>NZ_CM146899.1:0-402500 GCF_055755015.1 Pseudomonas sp. Arb-4-2C
GCATATGCTTGTATGTACAAGTAAAGACGTATGCGTATGAGTCGTTAGAGGTTCTCCGCAGCGTCCCTGATTCGCTTGTCGCGCATTGAAGTGCACAAGCCGCTTGCCCACCGCCAGGGTTGGTTTGAATTGATCGCTGAGGAGTCTTTTTCGTGACTGACAATACCCAGAAACCTACGAAGTATCGTGACGTCGAAATTCGTGCATCGCGCGGCAACACGCTGACCGCCAAGAGCTGGCTGACCGAAGCCCCGCTGCGCATGCTGATGAACAACCTCGACCCGGAAGTGGCCGAGAACCCGAAAGAGCTGGTGGTCTACGGTGGTATCGGTCGCGCGGCGCGCAACTGGGAGTGCTACGACAAGATCGTCGAAAGCCTGACCCATCTGAACGACGACGAGACCCTGCTGGTGCAGTCCGGCAAGCCGGTCGGCGTGTTCAAGACCCACGCCAACGCCCCACGCGTGCTGATCGCCAACTCCAACCTGGTGCCGCACTGGGCGAGTTGGGAACACTTCAACGAACTCGACGCCAAAGGCCTGGCCATGTACGGCCAGATGACCGCCGGCAGCTGGATCTACATCGGCAGCCAGGGCATCGTCCAGGGCACCTACGAAACCTTCGTTGAAGCCGGTCGCCAGCACTACAACGACAACCTCACCGGCAAATGGGTGCTGACTGCCGGCCTCGGCGGCATGGGCGGCGCCCAGCCACTGGCTGCAACATTGGCCGGTGCCTGCTCGCTGAACATCGAATGCCAGCAGGTGAGCATCGATTTCCGCCTGAAAAGCCGCTACGTCGACGAGCAGGCCAAAGACCTCGACGACGCCCTGGCGCGCATCGCCAAATACACCCAAGAAGGCAAGGCGATCTCCATCGCGCTGCTGGGCAACGCTGCTGAAATCCTGCCGGAACTGGTCAAGCGCGGCGTGCGTCCGGACATGGTCACCGACCAGACCAGCGCCCACGACCCACTCAACGGCTACCTGCCGGCGGGCTGGACCTGGGACGAATACCGCGCCCGCGCCAAGACCGAACCGGCCGCCGTGATCAAAGCCGCCAAGCAGTCGATGGCGGTGCACGTCAAAGCCATGCTGGCGTTCCAGAAACAAGGCATCCCGACCTTCGACTACGGCAACAACATCCGTCAGATGGCCCAGGAAGAGGGCGTCGAGAACGCTTTCGACTTCCCGGGTTTCGTCCCGGCCTACATCCGTCCGCTGTTCTGCCGTGGCATCGGCCCGTTCCGCTGGGCGGCGCTGTCGGGTGATCCGCAGGACATCTACAAGACCGACGCCAAGGTCAAGGAACTGATCCCGGACGACGCCCACCTGCACAACTGGCTGGACATGGCCCGCGAGCGCATCAGCTTCCAGGGTTTGCCGGCACGTATCTGCTGGGTCGGCCTGGGCCTGCGCGCCAAGCTCGGTCTGGCGTTCAACGAAATGGTCCGTAGCGGCGAGCTGTCGGCGCCGATCGTGATCGGTCGCGACCACCTCGACTCCGGCTCGGTCTCCAGCCCGAACCGCGAAACCGAATCGATGCAGGACGGCTCCGATGCCGTCTCCGACTGGCCACTGCTCAACGCCCTGCTGAACACCGCGAGCGGCGCGACCTGGGTCTCGCTGCACCACGGCGGTGGCGTGGGCATGGGTTTCTCCCAGCACTCGGGCATGGTGATCGTCTGCGACGGTACTGACGAAGCGGCCGAGCGTATTGCGCGCGTGCTGCACAACGACCCGGCCACTGGCGTCATGCGCCACGCCGACGCCGGTTACCAGATCGCCATCGACTGCGCCAGGGAGCAGGGCCTGAACCTGCCAATGATTACCGGTAAATAAACGTAAAAGTCGTGGGAATTGCTGTTGGTGGGAGTGGGCTTGCTCACGAATGCGTTGGATCAGTCAGCACATGTTTTGAATGTGTCGACCCCTTCGCGAGCAAGCCCGCTCCCACCAACAGCAGCCCGCGCAAGACGCTCAGTGAACTCGAATAACAATCCACAGAGGTTGAATCATGGCTGTTAACCCCGATCGTGCAGGCAACAAACCGTTGATCGAAAGGCGTTCGATCGACTACATCCCGGAAGCGGAAAGACACGGTCGTCTATTCAGTCAGTTCACCCTGTGGATGGGTGCCAACCTGCAAATCACCGCGATTGTCACCGGGGCTTTGGCCGTGGTGCTGGGCGGTGATGTGTTCTGGTCGTTGATCGGTTTGTTGATCGGTCAACTGCTGGGCGGCGGCGTCATGGCGCTGCACGCGGCGCAAGGGCCGAAGCTGGGCCTGCCGCAGATGATCTCCAGCCGCGTGCAGTTCGGGGTTTATGGTGCAGCGATACCGATCGTACTGGTGTGCCTGATGTACCTCGGTTTCACCGCGACCGGTACGGTGTTGTCGGGTCAGGCGCTGGGCCAGTTGTTCGGCGTCAGCGACACTGTCGGCATCCTTCTTTTCGCCAGTGTCATCGTGGTGGTCACGGTGCTCGGTTACCGGGTGATCCATTGGATTGGCCGCGTTGCCAGCGTCATCGGCGTGATCGCTTTCGTTTACCTGTTCAGTCGTCTGCTGAGCCAGGTTGACGTTGGCGCGCTGTTGCAGATCCGCCACTTCAGCTGGAGCAGCTTCTTGCTGGCCGTGTCGCTCGCAGCGTCCTGGCAGATCGCCTTTGGCCCGTATGTGGCTGACTATTCGCGCTACCTGCCAAGCAAGATTTCCTCGGTGAAAACCTTCTTCGCCGCTGGCGCAGGCTCGGTCATCGGTGCCCAGGTGGCGATGGTTCTCGGCGTGTTCGCGGCGGCTTCGGCCAACGGCCAGTTCGCCGGGCATGAAGTGGCTTACATCGTAGGACTGGGCGGCACCGGTGCCACCGCGGCGCTGCTGTACTTCAGCATCGCGTTCGGCAAGGTGACCATCTCGACGCTGAACTCCTACGGCAGCTTCATGTGCATCGCCACCATCATCAGCGGTTTTCGTGGCCACCTGACGGTCTCGCGCATGCAGCGCCTGGTGTTCGTACTGGGGATCGTCAGTGCGGCGACCCTGATCGCGTTGCTCGGCCAGCACTCGTTCCTCGGTGCGTTCAAGTCTTTCATCCTGTTCCTGCTGGCGTTCTTCACGCCGTGGAGCGCGATCAACCTGGTGGACTACTACTGCATCACCCGTGAGCGCTATGACGTACCGGCGCTGGCCGACCCGAACGGTCGTTATGGCCGCTGGAACCTGCTCGGGATCAGCGTCTATGTGTTCGGCGTGCTGGTGCAGCTGCCGTTCATCTCCACCAAGTTCTATACCGGCCCGCTCGTAGCGGCCCTCGGTGACGTGGACATCTCCTGGATCATCGGTCTGGTGCTGCCTGCCGCCCTGTATTACGTGTGCGCAAAAAAATGGCACGGCTCGGTGCCCGATCAACTGATTCTGCCGGTCGAGCAGAACAGCGTTGTACAACCTAAAGCAAGTGGGGCCGGTCGCGCTGCGGCGCAGGCCTGATTGGACGTGGACAGGGCTGGATGCCTCTTGACTGCCGTAAGCCAACTCATGATTAGGAGCGTCACAACAATGAAATCGAACAAGACCCTGCTGACCACACTGCTGTCCATGGGCCTGTTGGCCAGTGCCGGTGCGACGCAAGCCGCCGGCTGGTGCGAATCGGGCAAACCGGTGAAATTCGCCGGGCTGAACTGGGAAAGCGCCATGCTGCTGACCGACGTGCTGCAAGTGGTGCTGGAGAAAGGTTACGACTGCAAGACCGACAGCCTGCCGGGCAACTCCATCACCATGGAGAACGCCCTGAGCAGCAACGATATTCAAGTGTTCGCCGAAGAATGGGTCGGCCGCAGCGAGGTCTGGAACAAGGCCGAGAAGGCCGGCAAGGTCGTCGGTGTCGGTGCGCCGATCGTCGGCGCGGTCGAAGGCTGGTACGTGCCGCGCTACGTGATCGAAGGCGACGCCAAGCGCAAGCTTGAGCCGAAAGCGCCAGAGCTGAAAAACATTGCCGACCTGGGCAAATACGCGGCCATTTTCAAAGACGCTGAAGAGCCGTCCAAGGGCCGTTTCTACAACTGCCCGGCCGGCTGGACCTGTGAGCTGGACAACAGCGAAATGCTCAAAAGCTACGGTCTGGAAAACACCTACACCAACTTCCGCCCGGGCACCGGCCCTGCGCTGGATGCGGCGGTACTGTCGAGCTACAAGCGTGGTGAGCCGATCCTGTTCTACTACTGGTCGCCAACCCCGCTGATGGGCCAGATCGACGCGGTCAAACTCGAAGAGAAACCAGGCGTCGACAAGACCGTGAGCATCAAGGTCGGCCTGTCGAAAACTTTCCACGAGCAAGCCCCGGAGCTGGTGGCCGTGCTGGAGAAGGTCAACCTGCCGATCGACCTGCTGAACCAGAACCTGGGACGCATGGCGAAGGAACGTATCGAGTCGCCAAAACTGGCGAAAATCTTCCTCAAGGAACATCCTGAAGTCTGGCACGCATGGGTGAGCGACGACGCAGCCAAGAAAATCGACGCGGCCTTGTAGGTTGAGCTTCTCCGGCTGTCGGCAACGGCAGCCGGGTGCTTGATCGCAACCCCTTGATTGAGAGTCTCTTATGTTTCCCGAAAGCTTTACCTTTTCCATCGCCGACTGGGTCAACGGTTGGGTCGATTCGCTGGTCACCAACTACGGTGATGTGTTCCGCCACATCTCGGACACCCTGCTATGGGCCATCGTCAACCTCGAAGGCCTGCTGCGTGCAGCGCCGTGGTGGTTGATGCTGGCGATCGTCGGCGTCGTGGCCTGGCACGCCACGCGCAAAGTGCTGACCACCGCCGTTATCGTCGGTCTGCTGTTCCTCGTGGGTGCTGTCGGCCTGTGGGACAAGCTCATGCAGACCCTGGCGCTGATGATGGTCGCGACGATCATTTCGGTGCTGATCGGCATTCCGCTGGGGATTCTCTCGGCACGCAGCAATCGCCTGCGTTCGGTGCTGATGCCGCTGCTCGACATCATGCAGACCATGCCCAGCTTCGTGTACCTGATTCCGGTGCTGATGCTGTTCGGCCTGGGCAAGGTCCCGGCGATTTTCGCCACCGTCATTTACGCCGCGCCACCGCTGATTCGCCTGACCGATCTGGGTATTCGCCAGGTCGACGGCGAAGTCATGGAAGCGATCAACGCGTTCGGTGCCAACCGCTGGCAGCAACTGTTCGGCGTGCAACTGCCGCTGGCGCTGCCAAGCATCATGGCTGGGATCAACCAGACCACCATGATGGCCCTGTCGATGGTGGTGATCGCCTCGATGATCGGCGCCCGCGGTCTGGGTGAAGATGTGCTGGTGGGGATTCAGACCCTCAACGTCGGACGCGGTCTCGAGGCCGGTCTGGCGATCGTGATTCTCGCAGTGGTCATCGACCGCATTACTCAGGCGTACGGTCGGCCACGGCATGAGGTGAGCAAATGAGCAACGCAACCGTGAGCAAGATCGAAGTCAAAAACGTCTTCAAGATTTTCGGCAACCGCGCCAAGGACGCACTGGCGATGGTCGGCCAGGGCAAGACCAAGGATCAGGTGCTGAACGAGACCGGTTGCGTGGTCGGGGTCAACGACCTGTCGCTGAGCATCGGTACCGGTGAGATCTTCGTGATCATGGGCCTGTCCGGCTCCGGCAAATCGACCCTTGTGCGTCACTTCAACCGTCTGATCGACCCGACCAGTGGCGCAATCCTGGTCGACGGCGTGGACATCCTGCAATACGACATGGAGGCCCTGCGCGAATTTCGCCGGCACAAGATCAGCATGGTGTTCCAGAGCTTCGGCCTGCTGCCGCACAAAACCGTGCAGGAGAACGTCGCCTACGGCCTGAAAGTGCGCGGCGAGAGCAAGCAGATGTGCTCGGAACGCGCGCTGCACTGGATCAACACCGTGGGCCTCAAGGGCTACGAAAACAAATACCCGCATCAGCTCTCCGGCGGCATGCGTCAGCGTGTGGGCCTGGCCCGGGCACTGGCGGCAGACACCGACATCATCCTGATGGACGAAGCGTTCAGTGCACTCGACCCGCTGATCCGCGCCGAGATGCAGGACCAGTTGCTGGAGCTGCAAAAGACCCTGCACAAGACCATCGTCTTCATCACCCACGACCTCGACGAGGCCGTGCGCATCGGCAACCGCATCGCGATCCTCAAGGACGGCCGTCTGATTCAGGTCGGCACGCCGCGCGAGATCCTGCATTCGCCGGCGGATGAGTATGTCGACCGATTCGTGCAGCGGCGGGCGGCGGTGGTTTAAGAGATTCGCGGCGTTTGTGCCGACCTTTTCGCGAGCAAGCCTGCTCCCACATTGGATAGTTGGTGTATTTAAAATTTGTGTTCGGCACAGATCCAATGTGGGAGCGGACTTGCTCGCGAAGGCGTCGGCAGAGCTGCATCAATATTCGGGTAAGAGGTCAATGATGTCCCAGGCTGAAAAAATCGTTATCGCCGACGCCCCGATGCGTTGGCAGGATGTGGTCGCGGTAGCCCGTCACGGCGCGCAGCTCGAGCTGTCGGCCCAGACCTGGGCGCGCATCGAAAACGCTCAGGGCATCGTCCAGCGCATCGTCGAAAGCGGCGAGCGTGCTTATGGCGTCAACACCGGTCTGGGTGGTCTGTCCAACGTCTCGCTCAAAGACGAACAACTCAGCCAGTTGTCGCGCAACACCTTGCTCAGCCACGCCTGCGGCGTCGGCCCGGTGCTGCCCGATGAGCAGACCCGCGCGATCATCTGCGCCGCGATCCACAACTACAGCCACGGCAAATCCGGCATTCATCGCCGCGTGGTCGAAGGGCTGCTGGCGTTGCTCAATCGCGGCATCACCCCGCAGGTTCCGTCGCAGGGTTCGGTGGGTTACCTGACCCACATGGCGCACATCGGCATCGCGTTGCTGGGTGTGGGTAATGTCAGCTATCGCGGACAAATCACCTCGGCGCAACAGGCGCTGGCCGAAGCGGGTCTGCAACCGGTGCAACTCGGTGCGAAAGATGGTTTGTGCCTGGTCAACGGCACACCGTGCATGACCGGCCTCAGCTGTCTGGCGATTGCCGATGCGACGCGGCTGGTGCAATGGGCCGATGTGATCGGCGCGATGAGCTTCGAAGCCCAGCGCGGCCAGATCGCCGCATTCGACGCCGAGATCATCGCGCTCAAGCCGCACCCGGGCATGCAACAGGTCGGTATCAATCTGCGCGCATTGCTTGATGGCAGTGAAGTGATCGCGGCGAGCAAAGGCATTCGCACTCAGGATGCGCTGAGCATCCGCTCGATCCCGCAGGTGCATGGCGCCGCGCGCGATCAACTGGATCACGCGATCAAGCAGGTCGAAGCCGAACTTAACGGCTGCACCGACAACCCGTTGCTGCTGGGCACACCAGATAGCTTCCGGGTGATGTCGCAAGCCAACCCGCACGGCCAATCCGTGGCGATGGCAGCGGACGTGCTGGCGATTGCCATGGCCGAAATCGGCTCGATCGCCGAGCGTCGCCTTGATCGTCTGGTGAATCCGCATGTCAGCGGTCTGCCAGCTTTTCTGGTGGCCAACCCGGGGGTGAACTCGGGGATGATGATCGTGCAATACGTCGCCGCCTCGCTGTGTGCGGAAAACCGCCAGCTGGCGCAACCAGCCGTGCTCGACAACTACGTCACCTCGGGCCTGCAGGAAGACCACCTGAGCATGGGCACCAGCGCCGCGCTGAAGCTGCACCGTGCCCTGGAAAACTGCACGCAGATCCTCGCCATCGAGTACCTGCTGGCGGCGCAGGCCTTTGAATTCCTCAAGGAGCAGCGCTTTGGCGCGGGCACTGACCGGGCGTGGCGACTGCTGCGCGAAACCGTCCCGGCTTACGATCAGGATCGCTGGCTGGCGCCGGATATCGCCGCCGCCGCGAGCGTCTTGAAAGACTCGAATTCGCTGCACAACGTGTTACCGAATCTGCACTGACAATACCCATACCAGCGTGCCAAGGCGCGGATCGTCCACAAGACGAGAAGCGACGGATAACGGAATGCTCCGGAGCGACTGGTAGTTAATAACAATGCCTAAACAGGAGCATTTTAATGACTGCGCTGAACCTGATTCCCGGCCAACTGAGCCTGGCGCAACTGCGTGACGTCTACCAGCACCCGGTCAAGTTGACCCTCGACAACAGCGCCTCGGCGCAGATCGAAGCCAGCGTCGCCTGCGTCGAACAAATTCTCGCCGAGAACCGCACCGCCTACGGCATCAACACCGGTTTCGGCCTGCTGGCCTCGACCCGCATCGCCAGTGAAGACCTGGAAAACCTCCAGCGTTCGCTGGTGCTGTCCCACGCTGCCGGCGTCGGCCAGCCGATCAGCGATGAGCTGGTGCGCCTGATCATGGTGCTCAAGGTCAACAGCCTCAGCCGTGGTTTCTCCGGCATTCGTCGCGTGGTGATCGACGCGCTGATCGCCCTGATCAATGCCGAGGTTTACCCGCACATTCCGCTGAAAGGTTCGGTCGGCGCATCCGGTGACTTGGCACCGCTGGCGCACATGTCGCTGGTGCTGCTGGGCGAAGGCAAGGCGCGTTACAAGGGCGAGTGGATGGAAGCGACCGAAGCGCTGAAAGTCGCCGGTCTGACCCCGCTGACCCTCGCGGCGAAGGAAGGTCTGGCGCTGCTCAACGGCACGCAGGTGTCCACCGCATTCGCGCTGCGCGGTCTGTTCGAAGGTGAAGATCTGTTTGCCGGCGCGCTGGCGCTGGGCGGCCTGACCGTTGAAGCCGTTTTGGGCTCGCGCTCGCCGTTCGATGCGCGCATCCACGCCGCCCGTGGTCAGAAAGGCCAGATCGACACCGCTGCTGCCTATCGCGATCTGCTGGGTGAGCGCAGCGAAGTCTCCGATTCGCACCAGAACTGCGAAAAGGTCCAGGACCCGTACTCGCTGCGCTGCCAGCCGCAAGTCATGGGCGCCTGCCTGACCCAGTTCCGTCAGGCTGCCGAAGTGCTGGTGGTCGAAGCCAACGCCGTGTCGGATAACCCATTGGTATTCGCCGCTGAAGGCGATGTGATTTCCGGCGGCAACTTCCACGCCGAACCAGTGGCCATGGCCGCTGACAACATGGCGCTGGCCATCGCTGAAATCGGTTCCCTGAGCGAACGTCGTATCTCGCTGATGATGGACAAGCACATGTCGCAACTGCCGCCGTTCCTGGTGGCCAATGGCGGCGTGAACTCCGGTTTCATGATTGCCCAGGTGACCGCGGCGGCACTGGCCAGCGAGAACAAGGCACTGTCCCATCCGCATTCGGTGGACAGCCTGCCGACCTCGGCCAACCAGGAAGACCACGTGTCGATGGCCCCGGCGGCCGGCAAGCGGCTGTGGGAAATGGCCGAAAACACCCGCGGGATTCTCGCGGTGGAATGGCTGGCGGCGGCGCAAGGTCTGGACCTGCGCAACGGCCTGAAGACTTCGACCAAACTGGAACAGGCCCGGGCGATTCTGCGTCGCGAAGTGCCGTTCTACGAGAAGGACCGCTTCTTTGCCCCGGACATCAATGCGGCGACCGAGCTGCTGGCTTCGCGGTGTCTGAACGAGCTGGTTCCAGGCAAGCTTTTGCCTAGCCTGTGATGGCCTCTTCGCGAGCAAGCCTGCTCCCACAGTAGGAATGTGTACCTCTGTGGGAACGAGCCTGCTCGCGAATCGATTTTGAACAAGACGAGGACTTGGGATGAAAACCCTCTGGCAACACTGCCACGTCGCAACCATGGCGCAGGGCGTCTACTCGATCATCGAGGATGCGGCCATCGTGACGTCCGGTGCACACATCGAGTGGATCGGCCCGCGTAATCAATTGCCCTCCGGCGAATACCCGGCGGTCAACGACCTGCAAGGCGCGTGGGTCACCCCCGGCCTGATCGACTGCCACACCCACACGGTGTTTGGCGGCAACCGCAGCGGCGAATTCGAGAAACGTCTGCAAGGCGTCAGCTACGCCGAGATCGCCGCGCAGGGCGGCGGCATCGCCAGCACGGTACGCGCCACCCGTGAAGCGACTGAAGACGAGCTGTTCGCCAGCGCCGCCAAGCGCCTGAAAAGCCTGATGCGCGACGGCGTGACCACGGTCGAAATGAAGTCCGGCTACGGTCTGGACCTGGCCAGCGAACGCAAGATCCTGCGGGTCATTCGTCGCCTCGCCAATGAGCTGCCGATCAGCGTGCGCAGCACCTGTCTGGCCGCCCACGCGTTGCCGCCGGAATACAAGGATCGCGCTGACGCTTACATCGATCACATCTGCGCTGAAATGCTCCCGTCGCTGGCTGCCGAAGGGCTGGTCGATGCCGTGGATGCGTTCTGCGAATACCTGGCGTTCTCGCCGGAACAGGTCGAGCGGGTGTTCATCACCGCGCAAAAACTCGGTCTACCGGTGAAGCTGCACGCCGAGCAATTATCGTCACTGCATGGCTCCAGTCTTGCCGCGCGCTACAAGGCTTTGTCCGCCGATCATCTGGAGTTCATGGACGAAGACGACGCCATCGCCATGGCCAAATCCGACACCGTCGCCGTGCTGTTGCCGGGCGCGTTCTACTTCCTGCGCGAAACCCAGTTGCCGCCGATGGACGCCTTGCGCAAACACAAGGTGAAAATCGCCATCGCCAGCGACCTCAACCCCGGTACCTCACCGGCGCTGTCGTTGCGCCTGATGCTGAACATGGCCTGCACCTGTTTCCGCATGACTCCGGAAGAAGCCCTGGCCGGTGCAACCATTCATGCCGCGCAAGCGCTGGGCATGGCCGACACTCATGGCTCGCTGGAAGTCGGCAAGGTGGCGGATTTCGTCGCCTGGCACATCGATCGTCCGGCGGACCTGGCTTACTGGCTCGGTGGTGATCTGGACAAACGCGTCGTGCGTCACGGCGTTGAATCAAGTCTCTAGGAGGGCGGTTGTGGATAAGGTTCTGAGTTTTAAACAAGGTCGCGTGCCACTGCTGATCAGCATGCCGCATGCCGGCGTGCGCCTGACACCTGCGGTGGAGGCCGGGCTGATCCCGGACGCGAAAAGCCTGCCGGACACCGACTGGCACATACCGCAGCTCTACGATTTTGCCGAGGAACTGGGCGCCAGTACCCTGGCTGCCGAGTACTCGCGGTTCGTCATCGACCTGAACCGTCCGTCCGACGACAAGCCGTTGTACGTCGGCGCCACCACCGGCCTGTACCCGGCAACGCTGTTCGATGGCATTCCTCTGTTTCGCGAGGGACACGAGCCCTCGAAAGCAGAACGTGCGACCTATCTGGAACAGGTCTGGACGCCGTATCACCGCACCTTGCAGCAAGAGCTGGCGCGCTTGAAGGCTGAATTCGGTTACGCGCTGTTGTTCGACGCGCACTCGATTCGCTCGATCATCCCGCACCTGTTCGACGGCAAACTGCCGGACTTCAACCTCGGTACCTTCAACGGTGCCAGTTGCGATCCGCAGCTTGCGACGCAACTGGAAGCCATCTGTGCGCGCCACGGCAATTACAGCCACGTGCTCAACGGACGCTTCAAGGGCGGCCACATCACCCGCCATTACGGCAACCCGGCCGAGAACATCCACGCCGTGCAACTGGAGCTGGGCCAGTGCACCTACATGGAAGAGTTCGAACCGTTCCGCTACCGCGCCGATCTGGCGGAGCCGACGCGGGTGGTGTTGCAGGAGTTGTTGCAAGGGTTCCTCGCGTGGGGCAAATCCCGCTATACCGCCTGACCAATGGTGGCAGCGGGCTTGCTTGCGAAGGCGATGGGTCAGCCTCAAAGGGTGACTGACACGACCCCTTCGCGAGCAAGCCCGCTCCCACAAGGGCTTGGGTTTTCAAAGGTTCCGCGTTCCAACAGGGTCGCCGCTGTGCAAGTCCCGGTCGCCACAGTTCATCTTTCCCTCTCGTCGCCTGCGTAATGTTGCGGCCACGGTGCACAGACACCGACCTGACAATAATCCGCTGCCGCACGAGAACTCCCGAATGAAAAAACTCTTCACTCGTTGTGCGTTAATCCTCACCGGCAGCGCGCTGCTGAGCGCCGGCGTCATGGCCAATGACGACGCGTCCTGCAAAACCGTGCGCATGGGCGTGGTCAACTGGACCGATGTGATCGCCACCAGCGGCATGGCCGACGTGTTGCTCAATGGCCTCGGCTATGAGAGCAAGCAGACCAGCGCGGTGCAGCAGATCATCTTTGCCGGCATTCGCGACAAGCGCCTGGACATCTTCCTCGGCTACTGGAAACCGGCGATGGACAACAACATCGCGCCGTTCGTCGCTGCCAACCAAATCAAGGTCATGGGCAAGCCGAGCCTTTCGGATGCGCAGGCGACGCTGGCGGTGCCGGATTACGTGGCGGCGGCCGGGCTGAAAACCTTTGCCGACATCGCGAAGTTCAAGGATCAGCTCGGCGGCAAGATTTACGGCATCGAACCGGGCAGCGGTGCCAACACCACCATCAAAACCATGATCGAGACCAACCACTTCGGCTTGAAGGACTTCAAGATCATCGAGTCCGGCGAGGCCGGCATGCTCGCCGCCGTGCAGCGCGCGGTGAACCGCAAGGAGTTCGTGGTGTTCGTCGGCTGGACCCCGCACCCGATGAACATCAACATGAAAATCACCTACCTGACCGGCAGTGAAGACGTCTACGGCCCCAACGAAGGCGCCGCGACCGTGTCCACCGTCACCGCGCCGGATTACGCCCAGCGTTGCCCGAACGTGCATCGGCTGCTGGAAAACCTGACCTTCACTGCCGCCCAGGAAAGCCAGTTGATGGTGCCGATCATGGAGCGCAAGACCCCGCAGGAAGTGGCGAAGAACTGGCTGCGTGAACACCCCGAGGATCTGCAGCGCTGGCTGGCCGGGGTCAGCAGTTTCGAGGGCAAGGATGGCGCGGGCGCGGTTCAGGCCAGCCTGAAAAAATGATCAGTCGTTATCCGCTTTCTCCGGCGATGGCAGCCTTCGTCGCGAGAACTGAAGGCTACGTCAGTGATGACACTGGCCTTGCGGGACTGCGTCTCGCCTATGACGCCATGTGTCGGGCTTTCACGCCTGAGCGGCCGGCAGGGCTGGAGGTCGTCGACTTCCAGTTGAGCGGCGTACCCGTGCGTTCGTACCGTCCGCCGGTTACCCCACCGGCCAGCGGCTGGCCCTGCGTGCTGTACCTGCACGGCGGCGGTTGGGTGGTCGGTGGGCTCGACTCCCACGACTTCATCTGTTTCGAACTGGCCATGGCGTTGGGCGCGATGGTGGTGGCGGTGGATTATCGGCTGGCGCCGGAGCATTCATACCCGGCCGGGTTCGAGGATTGCCTGAGTGTCTGGCGGGCGTTGCGCAGCGGGCCGTTCTGGTTTGACCCGCAGAAACAGTTGGTGGCCGGCGACAGCGCCGGTGGCAATCTCGCCGCCGCGTTGTGCCTGGCGTTGCGTGATGCCGGCGAGTCGATGCCGGCGGCCCAAGTGCTGATCTACCCGGGGTTGGGTGGTGGCGATCACTTGCCGTCGCGCAGCGAGTGCGCCGATGCGCCCTTGCTCGGCAGCACTGACGTTGAGTACTACCGCGCGCTGTACCTGCGTGGCAGCCATCAGCCGGACGCTTATGCCATGCCGCTGCTCGCTGACGATTTCAGCGGCTTGCCACCGGCCTGGATCGCCGTGGCGCAATTCGATCCGCTGCGCGACGACGGCGTGCGCTACGTTGAGCATCTGTCCGCCGCCGGTACGGACGCCTCGCTTTATTACGGCGAAGGGCTGGTGCACGGTTGTTTGCGCGCGCGTGGCCAGGTCGCCGAGGTCGAGCGGCTCTACGAAAACCTGCTGAGGTTCATGGCTGACAAATTGTGACTGCGTACGGGCATGCTCATTGACGTAAATCGGGTTTATGATGCCGGACGGCAGAATAATAGAAGTCCCCCCAGGGATGACCTCGACCCCTTACGGAGCGCGCAATGCAGACATTGTTTCCGCAGATCAAACCCCATGCCCGGCACGATCTGGCTGTCGATGACACCCACACGCTGTACGTCGACGAAAGCGGTTCGCCGGAAGGCCTGCCGGTGGTGTTCATCCACGGTGGTCCCGGCGCCGGTTGCGACGCCCAGAGCCGTCGCTATTTCGACCCGAACCTGTATCGCATTGTCACCTTCGACCAGCGCGGCTGCGGACGCTCCACACCGCATGCCAGCCTGGAAAACAACACCACCTGGGATCTGGTCGCCGACCTTGAGCGCATCCGCAAGCAACTGGGCATCGACAAATGGGTGCTGTTCGGCGGCTCGTGGGGCTCGACCCTGGCGCTGGCTTATGCGCAAACCCACCCGGAGCGCGTGCACGGTCTGATCCTGCGCGGGATCTTTCTCTGCCGTCCGCAGGAAATCGAGTGGTTCTACCAGGCCGGTGCCAGCCGTCTGTTCCCCGATTACTGGCAGGACTACATTGCGCCGATCCCGCTGGATGAACGCGACGATCTGCTCAGCGCTTTCCACAAGCGCCTGGTGGGCAACGACCAGATCGCCCAGATGCACGCGGCCAAGGCCTGGTCGACATGGGAAGGGCGCACGGCAACGCTGCGCCCGAACCCGCTGGTGGTTGATCGCTTCTCCGAACCGCAGCGCGCACTGTCGATTGCGCGGATCGAATGTCACTACTTCACCAACAACGCGTTCCTGGAACCGAATCAACTGATCCGCGACATGGGCAAGATCGCCCATCTGCCAGGGGTGATCATTCATGGTCGCTACGACGTGATCTGTCCGCTGGACAATGCCTGGGAATTGCATCAAGCCTGGCCGAACAGCGAGCTGCAGGTGATCCGCGATGCCGGTCACGCCGCCTCCGAACCGGGTATCACCGATGCGCTGGTGCGTGCTGCGAGCAACATGGCCCGACGCCTGCTCGACCTGCCGCCCGAAGAAGCATGAAGGGGCTTTTACAGCGCGTGCGCGGAGCACGCGTCGAAGTCGCGGGAGAGATCGTCGGCGCGGTAGATCAAGGTTTGCTGGTGCTGGTGGCAGTCGAACCCGACGACACGCGTACCAGCGCCGACAAACTTCTGCATAAGCTGCTTAACTATCGGGTATTCAGTGACGCCGAGGGCAAGATGAATCTGTCCCTGGCGGATGTGGGCGGCGGGTTGCTGCTGGTCTCTCAGTTCACCCTGGCTGCCGACACCAAGAGCGGGTTGCGTCCGAGTTTCTCGAGCGCGGCCCCTCCGGCATTGGGCGAGGAATTGTTCGACTATCTATTAAGCAAAGCGAAACAGATGCATGGCACTGTGGCATCAGGTAGATTCGGCGCGGATATGCAGGTGCACCTGGTCAACGATGGCCCGGTAACCTTCCTGTTACAGACATGAAAGCGCTTGAAACATCTTTTCAAGGGCTTTTCGACTGAAAACAGGCGTTTTTCGCGATAAATACTTTGTTACCCCTGATGCGTTGTCACGCGGGCTACTAGATAATCGCGCGCTATGGGGATCAGCGTTCGTTGGTCCATTTTTGACTTAGGTAGAGACTTGTCTGGATCCGATTGGGGAATCATTTTGCCCCAGCGGAGTCGGAACAATGCTCGCCAACCTGGCATATAGATAGCTGGCCGTTGGTTTTTTGATCTGTTTTCGGCGAGGGTTGCTCGTGATTGTTAGTCCCTGTAATGCAGCAAAAATGTCTGCCAAACGCATGCGAAGTGCCCTGGTAGCGGGCTCGGCGCTCCTGTGCCTGCTTAGCGCCGGCCAGCTTTGGGCGTTCAATCTTGACGATGTATCGGCCAAGGCTAAAGAGCTGGCCGGGCAGAAGTTCGAAGCCCCGCGCAGCAACCTGCCGACAGAATTTCGTGAGATGAAATTCGCGGACTATCAGAAAATCCGCTTCCTCACCGAGAAGGCTGAGTGGGCTGATCAGAAGACCCCGTTCAAGCTGTCCTTCTATCACCAGGGTATGCACTTCGATACGCCGGTGAAAATCAACGAAATCACCGCGAACACCGTCGAAGAGATCAAATACGATCCGACCCGCTTTGATTTTGGCGACCTCAAGTTCGATCCGAAGGCCACTGAGCAACTCGGCTACGCCGGTTTCCGTGTGCTGTACCCGATCAACAAGGCCGACAAGCAAGACGAAATCATGACCATGCTCGGCGCGAGTTACTTCCGCGTTGTCGGCAAGGGCCACACCTACGGCCTCTCGGCGCGTGGTCTGGCGATTGATACTGCGCTGCCGTCGGGCGAAGAGTTCCCGCGTTTTCGCGAGTTCTGGATTCAACAGCCGAAGCCGGGTGACAAGCATCTGGTGATTTTCGCGCTGCTCGACTCGCCGCGGGCCACCGGTGCCTATCGTCTGATCCTGCGTCCGGGCAGCGACACCATTGTTGACGTCAAGGCGCAGGTGTTCCTGCGTGACAAGGTCGGCAAACTGGGCATCGCGCCGCTGACCAGCATGTTCCTGTTCGGCGCCAACCAGCCATCGAAAGTCCTCAACTACCGTCGTGAACTGCACGACTCCAGCGGTCTGTCGATCCATGCCGGCAACGGCGAGTGGATCTGGCGTCCGCTGAACAACCCGAAACACCTGGCCGTGAGCAACTTCAGCGTCGAGAACCCGCGTGGTTTTGGTCTGCTGCAACGTGGCCGCGACTTCAGCCACTACGAAGACCTCGACGACCGCTACGACAAGCGCCCAAGCGCCTGGATCGAGCCGAAGGGCGAGTGGGGCAAGGGCACTGTTGATCTGGTAGAGATTCCGACCGCCGACGAAACCAACGACAACATCGTTGCGTTCTGGAGCCCGGAAACCATGCCAGAGCCAGGCAAGCCTCTGGACTTCGCCTACCGCCTGCACTGGACCATGGACGAAGCGGCGATTCACGCGCCGGACAGCGCCTGGGTTTCGCAGACACTGCGTTCGACCGGTGACGTCAAGCAATCGAACCTGATCCGTCAGCCGGATGGCAGCGTTGCCTACCTGGTCGACTTCGAAGGTCCATCGCTGGCCGCTCTGACCCCGGACGCCGACGTGCGCAGCCAGGTCAGTGTTGGCGACAACGCCGAACTGGTTGAGAACAGTGTGCGCTACAACCCTGAAACCAAGGGCTGGCGTTTGACCCTGCGGATGAAAATCAAAGACGCGAGCAAGTCGACCGAGATGCGTGCCGCGCTGGTACAGCCAGTCGTGACCGCTGATCTGGCGAAATCGGTGCCGGCGTCCAATTCGTCCGTCGCCAAGGCCGACAAGGTCGCTGCCAAGCAACAAGAGAAACTCGACAAGGAAGCCAAGGCCGCCGAGGCCAAACAGGCTGACGCCAAGCCTGTAGCTGATGCCAAGGACAAGGCCAACAAAGACGCCAAGCAGCCAGCGGCTGCAGACGCGGCCCCAGCCACACCGGAATCGGCACCGACTGAAGAAGTCCTGACCGAGACCTGGAGCTATCAGTTGCCTGCCGATGAGTAACTCTCAAGTACAGCCAGAGACTCTGTCCGAGTATCTGGCGCATCTGCCGATGACCGACGAGCAGCGCGCGGAACTCGCGGGCTGCCAGTCCTTCAGCGAACTGCACCAGCGCTTGTCGTCGCCGACGTTCGACGCCCCTGCCGAAGCCGCTCAGGCTTCGGTGGGCAAGCGCCTGACCCTGAGCACCGCCGAAGAGCTGGAAGATGCGGAAATGCTGGTGCTCGACGCCAGCGGCCGGGTCGCGATGAAGGCGACGCCGCCGATCCGTCGGACCAAAGTCGTGCCGGAACCATGGCGCACCAACATTCTGGTGCGTGGCTGGCGTCGTCTGACCGGGCGCACCAACCCGCCACAGCCGCCAAAGGACGAGAACGTGTTGCCGGCCGCGCGCTGGCGCACCGTCGGTTCGATCCGTCGCTACATCCTGTTGCTGCTGATGCTGGGTCAGACCATCGTCGCCGGCTGGTACATGAAAGGCATCATGCCGTACCAGGGCTGGTCGTTCGTCGATCTGGAAGAAGTCCTGCACCAGCCGCTGCTGCAAACCGCCACGCAAGTGCTGCCCTATGCGCTGCAAACCAGCATCCTGATCCTGTTCGGGATTCTGTTCTGCTGGGTCTCGGCCGGTTTCTGGACGGCGCTGATGGGCTTCCTCGAGTTGCTCACCGGCCATGACAAATACCGTATCTCCGGCAAAAGCGCCGGCAACGAGCCGATTGCCAAAGACGCACGCACCGCCCTGGTGATGCCGATCTGCAACGAAGACGTACCGCGCGTGTTTGCCGGTCTGCGGGCGACGTTCGAGTCGGTCGCAGCCACGGGTGATCTGGATCGCTTTGACTTCTTCGTTCTCAGCGACAGTAACGACACCGATATCTGCGTTGCTGAGCAACAGGCCTGGCTGGATGTTTGCCGCGAAGCCAAAGGCTTCGGCAAGATCTTCTATCGCCGTCGTCGCCGTCGTGTGAAACGTAAAAGCGGCAACCTCGACGACTTCTGCCGTCGCTGGGGCGGTGACTACAAGTACATGGTCGTGCTCGACGCCGACTCGGTAATGAGTGGCGAGTGCCTGACCAGTCTGGTGCGCTTGATGGAAGCCACGCCGGACGCCGGGATCATCCAGACCGCGCCGCGTGCGTCGGGCATGGACACTCTCTATGCGCGCATGCAGCAGTTTGCGACCCGCGTTTATGGCCCGCTGTTTACCGCCGGTCTGCACTTCTGGCAGTTGGGTGAATCTCACTACTGGGGTCACAACGCGATCATCCGCATGAAGCCGTTTATCGACCACTGCGCCCTGGCGCCGTTGCCGGGTAAAGGTGCGTTCTCGGGTGCGATCCTGTCTCACGACTTTGTTGAAGCCGCGCTGATGCGCCGTGCCGGTTGGGGCGTGTGGATTGCCTACGACCTGCCGGGCAGCTACGAAGAACTGCCGCCGAACCTGCTCGACGAACTCAAGCGTGACCGTCGCTGGTGCCACGGCAACCTGATGAACTTCCGCCTGTTCCTGGTCAAAGGCATGCACCCGGTGCACCGCGCGGTGTTCCTGACCGGCGTGATGTCGTACCTGTCGGCGCCGCTGTGGTTCTTCTTCCTGGTGCTGTCGACCGCGCTGCTGGCGGTGAACACGTTGATGGAGCCGCAGTACTTCCTTGAACCGCGTCAGCTCTATCCGCTGTGGCCACAATGGCACCCGGACAAGGCGATCGCGCTGTTCTCGACGACCATCGTGCTGCTGTTCCTGCCGAAACTGTTGAGCATCATCCTGATCTGGGCCAAAGGCGCGAAAGAGTTCGGCGGCAAGTTCAAGGTGACCCTGTCGATGCTGCTGGAGATGCTGTTCTCCATGCTGCTGGCGCCGGTGCGGATGATTTTCCACACCCGTTTCGTGCTCGCCGCGTTCCTCGGCTGGGCCGCGACCTGGAACTCGCCGCAGCGTGACGACGACTCCACGCCATGGAGCGAGGCAGTCAAGCGCCATGGTCCGCAGACCCTGCTGGGCTTCTGCTGGGCGCTGCTGGTGATCTGGTTGAACCCGAGCTTCCTGTGGTGGCTGGTGCCGATCGTTGGTTCGCTGATGCTGTCGATCCCGGTCTCGGTGATTTCCAGCCGTGTCGGTCTGGGCCTCAAGTCCCGTGACGAGAGCCTGTTCCTCATCCCTGAGGAATACAATCCGCCGCAGGCATTGCTGGCGACCGACCAGTACACCCACGAGAACCGCTGGCACGCGCTGAACGACGGCTTCATTCGCGCCGTGGTCGATCCGCAGCAGAACGCTCTGGCGTGCTCGCTGGCGACGGCCCGTCACGGTCAGGCCGAACCGATCGAGTGGCTGCGTCAGGAGCGTGTACGCCACGCCTTGAAGGCGGGTCCGGCGGCGCTGAGCAACCATGATCGCCTGCAACTGCTGAGCGATCCGGTAGCCCTGGCGCGTCTGCACGAACTGGTCTGGGCCGAAGGTCACAACGAGTGGCTGGATGCCTGGCGTGCGTCGGTGAAAGCCGATCCGCATGCGCCGTTACTGCCGCTGCGGCCGGTGAGCATGCAGGCTCAGCCGGCCTGAAAGAGAAGCCCCGCCCTCCAGCGGGGCTTTTTTATTGTTAAACAAATCGTCCATAACCCTTGTGCAAAAGAACGAGTGCGTTAGCATCCGTCCCCGAATTGGCGCACCCGGGCATTTTTGCCCATCACTGCTGGTTTTCGCGCCGCACATGCAATGGTTTTGGGGACTTGAAGATGAAGAAGTATCTGTCGATGCTGCTGGTCGGCGTCACGGCACTGGTTGCAGTCAATGCGGCGCACGCCGGTGCAATCGATGACGCGGTCAAACGCGGCACGCTGAAAGTCGGTATGGATCCGACCTACATGCCGTTCGAAATGACCAACAAGCGCGGCGAGATCATCGGCTTCGAAGTGGACATCCTCAAAGCCATGTCCAAGGCCATGGGCGTCAAGCTGGAGCTGGTCTCCACCGGTTACGACGGCATTATCCCGGCCTTGATGACGGACAAGTTCGACATGATCGGCAGCGGCATGACCCTGACCCAGGAGCGTAACCTGCGCCTGAACTTCAGCGAACCGTTCATCGTTGTCGGCCAGACCCTGCTGATCCGCAAGGAGCTGGAAGGCACCATCAAGTCCTATAAAGACCTGAACACCGCCGACTACCGCATCACCTCCAAGCTCGGTACCACTGGTGAAATGGTCGCCAAGAAGTTGATTGCCAAAGCCAAATACCACGGCTACGACAACGAGCAGGAAGCGGTGCTCGACGTGGTCAATGGCAAGGCTGACGCCTTCATCTACGACGCACCATACAACGTGGTCGCGGTGAGCAAGGTCGGCGCCGGCAAACTGGTGTTCCTCGACAAGCCGTTCACCTATGAGCCGCTGGCCTTCGGCCTGAAGAAGGGTGACTACGACAGCATCAACTTCATCAACAACTTCCTGCACCAGATCCACGAAGACGGCACCTACGATCGCATCCATGACAAGTGGTTCAAGAGCACCGATTGGCTCAAGGACATGGAATAACACTGGGTCAGTCAGACCGAGTCGCCCCATTCGCGAGCAAGCCCGCTCCCACAGGGATTGTGTGAACACCACAAATCCACTGTGGGAGCGGGCTTGCTCGCGAAGAGGGCCTCCAAGGCAACACAAAATCCGGAACCTGCAATGAAACAGAAAAAAGCCCAATGGCCCTGGCACGTCCTGACCGTGCTGGTGCTGGTCGGCCTGGCGGGCGCGTTGTATTACGCCACGTCGCTGATGTCCTACGAATGGCGCTGGAACCGCGTGCCGCAGTACTTCGCCTACCAGGCCGAAGAAACCCAGCGCGCGACCGACATCTCCACCGTCACCGAACTGGTACGCAAGGGCGGCAGCGCGCAAGTCACCCTGCGCAACGACGCCGGTGACGAGCAGCACCTGACCGTCGACGAGAATAGCCTGCAATTCGCTCAGGGCGACGATGTGGCCGAAGGCGACGTCGTGGGTGTGACCCGGCATTGGGCGGCAGGGCCGCTGTTGTGGGGGCTGTGGACCACGTTGTGGCTGTCGGTGGTGTCCGGCGTACTCGGTCTGCTGATCGGTCTGGTCACCGGGCTGTGCCGCCTGTCGAGCAATCCGACCCTGCGCGACCTGTCGAGCATCTACGTTGAGCTGGTGCGCGGCACGCCGCTGCTGGTGCAGATCTTCATTTTCTACTTCTTCATCGGCACGGTGATGAACCTGTCCCGGGAGTTCGCCGGGATCGCCGCGCTGTCGCTGTTCACGGGCGCTTATGTGGCCGAGATCATCCGTTCCGGCGTGCAGTCGATCGCCCGTGGGCAGAACGAAGCGGCGCGCTCGCTCGGTCTGAGCGCCGGCCAGTCGATGCGCCACGTGGTGCTGCCGCAAGCGTTAAAGCGTGTGCTGCCGCCGTTGGCCGGACAGTTCATCAGTCTGGTCAAGGACACCTCGCTGGTGTCGGTGATTGCGATTACCGAGTTGCTGAAAAGTGGCCGCGAAGTCATCACCACCTCGTTCTCGCCGTTCGAAATCCTGTTCTGCGTCGCCGGCCTGTACCTGTTGATCAACCTGCCGCTGTCGAAAATCGCCAGCCGGCTTGAGCGGAGGCTCGCGCAAAGTGATTGAAGTCCGCGATCTGGTAAAAGTCTTCGACACCCGTGGCCAGGTAGTACGGGCTGTGGATAACGTCACCACTTCCGTCGCCAAGGGCGAAGTGCTGGTGGTGATCGGCCCGTCCGGTTCCGGCAAGTCGACCTTCTTGCGTTGCCTCAATGGCCTGGAAGCGTTCGACTCGGGCTCGGTGAGCATCGACGGCCTGCAACTGGCCGATCCGAAAACCGACGTCAACGCCTACCGCCGCGAAGTCGGCATGGTGTTCCAGCATTTCAACCTGTTCCCGCACATGACCGTGCTGGAAAACCTCTGTCTGGCGCAGAAAGTCGTGCGCAAGCGCGGGCAGAAGGAAAGCGAGGCCAAGGCTCTGGCGTTGCTGGAGAAGGTCGGTATTGCGCAGAAGGCTCGCGAATATCCGTCGCGTCTGTCCGGCGGTCAGCAACAGCGCGTGGCGATTGCCCGGGCGCTGGCGATGGACCCGAAAGTGATGCTGTTCGACGAACCGACTTCGGCCCTCGATCCGGAAATGGTCGGTGAAGTACTGGATGTGATGAAGAACCTGGCCGTGGAAGGCATGACCATGGTCTGCGTCACCCACGAAATGGGCTTTGCCCGGGAAGTGGCGGATCGGGTGCTGTTCTTCGATCACGGCAAACTGCTGGAAGATGCGTCGCCGGCGCAGTTCTTCGATGCACCGAAGGACCCGCGCGCTCAGGCCTTTCTGCGTCAGGTCCTGTAATTTCAGCGCCTGTCAGTAAGCCTTCGCGAGCAAGCCCGCTCCCGCCGTTGGAATGCGTTCCCCTGTGGGAGCGGGCTTGCTCGCGAAAGCATCACCTCAGACTTTGAACCGCCCCACCAGCATCTGCAGATGCGTCCCCAACCGCGCCAGCTCAACACTCGACGCCGCCGTCTCTTCACTCGCGGCCGAGGTCTGATCCGACACATCCCGCACATTCAGCACGCTACGGTTGATCTCCTCGGCCACGGCACTCTGCTGCTCGGCTGCTGCGGCAATCTGCTGGTTCATCGCCTGAATCGCAGAGACCGTGCGTGTAATGCTTTCCAGCGAACCGCCAGCACGACGGGTCAGCTCCACACTGCTGTCGGTCAGGCTGCGGCTGTTGTCCATGATCGTCGCTACTTGCTGGGTGCCGCTCTGCAGGCCGACGATCAGCTCTTCGATCTCTTCGGTGGACTTCTGCGTGCGCTGGGCGAGGCTGCGCACTTCATCGGCGACCACCGCGAAACCACGTCCGGCCTCACCGGCACGCGCCGCTTCGATCGCCGCGTTGAGCGCCAGCAGGTTGGTTTGCTGGGCCACGGACTTGATCACGTCGAGCACGCTGCCGATCTTGTCGCTTTCGCGCTTGAGTTCGCCCATGGCCTCGGTGGAGTGGCCGACTTCGACCGCCAGACGCTCGATCTGCGCAATGGCTTCACCGACCACCTTGTCGCCTTCGCGGGCCTGCTGGTCGGCGGCCACGGCGGCTTCGGAAGCCTCCTCGGCGTTGCGCGCGACTTCCTGCACGGTGGCGGCCATTTCGTTCATGGCGGTGGCGACCTGATCGGTCTCGATCTTTTGATTGTTGACCCCGGCGCTGGTCTGTTCGGTGACCGCCGACAGTTCCTCGGCAGCGCTGGCGATCTGCGTGACGCCATCGCTGATGCCGCCGATCAGGTCGCGCAGGCCCTGAGTCATGCTCTGCATCGAGCGCTGCAACTGGCCCAGTTCGTCGCGGCGCTGCGACACCAGGTTGTGGGTCAGGTCGCCGGCGGCGACGCGCTCGGCAACTTTCAGGGTCTGGTTCAGCGGAATGATGATCTGCCGGGTGATCGCCCATGCAGCCAGCAAGCCGAAGGCCACGGCCAGCAGAGTGGCGATGATCAACTGGTTCTTGGCACTGGCGGCGTCGGTGTCGCGCACCACGGTCTGCGATTCGGTGAGTTGCCTGCTGACGTCGAGCAGGATGTCGCCCTGGGTCGACATGCGGGCCAGGGCCTTGGCACTGGCGACCTGCGAATCGCGGAACTGGCTGACCGCCGCGCGGTAGGCCTTGAGCGAGTCGGTGGCCTGCTGCAGGTTGGCGATGTGCTGCTCAGGCAGTTTGGCGGGCAGGGTGTCGAGGTTCTTCAGAGCATTGTCGATGGCGTCGAGCGCAGGCTGCTCGGCTTCGGTCTTGCCGCTGTAGGTGTAGCCGCGCACCTGGAAGCGCGCTTGCTGGATCAGTTTGCTCAGGTCGATCACTGCGTTGAACTGCGCAACGCTGTCGCCCTGGAGCATGGATTTCTCCACCTCGGCGACCTTGGCCACGGCATTGTCGGCGGTGGCGCCGAGTTTGCTGCGGGCGTCTTCGCGGTTGGCGCCGGCCTGCACCATGTCGGCGAAAGCGCGCTTGTATTCGGCGACGGCGGCCAGTTGTTGGTCGACCTTCGCGGCGTCGGCCGGTTGTTCGATCAGGCCACGTGCGGTTTGCAGGCCGCTGTCGAGTTTGCCCAGCAGGTCGTTGACCGCGCCCGGGCCTTGCTCGCCACGGCGCGCTTCATAGTCCAGACGCGCCAGGCGCAGGTCCTTGGTCAGTTCGTTGAGGCTGGAGATGAAACCCAGCTTGTCGCCACGGCTGATGATGCCGCTCATGCCGGTCCAGCCGGTGAAGGTGATCAACAGCGTCAGCAACAGCACCAGGCCGAAACCGATCCCCAGCTTGCGTTTGACGCTGACGTTCCCAAGATTCTCGGCTAACCAACGGTACATGCGACGACTCCCCTCGGACCACTAATTGGACTTATGGGAACTGTATCGGCTGGGTGATGGCAATCTGTAACCCGATTTGTCGGGTTAGAACAGGCGGGCGAGGAGGGCGGTGACGGCGGTTTCGACGCGCAGGATGCGCTCGCCCAATTGCACCGGTTGCAGGCCGGACTTGCCCAGCAGATCGATTTCGTAGGGGATCCAGCCGCCTTCAGGGCCGATCGCCAGGGTCACCGGTTCGCTCAGGGCGCGCGGGCAGGGCGGGTAGTTGCCGGGGTGGCCAACCAGACCGAGGGTGCCTTCGCTGATCGCCGGCAGACGGTCTTCGACGAACGGCTTGAAGCGCTTCTCGATGATGATCTCCGGCAGGACCGTATCGCGAGCCTGTTCGAGACCGAGGATCAAATTCTCGCGAATCGCTTCCGGCTCCAGAAACGGCGTCTGCCAGAAGCTCTTTTCGACGCGGTAGCTGTTGACCAGAATCACCTTCGACACGCCCATGGTCGCCACGGTCTGGAACACCCGCCGCAGCATCTTCGGGCGCGGCAGGGCCAATACCAGAGTGAGCGGCAGCTTGGCCGGGGGTGGCTGATCGAGGGTGACCCGCAGTTCGGCTTCGCCCGCTTCCAGACGCAGCAGCTCGGCCGAGCCCATCAACCCGCCGATGCGCCCGACCCGCAGGCTGTCGCCGACTTCCGAGCGGTGGACCTCCTGCATGTGCGTCAGGCGCCGATCACGCAGCACGACGCGGTCGGCCGCAATGAAATCGGCCTCTTCGAGCAACAACAGGTTCATGGCTGCGTCGCTGGCGGCTGGTCGTTATGGTCGTCGACGGTTTCGTCCGGGCGCTCGCGCTTGCTGACCAGGCTGCCGAACAGGATGCCGATTTCAAACAGCATCCACATCGGCACGGCCAGCAGGGTCTGGGAGAAGATGTCCGGCGGCGTGAGGATCATGCCGACCACGAAGCAGCCGATGATCACGTACGGGCGGATCTTCTTCAGGTATTTGACGTCGACCACGCCGATCCACACCAGCAGCACCACGGCCACCGGGATTTCGAACGCGACGCCGAAGGCGAAGAACAGCGTCATCACAAAGTCGAGGTAACTGGTGATGTCGGTCATCATTTCCACGCCGGCCGGGGTGGCGGCGGCGAAGAACTTGAAGATCAGCGGAAACACGAAGTAATAGGCGAACGCCATGCCGGTGTAGAACAGCAGGATGCTCGACACCAGCAGCGGCACCGCGATGCGCTTCTCGTGCTTGTACAAGCCCGGCGCGATGAAGCCCCAGATCTGATGCAGGATCACCGGGATCGCGAGAAACAGCGAAACCATCATCGTCAGCTTCAGCGGCGTCAGGAAGGGCGACGACACATCAGTGGCGATCATCGTCGCGCCGACCGGCAGGTACTGGCGCAGCGGCGTCGAGACGAAGGTGTAGATCTGCTGGGTGAAGGCGAACAACCCGGCGAAGATGATGAAGACTGCCGCCACACAACGCAGCAGGCGGGTGCGCAACTCGGTGAGGTGCGATACCAGCGGCATGTGCTGGTCGTTTTCGGGGAGATCGCTCATGGGGCTCGCGGCGGCAGTGTTGGGTCGTGAGGGGCCGGTGTTGTCGGCGCGGCGGGTGCAGCTACGTGTTCAACCGAATGTTCTGCAACTGCGGACACAGGTTCTGTCGGCGCTACAACGGATGCAGGTGCAGGTGTCGGCGCGACAGGCGCGCTTGGCGCATGAATCGTCTGCTCACCCACGTGTTCAACCGGCGTCGGCTCCTGCTGAACCGGTGGCGTGAAAATCTTCCGCGCCTCCTGCTCCAGCGACAGAATGTGCTCGTTGTGCAGTTGCCGACGGATCTCGTCGGCACCGATTTCACGCTCAACTTCCTGTTTGATCGCGTTGAAGCTGCGCTTCAGCCGCCCGACCCACAGGCCAGCGGTGCGCGCAGCGCCCGGCAGACGCTCGGGGCCCAGAACCAGCAGGGCAACGAGGCCGACGAGCAGCAGTTCAGAGAAGCTGATACCAAACATTAGTCAGTGCTCACACGTCTTTGCGGATCGGCTCTTCGACTTTCTGCGCCTGCACGTCGATGGTGTGCGGCGGATTGGCCTGAGCGGTGGCTTGCGGCTGCACCGGTGGTACCGGTTGCGCAGGCGTTACGGTCGGATCGGCGGCCGCTTTCTCGTCGTCGTTCATGGCTTTACGGAAGCCCTTGATCGACTCACCGACGTCGGTGCCGAGGTTTTTCAGTTTCTTGGTGCCGAACACCAGCACCACGACAACCAGAATGACGATCCAGTGTTTCCAGTCAAAAATGCCCATGTTGCTGTTCCTCTCTAAAAATTGTTCAGGCGGATGGACGCGAGGCTTTCTCGACGTGTCCCGACAGGCCGAAGCGGCGATCCAGTTCATCCAGCACAGCCTGTGGATGCTGCCCCAGTTGGGCGAGCATGACCATGCTGTGGAACCACAGGTCGGCGGTCTCGTAGATCACGTCGCTGCAGTCGCCGCTGATGGCAGCGTCCTTGGCGGCGATAATGGTTTCGACCGACTCTTCGCCGACTTTCTCCAGAATCTTGTTCAGGCCCTTGTGATACAGACTAGCTACATATGAGCTGTCGGCCGCTGCGCCTTTGCGCTCTTCGAGCACTTCGGCCAGACGAGTCAGGGTGTCACTCATGTTTGTGTCCTGCGGAGTAGATTGCGTGCGGGTCTTTCAGAACCGGATCGACCGTTTTCCAGTCGCCGTTTTCGAAGACACGGTAAAAGCAGCTTTGACGGCCGGTATGGCAAGCGATGTCGCCGATCTGTTCGACCATCAGGATGATCACGTCGGCGTCACAGTCCAGACGCATTTCATGCAGGGTCTGTACGTGGCCGGACTCTTCGCCCTTGCGCCACAGCTTGCCACGGGAACGTGACCAGTAGATGGCACGGTTTTCGGATGCGGTCAGCTCCAGGGCTTCGCGGTTCATCCAGGCCATCATCAGCACGCGTCCGGTCTTGTGATCCTGGGCAATCGCCGGCACCAGGCCATCGGCGTCCCACTTGATCTCGTCCAGCCAGTTTTTCATCTTCGACTCCGACAGCGAACCCACACTTCAATAGTCGGGTTCAGGCGTTGAAACAGTGTGCCAGCCGATCACGCAACTGGCTATCGGCGAACGACCAGATACAAGCCGACTGCCACCATGATTCCGGCGGGCCAATGCCCCAGTTCGTGCATCGGGCCACCGGCGGCGAGAATGGTGCCGCCCGCCAGATGAGCACTGCCGAGCAGACGCAGGAACCAGTCGTCCTTGCGCTTGTGCCACGGCGGTGGCGGGTCGTTGGCGTGTGGCTGGGACATGCGTTCGAGCAGGTCGCGGGCCATGTTGGCCAGGTGCGGCAGCTGTTCGAACTGGCTCTGCACGTTGCCGATCAAGGCTTTCGGGCTGACGCGCTCGCGCATCCAGCGTTCGAGGAACGGCTGCGCGGTGTTCCACAGATCCAGGTCCGGGTACAGCTGACGGCCGAGGCCTTCGATGTTCAGCAGGGTCTTTTGCAGCAGCACCAGCTGCGGCTGGACTTCCATGTTGAAGCGTCGCGCGGTTTGGAACAGGCGCATCAGCACCTGGCCAAATGAAATATCTTTTAACGGTTTTTCGAAGATCGGCTCGCACACAGTACGGATTGCCGCTTCGAACTCGTTGAGTTTGGTTTCTGCCGGCACCCAGCCCGAATCGATGTGCAACTGCGCCACGCGGCGATAGTCGCGCTTGAAGAAGGCAAACAGGTTGCGCGCCAGATAGTCCTGGTCTTCCGGGGTCAGGCTGCCGACGATGCCGCAGTCGATCGCGATGTACTGCGGGCTCCACGGGTTGACGGTACTGACGAAGATGTTGCCCGGGTGCATGTCGGCGTGGAAGAAACTGTCGCGGAACACCTGGGTGAAGAAGATCTCCACGCCACGCTCGGCGAGCATTTTCATGTCGGTGCGCTGATCGGCGAGGGTCGCCAGATCAGTGACCTGGATTCCGTAGATGCGCTCCATCACCAGCACTTTCGGCCGGCACCAGTCCCAATAGACTTGCGGCACATAAAGCAGTGGCGAGCCCTCGAAGTTGCGCTTCAACTGGCTGGCGTTGGCCGCCTCGCGCAGCAGGTCGAGCTCGTCGTAGATGGTTTTTTCGTAGTCCTGCACCACGTCGACCGGGTGCAGCAGGCGCGCGTCGGCCGAGACTTTTTCGGCGGCGCGGGCGAGGATGAACAGCCACGCGAGATCCTGCGCGATGATTGGCTTCAGGCCTGGGCGGATCACCTTGACCACCACTTCTTCGCCGGTTTTCAGCTGCGCGGCATGCACCTGCGCCACCGAGGCCGAGGCCAGCGGCTCGACGTCAAAGCGGCTGAACACTTCGCTGATCTTCTTGCCCAGCTGCTCTTCGATCAGTTTGACTGACAGCTGCGAATCGAACGGCGGCACGCGGTCCTGCAACAGCATCAGCTCATCGGCGATGTCTTCCGGCAGCAGGTCGCGGCGGGTCGAGAGAATCTGCCCGAACTTGATGAAAATCGGCCCCAGATCCTGCAGGGCCAGACGCAGGCGCGCGCCACGGCTCAGGTCCAGCGGCTTGCGCGGGAACCAGCGCCACGGCAGCACATAGCGCAGCGCCAGGAGAAACCAGGGCAGCGGCAGATCGAACAGCAGGTCATCGAGGCGGTAGCGGATCACGACGCGCTGGATGCGCAACAGACGGCGGACGGCAAGCAGCTTCATGCGTTATCGCTTGGGTCGAGGGATCGGGAAAGGCGCTCGAAACGCGCCTCGAGACGTTCCAGATCAAGTTTGATCCGGTCCAGTTCGCTGAACCGAGCTTCGGCTTCGCGCTGCCCGACAAGGGTGCGTGATTCTTCGGCGAGGTACTCGGCGAGGTTCTGGTTGAGGCTGGCAAATCCTTGTTGATACCAGCGTGCGCGGCTGCGCAGATGACCGCCGACCAGTTGCGTGGCGACCGGGCCGAGCCAGCGCGAGAGTTCGTACTCCCAGTCCAGCTCAAGATCCTGCAGCACGCCGGCCAGTTCCAGCAGCACGCCGCTGTCGCCATCGAGTTCGACTTCCGGGGCATGCAGCACCGCGGTCTTGTCCTTGCTCACGGCCAGTTTCACCAGGCTTGAAGCCGGGGCGCGCAGGGTGCAGTCGACACCGGTCTCCCAGTGCGAGGCGAGCATCAGGCCTTCGTCGCTCGGCAGGATGAACAGCTGCAGCGCCGGGCTGCGGCAATCTACGGCGATTACCTTGCCGGTCAGATGCGCCAGCCGCGGCAGCGCCGTGCTGTCGAGACGCAGCACTCGGTTGAGGCCGAGTTCGACGCTGGCGAGCAGCCCGGTGAGCAGCATCAGGGCTTGATGCCGCGGTGCAGAGCAACAATGCCTGCGGTCATGTTGTGATAGGTCACACGGTCGAAACCGGCGTCGACCATCATCGACTTCAGGGTTTCCTGATTCGGGTGCATGCGGATCGATTCGGCCAGGTAGCGATAGCTTTCCGAGTCGTTGGTGATCAGCTTGCCCATCAGCGGCATGAAGGCGAACGAGTAGGCGTCGTAGGCCTTGGACATCAGCGCATTGGTCGGCTTGGAGAACTCCAGCACCAGCAGACGGCCGCCCGGCTTGAGCACGCGCAGCATCGAGCGCAGGGCGTCTTCTTTATGCGTCACGTTGCGCAGGCCGAAGGCGATGGTTACGCAGTCGAAGTGGTTGTCCGGGAACGGCAGTTTTTCCGCGTCCGCCTGAACGAATTCGACGTTGCCCGACACACCCAGGTCCAGCAGGCGGTCACGACCGACCTTGAGCATCGATTCGTTGATGTCGGCCAGCACCACCTGACCGGTCGGGCCGACCAGGTGCGAGAATTTCTTGGTCAGGTCACCGGTACCGCCGGCGATGTCCAGCACGCGGTTGCCGCTGCGAACGCCCGACAGTTCGATCGCAAAACGCTTCCACAGACGGTGCATGCCGCCCGACAGAAGGTCGTTCATCAGATCGTATTTGGCGGCTACCGAGTGGAAAACCTCAGCGACTTTTTCCGCTTTCTGGCTTTCCGGAACGTTTTTGAAGCCGAAATGTGTGGTGGGTTCGGCATCGCTGCCTTTGCGCTGATCAGTCATATCGCTGTCACCAAAAGAGAATGCGCGACATTCTAATCCCCAAGCCATGCTTTGTCTTGGAATGGCTAAAGGTAAGATGGGCAACCTTCGGGACGATTTGCCGCAGAGGTGGTCAAGATTTACCGACACGTATTCACAGCCCCATTCAAAAAGCAGGAGTCATTCAATGGCCAAAATCAGTGTTGAGCGTGCACACAACCTGGGCAAGGAAGCCGCCCGCGAGAAGGCTGACAAGCTGGCGCAAAAACTCTCCGATCAATATGGCCTGGAGCCGCAATGGTCGGGCGACACCCTCAACCTCAAGCGCTCGGGCGTGAAAGGCGCGGTGCACGTGGCCGACGATTCGATCAAGGTCGATGTCGAGCTGGGCATCATGATGTCGGCCATGAGCGGCATGATCAAAGCCGAGATCGAGAAGGCGCTGGATAAAGCGCTGGTCTGATCGCGATTTTTCGGTAACCCGAGATCCCCTGTGGGAGCGGGCCTGCTCGCGAAAGCGGTGTGTCAGTCGACTCGAAAATTGACTGTTCCACCGTATTCGCGAGCAAGCCCGCTCCCACATTTGTTTTGGGGTGTGCCCACCTGTTTATGTCAGTTGTTAGGGTGCCGTTTCTAATTTTTCTCCCTACTTTGTGCCTGAGCCCGACACATCTGCGGGCAGTTCCTCAAACCTTCTGCGCGTGAGGTGCACCATGGCCAAAGTAATTCTGAAGAAAAAAATCGAAGCTTCGACTTCTGCTCTGAGCGACGTCAAATCCTATGCCCGCAAGATCTGGCTGGCAGGCCTGGGTGCCTACGCCAAGGTTGGCCAAGAGGGCAGCGAGTACTTTCAGGAGTTGATCAAGGCTGGTCAAACTGTTGAAAAGAAAGGCAAAAAAGCCGTCACTGAAAAACTCGAAGCGGCCAATGCCGAGATCGATGAAGCCAAGAGCGAAGTGAGCTCATTCAAAGGCCGGGTCGAAGTTCAGCTCGACAAGGTCGAGAAGGCGTTCGACTCCCGCGTAGCAAGCGCCTTGAATCGTATCGGCATTCCGTCTAAACATGACGTTGAGACACTCTCTGCTAAGCTCGATGAGCTGACGGCATTGCTCGAACGCGTCGCGCGTAAATCTTAAGGAGAACGGGATGGCTGGTAAAAAGAACACCGATAAAGAAGGCAGCTCGTGGATCGGGAAAGTCGAAGACTACTCCCGCAAAATCTGGCTGGCTGGTTTAGGCGTGTACTCGAAGATCGACACTGACGGCAGCAAGCTCTTCGAGACACTGGTCAAAGACGGCGAGAAAGCCGAGAAGCTCACCAAGTCTGCAGTCGGCAAGAAAGTCGATGCCGCCAAGGACTCCGCTTCTTCGGCCAAGTCGCGCATCAGCGGCGTGAAAGATCGCGCACTGGGCAAGTGGGACGAGTTGGAAGGGGCTTTCGACAAGCGCCTGAACAGCGCGATTTCGCGCCTGGGTGTGCCAAGCCGCAATGAAGTGAAAGCGCTGCACAGCAAGGTTGAAACCCTGACCAAGCAGATCGAGAAACTCACCGGTCTGAAAGCCCAGCCTGTAGCGGCGAAAACCGCTGCGGCCAAACCGGCTGCCAAGACTGCTGCAGCCAAACCTGCGGCTAAAACCGCTGCCAAGCCGCTGGCCAAGGCGGCTGCTAAACCTGCAGCCAAGCCTGCTGCCAAGACCGCAGCCGCCAAACCTGCCGCCGCCAAGCCAGCAGCAAAAGCTGCAGCCAAACCGGCAGCCGCCAAAGCAGCTGCGAAACCTGCAGCAAAACCAGCCGCCAAGCCAGCAGCGAAAACCGCTGCCGCCAAACCGGCTGCCAAGCCTGCGGCCAAACCGGCGGCGGCGAAAAAGCCTGCAGTGAAAAAACCGGCCGCACCGAAAGCCGCTGCAGCGAAACCGCCAGTAGCTGCTGCAGCCAAGCCAGCTACCCCGGCAGCGCCGGTCAGCGCGTCGAATTCGGCCGCTGCTCCGACTCCGGTGGCAACCCCGACTGCTGCATCGACCCCGTCGACGCCAACCAGTCAGTCCTGATTCTTCAGGGCAAAACAAAACGCCCGGCCTGTGAAGGTCGGGCGTTTTTTGTTGGTGTAGACACTCGTCAGCACACCCCCCAATCTCCCGGTGGGAGCGAGCCTGCTCACGAATGCAGACTGTCAGTCAGGCAGATATCGACTGACACACCGCTTTCGCGAGCAGGCTCGCTCCCACAGGGGATATTCGTTGCTGCAGAGATCCGGGTCAGTCGTGATCTTCGAGGTACTGCAGGGCCATTCGCTCAGTCGCCACCTTCACCGGCGGCAACAGATGCGGCGCCACCAGCATCATGATCTGGTACACGACGAGTCTGACCTCACCCTCCCGATCCAGAATCCGCTGATAGTCCAGCGAGAACAGCAGGGTCATGGTGATCTGCTCGACCAGTTGCCCCAGCGCCTGGGTATCACTGACCAACTGCCCCGACGCTTTCAACCGTGCGAGCAAGGCCGCGAGCGTGCGCTTGAGGGCGTTGAGCAGGTTGCGAATGCCCTTGGCCAGTTTCGGCAGGCGCCCGGCGAGGTTCGACAGGTCCTGGAACAGAAAGCGGTACTGCGCCAGGCGCTCGACGATCAGATGCAGAAACAGCCAGTAATCCTCCGGCGCCAACTCGACATCCGACGGTGGGTCGAGCAGCGGCGCCAGTTCATTCTGGAAGCGTTCGAACAGGCCGAGAATCAACGGCTCCTTGCCGTGGAAGTGGTAGTAGAGGTTGCCGGGGCTGATCCCCATTTCATTGGCAACTTCCATGGTGGAGACGTTGGGCTCACCCTTTTCGTTGAACAGTTGCAGGGCACATTCGAGGATCCGGTCGCGGGTTTTCATCCAGTCTTCTTAGAAAAGTTCAGTTAAGCGTCAGCGCACATGCACGTAGGTGCCGGGTGCCGCCTCCATCGGTGGATAGTTCGGGTTGCCGAGGGTCATCAGGGTCTCGTGCTGGGCGCCGGAGCGTTGCTGAATCCATTCCAGCCACTGTGGCCACCAACTGCCGTCGACGCGTTTGGCGTCGTAATACCAGGCGCGTGGGTCGCTGCTCAGCTTGCCGTTTTCGACGTAACTGGCTTTGGGGTTGCTTGGCGGATTGAGGATGCTTTGCACATGGCCGCTGCTGGACAACACGAAGCGCCGTTCGCCACCGAGCAACAGGGTTGAGCGATACACCGCATCCCACGGCGTGATGTGGTCGTTCATGCCGGCCACGCTGAAGCTGTCGACGGTGACTTTCTGCAGGTCGATCGGCGTACCGCAGACTTCCAGGCCGCCCGGGTGGGTCAGCGGGTTGTGCTTGAAAAAGTCCAGCAGGTCGCCATGGAACGCGGCGGGCAGGCGCGTGTTGTCGTTGTTCCAGTAGAGGATGTCGAAGGCCGGCGGCTCTTTACCCAACAGGTAGTTGTTGACGAAGTAGCTCCAGATCAAATCGTTGGGCCGCATCCAGGCGAACACCTTGGCCATGTCGCGACCGTCCAGCACGCCTTTCTGATAGGAGCGGCGCTTGGCCGCTTCGATGGTCTGTTCGTCGGCGAACAGCGTGGTCGGGGTTTCGATCTGACTGTCGAGCAGGCTAACCAGATAGGTCGCGCTGGAGATCCGCCGCAGTTGGCGTTTGGCTTGCAGATGACCTTGCAGCGCGGCGATGGTCAGGCCACCGGCGCAGGCGCCCATCAGGTTGACGTCACGGGCGCCGGTGATGGCCCGGCAGATGTTCATCGCTTCTTCCACCGCCTCGACATAGGTCGACAGACCCCATTCGCGATGGCGCACATCCGGGTTGCGCCAACTGATCATGAAGGTCTGCAAACCGTTTTTCAGTGCGTACTGGACGAAGCTGTTTTGAGGGCTGAGGTCGAAAATGTAGTACTTGTTGATTTGCGGCGGCACCACCAGCAGCGGCTTGGCGTACTGTTTTTCGCTCATCGGCCTGTACTGGATCAGCTCGAGCATCTCGTTGCGAAATACCACTGAGCCGGTGGTCGTGGCGACAGTCTTGCCGACTTCGAATGCCTGCTTGGTCACCTGGCGCGGCAGGCCGTCGTTGTGCAGCAGATCGTCGAACAGATGGCTCAGGCCGCGCACCAGGCTGTGACCGCCGGAGTTGAAAAGCTCCTTGATCGCCAGCGGATTGAGCAAGGTGTTGGAGGGCGCCACGGCGTCGTTGAGCAGCGTGAACGCGAAGTGCGCGCGGGCGCGGTCGTCCTCGCTCATGCTGCTTTCGTCAATCCAGCTCTTGACCTGTTTCTGCCAGGCCAGATACGCCTGCAGGCTGCGTCGGTAGAAGGGGTTGAGGCTCCATGCCGGGTCGGTGAACCGCGTGTCCTGCGGGTTGGTCGGGTGCAGGGTTTCACCGAGCAACACGCGACCGAGCTGGCCGCCGAGTTTCAAGGCGTGCCTGGCACTGTGGAGCGGGTTGCGCAGGCCGTGGGCTGCGACACTGCGCAGCGTCGAGATCAGGTCGCGGCCACGCAGGCCGGTCATTGCACTTTGTGCATTGATGAACACGGCGGGACTGGGCACTACGCCCGTCGCAGGTTTGTCGCGCATGACTCAACACTCCTTCGTCTTCAGGTCAAAAACAAACTCACCGAACCAGAACACCATAGTCGCTGTTACGGGTTGTTGCCTGCGCGGCGTCCTGCCACGCATTTTGTATAAAACCCTGCATAAAGCCTGCCGTGGCGGTTTATCCGCCCAGCGGTGTCGGATGCGGGTGCATCACGGCGCGCTGCCGCTCCTCCTCAAGGAATTTCATGATGATCGGCGCCACCGCTTCGGCGCGGGTGATCAGGAACAGATGACCGTCGTCGATGATGTGCAGCTGGGCGTTGGGAATTCGCCAGGCGAGCATGCGCATGTTGATCAGCGGGATCAGTGGATCGTCGTCGCCGGCCAGTACCAGCGTCGGCTGATGGATCTTGTGCAGCCAGTGAATGCTGGTCCAGCCCAGGCCCGCGAACAGTTGCCAGTAGTAACCGAGCTTGCCCGCCGAACGCACCTTGGCCGCATGGCTGGCGGCCAGCGTCGGGTCGCGGCGGAACGAGCCGCCGTAGATCAGCGGCGCGATGCGGATCACGTGCGATGGCTGGATGTAGCGTCGCGGGCTGGCCATCATCCACAGCACCTTCGGCTTGCCCGGCACCATGAAGGCACCCGCTGCGGTCGCCGCCAGCACCAGTTTCTTGCAGCGTTCGGGGTAGTCGTGGGCGAACTGCTGCGCCAGCGCTCCGCCCCAGGACACGCCGATCACGTTGACCTGACCGTAGTCGAGGTAATCGAGCATCCGTGAGGTCAGTTTCGCCAGCCCGGGAAAGCGATATGGCCGACTCGGCGTCGACGAGCCGCCGACACCGGGCACGTCGAAGGCGATCACTTCCAGATCCGGGTCCAGCGCCGCGACGAACGGAAACACCAGCTCCAGGTTGGCGCCGATGCCGTTGAATATCAGCAAGGGCGTCAAATGAGGCTTGCCGGGGCGTACCGCGGTGCGGAGGGTCTGCCCATCCAGATCGACGGTACGGAAAATGAACGGTTGCGGCATGCTTCAGGCCCTTCGGGTTAGAGTGGAGCAGTTACAAGCCGCAAGCTTCAAGCAGAACCTGCTCAGCTTGCGGCTTGTAACTTATGGCTTGCCGCTATCTTTCATGTACGTAAGTGCCCGGCGAAGCTTCGCCTGCCGGATACGCCTTGTTGCCCAGTTTCAGTGGCGCTTTTTTCAGCTCGCCCGAGCGCTCGGCCTGCCACGCCTGCCAGTACAACCACCAGGAATCAGTGTGCTTGGTTGAGTTCTCTTGCCAGTCATCGGCATTGGCGGCCGTGCCTTCACTGGTCATGTAACGCGATTTCGGGTTGCCCGGCGGATTCAGAATGCTCTGGATATGCCCGCTGCTCGACAGCACGAATTCAACCTTGCCGCCAAACAGCTGCGCCGACTTGTAGCAGGACTTCCACGGGGTGATGTGGTCGTTGGTGCCAGCCAGCGAGAAAATGTCGGCCGTGACCTGCTTGAGGTCGATCGGTGTGCCGCACACTTCCAGTGCATTGGGGCGAATCAGTGGGTTGTTTTTGAACATCTCGATCAGGTCGCCGTGGAACGCTGCCGGCAACCGGGTGGTGTCGTTGTTCCAGAACAGAATGTCGAAGACCGGCGGCTCGTTGCCGAGCAGGTAGTTGTTGACCCAGTAGTTCCAGATCAGGTCGTTGGGGCGCATCCACGCGAAGACCTTGGCCATGTCTTTGCCTTCGAGCACGCCGGCCTGATACGAGTGGCGCTTGGCGGTCTCCAGGGTCTGCTCGTCGACGAACAGGGCGACGTCGCTGTCCAGGGTGGTGTCGAGCACGCTGACCAGCAGGGTCAGGGCGTTGACCTTCTTTTCGCCGAGGGCGGCGTAGTGGCCGAGCAGGGCGGTGCAGGTGATGCCGCCGGAGCAGGCGCCGAGCATGTTCACGTCTTTGCTGCCGGTGATCGCCGTGACCACGTCGACCGCTTCCTTGAGCGCATCGATGTAGGTCGACAGGCCCCACTCGCGCTGGGCCTTGGTCGGATTGCGCCAGCTGACGATGAACGTCTGCACGTTATTGCGCAGGCAGAAACGCGCCAGACTTTTGTCCGGGCTCAAATCGAATACGTAGAACTTGTTGATCTGTGGCGGAACGACGAGCAACGGGCGCTCGTGGACCTGTTCGGTGATCGGCTTGTACTGGATCAGCTCCAGCACGTCGTTGCGAAACACCACTGCGCCTTCGGTCACGCCCAGGCTCTTGCCGACCTCGAACGCGCCCATGTTGACCTGGCTCGGCATGCCGCCGTTGTGCACCAGATCCTTGGCCAGATGCGAAAGGCCGTCGAGCAGGCTTTTGCCGCCGGTCTCGAAGAAACGTTTGACCGCCGCGGGGTTGGCCGCCGTGTTGGTCGGGGCCATGGCTTCGGTCATCAGGTTGATCACGAAGTGGCCGCGGGCGATGTCTTTGGGTGACAGGCTGCTGTCGTCGATCCAGGAATGGAGCTCCTTGCGCCACGCCAGGTAGGTTTGCAGATAACGTTTGTAGAGCGGGTTCTGGCTCCAGGCCGGATCAGCGAAGCGACGGTCATCGCTGGCCGGTTGCAGTTCGGATTTGCCGAACAGCACGTTCTTCAGTTCGAGACCGAAATGGGTCACGTGCTTGACGCTATGGATCGGTTGTTTGATGGCCTGGGTCAGCACCATACGAGCAGAGGCCAGCAGATCCTTTCCGCGCAGCCCAACGACGGGATTAAGCCCCAGGGTGTTTTCCGAGGCTTGGTACTTCAGGTCATCGTTATTCTTGTTACTCATCTACGACGCTCCATTGTCCTGAGACGAGTACCCGGTTTTCTGCTGTGCAGTTCCACAGCCAATGCCAGGTACTACTGCTCGGGTGACCGTTAATTCTGCATAGCTGCTTTACAGTTCATAGAGCACTGCAGGGAACTTGCCAGCTCCATTGGTTACCCGAGTTTAATTTTTTTCGCAAGCAGGCCGATCCTCGGCCACACAGCAGAGCATTCAAACAGATGAATTTAGAAAATGCCCTCTAAAGAGCAAGAGGCTCGGACTAGAGCATCAGCTTGACGATCGACTCGTCCGGATCGCGGGTTTTCCCGGCCGCTTTGAGCTCAGCCAGATAATCGGCCCAGAGTGCGTCATAACGTCGCCCCAGCTCGTAGAGATAATCCCAGGTGAACAGGCCGCTGTCGTGGCCGTCGTCGAAGGTCAGTTTCAGTGCGTAGTGACCGGCCGGTTCCAGCTTGCTCAGACCGACGTTGAGCTTGCCGAATTGCAGGATCGGTTTGCCGTGGCCCTGGACCTCGGCGGAAGGGGAATGCACGCGCAGGAATTCTGCGGGCAGGGTGTATTCCTCGCCGGACGCGTAAGTGAGCGTCAGGGTTTTCGAGGCTTTGTGCAGTTTGATGTCGGTAGGGATCATGATCAGGTATCCGTCTGGTGCGGAACCTTGTGGGAGCGAGCCTGCTCGCGAATGCGGTGGTTCAGTCAACACAAGGGTTGAATGTACTGCCGTCTTCGCGAGCAGGCTCGCTCCCACAGTTCCATTACATCTGTAAGAGTTGCTTACAGGATATAACGGGACAGATCTTCGTTCTGCGCCAATTCGCCCAAGTGGCTGTTGACGTATTCGGCGTCGATCAGGATCGGCTTCTCATCGTGCGTGCTGGCCAGGTCGCCGGCACTGAACGACACCTCTTCCAGCAGACGCTCAAGCAGCGTGTGCAGGCGACGGGCGCCGATGTTCTCGGTCTTCTCGTTGACCTGCCAGGCTATCTCGGCAATGCGCTTGATACCTTCAGGCTGGAACTGGATGTTCAGGCCTTCGGTCTTCAGCAACGCGCAATATTGCTCGGTGAGCGAGGCGTGCGGTTCGCTGAGGATGCGCTCGAAGTCTTCCGGGCTCAGGGCCTTGAGTTCGACGCGGATCGGCAGGCGGCCTTGCAGCTCCGGCACCAGATCGCTCGGCTTGCTCAGGTGGAACGCACCGGAAGCGATGAACAGGATGTGGTCGGTCTTGACCATGCCCAGCTTGGTGTTGACGGTGCAGCCCTCGATCAGCGGCAGCAGGTCGCGCTGTACGCCTTCACGGGACACATCGGCACCGCCGACATTGCCGCGCTTGGCGACCTTGTCGATCTCGTCGATGAACACGATGCCGTGCTGTTCGACCGCTTCCAGCGCCTTGGCCTTCAGCTCTTCTTCGTTGACCAGACGGCCAGCCTCTTCGTCGCGCACCAGCTTCAGCGCTTCCTTGACCTTGAGCTTGCGGGCTTTTTTCTTGCCCTTGCCCATGTTGGCGAACAGCGACTGCAGCTGGTTGGTCATCTCTTCCATGCCGGGTGGCGTGGCGATCTCGATGCCGGACACTTCGGCGACTTCGATCTCGATTTCCTTGTCGTCCAGCTGACCTTCGCGCAGGCGCTTGCGGAACAGTTGGCGGGTGTTGGAATCCTGAGCCGGCTCCTCGTTGCTGAAGCCCATGCGCGCCGGTGGCAGCAGCGCGTCGAGGATGCGGTCCTCGGCGGCGTCTTCGGCACGGTGGCGCACGCGGGTCATTTCCTGCTCACGGAGCATCTTGATCGCGGCGTCGGCCAGATCACGGATGATCGATTCGACGTCACGGCCCACGTAGCCGACTTCAGTGAACTTGGTCGCTTCGACCTTGATGAACGGCGCGTTGGCCAGTTTCGCCAGGCGACGGGCGATTTCGGTTTTACCGACACCGGTCGGGCCGATCATCAGGATGTTCTTCGGGGTCACTTCAACACGCAGCTCTTCAGGGAGCTGCATGCGGCGCCAGCGGTTGCGCAGGGCGATCGCGACGGCGCGCTTGGCATCGTCCTGGCCGATGATGTGGCGGTTGAGTTCGTGGACGATTTCGCGGGGAGTCATGGACATAATAATTGGCGGTCCTCAAGCAGAAACAAGCCGTGGCACACAGGCCGCGTCAGGCTTATTCAGCGAGATCCTGCTCCTCAATGGTCTGAGTGTGGTTGGTGAATACACAGATATCGGCGGCGATGCCGAGCGCGGTTTCGACGATCTCGCGAGCCGACAGGTCGGTCTTTTTCAGCAGCGCGCTGGCTGCAGCTTGCGCGTAGGCGCCGCCGGAACCCATGGCAATCAGGCCGTCTTCGGGTTCGACCACGTCACCGTTGCCAGTGATGATCAGCGAGGCGTCCTTGTTGGCTACCGCGAGCATGGCTTCGAGGCGGCTCAGCGAGCGGTCGGTGCGCCATTCTTTGGCGAGTTCGACAGCGGCGCGGATCAGGTGGCCCTGATGTTTCTCGAGCTGGCCTTCGAAACGTTCGAAGAGCGTAAAGGCATCGGCAGTGGCACCGGCAAAACCGGCGATGACCTGGCCGTGGTACAGGCGGCGAACTTTCTTCGCGTTGCCTTTCATCACGGTATTGCCGAGAGAAACCTGGCCGTCGCCGCCCATGACGACTTTGCCGTGGCGGCGGACTGAAACGATGGTGGTCAAGGGAAGAGTCTCCACACAGCGGGGCGAAAGTGCCTTATGCCCATTCATATGGGGGTGCTGGAGAGAATTTCAACCGGGGAGGGTGTAGAGGGACGAACGGCGGGGACTGATCAGGAAAATGTGGTGTTGCAATCATTGCCTTCGCGAGCAGGCTCGCTCCCACAGGGACTGCGTAAATCCTGTGGGAGCGAGCTTGCTCCGGGCGGCGTTCCGACGAAGAACGATGACGCGGTGATTCTGGCGAAATCAGCGGCTTTGGCGTTGTTGTAACAACAGATTGCTGAAGCCGCTGCCCGCCAGTTGCTTCTGCGCGGTGGTCAGTTGTTCGCGGTTGCTGAACGGGCCGACCAGGACGCGGTACCAGGTTTCGTCCTTGACCGTGCCCGACTCAACCGAAACGGCCTGGCCGAGCAGAATGATCTGCGCCCGAACCTTGTCCGCATCCGCCTCTTTGCGGAACGAGCCGGCCTGGAGGAAGAACTTGGTCACAGGTGCGGCCTTGCTCACCGGGGGGGCTGGCGGCGGGGTGATACCAGCCAGGGCCGCCTGAGCGCGCGCGGTGTCGATCTTCGCCGCTTCCGCAGGCGTGACCGGCGTGGTCGGAATGGTCGGCACTTGTGGTGTCGGCAGGGTTTTCTCCGGCACGGCGTCCGGCGGCACGATCACTTCCGATTCCGGCAGCAGCGTGTAGAAATCGTACTTCGGCTTCACCGGTTGCGTCGGGCTCGGCGGGGTCTTGTTGGCCTCGGCGATCTTCGACGCTTTCTGCTGTTGCGCTTGCTCGACCTTCTCGCGCTTGACCGTGTCGCTGCCCTTGCCCGGCTCCAGTTTCATCAGGAACACGATGAATGCACCGACCGTCAGGCCGATGGCCATCCACAGCCAACCCGGGATCGGTTGCTTTGCAGGAGCTTGGTAACGGCTGGCGCCACGCTTGGGTGCAGGTTTTTTCTTGGCAGCCAACTTACATGCGCTCCAGAGTTTCCAGGCCCAACAGTTCCAGGCCTTGCTTGAGAGTACGACCGGTCAGCGCGGCCAGACGCAGACGGCTCTGCATCTGGGCCGGCGTTTCGGCGGCGAGGATCGGGCAGTTCTCGTAGAAGCTGGAGAACAGGCCGGCGACGTCATACAGGTAGGTGCAGAGGATGTGCGGGGTGCCTTTTTCCGCGACGCTGTTCAGCACTTCGCCGAACTGCGCCAGCTTCGCCGCCAGCTCTTGCTCGTGCGCGGCTTCGAGGACGATCTGGCCATCGACTTCGCTGAAGTCCTTGCCCAGTTTGCGGAACACACCGGCCACACGGGTGTAGGCGTACAGCAGGTACGGCGCGGTGTTGCCTTCGAAATTCAGCATCAGGTCGAAGTTGAAGCTGTAATCGCTGGTGCGGTGCTTGGACAGGTCGGCGTATTTCACCGCACCGATGCCGACGACCTTGGCGATGTTGCGCAGTTCGTCTTCGGCAAGCTCCGGATTCTTCTCTTTCACCAGGTTGTAGGCGCGCTCCTGCGCTTCGGTCAGCAGGTCGATCAGCTTCACGGTGCCGCCGTCACGGGTCTTGAACGGACGGCCATCGGCGCCGTTCATGGTGCCGAAGCCCATGTGCTCCATCTCCATCGGATGGGTCACAAAGCCGGCCTTGCGCGCCACGGCGAACACTTGCTGGAAGTGCAGGGCCTGACGCTGGTCGACGAAGTACAGCGCGCGGTCGGCCTTGAGCTTGCCACTGCGATAGCGCACGGCTGCCAGGTCGGTGGTGGCGTACAGGTAGCCGCCGTCAGCCTTGACGATGATCACCGGCAGCGGGTCGCCGTCGGCGTTCTTGAACTCGTCGAGGAACACGCACTGGGCGCCGTTGCTTTCGACCAGCATGCCGGCGGCTTTCAGGTCGTTGACCACGTTGATCAGGTCATCGTTGTAGGCGCTTTCGCCCATTACGTCGGCCATGGTCAGTTTGACGTTGAGCAGTTCGTAGATCTTCTGGCAGTGCGACAGCGAGATGTCCTTGAACTTGGTCCATAGCGCCAGGCACTCGGCGTCGCCAGCCTGCAGTTTGACCACCAGGCCACGGGCGCGGTCGGCGAACTCTTCGGACTCGTCGAAGCGCTGTTTGGCGGCGCGGTAGAAGTTTTCCAGGTCCGACAGCTCGTCGCTGGTGATCGGGTTTTCCTGCAGATACGCCATCAACATGCCGAACTGGGTGCCCCAATCGCCCACGTGGTTCTGGCGGATCACTTCGTCGCCGAGGAACTCGAGAACACGGGCCACGCCGTCGCCGATGATGGTCGAGCGCAAGTGGCCGACGTGCATCTCTTTGGCCAGGTTCGGTGCCGACAGGTCGACCACGGTGCGTTGCGCAGGACCGGCCTTGCGCACGCCGACGTGCGCGTCGGCCAGGGCGGCGTCAAGGCGCGAGGCCAGGGCCTGGGTGTTCTGGAAGAAATTGATGAAGCCCGGGCCGGCGATTTCGGCCTTGGTGACGTTTTCGTCGGCCGGCAGCGCGGCAATGATTTTCTCCGCCAGATCGCGCGGCTTCATGCCCGCAGGCTTGGCCAGCATCATGGCGATGTTGCTGGCGAAGTCGCCGTGGGTCTTGTCACGGGCGTTCTCCACCTGAATCGCCGGCGACAGGCCTTCAGGCAACACACCTTCGTTGACGAGTTGGGTGAGGGCTTGTTGGATCAGCTGGCGAATGGTGTCTTTCATGGTCTTCTCTTTCGACCGCAAGCGCGGCGGCGCATCGATGCGCGGGTGGAAAAACTGGGCATTATCCGTTGCGAAGACGGGCTTGCCAACCTTAGCAGGCAGCTTATGGATATGTGGTGACAATTCGGGCCTTTTCGCGAGCAAGCCCGCTCCCACAAGGGATTGTATGAACACCGCAGATCCAATGTGGGAGCGGGCTTGCTCGCGAAGGCGATGTTCAGATCAATACAAATCCACGGGATCAACATCCAGCGACCAGCGTACCGCCCGTCCGCTCGGCATCTGCTCAAGCTCAAGCAGCCAACTGGCAAGCAACCGATGCAGCGGCGCCCGCGCCGTCGCCTGCAACAACAGTTGCGCGCGATAGCGCCCGGCACGGCGTTCCATTGGCGCCGGCACCGGCCCGAGCAGCTCGATACCGGTCAGATTCTGCTCGGCCAGCAAACGCTCGGCCGCGCTGCACGCTTCATCGAGAAAGCCTTCGGCCTGTCCCGGCTTGTGCGCTTCGGCGCGCAACAAGGCCAGGTGCGAGAACGGCGGCAGCCCTGCTGCACGGCGCTCGCTCAATGCCTGCTCGGCGAACGCGAAGTAGCCCTGCTCGGTCAACTGCACCAATAAAGGATGGTCGGCCAGGTGCGTCTGGATGATCACCTTGCCCGGCTCTTCAGCGCGTCCGGCACGCCCGGCCACCTGCACAATCAATTGCGCCATGCGCTCGCTGGCGCGGAAGTCGCCGGAGAACAGCCCGCCGTCGGCATCCAGAATCGACACCAGCGTGACCCGGGGGAAGTGGTGCCCCTTCGCCAACATCTGCGTGCCGACCAGAATGCACGGCTGACCCTTCTGAATCGTCGCGAACAACTGATTCATCGCATCCTTGCGCGAAGTGCTGTCGCGGTCGACGCGCAATACCGGGTAATCCGGGAACAGAATCGCCAGCCGTTCCTCAGCGCGCTCGGTGCCGGCCCCCACCGGGCGCAGATCGACCTTGTTGCACTTGGGGCACTGGCGCGGTACGCGTTCGACGTAGCCACAATGGTGGCAGCGCAACTCGCCATAGCGCTGGTGCACGGTCATCCGCGCATCGCAACGCGAGCACTCGGACATCCAGCCGCAATCGTGGCACAGCAGGGTCGGCGCAAAACCGCGACGGTTGAGAAACACCAGCACCTGCTGGCCGGCGGCAAGGGTCTGGCCGATGGCTTGCTGCATCGGCCCGGAAATGCCGCTGTCCAGCGGACGGCTTTTCACATCCAGACGCAAGAAGCGTGGTTGCTTGGCACCGCCTGCGCGCTCGTTGAGGCGCAGCAGGCCATAGCGGCCGGTGTAAGCGTTGTGCAGGCTTTCCAGCGAAGGCGTGGCGGAGCCGAGGACGATCGGGATGTTTTCCTGGCGCGCACGCACCAGCGCCAGATCGCGGGCGTGGTAACGCAGGCCTTCCTGCTGTTTATAGGAGCCGTCGTGTTCCTCATCGATGATGATCAGCCCCGGGTTCTTCATCGGGGTGAACAGCGCCGAGCGGGTGCCGATAATAATGTCGGCCTCACCGTCCCGGGCGGCGAGCCAGGCGTCGAGGCGCTCGCGGTCGTTGACCGCCGAATGCAGCAGGGCGATGCGTGCGTTGAAGCGTTGCTCGAAACGCGCCAGGGTCTGCGGGCCGAGGTTGATCTCCGGGATCAGCACCAGTGCCTGCTTGCCGGCTTCGAGGGTTTCGCGGATCAGTTGCAAATAGACTTCGGTCTTGCCGCTGCCGGTAATCCCGGCCAGCAGAAAGGCGTGATAACTGTCGAACCCGGCGCGAATCGCTTCGTAAGCGGCGCGTTGCTCGGTATTGAGCGGCAGTTCCGGTTGCGCCAGCCAGTGTTCATGGCGCACGCCGGGGGCGTGCCGCCGGATCTCCACTTGCACCAGATTCTTGGCCAACAGCAGGTCGAGGCTGTCTTTGCTCAGCATCAGCTTGCTCAACAACTGATGGGCGACGCCGTGCGGGTGCTGCGCCAGCGTCGCCAGTGCTTCACGTTGCCGCGGGGCGCGGGCGATGCGCGGATCATCCAGGCTGGCCCCGGGCGTAATCCACCAGAAACGTTCCTGACGGGCCTCGGCCAGTTCGCCCTGGCGCAGCAGCACCGGCAGCGCCCAGCTCAATGTGTCGCCGAGGCTGTGCTGGTAATACTGCGATGTCCACAGGCACAGCTTGAACAGCGCTGGCGGCAGCGGCGGCTCGGTATCGAGCAGGGCCAGCGCCGGTTTGAGTTTTTCCAGCGGCACTTCGCTGGTGTCTGTGACTTCGACCAGAATCCCGATCATCTCCCGCCGCCCGAACGGCACCCGCAGGCGCATGCCTGGCTGCAGCTGGGCGCGCAGCACCCCGGCCGGCGCCCGATAGTCGAACAGGCGGCGCAGGGGCGAAGGCAGGGCGAGGCGCAGTATGGCGTCGGGCACGCGGGGGGTCTCTTTCAACACAAAAGGAGGGCGAGCGCAGATCAATTGTGGGAGCGGGCTTGCTCGCGAATGCGGTGTGTCAGGCACCGTAGTGCTGGCTGACACACCGCATTCGCGAGCAAGCCCGCCCCACAGGAGAATGTGTTCAAGGCCGGGAGCCTAGCAGACGGTCGGTCTCAGGGACAGCTTGCGCGATTGACATTGTCTGGTAGAATCCGCGGCCTAATTACGTGCGGTATTCAACAATAGTGTTGGGTGGCGGCACGCTAGCTGAGGAAGACATCATGAAAGCTGATATCCACCCGAATTACCCAGTCATTGCTGTTACCTGCAGCTGTGGCAACAAGTTCGAAACTCGTTCGACTTTCGGCAAAGCTCTGCCAATCGACGTTTGCAACGAATGCCACCCGTTCTACACCGGTAAGCAGAAGACTCTGGACACCGGTGGTCGCGTTCAGAAGTTCGCAGACCGTTTCGGCGCTTTCGGCAAAAAAGCCTAAGGCTCTTCATTCTGGAAAGCTTCTACGGCTTTTCCGGTCTGATGAAAAAGGCGTCCCTCGCGGGCGCCTTTTTTGTGTCCGCGATTTGGCTGTCCGCTGCCCAGGCGTTTTGCCCGGCGCCTGCCGGCCTGACCAGCGTCAGCGTCCAGCGCGTGGTCGATGGCGACACTTTGCGCCTGAGCGACGGGCGCAGTGTGCGCATGATCGGCCTCAACACGCCGGAACTGGGCAAGCAGGGCCGCAGCGACCAGCCATTCGCCACGGCGGCGCGCAAACGCCTGGAGGCTTTGGTAGCAGGCAGTGGCGGACGGATCGGTTTGCTGCCCGGCAAGCAAGCCAAGGACCATTACGGTCGCACCCTCGCGCATGTCTACAGTGCCAGTGGCGCCAATCTTGAAGCGCAAATGCTCGCCGACGGTCTCGGTTTCCAGGTGGCGGTGGCGCCGAACGTCGATCTTGTCGCCTGTCAGCAGGTTGCCGAACGCAGTGCCCGGCAGGCCGGTCGAGGCTTATGGCGCCAGTCGCCTGTATTGAAAGCGGAGCAGATTGCTGATTCCGGTTTCGCGGTGATCAGCGGGCGTGTGAGCAAGGTTCAGCGCAATCGTGGCGCAATCTGGATCGAGTTGCAGGGCTCGCTTGTACTGCGTGTTGCGCCCAATCTGGTCGGACAATTTGACAGTGCGCGGTTGCAGGCGCTGAAGGGCAGGCGGATCGAGGCTCGCGGGTGGATCGTCGATCGTTCGCGCCGGGGCGGCTTGAAACCGGGGCAGTCGCGCTGGTTGCTGCCACTGACCGATCCATCGATGCTGCAAAGCGCTCGCTGAATAAAAATTGTAGACATTTTTTCTGTCGATTGTGAACAGTCCAGCCCTTGTGCGCCGTGGCTCTTGGCCCAAAGTCGTAGGACAGGGCGCTTGACAGGGGTGACTGCTCAGTCTTGTGGGGACTTTGCGAGGCGCGTATCCTCGCTGACCAGTCTGTCCAACAGTAAAAAGCGGAATGCCAAAATGTCTGATCTGAAAACTGCCGCTCTCGAATATCATGCCAATCCTCGTCCAGGGAAGCTGAGTGTCGAGCTCACCAAGGCCACTGCTACCGCCCGCGACCTGTCGCTGGCCTACAGCCCCGGCGTAGCTGAACCAGTACGTGAGATCGCCCGCGATCCTGAACTGGCCTACAAATACACCGGCAAGGGCAACCTGGTTGCAGTCATTTCCGATGGCACCGCGATTCTGGGCCTGGGTAACCTCGGCCCATTGGCTTCCAAGCCAGTGATGGAAGGTAAAGGCGTGCTGTTCAAGCGCTTCGCCGGCATCGACGTGTTCGACATCGAAGTCGATTCCGAAAGCCCGCAAGCCTTCATCGACACCGTGAAACGCATCTCCATCACCTTCGGTGGTATCAACCTGGAAGACATCAAGGCACCTGAGTGCTTTGAGATCGAACGCGCTCTGATCGAGCAGTGCGACATCCCGGTATTCCACGATGACCAGCACGGCACTGCGATCGTGACCGCTGCGGGCATGATCAACGCTCTGGAAATCGCTGGCAAAACCCTGCCGGAAGCCAAGATCGTCTGCCTCGGCGCTGGCGCTGCGGCCATCTCCTGCATGAAGTTGCTGGTGAGCATGGGCGCGAAGATCGAAAACATCTTCATGGTTGACCGTACCGGCGTGATCCACTCCGGCCGTGACGACCTGAACCAGTACAAAGCCGTGTTCGCCCACGCGACCGACAAGCGCAGCCTGGCTGACGCTCTGAAAGGTGCTGACGTGTTCGTCGGTCTATCCGGCCCGAACCTGCTGAGCGCTGAAGGCCTGCTGTCGATGGCGGCCAACCCGATCGTCTTCGCCTGCTCGAACCCGGATCCGGAAATCTCCCCGGAACTGGCGCACGCCACCCGTAGCGACGTGATCATGGCCACCGGTCGTTCCGACTACCCGAACCAGGTCAACAACGTACTGGGCTTCCCGTTCATTTTCCGTGGTGCCCTGGACGTTCGCGCCAAGCGCATCAACGAAGAAATGAAAGTGGCTGCCGCCAACGCTCTGCGTGAACTGGCCAAGCTGCCTGTTCCACAGGACGTGTGCGATGCCTACGGTGGTGCGCCACTGGAATTCGGTCGTGAGTACATCATTCCGAAGCCAATGGACAAGCGCCTGATCACCCTGATCTCCGACGCTGTGGCCAAGGCCGCAATCGAGACCGGCGTGGCCACCCTGCCGTATCCGAAGAACTACCCGCTGAAAAGCGTGGATGACGTGTTCAACGGCTAAGTCGTTGTAGCGCTTCAACCGAAAGCCCCGGCTCGTGAGAGTCGGGGCTTTTTTGTGCCTGTGTGATTTGTGGTGTTCTTCAGTGCCCCTTCGCGAGCAAGCCCGCTCCCACAGGAATCTGGGGGTGTACATGAAGTGTGTGAACACTGCAAAACCCTGTGGGAGCGGGCTTGCTCGCGAAGAGGCCGGCACGGGCCATACAAAACCGGTAGGCAATAAAAAGCCCCGCACTTCTCACGAAGACGGGGCTTTTTTGCTGGGGCGGGATCAGAACAGATCGATCGGCGCCTGCTCCCACAGGAATCGGGGGGTGTACATGAAGTGTGTGAACACTGCAAAACCCTGTGGGAGCGGGCTTGCTCGCGAAGAGGCCGGCCCAGGCCATACAAAACCGACAGGCAATAAAAAGCCCCGCACTTCTCACGAAGGCGGGGCTTTTTTGCTGGGGCGGGATCAGAACAGATCGATCGGCGCCTGCTCATCCGCCGGCAGCGGGCTGCCCGGCGCAGTGCCGTTACCCAGCTCGTTCACCGACGGCGGCGTGTCTTCGGACTTGAACAGTTCGAAATAGGCGCCAGGCGTGCTTGGCGTCGCCGCACGACCGCTGACCGGATCTACCCGCAGGCTGAGGATGCCTTCCGGCTCAGGCTGCACGTGCGGCGGCTTGTCCTTCAGTGCAGCCGACATGTAGTTCATCCAGATCGGCAGCGCCACGGTACCCCCGAACTCGCGGCGACCGAGGCTTTCCGGCTGATCGAAACCGGTCCACACGGTGGTCACGTAATCGGCGTTGTAACCGGAGAACCACGCATCCTTCGATTCGTTGGTGGTACCGGTCTTGCCGGCGATGTCGCTGCGACCCATGGCCAGCGCGCGGCGACCTGTGCCGAGCTTGATCACGTCCTGCAACATGCTGTTGAGGATGTACGTGGTGCGGCCATCGACAATCCGCTCGGCCACGGCCGGCGCTTGTGGCGCTGCAGTAGGGCCCGGGGCTTCACCCGGTACTGGCGCGGCGTTGACGGTGATCGGCTGGGACGCCGGCGCGGCAAAGCCATCAGTGGCCGAGATACCCTGGGGCACGGTCGGCGGGTTGGCGACGAACAGCGTGTCGCCGTTCCGGCTTTCGATCTTGTCGATGATGTACGGGGTGATCTTGAAGCCGCCGTTGGCGAAGGCGCTCCAGCCGGTGGCGATTTCCATCGGGGTCAGGGTTGCGGTACCCAGTGCCAGCGACAGGTTCGGCGGCAGATCCTGCTTGTTGAAGCCGAAGCGGGTGATGTAGTCGATGGTCTTGCCCACGCCCATCGCCTGCAGCAGGCGGATCGACACCAGGTTACGCGACTTGTACAGCGCTTCGCGCAGACGGATCGGCCCGAGGAAGGTGTTGGTGTCGTTCTTCGGTCGCCAGACTTTATCGAGGTACTCGTCGACGAACACGATCGGGGCGTCGTTGACCAGGGTTGCGGCGGTGTAGCCGCTGTCCAGCGCAGCACTGTAGACGAACGGCTTGAAGCTCGAGCCCGGCTGACGTTTGGCCTGCAGGGCGCGGTTGTAGTTGCTCTGCTCGAAAGCGAAGCCGCCGACCAGCGAGCGGATCGCGCCGTTCTGCGGATCCAGCGAGACCAGCGCGCCTTGCGCCTGCGGGATCTGGCTGAACTTCAGCGAGTTGTTTGGCTGACGCTGTACGCGAATCAGATCGCCGACCTGGGCCACATCCGACGGCTGACGCGGTGCGGCGCCCATGCTGTTGGTGTTGAGGAACGGACGTGCCCATTTCATGGTGTCCCAGGCGACGTGTTCTTCGCCGGTGCGGGTCAGCACCTGCAAGCCATTCTTGTCGACCTGGGTGACGATGGCCGGCTCCAGGCTGCTGATGGTGCGCTGCTTGGTCAGCTCGCTGACCCAGGCCTCGTGAGTCTTGCCCGGCAGGCGTGACTCGGGGCCACGGTAGCCGTGACGCTGGTCGTAGGTCATCAAGCCTTCGTGCAGGGCGGTGTTGGCCATTTCCTGCAGGTTGCTCGGCACCGTGGTGGTGACGCGGAAGCCTTCTGTATAGGCGTCGCTGCCGTAGCGGCCGACCATTTCGGCACGGGCCATTTCAGCAATGTACGGCGCGTTCACTTCCGGGGTCGGCACGTGATAGCTGGCGTTCAGCGGCTCGTTAATCGCGGCGGTGTAGTCGGCCTCGGAAATCTTGCCGAGCTTGTACATGCGGCCGAGGATCCAGTCGCGACGTTCCTTGCTGCGTGCCGGGTTGGCCAGCGGGTTGAAGCGCGACGGGGCCTTCGGCAGGCCGGCGATCATCGCCATTTGCGCCAGGCTGATGTCACGGATCGACTTGCCGTAATACACCTGCGCCGCCGCCTCGATGCCATAGGCGCGATTACCCAGATAGATCTTGTTTACGTACAGCTCGAGGATCTCGTCCTTGGTCAGCTGCCGTTCGATCTGCAGTGCCAGGAGAATTTCCGTGGTTTTGCGCGAGAAGCTGCGTTCGCTGGTCAGGAAGAAGTTCTTCGCCACCTGCATGGTAATGGTGCTGCCGCCGGACTGGATGTGCCCGCTCTTGACCAGTTGGGTCGCCGCACGCATCAGGCTGCTCGGGTCGACGCCATAGTGGTTGGCAAAGTTGTCGTCTTCAGCACTTAGTAACGCATTAATGAAATTGGGCGGAATGTCGGCGAAACGGATCGGAGTACGGCGCATTTCGCCAAATTCTGCGATCAACTTGTTGTCGCTGCTGTAGACCCGCAGCGGAATCTGCAACTGAATGCTTCTCAGGGCCTCCACAGACGGCAAACCCGGACTAAGGTAAAGAAACGCGCCGCTGAGACCTAAAAGCAGTCCGCAGAAAACGGCGACGATGGACCAACCGAAAAATTTCAGCAGACGAATCAAGGCTTTTGGACATCCAGGGCAAAGAATGAATTGGGCGGCAGGGTTCCGGTAACACACAGAACAGCCTGGGCCGGCAGTAAAAGCGGAAAAAAACGCTGGGCATTATAAGCACTTTTCTGCTGGGGGGCGTCATTTGCGCTTCTGTCAAGACGGGGTGAAGGAACGCAATGCGTATTACAGAGTCCGTAACTCACGGAAAGTCATAGGGAATTGGTAGTGCTGGGACTCTTCAATAAAAAGACCAATACGTTACTGGGGATCGACATCAGCTCCACTTCGGTGAAGCTGCTGGAGCTGAGCCGCCAGGGCGACCGCTACCGGGTCGAGGCCTACGCGGTAGAACCGCTGCCGCCCAACGCCGTGGTCGAAAAGAACATCGCCGAGCTCGAAGGCGTGGGCCACGCCTTGTCCCGGGTGCTGGTCAAGGCACGTACCGGGCTCAAGAGCGTGGCCGTGGCGGTGGCCGGTTCTGCGGTGATCACCAAGATCATCGAGATGGACGCCGGGCTGACTGATGACGAGCTGGAAAACCAGCTCAAGATCGAAGCCGACCAATACATCCCCTATCCGCTGGACGAAGTCGCCATCGATTTTGAAGTCCAGGGTGTGTCGCCGCGCAACCCGGAGCGGGTCAATGTGCTGCTGGCCGCCTGTCGCAAGGAAAACGTCGAAGTCCGCGAGGCGGCGCTGGCGCTGGCCGGGCTGACCGCGCGGGTGGTCGATGTCGAGGCCTACGCGCTGGAGCGCTCCTTCGGTCTGCTCGCCACCCAATTGGCGGCCTCGCAGGAGCGCCTGACGGTGGCGGTAGTCGACATCGGCGCGACCATGACCACCCTGAGCGTGCTGCACAACGGCCGCATCATTTATACCCGCGAGCAACTGTTCGGTGGCCGGCAACTGACCGAGGAAATCCAGCGCCGCTATGGCTTGACCGTCGAACAGGCCGGGCTGGCGAAAAAACAGGGCGGTCTGCCGGATGACTACGTCAGCGAGGTCTTGCAGCCGTTCCGGGATGCGTTGGTGCAGCAGGTGTCGCGCTCATTGCAGTTCTTCTTTGCCTCCGGGCAGTACAACGCCGTCGATCACATCCTGTTGGCCGGTGGCACAGCGTCGGTGCCGGGGCTGGATCGCCTGATCGAGCAACGCCTGGGCACTCCGACCCAGGTCGCCAACCCGTTTTCCGACATGGCCTTGAGCAGCAAGGTCAATGCCGGGGCCCTGGCCAGTGACGCGCCGGCCCTGATGATTGCCTGCGGGCTCGCGCTCAGGAGCTTCGACTGATGGCGCGGATCAACCTTCTCCCCTGGCGTGAAGAGCGCCGCGAAGAGCGGCGTAAACGCTTCCTGCTGATCCTGATCGGGGTTCTGGTCGGATCGGTGGGCGCGGTGTTCATCGTCGATCAGGTCTTCAGTGCCGCGATCGAGCGGCAGGAGGCACGCAATGCCTACATCGGCAAGCAGATTGCCGTGGTCGACGAACGGATCAGGCAGATCAGCGAGCTCAAGGCGCGGCGCCAGCAACTGGTCGAGCGCATGCGCATCATCCAAGACCTGCAGGGTAACCGGCAGATCAGCGGACGGATCTTCGATCAACTGGCGCGCACCCTGCCGGACGGCGTGTATTTCACCAGCGTGAAGCTGGTTGGCAAGACGCTCTCGATCAGCGGCGCGGCGGAATCGAACAATCGCGTCTCCGAATTGATGCGCAATCTGGATGCCTCCGATTGGTTCGATGCGCCGAGTCTCAATGAAGTGAAGGCGACTACCGCCGGACAGGTGGATCAGGCCAACGTCTTTCAGTTGACCGTCCGGCAGACTCAGCCAGCAGCCGTGGAGGGCGACAAATGAAACCGTCCGAATGGCTGCAGGGTTTGCGCAACATCGATTTCAACGACCTGGACACCAGCAACATCGGCTCCTGGCCGGCCGCAGTGAAAACCATCGCCGGGGCATTGTTGGCAGTGCTGGTGTTGGCGCTTGGCTATAACTTTTTCATCAGCGACATGGAAAACCAGCTTGAAGCCAAGCGTCAGGAAGAAGACACCTTGAAGGAACAATTCGCCAGCAAGGCGCACATGGCCGCCAACCTGGAGCTGTACACCCAGCAGATGAAGGAAATGGAGAACTCCTTCGGCGTGCTCCTGCGGCAATTGCCCAACGACACCGAAGTTCCGGGGTTGCTGGAGGACATCACCCGCACCGGTCTGGGCAGCGGTCTGGAATTCGAAGAAATCAAGCTGCTGCCGGAAGTCACCCAGCCGTTCTACATCGAACTGCCGATCCAGATCACCGTCACCGGTGCCTACCACGACCTCGCTACCTTCGTCAGCGGCGTCGCCGGGTTGCCACGGATCGTCACGCTGCACGATTTCGAGCTGGCGCCCGCCAACCCGGAAGGCGGGACGAAGCTGCGCATGAGCATCCTCGCCAAGACTTACCGCTATAACGACAAGGGGCTGGAAAAATGACCCCGATGCGTTATTTCGCCTTATCCATGGTGTTGCTGGGCCTGAGCGGCTGCGGCAGCAATGATGAGTTCAGCGACCTCGATGCCTACATGAACGAAGTGCGTCTGCGACCGGCGGGCCGGATTGAGCCGACGCCGACTTTCCACTCCTACCCCACGTTTACCTACAGCGCGGCCAACTTGCGCAGCCCGTTCTCGCGTCAGGTGCGGGTCGATCTGGCCGCTCAGCAGCGCGGTGCGCGCAACGTCAAACCCGACCCCAGCCGGGTCAAGCAATACCTCGAAGGCTTCAACATCGAGCAGTTTGAAATGGTCGGCACAATCTCCAATGCCACCGGCTCCTTTGCCCTGCTGCGCGGAGCTGGCGGGGTGCATCGGTTGAAAGTCGGCGACTACCTGGGGCGCAACGACGGTCGCATCGTTGCAATCAGTGCCACGCAGGTCGATGTGGTCGAAATCGTGCCCGATGGCGAAGGCGCCTGGCTGGAGCGTCCGCGCACCATTCCTTTGAAAGAGCACTCATAGTGGAAGTCGAACAATGAACAGGATTTTCTCCACCCTCGGTTTTTCGCTATGGATAGCGCTGCTTTCACCGATGGTTCAGGCGGCCAGCCTGAAGGCGCTGGATGTGGCGGCGTTGCCCGGTGACCGCGTCGAGTTGAAGCTGTCGTTCGACGGCCCGCCCCCGCAGCCCAAGGGCTACACCACCGAATCACCGGCACGAATTGCGCTGGATCTGCCGGGTGTGGCCAGCCAGCTGACGAGCAAGACCCGCGACCTGGGCAGTGGCAATGCACGAAGCGCCACGGTGGTCGAGGCCAACGATCGCACGCGATTGATCATCAACCTGACGCAACTGAGCCCTTACACCTCTCGGGTCGAGGGCAACAATCTGTTCGTGGTGGTCGGGCAGGGCACCAAGCCTGCTGCATCCCGTCCGGCCGCTGTTGCGTCACGGCCAGCCGCCGCTCCGGCGAAGGCTTACGCTCCCGTCGCCAAGGCCATTCGTGGCGTCGATTTTCAGCGCGGCACGGCGGGCGAGGGCAATGTGGTCATCGATCTGTCGGACCCGACCATCGCCCCGGACATCCAGGAGCATGACGGCAAGATCATCCTCAGTTTTGCCCGCACCCAGTTGCCCGACCGGTTGCGGGTTCGCCTCGACGTCAAGGACTTCGCCACCCCGGTGCAGTTCGTCAACAGTGCCGCGACCGGTGATCGTGCGGTCATCACCGTCGAGCCCAGTGGCACTTTCGACTATTCGACCTACCAGACCGATAACAAGCTGACCGTCAGTATTCGTCCGATGACGGTCGACGATCTGCAAAAGCGCAACGCCGATCGCAACAGCTACAGCGGCGAAAAGCTCTCGCTGAATTTCCAGGACATCGATGTGCGCTCGGTGCTGCAACTGATCGCCGATTTCACCAACCTCAATCTCGTGGCCAGCGACACCGTGCAGGGCGGGATCACCTTGCGCCTGCAGAACGTGCCGTGGGATCAGGCGCTGGATCTGGTGCTGAAAACCAAAGGGCTGGACAAACGCAAGATCGGCAACGTGTTGCTGGTAGCGCCGGCCGACGAAATCGCCGCCCGCGAGCGTCAGGAACTGGAGTCGCAGAAACAGATCGCCGAACTGGCGCCGCTGCGCCGCGAACTGCTGCAAGTCAACTACGCCAAGGCGGCGGACATCGCCAAGTTGTTCCAGTCGGTGACCAGCGCCGAAGCGAAAATCGACGAACGCGGCTCGATCACGGTCGATGAGCGCACCAACAACATCATTGCCTACCAGACCCAGGACCGCCTCGACGAGCTGCGGCGGATCGTGGCGCAACTGGATATTCCGGTGCGTCAGGTGATGATCGAGGCGCGGATCGTCGAGGCCAACGTCGATTACGACAAGAGCCTGGGCGTGCGCTGGGGCGGTTCGATTCAGAACAAGGGCAACTGGAACACGTCCGGGGTCAGTAACGGCACCTCGACCACCATTGGCACACCGGGCAACACCAGCACCAACTCGCCGTTCGTCGACATGGGCACGGTCGGTAACACGTCCGGGATCGGCATCGCTTTCATCACCGACAACGTGCTGCTCGATCTTGAGCTGACCGCCATGGAGAAAACCGGTAACGGCGAAATCGTCTCCCAGCCGAAAGTGGTCACCTCTGACAAGGAGACCGCGAAGATCCTCAAGGGCACCGAGATTCCGTATCAGGAAGCCAGCTCCAGCGGCGCGACTTCGGTGTCATTCAAGGAGGCGTCGCTGTCGCTGGAAGTGACGCCGCAGATCACGCCCGACAACCGCATCATCATGGAGGTCAAGGTCACCAAGGACGAGCCGGACTACCTGAACAAGGTGCAGGATGTACCGCCGATCAAGAAGAACGAGGTCAACGCCAAAGTGCTGGTGAACGACGGCGAGACCATCGTGATCGGGGGCGTTTTCTCAAATACTCAAAGCAAGGTCGTAGATAAGGTGCCATTTCTTGGCGATGTGCCGTATCTTGGCCGCCTTTTCCGGCGTGATGTGGTTTCGGAGAAAAAATCCGAGCTGCTGGTATTTCTCACTCCGCGTATCATGAATAACCAGGCGATTGCTGTGAGTCGTTGATTCTGTGCGAAATTTGATTCTTGTAGGACCGATGGGCGCTGGAAAAAGCACCATCGGCCGGTTGCTGGCCAAAGAGCTGCGCCTGCCGTTCAAAGATTCCGACAAGGAAATTGAACTGCGCACGGGCGCCAATATCCCGTGGATCTTCGACAAGGAAGGCGAGCCCGGCTTTCGAGACCGTGAGCAGGCGATGATCGCCGAGCTGTGCGCGTTCGACGGCGTGGTGCTGGCGACCGGCGGCGGCGCGGTGATGCGCGATGCCAATCGCAAGGCCCTGCACGAAGGCGGGCGGGTGGTGTATCTGCACGCTTCCGTCGAGCAGCAGGTCGGCCGCACTGCCCGCGACCGCAACCGACCGTTGCTGCGCACCGCCAATCCCGAGAAAACCCTGCGCGACCTGCTCGCGATCCGTGATCCGCTCTATCGGGAAATCGCCGATCTGGTGGTGGAAACCGACGAACGGCCGCCGCGCATGGTGGTGCTCGACATTCTCGACCGTCTGGCACAGCTTCCACCCCGTTAAAGCGCCGCCCGAAATGCGCTATCCTCGGCGTCCTGTCGCAGCCGTCGAGGTTGTGGCGGATGGCGTGCGAGCGGCGTCACATCAGCTAAAGGTCGCGGACATCCAATAATTCAAGGCAGGACGCCTGCTTCCATCTTCACTGTGGGGACACATGCAGACACTCAAGGTCGATCTAGGCGAGCGCAGCTACCCGATTCATATTGGCGAAGGTTTGTTGGATCAGCCTGAGCTGCTGGCGCCGCATATCCACGGGCGGCAGGTGGCAATCATCTCCAACGAGACCGTTGCGCCGCTCTATCTCGAACGTCTGACCAAGAGTCTTGCGCCGTTCTCGGTGATTTCCGTGGTGCTGCCGGACGGCGAAGCCTTCAAGAACTGGGAAACCCTGCAACTGATCTTCGACGGCCTGCTGACAGCCCGTCATGACCGCCGCACCACGATCATCGCCCTCGGTGGCGGGGTCATCGGTGACATGGCCGGTTTCGCCGCCGCGTGCTATCAGCGCGGTGTCGATTTCATCCAGATTCCGACCACGCTGCTGTCCCAGGTCGATTCGTCAGTGGGCGGCAAGACCGGCATCAACCATCCGCTGGGCAAGAACATGGTCGGCGCGTTCTATCAGCCGAACGTGGTGCTGATCGATACCGCGTCCCTGAAAACCCTGCCGGAGCGTGAGCTGTCGGCCGGTCTGGCGGAGGTCATCAAGTACGGCCTGATCTGCGATGAGCCGTTCCTGAGCTGGCTCGAAGACAACGTCGATGCCCTGCGTGCGCTGGACCAGAAAGCCCTGACTTACGCCATCGAGCGCTCCTGCGCAGCCAAGGCTGCGGTGGTCGGCGCCGATGAGAAGGAAACCGGCGTACGCGCCACGCTCAATCTGGGCCACACCTTCGGCCACGCCATCGAGACCCACATGGGCTATGGTGTCTGGTTGCATGGTGAGGCAGTCGCGGCTGGCACCGTGATGGCGTTGGAAATGTCCGCGCGTCTGGGCTGGATCAGCGAGCAGGAGCGTGATCGCGGCATTCGTCTGTTCCAGCGTGCCGGTCTACCGGTAATTCCGCCGGAAGAGATGACCGAAGCCGATTTTCTCGAACATATGGCAATTGATAAAAAAGTGATCGACGGTCGTCTGCGCCTGGTGCTGCTGCGCCGGATGGGCGAAGCGGTGGTGACCGCCGATTATCCGAAAGAGGTTCTACAGGCCACGCTGGGAGCGGATTACCGCGCTCTGGCTCAGCTTAAAGGTTAATAAGATTCCGATGACTAGTTTGCATGCCGACGAGGCGTTCCTCGGCCATTTCCAGTTAAGTCACGACCCTTTCGCTCCGCGGGTGCCGGGCTTCAAATTCTTCCCGGCCCAGCGCAAGCCGGTGCTGGGGCAACTGCATCACCTGGCGCGTTACAGCCAGTTGCTGCTGGTGGTCACCGGTCCGCAAGGCAGCGGCAAGACCCTGCTGCGCCAGGCGCTGGTGGCCAGCACCAACAAACAATCGGTACAGAGCGTTGTGGTGTCGGCTCGCGGTGCAGGCGATGCTGCTGGCATCCTGCGTCAGGTCGCCCAGGCGCTGGACGTGGCGCAGGCCGAGGTCGGCGCGATTCTGGCGCAGGTGGTGCAACTTGCTCTCACCGGTCAGGAAGTCTATCTGCTGGTGGACGACGCCGAGCAGCTCGACGAGTCCGCCCTCGAAGCGCTGATGGCGCTGGGCGCCGGTGCACCGGAAGGTCGTCCGCACGTGTTCCTGTTCGGTGAGTCGTCGCTGATCGCTCAACTGGAGGCGCTGCACCTCGAGGAAGAACGCTTCCACGTCATCGAATTGCAGCCGTACACCGAAGAAGAGACCCGCGAATACCTCGACCAACGGCTCGAAGGTGCGGGCCGGGGTGTAGAACTTTTCACCGCGGATCAGATCTCTGATATTCACGAAAGTGCCGAGGGTTGGCCTGGCAACATCAACCAGGTCGCTCGCGATGCTCTGATCGAAGTCATGATTGCCAGCCGCTCTGCGGTGAAGCGTCCAAGTATGGGGTTCAACATGCCGAAGAAACACGTATTGGCGATTTCCGCCGTCGTTGTGGTCGCGGTCGCCGCCGCCTGGCTGATGCCGGGTCGCAACAAGGCACCAACCACCGGCGCACCTGCCAACGAACAGGCACAACTGCCATTGGGTCAGGGCGCCAAGGGTGGCGCGCCAAACGTCGAGTTCGCCGGCAATACCCAGCCAATGCCGCTGCCGCTGGTCGGCAACTCGCAGCCAGTCATGCGTGGCCCGTTGGCTGAAGCGGCCGGTGGCATCACCGAGGGCGACGATGGGGTGCCGCTGGAAGGCTCCAGCGCTACGCCGCCGACCGTCACCACCTCCGCACCGCCGGCAGGTGTTCCGGCCGGCCCGGCGCCGACCCCGGTTCCGGTGCCTGCCGCCAAGCCGACGCCAGCGCCTACCCAGATCGCTACCGCCAAACCTGCGCCGGCTCCAGTGGCAAAACCTGCTCCTGCGCCGGCCAAGCCCGCTGTAGCAGCCAAACCGGCCGAGAAGCCGGTTACCGTCGCCAAAGCCGCCGGTGGCAGCTGGTACGCCGGTCAGCCGACCAGTAACTACGTGGTGCAGATCCTTGGCACCAGCTCCGAAGCGACCGCGCAGAACTTCGTCAAGGAGCAGGGCGGTGAGTACCGTTATTTCAAGAAAGTCCTCAACGGCAAGCCTCTCTACGTGATCACCTACGGCAACTTCGCCAATCGTGATGCAGCCGTTTCTGCCATCAAGGCCTTGCCAGCGAAGGTTCAGGCTGGTAAACCTTGGCCTCGCACTGTCGCCAGCGTCCAACAGGAACTGGCAACAACTCGCTGAAGATTCGGCGGCCTTACCCAGGCCGCCTCTCCAAGCACCTCAAAATTTCTACAAGTGCGCGCCGCCCCTACGGGCCGCGTGCCTTGTGGTGTCTGCGTCACAGTAGTCTTTGAGTCGTTGCAGTCAGAATTAAAAAAGTTTTGACTAGCACAGCATATCGCTTTAAACCTTTCACAAATGCGACATAGATTTGCGACATTTCGTCGTCAAATTTGTGAGCGTCTGTGTCGCTGTGTACAATGACCACCCTTTTGCCCCCGCTAAGCCGGCGTACGTTCGGCGCGAGATGCAAGTGGTTGAATTGAAAAGAAATTTGCCTCGAAAAGAGGCAGCCTGGTGAGAAAGTGTCTATGAAAGCAGGTCTGTACCAACCAGATGAATTCAAGGATAACTGCGGTTTCGGCCTGATAGCCCATATGCAGGGCGAACCCAGTCATACCCTATTGCAAACGGCCATTGAGGCCCTGACCTGCATGACCCACCGCGGTGGGATTAATGCCGACGGCAAGACCGGTGACGGTTGCGGTCTGCTGATTCAAAAGCCTGATGCCTTCCTGCGCGCCATTGCCCAGGAAACCTTCAGCGTCGAGCTGCCCAAGCAATATGCGGTGGGCATGGTCTTCTTCAACCAGGATCCGGCCAAGGCCGAAGCCGCTCGCGAGAACATGAACCGCGAGATCCTTGCTGAAGGCCTGCAATTGATCGGCTGGCGCAAAGTGCCAATCGACACCAGTGTTCTCGGCCGCCTGGCGCTTGAGCGCCTGCCGCAAATCGAGCAGGTGTACATCGGCGGTGAAGGCCTGAGCGATCAGGACATGGCGGTCAAGCTGTTCAGCGCCCGTCGTCGTTCGTCGGTGGCGAACGCCGCCGATACCGACCACTACATCTGCAGCTTTTCGCACAAGACCATCATCTATAAAGGCCTGATGATGCCGGCCGATCTGGCCGCGTTCTATCCGGACCTGAGTGACGAGCGCCTGCAAACCGCGATCTGCGTGTTTCACCAGCGCTTCTCCACCAACACCCTGCCGAAATGGCCGCTGGCTCAGCCATTCCGCTTCCTCGCCCACAACGGCGAGATCAACACCATCACTGGCAACCGCAACTGGGCGCAGGCCCGCCGGACCAAGTTCACCAACGATCTGATGGATCTGGAAGAACTCGGCCCGCTGGTCAACCGTGTCGGTTCCGACTCCTCGAGCATGGACAACATGCTCGAATTGATGGTCACCGGTGGCATCGACCTGTTCCGCGGTGTGCGGATGATCATTCCGCCGGCATGGCAGAACGTCGAAACCATGGACCCGGATCTGCGTGCGTTCTACGAGTACAACTCGATGCACATGGAGCCGTGGGACGGCCCGGCCGGCGTGGTCATGACCGATGGTCGCTACGCGGTGTGCCTGCTCGACCGTAACGGTCTGCGTCCGGCGCGCTGGGTCACCACCACCAACGGTTTCATCACCCTTGCGTCGGAAATCGGCGTATGGGACTACAAACCCGAGGACGTGATTGCCAAAGGCCGCGTCGGCCCTGGCCAGATCTTCGCCGTGGACACCGAAACCGGGCAGATCCTCGACACCGATGCGATCGACAACCGCCTGAAGTCCCGTCATCCGTACAAGCAATGGCTGCGCAAGAATGCCCTGCGCATCCAGGCGACCATGGAAGACAACGACCACGGTTCGGCGTTTTACGACGTCGATCAGCTCAAGCAATACATGAAGATGTATCAGGTCACGTTCGAAGAGCGCGATCAGGTACTGCGTCCGCTCGGCGAGCAAGGCTACGAGGCCGTGGGCTCGATGGGCGACGACACGCCGATGGCCGTGTTGTCCCAGCGTGTGCGCACGCCGTACGACTACTTCCGCCAGCAGTTCGCGCAGGTCACCAACCCGCCGATCGACCCGTTGCGTGAAGCGATCGTGATGTCGCTGGAAATCTGCCTCGGTGCCGAGCGCAACATCTTCCAGGAGTCGCCGGAACATGCCTCGCGCGTGATCCTCAGCTCGCCGGTCATTTCCCCGGCCAAGTGGCGTTCGCTGATGAACCTCGACCGCCCGGGTTTCGAGCGGCAGATCATCGACCTCAACTACGAGGAAAGTGTTGGTCTGGAAGCGGCGATCCGCAACGTCGCCGATCAGGCTGAAGAGGCCGTGCGTGCCGGTCGGACCCAGATCGTCCTGAGCGACCGCCATATCGCCCCGGGCAAACTGCCGATCCACGCATCCCTGGCCACCGGTGCGGTGCACCACCGCCTGACCGAAAAAGGCCTGCGTTGCGATTCCAACATCCTCGTTGAAACCGCGACCGCCCGTGACCCTCATCACTTCGCGGTGCTGATCGGTTTCGGCGCCTCGGCGGTGTATCCGTTCCTGGCCTACGAAGTGCTGGGCGACCTGATCCGTACCGGTGAAGTGCTGGGCGACCTCTACGAGGTGTTCAAGAACTACCGAAAAGGCATCACCAAGGGTCTGCTGAAGATCCTGTCGAAGATGGGTATTTCGACCATCGCCTCGTACCGCGGTGCACAACTGTTCGAAGCGATCGGCCTGTCCGAAGAAGTCTGCGACCTGAGCTTCCGTGGTGTGCCGAGCCGCATCAAGGGTGCGCGTTTTGTCGACATCGAAGCCGAACAGAAAGCACTGGCTAGCGAAGCCTGGAGTCCGCGCAAGCCGATCCAGCAGGGCGGTCTGCTGAAGTTCGTCCACGGTGGCGAATATCACGCCTACAACCCGGACGTGGTCAACACCCTGCAAGCCGCCGTGCAGCAGGGCGACTACGCCAAGTTCAAGGAATACACCTCGCTGGTGGACAACCGTCCGGTGTCGATGATCCGCGACCTGTTCAAGGTCAAGACCCTCGACAAGCCGCTGGACATCAGTGAAATCGAACCGCTGGAATCGGTGCTCAAGCGTTTCGACTCCGCCGGTATCTCGCTGGGCGCACTGTCGCCGGAAGCTCACGAAGCCTTGGCCGAAGCCATGAACCGCCTCGGTGCGCGTTCCAACTCCGGCGAAGGGGGTGAAGACCCGGCGCGTTACGGCACCATCAAGAGCTCGAAAATCAAGCAGGTCGCGACTGGCCGTTTCGGGGTGACCCCGGAATACCTGGTCAATGCCGAAGTGCTGCAGATCAAGGTCGCGCAAGGCGCCAAGCCGGGCGAGGGCGGGCAACTGCCAGGCGGTAAAGTCAACGGGCTGATCGCCAAGCTGCGTTATGCAGTGCCGGGCGTGACCCTGATTTCGCCACCGCCGCACCACGACATCTACTCGATCGAAGACTTGTCGCAGCTGATTTTCGATCTGAAACAAGTCAACCCGAAGGCGCTGGTTTCGGTGAAGCTGGTTGCAGAAGCAGGCGTCGGCACCATCGCCGCCGGTGTGGCCAAGGCCTATGCGGACTTGATCACTATCTCCGGCTACGACGGTGGTACCGGTGCTTCGCCGCTGACCTCGATCAAATACGCGGGTGCACCGTGGGAACTCGGCCTCGCCGAAACCCACCAGACCCTGCGCGGCAACGACCTGCGCGGCAAAGTCCGGGTGCAGACCGACGGCGGCCTGAAAACCGGCCTCGACGTGATCAAGGCAGCCATCCTCGGCGCTGAAAGCTTCGGTTTCGGTACCGCACCAATGATCGCGCTGGGCTGCAAATACCTGCGTATCTGCCACCTGAACAACTGCGCCACTGGCGTCGCGACTCAGAACGAGAAGCTGCGCAAGGATCACTACATCGGTACCGTCGACATGGTGGTGAATTTCTTCACCTACGTCGCCGAAGAAACCCGCGAGTGGCTGGCCAAGCTCGGCGTGCGTTCCCTCGAAGAACTGATCGGTCGTACCGATCTGCTGGAAATCCTCGAAGGCCAGACCGCCAAGCAGAATCACCTGGATCTGACCCCGCTGCTGGGCAGCGATCACATCCCGGCGGACAAACCGCAATTCTGCGGTGTCGAGCGCAACCCGCCGTTCGACCAGGGCCTGCTGGCCGAGAAAATGGTCGACATGGCGACCTCGGCGATCAACGACCTCAGTGGCGCCGAGTTCGACCTGGACATCTGCAACTGCGACCGCTCGATCGGCGCACGGATCTCTGGCGAAATCGCGCGCAAGCACGGCAACCAGGGTATGGCGAAAGCGCCGATCACCTTCCGGTTCAAGGGCACTGCCGGTCAGAGCTTCGGCGTGTGGAACGCCGGCGGTCTGAACATGTACCTGGAAGGCGACGCCAACGACTACGTCGGCAAGGGCATGACCGGTGGCAAGCTGACCATCGTGCCGCCGAAAGGCAGCGTTTATAAAACTCAGGAAAGCGCCATCATCGGCAACACCTGCCTGTATGGCGCGACGGGCGGCAAGCTGTTCGCCGCCGGCACCGCAGGTGAGCGTTTCGCCGTGCGTAACTCCGGTGCCCACACGGTGGTGGAAGGCACTGGCGATCACTGCTGCGAGTACATGACCGGTGGTTTCGTCTGCGTTCTGGGCAAGACCGGTTACAACTTCGGCTCTGGCATGACCGGTGGTTTTGCCTACGTGCTCGATCAGGACAACACCTTCGTTGACCGGGTCAACCACGAACTGGTGGAAATCCAGCGGATCAGCGGCGAGGCGATGGAAGCCTATCGCAGCCACCTGCAAAACGTGCTGAACGAGTACGTCGCGGAAACCGACAGCGAGTGGGGGCGTGAACTCGCCGAAAACCTCGATGACTATCTGCGCCGTTTCTGGCTGGTCAAGCCCAAGGCTGCCAACCTGAAATCGTTGCTTTCCAGCACTCGTGCCAACCCGCAGTGATATGCGCCTGAAGAGTTTGATGAGGTTTTAACAATGGCTGAACGTCTGAATAACGACTTCCAGTTCATCGATGTCGGGCGCAAGGATCCGAAGAAGAAACTGTTGCGTCAACGCAAGAAAGAGTTCGTCGAAATCTACGAACCGTTCAAACCCCAGCAGTCGGCCGATCAGGCCCACCGCTGCCTGGGTTGCGGCAACCCGTATTGCGAATGGAAGTGCCCGGTGCACAACTTCATTCCCAACTGGCTGAAGCTGGTGGCCGAGGGCAACATCCTCCAGGCCGCCGAGCTGTCGCACCAGACCAATACCCTGCCGGAAGTCTGCGGCCGGGTGTGCCCGCAGGATCGTCTGTGCGAGGGTGCCTGCACCCTTAACGACGGCTTCGGCGCGGTGACCATCGGTTCGGTCGAGAAGTACATCACCGACACCGCGTTCGCCATGGGCTGGCGCCCGGACATGTCCAAGGTCAAACCGACTGGCAAGCGTGTCGCGATCATCGGCGCAGGCCCGGCGGGCCTCGGTTGTGCCGACGTGCTGGTGCGCGGCGGCGTGACCCCGGTGGTGTTCGACAAGAACCCGGAAATCGGCGGTCTGCTGACCTTCGGCATTCCCGAGTTCAAGCTGGAAAAGACCGTGCTGAGCAATCGTCGCGAAGTCTTCACCGGCATGGGTATCGAGTTCCGTCTCAATACCGAAGTCGGCAAAGATGTGACCATGGAGCAACTGCTTGCCGAATACGATGCCGTGTTCATGGGCATGGGCACTTACACCTACATGAAGGGCGGTTTTGCCGGTGAGGACTTGCCGGGCGTTTATGACGCGCTGGACTTCCTGATCGCCAACGTCAATCGCAACCTGGGCTTTGAAAAGTCGCCGGAAGATTTCGTCGACATGAAAGGCAAAAAGGTTGTGGTACTCGGCGGCGGCGACACGGCGATGGACTGCAACCGCACCTCGATTCGCCAGGGCGCCAAGTCGGTGACCTGCGCTTATCGTCGTGACGAAGCGAACATGCCCGGCTCGCGCAAAGAGGTGAAGAACGCCAAGGAAGAAGGCGTGAAATTCCTCTACAACCGCCAGCCGATCGCGATCGTCGGTGAAGACAAGGTCGAAGGCGTGAAGGTGGTCGAGACCCGTCTCGGCGAACCGGACGCCCGTGGCCGTCGCAGCCCCGAGCCGATCCCGGGTTCCGAAGAGATCATCCCGGCTGACGCCGTGGTTATCGCGTTCGGTTTCCGTCCGAGCCCGGCGCCGTGGTTCGAACAGTTCGAGATCCAGACCGACAGCCAGGGCCGTGTCGTGGCGCCTGAGCAAGGTCAGTACAAGCACCAGACCAGCAACCCGAAAATCTTCGCCGGTGGTGACATGGTGCGCGGTTCCGACCTGGTGGTGACGGCGATCTTCGAAGGCCGCAATGCGGCTGAAGGGATCCTCGATTACCTGGGGGTCTGATCACTTTCCGGCCTTGGAATGCGATAAAACTGTGGGAGCGGGCTTGCTCGCGAATGCTTTGTATCAGTCACCTGATGTATTGACTGACACACTGCCTTCGCGAGCAAGCCCGCTCCCACATTGGTTTCCGGGTGTTGCTGAAATCCGCGTGTTCATTGCGATAAATTGACCCGATAGACAAAAGGCTGACCTGTATCCGTGCCTTTTGCCTCGCGCTCTGAGAAAATGCCCGCACTTTTTTTCCGGATGCCGACATGACTGCCCTGAAGAACGACCGTTTCCTTCGCGCCCTGCTCAAGCAACCCGTTGACGTCACCCCGGTGTGGATGATGCGCCAGGCCGGCCGCTACTTGCCGGAATACCGCGCCAGCCGTGCCCACGCCGGTGATTTCATGAGCCTGTGCATGAATCCGGAGTTCGCCTGCGAAGTCACGTTGCAACCGCTCGACCGCTATCCGCAACTGGACGCGGCGATCCTGTTTTCCGACATCCTCACCATTCCCGATGCCATGGGCCAGGGCCTGTACTTCGAGACCGGTGAAGGTCCGCGCTTCAAGAAAGTCGTCAGCACTCTGGCGGATATCGAAGCCCTGCCGATCCCTGATCCGCACAAGGATCTGGGTTACGTGATGGACGCGGTCAGCACCATCCGCCGCGAGCTGAACGGTCGTGTGCCGCTGATCGGTTTCTCCGGCAGTCCATGGACTCTGGCGACGTACATGGTCGAAGGCGGTTCGTCGAAAGACTTCCGCAAGACCAAGGCGATGCTCTACGACAACCCGCAAGCCATGCACCTGCTGCTGGACAAGCTGGCGCAGTCGGTGACCTCGTACCTCAACGGCCAGATCATGGCTGGCGCACAAGCGGTGCAGATTTTCGATACCTGGGGCGGCAACCTGTCGGCGGCGGCGTATCAGGAATTCTCGCTGGCCTACATGAAGAAAATCGTCAGCGGCCTGATCCGCGAGCACGACGGGCGCAAGGTGCCGGTGATCCTGTTCACCAAAAACGGCGGCCTGTGGCTGGAAAGCATCGCCGAGGCTGGCGCCGACGCACTGGGCCTGGACTGGACCTGCGACATCGGCAACGCCCGCGCCCGCGTTGGCGACAAGGTGGCGCTGCAAGGCAACATGGACCCGACCGTGCTCTACGCCAAACCTGAAGCGATCCGCACTGAAGTGGGTCGCATTCTGGCCAGCTACGGCAAGGGCAGCGGCCACGTGTTCAACCTTGGCCACGGCATCACCCCTGAGGTTGATCCGGAACACGCCGGCGCGTTCCTGCGTGCGGTGCACGAGTTGTCGGCGCAGTATCACGAGTGATCGCCACACAATGAAAAACGCCCGGCTATGCCGGGCGTTTTTGTTTGCACGATCTGGGGCCGAAAACAGATCAACTGTGGGAGAGGGCTTGCTCCCGAAGGCGGTGGTTCAGCACCATCTTCATTGACTGTCTCACCGCATTCGGGAGCAAGCCCCCTCCCACAGGGGATTTTTGTCAGGCTTTGACTCCGCCGAGCGGCGGTAACTTCGCCAGTTTCAATGCCACCAGCAGCGCCACCAGCAACAGCGCTCCAATGAACAGGCCAATCCCGTTCCAGCCGCCCAGATGCCAGAACACTCCACCCGCCGTACCGGCAATACTGGAACCTGCGTAATAGCTGAACAGATACAACGATGAGGCCTGCCCCTTGGCCTTGGTCGCGCGCCGGCCGATCCAGCTGCTCGCTACCGAATGTGCACCAAAGAAGCCGAAGGTGAAGATCAGCATGCCGACGATCACCAGCAGCAGCGGCGTAAACATCGTCAGCGCAAGGCCGGCAAACATCAGTGCAATGGTGGCCCACAACACCTTGCGTCGCCCCAGTTTGTCCGCCAGCGAACCGATCTTCGCCGAACTGTAGATACCCGACAGGTACACCACCGACAGCAGGCCGACAAACACCTGATCAAGGTTGTACGGCGCCGCCAGCAGGCGATAACCGATGTAGTTGAACAAGGTGACGAACGCTCCCATCAGCACGAACGCTTCAAGAAACAGCAGCGGCAGACCGGCATCGCGAAAGTGCATGGTGAAGCCATCGAGCAGGCTGCGCGGGTGCAGCGAGCGCGAGCGGAAATTGCGCGACTCGGGAAGGATCTTCCAGAACACCGCTGCCGCGATCAGCGCCAGACCGCCGATCACCAGCATCGCCGTGTGCCAGCTGACAAAGTCGATCAGCACGCCGGTGATCAAGCGCCCGCTCATCCCGCCAATGGCGTTGCCGCCGATGTACAGGCCCATCGCCAGACCGATGTGCTGCGGGTGGATCTCCTCGCTCAAATAAGTCATTGCCACCGCCGCCAGGCCACTCAACGACAGCCCGATCAACGCGCGCATGATCAGCACACCGTGCCAGCTCGGCATCATCGTACTGGCGATGGTGCACAGGGCCGCAGCGAACAGCGCCGCGACCATCACCGGTTTGCGCCCGATGCGGTCGGAAATCGGCCCGGTGATCAACAGCCCGAAGGCCAGCATGCCGGTTGCCACGGAGAGGATCAGGCTGCTCTGCGCCGCGTTGATCCCGTATTCGTGAGACAGCAGCGGCATCATCGGCTGCACGCAGTACAACAGGGCAAAGGTCGCGAAGCCGCCGCTGAACAAGGCCAGCACTGTGCGCATGAACATCGGCGTGCCTTTTTCGATGTAGATCTCTTGCAGCTCGGCGATCACATCGTCCGCAGCAGCAGGCGGGACTTCATGGGCAAGGGGCGCGACAGCTGTTTTCACTTCAGACCTCGGGGGGCACGGCCAGGCAGGCAATGAAAAAATCATATAGCTGGCTAATGTTTCTATCCAATATATTGTTCGACCTGTTTGATAGCTTTAACGACCTAATGGGGTGTCCATGGAATTGCGTCACTTGCGCTACTTCATCGCCGTCGCCGAAGAACTGCATTTCGGCCGCGCCGCACAGGTGCTGGGCATCTCCCAGCCACCGTTGAGCCAGCAGATTCAGGCACTGGAGCAAGAGGTGGGCGCACGGTTGTTTGAACGTACCAATCGTCGGGTTGAACTGAGCGAGGCCGGCCGATTGTTTCTGGAAGAGGCGCGGCTGGTGCTGGCGCAGGTCGACAAGGCTGCAGATGTCGCCCGGCGTGCGCAACTGGGTGAGCTGGGCGAATTGAAGATTGGCTTCACCTCGTCGGCGCCGTTCAACTCGACCATTCCCCAGGCGATCTTTGCCTTTCGCCAGCGTTTCCCGGCGGTGCACCTGAACCTGCGCGAAATGAGCAGCACCATGGTGGCGGATGCATTGGTGGATGAGTCGATCGAAGTCGGCATCATGCGTCCGCTGGGCTTGCCGGATTCGCTCAGCGTGGTCGAGTTGATGCGCGAGCCGCTGGTCGCTGTGCTCAGTGCCAAGCATCCGCTGGCGCAGGGCTCGGAGGAGGGCCTGTTCCTTGCGGCGCTGGCCCACGAGCCATTTGTGTTCTTCCCGCGCAGCTACGGCAGCGGTTTGTATGCGCAATTGCTGAGCCTGGCGCGTGATGCCGGGTTCAGCCCGCACTTTGCCCAGGAGGCTGGGGAGGCGATGACCATCATCGGTCTGGTGGCGGCGGGTTTGGGTGTTTCGGTGATGCCGGCCTCGTATCAGCGGATGCGCATCGACGGCGTGGTCTATCGGCCGTTGCTGGATCCCGAAGCGGTGACGGCGGTGTGGCTGGTGCAGCGCAAGGATCAGAAATCGCCGATGGCCAAGGCGTTTGTCGAGTTGCTCACGCGCAAGGTCGAACCCTCAAAGGCGTGACTGCTGCGCAGTCAAATCGCGAGCAGGCTCGCTCCCACAGGGGAATGCATTTCAGGGTGGGAGCGGGCTTGCTCGCGAAGGTGTCCGCTCAAGCACCACATTTTCAGGGCAACCGCACCAGATCCCCTTTCAACGCCACCCGCGTCACGAATATCCCCGCCCGGCACTCATAGGTATTCAAATCCTTGCGCACATGCTGGTCGTAATAACTGACGATATTGACCACCGCATTCGCTCCGACCCGTTTGGCATCGGCCTGCAACTTGATCAGGTTCGACTGCAACACCCGCTCGCAGGAATCGTGGTCGCTCTTGTTGAAGCCGTTGGTGCTCAGATCGCTGACCACGTCCCGGCGCAACAAGCGCTGCGTGCCCTGCGGCCCATTGCCGACCAGATAGAACTTCACACTGCCATCCAGCCGACCGGCGCGAATCGCGTCCGAGAGTACGGTCTCGAACGGCATGTACATCAGATTGGTGGCGTGGCTGGCGCTGGGCAAAAGCCCAAGGAGTGTGGCGGCAATCATGGCTTTCACGTGCATGGTCATCTCCTTGACGGTGAAAGAGAACCGCGAGTGCTCGAGCGATGGGGCTCGCCGTTCTGACAGGCGTAGCGTGAAGGGCTGTATGAGCCAGTGTAGTGCCGAATGAAAAAAGGGCGCCAAATGGCGCCCTTTTTATGGCTGCAGGATGCAGGTCAAGCCGTTCAGTCGACGTGAGCGAGGTCACCTCGCAACGCTACGCTCGACACCACCAGCCCGGCACGGCACTGAAACTTTTCGGTGTCTTTGTACAGGTCGCGCTGGTCGACGCTGGCGATATTGATCACGGCGTTGGCGTCGGCTTTTTTCGCGGCGTTCTGCAGGGTCGCGAGGGCCGATTGCAGGGCCCAGTAGCAGGCGTCGGCATCGGATTTGTTCGAGCCGTTGGTCTTGCGGCTGCTGCTCACGGTGTCGAGTGTGCGCACCTGTTTGGGCAGGGTTTCGCCGGCCAGGTAGAACTTCACGCTGCCGTCCAGCAGGCCGGCGTCGGTGGCGCGTTTGACGCCTTCGCGAAAGCTCAGGTAGGTCGGCTCGTCGGCGCCTTGCTTGACGATGCCCAGGTCGTTGACGAACTCGATATCCGGGTTGATCGACAGTTCCTTGAGCACGTTGTCACGCAGGCGGTTGACCCAGCGGTTGTAGTTGCCGTGGATCTTGCCGTCCTTGGCGTCCAGGCCATAGCTGCTGCGGTAGTCGATTTCGAACGAGGTCGGGCTGAACGGGATGTCGACTTCGGCGTGGTGACGGCCGCGTACGGTGATCGCTGCCTTGATCATGCCCGGGCGCACCGATTGCACGACCCACTGGCGGTCGTTGAGCGCAGTGACGATGGCGCGGCTCATCTGTTGCTGGGTAAAGCCGAGGTTGGGCGAGAATTGTTCCTTGGCGTTGTACACCGGTTTGCTGGTGCAACCGCCGAGCACAAAGGCCAGGGCCAACAGGGCGGCGATGCGGTGAAACTGAGTCATTCCCTTCACTCCAAACGTATTGCGGTCAGTGCCAGCGGCGGAAAATCAACGAGGTGTTGACGCCACCAAAAGCGAAATTGTTGTTCATCACGTACTCGTGATGCATCTGGCGGAATTCGCCGCGCAGGTAGTCGAGTTTGCCGCAGTGCGGATCGACCTCGTCGAGGTTGAGCGTGTGCACGTACACATCGCGGTTGAGCATTTCGATGCTGAACCACGACTCCAGCGCGCCGCAGGCCCCGAGCGTGTGGCCGAGGAAACTCTTCTGCGAGCTGATCGGCATGCGTTCGCCGAACAAGCTGCTGGTTGCCAGTGTTTCGGCAATGTCGCCCTGTTCTGTAGCGGTGCCGTGACCATTTACGTAACCGATTGCATCCGGGGTGAGCCCGGCGTCTTCCAGCGCCAGTTCCATGGCACGGCGCATGGTGATCTGCTCGGGGCGGGTGGTGTGCTGGCCGTCGGCGTTGCTGCCGAAACCGACGATTTCGGCATGGATCCGCGCACCGCGCGCCAAGGCGTGTTCCAGCTCTTCAAGCACCAGCATGCCGCCGCCCTCACCGATCACCAGGCCGTCGCGGCCCTTGTCGTACGGGCGTGGGCTGGTCTGCGGCGCGTCGTTTTTCAGGCTGGTGGCGTAGAGTGCGTCGAAGACCATCGCCTCGGTCGGGCACAGTTCTTCGGCGCCGCCGGCGAGCATTAGCGGCAGGCGTCCGAACTTGATCGCCTCGTAGGCGTAGCCGATGCCCTGGCTGCCACTGGTGCAGGCGCTGGACGTCGGGATCAGGCGCCCGGTGAGGCCGAAGAAAATGCTGATGTTGGCGGCGGTGGTGTGCGGCATCATCCGCACGTAGGAGTTGGCGTTGAGGCCCTCGGCCACCGAGTTGAGCAGCATGTTGCCGAACGCCTTGATCTCGTCGGTGCTGCCGGTGGACGAGCCGCAGGCCACGCCCATGCGCCCGTCCTTGATCGTTTCGTCGCCAAGCAGGCCGGCATCCGCCAGTGCCTGTTCTGCCGCGCCGACTGCCAGGCGCGACACGCGGCCCATGCTGCGCAATTGCTTGCGTGTCCAGTGCGCGGGTACGACGAAGTCATCGATCGGGCCGGCCAGACGGGTGTTGAGTTCGCTGAAGCGATCCCACTCGTCCATCCGGCGGATGCCGCTGCGGTTGGCCGCGAAGTTGCCGGCGATGGTCTGCCAGTCGCTGCCCAGCGAGGTGATGCCGGCCATGCCGGTGACGACGACGCGCTTCATCAGCACAAGCCTCCGTTGACCGCCAGCACCTGGCGGGTGATGTACGAGGCTTCCGCCGACATCAGGAAATTCACCGCAGAGGCCACCTCTTCCGGGGTGCCCATGCGTTGTGCGGGGATCATCTTCATCAGTTCTTCCACCGGCACGTTTTCATCCAGCATCGCCGTGTCGATCAGGCCCGGCGCGACGCAGTTAACCGTGATTTTGCGCTTGCCCAGCTCGATCGCCAACGCTTTCGCAGCGCCAATCACACCGGCCTTTGAGGCGCTGTAGTTGACCTGGCCTCGATTGCCGATCAAGCCCGATACCGAGGTGATGCAGACGATCCGACCGGCGGCGCGACGACGGATCATCGGCATCATCACCGGGTGCAGGACGTTGTAGAAACCGTCAAGGTTGGTGCGCAGCACCACGTCCCAATCGTCATCGCTCAGCGCCGGAAAGGCACCGTCGCGGGTCAGCCCGGCGTTGAGCACCACGCCGTAATAGGCGCCGTGGGTTTCAACGTCGGCTTCGAGGATGGTTTTGCAGGTTTCGCGGTCGGCGACATCAAATTGCAGAATGCGCGCGTTGCGGCCCAACGCTTCGATCTCGGTCTGCACCGCTTGGGCTTCGGCCACGCCGCTGCGGCAATGCAGGACGATGTCGTGCCCGGCCTGTGCCAGGCGTAGGGCAATGGCGCGGCCGATGCCACGGCTGGAGCCGGTGACCAGTACGGATTCAGTCATCGTTCGACTCCCGGTTTTGTTCAAGATATTGGGATGGCTGGGGCGGGCGGAACACATTCAAGCGCGCACTGGCTTCGATGCCGGGCCCGTGGATGTGGCATTCGAACACGCCCATGCCGTTGTCGTCTTCCAGCGAGCGGATGCCATGGATGGTCAGTTCGCTGCCGGCGGGGAAAGCCTCGACGTTGCACTCGAATTTACGTGTGCCGAGCAGGAAACCCAGCTCCACCGGATTGCCTTTGTGCCGCGCGTGGCAACCGGCGAACGCGGCGACGCTTTGCGCCATCAGCTCTACGCCGACCCACGCCGGCAGGCTGCCGTCGGGCAGGTTGAACAAGCCGTTGGGCTTGACCGTGAGACAGGTGTGGATCTGTTCTTCGTCGAAACCGAGGACGCGGTCGATCAGAATCATGTCGCCAGCGTGGGGCAGCAATTCGGCGAGCGGCCAGTCAGTCATGGGGCGTCTCCGATAATCAGGCTGACGTTGTTGCCCCCGAAGGCAAACGAGTTGCTCATCAGGTAGCGCGGTGCAATGGACGACAGGTGTGTGTTCGCGGTCACCCAGTTCAGGGCTGGCAGGTCGGGATCGGGCTGAGCGTCCCAGACGTGCGGCGGCAAGGCCTGTTGCGGATTGTCGGCGCTCAGGCTCAGCCAGCAGAACGCCGCTTCCAGTGCACCGGCAGCGCCGAGGGTATGGCCGGTCATCGGCTTGGTCAACGAGCAGGCCACGCCGTCGGGGAACAGCGTGGCGACCGCCAGACTTTCCATCGCGTCGTTGTGCTGGGTCGCCGTGCCGTGCAGGTTCAGGTAATGGATTTGCGCAGCGTGCAGCTGTGCGCGGCTCAGGGCTTTGTGCATCGCTTGCAGGGCGCCGCGGCCGCTCGGTTCCGGGGCGGAAATATGGTGCGCGTCGGAGCTGGCCCCAGCGCCGAGCAGGGCGATGGCCGGCCCCTCGCCGCGCTGCTTGCTCATCAGGAACAGCACCGCCGCTTCGCCGATGTTGATGCCGTTGCGGTTGGCCGAGAACGGATTGCAGCGCTCGTCGGACACCGCCTCCAGCGCGCTGAAACCGTTGAGTGTCAGCTTGCACAGGCTGTCGACCCCGCCGCACAGCACGGCATCGCACAGGCCCAGATCGAGCAGGCGCTGCGCGCTCATCAGCGCCCGGGCGCTGGAGGTGCAGGCGGTGGAGATCACGTAGGCCGGGCCGCTGAGTTGCAGCCAGTCGGCCAGAAAATTCGCCGGGGCGCCGAGTTCCTGCTGACGGTAATCGTATTCGGCGGGGAACTGCTGTTCGCGAAGGTAGTGCGCCAGACCACGGCTGGCTTCGTCGATGCCCGAAGTGCTGGTGCCGAGCACCACGCCGATGCGCTCGCGACCAAAGGTCTGGATCGCTTGGTCGATGTCAGCGCGAATCTGCAGCGCGGCTTCCAGCAGCAGTTGATTGTTGCGGCTGCTCTGGTCGGCCAGTTCGGCTGGAATGGCCGCCAGCTCAGCGTGCACCGCCGCCACGGGCAACTCACGCCCGGCGACCCAGCCGCACTCGTGGCGCATGCCCGAGCAATCACCGGCAAACAGGTTGTGCGCGACTTGTTGCTTGTCGCGGCCCAGCGCGCAGATCACGCCGAGGGCATTGAGGTAGGCAGTCATGGCGTCGGCTCACCGAGGGGAGAAACCCGATAGTGCGGGCCTTGGGGCAGGTTCAATTCGAAGCTCAACGGTTGTGCATAACGAATGGCCCAGCGCGGCGGCAGCGAGCGTTGCCCGGCCTGTTGCTGCGCGGCGGGATAATTGCGCAGCAGCTCGCCGGACGGCGTCAGGGCGAACAGCAAAGCGGCAAACAGCTCCCGGGCTTCCGGATTGGGCGGCAGCAGCCCGTCGGCCTGCCAGTGCCCATCGACCAGTTGCTGACGGGCCTGGGGAATGCCCAGCGGGTCCATCATCGACCAGCGGATGCCGGGGCCTTCGCGCTGAATCACCAGAAGCCAGTCCTGACGTTGGTCGGCTTGTTGCCGTTCGATGTGCAACTGCAGCGGCAGCGGTAGAGTCGGACTGCTCGCGGGTAGCGGAGCCTGGCTGGCGCAGGCACTGAGCAACAGGGCAGATATCACCATTACCAGCCACACCCCAAACCCTGTGGGAGCGGGCTTGCTCGCGAAGGCGTCGGCACGTCCGGCATCAATGCAAGCTGACCCACCGCTTTCGCGAGCAAGCCCGCTCCCACAGGTGTGAATGTGTGCTGATCGATTGTGGTACATCAGAGACCACCTTCAAGCGGTTTACGCGCGACGACGTTCACCAGCGTTTCTTCGCGCTCGCCGAACGGTTTTGGCCGGCGCAATCCAAACCGCTCCAGCAAGCCGAAATCTTTCGACCGGCTCCACCACAGATACGGGTACGAGACATTGCGCTCGGCGAACTCGAAACCCTGCTGGCGAATCATCTCCAGATACTGCGCCGCGCTCTTTTGCACATGCATTGGATGGCGGAACAGCCAGCGGATCACCCAAGTATCAATGTAGGCCTCGGTGGACTCGGCGAACAGCAGGTAACCACCCGGTTTGAGCACACGATAGAACTCGGCGAGGGCCTTTTCCTGTTCGACCAGATGATGAAAGGTCTGGTGGCAGAACAGCAGATCGACACTGGCGTCCGCCACGTTGAGCGTGGCGCAGTCGCTGCCGATCAGCTCGACGTCGAAACCTTGGCGCGCCGCTTCTGCAGCGCTCAATTCAAGGCTGTGTGGGTCCGCATCGATGCCAATCAAACGCTGTGGGGCGAAGGTCTGGCGCAGATGCCGGAACGACTTGCCCTGGCCACAGCCGGCATCCAGCAGTACCGGATTGGCGGGCAGTGACTCGCTGAACAGCCCGCGCAGGTCGTTGATCGCCACGCGCAACACATGGTGCTGCCAGGTGTGGCTGCGCAGGAACCAGAAACCGAAGCGGGTTTCCTCGACGTAGCTGTCGCTCAAGTAATTCATGGGGCGTCCTTTGCACAGAGTTCGGAAATCATCTTCAGCCGGCGGCGCGCTTCGCTGACGAACGGGTTGCGTTCATCCCACGCGTAACCGGCGAGGATCGAGCAGATCATCCGGCGGATGTCCGCCTGGCTGTCTTCATGAAAAATCACGTCCTGGAAGGTGCCGGCGTACCAGCCCTCGACGTAGCAGCGAAAAGTGTCGACCCCGCGTTTGAGCGGCGCGGCGAACTCGTGCTGCCAATCAACAGCTTCGCCTTGCAACTGACGGTGCAACACCGCGGCGGCCATGCTCGCCGAGCGCATGGCGATGGTCACGCCGGAGGAAAACACCGGGTCGAGAAATTCCGCCGCGTTGCCGAGCAGGGCGAAGCCCGGGCCGTGCAGGGTTTTGACGTTGGCCGCATAACCGCCGAGGGTGCGCGCCGGGGTGTCCCACACGGCGTTGTTCAGCACGCCGGCGAGGCTTGGGGTTTGGGCGATGAAGCCGCGCAGACAAGCGTCCAGATCGCTATCACGGCCGTTGAAGTGCTCAGCGGCAGCCACTACGCCCACTGAGCAGCGACCGTTGCTGAACGGGATCGTCCAGAACCAGATGTCGCGGTGCTCTGGATGGGTGGTGACGAGGATTTTCTCGCGGTCGAAGGCCGGGTTGTCGATGTGATCTTCGACGTGGGTGAACACTGCCTGGCGCAGCGGGAAATTCGACGGTGCTTCAAGATCGAGCAAGCGCGACAACACGCGACCGTAACCGCTGGCGTCGAGCACAAAATCCGCTTCGACGCGGTATTCACTGCCGTCTTCGCGCCGCACGTCGAGCTGCGGTTTGGCCCGGTTGAAATCGACGCGGACGATGACCTCGCCATAACGGATCTCGACACCTTGCAGCGCCGCCTGATCAGCCAGCAGCGTGTCGAAATCGGCGCGCTGCACCTGGAAAGTGGTCGGCTTGCCACCGCTGAAGGTGTCGCTGAAATCGAACGCGCTGTAGCGCTCGCCCCAGGCGAACGCAGCGCCGGTCTTGCGCTGGAACCCGGCGGCGTTGACGGCGTCGAGCATGCCGGCCTCTTCGACGAAGTCCAGGCAATGACACAGCAGGCTTTCGCCGATGGAAAAGCGCGGGAAGTGCTGGCGCTCGATCACCAGCACATCGTGGCCCTTGCGCTGGAGCAGGGCGGCGGCGATGGCGCCGGACGGGCCGGCACCGATGATCACTACCTGACGACGTTGCATTTCAACGGTTGGCACGTGAACTCCCGGGCGCGGTGGCGGTGTGTTTCAGGGGCGCGCGATGCAGGCCGATCAGGGCCGGCAACAGCGTCGCGATCAGGCCCATCAGCATTAGCGCGAAGTACAGCGCCGGGCTGATCAGCTGTTGTTGCAGCAACAGGTTGAGAAAGACGATTTCGCTCAGGCCACGGATGTTCAGCAGCACGCTTTCGCGCCAGCGGCTGGCACCTTCGAACGATGCACCGGCCCAGCCCAGACCGAGCCAGTTACCGAGCAGTTTACTGGCGATCGGCAACAGTAGCAGGGCGGCCCATTGCACCGCGCCGAGGCTGGCGAGGGCACTGTGCACGTCGATCTGCACGATGCCGAACGTGAGGATCAGCGGGATCGCGATCCACGTCTGCAAACGGCTCATCCACAGCGCCGGCAATGGCAGCACCAATGGCACTTTCAACAACGCCATGCACAACAGGTAGCCGATGCCAACAATCAGTGCGTTGAGCTTGTAGTGCTCGGCCAGCACCAGCAGCGCGAAGAAGCCGAGGCTGTAGGTCAGCGGTCGACGCACGCGCAACAAGTGCAGCAGCACCGGCACACACGCCAACCCCAGCGGCAGCAACAGGCTGTTCAAATGCAGGCTGCCCTGAGCGAGGCCGAACAGTGTCCAGCAGGTCAGGTCGATCAGGATCGCGGTCTGCACCAGACGCCGCGTGGCGGCAGGTGGGTAGTCGATGTGGCGCAGGTACAGGTACAGCACCGGGATTGCGGTAATCGCGAACACCAGACCGATCGCCAGTGAATTCAGCCACGGTTGTGCCGGCAGCAGCCACCAGGCGACCACCAGCCCACAGGTGAACGGCACGGCAAAACTCGGCACGGCGATTTTCACGCTCTGGCGATCCAGGCGCAGGTCGATCACATCGCTGAGGATGTGCCCCAGCAACAGCGCGAAACTCAGGCTGTAGAGGTCTTTCAGCCACACCGGTGCAATCAGCGCGGGGCCACTGAGTTGCCAGCCCGGTTCGATCCAGAAGTACATCAACAGCGGCAAACCGAAGCTTGCCAGCAGCAACTGGCTGACGATCGGGATCAGGCCGAAATGCCGGCCGATGCGGGTCGCCACGGCGAACAGCGCCAGGGCCATCAGCCAGAAGCCGGCGACCATCACGCTGTGGGCTCCGCGACGACGGCGCTGTGGGCGTGACGCCCGGCCCACGGCGCGAGGATGAAGCTGAAGGCCAGCCCGAGGCTGACCGCCAGACCGAAATTGCTCACCGCCGGTGTGCTGGACACTGCCAGCAGACCGAACGACAGCCACGTCGTCAGCGCCGCCAGCAAGGTGCCTAGCAGGCTGACAGCGGCACCGCCGACCTGCTCGCGCATGAGGATCGCGTAATCGACGCTGATGGCCGTCACCAGCAGCAGGCCGAACAGGCTGAACAGGGTCAGCGGCTGGCCGAGCCAGCCGAGACTGGCGAGGCTGCACAGCGCCGCCAGCAGCGGCAGGGCGACGATGCGCAGCGCGCCGCCGAAGCCGAATGGCACGATCAGTACCAGCACGATCAACACGCAGGAGGCGAGTTTCAATTCGGCGGCGCTGATCTGAGTCGCGGCGAACACCTCGTTCAACTCGCCAAGGCGGTCAACCAGCATCACCCCCGGCAAGTCGAGTGCCTGCACCCGCAGCAGCGCCGGGTTGTTCAGGCCTTGCAGGCTGGTCATCGCCGCCACGCCGTCAGCGGTCGGACCGAGCCATAGCGTGCGGTAAGGCTCGCCCAGAGGGCCGGCCAGTGCCGCGTCGATGTCCTCGGCGGGCAGATTCTGCAATTGTTGCAGCTCGCTTTGCAGCTCGGCGAGCGGTACGCCGAGGTCCTGCAATGGCTGCCAGTATTGCGGCAGTTTGCGCAGTGCTTCGCGAACCTGCTGTTGCTGGCTCGGCGGGCTGAGCAGTTGATCGAGGGCCAGATAACCTTGCAGTTTGTCGAGGTTGACCAGTTGTTGCAGGCGCTCGCTCAACGCGGCCTGACGCTCCAGTAATTCCTGCTGATTGGCCCCGCGCACCAGGAAGAACTGGCTGGTCGGTTGATAGCCGGTGATGCGCGCGATGGTTTGCGCTTCGTCAGTCAGGCGTTGCGGCGCGCCGACCCACTGACGAATGTCGTTCTTGCTTTGCAGTTGCACCAGACCGCCGGCGCAGAAGGCGATCAATAGCGCCAGCAGCACCGGCGTGCGCACGTGTTCGAGCAGGGTTTCGCGCAGTTTCACCAGGCGTTCGGCCAGGCGTAGCGGCCATTGCGCGGGAAGCAGCTCGACGTTTTTCAGCAGGGCCGGCAGCAGGCACACCGCCGACAGGTAAGCGCCGAGCAATCCGGCGGCAGAGAACACCGCGATCTGCGTCAGGGCCGGGAATGGCGTCCAGGCCAACGCCAGATAACCGATGGCGCTGGTGATCAGGCTCAAGGTCAGCCCGCAGAGCGTCAGGCGCAAGGCCGGCCAACTGCGCCACGGTTTGAGGCTCCAGCTCTTCGACAGATAGTGCAGCGGGTAGTCGACTGCTACGCCGATCAGGCTGGAACCCAGCACCAGCGTCATCACATGCATGTGGCCGAACAGCGCCACGCAGGCCACCGCACCGAACAACATGCCCACCAGCACCGGCACAAACGCCAGCAACACCCGCCAGCGACGAAACACCAACAGCAGCAGCAACAGAATGCCAAGGGTGGCGCCGCCGCCGACCCAGGTCATTTCGCGAGTGGCTTGTTGCTGACCGTTGGCGGCGTAGAGCAGGCCGCTGGCGGCCAGCAGTTGCACGTCGGCTTTCGCCGCCTGCTCGCGACTGTGCTGGAGCAAGTCCGCGACTTTCAGCGGCAGGTTCATGTCGAAGGCATTGCCGGTGGTGCGCGCGCGCAACAGCACCCAACTCTTGCCGTCGGCGTCGGCGACCAGTACGCCGCTGCCGATGTCCAGCTGCACCGCGCCGTGCTTCGGCTGGCTGTTCTGGATGCGTCCGGTGAGGCCCAGCCAGTCATCCTGGCTCGGCACCAGACTGAAACCGGTGAACGGGTCGAACAGGGCCTGCACCCGTTGCTGAATAAACGCGTCAGGATGTTCGCTCAGCAGTTGCCGGTCATCCGCCGAGAGCATCGCCAGACGTCCTTGCAGCAGTTGCGTGCGCAGGGCCGGGAGGTCGGCTTGCAGGTTCCACTGGACCTTTTCGAACAGACCGCTGGCTTGCCACTGCTCGCCCAGGGTTTGTGCCATGGCGACCGCCTGCTGGCGATCGGCGTGGCCGACCAGCACCAGCATTTCCCGGTTGAGCGGTTCCTGCATGCGCTGTTCGGCACGCAGTTCGAGGGCGTCAGGGTGGGTGCCGGGCACCAGTTCCATGAGGTTGGCCGACAGCGGCGCACCGTCGCGCCACTGCCACCCGGCCAGCGCGACGACCGCCAGCAGCAGGATCAGAAACAGCCACGGCAGCCTGCGTTCACTCGGCAAAGTCATGTTGCTCCGTATCGCTCAACGGTTGGCTTGCGGTGCTGTCCTGCATGCGCAACACGGTGCTGTCGCCCTGGGTTTCCAGCAGTTCGATGGTCTGCACCAGCTCACCGCCGTCGATGTTGATCCGGTTGAACACTTGCTTGAGCAGCAACGAGCGCGGGGTCAGGGTCAGTTTCCACTGCTGTGCGTCGCCGCTCAGGGCCAGTTCGAAATCCCGTTGCAGGCCGCTGCTGTCACCTTGCAGTACCGCGAGGAACAAGCGGTTCTGCTCGGCCCCGGCGCTCTTGTTCGGCAACATCTGCCAACGGTTGCCGTCACGGCGAGCGATGCCGTTGCCGGTGATGCGGTAGTCCTGTTGCAGCGGGGTCTTGAGCAACCAGAGCAGGCCGTGACTTTTCGCCAGGACGAAGCTGCCCTTGCTGATCAACGGCTGGGGCAGGGCACGCAGGTGTTTTTCCTGGATGAACCGGCCGTGAATCACGTCCGGTTTCGCCAGTTGCTCACTTAGCTGTTGCAGGTCGAAGGCGCTGGCCAGGCTCGATACCGCGAGCAGTGCCATCGCACCCAGGCATTTGCAGATCAGGTTCATCGCAGCATCCTTTGCACCGCATCGGTGAACACTTTGGGTGAGGCCAGTTGCATCTCGCGGCTGCTGATCTCGACCGCCACTTGCACCGAGCTGGCGCGAGTCAGGCGTTCGCCGCTCTGCAGGTCGGTGATCAGGTAATTGATCTTCAACCGGTTCTCCCACTCCACCAGACTGGCGCGCACGTTCAAGCGCTGGCCGAACACCGCGCCACGCACGTAACGCAGTTGCAAGTCGATGATCGGCCAGGCATAGCCGGACTCGGACATCTGCGTGTAGTTGTGGCCGATCCGGTCGAGCAGCGCGCAACGCGCCACCTCCAGGTATTTGACGTAATGCCCGTGCCAGACCACGTGCATGGTGTCGATGTCGAAGAACGGCACGAGGATTTCCGTGTCGGCGTGCAGCACTCCGGCGCTACGCATGCAGCCTCCAGTGTTGCTCGGCAATGCGTTGCAGGCACAGGCGCAGTTCGCCTTCCAGTGCGCGGTCCTCGATGACCGGCGGGAAGTCCCTGGCAAGCTCTTCGTGCATGGCGGCCAGAGAAGGTGGCAGCGCACGTGCGTCTTCATCGCGACCCCGCAACCAGACGCCCTGATTGGCCGCGAGCAACGTGGCGGCAGCCACCTGTTCGGTCAGCTCCAGTACGCGAATTGCGTCGCGGGCGGCGATGGTGCCCATGCTCACCTTGTCCTGGTTGTGGCACTCGGTGGAGCGTGAGAACACGCTGGCCGGCATGGTGTTTTTCAACGCTTCGGCGGTCCAGGCGCTGGTGCCGATCTGCACGGCCTTGAAGCCATGGTTGATCATCGCGCGATCCGCCGGGGCGCCGGACAGGTTGCTCGGCAAACCGTGGTTGTAACGTTCATCGACCAGCAAGGCGAGTTGCCGGTCGAGCAGGTCGGCAACGTTGGCCACCAGGTTTTTCAGGCTGTCCATGGCGAAGGCGATGTGCCCGCCATAGAAGTGCCCACCGTGCAGCACACGCTCGGCTTCGGCGTCGATGATCGGGTTGTCATTGGCGCTGTTGAGTTCGGTTTCGATGAACGAACGCAGCCAGTTCAGGCTGTCGGCCAGCACGCCGAGCACATGCGGGGCGCAGCGCAGCGAGTAGCGATCCTGCAGGCGGTGCAGCGGCGCAGTCGGGGCGTCGATCGCCAGATCCTTGCGCAGCCATGCGGCGACCTGCATCTGTCCCGGATGCGGTTTGGCGGCGAACAGACGCTCGTCGAAGTGTTCCGGGTTGCCTTGTAGCGCGACCACGTTGAGCGCGGTGATGCGTGTGGCCAGTTGCAGCAGATAGTCGGCGCGGGCGAAGGCCAGGCAGGCAAGGCCGGTCATCACCGCGGTGCCGTTCATCAAGGCCAGCGCTTCTTTCGGGCGCAGCACCAATGGCGTCCAGCCGAGCTCGCGGTGCACATCGGCGGACTGGCGGCGCTCGCCACGGAACATCACTTCACGCTCACCGGACAGGGTCGCGGCGACGTAGGACAGCGGCGTCAGATCGCCGCTGGCACCCACCGAACCTTCTTCCGGAATCAGCGGCAGGACGTCATGTTCAAGAAACGCGTGCAGGCGCTCCAGCAGTTCGATTCGCACTCCGGACACGCCGTGGCACAACGACTGCAAACGCGCGGCCAGTACGGCACGGGTGGCCTGGGCGTCGAGCAGTTTGCCCAGCCCGCAACCGTGGAAGGTGTACAGATGACGGGGCAGCGCCTCGACGTGATGCAGCGGCACTGCGACCACACAGGAATCGCCGTAACCGGTGGTCACGCCGTAGATCACGCCTTCCTTGTCCAGCAGCGAATCGAGAAACCGCGCACCCTTGGCGATGCGTTCGCGGTAAGCGGCGTCGCTCTGCAACTGCACGGGCGCCTGACGGTTGGCCAGGGCCAGCACGTCTTCGATGCGCAAAGGGCGTTCGCCGAAGGTTACCGGCTCATGGGTTGGCGTCGTCATCGGTCTTCCAGAAAGGGTAAAAGTTGAACCATTGGTGCGGGGCTTCGAGGCAATAGTGACTCAGGCGCTGCGCATAGCGGGTGGCCCACTGATGAATGACCTGCTCGCGCTCGCGGCGTGTCCACACCACGCTGTCGGCGAACGGTTCGAGGGTCAGGCGATAGTGGCCGTCCGGTTGTTTCAGGCACATCAGCAAATTGACCGGGCATTTGAGCAATCCGGCCAGCAGCCACGGCCCCTGCGGGAAGGGGGCCGGGTGGCCGAGAAAGTCGACGGTGACGCTGCGCCCGCCGTGCAGCGGCACGCGGTCGCCGGCAATCGCCAGCCATTCGCCACGCTCCAGGCGTTCGTGCAGTTGCAGCATGATCACCGGGTCCAGTTCGCTGACCTGAATCAGGCGCAGATTGGTCGCCCCGGCCTCGCCCAGCAAGCGGTTGAACTGCTCGGCGTGCTTGGTGTGCACCAGCACGTTCATGGTGACCTTTTCGCCGATCTCTGCCAGCGCCCGACAGACTTCGAGGTTGCCCAGGTGCGCGCCGACCAGCAATTGCCCGCGACTGCCGCGCAACTGATTGCGCAGCAGTGCCGGGTCGATGATTTCGATCTGCTCGATGCGGATCTTGCCGTTCCACACGTCGAGCTTGTCGAGCAACGAATCGGCGAACGCCATGAACTGGCCGAATACCCGCCAGTGGCTCGGGCGCAGATCGTCGCGCTGGCTCCAGTCGGCCAGACGCTGCTGGTATTGCCAGGCACTGCGTCGGGCGATACGGCCGAACAGAAAAAAGTACAGGACGATGCCATACAGCAACGGACTGAGCAGGCGCCGGCCAAGCACTTTGGCGGCCAGCGCGGTGAATTTCATCAGCAGGAAACTGCCGCGCTCCTCGCGGTCGGCCCAGTGCTTCTTGTCGGTCTCGATGCTCATGTCCGCCACCGGCGCCAGAGGATCAGCGGCAGGCGCAGCACCATGCCGAAGAACAACCGGGTATGCATACTGGAAATCAGCGCGTTGTCGTGGAACAGACGGAAGTGCGAAACGCCGTCCAGCGGGTAATGCACGCTGGTCTGCAGCCAACGCATCGGCTGATTGCGCCACGACAGGCGCACCAGAATGTCCGAGTCGAAATCCATCCGCTTGCCGACCCGAGCCGAGTCGATCACCGCCAGTGTCGGGGCCAGCGGATACACGCGAAAACCACACATCGAATCGCGGATCTGCAGCGACAGCGTGTTGATCCAGACCATCACGTGGGTCAGATAACGCGCGTACAGACGGCCCTTGGGCACGCTTTCGTCGAACAGTGGATAGCCGCAGATCATCGCGTCCGGATGAGCGCGGGACTCCTCGATGAAACGCGCGACGTCGTGCAAGTCGTGCTGACCGTCGGCGTCGACCTGCAAGGCATGGCTGAACCCCAGGCGCGCCGCTTCGCGCAAACCGGTCATCACCGCGCCGCCCTTGCCCTGATTGAGGGTCAGGCGCACCAGGTGCACATTGTCGCGCTCGGCCAGCGCATCGAGCACCTTTGCGCAGGAGGGTGTGCTGGCGTCGTCCACCAGAATGCACGGCAGGTGTTGCGCGAGCAGGGCGTCGACGACAGTGCCGATCGCGGTTTCGTGGTTGTAGACCGGGATTACGGCGCAAGGGTTATGCATACCGATTCTCCACAGGAAGACTGCAATGACCGCTTCGCGAGCAGGCTCGTTCCCACATGAGATCGCGGTTTCTGTGGGAGTGAGCCTGCTCGCGATTGAGTGCGCAGCACTCACCAGGGTCAATCATGCTCTACATCCAAAAGAATCCGCCCACTTGAGCACGTCGCCGTGTCATTGCGATAAGCGAAATACAACTTGCTGCGCTCAGAATCGAAGCGCAGGTGCAGCTGGATTTCATCGCCGGGGCGCACCAGTTGCTGGAATTTCAGCACTTCCATGCCGGCAAATGCGCCGGGCAGGTTCAGCAATTGGCGGCCGAGGTTCAACGCCCACTCCACTTGCACGACGCCGGGCAAGACCGGGGCCTTGGGGAAGTGGCCGCTGAAGTAGGCCAGATCCGGCGGCACGCTCAGTTGCAGACTCCATTCGCCGTCGGTTTCGACCTGCTCCAGCACTTCTGGGGTCTTGGGCCGTGGCGCCAGCAGCAGGGCATCGACTTCGGCCTGAGGCAGTTTGCCTTGCGCGTTCATCGGCAATTGCCGCAGCAGACGCCAGCGACGCGGCAGGGCCAGGGCTTCGCAATGTTGGCTCAGGTGTTTGCGCAGGGCTTCGGTGAGACTGCGGCGGCCGTGTTCACGCAAGGCGAACAAGCCGTTCTCGCTGAGCACCAACAGGGCACCGAGGACTGCGCGGTTTTCCTGGACCACGCCCAGCCGTGCTTCGGCGACCCAGTCGTGGGCGACGAGGGCTTGTTCAAGCATGGGCAGGGAAATACGTTTTTCTTCGAGTTTGACGATGCGGTCCAGCCGACCCAGCAATTCGAAACGACCGTCGGCGGCAATGCGCGCAGCGTCGGCGGTGTGTTCGACATGTCCGGCGGGTAGATACGGTGAAGCGATCAACAGCGAACCGTCGCGGTCCTGAGTCAGTGCGACGCCAGTGAACGGCTGCCATAGATTTGTGCCCTGACGCCAGGCAATGCCGCCGGTTTCCGAGCTGCCGAGGATTTCCGTCGGCCACTGTTGCAAGCGTTGTTGCAGGCTTTGCGCGGCATCTGCCGGCAATGCGCCACCGGAGGAAAACACCCGGCGCACGGCACTCAGGGCTGGCCAGTCGAGATTGTCGCCCATGCGTTTGAGCAGGGCCGGGCTGCCGACCCAGGCGAAGGCCGGGTGTTCGCGGCTGGCGCGTTGCAGATCTTCCGGAAACGCCAGTTGCTTGCGCACGAACGGACGCCCGGCGCACAGCGGCCACAGCACGCGGAACAACAAACCGTAGATGTGCTGTGTGGCGACGCTGCCGATGATCCACGCTTCACCGAGATCGGCGCCCCACAGTTGTTCCAGCGCCTCGACCTCGTTGGCCAGTTGGCGCAGGGTCTTGTCGATGCGCTTGGGTTCGCCGCTGGAACCGGAGGTGCACAGGCTCAGGCGGCACTGCTCGAGATCCAGTTCAGCGCCGGGCAGGGGCGGCTGCAGCAGGTCGTTCAAGTGCACATCAGCGGGCTGATCGGTCAGCCACAGGTCGACTTCACTCGACCAGCGCTGACGGGTCTGCGCTTGCAGATCCGCCGGCAGCAACACACTGACGCCCGCGCGCCATGCACCGAGCAGTGCGATGCCGAGGTCGGCGGCATCGTCCAGATGCACCGCCATGCGCTGCACGCCGCGTGCTTGCAGGCCGGCGGCGACGCTCAACGCCTGTTCGTGCAGTTGCGCGTGGTCGAGCGCCGGAGCGTCGGTGATCACTCGCCCTGGCAGGGCCTTGAGCAACAGGTGCTCAAGTTTTTTCCAGTTCATTTACGGCCTCTTACCCGTTGTCGTATCAGCCATTCAATGGCAAACATCAGGCCGATCAATCCGTAGGAGATCAGGCCGGTGTACAACATCCACCAATTCAGCGGCGCCCACAGGGTCAGGAGGGCGGCGCACAAACCGTTGCAGAAGAAAAACACGCTCCAGGCCACGGTGACCTGGCGGGTGTAGCGGATCGCCTCGGGCGGCAGTTGCGGCTCGCGGATCCGCGCCAGGCGCTCGACCATCGGCGGGCCGTATTTCAGGCTCAGGCTGAACAGCACCAGCATGAAGCTGCTGATCAATACCGGGTACCAACGCAGCAACAGCGGGCTGTCGAACAGGGCCAGCAACAGGCAGAACGTGATTGCCACACAGGCCATCCACAGGCTGCCGGGCTTGCGCTCGCCCGTCAGCGCGCGCGCCAGCCACAGGCTGCCCAGCAGCAGCCCGAACTGCCACGGGGCGAAGTGCTCCATGCCGAAATACACCGCAAAGGGGTACAGCAGACCTGCCAGCAGCAGGCCGAGGCCGATCAATCGGCTCATGCGGCCGGTTGAACCAGACGGTAGACCGCCTCGACTACGTCACCGACAGTACGCACCGATTTGAATTCTTCGGCGGCGATTTTCTTGCCGGTCTGGCGCTTGATGTGATCGATCAGATCGACCGCATCGATGCTGTCGATTTCCAGATCCTGATACAGGTTTGACTCCAGGCTCACGCGAGCCGGATCCAGTTCGAACAGCTCGACCAGGGCATCGCGCAGGGTGTTGAAAATATCGTCACGAGTTTGCATGGTCCGGTCTCAAGCTGCCTGTTTTGCCGTGACGAACGCCGCAAGGCTCGCCACGTTGGTGAAGTGGTTACGGGTGTCTTTGGCGTCGGCGTCGATCTTGATGCCGTACTTTTTCTGGATCGCCAGACCCAGTTCCAGCGCGTCGACGGAATCCAGGCCCAGGCCTTCGCCAAACAGGGTCTGCTCGTCGCCGATGTCGTCGACGCTGATGTCTTCGAGGCCCAGGGCATCGATGATCAGCAGTTTGATGTCGCGCACCAGGCCCGGGTTATTCAGATCGCTCATCTTCGGCGAGCTCCTTAATGAAGTAAGAGTGCAAATAATCGTTGAGCTTGCGCGAGGCCTGCGGTGCCGGCCCCTGCGTGGCGAAAGTCTGTGGGTCTATATCGGCCCCGACACGAAAACTGAAGTGCACGCGGCGGCTGGGGATCCGATACCAGGGTTCGGCCTTGGTCAGGGTGGTCGGGCTGACCTTGATAACCACCGGAGTCAGGATTTTCGCACCGCGCAGGGCAATCGCCGCGGCCCCCCGATGAAAGGCCGGTGCCTGCCCTGGCTGGGTGCGCGTGCCCTCGGGAAAAATGATCAGGGTCTGGCCGTTCTGCAGGGACTCGGCGGCGGCGTCGAGCATGTCCATGCTGCCGTCATTGCTGATGTACTCGGTGCTGCGCAGCGGGCCACGGGTGAAGGGGTTTTCCCACAGGCTTTTCTTCACCACGCAATTGGCCTGGCGCACCAGGCCGATCAGGAACACCACATCAATCAGCGACGGGTGGTTGGCGATGATCATCTGCCCCGGGCGACCAAGGCGTTCCGCCCCTTGAATGTCGTAGGTCAGCACGCCAGTACGGGCCATGAACCGCACAAAAAACCAGAACAGCCGACTGACCGTCTGCCGTGCGCGCTGGCGATGTTTCAGCGCATCGCCGGGCAGACAACCGAGCAACGGAAACACCAACAGGCGCAGGCACAGCCCGCCCAGCCCGAACAGAGCGAAACTCGCGGCGGTGGCCAGCAGACGCCAGTAGTAGGCGTCGCGGTTTTTCTCGGTCACGGGTTGCGTTGCCAGGTCCATACACGATTTTTCCAGGCATGTTGGCAATGGGGTTGCTGGCCGAGCAGGGTACGCAACAGATTCAGCGCGTGCGGCCAGTGCGCTTTGGACACTGCTTCTGTGCCGCTGTTCAGGGTCAGCCGCCAGTCGGTACCGGGGGTGATCAACAAACCGAGCGCATAGGGAAAAGGCACGTCGTCGATCCACTGCGAGTAGGCTTGGGGCGGCTGTTCTTCGGTGATGATCAGCAGCACTGCCGGAGCGCCTTCGTAGAGCAGGGCCGCGGCTTCAAGCATGCCGTGCTCCAGGCCATCGCCGGCTGCCGCGAGGGCGGTCATTTCGCTGGTTTCACCGCGCATGATCGACCACAGGCCGATGATCGCGTTGTGCACCGACAGGCTGAACTGGGTGGGCGACAACGGTTCGTCCTTGGCCAGATCGCTGAGGATTTCGAAGGTGCGCGGGGTTTCGCCGTGCCGCGAAACAAACACCAGCGGCAGGTTTTCCCGTCCGTCGGCCAGCGGCCAGCCAACACTGAACGCCATCCGCGCCAGGCGACTGAGGCGCCGGCGTTGCATGGCCGGGAGGAACGACACATCGGGCGCGGCATCGCTGCTCTGGAGCACAACCGGCTGTCGGCTCCAGGCCTGCCAGGCGTCCACGCTGTCGAGCCCTGGAGCCCACGCGCGCCATTGGGCGATGTTGAAGTTGATCACGGACATTTATCCCGCCCCTGCGGGCTTTTATTGACGCGTTGAGTCGCCAAAGCCGCAGCCGGGCTGTGCTGACGTTACCGGACGCAGCGTGGCGCCTGACGTTCGGGTGGCGCGCATTATCCCGGTGCGACGAGTGTGTAGCAAATGCTGGTTACATTTTGCGCAGCTGAATGTACCGAATAGTTCGTGGAAAAAATGTCACTTGGCCATTATCCGGGTCGTCAGCGGTTTGTCTGTCGGGCATCCCGACGATCAATGGCCGTTTTTGCTCCATCACCATGGGGATATTTGCACCTGACTCTGTAGTCCGCGTCCATGGAGGTAGCGAAGCCGAGCTGCGCGCATCTACACTCGGTCATTCTTTGATACACGGAGGTTTTGTCATGCGGCGCGTGGTGTTCAATCAGAAAGGTGGCGTGGGCAAATCCAGCATTGCCTGCAATCTGGCGGCGGTCAGCGCCAGCGAGGGCTATCGCACGCTGTTGGTGGATCTCGATGCCCAGGCCAACTCCACTCAGTATCTGACGGGGCTCACCGGGGATGACATTCCGATGGGCATTGCCGACTTCTTCAAGCAGACCCTGTCTTCAGGGCCGTTCTCGAAGAAAAATCAGGCGGATATCTACGAAACCCCGTTCGACAACCTGCACATCATCACCGCCACCGCCGAACTGGCTGATCTGCAGCCCAAGCTTGAGGCCAAGCACAAGATCAACAAGCTGCGCAAGTTGCTGGACGAGTTGTCAGAAGATTACGACCGGATCTATCTCGACACCCCGCCCGCACTGAATTTTTATGCGGTGTCGGCATTGATTGCCGCCGATCGTGTGTTGATTCCCTTCGATTGCGACAGCTTCTCGCGGCAGGCGCTGTACGGGTTGCTGGCGGAGATCGAAGAGTTGAAGGAAGACCACAACGAAGGCCTGGAAGTCGAAGGCATTGTGGTCAACCAGTTCCAGGCTCGGGCCAGCCTGCCGCAGCAGATGCTTGATGAGTTGATCGCTGAAGGCTTGCCGGTGCTGCCGGTGTATCTGAGCAGCTCGGTGCGCATGCGTGAATCGCACCAGGCCAGCACGCCGCTGATCCACCTCGACCCGCGGCACAAGCTGACGCAGCAATTCGTCGAGCTGCATAACCTGCTCGAAGACGCCTGATACCTCGAATTACGCATGGATCCCCCTGTGGGAGCGGGCTTGCTCGCGAAGGCATTCTGTCAGTTGATAGATGGGCTGACTGACACTCCCTCTTCGCGAGCAGGCTCACTCCTACAGTGGTTTCAGGTGTGTCAGATACCCTGGCCCCCCTGTGGGAGCGGGGTGTGTCAGATACCCTGGCTGCGCAGCCACGCCATCAACTGCGGCAACGGACGCCCCACTCGGCCTGACGTTCTGAGACGCGCCTGATCCCCCTGTGGGAGCGGGCTTGCTCGCGAAGGCATTCTGTCAGTTGATAAATCGGCTGACTGACACTCCCTTTTTGCGAGCAAGCCCGCTCCCACAGTGGGTTTTTGGGGTGTATCAGATACCTTGGCTGCGCAGCCACGCCATCAACTGCGGCAACGGACGCCCCACTCGGCACACGCTTTGCCTGACGCTCTGAGACGCGCCTGATCCCCCTGTGGGAGCGGGCTTGCTCGCGAAGGCATTTTGTCAGTTGATAAATCGGCTGACTGACACTCCCTCTTCGCGAGCAAGCCCGCTCCCACAGTGGGTTTTCGGGTGTGTCAGATACCTTGGCTGCGCAGCCACGCCATCAACTGTGGCAACGGACGCCCCACTCGGCACACGCTTTGCCTGACGCTCTGAGACGCGCCTGATCCCCCTGTGGGAGCGGGCTTGCTCGCGAAGGCATTCTGTCAGTTGATAGATGGGCTGACTGACACTCCCTCTTCGCGAGCAAGCCCGCTCCCACAGTGGGTTTTGGGGTGTGTCAGATACCCTGGCTGCGCAGCCACGCCATCAACTGCGGCAACGGACGCCCCACTCGGCCTGGCGCTCTGAGACGCGCCTGATCCCCCTGTGGGAGCGGGCTTGCTCGCGAAGGCATTTTGTCAGTTGATAAATCGGCTGACTGACACTCCCTCTTCGCGAGCAAGCCCGCTCCCACAGTGGGTTTTGGGGTGTGTCAGATACCCTGGCTGCGCAGCCATGCCATCAACTGCGGCAACGGACGCCCCACTCGGCCTGACGTTCTGAGACGCGCCTGATCCCCCTGTGGGAGCGGGCTTGCTCGCGAAGGCATTCTGTCAGTTGAGAAATGGGCTGACTGACACTCCCTCTTCGCGAGCAAGCCCGCTCCCACAGTGGGTTTTGGGGTGTGTCAGATACCCTGGCTGCGCAGCCACGCCATCAACTGCGGCAACGGACGCCCCACTCGGCACACGCTTTGCCTGACGCTCTGAGACGCGCCTGATCCCCCTGTGGGAGCGGGCTTGCTCGCGAAGGCATTCTGTCAGTTGATAGATGGGCTGACTGACATTCCCTCTTCGCGAGCAAGCCCGCTCCCACAGTGGGTTTTCGGGTGTGTCAGATACCTTGGCTGCGCAGCCATGCCATCAACTGTGGCAACGGAAACGCCCCGCTCTGGCGCGCCACTTCGCGGCCATTTTTGAACAGAATAAGGCTCGGAATGGAACGAATCCCCAACTGCGCCGACAACTGCTGATTGGCTTCGCTGTCGAGCTTGGCCAGTCGGCACTTGCCCGCCAACTGCGCAGCAGCCTGTTCGAACACCGGTGCGAACGACTTGCATGGCCCGCACCAGTCCGCCCACACGTCCACCAACAGCGGCAGATCACCCTTGATCTGACTGATGTAGTCGCCTTGCTTGAGTTCGAATGGCTTGCTCAGCAGCACAGTGGATTTGCAGCGCCCGCACTTCGGCTGATCACCCAGGCGTTCGGCGGGGATGCGGTTGAGGCCGTTGCAGGCGGGGCAGGGGATGAGGAGTGGGTTGGTCATGAACGAGGTCCAGTGAAGGGCGATAAACCCTAGTTGGAGACGTTTGCTCATATTTTCAATGACGCGGTTTTCGACTTGAGACCTAGGCTGAAACATACCAGGCGAGCCCGTTGGTCTATCTGCCTCTATCGCAACTTGCGATAATTTTGATCTGTGATTAACTCTCCATAGCAAAATGCGATAAGGATGTTGCATGCATGTCATCACCGAAAAACGAATACGGGAAGCGAAGGACAAGTGGCCCAATGCAGGCACCGCACTGGATCACTGGCTAGAGGTGGCGAAAGGAGGCAAACCTTCGGACTTTGCGGCGATGAGGGCTCTGTTCCCCGCCGTCGATAAAGTGGGGGAGTTTCATGTTTTCGATATTGGCGGTAATAAGCTGAGGTTGATCGCATACGTCAGATATCGAGCTCAAAAGCTCTACATCAAACATTTGTTGGATCACCGCGAATACGATTGCGGCAGATGGAAGGAAGGAAAGACATGAGTGTTCTGATCAAAAAAGCCGCCGAGCACTGGGAGTTCGTCTCGCCGTTGCTGCGCAAGCCGAAAAACGAAGACGATTACGACATGCTGGTTCGGGCGCTTGACGAATTGCTCGAGATGACCGGTGTTGATGAGTCCCATCCACTGATGAGTCTGGTGGATATCATTGGTGACTGGATTGAAGAGTGGGATCGCACGCATCATCCGGCACCTAAACCACCAGGTCATGAGGTGTTGGGATATTTGATGCGTGAGCATGGTTTGACCCAGAGCGATTTGCCCGGGGTCGGTACTCAGTCAGTTGTTTCGGAAATCCTGAGCGGCAAGCGGCAGTTAAATTTGCGGCAGGTTCGCTGGCTGGCCGAATTTTTCAAGCTACCTGTAGACGTATTTGTCTAAGGTGTTTCAAGACGAACAACTGATCTCCAGATGCTTGCCCCACTCCGGCGGCCGCTCGGCATAACCTTCCATCCCCGGCTGCTCGTCGAACGGCTTGCTCAGCACTGCATGCAGGCGGCGGACCTCTGAGTAGTCGCCTTGTTCGGCGGCGTCGATAGCCTTTTGCGCCAAATAGTTGCGCAGGATGTACAGCGGGTTGACCGCATGCATCCGCGTGCGGCGTTGTTCTTGATCGTTCTCCCCATCGCGTGCAACCCGGGCCACATAACGCTCGCCCCAGGCATCGAAGCCCTTGATGTCGACGAAGTCATCGCGCAGTCGGGCGACGGTTTTTTCCGCTGACTCTTCGCCGAGACGCCGGAAGAACAGCGTGTAATCGACGCCGCTGTTCTGCATCAGTTGCAGCAGGTTTTCCAGGAGCTGTTGGTCATCATCCTCGGCGGTGGTGAAGCCGAGGCGGCGGCGCATCAGGTCCAGGTAATGCGCCTGGAACAGTGGCAGGTACAGGCCGAGGGTTTCGCGCAGGGCTTCCACGCTGATGAACGGTGTCAGGGCCTGGGCCAAGGCGCTGAGGTTCCACTGGCCGATCGGCACCTGATTGCTGAATGAGTAGCGGCCCTGATCGTCCGAGTGGTTGCAGATGAAGTTGGCGTCGAAATCGTCGAGGAAGGCGAACGGGCCGAAGTCGAAGGTGATGCCGAGGATCGACATGTTGTCGGTGTTCATCACCCCGTGGCAGAAGCCGTAGGCCTGCCACTTGGCGATCAGTTCGGCATTGCGCTCGACGATCTCGCGGAACATCGCCAGATACGGTTCCGGTTGTTCCAGGCACTCGGGGAAATGCATCGCCAGCACGTGCTCGCCGAGCTGCTTTTGCTGCTCGGGACGCTTGGTGTAATAGAAATACTCGAAGTGGCCGAAGCGAATATGGCTCGGCGCCAGACGCAGCACCATCGCCGCGCGTTCCTGCCTCTCGCGCCACACCGGGGTGTCGGAGCCGATCACGCAGGCCGCTCGCGAAGACGGAATGTTCAGCGCGTGCAGCGCTTCGGAGGCGAGGAACTCGCGGATCGACGAACGCAGCACCGCACGGCCATCGCCCATGCGCGAAAACGGTGTTTGCCCAGCGCCCTTGAGGTGCAGGTCCCAGTGCTCGCCGGCGTTGTTGTAGACCTCGCCGAGCAGCAAGCCTCGGCCATCGCCCAGTTGCGGCGTATAGCCGCCGAACTGGTGCCCGGAATAGACCATCGCCCGTGGCTCGGCATCGGCCCACAGCGTGTGGCCGCCAAACAGTTCGGCAAACTCTTGGGTTTCGGCGGTCGCCGGGTCGAGATCCAGCAAGGCCATGGCCGCCGGGCTGGCGACGACCAGACGCGGGTTGTCGATCGGTTCGGGCAGCACGTGGGCGGAGAACGCATCGCCCAGGCGAGCGAAGCGATTGTCGAAGGTCAGTTCGTCGAGGGCTTTCAAGGGCCGGCTCCAGCAGAATGTCCGAGCATTCTGCTGGGATTAGACCGGTTAGTCGAGTTTGGCTGGCGGCGGCTCTTGCAGCGGTTTTTGTTCGCCGCTGATCGGGACGATGGTTTTGCTGTCGTCCTCGACCGGCACCAACTTGTATTCCTGACCGTGGAGGTTCTTCAGGTACACCTCCATCTGGCGGAACGAGATGTTGATGTGCTGCTTCTTGAACTCGCGGTTGATGAAGCGGTTCACTTCGTCGATCACCGGATTGCGGTCACCGAGGTCACGCACGTGCATGCGCAGCTCATGATCGAGGGTGCTTTCGCCGAAGTTGAGGAAGTACACGTGCGGCTCGGGCTCTTTGAGAACACGCGGGTTTTCCCGGGCAGCCTTGAGCAGCAGTTCCTTGACCAGATCCAGATCGGAGCCGTAATCCACGCCGAGTTTCAGCGTCACCCGGGTGATGGTGTCGGTCAGCGACCAGTTGATCAGTTGCCCGGTGATGAACGTCTTGTTCGGGACAATGATGTCCTTGCGGTCGAAGTCGGTGATGGTCGTGGCACGGATGCGGATCTTGCTCACCGTGCCCGAGAGGTTGCCGATGGTGATGGTGTCACCGATCCGCACCGGGCGTTCGAACAGGATCATGATGCCGGAGATGAAGTTCGCGAAGATCTCCTGCATGCCGAAACCGAGGCCCACCGAGAGCGCCGCCACCAGCCATTGCAACTTGTCCCAGCTCACGCCGAGGGTCGACAGGGTGGAGACGAAACCGACGCCGGCGATCACATACGACAGCAACGTCGTGGTCGCGTAGGCACTGCCCTGCGCGAGGTTGAGTTTCGACAGCACGAACACTTCGAGCAGACCCGGCAGGTTGCGCGCCAGGGCGAAGGTGATGCCGATGATGATCAGCGCACCGAGCATGTCGCCGATGCTGATCGGCACCATGCTCATGTTGGCGCCGGTGCCGCTGGTGTATTCGTAGAGGGTGATGTTGTCGAGGTACGAGAACACCGAAATCAGGTCGGCCCAGACCCAGTACAGCGCGGCGATGAAGCCGCCGAGCAGTGCCAGGCGGATCAGACGCAGCGACTGTTCGTTGACCTTTTCGATGTCCAGCGTCGGCTCTTCGATCACCGCTTCGCCGTCGCCGGCCTCTTTGGCCGCCTGACGTTTGGCCAGCGCGCGCTGGTAGGCCAGACGGCGTGCGGCGACCGCCAGACCACGGACGAAGGTGGCTTCGATCACCAGCCAGAACATCAGCAGGTACAGGGTGTTGATCAGCCGGTCGCTGAGTTTCAGCGCGGTGTAGTAGTAGCCGAAGCACACCGCGACGAACAGGGCGATCGGCAGCAGGGTGAACATCACACCGACAGCCTTGCGGAACAATGAGGTGTTTTCGTGGGCCGGGCTGCTGATCAGCAGGCGGCTGAGCAGCCACGCCATCAGGGCGTAGCAGGTCAGTACCACCGGCATGCCGATTACGTCGTCGGCCAGCGCCGCCGGTTGCAGCTCGGCGACGGCCACCACGGTTACCAGCGCCATCACCACCAGCCCGAGGCGCCGGATCCAGCCCTGAAGGAACTCGACCTGCGGCTTGTCCCAGCGGAAGTGCAACTCGGCCACGCCGCCTGGCGAGAGAATCCGGTAGGCGGTGTAGAACACCAGCCACGCCTGACCCATTTGCAGCAGTGCTGCGCCCATGTTGGCGTTCTGCCCGCGGGCGTCGATCTGCAAGGCCAGACCGCACAGCGCTAGGCCAAGGGCGACCGGCATCGCCAGCAGAATGTTGATCAGGATCGCCTGCGGCGTGTGCCACTGGCTGTCACGCTTGAAGTGACCGATGTCCTGGTGAACCTTGTTCAACCGCGCGTATAGCGCCTTGCGCCGCCACAACAGGGCGCCGATCAGCAAGGCCAGCGGCAGGAACAGCAGCGGGCGCTGGGTCAGGCCGTCGGTCAGCTCGCTCAGGCTCGACGCCAGCGGCAGCGTGTCGATCTGGCGCTTGAGCCGCTCTGGGACGCTGCGAATCCATTCCGTGTCCAGCGGCTTGTTGCTGGGAATCCAGAACATCTGCTCGTCCAGGGTCGCGCGCAGGCTTTGCGCGGTGCTCAGCAGTTGTTTCTGGTTCAGTTGCAGGGTGATCGATTCATTGAGCATCGCGCTCAGTTCGCGGCTCAGCCGCTCCAGCAGATCGACACGGGTGTTGGCCAGCTCCAGCAGACTCTTGCGAAGCTGTGGCGTGACCTGCTCTGGCGGCTGGGTGGACAGCAGGTTGTCGACGTAAGTCGTTGGATTGCTCAGCTGTTCGCGCTGTTGGTTGATCTCGAATTGATACAGACGAATGTCGGCGATCTGATCCGCGAGGTCGCGGTCGACCTTGAGGCGCGGCAGCGCCTGTTTCTGCTTATAGAGAATCTTCGACAGCAGCAGGCTGCCCTTGAGCACGTTGATCTGTTCGTCGAGGGCCGAGTCGCTTTGGGTCACGCTGTCCAGTTGCTGCTTGGTCTGCAGATTCTGCTGGGTCAGCTCGTTGAGGCGGTCAGTGCTTTTGAGCAGGTAGTCGGAGAGCTTGAGGTTGGCCGCGCTTTCAGTGGCGAGCAGGGTGCTGCTGCCCGATTTCTGGGCCTCGATCGACTGCTGCGTCACGGTTTCCTGAGACAGGGTCAAACGCTTCTGGTTGATCAGGGTTTGCAGTTCCTGGATCTCATGGTCCAAGCGATCGGATTTTTCCGAGAGCAGGTCATGCTGGCTGTTGCCCAGATCCTGCAATTGGTTGTTGCCGGCCAGTTCCTGGCGGCGCAACGGGATCAGCGCATTGAGCGCCGCCAGCTCGGCATTGAGCAGGTCGCGCTGCTCGCCGCTCAGGGTTTTGCCGCTGTCCTTGCCGGTCTTGAGGATGCCGTTGATCTGCTGGATGCGCGTCTGGCTGCTGGCGATTTCTGCCTGGGCGCGTTCCGGGCGAGTCTGGGCCGTGATGATCAGGCTGTTGGCGTCGGCCAGGGCTTTTTGCAGATCGCTTTGCTGGGTCGAGCGCTCGGTGAGCATCTGTTCCAGCTGCTGAATGTTTTCCTTGGTAAAGCGTTGCGCCACCGGCACCACGGCAGTGGCTTTGAGTCGCGCCAGCTCACGCGTGTTCTCGATCGTCTGCTTCGGCGCGGTGGCCAGTTGTTGCTTGAGATCGATCAGCTTCTGCTCATAGTCACGCCGGTTGTTGAGCTGGTTCAGCGTGTTTTGCAGGACTGTTTGTAGGGCCTTCTTGTCGGCCTCGGGCAGTTTGCTGTCGGTAAGCTTGTCCAGGCTGGCCTGCACGGCTTCGCTGGACGGCGGTTCGGCGGCGTACAGCGGGCCGACGGAAAGACTCAGGCCCAGCAGGGCCGCGAAAAAGAAGGAGCGCAGGGTAGGCATAGAGACCGGTCAAGCAAGTGATAGTGGACGCAGTTTAGAGGAAGAGCCCGGGGCCCGGGCGACTTCCTTCGGGGAATCTGACGCCCACTTTGCCGATCTTGTTCCCGTCCATGACCGCGACCGTCCAGTGGGTGTTGTTCCACTCTACCTGGTCGCCAACGATCGGTGCACCACCGACCTTGTGGGCAATGAACGCACCCAGGGTCATGTCCGGATCGATGCCCTCGGCAGGCAACCCGTAAAGCGCTGCAACCGCTTTAAGCTGGGCGTCTCCTTCGAGTACGAAGTCGCCGAAGAAGCGCAGATCCAGACCGCGTTGCGGCGCCTGGCTGAACAGTTTGCCGAGGGCCGGCAGGTTGTGTTCATGGCCGATAACACACAGCAAATCATCGACTTCCAGCACCGTACTACCCGACGGATGGAGCAGTTGCTGACCGCGAAACAGGGCGGCGATGCGCGTGCCTTCGGGCATTTTCAGTTCACGCAGGGGCGAACCGATGCACCATTTCTCCGCGCCGAGCTTGTAGACGAACAGTTCCCACTCACTGGTGATGTGCACTTCCAGCGCGGAACGGGAGATCGGCGCCGGCTCTGGCGGCACCGTTACCTTCAACAGTCTGGCGACCCATGGCAGGCTCGTGCCCTGCACCAACAGCGACACCAGCACGATGAAGAACGCAAGGTTGAAGTACAGCTGCGCATTCGGCAGCCCGGCCATCAGTGGGAACACCGCCAGAATGATCGGCACCGCGCCGCGCAATCCGACCCAGGAAATAAACGCCTTCTCGCGGCCATGGAATGCCTTGAACGGCAGCAGGCCGACAATCACCGACAGCGGCCGGGCGAACAGAATCATCCACAGTGCCAGGCCGAGGGCGGGCAGGGCGATCGGCAGCAGGTCATGCGGGGTGACCAGCAGCCCCAGCACGAGGAACATGCCGATCTGTGCCAGCCACGCCATGCCGTCGAGCATGTGCAGGATGCCGTGACGACTGCGCACCGGACGGTTGCCGATCACCAGACCGCACAGGTAAACGGCGAGGAAGCCGCTGCCGTGCAGGGCATTGGTCAGGGCGAACACCACCAGGCCGCCGGCGATCACCAGAATCGGATAGAGGCCGGTGGCAAGGTTGATCCGGTTGACCAGTTGCAGCATCAGCCAGCCGCCGCCCAGACCGATCACGCCGCCGATGCCGAACTCGCGGATCAGGTGGGTCAACAGGCTCCAGTGCAGGCCGGTCTGGCCGCTGGCGAGCATGTCGATCAGGGTCACGGTGAGGAACACCGCCATCGGGTCGTTGCTGCCGGACTCGATTTCCAGGCTGGCGGTCACCCGTTCGTTGAGGCCTTTGCCGCCGAGCAGCGAGAACACTGCTGCGGCGTCGGTGGAGCCGACGATAGCGCCGATCAGCAGGCCCTGGATCAGGTTCAGGTCGAACAGCCACGCAGCGGCCATGCCGGTCAGCCCGGTGGTGATCAGCACCCCGACCGTCGCCAGCGACAGCGCCGGCCACAAGGCCACGCGGAAACTCGAGACCCGGGTGCGCAAGCCACCGTCGAGCAGGATCACTGCGAGTGCGAGGTTGCCGACCAGGTAGGCCGTGGGATAGTTATCGAAAATGATCCCGCCGCCATCGACCCCGGCGGTCATGCCAACCGCGAGAATGATCACCAGAATGGGGATGCCGAGACGGGAAGAAAGTGAGCTGACAAGAATGCTCGCACCTACCAGCAACGCGCCGATCAAGAACAGGCTGTTGATGGTCGTCGCATTCAAAGGCAGTACTCCAGAAGCGTAAAGACGGGCACAAACTGACCATGCAGTCTGCGTGCCAGCGATTCTAACCTGTTGAAATGTGATGCTGTCAAAAAGGTTTTTCAGTGGGGGATGCAGATTTGGGTTCGGCTTGAGATCGCTGCCCTCACCCTGGCCCTCTCCCGGAGGCGGAGGGGACTGACCGAGTGGCTCTCTCGAGTTACATCGACCTGAAATAGCGAGTCGAACTCAGGTTTTGAAAAGCACGAAGATCTGCTCCCTTTCCCCCTCGCCCCCTTTAGGGGGAGAGGGTTGGGGTGATGGGGCGCTCTTGATCTTGCTTTTAGATCAAAGGCTGAACCGCCCAACCATATTGTTCAGATCCAGCGCCAGGCGCGACAGCTCGTTGCTCGCCGCACTGGTCTGATTCGCGCCGGTGGCCGACTGCACCGACAGGTCGCGAATGTTCACCAGGTTGCGATCCACTTCGCGGGCCACTTGTGCCTGCTCTTCGGCAGCGCTGGCGATCACCAGGTTGCGCTCGTTGATTTCAACGATCGCGGTGTTGATGGTGTCCAGCGACAGACCGGCGCCACGGGCGATGTTCAGCGTCGATTCGGCGCGCTCGGTGCTGTTGCGCATCGAATCCACGGCGTGTTCGGTGCCGCTCTGGATGCTGCCGATCATCCGCTCGATTTCGCTGGTCGACTGCTGGGTGCGGTGTGCCAGGGCACGGACTTCGTCCGCCACCACGGCAAAACCGCGCCCGGCTTCACCGGCACGTGCCGCTTCGATAGCTGCGTTGAGGGCCAGCAGGTTGGTCTGATCGGCCAGGCCGCGAATCACGTCTAGCACCTTGCCGATGTCACGGGATTCGTTCGCCAGATCACCGATCAGGGTCGCAGTGCTCTGCACATCGGCGCTCATGCGTTCGATGGCGCTGACGGTTTCCTGTACCAGGTCACGGCCGTCGCCCGCCGAAGTGGTGGCGTTCTTCGAGGCTTCCGAAGTGCTTACCGCATTGCGTGCGACTTCTTCCACGGCACTGGTCATTTCGTTGACGGCGGTGGCGGCCTGTTCGATTTCGTTGTTCTGCTGGGTCAGGCCACGGGCGCTTTCGTCGGTGACGCTGTTCAGCTCTTCGGCAGCGGAAGCCAGCTGGGTGGCGGAGCCGGAGATGCGCTGCAGGGTGTCGCGCAGTTTCGATTGCATCTTGGCCATGGCCGCCAGCAGGCGCCCGGCTTCGTCGGTGCCGTCAACGTGGATCGGCTGGGTCAGGTTGCCTTCGGCAATGGTTTCCGCCGCGTCCAGCGCTTTCGAGATCGGCTTGGTGATGCTGAGGGTCAGCAGCCAGGCGAACAGGAACGTCAGGCCAGTGGCGACGACCAGCAGGGTGACCACCAGATTGAATGCCGAGGAGTATTGCTCGGCGGCCTGTTGGTTGGTTTCGCTGATCTGCTGGCCATTGATTTGCATCAGGCGGTTGAGCACGCTGTTCATCGCCTCGGAGTTGTCGAGCAACTGGGTGTTCAGCAGGTTGCGCAACTCGTCCACCTGATTGTTGCGCGACAGGCTTTTCATCCGGTCTTCGATCTGGCGGTACTGGCCGAGCAACTGCACGTACTGATCGTACGCGGCGCGCTCCTGCGGGCTGACGATCAGCGGCTCATAGGCGGTTTGGGCGGCGCGGATCTGCTGGTTGCGCATCTCCAGCAGCTCGACGGTTTTCTGCTGCACGTCCGCTTCACGGTTGACCAGCAAACGGTACGACAGCACCCGCAGGCGCAGGGTCAGTTGCGTGAACTCGTCGAGGTTCTTGATGCTCGGCACACTGCTGGTGGTGATGTTCTCGGCAGCGCCGCGGATTTTGCTCATCTGGTTCAAGGCGAACACGCCGAGGATCAGCATCAGGCCGCCGATCAGGGCGAAACCGGTGAACGCCCGGGGGGCGATATTCATATTGCGAAGGGACATGGCGTGATACCAAAAAGGGCCGCATCCATGCGGGCTGAGACTGCTGTATGGATGACTTATCGGTCATACGACTAAAGTCTTGAGGCAGTGTGCGTATTTGTCGCATAAGGGCCTGGGCGACGAAGTGCAGGAACCAGATCGGCAGATCGCAGTCTTTAAAACTCGCAAGAACGGTCGGCCGCCAGGAAAATCAAGGCCTTGCGCCGGTTTAACCCTGGCATCCGCAGTGACTTTTCTTTATCGTACGCGCCCTTTGAAAAACGCCTGGAAGATCAAAATGTTGGAAGCATCCCTCAGCCAATTGGAACAGCTCGTCAGCGACCTGGTGCAACAGAACCAGACCCTCACGCAAACCAACCAGACCCTGTCCACGGAACTGGCCCAGGCCAAGGATGAAAACGAAAGCCTGCAACTGAGCCTGATGGAACAGGAAGAGAAGCACGGCGCCACCGCAGCGCGCATCCAGGCCCTGGTTGATCGCGTCAACGCAGGTCCTGTCAGCGCATGAACCACGGCACCGCAGGGGTAAAAGTCATCTCCATTCTCGGGGAGGACTATTCGATCAAGGCACCGGCCGGGGAAGAACAGACCCTGCTGGACGCCGCACTGATGCTCAAGGCCGCACTGGCCGACACCAAACGCAAATACCCGACGCTGATCGGTGACCGCTTGCTGGTGCTGGCAGCCATGAATCTGTGCTCGCAGCAGATCGAAATGAAGAAGCAGCACCAGGAAGAACTCGACCGTTACCAAGAGCAAGTCAGCGCCACGGTCGAAACCATCGCCAAGACCATCAATCAGGGTTGATGGGGTTGCGCACAACCAAAGAATAGATTGTCGATTGAGTTGTATACAATCGGCACGGCTGTTGCATTGTTTCGGCCACTTATTCTTTGGGGGTGCTCCATGCAGTTGTGGCGACGCAGTATTCAATGGCAGCTGATTCTCAGCATGGGCACCGCCCTGCTGTTCAGCATCCTGATCGTGGTTGGCATTTATACCCTGGTGGTCAACCGCCTCGCCCAGAGCTATCTGGTCGAACAAGCGCTGCCGTCGAGCATCGAAGCGACGCGCAATGACATCGAACGCATCCTCGTTCAGCCACTGACCGCCGCCAAGGACATCGCCAGCAACACGATGGTGCGCGACTGGCTGGCCTCGGGTGAAGACAGCGGAAAAACGGCGGCCTTCGCGCAGTATCTGGAAGGTATCCGCGCCGAACATAAAGCCTTCACCGCATTGATCATCGGCGCCGAATCCAATCACTACGTCACCGAAAAAGGCCTGGACCGCACTCTCAGCCGCGCCAAGCCGGCCGATGCCTGGTTCTATTCCTTCCTCGACAGCAACCAGCCCCGCACCCTGAATATCGACAACGACGGTGCTACCGGAGAATTGGCGCTGTTCATCGATCTGAAGGTCGAGCAGGCGGGCAAAGTGGTCGGCGTGGCAGGGCTTGGCCTGAGCATGAAAGAGCTGTCGGAGCTGATCCACAACTTCAGCTTCGGTGAGCGCGGCAAGGTCTATCTCGTGCGTTCTGACGGTTTGATCCAGGTTCATCCTGAAGCGCAATACAGCGGCAAGCGCACCTTGAGCGAGCAGATCGGCGCCAGCGCTGCGCAAAACGTCTTGGGTCAAAAAGTTGCCGTGAACAGCAGCTTCCAAAGGGACGGCGAAGACTTCCTCGTCTTCAGCCTGCCGTTGCGCGATCTTGGCTGGACCCTGGTGGCCGAAGTGCCGCAGTCGCAGATCTATGCCGAAGCCCGCAAAGCGATGTGGATGAGTGGTGGCATCGGTCTGGCGGTGGCGCTGGTGTGCCTCGCCTTGGTGGTGTGGCTGGCGCAAGGTTTGGTGCGGCCGATTCGTCAGGTAACAGCCGCGCTGGTAGCAATCGGTAGCGGCGGTGGAGATTTGACCCATCGGTTAGATTCCAGCCGCGCCGATGAGCTGGGCGATCTGGCCCGGGGCTTTAACCGATTCCTCGACAGCCAGCGCGGGATGATCGGTGAGGTGCTGACCACCAGCGAACGTCTGCGCACCGCTGTCGGCCAAGTGGCCAGAGTGGTGGAAAACACCGCCGAGCGTTCCGGCCGTCAGCAGGAAATGACCGATATGGTCGCCACGGCGGTGCATGAAATGGGCCTGACCGTGCAGGAGATCGCACAGAACGCCGGCAACGCCGCACTTGCCTCACAAACCGCACGGGACGAAGCGCTGCAGGCGCGGGAAGTGGTCGGTGGCTCGATCCGTCATATCGAAAGCATGTCCGATGAGATTGGCGTGGCGGCTGGCGCGGTCGGTGAGTTGGCGCATCAGGTGGCATCAATCGACTCGGTGCTGGCGGTGATTCGCGGGGTGTCCGAGCAGACCAACCTGCTGGCACTCAACGCCGCCATCGAAGCGGCGCGGGCCGGGGACATGGGGCGCGGGTTCGCTGTGGTGGCCGATGAAGTGCGCACCTTGGCGCGCAGGACCCAAGCGTCCACCGACGAGATTCAGCAGATGATCGGCAGCCTCAAGCAGGGCGCAGAAAACGCCGTGTCGTCGATGCGTACCGGTCAGGCCGCGACGGGGACCGGGGTTGAGTCGAGCCAGCGTACTGGCGCTTCATTGACGGCCATTACCGGGCAGGTCGAGCGCATCAGCGACATGAATCATCAGGTGGCGACGGCGACGGAAGAGCAGTCGGCGGTGACTGAAGAGATCAACCGCAATGTGCAGGGGATTTCCGACCTGGCGCGGGCGACGGCGGGGGAGGTCAGGGCTTGTCGCGAAGACTGCCAGATGTTGCAGAGACTGGCGGATGATCTGGCGCGGCAGATGGGTGGGTTTCGATTAAATTGATAGCGTTTTTTTTCGGTTCGACGCGCCGGCTGAGGCGCGTCGGGCGAATTATCGCGCAGCTTTTATCAGGCGGAGTTCTCTACCGTAAAAGTCGATTCCGCCCAAGGTAAGCAAGTAGTAAACCAGTTTCTCCTTGACCAACCACTCTGCTGACTCATCAACGTAGAGATCGTCTGACGCCAATGTTCTGAACATGTCGTCGTTGTTGAAAGACTGGGAGTTGGGATAGGTCTTATAAGGGGTCACAATTTCATTGATGTAAAGATTGTTGGCTAACTTTGTGTAGGTTTTTTTGCTGACGCGCTCCTGGCTGCCCTCATCTTTCACGTTGTCATTGACTCTGGCCGCCATGAAAAACTGATATTCGCTGAGCATGACATAGGGGTCGATTAACGATTCTGACGTGTCATTAAGCAGTGGCGTGCCGTACACCGTAGCATTCCATTGATTGTCTTGCGTGTGGGTGAAGTCCTTGAAGGTGACGCGATGTGTCGATAAATAGTGATCGCCCACAGAAGTCACTTCAAACATTGCCGTTGCGGTAGTTGTAGTACCAAGCTCGTTATCGCCTGGAGCCATTACGATACTGATCAGGCTCTGTTCATCCGATAATCGTTGATGATTTTTGCTGATGACAGTGGATACGGTTGAATCCTTATTCGTCCAGACCGTACCGTTGCGCAGAGACGTGGCTGAGGTGGAAGCGAGAATGCAGTAGTCCTCGGTCACAATCCCCGGAAGCTTGATGGATCGTTCTTCGAGCGTTTTGCTGCTCATGATGTGTCTGCCTCTCGGAGTGGAAGGTGTACTTCAATTCCATACTTGCCGGGCAAACTACATGTCAGGCGAAAACAGCCTATCGCCAGATCCTGATTTGCACACCTGTAAAGCCTGACAGGTGCGCAAATGTTTTAAGTGTGAGTGGGTAACTCAACGGCTTGATCAGAACCACGCATCCTGCATCGCCAGGCACGTATCATCCCGCGCCTCCAGCAACGCCAGTTCATGGTGACAAGCCGGCACTTCCCACGTCAGGAAATACCGCGCCGCCTGCAACTTGCCCTTATAGAAGTCGGCATCCGCCGCATTGCCATTGGCTAATCCTTCTTCGGCGCGAATCGCCTGCTCCAGCCAGCGCCAGCCAATCACCGTGTGCCCGAACACCTTCAGGTACAGCGCCGAATTCGCCAGGCTGCTGTTGACCTTGCCCTGCGCCAGATCAGTCAACAGCCCAATGGTCACGACTTGCAGACGCGCCACCAGTTTCTCCAGCGGCTCACGCAACTCGGTGAGTGATTCGTGCGCGGTCGCGCGCTCGGCGGTGTTGGCGATCAGGCGGATCAGTTGCTTGAGCCCCGCGCCGCCGTTCTGCGCCAGTTTGCGTCCGAGCAAGTCCAGCGACTGAATGCCGTGGGTGCCTTCGTGGATCGGATTCAGGCGGTTGTCACGGTAATACTGCTCCACCGGGTATTCGCGGGTGTAGCCGTGACCGCCGAGAATCTGGATCGCCAGTTCGTTGGCCTTCAGGCAGAACTCCGATGGCCACGATTTGACGATCGGCGTCAGCAGATCCAGCAACTCGTGGGCCTGTTTGCGCTCGGCTTCGGTTGCCAGCGTGGTGGTGTCATCGAACAGCCGCGCCGCGTACAGACCGAGGTCAAACGCCCCTTCGACGTAGGATTTTTGCGTCAGCAGCATGCGTCTGACATCCGCGTGCTGAATGATCGCCACCGGCGCTGTGCTCGGGTCCTTGCTGTCCGGCACACGACCTTGCGGACGTTCGCGAGCGTACTCCAGCGAATACAGATACCCGGCATAACCGAGCATCACCGCGCCCATACCGACGCCGATCCGCGCTTCGTTCATCATCTGGAACATGTAGCTCAGCCCATGATGCGGCTTGCCCACCAGATAGCCGACACACTCGCCGTTATCGCCGAAGTTCAGTGCGGTGGACGTGGTACCGCGCCAGCCCATCTTGTGGAACAGCCCGGCCAGCAGCACATCGTTGCGCGCGCCGAGGCTGCCGTCATCGTTGACCAGGAATTTCGGCACGATGAACAGCGAAATGCCCTTCACCCCCGGTGGTGCGTCGGGCAGCTTGGCCAGCACCATGTGCACGATGTTTTCCGACAGCGGGTGATCGCCGCCAGAAATGAAGATCTTGTTGCCCTTGAGCCGATAAGTGCCGTCGGACGCAGGTTCCGCGCGAGTCCTGATATCCGACAGCGAAGAGCCGGCATGCGGTTCGGTCAGGGCCATGGTGCCGAAGAAACGGCCGTCGATCATCGGCTGCAGGAAGCGCTGTTTCTGCTCGTCAGTGCCGAAGCTTTCGATCAGGTTGGCCGCGCCCATGGTCAGGAACGGGTACGAAGTGGTTGCCGCGTTCGCCGATTGAAAGTGCGCAAAGCACGCTTGCGACAGCAGCGTCGGCAATTGCATGCCACCAGCCTCGAAACTTCTCGCGGCGTTGAGGAAGCCGGCTTCGAGGAAAGCATCCACGGCCGGCTTCACTTCCGGAATCAGAACCGCCTGGCCGTTCTCGTAGCGCGGCTCGTTCTCGTCGCCCTTGCGATTGTGCGGCGCGAAGTATTTCTCGGCGATGCTGCGCGCGGTGCCGATGGCGGCGTCGAAGGTTTCGCGATTGTGCTCGCAAAAGCGCTCACGCCGGGTCAGGCCTTCGGCATCGAGGACTTCATACAGCTCGAAAGCCAGATTGCGGGAACTGAGCAGCGTCTCGGACATGGCGGCCTACCTGAAATTTGGGGTTGGGCCGAGTCTAGGCGTGCGAATAAAGGCTGAACAGGATGATTGATGGGAGTGATGGAGAGGCGGGGGTGCCACTAATCAAATGTGGGAGCGGGCTTGCTCGCGAATGCGGTGTGTCAGGCAACATTGATGTCGACTGATCGACCGCGTTCGCGAGCAAGCCCGCTCCCACAGGGGTATTGCGTACCGGGCGGCCATTGCGGCGGCCCGATTATCGGTATTAACCGATGGTCATCAGGCTGGCGTTACCACCCGCCGCAGCCGTGTTAACGCTCAACGCCCGCTCGATCACCAGACGCTCCAGCGCAATGTTGGTTTCGCCCTGGGACAAGCCCTGAACGCCAACGATTGCACCGCCACGCTTGGCGATCTGCTGGCAGACGCCGCGCAGCTGATCGGAATGACCGTGGTGCAGGACTGCATCGAACACCACTTCGTCCTTGTTCCAGTCGGCGATCAGCTTGATCCGCGCCTGAACGTCCTTCGGCAGTCGTGCGAACAACGCCTTGCTGATGTCGGACTCCGGCCACACTGCCGAACCGCCGACAGCCAATACCGCCGCCAGTTGGGTCAGCAGATCGCCTTCGACGTCCGCCAGGCAAAGCACGTGCTCGCGCGGCAGGATCGCGTAGCTGTTCTTCTCGCCGGTCGGGCCGGCCAGCACGCGGGTGATACCGCTTTGCGACTGGGCGGCGTACTGCACGCACAGGGCGCTCAGATCGGCGTATTTGTTGCTCTCGGCCCAGGCTTTGAAGGCGTTCAGCGGTTTGCTCATGGCATCACGCAGACGCACGTCCGGGGCGACGACAGCATCACCGCGAGCGAAGGATTGTTCGATCGCATCGGCCGGACGGGTCGACAGCAGGCGGTACAGGTACAGCGGGCCACCGGCTTTCGGGCCAGTACCCGACAGGCCTTCGCCGCCGAATGGCTGCACGCCGACCACGGCACCGACGATGTTGCGGTTGACGTAGACGTTACCGGCGTTGACGTTGTCGATCACCTTGGCGATGGTTTCGTCGATCCGGGTGTGCACGCCGAGGGTCAGGCCGTAGCCGGAAGCGTTGATCTGAGCGATCAGTTGATCGATCTCTTTGCGCTTGTAACGAACCACGTGCAGCACTGGGCCGAAAATCTCGCGCTGCAGCTCGTCAAAGCTTTCCAGTTCGATCAGGGTCGGCATGACGAAGGTGCCGCGTTTGACTTCTTCAGTGTCGGCGATCGCCACCTGGTACACGTTGCGACCTTTATCGCGCATGCCCTGGATGTGCTTGTCGATGCCAGCCTTGGCTTCGGCGTCGATCACCGGGCCGATGTCCACGGACAGGCGCTCAGGATTGCCGAGACGGCTTTCAGCCATGGCACCTTTGAGCATTTCGATGACGCGATCAGCAGAATCTTCCTGCAGGCACAGCACACGCAGAGCCGAGCAACGCTGACCGGCGCTGTCGAACGCCGAGGACACCACGTCGATCACGACTTGTTCGGTCAGGGCCGAAGAATCGACGATCATCGCGTTCTGGCCACCGGTTTCGGCGATCAGCGGAATCGGACGGCCCTGGCTGTCGAGACGGCCAGCGATGTTGCGCTGCAACAGACGCGCGACTTCGGTGGAACCGGTGAACATCACGCCTTTGACGCGCTCATCACCGACCAGACCGGCACCGACGGTTTCACCGCGACCCGGCAGCAGTTGCAGTACGCCTTCCGGAATACCTGCTTCAAGCAGCAGGCGCACGGCTTGCGCGGCAACCAGCGGCGTTTGCTCAGCCGGTTTGGCCAGTACCGGGTTACCGGCAGCCAGTGCGGCAGCGACCTGGCCGCTGAAGATGGCCAGCGGGAAGTTCCACGGGCTGATGCACACCACCGGGCCCAGTGGGCGGTGGGCGTCGTTGCTGAAATCGTTGCGCGCCTGCACCGCGTAGTAACGCAGGAAGTCGACCGCTTCACGGACTTCGGCGATGGCGTTGGCGAAGGTCTTGCCGGCTTCACGGGCCAGCAGGCCCATCAGCGGCTGGATCTCGCCTTCCATCAAGTCCGCGGCGCGTTCCAGAATCGCGGCGCGCTCGGCGGGCGGGGTAGCCTGCCAGATCGGCGCGGCGTTCAGGGCGCACTGGATCGCGTTGTCGACGTCTGCGACGGTGGCTTCCTGCACGTGACCGACCACATCGCGGTGATCGGCCGGGTTCAGCACCGGGGCCGGGGCTTCGTTGCTGGAGGCGCAACCGAGCATCGGTGCGGCTTTCCAGTTGTTGTGCGCGGTGGCGAGCAGGGCGCAGGACAGCGAGGCCAGACGGTGTTCGTTGGCCATGTCGATGCCCGAGGAGTTGGCGCGCTCGGAACCGTACAGGTCACGCGGCAACGGAATGCGTGGGTGCGGCAGGCCGAAACCACCTTCCACGGTCGCCATCTGCTCGATCTGAGCCACCGGATCGGCCACCAGCTCCTGGATCGAAATCGACTGGTCGGCGATGCGGTTGACGAACGAGGTGTTCGCGCCGTTTTCCAGCAGACGACGCACGAGGTACGCCAGCAGGGTTTCGTGGGTGCCGACCGGTGCGTACACACGGCACGGACGGTTCAGCTTGCCTTCGGAAACTTTGCCGACAACCTGCTCGTAGAGCGGTTCGCCCATGCCGTGCAGGCACTGGAATTCGTACTGCCCCGGGTAATAGTTCTGACCGGCAATGTGGTAAATCGCCGACAGGGTGTGGGCGTTATGCGTGGCGAACTGCGGGTAGATGACTTCCGGCACCGACAGCAGTTTGCGCGCGCAAGCGATGTAGGAAACGTCGGTGTACACCTTGCGGGTGTAGACCGGATAGCCTTCCAGGCCTTCGACCTGGGCGCGTTTGATTTCGCTGTCCCAGTACGCGCCTTTTACCAGGCGGATCATCAGGCGATGACGGCTGCGACGAGCCAGGTCGATCACGTAGTCGATCACGTACGGGCAACGCTTCTGGTAAGCCTGGATCACGAAACCGATGCCGTTCCAGCCGGTCAGTTGCGGCTCGAAGCACAGGCGCTCGAGCAGATCCAGCGACAGTTCGAGACGGTCGGCTTCTTCGGCGTCGATGTTCAGGCCGATGTCGTATTGCTTGGCCAGCAGGGTCAGCGACAGCAGGCGCGGGTACAGCTCGTCCATCACCCGCTCGTACTGCGCACGGCTGTAACGCGGGTGCAGTGCCGACAGCTTGATGGAAATGCCCGGGCCTTCATAAATCCCACGGCCGTGGGAGGCTTTGCCGATCGAGTGGATGGCTTGTTCGTACGACGCCAGGTACTTCTGCGCGTCGTGCTCGGTCAGTGCCGCTTCACCGAGCATGTCGTAGGAATAGCGGAAGCCCTTGGCTTCGAACTTGCTCGCGTTGGCCAGCGCTTCGGCGATGGTTTCGCCGGTGACGAACTGCTCGCCCATCAGGCGCATGGCCATGTCGACACCCTTGCGGATCATCGGCTCGCCGCTCTTGCCGATGATGCGGCTCAGCGACGACGTCAGGCCGGCTTCGTTGTGGGTCGACACCAGTTTGCCGGTCAGCAGCAGGCCCCAAGTGGCCGCGTTGACGAACAGCGAAGGGCTGTTGCCCAAATGCGGGTGCCAGTTGCCGGTGCTGATCTTGTCGCGGATCAGCGCATCACGAGTGCCTTTGTCCGGGATACGCAGCAGCGCTTCGGCCAGGCACATCAGGGCTACGCCTTCCTGAGACGACAGGGAGAATTCCTGCAGCAGACCCTGAACAATGCCTGCACGACCGCCGGCACTTTTCTGGTTACGCAGTTTTTCCGCGATGGTCGCGGCGAGTTTGTTGGTGGCTTCGGCCATCGGTGCCGGCAGGCGCGCCTGTTCGATCAGCATCGGCACCACTTCCGGCTCAGGGCGGCGGTAAGCGGCAGTGATCGAAGCACGCAGCACCGATTGCGGCAGGATGCTTTCAGCGAATTCGAGGAAACACTGATGGGCGTGATCGGTGTGGACTTCGCCGGCGTCATCGCTGTCCTTGGCGGTCAAACCGTTCAGCTCGGTCAGGGTTGCACCACCCTCGAGTTTTTCCAGGTAATTGAAAATTGCCTGCTTGATCAGCCAGTGCGGTGTGCGATCAATCGAGGTCGCGGCAGCCTTCAGGCGCTCGCGGGTCGGGTCATCGAGTTTGACCCCAAGGGTGGTGGTAGCCATATTTTTATCCTCATGGTTGCCACAGTTGCGTGGCATCAGCTGGCGGCAAGATTAGCCGTGCGCCGAAAGAGGTGCAACCGGGTGCAACCCTTTTTTGTCGGAAAAATAAACGCCTCATCAGGAATTATTTTCTGGTACTCGAGTGCAGCACTTGCTTGGTGCGTTTGCTTCTAGCAAAGCGTTCTGACTGCGTTAAAAGGGAGCAAAAAACGCTTATTTGTGGGTATATCCGACTAGGTGCAACTTATTCTCGAGAAACTGGTTGCACCTATTTTACTTTGTTGCATAGCATTCGCGCCCAAGGTGCAACCGGGAATACCCGATGCATCGGCTGGTGGCTTTCCTGGGGAAACATCAGTCCTAAATGCGCGGGATCCCGATTCGTCTGCCAAACGTCGTCGTTTGTGTGCGATTCATCACCGCTGCTACATAAAAACAAAGCCAGGGCGTAACTTAATGAGCGTAAGCAATCCAACACTGATCACGTTCGTGATCTACATCGCAGCAATGGTGCTGATCGGCTTCATGGCCTATCGCTCCACCAACAACCTCTCCGACTACATTCTTGGCGGCCGCAGCCTCGGCAGCGTCGTGACGGCTCTGTCTGCCGGTGCTTCCGACATGAGCGGCTGGTTGCTGATGGGCCTGCCGGGTGCCATCTACATGTCCGGCCTGTCCGAAAGCTGGATCGCCATCGGCCTGATCGTCGGTGCCTACCTGAACTGGCTGTTCGTCGCCGGTCGTCTGCGCGTGCAGACCGAGCACAACGGTGACGCCCTGACGCTGCCGGATTACTTTTCCAGCCGTTTCGAAGACAAAAGCGGCCTGCTGCGCATCATTTCGGCGATCGTGATTCTGGTGTTTTTCACCGTTTATTGCGCATCTGGGATCGTGGCCGGTGCCCGTCTGTTCGAAAGCACCTTCGGCATGTCCTACGAGACGGCGCTGTGGGCCGGTGCTGCGGCGACGATTGCCTACACCTTCGTCGGCGGTTTCCTCGCAGTGAGCTGGACCGACACCGTACAAGCCACCCTGATGATTTTCGCGCTGATCCTTACGCCGATCATCGTCCTGTTGGCCACTGGCGGCGTCGACACCACGTTCCTGGCGATCGAAGCACAGGACCCAAGCAACTTTGACATGCTCAAGGGCACCACTTTCATTGGCGTCATTTCGCTGATGGGCTGGGGCTTGGGCTACTTCGGTCAACCGCACATCCTGGCGCGTTTCATGGCGGCTGACTCGGTGAAGTCGATTGCCAATGCCCGTCGCATCTCCATGACCTGGATGATCCTGTGCCTGGGCGGCACCGTGGCTGTGGGCTTCTTCGGTATTGCCTACTTCTCGGCACACCCGGAAGTTGCAGGTCCGGTGACTGAAAACCACGAGCGCGTCTTCATCGAACTGGCCAAACTGCTGTTCAACCCATGGATTGCCGGTGTTCTGCTGTCGGCCATTCTGGCTGCAGTGATGAGCACCCTGAGCTGCCAGTTGCTGGTGTGCTCGAGCGCCCTGACTGAAGACTTCTACAAAGCGTTCATCCGCAAGACAGCTTCTCAGAAAGAACTGGTCTGGATCGGTCGCGCCATGGTGTTGGTGGTCGCGCTGATCGCCATCGCACTGGCAGCCAACCCGAAAAACCATGTGCTGGGTCTGGTCAGCTACGCGTGGGCCGGTTTCGGTGCTGCGTTCGGTCCGGTGGTGCTGATCTCGGTCGTCTGGAAAGGCATGACTCGCGATGGCGCACTGGCCGGTATCCTTGTCGGTGCGATCACCGTTGTGGCGTGGAAACATTGGGAAGTGATGGGTCTGTACGAAATCATCCCGGGCTTCATCTTCGCCAGCCTGGCGATCTACATCGTCAGCAAGTTCGGCTCGCCAACCACTGGCATGGTGCAGCGCTTCGAAGCGGCGGAAAAAGATTTCCACCTGAACAAGTGATGCATTGAGCTTCGGCTCACAAAAAACGGCCCGTCTCCGAAAGGAGGCGGGCCGTTTTTTTGTGCCTGTGATTTCTCTGATTCACCACAAACCCCTGTAGGAGTGAGCCTGCTCGCGATAGCGGAGTACCAGTCAGCATTCTTTTAACAGATATGCCGCTATCGCGAGCAGGCTCACTCCTACAAGTGGTGGTGGTTTTGAGGGCTGTGTCTGTAGTTGGATGCGCCGATATTCGAAGGCTTTTTCGACAGAAAAAGTAGGGAAAATCTGATTTTCCCGTCACTCACCCAACCCTCCTTGTCCCTCATGCAGAATCGCCCGCCCTCATTCTGCAGAGACACATCGGATGTTCGCGCCTGCCAATCAACCGCGTTTCACGTTGACCCTCGAAGGCGCCCAACTTGACCTCAAGGTCCTTGAGTTCACGGGCAAGGAAGCCATCAGCCAACCCTATCGTTTCGAACTGGAACTGGTCAGTGAACGGCCCGATCTGGACCTCGAAAGCCTGCTGCACCGTCAGGCGTTTCTGAGTTTTGACGCGGACGGTTCCGGTGTTCACGGTCAGATTTATCAGGTCGGGCAGGGCGACTCCGGGAAACGTCTGACTCGCTATCACTTGAGCCTGGTCCCGCGTCTGACGTACCTCGGGCACCGCATCAATCAGCGGATCTTCCAGCATCAAACGGTGCCGCAGATCGTTGCGCGGATCCTCAAGGATCACGCGATCCTGCGCGATGCGTTCGAGTTCCGCCTCGGCAGCGACTACCCGGTGCGTGAATATTGCGTGCAGTACGCCGAGAGCGATCTGGCGTTCATCCAGCGCCTGTGTGCCGAGGTCGGCATTCATTACCACTTTCAGCACAGTCCCGAAGGCCACGTATTGGTGTTCGGCGACGATCAAACGGTGTTCCCGCGTCTGGCAACGCCGACGTTGTACCTGCCGGGCAGCGGCATGGCGGCAGGCGCGCCGGCGATCCAGCGTTTCAACGTGCGCGTGGAGACCCGTACCAGCGTGGTTACCCTGCGTGACTACAACTTTGAAAAGCCGCGCGTGCAACTGCAAAGCCGTAGTGAAAGCGAGCAGCGCCCAGTGCTGGAGGACTATCACTTCCCCGGTCAATTCAACGATCGTGAAACTGGCAAGGACCTGGCACAACGTGCGCTTGAGCGACATGTCGCCGACTACCGTCAGGCCGAAGGCATCAGCGATGAATCCTCGCTGGTGTGTGGATATTTCCTGCAACTGACCGAGCACCCGCGCCAGGACTGGAATGATCTGTGGCTGCTCACCGCCATCGAGCACTGTGGGCGACAGCCGCAAGTGCTGGAGGAATCGGTGACCAGTGATGGGGAAACATTCCAGGGCTACCGTAATACCTTTCTCGCCACGCCGTGGGATGTGTTCTTCCGCCCGGCCCTTGGCCCGGAAAAACCACGGATGCTCGGCTATCAACCAGCGGTGGTCACTGGGCCGAAAGACACGGAAATCCACTGCGACGAGTACGGCCGGGTCAAGGTGCAACTGGCCTGGGATCGTGACGGCGAACTCAACGAGCACTCCAGTTGCTGGCTGCGTGTCGCTACGGGGTGGGCGCATGACCATTACGGCAGCGTGCTGATCCCACGGGTCGGCATGGAGGTGCTGGTCGGGTTCATCGACGCCGATGCCGACAAACCCTTGGTCATGGGTTGTTTGCCGAACGCCGCGACGCCAGTGCCGCTGGATTTGCCGGCCGACCAGACCCGCAGCATCTTCCGCAGCCAGAGCAGCCCCGGTGGCGGCGGTTACAACGAACTGCGTATCGAGGACAAAAAAGGTGCCGAGGAAATCTACCTGCGCGCCCAGCGCAACTGGACCCAGCATGTACTACACGACCAACAGGTGCAGGTCGACAATCAGCGCAGCATCGTCGTCACCGGCACCGCAAAGCATGAGCTGAAGGCGGACGAACAGCGCATCACCCACGGCCAGCGCCAGGCCGAAGTGAAGAGGGACGACCATTTGACGGTTGTTGGCGATCGGCACATTCGGGTGAGCAATCAGGCAACCAGCGCCAGCGGACAGTTCCACGTCAGCGCCGGGCAACAAGTGGTCATCGATGGCGGTGCGAGCGCGACGATTCAGGCGGGTGGGCAGTGGATCAACATCGGCCCCGGCGGGATCTTCAGCAGCGTGCCGATTCAGGTCGGTGGTGCGCCGATGGCGGCGATGAGTGCGGCACCGATTGTGCCGGGATTGCCGGAGAAACTGGCGGCAGCGCCCTCCGCCATCCTCACGCCGGCACAGATCATGAGCCTGAATAGCGATGCACCGTTCTGCGAAGAGTGCGAGCGCTGCAAGAATGGCCTCTGCCCGGCGCCCGACACGTTGTCGCAACCCCCAAAGTCCTCAGCCCGGCCGGCGCTTTCGGGCGCTGAGCCGGGCTTTCATATTGTTGAACAGGGAATGTCGCGGTCTGCGCTGGAATCCACACTGTTCCCGCAGCCAGATCCGGCCGTGCTGGAGAAATTTCGCAGCCTCAATCCGCACTCAGTCAATACGCCAAACCTGGGCAACTGATCGTCCTCAGCGATCCACGTAATACGCAATGCACTCGGGAATAGGCGTTGCTGATGGAGGCGGCGCAGAAAGTTGATGCGGCGTTGGCGCCGATGAGTGATGCGGAGGCGGAGTTTATGGCTCGGCATCATGGGGAGATTGAATCGTTTTTATCGCAGGGTTCGACAAGCGTGGGGATTGGGGCGGCGATGTTCAGTAATCATTTAAAAAATCTCGCCGGCACGTTGAGTGAGTGGGAATCACTGCATAAGGAAACCTTCGATAAGCACGGCAAGCTTAAAGGTGTTGATTTCTTTGAAAAGCGAAAACAGTTGATGACGCAACTGGATAACAGCCTCAGTCCCTTAATGCGAAAAATGGTTGGTTTGCCCGATCACCCGAACCTTAGGAAAGCACTGGGCATTTCCAGCCGCAGCCTTGTCCATCACTGGAGCAAGGTGGGTACTTCAGCCGGAATTCCGGGGTATGCGACGCATATTGAGGGGGTAAGTAAGGCGAGCAAGGTAATAAAAGTGGGGGGCTGGATCGGAGTTGGGCTACAGGCCACAGCATCGGGAATTAAGGTCAAGGAGACCTGTCGAGAGGGTACTGAAGAGGCTTGCAGGAGAGTGCGGTTCACCGAAAGTGGGAAATTTAGTGGAATTGTCATGGGCGGAGCCGCAGGGGCGGCAATTGCGGGTCCGGTGTGCGCCGCTATCGGGCTTAGCACTTTGGGGGCAGGCGGAATCGCCTGCGGTCTTGTGTTGACTGGTTTGGGTACCGCTGTGCTGGGCAATACTTTCGGGGAGTGGGGCGAGCAAGGGGCAGATGTTGTCTATGAGATCCAGAAATGAGATCGGATATTGAAATGCTGTTCCTGTTAAGTGGTTTGGTATTGATTGCACTTATTTTTCTGTCGTCATTGATTTTGCTGTTTGTCGCTTATTTTTTTGCGCGGGATATCTTTAAGTGTTTGAGCAATTCACCGGCTGTTATTTCTAGAAAACGCACCTTGGGGTGGGAGCCGATTGGCCGATTTCTATTTATTAGTAGTGTGGGCACGCTCATGATCTTCTCGCGTAAATCCATACGAAATGGAGAGCTGGACGCCAAGGATTACGAAGCCTTGCCAGTAGGCTTGCGGCGGATAATTTTATTTTCCAATTGGATGATGTTGGTGTTAAGCACCCTTGCAATAATCGGTGTGGTGTTGGGGAAGGTTAATGGTTGGCTGAGTTAACCATTTTTCGGTGATCAATCTGTTTTTGTCATTCAGGTTGTCTCTTTACGCTGGTTTGTAATTCAGCCATTTGTTTTTGTAGATAACAGCATTCTCGATATTGTCGAGAGCTGAATAGGTCGTTGAATGAAAAAACTAATTCCCCAACATTGGTTACAGCGTCAGCCGCTAATGGCCGATGAACAACTGTTTGCAGTTCTCAGCAGCACCAGCGATGGCGAGCCATTCAAGATCTGGAGCGGGTCAACTACCGCCCAAGCGCCAAGTCCGATTTGGGCGGATACGATTTACGCCGAGTGGGATGCTGTGATGCCTTTCGTGGGAATTGTCCCGGCAGACAGTGAGTTTCTCGATTGGGTGGCGACTACCGAGTCTCTTGATTGGGGCTGGCTAGCGGTTTCTTCGGCGAGCCTTGAAGTGGTGGTTGAGCATTTGCGCAGTTTGACCCAGGTGTTGATGCCGGACGGCAAAGCGGTGTTTTTCCGTTTTTGGGATGGGCGGTTTCTGTTGCCGATCCTGCATTCGGACGCAGTGGATTCGGCGCAACTGATGCCGGTGATATCGCGCGGTTTGATCAATGGTCAGGCCGTGGCTGTCGGGGGCAGGGCGCAGGCTTCGGAGCGGGTGTTTCCTTGGTGGACAGTACCGGAGTCGGTCTTGGCTGCGGCGGGTGACGACGTTCGCGTCGGCAATGCTGTGCAGTGGCTGAGCGAGGAGCATCCGATGCTCTTCGAGGACTTCCCCGAGCCGGTTCTACGCTGCAAGGTCAGGCAGTTTTTTCAGGTCGCAACGTCGGAAGAATCGTCACAGTCGGCGTTGTTGGAGTATTTGCTGACAGAGTCGGAGTGAGGTTTCCGGGCGAAGGCCCCGGACGTTTCCTTCGAGTCGCGGCGGTTTTCATGAACTGGTAGGCGATGGGTTGCAGGGATAGCTGATGGACGCCGCCAACTACCGCATCCGCACCGTCGTCCAGGTGCTGGAAAACCTGTGCATGCGCGGCTCGATCGAGTGCGACTCCATCATCCTCAGCGACTTCGCCAAACTCTGCGCCATTCCCTTGCGTGATGGGTGTGATTTGCTGGATGTGATCGGGAAACGATTGGGCTCAATGCCGAACTGAATGTTGGTGAGTTTCAAACTGTGGCGGGTTCTTGAGATGTGAGAGGCCCACTCGGCCGCCAACCCCTGACTTGCCGCCCGGTAAAAGGTAAACTTCACGGCCCTCGCAGGAGCAGCCATGAATTATCGTCACGCCTTCCATGCCGGCAATCACGCCGATGTGTTCAAACACCTGACTTTGACCCGTCTCATCGCCCTGATGTCGCGCAAGGAGCAGCCGTTTGCCTATCTCGACAGCCACGCCGGCATCGGTCTGTATGACCTGCAGGGTGATCAGGCCAACCGTACCGGCGAGTACCTGGAAGGCATCGCGCGCTTGTGGGATCAGCCGGATCTGCCGGCGCTGACCGCCGACTACATGAAAGTGCTGCACGAGATGAACCCGGATGGCCAGTTGCGCTATTACCCGGGTTCGCCGGAGTTGGCGCGGCGTCTGACCCGGCCGCAGGACCGGGTGATGCTCAACGAGAAGCACCCGGAAGACGGCGTGCTGCTCAAGGACAACATGGCCGGCGATCGTCGGGTGAAGGTGCATCTGGGCGAGGGCTGGCATGTGGCGCGGGCGATGTTGCCGGTGCAGGAGAAGCGTGCGGTGATGTTGATTGATCCGCCGTTCGAACAGCTCGATGAAATGCAACGTTGCGCGGCGTCGTTGAAAGAGGCGATTGGCCGGATGCGCCAGACCGTGGCGGCAATCTGGTACCCGGTGAAGGACCAGCGTGCGCTGCGTCGTTTCTATCAGGACCTGGCCGGTACTGGTGCGCCGAAACTGCTGCGCGTGGAGCTGTTGGTGCATCCGCTGGATACGCCGAACAGCCTGAACGGTTCGGGCATGGCGATTGCCAATCCGCCGTGGGGGCTGGAGGAAGAATTGCGTGAGCTGCTGCCGTGGCTGTCCAGGAAACTTGGGCAGACCCAGGGTGGGTGGCAGATGGACTGGTTGATTGCCGAGAGTTGATCAGTTGCTTTGATGGTGTCTGATCGGACGCCTTCGCGAGCAAGCCCGCTGCCACATTTGGAACGCATTTCAAATGTGGCAGCGGGCTTGCTCGCGAAGCTTCCAGACTTTAGTTGCCCGCCAGACTCGGTGGCATGCACACGCCGGTGCCGCCGATCCCGCAGTAGCCTTCGGGATTCTTCGCCAGGTATTGCTGGTGATACGCCTCGGCGAAGTACACGGTCGGCGCCTGTTCGATGTCAGTGCTGATTTCGCCCAGACCGGCCTTCGACAGTTCAGCCTGATACACCGCTTTGCTCTTGAGCGCCGCATCCAGTTGCTCTGGCGAGGTCGCGTAGATCACCGAGCGGTACTGGGTGCCGATGTCGTTGCCCTGGCGCATGCCCTGCGTCGGGTTGTGCAGTTCCCAGAACATCGCCAGCAGCTCTTCGTAGCTGACTTTGGCCTTGTCATACACCACCAGCACCACTTCGGCGTGGCCGGTCAGGCCCGAGCAGACTTCTTCATAAGTCGGGTTCGGCGTGTAGCCACCGGCGTAGCCGACCACGGTGCTGACCACGCCTTCACGCTGCCAGAAGCGGCGTTCGGCACCCCAGAAGCAACCCAGACCGAAGATCGCGAAGTCGACGTCCTGGAAGAATGGGCCGAGCAGCGGGGTTTCTTCGAAGACGAAGTGCTTTTCAGGCAGGGTCATCGCGGTTTCGCGTCCGGGCAGAGCTTGGTCTTTGGTCGGTAGCACGTTTTTGTTCACCAGAATTTCCGAGCGCAGAACCATGATCGTTCCTCTCAGTCAGGATGGGATGTAAAAAATCAGACCGCCAGTGTGCCCAATGATGCCCAGTTAATCACTACCCAAAATGTGCGGGTACTCGCACCCATTGTAGGAGTGAGCCTGCTCGCGATAGCGGTATTTCAGTAACGAATAAGTTGATTGACCTACCACTATCGCGAGCAGGCTCACTCCTACAAGGGATCTGTGTTGTTTAGAGGCAGAGCGGGCCGCGTGGGTAGCGCTTGAGCGCCTGGATCAGCTCGGCGCCGGGTATCGGGCGGTCGAACAGGTAGCCCTGGCCGACATCGCAGCGGTGGCGACGCAGGAATGCCAGCTGTTCGGCGGTTTCGATGCCTTCGGCCACGACTTTGAGCTTGAGGTTGTGCGCCATGGCGATCACCGCCGAGGTAATTTCCATGTCGTCCTGGTTGTCCGGGATTTCGTGGATGAAGCTGCGATCGATCTTGATGATGTCGATCGGGAATTTCTTCAAATAACTCAGCGACGAATAACCGGTGCCGAAGTCGTCCATGGCCAGGGTCAGGCCCAGGCGCTTGAGCTGGTCGAGCTGCAGGTGCGTGTCTTCGGTGGCTTCCAGCAGCAAACCTTCGGTCAGTTCCAGCTCCAGCAGATTGGCCGGCAGCGCTTCTTCCTTGAGGATGTTGGCGATCGAGGCGACCAGGTCCGGGTCGGAGAATTGCTTGGGCGACAGGTTGATCGCCACTTGCAGATTGCCCATGCCGGCAGCGGTCAGCGCTTTGCTCATGCGGCAGGCCTGACGGGCGATCCACTTGCCGATCGGAATGATCAGGCCGGTCTCTTCGGCGACGCTGATAAACTGGTCCGGACGGATCATGCCACGCTCCGGGTGGTTCCAGCGCAGCAGTGCCTCCATGCCCAGCAGGCGACCGCTGCGCAGGCACAGCTTGGGCTGATAGAACACGTCCAGCTCGTTCTGGGTCAGGGCGCGGCGCAGGTTGTTCTCGACGAACAGCTTGTAGCTGGCCTCGGCGTTCAGCGCCTCGGTGAAGACTTGCACCTGGTGTTTGCCGTTGGCCTTGGCCTTGTGCAAGGCCAGGCCTGCGTTGCGCATCAGGGTCTGCGGATCGCGCCCGTGCAGCGGCGCACAGGCCAGGCCGACCGAGCCGGTGACGCTGATCAGTTGGTTGTCGACGAACATCGGTTTGTCGAGGGTCATCAGCAGTTGGCTGGCGATCTGCTGCCCGGCTTCGAGATCGGTGTCGTCGAGCAGCACGGCGAACTCGTTACTGGCAAACCGCGCCAGGCTGCCGCTCGGGCTCAGGCTGTTGCGCAGGCGCCGGGCGAGGCTGATCAGCAGTTTGTCGCCGGTCTGGTGACCGAGGCTGTCGTTGATTCGTTTGAAGTTGTCGATGTCCACCAGCAACAGGCTGATCGGGGTATCGCTATCCCGGGCGAAGCGTTCGTCCAGATTGCGGATAAATGCAGGCCGGTTACCGAGGTTGGTCAGGTTGTCGGTGTACGCCAGACGCTCGATGCGCTGTTGCGCGAGTTTGGTCTGGGTAATGTCTTCGTAGATGCCGATGTAGTGCGTCAGCTCGCGGTTGTCGCCATACACCTTGGAGATCGACAACTGACCCCAGTACGGTTCGAGGTTCTTGCGCCGGCTCTTGAATTCGCCCTGCCAGCTGTTGCTCTTGGCCAGCGCCGAGGGCGCGTCGAACAGCAGTTCACTGAGGTTTTCCAGGGCCGGAAGCTCCGACAGGCGCTGGCCGTGGACTTCCTCGGTGGAGTACTGGGTGATCGCGGTGAAGCTCGGGTTGACGTACTCGACCACGCCGTCGCAATTGACCAGCAAAAAGGCGTTGGCGCTTTGCTCGACCGCGCGCTGGAACAGGTGCAGGGCGCTGGTGGCGGTGCGACGGTTGTGGTTGTTGATGACCTGGGCGAACTGGTCTGCCAGCTCACCGGCAAAGGCGATTTCGTCGGACTGCCAGGCGCGGGTGACGCCGGTCTGTTCCAGGCAGAGCACGCCGACCACTTGGCCATCGACGCGGATACTGGCGTCGAGCATTGCGTTGACGTCGCGCGGGCGCAGGGCTTCGGCCATCTCGCGGGTGCGCGGGTCGCGCATGGCGTTGTGCGCGTCGATGGCGCGACTGCCGTGCAGGGCGTCCATGTAGTCGGGGAAACCGCTGATGTCGATCACCTCCGGCAGGATGTATTCCTGAGTCGCGCGGTGATACGCCGAAATCGGCACCAGCAGATTACCTTCGAGGTTCCACAGGCTGGCGCAGTCGATTTCATAGATGTCACAGGCGCAGCGGGTGATCAGCTCGGCGGCTTCCTGCAGCGAATTGTGGCTGCTGTAGCGCTGGCGGGCCAGCAACAGGATCAGATCCTGCTGGGCGCGCACCCGATCCAGATGTTGCAGTTGTTCCTGCTGGGCACGCTGGTTGAGTTCCAGGGCGATCTGCAGGCGGGAGTTCTGGGTTTCGAGGTCGACGGACGGCAGCGTGGGCGCTTCAGCGAACACGTTATCAACGGCCAGCAAATAGCCGCGCAACAGGTGGCGATTGTGCTGTTTGTAGGCTTCGCCGAGTTCGAGGATGCTCAAGGCGCCGGCGGCGGTGTGCAGGGTGTAGCGCACCAGATAATGCGGGCTGACGCCGAGTTGCTGCTGGATGGTGTCGTGCAGTTGATAGCGCGCTTCAGGCTCCATCAGGCTGGCGTAGGGCGAGCCGACCAGCGCACAGAGTTCGACCGCCGGTTGGCCGAACTGACGCTCGCAGTTGGGGTCGAGAAACAGCATCGCCCAGCTGGCTTCATTCAAGCGCTCGAAACGCAGCATGCCGAGCCGCGAGGGCACAGGCAACTGCGTCACTACCTCGGCCGCCATACGGCTGGCGGCATCGGGTTGGCTCTTCATGAAGGAACTCGCTTGGAAATATGCTGAACGCGCCGGGCTCTCGCCCTCTTTACTGTTGCCTGCGGCAAGGTTGCATCATTGCGGCACCGACTGACAAGAGAGATGAAGGCCAAGTGCTATAAGAATATGTCGGCCGCGCAAGGCATTTCTCCAGCGCCTCTCGTAAAAGAGCAAAAGATCGCAGCCTGCTGCAGCTTCTACAGGGGGCGCACACCCGTGCAGGACCTGCCGAAGGCTGCAATTTTTTTAGGTTTCAGCGTAATTTCATACTGATCGATTGCAGCTTCTTTCCATCCCGATCGTGGTAATTGATCAAAATCTGATCAGCCTCAACCACCATGTGCGCGAAGTTGTCTTCACTGACCACTGCGCTGGTCAACTCGTGGTGATAGTCGCCTGCTGCGGTGCGCGCCAGCGGTTGATCGAGGATGAACGTCGAGGCCCTGGCGTAGGGCAACAGCTTGCTGTTATGAAAAGGCGAGGAAACGATGGTGTGGACTTCGAAGTCGGGGTCTTCGCTGTGGCTCAGGCGCGAGGTCAATGAGCCGTGCACGTCGCCCGAGACAAACACCACGTTCCTGATCCGCTGGGTGCGAATGGTTTCCAGCAGGCGCAGGCGTTGCTCCGGGAAGGCTTTCCAGGCGTCGTCGCCGTGCAGCTTGCGATCCGGGTAGATCATCACGCTGGTGACGACGAACTTGACCCGCGCCGGGCTGTTGATCAGCCACTGAAGGAGCGCCTGTTCCTGCGCCTCGTCGAGGATGCGGCGATCATCGGCCGACAGGTTGCGTCGGGTGCGACTGTCGGTCACGAACCATTCAATGTCACCGTCACTGAATTGATACCAGTAGTGCTCGAGTTTTTCCCGATTGACTTCTTCGTTAGTTGTCAGCTCATGCGCAGGGCTGTGGCTTACTTGATAGATCTCATAGGCCGCCATGGCATTGCGATATAACGCGTGATCAGACTTTCCGGCATTCGCCGGCCAGTTGTCTTCGATTTCGTGATCATCAAGGATCATGTAAGTCGAGGTGCCGGCCATCAGGCGCTGAATGTTGGGTTGGGAGAACGCCGCGCGGTATTTGCTGAGGATCTCTTCGTATTCACGATCAGGTGCGAACAGATTAAGGTCGTCGACGTAAATCTGATCACCCGTCATCAACGTGGCACTGATCGGCGGTTGCGCACCTTCGATCAACTGGTTGATGGAAGCGAAGATCCGGTCGCCGAGGTGGGGCAGCGAGGGGATGCCTGCGCTCATGCGCAAATAGCGGCAGGAGCCGACGATGTAAGCCCGTGGCTGCAGGGCCTGGCTGGAACGGGTACGCAGGCGATAGATTTCCCGGGGCCACTGCAGCGGTAGTTCGGCCACACTGTCCACGGTGTGTACCGGATTCATCGGGCTGAACCAGCCGGCCTGGTATTCATATTCGGTGTCGCTGCTCAAGTTGTTGAGTACGAACACCGCCGTCATGTCGCGCAAACTATCGAGTTCAGCGAAATTACCCGTTGACCACTGTTGTGTGTCTGCCATCCGGTAGCGAATGCCGGCAAATACCGGTGCATTGTCCTGGCGGTCTGCGCGCATGAATATCCGCGCATGATGAGTTGTCACGTGGCCGATGATCGGGCCAATTGTTGGCTTTAACATATTCGAATCCGTTCGAGTAAGTTTGTTGTTGATAAATAACGCAGGGTTTTTGTTATTTAACTAGAGGGACAAAGGTTAGTTGGCCGTCGAGCAAAAATATCGAGGCGAAGTGGACTGTGCTCGTGGCTTAAATAAGCCGAACATGTAGGAAGATGCGCTGGTATTTCTTCAGGCAAAAAAAGCCCCGTCAAACTGACGGGGTTGAGGTACGAGCGTGTGGCGCTCGAAAACGTGAAACACAAGCGGCCCTCCGTTGCCGGAGGGCCGCCTGGGATTACAGCAGGATGGTGCGGATGTCCGCCAGCAGGCTGCCCAGACGCTGGGTGAAGCGTGCGGCAGCGGCGCCGTTGATCACACGGTGATCGTAGGACAACGACAGCGGCAGCATCAGTTTCGGCTGGAAGGCTTTGCCGTCCCAGACTGGCTGGATGGTTGCCTTGGAGACACCGAGGATCGCCACTTCCGGCGCGTTGACGATCGGCGTGAAGCCGGTGCCGCCAATGTGGCCGAGGCTGGAAATGGTGAAGCAGGCGCCCTGCATGTCGTCAGCGGTGAGCTTCTTGTCGCGGGCTTTGGCAGCCAGCGCAGCGGCTTCGGCTGCCAGTTGCAACAGGCTCTTCTGGTCAACGTTCTTGATGACCGGTACCAGCAGGCCATCCGGAGTGTCGACGGCGAAGCCGATGTTGACGTACTTCTTGCGGATAATCGCTTTACCGCTTGGCGCCAGCGAACTGTTGAAGTCCGGCAGCTCCTTGAGCATGTGCGCGCACGACTTGAGCAGCAGTGGCAGGATTGTCAGCTTGACGCCGGCCTTCTCTGCAACGGCTTTCTGGGCCACGCGGAACGCTTCCAGCTCGGTGATATCAGCCGAATCGAACTGAGTCACGTGCGGGATATTCAGCCAGCTGCGGTGCAGGCTCGACGCGCCGATTTGCATCAGGCGAGTCATCGGCACTTCTTCGATTTCGCCGAAACGGCTGAAGTCGACGACCGGAATCGGCGGGATGCCCGCGCCACCGGTTGCGCCGGCAGCAGCGGCCGGTGCTTCCTTGGCCTTCTGCATCATCGCTTTGACGTAAGTCTGCACGTCTTCTTTCAAGATACGACCGTGCGGGCCGCTGGCGCCGACAGCGTTCAGCTCCACGCCGAACTCGCGAGCCAGTTGACGCACTGCAGGACCGGCGTGAACTTTCGCACCCGGCTTGGCCGGTGCGGCGGCTGGCGCAGCAGCAGGTGCAGGCGCAGCGGCAGCCGGAGCGGCAGCGGCTGGAGCACTTGGAGCAGCAGCGGCAGCGGCAGCTGGAGCCGGGGCAGCAGCAGGCGCTGCGCCTTTGACTTTCAGCTTGAGGATCAGGTCGCCGGTACCGACTTCGTCGTCCAGCTTGATCGAAACGCTTTCCACCACGCCGGCAGCGGGCGACGGGATTTCCATGCTCGCCTTGTCGGATTCCAGGGTGATCAGCGACTGGTCGGCTTCAACGCTGTCGCCAGCCTTGACCAACACTTCGATGATCTTCGCTTTGCCAGCCGAGCCGATGTCCGGAACGTGGATGTCCTGAACGCTGTCGGCCACTGGAGCAGCCGGGGCTGCTGCAGGAGCAGGTGCAGCCGCAGCGGCCGGTGCAGCAGCCTGGGCTGGAGCGGCAGCAGCAGGGGCCGCAGCACCCGCCACTTCCAGATCCAGGATCAGGTCGCCGGTGCCGACTTCGTCGTTGAGCTTGACGCTGATGGCCTTGACCACGCCAGCGGCAGGCGACGGGATTTCCATGCTCGCCTTGTCGGATTCCAGAGTGATCAGCGATTGATCAGCCTCGACCTTGTCGCCGACCTTGACCTGGATCTCGATGATCTGGGCCTTGCCCGACGAACCGATGTCCGGCACGTGCACTTGCTGAACCGAAGCGGCAGCAGGGGCAGCGGCAGGCGCGGCAGCAGGCGCCGCAGCCGGTTTGGCTTCAGCTTTTGCTGCCGGTGCAGCGGCAGGCGCAGGGGCCGCTTGCGCGGCGCCCTCGACTTCCAGCTCAAGCAGTTCGTCGCCTTCTTTCAGGCGGTCGCCCAGCTTCACTTTCAGGCTTTTGATGACGCCGGCTTTCGGGGCCGGCACTTCCATGCTGGCCTTGTCCGATTCCAGGGTCAGGATGCTCTGGTCGGCTTCGATACGGTCGCCGACCTTCACAAACAGTTCAATTACTTCACCTTCACCGCTGCCGATGTCAGGTACGCGAATGAGTTCGCTCACAAAATGTCTCCTCAGCAGTCCAGTGGGTTGCGTTTTTCCGGGTCGATGCCGAACTTGACGATGGCCTCAGCCACCACTTTAGGTTCGATATCACCACGGTCAGCCAGTGCTTCCAGGGCTGCCAACACCACGAAATGACGGTCGACTTCGAAGAAATGACGCAGTTTCTTGCGGCTGTCGCTGCGGCCGAAACCGTCGGTGCCCAGGACTTTGAATTCCTTGGACGGTACCCACTGACGGATCTGCTCGGCGAACAGTTTCATGTAGTCGGTAGAGGCGATGACCGGACCTTTACGGCCGTTCAGGCACTCTTCGACGTAGCTCAGCTTAGGCTTCTGGCCAGGCTTCAGACGGTTGCTGCGCTCTACGGCCAGGCCGTCGCGACGCAGTTCGTTGAAGCTGGTGACGCTCCACACGTCGGCGCCGACGTTGAACTCTTCACGCAGGATCTTCGCCGCTTCACGGACTTCACGCAGGATGGTGCCGGAGCCCATCAGCTGTACGTGGTGCGCCGCATCGCGGGTGTCTTCTTCAAGCAGGTACATGCCTTTCTTGATGCCTTCTTCGGCACCGGCCGGCATGGCTGGCTGCTGGTACGACTCGTTCATCACGGTGATGTAGTAGAAGATGTCCTGTTGCTCTTCGGTCATCTTCTTCATGCCGTCCTGAATGATCACCGCCAGCTCGTAGCCGTAGGTTGGATCGTAGGTGCGGCAGTTCGGGATGGTCGCGGCCAGCAGGTGGCTGTGACCGTCTTCGTGTTGTAGACCTTCACCGTTCAGGGTGGTACGACCGGCGGTGCCGCCGATCAGGAAGCCACGGGTGCGGCTGTCGCCGGCAGCCCAGGCCAGGTCGCCAATACGCTGGAAGCCGAACATCGAGTAGAAGATGTAGAACGGCAGCATCGGCTGGTTGTGGCTGGAATACGAAGTACCGGCGGCGATGAACGAGCTCATGGCGCCTGCTTCGTTGATGCCTTCTTCAAGGATCTGACCTTTCTGGTCTTCCTTGTAGAACATCACCTGGTCTTTATCGACTGGCTCGTAGAGCTGGCCGACGGACGAGTAGATGCCCAGCTGACGGAACATGCCTTCCATACCGAAGGTACGGGCTTCGTCCGGGATGATCGGAACGATGCGTGGGCCGATTTCCTTGTCCTTGACCAGTTGCGCGAGGATCCGCACGAACGCCATGGTGGTGGAGATTTCACGGTCGCCCGAACCATCGAGGATGGCTTTGAGGGTGTCCAGATCCGGCGTCGGCACGCTGAAGCTTTGCGCGCGGCGCTGTGGCACGAAACCGCCCAGTGCAGTGCGACGCTCGCTCAGGTAGCGGGCTTCGGCGCTGTTTGGCTCTGGCTTGAAGAACGGCAGGTTCTCCAGCTCTTCGTCCTTGACCGGGATGTCGAAACGATCGCGGAACAACTTCAGGCTGTCGACGTCGACTTTCTTGGTGTTGTGCGCCGTGTTTTTCGCTTCGCCGGCACCGGTGCCATAACCCTTGATGGTCTTGGCCAGGATGACGGTCGGTTGTTCTTTGTGGTTGACCGCTTCGTGGTACGCCGCATAGACCTTGTACGGGTCGTGGCCGCCACGGTTGAGTTTCCAGATTTCGTCGTCGGACAGATCAGCAACCATCGCCTTGAGTTCTGGCGTGTTGAAGAAGTGCTCACGGACGAACGCGCCGTCTTTGGCTTTGTAGTTCTGGTACTCGCCGTCGATGACTTCGTCCATGCGACGTTGCAGGATACCGTCGACGTCTTTGGCCAGCAGTGGGTCCCAGAAACGGCCCCAGATGACTTTGGTCACGTTCCACTGTGCACCGCGGAACACGCCTTCGAGTTCCTGGATGATCTTGCCGTTGCCGCGAACCGGGCCGTCGAGGCGCTGCAGGTTGCAGTTGATGACGAAGATCAGGTTGTCCAGCTTCTCGCGGCCGGCCAGGGAGATCGCGCCCAGGGATTCCGGCTCGTCGCACTCGCCGTCGCCCAGGAAGCACCAGACTTTCTGTTTGCCTGGCTGGATGAAGCCGCGGTGTTCCAGGTACTTCATGAAGCGAGCCTGGTAGATCGCCTGGATCGGGCCCAGACCCATGGATACGGTCGGGAACTGCCAGAAGTCAGGCATCAGCCAAGGGTGCGGGTAGGACGACAGGCCCTGACCGTCGACTTCCTGGCGGAAGTTGTTCATCTGGTCTTCGGTGATGCGGCCTTCCATGAACGCACGAGCGTAAACGCCTGGCGAGGTGTGGCCCTGGAAGTAGATCAGGTCGCCGCCGTGTTCGTCGGTCGGGGCCTGGAAGAAGTAGTTGAAGCCGATGTCATACAGGGTCGCGCTGGAAGCGAAGCTGGAGATGTGACCACCCAGGTCAGAATCTTTCAGGTTCGTACGCATTACCATGGCCATCGCGTTCCAGCGTACCAGCGAGCGAATGCGGCGTTCCATGAACAGGTCGCCAGGCATGCGTGCTTCGTGGGTTACCGGGATGGTGTTGCGGTAAGGCGTGGTGATGGCGTAAGGGAGCTGCGAGCCGCTGCGGGTCGCGAGTTCGCCCATACGGGTCATCAGATAGTGAGCACGGTCTTCGCCTTCTTTGTCGAGAACCGATTCCAGGGCGTCCAGCCATTCCTGGGTTTCGACGGGATCGAGGTCTTGCATGGCTTGCTCCAGGGCGGAAAGGCTTCCAGAATCGGTTGCCTGAGTTTGCGACTGGCCTTGTGGGCAGACGATTTAAAATTCTTGGATTGCCGACAGGTTGTTCCGGCGGCGTGTAGTTTTACTACAAATCTTTGAGCATTTCAGCCTTTCGGATGTATAGACGAGTAGTAAAACTACAGATGAAAGGCTTGTGGCCTCCGACTGCGTTGTGAGAATAATCGTTAAGGTTGGTCGATTACCATCCGTAAAAGGTGAAACTTTGATGCTGGATGCTAAAGAAGAAGAAATTTCAGCTATTTCTAACTTTTGTTCGACAGTCCTTCGCGTAGCGGGTTTTCATCATTCACTACAAGCGGCCATTTACACGCCGATCAAGGATAGACCATGACCCTGCCCGCGCTTGCCGATCTGCCCGCCATTCTCCTGCCGTTGGTCACTCGATCCGAGCAGTCGTTCCGTACGGCCGTCGCCTCACTGGAAGACGATCATGGCCTTGCCCACTGGACGCCGGAGCGCTGGGCGCAATTGGCTCGCGTCGGCGCCGCCAGCGATTTCGTCATTGAACAGAGCGTTCGTGACCCTTTGATGTTGCTCTCCTTGGTGCAGTCCGGCGAACTCGACCGGCCATTCGCGCCGGGTGAACTGTGCGCGCAGATTGCCGCCGCCGTAAACACCGCACAAAGCGAAGACGAGCTCGGGCGCGTACTGCGTCGTCAGCGCGCCCGTCATCAAGTACGCATCATCTGGCGTGACCTCAATCGCCAGGCCGACCTGGTACAGACCTGTCGCGATCTGTCGGACATGGCCGACGCCACCATCGATCAGGCCTATCAATGGCTGTACAGCCGCCATTGCCAGCAGTTTGGTACACCGACCGGCCGGCGCAGTGGTTTGCCGCAGCAGATGGTCATCCTTGGCATGGGCAAGCTCGGCGCCGTCGAGTTGAATCTGTCCTCGGACATCGATCTGATCTTCGCCTACCCCGAGGGCGGCGAAACCGTCGGGGTTAAACGTGCGCTGGATAATCAGGAATTCTTCATTCGTCTCGGCCAGCGTCTGATCAAGGCCCTTGACCCGATGACGGTCGACGGTTTCGTGTTCCGCGTCGACATGCGCCTGCGCCCGTACGGTTCGTCCGGTGCATTGGTGCTGAGCTTCAATGCACTGGAGCAGTATTACCAGGATCAGGGTCGTGACTGGGAACGTTACGCGATGATCAAGGCGCGGGTGGTGGCCGGCGATCAAGCGGCTGGTGCGCAGTTGCTCGACATGCTGCGACCGTTCGTCTACCGGCGCTATCTGGATTTCTCGGCGATCGAGGCGCTGCGCACCATGAAGCAGCTGATCCAGCAGGAAGTGCGGCGCAAGGGCATGGCCGACAATATCAAGCTCGGTTCGGGCGGCATCCGCGAGGTCGAGTTCATTGCCCAGGCCTTCCAGTTGATCCACGGCGGGCGCGATCTGAGCCTGCAACAGCGTCCTTTATTAAAGGTATTGAGCACGCTGGAGGGGCAGGGTTATCTGCCACCGGCAGTGATCAGCGAGTTGCGTGAAGGCTACGAATTCCTGCGTTACACCGAGCACGCGATCCAGGCGATTGCCGACCGCCAGACCCAGATGTTGCCGGATGGCGCTCAGGATCAGGCGCGCATTGCGTTCATGCTCGGTTTCGCCGATTGGGATGCTTTCCACGAAAAACTGATGTTCTGGCGGGGCCGGGTCGCCTGGCACTTTGCGCAGGTGATCGCTGATCCCGATGAAGAAGAGGGCGCTGATTGCGAAGTGGTGGTTGGCGGTGAATGGCTGCCGCTGTGGGAAGAGGCACAGGACGAAGAAGCCGCTTGCCGGCAGTTGGAAGAGGGCGGTTTCAAGGATGCGAACAAAGCGCTGAAGGCTCTGGCCGGTTTGCGCGGCAGCCCGCAGTTGCGCGCGATGCAGCGATTGGGGCGTGAGCGTCTCGATGCCTTTATTCCACGATTGCTGGCCCAGGCAGTGGAGCATGCCAATCCGGATCTGGTGCTGGAGCGGGTGCTGCCGCTGGTCGAAGCAGTGGCCCGGCGTTCAGCTTATCTAGTGCTGCTGACGGAGAACCCCGGCGCCCTGCGGCGTTTGCTGACGCTGTGCGCAGCGAGCCCGTGGATTGCCGAGCAGATCACTCGCTTCCCGCTGTTGCTCGACGAATTGCTTAATGAAGGTCGCCTGTTCAAGCCGCCACTGGCCCCTGAGCTGGCTGCCGAATTGCGCGAGCGCCTGACGCGGATTCCCGAAGACGACCTCGAACAACAGATGGAAGCCCTGCGTCACTTCAAGCTTGCGCATCGCTTGCGAGTCGCCGCTTCGGAAATCGCCGGCAGCCTGCCGTTGATGAAGGTCAGCGATTACCTGACGTGGCTGGCCGAAGCGATTCTCGAACAAGTGCTGGCCCTGGCCTGGCGCCAGACGGTCGCCAAGTACGGCACGCCGCTGCGCACCGATGGCACCTTGTGCGATCCCGGCTTCATCATTGTCGGTTATGGGAAAGTCGGTGGGCTGGAACTGGGGCATGGTTCGGACCTGGACCTGGTGTTCATCCATGACGGCGATCCGCAGGCGGAAACCGACGGGCCGAAGCCAATCGATGGCGCGCAGTTCTTCACCCGGCTGGGTCAGCGGATCATTCACCTGCTGACGGCGCAGACCAACTCCGGGCAGTTGTATGAAGTGGACATGCGCCTGCGGCCATCCGGCGCGTCGGGGCTGTTGGTCAGTTCGCTCGGTGCATTCGAGCGCTATCAGGAAAATGAAGCCTGGACGTGGGAGCATCAGGCGCTGGTGCGTGCGCGGGTACTGGTGGGCAGTCAGGATGTCGGTCAGGCGTTCGAGAAAGTCCGCGCTCAGGTATTGGGCAAGGCGCGGGATCTGGCGAAGTTGCAGCAGGAAGTCAGTGAGATGCGCGCCAAGATGCGCGACAACCTCGGCAGCAAGGGCACTGCGGCCGGTACGGCGGCAAATGCCTTCGAGGCCACGGCGCCGTTCGACCTCAAGCAGGACGCCGGAGGTATCGTCGATATTGAATTTATGGTGCAATACGCGGCCTTGGCGTGGTCGCACAGCCACCCGCCATTGCTGCGCTGGACTGATAACATTCGCATTCTGGAAGAGCTGGAACACGAAGGGCTGATGCCTGCCGAAGACGCCAGCCTGTTGCGTGAGGCGTATAAAGCCTACCGCTCCGCTGCCCACCGGCAGGCCTTGCAGAAGGACGCCGGGGTGATCCAGGGCGATCAGTTTGTCGAGGAACGCCAGCAGGTATTGCGGATCTGGAAAGAGTTGGGGCTAAGCTGAAACCGGATATTTGAAACACCTGATGGCCCCTGTGGGAGCGGGCTTGCTCGCGAAAACGCAGTGTCAGTCACCATCGATGCTGGAGGTGACGGCCCCTTCGCGAGCAAGCCCGCTCCCACGTTGGATCTGCGTTGCATTGCAGATGCAGGACGGAATGCAAAACCCTGTGGGAGCGGGCTTGCTCGCGAAAGCGCAGTGTCAGTCACCATCGATGCTGGAGGTGATGGCCCCTTCGCGAGCAAGCCCGCTCCCACGGTGGATCTGCGTTGCATTGCAGATGCAGGACCGAATGCAAAACCCTGTGGGAGCGATCCTGCTCGCGAAAGCGCAGTGTCAGTCACCATCGATGCTGGAGGTGACGGCCCCTTCGCGAGCAAGCCCGCTCCCACGTTGGATCTGCGTTGCATTGCAAATGCAGGACCGAATGCAAAACCCTGTGGGAGCGGGCTTGCTCGCGAAAGCGGAGTATCAGACGACAATAATGTTGGATGTGAAGACCCTTTCGCGAGCAAACCCGCTCCCACAGCAGATCTACAGTGTTTGTAGAATTCTCGAGGCGGGGAGGCGTAGATGCCTCCCCGGTTCGTTTATGGAAACCACATGAATATTCTGATCGTTGGGCCCAGTTGGGTCGGTGACATGGTGATGGCGCAGACACTGTTTCAGTGTCTCAAACAGCGCCACCCGCAATGCGAAATCGACGTGCTGGCCCCCGAGTGGAGCCGGCCGATCCTTGAGCGCATGCCCGAAGTGCGCAAGGCCTTGAGCTTTCCGCTCGGCCACGGCGCGCTGGAACTGGCGACGCGCCGGCGGATCGGCAAGTCGCTGGCCGGCCAGTACGATCAGGCGATCCTGCTGCCCAACTCGCTGAAGTCGGCGCTGGTGCCGTTCTTTGCCGGCATCAAGCAGCGCACCGGCTGGCGCGGCGAGTTCCGCTATGGCCTGCTCAATGATGTGCGTACGCTGGATAAAGAGCGTTATCCGCTGATGATCGAGCGCTTCATGGCGCTGGCCTATGAGCCGAACGCCGAACTGCCCAAACCCTATCCGCGCCCGAGCCTGCAAATCGACCCGGTGACCCGCGAAGCCGCGCTGGCCAAATTTGGCCTGACCCTCGACCGCCCGGTGTTGGCCCTGTGCCCCGGCGCCGAGTTCGGCGAGTCCAAGCGCTGGCCGTCCGAGCATTACGCCAAGGTCGCCGAAGCACGAATTCGTGAAGGCTGGCAGGTGTGGCTGTTCGGCTCGAAAAACGATCACGCGGTGGGCGAAGACATCCGCGCGCGGCTGATTCCCGGCCTGCGTGAAGAGTCGGTCAACCTCAGCGGCAGTACCTCGCTGGCCGAGGCGATCGACCTGATGTCCTGTGCCGACTCGGTGGTGTCCAACGACTCCGGCCTGATGCACGTCGCCGCCGCACTGAACCGCCCATTGGTGGCGGTCTACGGCTCGACCTCGCCGGGTTTCACCCCGCCGCTGGCCGAGCACGTCGAAGTCGTTCGGCTGGGGCTCGATTGCAGTCCTTGCTTCGATCGCACTTGCCGTTTCGGCCATTACAACTGCCTGCGCCAGCTGATGCCGGACGCGGTCAACGATGCCTTGCAGAAACTGCAGGGCACTGTGGTCGAGGTTCATTAAGTTGCGGGTATTGCTGATCAAGACTTCATCGCTGGGCGACGTGATTCATGCGTTGCCGGCGCTGACCGACGCGGCCCGGGCCATCCCCGGGATCAAGTTCGACTGGGTGGTGGAAGAAGGCTTCGCCGAGATTCCGACCTGGCACCCGGCCGTTGGCAAGGTGATTCCGGTGGCGATCCGCCGCTGGCGCAAAAACATCTGGAAAACCATCACCAGCGGCGAGTGGAAACGCTTCAAGCAAAGCGTGCGCGCCAGCAAATACGACCTGGTGATCGATGCCCAGGGCCTGCTGAAAAGTGCCTGGTTAACCCGTTACGTCAAAGCCCCGGTGGCCGGCCTCGATAAAGGTTCGGCGCGCGAGCCGATGGCGGCACGCTTCTACGACCGCAAGCTGGCCGTGGCGCGGGGGCAGCACGCGGTCGAGCGCGTGCGGCAGTTGTTCGCCATCGCCCTCGGTTATGACCTGCCCAAAGGCTTGGGCGATTACGGCCTCAACGTCGAGCGCCTGGTGGAATTGCCGCGCAAGAGCGCATTCGTGGTGTTTTTGCACGGCACCACGTGGGACACCAAGCACTGGCCGGAAGCCTACTGGCGCGAGCTGACCGAGCGGGTCGGCTATCTTGGCGTCGGCGTCAAGCTGCCGTGGGGCAACCCGCTGGAGAAGGCCCGCGCCGAGCGCATTGCCGCCGGGTTCAAGCATGCTGAAGTGTTGCCGAAGCTGAACCTGGCCGGCGTCGGCAAAGTCCTCGCCGGCGCCCAGGCCTGCGTGGCGGTCGACACCGGTCTCGGCCACTTGGCCGCTGCGCTGGACGTGCCGACAATTTCGCTGTTCGGCCCGACCAACCCGGGTCTGACCGGCGCCTACGGCAAGGTGCAGATTCACATGGCCAGTGATTTCCCCTGCGCCCCTTGCCTGCAAAAGAAATGCACTTACCAACCGACTGCGCAGGATGCCCGTCAGTTTGACCTGAAACGCGAGCAGCCTCTGTGCTTCACGCGTGTGAATCCCGAGCGTGTCGCCAGCCGACTGAGCACGTTGTTAATGGCTGAGGAGCTGCGCTGATGCAATTGGCATTCGTCCTGTACAAATATTTCCCGTTCGGTGGTTTGCAGCGCGACTTCATGCGCATCGCCCTCGAATGCCAGAAGCGCGGCCACCAGATCCGTGTCTACACGCTGATCTGGGAAGGTGACGTACCGCCCGGTTTCGAAGTGCTGGTGGCGCCGGTCAAGGCGTTCTTCAATCACCGTCGCAACGAAAAACTCAGCGCGTGGATGGAAGCGGACCTGGCCAAGCGTCCGGTGGACCGGCTGATCGGCTTCAACAAGATGCCCGGGCTGGACGTCTACTACGCCGCCGACGGCTGCTTCGAAGACAAGGCGCAGAACTTGCGCCACTCGCTGTACCGCCGCTGGGGTCGCTATCGCCACTTCGCCGAGTACGAGCGCGCGGTGTTCGCCAAAGATGCGAAAACCGAAGTGTTGATGATTTCCGAAGTCCAGCAGCCGCTGTTCATCAAGCATTACGACACCCCGCTTGAGCGTTTCCACCTGCTGCCGCCGGGCATTGCCCTGGATCGTCGGCGCCCGGCAGATGCCGATGAAATTCGTGCCGGCTTCCGCGCCGAATTCAATCTGAAGGATGACGAACTGCTGCTGGTGCAGATTGGTTCCGGGTTCAAGACCAAGGGCGTCGATCGCAGTCTCAAGGCGCTGGCCGCGTTGCCCGCCGAGCTGAAGAAACGCACCCGGCTGTTTGTAATCGGCCAGGATGACCCCAAATTGTTCCAGATGCAGAGTGCCACTTTGGGCCTGGGCGACAACGTGACGTTCCTCAAGGGCCGCAGCGATATCCCGCGTTTCCTGCTCGGTGCCGACCTGTTGATCCACCCGGCGTACAACGAAAACACCGGTACGGTGCTGCTCGAAGCGCTGGTGGCGGGTTTGCCGGTGCTGGTCAGCGCGGTCTGCGGTTATGCCCATTACATCGCCGAGGCGGACGCCGGGCGAGTGCTGGACGAGCCATTCGATCAGGCGCAACTGACGCAATACCTGACTGACATGTTGAGCGACGCCTCTGCACGCGCGGCCTGGAGCCGCAATGGTCTGGCCTTCGCCGAGACGGCCGACCTCTACAGCATGCCGCAGCACGCGGCCGATGTGATTCTGGCGGAGCACGCTTAAATGAAGTTGATGCTGGCTGAACCGTTCAAGAGCCTCTGGGCCGGACGCGACCCGTTCGCCGAAGTCGAGGGCTTGCAGGGCGAGGTCTACCGCGAGCTGGAGGCTCGACGGACGCTGCGCACGGAAGTCGACGGCCACGGATTTTTCGTCAAGATCCACCGTGGCATCGGCTGGGGCGAGATCTTCAAGAACCTGCTGACCGCCAAGCTGCCGGTACTCGGTGCGGGTCAGGAGTGGAAGGCCATCCAGCGCCTGCAGGAAGTCGGCGTGCCGACCATGACCGCTGTCGCCTACGGTGAGAAGGGCAGCAACCCGGCCGATCAGCATTCGTTCATCGTCACCGAAGAACTGGCGCCGACCATCAGCCTCGAAGACTACAGCATCGACTGGGTCAAGCAGCCGCCAGAGCCAACGCTCAAGCGTGCGCTGATCGCTGAAGTGGCGCGCATGACCGGCATGATGCACCGCGCCGGGGTCAACCATCGCGACTGCTACATCTGCCACTTTCTGCTGCACACCGACAAGCCGATCACCCCGCAGAGCTTCAAGCTCTCGGTGATCGACCTGCACCGTGCCCAGACCCGCCCGGCAATTACCCAGCGCTGGCGCAACAAGGATCTGGCGGCACTGTATTTCTCGGCGCTGGACATCGGCCTGACCCGTCGCGACAAACTGCGTTTCCTCAAAGGCTATTTCCAGCAGCCGCTACGGCAGATCCTGGCGCAAGAAGCACCGCTGCTGAGCTGGCTCGAAGGCAAGGCCAACAAGCTCTATGCGCGTAAACAGCGTTACGGGGATGCGCTCTGATGGCGGGTTGGACTCTAGAGCCGCAGTACAGCGATCTGGCCGAAGACTTCGGCAGCCTCGAGGCGGTGTTTGCCCTGCAAGGCGAACGCCTGACCCGCGATCCGCTGTCTGAAGTCATTCGCGTGCAGCGTAACGGCGTCAATTACTACGTCAAACGCTACGTCGGCGCCGGCAAGGGTTTGCGCCGTTACCTGGGCAAGCCTCGGGTGAAGATGGAGTGGCAGAACCTCAAGCGCTTCGCCAAGTGGGGTATTCCCACCGCCGAAGTGGTGGCCTGGGGCCTGGAACGGCGCGGCGCCGCCTATGCCCGTGGGGCGATGATCACCCGCGAACTGCCGCGCACCGAAGACCTCTCGGCGCTGGCCGAACGCAACGATCCGAAGCTCAAGGATCGCCGCTGGGTCGATGGCATCAGCCGGCAGTTGGCCGTTTACACCCGGACCATGCACGATCAGCGCTTTACCCATAACGACCTGAAGTGGCGCAACCTGCTGATCGACGATCAGGCGCAGCTGTTTCTGATCGACTGCCCGAACGGCGATTTCTGGCGCGGCTTCTGGCTCAAATACCGAATCACCAAGGACCTGGCCTGTCTCGACAAAGTGGCCAAATATCACCTGTCGAACACCCAGCGCCTGCGCTTCTACCTGCAATACCGCGGACGTGATCGGCTCAATGCCGCCGACAAGAAACGGATTCGTCACGTGGTGAGATTTTTCGAGGGACGCGAATGACTGATTTCCTGGCCGCTGAAGACCGGGCGCTGCTTGAGCGTCATGGCCTCGGCACTTTCGATGCGCTTTGGGCCAAACAGCTCGAAGCGGTGGACGAGCCGAACACCGATGGCGGTGGCTGGAGCAGCGTGTTTCGCCTGGAACTCGAAGGGCAGGCCTACTACCTCAAGCGTCAGAGCAATTATCTGACCCGCACCCTGCACGCGCCGTTTGGCGAACCCAGTTTTGCCCGCGAGTTTCGCAATATCAGCCGCTACAACAAGCTGGGGATTCCGGCGCTGCAAGCGGCATTTTTCGGTGAGCGCAAGGTCAAGGGCGACGTCCACGCGATCCTGCTGACCCGTGCCCTCGACGGTTGGGACGACCTTGATTCGCTGTTGCAGCGCTGGTCTGAACTGACCGCTGCGCAGCATTCGGCGATTCTCAAGGCCTGTGGAGAACTGGCGCGCCAGCTGCACGGCGTGCGCCAAGTGCACGGTTGCTTCTACCCCAAACACATCTTTTTGCAGGCTGACGGCGAGCGCTACCGGGCGCAACTGATCGACCTGGAAAAGACCCGGCCCTTGTTGTTCGGTCTGCGTGATCGGGTCAAGGATCTGGAACCGCTGCTGCGTCGCGCGCCGGAGTGGAGCGAGGCGCAATTGCGCGAGTTGCTGGCGGCCTATCTCGATCAGCCAATCGACAGCTCGCTGGTCGACAGTTGGGTTACGCGACTGACTGCACGTCGCAGTCGCAAGGAGACCCGTTGATGCGGTTGTCCGAACTGAAAAATGCCGGACGCGCGCCGAGTCTGCCGCTGACGATCACCCTCGCCGATGCGGCAGGCTCTGCGGATCTGCAGTTGCTGAGCCTGCTGCGGGTACTGCCCGGGCAGCGCTATGTCGGTGCCGGCGTGTGGCGCGGCAGGCCGGTGCTGGCCAAATTGCTGGTGGGCAGCAAGGCTGCGCGGCATTTTCAGCGCGAGCTGGCGGGCGTCAAATGGCTCGCCGAGCAAGGCCTGACCACACCGTTGCTGCTGGCCGATGGCTTGCAGGACGGTGAGGGCGGCTGGCTGTTGTTCGAATTCCTTGAAAACGCCGAAAGCCTCGGTGATGCCTGGCAGCAGGTCGAGTCGCTGCCGGTGCTGGCGGATGAGCAATCGGCGGTGCTGGCCGAGGCGCTGGGGGCCATCGGTCAACTGCATGGCAAGGGCCTGTGGCAGGAAGATCTGCACCTGGACAACCTGCTGCGCCACGGCGGTCAGTTGTACTTGATCGATGGCGCCGGGATCTGTGTCGAGACCGCCGGTCAGCCGTTGTCGCGGCAGAAGGTGCTGGAAAACCTCGGAGTGTTTTTCGCCCAGTTGCCCAAGTCGCTGGAACCGTTCACCGAAGAGTTGCTGGTGTATTACCTGCTGAGCAACAGCGAGCACGCGCTGCCGCTGGAAGCGTTGCAGAAGCAGATCGCCAAGGTTCGCGCCTGGCGCCTGAAGGACTACCTGATCAAGGTCGGCCGCGAGTGCACCTTGTTCAGTGTGCGGCGCGGTGCATTTGGCCTGCGGGCGATCCGTCGCGAGGAAGCAGCAGCGATGCTGCCGGTGCTGGATCAAGCCGATGCCCTGCTCGATCAGGGCCATCTGTACAAGACCGGCGGCGCGGCGAGCGTCGGCAAGGTCGAGGTGGCCGGGCGCACGTTGGTGATCAAGCGCTACAACATCAAAGGCTTTGCGCACTGGCTCAAGCGTTTCTGGCGCCCGAGCCGCGCGTGGCACTCGTGGCGTGAAGGCAATCGCCTGGCGTTCCTCGGCGTTGCCACGCCGAAACCGCTGGCGGTGCTGGAGAAGCGTTTTCTGTGGCTGCGCCGCCGTGCCTATCTGGTGACCGAGTTTTTGCCGGGGCCGGACATCATCGAGCGCTTCGCACCGTACGTCGAAAGCGGCGCGGCGCCGGCATCCGAGTTGCTGGCGCTGGATCAACTGTTTGCGCAGCTGATTGCCGAACGCATCAGCCATGGCGATTTCAAGGGGCATAACCTGTTCTGGCAGGAGGATCGCTGGGCATTGATCGACCTGGATTCGATGTGTCAGCACGCGTCTGCCAGCAGTTTCGCGCCAGCCTATGCGCGGGATCGGGCGCGCTTCATGCGCAACTGGCCCGAGAACAGCGCGCTGTATCAGGTGATCGATCAGCGGTTGCCCAAGAGCATCTCCAGCGCGGCCTGAGCCGCCTTCGCGTGCAAGCCCGCTCCCACACATTCCCCTGTAGGAGTGAGCCTGCTCGCGATGAGGCTCTAAAACCCCAAAAAATCCGCCCTCGAGCAACGACGGACAAGCGCCACTGACTTGTCCTACAGCTTCTCCGGAAGCCATGAACTGTGCCCACTCCAGCCCCGATGCTAGTTTGCCCTGACCACTTGGGAGCGCATAACTTGACCATCAAAAAGGCTGTAGCACTGAGCGCCTGCTCATGGGTTTTATCCGGTTGCGGCACCGCCGCCTCGGTGCTGCAAATGGACGCCGACGCCGCCCGCGACCTGCGTAAACAGAAAACCTACTGTCAGTCGATTCCACGGATCTACAGCGGTCTGGCGTTTGATTTCTGCGTACTGAATGCCCCGCCTGACCCGACTGGCGTGCTGCTGCCGTTCGTGCTGCTGGATCTGCCGCTGTCGGGTGTGCTGGACACGGTGGTGCTGCCGTACACGATTTATCGTCAGGCCAGTGATGGCAACCTTGGTATCTATTGGCGGCAGCGCGGTTATTGAGCCTGAGCACAAGGTTTATCCAGCCCAATCAACCTGGGGTAATTCGCACAGGGTCATTCCCGCCACGTTTACGCTATAATCCCGCCCTTTAGCTGTCTCTCGCCCGGTGCGAGGGCACATCAATTTTCAAGGCGCATCGCGCCTGAATGCAGACTAAAGAGGCTAGACCCTGTGGCATTGACGATTCTTGGCCTGTCCGGCGCCCTTAGCCATGACCCTTCAGCCGCCTTGTACATCGACGGCAAGCTGGTGGCGGCGGCTGAAGAAGAGCGCTTCGTCCGCGATAAGCATGCAAAGAACCGCATGCCCTACGAATCGGCGAAGTTCTGCCTGGAGCAGGCCGGTATCAAGCCGTCCGACGTTGACGTGGTGGCGATTCCGTTCGCTCCGATCAGCCTGTTCGGCAAGGCCCGCTGGCAGTACGCCAAGCGTTACTGGTACGCCCCGGATCGTGCACTCGACGCGATCCTGATGGGCAACCGTCGCTACAAGCGTTATCGCAACAAGATCGTCTGGTGCCTGGAGCAACTGGGTTTTGATCCGAAGAAGATCAAGATCGAGCCGGTCGAGCACCACTTGGCTCACGCCTCCAGCGCCTACCACTGCTCGGGTTTCAAAGAGAAAACCGCGATCCTCGGTATCGACGGCAAGGGCGAATACGCCACGACTTTCTTCGGTTATGGCGAAAACGGCAAGATCCACAAGATCAAGGAATTCTTTGATCCGGACTCCCTCGGCGGCCTGTACGGCGCGATCACCGAGTTCCTCGGCTTCGACATGCTTGACGGTGAGTTCAAGGTCATGGGCATGGCGCCGTACGGCGACGCCAGCAAATATGATTTCTCGCGTCTGGCCTCGTTCGAGAACGGCGAGCTGGTGATCAACACCGACTACGCCAACGTGATCGGCCTGCGTCGCTACAAGGAAAAAGGCAAGGGTTACTACTTCTCGCCGAAACTGATCGAGTGGCTGGGTCCCAAGCGCGAAGGCGACATCGCCGACGAACCTTACATCCACTACGCCGCCAGCATTCAAGCGCTGTTCGAAAAAATCGCGCTGCAGATGATCGACTACTACCTGGGCGACGTGCTCAAGGAAACCGGCAAACTGGCCTACGCCGGTGGCTGTGCCTTGAACGTCAAGCTCAACCAGAAAATCATCGCGCGCGATGACGTCAAAGAGTTGTTCGTACAGCCTGCTTCCGGTGACGCCGGCACTGCGGTTGGCGCGGCGGCCTATGTGTCCAACGCCCGTGGCGTACCGGTCGAGAAGATGGAACACGTCTACCTCGGCCCGTCGTACAGCAACGAAGACGTGATCGCTGCGTGCGCCCGTCACGAGAACAAGCCGACCTGGCGCAAGCTCGACAACATGCCGGAGCAGATCGCCAAAATCATGGTCGATGGCAACCCGGTGGCCTGGTTCCAGGGCCGCATGGAGTTCGGTCCGCGTGCACTGGGTGGTCGTTCGATCATCGGTTGCCCGAGCGTGGCCGGGGTGGCTGACCGCATCAACCACCAGATCAAGTTCCGCGAGCGCTGGAGGCCTTTCTGCCCGTCGATGCTCGACACCGTGGCACCGCAGATGATCAAGATCGATCACCCGGCGCCGTTCATGACCTTCACCTTCGAAGTGGCGGAAGAGTGGAAGACCCGCGTGCCGGAAGTCGTTCACGAAGACGGTACTTCCCGTGCCCAGGTGCTCAAGCGCGAATACAACCCGCGCTACTACGACATGATGAAGGCGCTGGAAGTGCTGACCGGCAACGGCGTGTCGCTGAACACCTCGCTGAACCGCCGTGGTGAACCGATGATCTGCTCGCCGACCGACGCCCTGAACATGTTCTTCGGCTCCGATCTGCAGTACCTGATCATGGAAGACATTCTGGTGGTCAAAGAGGGCGCAAACGCTTATGACTCGCTCGGCTGAACGCCATGTGCTGCAGTTCTGTCACGGCTATGACGGGCCGTTCCTCGACTGCGCACGGCAGTACGCCAGCCTGTTCGCGGGCACCGGTTATCGGGTGACCACGGTCTTTCTGACCGGGGCCGCCGATAGCGAGGTGGCCGCAGCGTGTGCTTCCGATGAAGTGTTGTTCATGGAATACAGCTCCAAGGCCATTCGTGGCCTGAAGCTGGGTGCCATCGGCGATCTGCGCAAGATCGCCGCTTCACGCAATTTCAGTTTCTGCATCGCCCATCGCTTCAAGCCGATCTACATCGCCTTGCTCGGCACTTCGCTGCCGGTGATTGGCGTGCATCACGCGTTTGACGATTACAAACGCGGTACGCGCAAACTGTTTGCGCAGATTTTCCGCAAACGCCTGAGCCTGCTTGGCGTGTCCGACGCGGTGCGTGACGACATGCGTCGTTGCCTGCCGAAATGGCCGTCCACCCGCATCCAGACCCTGTACAACCGCATCGATGTGCCGGCCTTGCAGGCCAGTCAGGTGTCGGCCCGCGAAGCGCGCGAAACCCTCGGGCTGGCGGCGGATGCATTCATTGTCGGCAACGTCGGTCGTCTGCACCCGGACAAGGATCAGGCCACGTTGCTGCACGGTTTCGCTGCAGCGTTGCCCGGACTTCCGGGCAACAGCCAACTGGTGATCCTCGGCAAGGGCCGTCTGGAGCAGGACCTCAAGGAACTGGCGCGCGAACTGGGTATCGGTGACCGGGTGCTGTTTCTCGGTCAGGTGCCGGAGGCGCGCAATTACTTCCGCGCCTTCGATGTGTTTGCCCTGAGCTCCGACCACGAACCGTTCGGCATGGTGCTGCTGGAGGCCATGGCCGCCGGCGTGCCTTTGCTCGCTACGGCGTGTGGCGGGGCGAAGGAAGTGGTCGAAGGCGTGGGCATCCTGTTCCCGTTGGGCGATGCCGAACACCTTGCACAAGGCCTGCAACATCTGGCGGGTATGGATGATCAGCAGCGCCGGCAGTGCGCCGAGCTGATGCTCGATCGCCTGCGTGAGCGTTTCTCCGACCGTGCGGTGCGCGACACCTTCTGGCGTCTGCCGCAAGTTACCGATCTGGCACCGAGGGGCTGATGCTCAACCGATTTCAAGGCTGGCGCGAACGTGGCTGGTCGCCCGTTGACGCCTCCACCTATGCAACTGCCTGGCAGCGTTTTGGCGGCAGCGTCGCGACCCATCCGCTGGTGGTCGAGCGTCTGGCCGCGCTGGCCGGCATCCCGGTGCGCTATCTGGCGTGGGAGCAAGGCGGCGAATTCAAAGCGGCGATCCCGACCTGGGGCCGCGATCTGGCGCTGTCCAAGGACGTGCTCAAGCGCAATGGCAAAAAAGGCCTGTTCGACCTCGGCAATGCCGAACTGATCCTGCCGGCTGCCGTCGATGCCCAGGCACCGCTGCGTCATCGCGCGCGCTACCTGTCGGCACTCAACGAAAACCGCTTCAGCGGCATCAAGTTGCAGACCGAACAACTGGCCATGGCGCGTACTCCCGAAGAGTTGTCGAAGAAGTTTCGCTACAACCAGCGCCGCGAATTGCGCCTGCTGGAAGAGGCGGGCGGTGTGGTGCGTGCGGTCGGCGAGTTCTCCAGCACCGAACTGGCGGCGATCTACTGCGATCTGTTCCAGCGCCGCTGGGGCTTTCCAGCCACTGGCGCGGCGCGCATGGCCGAAGTCATCGAGCTGCTGCGCGAACTGCTGATCGGTTCGGTGATCTTCCTCAACGATGCGCCCATCGCCATTCAACTGGTGTACCGCGTCGAAGCGCCGGAGTGGATCAGCGTCGAGTACATCAACGGCGGCGTTGATCCCGAAACCCGCGAATTCAGCCCCGGCAGCGTGTTGAGCTTCCTCAATACGCAAAGCGCCTGGGAACACGCCCGGGCACTGAACAAGCCGCTGCGGTTTTCCTTCGGTCGCGCCGACCGTGAATACAAGGACCGCTGGTGCAATCCTGTGCCGGTGTTCACCGTATGAGTCAGCCCATGAGCCGCAAACAGCAACTGCTCAAGCGTCATCGTCGCAACAAACGCATCACCTTGCTGATCGCCCTGATCGCTTTGATTGCGCTCGGTGTGCTGGTCGCGTGGTGGTTGCCGCTGGTGCTCGCGGTGCTCGGCTGGATCGCCCACGAGGCGTGGTTTGCCGATCATCTGTTCTATTCGCCGAAAGACGATTACCAGTACAGCTTTCCACCATTCACTCCGCAGCCGAAGGTCCATCTGAACGGCGAGCAACTGCGCCTGGACGAGGGCGTGATGCTGGTAGACGAGGCCACGCTGATCCTCGCGGTGCGGGTCAAAAGCAGCTGGCTCGGACGCTTCTTCGATCCGCGCGTCGAACTGTTCGGCGGAACGAATCCGGATGCGCAAACCTTCGAGCGCGGCGTCAATGGCCTGCGTTACCTGAACCTCAGCGGTCAGGCGCAAGCCCTGTCGCAAGGCCGGTTGCGTCTGCGCGGGCGGTTCTGTCGGGTGGCCGGCGAGCCGGTGCTGTGGGCGCTGGAGCAACCGGATTATCGTCGTCAACGGGTGATGGTGATCGCGCCGCATGCCGACGATGCTGAGCTCGCGGCGTATGGCTTGTACAGCCAGGCCGAAGAAGCCTGGATCGTCACCCTGACCGCTGGCGAGATCGAAGCCGAACATTATCAGCGGATGGGCATGAACAAGGTCGAGGCGGCGCGGCTCAAGGGGCGTCTGCGTGCCTGGGACAGTCTTGCCGTGCCGCGTTGGGCGGGTGTGCCGCAGGAACATTGCGTGCAGCTCGGTTACTTCTGCCTGCAACTGGCGGCGATGCAGGCCGCGCCGAATCAGGCGGTGGGTTCGCGGGAAGCAGACTTGAACGACACGCGACTGTTTCGCCAGTTGAACCCGTTCACTTTGCCGGGCGATGCCGATGGGGCGCCGACCTGGAACAATCTGCTGGCTGACCTGCGTGAAGTGCTGTTGCGCGCGCGTCCGGACGTGATCGTATTGCCGCATCCGACGCTCGATCCGCACCCTGACCATATCTGCGCCCAGCAAGCGGTCTTGCAGGCCTTGCACGATCTGGACTGGCAGCCGACGTTGCTCGGTTACGCCAACCATTTGCACGACAACGACCGCTGGCCGATGGGCAACACCGGACAGGGCATTGCGCTGCCGCCGGCCTTCGATTCGGCCGTGGCGATGCAGCCGTTGTGCCTGCCGTTGTCGATCGAGTTGCAGCGGGACAAAGCCATGGCGCTGGGCATGATGCATGACCTGCAGCCACCGGCTCCGTTCAAGCGCCGCCTGCGCCGAGTGATTCAGCGCCTGCTGGCGGGGCGGGTACCCTCGGTGTACGGGGAAAACGAATTTTTTCGAAAAGCGGTCAGACGCCAGGAATTGTTCTGGTTATTGAAGCACGGTGAGCCGGGCGATCAGCGGGGAGAGTCATGAGTCAACGGTCCAAGGTGTTGCAGCTGCAACCCGACTACAACGTCAAAGCCCATGATTTCGCCGACCTGGCCGAGCAGATCGTCAAGGCGTTGCCTTCGGATCGCTATGAGGTCACCGCCGCGTTCCTGCGCGGCAAACCGGGACCGGGCGAGCCGGTCAGCCGCGCCGACCGTTCGGTGTACTTCGAGTTTTCCGACAAGTCGCTCAAGGGCATGCGCTTGCGGGCGATGTGGCAGCTGTACAAGTTCTGTCGCCGGGAAAAGTTCGACGTGGTGATCTGCAACCGCTTCAAACCGGTGAACATGATGCTCGCGCTCAACCGTTGGTTGAAGGTGCCGCTGTGCATCGGCATCTCCCACGGTTTCGGTGAGTACGACCGCTTTTACCGACGTCGCCAGACTCAGCGCCTGATCGACCGCCACTGGCGTTTCGTCGGCGTGTCGCCGGCGGTCAAACAGTATCTGCTGGACTGCGATTGCGGTTTTACTGACCAAAACACCTACGCCATTACCAATGCCATCGACATCGAGCAGGCCGAAGGTTTGCAGCACAGCCGCGAAAAAGCCCGCGAGCTGTTGGGCATTGACCCGAATGTGCGCTTGATCGGCGCACTGGGGCGACTGGTGTCGGTCAAGGGCCACACCTATCTGTTGCAGGCGTTTGCTGCGCTGAAAGACAAATACCCGAACACGCAATTGGCGATCATCGGTGCCGGGCGCCTGCAAATGCCACTGGCGGCCGAGATCGAGCAACTGGGCCTGAGTGGCCGTGCACACCTGCTGGGTTTCAAGGAAAACGCACTGCAATACGTGCGTGCGTTCGATATCTGGACCATGCCGTCGCTGGCCGAAGGCCTGGGGCTGGCGTTGCTCGAAGGCATGAGCGGCCACTTGCCGGTGATCGCCTCGAACGTGCCGGCCATGTTGCCGCTGATCGAGGGTGCCGGCGGGCTGGCGATCACGCCCAAGGATGTGCCGAGCCTGGTCGCCGCGCTGGATAACTATCTGGCGCTGTCGGACGACGAACTCAAGGCCAAGGGCGAGCAGGCCTACCGCTATCTGCAGGAGCAACACGACATCGAGGTGTTCCGTCAGGAATACCTGGACCTGATCGACTCTGGCCTGGAACAGGCTCGCAAGGAGCAGCCGTGAGCGAAGAACAAGCCATGAGCGAAGAACAAGCCACGAGCGAAGCAAACGCCCTCGTCACCGTGATCATCGCCTCGTACAACCATGGCCCGTACATTGAGGAAAGCATCCTCAGCGTCCTCAACCAGAGCTACAAGAACATCGAACTGTTAGTGGTCGATGACGGTTCGAAGGATGACAGCGTCGAGCGCATCAACGCGTTGCAGGCGCAGTACGGTTTCGATTTTCGCGTGCAGCAGAATCAGGGTCTGACCAATACGCTAAACGGTGCCATTGCCCGCGCGAAGGGCAGCCTGATCGTACCGTTCGGCTCCGACGACATCATGTACCCGGAGCGTATCGCCACCCAGGTGGCGTACATGGACGGCAAGCCCGAGGTCGGAATCTGCGCCGGCAACATCGAGTTGATGCATGCCGACGGCAGCCTTTACCCGGAGAAGCGTCAGCGCCGCGACGTGCCGTTCCGCCGCCTCGATTTCGATGACATGTTCCTGGAGCGCAAGCCTTATCCACCGGCACCGACCCTGATGATCCGTCGGGAGGCGCTGGAAAAGGTGGGGGGGTTCGATCCGACGATTCGTCTAGAGGACCTGTACATCGAGCTGAAGGTGACCCGTGCCGGTTACTTCATCGATGGCCTGAACGTGGTGATGGCGCGCTATCGCAAACACGCCACCAACTCGTACAAGAATCATCGCTTCATGATCGAGAACATTCTGCGCACTTACGCACTGTTCAGTGATCATCCGCTGTACGACGAAGTACGCTTCAAGGCGCTGAACTCGATGTTCCTCAAGACCGCCAACCGCAATCGCAAGCTGGCCCGCGAGCTGTTGGCGCAGATCCCGTTCAAGGCCTGGAACAAGAAGACCTGGCGCGGCCTGGGGCGCTTGCTTTTTTCCCCGCTGGAAAAGGACTGAGGTAACGGTCGCTCGCACTCAGCGAGCGACTTTCTCCGACAGGCGCTTTTCGCCCTTCTGGCGCTGGCGCAACCAGTGCAGAACCTTCTTGCCGGCAGCCATGCCCGGTTGCTCGATATAGAGGAACGTCGCGCTGCTGATCAGAATCAGCAAGCATGTGCAGACCGCCACCAAGGGCAGGTACACCGAGGTTTCCCGCGCATCGATGTCCAGCAGCAGTGGCAGCCGTTGCACCATCAGCCACAGGACGAAACCGTGCAGCAGATAGGTGCTGTAGCTGATTTCGCCGAGCCAGCGAATGCTGCGTGGCTTCAGCGCGCCGAACAGGTTGTTGCCGGACGCCACGATCACAAAAAACAGCCCCAGCAGAAACAGCGGTGCAGCCTTGAACGCTCGACTGAACGCGGTGAACGCGATCAGCAGCGCAAGCACGGCGATGATGCTCGCCAGGCGCGACTGGCTCCATGCCACGAGCGCCGGCCGGCGAATCCAGTACGCGGCGGCGATGCCACCGAGAAAGCTCGCCAGAAAGTGCTTTTTCAGCGAATGCTCCCAGCCGATGAATTGGTACAGCGCGTAGATGCCGATCAGGCACAGCACCACTTGCAACCAACTGCCGCGGTAGATGAACACCAGCCCGGCCAGTGGCAGCGCCAGGTAGAAAAACACCTCATAGGCCAGCGTCCAGGTGACGTTGGATATCAGCATGCCCGAGTGGCGGTACTGGTTGATGTCCGGTCGGTCGAACGTCAGCCAGGCGAGAATCTGCTTGAACAGTTCCAGGCCAGGCTCTTTCAGTTGCCAGTTCTGCAAGTGGAAGATCGAAACGAACACCAGCACCATCAGCGGCAGGTACAGCGGGTACAGGCGAAATACCCGTGAGACGCCGAACGCCAGCCAGTCGTGGTCGCGTCCTTGCGCAAGCAGGCGGCTCCAGAACAGAAACCCGGTGATCATGAAGAACAGCGCAACGCTGCCCTGGCCGAGCATCGAATAGAAGTTGCTCGGGGGGAAATCGATCACCCCGGTGCGCAAGAATATCCAGGTAATGATCGAGTGGTGCACGAATACACCAAACGCCAGGTAGCCGCGCAGGCCGTCGATGCTGGCATAACGGCTTTCGCCGGAATGCTGCAGGTGCCGGGCGATTTTCGGTACCGCGCGCAACAGCAGGGCGGAGGTGACGATGGCCAGCAGATAGGCGGCCAGCGCAAATAGGGGATTAGTTTCGTTCATCAGTGAACTCGGGCCGCAGTGTTGCCGGCCAGCACTTGCCTGTGCAGATTTTCAACCGCGGATTTAGACGCCGTCATGGCGTACCCCTGGAGCAACGCATCGAGGTGATCCTCGAACAACCAGCGTTTGTCGACAGTGTAACGTTGCATATGACGCAAATTCCGTTGGCGCAGGGAGAGACTGAGCGGGGTAGGGTAGATACGCAGGTCGGCCAGATCAATCAGCCCGAATTCGCCATCTTCCAGTACCAGCACATTGCCCAGATGCAGCGAGCGGAAATACACGCCTTTCTCGTGCAGTTGCGCCATGAATTTGCCAAAGCGCTCTACCAGCGCCTGACGTACCGCCGGGGCGGTAATGCTCTGCAGCACCTGACGCAGGGTGTGGCCCGGCAATGGTGAGTAATGCACGGCGCTGCTGCCATCGTCCAGGCGGTACAGATTCGATACTGGCGGGGTCGGAATGCCCATCTGATGCAATTGTTCACTGTTGACCGCGAAGCGTTCGGAGTAGGGATTGAAACTGCCGGAGGTGTACCAGCGGCGTCGGCGGAACAGTTTGAGGAAGCTGCCGTCGCTCAGGCGCAGGACTTTCGGGCCGAGGCCGTCTTCTTCAATGATCTGCGCTTCGCGGCTCAATTGCTCAAGGTCTGCCGCGGCGAGCTTTTGCACCGGCAGGGTCAACAGGCGACGCGCGCGCTGATTGATGCTCAGCGCCGCGATCAGCGCCAGCGGGATCCACAGCAGGAACCAGTGCTCCTTGGGCCGCGAGATGATTCCACCGCCTTCGGTCAGTCCTGCACCAATACCGAACACCAGCCAGGTCGAGGCAATGATCAGCATGGGCTGCACGCGCTGGCGCCAACTGCTCAGCAGGCCCCAGAGCAGAAAAAACAACCAGGGCAGCAAGCCGATGATGCCGACGTAATACAGAACTCCCAAGACAAAACTGTGCGGCTCCTGAAAGCTGACACCGTTGCCGGGATCGACGGCAAGGGTGGCGCTGTAGCCGTGACCGATCCATGGATGATCAGCAATCATGTGCAGCACTTTCTGCCAGATTTCCAGGCGGTAGGAGTCGCCACGCTCGGTGATCATCTGCCCAAACAGCATGACAACGGTCACACCGCTCAGGGCCAGGGCGATCAGCAGCCCCACCGAGCGTCGGTTCCAGCAAATGAAACACAGCCACAGTGCTGCCATGGTCAGCGCCACCAGCGGGGTTCTGGAGCCGGTACCGATCACCGCCATGAACATGATGGCCATCGCCGGCACGCTGAGCCACATCATCCGGCGGCGTTTGCAGGTCATGGTCACGCTCAGCCAGTAGGCACTGAAGAACCCGAACAGGTGCGAACTGAGCAGTGGATTGTCGAAGGCGCCACCGCCGATCAGGCGCATCCCCGGTTCATAGACCCGGGCGAACATGAACAGGAAAATGGTGGTGGCAATCAGGGCGACCAGCGCTGCGCCGAACATCAAGGGTTGAAGGATATCGCTGCGGTAGCGCACCAGCAGGTAGCAGCCGGCGAACAACAGCAGGGTATGCAGTGGCGGCTTGAGCATTCCGCCGAAAGGTTCACCGCCCGGTCCCCAGGCCAGACTGAGCAAGGCCCACGCCGCAAACAGCAGAACCGCGATGAAAATCGGCTCGCGCAGCAACTCTCTGAGCTCGCGCGGGCGCAGGCACAATGCGATCAATGTCGGAATGCTGAACAGTCCGTAAAACAGCTTGTGATGCAGGCTTCGGCCCGGCAAAAAGAACAGCGCGCACAGGAGCAGGAAATAGCCGGCGGGAAGTATCCACAGGCTGATGAAATCGAAAATCCGGTTGGACGTACTGCTGAAGCCGCTGAGTTGCATGCTGTGAGATTCATTCCTGAGGTTGATCGACCATTCGAGTGATGGCTATTTGATACGGAAAAAGATGCCTAACAATAACAGCCTTTCGCCGATTGCCAGAACCCTGAAGAAGCTGTGCTAAAGTCAGCGTCCTTTTTATCGACTTTCGCGTGATATGACCGACTCCAGTCCAGCCGCAAGCCCTTCGAGCTTGAAAATCTACTTCCGCCTGCTCGGCTATGTCCGGCCGTACATCAGTCTGTTTCTGATCAGCATCGTCGGTTTTCTGATTTTCGCCTCGACGCAGCCGATGCTCGGCTACATCCTCAAGTACTTTGTCGATGGCCTGTCCAACCCTGAAGCGGTGCTGTTTCCCAGCGTGCCGTATCTGCGTGACCTGCAACTGCTGCAGGCCGTACCGCTGCTGATCATCTTGATCGCCGCCTGGCAGGGGCTTGGCTCCTATCTGGGCAACTATTTCCTGGCCAAGGTCTCCCTGGGCCTGGTGCATGACCTGCGGGTGCAGTTGTTCAACAACCTGCTGGTCCTGCCTAACCGCTATTTCGACAAGCATAACTCCGGTCATCTGATTTCGCGTATCACCTTCAACGTGACCATGGTCACGGGGGCGGCAACAGATGCGATCAAGGTCGTAATCCGTGAAGGGATGACGGTGATCTTCCTGTTCGCATCGCTGTTGTTCATGAACTGGAAGCTGACCCTGGTGATGGTTGCGATCCTGCCGCTCATCGCCGTAATGGTGCGCACGGCGAGCAAGAAATTCCGCAAGCAGAGCAAGAAGATCCAGCTGGCGATGGGCGACGTCACGCACGTGGCCTCGGAAACCATCCAGGGCTATCGCGTGGTACGCAGCTTCGGCGGCGAGGCTTACGAAGAACAGCGCTTCCTCAACGCCAGCCAAAGTAACACCGACAAGCAACTGCGCATGACTCGCACCGGTGCGATCTATACGCCGATGCTGCAACTGGTGATCTACACCGCCATGGCCGTGCTGATGTTCCTGGTGTTGTTCCTGCGCGGTGACGCCTCGGCGGGTGACATGGTCGCCTACATCACCCTGGCGGGCCTGCTGCCCAAGCCGATTCGCCAATTGTCGGAAGTCAGCTCGACCATCCAGAAAGGTGTGGCCGGTGCCGAGAGCATCTTCGAGCAACTGGACGTCGAGCCCGAAGTCGATACCGGTACGGTCGAGCGTGACTCGGTCAGCGGTCGTCTGGACGTACGCAACCTGAGTTTCACCTACCCGGGCACCGAACGTCAGGTGCTCGACAACATCAGCTTCTCGGTTCAACCGGGGCAGATGGTGGCATTGGTGGGGCGCTCGGGCAGCGGCAAGTCGACGCTGGCCAACCTGATTCCGCGCTTCTATCACCACGACAAGGGCGAAATCCTTATCGATGACGTGGAAGTCGAACAGTACAAACTGCTCAACCTGCGTCGCCATATCGCCCAGGTGACCCAGCATGTCACCCTGTTCAGCGACACCGTGGCCAACAACATCGCTTATGGCGATCTGGCCGGCGCGCCCCGCGAAGACATCGAGAAAGCCGCGCGTGATGCTTATGCGATGGACTTCATTGCGCAACTGCCTGAAGGCCTGGACACTCAGGTTGGCGAAAACGGCGTACTGCTTTCCGGTGGTCAGCGTCAGCGCCTGGCGATTGCCCGTGCGCTGCTCAAGAATGCACCGCTGTTGATTCTCGACGAGGCCACCTCGGCACTCGATACCGAATCCGAGCGGCACATTCAGGCGGCGCTGGATCAAGTGATGAAGGGCCGCACCACGCTGGTGATCGCTCACCGTCTGTCGACGATCGAGAAGGCCGATCTGATTCTGGTCATGGATCAGGGGCGGATCGTCGAGCGCGGTACTCACGACGAGTTGCTCGCCCAGAACGGCTATTACGCACGCCTGAACGCCATGGGCCTGGACACTCCGGCCGAAGACATCGCCTGATTCCAGGCCTGATCCTGTGGGAGCGAGCCTGCTCGTGAAAGCGGTGCAACAGACGACATCCGTGTCGAATGTGCACACGCCTTCGCGAGCAGGCTCGCTCCCACAGTCGTTTGTATCCAGACCTTTACCCTTCTTGACCAAACCGGAATAAATCCGGGCACCGCGCTTGTTAAGGTTCCTCAACGAACTCTGACTTTCATCGAGGGGGCCATCCCCGTCGCGCGGGTGCTTTCATGCTGCAACGCTATCTCTGGAAACTGCTGCCCAAGTCGCAGCGGGCCTTTCTGTTGGGGCGCCTGTCGGTGGTCGATCGTCAGGTGGTGAACAAATCGATGTCGGCCAACCTGACGTTTCCCCAAGCCTTCCAGCAGCGTTCCTGCCTGTTCATTCACGTCCCCAAATGCGCCGGCAGCAGCATCTGCACGGCAATGTTTGACGGCTGGCGTCCCGGGCATTTGCCGCTGTACTGGTACGAGGCGCAGTTCCCCGCGCAGTTCGCGAGCGCTTTCAAGTTTGCCTTTGTCCGCGACCCGCTGGAGCGCGCCTATTCGGCCTATGCCTTTCTGCGTGGCAACGCGTTGAGCGCGCGCGACCACCCGGCGCAGCAGCTGGTGCGCAAATACCGCGATTTCGACGATTTTGTCGCACGCTGGCTGCACCCGGAAACCATCGCCCGGCAACTGCACTTCGCGCCACAGACGGACTTTCTCGTTGATTCGCTCGGTCACCTGGCGCTGGATTTCGTCGGTTATCAGGAGCACCTGACGCGCGACTTTGGTCTGGTCTGCGCACAGTTGGGGCTGGACAGTCAGTTGCCTCACGTCAACAGTTCGCGGGAGCGGCAATCGATGCCTGTGCGTGAGTTCTGTTGCGTACGCACCCGGCGCCTGGTGCGTCGGGTCTATCAGCGTGACTACGAGTTGCTCGGTTATGAATGAGTCCATGTCACGGGCGGTACAGACGCTCGCCATCCGGCCTTATGGTCTGGCGCTCTCGCACCAGGCCCGGGCTGCGCTCAAGGCGCAGCGCCCATGCTGCCTGTGGCTGACCGGGTTCTCCGGGGCCGGCAAGTCGACCCTGGCCAATGCCCTCGAACTGCACCTGCATGCGTTCGGTCGACACACTTTTCTGCTCGATGGCGACAACGTGCGCAACGGTCTGTGCCGTGACCTGGGCATGAGTGATGCCTGTCGCCGGGAAAACACCCGACGCATGGCGGAGGTGGCGCGGCTGATGGTCGACGCCGGGTTGATCGTGATCGTCGCCGCCATTTCGCCGTTCCGCGCCGAACGCGATGCCGCACGCCGGCTGTTTGCGCCGGATGAGTTCATTGAGGTGCATGTCAGTACCTCGCTGGACGTCTGTGCCAGGCGCGATCCAAAAGGTCTGTACCAGGCCGTGCGGGAAGGGCGGATCAAGCATTTCACGGGGGTGGACAGTCCTTACGAGCCGCCGCTGACAGCCGAGTGGCAGATCGACACCGAGGACCTCGATTTGTCCGAAGCCTGCCAGCAACTGGCGGCGCTGGTGCTCAAAAAATAAGCAAAATACTCAGCTGTTTCATCCTGTTGCAGGCTGCACTCAAGCCTGCGCCAACCCTGTGTTAATATCGCGCCCCTGTTCATTTTGTATGTGGGTTGCTCCATGAAGTTGTCCATGCCGCGATTCGATCAAGCCCCAGTCTTGGTGGTCGGCGATGTCATGCTCGACCGTTACTGGCATGGTGGAACCTCACGGATTTCCCCTGAGGCACCGGTTCCGGTCGTAAAAGTCGAGCAAATCGAAGACCGCCCGGGCGGTGCTGCCAACGTTGCCTTGAACATTGCCGCGCTGGGTGCGCCGGCGTCCCTGGTCGGTGTGACCGGTGATGACGAAGCCGCCGACAGCCTGAGCAACAGTCTCAAGGGGGCTGGCGTGCGTGCTCTGTTCCAGCGCATTGCGCATCAGCCGACCATCGTCAAGCTGCGGGTCATGAGCCGGCACCAGCAATTGCTGCGTATCGACTTTGAAGAACCGTTTGCCACCGATGCACTGGCCCTGGCCTCGCAGGTCGATGATCTGCTGGAAGGCATCAAGGTGCTGGTGCTGTCCGACTACGGCAAAGGCGCGTTGAAAAACCATCAGGCCTTGATTCAGGCTGCCCGGGCCAAAGGCATTCCGGTGCTGGCCGATCCCAAGGGCAAGGACTTTTCGATCTACCGTGGTGCCAGCCTGATCACGCCGAACCTCAGCGAATTCGAAGCCATCGTCGGCGGTTGCGTCGATGAGCACGAGCTGGTGAGCAAGGGCGCGACCCTGATGCACGATCTCGAACTCGGCGCGCTGCTGGTGACCCGTGGCGAACACGGCATGACCCTGTTGCGCCCGGAGCATCCGGCGCTGCACCTGCCGGCCCGTGCCCGTGAAGTGTTCGACGTGACCGGTGCTGGTGATACGGTGATTTCCACGCTGGCGGCGGCGATCGCTGCCGGTGAAGAGTTGCCGCACGCGGTGGCGCTGGCCAACCTGGCAGCCGGCATTGTGGTCGGCAAGCTCGGTACCGCAGCGATCAGCGCGCCGGAACTGCGCCGGGCGATCCAGCGCGAAGAAGGCTCGGAACGTGGCGTGCTGGGTCTCGAACAACTGGTACAGGCAGTCGCCGATGCTCGCGCGCATAACGAGCGCATCGTCTTCACCAACGGCTGCTTCGACATTCTGCATGCCGGTCACGTGACCTACCTCGAGCAGGCGCGCGCGCAGGGCGACCGTCTGATCGTGGCGATCAACGATGACGCCTCCGTCAGTCGCCTGAAAGGGCCGGGACGTCCGATCAACAGTGTCGACCGGCGCATGGCGGTACTCGCCGGCCTCGGTGCGGTGGACTGGGTGATCAGCTTCCCGGAAGGCACTCCGGAAAACCTGCTGCGCGAGGTCAAGCCGGACGTGCTGGTCAAAGGCGGTGACTACGGCATTGATCAGGTGGTCGGCGCGGACATCGTCAAGGCGTACGGCGGCACGGTGAAAGTGCTGGGGCTGGTGGAAAACAGTTCGACGACAGCGATCGTGGAGAAAATCCGCGGTCACTGATTCACGCTAAAAAAATCGCCCGAACGCGGCCCTGGCCTGCGTTCGGGCGATTTTTTTCGTTTCAGGAACTGACTTTCTTGCGCGGTACGATCTTCTTCAGCAATTGCTTGGCCTTGCCGCGCAACCGCGCCAGTCCCGTGGGCTTTTCCGGCGGTGTCAGGCCTTGCTGGCGCAGCCAGTCCTTCCAGCGAATCCGCTCCTCGCGCACCAGCCAGCCATCCTGTCTGGCAAAGCTTTCGGCCAGATACAGACCGCGCGTGCCGGCCGGATACAGCTGACCTTTCTTCAAGGTGTAGAGTTCGGCCAGCGGCTCGCCATCCTGCAACGGCATCAGGTACAGATCCGGGCGTTTGCGGTCCAGGCGCGCGACCAGTTGATCACCCTCCAGGCGCTCATCGACATGAAACAGGCTCAGCGACTTGGCTTCTTTTGGTACTTCCAGACGCAGGTCGTAGATCAGTTGCAGCGACGCGGTGGGTAAATGCACATAGGCCCGTGGACGCTCCAATAATTGCAGGTTGGCACAGCGCACCGGCCGCGCCGAGCCGGACAGCGGCGTCAGGCGAAACGGCAGGGCCTCGCGATAATGCAGCGCGGACGAGTAGGGCGCCGGCAGCCAGGTGTCGTTGAAGCGCCCGCCGAGCCAGCCTTCCGGGGTTTCCAGCAGGCACTCCTCGGCAATCTCCTGAATCGCGGTGTGCAGCGGGATGTTCAGCTCATGGGCCGGCACGTAACCGGAGATCAGTTTGAGCACCACGTCACCGCGATCCTGGCGGCGTTGGCGCACCAGCACCCAGTAGTCGCGATTCTGCCAATGCAGGGTCAGGCGCACCGAAACCCCGAGGTTGGCCAGCTCCAGCGCGAAGCGCTCGGCATCCGCCACGCTCACCGGTTTGCGTCGCTGCAAGGTCTGGGCGAAGTTCAGCGGCATGCCCACGCTCTGATAGGTCAGGCCTTCGGGCGAGGCTTCGACGAACAGCGGCAGGGTCTTGAAGTTGCTCGGGTTCTTTCTGATGAGCGTGCGCGGCATGTCGGCTCCTGCTTAAGGCCGCGAGGCGGCGTCAGTGACCACGAAGGACCTGGGCAACGGTCGCAACGTTATGGGCGAGGTGCAGCGGATTGATCGTCCCGACAATAGCACTGGCAACGCCGGGCTGTTGGAACAACAGCTCGAAGCTGGCGCGCACCGGGTCCACGCCCGGACTCAGGCACACGTGGCCGCTGGCCAGGGCTTTTTTCACCAGGATGGCTTTGCCGTGGGCAGCAGCATAGTCAATGACTGCCTTCTCATTCTGTTCGTTCAGATTGTAGGTGACCATCGCGCAGTCCCCTTGCTCCAGCGCTTTCAAGCCGCCTTCGACGGTTTTGCCGGAGAAGCCGAAGCCGCGAATCTTGCCCTCGACCTTGAGTGCGGCGAGCGTGGCGTAAACCTCTTCATGCTCAAGAATCGCCAGGTCGTTGCCGTCGGAGTGCACCAGCACCAGATCGATAAAATCGGTTTCAAGACGTTGCAGGCTGCGCTCGACCGACATCCGCGTATGCGCAGCGCTGAAGTCATGGCGCGACAGGCCGTCGGCAAACTCTTCACCGACCTTGCTGACGATCACCCAGTCCTGACGCTGGCCGCGCAGCAGCGGGCCGAGGCGTTCTTCGCTGCGGCCATAGGCCGGGGCGGTGTCGATCAGGTTGATGCCCAGCCCCTGCGCCTGCTTGAGCAGCATGCGTGCTGCGTCATCGTCGGGGATCTGAAAGCCGTTGGGGTATTTCACACCCTGGTCGCGGCCAAGCTTGACCGTGCCCAGGCCCAGCGGTGAAACCAGCAGTCCGGTACTGCCCAGCGGGCGATGCAGTTCGTGCAGGGTCGCTACGCTCATGGCAACAGTTGCTCCCAGGCCGGTACGCCCATCGGTGGTTTCGGTAGCGCCGGCAACGGCTCGGCAGCTTGCGGCTGGATGCCGTCGCGCTCCAGTGAGGCGATGACACGATCGGCGAAGTCTGGCGCCAGTGCGAGCTTGGTTGGCCAGCCGACCAGCAGGCGACCCTGTTCGGCGAGGAAGGCGTTGTCCGGACGGCTCAGGCCGGTTTGCAGCGGTTCTGCGCGGTCGACCCGCAAGGTCGCCCACTGCGTGGTGCTGAGGTCGATCCACGGCAACAACTGCGCGATTTCCTTTTGCGCCGTGGCAATCTGCTCGGCCGGCTCGCGGTTTACGCCTTCGCTTTCGGCGATGTCACCGCCCATGTACCAGACCCAGTTGCCATCAGCGGCCGGGTGGGTGGTCACGGTGATGCGCGGTTTGGTGCCGCCACCCAGGCAGTGAGCGTACAGCGGCTTCAGGCCCGGGCCTTTGGCGATGATCATGTGCAGCGGACGACGTTGCATTGCCGGTTGGGTCAGGCCCAGGTCTTCCAGCAACCGCGCGGTACCGGCCCCGGCACTGAGGACGATGCGCTGGGCGCGAATCTCGCGGCCGTCGACTTTCAGGCCGACCAGCACGCCCGCTTCCAACAGCGGCTCGATGGTTTGTCCGGCGAGCAGACCGTCCCCGGCCAGATCGGCCAGACGCTGGATCAGGCTCGGCACGTCGACCACCAGTTCAGCCAGGCGATAGACCTTGCCCTTGAAACGTTTGTCTTGCAGCGCTGGCGGCAGTTGATCGCCCTTGACCTGATCGACGCGGCCACGCACGGCTTTGCTGGCGAAGAAACTGGTGAGGTTGCCGGCCAGGGTGCCTGGCGACCACAGGTAATGCGCTTCGGATAGCAGGCGTACGCCGGACAGGTCCAGCTCACCGGTGCCGGCCAGCGCTTCACGCCAGCGGCGCGGCATGTCGGCGATCGCTTCCGAGGCGCCGGTCAGCGCGCCGTGCAAGGCGTACTTTGCACCGCCATGGATGATGCCCTGGGACTTCACACTCTGCCCGCCGCCGAGGCTGGCGCTTTCCACCAGCACGGTCGAAAAACCCTGACGGCGCAGACGCGCGTTCAGCCAGAGGCCGGCGACACCAGCGCCGACAATCAGAACGTCGGTGGAAATAACGGATGGCATGCAACGACCTCAGTGTTCAAGACGAGGGCGCAGTATACAGACTCGGGAAAGAGGGGATTTGTCGATGATCAACAGAGGGGAAGGCGTCGGCCCCTGTGGGAGCGGGCTTGCTCGCGAAAGCGGTCTATCAGTTAACACCAATGTTGCCTGACACACCGTCTTCGCGAGCAAGCCCGCTCCCACAGGGGGATATGCATTACTCAGTCAATGCCCGGCAGTTTTCGAGAACAACTGGATGACCACCACACCGAGGACGATCAGCGCCATCCCGAGCATTGCCGGCACATCCAGCTTCTGCCCATAAATGAACAGCGCCGCGACGCTGACCATCACGATGCCCATGCCTGCCCACACGGCGTAGGCGACGCCCACCGGCACGGTACGCACCACCAGCGTGAGCATCCAGAAGGCGATCCCGTAACCGACGATGACCAGGATCAGCGGCAGCGGGGTGCTCAAGCCTTTGACCGCTTTCATCGAAACGGTGGCAATCACTTCGGCGCAGATGGCGATAGCCAGAAAGGCGTAGGCGTTCATGTGTAAATCCTCATGTAAAACATTGCTTGCTGAGGCGGCATTCTAGTGATTCGCCAGATGGGGTAAAGTCATTACCTATCTGTTTTAAAGATGGGTTACGCCATGAATACCCAATGGAACCTGGAACAACTGCGCGCCTTCGTCAGCGTCGCCGAGCAACGCTCGTTTTCCGCTGTGGCCCGCCAGCAGCGCAAGGCACAATCAGCGATCAGCAGCGCAATTGCCATGCTGGAGGATGATCTGGGCGTCAGCCTGTTCGAGCGTAGCAGTGGACGGCAGCCCAAGCTCACCGAAGCGGGGGAAGCGCTGCTCGAAGAGGCCCGGGAAGTGTTGCGCCAATGCGAGCGCCTCAATGGTCGGGCGATGGCGATGATGCGCGGCCAGGAAGCGCAGTTGCGCGTGGCTCAGGACGAGGCGATGCCTTATCAGGCTCTGGTGGAAAGCTTCGATGCCCTGGCCGAGCAATTCCCCAGCCTCGAAGTGCAACTGACCAGCGCCGCCCAAGGCGAGGTGGCGCGCAAACTGGTCGAGCGCCGCGCCGATCTGGGCCTGCTGTTCTATCACGATGAAATCCCCGAAGCACTGGAGCGCCGGGTCTTGGGTCGGGTGGAAATGGTCACGGTCTGCGGGATCAATCATCCGCTGGCGACGCAGTCCTATGTCACCTGTCAGCAACTGGCGCAACACCGGCAGCTGTTGATGTCGACGCAAACCAGCGTTTATCCCGGCAACGAACCGGCCAGCCCACAGGTATGGCGCGCCGACAGTTTCTATGTGATGGCCGAATGGCTGGTGCGTGATCTTGGCTGGGCGTGGCTGCCCCGGCATGTGGTGCAGTATTCGGCCTATCAGGGCCTGATGGTTGAACTGGAGAGCGAATGGACGCCGCCAGCGCTGGTGGTGGAGCTGGTCTGGCGTCGGGATGAGCCTTTGGGGCCCGCCGCGCGCTGGCTGGCTGAACGTTTTGCCGTGCACTTGCGGGCGATTGGCGACAAAAGTCGATAAACTCCGCCGCCATGAATAGAACTCTCTACACCGCGCTGTTTTACCTGGGGCTGCCATTGGTGGCGATTCGGCTGTGGCTGCGCTCGCGCAAGGCCCCGGCGTATGCCAAGCGGATTGGCGAGCGCTTCTCCTACGGGATGCCGTCGCTGCAGCCCGGCGGGATCTGGGTGCATGCGGTGTCGGTGGGCGAAAGCATCGCCGCCGCGCCGATGATCCGCGCCTTGCTGCAACGTTATCCACAGCTGCCGATCACCGTGACCTGCATGACCCCGACCGGTTCGGAGCGGATTCAGGCGTTGTTCGCCAACGAGCCGCGCATCCAGCATTGCTATCTGCCGTACGACTTGCCGTGTGCGGCAGCGCGCTTCCTGGATCGCGTCCAGCCGAAACTGGCGGTGATCATGGAAACCGAGCTGTGGCCCAACCACATCCACCAGTGCGCCAAACGCGGGATCCCGGTGGCGCTGGCCAACGGCCGATTGTCCGAACGTTCGGCCCGGGGTTATGGCCGCTTCAGCAAGCTGACCGCGCCGATGCTGGCTGAAATGAGCTTGTTCGCGGTGCAGACCGAAGCCGAAGCCCAGCGCTTTCGTGATCTGGGTGCGCGCCCGGAGACGGTCGAGGTCACCGGTTCGATCAAGTTCGACCTGACCATCGACCCGCAACTGCTGCAACGCGCCAATCAACTGCGCGGCCAATGGCAGGCGCTGGAGCGCCCGGTGTGGATCGCCGCCAGCACCCACGAAGGCGAAGACGAAGTGGTGCTCGACGCCCATCGTCGCCTGCTGGCGAACTACCCGAATGCGCTGCTGATTCTGGTGCCGCGTCATCCAGAGCGTTTCAACGCGGTGTTCGAATTGTGCCTGCGCGAAGGCTTTGCCACGGTGCGCCGCTCCACCGGTGCCAACGTCGAGGCCGACACCTCGGTGCTGCTCGGCGACACCATGGGCGAGTTGCTGTTTCTCTATGCGCTGGCTGACAGCGCTTTCGTCGGCGGCAGCCTGGTGCCGAACGGCGGACATAACCTGCTGGAGCCGGCGGCCCTGGCAAAACCGGTGCTCAGCGGCCCGCACCTGTTCAACTTCCTCGACATCGCCGCGCAATTGCGCGAGGCCGGGGCGTTGGCCGAAGTGGATGATGCCGAAGGGCTGGCGGTGGAAGTGCAGCGGCTGTTCGAATTGCCGCGTGATGCGCAACGCATGGCCGAGGCCGGGCTGGCGGTGATGCGCCGCAATCAGGGCGCGTTGCAGCGACTGCTGGATGGACTGGGCAGGTTATTAAAGTAGCCCGGCTTAAAAGAGATCGCGCGCAGCGATCTCTTTTAAACCGGCCTTTTAGTAGAAGCTGATATTCGCATTGAGGAATGTTCCCGCATTCTTCAGCGAGCCTTCCTACATAGATTTTTTTTCCCCGTTGTTACCGTGCCCGCCAATACTCGCGAGCACGAACCACGGACGGTTTGGACATCGCGCTCTTTTCCTATTTGCTTAAGGATAAGCGTATGTTCCGGCCGGCCAATGCCGCGCATTTTGCGTTGCAGATTCCTGCAATCCGTCACGACTTTCAGGTGCTGGCCTTCAGTGGCACCGAAGCGATCAGTACCCTCTACGGCATCCGGGTCGAACTGGTCAGCGAGCACCCTGATTTCGATCTGGAGAGTGTGCTCGGCCAACCCGCGTTTCTGCAATTCGGCCATCGCGGCGAAGGCATTCACGGGCATATCGAAGACGTCCTGGTCGGCGAATCAGGCAAGCGCCTGACCCGCTATCACCTGACGCTGGTGCCAGCGCTGTATTACTTGCAGTTCAGCCGCGATCAACGAATTTTTCAGCGTCTGACCGTGCCGCAGATCATCGCGCAGGTGCTCAAGGGCCATGGCCTTCAGGCCGATGCGTTCAGCTTTCATGTCAGCACCAGCGCTGTTCGCGAATACTGTACGCAGTACGCCGAAAGTGACTACGAGTTCATCCAGAGGCTATGCGCCGAGGACGGCATCGCCTGGCATCATCAGCACTCGGCGGACGATCATTTGCTGGTGTTCACCGACGATCAGGTGTTCCTGCCCACACTCGGTGCCACGCCCTATCAACAGGACTCGGGTATGGTCGCGGAGCACCCGGTGGTCAGCCGCTTCAGTGTGCGCAAAAGCACGCGCACCAGCACCGTTACCCGCCGCGACTATGACCTCGAACGTCCGAGTCTACTGCTGGAAAGTAGATTCACCGCCGACTTCACCCCGGTGCTGGAGGACTACCGATACCCGCTGTTGATCGAAAACGAAAAGCGCGGCAAGCAACTGGCCCGGCAGGCACTTGAGCGCTATCGCAGCGACTATGAAATGGGCGAGGGGCAGAGCGATCAGTCGAGCTTGCGCTGCGGCCACCTGTTCGAACTGACCGAGCACCCGCGCAAAAGCGGCAATGACCTGTGGCTGTTGCTCAGCGTTTCTCACACTGGCCGACAGCCCCAGGTGCTTGAGGAATCGATTACCAGCGACGCGAAAGACACCGACGGTTTCACTCAGGGCTATCGCAACAGCTTCAGCGCGATTCCCGCCGAGGTGGTGTTTCGCCCGCCATTGCCAGCGCCTCGCCGGCCGCTGGTCAGCCAGACCGCACGCGTCACCGGGCCTGCCAACGAAGAAATCTACTGCGACGAATATGGCCGCGTGAAGTGTGAGCTGAGCTGGGACCGTGCTGAATTCAACAGCGAACGCAGCAGTTGCTGGACTCGTGTTGCATCGAGTTGGGCCGGTGAAAATTTCGGTTCGGTGACCATCCCGCGCATCGGCATGGAAGTCGTGGTGACCTTTCTCGAGGGCGACCCGGACCAGCCGCTGATCACCGGTTGCGTGGCCAACAAGGTCAAGTCTCCGCCTTACGCCTTGCCCGAGCACAACACCCGAACCGTGCTGCGCAGCCACAGTTCGCCGCACACTGGCGGCTACAACGAACTGATGATCGAAGACCGCGCCGGCCAGGAAAAAATCTACCTGCGCGCCGAACGTGATTTCGAACAACTGATCCTCAACGACAGCCGCAACCAGATCCGTCGCGACCGTTTCGAACAGGTCGACAACCACAGCACCAGCCTGATCAAGGCTGATGAACGGCACACCACTGACGGTACGCGCCACACGCTGATCGGCACCGATGACGTGCTGAGCGTCAGCGGCAACAGCAGCACCACGGCGCAAGGCACGCTGGTGATTCAGGCCGGCCCGCATGCGCGGCTCACCGCGAGCCAAGTGGTGATTGATGCCGGCACGAGCCTGACGCTGACGGCGGGTGGGCATCACCTCGTGATCAATGCGGCCGGGATATTCAGCAGTGTGGCCATCGTCGAGGGCGGTGCGCCGGTGGCGGGGGTGGCGGCGCAGACGGCGTTGTCGGCGGTGCCCGAAGATCCGCAGGCGCTGCTCGCGCTGTCGGTCACCGCGCAAATGGCTGCGTTGACTCAGGCGGCAGCGCAAGCCTCCTCAGTCTGTGCCGTGTGCGAAAAACTGTCACAGGTGAGCGCATGAGCCGGGCGTATATGTTGCTGGATCGAGTCCAGATCGAAAACCTTCCGGATCGCCTGTTCGAGCTGACGGGCGGCACGCCTGTTCACTCGCTTTATCAACGTACCGCCTACAGCGCTTTGGACAAGGCCGGCCCCGTGCTGATCGGTGTGCCCCCCGATAGCCCGTTGGCAACGGTTTTTTGCCAGGAGTGGAGCGCAACGGTGGGCATCTGGCTGGAGTCTGAGGCCGACGAAGACCAGGTGCTGGAACATCTGCGCAGCCTGATCCACGCGCGTGTCGACGGGGCTGCGACGGTTTTCTTCCGGTTCTACGACCCGCGAATTGCCGCGTTGTGGCTGAAGGATTTGCCCGCGCCTGAGCGTGATCGATTGATGGGGCCGGTACGGCTGATTCGTCTGCCGGATTTACAGATTCATCAGCAAACCGAGCACCCCGCGATCCCCTATGCGCATAAGCCCTGGCTGCTGCTGACAGCGGAACAACTCGATCAGCTGAACGCGGTCAAGCGCCAGTCTTTCTCCCGACAGTTGATCGCACACGGTCAACGCCATTTCGCCACATACCTCAACTCAATGGATTCGACTGCTTTGCAGCAATGGGCCATGGACTGTCAGGCCAGTGCTGCACGCCGGGGCTTCAGTGCCGTCGATGAAGTCCTGCTCTGGGCGCGCTTTTTCACGGTGCTGGGCACTGACTTTCCCGATGGGGCGGAGCACGGCGCCTACCGGCAATTGCTGGCCGAACCCCGGGTGTTGCCGCACCAGCGTCTGGACAACCTCAACAGCGCATTGACGCACCAATTGCTGACCGACAAGGACTTCGCCCGATGAGCGCCGAAAAACTGGCCATGGTCGACGAGGCCGCTCAGGCCGAACGCGAGGCCAAAGCCCAGCCAAGCGTAGATATCAACTGCACGGTGCATCCGTGTCCCGCCAGTCAGCCCGAACTGTTTGTGGTGCCGGTGCGCTATGCGCTGGCGCACGAAAAGGCTGAACACGCTTGTTGCGTTCCCGGTATTACACCGCAGAGCCGCCCGATAGCAGCACGTCGTTTGCGGGCGGGGTTTGTGTACCTCTGGCAGCATCAGGGGCCGCTCAAGCGTTTTGCCGTTTCGCCGCAGGGGCTGCTGCAAGAGCAGGCGCTGGACGCGGCGGCGGCTCCGGTGCCCGACGCCACACTCACAGGCCTGTCACTGCAAAAAGTCCACGACGCCTGGATGCTTTACAGCGAGTTCCCGTTGAACGCCGGGCATTGCCGAGTCCTGAGCGAGAGCAGCGCCAAACGCAGCCAGCACATGCGCCAGATCGCCTTGCGCACGGTGGCCGACGAATTGCTGGCCCCGCACTGTCCGCCACTGGAGAAGGCCGATGAGGTCATCGCCGAACTTCTCCCGGAGACCTTTGCCCGGTCAATGAAAGTCGACCAGCAAAAAAACGCCGAGGACACCGAAGCCCTCGGCGCGACGCTGTTAGAGGCCCCGACGCCGACCAACATCAAGGCCTACACAGACGCCATGCATCGCAACCGCGAGCGCCACAAGGTTCTTGCGCAATATCCCGACGCCAGCGACGAGCCACCGGGCGAGTGGAGCGCCGAGCCGTGGGACGGGCAGGGCACGCGCGATTGGCTGGAAAGCGCCAAAGCGCAAACCGAGGGCCTGTTCGCCGTTTTCGCCTGCCTGGACGATGATCTGGGCGTGTTACGCGACATCAACCACGAACAGGAATGGCTGGAAGCCGGCCACGAAAAATGGTTGGGCGAAAACAATCTGCGCCTGAGCATCGGCGGTTTCGTGCGCAGTCTGATCAGCGAAGATGGCGCCGAACTGGCCGGCAATCTCAGCTACCGCTACAAGGATCGCGACATCAGCCTCACGCCCGAACAGGGCCAGATCATGCTCGACACCCAGGATCGGCTGAACGAGGAACTCAGGGTTGAAACCCGGGATCGCCAATACGGCGGTCGGCCGACCGAGGCCGAAGCTGCCGTCCGTGACGGGCGAATCGCGGCCATTGTCGGCCCGGTGCGGGCGTTTATTCCGGCCGATCTGTACTACGAAGCGGAGGAAGTGGTCCGGCAATACCGCGCGGAAAAACACGCCAACCTCAACAATCACGCATTCAGCGCCAAGGTCGGCAAGTACATCGACCTCGACGCCATGAACACATGGTTCACCGACACCGCCGCCGGCCACTTCCAACAACTCGAACAACGCCACACGGCGTTGTTCGCCGACCGTGGCGTGTACCTGAAACGCTCGGCCAGCGGCACCTGGTTTGTCGATTACGACGACCTCGAAACCCGCCAATGGCTGACCGAACTCGCCACCGGCTGCCTGACCGCCCAATGCATTCGCGCCCAGGGCGCCGAGCAATACGCCGACTACGTGCGCGCCGCCGACGGTGGCGCACTCCGGCAACTGTTCAGCGCCTGGGCGCCGTCGATTGAGGCGGCAGTCAACAACGCCTCGCGCCTTGGTGAGTTGATGGCCGCCCTGTCCGCCGACAACCTCAGCGCCACCCATCAGGCCTTGGCGCCGCTGAGCGTGGTGGTGCTGGACGACATCGCAACCATGGCCCGCGAGGCCGACAGCCAATGGAATGTATTGGTCAATCGGCTGGGTGCGGCGTTGTTGTTGCTCAAGGGAGACAAGGGTTTCAGTGCATCGTGGATGAGTATTTTTATCGCTGCGAGGTTGGGCGGGGAGAGCCGCTTGCAGTTCGCAATCGAAGCCGGGCGACCCGTGTGGAAATTGCTGGGGCAACGGGCCGAGGCGTTGAGTGAATGGGTGAACAAGACGGGGAAAGCCATTGGGGTTGGGCGGGTGGAGCGGATTGTCAATTCGCCGGTGGTGGTCAACAGCGGGGGAGTGGTGCCGTTGGCGGCGTTGTTGGTCAACGTGGTGAATGTGCAGAACTATTTGAGCGAGGCCGGGGTGCTGGAGGGGATGGATGCCCGGCGGGTGAATGACACGGTGTCGGCGAGTTTGTATGGGGCGGCGGCGTTGGTGGCGGTGGTGGATAGTCAGGTGCGGATGGGGTTGGGGAAGGATCGGTTCTTTATTCGTTCATCTGCGGCGCCGGCGCTTACGTTGTTTGGTGGGGTGATTGGTGGGTTGTCAGCGGGTGCCGCATATCAGGAGTTTAGGTCCTTGCAAAAGCAACTCGAAAACTCCCAGAGTCAGATAGATCCCTGGCTGCAAATGCGCCAAGTTGCGGTAGGAGGACAAGTCGCTGCATTTAGTACCCAAGCATTACTGGGGGCTTCTTACACGATGAGAGCGTTGGCTGGTTCGATAACAGCCGAAGTCGCCATTTTGCGTTACACGCTGTACATGGGGCCGCTGAACTGGGTAATTGCTGGATTGGGCCTGTTGTATCTGACTGTCTGGATTTTTGAGAAAACGCCGCTGCAAAATTTCCTTAACAATTGCTGCTGGTCTAAAGCGCGGGCTATCGATCTGAACCCCATCGCGCCTAAAGTCCAGCACGACGAACTCGACCGTTTGTATCTCATCCTCTATACGCCTCGGGTCACCATGCAAAGCAGTGCCAGACCCGCGCCGGATGACGGCCGTACCGGCCTGGCTTACGTCAGTGCCATTGAGGCGCTGACCATCGACTTGCCGGGCGCCGAACCCGGCAGTGTCTACCTGGAACTGAGCATGGTCGGCGACCCGGTGGACACCCAGGGTTATCGGCATCTGATCAAGAACAGCCCGACCAGCAACTACAAACCACCCCGTCCGTGGCGTGACATGACGCCTCACTGGTTGTCCGGCAGCAGCTGTCAGTGGATACCGTTCAAGGAAGGCCAGGGCCTGCGTATAAGCGGCCCTTTCAAGGAGTTGAAAGACGTGCTGGGCACACCCCCCAGCACGCTGTCGCTAAGGTTGCGTTACCGCACGCCATTGACCGCGATACTCGGCGCCTGGAGCTTTATTGGCGGGGAGCGAGGTTTGGCTTTTACTTTAAACAACACCTCGGGCGTCATAGCGCTGAGAAACGACCCAACTCCCGAACTTGATCGTGTACCGAATTATCCGCTCGGCGAGGATCACCCCGGCGCGATTTATCTGCAACCCAAGGACAAGCGATGAGTACGCCACCGGCAGGCACAACGGAAAAAAGGATGTTTTCGCGCAATGATTACCTGGCGCCATTGCCCATTCCTACAGGTGAAAAGCCTTGTGATGTGCTCAACACCATCTGGCGCAAGAACGAGGTGTTTCTCGATATTGGTAACTACAGCATCGGCTCGGCGGTGATGGTGCTTTGGCCAATGGTGGTGTTGTTCGCTTTCATGGGTTACTTGTTCCGAAATGATCACGATGAAATGCATATTTTTGCAGTCATGACCACGTTCATCATTGGAGTTCCAACTTTCTTTTTAATACAGGGCCTCTTCCGCGAAGTCCCCTTACCCATACGCTTCAATCGCCAACGCCGAGAAGTCTGCGTCCCCCGCGACAACGGAGAGTACTGGATTGTCCCTTGGGAAACCGTGACAGCCGCCGCCACTCAGCAGTCATCAGTCAGTCAGGCCGGCAAAGCCACAATGGGTCTACTGGTCGTCGGTTTCGAAAACCCCGACCCGCACGCCACGGAAGACAACAAGCATTTTTCGCTGGGCTTCAACTGTGGCGGTGGCACCACGGCGATGGCTCTGTGGGAATGCATGCGCAGTTACATGGAAGTTGGGCCAGAGGCGGCTCCGGATGCCGCAGCGCTTAATTCAGGGGCCAACCTGCGTTACTACATCGATTACATGAAGGATAAAGCCAAAGAACGTGGCTGGTTTTTGACCCTGTTGTGGGAAGGTGTCTTTGGCGTATTCATCTTCAATGCTCCTCTCGCCACCTACCTGCAGAGGAAGAAGCTTTACCCGACACCCGATCTGCTCTACCCCGACATCATCGAATGGTCGAAACCAATCCCGCCTGAACAATGGGCCAAACGCTCTCCAGAGCTGGAAGCAGCCATCGTCAAACGCGAAACCGAATTGGCCGGACGAGTTGAGGCGCAGTCATGAGTACGCCACCGGCAGGCACAACGGAAAAAAGGATGTTTTCGCGCAATGACTATCTCGCGCCATTACCTATTCCCACCGGTAGAAAACCTTCTGATGTGCTCAATATCATCTGGCGCAAGAACGAGGTGTTTCTCGATATTGGTAACTACAGCATCGGTTCGGCGGTGATGGTGCTTTGGCCAATGGTGGTGTTGTTCGCTTTCATGGGGTATCTGTTTCGAAATGATCACGATGACATGCATATTTTTGCGGTCATGACGACGTTCATTATTGGCGTGCCAACTTTTTTCTTGATCCAAGGCCTCTTCCGCGAAGTCCCCTTACCCATACGCTTCAATCGCCAACGCCGCGAAGTCTGCGTCCCTCGTGAAAACGGTGAATATTGGATCGTCCCTTGGGAAACCGTGACAGCCGCCGCCACTCAACAGTCATCAGTCAGTCAGGCTGGCAAAGCCACAATGGGCCTACTGGTCATCGGTTTCGAAAACCCCGACCCGCACGCTTCGGACAACAACAAGCAATTTTCGCTGGGCTTCAACTGTGGCGGCGGCACTACGGCGATGGCTCTGTGGGAATGCATGCGCAGTTACATGGAGATCGGGCCAGATGCTGTCGAGGATCAAACCGCGCGTTTCGACAGGTCAAAAGGAATCTGGGCGACTTATCTGGACGATCTGATCAAAGCCGCGAAGTTGAGAGGCTGGTTCGTAACCGTTCTCTGGGAGGGGTTCTGCGGAATATTCATATTCAACACGCTGCTGATCGATGTGCTGGAGCGTTGGAAGTTGAACCCTCCGCCCGACTTGCCCTATCCCGACATCATCGAATGGTCAAAACCGCTCCCGCCTGAACAATGGGCCAAACGCTCTCCAGAACTAGAAGCAGCCATCGTCAAACGCGAAACCGAGTTGGCCGAACGAGTTGAGGCGCAGTCATGAGTACGCCACCGGCAGGCACAACGGAAAAAAGGATGTTTTCGCGTAATGACTATCTGGCGCCATTACCCATTCCCACAGGTGAAAAGCCATGTGATGTGCTCAACATCATCTGGCGCAAGAGCGAGGTGTTTCTCGATATTGGTAACTACAGCATCGGATCGGCCGTGATGGGGATGTGGCCGACGATGATGGTGTTTTTAGCTATTTCTTTTTTTACTCTAAATCTCGACCCTGATTACAGCCGAGATGTTTTGATCCTAGGGGCCGTTATATTGGGTGTCCCTACGCTGATTTTGATCCAAAGCCTCTTCCGCGAAGTCCCCTTACCCATACGCTTCAACCGCCAACGCCGCGAAGTCTGCGTCCCCCGCGACAACGGCGAGTACTGGATTGTCTCCTGGGAAACCGTGACGGAGGCCGCCACTCAACAGTCATCAGTCAGTCAGGCCGGCAAAGCCACAATGGGCCTTCTGGTCATTGGTTTCGAAAACCCCAACCCGCACGCTAAAGAAGACAACAAACACTTTTCACTAGGCTTTAACTGTGGCGGCGGCACTACAGCGATGGCGTTATGGGAATGCACGCGCAGTTACATGGAAATTGGACCTGAGGCTGTCCCCGAAAGTCGGGTGGGTATCGCACCTTACGAAGAAACCCAAATCGGATCGCTAATCGTCGACCTGCGTAAAGGGGAAATATTAAGCGTCCTGTGGGGAGTTTTCTGCATAACGTTTCTGGGCACCTATCTGGCGGAAAAGCTTCAGGACTGGAAGCTTTCCCATCCACCGGAATTGCCCCATCCCGACATCCTCGAATGGTCAAAACCACTCCCGCCGGAACACTGGGCCAAACGGTCGCCAGAACTGGAACTCGCCATCGCCCGGCGTGAGGCCGAACTTGCCGGGCAATCCTTGATCATGAATCGGTCCTGAGCCCGTTATGTCTCAACTTCCCGCTCTGCCCGTCCCAGGTCACGGCGATATGCCGGACTACGAGGTGTGTCTGCCGATGCATATGCGTGCCGACGCAAATCGGTTGATCCGCTATCTGCACCGGTTGCCGAGTCGGCGCTTGAAGTTTTGCCCATGGTGCAGCAACACCAATCTGACCTGCCGGGCTGGTTTGGCCCGCCGGCTACCGCATTACTACTGCGCTTCATGTCGCAGGAGCTGCAACAGTCTGAGCGATACGCCGTTCGCAAAACTGCACCGTATGGAGCTGTGGTCTACGTTTGCCCTGTACCTGCTGGCCGGTTGGTCCAGTGTCCAGATAGCGTCTCGTCTGGGAGTGAACCACAAGGTCTATTTCAGTTGGGGCAAGGCGATCCGCAAGGTGATGGCTGAAGAGTGTCCTGAGCTGCATCAGTGGTGGGCGGCAAGGCATTACCGGGAAAACCTGCAAGCGCCGGAGCATATTGCTGTGCAGCAGCAAGCGGTCATGGTCTGGATCGAAACGATGCTCAATGCTCCACACGCGATATGCCCCACGTGCAGAGGCAATCGAACCTATCGAATCAAAGGGATTCGCCCCAAGTTCAAATGTGACCCCTGTGTGACCTGCTTTTCCATTCTGTCCGGGACGCCATTGGAAGGGATGATCCGGCCTGACCTCTGGCTCGACTTCGTGAAAGGCGTGATGGATGGGCAAAGCATCCCGGATCTCAAACGCAGTTCCGGGCTGGGCATGGGGGCCAGTACACGCTGGCGGGGGCAGTTTTTGTTATTGATCGAAGCTTTGGGGCACGCTGAGTTACTGGGATGGATCACCTGGATGCGTAGTCGGCGAAATAATGAAGCAGTCAGTTTCGTGCGCCGCGGTGGTTATCTGGACAAGGCGCAGCGCTCCATCTATCCGCAAGGGAAGCGCAAGGGCGGATTTGTTTGACAAAGAACAGTCAAATAAAAACCCGCATCTCTGCGGGTTTTTGAGTCAGGGCCGCGCCTTGAGCTGCGCTTCCGCTGCCTGGGCCAGGTCCGGCGGCAGGAAGTCCTTGTCCGGGTTGTAGTCGGCTTTCAGATAGCGCGTCAGGTCCTGCAAGTCACCCGGGTTCAGCGTTCCCGCCGCCTGCTTCAGACGCAGGTTGTCGAGAATGTAGTCGTAGCGGGTGTTGTTGTAGTTGCGCACCGAGGTGTACAGCTGGCGCTGGGCGTCGAGCACATCGACGATGTTGCGCGTACCGACCTGATAGCCGATTTCCGTGGCTTCCACCGCGCTTTGGTTGGAGATGATCGACTGGCGGCGCGCCTGCACCTGCTCGACATCGGTGTTGACCGCACGGTGCAGATTGCGGGTGTTTTCCACCACTTGCCGGCGCAGGGATTCGCGCTGTTGCTCGCTCTGATCCAGTTGCGCATACGACTGACGCACTTGCGAACTGGTCAGTCCGCCGCTGTAGATCGGAATGCTCAGTTGCAGGGCCAGCGTGCGTTGTTCGACGTTGCCACCGTACGGGGTACCGAATGCATTCGGGTTGGCGAAGCCGAGGGCATCGTTGTCGCCCTTTTCGTATTTGGCCACGGCGTCGAGGGTCGGCAAGTGGCCGGCCTTGCGCTGCTTCAGGGTCTGTTCGGCGGAGCTGACCGCATAGTTGCTCGCCAGCAGATTGAGGTTCTGTTTCGCGGCGGTGTCGACCCAGGCCTTGGCATCATTCGGCGTTGGCGGCAGGATCGGCAGAGTGTGCACGATGCCCTGAATCGAGTTGTACTGACGGTTGGTCAGGGTGATCAGCGCTTCGAAGGCATCGTCGACCTGACGCTGGGCAACGATCCGGTTGGCGCGTGCGGTGTCATAACTGGCTTGCGATTGCAGCACGTCGGTCTTGTCCGACAGGCCCACGTCGAAGCGTTCGTTGGATTGGTCGAGCTGACGTTTGAATGCAGCCTCTTCGGCCTTGGTCGAGGCCAGGTTGTCCTGGCTGCGCAGCACGTTGAAGTAGTCTTGCGCCGATTGCAGGATCAGGTTCTGTTCGGTGGCCGACAGTTGCAGCGCGGCTTGTTCGTTGACGTCCTTGGCGGCCTGGTACTGGAACCAGCGATCAGCACGGAACAATGGCTGGGCCAGGGTCGCCTGATAGGAATGCGCGCTGCGATTGGCAATGGCTGAAGGCTGGTCGATCGAGGTGCGCACATCCGCGACTTCAGCGCCGCCGGAGAGGTTGGGCAGCAGCCCGGCACGGGCCTGTGGCACGACCTCTTTCTGTGCACCGTACTGGGCGCGGGCGGCGGCCAGATCGGCGTTGTTGTCGACGGCTTCCTGATAGACGCTGACCAGATCGGTCTTGGTCGACAAGGGCGCTTCTGCTGCCCAGGCCATTGCGGTGGACGCACAAGACACGGCAACAGCCAGTGAAAGTTTGCGCAGCATGAGGCGATCCCTAGCATTAATATTATGAAAATAATCTGCGCGCCAAGGCTACGGCGCGTCCCGTTTAGCGTCAAGGCGTTACAGGGCAAAGCGAGTGTAGTTGCGCATTCGCACCGCAACAATCCACCCGACCTGTGTATTTGCGCCATTCATCATGGTGTTTGCTGCGGTGTTGGCGTTCTTTGCCGGTTGTGTCTAGACTGGCCGGGTTCTTGTCGGGGTGCCTTGCTATGAGGCTGAGATCGAATAATTTCGGATCCCGTTGAACCTGATCAGGTTAGCGCCTGCGTAGGGAACAAGATTTCTCGTCACCCGGCGAGTCCTCTTGTGCTTCGTCCGGGATATTGTTCGACAATCGAACGCTCGACGACGATGCACAGCACCAGTCCTGGTGCGTCCGTGCCTTTCAGGTTCTGCTCCGACAATCCACTGCCTGGATGCTGTCTGGAGAGCCCGTGATGACGACAAAATCAAAAAACGCGATCAACCTGAGTGACTCGGCCAAGGTCAACGAGCAATCGGTCAAGCCGTTCACCCGTTCGCAAAAAGTCTACGTTCAGGGCTCGCGCCCGGACATCCGCGTGCCGATGCGCGAAATCACCCTGGATGTGACCCCGACCGACTTCGGCGGCGAAATCAACGCGCCGGTCACCGTCTACGATACCTCCGGCCCGTACACCGATCCGAACGTGGTCATCGATGTGCGCAAAGGGCTGGGCGATGTGCGTTCGGCGTGGATCGACGACCGTGGCGACACCGAGCGTCTGCCAGGCCTGAGTTCGAACTTCGGCCAGCAACGCCTTGCCGACGCCGAACTGACCAAGCTGCGTTTCGCCCACGTCAACAACCCGCGCCGCGCCAAGGCCGGGGCCAACGTCAGCCAGATGCACTACGCGCGCCAAGGCATCATTACCGCCGAGATGGAATACGTCGCCATCCGCGAAAACATGAAGCTGCAAGAGGCCCGCGCTGCCGGCCTGTTGAACCAGCAACACGCCGGCCACAGTTTTGGCGCAAGCATCCCGAAAGAAATCACCGCTGAATTCGTCCGTGAAGAAATCGCCCGCGGCCGCGCGATCATCCCGGCCAACATCAACCACGTCGAATTGGAACCGATGATCATCGGCCGTAACTTCCTGGTGAAGATCAACGGCAACATCGGCAACAGCGCCCTGGGTTCTTCGATCGAAGAAGAAGTGGCAAAACTGACCTGGGGCATTCGCTGGGGTTCGGACACCGTGATGGACTTGTCCACCGGCAAACACATTCACGAAACCCGCGAGTGGATCATCCGCAACTCGCCGGTGCCGATCGGTACTGTGCCGATCTATCAGGCGCTGGAGAAGGTCAACGGCGTGGCTGAAGACCTGACCTGGGAGCTGTTCCGCGACACGCTGATCGAGCAGGCCGAGCAGGGCGTCGACTACTTCACCATCCACGCCGGCGTCCTGCTGCGTTACGTGCCACTGACCGCCAAACGCGTGACCGGCATCGTCTCCCGTGGCGGCTCGATCATGGCCAAGTGGTGCCTGGCGCACCACAAAGAGAACTTCCTCTACACCCACTTCGATGAAATCTGCGAAATCATGAAGGCCTACGACGTCAGCTTCTCGCTGGGCGATGGCCTGCGTCCGGGCTCGATTGCCGACGCCAACGACGAAGCGCAGTTCGGCGAACTGGAAACCCTCGGCGAGCTGACCAAGATCGCCTGGAAGCACGACGTGCAGTGCATGATCGAAGGCCCGGGCCACGTGCCGATGCAGTTGATCAAAGAGAACATGGACAAGCAGCTGGAGTGCTGCGACGAGGCGCCGTTCTACACCCTCGGCCCGCTGACCACCGACATTGCGCCGGGCTATGACCACATCACCTCGGGTATCGGTGCGGCGATGATCGGCTGGTTCGGTTGCGCGATGCTTTGCTACGTGACGCCGAAGGAGCACTTGGGCCTGCCGAACAAGGATGACGTGAAGACCGGGATCATTACTTACAAGATCGCTGCGCACGCTGCTGACCTTGCCAAGGGCCATCCGGGTGCGCAGATTCGCGACAACGCCTTGAGCAAGGCGCGGTTCGAATTCCGTTGGGAAGACCAGTTCAACCTTGGTCTGGACCCGGACACTGCGCGTTCGTATCACGATGAAACCCTGCCGAAGGACTCGGCCAAGGTCGCGCACTTCTGTTCGATGTGCGGGCCGAAATTCTGCTCGATGAAGATCACTCAGGAAGTCCGCGAATACGCGGCCAACCAGCGGATCGACGCGGTCGACGTGAACGTCGCCCAAGGCCTGGCGGAACAGGCCGAGCGGTTCAAGAAGGAAGGCAGTCAGCTGTACAAGAAGGTTTGATCTGACCTGAAGTCTGCGGTGTCTGTGCTGGCCTCTTCGCGAGCAAGCCCGCTCCCACACTGGATCTCCTGTGAACACAAACTTTGTGAACAACTGGATTCAAATGTGGGAGCGGGCTTGCTCCGGGCGGCGATCCGACGAAGGCGGCAGAACAGGCGCCAAAGATCTCAATGACAAAAATATTCCTCCGAGATAACACCCTTGAGCATTCAACCCGGCACCTATTCCCCCGACCTCGCCGTACCCGCCGACAAGCGTGTGTTCGGCGGTCGCGATCTGTTTTCCCTGTGGTTTTCCCTTGGCATCGGCCTGATGGTTCTGCAGACCGGTGCGTTGCTCGCCCCCGGTCTTGGTCTGTCCGGTTCGTTGCTGGCGATTTTTCTCGGCACGCTGGTGGGCGTTCTGCTGTTGGCCGCCGTTGGCGTGATTGGCAGCGATACCGGCCTGTCATCGATGGCGGCCCTCAAGTTGAGCCTGGGCAGCAAAGGCGCGAGCCTGCCGGCGCTGCTCAACCTGCTGCAACTGATCGGTTGGGGCTCATTCGAAATCATCGTCATGCGCGATGCGGCCAGTCTGCTCGGCACCCGTGCGTTCAGCGAAGGTTCGCTGTGGGCCAGTCCGATGCTGTGGACCTTGTGCTTCGGTGCATTGGCGACCTTGCTCGCGGTCAGCGGGCCGCTGACGTTCGTGCGCAAGATCCTGCGCAAATGGGGCATCTGGCTGATTCTGGCCGCGTGCATCTGGCTGACCTGGAACCTGTTCGTCAAGGCCGATCTGGCGGCACTGTGGGCGCGTACGGGTGACGGTTCGATGCCGTTCGCCGTGGGTTTTGACATTGCCATCGCGATGCCGCTGTCGTGGTTGCCGCTGATCGCTGACTACTCGCGGTTCGGCAAGCGCGCGAAGAACGTCTTCGGTGGCACCGCCATCGGTTTCTTCATCGGCAACTTCTGGCTGATGAGCCTCGGCGTGGCCTACACCCTGGCGTTCGCGCCGAGCGGTGAAGTCAACGCGCTGCTGTTGGCCCTGGCCGGTGCCGGCCTGGGGATTCCGCTGTTGCTGATTCTCTTGGACGAATCGGAAAACGCCTTCGCCGACATTCACTCGGCGGCGGTATCCAGCGGGATTCTGTTGCGCTTGAAAGTCGAACATCTGGCGCTGGCGATCGGTGTGCTCTGCACCCTGATCGCGCTGTTGGCGCCACTGGCGCAGTACCAGAACTTCCTGCTGTTGATCGGCTCGGTGTTCGCGCCGCTGTTCGGCGTGGTGCTGGTGGATCACTTCATCCTGCGCAAGCGCAGCGCGCAGGTAGCGTCAGCCGCCTTGCGCTGGCCGGCGCTGTTGGCGTGGCTGGGCGGGATCAGTACCTACCACTTGCTGGCCAATCTGTATCCGGATGTCGGCGCAACCCTGCCGGCACTGGTGCTGGCAGGGCTGTTGCAACTGGTGCTGGGGCGGGCGTTCAGTTACGGCCCGGAAACAGCTCGGGTTTGACGATGCCGTTCAGGCGCGGGTAAGGAATCTTCAGTTCGACGTGGCCCAGCGCGTAAGGCGCGATGGTGCTCACGTCGTACTTGAGGATCACGCCACCGTAGGTCAGCGCCACGTTCGGGGTTTTCACGAACGGCCAGTTCTTCACGAACTCGGCTTCCTGATCAAGCTTGGTGCTGATCAGCCAACTGTTGTGTGCCACTTGCGCGGCTTTCCAGAACGCCTCTTCCTGACCCGGCAGCAACATGTCCGACAGGTTCAGCACTTTTTGCTGCTGGCGCGAGTAGTTGATGAAACCGCGCCCCGGGGTGCCATGTGCGCCGCCGGTGTCGAAGTAGCTCGACAGCTCGATAATCACCAAGCCGTCATGCTGCTCGCGTACCTTGGCCTGCAGATAGCTGCTGTTGCGCGGGCCGGCCGTTTGCAGGAACTGCTCACGATAGGCCGCCAGCGTCGGTGCCACCGGCGCGTTCGCCTCGGTGCGGGTCATTTGCAGCAGGCGCTTTTCGATGATGCCGTCCAGCGCAGGTTCGCCCGCGAAGTGCACGGTATCGATATTCACCAGCGGACAGTCAGGGTTGGAGCAGCCGGGTTTCAGGGTTTCCGACGCGTCGCGGGTGGTTTCCAGCGGCGTGCGGTAGTTGGGCTGGAACAGGTTGGCGCAGGCGCCCAGGGTCAGGGCGATGGCGGCCACGGAGGCAATTTTGAAAAGCGACATGGGCGTCCTTTCTGAAACAGGGGAAGGCAAAAAGTATCCGCTTCGACTCTCGCCGAAGCCGTCAGTTCGCCACTAAGCTAATTAGAGTGGGTTTCGCCTCCACCGTCCATCCCGCTGACGGTAAAGGGGCTGCATCAATCACCACCGGCGCGTTAGGATGGCGCGAAGTTGAGGTTGCAAGCCACAAAAAGGAACCTCGTATCGGATTTGCAGTAAAGAGGATGCTCATGACTGATTTTGCCAGCGCCACTCCGGCCACCGTCGATGTCGTAAAGCGCGAGCGCTGCTACGAGGGCTTCTACAAACTCGACCGCCTGCACTTGCGCCATGAACTGTTCGCCGGCGGCATGAGTCGCGAGATCAACCGTGAAGTGTTCGTGCGTCACGATGCGGTGTGCATGCTGCCTTACGATCCGCAGCGTGACGAAGTGGTGCTGATCGAGCAGTTTCGCGTCGGCGCCATGGGCAAGACCGACAACCCCTGGCTGGTAGAGCTGGTCGCCGGTCTGATCGACAAGGAAGAAGTGCCGGAAGAGGTTGCTCACCGCGAGGCGCAGGAGGAAGCTGGACTGGACATCAAGGCCCTGTGGCCGATGACCCGATATTTCCCGTCGCCGGGCGGCAGCAACGAGTTCGTGCATTTGTTTCTGGGGCGTTGCAGCACCGAAGGCGTAGGCGGCCTGCATGGGCTGGAGGAAGAAGCAGAAGATATCCGCGTCACGGTCTGGGCCTTCGAAGATGCCTTGCAGGCCGTCCGTGACGGACGCATTGCCAACGCGGCGAGCATCATCGCCTTGCAATGGCTGGCGCTCAACCGCGCCGAAGTGAGGGGGTTATGGTCGTAAACAAGCTGCGCGATCGTTATCGAGTTGACCTTGCGGGGCTGCAAGCCGCCTGCGAGGCCAACTACGCGCGCCTGATGCGACTGGTCCCGGACATGCGCAACGACCCCGAGGCGCGGCGCATTGCCGTGACCCAGGGCGAACAGATGCTCGGCGTGTTGGCCCTTGAAGTGCTGCAGACCTGCCCATACACCACCACCTTGCAGGTGCGTCAGGAGCACAGCCTGCCATGGCTGCCGGTGCCGCAACTGGAAGTGCAGGTCTATCACGACGCGCGCATGGCCGAGGTGATCAGCGCCGAGCATGCACGACGCTTTCGCGGCATCTATCCTTACCCGAACGCCGCGATGCATCAGCCGGATGAAAAGGCCCAGCTCAATCTGTTCCTGGGGGAATGGCTGAGCCATTGTCTGGCCTTGGGGCACGAGTACGAAGTCGTACGCTAGTTGTGAACTGGGTCCGGTTCGCCGGTTTCCTCTTTGCGCATCCCCCAGCATAATTGCGGCACTCAACCGATTCCGTGCCTTTGCCCTGGGAGAACGCCTTGCCGAGCGTATCCACATTGACCACCGCCGATCCGGCGTTGCTGGTGCAGTTGTCCGACAGCCATCTGTTCGCTGAAGCGGACGGAACGCTGCTGGGCATGAACACCCGCGAGAGCCTGCAAAAGGTCATTGAGCTGGTGCTGGGGCAGCAGCCGCAGATCGATCTGGTGCTGGCCACCGGCGATATTTCCCAGGACGGCACGCTGGAGTCGTATCAGCAGTTTCGTCAGATGAGCGCGCAGATCGAAGCGCCAGCACGCTGGATTCCCGGCAATCACGACGAGCCGCAGATCATGGCGCAAGCGGCCGTGCAGAGCGCGTTGCTGGAGTCAGTGGTCGATATCGGCAACTGGCGCGTGACGCTGCTGGATTCGGCAGTGCCGGGTTCAGTGCCGGGTTATCTTCAGGACGATCAGTTGCAGTTGCTGGCCCGCTCGTTGAGCGAAGCGCCGGAGCGCCATCATCTGGTGTGTTTCCACCATCATCCGGTGTCCATCGATTGCCCCTGGATGGAACCCATCGGCTTGCGCAACCCTGAAGCTTTCTTCGACGTGCTGGACCGTTTTCCGCAAGCCCGCGCGGTGTTGTGGGGGCATGTGCATCAGGAGATTGACCGCGAACGCAATGGCGTGCGCCTGCTGGCCTCGCCTTCGACGTGCATTCAGTTCGAACCTGGCAGTGAAGATTTCAAGGTCGGCGAGCAGTCACCGGGTTATCGCTGGTTGCGGCTGTTGCCGGATGGGCGGCTCGACACTGGGGTGGAGCGTGTCACTGGATTCCACTTCATTGTCGATTACGGCTCGAACGGTTACTGAGCTCCATAGGGCCTCTTCGCGAGCAAGCCCGCTCCCACAGGGGCAATGGTTTCCAATGTGGGAGCGGGCTTGCTCGCGAAGACGTCCGCACAAACACCCACGATCTCCCTGACTCCCTGTAAACTCCGCTTTCCTAAACCGACACCCAGGGAGCTCAAATGTCCGGTTCGATCCTCTATATCCACGGTTTCAACAGCGCCCCGGCCTCAAAAAAGGCCTGTCAGCTGGTCGAGGTAATGGAGCGAATGGGTTTGAGCGACCAATTGTGTGTGCCGGCGCTGCATCACCACCCACGTGAAGCCATCGGTCAGTTGCAGCAGGCGATTGCCGAGCTGGGCCGGCCGTTGCTGGTGGGAAGCTCACTCGGCGGCTACTATGCGACTCACCTGGCCGAGCGCCATGGCTTGAAAGCCCTGCTGGTCAACCCGGCGGTCAGCCCGCACCGGATGTTCGACGGATACCTGGGCACGCAGAAAAACCTGTATACCGATGAGACCTGGGAACTGACCCACGACCACGTGACGGCCCTGGCCGAGCTGGAAGTGCCGGCCCCCGCGGATGCGCAGCGCTATCAGGTGTGGTTGCAGACCGGCGATGAAACACTGGATTATCGCCACGCCCAGCAGTATTACCGGGCCTGTGCCTTGCGCATTCAAGCCGGCGGCGACCATGGTTTCCAGGGTTTTGCCGGGCAATTGCCGGCGTTGCTGAGTTTTGCCGGCATTGGCGCCGATTTGTATCAGGCAATCGATTTCACTGCATTGTGATGTCTTGCCCCTTTTTCATTGAATCACTGACGACGAGACCCTATGGCCACTCCCAGCGCTAGCTCTTATAACGCCGACGCCATCGAAGTCCTCTCGGGCCTCGACCCGGTGCGCAAACGCCCCGGCATGTACACCGACACCAGCCGGCCGAACCACCTCGCCCAGGAAGTCATCGACAACAGCGTCGACGAAGCCCTGGCCGGCCACGCCAAATCGGTGCAGGTCATCTTGCACGCCGACCACTCGCTGGAAGTCAGCGACGATGGTCGCGGCATGCCGGTCGACATTCACCCGGAAGAGGGCGTGTCGGGCGTTGAACTGATCCTTACCAAGCTCCATGCGGGCGGCAAGTTTTCCAACAAGAACTACCAGTTCTCCGGCGGTCTGCACGGGGTGGGTATTTCCGTCGTCAACGCCTTGTCGACCGAAGTCCGGGTGCGTGTAAAACGTGACGGCAACGAATACCAGATGACTTTCAACGATGGCTTCAAGGCCACCGAGCTGGAAATCGTCGGCACCGTCGGCAAGCGCAACACCGGCACCAGCGTGTATTTCGCGCCGGATCCGAAATACTTCGATTCACCAAAATTCTCCATCAGCCGTCTCAAGCACGTGCTCAAGGCCAAGGCTGTGCTGTGCCCGGGGCTGCTGGTCAGCTTCGAAGACAAAGGCACCGGCGAGAAAGTCGAGTGGCATTACGAAGACGGCCTGCGCTCCTATCTGGTGGACGCGGTCAGCGAATTCGAACGCCTGCCGGACGAACCGTTCTGCGGCAGCCTGGCTGGTAATAAAGAAGCGGTCGACTGGGCACTGCTGTGGCTGCCGGAAGGTGGTGATGCGGTGCAGGAAAGCTACGTCAACCTGATCCCGACGCAGCAGGGCGGTACCCATGTCAACGGTCTGCGTCAGGGCCTGCTCGATGCGATGCGCGAGTTCTGCGAATTCCGCAGCCTGCTGCCGCGCGGCGTGAAGCTGGCGCCGGAAGACGTCTGGGAGCGCATCGCTTTCGTGCTGTCGATGAAGATGCAGGAGCCGCAATTCTCCGGCCAGACCAAAGAGCGACTGTCGTCCCGTGAAGCGGCGGCGTTCGTTTCCGGTGTGGTCAAGGACGCTTTCAGCCTGTGGCTCAACGCCAACCCGGAAACCGGCCTGGCGCTGGCCGAACTGGCGATCAACAACGCCGGCCGTCGTCTCAAGGCCAGCAAAAAGGTCGAGCGCAAGCGTGTCACCCAAGGCCCGGCGTTGCCAGGCAAACTGGCTGATTGCGCCGGGCAGGACCCGATGCGTTCCGAGCTGTTCCTGGTCGAAGGTGATTCCGCCGGCGGTTCCGCCAAGCAAGCGCGGGACAAGGAGTTCCAGGCGATCCTGCCGTTGCGCGGCAAGATCCTCAACACCTGGGAAGTCGACGGCAGCGAAGTGTTGGCCAGCCAGGAAGTGCACAACATTGCCGTGGCCATCGGTGTCGATCCGGGCGCGGCGGACATGAGCCAGTTGCGCTACGGCAAGATCTGCATCCTCGCCGACGCCGACTCTGACGGTCTGCACATTGCCACGCTGCTGTGCGCCTTGTTCGTTCAGCATTTCCGCCCACTGGTGGATGCCGGTCACGTCTACGTGGCGATGCCGCCGCTGTATCGCATCGACCTTGGCAAAGAGATTTACTACGCCCTCGACGAAGCCGAGCGCGACGGGATTCTCGACCGTCTGGTGGCCGAGAAGAAACGCGGCAAACCACAGGTCACCCGATTCAAAGGCCTGGGTGAAATGAACCCGCCGCAGCTGCGTGAAACCACGATGGACCCGAATACCCGGCGTCTGGTGCAACTGACGCTGGGCGAGGACTTCGCCGAAACCTCGGAAATGATGGACATGCTGCTGGCGAAGAAGCGCGCCGGCGACCGCAAGACCTGGCTCGAATCCAAAGGCAACCTCGCCGAGGTGCTGGTTTGATGCGGTTCGGTCGAGTATTGGCAAGTGCGTTGTTACTGAGTGCGATGACGGTGTCGGCGCAGCCTGCACCCGAGTTGAAGTTGCTGTCCGAACACCCGGTTGACGGCATGCGTGGCGGCAACCTGTCGGGGCTGGCGGTGTGCGGTAAAGATCTGTGGACGGTCTCTGACCGCGACGATGATCAGATCTATCGTCTGGACACCCGCGATCAGGTCTGGCAGGCCGAAACGGTGCGTCTCGACGTGCCGTCATTGCCAGACAGCGGATTGCCTTGGGGCTTGCGAGTGCGGACGTGGGCCGCGCAGTTCGTGCGTGGCGGTGATCTGGATTTCGAAGGCATCACATGCGACAACGCGGGCAATCGCTACATCGTCAGTGAAGCGCATGCAGCCGTGTTGCAGGTATCGCCGCAAGGCACGGCGTCATGGCTGAAAATCTCGCCAATGCTGGTCCGTGAAGCGCGAGCCAGTGGCATGTTGCTGCACTTCAACGCCTTGTTCGAAGGCCTGACGGTCAACCCTGCCGGCGATGAAATATGGCTGGCCGCCGAGCGCGAGCGCCGTGGTCTGTTGAAGATCAAGCGTCAGCAAACGGTCTGGGATTGCGACGGCGGCTGCGTGCTGTTCAGCGAAGACGGGGTCGAGATGCAGCCGCCGCAGTTTCCCAATGCCCGGCTGGTGACACGCGACTTCGCCGACCTGTCGTTGTTCAACGGCAAGCTGTTCACGCTGGAGCGTAATGCGTACCAGATCTGCCGCCGCGATGCGGTGACGGCCAAGGTCGAGCGTTGCTGGTCGTTCGCCGAGGAGGCCTTGCAGCCCCAGCGACGCTACTCACAGGCCTTCGGTCTGGCAGAAGCGCTGGTGGTGGACGCCGACGGCGCCTGGATCGGCCTCGACAACAATGACGGTGCCCGTGCCGACGGCGAAAAACGTCCGATCGTCTGGCGTTTCGCCGCGCCTGAAGGTGGATGGAGCGCCAAACCTTGAGCCAGCCCCTGCCGGGCAAACGCGCCGGCCGGGTGCTGATGATTCTGGCCTGGTGCGCGGCGCTGTTTCTGGCCACGCGGTTTTTCGGCCAGTGGGAAGCGCGCCAGCAGAATCCGAACGTGGTGGTCACGTCCGAGCAGCATGACGGCGTGATCGAAGTGAAGCTGGCCGGCAATGCCCAAGGGCATTTTGTCGCCAGTGGACAGATCAACGGTGAGCCGGTGGAGTTCATGCTCGACACCGGTGCCACCGATGTGGCGATCCCGGCGGATCTGGCCAAACGGTTGAAGCTGGAAGAAGGCTTCGGCGTGACCCTGAGCACGGCCAACGGCCTGAGCCAGGGCTACCGGACAAAGATCGACCGCCTGCAGTTGGGCGACATTGTGCTGCGCGACGTTCGCGCACTGGTGGCGCCGGGGCTGCATGGCGATCAGGTGCTGCTCGGCATGAGCGCCCTGAACAAACTTGAATTTACCCAGCGCGGTGGCACCATGCTGCTGCGCCAGACAACGAACCGATGAGGCCCGCATGAGCGACTCCCTTGATCTCAGCCTGGACGGTGTAGAACGCCGCTCGCTGGCTGACTTCACCGAAAATGCCTACCTCAACTACTCCATGTACGTGATCATGGACCGTGCTCTGCCGCATATCGGCGACGGCCTGAAACCGGTACAGCGGCGTATCGTCTACGCCATGAGCGAGCTGGGGCTGGACGCCGACTCCAAGCACAAGAAATCGGCGCGTACCGTCGGCGACGTGCTCGGCAAGTTCCACCCGCACGGCGACTCGGCGTGCTACGAAGCGATGGTGCTGATGGCCCAGCCATTCAGCTATCGCTACACGCTGGTCGACGGCCAGGGCAACTGGGGGGCGCCGGACGATCCGAAGTCCTTCGCCGCCATGCGTTACACCGAAGCGCGGCTGTCGCGTTATTCCGAAGTGCTGCTCAGCGAACTGGGCCAGGGCACCGCTGACTGGGGGCCGAACTTCGACGGCACCCTCCAGGAGCCGCTGGTGTTGCCGGCACGTTTGCCGAACATCCTGCTCAACGGCACCACCGGTATCGCCGTGGGCATGGCCACCGACGTACCGCCGCACAACCTGCGCGAAGTCGCCACTGCCTGCGTGCGCCTGCTCGATGAGCCGAAAGCCACGGTCGAGCAGCTCTGCGAGCATATTCAAGGCCCGGACTATCCGACCGAAGCGGAAATCATCACACCGCGCGCCGACCTGCTGAAAATGTACGAAACCGGCAAGGGCTCGGTGCGCATGCGCGCCGTGTACCACGTCGAGGATGGCGACATCATCGTCACCGCGCTGCCGCATCAGGTTTCCGGGGCCAAGGTGCTGGAGCAGATCGCTGCACTGATGCAGGCCAAACCGTCGAAAGCACCGCAGATCGCTGACCTGCGCGATGAGTCCGACCACGAAAACCCGTGCCGCATCGTGATCATCCCGGTCAACAGCCGCGTCGATCACGAAGCGTTGATGCAGCACCTGTTCGCCAGCACCGAGCTGGAGTCGACCTACCGGGTCAACGTCAACATCATCGGTCTGGACGGCAAGCCGCAGCTGAAAAACCTGCGTGCCTTGCTGGTCGAATGGCTGGAGTTCCGCGTGCTGACCGTGCGTCGCCGCCTGCAATTCCGCCTCGACAAGGTCGAGCGTCGCCTGCACCTGTTGGACGGTTTGCTGATCGCCTACCTCAACCTGGATGAAGTGATCCACATCATCCGTACCGAGGAGCATCCGAAAGCCAAGCTGATCGAGCGCTTTGCCCTCAGCGAAATCCAGGCCGACTACATCCTCGACACCCGCCTGCGTCAATTGGCGCGCCTGGAAGAGATGAAGCTGCGTGACGAGCAGGACGAACTGCTCAAGGAACAAGCCAAGCTGCAAGCGCTGCTGGGCAGCGAAGCCAAGCTGAAGAAGCTGGTGCGCACCGAGCTGTTGAAAGACGCCGAAACCTACGGTGATGACCGTCGCTCGCCAATCGTCGAGCGTGCTGAAGCCAAGGCGCTGACCGAGCATGATCTGCTGCCGAACGAGAAAGTCACCGTCGTCCTGTCCGAGAAAGGCTGGATCCGCTCGGCCAAGGGCCACGACATCGATGCCACCGGCCTGTCGTACAAGGCTGGCGACGGCTTCAAGACTTCGGCAGCGGGGCGTTCCAACCAGTTTGCGGTGTTTATCGACTCCACTGGCCGCAGCTACTCGGTGGCCGCGCACACCTTGCCATCGGCCCGCGGCCAGGGCGAGCCGTTGACCGGCCGCCTGACGCCTCCGCCCGGCGCCACGTTCGAGTGCGTGCTGATGCCGGAAGACGATGCGTTGTACGTGATCGCCTCCGACGCCGGTTACGGTTTCGTGGTCAAAGGCGAAGACCTGCAAGCCAAGAACAAGGCCGGCAAGGCCCTGTTGAGCCTGCCGAACAATGCCAAGGTCATCGCGCCGCGCCCGGTGGCCGATCGTGAGCAGAACTGGCTGGCCTCGGTCACGACCGAAGGTCGCCTGCTGATCTTCAAGATCAGCGATCTGCCACAATTGGGTAAGGGCAAGGGCAACAAGATCATCGGGATTTCCGGTGAACGCGTGGCCAGTCGCGAAGAATATGTCACGGACATCGCCGTCATTCCGGAAGGCGCCACCTTGATGCTGCAGGCCGGAAAACGGACCCTGTCGCTGAAGGCCGACGACCTCGAACACTACAAAGGTGAACGTGGCCGGCGTGGCAATAAGCTGCCAAGGGGCTTCCAGAGGGTGGATGCGCTGCTCGTCGAAAACCTCAATTAGGCGCCCTAGAGCGTTCGATCTACGATTTAACGCGTAGATCGACGCTTTGGCGCTGGAGTCGGAACGCATATTCACGGATGATATGGCCTTTCCAAGCGCCGGCGTGGCCGAGCGTTCTTCATATTTATTGAGTATTTTCACTGTGGTCAGCCTTGTGGCGGCCACCTGGACGGGATGATGACCTCTCTGCGCCCCCTTATTTTCCTGCTCGCCGGCGTTCTTGGCCTGGCGGGTTGCAGCGTTCACCAGCCGGTGTCGCTGTATCAGCTGGACAGCGGAAGTCCGGCTCAGCCTGCGCAAAGCACAGGCATGGCGGTTTTGTTGGGCCCGGTAGTCATCGCTGATTACCTGCAACGTGAAACCCTGCTGCAACGTCAACCGGACGGCAGCCTGCAAGCCTCGACCGACGGTCGCTGGGCGGGCAGCCTTTCGTCGGATATCGATCAATTGCTAATGCGTCAGGTTGCCGGTCATCTCGACAGCCAACGTGTGGTGCTGGCACCGGCCACCCTGGGTTTTACCCCGGATGTGCAGGTGTTGCTGACCATCACGCGCCTGGACTCCGGTGAGAAGCAACCGGCGATTCTCGATGCACAATGGCGCCTGATCGACCGCCGTGGTCAGGTGCGCGATAACCGTATCGTCCATCTGCAAGAGCTGCACGCGGGCACGACGGCTTCGCAGGTTCAGGCACAAGGCATTTTGCTGCAGCGTCTGGCCGAGCAGTTGTCGGTGGCGCTTAAACCATTGTCCAACCAGCCTCCGGTGGCTGAAGCTCCACGTAAAGCGGCACCAAAACCGGCAGCGCCGGCAGCGGAATCCGAGAAGCAGCCGAAGATTCCGATGGCCTCGCCGATTCGTACTGATATGGAAGTGTTCCGCTTCTAACGCAGGAACGAGACAGAACAGAGCCCGCCTTGTGCGGGCTTTGTTGTGTCTGGGGGCTGGAGATCTTTCGTCGTCAGTGCTGGCCCTATCGCGAGCAGGCTCACTCCTACAGGGGTTCTGGTTGCACACAAATCCCCTGTAGGAGTGAGCCTGCTCGCGATGAGGTCCTGACAGGCAACAAAAAAGCCCGCAGACAATCACTTGTCTGCGGGCTTTTTTGCATCTGGCTTAAGGCTTACGCCCGGCGTTCATGCATCCGCGCCAGTTGCCGTTCGAGCATCGAGGGATAAGGCTCCATCAAACGCTCCACGCAGCAAGCCCCTTCAGGGCTGGCGATCGGGCGGATCCGTGCACGCTGGCGAATCAGCGCATCGTCACCAATCTTGCGCTCGACCAGCAGCAGGTTGCGGCTGTGCTGCGACAGGGCCAGGGCATCCTGAGCCGAGTCGGTCAGCAGCAGGTCGATCTGGCTCAGACCGAACAGCTCATCGCCCAAGGTCAGGCCCAGCTGCAATTGCAGGGTGATGCCGCTGTCGGCGACTTCGATCTGCAGTTGATGGCCCAGTGCCCGCAGCAACTCGCCGCAGCAGATCGCGTTGGTCAGGTAGTCGTCGCCGCTGTCTTCGGTGTGGAACAGCATCAGCGTGCTGCCATCGTTCAGGGTTTCGATTTCGCCCTGATACAGCGAAGCCGCCTGATCGAGGCAATCGCGATAGCGCTCAAGCAATTCTTCCAGGCGTGCACGCGGCAGGCGACGCAGTTGTTCCTGCGACCCCAGTTGCACGGCAAGCACCGCACTGTGTTGCGGCACGCTCGGCGTGGCCTTGCGCGCGACCGGTTGTGGCGCTTGATCCAGTGATTCGTCGCGCAGATCGGCAAACGCGTCGTCGTCTTCATCGTCTTCGACAGTGCTGACAACGTGGCGTGGTGCAGGCTTTTGCGCAGCCAACGGACGGGTTTCGTCAAAGCTCGGGTCACGCAGGTTGCGCACTTCGAACTCCGGCTCATCCTCTTCTTCGAACTCGGGTTCCGGCTCGGGCTCGGGTTTCGGCGCTGGTTCCGGAGCGAAGTTGGCGTGCAGCTGACGCGCCAGGTCGCCGATCTCGTCCTGACGGTCGGTGCCCGGGGTGTATTCATCGATGTTGCGCAGCCACACGCGCAATTGCAGCAGCGGCGTGGACAGATAGCGGCCCATGCGCAGGCTCAAGGCCAGCGACAGCGCCAACAGGATTGCACTGAGAATGCCCATGCTCTGCAGGCTGATGGTCATCGGCTGCTGAAACTGATCCATGTCCAGGCTGATGCGCAGTTGCCCGGCGGTCACGTCCTGGAAGGTGATCTTGCTCTCGTACATGCCTTCGGCTTCGCCCAGCAGGCTGTGCTTGGGGCGCTGACCGGATTCGGCGAGGATGCGGTTGTCCACGCTATAGATAGCCGCATGGGCCACCAGTTTGTTCTTGGTCAGGTTGTTGAGCAGCACGTTGAGGCTGAGGATGTCGTTGGACACCAACAGTTCAGTGGCGGAGGTGGCGGTCTGCGTGGTCAGGCTTTCGCCCAGCGCATCGGCCTGCTCGTGCATGGCCTGCTTGAACTGCAAGCCCATCACCCCGGCATAGATCACCAGGGCCAGAGCGACCAGGATCACGTTATGGCTGGCAATGCGCAATGCAATCGGCACACGGCGATGACGCAGTGCACGGAAGATCAGCAGGAAGAAGTTATCGGTTTTAACTGGCGTGGGCCGGTTCACTGAGCTCGGCTCTTTTGTCCGTGAAGTTGACGCGCAGTATAGCGACAGGCCCTAGGCCGGCAAAGCGCTCGCGGTGCCCGATGGTCACTGAAAGTGGGTAGAATGCGATTTTTTTCCAGCTGCGGGGGTGCGCGTTGCGCGAAATCGTCCTGATTAACATCACGGGAGTCGACCGTCCGGGTCTGACTGCGGCCATTACCGGCGTTCTGGCCCAGGGTGGTGTGAACATCCTCGACATCGGTCAGGCGGTGATCCACGACACCCTGTCGTTCGGCATCCTGGTCGAGATCCCCGACTCCGAGCAGGCCAAGGCCGTGCTCAAGGACATCCTGTTCAAGGGTTACGAGCTCGATCAGCAGGTGCGCTTCACCCCGGTGTCCGAAGAGGATTACCAGCAGTGGGTGGGCAATCAGGGCAAGAAACGCCACATCGTCACCCTGTTGACCCGCAAGGTGACCGCCGGCCAATTGCAGGCGGTCAGCTCGATCACTGCCAAATATGGCCTGAACATCGATCATATCGACCGTCTGTCGGGTCGCATGCCGCTGGACACGCCGGAGGACAAGGGCAAGGGCTGCATCGAGTTCTCCGTGCGGGGCGAAGCGGCTGACCCGCAGGCCCTGCGCGCTGAATTCCTCAGCGTCGCCCAAGAGCTGAACGTCGATATCGCCTTTCAGGAAGATTCGCTGTTCCGCCGCAACCGGCGTCTGGCGGTGTTCGACATGGACTCGACGCTGATCGAAGCCGAAGTCATCGATGAACTGGCCAAGGCGGCCGGCGTGGGCGAGCAAGTCTCGGCCATCACCGAGCGCGCCATGGCCGGCGAGCTGGATTTTCGCGCCAGCTTCAAGGAACGTCTGGCGCTGCTCAAGGGCCTGGACGTCAGCGTGCTGGACTCGATCGGCGCGTCGCTGCGGTTGACCGAAGGCGCCGAAACCCTGTTCGCCGAACTCAAGCGTCTGGGTTACAAGACGGCGATCCTGTCTGGCGGCTTCACCTACTTCGCCAAGCAACTGCAGGCCAGGCTCGGCATCGACTACGTGTTCGCCAACGAACTGGAAGTGGTCGACGGCAAGTGCACCGGCGTGGCGATCGAGCCGATTGTCGACGCGCAGCGCAAGGCTGATCTGCTGAAGGAGCTGGCGCACAAGGAAGGCTTGCGTCTGGAGCAGACCATTGCGGTGGGCGATGGCGCGAATGACCTGCCGATGCTGGCGATTGCCGGTCTGGGTGTGGCGTTCCGGGCCAAGCCGTTGGTCAAGCAGTCGGCCAAGCAGGCGATCTCCACGCTTGGGCTGGATGGTGTGTTGTACCTGCTGGGCTTTCGCGACCGTGACGGGGAACTCTGAAGTCTCTGCTGTCTGAACGGGCCTCTTCGCGAGCAAGCCCGCTCCCACATTGGAATTCGGTCTCCTGTGGGAGCGGGCTTGCTCGCGAAGGGCTCAACTCGATCTAAAGCGACTTCCACAACGAATCGAAATCCTCCTCGCTCCCGCCATTGCGCGCGGCCTCCAGCGAGCGATAGGCAAACTGATTGAAGCTGTGCGTACTCGCCACCCGTCGATCCAGTCCGGCGCGGTGTTCTTCGCCGTGGGTGTTGATCAGCACTTTATTGCCTTCCTGAAACGGCAAGCGTGGGGCCAGCAAGGTTGCGGGCAAGTCGATGGCGCTGATCTCTGGCAGCAACAGGCCGCGTAAATAGTGACTGTGATCGTCCTGCGAGCGCACCAGTTGCAAGCCGCAGGGTTCGGCGTGCGGTGCCACCAGTTCAATGCCCATTTGCGGCCCGCTGCCGCGTACCTGACGAATCCAGCGGACTACCGCAATGCTCCAGCCCTGATTCGAACTGTCCTGAATCCCGACCATCTCCCCGGCCTGCAACTCGGCGGGCACTTCACTCGGCCACCCCAGGCAATAACCGCCGGGGCTGTGGTTGATCACCGGTAACGTGTAGGTCGGGTAGTGCGGTGTGTGGTCGGTCTGGCTTTCGTCCTCGCCGAGATGGTCGTACTGGATTTCTTCATAGGGCAGAAACTCATCCGCCTTGCTCTGCGGGGCGGCGTCGAAGGCCTGGCTCCAGCTGTCTTTTTCACCTTGGGCCACGGCGCTGCTGAAGTTTGCCGCGCGGGCACCGGGGTGTTTGAGCAGTTCGCTGAAGGTGCGCTCGCCGCCCAGATAGAAGTGCAGGGCGCTCATGCCCACGCACACGGTCAGGTTGCCCTGGCCGACAGTGCGCTGAAAACTGCGCTCGGCGGCCTGGCCCCAACTGGCGTGCAGATGCTGCAGGGTGTCGAGGCTCAGTCCCGACGGGATGGGCAGTGGCGTCGACGTTTCCTGATGCAGCAAATGCGCTTCGATGACATTCACCAGCGGCTGCGGATTGAAACCGAGCAGGGCGCCCTGCTGTTCTTTGCGGAACATGCTGCGGTAGCGCGGGCCGGCGTCCAGTTCGGCGCTGATGGCGAACAGGCCATCGTCCGGGCTGCCAGGGTGCAGCTTGAGCAGGGCGCTCCACGGTTCCAGCACTTCGCCCAGCCGGGCGATCTGGTTCTGCCGCAGTTGATTGCAGCGGGCGCTGCCCAGCAGCAGGGCGGCAATGTAGGTCTGCTCCAGACTCAGTTCGGTGCTCAGGCTCGCCAGGTCGTCATGCACCCGGCGTTGTTGCAGCTGCAATCCGCAGGCGCAGCGATACAACTGATGCAGCTCGAACCAAAGCTGCTCCGGCGCCGGGCTATACAGCTGCGCGGCCCGCAGCAGTTGCCTCTTGAGTGCATGGGCGGCCCGTTGCAGGGCCTGACTGACCAGCGTCGCGCGATCCTTGTGGTACTTGGGGGCAATGCGCAGAACGATCTGTTTGTAGCCGATGGCCAACTGACTTTGCAGCGCCTGGCACAGGTTGCTGATCTTGCGCGAACGATCATCGAGCATGATCGCCTGATGCAGGAAGTGCCGCTCCAGATGCTGGCAGACGAAATACACCTCGGGACGCAGCAGCTCCAGCAACTGCAGGCGATTGTCGCTGGGGGTGAGCAATAGGTTGAGTTCGCCCAGGCCTTGGTACAACTGGCGGGCGGTTTCACCGATGTTGGCCTTGGGCAGGCCGGCGATCCAGCGTTTGAGGTCGCGCGGGGTGGCTTCGCAGAACGACAGGCGTGACTGCGTTGGAGTCGGGGCGTTTAGCAGCGGAGGGGAGATGGTCTGGCTCATGCCAAAAACCATAGCAGCAATTACAGCAATCGGTGGGAGCGGCCGAAGCCGCTCTCACCGAAGACGAATCAGGCTTGTGGCAGTGCCAGGCCTTGGCCCATCTGCACTGGCGAACCAGCGGCGAGTTCTTCAGCCCATTTCACCTGATCTGGCCCGAACAGCACGATCGCGGTCGAACCCAGCTTGAAGCGGCCCAGTTCAGCGCCTTTTTCCAGATGGATCGGCGCACGGGCGGCTTCGTCGTAGCGGAAGGTTTTCAGTTCACGCTTTGGCGGCGTGACCAGGCCGGCCCACACGGTTTCGATCGAAGCAACGATCATTGCGCCCACCAGTACAACCGCCATCGGGCCGCGCTCGGTGTCGAAAATGCACGCCACACGCTCGTTGCGGGCGAACAGTTCCGGAACGTTTTCGGCGGTGGTCTGGTTGACCGAGAAGATCCGGCCCGGGATGTAGACCATCTCGCGCAGGGTGCCGGCCAGCGGCATGTGCACGCGGTGGTAGTCCTTCGGCGACAGGTAGATGGTGGCGAAGTCGCCGCCCATGAACGGTGCTGCATTGGCCGCGTCACCGCCCAGCAGTTCCAGCACGCTGAAGCTGTGGCCCTTGGCCTGGAACACACGACCGTGTTCGATCGGGCCGAGCTGGCTGACTGCACCGTCGGCCGGGCTGAGGATCGCACCCGGCGTTTCGTCCAGTGGACGCGCGCCGTCTTTCAGGGCACGGGTGAAGAAGGCGTTGAAGTGCTCGTAAGCGGTCAGGTCTTCGACCAGCGCTTGCGACATGTCCACCTGGTAACGCTTGGCGAACCACTGGGTGAAGGCATTTTTGAACCAGCGCACGCGGCACTCGGCAATGCAGCCGGCCAGGCGCGACAGCAGATGATGAGGCAGCAGGTACTGGCTGAGGATAAACAGACGCTCTTTCATTAGTTGTCCTTAAAAACCTTAAATCTCGACAGGCGTATCAGGGTGGTTGCCCCACTCGCCCCAGGAACCGGCGTAGCCCTTGACCCGCGGATAACCGAGGGACTTGGCCACCAGATAAGTGAAGCCCGACCGGTGATGGGTCTGGCAGTGGGTAATGATTTCTTTGTCCTTGGTGATCCCGAGGTCTTCGAGGATCTGCGGCATGTCTGCGCGAATGCGCAACTGACGGGCCTTGTCCATGCCGGCGGTCCACTCGAAATTGACCGCGCCGGGGATGTGCCCACCCTTGGCGGCCAACACCTTCTCGCCGGAGTACTCCAATGGCCCGCGGGCATCCCAGATCGCCAGATCGGCGGCGCCGAGACGGCTTTGCAGGTATTCGCGAGTGGCGGTTGGCTCTTCGTGAATGCTCAGCGCTATCGGGCCGCCCGCCGCAGGCGGCACCTGGATCGACATCGGCATGCCAGCCTCCAGCCACGCCGGCAGACCACCATCGACGTAGTGGTACCGGTCGTGACCGATCACGTCGAGCAGCCAGATGAAGCGCCCGGCCCAGCCGCCGCCCTCGTCGTCATAAACCACGTAGACCGCGTCCTGACGATGGCCCAGTTCACCGAACAAGGCTTCCAGATCGGCCTTGGCCGGCAGCAGTCCCGGCGCCGGCGGCTGGCCGAGCTGGGTGCGTTTCGGGTCGACAAAGCGTGCGCCGGGAAGGTGACCTTCGGCATACCGGGCAGGGCTGGTCAGATCCACCAGAATCAGTTCAGGGGAATCGAGACGCGGGAGCAGGTCGCTCGGCTCGATGACGAGCGGCAAGCCAGAGAAGTCAGACATGTGAGGTCTCCAGAGCACAAAGGGGGGGATTGTAGCGCAGCCTCATCGGCCACGGCTGCTAAAGCTGTGCAGGGCTTTTTCGATGCACTGCGCGGTTTTGCCGAAAGCCTGCACCGTGATGTCGGCGAATGGCCCGCCGCCCTGATCAGCCACGACGATCATGATTACCCGCCCATTATTGACCAGCGAGCGCAGGAACAGGTGTTCGCCACGAAACAGCGAACGCAGGCCCGGCGGCAGCAGGGCGGAGAATTGTGCGTTGTTTTCGGGGTTGATCCGCACTTGTGCCTGCTGCGCGAGCAATCGTTGCAGGACTTTGCTCTGACTGACGACAAAATTCAGCGCGGCGGCTTCTTTCGGCAGGCTGAAGGTCTGGTGCACACGCAGATTGGACTGTGTGCGATCGGCCATCAGAATCATCACCCGGCGCATACCGCTGGCAACCAGGGCATCGCGCGCCGCGACGGTCAGGCTCATGGCATTGGTGAAGCGGCTCGGCTCGGCCAGCAGTTCGGCGCATTGCCGGCGCCAATTCGCCAGATCCTCGGTACTCGGTGCGGCCGCCGGCAGCATTCCGGCCGGCAAACGATGGGTGCCCCACGGCCATAATAATGAAACGGCCGGGTGCCACAGATCGGGCATTGCATGCTGACGCGCACTGTTGGCAGCTTGCTGGTGCAATTGTTGTTGCACCTCGTCCATCGAAATCTGCAGATAAAGGCTGGTCAGATATTGCCAGCGTTCGCTGTGCGGACTGTCCCAGGCCTGTTGCGCCGACAGCGCCAGGCCGTTGGCCAGCAGCACGGTGTTGGCTGGCTGATTGAGCCAGCGACGCAGGGTCGGATCGTCATCGAGGCGGTTCTGCTGGCGCAGCGGGTGTTCGCTGTCGCGGGCGATGCGCAGCACTTTGACCAGTTCGCGTTGTTCGCTGAGCAGCAGCTTATAGCCTTGCTGCACCCAGATCGGCAGGTGCCAGACTTGCACCAGCGCCTCGGCGATTCTCAGCAGGCGCACGCCAAACAGTTGCTTCTCGACCACCGGGGCCGACTCGCCCTTGTGGATGACCCGCAGCTCCCACTCTTCGAGCAACTGTGGAAACGTCAGCGCCAGCGGCCATAACGGCGAGAGAAACAACAGGCTGCCCCAATGGATGTCCTGCCACAGCCGCGCCAGGCGACTGGCGAAAAAACCGTTGGCCTGTTGCGTGGCGTGCTGGCTGATCATTTGCAGTTGGCGCAAGGCCTGGGGAATCTGCATCTGCGGTTCGACGGGCAGGCGCGCGAGCAATTCCTCGGTACGCGCCAGGCCCAGGCGGTTGATCGCCACCTCGAGATTTTCCGCCGGTGCGGCCATGGTGCCGTGGGTGTGACGATTGGCCTCACGAATGATGCTCAAGGCCAGTGCCGGACTGTCCTGCATCAGGTCGGCGATGTCGCGCAGCGAGCTGCGGTTATCGCGAATCGCCCGGCAAACCTTGTCGTGAGCTTCTTGCGGAACCGGCAGGCGCACGCTATCGAGCAGCTTTACCCAGCCTTCGAGTGTGGTCGGTTTTGCGTGTGGGACGTTCGTTTCATTAGCCATGTCTGGACGAGATCTTCACTGACTGTAGACGCGCCCGGCATGGGCTAAATTGGCTTTTCGCCTGAACTGGCTATAGTCTGGCGCAGTTTTGCCGATAAGTAGAAGAAGAGATTTTTTAACTTCCGAATATGACCTTGAACCCGACTCAGTAAGTACTTTCTACCTATGGCTAAAATTATCGGCATCATCGTCGTATTCGCGAGCGTGCTCGGCGGATACGTGCTCTCCCACGGCAAAATTGCCGCCCTGATCCAGCCCTTCGAGGTGATGATCATCGGTGGTGCGGCCCTCGGTGCATTCCTGCAGGCCAACCCCGGTTACATGACGATGCACGTGCTCAAGAAATCCCTGAGCATGTTCAGTTCGCGTTTCAGCCACACCTTCTATCTCGAAGTGCTGGGCCTGATCTACGAGATCCTCAACAAGAGCCGCCGCGAAGGCATGATGGCCATCGAAGGCGACATCGAAGACGCCGCCGCGAGCCCGATCTTCGCCAAGTACCCGGCCGTGCTCAAAGACGAGCGCATGACCGCGTTCATCTGCGATTACCTGCGCATCATGTCCTCCGGCAACATGGCTCCGCATGAGCTGGAAGGCCTGTTCGACATGGAACTCTACAGCCTCAAGGAAGACCTCGAGCATCCATCCCACGCGGTGAACGGCATTGCCGACGCCATGCCGGGTTTCGGTATCGTCGCGGCGGTACTGGGTATCGTGGTGACCATGGCGTCGTTGGGTGAGGGCGATCAGAAATCCATCGGTCTGCACGTCGGTGCGGCACTGGTCGGTACCTTCTTCGGTATTCTCGCGGCGTACGGTTTCTTCGGCCCGTTGGCGCATTCCCTGGCCCACGATGCCAAGGAAGAACTGAACGTCTACGAGGCGATCAAGGCTTCCCTGGTGGCGTCGGCTTCCGGCATGCCGCCATCGCTGGCAGTCGAGTTCGGGCGCAAGGTGCTGTACCCGGCCCACCGTCCAAGCTTTGCCGAGCTGGAACAAGCCGTTCGCGGTCGCTAAGCCATGGAAAATAATCAGCCGATTATCATCAAGCGCGTCAAGCGCATAGCCGGCGGGCATCACGGCGGAGCGTGGAAAATCGCCTTCGCCGACTTCGCCACGGCGATGATGGCGTTCTTCCTGGTGTTGTGGCTGCTGTCCACCGCAACGCCGGAACAGAAGATCGCCATCGCCGGTTACTTCAAGGATCCGGTCGGCTTCTCTGAAAGCGGCACGCCGTACATCATCGACCTGGGCGGTACACCGACCCTGGCGCCGGAAAACACCCTCAACCCTGAGGTGAAGTCGCAGCCGCAACCGGACAAGGTCACGGTCGACACTGAGCAGGTCGAAGGCATGGCCGAACAGGTCGAGAAGGAACGCCTGGAACTGTTGCTGCAGGAACTGCAGAACAAGGTCAACGAGAACCCGCAACTGCAGAAGTTCAAGGATCAGATCCTGTTCGAGATCACCCCGAACGGCTTGCGCATCCAGATCATGGACGCCGAGAACCGGCCGATGTTCGACTCGGGCTCTGCACGTCTGAAACCGTACTTCGAAGACATCCTGCTGGCCATGGCCGACACCATCAAAGCGGTGCCGAACAAGATCAGCATCAGCGGCCACACCGACGCCAAACCGTACACCGGCACCGGCGATTTCGGTAACTGGGAGCTCTCGGCCAACCGCGCCAACGCCGCACGGCGTGCACTGGTGGCGGGCAGCTATCCGGACGGGCAAGTGGCGCGGGTGGTCGGTTATGCCTCGTCGGCGCTGTTCGACAAGGAAAACCCGTTCAACCCGGTCAACCGTCGGATCGACATCGTGGTGCTGACCAAGAAGGCGCAAGCGGCCATCGAAGGCTCACAAGGTGCCGACCCGGCCAAGCCTGCTATCGAAGGAGAAAACGGCGCTGCTCCGGCGACGCCCGTTGATCCGAATGCGCTGCCGGCGGACCAGCAACCAGTGCCGGCACATGAGTTGCGTGAACGACTCAACCTGTTCGACGACGCCGCGCCGAAACCGGCCGAGCCGGGGGTTGCGGCGCCCGCGCCCGCTGCTCCGCCAGCCGCTGCACCGGCCCCTGCGCCGAAACAGTGACCGACAAAAAAGCCGACAGTGATGTCGGCTTTTTTGTGCCTGTCGATTGGCGTTAGAAACCACGCCGAATCCGGTTTTTCAGTTGTTCATGGAAAATCTCGGCGTTGCGTTTATAGGTGCCGCTGAACGATTCGTTGCTCGAATCCAGCGTCATCGAACGCTGGCTCGACACTTCCTCACGATAGGCATCAATGAAGAAATCCAGATCACTGGTCGTGCTCAACTTTGGCCATTTATCCAGATACAACGGCAACTCCGTCGGCCCGGTCTTGAACGAGCAGATCCTGCGATTGCTGATCGTCGCTTCGCCAATTTCAAACGGCACCCACCACGACAACGCAGTCTTTTCCGACACCACCGCCAGCAAGTGCGTGCATTCAGTGATGTTGCGTGTAATCACGCCGGTGATGTCGTCGGTGGTCTGCGATTCCGGGTCGAGCACGTCGAGGTAAGTTTTGATGTTGGCCTGGATCAGGCGGCTGTTGATGGCGATGGCGTGGGCGCGATCCATGTGGCGGTAGCTGATGAATACGGGCATCAGAAATGTCCTTTGAGGGCGAGTTCGCGGTAGTAGGCGCCGAGGGCGGTGAGGCGGCAGCCGGTGGAGTTCATGGCGGCGTAGTACATGTGTTCGGCATCCACGGGCTCGATCAGGCTGTGGCGGTTGCACATTTGCAGTTGCTTGAAGATGTCGCCGTGCTCGGGGTCGAACAGCGCTTCGGTGGGCTCGTAGCTGGGGTCGAGTCTGAAGACGAAACTTGGCTCGGGGAACCAGTCCTTGAGTTTGCGCAGAGTTTCCTCGGCAATCAGCGGGGCGACCTCACGTAACGGCACGAACTGCGAGACATTGGTCTTGAATACCGGACGCTGCTCCCAGGCCCCCAGCGCATTGTCGACAAACGAGTAAACGCTCCCGGGGGTGACCTTGCCGAGTACGTTGGCAGCGCCACCGTGCAGCGCTTGCAGAAGCAGGTCGGTGAATACGCCATGACCGCGACTTTCCAGGGCGTACTGTTCTTTTTTGCAGGCGGTGAGAATGGTCACGCCTTCGCCGATCACACTGCTGCCGCCGCGCAGATTGCGCATGGCCCCTGCTGCGCCGGCCTGGCAGCAATCGAGAATGATGATTTTGTTCTTGATGTGCGGGGCCTTGTCCGCCCATTCCAGGACGTCGCTGATGCGGATACCGTCCCCCCCAGGTTGATAGTCCTGGGGAATCAGTAGCCCTTCGTCAATGCTGGTGTCGAACTGCCCGTGACCGGCGAAGTACAGCAGTGCCACGTCACAGTCGCCTGAGAACAAGCTCTGAATCTGCTGTTTCATGTGGTTGAGCGTGAGTTTTTCTTCGGCTGAGGTCAGCACTTTGCTGCTGAAGTTCGGTCGCCCGTTAGCGTGACGCTCCAGCACCGAAGCCATGGCCATTGCGTCGTTGTTACAGCCGCTCAAGGGTGAGACGTAGTCGTAATGGTTAATCCCGATAAACAGTCCCTTGCGCATGGTTACACCGCCGTGTGCTGACGGATTGCACCGATGATGCTGTTGGTGTTCCACGCGCATTCGGCGTGCGCCGCTTCACGCACCACGGCGGAAATACGCTCGGCGCCGAACGGCTTGATCGCGATGATCACCTTGCCCATGCGTTTGGCGATCTCGATTTCCTTGTTGATCCACTTGCTGTAGGTCGAATACATCCCGGCCATGATCAGCACCGCCGAGCAAGGACGAATCTTGTTTTCGATGGCTTCTTCGAGCTGCTTGTCGGTCTGCGCGCCCAGGATCGGATTGTGCGGCGGCACGGAAAAATTCTTGAAACTGAAATCCGGTTTGGCGCCGAGCAGGCGTACCAGATTGTCGTGAGCGTGGGCGTAGTTCCACGAATGGCTGATGAACAGGTGATAGGTTTGCATGGGCTTCCTCGGAAGTCGCGAAAGTGCGAAGGAGGACCCCAATCTAGGCATCTGGCGCGAGCCTACAAGGGCTGGGCGGCGAAAGAGAAATGTCCTGCAAGCAGGCGTGGGCGGGTCTGTCAGAAAGGTCTGACGTTTAATTGAATCGGGGAGGTGTCAGACGCGATCCGACATCCGGCAGCCCTCGGGCGAGGTGCTGCCGGTGCAGATGTTTAGTAGCCGTTTTCCGGCAGGCTGGCGATGATCGAGCGATAGCTGTTCATTCGCTGCTGCTGCACGCGGCCATCTTCCAGGGCCTTGAGCAGTGCACAGCCCGGCTCGCGATCATGCTTGCAGTCGCGGAAGCGGCAGGTGCCGAGCAGATCATCGAACTCGATGAAGCCGGCTTCGACGTCGGCGCGGCTGACGTGGCCGAGACCGAATTCACGGATACCCGGGGAGTCGATCAACTCACCGCCACCGGGGAAGTGGAACAGGCGCGCGGTGGTCGTGGTGTGCGTGCCCTGGCCGGACAGCTCGGACAACGGTCCGACGCGGGTTTCGACTTCCGGCAGCAGGCTGTTGACCAGCGACGACTTGCCGACACCGGACTGGCCGACGAACACGCTGATGCGCCCGTCGAGCTGCTTCTGCAACTGCTCCATGCCGTTGCCGTGATGCGCCGAGACTTCCAGCACCGGATAACCCAGCGTGCGATACACCGCCAGCAGCGCATTGAGCGCCGGGGCGTTCTGCTCGTCGATCAGGTCGAACTTGTTCAGCAGCAGCAACGGGCGGATGCCGGCGTGTTCAGCGGCGACCAGATAACGGTCGATCAGGTTGGCGTGAGGCTCAGGCAGTGGCGCGAAGACGATGACGATCATGTCGACGTTGGCCGCGACGGGTTTGAGCTGACCACGGCTGTCCGGGCGGCACAGTTCGGTGGTGCGCGGCAGTTGCGCGACGATCACCCCGATGCCCTGGTTGCCGGCGCGCCAGACGACGGTGTCGCCGGTCACCAGTGCTGGCAGGTTGGCGCGCAAGTGGCAGCGGAACACCTGGCCGGCCTGATCGCCGTCAACAGCTTCGACCTCGACCTGCACACCGAAGTGGGCGATCACCAGACCTGTTTGTTCCGGGCCCAGGTCGCCACCCTCGAGCGCTTCGACCGCCGAGGACTCGCGTTTGGCGGCGCGGGCAGCGCGTTCGCCCTGAATCTTTTCGATGCGCCAGTTTTGACGACGATTGAGTTGGCGTTTGGCCATGGGTGTTCCGTCTGAAGAATGCAGCGATTAGGTAAAACGGCCGCGAGTTTAGCACGCCCGGGCACCGGCCTAGGCTAAACTGCGCAGCATTGCCTAGGAGCCCGAATATGCAAAACCCGCAGAACCTGATCTGGATCGACCTGGAAATGACCGGTCTGGATCCGGAAAACGACGTCATCATCGAAATGGCCACCATCGTCACCGACAGTGACCTGAACACCCTGGCCGAAGGCCCGGTGATCGCCATTCACCACAGTGACGAAGTGCTCGCCCGCATGGACGAGTGGAACACCCGCACCCACGGCAACTCGGGCCTGACCCAGCGCGTGCGCGACAGCCGCATCAGCATGGCCGAAGCCGAGGCCGAGACCATCGCGTTCCTTGAGAAGTGGGTACCGAAGGGCAAGTCGCCGATCTGCGGCAACAGCATCTGCCAGGACCGCCGCTTCCTTTATACGCACATGAAAGGGCTGGAAAGCTACTTCCACTACCGCAACCTCGACGTGTCCACGCTCAAGGAGCTGGCCGCGCGCTGGGCGCCGGACGTACGCGACAGCTTCAAGAAGGGCAGCACGCATTTGGCACTGGACGACATCCGCGAATCCATCGCCGAGCTGCAGCACTACCGCAAGCACTTCATCAAGTTCTGATTGAGCGGTGTCTGCACTGACATCTTCGCGAGCAAGCCCGCTCCCACAATCTGGAATGCGTTCCCCCTGTGGGAGCGGGCTTGCTCGCGAAGAGGGCGTCAGGGTCACCGGAAGATTCAAGTCAGACATGCATCCCCGAGCGCGCCCCCTTCTGGTGCGGCGCTGAAATGGCTAGACTGCGCGCCTTCCTGCCAGGACCGCTGCCATGTTGCTGATGCTCTATCTGATCGCCATTACCGCTGAAGCCATGACCGGCGCGCTGTCTGCCGGACGGCGCGGCATGGACTGGTTCGGTGTGGTGCTGATCGCCTGCGTCACCGCGCTGGGTGGCGGCTCGGTGCGCGACGTGTTGCTCGGGCATTACCCGCTGACCTGGGTCAAACACCCGGAATACCTGGTGCTGACCTCGGCGGCAGCGATGCTCACCGTGTTCACCGCCCGCTGGATGCGCCACCTGCGCTCGCTGTTTCTGGTGCTCGATGCGGTCGGCCTGGTGGCGTTCACGTTGATCGGCTGCATGACGGCACTGGAAATGGGCCACGGCATGCTGGTGGCTTCGGTCAGCGGCGTGATCACCGGGGTGTTCGGCGGCATCCTGCGCGACATCTTCTGCAATGACATCCCGCTGATCTTCCGCCGTGAGCTGTACGCCAGCGTGTCATTCGCGGCCGCGTGGTGCTACATGCTCTGTCTGTATCTGAATGTGCCGAGCGAGCAGGCAATCCTGATCACCTTGTTCGGCGGCTTTCTGCTGCGGCTGCTGGCGATCCGGTTCCACTGGGAAATGCCCAAGTTCGTCTACAACGACGCACCTTGACGCTCGGCGTGCTGTTTCAGCGCCCACTCGACGTGTTCACGCACCAGCTCTGAAGGGTAGTCGCGGCGCGCCTTCAGCGCTTCCAGCACCGGAATGCTCGACGGCGCATTACCGAGGCCCACGGCCAGGTTGCGCAACCAGCGCTCGTAGCCGGCGCGGCGCAGCGGCGAGCCTTCGGTGCTGCTGAGGAATTTGTCCTCGTCCCACAGGAACAGTTCGGCCAGTTCGGCGTTGTCGAGGTTGTGCCGTGGCTTGAAGTCGCTTTCTCCAGACGGTCGGGCGAAGCGGTTCCACGGGCAGACGATCTGGCAGTCGTCGCAGCCGAACACCCGGTTGCCGATCAGTGGACGCAGATCTTCGGGGATGGCGTTTTTCAGTTCGATGGTCAGGTAAGAGATGCAGCGGCGCGCGTCCAGCACATACGGGCCGACGAAAGCGTTGGTCGGGCAGATGTCCAGACACGCAGTGCAGCGCCCGCAATGTTCGGTGTTGTGCGGTTCGTCCACCGGCAGTGGCAGATCGACGAACAGTTCGCTCAGGAAGAAATAGCTGCCGGCCTTGCGGTTCAGCACCAGGGTGTTTTTGCCGATCCAGCCCAGTCCGGCCTGCTCGGCGATGGCCTTTTCCAGCACCGGAGCGCTGTCGACGAAGGCGCGGAAACCGAACGGGCCGATCTCGGCCTGAATCTTGTCGGCCAATTGTTGTACGCGTTTACGGATCAATTTGTGGTAATCGCGGCCCAAGGCATAACGCGAGACGTAGGCTTTTTCCGGTTGCGCGAGCATTTGCGCCATTTGCGTGTCACCGGGCAGGTAATCCATGCGCAGCGAAACCACGCGCAACGTGCCTGGCACCAGCTCTTCGGGGTGCGAGCGTTTGCTGCCATGGGCGCCCATATAGTCCATTTCGCCGTGGTAGCCGGCGGCGAGCCAGCGCTCAAGGTGCTGCTCATGCTCGGCCAGGTCCAGACCGCTGATGCCGACTTGCTGGAAGCCCAGCTCGCGGCCCCAATCCTTGATCGATTGGGCGAGGGTGGGCAGATCTGTGGTGATGGCGGACATGAGGCGAGAGAAACCGGAGCTGAGGTGCGTATAATTCTGCCAGACATCGGAGCCCGAAGACGCATGCCGCACACGAAAGATGAATTACCCGACGCGCTGTACGCTGCCGCCCAGGTGCGGGCACTCGACGCCCGGCTGATCGCCGCCGGCACGCCGGGCTTCGAATTGATGCAGCGCGCCGCGTATGCGTGCTGGCGCGCGCTGGTGCGGCGCTGGCCTGCAGCGACTGAACTGACCGTGCTGGCCGGCCGTGGCAACAACGCCGGCGACGGCTATTTGCTGGCCGTGCTGGCGCAGCGTGCCGGTTGGGCGGTGCGGGTGCTGACGGTCGGTGAACCGCAGCGTTTGCAGGGCGACGCAGCGCTGGCGCATGCCGAGGCACTGGCCGAAGGTGTCGCGGTGCAGGGCTGGAACGCTCAGGTCGAATTGCGCGGTGTGGTCCTCGATGCGCTGCTCGGCACTGGTTTGAGTGGCGAGGTGCGTGAGCCCTACGCCGAGGCTATTGCCGCAATCAACGCCAGCGGCCTGCCGGTGGTGGCGGTCGATATGCCGTCCGGATTGTCGGCCGACACCGGGCGAGTGCTGGGCCTCGCCGTGCGCGCGGATCTCACGGTCACTTTCATCGGCTTGAAGCTGGGGCTGTTCACCGGTGACGCGGCAGACTGTGTCGGCGAACTGGTGTTCAACGATCTGCAAGCGGCACCTGAAACCTATGCTGACATTCCTGTCACCGCGCGCCGGCTCAACGCCGCTAATCTGCCGCGTCTGGCTGCGCGTGCCCCGACGTCCCATAAAGGCCGCTTTGGTCATGTGCTGTTGATCGGCGGCGATCATGGCTTTGGCGGGGCGATCCTGCTGAGTACTGAAGCTGCCTTGCGCAGCGGCGCGGGCATGGTCTCACTGGCGACGCGCCCGGAGCATGTCCCGGCAGCGCTGAGCCGCGTGCCGGAGGCCATGGCGCTGGGTGCTTCATCGGCCAATCAATTGATGGGCTTGCTGGAGAAAGTCTCAGTGCTGGTCGTCGGGCCGGGATTGGGGCAAGCGAGTTGGGGGCGGGCGCTGTTGTCGGCTGCGGCGAACGCGGCGCTGCCACAGGTGTGGGACGCCGATGCATTGAATCTGCTGGCCAGCGGTTTTGTTCGTCTGCCCAAGGATTGCGTGATCACCCCGCATCCGGGTGAGGCAGCGCGCCTGTTGGGCATCAGTACCGCCGACGTGCAGGCCGATCGTCCGGCCGCGGCGCATGCGCTGAGCAAGAAATATTCGGCCGTGGTCGTGCTCAAAGGCGCAGGCAGCTTGATCGCCCATCCCGATGGGCGTCTGGCGCTGTGTCATCAGGGCCATCCTGCCATGGCCACTGCCGGTCTTGGCGATGTACTCGCTGGTCTGACCGGCGCGCTGCTGGCGCAAGGCATGGACGGCTTTGAGGCGGCGTGCCTGGCGGTCTGGCTGCACGCCAGTGCCGGCGCGCAACAAGGTAAATTCGGCCGTGGGCTGGCGGCCAGTGATCTGATTCCAGCCATTCGTCAGTTGTTGGAGGAGCATGCACCGTGTCTGAAGTAACCCTGTACCTGGCCGATGAACAGGCCATGAGCGACTTTGGCGCACGGATCGCCCGCGTTACCCAAGGCCATGGCCTGATTTTTCTCGAAGGCAACCTGGGCATGGGCAAGACCACGCTGTCGCGGGGCATTATTCGTGGACTGGGGCACGTCGGCGCGGTAAAAAGTCCGACCTTCACCCTGGTCGAGCCCTACGAGATTGGTGATGTGCGCGCCTTTCACTTCGACCTGTATCGCCTGGTCGATCCGGAGGAGCTGGAGTTTCTTGGCATCCGCGACTATTTCGAAGACGATGCCCTGTGCCTGATCGAGTGGCCCGATAAAGGTGCAGGCTTTTTGCCAAAGCCTGACCTGACCATTACCATTAGCCCGCAAGACAGCGGGCGTTCGCTGAAAATTTTATCCCAGGGCTCGCGTGGTGAGACCTGGTGTGCCGCTTTGGCATTGGAATCCAATTAAATGATGGGGTTAGGTATGCGCTTTCGCGCGTTGGTGGCTGCCGCAGGACTGATGTTGATGGCAGTGGCCGTCAACGCTGTGGCCGACACAAAGGTCAACAGCGTGCGCCTGTGGCGGGCGCCGGACAACACGCGACTGGTCTTTGACCTGAGCGGCCCGGTGCAGCACAGCGTCTTCACCCTGACCGCACCGGATCGGCTGGTGATCGACATCAATGGCGCCACCCTCGGTGCACCGTTGAAAGTCTCGACCGCCAACACGCCGATCACCGCAATGCGTTCGGCCCAGCGCACGCCGACCGACCTGCGGGTGGTCATCGATCTGAAAAAGGCCGTCACTCCGAAAAGCTTCTCGCTGGCGCCGAACGCGCAATACGGCAACCGTCTGGTGGTCGACCTGTTCGACAACCCGGCCGATGCCGCGCCGCCGCCTGCGCCGACGCCACAAGTGGCGACGGTACCCGCCGTGCCGGTCACGCCTTCGGAGCCTGCCATCAAGTTGCCGCCGGCCCCGGCCGGAAAACGCGACATCATTGTGGTGATCGACGCCGGCCACGGCGGCGAAGACCCGGGTGCGTCCGGCTCGCGCGGCCAGCGTGAGAAAGACGTGGTGTTGCAGATTGCCCGCGAACTGCAGCGTCAGGTCAACGGCATGAAAGGCTTTCGCGCCGAGCTGACCCGTACCGGCGACTACTTCATCCCGTTGCGCGGGCGTACTGAAATTGCGCGCAAGAAGGGCGCAGACCTGTTCGTCTCGATCCACGCCGACGCCGCGCCGTCTGCGGCAGCTTTCGGCGCCTCGGTGTTTGCCCTGTCTGATCGCGGCGCAACGTCGGAGACCGCCCGTTGGCTGGCCGACAGCGAAAACCGTTCCGACCTGATCGGCGGTGCCGGCAACGTCAGCCTCGACGACAAGGACCGCATGCTCGCCGGTGTGCTGCTCGACCTGTCGATGACCGCGTCGCTGACGTCTAGCCTCAACGTCGGCCAGAAAGTCCTGACCAACATCGGTCGCGTGACGCCACTGCACAAGCAGCGCGTGGAACAGGCCGGGTTCATGGTGCTGAAATCGCCTGACATCCCGTCGATCCTCGTCGAAACCGGATTTATCTCCAACGCCAACGAAGCGAACAAGCTCTCGGCGTCGAGCCACCAGCAGGCGCTGGCCCGTTCGATCAGCAGCGGCGTGCGCCAGTTCTTCCAGCAAAACCCGCCGCCAGGCACTTACATTGCCTGGCTGCGTGACTCCGGCAAGATCGCCCAGGGCCCGCGTGATCACCGCGTGAGTCCGGGCGAGACGCTGGCGATGATTGCGGTGCGTTACCAGGTGTCGCCAGCGACCCTGCGCAGTGCCAACAATCTCAGCAGCGATGAGCTGAAAATCGGTCAGCACCTGACCATTCCTGGCACCGAACTGGCGTCCAAAGAATGAATCAGCTGCTGAACGCCGCACGCATCGAACTGCTCAGCCCACGGCTGGCGAACCAGATCGCCGCCGGTGAGGTAGTTGAACGCCCGGCTTCGGTGATCAAGGAACTGCTGGAAAACAGCCTCGACTCCGGTGCCAAGCGCATCGATGTCGATGTTGAACAGGGTGGCGTCAAGCTGCTGCGGGTGCGTGACGACGGTAGCGGTATTTCCGCCGACGACCTGCCGCTGGCGCTGGCCCGTCACGCCACCAGCAAGATTCGCAACCTCGAAGACCTCGAACAGGTGATGAGCCTCGGTTTTCGCGGTGAAGCACTGGCGTCGATCAGCTCCGTGGCGCGCCTGACCCTGACCTCGCGCACCCGCGATGCCGATCAGGCCTGGCAGGTGGAGACCGAGGGCCGCGACATGGCGCCTCGTGTTCAGCCGGCGGCGCATCCGGTGGGTACATCGGTGGAAGTGCGCGACCTGTTCTTCAACACGCCTGCGCGGCGCAAGTTTCTCAAGACCGAAAAAACCGAATTCGATCATCTGCAAGAAGTGATCAAGCGTTTGGCGCTGGCGCGTTTCGACGTGGCGTTCCATCTGCGCCACAACGGCAAGACCATCCTCAGCCTGCACGAAGCCCATGATGACGCGGCCCGCGCCCGGCGTGTGGCGGCGATTTGCGGCTCGGGCTTTCTTGAGCAGGCGCTGCCGATCGAGATCGAGCGCAATGGCCTGCACCTCTGGGGCTGGGTCGGCTTGCCGACGTTCAACCGCAGTCAGGCGGATTTGCAGTATTTCTTTGTGAATGGCCGCGCGGTGCGCGACAAACTGGTGGCCCACGCGGTGCGCCAGGCCTACCGCGACGTGTTGTTCAATGGTCGTCATCCGACCTTCGCGCTGTTTTTCGAGGTCGATCCGGCAGCGGTCGACGTCAACGTGCACCCGACCAAGCACGAAGTGCGCTTCCGTGACGGACGCATGGTGCATGACTTCCTTTATGGCACGTTGCACCGCGCGCTGGGTGATGTGCGTCCGGAAGATCAGCTTGCCGGTTCTGTCACCACTGCCGTCGTCCGCCCAACCGGCATCGAGGCCGGTGAGTTCGGCCCGCAGGGCGAAATGCGTCTGGCGGCCAACGCGCTGCTGGAGCAGCCGCAGGCGCAACCGGCGTTCAATACCTCGTCCGGGGGCAGTGCTGGCGGCGCTTATCAGTATCAGTACACGCCGCGGCCGCAATCTGCGGTGCCGCCAGCCGGCGAGGCGCAGGCTGCCTACCGCGAGTTTTTCGCGCCGCTGCCTGAGGCCAATGCCAACGCGCTGCCGGCCGGTCAGGAAGACATTCCGCCGCTCGGTTACGCACTGGCACAGCTCAAGGGCATCTATATTTTGTCCGAGAACGCTCAGGGGCTGGTGCTGGTGGACATGCACGCCGCTCACGAGCGGATCATGTATGAACGCCTGAAGATCGCCATGGCCAGTGAAGGCCTGAGCGGCCAGCCATTGCTGGTGCCGGAATCGCTGGCGGTCAGTCAGCGTGAAGCCGATTGCGCCGAAGAACACGCTGCGTGGTTCCAGCGACTGGGCTTCGAGCTGCAGCGTCTGGGGCCGGAAACCCTGGCGATCCGACAGATTCCGGCGCTGCTCAAACAGGCCGAGGCTAACCGGTTGGTAGGCGATGTGCTGTCGGACCTGATGGAATACGGCACCAGCGACCGGATTCAGGCCCACCTGAACGAACTGCTCGGCACCATGGCCTGCCACGGCGCGATCCGCGCCAACCGGCGCCTGGCCCTGCCGGAAATGAACGGCCTGCTGCGTGACATGGAAAACACCGAGCGCAGCGGTCAATGCAACCATGGCCGACCGACCTGGACCCAATTGGGCCTGGACGATCTGGACAAACTGTTCCTGCGCGGTCGTTGATGAGCCAGCTTCCTCCAGCGATTTTCCTGATGGGCCCGACCGCTGCGGGCAAGACCGACCTCGCCATCGAGCTGACCAAGGTGCTGCCGTGCGAGCTGATCAGCGTCGATTCGGCGTTGGTCTATCGTGGCATGGACATCGGCACCGCCAAGCCTTCGAAAGAACTGCTGGCCGAGTTCCCGCATCGCCTGATCGACATTCTCGACCCGGCAGAGGCCTATTCCGCCGCCGATTTCCGCCGCGATGCCCTGCAGGCCATGGCTGAAATCACCGCACGCGGGAAAATTCCGCTGCTGGTGGGCGGCACGATGCTTTATTACAAGGCGTTGGTCGATGGTCTGGCGGACATGCCGGCCGCGGACCCGGAGGTCCGCGCGCAGATCGAAGCAGAGGCTGCACGCCTTGGCTGGCAAGCCCTGCACGAGCAGTTGGCGGTGATCGACCCGGAGTCGGCGGCGCGCATTCACCCCAATGATCCACAGCGCCTGAGTCGTGCGCTGGAGGTCTATCGGGTCAGCGGCCAGAGCATGACCGCCCTGCGTCAGCAACAATCTGCGCAAAGTACTGAAGCAGCCGCTTCGGGACGGCAACAATTGCCCTATACTGTCGCGAACTTGGCCATTGCTCCGGCAAATCGTCAGGTACTGCACGAGCGCATTAAACAAAGATTCACAAATATGCTGGAACAGGGGTTCATCGACGAGGTCGTAGCCCTGCGTAAAAGAAGTGACCTGCATTCGGGGTTGCCGTCTATACGTGCGGTAGGCTACCGCCAAGTCTGGGACTATCTGGACGGCAAGCTGTCGTTAGCCGAAATGCAGGAACGCGGCATCATTGCCACGCGTCAATTGGCCAAGCGCCAGTTCACCTGGCTGCGCAGCTGGGATGATCTGCACTGGCTGGACAGTCTTGATTGCGACAATCTGCCACGCGCCTTGAAATACCTTGGGACCATCTCCATATTGAGCTGAGTCCTTGCAATTGCCGTCTATCCTTGGGGGTGTGGCGGCCAAAGCCATCTGAATTACCTATTTTTATTATTGAATCCTTAAAGGAGTGCGGCACATGTCAAAAGGGCATTCGCTACAAGACCCTTACTTGAATACTTTACGTAAAGAGAAAGTTGGGGTTTCCATCTACCTGGTCAACGGTATCAAACTGCAGGGCACGATCGAGTCGTTCGACCAGTTCGTTATCCTGCTGAAAAACACCGTAAGCCAGATGGTTTACAAACACGCTATCTCGACAGTCGTGCCAGTACGTCCAATTCGTCTGCCTAGCGCAACCGAATCCGATGCAGGTGACGCTGAGCCAGGTAACGCCTGATAGGAGTCTCCTTTGTTCTTTGAGCGCCACGGTGGTGGTGAGCGAGTGATCCTCGTTCACTTGGATGGTCAGGACCCTGAGGCGCGCGAAGATCCGCAGGAGTTTCAGGAATTGGCTAATTCGGCGGGCGCCGAGACCGTTGCGTTTTTTAACGTACCGCGTCATCGGCCAACCGCCAAATTCCTGATCGGCAGCGGCAAGGTCGAGGAACTGCGCGACCTGGTCAAGGCTGAAGAAGCCGATCTGGTGATTTTCAATCACATTCTCACGCCCAGTCAGGAACGTAACCTCGAACGTGTTTTCGAGTGTCGCGTGATCGACCGTACCGGCCTGATTCTCGATATTTTCGCCCAGCGCGCCCGTACCCATGAAGGCAAGCTCCAGGTAGAACTGGCCCAGCTTGATCACATGAGCACCCGCCTGGTTCGCGGCTGGACTCACCTTGAGCGTCAGGGTGGCGGTATTGGCATGCGTGGCCCGGGTGAAACCCAACTCGAAACCGACCGCCGTCTGCTGCGGGTGCGCCTGCGCCAGATCAAGGGTCGACTGGAAAAAGTACGCAGCCAGCGCGAGCAATCGCGACGCGGCCGTTCGCGTGCGGATATTCCGACCGTGTCCCTGGTGGGCTATACCAACGCCGGCAAGTCCACGCTGTTCAATAACGTGACCAAGTCCGAGGTGTACGCGGCTGACCAGCTGTTCGCCACCCTCGACCCGACCTTGCGCCGTCTGGAACTGGACGACCTGGGGCCGATTGTTCTCGCGGACACCGTGGGTTTCATTCGCCACTTGCCGCACAAGCTGGTCGAGGCATTTCGGTCTACGCTCGAAGAGTCGAGTAACTCCGACCTGTTGTTGCACGTGATCGATGCGGCTGAACCGGATCGCATGTTGCAGATCGAGCAGGTGATGGTGGTGCTGGGGGAGATCGGGGCTCAGGACTTGCCGATCCTTGAGGTATACAACAAACTCGATTTGCTTGAAGGCGTTGAGCCACAGATCCAGCGCGATGCCGATGGCAAGCCGCAACGGGTCTGGCTGTCGGCGCGCGATGGCACGGGTCTGGAATTGCTGGAACAAGCCATTGCCGAGTTGCTGGGCAGTGATTTGTTCGTGGGGACATTGCGCTTGCCGCAACGGTTCGCTCGACTGCGTGCGCAGTTCTTCGAACTCGGTGCGGTGCAGAAAGAAGAGCACGACGAGGAAGGCATCTGCCTGCTGGCCGTTCGTTTGCCCCGGGTCGAGTTGAATCGACTGGTAAGCCGCGAAGGATTGCAGCCGATGGAATTCATCGAGCAACACACTTTGCAATAAAAGCCTGGCAAAGCGGTTGTGCCGCAACGGCAGGCATTCTGTAGCATTGGTCGGCGCGCCGTGGGTGCGTCTTTGCTTTATCAGATGGAGAGCGCTATGGCTTGGAATGAGCCGGGTGGCAACTCGAATAATCAGGATCCCTGGGGTGGCAAGCGCCGCAATAACGGCGACCGCAAGGGGCCACCGGATCTCGACGAGGCCTTCCGAAAGCTGCAGGAAAGCCTGAACGGGTTGTTCGGTGGTGGTAAGAAACGCGGTGGTGATGACGGCGGTGGTTCGGGCAGGAGTGGTGGCGGCTTCGGCGGTCTGCTCGGCATCGGCCTCGTGGTGCTGGCGGCTGTCTGGCTGTACAGCGCGGTCTATGTAGTCGACGAGCAGGAGCAAGCCGTGGTGCTGCGCTTCGGCAAGTACTACGAGACTGTCGGCCCGGGCCTGAACATCTATTTCCCGCCGATCGACAAGAAGTACATGGAAAACGTCACGCGTGAGCGTGCGTACACCAAGCAGGGCCAGATGCTGACCGAAGACGAAAACATCGTCGAAGTGCCGCTGACCGTGCAGTACAAGATCACCAACCTGCAGGACTTCGTGCTGAACGTCGATCAGCCGGAAATCAGCCTGCAGCATGCGACCGACAGCGCCCTGCGCCACGTGGTGGGTTCGACCGCCATGGACCAGGTGCTGACCGAAGGTCGTGAACTGATGGCCAGCGAAATCAAGGAGCGTCTGCAACGCTTCCTCGATACCTATCGCACCGGCATCACCGTCACTCAGGTCAACGTGCAGAACGCGGCAGCCCCGCGTGAAGTGCAGGAAGCCTTCGACGACGTGATCCGCGCCCGTGAAGACGAGCAGCGTTCGCGCAACCAGGCTGAAACCTATGCCAACGGCGTCGTGCCGGAAGCCCGTGGTCAGGCCCAGCGCATCCTCGAAGATGCCAATGGTTACCGTGACGAGACGATCTCGCGCGCCAAGGGTGAGGCTGACCGCTTCACCAAACTGGTGGCCGAGTATCGCAAGGCACCTGAAGTCACCCGCCAGCGTCTGTACCTGGACACCATGCAGGAAGTCTTCAGCAATACCAGCAAGGTACTCGTGACCGGCAACAAGAACGGCCAGAGCAACCTGCTTTACCTGCCGTTGGACAAGATGATTCAGAACAGCTCGGGTGGCAGCAATGCACCAGTGACCGGTTCGGCCGCTGCCAGCAACAACACGGACGTCGTGCCGCATGTCACTGACCTGCCGCAGACACGCACAAGGGAGACCCGCTGATGAGCAATAAATCGCTGATCGCCCTGATTGTTGGCGTCGTTGTGGTTCTGGTTGGCTGGAACTGCTTCTACATCGTGGCTCAGACCGAGCGCGCGGTGTTGCTGCAGTTCGGCCGTGTGGTTCAGGCTGATGTTCAGCCGGGTCTGCATGTGAAGGTGCCTTACGTTAACCAGGTGCGTAAATTTGACGCACGTCTGATGACGCTGGACGCACCGACACAGCGTTTCCTGACCCTGGAAAAGAAAGCCGTGATGGTCGATGCCTACGCCAAGTGGCGGGTGAAAGATGCCGAGCGCTTCTACACCGCGACTTCCGGCCTCAAGCAGATCGCCGACGAACGTCTGTCCCGTCGTCTGGAGTCGGGCCTGCGTGACCAGTTCGGCAAGCGCACCCTGCACGAAGTGGTGTCGGGTGAGCGTGATGCGCTGATGGCTGACATCACCGCGTCGCTGAACTCGATGGCGGAAAAAGAGCTGGGTATCGAAGTGGTCGATGTCCGGGTCAAGGCCATCGATCTGCCGAAGGAAGTGAACCGCAGCGTGTTCGAGCGTATGAGCACCGAGCGTGAGCGTGAAGCTCGCGAGCACCGCGCCAAGGGTAACGAACTGGCCGAGGGCATTCGTGCCGACGCCGATCGTCAACGCCGCGTACTGCTGGCTGAAGCCTATCGTGAATCAGAAGAGGTTCGCGGTGATGGTGATGCCCAGGCTGCTGCGATCTACTCCAAGGCCTACGGTCAGGATCAGGAGTTCTACGGTTTCTACCGTAGCCTGCGTGCCTACCGTGAAAGCTTCGCGAACAAATCCGACGTCATGGTTCTCGACCCAAGCAGCGACTTCTTCCGCTATCTGGAAAAGTCCAAGCCTTGATGCGACGTTGACCTGAATCGCTCCGCCCGGCGGCTAAAACCTCGGGCGGGGTGATCCTTTGGGAAAACGTGTGTATGATGCGGCAGCCGGGAAATTCCCGGCTTTTTTGCGTCTGCACGTTTGATTGCTGTTTTTTGTTGCAGGCATCGGGTTGAATGGCCCGAGAGATTTTCGAGGAAAGTGATGGGCGAAGCCGGTAACAGGCCTTTCGCCGCGTCGTTCATGCGCGTGCGTTTTGAACGGGCCGGTCATTTTCTGCTTCACTCAAGGCTCGCCCGCAGGCTGGCCGCCCGGATCAAAGGGGAATGGCGTAATGGCAACGGTAGACCGCTGGCTGCTGCCAGATGGCATCGAAGAAGTACTGCCACCGGAAGCGGCGCGCATTGAAGTCGCGCGTCGTCAGGTGTTGGATCTGTTCCAGAGCTGGGGTTACGAGTTTGTCGTGACTCCCCATATCGAGTACCTGGAATCCCTGCTGACCGGTGCGGGCCAGGACCTGGATCTGCGGACCTTCAAGGTCATCGACCCGCAATCGGGCCGGCAGATGGGGTTCCGTGCCGACATCACGCCGCAAGTGGCGCGCATCGATGCGCACACTTTGCGTCGCGAAGGCCCGAGCCGTCTGTGCTACGCCGGCAGCGTGCTGCATGCCCAGCCGCGTGCACTGTCGTCCTCGCGCAGCCCGATCCAGTTGGGCGCCGAGTTGTACGGCGACGCCAGCCCGAGCAGTGACGTTGAAGTGATCAGCCTGATGCTGGCCATGCTGCAACTGGCCGATGTGCCGGATGTACACATGGACCTCGGTCATGTCGGCATCTACCGTGGACTGGCACGTGCTGCCGGTCTGTCGGGTGAAGTCGAGCAGCAGTTGTTCGATGCGTTGCAACGCAAGGCCATCGACGAGGTCATTACCTTGACCGAAGGCTTGCCGGCGGACTTGTCCGGCATGCTGCGGGCGCTGGTCGATCTGTGTGGCGGGCGTGAAGTGCTGGCCGCCGCCCGTGAGCGTCTGGCCAATGCGCCGGCGCCGGTGCTGGCCGCGCTGGAAGACTTGCTGGCGATCGCCGAGCGTCTGTCGGCGCGCTTCCCGGATCTGCCGTTGTACTTCGATCTGGGTGAGCTGCGCGGCTACCACTACCACACCGGTGTGGTGTTCGCGGTGTTTGTACCGGGCGTGGGTCAGTCCATCGCTCAGGGCGGTCGTTACGATGACATCGGCGCCGACTTCGGTCGTGCCCGTCCGGCGACCGGCTTCTCTACCGATTTGAAAACCCTGGTGACCCTGGGGCGTGCTGAAATCGAGCTACCGTCTGGCGGTATCTGGATGCCTGACAGTACGGATGCGGCACTCTGGCAGCAGGTTTGCCAGTTGCGCAGTGAGGGTCAGCGTGTCGTTCAGGCGTTGCCTGGACAACCTTTGGCCGCCGCCCGTGATGCGGACTGCGACCGGCAATTGATTCAGCAGAACGGGCTTTGGCAAGTATCGCCACTGGCTTCTTGAGTTTTCCTGCCGGCCACCGCCGGCACCAAGTTTGCGCGAATGAGGACAAGTGTTATGGGTAAGAATGTCGTAGTCCTGGGCACCCAATGGGGTGATGAGGGCAAAGGCAAGATCGTTGATCTGCTGACCGAACATGCTGCCGCCGTAGTGCGCTACCAAGGTGGCCACAACGCTGGCCACACCCTGGTGATCGACGGCGAAAAAACCGTCTTGCACCTGATCCCGTCGGGCGTGCTGCGCGAAGGCGTGCAGTGCCTGATCGGCAACGGCGTGGTGGTTGCACCTGACGCCCTGCTGCGCGAGATCACCAAGCTGGAAGAGAAAGGCGTGCCGGTGCGCGAGCGCCTGCGTATCAGCCCGTCCTGCCCGCTGATCCTGTCCTTCCACGTGGCGCTGGACCAGGCCCGTGAAAAGGCCCGTGGCGAGCTGAAGATCGGTACCACCGGTCGCGGCATCGGCCCGGCGTACGAAGACAAGGTTGCACGTCGTGGCCTGCGTGTGGGCGACCTGCTCAACATGCCGCGCTTTGAAGACAAGCTGCGTGAACTGGTGGATTACCACAACTTCATGCTGGTTGGTTACTACAAAGAGCCGGCCATCGAGTTCGAAAAAACCCTGGCCGAGTGCAAGGAATACGCTGAGCTGCTCAAGCCGCTGATGCTGGACGTGACGGCCGAGCTGCACGACCTGCGTCGCGCCGGCAAAGACATCATGTTCGAAGGTGCCCAGGGTTCGTTGCTCGACATCGACCACGGTACTTACCCGTACGTGACCAGCTCCAACACCACCGCTGGTGGCGTGGCGACCGGTTCGGGCGTTGGCCCGATGTTCCTGGACTACATCCTGGGCATCACCAAGGCTTACACCACTCGCGTAGGTTCGGGCCCATTCCCGACTGAGCTGTTTGATGACGTGGGCGCGCACCTGGCCAAGCAAGGTCACGAGTTCGGCGCGACCACCGGCCGTGCCCGTCGTTGTGGCTGGTTCGACGCCGTTATCCTGCGTCGCGCTATCGATGTGAACAGCATCTCGGGCATCTGCCTGACCAAGCTGGACGTACTCGATGGTCTGGAAACCATCAACATCTGCACTGGCTACAAAGATGCGCAGGGCAACGCCGTTGCGCCGACCGACGCTGACAGCTACGTAGGCCTGCAGCCTGTGTACGAAGAAGTGCCGGGCTGGACCGAATCGACCGTGGGTGCCAAGACCCTGGAAGAGTTGCCAGCTAATGCCCGTGCGTACATCAAGCGCGTTGAAGAGCTGATCGGTGCGCCGATCGACATTATTTCGACGGGCCCGGATCGCAACGAAACCATCGTTCTGCGCCATCCGTTTGCTTGATAAGTTGTTGATGTAAAAAACAAAGGCCCCTTAATCGGGGCCTTTGTCGTTTATGCCGGCTGCACGGCATGACCTTTGCTGTAAATCTTCCTACAAGAGTGCCATCAAATTAATGGCGTCAGAAGTAGAGGGATTCACAGTGTCGGCCGTTCTCTCACTGTTACAAAGCCGTTTGTTGCGGCCCGTGTTCGTTACCCTTGGTATCGCCCTTTTGGTGCAAGTGCTGGTGGCAGTCGCCCTGACGCGGAGCACGGTCACCGCGCTGGAAGCCGATCTTGGCGCTCGCCTGGGCGTCGACAGCCAGAAACTGTCCGGTGAGCTGGAGCAGGCCGGGCGTGAGGTCACGTCGAGCCTCGATACCTTGTCCACCAACACTCGTCAGCGCCTGACTGCCGGCCTGTCCTCGCGTCTGAAGGACGAGCAGGCACAACTGCGCACGACGTTGGAAAAGGACCTGAAGGACTCGGCCAATGACATGGCTCAGTTGCTCGCCTCGGTTGCACCGCGTGCCATGTGGGACAGCGACGTGCCGACCCTTTCCGAATTCGCCCGTCGTGCCCAGCGCAATCCCAACGTGCTGTTCGTGGTCTATGACGACGCCACCGGGCAGCATCTGACGCGCTACCTCAACCGCGAAAATCCGATCAACAAGGCCCTGCTGGAAAAAGGTCAGGGCGAGCGTGCGCTGGACAAGGTGCTGGACGCGGCGAAGCACGATCCGTCGGTCTACTACCTCGAGGCCTCGATCAATCCCAATGGCGTGGAAATCGGCAAGGTACTGATGGGCGTTTCGACGGCCTCGGTGGAAACCGATCTGGCAGCACTCGACCAGCGCTTCTCGGCGCTGATCGCCAGCAGTGATCAATTGGTCGGCGACAGCCTGAAGGGGGCCGCTGCTGACAGCGCCGCAGCAATGCAGGCGCGTCTGCAGTCGGCGCAATCCACCGCTGCCGAGATGAAGGCCAACACCCGCAGCACCGTGCAGGACGCTGCCGCGACCTTGCGTTGGCGGATCGGCATGGGCCTGGCGCTGGTCGGCTGTGGGGTGCTGCTGTTGCTGGCGGTGGTGCTGGGGCATCGGGTGGTCAATCGCTTGAAGATGCTCAACGCGGCGATGCATGACCTCGCGGCAGGCGAGGGCGACCTGACCAAGCGTGTGCAGATCAACAGCAAGGACGAGATTGGCGACATGGCCTCGGCGGTCAATCGCTTTGTGGATAAGTTGCAGCCCATCGTGCGCGAAGCGGGCGACGTGGCCCAGCGCACGGGCGTGGAAATCGGCGCCATGACCCTGCGCAACGCCGGTGCCGATGCGGCCGCCGGGATGCAGCGTGACGAGGTTGCGGAAAGCCTGCGCGCGCTGTCGCAAATGGCCGACGAGGCACAATCGGAAAGCCATGCGATGCAGGCGGCATTAAAGCAGGTAGTGGATATTCGCCAGGCCACTGACGAAAACACCCGCACCTCGGCCAAGGTCGGGAGCCTGATCGAGGCGCTGGCCGGGCAGGTGGATACCGGGGCGAAAGTGATCGAGCGACTGGCGCAGCAGAGTGAACAGATTGAAGTGGTGCTGACGGTGATTCACGGGATCGCCGAACAGACCAACCTGCTGGCGCTCAATGCGGCTATTGAAGCGGCGCGGGCCGGTGAGACCGGGCGTGGATTCGCAGTGGTGGCGGATGAAGTGCGCGCGTTGGCGAGCAAGACGCAAAGCTCGACTGGCGACATTCAGGCGCACATCGTCGCCTTGCAGCAGGGCGCGCGTGAGGCGGTCGAGGCGATCGGTCAGGCCGGGCGCCAAGCCAGCGAGGGTTTGCTGGTGTTGCGCGACAGTGCGCGGTTGCAGCAGTCGGTACAGGCCTCGGTCGAGCAGGTGCACGCGGCGATCGGGCTGGCGACGCAGGCGGCAGCGCATCAGGCGCAGGGCGCACAAGCGGTTCGCGGGCGGGTCGAGACCATTCATGCCCAGGCCGAGAAAGCGGCGCAGGCGGTGGTGGAGACCACGGCCAGTGGCAAGGTGCTGGATGGGTTGGCGGCGCAGTTGAAGGCAAGCCTAGGGCAGTTCCGGGCTTGATGTTGTCTGGTTGGGCCTCTTCGCGAGCAAGCCCGCTCCCACAGTTTGATCGCATACCAGCCTGGGAACGCGATCGAATGTGGGAGCGGGCTTGCTCGCGAAAGCGATTTCAGCGACTCAGATACATCCGCGTTGTGAGCAGATAAACCGGCAACCCTGACACCAGGATCAACAACGCCGCATAAGGCGCTGCCGCCGCAAACTCGACATTCGCCGTATGCGCCCACACCTCGGCAGCCAGCGTATTGAGCCCGGTCGGACTCCCACAGTTTGATCGCATACCAGCCTGGGAACGCGATCGAATGTGGGAGCGGGCTTGCTCGCGAAGGCGATTTCAGCGACTCAGATACATCCGCGTTGTGAGCAGATAAACCGGCAACCCTGACACCAGGATCAACAACGCCGCATAAGGCGCTGCCGCCGCAAACTCGACATTCGCCGTATGCGCCCACACCTCGGTAGCCAGCGTATTGAGCCCGGTCGGACTCAGCAGCAGCGTCGCCGTCAGTTCTTTCATTGCATCCAGAAACACCAGCGCAAACGCCGCGCCCAATGCCGGGAAGATGATCGGCAGGGTCACCCGGCAAAACGCCGTGAACGACGACGCGCCCAGTGTGCGCGCGGCCTCTTCCAGTTGCGGCGCCGCCTTGTTCAGCGCCGTGCGAATCGGCGCCTGAGCCAGAGGCAAAAACAGCAGCGCATAAGCGATCAGCAGCAGCGCCGAAGTCTGGTACAGCGCCGGCACGTAATGCAGGGCGAAATACACCAGCGTCAGGGCAATCACCAGGCCCGGCAGCGCATGCAACAGAAACGGCAAGCGTTCGGCCCAGATCGCCAGTTGGCCCTTGTAACGCACCACCAGCAGCCCGACCGGCACCGCCAGCATCAGGCACAGCGCTGCGCCGCCCAGCGACAGTGCCAGCGACGACAGCAGGGCCTCAGTGATTGCGGCGACCGGGAAGGCTGCCGATGAGCCGACCGCCAGCCAATACGCAAGCATGCCCAGCGGAATCCCGCTGCCGACAATCGCCAGCAACAGACAGTACAACTGACCGACGACGGCCCATGGCCCCAGTCGAACCTGCTCAGCCTGACGCGCCGCACCTTGGCCGGTGCGCACATGCCGGCCTTTGCCGCGTACACGCAGTTCCAGCCACAGCAGCGCCAGACACAGCGCGAGCAATACCGCCGAGAGCATCGCCGCGTTGGCGTTGCTGAATTCCAGTTCGAATTGCTGATAGATCGCCGTAGTGAAGGTTTGCAGGCCGATGATCGACAGCGCGCCGAATTCCACCAGCATGTGCAAGGCAATCAGCAGCGAGCCGGCCAGCAGCGACGGCCAAAGCAGCGGCAGGGTGACACGGAAAAACACCCCCCAGCGGTTCTGCCCCAGGGTGCGGGCGGATTCTTCAAGGGACGGATCGAGGTTGCGCAAGGTCGCCGCTACCGGCAGAAAGATCAGCGGGTACTTCGACAGGCTCATCACCAGGATCGCTCCGCCAAGGCCTTCGAACTGTGCGCTCAACGACACCCAGGTGAAGCTGCTGACAAATGCCGGCACCGCGAACGGCAGGCACAGAATCACGCCCCACAGGCGCCGCCCCGGCAGATTGCTGCGCTCCAGCAGCCAGGCCAGCGACAAGCCAAGCACGCCGCAGGTGAGTGTCACGCCAACCATCAGTGCCAGAGTATTGCGCAGCAAACCGAACACGTACGGGCGCCACAGCAAATGCAGCGCCTCGGCCCAGCCGGCCTGCCAGGCTTTCAGACCGACGTAGGCCAGCGGCAACAGGCTCAGCACCACCAGCAATAAGACCGGCAGCACCAACCAGATTGACGGCCGCTTGCGCCGTGGCACGTAACCCCCGCGCGCGGCGGGGGCGGATAACGATGCGGCCATCAGTTCAGGCCAACTTCACGTTCCAGCTCCAAGGCCTCCTCGGCGTTGCCGAGGTCGGCCGGGGTGACGTTCGGTGCTTGCAGCTCACTGAATGGCTTGAGCCCGCGATCCGATTCCATGCCTTTGTGCAGCGGATACTCGGCGGTGGTCTGGGTGATCACGCGCTGGCCTTCCTCGCTGGCCATGTAGGCGAGCAATTGCTGGGCTTCTTTCGGGTGCTTGCTGGATTTCAGTACCGCTGCGCTGGACACGGTGATCAGCCCGCCGACGTCGCCGCCGGTGAAGTAATGCAGTTTCGAGTCGAGTTTGCCTTTTTCGCGCTGCAGGGCGAACCAGTAATAGTTGTTCACCAATACCGTGGCGACTTCGCCGTTCTCCACAGCTTTAAGCGCGACCATGTTGTTGCTGTAGGTTTTGCCGAAGGCGCGCAGGCCGGTCAGCCATTCTTCGGCGGCGTCACGACCGTGCACCTTGATGATTGCCACGGCCTGTTCCTGGAACGCGCCGCTGGTTGGCACGAAACCGACCTTGCCTTGCCATTTCGGATCGGAGAAACCGAGTACCGATGTCGGCAGATCCTTTTCATCGATCAGTTTCGGGTTGTACGCCACCACGCGAACCCGCGCAGTGACGCCGATCCAGGTGCCATTGCCGGCGACGTATTCTTTCGGCAACACGGCCAGCGTGGCGTCATCGGTCTTGGCCAGCAGGCCTTGTTCGCCAAGATTGTTCAGTGGCGGGGATTCTTCGGTGTAGATCACGTCGGCGGGGGAGCGGTCGCCTTCTTCGATCACCTGGCTGGCGAGCTGGTTGCTGCTGCCTTTGCGCACGTTGACGTGAATGCCGGTCTTGGCCTCGAAGGCTTTGGCGATCGCATCGCCGACTTCCTTGTGTTGACCGTTGTAGAGGGTCAGGGCAGTCGTGTCGGCTGCCTGGGTGAGGGGAGTGGCGAGTGCCAGGCCGAGCAGGGTGTAGGTCAAGCCTCGGCGCAGGGTATTTCGAAACGTCATTCGCAGGGTTCCTCACTGTCGCATTGCAAAAACTTGCAACAATGATAAACGATATTGTTTCTCAGATGCGCCTTGCGGGGAGGGCAGGTGTTTGTTAGGGCCGGTGGCTATTGGTTTTTCAATCGCCAGAAACGCAAAAACCCGCTTTCGCGGGTTTTTGTGAAATTCAAGGTCGTAACCTTGAATTTGAATTGGTGCCCAGAAGAAGACTCGAACTTCCACGACCGTAAGGTCACCAGCACCTGAAGCTGGCGTGTCTACCAATTTCACCATCTGGGCATTCATCGCGAGCGTTGCCGCTGTTGATGTGGCGCACTATACGGAGCGCTTTTTGATCTGTAAACCCCTGATTTGATTTTAATAAATCGGTTTTAACAAATCCGTTCCTTAGAATGCAAAAAACCCGCTTTCGCGGGTTTTTGTGTGAGTCTTGAAACTGATCTAGTCTCAAACTCGAAATTGGTGCCCAGGAGAAGACTCGAACTTCCACGACCGTAAGGTCACCAGCACCTGAAGCTGGCGTGTCTACCAATTTCACCACCTGGGCATGATCTACAGCGCGTCTGCGTTGTCGATGGCGCGCACTATACGGAGCGTCTTTTTAACTGTAAACCCCTGCCAGCAAAAAAAATGATTTTTTTTACCGGCGGTGTTCAAAAGGGCTTTCAGGCGTCGATACAAGGCTTTAGAAGGGCCTTATAGAGTCGGAAATTTCCCGTTTGATGGCGCCTATGCCAAACTAACCCGCATATAGACAAGGTGAAAACTCTCTAATGGCCGATTGGCAGTCCCTCGATCCCGAGGCCGCTCGTGAAGCGGAAAAATATGAAAACCCTATTCCTAGCCGCGAACTGATCCTGGCGCATCTCGCCGATCGGGGTTCGCCGGCTGCCCGCGAGCAACTGGTCGAAGAGTTTGGTCTGACCACAGAAGACCAGATCGAAGCCCTGCGCCGCCGCCTGCGCGCCATGGAGCGCGACGCTCAACTGATCTACACCCGCCGCGGCACTTACGCGCCGGTGGACAAGCTCGACCTGATCCTCGGCCGCATCAGCGGTCACCGTGACGGCTTCGGCTTCCTCGTGCCGGACGATGGTAGCGATGACCTGTTCATGAGCCCGGCGCAAATGCGCCTGGTGTTTGACGGTGACCGTGCGCTGGCCCGCGTTTCCGGTCTCGATCGTCGCGGACGCCGCGAAGGCGTGATCGTCGAAGTGGTGTCGCGTGCTCACGAAACCATCGTCGGTCGCTACTTTGAAGAAGGCGGCATCGGTTTTGTCGTCGCGGACAACCCGAAGATCCAGCAGGAAGTGCTGGTCACGCCGGGCCGCAACGCCAATGCGCAGATCGGTCAGTTCGTCGAGGTGAAAATCACCCACTGGCCGACTCCACGCTTCCAGCCGCAAGGCGACGTGGTCGAAGTGGTCGGCAACTACATGGCGCCGGGCATGGAAATCGATGTCGCGCTGCGCACTTACGACATTCCGCACGTCTGGCCTGAAGCCGTTCTGAAAGAAGCGGCCAAGCTCAAACCGGAAGTCGAAGAGAAGGACAAAGAGAAGCGCATCGACCTGCGCCATCTGCCGTTCGTCACCATTGACGGTGAAGACGCTCGCGACTTCGACGACGCGGTCTACTGCGAAGCCAAGCCGGGCAAGCTGCGCCTGTTCTCCGGCGGCTGGAAGTTGTACGTGGCGATTGCCGACGTTTCCAGCTACGTGAAGATCGGATCGGCCCTGGACAACGAAGCCCAGGTGCGCGGCAACTCGGTGTACTTCCCGGAGCGCGTAGTGCCGATGCTGCCTGAGCAGCTGTCCAACGGCCTGTGCTCGCTGAATCCGCATGTTGATCGTCTGGCCATGGTTTGCGAGATGACCATCTCCAAGTCCGGCGAAATGACCGACTACTGCTTCTATGAAGCGGTGATCCATTCCCACGCTCGTCTGACCTACAACAAGGTCAGCGCGATGCTGGAAACGCCGAAGGTTGCCGAAGCGCGCAAGCTGCGTGGCGAGTACACCGACGTCGTGCCGCACCTCAAGCAGCTTTATGCGCTGTACAAAGTATTGCTGGCTGCTCGCCACGTGCGCGGCGCGATCGATTTCGAAACGCAGGAAACCCGGATCATCTTCGGTTCCGAGCGCAAGATTGCCGAAATCCGTCCGACCACCCGCAACGATGCGCACAAGCTGATCGAGGAATGCATGCTGGCGGCCAACGTGGCCACCGCCGAATTCCTCAAGAAGCACGAAATTCCTGCGCTGTACCGCGTCCACGACGGCCCGCCACCGGAGCGTCTGGAAAAACTGCGCGCCTTCCTTGGCGAGCTGGGTCTGTCCCTGCACAAAGGCAAGGATGGTCCGTCGCCGAAGGACTATCAGGCCCTGTTGGCGAGCATCAAGGACCGTCCGGATTTCCACCTGATCCAGACCGTGATGCTGCGTTCGCTGAGTCAGGCGGTGTACAGCGCCCAGAACGAAGGCCACTTCGGCCTGAACTACGAAGCCTATACGCACTTCACTTCGCCGATCCGTCGTTACCCGGACCTGCTCACGCACCGCGCCATCCGCAGCGTGATCCATTCGAAACAGGACACCCCGCACGTTCGTCGTGCCGGTGCGATGAGCATTCCGAAGGCGCGTATCTATCCGTACGACGAAGCGGCGCTGGAGCAACTCGGTGAGCAGTGCTCGATGAGCGAACGCCGCGCCGACGAAGCGACCCGCGACGTCGTGAACTGGCTCAAGTGCGAGTTCATGAAGGATCGCGTGGGCGAATCGTTCCCGGGCGTGATCACCGCCGTGACCGGTTTTGGTCTGTTCGTGGAACTGACCGACATTTACGTCGAGGGTCTGGTCCACGTCACCGCGCTGCCGGGTGACTACTACCACTTCGACCCTGTGCATCACCGCCTGGCGGGCGAGCGCACCGGTCGCAGCTTCCGTCTCGGCGACACGGTTGAGGTGCGGGTCATGCGCGTCGACCTCGACGAGCGCAAGATCGATTTCGAGATGGCCGAAAAAACCATCAGCGCACCGATCGGCCGCAAGAAACGTGGCGCCGAAACCGCAGCACCTGCGGCCAAGGTTGCGGACGAAAAGGCTCCGGCAAAAACCGCCAGCCGTCGTCCAGCCAAGGAAAAGGCAGCGGAGGCCTATCGCCCGAGCGATGCCGTGGCGAAAAACGCCGAGCTGCGCAAAAGCCGCGAATTGAAGAAGGCCTTGTTGGCCGAAGCCAAAAGCGGTGGTAAAGCGGCGTCTGGGGGAAAGACCGGACGGTCGGCGCCTGACAAGGCTGCCGGCGGCAAGCCAGCCAAACCGAGCAAACACCGTAAAGGCCCGCCAAAAGCGGGTTCGGCTCCAGCCAGAAGTGGTGGGGCACGTAAACCGAAGGCGAAGTCATGAGTCAGTTGGAAAAAATCTACGGCGTTCACGCGGTAGAAGCGTTGTTGCGTCACCACCCGAAACGCGTCAAGCAGATCTGGCTGGCCGAAAGCCGCAACGATCCGCGCGTGCAGACTCTGATTGAGTTGGCCAACGAAAATCGCGTTCAGGTCGGCCAGGCCGAACGTCGCGAAATGGACGCCTGGGTTGAGGGCGTGCATCAGGGCGTGGTCGCGGACGTCAGCCCGAGCCAGGTCTGGGGCGAGGCGATGCTCGACGAGTTGCTCGACCGCACCGAAGGTGCGCCGTTGTTGCTGGTGCTTGACGGCGTGACCGATCCGCACAACCTCGGCGCCTGCCTGCGTTCGGCAGATGCTGCCGGCGCGCTGGCGGTGATCGTGCCGAAAGACAAGTCGGCAACCTTGACCCCGGTCGTGCGTAAAGTGGCTTGCGGCGCGGCGGAAGTGATTCCGTTGGTGGCGGTGACCAACCTTGCGCGTACGCTGGAAAAGCTTCAGCAGCGCGGTCTGTGGGTTGTCGGTACGGCGGGCGAGGCTGAAGTCAGCATTTACGACCAGGATCTGACTGGCCCGACCATCCTGATCATGGGCGCCGAAGGCAAAGGCATGCGTCGCCTGACCCGCGAACACTGCGACTATCTGGTGAACCTGCCGATGGCCGGTAGCGTCAGCAGTCTCAACGTGTCCGTGGCGACCGGCGTGTGCCTGTTCGAAGCGCAGCGTCAGCGCGGCGCCAAGGCCAAGGCAGCAGCCAGGAAGTAAGGCTGTACGCCATCAAACTGTGGGAGCGGGCTTGCTCGCGAAAGCGCAATGTCGGTCGACTTGAATGTTGGCTGATGTATCGCATTCGCGAGCAAGTCCGCTCCCACAGTGCTTTTCGGTGATTGTTCAAATAATCACCAATTGCCTTGCACCTCTTCTGTCCCTTCTCTACAATTGCGCCCCTTGCTGTGACGGCAGGCACGCATGTGCCCCGCGCCAGCAAGTCCATAAGTGTCATTCACTCCTTGTCTGACCGTTTTTGAGCGGCAGGCTACAACCCGTAAGGAGCATTCATGCGTCATTACGAAATCATCTTTCTGGTCCACCCTGACCAGAGCGAGCAAGTCGGCGGCATGGTTGAGCGTTACACCAAGCTGATCGAAGAAGACGGCGGCAAAATCCACCGTCTGGAAGATTGGGGCCGTCGTCAACTGGCCTACGCAATCAACAATGTTCACAAGGCTCACTACGTGATGCTGAACGTTGAGTGCACTGGCAAGGCCCTGGCCGAGCTGGAAGACAACTTCCGCTACAACGATGCTGTGATCCGTAACCTGGTCATCCGTCGCGACGAAGCCGTTACCGGCCAGTCCGAGATGCTCAAGGCTGAAGAAAACCGCAGTGAGCGCCGTGAGCGTCGCGACCGTCCTGAGCACGAAGGCGCTGATAGCGTTGATAGTGATGACAGCGACAACAGCGATAACGCTGACGAGTAATCCACGGACCTTTTAAGGAGCCTATCAAATGGCACGTTTCTTCCGTCGTCGTAAATTCTGCCGCTTCACCGCTGAAGACGTGAAAGAGATCGATTACAAAGATCTCAACACTCTGAAAGCCTACGTATCCGAGACCGGCAAAATCGTTCCAAGCCGCATCACCGGTACCAAAGCTCGTTATCAGCGTCAGCTGGCCACCGCTATCAAGCGCGCCCGCTTCCTGGCCCTGCTGGCCTACACCGACAGCCACGGCCGCTGAGACCGGGCAGTCGACAAGTAGCAAAGGATTGAATGCATGCGTGCCTTAGCTGAGTTCATCATGCGCGGCCGCATGCAGGCCACTCTTGTAGTGGCTGGATGTGCAACATTGCCGTTGTTGTATTGGTTGGGTGCTGCCGCCGGGAGCCTGGTGCTTCTGCGGCGCGGATTGACGGACGCCCTTGGCGTCCTGTCCCTGGGGCTGCTGCCGGCTTTGATCTGGTGGCTGTATGCCGATGATCCACGGGCACTTCTGGTGCTGCTGGGGTCTTCGGGGCTTGCGTTGGTGTTGCGCGCAAGCGAATCCTGGGTCCGCACGCTGCTGGTCAGCGTAGTGATCGGAGTGGTGTTTTCAGTGGTGCTCGGGGCGGCGTTTGCGGCCCAGATCGAGATGCTCGCGCAGGCCTTGATAAAGGTCATGCCGGCGCTTCTTGGTGAAACCTACAAGCAATTGTCGGTGGATGAGCAAGCGCGTTTCGCGTCCCTGATTGCACCGGTCCTGACCGGACTGATTGCGGCCCTGTTGCAGATCGTCAGCGTGCTGAGCCTGATTATCGGGCGTCATTGGCAGGCGTTGTTGTACAACCCGGGTGGTTTTGGTCGCGAGTTTCGCGCCATCCGGATCCCGCTGGGGCCGGCGATGTTGCTGCTGGCGTTGATGCTTCTGGGCCCGAATCTCGGTGCACAGATGGCCATGTTGACGCCGTTGTGCAGTGTACCGCTGGTGTTCGCCGGACTGGCCCTGATTCACGGGCTGGTCGGGCAGAAGCGACTGGCCGGTTTCTGGCTGGTGGGGTTGTACGTCACGCTGTTGCTGTTCATGCAGCTGATCTATCCGTTGCTCGTGGTTCTGGCCATTGTCGACAGCCTGATTGATTTTCGCGGTCGTCACGTGTCGAAAGACACCGATAACGCGAACGGTGAAGGTTAAAAGTTAAGAGGATTTCCACATGCAACTGATCCTTCTGGAAAAAATCGCCAACCTGGGCAACCTGGGCGACAAAGTAAACGTTAAGGCCGGTTACGGCCGTAACTACCTGCTGCCTTTCGGCAAAGCTACCGCTGCGACCGCTGCCAACCTGGCTGCTTTCGAAGAGCGTCGTGCTGAGCTGGAAAAAGCTGCCGCAGACCGTAAAGCATCGGCTGAAAGCCGTGCTGCCCAACTGGCCGAGCTGGAAGTGACCATCACTGCCACCGCTGGCGACGAAGGCAAGCTGTTCGGTTCGATCGGTACTCACGACATCGCTGACGCACTGACCGCTTCCGGCGTTGAAGTGCAGAAGAGCGAAGTTCGTCTGCCGAACGGCACCATCCGCAACGTGGGTGAATTCGACGTGGCTGTGCACCTGCACGCCGAAGTTGAAGCCACCGTACGCGTTGTCGTGGTAGCAGCTTAAGCAACACTTGTCGGCTGGCACCCTCGGGTGCTTGCCGGTAACATCGGGCACGATCCTGTTTACAGGTCGTGCCCTTTGTCTTTCTGGTACTCCCGTTTTCAACCCTGACTCCAAGTGGCCATGAACGAAATCTCCGCTCCCGAGCAATACGATCTGCAAACCGCCGCGCTGAAAGTGCCGCCGCATTCCATCGAGGCCGAACAGGCTGTACTCGGTGGTCTGATGCTGGACAACAACGCCTGGGAGCGCGTGCTCGATCAAGTCTCCGACGGCGATTTCTACCGGCATGACCACCGTTTGATCTTCCGTGCGATCGCCAAACTGGCCGATCAGAACATGCCGATCGACGTCGTGACCCTTGCCGAGCAATTGGACAAGGAAGGTCAGACGTCCCAGGTCGGCGGCCTCGGTTACCTGGGCGAACTGGCGAAGAACACGCCGTCGGTCGCCAACATCAAGGCCTACGCGCAGATCGTCCGCCAGCGTGCGACGTTGCGCCAGTTGATCGGCATCAGCACCGAAATCGCCGATGCGGCCTTCAACCCTGAAGGTCGTACCGCCGAAGAGATCCTCGACGAAGCCGAACGGCAGATCTTCCAGATCGCCGAGGCGCGGCCAAAAACTGGCGGCCCGGTGGGCGTCAACGAACTGTTGACCAAGGCCATCGATCGCATCGACACCTTGTTCAACACGGCTGACGCAATCACCGGCCTGTCCACCGGCTACACCGACCTCGACGAGAAGACCAGCGGCCTGCAACCGTCCGACCTGATCATCGTCGCCGGCCGTCCATCGATGGGTAAAACCACCTTCGCGATGAACCTGGTGGAAAACGCCGTACTGCGTAGCGAGAAGGCGGTGCTGGTGTATTCCCTCGAGATGCCAGGCGAATCGCTGATCATGCGTATGCTCTCGTCCCTGGGCCGTATCGACCAGACCAAGGTGCGTTCCGGCCAGCTGGAAGACGACGACTGGCCGCGCCTGACCTCGGCGGTCAACCTGCTCAACGACCGCAAGCTGTTCATCGATGACACCGCGGGCATCAGCCCCTCGGAAATGCGTGCGCGGACCCGGCGTCTGGTGCGTGAGCACGGTGATGTCGGCCTGATCATGATCGACTACCTGCAGCTGATGCAGATCCCTGGTTCCAGCGGTGACAACCGGACCAACGAGATTTCCGAGATCTCGCGATCCCTGAAAGCCCTGGCGAAGGAATTCAACTGCCCGGTGGTGGCGCTTTCGCAGCTCAACCGCTCCCTGGAACAACGTCCCAACAAGCGCCCGGTGAACTCCGACTTGCGGGAATCCGGAGCGATCGAGCAGGACGCCGACGTCATCATGTTCGTGTACCGGGACGAGGTCTATCACCCGGAAACCGAGCACAAGGGCATCGCCGAAATCATCATCGGCAAGCAGCGGAACGGTCCGATCGGCTTTATTCGCCTGGCCTTTATCGGTAAATACACCCGCTTCGAAAACCTCGCGCCGGGCAGTTACAACTTCGACGACGATGAGTAAATTCTTCATCGTTTGAGCTGACGCCTTCGCGAGCAAGCCCGCTCCCACACTTGGAATGCATTCAAATGTGTGTGCGGGCTTGCTCGCGAAGGGGCGTGGCGTAATTTCCGACCACAGCCGTCGGAATTGGTCAAAATTTGTGCTATATTCCGCGCCCGCGAAATTCAATGAAAGCCAACACCGGTTATCGACATGCAAGCAGCCAAGCCGTTATTTGACTATCCAAAGTACTGGGCCGAATGTTTCGGGCCAGCGCCGTTCCTGCCGATGAGCAGGGAGGAGATGGATCAGCTCGGCTGGGATTCCTGCGACATCATCATCGTCACCGGTGATGCTTACGTCGATCACCCGTCGTTCGGCATGGCGATCATCGGCCGGCTGCTGGAGTCCCAGGGCTTCCGCGTCGGGATCATTGCCCAGCCGAACTGGCAGTCCAAAGACGACTTCATGAAGCTCGGCGAGCCGAACCTGTTCTTCGGCGTCGCGGCCGGCAACATGGACTCGATGATCAACCGCTACACCGCGGACAAGAAAATCCGCTCCGACGACGCCTATACCCCGGGTGGCATGGCCGGCAAACGTCCGGATCGCGCGAGCCTGGTCTATAGCCAGCGTTGCAAGGAAGCGTACAAGCATGTGCCGATCGTACTCGGTGGCATCGAAGCGTCCCTGCGCCGTATCGCTCACTACGACTACTGGCAGGATCGCGTGCGCAACTCGATCCTGATCGACGCCAGCGCCGACATCCTGCTGTACGGCAACGCCGAGCGGGCGATTGTCGAAGTCGCGCAGCGTCTGTCCTACGGGCACAAGATCGAAGACATCACCGACGTGCGCGGCACCGCGTTCATCCGTCGTGACACGCCGCAAGGCTGGTACGAAGTCGATTCCACGCGTATCGACCGTCCGGGCAAGGTCAACAAGATCATCAACCCGTACGTGAACACCCAAGACACCCAGGCCTGCGCCATCGAGCAAGAAAAGGGCCCTGTGGATGATCCCGAGGAAGCCAAGGTCGTACAGATCCTGGCCAGCCCGAAGATGACCCGCGACAAGACCGTGATCCGCCTGCCGTCGATGGAAAAGGTGCGTAACGACCCGGTCCTGTACGCCCACGCCAACCGCGTGTTGCACCTGGAGACCAACCCGGGCAACGCCCGTGCGCTGGTGCAGAAACATGGCGAAATCGACGTCTGGTTCAACCCGCCGCCGATTCCGATGACCACTGAAGAAATGGACTACGTGTTCGGCATGCCTTACGCGCGGGTTCCGCACCCGGCGTACGGCAAGGAAAAGATCCCGGCCTACGACATGATCCGTTTCTCGGTGAACATCATGCGTGGCTGCTTCGGCGGTTGCACCTTCTGCTCGATCACCGAGCACGAAGGCCGGATCATCCAGAACCGTTCCGAAGAGTCGATCATTCGCGAAATCGAAGAGATCCGCGACAAGGTGCCAGGCTTCACCGGCGTCATCTCCGACCTCGGCGGCCCGACCGCGAACATGTACCGCATCGCCTGCAAGACACCGGAAATCGAATCCGCGTGCCGCAAGCCGTCCTGCGTGTTCCCGGGGATCTGCCCGAACCTGAACACCGACCACTCGTCGCTGATTCAGCTGTACCGCAGCGCCCGTGCCTTGCCGGGTGTGAAGAAGATCCTGATCGCTTCCGGGTTGCGTTACGACCTCGCGGTCGAGTCGCCGGAGTACGTCAAGGAGCTGGTGACCCACCACGTCGGCGGGTACCTGAAGATCGCCCCGGAACACACCGAGGAAGGTCCGCTCAACCAGATGATGAAACCGGGCATCGGCAGCTATGACAAGTTCAAGCGCATGTTCGAGAAGTACACCAAGGAAGCGGGCAAAGAGCAGTACCTGATTCCGTACTTCATCGCCGCCCACCCGGGCACCACCGACGAAGACATGATGAACCTGGCGCTATGGCTCAAGGGCAACGGCTTCCGTGCCGACCAGGTGCAGGCGTTCTACCCGTCGCCAATGGCTACCGCCACAGCGATGTACCACTCGGGCAAGAACCCGCTGCGCAAGGTCACGTACAAGAGCGACGGCGTCACCATCGTCAAGAGCGAAGACCAGCGTCGCCTGCACAAGGCGTTCCTGCGTTATCACGATCCGAAAGGCTGGCCGATGCTGCGCGAAGCGCTGATTCGCATGGGCCGTGGTGATCTGATCGGGCCGGGCAAGGATCAACTGATCCCGGCCCATCAGCCAGCGACCGACAGCTACCAGAGCGCCCGTCGCAAGAACTCGACACCGGCCGGCAGCCACAAGGTCGCGAAAGAGAAGACCACCAAGATTCTCACCCAGCACAACGGCCTGCCGCCGCGTGCCAGTGACGGTGGCAACCCTTGGGACAAGCGTGAACAGGCCAAGGCGGCGGCGTTCGCCCGCAACCAGCAGGCGGCCAAGGAACGCAAGGATGCCGCGAAAGGCAAAGGGCCGAAACCGACCCGCAAGCCAGTGGTACCGCGCTAAGTCGCTTTTCAGCTCAACAGAACGCCAACCTTCGGGTTGGCGTTCTGCATTTCAGGGTTCAAGAAGTGCGCTGAAACGACTGACCCCTTCGCGAGCAAGCCCGCTCCCACATTTGGAATACGGTCTCCTGTGGGAGCCAGTGGCTGCGTCAAGTCGCTTTTTAGCCAACCTTCGGGTTGGCGTTTTGCATTTCAGGGTTCAAGAAATGTGCTGAAACGACCGGCCCCTTCGCGAGCAAGCCCGCTGCCACATTTGGAATACGGTCTCCTGTGAGGGCCAGTGGTCCCGCGCCAAGTCGCTTTTTAGCCAACCTTCGGGTTGGCGTTTTGCATTTCAGGGTTCAAGAAATGTGCTGAAACGACTGGCCCCTTCGCGAGCAAGCCCGCTCCCACATTTGGGATACGGTCTCCTGTGGGAGCCAGTGGCTGCGTCAAGTCGCTTTTTAACCAACCTTTGGGTTGGCGTTCTGCATTTCAGGGTTCAAGAAATGTGCTGAAACGACTGGCCCCTTCGCGAGCAAGCCCGCTGCCACATTTGGAATACGGTCTCCTGTGAGGGCCAGTGGTCCCGCGCCAAGTCGCTTTTTAGCCAACCTTCGGGTTGGCGTTTTGCATTTCAGGGTTCAATAAGTGTGCTGAAACGACTGGCCTTCGCGAGCAAGCCCGCTGCCACATTTGTAATACGGTCTCCTGTGGGAGCGGGCTTGCTCGCGAAGGCGTCCTCTCAGGCGCCGCATCAACAAATGCCGCCACATTTAGGCGCAACTTCGCTAAACCATTTCCCCGCATCGCCCGATTTTGGTGCTGTACTGCCCTGAGCATTCCGGGAAAGCGCCCAAGCCCCTGCATGGCATAAGTCTTGCGCGCTTTCGAATACGCTTAGGCTCGCAGGAGGCACGCCGTGTCGATTCATGTCGCATTGCATCACGTCACGCATTACCGCTACGACCGTGCTGTCGAACTCGGTCCGCAGATCGTTCGCCTGCGCCCGGCTGCCCACAGCCGCACGCGGATACTGTCGTATGCGCTGAAAGTCTCGCCCGAGCAGCATTTCATCAACTGGCAGCAGGACCCGCAGGGCAACTACCTCGCGCGTCTGGTCTTCCCCGAGAAAACCGACGAACTGCGCATCGAGGTTGATCTGCTGGCCGAAATGGCTGTGTTCAACCCGTTCGACTTCTTCCTCGAACCCTACGCCGAGACAATCCCCTTCGCCTACGCGGTCGATGAACGCAAGGAACTGGCGCCGTACCTCGAAACCCTGCCGCTGACCCCGGCGTTCAAAGCCTATCTGGACGGCATCGATCGCACGCCGCTGCCCGCCGTGGATTTCCTGGTGATGCTCAACCAGCGCCTCAGCGAAGACATCCGCTACCTGATCCGCATGGAGCCGGGTGTGCAGACCCCGGAGCACACCCTCGAACACGCCTCCGGCTCCTGCCGCGATTCGGCGTGGCTGTTGGTGCAGTTGCTGCGTAATCTCGGGTTGGCCGCACGGTTTGTCTCCGGTTATCTGATTCAACTCACCGCCGACGTGAAAAGCCTCGACGGCCCGTCCGGCACCGAAGTCGACTTCACCGACCTGCACGCCTGGTGCGAGGTGTACTTGCCCGGTGCCGGCTGGATCGGTCTGGATGCCACGTCCGGATTGTTCGCCGGTGAAGGGCATATCCCGTTGGCCTGTAGTCCCGATCCGTCCTCGGCAGCGCCGATCAGCGGCTTGGTCGAGCCGTGCGAATGCCAGTTCAGCCACGAGATGTCGGTGGAGCGGATCTGGGAAGCGCCACGGGTGACCAAGCCCTACACCGACGAGCAGTGGCAGGCGATTCAAGCGCTGGGCCGACAGATCGATGCCGATCTGCTGCAAGGCGATGTTCGCCTGACCATGGGCGGCGAACCGACCTTTGTCTCCATCGACGACCCTGACGGCGCCGAGTGGAACACCGCCGCGCTAGGCCCGGACAAGCGCCGGCTCTCCGCCGAACTGTTTCAGCGCATGCGCAAGCATTACGCGCCCAAAGGCCTGGTGCATTTCGGTCAGGGCAAGTGGTACCCGGGCGAGCAATTGCCGCGCTGGTCGCTGAACTGTTACTGGCGCCGGGACGGCGTGCCGATCTGGCACAACAATGCGCTGATCGCCGACGAACAGCAGGATTACGGCGCCGACGGCGTGCTGGCCGGGCGTTTTCTGGCGAGTGTCGCCGAGCGCCTGAAGTTGCCCGCCCGCTTTGTGTTTGCGGCCTACGAAGACAACTTCTATTACCTCTGGCGCGAGGGCGCGCTGCCGAGCAACGTCAGTGCCGAAGACTCACGACTGGAAGAACCGCTGGAGCGCGCGCGTCTGCGCAAAGTCTTCAGTCAGGGCCTGGATAAAGTGATCGGCCAGGTGCTGCCGCTGGCGCGCACCGCCAAGGGCGATCAATGGCAGAGCGGGCGCTGGTATCTGCGTGACGAGCATTGCCGACTGGTGCCGGGAGACTCGCCGCTGGGTTATCGCCTGCCGCTCGGTTCGCAGCCATGGGTGAAGGCCGCCGAGTATCCGTTCATTCATCCCAACGATCCGAATCAGGACTTCCCGCCGCTACCGGATGCGGCCCAGCTCAACAGCCACGGCGAGGCGGCCCCGGCGCAGGAGCGCGCAGCGAAAGTCGACGAGTCCGCCGACTGGCTGACTCGCACCGCATTCTGTGCCGAGGCGCGCGAAGGGCGTCTGTATCTGTTCATGCCGCCGCTGGAGCGTGTCGAGGATTATCTGGAACTGGTGGCGGCTATCGAAGCCACCGCCGAAGAGCTGCATTGCCCGGTGCTTCTGGAAGGTTATGAGCCGCCGAGTGATCCGCGCCTGAGCAACTTCCGTATCACTCCGGATCCGGGCGTGATCGAGGTCAACGTGCAGCCGTCCGCGTCTTGGGACGAATTGGTCGAGCGCACCGAGTTTCTCTATGAAGAGGCACGGCAAACCCGCCTGACCACCGAAAAATTCATGATCGACGGGCGTCACACCGGCACTGGCGGCGGCAACCATTTCGTCCTCGGTGGCGCGACCCCGGCGGACTCGCCGTTCCTGCGCCGCCCGGATCTGTTGCGCAGTCTGATCAGCTATTGGCATAACCACCCGTCGTTGTCCTACCTGTTTTCCGGCTTGTTCATCGGCCCGACCTCGCAGGCGCCACGGGTCGACGAGGCGCGCAACGACGCCTTGTACGAACTGGAAATCGCCTTCGCGCAGATGCCGCAAGTGGGCGAAGAATGCCCGCCTTGGCTGGTGGATCGGTTGCTGCGCAATTTACTGATCGACGTCACTGGCAACACTCACCGTGCCGAGTTCTGCATCGACAAACTGTATTCGCCGGACGGTGCCACCGGGCGCCTCGGTCTGCTGGAGTTGCGCGCGTTTGAAATGCCGCCGCATGCACGCATGAGTCTGGCTCAGCAGTTGTTGCTGCGGGCGCTGGTTGCGCGATTCTGGCGTGAACCGTATGCGCCGCCAAAACTGGCGCGCTGGGGCACCGAACTGCACGACCGGTTCATGCTGCCGCACTTCATCGAGCAGGATTTTGCCGACGTCATCGTCGAACTCAACAGTGCCGGTTATCCATTGCGCGCCGAGTGGTTCGCCGCGCATCTGGAGTTCCGTTTCCCCAAGGTCGGCGATTGGGCGGTCAATGGCATCGAACTGGAACTGCGCCAGGCGCTGGAGCCTTGGCATGTGCTGGGCGAGGAGGGCACGGCGGGCGGCACGGTGCGCTATGTCGATTCGTCGCTGGAGCGTCTGCAGATCAAACTCAACGGGCTGCCGCCACAACGTTACCTGCTGACCTGCAACGGCGTCCCGGTGCCGCTGCAGCCGACCGGGCGCATCGGCGAGTTTGTTGCCGGTGTGCGCTTTCGGGCCTGGCAACCGGCCAACTGCCTGCAACCGACCATCCCGGTGCACGCGCCGCTGGTGTTCGACCTGCTCGACACCTGGATGCAGCGCTCGCAGGGCGGCTGTCAATACCACGTGGCGCACCCGGGCGGGCGCAACTACGAGACGCTGCCGGTCAATGCCAACGAAGCGGAGAGCCGGCGCATGGCGCGATTTTTCCGCATCGGCCACACGCCAGGGAAACTTCCGATACCGAACCTGACAATCTCCGACGAGCTGCCAATGACGCTCGATTTGCGACGTTTCTGAGTCCTGCACGACATGCGGATTTTTCGTATATCCGCGTGTCATGCGCCTGCGTTAGTCTGACCGTTCCTTGCTGTCTGCCGAGCTTTCCATGCCTGACCTGCTAGACCGCTACCCGCGCACTGCGGGCACTTACCACGAACTGCTGGATGACAGCGGGGAGGTGCGCGCGCATTGGCGGCGGCTGTTTGATCAGTTACAGCGCAGCAGCCCGGCGCAACTGGTGCAGCGTCAGGCGTTGCTGGCGCGGCAGATCCAGGAAAACGGCGTCACCTATAACGTTTATGCCGATCCGAAAGGCGCGGATCGGCCGTGGGAGCTGGACCTGCTGCCGCACGTGATCGCCGCTGACGAGTGGCAGCATCTGTCAGCCGGGATTGCCCAGCGTGCGCGCCTGCTCAATGCCGTGCTGGCCGATCTGTATGGCCCGCAGCGGTTGATCAGCGAAGGACTGTTGCCGGCGGAACTGGTCTTTGGCCACAACAACTTTCTTTGGCCCTGCCAGGGCATTGCGCCGCCGGAAGAGGCCTTTCTGCATCTGTACGCCGTGGACCTGGCGCGCACGCCAGACGGTCGCTGGTGGGTCACCGCGGATCGCACCCAAGCGCCTTCGGGAGCGGGTTATGCGCTGGAAAACCGTACGATCGTGTCCCGCGCCTTTCCCGAGTTGTACCGCGACTTGAAGGTGCAACATCTGGCCGGATTCTTCCGCACGTTGCAGGAAACCCTCGCGCGTCAGGCACCGAGCGACGATGACGCACCGCTGGTGGTGCTGCTGACGCCCGGACGCTTCAACGAAAGCTATTTCGAACACCTGTATCTGGCGCGCCAGCTCGGTTATCCACTGGTGGAGGGCGGCGACCTGACGGTGCGCGACGCCACGGTGTACCTGAAAACCCTCAGTGGCTTGCGTCGGGTGCACGCGATCATGCGCCGTCTGGACGATGACTTCTGCGATCCGCTGGAGCTGCGCACCGACTCGGCACTTGGCGTTCCCGGTCTGCTTGAGGCGGTGCGCCAAGGGCGCGTGCTGGTCGCCAATGCACTGGGCAGCGGCGTGCTGGAGTCTCCGGGACTGCTCGGGTTTCTGCCGAAGATCAATCAGTACCTGTTCGGCGAAGAGCTGATCCTGCCATCCATCGCCACCTGGTGGTGCGGTGAGCCACCGGTGCTGGCGCAGGCGCTGGAAAAACTGCCGGAGCTGCTGATCAAACCGGCGTTCCCCTCACAAAGTTTTGCGCCGGTGTTCGGCCGGGATCTGAGTGAGCAACAGCGTCAGGCGCTCGCCGAACGCATGCAGGCCCGGCCTTATGCCTACGTGGCGCAAGAGCTGGCGCAGCTGTCACAGGCACCGATCTGGCAAGCCGTGGACGGCCAGTTGCAACCGCGGGCCATCGGCATGCGCATGTACGCCGTGGCCAGTCGCGATGGTTATCGCGTGTTGCCCGGCGGCCTGACCCGGGTGGCCGCCGAGGCCGATGCCGAAGTGGTGTCGATGCAGCGCGGCGGGGCGAGCAAGGACACCTGGGTGTTGGGCGAGCGCCCGCCCAGTGGCGAGCAGTGGAAGACTCAACGCAACGTCGGCGTGCACGATCTGGTACGTCGCGACCCGTACCTGCCGTCACGGGTGGTGGAGAATCTGTTCTGGTTCGGCCGCTATTGCGAGCGTTGTGACGACAGTGCGCGATTGCTGCGGATCATGCTTGCGCGGTATGTCGATGGCGACGATCCGCAAGCCTTGCAGGCGGCGGTCGAACTGGGTGAACGCCTGATGTTGCTGCCGGAGGAGGGCGAGCTGCCGGAGCGCCTGCTGGCGGCGTTGCTCGGCGAAGACTGGTCATTCAGCCTGCGCTCCAATCTGCAACGCCTGCAGTGGGCGGCCTCGCAGGTGCGCGGCAAACTCTCGCGGGAAAACTGGCAGGCTCTGGTGGAGTTGCAGCGCGAAGCCATGGAGCTGGACACTGACGAGCCGGACTTCGGCGAGCTGCTGGATTTTCTCAACCGTTTGGTGATGTCACTGGCGGCGCTGTCCGGTTTTGCCCTGGACGACATGACCCGCGACGAAGGCTGGCGCTTCCTGATGATCGGCCGGCGCATCGAGCGCCTGCAGTTCCTCAGCAGCAGCCTTGCGGCGTTCCTGCGCGGTAGCGCCGCGTTCGATCAGGCGGGGCTGGAGTGGCTGCTGGAACTGGGCAACAGTAGCATCACTTACCGTTCCCGTTATCTGGCGGTGGCGCAGTTGATTCCGGTGCTCGACTTGTTGCTGCTCGACGAACAGAACCCGCATGCGGTGTTGTTCCAGTTGAAACTGGTGACCCGCACGCTGAAGCGCTTGAACGATGATTTTGGCGTGCCCCGCGAGGCCGGGCTGCCGCAACTGGTCGAGCGGCTGGCACGCTTTGATCTGGGTTGCCTGGAAAATTCGCTGTTCGGCGAGTCCAGCGTGCGCGCCGCACTCGATGGTCTGGCGGGCTTGTTGCAAGACATCGCCGAGGCCAGCGGGCAAGTCTCGGATCGTCTGGCCCTGCGTCACTTTGCCCATGTCGATGATGTCAGTCAGCGCACGGTGTCCGTCTGATGAGCGTGCATTACCAGATCTTCCACGACACCTGTTATCACTACGACAGTCCGGTGTCGCTGGCGCAGCAATTGGCGCACCTGTGGCCCCGTGAATGCACATGGCAGCGCTGCACCGAACAGCAATTGCTGATCAGTCCGGAGCCGACGAGCCGGCGCGATGAACTCGATGTCTTCGGCAACCCGCTGACCCGTCTGGCGTTCGAGCGACCGCACGACGAGTTGCAGGTCAACGCACGGCTCACCGTTGAAGTGCTGGCGCGGCCGCTGGCGGACTTCAGTCTCTCCCCGGCGTGGGAGCAGACGCGCAATGCGCTGACCTACAGCAGCCAGCCGTTGTCGGCCCCGATGCTGGAGGCTTGTCGTTATCGCTTTCAGTCACCCTACGTGCACCTGAAGCGCAGCTTTGTCGAGTTCTCTGAAAGCTGCTTCCCGCCGGGCCGGCCCTTGATGCTCGGCGTGCAAGCCTTGATGCAGAAGATTTTCAGCGAGTTCACCTTCGATGCCGAGGCCACTCAGGTGGCGACGCCGCTGGTGGAGGTGCTGGAGCGTCGGCGTGGCGTGTGTCAGGACTTCGCCCATCTGATGCTCGCCTGCGTGCGCTCGCGGGGGCTGGCAGCGCGTTACATCAGCGGCTATTTGCTGACCCAGCCACCGCCGGGGCAGCCGCGGCTGATCGGCGCCGATGCGTCGCATGCCTGGGTGTCGGTGTTCTGTCCGGTGTTGGGCTGGGTGGATTTTGATCCGACCAACAATGTGCAGCCGGCGCTGGAGCACATCACCCTGGCGTGGGGCCGGGACTTTTCTGATGTGTCGCCGTTGCGGGGGGTGATTCTGGGGGGCGGCAGTCACGACCCGGAAGTGCGGGTCACCGTAATGCCACTGGAGGAGTGAAGATCAAATGTGGGAGCGGGCTTGCTCGCGAAAGCAATTGTTCAGTCACATCCAGAGTGAATGTTCCGACGCTTTCGCGAGCAAGCCCGCTCCCACAGGGATTGTGTTCAAGGTTTAAGCAGTTTGCTCAGGCGTCGGGCGCCTGATCTTTCGGTGCATCAACATCATCATCGTTGTCAGTCGCCACTTCACCGTCAGGGTTCAGTGCCGCTTCTTCAGCCATTTGTTTCTTGCGCTGAAGCTTTTCCTCTTTCTTCTGCTCCTTTGCCAGGTCTCGTTGACGTTTGGCGAAGGAGTAATTGGGTTTGGCCATGGGCGATCCTCTTGGGTCGAAGGTGAGGTTGAGCGGCGCGTATTCTGCCCTGTATCGGTGTCCGGCGGTTAGCCGGGTTTTTGGTCGACCCACTTGGGGGTGACGGTCGGCTTCCACTGATCGAGGGCGTCGAGCAGGGTTTGTGGCGATTCGCTCACTTGCAGCATGTCACGGTGTGGGGCGCGAACGAAGCCTTCGCCGACGATATGGTCGAGAAAAGCGGTGAGTTTGCTGTAAAAACCATTCACTTCCAGCAGGCCCAGCGGCTTGCCGTGATAGCCGAGCTGGCCCCAGGTCCAGACTTCGAACAGCTCTTCCAGCGTGCCGAGGCCGCCGGGCAGCGCGATGAACGCATCGCTCAGTTCGGCCATGCGTGCCTTGCGCGCGTGCATGCCGTCGACCACTTCGAGGCGGGTCAGGCTTTTGTGGCCGATTTCCTTGTCCATCAGGCTTTGCGGGATGATCCCGATCACTTCACCGCCGGCGGCCAGTGCGGCGTCGGCGACAAGCCCCATCAACCCCACGGCGCCACCGCCATAGACCAGGGTCAACTGGCGCTCGGCCAACGCGCGGCCAAGCGCTTTGGCGGCTTCGGTGTAAGCCGGATCAGTGCCGGCGTTGGCACCGCAAAATACACACACGGATTTGAGAGACATGCCTTCCTCCTGGGTCAATCCGTCACAGGGTAATGGCTGGCACGCCTTGATCCAAGGGCTAAACTTCGCGCTCTGGCGATTCAAAGGTACCGCTGGCGCCACAGGCGTAGGCGGCGAGCAAACTGCACAACAGACCGTTAAAGAACATGACAGGCACTCCGTCTCAGTAGATGGGCCGATCATAGGGCCGGCCGGGGAATCTGACCGGTAGATTGTTTCGATGAGTGTCATAGCCTGAAAGTTGTATACAATTTTTGACTCAAGTCATAGGAACTTGCGAAGATTTCAGGCAGTCTTTCCACCATTCGTGTTTTTGTTAACCCTGCCTTGGAGATTCACCATGTTTTCCAAAGTTGTTGCGGTATCCCTGCTGGCGCTGGCCAGCAGCCAATTGATGGCTGCCGAGTGCAAAACCACCGTTGACTCCACCGACCAGATGTCCTTCAACACCAAGGAGATCGTGATCGACAAGAGCTGCAAGACCTTCACCGTCGAGCTGACCCACTCCGGCAGCCTGCCGAAGAACGTCATGGGCCATAACGTTGTGATCAGCAAAGCGGCTGACATGGCCGGGATCGCGACTGATGGCATGGCCGCCGGTATCGATAAAAACTATCTGAAAGACGGCGACGAGCGCGTTATTGCCCACACCAAAATCATCGGTGCCGGCGAAAATGATTCGGTGACCTTCGACGTTTCGAAGCTGGCAGCAGGCAGTGATTATGTTTTCTTCTGCTCCTTCCCGGGTCACAACTCGATGATGAAAGGCACCATTGCTGTCAAGTAAGCAGGTTTACCGCGTCATCGTTCTTCGCGAGCAGGCTCGCTCCCACAGGTTCTGTGTCTGACACCTGAAACCCTGTGGGAGCGAGCCTGCTCGCGAAGGGGCCATCAGCATCGACAGATGACCTGGCCAAAGAAAAGCCCGCAGAGGATCACTCCTCAGCGGGCTTTTTCATTCCATCGGCGATCAAGGCGCGAACGGCATGACACGCTTGTGATGGGTCTTGTTGTAGGTCGCGACGATGATATCGAACGCTTCCTGGCGCACCGGCTCGCCGTGCAGGAACGCGTCGATCTCGGCGTAGGTCACGCCATGGGACGCTTCGTCCGGTTTGCCCGGTGACAGGTCTTCCAGATCCGCGGTCGGCACTTTCTCCACCAGCGACTCCGGCGCACCGAAGCGGCGGGCGATCGCCCGGACCTGGTTTTTCACCAGGCCGCTGAGCGGCGCCAGATCACAGGCGCCGTCACCAAACTTGGTGAAGAAACCCATCACGGCTTCCGCCGCATGGTCGGTGCCGATCACCAGACCGTGCGCTGCGCCGGCGATGGTGTACTGGGCGACCATGCGCATCCGCGCCTTGGTGTTGCCGAGCACAAAGTCCACCGACACCGCGTGCTTGCCTTCAAACGCCGCGACTTCACTGGCCAGCGACTTGACCGCCGGGCCGATGTTGACGGTGTGGCGCTCGTCCGGGGCGATGAAGTCCACCGAAGCTTGTGCGTCGTGCTCATCGAACTGGGTTTCGTACGGCAGTCGCACGGCGATGAACTTGTAGCTGTGGTCGCCGGTGCGCTCGCGCAGTTCGCGCATGGCGCGCTGGGCCAAGAGACCTGCGGTCAGCGAATCGACACCGCCACTGATGCCCAGCACCAGGGTCTTGAGACCGGAGTTGACCAGGCAGTCCTGGATGAAGGTGATGCGCCGGGCGATTTCCGCTTCGAGGGCCTGGTGGCCGGCGAATGGCGGTTGGACCTTGAGCTGTTCAGCAATCTCACGCTGTACGGCTTGCATGAATTCACTCCTTGCTAGATAGACTGGAAACGGCAGGAACCTGGAAAACGTGTCGCAAATAGGCGACAAAGTTGGGGTCTTTACAGTGAGTCTTGCCGGGCTCGTCGGAGATCTTCGCCACCGGCTGGCCGTTGCAGGCAGTCATTTTAAGCACGATGCTCATCGGTTCGACACCCGGAATGTCACAGGTCAGGTTGGTGCCGATGCCAAAGCTGACGTTGATCCGACCGTGCAGCGCGCGGAAGATCTCCAGCGACTTGGGCAGGCTCAGGCTGTCAGAGAACACCAACGTCTTGCTCATCGGGTCGATGCCGAGCTTGTGGTAGTGGGCGATGCATTTTTCGCCCCATTGCACCGGATCCCCGGAATCGTGGCGCAGGCCGTCGAAGAGCTTGGCGAAGAACAGGTCGAAATCGCCGAGGAAGGCATCGGTGGTGATGCAGTCGGTGAGGGCGATCCCCAGCAAGCCACGGTATTCCCGTACCCAACAATCGAGGGCGGCGATCTGGCTGTCGATCAGCCGTGGGCCGAGTTGCTGGTGGGCCATGATCCACTCGTGGGCCATGGTGCCCAGCGGTTTCATGTCCAGTTCTCGGGACAGATGCACGTTGCTGGTGCCGACGAAGCGCCCTGGGAAATCGTGCTTGAGCACGTTCACCACTTCTTCCTGCACGCGATACGAAAAGCGCCGACGGGTGCCGAAATCGGCGACCTGCAACTGCGCCAGTTCATCGGCCGAGGCGTTGGCGCTGAGCCAGTCGAACTTGCGATACAGCTGTTCACGCGCCTGCACCAGTTCAATTTCCCGGTAGCGATAGCGGTTGCGCACTTCGCTGACGATCGCCAGCAGCGGCACCTCGTACAAAATCACATGCAGCCACGGGCCGCGCAGACGGATGAACAGTTCGCCGTTTTCGATGCCGGTGTGCAGGTAGCGCAGGTTGAAGCGGAACAGCCCGAGAAACCGCAGGAAATCCGGTTTGAGGAAGCTGATGCGCTCGAGAAAACTCAACTGGTCGGCGCTCAGGCTCAGGTCGGCCAGACGCTCGATCTGATAGCGGATCTCGGCCAGATACGGCCGCAGGTCCTCGCTGTTGCGGCAACGGAACTCCCATTCGACTTCGACGTTGGGGTAGTTGTGCAGCACCGCCTGCATCATCGTCAGTTTGTAGAAGTCGGTGTCGAGCAGGTTCTGCACGATGCGATCGGCAAACACACTCTCGCTCATAAACGGGGTCTCCTGGTGCACCGCGCATGGCGCGGTATCAAACAATGGTGCTAGTGGCGCATATCAGCGGTGGGGATTGCCAGCGCTTTTTTGCTTTCAGGTGAAAGATCCTCTGACGCCATACACCCTAGCCCACAGAACTTGGCTATTTTCGGTTGCGCATCAAGCGCGGCTTGAATGACTCGCTCAAGTTGTTCACCGCTTTTTAAATAATCGGCCAATAGAGAGTGTTTGGGTATTAGATGGATTTCAACTGCTTTGATCAAGGCAGCTTTGAGCATTTCTTGGGTGACTATTTTATACATGAATCACACCTCCTTTGAAGGTGATCTGTTCCAGTGTGTCGACGCCGTCCTGAAGTAATACGTAGGCCGGAAGTATCAGTCTGTAAAAGTCAGAGTCGTTAGTGCCTTTAATGGTGACAAGTGTGAAAGCCTCCAGGAGGCCCGCAGCGGCGCGAATTCTGAAGCAGGCATCTTCAAATAATTGGTTGGGTGTGGCGTGCGAGTCTATGAAGAATGTCGGGATATTGGTCGCATTTGCTTTGAGGGGGTAAAAGCGATTCATGGGATAACGTCCTTCGGTTTTTCAATCGTGATAGTTCGAAAAAGCATTGCTCTTTAAATTTTATGTCTGAGTGGTATTGAAGTGGTTTCTGCAAAGCCATTAATTAATCTAATGGCTTTGTATTTTTCCGAACTAAGTTTGAATAGGCTGTTTGCTGATGTTTGAGGACTGAGCGCACTCGCTATGAGGGCCGCGGTGCCTTGGCGGCCACGCTATAGGATCAAGATCCAGATCAAGGAATTTGCTTGAATCGAAAACTGGAGTCTTGACGCCGGCACGGCGTTGTTCGTCGTAGTCGCGCAAAACACGCATGCTGATTTTGAAGAGCAGGAACATGGCGACCAGGTTGACGAGCGCCAGCAGCGTCATGGTGATGTCTGCGAAAGCCAGAACAGTGGACAGATCTTCGATAGCCCCCAAGAACACTAATATCAACACCAGCGCACGATAGAAAAACAGCGTTTTTCGTGGTTCAGCAAATATGAACCGCAAGCTGTTTTCTCCCAAGTAATAGTTGTACAACATTGCGGTAAAGACGAATAACGCAAGCACTACGCTGATAAACATCCGCCCCCATTCCCCGACGACGGCTGCCAGCGAGTTTTGCGCCAGAGCAATCCCGTCACCTTCAAACCCCGGTGTGTAGAAACCTGAAAGCAAAATCAATAACGCTGTACAGGTACAGATGACGAATGTATCGATGAAAACACTCAGCGCTTGTACGGCGCCTTGTGCAACCGGGTGTTCGATCTTCGCTACCGAGGCGACATTGGGAGCACTGCCGAGTCCTGCTTCGTTGGAGAAAACGCCTCGTCTGACACCCATGATGATTGCACTGCCAACCATTCCCCCAAACGCCTGATCCAGACCAAACGCGCTTTTGATAATGGTCATCAGCATGGCCGGTACCTGATCGAACTGCAGAGCGATCACATAGGTAGTGACGCCGACGTAGGCGAGAACCTTCAGTGGAACCAGAAGATCGGCTACCGCAGCTATGCGTTTTATTCCGCCAACGAAGACAGCTCCCAACGTCAAAGAAAGTACGAGCCCTGAGTACGTAGGCGACAAGCCAAATGCATCGTTTAGCGAGTGTGATACCGCATGGGATTCGAGACCATTGATTGCAAAACCGAAGGTCACCAGCAATAACACTGCCGAGATCATCCCGAGCCATCGCTTGTCCAGACCGTGCTGGATGTACCAGGACGGGCCTCCGCGGTACAGGCCTTTGCCATCGCTGCGCTTATACAGTTGCCCTAACGTACACTCGAAGAAGCTGCTCGACATGCCTAGAAGAGCGGTCATCCACATCCAGAATACTGCGCCGGGCCCGCCCATGCTCACTGCAATCCCGACGCCAACTATATTGCCAGTACCGACACGGCCGGCAAGGCTGAGCGTCAATGCCTGAAATGAACTCAAATGATGGCTGCTAGCGCGCCAGCTGCCGTGTAGAACGCCGAACATATGGGGGAAATATCTGAACTGGACAAATTTCGACCGGATGGTGAAGTAGCCTCCCAGTCCTAGAACTAAAGGTATCAATACCTTGCCCGACAGAAAGTCGTTGATGATGTCTAGCATTCAAAGCTCCTTGCTATTTAGAGTGCTGGCGTATTAATGGTGTCTGCGTTTCAGGAGTCGTAATATCCAGCCATATTTCATCCGATGCAATTTCGCAAGTTGCTTAAATGTGATGCGAGTTGCTGCTATGGTTGCCGCCTCTTGATTTCTGTTGGGTCATTGTATGTGTGAATTTCTTCCGGCTAACTTGAAGCTGCTGTGTGGTCAGGTCACTACCGATCTGTCGCAGAAGTTTGTAGGAAACTTCGAATTAATCGTGGGCAATTCAATAAGTATCTTTGTGGGAAAAGCGTTCCAACATCTTTCAATCTCAAACGCATTTGTGATTTTTTTGGCGTGGAAGAGTTTGAGATAGGTTTGCCGCCGGAGAAATTTATTGCCCTGATTGGCGATAAGGCTAATAAGAATCAGGCCTCGGGAGCAGCGGTGGCATCACGGATAATGCATGAACACCTTCGTCAACAGTCTTCACCTGAACTGAAAACCCATGTCGGCTACTACTATGAGTATTACCATGCTATGACCGAACCTGGCTCCATCCTGTGTTCGCTTGTGCACGTGCGGGAGGAGGGTGATGACATTGTTTACGAGCGAAACGAGCGCTTACAGATTGCCGGGGCGGGAGGGGATTTTGAACGGTATCAATATCTGGGTATTGCTTATTACCTGCGCGATCGCCTGTTTTTTGTCGATTATGAATCGCTGACTTCAAACGAGATCAGCCAAACCATTCTCATCCCGAGTTTCAAAAGCTGTATCACGCGGCTCAATGGTTTGAAACTGGGGGTTTCTGCTGCTGATCACCGTGCTCCTTCTTGTTCAAGGGTCGTTTGGGAGTTTCTTGGGCGCGATATCAATCGGGTCGATGCTTATCGGCGCGTTCGGCTGTACAAGCCGGATGATTGCGCTATAGACGCCGATTTGCGTGCACGTCTCGCTCAAGCCCAGGTTGTGGATAGCTTGTTTGTGATCGCCTGACGAATTCCCTGGAGTTGCCGAAGGGAAATCAGTCGTCGACGGGGCTATTGATCTGCTCCAGCATCCACTTCACAAAATCGCGCACCTTCGGCACTTCCGCCGCATGTTCCGGGTAGGCCAGGTAATAGGCGTCGGAACTGGGCATCGCATGCTGCCAGGGAATGACCAGTTTGCCGTCGGCCAATTCCTCTTCCACCAGAAAGCGTGGCAACAGCGCCACGCCGCAGCCGACCTGGGCGGCGCGGATGCACATATAAAAGGTTTCGAAACGCGGCCCGTGGTAGCTGTGTTCGGTGTGGTAACCCTGACTGTCGAACCAGTCGTGCCACGCCTGTGGGCGCGAAGCGTTTTGCAGCAGCACCAGATCGGTCAGTTGCGTCGGGTCGGTGAATGGCTGATCCGGCAGGCTGCCCGGCGCACAGACCGGCACCAGCTCTTCGCCGAACAGCTTCAGGCATTCGGTGCCGGGGCGGGAACCCTGGCCGAAATAGAACGCCAGATCGCTGCGCCCTTGCAGCAAATCATCCGCCTCCTGCTCGTTGCACAGATCCAGATGGATCGACGGATGGCGCAGACGCCAGCCTTTCAGGCGCGGTACCAGCCAGCGGGCGCCGAAGGTCGAGGGCGTAGAGACGCGCAGGACTTCGGTCTCGCCGCCGTAGGAACGCAGGTAATGCGTCGACATTTCCACTTGTGTGAGGATTTTTCGGACTTCCACCAGGTACAAATCCCCGGCCGGGGTCATTTGCAGGCGACGACGCACTCGCCGGAACAACAAGTGCTGCAACAATTCCTCAAGCTGCGCCACTTGCTTGCTGACAGCGCTCTGGGTCAGGTTCAGTTCCTCGGCGGCCCGGGTAAAACTCAGGTGCCGGGTCACGGCCTCGAAGCACTGCAATGCGGTGATCGACGGCAGGTGGCGTTTATTCAGCATGGGTGATCCCTTTTTCTTGTCTTTCTATGCGCAGCATGAATAAACGGAATGATATCTCGCGTAAAGGTCGTTTGTTGCCTCGTCGTACTGACGCTACAACTAAAGGCCTGCCCGGTCGTGAACATTCGGCCGCACCCATTCAGTTTTTCGCTTGAGGAGTGACCCATGGTTGCCGCATTGCTTGATCGTCTTGGCGTGAACCCGGCCCTGTACCAGAACGGCAAAGTGCCGGTGCATTCGCCCATTGACGGCAGCCGCATCGCCGCCGTGAACTGGGAAGGCCCGGCCGAAGTCGAGCAGCACATCAGTCGCGCAGATCATGCGTTCGAACAATGGCGCAAGGTGCCGGCCCCGCGTCGCGGCGAGCTGGTGCGCCAGTTCGGCGAAGTGTTGCGCGAGTACAAGGCTGACCTCGGCGAGCTGGTGTCGTGGGAGGCGGGCAAGATCACCCAGGAAGGTTTGGGTGAAGTGCAGGAGATGATCGACATCTGCGACTTCGCCGTCGGCCTGTCCCGTCAACTGTACGGCTTGACCATCGCCTCCGAGCGCCCGGGCCACCACATGCGTGAAACCTGGCATCCGCTGGGCGTGGTCGGCGTGATCAGTGCCTTCAACTTCCCGGTTGCGGTGTGGGCGTGGAACACCACGCTGGCGCTGGTCTGCGGTAACCCGGTGGTGTGGAAACCGTCGGAAAAGACCCCGCTGACCGCGCTGGCCTGCCAGGCGCTGTTCGATCGCGTGGTGAAGAATTTCACCGATGCTCCGGCGCATCTGTGCCAGGTGATCATCGGTGGTCGCGATGCCGGCGAGGCGCTGGTGGATGACCCGCGCGTTGCGCTGATCAGCGCCACCGGCAGCACCCGCATGGGCCGCGAAGTGGCGCCGAAAGTCGCCGCGCGTTTTGCCCGCAGCATCCTCGAACTGGGCGGCAACAACGCGATGATCCTCGGCCCGAGCGCCGATCTGGACATGGCCGTGCGCGCCATTTTGTTCAGTGCGGTCGGCACTGCCGGTCAGCGTTGCACCACCTTGCGCCGCTTGATTGCCCATGAGTCGGTGAAGGAAGAAATCGTCACCCGTCTCAAGGCCGCCTACGCGAAAGTGCGCATCGGCCATCCGCTGGAAGGCAATCTGGTCGGCCCGCTGATCGACAAGCACAGCTTTGAAAACATGCAGGACGCGCTGGAGCAGGCGTTGAGCGAGGGCGGCCGGGTGTTTGGCGGCAAGCGTCAGCTTGAAGCGCAATTTCCCAACGCCTACTACGTGTCGCCGGCGATCGTTGAAATGCCGGAGCAGAGCGATGTGGTCTGCAGCGAAACCTTCGCGCCGATCCTCTACGTGGTCGGTTACAGCGACTTCCAGGAAGCGTTGCGCCTGAACAACGCAGTGCCACAAGGCCTGTCGTCGTGCATCTTCACCACTGACGTGCGCGAGGCCGAGCAGTTCATGTCGGCGGTCGGCAGCGACTGCGGCATCGCCAACGTCAACATCGGCCCGAGCGGCGCGGAAATCGGCGGGGCGTTTGGTGGCGAGAAAGAGACCGGCGGTGGTCGCGAGTCGGGCTCAGACGCCTGGCGCGCGTACATGCGCCGCCAGACCAACACCGTGAACTACTCGCTGGAGTTGCCGCTGGCGCAGGGCATTACCTTCGACTGACAGGTGGATCCCCCCCCTGTGGGAGCGAGCCTGCTCGCGAAAGCGCTGGGTCAGACGACATGGATGTTGGCTGATATACCGCTTTCGCGGGCAAGCCTGCTCCCACAGGGTATGCAGTGTTTGGCAGGTTTCTGTTGGAGTCTGGCAATGCCGTTACGCGAAGAATGTCTGTGGGAAAAACTCACGCCGCAACGCCCGGATAACACCGCGCTGCGCGGCGAAGTCAAAGTCGATGTCTGCGTGATCGGCGCCGGGTTTACCGGGTTGTCGGCGGCGCTGCATCTGTTGGAAAAAGGCAAGCGCGTCTGCGTGCTGGAAGCGCATCGCGCCGGGCACGGCGGTTCCGGACGCAACGTCGGGCTGGTCAACGCGGGGATGTGGATCCCGCCGGACGAGATCGAGGCCGGGTTTGGCGAGGCCGTTGGCAGCCAGCTCAACCGCATGCTCGGAGCGGCGCCGGCGCTGGTGTTCAGCCTTGTGGATAAATACCACATCGATTGCCAGTTGCGCCGCGAAGGCACCCTGCACATGGCGCACAACGCCAAGGGCGAGGCGGATCTGCGCAGTCGCGAGCAGCAATGGAAACGCCGCGGCGCTCCGGTCGAACTGCTGACTGGCAAGGCCTGCGAGCAGGCCACTGGCACGCAAAAAATCGCTGCTGCACTGCTCGACCGCCGCGCGGGCACCCTCAACCCGATGGCCTATGTCACCGGGCTGGCCAATGCGGTGAAAGGCCTGGGCGGGCAGATGTTCGATCACTCGCCCGTCACCCGCCTCGAACGCCAGGGCCAGCAATGGTCGGTGCAAACCGAGCAGGGCTCAGTGCTTGCCGAACAAGTGGTCATTGCCTCCAACGCCTACACCGAAGGCGACTGGACCGAACTCAAGCGCAATTTCTTCCCCGGTTATTACTATCAGGTCGCTTCGGTGCCGCTGACCGAAGACGCGGCCCAGGAAATTCTCCCGGGCGGGCAGGGCTCGTGGGACACGCGGCAGGTGCTGAGCAGTATTCGCCGCGACAAGGACGGCCGGTTGTTGCTGGGCAGTCTGGGTAACGGCAATCAGAAACCGACCTGGTTTCTCAAGGCCTGGGCTGACCGGGTACAGCAACATTACTTCCCCAACCTGAAACCGGTGGAGTGGGAGTGCACCTGGACCGGGCGCATCGCCTTCACGCCCGATCACCTGATGCGCCTGTTCGAGCCGGCGCCCGGCCTGGTCGCCGTCACCGGTTACAACGGTCGCGGCGTGACCACTGGCACCGTGGTCGGCAAGGCCTTCGCCGATTACCTGTGCCACGGCAATCCTCAAGCCCTGCCGATCCCCTTCGCACCGATGCAGCCCTTGGCCGGTGTCGGCTTGCGCAGTTGCCTGTACGAGGCCGGGTTCTCGCTGTATCACGCGGGCCAGTGCCTGCGCATCGTCATTTGAGTGTTGAAATATGTTGCCGGAAGCGGCGCTTTCCGACGCAACGACTAGCCTGTAATGGTGCGGGTTGTAGCAGTCCCGCACCAGCAGTGTGCAGTTCGGTGACGCGAGCTGTTACAGGCTGGTTGCACGTCGTTTGGTGCCGCGGTTGCAATGATGGCGCAAGCGGGTTGCGCCCATGATTTAAAAAGGTTTCACCTTCCGCGGTTTAGACGGTTGCACGCCCAATGAAAATGGGAACGAAACAGTCGAAATAACAAGAAAGCAGCGACTTTTTGAAGAATAAAAAACCGATGGCACGGCGCTTGCTCAGAGCATTCAGTGAAGTGAAGTCGCAGTGCCAACTAAAAAAAACCTTGGAGCACCACCTCATGTCCCAGACGTTTTACAAGAAAGGCTTTCTGGCCCTCGCAGTCGCAACTGCGCTGGGTGTTTCCGCGTTTGCTCAAGCTGATGTGAAAATCGGTGTAGCGGGTCCAATGACTGGCGCCAACGCGGCATTTGGCGAGCAGTACATGAAGGGTGCACAGGCAGCGGCGGACGCGGTCAACGCGGCAGGCGGCGTCAACGGCGAGAAAATCGTTCTGGTCAAGGGCGATGACGCCTGCGAACCGAAACAGGCGGTGACGGTCGCCAAGGACCTGGTCAACCAGAAGGTTGCCGGTGTGGTCGGTCACTTCTGCTCTTCCTCCACCATTCCAGCCTCGGAAATCTACGACGAAGCCGGCGTCATCGCGATCACCCCGGGTTCCACCAACCCGCAAGTGACCGAGCGCGGCCTGAGCGCCATGTTCCGTATGTGCGGGCGTGACGACCAGCAAGGCATCGTGGCTGGCGACTACATCGTCGACGTGCTCAAGGGCAAGAAAGTCGCGGTGATCCACGACAAGGACACCTATGGTCAAGGTCTGGCCGATGCGACCAAGGCGCAGCTGATCAAGCGCGGCGTGACCCCGGTGATCTACGAAGGCCTGACCCGTGGCGAGAAAGACTTCAGCGCCCTGGTTACCAAGATCCGCGCTGCGGGCGCCGATGTCGTGTACTTCGGCGGCCTGCACCCGGAAGCCGGTCCACTGGTCAAGCAACTGCGCACCGAAGGCCTGAAAGACGTGAAGTTCATGTCTGACGACGGCATCGTCACCGACGAACTGGTGACCACTGCCGGTGGCCCGCAATACGTCGATGGCGTGCTGATGACCTTCGGCGCCGACCCGCGCCTGCTGCCGGAAAGCAAGGCGGTGGTCGAGCAGTTCCGCAAGGCTGGCACCGAGCCTGAAGGCTACACACTGTACGCCTATGCTTCGATCCAGACCTTGGCCGCCGGTTTCAACGGCGCCAAGTCCAACAGTGGCGAGAAAGCCGCCGAGTGGCTGAAAGCCAACCCGGTGAAAACCGTCATGGGCGAGAAAGCCTGGGACAAGAAGGGCGACCTGAAAGTGTCCGACTACGTGGTTTACCAGTGGGACGCGAGCGGCAAATACCATCAGCTGGAAAAACAGAAGTAAGGGCTGACGCGATCAGCTGAACAGCCATTGCTCCATGTGGGAGCGAGCCTGCTCGCGAAGACGGAATGACTGCCAACACATGTGTTGAATGTTCAACCGCTTTCGCGATCAGGCTCGCTCCCACAGTGGACAGAGGCGGTTTGACTGATCGTGTCTGCATTGCTCCGACGTAAATCTGTATTTTTCCTAGAAGAGCCGCCCGCCCACCGGTGTGCAGGTTCTCATTGCGTGAGATTGCGTTATGGATGGTATTTTCCTGCAGCAACTGGTCAACGGCCTGACCCTCGGGTCGGTCTATGGCCTGATCGCCATCGGCTACACAATGGTCTACGGCATCATCGGCATGATCAACTTCGCCCACGGCGAGGTTTACATGATTTCTGCTTACCTGGCGGCAATCAGTCTGGCTCTGCTGGCTTACTTCGGTATCGAATCCTTCCCGCTGTTGATGCTCGGCACGCTGGTCTTCACCATCGTCGTCACTGGCGTTTATGGCTGGGTGATCGAACGCGTCGCCTACAAACCTCTGCGCAACTCCACCCGACTGGCACCACTGATCAGCGCCATCGGGATCTCCCTGATCCTGCAAAACTATGCCCAGATCAGCCAGGGCGCCCGTCAACAGGGTGTTCCAACGCTGCTCACCGGTGCCTGGCGCATCGACGTCGGCACAGGCTTCGTGCAGTTGACCTACACCAAGGTGTTCATTCTCGTCGCCGCGTTCGTCGGCATGGGCCTGCTGACCTACGTGATCAAGTACACCAAGCTCGGCCGCATGTGCCGCGCCACCCAGCAAGACCGCAAGATGGCCTCGATCCTGGGGATCAACACCGACCGGGTGATTTCCTACGTGTTCATCATCGGTGCAGCGATGGCGGCCCTGGCCGGCGTGCTGATCACCATGAACTACGGCACGTTCGACTTCTACGCAGGCTTTGTCATCGGCATCAAGGCGTTCACTGCCGCAGTGCTTGGCGGGATCGGCTCGCTGCCCGGCGCGATGCTTGGCGGGATCATCCTTGGCATCTCCGAGTCGCTGTTCTCGGGCCTGGTCAACTCCGACTACAAAGACGTGTTCAGCTTCTCGCTGCTCGTACTTGTTCTGGTCTTCCGGCCGCAGGGCCTGTTGGGCCGTCCTCTTGTGTCGAAGGTGTAAGCGATGTCTTCAACCACTCAAAAAAACATCGATATCAAAAAAAGCCTGGTTGAGGCGATTCTTGCCGGCCTCATTGCCCTGATCGTCTTTGGCCCGATTGTCGGCGTGGTGCTCGAGGGTTACAGCTTCAACCTCCAACCGACCCGCGTGGCCTGGATCATCGGCATTGTCATGATTGGCCGCTTTGTCCTCAGCCTGTTCCTGCAAACGCCCAGAGGCCTGAAGATTCTCGACGGATTCGAGAGCACCGGTTCCGGTGTGCATGTGCTGCCTGCCGATCACAAGTCCTCGCTGCGCTGGATTATCCCGTTACTGATTGTGCTTGCGGTCATCGTGCCGTTTGTTTCCAACTCCTATCTGTTGGGCGTGGTCATCCTCGGGCTGATCTACGTGCTGCTGGGGCTGGGGCTCAATATCGTGGTCGGCCTCGCTGGTCTGCTCGACCTCGGTTATGTGGCGTTCTACGCCATCGGTGCCTACGGTCTGGCGCTGGGTTATCAATACCTCGGGCTGGGCTTCTGGACCGTGCTGCCACTGGCGGCGATCACCGCAGGTCTTGCCGGCTGCATCCTCGGTTTCCCGGTGTTGCGTCTTCACGGTGACTATCTGGCGATCGTGACCCTGGGCTTCGGTGAAATCATTCGCCTGATCCTCAACAACTGGCTGTCGCTCACCGGTGGCCCGAACGGCATGCCGGCGCCGCTGCCGACGTTCTTTGGTCTGGAGTTCGGCAAGCGGGCGAAGGATGGCGGGGTGCCGTTTCACGAGTTCTTCGGCATCGCCTACAACCCGGACGTGAAGTATTACTTCATTTACGCGGTGTTGTTTCTGGTGGTGCTGGCCGTGCTGTACATCAAGCATCGTCTGGTGAAGATGCCGGTAGGCCGCGCCTGGGAAGCTTTGCGTGAAGACGAAATCGCCTGTCGCTCGATGGGCCTCAATCACGTGCTGGTCAAACTCTCGGCGTTCACTATTGGAGCATCGACAGCCGGTCTGGCCGGGGTGTTCTTCGCCACCTATCAAGGCTTCGTCAACCCGACCTCGTTCACCTTCTTCGAATCGGCGCTGATCCTCGCCATCGTCGTGCTCGGCGGTATGGGTTCGACCATCGGCGTGGTGATCGCGGCGTTCGTGCTGACCGTTGCCCCGGAACTGCTGCGCGGCTTCGCTGAATACCGCGTGCTGCTGTTCGGCATCCTGATGGTGTTGATGATGATCTGGCGACCACGAGGGCTGATCCGCATCAGCCGTACCGGGGTTACTCCACGCAAAGGTGCCATTCACTATGAGAGGACTGCGCCATGAGTGAAGTCGTACTCTCTGTGGAAAAACTGATGATGCACTTCGGTGGCATCAAGGCCCTGAGCGATGTCAGCCTCAAGGTCAAACGCAACTCGATCTTCGCCCTGATCGGCCCCAACGGCGCAGGCAAGACCACCGTGTTCAACTGCCTGACCGGCTTCTACAAGGCCTCTGGCGGCAAGATCGAACTCAACGTGCGCGGCCAGCAGACCAACGTCATCAAACTGTTGGGCGAGTCGTTCAAACCGACCGATTTCGTTTCGCCGAAATCTTTCCTCAGTCGCCTGTACTACAAGATGTTCGGCGGTACGCACCTGGTGAACCGTGCTGGCCTGGCCCGGACGTTCCAGAACATTCGCCTGTTCAAGGAAATGTCGGTGCTGGAAAACCTGCTGGTGGCCCAGCACATGTGGGTCAACCGCAACATGCTGGCCGGCATCCTCAACACCAAGGGCTATCGCAAGGCCGAAAGCGACGCGCTGGATTGCGCGTTCTACTGGCTGGAAGTGGTCGATCTGGTGGACTGCGCCAACCGTCTGGCCGGCGAGCTGTCCTACGGCCAGCAACGCCGTCTGGAAATTGCCCGGGCCATGTGCACGCGACCGCAGATCATCTGCCTCGACGAACCGGCCGCCGGCCTCAACCCTCAGGAAACCGAAGCGCTGAGCGCGATGATCCGGCTGCTGCGCGACGAGCACGATCTGACCGTGGTGCTGATCGAACACGACATGGGCATGGTAATGAGCATTTCCGACCACATCGTGGTGCTGGATCACGGCGTTGTCATCGCCGAGGGCGGCCCCGAGCAAATCCGTCACGATCCGAAGGTGATTGCCGCCTACCTGGGCGCCGACGAAGAGGAGCTGGTATGACCCGACCGATCCTCGAACTCAAAGACCTCGACGTGTTCTACGGTCCGATCCAGGCCCTCAAGGGCGTGTCGCTGCAGATCAACGAAGGGGAAACCGTCAGCCTGATCGGTTCCAACGGCGCGGGCAAATCCACGCTGCTGATGTCGATCTTCGGCCAGCCACGGGCCGCGGGCGGGCAGATCCTTTATCAAGGCGTCGACATTACCCACAAGTCATCGCACTACATCGCCTCCAACGGCATTGCGCAGTCGCCGGAAGGGCGGCGGGTGTTCCCCGACATGACCGTCGAGGAAAACCTGCTGATGGGCACCATCCCGATTGGTGACAAGTATGCCAAGGAGGACATGCAGCGCATGTTCACGCTGTTCCCGCGGCTCGAAGAGCGCCGCACTCAGCGGGCGATGACCATGTCCGGCGGCGAGCAGCAGATGCTTGCCATTGCCCGGGCATTGATGAGTCGGCCAAAGCTGTTGCTGCTCGATGAGCCGAGCCTGGGCCTGGCGCCGATCGTGGTGAAGCAGATCTTCGCAACGCTGCGCGAACTGGCGAAAACCGGGATGACGATCTTTCTGGTCGAACAGAACGCCAACCATGCGTTGAAGCTGTCGGATCGCGCGTATGTGATGGTCAACGGCGAGATTCGCCTGACCGGTACCGGCAAGGAACTGCTGGTGAACGAGGAGGTGCGCAACGCCTATCTGGGCGGGCACTGACGCTTCTTGAGTTGTCCACAAGCCCCGCGACGAAAGTCCCGGGGCTTTTTTCATCTCAAACTCACCGCAAGTTCTGATCTTCGCCATTTTTCAGAATTGTGGAAAACAAATTCCCGAAGCTGTCAAAGCGCGACATATAGACGCTGCAAATGGCTGTTTTTCCACAGTTTTGACTTGTCCCCGTTTGCTGTGGAGCTGGCTGTGAATAACGTGGGAGTAGCTGGCTGCAGCCCTTTTGAAACGTGGCTTTCAGGGCGGTGAGTGTTTTTTGATCAGGCGTTTTTACTGGAGCTGAAGCCGTCGTTGTCAACCTTTTTATACTCGCGACCAGACAGACGATTCCATGTGAGCAAGCCTGTGGATAAGTCTGTGACTAAACTCTGGAAAGACCGCGCTGAGGGCCGTAATTACTGGCCTCGCGCAATCACTGAGGTGACTGGTCGGTCGTGCAAAATGCCATGCCCGGCACAACTGCCGCTTCAGGGTCAAGCAAAAAACTTTCTATTTCCCGCGCAAAGCCTTGTGTGGCGTGGCTTTGCGCGTTTCCACTTGCCCCCGGAAACTGTGGAAGGGACTGTGGATAAGGTGCGCGCACATGGCTACAGGCCACGGTCGCTGTGGGGTTGGCAGGGTTGGTTGTTTTTTGTACAGCTTGTGGGTGTTGCCCGTGAAAGCGCGGGCGGGCATGCTGCCTGCTGATTTTCTATTCCAGGGGCTGCCCCGGCGGCCGAAGCAAGGAGAACACGATGTCCAACACCCTGTTTATCACCGGCGCGACGTCCGGATTTGGTGAAGCCTGTGCCCGCCGTTTTGCCGAGGCTGGCTGGAAACTGGTGCTGACCGGCCGTCGTGAAGAACGCCTCAGCGCTCTGTGCGCCGAGTTGTCGAAGCAGACCGAAGTGCATGGCCTGGTGCTTGATGTGCGTGATCGCAAGGCGATGGAAGAGGCGATCGCCAATCTGCCGCCATCCTTCGCCAAGCTGCGTGGCCTGATCAACAACGCCGGGCTGGCGCTGGGCGTCGATCCGGCGCCCAAGTGCGACCTCGACGACTGGGACACCATGGTCGACACCAACGTCAAAGGCCTGATGTACAGCACCCGTCTGCTGCTGCCGCGTCTGATCGCGCATGGTCGCGGTGCCGGCATCGTCAACCTCGGCTCCATCGCCGGTAACTATCCTTACCCGGGCAGCCACGTGTATGGCGCGACCAAGGCGTTCGTTAAACAGTTTTCGCTGAACCTGCGTTGCGACCTGCAAGGCACTGGCGTGCGCGTCAGCAACATCGAGCCGGGTCTGTGCGAAAGCGAGTTCTCGCTGGTGCGTTTTGCCGGTGACCAGGAGCGTTACAACGCCACTTACGCCGGGGCCGAGCCGATCCAGCCGCAGGACATCGCCGAGACCATCTTCTGGGTGATGAATGCGCCGGCGCACATCAATATCAACAGCCTCGAGCTGATGCCGGTGAGCCAGACCTGGGCCGGGTTTGCCATCGAGCGTAACAAGGCCTGAGACCGGGTTGAGGCCATTCGCGAGCAGGCTCGCTCCCACTTTGCAATGCATTCCTGTGTGGGAGCGAGCCTGCTCGCGAAGGGGGCAAATCAGCCAAAATAGGGCAATAAGGTAAACTCATCTCCGACAAACCCCACCGCGCCCCGCGGTTCAAGGGTTTTTAGAGGAGGCTACGTGAGTAACCGAGGTGAGCAGGCGCTGCTCAAACAATCGACCATCCTGATGTTCGCGGTGTCGATCGCCGGGATCGTCACCGGTTTTATTTCTGGTTCGCAATCCATCCTTTTCGATGGTTTTTTCTCGCTGATCGCCACCTTCATCAAAGTACTGATGCTGATCACCGCCAGGCTGATCGCCAAAGAGAGCAATCATCGCTTCCAGTTCGGCTTCTGGCATCTGGAGCCGATGGTGTTGCTGATCGAGGGCAGCTTCCTGCTGTTGATCGCCATCTATGCGTTTCTCAACGGTGTGTTCGGCATCATCAACGGTGGCCGCGAGATCGAACTGGGGCTGGTAATCATTTATGCGGCGGTGTTCACCGTCGTTGAATTCGCCTACTTCTTCTACGTGCGTCGACGCAATCGCAAACTCAAGTCCAGCCTGATCCAGTTCGACAACATCAGTTGGCTGGTGGACGCGATGCTCTCGGTCGGCCTGTTGATCAGCTTTCTCGCGGCGCTGTTGCTCAAGGCCCAGGGCTTTGGGGAGTGGGCGAAGTTTGTCGACCCGCTGATCCTGATCGTGCTGGCCCTGACCATGTTGCCACCGGCATTCAAGATCCTTGGCCCGGCGCTGCGCGATGTGCTGGGCATCGCCCCGGACACGCTGGATGACCAGGTGCGGCAGGTGATGGAGGCGGCGAAGGTCGAGCATGGTTTCGACGATTACGTGACCTACGTGCAGAAGCACGGGCGGGCGCGATTCATCGAGATTCATGTGGTGTTGCCGGCCGATTATGCGCTGAGCAGCGTGGGTCAGCTGGATGCGCTGCGTGAGGAGATTTCGGCGCAGTTGGGCGAGCCGGATGCGGCGCGCTGGTTGACCATCAGTTTTACTGGCGACAAGAAGTGGATTGCCTAGAGACCGTGTAATGGCTATTCGCAAGCAGGCTCGCTCCCACACTGGAATTGTGCCGGACACAATATTTGTGAACAGCACAGGTCAACTGTGGGAGCGAGCCTGCTCGCGAAAGCTGTCTGTCAATCAACGCAGATAGTCGGCCAGCCCGCTGTAGCACGTCGCCAAGTGATAAGGCGTCGTTGACGGCATGTCCTTGCGGCTGACTTCACCCTGCTCATCCCGGCACTCATGCCACCCGCCCGCATGCAGAAACCGCTGCTGCAGCGCTTGCAACTGGCGCAGCACCGTAGCTTCGCTGCCCGGGCGCAATGTCAGTGCACGCAGGTATTCCGCCTGAGCCCAGATGCGCTGGGTCGAATCCTTCGGCCGTCCATCCAGTTGCAGATCGAGCATCGCCCGCACCGCACCTGAAGGCTGTACTACGCCGAACTGTTCGGTGAAAGCGAATGCCCGGTCCAGCGCCGCGTGCAGTTTCGAGCCGCGCAGCAATGGCGACGATTCCAGCAGGAAATACCATTCGAACTGATGGCCCGGTTCGTACCAGTTATCCACAGCGCCCAGCGGTTTCTCCATCAGCACGTTGTCTTGCGGGTCGACGAAGTGTTTGTGCATGGCTGTGCATAACTCGACCAATGCTTGCTGCGTCTGCGCATCTTCGCGCACGGCAAGGGTGGCGAGGAATGCTTCGGCCAGGTGCATCAGCGGGTTTTGCAACGGGCCGGTTTGCAGGCTGCTCCAGTCGCGGTCCAGGCAGGCTTCGTACAAGCCATCGCCGGTGGCAAAGCGTTGGGCGATAACTTCCAGTGCGGCGTTGAGCGTGGATTCCACCAGTGCCTCGCCGGACTTGGCCCAGTAATGTGCGCAAGCGAACAGGATGAAGGCGTGGGTGTAGAGGTCTTTGCGTTGATCCAGCGGCTGGCCCTGCGCATCGATGCTGTAGAACCAGCCACCGTGCTCGGCATCGTGGAAGTGCCGTTGCAGCGAGCGGAACAGTGCGGCGGCGCGCACATCGGCGTTATCCACAACCCCGATCAGGCTGGAAAACAGATATAGCTGCCGTGCGCAGGCCATCGCTCGATAGCGTTGTGGCGGCAGCGGCTGGTGGGCGGCGTCCAGTGCTTCGTAGGGCAGCGCCATGTCGGCGTTCCAGCCCGGGCCTTGCCAGAGCGGCACGATCACGTTCAGAAAGTGCTGTTGCACGTCGCTGAACAGGGCGGTCAATTCAGGCAGGGAGGTGGAGCGGGAAGCATGGGGCATTGGCGGACGTCGTCACGGCTGGGGCGATTGCGCGACATGGTAGCAGAGCGGCGGCCTGATGAGACGCGGTGTCTGTCAGTCCGCCTTGGCGAGCAAGCCCGCTCCCCCAGTGGATTTGCAGCGTACACAAAACCTGTGAGAGCGGGCTTGCTTGCGAAGGGGCAGTTCAGGCGATAGAGATCAACCGGCCAGCAACCACGCGCCAGTCACTGCCGAAGCAGCACCCGCCAGTCGCACCAGCGGCGCGGCAGCCTGTGGGAGGACGCGAACAACCGCATAACCCGCCGCATGCAACGCAGCAGTCGCAGCCACGAAACCGGCGGCATACGCCCAAGGGCTGGTCATGTCCGGCAACTCCAGGCCATGCGCCACACCATGGAACAACGCAAACAGCGCCGTCGCGGCCACCGCCATCACCAGCGGCGGACGCACGGCCAGCGCCACCGCCAGACCCAGCGCCAGCACGGACGCGGCGATCCCGCTTTCCAGCGCCGGCAGCTCCAGCCCTTCGAACCCGAGCATCCCGCCGATCAGCATAGTGCCGACAAACGTGCACGGCAGCGCCCAACGCGCGGCCCCTTGCTGCTGCGCCGCCCACAGGCCGACCGCGACCATCGCCAGCAAGTGGTCGAGGCCGCCGATCGGGTGGCTGATACCGGCGACCAGACCGCTGTCGCCGTGGCCCGGGTGGGCGAAGGCCAGTGCCGGGGTCAGCAGCAGCGCCACGGCGCCGAGAATGCGTTTGAGTGTCATGGATAAGCTTCCTTGTTGGTCAATAAGTCAGGCGGCGTTCAGCAGGCCCTGGCGCTCGATGAAGGCGATGATCTCGTCCAGGCCCTGGCCGGTCTTCTGGTTGCTGAAGACAAATGGCTTGCCGTTGCGCATGCGCTTGGTGTCGCTATCCATCATTTCCAGCGAAGCGCCGACCAGCGGTGCCAGGTCAATTTTGTTGATCACCAGCAGGTCCGACTTGCAGATACCGGGCCCACCTTTGCGCGGGAGTTTGTCACCGGCCGAGACGTCGATCACGTAGATGGTCAGGTCAGACAGTTCCGGGCTGAACGTTGCCGACAGGTTGTCGCCGCCGGACTCCACCAGAATCAGGTCCAGCCCCGGAAAGCGCCGGTTCAGTTGATCGACTGCTTCGAGGTTGATCGAGGCGTCTTCGCGAATCGCCGTGTGCGGGCAGCCACCGGTTTCCACGCCGATGATCCGTTCAGGTGCCAGCGCTTCGTTGCGCACCAGAAAATCGGCGTCTTCGCGGGTGTAGATGTCGTTGGTGACGACGGCCAGGTTGTAGCGTTCGCGCAACGCCAGGCACAGGGCCAGGGTCAATGCGGTCTTGCCGGAACCGACCGGACCGCCGATGCCGACGCGCAGGGGTTGTGTGTTCATGTGCTTCTCCAAGATGACAGGCCCTAGGAACGGAACAGGCGGCTGTACTGGCGCTCATGCGCCATGCACGCCAGGGACAGGCCAAACGCGGCGCTGCCCAGGTGTTCGGGATTGATGCGGGTGGCGTCCTGCTGCGCCTGTTGCAGCAGTGGCAGCAGTTCGCTGGTCAGGCGCTGGGCGGCTTGCTGGCCCAGCGGCAGGGTTTTCATCAAGACGGCGAGCTGGTTTTCCAGCCAGCTCCACAGCCACGCCGCGAGGGCGTCCTGCGGGCTGATGCCCCAGGCGCGAGCGGCGAGTGCCCAGCCGAGGGCCAGATGCGGCTCGGCGCATCGCTCGAGAAAGGTCCTGGCCGGTGCGTCGAGTTCCGGCAAACCGTTGAGCAATTGCTGCAACGAGTAACCCATCTGCCGGCTCTCCAGATGCAACTCGCGGGTCTCGCGGCTGGCGCGGTGGGTTTCGCAGATGCGCAGCAGTTCATCCCAGTTTTCCTCGGCCGCCGCCTGACAATGGGCGAGCAACAGCGGCGCTTCGAAACGGGCAAGGTTGAGCAGCAACTGATCGCTGATCCAGCGGCGGGCGCTGTCCGGGTTGTTCACGCGGCCGTTATCCACCGCCATTTCCAGGCCTTGCGAATAGCTGTAGCCGCCAATCGGCAATTGCGGACTGGCCAGGCGCAGCAGCGCCCAGGCCGGATTCACAGGCGTACGCCGAACTGATGGAGTTTGGGCGCGTAGTTGAAGTCTTCGTCGCCGTGCCGCGAATGGTGATGGCCACCGCCGTAGGCGCCATGTTCCGGCTGGAACGGCGCTTCAATCGCCTCGACCTGCGCGCCGAGCTGTTCAAGCATGGCCTTGAGCACATAGTCGTCGAGCAGGCGCAGCCAGCCATCGCCCACTTGCAGCGCAACGTGGCGGTTGCCCAAGTGATAGGCGGCGCGGGTCAGTTCAAAGGCATTGGCGCAGGTGACGTGCAGCAGTTGTTCGGGGCGGGCGCAGACGCGAACGATGCGGCCGTCCTCGGCCTGCAGGCATTCGCCGTCATATAACGGCGGCTGACCGCGCTCCAGAAACAACCCGACGTCTTCGCCATCGGCACTGAAACAGCGCAGACGGCTTTTGCTACGTGCTTCGAAGGTCAGGTGCAACTCGGCGGACCAGACAGGTTGAGGGTCGATTCTGCGATGAATCACCAGCATCGGAAAGCTTCCAGCAATGGACTTGTAGGGAGGGCTAGAGCAAGGGGCTTGCCAACCGGACGAGATGTAGGAAATCCCTGTCGGAGCGTAGTGGATGTTTCAAGATGTTGCAGAATTTTGGAAGGTTTTGGTGCGTGAAGATTTTTACATGCACCAATTTGTGGCGACCGCGCAAAACAATGTAGGAGTGAGCCTGCTCGCGATAGCGGTTTACCAGTCGGCAATCAATTAACTGGAAGACCGCTATCGCGAGCAGGCTCACTCCTACAGGGGATTTGTGGTGTATTGGGGAAGAGGGGATTACTCGGTGCTGCCCAGCCCTTGCCAGTGCTTGAGGCCGATAAAGATGAAGCGCAGTTGCTGGGTGATCTTCGCCTGCGGCGTCAGATGTTCCGGCAGGGCTTCGGCGGGCGGGTCGATGATGTCCGGCAGGGTGGCGAACACCGATTTGACGATCAGGTCGGCCATCACGCTCAGGCCGGCAGCGTCCAGATGTTGCAGCTTGGGCATCAGCGTCAGGTCGGCCGCGAGGTCGGCGCTGATGTTCTCGCGCAGACGGCCAATCGCCTGGCGCACCGGCAGCGAGCCGCCGTACTGCTCGCGAGCGAGAAAGAGGAATTGCGAGCGGTTGGCGCTGACCACGTCGAGAAAGATCCGCACCGAGGCATCGATGATGCCGCCCATGACGAATTCGTTGTGGCGCACCAGGCGGATGGTCTCGCGGAAGGTCTGGCCGACTTCACTGACCAACACCAGGCCCAGCTCGTCCATGTCGGCAAAGTGCCGATAGAAACCGGTGGGCACGATGCCGGCGGTCTTGGTCACTTCGCGCAGGCTCAGGCTGCCGAATCCTCGGCCGCTTTCCATCAAATGGCGGGCAGCGTCCATCAGGGCATTGCGGGTCTGTTGTTTCTGTTCGGCGCGGGGCAGCATCGCAATGGCGTTTTCTTGAGCGGGACAAGCGCCGCACTCTAGCAAATCGGCTTTGTCGGCGTCGAACGGCAGGGGAGCGTCAGCGAGGGGAAATACGGTTTTGCGATGGGCCGGGGCTTAAAAAGTCAAAAGCCCAATCGGCTGATTGGGCTTTTTTCCAGGCCGCCACGGGCTTAGCTCAAGGCGCTGTTGCGTTCGATCACACGGTCACCACCGCCTTCGGCCAGCGTTTGACCTTGTGGGGTTTTGTCGTAGCCGTCGGAAGCCAGGGTCTGGCCTTGTGGGGTTTTGTCGTAGCCGTCGGAAGCCAGGGTCTGACCTTGTGGGGTTTTGTCGTAGCCGTCGGAAGCCAGGGCCTGACCTTGTGGAGTCTTGTCATAGCCGTCTTGAACCAGACCTTTCTCTTCGAGGCGATCACGGCCACCTTCTGCTACAGCTTGACCTTGTGGAGTCTTGTCGTAGCCATCTTGTACCAGGCCTTTTTCTTCCAGGCGATTACGGCCGTTTTCAGCCAGGGTCTGACCTTGAGGAGTGCGGTCGCCACCGTCAGCAGCAACAGTCTGGCTGAACACCGAGTGGTTCGATTTCACTTGTGGGGTAGCCTGATCGGCAGCGGGCAGGGCGAAAGCCGTGCTGGCTAGCATCGACAGGGTAAGGCTGAGCAGTAATTGGCGTTTCATGATGGGTTGCTCCTTGGGAGGGCGATAAAGTGGGTACGAAGCCAATGCTACTCTCGATAAGTCGATATAAAAGTTCATAAACGCAATGGTAATAATCAACAGAATTGATTGTTCTGCCGAGGCGCTCTAGCTCGGGCGTTTGCGGACGGTGGTTTTGCACCGCAGTGGGTATTTTCGACTCACTCGCGCCTCGCAAATGTGCGGGTGGCGGTAACGCTGTTCGACCAATCGGTCAGCATTCGGGCGATTTTTTGCCCTGGAATCTATATTCCGATTAAACCTGCGCACTGTTTGTCAGTCGTAGATTTCATGAGGGCCGCTTTGGCCCACCGTTTCAGCTGTGCGTCGCGAAGTCGGCGTGCGGTCGTCATCAGGAGTCTTGTGCATGACGCGCACCGGAAAAATCTTCAGTTGGACCTTCGCTACTCTCGTACTGCTGCTGGCGGTGATGGTTCTGATCATCGTGTTCTTCGATTGGAACCGGATCAAACCGCCGCTCAACGCCAAAGTCTCGGAAGAACTGCATCGACCGTTTGCCATCAACGGCAACCTCGCGGTGCTCTGGCAGCGCGAGCCGGACGAAGGGGGCTGGCGGGCCTGGGTGCCATGGCCGCACGTGGTGGCTGAAGACTTGACGCTGGGCAATCCCGATTGGTCCAGGCAGCCGCAGATGGTCACGCTCAAGCGCGTGGAACTGCGTATCTCGCCACTGGCACTGCTGGCGCAGCGAGTGACGATCCCGCGCATCGACCTGACCGAGCCCAACGCGCAACTGCAACGCCTGGCCGATGGCCGCGCCAACTGGACGTTCAAGTTCGATCCGAAGGACCCGAATGCCGAGCCGTCCAGTTGGGTGGTGGACATCGGTGCGATTGGCTTCGACAAGGGCCACGTCACGCTGGACGACCAGACGCTGAAGACCAATCTGGACGTGGTGATCGATCCGCTGGGCAAGCCGATTCCGTTCAGCGAGATCGTCGGTGACAAGGCCGCGAAGACCGCGCAGGACAAGGGCGCCGCGCCACAGGACTATGCCTTTGCGCTGAAGGTCAAAGGTCAGTACCACGGTCAGAATCTCACCGGCCAGGGCAAGATCGGCGGGCTGTTGGCGCTGCAGGACGCGAACAAACCGTTCCCGCTGCAGGCCCAGGCGAAGATCGGTGCCACCAGCATTGAACTGGCCGGCACCCTGACTGACCCGCTCAACCTCGGCGCCCTCGATCTACGTCTGAAACTGGCCGGCGCCAGCCTTGGCAACCTCTATCCGCTGACCGGGGTGACGCTGCCGGACACGCCGCCGTATTCCACCGACGGTCACTTGATCGCCAAGTTGCATGACGCCGCAGGTGCCAGATTCACCTATGAGCAGTTCAACGGCAAGATCGGTGGCAGTGACATTCACGGTGACCTGACCTACGTCGCCAGCCAGCCACGGCCAAAACTCAGCGGTGCGTTGCTGTCCAATCAACTGCTGTTCGCTGACCTCGCGCCGCTGATCGGTGCCGACTCCAACGACAAGCAAAAGGCCCGCGGTGGCGAGAGCAAACAGCCGACGGACAAAGTGCTGCCGGTCGAGGAGTTCAAGACCGACCGCTGGCGCGCGATGGACGCCGACGTCGAGTTCACCGGCAAGCGCATCGTGCACAGCGAAAAACTGCCGTTCACTGACCTTTACACCCACCTGAAACTCACCGACGGCGAACTCAGCCTCGAGCCGCTGCGCTTTGGCGTGGCCGGCGGCAATCTGGATGCGCAGATTCGCCTCAACGGCCGTACCGAGCCGCTGGAGGGCCGGGCCAGACTGACCGCGCGCGGCTTCAAGCTCAAGCAGTTGTTCCCGACCTTCGAACCGATGAAAACCAGCTTCGGTGAGCTCAATGGCGATGCCGACATCAGTGGTCGCGGCAACTCCGTCGCCCAACTGCTGGGCGGTGCCAATGGCAACCTGAAGATGCTGATCAACGACGGTGCGATCAGCCGTGAGCTGATGGAACTGGCGGGGCTCAACGTCGGCAACTACGTGGTCGGCAAGATCTTTGGCGACAAGGAAGTGAAGATCAATTGCGCCGCAGCGGATTTCGACATCAAGACTGGCCTGGCGACCACACGCCTGTTTGTCTTCGATACCGAGAACGCGATCATCTATATCGACGGCACGGCGAATATGGCCACCGAGCAACTGGACCTGACCGTGACCCCGGAATCCAAGGGCTGGCGTTTGATTTCCCTGCGCTCGCCGTTGTACGTGCGCGGCAAGTTCATCAAGCCCGATGCTGGGGTGAAGGCGGTGCCGCTGTTGCTGCGCGGGGCGGGAATGGTCGCGTTAGGCGTGATCGCTGCGCCGGCGGCGGGGCTGCTGGCGCTGGTGGCGCCGAGTGGTGGTGAGCCGAATCAGTGTGCGCCGTTGCTGCAACAGATGAAGGCGGGCAAGGCGCCCGTCACCGTCAAGCCTACAAAGTGATCGGTGACTGACAGGGCCCCGTCGCGAGCAAGCCCGCTCCCACCCTCGACCGTATTTCATCTGGATAAATACGGCCGAGGGTGGGAGCGGGCTTGCTCGCGAAGGCGGTTTTGAATGGCTTACAGGTCTTTCAGAATGTCGGCCATGTCATCGGCATGCTCTTCTTCCTGCGCCAGGATGTCTTCGAAGATGCGTCGGGTGGTCGGGTCTTTTTCGCCGATGTACTGAATGATCTCGCGGTAGCTGTCGATCGCAATCCGCTCCGCCACCAGGTCTTCGTAGACCATTTCCTTCAAGGTGTTCCCGGCCACGTACTGGGCATGGGACATTTTCGACAGCAGGTCCGGGTTGAACTCCGGCTCACCGCCCAGTTGCACGATGCGCTCGGCCAGACGGTCGGCGTGTTGCGCTTCCTGGGTGGCGTGTTCGAGGAATTCGTCAGCCGCCACATTGGCCTTCAGGCCGTTAGCCATGAAGTAGTGACGCTTGTAGCGCAGTACGCAGACAAGCTCGGTGGCCAGCGATTCATTGAGCAAGCGCAGCACTTCCTCACGGTTGGCGCTGTAGCTCTCGGTTACCGCGCCGTTCTCGACGTGTTGCCGTGCGCGTGCGCGCAGGGTTTGTACATCAGACAAATGCAGGTCATCGCTCATTTCGATCTCCAGGAGGCTAATCCAATGGGCGCCACGCTCTACAGGCGTGATCGCGTACCCAAGTTGTGAGTCATGCGCGATGCAAAAAGTTTTATGAGATTTCGGGCGACCTTGGCGTCAGCCCGGACAACTGCGCTTCCTCACGCAACCAGGTAAAAAATGCCCGCACCGGCGGATGCCGCTCGCGCCCCGGCACGCACAGTGCGCTATAGCCCGCGCCATCGACCTGCGCCTGGCCCTTGTACGGCACCAGCAAGCCACTGGCGACGCTTTGCGAGACCAGAATATTGCTCGCCAGCACCAGGCCTTGCCCGGCAATCGCTGCTTGCAGGGCGTAATGCTCCTCGTCGTATTCTCGGACCGCCGGTTGCTGCTTGAGCCAGTGTTCGCCGGATTTGGCGCACCACGCCTCCCAGCCATGGGCATATAGCTTTGAGTTGTGCCACCGCACGCTGATCAGCGCCGGCGTGCGCCGGGCGGCCAGCGCCACCTGCTCCGGCGAGCCATATACGCCGAACGACTCATCGAACAGGCACAAGCCGTAGAGAGTGGGGTAGTCGTCGAGGCTGTAGCGCAGCACCAGATCGACGCTGGCGTCCTGATGCAGGTCGATGACTTCGCAGTGGGTGTCGAGCCGCACGTTGATGTTCGGGTGTTGTGCATAAAAACGCCCGAGGCGCGGCACCAGCCACAGCGCGGCAAACGCGGCGGTGGTCGACAGCGTCAGGCTGCTGCCGCTGCGGTGCGGGCGCAGGGTGTCGACGCTCTGCGCGACTTCCAGCAGTGCGCCGTGCAGGCTGCGAAACAGCCGCTCACCGCCCTCGGTCAGGCGCACCTGACGCGGCAAGCGTTCGAACAGCGCCACGCCGAGCCAGTCTTCCAGCGAACGGATCTGATGGGAAATGGCCGTGGGCGTGACCGACAACTCTTCAGCGGCAGCCTTGAAACTCAGCAGGCGCGAGGCGGACTCGAAGGCGCGCAAGGCGGTCAGCGGCAACGAAGCGAACATTTGAAAACTCCATGGATGAAATAGATTCATCCAGACTGATTTTTACTCATTTGAGGCTGTGCTGATCTGCCAGCAATCTGGCGCTACACACCACTCAAGTCTAGTCTCAAGGAGTTTCAGATGAGCAAGATTCTTGCGATTCATGCCAGCCCACGCGGTGACCGTTCACACTCACGGCGCCTGGCGGAAAGCTTCCTCAGTGCCTGGCAAGTGCGCCACCCACAGGCGCAGGTCACCCGTCGCGAAGTCGGACGGGCACTCATTCCGGCAGTCAACGAGGCATTCGTGGCGGCGGCGTTCTACCCGCAACCGCAAGCGCGGCCGTTGTCGATGCAGGCGGATCTGGCGCTCAGCGATCAACTGGTCGGCGAGTTGTTGGAACATGACCTGCTGCTGATTTCCACGCCGATGTACAACTTCAGCGTGCCCAGTGGCCTCAAGGCCTGGGTCGATCAGATCGTGCGCCTGGGCCTGACCTTCGATCACACCCTCGACAACGGCGTGGCCCAGTACACACCGCTGCTGCAAGGCAAGAAAGCACTGATCGTCACCAGTCGCGGCGGGTCCGGTTTCGGCCCCGGCGGTGAACTGGAAGCACTGAATCACGCCGATCCGTGGCTGCGCACCGCGCTGGGGTTTGTCGGCATCAACGACGTCAGCGTGGTCGCGGCCGAGGGTGAAGAGTCGGCGGAACGCACCTTCGCGGTGTCGGTGGCCGAGGCCGAGCAGTGTTTGCTCGACCTCGCCCGGGTGTTCTAGATGGCCTGGCTGTTCCTGCTGATCGCCGCCGGGTTCGAAGTCTCGTTCGCCATGAGCATGAAGTACGCCGAAGGCTTCACCCGCTTGTGGCCGTCATTGATCACTGTGGTGGCGGCGATTGGCGGGATCTGCTTCCTGACGTTGGCGATGCGCGAGTTGCCGGTGAGCGTCGCCTACCCGATCTGGACGGCGATCGGCTCGTTGGGCACGGTGTTTCTCGGTTTTGCCCTGCTCGGCGAAAGCCTGACCCTGGTCAAACTGCTATCGGTGGGGCTGATTGTGGCGGGGGTGGTGGGGCTGAAGTAGGCTGGTCGTGGCGTTGTCATCATCGAGGAGGATGCTTGGCGGGCGTTTTGCACGTCTGGCATCCACTCAGCGACCACAAGGATGTTTGCCCATGTCACAAGGTACGGCGACACGTTATCCATTGGTGCTGGTGCCGGGCATGCTCGGCTTTATCCGGCTGCTGCTGTACCCGTACTGGTACGGGATCATCAAGGCGTTGCGCCGCGGTGGTGCGACGGTGATCGCGGTGCAGGTGTCGCCGCTGCATTCCACCGAAGTGCGCGGCGAGCAGTTGCTGGCGCGGATCGACGAGATTCTGCGCGAGACCGGCGCGGCCAAGGTCAATCTGTTCGGCCACAGTCAGGGTTCGTTGACCGCCCGTTATGCCGCTGCCAGGCGACCGGATCTGGTCGCGTCGGTGACCTCGGTGGCCGGGCCCAATCACGGTTCGGAACTGGCTGACTATCTGCAAAAACACTACCCGGCGGACAGCGCCAAAGGGCGCCTGCTTGAGGCCCTGCTGCGTTTTGTCGGCTGGCTGATGGCGGTGCTGGAAACCGGTTACCACGGGCCGAAACTGCCGGTGGATATCCACGCTTCGCACCAATCGCTGACCCACGAGGGTGTGGCGCTGTTCAATCAGCGTTATCCACAGGGCCTGCCCGAGACCTGGGGCGGACACGGGCCGGAAGAGGTCAACGGCGTGCGGTATTACTCGTGGTCGGGCACGTTGCAACCCGGCAAGACCGATCGCGGCGGCAACCTGTTTGATGGCACCAACCGCAGTTGTCGGCTGTTCGCGAAAACCTTCGTGCGCGAGCCAGGGCAGTGTGATGGGATGGTCGGGCGGTACAGCTCGCACCTGGGCACGGTGATTGGCGACGACTATCCGCTGGATCACTTTGACATCGTCAACCAGTCGCTGGGGCTGGTGGGCAAGGGTGCGGACCCGGTGCGGTTGTTTGTCGAGCATGCGGCGCGGCTCAAGGCTGCCGGCGTGTGAAGGTCAGTTACACCGCGTTATCGTTCTTCGCGAGCAGGCTCGCTCCCACATTTGGAATGCGTTCCCCTGTGGGAGCAAGCCTGTTCCTACAGTTGTCCGCATTCCACCTGTTGGAACTCGGTCGAATGTGGGAGCGAGCCTGCTCGCGAAGAGGCCAGATCAGGCGACGCTGAGTTTGCGGCCCAACACCGTGGTCCAGCGCTCGGAAAGAATCACCCCGCCCAACGTCAGCAGACCACCGACCAGGTGATACATCGCCAACTCTTCCTTCAACACCACCGCGGCAATCAGCGCGGTAATCAGCGGCAGCAGGTTGAAAAACAACGTCGTGCGGCTCGGTCCCAGGCGCTGCACAGCCTGCATCCACGCCAGCGGCGCGAGCATCGACGCCAGCAGGCACGCATACAACACCAGTGGAATATTCTGCAGGGTCAGGCCGGTTTTCGGCGAAGCGGCATACAGCGGAAACAGCACCACAATCGCCACCAGCACCTGCAGGTACAGCAACACCAGCGGCGGCAGGCGCAACTGCCATTTTTTCAGCAAGGTGCTGTAGATCGCATAGGCCAGGGTGGCGATCAACATCATCGCATCGCCCATGTTCACCCCGTGTTGCAGCAAGGCGCCGAGGCTGCCGGACGACACCACCACCAGTACGCCGGCGAACGACAGCACCGCGCCGAACAATGCACCGGCGGTCAGGCGCTGGCCGAGGCTGATGATCGCCATGGCCAGGGACATCAGCGGCATCAGCGACAGAATGATGCCCATGTTGGTTGCTGTGGTCAGGGTTGCGGCGAAGTAGGCCAGGCTTTGATAGACCGCCATGCCCAGCACGCCGAGGATGAAGATCTTGCCCAGGTTCGGGCGAATCTGCGGCCAGTGCGCGAACACTGCCTTGAGCATGAAGGGGGTGAACAGCAGGCCGGCCAGCAGCCAGCGGTAGAAACCGATCTCGGCGGGGAAAATCGCCCCGACGGCCAGTTTGTTGATCACGGTATTGCCGGCCCAGATGAAAATCGCCAGCAGGGGAAACGCGTATTGCATGGGTTAAAACCAGAACGTTGATGAACGGTGATTATCCCCTGTCTGGATGCAGCCCTATACTGCGAACCAGACAACCTGCCTCTGAAACCGGACAGCATGAACAGTAAACACATCGATCTGCTGGATTTCAGCGAACTGCCGTCAGCGGTGTACTTCCGCTACGCCGACTTCAACACTCATGAATACGCCGCGCCGCACCGTCATCCGTGGGGCACGCTGGAGTATGCGGCCCACGGTGTGCTGCACATGGACGTCGACGGCAGCCGCTTCATGTCGCCGCCGCAATATGCGGTGTGGGTGCCGCCGCAGGTCGAGCACAGCTTCTACAGCCACCAGCCGGTCAATTATCGCGCGGTGTGCCTCGATCCCAAGGTCTGTGTCGATCTGCCGGCACGGGCCTGCACGCTGGCGATCAGCGACATCCTCAAGGCGATTCTCAAGGACTTCGCCGCCCGTGACGTGAAAATCCCCGAACTCGCTGCCGACCAGCGCCTGGCCCAGGTGCTGGTCGATCAGCTGCAACAGGCGCCGGTGCATGAATGCTATCTGCCGTATGCGAGCCATCCCGGGTTGCTGGCGATCCTCGACGCGCTGCAGGCCGACCCCGGGAGCAATCAGCCGCTGGCGCACTGGGCGGCGCAGGTGCACGTCAGTGAGCGCACGCTGGCCCGGCAGTTTGTGCGCGAGCTGGGGATGAGTTTTGGCGAATGGCGCCAGCGCCTGCGTTATCTGGCAGCGATCGAAGCACTGGAAAGTACCCGGAGCGTGCAGGAGATCGCCTTCGACCTGGGTTACAGCAGCGGCTCGGCGTTCATTGCCATGTTTGCCCGGCAGGCGGGGTGCACGCCGGAGCAGTATCGTCGCAGCCACCTGGAAGGCAGGAAGGTGTAACAAGATTTGGCTACACTTCAGCGGAGGCCGCATCCATCGGTGCGGCGACAAGGAGAAAACTCCATGAAGATGTTGCGTGTCCCTTTGTTGATGATCGGTCTGCTCCTGTGTTCCCAGGGTTTCGCCGCCACGGCGCAACAGAACAAAATGACCACCTGCAATGCCGACGCTACCGCCAAGAGCCTCAAGGGCGATGAGCGCAAGACTTTCATGAGCACCTGCCTCAAGGCTGCGCCTGCCGCCAACGACGCCAAGACCCTGACCCCGCAGCAGGAAAAAATGAAAACCTGCAACGCCGACGCGAAAACCAAAGCCCTGACCGGCGATGCGCGCAAGACATTCATGAGTGATTGCCTGAAGAAAAAATGATTCTCTGATCAGTGGGTGAGCGTGCCGGCCTCATCGCGAGCAGGCTCACTCCTACAGGGGAACGCATTTCAAGTGTAGGAGTGAGCCTGCTCGCGATGGCGTCTGCTGCTGCACCGCCAATCTCAAACCCTGCATATTTCTAGTGCTCACCCCGGATCGCTGGCAGACTGCCAATCCTTTTACGCCGTTCGTTTTGAGGCTGTATGCCAACGTTTTCTGAGCGTCATGTTGTGTTTTGGGTCAGTTGCATCATCATTTGCGGCGGTTTGCTGCTGGCGTTGCCGTTGCGCTTGTTGCCCAGCCTGCTGGCCGGTCTGCTGGTGTTCGAGCTGGTCAACATGCTCACCCCGCAACTGCAACGGCTGATCGAAGGCCGGCGCGCGCGCTGGCTGGCGGTGGCGCTGCTGGGCACGCTGGTGGTCAGTGTGCTGGCGCTGATTTTTGCCGGGGCCATCAGTTTCCTGCTGCACGAAGCGGAAAATCCCGGCGCCTCGCTCGATAAATTCATGGGCGTGGTCGATCGCGCTCGCGGTCAACTGCCGCCATTTCTCGACAGTTACCTGCCTGCCAGCGCCGCCGAATTCCGCGTGGCCATTGGCGACTGGGCGAGTAAGCACCTGGCCGACCTGCAACTGGTGGGCAAGGACGCGGCGCACATGTTCGTCACCTTGCTGATCGGCATGGTGCTGGGCGCGATCATCGCCCTGCAGCGAGTGCCGGACCTGACCAAACGCAAACCGCTGGCCGCCGCGCTGTTCGACCGTTTGCACCTGCTGGTGCAGGCGTTCCGTAATATCGTCTTCGCGCAGATCAAGATTTCCCTGCTGAACACCTTCTTCACCGCGATCTTCCTCGCGGTGATCCTGCCGCTGTTCGGCATCAAGCTGCCGCTGACCAAGACTTTGATCGTCCTGACCTTCCTGCTCGGCCTGCTGCCGGTGATCGGTAACCTGATGTCGAACACGCTGATCACCATCGTCGGCCTGTCGCTGTCGATCTGGGTGGCAGTGGCGGCGCTGGGCTATCTGATTTTCATCCACAAGCTCGAATACTTCCTCAACGCGCGCATTGTCGGCGGGCAGATCAGTGCCAAGTCGTGGGAGTTGCTGCTGGCGATGCTGGTGTTCGAAGCCGCGTTCGGTCTGCCGGGAGTGGTGGCGGGGCCGATTTATTACGCGTATCTGAAGAGTGAGTTGAAGCTGGGCGGGATGGTCTGATCCAGGCTTTGTAGCGTCTGAGCCGGCGCTGTCGCGAGCAAGCCCGCTCCCACAGGATCACACCGAACCTGTGGGAGCGGGCTTGCTCGCGAAGGGCGCACCGCTCATTCTGGATCAGTTCACCGAGCCATAACGCTTCATGGCCTCGATCGCCAGACCGCTGCCGATGCTGCCAAAGATGTTGCCTTCCACGTGCCGCGCGTTCGGCAGCATTGCCGAGACGCTGTTGCGCAGCGCCGGGATGCCGCTGGAGCCGCCGGTGAAGAACACTGTATCGACCTGACCCACGGCCACGTTCGCGTCGTTCAACAACTGCGTGACGCTGCCACGCACGCGCTCAAGCAGCGCGTCGATGGACGATTCGAACAAGGCGCGGCTCAGTTCCACGCTCAGGCCTGGCTCGATCCGGTCCAGCGGCACATGACGGCTGTCGGTGTGGGTCAGCTGGATCTTGGTTTCTTCGACTTCCATCGCCAGCCAGTGCCCGGCGCGCTGTTCGATCAGCTTGAACAGGCGATCGATGCCGCCAGTGTCCTCGATGTCATAGCGCATGCTGCCCAGCGCCAGGCTGGATTTTTGCGAGTACACCGAGTTGATGGTGTGCCAGGTGGCCAGGTTCATGTGGTGGCTGGTCGGCATGTAGGCGCCGCTCTTCATGCGGCTGCCATAGCCGAACAGCGGCATCAGGCCTTGCAGGCTCAGCTGTTTATCGAAGTCGGTACCGCCGATATGCACGCCGCCGGTGGCGAGGATGTCGTCGTGGCGGTTGTCCATGCCGCGACGCTCGGGCGACAGGCGCACCAGCGAGAAGTCGGACGTACCACCGCCGATGTCGACGATCAGTACCAGCTCTTCTTTTTCGATGGTCGACTCGTAGTCGAAGGCTGCGGCAATCGGCTCGTACTGGAACGAGACGTCCTTGAAGCCGAGCTTGCGCGCCACTTCCACCAAGGTGTCTTCGGCTTCCTGGTCGGCCAGCGGATCGTCATCGACGAAAAATACCGGGCGACCCAGTACCACTTGTTCGAATTCCCGACCGGCGGCCGTTTCGGCGCGGCTCTTCAGTTGGCCGATGAACAGGCCGAGCAAGTCCTTGAACGGCATCGCCGTGCCGAGGACGCTGGTGTCGTGCTTGATCAGCTTGGAACCGAGCAGGCTCTTGAGCGAGCGCATCAGGCGGCCTTCGTAGCCTTCCAGGTACTCGTGCAGCGCCAGGCGACCGTAAACCGGGCGGCGCTCCTCGATGTTGAAGAAGACCACCGACGGCAGGGTGATCTTGTCGTCTTCCAGCGCGATCATCGTTTCCATGCCGGGGCGCAGCCAGCCGACGGTGGAGTTGGACGTGCCGAAGTCGATGCCGCAGGCACGGGCTGGAGAGGCGTCTTTCATGTCTTTCGGTTCCGGTCAAAAAAACGGCCGCGCAGTGTATGTCAGTGCGCGCCAGATTCGAAGGCCGGTCATCAGCTATTTCGCGACTAGACTGGGTTGAAAGCGCGGACTTTGCCCCAAACTTGCTGGCATGGGCCGGCAGAACCACCGGCGGTCGCAAGAACCGCCGTCCACTGCCGATAAACTTCTGCTGCGCCACCCGGTCACAACCTTGAGATCGGTCAACCTGGCGTGCGCACATTGGCGCATGCTGGCATCGGCGCGAAATCGATAACGGATGGTGATTCCTTCGATGGACTTCAAAGACTATTACAAGATACTCGGCGTGGAGCCGACGGCAGACGACAAGGCGATCAAGGCGGCCTATCGCAAGCTGGCGCGCAAATACCACCCCGATGTCAGCAAGGAAAAAGACGCCGAGGCCAAGTTCAAGGACGCCTCGGAAGCCTATGAAGCGTTGAAAAGTGCCGACAAGCGCGCCGAGTACGACGAACTGCGTCGCTACGGCCAGCACGGTCAGCCGTTCCAGGGGCCACCGGGCTGGCAGAGCCGTGGCGGCTTTGGTGGCGGTGGCGGTGACACCGGCGACTTCTCGGACTTCTTCAGTTCGATCTTCGGCAATCGCGGCCCCGGTTTCGGTGGCGGCGAAGGTCGGCAACAACGCAGTGCAGGGCGCCGAGGGCAAGACGTGGAAATGGAACTGCCGATCTTCCTTGAGGAGACGCTGTCGGACGAGTCGAAGAAAGTCAGCTTCCAGGTGCCGCAATACAACGCCAACGGCCAACACGTCAGCAACACCAGCAAGAGCCTGAACGTGAAGATCCCGGCGGGCGTGACCGATGGCGAGCGTATCCGCCTCAAGGGCCAGGGCGCGCCGGGCATCGGTGGCGGGGCCAATGGCGACCTGTACCTGACCATTCGCTTTGCGCCGCACCCGAAATTCGATGTCGAAGGCGACAATCTGATCATCACCCTGCCGCTGGCGCCGTGGGAACTGGCACTGGGCGCCGAAGTGGCCGTGCCGACCCTGACCGGCAAGATCAACCTCAAGGTTCCGGCCGGCAGCCAGAATGGCCAGCGCATGCGCGCCAAGGGTCATGGCTTGAAAAACAAGGCCGGTGAGCGCGGTTATCTGTTCGTGCAGCTCAAAGCCGTGATGCCGAAAACCTCGGACGACGAGGTCAAGGCGCTGTGGCAGGAGCTGGCAAAGAAAGCCGCCTTCAATCCGCGAGAGAACTTCTAAATTCGACGACGGAGTAGCCCATCATGAGCAGCCCCCTGATCGTTCAACTGGACATGGCAGAATTCTGTGAGGCGGCCGATTTATCGGACGTCTACGTGATCGAAATCGTCGAACACGGCATCCTCGAACCTCAGGGCGCGCAGCCCCGGGAATGGCGCTTCACCGACTACGAGCTGAGTCTGGCCAAGCGCGCCGCCAAGTTGCGGCGCGAGCTGGAGCTTGAGTGGGAGGGCGTCGCCCTGGCGCTCGATCTGCTTGAGGAAGTGCATGAGTTGCGCGCGGAAAACCGCATGCTCAGGCAGCGCTTGGGGCGCTTGGTGGTTGAGTAGTCTGTCTGATGTTTATCGGTTGCTTGATCGGGCCTCTTCGCGAGCAAGCCCGCTCCCACATGTGATCGCGGTCTCCTGTGGGAGCGGGCTTGCTCGCGAAGAACGATAACGCGGTCAGCCTGCTTAAACCGTTCTGGGCAACACCACACTGAACAACGTCCCGTCAGCCGCGCTCGAGCTGACTTCGATCGTCCCGCCATGCGCGGTGACCACTTCCTTGACGATAAACAGGCCCAACCCGAGGCTGGTCAACGGCTGCCCGAGTTCTTCGTCGGCGCTGCGCACCAACGGGTCGAAAATCGTGCCAATGGCTTCTTCGGAAATCGGCGGGCCATAGTTATGCACCGACAAACACACACTGTCGCCCTCGCCGCTGAGTGTGAGGGTTACGTCGCGATTGTTCGCACCGTGCTGCAGCGCATTGCCGATCAGGTTTTGCAGGAGCTGATCGAGCCGTCCGGCATCCCAGGTACCGCGCGTGTCGCCGTTCACCTTGAGCTTCGGATCGCACTCCGGATTGCCGGCGCAGGCTTCAGCAATTGCCGCCCGTGCGGCAGCAGCCAGGTCCATCGGCGCCGGTTCGATCGGCAGGCTTTTACCCAGACGGCTGCGCACCAGCTCCAGCAGGTCGCTGACCATCACTGCCATGTGCCGCGCGCCGCGCTTGATGTGCAGGGCGCAGGCCAGGGCATCGCCTTCAAGGCTGGCTTTGCGCAGCAGCAATTCGGTGGACATGCTCACCGCCTGCAGCGGCGCGCGCAGGTCATGGCCGAGAATGGCGAGGAAGATGTCCCGCGAGCGATTGACCTGTTCGGCGTAGGCGGCGGTCGATTCGGCGAGGGCTTCGTCGATGGCTTCGTTGAAACGGATCATGTCCTGAAAGTAAGTCTTGTCCGACGATTCGAGACTCTCGACCCACAAGCGGATCACGCAGGCGCGCAGGTGGCGAAATTCGCTGGTCATCTGCACCAGATCGAAACCCACGGTGTGGCGCAGCTCGCCATGACTGGCGCCGGCCTTGTCCAGGCTCGGGGTCTTTTCCGGGCCTTCGCCCTTGGCTTTGGCAGCCTGTTCGACAGGACTCTGCGGCTTGTTCATGTCGCGGGCAGCGGCCCGCAGAATGGCACTGGCGTGATCACGCAGCGCGGCTGAATCCAGATAGTCGGCGGCCGGCGTGATGGTCGCGGCAAACTGTTCCCACTCATCGACGATAGGGTCGATGTTGGCCACGATGAACTCGGAAAGACGCATGGGCAGTACCTGAAAAGAGGTGGCGCGAATCGAATAGTAGTCCCTTTGGCGGGAAATACACGATCAGATCCAACGGCGGTTTTTCACACCCATGAAAAAGGCCCCGGGTCTGTGCGCAAGGCACCGGCCCGGGGCCTTTTACCGTGTGTCGGCCGCCTCAGAACAGGAAGTAGCGCTGGGCCATCGGCAGGGTTTCAGCCGGTTCACACCACAGAAGCACACCGTCGGCCTTGACCTGATAAGTCTGCGGGTCGACATCGATGTTCGGCAGATAGTCGTTGTGGATCAGGTCGGTTTTCTGCACCTCGCGGCAACCTTTGACCACGCCGATTTTCTTCTTCAGGCCCAGCGCCTCCGGCAGTCCGGCCTCCAGGGCCGCTTGGCTGATGAAAGTCAGGCTGGTGGCGTGCAGCGAGCCGCCGTAGCTGGCGAACATCGGGCGGTAGTGCACGGGTTGCGGGGTGGGGATCGACGCGTTGGCATCGCCCATGAGGCTGGCGGCAATCGCGCCGCCCTTGAGAATCAGCGTCGGTTTCACGCCGAAAAACGCCGGACGCCACAGCACCAGGTCAGCCCATTTGCCAACTTCGATCGAGCCGACTTCATGGCTGATGCCATGGGTGATCGCCGGGTTGATGGTGTACTTGGCGATATAGCGTTTGGCGCGAAAGTTGTCGTTGCCTTCGCCGTCCTGTGGCAGCGGGCCGCGCTGCTTTTTCATCTTGTCGGCGGTCTGCCAGGTGCGTGTGATGACTTCGCCGACGCGGCCCATGGCCTGGCTGTCGGAGCTGATCATCGAGAACGCACCGAGGTCGTGGAGAATGTCCTCGGCGGCAATCGTCTCGCGGCGGATGCGGCTTTCGGCGAATGCGACGTCTTCGGCAATGCTCGGGTCGAGGTGGTGGCAGACCATCAGCATGTCGAGGTGTTCGTCGATGGTATTGCGGGTGAACGGTCGGGTCGGGTTGGTCGAACTCGGCAATACGTTCGGGAAACCGCAGGCCTTGATGATGTCCGGCGCGTGACCACCACCCGCACCCTCGGTGTGGTAGGTGTGGATGGTGCGGCCCTTGAACGCGCCGAGGGTGGTTTCGACGAAGCCGGATTCGTTGAGGGTGTCGGTGTGGATTGCCACCTGCACGTCGTACTGGTCGGCGACGCTCAGGCAGTTGTCGATGCTCGCCGGGGTGGTGCCCCAGTCTTCGTGCAGTTTGAGGCCGATGGCGCCGGCCTTGACCTGTTCGATCAACGGCTCCGGCAGGCTGGCGTTGCCCTTGCCGGTGAGGCCGATGTTCATCGGGAACGCATCGGCGGCCTGAAGCATGCGCGCCAGGTGCCACGGGCCGGAAGTGCAGGTGGTGGCGTTGGTGCCGGTCGCCGGCCCCGTGCCGCCACCGATCATGGTGGTGACACCGCTCATCAGCGCTTCTTCGATCTGCTGCGGGCAGATGAAGTGGATGTGCGTATCGATGCCGCCGGCGGTGAGGATCATGCCTTCACCGGCAATCACTTCAGTGCTGGCGCCGATGGCGATGGTCACGTTCGGTTGCACGTCCGGATTGCCGGCCTTGCCGATCGCGGCGATGCGCCCGTCCTTGAGGCCGACGTCGGCCTTGACGATGCCCCAATGGTCGATGATCAGCGCGTTGGTGATCAACGTGTCGACCACTTCGGCTGCCAGCAACTGGCTCTGGCCTTGGCCGTCGCGAATCACTTTGCCGCCGCCGAACTTCACTTCTTCGCCGTAAGTGGTGAAGTCCTTTTCGACTTCGATCCACAGTTCGGTGTCCGCCAGGCGCACCTTGTCGCCGACGGTGGGGCCGAACATGTCGGCGTAGGCTTGACGCGAGATCTTCATGTGTTCGCCTTGGAATTCAATTGGTTTTGAGATCGTTCGCTGCGCTCACATTCGCGAGCGGGCTCGCTCCCACAGGGGATCGGATGCCCGCTGGAGGAACTCGGTTTAATGTGGGAGCGGGCTTGCTCGCGAAGGGGCCAGAGCAGACACCGCATTACTTAAAGGTCACCCATGACCCGCCCGGCAAAGCCGAACACCCGCCGATGCCCGGCGTACTCCACCAGCTCGACCTCGCGGCTCTGCCCCGGCTCGAAGCGCACGGCGGTTCCGGCCGGAATATTCAGGCGCATGCCACGGCTGGCGGCGCGATCAAAGGTCAGCGCATCGTTGGTTTCGAAGAAGTGATAGTGCGAACCGACCTGGATCGGCCGGTCGCCGCTGTTGGCGACTTTCAGGCTGACGGTGCGGCGGCCGACATTCAGTTCGATGTCGCCGGGCTGGATCTGGTACTGGCCGGGAATCATGGCCGGGCTCCTTGCAGAATCTTGTAATAGAGGGCGGTCGGTCGATAGGTGCCGTGCGGGTCGCAGGCGTAGTCGGGGATTTCGCCGGCTCGGGTGTAACCCAGGGCCTTGTAGAAATCCTCGGCGGGGGAGCCGGCCTCGGTGTCGAGGTAGAGCATGCCGCGCTTGTGCTTGGCTGCCTCAAGTTCCAGCGCACTCATCAATTGCTGGCCCAGGCCGCGCCGGCGCGCCTGTTCGCGCACCAGCAGTTTTTGCACTTCGGCGCGATTGAGACCATTGGCCTTCTGGCACAGGCCCAGTTGCACACTGGCCTGCACCTGTTCGTCCTTGACCACCACCCAGAGCAACACGCTGCCCTTGTTCACTTGTTGCTGCACATCATCGAAATAGGCGCGGGCCTGCGCGGCATCGAGGTCGGCCATGAAACCGACGCTGGCGCCATAGCCTACGGCGTCGAGCAGCAGATCAATCAGGCCCTGACGATAGTGCGCAAAACTTTCCGCATTGACCCGTCGCAGTTGGGCGGCGTTCATCGGTGTCACTCCTTGTTGGCTGCAGGCGGCTCCGCGCCAGGGTTGAGGATCAGTTGCATGAACGTCAGGTCGAGCCAGCGGCCGAACTTGGTGCCGACCTGCGGCATCTGCCCGGTGACGCTGAAACCGGCGCGCTCATGCAGACGAATGGAAGCGGCGTTGCCACTCTCGATTGCGGCGACCATCACGTGCTTGTCGCAGGCTTTCGCCCGTTCGATCAGTGCGCTCATCAATTTCGGACCAAGACCATTGCCGCGCTGGTCGCTGCGCACGTAGACCGAGTGCTCGACGGTATGGCGAAACCCGTCGAACGGTCGCCAGTCGCCAAACGAAGCGTAGCCGAGCACGCAGTTGGCGGTGTCGACGATCACCAGAATCGGGTAGGCCTGGGCCTGGCGGGCGCTGAACCAGGCCTGGCGGTTGCCGAGGTCGACCGCCGATTCGTTCCAGATCGCGGTGGTGTTGAGTACTGCGTCGTTGTAGATGTCGCGGATCGCCGGCAGGTCGGCGTGCAGGGCATCTCGCAGGGTGTAGGTCATGGCGCGGCCTCAGACGATGGGCTGGTGGACGGTGACCAGTTTGGTGCCGTCGGGGAACGTTGCTTCGACCTGGATCTCCGGGATCATTTCCGGGATGCCTTCCATCACCTGCTCGCGGCTCAGCAGGGTAGTGCCGTAGTGCATCAGTTCGGCCACGGTCTGGCCATCCCGTGCGCCTTCAAGCAGCGCTGCAGAGATGAAGGCCATGGCTTCCGGGTAATTGAGTTTCACACCGCGCGCCAGGCGGCGCTCGGCGACGAGGCCGGCGGTGAATATCAGCAACTTGTCTTTTTCGCGTGGGGTCAGGTCCATTGTGGGTATCCATCAGGGCAGATTGAAAAGAGTCGGGACTGTTGGCACAGATCTCTGTGGGAGCGAGCCTGCTCGCGAAGGCGTCGGCCCAATCAATATTTGAGGTGACTGATACAGCGCTTTCGCGAGCAGGCTCGCTCCCACATTGGAATGCATTTCAGGTGTTCCAGATTCGGGGTGGCTGGGCCTCGCGGCCGAGCAAGGCCGGGCGCAGCAGGCGCCACAGGTCGATCAGCCAGGCGCGGGCCAGCAGCGCCTCGCTCGCCAGGCAGCGGGCGACGAGCAACCCTGGCAGTTGGGTCAGATCGCCGCGCACCTCATGGCCCAGCGATCGACAACGCTCCAGCAGTTCGGCATCGATTTCTCCGGTGACCAGCAGCGTCGCAAACACCGGATTGCCATCCAGGCCGATGGGCGAGTCGAGCAGGCCGTCATTGCCGCTGATACGCTGGCGCTCGTGCCAGAGCAAGCGGCCGTCGCGGCGAATATCCAGGTGCGCCTGAAAATGTCCGAGGTCGAAACGCTCGCCGCTGGCCGGGCGACCCAGCGCCACCACGTCCCAGTAGAACAGCCGCGCATCGCCCTCAAGCTCGATCGAGGTCGTGAGTTGCGCCTGGGCGGCGCTGTAGACGATGGTTTCCTGCGGCAGCCATTCGAGCGTCGCGCCAGCCGCCACTTTCAGATCGAGTTGCTGATACGCCGGCCCCGCCGCGCGATACCACTTGGCCGCGCCGGGGCTGGTGATCTGCGCCCAGGCGTGCGGTTCGACGCGGGCGCTGATGTTCAGCCGGTCACCGCCGGCGATCCCGCCCGGTGGGTGGACGATAATGTGCTGGCAGACCTGAGGGCCTTCGGCGTACAGGTGCTTTTGCACCCGCAGCGGGCCGAGGTGGCGACGTTGAACCGGGCGCGTGCAGTCGCCGAAGCGGGCGTAGGCCAGCTCCAGCTCGGCGTGCCAGCTTGGGGTAAACAGGGCAGTGGGAAGCGCTAGATTCATGGTTTGTAATTATCGTTAGGAAGCTACAGATTAAATCGTTACCAGACCTCGTACACCCTCGGCCTCCATATTTTCACCGCGACCCTGCTGCACGATCTCGCCCCGGGACATCACCAGGTACTGATCGGCCAGCTCCGCGGCGAAATCGTAGAACTGCTCCACCAGCAAAATCGCCATGTCGCCACGGGCCGCGAGTGTCTTGATCACCGCGCCGATCTCCTTGATCACCGACGGCTGAATGCCTTCGGTGGGTTCGTCGAGGATCAGCAAACGCGGGCGACTGGCCAGTGCGCGACCGATCGCCAGTTGCTGTTGCTGGCCGCCGGACAGGTCGCCACCGCGCCGCTGCTTCATTTGTAGCAGCACCGGGAACAGTTCGTAGATGAAACTTGGTACTTCTTTCGCTTCGCTGCCGGGAAACCGTGACAGGCCCATCAGCAGATTCTCTTCCACCGTCAGCCGGCCGAAGATTTCCCGGCCCTGTGGCACATAGGCGATCCCGGCGTGCACACGCTGGTGCGGCTTGAGCGTGGTGATCGCTTTGCCTTCCCAATTCACCCCACCTTCCCTGGACGGCAGCAGGCCCATCAGGCACTTGAGCAGGGTGGTCTTGCCCACGCCGTTGCGCCCGAGCAGGCAGGTGACCTCGCCGACCTTCACGTCAAAGCTCAGGCCACGCAGGATGTGGCTTCCGCCGTAGTACTGGTGCAGTTTGTCGACTTGCAGCATGTTCGAAATCTCCTCAAATCCCCTTGTAGGAGTGAGCCTGCTCGCGATAGCGGCGTGTCAGTCAACGCCTACTTATCTGATACACAGCTATCGCGAGCAGGCTCACTCCTACAGTTTGGAAAGGTGTTTGCAGTTCAGCGGCCGAGGTAGACCTCGATCACCCGCTCGTTTTCCTGCACCTGCTCAAGCGAGCCTTCGGCCAGCACGCTGCCCTGATGCAGCACCGTCACATGGTCGGCAATCGAGCCGACAAAGCCCATGTCGTGCTCCACCACCATCAGCGAATGCTTGCCGGCCAGCGACTTGAACAGCTCGGCGGTGAATTCGGTTTCGGCATCGGTCATGCCCGCCACCGGTTCGTCGAGCAACAACAGCTGCGGGTCTTGCATCAGCAGCATGCCGATCTCCAGAAACTGTTTCTGGCCGTGGGACAACAGGCCTGCCGGGCGATTGACCGATGTGGTGAGGCGAATGGTCTCCAGCACCTCGCTGATGCGCTCGCGCTGCTCGCCGCTCAGGCGTGCGCGCAGACTGGCCCACACCGATTTGTCGGTTTTTTGCGCCAGTTCCAGGTTTTCAAACACGCTCAACGCTTCGAACACCGTTGGCTTCTGAAACTTGCGGCCAATGCCGGCCTGGGCGATCTGCACTTCGCTCATCTGCGTCAGGTCGAGTGTTTCACCGAACCACGCTTTGCCATGACTGGGCCGGGTCTTGCCGGTGATCACGTCCATCAGCGTGGTTTTACCCGCGCCATTGGGACCGATGATGCAGCGCAACTCGCCGACGCCGATGTACAGGTTCAGATTGTTCAGCGCCTTGAAGCCGTCGAAGCTGACGCTGATGTCTTCCAGGGTCAGGATTGTGCCGTGGCGGGTATTCAGCCCGGGGCCGACGCGCTGGCCGAGACCGAGTGCATCACGGCTGGTGCCGGCGTCCTTGTTCGGTTCCAACGGCGGAAAAAACGCCGGTTCCAGCATGAATTCAGCGCTCGCTGTCACTCTCATTGCTCACCTCGTTTCTTCAGCAGGCCGATCACACCTTTGGGCAGGTACAACGTCACGACGATGAACAGTGCGCCGAGGGAGAACAGCCAGTATTCGGGGAAGGCCACGGTGAACCAGCTCTTCATGCCGTTGACCACGCCAGCGCCGAGCAGCGGGCCGATCAACGTCCCGCGCCCGCCGAGGGCGACCCACACGGCGGCTTCGATGGAGTTGGTCGGCGACATTTCGCTGGGGTTGATGATCCCAACCTGCGGCACGTACAACGCCCCGGCCAGACCGCACAACACTGCGCTCAGAACCCAGACGAACAACTTGAAACCGCGCGGGTCGTAGCCGCAGAACATCAGGCGGTTTTCCGCATCGCGCAGCGCGGTCAGCACCCGGCCGAACTTGCTCTGCGCCAGACGCCAGCCGATGAACAGGCTCGCCACCAGCAGCAACACCGTGGCCAGAAACAGCACCGCGCGGGTGCCCGGCTCGGTGATGCCGAACCCCAGAATCGTGCGGAAATTGGTGAAGCCGTTGTTGCCGCCGAACCCGGTCTCGTTGCGGAAAAACAGGAGCATGCCGGCGAAGGTCAGGGCCTGGGTCATGATCGAGAAATACACGCCCTTGATCCGCGAGCGGAAGGCGAAGAAGCCGAACACCAACGCGAGTAGCCCCGGCGCCAATACCACCAGACACATCGACCAGATGAAACTGCTGGTGCCGCTCCAGTACCACGGCAATTCGCTCCACGACAGAAACGTCATGAACGCCGGCAGGCCGTCGCCAGCCGCCTGACGCATCAGGTACATGCCCATCGCATAGCCGCCGAGGGCGAAGAACAAGCCGTGGCCCAACGACAGCAACCCGGCGTAACCCCAGACCAGATCGAGCGCCAGGGCGACGATGGCGTAACAGAGGATTTTGCCGACCAGCGTCAGGGTGTACGCCGAGACGTGCAGCGCGCTGTCCGGCGCCAACAATGACAGCAGCGGCAGGGCGATCAGCAGTGCGAGGATCAGCGCCCCGACTGCGATCGTGACTTTCGGCCCGGCCTTCTGTGTGGCGGTGACTAATAGAGGCTGGTTCATCAGTCGATCACCCGTCCTTTCAGTGCGAAGAGGCCTTGCGGACGTTTCTGGATAAACAGAATGATCAACGCGAGGATCAGGATTTTGCCCAGTACCGCACCGATCTGCGGCTCAAGAATCTTGTTCGCGATGCCCAGACCGAACGCCGCGAGCACGCTGCCGGCCAGTTGCCCGACACCGCCCAGCACCACCACCAGGAATGAATCGATGATGTAGCTCTGGCCGAGGTCCGGGCCGACGTTGCCGATCTGGCTCAGCGCCACGCCACCGAGGCCGGCGATGCCCGAGCCGAGGCCGAAGGCGAGCATGTCGACGCGTCCGGTGGGCACGCCGCAGCAGGCGGCCATGTTGCGGTTCTGCGTGACCGCACGCACGTTGAGGCCCAGGCGGGTCTTGTTCAGCAGCAGCCAGGTCAGCACCACCACGAACAAGGCGAAGGCGATGATCACGATGCGGTTGTACGGCAGTACCAGATTCGGCAGCACTTGAATGCCGCCGGACAGCCAGGCCGGATTCGCCACTTCAACGTTCTGCGCACCGAACAGCAGGCGCACCAACTGGATCAGCATCAGGCTGATGCCCCAGGTGGCGAGCAAGGTTTCCAGAGGCCGGCCGTAGAGGTGACGAATCACCGTGCGCTCCAGCGCCATGCCGATTGCCGCCGTGACCAGGAACGCCACCGGCAGCGCGATCAACGGATAAAACTCGATGGCTTGCGGGGTGTAGCGCTGGAACATCAACTGCACCACGTAGGTCGAGTAGGCACCGAGCATCAGCATCTCGCCGTGAGCCATGTTGATCACCCCCAGCAGACCGAAGGTGATCGCCAGCCCGAGTGCCGCGAGCAGCAGAATCGAACCGAGGGACATGCCGCTGAACGCCTGGCCCAACACTTCACCGATCAGCAGTTTGCGCTTGACCTGAGCGAGGCTGGTTTCGGCGGCGGTGCGCACGCCGGTATCGCTTTCGACGCCGGGTTCGAGCAAGCCTTCGAGGCGAGTGCGGGCCAGTGGGTCGCCGGTTTCACCGAGCAGGCGCACGGCGGCCAGACGCACCGCCGAGTCGGCATCCACCAGTTGCAGGTTGGCCAGGGCCAGGCTCAGGGCGGCGTGGACGCTTTCGTCTTTTTCGCCAGCCAGTTGCTGGTCGAGGAATTTCAGCTGCGCGGGTTTGGCGCTTTTCTGCAATTGCTGCGCAGCGCTCAGACGGGTTTTGGCGTCGGCGGCGAGCAATTGGTGGCTGGCCAGTGCGGTGTCGATCAGACCCCGCAGGCGATTGTTCAGGCGCAGGGTTTTGGCTTGGCCGTCGATGGTCAATTCGCCTTGTTGCAGGGCGTTGATCAGCGCGATGCGGGCCGGATCGGGTTGCTCAGCCCAGGCTTCCAGCAGTTTCGCTTGCTGCACGGGGTTGGCGGCGACGAAGTCTTCGGCTTCGCCGGCAAAGGCGGTCATCGGCAACAACAGTGCGATGGCAAGAATGAAACGGTAAAGGGTAGTCGGCATAAAGAGTCGCCTTGCGCGGACTATGGGTGGGAGCGGGCTCGCTCGCGAAAGCGGACTCACGTTCAACACGTCAGTCGTCTGACACACCGCTTTCGCGAGCAAGCCCGCTCCCACAGGGGGGACTGTGCCGGCCTCACGCCAAGCGCAAGGCTGACACCCAATGACTCAGTTGCTCTTCACCGCATAATCGGGCTTCTTGTCGTTGCCATCGATAAACGGACTCCACGGTTGCGCGCGGATCGGGCCTTCGGTCTGCCACACCACGTTGAACTGACCGTCGCCCTGGATCTCGCCGATCATCACCGGCTTGTGCAGGTGGTGGTTGGTCTTGTCCATGGTCAGGGTGTAGCCCGACGGCGCGGCGAAGGTCTGGCCGGCGAGCGCTTCGCGGACCTTGTCGACGTCGGTGGACTTGGCTTTTTCGACCGCTTGCGCCCACATGTGGATGCCGACGTAAGTAGCTTCCATCGGGTCGTTGGTCACGGCTTTATCCGCGCCCGGCAGGTTGTGTTTCTTCGCGTAGGCCTTCCAGTCAGCGACGAACTTCTTGTTCACCGGGTTCTCGACCGACTCGAAGTAGTTCCACGCCGCGAGGTTGCCCACCAGCGGTTTGGTGTCGATGCCGCGCAGTTCTTCTTCGCCTACCGAGAACGCCACTACCGGAACATCGGTTGCCTTCAGGCCCTGGTTGGCCAGCTCTTTGTAGAACGGCACGTTGGAGTCGCCGTTGACCGTGGAGATGACCGCAGTCTTGCCGCCAGCGGAGAATTTCTTGATGTTGGCGACGATGGTTTGGTAGTCGCTGTGACCGAATGGGGTGTAGACCTCTTCGATGTCCTTGTCGGCCACGCCTTTGGAGTGCAGGAACGAGCGCAGGATCTTGTTGGTGGTGCGCGGGTAGACGTAGTCGGTGCCGAGCAGGAAGAAGCGCTTGGCGCTGCCGCCTTCCTCGCTCATCAGGTATTCAACCGCCGGGATCGCTTGCTGGTTCGGTGCAGCGCCGGTGTAGAACACGTTCGGCGACATTTCTTCGCCTTCGTATTGCACCGGGTAGAACAGCAGGCCGTTAAGTTCTTCGAACACCGGCAGTACCGATTTGCGTGACACCGAGGTCCAGCAACCGAATACGACCGCGACCTTGTCCTGGGTCAGCAACTGCCGGCCCTTTTCCGCGAACAACGGCCAGTTCGACGCCGGGTCGACCACCACCGGTTCGAGCATCTTGCCGTTCACCCCGCCCTTGGCATTGATCTCGTCGATAGTCATCAGCGCCATGTCTTTGAGCGACGTTTCGGAGATCGCCATGGTGCCGGACAACGAATGTAGAATCCCGACCTTGATGGTCTCGGCAGCCTGGACAGTCCAGGTCATGCCCATCGCGGCAATGCTTGCCGTGAGTGTGAAAGCCTTGATCAAACTGCGACGCTTCATTGTGCGATCTCCATGAACGTTTAATTTTTCTGGTTGGCAGATGCGGACGACTGAAGGTGTGTTTTGCAAGGGCTGTGCCCGGTCGGGATCGGGCAGGAAAATGTCGGTTTAGAGCGGTTGCGTGTTGGTGGGGTGCACCATGAAGGAACGAGGCGCGTGTGACGGTGCGCTCGAATGCGCCAGATTAGGGCGCAGGTTTCACGAACGACGCCGTCCACTGTGGGAGCGAGCTTGCTCCCACGTTGTTCTGTGTTGGATTAGCGGCGGCGCATGAGGCCGATGAAGAAGACGCCGCCGATGGCTGCGGTGGCGACGCCGATGGGCAGGTCTTCCGGCGCGATCAGGGTCCGGGCGGCGACATCGACCCAGACCAGAAACAGGCTGCCGAGCAACACACAGGCCGGCAGCAGGCGGCGATGTTCGGCGCCGACCAGACGCCGGGCAATGTGCGGCACCATCAGCCCGACAAAACCGATCGAGCCGCTGATCGACACCAGCACGCCGGTCATCAGCGAGGCGATCACAAACACCCGCAAACGCACCGACCGGGCGTTCAGGCCGAGGGTCACGGCGGTCTGCTCGCCGGCCATCAGTGCGTTCAGCGGTCGGGCCATGCCCAACAGCAAACCGAGACCGAGCAGCACGCTCAGGGCCGGCACCGCCAGCAATTCCCAGCGCGCCAGTCCAAGACCGCCGAGCATCCAGAACATCACCGCCGAGCTGGCGCGGTGGTCGCCCATGAACAGCAGCAGGTTGGCGATCGCCATCATCACGAACGACACCGCCACACCGCACAGCAGCAACCGGTCGCTGTCGAGCCGGCCTTGACGATTGGCAATGCCCAGCACCAGAAACATGCTCAGCAACGCACCGATGAACGCAGCAATCGGCAAGGTCAGCAGGCCGACGATTTCACCGATGTGCAACACCACGATCACGGCGCCCAACGTTGCGCCGGAGGTGACGCCGAGCAGGTGCGGATCTGCCAGTGGATTGCGCGTCACCGCTTGCAGCACCGCGCCGATCAACGCCAGACCGGCACCCACCAACGCCCCAAGCAACATGCGCGGCACACGGATCAGCCAGACGATGTGTTCCTGTCCGGCGCTCCAGCTCACGTCGCCGAGACCGAAGGCCTTGTGCAGCAGAATCCGCCACACCACCTCCACCGGCACCCGGGCGGGACCGAAGCCAAGCGAGACCACGCACGACACCAGCAACACGGCGCCGAGGGCGATCAGCAACAGGGCGTAGCGACGGTCGATCATTCGCCGTGGAACCCTTTGGCCAGGGTTTCCACCGCCAGCACGTTATCGATCCCCGGCGTGGCCTGCACGTAAGGGATGACGATGAAGCGCTGGTTCTTGATCGCGTCAACCGATTGCAGCGCCGGGTTCTTCAGCAGAAATTCGATCTTCTGATCGGCGGTGATTTCGCTGTAGTCGACGATCACGATCACCTGCGGATTGCGTTCGACCACGGTCTCCCAGTTGACCCGGGTCCAGCTCGCCTCGACGTCATCGAGAATGTTGCGCCCGCCCGCGGCATCGATCAGCGCCTGCGGCATGCCCAGTCGGCCGGAGGTCATGGCGCGGTCTTCGCCGCTGTCGTAGAGGAACACGCGCGGCTGGCTGGCGGGCAGGTCTTTGCGGATCTCGGCGACCTGCTGCTGCATGTCGGCGATCAGGGCGTTGGCGCGATCCTGCACGTCGAAGATTTTGCCGAGGTTGCGCAGGTCGTTGTAGGTGTCCTCCAGTGTCGCCGCCGGGCGCTTCATCACGAAGGCGCAGGATTCGGTCAGCTCATAGACGTTGATGCCCAGCGGTTGCAGGGTCTGCGGAGTGAGATCACCCCCGACACGCATGCCGTAATCCCAGCCGGCGAAGAAAAAGTCGACGTTGGCGTTGAGCAGGGTTTCCACCGACGGGTACTTCGCGGCCAGCTCCGGCAAACCGTCGAGCAGCGACTGCATCTGGGGCGTCACCGACTTCCAGCCACTGACACCGCTGTACCCGGCCATGCGCGATTTGAGGCCGAGCGCGAGCATCATCTGGGTCATGTTGATGTCGTGGCTGACCGCATGCCCTGGCGCTTGCTTGAAGGTCACTTCGCGGTTGCAGCTGTGAACGGTCAGCGGGTACTTCGTGGCCTCGGCCAGGGCTTGAGCACTGCACAACAAAAGAGCGACGCAAAGCAGGGAACGCACAGTCATGGTCGGGTTATCCAGGTGATTCGCGGGTAGCCGTGGAGGGGATGGGAATCGATCAGCGCTTCGACGCCGAAGACCTCGCGCAGCAGTTCGACGGTGAGGACTTCTTGCGGCGTGCCGCTGGCGACGATGCGCCCGTGATTGATCACGTACAGACGGTCACAGAAGGCGGCGGCCAGGTTCAGGTCGTGGATGCTGGCGAGTGTGCCGATCTGCAGGCGCTTGACCAGTTGCAGCAGTTCGAGCTGATAGCGCGGGTCGAGGTGGTTGGTCGGCTCGTCGAGGATCAGCAGTTGCGGTTGCTGGGTCAGGGCGCGGGCGAGGATCACGCGCTGTTTTTCACCACCGGAAAGCGTGGCGAAAGCGTGGTCTTCGAAGCCGTCGAGGCCGACCGATTTGAGCGCTTGAGTCGCAAGATTCCGGTCTTCCAGCGTATCGCCATCGAACAGGCCTTTGTGCGGTGTGCGGCCCATGGCGACGACCTCCTCGACGGTCAGACCGAAGGCATCGGGGAATTCCTGCAGGACCACGGCGATGCGTTGTGCACACCAGCGTGAGGACTGTTTCCACACATTGTGGTGATCGAGTCTGACCTCACCGTTTTCCGGCTGGCTGAAGCGATAGGCGCAGCGCAACAGGCTGGTCTTGCCGCTGCCGTTGGGGCCGATCAAACCGACAAACTCACCGGCAGCCACCTGCAACGAGGCGTCACGCAGCTGGAACTGGTGATGGCAGTGGCCGTGGCCCAGAGGTGTCCAGGCGAGGTTGGCGAGGGTCAGTGAGGTCATGCGTCTACTCTGAAATATTCGGTGTTGCTGATGGCGCCTTCGCGAGCAGGCCCGCCCCCACAATGGAGTGCATTTCAATGTGGGAGCGAGCCTGCTCGCGAAGGCGCCGGTACATCAAAAGGTGTAATCCGCGGTGACGAAGAACGATCTCGGCTCGCCGAGAATCCATTGCTGGCCCTCATTGTATTGGCTTTGCGCGTATTGGCGGTCAAACAGATTGTTCACCTGCAGGCCCAGCGTGGTGTTGCGCAAGGCTTGCCACGACAGCGTGGCATCGACCACGGTGTAGCTCGGCAGCTCGTTGCGGTTGGCCATGTCGGCGTAGCGCGCATCGACGTAACGCACGCCGGCACCGGCCCTCAGGTCATCGCTGAGTTTTTTGTTCAGCCACAGATTGGCGGTGCGCCGTGGCACGTCCACCGGGCGGTTGCCGTTATACGACAGGGTTTGCCCATTCACCACTTCGGAGAAGTCATCGTACTTGGCTTTGACGACTGCAGCGTTGGCCTGCAGTTGCCAGGCGTGGGGCAATTGCAGGTCGAGGCTGGCTTCCAGGCCATTGGAGGATTGCTGGCCGACTTGCTGCTTGAGCGTCGGGTTGCCCGGATCGTCCGTCAGCAGCTTCTTTTTGACGATGCGATAGGCCGCCAGGGTGAACTCGCCGCGCTGATCCCAGAACAACTGCTTCATGCCGATCTCGGTCTGTCGTGCGGTCGACAGGTCGTACTGCTGCTGGCTGGGGCTCAGGGATATCAGGCCGCCGATACCGTCGGTGCTGGTCGCGACCTGAGCGTAAAACGAGGTCTCGGGCGTCAGCGCAAACACCAGTCCGGCCTTCCAGTTGTTGCCGGTCAGGGTCTTGTCGCTCTGGCTGCCGTCCACCAGATTGTTGCGATCAACGTGCACGTAATCGCGGCGTACACCGGTCACCAGCGACCAGCGCTCGCTGAGTTGCGTGCGGTTTTCGGCGAACAGCGACATCTGTTTCGTGGTGCTGTCGAACTGATCACGGTACGGGTTGGCGCTTTCGAAGTTGCCCGGTTGCGGGTGATACAGGTCCAGCGCCTGGCCGTTCGGCAACACGTCGTTGAACGGTGAGTTGCTGTTGAGCTGGAAGCGGATGCGGTTGTAATCGACGCCGGTCACGGTCTGGCTGTCGAGGCCGAACAGCGAGTGCTTGAAGGTGAAGGTCTGGCGGTCCCCGACCTGCTCCTGTTGGTGGCCGATACCGAAGTAACCGCTGCGACTGAGTTGTTGCGTGGTGGTGTCGAAGTTGTAGTTCTCGGCGTTCTGCCAGCGGCGTTGGGCCTTGAGGTAATACAGTTCGTTGCTGGCGCTGAGCGCATCGTTGATCTGCCAGTCAGTGGTCAGGCGCGTCCATTGGTCGTTGTAGTGCTGCTTGTCGTCGCGCACGTTGTAGTTCTTGTTGCGCAGGCTGTCCTGCAGCCGGCCGTTGATCAGTGGTGTGCCGAAGTAGTTTTGTGGCCGCTGGTCCCCGTAGTCATGGGCGAGGGTGAAAGCCAGATCATCGGTAGCCTGCCAGCGCAGGGCGGCGCTGATGAAGTCGCTGGAGGAGTCGCCGCGATCGATCCAGCCGTTACTGCGCAGGCGATTGAGATTGAGGCGATAGCTCAGGGTATCGGTCAGCGAACCACCGCTGTCGAACGCCTGCTGCTGACGATCATATGAGCCGTAGCCGACGCGCAGATGGTTTTCGATTTCGCCGCTGAACGGTTTTTTCGCAATCACGTTGACCACCGCACCGGTCGCGCCTTCGCCGTACAGCACCGAGGCCGGGCCGCGCAGCACATCGACGCGCTCCACCGACCAGGTGTCGACCGGGAAGGTCGCGGTGCCCATGCCGGTGTACATGCGGTTGCCGTCATACAACTGCATCACCGAACTCTGCCCGGTAAAACCGCGTGCCTGCAACGAGGTGCCGCCATCGCCTGGGGTACCGGTGCGACTGATGCCGGTGCTGCGCGACACGGCGTCTTGCACGCTGCGATCGCCACGGGCACGCACTTGTTCGCCACTGAGGCTTTCGACGCTGGCCGGGGTTTCCATGGCGCTGAGGTTCAGGCGTGAACCGGCGGTGGTCGGCGTGGTCAGGCTGACGCTTTCGTCGTCAATGGCCGGTGCGCTGATGGTGCCGGTGGGCAGCGTCAGCGGTTGGCTGTCGGCATTGGCGTGGTTCAGGGCGAACAGGCAGAGGCTGGACAAGAGGTACTTGTTCATCGGGGTGGTGAATCACTTCTTCAAAAGAAAGCCCGCAGCTTTTGGCCGCGGGCAGAGTGGCAAATATGGGTTATACAGTAACACTAAAAAATGCCGGCTTATAAGAGCCGGCAGTTTAAAGAACTGTCTAAAATGCGCATCTCGCCTGTTTCATGATGAAGTTGAGGCAGATTCAGGTTGGCGCCCAAGACGCGACAGCAGCACTCGATCCAGCAACCAGACCGCCACCAGCGAAGCCCCCACCAGCGGAAAAATCACCGCCAGCACCAGCATGATTGCCACGCCGGTTTTCCATTTCGGCAGGTCATGACGTAGCGGCGGCACGCCGAACTTGCCCTGCGGGCGGCGCTTCCACCAGATCACCACACCGCTGACGGCGCTGAGCAGAATCATCAGGCAGATCAGCAACACGACGATCTGGTTGAAGGTGCCGAACATCTTGCCTTCGTGCAGCATTACGCCGATTTCCGTGGCCCGCGCCACCGCGCCGTACTGCTCGAAACGCACATCGGCGAGGACCTTGCCGGTGTACTGATCGACATGCAGGGTGGCGTCGTTGCGCGGATCGTCGGCGAATACGGCGATGGTGAACACCCCGGTGGCGGTGGTCGGCAGGGTGATGCTGTAGCCCGGCTCGACCTTGCGTTCAATTGCGATGTCCTGCACCGCTTGCAGGCTGATGGCGGGCGCGGCAGGGCCGTGCTGCATGCCGCCGTGGGCCATGTGCTCGGCATGGTCGCCGGACATCGGCATCGGCGTGTTTTCCATCGCCCACGGCACGGTCTGGCGCGCGGCGTTGTTGAGGCTGCCGGCCTCGACGTCGGAGGTTGGCACGTTGTTCCACATGGCGGCCGGGAACACGTTCCACACCTGGGCGTACTGCTTGCCCCAGAACCCGGTCCAGGTCATGCCGCTGAGCAGCATCACCAGCAACAACGCCGCGCCCCAGAACCCGGTGACCGCATGCAGATCACGCCATAGCACGCGCCCGCGGCTGTTCAGTCGCGGCCACAGAATCCCGGCGGACTGACCTCGCGGCCACCACAGAAACACCCCCGACACCACCAGCACTACGCCCCAACCGGCGGCGAGTTCGATCAAGCGGTCACCGACGGTGCCGATCATCAGTTCGCCGTGAATCGCACGGGCGATGGCCTGCAGGTTCTGCCTGGCATCCTGCTCGCCGAGGATATCGCCGTGGTACGGATCGATGAAAACGTTGAGTTCGTGACCTTCGTTTTTCACCACGAATTGCGCGCTGCGTTCGGCATTCGCTGGCGGCAGGTACTGGGTGATCTGGCCCTGTGGATAAGCGCTTTTCACCCGTTGCAGCAGGTCATCGGCCGGCACCGTGTGATGCCCGGCCGGTACTTTGAGCAAGCTGCTGTACATCAGTGAATCGAGTTGCGGTTTGAACAGGTAGATGATGCCGGTCAGGGCCAGCATCACCATGAAAGGGGCGACGAATAGCCCAGCGTAAAAATGCCAACGCCAGGCCAGGTTGTAGAAATTCGCTTTGGGCTTTTGCATCACGTGTGCTCCGCTTGGCTTGGATCTTTTAGTTGTTCTGTATCGGTAAAGTCACCGCTGCACTCCTGTGGGAGCGGGTTTGCTCGCGAAGACGGCGGCACGCTCAACATTGTTGGCGCCTGATACACCGCTTCGCGAGCAAGCCCGCTCCTGCAAAGGCAGGGTGTGCCTCTTTGTCAGAAACTCATGTCGACCTTGGTCCAGAGCGTGCGCCCCGGTTCATTGATCGCTTGCGGGTCGTTGGCCGGGTAGCCGAAACCGGCGTTGCCCGCCAGGTTCAGGTGTTCGGCGTAAGCCTTGCCGAACAGGTTGTCGACGCCGGTGCTGACCTTCCAGTTCTTGTTGATCCGGTAGGCGCCGTTGAGCGAGAACACGCCAAAGCCGCCGCTCTTGTCGTAGTCCTTGCCGACTACGTTGCCCTTGTTCTGGTCGATGCGGTTTTGCGCCGCGACCACGCGCCACAGCGCGCCGGCGCTCCAGTTGTCTTCGCTGTAGGTGAGGCCGAAACGCGCATCCAGCGGCGGCATTTGCGGCAGGGCTTTGCCGTCGCTGCTGTTTTTGCCCCAGGCGTAGGCCAGGGTCGCGTCGGCTTTCCAGTTGTCGGTGAGCTTGTACGCAGCGCCGAGTTCGCCGCCCATGATCCGTGCGTCGATGTTTTGTGCGCGGGAGGTGCTCATGCCCATCATCGTCGGCGTGTAGTCGAACAGGATGTAGTCGCGCACCACGCCGATGTAGCCCGAGGCCCAGGCCTCAAGGTCGGCACTCTTGTAGTTCACGCCGAAGTCGAACTGGGTGGTTTTTTCCGGTTTGATCGAATCGAAAGCGTTCACCGAACCGGCCGGGCCTGACTTGGGCGAAAACAGCTCCCAGTAATCCGGGAAGCGCTGCGCGTGGCCGAGGCCCGCATAGAGCGTGGTCGGGCTGTCAGCCAGGTCATGCTCGTAACGCACGAAGCCGCTGGGCAGGGTGTCGGCGCGGGTGTCGTCGGCGGTCGGGTTCGGGCGGCTCATCATCCCGGAGCCAATGCTCTGTCGGTAATCCTTGGCCGAGGCGCGGTCGACACGGGCACCAGTGATCAGGCGATCACGGTCAGCGGCGTACCAGGTCATTTCGCTGAACACGCCGTAGTTATGGAAATCGGCGTCCTTGGTGTACGGCTGATCCTTGTAGGTGTCGATGCCCATGCCGCTGCGCTGGCGGTGTTCGTTGGTCTGCGCATCGAGACCGGTGATCAACTGGATATCGGCCCAGCGCCAGGTCGCCTTGATCCGCGCGCCGAGGGTGCGGCGGTCGACGTTGGACGCCATCGGCCCGGCCATCATCCCGGTGCCGGACGGCGTGCGCAGGGTGTAGTTGTCCATCACGTGGTCGGCGTAGTTGTAGTAGACCTGCGCTTCGAGCTTCTCCAGCACGTCAGTGATGTTGGATTTCTCGAAGCGCAGCCCGAGGCTTTCACGCAGGAACTGCGAACCGTCCATGCCGCGTCCGGCGTAACGCGCTTCGCCGTCGCCTTTGCCGGCGGTGAGTTCGATCAGGGTGTCGGCGTCCGGGGTCCAGCCGACGGCGATGTCACCGTTCCACTTGTCATAGCGCGACGGCACGGTGTCGTTGTTGCCGTCGCGATAGTCGTCGGAGTGCGCGGTGTTGCCGATCACCCGCACGTAGCCCAACGGCCCGCCGGCGGCAGCATCAACCACTTTGTCGAAGCGCCCGTTGGAGCCGGCCAGCACGCTCGCGTTCACCCGGGTGCCGAGTTCGCCGAAGCTTTCCGGTTCACGGTCGAAGAGCACCGTGCCGGCCGATGCGCCCGGGCCCCAGAGCACGGTTTGCGGGCCTTTGATCACCGTGAGTTTGTCGTAGGTTTCCGGCGAGATGTACGAGGTCGGTGCATCCATGCGGCCGGGGCAGGCACCGAGCAGCATGCTGCCGTTGGTGAGGATATTCAGGCGCGAACCGAACATGCCGCGCAGTACCGGATCGCCGTTGGTACCGCCATTGCGCACCAGGGCAAAGCCCGGAATGGTCTTCAGGTAATCGCCGCCGTCGCTGGCGGGTACCGGCTGGCGCGGGTCCTTGGGGTTGGTAACGATGGTCAGCGGCGAGCTGGGAGCGATTGCGGTGATCACCGTCGGGCTGAGTTCTTCGTTGTGCCCGGCGTGGTCATCGGCCAGCACCAGCGGGGACAGCAGGACGCCGCAAAGGACGGCGGTAGCGTGCGAGAAACGAATGCGCGATTCGTTCAAGGCGAAGGACGCCTGAGCTGCGCTCAAGCGTGGAACAGCGGAAAACCTGGACATGACAATTTCCATCAAACAGTCGTAAACGACACGGCCGGCAGCCTGAAGCTGTCTTCTCAACCGTGTGCAATCAAAGGTGCGGTGTTTACGCGACGATGGGCGGAGCGCGGGTGCGGGCGCCGGGGAAGAAGGTTTGCCGGGCATGGCCCAGGCGCGGGGAGGACGGGGTGAAGGTGTTGACGTGAGCGATGCTGAACGTCGCGAAGCTGCCGCCACCGGTCAGCGCCGGGCAGTTGAACAGCAGGCTGCAATAACCGCACTTTTCCCACAGGGCGTGGTGCGAGGATTGCGGCGGACAGTGTTCGGCAGCCGGTTGTGCACCGTGCGCGGAATGGTCCATGCCGGGCATGTCCATCGACATGTCCATGCTCATTGGCATGGAAGTCGAGGCGTGCTGATCCATCGGCATCGACTGAGAAATCAGCGGGCCGATGAAGATCATCAACATGGCGAACAGGGCGATCCAGCTACCGCGGGTCAGAGTCTGGCTCTGGCGGTGCATGCTGGACGCCCCGGCGCGTTGCGGGCGCACGGGCGTGGTCAGCCGGATCGGTTACTGGGCGTGATCGTGCGCCTGGGTTTCTTGCGGCGGCTTCTTCTGCACCGCGACCTCGACCGTCACGTCACCGGCTTTCTCGAAATGCAGGGTCAGCGGGAAGCGTTTGCCGTCGCTGAGCAGGTTGCGGTCTTTCGGGTTGAGCAGCATCACGTGATAAGCCATTGGCGCGAACGTCACCTTGCCGCCGGCCGGGATCACGACATTGGGCACCTGCTGCATCTTCATCAGATCGCCCTGCATCACATGCTCGTGCAGTTGCGCCTCGTCGGTGATCGGCGAATCAACGCTGAGCAGACGGTCGTCTGTCTTGCCGGGATTGCTGATCACGAAGTAAGCGGCGACGGTCGGCGCGTTGGGCGGTAGTTCTTGCGACCACGGGTGAGCGATTTCCAGCTCGCCCGCCTTGTATTCGTGGGCATGGGCGAAGCACGCCGGCAGCAACAGCGCAGCGATGACGATGAATTTGTTCAACATGGCAGTTCTCCAGAACGATTTGATACGCAGGTCAATTGCGAGAACAAATCAAACCAGAGGCGAGGCGCGGGGATTGAGGCTCGGCCATTGCTGGCGCGGTGTCGGTGTTTGCAACGAGGGCGGCGCCACGCTGCGATTGCTTGCATAGCGGGCGAAATACAGCTGCGGTGTATGACCCGGCAACGCCACCAATGGCGCTGAGCCCGAGCAGCACCAGCAATGCTGCATGTTGGAATGGGTGTCATTGGACGGGGCTTTCTGCTCCGGGGTGCCGATGTTGATCGCCACCATCTTCGTCCCGCTGCCGGTGCAGAAACTGCTCCACAGCAATTGTTCGGCCGGTGAATTGGCCGCCTGCGCCATCGCTCCGGTCATCGGCATGGCGAGCATGTTGAACAGCACTGCAAAGCAGGCGATCCAGGCAATGGCTAGCCGGTGTCGGTTCATGGGACAGATCCGTTGGGTGGGCGATCAGGCGCGGCTATTTAGCCTGATCAGGGCCGATAAGTAAAAAGACGTCGTGCGGTATGGTGTCGCACGGGTTTTTTCAATGACTTGGTCAATTCACAGGTACGGCATGAACCTGCATATCCACACCAAGCGTAGCGCGGATTACCGAAAATATTTTGGCCAGGTTGTCCATGCTCGGGTTGCCTTTGGCTGACAGCATTCGATGCAGGCTTTTACTGGGCTTTTCGGTCTCCCTTGCAAGCTCTTCGAAGCCTACAGTCGCATTGACAAGATCCCGCAAAATTATTCTCGCCATTTCTGGTTCGCCATTCAGGAACAGCGTCGCGGCCTCATCCAGCAGTGCTTGAGCAAACTCCGGATCACGTTGGGCACGTTCTGCTATTGAATGTTTGTAGCTTCGAGTGAGAACCATAAATTACCTCCGGTCCTGTTCAGCTTTTTTTCGAGATCGAAATTCGGCAATCAATACCTTCGCCTGTTTGATGTCTTTTTTCTGTGTGGATTTATCCCCTCCACCGAACAAGATGATCAGCCGTTTTCCTTCTTGTATCAGGTAGATTCTGTACCCTGGGCCCCAATTGATTTTGTATTCGCCTAGACCATCGAACCACTTGATATTGGAAGTGTTGCCCATTTCCAATCGAATCAGGGCAGTCGAAACCTTGAGTGCAGCCTGTACACCCAGAGTGGAAATCCACTGGCCAAACGGGCTTGATTGGTCTTCTTCCAGATATTCTTCGAGTGTGATCACGGCCGGCCCTGAAGGTAACAAATAGGTTACTTATCATGCAAGTCGTGGATACTGCCTCATAAGGCGATATCCTCCAATGCAACAAGTGTTTCCTGAAGCGACAGAAACTCCCGACCAACCGCCGGCAACACCGGCCGCTTCAACACCAGCACCGGCACCCTCAATTCTCGCGCCACTTCCAGCTTCGGCTCGGTTGCCGTGCTACCGCTGTTCTTGCTGATCAGCACATCGATCTGCCGTCGCTCGAACAAGGCTCGCTCCTCTGCAAGCAGAAACGGGCCACGGGCGCCGATCACTTCACAGCGCTCGTTACCAGGGTAGACATCGAGGGCGCGCAGGGTCCAGAACTGTTCGGCGGGGATTTCGTCGAGGTGCTGCAGCGGTTCGCGGCCGAGGGTAAACAGCGGGCGGCGGAACGGTTTGAGTGCGCGGATCAGCTCGGCCCAGTCGCTGACCTCTCGCCAGTCGTCGCCCGGTTGCGGCTGCCACGCCGGGCGGCGCAGGGCCCAGCAGGGGATGCCGGCCAGTTGCGCAGCGCTGGCGGCATTGTGGCTAATTTGCGCGGCGTACGGGTGGGTGGCGTCCAGCAGCAGGTCGATGCCTTCAGCGCGAATGAACTGCGCCAGGCCTGTTGCACCGCCGTAGCCGCCAACCCGCACCTGGCAGGTCAGATCAGTCGGCACCCGGCCCACGCCGGCCAGGCTGTAAATGTGGGGCGGCCCCAGCGTGCGGGCGATGGCCAGCGCTTCGGTGACGCCGCCGAGCAACAAAATCCGCTTCATGCAAAACCTCCGGCGTGGCCGACGATGCCGCCCTGACGATCAATTGCAAACACCTCGATCTGCACCTGCGCCGGCACCACGCTGCGGGCGAAATTCAGCGCGTGGCGACAGACTTCATCCCCCAGCGCGATGCCCGCCGCACTGGCCATCGCCAAGGCCTGCTGGCTGGTGTTTGCCGCACGGATGCCTTGCTGCAAAACCTCATCGGCGCCGATCGCCGCCGCCCACTCGGCCAGTTGCGGCAAGTCGATGCTCGAATGCCGCGAGTGCAGGTCCATGTGCCCGGCCGCCAGTTTGCTGATCTTGCCGAAGCCGCCGCACAGGCTGAGTTTATCCACAGGTACTTTGCGCAGATGCTTGAGCACCGCGCCGACAAAGTCGCCCATTTCGATCAGGGCGATTTCCGGCAGGTCGTAGACCCGGCGCATGGTGTCTTCGCTGGCGTTGCCGGTGCAGGCGGCGATGTGCAGGAAGCCGTTGGTTTTGGCGACGTCGATGCCCTGATGGATCGAGGCGATGTACGCCGCGCAGGAGAACGGCCGGACGATGCCGCTGGTGCCGAGAATCGACAGGCCGCCGAGGATGCCCAGACGCGGATTCATGGTTTTCAGCGCCAGCGCTTCACCGCCCTCGACGTTGACCGTGACCTCGAAGCCGCCAGCGTAACCGCTTTGGGCGGCAAGCAGGTTCAGGTGATCGCCGATCATCTTGCGCGGCACCGGATTGATCGCCGGTTCACCGACGCCGAGCACCAGCCCCGGCCGGGTCACGGTGCCGACGCCTGCGCCGGCGATGAAGCGAACCCCCGGTTCGGCCAGCAGCCGCACGTGTGAATAGAGCAACGCGCCGTGGGTCACGTCCGGGTCGTCGCCGGCATCCTTGATCGTTCCGGCTTCGGCGCCGTCCTCGGTCAACCGACAGAATTCCAGGCGCATCTGCACCTGCTTGCCTTTGGGCAGGACGATCTGCACCGCGTCCGCCGAGACACCGCCGAGCAGCAGGCGTGCGGCGGCCAGGCTGGTGGCGGTGGCACAGCTGCCGGTGGTCAGGCCGCTGCGCAGGGGCGCGGGTTGTTCGGCGGTTTCGTCACGCATCGAGAGGTTTGACCAGATCGAGCAAGGTGATCGGCAGCGCCTGGCGCCAGGTGTCGAACTCGCCAAGCGGCTGTGCCTGGGCAACGTGGATGCGGGTCAATTCGCCGCCATGGCGCTCGCGCCAGTTCATCAGGGCGAGTTCACTTTGCAAGGTCACGGCGTTGGCGACCAGCCGGCCACCGGGTTTGAGCTGTTCCCAACAGGTCTCGAAGACCCCTTCGCGGGTCACGCCGCCGCCGATGAAGATCGCGTCGGGGCGCTCCAGCCCGGCGAGGGCCTGCGGTGCCTTACCGCGAATCAGCTGCAGCCCCGGCACGCCCAGCGCATCGCGATTGTGTTCGATCAGTTGCTGACGACCGTCATCGGCCTCGACGGCCAGCGCCCGGCAACTCGGATGCGTGCGCATCCATTCAATGCCGATCGAGCCACTGCCGGCGCCGACGTCCCAGAGCAGTTCACCGGGCGTCGGGGCGAGGCGGGCGAGGGTGATCGCGCGCACGTCACGCTTGGTCAGTTGGCCGTCGTGGCGGAAGGCCGAGTCGGGCAGGCCCGCGAGTCGCGACAGCCGTGGAGCCTCGGCGTCGGCCAGGCATTCGATGGCGATCACATTCAGATCGGCAATCGGCGGGTCGCTCCAGTCATTGGCGATGCCGTCGGTGCGCCGTTCGGCATCGCCGCCCAGATGCTCCAGAACGCTGATGCGACTGCCGCCAAAACCGCGCTCGCGCAACAATGCCGCGACCGCTGCCGGGCTCAGTCCGTCATTGCTCAGCAACAACAGGCGCACACCGCTGGACAACTGTGCATTCAGCGCGGCCAATGGCCGGGCCACCAGCGACAGCGTTACGACTTCTTGCAGCGGCCAGCCGAGGCGAGCCGCTGCCAGCGCACAGGAAGACGGCGCAGGCAGGATCAGCATCTCGTCGCTCGGCACCTGCCGCGCCAGGCTCGCGCCGACGCCATAGAACATCGGATCACCGCTGGCGAGCACGCAGACCGCTTCGCCACGGCGCGCCAATGCCGGCGCGAGGGAAAACGGGCTCGGCCACAATTCGCGTGCGCCGCGAATGCACACTGGCAGCAAGTCCAGCTGTCGCTGGCCGCCAATGATCCGCGCGGCGCCCAGCAGGGCACGCCGGGCGTTTTTGCCCAGGCCCTTGAAGCCGTCCTCACCGATTCCCACAACCGTCAGCCAGGGTGTCATGCCGTTCCTCTGTTCCGAGTACATCTTGAAGGTCGACATGATAGCGCGGTGGCTTTGATCTGACTCAGGTCTATCGGTGGTGACGGGAGGAACGCACCAGATACATGAGGTTTATAAAAATCAATTATTCGAGGCGGCAACTTTGTTAGTTTGCCTTGGTTGAGATTTTGAAGTTCTGAATGCTCTTGGGCTTTCGGTGTGTTTTATTTTATTTAATAGAGAAATAAACAGTATGGATACTGAGTTGCGCACGGAAGCGGGCAGTTGGCATGCAGTAGTAATGAACGATACGTTGGTGACCGGCTTTGAAACGCAGGCGGTAGTCGACAGAAACTTTTTCAATAACTGCATATTTCTCGCCTCCTTCAAGGCGAATAAGCTTTATGACAGTGATAAGAATACAGGTGAATGGTTCGACTACTATGTCGGCGTACTCTGGTCGTATGGCTGGAGTTTTGATGAGGAGCCTGTCGAGTTTGTTCAGCCGCAGTTTTCCGGGAGCGTACAGCAAGCCTGGATGATGTCGGCCGCACGTCTGGTTACGCGGTCTCAGCTGGCACAGGTTGAGACGGCACACGCTGCACTCGAAAAAGATGCACTGTTGCTGGCCAAGTTCGCAGGCTCGAGTGGCAAGACACATAAGTCCCACATCATGCCGGTGCGCTATGGCGCCAATGGTGAGCTGGTGGTGGTGCTCAGTCAGATCAGGTTTATCAAAACGGTCATGCGCACAACGTATCTCTTCTGGCAGATCCATCAGCCAATGTCTCAACTGGATATCCGCGCCAGAAGACTGGTGATCAACCGTCGGGCAATGGACGCCAATCGTGAAAGGCTGGCGCTGGCCATTCGTGACATTCCGTTCAAGCTGGAGGAACACGAGCTCTGAGAGCTGGCGGGCTCAGGTATTTATCGTCAGGGCGAGGATTCCGACCGGCAGGCATTTTCATGCGCTTGGGCAAAGCAGGCATAATGGCGACCTTTCGCCCCTCACAGCGCTGCCAGCCAGTCGGTCATCCCTTGAACGAACGCCCAATGTCCACCGCTCTACGCCCCTCGGCTTGTCCGGGGTTGTTGCGTATTGTCCAGGCACTGGACGGCGGTATCTGCCGGATCAAGCTCAATGGCGGTTCGATCAGCGCCGATCAGGCTGATGCAGTGGCCGATGCCGCCGAGCGTTTCGCCAGCAGCGCGATCGAGGCGACCAACCGCGCCAATCTGCAGATTCGCGGCATCGGCGGGCAGTCTGCGGCATTGATCGACAGCTTGCTGGACGCCGGTCTCGGGCCGCGAACCGCTGCCGGCGACGACGTGCGCAACCTGATGCTCAGCCCCGCCGCCGGGATCGACCGGCAGATGTGTCTGGATACGCGCGCCCTCGCCGGGCAGATCCTCGACACCCTGCAAAGCCATCCGCGCTTCCACGAGTTGAGTGCCAAGTTCGCCGTGCAACTGGACGGTGGTGAAGCGCTGGCGATGCTCGAGCATCCACATGACCTGTGGCTGGCGGCGTTCGAGCGCGAGGGCAAAACGCTGCTGGCGTTCGGTCTGGCCGGGTGCCCGACAGATCGTGCGGTCGGCGCCGTGGCGCTGGAAAACGGCCATGCGCTGGTGGTCTCGGTGCTGGAGCTGTTCCTTGAACGGGCACGGCCAGAGCAGACGCGCATGCGGCACTTGCTCGAAGAGTTGCCGCTGTCGGTATTTGTCGAACAGCTCGCTGCACGCTTGCCGATCAAGGCGATCGGCGACTGGCAACGCATGCCGGCCGCCGCCGCCCTGCACATCGGCGCTCATTCGCAGCACAACAGCGACCTGACATACGTAGGCGCGGTGCCGGCGCTCGGTCGTCTCGACCCGGGCATGCTGCGCGGCGCCGCACAACTGGCCCGCGACTGCGGCGATGGCAGCCTGCGCTTCACACCGTGGCAAAGCCTGTTGTTGCCCAACGTCAAGGCGAGTGACGCTGCGCACGTGCTCCACAGTCTGGAGCAACTCAACCTGTTGACCCGGGCCAGCGAGCCCTTGTCGCGCCTGATCGCCTGCACGGGATCCAGCGGCTGCGGCAAAGGTCTGGCCGATACCAAGCACGATGCCCATCTGCTGGCGACGTTGTTGCCGCGAGCGCTTGATGTGCACCTGTCCGGCTGTCCGCGTTCCTGCGCCGCTGCGCACGCTGCTCCGGCGACGTTGCTGGCGGTCGGCAGCGGTCATTACGACCTTTATTTTCGCGATGCAGCACGGCCGGGTTTCGGCACGCTGCACGCACGCAACCTTACTATTGAAGCGGCCGCGACCCTGCTCGACGCCCGCTCACGGAGCCCCCTTGATGCTTGATTACATCCGCGACGGTCAGGAAATCTATCGCAACTCCTTCGCGATCATACGCAGCGAGGCCAATCTGGCGCGCATCCCGGCCGACCTGGAAAAACTTGCAGTGCGGGTGATCCACGCCTGCGGCATGGTCGAGGCCGTCGATGGTCTGCAGTTCTCCGAAGGCGCAGGCAAGGCCGGGCGCGATGCGCTGGCGGCCGGTGCGCCGATCCTGTGTGATGCACGGATGGTCTCCGAAGGCGTGACCCGTGCCCGCCTGCCGGCCAACAACCCAGTGATCTGCACCCTGCGCGACGACAGCGTCCCGGCGCTGGCTCTTGAGCTGGGCAACACCCGTTCCGCCGCAGCGCTGGAACTCTGGCGTCCACACCTGGAAGGCAGTGTGGTGGTGATTGGCAACGCGCCGACCGCACTGTTCTATCTGCTGGAAATGCTCGACGCCGGTGCGCCGAAACCAGCATTGATCCTCGGCTTCCCGGTGGGTTTCGTTGGTGCGGCGGAATCGAAAGCGGCGCTCGCGGCTGACAGTCGCGGTGTACCGTTCGTGATCATGCAGGGCCGCCTGGGCGGCAGCGCCATGGCCGCCGCAGCGGTGAATGCTCTCGCCACGGAGATCGAATAATGCAGGCCAAAGGACGTTTGATCGGTCTGGGCGTCGGTCCGGGTGATCCGGAGTTGATCACCGTGAAAGCCTTGCGTCTGTTGCGCGAATCGCCGGTGGTGGCGTACTTCGTCGCCAAGGGCAAGAAAGGCAACGCCTTCGGCATCATCGAGGCGCACCTGCAAGACGCGCAGAATCTGCTGCCGCTGGTGTACCCGGTGACCACTGAAGTGTTGCCGGCACCGCTGTCGTACGAGCAAGTGATCAGCGATTTCTACGACGAAGCCGCCGAGACGGTGGCCGCGCATCTGGATGCCGGTCGCGATGTGGCGGTGATCTGCGAAGGCGATCCGTTCTTCTACGGCTCCTACATGTATCTGCATGACCGTCTGTCTACGCGTTACGAAGTCGAAGTGGTGCCGGGCGTGTGTTCGATGCTCGGCGGCGCTTCGGTGCTCGGTGCGCCGCTGGTGTATCGCAACCAGAGCCTGTCGGTGCTGTCCGGCGTGCTGCCGCATGATGATCTGAAGCGTCGTCTTGCCGACGCCGACGCAGCAGTGATCATGAAGCTGGGGCGCAACTTTCCGAAAGTCCGACAGGTGCTCGAAGAGCTCGGTCTGGCCGAGCGGGCGCTGTACGTCGAGCGCGCGACCATGGCCAATCAGAAGATCGTGCCGCTGGATCAGGTCGAGCCCATGTCCTCGCCGTACTTCTCGCTGATCATCGTCCCGGGCGAACGGTGGCAAGGCTGATGAATCCTTCAACACCCGCCATCGTTATCCTCGGTCAGGGCAGCCTGGCCACTGCCCTGCGCATCCAGCAGGTCTATCCCGCCGCGCAGATCCACGGCCTGGCCGGGCGGGTCGAGGGCGCCGATCGCACCTATCAGGAGTTCGGCTCAACCCTGCGTGAGTTGTATCAGCAGGACACACCGATCATTGCCCTGTGCGCGGCCGGCATCGTCATCCGCACCCTGGCGCCGCTGCTGCTGGAGAAGGGCGCCGAGCCTGCGGTGCTCGCCGTTGCGGAAGACGGCAGCGCCGTGGTGCCGCTGCTTGGCGGCCTCGGCGGGGTGAACGTCATGGCCCGCGAGATTGCGGCCGGGCTGCAAGTGGCCCCGGCGATCACCACCAGTGGCGAGTTGCGCTTCGGCACCTGCCTGCTCAATCCGCCGAGCGGCTATGCCTTGGCGGACCTGGAGCTGGGCAAGCGGTTTGTCTCGGATCTGCTGGCCGGGCACAGCGTGCGTATCGAAGGCGCGGCGCCGTGGCTGGAACAGGCGCAGTTACCGGAAAATCCGCAGGCGCAGCGCTCGATCCACATCAGCAGTGCCGAGCGTGCCGCGAGCGCCCATGAATTGTTGATCTACCCGCGCAGCGTTGCGGCGGCGGTGACAGGCGCTGTCGGCGATCTGCCGAATGCCGTGCGCGCGGCGTTGCAGCAAGCGAACGTCGCAGTGCAAGCGTTGGCCTGCCTGGTGGCGGCTGACAGCGAAATGGCCTCGGCGGATTTGCGTGAAGCGGCTTTGGTACTGGGTGTGCCGCTGCGTTTTGTGGCGGCGCAAAACGGCACCGCAGCAGTGGCGCGCAGTGCACTGCCAGGGGCCAGGGTCACTGAGGTGAACGGGCTGGCGATCGCTGTTGCCGAACAGCCGCTGGACATCGCGCAAATCGGGCGCCCACGAGGACGTCTGGCGGTGATTGGCCTGGGGCCCGGTGCGGCAGAGCTGATGGTGCCCGCCGTCAAAGCCGAACTGGCGCGCGCTACCGATGTGCTCGGCTACGAAACTTATGTGCGCATGGCCGGGCCGTTTCGCAACGATCAAGTGCAGCACTGCACCGACAACCGTGAAGAAATGCAGCGCGCCCGCCACGCCTTCCGGCTGGCCGCGCAGGGGCGTTCGGTGATCGTGGTGTCGTCCGGCGATCCGGGGGTGTTCGCCATGGCGGCGGCAGTGCTCGAAGCGTTGCACGAGTCGGATGATCCGGCCTGGCACAGCGTCGATCTGCAAATCCTGCCGGGCGTCTCGGCCTCTCTGGCTACCGCCGCGCAGGCCGGTGCGCCGCTGGGGCATGACTTCTGCGTGATGTCGCTGTCGGACAACCTCAAGCCGTGGTCGATCATCGAGAAGCGCCTGGACCTGGCCGCTGAAGCCGATCTGGCGCTGGCTTTCTATAATCCGATCTCCCGCGCCCGTCCGTGGCAATTGGGCCGCGCGCTGGAAATCGTCGCGCAACACCGCACGCCTGAGACGCCTGTGGTGCTGGGGCGGGACATCGGCCGGCCAGGCCAGACCCTGCGCACCACCACACTGGGCGCATTGACCCCGGATCAGGTGGACATGCGCACCATGGTGCTGATTGGCTCGTCCACGACCTGCACGTTCCCCCGCGCCGAAGGTGGCGACTGGGTCTACACGCCCCGCTGGTACGGCGAAAAGCCGCTGTCCTGAGTCCCTGCGCAGCCCTTCGGGGCTGCGGTCTTTTTCGCCGCTGTCAGATCGTTGCAGCGAACGGCGTCATTCGCGATTGTTTCCGGATTTGACCGTGTCGGATTGTTCACTGGTATCCGTCCGACATCTGACCGTCGCTCGTCAGCGAATTCTTGTTACTTACGTTCTGTCTTATCTCATTAGTCAGTAGATGACGCCTTATTGACGTCTCAATGTCTTTGTTTGTTCGAGGCGCATTTACGGCGTGTACGTCAATGACATGTCCGGTGACAGGTATTGGACGTTACATTCTTTATTGGTTATGGCTTTTTTGCTGTTTTCTGAAACTTGCTGAATGTTTTCCCGTTTGAGCGCGTTGTTATTGCCCGGTAGTTTTGCCGCATCGGAATCTGCTGTTCAGCTGCTGCATGGGGCCTCGGGACGTTACCTGTAGGCCTTAAGCGCACTGTCGTGTCCGAACTTTCCGAATGTTACAGCCGGGTTATCGCGCGCAATCAATAAGGATGTTGGGTTCAATGCAATCAATAGATCAGAACAGAGAACAGTTTGTTAAGTTTGTCGATCTCTTCAAGTTGAAAGACCTTGAGCAAGCGTTGTCATCGCATAAAGGCAGTCAACATTACGATTCGGTATTGCGTTATTACTTTGCCTGCGTGGGCAAACTCGAGTCACCAGAGTTGATGGAACCGTTGGCCTTGCTCAAACAGACGCTGGAGTTGTTGCGCGGACCGGTCCGGGTACCGCGAGCGAGCGATGTGCAAGCGCCGGCCGCAGCGGACCTTCCACAGATCTGCGAAAAGATCGAAGGGTTCGAAACGCGCCTGCGCTTTGGTATCGAGCAAATGAAAACACCTCCCACGGCGGTGCCGAAGGCCATGCACTTTGTCTGGCTCGGCGGTGGCATTGGCGAGATCCAGCGCGATTATCTCAATGTGTGGCGGCAGGTACTGGCGGGGCAGGGCTATTCCCTCAACCTGTGGTACGACAGTGATGCGCTTCTGGCGCATCAGACCAACAAGCTGATTGTTGAGGCGGCCAAGGCTGATGCATTGCTTCAGGTCGGGGATAGAACCATCACCGAGGACGAACTGGCGACGCTGTACGAAGAGCGCGCGATGGTGCTCAAGCAACAGATGTTCGAGCACATCAACACGGCCGTCGCCGCCGGGCAATCGGCTGATGACGCCAGAATCGACCTGCTGACCCGGGCCTATGGCCAGGAAGCGGGGGCGTTGGAAGCGCTGCTGGAGCGCAATCGTCACAGCCTGATGGCGCTGGCCGGTGATGACCTGAATCTGCGCGATGTGGGTGACGCGGGAAAACCGATGCAGTTACAGGACATTTACCTGCGTGAAACTCGTTTGCGCGGCAATCTGGCGGCGGCCTCCGATATCGTGCGGGTCGAAGCTCTGTTCAATGAAGGGGGAGGGTACGCAGATGTGGATAATCTGCCAGCGCTGGCGCAGCGGCTGGGCACCACCGATATCAGCGAATGGGGCGGGGATGCGCGCATGGGAGCGTTGCAACTGCTGCTCGATCACAACCCCCACTGGATGCCCGGGCGTCAGGCATTGCGCAGTCGCTACACCGATTATTTCGACTCCATTCCTGTGCAGCACCGCGCGCAGTTGGAGGCATTTGCCAAGGCCGGCCCCACATTGGGCCAGGTTTTTGAGGTTCCGGTGCCGGGGATGGCGCGTGTTCACGAGTTGCGCGCGGTGGTCGATGGTTCGTCGCTGAGCAACGCATTTCTGCTGGCTCATCCTCGCGCCGCGATGCTCGAATCGGTGATCGAGCGAATGCGCTTCAACTATGAAGTGATCGACGAAGCGACGTATCTGGCGGTCAAGCGCGGCGTTGCGCGGATTGATTTTGATGGCATGATCCAACTGGCGCGCGAGGTGCTCGAGCGCACCTACGGACCGCTCGACCGGTTGTCGATGGAGCAAGACATTTCCGCCAATTTGCTGGCCAGTGCTGCCGCTGGATATTTCAGCGATGGGATTCGTCTGCAGAGTGAGTGGACTATCTACCTGACCGGTCCCGGGGCCATGCGCAGTGGCATGGCGGATTACGAAAGGCAGCATTTCACTGCCGCCGGGGCGCAAGCGGCTCGCGAGCAGCTTGGCATTGCACCGTTGGCAATGATCAATCGTGCGACAGAAGAAGAGCAGGACCATTCCTGGAAAGACAACGAAACCGACCCGCAGAAATGGTTGGCCGATGAGCAGGCCCGCTGGCAGGCAGGACAATACCCAACCCGCTACCTGGGTGATGTCGCGCAGTTGCTCAAGCATTCAACGATCGAATTCGACAACGGCTGGCCGCTGCTCGAAGGGCGTCCGGTGCTGCTGAGCGACATTCTGCAAAAGCTGGTCGACACCTTGGGTGAGCCGTTCATTCGAGCAATGCGGCGCAGTCACAACGGACCGATTACTTTTGAAACCCCGCTGCCGCTGAGTTTCGACGACCGCCAAGCGATCAAGGCCCAGCCTGTCGAGGTATTGGCGCCGGGGTCATTGAGCGACCCGAAAACCCAGCTCCTGGGCCTCGATGAACTGCTCAGCGCAATGGCCAAAGGCACCTTGCATCTGGCGCATGCCAGCCCGTTGCAGCGCCTGACGCTTGGCATGCTGCTCGGTGCGCAGACCTTGGACAACCGACGCTTCGCGTTGCTCGGCGAGGAGCTGGATAACCTCGCCAACAGCGTGGTTGAGTTGGGCGCTTCCAATCGCTATGCGGCCATCGAGCGGCAGTTGTACAAGCGCCGGACACCGGCGTTCATGGCGGGAATGGCCAGCGTGTTCGATGAACCAATGCCGGCGCCCGGGAGTGCGCTGGCGCTCAAGGACGTCGCACTGTCTCAGGCCCATACGCCGTTTCAGTGGGGCCGCCAGGTGGCGCGTATCCGGCAGCGGGCGACCCTGGAACACCAGGAACATATCGTTGAGCGCACGGAACAGGTGCTCGAGGAGTTCAACGGCACACACTTCAAACCGGTGCCACAGGATCTGTTGCTGCACAGCGCAGGTGAAGCCGTCGGGGGGCGCTGTTATCCGTTGGCGCTGGTTGTGAGCGCCGCGCTGACCCGTGGTGAGCAGGCTTTCGGCCGCTTGCGCGAGCGCTTCTATCTGGCGGTCGTCGCCCCTGAACAGAGTGATTCGCTGGCGTTTCTCGATGCACTGGAGCAATTGCGCGATGTTCAGCTCAGGGATGTGGGGCAGGCGCTTGGACGGGTCAACCTGGCTGAGGTGACCACCCGCCTTGAGCGTTATTCCGGCCACGGCACCTTTATGCTCAACTCCGATAACCACGCCATGCTCGTGGCGAAAACCGTAGAAGCCGGGCAGGCCAACTTCCATTTCTATGATCCCAACTTCGGGCTGTTCAAGTACGCCAGCCCCGCAATGTTCAAGCAGGGACTGGCGGACTTTTTCCTCAAGCAGGGCATGTCCGGGTACTACGGCGCCTATGGCGAGCCCGCCGCTCCGGAGTTCGATCTGATTGAGGTGCATGGACAACAAGTGGCCGCCCTGCAAGTGTCCGGCGGGTTCTCCGTCGGGCAGTTGCTGGAGTCAGACGCCTTGCCCCAGCAATCCTCGTTGCGTCCGATTCGTCGACGTCTGGCCAGCGCCCATGGTCAATCGCTCGTGGAGAATGCCCATCTGGGTCGCAGCCTGCTGGAACTGGACAGTCGCTGGTGGGGGCAGCAGATCGCCCATGTGACGGCAGGCCTGCAGGATCTGCATGACGTGCCCAAAACATTGGTGCCCGTGTTTGAAACGCTGGAGATCACCGCCGAGGGCCGATATCGGATGAGCCTGTTCGATCCATCGAACGGGCAGTTTGTGACGCAGGTGATCAGCGATGAACCTCGCCTGCTGCGCATCAAGGATTACCTGACGGAGCAGTTTGCGACATTGGGGCGAAAACCCGGAGGCCCCGGCGGGCTGCCGGATCCGTTCGAGGTAGCCAGCGTGCACACGCTCAATGCCGGGTTCACCATCCAGGCCTTGATGAATGCCCTGCGTAAACGCGAGGGGGACGATCGGACGCTGACCCTGGCTGTGCGCCTGCACGCCTACGTCAACTATGCGCAACTGGCCCATGGCACGTTCATGGATGTCGCCGGCGTGGTCAAACTGGTCCAGACCGCGCTGAGCGAAGAGAAGGCTATTGCCCGCACTTGCGCCCCCGTGGTTGGTGAAGCCCTCGGGCATGTGGCCAATGAAGGCGTTGGCGCATTGTTGGGACTGGCCAACGTAGGCTTCGATATCTATCAATTGGCAACCGCCAAAAACGATGTGGACAAGGCGCAGTTCGGCACGCAGCTGGCGTTTGACTCAACGGGTCTGGCGTTGACCGGTGCCGGCCTGGCGGCGGCCGCTACGGGAGCTGCGACAGCGGCGGCGGTGCTGGGCGGCGTTGGCGTCATGTTCGGTGGTTTGGCCGTCGGTGTGGCCGCACTGGCCCAAGGGTTTGCCAGCATCGCCCGGGACGCGCAAGCAGTCGGGTTGTTTTTCGATGCCCTCAAGCGCAGTGCCTATGGCGTCGGCTATCGCTTTGACGAGGCCTTGCAATCGTGGGTGGTGCAGCCTTCTTCCCTGAGTATCGAATGCCTGGATCTGAAGGCTGGGCGACTGCTGTTGGGGCGTCCGAAACTGCTCAGGCTGCGCGACCATTTCGGCGTGCCGGACTGCGATCCTGATGATGCCAAGGCAATCGATATCCGCCAGCAGTTGGGGTTGCGGGGGCAGATCAGGCGCGAGCTGCCTGCTGGGCAACGCATCATCCTGCCGTGCACGCCGCAGGCGTATTACGGTTATGAGTACAAGGCGCTGCCCTTCGCCTCGTGGCGACACGACACCGGTTTCGATACGGCACGTCAGCTTGAGAAAAAGGATCGGGACGGGCAGTGGCAGTTTCTGTTCACGTTTTACTCTTTTCCGTCCCACTACATTGTTCAGCGGTTGCTGCCGTCCTACCGGGATACGCTGATCCGGGTGCTGCTGGATGCGGCCGATCGGGAGCTGGTCGTGCCGGATCTGCCGCAGGCTTGGCAGGGCAAGGTGTCGTATGAACTGACGGGGGCCGGGGCTTCGTGCTCGTTGAGCCTGACCCGCGGGATCAAGGTCGAACTGCAGGCGCCGGGTATCAGCGATCATTGCCGCTGGGTACTGGTGGCAACCTGGGCCACGCAGAGCGATGTGCTCCTGGGACGATATGGCGCGTTGTCTGTCGGCGGTGTCGAGGTGACGTGCTCAGGCAAAGGGCGTCATGAAGTGCTGGTCAGGCTGGCCGATCAGCGCCTGTTCAGGCTCGATCGCGCAGCGCTGACGTTCGAGCTGCTGGAGGACACCGCGCCGCCAGGTCTCGATGAGTCGGCATTGCTCCAACACTACAAGACGCTCGCTCGGGAGCACCGTCTGGCGCTGCCTTATACGCCGGTTCACCATTACCTGATCCCCTTCGAATCGCCACAAAAACCGCGCTACACCACGGCCTGGTATGACGCCGGCGAAGACCGTTTCCTGTATATCCGCAATGAACAGGTGCAGGCCGACAAGGCATTGTTGGGCGCGGTGGTCGACGGGTTCGCGTACTTCCATGAACCGGAGAATGCGTTTATCTGGCAAGTCGACGCCGTCAGCGGGTTGCTCAAACACCGCTATCGGCTGTTGCAGATGCCGGGTAAAAGTTCGGTGCTCAGCATCGAGGCGGATGAACATGGGGTGATTCATGTTGTGCAGACGCTTGTTCAGGAGAGGCACGAGACGCTGCAGTACAGGTTCCTGATTCATCAGGGGCAGTTGCTGTTGAGCTCCATCACCCACGATATGAATCGGCGGCTGTCGGTCGAACTGTCTGGCGTCGACACGCTGACGCGATGGCAGCAGGTGGTGGGTGACTATCTGCCGCAATTGCCGGCGCCTGAGCAGGACGGAGCAACCACGATTGACTGGGAGCCGGCGTCTTACGTGTCGGTGTGCTGGATGTTCGAGCCCAATGTGCGGGACATGGTCTGGATTCGCGGTCGCGACCGTTTGTTGATTCATCCGGTGCCGCGCCCGAAGCGCGCGCGCGGTTGGCCTGACTCGATCAAGAACCTGAACGATCTGATGCTGCTGACCCTGGCGCAGGACAGTGACCTGTTCGTCGTCTACGATCGGCCCAGGCAGCGGCTTTGCCGGCTCGAGCGGACAGTGTCCGAAGGCAAGTCCAACTGGTCGCATGCGTGGGTGGAACCGAACGGTCTCCAGCAGGTTGTGGCTGTCGGGGATGCCTATCAGGCTGTTACCGAAGATGGCTTGTTCTTCAATCTGAACCGGCAGGGCGAGGTGCAGTTTGGCGGCGTCACCGAGCAATGGCTCAAGGGGCGTGCGCACTGGTGGCAGGCACTGGATGCGGTGCTGGCGCAATACCCGGTCGAGGATTTTGCGATTCTCGGTTTGCGCAACACCCAGGTCGATGCGCCTCTGTGCGCCTGGTATGTGGATCAACGCCTGTTGCTCACCGAGCCGGCAAGCCGAGGCGACACCCGTCTTCTGGGCGTTACCCCGGACAAACGACACGTCTGGCTGTTCGAACCGGCGACTGGGGAGATCAGCCGTCAGACGTTCATCGATCCCCGGCAATTCACACGGGCATTCGGTGATGGTGTGCAGTTGTTGCACGATGATGTGTTGCCGCCATCGCAACAGGAATGGGAAGACTGGACGTTTGCCGATGTGAGTCTCGACGGTAGCGGCCTGCGGGGTGTTTCGGTTGAAGGCGTAATGCTGACGCTCACGTTCGATCATGGCGAACGGATCACCGGGGTCAACAACGCTTGGGTCGCAGCGCAAGGCGAGCACCTGGTCGAGCGTCTGCAAACGTTGCTGGAAGCGTTCGAGCACGAGGCCTTTGTCTCGGTGGAGTCAGGACCTGGCCGCTTGCAATGGTATGACGTGCAGCGCGCCAGGCTGATCCAGATTGCTGATGCAGATCTGCCCGCCGACTTCGACCTGTTGGGTACGCGGCGTCAGGCTCAGGTGCTGCTGCATCAGCGCGGCGACGGAATCGTGCAGAGCTACCCCGCTCGGCAGCGTCTCGGACCGTTCGATTACCTGCAGCGAAATGTCAGGGTGCTGGTGGTCGAGGGGCAGATGAGGATCGGTGATTTGCTGCCGTTGCTGCCGGACGGAGTTGACACGCTGGTTCTGCGATTGGGACAGGGGGCGCTGTTCCATCTGTCCAGAGCGCTGTGGCTCAGGCTGCAGTCCGTCATCGTCGACTGCCGCCACGCGGCAAGCGAGACCATCACGCTCCCGGGCAAACTGAACTGGGCGCTGCAAAGCCCGCAAAAGCTGCAACTGGAGATCGTCGGCGAACACCTGGTCATTATCGATCCGGATACTGAGCACAGTCTGATCTTGCGGGATGTGTTCAGCACCGATTCGGCGCTGTGTGGTGAAGTGTTCCTCGGCTTTGACGGACAGTTTTCGCTGCCGGTGTCGCGCCTGGTGCAAAAAATGCGCGGGCGTCAGGCGAGTGCCACGATGGCTACGATGGAGGAGTTGCTGGCCGTCGCCGTTGCGTAGTCATCCTGAAGGTCTGAAGCCGATCTGAATCGGTGTGCCCGGCAGGCAAAGGCCACGAGCAGATGTGCTCGCGGCCTTTGCGGTGATCAAGTCAGGGCACCAGATAGCCCTTGACGCCGGTGAAGATGATCTGCGCTGCCAATGCACAGACAAACAGCCCCATCAGTCGACTGACGATCTGCAATCCCTGATCGCCCAGAATCCGCTCGATCCGGTTCGACAGATACAGCACCACGCCGACTGTGAAACTGGCCAGGGCGATGCTCATGATGGCGGTGAGTTTGTCGTCCCAGTGTGGCTGGCTGACACCCATGACCAGCAGGGCACCGATGGTGCCGGGGCCGACCGTGAGAGGAATGGTCAGCGGCACGATGGTCACGTCCTGTTGCACGTTGTCCGCCTGCACGGCCGGCTTGCCTTGGGCCATGCCCAGCGCCGAGATGAACAGCACACTGCCGGCGCCGATGCGGAACGCGTCGACGGTGATCCCGAACACATCGAAAATCACTCGCCCGAACAGATACAGCAGGACGCTGGAAACCAGGGTGGCCACCGCCACTTTCCAGGCCAGGCGCCGTTGCTCCTTGCGCGAATATCCCCGGGTCAGGCTGATGAAGCAGGACAACACGAAGAACGGGCTGTAGAGCACCAGCATCTTCAGGTAAACGCTGAATAACACGTGGAGCATGAGGTCGGCTCGCATCCGGAGAGTGATGGCAGCGAGTCTATCAGTCGGTTAGTTGCTTGTGTGTGCAAAAGTTAATGCGTGCGGCAACGGCTGTTCGCAATGGCATCTGGTTAGTTGGTTTATTGTTGTTTGTTGGTTTTATTTTGTTGCTTGTATATGGTGTTACAGGTTTTGGTTTGTGGCTGTGTGAATGTTTGGTTATGGTCTTTCTGGCAAGTTCATGAAGAGCTTGCTAGTACTTAATAAGGAAATTCTGATGCATGATCAAGTTATTCTCGATGGTTATATTTCTGCCTGTGTGAAAGCGATTGAGGCGTGTGAGATTGACCAGCCGATCGTTATTCGTTCGCGTGGCCTGATGGCGGCTGGGGACACTATCGAAGCACCTTCGAAAGGCTCTGTTGTGGGTGAAGGTACGCTGGGTTTTGCCGGAAAACTCACTGCCGAAAACCGTTCGGATGCCGAAAACGCCTTTCTCTTCGCAACCCGTGCTGCGAATAAAATGTACCCCGCAGAACATCAGGGTAAAGAATGGTATTTGCGCTTTCGCGAAGTCATGACCCTGGCCGGCTGGACGCCGATCAGCAAGTACTACAGTGATCTGGGCGTGGCTGGCACCAGCGTGCGAATGGACAAGCTGGTATTGGAGATTCTCGGCTCGGTGGTTGCCGGCGTTGCTCTGCCCGGCCCGGCTAGCGCATTGATGATCAAGGTGGCGGGGGATGCGATTGCGGCCCTGCAGAAGCGTGATACTGCTGCGCTGACTGTCTATGAGCGCAATCTGCTGGAACATGGCGTTGGCGGCATTTCGGCCGGTGCGTGCGTCGAAGTTGAAGGCGAGGCCATGATGGCCGTGGGTGCGGTGCGTTTCCAGCGCAAGAACAGTTCTACCCAAGTCATGTTCGTGGACGTCGATGTACGAAATGTGAATCTGTATCGCGGCGAAACGGTATTTGCCAAGAATACATTGGTGGCTGAAGGTGTTCGTGAATCGATCAAGAGCAAACTGATTCCTCACAAGAACCAGATCATCGATATTGAAATCTAAACGATTGAAAAAGGCAGCTGATTATTGGCTGCCTTTTTTGTCAGGGGCGTTGATATGAGTTGCGACTATTCTGTGTTGATCGTCGGAGTGGTTGTTGTAGTGATTCCGTCTGCGGATGATTCAAAACACTATAAGGATTTGATCAACTCCATGTTGCTGGCGCAACTGGCAGCCAACAAGAAGATCGAAAAAACACCGGGCGTCAACTGGTATGACGTGTATGTGGGATTTCTGGACAACTATTGGTTGCGCCATTCAAGAGAACGCCAGGATCTGTCTATCGCAAACGATAATATCGAGTCGGTCGAAGACTGGACCGTCGCGGCGTTGTTCAAGGACCCCGGGGCTGACAAAAGCGCTGCGGCATTGGTGCTGCAGCGTCTGACGCTTCTGTCCGGCACTGAGCCGGCATTGGTGTTGCTGCGACAGCATGTGCAGAAAGTCTCCCCGCCTGAACCGGATGAGGCGCGTGCGTCCGCCAGGGCTGTGCGCCTGCTGGTAGCCGTCGCGAACTCGCCGACGTCGGTGACAAGTGTCTACCTCGAACTCGAGACCGACCGGATCCTGGGCTGCAACCCTTTGGCTGAGCTGTTTCAGGCCGGGGAGGTGCGCGGCAGCGTGTGCATGCGTTATGCCGCGGCCTCGTTGTCCGAAACCCTCTACGCGCCGGTACGCGAAGCCATTGCCCTGAAAATCAGGGACAGGCTGGATGACAACGTTGCGATGTTGACATTGCCCGATGAAGAACGCGTTGCAGACGATTGAGGCACGGCCGGACAGGCGCGATGCGCCTGCTCAAAAGGTCGAGGCCGTGCGGTTCTGCTGATCACGCTGCGCCACCCAGTGCTCGATCAACTCACGTAACTGCGACAACTCCACCGGTTTGGCCATGTGTCCGTCCATTCCGGCCTGGCGTGCGCGTTCCTTGTGCTCGGCGAGGATATGCGCGGTCAACGCCACGATCGGCGTGCGGATACGCTGGTTGCTGACTTCCCACGCGCGCAGTTGCTGGGTTGCCGAGAAACCGTCGAGGATCGGCATTTCGCAGTCCATCAGCACCAGGTCGTAACGCTGGGCCTTCATCGCCTGCAGGGCTTCTTCGCCGTTGCTGGCGGTGTCCGGTTGCAGGTTGAGCTTGCCGAGCATGCCGCGAATCACTTTGGTCGAAATCGTGTTGTCTTCAGCGACGAGAATGCGGAAGTCGCTCGGCACCTTGGCTGCCGTGGCGGGCGTGACGACTTGCGGCTGGAACACCACCTGGCCCTTGTTACGCTGGTTCAACTCATCGGCGAGCGTGGTCTTGAGCGTATAGCCGGCCACCGGTTTGGCGAGGATGCGCTTGATCCCGGAGTTGCGCGCGATGATCTTGCTCGGCGCGTTGCTGATGCCGGTGAGCATGATCAACAGGATGTCGTGGTTCAGGCTCGGATCTTCCTTGATCTTGGCCGCCAGTTGCATGCCGGTCATGCCGGGCATGTTCTGGTCCAGCAACACCACATCGAAGTAGTCACGCAGGTGCGCCTTGGTGCGCAGCAGCGCCAGCGCTTCCTTGCCCGAGGGCACGGCGCTGACGTTCAGGCCCCAGGCGCTGCACTGCTGCACCAGCACCTTGCGGCAAGTGTCGTTGTCGTCCACCACCAGCACGCGTGCACCCTGTAGCGGGCCGTCGAGGTCGGAAGTCGGGTGTTCGAGACGGTCGGGGTCCAGCGGCAGGGTCAGCCACAACGTGCTGCCCTGGCTGGCGCCACTCTTGATTCCGAATTCACCGTGCATGAGACGGATCAGTTGCCGGGCGATCACCAGCCCGAGATTGCCACCCAGACGATTGGCCGAGAGGAAGTGCTTGCTGTGCAGTTCGGCGTGCATCAGCGCGTCGCGCTCTTCCGCATCCATCGGCTGCCCGCTGTCCTGCACGGCAATGCGCAGGCGTGGTTTGACGCTGCGCTCGTCGAGGGCGACGACGATCAGCACTTCGCCTTCGTCGGTTTTCTTCAGGGCGTTTTCCAGCAGGCTCAGCAGGGTCTGACGCAGGCGAGTCGGGTCACCGCTGATCACGCGCGGTACCTGCGGCTGGATGAAGCTGATCAGCTCGACGTTCTGCTGTTCGGCCTTGGCCCGGTAGATGCTCAGGCAATCGTCGATCAGGGCATTGAGGTCGAACTGCACGTCGTCCAGTTCGATCTGCCCGGATTCGAGCTTGGAGATGTCGAGGATCTCGTTGATCAGTGTCAGCAGTTCGTTGCCGGCGCTGTGGATGGTCTGCACGTAGTCGCGTTGCTTGACCGACAATGGCGTGCCCAGCAGCAGCTCGGTCATGCCCAGCACGCCGTTCATCGGGGTGCGGATTTCGTGGCTGATCTTGGCGAGGAATTCGGCCTTGGCGTTGATCTCGGCGTTGCTCGCAGCGAGATCGCGGCTGATGCTGAAGCGGCTTTCGGTGATGCTGCGCTGGCGCTCACCCAAGGCGATGCTCATCAGCAGGCCGCTGACGCAGATGAACGCCATCAGGGTCATGATCAGGCCTTGCGGCGCGACCAGGGTCAGCCCCAGCAATGCCGGCAGGATGATCAGGGTGCCAATGTTGAAAACCACCATCCCGGCTACGAACAGCCGTGCTGGGCGGTAACCCTTTTGCCAGTGGTAGAAGCCCACCAGCAGCATGCTCAGACCGGCCAAAGCCACCAGCGCGTAAGTGATGATGTTCAGCGGCAGGGTGTTGACGAATAACAGCAGCAGGCTGCAGATCACGATGAACAGAATGTCGCCCAGCAACAGTTTGTTCAGCGGGTGCGCGCCGAGCGGGGCGAAGAAGCGCAGGGCGAACATCAACCCGGCCGGGGCGGTCAGCAGCAGGGCCAGATAGGCGCCGGGAGTCTGGATCGCGTGCCAGTTCGGCAGCCAAGGGCCGGCGAGATTGAGCAGCAGCAACAGACTCAGGCCCAGCAGGCCTTCGCAGACGGCGAGCCACAGGCTGCTGCGCGAGCGCGAGTAGGCGTAGCGCACGAGGTTGTGCAGCAGCAACATGCCGAGGCAGCCGAACAGCAGGCCGAAGATCAGGGTCTGGTTCTGGTTGGCGGCACTCATCACCGCCGATTGCAGGGTGATGTGCGGGCGCAACTGATGGTCGGAAACCATCCGCAGATAGACATCGAGGGACTTGTCGCTTTGCGGCAGCGGCAGCAGGAAATCGCTGCTCGGCAGCGGCCGTTCGACCTGCGGCTGCTGGGTGCCGGAGATTCGTTGCTCGATCAGCTTGTCGCCGTCCAGCACGTAGAGACTGAGGTTGGACAGGTCGGGGGCGAAGATTCGCAGCACTTGCTCGTGCTTGCCCGGCGCCAGTTTGAAGCGCAGCCACAATGCGCCATCGGGTTCGGCGGCCGTGAGGCGGTCGAGTTCGATGGGGCTGAATTGATTGGTGTAGCGAGCCGAGCGGATGTCGCTCAGTTGCAGATTGCCCTGATCGTCAAGCAATACCGACCAGCCACTGCCTTGCGCGGCCTGGGCCGGAGGCATGCAGAGCAAGGTCAACAGCGTGACGGTGAAACTTATGGCAATCCTGAGCCAGCGCACGGCGAAATCCCTTCGTAGGTTGATGCCAGAATATAACGATGCGCGGCGGCGGAACAGCCCGGCGAGGGACTGCATCCCGCGCCGGACTTGAAGGACAGCTTATTCCTGGGTTTCGCCACGTTCACGGGCAATGGCGCGGTAGCCAATGTCCTTGCGGTAGAAGCAACCTTCCCAGTCGATGGCGGCGGCCAGCTTGTAGGCTTGTTGCTGGGCTTCGCTCACGCTGGCGCCCATGGCAGTGGCGCAAAGTACGCGACCACCGGCAGTCACTACGGTGCCATCTTTGAGCGCGGTGCCGGCGTGGAAGACTTTGCCTTCCAGGCTTGCCGCCGTGTCCAGGCCGTTGATCGCTGCGCCTTTGGCGTAGTCGCCCGGGTAGCCGCCAGCGGCCAATACGATACCGACGCTCGGGCGCGGATCCCACTGCGCTTCAACCTTGTCCAGCGCTTGCGCCAGGGCGGCTTCGACCAGCAGCACCAGGCTCGACTGCAGACGCAGCATCACCGGTTGGGTCTCCGGGTCGCCGAAGCGGCAGTTGAACTCGATGACCTTCGGATTGCCGGCCTTGTCGATCATCAGACCGGCATACAGGAAACCGGTGTAGACGTTACCTTCTTCGGCCATGCCGCGCACGGTCGGCCAGATCACCAGATCCATCACGCGCTGGTGCACGTCGGCGGTGACCACCGGGGCAGGGGAGTAGGCACCCATGCCGCCGGTGTTCGGGCCGCTGTCGCCGTCGCCAACGCGTTTGTGATCCTGGCTGGTCGCCATCGGCAGGACGTTCTTGCCGTCGACCATAACGATGAACGACGCTTCTTCACCGTCGAGGAATTCTTCGATCACCACGCGCGAACCGGCGTCACCGAAAGCGTTGCCGGCGAGCATGTCGCGCACGGCCTCTTCGGCTTCAGCCAGGGTCATCGCGACGATCACGCCTTTACCGGCCGCCAGGCCATCGGCCTTGATCACGATCGGTGCGCCTTTTTCACGCAGATAAGCCAGGGCTGGCTCGATCTCGGTGAAGTTCTGGTAGTCGGCGGTCGGGATCTTGTGACGGGCCAGGAAGTCCTTGGTGAACGCTTTCGAGCCTTCCAGTTGCGCAGCGCCTGCGGTCGGACCGAAGCAGTCCAGGCCACGGGAGCGGAACAGGTCGACCACGCCAGCCACCAGCGGCACTTCCGGGCCGACGATGGTCAGGGAAACGTTTTTCTCGGCAAAATCGGCCAGTTGCTCAAGGGCCAGCACGTCGATGGCAACGTTCTCGCACTTGGCTTCAATCGCAGTGCCGGCATTGCCCGGCGCGACGAAAACCTTCTGCACACGCGGATCCTGAGCCACTTTCCAGGCCAGGGCGTGTTCACGGCCACCGCTGCCAATGATCAAAACATTCATTTCAAAAACCTCAAAAATCTGTCAGGCGCTGCTGGAGCGCTTTATGTGGGAGCGAGCCTGCTCGCGAAAGCGGTGTGTCAGTCAAAACAGCTGTGACTGACAGATTGCATTCGCGAGCAGGCTCGCTCCCACATTTGAACCGGTGTATCAGTGACGGAAGTGGCGCATGCCGGTGAAAACCATGGCGATGCCGGCTTCATCGGCGGCAGCAATCACTTCAGCATCACGCATCGAGCCACCTGGCTGGATCACCGCCGTGATGCCGACCTTGGCGGCGTTGTCCAGACCGTCGCGGAACGGGAAGAACGCGTCCGATGCCATCACCGAACCGGCAACTTGCAGGCCCGCGTGCTCAGCCTTTATCGCAGCGATACGCGCAGAGTTTACGCGGCTCATCTGACCGGCGCCGACGCCGATGGTCTGACGGTTCTTGGCATAGACGATGGCGTTGGATTTAACGTACTTGGCGACTTTCCAGGCGAAGATCAGGTCGTTGATTTCCTGTTCGGTCGGTGCGCGCTTGGTCACCACTTTCAGGTCGTCGGCGCCGATCATGCCGATGTCGCGGCTCTGCACCAGCAGGCCACCGTTGACGCGCTTGTAATCCCAGGCTGCTGCGCGGTCTGCCGACCACTCGCCGCAGGCCAGCAGGCGCACATTGGCTTTGGCGGCGACGATGGCGCGGGCTTCTTCGCTCAGGCTTGGGGCGATGATCACTTCAACGAACTGGCGCTCGACGATCGCCTTGGCGGTCTCGGCATCCAGTTCACGGTTGAAGGCAATGATGCCGCCGAACGCCGATTCAGTGTCGGTGGCGTAGGCCAGTTCGTAGGCCTGACGGATGCCGCCTTCGGCGTCCGGGCTCACGGCCACGCCGCACGGGTTGGCGTGCTTGACGATCACGCAAGCCGGTTTGATGAAGCTCTTCACGCATTCCAGCGCGGCGTCGGTGTCGGCCACGTTGTTGTACGACAGCTCTTTGCCTTGCAGTTGGGTCGCGGTGGCGATGCCGACTTCGGCAGGCTTGGCCTCAACGTAGAACGCCGCGCTCTGGTGCGGGTTCTCGCCGTAGCGCATTTCCTGGGCCTTGATGAACTGGCTGTTGAAGGTGCGCGGGAATTCGCTGCGACCTTCGGTGCTCAGGGTCTCGGCAGCCTGGTTCACGGTGCCCATGTAGTTGGCGATCATGCCGTCATAGGCCGCGGTGTGTTCGAAGGCCTTGAGCATCAGGTCGAAACGCTGGGCGTAGGTCAGGCCACCGGCCTTGAGGTTTTCCAGGACGTTGGCGTAATCGCTGGCGTTGACCACGATCGCCACGTCTTTATGGTTTTTCGCCGCCGAACGGACCATGGTCGGGCCGCCGATGTCGATGTTTTCGATCGCGGTCGGCAGGTCGCAGCCTGGCTTGTTGATGGTGGCTTCGAACGGGTACAGGTTGACTGCCACCAGGTCGATCGGCTTGATGCCGTGCTCGTTCATGATGGCGTCGTCGATACCGCGACGACCGAGGATCCCGCCGTGGATTTTCGGGTGCAGGGTCTTCACCCGACCGTCCATCATTTCCGCGAAACCGGTGTAATCCGCGACTTCCACTGCAGCAACACCGTTGTCGCGCAGCAGCTTGAACGTCCCGCCGGTGGAGAGGATCTCGACGCCCAGGGCTTCGAGCTCCTTGGCGAATTCGAGGATCCCGGTCTTGTCGGAAACGCTGATCAAGGCGCGGCGGATCGGCAGGCGGGTAGTCTGGTCGGTCATCTCAATTTCCATCAAAAGCAAGGGAAGTCAGCAAAAAAGGCGACCGGTTTTACGCGGGCGCCTTTCTGGTTTGATTGAATGCTTACAGCAGATCGTACTGCTTGAGTTTCTTGCGCAGCGTGCCGCGGTTGAGTCCCAGCAGCTCACTGGCCTTGGTCTGGTTGCCCTTGACGTAGTTCATCACGCTTTCGAGCAGGGGAGCCTCGACTTCGGAGAGCACCAGGTTGTACACATCCGTGACGGACGCGCCCTCAAGGTGGGCGAAATAATTGTGCAGCGCCTTCTCGACACTCCCGCGAAGGGTCTGACCTTCTTCGCTCGGGGTATTGAGGTGCTGTTTCAAATTCACGTTGTCGCTCACGGGTGTTGTTCCACTCACTAAAGTCTCGGTCATCATCGTCATGCGGCCACCCCTTCTTCGTCCCCTGTCAGGCTCTTGTAACGCTCGGCGAAGAACTCCCGAACGTTGGCGCATTGTGTTTCCGTACCATCCAAACGATTGAAGTGGGCGCGAAACTCCCTGGCGCCCGGCAAGGTTGCGAGATACCAGCCCACATGCTTGCGGGCAATACGTACGCCCATCACATCCCCATAAAAGGCGTGAAGTGCGGCCAGATGCTCCAGCAGGATGCGTTCCACTTCGATCAGCTCCGGCGCCGGCAATTTCTCGCCGGTACGCAGGAAGTGTTCGATCTCACGAAAAATCCATGGCCGCCCTTGGGCAGCCCGACCTATCAGCAGGCCATCGGCACCGGTCGCGTCGAGCACGTAACGGGCCTTCTCCGGCGAATCGATATCGCCATTGGCAAACACCGGAATCGACACCGCCTGCTTGATCGCGGCAATCGTGTCGTACTCGGCAACACCGGTGTACAGATCGGCGCGCGTGCGACCATGCACTGCCAACGCCGTAATGCCGGCCTGCTCGGCGATCTTCGCCACGGTCAGGCCGTTCTTGTTGTCGCGATCCCATCCGGTGCGGATCTTCAAGGTCACCGGCACATCCACTGCAGCGACGACGGCCTGCAGGATCTCGGTAACCAGTGCTTCGTCTTTCAACAATGCGGAACCGGCGGCCTTGTTGCAGACCTTCTTTGCCGGGCAACCCATGTTGATATCAATAATCTGTGCGCCCAGTTCGACGTTGGCCCGGGCCGCATCCGCCAGCATCTGCGCGTCGCCACCGGCAATCTGCACCGAGCGTGGCTCGGGATCGCCTTCGTGGATCATGCGCATGCGCGACTTGCGGGTATTCCACAGGCTCATGTCACTGGTGACCATTTCCGAGACTACAAGCCCTGCGCCCAAACGCTTGCACAGCTGACGAAAGGGCTGGTCGGTGACCCCCGCCATCGGGGCGAGAATCAAACCGTTCTGCAATGTATATGGGCCGATGCGTACCGCCGACATAGGACTTCCCTGAAGTGGGGCCGGATCATGAGAGTTCGAAAAAGGGTTGGCATGATACCCGCTCTCGATGACTGGATAAAGGCTGAATTGAACAAAATCTGAACAGTTATTCTGTTATTGCCAGCGGTTTGGTTGGCGTGCGCCCAGTCAGAAAACCGCCGTCAAACCTGAAGCGCTGCAACGGTTCACTCGGGTGAGTGGAAACTCAGGCTGTAATTCACTGCTTTAGGGCCTGGATCGAGGATATCCAGCGCGATGTGGATCGGCGTCTGCGGTGGCATTTCCGCCAAGCCTTCAAGGTCGCCGTTGAGGTATTCGCCGGGTTTGAAGCGACGACTGGCGATCAGATGGCCATTGAGATCGGCGAAGCGCAGCTCCAGCAGCGGGAAGGGCTGAGAGAACGTCGCGCGGTTATAGATGATTGCATCCACCACCAGCGCACCGCTGAACTCGGGATGGCTGCGCACCACCAGGTTACTGCTTTTGATTTTGCCAATGTCGACCTTGGACGGCACCGTGCAACCCATCTGCGGGCAGAACTGCTGGAACCACGGGCGGTACTGATCCTGGCGCGCCAGTTCGTCGAAATGATAGGCGATGTACTGACCGGCAAGGCCTGCAGCGGCCAGCAGCACCAGCAAGGTCCAGAGCAGGCGTCGGCCCCAGGGCGAGCGGCGTTTTTGCCAGTCGAGTTGCAGCGGGTCGTCGGTCAGGTCTTGCAGCACTTCTGCGCGTACACCGGGCTCCGCCCGATCGCGTTTTTTGCGCAGCGGTTCGATCGACGGCAGGTCATCGTCATCGGGTTCCGCGCTGGCCGACAGGCGTTCGCGGCGGGCATTCGGGTCGATTGGATCGTGCAGGCGCAGTTGCGGAATCGGTGGTTCGTCATCCAGATCCACCGGTTCGAGCGACAACGAAGGCTCGGTGCGGGCGGTTTTTACCGGTTCCGGCTCGACGATCTCGGGTTCGATTTCATCTTCGGGCTCGGGCAGGCGCTCATCGTCGCGCGCGCTGAACAGGCTGTCGCGCCACACCGTTTCATCGGCTTCTGGGCTGTCACGCCGGGCACTCAGGGATTCTTCGCGCTGACGACCGAATTCGGTGGTCGGCTGGATTTCCCGTTGTTCGAGGCGGGCCAGTTCTTCGTCCAGATCCAGGCTGTCCAGGTCCAGCTCGCTGGCGCTCCATTGCTTTTGGCTGATGGCGCGCGGCGCAGGCGGTTCGGCACTGACCGGTGTTTCGACCACCGGCGGTTGTACGCGGGTCGGCGGCGCGCTGACTTCAGGTCTGGCCTGAGGCGGCTGCACGATGGCCGGTGCCACTGGCGTCACCGCTTCCTTGCTCGCGTGTTGCTCCAGCAGCTGTTTGGCGGCGTTGAACACTTGCAGGCAGGAGCCACAGCGAACCACCCCGCGGGCCACGCTCAATTGAGCATGGCTGACGCGGAAGCTGGTTTGGCAATGCGGGCACTGGGTGACGAAACTGTCGGTCATGCGGCGATCCGGTTTATGCAGGCGATCATTCTAGCGCCGACGGCCGGTGATACGCACCCAGCCATCGCGATTGGCGATCGGGTCCAGATCGAAGTCCTGAGCATAGGCCGCAGCCACTTCTTCGCCCTGTTCGGCGAGGATGCCCGACAGCGCCAGGCGACCGCCGGACTTGACCAGGCTGGACAGTTGCGGCGCCAGCGAAACCAGCGGGCCGGCCAGAATATTGGCCACCAGCACGTCGGCTTTGACCTGCGGCAGATCTTCCGGCAGGTACAGCGGGAACAGTTCGTCGGCAATGTTGTTGCGCCCGGCGTTGTCGCGCGAGGCTTCCAGCGCCTGTACGTCGATGTCGGTGCCGACGGCTTCTTTCGCGCCGAGCAGCAGGGCGGCAATCGCCAGAATCCCCGAGCCGCAGCCGAAATCCAGCACGTTGCAGTCTTTCAGGTCCTGACCGTCGAGCCATTCCAGGCACAGAGCGGTGGTCGGGTGGGTGCCGGTGCCGAACGCCAGGCCCGGATCCAGCAGCAGGTTGACCGCTTCAGGCTCGGGCGCGGCGTGCCAGCTCGGCACGATCCACAGGCGCTGACCGAAACGCATTGGCTGGAAACCGTCCATCCAGCTGCGTTCCCAGTCCTGGTCTTCGATGACTTCGCTGTGATGCTCCGGCAGCGGACTGCCGGTCAGCAGTTCCAGGTGTGCCAATACCGGCGCAGCTTCGGTGCCACCCTCGAACAGGGCCAGCAGATGAGTGTGCGCCCACAGCGGGGTGGTGTTGAGTTCCGGCTCGAAGATCGGCTGATCTTCGGCGTCCATGAAGGTCACCGAAACGGCGCCGACTTCAAGGAAAGCGTCTTCGTAGGTTTCGGCTTGTTCCGGGCTGATGGCGAGACGTACTTGCAGCCAAGGCATGGCGGGCACCTTTGAAAAAATATGATTGCAGCCTAGCGGCCAGCGAGAAGCGCGCAAGTTTACGCGAGCGCAGGCGGTTTGTGGGAGAGACTTGAAACGCCATTCCCTTGTAGGAGTGAGCCTGCTCGCGATGGCGATGGTGCTGTCGACACATATACTGGATGTGCCGGCCTCATCGCGAGCAGGCTCACTCCTACAGGGGGTTTATGTAATCTGCAGAAACAACAAAGCCGCCCGAAGGCGGCCTTGTTGGGTGCGGGCTGAAGCTTAGTGCTTTTCGCCAGCCAGCTTGTGCTCGAGGTAGTGAATGTTCACGCCCCCTTTGCAGAAGCCTTCGTCACGAACCAGATCACGGTGCAGCGGGATGTTGGTCTTGATCCCGTCGACCACGATTTCGTCCAGGGCATTGCGCATGCGTGCCATGGCTTCGTCGCGGGTGGCGCCGTAAGTGATCAGCTTGCCGATCAGCGAGTCGTAGTTCGGTGGAACCGCATAACCGCTGTACAGGTGCGAATCGACGCGAACGCCGTTGCCGCCCGGGGCGTGGAAATGCTTGACCGTGCCCGGGCTCGGCATGAAGGTTTTCGGGTCTTCAGCGTTGATCCGGCACTCCAGCGAGTGACCGCGGATAACCACGTCATCCTGAGTGAACGACAGCTTGTTGCCCGCAGCGATGCTGAGCATCTCCTTGACGATGTCGATACCGGTGACCATTTCCGAAACCGGGTGCTCCACCTGAACACGAGTGTTCATTTCGATGAAGTAGAAACGACCGTTCTCGTACAGGAACTCGAAAGTGCCGGCGCCGCGGTAGCCGATATCGATGCATGCCTTGACGCAGCGAGCCAGAACTTCCTGGCGCGCCTTCTCGTCGATGCCCGGTGCCGGCGCTTCTTCGAGAACTTTCTGGTGACGGCGTTGCAGCGAGCAATCGCGGTCGCCCAGATGGATGGCGTGACCCTGGCCGTCGGACAGCACTTGCACTTCGACGTGGCGCGGGTTGGTCAGGAATTTTTCCAGATAGACCATCGGATTGCCGAACGCTGCGCCTGCTTCGGTGCGGGTCAGTTTGGCGAAGGCGATCAGGTCTTCTTCCTTGTGCACCACGCGCATGCCGCGACCACCACCGCCGCCAGCGGCCTTGATGATCACCGGGTAGCCGACTTCACGGCCGATGCGCAGTGCCGTTTCTTCGTCTTCCGGCAGTGGGCCGTCAGAACCGGGAACGGTCGGTACGCCCGCTTCGATCATCGCGTGCTTGGCCGACACCTTGTCGCCCATCAGGCGAATGGTTTCGGCTTTCGGGCCGATGAAGGCGAAGCCGGAGTTCTCGACCTGCTCGGCAAAGTCGGCGTTTTCCGCGAGGAAACCGTAGCCTGGGTGAATGGCGGTAGCGCCAGTCACTTCAGCGGCCGCGATGATTGCCGGGATGTGCAGGTAAGAGTGCGCGGCAGAAGCCGGGCCGATGCAGACGGACTCGTCTGCCAGACCCAGGTGCATCAGCTCTTTGTCGGCCTTGGAGTAAACGGCGACGGTCTTGATGCCCATCTCTTTGCAGGCACGCAGAATCCGCAGGGCGATCTCACCGCGGTTAGCGATCAGAACTTTTTCCAACTTCGCAGTCATCAAAGGCTCTCCGCAGTTCAAACGATGGTGAACAGCGGTTGGTCGTACTCAACCGGCTGGCCGTCTTCGACGAGGATGGACTCGATCACACCGCTGGTTTCAGCTTCGATGTGGTTCATCATCTTCATGGCTTCGACGATGCACAGAGTGTCGCCTTTCTTCACGGTCTGGCCGACTTCAACGAAGGACGGCGAGGTTGGCGAAGATTTGCGATAGAAGGTACCGACCATCGGCGAACGGGCAACGGTGCCGTTCAGCGCTGGCGCAGCAGCGACAGCCGGGGCTGCAGCAGCCACCGGAGCAGCGGCAGGTGCGGCAGCCGGTGCTTGCATCGGAGCCGGAGCGTAGTACTGCTGAGCCGGGGTCTTGCTGTGACGGCTGATGCGTACGGACTCTTCGCCTTCCTTGATCTCGAGCTCGTCGATGCCGGACTCTTCCAGCAATTCGATCAGTTTCTTAACTTTACGGATATCCATGAATCATCAACTCCCAAGGGTCGGTCAGGGGCGTTTAACGCTTGTAGTTCAAGTCGTTGCCTGTGTTTCAAGCTGTTCTAGTGCAGCCTCCAGGGCCAGTCGGTAACCGCTGGCGCCAAGGCCGCAGATCACTCCCACCGCTACATCGGAGAAGTAAGAGTGATGGCGGAAAGGTTCGCGTTTGTGCACGTTGGACAAATGCACTTCGATGAATGGGATGCTCACTCCCAGCAGCGCGTCACGTAATGCGACACTTGTGTGTGTAAAAGCTGCTGGATTGATCAGGATGAAATCCACACCTTCGCCGCGGGCGGCGTGGATGCGGTCGATCAATTCGTACTCGGCGTTGCTTTGCAGATGCAGCAGGTGATGGCCGGCTTCACGGGCGCGACGCTCCAGATCCTGATTGATCTGCGCCAGGGTCGTTGAACCGTAAGTGCCGGGTTCGCGGGTGCCGAGCAGGTTCAGGTTGGGGCCGTGCAGCACCAGTAGGGTTGCCATCTGCATGTTCCTTGTTATGAATGAGCAGTCGTCAGAACCCGGCGACTATGCCGCAAAGGCTTTGTGACTGTCCAGTTCTCTGCAATAGCCAGCACGATGACCGATGTTTGCGCGAAATTTGTGACCGAGTGATTAGATCCGGTCACTTGTAGTGATTGTGCTGCCGCCTTCGCGAGCAGGCTCGCTCCCACAGGGGTACATATTCCAGTGTGGGAGCGAGCCTGCTCGCGATGGCGGTTTATCAGACGCGGAATGCCTGCACGGCGGTATGCAATTGCCCGCCCAATACCAGCAGGTTCTCGCCCTGTTCCCGACCTTCGCCGATGCGCAGCAGGTTAGCCCCACCCAACTGATGGATCCGCTCACTGTGGTCGCGGATCTCGCTGACTGCGCCACTTTGCTGCGCAGTGACGTCGGCGATGCGGATCGCCGTGTCGGAAATGGTCTGGATCGCACCGACAATTTTATCCAGCGCGCCGTCCGCCGCTTGCGCTTGATTGGCCGTGGCTTCGGCGTGTTCGACCTGCGCGCGCATGCCTTCGACCGATTGTCGGGCGGCGGTTTGCAGGCCGGCGATCAGGGTCTGGATTTGCGCCGTGGCGCCCGCCGTGCGCTGTGCCAGTGAGCGCACTTCCTCGGCCACCACGGCAAAACCGCGGCCCATTTCCCCGGCCCGTGCCGCTTCAATGGCCGCGTTGAGCGCCAGCAGGTTGGTCTGGTCGGCGATCGAGCGGATCACCGTCAGCACGCCGCCAATGGTCGCCGACTCTTCGGCGAGGTGCTCGATCATCTGCGCGTTGCCTTGGACTTCGCCGACCAGCGCATGCAGGCCGGTGAGGCTTTGGCCGATCACGGTTTGCCCGTGCTCGACGGCTAGCCCGGCATGACGACTGGCGTCCGCGGCCTGACGCGCATCGCCGGCGACTTGCTGAATCGTGGCTTCCAGTTCGCCCAGAGAATCGCGAATCAGCGCGGTGTCCCCGGCCTGATGCTCGGCGCCTGTGTGCAAGTCGTTACTCAGCTCGGCCAGCGTGCGGCTGCTACCGGCGACCTGTTCGGCGTTGCCGCGAATCGTGCCGACCAGATCCACCAGGTACGCACGCAGTCGATTGAGCGACGCTTGGATGTCGTGCAGTTCGCGGTTGGTTTTGCCCAGATGGATATCGCGACTGAAATCACCCTCGGCCCAGGTCGACAGCGCCGGGGCCAGGTTGGTCAGGGTGCGGGCCAGGCGCCGCTGCAAGGTGTCGATCAGCAGCGCGATCAGCAGGATCAGGCCGATCATCACGCCTTGCATCAACCGCACTTCGCCCTGGATCTGCCCATGCTGAGCGCGCACCACCGGCTCGAGGCCGGCAATGGCCTGCTGCACGGCGGCGATCTTCAGGTGCGTCGCGGTACTCAGGTCGGTGCGTTTCTGGATCAGCTCGCGGGTGCGTTCCAGCTCTGCGGGGTAACGCCCCAGCAGGCTGTTGAGTTCGCGCTTGAGGCCGACGCCGGCGTCTTCGGCAGCGGCTTTTTCAGTGCTTGCAATGCCCATCATCGCGGCGAAATCATCACTGCCGGATTCGTTCTTGGCGACCACGCCAAGCAGGGGCAGGGCATCGATGGCCTGCGCCTGGGTGCGGATGTTGGCGACTTCACGTTCGACGTCGGCGGCCAGTTCACTGCGGCCACTGCTCACCAGTTTGTCGCGAGCCAGCGACAGCTTGCCCAGATGCTGGGAAGCTGCGAGCAGCGGCGTCAGGTACATCGCATTGCCGTTGGCATAGGTGTTCAACTGGTCGAGGCTGGCGCTCAGTTCGCGTTCGGCCTGCAACAGCAGCGCTTGTGGATCGCCGGCCAGTTTGCCGGCCGCGAGCAGGTCGGTCTTGCTGAATTCTTCAAGGCTCGACAGGCTCGGGCGCAGGGTCTCGGCCAGCGCCGGCGGCAGTTCGCCAAGTTCTTTGTGCAAACCGTCGATGGCCTGACTGGCGCTGCTCAGGCGCAAGGCATCGCCGCTGCCGAGGTAGTCCTCGACATTGCGTGCCACGTCATTCTGAAATTGCTGCGACAGCCCCAGGTAGCGTTCCATCAACAGATACGGACGCTCCAGGGCTTTTTGCGACCACCACAGCGTCGCGCCGAGGGCCACGCAGACGGCGACCAGCAGCAGAGTGTTGAGATTGGTGAGCAACTTCAGGCGCATGACGGCTACCAACGGCGGAAATGGTAAGCGCCTGAATTTATTGCGGTTCTGTTACAGGGTTATGACCGAATCGGTGGAATCCGATGAAAAAGTGGCACTTTGCTTTGAGTCGCGCGCGGTCTGCACGCGATTGCGTCCGGCACCCTTGGCGCGGTACAGCGCTTCATCGGCCTGGCTGGCCATCATCAGGCTGTCAGAGTCCTCGCGCATTTCCACCACGCCAGCGCTGAAGGTGCACCACAAATCCTGCGGCTGGGCCGGGTAGTGGATCTCGGCGAAGCGCTGACGGATCTCGTCGAGCACTTTGTGCGCCGCTTCTATGTCGGTGTCGGGCATGACGATGGCGAACTCTTCGCCGCCGTAACGGCCGATGAAATCGGTCTTGCGCAGGCGTTGCTTGAGGAACAGCGCCAGGCTTTTGATTACCCGGTCGCCCATCGGGTGACCGTGGCTGTCGTTGACCCGCTTGAAATGGTCGATGTCGAGCATGGCAAAGCTCAGCGGCTTGCTCTCGCGGCGGGCGCGGAACGAGCAGTCTTCGAGCAATTGCAGGATGTGCGTGTGGTTGTACAGGCCGGTGAGGCTGTCGCGGACCATCCGTGCTTTCAGATTGCGCGCGCGGGCGGCACGGTTGCGCACGGTAGTGATCAGGTGCCGTGGCTTGATCGGCTTGGTCAGAAAGTCGTCGCCGCCTTCACTCATCGCGTCGAGCTGTTTGTCCAGATCGTCCTCGGCGGACAGATAGATGATCGGCACACTGACGTAGCGGTCGTTGTGGCGGATGACCTTGGCCAGCTCGGTGCCGGTGCAGGCCGGCATGTACATGTCGAGGATGATCAGATCCGGCTGGAAATCCGCCAGCTCGGCCATCGCCTGGATCGGTTCGATCAAGGTGCGGGTGACGATCCCGGCGCTGTTGAGCAGGCGTTCGGTGTGCAAGGCCTGCGCGCGGGAGTCGTCGATGATCAGCACTTTATAAGGTTCGTACTGCGCAACGCAGGTCAGGACTTCAATCTTCTCCAGCAGGCTCGATGCTTCGAGGGTGCCGGTGAGAAACTCCTGGCCACCGGCGCGTACTGCCGCGAGGCGGGTCGGAGTGTCGGTTTCGTGCAGGCTGAAGAACAGCAGCGGCAACGGTTCTTCCAGGCCCACTTGGGCTTCGGCGGCGAGTTGCAGGCCGACACCGGCGCCGCTGAAGTCCACGTCCATGACGATCGCGGCCGGCAAACGCTCGACCATCGAGGAGCGAAACGCCGACACACTGTCCAGCGCCTGCGCGGTCAGCCCGAAAAATTCCAGTTGCTTGGCCAGGCGTTCGGCGCGGTCGTGATCCTGCAGCAACACATAGATCGGTTTGCGCAGCGGCGGCAGAAATGTCTGATCAAGTTGATCGCCATGACGCAGGCCGGTACGCGACAGGCGTTGCATCAAGCGATTGAGATCGGTGATCAGGCCACTGCTCAGGCGGCCGCGATTGGCATCGACGGCGTTCAGCGATTGGCTGATGTGGTGGGCCAGTTGCGTGTGCTCGGGCTGCTCGAAGCGCTCGGCAAAACGCAGCAGGCGCAGGTTGGCCTCGCTCAGTTCGGCGAGGTCGGCAGTGGACCACTCATTGCGTTGCAGGCGTTGCCATATCTCAAGAATCTGACGTGCCTGATGAATTACCCGCTGGGCAAAGTGGTGCTTGAGGCGCTCACGGCTGGGGTCTTCTGGCTCGGTCATATCCTGACTACTAGTTAGGGTGCATGCTGAGATCGACTGGTGGCTCTATGCTAGCACCTCTTTTCCCTTATATGAGTGTCGTGCGTCAATAATCTGCGGTGCTGCACAATTCAGTTTCTGACCGGAGGGTGTCGGATTGGACCTGTTCGTCGTCAGGCTCCCCGCAAACCGGGCACATGGTGCCGATCAGCGGGCGAAAAAGCCTGTGCGGGCAACACGCTGACACACTTGCACATTAATCTGCAATTGCTGCATCCGGACCTTTGCTGCTGACGCTGCATCAGGGAAACCCTTAGAAAATAGCCGGTCAGTGTCGCGCCTTCTGTGGATTTTCTGCTTCTATTCAATGGCGGGTGCCGGCCTCGGCACGTTGTTGTATGGTTGTGGTCGAACCGTTGAACCCAAGTGATTGAAAGGATATCGCCATGCTGGACTGGAAGAACCGCGCGGGCAGCGCGCCTGAACGTGCCGCTGAGCCGAAGTCGGCCGCCCGCAGCTATGTGGGCGGGCTGTTGTTCAGCCGCGCGCTGGCCACGCTGATCGGCATTTATCTGCTGGTCACCATCGGCCTTGGCTGGTACTGGAGCGAGGAGCCGGCGCTGTTTCCGGTGGCGCAGAACGCCCAGGTCGCGGCCGAGAAAGAAGGCAAGCAGATGGTCGTCGGCTACACCACGGTCGAGACCCTGAAGACCGTCGCCGGCACTTTGCTGAACAAGCCGGGCGGCTACATTTCCAACGACCGTTTCCCGCCGGGCCTGTGGATGGACAACATGCCGAGCTGGGAATACGGCGTGCTGGTGCAGGTGCGTGACCTGACCCGCGCCCTGCGTAAAGACTTCGCCCGCTCACAGTCACAGTCGGCTGAAGACGCCGATCTGGCCAAGGCCGAGCCGCGTTTCAACTTCGATAACAAGAGCTGGATCCTGCCGTCGAGCGAATCTGAGTATCAGGAAGGCATCAACTCCCTGAGCCGTTATCAGGCGCGTCTGTCCGACCCTTCGCAGAAAAACGCGCTGTTCTACGCCCGCGCCGACAACCTGAACAACTGGCTGGGCGATGTCGGCACCCGTCTGGGCTCGCTGTCGCAACGCCTGTCGGCCAGTGTTGGCCGGGTCAAGCTCAACACCGCGCTGAAAACCGAAGTCCCGGCCGTTGGTGAAGTGCCGCAGGTGGACGAGGAGGTCGTCGAGACCCCGTGGATGCAGATCGACAACGTGTTCTACGAGGCTCGCGGTCAGGCCTGGGCGCTGTCGCACTTGCTGCGCGCCATCGAAGTCGATTTCGCCGATGTGCTGGCGAAGAAGAACGCCACCGTCAGCGTGCGCCAGATCATCCGTGAACTGGAAGCGTCGCAGGAGCCGGTCTGGAGCCCGATGATCCTCAACGGCAGCGGCTTCGGCGTATTGGCCAACCACTCGCTGGTCATGGCCAACTACATTTCCCGGGCCAACGCCGCAGTGATCGATCTGCGTCAACTGCTCAATCAGGGCTGAGTCATGGTCGATAGCGCCAAAGAGGCGGCCCACCGCGCCGCCTCCGATGCCGAACAGATCGCCTGGGTCGACGAGCAGGACAACCTGCTCGGCGCCCTGGTGCGGGCCGATTTGCGTGAGCGCGGGCTGATCGGTCGCGGTACCTACATCATGCTGTTCAACTCTGCCGGTGAACTCTGTGTGCACCGGCGCACCTTGAGCAAGGCCATCTATCCCGGTTACTGGGACGTGGCGGCCGGCGGCATGGTGCAGGCGCACGAGACCTACGCCGAGTCGGCAGCCCGTGAACTGGAAGAGGAGCTGGGCGTGGGCGGGGTGGAACTGACCGCCCACGATCATTTCTTCTTCGAAGACACCGACAACCGCCTGTGGTGTTCGGCGTTTTCCGCGGTGTGGGACGGGCCGCTGAAACTGCAGCCGGAAGAAGTCCTGGAAGCACGCTTCATTCCGGTCGCGCAGGTGCTCCTGGAAATCGAGCAAAAGCCTTACTGCCCGGACTCCTTGGCAGCGTTGAAGCGTTATCTGAAGGCTCAGCAAAGCGACGTCGCAAAGAACACATGAATTGGCGCCGATTGGCTCTTAGCAATTGCGCTTTTTGCCGTTACACTGCGCGACCTTTTCAAGCTGTGCCGGCCTGCTTTTGCAGGAGATCCGGTGCAGTAGCGCTGCCCCTGCCTGAGTGGGGCTTCGCGGTCGATAACCTTGCCCAAGGTTGCGATCAGTCTTTGTCCTCCCAAGAGGATTGCCGGTGGCCAAAAAAGCCGCATCCTTCGCCGCCCTTGGTGGCCTGGTATTTTCCACCGACGCAGGTCGTCATTGCCCGGAATGCAGTAAGCCGGTGGACGCCTGTATCTGCAAACAAACCGTGATCCCGGCGGGCGACGGCATTGCCCGCGTGCGCCGCGAGAGCAAGGGCCGTGGCGGCAAGACGGTGACCACCATCACCGGTGTGCCGCTGGCCGAAGACGCCCTCAAGGAGCTGGCGACAACGTTGAAGAAACGTTGCGGCACCGGTGGGGCGTTGAAGGACGGGATCATCGAAATCCAGGGCGATCATGTCGAGCTACTCTTGGCAGAGCTGATCAAGCACGGTTTCAAGGCGAAGAAGTCCGGCGGCTAGCAGCCTCTGTGAAAACCACCCGCGGCTTGATCCGGTGCTGACATGCTCAGCGCCGGCGTCGTCTCCATGGTTTTCACAGAGCCTGTTCATACCGGTTTCTAAACTACACGCTGTCAGCGCGGTCTACCGCGGCGCTGACGAACCGTCATTTTCATTCTTTAGACTGCGCCGGCCTGAGATCAGGCGACGCACTATGACTTCTTTATAGGGGACTTCGATGTCCGTACGACGCACACGCAAAGACGATGGCAGCCAATGGACAGTTGCGGACAGCCGCAGTGTTTACGGGATTCGCCATTGGGGGGCCGGATATTTCGCGATCAATGACGCCGGTCGCGTCGAAGTTCGTCCGAACGGCCCGAGCAGCTCGCCTATCGACCTGTTCGAACAAGTCGACCAACTGCGCAAGAGCGGCTTGTCCTTGCCGTTGCTGGTGCGTTTCCCCGACATCCTGCAAGACCGCGTCCGTCAGCTGACCGGTGCTTTCGACTCGAACATCGAGCGCCTGGAATACCAGAGCAAATACACCGCGCTGTACCCGATCAAGGTCAACCAGCAAGAAGCGGTGATCGAGAACATCATCGCTACCCAGAACGTTTCCATCGGTCTGGAAGCCGGCTCCAAGCCTGAACTGCTGGCGGTGTTGGCGCTGGCGCCGAAGGGCGGTACCATCGTCTGCAACGGTTACAAGGACCGCGAGTTCATCCGTCTGGCGCTGATGGGCCAGAAACTCGGCCACAACGTGTTCATCGTGATCGAGAAAGAATCCGAAGTCGGTCTGGTGATCGAAGAAGCAGCCTCGCTCAAGGTCAAGCCACAGGTCGGCCTGCGCGTGCGCCTGTCGTCGCTGGCTTCGTCGAAGTGGGCGGACACCGGTGGCGAGAAATCCAAGTTCGGCCTGTCGGCGGCGCAACTGCTGTCGGTGGTCGAGCGCTTCCGCGCCGCCGGCCTGGATCAGGGCATTCGCCTGCTGCACTTCCACATGGGGTCGCAGATCGCCAACCTCGCGGACTACCAGCATGGCTTCAAGGAAGCGATCCGTTACTACGGCGAGCTGCGCAACCTTGGCCTGCCGGTCGATCACATCGACGTTGGTGGCGGACTGGGTGTCGACTACGACGGTACTCACTCGCGCAACGCCAGTTCGATCAACTATGACATGGACGACTATGCCGGTGTCGTGGTCGGGATGCTCAAGGAGTTCTGCGATGCGCAGAGCCTGCCGCACCCGCACATCTTCTCCGAAAGCGGTCGCTCGCTGACCGCTCACCACGCGATGCTGGTGGTGCAGGTGACCGACGTCGAAAAACACAACGACGAAATCCCGCAGATCGAAAACAAGGAAGCGCTGCCGGAAACCGTGCAGTGGCTGGTTGACCTGCTCGGCCCGACCGACATCGAAATGGTCACCGAGACCTACTGGCGCGCCACGCACTACATGAGCGACGTGGCTTCGCAGTACGCCGATGGCAAGCTGACCCTGGCCGAAAAAGCCCTGGCCGAACAGTGCTACTTCGCCGTGTGCCGCCGCCTGCACAACTCGCTGAAGGCACGTCAGCGTTCTCACCGTCAGGTGCTCGACGAACTCAACGACAAGCTGGCCGACAAGTACATCTGCAACTTCTCGGTGTTCCAGAGCCTGCCGGACACCTGGGCGATCGATCAGGTACTGCCGATCATCCCGCTGCACCGTCTGGACGAAGAGCCACTGCGCCGTGCCGTGCTGCAAGACCTGACCTGCGACTCCGACGGCAAGATCAACCAGTACGTCGACGAGCAGAGCATCGAAACCAGCCTGCCGGTACACGGTTTGAACGAGGGCGAAGACTACCTGCTGGGTGTGTTCCTGGTCGGCGCCTATCAGGAAATCCTCGGCGACATGCACAACCTGTTCGGTGACACCGACTCGGTGAACATCTACCAGAACGCCGATGGCAGCGTGTACCACGCCGGTATCGAAACCCACGACACCATCGAAGACATGCTGCGTTACGTGCACTTGTCGCCGGAAGAACTGATGACCCACTACCGCGACAAGTGCGCCAGTGCCCGCATCAGTGCCAGCGAGCGTACGCAGTTCCTTGATGCCTTGCGTCTGGGCCTGACCCGTTCCTCCTACCTGTCTTCCTGAGAACAGGTGCGCTCCCGTCGGGTTGTCTGAAGTTTTTCCGCAAACTGCGGAAAACTCGGATAACCCGGTGGGATATCTCCCAAAATCCTCGCGAAATGTTTGGCTAACTGCATCAGAAAAGTCATCCGGTCTGCTTTTCGCGTAGGTCATTTCCTAAGTTGTACTTCAGCTCTCTACTCGGCCATGGCTCTCGGCGAGAATCCCCGGCCGTCCCTCCTGTAGAGATCCGCCCATGTTCGATTCAGTCAACGAGCCGTCGTTTCGTCTCGATGTTGCGGGGCTTTCCGACCCCTTCGAGGTGCTGGCCTTTACCGGAAGTGAGGGGATCAGCGAACCCTTTGCCTTTGACATCGATCTGTTGATCGATGACGCGCAACTGGACCTTGCCAGCCTGCTTTTTCGTTCGGCGTTTCTGCAGTTCGGCCCCATGCACAATGGCCTCAATGGCCAGTTGCAGAGTGTCGTCCAGCATGAGCATGGCGCAGGTTCACGGTTGTGTCGGGTGAAACTGGCGCCGAAGCTCGGTTGTCTGGAACTGCGTTTCAGCCAGCGGATTTTCAGCAGCCAGAGCGTGCCGCAGATCCTTGCGCAGGTGCTCAAGGAACATGGAATTGTCGGTACGCAACGACGCTTTGATCTGCACCGCGAATACCCGGTGTGGACCTTTTGCACCCAGTACCGCGAATCGGACCTGCAATTTGTGCAGCGCCTGTGTGCGCAGGCGCGGATCCACTACTACTTCGAGCACAGGCCTGAGGCACATTGTCTGGTGTTCGCCGATGATCCCGCGCATCTGCCCGTGGCTGATGGGGCGTCTGTGGACAATGGCGCCGAGCCGGCGGTGCGTCGCTGGCAGGTGCAAGTGCAGGCACCGGGTGTGCACGAGCCTGCTGCCGGAACCCGCAGGGCCGAAGGCCGCAGCGACCTGCCGACCGTGCGCAGTGCCCACTGGCTGGCGCTGGCCGGGCATCCGTTGGCCGAGTGCAACCGTCGCTGGTTGCTGAGCCGTATCGAGCATCGCGGTGATCCTGCCTGCGAGCCGTCTTACAGCAATCGGCTGTTCGCCGCAGCCGAGGCGCCACTCCCTGCACCCGTGAGCATTTGTGCGAGGCCGCGCATGCACAGCCTGCAACGGGCCTGGGTGGTGATGGTCGACGAGCCACAACCGGATCAACTGCGGTCGGTGGCGGTTCAGTTTGACTGGCTTTATCAGGGGGAGGGCGCTGCCGCCAGCCACTGTTGGCTGCCCCTGGCGCCGGCATTGAGCGATACGTCGCCGGCGTCGTTGCGCGAAGGTGTCGAAGTGGTGGTGAGCTTTCTGGAGGGGGATCCGGATCAGCCGGTAATCAGTGGTTTCCTGCAGAAATCGGCAGCGCTCGAAGACGACCATGAGCTTTTGCCTCCCGTGCTGCCGGACGTGTTGCCCAGCGCGGGCCTGACACAATGGCTCGCCGGCGGCGAACCCATGCTGCTGTTGTGTCTGATCCCCGGGGGTGGCAGTTACAACCACTGCACGGCGTCAATCTGCAGTTGCCGGTTGCTCGCGTCGCTGGATCAGGGCGATGCCACTTGAGCGGCGCGGGGTTTGCCCGGCAGGCGAATTGGCTGTTGCTTGATGGCACCGATGCGCAGCAGGCTCTGGCGACACTGCGTCAGGGATTTGCCGGGGTACGTTGCTCGCGGTTGTTCGATACCACCGAGTTTGCCGCCGTGAGCGAGTACGGGCCGCTGCTGGTCAATTTGCACGATTGCCCGGCATTGGTCGCGCTGTGTCACCGCGACCCGCAAACCTGGCGTGGTCTGTTGCTGGCCAGTGAGACCTCTGAGCCGATCTTGTTGAGCCACCTGCGCCGGATGCTGACGGTTTCCTTCGGGCCCAGCCACCGTGCCTTGCTCGGGTACTACAACCGCCACACGGCCAGTTACTTCTTCGATGCCTGTGACGCCAGTGACTTGAGCCGCTGGCTTGGGCCGATCGACCTGTTGCGCTGGTTCGGTGGCACCTGGGCCGACTTTGCCATTGGCAGTCAGGGCTGGCAGCAACTGCGTAATCCGCGGTGGGCGGTGGAACCGCTGGGGATTGATGAAAGCCTCACCCGTCGCCAGCGTGAGCGCTTGCAAAGCTGCCTGCTGGAGCAGCACATCTGGCGCTGGTGCCAATCCCTGGGAACCGATTACGCGCGGATGGTCTCCCATGTGCAGGAGGGGTTGACCCTGGGTTTCAGAGACCGGACGGTGCTGGATGGCTGGTTGTGGCTACGCTTGCAGCATCCCCGGGCGGAACTGCCTGGCGTGCCGGACGGGCTGACCCAGCAGGAACGGCTCAACCATGTGCGACGACGCTGGCAGACAGATCAATTTTGAGGTGCGGCACCGATGGCAAACACTCTGTGGCAACGGTTCGGCGCAATCCTCGGCGGGTTCTTGCTGCTGGTGCTTTCGGGGTGTTCTCCGGTCAAGGTGCTCAATGCGCTGACACCCGATGACACGTTCCAGAGGACCGCTGGCATTGCTTATGGCGATGATCCCCGACAGAAACTCGACGTCTATGTGCCACGGCAGCCGCTGGAAGATGCACCGGTGGTAGTGTTTTTTTACGGTGGCAGCTGGAACAGCGGTGATCGCGGCGATTACGCTTTTGTCGGCGAGGCGCTGGCGTCGCGCGGGATTGTCGCGGTGCTGGCGGATTATCGGCTGTACCCGCAAGTGCGCTATCCACTGTTTCTTGAGGATTCGGCGCGGGCAGTGGCCTGGACCCGGGCCCATATCCGCGAGTTCGCCGGCAACCCGCAGCGCCTGTACCTGATGGGCCACAGTTCCGGCGCGTACAACGCGGCGATGCTGGCGCTCGATCCTGACCTGCTTGGCGCGGTAGGCATGTCGTCAAAAGACCTCAGCGGCTGGATCGGCCTGGCCGGGCCGTATGATTTTCTGCCGATCAAGAACGCCGACGTGCGCCCGGTGTTTTTCTGGCCGAACTCACCGCCGCAATCGCAGCCGATCAATCACGTCAGTCGCGGCGCTCCCCCGGCGCTGCTGATCGCCGCGACCAGGGACAATCTGGTCAACCCGACGCGCAACACCGCAGGCCTCGCGCGCAAACTGCGCGAGGCGGGCGTACCGGTGCAGGATTTGTACTACGCGCGCCCCAGTCATGTGACGCTGGTGGCGACCCTGTCGCGGCCGCTTCGAAGCCTGGCGCCGGTGCTGGATCAGGTGGTTGCGTTCGTCAGACACACGCCGGCTCAGTGAGCCGTGCCGCTGAACCAGCCATCATTGCGGCGCAGCCACAGGGCCAGTGCGCCGAGGGTCAGGCTGCGCAATACCATGAACAACAGAAAAGTTATCCACAACCCGTGATTGCCCAACCCCTGCAGCGCCCAGGCAAACGGCAACAGCAGCGCGACGGTCAGCAGCATGCCGTTGCGCATTTCCCGGGCGCGGGTGGCGCCGATGAACAGGCCGTCGAGCAAATAGCTCCAGACTGCAATCAACGGCAGCACGGCCAGATAGGGCAGATAGATGAACGCGGTGTCGCGCACGCTCTGGATATCGGTCTGCATTTCGATGAACAGATGCCCGGCGAACAGAAACAGCGCGGCGAAACCGAGGCTGGCCAACAGCGACCACCCCCCGGCCACCACCAATGAGCGGCGCAGGGCGAGGCGATCGCGGGCGCCGATGGCGTGTCCGCACAAGGCTTCGACCGCATGCGCCAGACCGTCCAGTGCGTGGGCGGTCAACAGCAGGCCGTTGAGCAGCAGGGCATTGGCTGCCACGGTGGCATCGCCGAGTCGCGCGCCTTGCACGGTGATCAGGAAAAACACCGATTGCAGCGCCAGGCTGCGAATGAAAATGTCGCGATTGACCGCCAGCAGCGGGCGCCAGCTCTGCCACACCTTCAACGCCGCCCAGGCGATGTGCCCGGGATAGGCGCGCAATGCGCCGCGGGTCAACCACAGGCCGAGCAGGGCGCCGCTCCACTCGGCGATGACCGAGGCCCGGGCCGAACCGACCACGCCCCACTCCAGGCCAATGACGAACCACAGGTTGAGGGCAATGTTGATCAGGTTGGTGCTCAGCAGAATCGCCAGCGGCGCCCGGGCGTTCTGGGTACCGAGGAACCAGCCGACCAGTGCGTAACTGGCCAGCGCTGCCGGCAGCCCGAACAACCGGGTGTGGAAGAACTCGCGGGTCAGTTGGTCGAGTTCCGCCGAAGGCTGCATGAAATGCAGGGCCACGCCGCTCAACGGCACGCCCAATGTGCCGAGCACGATCGCCAGCCCCAGAGCCAGCAGCAAGCCTTGCAACAGAATCTGCCGCAACGCCGCGCCGTCGCTGCGCCCGGCGGCCTGCGCGGCAAACCCGGTGGTGCCCATGCGCAGAAAGCCCATGGCCCAGGCGAGAAAGGTGTAGAGACTGGCGCCGACCGCCACGGCGCCCAACTGATGGGCGTGGGGCAGGTGGCCGATGACGGTGCTGTCGACCAGCGCCACCAGCGGCACGGAAATATTCGAAAGAATCATCGGCGCGGCAAGCGCCCAGACCTTGCGGTGAGTCGGGCGGTCGCGCCAGTCGGCAATCAGGTTGGACATGCGGGCTCCTTGGGGGAGCGGGGATTGTAGCGATTCATCGGGTTCGCAGTGCGATCCATTGTGGGAGCGAGCCTGCTCGCGAAAGCGTCAGGTCTGTCAAAGCAGTGCTGAATGACACATCGCCTTCGCGAGCAGGCTCGCTCCCATCGGGAGGCACCGGTGTCAGTGGATGATCCAGCTCAGCAGCCACAACCCCAGCAGCAACCAGATGATCCCGGCAATGATCGACGCATTCATGAACGCGCGGATCGCCGACCACAACAGCATCAAACCGACGATCAGCGCGAGGATGCTGATGATCGAGGTGTCCATGCCCAGCGTCTTGGCCAGGCCGTCGACAAAGTTGCCACCGGCGTTGCTCAGAATGTTGAACAGGCCGCTGAGCCCATCGACGATGAAGCGGATGATCGAGCCGAGTGCCTGGCCGAGCCATTCGAAAAAGCTTTCTACCTGCATGTGTGCATCCTGATGAAAGAGCTGAGCCTTGGGCCACAACGCAGGTGGCCGAGTTCCCTGCAACTATAGAGGGTTTGCACCGAGCTTGTGTGGGAGCGGGCTGACTCGCGAAGACGGTGTGTCATTCAACTCATCAGTCATTTGACCCACCGCATTCGCGAGCAAGCCCGCTCCCACCAAAAGCACAGCGTGCCCCTTGCCTTCGCTTGGCATCCCCCCGAAGCTATACGCCTTCAGGAGAGCCCGATGAACCTTGTTGAACTGACCGAACGCCTGCACACCATTCGCGATCGCAATGACTGGCGGCAATTTCACAGCCCGAAAAACCTGGCCATGGCCGCCAGCGTCGAGATGTCCGAACTGGTGGAGATTTTCCAGTGGCTGACCGAAGACCAGTCGCGCCAGTTGCCGGCGGACAAACTGGCACATGCCGGGCAGGAAGTCGGCGACATCGTGCTGTATCTGTTGCTGCTGTGCAGCGAGTTGGGGCTGGACATGAATGAAGTGGTGCGCAGCAAGCTCGCCGACAGCGAACGGCGGTTCAGCTGATGAGCGACCGGCATTTCGATCAGTTGGCGACCCGCTTCGCCGAAAAAATCTACGGCGGTGCCAAAGGTGCGATTCGCCTCGCGGTGCTGCAGGCCGACCTCGCCGAAGCGCTGCCGGACCGGCCGTTGCGGGTGCTGGACATCGGTGGCGGCCTGGGCCACATGTCGTTGTGGCTGGCCGAGCGTGGCCATGAGGTGACCTTCACCGAACCGGCCGAGCCGATGCTCGAAGGCGCTCGTCAGCGCTTCGCCGATGCCAGGCAAACCGCGACATTCATTCAGGCGCCGTGGCAGGAACTGCTCGGTCAGCTCACCGAGCCGTACGATCTGGTGATCTGCCACGCGGTGCTCGAATGGCTGGCCGAACCCCACGCGATCCTGCCGGTGCTGCATCAATTGACCACGCCCGGGGGCTGGCTGTCGCTGGCGTTCTACAACCGTGATGCGCTGATTTATCGCAACCTGCTCAAGGGCCATTTCAAGAAAATGCGCAAGAACGTCATGGCCGGCGAAAAGCAGAGCCTGACCCCGCAGCAGCCGCTTGATCCACGGGAATTGGCGACGCAACTCGAAGGCTTGTGGCAGGTCGAAACCCAGAGCGGGGTGCGGGTTTTCCACGACTACATGCCGGTGGAATTCCAGGCCCGCGTCGAACTGGCGGACTTGCTGGAAATGGAACTGGCGCACCGTCGTCACCCAAGCTTCGCCGGGCTTGGGCGTTACTTGCACTGGATCTGCCGGCCGATCTGATCGGAGCACTACATGAAAGCACAATCGGGGTTATTGCTGATCTGTCTGGGGTTGGCCGCCTGCCAGGGCAGCAACCCCTACGTGGCGCAGTCGCGGCCTTTGCCGCCGGCGCCGCCGCAAGCCGCCACCACGTTCGACCGCAGTGCGTATCCGGCACCGCCGCGCGATTACGGGCGCTACCGCAGTTGGGCCTGGCTCAACGGCCAGTTGCCGCCGGGCACGGCGTGGGCCGATTCAGCGCAAGTGGCTGAGGCGGTCAGCAACGCCCTCGACCAGCGTGGCTTGCGCCCGTTGCACGACAATCGTCCGGCCGACCTGTTGGTCAGTGCCAATCTGCGTCTGGAAACCCGCCTGCGTCAGGTGCAGGACGATTATGGTTACGGCGGATACAGTGGCTATGATCGATACGGGCGTGGTTACGGCATGTACAACAGCGTGCCGATCGTTCGCACTTATCAGGAGCAGGTTGTCGTGGTGCAGGTCAATCTGTTCGACGCCGGCACCGGTCAACCGGTGTGGAGCGCCAGCGCCGAAACGGCCAACCAGGGCAGCCAACTCGTGCGCACCGACGCCATTCGCGAGGCTTTGGAAAAAGCCATGTCGGCTTATCCGCCCAGCTAAACTCCAGGTGAGAACGCTTCGCAGGTTCATGCCTTCAACCGGAGAAAAACCATGTTCCGCCGTCTCGCTTTACTGGCCATGGCCGCGCTGCTCAGCGCCTGCGCCGCCAACCAGGTCAACCATGACTTCGACGCCAGCCGCGACTTTGCTGCGTATCGCAGCTGGAGCTGGAAAGAACCCGCGCTGCAATATCGCCCGGATGATCCCCGGATCAAAAGCGACCTGACCGAACAACGGATTCGCCAGGCCGTCAGCGATCAACTTGATCAGCGCGGTTTGCGTCCCGCCGCAGCGGGGGCCAAGGGCGACCTGAGCGTGCAGACCTATCTGATCGTCGAGGATCGTCAGCAGCAAGTGACCACCAACTACGGCGGTGGTTGGGGCGGCCCGTGGAACGGTTACTGGGGGGCGCCGATGTACAACGAAACTCGCAACATCACCTACAAGGTAGCGACGATCCAGATCGACCTCCTCGACGGCAAGGACGGCAAACTGGTGTGGCGCGGCAGCGATGAGCAAATGCTCAGCAGCACGCCCAATCCGCAGGATCGCAGCAATGCGATTCGCGAGACGGTGGGCCGGATTCTGGCCAACTACCCACCGCGCTAGACCGCTTAAAAAAAACGGGAGCCCCAGCGGCTCCCGTTTTTTTTGCCCACCACAAATCCCCTGTGGGAGCGGGCTTGCTCGCGAAGGCGTCGTGTCAGTCACCTCCAATGTGAATGACACGACGTCTTCGCGAGCAAGCCCGCTCCCACAGCGGATCTTCATCATTGCGAAGTGGCGCGTTGCCAGCAGTCTCGCTCAGCGCCGTCTACACTCAAATCCACCATCGGAGGTAGCGCTCGGCAATGCGCCGGCAAAGGAGTGCGCCATGTCGCCTCGTTCGCAGTTCAACGGCCCGGCCCGGCAACACGGGGCGATCGGGTTGATGGCGGCTGCCACCCTCAGCCTGGCATTGGTATTGATGCTATTGGTGGTCGATACGGGGCGGCTGTACATGGAGCAACGCAAGTTGCAGCGGGTGGTCGACAGCGCCGCGCTGGAAGCCGTCAGTCGTGGCGGCAATTGTCAGTCGGGCCTGACCGCAGCGGCTTACGCCGGGCAAAGCGCCGTGCGCAATGGCTACACCGTCGATGCCAACAACACCCTGGCGACCACTTGCGGCAGCGTGCAGACGGCGGCCAGCGGACTGCGCGCATTCACTGTCGATGCGACTCAGTCGAGCGCGATCAAGGTCGCCGCCAGCCGCACGGTGACCACCAGTTTTGCCGGTGGCGTACAAGCGTTGTTCACAGGCTCTCCCGTCAGCCTGAACACCACGCTCAATGCCTCGGCCGTTGCCGCCTTGCCGATCCCGACGGTGGCACAACTGAACATTCGCAGCACGCTGGCGAGCATCAACACCGCCCAGTCGAGCATTCTCAATCCATTGTTTTCCGGGCTGCTCGGCGGCAACGTCAACCTTACCGCACTGGGTTGGGACGGGCTGCTCAATACCGACATCAACCTGCTCAGCTACCTCAATCAACTGGCGATCAACCTCAACGTGGCCGCCGGCAACTACACGCAACTGCTCAATACCCAGGCGACGGTCACCCAACTGATTCAGGCAGCGGCGACGGTGGTACAGCTCAACGGCGCGACCGCCACGGTGATCACCGCGCTGGGGCAATTGCAGGTTGCGGCGATCAACGCCGCACCGGTCAAACTCGGCGACATCCTGCAGTTGCAGACCGGCACCACGGCGGCCGGGCTGGACGCCAACCTGCAACTGCTGCAATTGATTCAGGGCGTGGTGCAACTGGCCAACAGCAAAAGCGCGGTGGCCGCGACCTTGCCGATCAGCGTGCTGGGGCTGGCGAACGTCACGGTACGGGTCAAGGTGATCGAGCCGCCGCAGTTTTCGGCGATTGGCGACCCGGCGCGGGCCAAGGCCAACCCGTTGGGGGCGGACCGGATTTATGTGCGCACGGCGCAGATCCGCACGCTGCTCTCGGTGAATCTGCCGGTGCTGTCCGGGGTGACCGGGCTGCTCAATGCGGTATTGGGGCTGGTTGGAACGTTGACCCCGACCCTCAATGCCCTGTTGAGCCTGAATCTGGTGGCGACGCTCAATTCGGTCGGGTGTCTGCTCGGCGCCGGTTGCCAACAGCTGGATCCGCAGCTGTTGCCGTCGCCGGAAATCGACATTGCCCTGGATGCCGGCGGCGCGATCAGCTACGTCACCGACTACAGCTGCCCGGTCGGCACCACGGGCACCAAAAGCCTGACCGCTCACACCATCACCTCGATCGCGGACCTCAAGGTCGGCAAGATCGACCCGACCAACGCCTTTTCCTCGCTTGCCGAACCGACGGTCACACCGTTGCCACTGGTCGATCTCGGCACCGTCACCTGTCACAAGATTCTCGGCATTGGCAGTTGCGACGAGAGCACCCACGTCCAGTACGGGGCGGGCGGCATCGCGATCATGGTCAACACCAGCGTCGCGCAAAATACTCAGGACCTGGTGTATTCCAGCGGCACGCCGTTCGCCACTCCGGCCAACCTCAAACTGGCGCCGAGCGTGATTTCCGCAGCGCCGTCGAGCAACATCGTCAATAGCCTTGCGAACACTCTGGCGGGGATCAATCTGATCGTTTACAAGCCGCAGGGCAGCAACCCGCTGGGGGCCATCGTGACTGGCGTGGCCAGCCTGATCAGCGATGTCACGACCATCCTGCAACCGCTGATTACCAACCTGCTCAGTCCGTTGCTCGATCCGCTGCTGAACAATTTGCTCAAAGCCCTGGGCATCAACCTGATGGACGTCGATGTCGGCGCCAACATGACCTGCGGCCAGACCGGCAAGGCCTATCTGGTGATCTAGACCTCCGGTGCCACTGGCAGCTCAATGCAGAAGCGTGCGCCTTCCACCGAGTTGCGCACGCTGAGATGGCCGCCCATGTTTTCGATGATGCCGTAACTCACCGACAAGCCCAGCCCGGTGCCGACGCCCACCGGTTTGGTGGTGAAGAACGGTTCGAAAATCCGCTCCAGCAAGCGCGGGTCGATGCCGCCGCCGTTATCCTCGACCCACAGCCGCACCTTGTGCTCATCACGCTCGGCATAGATCGAGATCCATGGCTTGAACGTTGAATCCTTCTCGCGTTTGCTGAGCAAGGCATCGCGGGCGTTGACCATCAGGTTGATCAGCACCTGTTCCAGCTGATCGACATAACCGCGTACCTGCACGCTAAAACCGGTTTCGCTGATGCGCAGGTCCACGCCCTTGCCGCGCATGCCCTCGGCCAGCAACGACAGCGTGCCTTCGATGGCCGAAGCCGGGTTGAACAGTTGCTGCTCGACCTCCGAGCGACGACCGAACACGCGCATGTGATCGACCACTTTTGCCGCGCGCTGCACCTGGGCGTCGATGCGGTTGAGTTTGTCGGTGAGGTAGTCGATCTGCACATCGCCGTTACCCAAGCGCTTGAGCACGTTGACGATGGCCATGCGCATCACGTTCAGCGGCTGGTTGATTTCGTGAGCGAGGCCGGTGGCCATTTCGCCGAGGGTGGCCATTTTTGCGCTTTGCGTGAGCTGCTGCTGCGAGCGCCGCACCTCGGTGTTATCGCGTCCCACGGCCTGCACTTCGAGCAGGTGCCCGCGTTCATCGAACACCCCGCGATCAGACCACACCCACCACGCATGTTCGCGCCCGGGCAGCTGCAGGCTGATTTCGGCGGTGCTCACTGGCTGCTCCGGGGTCAGCAGCGCCAGGCGTTGCACGAACGCTGCGCGTTGTTCGTCGGACATCCAGCTGCCCAGATCGACGCCCGGCAATTGCTCCGGCGTGCATTCCAGATAGGTCGCCAGCGGCCGGTTGCCGAAGGTCAGCGTCAGGTCCGGGCGATAGCGGCAGATCATCGCCGGCGAGTCTTCCACCAGAATCCGATAGCGCTCTTCGCTGTGTTTGACCTGTTCGGCTGCGAGGGTCGCTTCGGTGACGTCCAGCCACAGGCCGACGGCTTCGACCGGCAGGCCAAGGTCATTGCGCAGCAGCTTGGCTTCGTCGAGCAGCCAGTGGTAATCGCCGCGCGCGTCGCGCAAGCGATAACGCGCGCGCACCGAACCTTCGCGCAACAGCTGTCGGGTGCGGGCGAAATACAGCTCGCGGTCTTCGGGATGAATGCGTTGCGCCCAGTCGGTGGCGTTGCAATCTTCCAGCGTCCAGCCCAGCAGGGGTTCCAGGCTGGCGCTGAAAAAAGTCGGGATCAGCGCGCCTTCGACGTAGCGCTGGACATAGATCACCGCTGGCGAGCTGGCGATCAGGTTGTCCAGTCGCGCATGGGCGGCTTCGGCGCGTTGCTGCTGATTCTGGATGTCGCTGATATCGAGCATGAACCCGACCAACCGGCGCTGTTCACCGGTACCGGCAACCTGTCCCTGTACGCGATACCACAGCGATGTCTGTCCGGAGCCGGGACGGTGCAGACGAACGTTCAGGGTCAGGGCCTCGCCGTGCAGTTGCAGGGCGTGCAGGCGGCTGCGCAGTTCTTCGCGGTCGGCCGGATGAATCAGCGCCAGCCACTCCTGCTGCGAGATTCGGGCACGCTCGGCAGGCAACACATCAAGCAGCGACGGTGCCAGCAGCACGTCGTCGCCAAGCATTTCCCACCAACCGGTGTCGAGCAGGGTTTGCAGCGATTCGAGGCGCTCGGTGTATTGATGATGTTGCTGGTCACGCAGGCGGCTGAGCAACGGGCCGGCGAGGGCGCTGGTCAGTGCCATCCAGTCGCGGTCGCTCAGGTACGGCGCGGCGGTGTCCACGGTGTAGAAGCCGCAGAGCAGCCACGCCATCACCCCGCGATCATCGCTGTAAGGCACGGCGAAACCATCGGCGTTGCCGAACGTGGCTTCCACCCGCGCGTGCTCGTACAGACCATGATGCGCACCGAGACGCTGCGGCGCACTGCCGTTGAGGCTGTCGAGCGGCGTGCCCAGGCGCTGGCCGTCCTGCCACAGCAGCGGCGCATCGTGGGCGCGATATTGCTCGAAGATCTGCCAGCCCTGTTCCTGTTCGTCGAGCAGGGCGATGGCCAGACACGGGATATGCCAGCGCTGGGCGATGGCCTGCAATTGCTCGCTGACTACCACCGGCAGACGCGCCAGGCTGCAGGCGCGCAGGTGTTCGCTGATCTGCCCGGCGAGGGCCTGACAGGATTCGCGGTGACGCGATTGCTGACGTTCCTGCAGCAGGTCGGCGATGTCCAGCAGTTGCAATACCCAGCCCTCGGCCAAAGGCTGCACCCAGCCGCGCAGGTGCAAGGTCTGATCGCTGAGGCCAGGGAAGTCCAGATCAAGCATTTGTCCCTGCCAGTCCCGAGGGCGGCCTTCAATCGCCAACGTGCTGTGCGCCAGTAAATAAGCCGATAGCGGCAACGGTGATTCGTGGGGCGGCTGTTGCGCCAACTGGTGGCGCAACGGTCCGGCCATCTGCAATACGCCGCCGTCGTTATCCAGATGCAGGTGCAAACCCAGCGGCGCAGAGCCGAGGTGGTCGGGCAGTTCATTGGCAGGTGCTGGCGCGCGTTTGAGCAGGCGCCCGAACAGATTATCGCCGGAGGTCAAAATTTCAGGCTCGACGTGGCGGTGAGGTTGGCGGGCAGGCTGGGTACGGCGCCCACGCCCGGCAACACCAGAAACGGGATGATCTGATTGAGCTTGCTGGTGGGGTAGTTGACGCTGACCGTCAGTGTGCCCTGAGTGGCGTCATACACCGCTGAGGTATCGACGCCCACTACCAGGTTCAGCGTTGATGTCCATTGCAATTGCTGGGTCAACGCGGCGTTGGCGGTGCTCACCACCACGGAGGCATAGCCGGGAGTATTGGGGTCGACCGCGACGCTGCGGCGCACCGCTTCGGACGTCGCCTCATTGAAGCTCTGCATCAATAGAAACGGCAGGCTGTAGCTGACCAGCGCGTAGAACACTGCGAAAAAAATCACGAATACCAGGGCGAACTCGATCGCCACTGCGCCTGCCTGTGATTTTGCGAAGCCGGTTTTCATGACTGCGTCTACCCTGACGTGCACTGCGTAGTATCAGCATAGAATCATTCAGCAAAATCGGACGGATTTAACCGGATGCAGAGTTTAGTTCTCCTGATCTGGCTAGCGCTGTGCGCAACCCAGGATGCCCGTCAACGGCGTATCTCCAATGTGCTGACATTAGGTGCGGGAGCGCTGGCGCTGATTTATCTGTGGGTGACCGGCACGACCTGGCTCGGGGCCGATGTGCAGGCGGGACTCTGGGCTGGCGTGATCGCCCTGCTGCTGACCGTACCGGGCTATTTGATGGGGCGAATGGGCGCCGGGGATGTGAAATTAATGACAGCCATGGGTCTTGCGACGAACGGTTTGTTCATTCTTTGTGCGTTTATCGGCACTGGCGTCGCCAGTCTCTTGTGGCTGCTCGTTGCGCCAAGAGTCTGGCTTCATATGAGTCAAGGACTTAGGCAACATCTTCGATATTTAGAGCCTGGAGCGTCAAAAAAGCTGCCATTTGCACCGTTCGTGCTGATGGGTGTATTGGTTTCGATCCATTGGATCCATTAGTCGCCAGTTGCCACTAGTCCTATGTACATAGTCGGAAAGTGCGTCTACTTTCAAATGAAGTCGTTACACCGCCAAAGTGTAGAAAAAGTCAGCTTTGGCCCGAGCAATGGAGTAGTTCGTGAACAAGCTTACGTCTGCGGTAAAGGTGCTCGTGGTCGATGATCAACCGCTGATCGTCGAAGAGCTGTGCGAGTTTCTCGAAAGCAGCGGCTACCGCTGTGTGCCGTGTGAATCCAGCCAGCAGGCGATCGAGCGTTTCAGCGAAGACGCCGAAATCGGCCTGGTGCTGAGCGATCTGCATATGCCGGACATGGACGGCATCCAGTTGGTGCAGGCGCTGCAACGTATCAGCGGCAAACATCGGGTGTTCGAAGCAATCATGCTCACCGGTCGCGCCGATAAACAGGATGTGATCAAGGCCCTGCGCGCAGGCATCGCCGATTACTACCAGAAGCCGATCGATCTGGATGAACTGCTCGAAGGCGTGAAGCGTCAGGAAGCGGCCCTGCAGGAGCGGCACAAGAATGTGCAGTTGGGCCACCTGAACCAGAAGCTGCAATTTCTTTCCGAGTCCATCGACGATCTCTACCAGGACCTGGACAAGGTTCGACGCAGTCCGGCGGCGGTGGTCAGCGATATGCTCGGCGGCGATGCTCACGAGGCGGAACAGGAGATCCCGGCGATCTTCAATCAGTTGTCGCCACGGCAACTGGATGTGGCGCGTCTGGTGGGCAAAGGGCAGACCAACTATCAGATCGCCTGTGAGTTGGGCATCACTGAAAACACCGTGAAGCTGTATGTCTCGCAGGTGTTGCGCCTGACCCACATGCACAACCGCACGCAGTTGGCATTGGCGCTTTCCCCCAGCGCTTCGGCGGCTCGTCAGCGTGTAACCGCACACTGATCCCGATTGCCTGTCCATCGCGGGCAGGCAGTCAATTCTTCCAAAAACACTTCGCCTGAATTACCCGGCCTGCGTCTTCGGTTTGGGGAACAGATTGTCCAGGGTTTCCAGCAGGCGCACGTGGTAGATCGGCTTGCGAAACAGGTCCAGCACCTGCAGGCGCAGCATGTCGCTGACGTCCTCCATGTCGGCGTGCCCGGACGTGACGATGACCGGCAGATGCTGGCGCGAAGTGTGTTCGCGCAGGCGTTTGATCAGCGACATGCCAGACTCCTCCGGCATGCGCAGATCGGTGATCACCAGGGCGATATCCGGATGCCGGGTGAGGTGATGCAGGGCGAGTTTCACCGATGTCGCGGTGTGGCAGACAAAGCCTTCGCCCTCCAGTAACTCGGCCAGCTCAAGCAACGCGTCCTCTTCATCGTCAACCAGAAGCAACTGTTGGCGGGGTAATGAGGAAGCAGTCATGGGCAATCCCTGAGAAGCTGAAAGTGCAATCGAGTGTAGCGCGACATTCGCCGGACGCGACTTACATCAGGGCGTCTGCACCGGAGCTGTCTGCGCAGTACCGCCGAGGGACAGCAGTACGCTGTTGAAAATCGCCAGCACCTTGGCCCCCACCGGTGTCACGAACACCACGACCACCACCGCTACCATGGCCACCACAATCGCATACTCGATGGCCGAGGCCGCTTCAGTACTTGCCAGGAACGCCCGGGCACGCATCAGCAGATATTCAAGAGCCATGAACATTCTCCTTTGCCCCGGCCTGTGACCGGGCGCTGGAAATTCAGGGGCCTCGTCAATGCCCGGGCGCGCTATTACTCATTCGCGCACAGGCACTGAAAGGGAAGGGAGGGGGAGCGATCAAGGCGTAGGCCGGACCTGTGCCGTGCCGCCGAGACTGGTCAGGACTGCGTTGAAAATCGCCAGTACCTTATTGCCGACAGGTGTCACAAACACCACGACGACCACGGCTACCATTGCCACCACGATTGCGTACTCGATTGCCGATGCCCCTTCCTCGCTTTTGAGAAATACGCGGGCTCTGGCCAACAGATATTCGAGAATCATACGTCCACTCCTTTGCGCCTCTGGCGCCGATCCTACGCTACAGCGGCATGTTTTCACCGTGCTATCAGAGCATTGTCAACAAACCCCCGGTCAACAACTGTAAGAACGAATTAATCACAAAGGATTAACCGGATCGTTAGTCGACCCTGTCCCTACAGTTAATTGGCCAAGACTCATACTTTAGTGAGTTATTTTCCTGTCAGTAATGGCGTTTTGGCTCGGATCAGCTAGCTTGGAAATAGCGAAATAGTTGCATGTTCATAGCTGCCTGATCGCGAAAAATTCTCTCATCAGGAAGTACAGGCTGTCGGTGCAGCAGGAAAGGGAGATCCGTCATGAACAGTCGCGTCACCATGGCCCTTGCAGCAGTGCTGCTGCTGGGAGCAATCATCGTCGGTTACTGGGGCCTGGTCCTCAGTCGGCAGCCGGCGCCCGTTGCCCAGGCGCCTGCCGCTCCGGCAGTCGTCGTGGAAAAAACCGTCGCCGCCGCCGAAGACCAGACCCGCCAGCCGGTGGTCGTGCTGTTGCACGATGTCCCGCCTTTTACCCCGTTGACGGCTGCCGATGTGGCGCTGGAAAAGCTGCGCAGTGCCCCGGGCGGCAGCCTGTCCAGCGTCGATCAAGCAGTGGGCCGTACCCCTTGGCGGCACCTGAGCGCCGGCACTTGGCTCAACGATGAAAGCTTTGAGGCCGGTGGATCGCTGGCGCGGATGATCCACAGCGACGAGCGCGCTCTGACCGTGGCGGTGGATGAGGTGATCGGCGCTGCCGGGCAACTGATTCCCGGTGACTACGTCGACGTCCTGCTCTATCTGCGCCAGGACGCGAGCAACCTGCAGCAATCGGCGCAGATCGTCGTGCCGGCCATGCGCGTGCTCGGCGTCGGTGAACAATACGGGCTGACCAACGACGGCCAGCCTGCCAGTCCGGCCCTGAGTGCAGACGACAAACTCAAACAGGATCAACGCCGGATCGCCGCGCGCACCGTGGTGCTGGCGGTGCCTGAGCAATTGCTGAGCCGGATGATGCTCGCCACCCAGGTCGGCACATTGCGCCTGGCCGTGCGCAGCAGCGAGGAGCAGCGCCTGGCCAAATACTGGGCCGGAGAAAAGCAGGCGCCGGCTCATCTGGACAACGCCAACAGCCAACTCTTTCAGTTCACGCAACTGGCCCTGGGCGCCGCGCCGAAAGCGCCGTCCACTGGCGGCCATGCGCGCACGCCGATGGAAGTGATCCGCGGCAATCAGGTTTCCCAACAAGCCCCATGACTGAGCAAGGATCCACGTGCATGCAGAGTCGATTCAGGCCGATAGTAAAACCTGTAGTCCGGGCCTTGATACTGATGGGACTGTCGATGAACGCGGCCATCGCGGCCACGGGCAATTGCTCGGCGCTGGGCCGTATGCCGGCGGTGATCGAGATCGGAGAAGGGTTCCAGCAGGATATCCAGTCGCCGGTGGCAATCACCCGCGTGGCCATCGGCGACCCGAAAATCGCCGATGTGCATGACACTGGCAGCGCTTCGTTTTTGCTGACCGGTGTGGCTCCCGGCGCCACCAGTCTGATGGTCTGGACCTCGTGCTCCAGTGAGCCGCGTCAGAGCATGGTGTTCGTTAAAGGCAGCGCCACCGCGGCATTGACCAGCGCCAGCAGAATGCCTTCGGATGATCCGACGTTGCCCTCGCAAGTGCAGACCGACATTCGTTTCGTCGAAGTCAGCCGCACCAAACTCAAGGAAGCCACGGCCTCGCTGATCGGTGTCCGCGGCAACTTCCTGTTTGGCTCACCGAACACGCTGCCGAACGTCGGCGGCGTACCGACGCCGAAGTTGCCGGTGGACAACGGTCAGTTCAACTTCTCGTGGATCGGCGGCAAGACCATGGCGATCATCAATGCGCTGGAAGGCAGTGGCTTCGCCTACACCCTGGCGCGGCCGAGCCTGGTGGCGCTGAGCGGGCAGAGCGCAAGTTTCCTTGCCGGTGGTGAAATCCCGATTCCGGTGCCCAGCTCCGGCAGCGACACGGTGACCATCGAGTACAAGGAGTTTGGCATCCGCCTGACCCTGACCCCGACCGTGATCGACCGCAACCGCGTGACGCTGAAGGTCGCCCCGGAAGTCAGCGAACTGGATTACGCCAATGCGATCACCATCGCCGGCACCCCGGTGCCGGCCCTGACCGTACGGCGTACCGATACCAGCGTGTCGCTGGCCGACGGCGAAAGTTTTGTCATCAGTGGCTTGATCAGCACCTCGAACACCTCGCAGGTGAACAAGTTTCCGGGGTTGGGCGACATCCCGGTGATTGGCGCGTTTTTCCGTGACTCGCAGATCAAGCGCGAAGAGCGCGAACTGTTGATGATCGTCACTCCGCACCTGGTGCAGCCACTCGCGGCAGATGCGCAACTGCCGTCGCTGCCGGGCGAGAAACTGCGCAACTACGACCCGAATTTCTACCGCATGTTCTTCCTTGAAAACGGTAACTTCGACAAGCGCAGTGGGTTGTCCCAATGAACCAGAACCTGAGCCAGACGTTTCTTGCGATCACCCGCAACAGCACTGATCTGGAGTGGCTGCAAGGCGCTCTCGCACCGCTGGGGCAAGTAGTGAGTGCCGGGGCCGGAAGCCTGGATGAGTTGCTGGCGCTGGTGGATGTCACCTTCGCCAGCCTGGTGTTCGTGGGCCTGGACCGTGACCATGTGGTGGCGCAGAGTGCATTGATCGAGGGTGCGCTGGAAGCCAAGCCGATGCTCGCCATCGTTGCGCTTGGCGATGGCATGGACAATCAACTGGTGCTCAATGCCATGCGCGCCGGTGCCCGGGATTTCGTGGCATACGGTTCGCGGGCCAGTGAAGTCGCCGGGCTGGTGCGCCGCTTGAACAAACGCCTGCCACCGGTGGCCACCAACACCCAGCTCGGTGGCCTCACGGTGTTGTACGGCACACAAAGCAATTCTGACGGCGCACTGCTGAGCAACCACATGGCGCAGGTGGTACAGAAAAGCGGCCAGCAAACCCTGCTGCTGGATCTGGGCCTGCCCCGTGGCGACAGCCTGGCGCTGCTCGGGCTCGAGAGTTCGTTTCACTTCGGCGATGCCTTGCGCCATTTGCGCAGGCTCGACACCACCCTGATCGACAGCGCCTTCACCAGCACGGACGGGGGCCTGCGAATACTGGCGTATGCCAGCAACGACGAGCCGCTGGAAAGCACCAGCGCCGCCGAGCTGTACATGCTGCTCAGCGCCTTGCGCCAGCACTTCCAGCACATCGTCGTGAACCTCACCGGGCAGTCCGACAGCGAAGCCTTGCGCACGTTTGTCAGCCATTGCGACAAGCTGCTGTGGTACACCGATCAGAACGTGATCAACTGCCGCCGCAACCTCGCTGTGCTCAATCTGTGGCGTGAGAAAGGCATGAAACTCGACCACGCGCGTTTGCTGGTGGACGGCTATCTGGGCAGCGTTGCACCGGATGCCGAGACCCTGGGCAAAACCTTCAACCTGGAAGTGATCGCGGTGCTGGCGGCCAACGCTGAAGTACGCCTGAACGCCAAGAACCAGGGCGTCAGCCTGTTCGAACTGGCCCCCCGGGAAAAACTCACGCAGAGCCTGCGCACCCTCGGCGAGCGCCTGGCCAAACGCTCCGAAGGACTGAGCAAACCCAAGGCCGTCACCTGGTTCGATCGCTTGCGAGGCACCTCATGAGCGCGGAAAAACTGTTCGGCGCGGTGCAACATGGCCCGGCCGGCAACTCCGATCACGAAGGCCTGAAGCTGGTCCTGCACCGCTACATCATCGATGCCATCGAGGAGTCGGGGAAAAACCTGCTGGAAGGTTCGCGTCAGTTGCTGGCGCAGTTTGTCACCGACAAGGTTGCCGAATACATCGCCCGTCTGCACCTGGCGATTTCCCGTTACGAGATGGAGCGGCTGGCCGAAGAGATCGTCGACGAGCTTACCGGCTTCGGTCCACTGGAAGTGTTGCTGCGCGATCAGTCGGTGACCGAGATTCTGGTCAACGGCCCGCACCGGGTATTCATCGAGCGCGACGGCGTGCTGCACCAAAGTGACCTGCGTTTTATCGATGCGCATCACGTCGAGCGGGTCATGCAACGAATTCTTGCGCCACTCGGGCGCCGCCTCGACGAGTCCTCGCCGATGGTCGATGCGCGTCTGCCGGATGGCAGTCGGGTCAACGCGATCATTCCGCCGATTGCCCTCGACGGCCCGTGCCTGTCGATCCGCAAATTTCGCAAGGACATGCTCAAGAGCAGTGACCTGATGGCGATGCAGACCATCGATCTGGCGATTTTCGAATTCCTTCAAGAGGCGGTGGGCAAGCGCTGCAACGTGCTCATCAGCGGCGGCACCGGCACCGGCAAGACCACGCTGCTGAACATTCTCAGCCAGTTGATCAACCCGCACGAACGGCTGGTGACCATCGAAGACGTCGCCGAACTGCAACTCGGCCACCCGCACGTGGTACGCCTGGAAACCCGTCCGCCGAATGCCGAGGGTCACGGGGAGGTCAAAGCCAGCGACCTGATTCGTAACGCCCTGCGGATGCGTCCCGACCGGATCATCCTCGGCGAGATTCGCGGCGTCGAAGTGGTCGATGTGCTGACAGCGATGAACACCGGCCACGACGGTTCGATGAGCACCGTGCACGCCAACAATGCGCAGGATGCGTTGTTGCGTCTTGAGACATTGGTGGGCCTGACCGGCCGTTCCATCGCCGAGCGCACCTTGCGCCAGATGATCTGCGCCGCCCTCGACGTGATCATCCAGCTGACCCGCATGCCTGACGGCCGGCGCTGCGTCAGCGAGGTGGTGGAAGTGGTCGGCATTCGTGAAGACGTCTACGTCACCAACACCCTGTTTCGTCTGGATCGGCGTACCGGTTTCGGCTTCCTGCGCGAAGCGGTCAACCCGGCTGGCGACAAGTTGCGGCACGAGACGAACCTGGGCTGACAGCATGGGACGCACATCATGATCGGACCGGCCATTCTCATCCTGCTTTGCCTGATCCTGCTCGGGCTGTCGATCTGGCTGTTCCTGCACGGTGTGCACAAGACCAGCAACGAGCGTGTGCTCAACCGCCTCGCGGCAGGACAGCCACAACTGGTCGCGCCAAAGCCGACCTGGGTCGGGCTTGAACGGATGTTTCTGCGTGCCGGGCTGGGCCGTCCCACCGAACGCTTCGGCCTGTGGCTGACCTTGTGGGGCGTGGCGATGGCTCTCGGTTATCTGCTGGCGAGCTGGATCGGTTTGCTGACGATGCTGCTGGCGCCGCCACTGGTCTTGCGTCTGTACATTTCCTGGCTGTACCACCGGCGGATCAGGCGCATGATCGAGCAGTTGCCGCAGCTGCTCGACCACACCGTGCGCAGCCTCAAGTCCGGACGCACCTTGAGTGATGCGGTCATGGGCAGCATTGAGGCGAGTGACGATCCGCTGAAAAAAGCCATGGGCCGGGTGCAGCGCAACGTGCAATTGGGCGTCAACCTGCCGGATGCGGTCAGTGACTTTGCCGAGCTTTATGAGCAGGACGAACTGCGCATGTTCGCTCTCGGGCTGAAGGTCAACCATCGCTACGGCGGCAACGCCAGCGAGTTGCTGGAGAACCTGATCAAGCTGATCCGCGAGCGAGATCAGGGCGCCCGGCAATTGCGCGCGCTCACTGGCGAGACGCGCATGACGGCGTGGGTGCTGGGTTCGCTGCCGGTGATCCTGGTGAGCTATTTCATGCTGACCAACCCCGGCTACATGTTGGGTATGTGGCATGACTCCGGTGGCCAGACCATGTTGATCATCGCCGTGGTGTTGCAAGTGACCGGCTGCCTGGCGCTGTGGCGCATGTTGCGGAGTGTTTGAAATGGTCTATCTCGCTGCCTTGATGCTGCTGCTCGGTGCCCTGTTGCTGGTGGTCAATCACTTGCTGACGGAGCGGCGCCGGGTACGCCAGGTCAACCAGCGGTTGCAGGGCCATCTGGTGCGCGAGAACCGTTTCGGCCATTGGCTGCGCGCCTTGGGCAGCAGCCGGTTCGGCCAGCGTTCGGTGAGCATCGACAGCGAAACCCAGACCTTGCTCAGCCGCCTCGGCTGGCGCCGCGCCAGTGAGCGCTCGCTGTACGCCGCCTGCCAGATCGGCACGCCGTTGCTGGCGCTGGGACTGGCGATCTTTCTGCAGGAAGTATTTTTCCCCCACGCGGCCAACGGCTGGCTGGTGCCCATGTTCGCCGCAGGTGGCGGGTACCTGTTACCCAAGCGGCTGTTGGCGTATGCCGCCGGGCGTCGGCAGAAAACCATCGCCGTGGAGATTTCCACGTTCATTCCGCTGCTGCGCATCCTGTTCGAGTCCGGCATGGCGGTCGAACAAGCCTTGCGCGTGCTCAGCCTGGAAGGGCAAAAACTGCTACCGGAACTGACCCGCGAACTGCGCCTGATTCTGGCGCGGGTCGACTCGGGGCTTGAGCTGGGACAGGAACTGAACAAGGCCTCGGTGATGCTCGCGGTCGATGAATTCACTGACACCTGCGTGATCCTGCAGCAACTGATTCAGCAGGGCGGCGGGGCGATGAAATCGCTGCTGGCGCTCAAGCAATTGCTCGATGATCGACGCCTGACACGACTGCAGGAATACATCTCGAAGATGTCGGCGAAGATGTCGGTGGTGATGATGCTGTTTCTGTTTCCTGCCTTGCTGATCGTATTGGCCGGCCCGGGGTTCACCGCGATTACCCGGGCGTTTGCAAACTGACGTTGGCTCATGGAGAGCGTTTGATGAAAGCACTGATTGTCGTGGCAAGTCTGTTGATGCTCGGTGGCTGTGCCACCGACGGCCAGGCGCCGTGGTCGGCAATGCTGGCGCCGACCAGTTGCAGCAAGCTCGATTCCGAGCAGGAACTGGCCTTGAACCTGGCGGACGATCTGGCCAACGACGGCAAGCTGCACGCCAGCCTGGCCAACCTGCAAAGCCTGCCCGACAACCTGGCTGAAGTGCGCCTGCGCAAGGCCAGGGTCTATCGGTTGCTCGGGCGCAACGAAGCCGAGCCGCTGTACCGTGGCCTGCTCGGTACTTGCCTGACGGCGGATGCCGAACATGGCCTGGGCCAGCTCTATGCGGCCCGTGGCGACAACGGCCAGGCGCAGGCGCACTTGCAGCGCGCGGTACGTCTGGCGCCAACCAATGACAAGATTCGCAACGACCTGGGCGTGGTCTACCTCAATCAGCTGCGCCTTGAAGACGCCCGCTTCGAGTTCCTCACCGCCATTGAACTCAAGCAGAGCGATCAACTGGCGCCACTGAATCTGGTGACCTTGCTGCTGTACCAGAACAACTGGCAGCAAGCCGCTGAAATTGTCAGCCGTGCGCACCTGACGCCGGAGCAATTCTCCGAAGCCCAGAGCCGTGCGGAAAAGCTCAAGGTTCCGGCCAAGGCCCCGACGGCGGCCGGCAATCAGGTGGCGGTGGTGGCTGACCCACAACCGTCGACGATCAAGTGACTTTCAGGGAGAACGCCATGAACCTCTTGCACCGTGTGTGCTGCCTGACCCTGCTCGGCCTGCCGCTCGCGGCTCAGGCGATCGACGCCGGACCGGCTTCGGCGCAGCAACAGGAAACCGAAGGCTGGCTGGTGTTGCAAAGCCGCAATCACGCCGCTTCGCCCAAACCGCAAACCGCCACGGCAGCCGAACGGGAACTGGCGATGCAACGCTGGTTGAAGAAGTACAAGTACGAGATTCCGGACTTCTATGACCCGGATGCCGGCGGCAAGATCGAGACTAAAAACTAGCTTGCTTGCGACACCCGAGCCAGACCGTCATCGCCGGCTTGCCGGCGATGACGGTCTGGCTGATGGCCTAAAGCTGATAGCTGAAACTGATGCTGTAGCGCGCCCGACGATTGAACGTATCCAGCGCCTCATCGGACATTGGCTTGGCCGCCTCCAGCGCAATGTTGTAGTACTTGGCATCGCCAAAACGCAGGCCCACCGCTGCCGATGACAGGTCGTTGCTCTGCACCTGCAGTTTGTTGAACCAGGTTTTCGAACGGTCCAGCACCACGTACGGTTGCAGAATGCGTACCCAGTTACCGTCGCGATTGAAGCTGTAGTTGACCTCGTAAGCCGCGCCCCAGCCCTTGTCGCCCGAGGCCTGGTCATCCGGGTAGCCACGGCCGAAATTCTGTCCGCCAAACACCGCGCGTTCACTGTCGGGCAGGGTGTCGTCACTCCAGTACAGCGCCGCCGAAAGCACGCCTTGCCAGTTGTCGAAGAACTTGTCGCTCTGCACCCCGGAGAGTCGCAGACGCAGGAAGTTCAGGTCCAGCGCCGGGTTGTTGGAGTGCGCACCCATGCTGTCGAGGCCTTGGTACAGACCACCGCTGAGAATCCGCAGTTGCCGGGCATCGGTCTTGCGCCAGTCGCCCTCGAACGCGAGGGCGCGCACGTTGGTGCGCTCTTCGATGCTGATCGGGTAGCCGACCACGTCATAACGGTTTTTGTCATCCACCGCATACAGCCGCGCACCGGCGTTGAGCAACTCGTTTGATGCCGCAATGAACGGGTGGCTGACACCGATGGAATAACGGTCGTCTTCCTTGTGCGGCTTGAGTTCGAAACCGTCGCTGGTGAGCACGTTGGTGCCCGGGTCGGCCCGGTAGCGCGACGCAAACAGGCTCAGTTGCGTACCTTCACTGTTGAGGAACTGGTTGTAGTCCAGGCGGTAGTAATGTTCGTGATCATCCCCCGGCGGAAACAGTCCGCTGAGGGTTAACTGCTCGCCCATGGCGGTCTGCGAGTTGCTGCTGACCCCCAGCAGTGCCTGAGTGCCGTTGCGGTTGTCTTCGGTGGTGCTCATGGTGCTGGTGAACGGTTTGCGACTGGCCTGGGCAACCAGCGTTGTCGCGCCGTCGGTGGTGCCGGGTGGTGGTACTTGCGCCTGGATGGTGACGCCGGGGATGCGGGTCATCAGAGTGGTGTAGCGTTCGAACGTCTTGCGGGTCAGCGGCCGCTCGGCCTGGATTTTCGCCGCCAGTTCGTCGAGCAGGCCCTTGACCCGGCCGACATCGCCCTGCACCTGGACATCGCGCACATAACCTTCGACCAGTACCACCCGCGCCACACCATCGTCGAAGCGCTGTTGCGGCAGGAAGGCATAGGACAGCAGATAACCGTCCTTCTGATAGCGCCGGGTGATGTCGCGGGTGGCTTCGATCAGAGCGGCCAGGCTGGTCTGATGGCCGATCAGCGGTTTGTAGACTTCGGCCAGTTCGTTGAGCGGGTAGATCGTTCCGCCTTCGATCTGCACGGTCTTCAGATTGATTTTGGTCTCCATCAACAACGGCTGCGCGGCGGCCGCGCCAGGTTCGGGGACTTGCAGTGGCGCGGCGGCCGGGCGGTAGGCATCGGCCGGCAGGTTCGGCACGGGCAGGTTGCGGGTGGTTTCGTTGCTGTTGAGAAAACTGGGCAGGGTGTCGGCGAGGGCGGCGGAACTGAGACTGAGGAACAGCAAAGATGCCATTACGCGCATAGGACACTCCATGGTCAGATCACAGCGCTGGACGGAATTTTTTCCTAAGAAAAAAGCGGAAGACTCGTGGGAGTCTTCCGCCCTCAACCAAGCGTAGGCGCTGTAGGTGAGGCCGTCGAATCGGCCAGGTGCAATTTAGCGTTTGTTGCCTCCCAGAGCGCCAGTCAGGCCACCGAGTACACCGCCCAGACCACCGGTTGCGGTGCCGCCGGTGCTGGTGCCGCCGTTGAGCAGGCCTCCGACGGCAGCGACGGTACCGCCCACGTTGCTGACCACACCACCGACCGCGGTGGTGACCGGGTTGTTGGTGGACGCGATGGTCGCGCCGACTGTGCTGACCGCTCCGCCGACCTGACCGGTGAGGCCGGCGACCGGTGCGCCCAGGCCTGTCGAGGCGCCGACTTGTTGGGTCACGCTGGTGACCGCAGTGGTCACCGGGTTAAGCCCTGCGCCCACCGTGGCACCGACTGTCGCCAGCGGCGAGGTAGTGGCAGTGATCGGTGTGCCCGAACCACCGAGGGCGGTGTTGAGCGAAGCAACGGTGTTGCCCAGCGAAGCGGTGGTAACGCCACCGGCACTGACTGCACCGTTGGTGTTGCCGGCGTTCAGACCGCTGCCGACGTTGACCACGGCGCCGCCAACGGTTTGCAGCAAGCCGGTACCGCCCAGCCCGCCACCCAGCCCGCCGCCCAGGCCACCACCGGAAGCAGTGCCGTTGTCGACCAGACCGCCGGCTTTGCCAACCGTGGTGCCGACGTTGGTCAGGGCGCCGCCGACGGTATTGGTCAGGGCATTGCCGCTGCCAGCGCCGGTAACCTGACCGCCGAGACTTTTGACTGCGCCACCGACCTGGCCGATCACGCCATTGAGCGGAGCGCCGAGGCCGGTCGCATCGCCTACTTTGTCGGTGGTGCTTTCAACCATCGCAATCACTGGCACCAGGCCGTTGCCGACGCTCTTGGTCACTGAACCGAGCGGGCCGGTGGTCGTGGCAAGGCTCAGGGTGTCGCCGAGCATGGTGACTTTTTCGCCAACGCCATCGAGCACCGGTGCGACTTTGGTGACCACGCCGCCGACGACTGGAACGCTGCCGGTGGCGGTCGCCAGTTTGCCGCTCAGGTCCGAGACGCCGTTGCCGACATCCGTCACCACGCCGCCCACCGAGGAGGCGGTTACGCCCAGGCCATTGTCGACCGTGCCCAGTTTGCCGATACCGTTGGCCACGCCATTGCCCAAGGTGCTGACCACATTGCCGGCGGTGTTGGCCGCGCTTTGCACGACGCCACCGACGACCGGAACGGTGCTCAGCGAATCGCCGACCTGGCCGACGCCGTCGCCGACGCCGCTGACCGTTTTGCCAACATCCTGCACCAGGGTCGTGGTCACCAATGGGGTAGTGGTCGGGCCCGTCGGATCAGTTCCGCCTGTGCCACCTGTGCCTCCGGTTCCTCCAGTGCCACCGGTGCCACCCGTGCCTCCAGTGCCGGTGCCACCTGTACCGCCCGTACCACCTGTGCCAGCGGTGCCCGTGCCTCCGGTTCCTCCTGTGCCTCCTGTGCCACTCGTGCCACCGGTTCCGCCTGTGCCGGCGGTTCCTCCGGTTCCGGTATCCGAACCACCGGTTCCGCCGGTTCCGCTGGTACCACCGCTGCCTGCTGCCGCACTGTCTGGCGAAGAGCTGCCGGAGCTGCTGTGATGGCCGCCACCGCCGCTGCTGCAGCCTGCCAGGCCAAGGGAGAGGATCAATGCCAGCGCTGTTGCCGATTTGCACCACACTTGAGTTTTCATGATTGAGATTCCTTGCACCTGTAACAACATTCGTCGTTTTCGATGGCTCACCGATCTGTTGCCGGTAATGCCTCGTCCGTGGTGCCAATCTCGATCGCGCCGCCGCTTCCTGCCATTCTCAAGTTGGTATTAACGCCTTTATATATAAGGCGCTGCACAGCGCCTAAGGACTAATACCGAGGATATAAACGCGCAAAAAAAAGCCTTGAAAATCAAGGCTGGGTGTTTTTCAGGGCGCGGTGCACGGCGCGGAAAAACTTAAGTGATATACACACAATTTACAGGCTTGCCGGGCTCCCGGTGGATGGAAAACCCGAGGCGAGGGCTCAGGCAATCGGCTGCCACTGTCCGACCATGTGCTCCAGATCCCCCGCGCCGATCAGGCGTAATTCTCCACTCGACCCCGGCGCACTTGCCAGCAGCGAAACCTCACTGGGCAAGCGCACCGGTTTGCGAAAGTGCACTGCCACTTCAAGGTTGGCCCTGGGCAAGTGATCGGCCAACGCCGCGAGGGTTCGCGCCTTGTTCCACAGTCCATGGGCAATCGCGGTGGGAAAGCCGAACAGTTTGGCGCTGGCGGCGCTCAGGTGGATCGGGTTGTAGTCGCCGGAAACTTTGGCGTATTGCCGACCGATGTCGGCCGGCGCTTTCCATTGCGCCACTTGCGTCAACACCTGCGAGGGCTCCCAATTGTGCTCGACAGGTTCACCATCAAGCTTCACCCCGCGAAAGAGCATCTGGCTTTCGGCTTCCCACAGCGGTCCGAGTTGATCATCCAGAGTGGTCAGCACATCGAAGGTCGCACCTTTGGGATGCGGTTGCAGGTTGTGCACCCGGACACTGACTTGCGCGCGACTGATTCCGCCCATCGGCCGCAAGACACGGATACGGTTGCTCAGGTGAATAAGCCCCAACAGAGGGAACGGAAAGTCCTTGGCGGTGAGCAATTGCATTTGCAGGGCGAACGCGAGGATGTGTGGATAGGTCGGCGGCAACAGGCCGTCATCGGCAAAGCCGCAGACCTTGCGATAGGCCGCCAGTTTCTGCGCGTCGACATCGACCCAGCAGCGCAAGCCACTGTCGGGCAGTTGGGTGCCGGTGATCTTGCGGCGCGTCGCGGCCCGCGCATACAGCCCGGGCAAGCTCGGTTCGCGGTCGAGGGTGTGCCATTCAATGCTCATGCCTACGCCCCCAGAACACTTTGTCCACAGACCCGCAGCGCTTGTCCGGTGAACGCGCCGGTACCCGGTTGTGCCAGCCACGCAACGGCTTCGGCGACGTCTTGCGGCAAGCCGCCCTGGCCCAGCGAACTCATGCGCCGCCCGGCCTCACGCAGACCGAACGGGATGTGCGCGGTCATCTGGGTTTCGATGAAGCCCGGCGCCACGGCGTTGATGCTGATGCCGCGTTCGAGCAGTGTGGGCGCCCACGCCTGGGCCAGGCCGATCAACCCGGCCTTGCTGGCCGCGTAGTTGGTCTGCCCACGGTTGCCGGCAATGCCGCTGATCGAGGCCAGCAGAATCACCCGTGCATTGTCGTGCAGGGTGCCGCTGTCGAGCAGGGCTTTGGTCAGCACTTGCGGGGCATTGAGGTTGACCGCCAGCACCGCGTCCCAGAATTCCGGGGTCATGTTGGCCAGGGTCTTGTCGCGGGTGATCCCGGCGTTGTGCACCAGAATGTCGAGACCGTCCGGCAGGTGTTCGATCAGTTGCGTAGCGGCGTCTTCGGCGCAGATGTCGAGGGTGATCGCGCGGCCACCGAGGCGTGCGGCGAGGGCTTCCAGATCAGTCTTGGCCGGCGGTACGTCGAGCAGGATCACCTCGGCGCCATCACGGGCCAGGGTCTCGGCAATCGATGCGCCGATGCCGCGTGCTGCGCCGGTGACCAGCGCCTTGCGTCCGGCCAATGGACGGGTCCAGTCGGTGACTGGGGTGGCGCACGCGGTCAGGCGAATCACCTGCCCGGAGACAAAGGCACTTTTCGGCGAAAGAAAAAATCGCAGCGGGCCTTCCAGTTGTTCCTCGGCACAGTCACCGACATAGATCAGTTGCAGCGTGCCGCCACTGCGCAGCTCCTTGGCCAGCGAGCGCGAGAAACCTTCGAGCGCCCGTTGCGCACTGGACGCAAAGGGATCGCGCAGGGTTTCCGGGGCGCGCCCGAGAATCACCAGATGCGCGCTGTGTTCGAGATTCTTCATCAGCGGCTGGAAGAATTCGCGCAGTTGTTTGAGCTGGTCGGTGTGCTGCAGGTCGCTGGCGTCGAACACCACGGCCTTGAGTTTCGGGCCGTGGCCCGGAATCCACGCGGTGGCCATCGAGGGTTCGGTGCCATAGCTGTAGATCGCATCGGTCAGGCGGTTGGCGAACGCATTGACCCGTTCGGCCAGCGGCCCGCCGCCGATCAGCAGTGCACCGTCCACCGGCCGCAGGCGCCCGGCCTGCCAGCGTTCCAGCCGCACCGGCGACGGCAGGCCCAAAGCCCCGACCAAACGGTGGCCGATGGATGAGTTGGCGAAGTCGATATAGCGGTCAGACATGGAACGCTCTCCAAAAGTTGGGGTTCAAAGTGTGGACTACCAACGGCAATCAATCGTTCGATCCACGCAATAAGGCCTACGCTAGATCACTGAGGTTTAGCAGGTCTTGCAGATAAATGCGGTTCATGTGGCAGCGAGCCTGCTCGCGAAGGCGGTGCAGCAGGCCCTGAATATGCCGGCCTCTTCGCGAGCAGGCTCGCTCCCACAGGGGATTGTGCAAATTTCGACCATTTGGAAAAGGAGCTTTTCATGAGTCAGCTGCGCCGCGTCGCCATCATCGGTGGTAACCGTATCCCTTTCGCCCGTTCCAACGGGCCGTACGCCACTGCCAGCAATCAGGTGATGCTCACCGCTGCCCTCGAAGGCCTGATCGAACGCTACAACCTGCACGGCCTGCGCATCGGCGAAGTGGTCGCGGGTGCGGTGCTTAAATTGTCACGGGATATGAACCTGACCCGCGAATGCGTGCTCGGCTCACGACTGTCGCCCACCACCCCGGCCTATGACATCCAGCAAGCCTGCGGCACCGGGCTGGAAGCGGCGCTGCTGGTGGCGAACAAGATCGCCCTTGGCCAGATCGATTGCGGCATTGCCGGCGGCGTCGATACCACCTCTGACGCCCCCATCAGCGTCAGCGAAGGCCTGCGCAAAATTCTTCTGCAGGCCAACCGCGCCAAGACCACCGGCGACAAGCTGAAGACCTTTCTGCAACTGCGACCGCGACACCTGATCCCGGAGTTCCCGCGCAACGGCGAGCCGCGCACCGGTCTGTCGATGGGGCAACACTGCGAGCTGATGGCGCAGACCTGGAACATCCCCCGTGAAGAGCAGGATCAACTGGCCCTCGAAAGCCATCACAAACTCGCCGCCTCCTACAGCGAAGGCTGGCACAACGACCTGATGACGCCGTTCCTCGGCCTGACCCGCGACAACAATCTGCGCCCGGACCTGACCCTGGAAAAACTCGCCGCGCTCAAACCGGCCTTCGAAAAAAGCGCTAAAGGCACGCTGACGGCGGGCAACTCCACGCCGCTCACCGACGGTGCTTCGGTGGTGCTGCTGGCGAGTGAGGAATGGGCGAAGGAACGTGGCTTGCCGATCCTTGCGTATCTGCGCGACGGCGAAGCGGCGGCGGTGGACTTCGTCAACGGCGCCGAAGGTCTGCTGATGGCCCCGGTGTACGTGGTGCCGCGTCTGCTGGCGCGCAACGGCCTGACCTTGCAGGACTTCGACTACTACGAAATTCACGAAGCGTTCGCCGCGCAGGTGCTGTGCACGCTCAAGGCCTGGCAAGACCCGGAATACTGCAAGACCCGCCTCGGGCTGGAGGCGCCGCTGGGTTCGATCGACCGCAGCCGGCTGAACGTCAAAGGCAGTTCGCTGGCGGCGGGGCATCCGTTTGCCGCGACCGGCGGACGGATCGTCGCCAACCTGGCGAAACTGCTGGATGCGGCAGGCAAGGGCCGAGGACTGATCTCGATCTGCGCCGCGGGCGGCCAGGGCGTCACCGCGATCATCGAACGCTGAGCATCGTTTGCTGTGGGAGCGGGCTTGCTCGCGAAGGGGCCGTGTCAGTCGCCGTTATTGTGTCTGACACACAGCCTTCGCGAGCAAGCCCGCTCCCACGGGGATTTGTGCCGTGTCAGATTCTGTCGCAAATGCCCTCGACGGCCGATAACTACAAGCACGGTGTGCTCGGCTATGATCGGCAACGGTCGATTATTTCGGCACAGTGTGTGCATCCACAGGGTTCACAGGTCGGCAACCCCTCCCCGTAGCGCGAGGATTGCCGTATAACGAGTGACATTCGCGTGTTTGGTAATAAAGGACCCACAATAAAAGCTGATGAAGACTCCAAAACGCATTGAACCCCTGATCGAAGACGGTCTGGTCAACGAAGTGCTGCGCCCACTCATGAGTGGTAAAGAAGCAGCTGTTTATGTGGTGCGCTGCGGTAACCAGTTACGTTGCGCGAAGGTCTACAAGGAGGCGAACAAACGCAGTTTCCGCCAGGCGGCCGAGTATCAGGAAGGCCGCAAGGTGCGTAACAGCCGGCAGGCCCGGGCGATGGCCAAGGGCTCCAAGTTCGGTCGCAAAGAGACCGAAGATGCCTGGCAGAACGCCGAAGTCGCGGCGCTGTTCCGTCTGGCCGGTGCCGGCGTGCGAGTGCCCAAGCCGTACGATTTTCTCGATGGCGTGCTGCTGATGGAACTGGTGGCCGACGAGTACGGCGATGCCGCGCCGCGTCTGAACGACGTGGTGCTGGAGCCGGATCAGGCCCGTGAGTATCACGCGTTCCTGATCTCGCAGATCGTGCTGATGTTGTGTACCGGTCTGGTGCACGGTGACCTCTCGGAGTTCAACGTGCTGCTGACGCCGACAGGCCCTGTGATCATCGACCTGCCGCAGGCCGTGGATGCGGCGGGCAACAACCACGCGTTCAGCATGCTGGAGCGGGATGTGGGCAACATGGCTTCGTACTTCGGGCGCTTTGCCCCGGAGCTGAAACAGACCCGCTACGCGAAAGAAATGTGGGCGCTGTACGAAGCCGGCACCTTGCACCCCAACAGCGTACTGACCGGCGAATTTGACGATCCGGAAGATCTGGCTGACGTCGGCGGCGTGTTGCGCGAGATCGAGGCGGCGCGTCTGGATGAAGAGCGCAAGCAGGCGATCCGTGCAGCGGATGACGAGCCGAAAGGCAAGTCCGACGAACCGCCTCCGCCACCGTGGATGCAGTAAGCGTTAAAAAAAACCGGCTTCGGCCGGTTTTTTTGTGCCTGCCCCCCATTGCCAGAACCACCGCAGATCCCCTGTGGGAGCGGGCTTGCTCGCGAAGGCTGTGTGTCAGGCAGCAATGATGGCGGCTGACACGGCCCCTTCGCGAGCAAGCCCGCTTCCACAGGTTCTATGGTGTTCTTGAAATGTGTATGGGACTCTTGTCAGCCCTCGCACACTCAAGGATTGAATGTGAACGCCCGCCTGATCATCACCGCCCGCCTGATCTCCGACTTCGGCGCTTTCCTCAACATGGTCGCGCTGGCAACTTACGTCTACCTGCTGAGCAACAGCGCCATGAGCGTCGGGATCTTCCTCGCCAGCCGTGTCGGCGGGGGGATTTTTGCCAGTCTGATCGGCACGCGCTTCTATCGGTGCTGGAGTGGCCGGGTGCCGTTGATCGCCTTCGATCTGTTGCGTGCGGTGCTGCTCGGCGGGCTGTTGATTGTGCCGGTCAGTCAGCAGGCGTTGCTGTTGCCGGTAGTCGCCTTCGGCCTGGGCTTTGGCAACTCGATGTTTGCCATCGGCCTCAACAGCCAGTTGCCGCGGCTGATCGAACCAGCTCAGTTGCTGAAAACCAATGCCTGGATCACCTCGGCGTCATCGGCGGCCATGGTGGGTGGCAGCCTGGTCTCCGGTTTGCTGGTGGCGGCATTCGGCTTCGAAACGGTGTTCGCACTCAACGCACTGACCTATTTGCTGGCCGCGCTGTTGATCGCACCGTTGCGCTTCGCCGTGTCAGCGATCGACGAACAATCGGCCAGCGAACGCAACGAATGGTCAGCCCTCAGGCAAGGCCTGCGCAGTGCCCCGGTGATCGCGGCGATGCTTGCCGTGACCATGGCCGACACCCTGGGCAGCGCTGCGCACAACGTCGGTTTCCCGATCATTTCCAGACTGCTGACACCGGACTCGGCCAGCACCACGCTGGGCCTGATGCTGGCGGTGTGGGCCAGCGGCAAACTGCTCGGCGCGCGGATCGCCAGTCGCCTCGAAGGCTCGGACAACCGCCACCTGGAGCGGCGGTTTTTCTTCGGTGTGGCGTTGATGTCCTGTGGCTTCATCCTGATGTTCCAGCAGCACAGCCTCTATGGTCTGTTGCTGTTTTCCCTGCCTGCCGGGTTGGGCGACGGCTTTTCCGAGGTCGGCCTGATGTCGCGCCTGCAACGCGAACCGGAGCATCTGCGCCTGCCAATCTTCAGCTTCCTGACCTTGCTGCAAATGACCGGGTTCGGCGTCGGCATGCTGATTGCCGCGCCGTTCTATGGCTGGTGGACACCGGGTGCCGTGGTGCTGCTGTTCCACGGCATCCCGCTCAGTACGTTGTTGACGGTGAAAGGGCTGGCGCTCAGGCGCGAGCGGGTTGCGCGCAGCAGCCCGACGCCAGTTCCTTGAGGATCGGGCAATCGGGGCGATGGTCGCCATTACAGTGCTCGACCAAATCCTGCAGGGTGTCGCGCAACTCGCCGAGTTCGCGGATCTTCTGGTTCAACTCGTCGATGTGCTGACGTGCCAGCGCCTTCACATCAGCGCTGGCGCGTTGGCGATCCTGCCAGAGGGTCAGCAGCTTGCCGACTTCTTCCAGAGAAAAGCCCAAGTCCCGCGAGCGCTTGATGAATGCCAGTGTGTGCAGGTCATCATCGCCGTAAACCCGGTAGCCGCTGTCGGTGCGATGGGCGGCCTTGAGCAGGCCGATCGACTCGTAATAGCGGATCATCTTCGCGCTCAGGCCACTGTGCCGGGCCGCTTGGCCGATGTTCATCGGTGCTCCTCCAGATCCTTCGGTTTCCAGGTTTTCAACAGTAGCGCATTGCTCACCACGCTGACGCTCGACAGTGCCATCGCTGCACCGGCCAGCACCGGGTTGAGGAAGCCGAACGCCGCCAACGGAATGCCGATCAGGTTGTAGACGAACGCCCAGAACAGGTTCTGGCGAATCTTCGCGTAGGTCTTGCGGCTGATCTCCAGCGCCGCGGGCACCTGCCGTGGGTCGCCGCGCATCAGGGTGATGCCGGCCGCGTGCATCGCCACGTCGGTGCCGCCGCCCATGGCAATGCCGATGTCCGCTGCGGCCAATGCCGGGGCGTCGTTGATGCCATCGCCGACCATTGCCACCACGCCGGTTTTCTTCAGCTCGGCGACGGTGGCGGCTTTGTCGGCGGGCAGCACTTCGGCGTGTACGTTCTGGATGCCCAAGGCTTGGGCGACGACTTTCGCGCTACCACGGTTGTCGCCCGTCAGCAGATGGCTGTGGATATCTCGGGCGGCCAGTTGCTGCACCGCTTGCAGTGCACCGGTCTTGAGTGTGTCTCCGAACGCGAACAGCCCGAGCACGCGTGGCTCCGGGCTTTGTTCGATCAGCCACGACAAGGTCCGGCCTTCGATTTCCCAGGCCTTGGCAGACTCGGCAAGATTGCCGGCGCTCAGGCCGCTTTCTTCCAGCAACCTCCGGTTGCCCAGCGCCAGGCGCCGACCCTGAAGATTGCCGGCGATACCGCGCCCGGTCAGCGATTGGCTGTCGCTGACATCAGGCACAATCAGGTCGCGCTCGGCGGCTGCGTCCAGCACTGCTTTGGCCAGTGGATGCTCGCTGCCGCGTTGCAGGGCCGCGGCCAGTGTCAGCAGGGTATTTTCATCACCGTCCAGCGCACTGAAATGGGCGATGCGCGGAGTACCGGAAGTCAGCGTACCGGTCTTGTCGAAGACTACGTTGTCGACTTCATGCGCACGTTCCAGCGCCTCGGCATCCTTGATCAGAATTCCGTGACGCGCCGCCACCCCGGTGCCGGCCATGATCGCCGTCGGGGTAGCGAGGCCGAGCGCACAGGGGCACGCGATCACCAGCACGGCGACGGCATTGATCAACGCGGTTTCCATGGGCGCGCCGTACAGCCACCAGCCAATCAGCGTGGCGAGGGCAATCAGCAACACGGTGGGCACGAACACCTGGCTGACTTTATCCACCAGTTTCTGGATCGGTGCTTTCGCCGCCTGAGCGTCTTCCACCAGGCGGATGATCCGCGCCAGCACGCTTTCTGCGCCAAGGGCGGTGGTGCGCACCAACAGACGACCTTCACCGTTGATCGCGCCGCCGGTGACCTTGTCGCCGGGTTGTTTCGGCACCGGCAGGCTTTCGCCGCTGATCAGTGCTTCATCGGCGTGGCTCTGGCCTTCCAGCACTTCACCGTCGACCGGGAAACGTTCGCCGGGTTTGACCAAGACTTGATCGTTCAGGCGCAGAGCGCTGATCGCAACGTCCTGCTCACGGCCGTCGATCACTTGCACCGCCCGTTCCGGGCGCAAGGCTTCCAGAGCGCGGATGGCGCTGGCGGTCTGGCGCTTGGCGCGGCTTTCCAGGTATTTGCCGAGCAGCACCAGGGCGATCACCACCGCCGACGCTTCGAAATACAGATGCGGCATGCGCCCGGCGGCGGTGGCCCATTCGTAGAGGCTCAAGCCATAACCGGCGCTGGTGCCGAGGGCCACCAGCAAGTCCATATTGCCGGCCCCGGCGCGCACGGCTTTCCACGCGGCCACATAAAACCGTGCACCGAAAATGAATTGCACCGGCGTGGCGAGGGCAAATTGCGCCCAGGCCGGGAGCATCCAGTGAATGCCGAACGGTTGCAGCAACATCGGCAACACCAGCGGCAATGCCAGAGCGATCGCGCAGATCAGCGCCCAGCGCTCATGTTGCAGGCGCTGTTGCTGGTTATCGGTTTGTGGGTGTTCTGCCTGCCAGACGCTGGCCGAGTAACCAGCCTTGCTCACGGCGTCGAGCAACGCTTGTGGATCGACCTGACCGAGCAGCTCGAGGTGCGCGCGTTCGTTGGCGAGGTTGACGCTGACGTTCTTCACCCCGGGGACTTTGTTCAGGGCGCGTTCGACACGCCCGGCGCATGACGCGCAGGTCATGCCTTCAATGTTCAGTTCGATCGTTTGCTGCGGCACGCTGTAACCGGCGCGTTCCACTGCCTCCATCAACGCCGGCAAGCTGTCGCCGGGGGCCTGGACGCGAGCCTGTTCGGTGGCGAGATTGACGCTGACGGCACTGGCGCCGCTGACTTTGCTCAACGCCCGCTCGACACGCCCGGCGCAACTGGCGCAGGTCATGCCAGCGATCGGCAGATCGAAAGTAATGGAATCGGACATCGGTCGTACTCCCTGTAGTAGATGCCTACAAGGATCAACCTTGCCATGCGGGCAAGGTCAAGCGCCAATCTTTGACTCATTACAAAACCAATGTGGGCGCGGGCTTGCTCGCGAAAGTGGTGTGTCAGTCACTATCATCGCTGAATGACACACCACTTTCGCGAGCAGGCTCGCTCCCACAATTTGTGGTTGTGCTTAGTATTCGAGGGCGGCAGGTCGCAGGTACAAACCTTTGGCAGACGTTGCGATCCGGTACTTCACCACGTCCCCGGCCTTGAGCGTGATCTCCTGAGCCGGCGGCGCCAGCATGCCTGGTTTGCAACCGGGCACCTGGCTCGGCTCAAGTTTCAGGCGGATGGAGAACGTGCCATGTTGCAGGTTGAACGAGGTGGACTGTTCCTGCAGCAGGCGCCCGGCAAACTGATCCTGGATGTACACGCCGATCTCGCAGGAGGTCGGCACTTCGAGGCGCTCGCGCGAGATGATCAGAACGGCGTAGTCCTCGCCGGTCGCGTTGGCCTGGGGCAGGGCGGCGAACAGGCTGAGCAAGCCAAACAGGCTGAAAGCTGACCAGCGCATGGCTGAATCTCCTGAATTTGAGTCATTGATGCACGCAGCTTGGCTGAGCGCGACGCCGAATGCCAGCCCGGCAGTTTTTTGCAGAACTTGACCTTGCCATGGTGGCAAGCTCGACACTGCCGGCAACCTCACTCAAAGGAGTCAATCCATGCAAGTGTTCAACGTTCAAGGCATGTCCTGCGGTCATTGTGTCAAGGCCATCACCAACGCCGTGCAAGCGAAGGATCCGGCGGCCAGCGTGCGCGTCGATCTGGCGGCCAAAGAGGTTGGTGTCGAAAGTGCGCTGAGTGCCGAGCAGGTCATTGAGGTCATCAGCGAAGAAGGCTACGCCGTCAAACTCGCCTGATGTTTTTATAGTTAGCGAGCTATCGGAATGTTCAAGGCGTCCGGGCGCGGCTAGACTGTCGGGCTGCCGACTTGCCAACCTGGATGCCTGATGAACTTCCGTACCATTCTGATTCTCGGTGCCTTGACCGCCTTCGGGCCCTTGGCGATCGACTTCTATCTACCTGCATTTCCTTCCATGGCGCTGGCGTTCGGCACCGATGAGAAGCACGTGCAGATGACGCTGGCAGCCTATTTCGCCGGGTTGTCGATTGGCCAACTGGCTTATGGTCCGGTGGCGGATCGCTTTGGCCGGCGCATTCCGTTGCTCACCGGTCTGGCGTTGTTCACGCTGGCGTCGCTGGCCTGTGCGTATGCGCCTAATCTGGAATGGCTGATCGGTGCGCGCTTTGTCCAGGCGTTGGGCGGCTGTGCGGGGATGGTGATTTCGCGGGCGGTGGTCAGCGACAAGTGCGACGCGGTGGGGTCGGCGAAAGTCTTTTCGCAGTTGATGCTGGTGATGGGCCTGGCACCGATTCTGGCACCAATGCTCGGCGGCTTGCTGGTCAACACCACGGGCTGGCAATCGATCTTCCTCGTCCTCACCGGGTTCAGCGCCCTGGCTGGACTGGCGGTGGCGCTCGGCCTGCCGGAAAGCATGCCGGCACATATGCCGCGTCAGTCGTTGTCCGGTGCACTGCGCCAGTACGGCCGCCTGCTGCAGGATCGGGTCTATCTCGGTCATGCCCTGACCGGTGGTATCGCCATTGCCGGGATGTTCGCTTACATCGCCGGCTCACCGTTCATCTTCATCAAGCTGTACGGCGTGCCGGCCGAGCATTTCGGCTGGTTGTTCGGCACTAACGCGGCGGGGTTCATTCTGGTGGCGCAGGTCAATGCGCGACTGCTGGCCAAGCGTGGCCCGGCATTTCTGCTGTCGAGGGCGGTCTGGGTTTACCTGTGTGCCGGGCTGGCGCTGCTTGCGGTGAGTGTCCTGCACACCGAAGCCTTGTGGCCGCTGCTGATTCCGTTGTTTATCTGTGTCTCCAGCCTTGGCTGCATCAGCCCCAACGCAGCCGCCTGTGCAATGAATGGTCAGGGCGCTCGCGCCGGCAGTGCATCGGCGTTGCTCGGCTGCATGCAGTTCAGCGTCGCCGCCGGTGCTTCGGCACTGGTGGGTGTATTGCACGACGGCACCGCCGTGCCGATGGCCATGGTCATCAGCCTGTGCGGTTTATTGGTCGTGAGCGTCGCGATGCTCACCCGCCGCCTGCAGAATGCCCGGGCATTGGCGCAAGCCCAGGCCGAGGCGTAAAAGGCTCAGCCAGCCGCGCGTTGCTGGCTGCGGTCGGGAATCTGATGGGGCGCGCAGAGTCGCGCTTCGAGGGTGCGGGTGAAGGCCAAGGCTTCGGCTTCACTGCGAAATGTCACGGCGTGCTGGTCCAGACGAACCTGCCATTGAGACTTTGCCACTTCTTTTATCAGGATCTTCATTGCTGACCTCCCTTGTGTAAAAGATGCATCGCAGAGGTTTCGATTGTAGACCTGAATACGATCGCATTTGTGACAACGGTCAAGCATCTGACTGACGGCAAAAACCAGCGCCAGCCCTTATGGGAGCTGACGCTGGTCATGACCTTCAGATTCTCAGAAACTTTCTAAAACAATTTTGCCCTTGGCTTTGCCACTTTCCAGCAGCTCATGTGCACGACGCAGGTTCGCTGCATTGATCGTGCCGAAATGCTCGCCCACCGTGGTCTTCAGTGTCCCCGCATCAATCAGTTCGGCCACGCGGTTGAGCAGTTTGTGCTGCTCGATCATGTCCGGGGTTTCGAACAGCGAGCGGGTATACATGAACTCCCAGTGCAGCGACAGGCTCTTGCGCTTGAGCTTGGTCACGTCCAGCGACTTCGGGTCATCGATCAGTGCCAGTTTGCCTTGCGGTGCCAGGGCCTCGACCAGTTGATCGAGGTGATGATCGGTCTGGGTCAGGCTGGCGACGTGGGTCACGTGGTCGATCCCGGCGCGCTTGAGTTCTTCGCTCAGCGGTTGGCTATGATCGATCACCCGATCGGCGCCCAGCTCAGTCACCCAGTCGCGAGTCTGCGTGCGGGAAGCGGTGCCGATCACCTTCAGGCCGGTCAACTGCCTGGCCAGTTGAGTCAGGATCGAACCCACCCCACCGGCAGCGCCGACGATCAGCAGGCTCTGTCCCTCATCTGTTTTACCTTCGCGAACCTGCAGGCGTTCGAACAGCAGTTCCCAGGCAGTGATGGCGGTCAACGGCAGGGCCGCGGCTTCGGCGAAACCGAGGGACTTGGGCATGTGGCCGACAATCCGCTCATCGACCACGTGCAGCTCGCTGTTACCGCCGGCGCGGGCGATGGAGCCGGCGTAGAACACTTTATCGCCGGCCTTGAACAGGCTCACTTCGCTGCCGACCGCCTTGACCACACCCGCGACGTCCCAGCCGAGGACTTTCGCCGCGCCGTTTTCCGGCGCCACGTTCTGTCGCACCTTGGTGTCGACCGGGTTGACCGAAATGGCTTTGACTTCCACCAGCAGGTCGCGCGGGCCGGCGACCGGTTCTGGCAGCTCGATGTCCTGCAGGGATTTTTCGTCGCTGATCGGCAGGGAAGCGTAATAGGCGATGGCTTTCATGATTGGCTCCGTGACAGTAATAGAAGAACGGCTCAGGCGATGGCGCCCAGGCGTTTCAATTGGAAGTGTTCGATGCAATGCCCCGCAGTCGCCTGGAAGTTCAGGAAATGCGCGCTGGCGTTGTGCGCCAGCAGGATTTCCTCGCCGGCCCAGTGTTCGATCACATAAAAGGTCAGTGGATCGGCCAGGTCGCGGTGCAGGTCGTATTGGCCGCAGCCTGGTTCGGCGCGGCTGGGTGCAACCAGCTCGCGCAGGGCGTTTTCGAGGGTGTCCTGCTGGCCAGGTTTGGCGATCAGGGTAGCGATGGCGGTGAATGGCTGGGACATGCTCGGCTCCAAAGCAGCGGGATGAATTCGATGGAGCAGATGATTGGCTATTTCTCGGCGCGATAAAACCGGCTAAAAGAGCAGTCTCTTTCAATATTTTTTTGATAATCGGGGCTGAGAATGCTGCGTTTCGATGATTTGCAGTTGTTCGTCCGCGCGGCGGATCTGGGCAGCCTGTCGGCGGCGGCGCGGGTCATGGACATGTCCGCTGCGGTGGCCAGTGCGGCGCTCAAGCGCATCGAACAACAACTGGGCGCACGTCTGTTGGCCCGCTCGACGCGCAGCTTGCGCCTGACCGCCGAGGGCGAAGGCTTTCTTGAATACGCCCGCGCCGCCCTGGGGCAACTGGATGAGGGGCGGCGCTACCTGTCCAGTGCACAGGATCAGGTCAGCGGAATCCTGCAGTTGTCGGCGCCGTCGGATTTCGGTCGCAACCTGTTGCTGCCGTGGCTCGACGAGTTTCAGCGCGAGCACCCGAAGCTGACCGTGCGCCTGCTGCTCGGTGATCGCATCGCCGACCTGTTCCGCCAGCCGGTGGACATCGCCTTGCGCTACGGCGAGCCGGAAGATTCCAGCCTGGTCGCCTTGCCCATCGCGGCGGAAAATCGCCGAGTGCTCTGTGCATCGCCGGCGTACCTGGCGCGCCACGGCGAACCGCGGCAACTCGAACAACTGGCTCAGCACAATTGCCTGCTGTACATGCTCGGCAGCCGGGTTCACGACCATTGGAGTTTTCATGACGGCAGACGCGAAGTCGGTCTGACGGTCAGCGGCGATCGCTTCAGCGATGACGCCGATGTGGTGCGGTTGTGGGCAGTGGCAGGGGCGGGCATCGCTTACAAGTCGTGGCTCGATGTCGGCGCGGATGTCCTCGCCGGACGCCTCAAAGTGTTGTTGCCGGAATTGCTCTGCGAGCGTGCACCACTGAATCTGTTGTGCGCCCATCGCGCGCAATTGAGTAAGCCGGTGAACCTTTTAAGGGAAATGCTCGCCAGCCGATGCGCCGAATTGAGTAGTCAATTTCCGCATTTCCCGAAAGTTGATCATTAGTCGCAGGCAATTAGCGAAATTTCTCTCAGAAACTATCACCATTCGTGTCAGCCACGGCGCAGGAAGCGGCGTGCATCCCGCTTATACTAGCGACCGCCTCAAACCTGCGCCGACAACCGGCCAAGGCAGAGTCCGGCCGGTTTTTCCGGGGGTGGACCAGAAGTGCACAAACGCCGCGGGCACTCCATTGACGGGTGCTGCATCACTGGCCTGCGTTGCTCCGGTTCATGGCGTTTTACGCGTCTTGGCCGACGACGCATTACTGGTCAAGATGTCTTCGAGCAGTAGACGATACGATTCAACAGGGAGTGAATACATGGAACATGCACCTTGCATCAGCCAGATCGCCACGCTGCTGGCCGACCCCAAGCGCAGCGCGATGATGTGGGCGTTGATGGATGGCTCGGCCCGCCAGACCGAGGAGCTGGCGCTGCTGGCAGGGTTGTCGCCATCGTCGGCCAGTGCGCATCTGGGGCGTTTGTCCGCCGGCGGTCTGTTGAAAGTAGAGGTCCGTGGGCGCAAGCGTTTTTTTCGCCTGGCTGCCCCGGAGATCGCTGCCGCCATCGAAGCCCTGGCCAGTGCCACGATCGCCAGTGCACCGCGGGAGGTGCCTCACGTATTCAAGCGCTCGACACCGCTCACCAATCCCCAGATCGCACCGTCATCGCTGCTGCGCGCGCGTTTTTGCGATGACCATTTGGGTGGCACGCTGGCCGCCGATCTGTATCAACGTCTGCTCGAAGCGGGCTGGATCGAACAGACCGAGCAGCGCGTCGTGGTAACCCTCAAGGGGTCGAACCAGCTGGCCAGCCGGGGCGTGTTCATCCAGGCGCTGGCCCATCGCAAGGCTCAGGTGGCGTGCGCCTGCCCGGACTGGAGCGAACGGCGTCCGCACATGGGGGGCTCTCTGGGAGCTGCGTTGTTGCAGCTGTTCATGCAGTCCGGCTGGCTGGTACTGCCCAAAGACTCCCGTGCCTTGCAGGTGACCCCGGCCGGGCAGCGGGAAATTCATCGTTTTGCCAAGGAAACCGAGCTGGAAATGGCGTAATAGAGCTTTCGCCGGCTGCCACTTCGACGCTGGCGTCGCCTGTGACTGTGAACAGGTCGCATCCAGAAAAAGCGCTGAACCGTTATCCCGCACACTCGATCGGCAAATATTGCGGATGGGGAGACGGGCCATGGATACGCGAAACTTCAGCGCTGCAGAACGACTGGAGCGCCTGCCGCTCAGCGGTTATCACCGCGTCATTTTCATCATCATTGCCCTGGCGTTCTTTTTCGACTCCATGGACCTGGCCATGATGACGTTCCTGCTCGGCTCGATCAAAAGCGAGTTTGGCCTGAGCAGTGCACAAGCCGGGTTGCTCGCCAGTTCGAGTTTTTTCGGCATGGTGCTGGGCGCATCGCTGTCGGGCATGCTCGCCGACCGTTTCGGACGCAAACCGGTGTTCCAGTGGAGCATCGTTCTGTGGGGTGTAGCCAGTTACCTGTGTTCGACCGCGCAAACGGTCGAGAGCCTGACGCTGTTCCGCATTCTGCTGGGGATCGGCATGGGCATGGAGTTTCCCATCGCTCAGTCGATGCTGTCCGAGCTGATTCCGGCCCGGCGACGGGGGCGTTATATCGCGTTGATGGACGGTTTCTGGCCACTGGGTTTTGTCGCAGCCGGGGTGTTGTCTTACTTCCTGTTGCCGTTGATTGGATGGCGCGACATCTTCCTGGTATTGGCAGTGCCGGCGGTCTTCGTGTTGGCGATCCGTTTCTTTATCCCCGAGTCGCCGCGCTGGCTGGAGCAGGCCGGGCGGCATGACGCGGCAGACAAGGTATTGGGTGCAATCGAACAGCGTGTGCGTGCATCGCTCGGTGTTGCGACGTTGCCGGAGCCTGTGCGCTTGCCACGAACGGTGACGCCACCGGGTAACTTCTTCTCGGCCCTCAAGCAGATCTGGTCGGCGCAATACCGCCAGCGCACCACGATGATCTGGAGCCTGTGGTTCTTCGCCTTGCTCGGTTTCTACGGACTGACCTCATGGCTCAGTGCATTGCTGCAACAGTCTGGGTTTGCCGTGACCCAGTCGGTGTATTACACCGTGCTGATTTCCCTGGGCGGGATTCCCGGTTTTCTGATGGCGGCATGGCTGGTGGAGCGCTGGGGGCGTAAACCGGTGTGCATTGTCACCTTGCTCGGCGGTGGGGTGATGGCGTTTCTTTATGGCCAGAGCGCGGTGTTCGGCGGCAACGTCGCGTTGCTGATCGGCACCGGGCTGTTGATGCAGTTCTTCCTGTTCGGCATGTGGGCGGTGCTCTACACCTATACGCCGGAGTTGTACCCGACGTCGGCGCGGGCCACAGGCTCGGGCTTCGCCTCGGCGATCGGTCGTGTCGGTTCGTTGCTCGGACCGCTGGTGACCGGCTTGGTATTCCCGATTACCGGGCAGGGCGGGGTGTTCGCCTTGGGGGCGTTGTGCTTCGCGATTGCGGCGGGGGTGGTGTGGCTGTTCGGGATGGAGACGCGGGGGAAAACGTTGGAGGAGCTGACTGAACCCCAGGTCGCAGGCTGAACACCCATCCAATTGCAGGAGTGAGTCTGCTCGTGATGGCGGAGTGTCAGTTAAAACATGTGTATCTGACACTCCGCCATCGCGAGCAGGCTCACTCCTGCAGAGGTTTTGCGCTGTTGCTTACGGTTTTACCAGGCGCGCATCCAGGCTGTTCTGCGCCAGGCGTCTGGCCTGATCTTGCGTCATGCCCAGGTGTTCGTGCAGCGCATGGAAGTTCTCGGTGACGTAACCGCCGAAGTACGCCGGGTCATCGGAGTTCACCGTGACCTTCACCCCACGCTCGAGCATGTCGAGAATGTTGTGCTGCGACATGTGATCGAATACGCAGAGCTTGGTGTTCGACAACGGGCACACGGTCAGCGGGATCTGTTCGTCGATGATCCGCTGCATCAGGCGCTCGTCTTCGATGGCGCGCACGCCATGGTCGATGCGCTGGATTTTCAGCAGGTCGATGGCTTCCCAGATGTACTCCGGCGGGCCTTCTTCGCCAGCGTGGGCGACGGTCAGGAAGCCCTCGTGGCGGGCACGCTCGAACACGCGCTGGAACTTGCTCGGCGGATGGCCCATCTCGGAGCTATCCAGGCCCACAGCAACAAACGCATCACGGAACGGCAGCGCCTGGTCGAGGGTTTTCTGTGCTTCGTCTTCGCTCAGGTGGCGCAGGAAACTCAGGATCAGACCGCTGGTGATCCCCAGTTGCTGCTCGCCATCCTTCAGCGCGGCGGCGATGCCGTTGAGCACCACTTCGAACGGGATGCCACGGTCGGTGTGGGTCTGCGGGTCGAAGAACGGTTCGGTGTGAATCACGTTCTGCTCTTTGCAGCGCAGCAGGTAGGCCCAGGTCAGGTCGTAGAAATCCTGGGACGTGCGCAACACGTCAGCGCCCTGGTAATACAGGTCGAGGAATTCCTGCAGGTTGTTGAAGGCGTAAGCCTTGCGCAGGGTTTCGACGTCGTTCCACGGCAGGGCGATCTTGTTGCGCTCGGCCAAAGCGAACAGCAGCTCGGGCTCCAGCGAGCCTTCCAGATGCAGGTGCAGTTCAGCCTTGGGCAAGGCGTTGAGCCAGTCGTACATATTCTTTTCTCATCAGGTGCAATGACGGCATTCTACAGATGCTCGCCGAAACAATTGGCAAAACCTGACCAAGCGATCCATCACACGGCTTCCTGCTCGCGACGGTAGGCGTAGGTATCGGCGAAGCGCGAGAGCAGGAATTCGGCGCAGGTGGTGGCCGGATATTTCGCCGGATGCTGTGCGTCCTGACATCCGGACAGGCATTCGATGCGCGTGTCCGGGTGTGGCTCGGCGAAGAACGGCATCGAATAGCGATCCACCCCCAGCGGGCTGATCACCCGATGCGGGGTCGAGCGATAACGGTCGTTGCTCCAGCGCGCCATCATGTCGCCGAGGTTGACCACGAAAGTGCCTTCGATGGGCGGCGCGTCAATCCATTCGCCGTTGACGCTCTTCACTTGCAGACCACCGGCACTGTCCTGATAGAGCAAAGTGATGCAGCCGTAATCGGTATGCGCGCCGGCACCTTGCTGCTCGTTACTGCTGGCGGTGTGGCGCGGCGGGTAGTGGATCATGCGCAGCACGCTGACCGGCTCAACGAAGCGCGAGTCGAAGAAATCGCGCTCGATGTCCAAGGCAATCGTCATCGCCCGCAGCAGGGTTTGCGCCAGCGCCTGCATGTCGAGGTAATGCTGCTCCATCAACGCCTCCCAGCCTGCTTGCGCCGGATGGCGATTGGGCCCGCGCAGCGGTTTTTGCGCGAGCACGTCGGGATGATCCGCCGACAGGTGCAGGCCCATGTCGAAGGTCTCTTTCAGATCGCTGGGTTTGTCCGGGTCGAGTTGTTCGGTGGCGATGGCGCCGTAACCACGGTGATGGCGGGTCTGGGTGATGTCGATCTTGAGTTTTTCTGCTGCCGGTTGCGCAAAGAAGCGCTGCGCGTGGTCGAGCAGCGAGTCGATGCGCAGCGCGCAAATCGGGTGGCCCTTGATGTAGAAGAAACCCCACTCGCGGCAGGCGCGGTCGATCTGTTCGGCGACGGCGGGCCAGGCGTTTTCGTCGTCGCTATAGAGCGGTGAGATGTCGATGACTGGAAGACTGTTCATACACAATCCTTGAAGACGCTGAAGATCCATTGTGGGAGTGGGCTTGCTCACGAAGGCGTCGTATCAGTTGATACATGAGTTGCCTGATGTAACGCTTTCGCGAGCAAGCCCGCTCCCACAGGGAATGGTGGTGGGGCCGGGATTACTTCGGCATCTCGGCCTTCATCCCTTCCACGTAATAGTTCATCGACGCCAGTTGCGCATTCGTCGCACTCACCCCCGCCGGGATTTTCTCGACCCCGGCCTGATCCTTGATCGGCCCGGTGAACGGCTGCAACGCGCCGCTCTTGATGTCGGCGATGATCTGTTCGGCCTCGGCTTTCACCGGCGCCGGTACCAGGTCGCTGATCGGCAATTCAACCGTGCCTTCCTTCAACCCGCCCCAGTAATCCTGTGATTTCCAGGTGTGGTCGAGCACGCTCTGCGTGGCCTGAATGTAGTGCGGGGCCCAGTCGTTGACGATAGAGGTCAGCACCGCTTTCGGGCCGAAGTGCGCCATGTCCGAGGCGTAACCCACGGCGTACACGCCACGCCGTTCTGCCGCCTGGATCGGCGCCGGGCTGTCGGTATGCTGGAACAGCACGTCCACGCCCTGATCGATCAGCGCGTTGGCAGCATCGGCTTCCTTGCCCGGGTCGAACCACGAATTGACCCACACCACCTTGATCTCGGTACCGGGGTTGTACTTGTTCAGGGCCAGCTGGATGGCGTTGATGTCGCGGATCACTTCCGGAATCGGGAACGAGGCGACGTAGCCGATTTTTTTGCTCTTGGTCATCTTCGCCGCGAGGAAACCGCCGACATAACGACCTTCATAGGTGCGGGCCAGGTAGGTGCCGAGGTTCTTGTCCTGCTTGTAGCCGGTGGCGTGCTCGAAGGTCACCTTGGGAAACTGCTTGGCGACTTTCAGGGTCGGGTTCATGTAGCCGAAGGACGTGGTGAAGATCAGGTCGTAGTTGTCCTTGGCCATGTTGCGGATCACCCGCTCGGCGTCGGCGCCTTCGGCCACGTTCTCGACGTAATTGGTGGTGATCTGATTGCCGAATTTTTCCACCAGTGCCTTGCGCCCCTGTTCATGCTGATACGTCCAGCCGTGGTCGCCGATCGGGCCGATGTAGACGAAACCGACCTTCAGCGGATCGGCAGCGCTGGCGCTCAGGCTGATCCCCAGACCGATGACGGCGCACAGCAGTTTGTGCAGCGGGCGTATTTGCATGAATTCGAACTCCATTTTGTTGTGGGTGGTCGGGGGCAATGCAAATTGCTGACCAACAGGACAACAAACAAGTCGAAACCGAGTCGCAGCCTTCGCGAGCAAGCCCGCTCCCACAGGAGATCGCATTCCAATGTGGGAGCGGGCTTGCTCGCGAAGAAGCCGGCAGGAACGATAAAAGTGCATGGCTGAAATCAACTGCCATCCACTGGTGCGCTAAGGTGTAACGAAACGTTAGCGCCACGCCGCAGTCAGTAGCTCATTCGAACCTCTCGGCAAAAGGCCCGCCATGCTCACGATCCTCAAGCAAGAAAGCTTTCTGCTGCTGGCGGTGATTGCCGCGTGCGTCGCTTATCCGCTGGAACACTGGATGTTGCACAGCGGCCAGATTGTCGCGTTGATCTCTGGCCTGGTGCTGATCGCCTTCATTGTCGCCGCCTCGATGCGTGTCGCCCATCAGGCCGAACTGCTCGCGGAAAAAGTCGGTGACCCTTACGGCACGATGATCCTGACCCTCGCGGCGGTGCTGGTGGAAGTGGTGATCCTGGCGATCATGATGAGCAACGAAGCGTCGGCCACGCTGGTGCGTGACACGATTTATTCGGCGGTGATGCTCGATATCAACGGCATCCTCGGCCTCGCCGCGTTGATGGGCGGGCTCAAGCATGGCGAGCAGTCGTACAACGACGATTCGGCGCGCAGTTACAGCGTGATGATCCTCACCGCCATGGGTGTTTCGATGGTGGTGCCGGAGTTCATTCCGGCGGCCAACTGGAAGGTCTATTCGGCGTTCACCATCGGCGCGATGGTGGTGCTTTATGCGTTGTTCCTGCGGATGCAGGTTGGCCCGCACAGCTACTTTTTCAGCTACAGCTACCCGGACAAACGCCGCAAGAAAGAACCTGTCGAGGATGAACCAAAACCGCTGAGCCTGGCGTGGTCGATCGGCGTTCTGGTGTTTGGGGTGGTGGTGATCGGCGCACTGGCCGAAGTGATGTCCAAGACCCTCGATCTGGGCCTGGAAGGCACGGGCGCACCGCCGGTGATCACGGCGATTCTGGTGGCGGCGATTTCGGCGGCGCCGGAGATTTTGACGGCGTTGCGGGCTGCGTTGGCCAACCGTATGCAGTCGGTGGTCAACATTGCCATGGGCGCGTCACTGTCGACGGTGATTCTGACCGTGCCGGTGATGGAAGCGATGGCGCTGTACACTGGCCAGCCGTTTCAAATGGCGATGACCCCGGTGCAGACGGTGATGATTTTCATCACGCTGATCGTCAGTGCGATCAACCTGAATGACGGCGAGACCAATGCCATCGAAGGCATGACCCACTTTGTACTGTTTGCGACGTTCATCATGCTCTCCCTGCTCGGTCTTTGAGCCCACCACAAAACCAGATGTGGGAGCGGGCTTGCTCGCGAAAGCGGAGTGTCAACCAGCTCAAATGTTGACTGACAAGACGCCTTCGCGAGCAAGCCCGCTCCCACAGGTTTGATCAGCGGTGTATCAGGTGCCGGCGATCAACTGGCGAGCCGCCTGGCTGTGATCGGCAATCAGGCCTTTGAGATCCAGCCCTTCAACCTGACCATCAACCACACGCCACTTGCCGCCAATCATCACCCGATCCGCCCTATCGGCGCCGCACAGCAGCAACGCCGAAACCGGATCGTGGCTGCCGGAGAAACGCAGTTCATCCAGTTTGAACAACGCCAGATCCGCCTGTTTGCCCACCGCCAGTTCGCCGATGTCGGTACGCCCCAACAGGCTCGCCGAGCCCTTGGTTGCCCAACCCAGCACGCGCTCAGGAGTGATTTTCTCGGCGCCGTAACGCAGGCGCTGGATATACAGCGCCTGCCGCGCTTCGAGGATCATGTTCGATGCGTCGTTGGAGGCTGAACCGTCCACGCCCAGACCGAACAACGCGCCGGCATCGGTCAGATCGATGCTCGGGCAGATGCCGGACGCCAGGCGCATGTTCGAGCTCGGGCAATGGCAGATACCGGTGCCGGCCTGGCCGAGGCGGGCGATTTCGTCCGGGTTGAAATGGATGCCGTGGGCCAGCCAGGTGCGCGGGCCGAGCCAGCCGACGCTGTCCAGATAATCGACGGTGCGCAGGCCGAAGCGCTGCAGGCAGAAATCTTCTTCGTCGAGGGTTTCCGCCAGGTGCGTGTGCAGGCGCACGTCTAGTTTGTTCGCCAGTTCGGCGCTGGCCGACATGATTTCCGGGGTCACCGAAAACGGCGAGCACGGTGCCAGCGCGATCTGAATCTGCGCACCGTCACCACGCTCGTGGTACTCGTGTATCAGGCGCTGACTGTCGTCGAGAATCACCTGACCTTCTTGCACGGTCTGCTGCGGCGGCAGGCCACCGTCCTTCTCGCCGAGGCTCATCGAGCCGCGGGTGAGCATGGCGCGCATGCCCAGTTCACGCACGGTGTCGACTTGCACGTCGATGGCATTTTCCAGGCCGTCCGGGAACAGATAATGGTGGTCAGCTGCGGTGGTGCAACCGGAGAGCAGCAGTTCAGCCAGCGCGACCTTGGTGGCGAGGGCGAGTTTTTCCGGTGTCAGCCGCGCCCACACCGGGTACAGGGTTTTCAGCCATGGGAACAACGGCTGATTGACCACCGGCGCCCAGGCGCGAGTCAGGGTTTGATAGAAATGGTGATGGGTGTTGATCAGGCCCGGCAGGATCACATGCTCGCGGGCATCGAACACTTCATTGCACGGCGTGGACGGTTGCTGACCGGCCGCGAGAACTTCGACGATGACGCCGTCTTGCAGCACCAGGCCGCCACGGGCATCAAGCGCGTTGGCTGTGAAAATGGCGAGGGGATTTTTTAACCAGGTACGGGTCGCGGGCATTTTGCCGGCTCCTCTGAAAGTTGGGTTCAGGGTTGCCAGCTCAGTGATGCCCTGTCTGCTGATCCAGGGTCGCCGCGAGGACGAGGTGCGCAGTGTCAAACAAATTGCTGCATCGGGCAAGCCCGACCCGACAGGACAACACACAATCCCGTCGTGGCAGCGGGCTTGCTCGCGAAAGCGTCGTTTCAGTTGGAACACCTGGCGCAGACACACCGCATTCGCGAGCAAGCCCGCTCCCACATTTGCATCCTCGGTGCTTACCAGGGAATGGTTTCGCCCTTGTAGTTGATGAAGTGATGTCCGCCCTTGCCGGTATAGGCATTCACCTGATCAACCAGCCCGCGGGTGCTGGTGTCTACATCAAGGTCGGCACCTTCACCCCCCATGTCGGTCTTTACCCAGCCCGGATGCAGCGATAGCACAGTGAGTTTCTGCTCGCCCAATTGCGTGACGAAGCTGTTGGTCATCGAGTTCAGCGCGGCCTTGCTTGCCTTGTACAGCGCCAGCTCCGGTGCGTCAGGTACGGTCACGCTGCCCAGCCCGGAACTCATGAACGCCAGCACGCCGCTGCCGTCGCGGATCTGCCCGACAAAGCGTTGCGCCAGATTGATCGGTGCCACGGCGTTGGTGAAGAACAGTTGGCCGACTTCAGCCAGTGTCGCGCCGCCCGGCGTCTGCACCTCCGGACCTTTGACCCCGGCGTTGACGAACAGCAGGTCGAAGGTTTCGCCCTTGAGCTGTTGGCTCAGGGCGATCACCGCCTGCTGATCGTCCATGTCGAGTTTCTCGATGCGCACCTTGCCCAGCGCTTGCAGCGCCTCAGCCTTCTGCGGGTTGCGCACGGTGGCGGTCACTTGCCAGCCATCGGCCAGCAGGGTTTTCACCAACCCGAGGCCCAAGCCACGGGAAGCGCCGATGATCAGTGCATGTTTTGCCTGGGGCATGATGGGTTCCTTGAAAGTCAGGGTTCAGGATTCAATGGACACGCCTGACCGAGCCGTTGTTGCAACTCTCGTCGCAACACATCGAGCTCGCTCATGCGGGTTTCGATCAATTGCAGTTTGTCGCGCAGCAGTTGTGCCACGGCATGGTCCGGTTCGGGCGCGTTCCACAACGCGGCGACGCTGTTGCCGATTTCGCCGAGGGTAAAACCCAGACGCTGCGCGGTCTTGATGTAGAGCACCAGTTGCAGCATTTCCGGCGGGTAGTCGCGATAACCGTTGGCACTGCGCTGCGCCGCGATCAACCCGCGCTGCTCGTAGAAACGCAAGGTATCGCGGCTGACGGCGCTGGCCTGGGCTAATTCACCGATGCGCATGCTGGGTCTCAAAAGAGGTCTTGACCCTGGAGCATACTCCAGGCTTTACCGTGGTTGCTCCTCAATTTTTGGAGCAAGGATGATGTGGACTTCGAACCAGTATCGCAATGTGGTGCGCGGCAGTGCCTGGTATGACCTGATCGTCACGGGCGCGTTTGCCACGCCGTGGAGTTTTGTCGCGTTGCATGGTTTTTTGACAGCGCTGAATTTGCCAGGTGAACTGCCGACGTTTCAGCCTGTGCATATGTTGATGGCGAATCTTTTGGGTTCGGTGGTTTGCGTGTGGGCGGTGCTGCGGATTCGTGATCCGCAACCGGTGCATGGGCGCTATGACGCGGTGGCGCGGTTTCTGTTTGCGGCCTGGCAGGGGTACGCCTTGGCCCATGGCGCCAGTTCATTGCTGGTGGGTTTTCTGGTCCTTGAACTGGCGTGGGGCATTGCTCAGGTGTTGCCTGTTCGGACGCCTTCGCGAGCAAGCCCGCTCCCACAGGTTTAGTGTCTTTGACGAGGACACGGACACTGTGGGAGCGGGCTTGCTCGCGAAGAGGCCAACAGGGTCACCGCTTTAATGCCCTGACTGCCACGGCTGCCCCAACGACACCGGCGCATACAGCCGAGTCCGGATCGCATCCCGCGACAACAGCACCAACACCACAATCGTCGCCACATACGGCAGCATCGCCAGCAGACTCGAAGGAATCGCCAGCCCCAACCCCTGCGCCACCAGGTGCAGGATGCTGGCGAGGCCAAACAGATACGCCCCGAGCAGCAGGCGCCACACCCGCCAACTGGCAAACACCACCAGCGCCAGCGCAATCCAGCCGCGCCCGGCGGTCATGTTTTCGGCCCACATCGGCGTGTACGCCAGCGACAGATACGCCCCGGCCAGCCCGGCCATCGCCCCACCGAACAGCACCGCCAGGGTACGCACGATCAGCACCGGCAACCCCATCGCACTGGCCGCATCCGGGTTCTCGCCAACCGCCTGAATGATCAGCCCGACACGACTCTTGATGATCACCCACGCCACCAGCGCAAACAGGGCGAACGACAGGTACACCAGCAGATCCTGAGCGAACAGCATCCGCCCGATCAGCGGAATTTCGCTCAAGTACGGAATCGCCAACGGCTCGAATCCGGCCAGCGGCTTGCCGACCCACGCTGCGCCGACAAAGGTCGACAGGCCCACACCGAAGATCGTCAGCGCCAGCCCGGTCGCGACCTGATTGGCGTTGAACACCAGCGCCACCAAGGCAAACAGCGAGGACAACAGCATCCCCGCTAGCATCGCCAGCAACACGCCGAGCCACAGGTTGCCGCTGTTGAGGGCGACGATAAAACCGATCACCGCGCCAAACAGCATCATCCCTTCCTGGCCGAGGTTGAGCACACCGCTCTTCTCGCAGATCAACTCCCCCAGCGCGACCAACAGCAGCGGCGTGCCGCAACGCACCATGGCGTAGAAAATATTGCTCAACAGATCGATATCCATCACAGCGCTCCGGCGGTTACGGCGGTGGTCGAGGTGCGCCGTGCCCAGCGCAGTTTCAGACGTGGCCGATAGAGAATCAGCACATCGCAGGCGAGCAGGAAAAACAGCATCATTCCCTGAAACAGTTGGGTGATGGCTTGTGGCAGATTGAGCGTCATTTGCGCACTCTCGCCGCCGATGTACAGCAGCGCCATCAGCAGGCTGGAAAACAGGATTCCGAGCGGATTGAGCCGGCCGAGGAACGCCACGGTGATCGCTGCGTAGCCGTAACCCGGTGACACCTGCGGCACCAGTTGGCCGATCGGCCCGGTCACTTCGCAGACCCCGGCGAGCCCGGCCAAACCGCCGCTGATCAACAGCGCGAGCCAGATCAGACGCTTCTCGCGAAAGCCGACGAACCCCGCCGCGCGCTTGTCCAGCCCGAGCACTTTGATCTGGAAACCGATAAAGCTTTTCTGCAACAACACCCACACCGCGACCAGCGCCAGCAATGCGAAATACACCCCGGCGTGTACCCGGCCATCTTCCATCAACAGCGGCAAACGACTGGCGTCACCGAACATTGCCGACTCGGGGAAGTTGTAGCCGGCCGGATCCTTCAACGGGCCGTGCACGCAGAACAGCAACAGGTTCAGCGCGATGTAATTGAGCATGATGCTGGTGAGGATTTCATTGGCGTTGAAGCGCGTGCGCAACCACGCCGTCAGTCCGGCCCAGGCGGCACCGGCGAAAGTGCCGGTGAGCAGAATCAGTACCAGCGCCCAGCGACTTTGCAGGTCGATGATGTTCACCGCCAATGCACTGCCGGCAAGCGCACCGAGCAGCAATTGACCTTCGGCGCCGATGTTCCAGATCCGCGCTTGATAAGCCACGGCCAGACCGAGTGCGCAGAGCAGAATCGGCAGTGCCTTGACCAGTAATTCGGAGACGCCATACAAGTCGCTGATCGGCGCAATCAACAGGGTGTGCAAGGTTTGCAGCGGATCATGGCCGAGGGCAATGAACAGCAGCGAGCCACAGCCCAGTGTCAGCAGCGCCGCCAGCAACGGCGAGCACCACAGCATCAGGCGCGATTGTCGGCCACGGGGTTCGAGGGAAAGCAGCATGGGGGGAAACTCCGTCAGAGCGTGGCCGATGAAGGCGTGTCGTTGAATTGCCCGGCCATCCAGCCGCCGACGTCGCTCAGCAGGGTGTCGGTGGTGTTTTGCAGCGGTGACAGTCGCCCGGCGCACAAGGCGCCGAGGCGGTCGCTGATCTGGAACAGTTCGTCGAGGTCTTCGGAAATCACCAGGATCGCCGCGCCGGCATCGCGCAAGGCAATCAGCGCACGGTGAATGGTCGCCGCCGCGCCAACGTCCACGCCCCAGGTCGGGTGCGCGGCGATCAGCAGTTTCGGTTGCTGGAGGATTTCCCGGCCGAGGATGAATTTCTGCAGGTTGCCCCCGGAGAGACTGCGCGCGGCGGTTTGCGTGTTTGGGGTTTTCACGCCAAAGCGCTGAATGATCTGTTGGGCGAGGGCTTCGACTTTGCTGCGTTCGATCAAGCCGTTGCTCACCAGTCCTTGTTGAAAAGCCGTGAGCAGGGCGTTGTCGGCGAGGCTCAATTCCGGCACCGCGCCATGCCCCAGACGCTCGGCCGGAACAAACGCCAGCCCGAGTTTGCGCCGCGCATCCGGGCGTAAATCAGCGACCGCTTGATCAGCAAAAGTAATCGTTGAAGCGTTGTCGCGCGGCAGGCGTTGTTCACCACTGAGCAGGGCGAGCAATTCGTCCTGGCCATTGCCCGCGACCCCGGCGATGCCGACGATTTCCCCGCTGCGCACCTGCAGGTTGATCTCGGCCAGCGAACAGCCGAACGGATCGGGGTTGTGCCAACTCAAGCCGCTGACCTGCAAAAACGCCGCGCCACCGCTGACCTTCGGGTACTCGCCAATCAATGCCGCCGCTTCGCCGACCATCAGTTGCGCCAATTGCTGGTCCGAGCGTTCAACCGGCACGCAATGCCCGGCCACCCGTCCGCCACGCAGCACCGTGGCGCTGTGGCACAACGCGCGCACTTCACCGAGTTTGTGGCTGATGAACAGAATGCTGCAGCCCTCGGCCGCCAGTCGACGCAGGGTGATGAACAACTCGTCCGCCTCTTGCGGGGTGAGCACCGAGGTCGGCTCGTCGAGGATCAGCAGGCGGATGTCCTGCATCAGGCAGCGAATGATTTCCACCCGCTGCCGTTCGCCGATCGACAGGCTGTGGACAAGTCGCTCCGGCTCCAGCGCCATGCCGTAGCGGCGCGACACGTCACGAATTTTCGGCTCCAGTTGTTTCGGCGTGCCGGCCTGGGCGCCCATCGCCAGGGCAATGTTCTGCGCCACGCTGAGGGTTTCGAACAGCGAAAAGTGCTGGAACACCATGCCGATCCCCAACTGCCTGGCCTGCGCCGGGTTGCGGATATTCACCCGCCGGCCCTGCCAGAGCATTTCGCCCGCATCGGCCTGGGTGACGCCATAGATGATCTTCATCAGGGTACTTTTCCCCGCGCCGTTCTCGCCGAGCAGGGCGTGGATTTCTCCGGGGGCGATGCTCAGGTCGATGGCGTCATTGGCCAGACAACCGGGGTAGCGTTTGCTGATGTGGCGCAGTTGCAGGCGCGGGATGGGACCGGTGCTCGTAGAAAGGGTGTGCATGACAGGCTCGTCTGGCTTGGCGGTGTACCTGTGGATAAAGCAATTTCCTGGCCATTGAGTCAGGAACACTCGCCATGGCGGTTGCCGCGCGCCTGAGGTAGAGCATCGCGCAGAAAAACGCTGGGCAGGCGGGCACCAATTCAGAGCAAAGCCGTTGATCAGGCTCCACTTTTGCACCGTGACAAACTGGTTAAAAAACGAGCAGTCGGGGCGAAGCTATGCAGAACCTGCGACTGCGCCAGCCATGAACGGGTTATCCACAGGTTGTTCCACAGTATTTGTGCGCAAGCCGAAAAGCCGGGCATAAGCAATGACCGGTTATCTTCTAATGGTGATAAACAGCGCTAACTGTTTGTTTTTACGTGGGATTAATCTTTTTTCATGTGGATTGGACGAAAAGTGAGCAAATCGCGCAAAGCCACGTGACAGAAGGGTTACAGCAGGATGTGCTCAGGTTATCCACAGTCGGGTGCACAGCAGATGTGGGCAAGTTATTGGAATAAGCCCTTTGCCAGGCGCCCCAAAAGATTGCAGGTTGTCAGCGCTGCAGCAGAATGCGTCCGCGACTCAGATCGGCCAGTTGGCTCTGCAACAAATCGATCTGCGCCGCGCCGACTGCCAGCTGCAGTTCGACGCCGTTGGCGGTGAAGCTTTCCTCAACCACCAAACCACCCAGATCCGCCACTCGCAGTTTCACCAGTGGCAACTCGGCAAAGCCGCAGGCACAGCGCAGCGGCACCCGGCTGATCAACTCGATTTTTTCCGCATTTTGCAGGCACTTGTTGGCGCCGCCGCCATAGGCTCGGGCCAAACCACCGGTGCCCAGTTGAATGCCGCCATACCAGCGGATCACCATCACCGCGACCTGGTCGCAATCCTGCGCCTCGATCGCCGCCAGAATCGGCCGTCCGGCGGTACCGCCCGGTTCGCCATCGTCATTGCTGCGGTATTGATCACCGAGCTTCCACGCCCAGCAGTTGTGCGAGGCGTTCAAGTCGCTGTGTTGCTCGAAGAATGCCTGCGCGTCGGCGGGGCTGCTGATCGGCGCGGCGAAGGTGATAAAGCGGCTTTTGCGAATCTCTTCGCGGTACTCGCAAAAACCGCTGAGGGTGAAAGGCATAAAACGTCTTATACGCAGGGGGTGAGGCCGCAGCCTTTGAGGATGATGCGGATCAGGTTGTTGCCGGCATCTTCCATGTCTTGCTTGGTCAACTTGCTGCGCCCGCTGACCCGGCAGATCTGCGTGGCGAAGTCGGCGTAATGCTGGGTGCTGCCCCATAGCAGGAAAATCAGATGCACCGGATCCACCGGGTCCATTTTGCCTGCGTTGATCCACGCCTGAAACACAGCCGCACGGCCCTGGAACCAGGCGCGGTAATCCTGGTTGAAGTATTCAGTCAGGCATTCGCCACCGCTGATCACTTCCATGGCGAAAATGCGCGAGGCCTGTGGCTGGCGACGGGAGAATTCCATCTTGGCGCGAATGTAGCGAGTCAGCGCTTCGGCCGGATCGTCTTCGGCGGTCAGGGTGTTGAAGGTGCTGTCCCACAGTTCGATGATGTTGCTCAGCACCGCCACGTACAACCCAAGCTTGTTGGTGAAGTAGTAATGCAGGTTCGCCTTGGGCAACCCGGCATTCTGAGCGATGGTGTTCATGCTGGTGCCTTTGTAACCGTGACGGGCGAATTCGTCTTCGGCGGCTTTGAGGATGGTCTCTTCGTTCTTCTGACGAATGCGGCTGGCGGGTTTGCCGCCGTGAGCAGGGACTTCAAAGGTCATAGGCACTTCCGGTTTGTCTGTGGGTGCAACCAGTTGCGTTGATAGCGCACCCACAGGCATCCGACAAGTCCTGATGCAATAAAACCGTTACGCCTGTTCGATCTTGTTCATCGATGCGGCGGACTCGACGGCCGTGGTTCGCGCTTCCGGCAGCAACAGGCAGAGGATGATCGCGGTCAGCCCGCCGCTGGTGATCGCCGAGTCGAACAGGTTCTGCACCAGCTTCGGCAGCAGGTGCAACAGGTTCGGTTGCGCGGCGATGCCCAGGCCGACACCCAGCGAGGTGGCGATGATCAGCATGCTGCGCCGGTCCAGTGGCGACTGCGCCAGAATCCGTACCCCGGCCGCCGCGACGCTGCCGAACATCACCAGCGTGGCGCCGCCGAGTACCGGTTTCGGGATCTGCTGCAGTACCGCGCCGATCATGGGAAACAGGCCGAGACAAAACAGGATCGCGCCGATGTACAAACCAACGTAGCGACTGGCGACGCCGGTCAACTGGATCACGCCGTTGTTCTGCGCAAACGTGGTGTTGGGGAAGGCGCTGAAGGTGGCAGCGATCATGCAGCTCACACCGTCACCGAGTACACCGCCGCGCAAACGGCTTATATAAGAAGGGCCGTTGATGGGCTGGCGGGCGATCATGCAATTGGCGGTGAGATCGCCGACGGTTTCGATGGTGCTGATCAGATAAATCAGCGCGACGGGCAGGAACGCAGTCCAGTCGAAGCTGAAACCGAACCTGAACGGTGTCGGAAGACTGACCAGCGGCAGGTCGGGCAATGCCTGCGGAACCAGTTTGCCGCTGAACCATGCGGTCAGGCTGCCGAGCAGCAGTCCGATAATGATTGCCGACAGCCGCACCCTCGGCGTGTTCGAGCGATTGAGCAGGATGATCGTCAGCAACACCATCAACCCCAGCGCCAGATTGCCTGGTGCGCCGAAGTCCGGCGCATTGAAGCCGCCACCCAGATCAGTGATGCCGACCTTGATCAGGCTGATGCCGATCAGGGTAATGACGATCCCGGTGACCAGTGGCGTGACGACTCTGCGCAACTGGCCGATGAAACGGCTGAGGACGATCTGCACCAAGGCCCCGAAAAAGCACACGCCGAAGATCATCGCCAGAATGTCCTGCGGACTGCCCCCGCGCTGCTTGACCAGAAATCCGGCCGACAGCACGGTCCCGAGAAAGGCAAAACTGGTGCCCTGCAAACAGATCATCCCGGCGCCGATACCGAACGGGCGGCGCGCCTGAATAAACGTGCCGACCCCGGAGACCATCAGCGCCATGCTGATCAGATAGGGCAGGTGTGCGTTCAGTCCGAGGGCCGAGCCGATCACCAGCGGCGGGGTGATGATGCCGACGAAACTGGCGAGCACGTGTTGCAGGGCGGCGAGGATCGCGGCCGGCGGTTTGGGGCGGTCGTCGAGGCCGTAGATCAGGTCGCTGGACGGTGCGGAATCTGGCTGCATGGGCGTGGGCTTCTTGTTGAAGGATCGGGTTGATCCTGCACTGCAAAAAGCTGTCCACTTGCTCAGGTTATTGTTTGATTCATTTACTCAGGCCCAGCATGGTCGGGCCTCTGCTGGAATTCAGCGCGTTGCTGCCAGGCTTTCGAGAAAGCTTTCCAGCACCAAATGGGGGCGCCGGCCCTTGCGCGTGACCGATGCGAGGCTCAGGTCATAGAACCGTGTTGTCGACTTCAGTGCACGCAATCGACCTTGCTGCACCCACAGGCTGGCGTAGTGATCCGGCAGGTAACCGATGTAGCGCCCGGTCAAAATCAAAAACGCCATGCCCTCACGGTCAGATGCACTGGCCGTGCAATTGAGCGCCTGGTAATGCGCCTGAATCTCCGCCGGCAAACGAAAGGTCGGGGCAATCGCGTCCTGACTATTAAGGCGTTCGTCATCCAGTTGCTTGTCATCGACATAGAACAGCGGATGACCGACCGCGCAATAAAGCAGCGAACGCTCGCTGTACAACGGCTGATATTCCAGTCCCGACAGCGCACTGGCCTGCGGCACCACGCCGACATGCAGGCGGCCGTCGAGCACGCCTTGTTCGACTTCATTGGGGGCGATCATGCGGATCTGGATCTGCACGTCCGGCCCGCGCTCCTTCAACTGGGCGAGAGCATGGGTGATGCGCATGTGCGGCAGGGTGACGAGGTTGTCAGTCAGGCCGATGATCAATTCACCGCGCAAGTGCTGGTGCAGGCCATTGACCTCGGTGCGAAAACTCTCCAGCGCACTTAATAGTTGCAGTGCCGACTGATAAACCTCGCGGCCCTCTTCGGTCAGCGAGAACCCGGCACGGCCGCGCTGGCACAAGCGCAGGCCGAGGCGCTGTTCCAGATCGCTCATCTGCTGGCTGATCGCCGAGCGTCCGATGCCGAGCACGGTTTCCGCGGCCGAGAAGCCGCCGCATTCCACCACGCTGCGAAAAATCCGCAGCAAGCGAATATCAAAGTCACTGACCTGGGCCAGCGGATCGGGGCGGCGGCTGCTCATGTTGTTGTTCTCATTGTTTAGCAGGGATCTAACTGAAGGTTAGAAAAGTTGGATTTCACCGACTTTATCCGCGTGGCAATTTAGCTGCAACAACGCTTTCTATCTCCCTGATGCTTATGCCCTGCGAGGTTTTGCCCGATGAACATGCCTGAAAACGCGTCGTCGCCACTGGCCAGCCAACTGAAGCTGGACGCGCACTGGATGCCCTACACCGCCAACCGTAATTTCCAGCGCGACCCGCGCCTGATCGTCGGCGCCGAAGGCAGTTGGCTGATCGACGACAAGGGGCGCAAGGTGTACGACTCGCTGTCCGGTCTGTGGACCTGTGGCGCCGGGCACACCCGCAAGGAAATCCAGGAAGCGGTCTCCAGACAATTGGGCACCCTCGATTATTCGCCGGGCTTCCAGTACGGTCACCCGCTGTCGTTCCAGCTGGCGGAAAAGATCACTGATCTGACCCCGGGCAACCTGAACCACGTGTTCTTCACCGACTCCGGCTCCGAGTGCGCCGACACCGCGGTGAAAATGGTCCGTGCCTACTGGCGCCTGAAAGGCCAGTCGACCAAAACCAAAATGATCGGCCGTGCCCGTGGCTACCACGGCGTGAACATCGCCGGCACCAGCCTCGGCGGCGTCAACGGCAACCGCAAACTGTTCGGTCAGTCGATGATGGACGTCGATCACCTGCCGCACACCCTGCTGGCCAGCAATGCATTCTCCCGTGGCATGCCGGAGCAGGGCGGTATCGCCTTGGCCGATGAGCTGCTCAAACTGATCGAACTGCACGACGCCTCGAACATCGCGGCGGTCTTCGTTGAGCCTTTGGCTGGCTCCGCTGGCGTACTGGTTCCACCACAGGGTTATCTGAAGCGTCTGCGCGAAATTTGCGATCAGCACAACATCCTGCTGGTCTTCGACGAAGTGATCACGGGTTTCGGTCGTACCGGTACCATGTTCGGCGCAACCACATTCGGCGTGACGCCGGACCTGATGTGCATCGCCAAGCAAGTCACCAACGGCGCGATCCCGATGGGCGCGGTGATTGCCAGCTCCGAGATCTACCAGACCTTCATGAATCAGGCGACGCCTGAATACGCAGTTGAATTCCCGCACGGCTACACCTACTCGGCGCACCCGGTGGCTTGCGCCGCAGGTCTTGCGGCACTCGATCTGCTGCAAAAGGAAAACCTGGTGCAGAGCGTCGCCGACGTCGCACCGCATTTCGAAAATGCCCTGCACGGCCTGAAAGGTTCGAAGAACGTCATCGACATCCGTAACTACGGCCTGGCCGGTGCGATCCAGATCGCGGCCCGTGACGGCGACGCCATCGTGCGTCCATTCGAGGCCGGTATGGCCCTGTGGAAAGCCGGGTTCTACGTACGCTTCGGCGGCGACACCCTGCAGTTCGGCCCAACCTTCAACAGCAAGCCGCAAGACCTTGATCGTCTGTTCGATGCGGTTGGCGAAGTGCTGAACAAGCTCGACTGATTTTCCCCTCTATATATACCTGCGAATA
>NZ_CM146899.1:407500-3805000 GCF_055755015.1 Pseudomonas sp. Arb-4-2C
TAATCAAGCTCGGAGATAGCTGGTTCTCCTCGAAAGCTATTTAGGTAGCGCCTCATGTATCACTGTAGGGGGTAGAGCACTGTTTCGGCTAGGGGGTCATCCCGACTTACCAAACCGATGCAAACTCCGAATACCTACAAGTGCCGAGCATGGGAGACACACGGCGGGTGCTAACGTCCGTCGTGAAAAGGGAAACAACCCAGACCGTCAGCTAAGGTCCCAAAGTTATGGTTAAGTGGGAAACGATGTGGGAAGGCTTAGACAGCTAGGAGGTTGGCTTAGAAGCAGCCACCCTTTAAAGAAAGCGTAATAGCTCACTAGTCGAGTCGGCCTGCGCGGAAGATGTAACGGGGCTCAAACCATACACCGAAGCTACGGGTATCACGCAAGTGATGCGGTAGAGGAGCGTTCTGTAAGCCTGTGAAGGTGAGTTGAGAAGCTTGCTGGAGGTATCAGAAGTGCGAATGCTGACATGAGTAACGACAATGGGTGTGAAAAACACCCACGCCGAAAGACCAAGGTTTCCTGCGCAACGTTAATCGACGCAGGGTTAGTCGGTCCCTAAGGCGAGGCTGAAAAGCGTAGTCGATGGAAAACAGGTTAATATTCCTGTACTTCTGGTTATTGCGATGGAGGGACGGAGAAGGCTAGGCCAGCTTGGCGTTGGTTGTCCAAGTTTAAGGTGGTAGGCTGAGATCTTAGGTAAATCCGGGATCTTAAGGCCGAGAGCTGATGACGAGTTACCCTTTGGGTGACGAAGTGGTTGATGCCATGCTTCCAAGAAAAGCTTCTAAGCTTCAGGTAACCAGGAACCGTACCCCAAACCGACACAGGTGGTTGGGTAGAGAATACCAAGGCGCTTGAGAGAACTCGGGTGAAGGAACTAGGCAAAATGGCACCGTAACTTCGGGAGAAGGTGCGCCGGTGAGGGTGAAGGACTTGCTCCGTAAGCTCATGCCGGTCGAAGATACCAGGCCGCTGCGACTGTTTATTAAAAACACAGCACTCTGCAAACACGAAAGTGGACGTATAGGGTGTGACGCCTGCCCGGTGCCGGAAGGTTAATTGATGGGGTTAGCTAACGCGAAGCTCTTGATCGAAGCCCCGGTAAACGGCGGCCGTAACTATAACGGTCCTAAGGTAGCGAAATTCCTTGTCGGGTAAGTTCCGACCTGCACGAATGGCGTAACGATGGCGGCGCTGTCTCCACCCGAGACTCAGTGAAATTGAAATCGCTGTGAAGATGCAGTGTATCCGCGGCTAGACGGAAAGACCCCGTGAACCTTTACTATAGCTTTGCACTGGACTTTGAATTTGCTTGTGTAGGATAGGTGGGAGGCTTTGAAGCGTGGACGCCAGTTCGCGTGGAGCCATCCTTGAAATACCACCCTGGCAACTTTGAGGTTCTAACTCAGGTCCGTTATCCGGATCGAGGACAGTGTATGGTGGGTAGTTTGACTGGGGCGGTCTCCTCCTAAAGAGTAACGGAGGAGTACGAAGGTGCGCTCAGACCGGTCGGAAATCGGTCGTAGAGTATAAAGGCAAAAGCGCGCTTGACTGCGAGACAGACACGTCGAGCAGGTACGAAAGTAGGTCTTAGTGATCCGGTGGTTCTGTATGGAAGGGCCATCGCTCAACGGATAAAAGGTACTCCGGGGATAACAGGCTGATACCGCCCAAGAGTTCATATCGACGGCGGTGTTTGGCACCTCGATGTCGGCTCATCACATCCTGGGGCTGAAGCCGGTCCCAAGGGTATGGCTGTTCGCCATTTAAAGTGGTACGCGAGCTGGGTTTAGAACGTCGTGAGACAGTTCGGTCCCTATCTGCCGTGGACGTTTGAGATTTGAGAGGGGCTGCTCCTAGTACGAGAGGACCGGAGTGGACGAACCTCTGGTGTTCCGGTTGTCACGCCAGTGGCATTGCCGGGTAGCTATGTTCGGGAAAGATAACCGCTGAAAGCATCTAAGCGGGAAACTTGCCTCAAGATGAGATCTCACTGGAACCTTGAGTTCCCTGAAGGGCCGTCGAAGACTACGACGTTGATAGGTTGGGTGTGTAAGCGCTGTGAGGCGTTGAGCTAACCAATACTAATTGCCCGTGAGGCTTGACCATATAACACCCAAGCAATTTGCAGGCTTTGAGCTGAAAAGCGAAAGGTCACCAGATTGCGGTGTGTGAAGACGAAACGAACCGAAAGTTCGAGAGAAACACACAAACTATCGCATACCCAATTTGCTGAAGCGTCGAAAGACGAGTCGGCACACCGAATTTCTTGACGACCATAGAGCGTTGGAACCACCTGATCCCATCCCGAACTCAGAAGTGAAACGATGCATCGCCGATGGTAGTGTGGGGTTTCCCCATGTGAGAGTAGGTCATCGTCAAGATTAAATTCCGAAACCCCAATTGCGAAAGCAGTTGGGGTTTTGTTTTGCCCGCAGGAAAGTTCCTACGACATGCAGGTGCCCCTTCCGGCTGTCACAGCCTGCCGACAGTGCTAAGGTTCTGCCCTGGCTTTTGTACTTTTCCAAGGAAGCTTTTATGCCGGACGCCTCGTCCCTCAACGCTGCATTCATGGTGGTCCAGAGCAATAGCCTGGACGAACTACGCAGCCTGGTGGTCAGCATCATGCGGCGCTATCCATTGGCGCCCTTGGAGAATGAAATCGCTCTGGTGCAGAGCAACGGTATCGCCCAGTGGCTGAAACTGGCTCTGGCTGAAGACCCTGAAGAGGATGACCTCGGTGGCTGCGGGATAGCCGCTGCCATCGATGTGCAACTCCCTGGCAGTTTCATGTGGCAGCTCTACCGTATGGTGTTGGGCCGCGACGAAATCCCGGCCACATCCCTGCTCGACAAAGCCCCGTTGACCTGGCGACTGATGCGCTTGTTGCCGCAGGTGATTGATCGCCCGCATTTTGAGCCGTTGCAACGCTTCCTTACTCATGACACCGATTTGCGCAAGCGCTACCAGTTGTCCGAACGCTTGGCGGACCTCTTTGACCAATACCAGGTGTATCGGGCTGATTGGCTCGAAGATTGGGCTGAAGGCCGGCACCAGTTACGCAATGTCAGAGGCGAGGTGAAGCCACTACCCCCCGTCAGTTGTTGGCAGGCTGAACTCTGGCGTGCGCTGTTGGAGGACGTGGGTGAACAGGGCATGGCGCAGAGTCGGGCCGGCGTTCACCAGCGATTTATCGAGCGCATAAACGCCCTCGAGCAGGCACCTGCGGGACTGCCATCGCGGGTGATCGTGTTCGGCATATCTTCATTGCCGGCCCAAGTGCTCGAAGCGTTGGCGGGACTTGCGCGTTTCAGCCAGGTGCTGCTGTGTGTGCATAACCCTTGCCGGCATCATTGGGCCGATATCGTCGCGGACAAGGATCTGCTGCGCCATCAATACAAGCGCCAAAGTCGCAAGACCGGAATGCCAGCGGTACTCGATCCCGATGCGTTGCATCAACACGCCCACCCGCTACTTGCCGCGTGGGGCAAGCAAGGTCGCGACTACATCAACCTGCTCGACAGTTATGACGACCCCAACAGCTATCGCGCTGCTTTTCGCGATGGGCGTATCGACCTGTTCAGTGAGAATCAGCCACAGAACCTGCTCAATCAGCTTCAGGACGATATCCTCGAATTGCGGCCACTCAACGAAACACGTGAATACTGGCCTGCTGTTGATCTCGAACACGACGAGTCCATCCGCTTTCACATTGCCCACAGCGCTCAGCGTGAAGTGGAGATCCTCCACGATCAGTTGCTCGCACGCTTCAGCGCCAATCCGGATCTGCGTCCACGCGATGTGATCGTGATGGTGCCGGACGTCGACAGCTATGCACCGCATATTCGGGCAGTCTTTGGTCAACTGGATCGGCATGATCCACGCTTCATCCCTTTCACCTTGGCCGACCAAGGGCAGCGCGGCCGGGACCCATTGCTGATTGCAGTCGAGCACCTGCTCAAATTGCCGGACAGTCGTTTCCCGGTCAGTGAGATCCTCGACCTGCTTGACGTTCCCGCACTACGCGCCCGTTTTGGCGTGCAAGAGCGTGATCTGCCAACGCTGCATCGCTGGATCGAAGGGGCGGGGGTGCGCTGGGGCATGAACGCCGAACAGCGTGCCGGTCTGGGCCTGCCGGATGAGCTGGAGCAGAACAGCTGGCATTTCGGCCTGCGGCGAATGCTGCTGGGGTACGCCGTCGGCAGCTCCAGCGCCTGCGCGGGTATTGAGCCTTATGATGAGATCGGTGGTCTTGATGCTGCGTTGATCGGGCCCTTGGTTGCTTTGCTCGACGCATTGGAACGGGCCCATCACGAGCTCACTCAGGCCGCTCAGCCCAAGGCGTGGGGCCTGCGTCTGCAAGTCCTGATGCAGTTGTTTTTCAAGGCCAGTAACGAGCACGACGATTATCTGCTGACGCAACTTGAAGAGCTGCGCGAGACCTGGCTGAAAACCTGCGAGTCCGTAGGGTTGGTCGATGAACTGCCGTTGACGGTGGTCCGAGAAGCCTGGCTCGCGGGACTGGATCAAGGGCGCCTCTCTCAGCGTTTTCTCGCCGGTGCGGTAAACTTTTGCACGCTGATGCCCATGCGGGCGATCCCGTTCAAACTCGTCTGTTTGCTGGGGATGAACGATGGCGACTACCCCCGGGCGCAACCGCCGCTGGACTTCGACCTCATGGGCAGTGATTACCGTCCAGGGGACCGTTCGCGGCGTGAAGACGATCGCTATCTGTTGCTCGAAGCGCTGCTGTCTGCACGTGATCAGCTGTACATCAGTTGGGTCGGGCGCAGTATTCGCGACAACAGTGAGCGTCCCGCGTCGGTGCTGATCGGCCAGTTGCGCGACCACCTTGCCAGCGGCTGGCGGTTGCTCGATGAACAGCAGGATCTGTTGAGCGCCATGACCGAGGAGCATCCACTGCAACCGTTCAGCTCACGCTATTTCCATGAAGGCGATCAGCTGTTCAGCTATGCCCGTGAATGGCAGGTTTTACACCAACTCCATGAGTCGCAACACGAAGCGCAATTACTGGCGCCGCATGTTCAAGAAGAACCATTGAGCCTGGCCTTGCTGCAGGACTTCCTGCGTAATCCGATCCGGCACTTTTTCACTCAGCGACTCAAAGTGTATTTCGAGGCCGCTGAGGCCCCGCTGGCTGACGAAGAACCTTTTGTGCTCGATGCGTTGCAGCGCTACACACTGAGCGACAGCCTGCTCGAAGCCGCACTCAGGCAGCCACACAATGTCGATCGTGCGCTTGAGGATCAGGCCCGGCGTCTGCAAAACAGTGGCTTGCTGCCCATGGCCGGTTTCGGTGAATGTCTCCAGAGGGAGTTGATCGAGCCGTTACCGGACTTGCTGCAACGTTACCAACAGCTTCTGGCGTTGTGGCCAACGCCCTTGACCAGTGCGATCCCGGTCAATCTTGAATTGCAGGGTGTACGCGTTGAAGGTTGGCTTGCCGGTTTGCATCAACGAGCGGACGGTGAGGTGTTGTCGGTCACGACCATTCCCAACAGCATCGGCTCGATCAAAAGTCGAAAATGGCATCGGTTGACCAAACCCTGGGTCAATCACCTGGTGGCTTGCGCGAGCGGGCTCACGCTGAGCACGGCGTTGGTGGCGAGTGACGATACGTTGCTGCTTGAGCCGATGGAGCAGGACAGGGCTGTGCGTTTCCTTGGTGATCTGCTGCTCGCCTGGCAGGCCGGTATGCGCCAGCCACTGCCGGTTGCGGTAAAGACCGCCTTCGCCTGGCTTGCGCAGACTGACCCGCTCAAGGCCGACGCTGCTGCCCGAAAAGCCTACGAAGGCGACGGCCAGAACAGCGAAGGCGAGCGCCGCGAGAGCCCTGCGCTTTCCCGACAATTCGCCGACTTCGATGCATTGATTGCCGACGAAACGTTCTCCGGTTGGTGCGACGCGTTGTATCGCCCCTTGTACGAAGCGCCCTGGCGCTCATTGACCAGCGAAGGGGCACGCACATGAGCGGCAAGACACCTCTGGCCCTGGCATTCCCGCTGCACGGCAGTCAGCTCATCGAAGCCAGCGCCGGTACCGGCAAGACCTTTACCATTTCTGCTCTGTATCTGCGTCTGATCCTTGGGCACGGCGGCGAGTCGAACGGCTTTGGCCGAGAACTGCTACCACCGCAGATTCTCGTGGTGACCTTCACCGATGCCGCCACCAAAGAACTGCGTGAACGAATCCGTACACGGCTAGCCGAGGCCGCGCGATTTTTCCGGGAGGAGACCCCTGCACCGGACGGACTGATCGACGAACTGCGTGAGCAATTCGACCCTGCACAATGGCCCGGCTGCGCCAATCGTCTGGACATCGCCGCGCAATGGATGGATGAAGCGGCTGTCTCGACCATTCACAGTTGGTGCCAGCGCATGCTGCGCGAACACGCGTTCGACAGTGGCAGCCTGTTTACCCAGTCCCTGGAAACCGATCACAGCGATCTGCTCGGGGAAGTGTTGCGCGATTACTGGCGACTGTTTTGTTACCCGATGCAGGGAGATGCGCTGAACTGGGTGCGTGGCAACTGGGGCGGGCCGGCCGCGTTGTTGCCACGGGTGCGCAGTTTGTTTGGCAGTGAGCGCGACAACGATGAAGGCAAGTCACCTGCGGAGTTGATCGAAGATTGCCTGCAGGAACGGCGTGCTGCGTTGCTCGAACTGAAGATGCCATGGCGTCAGTGGGCAGACGAGCTGCTGGTGATCTGTCATGAGGGCGTTGCGAGCAAAGCGGTCGACGGGCGCAAGATGCAGGCGCGCTACTTCGAGCCCTGGTTCGAGAAGCTCAAGGCCTGGGCCGAAGACGAGGCCATGGAGCAACTGGACATCGGCACCGGTTTCACCCGACTGACCCCTGACGGGATGGCCGAAGCCTGGAAGGGCCAGGCACCGAGCCATCCGGGTCTGGACGCGATGCCAGGCCTCAAGTCGCGTCTCGATGCACTGCCGACCCCCGACGCTGCTGTTCTGCAGCACGCGGCAAGATGGGTGGGCGCACGCTTTGAGGAAGAGAAGCGGCGCCGTGCGGAGATGGGGTTCGACGATATGCTGTTGCGCCTCGATGCGGCGTTGCAATCGGACAGCGGCGAGCGCTTGGCAGCGGTGATCCGCGAGCAGTTTCCGGTAGCGTTGATCGATGAGTTTCAGGACACCGACCCGGTGCAATACCGGATCTTCGAGAGCATCTACCGCATCGAAGACAACAGTCCAGACACCGGTCTGTTCCTGATCGGCGACCCGAAACAGGCGATTTACGCGTTCCGTGGCGCCGATATCTACACCTACCTGCGTGCGCGCCAGGCCACCACCGGCCGCCTGCATACGCTGGGCACCAACTTCCGCTCCAGCCATGGCATGGTCAACGCGGTCAATCATGTATTTGAACGCGCCGAGTCCCGTGAGCAGGGACGCGGCGCGTTTTTGTTTCGGGAAAAAAACGGGGAAAACCCGGTGCCCTTCCAGCCAGTTGAGTCTCAGGGGCGCAAAGAACGGCTGCAGATTGCCGGCCAGGATGTCGCGGCGTTGAACGTCTGGCACCTGCGGACGGACCAGCCTCTCTCAGGCGCAGTCTATCGCCAGCAGTTGGCGGCGGCCTGTGCCAGCGAAATCACTGTATTGCTCAATGGCGGACAAACCGGTGCGGTGGGATTCGTTCAGGAAGGAGAAAGCTTCAGAGGCTTGCGGCCTTCCGATATCGCGATTCTGGTACGCGACGGCAAAGAGGCCCAGGCCATACGCGCAGAGCTCGCCAGCCGTGGGGTGCGCAGTGTTTATCTGTCGGACAAGGACTCGGTCTTTGCCGCTCAGGAAGCACATGACCTGCTGTCCTGGCTCAAGGCCTGCGCCGAGCCGGATGTCGAGCGTTCGCTGAAGGCTGCACTGGCCTGCATCACCCTCAATCTGCCGTTGGCTGAACTGGAGCGATTGAATCAGGACGAGTTGGTCTGGGAAGCCCGGGTCATGCAGTTCCGTGGTTATCGCGAACTGTGGCGCAAGCAAGGTGTGCTGCCGATGTTGCGGCGCCTGCTTCACGACTTCCATTTGCCGCAGACGCTGATCGCACGCAGTGATGGCGAACGGGTGCTGACCAACCTTTTGCACTTGTCGGAACTGATGCAACAGGCCGCAGCAGAACTCGATGGCGAGCAGGCGCTGATTCGTCATCTGGGAGAATTGCTGGCGTTGTCCGGTCAGGCCGGTGAAGAGCAGATATTGCGTCTTGAGAGTGACGAGCAACTGGTCAAGGTGGTGACTATCCACAAGTCGAAAGGGCTTGAGTATCCGTTGGTGTTCCTGCCTTTCATCTGCTCGGCAAAACCTGTGGATGGCAGCCGCTTGCCACTGCATTACCACGATCCCGCCGGCAAGGCTCAGGTGAGCCTGAAGCCGACTGCCGAGTTGATCGCCCTGGCGGACGCTGAGCGTCTGGCCGAAGATCTGCGCCTGCTCTACGTCGCCCTGACTCGCGCGCAACATGCCTGCTGGCTGGGTGTCGCGGATCTCAAACGCGGCAATAACAACAGTTCGGTACTTCACCTTTCGGCGCTTGGTTATTTGCTGGGTGGCGGTGAAACACTGGGTGAATCAATCGGCCTGAGCCGTTGGCTGCTGGACCTGCAGCAGGACTGTGCGGCCATATGCACGGGGGAGATGCCGCAAGCTACAGACGGGTTTTATCGCCCCGAGCGCAACGAGGCGATCCTCAGTGCCACCTTGGTACCCAAGCGCAAAGCCAGTGAGAACTGGTGGATTGCCTCCTACAGTGCCTTGCGCATCAGCGACGTGCTGAGCGTCGGCAGTGATGAGGCGCCTGACAGTCCACAGGCGCAAAAGCTGTTCGATGATGAACGTCTCGACCCGGATGCACCGCATGAGATCATCGCCGGCGGTGCCGATATTCATCGATTCCCCCGTGGACCTAACCCGGGCACTTTTCTCCATGGCTTGCTGGAGTGGGCCGGGGATGAAGGTTTCGCCGTCTCCTTCGAGACGCTCAAGGATGCGATTGGCCGGCGCTGCAACCTGCGCGGCTGGGAGGGCTGGATTACCACCCTGAGTGAGTGGCTGCACCACCTGCTCAAATCTTCGTTGCCGACAGGTGGTGGGCAGCCTCCGGTGGTTCTCGAGCAACTGAAGCAGTACCGCGTCGAGATGGAGTTCTGGTTTGCCAGTCACAGGGTCGATGTACTCAAACTTGACGAGTGGGTGCGCCAGTACACCCACAATGGCGTGGCACGGGTGGCCGCCGAGCCTGTGCAACTCAACGGCATGTTCAAAGGCTTCATCGACCTGACCTTCGAACACGAGGGCCGTTATTACGTGGCCGACTACAAATCCAACTGGCTGGGCGTCGATGATGCGGCCTATACCGAGCAAGCCATGGAGCGCTCGATCCTCGACAACCGTTACGACCTGCAATACGTGCTGTACCTGTTGGCGTTGCATAGACAGTTGAAGGCGCGACTACCTGACTATGATTACGATCGACATGTCGGTGGTGCGTTGTATGTGTTTCTGCGAGGGACTCGGGCAGACAGTCGCGGCGTGTATTTTGCGCGCCCGCCACGAGAGCTGATCGAGCGTCTGGATCGCCTGTTCCAGGGCAAACCGGAACCCAAGGCCGAGCCCGCATGGGAACAGGGAGTCCTGCTATGAACCGTACCTTCGCCGATCTGTCAGCTGGAGTCGACAATCCGTCGAGCCTGGCGCCGCTGACGAGTGCCTCAGATCTGCTGATCTTGCTCGATCGCTGGGTCGATCGTGGCTGGCTTCGTTCGCTGGACAAAGCCTTCGTCGGTTTTCTGCACGAGCTCGCGCCCGAGTCAGATCCGCTGGTGTTGCTCGCGGCTGCGCTGACCAGCCATCAACTGGGTCACGGGCATGTTTGCCTCGACGTGTTCGAAACCCTCAAGGCACCGGATTTTGCCCTGTCGCTGCCTCCCGAAGGCGATGTGCAGAGTGGCGTATTGCTGCTGCCGTCGCAGTTGCTTGAAACGCTGGATGGCGCTCACTGGTGCAAGGCGTTGGCTAGCAGCGCTCTGGTTGCGTTGGCAGCGGACAACAGCGCCACGGCGCACCAGCGTCCGTTGGTGCTGTCCGGCAAGCGTTTGTATCTGCGACGCTATTGGGCGTATGAGCGGCGTATCGATGCAGCGTTACGCACACGTCTGGCTCAAGGCGAAACGCCACCCGATGATCTACCCCTGCGTCTCGACGAGTTGTTCGGCTCCGCCCGGTCGGGTGCAGTGATCGACTGGCAGAAACTCGCCTGTGCCCTTGCCACTCGCGGAGCCTTCAGCATCATCACGGGGGGGCCGGGCACCGGCAAGACCACCACGGTGGTGCGCCTGCTCGCGCTGCTTCAGGCTCCGGCGGTGGAAGCCGGTCAGCCGTTGCGCATTCGTCTGGCGGCGCCGACCGGCAAGGCCGCGGCGCGCTTGACTGAGTCCATCAGTCAGCAAGTGCAGTCGCTGAAGGTCGCCGAAGCCGTGCGCGAGAAAATCCCCTGCGATGTGACCACCGTGCATCGCCTGCTGGGCAGCCGTCCGGGGACCCGACACTTCCGTCACCATGCCGGTAACCGCTTGCCGCTGGATGTGCTGGTGGTCGATGAAGCCTCGATGATCGACCTCGAGATGATGGCCAATCTGCTCGACGCGTTGCCACCGCATGCGCGTCTGGTGTTGCTCGGCGACAAGGATCAGCTCGCTTCGGTGGAGGCCGGCGCGGTGCTGGGTGATCTGTGCCGCGATGCCGAGGCAGGCTGGTACAACCCGCAGACCCGGCAGTGGCTGGAGTCGGTCAGTGGAGAGTCCTTGGAGGGCAGTGGCCTGCAAGAGGATCGCGACGGCTCACATCCGCTGGCCCAGCAACTGGTGATGCTGCGTCATTCCCGGCGCTTCGGTGAAGGCAGCGGCATTGGTCAGCTTGCGCGTCGGGTCAATCAGCAGTTGCCCGATGAGGCGCGTCAGTTGCTGGCGGCCGGTCACTTCGACGATGTATTTTCGCTGCGGCTCAATGGCGAGTACGACCACAAGCTTGAACGCCTTGTGCTTGAAGGTCATGGTGATGGTCCGCAGGGCTATCGCCACTACCTGAACGTGCTGCGCAATCAACGCCCGCCGGGAGGCAGGCCGCTGGAGCATCCGGACTGGATCAACTGGGCCCGGGATGTGTTGCAGGCGTTCGATACTTTCCAGTTGTTGTGCGCCGTGCGCAAGGGACCCTGGGGCGTTGAAGGGCTGAATCTGCGGATCACCGAAGCCCTGCTCAAGGCGCGCCTGATTGAGCATGACCAGCAATGGTACGAAGGCCGGCCGGTGCTGATGACCCGTAACGACTATGGTCTGGGCCTGATGAACGGCGATATCGGCATCGCCCTCAAGTTGCCCGAGCGCGAAGGCCCAGAGGCTGGAAAACCGGTACTGCGCGTCGCCTTTCCGCGCAACGATGGTCAGGGCGGCGTGCGTTTCGTACTGCCGAGCCGACTCAACGACGTTGAAACGGTGTACGCGATGACCGTACACAAATCCCAGGGCTCGGAATTCGCCCATACGGCGCTGATCCTCCCGGATGCCTTGAATCCGGTGTTGACCAAGGAGTTGATCTACACCGGCATTACCCGGGCCAAGCATTGGTTCACCTTGATTGAACCCCGGGCCGGAGTGTTCGAGGAGGCGGTGCAGCGCAAGGTCAAGCGCCTGAGCGGACTGATGCTGGAACTGGAGGAGGGCGGCGAGGCTCAAGGATGAAAAGACAGGCGTTTGGTGCCGATTACTGACCAGTCGGTCAGAGGGCGCTGTCTCGCTGGTGTTACTCCGCTGTGCTATCGTTGCGGCATCATTTCGGTACGATCCAAGAGAATCCCTGCATGAAGGTGGCTGTCTGGGCGACAGAGCGCGTGGTTCGCTGCAAGCACGCATTGCTTGTCGGTCTGCTCTGTTTGCTGACGGACGCTGCCATCGCGCAGCCACAAACGCCGGCGGGCCTGGCCGAACAACGCGCCCAGGCAGTGACGCAGGTCGTGCTTGGCATCCTCAGCTACGCACGCTGGCCGGTTGAACCTGCGCAATTGCGCCTGTGCATTGTCGGCCCCACGGAATACACCGACGATCTGGTCAAAGGTACAACGCAGGCCACTGGTCGGCCGGTCGCGGTACGTCGACTGCTGGCCGACAACCCGGCCATCGTCAGCGAATGCGATGCGGTGTACATCGGCAAGCTCACGGCCGATGAGCGCAGCAGGCTTTTCGCATCATTGATCGGTCATCCGGTGCTGAGTATCAGTGAAGGTGGTGATCAGTGCACGGTCGGTAGCCTGTTCTGCCTGCGGGTCGGCGATGAGCAGGTTTCCTTCGAGGTCAATCTCGACTCCGTCGCCCGCAGTGGTGTGCGCATCCACCCGAGCGTACTGCAGTTGTCGCGCCGCAAACCGGCGGCGCCATGAAACTGTTCAGTTCCAGAAGCCGCCCGACGCTGGGATCGGTCATCGGCCGTGGACATTTGACTGTCGCGCTGGTGGCCGTGGCGATGGCCAGCGTGTCGCTGACCCTGCTGGGCGTTCTCGCGTTGCGGGTCTACGCCGACCACAACCTGCAGCTCATTGCGCGCTCGATCAGCTACACCGTGGAAGCGGCGGTAGTGTTCAACGACAAGGCCGCCGCGACTGAAGCGCTGGCCTTGATCGCTTCCACCGAAGAGGTGGCGGACGCGCAGGTTTTTGATGCGCAGGGCCAGTTGCTGGCGCGTTGGCAGCGGCCCGAGAACGGTCTGTTCTCCGAGCTGGAAATGCAGATCACGCGCACCGTTCTGGAAAAACCGGTCAGCCTGCCGATCGTGCATCAGGATCGCGAGATCGGACACATTCTGCTGGTCGGTCATGGCGGCAGCCTCATGCGCTTCTTGCTGAGCGGTCTGGCGGGGATCGTCCTCTGTACTGCGATCAGTGCCTGGGTCGCGCTGTATCTGGCGCGCCGGCAATTACGTGGTATTACCGGACCGTTGCGCAGTCTCGCGGCGGTGGCCCACGCTGCCCGCAGCGAGCGCGCGCTGGATCGACGCGTACCGCCGGCACAGATCGCCGAACTCGATAACCTCGGCAACGACTTCAATGCCCTGCTCGACGAACTCGAATCCTGGCAGACCCATCTGCAAAGCGAGAACGAAACCCTCGCCCATCAGGCCAGCCACGACAGTCTCACCGGCTTGCCGAACCGGGCATTTTTCGAGGGCCGGCTGATTCGCGCCTTGCGTCATGCCAGCAAGCTCAACGAGCGGGTGGCGGTGCTGTTTCTCGACAGCGATCGCTTCAAAGGCATCAATGACAACTTCGGTCACGCCGCCGGCGATGCAGTGCTGGTGGCGGTCGCCAATCGGGTGCGCGCGCAACTGCGCGAGGAAGATCTGGTGGCACGGTTGGGCGGTGATGAGTTCGCCGTGCTGCTCGCGCCGCTGCACAAGATCGAAGACGCCGAGCGCATTGCCGACAAGATTCTCGCCAGCATGGACATGCCCATCGCGCTGCCGGGTGACACCAGTGTGGTGACGTCGCTCAGTATCGGCATTGCGGTTTTCCCCGATCATGGCGTCACACCGGGTGCCTTGCTCAATGCCGCCGACGCCGCGATGTACCAGGCCAAGCGCCTGTCGCGCGGCGCTCAATTCACTGCCGGGTCGGAGAACCCGGTCGTCAATCTTCAAACCAGGAGCTAATACCCGTGTTTACATTTCCCGCTCGATTGTTTTCCACCTTGCTGATGATCGCCGTACTGGCGCTGACCGGTTGCCAGACCGCACCGCCAAAAGGCCTGACGCCTGCGCAGATCGCCGTACTCAAACAACAGGGCTTCGAGCCGACCGACGAGGGCTGGGAGTTTGGCCTGTCGGGCAAAGTGCTGTTTGGCAGCGATATTGAAAGCCTGAACCGCCAGAGCACCGATATTGTCGAGCGAATCGGCAAGGCACTGGTCGGTGTCGGCATCGAACGGGTACGGGTCGACGGCCACACCGATGCGTCGGGCAAGGAAACCTACAACCAACAACTGTCACTGCGCCGGGCCAAGAGTGTGGCCAAGGTGCTGACCACGGTCGGCATGAAGGAAGAAAACATCCAGTTGCAGGGGCTGGGCAGCAGCGAGCCGGTGGCGTCCAACAGCACTTCCGCCGGACGCACCGAAAACCGCCGGGTGTCGATTGTGGTCAGCGCCGATTAATCGGCAAACCGCATCTCCCGCGTCTGTCCCATCAACAGACCCTGATTGCGCTCGGTCACCTCGCGGATGTAATCCCACAACAGGGTGATCCGCTTGAGCTTGCGCAAATCCTCCCGGCAGTACATCCAGAACTGCCGGGTGATGTCGATTTCTTCGGGCAACACCGGCAGCAGGCGCGGGTCCTGCGCGGCGAGGAAGCACGGCAGAATCGCCAGAGAACGGCCCTGCTGTGCCGCGACGAACTGCGCGATCACGCTGGTGCTGCGCAGATGTGCGTTGGCGCCCGGCAGCACGTTAGCCAGGTAGAGCAGCTCCGAGCTGAACGCCAGGTCATCCACATAACTGATGAATTGATGCTTGCCCAAGTCTGCCGGGCGGCGGATCGGTGGGTGTTTGTCGAGGTAGTCCTGAGTTGCATAGAGCTGCAAACGGTAGTCGCAGAGTTTGCAGCAGACGTACGGCCCGTGTTCCGGACGCTCCAGGGCGATGACGATATCGGCTTCGCGTTTGGACAGGCTGATGAAGTGCGGCAGCGGCAGGATGTCCACGGATATCGCCGGGTAGGCGTCGACGAAATGGCTCAGCTGCGGGGTGATGAAAAAGCTGCCGAAGCCCTCGGTGCAGCCCATGCGCACATGCCCCGATAGTGCCACGCCGGAGCCTGATACCTGTTCACAAGCCATGTGCAGCGTGCTTTCAATCGACTCGGCATAACCCAGCAGACGCTGGCCTTCGGTGGTCAGCACGAAACCGCTGGTGCGCGACTTCTCGAACAGCAGTGTGCCCAATGCCGCTTCCAGCGAGCTGATGCGTCGCGACACGGTGGTGTAGTCGACGGCGAGCCGTTTGGCCGCGGTGCTGGCCTTGCGGGTGCGGGCGACTTCGAGGAAAAACTTGAGGTCATCCCAGTTCAGAGACCCCAGAGAGGTGATGTTTTTTTGCATGATGGACGGGCTTATATGTGCGTTCTTATTAGAAGTTTGCACATCTATACTCCAAAAACAGTCCGACAACCAATTCGTGACACACGCCTCATCTCAAGGCGAACCTTTCGCCTTGGCTCCTACGATAAAAACAAGTTTCGGAGACCAGCATGAACGCATCGCTTACGCCCAACGAAACCACGGTCCAGAAGGTCAAGCTGCTGATCGACGGCGAGTGGGTCGAATCGCAGACCACCGAGTGGCATGACATCGTCAACCCGGCGACCCAGCAAGTGCTGGCCAAGGTGCCGTTCGCCACTGCCGCTGAAGTCGATGCCGCCATCAGTGCCGCACATCGCGCGTTCCAGACCTGGAAACTGACCCCGATCGGCGCACGAATGCGCATCATGCTCAAGCTGCAGGCGCTGATCCGCGAGCATTCCAAACGCATCGCCGTAGTCCTGAGCGCCGAGCAGGGCAAAACCATTGCCGACGCCGAGGGCGATATTTTCCGTGGCCTGGAAGTGGTCGAGCACGCCTGCTCCATCGGCACGCTGCAAATGGGCGAATTCGCCGAAAACGTCGCGGGCGGCGTCGATACCTACACGCTGCGCCAGCCGATCGGCGTGTGCGCCGGCATCACCCCGTTCAACTTCCCGGCGATGATTCCGCTGTGGATGTTCCCGATGGCGATTGCCTGCGGTAACACCTTCGTCTTGAAGCCTTCGGAACAGGATCCGCTGTCGACCATGCTGCTGGTGGAGCTGGCGATCGAGGCCGGCGTTCCGGCAGGCGTGCTCAACGTGGTTCACGGCGGTAAAGACGTGGTAGATGGCCTGTGCACCCACAAGGACATCAAGGCGGTATCGTTCGTCGGTTCGACTGCGGTCGGCACCCACGTTTACGACCTGGCCGGCAAACACGGCAAACGCGTGCAATCGATGATGGGTGCGAAGAACCACGCCGTGGTGCTGCCGGATGCCAATCGCGAGCAAGCGCTGAATGCCTTGGTCGGTGCCGGTTTCGGTGCGGCCGGGCAACGTTGTATGGCCACTTCGGTGGTGGTGCTGGTCGGTGCAGCGAAACAATGGTTGCCGGACCTGAAAGCGCTGGCGCAGAAACTCAAGGTCAACGCCGGCAGCGAGGCGGGCACGGATGTTGGCCCGGTGATCTCGAAGAAAGCCAAGGCGCGGATTCTCGACCTGATCGAAAGCGGCATCAAGGAAGGCGCCAAGCTTGAGCTGGACGGTCGCGACATCAAGGTGCCGGGTTACGAGCAAGGCAACTTCGTTGGCCCGACCCTGTTCTCGGGCGTGACTACCGACATGCAGATCTACACCCAGGAAATCTTCGGCCCGGTGCTGGTGGTGCTGGAAGTCGATACCCTTGATCAGGCGATTGCACTGGTCAACGCCAACCCGTTCGGCAACGGCACGGGCCTGTTCACCCAGAGCGGTGCAGCGGCGCGTAAATTCCAGAGCGAAATCGATGTTGGCCAGGTCGGTATCAACATTCCGATCCCTGTGCCGGTGCCGTTCTTCAGCTTCACCGGTTCGCGCGGTTCGAAACTCGGCGACCTCGGTCCGTATGGCAAACAAGTGGTGCAGTTCTACACGCAGACCAAAACGGTTACGGCGCGCTGGTTCGATGACGACAGCGTCAACGACGGCGTGAACACCACCATCAACCTGCGCTGAGGACTGGCCATGAAAATCGCATTTATCGGTCTGGGCAACATGGGTGCGCCGATGGCGCGCAACCTGATCAAGGCCGGCCATTCGCTGAACCTGGTGGATCTGAACAAGACTGTGCTGGCCGAGCTGGAGCTACTGGGCGGGACCATTCGCGCCTCGGCCCGTGAAGCGGCCGAAGACGCCGAACTGGTGATCACCATGCTCCCGGCGGCGGTGCATGTACGCAGCGTCTGGCTCGGTGAGGACGGTGTGCTCGCCGGCATCGGCAAAGGCGTGCCGGCGGTGGACTGCAGCACCATCGATCCGCAGACTGCTCGCGATGTCGCGGCCGCAGCAGCCAGCCAAGGCGTGGCCATGGCCGATGCACCGGTTTCCGGTGGCACCGGTGGCGCGACCGCGGGCACGCTGACCTTCATGGTCGGCGCGACGCCAGCGCTGTTCACCACCCTGCAACCGGTGCTGGCACAGATGGGGCGCAACATCGTGCATTGCGGTGAAGTCGGCACCGGGCAAATCGCCAAAATCTGCAACAACCTGCTGCTGGCGATCTCGATGGTCGGCGTCAGCGAAGCCATGGCGCTGGGCGATGCGCTGGGGATCGACACCTCGGTGCTAGCCGGCATCATCAACAGTTCGACCGGGCGTTGCTGGAGTTCGGAAATGTACAACCCGTGGCCGGGCATCGTCGAAACGGCGCCGGCCTCGCGCGGGTATACCGGCGGTTTCGGTGCTGAACTGATGCTCAAGGATCTGGGGCTGGCGACTGAAGCGGCGCGTCAGGCGCACCAACCGGTGGTGCTCGGTGCGGTGGCGCAACAGTTGTATCAGGCGATGAGCCAGCGCGGAGAAGGTGGCAAGGATTTCTCGGCGATCATCAACAGCTATCGAAAGCCGCAGTAATCACAGTTTCACCGGCACCACAGCGGTGGTGCCAATCGGAATGCAGCAGGTGTTGCCGGGAAATCACGTCGGGTGGTTTCCCGGCTTTTTTGCATCAGGCGAAGACGAAATATTTGCGCACGGTCTCGACCACTTCCCAAGTGCCTTTCATCCCCGGCTCAACCACGAAGATGTCGCCGGCGCGCAGGTGAATCGGCGCCATGCCGTCCGGGGTGATGATGCAGTAGCCTTCCTGGAAGTGGCAGTACTCCCACTTCACGTAGTCGACCCGCCACTTGCCCGGCGTGCAGATCCAAGTGCCCATGATCTTGCTGCCGTCTTCGCTGGTGTAGGCGTTGAGGTTGACGGTGTGCGGATCGCCTTCGAGTTTTTCCCATTTACAGGCATCGAGTACCGGCAGCGGGTGGGTGTCGCGCAGAACGGTGATGGGGGCGGTCGCGGTCATGAGAACTCCGGGCAGTGGGCGGATGGCAAAGAAACCAAGTCACACCCTATAGCGCCCGGTCGCCGCTCAGTTGTCTGTACTCGACATCGAGCTGCTCAGAAACGCGCAAACCGTTACAGACTCTTAAGCGGACATTCGACCCGCGCCCGCTCCAGCTCGATTTCGAAACCTTCCAGCTGCGCCGGGGTGGCCGAGAATCAGCAGAATGCGTTTGCCCATGGTCATGTTCCTTGCCGCTGAAAACGCCAAGGATGAAGTCTGCCCCTCAGGGCAGAGTCAAGGCCTGCAACAAGGCTTTGGCATAACCCGGCAGAGCGCTGAAATCGCGGGCGCAGAGCATCAGGGTACGGCGCGCCCATGGCTCGTTCAGGGCAACGCTTTTGAATGAGCGCATTGGCGCGCGCTCGATGGCCGCCAGCGGCACGATGGCCAGCCCGGCACCCCGCGCGACCATGCGCATCACCCCGTCGAAACCGTCAGCACGAATGCGCACCTGCATCCGCGAGCCACTGTGCAACGCCTGTTCTTCGAGATAAATCGCCAGTGCGCTGTCGGTGCTCAAACCTACGAAGTCGTGGTGCAGAGCGTCGCTGAAACTGACGTCGGCGGCGTCGCAAAGCGGATGAGCGAGCGGCACGATCAGCAGCAATGGATCGTCGCGAAACGGCTGAGTCTGCAAATCGGTGGTGTCCACGGCATCTGAGACGATCCCGAGATCCGCTGCGCCCTGGCGCAAGGCATGCGTGATGCGCGCGCTGGGTAGCTCTTGCAGATCGATGTCGAGGTTGGGATGGCTGCGCAGGAAGTCGGCGAGTACCTCCGGCAGGTATTCGGTGATTGCCGTGGTGTTGCACAACAGCCGCACCTGACCTTTGACGCCCTGGGCGTAGTCGGCGAGGTCCTGCTGCATGCGTTCGGCCTGTTGCAGCAGGATGCGTGCGTGCTGCGCCAGTGCCTTGCCGGCCGGTGTCGGGGTCACGCCACGGCGCCCGCGTTGCAGGAAGGCAGTGCCCAGCGAGGCCTCCATGGCGCGAATGCGCGCGCTGGCGGCGGCAAGCGAAAGATGGCTGCGGGCGGCGCCGGCGGTGATGTTTCCGGTGTCGAGGATGTGCAGGTAGAGGCGCAGGTCGGTGAGGTCGAAGTGCATGGGCAGCCTGTGGTTTTTGTAATGTCTGGACTGGCCTCTTCGCGAGCAAGCCCACTCCCACAGGTTCAGTGTTCGCCGCCGATCCAGTGTGGGAGCGGGCTTGCTCGCGAAAGAGCCATGAGCCGCAAAACAATTTTCAGCCTCTTGCATTGGCAGAGGCAACCTCAGTATATGGCAGATTTTCAACCCTCTGCCCAAGGCGCACAGTAGCGCCATGAACGCATTCGCAGATTTCTATCAAAACCTCGGCCTGGCCTTGTCTTTGCTGGTCCTGACTACCTTCGTCATGGCCGGCTTGGTCAAAGGTGTGATCGGCCTCGGCCTGCCCACTGTCGCCATGGGCCTGCTCGGTCTGGCTATGGCACCGTCACAGGCAGCGGCACTGCTGATCATTCCGGCAACGTTGACCAACGTCTGGCAACTGGCGTTCGGCGGACATTTGCGCGGGTTGATCAAGCGCCTGTGGCCGATGCTGCTGATGATCTTCCTTGGCACCGCACTCGGCACGTTGTCGATCGGCATGGCGGGCGGGCATTGGGTGGTGCGCGGGCTGGGTGCGGCGTTGCTGCTCTATGCGTTGAGCGGATTACTGCTGCCGACGCTGCAGGTCGACCCTCGGCATGAAGCGTGGCTTGGTCCGGTGTGCGGGGTGATCACCGGCGTCATCACCTCGGCCACCGGAGTGTTCGTGATCCCGGCAGTGCCGTATCTGCAAGCGCTGGGTTTGAACCGTGATCAGTTGGTGCAGGCGCTGGGCCTGTCGTTCACGGTTTCGACCTTGGCGCTGGCCGCCGGTTTGTTCTGGCGCGGTGCGCTGGGCGGGGGCGAATTGAGCGCCTCGCTGCTGGCGCTGATCCCGGCGATGTTGGGCATGTGGCTGGGGCAGTGGCTGCGGCAGCGGATCAGCGCCGTGCTGTTCAAGCGTGTGTTTTTTGTCGGACTGGGCGCGCTCGGCGCCCATCTGCTGATCAGCGGTTAGCCGACGACGCACTGAGCATGTCGATCTGCCGGATATCGAAATCGCGCTCCAGGTACGCCATGCGGTTTTCGAAAAATTCACGCATGTGCGGCAGGTTCGAGTGCACGTCCAGATGCGCCTGGCTTTCCCAGATCTCGTAGAAGATGAACAACGTCGGGTCTTCCTTGTCGCGCAGCATGTGGTACTCGATGCAGCCGGGCTCGGCGCGGCTCGGCTCGACGCAGGCGCGGAACAGTGCCTCGAAGGCCTCGGATTTCTCCGGGCGGGTCTTGGCGTGCAGGATGAAACCGTAGCGTTCACTCATCGAAACAACTCCTCAAATGCAGATCGCCGGGAATGCTATTGCAACAATCGGCATTTGATTCGTGCTTTTTGATCAAATGTATTTTGCGCCGGCGCGGCTTATTCCGCGCGAGATGGGTGGTTAACCTGCCGCCATTCCTTTTCCCATCTTCCTCCAGCCCCAGGCTGCACCGAGGCGTTCTCATGAAAAAAGTGTTGTTGCTCAATGGCGGCAAAAAATTCGCCCACTCCGACGGTCGTTACAACGCCACCCTGCACGAAACCGCGCTGAGCGTGCTCGATCGTGGCGGCGTTGATGTCAAAACCACCTGCATCGATGAGGGCTACGATGTCGCTGAAGAAGTCGCCAAGTTCCTCTGGGCCGACGTGATCATTTATCAGATGCCAGGCTGGTGGATGGGCGCGCCGTGGACGGTGAAAAAGTACCTCGACGAGGTCTTCACCGAAGGCCACGGCAGCCTCTACGCCAGCGATGGTCGTACCCGTTCCGACTCGTCGCAGAAGTACGGCAGCGGCGGCCTGATCCAGGGCAAGCAATACATGCTGTCGCTGACCTGGAATGCGCCGCAACAAGCCTTCGATGACCCGACAGACTTTTTCGAGGCCAAGGGTGTGGACGCGGTGTATTTCCCGTTCCACAAGGCCAACGAGTTCCTCGGCATGAGCGGTTTGCCGACGTTCCTCTGTGTGGATGTGATGAAGCGTCCGAACATCGAGAACGATGTGGCGCGCTATGAGCAGCATCTGAAAGAGGTGTTCGGCCTCAAGGCTTGAAGTGATTCAAGCTACTATCGAATAGCTTCGACAAATCCTGTGGCGAAAGAGCTTGCTCGTGCTGGAGTGCGCAGCGCGCCCCTACGTTTGAGGTAAAGCGGGGGCAGCTCCCTCACCACAATGAATATGCATTCGATTAGAGAATATCAGTGAAAGCCAGATCCGATGAGTTGCAGATTTTCGTCTGCGTGATCGAGTGCGGTTCTATTTCCGCTGCCGCCGAGCAGGTCGGGCAGACGCCGTCGGCGGTCAGCCGCACGTTGTCGCGGCTGGAGGCCAAACTCGACACCACGCTGATCAACCGCACCACACGGCGCATGGACCTGACCGAAGAGGGCAAGTATTTCTTCGAGCAGGCCAAGCTGATTCTCGATCAGATGGACGCGCTCGAAGAGCGTCTGTCGTCACGCCAGCAAACCCCGTCCGGACGCCTGCGGATCAACGCCGCATCGCCCTTCATGCTGCACGCCATCGTGCCGTACATCGACGAGTTCAGGCGGCTATATCCGGACATCCAGCTTGAACTCAACAGCAATGACCTGATCATTGACCTGCTGGAACAAAGCACCGACGTCGCCATCCGCATCGGCACCCTTGCCGACTCCACGTTGCATGCGCGGTCACTGGGTTGCAGTCCGCTGCTGATCGTCGCCAGTCCGGCGTATCTGCACAAGCACGGTGCACCGCAGCAAGTAGCGCAGCTGAGCGAACACACCCTGCTCGGTTTTACCCACAACGAAGGCCTCAACCAGTGGCCGCTGCGTTACGTGCACGGTGACCGCTGGCCGATCACCCCGGCGATCAGCGCCTCCAGTGGCGAGACCGTGCGCCATCTGGCGCTGGAAGGGCAGGGTATCGCCTGCCTGTCGCATTTCATGACCATCGACGACATCCGCGCCGGACGCCTCAAGGTGCTGCTGGCGGAGTTCAACAGCGGGTATCGCCAGCCGATCAACGCCGTTTACTACCGTAACTCGCAACTGGCGCTGCGCATTCAGTGCTTCCTCGACTTCATCCAGAGCAAACTCGCGGCTTACGCCAGCGCTGATTTCAAGGGTTGATTCGTGACCTCTGCGCAAGAGTGAATTGGGTGAGGACGGGTTTTTCCACCCGGGTCAGCGGTCGATACTCGCTGCATCACTTACTCACGCAGGGAGTTTCTTCATGAACGTATTCATCACCGGCGCCGCCGGATTCATCGGCGGCTCGATCGCCACCGGTCTGGTCCAGGCCGGGCACAATGTCACGGGCCTGGTGCGCAGCGCCGAGCAGGCTGATGAACTCAAGGCATTGGGCATCAACGCAGTGATCGGCACTCTCGAAGACAGTGCGCTGCTGGCCGAACAGGCCCGCGCCGCTGATGCGGTGATCAATGCTGCGAGCAGTGACCATCGCGGTGCGGTCGAAGCGTTGCTCGATGCCCTGCGCGGTTCGAACAAAGTGTTCCTGCACACCAGCGGTTCGAGCATCGTCGGCGATGCGTCGGGCGGCAAGTCCAGCGACGTCATCTACTACGAAGACAATCTGCCGGAGCCGACTGTCGACAAGGCTGCCCGCGTCGCGATCGACAACCTGATCCTCGCAGCGGCGAAGGACGGGGTGAACTCGGCGGTGATCTGCAACACCCTGATCTACGGCCACAGCCTGGGTGTGCATCGCGACAGCGTGCAGTTGCCGCGTCTGCTGAAGCAGGCACGTAAAAGCGGTGTGGTGCGCCACGTCGGCACTGGGCAGAACATCTGGTCCAACGTTCACATCGAAGACGTCGTCGCGCTGTATTTGCTGGCGCTGACCAGGAACATACCGGGCACCTTCTACTTCGTCGAAAGCGGCGAAGCCTCGTTCATCGACATGACCACCGCCACGGCCCAAGCCTTGAACCTCGGCGAGCCACAAGACTGGCCGCTCAAAGACGCCGAAGCCGAATGGGGCTACGAAATGGCCAACTACGGTCTGGGCTCCAACAGCCGTGTACGCGGCAAACACGCCCGTGAACTGCTGGGCTGGGCGCCGAAGCGCACGTCGGTGGTGGATTGGATTCGTAACGAAATGGTGTAACTCATCGAACACCCACCACCTGTAGGAGCGAGCCTGCTCGCGAATGCGCTGGATCAGTTGGTAGAAATATTGAATGTAACGGCCCCTTCGCGAGCAAGCCCGCTCCCACAGTTAGGCCGCATTCTGACTGACGGAATGCAATCAACCTGTGGGAGCGAGCCTGCTCGCGAAAGCGCTGGGTCAGTTGGTAGAAATGTTGAATGTATCGGCCCCTTCGCGAGCAAGCCTGCTCCCACAGTTTGATTTGTGTTTGCCTGAGCGGGATGTAAATCCGGCCCCACGATTTTCATTAATCGCGACAAGACATACCCATCAGCGACACGCCTTACCTCTCCACGAAAATTACTTTCATGCGGTTTGAAAACTCGATCTCGAAATGATTTATGAGTTTCACAACCCATTCGAACGTGACCCTTTCGAGGAGTACCGCATGACGCCTTCCTTCGGCTATTGGCTGTTGGTTTATGCCGCCGTCGCCATCATCGCGCTGATCGTGTTGATCGCCCGTTACCGGCTCAACCCGTTCATTGTCATCACCCTGATTTCCATTGGGCTGGCGTTGGTGGCGGGGATGCCGCCGTCAGGGGTCGTGGGGGCGTATGAGGCCGGGGTGGGCAAGACGCTGGGGCATATTGCGCTGGTGGTGGCGCTGGGAACGATGCTCGGCAAGATGATGGCCGAGTCCGGCGGCGCGGAGCAGATGGCGCGCACGCTGATCGCCAGGTTCGGCGAGAAGAATGCACACTGGGCGATGGTCTGCATCGCGTTTCTGGTCGGCTTGCCGCTGTTCTTCGAAGTCGGTTTTGTATTGCTGGTGCCGATTGCGTTCACCGTCGCGCGGCGGGTGGGCGTGTCGATTCTGATGGTCGGTTTGCCGATGGTCGCCGGCCTGTCAGTGGTGCATGCGCTGGTGCCACCGCATCCGGCGGCGATGCTCGCGGTGCAGGCCTATCAGGCGTCGGTCGGGCAGACCTTGCTGTATGCGATTGCCATCGGTATTCCGACGGCGATCATCGCAGGCCCCCTGTACGCCAGGTTCATCGTGCCGCGTATTCAGTTGCCGGCGAATAATCCGCTGGAAAAGCAGTTCCTCGACCGCGAACCCCGCGACAAACTGCCGGGGTTCGGCGTCACCATGGCGACCATTCTGTTGCCAGTGGTGCTGATGCTGATGGGGGGCTGGGCCAACCTGATATCCACGCCGGGCAGCGGCTTCAACCAGTTTCTGTTGTTCATCGGCAACTCGGTGATCGCGCTGTTGCTGGCGACCTTGCTGAGTTTCTGGACGCTGGGCATCGTCCAGGGTTTCAACCGTGAATCGATCCTCAAGTTCACCAACGAGTGCCTGGCACCAACCGCCAGCATCACCTTGCTGGTGGGCGCCGGCGGTGGTCTGAACCGGATTCTGGTGGACGCCGGTGTCACCGATCAGATCGTCGGCCTGGCCCACGAATTTCACCTGTCGCCGCTGATCATGGGCTGGCTGTTCGCCGCGTTGATGAGGGTCGCCACCGGTTCGGCAACCGTGGCGATGACCACAGCTTCGGGCGTGGTCGCGCCGGTGGCCATTGGTCTGGGTTATCCACACCCGGAGCTGTTGGTGCTGGCGACCGGTGCAGGGTCGGTTATCTTTTCCCACGTCAACGACGGCGGCTTCTGGTTGATCAAGGAATACTTCAACATGACGGTCGCGCAGACGTTCAAGACCTGGACCGTGCTCGAGACGCTGATCTCGCTGGTCGCATTCGGCCTGACCGTCGGCCTTTCATACCTGTTGTAACCGGAGCCAGTCGCCATGGACATCCTTTATCAGATCCGCGCCCGTCAGGACTCCTTCAGCGCCGGCGAAGGGCGTATCGCCCGGTTGATGCTCGACGACGTCGGTTTCGCCGCGAGCGCCAGCCTCGAAGACCTCGCGCAACGGGCCGAGGTCAGCACCGCCACGTTGTCGCGTTTTGCCCGCACGGTGGGCTGCCGCGACCTGCGTGATCTGCGCCTGCAACTGGCTCAGGCCAGTGGCGTCGGCAGCCGTTTTCTCGACCCGGCGGGCACGCCTGAGCAGTCAGCGTTTTACGGGCAGATTGTCGGTGATATCGAAACCACCCTGCGTCAGCATTTGGCCGGGTTCGACGAATCACGCTTCGCCGACGCGGTGAAATTGCTCGGCCAGGCGCGGATGATTCATGCGTTCGGCATGGGCGGTTGCTCGACCCTGTGCAGTGACGAGTTGCAGGTACGGCTGGTGCGCCTCGGCTACCCGATTGCGGTGTGTCACGACGCGGTGATGATGCGCGTCACCGCCGCCAGCCTGAATGCCGAACAAGTGGTGATCGTCTGCTCGCTGACCGGCATCACCCCGGAGTTGCTGGAAACCGTCGAGCTGGCGCGCAACTACGGCGCCCGCATCCTTGCCATCACCCGCGCCGATTCGCCGCTGGCCGAACTGGCCGACATCGTCCTGCCGCTGCAAGGCGCGGAAACCTCGTTCATCTACAAACCGACCGCGGCGCGCTACGGCATGCTGCTCGCCATCGACGTGCTCGCCACCGAGCTGGCGCTGGCCAACCCTGAAGACAATCAAGAGCGTCTGCGGCGGATCAAACTCGCCCTCGACGAATACCGTGGCGGCGACGATCACCTGCCGCTGGGAGACTGACATGCTGTACGACACGCTGATTCGCAACGCCCTGATCATCGATGGCAGCAACACGCCCGGTTACCGCGCCGATGTGGCGATTTTAAATGGCCGCATCGAGCGCATTGGCGACCTGCAGGATGCTCGTGCCACTGAGGAAATCGACGCCACCGGTCGCGTGCTGGCGCCGGGTTTCATTGATGTGCACACCCACGATGACACCGTGGTTATCCGCCAACCCGAAATGCTGCCCAAGCTCAGCCAAGGCGTGACCACGGTGATTGTCGGCAACTGCGGGATCAGTGCGTCGCCGGTGACGTTGAAGGGCAATCCGCCGGATCCGATGAACCTGCTCGGTACGGCGGCCGCGTTCGTTTACCCGCGTTTCAGCGATTACCGCGCGGCGGTCGAAGCGGCGAAGACCACGCTGAACGTCGCCGCGCTTGTCGGTCACACAGCGCTGCGCAGCAATCACCTCGACGACTTGTTCCGCAGCGCCACGCCAGACGAGATCGGCGCGATGCGTGAGCAATTGCGCGAAAGCCTTGAAGCGGGTGCGCTCGGGTTATCCACAGGGCTGGCGTACGCCAGCGCGTTCAATGCTTCCACTGATGAAGTGAAACAATTGACCGAAGAGCTGACCGCGTTCGGTGCGGTGTACACCACGCACCTGCGCAGTGAGTTCGAACCGGTGCTGGAGGCGATGGAGGAGGCGTTCAGCATCGGACGCCATTCACGGTCTCCGGTGATCATTTCCCACCTCAAATGTGCCGGTGCCGGTAACTGGGGGCGTAGTCCGCAATTGTTGGCGTCGCTGGAAGAAGCAGCGAAAGCCCAGCACGTGGGTTGCGATTGTTATCCCTACGCGGCGAGCTCGTCGACGCTGGATCTGAAGCAAGTCACCGATGCCCACCGCATCACCATCACCTGGTCGACGCCGCACCCGCACGTCAGCGGGCGCGACCTGATCGACATCGCCGCCGAATGGAACGTGCCCCTGCTCGAAGCGGCCAAACGCCTGCAACCCGCTGGCGCGGTGTACTACGGCATGGACGAGGCGGATGTCCGAAAAATCCTCGCGCATCCATTGTCGATGGTCGGTTCTGACGGACTGCCGGAAGACCCGTTCCCGCATCCACGCCTGTGGGGCGCTTTCCCACGGGTGCTGGGACATTTCAGTCGCGATGTCGGGCTGTTTCCGCTGCACACTGCGGTACACAAAATGACCGGGCTGTCGGCGGCGCGTTTCGGTTTGACGGAGCGCGGCGAGATTCGTGAAGGTTATTGGGCCGATTTGGTGTTGTTTGACCCAGCGACCGTGCGTGATGTGGCGGATTTCAATGACCCGCAGCGGGCGGCGCAGGGCATTGATGGCGTGTGGATCAACGGTGTGTTGAGCTATCGCGACGGCCAGGCGAATGGCCGCCGGGAAGGGCGGTTTCTGGCCCGGCAGGGTGATTTGCGCAACAACTTTCGCTGACATTTCGCGGAGTGCGTCACAGTGATGGCACATTGCAATTAAAGAAAGCCATCGCCAAGCCGAATTGCTGACATCCAGCCCAGCTACACTCTTGGGCCAAACAGTCAGGGAGCACCCCATGAGCTTCGGTAAAACCACCCCGATCCTGCGGATCTTCGATGAAGCCAAGGCGTTGGAATTCTACGTTGACTTCCTCGGCTTCAAGGTCGACTGGCAGCACCGTTTCGAGGCCGATTTCCCGTTGTATCTGCAGGTGTCGCGTGGCGAGTGCGTGTTGCATTTGTCCGAGCATCATGGCGATGCAACGCCGGGTTCGGCGTTGCGCATCGAGACCGATGAGCTGGAGGCGTTTCAACAGCAGTTGGTGGCCAAGGATTACAAGTTCTCGAACCCGGGGATCCAGGCGATGCCGTGGGGCAGTCAGGACATGACGATCACGGATCCGTTCGGCAATCGGCTGGTGTTTACCAACGCGATCAGTCTCTGAATCGAGCTGAACAAGTCGCGGCCCAGTCAGCGCGATTTATCTGTGGGACGTTGTGCGGCTGCTGACGCCTTCGCGAGCAAGCCCGCTCCCACATTGGATCGTCAGCGAACATGGATTTTGTGTACGACATAAATCCCCTGTGGGAGCGGGCTTGCTCGCGAAGAGGCCGGAACCATCACCCGCGATGCGTCTGCCGAAACTCCCCCGGCGGCATCCCGCGCCGGCTCTTGAACGTGCGGTGAAACGACCTCGGCTCGGTAAACCCCAGATACTGCGCAATGTCTTGAATCGGCAGTGTGCTGTTCAACAGGTAATGCTCGGCCAACTCCTGACGCAGGTCATCGAGAATCTGCTGATACGACGTCCCCGCCTGATGCAACTGGCGCTGCAACGTACGCACCGACACCGCCAGTTGCTCGGCCACCTGTTCCTTGCGCGGCAAGCCTTCCTTGAGCAACTGGCGCAGGATGCTTTTGACCCTCTGCTCCAACGATGCGTCCTCCAGCGTCGCCATCAGGCCCATCGCGTGTTCTTCCAGGGTGCGCAGCAATTGCGCATCGGCCTGGCGCAACGGCAATTGCAGGTACGGCAGCGGCACGATCAGCGCTGAATACGGCTGCTCGAACAGCACCGGGCAATCGAAAAACCGTTCGTACTGCGCCTGCGTGGTATCCACCGGACGCGGGTGTTCCAGCCACACGGCGGCGGGCGACATCTGCGTGTCGGCGATCCAGCGTGCATATTGCAGCCATGAGCCGAGGACGTTTTCCACCAGATGCCGACGGATCCGCGGGCGCTCGTAGCGGCAGCTCCAGATCAGATGCACGTGGCCGTCCTGCACCTCGGCGCGGCTGACGCCCATGTCCCCCACCAGTTTTTCGAACGGCATGATCCGGCTCATGGCATCGCCCAGGGTTGCGCAGTTCATGGTGATGTAACCGAGCACACTCCAGGAATTGGGCAAGACGAAGTTCGCGGCATTGAGGCCGAACAGCGGATCGCCCGAGTGCTCGCAGAAGTAATCGAGCAGGCGTTCATGGGTTTCGCCCGGCAGACGCAGGCTGTTGTCGCTCAGTTGCTGCGCCTGCAACCCGGCCGCCGCCAACGCGGGCTCGATGGCCATGCCCAGTTGTTCGGCATGGCGCACGTATTTGAGCAGCGGCGGAACAGAGGTGAAGCCGAGCGATTGCATGATCCAAATCCCTTGATCAAGGCCTGCATGAGCGAATGAATGCCTGAAAGGTAATTTGAAACCACGGCTAAAGTAAATGGCTGGCACTTGCGCGACGTTTGACTCAATTGGCTACTCGAACTGGCCGGATGCGACCGTGACACTTTTCGGCCGCTGACTAGTATGGAGGCCTGCCACATCACTGATCAGACTGCATAAGAAGGACACACGCATGCGACGCTGGAACGGCTGGGGAGATGCAACCACGGTGGTCGAACTGCCGGCCCAGGGCGCGAGTTTTCTCCATGAACGGTTGGGGGCCGGGCGCGCGCTGCCCGATGCCACGCTGGAGGAGGCATTGGCGCGGGTGCCGGTCTCGCGGCTGGGGCAGCACGCCTTGTACAGCGTCGACGCTCATGACCGTCTGTTGCATGCGCGGGGCCAGAGCCTGCCGGACTGGCTGGCACTGCGCGAAGGCGTGCCGGGCAACTATCCCGACGCGGTGGCGTTTCCCGAAACGGCTGAGCAGATCCGCCAATTACTGGCACTCGCCCATGAGCAGGACCTGTGCCTGATTCCCTACGGCGGCGGCACCTCGGTGGCCGGGCACATCAACCCGCCGGACTCGGCGCGGCCGGTGGTGACGGTGTCGCTGGCGCGGATGAATCGCCTGACCGACCTCGACGAGGCCAGCCAATTGGCGACGTTTGGCCCCGGCGCCAGTGGCCCGCAAGTCGAAAGTCAACTGCGCGCCAAGGGTTACACGCTCGGGCATTTCCCGCAGTCGTGGGAACTGTCGACGCTCGGCGGTTGGGTCGCCAGTCGCTCCAGTGGTCAGCAGTCGTTGCGCTACGGGCGCATCGAGCAATTGTTCGCCGGCGGCACGCTGGAAACCTTCGCCGGCCCCTTGGAAATCCCGACCTTTCCGGCTTCGGCGGCGGGGCCTGATCTGCGTGAAGTGGTGCTCGGTTGTGAAGGCCGTTTCGGGATCATTTCCGAGGTCAAGGTGCGGGTCAGTCCGCTGCCCGCCGATGAGCGTTTCTACGGCGTGTTCCTGCCCGGTTGGAGCAAGGCGCTGCAAGCGATCCGCCAGTTGGCGCAGGCGCGGGTACCGCTGTCGATGCTGCGTCTGTCGAATGCGGTGGAGACTGAAACTCAGCTGGCGCTGGCCGGCCATCCGCAGCAGATCGCCTGGCTGGAAAAGTATCTGAGCCTGCGCGGCGCCGGTGAGGGCAAGTGCCTGCTGACCTTCGGCGTGACCGGCAATCGTCGGCAGAACGCGCTGTCATTGACGCAAGCCCGGCAGCATCTGAAAGCCTTTGGCGGCGTGTTCACCGGCACTTTGCTTGGCAAGAAGTGGGCGCAGAACCGCTTCCGTTTCCCCTACCTGCGCGAGAACCTGTGGAACGCCGGTTACGTGGTCGACACCCTCGAAACCGCCACCGATTGGAGCAACGTCGACCACCTGCTCAACCTGATCGAAAACAGCCTGCGCGATGCCTTGGCCGCCGAAGGCGAACGCGTACACGTGTTCACCCATCTGTCCCACGTCTACGGCGAAGGTTCGAGCATCTACACCACCTACGTGTTTCGCCCGGCGGCGGACTATCCCGCGACGCTGGCGCGTTGGAAGGCCCTCAAGCATGCGGCCAGCCAGACCATCGTCGACAACCACGGCACCATCAGTCACCAGCATGGTGTCGGCAAGGATCACGCGCCGTATCTGCTGCGCGAAAAAGGTGCGCTGGCGATGGACACTTTGCAGGCGCTGAGCAAGCACTTCGATCCGGCCGGGCGCCTCAATCCCGGCACGCTGTTGCCGGAGTGACCACCATGAATCCTGACTGGAACGCCGCGTGGCGCGAGCAAATTCTGCCAACGTTGGGCGCCGAAACCTGGGACCTGATCGTGATTGGCGGCGGCATCAGCGGTGCCGGCATCCTGCGCGAAGCTGCGCGGCGTGGCTGGCGCTGCCTGTTGCTGGAACAACGGGATTTCGCCTGGGGCACCTCCAGTCGATCGTCGAAAATGGTCCATGGCGGTTTGCGCTACATCGCCAAGGGCCAGTGGCGCCTGACCCGCGACTCGGTGCGCGAACGTCAACGCCTGCTCGACGAAGCGCCGGGGCTGGTGGAACCGATGAGTTTCATGATGCCGCACTATCGCGGCGGCTTTCCCGGGCCGCGTGTGCTCGGTGGCTTGTTGTCCGTTTACGACGCGTTGGCCGGACGGCGCAGCCATCGTTTTCATGACGCGCAACAACTGCGTTTTATGGCGCCGGGGGTCAAGGAAGACGACCTGCTCGGCGGCACCTGTTTTGTCGATGCGCTGACCGATGATGCACGGCTGGTGATGCGCGTGCTGAGCGAAGCGCGGGCCGATGGCGCGGTGGTGCTCAACGGGGTGCGCGTCGAACGGTTGCCGCGCGAAGACGGGCGGGTGTGCGGGGTGCAGATCGATGACTGCGAAGCCGGTGGATCGCTGCAATTGCGCTGCGGCGTGCTGGCGGTGGCGACCGGTGCGTGGGCTGAGCGCTTGCGTTTGCCTGAGTCACCGCGACAACTTCGGCCATTGCGCGGCAGTCATTTGCTGCTGCCGGGCTGGCGTCTGCCGGTGGCGCAGGCGTTCACTTTTCTGCATGAGCGCGACCGTCGGCCGGTGTTCGTTTTTCCCTGGGAAGGGGCGACGGTTGTGGGCACCACCGACCTCGATCATCGCGAGGATCTGGACCAGAGCGCGAGCATCAGTGCGGAAGAACTCGACTATCTGCTGGCGGCTTGCAGGCAACAATTTCCCGGGGCCGAAGTGACGGCAACCGATGTGCTGTCGACCTGGTCGGGCGTACGCCCGGTGGTGGGCAGCGCGGCGGGTGAGCAGCAAGGCAAGCCGTCGAACGAAACCCGTGAACATGTGCTGTGGCAGGAGCCGGGTTGCGTGACCCTGGCCGGCGGCAAACTGACGACCTTTCGCCCGCAAGCCATCGAAGTGCTCAAGGCTTGTGCCGGCATGCTCGGCCGTCATTTCGAGGATGATGCGGCGCCGGTGTTCGCTGGCGTTGCGCCGCTGAGCATTCCCGGACTCAGCCCTCAGCAATGGCGACGCCTGGCCGGACGACATGGCCGTGACCTGCCGAGGCTGGCGCAACTGATCGCCGAGTTGGGCCACGATACCGTCGGCAGCACCGACACCTTGTGGGCAGAACTGGCCTTCGCCTGTGAAGCGGAAATGGTCCTGCACCTCGATGATCTGCTGCTGCGTCGCACCCGTCTGGGTCTGTTGCTGGCGCGCGGTGGCGAAGATCACTTCGCCGCCATCGGCAAACTCTGCCAGCCACGGCTGGGCTGGGACGATGCACACTGGCAGCAAGAGCTGCAGCGTTACCGGGCGTTGTGGCAACGCCATCACGGTTTGCCGGATGCCACGCCTTGATGCCCCTTGAAGAGAGCTCCATGGATAACCACCCGAACAAGCGTTACCTGCTGGCAATCGACAACGGCACCCAGAGCGTGCGTGCATTGCTCTTCGATTTGCAGGGTAATCTGCTCGGCAAAGGCAAGGTCGAGTTGCAGGCGTACTACTCGACACAACCGGGCTGGGCCGAACAGGATCCGGAATACTACTGGGCGAAACTCGGCGAGGCCTGCCAGCAGGTGTGGGCGCAAACCGGGATTGATCGTTCGCAGATTGCCGGCGTCTCGCTGACCACCCAGCGCGGCACGGTGATCAATGTCGATGCCGAGGGCAAACCGCTGCGTCCGGCGATTTTGTGGCTCGATCAGCGCCAGAGCGAAGTCGAGGGCGGGATCAAGGGGCCGTGGGGCTGGTTGTTCAAACTGGTCGGTGCGCAGGCCACTGTGGATTATTTTCGCGCCCAGGCCGAGGCCAACTGGATCGCGCGGCATCAGCCTGAGCTGTGGGCGGCGACCGACAAGTTTCTGCTGCTCTCGGGGTTTCTCACCCATCGTCTGTGCGGACGCTTTGTCGACTCGGTCGGTTGTTGCGTCGGCTACCTGCCGTTCGATTTCAAGCGTCTGCAATGGGCCGCGCCGAGTGACTGGAAATGGCAGGCGCTGGCAGTGCGTCCGGAGCAATTACCGACGTTGTACAAACCCGGCGAAACCCTTGGCTACATCAGCGCTGAGGCCAGCCGCCACACCGGGATTCCCGAGGGCTTGCCGTTGATTGCGGCGGGCGCCGACAAGGCGTGCGAAGTGGTCGGTTCCGGCGTGGTCGATGCGAGCACCGTGTGCCTGTCCTACGGCACTACGGCGACGATCACCAGCACGCGCTCGCGCTATCTGGAAATCGTCCCGCTGATTCCGCCGTATCCGTCGGCGGTGCCGGATCAGTACAACTGCGAGGTAATGATTTATCGCGGTTACTGGATGGTCAGCTGGTTCAAGAACGAGTTCGGCTTGCGTGAGATGCAGCAGGCGAAAGAGCAGGGCATTGAACCCGAGCAACTGTTCGATGCACTGGTCGAGGCAGTACCGCCAGGGTCGATGGGTTTGATGCTGCAACCCTATTGGTCGCCGGGGATTCGTGAGCCGGGTATCGAGGCCAAAGGCGCGATGATCGGCTTTGGCGATGTGCACACCCGCGCGCACATTTACCGAGCGATTCTGGAAGGACTGGCGTATGCCTTGCGTCAGGGCATGGAGAAGATCGAGAAGCGCTCGAAAGTCTCGATCAAGCGTCTGCGGGTGGCGGGCGGCGGCTCGCAGAGCGATGCGGCGATGCAGCTCACGGCGAATATTTTTGGCCTGCCGGCGGAGCGTCCGCATGTGTACGAGGCGTCGGGGCTGGGCGCGGCGATCTGCTGTGCGGTGGGGTTGGGGGTGTACGCGGATTTCCCCAGCGCGATCGCGGCGATGACTCGAGTCGGCGCGGTGTTCACCCCTCAACCCGAGGCGCAAAAAATCTACGAGCAGCTGTACAAAGACGTCTACCTGCGCATGTACCGCCAGCTCAAACCGTTGTACCAGAGCATCCGCAAGATCACCGGTTACCCCGCTTGACAAAACACCACGCAGTTCCTTGTGGGAGCGGGCTTGCTCGCGAAGGCGTAACGTCAGTCACCCTTGATGTCACTGGCACTCCGCCTTCGCGAGCAAGCCCTCTCCCACAGGGCACAGTGGTGTCTTTCGGATCGAGGCGTGGCGCTATCGGAGACTTTTTCTGGTGAGATTGGACAGTGCCAGCGCCGGGGGTGGTTGTTAGGCTCAACCCCCACAGCACATCCAATAAGAATTAAAAGCAATGAAGCTGACATTTCTCCTGTTGCTGCTTTGTGCAGTGGCCCCGACGGCGTGGGGCTGGTCGAACCACACGGTGGGCAGCTATCTGGCGTTGCAGGCGCTGCCGGCCCTGCGCGATGCGCCGCCGGTTGAAGTTGAACCACTGGAGCGCTTTCTCACCGAGCAGTATCCAGCCGTGGTGGCACTACTGGAGCAACAGGAAAGCTTCGCCCGCGAGCACTTCGCCCAGTACCCGCCGCGCCCCGACAATCTGCAGCTGCCCGCCGTGCCGGGTGACAATCTGCGCCACGCCTTTCTCACCGCGTTGCGCCTCAATCCGCACATTCATCTGGCGATGGTCATTCAGCCGCTGCCGGGTCAGGATCTGCCCGAGCGTGAACATCTGGCGGCCGATCAGGTGATGGTCGAGCAGACGTTATCGCCGTGGAATCGCCAGCGTTTCATACGCGTGGTGGACGGCGAAAAAGTCGCGGCGCTGGCGGTATTGGCGAGTGCCGCCGACGAGCCGGACTACGGCCACGACATCAACCTGTTCAGTGACAACCCCGGCGAGGTCGGCGCGCTGTACGGCTTCGGCCCACAGCCGTTTGGCGATGCGCGTTTTCAGTACAGCTCGCAGGCGCCGTTCCACATGGGCTTTTTCCATGAGAGCCCGGTGGTGTATGCAGCCGCCGGATTTCTTCAGCGCAGTTGGCCCGACTGGCGTGCCTATCAGTACATGGGCTTGGCGCGACTGGCCTTTGCCACGGGTCATCCCTACTGGGGCTACCGCTTTCTTGGTTGGGGCGTGCACCACGTGCAGGACCTCACTCAGCCCTATCACGCCAAGCCATTGCCCGGGGTCGAGCTGCCCAGCCTGTTGTTGCTGGAAGGCAAGGCGCTGGCCGGTTTTGCGGATGACAAACAAGCCTCCATCGAACGCGTCGCCACCCGCCACATGGAAATCGAGAAGTACCAGGCGACCTGGCTGCGGCGCCTGCTACGAGCCGGTCAGCCGCATCCGATGCTCGCTGCTTACGCCGACGTGGCGCAAGACAAAAGGTATCCGCCGTACTCGGTGGACTACTTGCGCGACGTGGTCAGCGCCGAGTCGGTCGACGACGCCGCCGCGTTTGATGCAGCCATCGGTCAATGGCTGGAGACGGCGCCGGTGACCAGCGATTTCAGCAGCGGCAATCAGTTGCAGCGCGAGACGTTCGAGCATCCGGCGCTCAATCAGCAGTTGTTCAGATTGCTCGGGCATTTCGGCGCGCACAGCCGGATGTATGTGAGCGCCGGACTGGCGCCCCGGCCATAGCGGTATTGCACCCCACAACAATAAAACCAGGGAAAGAGGAACTGATCATGAAAGCTCGATTTCGCCTGTCTGGCGTAGCGCTCCCCGGCGTCGGTCTGGCAGGGCTGCTGCAACTGTGCGCAGTCGATGGCGTGCAGGCCAAAGAGTTCAGCGTGCTGGACAATCAGGTCACCGGCTCGATCGACACGACCCTGTCCTATGGCCGTTTGTGGCGGGTGCAGGGCCGCGACAAGAACAACGATGACGTCAACACCAACGACGGCAATCGCAACTTCGACACCGGGCTGGTTTCCGAGGTGTACAAGATCACCTCGGAGCTGGAAGCCAACTATCAGAACTATGGGATGTTCCTGCGCGGCACTGCGTTCTACGACACGCAGTTGATGGATAAGCGCAACGATTACTACCGCAACAACAACCCGTCGCAACCGAGCCAGAGCTACCCGCAGGACGACCGTTTCACCAGCCAGACCCGCGACATCGCCGGCAGCCGGATCGAGATGCTCGACGCTTATGTCTACGGCAACTGGGACGTCGCGCAGATGCCGGTCACCGCACGGGTCGGGCGCCAGGTGTTCAACTGGGGCGAGGGGATTTTCTATCGCGGCGGGATCAACACCACCAACCCGGTGGACGCCGCCAAGTACCGTTTGCCGGGCGCCGAGGTCAAGGAAGTGCTGATGCCGGTGGAAGCGCTCAGCTTCAACATCGGCCTCACCGATTCGCTGACCATGGAAAGTTTCTACCAGACCAACTGGAAGGAAACCCGCATCGATCCGGTCGGCACCTTCTACTCGCAGAGCGACCTGTTCGCCGATGGCGGCAATACCGCTTACAACAACTTCAGCGGCACGGCGCTCGATACTCCGGTGCCGGGTTTTGGCAACGTCATCGGCCTGTACAGCGCACTGGGCAACAACCCGTTGCTCGGTCCGGCGCTGAAAAGCACCGGCCTCTACGCCAATGGCGTGACCCCGGCCTATGGCAACACGCTCAAGGTGGCGTCGATCGGCAAGGACTACAACGCGCGCAACGATGGCCAGTTCGGCTTTGCCTTTCGCTACATCGCCGAGCAACTCAACAGCACCGAGTTCGGCCTGTACATGGTCAACTACCATGCCAAGGAACCGACCATCGCCGCTGACCTCGGTGGCTACAAGGGTATCGACATGAATGCCCTGACCAACATGCTGTCCAGCGTTGCCGGCAGTCAGGCCGGGGCACTGGCCAACGGTCTCGCCACCGCCGACGTCATGGGCAACATCCAGGCGCATCGGCGTTATGCCGAAGACATCCGCATGTACGGCTTCAGCTTCAACACCACCCTGGGCCAGGCCTCGGTGTTCGGCGAAATTGCCTATCGACCGAACCTGCCGATCGGCATTGCCGCGACCAACGATCTGATCGGCGACCTGGCCAACGGCGCGGCTACAGCGGTGACCGGCAAGGCAGTCAATGTCGGTGGGCAGATGGTCACCCTCGACAGCGAGATCAACAACGCCGAACGCGTCGAAGCATTCAACACCTCGCTGGGCAGCATCTACAACTTCGGCCCGACGCTGTCGTTCGACTCGATGTTCGGCATCTTCGAACTGGCCTCCGAACACCTGCGCGGCAGCAGCCTGCAATACACCGCCTATGACGGCAGCACGCGTTACTACGCGGGCACCGGCAACACCTCATATGTCTCTGGCGGTGATCGTGACGATCAGGTCAACCGCAACTCCTACAGCTACACGGTGATGTTCAACGGCACCTGGAACGACGTGTATGCCGGGGTCAACGTCTCGCCCTATGTCGTCTACAAGGACGACTTCAAGGGCAACAGCTATCAGGCCGGCAACACCATCGAAGGGCGCAAGGCCTACACCCTGGGGGTCAAGGCCAACTACCAGAACAAGCTCGAGGCCGAGGTGCAATACACCAACTTCTGGGGCGGCGGGCAGAACAACGGCATTCGTGACCGCGACAACGTCGGGTTCAACCTCAAGTATTTCTTGTGAGTTCTACACGAGATTTCAGCAACACCTCATCCCCCCTGTGGGAGCGAGCCTGCTCGCGAAGAGGCAGGCACATTCAACATTGATGTCGACTGATACACCGCTTTCGCGAGCAGGCTCGCTCCCACAGGTTTTTGTACTTTGGAGAAGATCATGTTTCACACTTCAAGCATGACCCGGATTTCGCTGGCGCTTGTTCTGGGCCTGACCGCCGGCAGCGCCCTCGCCGCGATCACCCCGCAACAAGCCGAACAACTGAAAACCACCCTCACGCCGATGGGCGCCGAGCGTGCGGGCAACGCCGCCGGCACCATTCCGGCCTGGACCGGTGGCATCACTCAGGCGCCGGCCGGCTACAAACCGGGTCAGCACCACCCGGACCCGTACGCCGCGGACAAGCCGCTGTTTGTCATCACCAAGGCCAATCTGGATCAGTACAAAGCCCATCTCAGTCCCGGGCAGATCGCGCTGTTCAACAGCTACCCCGACACGTTCCAGATGCCGGTCTATCCGTCGCGTCGTTCGGGTTCGGCGCCGCAGTGGCTGTACGACAACACCCTCAAGAACGCGACCTCGGCCAAGCTGCTGGAGGGCGGCAGCGGGTTCGCCGATGCCTACGGCGGCGTGCCGTTCCCGGTGCCCAAGGACGGCGTCGAAGTGCTGTGGAACCACATCACCCGTTATCGCGGCATCTACGTGGTACGCCGCGCGTCCGAAGCCCCGGTGCAGCGCAACGGCAGCTTTGCGCTGGTCACCTCGCAGCAGGAAGCGCTGTTCAACTTCTACCGTCCTGGCGGCCAGTACGCCGACCTGAAAAATATCCTGTTCTATTACCTCGCCTTCGTGAAAAGCCCGGCGCGACTGGCCGGCGGTGCGGCGCTGGTGCACGAGATGCTCGATCAGCTCAAGGACCCGCGTCAGGCCTGGGTCTATGACGCCGGCCAACGCCGGGTGCGCCGTGCGCCGAACCTTGCGTATGACACGCCGATTGCCTCGTCCGATGGCCTGCGCACCGCCGATGACACCGACCTGTTCAACGGCTCGCCGGACCGCTACGACTGGAAGCTCAAGGGCAAGCAGGAAATCTATATCCCCTACAACAACTACAAAGTCGGCAGCCCCGACGTGAAGTACGCGCAATTGCTCACCCCAGGCCACCTCAACCCGCAATTCACTCGTTATGAGCTACACCGCGTGTGGGTGGTCGAAGGCAACCTCAAGCCGGGTGCGCGGCATATCTATTCCAGGCGCGTGCTGTTTCTCGACGAGGACAGCTGGGGCGCGGCGCTGGTCGATCAATACGACGGGCGTGGGGAGTTGTGGCGGGTGTCGATGGCCTACCTGAAAAACTTCTACGACCTGCCGACCACCTGGAGCGCGCTGGACGTGTTCCACGACCTGCAGGCGCGACGTTACTACGTGCAGAACCTCGACAACGAAGAAGCCTCCACCGTGGACTTCTCGCAACCAGTGCCGGAAGACGCGTACTTCATGCCGTCGGCGTTGCGCCAGCGCGGCACGCGGTAATCCAGAATGAGCCTATTACGGGCGCTTTAATTACTATCGAGTCTGAAGACCTGTCATTTATGACAGGTCTTTTATGAAGGGGCCTGCTGCATGCTTAGCCGATTCCAACCATTCGGTTGAGAGTCAACGGGAGGTACGCATCATGGCCGTCAATGGCACCATGAAGGGCCGGATCGAAGAATATCGACTTACTGATAATGAGCTGATTGCCACATTGGATTTTGTGTCGAGTCGAGTGGGGCGACTCGATTACGAAGACATGCAAGTCTATGGTGATATGACCTCGCCCAGGCAGATAGGCATGGGCTTCAACCTGGTTGATAAAGACCAGCCAAGTGGCACCTTTGAATTCCCGAAGGATGGAGGAAAAGTCAAAAGAATCTGGTATTCCAATACTTTGGGTGGCCATGTTTATCATGCTCGCCAAGGTATCGTGGTGCTGCAGAACCATGCGCCGGCTGAAGTCAGGATCAACGGTAAACTGACGTTCACCACAGATCAGTTTGACGGCAGGTACTTCAAGGTCGATGTCACTTATGCAATCGATGGCATGGGTGAAATGACCTGAAGTTACTGATGCTATTGCTGCCACTCGACACGTGAAGGACTTTCAGCTTTCAGGGGTGGAGGTGATTAAGCCGTGGGAGGCGTGAGCGTCGGGGCAGTGAGTCTGGGGGGGATTGGACTGACGCCATCGCGAGCCGGCGAAGGCCTGCAGGGGATTGGCGTTGTTCACATAATCTGTGATCAACGCCGTACCTGTGGGAGCGAGCCTGCTCGCGAATCGATCTTTCATTCACCGCAAAGCGAAGGTCAGACGCGGAAGTGGCTGACCATCTGCTGCAACTGACCGCCCAGGCGCGCCAGTTCAACGCTGGAGGCTGCGGTCTCGTCGCTGGCAGCGGCGGTCTGTTCCGACACGTCGCGCACGTTGATGATGCTGCGGCTGATCTCTTCGGCCACGGCGCTTTGCTGTTCGGCAGCGGCGGCGATCTGCTGGTTCATCGACTGGATGTTCGACACCGTGCGGGTGATGCTTTCCAGTGACAAGCCAGCCTTGCGGGTCAGGGCCACGCTGCTGTCGGTCAAGGCGCGACTGTTGTTCATCACGGCCGAAACCTGCTGAGTACCGTTCTGCAGACCGGCGACCAGGCCTTCGATTTCCTCGGTGGACTTCTGTGTGCGCTGGGCCAGGCCACGGACCTCGTCGGCGACCACGGCAAAACCACGACCGGCTTCACCGGCGCGTGCTGCTTCAATCGCCGCGTTGAGCGCCAGCAGGTTGGTCTGTTCGGCCACGGCCTTGATCACGTCCATGACGCTGCCGATCTTGTCGCTTTCCTGTTGCAGCACGCTCATGGCTTCGGTGGAACGCACCACTTCGCTGGCCAGGCGCTCGATCTGCGCGATGGCTTCATTCACCACCTTGTCGCCTTCACGGGCTTCGCCATCTGCGGCGGCAGCGGCTTGCGAGGCTTCTTCGGCGTTGCGCGCGACTTCCTGCACGGTGGCAGTCATCTCGTGCATGGCGGTCGCCACCTGATCGGTCTCGACCTTCTGGCTGTTCACGCCGGCGCTGGTCTGCTCGGTCACGGCGGAGAGTTCTTCGGCGGCGCTGGCGATCTGGGTGACGCCGTCGCGGATGCCGCTGATCAGATCGCGCAGGGTCACGCCCATGCGTGCGATGCCTTGTTGCAGCACACCAAGTTCGTCGCGGCGGGTGACGGTGACGTTCTGGGTCAGATCGCCGCTGGCAATGCGCTCGACCACGGCCAGGGTTTCTTGCAACGGACGGGTGATCTGACGGGTGATGATCACGGCGGCAATCACACCGACCAGCAGCGCCAGCAGGGTGCTGATCAACTGGAAAGTACGGGCCTGTGCGCTTTCGATGTCGCGACGGTCGAGCTGGATCTGGTACAGCTGCTCGCTGGTGGTGACGATCGCGGCGCCCTGATCGGTCATCTCTTTACGCGCCTGCACGGCTTCGCTGTTGGCGTTCTTGTACGCCTGCAACGCGCTGCGGTAGTTGCTCAGGGCGGTTTCCAGCTGACGCAGGGCGTCCTGTTGAGTCGCGGCGAAATGCACGTTCAGTTGCTTGAGGCTGGCAATCGCCACGTCCAGTTGGCCGACGGCTTTCTGCTCGGTTTCGGCGTTGGTGGTGGCGGTGTAGCCGCGCACTTCATAGCGCGCCAGGATGAACGCTTCCTTGGCTTCGGTGATGGCCTGGAACTGTTCGAAACGCTGTTCGCTCATGTCCATCTGTCGGACGCGGTTGCTGATCGACTCGATCAGGTTGTAAGCGGTCTCGGCATTGGTGCTCATGACGTCGCGCGCACTGTTGCCGGTGCGGTAGGCGTTGCGCATCTTGTTCAGCGACGTCTGGTATTCGGCGATGGTCGCCGCCTGCTCTTTCAGCAGTTTGACGTTTTCCGGGCTCTTGAACTTGTTGATCAGCGCTTGCTGTTGCGCGGCAAAGCTTTCGAGGGTGGTTTGTACATTCTGCGCGGCGGTTTCGTCGCCGTTGGTCAGCATGTATTGCAGGCGGACTACGCGCAGCTTGGTCAGGCCGGCGTTGAGCTGGGTGATGTCGCTCATCCAGTTGCTGCGGTCGATCAGACCGCCGAGACTGGTCCAGCCGGTCAGGGCGAGGACGCAGGTCAGGGCCAGTACCAGGCCGAAGCCCAGACCCAATTTCATGTTCACGCTGATGTTGCCGAACCAGCTATTCATCACAATTCCTCCAGGAACGTAGAGCTTCTTGATCGTCTGTCAGGCTGGAAGATTGTTGTTTTTTTGAGCCAGCAAGGGTGTTAGCAGGACTGTATCGGCCGCAAACACGAGAGCTGAAAGGATTTTGTCCGACGGAATTTGTAACAAGGCTCCTCAAGACTTTTTTCACAATCGTTTCACCGACCACTTACGTGCGCTTCTCTACCCTCGCCGCATCGTATTGACTGTGATGCATGCCGGCGAGGCGGCCCGATGTGGAATTGAGACTGAGTCTGTTCGGCGTCAAACGCTCGATCTCCCTGAGCGGATTGACCCGATATCGCAATACCTGGGTCGTGCTCGGCGCCTTGCTGCTGGTGATTCCGCTGACCCTGTGGCTGCTCGCCCCGGCAGCGGTGCCGGACCTGGCCCATGGCAACGTCTCCGGTGCCAAGGCGCTGGCGGCCGGGTGGGCCAAGGGCGACATGATTGTGCTGGTGCGTCATGTCGAGCGCTGCGACCACTCCCCGGCGCCGTGCCTGAGCGGCGATGACGGCATCACCGACCGCTCGCGCAGCGTTGCGGTCAGTGTCGGCGCGCAGTTCGAGCATCTGGGCCTGGACCACGCCGATATCTATAACAGCCCGATGTTGCGCACCGTGCAGACCGCCGGTTACATGTTCAACCGTGCGGCCACCGGCGAAGACTGGCTGATCAGCTGCAAGGGCCGCATCTTGCAGGAAGCGCTGGCGCACAAGCTCCCGGGCCGCAATCTGATCCTGGTGACCCACAGCGAATGCATGGCGGAGCTGGAAAAGGACCTGGACGTACCGGTTTCCGACCCTGGCTATGGTTCTTCGCTGTTCATTTCCGCCGCGAATAAAGCGGCCCCGCGCATGCTGGGTTTCATCGAAGCCTCTGACTGGCACTCAGTCACCACCCGATGAACTGACGTTTCCATCCCGTCAGCACAAACAAAACCCGCCAGTGACGGCGGGTTTTTTATTGTCTGGCGTTTAGGGTTTCAGTAGCCGACGAAGTAGTACGCCTGCCGTCCGACCATCATGGTCTTGAGCACTTTGAGTGGCGCGGCGGGTTCGCTGTCTGCCGAGATCACCGCGACGTTCGACGGTGAGGCGCTGAGGAATTCGTGCAGTTGCGCGTCGGTATCCAGCCCTTTGAGCACGCGCTGTGTGTAGAACACGCTGGCGCCGCCGACCCGCTCATTGGCCTGGAACAGCGCCACCTGCTGGCCGTTGGCTTGCAGGGTTTGAATGTGTTCGGTCAGCGGCAGGAACGACAGTTCCTTATCGGCGTTGGGCAAGGCCCACTGTGCGGCGCCCAGGTAGCTGGCGATCACCACGGTGAGCAAGCCAGCAGCAATCGCCTGACGATGGCGGGCGACTTTTCCGATAAACCGGTTGGCCGTTTCATGCGCCTGCAAGCGATCGAACAGCACCCGCGCGTACTCGGCGGCAATCACCGCAGCGGCCGGGGTCATCGACATCAGGTACACCGTGCGCTTGCTGGAGGCCAGCGTCAGCATGATGAACTGCGCCACGATCCACAGGCTGAAAAACAGCAGGTAACGGTTGGCTTTCAGTTCCTTGCGAAAATGCCACAGGCCCAGGTACACCAGAATGTTCCACGGCAGGAACGCTTCCGGCAGTTTGGCCAGGTAGTAGTAGAACGGCTCGTAGTGGCCGGCTTCGACGAACGAGCCGCTGAAGCGACCGACACTGTTGGTCAGCAGCACTTCAGCGACGGCGTGCGAGCCTCCGCGCTGATAGAGCACGGCGAGCCAGATCAGCAACGGAATCAGGCCCACGGCCGTGAGCAGGCCGGGACGCAGCCAGGCGCCGATCTTCAGGCGTTTGTCGATCAGGTTGTCGGCCAGCAGATAGGCGAAAATCACCACCCCCGGCATTGCCAGTCCGAGCACGCCTTTGCTCAAGGTGGCGATGGCAATCCCGACGATAAACAGCAGCGAGTTGCCCGCGTTCGGTGCGCGTTGCGCCTGAAAGAACGCCAGCAGCGCCGTGGTCACGCCGAGCGCCAGCAGCGCATCCTCGCCGACCCCGCGCACGTTGCTCCAGTAGCTGGCCATGGTCGCCAGCAGAATCCCCGCCGTCCACGCGACCGCTTTCGGCCGTCCGAAGCGGCGCAGCATGCCGTACAGCAGCATCACGCTGAGCAGCCCGGCCACCGCCGACGCCAGCCGCACCGCCCACGGCGAAACACCGAACACGCGCATGGCGCCGGCGTCCAGCCACAGGCTCAGGGGTGGTTTTTCCAGAAAGGGCTCGCCGAACAGGCGCGGCGTCACCCAGTCATCGTCCAGGTGCATCTCCATGGCGATCCCGGCCACGCGGGCCTCGGTGGAGCCTTGCAACTGGTGGTTGCCCAGGGCGAAAAAGAACAGCAGGGCGGCAAGTAGAAACAGCGAAGTGGCGGCACGCGGCATGGGTTTCAGGCAACCGGAAAGGGCAGGAACCCTGAGCATACTTCGCCAATGCTTAACAAATTGTGAAACTCACGCTAATCGGCGCGACCAGCGCTGGTCCGGCGTCTCGAACAACGAATTGACCAGCGCCGTCAGCACATGGTCCTGCCAGCGGCCGGCGATGTTCAGGTAGGCCTTGGCGTAGCCTTCGCGCTCGAAACCCAGGCGCTCCAGCAGGCGTGCACTGCGCTCGTTGCCGGGCATGTAGTTGGCCATGATCCGGTGCAGGTTCTGGGTGTCGAACATGTAGCCGATGCCAGCTTCCAGGCCTTCCTGCATCAGGCCCTGGCCCTGATGTGCGTGGTCGATGTGATAACCCAGATAACAGGCCTGAAACGCACCGCGAATGATCCCGCTGAAGTTGCACGCGCCGATCATCTGTTGGCCGTCCGGCGTCAGCAGGGCGAAATGCATCGCCAGCCCGGCCTCGTAGGCACTGGCCTGAACCTCGAGGCGTCGGCGAATCTGTTCGGTGGAAAAGTATTCGGTGGTGCGAATCGGCGACCAAGGCGCGAGGTGGCGCTGGTTGCGTGCATAGAAGTCACTTTCCAGTTCGGCCTGGCCGGGGGCCAGGATGGCGAGCGTCAGACGTTGGCAGGGCAGGCTCAGCAGTGACATCGGGCGCTCCGGTTGGCAAGGTCAGGGACAGGATTGCCCACAGGGTGGAAAAAAACAAACCGCACTGGCTAATGCCGATCAGTTAAGCGCAGATCCCCTGTGGGAGCGGGCTTGCTCGCGAAAGCGGTGGGGCAGTCAATATCAATGTTTGCTGGGCCGACGTCTTCGCGAGCAAGCCCGCTCCCACAATTGATCTTCGTGGCTTTGAGCATTGAGTTCGTTTAACTGATCGGCATTAACCGCGCTGGCGCCCTGTAAATTTCTCTGGTTGAGTGCACAGGGTGGTATCGAGTGCGGCATTTCTGCAATTGGAGGAACAAGCAATGGAATTTGCATTGACGGTGCACGGGCTGGCGCTGCGTGTTCGCTCGCCGGACCCCGCGCTGGTCACCCCGGTGCGCGAGGCGTTGAACGCCAGTTACCGCGAGCATGCGCCCTTTCTGGAGTGGGCGGTCGAACATACCAGTGAAGAGCGGGCACTGTCGTCGATGTTGCAAGCACGGGAAGATTTCGCCAGCGAGTCCGGTGAGCGGCGGCTGTTCATCGTGACCGAAGACGGTCGAGCCGTCGTTGGCTGCATCGGTCTGATACCGCGTCGGCGCCAGCGCTACGTCGTCGGCTATTGGGCCAACAGCGCGTTTGCCGGCAAGGGCTACATGCGCGAAGTGCTGACGCAATTGGTCAGGCGCTGGCCTGATTTCACCTTTTACCTGACCACCTCATCGGCCAACACCCGCAGTCAGCGTCTGGCTGAAGCGGCGGGGTTTGCGCTGATCAGGGTTCACCGGCGGGCGCGGCAGTCGCCACAGCATGGCGTGCAGGACACTTGGGTGTATCGCTTCGGCGCCGAACGACGGGCAAAAAAAAGCCCGCGGGAGAGCGCGGGCGAACCGTAGTTTCTTGAATGAGCGAGCGGACTGTACCGTGTTGATCGAACCGGAGCAGTGAAGAAAAATTCATCTCGGCGGCGACGGCGCTGGAACCCTTCAAGGCAAGTGATCCGCGGCAAAATCGGCTTCCGAACGTGCCCGCAGGCGGCCCTTGCGACAGGCCTCCTGAAAGCGTTCGAAGTCGCGTTCGTTCTGCGCGGTATAACTGCGCGCATATTTGAACAGCGCGTCGGCCAAGGCATTACCTTTGCCGATGTAGCCGCTGATCAGCGCCGCATTGCCCGAGGCCTTGGCGTGAGCGCGGGCCAGGGCGCGACCGCAGACCCGGGCATAAGCGGCGAACGTTTCGGCGTCGAAGTTTTCCAGCTCGGCGGAAGTCTTCATGTCGCGCAATTGCCGCACATAGAAATGCCGACCGTTGGGGCCGGTGGTCCACCCGAGAAACAGATCACTGGCCGACTGCATCAGGCGTTGTCCTTCGACCACACGCTGACCTTCATGGCGGGTTCGGGATTTGGCTTTCACATAATCCGCGAGCACCGAGCGCCGCGCTTCCTTGAACTGTAGAAACAACGGAAACTCCTGATCGTCGGTCAGCAACGCCACCAGACACCGCGTGCCGACGCTGCCGACACCCACCACCTTGAACGCCAGGTCCTGCACGTGAAACCGTGACAGCAATTCCCGCCGGTCAGCCTGCAGCGTGGTTCGGTAATCCCGCATGAACGTGTCGAACAACGGCCGCCAGTCCGCCAGCCGCAACCAGTCATCATCGGCGTCGAGCAGCGTGGTGTTCTTGTGCAGGTGGAAAATTTCCGGCAGGTCGTCGCGAATGATCAGCCGCCCGTTGGCGTCGCGCTCACTGATTTTCGGCAGCAACTCGGCATGGGTCCGCCGCTCGGCTTTTTCGACGGCACGCTGCACATGTTCCAGCGCGCTTTTGCGCGCCTGATCGAGCAAGTCTTCGTACTTGATCGATTCGTACCAGGTTTCCAGCGCACTCTGTTCGGCGCACTCCAACACCGTTGCCTGATAGGCGCCGACCATCTGCCGACAGACGTCCTCTTCAACCGACTCACCATGGCGCAGATCCCGCGCCGCCACCACAAAACTTGCTGCCAGGCGCTTCACATCCCATTCCCAGGGGCCGGGATGCGCCTCGTCGAAATCATTGACGCTGAACAACAGATTGCGCTCCGGCGTGGCAAACTCACCGAAATTCATCAAATGCGCATCACCACAGATCGGCCCGACCAGCCCCATGTTCGCCGTGCCCGACAAGTCATGCGCCTGCACCAGCGCATTACCGCGAAAGAAAGTGAAGGGCGACACCAGCATCCGCCCATAACGCAGCTCCACCAACGACGCGACGCGGCCCTGGCTTGAGGCCTTGATCAGCGGAATCGGATCGCGATTCATCTTGCCGGTGGTCGCCTGCGAACCGCGCGAGCATTGCTTGCGCGCGTCCTTGCCTTGCTTCATGCGGTCTTGGAGGGTGGTCATGGGGACTCGTCGTGGCAGTGGGGGCGGTGTGAGTGTAGAAGTGCTTTGGGGGTTTATCCGCAGACGTTGCACGATGTGGGCAACAGCGCAGACATAAAAAAGCCCGGCATTCAGCCGGGCTTCTTGGCGGTATTCGGGTTACGCCTGTTTGGTCTCGGCTTCCTGGATGTCCGATCTTCAGGGAGCTGTTCACACAATTCTCACCTGTGTTGCGCGATGATGACTGCCGGTATTCCATCGCCCCGAGCGAGTGTTCCCATCATGAATATGAGTGTTCTCTACGCTTTGATTGCGGCGGCGCTGTTCGGCGCCAGTACGCCACTCGCCAAATTGTTGGGGCTACAGACTTCGCCGATTCTGCTCGCCGGCTTGCTCTATCTGGGCAGCGGTCTGGGCTTGACCGTCCTGCGTTTTGCCCGCGATCGAGGCTGGCAGCCTTGCGGGCTTCAAAATGGTGAATGGCCGTGGCTGATCGGCGCCATCGGCTTCGGCGGGGTGCTGGCACCGGTGGCGCTGATGTTCGGTTTGACCCGAACGTCCGGCGCCAGCGCGTCACTGATGCTCAATCTGGAATCGGTGCTCACGGCACTGCTGGCGTGGGTGGTGTTCAAGGAGAGCGCCGACCGGCGCATCGTGATCGGCATGCTTGCCATCGTGGCCGGCGGTGTCGTGCTGTCATGGCCGCAGGAGGCGATGTCGGCGCATGACTGGAGCGGGCCGCTGGCTGTCGCCTTCGCCTGCTTTTGCTGGGCCATCGACAACAACCTGACGCGCAAAGTCTCTGCCTCGGATGCACTGTTCATCGCCGGTAGCAAAGGCCTGGTGGCGGGGCTGGTCAACTGCGCCCTGGCCTTGTTCATCGGCACGCAACTGCCCGCCGCCAGCTCGCTGGTGCCGATCATGCTGGTCGGCTTTCTCGGCTACGGCGTCAGCCTGGTTATGTTCGTCCTCGCCCTGCGCGGATTGGGCAGCGCGCGCACCGGCGCGTACTTTTCCACCGCACCATTCCTGGGGGCAGGCATCTCGATTCTGCTGCTCGGCGAGTCGGTATCGCTGATGTTCCTGCTCGCGGCCGCATTAATGGTCTTCGGGGTATCGATTCATCTGATGGAAAACCATGCTCATGAGCATCAGCACGAACCGCTTGAGCATGATCATCGGCATACACACGATGAGCATCACCAGCATACGCATGGGTTTGAGTGGGATGGGGTGGCGCCGCATAGCCATCCGCATGTGCATACGCCGATGCGGCACAGTCATGCACATTTCCCGGATGTGCATCATCGGCATGAGCATTGATCGGGTGTGTCGGGGGATTGGTTTTCGGCGGTAAGCGCTGGAGTGGGACGGTCAGATGCGACAAAGCCCGCACTAGGCGGGCTTTGTCGTTGAGAGTTGGTGGGCCGGGGTAAGTTGAATCTGTTAGGTAGCATATTGATTTATATGAATAATTTTTTGTTTTGTTTTTGCCGGGAATACCAATTGGAATACCATGCGAAATCGCACGCCACTTGCCCACCCCGTTTGAATTCGATCTGACTACCGATTGGAACGGAGTTGACCAGCTCGCTTCGTAATCATAATTGGTAAATAACTGACCACAGCGGCGAGCCATCCCGTCTACGAAACAAGGGACGATTCAATCAGGCCTATGCGCCTCCTTCGTTGAATCGAATCACCAGAAGGCGGAGTCTACGGTTGTTGGGCGTCCATCCTCTGAAGCCATATCCTACATTTCGGTTTCTAGGTGCTTTTGACGTTGCCTCTCGTCCGTTGCACCGACGCACATACGTCGCTCCAGCACATGTGAGCTTACTCAGCTTGCTCGCGCTAACGCTTGGCGGATACATTCGCGTGTAGGCATCTGGGAATGGCGTGACCGTGACGGCAGGCTCACTCCAGGCAGGGCATCTCAGAATTAGCGCCGGGGAAATGAGCAACGTTTCATTCAGGCATCAGCTCTGATCTGCTGTGAGGCAAGCGAGCTCTACCGGCTCTGCGCCAGGGTTCAACGATGTTCAACTTTCATAATTACCAAGCCAGCTAGGACGCATCGTGACTACCGTATACACCAAGATTCTTTCAAATACTCGATTCCGAACCTCCGAAGTTTCCGATCGTCATATTTTATTGGAGGCTGAAAGCGACAGGGGACGGCTTTTGTTCTGTCCGGCTTTCAGGAGGCTCCAGCAAAAGGCACAAGTCTTTTCGATGGAGTCCAACGCTTCGGTGAGGAGCCGGTTGACGCATTCCTTAGAAGTTGCTCAGGTTGGCCGTTACATTGCTGATCAGATTTCCATACAGCTTATGGAGAAGAAGCTTGCCGAGAAAGAGGAATGTGCTGCTTTGACAACATTCGTCGAGACGGCGTGCTTGATGCATGACATTGGAAATCCTCCATTTGGCCATTTCGGTGAGTTCGCAATTTCTGAGTGGTTCAAGATTAATGGTGTAGATGCGCTGAAATGCGCGTTTGAAGCGTCAGGTGTAGCGGGGGCTGAGACATATAAAAACCAAGCGCTTGCTGATTTTATTGAGTTTGACGGCAATCCCCAAGGGATAAGGATTGTCACTAAGCTCCAGCGGAATAATGATGAGTTTGGTTTGAATCTAACCAAAACCACGTTAGCAGCCTACCTGAAGTATGTGCGTACCAGCGGCATTAAGCCGGAAGAAGTTTACTCTCCGTTTGTTAAAAAGTGTGGTTACTTCTCGACGGAGGTAGACATCGTCGAGAGTGTCTGGCGAGAGTTCGGCTACAATAGCCCGCAGCGGTATCCTCTTGCATATATCATGGAGGCTGCTGATGATATCGCTTACTGTATCAGTGATCTCGAAGACTCGATTGAAAAGGGGTTGTTGAACCAGTCTTCTGCATTGTCTGATATCGACAGCCAATGGCGGAGCGCTGGTTACGATAAATTAGAGTTCTCAAGTATCATCACAGCGGCGCTTACTAACGCCGCCAATGGTGAGAAACCAGATGGGAAGCCATATACGTTCACGGATTTCCGTACAAACCTGAATCGGGCGTTGGTTAATCATGCTGCGGAACAGTACATCATCCATCATGACGAGGTGCTGAGCGGGGCGATGTCCTCGTTAATTTCTGCGGAGTCGGCTTACGGAAAAATTCTCGAGCTTTTGAAAGATTATTGCCGGGACCGGGTATACTGCCACGAGAGCGTCCAGAAGATTGAGCTGGCTGGCTATAAGGCAATATCTGGCTTGCTTGAGCAATTCTCGTGCATCCTTAAAATTGGCGAGGGGCGTTTTGCTCTGGCTTTGGATGGTCAAAAGAAAGATGAGAAAGGTCATAAGATTGTTATCGAATCTAAATTGTTATCACTCTTTCCAAAAAGATATATTCAGGCTTATCGTGATGATCTGGCCAGGCTCTCTAGAGACGAAAGTTTCCATGTAAAAGAATGGGTGCTGAGGGCTCATCTGGTTACTGATTTCATTTCCGGTATGACAGATGACTTCTCGATTGATACCTATCAAACTCTGTCTGGAATAAAATTGTGATATTACGCTCCAAGGATCATCCCTACTGGCATGTGGCGGCGATGGTTGTCTTAAATTCCCAGCCAGTTGAGGCGGTAGAGTTAAGCTTCTATCACTACCTACCTCAATCATTGACCGATACAAGGCATGTGGTGACCGTTGGGGTAGAGAATTTTTTGGACTTGATTTATATGGAGAGATTAATAAAAAGCTGTCCGGCAGGAGCGGAGGTAGCGATTCATTCCAGAGTAAAAATGCTGAATGGCGAAATCAAGCATATTCCAATGATTGATCTGTCAACGGCGGCGGCGGCTCACCTTTCCAAACTCAGGCCGTTCCTCGATGAGGATTTCGAAGGATTTGCATGGTTCAAAAGCGGTCGGTCGTATCATGGTTACGGGGGGAGGTTCATCAACTCCGAGGAGCTCATAGACTTAATGGGACGGCTGCTCTTGGCTAACCAGATTGGAATGCCGCCAACGGTAGATCCGCGATGGGTCGGCCATCGTCTAATCGCCGGATATGCTGCTCTTCGATGGACGAAGAATACCTCCCAATACACGGACATCCCTCGTCGAGTTTTTCCGGTGTAGAAGTAATCCACGCCGCCCGGCTTGCTCCCGGCATCGCTTAAGGCGAGGCGAGCCAGCCGAGGTCACCAATCCAACGGCCTAATTCTTCCCGCTTTCCAATCAAAGTATGGTGGGTGAGCATCTGTAGCGGTCGTCTTGTGGGGGCTCCCCCCCTAGTACTTGGCGTTGGTGGCTGTAAGGGCCAGTTTCAGGCCTGTGCGAGAGTAGCTCGCACTGGTAGACTTCAGCCGATTTTAATCGACTATAAGCGTGTCAGGTTGTTTTATGAGTACCGAGCCTTGGGTCACAGCTGAGCAGGTCTCCCTTCATTTAGGAGTGGCCAAAGACACGGTTTATCGCTGGCGTGAGCGACGGGGCATGCCGGCTCATCGCATTGGCAGACTCTGGAAGTTCCAGCTCTCCGAGGTGGACGAATGGGTGCGGGCTGGTGGGGCGGATGATGCCTCTGACATCGTGGTGCAACACAGCTAGCGCATTGTATTAAGGGAGAGCACACCTGATGGTTTTCAGTGAAGATTCGCGCGTCAAGATCCCATGCATCTTGCATCTGGTTCGCCTGGGCTACAGCTACCTCTCGCTAAAGGGGGCTTTCTGGGATGAGCAAACCAATATCTTTCCGGCGCTTTTTTGTTCTTCGCTGGCCAGAATCAACCCTGGTGTGGAAGCCGACGACATCGATCGCCTGCTGGCTGAAGTTAAGCTCTTGCTGGACAACGAAGATCTCGGCAAGGCTTTCTACGACAAGCTCACCGAGCGCTCTGGCATCAGGCTGATCGACTTCGAGAATTTCGATAACAACAGTTTTCACGTTGTGACCGAGCTTCCATGTCGAAATGGTGATGATGAGTTCCGGCCCGACATCACCCTGCTTATCAATGGCATGCCGCTGGCCTTTATCGAGGTCAAGAAGCCCAACAACCGCGAAGGTGTGCTGGCCGAGCGTAACCGTATCATCACGCGCTGTCGCAATCTGCGGTTCCGTCGCTTCATCAATATCACCCAGTTGATGGTCTTCTCCAACAACATGGAGTATGAAGACGGCTCGCCGCAGCCAATCGAAGGTGCTTTCTATGCTAGCCCTTCTTATGACTTGCCAATCTTCAACTACTTCCGTGAAGAGGAAGCGTTGAATTTGGCCGAGCTGCTGGTTGCAGAAGATGACGACGTCGAGAACGCAGTGCTGCGCGACAACAATCTCAACGTCATCAAGCACAGCCCTGAGTTTCTCAGTAACAAAGATCCCGATGCACCGACCAACCGCATATGCACGTCATTGTTCAGCCGACAACGGCTGGCGTTTCTGCTGCGTTTTGCGCTCGTCTATGTCAACGAGGCTGACGGGTTGCAAAAGCACGTCATGCGCTACCCGCAGCTTTTCGCCACTAAGGCAATTGAGAAAAAGCTCGATGCAGGCGTACGCAAGGGCATCATCTGGCACACCCAGGGCAGCGGTAAAACCGCGCTTGCCTATTACAATACCCGCTTTCTGACGGACTACTTCCAGCGCCAGGGCATCATCCCCAAGTTCTATTTCATTGTCGACCGGCTCGATCTGCTTACCCAGGCACAGCGCGAATTTACTGGGCGGGGGCTGATCGTACACAGCATCGACAGTCGTGAAGCCTTCGCTCGAGACATCAAGTCCACCCAGGTGCTGCACAACCACAGCGGCAGGTCAGAGATCACCGTGGTCAACATCCAGAAATTCCAGGATGACCCGGACGTGGTGCGTACTGAGGACTACGATGTCAACATCCAGCGTGTTTACTTCCTTGATGAGGTGCATCGCAGCTACAACCCGCAGGGTAGCTTCCTCGCCAACCTGAGCCAATCGGACCGCACTGCCATTAAGATTGGCCTTACCGGCACCCCTTTGCTAGGTGACGACTACAATTCCCGCGCCTTGTTCGGCGACTACATCCACAAGTACTACTACAATGCTTCCATAGCCGACGGCTATACCCTGAGGCTGATCCGCGAAGAAATTGCTACCAACTACAAGCTTGTCCTTCAGGAAGCGCTGGCCGCCGTAGAGCTGCAACAGGGCGACATCGACCGCAAGCTCATTTACGCCCATTCGAAGTTCGTCGAGCCCATGCTCGAATACATCGTGCGTGACTTCGAAAAGAGCCGCGGTGTGCTGGCCGACGCGAGCATCGGCGGTATGGTGATCTGCGATAGCGCCGAGCAGGCCCGGCAGATGTTTGAAATCTTCAACGCCGTTTATGCCAAACACGGTCAGCCCAGCCATAACCTGCAGGACTCCTCACAGGTCTTGATCGCTGCCGCGCGGCCCGACAGTTATGCCGCGCGTAGACTGCTAGAGAACCGCATCACAAGTGCTGCACTGATCCTGCACGACGTCGGCAGCAAGGAAGAGCGCAAGCAATGGGTGGAAGACTTCAAGGCGGGCAAGATTGACCTGCTGTTCGTCTACAACATGCTACTCACTGGCTTCGATGCCAAGCGCCTGAAAAAGCTCTACCTCGGCCGCGTGATCCGCTCGCATAACCTGCTGCAGGCGCTAACCCGCGTCAATCGTACTTACAAAGATTTTCGCTACGGTTACGTGGTCGATTTCGCCGATATTCGCCAGGAGTTCGACGCCACCAACAGGGCCTATTTTGACGAGCTGCAGGCAGAGCTCGGCGATGAGGTCGAACACTATTCAAATCTGTTCAAATCCGCTGAAGAAATCGCCGAGGAAATCGAAGCGATCAAGGACATCCTGTTTAGCTTCAACATCGCAAATGCCGAAGAGTTTTCGAGGCAGGTCACCCAAATCCAGGATCGAGCCACGGTTCTGGCGCTCAAGAAGGCGCTGGCTGACGCCCGCAGCCTCTACAACCTGATCCGCCTGCAGGGTGATTACGAGTTTCTACAGCAGCTTGATTTCCAGAAGCTCAACCAGCTCTACCGAGAAACCTGTAACCACCTCGACCTGCTCAACCTGAAAGAGAGCATCGAATCCAGTACTGATACCAGTAATCTGCTCAACCTCGCGCTGGAAGATGTGCTGTTCATGTTCACCAAGGTCCGAGAAGATGAGTTGGTTCTGGCTGACAAGCTCAAAAACACCCTGCGACAGACTCGCGAGGCTCTGGCTGACAATTTCGACCAGCAAGACCCCAAGTTCATTACTCTCAGAGAAGCGCTGGAGCTACTGTTCAAGAAAAAGAAGCTCAACGAAGTCACTCAAGAGGAAATGACTGCCAACATAGGCGCGCTTAGGGATATTCATGACCAGGTCAAAGAGCTAAACCGGCAAAACAACCAGCTCCGCGCTAAGTACCAGGGCGATGCCAAATACACTCGCATCCACAAGCGCCTGAACGAGCGTGGCGATCTCACCCAAACCGAGCGTCGTCTATTTGAAGCGCTTTCAGGCGTCAAACAGCAGGCCGATGAGCAGGTGTTGCAGAATACCCAGCTTGTGAACAACGAAAGCTATTTCGTGCGGATGATGATGCCACTGGTGATTGGCGAGTTCCAAAACCGCCAGAAAATCCAGCTCACCCCAGCTGCTTCCCACACCATCAATCAGTTGGTGGTGGCCGAGTACATAAATGAATTTGCCTCAGGCACCCGAATAGGAACACGTACGTGGTAACGCAGGAATTTGAACAACGCACTCGACGTCTGATCGACAGTCTTAAGGCCATCTGCGCTGCCTATGGTCTGGGCAACGATGGTAACGAATTCAAGATCATCACCCAGGTCTTTCTTTATAAGTTCCTCAATGACAAATTTACCTTCGAAGCCAAGAAAATTCGTCCCGAGTTAAGTCAAGCGCTCACTTGGGAACAGGCCATTACCAGCCTTACTACTGACGAACTCGAAATGTTGCAACTGCAGATGGGGGCGGATACCGCCCGCCTGAAGCCGGAGCACTTTCTCGCCCATCTGTTTGGTAGGCAGAACGAGCCTGAGTTTGCAAAACTGTTTGACGACACCCTGCGTGACATAGCCATTACCAACAATGATATCTTTGCGGTGAAAACCGATGGAGGAGCCAAGGTCACGCTGTTTGATCGCGTCAGCGAATACATTTCCGACCCGTCAAAACGCGACGACTTCTGCCGTGCGCTAATTAACAAATTGGTGGAGTTTAGCTTCGAGCGTATCTTTACTCAGAAATACGACTTTTACGCCTCGCTTTTCGAATATCTGATAAAAGACTATAACAGCAACAGTGGCGGTAAATACGCCGAGTACTACACGCCACACTCGGTGGCGAAGATTATGGCTGCCATCCTGGTACCGCTTAATGTGCGTGGCAAAATCAGGAATGTGAGCTGCTACGACCCTTCCGCTGGCTCCGGCACTCTTTTGATGAATATTGCCCACGCTATCGGTGAGCAACGTTGCAGCATCTACTCGCAGGATATTTCGCAAAAATCATCAAGCCTACTGCGTCTAAATTTAATCCTCAACAACCTAGTACATTCCATACCTCACATCATCCAGGGTAACACCATGCTTCACCCTTATCATCGGGAGGGTAAGGCGCTTAAAAAATTCGATTACATTGTCAGCAATCCACCGTTCAAGATGGATTTCAGTGATTTCCGTAATGAGCTGGACACTAGGGAATATCAGGAGCGTTTCTTCGCCGGAGTACCGGGCGTCCCTAAGCAAGCTGTCGACAAGATGGCTATCTATCAGCTGTTTCTACAGCATATCATCCATTCGCTCAAGCCAGGCGGCAAAGCCGCTGTGGTCGTGCCCACGGGCTTTATTACTGCGCAGAGCGGTATAGACAAGAAAATTCGCCAGCATTTGGTCGATAATAGAATGCTAGCTGGCGTAGTTTCCATGCCCAGCAACATCTTCGCCACAACTGGAACTAATGTGTCAATTTTGTTCATTGATGCCGCTAATAAAGATGAAGTGGTTCTGATCGACGCATCCGGTCTTGGTACCAAAGTCAAGGACGGTAAGAACCAGAAAACCCTCCTTTCCGAGTCCGAAGAGGATCAAATTATCGTCGCCTTTAATGGAAAGAAGGAGATAAAAGATTTTTCGGTAGTAGTTAACTATGAGCTGATCGCTACCAAAAATTACAGCTTCGGTGCCGGTCAGTACTTTGAGGTGAACATAGAGTACGCCGATTTGACGCCGAGCCAGTTCCGCGAAAAGCTACAAGGGTTTAGTAAAAATCTAGACGGCTTATTTTCTGAGTCCAAGTCTCTGGAGACGCAAATATTTTCGAAAATAAAATCGTTGGGGCTTATGTAAATGTTGGCCAAAAAAAGTAAGCCCCTCGGAGAGCTAGCAGAAAAAATAACCGTTGGTTACGTAGGGTCGATGGCATGCGAGTACGTCGATAGCGGAATTCCATTTCTACGCTCGTTGAATGTTCGTCCGTTTTTGTTTGATCCATCTGATCTAAAGTTTGTATCAAAGAAATTTCATGAAAAAATTAAGAAATCAGCTATAAGTCCGGGGGATGTGGTTGTTGTTAGAACGGGGAAGCCTGGGGCGTCATGTGTTATACCGGATTTTCTCGAAGAGGCAAATTGCTCCGATTTGGTGATTATAAAGTGCGGAGAAAAACTTGATCCGTATTTCGTGTCCTATTACATAAATTCAATTACCGGATCTCAAGTAAAAGGCCAGCTTGTTGGTGCTATACAAAAACATTTTAATATTGGTGCTGCTAAGGAAATTGTTTTTCCTGATATAGATAAATCGAAGCAAAGCGAGATCGCCCGCGTCCTATTTGTCATCGACTCTAAAATTGATTGCAATAATCGCATCAACGCTGAGCTTGAATCGATGGCCAAGACTCTGTACGACTATTGGTTTTCGCAGTTTGATTTTCCCGACGTTAACGGCAATCCCTACAAAATCTCCGGTGGAAGGATGGTCTACAACACCATACTGAAACGTGAGATTCCGTGCGGGTGGACAGAATCAAGTATTCTGGCTGTCGCTGATCTACTTGGCGGCGGTACGCCCACGAAAAAGAAACCTGAATATTGGGGCGGAGATATTCCCTTTTTCACTCCAACCGATGCGGACGGTGTCATCTTCAAATTTTCGACGGCAGATTACATCACTTTGGAAGGCCTGAAGAGTAGTAGCACCAAGCTGTTTGGTAAACATACCGTTTTCATTACGGCACGTGGATCCGTCGGCAAGCTGGTGCTGGCTGGAGTCGATATGGCGATGAATCAATCCTGCTACGCTCTGCGAGCCAAGCCAGGGGTCAGTCACTCATTTCTGTTTTTTCTCGCCAAAGAATTGATCCATCATCTACAAGTTAAATCCTCCGGCTCTGTCTTCGACTCTATTGTCTCGAATGATATTGAACTGACCAAGCTGGCAATTCCGCCGAAGAATCTGATCGAGAAATTTGCAGAATTCGCTGAGCCCGCGTTCGAGAAAATCGCCAACAACACCAAAGAAAATCAGCAACTCATTCAGCTTCGCGACTGGTTACTGCCCATGCTAATGAACGGCCAGGTCACGGTGACGGAAACCGATCAGCAATAACTGGCTTTTGCCCATTCGCTTCCAAATCACCAGAGCAGTGAGGTGATAGTAATACCGGGTTGCATCAGAATGAGCCTGGAGGTGGTGAGCTAAAAACCAATGGACATGCTTAAGCTGCCAACTCCAGGGATTGTCTCGCTGCCATCTCTGTTGGATAGCCGCTTGTATGATCCGAGCTTGCCGCAGGTGTCGTTGCTGAGTCGCCTTCGAGCCAGTCAGTACGCCGCTCAGGAACAGCGCCATATCGAACGGCTTGCTCACGCTCGACCTCCAATGTAGGCCGAAACCACATCGATCCGGTTATGTCCGAGCTCCACGCTGATCTGTTGCCGCGCCTGCTGATCAAGGTCGCGGTCAATGCGATAGCAGTGACCGCCATTGACCGGTGCGGCGTGCCCAGTGAGCTGCTCGTAACGTTCGCACGCGTAGGCCGCTCGCAATTCATGGAAACCCTTTAGCCCATGCTCATGCAGTATTTCGCGGGTGGGGAGCACCGTCTGTTGCAGGAACGCGGCGTAGCTTTCGTCTCGGGTCAGCAAGTTGCGGCTGCGGGTCGGCGAGGCATGACGAGCCAAATGCAGTGCCGCCTTCACCTCTTCATTGGCCACGATCCATCGCGGTGCGGAAGCGCCTGAGCGACCGCCTTTGGTGCCGTCCTGGATGTTGATGCGACCTAAGTGTTCGGCTTCGCTTTGCAGTCGTGGCAGGTCAGCTAGGATTGCTTCGCGCAGGCGCATGCCGGTTGCTCGGGCCAATAGGACAATCGCGGCCACCCGATCGTGTTGCTGTTTGCCAAGCACCTCAATCACTCGCCGCACCTGTTGGTAGTCTTGGCCATCCGGCGCGCGGGTGCGTACGCTCGAGCGCTTCTGTCCCAACGCCTGGCTCGGACTTGCGATCCTCACGTCCTGATCACCGCGCAGCGCAGCGAGGGTGCGGTTGACGCTGCTCAGGCGGTTCTGCGCGGTAGCGATGCAGAGTTCACCTTGCTGGATCTGCTGGCGCAGATACGCGACGTAGTCTTGCAGCGTCCGTCGATCGATCTGACGCGCATCGTTGTAACCGGGGCCATCCTCTGATCGACACCAGCGCACGAACGCTTGCCAGCGATCGCTATGCGCTTTGACCGTGGCGAAGTGGCCGCCGGCAAACAGATCCTTTAGCGCTTGTGGGCCGGCGTAGCTCAGATGGCGGCCGTAGCCAAAGTTGCGACCATCACGCCGACTGACCAGAGCCATTATTTTCACCGTTTTCGCTTGTTTGCAGAAAGAGCAGCAGGGCTTTCCAGTGGGGGCTGAGCCTGTCCACTTGCCGCCAGTGTGTCGGGCGGATCAGGAGGGTGTTCTCGTGGTGTTGCAGCAGTGCCCCTTCCTCACGCAGTTGCTCGATCAGCCGGGCGAGGAGGGCAGGGTCCAAGGGTGGTGTGGCGACAGCGGCGACAGTGGAGACAACCCGCGTCGTTTCTGGCCTGGCGCGTGGCGACAGGGTGGCGACAGAGGCGGCGACACACCTCGATTCAGGTTGTGGTTGATGTTGCGCTTGGTAGCGGCGCACCGCGTCATTGAGGCGGAACATGGCGTACCTCGAAGGTTCTTCCATCGCGACTGCTCAGCCAGCGATGAGTGATCAGTACGACCAATAAAGAGGCGGTATGGTCAGCGCTCTTGCGGGCAAAACGAGGGCCGTTGCGATTGACGTCTCGGATGCTGAAGTGGGTCCAGCCTTTCTGCACCAGCCAGCGCAACAGCCGATCCGCCTCTTCGCGTCGGCTATTGACTGGCTCCTGTTCGGTCAGGCGCTGGATCTCGGCCAGGTAGTAATCCATCAACGTGGAGGCGCGCTGGATGTGTGCTTCATCCAACTGACTGGCCTCTTCAACCATGGCCAGCACGCCCGCGATGCGCAGCACATTCGCCGGGGCTTTGCCCGCGAAAGGCTGGACGCCGGCTAGCTCGCCGAACTCGCCAGACTGGCACTCGATGGTGTCGTGAATATCAATCCAGGCACGACGGGCACGGGCGGTCAGCTCGAGCGTGGCGGGATTGAGTGAGCCATCCTGGTGAAGTGACCAGGGCTTTTGCAGCAGGGCGGTGATCCGCTGTTGGTAGCGCTGGACCTTGGCATCTCGGGTCAGGTCGATCGCCTTGTAGAGCCGCTGGCCGGCCAGGCGCTCGGGCCAACTGATCAGACAACGGCCGAGGATACCTTGGCCATTGATTACCCGGTCTTTGAACAACTGGTTGGCCAGGTAGGGCTGCAGCATCAGATGCAGGCTGAGGCGGCGGTCATAGGCGCGCAGGCTTTCTCCGGCCATAGAGCGGGCCCGGTCGATAGGGCTGCCATCCCACAGTGTCGACAAGGTGGTGATCGCTTTGAGCAGATTCTCTTTGCTCATGGTGCTGCTACCCAAGAACTGTCCACCTTCATCATTGAACAAGCCCATGCTGGGCAAGCCATGGCACAGACTTTTGACTAGGGCCTCAATGGTGGGCTCGGCAATGATCAGTCTCGGCGGAACTGGCTCGGACAGTTCACCGCCTTTCGCCTCGGCACGCTCCGTTGAGGTTTTGGGTTTGGCCATGATGTTGGTGGCTGCGCGATAGGCTTTGAGCTTTTCCGCATACAGGGTCCACTGCTGTCGTTCCCAGTCGCGCGCCGCCTTCAGTGCCAGCTGATCCACCGCGCTTTTACGATCACCCGAGGACGCCACCGTCAGTAGGTAGAGGGACAGCGGATAGGTTCGACCGTCGAGTTGGACATTGGCATGACCCTGGCTCACCAGGGCAGCAGTAGCCAGCACCGATTGCGCGGCCATGGCGCAGGGCACGCCGATCACCTCGGCCAGCCGCTTGACCGCAGGGCCCAACAGATCCCCCAGTGCTTCGACCGGGTAGGGCAGTGGCGCCTGTTGATATTCCAGCAATGGTTGTGGTGGCTCGAACGCTTCGCACACTTGCATCGCAATTCTCCTGAGATTATCGACTTCGTCCTCACTCATCCCGCCACGGTTGTTGAGTGTTATCAGGGATCAAGGCCCCTGCGACCTGTGAGGTTTGTCCACTAACGCGGGACTGACGGCTCCTTACGGCCGGGAGCTTGGGCATCTCATGATCTGGCCTCCTGAACACCGATAGCGGTGGGCGGGTGGAGGCTGCACTGGCTGACGAAACCGGCACCGCGAGATCCTGAGTCGGGTGAAGGCAGTGAAGCGATGACCGGGGCATGCCTGACTGTCAGTCAGGTGCAGTCCATTTCATGGGCTGCGGCACCATCATCGGCATCGCTGTGGCGAGTGAGCATTCGGTGTTTGTCACGCCGATTGTCACGAGGGGGAAAGCCGCAAAGGCCCGTGCGAGCAGGGCTGCAGCAGTGTGATATGCGCCCGTCTCTTTAGGGGGCAAAGAGACGGGCAAAAGGTTGGCGCAAGAAATAGCCAAGCGGATAAGTTGCTGCAGAGCAGCCAGGAGGGGGCATGAGTTGCCGCAGTGGGCATTCTGGAAGATTGGGCATCCATCACATCGCTGCGACCGTGCGAGCCGCCGGACGCTAATCGCACTTGGGGAGAACCACCACAATGTGGCGTAGCCTCAAAGGTTCTGGCTACCTGGGTGCTGTCGAGGACAGCGCTGGTACGGTTCTGGTGTAGCGCTCGCTCTGCTCGCGGTCAACAGTCTTTTTGATGCGACTCTGCGCCAATCGGTAGCGCTGGAAGATCTTGGAAATCGGTGGCATTCCATGGCCGGGTGGTCGTTCGTCGGATTTTAATGTGAGCCCATGCGGGCGGGAATGCGGAGCCTTCCCGCCCGCATGGGCTTGGCCGAACAAGGCCCAAACGCGAAGCTTGCAACGGCGACAGTCGCCACTTCTGTCGCCATGCTGCAGGCAACGGATTATGCGGATTATGCGGGTTGTCGCCGGTGTCGCCGCTGTCGCCAACAGAACTGCCATAGCATCTGGGGCGTCATTTGCGGCTGGTTTTGCATGCCGGGGCGCCGGATCAGGCTGGCAACTCTTTGCTGGGCGGAACGGTCATCAGTCTGTCTGGATGTGAGAGTGTCAAGATGACCGATTGGGGCAAGGCAGCCGACACCATCAGTGGCCAGGTGGGATGCCCGCGTAATGCATTTTCTGTGAGGTCATAAGCTGGTCATTGAAATGCCCAGCCGAATGATGGCACTGTCTGGCATCACCAACGAAAGGATTCCAACTGTGTACCGCAAAGTTTCCCTGATATTGTGCCTTAGCTGCCTGCCTGCTCTCTCTCAAGCGGCTGATTACGATATAAAAAAATACTGTGGAAAAGTTTCGGATGCAGTGGGCGGTAGCGCTCAGATTGAGCTCGGCTGTCGAGAGCAAGAAGCAGATGCCCGGGCTGAGATCCCGGCCAAGAACGCTTCGCCAAAGATACTGGCTTACTGTGATCGAGTAGCGAAAGCAGTAGGCGGGAGTTACCAAATATTGTCAGGTTGCATCGATCAAGAGCAGGAAGCCCAAGCGCAACTCGACAGGTGATCCTATTTAGCAATCAAACCCGCCCCGGCGGGTTTTTTCATCTCTGAAGCAATTGATGAGCCTGCCGCTGATCACGCTGGGTGGCATCCCCATACCGGCGTTATCTGGGAGACTCTTAGCGTATAGGCACGACGTTGCGGTCCTTGGTTTGATTGAACGCAGATGCTAACAGGCTGCCGGTGGCCGCCTTCTGGATATGCTCACTCCTCCAGGCCACCATTGGACGCCAGCGTTCGATGTAATCCGCCCGGTTGTAGGCGCTCCGAACTTCATCTTTGTCGATATGCGCTAGCGCGATTTCAATCAGCTCCGGATCGCACTCATGCTCATTCAAGATGGTGCTGTTCGTCAGAGCTGTGAATCAAAGCTGATAAGCCCCCACGCATTGACCATCAAGCATTTCGATAGTGAGCGTGACCTTTGCTTCTCTTTCTAGCAGCAGTTGCTGGGCTCGATGGATCTCAGTCTGGGCGTTATTCTTCAGCTCAGGCAACCTTTCCTCTTTCCATTGACGCAACTCGATGCGTTTGAGCTGGAGTGTGGACTGCCATTCCCAGACAGCACTCAGCGTATCGATACGCTTGTCCACGGCGTCCTTGAACGTTTCCAAGGGGCCGTTAGAGCCGAAAAAGGCCTGCACCTCTGCTTCGAGATCCTGCTGACGTTTAGCTAACAGTGAAGTCTTGCCCGTGATCTTCCCAAGAAGGCTACAAGCGACCCATCGACCGCTCATACACAGCTTCCATTCCTCGACGAGTCGTTCGGCTTTTTCTTGTTCAGCTGCCAATTTGGCCGTTAAGCCAGATGACGTGTCAAACAGCCCTGGAGAATCAAACTCGACCACCTTCCTCTTGAGTCCGAGCAGTTCAAGGCTGAGATGATCATTGATACCGCTGAGCTTAAGCTCAATCGCCTCCAACTGAGCGCGAGCAGCGTCATCCCGTTCCCCATGTTGAAGCATGGCCGCGACCTGCTGAAGATACTTCAACGATCCAGTGATTTCGGATTTACGTTGATCTGCAAGAAAAGACGCAATGGAATCAATGCCGGCTTTTATTTCGTCGAGCTTGGCGCTGATATCGGCAAGGTGCTTCTGCGCCACGACTACCGACGCGATTTGAAATAGCGCGGCGGAATTGACCAGATTTTGAAGACGCTCCGGCTCGAATAAGCTCGCATGTTCTTTGATCTTGCCGCCCTCGATTGTAAAAGCGCGGAAGCCCTCTCCGTTGGCCACCTTTGCAAGCGGGCCGTCAATTACAACTTCCATCAGACGCGACTGTGCAACCTCTGTGGCTACCGCTGCACTGGGGATAGCCTGCAATAGCGGCGAAAGTTTATCGATGCCTAGTGAGGATCTATCGATGGATGTAGAGCCTTTGGGTATGGTATCCAATGACCTCAGGGTCACCAAAGGCTTGTCCCCATCCACACCGATGATTACCACATCGGTTGCAAATGAGCAGTGCGGGGATTCGTTTACTGACTTCATGTCTGCCTTCCCTTACCCAGCGGACGCGCCCGCGTGCTTTTGTCGAATGTACGCAATTTGCGCGACACATGGCAATGTGACTCTGTACGCCTCTTTGGCCGCAAGATGTACACCGGCAGCCCCCGCCAGCGCCACGCCGACCGGGCCCAATAACCCAGTCGCTACTCGTCCAGTAACCGTAGTCACTCCTACTGAGAAAGCGCCTTCAGCTAACAAAGCGCCAATGCCACTTACGCCTATAAAGCCCGCTTTGGCCGCACCGAGCCCTCCACCGCGTATTGCCGCGAGTATTGCCGCCAGCCCTATATCAATCGCGCCATTGGTGTCATGGAATTTCCGCGCAAAGTCAGCACGCTCTTGAGCGCTCATCTTCTCCCAGACCTTGGTTACGAGCTTCTCCAAAACCTTCAATTCAAGCGTCTCGACTGACTCATTCCCCGTTACGCTGCCACCGACGTATTTCAGGACATCCCGCACAATTTCTGCGTACGGGACGCCAGTCCGGCGGATTAAGTTAGCAATGCTGTTTCCTCCAAAGAGCTGGAGTTCGCGGATCAGTAGCAACAGAGTATCGCGTGAGTATTTGTTCTTCTGCTTCGCGGCTACCAGCGCTTTACGGACATCGGCAGCCATTGCCAGGCGCCCGTCACCAGAATCAGTAAGAAAGTCCACGAGTGAACCTACATCTGCAGCATCTGCCACCTGAAAAAGCGATAGCAAATCCTTATCACCATTGACCACATCTTCTTCATACGCCACGAGCTACTCCCTCTTTCGTGCAGGCCCTGAAATCTCTGCAGGTGCGTAACTCTGATTAATATAAATTTTAATCGATCATTTTCACAGTGAAGCCGAAGTGATCGAGACGCGTGAAGCCCTGACGCGAGGCTTCAATTTCTTTGCTTATCGGCCTGACTAAACAAGTCTTAAGCACCTCTGCAACTACCGGTATTTCAAGCCTTTGATTTTGGGGTAAGAGCAGCGGTGTACTTGGCGACAGTCGCCATGTCTGTCGCCATGCTGCGCGCTACGGATTACGCGGGTTGTCGCCGCTGTCGCCAACAGGTGACCGCTCACCGTATCGGCACGACATTGCGGTTCCTAGTGTCATTGATGGCAGCTACCGACAGGCTGCCAGTGGCCGCTTTCTGGATGTGCTCACTCCACCAAGCCATCATCGGACGCCGGCGTTCGATGTAGTCGGCTCGGTTGTAGGCGCTCCGCACCTCATCCTTGTCGACATGCGCCAGTGCGACTTCGATGAGCTCCGGATCCCACCCATGTTCGTTCAGGATGGTGCTGGCCATGGAGCGCATGCCGTGGCTGACCAAGCGGTCCTGGAAGCCCATGCGTTTCAACGCCATGTTGGCTGTCTGGCTATTCGCGTGGGTGCGCGGGTTTCTATCTGACGGGAACACATATTCCCTGTGGCTGCTATGGGGCTTAAGCGTCTCCAATAACGAGAGTGCATGTTCGGTCAGCGGGATTGTGTGCGGACGACGCTTTTTCATTCGCTCCGGAGGGATGGTCCAGATGCGTTTGTCGAAGTCGATGTCTGCCCATCGAGTGGTGGCCGCCTCGGCAGGGCGGGTCATGGTATGAAGTTGCCATTCGATCAGGCAGCGGGTCGTCCGCTTGATGCTGGCGTTCGCGATTTCCATCATGAGCTCCGGAAGCTCATCAGGTGGTAGCGCGGCCATATTCTCTTTCTTGGGTTTCTTGAACACCGCTCGAATGCCGCTGAGAGGGTTGGCAAAGATCATTCCGGAGTTGACCCCGTAGGTCATGATCTCGTTAAGGCGCTGGCTCACTCGCTTAACCGTCTCGAGGCTGCCTTTGGCCTCAATTGGACGAAGCAGCTTGATGACCATCGGGGCGTTCACTTCCGATAACGGCGTTGATTTCATACTTGGAAAAACATGCAGTGTGAGCGAGCGCCAGATGTCTTCGGCATACGCTGGTGTGACGGAATCCTTCTTCAATTCGAACCAGGCGGTGGCCACGTTCTCGAACGTATGTTCCGTTTCCGCTCGTTTAGCTTCCTGTAGCTCATTGCGTTGAGCTTTGGGGTCGATACCCTGTGCAAGCAGCTCTCTGGCCGCAACGGTTTTCTTCCTAGCTTGCGCAAGAGAAACCTCGGGATAAGAGCCGAGTGCCATGTTGATTCGATTTTTGGTGACGGGATGCCGGTAGTTGAAATTCCACTGCATCGAGCGATTGACCCTAACTCGCAGCTGGAGCCCGTCGCCATCGGTGAGGACGTAATCCTTGTCTTTCGGTTTGATCGCCTTGAGCTGGCGGTCGGAGAGGCGGGTGGTTTGAGCGCACATGAGATGTACTCCATGACACTTTTTGGTATTCCCAAGATTAGCCTCGGGTAGCCGGGAATACCATTGGGAATACCAAATCGTCTGGAACTCAAAAAACCTCGAAAGCCACCAATAGCCCTGAAACCCCCGTATTTACTGGATTTCAGGCACAAAAAAAGACGTCCGTGGACGTCTTTAGATGATGAAGTGGTGGAGCCGGGGGGATTTGAACCCCCGTCCGCCAGTGCTCCGCTGTCGGTACTACATGCGTAGCCGTGTCTATTAAGTTAACCCTCAGCGACCCGACGGGCAGGGTGCTTTGGGCGAGTTGTGTAAGTTTTAGCCGCTTCGTCCACAACGTACTGCACGGCGATTCTGTTCTATATGACAATCATTTCGGGTTTACAGACATCCCCTGATGATTGCTGGGCCCGAAGGCACCAGGAGTGCATGTCAGCTGCAATTAAGCAGCGAGAGCAGCACCGTATTGGTCGTCATTGGCAACTATAAGAAGTTGCAACAGTGGATTTACGACTTCTGTTACCAAGTCGGCATGCACCTAAAGTTTCGTCACCGGCGTCGAATCCTAATCGGCCCCGAACTCATTGCCTCGTACATCATGTGAGGCAACAAGCCTGTGCAGTGTACGCCAAACGGCCTGCAAGGCCAACCCGAAGGTTGGCCCGGGCGTGAATCAATTGTTGGTGCCGGTGGATTTGCGCAGCTCCAGGATGGTTTGCGAGGTTTCCGCAACGCAGTCGTCGATCTTGCCCTGGGCTTTGAGCGCCTGAGCCTTGCTCACGCTGGCTTCTGCACGCTGACTGAGTTCCGGGTTCGCTGACAGCTGCCCCTTCGCATTGTTGATGGTCTGGATATTGGCATCGCACAGGTCGGCAGGTTTGTCGGCGGCGAACGAGGTGGAGGCCAGCATCGAGGCCGTCACGAACAGACCTAACAGTACAGAACGTTTCATGTGTATCTCCTTGAACTGAGGGATCCAGACTTCGCTGGCCGTCAGGACGGGCAACCGAGTGGAGGAAAAGCCCCGATTTTCGGGGCCTGTTCTGTGGACTACGGTGGCGCGCAAGGGTTCTATTTTTCTTCAGCAGGCCTTGGTCCGGGTCACCCGATCCACCAGATAGACCAGCCCGTGATAGTCGATCCCGCCGTGTTGCGTCAGGCCGATCTCACAGGTGCGGCTGGTGGAAATCCCCTCGCTGCAATGCTGCACCGCATCTTTGAGCGTACGCAGCGAATGGCTGTTCAGCTCCGGCGTGGTGAAACCCTTGTCACCGGCGAACCCGCAACAATGGATGCCTTCCGGGATGACCACGGTCTTGCTGCATTTGCGCGCCAGATCGATCAGTGCCTGGCTCTCGCCCAGATGCTGCGTGCTGCACGTCACGTGAACCGCAATCGGTGCTTCCTGCGGGGTGAAATCCAGGCGATCGAGAAGGTGCGTACGGATGAAGCGCACCGGATCGTACAGGTCCAGGCGCACATCTCCCACGTCCTGAACCAGGCGCAGGGTGCACGGACTGGTGTCGCAATAGATCGGATCAAGCCCGCCGCGACTGGCGTGAAGCAGCGCGCCGATCAGTTCCTGACGCTTGTGTTCCGCCTGTTCGGTATAGCCTTTGGAAGCGAAGGGCTGACCGCAGCAGAGGTTGTCCTGATTGTCCGGAAAGACCACCTGGTAACCAGCCTTTTCCAGCAGACCACGGGTCTTGTCGTAGAGCGACATCTGCTCCTTGTCACCCGCCGCCGGGCCCATGACCCGCGATACGCACGCCGCCAGATACACCACGCGCGGGCGCTCATCGGAGACACTCGGGCTGAAGCGAATGGCTTTTTCCGGTTGCGGCATCGCATTGGTCCACAGCGGCACCTGGCCTTTGGACAAGCGCGTCAGCGTCGCCGAAAGTTTGCCCAGACGCGGTGCGCCGAGCAGCATCCGTGCGCCGTTGGCCACGTGCAGGGTGAAGCGTGCGCCTTGCAGAGTCTTGGCGAAATTTCCTTCGATCCAGTCAGCGGTTTTCTGATGCGTGGCGTGACGGGCGCGAAGCTTTTTCACCAACTCACCGGTGTTGATGCCGACCGGGCAACGCTGCGCGCACAGGCCAGTCGCTGCGCAGGTTTCGATGCCTTGGTATTCGTAGGCTTTTTCCAGCTCGGTGGTGTCGACACCCGCGCGTTTTTTCGCCTGAATGTCGCGCCAGATCACGATGCGTTGGCGTGGGCTGAGGGTCAGTCCTTTCGACGGGCAGACCGGTTCGCAGAAGCCGCATTCGATGCATTTATCGACGATCTCGTCAGCCGCTGGCAACGGTTTCAGGTGCTTGAGGTGGATCTGCGGATCCTCGCTGAGCACCACGTCCGGGTTGAGGATGCCGTTGGGGTCGAGCAGGCGTTTGAGCTGCCACATCAACTGATAGGCGTCGCTACCCCATTCCAGTTCAACGAACGGCGCCATGTTGCGCCCGGTGCCATGTTCGGCCTTCAGCGAACCGCCGAACTCCACCGCCACCAGTTGCGCGACGTCGTCCATGAACGCCTGATAGCGTACGATTTCTTCCGGGCTGTTGAAGCCTTGAGTGAAGACGAAGTGCAGATTGCCTTCCAGTGCGTGTCCGAAAAGTATCGCTTCGTCGTAGGCATGTTTATCGAACAGTGCAATCAGGCGGTTTACGCCGATGGCCAGTTGCTCGACCGGGAAGGTCACGTCTTCGATGATCACCGTGGTGCCGGTTTTGCGCACGGCGCCGACCGCGGGGAAGGTGTCTTTGCGGATCGCCCAGAGTTTGGCGTTCTCAGTCGGGTCTTCGGTGAAGTCGACCTGCTTTTCGACCGGGAAACCACTGAGCGATGCCATGATCTGCGCCAGTTGCTCCTGTAGCAAAGCGGAGGAGGCCGCGCGGGATTCGATCAGCAGGGCGCAGGCATTGTCCGACAGCTGTTGTACGAAAGAAGGCATGCCCGGTTTGTCCTGCACCGAGCGCAGGCTGCGTCGGTCCAGCAGTTCCACGGCGGAGACCGGTTGGCTTTTCAGCACGGTAACGGCGTTGCAACAGGTTTCCACATCGGGAAAGACGATCAGTGCCGAAGCCTTGTTCGGGGGGTCGATCACCGTGTCGTAGGTCACCGCACTGATGAATCCAAGGGTGCCTTCGGAGCCGACCAGCAGGTGACTCAAGATATCCACAGGCTCATCGAAGTCCACCAGCGCATTGAGCGACAGGCCGGTGGTATTTTTCAGACGGTATTTGTGGCGAATTCTGGCGGCCAGTTCGGCATTGGCGCGGGTCTCGCGGCCCAACGTTGCCAGGCGCTCCAGCAGTTCGCGGTGGCTATCGCGAAAGGCTGCGACACTCGCGGCGTCTTCGGTGTCGAGTCGCGTACCGTCGGCCAGCACCAGACGAATCCCGGCCAGCGTGTGATAGGTGTTTTGCGCCGTGCCGCAGCACATGCCGCTGGCGTTGTTGGCGACGATGCCGCCGATCTTGCAGGCGTTGATCGATGCCGGGTCTGGGCCGATCTTGCGTCCGAACGGTGCCAGCCATGCGTTGGCCTGCGCGCCGATGACGCCCGGCTGCAGGCGGATTTGCATGCCTTGGCCGCGAATTTCGCGGGCGTTCCAGTTATCCCCAAGCACGATCAGCACCGAGTCGCTGATCGCTTGCCCGGAAAGGCTGGTGCCGGCGGCGCGAAAGGTCACCGGAACCTGATCGCGCTGGGCCAGTTTCAGCAACGCCACCACTTCGTCTTCGGATTCGACGCGGATCACCAGTTTGGGAATCAGCCGATAGAAGCTGGCATCGGTGCCGAAGGCCAGGGTCGACAATGGGTCATCAAAACGGCGCTCGGCCGGGATCAGTTGTTGCGCATCTCGCAGGAAAGTCGCCGGTAACGTCATTGGTCCTCCAGAATCAGAACCACCAGGTCTTTCGGGCCGTGTGCGCCATACGCCAGCACTTGTTCGATGTCGGCGGTTTTCGACGGGCCGGACACCAACAGCGCATTGGTCGGCATGCCTTGCGCCCACTCGAATTCCTGTTGCACCTGATAGAAGTTATCGCGGATTTCGCTGGCCTTGAGCAGGGCGAAATGCACCGGTGGTACCAGGCTCATCAACCGCGGTTCTTCGCGGGTTGGCCAGAGGATCAGGCTACCGGTCGCGGCGATGGCACCGAGGGTGCCGGTGACGCTGGCCGGGGTGTCGTTGAACAGCTCGGCTTTCCACTCCTCCATCGGTCGGTCGTAGGATTTCAGTGCCGGCAGATCGGGATTGTTCGCCCAGTGTTGTGTGATGCGTTGACCATGGGGCGTCGTCGGTGCGATCAGCAGGCTTGGCAGTTGGCGATCACGCAGCAATTGCGCGAGCAGCGCCGGCCAGTCTGCGCCAGTCGTCAGATGGATTTCGGTGTGCACCGCTTCCATCAGTTTGCGCAGTTGCGGGATGCGTTGTTCGGCGCTGTAGGTGTAAGGCTGCGTCACCAGGTCGACGTCGAAGTCGTCGGCAATCGGTGTGGCGCCGGTCAGACTTTTCCGTAGCTTGGCGAGGATATTTTGCTTGGCGCTCATCAGCGGTCTCCCTGTTTGGCCAGATGCTCGCGGGCCATGTCGTGCAGTGAGCGGGCAGCGGGTTTCGGTGCGCTGTGGTTTTGCGTCCACGGTCCGACATTACTTGGTGTCAGCGCACGCAGGCGTGTGGCGAAGAAGCCGAACAGTCGATACAGGGTCGGCGAGCTGTTGAGTTTCGCCCAGGCATTCCAGATGAAGCGTTCCTTGCGCGAATACTTGCTGCCCTGGCCGCGCATCACTTGATGCGGCGCGTCCGGGGCTTTGACGTTTTCTTCGCGAAGTCGGCGCAGAATTGCCGGGATCGGAATTTTCACCGGGCACACTTCACCGCAGGCACCGCACAGCGACGAAGCGCTCGGGTGATCCGGAACTTTCGCCAGGCCAACCATGTGCGGGGTGATGATTTTGCCGATGGGGCCTGGGTAAACCTCGCCGTAGGTGTGGCCGCCGACGCGGGTATAGACCGGGCAATGATTCATGCAGGCGCCGCAGCGGATGCAGTTCAGGGTCTGACGCAGTTCACTGTCGGCAAAGGCCTGGCTGCGACCGTTGTCGAGCAGCACCAGATGCACTTCCTGCGGGCCGTCGAGTTCATGTTCCTTGCGCGGGCCGGAGATCATGTTGACGTAGGTGGTGATCGGAATGCCCAGCGCCGAGCGGGTCAGCAGCGACAGCAGCGGCACCACGTCGCGCAGGTTTTCCACGACTTTTTCGATGCCGGTGACGGCGATGTGCACCGGGGGCACGGTGGTGGTCATGCGCCCGTTGCCTTCGTTTTCCACCAGCAACAGGGTGCCGGTCTCGGCGACGGCGAAGTTGACACCGGAGACGCCGATGTCCGCTTCGAAGAATTTCTGCCGCAGGACTCTGCGACCGATCTGAATGAGTTGGTCAACGTCCTTGGTGTATTCCACGCCAAGTTTGTCGTGGAACAAGGACGCGACCTGACCGGCATTCTTGTGGATCGCCGGCATAATGATGTGTGAAGGCTTCTCGTGGTCGAGCTGGACGATGTACTCCCCCATATCGGACTCCAGGCATTCAACACCTTGAGCCTCGAGGAAATGGTTCATCTCCATCTCTTCGCTGACCATCGATTTGCCCTTGATCACTTGCCGCGCCTCGTGAGCGCGGATGATCGACAAGACGATGCCATTGGCCTCGTCCACCGTTTCCGCCCAGTGCACCGTCACACCGTTGCGGGTCAGGTTCTGTTCCAGTTGCTCGAGCAGGTCGGGCAACTTGGAGAGTGCGCGTGCCCTGATCGAGTTGCCCAGGGCGCGCAAGTGTTCTCTTTCGTGGGCATCGCTGAAAGCCGCGGCCCGCTTGGTCATCAGTGAATCCATGGCAGTGCGGAAGTTGTTCCGTAACTGCGCATCGCCCAGGGCATTGTGTGCCCGGGTGCGGAAATCCTCTTCTACGGCGACCGTAGGAATAATCGCGGAAGTGCTCATTGCGCACCTCCGGTTCGTTGCCACAGAAAGCTGGCGAGATGTTGCCCGCGCAGCGCTTCCTTTTGTTTCTCCAATGCGCCGTTGATGTTCATCAAACAGCCACAGTCGGCGCTCAATACCTTATGTGCGCCAGAGTCCTTCAACGCTTTGGTCTTGTCCGCCACCATCGCGCCGGATATGTCTGGCATACGGACGCTGAATGTCCCACCGAAGCCACAGCATTCGCTTTCGTGATCGTGGTTGACCCGCTCCACGTTGCTCAACTGCGCCAACAACTCGCGGCCGTGCAGGTGGGTATTCATTTCGCGCCGTGCCGAACACGACGTGTGCAGCGCGACTTTGACCGGCTCGTCGCTGTCCTTGAGCTGCACCTTGCAGACAAACAGCAGGAACTCGGCCAGTTCATAGGTGCGGGCCGCCAAGGCCTGCACCTGTTTCAACGTTTGCGGCTCGTCCTTGAACAAGTCGGCGTAATGCTCGCGCAGCATGCCCGCGCAGGAACCCGACGGCACCACCACCGGATAATCCCCGGCAAACAGCGCCAGTTGCGAGCGCGCGACCGTCCGCGCCTGCTCGGTGTAACCCGAGGTGTAGGCCGGTTGCCCGCAGCAGCTCTGCCCTTGCGGGTACTCGACCGTGATCCCTTCGCGCTCCAGCAAGTGGATCGCGTCCATCCCGGCTTCGGGGTAGAACAGGTTGACCACGCACGTACCGAACAGGTAGACCCGCGACGGTTTCTCGCTGGGGTATTGCCGAGGTTCGGGCAGTGGCGGTGCAACACGGGTCGCGTTTGGCACTGCGTTGTAAAAAAGCTCGCTCATCAGGCGTGTCTCCGGGTGGTCCCGGTTATCCGTCCGCTGAGGCTGCTGAATATAGAGCGTGTGGCTTTCAGCAGCCTTACAGACCGGGGTGTGAATTGCTGACGCCGGCATCACGAACCGGCGTCGGTTATTTCCATGCTGCTTGTAGGCTCTTGCAGGTTTAGTGCACCAGCATGCCGGTGAACCAGTAGGCCTGGGCCAAAGTAATCAGGCCGACGATCGTGGCAAAGAATAGGCTGTGCTTGAGGGTGAAGCGGAACAGATCCGATTCCTTGCCCACCAGGCCGGTCGCAGCACAGGCCACGGCGATCGACTGTGGCGAGATCATCTTGCCGGTCACACCGCCGCTGGTGTTGGCCGCCACCAACAGGGTGTCATTGACGCCGATCTGGTGCGCAGTGGTGGCTTGCAGCGAGCTGAACAGCGCGTTGGAGGAAGTATCGGAGCCGGTCAGGAACACGCCGAGCCAGCCAAGGAATGGCGAGAAGAACGGGAACGCGGCACCGGTGGCTGCCAGCACCAGGGCCATGGTCGAAGACATGCCCGAATAGTTGGTGACGAAGGCGAAGGCCAGCACCATACCGATCGACAGAATAGGCCAGCGCAGTTCGTAGAAAGTCTCTTTTAAAGTGGTAAGACCAGTTTTTAAGTTGATCTTCAGCACCAGCATCGAGATCAGCGCGGAGAAGAAAATTGCGGTGCCAGTCGCGGAAATCGGATCGAGTTTGAACACCGCCGGGATGGCCGTAGGAGCAGCCACGATTGGCGCGGTTTTGATCACCAATTGATCAAGGTGCGGGATCGCGAAGTTGAACACCCAGCTGTACATCGAGCCGCCGGCGGCAAACATCGCTTTGAAAGGCTTCAGCGTCCAGATGGTCACCAGCACGGTAAGAATCAGGAACGGCGACCAGGCTTTGAATATTTCCCCGAGGCTGTAAGGCGAAGCCACAGTGGTGCGCTTCTGGCCGAAACCACCGACGCTGGCGGTGATTGCTGCACTCGACGTGGCGCCGGCGATTTGCGCACCCGCGGTGCGTTTTGGCTGCCAGACCTTCAGGAACAGAGTCAGAGAGATCAGGCTGGCCAGAGCCGAGGTGATGTCCGGCAGTTCCGGGCCGATGAAGTTCGACGTGAAGTATTGGGTCACGGCGAAGCTCAAGCCTGCAACCAGTGCTGCCGGCCAGGTTTCACGCACACCGCGCAGGCCGTCCATCATGAACACCAGCCAGAACGGCACGAACAGCGACAGCAGTGGCAGTTGGCGACCGGTCATGGCGCCGATCTTGAACGCGTCGATACCGGTGACCTGGCCGGCCACGATGATCGGAATCCCCAAGGCACCGAAGGCCACCGGCGCGGTGTTGGCAATCAGGCAAAGGCCAGCGGCGTACAGCGGGTTGAACCCGAGGCCGACCAGCAGCGCGGCGGTAATCGCCACGGGGGCGCCAAAACCGGCGGCACCTTCCAGGAACGCACCGAAGCAGAAACCGATCAGTAACACCTGCAGGCGCTGGTCGTCGGTGATCGACAGCACCGAACTGCGGATGACCTCGAACTGACCGCTCTTGACCGTCAGTTTGTAGAGAAATACCGCTGCAACAATGATCCAGGCAATCGGCCACAGACCGTAGGCAAAACCATATCCAGCCGCGGCGAAGGCCATGTCGACCGGCATGTGGAAGGCGAAAATCGCTACGGCGATCGACAGGGCGAGCGTGATGCTGCCGGCCACATGGCCCTTGAGGCGGAACACCGCCAGAGCGAGAAAGAAGAAAACGATAGGAATGACGGCCGCAAGTGCGGAGACGCCGAGACTGCCGAGCGGGGTGTAGAGCTGTTGCCAGGTTTGCATATGGGGTGGCCCCTAATTGTTGTTGGTCAGGCACTGTCAGCGTTCTTGGTTAATTGGTAATACCAATTTACAATCGCTGTTGGCTAGGGTAAAAGCCTTGATGACGGTGTGTCAATTTGTCGCCCTGAAACTTTTGTCGAATGAGCGGTGCAGATGTCATCTGATCCGGTCGGGCAAATGCTGTCTGACAGGTGTCGGCGAGGCGCTGATAGGCCAGAATAGAGAGCCCGGCGAGCGGTCGGGATCGTGGAGAAATGAGTTATGGGGTTTGATCAGATTCGTCAGCGCCGTTTGTCTGACGATATTGTCGAGCGACTCGAGGGGATGATCCTCGAGGGCACGCTGAAGTCCGGTGAACGGCTTCCGGCTGAGCGAGCGCTGGCCGAGCAGTTCGGCGTATCGCGACCGTCATTGCGCGAAGCGATTCAGAAACTGGCGGCCAAGGGTTTGCTGGTCAGTCGCCAGGGCGGTGGCAACTATGTGGTGGAAACCCTTGGTTCGACGTTCAGCGATCCGCTGTTACTGCTGCTCGAGAGCAATCCGGAGGCGCAGCGTGACTTGCTGGAATTTCGGCACACTCTGGAGGCATCGTGCGCCTATTACGCAGCATTGCGCGCTACCGACGTGGATCGCGAGCGCCTGACAGCAGCGTTCAACGAGCTGCAGGATTGCTATACGCGGCATGACGAAGTGAGTCGGGTGGAGGAGGGCGCGGCGGATGCGAAGTTTCATCTGGCGATTGCCGAAGCCAGCCACAACGCGGTGCTGCTGCACACCATTCGCGGGCTATTCGATTTGCTCAAGCGCAACGTGGTGACCAACATCGGTGGCATGTACAAGCAGCGCACGGAAACCCGCGACATGCTGATTTCTCAGCACCGCGAGCTGTACCTGGCGATTATCGAAGGGCGCGCGGAGCAGGCGCGGGAAGTCTCCAGCCGACACATTCTGTATGTGCAGGAGGTGCTGGAAGAAGTGCGCCAAGAGGTTCAGCGCATGGCTCGGGCGGAGCGGCGCAAGGGGATGTGATCAGTTGTTTGTGTGTTGATGCTGCAATAGCTATCGCGAGCAGGCTCGCTCCCACATTTGAAATACATTCCAAGGTGGGAGCGACGGTGCGACGTTTCGACCTGCTCGCGAATACGCTTTAAAGGCAGAAGAAATTATTCTTCCTTGCCCTTGTTGCGCACGGCGCGCTGCAACTCACGACCGGCGTCGCGTTCGCGCTCGGTGTCACGCTTGTCGTATTCCTTCTTGCCCTTGCCCAGAGCGATCTCGCACTTGACCATGTGCTTGCTCCAGTAGAAGGACAGGCAGACGCAGGCGTAGCCTTTCTGTTGCACGGCAGCGGCGAGTTTTTCCAGCTCGCGCTTGTTGAGCAGCAGTTTGCGGGTGCGGGTCGGATCGGCGATGACGTGGGTACTGGCGGTCATCAACGGCGTGATGTGACTGCCCAGCAGCCAGGCTTCGCCATCCTTGAGCAGCACGTAACTGTCGACCAGTTGCAGCTTGCTTGCCCGCAGACTTTTTACTTCCCAGCCGGCCAGGACCAGACCAGCCTCGAACCGATGTTCGATGAAGTAATCGTGTCGCGCCTTTTTGTTCTGCGCGATGGTCCCTGTAGGGTGTTTCTTCTGTTTAGCCATAGGGGCGGCATTATATGGAGATAAACGGTCCTCGGCTACGGTGATGCTGCGTGCTTGAGCAGGTTGAGTGAATCCCGGACAATGCGGCCTCTTTTTCTGATGCTTGGGCGTGATATTCGATGTCGACAGACAAGGTTTCTGTCCACGGCAGTTGGGCTAGCCGCTGGGTTTTCATATTCGCCGCGACCGGTTCGGCCGTGGGACTGGGCAGCATCTGGAAATTCCCCTACATGGTTGGGGTCTACGGTGGCGGCGCCTTCGTGCTGATGTTTCTGGCTTGCATCGCCCTGATCGGAGTCCCGGTCATGCTGGCTGAAACCCTGATCGGCCGGCGCGCACGGCAGAGTCCGGCGAACGCCTTGAAGGTGCTGGCGCTGGAAGCCGGGCATTCGGGCAAGTGGTCGTGGGGCGCATTTGCCGGAATGATCACCGCGTTGCTGATCCTGTCTTTCTATAGTGTGGTCGGCGGCTGGTCGTTGGATTACATCATCGACATGGGGCGCGGAGACTTCCAGGGTGCCACGGCGGATCAGGTTGGCGCTTATTTCGGCAATGTCATCTCCGACCCCTGGCGTCTGACACTTTGGCACACGGTTTTCATGCTGTTGTCGGCCGTGGTGATCGCCAAAGGCGTGGTCGCCGGGCTTGAGCGCAGCCTGCGAATCATGATGCCGCTGCTGTTCGTGATGGTGCTGGTACTCCTGGGTTACAGCATGACCACCGGGCATTTCATGGAGGGCGTCCACTTCATGTTCGACTTCCACCCGGAAAAAGTCCTCGACGGCTTGCTGCCGGCCATGGGGCACGCGTTCTTTTCGCTGAGCGTAGGCGTTGGCTCGATCATGATCTATGGCGCTTACATGACCAAGGAGGCCTCACTATCCGGCACCGTGGTGGGTGTGGCGTTGCTCGATACCTTTGTATCGCTGGTGGCGGGTCTGGCGTTGTTCCCGATCGTGTTTGCCGGCGGTTTGAACCCTAGCGAAGGCCCGGGCCTGATGTTCGTCAGCCTGCCATTTGCCTTCGGTAACGTGGTTTTCGGCCAGTTGATGGGCGTGGTGTTCTTTGTTCTGGTAGCGATTGCCGCCTGGAGCTCGGCGATTTCCCTGCTTGAGCCGATGGTTGCCTATCTGGTTGAACGCACCAAAATCAGTCGCGGCTGGGTGACTTTCTGGCTGGCATTCATCTGCTGGTTCGTCGGTCTGGGCACCGTGTTCTCCTTCAACATCTGGAAGGAAGCCAAATTTTTCGTGAACGAAGGCGGGCTGTTCCATCTCTACCAATGGGGTGCCGCGGGCGGTCTGGACTTCTTCGGTGTGATCGACTTCTTCACCTCGCGGATCATGTTGCCGCTCGGTGGCTTGTGCTTCGTGCTGTTTGCCGGTTGGGTGATGGGGCGTGATGCGGTGCGTGAAGAGTTGTCGATCCGTAATCCGCTGCTGTTTACCCTGTCCTTGTTCTTGATGCGCTATGTGGCGCCCATCGGCATTCTTGTAGTGTTTGCCACCCAGCTCTGGAAGTGACGCTTACATGACGACACATATTCAACGATCAGCGCTGCTGCCATACCCGGCGCAATTTCTTTATGACCTGGTCAACGACGTGGCGCGTTACCCGGAGTTTCTCCCTTGGTGTTCGTCTGCCGAGGTGCTGGAAAGCTCACCTGAGCATATGCGTGCCAGCGTCGGAGTGGCCAAGGGCGGTCTCAGTCAGCATTTCGTCACGCGCAACACGCTGGTGCCCGGGCAATCGATCGAAATGAATCTGGAAGAAGGTCCGTTCAATCAGTTGCACGGCGTCTGGGTGTTCAAGCCGCTGGGTGAAAAGGCCTGCAAGATCAGCCTTGATCTGTCGTTCGATTACGCCGGTCCGATAGTGCGCGCGACACTCGGCCCGTTGTTCAATCAGGCGGCGAATACGCTGGTGGATGCGTTTTGCCAGCGCGCCAAGCAGATGCATGGTTGAGCCGGTGATCGAGATAGAAGTGGTGTATGCCGCCGTGGATCGTCAGATCTTGCGCGCTGTCAGCCTCCCTGAAGGTACGACAGTGCGTGAGGCAGCGCTGAAATCCGGCATTGGGACTGAGTTCCCGGAGCTGGACTTGAGCGGGTGCCCGCTGGGGATCTTCGGCAAAGTGGTTGCTGATCCACAGATTCGCCCGATTCAGGCGGGGGAGCGCATCGAGATCTACCGGCCATTGCTGGCGGATCCGAAAGAGGTGCGACGCTTGCGGGCGGCCAAGGCTGCCGAGGCCAAAGCGCGAAATCAGTAGTTGGTCAAATCGCAGACAATAAAAAACCCGGAATTTCCGGGTTTTTTATTGCGTCGCAAATTATTGCGGCGAGGTGTCCAGTGGCTCAGGCGTCGGAACCGGAACGGTTTCAACACCGTCCACGTCCTTCTGGATCTGATCCAGCAAGGAGCCTGGTTTGGCTGGTTGTTCCGGCTTCGGCTTCTCGGCGTTCTCGGTAGCAGGCGCGGTCACGCTGGTGCCACTGTCCTTGCCCAGAATGGCTTCGTCACGGCTTACGCCCGGCATGAAGTCACCGGACAGGCTGACAAGCTGGTCGTTGGAGTTGAAGATAACACTCATGCGTTCCTGCTGACGTTCACCGCCACCAGGTTGCAGGCTGTACAGATAATCCCAGCGATCGGCATGGAACGTGTCGGTCAGCAGAGGGTTACCCATGATAAACCGTACTTGCCGACGGGTCATTCCCGGGCGTAACTGGTCTATCATGTCCTGCGTGACGACATTGCCCTGCTGGATGTCGATTTTGTAAACCCCGGGGAATGAACAACCGGCGAGTGCGAGCAGTCCCACAAAGGTGAAACTGGTTAGCAAGAGCTTGGTGTTTTGCATCGGTGGGCGACTTCCACTATCTTGGCTGGGACAACGTAAACGCCGATCATACCCGCATTAAGAGAAGCTGCGAAGCAGCATCGCGAGAAAGCTGACCATGGTTGAAAATAGCGAACTACGCAAAGCCGGCCTCAAAGTGACCCTGCCACGGGTCAAGATCCTGCAAATGCTCGACTCTACCGAGCAGCGTCACATGAGTGCCGAGGACGTCTACAAGGCGTTGATGGAAGCTGGCGAGGACGTCGGTCTGGCCACGGTTTACCGTGTTCTGACCCAGTTCGAAGCCGCTGGCCTCGTGGTCCGTCACAACTTCGACGGTGGCCACGCGGTATTCGAATTGGCTGATGGTGGACACCACGACCATATGGTCAACGTGGAAACCGGTGAAGTCGTCGAATTCGTCAGCCCGGAAATCGAAAAGCTTCAGAAGGCAATTGCCGAGGAGCACGGTGTTGATCTGGTAGATCACAATCTGGTGCTGTACGTACGCAAAAAAAAGTAAGCATGTCGCGCGAATTTCAGGTTCGCGAAACGAACGAAGGCGACCCAAGGGTCGCCTTCGTGCTTTCTGTTGTGCATGAAACCTGAGGTCAGGCCTTGGCGGTGACGACCATCTTTTTCGCGTGAGCCAAAGACTCTTTGGTCAGATCGATGCCACCCAGCATCCGCGCCACTTCCTCTATGCGGTCGTTCTTGCTCAGCTTGGACACGGCGGTGTGAGTTGCTTGCTCGCCGCGCACCTTGTGCACAAATAAATGCTGATGCCCCTGCGCCGCGACCTGCGGCAAGTGCGTCACGGTCAGTACCTGCCCGCGATCACCCAGGCGTCGCAACAACTGGCCGACAATCTCCGCCGTCGGCCCGCCAATGCCCACGTCCACTTCGTCGAATACCAGGGTCGGCACTCGCGAGGTCTGCGCGGTGATCACCTGAATCGCCAGACTGATCCGCGACAGCTCGCCACCGGATGCCACTTTGGCCAGGGCCTTCAGCGGTTGCCCGGGGTTGGCACTGACCAGCAACTCCACTTGTTCCAGGCCGTTGGGCAGCAGTTCGTCGCTGCTGTTGGCGCGCAGTTCGATAGTGAAACGGCCTCCCGGCATGCCCAGGCGCTGGATCTCTTGCTCCACGGCGCTGGCGAGGCTGCCGGATGCCTGATGACGCAAGTCGCTCAGTTCTCGTGCCTTCTCTTGATAATGGCGGGCATAAGAAGCCAGTTCTTCGCCCAGACGCTCGATGGATTCGTCATTGGCGTTGAGCGTTTCGATTTCATCCAGCAGCTTCTGCTGCATTTCACCGACCTCGGTCGGCTGGATCCGGTGTTTGCGCGCCAGGGTGTAGATCGCGTCGAGGCGTTCTTCCAGATATTGCAGGCGCGCCGGATCGGCATCGAAGTTATCGAGGAAACGATTGAGCTCGCCCACCGCTTCTTCGACCTGGATCTGGGCGCTGGTGAGCAGACTGCTGGCCTCGCCCAGTGCACCAATCGAGTTGTTCACGCTCGACAGGCGATTGAGGCTGGCGGTCAGCGCGTTCAGCACGTTGCCGGAGTCGCTCTCACTGCATTGCTCGACCACTTGTCGGCAAATGCCGAGCAGGGTTTCGGCGTTGGTCAGGTTTTTGTGTTCCTGCTCCAGCTGTTCCAGCTCGTTTTCGCCGAGGCCGAGGTTTTCCAGTTCTTCTAGCTGGTAGCTGAGCAATTGATGGCGAGCACGTTGTTCGTCGCCGGAATTGGAGAGTCGCTCCAGTTCCTGACGGGTTTGACGCCAGCGCTGAGCAGCCAGTTGAACCTGGCGCGCCAGATCGGTAGCACCGGCGTATTCATCGAGCAGGCGGCGATGGGTATCGGTCTTCAGCAGCGACTGGTGTTCGTGCTGGCTGTGGATATCGATCAGCAGTTCGCCGAGGGCCTTGAGGTCGCCGAGCGGGCAGGGGGTGCCGTTGATATAGCCGCGCGAACGTCCTTCGGCAGTGATGACCCGGCGCAGGATGCACGGGCCGTCATTTTCGAGGTCGCGCTCGGCCAGCCAGGCATGGGCTTCAGGAATGTCGACCAGATCGAAGGTGGCAAGGATGTCGGCCTTGTCGGCGCCCGGGCGAACCACGCCGCTGTCGGCGCGATCGCCGAGGGTCAGGCCCAGCGCGTCGAGCATGATCGACTTGCCGGCGCCGGTTTCCCCTGTGATCACGCTCATCCCGCGATCGAGTTCGAGATCGAGATGTTCAACGATGGCGTAGTTGTGTACGGACAGGTGCACCAGCATAAAGGCCGCTCCCAGGCTTTAGGTCTGGTTATTTATACAGTGTTTTGTTTCGGCCTGACAATGCCCTCGCTTAGCTCGATTTGCTTGATCCGATCAAATGCTTAGTCCGGCCGGGAATGACAATGCAGCACTTTTTTGTAGGGGTAATCATTGCAGGCCCTTGAAGCCTGATTTTACGGCCCCATATATCGGGGCAGAAGCGCGAGTCGAGCTCGCGGACGTAATTGAAAGGAGAATTCTATGGCTGACGAACAGACAGTAGATACGCAAAATCCAGAAGCCAATCAGGCGCCCGAGACTTCGGGTGACGACCTGGCGACCCGTGTACAAGTGCTCGAAGAGCAATTGGCCGCCGCGCAGGATCAGTCTCTGCGCGTAGCTGCCGATCTGCAGAACGTCCGCCGCCGTGCCGAGCAGGATGTTGAAAAGGCCCACAAGTTTGCCTTGGAAAAATTCGCCAGCGACTTGCTGCCGATCGTCGACAGCCTGGAGCGCGGCCTTGAGCTGTCGAACCCGGACGACGAAAGCATCCGTCCGATGCGTGAAGGCATCGAACTGACGCTGAAGATGTTCCACGACACCCTCAAGCGCTACCAGCTTGAAGCGATCGATCCGCATGGCGAGCCGTTCAACGCCGTTCACCATCAGGCGATGGCCATGCAGGAAAGTGCCGACGTAGAACCGAACAGCGTTCTGAAGGTGTTCCAGAAGGGCTATCAGCTCAACGGGCGCCTGTTGCGTCCGGCCATGGTTGTGGTGAGCAAGGCGCCGGCGCCAATTTCGCCTTCGATTGACGAGAAGGCTTGAAATTAGCCGCAAGGCCCCCATTTAGAAGTCAAGCGTTTAAGTATTACCGCAGTTAGCCACCACTGCTGCGGCAAAAAAATCCAAAGTTTCGGGAGAGTGAACATGGGCAAAATTATCGGTATCGACCTGGGGACTACCAACTCCTGCGTCTCCGTGCTGGAAAACGGCAAAGCCAAAGTTATTGAAAACGCTGAAGGCGCGCGCACCACGCCGTCGATCATCGCTTACGCCAACGATGGCGAAATCCTGGTAGGTCAGTCGGCCAAGCGTCAGGCAGTGACCAACCCGCACAACACCCTGTACGCAGTAAAGCGTCTGATCGGTCGTCGTTTCGACGAAGAAGTTGTGCAGAAAGACATCCAGATGGTCCCTTACAAGATCGTCAAGGCTGACAACAATGACGCCTGGGTAGAAGTGAACGGCCAGAAAATGGCGCCGCCACAAATCTCGGCTGAAATCCTGAAGAAGATGAAGAAGACCGCCGAAGACTATCTCGGCGAGCCAGTGACCGAAGCGGTAATCACCGTTCCGGCGTACTTCAACGACAGCCAGCGTCAGGCGACCAAAGACGCCGGCCGCATCGCGGGTCTGGACGTAAAACGTATCATCAACGAACCAACCGCAGCGGCTCTGGCTTACGGTATGGACAAGGCCAAGGGCGATCACACCGTGATCGTTTATGACCTGGGTGGCGGTACGTTCGACGTTTCCGTGATCGAGATCGCTGAAGTTGATGGCGAGCACCAGTTCGAAGTGTTGGCCACCAACGGTGACACGTTCCTGGGCGGTGAAGACTTCGACATTCGTCTGATCGACTACCTCGTTGACGAATTCAAGAAAGAAAGCGGCATGAACCTCAAGGGTGACCCGCTGGCCATGCAGCGCCTGAAAGAAGCCGCTGAGAAAGCCAAGATCGAGTTGTCGTCCGCTCAGTCGACCGACGTCAACCTGCCGTACATCACTGCAGATGCCACCGGTCCTAAGCACCTGAACGTGAAGATCTCGCGTGCCAAGCTCGAAGCTCTGGTTGAAGACCTGGTTCAGCGCACCATCGAACCTTGCCGCATCGCCATGAAAGACGCTGGCCTGGATGTTGGCGCGATCAACGACGTGATTCTGGTCGGTGGTCAGACTCGTATGCCGCTGGTACAGAAGCTGGTTACTGATTTCTTCGGTAAAGAAGCTCGTAAAGACGTTAACCCGGACGAAGCTGTTGCCATGGGTGCTGCAATCCAGGGCGCCGTTCTGGCGGGTGACGTGAAAGACGTTCTGCTGCTCGACGTCAGCCCGCTGACCCTGGGTATCGAAACCATGGGTGGCGTGATGACCGCGCTGATCGAGAAAAACACCACGATTCCTACCAAGAAATCGCAAGTGTTCTCGACTGCCGACGACAATCAGGGCGCCGTGACCATTCACGTCCTGCAAGGCGAGCGTAAGCAAGCTGCGCAGAACAAGTCCCTGGGCAAGTTCGATCTGGCCGACATTCCACCAGCTCCACGTGGCGTGCCACAGATCGAAGTGACCTTCGACATCGACGCCAACGGCATCCTGCATGTCGGCGCGAAAGACAAGGCAACCGGCAAGACCCAGTCGATCGTGATCAAGGCCAACTCCGGTCTGTCCGACGAAGAAATCGAGCGCATGGTGCGTGACGCCGAGGCCAATGCCGAGGAAGACCGCAAGTTCGAAGAGCTGGCCGCTGCCCGTAACCAGGGTGATGCACTGGTTCACTCGACTCGCAAAATGGTTGCTGACGCGGGCGACAAAGTCACCGCCGAAGAGAAGACCGCGATCGAAGCTGCTGTGGTTGCACTGGAAGCCGCTGTAAAAGGCGACGACAAGGCTGCCATCGAAGCCAAGGTTGAAGAGCTGTCGAAAGTCTCGGCACCGGTTGCCCAGAAGATGTACGCCGAACAGGCTCAGCCTGCCGAAGGCGCAGCGCCACACGACGAGAAGGCTGAAAAGGCTGACGACGTTGTTGATGCCGAGTTCGAAGAAGTAAAAGACCACAAGTAAGTTGTTGGTCGGCCGGTTGACTGCCTTTGGGCGGTGACTGGTAGGATGTCGCCGCGCGGGAGCTTGCTCCCGCGTTGGCGTATCTGGAATACGCGAATTTTTACAGCATGCGACAAGCCTCGCGTGTTGCTGGTATGGCCGGAAATGCTCCTGCTTTTCGCGCCGCAAGTACCGCATGAAACAAAGACCAGGATCGTTGAATTGACGTGAGTTGGGTCCGGGCCTGTATTGGGGCTCAACGAGTTTGGCCATCCTCAGGAGGGGTTTGCCGAACGTCCTCAAGAGTGCAAAAGACTTATGGCAAAGCGTGACTATTACGAAGTGTTGGGTGTTGAGCGTGGCTCAAGCGATGCAGACCTGAAAAAGGCTTACCGTCGCCTGGCGATGAAGCATCACCCTGACCGTAATCCCGATGACAAAGCGTCGGAAGAACTGTTCAAAGAGGCCAACGAGGCCTACGAAGTATTGTCCGACTCCAGCAAGCGTGCGGCGTACGATCAGTACGGCCATGCCGGTGTAGACCCGAGCATGGGTGGCGGCGGCGCCGGTTTCGGTGGGCAGAATTTCTCTGACATCTTTGGCGATGTCTTCAGTGATTTCTTCGGCGGCGGTCGCGGCGGTTCCCGTGGCGGCGCTCAGCGTGGCAGCGATTTGCGCTACACCCTGGAGCTGAATCTGGAAGAAGCGGTGCGCGGTACCACCGTGAATATCCGCGTCCCGACACTGGTCAACTGCAAGCCGTGCGATGGTTCGGGTGCGAAGAAAGGCTCGTCGCCATCGACTTGCCCGACGTGCGGCGGCATCGGTCAGGTGCGTATGCAACAAGGCTTCTTCTCGGTGCAGCAGACCTGCCCGCGCTGCCATGGCCAGGGCAAGATCATTTCCGACCCGTGCGATTCGTGCCACGGCGACGGCCGTGTCGAAGAGTACAAGACGCTGTCGGTGAAAGTGCCGGCTGGTGTTGATACCGGCGACCGCATTCGTCTGTCCGGCGAAGGTGAGGCGGGTACTCAAGGTGGCCCGACTGGCGACCTGTACGTTGTGATCAACGTGCGCGAACACGACATCTTCCAGCGTGATGGCAAGCATCTGTTTTGCGAAGTGCCGATCAGCTTTGTGGATGCGGCGCTGGGCGGCGAGCTGGAAATTCCGACCCTCGACGGTCGCGTCAAACTGAAAATCCCCGAAGGCACCCAGACCGGCAAGCAGTTCCGTGTGCGCGGTAAAGGCGTGGCGCCGGTACGTGGTGGTGGTGCGGGCGATCTGATGTGTCGCGTCGCGGTCGAGACCCCGGTCAACCTGAACCGTCGCCAGCGCGAATTGCTCGAAGAATTCCGCAGCTCGCTGGCGGACGACAACAGTCACTCGCCGAAAACCACCGGTTGGTTCGATGGCGTGAAGCGCTTCTTCGGCGATCTGTAAGGAGTCGGCATGCGACGTATAGCTGTGATGGGCGCCGCCGGGCGCATGGGCAAGATTCTGGTCGAGGCCGTGCAACAGCGCGCGCCGTTGACTGGCCTGACCGCTGCGATCGTTCGTCCCGGCAGTACGCTGATCGGGGTGGACGCCGGTGAACTGGCTTCATTGGGGCGCATCGGGGTGCCGTTGTCCGGCAATCTGGAATCGGTGGCGGAAGAGTTCGACGTATTGATCGACTTCACCCTGCCGGAAGTCATGCTGAAAAACCTCGCGTTCTGTCGCAAGGCCGGCAAGGCCATGGTCATCGGCACCACTGGGCTGGACACGGCGCAGAAGCAGTTGCTGGCAGAGGCGGGCAAGGATATTCCGATCGTCTTCGCGGCCAACTTCAGCGTTGGGGTCAACCTGTCGCTCAAGCTGCTCGAGATGACTGCTCGGGTGCTGGGTGATGATGCCGACATCGAGATTATCGAAGCGCATCACCGGCACAAGATCGATGCTCCGTCGGGCACGGCATTGCGCATGGGCGAAGTAATCGCCGAGGCGCTGGATCGTGATCTGCAGAAAGTCGCAGTCTACGGTCGTGAAGGCCACACCGGTGCGCGCGAGCGCGAAACCATCGGTTTCGCCACTGTTCGCGGTGGTGATGTGGTCGGTGATCACACCGTGCTGTTCGCCTGCGAAGGCGAGCGCCTGGAGATCACGCACAAGGCTTCCAGTCGCATGACGTTCGCCAAGGGCGCGGTGCGTGCGGCGTTGTGGCTGGATGCTCGCGAGCCAGGTCTGTATGACATGCAGGACGTGCTCGAACTGCATTGATTGACTGTTTTACCCAGCGCAAACGCCCTGTTTGCGCTGGTTTTTCTTCGCCGCGCGACGCCCTGTCGCATTCTCCGGCCTTTTAGGCTCTTTAGCGGTGGACCAAAAAAGCCTTTTTCTGTAAGCTACAGCTTTAGTGTGTCCACTAAAAGCGCGCAGAATAATTCAGTGAAGAAGCGGGGTGACGTGTCCATACGTCACTCCGCTTTTTTACAACCTGCGATCGCCCTTTCATGCGTTATTTACGGGAGGTCTTCTTGACTAAGCCAGCCATACTTGCCCTTGCTGATGGCAGCATTTTTCGCGGCGAAGCCATTGGAGCCGACGGTCAAACCGTTGGTGAGGTGGTGTTCAACACCGCAATGACCGGCTATCAGGAAATCCTTACCGATCCTTCCTACGCCCAACAGATCGTTACCCTGACTTACCCGCACATCGGCAATACCGGCACCACGCCGGAAGACGCCGAGTCTGACCGCGTATGGTCCGCTGGCCTGGTCATCCGTGACCTGCCGCTGGTAGCGAGCAACTGGCGTAACACGATGTCCCTGTCCGATTACCTGAAAGCCAACAATGTTGTGGCGATCGCTGGTATCGACACTCGCCGCCTGACTCGCATCCTGCGCGAAAAAGGCGCACAGAACGGCTGCATCATGGCCGGCGACAACATCTCCGAAGAAGCGGCAATCGCCGCGGCGCAAGGCTTCCCTGGCCTGAAGGGCATGGATCTGGCAAAAGTCGTCAGCACCAAGACCCAATACGAATGGCGCTCGACTGTCTGGGATCTGAAGACCGACAGCCACGCGACCATCGAAGCCTCCGAGCTGCCATACCACGTGGTTGCCTACGACTACGGCGTCAAGGTCAACATCCTGCGCATGCTGGTCGAGCGCGGCTGCCGCGTTACCGTGGTGCCAGCCCAGACTCCGGCCGCCGATGTGCTGGCGCTGAAGCCGGACGGCGTGTTCCTGTCCAACGGCCCGGGTGACCCGGAGCCTTGCGACTACGCGATCAAGGCGATCAAGGAAGTGCTGGAAACCGAAATTCCGGTGTTCGGCATCTGCCTCGGCCACCAACTGCTGGCCCTGGCCTCCGGCGCCAAGACCCTGAAAATGGGCCACGGTCACCACGGTGCGAACCACCCGGTGCAGGATCTGGACACGGGTGTCGTGATGATCACCAGCCAGAACCATGGTTTTGCGGTAGACGAAGAAACCCTGCCCGCCAACGTTCGCGCGATTCACAAATCGCTGTTCGACGGCACCCTGCAGGGCATCGAGCGCACCGACAAGAGCGCGTTCAGCTTCCAGGGCCACCCTGAAGCGAGCCCGGGCCCGAACGATGTCGCGCCACTGTTCGACCGCTTCATCAACGAGATGGCCAAGCGACGCTAAGCGTTCGTCTTGAGACTGTAGAGAGAAGCCCTCGAGGGCGGCCCCGGCACCGGCGGCCCCTTCGAGACTTCAGAAATCGATCAAGACGGCTTGCCGACTGACCTGCGGATTTGAGTGACAAACCCATGCCAAAACGTACAGACATTAAAAGCATCCTGATTCTCGGCGCTGGCCCGATCGTTATCGGCCAGGCCTGCGAATTCGACTACTCCGGCGCCCAGGCTTGCAAAGCCCTGCGCGAAGAGGGTTATCGCGTCATCCTGGTGAACTCCAACCCGGCCACCATCATGACCGACCCGGACATGGCCGACGCCACGTACATCGAGCCGATCAAGTGGCAGACTGTTGCCAAGATCATCGAAAAAGAGCGTCCGGATGCGGTGCTGCCAACCATGGGCGGCCAGACCGCTCTGAACTGCGCCCTGGACCTGGAGCGCGAAGGCGTTCTGGAAAAGTTCGGCGTAGAAATGATCGGCGCCAACGCCGACACCATCGACAAGGCTGAAGACCGTTCGCGTTTCGACAAGGCGATGAAATCCATCGGCCTGGCGTGCCCGCGTTCCGGTATCGCCCACAGCATGGAAGAGGCCAACGCGGTCCTCGAGACCCTGGGCTTCCCATGCATCATCCGTCCGTCCTTCACCATGGGTGGCACCGGTGGCGGTATCGCTTACAACCGTGAAGAGTTCGAAGAAATCTGCGCCCGTGGTCTGGACCTGTCGCCGACCAAAGAGCTGCTGATCGACGAATCGCTGATTGGCTGGAAAGAATATGAAATGGAAGTTGTCCGCGACAAAAAGGACAACTGCATCATCGTCTGCTCGATTGAAAACTTCGACCCGATGGGCGTGCACACCGGTGACTCGATCACCGTGGCTCCAGCGCAGACCCTGACCGACAAGGAATACCAGATCCTGCGTAACGCCTCCCTGGCGGTACTGCGCGAGATCGGCGTCGAGACCGGCGGTTCCAACGTTCAATTCGGTATCTGCCCGAACACTGGCCGCATGGTCGTGATCGAGATGAACCCGCGCGTATCGCGTTCCTCGGCGCTGGCTTCGAAAGCCACCGGTTTCCCGATCGCCAAAGTCGCCGCCAAGCTGGCGGTGGGCTACACCCTCGACGAACTGTCGAACGACATCACCGGCGGCAAGACCCCGGCGTCCTTCGAACCGTCGATCGACTACGTCGTGACCAAGCTGCCACGTTTCGCCTTCGAGAAATTCGCCAAGGCTGACGCGCGCCTGACCACCCAGATGAAGTCGGTGGGTGAAGTCATGGCCATCGGTCGCACCTTCCAGGAATCCCTGCAGAAAGCCCTGCGCGGTCTGGAAGTCGGTGTTTGCGGTCTGGACGAGAAGCTCGACCTGAGCAACCCGGAAAGCATGAGCGTGCTCAAGCGTGAGCTGACCGTGCCGGGCGCCGAGCGTATCTGGTACGTGGCGGACGCGTTCCGCGCCGGCATGACCGTCGAAGAAATCTTCGGCATGAACATGATTGACCCGTGGTTCCTGGTACAGATCGAAGATCTGATCAAGGACGAAGAGAAGGTCAAGACCCTCGGTCTGTCCGCTATCGACCGCGACCTGATGTACAAGCTCAAGCGCAAAGGCTTCTCCGATCAGCGTCTGGCCAAGCTGCTGGGTGTGACCGAGAAGAACCTGCGTACTCACCGTCAAAAGCTGGAAGTGTTCCCGGTCTACAAGCGCGTTGACACCTGTGCTGCCGAGTTCGCCACCGACACCGCTTACCTCTACTCGACTTACGAGGAAGAGTGCGAAGCAGCGCCGTCCGGTCGCGACAAGATCATGATTCTGGGTGGCGGTCCGAACCGTATCGGCCAGGGCATCGAGTTCGACTACTGCTGTGTGCACGCAGCCCTCGCACTGCGCGAAGACGGTTACGAGACCATCATGGTCAACTGCAACCCGGAAACCGTTTCCACCGACTACGACACTTCCGACCGTCTGTACTTCGAGCCGGTGACTCTGGAAGACGTGCTGGAAATCTGCCGTGTAGAGAAGCCGAAAGGCGTGATCGTCCAGTACGGCGGCCAGACTCCGCTGAAACTGGCTCGTGCCCTTGAAGCTGCGGGCGTGCCAATCATCGGCACCAGCCCGGACGCAATCGACCGCGCCGAAGACCGTGAGCGCTTCCAGCAAATGGTTGAGCGCCTGAACCTGCGTCAGCCGCCAAACGCCACCGTGCGCAGCGAAGACGAAGCTGTTCGTGCTGCCGCCAAAATCGGTTATCCGCTGGTGGTGCGCCCGTCCTACGTACTGGGCGGCCGCGCGATGGAAATCGTTTACAAGGAAGACGAACTCAAGCGTTACCTGCGTGACGCGGTGCAAGTGTCCAACGACAGCCCGGTGCTGCTCGATCACTTCCTCAACTGCGCCATCGAGATGGACGTGGATGCGGTATGCGACGGCAAAGATGTGGTGATCGGCGCGATCATGCAGCACATCGAGCAAGCGGGCGTTCACTCCGGTGACTCCGCGTGCTCGCTGCCACCCTACTCGCTGCCGGCGCACATCCAGGACGAGATGCGCGAACAGGTCAAGAAAATGGCCCTGGAACTGGGCGTTGTCGGCCTGATGAACGTACAGTTGGCGCTGCAAGGCGAAGACATCTACGTCATCGAAGTCAACCCGCGCGCTTCCCGTACCGTACCGTTTGTGTCCAAGTGCATCGGTGTGTCCCTGGCAATGATCGCCGCTCGCGTCATGGCCGGTAAGACCCTGAAGGAAATCGGCTTCACCAAGGAAATCATCCCGAACTTCTACAGCGTGAAAGAGGCGGTGTTCCCGTTCGCCAAATTCCCTGGCGTTGACCCGATCCTCGGCCCAGAGATGAAGTCCACCGGTGAAGTGATGGGCGTCGGCGACACCTTCGGTGAAGCGTTCGCCAAGGCCCAGATGGGCGCGAGCGAAGTGCTGCCGACCGGCGGTACCGCGTTCATCAGCGTGCGTGACGACGATAAACCACTGGTTGCAGGCGTGGCCCGTGATCTGATCAACTTGGGCTTCGAAGTGGTCGCCACTGCCGGTACTGCCAAGCTGATCGAAGCCGCAGGCCTGAAAGTGCGCCGCGTGAACAAGGTGACCGAGGGTCGTCCGCACGTGGTCGACATGATCAAGAATGACGAAGTCACCCTGATCATCAACACCACTGAAGGTCGTCAGTCGATTGCTGATTCCTACTCCATTCGTCGCAATGCCCTGCAGCACAAGATTTACTGCACTACCACCATTGCGGCGGGCGAAGCTATCTGTGAAGCGCTGAAGTTCGGTCCCGAGAAGACCGTGCGCCGCTTGCAGGATCTACACGCAGGATTGAAGGCATGATCAAATACCCAATGACCGTCCAGGGCGCGAAAGCCCTGGAAGAAGAACACGCTCATCTGACCAAGGTCGTTCGTCCGAAGCTCAGCCAGGACATCGGTACGGCTCGCGAGTTGGGTGACCTGAAGGAAAACGCCGAATACCATGCCGCCCGCGAACAGCAGGGCATGGTAGAGGCGCGGATTCGTGACATCGAAGGCCGGATTCAGAATCAGGTCATCATCGACGTCACGACTATTCCTCATACCGGCAAGGTGATCTTCGGTACAACCGTCGAAATCGCCAACGTCGAGACTGATGAGTCCGTGACTTACCACATCGTGGGTGAGGACGAGGCTGACTTCAAACTCGGCAAGATTTCGGTTGGCTCGCCTCTGGCCCGTGCCTTGATCGGCAAGGAAGAGGGCGATGTAGTCGCCGTGAAAACGCCAAGCGGCGTTATCGAGTACGAGATTGTCGAAGTCCGTCACATCTGAAAGAGGGCGCCCGCTACGTGCGGGCGCCATGCTTTGGCAGCTGGCCCAGATGTTGTGGGTCGGCGGCTTCTGGCTGATTCATCTCGGTTTGCGAGCGGTGTTGGGCAAGATTGGTCTGGCACCGTTGCTGGTCGATGAGATCGCCGATGCGTTTGCAGTGCCGGTGGTGAGTTTTGCCCTCGCGTGCGTGATCTTTCAGGCTTTGGTGCTGGTACAGGCCGAGGGCCTTGTCTGTCTATGGCGGGATTTTCGCGGGCAGGTGCTGCTGATGGCGTTGTACGCGTGTGCGATGTTTGTCGCCGTGCGTGTCGGCTGGCCGGATGCGCAGCGCTGGCAGGAATTCAGTTTTCTGGTGTTGGGCTTCTCAGGTCTGGTGCTGGTGCTGCAACCAGTGCCGGGATGGAGTGGCAGGGTGCGCGAAGCACACCCTTGACCCTTGTCATCACTTGAAGCGATGAACGTTCGACAGCTGCTTGTTGACGCTGAAGTTCTTGCGGTAAACCAGTGCCATCTTGCCGATGACCTGAACCAGGTCCGCTTTGCCGACCTTGCACAGTTCTGCAATGTGCGCCAGGCGCGACTCGCGATCGAGGATGTTGAGCTTGATCTTGATCAGCTCGTGATCCGCCAATGCGCGTTCAAGTTCGGCTAACACACCTTCAGTCAAACCGTTGTCCGCCACCGTCAAAACGGGTTTCAGATGGTGGCCAATGGATTTGTACTGTTTCTTCTGCTCTGGAGTGAGCGGCATAATCTGACCCTTTCGTCTGGATTCTGTAAAATGGCGGCCATTTTACCCGAGGGTTCGTGGATCCGCCCAATTAATCACGACCCTTATCATCGAGGTGCCCAATGGCGCGTTCCAAGACAAGCCTTGGTTGGCTGAAACGACATGTCAACGATCCCTATGTGAAGCAGGCGCAGAAGGATGGCTACCGCTCGCGTGCAAGTTACAAGCTTCTGGAGATCCAGGAGAAATACAAGCTGATCCGTCCCGGCATGAGCGTTGTCGACCTGGGTGCGGCGCCGGGTGGCTGGTCGCAGGTCACTAGCCGGCTGATCGGTGGCCAGGGGCGTCTGATCGCCTCGGACATCCTGGAAATGGACAGCATCCCGGACGTGAATTTCATCCAGGGTGACTTCACCGAGGACGAAGTGCTCGCGCGGATCCTTGAAGCCGTGGGTAATTCGCAGGTGGACCTTGTGATTTCCGATATGGCCCCCAATATGAGTGGTACGCCTGAAGTGGACATGCCAAAAGCCATGTTCCTTTGCGAGCTGGCGCTTGATCTGGCGGAGCGGATTCTCAAGCCGGGCGGTAATTTCGTGATCAAGATCTTTCAGGGCGAAGGGTTTGATGTTTACCTGAAGGACGCTCGCAAAAAATTCGACAAGATCCAGATGATCAAGCCGGATTCGTCCCGTGGCAGTTCCCGCGAGCAATACATGCTGGCTTGGGGGTACCGCGGGCGTAGTGAGTAAAACGAGGTTTTTCGGCGGGGTGATAGGTATTTCGTATTTCGCCCCGCGCGCATAAGCGAATATTGTGTAGAAAGTGTTTCACAAAGGGTTACAGACGGCGCCTGCCAGAGCTGTAGGTAATGTAGTAAGTTAGGCCGGTGAATATCATGCGAAGCGCGCGCCAGTAGCGGAGCTTGCTTCAGAGGGTAGTTAATTGAACGATATGGCAAAGAATCTGATCCTGTGGTTGATCATCGCGGCAGTCCTGGTGACGGTGATGAACAACTTCTCCAGCCCTAACGAGCCGCAGACCCTCAACTATTCCGACTTCATCCAGCAGGTCAAGGATGGCAAGGTCGAGCGCGTAGCCGTTGACGGCTATGTGATTACCGGCAAACGCAACGACGGCGACAGCTTCAAGACCATTCGTCCGGCGATCCAGGACAATGGCCTGATCGGCGATCTGGTCGACAACCACGTTGTGGTCGAAGGCAAGCAGCCTGAGCAGCAAAGCATCTGGACCCAGCTTCTGGTGGCCAGCTTCCCGATCCTGGTAATCATCGCGGTGTTCATGTTCTTCATGCGCCAGATGCAGGGCGGGGCGGGCGGCAAGGGCGGACCGATGAGCTTCGGCAAGAGCAAGGCGCGCCTGCTTTCCGAAGACCAGGTGAAAACTACCTTGGCTGACGTTGCCGGTTGCGACGAAGCCAAGGAAGAAGTTGGCGAGCTGGTTGAGTTTCTGCGTGACCCGGGCAAGTTCCAGCGTCTGGGCGGTCGCATTCCACGCGGCGTGCTGATGGTCGGTCCTCCGGGCACCGGTAAAACCTTGCTTGCCAAGGCGATCGCCGGCGAAGCGAAGGTGCCGTTCTTCACCATTTCCGGTTCCGACTTTGTTGAAATGTTCGTGGGTGTCGGTGCGAGCCGTGTTCGCGACATGTTCGAACAAGCCAAGAAACACGCTCCATGCATCATCTTCATCGACGAAATCGACGCCGTCGGTCGCCACCGTGGCGCCGGCATGGGTGGCGGTCACGACGAGCGCGAGCAGACTCTCAACCAATTGCTGGTGGAGATGGACGGCTTCGAGATGAACGACGGCATTATCGTGATTGCTGCTACCAACCGTCCTGACGTGCTCGACCCTGCGCTGCTGCGTCCGGGCCGTTTCGACCGTCAGGTGGTGGTTGGTTTGCCGGATATCCGTGGTCGTGAGCAGATCCTCAAGGTTCACATGCGCAAAGTGCCAATGGGTGACGACGTTGCTCCGGCAGTCATCGCGCGTGGTACTCCAGGCTTCTCTGGTGCGGACCTGGCCAACCTGGTCAACGAAGCTTCGCTGTTCGCTGCGCGCAGCGGCAAGCGCATTGTTGAAATGAAAGAGTTCGAACTGGCTAAAGACAAGATCATGATGGGCGCCGAGCGCAAATCGATGGTCATGTCCGAGAAAGAAAAACAGAACACCGCTTATCACGAAGCTGGCCACGCCATCGTTGGTCGCGTAGTGCCTGAGCATGATCCGGTCTACAAGGTCTCGATCATTCCGCGCGGTCGTGCGCTGGGTGTGACCATGTTCCTGCCGGAAGAGGATCGCTACAGCCTGTCCAAGCGTGCACTGATCAGTCAGATCTGCTCGCTGTACGGCGGCCGTATCGCCGAAGAAATGACCCTTGGTTTCGACGGTGTAACCACCGGTGCTTCCAACGACATCATGCGTGCCAGCCAGATTGCACGGAACATGGTGACCAAGTGGGGTCTGTCGGAAAAACTCGGTCCGCTGATGTACGCCGAAGAAGAGGGCGAAGTGTTCCTCGGTCGCGGCGGCGGTGGTCAGAATGCAAGTTTCTCCGGTGAGACGGCCAAGTTGATCGACTCGGAAGTGCGCAGCATTATCGACCAGTGCTACGGCACCGCGAAACAGATTCTCACGGACAACCGCGACAAGCTGGATGCCATGGCTGATGCGCTCATGAAGTACGAAACGATTGATGCCGAGCAGATCGACGACATCATGGCGGGCCGTACACCTCGTGAACCACGCGACTGGTCGGGCGGTACCGGCACCGGTACGCCGCCTCCAGTGGTTCAGGATGAGCGTCCGGAAACACCGATTGGCGGTCCGGCTGCTGACGTTTAAGGTTTGAAATGACTTCTGTACAGTCCCTGACCCGGTTGCCTTGCGGCAACCGGGTTCTTGATTTGGCCCGGACGCATGTCATGGGCATTCTCAATGTCACCCCTGATTCTTTTTCCGACGGCGGCCGCTACAGCCAGCGGGACGTGGCCTTGCGCCACGCCGAGGCTATGGTCACGGCCGGCGCGACGCTGATTGACGTCGGTGGTGAGTCGACCCGCCCAGGTGCCCGCGCGGTTTCGCCGCTGGAAGAGCTGGAGCGCGTAGCGCCGATCGTGGAACTGATCAATCGCGAACTGGATGTGGTCATCTCGGTCGATACGTCGACACCTGCGGTGATGCGCGAAACTGCGCGCCTCGGCGCCGGCTTGATCAACGATGTGCGTTCGCTGCGTCGTGATGGCGCGCTGGATGCCGCAGCGGCGACCGGCCTGCCGGTCTGTCTGATGCATATGCTCGGCGAGCCGGGTGACATGCAGGACAATCCGCACTACCAGGACGTGACTCGCGAAGTGAGCGATTTTCTGTCTGAGCGTATGGCGCAATGTGCGGCGGCAGGCATTCCTGCCGAGCGGATCATTCTTGATCCCGGTTTCGGTTTCGCCAAAACCCTGCAGCACAATCTAAGCTTGTTCAAACATATGGAAGCCCTGCATGCGCTGGGTCGTCCGCTGTTGGTTGGCGTTTCACGCAAAAGCATGATCGGCCAGGCGCTGAATCGTCCCGTGGGCGAGCGTCTGTATGGCGGGCTGGCACTGGCAGCACTGGCATCGGTGAAAGGAGCGCGTATATTGCGCGTCCATGATGTGGCGGAAACGGTAGACGTGGTGAGCATGCTCGCGGCCGTGGAATCAGCCGAATAAGAATGATGGAGCACTTATGAGCAAGAAGTATTTTGGCACTGACGGTATTCGTGGTCGTGTTGGTGAGTATCCGATCACCCCTGACTTCATGCTCAAGCTCGGCTGGGCGGCGGGGATGGCGTTTCGCAAGATGGGCGCCTGCAAGGTGCTGGTCGGCAAGGACACGCGAATCTCTGGCTATATGTTCGAGTCGGCGCTTGAGGCAGGCCTGACGTCGGCGGGCGCCGACGTGATGCTCCTCGGCCCGATGCCGACACCGGCCATTGCCTATCTGTCGCGCACATTCCAGGCTGAAGCCGGGATCGTGATCAGCGCTTCGCACAATCCACATGACGATAACGGCATCAAGTTCTTCTCCGGGAAAGGCACCAAGCTGCCCGACGAGCTGGAGTTGATGATCGAAGAGTTGCTCGATGCGCCAATGACTGTCGTTGAGTCGAGCAAGATCGGCAAAGTATCGCGAATCAACGATGCCTCCGGTCGCTACATCGAATTTTGCAAAAGCAGTGTGCCGACTGGCACCAGTTTTTCTGGCCTGAAGATCGTTATCGACTGCGCGCACGGTGCAACCTACAAGGTCGCTCCGAGTGTCTTTCGTGAGTTGGGTGCTGAAGTGGTCGTGCTGTCGGCCCAGCCCAATGGTCTGAACATCAATGACAATTGCGGCTCGACCCATATGGGGCAACTGCAGGCTGCCGTGCTGGCTGAGCACGCCGACCTGGGTATCGCCTTCGATGGTGACGGTGATCGGGTGCTGATGGTCGATCACACCGGTGCCATCGTTGATGGAGACGAGTTGCTGTTTATTATTGCCCGCGATCTGCACGAGCGTGGCAAGTTGCAGGGGGGAGTCGTCGGTACGCTGATGAGCAACCTTGGGCTTGAGTTGGCGCTCGCCGAGCTTTCGATACCGTTCATTCGTGCCAACGTAGGCGACCGTTATGTGATCGCCGAGCTGCTGGAGCGCCACTGGCTGGTGGGGGGTGAAAATTCCGGGCACATCGTCTGCTTCAATCACACCACTACCGGTGATGCGATCATCGCAGCGTTACAGGTGCTGATGGCATTGAAGACACGTAATGAAGGGCTGGCGCAAACTCGTCAGGCTCTGCGCAAGTGCCCTCAGGTGCTCATCAACGTCCGATTCGGTGGTGGCGAAAGTCCGCTTGAGCATCCGGCTGTCAAGGAAGCCAGTGCGCGTGTCACCCAGGCAATGGCGGGTCGTGGTCGGGTGCTTTTGCGCAAGTCCGGCACAGAGCCGCTGGTGCGTGTGATGGTCGAAGGTGAGGATGAAACTCAGGTTCGCGCCTATGCCGAAGAACTGGCAAAACTGGTAAGTGAAGTTTCTGCCTGATTCGGCTTGCCAGCCATGATTGTGTTGGGTAACATCTGCGCCCACTTTGACCGACGAGGTACAGCATGCGTCGCCCTATGGTAGCTGGTAACTGGAAGATGCACGGTACCCGCGCCAGCGTCGCTGAGCTGATCAACGGTCTTCGTCATCTGGCCTTGCCAAGCGGTGTTGATGTCGCGGTATTCCCGCCTTGCTTGCATATCAATCAAGTGATTGATGGCTTGAAAGGCAAGTCGATTTCGGTCGGCGCGCAGAACTCTGCGGTGGAATCCATGCAAGGTGCATTGACCGGTGAGATTGCGCCGAGTCAGTTGGTGGATGCGGGTTGTTCCCTGGTGCTTGTCGGGCACTCCGAACGCCGCCAGATAATGGGCGAGCGAGACGGGATGCTGAATCGCAAGTTCGCAGCGGCACAGGCATGTGGCTTGATTCCGGTGTTGTGTGTAGGGGAAACCCTCGAGCAGCGCGAAGCCGGGAAAACTCTTGAGGTTGTCGGGCGTCAGCTGGGCAGCATCATCGAGGAGCTGGGTGTTGGTGCCTTTGCCAAGGCAGTCATTGCTTACGAGCCGGTCTGGGCCATTGGTACCGGACTGACTGCAACGCCGCAACAGGCGCAGGATGTGCACAAAGCCATTCGCGAGCAGTTGGCGGCAGAGAATTCTGAAGTCGCACGAGGTGTGCGGCTTCTATACGGCGGCAGCGTGAAGGCGGCCAATGCGGTCGAACTGTTCGGCATGCCGGATATCGATGGGGGGCTCATTGGTGGAGCTTCCCTGAATGCAGATGAGTTCGGTGCGATTTGTCGCGCCGCGGGAAACTGAAAAAATGCTGGAAACAGTCGTAGTCGTTTTTCATCTGCTGGGTGCATTGGGCGTAGTTGCTCTGGTTTTGCTGCAGCAGGGTAAAGGTGCGGATGCTGGCGCGTCTTTCGGAGCAGGTGCTTCAAATACTGTGTTCGGAAGCCAAGGTTCCTCTACCTTTCTTAGTAAGTTTACTGCTATACTTGCCGCCGGTTTCTTCATAACCAGCTTGGGGTTAGGTTACTTTGCTAAAGAGAAGGCTCATCAGCTGACTCAGGCAGGTTTGCCAAACCCGGCAGTGTTGGAAGTGCCTAAGCAACAACAACCGGCTTCTGATGATGTCCCGGTGCTTCAAGAGCAAAAGTCGGCTACTCCAGCGACTGACGTACCTCCAGCTCAAGAGCAGAAGTAAGAAGGGTTTCAAACGTAGTTTTGCCGAGGTGGTGGAATTGGTAGACACGCAACCTTGAGGTGGTTGTGCCCATAGGGTGTAGGGGTTCGAGTCCCCTTCTCGGTACCAATTAGTCAGGAGAGCCCGCTGTTGCGGGCTTTCTTGCAGGTGGAAGGTTACATTGACCCTATAAGGGATCGGTCGTATACTTCCGCCCCAGCTTTGTCGCGGGGTGGAGCAGTCTGGTAGCTCGTCGGGCTCATAACCCGAAGGTCGTCGGTTCAAATCCGGCCCCCGCAACCAGTTTAAGGAGCCCCTTTTAAGGGGCTTTTTGTTAGCTGGACACTTTCTACGCCGCTGTTCGACGGCGTTTCAAGGATGGGCGTTTCGCCCATTTTTTTATTTTGCATAGCATGCACATACATGCACGAGGGGGTTCAGGTGTCGAGCAAGCTAGAAGAGTTGCAGGCCTTGTTGGCCCCGGTGGTCGTGGCCCTAGGCTATGAATGCTGGGGTATTGAGTTTTCGGCTCAAGGTCGCCACTCAATGTTGCGCGTTTATATCGATAAAGAAGGCGGCGTGCTGGTGGATGATTGCGCCATCGTCAGCCGTCAGATCAGCGGTGTGCTGGATGTTGAAGATCCGATCTCCGTTGAATACACCCTTGAAGTTTCCTCGCCTGGCATGGAACGCCCGCTGTTCACTCTTGAGCAGTTTGCAAAATTTGCCGGTGAACAAGTAAAGATCAAGCTGCGCTCGCCTTTTGAAGGGCGACGCAACTTTCAGGGCCTTCTGCGCGGTGTAGAAGAGCAGGACGTCGTGGTGCAGGTAGATGACCATGAATTCCTGTTGCCGATCGACATGATCGACAAGGCCAACATTATTCCCAGTTTTGACTGAGACGCGGATCCCGCGGATCCAATGGCTTGCGAAAGGCGAGGCGTACGATGAGCAAAGAAGTACTGCTGGTTGTTGAGTCGGTATCCAATGAAAAGGGCGTACCGGCAAGCGTAATTTTTGAAGCGCTGGAGCTGGCCCTGGCCACTGCTACCAAAAAGCGTTTTGAAGACGAAGTTGACCTGCGTGTGGAAATTAACCGCCACACCGGTTCCTACGAAACTTTCCGTCGCTGGACGGTCGTCGAAGAGAATGATCTTGACGATCCGGCCATCGAAACCTGGCCGAGCAAGGTTGCCGAAACGCATCCTGGCGCCAAGGTTGGCGACGTCGTCGAAGAAAAAATCGAATCCATCGAGTTCGGCCGCATTGCCGCACAGACTGCCAAGCAAGTCATCGTGCAGAAAGTGCGTGAAGCCGAGCGCGCTCAAGTGGTCGACGCTTATCGCGAGCGCCTGGGAGAGATCATCTCCGGCACCGTGAAAAAAGTGACCCGCGACAACGTGATCGTCGATCTGGGTAACAACGCCGAGGCGTTGCTGGCCCGTGAAGACATCATTTCTCGCGAAACCTTCCGTGTCGGTGTACGTCTGCGTGCATTGCTCAAGGAAATCCGCACCGAGAACCGCGGCCCGCAGCTGATTCTGTCGCGTACTGCGCCGGAAATGCTGATCGAGCTGTTCCGTATCGAAGTGCCGGAAATCGCTGAAGGCCTGATCGAAGTCATGGCAGCGTCCCGTGATCCGGGTTCGCGTGCCAAGATCGCTGTCCGCTCCAAGGACAAACGCATCGACCCGCAGGGCGCGTGCATCGGTATGCGCGGTTCGCGCGTCCAGGCCGTGTCGGGTGAGTTGGGCGGTGAGCGCGTTGATATCGTCCTGTGGGACGACAACCCGGCTCAGTTCGTGATCAACGCCATGTCCCCGGCCGAGGTTGCGGCAATTATCGTTGACGAAGATGCCCATGCAATGGACATCGCCGTTGGCGCAGACAATCTGGCTCAGGCCATCGGTCGTGGTGGTCAGAACGTGCGTCTGGCAAGCCAGTTGACTGGCTGGACCCTGAACGTGATGACCGAATCGGACATCCAGGCTAAGCAACAAGCAGAAACCGGCGACATCCTGCGCAACTTCATCGACGAGCTGGAAGTCGACGAAGAGCTGGCTCAGGTGCTGGTTGATGAAGGCTTCACCAGCCTGGAAGAGATTGCCTACGTACCGTTGGAAGAAATGCTCAACATCGACGGCTTTGACGAAGACATCGTCAACGAGCTTCGCGCTCGTGCCAAGGATCGCTTGTTGACCAAAGCCATCGCTACTGAGGAAAAGCTGGCAGACGCCCATCCGGCCGAAGACCTGCTCTCGCTTGAGGGTATGGACAAGGATTTGGCGATGGAACTGGCGGTGCGCGGCGTAATTACCCGCGAAGACCTGGCCGAGCAGTCTATTGACGACCTGCTCGACATCGACGGCATTGACGATGATCGTGCCGGCAAGTTGATCATGGCCGCCCGAGCCCACTGGTTCGAGTAATTAGGCGCGGCCTGAGGAGAGAAGTGCATGACGCAAGTCACGGTGAAACAACTGGCCGATGAGGTCAAAACACCGGTAGAGCGCCTGTTGCAGCAGATGCGTGAGGCAGGTCTGCCGCACACCGCCGCCGAAGAACATGTGACTGACAGTGAGAAGCAATCCCTGCTGACTCACTTGAAAAGCAGCCACAAGGCGAAAGTGGAAGAACCACGCAAGATCACGCTGCAGCGTAAAACCACCAGCACCCTGCGTGTAGCTGGTAGCAAGAGCATCAGCGTAGAAGTTCGCAAGAAGAAAGTTTTCGTACAGCGTAGCCCGGAAGAAATCGAAGCCGAGCGCCAGCGTGAACTGGAAGAGCGTCGCGCAGTAGAAAATGCTGCCCGTCAGAAGGCTGAAGAAGAAGCCAAGCAGCGCGCTGAAGAAGAAGCGCGTCGCCAGCCTGCTGCTGCGTCGAATGCTCCTGCCGAAGCTGTTGCAGCACCTGCTCCAGTGGCCGAACCTGTGCGCGAAGCTGCGCCGGTTGTTGCTGCTGCGCCAGCTGCGGACACTCGCAAGCGCGACGAACAGCGTCGTCCGGACAAGCCACGTGCTGACGATAACAATCGTCGCGGTAGTGGTGATGGCGAGCGCAAAAACGCTCCGCATCGTGCGTCGGTCAAAGAAAAAGCGCCGGCTCCACGTGTGGCGCCACGCACTACCGACGAAGAGAGCGATGGCTTCCGTCGTGGTGGTCGCGGCAAGGCCAAGCTGAAGAAACGCAACGCTCACGGTTTCCAGAGCCCAACCGGCCCTGTCGTGCGTGAAGTGAAGATCGGCGAAACCATCACTGTTGGCGATCTCGCTCAACAGATGTCGGTCAAGGCTGCCGAAATCATCAAGTTCATGTTCAAGCTGGGTACCCCGGCCACCATCAACCAGGTACTGGATCAGGAAACTGCCCAACTGGTTGCTGAAGAACTGGGCCACAAAGTGACCCTGATCAGCGACACCGCCCTGGAAGATTCCCTGGCCGAGTCCCTGAAGTTCGAAGGTGAAGCGGTTCCTCGTGCGCCGGTCGTGACCGTAATGGGCCACGTTGACCACGGTAAGACCTCGCTGCTCGACTACATCCGTCGTGCCAAGGTAGCTGCTGGCGAAGCCGGCGGTATCACCCAGCACATCGGTGCGTACCACGTTGAAACCGAACGCGGCATGGTCACCTTCCTTGACACCCCGGGTCACGCCGCGTTTACCGCAATGCGTGCTCGTGGTGCCAAGGCGACCGACATCGTGATCCTCGTGGTTGCGGCGGACGACGGCGTGATGCCACAAACCATCGAAGCCGTTCAGCACGCTCAGGCGGCTGGCGTTCCTCTGGTGGTTGCGGTGAACAAGATCGACAAGCCGGGTGCCGACCTCGATCGCATCCGCAGCGAACTGTCGGTTCACGGCGTGACTTCCGAAGAGTGGGGTGGCGACACTCCATTCGTACCGGTTTCGGCGAAAATGGGTACCGGCGTAGACGAACTGCTCGAAGCCGTTCTGCTGCAGGCCGAAGTGCTCGAACTGACCGCCACTCCATCGGCTCCTGGCCGTGGTGTTGTTGTCGAATCGCGTCTGGACAAGGGCCGTGGCCCGGTAGCCACCGTGCTGGTTCAGGACGGTACGCTGCGTCAAGGCGACATGGTGCTGGTCGGCTCGAACTATGGCCGCGTGCGCGCCATGCTCGACGAGAACGGCAAGCCGATCAAGGAAGCAGGTCCGGCCATTCCGGTCGAGATCCTGGGTCTTGACGGTACTCCGGACGCTGGCGACGAGATGAGCGTGGTTGCCGACGAGAAGAAAGCCCGTGAAGTGGCTCTGTTCCGTCAAGGCAAGTTCCGCGAAGTCAAACTGGCTCGCGCTCACGCCGGCAAGCTGGAAAACATCTTCGAAAACATGGGCCAGGAAGAGAAGAAGACGCTCAACATCGTCCTCAAGTCCGACGTCCGTGGTTCGCTGGAAGCTTTGCAGGGCGCTCTGAACGGCCTGGGCAACGACGAAGTGCAAGTGCGCGTGGTCGGTGGCGGTGTCGGTGGTATCACCGAATCCGACGCCAACCTGGCATTGGCTTCCAACGCTGTACTGTTCGGCTTCAACGTGCGTGCCGATGCTGGCGCACGGAAGATCGTCGAGCAGGAAGGTCTGGACATGCGTTACTACAACGTGATCTACGACATCATCGAAGACGTCAAGAAAGCCCTGACCGGCATGCTCGGCAGCGATGTTCGCGAGAACATCCTGGGTGTGGCCGAAGTGCGTGACGTGTTCCGTTCGCCGAAGTTTGGCGCGATCGCCGGTTGCATGGTGATCGAAGGTGTTGTGCACCGTAACCGTCCGATCCGTGTACTGCGTGAAGACATCGTTATCTTCGAAGGCGAGCTGGAATCCCTGCGCCGCTTCAAGGATGACGCTTCCGAAGTACGTGCCGGCATGGAATGCGGTATCGGCGTGAAGAGCTACAACGACGTCAAAGTCGGCGACAAGATCGAAGTCTTCGAGAAGGTTCAGGTTGCTCGCAGCCTCTAACTCGCGCACTTCAGGAGCCGTGATGGCCGGCCGCACTCAACTGTGTGGCGCATCACCCGGACTCTAAACGCAACGCCCGGTCTGGCATTTGTCAGGCCGGGCGTTTGCCGCTTTCAGACCTTGCGGGTTTCACCGTGGGGCAGTAACAGGTAACAAGTCATGGCAAAAGAATACAGCCGTACCCAACGTATCGGCGATCAGATGCAGCGTGAGCTGGCCCAGCTGATCCGTCGCGAAGTCAAAGATCCACGTGTTGGCCTGGTCACCATTACCGCTGTGGAAGTCAGTCGTGACGTCGGTCACGCGAAGATCTTCATCACCGTGATGGGGCAGGACAACGCCGAAGATATCGCGCAAAGCATCAAGGTGCTCAACGCTGCCGCAGGCTTCCTGCGGATGCAACTGGCCCGTGAAATGAAGCTGCGCAGCGTGCCGCAATTGCACTTCCACTACGACGAAAGCGTCGTGCGTGGTGCGCACCTGTCGGCGCTGATCGAGCGCGCCGTGGCTGAGGATAATCAGCACGTGGCCGCCGCTGAACCTGAAGACACCAAGGAGTAATTCGGTGGCTCAGGTCAAACGTATCCGTCGTAACGTCAGCGGTATCATCCTGCTCGACAAGCCGCTGGGGTTCACCTCCAACGCCGCGTTGCAGAAGGTTCGCTGGTTGCTCAACGCCGAGAAGGCCGGTCACACTGGCAGTCTCGATCCGTTGGCCACCGGTGTATTGCCGCTGTGCTTTGGCGAGGCAACCAAGTTCTCGCAATACCTGCTCGATTCCGACAAGGGTTATGAAACCCTGGCGCAGCTGGGCAAGACCACTACCACGGCAGACGCCGAAGGTGAGGTTTTGCAGGAGCGCCCGGTGACCGTTGGTCGCGCCGATGTCGAAGCGGTTCTGCCGAAATTTCGTGGGCAAATCAGTCAGATACCGCCGATGTACTCGGCACTCAAGCGTGACGGGCAACCGCTGTACAAGCTGGCCCGTGCAGGCGAAGTAGTGGAGCGCGAACCGCGTTCTGTTACTATTGCGCGCTTGGAATTGCTGGCCTTCGAAGGCGATACTGCGCGTCTTGCGGTGGATTGCAGCAAGGGCACCTATATTCGCACCCTGGTGGAGGATATCGGTGGGCAACTCGGTTGTGGTGCGTACGTCGCAGAACTGCGTCGTACCCAGGCCGGGCCTTTTACCCTGGCGCAGACCGTTACCCTCGAAGAGCTGGAAGCGGTACATGCCGAAGGCGGCAACGAAGCGGTCGACCGCTTCCTGATGCCATCGGACAGTGGCCTGCAGGATTGGCCGCTGCTGCACTTCTCCGAAGCGAGCGCGTTCTACTGGCTCAACGGCCAGCCGGTACGTGCCCCGGATGCTCCGAAGTTTGGCATGGTACGGGTACAGGATCACAACGGTCGCTTCATCGGTATCGGTGAAGTGAGCGAAGACGGGCGCATCGCGCCACGTCGACTGATTCGGTCAGAATGACCGGAAACCGGTCCGTGTAACAGCGGGCCGGCGAGTGTGGCTGTTAACAGGCACGGTCACGACTCATTTATAGATACAGGGATTTGTCCCTGGCCTGTTGAAACTGTTTTTGAAACAGTTTCCTGATAAAAGGATTGCCTCATGGCTCTCGACGTTCAAGAAAAAGCTCAAATCGTTGCCGACTACCAGCAAGCTGTTGGTGATACTGGTTCGCCAGAAGTGCAAGTTGCACTGCTGACCGCCAACATCAACAAACTGCAAGGTCACTTCAAGGCCAACGGTAAAGACCACCACTCCCGTCGTGGTCTGATCCGCATGGTAAACCAGCGTCGCAAGCTGCTGGACTACCTGAAAGGCAAGGATCTGAGCCGTTACAGCGCTCTGATCGGCCGCCTGGGTCTGCGTCGCTAATCAGCGATTGCGCTATGAGGTTGGTTGTCTGTCAGGCATCAGCGGTTTTCCGCTGGTGGCTGGCAGGCTCCCAGCCTCAAGTTTTATCTGCACTACCGTTTTACCCGGACAGTCAACGGGCCGATTCCCGACATTGCCCAAGAATTTCGCAAGAAACCAGTTCCCCCAAGAGCCACAAAGAAGGTAGGACACCGTGAACCCGGTAATCAAAAAATTCCAGTTCGGTCAGTCGACCGTTACCCTCGAGACTGGCCGTATCGCCCGTCAGGCCTCCGGCGCAGTATTGGTCACCGTTGACGACGACGTCAGCGTATTGGTGACCGTAGTCGGTGCCAAGCAAGCCGATCCAGGCAAGGGCTTCTTCCCTCTGTCCGTTCACTACCAGGAAAAAACTTACGCTGCCGGTAAGATCCCTGGCGGTTTCTTCAAGCGTGAAGGCCGTCCTTCCGAGAAAGAAACCCTGACTTCCCGACTGATCGACCGTCCGATCCGTCCGCTGTTCCCAGAAGGCTTCATGAACGAAGTGCAGGTTGTCTGCACCGTCGTTTCCACCAGCAAGAAGACCGATCCGGACATCGCTGCGATGATCGGTACCTCGGCTGCCCTGGCCATCTCGGGCATTCCGTTCGACGGCCCGATCGGCGCCGCTCGTGTTGCTTTCCACGAAAGCACCGGCTACCTGCTGAACCCGACTTACGAGCAGCAGGCAGCTTCGAGCCTGGACATGGTCGTTGCCGGTACTTCGGACGCCGTACTGATGGTTGAATCGGAAGCCAAAGAGCTGACCGAAGACCAGATGCTGGGCGCGGTACTGTTCGCTCACGACGAGTTCCAGGTTGTGATCAACGCGGTTAAAGAACTGGCCGCTGAAGCTGCCAAGCCAACCTGGACCTGGGCTCCTGCTCCAGAAGCCACCGAACTGCTGGGCGCGATCCGTGCCGAGTTCGGCGACGCGATCTCCCAGGCTTACACCATCACCATCAAGGCCGATCGTTATGCTCGCCTGGGTGAGCTGAAGGATCAGGTTGTTGCCAAACTGTCCGGTGAAGAAGGCCAGCCTTCGTCCAGCGAAGTCAAAGCGGCTTTCGGCGAAATCGAATACCGCACCGTTCGCGAAAACATCGTCAACGGCAAGCCGCGTATCGACGGCCGCGACACCCGCACCGTACGTCCGCTGAACATCGAAGTGGGCGTTCTGCCGAAAACCCACGGTTCGGCTCTGTTCACCCGTGGCGAGACCCAGGCTCTGGTAGTTGCAACACTGGGCACCGCCCGTGACGCACAGCTGCTGGACACCCTGGAAGGCGAGAAAAAAGACCCGTTCATGCTGCACTACAACTTCCCTCCGTTCTCGGTGGGCGAGTGTGGTCGCATGGGTGGTGCTGGTCGTCGTGAAATCGGTCACGGCCGTCTGGCCCGTCGTTCGGTTTCGGCCATGCTGCCAGCCGCTGACGTGTTCCCGTACACCATCCGTGTGGTTTCGGAAATCACCGAATCCAACGGTTCGAGCTCGATGGCTTCCGTTTGCGGCGCTTCCCTGGCCCTGATGGACGCTGGTGTTCCAATGAAGGCGCCGGTTGCCGGTATCGCCATGGGTCTGGTTAAAGAAGGCGAGAAATTCGCTGTTCTGACCGACATCCTCGGTGACGAAGACCACCTGGGCGACATGGACTTCAAAGTAGCCGGTACCGCCAAAGGCGTTACTGCGCTGCAGATGGACATCAAGATCAAGGGCATCACCGAAGAGATCATGGAAATCGCTCTGGGCCAAGCCCTGGAAGCGCGCCTGAACATCCTCGGTCAGATGAACCAGATCATCGGCCAGTCGCGTACCGAACTGTCGGCCAACGCTCCGACCATGATCGCGATGAAAATCGACACCGACAAAATCCGTGACGTTATCGGTAAAGGTGGCGCGACCATCCGTGCGATCTGCGAAGAAACCAAGGCTTCGATCGACATCGAAGATGACGGCTCGATCAAGATCTTCGGCGAAACCAAGGAAGCTGCAGAAGCTGCTCGTCAGCGCGTTCTGAGCATCACTGCAGAAGCTGAAATCGGCAAGATCTACGTCGGCAAGGTTGAACGCATCGTCGACTTCGGCGCATTCGTCAACATCCTGCCAGGCAAGGATGGTCTGGTGCACATCTCGATGCTGAGCGACGCTCGCGTAGAGAAAGTGACCGACATCCTGAAAGAAGGCCAGGAAGTGGAAGTGCTGGTACTGGACGTGGACAACCGCGGCCGTATCAAGCTGTCCATCAAAGACGTGGCAGCGGCCAAGGCTTCGGGCGTTTAATCACCCCAGAGCTTTAGCGCAATGAAAATGCCCCACCGTGAAAACGGCGGGGCATTTTTTTGTCTCGCAAATATCGAGACATTCTGCGAAGTTGCCGGACGGCGAGACCGGTGCTAGGTTTAGCCCACCGCCCGTGTAGCTCAGCCGGTAGAGCAGCGCACTCGTAACGCGAAGGTCGCAGGTTCGATTCCTGTCTCGGGCACCATATCCCTTATTTCACCTTGCGGCTCAGGTCCTCGACGGTACGTTTGAGCTGATCCATGGCGCGATCCTGATCGTTGATTTTCTGCTTCAGGCTGGAAATTTCGCTGCTGGCGGAATTCGAACTCGAGCCGCTGTTGCGCTTGAGGTCTTCGACCTGGCGTCCGAGAGTATCCAGTTGACGGTCCTGATCCTTGACCTTGTTCTTCAGGTCGTCGATTTCCTTGCTGCTGGAGTTCGAATTCGAACCGCTGCTGCGTTTGAGGTCTTCAATCTGGCGTGACTGGTCGCGGACGGTATCGCGGATCTTTTGCAGTTCATCGATGCTGATATCACTTTTGATGACCACATCCTTGCCGTAATCGTTGTGAATCAGCGAAACCTTGTCGCCATAGGACGAACTGCTGGAGCTCAGTTCAAGCGCCATGGCGCTTGCCGGTAGCAGCAGAGCGGCGAGCAAGGTACTGGCAGACACGACGGAACAAATCTTCGAAAAGCTGCGCATCACTGGTTTTCCTTGTGAACAGCGAGGGTGGGTGCCGAAGTGGCACAACGCTATGACTTGGAATCCTGATTTATGTTCCGCAGGTCAACTTTTTGTGCGAGAGATGTAAAGAGCCGTGTAATTCGTCATGCAAACGTCCTATATTCGATGCCTGCATGAGCATCGCTTAGCAGTTTTCAGATGATCCCGAATGGTTCCGAAGGCCGGACAATCCGCGTCAGAGAGATCCTTGATGATCCAGATCCATCTTCCATTCTTACGATCAGCGAGAACGCCATGACCGAATTAACTCAAGAACAACGCCACGAACAAGCGCTGGAAAAGTACAAGCTCGATGCGCCCCAACTGCTGGAAGAGATCAAGGATCTCAGTCCCGATGATCAGAAAGACCAGATCCAGTGGGCGTTCGAAGACGAAGCCGAAGCCCAGGGCCTGCAACCATGGGAGTTGACGCTCAAGTACACCAGCACCCCTGAAGAGTTCGAGGCGCAGCGTCTGATACTGCACAAGGAGGCGGCCGAAGTATTGGGTGTCGAGTGGGAAGAGTACTGCGAGATGAACAATCTGGTGGTCTGAAACAAAAACGCCAGCCTCAACCGGGCTGGCGTTTTTTATTGCGTGACGGCCTCAGAGGCTCAGGCGCATCGACAGGTCCACCGCCTTCACATCCTTGGTCATCGCGCCAATCGAGATGTAATCCACCCCGGTTTCGGCGATCGGCAACAGCGTGCTTTCGTTGATCCCGCCGCTGGCCTCCAGTTTGGCCTTGCCGCCGTTCAGGCGTACGGCTTCGCGCATGTCGTCCAGGCTCAATTCATCGAGCATGATGATGTCGGCACCGGCAGCCAGCGCTTCCTTCAGCTCTTGCAGGCTTTCCACTTCGACTTCCACCGGTTTGCCCGGCGCGATCTTGTGCGCGGCGGCGATGGCCTGCGCGATGCCACCGCTGGCGGCAATGTGGTTTTCCTTGATCAGGAACGCGTCGTAGAGGCCGATGCGGTGGTTGTGGCAACCGCCGCAGGTCACTGCGTATTTCTGCGCCAGACGCAGGCCCGGCAGGGTCTTGCGGGTATCCAGCAACTTGACCTGAGTCTGCGCCACGAAGTCTGCCAGGTACTGCGCACGCGTTGCCACGCCGGACAGCAGTTGCAGGAAGTTCAGCGCACTGCGCTCGCCGGTCAGCAGCGAACGGGCCGGACCTTCCAGATGAAACAGCGGCTGGTTGGGTTTGACCCGTTCACCGTCACGCACCTGCCAATGCACCGCAACACGCGGATCGAGCTGACGAAAAACCGTGTCGACCCAGGCCGTACCGCAGATGACGGCGTCATCGCGGGTGATGATGGTGGCTTTGGCCAGACGTTCGGCGGGGATCAGTTGCGCGGTGATGTCGCCGCTGCCGACGTCTTCGAGCAACGCACGGCGCACGTTGGCTTCGATTTCGGCGGTCAAATCGGCGAGACGTAGATTCGGCATAACGGGCTCCACAAACTAAGTGCGCCGATTATAGGGGTATGGCAGGAGCCAACCCAAGGCGAGAACGCGCGTGCGTGACTGCATCTGGTCGATTTTCCGTGAGCAATGCAGCGTTATTTGTGGTCACTGGAAGGTGTTGCAGGCATAGGGGAAACCCTGACGCCTCTGGCGCCCAAGGCAGGTTTTACAAGATAATCCGCCTTGCATTTGACGTCATAGCTTTGACGTTCATCTGGCTCCCCTATTCACCCCTGTAGGAGCGAGCCTGCTCGCGAAATTCTGGCAGCGACATTGGTGCGACTGACACACCGCTATCGCGAGCAGGCTCACTCCTACAGGGATTTGCGCTGGTTCACGGCAAGTGTGTTGTGGTCGGTGCACTCGATGTTTGCGACCAGCGGGATCACCGTTTCAGGAGGCTTGGATGCACAAAGACGGGAATGTAGTGCCTTTGCACAAGGCCGCTACCGATCAGGCGAATCACTCGCCGCTCGCCCGCCTGCCTGTGATTCTGCTTCAGGTCCGCGACAAGGCTGCCCAGCAACTGCGTCATGGTTTGCAGGAGTTGTTCGATAACGCCGACGACACCCTGTTCGAGATGGCCGACCGGGCGCGCAACGACGTCGAACAGAACATCTTTTTCGAAGCCATGCGCGACCTGCGCCTGAAGCGTAAAAACATCGAGCGCGGTTTTCTCGAGCAATTCTTCGAAGCCTTTGTCGGCCTCATTCAATACGACGTCGGACAGCCCGCACTGCCCGATACGCTGATGTTCGAGGAATCGGCACCGCGTACCGACGACATGGAGCGCAGCGTGGCGGTCGAGACCATGGTCGGCCGGGTGCTCAAGCGTGACCGCTTTGCCCTCGATCAACTGACGGCGCGGCTTAACGCGCTGCTCGGCAAACACATCGACGATCAGCACAACCCGCTCGGCCCGATGATGCTCTGCGAGTATTTTCTGCAGGCCGGACGTAACCTGGGCGTGGAGATCAAGGTCAAGCTGATCCTGCTCAAGCTGTTCGAGCGCTATGTGCTGGCCGACACCGAGCAGTTGTACGCCGAGGCCAATCAATTGCTGATCGCTACCGGCGTGTTGCCCGAGCTGCAGCCGCCTCCGGCGCGGCGGGCTATCGAGCGTGCTGCGGCCAGTATCAGCAGCGAAGAAAGCGATGAGCCTGCGCCCGCCGACGAAGGTGTGCAGGAAGTCTTCGCCGCGTTGCAGGAGCTGCTCTTGCATGTGCGTGGCAGCGTCGCGCCGACCCTGGAGCCGAGCGTTGCGACGCAACCGATCAGCACCCGCGACCTGCTGCGCCTGCTTTCGCACCTGCAGCAATATGTCCCGGCGCTGACGGCGCAGGACGACTTCGATCTGCGCAATCAGCTTGAGCAGTTGCTGACGCGGGTCAGCGTCAGGAGCGGCAAGTCGCGCATCGTCGACGGCGCCGACGAGGACGTGATAAATCTGATTGCGATGGTCTTCGATTGCATCCTCGAGGACCGCAACCTGCCTGATTCGCTCAAGGCATTGATCGCCCGTCTGCAGATTCCAATGCTCAAGGTGGCGGTGCTCGACAAAAGCTTTTTCAGCCGCAGCAGCCATCCGGCGCGACGCCTGCTCAATGAAATCGCCGATGCGGCCATGGGCTGGGGCGACTGCAGCGGTGAGGCGCGCGACAGCCTGTACCTGCGCATCGAGCAAGTGGTGCAGCGCTTGCTGAGCGATTTTGTCGACGATCCGGCGATTTTCTCCGAATTGCTCGCCGACTTCCTGGCCTTCACCGGCGATGAGCGTCGACGCAGTGAATTGCTTGAGCAGCGTTTGCGTGATGCCGAAGAGGGCCGGGCGAAAACCGAACTGGCGCGCCAGCGAGTCGAACAGGCGTTGAATCAGGTGCTGCTGGGTAAAATCCTGCCGCCGGCGGTGGTGACGTTCGCGCGCGATGCCTGGAGCAAGGTGTTGCTGCTGACATGCCTCAAGCATGGCGACCACTGCGCTGAATGGCAGGCGGACGTACAGACCCTGGAGCAATTGGTCTGGAGCGTTCAGCGCCATGACGAGGCGGACGCCGGCCTGCGTTTGCTGGCGCTGGTACCAGGGTTGCTCAAGTCACTGCGTGACGGCTTGAGCAGTTCGGCGTTCGATCCGTTCGCCACCAGCGAATTTTTCAGCGAACTGGAAGCGCTGCATGTGCAGGTACTCGAACCCGCTGCCGATCAGGATCCGGTCAACGCACCGGCGGTAGTTGAGGTGTCGCAGCGTATTACCTTGCGAATCGCTGACGAAGGTTCTAACAGCCTGAACCCGACGGGCCTTGCCCATGATGACGCAGGGCTGCGGCAGGTTGAGCAATTGCGCCTGGGCAGTTGGGTCGCGTTCCAGGAGGACGACGAGCACAGTCTGCGCTGCAAGCTGGCGGCCATCATTGAAACCACCGGCAAATACGTATTCGTCGACCGCACCGGGATGAAAGTGCTGGAGCGCAGCCGCGTCGACCTGGCCATGGAGTTCCGCCGCGGCGCGGTGCGGGCGCTGGACGACACCTTGCTGTTCGACCGGGCGCTGGAGTCGGTGCTTGGCAATCTGCGGCGACTCAATCGCGGCAAGTGATCGCGCGCCGGGGGCCGATCACGGCATACTGGGCGTCAACACAGTCGGCGTTGAAGGAATCGGTATGCAGTTGGATCCCGCTAGCGGGTGGTGTCACGGGGTGCAGGTCTGCCCATCGCCCAACTTCAATGAACGCCCTGCGGGCGAAATTTCCCTGTTGGTGATCCACAACATCAGCCTGCCGCCGGCGCAGTTCGCCACCGGCAAGGTGCAGGAATTTTTCCAGAACCGTCTGGATGTCACCGAGCATCCGTACTTTGCAGGGATCGCCGACTTGCGCGTCTCCGCGCATTTTCTGATCGAACGTGACGGCAAGGTCACCCAGTTTGTCTCCTGTCTTGAACGGGCGTGGCATGCTGGCGTGTCGATTTTCGAAGGCCGCGAAACCTGTAACGATTTTTCCGTGGGCATTGAGCTCGAAGGCACCGATGATCTGCCATTTACCGATGCGCAGTATCAAGCGTTGACCACGCTGACCCGTCAGCTGCAAGGCGCATTTCCGGCTATCACCGGCGCTCGTATCTGCGGGCACAGCGACATCGCACCCGGGCGCAAGACCGATCCTGGCCCGGCATTCGACTGGGCGCGTTACCGCGCAGCCCTGGCACAAGAGGAAGGACAATGAGTTTTCTGGTGTTACTGCTGGCGGTCTGGATCGAGAAATTCTCGGCCCTGCGCCATCGGGTTCAACGCGATGGCGGATGGATCCGCGAACTGCACAAACTCGAAACCAGCGAGCGTTTGGCCAAGCGGCCATGGCTGGTGCTGACCATTCTGGTGTTGCTGCCGGTGGCGCTGCTCGCCTTGCTGCTGCTGGTCCTGGAGCCGGTTGCTTACGGTTTGCTGGCCTTGCCGGTGCACGTGCTGGTGGTGATTTACGCCCTGGGCCGGGGTGATCTGCTGGGTGGGCTTGGGCCGTTTCGTGATGCCTGGCGCCGCGAAGACCTGCAAGCCGCCGCGCATGTGGCCAAGCGTGATCTGGATATCTGCGCCGACAGCGGCGAGCAGTTGCTGGATCGGGTCCAGGGTCATCTGTTGTGGGAGGCCTATCAGAGCTTCTTCGCGGTGATTTTCTGGTATTTCGTGCTCGGTCCGGTGGCGGCGCTGGCTTATCGCTTGCTGGCGCTGGCACAAGAGCACGGCCAGAATCCGGCGCTGGTGGAAAGAGCGGGGCAGCTGCGCCACGCCTTCGACTGGGTGCCGGTGCGCTTGCTCGCTGCCAGTCTGGCTCTGGTCGGCAACTTCGTTGCGGTCAGCCGGGTGATGTTGCATGAGCTGCTGAACTGGAACATCAGTGCTGCGCAACTGATCAACAAGGTCGGGCTGGCCGCCGGTGAGATCCCGCCGCCAGTGGTCGGGCCTGAAGGCATCAACACCCTCGATTGCCTGTGGGAACTGCTGCTGCGCGCGGCAGTCTTGTGGTATGCCGGGTTTGCCTTGTGGACAGTGCTGGTTCACTGATTCCTTCAATGAAGTGCATTGTGCAGAGGGGCTTGCCCCCTCTGCGCAGGTGTATGGCCCGCGCCGCGTAGCCGTTAACCTTAAGTTACAAAACCTCCCCTCGATTTGAGCTATACAGAGACAGCGCCCGATAGTGGCTATCTGCTGTCGTCCTGCGCCTGCCAATAAAAACAAGAAAAGCCAAGGGAGACTTCCAGTGAAGAGCTTGCTCTATCCCGCCGTCTCGCTGATGAACCGTCTGAGCTTCGGCATGAAGTTCAGCCTGATCAGCGTGCTGTTCCTGGTGCCAATGCTGGTGACCAATTTCTATCTGGTGCGCGATTCCTATCGCGAATTCCAGGGCACCCGGGTCGAGTTGCAGAGCCTCGACCTGTTGGGCAGCAGCCTGACCCTGCGCCGGGATCTGGAAACCCTCAATAACCGGGTGCAGATCAACGTCATCCTCGGCCAGTCCGGCAAGGCCGACGATCTCGAGTCGCAGATCAACAGCCTGGAACAAACCATCCTTTCACGTCTGCAAAGCCTGAAGGCGACGACCGAGGATCCCGAGCAGATCAAGGTTTTTGACGGCAAACGCGATGAAATGATCAGCGCGTTCAAGGCCCAGCAGGCGGAAAACTCCCTGCAAAGCAAAAGCGCTATGATCGGCAAGCTGCTCGGCAACGCGCAGATCTTCAGCCAGATCATCGCCAGTCAAGCCGGTCTGAGCCGTGACAATCAGGGCGACATCCGTCAGCTCAGCGAGCTGGTCACCACCATTACCCCCGCTGTGACCCAGACTCTCGGTGAAGGCCGGGCCATCGGTTCCTATTCGTTGGGCCAGGGCTTTCTCAACAGTTCGTCGAGCACCCGGTTTGACGAGTTGCTGGCACAGATCGAAAAGCTCCAGGCCGAATACGCGCTGAAACTGCAGGATGCCCTCGATTCCAGCAAAGCTGCGCGCGCAGGCCTCAGTGCGCAGGCCGACAGCAGCAAGGCTTCGCTCAAACAGGCCAGTGAACTGTTTGAAGAGAAAGTCGTGGTGGCTGAAACCCTCGATACTCCATGGCAAGCGTTCTACGACCAGGTCACCGGGCTGATGGAGAAGACTTATCAGCTCAATGACGCGACCCTGAAGTTTCTCGATACTCAACTGCAGCAGCGCCTGGCGCAGAACCGCACGCACATGGTCCTGCAGGCCGTGGCGTTGTCGGTGGTATTCGTGCTGATTTTCTATCTCTACGGTGGTTTCTACGCGTCGACCCGCACCACGCTCAAGCGTCTGGGCGCCATGATGGACAAGGTCGCGGCCGGTGACATGACGGTCAATTTCGTCGCCCACAGTCGTGATGAACTGGGCGAGTTGGGCGAGGTGTTCAACGGCACCGTGAGAAAGATCCACGATCTGATCGAGCGGGTCGGCCACACCGTGGGTGAAGTCGAGCGTCAGGCCGGGCAGGTGGAGAACGTCTCCGCGCAAAGCAATCAGGCCGTGGCCGGACAGCGCACGCAGATCGAGCAAGTGGCCACCGCGATGAACCAGATGTCGGCGACCTCGCTGGAAGTGGCGCGCAGCGCGGCGGCAGCGGTGAGCAGCGCGCACAGCGTCAATGACGAAACCATCAGTGGCCGCACACTGGTGGAATCGCAGCAGGGCAGCATTGCCGCGCTCGCCAGCGAGATCGATCAGTCAGTGCTGGTGATCAACCAGTTAGCCAGTGACAGCCAGTCGATCAGCCGTGTATTGGAAGTGATCAAGAGCATCGCCGAGCAAACCAACCTGCTGGCGCTCAATGCGGCCATCGAAGCGGCCCGCGCCGGTGAGCAGGGCCGGGGGTTCGCTGTGGTGGCGGACGAGGTGCGTACCCTGGCCAAGCGCACCCAGCAATCGACTGAAGAAATCGAGCTGATGATCGCCAAGCTGCATGGTGGCGTCGGTGCTGCGGTGAAGGCCATGGGCGTCAGCCATCAGATGGCCAACGGCACGGTCGGGCAGTCGGAAAAGGTTCAGCAGGCGCTGGAAAATATCCTGGGTGCGGTGGGCATGATCGTCGATCAGAACCAGCAGATCGCCGCTGCCGTTGAGCAACAGACCGCTGTGGCGCACGATATCGACCAGAACATCGTCGAGATCAACCGCGCCGGCGAGCGTACGGCCCATGGCGCGCATCAGACTGAGGACGCCAGCCGGGCGCTGTCGGCGCAGGTGGTGGAGCTCAAGCAACTGATCAGCGCCTTCCGCGTCTGAGTTGCCTCCTGTGGGAGCGAGCCTGCTCGCGAATGCGATCTGTCGCAGGCACCGTTGTCGGCCGATACACCGCTATTGCGAGCAGGCTCACGCCTGCAAGGGCGGTAATGTCAGAACATTTTGTAATGCTTTGATACTTACGCTTGTAAGCCAAATCCTGTTTTCTTTCGGCGGCTGGCGTTTCGTCATTAATGAGCCAGTATCCCAGTTCCGATGATTGCGTCGAGGAGGCCGCTCATGTCCGTTGCAACCCTGGGAGTCCAGGGCCGTTGTGCTCATTGCCAGACCACGCAACTGCTCAAACCGTGGCAACTCAATGCCATTGCAATCAATGAACCGTTCACCTGCGCGCACTGCCAGAAAAGCCTGGAGCTGCGCTGCCCGAAACAGATCAAGCGCTTCAAGTCCCTCGATTCGCTGGGACTGTTGCGCTTCAGTGCGTCGGTAACGGTGTGCACCGCGTTACTGGTGGCGCTGGTCATGGAGTGGATCGGATTGCTCAGCGTGACTGAACAGCTGAATGCCTCGCTGATCGTGCTTTTCGTGTACTTCGCGCTGCTGCGTTTTGTTCACCATCGCCAGCACATGACCTTGGTCCTCGACACCGCCAAGGCCCACGCCGACTGATTACCAGCCGAACACTTCGCCGCAGTTGGCCGTGCTGGCTGCCGCCAGTTGCTCTGCACTGATATTCATCAACTCGGCCAGTGCCGCGCAGATCGCCGGCAAGTGAGCGGGGCTGTTGCGCTGGCCAGGGAACATCGCCGGAGCCATGTCCGGCGAGTCGGTTTCCAGCACGATCGAATCCAGCGGCAGATCCACTAATACCCGATGCATGCGCAGCGCTTGTGGCCAGGTCGGCGCACCGCCCAAGCCCAGTTTGAAACCGAGTCTGATGTATTCCCGTGCCTCTTCACGGCTGCCGGCGAAGGCGTGGATGATGCCGGCGCGTTTGAGTTTGTAGCGCTTGAGTGTGGCGATCACCGCGGCGTGGCTGCGGCGTACGTGGATCAGCGCTGGCAGATCGAAATCCGCCGCCAGTTGCAGCTGCGCGTCGAACAGCGCCTGCTGGCGCTCGCGGTCGAGGGTTTCGATGAAGTAATCCAGGCCGATCTCGCCCACCGCACACAACTGCCGATGGCCGCGCAGGCGGGTCAGCCAGTCGCCCAGCGTGGTCAGATCCTGCGCACGATGCTGATCGAGGTAAACCGGGTGCAGACCGAATGCCGCGTACAGCTCGGCATCGCTCTGCACCAGATCCCACACCCGTTGCCAGTTGCCCTCATAGACCCCCAGCACCACCATCCGCCGCACCCCCAGGGCGCGGCTTTCGACGAGCAACGCCGAGCGATCGGCGTCGAAGTCGGGGAAGTCGAGGTGGGTGTGGCTGTCGATCAGCTCCACGGCTCAGTCCCGGTGAATGCGCTGCTTGAACGTACGGGCGATGGCCTGCACGCCAGGCTTGTATTCGGATTGCTCGACGGCGGCCAGCGCCAGTTCCAGCGCCTTGTCGGCGATCAACTGGTGCTGCTGGGCCATGGCGTTGACCGGCAACGGCAGGAAGTCCAGCAACTGCGTGTCACCGAAGGTGCCGAGACGCAGCGGCCGGGATTTGAGCGGGAAATCATGCAGCGCATCGAACACACCCTGCAGCAGCACGTAGGAGGTGGTCACCAGTGCGTCCGGCAAATGCCCCAGACGCTGCAGGAGTTCTTCCATCAACTGCTTGCCGCATTCACGGCTGAAGGACTCGGCGTGTTCGACCAGCACTTCGCCTTTGAAGTCGACGAGGGCCTGTTTGAACCCGGCTGCACGTTCCTGGCTGATGCTCAGTTCCGGGCGCGCGCCCAGCAGCACGATCTGCTTGGGCTGCGGGTCGAGCAGGCTCTGGGTCAGGTGCAGGCTGGCTTCGCGGTCATCGCTGATCACCGAGCAGAAATGCTCAGGCTCCATGACCCGGTCGATGGCGATGATCGGCAAGCCCTTGGCCTGCAACTGGCGGTAGCTGTCATCACCGGCCGGCAGGCAACTGGCAACGATCAGCGCATCGCAACGGCGGGCGCGGAACAGTTGCAGCAACTGGCGTTCGCTGTCCGGGGCATCATCGGAGCTGGCGATCAGCAACTGATAGCCGCGCGCACGTGCGCCTTGCTCCAGCAGTTTGGCGATTCGCGCGTAACTGGGGTTTTCCAGATCCGGCAGAATAAAGCCCAACGTGCGCGTGTGCCGACTGCGCAGTCCGGCCGCTTGCGGGTTGGGTGTGAAGCCGTGCTGTTCGACGACTGCACGCACCCGCTCGACCGTGGCGTTGCTGATGCGCTGCTGTTCGGCCTTGCCGTTGATGACGTAGCTGGCGGTGGTCACGGACACTCCGGCCAACCGCGCGATATCACTGAGTTTCAACCCGGTATTTCCTTGTTTTTTCGAGCTAGCCCCGACATTTTCGCCAATCCTACCCGATTAGGGCAGACGACTATTGTCGCAGCGCATCCGACAAGTTGGACTTCAAGGATGAGACATTATCGAGTAACGTGCCGATCAATCTAGATTAAACGTTTCAGCAAGCGTATTTTCTACGTTTTAGACGCCTTTGGCCGGTTCTGCCGTGAAACCGCCAAAACTGCCCCTGAAAAGGATGGCCCACAGCGCCTAAGCTGCAAACAATTCAAAACAATACCTGGCGTCATCAGGCGCCAAAAAGGAGATCGCATGCTCGAGCTCACTATAGAGCAGATATCCATGGGCCAGTCGGCTGTGGATAAACCCGCCGCCCTGCAATTGCTCGCCAATCATCTGGTGGCCGATGGTCTGGTTGCCGATGGCTACCTCGCCGGCTTGCAGGCCCGGGAAGCCCAGGGCTCGACCTTTCTCGGTCAAGGTATTGCCATCCCCCACGGCACTCCGGAAACCCGTGATCAGGTATTCGCCACCGGCGTGCGCCTGATGCAGTTTCCCGAGGGCGTGGATTGGGGGGATGGGCAGATCGTTTATCTGGCGATCGGCATCGCGGCCAAATCCGACGAACACCTGCGCCTGCTGCAACTGCTGACCCGCGCCCTCGGCGAGACCGATCTGGGCCAGGCCCTGCGTCGCGCCAGCTCCCCTGAGGCACTGCTGAAACTGCTGCAAGGCGCACCGCAGGAGTTGGCGCTCGATGCGCAGATGATTGGCCTCGGTGTGTCGGCTGACGATTTCGAAGAGCTGGTCTGGCGTGGCGCGCGTCTGTTGCGTCAGGCCGATTGTGTGAGCAACGGCTTTGCCGCTGTGTTGCAGCAAGTCGAAGCGTTGCCGTTGGGCGATGGCCTGTGGTGGCTGCACAGCGAGCAGACCGTGAAGCGTCCAGGCCTGGCGTTCGTCACCCCGGACAAACCGATGCGCTACCTCGGCCAGCCGCTCAGCGGTCTGTTCTGCCTGGCCAGTCTCGGTGAAGCGCATCAGGCGCTGCTCGAACGTCTGTGCGCGTTGCTGATTGAAGGTCGCGGCCATGAATTGGGCCGCGCCACCAGCAGCCGCAAAGTCCTCGAAGTGCTCGGCGGTGAACTGCCGGCCGACTGGCCGAGCGCCCGTATTGCACTGGCCAACGCGCACGGTCTGCACGCGCGCCCGGCGAAGATCCTCGCGCAACTGGCGAAGAGTTTTGACGGCGAAATTCGCCTGCGCATCGTCGACGGCCAGGACAGCGCCGTGTCGGTGAAGAGCCTGAGCAAGCTGCTCAGCCTCGGAGCCCGTCGTGGCCAGGTGCTGGAATTGATCGCCGAACCGAGCATCGCCGCCGACGCCTTGCCGGCCCTGCTGGCCGCTATCGAAGAAGGCCTCGGTGAAGAAGTCGAGCCGTTGCCAGCGGTGAGCCAGCCGCGCGAAGTCATTGCCGATATCGCTCAAGTGCTGATCGCACCGGCGTCTGGCGCTCAGTTGCAGGCGATCCCCGCGGCGCCGGGCATTGCCATCGGGCCTGCGCATATTCAGGTGCAGCAAACCCTCGATTATCCGTTGCGCGGCGAGTCCGCCGCCATCGAACGCGAGCGCCTCAAGCAAGCGCTGAGCGATGTGCGCAGCGACATTCAGGGTTTGATCGAACGCAGTAAAGCCAAAGCCATCCGCGAGATTTTCATCACCCATCAGGAAATGCTCGACGACCCGGAGCTCACCGACGAAGTCGACACTCGCCTCAAGCAGGGCGAGAGCGCCGAAGCCGCGTGGATGGCGGTGATCGAGGCAGCGGCCAGACAACAGGAATCGCTGCAGGACGCGTTGCTCGCTGAACGGGCGGCGGACCTGCGGGACATCGGTCGCCGGGTGCTGGCGCAGCTGTGTGGTGTGCAGACGCCGAGCGAACCGGAGCAACCGTACATTCTGGTGATGGACGAAGTCGGGCCATCGGACGTCGCACGGCTCGATCCGACGCGCGTGGCGGGGATTCTTACCGCTCGTGGTGGCGCCACGGCGCACAGTGCAATCGTCGCGCGTGCCCTCGGGATTCCGGCGCTGGTGGGCGCCGGCGCGGCGGTGCTGCTGCTGAAGTCGGGCACGCCGTTGCTGCTCGACGGCCAGCGCGGTCGCCTGCACGTCGACGCCGATGCCGCAACCCTGCAACGCGCTGCTGAAGAGCGCGACACCCGCGAGCAACGCCTCAAGGCTGCCGCCGAACAACGTCATCAACCGGCGCACACCACAGACGGTCATGCCGTGGAAGTGTTCGCCAACATCGGTGAAAGCGCCGGTGTCACCGCTGCGGTAGAGCAGGGCGCCGAAGGCATTGGTCTGCTGCGCACCGAACTGATTTTCATGGCTCACCCGCAGGCGCCGGACGAAGCGACTCAAGAAGCCGAATACCGCCGCGTCCTTGACGGCCTCGCCGGGCGGCCGCTGGTGGTGCGTACGCTGGATGTCGGCGGCGACAAGCCGCTGCCGTATTGGCCGATCGCCAAGGAAGAAAACCCGTTCCTCGGTGTGCGCGGCATTCGCCTCACGTTGCAGCGTCCGCAGATCATGGAAGCGCAACTGCGCGCCTTGCTGCGTTCGGCGGACAACCGTCCATTGCGCATCATGTTTCCCATGGTCGGCAGCGTTGAAGAGTGGCGTCAGGCCCGCGACATGACCGAGCGTCTGCGTGTGGAAATTCCGGTCGCTGATCTGCAACTGGGGATCATGATCGAAGTGCCTTCCGCCGCGTTGCTGGCGCCGGTACTGGCCAAGGAAGTCGACTTCTTCAGCGTCGGTACCAACGACCTGACCCAATACACCCTGGCCATCGACCGGGGGCACCCGACGCTCTCGGCTCAGGCCGATGGCCTGCACCCGGCGGTGCTGCAACTGATCGACATCACCGTGCGCGCCGCGCATGCCCATGGCAAATGGGTCGGCGTGTGCGGCGAACTGGCGGCGGACCCGCTGGCAGTGCCGGTGCTGATCGGCCTCGGCGTCGATGAGCTGAGTGTGTCCGGGCGCAGCATCGCCGAGGTCAAGGCACGCATCCGCGAACTCAGCCTGACCCAGGCGCAAACCCTTGCTCAACAAGCCCTCACCGTGGGCAGCGCGAACGAAGTGCGTGCATTAGTGGAGGCCCTGTAATGGCCAAGATTCTCACCCTGACCCTCAACCCGGCGCTGGACCTCACGGTCGAGCTGTCACGTCTGGAGGCCGGTCAGGTCAACCGCAGCGACGAGATGCACACCCATGCCGCCGGCAAGGGCGTGAACGTTGCGCAGGTGCTGGCTGACCTCGGGCATCAACTGACGGTCAGCGGCTTTCTCGGCGAAGACAATCTGCAGGCGTTCGAAACCCTGTTCGCCCGGCGCGGCTTTGTCGACGCGTTCATCCGTGTGCCGGGGGAGACGCGCAGCAACATCAAAGTCGCCGAGCGCGACGGCCGCATCACCGACATCAACGGCCCGGGGCCGGTGGTCAACGCGGCGGCGCAGCAAGCGTTGCTTGAGCGTCTGGTGCAGATTGCACCGGGGCATGACGCGGTGGTGGTCGCCGGCAGTTTGCCGCGTGGCGTCACGGCGCAGTGGTTGCGCGAACTGATCGAACGGCTGAACGGGCTCGGCATGAAAGTCGCCCTCGACAGCAGCGGTGAAGCCTTGCGCGCAGCCATTGAAGCGCGCCCGTGGCTGATCAAGCCGAACACCGAAGAACTCGCCGATGCGCTCGATTGCGATGTGGTTTCGCACGCCGCCGAAGCACAGGCAGCGGCGTGCCTGCATGCCAAGGGTATCGAGCATGTGGTGATTTCCCACGGCGCTGACGGTGTGAACTGGTTCAGCGTCGGTTCGGCGCTGCATGCCACGCCGCCCAAGGTCACGGTTGCCAGTACGGTGGGTGCCGGTGACTCGTTGCTGGCCGGCATGCTTCACGGTTTGCTCAGCGCCGACACGCCCGAGCAAACCTTGCGCAGCGCCACGGCGATTGCCGCGATGGCGGTGACGCAGATTGGTTTCGGCATCAACGACGCCGCGCAACTGGCGCAGCTCGAACAGGGCGTACGCGTGCGTCCCCTGACAGAACAATAAGAGGGTTTGTCATGAAGTTAGCCATTGTCACGGCCTGCCCGAACGGCATGGTCACCAGTGTGCTGTGCGCCCGTCTGCTCGACGCCGCGGCTCAGCGTCAGGGCTGGAGCACCAGCGTCGAGGTGGTGGATGCGGCGCACCCGGAACGTGAACTGTCAGCCGCCACCATCGCCGCGGCGGAGTGGGTGTTGCTGGTGACCACCGGCGACGTCAACATGACGCGTTTTGTCGGCAAACGGGTGTTCCGTATTGCCCCGGCGCAGGCGCTGCAGGACATCGACGCTGTGCTGCGCCGTGGTGCCGAAGAGGCGCAAGTATACGTTGCCACCAACGCCGCCCCGGCAGCCGCTGCGCAACGTGCGCCGCGCATCGTTGCGATCACTGCGTGCCCGACCGGTGTCGCCCACACCTTCATGGCCGCCGAAGCGTTGCAGCAAACCGCCAAGCGTCTGGGCTATGAACTGCACGTCGAAACCCAAGGCTCGGTCGGCGCGAAAACCCCGCTCAGCGCGACGGCGATTGCCGAGGCCGATGTGGTGTTGCTGGCGGCGGATATCGAAGTCGCCACCGAACGTTTCGCCGGCAAGAAAATCTATCGCTGCGGCACCAGCATTGCGTTGAAGCAGTCTGAAGCGACGCTGAAAAAAGCCCTCGCCGACGCTCAGGTGGAGAGCGCGGCGAATGACGGCAAGGCGCCGGCCAGGCAAGAGAAAACCGGGGTCTACAAACACCTGCTGACCGGGGTGTCGTTCATGCTGCCGATGGTGGTGGCCGGTGGTTTGATGATCGCGTTGTCGTTCGTCTTCGGCATTACCGCGTTCAAGGAAGAGGGCACGCTGGCGGCGGCGCTGATGCAGATCGGCGGCGAGACTGCGTTCAAGCTGATGGTGCCGTTGTTGGCCGGTTACATTGCCTACTCGATTGCGGACCGTCCGGGCCTGGCGCCGGGGATGATCGGCGGCTTGCTCGCGAGCACGTTGGGCGCCGGCTTCATCGGCGGTATCGTCGCCGGGTTTATCGCCGGGTATGCGGCCAGGCTGATCAGTCGTTACGTGGCATTGCCGCAGAGCCTCGAAGCGCTGAAACCGATCCTGATCATCCCGTTGTTCGCCAGCCTGATCACCGGGCTGGTGATGATTTACGTGGTGGGCAAACCGGTCGCCGGCATGCTCGCGGCGCTCACACATTTCCTCGACAGCATGGGCACCACTAACGCGATCCTGCTCGGCGTGTTGCTCGGCGGCATGATGTGCGTCGACCTCGGCGGGCCGATCAACAAGGCAGCGTATGCGTTCTCGGTGGGGCTACTGGCGTCGCAGAGTTACGCGCCGATGGCCGCGACCATGGCCGCCGGGATGGTGCCGCCGATCGGGCTGGGCATCGCCACCTTCATCGCCCGGCGCAAGTTCGCCCAGACCGAGCGCGAGGCCGGTAAAGCGGCGCTGGTGCTGGGACTGTGCTTCATCTCCGAAGGGGCGATTCCGTTTGCCGCCAAAGACCCGTTGCGGGTGATCCCGGCGAGCATCGCCGGTGGTGCGTTGACCGGGGCGTTGTCGATGTACTTCGGCTGCAAACTGATGGCGCCACACGGTGGTCTGTTTGTGCTGGCGATTCCGAATGCGATCAATCATGCGTTGTTGTATCTGCTGGCGATTGTGGCGGGGAGTCTGTTGACGGCGGTGGTTTACGCGACAGTCAAACGCCCGGAAGCCGTGGAACTGGCGATGGAACCTGCCAAAGCCTGACACAGATCCTCTGTGGGAGCGGGCTTGCTCGCGAAAGCGGTATGTCAGTCAAAGAAATATCGACTGACACGACGCCTTCGCGAGCAAGCCCGCTCCCACAGGGGGAGGTGTTGTCATGCCGGATTCATCATCCCGTGCTTAAGTTTTCCTTTTTTCAGGGAGAACACCATGAGCGATTTCAATCCGGGTCGGCGGCGCGTCATGCAAGTGGTCGGTGCCGGTCTGTTGATGCCGGGGCTGGCGCCGGCGGTGATCGCGTCGGTCAAGGATCGACCACAACTGACTGACGGCGTGCAGTCCGGCGACCTGCAAGGTGACCGCGCGATGATCTGGAGCCGCAGCGACCGCCCTGCGCGGATGGTGGTCGAGTGGGACACCCGCAGCCAGTTTCGCCACCCGCGCCGTGTGGTCTCGCCACTGGCCGATGCGCACACGGATTTCACCGCACGGGTTGAACTCACTGGGCTGCCCGCCGATCAGGCGATTTTCTATCGGGTGTATTTCAAGGACGCACAAACCGGCGTCGCCAGCGAACCGTGGCTCGGTCACTTGCGCAGCGCACCGACCGCGCGGCGCAACATCCGCTTTGTGTGGAGCGGTGACACCGTTGGCCAGGGCTTCGGCATCAACCCGGACATCGGCGGCATGCGCATCTACGAATCCATGCGCCTGCGCCTGCCGGACTTCTTTATCCACAGCGGCGACACCATCTACGCTGACGGCCCGGTGCCGGCGCAGTTGACCACCGAAGGTGATCGCGTGTGGCGCAACCTCACCACCGAAGCCAAGAGCAAAGTCGCCCAGACGCTGGACGACTATCGCGGCAACTACCGCTACAACCTGATGGACGAAAACATCCGCCGCTTCAACGCCGAAGTGCCGCAGATCTGGCAGTGGGACGACCACGAAGTGGTCAACAACTGGTCGCCGGGCAAACAACTCGACGAGCGTTATCAGGAAAAAGATATCCACACCCTGGTTGGCCGTGCGCGCAAAGCCTGGCTCGAATATTCGCCAATGCGCCTGCAGGCGGCCGACGGTGGCGGGCGGATTTATCGCAAGCTCAGCTATGGGCCGATGCTCGACGTATTCGTGCTCGACATGCGCAGCTATCGCGGCGCCAATGACGACAATCTCGGCGCGGCGAAACCGTTCCTGGGGCGTGCGCAACTGGATTGGCTCAAGCGTGGGCTGAAGCACTCCAAGGCGCAGTGGAAGGTCATCGCCGCCGACATGCCGATCGGCCTCGGTGTGCCGGACGGTGAAGTCAGTCCGGGCGTGGCGCGTTGGGAAGCAGTGGCCAACGGCGATCCCGGCCCGGCTCAGGGGCGTGAACTGGAAGTTGCCGAGCTGCTCGGTTTTCTGCGGGCGCAGCAAGTGCGCAATTTCGTGTTCCTCACCGCCGACGTGCATTACTGCGCGGCGCATCACTACCACCCGGACCGTGCGGCGTTTCAGGATTTCGAACCGTTCTGGGAGTTTGTCGCCGGGCCGTTGAATGCCGGGAGCTTCGGCCCCAATCCGCTGGACAAGACCTTTGGCCCGGAAGTGGTGTTCCAGAAGGCACCGCCCACCCAGAACGCCTCACCGTTTGCCGGCTTTCAGTTTTTTGGCGAGGTGAATATTGAGGGGCAGAGCGGGGAGATGAGCGTGGTGTTGCGGGATTTGAATGGGGTGAGCGTGTTTGAACAGAAGTTGCAACCGGTGTGATTTAACCGGCACTGCAACTTCCTTGTGGGAGCGGGCTTGCTCGCGAAGACGTCGTGTCAGTCGACATCGACTCCGCTGACACACCGCGTTCGCGAGCAAGCCCGCTCCCACAGGAGGGTGAGTAATCTCAGTAAACGTCGCGGCGGTAGCGGCCCTGTTCGATCAGGCGTTCGACTTCGGCGGCGCCGAGGATGTCGTTGAGCACCTGATCCACGCCGGCGGCCATGCCCTGAAGGCTACCGCAGATGTAGATCACCGCACCGTCGGCCAGCCATTGCCTCAGCTCGTCAGCGGATTCGCGCAGGCGATCCTGCACGTAAATCTTCTGCGCCTGATCCCGTGAAAACGCCAGGTCCAGTCGGGCCAGATCGCCATTGATCAACCACTCTTCCAGCTCTGCCCGGCAGAGGAAGTCGTGTTGACGATTACGTTCACCGAACAGCAGCCAGTGGCGCTGCTGGCCGTCGGCGATGCGCGCCTTGAGCAGGCTGCGCAACCCGGCAAGACCGGTGCCGTTACCCAGCAGAATCATCGGCACCGGTTGGTTCGGCAGGTGGAAGCCACTGTTGCGGCGCACGCGCAGGCTGATGCTGCCGCCGACCGGGGCATGCTCGGTCAGCCAGCCGGAACCGATGCCCAGGCTGCCATCGCTGTGTTGTTCCTGACGCACGATCAGCTCCAGCACTCCGTCAGCGGCGATCGACGCAATCGAGTACTCGCGCATCGCCAGCGGCACCATCGCATCGACCAGCGCCTGCGCGTGCAGGCCGACCAGATGGGCGCGGTGCTCCGGCAACTGACGCGAGGCGAGGGCGACTTCCAGCGGCTCTTCGAGGCCGTTGATCTTCACGCTGGTTTCGCCACGAATGCCGAGGCCGTCGAGGAAATGCTCGACCGCCCATGCGCAATTGCGCGGCAGTACTTCCACCAGATCGCCGGCCAGCCAGCTGCTGGTGCTCGGTGCGCTCAGGCCCAACAGGTAAACCGGCGAACCACTGCTGTCGGGGTTCAGCCGTTCGCGGCGCACCAACGTCCAGTTTTCGTAACTCGGCGCTTGCCAGGTGTCGACTGGCGTTTGCCCGGTGAGCAGCCCGAGTTGAGTCTGCCAGTGACGCAGGGCATACGGGTCGCCGCTGTCGACTTCGACCGGGGCGAACAGGGTCTTGCCGCCGTGCTCGCTCAACCATTGATGCAGGCGTCGGGCGAAGCCGCAGAAGTGCGAATACTGACGGTCACCCAGACCCAGTACCGCGTAGTTCAGGCCATCGAGGCTCGCGGCGTTGCGCAGGACTTTGCGTTCGAAGCCGCGAGCGCTGTCCGGTGCTTCACCGTCGCCGAAGGTGCTGACCACGAACAGCGCGTTGTTCGATTCACACAGATCCTGCGCGCTGACATCCGCCAATGGCTGCACCTTGACCGGCAACCCGGCGGCCTGCAATTGTCCGGCAGTCTGCCACGCCAGTTGCTCGGCGAAACCGCTCTGGCTGGCGAAACCGATCAGCCATCCAGGTGCATTGCCAGCCGGTTGTTCGAGGCCTTTGCGCGCGTCCTGAATCTGCTTTTTCTTGCGCCGACGATCCAGATACAGCAACCAGCCGGTGATGAAAAACAGCGGCATGCACAAGGCGGCGAGGGTGACGATGATCCGTCCGGCGAGCCCGAAATAGCTGCCGACGTGCAGCGCGTAAATGCTGGTCAGCAACTGCGCCTTGAAGCTCTTGTCGGCGTAGCGGTCGACGCGTTTGACGATGCCGGTGACCGGGTCGAGGGTGATCTGGTTCAAGGCGCGCTCATGCGGTGAGCTGTCGAGCAGGTAGAACACGGTCGCCGGTTGCCCGGCCACTGGCGGCATACGGATGTTGTAGGCCGACAGGCCCGGGCCGGCCGCGCTGTAGATGCTGCTCCACATTGCCGCGTAGTCGGCGGTTGGTGCCGGGCCTTCCGGCGCCGGGCCGCGACCGCCGCGCACCCGCTCGTTTTGCGGCGCATCGGAAAGCAGTTTGGTCAGGCCTTTGTTGTACCACTCGTACGACCAGGACAACCCGGTCAATGCCAGCAGCAGATACACCAGCAGGCACCAGGTGCCGGCCACCGAGTGCAAATCCCAGTTGAAGCTGCGGCCCTTTTTCTTCCAGTCGAGGGTCAGCCACACGCGCCAGCTGTTCCACTGTCGCGGCCAGCGCAGGTACAGCCCGGAGAGGCAGAAGAACAACAGGGTCAGGGTGCACGCGCCGGTGATGTTGCGCCCGGTATCGCCCATGGCGAGGAAGCGGTGCAGTTGCAACATCAGGCCGAAGAAATCCTGGCCTACGGCGTCGCCCATGAACTCGCCGGTGTACGGATCGAAATAGCGCATCTCCCCACGGCGCTCGCCTTTGGGCGGGGTGAAGTAGACGCGCGCAGCATTGCCGCTGTCAGTCTCGACCCAGAGCATCGAGACCTTTTTGCCGGAGGTTGCTTCGATGTGCTCTACCAGCTCGACTGGAGGCAGGACGCCGGCGACCTGTTTTTCCACCTGCAATACCGACGGGTTCAGCGCCCGCAGAATTTCGTCCTGAAACGAATAGGCGGCACCGGTAATGCCCATCAGGGCCAGCACCAGCCCGGCAGTGATGCCAAAAAACCAGTGCAGCTGGAACAGGGTTTTCTTCAACACGTCGCTCGCCTTGTCCGTTCGAAAATATGTCATCACGGCGCGCATTATGCCGTGGGTTGTCGAGAGCTTCTTTGATTACGCACAAAGGCCCCGTTCAAATGAATGAACGGGGCCATGATCTCGCGGCGCATGCCTTTGTAGGAGTGAGCCTGCTCGCGATAGCGGTGGATCAGTCAATCCATTCGCTGGTTGACACGACCTCATCGCGAGCAGGCTCACTCCTACAGGTTCTCGCACATTTACAACATCGGTCAGAAGTGGAAGTTGGTGCTCAACAGCGCCGTACGGCCCGCCGCCTGATTGGCGAAGTGGGTCGCGAAGGCTTTGTCGTAGTAGGTTTCGTTGGTCAGGTTCTGCACGTTGAGTTGCAGGTCGACGTTCTTGGTCAGCTTGTAGGCCGCCATGGCGTCGTAACGCACATACGAGTCGACCATGGTGGTGTTGGCCACGCTGCCGAACACGTCATCGACATAGAACGCACCGCCACCGATGGTCAGCTTTGGCGTGACCTGGTAGGTGGTCCACAGGCTGGCGCTGTTTTTCGGCGTGTTAGGCAGCTCGTTGCCGTTGTTGGCTTTGTTGGCCGGCAGGTCACCACCGTCCACTTGCTCGCTGTCCATGTAGGCGTAACCGGCGAACACCTGCCACTTGTCGGTGAGCTTGCCGCTGGCCGACAGCTCGATACCTTGCACGCGGGTCTTGCCGACGTTTTCGTACGAGGTGGTATCGACTTGAACGCGCGCGTTGTCTTTCTCGGTGCGGAAGATGTCGGCGGTCAGCGACAGGCGATCATTGAGCAAATCCCACTTGGTACCGATTTCGTAGTTTTTGGTGGTTTCCGGCTCCATGTCGCTGCTCAGCAGGTTGCCGCTGCGATCGGTGGTGCCGCCCAACGGGTTGCCGTCCATGCCTTCACCCAGGGTGCTGCCCGGTGGTGTGGCGGAGGTGGCATACGAGGCGTAGATGCTGCCGTTTGGCGCCGGCTTGTAGACCACGCCGAACTGGCCGGTGACGAACTCGCTGGTGTCCTTGCCCTTCGATTCAATACCTTTGGTCACGACGGTCGCGCCGGAGCCATCGTAGGTACGGTATTTGGTGTCGAAGTGGTCATAGCGCAGGCCCATGTTCACCAGCCACTGATCGGACAACTCCAGGGTGTCGAACGCATACAGGGCGTAGGTATTGGCCTTGGTGTCGGTACCGGCGTAGTTGCGCGAGATTGCGCCGTTCCACGGGTCACCCGGGTTCGGATTCGACAGCGAAGTGCAGTTGTAGCCGCTGGACGCGCCGATCATCGACGGGGTGCAGTTGCTGCTGGAGTTGCCAGCCGAGCGCGGCGTCGTGTCAGTGTTGACGTTGTACGAAGATTTCTTGCTTTCCTCGTAGGTGTATTCGACACCTGTGGAGAAGCTGTTCTTGAAGCCGGCGACGTAGAAGTTGCCGAACAGGTCAGTCTGGTTGGTGGTGGTCTCGGTGTTGCTCACTCGAGTATTCGCACGACGCCAGACGCTGCCGTTGTTGACGTTACCCTTGCTGTCGTCCGGCTGGGTCAGGATGTAGTCCTGCATGCTGGTGCCGTGGCGCAGGGTGTTCTTGATGGTCAGCGAGTCGCTCAGGTCGTGCTCGATGGCGAAGGTCGCGGTGTCGGTGCGGCCCTTGCGGAAGTCGCGACCGTCCAGTCCATAGAAGTTGCTGTGATCGCCACCCGAGTACGGTTTGTCCGGGTTGGACTTGGTGCGTGCAGCCGAACCACCGGCCGGAATGGTGTACGGAATGCCCGAGTCCGGGGTGTCGTTGCTTTCGAGATGGTAGTAATCGAGATTGACGCGGGTGTCGGTGCCAAGGCCGAACGCCAGGGACGGGGCGATACCCCAGCGGTCATAGTCGACGCTGTCACGCCCGGCGACGTTGCTCTCGTGGCTCATCAGGTTCAGACGGCCGGCAGCGGTGTCGCTGAACTGGTAGTTGCCGTCCAGGGTGTAGCGCTGAGTCTGGTCGGAGCCCCAGGTGAAGCCGCCGTCGAAGGAGTTGCCCAGGTGCGCTTTCTTGCTCACCAGGTTGATGCTGCCACCGGCCGCGCCGCGACCGCCGATAGCCGAGTTCGGGCCTTTGCTGACTTCGATGTTTTCTACGGCGAAGATTTCGCGGCTCTGCGAACCGGTGTCACGCACGCCGTCGAGGTAGGTGTCGCCCTGGGCGTCGAAACCACGGATGAACGGACGGTCACCCTGCGGGTTGCCACCTTCACCGGCGCCAAAAGTGATGCCCGGTACGGTGCGCAGCGCGTCCTGCATGTTCAGGGCGCCAGTGTCTTTCAAAACTTGTTGCGGGATCACGGTCACCGAGCGCGGTGTGTCGACCAGCGGTGCGGTGTACTTGGGCGAGGAGGCTTTTTCGACCTGATAGGACGTCGAGTCCTGGGCTTGGCCGGTGATGGCGGTAGCGTCCAGGGCGATGGCATTGCCGGAGGCTTTGCTGTCGGTCTTCTCGGCGGCGAACACCATCTGGCCAGCGGAACCGGCGGTGATTGCCACACCGATGGCGGAAGCGAGCAGACGTGGTGAACTGACCGGTAATTGTGCGTGTTGACGTGCCATTTTTATTCCCTCCCCAAGGATTTGAGGGGGCGGAATATAGGGTAAACAGGTATTCGTATCAATTGCGAAACATTGCTATCCGTACTGAATTTACATTCTTTACAATTTAACCTTACGGTTTTTGCCAGTTCATTCGTCTAGCGGGTTTTACACAGCCAATAAGAATCAATACCATTGCCGCCTCTTTGCCATCAGGTGACTTCGACATGCTGCTGCACATCCCCGCTCTGTTCGCGAAAGACGAAGTGCGGCGCATCCGCGAGGCTCTGGAACAGGCCGACTGGGCCGATGGCAAGATCACGGCCGGGTTTCAATCGGCCAAGGCCAAGCACAACCTGCAGTTGCCGGAAGGCCATCCACTGGCCAAGGAAATCGGTGCTGCGATGCTCGAACGGCTGTGGAAAAACCCGCAGTTCATGTCCGCTGCACTGCCGCACAAAGTGTTCCCGCCGTTACTCAACTGCTACACGGCCGGTGGCAGTTTCGACTTTCACATCGACAATGCGGTGCGCCAGCCCAAGGGCAGTATCGAGCGGGTGCGCACCGATCTGTCGGCCACGCTGTTTTTCAGCGAGCCTGCGGATTACGACGGTGGCGAGCTGGAAATCCAGGACACCTTTGGCACCCAGCGAGTGAAGCTGCCCGCCGGCGACATGGTGCTGTACCCGGGCAGCAGCCTGCACAAGGTCAACGCCGTCACCCGCGGTGCGCGCTATGCGTCGTTCTTCTGGACGCAAAGCCTGGTACGCGAAGACAGCCAGCGTGCGCTGCTGTTCGAAATGGACGGGGCGATCCAGCAACTGACGCAAGACATGCCCGATCACCCGTCGCTGATCCGCCTCACCGGCACCTATCACAATCTGTTGCGGCGCTGGGTCGAGGTATGAGTTACCAACTGCGGCGCGAAGAAGTGCTCGACGGCACGCAGCTCAGCGCCATGCTCGAAGAAAGCCCGGCCCGTGCCGCGCAGGCGATTCTGCTCGCGGCCGGCCAGGGCATTGTCGAAGCGCAGGCGCTGCTCGGACAAATTCTGCTCGACGGCCGCGGCATCGCCCAGGATCTGCCGCTGGCGCTGCGCTGGTTCGGCATCGCTGCCGGGCAAGGGCATCTGATGGCGCGCAATATGCTCGGCCGTTGTCATGAACATGGATGGGGTTGTGTGGCGGATGCCACGATTGCCGCGCAGCATTATCGAATCGCTGCGGACAGCGGGTTTGACTGGTCGATGTACAACCTGGCGAATCTGTTGGCCACCGGACGCGGTGTGTCTGAGGACCAGGCTCAGGCACTTGCTCTGTATCGGCGCGCCGCTGAAGTCGGGCACGCCAAATCGATGAATCTGCTCGGCCGTTATCTGGAAGAGGGGCGGGCGTGCCCGATGGATCGGACCGCGGCGCACGACTGGTATCGACGGTCGGCTGAGGGCGGGGACTTTCGCGGGCAGTTCAGTCATGCAGCAATCCTGGCCGAAACGGGGCGAATCGAAGAAGCATTGCAATGGCTTGCCAAGGCGCTGGTGATCGGCAATGTGAAGTTCTTGCAGGTCAGCAGCGAGTCGCTGCTCGCGTCCCCGCACCGGCAGATACGCGCCATGGGCGCCGAGTACCATCAGCGACTGTCTGCCCTCGGCGGCGAGGTTCCTGCCCTTCATTGGCAATGAAGGGCAGGGGCAGCGATCAGCCTCGTAACCAGCGTCCCTGCAGTGGGATCAGGTAATTGCGCAACGCCTGGCTGTGTTCAAGCATTCGCTCGCCACACAGCAGGACGTCTTCGTTCGGTGTAGCCCTGACTGCGCCGAGGAACGCTGACAGTGCATCGGTCAATTTTCCGGTTTCGCTGACATACGCTTGCTGGTGTGGCACGACCTTCTGCGTATCGTTCAACTGACGGCTCTTGTCGTCGTTGTCCTGCCGTTGTTTTGCCAGGGAAGCCACGCGCTCCTCGCGCTGAGCAAGGCGCATCTGGATGATTTGTCGCGCCCGGATCAGGTCCTTGTATTTGATCAACTCGTTGGCTTCGTCCAGAAACTTGTTGGCGACAATCAGTCCTGCTTCCAGTGCCGCGGCTTCAGGGGTTTTTGGCTTGTTGCCAATCATCGCCTTCAGTTGTTCGAACAAAGGCTTGATTCGATCTATGAATGTCAGTTTTTCAAACTGTGTAATCGCCAGATTCAGAACCGCTTCGTCGTCTTTCAGTTGAGCCAGCGGGATGTTCTCGGCGCTGTATTCCCGATCCAGAGTTATTTTAGCGGTGGCCAGTTCTTCGAGCCTGAAGCGGTTGTTGCTGATGGTGATGCTCTGCACACCGAACACGTCGTTATGCAGCGACAAGTGCAGCCTGGTCATTTGTTCGGTGCACAACTTGATCAGTTGCGTGACGATTTTCGAATACCGCTCGCGTGCGTTTTCAACCTGACCGTTCGACGCATCTACTTTCAGACTGGCCAGGGCTTGCAGGTTTTCACTCAGGTCGTCGGCATCCAGGGCTGTAATTGCCGAGTTGATGGTGTTGGCCACCGTTAGATCCAAGTCACTGACGGCAGCATTCAGACTGATCAATTCATCGCTCAGGGCTTTGATATAGAGATTGGCGGAGCCGATGATCGCTTGATAACGAATCGCCTCGCGACTTTCTTTTATACGGCCGAGGTCCGGCTGAGCATAGTTGGCGTTTGCCATGGTAAATTTCTCTCGAATGAAGGGGGTTATTAATTGAATGCGCTGATAAGTTGGTTCGAGTTGTTCTGGACAGTTTTCCAGTTTTTAAGAACAACCTTGAAGCTGGAAACAAAACTTCTGAGGCTCAGGAATTCGGTCATGCCCATGACTTTATTTTCCGAGGCGCTGATGTAGTCCGTGATGGAGATCCAGAGCGTCTCCAGTTGCGAGGTACTCTGGAGAGCGCCCTCTACATAGATCGACATGCTGCTCAATCCGGCCTGAAACTCCATGAGCGTGCCGGCGAGAATGCTTTTCTGCTTGACCTGCTCAGTCAACAAATCTCGTTGATCAATCAGTGGGCGTAAATGTATTGCTTGTTGACGTTCCAGGTGCTGGTACCAAACCGATCCAACGCCGTTGTGAATACTGATAAACCCAAGGAAATGCTCGAAAAAATTGGGATTGGTCTCCCTGGTCTTTTCATCGATACGTTGCTGAGCGAGATCGATGGAGACATTCAGCTCGGTAAGCTGTCGATTGATTTGTTCATCATTGGCCAACTTAAGTTTTGCGCCAAGCTTGGTGGAAACCTTGTCGTTGAGATCAGTCCTAAAGTATTTAAGCCGCTCGCTGACGTCCTGGCTGCTGAGTTTTTTCTCGCCGATCGATCGTGCGATGAACGCCAGCGATTCCTGGATGGAGCCGAAGCGGCTCTTCTCGGTCTTGCCGATCTCCAGTGGCGGGAGACTGTTTATTTCCTCCTCGGTCAGCGAGTCGATAGTGCCCAGATAATTTATGTAGCCCGGCATCGTCACGATCGCATCGATGATGTCCTGACCGAAACTTTCCAGATCTTCCGAGAAAGTTGCGAGGCTACCGGCCACACGCTTCATCGAATATTCGATTTCTGTCCAGGCGCTGGCATTGTTAATAATTGTGTGATTGAGCTCGACTATATCAAATAGCTCAAGGCCGATAATTCCGGTGTGTTTTGTTTTTAATTGTTTTTCTACATCCTCTATGCTGCGCGGCAATGATTTGGCGGAGGTGATATAGTTTTTTATTTTTCGGATGTCGTCTTTGGTGATAAGCGGATTTGGACTCGGTTGCACTTTCAGTTCCTTTGGGGTTGTGTTTGAGTCCTTAGGTTAAAACTATTCATGCTTTCGGGTATATGTGTTGAGTGTGACTTGTTGTTGTTTATTATTTGTTATTTTTTGGAATGTTTTGAATGAAAGGCTTGCGTGTATTTTCTTTTTGTATTTAGTGGCTTGATGTGGCTGTTTATTGCAGTAAGTTGGCGGGTGACGTTGATTGATTCGCGCCCGGGATGATCATGTAGATAAATAATCGTGGCGCAAATAAAAAAGGCCCATGGAAACATGGGCCTTTTTTCAATCGGTGCGGGTTACACGTAATACGATTTCAGCGGCGGGAAGCCATTGAACTCCACGGCGCTGTAACTGGTGGTGTAGGCACCGGTCGACAGCCAGTACAGACGATCACCGATCGCCAGGTTCAGTGGCAGGCCGTACTTGTAGTTTTCGTACATGATGTCGGCGCTGTCGCAGGTTGGGCCGGCGATCACCACTTCTTCCATCTCGCCTTTCTTCTCGGTCCAGATCGGGAACTTGATCGCTTCGTCCATGGTTTCGATCAGGCCGGAGAACTTGCCCACATCGGTGTACACCCAACGCTCGACGGCGGTGCGCGATTTACGTGCAACCAGTACCACTTCGCTGACCAGGATGCCGGCGTTGGCGATCAGCGAACGGCCCGGTTCCAGAATGATTTCCGGCAGGTCATCACCGAAGTCTTCTTTCAGGAAACGGATGATTTCTTCGGCGTAGGTTTCCAGGCTGTTGGTGCGGGTGATGTAGTTGGCCGGGAAGCCGCCGCCCATGTTGATCAGCTTCAGGTGAATGCCGTCTTCTTCTTTCAGGCGTTCGAAGATCACTTTGACCTTGGCGATCGCCGCGTCCCAGACGCTGATATCGCGCTGCTGCGAGCCCACGTGGAACGAGATGCCGTACGGCACCAGGCCGAGGTCGCGAGCGAGGATCAGCAGGTCCATGGCCATGTCGGTCTGGCAACCGAACTTGCGCGACAGTGGCCAGTCGGCGGTGGTCGAACCTTCGGTGAGGATGCGTACATAGACTTTGGAACCCGGCGCCGCCTTGGCGATGTTGCGCAGGTCGGCTTCGGAGTCGGTGGAGAACAGACGCACGCCCTTCTCGTAGAAGTAGCGGATGTCCTTGGATTTCTTGATGGTGTTGCCGTAGCTGATACGGTCGGCGCTGACGCCGCGATCCATCACTTTGTCCAGCTCATAGATGGAGGCGATGTCGAAGCTCGAACCTTTCTCTTTGAGCAGGTCGATGATCTCGACGGCCGGGTTGGCCTTGACCGCGTAGTAGACCTTGGCGAATTCGAAACCGGCGCGCAGGTCATCGTAGGCCTGGGCGATCATCGCGGTGTCGATCACCACGAACGGGGTTTCCTGTTTGTCGGCAAACGCCTTCATTTTGTCGAATGTAGCGCGCGCGAAATAGTCTTCGACCTGGATCGACATACTTGGGACTCCTAGTGGCAAACGTCGTTAATCAATGGGTGCAAATGAACGTCCTCCGTATCCCCACTTTGGTTCGCCTACTTCCCAAGGCATGTCGCCGAAAGCAAAAAGGCCATGGGAAATGTAGCTTTCTTTCCCTTGGCCTTGCTGTCTCGTCGTCAGTACTTGAGCCGGATGGATCGTTTCCAGCATGGACGTTCGGCGCGAACTTTAGGACGTGAGGGGCCTGAGATCAACTAAAAATGTCGCGTTTTTGCACGCTTCTGACGTGCGTCGCGGATATCACTCTTTGTAGCCGACCGAGATGACGGGCAGATGTTCCCAGAGATTTTTAAAGTGTTAAAAATACCTGCACGTTCGCGGCTTTTGCCGGCTAACTCGTGGGTAAGTGTGATGGCATCAACATCGGCGACGTTGGCGGCGAGACGAGGGTGTGAGGGGGATTTTGGCTGTTTGGGAAGGTCTGTTTGCAGAGGTTCTGCGGACGCTGCTGTTGAGATTTTTTTCCGCCCTGCGAATGACCATAAAATTACACAATTCCTGTGGGAGCGAGCCTGCTCGCGAAAGCATTCTCACAGCCAGCATCATTGCTGACTGATATTGCGCATTCGCGAGCAGGCTCGCTCCCACGGTTTTGCGTTTTTACGCGACCACGGCCTCAGCCGGCGAGACGATATTGGTCTTCATCCCGCGCGAACGCCCCGAACTCAGATAAGCCGCAATCGATTCCTGCGTCACCTCGCCGAGGAACACCCGCTCGGCATCCATCACCGGCAGCCACGAACGATTGAACTCGTACATGCGCGACAGCAGGATGCGCAAATGCTCGTCGTACGCCGCCGTGGCGTTGAATTCGCGCAGGAATTGCGCACAAGTCCCGGTCTGACGGTGCAGGTCGCGACGACGCACGTAACCCAGCGCCTTGTTCTCGGCGCAGGTAACCACCACGTAGCGGCGGTCATGCTCGTCCATCAACTCCAGCGCATCGGCCACCGGGGTGTCCGGATTGACCGATGGCGCGTTGTCGGCGGCGTCTTCGGCTTTCACCAGCAGCAGGCGTTTGAGGGTGCTGTCCTGGCCAACGAAGTTGCTGACAAAGTCGTCCGCCGGATGCGCGAGCAGGGTGTCGGGGTGGTCGATCTGCAACAGTTTGCCGGCGCGGAAAATCGCGATCTTGTCGCCCAGCTTGATCGCTTCGTCGATGTCGTGGCTGACCATGATCACGGTCTTGTTCAGCGCGCGCTGCATCTCGAAGAATTCGTTCTGGATCATCTCGCGGTTGATCGGATCGACCGCGCCGAACGGCTCATCCATCAACAATAGCGGCGCATCCGCCGCCAGTGCGCGAATCACGCCGATGCGCTGTTGCTGGCCGCCGGACAGTTCACGCGGGTAGCGGTGCAGATACTGCTTGGGTTCCAGTTTGATCATGCTCATCAATTCGCGAGCACGGTCGTGGCACTTCTGTTTGTCCCAGCCGAGCAGTTTCGGCACGACGACGATGTTCTCTTCGATGGTCATGTTGGGGAACAGACCGATCTGCTGGATCACGTAGCCGATGTTGCGGCGCAGGGTCACTTCGTCGAGATCAGTGGTGTCTTCGCCGTTGATGAGGATCTTGCCCGAAGTCGGTTTGATCAGGCGGTTGATCATTTTCAGCGTGGTGCTTTTGCCGCAACCCGATGGCCCGAGGAACACACAGATTTCGCCTTCATTGACGGTCAGGCTTACCGAGTCCACGGCTTTGACATCTTTGCCGTTGCTTTGGAAAGTTTTGCTGAGGTTTTGAAGTTCGATCATTTGAGGAGTCCTTTTGGAGTCAGCGTACGTTGCAGCCACTGCAGGAGAAGGTCGGCGAAGATCGCCAGAAGACTGACCAGCAGCGCGCCGACGATGAGCATCGACATGTCGCTGCGGCTGATGGAGGCGAGGATCAGCACGCCGAGGCCGCCGGCGCCGATGGTCGCGGCGATGGTCATTACGCCGATGTTCATCACCACGGCGGTGCGCACGCCAGCGAGGATCACTGGCACCGCAATCGGCAACTCCACCATGCGCAGGCGCTGGCCGAAGGTCATGCCAATACCGCGTGCGGCTTCACGGATGCCCGGTTCGACGCCGGTCAGGGCGAGGTAGGTGTTGCGCATGATCGGCAGCAGCGAATAGAGGAACACTGCGGTGATCGCCGGCATCGGCCCCAGGCCCTGGCCGAACTTTGAATAGAACGGCAGCAGCAGGCCGAACAGCGCAATCGACGGCACGGTCAGCAGCACCGTGGCGCTGGCCTGCAAAGGCCCGGCGAGGGCCGGAAACCGGGTCATCAGAATGCCCAGCGGCACACCGATGAGGATCGCCAGCGTCACTGCGATGCCGACCAGGGTGATGTGCTGCCAGGTCAGGTGCATCACCTGTTGCCAGTCGAGGTGGGAAAAGGCGTTCAGAAATTCCATGACTTTTCCTCCTTAGTTGAGTGGATGCTGACGCAGGAAATCGGCGGCCACTTTCGATGGGCTCTCATGATCAACATCGACCCGGGCGTTGAGCTGGCGCATGGTTTCGTCGTCGAACAGTCCGGCCAGCGGTTTGAGTTGCTCGGCCAGTTGCGGGTGCGCATCCAGATACGCCTGACGCACCACCGGCGCGGCGGTGTAGTCGGGGAAGTAGTGCTTGTCGTCGTCGAGCAGTTTCAGGCCGAAGGCGTTGAGACGACCGTCAGTGGTGTAGACCAGACCGGCAAACACCTGGCCGTTGCGCAGCGCGGTGTAGACCAGCCCCGCGTCCATCTGGCGGATGTTCTTGCGGGTCAGGTTCATGCCGTAGAGATCGACCATGCCGACCAGCCCGTCAGAGCGGTTGGCGAACTCGGTGTCCAAAGCCACCAGATGATTGGTCTTGGCCTCGGCGCGCAGGACTTCGTTCAACTGGCTGATGTTGGTGATCTGCGGATATTCCTCGGCGACGTTTTTCGGCAGCGCGAGGGCGTAGGTATTGCTGAATTTCGACGGGGTCAGCCAGACCAGGCCTTTTTTCGCGTCGAGTTGTTTGACTCGGGCGTAGGACTGTTCGCTGTCGAGTTTTTCGGTGACATGGTTGTAGGCCACCAGCGATACGCCGGTGTATTCCCAGAGCATGTCCAGTTGCCCGCTTTCGTGGGCGCTGCGGGCAAGGTTGCTGCCCAGCCCGCCGGTGATCTGCGCGTCGTAGCCTTTGCTGCGCAGGTATTGCGCGGTGATTTCCGCGAGCAGGGTCTGCTCGGTGAACACCCGGGCGCCGAGGCGGATCACGGGCTTCTCGGCGGCTTGCGCCAATCCTGCAAACAGCAGGACGCAGCCTAGGATCAAGCTAAGTCGTTTCATATTCATTCCTTCGCAAAAGCCTTAAGACGGGCGCAGACCGCGTTCCAGCCAGAGACGGCTGGCGAGGGTGACCACGCCATCGAGCAGCAGGGCCAGCAGTGCGGTGCACGCAGCGCCGAGCAGCAGTTGCGGCTGATTGTTCAGGGCGATGCCAGGGAAGATCAGGCTGCCGAGGCTGTTGGCACCGATCAGGAACGCCAGTGGCGCAGTCCCGACGTTGATCGCCAGCGCCACACGCACACCACCAACGATGATCGGCACGGCGTTGGGCAATTCGACTTTCCACAGCACCTGGCGCGGGGTCATGCCGATGCCGACGGCCGCTTCTTTCAGCGAGCCCTGCACGTTTTTCAGGCCTTCGTAGGTGTTGCGCACAATCGGCAACAGGGAGGCGAGGAACAGAGCGAAGATCGCCGGGCCACTGCCGATGCCGAGAATGCCCAGGGCAATCGCGAGCACGGCCAACGGTGGCACGGTGTTGCCGATATTGAAGATCTGCATGAAGCGTTCGGCACGTCCGACCATGGTCGGGCGACTGAGGAAGATGCCAGCGGGGATGCCCACGACAAGGGCGGCCAGCATTGAAGCGAGGACGAGAATCAGATGAGCTTGCAGGTAAAACAACAAATCGTCGCGGTAGTGTTCGATCGTGTTGATGCCGATCCAGTGGACCAGCAGGGCCAGGAGCGCGATCACCACCGCACCTCCCATCAGCCCTTTGCCATAGCGGATAGCCACAGGCGGACTCCTTTTTTTATAGTCGGCGAGCGCAGTCCCGTGTGGCATGCCGTACATGGCTGCCGGGAGAGTCGTTCGCGAAAAGTAGCCGTTTTTCAGAGCCGGCAAAGCGGTCTGAAAGCGAGCCATGAGCGCAGCCTCGTCAGGCTAACTTGCTGATTTTTCAGCCCCTGACGAAATGTCGTAACAGGGGATGGACGTCTCCGTGCTTTAAAAGGTTCCCATCCGGGGCAGCATTTGGCCACCCTTAATGTGCTCAACGGTTCGGTTATTGCATCGACTTGGGCTATAATCGCGGCCCTTTTTTGAATCACCGCCAGGCGATTTCCCATGACCAACCAGGCCGCCGAAGTCGCGAAACGCCGCACTTTCGCCATTATTTCCCACCCCGATGCCGGTAAAACCACGATCACCGAAAAGCTCCTGTTGATGGGCAAGGCGATTGCGGTGGCCGGTACGGTGAAATCCCGTAAATCCGATCGCCATGCGACATCCGACTGGATGGAGATGGAGAAGCAACGGGGTATTTCCATTACCACGTCGGTCATGCAGTTCCCGTATCGCGAACACATGATCAACCTGCTCGACACCCCGGGCCACGAAGACTTCTCCGAAGATACTTACCGCACCCTGACGGCGGTGGACTCGGCACTGATGGTCCTCGACGGCGGTAAAGGTGTAGAGCCGCGTACCATTGCGCTGATGGACGTCTGCCGTCTGCGTGACACGCCGATTGTCAGCTTCATCAACAAACTCGACCGCGACATCCGCGACCCGATCGAACTGCTCGACGAGATCGAAGCCGTTCTGAAGATCAAGGCGGCGCCGATCACCTGGCCGATCGGTTGCTACCGCGATTTCAAGGGCGTGTACCACCTGGCCGACGACTACATCATTGTCTACACCGCCGGTCACGGTCACGAACGCACCGAAACCAAGATCATCGAGAAGCTCGACTCGGACGAGGCGCGTGCGCACCTGGGCGACGAGTACGACCGTTTCCTCGAACAGCTGGAACTGGTGCAGGGCGCCTGCCACGAGTTCAACCAGCAGGAGTTCCTCGACGGTCAACTGACCCCGGTGTTCTTCGGTACTGCACTGGGCAACTTCGGTGTCGACCACGTGCTTGACGCGGTAGTGGACTGGGCACCGCGCCCGCTGGCCCGTGTCGCCAACGAGCGTACCGTCGAGCCGGTCGAAGAGAAGTTTTCGGGCTTCATCTTCAAGATCCAGGCGAACATGGACCCGAAACACCGTGACCGTATCGCCTTCATGCGCATTTGCTCCGGCAAGTACGAAAAAGGCATGAAGATGCGCCACGTGCGCACCGGCAAGGACGTGCGCATCGGCGACGCCCTGACGTTCTTCTCCTCCGAGCGTGAGCAACTGGAAGAGGCGTACGCCGGTGACATCATCGGTCTGCACAACCACGGCACGATCCAGATCGGCGACACCTTCAGCGAAGGCGAAGTCCTCGGCTTCACCGGTATCCCGCACTTCGCCCCTGAACTGTTCCGCCGCGTGCGCCTGCGTGATCCGCTGAAGTCCAAGCAACTGCGTCAGGGCCTGCAGCAACTGGCTGAAGAGGGCGCCACTCAGGTGTTCTTCCCGGAACGCAGCAACGACATCATCCTCGGCGCCGTCGGTGTGCTGCAGTTCGATGTGGTCGCCAGCCGCTTGAAAGAGGAATACAAGGTCGAGTGCTCGTATGAGCCGATCACTGTGTACTCTGCGCGCTGGATTGAATGCGCTGACAAGAAGAAGCTTGAGGAATTCTCTAACAAGGCTGTGGAGAACCTGGCGTTGGATGGTGGTGGTCACCTGACCTATCTTGCGCCGACGCGGGTTAACCTGGCGTTGATGGAGGAGCGTTGGCCGGATGTGAAGTTCCGTGCGACGCGTGAGCATCATTAAGCGTTGAGGTGTTTTGTCTGAAACCCCTGAGGTGTATGCCTTGGGGGTTTTTTTGGGGCTGTTTGTCTTGGCGGCCTTTGGGCCGACCATGTTCTTGGGGGGTGGGGGTATATCCGTTTCTGTGGGTGGGGCGGGTGGCGGTTCCGCTCTTACAGCGGGTCACTTTTTCAGACGCCAAAAAGTAACCAAAAGGCTGGGCCCCGGCGTTCGGCCCTCGCTTAGGCTCGGGTTCCTTCGTTACGGGGTTCATCCGGGGGCATCGTCTACGGTTTGCTTCGCTGCACCTCCTCTCGATGTGTTTGGCTGCGCCAAACGGTCGCTGCGCTCCCACCCCCGGATAAACCCCTCCACTCAGCCTGCCGAAGGGGCCTTGCAGATCAAGATCAAGAGCTGCAGCCGAGCTTGCGCTCATCCTGTTGAGTGGGGCGGCTTTGCCGCATGGAGGCGGCCTGACAGCCGACCAATCCCCCACTGAACACACCCATTCCCACTGTGGGAGCGAGCCTGCTCGCGAAGGCGGCCTACGAGCCGACCAATCCCCACCTGAACACACCCAAATCCAATTGTGGGAGCTGGCCTGCCAGCGAAGGCGGCCTGAGAACCGACCAACCCCCAACTGAACACACCCACTCCAACTGTAGGAGTGAGCCTGCTCGCGATGGCGGCCTACGAGCCGACCACCCCCCACCTGAACACACCCAATCCAACTGTGGGAGCTGGCCTGCCAGCGAAGGCGGCCCGACAGCCGACCAATCCCCAACTGAACACACCCGTTCCCACTGTGGGAGCGAGCCTGCTCGCGATGGCGGCCTACGAGCCGACCAATCCCCACCTGAACACACCCAATCCAATTGTAGGAGTGAGCCTGCTCACGAAAGCCGCCCAACAGCCAGCCATTTTCCAACTGAGAGCTCTCAATCGAATTGAGCGACCGAAGGCTACGATGTTTTGATCTTCAAAAGATCGCAGCCTGCGCCAGCTCCTACAGGGGCTTGTAGGGCGGCTCTGTTTTTTGTGTTTACGATGTTCTTGAGCGCGACAACCGGGTCGTTGACCGTTAGTGTTCCAGGTCCACGCAAGTCGCTTTGAGAGGTCAATGGAATGACGCGCAACCTCGTCCATCTGCTTCGCCCCAACGGCTATTTCAGTCTGATGGCCTGGGTGCTCGCGGCGTTGCTGTTCATCAATCGGCTGAGCAGCATGGTCAAGCTGTTCATGGCGTTGTATCTGCGTCAGGAGCTGGGACTGGCGATCGAGACGGTTGGCTGGCTGTTGTCGGCTTACGGTGCGGGGTTGTTGGTCGGTTCGATGCTCGGCGGGCTGCTCAGTGACCATGTGCGGACGGCGCGGTTGACGGCGGCGCTGTTTTTCGTTTCCGTGTGGGTGCTGATTCTGCTCGGGCTGGTGACGCAGGTGCCGCTGTTGGCGGGGTTGCTGTTGCTCAGCGGCACCGTCGATGGCGCGATTCGTACGTTGCACCAGCGCTTGATCATGGAGTATTGCGAGCCTGCGCAGCGCCCGCGCGCTCAAGCCCTGAGCCGGGTGGCGCGTAACCTTGGCATGGCCGCCGCCGGTATTGCCGGCGGGGTGTTGGCGCAGACGGATTTCCGCTGGGTGTTTTTTGCCAGTGCGGCGATGACGCTGTTGGCGTTGCTTTGGTTTGTGCGTACTACCTGGCGCTGCGCGGTACTCGAGCCCGATGAGGTTCCCGAGGCTGGCACTGGCGTGCCGTTGCGCGACACGGCGTTTCTCTGGCTACTGGCGGCGGCGGTGTTGCTCGGGATGGCCTTCGATACCGTCTACAGCACGCTAGGCAATTATCTACGCGACTACTACCACTTGAGCACCGAGGCCATCGGCTGGCAGTTCGGGCTCAATGCGATGCTGGTAGTGGCGCTGCAAATTCCACTGACGCACTGGGGCGAGCGTTGGGGCTTGCGTCGGCAATTGCTGGCGGGTTGTGTGTTGCTGGCCGTCGGGTTGGGAATGTTGCCGTTTGGCTCTGGATTGTTTTATGTGTGTTTGTCGACGGTGATCTGGACATTGGGTGAAGCTTTTTTCATGCCGCCGATGAATGTACTGGTCATGCAGCATGCGCAGGGCGGTAAAAGCGGCCAGTATTTTGGCCTGTTTTTCATGAGCTGGAGTGCGAGCGCATTGCTGTCGCCGGTGTTGAGTGGTCAGCTGTATGGGCACTTCGGCGGCCACAGCGTGTGGTTTGCCAGTGCGACGCTGGCGCTGATGACCTTGCCGTTGGTCTACCTTGCGACACGCTCATCAACCCGGGCCAAGGCGCTCGCTGTCCGCAAAGGCGTGACCTCGCTTAGCTGATTCGGTTATAGCGATTATTCACAAGTGATCTGCCAAACCGGGGCATTTCCGGGGGCTCGTTAGCGTCCTATCTGGTGAACCGGGCTGATCGGAACTAGATTTCATTCAGCGCCGGATCGGCACCCCAGGCTACAACCACGAAAGGATGGAATCAGCTATGAGCATTTTTCAACGCATTGTGCTGTTGCTTAAGGTTTTGGTGATGCTGTCACTGGGTACGTCTGCAGCCTGGGCGAGTACCGCCAGTCCTCAGCAGGGTTTCAATGCAGCGCATGGGCACGGTGGTGTGATCGTGCTGGCCAAGTCCGAATCCGAACCAGGTGATCAGGATCAGGGTGGCAGCAAGGACGATGATGATTCGACCACTGACGAGCCAGACACCGACGATGATGATGGCGACAGCCAGTCGTAAATCGCAGGCAAAAGAAAACCCCTTCTTCCCCCGACTGATGCGCAATCGAGGGCGAAGGGGCTTGGTTAACGCTTTGGCTACAACTCAAGTCTCTTGTGGGAGGGGGCTTGCTCCCGGAAGCGGTGAATCAGTCACGTTCATCTTCGACTGTCACACCGCATTCGCGAGCAAGCCCGCTCCCACAATTTCGTCCGCCGTTATCAGGCGGCGCCGTCGAGGAACTGTTCGGCGTAGTGGCAAGCCACCTGCCGGCTGTCGAGCTGGCGCAATGCCGGCTCTTCAGTGCTGCAACGCTCGGTGGCATACGGGCAGCGCTTGTGGAACGCGCAGCCAGCTGGCGGATTGAGCGGGTTAGGCAGTTCGCCGACGATCTTGATTTTCGGTTTGTTCGGGTCCGGGTGAATGGTCGGAGTCGCCGACAGCAGCGCCTGGGTGTAAGGGTGCAACGGACGTTCGTAGATGTCGTTTTTCGGACCCAATTCCACCGGGCGACCGAGGTACATCACCATCACGTCATCCGCCACGTGTTGCACCACCGCGAGGTTGTGCGAAATGAACACGTAAGCGGTGTTGAACTCTTGCTGCAGATCCATGAACAGGTTCAGCACCTGCGCCTGAATCGACACGTCCAGCGCCGAGGTCGGTTCATCCGCCACCAGCACTTTGGGTTGCAGCATCATCGCCCGGGCCAGGGCGATACGCTGGCGCTGACCACCGGAGAACATGTGCGGATAGCGCTGGTAGTGCTCGGGACGCAGGCCGACCTGTTTCATCATCGCCTGAACTTTCTCGCGACGTTCGGTGGCCGACAGGTTGGTGTTGATCAGCAGCGGCTCGGCCAGTTGATCACCGATTTTCTGCCGTGGGTTCAACGACGCGTACGGGCTCTGGAACACCATCTGCACGTCTTTGCGCAGTTGCTTGCGCTGGGCCTTGTCGGCACCGGCGACTTCCTGGCCGGCGATTTTCAGCGAGCCGGACGATGGCTCCTCGATCAGGGTCAGGGCACGAGCCAGGGTGGATTTGCCGCAGCCTGATTCGCCTACAACCGCGAGGGTCTTGCCGGCTTCCAGCTCGAACGATACGCCGTTGAGGGCGCGCACGGTCGCGTGGCCCTTGAACAGGCCACGGGAGACTTCGTAGTGACGGGTCAGGTCGCGGGCGGTAAGTACGACGGCCATTACGCCACCTCCTGGTTCAGCGGGTAGAAGCAGCGGGCGAGGCTGTTGGCTTTCGGATCCAGGCCTGGACGCTGCGCGCGGCAGCTGTCCTGCACGTATGGGCAGCGCGGCGACAGCAGGCAACCCTGCGGACGGTCGTAACGGCCCGGAACGATGCCCGGCAAGGTCGACAGGCGTGAGGCGCCCAGGCTGTGCTCGGGAATCGCCTTGAGCAGCGCTTCGCTGTACGGGTGCGCCGGGATGTCGAACAGTTGCGGTACCTGACCGACTTCTACGGCTTGGCCGGCGTACATCACGCACACGCGCTGGGCGGTTTCAGCCACGACCGCGAGATCGTGAGTGATCAGCACCAGGCCCATGTTCTGTTCTTTCTGCAACGCCAGCAGCAGATCCATGATCTGTGCCTGAATCGTCACGTCGAGTGCGGTGGTCGGCTCGTCCGCGATCAGCAGTTTCGGTTCGCCGGCAATCGCCATGGCAATTGCCACACGCTGGCTCATGCCGCCGGACAGTTGGTGCGGGTAAGCATCCATACGGCTGGCAGCGCCCGGGATTTCAACTTTTTCCAGCAGTTCGATCGCACGTTTGCGCGCTTGCTTGCCGGACATTTTCAGGTGCAGGCGCAGCACTTCTTCGATCTGGAAACCGACGGTGTAGCTTGGGTTGAGCGCGGTCATCGGGTCCTGGAAGACCATCGACAGGTCTTTGCCGACGATCTGCCGACGCTGGCGATTGCTCAGCTTGAGCATGTCCTTGCCGTCGAAGCTGAGCGAGTCAGCGGTGACGATGCCGGGATGCTCGATCAGCCCCATCAGCGCCATCATGGTCACGGATTTACCCGAACCCGACTCGCCAACGATGGCGAGTACTTCGCCTTTGTCGACCTTCAGGTCGAGGCCATCGACCACCGGGGTCGCGTTCTTGTCGCCGAAGCGGACGTTGAGATTCTTGATTTCTAGCAGTGACATGGGAATCTCCTCAGGCGGCGTTCTTGAGTTTCGGGTCCAGCGCATCGCGCAGACCGTCGCCCATCAAGTTGATTGCCAGCACGCTGAGCAAAATGGTCAGACCCGGCAGGCTCACTACCCACCAGGCGCGTTCGATGTAGTCGCGGGCCGAGGCCAGCATGGTGCCCCACTCAGGGGTTGGCGGTTGTACGCCAAGGCCGAGGAAGCCCAGCGCCGCAGCGTCGAGAATCGCCGAAGAGAAGCTCAGGGTCGCCTGTACGATCAGTGGTGCCATGCAGTTGGGCAGCACGGTGATGAACATCAGGCGTGGCAGACCGGCACCGGCCAGGCGCGCGGCGGTCACGTAGTCGCGGTTCAGTTCGCCCATCACGGCGGCACGGGTCAGACGCACGTAGGACGGCAGCGATACCACGGCAATGGCGATCACGGTGTTGATCAGGCCAGGGCCGAGGATGGCGACGATCGCCACGGCCAGCAGCAGCGACGGCAGGGCCAGCATGATGTCCATCAGACGCATGATGGTCGGGCCGATCATTTTCGGGAAGAAACCGGCGAACAGACCCAGCAGGATCCCCGGGATCAGCGACATCACCACCGACGACAGACCGATCAGCAGCGACAGGCGCGAACCCTGGATCAGGCGCGACAGCAGGTCGCGACCCAGTTCATCGGTGCCGAGCAGGAACTGCATCTGCCCGCCTTCGAGCCACGCCGGTGGCGTCAGCAGGAAGTCACGGTATTGCTCGCTCGGGTTATGCGGCGCGACCCACGGCGCGAAGATCGCGCAGAAAATCACCAGCAGCATGAACAACAGGCCGGCAACCGCGCCCTTGTTCTTGGAGAAGGCTTGCCAGAATTCTTTGTACGGTGACGGGTACAGCAGGCTTTGATCCGCGCTCGGGGCGGAAGTGGCTACTGAGGATGTTGGAGTGCTCATGATATGGACCTCAGCGCTGATGACGGATGCGTGGGTTGGCAAAGCCGTAGAGGATGTCCACTACGAAGTTGACCAGAATCACCAGGCAGGCGATTAACAGGATGCCGTTTTGTACGACCGGGTAGTCCCGGGCGCCAATGGCTTCGATCAGCCATTTACCGATGCCGGGCCAGGAGAAGATGGTTTCGGTCAGGACCGCGCCGGCCAGCAGTGTGCCGACTTGCAGGCCGACCACGGTCAGTACCGGGATCAGCGCGTTGCGCAGGCCGTGCACGAACACCACGCGCGACGGCGACAGGCCTTTGGCCCGTGCGGTGCGGATGTAGTCTTCGCGCAGTACTTCGAGCATCGAGGAACGGGTCATCCGCGCGATCACTGCCAGCGGAATGGTGCCGAGCACGATGGCCGGCAGGATCAGGTGATGCAGGGCGTCGAGGAACGCGCCCATGTCATCGGCCAGCAGCGTGTCGATCAGCATGAAGCCGGTGCGCGGCTCGATGTCGTAGAGCAGGTCGATCCGCCCGGAAACCGGGGTCCAGCCCAGGCTCACCGAGAAGAACATGATCAGGATCAGGCCCCACCAGAAGATCGGCATCGAATACCCCGCCAGGGAGATGCCCATCACCCCATGGTCGAACAGGGATCCTCGCTTGAGTGCCGCAATCACCCCGGCCAGAAGGCCCAGGACACCGGCGAACAGCAGGGCGGCCATGGACAGTTCCAGGGTCGCCGGGAAGAGGGAGGTGAACTCGGTCCATACGCTCTCACGCGTACGCAGGGACTCGCCGAGATCGCCGTGGGCCAGTTTGCCGATGTAGTCCAGGTACTGGGCATACAACGGCTTGTTCAGACCAAGGCGTTCCATTGCCTGAGCGTGCATTTCGGGGTCGACCCGACGTTCGCCCATCATCACTTCCACGGGGTCGCCAGGGATCATGCGAATCAACGCGAAAGTCAGCAGGGTGATGCCGAAAAACGTGGGGATCAACAACCCCAGTCGGCGGGCAATAAAACTAAACATCTTGTGTGGTACCTCATCAGCCGGTTAGGCGTGCCCGGCGACCCTGGGATCAGGGAGGCCGGGAGTTTCTTATCTACTTCACCTGGGTGGTGGCGAAGTTATTGGTTGTCAGAGGGCTGATGTGATAACCCTCTACGTTGTTGCGCATTGCGGTAAACATCCGGGTGTGGGCCATGCTGATCCACGGTTGGTCCTGATTAAACAACACCTGGGCCTGTTCGTAGAGCTTCGCGCGTTCGGCCGGATCTACTTTAGCCCGTGCTTCGTCCAGCAGCGCCTGGAATTTCTCGTTGCACCAGCGAGCGTAGTTTTCGCCGTTCTTGGCCGCCTCGCAACTGAGCATAGGCGTCAGGAAGTTATCCGGGTCGCCGTTGTCGCCCGCCCATCCGGCCGACACCATGTCGTGCTCGCCGTTCTTGGCGCGTTTAAGCATCTCGCCCCATTCCATCACGCGGATGTCGACCTTGATGCCCACTTTCGCCAGGTCGGCCTGCATCATCTGTGCGCCGAGCATCGGGTTCGGGTTGGTCGGGCCACCGCCGTTACGGGTAAACAGGGTAAACACGGTGCCTTCCGGAACGCCGGCTTCCTTGAGCAGGGCGCGGGCCTTGTCGAGGTCGCGTGGCGGGTTCTTCAGGTCGTGGTTGTAGCCCAGCAGCGTCGGCGGGTACGGGTTGACCGCCACCGAGGCGTTGCCTTTGCCGAACAGCGCGTTGACATAGGCTTCCTTGTCGAAGGCGATGTCGATGGCCTTACGCACGCGCACGTCGCTCATGTATTTGTGCTGGGTGTTCATCGCGATGTACGAGACGGTCATCGCGTCCAGCTCATCGACTTTCAAGTTGCTGTCTTTCTTGATGCTCGGGATGTCATCCGGTTTCGGATACAGCGCAACCTGGCACTCGTTGGCCTTGAGCTTCTGCAGGCGTACGTTGTTGTCGGTGGCGATCGCCAGAATCAGCGCGTCGGCTGGCGGCTTGCCACGGAAGTAGTCCGGGTTGGCCTTGAAGCGCACCTGCGCATCCTTGGCGTAACGCTGGAAGATGAACGGGCCGGTACCGACAGGCTTGTTGTTCAGGTCGCCGGTCTTGCCGGACTTGAGCAACTGGTCGGCGTATTCGGCCGGGTAGATCGAGGAGAACGCCATCGCGATGTCGGCCAGGAATGGCGCTTCGCGGCGGGTCAGGGTGAACTTGACGGTGTTGTCGTCGACTTTCTCGACGTTTTTCAGCAGTTCCTTGAAGCCCATGCTCTCAAAGTACGGGAAGCCCACACTCGACAGTTTGTGCCACGGGTGATTCGGGTCCAGTTGACGCTGGAAGCTCCAGACCACGTCGTCGGCGTTCATGTCGCGGGTCGGCTTGAAGTATTCGGTGGTGTGAAACTTGACGCCTTTGCGCAGGTGGAACGTGTAGGTCAGGCCGTCTTCGCTGATGTCCCAGGATTCGGCCAGTGCCGGAATCACTTCGGTGGTGCCGGGCTTGAAGTCCGCCAGACGGTTGAAGATGGTTTCGGCCACAGCGTCCGCCGTGACTGCAGTTGTGTACTGGACCATATCGAAGCCTTCCGGGCTGGCTTCGGTGCAGACCACCAAGGGTTTGGCCGAGACGCCGATGGCGGCGCTCAACAACGCAGCCGCGACGGCCGCACGTAGGGGAAGCATTTTCATCGATAACCCTCTGCAATCGGTTGAAGACAAAAAACCGAACGGCCGACTCTTCATGAGTCAGCCGTCGGTTGGCGTTTTTTACAGGATGTTGAATGGAACAGTGGTCACGAGACGGAACTCGTTGATGCTGCCGTCAGCCTGGTTTTCGCTGGCGCGGTGAGCGGTGTAGGTGCCACGAATGGTGGTCGCCTTGAGTGGACCGCTCTGTACCGCATAGGTAGCACCGATGCCGTATTCATAGTGGTGCTCACCGTCCATGTTGCGTACGTCGTACGCGGTGCCGGTGTAGTGAGTACCGTCGATGCCCCAGCCGCGCGCCTGGTAGATGTTGAACTTCAGGCCTGGCACGCCGTATTCGGCCATGTTCAGACCGTAGGCGACCTGGAAGGATTTCTCGTTCGGGCCGTTGAAGTCGGACAGCAGGGAGTTGGCCAGGTAGATGCCGTTGGTTTCGTGCAGGTAGTCGAAGTACTCGTCGCCGTTGATGGCCTGGTACGAGAAGGTCAGGCTGTGGGCCTGGTGAGTCAGGCCGAACGACAGCGAGTAGGTGTCGTTGTCGATTTCGCCCATCTCTTTTTTGCCGGTATCGACCGTCTTGTAGTAGTTCAGGCCGGTGGTCAGGCTCACGATGTTGCTGTCACCCAGTTCATGGGTGGCGCCGAAGTAGTACTGGTTCCAGAAGTCTTCTACCTTGGAGGCGTACAGGCTGGTCTTCAGGCTTTTCAGCGGCTGGTAGTTCAGGCCGACGATGCTTACGCGATCGGTCTCGGCTTTGTTGTTGGTGTACTCGGAGCGGAACTTCGACAGGCTCTCTTCGGTACGCGGCGATACGCGGTCGAAGCTGCCGGCGTCGAACGACAGGTTGTTCAGTTCTTCGCTGTGCAGGCTCACACCTTCAAAGCTCGAAGGCAGCGCACGGTTGCCGATGGTGTCGACGATCGGGGTGCTGAAGTTCTGGCGACCGGCGGTCAGAGTGGTGTTCGACACACGGAACTTGACGTTGGCCAGGCCCAGTTTGCTCCACTGGCCTTCAGCGTCGCCGCCTTCTTTGGTCAGCGTACGGTTGTTGCCCGCGCCCGGACGCGAACCCGGTGCACCACCGTTGTTGGAGGCCAGATCCTTGCGATCACGCTCCAGCGCCACGGCGTTGTAGGCGGCTATTTCAGTGCTGACACCGACGGTGCCCTGAGTGAAGCCAGAGTTGAAGTTGACGATGGTGCCCTGCACCCAGTTGATACGACGGTCAGTCGGGGTGGCGACGCCGTCCTTGCGGTAAGTGAACTTGCCACCGCGCTTGAGTTGCTCGTTGGCGTACCAGTTACGGGTGGTGCCGCTGATTGTCGAACCTTCGAGGAAACCGGTGGCGTCAGCCTGGGCGCTTTTCTCGTTGACGGTCACCGGGGTGAACGCCTGGCTCTGTTCCTCGGCATAAGCCGAGGCGGTGATGCTGCTGATGGCCAAGGCCAGTATCGCGGTGCTGCTCAGTTTCATGGGTGAAGCTCCTTTACTTTCTTTTTATGCCGGCTTTTTTGGGTTGGCCGGTTATTGGTTTAGAACTCATTCACACATCGCAAACGTTTGCAAAAGGCCGGATCGGCGAATTTCGGCAAAGCGCTTGCGTGAGGGGGATAGACGGCCCCCCTCAGCGTTGCGGCTAATCGGTTGGGTTAATCGATACTGACGCCCGAGAATACGTTGCGACCGAAGGGGCTGACTTTGAACCCTTCAACCCTGGCGCTTAACGGCTGGTTGACCGTCGAGTGGGCGACAGGCGTGATCGGCACTTGCTGCTTGAGCAACTGCTGAGCCTGTTTGTAAAGCGTGGTGCGCTGGTCGCGGTCGGTGACGACCTTGGCCTCTTTGATCAGCTTGTCGTACGCCGGGTCGCACCACATGGAGTAGTTGTTGCCGCCAATGGCGTCGCAGCTGTACAGGGTGCCCAGCCAGTTGTCCGGGTCCCCGTTGTCACCGGTCCAGCCGATCAGGCTGATGTCGTGTTCGCCATTCTTGGTGCGCTTGATGTATTCGCCCCATTCGTAGCTGACGATCTTCACTTTCAGACCGATTTTCGCCCAGTCAGCCTGGAGCATTTCGGCCATCAGTTTGGCGTTCGGGTTGTAGGGACGTTGTACCGGCATCGCCCACAGGGTGATCTCGGTGCCTTCTTTGACGCCGGCAGCCTTGAGCAGCTCGCGGGCTTTTTCCGGGTTGTAGGTGGCGTCCTTGATACTGTCGTCGTAGGACCACTGGGTCGGCGGCATGGCGTTGACGGCCAGTTGCCCGGCGCCTTGATAAACAGCGTTGAGAATCCCTTGTTTATTCACCGCCATGTCCAGCGCCTGGCGCACTTCGAGCTGGTCGAAGGGCTTGTGGCGTACGTTGTAGGCGATGTAACCAAGGTTGAAGCCCGGCTTGGAAATCAGTTGCAGTTTCGGGTCGGCTTTCAGGGCTTCAACATCGGCGGGGCGCGGATGCAGGGTGATCTGGCATTCGCCGGCCTTGAGCTTCTGCACGCGAACCGACGCATCGGTGTTGATCGCGAAGATCAGATTGTCGAGTTTGACCCGGCTCGGGTCCCAGTAATGTTTATTCCCGGTGTAACGGATGTTCGAGTCTTTCTGATAGCTCTTGAACACGAACGGCCCGGTACCGACCGGCTTCTGGTTGATGTCGCTCGGCTTGCCTTCGGCCAGCAGCTTGTCGGCGTATTCGGCGGACAGGATGGCGGCGAAGCTCATGGCGATGTTCTGGATGAACGCGGCGTCGACGCTGTTGAGCGTGAACTCCACGGTCAGCGGCCCGGTCTTTTCGACCTTGGCAATGTTCTTGTTCAGGCTCATCCCGTTGAAATACGGGAATTCTGTCGGATAAGCCTTACGGAATGGCTGCTGCGGATCGAGCATGCGGTTAAACGTGAACAGCACGTCGTCGGCGTTGAAATCGCGTGTCGGTTTGAAGTACGGCGTCGTATGAAACTTCACACCTTCACGCAGGTGAAAGGTGTACTTGAGACCATCCTCGGAAATATCCCACTTGGTTGCCAGACCCGGTACGACGTTGGTCGCGCCTTTTTCGAACTCGACCAGGCGGTTGTACAGCGGCTCGGCGGCGTCGTTGTCGGTCGCCGTCGTGTATTGCGCGGTATCAAAACCCGCCGGGCTGCCTTCGGAGCAGAACACCAGGCTCTTGCTGGCGGCGTAACTGGCGGAGGTGGCGGCCAACAGACCGGCACCCAGCAATGCGGAAAAAACCAAGGTATGGCGCATGACGCTCCCTCTTTTTGTAGTGTTGTCCAATGCACCGCGATCCCGTCCAGGGAAGTTGAGGTTGCATTGAGCTCAATCCAGTACGTACGGCAAGCCGGTGGCCCACACAGAGACTGGTCAGAACCCGACGGTAGGGGCCGTGGGTCTGGCAGTAAATGCGTAATTGCCTTAAAACTCGTAGGAAAAGGCGACACGTCCTCTGCCGCTGCAGTCATCTGCAGCGGAATTGGCTGTAGGCAAATTCCTGACTTCCCGGCAGCTAAAACAACGGCGACGTCATGAACGTCGCCGTTGCAATGGCTTAATTGCTGACGCTGACGCCGTAGAAGGAATTCAAGCCGAATGGGCTGATCTTGAAGTCCTGCACGTTGGCGCGCATGGGTTGGTACACCGTCGAGTGAGCGATAGGTGTCATTGGGACTGCATCTTTGAGGACGTGTTGCGCCTGTTTGTACAGTTCGGTGCGCTTGGCCTGGTCGGTCGTGCGCTTGGCTTCTTTGACGAGGCCGTCGAACTTCTTGTCGCACCACTTGGAGAAGTTGTTGCCGCTGAGCGAGTCGCAGCCGAACAGCACGTTCAGCCAGTTGTCCGGATCACCATTGTCACCGCTCCAGCCAATGATCATGGCCTGGTTCTCGCCACCTTTGGAGCGCTTGATGTACTCGCCCCACTCGTAGCTGGTGATCTTCACGTTCAAACCGATCTTCTTCCAGTCGGACTGGAGCATTTCAGCCATCAGCTTGGCGTTCGGGTTGTACGGACGCTGAACCGGCATCGCCCACAGAACGATCTCGGTACCTTCCTTGACGCCAGCTTCCTTGAGCAGTTGCTTGGCTTTTTCAGGATCGTACTTGGCGTCCTTGATGGTGGTGTCGTAGGACCACTGGGTCGGCGGCATGGCGTTGACGGCCAACTGGCCAGCGCCCTGGTAAACCGAGTCGATGATCTGTGGCTTGTTCACTGCCATGTCCAGCGCCTGACGCACGCGCAGGTCAGCCAGCGGGTTTGGCTCGTTGCTGCCCTTGACCTTGTCCATCACGTTGTAGGCGATATAGCCCAGGTTGAAACCGGCCTGGTCAGGCATCTTCAGGGTCTTGTCGGCCTTGAGCGCCGCGAGATCCGCCGGACGCGGGAACAGAGTGACCTGGCACTCGTTCTTTTTCAGTTTCTGGATACGCACCGACGGGTCGGTGGTGATGGCGAAGATCAGGTTGTCGATCTTCACGTCCTCAGGTTTCCAGTAGTCCTTGTTGCCGGTGTAACGGATGTTCGAGTCTTTCTGGTAGCTCTTGAACACGAACGGGCCAGTGCCGATCGGCTTCTGGTTGATGTCGGCAGCCTTGCCTTCCTTGAGCAGCTGGGCAGCGTACTCGGCGGACTGGATCGAGGCGAAGCTCATGGCCATGTTCTGGATGAACGCGGCGTCAACCTGGGCGAGGGTGAACTTGACGGTGTGGTCGTCGACTTTATCGATCTTGGTGATGTTGGTGTCCATCCCCATGTCGGTGAAGTACGGGAATTCGGTCGGGTATGCCTTACGGAACGGGTCATCCTTGTTAATCATGCGATTAAAGGTGAACAGCACGTCGTCGGCGTTGAACTCACGAGTCGGCTTGAAATACGGGGTAGTGTGGAACTTGACGCCTTCACGCAGGTGGAAGGTGTAAGTCAGGCCGTCCGGGGAAATGTCCCAACTGGTGGCCAGGCCCGGGATAACGGCGGTGCCGCCACGCTCGAACTGGCTCAGACGGTTGAACATGGTTTCGGCTGAGGCGTCGAAGTCGGTTCCGGTGGTGTACTGGCCTGGATCAAAACCGGCCGGGCTCCCTTCGGAGCAGAACACCAGGTTAGTCGCAGCGGATGCGAAAGGTGCGGAGGCTAACAAGCCTGCGCCGACTAAAAACGGAATGACCGCGTGTTTAAGCATGTTGGCCTCATGATTTGTTGTCATTTTTTAATATTGAGGTACGACCTCGTGAGTCGTGCCTGCGGATACTTATGCAGGGGCCATACCCAATGCAAGATCCAGAGCGACTGCCGGCCTCAAAGCGTGGCACGAACGTACCTTAATGTCGCATTTGTATAATAGTTGACGCATTTGACCGTTTGCGGCCGTTTTTTACGGTGCAAATGGAGCCCCAAAACGGTGCATTGGTCACGTTGTGCGCGCCGCCTTGGGGCTCGGTGTTACTTATTTATACCCACGCCGTAGAAGGGCGTCAGGCCAAACGGGCTGATCTTGAAGTCAGTCACTTCCTTGCGCAGCGGCTGGAACACCGTGGAGTTGGCGATCGGGGTGATTGGCACCTGCTGTTTAAGGATCAATTGCGCCTGTTGATACAGTTTTACCCGTTGCGCCTTGTCGCTCGTCACCTTGGCCTGTTGCACCAGTTTGTCGTAGGCCGGGTCGCACCACTTGGCGTAGTTGCTGCCCTTGACCGCCGCGCAGCTGTAGAGCACGCCGAGCCAGTTGTCCGGGTCGCCGTTGTCACCTGTCCAGCCATAGATCATCGCGTCGTGTTCGCCATTTTTCGCGCGCTTGATGTACTCGCCCCATTCGTAGCTGACGATGTTGGCCTTGATGCCGATCTTGTCCCAATCCTGCTGGATCATCTGTGCCGACATCCGCGCATTCGGGTTGGAGGCGCGCTGCACGGTCATCGCCCAGAGATTGATGGTGGTGCCCGGTGCAACCCCGGCTTCCTTGAGTAGCGCCTTGGCTTTGACCGGGTCATACGGTGCGTCCTTGATGCTCGGGTCATACGACCATTGCGCCGGTGGCAAGGCGTTCTGCGCCAGTTGGCCGGCACTCTGGTAGACCGCTTTGATGATCGCCGGTTTGTCGATGGCCATGTCCAGCGCCTGGCGGACCTTGAGCTGATCGAGCGGTGGGTGGGTGGAGTTGTAGGCGAGGAAGCCGAGGTTGAAACCGGCCTGCTTGAGCACGCGCAGGTTCGGGTCCTTTTCCATCACTTCGATGTCGGCCGGGCGCGGGTAGCCGCTGACCTGGCATTCGCCGGTCTTGAGTTTCTGCAGGCGCACGGCGGCGTCGGGGGTGATCGAGAAGATCAGGTTGTCGATCTTCACGTCTTCGGGTTTCCAGTAGGCCTTGTTGGCGGCGTAGCGGATCTGCGAGTCCTTCTGGTAACGCTTGAACACGAACGGGCCGGTGCCCACCGGTTTCTGGTTGAGGTCGGCGGCTTTGCCTTCCTTTAGTAGCTGGGCGGCGTATTCGGCCGACTGCACCGAGGCGAAGCTCATGGCGAGGTTTTGCACGAATGCGGCGTCGACGTTATTGAGGTTGAAGCGCACGGTGTTGTCGTCGAGTTTTTCCACCGATTTGATCGTGGTGTTGAGGCCCATGTCGGTGAAGTAGGGGGACTCGGCGGGGTAGGCCTTGCGGAAGGCGTTATCCGGGTCGAGCAGGCGCTGAAAGGTGAACAGAACATCGTCAGCGTTGAAATCACGGGTTGGGGTGAAGTAGTCCGTGGTGTGGAATTTTACGTTTTGGCGCAGGTGGAAGGTGTATTGCAGGCCATCCTGGGAGACGTCCCATTTGGTCGCCAGGCCAGGCTCGATGTCGGTGCCGCCGCGCTGGAATTGGGTGAGGCGGTTGAAGACGGTTTCGGCGGAAGCGTCGAAGTCGGTGCCGCTGGTGTATTGGCTGGGGTCGAAGCCGGCCGGGCTGGCTTCGGAGCAGTAGACCAGGGTGGTGGCTGCGTGGGCTATGGGGGTGGTTGCGGCCAGGGCCAGGGAGATCAGGAGCGGTTTAAGGGTGGATCTTGGCATGGAGTCCCCGGGTAGATTGGCGGTAGTTGTATTTTCAGGGTAGCGGGGATTTGGGGGGCTTCGGAAATATCGTTTTTCTTGTTTGGGTGTCTATCTCGGTATATCTGGGGTGTGTGTACATATCCGTTGCTGCGGTAACGGCGGCTTGGGGTTGCGCCCTTACGGCGGGTGACTTTTTCCAGACGCCGAAAAAGTAACCAAAAAGGCTTGCTCCTGCGTGCGGCCCGCTCGCTGGGGCTCGGGGTCCCTTCGCTGCTCAGCCTGCCGACGTCGCCCGTGGATCAAGATCAAGAGCTGCAGCCGAGCTTGCGCTCATCCTGTTGAGTGGGGCGGCTGCGCCGCATGGGTTTAGACAAATCAAATCTGTGGGAGCCAGCCAGCCAGCTAGCCTGCCAGCCGACCAATCTCTAACAGACCACACGCAATCCCACTGTGGGAGCGGGCTTGCTCGCGAAGAGGCCCGCCCAGTCACCCAATAACATTGGCCTGTTTAACGTCGTTTCAAGTCACCAGAACCGTCCTACAAAAAATCGCCTCCAGTGGGGGGCTGGCCTGCAAGAATTGCTGTCGCCTATACCTGTCAGGTTTGACAGTAGATATACCGCGCCGATTGATTGAGCATGGTTCTGGCTTGTCGCTGAGCATGATGTGCGCCAGGCGCCTGGCTTTAACGGAACGCCAATCCTTATAAGGACACATACTCATGACTCCTGAACAAAAGAGCGATGCACAGCGACGTGGCTACGAAGTTCTACATGTCTCTGCGACCAGCGACTCCTGGTGGCAGGTTTACCGTAATGGAACGAAATTGGACGGTCAGCGGTTCGGGACGGAAGGCGAGGCCTGGCAGCACGCCGTCGATGTGATTTCGAGTGATCAATACAACCATTGATGCTCTGCTTCGCAGGGGCACCGCGTTATCGTTCTTCGCGAGCAGGCTCGCTCCCACAGGGGATTGCATTTCAAACTGTGGGAGCGGGCCTGCTCGCGACGGCGGCAGATCATTCAGTACAAAATCCGGGCACAAAAAAACCGGCGATCATTCACTGATCGCCGGTTTCTCATTCAGTCCACATCAAATCACTGCATCAGTACTTCGATCGAGCCATCGGCGGTCAGGCTGACCTGGCTGGTGCCCGCCTCAACGTCAGGCGTGACCGGTGCCGAATCCGCCATGCCGGCAGCCTTCATCATCATCGGGGCGCGCATGTACGGTTGTGGATAACCGTTGCTGTTGAGGTTCAGGTTGACGATTTTGTAGCCTTTGCCGCCCAGTGCATCGGTAGCCAGTTGGGCGCGGGCCTTGAAGGCGCTGACGGCTTCTTTGAGCAGTTTGTCTTCGCTGGCCTTGCGGGTCGGCTCGGCGATGGCGAAGTCCATGCCGCCCATTTTCAGGTCGGTCAGCAGTTCGCCGGTGAGTTTGGACAGGGCGGCGAAGTCGGCGCTTTCCAGGCGCAGTTCGGCGCGCTCACGCCAGCCGGTGATCTTCTGGCCCTTGGTGTCGTAGATCGGGTAGCTGTTGCGGCTGCCCTGGCGCAGGGTGATGTCCTTGACTTGCTTGGCCTGGGCCAGTGCCTTGTTCATGGTGGTGCTGACGTCGGCGGCGAGTTTGGCCGGGTCGGTGTTCTGCTCTTCGGTGTAGAGCGTCACGATCATCAGGTCGCGGGCCACTTCCTGGCTGACTTCGGCGCGCAGGGAAATCTGGTTGTAGTGCAGCTCATCGGCGGCCAGGGCCGGAAGGCTGGCGACACTGCCGACGGTCAGGGCGAGAAGGGCGGCGCTGCGGCGAAAGGTGTGCATGAAGGCTCCTTGAATAATGCGCAGGTGTTGATTCGTCCCTGCGTGAAACCATCAGACTCTAGCTTCTGTGATCCGGTTCGCCCAGTTACAACTTCTATACAGATCGCCGGAGCTGCTGCGCAGCCATTCGCGAGCAGGCTCACTCCAACAGGGGAAAGCATTTCAAAGGTGGGAGCGAGCCTGCTCGCGAAGGCGCCCTTATAGCTGCCGGAACTCTTTTCGCCATGTGGTCGTTTGCCGCACTTTCGCCTCTCAAGGCCGTGGCTTGGTTATACTCCGTGCGATCCGCCTGGAGCGCTCATCAGGAGAGCTCATGCTCGCCCCCGTACAACTGACTTCCGCCACTCGCCAGAACCTCTGGCGGCTGACCTTTATCCGCACTCTGGTGCTGGCCGCGCAGGCGGGCTCCGTGGGCCTGGCCTACTGGCTGCAACTGCTGCCGTTGCCGTGGGTGCAACTGGCAATGACCCTCGGCTGCTCGACGCTGCTGTGCGTCTTCACCGCCGTGCGCCTGCGCACTTCGTGGCCGGTGACCGAGCTTGAATATGCGCTGCAACTGGCCTGCGATCTGGTGATCCACAGTGCGCTGCTGTATTTCTCCGGCGGCTCGACCAATCCGTTCGTTTCCTATTATCTGGTACCCCTGACCATTGCGGCAGTGACGCTGCCATGGCGTTATTCGGTGGTTCTGTCCGGCATCGCGCTGGCGCTGTACACGGTGATGCTGACGCGTTTCTATCCGCTGGAAACCCTGCCGATCGCCCGTGAGAACCTGCAGGTGTACGGCATGTGGCTGAGCTTCGCCCTCGCGGCAGCGGTCATCACCTTCTTCGCCGCACGCATGGCCGAAGAGCTGCGCCGCCAGGAAGAGTTGCGGGCCATTCGCCGTGAAGAAGGCCTGCGCGATCAGCAGTTGCTCGCGGTCGCCACTCAGGCGGCCGGCGCCGCGCACGAACTGGGCACACCGCTGGCGACCATGAGCGTGTTGCTCAAGGAGATGCAGCAGGACCATCCCGACCCGATGCTGCAGGACGATCTGAAGGTGCTGCAGGATCAGGTCAAACTGTGCAAGGAAACCCTGCAACAACTGGTGCGCGCCGCCGAGGCCAACCGACGTCTGGCAGTAGAAATGCAGGATGTCACCCAATGGCTCGACGAGGCGCTGAACCGCTGGCACCTGATGCGTCCGGAAGCCAGTTACCGCTTCCACCGTCTCGGCCAGGGCAGCGTGCCGCGCATGGCGCCGCCGCCGGATCTGACCCAGGCGTTGCTCAATCTGTTGAACAATGCTGCCGACGCCTGCCCGGAAAACCTCCAGGTGACGCTGGACTGGGATGCGGAAAACCTCACCATCAGTATTCGTGACCACGGCGCCGGTGTGCCGCTGGCCATCGCCGAACAGATCGGCAAACCATTTTTTACCACCAAGGGCAAAGGTTTCGGCCTGGGCCTGTTTTTGAGCAAGGCCAGCGTGACACGTGCTGGCGGCTCAGTGAAACTCTATAGTCATGAGGAAGGCGGCACGCTCACCGAGCTGCGCCTGCCTCACGGCGCCCGAGGAGACCAACATGAGTGACGAAATCCAAGTCGAAGGCGAAGAACTGCCGCATTTGCTGCTGGTCGACGACGACGCGACCTTCACCCGAGTGATGGCCCGTGCCATGGCCCGCCGTGGCTTTCGCGTCAGCACCGCAGGTTCGGCCGAAGAAGGCCTGACCATCGCCCAGGCCGATCTGCCTGATTACGCCGCGCTGGACCTGAAAATGGACGGCGACTCCGGTCTGGTGCTGCTGCCCAAGCTGCTGGAGCTGGACCCGGAAATGCGCGTGGTGATCCTCACCGGCTATTCGAGCATTGCCACGGCGGTCGAAGCGATCAAGCGCGGCGCCTGCAACTACCTGTGCAAACCGGCCGACGCCGACGACGTACTGGCTGCGCTGCTCTCCGAACACGCCGACCTCGACAGTCTGGTGCCGGAAAACCCGATGTCGGTCGATCGCCTGCAATGGGAGCACATCCAGCGCGTGCTCACGGAGCATGAAGGCAACATCTCCGCCACTGCCCGCGCCCTGGGCATGCACCGCCGCACCCTGCAGCGCAAACTGCAGAAGCGCCCGGTTCGTCGCTGAACCTGCGCTGAACGGCCATCGCCAGCCCTCGCGATAAAACGCACCGATCAACTATGATCGGTGCGTGTCTGTTCTTTTCTTTATCGAGCCTTTTCCATGAATCAGAACGCTGAATATTCCGCGGTCAACGATGCTGTGCGCGGGCAGTTTTTTCGCAAGGTGTGGGGGATCATCACGCCCTACTGGCGCAGCGAAGAGAAGGGCAAGGCCTGGACATTGCTGATTGCAGTGATCGCGCTGTCGTTGCTCAGCGTGGGGATCTCGGTGTGGTTCAACACCTGGTACAAGGATTTCTACAACGCGCTGCAGAAGAAAGATGAAGCGGCTTTCTGGCAGCTGATTCTGTATTTCTGCGCAATTGCAGCGGTGGCGATTGTCGGTGCCGTGTACCGGCTTTATCTGACCCAGATGCTGACGATTCGCTGGCGGGCCTGGCTGACCGAAAAGCATTTCTCCCGTTGGCTAGCGGACAAGAACTACTACCAGCTGGAGCAGGGCGGTTATACCGATAACCCGGATCAGCGGATTTCCGAAGACCTCAACAACTTCACCTCCAACACCCTTGAGCTGGGGATCGGCCTGCTGCGCAATATCGTCAGCCTGGTGTCGTTCTCGATCATTCTGTGGGGTGTGTCGGGCAGTATCGAAGTCTATGGCATCACTATTCCCGGCTACATGTTCTGGTGCGTGCTGGTCTATGCGGTGGTGGGCAGCTGGCTGACGCACTTGATCGGTCGTCGCTTGATCGGCCTGAACAACCAACAACAACGCTTTGAAGCCGACCTGCGTTTTTCCATGGTGCGGATTCGCGAAAATGCCGAGAGCATCGCGTTGTATAACGGCGAACCGAACGAAAATCGTCGTTTGAGCGGTCGTTTCGGCAATGTCTGGCATAACTTCTGGGACATCATGAAAGTGTCCAAGCGTCTGACATTCTTCACCGCCGGTTACAGCCAGGCAGCCATCATCTTCCCGTTCATCGTGGCCTCGCCGCGTTACCTCGCCGGCAAGATCGAACTCGGTGAGCTGATGCAAATCAGCTCGGCATTCGGCAATGTCCAGGAGAGCTTCAGCTGGTTCATCAGTGCGTACCAGAACCTCGCCTCCTGGCGCGCTACCTGTGATCGTCTGCTGAGTTTCCGTCAGGCCATGACCGACAATGAAGACCGCAGCCCGGCCATCGATGTGCAGAATCAGGGCAGCGCGCTGAAAGTGCACAACCTTGGCCTGGACCTGGCCGACGGTCGTCACCTGCTGACCAATGCCGACATGACGGTGGAGCCAGGCGACCGGGTGATGCTCAGCGGCCGATCCGGCAGCGGCAAGTCCACTCTGTTGCGGGCGATGGGGCATTTGTGGCCCGCGGGCCACGGCAACATCCGCTTGCCGGCGGCGCGGTATCTGTTCCTGCCGCAGAAACCGTACCTGCCGATCGGCACCCTGCGCGAGGCGTTGAGTTATCCACAACCGGGCGACACTTACGCGCCGCAGCGTTACGTCGAGGTGCTGGAAACCTGCCGTCTGCCGCACCTGGTCGCGCGTCTGGATGAAGCCAATCACTGGCAGCGCATGCTGTCGCCGGGTGAGCAGCAACGCCTGGCCTTCGCCCGCGCGCTGCTCTACGCACCGCAATGGCTGTACATGGACGAAGCGACATCGGCGATGGATGAAGAGGATGAAGCGACGCTGTATCAGGCGCTGATCGATCAGTTGCCGGGGCTGAGCATTGTCAGCGTCGGCCATCGCAGCAGCCTCAAGCGTTTCCATCCGCGGCATGTGCGGATCGACAGCGGGCATCTGGTCGAACAGGCCGTGACCGCCTGATCACCACCATGCCTCTGTAGGAGTGAGCCTGCTCGCGATAGCGGCGCAACAGTCGACATCTTTGTTGAATGTGAAACCGCAATCGCGAGCAGGCTCACTCCTGCAAGGAGCGCTGTTGTGACTCGACAGTGATCGTACAACCCGCCTGCGCTATGATGCGAACCAAGCCGAATTTTCGAGACCAGACGTTGACCATGGAAAACCCGATCGACACCCCTCGCCTCCCGCGCAAGCGCCGCAGCCTGGCTCAGGAGCTGGTGACGGTGCTGACCGAGCAGATCCGCGACGGTCTGCTCAAGCGTGGCGACAAGCTGCCCACTGAGTCGGCGATCATGCAGGAGCATGGTGTCAGCCGCACCGTGGTGCGCGAGGCAATTTCCCGTTTGCAGGCTGCAGGCCAGGTGGAAACCCGTCATGGTATCGGCACGTTTGTGCTGGATACGCCAAGCCCCAGCGGCTTTCGCATCGACCCGGCCACGGTGGTCACCCTGCGCGACGTGCTGGCGATTCTGGAATTGCGCATCAGCCTGGAAGTGGAGTCCGCCGGCCTTGCCGCGCAACGTCGCAGCCCCGAGCAACTGGCGACCATGCGCGCGGCCCTCGATGCGCTGAACGACAGCGTCGCGCACGCCAGTGATGCGGTGGCGTCGGACTTCGCCTTTCACCTGGAAATCGCCCTGTCCACCGGCAACCGTTACTTCACTGACATCATGACTCACCTGGGCACCAGCATCATTCCGCGTACGCGGCTGAATTCGGCGCGGCTGGCCCATGATGATCAGCAGCACTACATGAACCGCCTGAGCCGTGAGCACGAGGAAATCTACGAGGCAATTGCCCGCCAGGATTCCGATGCGGCGCGGGCGGCGATGCGTCTGCACCTGACCAATAGCCGTGAACGGTTACGTCAGGCGCATGAAGAGGCGCAGGCGCAGCGGGGTTGAGTTTGCAGATCTGAGTCATGTGTTGCTGATACACCGCCTTCGCGAGCGAGCCCGCTCCCACTTTGGACTCTCGGCGACCCCAGATTGTGGGAGGCAGCCGAGATTCAATGCAGGATTTTGCAGATCTGAGTCATGTGTTGCTGATACACCGCCTTCGCGAGCAAGCCCGCTCCCACTTTGGACTCTCGGCGACCCCAGATTGTGGGAGGCAGCCGAGATTCAATGCAGGAGTTTGCAGATCTGAGCCATGTGTTGCTGATACACCGCCTTCGCGAGCAAGCCCGCTCCCACTTTGGACTCTCGGCGACCCCAGATTGTGGGAAGTAGTTGAGATTCAAAGCGAGCAAGCCCGCTTTCACTTTGGAATGCATTTCAAGTGTGGGAGCGGGCTTGCTCGCGAAGGGGCCGGTGAGTTCAGCGCGGCAATATCGAACGATCCACCCTCACTGCCAGTTTCGCGTTACCAGGCTTGGCAGCAAACGCCACTTCTCCCGATTTATCCACAACCCCTCGCGCAATCGGCTTGCCGTCGGCCAGCAACTCCAGCGGTGCACCTTGCAGCGACTGGCCCGACGCCAGTTCCAGTTTCAATTTGATCGTCATGGTGATTCTCCTTAATTGACGTTACCGGTCGGGTGGTAGTCCTTGAGCAGCAGGTACGTGCTCCAGCCCCACCAGTCGTCGATGGTGGCGGTATCGTTGAGGTTGTTCACGTCTTTGCGCCGCAGCACCTTGCCGCCCTCGACGCGGAACAGCGGCGAGAAGTTGCCGGAAAGATTCAGTACCGCCGTCAGGTCCGGCAGCCGTTGCAGCGCGGCGAACGCCGAAGGCGCGGGCACGTTGCCGCTGAGGTAGGCGGCGAAGATCTCATCCGCCGAGGCCTGCACCGCCAGATTGACCTGGGTGCGGTTGTCCGCATCACTGGCCTCGAAGTAGCGTTTGTCACCATAGGCGCGCCATTGATCGCCATGAGCATTGCGCACCTTGAGGCCGAATTTGCTGTCTTCGTCGTGCATGAAACGAGTCACCAGCGAGCCGAGATCGCTCGGGGTCACCACCGCGGCCATCTCTTTGCGTGGCACGCGCAGGTGGCCGGAGGAGAACAGGTCGGTGAGGAAGTGGTCGGCGAACGCGTTCATTGCGTAGGCCCGTTCCAGTTGTTGTTCATCGTGATTGGCGCGGGCCGCGACGGCGGTCTGCAATGCAGCGGTATGGCCGGCGATGTAAGCCAGTTTTGCCCATTCGCCGAAGTGATCGGCGTTGTTCGCCGCCAGTTTCAGGTAACGCCCAAGGGGGAACAGCGCGGAGACGAAACTGCCGCCGCCGGTGAGTTTGTTCCACTCTTCGGACAACGTATCTCCCAGTGCATCGTAGGCTTCGTGCGGTTGTTTGCCATCCTTGATCGCCTGTTTAACTGCGTCGATCTCTTTTTGCATGACCGCGAGGATCTGCGGCGCCTCGGCGCGGGAGGCCGGCAGCACCGCGAGGGAATCGAATGCAGCGTTGAAGCGGTTCAGGCGATCGGCCGGGGTCGCACCTTCGTTGATCGGCCGGTCGACCACGGCGTAGAAATCTCCGGCCAGCGCCACGACCTGGCCGTAAGTCAGGGCGAGGCCGTTAGGCAAGTGCAATTGCACATTTTGCGCGCGGATCGGTTCGGCGTTTTCGACGAAGCGCAGCAGTGTGTTGTCGCCAATGGCCGTGTGCTCGCCGCCTTCGAAGCGTAATTGCGGTTTGCCTTTGAACGGTTTGCCCGGTACGGCGGTGGCCGGTTCGACATCGCTGTGAGCATCGGCAATGTGCAGCACCAGATGCGGGTTGTCGGCGCTGAAGTGGATGCCGGTTGGGGTGAACAGATCATCGAAACGGGCGATAACCGGCTTGGGTCTTTCCTGTGGTTTGGGGTGCAGTCCGGACATTTCTTTCTCCTTGATATGTCGTCGGTGGATTCAATTTAACTGTATATACATACAGCTAAATCGATCCTAGACGAGATTTTTCCTACGTCAAGAAAGAATCTTGTCTGACAAAAAATGCCGGGCGACGATGAAATGCAGTTGACGGTTATTTTTTAGGTTGTACGATGACCTACAACTTCAGCGCTGGCTGAACGATAAAACTCACAAGAAATGTTGCTACCCAGGGTGTTCGAAAAATGAATCCACAAGAACTGAAGTCCATCCTCTCCGCCGGTCTGCTGTCGTTCCCGGTCACCGATTTCAACGCCCAGGGCGATTTCCACCGCGCCGGTTACATCAAGCGTCTGGAATGGCTGGCCCCGTACGGTGCTTCGGCCTTGTTCGCGGCGGGCGGCACTGGCGAATTCTTCTCCCTGGCGGCCAGCGAGTATTCGCAAATCATCAAGACCGCGGTCGATACTTGCGCCACCAGCGTGCCGATTCTGGCCGGTGTCGGCGGTTCGACCCGGCAGGCCATCGAGTACGCACAGGAAGCCGAGCGCCTGGGCGCCAAAGGTTTGCTGCTGCTGCCGCACTACCTCACCGAAGCCAGCCAGGACGGCGTTGCCGCCCACGTTGAAGCGGTGTGCAAATCGGTGAACATCGGCGTGGTGGTCTACAACCGCAACGTCTGCCGTCTGAACGCGGCGCTGCTGGAACGTCTGGCCGAGCGCTGCCCGAACCTGATCGGTTACAAGGACGGCCTGGGCGATATCGAGTTGATGGTGTCGATCCGTCGTCGCTTGGGTGACCGCTTCAGCTACCTCGGCGGCCTGCCGACCGCTGAAGTCTATGCCGCCGCGTACAAGGCCCTCGGCGTGCCGGTTTACTCGTCGGCGGTGTTCAACTTCATCCCGAAAACCGCGATGGACTTCTACCACGCGATTGCCCGTGAAGATCACGCCACCGTCGGCAAGATCATCGACGACTTCTTCCTGCCGTACCTCGACATCCGCAATCGCAAGGCCGGCTACGCCGTGAGCATCGTCAAGGCCGGGGCAAAAATTGCCGGCTATGACGCAGGCCCGGTGCGGGCGCCGCTGACTGACCTGACCGGCGAAGAGTACGAAATGCTCGCCGCGCTGATCGACAAACAAGGCGCGCAATAACACCGACCCACAAGGCCGCTGAGCAATCAGCGGCTTTTGCGTACAGAGGAGAATGTTCTGTGGCTGATTCCAAGCGTTACGACAACTACATCAACGGTGAATGGGTCGCCGGTGCCGATTACTCGGCCAACATCAACCCGTCCGAGTTGAGCGACACCATTGGCGACTACGCCAAGGCTGACCTGACTCAGGTGCACGCGGCCATCGATGCTGCGCGTGCGGCGTTCCCGGCCTGGTCGGTCTCGGGCATTCAGGCCCGTCACGATGCGCTGGATAAAGTCGGCACGGAAATCCTCGCCCGTCGCGAAGAACTTGGCACTTTGCTGGCCCGGGAGGAGGGCAAGACTCTGCCCGAAGCCATCGGCGAAGTGACCCGCGCCGGCAACATCTTCAAATTTTTCGCCGGTGAATGCCTGCGTCTGTCCGGCGACTACGTGCCGTCGGTGCGCCCCGGCGTTAACGTTGAAGTGACCCGCGAAGCCCTTGGCGTGGTCGGCCTGATCACCCCGTGGAATTTCCCGATGGCGATCCCGGCATGGAAAATCGCTCCGGCCCTGGCCTACGGCAATTGCGTGGTACTGAAACCAGCGGATCTGGTGCCGGGTTGCGCCTGGGCGCTGGCCGAAATCATCTCTCGCGCAGGCTTCCCCGCCGGCGTGTTCAACCTGGTGATGGGCAGCGGTCGGGTGGTGGGGGAAGCGCTGGTCAACAGCCCGAAAGTCGACGGCATCAGCTTCACCGGTTCGGTGGGCGTGGGCCGGCAGATCGCGGTCAACTGCGTCTCGCGCCAAGCCAAGGTGCAGCTGGAAATGGGCGGCAAGAACCCGCAGATCATTCTCGACGACGCTGACCTCAAACAAGCGGTCGAGCTGTCGGTGCAGAGCGCGTTCTACTCCACCGGCCAGCGTTGCACGGCGTCGAGCCGCTTGATCGTCACCGCCGGGATTCACGACAAGTTTGTCGAAGCGATGGCTGAGCGCATGCAGTCGATCAAGGTCGGCCACGCGCTGAAGTCCGGCACCGACATCGGTCCGGTGGTCTCGCAGGCGCAGCTGGAACAGGACTTGAAGTACATCGACATCGGCCAGAGCGAAGGTGCGCGCGTGGTCAGCGGTGGTGGTCTGGTGACCTGCGACACCGAAGGCTACTTCCTCGCGCCAACGTTGTTTGCCGACAGCGAAGCGTCGATGCGCATCAGCCGTGAAGAGATCTTCGGCCCGGTGGCCAACATTGTTCGCGTCGCCGATTACGACGCTGCGCTGGCGATGGCCAACGACACCGAGTTCGGCTTGTCGGCCGGTATCGCCACCACCTCGCTGAAATACGCCAACCACTTCAAGCGTCATTCCCAGGCCGGGATGGTGATGGTCAACCTGCCGACGGCCGGTGTCGATTACCACGTTCCGTTCGGTGGCCGTAAGGGTTCATCCTATGGCTCACGTGAGCAAGGCCGCTATGCGCAAGAGTTCTACACGGTTGTGAAAACTGCCTACATCGGCTCCTGATAGCTGCAATAGCTGTGGGGGCTGGCTTGCAGCCCCCACAGATGACAGACCCAAGAAGATTCACCCGCGCATAAAAATAATCAGTGGGAGTACATCTACATGCAATCGTCCAAGCCGACTCACGTCCGCTATTTGATCCTGCTCATGTTGTTCCTGGTGACCACGATCAACTACGCCGACCGCGCGACCATCGCCATCGCCGGTTCCAGCCTGCAAAAAGACCTCGGTATCGACGCGGTCACCCTCGGTTATATCTTCTCTGCATTCGGCTGGGCCTACGTCGCCGGGCAGATTCCCGGTGGCTGGCTGCTCGATCGCTTCGGCTCGAAAAAAGTCTATGCCCTGAGCATCTTCTGCTGGTCACTGTTCACCGTGCTGCAAGGTTTTGTCGGTGAGTTCGGCATGTCCACGGCGATTGTCGCGCTGTTCATGCTGCGCTTTCTGGTGGGCCTGGCCGAAGCGCCATCGTTCCCCGGTAACGCGCGTATTGTCGCCGCCTGGTTCCCGACCGCAGAACGTGGCACCGCCTCGGCGATCTTCAATTCGGCGCAATACTTCGCCACCGTGCTGTTCGCTCCGCTGATGGGCTGGATCGTCTACACCTTCGGCTGGGAACACGTGTTCATCGTCATGGGCGTGTTCGGCATCGTCTTCTCGCTGATCTGGCTGAAGGTTATCCACAGCCCGCGTCAACATCCTATGGCCAACGACGCCGAAGTTCAGTTCATCGCTGACAACGGCGGCATGGTCAACATGGACCAGAAACAAGGCAAAAAGTCTGATGGACCGAAGTGGGACTACATCCGTCAGTTGCTGACCAACCGCATGATGCTCGGCGTGTATCTGGGCCAGTACTGCATCAACGGCATTACCTATTTTTTCCTGACCTGGTTCCCGGTGTACCTGGTGCAGGAGCGCGGCATGACCATTCTCAAAGCCGGTTTCATTGCTTCGCTGCCGGCAATCTGCGGTTTCATCGGTGGCGTGCTCGGCGGGGTGATTTCCGATTACCTGCTGCGCAAGGGCCATTCGCTGACCTTCGCTCGCAAGGCGCCAATCATTGGTGGCTTGCTGGTGTCGAGCAGTATTGTCGCCTGCAACTATGTTGATATCGAATGGATGGTGGTCGGCTTCATGGCCCTGGCCTTCTTCGGCAAAGGCGTCGGTGCGCTGGGCTGGGCGGTGGTTTCCGACACGTCGCCGAAGCAGATCGCCGGCCTTAGTGGTGGTCTGTTCAACATGTTCGGCAACATCGCGTCGATCACCACACCGATCGTTATTGGCTACATCATCAGCTCCACCGGTTCGTTCAAATGGGCGCTGGTGTTTGTTGGCGCCAACGCCCTGGTCGCGGTGTTCAGCTATCTGGTAATCGTCGGTCCGATCAAACGGGTGGTGCTCAAAGAGCCGCCAACCAACGGTGGTTCTGAAATCACCGGCAAATTGTCTCAAGCGCATTCCTGAGGAGCGGCGTCATGCAGTTGATTGAACATTCCGACTCGCCGCGCTACATCCGCCTACACGAGCGGGACAACGTAGTGATTGTGGTCAATGACCAGGGCGTGCCGGCCGGCACCGAATTCCCGGACGGTCTGCTGACTGTGGACTTTGTGCCGCAGAGCCACAAGGTCACCCTCGAAGACATTCCCGAGGGCGGCCAGGTGATTCGCTACGGCCAGACCATCGGCTATGCGTTGCAGCCGATCCCGCGTGGCAGTTGGGTCAAGGAAGATCAACTGCGCATGCCGACCGCGCCGCCGCTGGACAGCCTGCCGCTGTCCACCGAAGTACCGGCCGCACAGGCGCCGCTGGAAGGCTTCACCTTCGAGGGTTATCGCAATGCCGACGGCACCGTCGGCACGCGTAACATTCTCGGGATTACCACCACCGTGCAGTGCGTCACCGGCGTGCTCGATCACGCGGTGAAACGCATCAAGGACGAGCTGCTGCCGAAATATCCGCACGTCGATGACGTGGTGGCACTGACCCACAGTTATGGCTGCGGCGTGGCGATCACCGCTACCGATGCGTACATCCCGATCCGCACCGTGCGCAACCTGGCGCGCAACCCGAACCTGGGCGGCGAAGCACTGGTGATCAGCCTCGGCTGCGAGAAGTTGCAGGCAGGGCAGGTGATGCACGAGGACGATGCGTCGGTCGATCTGAGCGAGCCGTGGCTGTATCGCCTGCAGGATTCCAGTCACGGTTTCACCGAGATGATCGAGCAGATCATGGCGCTGGCCGAAGTCCGTTTGAAGAAGCTCGACCAGCGCCGCCGCGAAACCGTGCCGGCTTCCGAGCTGATCCTCGGCATGCAGTGCGGTGGCAGTGACGCGTTTTCCGGAATCACCGCCAATCCGGCGCTGGGCTACGCCTCGGACTTGTTGTTGCGTGCGGGGGCGACGGTGATGTTTTCCGAAGTCACGGAAGTGCGCGATGCGATCTACCTGCTGACCTCCCGCGCCGAAACCAGGACCGTTGCCGAGGAACTGGTGCGCGAGATGGACTGGTACGACCGTTACCTGGCCAAGGGCGAAGCGGACCGCAGCGCCAACACCACGCCGGGCAACAAGAAGGGCGGGTTGTCGAACATCGTCGAGAAGTCGCTGGGCTCGATTGTCAAATCCGGCAGCAGCGCGATCAACGGCGTGCTCGGCCCGGGCGAACGTTTCAAGCGCAAGGGCCTGATCTTCTGCGCGACGCCGGCCAGTGATTTTGTCTGCGGCACGTTGCAACTGGCGGCGGGGATGAACCTGCATGTGTTCACCACCGGGCGCGGCACGCCGTATGGCTTGGCGATGGCGCCGGTGGTCAAGGTTTCGACCCGGACCGAGTTGGCGCAACGCTGGCCGGATCTGATCGACATCGACGCCGGGCGGATTGCGACCGGGCGTGCGTCCATCGAGGAGTTGGGGTGGGAGTTGTTTCACTACTACCTGGATGTGGCGAGCGGCAAGCAGCAGACCTGGACGGAGAAGCACAAGCTGCATAACGACATCACCCTGTTCAACCCGGCGCCGATTACCTGACATCGTGTCATGGTTCTTCGCGAGCAAGCCCGCTCCCACATTTGATCTGCGGTGTAAATGAGATCCCTGTGGGAGCGGGCTTGCTCGCGAAAGCGTTCTCACAGACGCCGAAGGATCGGCTGGCTTATCATTAGCCTCCTGACGAACGCTCACCCAAAGGCTCCCACGGCATGCTGGCAATCTTCCTCGAAACCCTGAACATCACCGCGCCGGTGTTCGCCATGCTGTTTCTCGGGGTGTTGCTCAAACGCATCGACTGGATCAACGACAACTTCATTCACACCGCCTCGTCGCTGGTGTTCAACGTCAGCATGCCGGCGCTGCTGTTTCTCGGGATCCTGCATGCGGATCTGCACGCTGCTTTGCAACCAGCACTGCTGATCTACTTCGCGCTCGCCACGCTGGCGAGTTTCGCCCTGGCGTGGGGCTGGGCGATTTTCCGTTGCCCGCGCGAGGATCGCGGCATCTACACCCAGGGCGCGTTTCGCGGCAACAACGGAGTGATCGGCCTGGCGCTGGCGGCGAGCATGTACGGCGACTACGGGATTTCCCTCGGGGCGATTCTCGCGGCGCTGGTGATCCTGTTCTACAACACCCTGTCGACCATCGTGCTGGCGGTGTACAGCCCGGTGATCAAGTCCGATCCGTGGAGCATCTGCAAAAGCGTGTTCAGCAACCCGCCGATCATCAGCGTGATTGCCGCGGCGCCGTTTGCCTGGTTCAAGATCAGCCTGCCGGGCTGGCTGGAAACCTCCGGCCAGTATCTGGCGCAGACCACCTTGCCGCTGGCGCTGATCTGCATCGGCGGCACGTTGTCGCTGGCGGCGCTGCGCCAGAGCGGCAGCATGGCGCTCAGCTCCAGCCTGCTGAAGATGATCGGCCTGCCGGTGCTGGCAACACTGGGGGCGTGGCTGTGGGGTTTTCGCGGGGCGGAGCTGGGGATTCTGTTTCTGTATTTCGGCAGCCCGACGGCGGCGGCCAGTTTTGTCATGGCCCGGGCGGCGCAGGGCAATCATGAGCTGGCGGCGGCGATCATTGTGCTGACCACGCTGATGGCGGCGGTGACCACCAATGTCGGGATCTTTGTGTTGCAGTGGGGTGGCTGGATCTGACTCTGGGGTTTGTAGGGAATGGACCGGCCCCATCGCGAGCAGGCTCACTCCTACATTTGGAATGCGTTTCCCTGTAGGAGTGAGCCTGCTCGCGATAGCTATTTCACAGACGCCAAATCACTCAGGCTTCTGATAGGTATCGATCACTTCCTGCGCCGCGCGAAACGCATCAATCGCCGCCGGCACCCCGGCATACACCGCGCAGTGCAGCAGCGCCTCGCGGATCTCTTCCACTGTGCAGCCATTGTTCAGCGCACCGCGCACGTGGCCTTTCAATTCCTGCGGGCACTTCAATGCCGTCAGTGCTGCCAGGGTGATCAGGCTGCGGGTTTTCAGCGGCAGGCCTTCGCGATTCCACACGCCGCCCCAGGCGTGTTCATTGACGAAATCCTGCAACGGCTGAGTGAACTCGGTGGCATTGCCCAGCGCGCGATCAACGAACGCATCGCCCATTACCTGACGGCGGATTTCAACCCCGGATTTCTTCGAATCGGTCATGGCACATCCCTCTTGTGGTGTTGGCGGCGCCAGGCGCGTATGGACGTGAACAACAGGAACGCCAGCAGCGTTGGCAGCACGTAAAACAGCATCAGTTTTTCAAGTTTGCCGGCCAGCGGCATACCGGTGGTGAACGACACCACATGCAACCCGTACGCCAGGTACAAACCCAGCAGCAGCAAACCTTCGGCGCGGGTCACGCGGTAGCCGGAATAGAACACGGGGAGGCACAGCGCCGCGACGCCGAGCATCACCGGCAAGTCGAAATCCAGCGCGTTGGGCGACACCGATAATGGCGTCGGCGCGATCAGCGCGGTGATGCCGAGCACCCCCAGCAGATTGAACAGGTTGGCACCGATCACGTTGCCCACCGCAATGTCACGCTGGCCGCGCAATGCGGCGATCAGCGAGGTGGCGAGTTCCGGCAGTGAGGTGCCGACCGCGACCACGGTCAGGCCGATCACTCGCTCGGAGAAGCCCAGGTCGGTCGCCACCGCCACCGCTGCGCCCAGCAGCAAATGCCCGGCGAACACCAGCAGCGCCAGGCCGGCGGCGATCATCAGCAAGCTGCCGAACCACGATGCGTGCGGCGTGTGCGGTAACTCGGAATGCGGCCGGGCCGAGTGCCGCGACTGGCGCAGCAGCAGGCCCAGATACAGCGCCAGCGCCGCGAGCAGCAGAATGCCGTCGAGGCGGCCGATCTGTTCATTCCACGCGAGGACGAACACCAGCAGGCTGGCGCCGATCATCAGCGGGATGTCCAAACGCACCAGTTGCCGCGAGACGCGCAGCGGAATGATCAGCGCCGACAGACCGAGGGTCACGAGGATGTTGAAGATGCTGCTGCCGATCACACTGCCGACGGCGATGTCGGGGTTGTGTGCCAGTGTCGCCTGCAGGCTGACGGCCATTTGCGGGGCGCTGCTGCCGAGAGCGACGATGGTCAGGCCGATGATCAGCGGGCGCACATGCAAGCGCGCAGCCAGACGCACGGCGGCGCGTACCATCAGTTCGGCGCCGATGATCAGCAGAAACAGGCCGCTGAGCAGTTCGATCACGTTGATCAGCGGTAAATCGGCCAGAGCAAAAATAGTCAGCGCTCCATCAGTCGTCGAGAGCCTGTATGCGAACCCGCGCCGTGCCGCTGCCGAGCATGCCGAGACGCTCGGCCGCCTCACGCGAGACATCGATCAGGCGGCCGCGGGTGTGCGGTCCGCGATCGTTGATGCGCACAATGCAGGATTTGTCGTTTTTCAGGTTGGTGACCTTCACCCGCGTGCCGAACGGCAGTTGGCGATGGGCGGCGGTCAGGGAATGCTGGTTGAACGCTTCGCCGCTGGCGGTGCGTTTACCGTGGTGTCTGGCGCCGTAATAGGAGGCGACGCCGGTCTGGTCGTAACCGTGCGGGTCGATGATGTCGTTGCTGGCGCAACCCGCCAGTAAAGAGAGTAGGGCGCAAAGGCTGAACAGACGCTTCATTCAAAGGATTTCCGAATCAAATGCAGGAGTGAGCCTGCTCGCGATAGCGCAATGTCAGACACCGGAAAAGTGACTGTCAAATCGCTATCGCGAGCAGGCTCACTCCTACAAGGGATGGCGCCAGGCTTTAAGGCTGGCTCCATTTACATCAGCCTTCGAGCTTGCTTTTCAGCAGTTCGTTCACTTGCTGCGGGTTGGCCTTGCCTTTGGAGGCTTTCATGGCCTGGCCGACGAAGAAGCCGAACATTTTGCCGCGCTTGGCTTCATCAGCCGCACGATATTGTTCAACTTGCTCGGCGTTGGCCGCGAGCATTTCGTCCAGCACCGCGGAGATCGCGCCGGTGTCGGTCACTTGCTTGAGGCCGCGCTTGGCGATGATTTCGTCTGCGTTGCCTTCGCCGTTGGCCATCGCCTCGAACACCACCTTGGCGATCTTGCCGGAGATGGTGTTGTCCTTGATGCGCTGCAGCATGCCGCCCAACAGTTCAGCCGAAACCGGCGACTCGTCGATGTCCAGGCCTTGCTTGTTGAGCAGGCTGCCCAACTCGACCATCACCCAGTTCGCCGCCAGTTTGGCGTCGCCGCCGATGGCTGCGACTTTCTCGAAGTAGTCCGCTTGCTCACGGCTGGTGGCCAGCACGTTGGCGTCGTAGGCCGACAGACCGAACTGGCTCTGGAAGCGCTCGCGTTTTTGCGGTGGCAGTTCCGGCAGGGTGGCGCGCACCTCACCCAGGAACGACTCTTCGATGACCACTGGCAGCAGGTCCGGATCGGGGAAGTAACGGTAGTCGTTGGCTTCCTCTTTCGAACGCATCGGACGGGTCTCGTCCTTGTTCGGATCGTACAGACGGGTTTGCTGGATCACTTTGCCGCCGTCTTCGATCAGCTCGATCTGACGCTGGATCTCGGAGTTGATCGCCTTCTCGATGAAACGGAACGAGTTGACGTTCTTGATCTCGCAGCGCGTGCCGAACTCGACCTGGCCCTTGGGACGGATCGACACGTTGCAGTCGCAACGCAGCGAGCCTTCGGCCATGTTGCCGTCGCAGATGCCCAGGTAGCGTACCAGCGCGTGGATCGCCTTGACGTAAGCCACGGCTTCCTTGGCGCTGCGCATGTCAGGCTCGGAAACGATTTCCAGCAGCGGCGTGCCGGCACGGTTCAGGTCGATGCCGGTGGCACCGTTGAATTCTTCGTGCAGGCTCTTGCCGGCGTCTTCTTCCAGGTGCGCGCGGGTGATGCCGACACGTTTGACGGTGCCGTCTTCCAGCGCGATGTCCAGGTGGCCCTTGCCGACGATCGGCAATTCCATCTGGCTGATCTGATAGCCCTTCGGCAGGTCCGGGTAGAAGTAGTTCTTGCGGGCGAACACGTTGTGCTGACCGATCTCGGCATCAATCGCCAGACCGAACATCACCGCCATACGCACGGCTTCCTGGTTCAGCACCGGCAGAACGCCAGGCATGCCCAGGTCGATCAGGCTGGCCTGAGTGTTCGGCTCGGAACCGAACGTGGTGGAACTACCGGAAAAGATTTTCGACCGGGTAGTGAGCTGAGTGTGAATCTCCAGCCCGATCACGACTTCCCATTGCATGTGTGTCTCCTCAGAAGCCGGTTGGGGTGCGGGTGTGCCAGTCAGTGTTCAACTGATACTGGTGCGCAACATTGAGCAAACGGCCTTCCTGGAAATATGGAGCGAGCAACTGCACGCCAACCGGCAGACCGTCGACAAAACCGGCCGGCATCGACAGGCCCGGCAGGCCCGCGAGGTTGGCGGTGATGGTGTAGACGTCTTCCAGATAGGCAGCGACCGGGTCGCTGTTCTTGGCGCCGAGCTTCCAGGCCGGGTTTGGCGTGGTCGGGCCGAGGATGATGTCGACTTCATTAAAGGCAGCCATGAAGTCGTTCTTCACCAGGCGACGGATCTTCTGCGCTTTCAGGTAGTAGGCGTCGTAGTAACCGGCGGACAGGGCGTAGGCACCGACCATGATCCGGCGCTGGACTTCCGGGCCGAAGCCTTCGCCACGAGAACGCTTGTACAGGTCAATCAGGTCTTTCGGCTGCTCGCAGCGATGGCCGAAACGCACGCCGTCGAAACGTGACAGGTTCGAGGAGGCCTCTGCCGGCGCGATCACGTAGTACGCAGGAATTGCGTGTTGCATGTTCGGCAGGCTGATTTCCTTGATCACGGCACCGAGCTTCTGCAGCTCTTTGATGCTGTTCTGGATCAGCTCGGCGATGCGCGGGTCGAGACCGGCGCTGAAGTATTCCTTCGGCACGCCGATGCGCAGGCCTTGCAGCGAATCGCCGAGGCTGGCGGAGTAATCCGGCACTGGCTCATCGATGCTGGTGGAGTCGTTCTGATCGAAGCCGGCCATACCTTGCAACAAAATTGCGCAGTCTTCGGCCGTGCGCGCCAACGGGCCGCCCTGATCGAGGCTGGAGGCGTAAGCGATCATGCCCCAGCGCGAAACGCGACCGTAGGTCGGTTTCAGGCCGGTGAGGTTGGTGAATGCCGCCGGCTGACGGATCGAACCACCCGTGTCGGTAGCCGTCGCCGCCGGCAACAGACGAGCGGCAACGGCCGCCGCCGAACCGCCGGACGAGCCGCCCGGTACGTGTTCCAGGTTCCACGGGTTTTTTACCGCGCCGTACCAGCTCGACTCGTTGGCCGAACCCATGGCGAACTCGTCCATGTTGGTCTTGCCCAGGGTCACAGCGCCGGCAGCGGCCAGTTTCGCAACCACGGTGGCGTCGTAGGGCGCCTTGAAGTTGTCGAGCATCTTCGAGCCGCAGCTAGTGCGAATGCCCTGGGTGCAGAACAGGTCTTTGTGGGCGATCGGCGCGCCGAGCAGGGCGCCGCTCTCACCGTTGGCCCGGCGTGCGTCGGCGGCTTTCGCCTGCTCGAGGGCCAGCTTTTCGGTGAGGCTGATGAAACTGTTGAGCTGCGGATCGAGCTGGGTAATACGCGCCAGCAGGACTTTGGTCAGCTCTTCGGAGGAAAACTTTTTATCGGCGAGACCGCGGGCGATCTCGGCCAGAGTCATTTGATGCATTGCAGGCTCTTTCCCTTTAGTCGATGACTTTCGGAACCAGATACAGGCCGTTTTCGACCGCTGGTGCGATGGACTGGTAAGCCTCGCGGTGATTGGTCTCGGTCACGACGTCGGCGCGCAGGCGCTGACTGGCTTCCAGCGGGTGGGCCAAAGGCTCGATACCGTCGGTATTGACGGCCTGCATTTCGTCGACCAGCCCGAGAATGCTGTTGAGGGCGGAAGTAATGTGTGGAAGATCGGCATCATTGAGGCCAAGGCAGGCCAAATGTGCGATTTTTTCCACGTCGGAGCGTTCTAGCGCCATCGGGATTCTCCTGTGGAAAACAGAACGGACGGCGTCCGTGTGTTAGATTGTCGGAACACTACCGCACTTCTACGGTCATAAGGCCGCGATTGTGGGGCTTGGTGCACAGAAAAGCGGCCAATTTAACATATTGGCGCCTTGCCCAAAATCCCTGTCGTTGTTAGAGTTTGCCGCACTTTTTTACCCACGCGTTGCCTAGGGTCCCTTTCCCATGTTCAAGAAACTGCGTGGCATGTTTTCCAGCGATCTTTCCATTGACCTGGGCACTGCCAACACCCTTATTTACGTGCGCGAGCGCGGTATCGTCCTGAATGAGCCATCGGTTGTGGCCATTCGGACACACGGTAACCAGAAAAGTGTCGTTGCTGTCGGCACCGAAGCCAAGCGCATGCTCGGCCGTACGCCGGGCAACATTGCTGCCATTCGTCCGATGAAGGACGGCGTCATTGCCGACTTCAGCGTCTGCGAAAAGATGCTGCAATACTTTATCAACAAGGTTCACGAAAACAGTTTTCTGCAGCCTAGCCCTCGTGTGCTGATCTGCGTTCCATGCAAATCCACTCAGGTTGAGCGTCGTGCCATCCGTGAATCGGCCCTTGGTGCCGGTGCTCGTGAAGTGTTCCTGATCGAAGAGCCAATGGCCGCTGCGATCGGTGCCGGCCTGCCGGTCGAAGAAGCTCGCGGCTCGATGGTCGTGGATATCGGTGGTGGTACCACTGAAATCGCGCTGATCTCCCTGAACGGCGTGGTGTATGCCGAATCCGTACGCGTTGGCGGCGACCGCTTCGACGAAGCGATCATCACCTACGTGCGCCGCAACTACGGCAGCCTGATCGGTGAATCGACTGCCGAGCGCATCAAGCAGGAAATCGGCACGGCCTACCCGGGCGGCGAAGTTCGCGAAGTCGACGTTCGCGGCCGCAACCTGGCCGAAGGCGTTCCACGCGCATTCACCCTGAACTCCAACGAAGTGCTGGAAGCTCTGCAAGAGTCCCTGGCAACCATCGTTCAGGCCGTGAAAAGTGCGCTGGAGCAGTCGCCGCCGGAACTGGCTTCCGACATCGCCGAGCGTGGCCTGGTGCTGACCGGTGGTGGCGCGCTGCTGCGTGACCTCGACAAGTTGCTGGCCCAGGAAACCGGTCTGCCGGTGATCGTTGCCGAAGACCCGCTGACCTGTGTTGCTCGCGGCGGTGGCCGTGCATTGGAAATGATGGACAAACACACCATGGACCTGCTCTCCAGCGAATAACTCGCCGGTTTGCAATACGTGGGTGAGCGCGCAGGCAGCACTTTGTAGTGCTGCCTGTTGGCGTTTATCTTCTGTCAGTCTTCATCCAGGCCGGTTTGATGCCGTATGAATAAACAGAACATTTGCCTGGGAGGAGCGGCTTATTAAACCGCTTTTCGCCAAGGGCCCTTCGTTGGGCGTCCGCCTGTTGGTGCTGGCCGTGTTATCGGTTGCACTGATGGTGGTCGATGCCCGTTTCAGTCTGCTCAAGCCAGCACGCAGCCAGATGTCGCTGGTGCTGATGGACGCCTACTGGATCACCGACCTGCCCGGACGTTTGTGGGAAGGCGTCGCCAGCCAGTTCGGCAGTCGTACCGAGCTTGTCGCCGAAAACGAAAAACTCAAGACCGAAAACCTGCTCCTGCAGGGCCGCATGCAGAAGCTTGCCGCCCTCACCGAGCAGAACGTTCGGCTGCGCGAGTTGCTCAACTCCTCCGCGCTGGTCAACGAAAAGGTTGAAGTGGCCGAGTTGATCGGCATGGACCCCAATCCCTTCACCCACCGCATCATCATCAATAAAGGTGAGCGTGATGGCGTGGTCCTCGGTCAGCCGGTGCTCGATGCGCGTGGTCTGATGGGGCAAGTAGTCGAGTTGATGCCGTACACCTCCCGCGTGCTGCTGCTCACTGACAGCACCCACAGCATTCCCGTGCAGGTCAATCGCAACGGTTTGCGGGCGATTGCCAGCGGCACCGGCAACCCTGAACGCCTGGAATTGCGCCATGTCGCCGACACGGCTGACATCAAGGAAGGCGATCTGCTGGTCAGCTCCGGCCTCGGACAACGCTTCCCGGCAGGCTACCCGGTCGCGACCGTGAAGGAAGTGATCCACGATTCCGGCCAGCCGTTTGCCATCGTTCGTGCCGTACCGACGGCTGCGCTGAACCGCAGCCGCTACATGCTGCTGGTGTTCAGCGACAACCGCACGGCCGAAGAGCGTGCCAACGATGCGGCGCAGGCCCAGGAAAACCTCGATGCGCAGGGCGGTGGCCCGGTGATTCCCGCAACAGTGCCTAAAACCGTGACCCCGCCGGCCGCCGCAATCACGCCTGCCACGGCGACGCCAGCGGCTGCCCCTGCTGCCAGTACTCCACCGGCCAAGCCCGCTGCAAGCAAACCGCCCGCTGCTGCAAAACCACCTGCAGCCAGTAAGCCACCGGCGAGTCAGCCTGCTGCCCGACCGGCGGCCAAACCGCCTGTCACCGCACCGGCAACTACCGGGAGACAAGAATAATGGTCGGGGCTACCGCATCGCGTAACGGCTGGATTGTCTGGCTGACGTTTCTGATTGGCATACTGCTCAGTGTGTCGCCATTACCGATTTTCATGGAAATCCTGCGTCCGCTGTGGCTGGCCTTGCTCCTGACATTCTGGGCCTTGTATATGCCGCATACGGTCGGCATGGTCACGGCGTTTTGCCTGGGGCTGGCCGAAGACGTGCTGCAGGGTGATCTGCTCGGTCAGAACGCCTTGATCCTGACCCTGATCACGTTCCTGGTGCTGTCATTGCAGCAACGCCTGCGGATGTTCCCGATATGGCAGCAATGCCTGGTCATCCTGGTCATCTTCGGTCTCGCGCAACTGGTTCAGCTGTGGCTCAGTGCCCTGACCGGCAACCGCCAACCGACCCTGGCACTGGTGTTGCCGGCATTGACCAGCGCGCTGCTCTGGCCTTGGGTCAGCTTCGCTTTGCGTGGATTGCGCCGGCGCTACAAAATCAATTGATCCGGTGAGGCTGGGCACTGAACAGGGAGATGTTTTGATGAAGCCGCTGTACCTCGCCTCAGGATCGCCGCGCCGGCGTGAATTGCTCACGCAGATCGGCGTGCCGTTCTCCGCCATCAGTGCGGACATCGATGAAACCCCGCTAGCCGAAGAATCGCCTTCGGCCTATGTCGAGCGCCTGGCGCGCGGCAAGGCCGAGGCCGGTCGGCGCACGCTCGCATCTGCCGCGGCGTTTTGCGTGCTGGGGGCGGACACCGCCGTGGTGCTCGACGGCAAAATTCTTGGCAAACCGGTGGACGAAGCCGAGGCATGCGCCATGCTGATGATGTTGTCCGGCAAGGAGCATGAAGTGCTGACGGCCATTGCCGTGCTCGAAGGCGAGCGTTGTGAGTCGCGAGTGGTGCGCAGCCTGGTGCGCTTTCGCCCGATCAGCCGCGACGAAGCCGCCGCCTATTGGGCCAGCGGCGAGCCTCGGGACAAGGCCGGCGGTTATGGCATTCAGGGCCTGGGCGCGGTGTTTGTCGCGGGCCTCAATGGCAGCTATTCGGCCGTGGTCGGGCTACCGGTTTGCGAAACCGCAGAACTGTTGGGCCATTTCGGCATACCCTGTTGGCAAAACCTGCACGCGCAATGAGCGTCGTACGAATCAAGATGCGGCCATTATCGTGAACATGCCTGAACGAGACCCTGCCATGAGTGAAGAGATTCTGATCAACATCACGCCGATGGAATCGCGTGTGGCGGTGGTCGAAAACGGTGTGCTGCAAGAAGTCCACGTCGAGCGCACGCAAAAACGCGGGATCGTCGGCAACATCTATAAAGGCAAGATCGTGCGTGTGCTGCCGGGCATGCAGGCGGCTTTCGTCGACATCGGTCTGGATCGCGCGGCGTTCATTCATGCTTCGGAAATTTCCCTGCGCGAAGGGCCGGCGGTCGAGAGCATCAGCTCGCTGGTGCACGAAGGACAGAGCCTGGTGGTGCAAGTCACCAAGGACCCGATCGGTTCCAAAGGCGCGCGGTTGACTACACAGCTGTCGATTCCTTCGCGCTATCTGGTGTACATGCCGCGCACCGCTCACGTCGGCATTTCCCTGAAGATCGAGGACGAAGCCGAGCGCGAGCGCCTCAAGCAGGTGGTCAGCGATTGCGTGGCCAAGGAAGGGATCAAAGAGGCCGGTGGCTTCATCCTGCGTACTGCCGCCGAAGGCGCCGGGGCCGATGAAATCCTCATGGACATTCGCTACCTGCGGCGCCTGTGGGATCAGATCAACGCGCAGATCCAGACCATCGGCGCGCCGAGCGTGATTTATGAAGACCTCGGCCTGGCCCTGCGCACGCTGCGCGATCTGGTCAGCCCGAAGATCGAGAAAATCCGCATCGACTCCCGGGAAACCTTCCAGAAAACCACGCAGTTCGTCGCAGAGCTGATGCCGGAGATCGCCGACCGTCTGGAACATTATCCGGGCGAACGGCCGATTTTCGACCTGTACGGCGTCGAAGATGAAATCCAGAAAGCCCTTGAGCGCAAAGTACCGCTCAAGTCCGGCGGTTATCTGGTGGTCGATCCGGCAGAAGCCATGACCACCATCGACGTCAACACCGGGGCGTTCGTCGGTCATCGCAACCTCGAAGAAACCATTTTCAAGACCAACCTCGAAGCCGCCACCGCGATTGCCCGGCAGATGCGGCTGCGCAATCTGGGCGGGATCATCATCATCGACTTCATCGACATGGAAGATGAAGAGCACCAGCGCCAGGTGCTGCGTACCCTGGAAAAACAGCTGGAGCGCGACCACGCCAAGACCAACATCATCGGCATCACCGAGTTGGGCCTGGTGCAGATGACCCGCAAGCGCACCCGCGAAAGTCTGGAGCAAGTGTTGTGCGAGCCATGCAGCAGTTGCCAGGGGCGCGGCAAGCTGAAGACCCCGGAAACCATCTGTTACGAGATCTTCCGCGAGATTCTGCGTGAAGCCCGCGCCTATCAGGCCGAGGGCTATCGCGTCCTGGCGAACCAGAAAGTTGTGGATCGACTGCTCGATGAAGAATCCGGTAACGTCGCCGAGCTTGAAGGATTCATCGGGCGCACCATACGCTTTCAGGTCGAAACCATGTATTCCCAGGAACAATATGATGTGGTGCTGCTCTGATCCCCTGCGGCACATTTAATCCACAACGGCTGGCCTCAGCTTTTCGCAGTTTTTTCGCCATGGGAGCCAACTGACATGGAGCGTCTGACACGCATTTTGGCCGCACTCACCCGCTGGGGGCTGGGCCTGTGCGCGTTGGTTCTGGTGTTGATGGCGTTGTACGTCAGCCTCGGTCGGGAACTGACGCCGCTGGTGGCGGAGTACCGCACCGACATCGAAGACAAGGCCAGTGCGGCCCTCGGCATGCCGCTGCGCATCGGCGAGCTGGAAGGTAACTGGAGCGGATTTGCGCCGATCCTTCTGGCCCATGACGTGATGGTCGGCGATGGCGCGAATGCCTTGCGTCTGGACCGGGTACGCGCGGTGCCGGACCTCTGGGGCAGCCTGCTGGCGCGCGAAGTGCGTATCGCCCATCTGGAATTGAACGGCCTGAAAATCAGCCTCAAGGAAGCGCAGGATGGCAGCTGGGCGCTGGAAGGTTTGCCGGTGCAGAACGATCAGCCGCTGGATCCCGAGCAACTGTTCGATCGCTCGCAGATGATTCAGCAGCTGTCGGTGCTCGACAGTCAGGTGACCTTGCAGCCGCTGGATCAGGCCCCGATGACCTTCACCTACGTCGGCCTCAATCTGAAAACCGGGGCCAGTCGTCAGCGTCTCGATGCGCGTTTGACCTTGCCCGATGGGCAGCCTGTGGCCATGAGCCTGCGCACCCGGATTCGCCCCAAGCAGTTGCCGGACAGCTCGGTGGAAGGTTATGTCAGCCTGCCGCAAAGCGACTGGTCCAAGTGGTTGCCCGAGCGTTTGACCCAGCAGTGGAATTTTTCCGAGATCAAGGCCGGCGGCGAGCTCTGGGTGAACTGGAATGACGGCGCCCTGCAGAGCGCCGCCATTCGTTTGAACGCGCCACAACTGACCGGCGCCTACGCCGAACGCAAGCCGATCCGGATCAACAATCTGGCGCTCAACGGTTATTACCAGCGCGACGATGACGGCGCGACGGTGACCCTCGACTCACTGGCAATGAACCTCGGAGAGACCCGTTGGGAATCCCATGTGCAGCTCAAGCAGACGGCGGTCACCGATAAAGTTGACGAACTCTGGCATCTGCAGGCGGACCGCCTCGATCTGACGCCGATCACCCCGCTGCTCAATGCGCTGGGGCCACTGCCGGAAGGCTTCGCCACTGTCGTCGAGCACTTGCAGGTGACGGGTGGGCTGCGCAACGTGCTGCTGGATTTTCGTCCCAATGCCACCGACGGCTCGAAATTCAGCTTCGCTGCCAATCTGGATCAGGTCGGGTTCGATGCCTATCACGGTGCCCCGGCGGCGCGAAACGTCAGTGGCAGTCTCAGCGGCAACCTCGACGGTGGCGAGTTGCGCATGGACAGCAAGGATTTCGTCCTGCACCTGGACCCGATCTTCGCCAAGCCATGGCAATACATTCAGGCCAACGCCCGGTTGACCTGGAAACTCGACAAAGACGGTTTCACCCTGATCGCGCCGTACCTGAAAGTGCTGGGCGAAGAAGGCAAGATTGCCGGCGACTTCCTGATCCGCCTGCACTTTGATCATACCCAGGAAGACTACATGGATCTGCGCGTCGGCCTGGTCGATGGCGACGGACGCTACACCGCCAAGTATCTGCCAGAAGTCCTCAGCCCGGCGCTCGACGAGTGGCTGCGCACGGCAATCCTCAAGGGCGCGGTGGATCAGGGCTTTTTCCAGTACCAGGGCTCGCTGAACAAGAACGCCAAAGACGTCGATCGCAGCATCAGTCTGTTCTTCAAGGTGCATGACGCCGAGCTGGCATTCCAGCCGGGCTGGCCGCACGTGAGCAAGGTCAGCGGCGACGTGTTCATCGAGGACAACGGTGTTCGCATTGTCGCTGACAAGGGCCAGTTGCTCGACACCCGGGTCAGCGATGTTTTCGTCAACATTCCCCATGTGCCGGCCGGGCAACATACGCATCTGTTCCTCGATGGCGGGTTTGCCGGCGGGCTGGGCGATGGCTTGAAAATTTTGCAGACCGCGCCGATCGGTACTGGCGAAACCTTTGCCGGATGGGAAGGCGAGGGCGATCTGCAGGGCAAGGTCAAACTCGACATTCCGCTGGAAAAGGGCGATCTGCCGAAGATTCTCGTCGACTTCAAAACTGCCAATGCGCGCCTGAAACTGGCCGAGCCGAAGCTTGAACTGAGCCAGCTCAAGGGCGATTTCCGCTTCGACAGTGCCAAGGGTTTGAGCGGGCAGAATATCGCCGCCAGGGCTTTCGACAAGCCAGTGACGGCGCAGATTTTCGCTGATGGCAGCCCGAACAGGCTCAAGACTCGGGTCGCGGCTTCCGGGCAGGTCGAGGTCAAGAAGCTCACTGACTGGCTGGGTGTGACCCAGCCGTTGCCGGTGTCAGGGACTATTCCCTATCAGTTGCAGGTCAACCTGGACGGCACTGACAGTCAACTGACGGTCAGTTCCAGCATGAAAGGTGTTGCGGTGGATCTGCCGGCACCGTTCGGCATGTCGGCCCAGCAGGGGCGTGACACGGTGTTCCGCATGACCTTGCAAGGCCCGGAGCGGCGCTACTGGGTCAGTTACGATCAGTTGGCCAGCTTCACCTTCGCCGCGCCGCCGAGCAATATCGCCGATGGTCGGGGCGAGCTGTTCCTCGGCACCGGCGACGCGGTCCTGCCGGACGCCAAAGGCCTGCGCATACGCGGTGTGTTGTCGGAGCTGGACGTCGCGCCGTGGCAGGATCTGGTCAATAAATACGCCGGTAACGATCCGGGGGGCAGCGCCAAGCAACTGCTTAACAGCGCCGACTTCAAAGTGGGCAAGCTCACCGCATTTGGCACCACGCTTGATCAGGCCGCAGTGCAGGTCAATCGCAAGCCATGGGCATGGAATCTGTCGCTCGACAGTCAGCAGGCCAAGGGCTCGGCCAGCCTTCCCGATGCCAAAGGCGCACCGATTGCGGTCAATCTGCAATACGTGCGGCTTCCGGCGCCGGATCCGACGGTGCAGGCCGACGAGAATTCGCCCGACCCGCTGGTTTCCGTCGACCCGACGAAGATTCCCGCGCTGGATATCACCATCAATCAGTTGTACCAGGGCCAGGATCTGGTCGGTGGCTGGTCGCTGAAGGTCCGCCCGACCGCCAAAGGCATCGCCTTGAACAACCTCGACATGGGCCTCAAGGGCATCCTGTTGCAGGGCAATGGCGGCTGGGAAGGTGCGCCGGGCTCGACCAACAGCTGGTTCAAGGGGCGGATCAGTGGCAAGAACCTCGCCGATGTACTCAAGGGCTGGGGGTTCGCACCGAGCGTGACCAGCGAAGAATTCCATATGGACGTCGATGGCCGCTGGCCAGGCTCGCCGGCATGGCTGGCGACCAAGCGCTTCTCCGGCACGCTGGATGCCTCGCTCAATAAAGGTCAGTTCGTCGAAGTTGAGGGCGGCGCGCAGGCACTGCGGGTGTTCGGTCTGCTCAACTTCAACTCCATCGGCCGCCGTCTGCGTCTGGACTTCTCCGACCTGTTTGGCAAGGGCTTGAGCTATGACCGGGTCAAGGGCCTGCTGGTGGCCAACGCCGGTGTCTATGACACCCGCGAGCCGATCCGCCTGACCGGGCCGTCGAGCAACATTGAGCTCAACGGCACGCTGGATCTGGTCCGTGAACAGGTCGATGCCAAGTTGCTGGTGACGTTGCCGGTGACCAACAACCTGCCGATTGCCGCGTTGATCGTCGGCGCACCGGCGGTCGGCGGGGCGTTGTTCCTGATCGACAAGCTGATCGGCGACCGCGTGGCGCGCTTCGCCAGCGTCAAATACACCGTCAAAGGCCCGTGGAAAGAGCCGAAAATCACCTTCGACAAGCCTTTTTGAACAGCCACATCCCGAGCCTATGGAGTAGCATGGCCGCATACCTGTTGCGGAGTGCGCCATGTCTTTAGCGGTGATTCAAATGGTCAGCCAGAGCGATGTGCTGGCCAATCTGGCCCAGGCCCGACGCCTGCTCGAGCAGGCTGCGGCCGGCGGGGCGAAGCTCGCAGTGCTGCCGGAAAACTTCGCCGCCATGGGCCGTCGCGACATCGCCGACATCGGCCGCGCCGAAGCGCTCGGCGATGGGCCGATCCTGCCATGGTTGAAACAGGCCGCCCGCGACCTCAAGTTATGGATAGTGGCCGGCACGTTGCCGTTGCCGCCGCTCGGGCAGCCGGATGCCAAGTCCCACGCCTGCTCGCTGCTGGTCAACGATCAGGGTGAAATCGTTGCGCGGTATGACAAGTTGCACCTGTTCGATGTCGATGTGGCGGACAATCGCGGGCGGTATCGTGAATCCGATGACTATGCTTATGGCAGCGGCGTCGTGGTGGCGGACACGCCGGTCGGCCGAGTCGGTCTGACGGTGTGTTACGACTTGCGTTTCCCGGAGCTGTACAGCGAGTTGCGCGCTGCCGGTGCCGAGTTGATCACCGCCCCGTCGGCCTTCACCGCGGTGACCGGTGCGGCGCACTGGGACGTGCTGATTCGCGCCCGCGCCATCGAGACTCAATGTTATGTGTTGGCGGCAGCGCAGGGCGGAACCCATCCGGGGCCACGGGAAACCTTCGGTCACGCGGCGATCATCGACCCGTGGGGCCGTGTGCTGGCGCATCAGGATCAAGGCGAAGCGGTGTTGTTGGCCGAACGCGACAGTGATGAACAAGCGTCTATCAGGGCGCGAATGCCGGTGACGAGTCATCGGCGGTTTTTCTCGCAGGGCGCACAGCGGCCTGCTTCAGAACATGAATTTAAGGCGTAAACCTATGAGCGAGTTGTTGTCCTCAGTCAGTGATCACCTGTTGGCGCCCGGCGGCGTGACGATCGAGAGCCTGCAAGGCGTGCTCGGCGATCTGGCAGGCCCGGGCATCGATGCTGCCGATCTGTATTTCCAGGGCCAGATCTCCGAGTCGTGGTCGCTGGAAGACGGAATCGTCAAGGAAGGCAGTTTCAACCTCGACCAAGGCGTCGGCGTGCGTGCGCAGTCTGGTGAAAAAACCGGTTTCGCCTACAGTAACGCGATCACCCTCGAAGCCCTCGGCGCTGCGGCCCGTGCCGCGCGCTCGATCTCCCGTGCCGGGCAGAACGGCACGGTGCAGGCGTTCAGCACCCAGGATGTCGCGCAGTTATATGCGCCGGACAACCCGTTGGAAGTGCTGAGCCGCGCCGAAAAAGTCGAGCTGCTCAAGCGCATCGACGTTGCCACCCGCGCCCTTGATCCACGTATTCAGCAGGTCAGCGTGAGCATGGCCGGGGTCTGGGAGCGGATTCTGGTGGCGTCCACCGACGGTGGCCTGGCCGCCGATGTGCGCCCGCTGGTGCGCTTCAACGTCAGCGTGATCGTCGAGCAGAATGGCCGTCGCGAGCGCGGCGGACATGGCGGTGGCGGGCGGACCGACTATCGTTATTTCCTCGCCGAAGACCGCGCCATGGGCTATGCCCGGGAAGCGTTGCGTCAGGCGCTGGTGAACCTGGAAGCAATTCCTGCACCGGCCGGTACCTTGCCGGTGGTGTTGGGTTCTGGCTGGTCTGGCGTGTTGCTGCACGAAGCGGTCGGCCACGGTCTGGAAGGTGACTTCAACCGCAAGGGCAGCTCCGCCTACAGCGGGCGCATGGGCGAAATGGTTGCCTCCAAGCTGTGCACCATCGTCGATGACGGCACCCTGAGTGGTCGTCGCGGTTCGCTGAGCGTCGACGACGAAGGCACCCCGACCGAGTGCACCACGCTGATCGAAAACGGCGTGCTCAAGGGCTACATGCAGGACAAGCTCAACGCGCGTCTGATGGGCGTGGCCCGTACCGGCAATGGTCGCCGCGAGTCTTACGCGCATCTGCCGATGCCGCGCATGACCAACACCTACATGCTCGGTGGCGAAAGCGATCCGGCGGAAATCATTGCTTCGGTGAAGAAAGGCATCTACTGCGCCAACCTCGGCGGCGGTCAGGTCAACATCACCAGCGGCAAGTTCGTCTTCTCCACCAGCGAGGCGTACCTGATCGAGGATGGCAAGATTACCGCTCCGGTGAAGGGCGCGACGTTGATCGGCAATGGCCCCGAGGCGATGAGCCGGGTGTCGATGGTCGGTAACGATCTGGCGCTGGACAGCGGTGTGGGCACGTGCGGCAAGGACGGACAGTCGGTGCCGGTGGGTGTTGGTCAGCCAACACTGAAGATTGATGCGATCACCGTGGGCGGCACGGGCGCATAAACGGGGATGGAGCTGCGGGTGGCGCACAGTGCGGCCACCCGATGGCGAATATCAACGCAGGCCGCGTTGGGTATCGTCCAGCTCACGGATGTACTTGAAGATCTTGCGGCTGGAAGCAGGAGGTTTGTTTTGCGCAACCTCGTGCTGAGCCTGACGGATCAGGGAACGCAATTGCTGGCGATCGGCGTCCGGGTACTCGACGACGAATTTCTCCAGCACGGCATCGTCACCGGCGATCAGGCGGTCACGCCAGCGTTCGAGGTTGTGGAAACGCTCGTTGTACTGACGGGTGGAGGCATCGAGTTGATCGAGCAACGTCAGAATCGCGTCAGTGTCCTGATCGCGCATCAGTTTGCCGATGAACTGCAAGTGCCGTTTACGCGCGATGTTCGCGGTGTGCTTGGGCGCATCGGCCAAGGCTCGGCGCAAAGCGTCGGTCAATGGCAGTTTTGCCTGCAAGTCGGGCTTGAGTGTTGTAAGGCGCTCGCCAAGGTCAACCAGAGCATGCAGCTCGCGTTTGACCTGAGATTTGCTTTTTTCTCCCGTATCGAGGGAGTCGTCGTAAGAATCAACCATGGTGGCAGTCCGCAAAGAAACGCCGCCATGATAACCAGTCGGGGGCCGCTTGTCCGGCCCGGTCGCTCGATGACCCCAGCCGAAAGCAGAATTTGAGTGGAGATGAGCATGAGTGCAGTTCAAAGCGTCGGCCCGCAGGCATTGCCGGCACTGCAGGAACAGGTCGAGCAGATCATCGCCGAAGCCAAGCGCCAGGGCGCCAGTGCCTGCGAAGTAGCGGTGTCGCTGGAGCAGGGGCTGTCGACGTCAGTACGCCAGCGTGAGGTCGAGACGGTCGAGTTCAACCGTGACCAGGGCTTTGGCATCACCCTGTACGTGGGTCAGCGCAAAGGCTCGGCCAGCACGTCTGCCACCGGGCCTGATGCGATTCGCGAAACGGTCGCGGCGGCGCTGGCCATCGCCAAGCATACCTCTGAAGATGAAGCCTCGGGCCTGGCCGATGCGGCACTGATGGCCAGGGATCAGCAGGATTTCGACCTGTTCCACGAATGGGACATCACTCCGGAGCAGGCGATCGAGAAGGCATTGCTGTGTGAAGCCGCCGCGTTTGATGCCGATGCGCGGATCAAGAACGCCGACGGCACCACCCTCAGCACCCATCAGGGCTGCCGTGTGTATGGCAACAGTCACGGTTTCATCGGTGGCTATGCGTCGACCCGGCACAGCCTCAGCTGCGTAATGATCGCCGAGGCCGACGGCCAGATGCAGCGCGATTACTGGTACGACGTCAGCCGTCAGGGCAATTTGCTGGCCGATCCGGTGAGCATCGGCCAACGTGCCGCGCAACGGGCGGCGAGCCGTCTGGGCGCGCGTCCTGTGCCGACCTGCGAAGTGCCGGTGCTGTTTTCCGCAGAGCTGGCGGGCGGGTTGTTTGGCAGCTTCCTGTCGGCGGTGTCTGGCGGCAGTCTGTACCGCAAATCGTCGTTCCTGGAAGGCACGCTGGGGCAGAAGCTGTTTCCGGAGTGGCTGACCATCGACGAACGTCCACACCTGATGCGCGCCATGGGCAGTGCGTCTTACGACGGTGATGGCCTGGCGACCTACGCCAAACCGTTCGTCGAGAAGGGCGAATTGGTGTCGTACATTCTTGGCACCTACTCCGGACGCAAACTCGGCATGCCGAGTACCGCCAACGCTGGCGGCGTGCACAACCTGTTCGTGACGCACGGCGATGAGGATCAGGCGGCGCTGCTGCGCCGTATGGGCCGTGGGCTGCTGGTCACCGAATTGATGGGCCATGGCTTGAACATGGTCACCGGCGACTATTCGCGCGGAGCGGCGGGTTTCTGGGTCGAGAACGGCGAAATCCAGTTCGCGGTGCAGGAAGTGACCATCGCCGGCAACATGCGCGACATGTTCAAGCAGATTGTTGCGGTCGGAAATGATCTGGAGCTGCGCAGCAACATTCGTACGGGCTCGGTGTTGATCGAGCGGATGACGGTCGCGGGCAGCTAAGCCCCGATTCCGTTACGCAAAAAGGCGCACCATCCCCTCGGATGGCGCGCCTTTTTTATTGGCCGCACACAAAACCATGTGGGAGCGAGCCTTCTCGCGAAAGCGATTTGACTGCCGACCGCAGGGGTACTGACACGACGCCTTCGCGGGCCGGCTCGCTCCCACAATGGACTCTTCGTAACTCGCCACGCTTGTTTTGGTTCTCATTATCATCTAATAATAAATCTCATCTGCGAACGAGTCCCGGATCATGAGTTCTGCCTTGCACGAGCAGCCGTACCTCGAAAGCTGGCGCTGGATGAGTCGCCAGATCCGTTGCGCGATGGATCCTGACGAGCCGCGCCTGATCGAACACTACCTGGCCGAAGGCCGTTATCTGGCCTGCTGTACGGCAACGTCTCCCTGGACCATCGCTGAAACCTCCTTCCGTTTGCTGCTCGACACGGCCACCGACATTGCGTTGCCGTGGCATTGGCGCAGCCTCTGTCTCGATCAAGCCTGGCGCCCGTTGCGTGAAATGGAGCGCCTGTCGCTGTGCAACTGCCGGCTCCAGCGTTGGCAGCGCTACACCTGGCAGCTCGCCACCTGCGAACTGCTTCCCTCGATTCCTCTTATTGAACTGGTGCAAGGATTTTCAGATGACCAAGACACGTATTGAGCGCGACAGCATGGGCGAACTGCAGGTGCCGGTGGACGCTCTCTACGGCGCGCAAACCCAGCGCGCAGTGGATAATTTCCCGATCAGCGGCAAGCCGATGCCAACCCAATTCATTCGCGCGTTGATCCTTGCCAAAGCCGCCGCTGCCCGGGCCAACGTCGAACTCAATCAGCTCAGCGCCGCTCAAGGCAAAGCCATCAGCGACGCGGCCCAGGGCCTGCTCGAAGGCGATTTCATGCAGCACTTCCCGGTGGACATCTTCCAGACCGGCTCCGGCACCAGCTCCAACATGAACGCCAACGAAGTGATCGCCACCCTCGCCAGCCGTCTGCTCGACGAGCCGGTGAATGCCAACGATCACGTCAACTGCGGCCAAAGCAGCAACGACATCATCCCGACCACCATCCACGTCAGCGCTGCCCTGGCTTTGCACGAGCAATTGCTGCCCGCGCTGCTGCACCTGGTGCAGGTGATCGAAAAGAAATCCGCGCAAGTGCATCACCACGTCAAAACCGGCCGTACGCACCTGATGGACGCGATGCCGGTGCGCATGAGCCAGGTGCTCAATGGCTGGGCGCAGCAACTCAAGGCCAACATCGGTCACTTGCAGGACTTGCTGCCAAGCCTGCAATCGCTGGCTCAGGGCGGCACAGCGGTCGGTACCGGAATCAACGCGCATCCTGAATTCGCCGCACGTTTCAGCCGCCAGTTGAACCAACTGACCAATGTGCAATTCACCCCGGGCAAGGATTTGTTCGCGCTGATCGGTTCGCAGGACACCGCTGTCGCCGTCTCCGGTCAGCTCAAGGCCACCGCCGTGTCGCTGATGAAAATCGCCAATGACCTGCGCTGGATGAACTCTGGCCCACTCGCCGGCCTCGGTGAAATCGAGCTTGAGGGTCTGCAACCGGGGTCGTCGATCATGCCGGGCAAGGTCAATCCGGTGATTCCGGAAGCCACCGCCATGGTCGCTGCGCAGGTTATCGGCAATGACTCGGTGATCACTATCGCCGGGCAGTCGGGCAACTTCGAGCTGAACGTGATGCTGCCGATCATCGCCCAGAACCTGCTGAGCAGCATCGAATTGCTGGCCAACTCCAGTCGTTTGCTCGGTGATAAAGCCATCGCCAGCTTCAAGGTCAACGAGTCGCGGCTCAAGGAAGCGTTGTCGCGCAACCCGATTCTGGTGACCGCGCTCAACCCGATCATCGGCTACCAGAAAGCCGCGGAAATCGCCAAGCAGGCCTACAAACAGGGGCGCCCGGTGATCGACGTCGCGCTGGAGCACACCGACCTGTCGCGCAATCAGCTGGAAGAGTTGCTCAATCCCGAGAAACTCACCGCCGGCGGCGTGTAATCACCGCAACTGCTTTGGAGGCTCACCATGGAGCACTGGAAACGCACGATCGAACGGGCCAATCGCTGCTTCATGCTGGGCGAGCTGATCGATGCCCGCGAGGCTTACCTGCAAGCCCTGGCCCTGGCGCAAGTGTTGTTCGAGCGCTGGGCCGATGCCGACGAAGCGGTGGCGGCCTGTGTCATCTCTCATCACAACCTGGCGGACCTGCACCTGCGCCTGAATCAGCCGGAGGAGAGCGCCGAGTATCTCTGCGCGATCCACCAACGGCTGTTGCAGACCATGCAGGACGAGCGCTTGCGCCCGGCCTTGCGTGAAGCGGCGTTGCGCCAGAGCAGCAAGACCTATGTCGAACTGCTGAATTTCATCAGCGAACACGGCGAATACCCGCGCACCCAGCGCCTGCTGCACCCGGATACCGGCAACGCACGCCGCGCGCCAGCCGCACATCATCATGGAGTCCACTGAAATGGCTTTTACCTTGCCCGCCTTGCCGTACGCCTATGACGCCCTGGAACCGCATATCGATGCGCAGACCATGGAGATCCACTACACCAAGCATCACCAGACTTACATCAATAACCTCAACGCCGCTGTAGAAGGCACTGAATACGCCGAGTGGCCGGTGGAAAAACTGGTCTCCAGCGTTCAGCAATTGCCGGAAAAACTCCGTGCAGCGGTGATCAATCAGGGCGGCGGTCACGCCAATCACTCGTTGTTCTGGGAAGTCATGGTGCCAAGCGGCGGCGGTAAGCCCGATGGCGCACTGGCCAAGGCCATCGATGAACAACTGGGTGGTCTGGACAGTTTCAAAGAGGCGTTCACCAAAGCCGCGCTGACCCGTTTCGGCAGTGGCTGGGCCTGGCTCAGCGTGACCCCGGAGAAAAAACTGATCGTGGAAAGCAGCGGCAACCAGGACAGCCCGTTGATGAACGGCAATACGCCGATTCTCGGTCTCGATGTCTGGGAACACGCCTACTACCTGCGTTACCAGAACCGTCGTCCGGAATACATCAATGCGTTCTACAACGTGATCAATTGGCCTGAAGTCGCTGCGCGCTACAAAGCCGCACTGGTTTAAGTCTTCTATAAAAACAATCCAAGGCTGGCTATGGGCACTGAAACACTGGCGATCGGAAGTGGGCGTATGTTTCGTTACGCGGTGGGGTCGCTCTTGCTGTTGGCGGGCATGACCTTGCTGGTCGCTCACGGACTGCAATGGCTGGATCTGGAACCGAGGCTTTCCCGGGCGTTGCAAGGCGGGGCGATCTGCGCACTCGGCACGGCGCTCGGTGCGGTGCCGGTACTGGTGATCCGGCGGATGCCGCAGATGCTCAGCGATACCCTGCTGGGGTTTGGCGCCGGGGTGATGCTGGCCGCGACGGCGTTTTCGCTGATCGTGCCGGGCATTGCCGCCGCGCAAAGCCTGGGCATGACCCCGTGGGGCGCCAGTGGTCTTATCTGCCTGGGCATCATGCTCGGTGCGTTCGGCCTTTACCTGGTGGATTTGCGGTTGTCCGGCGCTTCACCGGAAACGCTTGTTGGCTCCCTTGAACACCCGGTAATTCCACCGCGAATCTGGCTGTTCGTCTTCGCAATCATTGCTCACAACATTCCGGAGGGCATGGCGGTCGGTGTCTCCGCTGGTGGTGGCATGCCGGATGCCGACAGTCTGGCCATGGGCATTGCCTTGCAGGATGTGCCGGAAGGTCTGGTGATTGCGCTGGTGCTGGCCGGGGCGGGGATGTCACGGGTCAGGGCGTTTTTGATCGGCGCGGCATCGGGTCTGGTCGAACCGGTGTTTGCACTGCTGTGTGCGTGGCTGGTCAGTCTGGCAGAGCTGCTACTGCCGTTGGGACTGGCGCTGGCGGCGGGGGCGATGTTGCTGGTGGTGACTCATGAGGTGATCCCCGAGTCGCGACGCAATGGTCACGACAAGCTCGCCAGTCTTGGCTTGCTGATCGGTTTCTGTCTGATGATGGTGATGGATACGGCGCTGGGCTGAAGGATGAGAGAGGGAGCAGGCTCCCTCGACACACTGAATCAACCACCTTCGTCGAAGTAGTTGTTGATCAACGCCACCAGTGCATCCAGCGCTTCCTGCTCCTGATGGCCTTCAGTACTCAGATAGATTTTCGTGCCCTTGCCGGCGGCGAGCATCATCATCGCCATGATGCTTTTGCCATCCACCGTGGTTTCAGGGGTGCGACCCACTCTGATGGTGCAATCCGGGTACTGGCCCGCCACGCCAACGAACTTGGCCGACGCGCGGGCATGCAAGCCCAGTTTGTTGATGATTTCGATTTCCAGAGCAGGCATCGCGGTGTGAATCCTTTAAGTGAGGTCGCGGTGGCGAACCTGGACGTTCTTCAGGGTTTTCTGCAGGGCCTGACCCAGGCGTTCAGTCAGGTAAACGGAGCGGTGATGCCCGCCGGTGCAGCCAATGGCAATGGTGACGTAGGCGCGGTTACTCGCGGCGAAGCGCGGTAGCCATTTATTCAGATAGCCGTAGATGTCCTGAAACATCTCCTCGACTTCGGGCTGCGCCGCCAGGTAATCGGCGACCGGTGCATCGAGACCCGATTGCGCGCGAAGTTCCGGCTTCCAGTACGGGTTGGGCAGGCAGCGTACGTCGAACACCAGATCGGCATCCACCGGCATGCCGCGCTTGAAGCCGAACGACTCGACCAGAAAGGCCGTGCCCGGCTCCGGTTGGTTCAGCAGGCGCAGCTTGATGGTGTCGCGCAGCTGGTACAGATTCAGGTTGGTGGTGTTGACCTTGAGGTCGGCCAGGTCGGCAATCGGACCGAGCAGGGCGGTTTCGTCATTGATGGCTTCGGCCAGCGAGCGATTGGCAGTGCTCAGTGGGTGGCGCCGACGGGTTTCCGAGAAACGCTTGAGCAGGGTTTCCTCATCGGCATCCAGATAGAGCACATCGCACTGGATGTGGCGGCTGCGGACTTCTTCCAACAGCTCCGGGAAGCGCGACAGATGGCTCGGCAGGTTGCGGGCATCGATCGAGACGGCCACCAGCGGCTGGGCCAGTTCGGTGTGAATCAGGGCGCGCTCGGCCAATTCAGGCAACAGGCCGGCCGGCAGGTTGTCGATGCAGTAGTAGCCGTTGTCCTCAAGGACATCCAGGGCGGTACTTTTACCCGAGCCGGAGCGGCCGCTGACGATGATCAAACGCATGATTAGTGACCGTTCTGCTCGCTCAGGACGACCTGATACAAGGCTTCGTTACTCGGTGCGCTACGCAGTTTTTCGCGCACTTCCTTGCGATCGAGCATGCTGGCGATCTGGCGCAGTAATTCCAGGTGAGCATCGGTGGCTGCTTCCGGGACCAGCAGAACAAACAGCAGGTCAACCGGTGCGCCGTCGATTGCATCGAAATCGATGGGGGCATCAAGGTGCATCAATGCGCTGATAGGCGCTTCGCAGCCTTTGAGGCGACAGTGGGGAATGGCGATGCCGTTGCCGAAACCGGTGGAGCCGAGTTTCTCACGGGCGATCAGCGCTTCGAAGACGTCCTGCATCTCCAGATCCGGCACTTCGCGGGCGATCAGGTTGGCAATCTGTTCGAGGGCTTTCTTTTTACTGCCGCCCGGCACGTTCACCAGGGAACGGCCGGGGGTCAGGATACTTTCAAGTCGGATCATGGGTTGGGGGTGTTAACGACCTGTTGCGCCCTGAAGGAGGCTCTGGGTCTTTTCCTTATGCTTTTTGAGTTGGCGATCCAGCTTGTCGGTCAGTGAGTCGATCGCAGCGTACATGTCGGTATCTTCTGCGTTGGCGACCACTTCGCTGCCGGGAATATGCAAGGTGGCTTCGATTTTCTGCTTCAGCTTTTCGACGCACATCGTGACTTGCACGTTGGTGATCTTGTCGAAATGGCGCTCCAATCGTTCGAGTTTCTCGTTGATGTAGGTGCGCAGCGGTTCGGTCACTTCCAGTTGGTGTCCACTGATGTTGACTTGCATACAGCTTCTCCTTCGTTGCCAGTGCATAAAGCGGCAGGCTGAATAGCCTGCCACTGGAACGCTGTAACGTGGCTTACATCAACCGCTTGCGTTCGCTCGAAGGCGCGATCCCGAGGGATTCACGGTACTTGGCGACGGTGCGGCGAGCCACCTGAATGCCTTGTGCCTCCAGTAAACCAGCGATCTTGCTGTCACTCAACGGCTTTTTCTGATTTTCCGCTGCAACCAGTTTTTTGATGATCGCGCGGATCGCTGTAGACGAGCATTCGCCGCCTTCGGAGGTGCTGACGTGGCTGGAGAAAAAGTATTTCAGTTCATAAATACCGCGCGGGGTATGCATGAATTTCTGGGTGGTGACCCGGGAAATCGTCGATTCGTGCATGCCCACCGCCTCGGCGATGTCGTGCAGGACCAACGGCTTCATGGCTTCGTCGCCGTATTCCAGGAAGCCGCGCTGATGCTCGACGATCTGGGTGGCGACCTTCATCAGGGTTTCGTTGCGGCTTTGCAGGCTCTTGATGAACCAGCGCGCTTCCTGCAACTGATTGCGCATGAAGGTGTTGTCGGCGCTGGTGTCGGCACGGCGCACGAAGCCGGCGTACTGGGCGTTGACCCGCAGGCGTGGCACCGATTCCTGGTTCAGCTCGACCAGCCAGCGTTCGTTGTCCTTGCGCACGATGACATCGGGCACCACGTACTCGGCTTCGGTCGATTCGATTTGTGAACCCGGGCGTGGGTTGAGGCTCTGTACCAGTTCGATGACCTGGCGCAGTTCATCTTCCTTGAGCTTCATGCGCCGCATCAACTGGCTGTAGTCGCGACTGCCGAGCAGATCGATGTAATCGCTGACCAGACGCTTGGCTTCGTTCAGCCACGGGGTCTTGGCTGGTAGCTGGCGCAGTTGCAGCAGCAGGCATTCGCCGAGGTTGCGGGCGCCGATGCCGGCCGGTTCGAACTGCTGGATGCGGTGCAGCACGGCCTCGATCTCGTCCAGCTCGATGTCGAGCTCCGGATCAAAGGCGTCGAGAATTTCTTCAAGGGTTTCGTCGAGGTAGCCCTGATTATTGATGCAGTCGATCAGGGTCACGGCGATCAGGCGGTCGGTATCGGACATCGGCGCCAGGTTCAATTGCCACAGCAGATGGCTTTGCAGGCTTTCCCCGGCGGAAGTGCGGGTGGTGAAGTCCCACTCGTCATCATCGCTGCTGGGCAGGCTGCTGGCGCTGGTCTGGTAGACGTCTTCCCAGGCGGTGTCGACGGGCAATTCGTTAGGGATGCGCTCGTTCCATTCGCCATCTTCCAGGTTGTCCACCGTCGGTGCGGTTTCCTGATAGGAGGGTTCCTGAATCTCGGTGTTGGGCTTTTGTTCGGCGTTGTCGGCCAAAGGATCGGAGTTGTCGAAGTCGTCGCCTTCTTCCTGGCGTTCGAGCATCGGATTGGATTCCAGGGCCTCCTGGATTTCCTGTTGCAGGTCCAGGGTCGACAATTGGAGCAGGCGGATGGCCTGTTGCAGCTGCGGTGTCATCGTCAGCTGCTGGCCCATTCTCAAGACTAGCGATGGTTTCATGGCAGGGGCTTAACACCTTATTCGCCGGCGCGCATGCGCCATCCACTACAGGGCGCCGGAGCGCCAAACTTAAGCAAATTATATGCCTGAAACTGTCGTGTTTGCCTAGAGCGCTGTAACAATAAAAGCGTATAAAACTTCGCTTCAACGTTACAGCACTCGGACGGCTGGCCGAATGCGATTGCGCTTTAGAGGCGGAACTCGTGGCCCAGGTACACTTCCTTGACCAGATCGTTGGCCAGGATGGTCGCGGCGTCACCTTCGGCGATCAGTTGACCGTCGTTGACGATGTAGGCGGTTTCGCAGATATCCAGGGTCTCACGCACGTTGTGGTCGGTGATCAGTACACCGATGCCCTTGGCCTTGAGGTGGTGGATGATCTGCTTGATGTCGCCGACCGAGATCGGGTCGACACCGGCGAACGGTTCGTCGAGCAGGATGAATTTCGGTGCGGTGGCCAAGGCGCGGGCGATTTCCACCCGGCGGCGCTCACCACCGGACAGGCTCATGCCCAGGTTGTCGCGAATGTGGCTGATGTGGAATTCCTGCAGCAGGCTTTCCAGCTCCTTGCGACGACCGGCCTTGTCGAGTTCCGTGCGGGTCTCGAGGATGGCCATGATGTTGTCGGCCACCGACAGTTTGCGGAAGATCGACGCTTCTTGCGGCAGATAGCCGATACCGGCCTTGGCGCGGCCGTGCATTGGCTGGTGGCTGACGTCCAGATCATCGATCAGCACGCGGCCCTGATCGGCCTGCACCAGGCCGACGATCATGTAGAAGCAGGTGGTCTTGCCGGCGCCGTTCGGGCCGAGCAGGCCGACGATCTGGCCGCTGTCGATCGACAGGCTGACGTCACGCACGACCTGGCGGCTTTTATAGGCCTTGGCCAGGTGCTGAGCTTTCAGAGTTGCCATTACTGGGTCTTCTCGTCGGTTTTCTTCTTCGGCTGGATCACCATGTCGATGCGCGGACGCGTTTCGGTGACTTTATTGCCGGTAGCGCGACCGGCGCTGGCCAGTTTTCTCACCGTGTCGTAAACGATTTTCTCGCCTTGGGTGGTGTTGTTGTCCTTGTCGACAACCTTGGCCTTGTCGATCAGCACGACGCGGTTTTGCGCGGCGTGGTACTGGATCGTCACGCCCCAGCCCTGTACAGGCTTGGTATCGCCCTGGGTCTGCAGTTGCTCGAAGTAGGCAAGGTTGCCCACCGACGTCACGACGTCGATGTCACCGGTCGGGGTGCGGGTGATGGTCACCGTGTTGCCTTTAACGATCATCGAACCCTGGGTGATGATCACGTCACCTTTATAGGTGGCGATGCCATTCTTGTCGTCCAGTTGGGCGTCGTCGGCCTGAATGCGGATAGGTTGCTGCTGATCGTTCGGCAGAGCCCAGGCGCTCACGCTTCCCAGTGCTGCGCCCAGACTGAGCAAAATAGGGAGGGTTTTAACGAGCCTCATACTGTCCTCTTACGTTCGATTGCAGGTGTATCCTGCTTTCCTTCAAATACGCCTTCATTCCCACGCCAGTCGATACACCGCCAGCACCGTCGATTCTAACGGGTTGCTCGGTCTGCGCATATTGCTGCTGAGGGAACACCGTCATGCGTGTGCTGGTGATCAGGGTGTCGCGGTTCTTTTCATCGGTGCGCTTGATGCGTACCGAGTCGATCAGTTCTACCTGGGTGCCGTCAGGATTGACTTCGCCGCGCTCGCTGGTCACGTGCCACGGGAACTCGGTGCCACGGAACATGTTCAGGTCGGGTTTGGTGACCAGGGTCACGTCCGTCGCTTTCAGGTGCTCGGCCTTGTCGGACGTCATTTCGTACTGCAGCTTGCCGTCTGGAAGGTATTGCAGGGTATGCGTGTTGGTCGCGTACCAGTCGATGGCCGTGTCTTCGACCTTGACCGGGGGTTTGTCGAGGAAGCGTTCAGGGCTGATGTTCCAGTAGCCGACCGCTGCAAACATTGCAGCGATGCAGCCGAACAGCAGGAAGTTGCGAAATTTTTTGCTAAACATGTTTTGGCTCACAGGTACGCGGCATTGGCCGCATCGAGGCGGCCCTGGGCGCGCAGGATCAATTCGCAGAATTCGCGGGCGGCACCTTCGCCACCACGGGCCCGCGTGACGCCATGGGCGTGCTCGCGTACGAAATCGGCGGCATTGGCGACGGCCATGCCCAGGCCTACGCGGCGGATGACCGGCAGGTCTGGCAAGTCGTCACCGAGATAGGCGACCTGTTCATAGCTTAGGCCCAGTTGCTGCAGAAGACCGTCCAGAACCACCAATTTGTCTTCGCGCCCCTGAAACAGGTGCGGGATACCGAGGTTTTTCGCCCGGCGCTCAACCACCGGGGTCTTGCGGCCACTGATGATCGCGGTTTCGACACCGGCGTTCATCAGCATTTTGATGCCCTGGCCGTCGAGGGTGTTGAAGGTCTTGAATTCGCTGCCGTCTTCGAGGAAATACAGGCGCCCGTCAGTGAGCACACCGTCGACGTCGAACACCGCCAGTTTGATCGCTTTGCCGCGCTGCAGCAGGTCGGTTGTCATTACATCACTCCTGCACGCAGCAGATCGGAGAGGTTGAAGGCGCCGATCGGGCGATCTTCTTCGTCCACGACCACCAGGGCGTTGATTCGGTGGTCTTCCATGATTTTCAGGGCTTCGGCAGCGAGCATCTCGGGCCGTGAAGTCTTGCCGTGTGCGGTCATGACCTGGTCGATGGTGGCACTGCGGATGTCGATGCTGCGATCCAGCGTGCGACGCAAGTCGCCGTCGGTGAAGATCCCGGCCAGTTTGCCGTCGGCCTCAAGGATCACGGTCATGCCCAGACCCTTGCGGGTCATTTCCATGAGTGCGTCCTTGAGCAGGGTGCCGCGTTGCACCTGCGGCAGTTCCTGGCCTGCGTGCATGACGTTTTCCACTTTCAGCAACAGACGTCGGCCCAGCGCACCACCCGGGTGGGAAAACGCGAAATCTTCAGCGGTAAAGCCACGGGCTTCCAACAGTGCCACGGCCAGTGCGTCGCCCATGACCAGCGCGGCGGTTGTCGAGGAAGTCGGCGCCAGGTTCAGCGGACAGGCTTCGTGCTCGACATGCACGTTGAGGTTGACTTCGGCGGCCTTGGCCAGCGGCGACTGAGGATTGCCGGTCACGCTGATCAACTGGATACCCAGGCGTTTGATCAGTGGCAGCAGGGTGACGATTTCGTTGGTCGAACCGGAGTTGGACAAGGCCAGGATCACGTCGTCGCGGGTGATCATGCCCATGTCACCGTGGCTGGCTTCGGCCGGGTGGACGAAAAACGCCGGGGTGCCGGTGCTGGCCAGGGTCGCGGCAATCTTGTTGCCGACATGCCCGGACTTGCCCATGCCGACCACGACCACACGGCCTTTGCTGGCCAGAATCATCTCGCAAGCGCGTACGAAATCGGCGTCGATATGGGGCAACAAGCCTTGTACGGCTTCCACTTCGAGGCGGATGGTGCGTTGTGCCGATTGAATCAGGTCGCTGGATTGGCTCATGTCAGAAATCGTATAGCCCGATGAAAAGGCGGCGATTATAGCGGTTATGTTGAAAAGCCTCACGTAAGTTCGTCGTGCTTTGTCATTCCTCGTAACCAAAACACTTAAAAAGTGCCGTCAGGCCTGTCATATCGCTGAACGCGGACGGGCATGGGCCTTGGGCGCTTGGCGTTTGCAGTGATATAGTTCGCCGCCAGTTCGGCCCGCCCGCGAGGTATGTGCTTTCCAAGGAAAGCCAGGCGTCCGAGTGAGAGGCTGCATCGCAAGGAGTTTAGATGAGTGCCGATAACGCCTACGCGGTCGAGCTGAAGGGAGTCTCCTTCAAGCGCGGTGCGCGCAGCATTTTCAATAACGTCGATATTCGCATCCCGCGTGGCAAGGTCACCGGCATCATGGGGCCTTCCGGGTGTGGCAAGACTACCTTGCTGCGTTTGATGGGTGCGCAATTGCGTCCCTCCAGCGGGGAAGTCTGGGTCAACGGTCAGAACCTGCCGACGCTGTCGCGCAGTGATCTGTTCGATGCGCGAAAGCACATGGGCGTGCTGTTTCAGAGTGGCGCGCTGTTCACCGATCTCGATGTTTTCGAGAACGTCGCTTTCCCCCTGCGTGTTCATACCCAATTGCCGGATGAGATGATCCGCGACATCGTCCTGCTCAAATTGCAGGCGGTCGGTCTGCGCGGCGCGATCGAGCTGATGCCCGACGAGCTTTCGGGAGGCATGAAGCGTCGTGTCGCCCTGGCCCGTGCGATTGCACTCGACCCGCAGATCCTCATGTATGACGAACCGTTCGTCGGTCAGGATCCGATCGCCATGGGCGTACTGGTCCGCCTGATCCGTCTGCTCAACGATGCGCTGGGCATCACCAGTATCGTGGTCTCCCACGACCTGGCCGAAACCGCGAGCATCGCTGACTACATCTATGTAGTGGGTGATGGTCAGGTGCTGGGGCAGGGCACGCCGGACGAGTTGATGAATTCGGATGAGCCGCGTATCCGCCAGTTCATGACCGGCAACCCCGATGGCCCGGTGCCGTACCATTTTCCAGCGACGGATTACCGCGCAGATCTTCTGGGGAAGCGCTGATGCGCAGAATTTCATTAATAGAACGCGTACGCCGATTCGGCGAGACGGCGATCGACGCCGTTGCGGTGTTTGGCCGCGCGACCCTGTTCCTGTTTCACGCACTGCTCGGTCGCGGTGGCATCAGCGGCGGTTTCGGCCTGCTGGTCAAGCAACTGCACTCGGTCGGCGTGATGTCGCTGGTGATCATTGTCGTGTCCGGGGTTTTCATCGGCATGGTGCTGGCGCTGCAGGGCTTCAGTATTCTGTCGAGCTACGGTTCGGAGCAGGCGGTGGGGCAGATGGTGGCCCTGACGTTGCTGCGCGAGCTGGGGCCGGTGGTGACGGCGTTGCTGTTTGCCGGGCGTGCAGGTTCGGCGCTGACGGCCGAAATCGGCAACATGAAGTCCACCGAACAGCTTTCCAGCCTGGAAATGATCGGTGTCGATCCGCTCAAATACATTATTGCCCCGCGTCTGTGGGCCGGTTTCATTTCCCTGCCGGTGCTGGCGATGATTTTCAGCGTGGTGGGTATCTGGGGCGGTTCGTGGGTGGCTGTCGACTGGCTTGGAGTGTATGAAGGCTCCTACTGGGCGAACATGCAAAACAGCGTGAACTTCACCAGCGATGTGCTCAACGGCGTCATCAAAAGTATCGTTTTCGCCTTCGTCGTGACCTGGATCGCCGTATTCCAAGGCTATGACTGTGAGCCCACTTCCGAGGGTATCAGTCGTGCCACCACCAAGACCGTGGTATTCGCCTCGCTGGCAGTACTGGGCCTGGACTTTATTCTGACCGCTTTGATGTTTGGAGATTTCTGATGCAAAACCGCACCCTGGAAATCGGTGTCGGCCTGTTCCTGCTGGCAGGGATCCTGGCCTTGTTGCTGCTTGCTCTGCGGGTCAGTGGCCTGTCTCCGACTTCGACCACCGACACGTATAAACTGTATGCCTATTTCGACAATATCGCCGGTTTGACGGTCAGAGCCAAAGTGACCATGGCCGGTGTGACCATCGGCAAGGTCACGGCAATCGATCTGGATCGCGACAGCTTCACCGGTCGGGTGACCCTGCAAGTGGATAAAAAGGTCGACAACCTGCCGACTGACTCCACAGCGTCTATCCTGACCGCTGGCCTGTTGGGCGAGAAGTACATCGGTATCAGCGTAGGCGGGGAAGACACCCGCCTGAAGGATGGTGGAACCATCCACGACACGCAGTCGTCTCTGGTACTGGAAGACCTGATCGGTAAATTCCTGCTCAATACCGTTAGCAAAGACGCCAAATGAGGAGCTTTTGAATGATCTCTACCTTGCGACGTGGCCTGTTGGTGTTGCTCGCGGCAGTGCCGTTGCTGGCCAACGCTGCGCCCGGACAGTCGGCGCACGATCTGGTTCAGGACACCACGAACCGTATGCTGGCCGATCTGTCGGCCAACAAAGCGAAGTACAAGCAGGATCCGGCTGACTTCTATGCCGCGCTGAACACGATTGTCGGTCCGGTGGTCGATGCCGAAGGCATTTCCAAGAGCATCATGACGGTCAAGTATTCGCGCAAGGCGACGCCTGCGCAGATGCAGACCTTCCAGGAAAACTTCAAGAAAGGCCTGTTCCAGTTCTACGGCAACGCCTTGCTCGAGTACAACAACCAGGGCATCACGGTTGATCCAGCCAAGGACGAATCGGGCGATCGCACCAGCGTCGGCATGACCGTCAAAGGCAGCAACGGCGCGATCTACCCTGTGCAGTACACGCTGGAGAAGATCAATGGCGAGTGGAAACTGCGCAATGTGATCATCAACGGCATCAACATCGGCAAGCTGTTCCGTGATCAGTTCGCCGATGCGATGCAGCGCAATGGCAACGATCTGGACAAGACCATCAACGGTTGGGCCGGTGAAGTCGCCAAGGCCAAGGAAGAAACCGACAAAGCTGCCGCGAAGCCAGCGCAATGAATGAGGCGGCAGTTCGTATGAGTGATGTCGACGAGCTATTGCTCAGCGGAGTGCTGGACTACCGCACAGGTCCGGACCTGCGCAAGGAAGGCCAGGCGCTGATCAAGTCCAGCAAGGCTGCAGCGCTGGTGATCGATTGCTCGGCAGTCAAGAAGTCCAGCAGCGTCGGTTTGTCGTTGCTGCTGTGCTTCATGCGCGATGCCCAGGCGGCCGGCAAGGCCGTGAGCATCCGCGCGATGCCGGAAGACATGCGCGAAATCGCTCAGGTCAGTGAGCTGACCGAGTTGCTGGCGCACCCCTGAACCCGCATCGATAAAGAAGCCCCCCGTCAGAGTCCTGCCAATGCGGGGTTCGCAGGCGCGGGGCTTTTTTGTATGATGTCCGACCCGTGCGCACAGGGCGCCGATTGAGGTTGAGCATGCAGGCCGTAGAAGTGAAGAGCTTCCTTGAAGGGAAGCTGCCAGGAATTCAGGTAGAAGTTGAAGGCGAAGGCTGCAATTTCCAACTGAACGTGATTAGCGATGAACTGGCGGCGTTAAGCCCGGTCAAGCGTCAGCAGAGCATCTATGCCCATTTGAACCCTTGGATTGCTGATGGCAGCATCCACGCGGTCACTATGAAATTTTTCAGCAGCGCGGCCTGGGCCGAGCGCACCTGAGCCCTAGGGCGTCGAGATTCTTATGGATAAATTGATTATTACCGGTGGCGTTCGTCTTGATGGCGAAATCCGTATCTCCGGGGCGAAGAACTCCGCCCTGCCGATTCTGGCTGCCACTCTGCTGTGCGATGGCCCGGTGACCGTTGGCAACCTGCCGCACCTGCACGACATCACCACCATGATCGAGCTGTTCGGTCGCATGGGCATCGAGCCTGTGATCGACGAGAAGCTCAGCGTCGAAATCGACCCGCGCACCATCAAGACCCTGATCGCCCCGTACGAGCTGGTGAAAACCATGCGTGCGTCGATCCTGGTACTGGGCCCGATGGTTGCCCGTTTCGGTGAAGCCGAAGTCGCACTGCCTGGCGGTTGCGCCATCGGTTCGCGTCCGGTCGACCTGCACATCCGTGGCCTCGAAGCCATGGGCGCGGTCATTGACGTCGAAGGCGGCTACATCAAGGCCAAGGCGCCAGAAGGCGGCCTGCGCGGTGCACACTTCTTCTTCGATACCGTCAGCGTGACCGGTACCGAGAACATCATGATGGCGGCGGCCCTGGCCAAAGGCCGCAGCGTGCTGCAGAACGCTGCGCGTGAGCCTGAAGTGGTCGACCTGGCGAACTTCCTCAACGCCATGGGCGCCAAGGTATCCGGCGCTGGTACCGACACCATCACCATTGATGGCGTTGAGCGCCTGGGTTCGTGTTTCTACAAGGTCATGCCTGACCGTATCGAAACCGGTACTTACCTGGTGGCCGCTGCGGTCACGGGTGGTCGAGTGAAGGTCAAGGACACTGATCCGACCATTCTCGAAGCAGTTCTGGAAAAGCTCCGTGAGTCCGGCGCAGAAATCACCACCGGTGAAGACTGGATCGAGCTGAACATGCACGGCAAACGCCCGAAAGCAGTGAACGTGCGCACTGCGCCGTACCCGGCATTCCCGACTGACATGCAGGCCCAGTTCATCTCGCTCAACGCCATTGCCGAAGGCACCGGTGCAGTGATCGAGACGATCTTCGAAAACCGTTTCATGCACGTGTACGAGCTGCACCGCATGGGCGCGAAGATCCAGGTCGAAGGCAACACCGCCATCGTTACCGGTACTGAAGTCCTCAAGGGCGCGCCAGTAATGGCCACCGACCTGCGAGCTTCGGCCAGCCTGGTGATCTCGGCACTGGTTGCCGAAGGCGACACGCTGATCGACCGCATCTACCACATCGACCGTGGTTACGAGTGCATCGAAGAAAAACTGCAGATGCTGGGCGCCAAGATCCGTCGCGTTCCGGGCTAATCACTGCATTGGGACACAGGGACGTGTCCACTGAGATTATGAGTCGAGCCGGTTTCCGGCTCGATGTGTGTCTGGCGCCGATTGCGACCGGACATGAGTACCTTGATAAGGACTGACGTTTCCCATGTTGACCATCGCACTGTCCAAGGGCCGCATCCTTGACGACACCCTGCCGCTTCTCGCTGAAGCAGGCATCGTGCCGACCGAGAATCCGGACAAGAGCCGCAAGCTGATCATCCCTACCACTCAGGATGACGTACGTCTGTTGATCGTGCGTGCCACCGACGTGCCGACTTATGTCGAGCATGGCGCGGCCGACCTCGGCGTCGCCGGTAAAGACGTGCTGATGGAATACACCGGCCAGGGCCTGTACGAGCCACTGGATTTGCAGATTGCCCAGTGCAAGCTGATGACCGCCGGCAAGATCGGCGCTGCCGAGCCCAAGGGCCGTCTGCGTGTGGCGACCAAGTTCGTCAACGTGGCCAAGCGTTACTACGCCGAACAGGGCCGTCAGGTCGACATCATCAAGCTCTACGGCTCGATGGAGCTGGCGCCGCTGATTGGTCTGGCTGACAAGATCATCGACGTGGTCGACACCGGCAACACCCTGCGCGCCAACGGCCTGGAACCTCAGGAACTGATCGCCACGATCAGCTCGCGTCTGGTGGTCAATAAAGCTTCGATGAAAATGCAACACGCCCGAATCCAGGCGTTGATCGACACCCTGCGCAAGGCAGTGGAGTCTCGACACCGCGGCTGATGTACCTGCGCGACCTTGAGTCGCGCCCGTCTATCCGCCTCATAGCCAGAATCTCAGGTGCCCAAGCGGAAACGACTGCTAAGTTAGGGCGCCTGAGTTTTTGCCATTCCTATGAGGCTCTCGCTATGACCGCACCGACTGCAATTCGCCGACTCAACGCTGCTGACCCGGATTTCGCGCATCATCTGGATCATCTGCTGAGCTGGGAAAGTGTGTCTGACGACTCGGTCAATCAGCGGGTGCTGGACATCATCAAGGCTGTGCGCGAGCGCGGTGACGCGGCGCTGGTCGAGTTCACCCAGAAGTTCGATGGCCTCGAAGTCGCTTCGATGGCTGACCTGATCCTGCCGCGCGAGCGTCTGGAACTGGCCCTGACCCGCATCACCGTGGCGCAACGCGAAGCGCTGGAGACAGCCGCCGCCCGCGTGCGCAGCTACCACGAAAAACAGAAGCAGGATTCCTGGAGCTACACCGAGGCTGACGGCACTGTCCTCGGCCAGAAGGTCACGCCACTGGATCGCGCAGGCCTGTACGTACCCGGCGGTAAGGCGTCGTATCCGTCGTCGGTGTTGATGAATGCGATTCCGGCCAAGGTGGCGGGTGTGACCGAAGTGGTCATGGTTGTGCCGACTCCACGCGGTGAGATCAACGAACTGGTGCTGGCGGCCGCGTGCATCGCCGGCGTTGACCGGGTGTTCACCATCGGTGGCGCACAAGCGGTTGCCGCTCTGGCTTACGGCACCGAAAGCGTGCCGCAAGTCGATAAAGTGGTTGGCCCGGGCAACATCTATGTCGCCACCGCCAAGCGCCACGTGTTCGGTCAGGTCGGCATTGACATGATTGCAGGCCCCTCGGAAATCCTCGTGGTGTGCGACGGCCAGACCGATCCGGACTGGATCGCCATGGACCTGTTCTCCCAGGCCGAGCACGACGAAGACGCGCAGGCGATTCTGGTCAGCCCGGACGCCGAGTTCCTCGACAAGGTTGCGGCGAGCATCGACAAACTGCTGCCGACCATGGATCGCGCGACCATCATCGAAACCTCGATCAATGGCCGTGGTGCACTGATTCACGTGAAAGACATGGCGCAAGCCATTGAAGTCGCCAACCGCATCGCCCCGGAACACCTGGAGTTGTCGGTCGCTGACCCACAAGCCTGGCTGCCACAGATCCGCCACGCCGGCGCGATCTTCATGGGGCGTCATACCTCTGAGGCGCTGGGCGATTACTGCGCCGGCCCGAACCACGTGTTGCCGACGTCCGGCACCGCGCGTTTCTCCTCACCGCTGGGCGTGTATGACTTCCAGAAGCGTTCGTCGATCATCTTCTGCTCCGAAGCCGGTGCTTCCGAGCTGGGCAAGACCGCTTCGGTGCTGGCCCGTGGCGAATCGCTGAGCGCGCACGCACGCAGCGCCGAATACCGCATCAAAGACGAACAGAAGGGGAACTGAACATGAGTAAATTCTGGAGCCCGTTCGTCAAGGATCTGGTGCCTTACGTGCCGGGCGAACAACCGAAGCTGACCAAACTGGTCAAGCTCAACACCAACGAAAATCCGTATGGCCCTTCACCAAAGGCCTTGGCCGCGATGCAGGTCGAACTCAACGACAACCTGCGTTTGTACCCGGACCCGAACAGTGATCTGCTGAAAACGGCCGTCGCGAAATACTACGGCGTGCAAAACAATCAAGTGTTCCTCGGCAACGGTTCGGATGAAGTGCTGGCGCACATTTTCCACGGTCTGCTACAGCACGATCAGCCGCTGCTGTTCCCGGACATCAGCTACAGCTTCTACCCGGTGTACTGCGGTCTGTACGGCATCCAGTTCGATGCCGTGCCGCTGGATGCACAGTTCCAGATCAACCCGGCGGATTACGCCAAACCCAACGGCGGGATCATTTTCCCGAATCCGAATGCACCGACCGGTTGTCTGTTGGCGCTGGAGGCAGTCGAGCAGATCCTCAAGGCCAGCCCGGATTCGGTAGTGGTGGTGGATGAGGCGTACATCGACTTTGGCGGCGAAACGGCGATCAGCCTGGTGGACCGCTACCCGAACCTGCTGGTGACCCAGACCCTGTCCAAGTCGCGCTCGCTGGCCGGCCTGCGCGTTGGTCTGGCGGTAGGGCATCCGGATCTGATCGAAGCGCTGGAGCGGATCAAGAACAGCTTCAACTCGTACCCGCTGGATCGTCTGGCGATCGTCGGCGCTGCCGCTGCATTCGAAGATCGCGAGTACTTCGACAAGACCTGCCGTCTGGTCATCGAGAGTCGCGACTGGGTGATTGCGCAGTTGCAGGCCAAAGGTTTTGAAGTGCTGCCTTCGGCGGCGAACTTCATCTTTGCCCGGCATCCGCAGCATGATGCGGCGGGGCTGGCGGCCAAGCTGCGTGAGCAGGGCGTGATCGTGCGCCACTTCAAGCAGGCGCGGATTGCGCAGTTCCTGCGGATTTCGATCGGTACGCCGGAGCAGAATCAGGCATTGATCTACGGCCTCGGCGACCTCTGAAGCACGGCTGAACCTGTGGGAGCGAGCCTGCTCGCGAAAGCGCTTTCTCATTCAACATCCATGTTGAACGTCGAGGCCTCTTCGCGAGCAGGCTCGCTCCCACACTGCTTTGTGCTTACTCTTCTTCTTTCACTGGCGCCGGAGGCGGGCGCAGACCGATTTCAGCGGTCAGCTTCAGCTCTTTGCCGTTGCGCATCACCTGAATGGTCACCTTGTCGGTCGGTTTGATCCGCGCCACCTGGTTCATCGACCGACGACCATCGCCCGCCGGCTCGCCGTCGATGCTCAGAATCACGTCACCCAACTGCAGGCCGGCCTTCTGCGCCGGGCCATCGCGGAAGATCCCCGCCACGACAATCCCCGGACGCCCGGACAAGCCAAACGATTCGGCCAGTTCCTGGGTCAGCGGTTGTACTTCAATGCCGAGCCAGCCACGAATCACCTGGCCGTGTTCGATGATCGACTTCATCACTTCCATCGCCAGTTTCACCGGGATCGCGAAACCGATGCCCTGCGAGCCGCCGGACTTGGAGAAGATTGCGGTGTTGATGCCGGTGAGGTTGCCGTTGGCATCGACCAGCGCGCCGCCGGAGTTGCCCGGGTTGATCGCCGCGTCGGTCTGGATGAAGTCTTCGTAGTTGTTCAGGCCCAACTGGTTACGCCCGGTGGCGCTGATGATGCCCATGGTCACGGTCTGGCCGACACCGAACGGGTTACCGATGGCCAGTGCGACGTCGCCGATGCGAATGTTGTCGGAGCGGCCGACGGTGATGGCCGGGAGGTTTTTCAGGTCGATCTTCAGGACCGCGAGGTCGGTTTCCGGATCGCTGCCGATCACTCGTGCGAGGGTTTCGCGACCATCCTTGAGCGCGACAACGATCTGATCGGCGCCTGTGGTCACGTGGTTGTTGGTCAGGATGTAGCCTTCCGGGCTCATGATCACACCGGATCCGAGGCTCGATTCCATGCGTTTCTGCTTCGGCGAGTTGTCACCGAAGAAGCGCCGGAACTGCGGATCTTCAAACAACGGGTGCGCCGGTTTGGCAATCACCTTCGTGGTGTAGAGGTTGACCACCGACGGTGCGGCGATGACCACGGCGTCCGCATAGGACACGGGCCCCTGTTGCACGCTGGTGGTTTGTGGGGCCTGTTGCAGGTTGACGTCGAGGCTCGGGAGCCCGACCAACTGCGGGTAACGCTGAATAATCAACAGAGCGATAAGCACGCCGGCCAACAGCGGCCAGCCGAAAAAACGCAGCGCCTTGAGCATTAAGCACGTCCTGGAAAAGTTGCAGGCGGGGTCAGACCGCCCATAATGTCGCGCATTATACGAGGCCGCGCGCGCCTCTGAACGGGATTTTCAGGAGTCTTTCATGGCCGTCGCCCTCAGCACCCTGGTCGAAGAAGCCGACCGTTACCTTGGCAGTGCAAAAATTGCCGATTATTGCCCCAACGGTTTGCAGGTCGAAGGTCGTCCGCAGGTGATGCGCATCGTCAGCGGTGTGACTGCCAGCCAGGCCTTGCTCGACGCCGCGGTGGACGCCGAGGCCGATCTGATCCTGGTGCATCACGGCTATTTCTGGAAAGGCGAGAACCCATGCATCACCGGCATGAAGCAGCGTCGCTTGAAGACGCTGCTCAAGCACGACATCAGTCTGCTCGCCTATCACCTGCCGCTGGATCTGCACCCGGAGGTCGGCAACAACGTGCAACTGGCACGTCAGTTGGACATTACCGTCGAAGGGCCGCTGGACCCGGACAACCTCAAGATTGTCGGACTGGTCGGTTCGTTGAGCGAGCCCATGACCCCGCGTGACTTCGCCCGCAAGGTGAAAGACGCCATGGGCCGTGAGCCACTGCTGGTCGAAGGCAGCGCGATGATTCGTCGGGTCGGCTGGTGCACTGGAGGCGGCCAGGGCTACATCGATCAGGGCGTGGCGGCGGGTGTCGATCTGTTCCTCAGCGGAGAAGCTTCCGAACAGACCTTCCACAGCGCCCGGGAAAACGACATCAGCTTCATCGCCGCCGGCCACCACGCCACCGAACGCTACGGCGTGCAGGCGTTGGGTGACTATCTGGCGAAGCGCTTCGCTCTTGAGCACATTTTCATCGATTGCCCGAATCCGATCTGAAAAGCACCCCTTTTCCCTGTAGGAGTGAGCCTGCTCGCGATGACCATTTCAGCTTCAGTGCAGAAGTGACTGACGGTCCGCTATCGCGAGCAGGCTCACTCCTACAGAGACCTCATCGGCCGAACTGGCAGGCATATTCATATGCCCTTTCGTTCTAGCTTGCGCCCTGATTAGAAGAAGGACGCTGTGCTAGGATTCCCCGCTCGAACACGGCCCGCTGGCCGTTCATAAGAAAGCTTTCGTGAGTAGCCATGGTCGACAAACTGACGCATCTGAAACAGCTGGAGGCGGAAAGCATCCACATCATCCGCGAGGTGGCCGCCGAGTTCGACAACCCGGTGATGCTGTACTCCATCGGTAAAGACTCCGCCGTGATGCTGCACCTGGCACGCAAGGCGTTCTTCCCGGGCAAACTGCCGTTTCCGGTGATGCACGTCGACACCCGCTGGAAATTCCAGGAGATGTACAAGTTCCGCGACAAGATGGTCGAAGAACTGGGCCTGGACCTGATCACTCACATCAACCCGGACGGCGTGGCGCAGAACATCAACCCGTTCACCCACGGCAGCGCCAAGCACACCGACATCATGAAGACCGAAGGCCTGAAGCAGGCACTCGACAAGCATGGTTTCGACGCAGCCTTTGGCGGCGCCCGTCGCGATGAAGAGAAATCCCGCGCGAAAGAGCGCGTGTACTCGTTCCGCGACAGCAAGCACCGCTGGGACCCGAAGAACCAGCGCCCTGAGCTGTGGAACGTCTACAACGGCAAGGTCAACAAGGGCGAATCCATTCGTGTGTTCCCTTTGTCGAACTGGACCGAGCTGGACATCTGGCAGTACATCTACCTCGAAGGCATCCCGATTGTGCCGCTGTACTTCGCCGCCGAGCGTGAAGTGATCGAGAAGAACGGCACGCTGATCATGATTGACGACGAGCGCATCCTCGAGCACCTGTCCGACGAGGACAAAGCCCGCATCGTCAAAAAGAAAGTGCGTTTCCGTACCCTTGGCTGCTACCCGTTGACGGGCGCGGTGGAGTCCGAAGCCGAGACGCTGACGGACATCATTCAGGAAATGCTCCTGACGCGAACTTCCGAGCGCCAGGGCCGGGTCATCGACCACGATGGCGCTGGCTCCATGGAAGACAAAAAACGTCAAGGCTATTTCTAAGGGGTTGTCATGTCGCACGTATCTGATTTGATCAGCGAGGACATCCTCGCCTACCTGGGCCAGCACGAACGTAAAGAGCTGCTGCGCTTTTTGACCTGCGGTAACGTCGATGACGGCAAGAGCACCCTGATCGGGCGCCTGCTGCACGACTCCAAGATGATCTACGAAGATCACCTGGAAGCCATCACCCGCGATTCGAAGAAAGTCGGCACCACCGGTGACGACATCGACCTGGCGTTGCTGGTCGACGGTCTGCAGGCCGAGCGTGAGCAGGGCATCACCATCGATGTCGCCTACCGCTACTTCTCCACCGCCAAGCGCAAATTCATCATCGCCGACACCCCTGGCCATGAGCAGTACACCCGCAACATGGCCACCGGTGCATCCACCTGTGACCTGGCGATCATCCTGGTCGACGCCCGCTACGGCGTGCAGACTCAGACCCGTCGCCACAGCTTCATCGCCTCGTTGCTCGGCATCAAGCACATCGTTGTCGCCATCAACAAGATGGACCTCAAGGACTTCGACGAAGGCGTGTTCGAGTCGATCAAGGCCGACTACCTGAAGTTCGCCGAAGGCTTGAAGATGAAGCCGACCAGCATGCACTTCGTGCCGATGTCGGCGCTGAAGGGCGACAACGTGGTGAACAAATCCGAGCGCTCGCCTTGGTACAAAGGTCAGTCGCTGATGGAAATTCTCGAGACCGTGGAAGTGGCGGGCGACCGCAACTTCACCGATCTGCGTTTCCCGGTGCAGTACGTCAACCGTCCTAACCTGAATTTCCGCGGTTTCGCCGGCACCCTCGCCAGCGGCATCGTCAAGAAGGGCGACGAAGTGGTTGTTCTGCCGTCGGGCAAGAGCAGCCGCGTGAAATCCATCGTCACCTTCGAAGGCGAGCTGGAGCACGCCGGTCCTGGTCAAGCGGTGACGCTGACCATGGAAGACGAAATCGACATCTCCCGGGGCGACCTGCTGGTGCATGCCGACAACGTGCCGCCGGTCACCGACAGCTTCGAAGCGATGCTGGTGTGGATGGCTGAAGAACCGATGCTGCCGGGCAAGAAATACGACATCAAGCGCGCCACCAGTTACGTGCCGGGCTCCATCGCCAGCATCGTCAACAAGGTCAACGTGAATACGTTGGAAGAAGGTCCTGCGAGCGCACTGCAGCTCAACGAAATCGGCAAGGTGAAGATCGCGCTCGACGCACCGATCGCCCTCGACGGTTACGACAGCAACCGCACCACCGGCGCGTTCATCATCATCGACCGCTTGACCAACGGCACCGTCGGCGCCGGCATGATCGTCGCTCAGCCTGTGAGCCACGGTACTGCCACGCACCACGGCAAGCTGGCCCATGTGGCTACCGAAGAACGTGCACAGCGTTTCGGTCAGCAACCGGCGACCGTGCTGTTCAGCGGCCTGTCAGGCGCGGGCAAGAGCACGCTGGCCTACGCCGTCGAGCGCAAGTTGTTCGACATGGGCCGTGCGGTGTTTGTGCTCGACGGGCAGAACCTGCGTCACGACCTGAACAAAGGTCTGCCACAGGATCGTGCCGGCCGTACCGAGAACTGGCGTCGTGCCGCGCACGTGGCGCGTCAGTTCAACGAAGCCGGTCTGCTGACCCTGGCCGCGTTCGTCGCGCCGAGTGCTGAAGGTCGTGAACAGGCCAAGGACCTGATCGGCAAGGATCGTCTGCTGACCGTCTACGTGCAGGCTTCGCCTGCTGTGTGTGCCGAGCGTGATCCGCAAGGGCTGTATGCTGCCGGTGGCGATAACATTCCGGGCGAATCCTTCCCGTATGACGTGCCGCTGAATGCTGATCTGGTGATCGACACCCAGTCGCTGTCGCTGGAAGAAAGCGTCAAGCAAGTGCTGGATCTGCTGCGCAAGCGTGGCGCGATCTAAGCGTTAGCTGAAAACAAAAAGCCCGCCGATGAGCAATCATCGGCGGGCTTTTTGTTTCGGGCCAACCTGGTCAAAACTGTGGGAGCGGGCTTGCTCGCGAAGGCGGTGTGTCATTCAGCATCGTTGCCGGCTGACCCACCGTTTTCGCGAGCAAGACATGGGGTCTCTATTGAATACACAAGGGTGTTCAGCACAGATCATCCCGAGTCAGCGGCGCTCCGGGTATTCGCGGTGCATCTGTTCCAGCAGCGCATCCTTGTCCTGCCACAGCTGATTGATCCAGCCCTGAAACTGCAGGCGGTATTCGCCGTCCTGATCGTAGTTCTTGCCGATGAATTGCTGAGGGATTTTCAGTTCTTCAAAGTGCACCACCACGTCGCGCACATTGCCGCACAGCAGGTCCCAGAACCCCGGGCGGCCGCCTGGATAGTGAATGGTCACGTTGACGATCGATTCCAGCTGTTCACCCATCGCATCCAGCACAAAGGCAATGCCGCCAGCCTTGGGCTTGAGCAGGTATTTGAAAGGCGACTGCTGCTGCGCATGCTTGCCTTCGGTGAAGCGCGTGCCTTCGACGAAGTTGAAAATTCCTACCGGGTTATCGCGAAATTTTGCGCAGGTCTTGCGGGTGGTTTCCAGGTCTTTGCCTTTCTTCTCCGGATGCTTTTCCAGATACGCCTTGGAGTAGCGCTTCATGAACGGAAAGCCCAGCGCCCACCACGCCAGACCGATCACCGGGACCCAGATCAGTTCCTGCTTGAGGAAGAATTTCAGCGGTTGAATACGCCGGTTGAGCACGTACTGCAACACCAGAATGTCGACCCAGCTCTGATGGTTGCTGGTGATCAGATACGAGTGCTGATAGTCGAGCCCTTGCAGGCCGCTGATGTGCCAGCGCGTGCGCCGCACCAGGTTCATCCAGGCTTTGTTGTTGCTGATCCATGCCTCGTGGGTGTGGCTCATCAGCCACAGCGAGGCGCGTCGGGCGAGGTCGAAGGGCAGCACTTTGATCAGCGCCACACAGAACAGAAACGAGCACAGCAGTATCGTATTGAGCGCCAACAGCAGTGAGGCGATCACGCCGCGCAGCGGTGCGGGGAGAAAATCCAGCATTTACACATCCATAGGTCGGTTGGCAGCTTGAATCGCGGTGAGGGCGATGGTGTAGACGATGTCGTCGACCTGCGCGCCGCGCGGCAGATCGTTCACCGGTTTGCGCAGGCCTTGCAGCATCGGCCCGAGGCTGACGCAATCGGCGCTGCGCTGCACGGCTTTGTGGGTGGTGTTGCCGGTGTTCAGGTCAGGGAACACAAACACCGTGGCGCGACCGGCCACCTGGCTGTTCGGCGCCAGTTGCCGGGCGACTTCTGCGTTGGCGGCGGCGTCGTATTGCAGTGGGCCGTCGATCAGCAGCGAGTGCTGTTGCTCGTGGGCGAGCAGGGTGGCCTCGCGCACCTTCTCGACTTCTTCACCGCTGGCGGATTCGCCGCTGGAGTAACTGATCATCGCCACCCGCGGGGTAATGCCGAATGCCGCAGCGGAGTCGGCGCTTTGCAGGGCAATCTCGGCCAGCTCCGTGGCACTTGGGTGCGGGTTCATCACGCAGTCGCCGTAGACCAGCACTTCTTCCGGGAACAACATGAAGAACACCGACGACACCAGGGTGCAGCCCGGCGCGGTCTTGATCAGTTGCAGGGCCGGGCGGATGGTGTTGGCGGTGGTGTTGATCACGCCCGAAACCAGCCCGTCGACTTCATCCAGCGCGAGCATCATGGTGCCGATCACCACGGTGTCTTCCAGCTGTTGTTCGGCCATTGGCGCATTGAGGCTTTTGCTTTTGCGCAGGGCGACCATCGGCTCGATATAGCGCTCGCGGATCAGGTCCGGATCGAGAATCTCCAGGCCTGGCGGCAGCTCGATGCCCTGGGCGCGGGCCACGGCTTCGACGTCCTCGGGTTTGGCCAGCAACACGCAACGGGCGATTCCGCGCTCCTGGCAGATCGCCGCCGCTTGCACGGTGAGTGGCTCGCTGCCTTCGGGCAGGACGATGCGTTTGTTCGCCGACTGCGCCCGTTGAATCAGTTGATAGCGAAATACTGCTGGCGACAGGCGCATTTCTCGCGGCGTGCCACAGCGCTGGTGCAGCCACTTGGCATCGAGATGACTGGCGACGAAATCGGTGATGATCTCCGCGCGCTCGCGGTCATCGATGGGGATTTCCTTGTTCAGGCCATTGAGCAGGTTGGCGGTGTCGTAGGAGCCGGTGCTCACCGAAAGCACCGGCAAACCGGCCTGCAGCGCGCCACGACACAGGTCCATGATGCGCGGGTCGGGCAGGGTGTCGCTGGTCAGCAACAGGCCGGCCAGCGGTACGCCGTTGAGTGCCGCGAGGCTGACCGCGAGGATGATGTCGTCGCGATCGCCCGGGGTCACCACCAGCACGCCGGGCTTGAGCAGCTCCACGGTGTTGCGCATGGTTCGCGCGCAAATAATGATTTTGGTCATGCGCCGGGTTTCGTAGTCACCGGCATTGAGCACCTGCGCGCCCATCAGGTCGGCGACGTCACGGGTGCGCGGCGCATTGAGTTCCGGCTGGAACGGGATGCAGCCGAGCAGGCGGAAATCACCGCTGCGCAGCAATGGCGAATGTTCTTTCAGACGCGTGGCGAAGGCGTCCATGCTCTCGTCGGTCTTGACCTTGTTGAGGATCACGCCGAGGACTTTCGGGTCTTTCGGGCCACCGAACAATTGCGCCTGCAATTCGACGCGACCGGAGAGCTCGGCGAGCACTTCGTTTTCTGGCGCCGAGACCAGAATCACCTCGGCATCCAGGCTTTTCGCCAGGTGCAGATTGACCCGCGCGGCATAACTGGCGCTGCGGGTCGGCACCATGCCTTCGACCACCAGCACGTCTTTGCCGATGGCGGCCTGCTGATACAGGGCAATGATTTCTTCGAGCAGTTCATCGAGCTGGCCGTCGCCAAGCATCCGCTCGACATGCGCCAGGCCCAGTGGCTGCGGCGGTTTCAGGCCGTGGGTACGCGCTACCAGTTCGGTGGAGCGTTCAGGGCCAGTGTCGCCCGGATGTGGCTGGGCAATCGGTTTGAAGAAGCCGACTTTCAGTCCGGCCCGCTCCAGGGTACGCACCAGCCCGAGGCTGATGGAGGTCAGACCCACGCCAAAATCGGTGGGCGCGATAAAAAAAGTTTGCATGCGGATTCTCTAAGGGTGCATGGCAATGGTGAAGGCCCTATGGCTGGCCATCTACCGAAATTCAGTCGCCAAGGTTATCGCTAACCGAGCCTTGTGCGCACCAACCGCAGGCAAAGGGTTGGCCTATTTTTTCAATACGTTGCGCCGGGTCCAGAACCCAGGTGCGCGATTGCCACGGCGGCTGATGACGCAGGTGCTGAGTGTGGCCACAGGAAAGCTCGGCCACCCAGTGTCCGTCTTCGTCCTGATGGAAGCCTTCGATCGTCGAACCCCGTTTGTCAGGGTTGTGTTCGCTTTCGCGCGATTGCTTCGCTAAACTTGGCCTTTCTATATTCTTATGCAAAAGGTCTCGCCCCATGCTGATCGCCGCCAATAAGGCTGTCTCCATCGACTATACCCTGACCAACGACGCTGGTGAGGTCATCGACAGCTCCGCCGGCGGCGCTCCGCTGGTCTACCTGCAAGGCGCAGGCAACATCATCCCGGGCCTGGAAAAAGCCCTGGAAGGTAAAGCTGTTGGTGACGAACTGGAAGTCTCCGTTGAACCGGAAGACGCTTATGGCGAATACGCTGCCGAACTGGTCAGCACCCTGAGCCGCAGCATGTTCGAAGGCGTTGACGAGCTGGAAGTCGGCATGCAGTTCCACGCTTCGGCGCCGGACGGCCAGATGCAGATCGTGACCATCCGTGACCTGGACGGCGACGACGTTACCGTCGACGGCAACCACCCACTGGCCGGTCAGCGCCTGAACTTCAAAGTGAAGGTCGTTGATATCCGTGACGCCAGCCAGGAAGAAATCGCTCATGGTCACGTCCATGGCGAAGGTGGCCATCACCACTGATTTTCTGCGCTAAGCTTCGAGTACTGGAGAGGCGCCTGCGGGCGCCTTTTTAGTCCGCGGCTGTCCTTGGTGGTCTCGCCAAGTGGCTGTTTCGAGTAGAACACGGGAATCCTGGAGTACGTCATGAGTGCTTTTCACGACCTTAAGTTGACAGCCCTGGATGGTCAGGAGCTACCGCTGGCGCCTTTCAAGGGCCAAGTCGTGCTGGTGGTCAACGTCGCCTCCAAATGCGGCTTGACCCCACAGTACGCGGCGCTGGAAAACCTCTATCAGCAGTTCAAAGGCAAAGGTTTCAGTGTGCTGGGCCTGCCGTGCAACCAGTTTGCCGGTCAGGAACCAGGTACAGAACAGGAAATTCAAGCGTTCTGCAGCCTCAACTACGGGGTGACATTTCCGTTGTCGAGCAAGCTCGAAGTCAACGGCCACGAGCGCCATCAACTCTACCGCTTGCTGGCGGGCGAGGGCGCGGAGTTCCCCGGTGACATCACCTGGAATTTCGAGAAGTTCCTGCTCGGCAAGGACGGCCGTGTATTGGCGCGGTTCTCACCGCGCACGGCGCCGGATGATCCGAGCATTGTTCATGCGATTGAAAAAGCGCTGAGCTGAAACAAGCGGATCGCAGCCCTCGGGCTGCGATTTTTTTCGCCTGCCTTTTGAGCCTTAATCATTCTGATCAATAGTGCTATCGCCCGGGTGCAGTCCTGCATATTATCGCCGTCATATAGGTTCATGCCTGTCGATAACGTTTTCGTGGAGCTTCCCGATGCCTGTTCAAGCCCTGTTCAAACCGTTCCATCTCGGTGCCCTCGAACTGCCGACCCGTGTGGTCATGGCGCCAATGACCCGCTCGTTTTCTCCGGGCGGCGTACCGAACTCAAAAGTCATCGAATACTACCGTCGTCGGGCTGCTGCCGGCGTCGGCCTGATCATTACCGAAGGCACCACCGTTGGCCACATCGCCTCCAACGGCTATCCGAACGTGCCGCAGTTCTTTGGTGAAGCACCGTTGGCCGGCTGGAAAAAAGTCGTCGACGCGGTGCATGCCGAGGGCGGCAAGATCGTTCCGCAACTGTGGCACGTGGGCAGCGTTCGCCGCATCGGCACCGAGCCGGACGCCAGCGTGCCGGGTTATGGTCCGTCGGAAAAACTCAAGGAAGGTCAGGTCGTGGTGCACGGCATGACCAAACAAGACATTCAGGATGTGATTGCAGCGTTCGCACAAGCCGCCAGGGATGCGCAAAGCATCGGCATGGACGGCGTGGAAATCCACGGCGCCCACGGTTACCTGATCGACCAGTTCTTCTGGGAAGGCAGCAACCAGCGCACCGACGAGTATGGCGGCAGCCTGGCCAACCGTTCGCGTTTCGCCATCGAATTGATTCAAGCGGTGCGCGCGGCAGTCGGTGAAGGCTTCCCGATCATCTTCCGCTTCTCGCAGTGGAAACAGCAGGATTACACCGCGCGGCTGGTGCAAACCCCGGAGGCGTTGGGTGAGTTCCTCAAGCCGCTGGCCGAGGCCGGTGTGGATATTTTTCACTGCTCGACGCGGCGCTTCTGGGAGCCGGAGTTCGACGGTTCCGAGCTGAACCTGGCCGGCTGGACGCGCAAGCTGACCGGCAAGCCTACCATTACCGTCGGCAGCGTCGGCCTGGATGGCGAGTTCCTGCAGTTCATGGTCAACACCGACAAGGTCGCGCAACCGGCCAGTCTGGAGAAACTGCTGGAGCGTCTGAACAACGACGAGTTCGACCTGGTGGCGGTAGGCCGCGCGCTGCTGGTGGATCCGGACTGGGCGCTGAAAGTCCGCGAAGGGCGTGAGCAGGACATCTTGCCGTTCAGCCGTGAGGCGTTGATGACGCTGGTTTAAGCGGCGGTTTCACTGGCCCCTTCGCGAGCAGGCTCGCTCCCACAGGTTTCTCTGGTGTTCACCGAAGATCCCCCTGTGGGAGCGAGCCTGCTCGCGAAGGCGGTTCTGAAGTCTGCAAGGATTCAGGGCAATGTCTGCGCATGCGGCACCACTTGCTCCCCCACACAAGCCCCGCGCAAATGCTTTTCAAACTGCTCGATGATCGCCGCCCAGCCCTGGCGACTGGCATGCTGGCGCGCATTCAGGCGCACGCAACGCAACGTTTCATCCTCTTCCAGCAACCACGCCGCCGCATCGCAGAACGCCTCTTCATCACCGGGCATCGCCAACATGCCGTTGTAGCCATGGCGGATGTGCTGCGCCGCTGCCGCCTGATCGTAAGCCACCACGCCCAGACCTGAAGCCAGTGCTTCGAGCACCACGTTGCCGAAGGTTTCGGTCATGCTCGGAAACAGAAACAAATCGCCCGAGGCGTAGTGTGCCGCCAGCGCTTCACCGCGTTGCGAACCACAGAAAATCGCCTCCGGCAGGTCCTTTTCCAGCACAAGCCGTTGCGGTCCGTCGCCGACCACAATCAGCTTCAGGTTGCGCTGTGGATAAGTGCTGCGGAGTTTGTCGAAGCAGCGCTTGAGCAGGCCCAGGTTCTTCTCTGGGGCCAGACGTCCTACGTGAATCACCGCAATGTCCTGCTCGCTCAGGCCCCATTGCTCACGCAATCCGTTCAGCCGCTTGGCCGGGTGAAATAACTGGCTGTCCACGCCTCGGGAGAGCAAGGCGAGGCGGTCGAAATGCCGGCGCTCCAGCTCCAGGCGCTGGCTGACACTCGGCACCAGAGTCATCGCCGAACGGTTGTGGAACCAGCGCAGATAATGGGTCAGCAAGCGCGTCAGCAAACCCAGCCCGTACTGGTTGGTGTACTGCTGGAAATTGGTGTGAAAGCCACTGACCACCGAGATCCCCAGGCGCCGCGCTGCACGCAATGCCGACAAGCCGAGCGGGCCTTCCGTGGCGATGTACAGCACGTCCGGGCGATGGCGTTTCCAGCGTCGCAACAGCTTGTGCATCGACGACTGGCCCCATTGCAGCCCCGGATACCCGGGCAGCGGCCAACCCCGACACAGCAACAGCGCGTCATCCTCGGTGCGCTGCGGATCGCCCGCCTGACGCGGCCGCACCAGCTCCACCTGATGCCCACGCGCGCGCAATCCATCGCACAAGCGGCCAAGGGTATTGGCCACCCCGTTGATTTCCGGTGGGAAGGTTTCGCTGATCAGGGTGATATGTAGAGCTGTCGTCATGACCTCAGTGTCGGCTGAGGCCATGTCGTGCCTGTGACGTTCGGATGATGGATTTGTGACCGGGCTGTCCGTGACCGGCTCAGCGCTGGGTGACGAGGTTCTCCGCACCGCGTTCACGCACCCAGAACAACGTCGCACCCGCTACAGCGGCTGGCATCATCAGGATGTTGACCACCGGGATCAGTAGCACCAGATAGACGATGCCGCCGAAGCTCATGCTCTGCCAGCGTTTCTGGCGCAGCCAGGCGAGCATCTCGTTCCAGCCCAGTTTGTGGTTGTCTGCCGGGTAGTCGATGTACTGGATCGCCATCATCCACACGCCGAACAGCAGCCACAGCGGCGCGGCGACGATGTTCACCACCGGGATGAACGAGAGGATGAACAGGCCGATCGCTCGCGGCAGGAAGTAGCCGAGTTTGCGCATTTCCCGGGCGAGGGTGCGCGGGATCATCGCGATCAGTTCGCCCCAGCTGAACGCCGGGAAGTCGTCGGTGCCGCGCACCACCACTTCGACCTTTTCCGCGAGAAAGCCGTTGAACGGCGCGGCGATGACGTTGGCCAGCATGGTGAAGGTGAAAAACACCATCAGTGCCACCAGCACCACGAACAGCGGCCAGAGGATGTAGCTGAGGAAGCTCAGCCAGTCGGGCAGCGACGGCATCAGGCTGTCGACCCACAGGCTGAACTGATGGCCGGCCAGATAGATCAATCCGACGAACAGCACCAGGTTGATCGCCAGCGGCAGCAACACAAACAGGCGCAGGCCGGGGCTGAGGACCAGTTTGAGGCCTTCGCGCAGGTATTGCGGGCCGGACAGGACAGGGGCGGGCATAGGGTGCTCCGAGCAAGGGAAAACGCGCCGACCTTACCGGCTTTGCAACACGTGCGAAAGCGCGGCAGAGCGATCGACATTGACTGTAACAAAGACGTCCATCTCGTCAGTGTCTGCGCATAGAGACCACCTATGAGCTGGATTGTTAAACCGTATTTCCTTAATCTTGCCCCCCTCGATACGCTGCACCCAACTTTTTACAGGACTGTCGAGCTCATGCCTTCCCCAAGGTTATCCACAGTCCTTTTTTATTCCCGCCGGCAGTCCGGCGTTCCGCGCCAGTCTTTCGGCCCGGTCAACAGGAGCAGGTCATGTCTGAAGTCCGTCATTCGCGAGTGATTATTCTCGGTTCCGGCCCTGCCGGTTACAGCGCTGCGGTCTACGCCGCCCGTGCCAACCTCAAGCCACTGCTGATCACCGGCATGCAGGCTGGCGGTCAACTGACCACCACCACCGAAGTCGACAACTGGCCGGGCGACGTGCACGGTCTGACCGGCCCGGCACTGATGGAGCGGATGCGCGAGCACGCCGAGCGTTTTGAAACCGAGATCGTTTTCGATCACATCAACGCCGTGGACTTCGCCGCCAAGCCATACACCCTGACCGGCGACAGCGCGACCTACACCTGCGATGCGCTGATCATCGCCACCGGTGCCAGCGCTCGCTACCTGGGCCTGCCGTCGGAAGAAGCGTTCATGGGCAAAGGCGTTTCGGCCTGCGCAACCTGCGACGGTTTCTTTTACCGCAACAAGCCAGTGGCTGTGGTGGGCGGCGGCAACACCGCTGTTGAAGAAGCGCTGTACCTGGCCAACATCGCCAGCACCGTGACCCTGATCCACCGTCGCGAAACCTTCCGCGCCGAGAAGATCCTGATCGACAAGCTCAACGCCCGCGTGGCCGAAGGCAAGATCATCCTCAAGTTGAACGCCAACCTCGATGAAGTGCTGGGCGACAACATGGGCGTGACCGGTGCGCGCCTGAAGAACAACGATGGCAGCTTCGACGAAATCAAGGTCGACGGCGTGTTCATCGCTATCGGCCACACTCCGAACACTTCGCTGTTCGAAGGCCAGTTGACTCTGAAAGACGGTTACCTGGTGGTGCAGGGCGGCCGTGACGGCAACGCCACTGCAACCAGCGTCGAAGGCATCTTCGCCGCCGGTGATGTGGCTGACCACGTTTACCGTCAGGCCATCACCTCGGCCGGCGCCGGCTGCATGGCGGCACTGGACACCGAGCGTTACCTGGACGGTCTGCAGAACGCTTCGTTCTAAATCGCAGATACAAAAAAACCGGCTTCGGCCGGTTTTTTTATGCCCTCATTTTCAGCTACACCGCCTGACCAGTGTGGGAGCGGGCGATTGGGGCTGCGACTGAAATCAGCGGCGGGTCAGGGGTTGGGCGGTGAATTTGACGCCAGCCAGACCGTGCTGGATCAGCGCCCGAATGTTGCCGTGGTCGCTGCCTTCAGGCGTCGCCAGTACCGAGCGGTAATGCTCGCCGAATGCCAGCAGCGCTTCCTCATCGCTCAGGCCTTCCAGCAGCGCCAGACCCAACGTCTTGCACGAACCTTCGTTCTGCCCGGCGGCGTTTTCCACGCCGCCGTTGTTGAATGCTTGCGGCTGGTAGTCGTAACCGGCGGCGATGAAGGCCAGGGTGTCGGCGAAAACGTGTTCGCCGCTCTTGAGGCTGGCGCGCAGGGTGTTCAAATCACTCATTGGGTTTTCCTTTGGCGAACGCCGCCTGTTGGTCGGCGTTGGCTTCTTGCTGGTATTGGGCTTTCCACTCGGCGTAGGGCATGCCGTATACCACTTCACGGGCGTCGTCGAGGCTGACCTCGATCTGCTGTTCATCGGCGGCGGCCTTGTACCACTTGGACAGGCAGTTGCGGCAGAAACCGGCAAGGTTCATCAGGTCGATGTTCTGCACATCCTTGCGGCTGTCCAGGTGGGCGACCAGCCGGCGGAAGGCGGCGGCTTCGAGTTCGAGGCGTTGTTGCTCGGTCATGATGGGCTCTGTGCAGTCAAATCGTGGCGCGGATGATAAAAGTCTGACGCTTGAAGCGCCAGACGCACTCAGCGGCTGGCGGCGAGGGTAATCGACACCGACTCGGCAAATCGCAGTGCATGCGGCTTGTCGACTTCGACTTCGGCGTACAGCACGGCGGTGTTGGTCATCACCAGATCCAGCAACTCCTGGGTCAGACGTTCGAGCAACGCAAAGCGATTGCCCTCCACGTGGGCGATAATCGCCTTGGTGATGGTGCGGTAGTTCAGTGCGTGATCGATGTCGTTGTCACGCACCGCTTCCTGCGCGGCGTACAGGATGGTCAGGTTGATCAGCACGTCCTGTTTGTTGAGGATCTCGTCCTCGTTGATCCCGATAAAGGTGCGCAAGCGCAGATCCTTGACCCGGATGCGCGCCATTCCCGGTTGAAGTTGTGACATTTACTTGCTCCGTCCAATCAATTGCAGGAACTCCTGGCGGGTGTTGCTCGAGTCGCGGAACGCGCCGAGCATGACCGAGGTGTTCATGGTCGAATTCTGTTTCTCGACGCCGCGCATCATCATGCACATGTGCCGGGCCTCGATGACCACCGCAACACCGGCGGCATCGGTGACTTGCTGTACTGCATCGGCGATTTGCCGGGTGAGGTTTTCCTGAATCTGCAGGCGCCTGGCGAACATGTCCACCAGCCGCGCGATCTTCGACAGCCCCAGCACCTTGCCCGTTGGAATATAAGCCACATGCGCCTTGCCGATGAAGGGCAGCAGGTGATGTTCGCACAACGAGTACAACTCGATGTCGGCGACGATGATCATCTCGTCGCTGTCGGAGGCGAACAGCGCGCCGTTGACGATCTCATCCACACTCTGTTCGTAGCCATGACACAGGTATTGCATGGCTTTGGCCGCGCGCACGGGCGTATCGAGCAGGCCTTCGCGGTCGGGGTCTTCACCGAGGCCGATCAGGATCTCGCGGTAATTCTCGGGCAGGGAACGGGTCATGGGAGGTCCTCGCGCAGCAGCTTATTTGACGTGCCGTCCGCCGTTGACGGTCAGGGTCGTGCCAGTGACATAGGGGTTGTCGAGCAGATAGCGCAGGCTCTGGTAGATCACTTCGCTGCCGGGCTCGATGCCCAGCGCGGATTTCGCCAGGGCCTTGGCACGGTACGCCGCGTCGTCGTCGGGATTGAACAATAGCAGGGCCGGCGCAATGCCGTTGACCTTGATCACTGGCGCATAACGCGCGGCGAAGGACAGGGTCAGGCTGTCGAGCCCGGCCTTGCTGGCGCAATAACCGATGTGCTTGCTGCTGCCCTTGCGGGTGACGTCGTCGCTGATGTGGATGATGTCTGCAGGCGTCGAGCGCTTGAGCAGGTCGGCGCAGTGCAGATTGATCAGGTAGGGCGCGAGCATGTGCACGTTGACCATGCGCACAAAGGCGTCGGCTTCGTTGTCCACAGTTTCCGCCAGCCACTCGGAAGCGTTGTGGATGATGGCGCGCAGGTTGTCGGTATGGGTTTTCAATTCTTCGATGAAGGCAAGAATGGAGGCTTCGCTGGAAAAGTCCGCGAACACCCCGACAGCGCCAAGATCACGCAGGGCTTGCACGCCCGGACGTTCGCTGCGGTAAGTGAAGATGACGCGATGGCCGTCTTCGAGCAGGCGCCGCGCACAGTGCAGGCCGACACGCTGGCCGGCACCGGTAATGAGGATCGGGGCGGAAGAAGTGGTCATGAACGGCTCGCGTCGCGGTGAGAGCAAAACTATAACAGCGACGCGGGTTGCCGACCTATCGCAAGACGGGTGTTGTGCTTTTGTGGGAGCCGGGCTTGCTCGCGAAAGCGGTGTATCAGTCATCGGCATTGTTGAATGCCACACCGCTTTCGCGAGCAAGCCCGCTCCCACATGGAATCTCAACGGTTTTGAGAGACCGGTTCAACAGGCAGTCGACGTGCCGGAACGCTGTTCAGCCAACCGGCCAGCAACCGTGTCGACAGCGGAATAAAGAAATAAACCATCAGCGGTGTCAGGCACGCCGTGCTGATCAATACGCGAGGCAACAGGCTCAACTCGCCGAGCAAGGGCCCGAGGACAAAGTTGAACAGCAGCGACACCGGGAAGAACGCCAGCCAGATCGCCACGGCCTGTTTCCAGCGCGGTGGTCGCTGGCCTGCTGCGCCGAACCAGCCTTCGATGCCGCTGACCCGATGCTCTTTGGGATGCGCAAACAGATCGCTGCCCCGCGTCAGCCAGGCGGTGCGCGAGGCCGAGTGCTCCCAGGCGTGCAGGGTGTGCTCGTCGACGAAGCGGAAAATGATCTGGAATTCGTTGTCACCGGGCGGCGGAGCGAGCACGCCGGAACCCAGGTAACCGGGAAAGTCAGTGGCCAGTTGTTCGCCTTCGCGCAGCCAGGCAATCAGGTCCTGATAGCGGCCGTCGGCGACGCGACGCGCAACCATCAGCGTGACAGGGGAAGTAGACATTGTGTATCTCCGTATTTCCGAGTGCGTCGCTCCGGGTAGGAGTTTCGCAATACGCAGGCTGGGGGTAGGTGCCTGCGCTTTTCAACAAGCAAGGATTATTCCTGATTTTGATGACAGTTTCAGAGACTTTCGTCTCTGTTCATGGGTTGAACCGATGACGTGCATCGGATGTAGAATGGGATCCAAATCAATCGAGCGGACTCACCTGCAAATGGCTGTTATCACGGACGTTAACCCTGCCTCGCAGGCATCTGTCGCGCTCGAGCGTGAAGAGCTGTTCCCCATTCGTGAAGTGTCACGGCTGACCGGGGTGAATCCGGTCACGCTGCGGGCATGGGAGCGTCGCTACGGTTTGATTGAGCCGGTACGCACCGAAAGTGGGCATCGGCTGTATTCGATGACCGATATTGAGCGTGTGCGCAGCATTGTCGAGTGGATCGACCGTGGAGTGGCGGTCAGCAAGGTTGGCAAGATTCTGGCCAAGACCGAGCCGCTGAAGGCACTGGCGCACATCATTTCCGATGACCAGGTGACGGCGGACTATCAACAATGGCAAGACCAGATGCAGTGCGCGGTCAGCGCTTTCGACGATCTGGAACTGGATCGGGTCTACTCGCAGATCTTTGCTTCCTACCCGTTGCCGGTGGTGTTTCAGGGCATAGTGCTGCCGCTGTGGCGACGCCTGCTCCAGCATCTTGAAGCCTTCGGGCAAACCAGTGAATGGCTGTTTCTCGATGGCTTCCTGCGTACCCGGGTCCTGGGGCGGATCATGGTGTTACGCAAGTCGCAGCCGCGCAGGATCATCGTCAGTGACCTGGCCGGGGAGTGCCGTGAACTCGAGTTGTTGGTGGCTGCGCTGTTTCTCAGCGGTGGAGAAACCGGTGTGCGCGTGCTGACGACGGGGCAGCCGTTCGACGAATTGACGCTGGTCTGCGAGAAGATCAAACCCCAGGCGCTGGTGCTGTTTTCCAACCATGCACCGACGACGGAGCTGCCGCGACGTCTGAATCGGCTGGCGCTGAGTCTCGATTGTCAGTTGTTGCTGGCTGGGGATGCGGCAGACCTGGCGCAAGACGCATTGGCCGGTTCTTCAATCGGCTGCCTGGGTAACGAAGGGGCGACAATGCAGCAGCGCATGACGCAATTCCTTGCGGGCAAACTCGATACCTGAAACTCAGGTGTGCAGGGCGGGATGGGTCAGACGGTGTTGTTGCAGAATGAACTGGCGCAGACGTTCGGTTTCATCGGCATCAGTCTGGCTCAGCTCATAGGCGTAGAAGCCGTGCTCGGTTTCCCGCTCGAAATTGCCGCGCAGGGAAATCCGCTCATAACCTGAAGGACTGAACCACAAGGCGAAATGCTTCGGCGGTTTGGTCTTGTTGCGCATTTCCAGCAGCACGCCTTTGTGCGACACCTCGTGCACCCACATCATGCCCGGTTGGCCCTTGGCGTTTTCCAGCGCCACCGGCTCTTCCAGAGTCAGCCGCCACGGGCGAACCATCGGCCCGTCCTCGTAAATGCTTGGCACGCCCAGGCGCAAGTGCAACGCGTGGAATTCGTCTTCCACCAAATGCAGCGGGAAAGTCATTTGCTGGTTTTCGAAGTTGGCCTGGATCGTCACTTGTTCGTGAGCGGCCAGGCGCGTGAGCAGGTCACGGATCTGCGAACCACCATTGACTAGCAGGCTCGACGTTGCATCCCGCACATTGAGCTGCGGGTTGTGCTGCATGGTCTGGATGAAATCCAGCTCATCCTGGGTCAGGAGTGCGTCGCGTTGCATGGCCTGGCTCGAAAGAAATAGTTACAAAGTCATTGGTGATTGTAGTTACTGACACTTAGTTCGCAGTTTTGTTTGCGCCGTTCGTCGTTTTCAGCGCGGCGAGTTCGGCTTGCAAGGCGGCAACCTGCGCTTCCAGCTGTGCGACGCGTTGCTGCGCCTTGACCTGCACTGTGACGTCTTTCTGCACGCCGACGAAATAAGTCTGGCCGTCTTCGGCATTTTTCACCGTCGAAAGCGACAGTTCATTCCAGAATGGCGTGCCGTCCTTGCGGTAGTTGCGCAGGATTTCCCGGCACGACCCGCCATTGCGCAACGTGTCGCGAATCAGCGTCAGGCTGGCCTGATCGCGGTCTCCGGACTGCAGAAAACGGCAGTCCTGGTAGAGAATCTCTTCGCTGGTGTAACCGGTCAGGCGCTCGAAGGCAGGGTTCACATAGATCAGGATGTTGTCCTGTTCCCCTTCCTTCTCTGCGACCACGATCCCGTCGTTCGACGCGTTGATCACCATTTGCAGCAGACTGGCGTTGATCATCAATGAATCCATTCAGTGTTGATGGTGGCTGGCATTCTAGAAGTTCCAACGCCGCTGTCTACTGGCCATCACCGCTAATTGAGTGCGGATCGCGGCTTTTGTATCGGGCTGCTACTATCCCGGCTCATTTTTTTCAGCTTCAGGATCAGATTGATGAAAGTCGCCATCCTCTCCGGCTCGGTTTACGGCACGGCCGAAGAAGTCGCCCGTCACGCGCAGAACCTGCTGAAAGACGCCGGTTTTGAAACCTTCTACAACCCACGCGCCAGCCTGGCCGATATCCAGGCATTTGGCCCGGAAGCGTTTCTTGCGGTGACTTCGACCACCGGCATGGGCGAACTGCCGGACAACCTGCAGCCATTGTATTTCAGCATTCGCGATCAGTTGCCAATGGCCTGGCGCGGTCTGCCGGGTGCGGTGATCGGTCTGGGCGATGCCAGTTACGGCGATACCTTCTGTGGCGGCGGCGAGATGCTGCGCGAGTTGTTCGCTGAGCTGGGCGTGCGCGAAGTGCAGGAGATGCTGCGTCTGGACGCCAGCGAAAGCGTGACGCCGGAAACCGACGCCGAGCCATGGCTGGCGCAATTGATCAGCGCCCTCAAGGGCTGATTGCGCGCTCGCGCAACAATGCCAGCCAAGCCTGGGCGGCTTTCGACAGATAGGCGCCCTGACGCCAGATGAAAGCGATGTCCCAGCGCAGGTAATCCGGCGCGCGCAAGGTCAGGCGCACCACGCCCGGGCGCTCAAGTGCCCGGGCGACCACGCTGGGCAGCAGCACCACGCCTTGCCCGGCGGCCACCAGTGCCACGAGAAAATCCGCCTGTCCGCTGCGCCCGCCTTCCTTTGGTGTAAAACCCATTTGCTGGCAGGCCTGCAGCAGCCGATCGTTGAGCACGAAGCTGCGCTGATACAGCAGGAACGGCGTCTCGGCCAACTCCTCCAATCCGATCTCGCCACGTGCCGCCAGCGGATGATCCACCGGCAGCAGCGCATCGAGTTTCTCGTCGCAGAACGGCTGAAAGTCGAATTGCGGGTCTTTCGGCAACAGGCTGCCGCCCAATTCCAGTTCGCCACTCAGCACCGCCTGCTCAACGTTGCGACTGCCTCCTTCAAGCAGTTGAATGCTGATGTTCGGATAGCGCCGCCGGTACTCGGCAAACAACCCGGCGAACAGCGCGTCGCTGCCCAGTAACGGCAAGCCGAGCCGCAACTCGCCGCGCGCCAGGTGGCTCAGGTCATCCAGCTCCTTGAGCAGTTCATTGCGCAGGCGCAACATGCCTTCGGCGCGTTGCAGCACCACACTGCCAGCAGCGGTCAGGCGCAGTTGCGAACCCAGCCGCTCGAGTAGCGGCGTGCCCAGACTCTGTTCGAGCTGCGCGACTTGTTTACTCACCGCCGACTGGCTGATGTGCAGGGTTTTTGCCGCCTGGGTAAAGCCGCCCTGATGCATGACTTCGACAAAACTGCGTAGCTGTTTGAATTCCATTGCCTGATTCCATTTTGGAATGGTGTTGAGTCTAACAATTCGCTTCAGGGATGGCAGTCGGCTTCGTAAAATAAGCCCCTGTCAGGAGCCAAAACCATGAAACCCGCCCCCCTCAAGCATCTTTCCCGTCTGTTGGTCGAACTGGCTGTGTTGCTCGGCCTCTACCTGCTCGGCTGCCAACTCGCCGCATGGCTGGCCTGGCCGATTCCCGGTGGGGTGATCGGTATGGCGCTGTTGCTGCTGGCGTTCGCCTTCGGCTGGGTCAAGCCGGCGGCGCTGCAACTGGGTGCGGGGCTGCTGATGGCAGAGATGCTGCTGTTCTTTATTCCGGCGTTGATGAGCCTGCTCGACTACGGCGCGCTGCTGCGCAATGACGGCTGGCGGATCGTGCTGGTGATCGCTGCCAGTACCCTGATGGTGATGCTGGTGACCGCGTTCACGGTGGAACTGGCCGTGCGAATGAGGCGTTCCCATGAAGCTTGAATTGATGCCGATGTTCTGGCTCGCCTTCACCTTGCTGGCGTACCTGTTCAGTCGCTGGATCTATCGGCGCACTGGACGTTATTTGCTGTCGCCGCTGATTCTGGTGCCGGCGTTGCTGCTGGCCCTTGCCGTGCCGCTGCACACCGCGTATGCCGAATATGCCAGCAACACCCACTGGTTGATGCTGGTGCTCGGCCCGGTCACGGTCGCCTTCGCCGTACCGATCTGGCAGCAACGACGGTTGCTGATGCAGCATTGGTCAGCGCTGCTGCTCGGCATGCTCGCTGGCAGTGCCGCGTCGATCGCCACCTCGTTTGGCCTGGCCAGGGCGCTGGCGCTGGACAGTTCGGTAACGATGTCGCTGGTGCCGCGCTCGATCACCACACCGTTCGCCATGCCGCTGGCGCAGGATCTGGGTGGCGTGCCGGAACTGGCCGCCGTGTTCGTGATGTTCACCGGGGTCTTCGGCGCGATGCTCGGCGGGGTGCTGCTCAAGTGGTTGCCATTGCGCAGTGCCTTGGCGCGTGGTGCATTGTTCGGTGTCGGCGCGCACGGTGCTGGCGTCAGCCGGGCCCATGAAGTGGGGGGTGAAGAAGGTTCGGTGGCGGGGCTGGTGATGGTCCTGACCGGGTTGCTCAATCTGTTCGCCGCACCTTTATTGGCGTCGCTGCTTTGACATGGATCCAAGGTGTCTGCATTGCTGACTCGTTCAGTCATCAAGCTGGCTGGCAATGCAACTACGTGAGTCCCGGGAGCTGACTAGACTGCTGACACGTGCCAGACAACAAGAACGCAGAGGTGCATACAGTGAGCGTAGCCCCCGTCCAATCGTCCCTTAATGTCAAAGACCAGGTCAGTGCCGCGGAATGGCAGACCCGGGTCGATCTCGCCGCCTGTTATCGTCTGGTCGCGCTGCATGGCTGGGACGATCTGATCTTCACCCACATTTCCGCCAAGGTCCCGGGCACCGAAGATTTCCTGATCAATCCGTTCGGCTTGATGTTCCATGAGATCACCGCGTCGAGCCTGGTCAAAGTCGATCAGGCCGGCAACAAGCTCATGGACAGCCCTTATGAAATCAATCCCGCCGGTTACACCATTCACAGCGCCGTGCACGAAGTGCGGCACGATGTGGTGTGTGTGCTGCATACCCACACCGCCTCGGGTGTCGCAGTGTCGGCGCAAAAGCAGGGCGTGCTGCCGATCAGTCAGCAGTCGCTGTTCGTGCTGTCGAGCCTGGCCTGTCACGCCTATGAAGGCGTGGCGCTGAATCACGAAGAAAAGGCCCGCTTGCAAGCCGATCTGGGCGAGAACAATTTCCTGATGCTGCACAACCACGGGTTGCTGACCTGTGGCGGCACCATCGCCGACACGTTTCTGATGATGTTCACCTTCCAGCGCGCCTGTGACATTCAGGTCATGGCGCAGACCGGTGGCGCTGAACTGATCGCCATCGAACCGCAGATTCTCGCGGGCGCCAAAGCGATGATTGCCGGCGTCACCAAAAGTGCTCAAGGCATGGGTGGCGCGCTGGCCTGGCCGGCGCTGCTGCGCAAACTCGATAAACAAGACCCCGGATATAAACTCTGATGCCTCTTGCCGAGATTCCTCTGTGTGTCTGGCGCAAACGCAGCCGGACGTTTGTCTTTCGTGGCCAGTCGATCCGTTACTGGACGGCGGGGCAGGGTGAGCCGCTGCTGCTGATCCACGGTTTCCCGACGGCCAGTTGGGACTGGCATTACCTGTGGCAGCCACTGGCCCAGCGTTATCGGGTGATTGCCTGCGACATGCTCGGTTTCGGTGATTCGGCCAAACCGTTGAATCACAGCTACAGCCTGTTGGAACAGGCCGACCTGCAGCAAGCGTTGTTGGTGCATCTGCAGGTCGAACAACCGATCCATGTGCTGGCCCACGATTACGGCGACAGCGTTGCCCAGGAGTTGCTTGCCCGGCATTACGAAAACCAGATCGAAGTCGCCAGTTGCGTGTTCCTCAACGGCGGGCTGTTCCCGGAAACCCATCGCCCGGTGCTGATGCAAAAGCTGTTGCTCAGCCCTTTGGGCTGGATGATCGGCCGTGCCTTCACCCGTGATGGCCTGGTAAAAAGTTTTCGCCAGATCTTCGGTCCGCAGACCAGCCCCACGGAAAGCGAGCTGGATGATTTCTGGAGCCTGATCGAGACCCATCGCGGTCCGCGCATCATGCACAAGCTGATCAGCTACATTCCCGAGCGCCGGGTGCAGCGCGACCGCTGGGTGACGGCCATGCAGCGCGATGAAGTGCCGCTGCGGGTGATCGATGGCGAAGTCGATCCGATCTCCGGTGCGCACATGGTCAAGCGTTACCGCGAGTTGATTGCTGACGCCGACACGGTGTTGTTACCGGGCATCGGCCACTACCCGCAGATCGAAGCGCCGGTTCAGGTGCTCAAGCATTATCTGGCGTTTCGCGAGCGCCTGGAGTTGCCGCCGCGCAAGGTCGCGTGCTCGTGATGACACCGGGAGGAGTTTGCTCCTCCCGCCACGCTGCTCATCATCCCCCTGCCTTATCGCCCACCATTCAGCCCCAGCCGTGTTCGTTGTGACCCAAAGCCCCGTGCCTGACACTCGGGGTCATTGTCCCTCGGCCTGCTGGAGTTGCCCCCGATGAATGAGTCCGTACGCTTCGAAGATAAAGTCGTGATCGTCACCGGAGCCGGTGGTGGCCTGGGTCGGGCGCACGCTTTGCTGTTCGCCCGGCACGGCGCCAAAGTGCTGGTCAACGACCTTGGCGGCTCGACCCAGGGTGAAGGTGCCAACGCCTCTGCCGCTGATCGCGTGGTGGCGGAAATTCGTCAGGCCGGCGGTATCGCCGAGGCCAACCACGACTCGGTCACCGACGGCGACAAACTGGTGCAGAACGCCCTCGATGCCTTCGGTCGTGTCGATGTGGTGGTGAACAACGCCGGAATTCTGCGCGACAAGACCTTCCACAAGATGGATGACGCCGACTGGGATCTGGTCTATCGCGTTCACGTTGAAGGCGCCTACAAAGTGACTCGTGCCGCATGGCCGCACCTGCGCGAGCAAAACTATGGCCGGGTGATCTTCACCGCTTCGACCTCGGGCATCTACGGCAACTTCGGCCAGTCCAACTACGGCATGGCCAAACTCGGCCTTTACGGGCTGACCCGAACCCTGGCCATCGAAGGTCGAAAGAACAACATCCTGGTCAACGCCATCGCGCCCACTGGCGGCACGCGCATGACCGAAGGCCTGATCCCGCCGCAAGTGTTCGAACAGCTCAAGCCAGAACTGGTCAGCCCGCTGGTGGTGTACCTGGCCAGCGAGCAGTGCCAGGAAACGTCCGGTTTGTTCGAAGTCGGAGGTGGCTGGATGGGCAAGGTGCGCTGGGAGCGCAGCCTCGGCGCCGGGTTCGATCCTCGGGTGGGTTTCTCGCCGGAAGATGTGGCGGCGCGCTGGCAGCAGATCTGCGACTTCGAAGGCGCTGCGCACCCGAAGGACAATATCGAGGCGTTGAAGGAAATGATGGCGAATTTGCAGAAGTATTCGCTTTAGGCATGCAGGGCCACCCGGCTTCCAGATAATTGCCGGGTGGCTTCTTGTTGATTACTCGTAGCGCTTTTCCGTCACGAACGTCGGTGCTATCCAGTTCGGACCTTTAACGGTTTTCCCATTCGCATCAATAGAAAGTACTCCGTTTTTGAATAGCGAGTTGTAAGTGTCCATCAATATGCCTTCTGAAATTACCTCGGTGCGATATCGTCCATACATATTGTCAATGCGCATCGCCGGCCACATCAGGGCAAAGAGTGAAATTACCTCGGACACGGGCTCATTTCTGATTATTTTTTCGACAGTGTTCATTGGCCAAAACTCCTGATGTCTTTTTCGTATTCTCTTTGATCTTGCATATTCATCGCATTAATGGCGCCCTCGGTATAGAGAAGTGTCAGTTCGCTGCCGAGCTTGTAGTCTTCCAAGGTCGCCGTGTGCGCGTTGTTCCATATTGGGGACTGGTCGGAAGGTGATGTTTCGTCGCTGTAACCGAATACCCTGTAACGCTCAAGTTCTCTTATTTCATGAGTGTAGTAGCGCAAGTCTGTATCAGTAATCTCCCAGTACCCACCCAGTATTTTTTCCAGACGTTCAATCATGATGTCGTTGGCATCCGATTGGCTTAAGCGGGCGGTGTGCAGTTTTACCGCATCGATCCCTTTGCGAGTAATGGCAGTCGCACGCCAATCCAGATCAAGTATCGATCCACCCGCTTGCTCCGGATTGAATGCTCGGCCACTGAATTTACCTTTGACGGTGGCACCCTCATATGGACTGCTGAACACCACATACAGCGGTGCAATCCCCGAGTCGTCCGGAAAGACGATGATGAAACGCTCCCAGCCCTCCACTACGATGGGATGCAGATCCAGGCGTCCTTCAATGGGAATGATCGAGGCGCCGCTGTATGGCGTGATCGGCGTTTCAGCGGACGGCAGGAGAGTGGAACTGTTGTCCGGTGTGACTGCTGGCGTCCAGGTCAGGAAATCGTCAGGCGAACCCGGCATGGCAATCTGGTAAAGATCGCTCTGCCCGTTGTAGTCGGCGCTCAGCACGGGAACATCTGTATGAAGGTCGAATCCGTCGGTGGTAACAGCGAACACTTCTGTGCCGCTGCCGATGGATCTGAAGCCCAGTCCTACTGGAAGATCCACGGAGCCCTGACGATCGGCGATCTCTCGCAGGGTCTCGGTGTTTTCCATTGTCAGTTCTGCGAGCGGCACGCTCATCACGAAGCGTTCGCCGTTACCCAATCGAGATGGCATCAGCAGTGCCGCGAAACCGAGGAGCGCTGAGCCCAACGCTGCAGTGCTGGCTGCAGTGACGATTTGCACGGCAGAGCGCAATGCCGTTTGTATCGCGAGGCCTTTTTCGGGTGAGAGTGTTATGGCCGTCGCGGCGATAGCAAAGCTCGGGCCCGAAGTAGCAATGGCTGAAGCAGGAAAGACGCTGCGGATTTCAAGTGTTGCCAGTTGCCGATCGAGTTTCAGTCGCTCAGCTTCGATCCTGAGCAATTCCGCCTGCCGTTCTGCTTCGGCCAAAGCTGCAAGCCGCGCGTTTTCGCGAGCCTGCAACTGAGCCAGCGCCTCGGCCTGCGCTTTGGCTTGGGCCTGGATTCGGGCCTGTTCGGCGGCAATACGTTCTGCCGCCAGTCGCGACTGTTCCGCCGCTTGCAACATCGCCAGGGTATTTTGCAGGTCGGTCGTGCGCTGGTTGAGTGACTGCAGAACGTGGGCCGCCACGCGGGCATCATTGGCTGCCTGCAGCGACCTTTGCAGCGCTTGCATGGCGATGCCATTGGGCCCCGGCCATTTCTCCATCGTCGTGGCTTTGACCATGAATTCGTTGACATGCCGATTGAATGGATCGCCGCCATAAAACTCATGGGCTGTCACCGTCTTGCGGTGAAACTCGTTTGCCTTGCGTTGGGCCAGTGTGTGCAGTACGCCAAGCTCCCTGATGATGGACTGCACGGGTGCCAGTGGATGAGTGGCGCCTTGGGATCGGACGGTTGCAAGTTCGCTTTCAATGGCATTAGGTAGTTGGCCAAGTCTGTTTTGATAGTCCTGCTCGAGTGCCTGATTAGTTGTACGTATTTTTTGCAGGTTCTGATTGTAGGCACTAACGCCGTGACCGATTGGACCGGCGCGATTGTCATTCGAAGTGCGTGGGCCAGGCCGCATATGGTCAGGCGCCACACCTTTTATTTCGAGTGCGGTATCGATTTCAAGAAAACCTGGCCTGGAAGTATTGGGCGGCTTCGGTGGGTTTTGCATATTCATATCCTTTTGAATGTGCGTAATGAAGTTGTGGTGCTGTGGCATAGCCATGCCGCTGACAAGCGACCCTTGTTGTCAGAGGATGTTTGAATCGTTTTAAGTTACAACAAAGCCTGAGTTAAGAAGTCTGATAAGTTCGTGAGTTAATGCTTGTTGTCTTGAATGAACTTTCGAGGCTTTGGAAAAGGGCGGGGTCCTGTACTTCTTTGCAATAAGAAGTTTCTGATGGAATCTTCGGATATTTCTTGTAGGACGGGATGCCTGCTTTTCAGCAGGCATAAAAAAGGCCGCTGCAAACGCAGCGGCCAAGGTAAGACGTTGGATCAAGGAGCTACAAATCAACGTCAGTGAACACCGGGGCGATAAATCGACGATTCGACTCATCTGAAATCGGTCGGCGCATGGCGCGAATTGCTCAGCGGCCAGGGGCTTCGTGCTTTGCGGCATGTGCCGTGAAAGCCCGCTCAGAATAAGGACTTGAGCCCGAAGGAAAAATAGCGATTCCGGACATGCACTGTTACGGGGCATGCAACAGTCGTGTCCGGCTGCGGCGGTGCATCACTGAATGGATGGCGGCCTTTGCGTCAAGGTCGCAGGTCGTCGGCCTGGTAGCCCATTCGCCAACTGACCGCACGCGCCGCTGCCAGCAAGCGCTGGGCAGCAGGGCCGTTTTCGTCGGCGTGGAACAGCGAGGTCGGGCCGACGATGGTCAGCACGGCGGCGATCTGTCCCACCGCGTTGAACACTGGGGCCGACAATGCATCCACGCCCGGCATCAGCAAACCGTGCACATGATGCAGGCTGCGGGTGCGGATCTGTTCACACAGATCCGCATAGATTTTTTCGTTGGCCAGCGGATGGCCGGCGACGGCGATTTCCTGCTCGCGCAATTCATCGGTTTCCCGATGCGGCAGATAGGCGCTGAACACCAGCCCGGTGGACGAACTGAGCAATGGCAGCACCGAACCCAGTTGCGTAACCACTGTCACCGCGCGCACTGCGGGTTCGATGTGCACCACGGTCGCGCCCTGATTGCCCCATACCGCCAAAAAGCAGGTTTCATTCAACTCGTCGCGCAACTCGGATAAGGGCAGGGCGGCGACTTTGAGCACGTCCATACTGTTAAGCGCGGCCAGGCCCACGCGCAGCGCTTCACGGCCGAGGCCGTAATGGTTGGTGGCGGCGTTCTGTTCGGCAAAGCCGCTGGCGATCAGTGCCTGAAGATAGCGGTGCACCTTGCTTGCCGGCATCTGCACATGTTCGGCCAGACGCGACAGCGAGGTGGAGGGCGACAACTCGGCCAGAGCCTTGAGGATGTCGGTGCCGACCTCGGCGGAGCGGACTTTCTGTTTGCCGTTGCTGTCGCTGGTTTTTTCCATGGTGCGGCCGGGATCCGAAAACGAATGGGCGTCTTTATAGCTTGACGCTGGATAGCGAGCAAATTACGTTATGCGTAATCGAATTACGACAATAACAACCCCGGCGTGCCGAAACCTCTGAGCCAGAGTGATGGGCCACTGCCGACTCCCTGTTCAGGAGGCTCCATGAACCTCGATTCAAACGCGTCGGAGCTGGCGTACCAGTCCGGTTTCGGCAACGAATTCAGCAGTGAAGCGTTGCCCGGCGCCTTGCCCATCGGCCAGAACTCGCCACAAAAAGCCCCGTACGGTCTGTACACCGAATTGCTCTCCGGCACCGCGTTCACCATGACCCGCAGCGAAGCGCGGCGCACCTGGATGTACCGGATTCAGCCGTCGGCCAATCATCCGGCGTTCGTCAAACTTGAGCGGCAACTGGCCGGTGGGCCGTTGGGTGAGGTGACCCCCAATCGCCTGCGTTGGAATCCGCTGAAGATGCCCGACGAGCCGACCGATTTCATCGACGGCCTGGTTGGCATGGTCGCCAACTCGGCGGCGGAAAAGCCTGCCGGCATCAGTATCTATAACTACGCCGCCAACCGCTCGATGGAGCGGGTGTTCTACAACGCCGACGGCGAACTGCTGCTGGTGCCTCAACTGGGACGGCTGCGCATTGCCACCGAACTCGGTGTGCTGGACGTGGCGCCGCTGGAGATCGCCGTGCTGCCGCGCGGTTTGAAGTTCCGCGTCGAACTGCTCGATGCGCAGGCCCGTGGCTACATGGCCGAGAACCATGGCGCACCGCTGCGCCTGCCGGACCTGGGGCCGATCGGCAGCAACGGTCTGGCCAATCCGCGAGACTTCCTGGCCCCGGTTGCCGCTTATGAAAACCTGCAGCAGCCGACGACGCTGGTGCAGAAATTCCTCGGCCAGTTGTGGGGGACCGAGCTCGATCATTCGCCGCTGAACGTGGTCGCCTGGCACGGCAATAACGTGCCGTACAAATACGATCTGCGTCGTTTCAACACCATCGGCACCGTGAGTTTCGATCACCCGGATCCTTCGATCTTCACCGTGCTGACCTCGCCGACCAGCGTGCATGGCCTTGCCAATCTCGACTTCGTGATCTTCCCGCCGCGCTGGATGGTGGCGGAGAACACCTTCCGTCCGCCGTGGTTCCACCGCAACCTGATGAACGAATTCATGGGCCTGATCCAGGGCGAGTACGACGCCAAGGCTGAAGGCTTCGTGCCCGGCGGTGCGTCCCTGCACAGCTGCATGAGCGCCCATGGCCCGGACGGCGAAACCTGCACCAAAGCGATCAACGCCGAGCTCAAGCCGGCGAAAATAGACAACACCATGGCCTTCATGTTCGAAACCAGTCAGGTGCTGCGCCCAAGCCGTTTCGCCCTCGACTGCCCGCAACTGCAATCCAATTACGACGCCTGCTGGGCCACGCTGCCCGCCACGTTCGACCCGACCCGGAGATAACCCATGACTCAGAATTCCATCACCCGCAGCTGGGTTGCTTCGGCCAACGGCCATACAGATTTCCCGTTGCAGAACCTGCCGCTGGGCGTTTTCAGCCTCAAAGGCTCGGCGCCGCGCGCCGGTGTAGCGATCGGTGATCACATTTTCGATCTGCAGGTGGCGCTCGAAGCCGGCCTGTTCGACGGCGCCGCTCGCAGTGCGGTCGAAGCCATGCACGGCGGTCTGTTGAACGCCTTCTTCGACCTCGGTCGCGAAGCCCGTGTAGCCTTGCGCTCGCGCTTGCTGGAATTGTTCAGCGAGGGCAGCAGCCACCGCGGCGCTATCGAAGCCCAGGGCGCAAAACTGCTGCCACTGGCTACCGATTGCCAGATGCACCTGCCGGCGCGCATCAGCGATTACACCGACTTCTATGTGGGCATCGAGCACGCCCAAAATGTCGGCAAACTGTTCCGTCCCGACAACCCGCTGCTGCCGAACTACAAGCACGTACCGATCGGTTATCACGGTCGCGCCTCGACGGTACGTGCCTCCGGCACCGACGTACGCCGCCCGAAAGGCCAGACGTTGCCGGCTGGTGCGAGCGAGCCGACGTTCGGCCCTTGCGCACGCCTGGACTACGAACTGGAGCTGGGCATCTGGATCGGTCAGGGCAACGAAATGGGCGATTCAATTGCCATTGGTGACGCTGCTGAGCACATCGCCGGTTTCTGCCTGCTCAACGACTGGTCGGCCCGCGATATCCAGGCCTGGGAATACCAGCCGCTTGGGCCGTTCCTGTCCAAGAGTTTCATCACCAGTGTGTCGCCCTGGGTGGTGACAGCTGAAGCGCTGGAGCCATTCCGTACTGCGCAACCGGCGCGTCCTGAAGGTGATCCGCAGCCGTTGCCGTATCTGTTCGACAAGCGCGACCAGGCGGGTGGCGCCTTCGATATCGAGCTGGAAGTACTGCTGCTCACCGAAGCCATGCGCGAGCAGAACCTGCCGGCCCATCGCCTGACCCTGAGCAACACCCGCTACATGTACTGGACTGTCGCACAAATGGTCGCGCACCACAGCGTCAACGGATGCCAGTTGCAGGCCGGTGACCTGTTTGGTTCGGGCACCTTGTCCGGTCCGCAAAGCGGTCAGTTCGGCAGCCTGCTGGAAATCACCGAGGGCGGCAAAAAGCCGGTCGAACTGGCCTCCGGCGAAGTGCGCAAATTCCTCGAAGACGGTGATGAAATCATCCTGCGCGCGCGTTGCGCCCGTGACGGTTTTGCCTCGATCGGCTTCGGCGAATGTCGTGGCAAAGTGCTGGCGGCGCGCTGACAGGAGCGGCTTATGGATCTCTACACTTACTACCGCTCCACTTCGTCATATCGGGTGCGCATTGCCCTGGCGCTGAAGGGGCTCGACTACACCGCGCTGCCGGTCAACCTGATCGCGCCGCCCGGTGGCGAGCATCGGCAGGCGGCCTATCTGGCGATCAACCCGCAAGGCCGGGTGCCGGCCTTGCGCACCGATGAAGGCGAGTTGCTGATTCAGTCGCCGGCGATCATCGAGTACCTGGAAGAGCGTTATCCACAACGGCCGTTGTTGCCCGAAGACCTCGCCGCCCGCGCCCATGTGCGCGGTGTGGCGGCGGTGATCGGTTGCGACGTGCATCCGCTGCACAACGTCAGCGTGCTCAATCGCCTGCGTCAGTCGGGGCACGAAGAGCCGCAGGTGGTGGAGTGGATTGCGCACTGGATCGGTCAAGGATTGGCGACAGTGGAGCAGTTGATCGGTGACAGCGGTTTCTGTTTCGGCGAGTGGCCGTGTGTGGCGGACGTCTATCTGATTGCGCAGTTGTATGCGGCCGAGCGCTTCAATGTTTCGCTGGAAGCTTACCCACGGATTCGTCGGGTGGCGGCGCTGGCGGCTGAGCATCCGGCATTCATCAAGGCGCATCCGGCCAACCAGCCGGATACCCCTTAAAGCATCACGCTACTCCAATGTGGAAGCGGACTTGTTCGCGAATGCGGAGTGTCAGATACGGGGATGTTGGCTGACAAACCGCATTCGCGAGCAAGCCCGCTCCCACACATTGTCCGTGTTGCACCTGAAAAATCATAAAAACAAAACAGGTACCTTGCGATGCACAACCAGATTGCCAGCTTCCGGGCGGCACTCGACGCCCGTCCTGTGTCCCGCTATCAGTGGTTGCTCTTGATCCTCCTCGCCTTGCTGCTGGTCACTGACGGGTATGACGCCCAGGTGCTGGGTTACGTGGTGCCAGCACTGGCGCAGGACTGGGGGCTGGAAAAAGCCGCGTTCGGGCCTGTTTTCAGCGCCAACCTGTTGGGCTTGACCCTCGGTTCGCTCGCCGTGACACCGTTGGCCGACCGCTTTGGCGTGCGGCGGATTTTGCTCGCGTGCGTGCTGATCTACGCCAGCCTGACGGTGCTGATGGTGTTCGCCAATTCCCTGAACACCCTGATGATCGCGCGTTTCATCTGCGGCATCGGCATGGGTGGGGCAATGCCCAGTGCCATGGCCCTGATGTCGGAATACTCGCCACCGCGTCTGCGCACGTTGATGGTGACGTTGGCGGCCTGTGGTTTTTCCTTCGGGGGGGCGGCGGGTGGGTTTGTCGCGGCGGGATTCATCGACCGCTTCGGCTGGCAAGCGGTGTTTCTCGCCGGTGGCGTGACGCCGCTGCTGCTGTTTCCGTTCCTGTGGTGGATGCTGCCCGAATCGCTGCCGCGTCTGCTGCGCGACTCACCGCCCTATACGCGCTTGCGCAAGGTCACTGCGCGGATGCTGCCGGACTGGCAACCGCCGGCCGCTTCGGTTGAGCAGAACGAACGCGAGCAAGGCAGCAAACTGACGGTGGTCGAATTGTTCCGCAACGGCTACGCACGGCCGACCCTGCTGATCTGGGCGACATTTTTTGTCAGCCTGATTCTGTTGTATTTCATGATCAGCTGGCTGCCGACGTTGCTGCTGGAAAGCGGCCTGAAACTCAATGAAGCGAACCTGGTGACCTCGATGTTCCTGTTCGCCGGCACCGTGGGCGCCGTCTGCATGGCGTGGTTCGCCGACCGTCTGAAGCGCAAGGTACGGCTGCTCTGTGCGGTGTTGGCCGGCGCGGCTGTGTGCACGATTCTGCTGGGTTTGAACCACGACAACCCGCGTTATCTGGTGGCCTGCGTGTTTGCGGCCGGTTTCTGCATCATCGGTGGACAACTGACCCTGAACGCCTTCGCCAGTAACTTCTACCCGGCCCACGTTCGCGCCACGGGCACAGGTTGGGCGTTGGGCGTTGGGCGATTCGGTTCGATACTCGGGCCGCTGTTCGGCAGCATGCTGCTGGCGATGCACATTCCGGTGGCGCAGATTTTCTTCTTCTGCGCGATTCCAGCGGTCATCGCGGCGCTGTTGATCATTCAGGTGCGCGCCCCCTCGGACACCACGCACCCTCCTGTGGGAGCCAGCCTGCTGGCGAAGAACGATAACGCGGTCTGACTGGAAAAACGGCGGCGTCTGCTTCGCGAGCAGGCTCACTCCTACAGTGATCTGTGTGATGCAGATAGATAGGTTTACGCCAAACCCTGCGGGAGCCAGCCTGCTGGCGAAGAACGATAATGCGGTCTGACTGGAAAAACGGCGGCGTCTGCTTCGCGAGCAGGCTCGCTCCTACAAAAAAAGCGTTTAGTGGACCACGGAGTTCGGGGGCAGGTGGCCGAGGCGTTCGGTCAGGCGCAGGCGCTGGATCGGATCGTCACTGAGCATCAGCGCATGTTCCAGATCGAAGCGCTCGGCGTTCGGGCAGTCGAGGCGTTGGTACAGGCTGGCGCGGGCCAGGTAATCGGCCGCGCTGGCAGTGCCCAGTTGCAGCACGCGTTCGGCATCGATCAGCGCGGCGATGTAATCCTCATGCGCCAGATGCAACTGCCGCAGGTTGCGCGACAGGCGCTGGAGCATCTGCAGCGGCGTGGCGGTAGCCAGGTGATCGGCGTTGAGTTTGAGGTGCGCGCCATACTGGCGCTGCAACAAATCACGGCAATCGCTAGGGTACAGACGACGTCCGCCACAGGGGTCGAGCAAATGGTCGGCGCCGGGCACTCGCAGCAGGAAATGCCCGGGGAAGTTCACCCCGACTAAAGGAATCTCCAGACCGCGCGCCAGCTCCAGTGCAATCAGCGCCAGGGCCAACGGCTGCCCGCGCCGTGTCTGCAACACCTTGTGCAGCAAGGCCGCCTGCGGGCGCAGCGGCAGAAAATCGTCCTGGGCAAACCCCAGATCATTCATCCGCCGCAACAACGGCTGCGCCAGTTCGCTGACCGGCAACATCGGCAAACCGTAGCTGACGCGCTGCTGCAGCTCCTTGAAGTCTTGCTGCAACGCTTCGACATCGAGGCCTTTTTCGTGCTCGGCGGCCATCCACAGCGCGGCTTCGAACAGCGCGGGCGGTGAACGGTGCAGACACTCGAAAAAACGTTGGCGCGGGCTCATCTGAATCTCCGGGGAATGCCTCGTTTTAGCCCCGTCCGTGGCATTCGTCCAGTACCGACCAGGTTATGCCGCAAAGTCACCGTCGAGGCGGGCGCTTATTCCGGTGCGCTTCAGCAATTTTTGGGCGCAAGCCTATACTGGCGTCTACCAGAAGTGATTCGGGAGCCTGCCGATGTTCGCTCTCATGCAAAGCACTCGCCTGGAATCGCTGCACCTCAGCGTTGACCCGGTCACCGGGTTGAAGGCGGTCATTGCCATTCATAACAGTCGTCTCGGGCCAGCCCTGGGCGGTTGCCGTTATCTTGCCTATCCCAACGACGAGTCCGCGGTCGAGGATGCCATTCGCCTCGCACAAGGCATGAGCTACAAGGCTGCGCTGGCCGGTCTTGCCCAGGGCGGTGGCGTCGCGGTGATCGTGCGCCCGGCGCATGTGGAAAACCGCGCGGCACTGTTCGAAGCGTTTGGTCGCTGCATCAATCAGCTCGACGGTCGCTACATCACCGCAATCGACAGCGGCACCTCGGTGGCGGACATGGATTGCATCGCCCAGCAGACCCAACATGTCACCAGCACCACCTCGGCCGGCGACCCGGCACCGCATGCGGCGATGGGCGTGTTCACCGGGATTCGCGCTACGGCGATGGCGCGGCTGGGCAGTGACAATCTCGAGGGCCTGCGCGTGGCGATTCAGGGCCTGGGCAACGTCGGTTACGCACTCGCCGAGCAACTGCACGCGGCGGGCGCCGAATTGCTGGTCAGCGACATCGATCACGGCAAGGTGCAACTGGCGATGGAGCAGCTTAATGCCCACCCGATCGCCAACGACGCGTTGCTCAGCACGCCTTGCGACATCCTTGCGCCGTGCGGTCTCGGTGGCGTGCTCAACAGCCACACGGTGACGCAACTGCGTTGCTCGGCGGTGGCAGGCTCGGCCAACAATCAGCTGACGCATCTGGACGTGGCCGATCAACTGGAGCGACGCGGCATCCTCTATGCGCCGGACTACGTGATCAATGCCGGTGGCTTGATCTATGTCTCGCTCAAGCATCGCGGTGAAGAGCTGGGGACGATTACCGCACACCTGTCGAAAATCTGCTCGCGCCTGACCGAAGTGTTCGCCCATGCACAGGCCGAGAAGCGCTCGCCGGCACGGGTGGCGGATGAGTTGGCGGAGAAAGTGTTGTACCGCTGAGCTGTTCAGCGAGCATGAAAAAGGCCCCGAGCCATTTGACTCGGGGCCTGTTCAATTCAGGTAACGCTTACTTGGCCGCTTTCGCAGTTTTTGCCGGTTTGACCGGTGCTTCGGCAGACTCTGCCGGTTCAGCCACTTCTGCCACCGGCTCGGCCGGTGCGTTGATCAGCTCCGACAGGGCGTCAGGCTGACTCTTGAAGGCCTTGGCGAACACATCGCGATTCTTCGCCATGTAGATCCCGACTTCTTCAACCTGCTGCTCGTTCAGCGACGGAACGGCTTTTTGCAACACTTCGGACAGCATTTCGGCCAGTTCGAGCATTTTGTCATGACGGTCAGCTTCGGCTTTATCCATGAACAAGCGCTCCAGATCTCGGCTGCTGCGGTATACCACTTCGACGGCCATTCACCACCTCACATGCCTTCACATTTAGTTGTCTTGGCGACTACTGTATTTATATACAGCTAAAGGATAAGCGAATCCCTGCGCTTTGGGTAGTGGCTTTTCAATGTAGACCGGATTTGGCGTTTTTTCTGATTCCGGCGCCGAACAAAACGACCCGCGCATGGCGGGTCGTTCGGTTTTCTTGTGGTCAGAACTTGCCGCTGGCGTAGCCTCCATCGATGGGCATGATCACCCCGGTGACGTAAGCCGCCTGCTCGCTGAGCAGCCAGAGTACAGCGTTGGCCACTTCATCCGCCGTACCGAAGCGTTTCATCGAAGTCACGTTGATTTTGCGCTGGGTGTTTTCCGGCGCGGCCTTGAGGCGCGCCTCGCTGTTCATCCCGCCGAGAATCGGCCCCGGCGCGACCGCATTGACGCGAATGCAGCCACCCTCTTCGAGCCGGGCGTTTTCAATCGACGCGACCTGGGTCATGCCGTTGATTGCCTGTTTGCTGGCGACGTACGCCACCTGGCCGCCAATCGGCACGACGCCGGCGCAGGACGAGGTGTTAACGATGGCGCCAGTACCGCGAGTGAGCATGAGTTGCAATTCATGACGCATGCAGTGGTAGGTGCCATTGACGTTGATGTTCATCACCTTCATCCAGTCTTCCGGGCACGAGTCCGCCAGTGCGCCGTAACGTGCGGTGACGCCGGCATTGTTGAACGCGCAATCGAGTTTGCCGTAGACCGAACGAATGGTCGCGAAGGCCTGCTCGACCTGCGCCGGATCACCGACATCGCAGGCGATGAACCGGCAGTGTTCACCCAACCGATCGGCCAGGGCCGCGCCTTTTTCCTCGTCTCTGCCGAATACGATCACCTCGGCTCCCGCCCTGATCAGGCGCTCGCTGACAGTCTCGCCAATGCCGCTGGTGCCGCCGGTGACCAGGCATACTTTTCCCAGAAAATCGTACATGTGTCGCATCTCCTTATGCCAACGCGGGGCGTAAATATTTGGGGTTCACGCAGCAATACACGCGGTCCAGACGTGGGTTGCTTTTATCGCTGAAGCACTGGCTGTCCCATCGGCATTTATGGATGTCGGCGGAGCGGCCCTGCAGGGTTTTGTTGATCAGATCGTTGTCGGCAAACAGCGCCCGTGACATTCCCACCCAGTCGCATACGCCATCGGCCAGCAATTGTTCGGCCTTGTCCAGGCCATCGATGAAGCCGGCATAGCCCACCGGCACCGTCGACACGGCCTTGATCGCCCGGACGCCAGCTTGCAGGTACTCATCCATGGTCTCGGAATGCATGATCAACTGGCCGAATGTCGCACCCATGCACATCGAACATTCCAGCGCAGCGACACCTGCCTGGCAGAGGGCCTGGACGGTTTCCTTGATGTCGGGAAACTGCAGCCCTGCATCACCCAGGCGATCATCGATGCCGAGCCTGATGGTGACGATCAACTGGCCCTCGGTGCGCTCGCGAATGGCCTTGACCACCTCAAGCAGCAGGCGCGCGCGATTCTCTTCGCTGCCACCGTAGCGATCCGTGCGATGGTTGGTGTGCGGCGAGAGAAAACTGCTCAGCAAGTAGCCATTGGACGCTTGCAATTGCACCAGTTGCGCGCCGTTGGTCCAGGCCAGCCAGGCGGAATGGGCGAACTGTTCGATCACCAGGGCGATGTCGGTTTCGTCCATGATCCGCACCCGATAGTCCGGATCGAGCTTCGACACGCGCGGGCAGGGCACGCCACTGGGTGTCAGCACCGCAACGCCGGTGTGCGTGGTGGTGCCCTGACCGCCGTAATGCTGCAACTGCACACCTACCGGCGTGTTGACACGCCTGGCCATGGCGAACATGGCCTTGAGCGATTCGCCCTGATGCGCCTCGAACAGACCCAGGCCGGTGCTTTGCAAGCGTGATTGCGGCGAGACGGTGGCGTTGCACAGAAACGCCATGGAGCATCCGCCCTCCATGATGCCCTGATAGAACTCGATCATGGCGGGCGTCACACACCCGCTGTGATCGGCCAGGTCAACGCCCATCGAGGCGAAGAACAACCGATTGCGCAACTCCAGCCCGCCGGCAAGGTGCAGAGGCTCAAGCACATGGGGATAGCGCGACATCATGCTTCCTTCCTTTGCTCGGGCATGGCGCAGGCCTGGTCGAACGTTATCCACAGCGGCTGCCCGAGGGCCGCCACGGACGCTGGCGCCGTTTCTTCGTGGGAGAAGTAGGCGAACTGCTTGAGCACTTCGCGCCATTTGAAGCGCAGGGGTGAATCCAGTTCTGCCAGTTGCAGTCTGAGTGTGCCGGCATTCGCCGCATCGCTGACGTACAGCGACTGCAGTGGCAGGCTGATCATGCCTTCGCTGTCCAGATACAGATAGACGTGGCCGCGCTCGGATGCGTCGAGCGGGCTGTCGCATTGCACTTGCAAGCCGGCCATCGACAGCAACTCCAGGCGCGCAGACAGATGGCGACCGGAATCCAGGCGCACCAGCACTTCATGGCGGATGCCCTTGAGCGGACGGAACCAGCAGGCCGGGTCGATGCTGATGTTACGCATGCGCTTGAACACCGGCATCTTGATCACTTCGCCGTGCAGGCGGATGTCGGCCACCAACTCGCCGCGCTGGAAGAAGCGCGCACGCTTGTCGACCTTGCGCCCCCGTGGTGGCGCCATGCCTTCGTAATCACCGACGAGTACGTCGACCTGAAACGACGACTCGGTGTAACGGGGGAAGCTGGATAACAGGTCAACGATGGAAATCGACACTTCACCCCGGGCGTAGCCGCTGTGCTCATAGAACTGCGCGTACATTGCCTGGCGCGCGGCTTCGATCAGCATCAGGCCGGGAACGTGCTCGTGGTGTTTGCGGTAGAAGAAGTAGTTGGCGGTATCGTTGAACAGCGTGAAGTAGAGCAGGCCCTGCTGCGGGCAACCGTCGATCTGCTTCAGGACCTGGTGTACGCGTCGACGCTGAGCGAGGTCGAGCAAGGATTGCTGGCCAGGCAGTTGGGCCAGTTTGGCCTCGGTGCTTTCCAGTACCCAGGCGCCACTGAGAATCAGGTGGTCAGTGGCTTTTTCGTAGTTCGTCAGCAGCTCCGGCAGACAGTCCGACAGGCCCGCCTGTTCGAGTTCTTCGAGGTCGATGATCGTTGGCAGCGAGCGCAGTACCAGACGATTGCTGTCCAGACGATAGGCCTGATTGACGATTTCCAGATCCGCCGGATCAAGGTTGGCCTGCTGCACGATGGCGGCAGGTAGCCAGGCTGGCAACAAGTGGTGGGCGTCGTAAATCAGGACATCGTCATCATGGCCCTTGTGGACGATGTCTTTGGCAACTTTCCTTTGCATGTCGATCATGATCATCCCTCTGCGTTGAACGTTGGTTGTACTGCGGTTGCTATCCATGGCGTGAAATCGACCCACACCGATGTGAGCTGCTCGACGGCTGTCAGCAGCTTCACTGGATGTGCGCATGTGGTAGGCCGGGAAGGGTTACTGCACCGTGATGTAGCAGGCACCCAGGGTACGGTTGTCGAGAACCTGCGGCGGTGCCAGCCACTTGTAATCAATGCCGCCACGCTTCAACAGACGTCCGATCGCCACCGGTGAAACCGACACCAGGTGCGAGACGCCGCATGTTCTGGCGTATTCCAGAGTGGCCATGAACAGGCCGACGGTGTTTTCGTCGGACATCACCTGTTCGTTTTTTCCGCCCTCGGCATCAAGGTCCAGGGAGGTAAACCGCGACAGCTCCCAGATGTCGTCGCCGCACGGGGCAGGCGTGTCGCCGAGCAGCGAGGTGAACACCTCACTCAGCAGGTATGGTTGGGTGGTCGGCAGCAGGCGCGCGCAACCTTTGATGTTGCCGTCGTCTTCTTCAGCGACGATGTAATGGGTGCCACTGTGGTCAAACTGGTCGAACTCGAAATCGTCCGGTGTTGATAATTGCCAGCCGAGGCGTTCGACAAAGACCTGATAGCGATATTGAGCCAAGCGTTGACGCTTTATTGTCGTCAACTGGTCATAACGTCCTGACAAGTAATCCATCACAGATTCCGTTTAGTGATTGGTTAGGTGGCGATTAAAGTGCACACTGCGATCGCAGACTACCTGTCACCCTTGACAGCTAGCGGAAACATTTGGAAATATGCTAGGCATGTTGGCAAGAGGCCGACAGCAATAACGGTGAGAAAGGAATCTCTATGTCGTACTGGCAGGCCGAACTGTTGGAAAACGCCATGTCTGCAACGGATGTCGAATTATTGTTCGACAATATCAAGGCCGTTGCCAGGCAATTGGAGTTTGATTATGTGGCCTATGGTTCACGCAGGCTTTTTCCTATCACCAAACCTTGCCTGTTTCTCGCCAATAACTATTCCCCCGCCTGGCAAGCTGCCTATTCCGCCAATCGTTACCTGGAAATCGACCCTTACGTCATACGCGCAATGCGCAGTGTGAAACCGGTGCTGTGGGACGCCGAACTCAAGGCTCAGGCACCCGAATTCTGGCAGGAAGCGCAGTCTCACGGACTCTCGGAGGGCTGGGGGCAAACGCTGCTCAACAGCGAAACTCAAGGGCTGGTGACGTTTGCGCGGGGCGGCGAGACGATCACCGCGTTGGAACTCGAGACCAAACAGGCGGAGCTGTCGTGGCTGGCGCAGATTACCCATTTGGGCCTCACCCGATTACAGATGCGCGGGGCGGATGCTGTGCTGCCGGTGCCGATCGAGTTGTCTCTGCGCGAAAAGGAAATCCTCCAATGGACGGCTGACGGAAAGTCATCGGACGATGTTTCGGTGATCCTCGGCATCAGCAAAAGGACGGTTAACTTCCATATAAATCATTGCCTGAAGAAACTCGGTTGCCAAAACAAGATTGCCGCGGCGGTTAAAGCTTCTTTGATGGGGCTGCTCTGGAAATAATTACAACAGCCATTTATTAATGACTGCCTGGTCAATAATCGGGGTGAATGTGAGCAAGTTCACATGTTGATCCGGTTAATAATATTTCGCTTATAAGCTAATGCCTTTTCGATCGTCATTAATTCATCAAGAAATTTAAGTTATACCGTCACAATCATTCCGGCTGACGGTACTTGTTCTACGGTGCGACCAAACGCCACGGCGCAGGATTTATGCCGGCTCGCCATGATGCGTGGCCTTGTTTCTGCATGGCACAAAGCGCATACAGAAAACCGTCACGTCCAACCGGCATCATCCGCTCGCATCGGGCTAAGGAACATCATCGTGAAAATCAACTGGGCCGAGAAACTGCGGCAAAACGTGCATCAACTGGCCGAGTCCCTGGGCAACCTGTTCGTCGAGACTTTCCACTACCTGGCGCTGTTCGCCATTGGTGCGGTGACTGCGTGGGCGGCGGTGATGGAATTTCTCGGCATGCTCGAAGAAGGCCACATCAAGATCGATGACATTCTGTTGCTGTTCATCTATCTCGAACTGGGGGCGATGGTCGGGATTTATTTCAAGACCAACCACATGCCGGTGCGCTTCCTGATCTACGTGGCGATCACGGCGCTGACCCGCCTGCTGATCTCCAACGTCTCGCATCACAACCCGCCGGACATGGGCATCATCTACCTGTGCGGCGGGATTCTGCTGCTGGCATTTTCGATCCTGGTGGTGCGTTACGCCTCGTCGCAATTTCCCTCGGTGAAGATCGAGAAACCGCAGCGCAAGCTCGGTGCCGGTTCCGGTGAGCACCCCGAAATCGAGAAGGGCGAGCTTTAAAGACCTGCCGACGGTCGTGACCGGCCGTCGATTTGCTGCGGTGGCGGCGGCAGCCCGGCGCCGTTGGTCATCGCTTCGAGGATCGCCATGGCGCTGTGGCCCTGTTCGATGGCGATGCCGAATTGAATGCTTTGCACCAAGCGCTTCAGGCGCTCTGGATCGTTACGTTGTTCGCTGCTGATCATGCGTTTGGCCACGATTCGGCCGCTGTTCGACAGGGTCAGCATGATGCAGCCGTCCAGCCCCTGAATGCTCAGGTTGATCTGATAGTCCGGCGCGAAGGCATCGGTAATGATCTGAAAAGGGTTGTCCATGATGCGTCACCGCCTGATTGAACGTGCAGTTGTTGACCGGCCGTGATCGGGTTGGTTCGCCATACCGGACCATCGGCCATTCCGTGGCCATTTCGCCATTTGCCTCTGTAAGTGCTGTGGAAGGCTGCGGTCTTTTGCTCTGCCGTGCGTTGACGCAGGTCATCAAGAGCCAGGGATCGCGGGCCTGCGGCAGCGCTTGCAGGTGTGTAGCAAGGGCTATGCCGGGAAATTTTTCACACAATGGATACGGCAGAAAAAAGGCGAGCACAGGGCTCGCCTTGTTCATTTGTGGCCCGTTTCAGGGCAGAACCGAGTAGATGATCGCCGACAGTGCAATCAAGCCGATCAGCACCACGAACACGTTGGACACCTGACCCGAGTACTGGCGCAAGGCCGGCACGCGGCGGATGGCGTACATCGGCATCAGAAACAACAGGCAGGCAATCACCGGCCCACCGAGATTTTCGATCATGCCCAGGATGCTCGGGTTGAAGGTCGCCACGGCCCAGCAACTGAGGATCATGAACAGTGCGGTCGCACGGTTCAGCCAGCTCGCCGACATCACCTTGCCACGGCTGCGCAGGCTTTTGACGATCATGCCCTGAAAGCCTTCGCTGGCGCCGATGTAGTGGCCGAGGAAGGATTTGGTAATCGCCACCAGCGCAATCAGCGGCGCGGCGTAGGCGATGACCGGCGTCTGGAAATGGTTCGCCAGGTACGACAGGATCGAAATGTTCTGCGCCTTCGCGGCGGCCAGATCGGCCGGCGACAGCGCCAGCACGCAACTGAAGCAGAAGAACATCACGGTCACCACCATCATGCCGTGCGCGATGGCAAGGATGCCGCTGCTCTTGCGTTCGGCTTGGGCGCCATAGCGCTGCTTCTGGTCAACCGCGAACGCGGAGATGATCGGCGAATGGTTGAACGAGAACACCATCACCGGGATCGCCAGCCACATCGTCTTGAGGAACGTCGACAGCGGCATCGCCTCCTGGGCGCTGGCGAAGAACGCACCGTTCCAGTTGGGGATCAGGCTCAGACCGAGCAGCAACAGGGCGGCGACGAACGGGTAGACCAACACACTCATGGCCTTGACGATCACGTTCTGCCCGCAACGCACGATTGCCATCAGGCCGAGGATCAGCGCCAGCGACAGAATCGCCCGGGGCGGCGGGGCGATGTGCAATTGGTGCTCGAGAAAACTGCTCAGGGTATTGGTCAGCGCGACGCTGTACACCAGCAGGATCGGGAATATCGCGAAGAAATACAGGAGGGTGATCAGCTTGCCGGCACCGATGCCGAAGTGTTCTTCGACGACTTCGGTGATGTCGCCCGAACGTCCGGACAGCACGAAACGGGTCAGGCCCCGGTGGGCGAAGAAGGTCATCGGGAACGCCAGCAGCGCCAGAATCAGCAACGGCCAGAAACCGCCGATGCCAGCGTTGATCGGCAGGAACAAGGTGCCGGCGCCAATCGCGGTGCCGTACAGGCCGAGCATCCAGGTGGTGTCGGATTTGCTCCAGCCCTTGTGGGCCGTTTCGGTGTTGCGGGTGAGATCTACAGCGGGATTTTCGGCAGCAGGTGTACGTACATCGGTCATCGTTTTTGCCTCGTTATTATTTTTGCTCGGGCTCACGGTTGGCGGGCCGCTGTTCGCGGCCTGCCGGGGCGGTCAGGGAATGCGCGTCAGCACTCCACCCAGCTCACGGCCAGGCCGCCCCGTGAAGTCTCTTTGTATTTGTCGTGCATGTCGGCGCCGGTATCGCGCATGGTGCGGATCACCCGGTCGAGGGAAATGAAGTGTTTGCCGTCGCCGCGCAGGGCCATTTGCGTGGCGTTGATCGCCTTCACCGCGGCGATGGCGTTGCGCTCGATGCACGGCACTTGCACCAGTCCGCCGACCGGATCGCAAGTCAGCCCGAGGTTGTGTTCAAGGCCGATTTCAGCGGCGTTTTCCAGTTGCTCCGGGGTCGCACCGAGCACTTCGGCCAGGCCTGCAGCGGCCATGGCGCAGGCCGAACCGACTTCGCCCTGGCAGCCGACTTCGGCGCCAGAGATCGAGGCATTTTTCTTACACAGAATGCCGACGGCGGCGGCGCCCATGAAGAACGCGACCACGTCATCGTCGGACGCGTCCGGATTGAATTTCATGTAGTAGTGCAGAACCGCCGGAATGATCCCGGCCGCACCGTTGGTCGGCGCGGTCACCATGCGCCCGCCAGCAGCGTTTTCTTCGTTGACGGCAAGGGCGAACAGGTTGACCCACTCCATCGCTGACAGCGTCGAACTGATGACATTCGGCTTGCCGATTTCCAACAGGCTGCGGTGCAGTTTCGCCGCGCGGCGCGGCACGTTCAGACCGCCGGGCAGGATGCCTTCGTGACGCAGGCCCTGTTCGACGCACTCGCGCATCACCGACCAGATGTGGAGCAGGCCTTTGCGGATTTCATCGTCGCTGCGCCAGGCGCGTTCGTTGGCCATCATCAGTTCCGAGACCCGCAGGTTGTGCTGCTTGCACAGGCTCAGCAGTTCGGCGGCGCTGGAAAAATCGTACGGCAGCAGCACATCGTAGGCCGGCGCCACACCGGACTCGGCTTCCGCCGATTCGATGATGAAACCGCCGCCGATCGAGTAGTACGTTTGTGTGAACAGCTCGACGCTTTCGCCAAAGGCTGTCAGCGACATGGCGTTGGGGTGGTAGGGCAGGCTCTCGTCCAGCAGCAGGAGATCGTGTTGCCAGTTGAAGGCAATTTCTCGCTGACCGGCCAGAGCTAGCCGGCCGCTTTCGCGCAGTTGCTGGATGCGCGGGTCGATGGTCGACGGATCAATGCTGTCCGGCCATTCGCCCATCAGGCCCATGACCGTGGCTCGGTCGGTGGCGTGGCCGACACCGGTGGCCGACAACGAACCGTACAAGCGGATTTCCACCCGACGCACATCGTTCAACAACCGTTGGTCGATCAGCGCTTGAGCGAAGGTCGCGGCGGCACGCATCGGGCCGACGGTGTGGGAACTGGACGGGCCGATGCCGACCTTGAATAAATCGAAAACACTGATAGCCATGCTAAAGCCTTACAAGCAATGGAGTAGGAATCGCCGCCATTTTTTGTAGGACAAGCGCAATGTCGGCGATACTGCCTACCTCGGTCGTACGTGACCAACGAAACTTCCTAAGAAAGCCTTTAGCAGGACTAAACGATGAGTCGTCAATTGCATGCCCAGACCTACGTCTGGCTGCAGGTGTTTTCCTGTGCCGCGCGGCACCTGTCGTTCACCCGATGCGCAGAGGAATTGCACATCACCCCGGGGGCGGTCAGCCAGCAGATCCGTCAACTGGAAGAGCGCCTCGGTTTTCGCCTGTTTCACCGTCGTGCACGGGGCGTGGAGTTGAGCGCCGAAGGGCAGCGGCTGGCGATTACGGTCAATGAGGCCTACGGCAGCATCGATGCCGAATTGCGTCGACTGGATGCCGGGATGATCAGCGGGATTCTGCGCGTGCGTTCGATTCCGTCGTTCCTCAGCAAATGGCTGACCCCGCGTCTGCCGCGCCTGCAACAGCGTTTTCCGGACATCCAGCTGCGGCTGGTCGCCGAGGACAGCAGTGTGCCGTTGCACGAGGGCGATTTTGACCTGGCAATCGACCTGAACGACGGCAGTTACCCGGGGCTGTTATCCACAGCCTTGCTCGATGAGCAGATTTTTCCGGTGTGCGCACCGAGCCTGCTGCGTGGCCGCCCGCCGCTGCACGGGCCGGCGGATCTGGTGCATTTCCCGTTGTTGCACGACATCACCGCCTGGCGCGGCAGTTACGAATACGCGGAATGGGAGTTTTATCTGAACGCGATCGGCTTCGAAGGCGCCGATGTTCGGCGCGGCCACACCTTCAATCGCAATCACCTGACCATCGAAGCGGCAATCGCCGGCATGGGCGTGGCGATTGCCCGGCGCACGCTGCTCAACGATGAGCTGGAGCGGGGGACTTTGATTGTGCCGTTCGGGCTGTCGGTGCCCAACCACAAGCGTTACGTGCTGCTGTATGCGCCGGGGGCGTTGAGCCATCCGGGCGTGCGCGCCGTGCATGACTGGCTGGTGGAGGAGGCGGGGATTTTCCGCAGCCTGCACCCGTTGAACGACGGGCAATTGTGAGCAAATTTTTCAGGGTTGCGAGGCGACCCAACTCCCGACCTTACCAGCGACTTGCTCGGTTGTCCGGCTTTTTTTGCGTATGAATATTTATCTTTTTTCAGGGGTTGAAATGTTCGTCAGTCGGGCCGATTGTTGTAACCAAGAGGTCAGGAAATTCAATTCAGGCCTCTCGCGAGCTAGCTGAAATAAGGGATGAACTATGCAAATCCAAGTCAACAGCGATAACCATATTCAAAGCAGTAAACGACTGGAGGAGTGGGTACGTACAACCATTGAGAGCACGCTCGACCGTTATGAAGAAGACCTGACCCGTGTCGAAGTCCACCTGAGCGACGAGAACGGCGATAAACCAGGTCCCCATGACTTGCGCTGCCAACTGGAAGCGCGGCCAAAAGGCCATCAACCGATTTCCGTCACCCATAAAGCCGATTCGCTGGAACAGGCAATCGATGGTGCAGCCGAAAAACTCGAGCACGCACTGGAGCACCTTTTCGGCAAGCTGCGAGGTAAACCCCGTGCCGCTGTGGTGCCATTCACCGGCAAGGCCAACGACAAGCTGTTGGCGGAAGAGTTTGACGAGAATGAACAGGCAGCGATCAACAGTTGATGCGCTGATTTCATAAGCCACCCAAAAAGAACGGGCCTGCGAATGCAGGCCCGTTTTTTGTTGGCGATGAGGTGGTTTCAGGTCGGGCTTGAAAGGCATTCCCTCACCCCAGCCCTCTCCCTCCGGGAGAGGGGGCCGACCAAGGTGTGTGAAGAGGCTCGTCAACCTGAACGACCCAGTCGATTACAGATTCGGCACATTTCCTTCAGGTCGATGAATTCTGAAGCATCCCGCAATCAGTTCCCTGTCCCTATGGGAGAGGGTCAGGGTGAGGGGCTTTTCAATCCTCAAAACGCTACAGACGTTTGCACATACACCGTGCGCGGCTCACCCACATACTTGCCCTTGTTGTTGTCATCGAACGAGCGCGTGAAGTATTGCGTGTTGAAGATGTTCTTCACGCCTACCGCCACATTCAGATCCGACAATTGCGGGCCGAAGTCGTAACCGGCGCGGCTGCTGAAGAGCATGTAACCCGGAATCTTGCCGGTGCTGCCGTCGGCGCTTTCTCTGGACGTGTTGGCGTTGTCGGCGAACTGGTCGCTCTGGAAGCTGCTGTCGAAGTTGAGCTTCCACGGCCCTTGGGTGTAGCCGACGCCAATCGTGCCTTTGTGTTTCGACGAGAACGGCACGCGATTGCCTTTGTTCGGCCCGTCTTCGCGGATGGTCGCGTCAACATAGGCGTAAGTGGCGTACACATCGAAACCGGCCAGCGCCGGGCTCAAGTCATCCAACGCGTAGTTGACGCTGGTCTCGATGCCCTGATGGCGGGTTTCGCCGCGGGCAATCACCGAATCGTTGGTCTGGTTGCTTTCGTACTGGTTGTCGAAGTTGATCAGGAACGCGCCGATCTCAGCCCGCAATGCGCCGTTGTCGTAGCGGGTGCCAAGTTCCCAGGTACGGGCCTTTTCCGGCTTCACTTCGCCGCTGCTGACGCGATTGGGCATCTGGCTGTACTGCACGCTGCCGAACGAGCCTTCGGTGTTGGCGTACAGATTCCAGCTGTCGGTCAGGTGATACAGCACGTTCAGCGCTGGCAACGCGGTGTTGTAGTCACCCTTGTATTTGACGTTGGTCAGATTGTTGGTTTGCTGCGACTCGATCATTTCGTAGCGCACGCCCGGGGTGATGGTCCATTTGCCGATGTCGATGCGGTCGTCGACGAAGAACGCATTGGCCTCGGTGCCACCGCGGGTATCGCGGTCGTTGCGGCTGTTTGTGGTCGGGTATTCGTTGCTGCTGATCGGCGTGCGATAGCGCAACTCGTGGCCGGCCTCGTTGATGTAGCGATAACCGACGCCGACTTCATGGCTGGTCGGGCCGAGATCGAAGCCCTGGGCAAAACGGGTTTCGAAACCGCGCACCCAATACTCGCGCGGCGACAGCGAGAGGAAGTTGCCCTGATCCAGATAGCCGCTGCGCAGGGTCTTGGTGAAGAAGGTGTTGGCGGTGAATTCGCGGCGATCTTCCTGATAGCGGTAGCCGAAGTTGAACATCGTCCGGCGGCCCCAGAACTGGTCTTTCAGACGGGTCGACTGGTACGGGTCGGCGTCGTAGTCGGCAACATTGAGACCGCCAGGCATGTCGGCCTTGCCTTCGTAATACTGGGCCATGGCATTGAAGCTGTTGGCCTCGTCGAGCTGGTATTTGCCCTTGAGGATCAGGTCGTCGATTTCCGTGTCGCTGTGCTCGCGCCAGTCGCCGCCACGGGTGCCGGAGTACAGCAAGGCGCCGCCCAGGCCATTTTCGTGGGTGCCGCCGGCCAGCAGGTTGGCGCTGGTCTTGAAGCCGTCATGGCTCGACGACGGACTGGTTTCGGTCTGGAAACCGCCCTTGACCGTCGGCTCGTCGGGAATGGCGCGGGTCACGAAGTTGACCACGCCGCCAACGTTCTGCGGGCCGTAACGCACCGCGCCGCCGCCACGTACCACGTCCACCGCATCCATGTTGCCCATGCTGATCGGCGCAAACGACAGCTGCGGCTGACCGTAAGGGGCGAACGGCACGGGAATGCCGTCCATCAGCACTGTGGAGCGCGCGGCCAGCCGTGGGTTGAGGCCGCGAATACCGAAGTTCAGCGCCATGTCGTGGCTGCCGGTGCCGTTGTTTTCCGGGGCATTGACGCCGGGGATGCGGTTGAGCACGTCCCGCGCCTGAGTCGCGCCCTGGCGTTCGAAGTCTTCGCGACGGATCACGTCGCGGGCGCCCGGATGTTCGAAGACGTTGACCTGCGCCGCATCGCCGAGCCAGTCGCCAACGACTTTCGAGGTGTCCAGCTCAAGTGCGGTGTCGGCCACAGGTTGCAGGCTGAATGCATTGTTGCCTTCGGCGCGGGCTTGCAGACCGGTGCCTTCGAGCAGTGCGTCGAGACCTTGTGCGGCGGTGTAGCTGCCTTCCAGGCCACGGCTTTGCACGCCGCTGGTGATCTGTGAACCGAAAGAAATCAGCACGCCCGCCTCACGACCAAACTGGTTGAGGGCAGTTTCCAGCGACGCCGGGGCGATGTGGTAAGCCTTGGTTTCGGTGGCCAAAACGGGCAGGGCGCTGAAGCTCAGGCTGGCGCCCAGGACGAGATTGCGCAGGCTGCGGGCCAGTGGCGTGAGGCGGGTGGGGTGCATGAACGATGATCCTGAGAAGGTTGTATCAAGGGGGCTTTCCTTCTCTGTCACGCCAGATCTGAAAAACGGCTCATTTATTTTTGATCTTGTTTCAAACCCGCGCTTCGACGCTCACCCAATAGCGGGTAAAGCGCCGCACCTTCACCGGCAAACTGATTTGCAGCAGGTCCAGAATGCGTTCGCTGTCGTCCAGTGGATACGTGCCGGAGATCAGCAGGTCGGCCACGTTTGCATCGCAATGCAGCTGGCCGCGACGGTAACGGCCGAGCTCTTCGAGGAAGTCGCCCAGGCGCATGTGCGCGGCGACCAGCATGCCATCGGCCCAGGCGCCGCTGTTGGCGTCCAGCGGTTGGGTTTCGCTGATCGACGTCGCGCTGAAACTCAACTGACGGGCGACGGGCAACCGCATCGGCGCGCGCTCGCGGCTGATCAGTTCGACCTGACCCTCGAACAGCGCCACCTGCGTGCGATCGGCAAATTGCCGCACGTTGAGTCGGGCTGCCTGGGTTTTCAACACACCTTGTGCCGTGTGTACTTCGAACGCTTGTGCAGCCGTCAGCAGAATCTCGCCTTCCCGCAAACGGATCAGCCGTTGTACGCCATCCACGTCCGCCGCACTCGCGGTGTTGAGCTGCAACTGATTACCTGCGCCCAGCGCCACCGTACGTCGCTCACCCACCGGGCTGCGGTAATCGGCGAGTAGCGCCGGCAGCGGATTGTGCTCGCGCACGCTCCAGGTGACGGCCGAGCCCGCGCCGAGAATCAGCAGCAGTTTCAGCGCCTGACGGCGGCTGCTGGATTTCGGCCCGTTCAACGCCGCATGTGCCAGCGGCGAGGACACACCGCGCAAGCGCTGATTGACCCGCTGAATGTGTTCCCACGCCCGGCGATGCTCGCTGTGCGCGTCCAGCCATTGTTGCCAGGCCTGTTGCTGGCGCGGGGTCAGCGTGCCTTGCTGCATTTCCATCAGCCAGTGCACGGCCTGCTCGGCCACTTGTGCAGAGAAATCCGGGACGCGGCTCATAGGGCGAAGTAGCAGCGCATCGCTGCCTTGTTCAGATGACGTTTGACCGTGGCCACCGAGATGTCCAGTTCAGCGGCGATCTGCGGGTAGGTCAGGCCATCGACCTGCGCCAGCAGGAAGGCGCGCTTGACCAGGCGCGGCAGGCCGTCGAGCAACTGATCCAGCTCGATCAGGGTTTGCAGAATGATCGCTTTGTCTTCTTCCGAAGGCGCGACTACTTCCGGCATCTGCGCCAGGGTTTCGAGGTAGGCGCGTTCCAGGTCCTGGCGGCGGTAATGATTGAACAGTACGCGTTTGGCGAGGGTGGTGAGGAAGGCGCGCGGCTCGATGATCAGCGCTGGCTCGCGGGCGCTGAGCACACGAATGAAGGTGTCCTGGGCCAGATCCGCCGCGCTGTCCGGGCAGCCGAGTCTGCGCCGCAACCAGCCGGTGAGCCAGCTGTGGTGGTCGTGGTAGAGCGATTCGACGGGATGGACGGATGGCAACGGTACTACTCCGGGCGCATGCGACACGCGTTAGAGAACAAGAACTGTTCGCATTGTATGGGGGCGCATGGTCGCCCGGCAATCAGATGCTTTTGCGTATGAGAATATTTATCATTAATATTGCTCGCCTGTTGGTTCGGCTTGTCGGCCGGACGTTTTTTCGTTTCAGGGTCGAAACATGAAAGGCAAACTCGCCTCACTTCCCATGTCCTATCGTCTGGCCGTCACCTCACGGGTGCTGGCAGCGGTGTTTGGCGGCTATCTGGTCGCGGCGCTGGCCAGTGTCACTCTGACGCTGTGGCTGCCGTTGAGCCGCGCCGAAGCGGTGGTGACCGGCATGACCATTTCCTTTCTGGTCTATCTGGTCGCAGTGCTCTGGTGTTTCGCCTGTCGCACGGCGTGGTCGGCGTGGGTCGGTTTGCTGGTGCCGAGCGTGATTCTGGCGACAGTTTCCGGTGCTGCGCGGGGCTTGGGCTACGCATGAAAGAAGGTTTCCGCCAGGCCATGGCCTGGCTGCACACCTGGACCGGCCTGGTGTTCGGCTGGCTGCTGTTCGCGATTTTCCTGACCGGGACGCTGGCCTATTTCAAGGATGAGATCAGCCACTGGATGCAGCCGGAGATCCCCGCGCATGCGATCGACTCAGTGGCCAGCCTGAGCCTGGCGCAAGGTTATCTGCAGCAGCACGCCCCTGATGCCTCGCGTTGGCTGATCGATCTGCCGAACGCCCGTGATCCCGCGCTATCCGTGCGTTGGCAGGACGCTCCCGCCGAGCCCGGTAAACGTGGACGCTTCACGCAAAAGACCCTCGATGCGCAGACCGGTGCTGAAATACAACCGAGGGAAAGCATGGGCGGCGAGTTTTTCTACCGCTTCCACTTTCAGCTGCAAATGCCCTATCCGTGGGGCCGCTGGCTGGCGACGATTGCCGCGATGGTGATGTTCGTCGCGCTGATCAGCGGGATCATCACCCACAAGAAAATCTTCAAGGACTTCTTCACCTTCCGCCCGCGCAAGGGCCAGCGTTCATGGCTCGACGGGCATAACGCGGTCGGTGTGCTGGTGCTGCCGTTTCACTTGATGATCACCTACAGCAGCCTGGTGATTTTCATGTCGATGGTCATGCCGGCGAGCATTCTGGCGTCCTACGGCAACAACCTCGGGGCGTTTTACGAGGAGGTGTTTCCAGAGACGCCGATTCCCGAGCGTGCGGCTCAACCCGTGAGCTTGCCGCCGATCGCGCCGCTTCTGGCTCGCGCCAGTGAGCACTGGGCCGGTGGCCACGCCACACGTGTGTCGGTGATCAATCCGGGGGACGCCAATGCCTCGGTGCAGGTGTCGCGCGCCAGTTCCGACAAGATCGCCTATGAATACGGTAGCGATGTGACCTTCAACGGCGTCACCGGGCAAATGCTCGGTGCCACGCCTGACAAGCCGTTGCCGATGACCATTGCCGGAGGTTTCTACGGGTTGCACATCGGCCACTTCGCCGGGCCGACCCTGCGTTGGCTGTACTTCATCTGTGGCCTGGCCGGCACGGCGATGATCGGCACCGGGCTGGTGATCTGGCTCGGCAAGCGACAGCTCAAGCATGCCAAGAGCGGCGTGATGCCGTTCGAGTTGCGGCTGGTGGAAGTGCTGAACATCGCCAGCATGGCCGGACTGGTTGTGGCGGTGGCGGTGTTCTTCTGGGGCAACCGTCTGTTGCCGCTGAGCTTGAGCGGGCGCGCGGATTGGGAAGTGAACGGGTTCTTCATCGCCTGGAGCTTGAGCGTGCTCCACGCGCTACTGCGCCCGGGGCGCAAGGCCTGGGTCGAGCAACTGACGCTGGCAGCGGTGTTGTTCATCAGCGTGCCACTGCTCAATGCGTTGACCACCGCGCATCACCTTGGCGTCACGCTGGCGCAGGGTGACTGGGCACTGGCCGGGTTCGACCTGACCTGCTTCGGCGCGGGTCTGTTCCTGGCGTGGGCCGCCTGGAAAATGCAGCGCGCGAGCCACAGCGTGCGGGTGAAAAACTCCCCTCGCGCAGCGGCCCGGTCCAACACGCTTGAGCAGGGGAGCCACTGATGCTGCTGGCGCTTCTGCTGTGCTATGCCGGGTTCACCGCGTTGTGTCTGTCGATGCCGCGCCACCACGATGAATTGCTGGGCCACAAACCTTCGGCCCGACGCGCACGACATCTGAAACTTGTCGGATGGCTGATGCTCGGTTGTTCACTGTGGGCTGCGGTGGCTGCCAATGGCTGGGGCTTCGGCCTGGTCGATTGGTTCGCGGTGTTGATGTGCAGCGCCTTGGCGCTGGTGCTGCTGATGCCATACCGACCGAAACTGGCCTTGATGCTGGCGGCACTCTGTCTGCTGGCCACTCCGGTCGTCGCCTGGGCGCAGTGCTGAACATGCTGATCGGTCATCCCCCGGAATCGCGCGACGACGAGCCACACGGCGCGCGTGCGCATTTCCTCCAGGTGTTCCTGTCGCAGCGCTCGCAGATGGAAGCGCTGGTGAACCGGCGCGTCGGCTGCCGGGCCACGGCGGCGGATCTGGTGCAGGATCTGTTCCTGCGCTTCTGGCGTCGGCCGCTGGTGCAGGTCGAGGAGCTCAGCACCTACCTTTTGCGTTGCGCCGGCAACATTGCCATCGATCATTTGCGCAGCGAAGGCACGCGGGTGCGGGTCAACGAGGGCTGGCAACCGGACGAGCCGGACAGCCACGGCAGCGAGCCGCAAGCCGCACTTGAAGCGGGCAATGACTTGCGCCATGTCGAAGCGGCGTTGCGCGCCTTGCCCGAGCGTACCCGGCAGATCTTTTTGCTCAATCGCATCCACGGCCGCAAGTACGCGGACATCGCCAAGGCCATGGGCCTGTCCCAAAGCGCCGTGGAAAAACATATGATGCGCGCCCTCGAGGCCTGCAAGGCCAGCCTGCGCGAACCCGCGCCACGCCTGCCAGGGAAAGCACCGTGAAGCACACCGACCGCGTCACCCCGACGCCCGCTCAGGAACACGCCGCGCTCGCCTGGCTGAGCCTGTTGCACGACCGCCCAAGCACCGGCGATCAACTGACGTTCAGCCAATGGCTGCGCGCCGATCCGGCCCACGCCGAAGCCTATGCTCAGGCGCAGGTGCTCTGGGAATTGAGTGAAAGCCCGGCGCGCACCCTGGCCGATGAAGAAGCGTTTGCGTTGCAGGGCTACCTCAGTGCGATGGATCGTCCGCGTCGCTCACCGCTGGTGCGCTGGTCGGGTGCGCTGGCGATGGCCGCGTGTCTGTTGCTGATGATCAGCCTCGGCACGGGATGGCAGCCGCAGCGCTGGATTGATGATCTGGGTGCCGATTACGTCTCGGCACCGGGGGAAATCCGCACAGTGATCCTGGCCGATCAATCGCAAGTCACGCTGGACGCCGACAGCGCCATTGCCGTGGATTTCAGCCATGGCGAGCGGCGGGTGCAGTTGCGTCGTGGCGCCGGGTTTTTCAGTGTGACGCACACCGGCGAGCCGTTTGTGGTTGCGGCTGAAAAAGGTCAGGCGCAGGTCCTCGGCACGCAGTTTGAAGTGCGTCTGCAACCGCATGGCGCGCGGGTCACGGTGTTGTCCGGACGCGTTGGCGTGACGGCGGATCGCAACGTTGAACAGCAGATTCTCACCGCCGGCCAACAAGTGGCTTACGGGCAGGGCCGCGCAGGAACACTGCAGGCCGTGGACAGCGAGGCGCAAATGGCCTGGCGTCAGGGTTGGCTGAATTACTACAAGTCGTCGCTGGCCGAGGTGGTGCAGGATTTGCGGCGCTACTACCCGGGGCGGATAGTGTTGCTCAACGATGAATTGGGCGCGCGCAAGGTCAGCGGGAGTTTTCCGAGCAAGGATCCGCAGGTTGTTTTGAGTTCTTTGCAGGGTGTTTTGGGGTTTGAGCAGCATCAGGTTCTGGGGCATCTGATCATTTTGCGCTGACGCTACTGGTGCCATCGCGAGCAGGCTCACTCCTGCATTTGAAGTGCATTCCCCTGTAGGAGTGAGCCTGCTCGCGAAGGCGCCAGACCCGACAACACAACGTTCTGAAAATATTTTCAAAATTGTGGTGAGGTAAACCACAGCCCCATCCGTGTAGTGACTGAAACTGCGAGTCATTCGCATCCGTTGCGGTTCTACACAGGTCATTGAGCAATGAAGTCCAGGGCAAAATCGGGTTCGGTCAAACAGTGGTTGGGCGTTTCGGCATTGAGTTTTTCCGCGTTGGCGCTGTTGCCGATGAGCGTGGCGCTCGCCGCTGATACGGTCAGCAGCCCTGCGCAAAAGCAGTTCAATTTCTCCCTGAGTGCCAAACCGTTGCCGCAAGCCCTGAGCGACTTCAGCCGCGTTACCGGGCAAAGCGTGGTCTACACCGACGAAGCGCCTTACGGCATTGACGCCCCGGCCGTCAGCGGCCAGATGAGCGCCGAACAAGCGTTGCAACGCTTGCTCAGCGGCTCCGGCATGACCTTCCGCCGTACCGACAGCCACACCCTGGCGCTGGAGCCGCAACCCACCGAGGGTACGCTCAATCTCGGCGCCACCACCATCAGCTCGATGCGCGACGAGTCGATGAGCTACCAGCCGCCGGAAACCAGTTCGGTGATGCGCTCCTCGGCCTCGCTGCAGGAGATCCCACAGACCGTCAACGTGATCCCGGCTCAGGTCATCCGCGATCAGGCTCCGCGCAATCTCGACGATGCGCTGGCCAACGTCAGCGGCATCACCCAGGGCAACACGTTGGGCAGCACTCAGGATTCGGTGATGACCCGCGGTTTCGGTGACAACCGCAACGGCTCGATCATGCGTGACGGCATGCCGATCGTGCAGGGCCGCGGCATGAACGCCACGGTCGATCGTGTCGAAGTGCTCAAGGGCCCGGCGTCATTGCTCTACGGAATCCAGGACCCGGGTGGCGTGGTCAACCTGGTCAGCAAGAAGCCGGAATTGACCCAATACAACGCCCTGACCCTGCGCGGCTCGAGCTACGGCGACGGCAAGAATGGCAGCGGCGGCACTTTCGACAGCACCGGTGCGATCGGTGAGTCCGGGCTGGCCTATCGGCTGGTGCTCGATCACGAAGACGAAGATTACTGGCGCAATTACGGCACCCACCGCGAGACGCTGATCGCGCCGTCGCTGGCCTGGTTCGGCGAGCGCACCAAGCTGTCGTTCGGCTACGAACATCGCGAGTTCCTCACGCCGTTCGACCGTGGCACGGTGATCGATCCACGCACCAACCATCCGCTGGACATCTCGCGCAACGAGCGTCTGGACGAGCCGTTCAACGACATGGAAGGCCGTTCCGACCTTTACCACTTCGAGGCCGACCACGAACTCAACGACGACTGGAAAGCCCACTTCGGCTACAGCTGGAACCGCGAAACCTACGACGCCAGCCAAGTGCGCGTGACCGCCATCGACACCAAAAAAGGCACGCTGACCCGCAGCATGGACGGCACGCAAGGCGCGATCAGCACCGACCGCTTCACCACCGCCAGCCTCGAAGGCAAGGTCAATCTGCTGGGCATGCAGCATGACCTGGTGTTCGGCGTCGACGACGAGTACCGCAAGATCTACCGCGCCGACCTGATCCGCCAGAAAAGCCTGAGCACCTTCAGTTACGTCAATCCGGTGTATGGCCGTGAAGTCGAAGGCACCACGGTCAGCCCGGCCGACAGCGCACAGACCGATCTGCTGCGCAGCGATTCGGTGTTCCTGCAGGACTCGATCCACCTCAACGACCAGTGGATCCTGGTCGCCGGTGGACGCTTCCAGGAGTACGACCAGTACGCCGGCAAAGGCGTGCCGTTCAAGGCCAACACCGACAGTAACGGGCAGAAATTCGTGCCGCGCGCCGGTCTGGTGTATCGCTACACCGACGAGCTTTCGTTCTACGGCAGCTACACCGAATCGTTCAAACCCAACTCGACCATCGCCCCGCTCAGCGGCAGCAGCACTGTGCTCGACGGCAGCATTGCGCCGGAAGAAGCCAAGTCGTGGGAGCTGGGCGCGCGGCTGGACATGCCGGGGCGCATCACCGGCAATATCGCGCTGTTCGACATCAAGAAACGCAACGTGCTGGTGGCCAACTCAGAAGGCCCGACCACGATCTACAGCGCCGCCGGCGAAGTGCGTTCCCGGGGGCTGGAACTGGACCTGACCGGCCAACTGAGCGACCGGTGGAGCATGATCGGCGCCTATGCCTACACTGACGCCGAAGTCACCGAAGACCCCGACTACAAAGGCAATCGCCTGCAAAACGTGGCGAAGAACAGCGGCTCCTTGTCAGCGGTGTATGACTTCGGCAGCGTGATCGGTGGCGATCAACTGCGGGTCGGCGCCGGGGCGCGGTACGTCGGCGAGCGAGCGGGCAACGCGGTGAATGATTTCGACCTGCCGAGCTACACCGTGGCCGACGCGTTTGCCACTTACGACACCAGGCTCGAAGGGCAGAAGGTCAAGTTCCAGCTCAATGTGAAGAACCTGTTCGATCGCACTTACTACACCTCGGCGGCGAGCCGGTTCTTTGTATCGATGGGTGATTCGCGGCAGATTTCGTTGTCGAGCACGCTGGAGTTCTGATCCCTGACCGCGTCATCGTTCTTCGCGAGCAAGCCCGCTCCCACATTGGAAATGTGTTCGTCTGTGGGAGTAAGTTGCTCCCACATTGGACATGTGTGCACCTGTGGGAGCGAGCCTGCTCGCGAAGAGGTCATAACAGGCGATAAAAGTCTCGGCGTTAACGCAAAAACGCCTGCCGATATTCCCCCGGTGTCCCGCCCAGCACCTGCCGAAACCGGTTGGTGAAATGACTCGCGCTGGCAAATCCGCACGCCAGCGCAATCTCCCCCAGCGGCAACGCCGTGCTGCGCAACAACTCCCGCGCCCGGCTCAAGCGTCGCGCCAGCACATACTGATGCGGCGGCAAACCGAAACTGGTACGGAACATCCGCGCAAAGTGGTATTCCGACAGCGCGCACAGCCCGGCGAGTTGCCCGAGGCTGATCGGTTCGGCCAACTGACTGTCGATGAACTCAACCAGTTGTCGACGCTGATGGGGCGCCAGTCCGCCCTTGAGGCGCAAGCCCTGACGGGCCCCGACCTGGCTGAGCAAGGTATGGCTGATCAATTCATGCGCGAGGCTGCTGGTCAGCAGGCGCTCGGCCGGTTCATCCCAATTGAGCGTCAGTAACTGCCGAAAGCGCCGCGCCTGTTGCGGGTCTTCGAGAAAAGTCTGCTCGCGCAACTGCATTTCTCGCGGCTCGCGATCCAGCAAGGTGACGCAACCCAGGGCAAATTGCTCGGCGCTGAAATACAGATGAGCGAGGCGAATGTCGCCATTGATCACCCAGCCGGACTGGTGATCGACAGGCAGGATGCACAGCTTGTCCGGCCCACCCTTTTGCCCGGGTTGGTCACGGCGAAAGGTGCCGGTGCCACCCGCGATGTAACAGGACAGGGTGTGATGGCTCGGCGCCTGGTATTCCTGGGCGTCGTGGTGGTTGGTCCACACGGCCGCAGACAAGCCGTCACCGAGCTCGGCGCTGTGCACAAGGCGTGCGTTCTGCGAGCGGTTGAGGGCTTGAAAGACTTGCAGGGTATCGATAGCGGCCATGTTCGTTTCTCTCCAACGCCTTGCATCCTACTCCGTAGCCTTCGCGCTGCCGACCTGTCGGGCAACAAAAGCGCAAGATTTTGCAAGCGAGGCCTGGAGGGGGGGCGGACACTGAAAGCCAATTGAGGAGTGTGCGCCATGAACCTTTCGCTGTATCTGCTGACCGTGCTGATCTGGGGTACCACCTGGATTGCCCTGAAATGGCAATTGGGGGTGGTGGCGATTCCTGTGTCGATCGTCTATCGCTTCGGCCTCGCCGCGCTGGTGTTGTTCGTGGTGTTGCTGCTCAGCCGCCGGCTGCAACCGATGAACCGCCGTGGCCATCTGATTTGCGTGGCACAGGGCTTGTGCCTGTTCTGCGTCAACTTCATGTGTTTCCTCACGGCCAGCCAGTGGATTCCCAGCGGTCTGGTGGCGGTGGTGTTTTCCACGGCCACGTTGTGGAACGCGCTCAACGCACGGGTGTTCTTCGGCCAGCGCATTGCGCGCAACGTGCTGATGGGCGGCGCGCTCGGTTTGTTCGGTCTGGGCATGTTGTTCTGGCCGGAACTGGCCGGCCATCACGCCAGCCCGCAGACCTTGCTCGGTCTTGGTCTGGCGCTGTGCGGCACGCTGTGTTTCTCGGCGGGCAACATGCTGTCGAGCCTGCAGCAGAAAGCCGGTCTGAAACCCCTGACCACCAACGCCTGGGGCATGGCCTATGGCGCGGCAATGTTGTCGGTGTGGTGTCTGGTCAAAGGCATTCCGTTCGACATGGACTGGTCGCCGCGTTACGTCGGCGCGCTGCTGTACCTGGTGATTCCGGGTTCTGTGATCGGCTTCACCGCGTACCTGACGCTGGTTGGGCGCATGGGGCCGGAGCGGGCAGCGTATTGCACGGTGTTGTTCCCGGTGGTGGCGCTGAACGTGTCGGCGTTTGCCGAAGGTTATCAGTGGACGGCGCCGGCGTTGCTTGGGTTGGTATTGGTGATGCTCGGCAATGTGTTGGTGTTTCGTAAGCCGCGCGCGGCGGTACTGACACACACCAAATTGGCGTGAATATTCAGTTGGAGCGTTAGTGCCTCAGCGCTCCACTTTGATTGCGATATAAATTAAAAGCGGGAATAAAAAATCAACAATATGCCGCGCCCAGTCCTTGGCGTTCCAGGTTTGCGAAGTGTCCATGTCGAACCATTCCACGCCGATGACTTGCAGGCAGATGTAATAAACAAACATTGCGATTAACAACCCGACAATCGAAAACCGCTTGGCTTCATGAAAGGCTTGTTCTGACGCGTTTATCTTGCGTAGAAGGTGGTAGGTGCCGATCAGGCAACAGGCGGTCCAGGTCACTTCCAGGGTGATGATGAACCAATAGATCCGGTGGTGCAGTATCGGTGATTCGATTGCCCGGTAACGGATGCCGGGGTTGGTCTGGGTGGTGTCCATGCTGAGAATGTGACCGACATATTCGTAGTTCGATGTGTAATCGGTGAAGTTGCTGTACATCACCAGCAAGCCGAAAAAACTTATGTAAGTCATCAGAATGACTTTGCTGTAGCGAATGATTTTCTGCGTGTTCAGGTTGTTCAAGGGTTTCTCCGGGGTGTTTATCGTGCTTTCGATAAGTCCGGAGAGTTTAATGTTTGGCGCTGGGCTTTTAGTTGTGACTTGAGTTGCAAGTTATGTAAACGCCTGACCCGCAATCGGGTTGAACGGGCAAGTGCCGATACAGCACTTGCCCGTTTTGTCAGCCGCGCCAGACTTGCGGATTGACCAGGTCTTGCGGGCGTTCGCCGAGCAGTGCGCTGCGCAGGTTGGCGAGGGCGCGGTTGGCCATGGCTTCGCGGGTTTCGTTTGTGGCCGAGCCGATGTGCGGCAATGTCACGGCGTTTTTCAGCTGGAACAGCGGCGATTCGGCCAGCGGTTCTTTTTCGTAGACATCCAGGCCTGCGCCGCGGATACGGTTGTTTTGCAGGGCTTCGATCAGCGCGGGTTCATCGACAACCGGACCACGGGAGATGTTGACCAGAATTGCGCCGGGCTTCATCAGGGCCAGTTCTCGGTGGCTGATCAGGTGGCGGGTCTTGTCGCTGAGCGGCACCACCAGGCAGACGAAGTCGGCTTCGGCGAGCAGTTGGTCGAGGCTGCGAAATTGCGCGCCGAGTTGTTGTTCCAGTTCGGTCTTGCGGCTGTTGCCGCTGTAGAGGATCGGCATGTTGAAGCCGAAATGGCCGCGGCGGGCGACGGCGGCGCCGATGTTGCCCATGCCGACGATGCCGAGGGTTTTGCCGTGGACGTCACAGCCGAACAGCGGTGCGCCGACGCTGGCTTGCCACTGGCCGGCCTTGGTCCAGGCGTCGAGTTCGGCGACGCGGCGGGCGCTGCTCATGATCAGGGCGAAGGCGAGGTCGGCGGTGCTTTCGGTGAGGACGTCGGGGGTGTTGGTGAGCATGATCCCGCGTTGATTGAAGTAGTCGAGGTCGTAGTTGTCGTAGCCGACGGAGACGCTGGAGACCACTTCGAGTCGGGTAGCGGTTTCGAGTTGGGTTTTGCCGAGTTTGCGGCCGACGCCGATGAGGCCGTGGGCGTGGGGGAGGGCTTCGTTGAATTGGGCGTTGATGTCGCCGTTTTTTGGGTTGGGGACGATGACGTCGAATTCTTGCTGGAGGCGTTCGATCATGGGGGGGGTGATGCGGCTGAAGGCCAGGACTGTTTTTTTCATTGGGCTGGGGCTCGGGCTTCGGGGCTTTATTGCCAAGCAAGCTAACATTTCTTTGGGGGGGTTGGCTTGTCTTGGCGGCCTCTGGGCCGACCATGTTCTTGGGGTTTTGGGTGTATATCCGTTGTTTCGGGGGTTGCGGCTGGCGGTTTCGCTCTTACAGCGAGTCACTTTTGCAGACGCCCAAAAGTAACCAAAACGCTGGGCCCCGGCGTTCGGCCCTCGCTTAGGCTCGGGTTCCTTCGTTGCGGGGTTCATCCGGGGGCATCGTCTACGGTTTGCTTCGCTGCACCTCCTCTCGATGTGTTTGGCTGCGCCAAACGGTCGCTGCGCTCCCACCCCCGGATAAACCCCTCCACTCAGCCTGCCGAAGGGGCCTGCAGATCAAGAGCTGCAGCCGAGCTAACGCTCATCCTGTTGAGTGGGGCGGCTTTGCCGCATGGAGGCGGCCTACGAGCCGACCAATCCCCCACTGAACACACCCATTCCCACTGTGGGAGCGAGCCTGCTCGCGAAGGCGGCCTACGAGCCGACCAATCCCCACCTGAACACACCCAGTCCAATTGTAGGAGTGAGCCTGCTCGCGATGGCGGCCTACGAGCCGACCACCCCCCAACTGAACACACCCAAATCCAATTGTAGGAGTGAGCCTGCTCGCGAAGGCGCCCTACGAGCCGACCACCCCCCAACTGAACACACCCCATTCCAACTGTGGGAGCGGGCTTGCTCGCGAAGGCGGTGTGTCATTCAACACAGATATTTGCTGATCCACCGCTCCCACAAGGGTTCACCTGTGTGCTGGGGATTAGCTGATTTCCACATTATCCAGCACCCGATTCACTGCCAGCTCCGCCAGCATGATGATCTGCTGGATGGCCAGAATTGTATGCCGCTGTGGCGGGTCGACATAGGCCGCAATGTCGCTGGCCATGATGCTCGCCGAGGCCAGTGATTCGCAGGCATGAACCTGCAGGCTTTCGTTATCCATTTCAGGGGCAACCTGAAACATCGTGCTGGGTTTGTGGAATTTGAGGGTGGTGGCGCAGGGTTTGAGGTAGTGATCCAGCGCACGCTCGGCGGCGTCGTGGAGTTTTTTTCGAGTCGAGGGATTCGTAGGGGGAGATGCAGTCCGTTTCGGGCGGATTGGGGGTGGGTTTGATCATGGTGAAACTCCATTCGGGATGTGGAGTTCGCCACGTACTGCGACCAAGCAATAGGGTGGCGAACCGTACGCAGGTTGGTCAACCAGGGAATGGAAACCCGGCAGGGCCAAGGCCCTCCCACGCACAGCTCGCCATGAAGCAAGCTTGAAAAGTGCGCCATTCTAAACCCGGACGACCAAGTCCGGTCGTTGATTCGTCAACGACCCCCTGAGCCTATCCACCCCACTTCCGACCCACAACCGTCAAAACCTGTCGGAAAACTCCCGTCAAATCACCGCTTTTGTAGGAGCCACCGTAGGCTGCGATTTTTGAGTTTTAAACAACCTGAGCAAAAGATCACAGCCTCGCCGCACTCCACAGTTCCTGCAGGGGCGCGGTCAGTGTTTAAGTTCAGTTGGCGACTCGTGCCCCCGCCAGACTCCCACTCAACTCATACGCCGCCAGTTCCGCCTGATGCGCCGCCAATATCTCTGGCAGCGAGCCACGCAAGTACTCAACCCAGGTTTTGATTTTTGCATCCAGGTATTGCCGTGACGGGTAGATCGCGTACAGGTTGAGTTCCTGCGAGCGGTAGTTCGGCATCATCCGTACCAGCGTGCCGTTGCGCAGGCCTTCGATGGCGGCGTAGACCGGCAGCACACCGACGCCCATGCCGCTGATGATCGCGGCTTTCATTGCGTCGGCGGAGTTCACCAGGAACGGCGAGCTGTTGATAGTCACCATTTCCTGGCCGTCCGGGCCGTTGAAGGCCCATTTTTCCAGGGGGATCACCGGGCTGACGAGGCGCAGGCAGGCGTGGTTCAGCAGGTCGCTGGGTTTTTGCGCGCAGCCGTTGGCTTTCACGTAGGCCGGCGAGGCGCAGACGATGCTGTAGGTGATGCCCAGGCGTTGCGAGACGAAACCCGAGTCCGGCAGTTCGCTGGCCAGCACGATGGACACGTCGTAGCCCTCGTCGAGCAGGTCCGGCACGCGGTTGGCCATGGTCAGGTCGAAGGTCACGTCCGGGTGGGTCTTGCGGTAGCGGGCGATGGCGTCGATCACGAAGTGCTGGCCGATGCCGGTCATGGTGTGCACTTTCAGCTGGCCGGCGGGGCGGGCGTGGGCTTCGCTGGCCTCGGCTTCGGCTTCTTCGACGTAGGCCAGGATCTGTTCGCAGCGCAGCAGGTAGCGCTTGCCGGCCTCGGTCAGGGCGATGCGCCGGGTCGTGCGATTGAGCAGGCGGGTTTGCAGGTGGGCTTCCAGGTTGGAGACCGCGCGCGAGACGTTGGCCGTGGTGGTGTCGAGTTGCACGGCGGCGGCGGTGAAACTGCCGGCTTCGGCCACACAACTGAAGGCGCGCATGTTTTGCAATGTGTCCATGGGGTGCTCTCAAGGGAGATGGCAAATTGTGACACGAAGTTTCAGGGGCTGAGACCCCCGACCAAGGGATTATCTCGTTAACGGTAACAAAGATTCACAGGAATCCCAGCTTATCGCCGTTCAGGGCGCCCCATAGAATTGCGCCGTTGTGGGAGCGGGCTTGCTCGCGAAAGCGATTTCATCTTCAACGCGGCGTCTTCTGACAGAGCGCTTTCGCGAGCAAGCCCGCTCCCACAGGGCCTCGGTTCTTCCCCTTTTTCAGGAATTCGCAGCTGTGCCGCGTCGCATCAACAGAGCGTTTTTGCCGCTCAGTGTTCTGGCTTTCACCCTGGGTCTCAGCGGCTGCATCGGTACCGAAGGAATTGCCCCGCAGGGCAAGGCGCTGGAGGCCAATACGCTGGCCACCGACGACGCCATTGCCCACGCTGCCAAAGACGCCCACTGGCCCACCGCGCAATGGTGGCAAGCCTACGGTGACCCGCAACTCAATCGCTGGATCGACCTCGCCGTGCAGGGCAGCCCGACCATGGCCATGGCCGCTGCGCGGGTGCGTCAGGCCAAAGCCATGGCCGGTGTCGCCGAGGCCGCCGAGTCGTTGCAGATCAATGGCGAGTCGACGCTCAAGCGCCATAACTGGCCGACCGATCAGTTCTACGGCCCCGGCGAGTTGGCCAACACCACCACCTGGGACAACAACGCCGCGCTGGGTTTCAGCTACGCCCTCGACCTTTGGGGCCGCGAAAGCAATGCCAGCGAGCGGGCGGTGGATCTGGCGCACATGAGCGCCGCCGAAGCGCGGCTGGCGCAGCTGGAATTGCAGAACAACATCGTGCGCGCCTACATCGAGCTGTCGCTGCATTACGCCCAGCGCGACATCGTCGCCGCGACGCTCAAGCAGCAACAGCAGATTCTTGATCTGGCGCAGAAACGTCTGAACGGCGGCATCGGTACACACTTCGAAGTCAGCCAGGCCGAAACGCCGTTGCCGGAAACCCATCGGCAGTTGGATGCGCTGGACGAAGAAATCGCCCTGAGCCGCAACCAGATCGCCGCCCTGGCCGGCAAAGGCCCGGGGGCGGGCGCGCAGTTGCAGCGACCGACCCTGGCGCTCAGTGCGGCGCTGAAACTGCCCTCGGCTTTGCCGGCCGATCTGCTCGGCCAGCGCCCCGATGTGGTCGCCAGTCGCTGGCAAGTCGCCGCGCAGGCCCGCGGCATCGACGTCGCGTACGCCGGTTTTTATCCCAATGTCGATCTGGTCGGCAGCCTCGGCTACATGGCGACCGGCGGCGGGGCGCTGGAGTTTCTGACCGGCAAGAAGCTCAACTACAACGTCGGCCCGGCGATCTCCTTGCCGATCTTCGACGGTGGGCGCTTGCGCAGCGAGTTGGGTGAAGCGTCTGCCGGGTATGACATCGCCGTGGCGCATTACAACCAGACGCTGGTCAATGCGCTGAAGAACATCTCGGACCAGTTGATCCGCCGCGAGTCGATGGACAAGCAGCAAGCCTTTGCCGCCGAGTCCGTGGCCACCGCACAGAAGACTTACGACATCGCGATGATCGCCTATCAGCGAGGCCTCACCGATTACCTCAACGTGCTCAATGCGCAGACCTTGCTGTTCAAGCAACAGCAGGTGCAGCAGCAGGTGCAGGCAGCGCGACTGAGTGCGCATGCCGAATTGGTGACCGCGCTGGGTGGTGGCCTCGGGGCTGGCAATGACGTGCCCACTGTCGAGCAAACCCAAGCGCCGAAAACCCCGGCTTTCCTGCGGTGAACACACAACCCCTGTGGGAGCGGGCTTGCTCGCGAAGAGGGAGTGTCAGGCAGCCCATTTGTTGTCTGACACAGCGCATTCGCGAGCAAGCCCGCTCCCACAGTTTCTCCGGTTCGATTGAATTTTTGAGCAAGACCAAATGACTCCCTTGCCCGCACCTTTACGCTGGCTCTACTCCCTGGAATGGCGTCGGGGCTTCTTTGACTGGGCGCGCAGCGACGGCGTGACCTGGGTCTATATCTTCAAGGTATTGCTCGCCGCGTTCCTCACGCTGTGGCTGGCGATGCGCCTGGAACTGCCGCAGCCGCGCACGGCGATGATCACCGTGTTCATCGTCATGCAGCCGCAGAGCGGCCATGTGTTTGCCAAGAGTTTCTATCGCTTCCTCGGCACCCTGGCCGGGTCGGCGATGATGGTCACGTTGATCGCGCTGTTTGCGCAGAACACTGAGCTGTTCCTTGGCTCGCTGGCCATCTGGGTCGGCATCTGCTCGGCCGGTGCAGCGCGCTGCCGTAACTTTCGCGCCTATGGTTTTGTCCTCGCCGGCTACACCGCGGCGATGGTCGGATTGCCGGCGCTGGCGCATCCGGACGGTGCGTTCATGGCCGCCGTGTGGCGAGTGCTGGAGATCTCGCTGGGGATTCTCTGCTCGACCGTGGTCAGTGCCGCGATCCTGCCGCAAACCGCCAGTGCGGCGATGCGCAACGCCTTGTATCAGCGTTTTGGCGTGTTTGCCTTGTTCGTCACCGATGGCCTGCGCGGGCGCAGCAAGGCCGATGCGTTCGAGGCCAGCAACGTACGCTTCATTGCCGAAGCGGTGGGCCTGGAAGGGCTGCGCAGCGTGACCGTGTTCGAAGACCCGCACATGCGTCGGCGCAATGGTCGCCTGAGTCGCTTGAACAGCGAGTTCATGGGCATCACCACGCGCTTCAACGCCTTGCATCAGTTGCTTGAACGTCTGCGTGGCAATGGCGAAGAACATGTGGTGGCTGCGATCAGGCCGGGCCTGCAGGATCTGGCCGAAGTGCTCGACGGTTTCAGTGGCCGCGCCCTGACCAGCCCGGACGCTGCGCGTCTGGCGACTGCGTTGGCTACCTACAAGGAAGGTTTGCCGGCGCGGGTGCGCAGCCTGCGCACGACCTTCCAGGAAACCGCTCCGAGTGAAGCCGAGCAACTGGATTTTCACACCGCGTACGAGCTGCTCTATCGCTTCGTCGACGACCTGCACAGTTATGCACAGACCCACGCCTCGCTGGCCGATCACAGCCATGAGCGCGAGCGCTGGGACGAGCCGTTCACTCCGCAAACCAACTGGTGGGCCGCCGCTGCCTCGGGCATTCGTGCCTCGTTCATCCTGATCGTGCTCGGTAGTTACTGGGTCGCCACCGCGTGGCCGAGCGGCGCGACCATGACCCTGATCGCCGCTGCCACCGTGGGCCTGTCCGCCGCCACGCCGAACCCCAAACGCATGGCTTTTCAAATGGCCTGCGGGACTTTCCTCGGGGCGCTGATCGGCTTCGTCGAGATGTTCTTCATCTTCCCGTGGATCGATGGTTTTCCGCTGCTGTGCGTGATGCTTGCGCCGGTAATCGTGCTCGGTTCGTTCCTCGCTTCGCGGCCGCAATACGCCGGGGTCGGTCTGGGGCTGCTGATCTTCTTCAGCACAGGTTCAGTGCCGGACAACCTGACCATCTACAACCCCTACACCTTCATCAACGACTACATCGCCATGGTCATGGGCATGTTGGTCTGCGCGGCGGCAGGGGCGATCATTTTGCCGCCGAACAGTCGCTGGTTGTGGAAGCGTCTGGAGCAGGATCTGCGCGGCCAGGTGGTGTACGCGATCAGCGGCAAACTCAAGGGCCTGGCGTCGAGTTTCGAGAGCCGCACCCGCGACCTGCTGCATCAGGCCTACGGTCTCGCCGCCGGTCAGCCGACTGTGCAAAAGAACCTGCTGCGCTGGATGTTCGTGGTCCTTGAAGTCGGCCACGCAATCATCGAGTTGCGCAAGGAACAGGCGATTCTCCCGGTGCACCCGGCGTATGCCGAATCGCAGCCATGGCGTCAGGCGATTCGCGTGATGGGCCGCGCGCTGGTGCGGCTGTTCCTGCAGCCTAACCAGAGCAATCTGGAGCGCGCACTGGTGGCGGTCGATCACGCGATCAGTCGGGTCGCCGCGACCGACGAGCCGTTCGCGCCGCACTTCGACACCTCGGCCCTGCGCCGGGTGAAGAGCTACCTGCACTTCATCCGCACCTCGTTGCTCGACCCGCAATCACCGCTCGCTGCCTACGCAATCGCCAAGCCCGAAGGACTTGCCCATGCCTCGTGAAATCGCCTTCCACGGCGTGTATATGCCGACCATGACCCTGATGTTTTTCGTCGCTGCAGCACTGGCCTGGGCGCTTGACCGGTTCCTCTCGGGGTTCGATCTGTACCGCTTCTTCTGGCACCCGGCGCTGCTGCGCCTGAGCCTGTTTACCTGTCTGTTCGGCGCCATGGCGCTGACTGTTTACCGTTGACTCTCTATCTCTGAAGAAGGTCCTGATGAAAAAGTTTTTCAGCCTGCTCGCGACCCTGCTGGTGCTGGCCCTGGCGCTGTGGATCGGCCGCACGTTGTGGGAGCATTACATGAACACGCCGTGGACCCGCGACGGCCGCGTGCGCGCCGACATCATCAACGTCGCGGCCGACGTCACCGGTGAAGTCATCGATGTGCCGGTGCGCGACAACCAGTTGGTGAAGAAGGGCGATTTGCTCATGCAGATCGACCCCGAGCATTACCGCATCGCGGTCAAACAGGCTCAGTCGCTGGTCGCTTCGCGCAAGTCGACGTGGGAGATGCGCAAGGTCAACGCGCATCGCCGCGCCGATCTGGACAACCTGGTGATCTCCAAGGAGAACCGCGACGACGCCAGCAACATCGCCGACGCCGCGCTGGCCGATTACCAACACGCGCAAGCACAACTGGAAGCCGCCGAACTCAACCTCAAACGCACCGAAGTGCGCGCGGCAGTGGACGGCTACGTGACCAACCTCAACGTGCATCGCGGCGACTATGCGCGCATCGGCGAGGCGAAAATGGCGGTGGTCAACATGAACTCGTTCTGGGTTTACGGCTTCTTCGAAGAGACCAAACTGCCGCACGTGCGTGTAGGCGATAAGGCCGACATGCAACTGATGAGTGGCGAAGTGTTGAAGGGGCATGTGGAGAGTATTTCCCGCGGCATTTACGACCGCGACAACCCGGAAAGCCGCGAGCTGATCGCCGATGTGAACCCGACGTTCAACTGGGTACGCCTGGCGCAGCGAGTGCCGGTGCGCATTCACATTGATGAAGTGCCGCAGGGTGTGCTGTTGGCGGCGGGGATTACCTGCACCGTGGTGGTGAAGCAGGACACTGTGGATAACTGACGGACCGTGTGGCTGCCATCGCGAGCAGGCTCACTCCCACATTTGATTTGTGTCGTTTACAAAACCCGTGTGGGCGCGAGCCTGCTCGCGAAGAGGGCAACGCGCTCTGTCATGAAGATAGCGAACCGTCATTCACCACAAAACGTCTCCTGCAAATGCCGCCAGAGCACCCGCCCGGCCTCGCTCTTTTCAAACACCACCGTCGAACGCCGATCCGTGTGCAACCCATTCGCGTCCGTCTGCTGCTCGCGGTAACTCAACGTCGCGCCGTGCGCATGCAGCGCAATTGCGCGCAGCTCACTGAGCTCGATCCTGAAGCCTGTTCTCTTCCCGCCCGCCGCTTGAAACAGTGCGCGCAAAGCGCCGATATCCAGCACCCGGCCGAGCGGCGTGACCATGGAAAAATCCGCCGAGAACCGGCTCAGCAAGCGCTCCAGTTCGGCTGAGTCCTGCTCCACGGCAAACCATTGTTCGATGGCCTCGTGCGCGTGGATCACTTCGTCAAAATATTGTTGGTTGTCCGTCATGTGGATTTTTCCTGAAGGGGAGGTGAGCTCAGCAGTGCGAGCACGTGGGTGGCGTCGAAGCGCAACACGGCGGCCATCGGCAACAACGTGAGCAGCGCTGCGGCGAGGAAGCAGTAGCGGAAACCGTCGCCGCCCAATGCCCCCAGCAATGAGCTGAGCAGCGCCGCGCCGAGGCAGAAACCGAGCTGACGATTGATGTTCCAGAGGGCGCTGGAGTGGCCCATTTTTTCCGGGGTCATGCCGACAAACGCCAGGGTCTGTGCAGTCACGCTGCACAGGCTGCCGCCCAGTCCCATCAGGGCGTAGGCGATGATCAGCGGCGCTGCAGCGGGCTGTTCGATGCGCATCAGCATGACAATCCCCAAGCATTGCAGGAGCATGCCGGTGATCAGCAACGGTTTGGGGCCAGTGCGATTGAAACTGCGTTTGCCGAGCATGATCGCCACGCCCGAGGCGGCGGCCCAGGACAGCATCAGCGCGCCGGTTTGCGCGGCGCCGAAGCCGAGGTCGTGCAGGTACAACACGGCAATCATGTTGGTGCCGGTAAAGACCCCGGGCACAAACAGGTAGATCAGCATCGCCAGGCGCAGCGACGGGCTCTTGAGCAGTTGCAGGTCGAGGACAGCGTCGGGTTTGCGCCAGCCATCGCGCAGGTACAGCCATAGGGTCAAGGCGCCGAGCAACAGGACGCCACCGGCGAGGTGACGGGTAGCGGCGGCGCTCGCCAGGCTCACGGCAATCAGTAACAGACTCAGGGCTGAGACCGCCAGCAGCAGGCCGCGCAGGTCCAGCGTCGGGCGTTCTGTGCTGGGCTGATCCGCTTTCAACCAGAGCAGGCCCAAGGCAAACGCCAGCAGCGCCAGTGGCAGGTTCAGGTAGAAAATCCAGCGCCACGACAAGGCCTCGACGATCAGCCCGCCCGCTGCCGGCGACAGGGCCGGGACCATCAGCGCGACCATCAACACCACCCCGGTCAGGTGCGCCCGCTGTGCCGCCGGAAATTGTCGATACGCCAGGGCCTGACCGACCGGCAGCAACAAGCCGCCACCGAGCCCTTGCAGCAGGCGCCAGCCGATCAGACTTTCAATCGACCCGGCCTGTGCCACCAGGCCCGAGGCGATCCCGAACAGCAGCAGTGAACTCAGGATCAACCGACGCTCGCCCAACCGTGCAGCCAGCCACACGCTCATCGGAATGATCAGCGTCAGCCCGAGCATGTAGGCGTTGGTGATCCACGCCAGTTGCGTCACCGAGGCGTGCAACTCCCGCGCGATGTCCGGGTAGGCAATGCTGGCGGCGAACATGTTCAGCAGGTCGAGGGCGAACCCGAACAAATACACCAGCGCGACTTTCGAGCGATAGGCCATGGCAGCTTCCCTGTGATGAAGCGTGCAGGTTAGGGCGCTGGAGACGTTAGGAAAACGCTGGTTTGCCTGCTAGTTTGTCAAAATAATTTTGACAAGGAGTGCCGTGACGATGGTCAGCCTGGACCGTTTTGACACGTTCAAAGCCGTGGTGGAGGCTGGGTCATTGACCGCCGCCGCTGACACCCTGGGGCAGACCCGGGCGGTGGTGAGCTTCAACCTCAAGCGGCTGGAAGAGGAATTGGGCGTCACGCTGCTCACGCGCAACACCCGGCAACTGGCCCTGACCGATGCCGGCGAGCGTTTTTATCGCCGCTGTTTGCGCACTCTCGATGAAGCGCGTCTGGCGATCGAGGAGGCCCGTTCCGAGCACTCGCAACTCAAGGGCACGTTGCGCATCACCACCACCGTGGAATTCGCATTGGCTCAGGTGGTGCCGGCGCTGGAGGTGTTTCGCCAGCAACAGCCACAACTGAACATTCACCTGTCGACGTCCTCGACCCATGCCGATCTGATCTCCGAACGCTTCGACATGGCGATCCGCCTGGGACGCATGCACGACTCCAATCTGCGGGCGGTGCAGTTGTCGACGTTCGAAGTGTTTGCGGTGGCGGCGCCAGGGTTGGTCGAGCGCTTCACGCCGGTTGTCACGCTGGCAACGCTGGAGTCGATGCCGACCCTGGGCCACGGACGAGTGCCGGAAATGACGGTCACCGACCCGGCCGGCTCCGAGCATCTCTACCAGCCGAAACCGGGCACCACCGCCATCGTTGCCGACAACTCAGCGACCCTGCGGGCCTTTGCGTTGACCGGGCAGGGCGTTGCGATTCTGCCGCAGTGGTTGATTCAGGAAGACTTGGACGCCGGGCGGTTACAGCGCTTGTTGCCGGACTTTCGCTTCGCCCAGCAAGGGGTTTATGCGCTGTACCCGGACACCCGGCACCTGCCACTGAAGGTGCGGGCGTTCATTGATTTCATGAAGGAGTGGGGTCAGTTGTGAGCCTGCTCGCAATAAGGACGATCAGTAGAACTTGTTAACCACTAGCAGACCGGACTCGATGATTTCGTCAACAGATAACGCTTCATCTTCCATGAGGCTGACGATCCTTTGGTCTTTCGCGATGTTTGCGCCGGGTAATTTCAGCTGAGCGGCCCGATTGATCACGATGTAGCCGATCACATGATCGGGGCCTTTAGTGAACGGCAATTCCATGGCTTGAAGAGTCGCCTGTTTTACGTAGTCGTAGCGCTCGGCAGATGAAAGGCCTTTGAACGTATCCGGATAGTTTTGATAGACCTGAGCGGAGTAGCGAGCTACGTCTTCCTCCCGTTCCTCGGCTTGCATGGCTGCCTTGCTAGTGACCTGAGCGGCAAGTTCTGCGAAGCGCTTTTCACCCTCTGCAATCTGCATCGGGGTCATTCGGGTTTTGAGCGCGTCAGCGGCCTGGGCGTCATCTGCATTGGCCATAACTCTGGTCCAGGCATAGGCATCAGTCAGGTTGCCCCGTTCTTTGTATTGTTTGATCAACTCCTTTTGGGCTTCGGGATAACCGTGCAACGAAGAACGTTCCAGCCAGCGAAGGGCGATTGCGGGGTCTTTTTTTACTCCATAGGTGCCATACTCGAACACCTCGTATATACCGTACTCTGCGCACCAGTCATTTTTCATCGCCGCGTAAGCCGTGTAGTTGAAGGCTGTGGTACTGCTTTGATCGCTGGTTAGATCGTCCTCCTCGTGAACCATTCTGGAGAGATAGCAAAACGCGCGAGGGTATTTGGGCGCAGCCATGACCAAGCAGGCTTTGGCTTTTTTATATTCTCGGTCTTCGTACATCAGCAGACCTGTGCCAAACAGAATGTCGCTGCTCATTTGCATGTTGCAGTACTCGTTGGCAGTAACTTTCGGCAAAACGCTCTGCTGGGTCAGTTTCGGTAGTGTGTCGTTGAGGGACGGTTCCTGAATGACGCAACCGGACAGCACCGTGAGCAATGCGAGAGGCAGTACATAAGAGACTTTCAAACGGATTTCCTGATCTGGATGGGAGCTTATGAACAGGGCTCGCGTCAGGCAGGTCAACAAAGCAGCGACCGTTCCGGGAGGGAACAGTCGAGAGAGGGGAGATAAATGTTCAGCAGATCCCTTGCCTGAAAGCTTGCCCCGGCGACTCCATGCGCTAGCGGGTTCACTTGACGCATCGGACGCTTCAAGTGCGGGGCATTCTACGTGGATCGACCGGTTTGGCAATTTCACTGCTTGCAATCAAAGTTGTCCGCGCAACCCGAAGCGCTTCATCAACGTCGATTCCAGCAATCCTTTCGGCAGCAAGGTTGCGAGCAACGGCAACGCCCGGCTGCCATTACCAATGCGGATCAGGCGTGGCGGCTTGTCCTGCTGCACAGCCTTGAGTAGCTCGGCGGCAAATTCGCTGGCCGGTGTGGGTTTGTCCTGCGAAGCCTTGGCCCGCGCCCGAATGCCTTCACGCAACGGAAACCACGGCGATTGTTCGTTGATCAATTGCTCGGCCTCCTGCCCGGCATTCTTGGCGAAGCTGGACTGAATCGCTCCGGGCTGCACTTCCATCACGCGAATGCCGAACGGTGCGAGTTCCATGCGCAACGCATCGCTCAGCGCATGCACCGCCGCTTTCGACGCGCAATACGCGCCAGCGAATGGCGTGACCAGAACACCGGAAACGCTGCCGACATTCACCACCAATCCCTTGGCCCGGCGCAGCACCGGGAACAGCGCTCGGGTCACGCCGACGATCGAAAACACGTTGGTTTCGAACTGGCGCTGCATGGCCGGTACGCCGCCATCGAGCAACGGCCCCATGGCGCCGTAACCGGCGTTGTTGATCAGCACGTCGAGGCCGCCGTGTTGCTGGTTGATTCGCTCGGCGAGTTGCTCCAGCGCTGCGTTGTCATTGACGTCGAGCTGCACGGCGGTGAATCCGGCGGTGGCGAGTGCGGTGACATCTTCAGCCCTGCGCGCACTGGCCCAGACCTCAAAACCGGCCGACTTGAATGCATCGGCGAGGGCGCGGCCGATGCCGCTGGAACAACCGGTGATCAACGCAACGGGCATGGCGCATTCCTTGTGCAAAAAAGTGGGGGAAGGGGATCAGTCGGAGAAACTGCCCTGCAAACGCTCGGCGCGGAACTCCAGGGTTTGCGGACGATAACCGGCGCGCAGCGGTGGCAGGGGCAGGCAATCTTCCCAGTTGCCACCGGCCTGCAATTCACCGGGGCCACGATAGCGTGGGGCGGTGTATTGGTTGTCGGCCAGATTGACCGTGTCACCCGGTGCATAGGCTGCGATGCGCCAGCGCAGTTCGGTCAGCGGGACGTCGTTGCCGTTTTTCATTTTCAGTTGCAGCGGGCGATCCGCGGGGCAGTGTTCAGGCGCGTAGGCAATGCGCATCTCCAGACGCGCCAGTTGCTTGAGCTCGCGGTTGTCCAGCCACACCACCCAGACCGCCACCAGCCCCAGGCCAACAGCGGCGGCCACCGACACCGGTACAGCCTTGGCCGGATAGCGCAGCAACAGAATCAGCCAGGTGATGACCAGCAAAACGCCGATGAACATGTCGCACAACCTCGCAGGGATAGAGGGGCATCCTACCTAAGCGTAGGTGAGGTTGGCGATGGGCAGGATTTCTGTGGTGAATGTGAAGACGCCTTCGCGAGCAAGCCCGCTCCCACAGGGATGGGGGCAGATCACAAAATCGAGCCATGCCTCGGCCCACTGTGGGAGCGGGCTTGCTCGCGAAGAGGCCAGTACCGACACCGCAGATCCCGGATAAAAAAAGCCCCCGCCCAACCCACTGCGGATAGGGGGCGCAGCGGGCTGGACGGGGCTTCTCATTGCGGGTTGATCACTGCGCGATGGTTTTCACCGACACGCCGCGTTCGATCGGAGTTGAGCGACCGTAGATGTCTTCGAAGCGCTCGATATCGTCTTCACCCAGGTACGAGCCCGACTGTACTTCGATGATTTCCAGCGGGATCTTGCCCGGGTTGCGCAGACGGTGCACCGAGGCGATCGGGATGTAGGTCGACTGGTTTTCGCAGAGCAGGAACACGTTTTCATCGCAGGTCACTTCGGCGGTGCCACTGACCACGATCCAGTGCTCGGCGCGGTGGTGGTGCATCTGCAGCGACAGGCACGCGCCCGGTTTCACCGAGATGTGCTTGACCTGGAAACGCCCGCCCATGTCCACCGAATCGTACGAACCCCATGGACGATAGACTTCGCAGTGGTTCTGGGTTTCGCTGCGGCCCTGCTCGTTGAGCGTGTTGACCATCTGCTTGACGCCCTGAACCTTGTCTTTGTGGGCGATCATCATCGCGTCTTTGGTTTCGACCACGACGATGTTTTCCAGGCCGATCACCGACACCAGTTTGCCGTTGCCGTGGATCATGCAGTTTTTGCTGTCCTGAATCACCACATCGCCTTTGCTGACGTTGCCGTTAGCGTCCTTCTCGTTGACTTCCCACAGCGACGACCAGCAACCGACATCGCTCCAGCCGGCGGTCAGCGGCACCACGCAGGCGCGTTGGGTTTTTTCCATCACCGAGTAGTCGATGGAGTTGTCCGGGCAGCAAGCGAAGGTGGCTTCGTCGAAGGTGATGGTGTCGTTGTCCTGCTCGCTGCGCTCAAGGGTCAGCAGGCAGGTGTCGTAGATGTCCGGATCGTGTTTTTTCAGCTCTTCGAGGAAGCGGCTGGCGCGGAACAGGAACATGCCGCTGTTCCAGTAGTAACCCCCGGATTCGACGTACTCGGTGGCGCGTTTGACGTCGGGTTTTTCGACGAAGTGCGAAACGCGGCTGACGCCTTCGGGCAGCAGCGAATCGCCGGTGGATTTGATGTAGCCGTAACCGGTTTCCGGTTTGGTCGCCGGCACGCCGAACAGCACCATTTCGCCGTTTTCGGCGGCCACGGTGGCCAGGGCGAGGGCACGTTGCAGGGCTTTCTGGTCTTCCAGCACGTGGTCGGCCGGCAGCACCAGCATCAACTCGTCACGGCCTTCGTTGACCAACATCATCGCGGTCAGCGCCACCGCCGGCGCCGTGTTGCGGCCGAACGGCTCCATCAGGATGCGCTGGCATTCGAGATTGCGATTGGCCAACTGCTCGTTGACGATGAAGCGGTGATCCTTGTTGCAGACCACGATCGGCGTGTCCATGCCTTCGAACACCAGGCGTTCCAGGGTTTGCTGGAACAGCGTGTGTTCACCGGTCAGGGCGAGGAATTGCTTGGGGAATTGCTTGCGCGAAAGCGGCCAAAGACGTGAACCGCTACCACCTGACAAGATCACCGGAATCATATTGTTTACTCCATAAAATCGATTGGTTAGAGGCACGAACGTTGTGTCGTTTCACTCTTGTTGTTGTCTCGTATCCGAACTGACAACCCGGTCAAGGGTGGGAGGGGGCTTGCTCCCGAAGGCGGTGCATCAGTCGACACATCTGTTGAATGTCGGACCGCTTTCGCGAGCAGGCTCGCTCCCACAGGGGGGATTGAGTCAGTTCGGAAAATTTGTTAGCGGGTCGACACCGGGCGTTTCACCCAGACTGGCGACAGGCTGCTGCCGGAACCCGTGACGTACAGCACTGCGGCCTCACCGCGCTCCAGGGCGACCGGTTTCACGTCGCCGACTTTCTTGTCGCCTTCGTACAGCGCCAGGCTGACTTTCACCGGGTTGATTTCACGTTCGCCACGGCCCTTGGCAGCCACGTTCGGCACCACGTCGGTCTTGCCGTCGGCGGTCTTCAGGGTCAGCGGTTTGTCGCTGAGGTTCTGCACGCGCACCAGGGATTTCTGCTTGTTCTTGAACGGCGGCTCTTCAATCAGTTGCGGCGCGCCGGAAGCGTTGTTGACCAGGGTGTAGTAATGGTCACCGGCGAGTTTCACCGGCAGGGTCTGGCTGCCGACCTTGGCGCTGTAGTCGCCGCCCGGCATGAAGCTGAAGTCGCTGCTGGCCAGTGGCGCAACGTCGCTCAGGCTGGTGCTGCCGACGGTGGCACTGACTTCGGCGTTACTGGCGTTGTAGACCCGCACGAAGGTCGAGCCTTTCGGGGCAGTCGGGCCGTACAGCGCGGCGTCACCACCGGCAAAAGCCTGTACCGACAGCACGCTCAGACCCGCAACCAGAGCGAAGCTTTTAGCGAGACGACGAGGAGTAGTTGTGAAAGTCATGGTGTTACCTCTCTTTCAGTTTTGCGCCCGATCGGGCGTCTCGGATTTAGTGTTGATGGCTACGTTTTGTTGGCGAGCACCGGCTTGTTTGAGCTCTGCGACCCACTGCGGGTCGGCGTCGCCGATTTCGTTGTTCACAGGCAGATATCGTTCAGGAAACTCCCAGATCAGCACCTGTGGCGGGCTGTTCTTGAAGTCATCGCTTTTCAGGTAGCTGAGCATCGGCAGGATCGGGCCGTGGCCGTCTTCGGCGTAGTTCACGACGTCGCTGTGCAGCGCTTGCTTGAGCGCACCGACGAAGTTCCAGTTGGGGTTGGCGCTGTAGCTGGTGCCGATCAGTGCGACCGGTACTTCGCTGTTGGCGAACAGCGCGTCGTCACCGGCAGGCTGCTCGGCGGCGGCCACGGTGTTGCGTTTTTGCAGCGGTTCTTGCGCCGGCATCAGGTTTTCGAACAGCGGATCGAGCGGCAGGAACAGACGCAGATCGCCCTTGTGCGTGACCTTCTCCGCCGGCGTGGTGATGAAGCGTTGCGGCTCGCCGCTGAGCGGGAACTTGGCGGCGATGGTCTTGGCCAGGGTGTTGGCGGCGATCTCGGCGCCTTCAGGCGTCCAGTGCGTGTCGGTGCGCAGGAACACTTGCTGACCGTTCTGTTTGGCCTGTTGCAGCGGGCCGAGCAGGTCAGGGGCGAGGATCTTGTCGGCCGCAACGCGGTTGTGGAAGTCCTGATAGAGGTTGGCGTGGATGCTCGCCGGTTTCACTTCACCCAGGTGTTCCGGGTACAGGCGCACCTTGGCCGGAACGATCGCCATCACCAGTTTCACGCCTTTGGCCTTGAGGGTCTGGCGCACGCCTTCGACCAGCGCGTAGTTGCCTTGCAGGTTCAGCTCTTCGTTGACGATCGGGTTGAATTCCTCGTCGCTGTACAGCCACTGATCGCGCCCGAGCACCACGCCCGGACGACCTTCGTTGAACAGTTTGAAATCCAGCGCAGCCCAGAGGTTGGTGCCCAGACGCTTGATCGGAAACTGATCGTCGTAGTGGGTTTCCACGGCTTTGGTCCAGCGACCGTTGAGCACCGTCGCATCGGCGTTGGTGCTGAAGCCGAAGAAGCTGCGCACCGACCACAGACCGAGCACCAGCAGGGTCACCAGAAACAGCGCGATGTAGAAGATGCGTAATGAGCGGGTCATGTCAGATCCCTCAGAACTGGAAGTAAAGGAACGGCGAGAAGCTTTGCGCCGAGAGTTTGAGAATCGAGGCGATGAACAGCAGCAGGATCAGCCCGCGCATCACGTAGCGCGACCAGTCCGCCGTCCAGTACGCCGGTTGCACCTGGGCGTCGACGCCGACGGTGTAGCCAGGCTCATGGATGTTCGCCGGGTTTTCGCCGGGAGCGGCTTTGATCAGGCCAGGCTGTGCGCCGGCAGGGCCGTCGCTTTCGACGTTGACCACGGGTTTGCTCTTGACCGGTGCCTGGTTGGTGTACAGATCACGCAGGCCGAAGAACGCCAGCGTCACGTACGCCACCACCAGAGTCGCCACTTGCAGGCCGGTAAGGCTGGCCTGATTGAGTTCCGACAGCGACCAGTCGCCGAAGCTGAACATTGCGCCGTACATGCGGCCGGCAACGTGCAGGTTCTCGGCGCGGAAGATCACCCAGCCCATCACCACCAACAGGAAGGTCAGTGCCCAGCGGATCGGATTGAGGCTGCGCGGCGAGGTGTTGATGCCGAGCATTTTTTCGATCGCCAGCCACATGCCGTGCCAGGCGCCCCAGACGATGTAAGTGATGTTCGCACCGTGCCACAGACCACCCAGAAGCATGGTCAGGAACAGGTTGCGATAGGTCATCAGCGTGCCTTTACGGTTACCGCCGAGGGTGATGTACAGATAGTCACGCAGCCAGGTCGACAGGCTGATGTGCCAGCGACGCCAGAACTCGGTGATCGACTGGCTGATATACGGTTGCTTGAAGTTTTCCATGAAGCGGAAACCCATCATCAAGCCCAGACCGATGGCCATGTCGCTGTAACCGGAGAAGTCGAAGTACAGCTGTGCGGTGTAGGCCAGTGCGCCGAGCCAGGCATCCCCCGTGGTCGGGTTTTGCAGGGCGAAGCAGTGGTCGGCCACCACCGCGAGGGTGTCGGCAATGAAGACCTTCTTGATGAAACCCTGCATGAACCGCGTGCAGCCCTCGGAGAACTTGTCGAGGGTGTGCGTACGGTTGTTGAACTGGTCGGCGAGGTCGCGGAAACGCAGGACCGGGCCGGCAATCAGATGCGGGAAGATCGCCACGAACGCCGCGAAGTCGATCAGGTTACGCGTGGCCGGGGTGTCGCCGCGGTACACGTCGATGATGTAGCTGATCGACTCGAAGATGTAGAACGAGATGCCGATCGGCAGCAGCACGTGGGTCAGGATGAACGGCTCCAGACCGAACGAGGTCATGATCGCGTTGATGCTGTCCACGCCGAAGTTGGCGTATTTGAAGTAGCCGAGGATGCACAGATCGACCGCCACACCGAGCAGCAGCCAATGCTGTGCCGGTTTGGTGCGGACACCGGCGGCACCGACTTTCAGGCCGATCCAGTAGTTCCACAAGGTGACGCCGGCGAACAGCGCCAGGAAGTCCACCCGCCACCACGCGTAGAACACGTAGCTGGCGATCAGCAGCAACAGGTTGCGGTAGCGTTGCCCGCTCAGATAGTACAAGCCGAGAAAGATCGGCAAGAACAGAAACAGGAACACGTTGGATGAAAATACCATCCCGATCTCTCCATGTTTGAACCAACAGTCAAGGGCCAAAGCCCCCCCAAACCCCCCATGGAAACCGGGAGGGCTAACTCACACATCTCAAACCTGACACTTGACTGTGGGAGCGAGCCTGCTCGCGAAGGCGTCGTGTCAGTCGACATCCGTTTTGAATGTCAGACCGTATTCGCGAGCAGGCTCGCTCCCACAGGTTTTGCGTTCGGTCTTACGAACCCTTGTTGCCCTTTTCATGCGAAGGGTCGTAGACCTTGGTCAGGTCGCCACCGAGGCGGAAGGTCTTGAACGGTTGCATGCCGTGTTTCTTCTCCAGCACATCCGCCGGGCAGGTGTAGAGGCTGCAGAACGGTTCGAGCCAGGCGAATTTCATGTCCTCTTTCAGATCGGTCATGTCCTGCTCTTTGCCGTTCTTCTTCTCGAACGCGTCCGGGTCTTTCACCCCGGCCAGTACCCGGTCACCCAGGCGCTTCAGCGCGCTGTTGTTTTCCTGACGCAGATCGACACCGTTGACCTGGGCGAAACTGGCGATCATCGCCAGCGGTGGCAGGGCGTAGTTGTGATAGGCGAGGGCACGTTGCTGGCGCTTGAGTTCGTTCGGCAAGTAGCCGTCGGCATCGACCTGATTGACCCCGACCTTGTATTCCTTGACCGCCCAATCGAACAGGTCGCGACGGTTGGTCGCGACCGACGTCGCCATCACTGACCACGCCGCCCAGTACGAGTGGTTGTTGGTTTTTTCCAGCGGCAGGTTGTCCCAGTCGCTGACCACCTGATCGGCCATCTTGCTGAACCAAGCTTCGATCTGCTGCGCCTCTTGCTGATGTGCGGCCAGCGGGTGCGAGTCGGAGAACTTCAGGCGAATGTAGGACGAGGCCATGCTGCCCAGCGCCCATTTGCGCATCGACTTGCCGGTGTGGTTGAAGTCTTTCGACATCAGTGCATCGGCCTTGGCCCACGCGGTCAGCCAGTTCAGCGTGCAGTCGAGTTGCTCCGGGCGACCGTCGCGCATGAACTGCATCACCCGTTTGGCGGTGCCGCGTTCCAGCGTGGTGATGTCTTTGGTGGTGTCGCGGAAGGCTTTTTCCGACTGCACGTTCAGCGTCGCGCGGGCCTTGTCCGAGCCTTCGTATTTGCTGCGAAATTGCAGCGGCCCGGTGTACGGCGCCGGCATCGCGTCGCAGCCTTCGCTCTTGTCGCCGGTCTTGAATTTATCCACCGGTGCGAAGTAGCCCTGTGGCGGACGCAGTGGCGCGGCGGCCTGAGTGGCCCCGGCGAACATCGCCAGGCTCAACAGGGTGGGAGCCAATAAAGATTTCAATGTCGGATTTCGCATAGCAGACCTCATTGCCCGACCTGAGCGGTTTGTTGCCCAGCGCCCGGGAATACGTTGCGTTTGCAGATTTTCGCTTCGACTTTTTGTGGCGCGGTGCCCGCTTCCGGACCCTGGACTTCGACGGCCAGCAGGTTTTGCGAGGCCCAGTCTTCGTCGGTGCGCAACTCAAAGGCGAAACGACCGTCGGTGTCGGAGGTTTCCGGTTTCTCGATTTTGATGTCCTCGTGGCGACCGTTCATGTACCAGAGGGTGGCGTGCAGGGTTTTCACCGAGGTGTCGGCGAAGCGGATGTCGACCTGGTGGCTGCTGTTCTGCAGGTTCAGGTTCTTGCTGTTGACCAGCAGTTCTTGCTTGGTGCCCGGTTTCAGCGTGGTGCTGCCGGTCATCTGGGCCTCTTTGCCTTCGCAGCCGTTGTCGAGCAGGGACATCATCTGGCGATAGATGGTTTCCTGATCGAGGCGGTACAGCGGCGAGAATTCCCAGATGAGAATCTTCGGTGGGGTCTTCTGGAATTCGTCGCTGCCCAGGTACTGCAGCATCGAACCTTCCAGACCACCGCCGGGGAAGGCGACGTTGAGAATGTCGGCGCCGATGGCTTCTTCGAGGAAGCCGGCGAAGTTGTAGTTCTTGCCGCTGTGCGAGGTGCCCACCAGAGTGATCTGCGGGTTGCCGGAGTCACCGAACAGGTCGCCGTCACCGGCTTCGCCTTTCGGCTCGGTGGTGAACTGGTCCATGTACTGGATCGCGTAACTGGTGCCGCACAGTTGCCCGGCCATGTTGTGCAGGGTGCCGGTCTTGCCCATGCGCCCGGAGCGCTTGGTCTCGAATTCACGCTTGGGAATGTCGGCGAAGGCCGGGATCTGCTTGACCTTCTCGGCGACGATTTTTGCCGTGCGCTGCGCACCGTACGGCGTCCAGTGCTGGTCGCCGCGGAAGTAGAAATCGTGGGCGGGCAGGGTGTCCGGCAGCGATTCGTTGGTCAGCGGCGACAGGTCCGGCACCACGTAACCCATCTTGGCGAAACGCCCGAGCATGGTTTTGTAGTTGCCCAGCGCTTTGTCGTAATCGAACGCGGCTTTTTCCTGCGGGTTGAGCTTGTTGCGGTTCACCAGGCCACGGGTCGGCTGATAGACGATCACCAGTTCAACGCCCTTGGCCTTGAAGGCATCGTGCAGCTGTTGCAGGCGTTTGTAACCGGCCGGGGTGGTGTTGAATTCGGTGCGCAAGTCTTCCTGGGTCCGGAACAACCAGTCGCCCTGCGCCTGCACCAGGGTGGTGAAGTTCTGCTGATAACGCGTGGTGTAGTTCTTTGCGTCGTGGGCGGCGGGGCACAGGTTGCAGCACGGTTCGGCGCTGAACTTCGGCGGTGTGGCACCCGCCGCTGCGTCGGCGCGAGCGCCTTGGCTGGCCGTGAGAATGCCCACGGTCAGGGCCGACAGGCTGAGTAATTTGATCAAGTGTGGGTGCATAAAATTATCCTCAGTCCCGCATTTCGGTCTGGCGTTCGACAGGGTCGATCAGCACGGCTTTCTGCTGGCGCACCAGCAGGTCGAGAATTTCATCCTGGCGCTCGCCGAGGATGCCGTTGAAGCTGATGCCGCTGGATTTGGTCGGCGCCAGCATCGATACGCGGTACAGCTCGACGCTCAACGGCGAGTCGATGGCCATCGGGCCGCTGCCGTTGGCCGCCAGTTCACCGCCGACCACGATCAGCGACACCTGGGCGTCGAACGGGTCGAGCTTGATGTCACGGTCGGTGTCGGTCAGGTCCTTGATGTGGCCGTAGACGCCGGTCAGGCCGTTGGCCATGGCAACGTTTTCGTAGAGGCGGATGTTCACGCTGTTACGAATGCGGATGCCGTGGCGCTTGTTGCTGATGACCTTGTTGCCCCACAGCAAGTTGTCGGCGGACTCGTAGAGGGTGATGCCGTCGGTGTGGTTCTTGTAGATCTCGTTGTAGGCGATGATGTTGTTGACGCTGTTACGGTCGATCACCAGGCCCGAGAGGTGGTTGTCGAAGCTCTTGTTGTTGAAGATGAAGCTGTCGTTGACCTCGCGGGAAATGATGATCCCGTGCTTCTTCTTCGTACCGTGGACAGTGTTCTCGGCAATGATCAGACCGTGGGAACGGTCGTGCGGGTCGATGCCGTAGACGATGTTGTCCTTGTAGGTGTTGCCCTTGACCACGAAGTCGCGGGTCTCGTAGCAGTAGAAGCCGTACCACATGTCCGAGAACTCGGAGCCGACGATCCAGCCAGTCGGTTCTGGGCGCTTGAGGACCTTGGCCATGTTCGGTGTGTACTGGGAAATACTCACCCCGTAAGACTTACTGTTGGCGTAGCCGAAGCTGGCCATCTTGCTGTTGACGATGTAGGTCTCGGTGCCACCCCAGGCCAGCAGGAACGGACGAAATTCCTTCGGCGAACGGAAGGTGGCCGGGCCGTTGTCCTTCTCGCGCCAGCCGGTGACCTTGGTGTCACGCACGAACAGCTGGCCGTCGTTGACCAGGAATGAACCCGCCTCTTGCGACAGGCGCAATTCCTGGGTCTGGCCATCGATTTCGAGGATGCCTTTGCGCCCGACCACGATCGGCAACTTCGCCAGGTACACGCCCGGCGAGGTTTCGCTGAAGTACTGCTTGGGCAGTTTCTGCGCCAGATCCTTGAGGTTCAGGTAACCGTCGTCGACGAAGATCGCCTGCGGGATGCCGTGCTGACGCACCACCCATTCGGCCATCTTGTTGTCGCCGCCGATGAAGTCCTTCAGCGCGTCTTCCTGCATCATCCGGCGCACGCTGATCTTGCCCGCTTTGCTGCGCACGATTTTCGCGGCGGCGGCCTCGGCGGTGAAGCGGGACAGGTCGGGCAGTTTCGGCTTGGCCAGTTCCAGCGCCTCGGTCGGCGCGCTGCTGACGGTGTAGGTCTTGGCTTGTTGCAGCTCTTTGGCGGTGGTCACCGGTTTGCCCTGTTGAGGCACAGCCGGTTCCACCGTGGCGAAGGCGCCAGCGGAGGCCAGCAGCATGGCGCCGGCCAACAGGCTGATCGAGCCTTTCCTTGCATGGTGCATGTCGGGCACTCCCTTGGCGGTTTGCATCAGAAGCGCCAGATCACGTCGATGAACGCGCGGTGCATGTACGAGTCAACCTGCTTGCCGTAGGCATCGCCCGGTTTGAACACACCGCCACGAAAACGCACGAGGGCCGAAGGCTCGTCGATCGACTGGCTCAGCGCTGCCGGCAACAGGCCTTGCTTGAAGTACTTGGTGACGACCAGGTCCATCTCCTGACCCAAGTCCTTGTTGCCGTCTTCAAGCGGCAGCGAAGTGCTGGAGAGGATCGCGCCGGTGACGTCGTCGGTGTTGTTTTCCACGGCATTGATGCCGTTGCTGCCCACCGGCTTGTTGCCGTCCACGCGCCAGAACTTGTGGTAGATCAGGCTGGCGTCGTACTGGTCGTTGAGCATCCACGAACCGAACAGGGTAGCGGTCTGCATATTGCTCATTTCGCCACGGAACGCTTCGCCGAAACGGTGAACACGTGATCGCGTACCGGTGTAGTTGGAGCGGTTGCTCTCCAGACCATTCTGTTGGTAATCGGCGCTGGCACGGGCATACGCCGCACCGACCTGCCACTGCGGATCGAGGCGCAGACGCACGCCGAGGTCGGTGGCCCAGCCGTTGATGTCATCGCTGCGCTTGGCTTGTGCCGGGCGCGTGCCATCGGCGTTCAAGGCGTTGACCGTGTCACGGTCGCCGCTCATGCCGGTGATGCTGCCCCAGTAGTTGACGGTATTGGTGTTGCGCCAGTTATAGGCGTCGCTGTCGGCGGTCAGGCCGAGCCAGCTGATGTCGCCGTTCTGGGTTTTGTCGAGGGTGTCGCGGGGCACGCCCGGTTCGGCGTAATCGAGTTTGCCGTCATCGTGGGTGTGGTGGCCGCGAATACCGACCCACTGGCCCGGTGTCCACTGGTAAGCAGCATCGGCGTAGGCGTGCAGGCGATCCTTGTCTTTCGGCGCCAGCTCTTTCAGGTCGGTGCGGTATTCGCTGAAGCGTTCGGCGACACCGGCGTTGGCGCGCAACAGGGTGGTGTCGAAGGTCCAGTTCAGCGCTTCGATGTTGGTGTCGCGCCACTGGCCGTCGTCGTTGCGCAGGCGCTGGCGACCGAACTTGAGGATTTCGCCGGGGTAGGGCGTGAAGCCGCTGTAGCCGACCCAGAACTCGCGCATCGCGAGGTAGTTTTTCTTGGTCTGGCGGTCACCACTGTCGGTGGTTTCGGCGCCGTCGGATTGCTGCAAGGTGTCGGTCTCGATGATATCGGTCGAGGTCACGGCCTGGCCCATGGCGTAGGCGCTCCACGCGCCGCTTTCGCCGTAGATCCACGGACGCAGGTCCAGGCCCACACCGTTGACGTCGCCACCGGGTGCGGTGCCGAGGTCGCGGTCGTCTTCGGACTGGCCGGTGATTTTCACTTCCAGGCCGAAGTTCTTGCTTTCGGTCATCGCGGCCAGTGTCGGGCAAGACCAGATCAGCGCGAACGTGAGGCCAATACCGGCCTTCACAAAGGGATTCAACTTCATAGGGATTCCTCGCCGTCTTCTTGCAGGGCGTGCAGTTGCAGCGTGTTCTGGTTCAGGGCGCCACGGCTGGCCTGTTCCTGTTGCAGCAGGCGCTGGGCTTCGGCCAGACGCTCGGGCGGCAATTGCGCTGCGAGGGTGGTCGCCAGTTCATCGGCTTGCGGGGTGTTCTGCGCCTTGGCCAACTGGCTGAACACATAGGCGTTGAGCGGGTCGGGCTGGGTGCCCTTGCCTTGGGAAAACAGTTGGGCGATGGCGAAATCGGCGCTGTTCTGGCCGTTGCGTGCAGCGGTCAGCAGGTGGTCGAGAGCCTTCTGCGGATAAACCTTGCCGAGGTATCCACGGCGATAGATCTGGCCGAGGTAATAGTCGGCGGCGACTTCACGACCGACGGCTTTCTGGAAGTGTGCTTCGGCAACTTTCGCGTCGGCCGGCACCAGTTTGCCTTCGTAGTAGAGCTTGCCCAGCAACAGTTCTGCGCGCGGCTGGTCGGCGGCGCGGCCGTTGTCGAGGTACTTCATCATCTGGTCAACGTCGCCCAGTTCCGGGTAGTCGTAGAGCAGTTGCGCGAGGGTCACCCATGATGCCGGGTAGCCTGGTGCGATCGGTTCGAGCAGTGACTGCGCGGTCTTCTCGTCGGTTTTGCCCAAGGTCGAATCGGCCAGCACGCGGGCCACGGAATCGACACGCTGCGCGCTGACCGTGCCACGGCTGTAACCAGCCTGCATCTGCTTGATCACCTCGGCCTGTTGCTCCGGCTGGGCACGTTTCTGATAGACCGTGGCGAGTTCGACGTAGCAGATGTCGGTGGTGTTGAGCGCGGCCTTGCAGATCTTTTCCACGTCATCCAGATGCTGGTCGTAGGTGCCTTGGGTGCGATAGAGCAGCACCTGCGCCAGACCGGCTTCCGGGTAGCCGGATTTGCGCCACTGATCGATCTGCTGCTGGGCGTTGATGTTGGGGAAGCTGTGCGGGTATTGCAGGTACAGCATCGCCAGCGGGATCAACGTATTGCCTTCGCCATTGGCGGCGGCTTTTTTCAGCAGGCTTTCGGCTTCGTGGTGCTCGGCTTCGGTCGAGCCCGGCTTGGCCACCAGCAGGCGCCCGAGACGGGCCTGGGCCCGTGGCGAAACGTCAGCGGCGGCGCGGTAGGTCGCCTCGGCCTGTTTGATCTGCTCGGGGTCGCGGCTGTCGACCTGGATGTCGGCGAGGCCAACCTGAGCTTCGCTGTAACCGAGGTCGGCCAGTGCCCGGTAGTTCTGCGCGGCGGTCGCGGTGTCACCGCGCTTGAGCGCTTCGTTGGCCAGACGCTGGTCGGGCAGGCCGGCGCAACCTGCCAGAGAGACTGCCAAAGCCAGCGAGCACACCATCAAACCCATGTGGGAGCGAGCCTGCTCGCGAAGCAGTCGACTCGGTACATCAGACAAACCGTGCTGACCCTTTCGCGAGCAGGCTCGCTCCCACAGGGTCGGCGGTGTGTTCAAGATAGGAGTAGTCACAGGCATGTCCTCGACTTAAAGACCGGCAGCCATGGCTTTGTCGATCAGCCAGTTCAGGTTCGGGCCACGGTCGCTGTTCACTTCCACCGGGCGGCCGGCGAAGGTGCTGTCCAGCGGCTCGTCCGGCTGGATCTGCACGCGGATGTCGGAGGACAGGTCAGCGCTCTTCAGGCTGGTGCTGCTGATGATCTTGCCGGTGCGGGTCTGGTCTTCGCCGGCGATCTGGAAGCTCACGTGAGTGCCCGGACGCACGTCGCCGAACTGGCGATAAGAGAAGCGTGCATCGACAGTGGCCTGGGTGTTGCGCGGTACCAGCGTGAAGATCACGTCGCCCTTGCTCGCGTACTGACCGTCGGCCACCAGTTGCTGGGCCACGGTGCAATCGCAAGGGGAGGTCAGGGTGCCGGTCATTTGCTTGCCGAACAGTTCTTCCACCTTGGCCGGTTGCAACTGGTCTTCGTCCAGATGGCCCTTGAGCACGTCGAGCATGCTGGTGCTGAAGGTCGCCAGCGGTGCGCCTTTGGCCGCGACGCCGTCGGACTTGACCAGGCTCTGCACGGTGCCGTCGCGCGGCATGGTGATGTTCATCCCCGGCACGCTGACCAGACCTGCTTGCGCATGGCTGACGAAGTACATGCCGTACACCGACTTGAAGACGAAACCGAACGCCACCAGACCAATGGCAAAGACCCCGGCGCTGAAAGTCACCGCTTTCAGACGCCCGAACGGGGTCATGCCGCTGCCGCCGTCCTTGACCTTGCGCGCCTTGGTGAAGTTGTCACGCTGCAGGGTCGCCAGCACTTCACCCATGCTGACGATGTCGCCGGCCAGGTGCGAAGTGATCAGGTGACGCAGGGTCGAGATGTCCTGCGGTTCCAGGTTCTGGAACTGGCAACCGGCGCGGCCGGTCTGGCGGTCGTAGGAGCGCACTTGCAGCTCTACGTCCATGGCCAGGCCGAGGTTGTCGATCACGAATTGCAGACGCGCCTTGTACACCTCGCCGAGGGTCAGCGGCACTTGCCCGGCGTTGAACGCCAGACCACCGGCGGAGAGGTCAATGACCCGCGCTTCGACCGGCGTCCGGTCGGGGCCGAAGAAGCGCAGTTTGGCCGGAATTTTCACTCGGGCGTGCTGACGCTGGGCTTCGGATTCATGCACTACGTTGGCGTTGACGGCGGTATTCATAGGGGCGATTTCCTTGTTAATTCAATGGGGGCGGGTCAGACCATCATCAGCAGCACGGCGACGAAAATGCTGCCGGCGGAGAAGGTCATGGTCCGAGACGACCAGGTGTTGAACCAACGTTGAAAGCTGGCGAGATCACGGGTCAGGGAAGTGGGTTGGCGAGTCCAGGATTGCTGGTCGAGGCGGAAGAACACGTAGATCTTCACCAGCGCACCGACGATCTGGTTGTAATAGAGGATCGCCGGGTAGGCCGGGCCGATCCGGTGACCGGAGCACGACAGCAGCAGGGTCAGAATCAGTCGGGTGATGCCGATCCACAGCAGGTAGGCGAGGATGAAGGCGCCGCCGTACTTGAAGCTGGCGATGATGGCGACGGTCAGGCCCAGCAGCGAGGTCCACATCGAGACGCGCTGATCGAACAGCACCACCGAGGTGAACGCGCCAAGGCGTTTCACACCCAGGCCCAGCGCTCGCGAGTTCTGGCGCAGGTTGTTGCCGTACCAGCGGAACATCAGTTTGCGGCTGGCCTTGATGAAGCTCTTTTCCGGCGGGTGTTCAACGGTGTTGATCGCCGCGTCCGGCACGTAAAAGGTGTCGTAACCCAGGCGCATCAGGCTGAACCAGCTCGACTTGTCGTCGCCGGTGAGAAACTTGAAACGGCCCAGGCGCCAGTGTTGCAGCGAGTCGCTTTCGACGTCGGCGATGAATTCAGGGTCGGTCACCACGGTGGCGCGGAACACCGACATGCGTCCGGTCATGGTCAGTACGCGCTTGGACAGGGCCATCGAGCACATGTTGATGTGGCGCTGGGCGAAACGCAGCTTGTGCCATTCGCTCATGATGTAGCCGCCGCGCACTTCACAGAACTCGTTGGTGGTCAGGCCGCCGACGTTGCCGAACAGCTGGAACCACGGCACGGTCTTGCGCACGGTGCCTTCGCCGAGCACGGTGTCGCCATCGATCACGGCCACAACGGCGCGGTCGTCCGGCAGGTGGCGGGAGATCGCGCGGAAACCATAGGCCAGGCCATCGCGTTTGCCGGTGCCGGGAATGCGCACGAAATCGAGCTTGACCCGCTCCGGCGGATTCATCCGCGCCCACAGCGCTTTGACCAGCAACTCATCGGACATTTCGACGATCGAGCAGACCACGGTGGTCGGCAGGTCGCAGTCGATTGCTTCGCGGATCACCGAGCTGTAGACCTGCGCGGTGGTCAGCGCGTCGATACGGAAACTGGTGACCATCAGAAACACATGCGACGGGTCCGCCGCCTTACCCAGCTTGCGCACTTTGCGGCGCAGGTGCGGGTAAACGATGTAGAGGAAAATCATGCCGCGCACAAAGTGCGTTGCACCCATCGAGTAGCGCCAGATACCCACGGCGCCAATCAGGAAAATGAAGTCCTTCGACTCGGAGTCGAACGTGGACGTGGGCAGCATCAAGGCCAGGCCCATCAACAAACTGAGGTAAAACAGCCAACCGGCGGCCTGAAGTAGGCCGTGCTTTAGCCTGTGCATAATCTGCATCCGTCTCGATCTCGGGCGAGCCGTTTGGGTGGCCCGATGGGGTTAAGGCAGGCGAAGAACCGGCCGGGGGTTCAAATTCCCCGGCCGGAAGGCTGACTTACCAGCAGATACCTTCGGTGCGAGTACCGGCGTTGGTGGCTTTGGCCATGAAGCCCACCAGGTCGATGACCTGTTTGCCGTGCGGTGCTTGCTGGGCCAGCGAGCGGAATTTCTCGTCGCGGTTGCCGAGGATGATCACGTCGGAGTTGTCGATCACCGAATTGAAGTCCGCGTTGAGCAGGGACGACACGTGCGGGATCTTCGACTCGATGTAGTCCTTGTTCGCGCCATGAACACGGGCGTACTCGACGTTGCTGTCGTAGATGCTCAGGTCGTAGCCCTTGCCGATCAGCATTTCGGCCAGTTCCACCAGCGGGCTTTCGCGCAGGTCATCGGTCCCGGCCTTGAAGCTCAGGCCGAGCAGGGCGACTTTGCGTTTGTCGTGGCTTTCAACGATGTCGAAGGCGTTCTGCACTTGCGATTCGTTGCTGCGCATCAGCGAGTTGAGCAGCGGCGCTTCGACGTCCAGCGAACCGGCGCGATAGGTCAGGGCGCGCACGTCTTTGGGCAGGCACGAACCGCCGAAGGCGAAGCCCGGGCGCATGTAGTACTGGGACAGGTTGAGGGTCTTGTCCTGGCAGACCACGTCCATCACTTCACGGCCATCGACGCCGACCGCTTTGGCGATGTTGCCGATCTCGTTGGCGAAGGTCACTTTGGTCGCGTGCCAGACGTTGCAGGTGTACTTGATCATCTCGGCAACGGCGATGTCCTTGCGGATGATCGGTGCGTCGAGTTCTTCGTACAGCGACTGCAGAACGTCGCCCGAGGCCTTGTCGAACTCGCCGATGACGGTCATCGGTGGCAGGTCGTAGTCCTTGATCGCGGTGGATTCACGCAGGAACTCCGGGTTGACCGCGACGCCGAAGTCGACGCCGGCCTTCTTGCCCGAGCAGTCTTCGAGAATCGGGATCACCACGTTGGCGACGGTGCCCGGCAGCACGGTGCTGCGAACCACGATGGTGTGGCGGGTGGTTTTTTCACGCAGCACGAAACCGATCTCGCGGCACACCGCTTCGATGTAGTTCAGTTCCAGGTCGCCGTTCTTCTTGCTCGGTGTACCGACGCAGATCATCGACAGGTCGGTGTCACGAATCGCCTCGGCGAAGTTGGTTGTACCGCGCAGACGACCGGTCTCGATCCCTTGCGCCAGCAGCTCGCCCAGACCCGGCTCAACAATCGGGGATTTACCCGCATTGATCATGTCGATCTTGTCTTTGGCAACATCGACGCCAACCACGTCATGGCCCCGTGCAGACAGGCAACCGGCACACACTGCGCCAACGTAACCCAAACCAAATATGCTGATGCGCATCGCAATTACCTCTGTGTTTTATCAAGCCATTAGATGGCCGGAGTTAATGGTGTTCAGCGGTCATAGTGCACTCGGAAGTGCGGCATACAGGCGCCACAATGCCGTGTGCAGGCATACTAAGTTCCGAGTGTCTAAATAAGTGCACTCAAGATGTGCGCAACTAGGCCTAGTTGTTATGACTTGCCCTGTTATGCAGCCGATCTTCTTGCTGGAAGACTCATGTGCATGTGTCCAGTCCACCTGATGTCGGACGTAACGCCCGTAGATCAAGCGGTTGGGTGCTCAGGCGAGCACGTTTACAGGGGCGCAGCCTTGGCCTTGTAGAGGATGTTTATGGTGCGTATCACCTATCCATCGTTAGTTGATCAGAAGAGTGAACCATCTAGGCAAGTTGCTGTGACAACTTGGTTACATGGTTCTCCGCTCTGCGTAAGTTATCTCGTACAAACTCAGCGAGAATCGTTACCGGTGGTATGAGCTATGCATTTGGACATAGTTCCTACCCACTCATCGCGAAATCTGAAATTTTTTGAAATATTGCCAAAGATGGCACTGGTCTCAATTTGATAGCACTTTCGATTTCGCCCTTTATAAATAGGCGGCTAATCGCGTTAGATGTTTTTGTGCCACTACCGTGAAAAAATTTACGTGCCACTACTGAAAAAAATCACGGCTGTCGAGTGAAACTAAAATTAGAATTGGAGGGGACGATTTTATGGCGCCAATAAAACGGCGAAATAGTGCGAGGGATTTTTGACGTCGTGCGAGCTGCACGACTCTTTATAGAAAGAGTCGTGCAATGGGCATGCTTTATTCCGGGGCGTGGTCGCGCAAAAACACCAGATTGTCGGGTTTCGATTGCTCGGCGCTGAAGCGATAGCCCTGCACATCGAACTGTTTGAGGGCGGCCGGATCGTTGATCCGTTCCTGAATTACGAAACGGCTCATCAGGCCACGGGCCTTCTTCGCGTAGAAACTGATGATCTTGTACTGGCCGTTTTTGAAGTCCTTGAACTCGGTGTTGATGATTCGCGCATTCAGGGCGCTGCGCTTGACCGCCGAGAAGTACTCGTTGGAGGCCAGGTTCAGCAGCACGTCATCACCTTGCTCGGCGAGCGCTTCGTTGAGCCATTCGCTGATGCGCGTGCCCCAGAAGGCGTACAGGTCCTTGCCTCGGGCGTTGGCCAGTTTGGTGCCCATTTCCAGACGGTACGGTTGCATCAGGTCCAGCGGGCGCAGCAGGCCATAGAGGCCGGAGAGCATGCGCAGGTGCTTTTGCGCGTAATCGAACTGGGCTTCGCTGAACGATTGCGCGTCGAGACCGGTGTACACGTCACCCTTGAACGCGAGCAGGGCCTGCTTGGCGTTTTCCGGGGTGAAGGCGGGGGTCCAGCTGCCGAAACGCGCGGCATTGAGGCCGCCGATCTTGTCGGACACGTGCATCAGTTCGCTGATTTGCGCCGGGCTCAGTTCGCGCAGTTGCTGGATCAGCTCCTGGGAGTGGTCGAGGTATTGCGGCTGGGTGAAGCGCTGGGTCGCCGGCGGTGTTTCATAATCGAGGGTCTTGGCGGGGGAAATCACCATCAGCATGAAGTCGTCTCCTTTAATCGTGGGGGCGATTCTAGGGGCTTGGCCGAGTTGACTCCAGCTATGAGCGTAATAGGTGATCGATGGCCTGCCACAATCCCCATGTGGGAGGGGGCTTGCTCCCGAAGAGGCCGTATCAGCCTGCCCGTCTGCTGGATGACACACCGCATTCGGGAGCAAGCCCCCTCCCACAAGGGCATTTGTGTGGCTAAGGGAAATCGGGCGGGATCAGCTATAGTGCCGCGCGGGTTTTGTTATGGAGACACCCCTTTGCGCATTGTTCTTTTATTCACCGCGTGGCTGTTGAGCTGCGGTGCCATGGCGGCACCGGGTGATGTGGCGACGCTGGATCGCAGCACCTGGCCCGAGCAGCTCAGCAACCCGACCCTGTTCGACGTCGCGTCTCGCGCCGAAATCCTCATGTTTGCCCGTGGCCTGCTCGGCACCGAGGCGCTGGACGAGGCCGCTCTGGCCCAGCGTCTGGGGCTGCGCACGGTCAATATCGACGCGATCAGCAGCCTGCGTCAGCGGTTGTGGGAACGCCTGTTGGCCGGCTACAACTTCGCCCAGCAGAGCTGTGATCAGGACGCCTCGTTCTGCTTCCTCGTCGAGGACCTGCCGACGCTGCGCGAGCAGGCTGCCAAATTCGCGGTCAGCGACGACAGTTATTACACCAAGTGGGCAGAGCCGAGCCGGCTGTTTCATTTGCAGTACCTGGACGAGCTGATGCGCAAGGCCGCGCTGTCGCCGCAGACCAGCAGCGAAGTCGATCGTTTCGGTGACTACGAGCGCAATGGCGACGAGATGCATGACCGGCTGTTTCTGCTGAGTTTTGACAGCGCCGCCAATCTGCAGCCGGACAATACCGACTGGATCGCCGACTACCTGCGCAAGTCGAGTTTGAGCGGCACCTTCTTCCTGCTGGGCAAGGACGTACAGGCGCGGCTGGCAGATCGCTCGGTGAGCAACCTGCAATCGGAGTTCTCGAAACAGTGCGTTGGCGTGCAGGGCTGGGAATTCCGCTCCCACAGCCACTGGCAGGACTGGCAGGACTCGGTGCGCCGCAGCAGCGATCTGGTGAAGAGCAAGTTGCCGGAAAATTACGTGCCGCTGTTCCGTCCTCCAGAGGGGCAGCGACGCAGCGATGCCGGCAGTTTCTTCCGTAATCAGGGCCTGCAAGTGGCACTGTGGGACATCGATGCCCAGGACGGCGCGGGCAAACTCAAGGGGGCGCCGAGCGCGCAGCGGGTGTTGACCCTGATGCTGTTGTGGCGCCACGGGGTGATCAATTTCAACATGAAGCAGGATGCGGTGAAGACCGCGTTGCCGTGGTTGATCACGCAAACTGCGCAAAGCGGCATCGGTTGGGAGGACTGTCAGGACGGGTTTCGCTGATAAACGGCAAAAGCCCGTAAACATTGGGCTTGTGGCGATTTTTTTGCAGGATTCGATGCAGGCGGACTTCCGACTTTAGCGGGGTCTGGACGGTCCGCCAAGGGCTTTTCGTCACTCTGCAAAATAAACTTAAAAAAACCGTCAAAGTGCTTTTTTATGTCATGGGTTTTGGAGTATTACGAAGACAGACCGCCGAAACCTGCAACACAGGTGGCGTCTTCCAAGACCCGTTTGTTTGCAGTCACTTGAATCTCCGCAGGTGAGGTTTCGGCAGTCACTTCGAGGCGCAGCACCGCCCAGGTATTGCGTCGAATGGCTCCCACAAAGGTGACCGAGTATGGATGATCACGGACGTAGCCCTTCTTCCAACCAGCCAATCCTTTATGTACTCGATACCAACGTATTGATTCACGATCCAAATGCCCTGCTGAATTTCGAAGAACACCACGTCGCGATCCCGATGACCGTGCTTGAGGAACTGGACAAGCTCAAGAGCGGGCATCACAGCGTTGCCGCTGAATGTCGTCAGGCGATCCGTTTGATTGACAAGACCCTGGGCGATGCCTCCCCCGAGGATGTCGAACTGGGCGTGCCGATCCAGCGCGGCAAGGGTGGGCCGAAAGGCTTGCTGTCAATTCTGATGAGCAAGCAGGCCGAGTCGAACCTGATTCTGCCCGAGCACCTGAACGACAACAAAATCATCAACCAGTTGATCGACTTGCACACCCGTGATCCGAAGAAAGCGGTGGTGCTGGTTACCAAAGACATCAACATGCGCCTCAAGGCGCGCGCCTGCGGCATCGATGCCGAGGATTACAGCACCGACCAATTGGTCGATGACGTGTCCTTGCTGCCCAACGGCTACCACAACATGACCGGCTCGTTCTGGGACCGCGTGAGCAAGGTCGATACCCGTCAGGATCACGGCCGCACCTGGCATCAGGTGCAACTGATCGACAACCTGCCGGCGGTGCACATCAACGAGTTCATCATCGACGAACAGGGCTTTGTCGGCTGGATCAAGGAGATCGACGAGGCCAAGCTGCTGATTCTCGATCTGCACCAGGAACCGCTGCTGCACCAGGAAGCCTGGGGCCTCAAACCGCGGGATATCTATCAGAGCCTGGCGCTGTATGCGCTACTGGATCCGGATATTCATCTGGTCAACCTGTCGGGTGCGGCAGGTTCGGGTAAAACCATTCTGGCGCTGGCTGCGGCCATCGAGCAGACCATGGTCAGCAAGCGCTATCGCCGGATCATCGCGACCCGCAGCGTGCAGGGCCTGGACCAGGAAATCGGTTTCCTGCCCGGCACCGAAGCGGAAAAAATGGAGCCGTGGCTGGGCGCCATCACCGACAACCTTGAAGCCTTGCACATGGATGACGAAAACACCCATGGCAGCGTCGACTACATCCTCAGCAAAGTGCCGCTGCAGTTCAAATCACTCAATTACATTCGTGGTCGCAGCTTCCAGCAGAGCCTGATCCTGATCGACGAATGCCAGAACCTCACGCCGCACCAGATGAAAACCATCATCACCCGGGCCGGCGCCGGTTCCAAAGTGGTGTGCCTGGGTAACCTGGCACAGATCGATACCCCTTACCTGTCCGCGACCAGTTCCGGGCTGACCTACCTGACCGAACGCTTCAAGGATTTCCCCAACGGTGTGCACATCACCTTGCAGGGAGTACCGCGCTCGATTCTGGCCGAATACGCCGAATCGCATTTGTAACCCTTCAACCGAAACCGGGCGGCCCGAAAGCCGCCCGGTTTTTTTATGCCCAATAAACATCCAACTGTAGGAGTGAGCCTGCTCGCGATAGCGGTCGATCAGTCGATATCAATTCTGAATGTCTGACCGTTATCGCGAGCAGGCTCACTCCTACAAGGGATTTACGGTGTGGCTTTAATCGCGCTCGCGGAAATTTGACCCGCAGGTTTACAATCCCTGCTCCTGATCAGGAGTAATCCCGTGCTGACTCATCTCGATTCCCAAGGTCGCGCCAACATGGTCAACGTCACCGAAAAAGCCGTGACGTTCCGTGAGGCGACCGCCCAGGCGCTGGTGCGCATGCTCCCCGAAACCCTGCAGATGATCGTCAGCGGCGGCCATCCCAAGGGCGATGTGTTTGCCGTGGCGCGGATCGCCGGCATTCAGGCGGCGAAGAAGACCAGTGATCTGATCCCGCTGTGCCATCCGCTGATGCTCACCGGCGTCAAGGTCGAACTCAGCGCTGAGGGCGACGACAGTGTGCGCATCGTTGCGCGCTGCAAGCTGTCCGGGCAGACCGGTGTGGAAATGGAAGCACTGACCGCTGCCAGCGTCGCCGCGTTGACCATCTACGACATGTGCAAGGCCGTGGATCGTGGTATGACCATCGAAAGCGTGCGTCTGTTGGAGAAGGTCGGCGGCAAGAGCGGGCATTTCCAGGCGGAGCAGCCATGAACCTGACGGTAAGGTTTTTCGCCCGTTACCGTGAAGCGCTGGGCGTGGACTCGGTGGCGGTCGAAGGTGATTTCGCCACCGTCGATGACGTGCGTGCACTGCTCGCGCAACGTGAGGGTGCCCAGGTGTTGAGCGAACAGAACCTGATGTGCGCCCGCAACGAAGACCTGTGCCAGCTCGACGAGCCGGTGAGTGACGGCGACGAAGTGGCGTTTTTCCCCACCGTGACCGGAGGCTGAGCCATGGCGATTCGTGTGCAGTCCACGGCGTTCGATCCCGGTGCTGAAGTCAATGCGATGCACGCGGCCAACGTTGGCGTTGGTGCAGTGGTGAGTTTTGTCGGTTATGTGCGCGACTTTAACGACGGCCTTGATGTGGCGGGAATGTTCCTCGAACACTATCCGGGCATGACCGAAAAAGCCCTCGGCAAGATCGCTGTCGAGGCCGAGCAGCGCTGGCCGTTGCTCAAGCTGGAAGTGTTACACCGCATCGGCGCGCTGGAGCCGGGTGAGCCGATCGTGTTTGTCGGTGCAGCCAGTGCCCATCGTCAGGCCGCTTTCGATGCCTGCGCCTTTGTCATGGACTACCTGAAAACCCGTGCACCGTTCTGGAAGAAGGAAAACACCAGCGACGGCCCGCGTTGGGTGGAAGGGCGTGACAGTGATCATGCCGCTGCAGATCGCTGGAAGAAGTAAAGACCGCGTCGCCCTCAAGTCAGTATCGCGAGCAGGCTCACTCCTACAGTTGGAATGCGTTCCTTTGTAGGAGTGAGCCTGCTCGCGATAGCGTCATTCGCCACACAAAAGAATCCTGCCTCTTTGCCCGATTGACGGTTTGTACGTAAAAGTCCAGTATGGATTTACAAGTACAAAAAACTGTCTCCCTCCGTTCCAGCTCTTTCTTCTGTCTTGCCAAACCAACAACAACCCGCGAGAGAACGAACATGAAGAAACTCCCCCTCATCACCGGTCTGGCCCTGAGCCTGTTGGCGTGCACCAATGCTTTTGCCGCCGAGAAAACCTTGCGTATCGGCATTGAAGCGGCTTATCCGCCGTTCGCCTCGAAAACCGACAAAGGTGAAATTGTCGGTTTCGACTACGACATCGGCAATGCCCTGTGCGCGCAGATGAAAGTCAAGTGCGTCTGGGTCGAGGGTGAGTTCGATGGCCTGATTCCTTCGCTGAAGGTGAAGAAAATCGACATGGCCCTGTCGTCGATGACCATCAACGAGGACCGCAAGAAGTCGGTGGATTTCACCCACAAATACTACTTCACCTCGTCGCGACTGGTAATGAAGGACGGTGCTACGGTGGATGATCAGTACGCCAGCCTCAAGGGCAAGAATGTCGGTGTGCAGCGCGCCACCACCACCGACCGTTATGCCACCGAGGTGTTTGAACCCAAGGGCATCAACGTCAAGCGCTACAGCAACAACGAAGAGATCTACATGGATCTGGCGGCCGGGCGGCTGGATGCGATTTTCGCCGACACCATCCCGCTGACGGACTTCCTGTCGATGCCGCGAGGCAAGGGTTATGCGTTTGTCGGGCCGGAACTGAAAGACCCGAAATACGTGGGCGAGGGCGCGGGGATTGCGGTGCGCAAGGGCAATGGCGAGCTGGTCAGCGAGTTGAACACAGCCATCGACGGGATTCGTGCCAGTGGCGAATATCAGAAGATTTCCGAGAAGTATTTCAAGTCTGATATCTACGGCGACTGAGGAGCCGCCTTCGGGAGCAAGCCCCCTCCCACAAGGGAACGCCTTCCAATGTGGGAGATTTGGGAGAAGTGTTTCAAGTCCGGCATCTACGGCGACTGAGGGTCCGCCTTCGGGAGCAAGCCCCCTCCCACAGGGGAATGCCTTCCAATGTGGGAGATTTGGGAGAAGTGTTTCAAGTCCGGCATCTACGGCGACTGAGGGTCCGCCTTCGGGAGCAAGCCCCCTCCCACAGGGGAATGCCTTCCAATGTGGGAGATTTGGGAGAAGTGTTTCAAGTCCGGCATCTACGGCGACTGAGGGTCCGCCTTCGGGAGCAAGCCCCCTCCCACAGGGGAACGCCTTTCAATGTGGGAGGGGGCTTGCTCCCGAAGGGGCCTGATCAGGCAATACAGCTTATGGATCCTAGCCCTTCAATTCCTTCAAGTGCTTGTAGACCGTCGCCCGCCCCATGTTCAGCACATTGGCCACATAGTTCGAGGCGCTCTTGCCCTTGAAGGCGCCTTCGGCGTGCAGGGCCAGCACCAGTTCGCGCTTGTGATCGCGGGTCAGCAGATTCAGGCTCAACTGGCGTTCGCGCAGCCAGGCATGGAGGAAGGTGTTGATCCGTTCCTGCCAGTCATCGCGAAACAGTGAGTCCGGTTGCGGGATCAGTTTGCTCGGCGACAGGAACAGGTCCAGCGCGGCCTTGGCATTTTCGAACAGCGAAATATTCAGGTTGATGCACAGCACTGCCAGCGGCCGGCTTTCGCTGTCGCGCAGCACCGTGCTCAGGCTGCGAATCTTCTGGCCGTCCCAATTGAGCTTTTCATACGGGCCGATGTTGCGGTCGCTGACATCCTCGCTGAGCATGTCTTCGAGTGATGAATCGTCGCCAATCTCGCGTTTGGACAGGTTGTTGGCGATGTAGTCGACTTTTTGTGTACGCAGGTCGTGCAGCACCACTTCGGCGTGGGGAAAGAACAGCGTGGCGATGGCGTCGGCGACGGCACGGAAGTTATCCAGTGCCGGATCGAATTCGGGGGCGGTCATGTCTGTGGAGCTCCAGGCGGCGTCAACGCCCCCGTGAACAGGGGGCGCTGCGAGTGTGCCGCAATCCGTTGGGCGCGTCATCCGCGAGGGTGCTCAGCCCAGCCGGGCAGGGGAGAGCATGGCGCTGCTCAGACCGAACTGCTGCAGCGGCTCAGGCAGCGGCTGACCGCGCAGCAATGCCGCGCTGGCCTGCCCCATGGCCGGTGAGGTCTGAATGCCATAACCGCCCTGGGCGGCGACCCAGAACAGCCCCGGCACTTGTGGATCGAAGCCGCTGAGCAGATCGCCGTCCGCGACAAAGCTGCGCAAACCGGCCCAGGTGCGGGTCGGGCGACGGATGCTCAGGGTCGTGGCTTCTTCGATCTGGTAGATGCCCATGGCGATGTCCAGCTCTTCGGGCTGCACGTCGTGAGGCTCGACCGGGTCGGCGTTGGCCGGCGAACCGAGGAACATCCCGGCGTCGGGTTTCATGTAGAACGATTCGTCGAGGCTGACCAGCATCGGCCAGTGGTGAGGGTCGACGCCCTCGGGGCCGGCAAAGATAAAAGCTGCGCGGCGTTTGGGTTGCAGCCCGAGCAATTGCGCGCCAGCCAGAGCGCCGATCTTGTCGGCCCAGGCGCCGGCGGCGTTGATCACGACGGGTGCGCTGAAGGTCTGGCCGTTGGTCTGCACTTGCCATTGGCCATCGGCGTCGCGACTCAGGCCGAGCACTTCGCAATCGGTGTGCACTTCGCCGTTGTTGCGGCGGATGCCGCGCAGGTAACCCTGATGCAGGGCGTCGGTGTCGATGTCGCTGGCGGTCGGGTCGTAGATCGCACCGTGAACCTTTTCCCGACGCAGAATCGGCAGCCGTGCGCAGGCTTCGTCGGCGCTGAGCAATTGCATCTCCGGTACCGTGGCCTTGGCGCTGAGGTACTGGTTGTGCAGTTCGGCGGCGTCACCGGTGAAATCAACAGTCATTTCGCCGCGCGGCGTGAGCAATGGGTGCTCGCAGAAGCCGCTTGGCGGATGATCGAAAAATTCACGGCTGGCCAGCGTCAGCGCCCGCACCTGCGGTGTTCCGTACGCCGCGGAGTACAGCGCCGCCGAGCGTCCGGTGGAGTGGTAAGCCGGGTGCGACTCACGTTCCAGCACAATCACTTTGGCGTGCGGCGACAGCCAGAAACCGGTGGAAGCGCCGGCAATCCCGCCGCCGATGATGATGAAGTCTGCCTGGCTCATGAAAGTCTCCGGTGTGGACCCAATATCAAGGAGTTCGCTGATCACCCTGTGGGAGCGGGCTTGCTCGCGAAGGCGGTGTGTCATTCGTTGAATAAATTGCCTGACACGGCCTCTTCGCGAGCAAGCCCGCTCCCACAGGGGATTTGTGGTGTTACAGGTTCAGCTGATAAATCGCATTCGCCAGCGCGATGTCTTCCAGGCCCAGGCCGATTGAACGGAAAAATACGTGACGGTCGTAACCGGGGCGCGGCAATTTTTCGCTGAGCAGATCGGCCAGGTCACCGACAATTGCTGCCTTGTCCCAGCCATGCTGTTCAGTGGCGAGCAGCATCTCACCGGCCGAGCCCGGCGTGGTCAGCCGATAGTCGCAGAACACCTGCATGGCGTTGAGGCTCTGTGGCGGTACTTCATGGGCGCGTGGGGCGTTGGTGCTGATCGAGGTGATCAGCGCTGGTTTGCCTAAGGTGGCCGGATCAATCACCGGTCCGGCGGACGAGGTGCAGAGCATGATCACGTCGGCCTCGGCGAAAGCGGCTTCGCGGCTGTCGGCGATCTTCAGATCGGGTGCGATAGCTTTCAACTGTGCCTGAGTTTCGGCGTCTTCGAGCAACGAGGGCGAATACACGCTGATGCTCTGCCAGTTGCGCAGACCTTTCACGTAATGCAGATGCGCCTGAGCGACCTTGCCGCTGCCGATGATCGCCAGTCGCGTGGCATTCAACGGCGCGAGGGCGTCGACCGCCACGGCGGTGGTCGCGGCGGTACGTGCGGTGGTCAGTTCGCCGGCATCGCACAGCAGCAACGGCTGACCGGTTTTCATCGACATCAACAGCGTCCACGCTGTCACCAACGGCCCCTGTTCTCGAACGATGTACGGTGACGTCTTGACCCCGTACACGCCATCTTTGGCCAGCACACCCAGGTAATTGATGAAGTCGCCGGCACCTTGCGGGAATTCCACCAGTTGCTGCGCCGGTTGCACGGCGAGTCCGGCGGCGAGGTCGCGGAACAGTTTGCGCAGGATTTGCGGCACGTCGATGCGTGTCAGCAGCTCGCGAGCCTGGGCTTGGTCGATCACGTTGGGCTTACTGGGCATGTCAGGCTCCGGCGTCTAAAAAATAAACTAATTAGTCTATTATGGACTTTTAGTTGTCTCTCGCAAGCACCTGATGAAACGCCGGGCGAAAAAAAAGCGCAGTCGTTGTCGGCTGCGCTTTTCTTTTAAACGTCGCTTACTGCGGACGCTTGCGCTCAACTGCACGCAACAGATGCGTCGGCGGCGTTTCGCAGCTGATCTTGCGACCGAGCTTCTCTTCGATGGACGGCAACTGGTAGGAGTCGTCCTCACCGGCGAAGCTGATCGATACGCCGTCGGCGCCTGCACGACCGGTACGACCGATGCGGTGCACGTAGTCGTCCGGTACTTCTGGCAGGGTGAAGTTGATCACGTGACTGATGCCGTCGATGTGAATACCGCGCCCGGCCACGTCGGTCGCGACCAATACGCGGATCTTGCCTTCGCGGAAGCCTTCGAGGGTCTTGATGCGCTTGTGTTGCGGCACGTCGCCCGACAGTTGCGCGGCGTTGATGCCGTCACGCACCAGGCGTTCTTCGATGCGCCGTACTTCGTCCTTGCGGTTGGCAAACACGATCACCCGTTCCCAACCGTTGTCGTTGACCAGGTTGAACAGCAGTTTGTACTTGTCGGCAGCGGCCACGGCGTAGATGTGCTGCTCGACGTTTTCGTTGGCCACGTTGGTGACTTCGATTTCGACGATCGCAGGGTCGGTGGTCCATTGCTTGGCCAGGTTCATCACGTCTTCGGTGAAGGTCGCGGAGAACAGCAGAGTCTGGCGCTCGGACTTCGGCGGGGTTTGGCGAATGATCTGGCGTACTTGCGGGATGAAACCCATGTCGAGCATGCGGTCGGCTTCGTCCAGCACCATCACTTCGACCATGTCCAGGTGCACGTCGCCACGCTGGTTGAAGTCGAGCAGACGGCCCGGGGTAGCGACAAGAATGTCGCAATGGCGGGCTTCGAGGTGCTTGAGCTGCTTGTCGAAGTCCATGCCGCCGACGAACGTCATGACGTTCAGGCCGGTGTACTTGGTCAGGTCAGCGGCGTCCTTGGCGATCTGCACCACCAGCTCGCGGGTCGGCGCGATGATCAGCGCACGGGGTTCGCCCATGTAGCGCTCTTTTGGCGGTGGGGTCTGCAACAGTTGAGTGATGATCGAGATCAGGAACGCGGCCGTCTTGCCGGTACCGGTCTGCGCGCGGCCGATGGCGTCTTTGCCGGCGAGGGTGAAACCCAGCACCTGCGCCTGGATCGGCGTGCAGTACGGAAAGCCCAGGTCCTGGATGGCGTGCATCAGTTCCGGAGCGAGTTTGAAATCGTGGAAGCGGGTTTTGCCTTCCTGGGGTTCGACGACGAAATCTTCGAGTTTCCAGGGAATGACCGGTGCCTTGGGCTTGGGTTCGCGACGCGGGCGGGCCGGTTTCGGCGCTTCGGCGCGGACAGGTTCGGCGGCGGTAGCGGGTTGCGGCTCAGGCTTGGGTGTCGCTAGCGGAGCCGGATGTTCAGCCTTGGGAGCCTCGCTGCGAGGGCCGGGGGCGTGCGACGGCGCACTGGGAACTGGCGCGAGCTGCTCAGCCTCGCTTTTACCGAACATTTTCTTGAGTGCTTTGAGCACGGTCATCTCATCAATTGGTTAAGGAATGTACGCCGGCCAGTGTAATGCAAGAAGCGGGCTCGGCGTAGTGGGATGATCAAAGGGGTCCGCTCTGCGGCCGAATCAGCGTAGACGCTCGGTCAGCCAGACGCCGATGTCGCGAATTTCTTCGGGTAACACTTCGTGCTCCATTGGGTATTCCTGCCATGTCACGGTGACACCATGCTGTTTTAAATGCTCGTAGGCACTGCGGCCCATGGAGTTTTGCACCACGCCATCGAACTGACCGTGCAGGCATAACGCCGGAATGCGCTGCTGACTGGCGCAAAGCTCCATTTCGTCGGTAAAGGTCGGGGCATAGGTGGACAGGGCAAGTACGCCACCCAACGGACCTTGCCACTTCAGATAGGCGGTGTGCAGGACGACGGCGCCACCCTGGGAAAACCCGGCGAGGAAAATCCGCGAAGCGTCTATTCCGGCAGCGCGCTGCACATCGATCAGTTTGACGATGCGCTCGGAGGACTCCTCCAACTGTTCACGATCAATCGCCCGCGCCGGGCTCATGGCCTTTATGTCGTACCAGCTCGGCATCGCATAACCACCATTGATGGTCACAGGCAGGGTCGGTGCCTGAGGCAATACAAAGCGCGTGCTCAGCAGGCTTTCCTGCAAGGCTTCGGCTACGGGCAGGAAGTCATAGCGATCAGCGCCGAGGCCGTGCAGCCAGATCACGCAGGCGTCTGCGGGCTTTACGGGTTCAAGAATCAGGGGCTCGGTCATGGCTGCTCCAAAAATGTGCGGGCGCTCTCAATAAGTGCGTGATTTGCGTGCGCGCCCGTTCGATCCGTTAAGAAGATGTCGCAAGGCTACAAGTTTTGCTATTGACCTGTCGCGCAATCGCTTCAGCAAGCGGTGTGGTACGGGCTTTGCTATGGCTCTTTGCGTGCAACCGATCTCGCGTGTGGCGGTAACACTATCAGTGTACGTCGTGCGAAGGGATTGCAAAGAATCCGGTGATGGATGTTCGCCAATGGCCGCTACGGGCAAAGCGAACGTGAAAGGGCTACAGCCCGTTCGGCCGACTGGTGAGAAGTGAGTTGTCCATGATGTGGATTTTCTCCTACTAGACTCATAGCGAAGGTCTTACGTCGGTTGACCCCAAAAAAAGCCAACACGGGTCAACAACGCCTCAAAAGGGTGCGACTGGACTCAAGCTCCGACACAACAAGAGCAAAACTGGAGGTTTGAATGAAGATGTTGAAATCCACTCTGGCGGTCGTGACTGCAGCAGCAGTACTCGGCGTCAGCGGGTTCGCTCAGGCGGGTGCAACCCTGGATGCCGTGCAAAAGAAAGGTTTCGTGCAGTGTGGCGTGAGCGACGGTCTGCCGGGCTTCTCGGTACCGGACGCTTCGGGCAAGATCCTCGGGATCGACGCTGACGTCTGCCGCGCTGTGGCTGCTGCCGTATTCGGCGACGCAACCAAGGTCAAGTTCAGCCAGTTGAACGCCAAGGAGCGCTTCACCGCGCTGCAGTCCGGCGAAATCGACCTGCTCTCGCGCAACACCACCATGACCAGCTCGCGTGATGCCGGCATGGGTCTGAAATTCCCGGGCTTCATCACTTACTACGACGGCGTGGGCTTCCTGGCCAACAACAAGCTGGGCGTGAAAAGTGCCAAGGAACTGGACGGTGCAACCATCTGCATCCAGGCCGGTACTACCACCGAACTGAACGTCTCCGACTACTTCCGCGCCAACGGCCTGAAGTACACCCCGATCACCTTCGACACCTCCGATGAAAGCGCCAAGTCGCTGGAATCCGGTCGTTGCGACGTGCTGACCTCCGACAAGTCGCAGCTCTACGCACAACGCAGCAAACTGGCCTCGCCAAAAGACTACGTGGTGCTGCCGGAAACCATTTCCAAGGAGCCACTGGGCCCGGTCGTGCGTAACGGCGACGACGAGTGGCTGGCGATCGTTCGCTGGGTTGGCTACGCGCTGCTGAACACTGAAGAAGCCGGCGTGACGTCGAAAAACGTGCTGGAAGAAGCCAAGTCCACCAAGAACCCGGACGTTGCTCGTCTGCTGGGTGCTGACGGTGAATATGGCAAGGACCTGAAACTGCCGAAGGACTGGGTTGTGAAAATCGTTTCGCAGGTCGGTAACTACGGTGAAATCTTCGAGAAAAACCTCGGCAAGAGCACTCCGCTGGAAATCGACCGTGGCCTGAACGCGCTGTGGACCAACGGCGGCATTCAGTACGCACCACCAGTGCGCTAATGGTTCTATCACCCGGCGGGCCAACCGCCGGGTGATGTTCTGTTCCATTTTTTCCGGGGCACTTCATGCAAAATTCAATCGGCGCACCAAAGCAGAGGTTCAGCCTCAGCGATCCGCGAGTGCGTGCGTGGCTGTTTCAGATCATCACCGTCGTGGCGGTGGTCGCCATGGGCTGGTATCTGTTCGATAACACCCAGACCAACCTGCAGCACCGGGGCATCACCTCCGGCTTCAGCTTTCTGGAGCGCAGTGCCGGATTCGGCATCGCTCAGCACCTGATCTCCTACACCGAAGCGGACAGTTACTCGCGGGTGTTCGTGATCGGTTTGCTCAACACGCTGTTGGTCACCTTCATCGGCGTGATCCTGGCGACCCTGTTGGGCTTCATCATCGGTGTGGCGCGGCTGTCGCCGAACTGGATCATCAGCAAACTGGCGACCGTGTATGTGGAAGTATTCCGCAACATTCCGCCGCTGCTGCAGATCCTGTTCTGGTACTTCGCGGTATTCCTGACCATGCCGGGACCGCGCAACAGCCACAACTTCGGCGACACTTTCTTCGTCAGCAGCCGTGGCCTGAACATGCCGGCCGCGCAAATGGCTGACGGCTTCTGGGCGTTCTTCATCAGCGTGGTGCTGGCCATCGTCGCCATCGTGTTGATGTGCCGCTGGGCCAACAAGCGTTTCGAAGACACCGGCGTACCGTTCCACAAGTTCTGGACCGGCCTGGCGATCCTGCTGGTGCTCCCGACCTTGTGCGCGCTGATCTTCGGAGCACCGTTGCATTGGGAATTGCCGCAACTCAAGGGCTTCAACTTCGTCGGTGGCTGGGTACTGATCCCGGAACTGCTGGCGCTGACCCTGGCGTTGACCGTGTACACCGCAGCGTTCATCGCTGAAATCGTGCGCTCGGGGATCAAGTCGGTCAGCCACGGCCAGACCGAAGCGGCCCGTTCGCTCGGCCTGCGCAACGGCCCGACCTTGCGCAAGGTGATCATTCCACAAGCGCTGCGGGTGATTATTCCGCCACTGACCAGCCAATACCTGAACCTGGCGAAAAACTCTTCGCTGGCCGCCGGTATCGGCTACCCGGAAATGGTTTCGTTGTTCGCCGGCACCGTGCTCAACCAGACCGGCCAGGCTATCGAAGTCATTGCCATCACCATGAGCGTGTACCTGGCGATCAGTATCAGCATTTCCTTGCTGATGAACTGGTACAACAAGCGCATTGCGCTGATCGAGCGGTGAGGAAACGCGCATGACAACCCATACTTTCAAACCCGACATGCCCCCACCGAGCAGCAGCATCGGCGTGGTGGCGTGGATGCGCGCGAACATGTTCTCCAGCTGGCTCAACACCCTGCTGACGCTGTTTGCGTTCTACCTGATCTACCTGGTGGTTCCGCCGATTCTCAGCTGGGCGGTCTTCGACGCCAACTGGGTGGGCACCACTCGCGCCGACTGCACCAAGGATGGCGCCTGCTGGGTGTTCATTCAGCAGCGTTTCGGCCAGTTCATGTACGGCTACTACCCGACCGAGCTGCGCTGGCGCGTAGACCTCACCGTGTGGCTGGCAGTGCTCGGCGTGGCGCCACTGTTCATCTCGCGCTTCCCGCGTAAAGCGGTGTACGGCCTGAGCTTCCTGGTGATCTACCCGATCGTTGCGTACTTCCTGCTGCACGGCGGCGTCTTCGGTTTAACTACCGTGGCGACCAGCCAGTGGGGCGGGCTGATGCTGACCCTGGTGATCGCCACCGTGGGTATCGCCGGTGCGTTGCCGCTGGGGATCATCCTGGCGCTGGGCCGGCGCTCGAACATGCCGGCGATTCGCGTGGTCTGCGTGACGTTCATCGAGTTCTGGCGCGGCGTGCCGTTGATCACCGTGCTGTTCATGTCGTCGGTGATGCTGCCGCTGTTCCTGCCCGAAGGCATGAACTTCGACAAGCTGCTGCGCGCACTGATCGGCGTGATCCTGTTCCAGTCGGCCTATGTGGCTGAGGTGGTACGCGGCGGTCTGCAAGCGATCCCCAAAGGTCAGTACGAAGCCGCTGCCGCAATGGGCCTCGGTTACTGGCGCGCGATGGGCCTGGTGATTCTGCCGCAGGCTCTGAAGCTGGTGATTCCGGGCATCGTCAACACGTTCATTGCGCTGTTCAAGGACACTAGCCTGGTGATCATCATCGGCCTGTTTGACCTGCTCAACAGCGTCAAGCAAGCCGCTGCCGATCCGAAATGGCTGGGCATGGCCACCGAAGGCTACGTGTTCGCCGCCCTGGTGTTCTGGATTTTCTGTTTTGGTATGTCGCGCTATTCCATGCATCTGGAACGCAAGCTCGACACTGGCCACAAGCGTTAGGAGTTCTCTGTAAATGAGCGAAGCAATCAAAAAGCCTGTGGGCCCTGAAGGCATTATTCAGATGCAGGGCGTGAACAAGTGGTACGGCCAGTTCCACGTGCTGAAAGACATCAACCTCAACGTCAAACAGGGCGAGCGAATCGTGCTGTGCGGCCCGTCGGGTTCCGGCAAGTCGACCACCATTCGTTGCCTCAATCGCCTCGAAGAACACCAGCAGGGCCGCATCGTCGTCGACGGCGTGGAACTGACCAACGACCTCAAGCAGATCGAAGCGATCCGTCGCGAAGTCGGCATGGTGTTCCAGCACTTCAATCTGTTCCCGCACCTGACCATTTTGCAGAACTGCACGCTGGCGCCGATGTGGGTGCGCAAGATGCCCAAGCGCAAGGCCGAGGAAATTGCCATGCATTACCTGGAACGCGTACGCATTCCGGAGCAGGCGCATAAATTCCCGGGGCAACTGTCCGGCGGCCAGCAACAGCGTGTGGCAATCGCCCGTGCGCTGTGCATGAAACCGAAAATCATGCTGTTCGACGAACCGACCTCGGCACTCGACCCGGAGATGGTCAAAGAAGTGCTGGACACCATGATCGGCCTCGCCGAAGACGGCATGACCATGCTCTGCGTGACCCACGAAATGGGCTTCGCCCGCACCGTGGCCAACCGCGTGATCTTCATGGACAAGGGCGAGATTGTCGAGCAGGCGGCACCGAATGATTTCTTCGACAATCCGCAGAATGACCGGACGAAGCTGTTCCTGAGTCAGATTCTGCATTGATTGCCTGGAGGCTGGTTTAACAACAAAGCCCCGTCGGATGCCCGGCGGGGCTTTTTTCATGGGCGTGTCAGCGTACGGCCAGTAGTTGACGGTTTTTCTCCAAGGCAAAAGGGCGGCTGTGCTGCATACCGAAATTGATTTCTACCATGAGTTTTTCATTCTTCCTTTGAACTAAATGACGGACCAAATCGCCCGCGGATTAATTTCCAAAGTCTGAAGTCCTATGGCTGTGAGTGATGTCGGCAAATATTCCTTTGCAATGTGGGAAATAACTTCGCAGGTGAATGATTTTTCTACTCGGCGAGTAGGACCGACGTCTTCGACACTCCGAAAAAGATCGGGAGCAAAGGGTTCCTGGAGCCTCCTCCTGGCCATAAGTGGTTGCCGTCCTGCAAACAGCTGACTACCATGTCAGAAAATTCATCCTATGATTGGATGAAAGGGCGAATCCTATGTCAGACATTTCACCTTTGATTAAGCGATCCCTGGTCGATCAGGCCCTGGATCAATTACGTCAACGCATCACCGATGGCGTGTGGCAGGTTGGCGAACGTCTGCCGACCGAGCCCGAGCTGTGCGCCGAGCTGGGCATCAGTCGCAATACGGTACGGGAGGCCATGCGCGTACTGGCGTTTTCCGGTTTGATCGAAATCCGTCAGGGCGATGGCAGTTATCTGCGGGCGGTGGTCGATCCGATGGACACGCTCAAGGCGTTGTCCCGTTGCTCGCTTGAACAGGCGCGCGAGACCCGGCACATCCTCGAAGTCGAGGCGATCGGCCTGGCGGCGTTGCGCCGCACGGATGAGGATCTGCTCGCTTTGCGTGAAGCGCTCGGCACCAGTGGCAGCCACTACCACGGCGATCTCGACACTTACATTTCCTGCGATCTGGTGTTCCACCGCCGTCTGGTGGATGCCGCGCACAACCCGACTCTCAGCGAGTTGTATCGCTATTTTTCCAGCATCGTCGGCGCGCAGTTGCGCCAGACGCTGAACATCGTCCCGCGCCGTCAGGAAGTGTTCGACTTGCACATCGAGCTGCTCGATGCCGTCGAACAACGCGACCCGGAGCGGGCCAAAGCCATATCGAGGCAGTTGATCAATGAACCTTGAAAGCGAGAAAAACCTGTCCATCCCCAAAAGAACAGCCGAGCTTGAAGAGCTGCTGATCGACGCCGAGGCCGATGACGAGCAAGTGCAGCAAAGCCATCCGCTGGTGCGCCGGCCGTGGCTGTTGCTGTTGGGGCTGATCCTGGTGGCACTGAACCTGCGTCCGGCGCTGTCGAGCATGGCGCCGCTGCTCAGCGAAGTCTCGAAAAGCCTTGGCCTGTCCGCCGCGCAGGCCGGTCTGCTGACCACTTTGCCGGTGCTGTGCCTTGGTTTGTTCGCACCGCTGGCGCCGATTCTGGCGCGACGTTTCGGCGCCGAGCGGGTGGTGCTCGGCATCCTGCTGACGCTGGCCGGAGGGATCATCCTGCGCAGCAACTTGGGTGAGATCGGCCTGTTCGCCGGCAGTGTGCTGGGCGGTGCAAGCATCGGCATTATCGGTGTGCTGCTGCCGGGTATCGTCAAACGCGACTTCGCCAAACACGCTGGAACCATGACCGGCGTCTATACCATGGCCCTGTGCCTGGGGGCGGCGATGGCGGCGGGTTCGACCGTGCCGTTGAGCGAACACTTCGACAATAGCTGGGCGTTGGGCCTGGGCTTCTGGGTGATTCCGGCGCTGGTGGCGGCGGTGTTCTGGCTGCCGCAAGTCGGGCAAAAGCATGGCGCGCACAACGTGGCCTATCGCGTGCGCGGGCTGCTGCGCGATCCGCTGGCCTGGCAAGTGACCTTGTACATGGGCCTGCAATCGTCGCTGGCGTACATCGTGTTTGGCTGGTTGCCGTCGATCCTGATTGGTCGCGGACTGACCCCGACCCAGGCCGGCCTGGTGCTCTCCGGCTCGGTGATCATCCAGCTCGCCAGCTCCCTCGCGGCGCCGTGGCTGGCGACCCGTGGCAAGGATCAGCGCCTGGCGATCGTGGTGGTGATGGCGCTGACCCTCGGTGGTTTGTTCGGTTGCCTGTATGCGCCAATCGAAGGCCTGTGGGGCTGGGCGATTCTGCTGGGGCTGGGGCAGGGAGGTACATTCAGTCTGGCGCTGACCCTGATCGTGCTGCGCTCGCGGGATTCGCACGTCGCAGCGAACCTGTCGAGCATGTCCCAAGGCTTCGGTTACACCCTGGCCTCGATGGGCCCGTTCGCGGTTGGCGTGGTGCATGACTGGACCGGCGGCTGGAACGCGGTGGGCTGGATCTTCGGCATCATTGGCACCGGCGCGATCATCGCCGGGCTGGGTGCCGGCCGGGCGCTGTACGTGCAAGTGCAAAGCGAAAAGATCTGAGGCTGGCGATGTAATTGTCGCAAGGGAACCCTGTGGGAGCAGGCTTGCTCGCGAAGGCGGTGAATCAGTCGCCATCAACGTTGACTGACCCCGCGTATTCGCGAGCAGGTTCGCTCCCACATTGGTTTTGTGTGTTGCTGGTATTCGGTGCACGAATGCCGATAGTGTTTCTGCGATTTGCAGCTTATCGTGCTGGCAATCTGTCCACTCTCTGGAGTTTGCCCATGAGCGAAGCCCACGCCGCCCTGATCACCCGCTTCTACCAGGCCTTCCAGCGCCTCGACGCCGAAGCCATGGCCGCCTGCTACACCGATGACGTGGTGTTCAGCGATCCGGCCTTCGGTGAACTGCGCGGGCGCGATGCCGGCGACATGTGGCGCATGCTCACCACCCGCGCCAAGGATTTTTCCCTGACCTTCGATAATGTCCGTGCTGACGAGCGCAGCGGTGGTGCGCACTGGGTGGCGACGTATCTGTTCAGCCAGACTGGCAACGTGGTGATCAACGATATCCAGGCGCGCTTCGTCTTCCGGGACGGCAAGATCTGCGAGCATCACGATCACTTCGATCTATGGCGCTGGTCGCGTCAGGCGCTGGGTTTCAAGGGCTTGCTGCTGGGCTGGACGCCGCTGGTACGCAACGCCGTGCGGGCGCAGGCGCTGAAGGGACTGAAGGCATTTCAGGCCAGTCGCTGATAAGATCGCGGCCTGTTTCCTGCACGCCTTGATCTCGAAGTGACCAGCCTTAGCGAAAACCCCGTCGATGTTGTCGAGCCAGTGAGCAAATCCTGGTTCGTCTATCTCGTGCGCGCGGCCAACGGCTCGTTGTATTGCGGGATCAGCGACGACCCGGTGCGCCGTTTCGCCAAGCATCAGAGTGGCAAGGGCGCGCGCTTCTTTCTGTCCAGCCCGGCCATGGCGCTGGTCTACACCGAGCGTTGCCGCGACAAGAGCGATGCCTTGCGTCAGGAACGGCTGATCAAGAAGCTGCGCAAGAGCGCCAAGGAATGCCTGGTCGCGTCTTATCAATCTGACTGATCGGTTCCCATCAGCCAGATCTGTAGGCTGCTAATCAAATGCACGCTAAGCTGCCGACTCACTTTCTGTGCGGCGGAGCCGAGCATGTCCGAGTTGATTCTTCATCATTACCCGACCTCTCCATTTGCCGAAAAGGCTCGTCTGTTGTTGGGTTTCAAAGGCTTGTCCTGGCGCTCGGTGCACATTTCGCCGGTGATGCCCAAGCCGGACCTGACGGCCCTGACCGGTGGCTATCGCAAGACTCCGGTGCTGCAGATCGGCGCTGACATCTATTGCGACACGTCGTTGATTGCGCGTCGCCTGGAGCAGGAAAAAGCCCTGCCGGCGTTTTTCCCTGAAGGTCAGGAAATGACCAGTGCCAGCTTCGCGGCGTGGGCCGATTCGGTGGTGTTTCAGAACGCGGTGAGCCTGGTGTTCCAGCCGGAATCGGTGGCTGTGCGTTTCGGCAAATTGCCGCCGGAAGCGATCAAGGCGTTCCTCGCTGACCGTGCCGGTCTGTTCAGCGGGGGCTCGGCGACCAAGCTGACGGCTGAACAGGCCAAGCACCAATGGCCAACCATCATGGCGCGCCTGGAGCAGCAGTTGCAGCGTGAGCAGGGCGACTTCCTGTTCGGCGAGCCGTCGATTGCCGACTTTGCGCTGGCGCATCCGCTGTGGTTCCTCAAGGCGACCCACGTGACGGCGCCGCTGGTGGATGCCTATCCCGCGGTGTCGGCGTGGTTGAGCCGAGTGTTGGGCTTTGGTCATGGCGCGGCGAGTGCGATGACCTCCGAGGAAGCGCTGGAAGTGGCGCGCAACTCGACGCCGGCGGCGTTGCCGAATGAGCAGTTTGTTGATCCGAACGGGTTCAAGGCGGGTCAGCAGGTATCAATTGCCGCGACGGACTACGGAGTTGATCCAGTGGTCGGTGAACTGCTGTTTACCGGTAGCGAAGAGTTGATCATTCGTCGCGAGGACGAGCGTGGCGGCGTGGTGCATGTGCACTTCCCGCGTTTTGGTTTCCGTATCGAAGCCAAGTAACCCACACATGACATGTGGCGAGGGGGCAAGCCCCTCGCCACAAGATTCTGGGTGTATAGAAAGGGTTATTTCAGCGCGGCGAGAATTTCGTCCGGGTCGAACCCGCGAATCAATGTGCCGTTCACGTCGATCAGCGGAATCCCGCGTCCACCCAGTGCCTCGTACGCCTTGCGCGCCTCGGCATCTTTCTCGATGTCGAATTCCTTGAAGGGAATCCCCTTGCTGTCGAGAAAGCGTTTGGTCTGCTTGCAGTAGCCGCACCAGTCGGTGGCATAGAGCACGACATTGGCCTGCGCCCGCGTCTGTTCCGAGACCCTCTGCGACGGATTGAACAGCCGCTCGATCTTGCCCCAGTTCTGATAGATCACCACCACCAGCAGAACCAGCGCGACCTTCTTCAGCACATTGCCGAGCATCAGTTGCGGCGCTTCAACTGGTCGGTGAGCGAGGTCGGCAGGCCCTTGATGACCAGAGTGCCGGCCTCTTCGTCGTACTCGATCTTGGAGCCCAGCAGGTGCGCTTCAAAGCTGATCGACAGGCCTTCGGCGCGGCCAGTAAAGCGGCGGAACTGGTTGAGCGTGCGTTTGTCCGCCGGAATCTCCGGCGACAGGCCGTAATCCTTGTTGCGGATGTGGTCGTAGAAAGCTTTCGGGCGCTCCTCGTCGATCAGCTCCGACAGCTCTTCCAGGCCCATCGGCTCGCCCAGCTTGGCCTGGCTGCTGGCGTAGTCGACCAGGGTCTTGGTTTTCTCGCGGGCGGTGTCTTCCGGCAGGTCTTCGCTCTCGACGTAGTCGCTGAAGGCCTTGAGCAGAGTGCGGGTCTCGCCTGGGCCATCGACGCCTTCCTGGCAGCCGATGAAATCGCGGAAGTATTCCGAGACCTTTTTGCCGTTCTTGCCCTTGATGAACGAGATGTACTGCTTGGACTGCTTGTTGTTCTGCCACTCGGACACATTGATCCGCGCTGCCAGGTGCAGTTGGCCCAAGTCCAGATGGCGCGACGGGGTCACGTCCAGCTCATCGGTCACCGCCACGCCTTCGCTGTGGTGCAGCAGGGCGATCGCCAGGTAATCGGTCATGCCTTGCTGATAGTGGGCGAACAGCACGTGGCCGCCGACCGACAGGTTCGATTCTTCCATCAGCTTCTGCAGATGTTCGACCGCGACTTTGCTGAACGCGGTGAAGTCCTTGCCGCCCTCCATGTACTCCTTCAGCCAGCCGCTGAACGGGAACGCGCCGGATTCCGGGTGGAACAGACCCCAGGCTTTGCCCTGTTTGGCGTTATAGCTCTCGTTGAGGTCGGCGAGCATGTTCTCGATGGCCGCGGACTCAGCAAGTTCTGTGTCACGGGCGTGCAGAACTGCGGGCGTGCCGTCGGGTTTTTTGTCGATCAGGTGGACGATGCAATGACGGATCGGCATGGGCTTCTCGGCTGTTGGAAGGGAGGAGGGCAGGCTCCCCCGAAAAAGCGCCCAGTGTACCGCAACCACTGGTTTTGGCGCGGGGTGAAGGGCAAATCCGGGGCGGGTTGCAGGGCTTATGCAGTTTTTTACCGATTTAGAGCAATAAAGCTGACCAAATGGGTAGCTAGAGGCGGATATTTCCCCGTCTCTGTGCTAGTTTTGCCCGGTCTTACGCGAAGTCACTGCGTTAAGCGTGCATTCAGCATTTGTCAGGTCGAACCAAACCCTGATTTCGGTATCTATAACCCCGACTCGTCGTGGTTATCGCCGAGGGTGCCAGATCCAGAAGATCGGGCTCGATGGCTGACACTGCACTCTGCAATCCATATGAATTTGATAGGGAAGGAACACTACATGGCTCTTACTAAAGACCAACTGATCGCCGACATCGCTGAAGCTATCGACGCGCCGAAAACCACCGCGCGTAACGCTCTGGACCAACTGGGCCAAATCGTTGCCGATCAGCTGGAAAACGGCGGCGAAATCACCTTGCCAGGTATCGGCAAGCTGAAAGTGACCGAGCGTCCTGCCCGCACTGGCCGTAACCCTTCGACTGGCGCTGCCATCGAAATCCCTGCCAAGAAAGTGATCAAGCTGGTTGTGGCCAAAGGCCTGACCGACGCTGTGAACAAGTAAGACGCAGCGATAAAAAAACCGTGCACCGGAGCGATCCGGGCACGGTTTTTTTGTGCCTGCGATTTGGCTATTACTGCAACACCGCAAAACCAATGTGCGAGCGGGCTTGCTCGTGAAAGCGGTGATTCAGTCAACTTCAATAGCGACTGTCACACCGCCTTCGCGAGCAAGCCCGCTCCCACAAGTGATTCCTTGTTAGCGGACCCAGCGCTCGCGCCGCCAGATCTGCTGCTCGGACTTGGTCTGGAAGGTCCAGGCGACGAAACGGCTCTGTTTCTGCCCCTGAGACATCTCTACCACCTGGCTTTCCAGCACGCCGGCCTTCTTCAGCGCGGTTTCGATGGCTGGCAGGTTCGAGGCTTTCGACACCAGCGTGCTGAACCACAGCACCTTGTGCTGGAAGTTCGCGCTCTCGGCGATCAGTTGCGTCACGAAACGTGCTTCGCCACCTTCACACCACAGCTCGGCCGACTGGCCGCCGAAGTTCAGTACTGGCAACTTGCGCTTCGGGTCGGCCTTGCCCAGTGCGCGCCATTTGCGTTCGCTGCCCTTGGTCGCTTCATCCATCGAGGCGTGGAATGGCGGGTTGCACATGGTCAGGTCAAAGCGCTCGCCCGGCTCCAGCAAGCCGATCAGGATGTGCTTGCGGTTTTCCTGCTGGCGCAGCTGGATAACCTTGTTCAGATCGTTGGACTGAACGATGGCTCTGGCGGCAGCCACGGCCGTCGGATCGATCTCCGAGCCGAGGAAATGCCAGCGGTATTCGCTGTTGCCGATCAGTGGATAAACGCAGTTGGCGCCCATGCCGATGTCCAGCACGTTGACGATCGCGCCGCGCGGCACTTTGCCGTCGTTCATGCTCGCCAGCAGGTCAGCGAGGAAGTGCACGTAATCGGCGCGGCCCGGCACCGGTGGGCAAAGGTAGTCCGCCGGGATGTCCCAATGCTGGATGCCGTAGAACGACTTGAGCAACGCCCGGTTGAACACACGCACCGCATCGGGACTTGCGAAGTCGATGCTTTCCTTGCCGTACGGGTTGATGATCACGAACTTCGCCAGTTCCGGCGTGGTTTTGATCAGCGCCGGGAAGTCATAACGACCCTGATGGCGATTGCGCGGGTGCAGGCTGGCCTCTTTACGCGGTTCCACGGGCTTGGCCGGGGTGGCGGAATCAGGCTTCTTGCGCGCGGGGCGAGGTGTACGGGGGGCGTTCATGGGCGTGGTCGATTCGGGTATGGCTGAAAGTGGCGGCTATTGTCCCACATCTAAGGGCGACTCCGTTCAAACTGTGGGAGCGGGCTTGCTCGCGAAGGCGGTTCCACATCCAGCGGATTTGTCGGCGGACACACCGCTTTCGCGAGCAAGCCCGCTCCCACAGGGGATTTTTGGTGATTCTTGAATAAAAAAGGGAGGCCATGGTGGCCTCCCTTTTTCATTGCGGCTTGCCCTTACAGGCTGGAAATCCGCGCGTGCTGCTCGGCCAGCTTGCCCAAGGCCTGTTCGGCCTCGGCCAGTTTGGCGCGTTCCTTCTCGATGACTTCGGCCGGGGCCTTGTCAACGAAACCGGCGTTCGACAGCTTGCCGCCCACCCGTTGGACTTCGCCCTGCAGACGCAGGATTTCCTTGTCCAGACGCGCCAGCTCGGCGCCCTTGTCGATCAGGCCGGCCATTGGCACCAGCACTTCCATCTCGCCAACCAGTGCGGTGGCGGACAGCGGTGCTTCATCGCCAGCCGCCAGAACGGTGATCGATTCCAGACGCGCCAGCTTCTTCAGCAGCGCTTCGTTCTCGGTCAGGCGGCGCTGGTCTTCAGCGCTGACGTTCTTCAGGTAGATCGGCAGCGGCTTGCCCGGGCCGATGTTCATCTCGCCACGAATGTTGCGCGTGCCGAGCATCAGGCCCTTGAGCCATTCGATGTCGTCTTCGGCCGCCGGATCGATGCGCTCTTCGTTGGCCACCGGCCAAGGTTGCAGCATGATCGTCTTGCCCTGAATGCCGGCCAGCGGCGCGATGCGCTGCCAGATTTCTTCAGTGATGAACGGCATGAACGGGTGCGCCAGACGCAGCGCCACTTCCAGTACGCGCACCAGCGTGCGACGGGTGCCGCGCTGACGTTCGACCGGTGCGTTTTCGTCCCACAGCACAGGCTTGGACAGTTCCAGGTACCAGTCGCAGTACTGGTTCCAGATGAACTCGTACAGCGCTTGCGCGGCGAGGTCGAAGCGGAACTGATCCAGTTGACGGGTCACTTCGGCTTCGGTGCGCTGCAGTTGCGAGATGATCCAGCGATCCGCCAGCGACAGTTCGTAGGCTTCGCCGTTCTGGCCGCAGTCTTCGCCCTTGTCCAGAACATAGCGCGCAGCGTTCCAGATCTTGTTGCAGAAGTTGCGATAGCCTTCGACGCGGCCCATGTCGAACTTGATGTCGCGACCGGTGGAGGCCAGCGAGCAGAAAGTGAAGCGCAGGGCGTCGGTGCCGTAGCTGGCGATGCCGTCGGCGAACTCGTCGCGGGTCTGCTTCTCGATCTTCTTCGCCAGTTTCGGCTGCATCATGCCGGAGGTGCGTTTTTGCACCAGTTCTTCCAGCTCGATGCCGTCGATGATGTCCAGCGGGTCAAGGACGTTGCCCTTGGACTTGGACATCTTCTGACCTTGACCATCACGCACCAGACCGTGCACGTAAACGGTCTTGAACGGAACCTGCGGCGTGCCGTCCTCGTTCTTGATCAGGTGCATCGTCAGCATGATCATCCGGGCAACCCAGAAGAAAATGATGTCGAAACCGGTGACCAGCACGTCGGTGGAGTGGAATTTCTTCAGGAACTCGGTCTTTTCCGGCCAGCCCAGGGTGGAGAAGGTCCACAGGCCCGAACTGAACCAGGTGTCGAGAACGTCGTTGTCCTGTTGCAGTGCAACGTCCGGACCGAGGTTGTGCTTGGCACGCACTTCGGCTTCGTCGCGACCGACGTAGACCTTGCCCGACTCGTCGTACCAGGCCGGAATCCGGTGGCCCCACCACAGCTGGCGGCTGATGCACCAATCCTGGATGTCGCGCATCCACGAGAAGTACATGTTTTCGTACTGTTTGGGCACGAACTGGATGCGACCGTCTTCAACGGCAGCAATCGCCGGCTCGGCCAGAGGCTTGGTCGACACGTACCACTGGTCGGTCAGCCAAGGCTCGATGACGGTGCCAGAACGGTCGCCTTTCGGCACTTTCAGGTTGTGATCGTCGACGCTGACCAGCAGGCCGGCGGCGTCGAACGCGGCAACAATCTGCTTGCGCGCTTCGAAACGCTCGAGACCGGCGTACTCGGCCGGAATCTTGCCGTCGATGCTGTCGTTGAGCGTGCCATCGAGGTTGAACACCTGCGCTGCCGGCAGCACGTTGGCGTTCTTGTCGAAGATGTTCAGCAGCGGCAGGTTGTGGCGCTTGCCGACTTCGTAGTCGTTGAAATCGTGGGCCGGGGTGATTTTCACGCAACCGGTGCCGAATTCAGGATCACAGTAATCGTCGGCGATGATCGGGATGCGGCGGCCAACCAGTGGCAGCTCGACGAATTTGCCGATCAGGGCTTTGTAGCGCTCATCGTTCGGGTTAACCGCCACGGCGGAGTCGCCGAGCATGGTTTCCGGACGGGTGGTGGCGACGATCAGGAAATCGTTGCCTTCAGCGGTTTTCGCGCCGTCGGCCAGCGGGTATTTCAAGTTCCACAGGAAACCTTTCTCGTCGTGGTTTTCCACTTCGAGGTCGGAAATCGCCGTGTGCAGCTTGGTGTCCCAGTTGACCAGACGCTTGCCGCGGTAGATCAGGCCGTCTTCGTGCAGGCGCACAAAGGCCTCTTTAACTGCTTCCGAGAGGCCGTCGTCCATGGTGAAGCGCTCGCGGCTCCAGTCCACAGACGAGCCGAGACGGCGGATCTGACGGCTGATGTTGCCGCCGGACTGATCCTTCCACTCCCAGACTTTCTCGAGGAATTTCTCGCGGCCCAGGTCATGACGGTTCTGGCCGGTGGCTTCCAGTTGACGCTCCACCAGCATCTGCGTGGCGATACCGGCGTGGTCGGTGCCCGGCTGCCACAGGGTGTTGCGACCCTGCATGCGACGGAAACGGATCAGGGCGTCCATGATCGCGTTGTTGAAACCGTGGCCCATGTGCAGGCTGCCGGTGACGTTCGGCGGCGGGATCATGATGGTGTAGGAGTCGCCCGCGCCTTGCGGGGCGAAGTAGTTCTCGGACTCCCAGGTGTTGTACCAGGAAGTTTCAATGGCGTGCGGCTGGTAGGTCTTATCCATGCGCGGCGGGACCCTATTGGCATTTATTCAGGAAAAGCCGGGAAGTATAGCGGGGCATGGGGCGCAGGGCGAGCGGGGCGGGCCGGGTGGAGATCTAAAAGTGGGAGCGACCGTGCGACGGCTCCCACTGTCGATTATTCGTACTGGCTGAGAAGCCGTTCCATCCGCGCCTCGAGGCGACGTTTGATTTCGGTTTCGATGTGCGGGGCGAAGTCGTCGATCACATCTTGCATGATCAGTTGCGCAGCGGCGCGCAGTTCGCTGTCCAGGTGCAGCAGCGCGTCGGGGCCTTTGTCCACAGGCGCGGCGGGTGCGGTGGCGGGCTTCACGACAGGTGCGGGAGGCGGTTCGACGGCGGGAGGCTCAGTGGTGACCGAGTCGAACAGCATCGGAATCTGTTCCTGTTCGCCCTCATCGACCGTATCGGTCAGCAGGGGCGGTTGCAGGTTGTCATCGCCGAGCAACTGACGGATCGACTCGAGATCGTCCAGCAGGTGCGCAGGCTTCTGCAGCGGTTTTGGAGTGTCCATCGGCGTACTCAGAGTCGCTGTAAACGGTGATCTTGCAGAGGATAGCCCTGTTCGCGGTAGAAACGGAAACTCTCCCGTGCCGCCGCGCGAATCGTCGGATCTTCCACCACCACTTCCGCCACCCGGGCGAATTTGCTGGCGAAGGCCGGGACTTTCAGGTCGAGGTTGATCAGCAGGTCCTGATGCGCGCCACAGTCAGCGCCCACTCCCAGCACGATCAAACCGTCCGGTTCGCTGTCGGCAGGGCCGTGAGGAACGAAGGTTTCGCCCTTGAACGCCCACAGCCGGGCATCGAGGTCGTCACGCTGGGCAACATCGCTGCAATGCAGGTAGATGCGGTGCCCCATGCGCCAGGCTTTGTCGGCAAGCTTGCAGGCAAAGTCCAGGCGAGCCGAAGGATCGGCGCTGGGCAGGATATAGAAGTCGACTTTGGTCATTGCAGTTCCTGAGCCTTGAACGGCGTCACCGCAAAGTGACGCCGCCCAGGTTCATCGGTTTCAGGCTTTGGCGCGGTCCAGCAGGTATTGGGTCAGCAGTGGAACCGGACGGCCGGTGGCGCCCTTGTCCTTGCCGCCGCTGGTCCAGGCAGTGCCTGCGATGTCCAGGTGCGCCCAGTTGAGGTTCTTGGTGAAGCGCGACAGGAAGCACGCAGCGGTGATGGTGCCGGCTTTCGGGCCGCCAATGTTGGCGATGTCGGCGAACGGGCTGTCCAGCTGTTCCTGATATTCATCGAACAGCGGCAGTTGCCAGGCGCGGTCGTCGGCAGCCTTGCCGGCGCTGAGCAGTTGATTGATCAACTCGTCGTTGTTGCCCAGCAGGCCGGAAGTGTGCGCGCCCAGTGCCACGACGCAGGCGCCGGTCAGGGTGGCGATGTCGATCACCGCTTGCGGCTTGAAACGCTCGGAGTAGGTCAGCGCGTCGCACAGCACCAGACGACCTTCAGCGTCGGTGTTGAGGATTTCCACGGTCTGGCCGCTCATGGTGGTCACGATGTCGCCCGGACGCGAAGCGTTGCCGCTTGGCATGTTTTCCGCACAGGCGAGTATGCACACCAGATTGATCGGCAGTTTCAGTTCGAGCACGGCACGCAGCGTACCGAACACGGACGCAGCGCCGCCCATGTCGTACTTCATTTCGTCCATGCCGGCCCCAGGCTTCAGGCTGATGCCGCCGGTGTCGAAAGTGATGCCTTTACCGACCAGCGCGTAAGGCTTTTCGGACTTCTTGCCGCCGTTGTATTGCATGACGATCAGGCGCGGTGGCTGGGCGCTGCCCTGGCCCACGGCGTAGAACGAGCCCATGCCCAGTGCCTTGATCTTCTTCTCGTCGAGGACTTCGACTTTCAGATCCTTGAACTCTTTGCCCAGGTTCTTCGCTTGCTCGCCCAGGAACGTCGGGTGGCAGATGTTCGGCGGCAGGTTGCCCAGGTCGCGGGTGAAGGCCATGCCGTTGGCGATGGCGGTCGCGTGGTTCACGGCGCGCTGCACTTCGGCCTGAGCGGCTTTGATGGTCAGCAAGGTGATTTTCTTCAGCGCACGCGGTTCGGCTTTCTGGCTCTTGAACTGGTCGAAGCTGTATTCGCCATCCACCAGCGTTTCGGCCAGCAGACGGGTCTTGCCGTAGCTGTCGCGGTTTTTGACAATGACTTCATCCAGTGCCAGTACGGCGTCGGTGCCGCCCAGACCCTTCAGGGTGTTGAGGATGCCGGCCACGATCTTGCGGAACGGACGGTCGCCCAGTTCTTCATCCTTGCCCACGCCGACCAGCAGCACGCGCTCGGCCTTGAGGTTCGGCAGGCTGTGCAGCAACAGACTCTGACCGACCTTGCCGGCCAGGTCGCCACGCTTGAGCACGGCGCTGATCGCGCCACCGCTCAGTTCATCGACCTGCTTGGCGGCGACGCCGAGTTTGCGGCCTTCGCCGACGGCAACCACCAGGGTGGCGGTTTTCAACGTTTCTGGGCTAACGCTTTTTACAACCAGTTCCATGTCCGGATCCCTGAATGAATGGTCAACACACAGGCGTTCGACGGTGGCCGCAGTCGCCTGCTTATAGATAGAAGAGGCGCAGGCCAGTGCCTGCGACAAAGGCGGCAGTTTGAACCTCGCTCACCGCGCCTGACAACCCTCGGTTGTATGATCTTCAACGGAATGCACGCTTGGGTGAGTGTGCGCAGTGACAGGCGCCCTCAATCACAGGATAATGCCGCATCTTTTTTCGACGGCTCTGCATTGCGGGCCGGTCGAGACGTTTGCTTGTTTGGCCGCCTTAGCCTGACAACCCTGGAGTGTCTGGTTTGATCGTCTTCCGTTATCTGTCCCGTGAAGTGATGTTGACCCTGAGCGCCGTCAGCGCCGTGCTGCTGGTCATCATCATGAGCGGTCGCTTCATCAAATACCTTGCCCAGGCCGCTGCGGGCCAACTCGATCCGGGATCTCTGTTCCTGATCATGGGTTACCGTCTGCCGGGGTTCATGCAACTGATCCTGCCGCTGGGCCTGTTTCTCGGGATCCTGCTGGCTTATGGCCGGTTGTACCTCGAAAGCGAAATGACCGTGCTCTCGGCCACCGGCATGAGTCAGCAGCGTCTGCTGCGCATGACCCTGTTTCCGGCGACGCTGGTGGCGCTGGTGGTGGCGTGGTTGAGCCTGAGCCTGGCCCCGCAAGGTGCCAATCAGTTCCAGCTGCTGCTGAACAAGCAGGATGCCCTGACCGAATTCGATACCCTCGAGCCGGGCCGTTTCCAGGCGCTGCGCGACGGCACCCGGGTGACCTACACCGAGACCCTGACCGACGATCGCGTCAACCTCAGCGGAGTATTCATCTCGCAGAAGAACCTGGGCGCCAATCAGAAGGACCGCGGGATTTCCGTGCTGGTGGCCGAGAAGGGCCGTCAGGAAATCCACCCGGACGGCAACCGCTACCTGATCCTGCACAATGGCTATCGTTATGACGGCAGCCCGGGGCAGGCCGATTATCGCGCGATCAAATACGAGACCTATGGCGTATTGCTGCCCAAGCCCGATGCCAGCGACGAAGTCACCGACCGTGACGCGATGCCGACCTCGACCTTGCTGAGCAACGACGACGAGCGGTCCAAGGCTGAACTGCAATGGCGTCTTTCGCTGCCATTGCTGGTATTTATCGTGACCCTGATGGCGGTGCCGCTGTCGCGGGTCAATCCGCGTCAGGGCCGTTTCCTGAAGCTGCTGCCGGCGATTCTTCTTTATATGGCTTACCTGACCATCCTGATTGCCGCCCGCGGCGCCCTCGAAAAAGGCAAGATTCCACCGGCCCTTGGCCTGTGGTGGGTGCACGGGATCTTCCTGGTCATCGGTCTGGGCCTGCTGTATTGGGAGCCGTTGCGCCTGAAGCTGGCCAGTCGCCGCAGCGCTGCGCTGGAGGTGGCCCGTGGTTAAACTCGACCGCTACATCGGCAGCAGCGTATTCATGGCGATCATCGCCGTGCTGGCGATCATCCTGGGTCTGGCGACCCTGTTTGCCTTCATCGACGAGATGAGCGACGTCAGCGATACCTATACGCTGACCGACGTTTTGAGCTTCGTTATCCTTACCGCGCCACGCCGCCTCTATGAAATGCTGCCGATGGCCGCACTGATCGGCTGCCTGATCGGTCTTGGCAGCCTGGCCAGCAGCAGCGAGCTGACGGTCATGCGTGCCGCTGGCGTGTCCATCGGGCGTATCGTCTGGGCGGTCATGAAACCGATGCTGGTGCTGATGCTGGCCGGCGTGTTGATCGGCGAGTACGTGGCGCCGGCTACCGAAAGCATGGCTCAGGCCAATCGCTCGCTGGCGCAAGGCAGCGGCGACGCGCAGAGCGCCAAACATGGCATGTGGCACCGTCAGGGTGAGGAGTTCATCCATATCAACGCCGTGCAACCCAACGGCCTGTTGTATGGCGTGACCCGCTATCACTTCGACAAGGAACGTCACCTGCTGAGCTCCAGCTTCGCCAAGCGCGCGGAGTTCGATGGCAGCCGCTGGCAACTCACCGACGTGACCACCACGGTCTTCCATGAGCGCAGCACCGAAGTGCTGAACGCCCCGAGCGAGCAGTGGGACGTGTCGCTGAGCCCGCAACTGCTCAACACGGTAGTGATGGCTCCGGAGTCGCTGTCGATTTCCGGTCTGTGGGGCTACATCCACTATCTGGCGGACCAGGGCCTGAGCAACGGCCGTTACTGGCTGGCATTTTGGGTCAAGGTGTTGCAGCCGCTGGTCACCGCCGCGCTGGTGCTGATGGCGATCTCCTTCATCTTCGGCCCGTTGCGCTCGGTAACCCTCGGTCAGCGGGTGTTCACCGGCGTGCTGGTGGGCTTCACCTTCCGCATCGTCCAGGATTTGCTCGGCCCATCGAGCCTGGTGTTCGGTTTCTCGCCGCTGTTCGCGGTGCTGGTGCCGGCCACGGTCTGTGCGCTGGCGGGTGTCTGGCTATTGCGACGGGCCGGTTGATGGCCGTGTCGTTGCCAATGCTTTAACCGCGAAAACGCCTCGGTCGACAGATCGGGGCGTTTTCGTATGCAATCCGGGTGACAGGCGAACGTGACGCTTGCGCCGTGTATCAGGTACAATTCCCGGCTATTTTTCGGCGGGCCAAGCCTGCAGCCTTTTTGAGTGTTGATCCGTGAGTGATTTGAGTCATATCCGCAATTTCTCCATCATCGCCCACATTGACCATGGCAAGTCGACGCTGGCTGACCGTTTCATCCAGATGTGCGGTGGCCTGGCCGAGCGTGAAATGGAAGCCCAGGTACTGGATTCCATGGATCTGGAGCGCGAACGCGGGATCACCATCAAGGCCCACAGCGTTACCCTCTATTACAAAGCCAAAGATGGCGTCACCTACCAGCTGAACTTCATTGACACCCCGGGCCACGTCGACTTCACCTACGAAGTCAGCCGTTCCCTGGCCGCGTGTGAAGGTGCGTTGCTGGTGGTCGATGCCGGTCAGGGTGTTGAAGCCCAGTCCGTGGCCAACTGCTACACCGCCATCGAGCAGGGCCTTGAGGTCATGCCGGTACTGAACAAGATCGACCTGCCACAGGCCGAGCCGGACCGCGTCAAGGACGAGATCGAGAAGATCATCGGCATCGACGCCACCGACGCCGTCACCTGCAGCGCCAAGACCGGCCTGGGTGTCGACGAAGTGCTCGAGCGTCTGGTCGCAACCATTCCTGCACCGACCGGCAACATCGAAGATCCGCTGCAAGCGTTGATCATCGACTCCTGGTTCGACAACTACCTGGGCGTTGTCTCCCTGGTGCGCGTGCGTCATGGCCGCGTGAAGAAGGGCGACAAGATCCTGGTCAAGTCCACCGGCAAGGTGCACCTGGTCGACAGCGTCGGCGTGTTCAATCCGAAACACACCGCCACCGTCGACCTCAAGGCCGGCGAAGTGGGCTTCATCATCGCCAGCATCAAGGACATTCACGGTGCGCCGGTCGGTGACACCCTGACCCTGAGCTCCACGCCGGACGTTCCGGTGCTGCCGGGCTTCAAACGCATTCAGCCACAGGTTTACGCCGGTCTGTTCCCGGTCAGCTCCGACGACTTCGAGGACTTCCGCGAAGCGCTGCAGAAACTGACCCTGAACGACTCGTCGCTGCAGTACACCCCGGAGAGCTCCGACGCACTGGGCTTCGGCTTCCGTTGCGGGTTCCTCGGCATGCTGCACATGGAGATCATCCAGGAGCGCCTGGAGCGCGAATACGACCTGGACCTGATCACCACCGCGCCAACGGTAATTTTCGAGCTGGTGCTGAAAACCGGTGAAACGATTTACGTCGACAACCCCTCCAAGCTTCCGGATGTGTCGGCCATCGAAGACATGCGCGAGCCAATCGTGCGCGCCAACATCCTGGTTCCGCAGGAACACCTGGGCAACGTCATCACCCTGTGCATCGAGAAACGCGGTGTGCAGGTCGACATGCTGTTCCTCGGTAATCAGGTGCAGGTCACTTACGATTTGCCGATGAACGAAGTGGTCCTGGACTTCTTCGACCGTCTCAAATCCACCAGCCGCGGCTATGCTTCGCTGGATTACCATTTCGATCGTTACCAATCGGCTAATCTGGTGAAACTGGACGTGCTGATCAACGGTGACAAAGTCGACGCCCTGGCGTTGATCGTGCACCGTGACAATTCGCACTTCAAAGGTCGCCAGTTGACCGAGAAGATGAAAGAACTGATTCCTCGTCAGATGTTCGACGTGGCCATCCAGGCTGCCATTGGCGGTCAGATTGTTGCCCGGACAACCGTCAAGGCGCTCAGAAAGAACGTATTGGCCAAATGCTACGGCGGTGACGTAAGCCGTAAGAAAAAGCTGCTTGAAAAGCAAAAGGCCGGTAAGAAACGCATGAAGCAGGTCGGCAACGTGGAAATTCCACAAGAAGCCTTCCTTGCCGTGCTCAGGTTGGAATAGTCAGGTCCTATGTCACTAAATTTCCCGCTGTTGCTGGTCATCGCCGTGTTCGTCTGCGGCCTGTTGGCGTTGCTCGATCTGCTGTTCCTGGCGCCGCGTCGGCGTGCTGCCATTGCCTCTTATCAAGGCAGTGTCAGCCAGCCCGAACCCGTGGTGGTCGAGAAACTGAACAAAGAGCCGTTGCTGGTCGAATATGGCAAGTCGTTCTTTCCGGTGTTGTTCATCGTGCTGGTGCTGCGTTCGTTCCTGGTGGAACCGTTCCAAATCCCGTCCGGCTCGATGAAACCGACCCTGGACGTCGGCGACTTCATTCTGGTGAACAAGTTTTCTTACGGGATCCGCCTGCCGGTGATCGACAAGAAAATCATCGAAGTCGGTGATCCACAGCGTGGCGATGTGATGGTGTTCCGCTACCCGAGCGACCCGAACGTCAACTACATCAAGCGTGTAGTCGGCCTGCCGGGCGACACGGTACGTTACACCGCCGACAAGCGCCTGTTGGTCAATGGCGAGTCGATTGCCGAGCAACTGGTCGGCTCCGAGCCGGGCACGCTGGGCAGTGCCGAGCTCTACAAGGAAAAACTCGGCGCGGCCGAGCACCTGATCCGCAAGGAAATGAGCCGCTACCGCGCGACCCCGGACCATACCTGGACTGTCCCGGCCGGCCATTACTTCATGATGGGCGACAACCGCGACAACTCCAACGACAGTCGCTACTGGGATGATCCGAACATTCCCAAGGATCTGCTGGGCATGGTTCCCGACCAGAATATCGTCGGCAAAGCCTTCGCTGTCTGGATGAGCTGGCCGGAACCGAAACTCAGCCACCTGCCGAATTTCTCGCGGGTTGGCCTGATCAAGTAATCAATCACGGCGCTGTTGACCACAGCGCCGAATGCATTTCTGGAGTCGACACAAATCGGCGCCAGGGCATGAAGCCACGATATTCAGGACGTAATTTTTGAACACAGCGTTAATTGTCCCAGGCCTGCGCCGTACCCCGGCGATGGCGGTGGAATCCAGCCACGAACTCAGCGTGGGTAAACCGTGAGCGTTTCTCTAAGCCGTCTCGAGCGCCAGCTCGGTTACACCTTCAAGGATCAGGAGCTGATGCTGCTGGCCCTCACGCACCGCAGCTTTGCCGGGCGTAACAACGAACGCCTGGAATTCCTCGGCGATGCCATCCTCAACTTCGTTGCCGGCGAGGCGCTGTTCGATCGCTTCCCGCTGGCCCGCGAAGGCCAGTTGTCGCGTTTGCGCGCGCGCCTGGTCAAGGGTGAGACACTGGCTGTGCTGGCCCGTGGTTTCGACCTGGGTGATTACCTGCGGCTGGGCTCGGGCGAACTGAAAAGTGGCGGCTTCCGACGCGAGTCGATTCTGGCCGATGCCCTCGAGGCGTTGATCGGTGCGATCTACCTCGACGCCGGCATGGATGTCGCCCGCGAGCGTGTACTGGCCTGGCTGGCCGGTGAGTTCGAAGGCTTGACGCTGGTCGACACCAACAAGGATCCCAAGACCCGTCTGCAGGAACACCTGCAATCGCGCGGTTGTGAACTGCCACGCTACGAAGTGGTGGATATCCAGGGTGAGCCGCACTGCCGTACCTTCTTCGTCGAATGCGAAGTGGTCTTATTGAATGAAAAAAGCCGAGGTCAGGGTGTGAGCCGTCGTATTGCCGAACAGGTAGCGGCCGCCGCAGCACTGATTGCCCTGGGCGTGGAGAATGGCAATGACTGATACAAACGCAACTCGCTGTGGCTACGTTGCCATCGTCGGCCGTCCCAACGTGGGCAAGTCCACGCTGCTGAACCACATTTTGGGGCAGAAGCTGGCGATCACCTCGCGCAAGCCGCAGACCACCCGTCACAACATGCTCGGGATCAAGACCGAAGGTGACGTGCAGGCGATCTACGTCGACACCCCCGGCATGCACAAGGGTGGCGAAAAGGCCCTCAACCGTTACATGAACAAGACCGCTTCGGCGGCGTTGAAAGACGTCGACGTGGTGATCTTCGTGGTCGACCGCACCAAGTGGACCGAAGAAGACCAGATGGTCCTGGAGCGCGTGCAGTACGTGACCGGCCCGTTGATCGTCGCGCTGAACAAGACCGACCGCATCGAAGACAAGGCCGAGCTGATGCCGCACCTGTCGTGGTTGCAGGAACAGCTGCCGAACGCGCAGATCATCCCGATTTCGGCGCAGCACGGGCATAACCTCGATGCGCTGGAAAAGGTCATCGCCGATCATCTGCCGGAGAACGATCACTTCTTCCCGGAAGACCAGATCACCGACCGCAGCAGCCGTTTCCTCGCCGCTGAGCTGGTGCGCGAGAAAATCATGCGCCAGATGGGCGCCGAGTTGCCGTACCAGATCACCGTCGAAATCGAAGAGTTCAAGCAGCAGGGCAAGACCCTGCACATTCACGCGCTGATCCTCGTCGAGCGTGACGGTCAGAAGAAGATCATCATTGGCGACAAGGGCGAGCGCATCAAACGCATCGGCACCGAAGCGCGCAAGGACATGGAGTTGCTGTTCGACTCCAAGATCATGCTCAACCTGTGGGTCAAGGTGAAGGGCGGCTGGTCCGACGACGAGCGTGCATTGCGTTCGCTGGGTTACGGCGACCTGTAACACCGGTTTTCTGTTACACCAGAGAACACCCTGTGGGAGCGGGCTTGCTCGCGAATGCGCAGTGTCAGTCGACATATACTTTGACTGATTCAGCGCTTTCGCGAGCGACCCCGCTCCCACAGTAGTTTTGGGTTGTGAGTAAACCTGCGTGTCTTCATCGAGAACTTCATGTCGCAAACCCCACCTCTCGCCCAACCCGCCTACGTCCTGCATTCGTGCGCCTACCGCGAAACCAGCGCGCTGGTGGACTTCCTGACGCCGCAAGGGCGGCTGCGGGCAGTGTTGCGCAGTGCGCGGGGCAAGGCCGGGACGTTGGCGCGGCCCTTCGTGTCGCTGGAAGTCGAGTTTCGTGGCAAGGGTGAGTTGAAGAATGTCGGGCGCATGGAGAGTTCTGGGACTTCAGCGTGGCTTAACGGCGAAGCGCTGTTCAGCGGTCTCTATCTGAATGAGCTACTGATCCGCTTGCTGCCCGCCGAAGACCCGCACCCCGGTGTATTCGATCACTATGCCGCGACCTTGCTGGCATTGGCCGAAGGCCGTCCGTTGGAGCCACTGCTGCGCTCCTTCGAATGGCGACTGCTGGACGATCTCGGTTACGGCTTTTCCCTGAACACTGATATTCACGGTGAGCCCGTCGCGCCGGATGGCCTCTATCGCCTGCAAGTGGACGCGGGACTGGAGCGGGTTTTCCTGTTGCAACCCGGTCTGTTCAATGGCGTTGAATTACTGGCCATGGCCGAAGCCGACTGGACCGCCCCCGGCGCACTGTCCGCGGCCAAGCGGTTGATGCGTCAGGCACTGGCCGTTCACCTCGGCGGTCGGCCCCTCGTCAGTCGCGAGCTGTTTCGTAAACCCTAGCCCCGTGTATGCTGTGCGCCGAATCTTTTTCTTCAGGAGCGCGCATCCGTGACCACCAGCAATCGCATTCTTCTTGGCGTGAACATCGACCACGTCGCCACCCTGCGTCAGGCCCGTGGCACGCGCTACCCGGATCCGGTCAAGGCGGCGCTGGACGCAGAAGAGGCGGGTGCCGACGGCATCACCGTGCACCTGCGTGAAGACCGCCGGCACATTCAGGAACGCGACGTGCTGTTGCTCAAGGACGTGCTGCAGACCCGCATGAACTTCGAAATGGGCGTCACCGAAGAGATGATGGCGTTCGCCGAACGCATCCGTCCGGCGCACATCTGCCTGGTGCCGGAAACCCGTCAGGAGCTGACCACCGAAGGTGGTCTGGATGTAGCGGGGCAGGAAGAGCGCATCAAGGCAGCGGTCGAGCGTCTGTCGAAGATCGGCAGTGAAGTGTCGCTGTTCATCGATGCGGATGAACGTCAGATCGCCGCGTCCAAGCGCGTGGGCGCACCGGCCATCGAGCTGCACACCGGACGTTATGCCGATGCGCAAACGCCGACCGAAGTCGCTGAAGAGCTCAAGCGTGTGGCGGACGGCGTGGCGTTTGGTCTGGCGCAGGGCCTGATCGTCAATGCCGGCCATGGCCTGCACTACCACAACGTCGAAGCCGTGGCGGCGATCAAGGGCATCAACGAACTGAACATCGGCCACGCGCTGGTGGCGCATGCGTTGTTCGTCGGGTTCAAGTCTGCCGTATCGGAAATGAAGGCGCTGATCCTGGCGGCTGCAAAGGCCTAAACATTTGCACAAAATAATGTGGGAGCGGGCTTGCTCGCGAAAGCGGTTTGACATTCAACGATTCCGTTGGCTGTCAGATTGCTTTCGCGATCAAGTCGGATTGCCGCATCACCGCCCCCACATTTGATTTGGGGTGGCTGGACTAGAGCGGCGGGTTTTCCTGCGCCGGCTTGGACTTGTCGATACCGGGCACATGCAGATTGCCCTCGGCCACCTGATCGCCTTCAAGCTGCGGCTGGGTCACCCAGGTCAGGATGTCGTAGTAGCGACGGATGTTCGCCACGAAGTGCACCGGCTCGCCGCCACGGGCGTAGCCGTAGCGGGTTTTGCTGTACCACTGCTTCTGCGACAGGCGTGGCAGCATCTTCTTCACATCCAGCCACTTATCCGGGTTCAGACCTTCGCGGGATGCGAGTTTGCGTGCGTCATCAAGGTGACCGCTGCCGACGTTGTAAGCCGCCAGCGCGAACCAGGTGCGGTCCGGCTCCTGAATCGAATCATCGAGCTGATCCTTCATGTAGGCCAGATACTTGGCGCCGCCCATGATGCTTTGCTTGGGATCGAGACGGTTTGATACGCCCATCGCCTGGGCAGTGTTCTGCGTCAGCATCATCAGGCCGCGCACGCCGGTTTTCGAGGTGACCGCCGGTTGCCACAGCGATTCCTGATAGCCGATGGCCGCCAGCAGGCGCCAGTCGACTTTCTCTTTCTTGGCGTAGGTCTTGAAGTGCTGTTCGTATTTTGGCAGGCGCTGCTGCAAGTGCTGGGCGAAGGTGGTGGCGCCCATGTAGCCGAGGACATCGACGTGGCCGTAGTAGCGGTCTTTCAGACGTTGCAGGGTGCCGTTTTTCTGCACTTTGTCGAGGTAGGCGTTGATCTCGTTGAGCAGGCTGTTGTCTTCGCCCGGGGCCACGGCCCAGCTCTGGCTGCGTGCATCGCCGAGGTCGAAGGCTACGCGAATGTTGGTGAAGTACACCTGATTCATCGCCACTTCATTGGAATCGACGAGGGTCAGATCGATCTGGCCTTCATCGACCATGCGCAACAGGTCGACCACTTCCACCGCGTCGGATTCTTCGTATTCGATGCCGGGGAATTTCTTTTTCAGCTCCGCCAACTGTTCGGCGTGGGTGCTGCCCTTGAGCACCATGATCTTCTTGCCGACCAGATCGCCGGGATCGGTTGGCCGTGACTGTCCGTTGCGATAGATGATCTGCGGCGTGACTTCGAGGTAAGAGTGGGAGAACCGCACCTGTTTCTTGCGATCTTCGCTGCTGACCAGGCCGGCTGCGGCCAATACCGGGCCGTTCGGTTTGCCGATCTGGTTGAACAGGTCGTCGAGGTTGTCGGCGGTCTCGATTTTCAGCTCGACCCCCAAATCGTCGGCGAAACGCTTCACCAGCTCGTATTCGAAGCCGGTTTCACCGCTGCGATCCTGAAAGTAGGTGGCGGGGCTGTTACGGGTAATCACCCGCAGCACACCATCCTCCTTTACGCGCTCGAGTGTGTTGGGTTTATCAACACAGCCACCGAGCACCAGGAAGAGTCCGGTTGCGATCAGCCATTTGGCGTACCGCGGACGCAAAGCCGTTGGGAAAAACATCTGCGCAGTATACGCAAACGGCCACGGGCGCCATATCTCGACAGTGAAGGGCTTGTCTGCTAGCGATCACAAAACTGGCCGAAACCCCGCAGGAATGGGGCTCGAGGGCATTTTGTGACAGAAAAAATAAGCGCTGCCCGCAGACCCTCGAAATTTGACTTCAAAGGCAGAAACACAGATTGATATCCGAGTGCAACCGTGCGTAGCGTTTCGGGTGATGTTGAAGGCGGTTTAGGCTAGAATGCACGGCCTCAAAGCACACCCCTTCCCGAGGCTGTCCCGAAGATGTTGATCCTGCGCGGCGCTCCTGCCCTTTCTGCCTTTCGCCACAGCAAACTCCTTGAGCAACTGAGCCAGAAGGTTCCAGCTGTCAGTGGCTTGTATGCTGAATTCGCTCACTTCGCCGAAGTCACCGGCGTCCTGACCGGCGACGAACAGCAGGTGCTTGCGCGCCTTCTGAAGTACGGTCCAAGCGTTCCGGTACAAGAGCCGACCGGCCGTCTGTTTCTGGTGTTGCCGCGTTTCGGCACCATCTCGCCATGGTCGAGCAAGGCCAGCGACATCGCCCGCAACTGCGGCCTGAGCAAAATCCAGCGCCTGGAGCGCGGTATCGCGTTCTACGTGGCCGGCCAGTTTAGCGACGCTCAAGCTCAGCAAATCGCCGACGTGCTGCATGACCGCATGACCCAGATCGTGCTGGGCAACCTGGAACAGGCCGCCGGTCTGTTCAGCCACGCCGAGCCGAAACCGCTGACCGCGATCGACATCCTCGCTGGCGGCCGCGCCGCGCTGGAAAAGGCCAACACCGAGCTGGGCCTGGCCCTGGCCGAAGACGAGATCGATTACCTGGTCAACGCCTTCACCGGTCTCAAGCGCAACCCGCACGACATCGAACTGATGATGTTTGCCCAGGCCAACTCCGAGCACTGCCGCCACAAGATCTTCAACGCCAGTTGGGACATCGACGGCCAGAACCAGGAAAAAAGCCTGTTCGGCATGATCAAGAACACCTACGTGATGCACAGCGAAGGCGTTCTGTCGGCTTATAAGGACAACGCCTCGGTGATTGTCGGCAATGTGGCCGGCCGCTTCTTCCCGAATCCCGAGACCCGCCAGTACGGCGCGGTGCAGGAGCCGGTGCACATCCTGATGAAGGTTGAAACCCACAACCACCCGACGGCGATCGCTCCGTTCCCGGGCGCATCCACCGGTTCCGGCGGCGAGATCCGTGACGAAGGTGCAACCGGTCGTGGCGCCAAGCCAAAGGCCGGCCTGACCGGTTTCACCGTGTCCAACCTGCAGATCCCGGGCTTCGAACAGCCGTGGGAAGTGCCGTACGGCAAGCCTGAGCGCATCGTTACCGCACTGGACATCATGATCGAAGGCCCGCTGGGCGGTGCCGCGTTCAACAACGAATTCGGCCGTCCGGCCCTGACTGGCTACTTCCGTACCTTCGAACAATCGATCACCACTCCGCACGGTGACGAAGTTCGCGGTTACCACAAGCCGATCATGCTCGCTGGCGGCATGGGCAACATCCGCGAAGAACACGTCAAGAAAGGCGAGATCGTCGTTGGCTCCAAGCTGATCGTGCTCGGCGGCCCGGCGATGCTGATCGGTCTGGGCGGCGGCGCCGCTTCCTCGATGGCCACCGGCACCAGCTCGGCGGATCTCGACTTCGCTTCCGTGCAGCGTGAAAACCCTGAAATGGAGCGTCGCTGCCAGGAAGTCATCGACCGTTGCTGGCAACTGGGCGACAAAAACCCGATCAGCTTCATCCACGACGTGGGTGCGGGCGGTCTGTCCAACGCCTTCCCGGAACTGGTCAACGACGGCGAGCGCGGTGGCCGTTTCGAACTGCGCAACATTCCAAACGACGAGCCGGGCATGGCCCCGCACGAAATCTGGTCCAACGAATCCCAGGAACGTTACGTTCTGGCCGTCGGCCCGGCTGACTTCGAGCGCTTCCAGGCGATCTGCGAACGTGAGCGTTGCCCGTTTGCCGTAGTGGGCGAGGCGACCGCCGAACCGCAACTGACCGTGACCGACAGCCACTTCGGCAACAACCCGGTGGACATGCCACTGGAAGTGTTGCTGGGCAAGGCCCCGCGCATGCACCGTTCGGTGGTTCGCGAAGCCGAGCTGGGCGATGACTTCGATCCGTCGAACCTCGACATCACCGAATCCATCGAGCGCGTTCTGCACCACCCGGCCGTTGCGAGCAAGAGCTTCCTGATCACCATCGGCGACCGCACCATCACCGGCCTCGTGGCTCGTGACCAGATGGTCGGCCCATGGCAGGTTCCGGTGGCCGACGTTGCCGTCACCGCTACCAGTTTCGACGTCTACACCGGCGAAGCGATGGCGATGGGCGAGCGTACTCCGCTGGCACTGCTGGACGCCCCGGCTTCGGGCCGCATGGCCATCGGCGAAACCCTGACCAACATCGCTGCGTCGCGCATCAACAAGATCTCCGACATCAAACTGTCGGCGAACTGGATGTCGGCTGCCGGTCACCCGGGCGAAGACGCGCGTCTGTACGACACCGTGAAAGCGGTCGGCATGGAATTGTGCCCTGAGCTGGGTATCACCATTCCGGTGGGCAAGGACTCGATGTCCATGGCCACCCGCTGGAATGACAACGGCGAAGAAAAAACCGTGACCTCGCCGATGTCGCTGATCGTGACCGGTTTCGCGCCAGTGGCTGACATCCGTCAGACCCTGACCCCGGAACTGCGCATGGACAAGGGCACCACCGACCTGATCCTGATCGACCTCGGTCGCGGTCAGAACCGTATGGGCGCTTCGATCCTGGCACAGGTTCACGGCAAACTCGGCAAACACGCGCCGGACGTCGATGACGCCGAAGACCTGAAAGCCTTCTTCGCAGTGATCCAGGGCCTCAACGCCGACGGTCACCTGCTGGCTTACCACGACCGTTCCGACGGTGGTTTGCTGACTTCCGTGGTGGAAATGGCCTTCGCCGGCCACTGCGGCCTGAGCCTGAACCTGGACAGCGTTGCCGAGTCCTCGGCAGAAATCGCCGCCATTCTGTTCAACGAAGAACTGGGTGCCGTGATCCAGGTTCGTCAGGACGCCACGCCAGACATCCTCGCGCAATTCAGCGCGGCCGGTCTGGGCGACTGCGTGTCGGTGATCGGTCAGCCAATGAACAACGGCCAGATCAACATCACCTTCAACGGTGACACCGTGTTCGAAGGTCAGCGCCGTCTGCTGCAACGTACCTGGGCTGAAACCAGCTACCAGATCCAGCGTCTGCGTGACAACGCCGACTGCGCCGAGCAAGAGTTCGACGTGCTGCTGGAAGAAGACAACCCGGGCCTGAGCGTCAAGCTGAGCTACGACGTCAACCAGGACATCGCCGCGCCTTACATCAAGAAAGGCATCCGCCCACAGGTTGCCGTGCTGCGCGAGCAGGGCGTAAACGGTCAGGTGGAAATGGCGGCCGCGTTCGACCGCGCCGGTTTCAATGCGATCGACGTGCACATGAGCGACATTCTGGCCGGCCGCGTCGACCTGAACGAGTTCAAAGGTCTGGTAGCGTGCGGTGGTTTCTCCTACGGCGACGTACTCGGCGCCGGTGAAGGCTGGGCCAAGTCGGCACTGTTCAACAGCCGCGCCCGCGATGCGTTCCAGGGCTTCTTCGAACGTAACGACAGCTTCACCCTCGGCGTGTGCAACGGTTGCCAGATGATGTCCAACCTGCACGAGCTGATCCCGGGCAGCGAGTTCTGGCCGCACTTCGTGCGTAACCGCTCCGAGCAGTTCGAAGCGCGCGTGGCGATGGTGCAGATCCAGGAGTCGAACTCGATCTTCCTGCAAGGCATGGCCGGTTCGCGTATGCCGATCGCCATTGCTCACGGTGAAGGTCACGCCGAGTTCTCCAGCGAAGAGGCACTGCTGGAAGCCGATCTGTCGGGTTGCGTGGCGATGCGTTTCGTCGACAACCACGGCAAGGTCACCGAAGCCTACCCGGCCAACCCGAACGGTTCGCCGCGCGGGATCACCGGTCTCACCAGTCGCGACGGTCGCGTGACGATCATGATGCCGCACCCGGAGCGCGTGTTCCGCGCCGTGCAGAACTCGTGGCGTTCGGAAGACTGGACCGAGGACGCTCCTTGGATGCGCATGTTCCGTAATGCTCGCGTCTGGGTGAACTAAGGCCTGTGTACAAGCTCGGGTTTTTTGTTCCTGACAGTCATGTCGAAGTGGTCAAAGGGGCTGTGTTCGCTGCCGGTGGTGGGCGGATCGGTGACTATGACCACTGCGCGTGGCAGGTGCTCGGTCTGGGCCAGTTTCGACCGTTGGACGGCAGTCAGCCGTTCATTGGCGAGGCGGGGCAGGTTGAGCGGGTTGAGGAATGGAAGGTTGAGCTTGTGGTGGCGGATGAGTTGATTCGCGCTGTGGTGGCGGCTCTTAAGTTGAGCCATCCCTATGAGACGCCGGCTTATGAGGTGTGGCGGCTGGAGGATTTCTGATCTTTCTTGCTGCTGAAACAGGAAACCCGCAGATGAGTGATTGTCTGCGGGTTTTTTGTTGCCCCCGATTTTTCGGGCGATGGGGTTCCAATGTGGGAGCGGGCTTGCTCGCGAAGGCGTTGGCTCAGGCAATGATGTTCTGGCTGATCGAGTACATATCCATTCCTGCGGTCACGGCTGCTTAGGGTTCCGTCCTTACGACGGGTCACTTTTGACAAACGCCTCAAAAGTAACCAAAAAGGCTTGCCCCAACGTTCGGCCCACTCGCTAAGGCTCGGGGTTCCTTCGCTCCGTGATCCATCCGGGCGCATCGTCTCCGGTTTGCTTCGCTGCACCTCCTCTCGATGTGTTCGACTTCGTCGAACGGTCGCTGCGCTCCCACCCCCGGATAAATCCCTCCACTCAGCCTGCCGACGGGGCCTGTGAATCAAGATCAAGAGCTTTCGGCGAGCTGACACTCGACCATTTGAGTGGGGCGGCTTTGCCGCGGTGGAGGTTTGCAATTGGAAACTGTGGGTGCTGGCCTTGCTGCCGACCTGTTTCTTGCAGATGCACTCAGTCCAACTGTAGGAGTGAGCCTGCTCGCGATAGCGACCTCACAGCCAACCAAAAATCGCAGATGTACCCAATCCCTGTGGGAGCCTGGCTTGCCAGCGATAGCGCCCTGACAGCCGCCCTTTTTCTAGCTGAATGCACACAAACCCCACTGTGGGAGCTAGCCTGCTGGCGATGGGGCCAATCCAGTCAACATAGAGATTTGGTATGTTTAAATCTGTGTCGAAATCGCAGAACCTTCCCACGATGTTTTCAGGTTGTCCGTCAGGCGCCCGCTCTCTACGCTCTATTGCGTGCAGAGTTTTTATGTCCGATAAAGTTGTTCCAGATCCACCCCACGAAACCACCACTCCACTCGAAGAAGCCCTCCGCGCCGAAGAGATGGTCCGAAACCGCGAAGCCATCAAACGCGCCCTCGATTTCTACCTCTGTCCCGAACCCGCAAAATCTCGCCGACCCAGCACGATGTTCCTCGTCCATCCCGGTGTCGACACCGAAAGCCTGCTTGCCCACGCCTGTGAGTCCTTGGCCTCAGCAAGCGCCGCCAGCAACTTTGCTAACGAGTTAACCGGTGCGCAACGCAGCACTGCACTAGGCATCCAGCAAATCGTCATGCTTGCCGAACTGGCAGTAAACCGAGCACTGGATCGGGTCGACCCACAAACCTGACGACCGCGTCATCGTTCATCGCCAGCAGGCTGGCTCCCTCATTTGAAATGCATTCCCTGTGGGAGCGGGCTTGCTCGCGAAAGCGTTTTCGCAGTTGTCGGAATACATCCTGTACCTCATCAAATAGCAGTTTTTTCCTACCGTTTTTTCAGGTTGTCCCTCGGAAGTAGCCTCTCTACCTTAGGTTGTCTCTGGCAACAGCGGGCCTGGCAATAGACCGAAAACGGGATGTAGCTCCGTTCACTGAAACCTTCGATATGACTCTGAGGTTCAAAATGGAATTGCGTCCCGTCGTCACACCTCGTATCAACACGAATACTGCGTTGGGACGGGCGCTGGTATCGATGTTCAAGTCAGTCGAGGCGGAACTGATTCAGGAGAACTCAGCACCGGGAGCGGTGAAGATCATTGTGTTTGGAGGATGCGCAGTTCACCTCTATACCCATCACCGCATATCGTTGGATGTCGATGCGGAAATCTATGAGGCATGCATTCCGGCAGGATTCGACTTGCGCACACTACTGGCGGAGGTCCCGGAGCCCTTTGTCGATGAGCTTTCTGCTCGAAAGATGGAGTTGAACTACGACCTGCAATACAACACTAGCTTTGGCCCGATTCACGAGGATTATTGGTCTCGAAGTATTCCCATGTCAGAGTTTTCGCTGGAGTCTCCTCTACACATCCATATTGCTGCACCCGTCGACATAGCCATTACAAAGTTGGGCAGGGCTACAGATCACGATATTGCAGACATCAATGCGCTTCTAAGGTGTGGGTTCATACTGACCGGCGAACTACGGCGTCTGGCATTGCAGGCAATTGATGTATATGTTGGCAATAAAGCGCAATCGACCTCTGTTCTGACCAACATATTGCAGGACTACCTGGAGAAAGCAGATGCCGAAGGTGAATGACGCTCACGTCCTCTCATCCGCGTTAGACACTCTCGTCAGAAGCCCTCTGAATCAGGCCGACGACGTAGCACTGGTGAGTGCTGCGAAAGAAGTCTGGTACTCGGATTCGAATGTTGAAAGCGAGGTCAAGGCGTTCCTGAAGCATCATCGTGATGATATTGAACGCCGTCGTGCCGCTTACCTGCTGGAGCGATTTACGCGGTTCTCGTGTGTCTCGGATACCCGCGTGCTGGAAACGCTTCATGCGTTGGAGCTTTTCGCGCACTCGACGCCGAAGCAGGATGTCGCGCCTCCAATCAAGGTTTCGTTACGCAATCGCAAAGATGAATTGGCCGTCTCCTGGGGATTAGCAGAAAGCCTTGGATTGAAGGTTCAAACGCTGATGCCATTTCAGACCCGCCATTACCAAGCGGAACAGCATTCATCCTGAGCTGAATTTGTCGGCGATAAAACCCGGCCTAAGCCGGGTTTTTTGTGTCGATTAAACCTTCGCACTCACCTCGCTGCGATTGACCAACGCCTCAAGCGCTCCGCTCAAGCTTGCAGCCTTGTCACCCACCAACAGATGCCAGATTCCACCTTCCAACTGGCTGACACCCTGGCAGCCCAGCTCTTTCAACTGAGCCTCGGACAACGCCTTGCCATCCGCTAGTTGCAAGCGAATCCGGCTCATCGCAATGCAGTCCAGTTGCAGCACGTTGTCGCCACCGCCCAGCGCATTCAACCATTGCTGGGCCTCGGAACCGGCGACCACAATCGCTTTTGGTTCATCGATAACCACCGCTGACGTAGCTACCAGCGCACGCCCCAACGCCGGCATCGCCAGGCGAATCTCATCAGCAATACTGTCGGCCATCGGTCCGACAACTACCTGCAAACTGCCACCCTTGCCCGGACGGACCACCGCCATCGCACCCAGTGCTTTCAGATCAGCATCGGAGGCCTTGTTGCGATCGACCATTTCCAAGCGCAGACGGGTGGTGCACGCACCCACCGTCACCAGATTCTCTGCGCCACCGAGTGCCTTGATGTAGGCCGCAGCGCGCTCGTTCTCGGTGAGAACAGCCTTGTCGGCCGCCGCAACATCTTCACGCCCCGGCGTTTTCAGATTGAAGCGACGAATGCAGAAATCAAACACCGCGTAATACACCACGGCATACGCCAGCCCCACGGGAATCACCAGCCAGCCATTGGTCGAGCGTCCCCAACCCAACACCATATCGATAAAACCGCCAGAGAACGTGAAGCCCAGGTGAATGTTCAACGCATTGGTAATCGCCATCGACAACCCGGTCAGCAACGCATGCAGCAGATACAACAGCGGCGCCAAAAACATGAAGGCGAATTCGATGGGTTCGGTTACCCCGGTCAAAAACGAGGTCAGGGCCATCGACAGGAAAATCCCGCCCATCACTTTGCGCCGCTCCGGCAGGGCGTTGCGGTACATCGCCAGGCAGGCTGCCGGCAGGCCGAAAATCATCATCGGGAACATGCCGGTCATGAACTGGCCGCCCTTCGGATCACCGGCGAAGTAGCGTGAAAGGTCGCCAGTCACCAGCGCACCTGTGGTCGGATCGGTGAAATTGCCGAACACGAACCACGCCATGTTGTTGAGGATGTGGTGCAGGCCAGTGACGATCAGCAAGCGGTTGAACACGCCGAAGACGAAGGCGCCGAAGCTGCCGCTTTCCATCATCAGGCTGCCGAAGCTGTTGATGCCATGCTGGATCGGCGGCCAGATGTAGCCGAACACTACGCCCAGACCGACCGCCGCAAAACCGGTGACGATCGGCACAAACCGACGCCCGCCGAAGAACGCCAGATACTCCGGCAGCTTGATGTCCTTGAACCGGTTGTATAGCGCACCAGCCATCAGGCCGCTGACGATCCCGGCGAGCATGCCCATGTTGATGCTCGCGTCGAGCACCTTGAGCGTGGAGATCATCACCAGATAACCGATTACTCCGGCGAGGCCGGCGGTGCCGTTGTTGTCCTTGGCGAACCCGACGGCGATGCCGATGGCGAAAATCATCGCCAGGTTGGCGAAGATCACTTGCCCGGCATCGTGGATGATCGCGATGTTCAGCAGGTCGGTGTCACCCAGACGCAGCAGCAGGCCGGCAATCGGCAGGATCGCGATCGGCAGCATCAGCGCGCGGCCGAGGCGTTGCAGGCCTTCGATGAAGAGTTGGTACATGGCGTTCGTCCTTTTTGTTTTTGTTAGCGCAGAGGCCAATGTTGATGACAGGCGTGACGAACCGCAGCGGCGCTGTTCAGTTTGAGCAGGTCGTGGCTGAGGCGTTGGCATTCGGCCTCGTGCAACTGACGCACGCGGTCCTTGATTTCCCCGATCTGCACCGGGCTGACCGACAGTTCGGTGACGCCCAGGCCGATCAGCACTGGTGTTGCCAGTGGATCGGAGGCGAGGGCGCCGCAGACACCGACCCAACGCTTGTGCACCGCTGCGCCTGCGCAGGTCATGGCGATCAGGCGCAGCAGCGCCGGGTGCAGGGCATCGACCCGGGCGGCCAAGCCTGCGTGGTCGCGATCCATGGCCAGGGTGTATTGCGACAGATCGTTGGTTCCGATCGAGAGGAAGTCGGCGTGTTCGGCCAGTTGCTCGGCTTGCAGCGCGGCGGCGGGGACTTCGATCATCACGCCGATTTCCGGGCGTTGGCTGATGCCCAACTGCAGACACAGCGCATCGACGCGCTGACGGATGTGCAGCAGTTCATCGACCTCGGTGACCATCGGCAACAGGATTCGGCAACGGCGCAGAGGGCTGACTTGCAGCAGCGCACGCAGTTGCTGGTCGAGGATTTCCGGACGGGCCTGAGCGAGCCGAATGCCGCGCAAGCCGAGCACCGGGTTGGCTTCGGCAGGCAGCGGCAGGTAGTCGAGTTGCTTGTCGCCGCCGACGTCGATGGTGCGGATGATCACCGATTGGTCGCCCATCGCATCCAGCACGGCTTGATAGGCGACGCGCTGTTCTTCAACGTCTGGCGCCGTTTGGCGATCAACGAAAAGGAATTCGGTGCGCAGCAGGCCGACGCCGTCGGCGCCGTTGGCGAATGCGTCGGCCGCTTCAGCACTTGAGGCGACGTTGGCGACCACTTCGATCGCCACGCCATTGCGCGTTTCGGCGGGCAGGTGGGCCTTGGCTTGTTGTGCGTCGCGGCGTTGCTGGCGCTCGATTTGCGCTTGCTGAACTTCGGCCAGGCGTTCGGCGTTCGGGGTCAGTTCAAGGCGACCGCCGTCAGCATCCAGTACCACTGATTGCCCTTGCGGCTGATCGAGCAAAGCCGACCCCAGCGCAACCATGCACGGCAGACCCTTGCCCCGCGCCAGAATCGCCACGTGCGAGGTCGCGCCGCCCTCGGCCATGCACAATCCGGCGACACCTTGCGCGCTGAGTTGCAGCAGATCCGACGGCGTCAATTCATGCGCGGCAACGATGGCGCCGGCCGGCACCTCGTAATGCCAGGCTTCGCCAAGCAGCGCACGCAGCACGCGTTGCTTGAGGTCGCGCAGGTCATTGGCGCGTTCGGCCAACAGTGCGCTGCCGGTGTGTTGCAGCACGTCACACTGGACATCGATCGACTGGCTCCAGGCGTGAGTCGCCGCCGCGCCTTGGTCGATGGCGTGCTGTGCGGCGTCGAGCAAGGCCGGGTCTTCGAGCAGTGCCAGATGCGCCGCGAAGATCGCTTCTTCGTCGGCGTTCTTGTGCTTTTTCGCTTGGGTCAGGGTGGCTTGGATTTCGCTACGAACCTGACTCAACGCCGACTCAAGAACCTGTTGTTGCACCCGCGGATCATGATTGCCGGTATCCGCCGGCAGACTGATCGCATTCAGGCGAAACAGCGGCCCACCGACCAGTCCCGGTGCGGCGCACACACCTTGCAGGACGCCAGCTTCGGCGGGGCGTTTGCGTGGTGCAGCGCTGACCGGTGCGACGGTGTGGTGATCCTCGGGCAGCGTGGTGGCCAATGCGCCGAGCAACGCTTGCAGCGCGGCTTCGGCGTCCGGCCCCTGGCAACTGACCTGCACTTCATCCTGCTCACCGACGGCCAACCCCATCAGCCCGATCAGGCTGTTGCACGGCGCCGATTTGCCAGCGAAGTGCAGCTGCGATTGGCTCTTGAAGCCTTGCGCGGTCTGGCGAATCAGCGCAGCAGGGCGCGCATGCAGGCCGCCACGATGAGCCACCAGCACATGCCCGTGGACCTCAGGCCCGCCAAGCATTTCAGGATTAGCCGCCGCACTGTTGCGGGCAACGATGTGCAGCAGGGGGTCACCGACCTTTACCGCCTTGAGCGTGATCGGGCGCACCTGAAAATCCTGACTGTTGGTCAGGATCAACAGGCTGACCAGGCTTTTGCATTGCTGGCCGACCTTGTCCAGGTCGTAGCGCAACAAAGGCTGACCCTTGCTGACGCGGCCACCTTCCTTGACCAGCATCGAGAAGCCTTCGCCGTTCAGTTCAACGGTGTCCAGGCCCAGGTGCAGGAGGATTTCCGCGCCGTTGTCGGCACGCACCGTGAGCGCGTGGCCGGTGCGGGCGACGTGAATGATCACCCCGGCGCACGGCGAATACAGCGTGTCGTTGATCGGGTCGATGGCAATGCCGTCACCCATCGCGCCGCTGGCGAACACCGCGTCCGGGACTTTGGCGAGCGTGAGCACCGGGCCGCTGAGCGGGGCGCTGAGGGTCAGCTCTTTATTGTTGTTGTGCATGGCTCGGTCTCATCAGGTGTGCAGTCATTCGGACTTAGTGCGTGCGGGTCACTTTGCTCAGGTGGCGCGGTTGATCCGGGTCCATGCCTCGGGCCACGGCCAGGCCGGCGGCCATCACGTAGAAACTCTGGATCGCCAGGATCGGGTCGAGGGCCGGGTGTTCGGCGCGGCTCAGGGTCAGGTCGCGTTCGAGAATGTCGTCCGGCGCGGCGAGCAATACACGGGCGCCGCGTTGACGCATCTCCGCCGCGAGGCTGATCAGACCGGCCTGCTCGGCGCCACGTGGCGCGAACACCAGCAGTGGATAGTGCTCGTCGATCAGGGCCATCGGGCCGTGACGGACTTCGGCACTGCTGAAAGCTTCAGCCTGAATCGCCGAGGTTTCCTTGAATTTCAGCGCTGCTTCCTGGGCGATGGCAAAGCCTGCGCCACGGCCGATAACCATCAGCCGTTCGCAATCGCGCAGCGCGTCGATGGCGGCACTCCAGTCCTGTTGCGCGGCTTCGCGCAGGCCTTCGGGCAGGGCGTTGTGTGCCTCGAGTAATTCGCGGTCTTCTTTCCAGTGCGCGATCAGGCGGGCGCTGGCGCTGAGGGTGGCAATGAAGCTCTTGGTCGCGGCGACGCTGCTTTCGGTGCCAGCGAGCAGCGGCAGGCTGAATTCACACGCTGCTTCCAAAGGCGAATCGGCGGCGTTGACCATCGACACGCTCAGCGCGCCGCGTTTGCGCAACAGACGCAGGCTGTTGACCAGATCCGGGCTCTGTCCCGATTGCGAAAACGCAAACGCGACCTGGCCGCTGACCTTCAACGGTGCCTGCTGCATGGTCACCACCGACATCGGCAACGACGCCACCGGCACACCCAATTGCTGCATGGTCAGGTAGGCGAAGTAGCTCGCCGCGTGGTCGGAGCTGCCACGGGCGACAGTCATCGCAACTTGCGGCGGCTGACGGCGCAGGCGCCCGGCGATCTCGATCATTTGCGGGTCGAGCTGTTGCAGTTGGGCTTGCACGGCCTCGAACGAGGACAGCGCCTCCTCAAGCATTTTTGAAGTCAATGTCTTCTCCTTCGACCATGACAGCGGTCAGTGTGAGTGAGCGATCCAGCCGCACGCAGTCGGCCCAGGCGCCAGGTGCCAGGCGCCCGCGTTCGGTGATGCCGAGGTAGTCGGCGGGAAATTGCGACAGACGCTGCGAGGCTTCGGCGATCGGCAAACCGATCTTCACCAGGTTGCGCAGGGCCTGATCCATGGTCAGGGTGCTGCCGGCCAGGGTGCCGTCGGGCAGGCGTACGCCGCCCAGGCATTTGGTCACGGTGTGGCTGCCCAGCTTGTATTCACCGTCGGGCATGCCGGCGGCGGCAGTCGAATCGGTGACGCAGTACAGGCACGGGATCGAGCGCAAGGCCACACGAATGGCGCCGGGATGCACGTGCAGCAAATCAGGGATCAGCTCGGCGAATGTGGCGTGGGCCAGTGCCGCGCCAACGATCCCGGGTTCGCGGTGATGCAGCGGGCTCATGGCGTTGTAGAGGTGAGTGAAACTGGTCGCGCCGGCATCGAGTGCAGCGACCCCTTCTTCGTAACTGCCAAGGGTGTGGCCGATCTGCATGCGCACACCACGGCTGCTCAACTCGCGGATCAAAGCGTCGTGACCGGCGATTTCCGGGGCGATGGTGATCACCCGAATCGGCGCCAGCGCCAGATACTCTTCGACTTCGGCCATCAACGCGGTGTGCGCGAAGTTCGGTTGCGCGCCGAGTTTGCCGGGATTGATGTACGGGCCTTCGAGGTGTACGCCAAGCACGCGGGCGGCGCCTTTCGGACGCTGTTCGCAGAATTCTCCGACTTCCTTCAGGACGCTGGAGATCTCGGCGCTCGGTGCGGTCATGGTGGTGGCCAGCAGCGAGGTTGTGCCGAAGCGCACGTGGGTCTTGGTGATGGTCTCGAAGGCGCTAGCGCCTTCCATGATGTCTTTGCCACCACCGCCGTGGACGTGCAGGTCGATGAAGCCCGGCAGCAGATACGGCAGGTCATTGTCGGCCGGATCGCAGGGCACGCCTTCGATCGACACAACTTTGCCGTGTTCGTGGATCAGCCGGCCGCGAACCCAGCCGCTGGCGGTGAGGATGTTGTCTTCGGACATTTCGGTTCTCGCTGTTTGACGGCGCGCCTGATCAGCCGCGCGGCTCTTTATCGGCGAAGCTCTGCAACAAAGTCGTAGTAGTCGTTGCGGCAATAGGTGTCGGTGACTTCGATCGGCGTGTTGTCTTCCAGATAACCGACCCGGGTCATCAGCAGCATGGCGGTGCCGGGGGCGATGCCGACCAGCGCGGCAAACTCGTCCGAGGCGTTGATCGCCTGAATGTGCTGCAGGGCGCGGACGATCGGTTTGCCGATGCCGTCGAGGTATTCATAGAGCGAGTCGCCGACCAGTTGCGGCTTGGGCATGATCGCGGCGGGCAGGGTGCTCATCTCGATGGCCATCACGGTGTCGTCGGCCTTGCGCAGGCGTTTCATGCGCGCGACCTTGTCGTTCGGCGACAGGCTGAGGCGGATCAATTCTTCGTGGGTCGGCAGGGTGACTTCACGCTCCAGCCACTGCGAGCTGGGCACAAACCCCTTGAGGCGGAGCATTTCGCTGAAGCCTGAGAGGCGCGACAACGGTTGTTCCAGACGTGGCGTGATGAACGTGCCGGAACCTTGCAGGCGACGGATCAGGCCTTGATCGAGCAGCACCTCCAGCGCCTTGCGGGCAGTGACCCGGGAGATGCCCAGTAACTCGCTGAGGTTGCGCTCGGACGGCATCGCCTGCTCGGCCTTCCACTGCCCGGCGTGAATGGCCGATTCCAGATTGCGCGCCAGCTGCAGGTACAGCGGCGTCGGCTGGGAGTCATCTGGGCGTAGGGCCTGGAGGTCGTTCATGTAGGTCATTTCCGGCGCGAGTATAGGATTGTTGTGGCTCGCTTGTGGGGCGGAAATTAATACCACTTGAATACCATGTCAACGCATGGAAATGGTCTGCAGCCCAATGAAATGGCGGGTTCTGAGTGTGATGTATTGAAGTGGTATTAGTGGTGGGCGGTAAAATACAAAAAATCGCAGCCTGCGGCAGCACCTACCGTTCAGAGTGGTATCACCCCTGTAGGTGCTGTCGCAGGCTGCGATCTTTTGATTTATTTTTTTGCAGGTGACCAGTGATGGGTCGTTACGGGCGAATCTCGATCATCGTGCCGTCCGGCACCAGGCCCCAGACCTCGCGCATGTCCATGTTGCGCATGGCGATGCAGCCGTCGGTCCAGTCCAGGGTGTGGAACAGGTCTTCAGGCGTTTCCTCCGAATCCGGAGTGCCGTGGATCATGATCATCCCGCCAGGCTCGACGCCTTCACGCCGGGCGCGCGCCGAGTCGCTGATGTTCGGGTAGGAAATGTGCATCGCCAGGTTGAATTTTTCACTGACCTTGCGCCAGTCGATCCAATAAAAACCTTCCGGGGTGCGTTTGTCGCCTTCAATCAGTTTTGGACCCTTTTTCGCGCCCTTGCCCAAGGAAATACGGTAGGTCTTGATCGGCTTGCCGTCGGCGATCAGTTGCAGTTGATGCGCCGATTTGAGCACCAGGATTTTTTCGATCAGCGGCGTATTCGAGGGCGTCACGGTGGTCACGAAGGACGCTTGTGAGAGCGTGGCGAACGACAGGCAAAGCAGGGCAAGCAACCAGCGCATTGAAACGATTCCCCAGGGAGTGACGCAGATATTTTATTTATGGAAGCTTTCAGGTGATGGCAGGCTGAGCCAGCGGCGGTATCGATTCGGAGCGAACCGGGTAGGTTTCGGCGCGACGGTCAGCGAAGAAGCATTCTAAGGTACGCCCCACCGTGCGGAAAGCCAGCTCGTCCCAAGGAATGTCGGCTTCGTCGAATAGTTGCACTTCGAGGCTTTCGGGGCCGGCGGCAAAGTCCAGGTCGGCCAGTTCTGCGCGAAAGAACACATGCACCTGGCTGATGTGTGGCACATCGATCAGCGTATAGATGCTCAGGTTGCGCACCCGGGCGCAGGCTTCTTCGGCGGTTTCGCGAATCGCGGCCTGTTCGATGGTCTCGCCGTTTTCCATGAAACCGGCGGGCAGCGTCCAGTAACCCAGGCGTGGCTCGATGGCGCGGCGGCAGAGCAGCACCTGGCGGCCCCAGGTCGCGACGCAACCGGCGACGATATTGGGGTTTTGATAGTGAATGGTCTGACAGCTGTCACAGACAAATCGCAGCCGCGAATCGCCTTCGGGAATGCGCTGGGTCACCGGGTTGCCGCACTGGCTGCAAAATTTCATGCTGGGGTTCCTGAATGCTGCGCCTATCTTGGCGTGCAGCGGTGCCGGTCGGCAAGTTGTCGTTTCGCGACATGGCCCGGCGAGGGGCTTGGGCGGCTGCAATGATTGGTGCATGATGCAGGGTAAGGCACAGATCGAGAACACTCATGCTGGACGAGCTACTGCATAGGGTAAGCAACCACACACCGCGCACGCTGGAGACCGATAAACGTTTCCCCGAGGCCGCTGTTCTGGTGCCGATCACCCGCAGTGACGAGCCCGAGCTGGTGCTGACCCTGCGCGCCAGCGGCCTTTCGACCCATGGCGGCGAGGTGGCCTTTCCTGGCGGACGTCGTGATCCGGAAGACCCTGACCTGATTTTCACTGCCCTGCGCGAAGCCGAGGAGGAAATCGGTCTGCCGCCGGGGCTGGTCGAGGTCATCGGCCCGCTCAGTCCGCTGATTTCGTTGCATGGCATCAAGGTCACGCCTTATGTCGGGGTGATCCCGGACTTCGTCGAGTACCAGGCCAACGATGCCGAGATCTCTGCAGTCTTCAACGTGCCGCTGGAATTCTTCCGCAAAGACCCGCGTGAACACACGCATCGAATCGATTATCAGGGCCGCAGCTGGTACGTGCCGAGTTATCGTTACGGTGAGTTCAAGATCTGGGGGCTGACGGCGATCATGATCGTCGAGTTGATCAATCTGCTCTATGACGAACAGATCAGCCTGCACCATCCCCCCAAAAGCTATATCAATACCTGAAGCCATCGCTCGAATGGCCCGTCATTGTGAGCCCTGAGGAAAACAAGATGAAATACCGCCTGGGCGACGCCCGCGTCGACACCCACCCACAGAGCTGGGTCGCGCCCAATGCCGTGCTGGTGGGCAAGGTCAGACTGGAAGAGGGTGCCAACGTCTGGTTCAACGCCGTGCTGCGCGGTGATAACGAACTGATACTGATCGGCAAGAACAGCAACGTCCAGGACGGCACGGTGATGCACACCGACATGGGCTACCCGCTGACCATCGGCACCGGTGTGACCATCGGTCATAACGCCATGCTGCATGGCTGCACCGTCGGCGATTACAGCCTGATCGGCATCAACGCGGTGATTCTCAACGGTGCAAAGATCGGCAAGAACTGCATCATCGGCGCCAATTCGCTGATCGGCGAAGGCAAGGAAATCCCTGATGGCTCGCTGGTGATGGGCTCGCCGGGCAAGGTCGTGCGCGAGCTGACCGAGCCGCAGAAGAAGATGCTTGAGGCCAGCGCCGCGCACTATGTGCATAACTCGCAGCGTTACGCGCGTGATTTGGTAGAGCAGGAAGAATGAACACGCCGGAGAGACCGGTCGCCTCGCCGTGTGTGAATATCTGCGCACTGGACGAGGACGATATTTGCACAGGTTGCCAACGCACGGTCGAGGAGATCACGCGCTGGGGCCGGATGACCAATGACGAGCGCCGGGTGGTGCTGGGGTTGTGTCATGAGCGGGCGAAGGCGAGTGGGTTGGTGTGGATGATTCCCGGGAAATCAGGCGCCTGAGAGGCCGCCTTCGCGAGCAAGCCCGCTCCCATATTTGATCTGTGCCAGCCCTGCCATTGGATTCACTGAAGATCCAGTGTGGGAGCGAGCCTGCTCGCGAAGAGGCCGGCACAGTCGCGACTTCATATTGGTCAAAAACAATCCCTGAAGAATTCTGTGCGGCAAATTGACAGGTCGCCCTCCATGACTTTCCATCGCCTACATCAGTAGCGTCGTGCTCCCACATTTGATCTATGCCAGCCCTGCCATTCGGATTCACTGAAGATCCAGTGTGGGAGCGAGCCTGCTCGCGAAGAGGCCGGCACAGTCGCGACTTCTTATTGGCCCAACTCCCAGCCTGAAGTAACCTGTGCGCCAATCCGACAGGTCGCTTCCATGATTTTCCTCATCGCCTACATCAGCAGCGTCGTGCTGATCAACTTCGCATTCTCCACCGCGCCGCACCTGGACATCATCTGGTCCGCATGGGGCGGGCTGGTGTTCGTGCTGCGCGACATGGTGCAAACCCGCTTCGGTCATGGTGCGATTGTGGCGATGCTGGCGGCGCTGGTGTTGTCGTACGTCACGTCCGATCCGTCCATCGCCTTGGCCAGCGCCACGGCGTTCGCTGTCTCCGAGATCATCGATTGGCTTGTCTTCAGCATCACCAAACGGCCGTTGCGTGATCGCTTGTGGATCAGCTCGGCGCTGAGCATTCCCCTCGATACCTTCATCTTCTTCGGCATGATCGACCTGATGACGCCACCGGTGATCATCACCGCACTGGCCTCGAAGTTCGCCGGTGTCACCGCCGTTTGGCTGATCATGGCCTGGCGCGAGCGCAAACAGGCTGTCGCCAGCTGAAGCCAAACCCTCGGGTTCATGTAAAATGCCGCGCTTTCTCCCCATGGAAAGCGCGTCTGACGCTGCTTTCCTCGATGATCCGCTTCTTTGAGGACCTGAGATGACCCGTATCGGAACTCCATTGTCGCCAACCGCGACCCGCGTATTGCTGTGTGGCTGTGGTGAGTTGGGCAAGGAAGTGGTGATCGAGCTGCAACGCCTGGGCGTTGAAGTGATTGCCGTCGACCGTTACGCCAACGCGCCGGCCATGCAGGTTGCCCATCGCAGCCACGTGATCAACATGCTCGACGGCACCGCGCTGCGTGCGGTCATCGAAGCCGAGAAGCCACACTTCATCGTGCCGGAAATCGAAGCCATCGCCACCGCCACGCTGGTCGAGCTGGAAGCCGAAGGCTTCACCGTGATCCCGACCGCACGCGCTGCGCAACTGACCATGAACCGCGAAGGCATCCGTCGTCTGGCGGCTGAAGAGCTGGACCTGCCTACTTCGCCGTACCACTTTGCCGACACCTTCGAGGACTACAGCAAAGCTGTTCAGGACCTGGGCTTCCCGTGTGTGGTCAAGCCAGTGATGAGCTCGTCGGGCAAGGGTCAGAGCCTGCTGCGAAGCGCCGATGACGTGCAGAAAGCCTGGGATTACGCGCAAGAAGGTGGCCGCGCCGGCAAAGGCCGGGTGATCATCGAAGGTTTCATCGATTTCGACTACGAAATCACCCTTCTGACCGTGCGCCACATTGGTGGCACCACGTTCTGCGCACCGGTCGGTCACCGTCAGGAGAAGGGCGACTATCAGGAATCCTGGCAGCCACAGGCCATGAGTCCGATTGCTCTGGCTGAATCCGAGCGCGTGGCCAAAGCCGTGACCGAGGCGCTGGGTGGTCGTGGTCTGTTCGGTGTCGAGTTGTTCATCAAGGGTGATCAGGTGTGGTTCAGTGAAGTCTCGCCACGCCCGCACGACACCGGTCTGGTGACCCTGATTTCTCAGGACCTGTCGCAGTTCGCGCTGCACGCCCGCGCCATTCTCGGCCTGCCGGTGCCGCTGATCCGTCAGTTCGGCCCGTCGGCCTCGGCAGTGATTCTGGTGGAAGGGCAGTCGACCCAGACAGCCTTTGCCAACCTCGGCGCTGCGCTGAGCGAGCCGGATACCGCGCTGCGTCTGTTTGGCAAGCCGCAAGTGAATGGTCAGCGCCGGATGGGCGTGGCGTTGGCGCGGGATGAGTCGATCGAGGCTGCGCGTGCCAAGGCGACCCGGGCTGCCCAGGCTGTCGTCGTCGAGCTGTAAACCGAGGCACGACATTCGCGAGCAAGCCCGCTCCCACAACAGGTTTTGTGTACGCCACAGATCCAATGTGGGAGCGGGCTTGCTCGCGAAGCTTTTGATCTTCCGTCAGGCAATCTGATTCAGATCGTTATTGCGCGTTTCCTTCAGGCACAACACCGCAATCAAACTCAGCACTGCAGCCCCCGAAACATACCCGCCGACATAACTCAGCCCGCCCATCGCCACCAGCTTCTGCGCAAAGAACGGTGCTGCCGAGGCGCCGACAATGCCGCCCAGGTTGTAGGCGGCCGACGCACCGGTATAGCGCACGTGTGTCGGAAACAGTTCTGGCAGCAGCGCGCCCATTGGCGCAAATGTCACGCCCATCAAGAACAGCTCGATGCACAGGAACAGCGCCACACCCCAGGTCGAACCCTGCGTCAGTAATGGCTCCATCAGGAATCCGGACAGAATCGCCAGCACGCCACCGATGATCAGCACCGGTTTACGCCCGTAACGGTCACTGGCCCAGGCGGACAACGGTGTCGCTGCAGCCATGAACAGCACGGCAAAACACAGCAAGCCAAGGAACGTCTCACGGCTGTAGCCGAGAGTGGACACGCCGTAGCTCAGGGAAAACACTGTCGAGATGTAAAACAGCGCATAGCACACCACCATCGCCGCCGCGCCGAGCAAGGTTGGCACCCAGTATTGGCTGAACAATTCGACCAGCGGTACTTTCACCCGCTCCTGACGGGCAATGGCGTTGGCGAAGACTGGGGTTTCGTGGAGCTTGAGGCGCACGTACAGGCCAACCATCACCAATACCGCACTGAGCAGGAACGGAATCCGCCAGCCCCAACTGCGGAACTGTTCGTCGTTGAGGGTCATGGCCAGGGTCAGGAACAGGCCGTTGGCCGCGAGAAAACCGATCGACGGGCCAAGTTGCGGAAACATGCCGAACCACGCTCGCTTACCCTTGGGTGCGTTTTCCGTGGCCAGCAGCGCTGCACCGCCCCATTCGCCGCCGAGTCCCAAACCCTGACCGAAGCGCAGCACGCACAGCAGAATTGGCGCCCAGGCGCCGATGCTGGCGTAACCCGGCAGCACGCCAATCAGCGTGGTGCAGACCCCCATCAGCAACAGCGAGGCGACCAGCGTCGATTTGCGCCCGATGCGGTCGCCGAAGTGGCCGAACAATGCCGAGCCCAGCGGGCGTGCGAGGAAGGCGATGCCGAAGGTGAGAAACGCCGAGAGCATCTGCGCGGTGCCAGAGGTCTGCGGAAAGAACACCGGCCCGATCACCAGCGCGGCGGCGGTGGCATAGACGTAGAAGTCGTAGAACTCGATGGCGGTGCCGATGAAACTTGCCGTCGCCACGCGGGTGGCGGAGTTGGTTGGCTGGGCGGGTGCGATAGCGCTGCAAGCGGTACTGGTCGTCATGCGGTGATCCCTGACAGTTATGGCTCCGTTGGAGCGAATTATTATGGTCGAGCACCCAGGGATGTGGGATGAGACGCGTCGCTGTTTCGAGTAGGAACAGTCGTCGGGGTGATGCGGATATAGCCGAAGTCGCAGGAGTGCAGGGTAAGCACAGGGCTCGGCGGCGCTTGGGTAAGCGTTTGGATTATAGGAAGCGGGCTAACGATTGAACAAGAGGGATAAAACAGCCAGCGCAATTTGAAGGCGAATGAATCTGTGGCGAGAGAGGTTGCTCCTGCTGGGTTGCGCAGCCGTCCCTCTTTTGACGTGCTGCCGCGATTTTGCGGTCGCTGCGCGCCCTCGCGACAAAGGTTTAAACCTTGGCAGGCACCAGGCTCGTATGCCAGATCAACACCTTGCTCACCCGGTTCTCCTCGGTTTCGAGAATCTCCAGTCGGTAGCGCCCGATCTTCAGGCACACCGCGCTTTCCGGAATGCTCTCCAGCGCTTCGGTCACCAGGCCGTTGAGGGTTTTCGGGCCGTCGCTGGGCAAATGCCAACCCAGGCATTTGTTCAGTTCGCGGATCGACGCAGTGCCGTCGATCACCATGCGCCCGTCGGCCTGTGGATGGATGTGCGGGTTGTCGAGGCTGTGCTCGCTTTCGAATTCGCCGACGATTTCTTCGAGAATGTCTTCCAGAGTAACGATGCCCAGCACCTCGCCGTACTCGTCCACCACCATGCCCAGACGACGCTGCTGTTTGTGGAAATTGAGCAGTTGCAGTTGCAGTGGCGTGCTTTCCGGCACGAAGTACGGCTCGTAGCTGGCGGTCAGCAGCGCCTCGCGGGTCAGGTTGCCGTCGTTGAGCAGGTGGCGGATTTGCCGAGTGTTGAGCACCGCTTCGACCTGATTGATATCACTGTGGAACACCGGCAGGCGCGTGCGCTTGTTGTGGCGCAGTTGTTCGATGATCTCTTCGATCGAGTCGTCGAGGTTGATGCCGTCGACATCGCTGCGCGGCACCAGAATGTCATTGACCGTGATGTTGTCCAGCGCGTGGATCCCGGAAACCGGGTGCGCGCGGGACGGGTGTTCCGGATCGTCGTGGCGGTCGGCAGGCTCTTCGTCTTCGCTCTGCTGCACCACTTGGGCCTTGCGGGCGAAGGGGCGCATCAGCAGACCGCTGATGCTGCTCAGCAGCCACGCCAGCGGGTAAAGGATTTTCAGCGGTATGGCCAGCAAGGTATTGCCGAACGAAAGCACGGCGTCCGGATAGCGCTGGGCCACGGTGCGCGGAAAGTAATCGGCAAACACCAGCAACACGGCTGCGGCGCCGAGGCAGGCAGCCCAAGGGCCGTTCTCTTCGCAAAGGAAGATCGCCAGTAGCGTGGCGATGACTACCGCGAGGGCGCGGCACAGGGTGTTGCACAGAATCAGGCTGTCGAGCGGGAAGCTCAGCTTCGCCAGCGGTTTATCGCTGGCGCGCGAGGCGGCGCGTTGCGCGAGCAGGTGCTGCTGCGCGATTTCGACGGCGGTAAACAGTCCTGACCATAAAATCAGCAGGACAAAAACCGCGAGCATCGGCCCTATGGGCAAACCGTCCATTTATGCCGCCCGTCAGATGTGCAGGATGTATTCACGAACCAGTTTGCTGCCGAAATACGCCAACATCAGCAGGCAGAAACCGGCGAGGGTCCAGCGAATCGCTTTGTGACCACGCCAGCCGAGGCGATTACGGCCCCACAACAGCACGCTGAACACGACCCAGGCCAGGCATGCCAGCAGGGTCTTGTGCACCAGATGCTGGGCGAACAGGTTTTCGACGAACAGCCAGCCGGAGATCAGCGACAGCGACAGCAGCGTCCAGCCGGCCCAGAGGAAACCGAAAAGCAGGCTTTCCATGGTTTGCAGCGGCGGGAAGTTCTTGATCAGGCCTGACGGGTGCTTGTGCTTGAGCTGGTGATCCTGCACCAGCAACAGCAAGGCCTGGAACACCGCGATGGTGAACATGCCGTAGGCCAGGATCGACAGCAGGATATGGGCGAGGATGCCCGGCTCTTCGTCGATGATCTGCACCGTGCCGGCGGGCGCGAACTGCGCCAGCAGCACCGTGGCCGCACCCAGTGGGAACAGCAGCACCAGCAGGTTTTCCACCGGGATCCGTGAGCAGGCCAGCAACGTCAAGGCGATGACGGCGGCGGCAATCAGGCTGGCGGCGCTGAAGAAGTCCAGGCCCAGGCCGATCGGCGTCAGCAGGTGGGTGAGCAGGCTGGCGCTGTGGGCCAGCACGGCAAGAATGCCGAGCGTAACCAGCAGGCGCTTGTTCGCCTTGGCGCCGGAGGCCAGGCGGGTGCCCTGATAAAGGGTCGCAGCGGCATAAAGAAGCGCGGCGGCGAGAGTGGTCAGCAAACTGGGTGACAAGGGGAGCATAAATCCTGTTAGGCAAGCCCGAAAGGCGCTGAGTTTGGCATAGAACCGTCATACCACGAAAGTGCGAGGTGTCCGCCCGACGCAGTCTTCGCTATAATCCGCGACCTGCCCACGCCGCAGGCTCGCCGAGCACAAGTTGATTCCGGTCTGGGCCGCCATTATCCCGGTCTACACAGGGCCTGAAAGGATCGCGCAATGTTTGAAAACTTAACCGACCGTCTCTCGCAGACGCTGCGCCATGTCACCGGCAAGGCGAAGCTGACTGAAGACAATATCAAAGACACCCTGCGCGAAGTGCGCATGGCGTTGCTCGAAGCTGACGTCGCCCTGCCGGTGGTCAAGGACTTCGTCAATTCGGTCAAGGAGCGCGCTGTCGGCACCGAGGTGTCGCGCAGCCTGACGCCGGGCCAGGCGTTCGTGAAGATCGTCCAGGCCGAACTCGAAAGCCTGATGGGCGCGGCCAACGAAGATTTGAACCTGAGCGCTGTGCCGCCGGCAGTCATTCTGATGGCCGGTCTGCAGGGTGCCGGTAAAACCACCACTGCCGGCAAGCTGGCGCGCTTCCTTAAAGAGCGCAAGAAGAAGTCGGTCATGGTTGTGTCGGCGGACGTTTACCGTCCTGCGGCTATTAAACAGCTGGAAACCCTGGCCAACGACATCGGCGTGACGTTCTTCCCGTCCGACCTGAGCCAGAAGCCGGTCGACATCGCCACCGCAGCTATTAAAGAAGCCAGGCTGAAATTCATCGACGTGGTCATCGTCGATACCGCCGGTCGTCTGCACATCGACGAAGAAATGATGGGTGAGATCAAGGCGCTGCATGCCGCGATCAATCCTGTTGAAACCCTGTTCGTGGTCGATGCCATGACCGGTCAGGACGCCGCCAACACGGCCAAGGCCTTTGGCGATGCGCTGCCACTGACCGGTGTGATCCTGACCAAGGTCGACGGCGACGCCCGTGGCGGTGCCGCGTTGTCGGTACGTGCAATCACCGGCAAGCCGATCAAGTTCATCGGTATGGGCGAGAAGAGCGAAGCGCTCGATCCGTTCCATCCTGAGCGTATCGCTTCGCGAATCCTCGGCATGGGCGACGTGCTCAGCCTGATCGAACAGGCCGAAGCGACCCTCGACAAGGACAAGGCCGACAAACTGGCCAAGAAGCTGAAGAAGGGCAAGGGCTTCGACCTCGAAGACTTCCGCGATCAACTGCAACAAATGAAGAACATGGGCGGCCTTGGCGGCCTCATGGACAAACTGCCGAGCATCGGCGGCGTCAACCTGTCGCAAATGGGCAACGCCCAGAACGCTGCAGAGAAGCAGTTCAAACAGATGGAAGCCATCATCAACTCCATGACCCCGGCCGAGCGTCGCGACCCTGAGCTGATCAGCGGTTCGCGCAAGCGCCGGATCGCCATGGGTTCCGGCACCCAAGTGCAGGACATCGGCCGCTTGATCAAGCAACACAAGCAAATGCAGAAGATGATGAAGAAATTCTCCGCCAAGGGCGGTATGGCGAAAATGATGCGCGGCATGGGCGGTATGTTGCCCGGCGGCGGCATGCCCAAGATGTAAAGAATTTGCGCCGGTCGTCGCACCGGCGCAGACCCCGCAAGGACGCGGGATCAACAGCAAACCCGCACTCGGCGGGAGCTGACTGGCCGTTTTCATCGACGGCTCTATATGCAAATCCGCACGGCATGCCATAGGCGCCGGAAAAAGTCATTTGCAAAAGTCCGGATATTCCTTAGAATATGCGGCCTTTCGGGCACCCATGCCCGCTGTGCATTTAGATTTGCAGCACCGACTACAGGAACGATGTTCACATGCTAACAATCCGTCTTGCCCTTGGCGGCTCCAAAAAGCGCCCGTTTTACCACCTGACCGTAACCGACTCGCGTAACCCGCGTGACGGCTCCCACAAAGAACAGGTTGGTTTCTTCAACCCTGTTGCCCGTGGTCAGGAAATCCGTCTGTCCGTGAACCAAGAGCGCGTAGCCTACTGGCTGAGCGTTGGTGCACAGCCTTCTGAGCGTGTTGCTCAGTTGCTGAAGGAATCTGCCAAGGCTGCAGCCTGAGCAGTATGAGCGCGACGCCAGAAAAAGCTGATGACCTGATCGTTGTCGGCAAGATTTTTTCGGTTCACGGCGTTCGCGGCGAGGTGAAGGTCTTTTCCTTTACCGATCCGATTGAAAACCTGTTGGACTACCGCAACTGGACGCTTCGGCGCGAAGGCGTGGTGAAACAGGTCGAGCTGGTCAGCGGCCGATCCACTCAAAAGGATCTGGTTGCCAAGCTCAAAGGCCTCGACGATCGCGATGAAGCCCGTCTTCTGAGCGGTTATGAGATTTGCATCTCGCGAAGCCTTTTGCCCAACCTGACAGGCGACGAGTACTACTGGTACCAGTTGCAGGGTCTGAGCGTCATCAACCAGGACGAGCAATTGTTCGGCAAGGTTGATCACCTGTTGGAGACCGGCGCGAACGATGTATTGGTGGTCAAGCCCTGCGTGGGCAGCCTGGATGATCGCGAGCGGTTGTTGCCCTACACAGAGCAATGCGTGCTGGCAATCGACCTGGATGCAGGCGTGATGCGGGTGGAATGGGACGCGGACTTCTAAGCAATGGCCAGCCTGCGCGTAGACGTCATAACGTTGTTCCCCGAGATGTTCTCGGCCATCAGTGAATACGGTATTACCAGTCGAGCGGTCAAACAGGGGCTATTACAGCTGACCTGTTGGAACCCGCGGGATTACACGACGGATCGGCATCACACTGTGGACGATCGCCCGTTTGGCGGTGGTCCGGGCATGGTGATGAAGATCAAGCCCCTGGAAGATGCTCTGGTTCAGGCCAAGGCAGCAGCCGGGGAGGCGGCGAAGGTGATTTACCTGTCCCCCCAAGGCCGTCAACTGACTCAGTCGGCGGTACGCGAGTTGGCACAATCGGATGCATTGATCCTGATTGCCGGCCGCTATGAAGGCATTGACGAGCGTTTTATTGAGGCTCATGTCGATGAAGAGTGGTCGATTGGTGACTATGTACTGTCTGGCGGCGAGCTGCCGGCCATGGTCATGATCGATGCGGTTACACGACTGCTGCCTGGAGCTTTAGGGCATGCGGACTCCGCCGAGGAAGATTCCTTTACGGATGGTCTGCTGGATTGCCCGCATTACACCCGACCTGAGGTGTATGCGGATCAGCGTGTACCCGACGTGTTGCTGAGTGGCAACCACGCGCATATCCGGCGATGGCGTTTACAGCAGTCCCTTATCAGGACCTATGAACGACGCGCCGATCTTCTGGAAAGCCGCTCGCTTTCTGGAGAAGAGAAGAAGCTGCTCGAGGAATACATCCGCGAGCGGGACGATAGTTAACAACGTATCGATGGTAAATCAGTTGATTTACCTTAGGAGCACAGCATGACCAACAAAATCATCCTTGCACTCGAAGCAGAGCAGATGACCAAAGAAATCCCTACCTTTGCCCCGGGCGACACCATTGTCGTTCAGGTGAAAGTGAAGGAAGGCGATCGTTCCCGTCTGCAAGCGTTCGAAGGCGTTGTAATCGCCAAGCGTAACCGCGGCGTGAACAGTGCGTTCACCGTTCGTAAAATCTCCAACGGTGTTGGCGTAGAACGTACTTTCCAGACCTACTCCCCGCAGATCGACAGCATGGCTGTTAAACGTCGCGGTGACGTACGTAAAGCCAAGCTGTACTACCTGCGCGACCTGTCGGGTAAAGCAGCTCGCATCAAGGAAAAACTGGCTTAAGTCCAGCTTCCGATGCAGAAAAAAGCAGCCTACGGGCTGCTTTTTTGTTGCCCGCAATAAACTGCCCCCACCCTGTAGGAGCTGCCGAAGGCTGTGATCTTTTGATCTTGTTTTCGATGTGCAGTCTACTTTTTACGAGTCAGCTCACATGTCTATCCGTGACCAGGAAATCGAACGCCGCACCGAACTCTCGGTGACCCGCGTGACCAAAGCGGTCTTTCCGCCGACCACCAACCACCACAACACCCTGTTCGGCGGCACCGCGCTGGCGTGGATGGACGAAGTGTCGTTCATTACCGCCACCCGCTTCTGCCGCTTGCCGCTGGTGACGGTGTCCACCGACCGCATCGACTTCAATCACGCGATCCCGGCCGGCTCCATCGTCGAGCTGGTAGGGCGGGTGATCAAGGTCGGCAATACCAGCCTCAAGGTCGAGGTGGAAGTGTTTGTCGAAAGCATGAGCTGCGATGGGCGCGAGAAGGCGATCCATGGGCAGTTCAGTTTTGTGGCGATTGATGATGACAAGCGGCCGGTGCCGGTGTTGCCGGGTTTTGCGGCCTGATCCAAAACCGAGCCGCGGCCTTCGCGAGCAGGCTCGCTCCCACAGGGTTCATGTCGATCACAAAAAAGAACCTGTGGGAGTGGGCTTGCTCGCGAAAGCGTCAGCTCAGGCGCCGCTGCTCTCAGGCTGAATCAACGCCAGCAACGTCCACCCCGGCCCAGGTTTCAAAGCAGTCTCCGGCGTCACCACATGCACCCAGCCACTGTCATCACGCATGAACAGTAACGTCGCGCGATTGCCATGCAGCGCACGGTAGTCATCCCAGCCGAAGCCGTCGGTCAGTGTTGTGCTGTACAACTCGGCACCCTGGCCCATCTGGCTCGCCAGCTTCGCGTAGGTAAATGCTTCGCTGCCCAACTGATTGCCGCGATGCTCAAGGCTGGCGCGGTGCTTGTCACTGCGTCGGCTTTCATGGCCGCTGGCCAGGCCAAACAAGCGTTGATGGCCGAAGTCATGACGAAAGCGCATGGCCGCCAAGGTATTGAGTTCGCCCGACGGCGACAGCGCCAGCAAATGCCCCAGCCCGACCAGATCCAGATGCGCATCGGCATGTTGCGAGGCCGGGTTGCCAAAATACGTCGGCAAGCCTTCCATGCGCGCCGCTCGAATATTTTCCCAGCTCGAATCGGTCAGCAGCACCCGGCTGCCCAGTTGCTGCAGTGACTTGCCCAGCGCTCGCGCCGGAGCGTTCGCGCCGACGATCAGGAAACCGCTTGGCGCCGGCTCGGCAACCTTCAGCAGCCGTGCCAGTGGTCGTGCCGTGGCGCTCTGCAGAACCACGGTGCCGATGATCACCGCAAACGTCAGCGGTACCAGCAGCAGGGCGCCTTCATGCCCGGCCTCATGCAGGCGAATCGCGAAAATCGCCGACACCGCCGCCGCCACGATTCCGCGTGGCGCGATCCAGCACAGCAAAGCACGCTCACGCCAACTGAGGCTGGAGCCGGCGGTGCTGAGCAGCACATTCAGCGGTCGCGCGATCAATTGAATGACCAGCAACAGAATCAGTACCAGCGGCCCCAGCCCGATCAGGGCGTGCAAGTCCAGACGCGCCGCCAGCAGAATGAACAGCCCGGAAATCAGCAGCACGCTGAGGTTTTCCTTGAAGTGCAGAATGTGCCGCACATCCACGCCCTTCATGTTGGCCAGCCACATGCCCATCAGCGTCACCGCCAGCAGGCCGGACTCGTGCATCACCTCGTTGGCAGCAATGAAAATCCCCAGCACCGCTGCCAGCGAGGCGAGGTTGTGCAGGTATTCCGGCAGCCATTGTCGACGTATCACCGTGCCGAGCAGCCAGCCACCGACAATGCCGAACAGCGCGCCGCACAGAATCACACCGCCGAACGTAAACAGACTCTGCTTGAGTCCATGGCCTTCGGCGCTGGCGATAATGAAGCTGTAAACCACAACGGCGAGCAGAGCGCCGATCGGGTCAATGACGATGCCCTCCCAGCGCAAAATGTTAGCGATCGAAGCTTTTGGCCGCACCACGCGCAGCATTGGCACGATCACTGTCGGGCCGGTCACCAGCGTCAGGCTGCCGAAAAGAATGGCCAGCATCCAGTCGAAACCCAGTAGAAAGTGAGTCGCCACCGCGATGACAACCCAGGTCGAAATCGCACCGAGGGTCACCAGGCGATGGACGACGCTACCAATCTCCTTCCATTCAGACAGATGCAGGGTCAGGCTGCCCTCGAACAGAATCAACGCCACCGCCAGCGACACCAACGGCATCAGCAGCGGGCCGAACATTTCCTGCGGATCGAGCCAGCCCAGCACCGGGCCGGCGAGAATCCCGGTCAGCAGCAGAAAAAGAATCGCCGGCAGCTTCAAACGCCACGCCAGCCATTGGCAACCCAGCGCAGCGACGCCAATCCCGCCAAATGCCAATAGAATTTGCTGCTCGTTCATTGATGCTCCCTGTTCCTTGAAATTGCGGGCTATGAAAGACTAGCGTCCATTCCTACAGTTCACTCTACATTTGCGCGCAGTCCCTGAAGCTGCGTGTCTTGAGCGCCCATGCCTGCCATCGACCATCCGCTGATTGATCAATTCCTCGACGCCCTGTGGCTGGAAAAAGGCCTGTCCGACAACACCCGCGGTGCCTACCGCAGCGACCTGGCGCTGTTCAACGGCTGGCTGCAGGAAAACAACCTGGAGCTGATCAATGCCGGTCGCGAGTTGATCCTCGATCATCTGGCCTGGCGCCTGGAGCAGAACTACAAGCCACGTTCCACCGCCCGATTTCTCTCCGGTGTGCGTGGCTTCTATCGTTATCTGCTGCGGGAAAAAATGATCAGCGTCGACCCGACGTTGCGCGTCGATATGCCGCAACTGGGGCGGCCGCTGCCCAAGTCTCTTTCGGAGGCCGACGTCGAGGCGCTGCTCAAGGCGCCGGACCTGAGCGAAGCCATCGGCCAGCGCGATCGCGCCATGCTTGAAGTTTTGTACGCCTGTGGCCTGCGGGTGACCGAACTGGTGAGCTTGACTCTGGAGCAGGTCAACCTGCGTCAGGGCGTGCTGCGGGTGATGGGCAAGGGCAGCAAGGAGCGGCTGGTGCCGATGGGCGAGGAAGCGATTGTCTGGGTCGAGCGCTACATGCGCGATGGCCGCAGCGAGCTGCTCGGTGGGCGTCCGAGCGATGTGCTGTTTCCCAGTCAGCGCGGCGAACAGATGACCCGCCAGACCTTCTGGCACCGCATCAAGCATCAGGCCAAGGTGGCCGGGATCGGCAAGTCGCTGTCGCCGCACACCCTGCGCCATGCGTTTGCCACGCACCTGCTCAACCATGGCGCCGACCTGCGCGTGGTGCAAATGCTGCTGGGGCACAGTGACCTCTCGACCACGCAGATCTACACCCACGTCGCCCGCGCCCGCCTGCAAGAGCTGCACGCCAGACACCACCCCAGAGGCTGATGAAAAACCTGTGGGAGCGGGCTTGCTCGCGAAGAGGCCCTCACAGGCGAAGCATTTGTTGCCTGCCAGGACGCCTCCGCGAGCAAGCCCGTTCCCACAGGGGTTGTATCGCCCACGATCTCTGGCGACAGGCGCATTCGGCCCTGCGGGCCTTATGTGTTAGGCTTTGCCGGTTTGCACGATGGACGGTTATGACCCGGTGTTCCGGCACGGGCGTTCTGACCGTTTCATTTGTCCGCCTTCAGGAGTTCTCATGCGTCTGACCCAGATTTTCGCCGCCGCAGCCATTGCGTTGGTCAGCACCTTTGCCGTCGCCGATGACGCGGCCGACAAAGCCATTCGTCAAAGCCTGGAAAAACTCGAACTCGAGGTTCCGGTAGAAAGCATCAGCGCCAGCCCGTTGCCGGGCATGTATGAAGTCAAGCTCAAGGGCAGCCGCGTGCTGTACGCCAGCGCCGACGGCCAGTACATCGTTCAGGGCTACCTGTTCCAGCTCAAGGACGGTAAACCGGTCAACCTGACCGAGAAGACCGAACGCCTGGGCATTTCCAAACTGATCAACGCCATTCCGGTGGCCGAAACCGTGGTGTACCCGGCCGTGGGCGAGACCAAATCGCACATCACCGTGTTCACCGACACCACCTGCCCGTACTGCCACAAGCTGCACGCCGAAGTGCCTGAGCTGAACAAGCGCGGCATCGAAGTACGTTATGTTGCGTTCCCGCGCCAGGGCCTGGGCTCGCCGGGAGACGAGCAACTGCAAGCCGTGTGGTGCTCGACCGACAAGAAAGCCGCCATGGACAAGATGGTCGATGGCAAGGAAATCAAGGCCGCCAAGTGCGCGAATCCGGTTTCCAAGCAGTTCGCCCTTGGTCAGTCGATCGGCGTGAATGGCACACCGGCCATCGTTTTGGCCGACGGACAAGTCATTCCGGGCTACCAGCCGGCGCCACAAGTCGCCAAACTGGCGCTGGGCGCCAAGTAATTCGCATCGTCACGGTCAGCCTTGACGATCATGGTCCGACGGTAACTCCGCCGGGCCATTAATAGAGAGCCGCGAGCACGCGGTTGTTTTCCGGCCGACCTTGCGTCGGCCGTTTCATGGGGAGTTCACAGTGAATCCGGTCAAAGTAGGCATCTGTGGGTTAGGGACCGTCGGTGGCGGTACCTTCAACGTACTTCAGCGCAACGCCGAGGAAATTGCTCGTCGTGCCGGGCGTGGGATCGAAGTGGCACAAATTGCCATGCGCACGCCAAAGCCTCAGTTCCAGACGACCGGTATTGCGATTACCAACGATGTCTTCGAAGTGGCCACGAACCCTGAGATCGACATCGTCATAGAGCTGATGGGCGGCTACACCGTTGCCCGAGAGCTGGTACTCAAGGCCATCGAGAATGGCAAGCATGTGGTCACCGCGAACAAGGCACTGATTGCCGTTCACGGTAATGAGATTTTCGCCAAGGCACGCGAGAAAGGCGTGATCGTGGCATTCGAAGCGGCTGTGGCCGGTGGCATCCCGGTGATCAAGGCGATCCGTGAAGGCCTGTCCGCCAACCGCATCAACTGGGTCGCCGGGATCATCAACGGCACGGGTAACTTCATCCTCACCGAAATGCGCGAGAAGGGTCGTACCTTCGAAGACGTGCTGGCTGAAGCGCAAGCGCTGGGCTACGCCGAAGCCGATCCGACCTTCGACGTCGAAGGCATCGACGCGGCGCACAAGCTGACGATCCTGGCTTCGATCGCGTTCGGCATTCCGCTGCAATTCGACAAGGCTTACACCGAAGGCATCACCAAGCTGACCACCGCTGACGTGAACTACGCCGAAGCGCTGGGCTATCGCATCAAGCATCTTGGTGTGGCTCGCAGCACCGCTGCCGGTATCGAGCTGCGCGTACACCCGACGCTGATCCCGGCTGATCGTCTGATCGCCAACGTCAACGGCGTGATGAACGCCGTGATGGTCAACGGTGACGCTGCCGGTTCGACCCTGTTCTACGGCGCCGGCGCCGGCATGGAGCCGACCGCTTCGTCGGTGATCGCCGACCTGGTGGACGTGGTTCGCGCGATGACGTCCGATCCGGAAAACCGCGTGCCGCACCTGGCCTTCCAGCCAGACTCGCTGTCGGCGCATCCGATCCTGCCGATCGAAGCCTGCGAAAGCGCCTACTACCTGCGCATTCAGGCCAAGGACCATCCTGGCGTACTGGCTCAGGTGGCGAGCATCCTCTCGGAGCGCGGCATCAACATCGAGTCGATCATGCAGAAGGAAGTCGAAGAGCACGACGGTCTGGTGCCGATGATCCTGCTGACCCATCGCGTGCTGGAACAGCACATGAACGATGCGATTGCCGCCCTGGAAGCGTTGGCCGGCGTCAACGGTCCGGTTGTGCGGATCCGCGTCGAACACCTTAACTAAGCAGCGGCAAGCTACGAGCGGCAAGCGGCAAGCTAGAGGCCAGTGACACTCAGCTTGCAGCTTGAAGCTTGAAGCTCGCAGCTCAAACCGAAGGTTTGAAAACATGCGTTATATCAGTACCCGCGGCCAGGCACCGGCCCTGAATTTCGAAGACGTCCTGCTGGCTGGTCTTGCGACCGACGGCGGTCTGTACGTCCCGGAAAACCTGCCACGTTTCACCCAGGAAGAAATCGCTTCCTGGGCCGGCCTGCCGTATCACGAGCTGGCTTTCCGCGTCATGCGCCCGTTTGTCACCGGCAGCATTCCTGACGCCGATTTCAAAAAGATCCTCGAAGAAACCTACGGTGTGTTCTCGCACAGCGCCGTTGCCCCGTTGCGTCAGCTCAACGGCAACGAATGGGTCATGGAGCTGTTCCACGGCCCGACCCTGGCGTTCAAGGACTTCGCGCTGCAACTGCTCGGTCGTCTGCTCGATTACGTGCTGGAAAAGCGCGGCGAGCGCGTGGTCATCGTCGGTGCCACCTCCGGTGACACCGGTTCGGCTGCCATCGAAGGCTGCAAGCACTGCGAAAACGTCGACATCTTCATCCTGCACCCGCACAACCGTGTGTCCGAGGTGCAGCGTCGCCAAATGACCACGATTTTCGGTGAGAACATCCACAACATCGCCATCGAAGGTAACTTCGATGACTGCCAGGAAATGGTCAAGGCAAGCTTCGCTGATCAGAGCTTCCTCAAGGGCACGCGTCTGGTGGCGGTGAACTCGATCAACTGGGCGCGGATCATGGCCCAGATCGTCTACTACTTCCACGCAGCCCTGCAGTTGGGTGGGCCGGCGCGTTCGGTATCGTTCTCGGTGCCAACCGGCAACTTCGGCGACATCTTCGCCGGTTACCTGGCGCGCAACATGGGCCTGCCGATCAACCAGTTGATCGTCGCCACCAACCGCAACGACATCCTGCACCGCTTCATGAGCGGCAACCAGTACGTCAAGGAAACCCTGCACGCCACGCTGTCGCCGTCGATGGACATCATGGTCTCGTCGAACTTCGAACGCCTGCTGTTCGACCTGCACGGTCGCAACGGTGCGGCGATTGCCGGGCTGATGGACTCGTTCAAGCAGGGCGGTGGTTTCAGTGTCGAGCAAGAGCGCTGGACCGAAGCACGCAAACTGTTCGACTCGCTGGCCGTCGACGACGCGCAAACCTGCGAAACCATTGCCGAAGTCTACGAGCAGTGCGGCGAAGTGCTCGACCCGCACACCGCCATCGGTGTGCGCGCTGCTCGCGAATGCCGTCGCAGCCTGGACATCCCGATGGTGATCCTGGGCACGGCGCATCCGGTGAAATTCCCGGATGCAGTGGAGAAAGCCGGTGTAGGAAAAGCTCTCGAACTGCCTGCACATCTTTCTGATTTGTTTGAGCGAAACGAGCGCTGCACCGTTCTGCCAAATGAGCTGAAAGCCGTACAGGCCTTTGTCAGCCAGCATGGCAACCGCGGCAAGCCGTTGTAAGCCGAAAAAGCTGTCACATTTTGAAGCCCGTCTCCTGACGGGCTTTTTTGTTTCTGCTGCCACACTGCTCGGGTTTTCGCCCATGAAGGACGGGTGAGTCGATCACGAAGGAAGTGGCAATGCTGTATGAACGCGCAATAAAACCGGCCCTGGGTTGGCTACTGTTGTTGTGCCTGAGTGGATTCGTCCGCGGCGGGATGGCGGCGCAAATGGTGCTGCACGAACAGGTGCAGGCACAGAAGATCGAGCAGATTGAGCTGGACGATCGGGAGCGGCGCTGGATACGTGACAACCCCCGCGTGACGGTCGCTTCGGTGCAGTACCCCTTGTACCTGTTTCAGGACGAACACGGGCACTGGGCTGGCTTGAACATCGATGTGCTCAAGCGCATCAGTGCCATGACCGGTTTGCAGTTTGTGCACGAGGAATCGTTTTCCACTGATCAGATGCTGGAGCGCCTGCAAACCGGGGTGGCGGATCTGAGTACCACCCTGGCCATGAACGATGAGCGCAAAACCTTCCTCGACTTCAGTCACGCCTTTGGCGGTGCAGGCTGGGTGTTCGTCGGTCGCAAGGACGAACCGGCCATCCAGTCGCTCGAACAACTGGTGAAGCGGGTGCTGGTATTGCCCGCCAGGCATGCGCTGGAGGAGGCTGTGCGGCGCCAATATCCGTCAATCGAGATTCTTTCGGTCAAGACGTATGCCGAAGCGCGGGCGCTGGTCGAAAGCGGTGAGGCCTACGCCACCATCGAAAATGAAATCGGTGCGCAGTTGTACCCTTCCGGGCTGCTCAAGGTCGGCGGGTTGGTGGACGGGCGCTGGGAGGCCGATCACCTGGCCATCCGCAAGGGCTTGCCCGAACTGGAGAGTATCCTCAACAAGGCGTTGGGCGCCTTTCCCGCCACAGAGTTGCGCGCCATCCGGGTGAAGTGGCTGGGCGGTGTATCGCCGCCGGCGCCGCTTACGCTGTGGGACGAGATTGTCGACTGGTGCTGCTGGGGCATGGGTGGGTTAGGGGGCTTCGGGCTGCTGTCATTGGTGTGGAATCGGCGGCTGGCGGCGGTCATCCGGCAACGCTGCGAAGCGGAAAAACACCTGGGTGACCAATTGGCCTTTCAGCATGCGTTGATCGATGCGATGCCCGATCCGGTCTTCGTTCGCGACCTGCAAGGCCGGCTGGTGATGTGCAATCGTAGCTATGAGGAGGCGCTTTCAATCCGGCTCGAGCAAGTGCAGGGCCGAATGCTGTTCGAAGTCGATGCGCTGCCCGACGCCACTGCCCGGATGCTGCACGACGAATTCATGGTGCAGATGCACACGCGCAAGGCCCGTTTCAGCAAACGCCAATTGGCGTTCAAGAGTGGTCCCAAGGCGATTTATCAATGGACCGTGCCGTTTTACTGCGCCGACGGCCAATTGCGTGGCCTGCTCGGTGGCTGGACCGACATCAGCCAGCGCCGTACGGAATGCGGTTGCCGATGTCCGCACTGAAGATGGGAAATGTCCTATAGGACGCGGCGCCTTTTCCGATGGGATGCCGAGGACGGCTCCCCTAGAGTGAACGGACCCTGCGGCAAGAGTCCGCCACTGCTGTTTCCGAGGTCGCCGATGCGCTCGCTAAAAGTCCTGATTCTTGAACCCAATCCGTTCCAGCTGATGGCATTGCATCAGATGCTCAACGCCATCGGCATCTACGACGTGCTGACCGCGCCGACGCTGTCTTCAGCGTTGGTTTCCCTTGGCCATCGCGGCACCGTGGATATTGCGATCTGCGATCCGCAGCTCAAGGGCGGCGACGGCATGGCACTGATCCATCATCTGTCGGCACAACGTGAGGCACGTGGGTTGATTCTATTGGGACCGGTGGCGGCGGGTCTGCTCGCCGATCTCGAACGCCTGTTGCAGGCACGCGAGCCCATGCTGCTGGGGCGCCTGCATACGCCGGTCTCGGCGGTCCTGATGAGAGGCCAGCTGGACGCCTATCTGGCTGCCACACGTGCGCCGGTCAGCGCCTGAACAGCGCCGATATTTTTCTGTCATCTTCAGCGTGCATGCTCTGAAAGACCGGTAAACGCTCAGGGAGGAGCCCGGTATTCAGAACTTTCTTCTCGGGCCGGTGGTCATTTATTGTGAACACGCCCCAGGCACAATGTTTTCGGACTATTGAGTGGAGATCGAGATGGAAAGTATCAGTCTATTGCTCGGTGAGGCTCTGAGCCCGTATCAGGTGACGTTGACCCCTCGTGGTGCCCACGGCGAATGCCTGGTGACCTTGAGGAACAGCAACGGCGCCCTCGTGGTGGAGCGCGAATTCAATCAGGCACAGTTGACCGACAAACGCCTGCTGACAGATGTGGTCGACGGTTTGCATCGCGACGTCCTGATCGCCGAAGGGCGACTGGAACCCTGTGTCATCGCGGCCTTGCGCAATGCAGCGCTGGATAAGCGCGCGGCCCTGTAAAGATGAAATATTTTTTGTGGGAACCTTCCTGCATCCCCGTCAGTCAGACCCCATAACAGCAGGATCAAGCATTGTGCTCCGGTGCTTGTCGCTTGCTGCTACGGGTCTTTATGTAGACCACGTTTAACCCCGAGTCGTCTCCCCACTTCTCGGGGTTTCTTTTTGCCCGCAGGTTTTTACTGCGCTGTCTGTTGCTCGAAAAACATACGCGCCTGTTCGAGATAATCGCTGCGCATGCCCGGGTCCAGCCAGTCGGCGTAGAGCTCGTTCAGGTGCTCGTGGGGCAGTGTGCGCAGCAGTTGATTGATTTCGGTGATGGCCTGCCGGCCCTGGGGCGTATCGGAGCAGCCGACATATCCCGAGAGGTATTTGCCCGTGCCCTGGATCGGATAGAACACCAGTTCATCCTCGGCAATTTGCGCCTGATGGGCCTGGTAGCGGATCTCCGGCCAATAACCCAATACCACTTGAAGGCGGCCCAGGCGCTGCATCGATAGCAGGCTGCCGAGTGCATCGTTGCCGTAATGGGGGGTTAGCGCACCGTCGGGTGCCTGTTTCAACAGAGCATCGAGAAACTCACCGTAACTGCGCTCGGCCACGACCCCGACCTTTTGTTCGGCTTTGGCCAAAAACGCCGCCAGATCGACTTCACCGTCGACCACATAAGGTTCCAGCACTTCCCGATCTTTCTGACGGACCACCAGGCCATTGCTGACGGCGCGAAATGCCGGAATGGAGAAAGCGATCCATTGGGTACGCTCCTTGCTCCAGATCAGCGACGGATCACAGGTGAAAGACGGCTCGTGCAGCATCTGCATGCCGCGGGCGCGGTTGACCCGCATCAGTGTGTGTTCGTATTGCGGCATGCCGGCGATCAGCATCGGCAGCAATTGATCGATCACGCCCTGACCCTTTTTCGGGCCTTCGAAGATGGTCAGGGGCGGCAGATCGCGCATTAACCAGATCAGTGTCGGTTTGGCCTGGGCCCAGGCGGGGAGGGCCAGCAGAAACAACAGGCCGAACAGCCGCCACGTCCACCAGTGGTGGGCGCGGTTGGCGTTCGATGTCTGCCGATGGTTCAGCTTAAATGGCTCCGTCTGCGCGCAAGCGGGCGATCTGCTGTTCGTCATAGCCAAGATCGTGGAGTACCTGCGCATTGTGTTCACCGAGCTGAGGCCCGACCCATTCGGAACTGCCCGGTGTCTCAGAGAGTTTCGGCACGATGCCCGGCATCTTGAAAGGCTTGCCGTCCGGCAGTTTGGCCTGCAGGAACATCTCGCGCGCCAGGTATTGCGGATCGCTGAACATGTCCTCGGCGCTGAAGATCCGGCTGGCCGGCACCTCTGCCTGATTGAGCAGGTCGAGCACGCTTTGCAGCGGCAGCGAATTGACCCAGCGGTCGATCACCCCATACAACTCGTCACGCCGGGTATCACGCCCGTCGTTGCTCGCCAGCGTCGGGTCATTGGCCAGATCCTCGCGGCCGATGATCAGCATGAAGCGCTTGAAGATCGCGTCGCCATTGGCACCGATCTGCACATGCTTGCCATCGGCGCTGGTGTGGATCGATGACGGCGTGATGCCCGGCATGATATTGCCGGTGCGCTCACGGATGAAACCGAACACGTCGAACTCCGGGACCATGCTTTCCATCATGGCGAAAATCGCCTCGTACAGCGCCACATCGACGACTTGGCCGACCCCGCCATTGACTTCGCGATGACGCAGCGCCATCAGCGCACCGATCACGCCCCACAGCGCCGCAATCGAGTCACCGATGGAAATCCCGGTGCGCACCGGTGGTCGGTCTTCGAAACCTGTGATGTAGCGCAAACCGCCCATGGATTCGCCGACCGCGCCGAAGCCTGGTTGATCCTTCATCGGCCCGGTCTGGCCGAAGCCCGAGAGGCGCACCATTACCAGTTTCGGATTCAGCGCGTGCAGGGTTTCCCAGCTCAGCCCGAGTTTCTCCAGCACCCCGGGGCGAAAGTTCTCGATCAGGATGTCGGCTTCGCCAAGCAGTTTTTTCAGGATTGCCAGGCCTTCGGGGTGTTTGAGGTTCAGTGTCAGCGATTTTTTGTTGCGCGCCTGAACGAACCACCACAACGAGGTGCCTTCATATAATTTGCGCCACTTGCGCAGTGGGTCGCCGCCGTCCTGCGATTCGATCTTGATCACTTCGGCGCCGAACTCGCCGCAAATGCGCGAGGCAAACGGCCCGGCAATCAACGTACCCAATTCAATGACTTTCACACCGCTGAGCGGTTTGTTGGCGAACGGCATACTGAATCCTGTAGGACAAGGCTGAGCGGATACAGCGTTTTAACATAGCCGGCCGTCAGACGCCGCAGGTTGATCGCCATCAATTCGATGATTGCCTACCGCATCGGTTAGACTTGCCGACTTTCCTCGTATCAAGAAGCCCGTTCATGGCCCAGCCGTCTACCACCTACAAATTCGAACTGAACCTCACTGACCTCGACCGCAACGTCTACGAGAGCGTCAAGCAGACCATCGCCCGTCACCCTTCGGAAACCGAAGAGCGCATGACCGTGCGGCTGCTGGCCTACGCCCTCTGGTACAACGAGTTGCTGTCGTTTGGCCGTGGTCTGTCGGACGTGGATGAACCTGCGCTGTGGGAAAAGAGCCTGGATGACCGTGTCCTGCACTGGATCGAAGTCGGCCAGCCGGACGCCGATCGTCTGACCTGGTGCTCGCGTCGCACCGAGCGCACCAGCCTGCTGGCCTATGGCAGCCTGCGTGTGTGGGAAGGCAAAGTCGTACCGGTGGCCAAGAACCTGAAAAACGTCAACATCGCCGCCGTGCCGCAAGAAGTGCTGGAAACCCTGGCCAAGGACATGCCACGCGTCATCAAGTGGGACGTGATGATCAGCGAAGGCACGATCTTCGTCACCGACGACCGTGGTCAGCACGAAGTCCAACTGGAATGGCTGGCAGGCGAGCGCGGCTGATCCGGCGTCGCTACTGATTAATCCCACGTATTCAAGAGAAGTTTCCGTTACCCCATGCGTATTGATCCTCGACCGTTGCCTGCCACTCTGCCGTTTCTCGGTGACCTGCCACCTCTGCTGACCCGTTTGTACGCGGCACGGGGTGTGCAGTCCGAGGCGGAGCTGGATAAAAGTCTGGCGCGGCTGATTCCGTTCCAGCAGCTCAAGGGCATCGATGCGGCAGTGGAGCTGTTGGTGACGGCGCTGGAGCAGCGTCAACGCATTCTGATCGTCGGCGACTTCGACGCCGACGGTGCGACGGCCAGTACCGTCGGCGTGCTCGGCTTGCGTCTGCTGGGCGCGGCGCATGTGGATTATCTGGTGCCGAACCGCTTCGAATACGGCTATGGCCTGACGCCGGAAATCGTCGAAGTCGCGCTGACCCGCGAGCCTCAGTTGCTGATCACCGTCGACAACGGCATCTCCAGCGTCGAAGGTGTGGCAGCGGCGAAAAAGGCTGGGCTCAAGGTATTGATCACCGATCACCACTTGCCCGGTGATGAACTGCCGCTGGCCGATGCGCTGGTCAACCCGAACCAGCCTGGCTGCGAGTTTCCGAGCAAGGCACTGGCCGGGGTCGGGGTGATTTTCTACGTGTTGATGGCCTTGCGCGCGCGCCTGCGCAGCCTCGGCTGGTACGAGAGCAAGCCACAGCCGAACATCGGCGAACTGCTCGATCTGGTGGCGCTGGGCAGCGTCGCCGACGTGGTGCCGCTGGACGCCAACAACCGGATTCTGGTGCATCAGGGCCTCGAGCGGATTCGCGACGGGCGCGCACGGCCGGGGATCAAGGCGATTCTCGACGTCGCCAAGCGTGACGCAGCGCGCATCACGTCCACCGACTTGGGATTCATCGTCGGCCCGCGCCTGAACGCGGCGGGACGCCTCGACGACATGAGCCTGGGGATCGAATGCCTGCTGACCGCCGACGCCAACCTGGCGCGGGAAATGGCCGCGCAACTGGACGGCATGAACCAGGACCGCAAATCCATCGAGCAGGGCATGCAGCGTGAAGCGCTGGCCCAGCTCAAGGACTTGCCGGTGGAATCGATGCCGTTCGGCCTGTGCCTGTTCGATCCCGAGTGGCATCAGGGCGTCATCGGCATTCTCGCCTCGCGGATGAAAGAGCGTTATTTCCGCCCGACCATTGCCTTCGCTGACGCCGGTGACGGCCTGCTCAAGGGCTCGGGGCGTTCGGTGCAGGGCTTCCACATTCGCGATGCCCTGAGCGTGGTGGCCGCGCAGCATCCGAACCTGATCGCCAAATACGGGGGGCACGCGATGGCCGCCGGCCTGACCTTGCCGCAGGAGAATTTTGCGCTGTTCGCCGAGGCATTCGACGCCGAGGTGCGCCGGCAACTTCGCGAAGAAGACCTGACCGGGCGCATGCTGTCGGATGGCACGCTGGCGGTGGAGGAATTCCACCTCGAACTGGCCCGCGCCCTGCGTCACGCCGGACCTTGGGGCCAGCACTTTCCGGAGCCGCTGTTCCATGGTGTGTTTCAGTTGGTCGAGCAGCGGGTGGTCGGCGAGCGGCACCTGAAAGTGGTGCTGAAAAGCGAGTGCGGTTCGGTGAAGCTGGATGGCATTGCGTTTGGTATTGACCGTGATGTCTGGCCGAACCCGACGATTCAATGGGTCGAGCTGGCCTACAAGCTCGACGTCAACGAATTTCGTGGCAACGAGACGGTGCAATTGATGATTGCCCACATCGAACCGCGTTGACCCCATTCGCGAGCATGTTCGCTCCCTCCGGTACGGTGTTGCCCTTGTGGGAGCGAGCCTGCTCGCGAAGGCGGTCTTTCACACACAGAATCACTCTGAACCCTGCCTCATCCCCAGTTGTCGACTAGGCTCTAAGCACTGCTTGATTGGCCTTGTGACGTCTTGTCGAATGTTTTGCCCGCGGGGGCGGGTGCTGCACCTTTTCCTGTCACTCGTCGACTTTTCAAACAGAACCCTGGAGCCTGCCCACTGATTTGAGAGGTGCCCCATGAGTCTGCTGCTCGAACCCTTTACCCTTCGCCAACTGACCCTGCCCAACCGCATCGCCGTGTCGCCGATGTGCCAGTATTCCAGCGTCGACGGTCTGGCCAACGACTGGCATCTGGTGCACCTGGGCAGCCGCGCGGTGGGCGGCGCCGGCCTGGTCTTCACCGAGGCCACGGCGGTCACCGCCGACGGGAGGATCACCGCCGAAGACCTCGGTTTGTGGAACGATGAACAGATTGAACCGCTGCAACGCATCACCCGTTTCATCACCGCCCAAGGCGCAGTCGCCGGCATTCAACTGGCCCACGCCGGGCGCAAGGCCAGCACCCATCGGCCGTGGCTCGGCAAGCATGGCAGCGTCAAACTGGACGATGGCGGCTGGACCCCGGTTGGGCCATCGCCCATCGCCTTCGACCCGCAACACACACAACCGAAACAACTTGATGAAGCGCAGATCGGCGAGGTCATTCAAGCCTTCGTCGCCGCTGCCAAGCGCGCGCTGACTGCAGGTTTCAGTGTGGTCGAGGTGCATGCCGCCCACGGTTATCTGCTGCATCAGTTTCTTTCGCCGCTGAGCAATCAGCGCCGCGATCAATACGGTGGTTCGTTCGAAAACCGCATTCGGATGGTGCTGCAAGTCACCGAGGCCGTTCGCGAGGTATGGCCGGAAGAGTTGCCGGTGTTCGTGCGCGTATCGGCCACCGACTGGGTGGAGGACGGCTGGAACCCGGATGAAACCGTGGAACTGGCACGCCGTCTCAAGGCGCTGGGGGTGGATCTGATTGACGTCTCGTCCGGTGGCACCGCCGCCAACGCCGAAATACCGGTCGGGCCGGGTTATCAAACGCGCTTCGCCGAACGGGTGCGCAAGGAGTCAGGCATCGCCACTGGCACCGTGGGCATGATTACCGAACCGGCGCAGGCCGAGCACATTCTGCGCACCTGCCAGGCCGACATCATCTTCCTCGCCCGCGAGCTGCTGCGTGACCCGTACTGGCCGTTGCACGCCGACGATGATCTGGGCGGGCGCAAAGCGGTGTGGCCGGCGCAATACCAGCGTGCGACCCATCGTGATCAGCCGATTCACGAATCCGATCTGCGTGATTGATTCCAGGCCTGAGTAACGTTTATAAAAACCCGCCATTGAACCGGCGGGTTTTTTCTGGCCTGCCATTTGCCAAGGAAGTCGAGCATGTTGATCGAACGGGAACTGACCGAACACGACTTGCCGTTGCTGGCGCAGATCGACCGCAGCGAGCTGGTAGAGCACTGCTATCGCCTGGAAAACGGCGTGCTGGTGCTTTACCCGGCGCATTTCGACATGCGCGGCTGGCCCGAGGGCGAAGCCGAAGAAAACGCACGGACGCTGGAGGAGTGCTTGCGGCGAGGTGGTTGGTTGTATGGGGCTTTCGATGGGCAGGCGCTGGTCGCGGCGGTGGTTGTGGACAGCCGGGTTATCCACAATCAGAGACTGAGCATGCGGCAGTTGAAATTCCTGCACATCAGCCGCGACTGTCGTGGGCAGGGTCTGGGGGCGAAGTTGTTTGCGCTGGCCTGTGAGCAGGGGCGGCGATTCGGTGCCGAGGCGTTGTATGTCTCAGCCACCGAGTCGCGCAATACCGTGGAGTTCTATCAGCGCCAGGGCTGCCGGTTGGTTGATCAGGCGGATCCCGAGTTGTTTGATCAGGAGCCCAACGACATTCATCTGTATTGCCCGCTGAACTGACGCAGTACCTTCAATTTCCGAGGGTGAATGTGCTGACGCTTTCGCGAGCAAGCCCGCTCCCACTGTGGCTCTGTATCGGTCACAAACTGTGTGATCGACCCAGATCCAATGTGGGAGCGGGCTTGCTCGCGAAGAGGCCCGCGCAGGCGCCTCAAATCATCAAGGATACTTGCGCTTGTCCGGCGCCGGCGGGAAGTACTGGTACAACCAGGTCTCGCTCAACGTGCGGTCATTGGTGCGGATGAACAACCGCAGTTCGACCGGCTCAACACTGTCATTGGTCGGATACCAGTCGAACAGGATCCGGTACCCCTTGATGTCATCCAGCACCAGCACGCTGAAATCCTGCACCTTGCCGTTGGAGCACGTCACCACGGGCTCGATCCCGGTGCCTTGCGGCAGGCGATCCAGGCCGCCACCGGTGAAGTCCACGGCGAAACGACGGGCCCAGACCGGCGGGTAATGCTCGCCCGGTGCCCAGCCTTCGACGAATCCACCCATGCCAGAGCGTGTCGCATGCACCCGCGCCAGCGGCGTGCCGACTGGCGGCAGGGCGCTCCAGTAGAGCTTGTAGCCGTAATTCAGCGAATCACCGGCCGCCACCGGTTTCTTCGGCGTCCAGAACGCAACGATGTTGTCGAGAGTCTCGCCGGTGGTAGGGATTTCCAGCAGATCGATAGAGCCTTCACCCCACGCGGTGGTCGGTTCGACCCACAGGCTCGGGCGCTTGCTGTACCAGTCGACGGTGTCCTGATAGTTGGCGAATTCGTGGTCGGTCTGCACCAGACCGAAGCCTTTCGGATCGGTATCGGCAAACGCGTTGAATTGCAGGGTCGCCGGGTTGTTCAACGGTCGGCAGATCCACTCGCCGTTGCCGCGCCACATCGCCAGGCGATCGGAGTCGTGGATCTGCGGGTGAATGGTGTCGCACATGCGGCGTTCGTGGGTGCCGCAGCTGAACATGCTGGTCATCGGTGCGATGCCCAGTTGTTCAATGGCGGTACGTGCGTTGATGTGGGCGTCGATCTCCATTACCACGCGCTCGGCCTGGCAATCGATGTCGAAGCGATACGCACCAGTGGCGCTCGGCGAATCGAGCAGGGCGTAGACCACAAAACGCGTGGCGTTCTGCTCCGGGGTTTCGAACCAGAACTTGGTGAAGTCAGGGAATTCTTCGCGCTTCTTCGCGTAGGTGTCGACGGCCAGGCCACGGGCCGAGAGGCCATATTGGCCAGTGGCGTCCACCGCGCGGAAATAACTGGCGCCGAGGAACGACACCACGTCGTGGCGATCCAGCTCCGGGGCCTTGAACAGTTTGAAGCCGGCAAAGCCCAGGTCGCCCTTGAGCTGCTGGGTGTCGACCGAGGTGTTCTCGTAGTTGAACAGCGTCGGGCGGAAATGCACTTCGCGGGCGGTACGGGTCTTGGGATCGACGCTGTACATGCGCACCGGCTGACGGAAACCCATGCCGACGTGGAAGAACTGCACATCCAGCTGACCCTTGTTCTCTTTCCACAGCGAATGATCACCGTCGTAGCGGATCGCGTTGAAGTTCTGCGGGGTCATGGTCGCCAGTGTTGGCGGCAGCACCTGTTTAGTGTCCTGATAGGCCGAGCCGGCCAATTGCTTGGCCTGGCGCTTGAGCGCTTCGAAGTCGAAAGCCTGGGCCTCGCCATCGGCGGCACCGCCGTTGGCCGCCCAGGCACGGGCGGCCAGCAGGCCGGAAGCCGAGAGACCGGTATAAGCCGCAATGGCCATCGACGCTTTGAGCAAATTCCTGCGGTGCATAAATACAACCTGTCGTGAGCAATCCCGCGCCTTTCCTGGCACGTGCTGGATCAGAAATAACGGTTCGGACAAGCCTTCGGCCAAACGCAACGGACTATAAACAGATGCCCGCTAGCTTAAACGGTTCGCTCGCGTTGCAAAATTCGTTGATTCACCGCGCCAGTGTGTCAATGAAACAAGACATGTCGGTTAAATATCTGACAAGCCTTTCTGATTTACAGGGCATATCTGCTTTTCTCGACTAATTACTCTAAAAACAGCTTTTCAGCACCGATTAACTTCCTGTTCTATGGGCATGGCCGGCCCGACCGGCAGGGCACGCGGCGCTGCTGTAAGGGGCAGGGCGATGTGGTGATCAAGCAGTTCTTTGACGTATTAGAGAAGGACATCGTCCATGGCAAAAGTACAAGACATCACCGAAATGCTCGGCATCTTTCCCTGCCTGAGCATCGGACGCAGAAGGCGTCGATTGAGCTCCGAGGAATTGAAACTGGTAGAGCGCTATCGCGAGTTGTCGGAGAGCGACCGGATTGCGATGAGGTATCTGGTGGATGCGATGCGCAGTGTTTCGCGGTTCTAGCGCTGGCGGAGGGATGGTGAAAACCCTATGGCTTTTACGGTGGCCAGATCAATCAAATTGCCTGCGTCGGCATCGGCGATGGGGATTTTGAAGTGGTGGTGGGTGATGCAGGTGGCGCCGATACTTCCATTCACGAGTACCTGTTGAGCCTCGAACGATCCAGAACCACGGTGTTCTGCAGCGGTTCAACGCCGCGGAATAACCTTGGGCAGTGGCCCGCCAGAACAGTCGACTCCACGTCAACAAGGAAAAGGAATTCAAAGTGGTCGGAGACGTCAATCAGCTCGAAGAGTTGATTGCTTTCATGTCCGATCACGCCAAGCAAAAAGCCAACGAAAAAATCAAACTGTTCGACCGTATTTCCTTGTTGAAGCACGATCAGGCAGAGCTTTCTTTTTGATGTTTTGTTCTCGCTTTCCTGAACCCCGGCACCTGGTCAGTGCCGGGATCAAAAACTCTTAGCGACTTACCTTCCACGCATCCCCAGCCGGCGCCTTCCCATGGTCGTACGGCTTGCCAATCCACATGTATACCAGCCCCAGGCCAATCACGATGGCCGTGCTCAGCACCATTGCATAGTTGATGTACCACGCAGCATCCGGCGTACGCGGCCAGGCCATGTTGATGATTGCGCCGACGCCGTACACCAGCGCGCCGAGGTTCACCGGCCAGCCCCATGCGCCGAGGGTGAATTTGCCGCTGGGTTTCCAGCCTTTGCTGCGGGCGTACAGCGCGGCCAGCACGATCATCTGGAACGCGAGGTAGATGCCGATGGCGGCGAAGCTGACGATGGTTGCCACCGCGTCTTGCAGGAAGAAGCCAAGGGCGATGATCAGCGCGGGCAGGACGCCGGACACGAACAACGCGGCGACGGGCACTTGGGTCGCAGGAGAAATCTTTTTCAGCAGTCGGCTGCCGATGACCATTTCATCGCGGGCGTAGGAGTACAGCAGACGGCTCGCCGCCGCTTGCAGGCTGATGACGCAGGAGATGAAGGAAATCATCACCACGCCCATCACCACTTTCGAGCCGATCGGACCGAAGGCGTTGTTGAGGATGGTGGTGACCGGGTCCTTGTCGGTGCCGTTGATCACCGCTTGCATGTCCGGCACGGCGAGGATCAGCGCCAGGCAGGCGAACATCGCCGCGATGCCGCCGATGTAGATGGTCATGCGCATGGCCACCGGGATTTTTGCGCTCGGGTTCGGGGTTTCTTCGGCGACGTCGCCGCAGGCCTCGAAGCCGTAATAGAGGAACATCCCCGCCAATGACGCGGTGAGGAAGGCCGGCAGGTACGAGCCGTCAACACGGATGTCGAAGGTATTGAACAGCACGCTCAGCGGTTGGTGACGTTCGAAGACCAGCAGGTAGACGCCAACGATCACTGCGCCGACCAGTTCACAGAGGAAGCCGAACATGGCGATGCGTGCCAGCACTTTGGTGCCGCTCAGATTGACCAGCGTGGCGAACAAGGTCAGCACCAGAGCGATGACGATGTTGGTGTTGTTGCTCGGCTCAAAGCCCATCATGGCGGCCAGATACGGGCCGGCTCCGACGGCAACGGCGGCGATGGTCACGCACAGGGCGATGGAGTAGATCCAGCCCACCATCCACGCCCATTTCTTGCCCACCAGACGTCGCGCCCACGGGTACACACCGCCGGAAATCGGAAACTGCGAGACCACTTCGCCGAAGATCAGGCACACCAGCAACTGGCCGCAACCGACCAGCAAATAGGCCCAGAACATCGGTGGGCCACCGGCGGCCAGGCACAGGCCGAACAGGGTATAAACCCCTACGACCGGTGACAGATAAGTGAAGCCTAGAGCGAAGTTTTCCCACAGGCTCATGCTGCGGTTGAAGTTCGAGGTGTAGCCCAGTTTGCGCAGTTGTTCGGCATCGCTGTCGGCAACGGCGGCGGAGAGATCGGGTGAGGCACTCATGTGTGTTTGCTCCGTGAAATCGGCAGATTTCGGATGGCCGAGGCCGTGGCGGGGCCTTGGGAGCGCCGCCCGGGTCGGTAGTTATTGTCAGGTGTTGAATCCTGGTGGTGCGCAGAGCCGGTTTCCTTCCTGAAACCGGGGTGACGCCTTCGCGATCAGGCTTGCTCCCAAGGGGGAACGCGTTTCAAATGTGGGAGCGGGCTTGCTCGCGAAGCTTTTGACGTTTAGTGCTTGAACATCACATGCCGAACCGTGGTGTAGTCCTCCAGCCCATACATGGACATGTCCTTGCCGTAACCGGACAATTTCTGACCGCCATGCGGCATTTCGCTGACAAGCATGAAGTGCGTGTTCACCCAGGTGCAGCCGTACTGCAAACGTGCCGACAGGCGATGCGCGCGTCCTACATCCGCCGTCCACACCGAGGAGGCGAGGCCGTAGTCCGAATCGTTGGCCCATTCCAGCGCCTGCGCTTCATCGGTAAATTTGGTCACTGACACCACCGGCCCGAACACTTCGCGACGGACGATTTCGTCGTCCTGCTGCGCATCGGCCAGCACCGTCGGTTCGAAGAAGAAACCATTGCCCTCGGCAGCCTTGCCACCGGTAATCAAACGAATGTGCGATTGCGCCACCGCACGCTCGACAAACCCGGCGACGCGGTCGCGATGCTGCGCGGTGATCAGCGGCCCCAGCTCGGTCGACGGATCATCCTGCAAGCCGTACTTGATGCTGCTGACTGCCGCGCCGAGTTTCTCGACGAACTTGTCGTAGATGCCTTGTTGCGCGTAGATGCGGCAAGCAGCGGTGCAATCCTGCCCGGCGTTGTAGAAACCAAAGGTGCGAATACCTTCGACTGCGGCATCGATATCGGCATCGTCGAAGATGATCACTGGCGCCTTGCCGCCCAATTCCATGTGCATGCGCTTAACGCTGTCGGCGGTGCTGGAGATGATGTTGGCGCCCGTGGCGATGGAGCCGGTCAACGAGACCATGCGCACTTTCGGGTGCGTGACCAGCGGGCTGCCAACGGTAGGCCCCCGCCCGAACACCAGATTGAGTACGCCAGCCGGGAAGATTTCCGACGCCAGTTCGGCCAGACGCAGCGCGGTCAGCGGGGTTTGTTCCGACGGCTTGAGTACCACGGTATTACCGGCAGCCAGCGCCGGGGCGATTTTCCAGGCGACCATCATCAGCGGGTAATTCCACGGTGCGATGGAGGCGATCACGCCCACCGGGTCGCGGCGGATCATCGAGGTGTGGCCGGGCAGGTATTCGCCACCGGCCGAACCGCTCATGCAACGGCTGGCGCCGGCGAAGAAACGAAACACGTCGGCAATCGCCGGAATCTCGTCATTCAGCGCGGCGCTGTAGGGTTTGCCGCAGTTGTCGGACTCGAGTTTGGCCAGTTCTGCGCCATGGGCTTCGATGGCGTCGGCGAGTTTGAGCAGCAGCAACGAGCGGTCTTTCGGCGTGGTTTGCGACCACTCGGCAAACGCGTTGTCGGCGGCGCGCACGGCGGCATCGACCTGGGCTTCGCTGGCTTCGTTGATGTCCACCAACACCTCGCCGCGCGAAGGATTGAGCACCGGTTGCGCCGGGCCTTCGCCGTTGACCAGGTGGCCGTTGATCAAGAGTTTGGTTTGCATTTCATTGTCCTCGCTAACACTTTTATTGTTCTGTCGAACCGAATTCAAATGTAGGAGTGAGCCTGCTCGCGATAGCGGTCTTACAGTCGACACCACTGTTGAATGACAGTCAGTCATCGCGAGCAGGCTCACTCCTACAGGAGTCCGGTTTCTTCAGTTATTCGTTTATTTCCCGCCGCTGCCCGCGACGCTCTCGCCACCGCGCGTCAGGTAATACGCGCCCAGAATCGGCAGCATGGTCACCATCATCACCAGCATCGCGACGACGTTGGTCACCGGCACATCCCGTGGGCGGCTCAGTTGATTGAGCAACCACAGCGGCAATGTGCGCTCATGGCCTGCGGTAAACGTGGTGACGATGATTTCGTCGAACGACAGCGCAAACGCCAGCATGCCGCCGGCCAGCAATGCCGAGCCCAGGTTTGGCAGGATGATGTAGCGGAAGGTCTGCCAGCCGTCGGCGCCGAGGTCCATCGAGGCCTCGATCAAACTGTGCGAAGTACGCCGCAGGCGGGCGATGACGTTGTTGTAGACGATCACCACGCAGAAGGTCGCGTGGCCGACAATGATGGTGAACATCCCCGGTTCGATCCCCAGCGTCTTGAACGTCGCCAGCAAGGCGATGCCGGTGATGATCCCCGGCAACGCAATCGGCAGGATCAGCATCAGCGAAATGCCTTGTTTGCCGAAGAAATCGCGGCGGTACAACGCTGCCGAAGCCAGTGTGCCGAGCACCATCGCAATCAATGTGGCGATGGCAGCGATTTGCAAAGACAGCTTGATCGCTTCCAGCACGTCCGGCCGCGAAAACGCCACGCTGAACCAGTGCAACGTGAAGCCTTGCGGCGGGAAGCTGAACGCGGCTTCCTCGGTATTGAAGGCGTAAAGGAAGATGATCAGGATCGGGAAGTGCAGAAACACCAACCCGCCCCAGGCTGCGATTTTCAGCCCTATGGATGCTTTGTCAGAGTGCATCGAAGGCCCCCAGTCGTTTGACGATGGACAGGTAGATGGCGATCAGCACGATCGGTACCAGCGTGAACGCCGCGGCCATTGGCATATTGCCGATCGCACCTTGCTGCGCATAAACCATGCTGCCGACGAAGTAACCCGGCGGCCCCACCAGTTGCGGCACGATGAAGTCACCCAACGTCAGCGAGAACGTGAAGATCGAGCCCGCCGCAATCCCGGGAATCGACAGCGGCACAATCACCTGCATAAAGGTCTGTCGCGGCTTCGCGCCAAGGTCGGCGGAGGCTTGCAACAGCGACGGCGGCAGGCGTTCCAGCGAAGCCTGAATCGGCAGGATCATGAACGGCAGCCAGATGTACACAAACACCATGAACCGCCCCAGGTGCGAGGTCGACAAGGTGCTGCCACCCACACCGGGAATCCCCAGAATGAACTGCAACACCGGCTCCAGCCCCAAATGCTGCACGAACCACTGCGCCACACCGCCCTTGGCCAGCAGCAATGTCCAGGCGTAGGCCTTGACGATGTAACTGGCCCACATCGGCATCATCACCGCGATGTAGAAAAACGCCTTGGTCTTGCCGGTGGTGTAGCGCGCCATGTAGTAGGCAATCGGGAAGGCGACGATGGCGCTGGCGATCGACACCACGATGGCCATGCTCAGCGTGCGCAGGATGATGTCGAAGTTCGACGGCTGAAACAGCGCGGCAAAGTTCGCCAGGGTCAGGTCAGGGGTGACCGCCATGGTGAAGTCGTCAAAGGTGTAGAAACCCTGCCACAACAGCACCAGCAACGAGCCCAGATAGATCGCCCCGAACCACAGCAGCGGCGGCACCAGCAGTAGCGACAAATACAGGTTCGGCTTGCGATAGAGCAGGTTGGAAAACCGCCGAAAGGGCGGCGATTGAGTCATCGCGAGCGTGCTCATGTCACACCCCGCCGGCAACGGTGTCGTGCAACGGAATCATCGCTTCCCGCGCCCAGCGCGCGTTCAGGCGCTGGCCGGTCTGGTGTTGCGCGCTGCTGTCGATCCACTGATTGTTGGCGTGGCTGATGCTCAGGGTCTGGCCGTTTTCCAGCGTCAGTTCATAGCGTGTGGCGCTGCCCTGATATTGAATGTCGTGGAGCAGGCCGCTGACTTCTATTTCATGGCTGGCGAGCGGGCCCTCTGCGAAACGCACGTGTTCCGGGCGGATCGAAAACGGCTGCGGATGGCCGCTGAGCTGGCGCGCCAGATCGCCGCGAATCACGTTCGAAGTGCCGACGAATTCGGCGACGAACGTGGTAGTCGGTTTCATGTACAGATTGCGCGGGGTGTCGACCTGTTCGATACGACCCTTGTTGAACACCGCCACGCGATCGGACATCGACAGCGCTTCGGTCTGATCGTGGGTAACGAAAATGAAGGTGATGCCGAGCTGACGTTGCAGCTTCTTCAGTTCGCTTTGCATCTGTTCGCGCAGTTTCAGGTCGAGTGCACCCAGCGGTTCGTCGAGCAGCAGTACGCGCGGGCGATTGACCAAGGCGCGGGCGAGGGCCACACGCTGGCGCTGACCACCGGACAACTGCACCGGTTTGCGGGCGCCGTAACCGCCGAGGGCGACCATGTCCAACGCCTCTTCGGCGCGCTTGTGGCGCTCGGTTTTGCTCACGCCTTTGACTTTCAAACCGTAGGCGACGTTGTCGAGAACGTTCATGTGCGGGAACAGCGCGTAATCCTGAAACACCGTGTTTACATCGCGCTGATACGGCGGCAGGCCGGCGGCTTCAGCGCCGTGGATGCGAATCGAACCGGCACTTGGTTGTTCGAACCCGGCGATCAGGCGCAGGCACGTGGTTTTGCCTGAGCCGGAAGGGCCAAGCATGGAAAAGAACTCGCCGTCCTTGATGTCGATGGAAACCCGGTCAACGGCCTTCACCTCGCCGAATTGCCGGGAGACGTTGGTGAACTGGACTGCAAGTGTCATGGTGCGGTACTCCAAAAAGGCACGGGCCGTCGCAGCGGCCCTGCCTGGACTTCTGAAAAATCAGTCTTTCGAATTTCAGTTTTGCTTTTGATAAAGGTCAACGGGGCAAAGTCGACGCGCAGTAGCTACCGGAATGACTGTTAGCGGCCGCCCATGATCGCGATATAGTCCTGAGTCCAGCGGCTGTATGGCACGAACTTGCCACCTTCAGCCTGCGGGGTTTTCCAGAAGGCGATCTTGTCGAACTGGTCGAAACCGTTGGTCTTGCAACCCTCGGCGCCGAGCAGTTCGCTCTCCTTGCACGCCGCGGGAACGGCCGGCAACGAACCAAACCACGCCGCCACGTCACCCTGGACTTTCGGTTTCAGCGACCAGTCCATCCACTTGTACGCGCAGTTGGGGTGCTTGGCCTCGGCGTGCAGCATGGTGGTGTCGGCCCAGCCGGTGGCGCCCTCTTTCGGAATGGTCGAGGCAATCGGCTGCTTCTCGTTGATCAAGCCGTTGACCTGATACGGCCAGGCGCTGGAGGCGACCACGCCTTCGTTCTTGAAGTCGCTCATCTGCACCGTGGTGTCGTGCCAGTAGCGGTGGATCAGCGGCTGCTGCGCACGCAACAGATCGAGCACGGCTTTGTACTGGGCTTCGGTGAGTTGGTATGGGTCCTTGATCCCCAATTCAGGCTTGGCAGTCTTCAGGTACAGCGCCGCGTCGGCGATGTAGATCGGCCCGTCATACGCCTGCACGCGGCCCTTGTTCGGCTTGCCGTCGGGGAAGTTCTGCGCATCGAACAGCACGTTCCAGCTGGTCGGCGGCGTCTTGAACACGTTGGTGTTGTACATCAACACGTTCGGGCCCCACTGGTACGGGGTGCCGTAGGTCTGCTTGTTGACCACGTACCACGGCGCATCCTTGAGGCGCGGGTCGAGGGTGTTCCAGTTCGGGATCAACGCGGTGTTGATCGGTTGCACACGTTTGCCGACGATCAACCGCAACGACGCATCGCCCGACGCGGTGACCAGGTCGTAACCACCCTTGGCCATCAGGCTGACCATTTCGTCGGAAGTGGCGGCGGTTTTCACGTTGACCTTGCAGCCGGTTTCCTGCTCGAAACCGGTCACCCAGTCATAGGCCTTGTCACTCTCGCCACGTTCGATGTAGCCCGGCCAGGCCACGATATCCAGCTGACCTTCGCCGGCGCCGACGGCCTTCAACGGCTCGGCAGCTTGCAGGCTGGCGCTGGCCAGCAAGGCCGTGGTGATTGCACTGAGCAGTGCGGTCTTGTGCACGAACATGGTTGAACCCTCTTCTTTAAATTATGGTCGGGGCAGTTTTGAACGCGGTGAAGCATGCCGTTTTCGGCTTGTTATTAGCGTAGTCAGAGATGCTGGCCGTGGCGGGCCATGATGTGCCGCACCACGCTGTAGTCCTGCAGCGAATCACTGGATAAGTCTTTGCCGTATCCTGAGCGTTTCAGCCCGCCGTGGGGCATTTCGCTGACCAGCATGAAATGGCTGTTGATCCACGTGCAGCCGTACTGCAAGCGCGCGGCGACCTGCATTGCCTTGTCCAGATTCTGTGTCCACACCGACGAAGCCAGGCCGTATTCGGAATCATTGGCCCAGTCGACCGCTTGCGAGAGTTCCTCGAAACGGGTCACGGTGACCACCGGGCCGAACACTTCGCGCTGGACGATTTCATCACTCTGTTTGCAACCGGCGAGCAAGGTCGGCTGATAGTAGAAACCGGCACCGGAATGCACCGCCGCACCGGTCACGCGTTCGATGTGCGGCTGACCGAGGGCGCGCTCGACGAAACTGGCAACGCGGTCGCGCTGGCGGGTGCTGATCAGCGGGCCGATTTCGTTGTCGGCGTCACGTTTGCCGGCGAAACGCAGGCTGCTGACCGCAGCGCCGAGTTCGGCGACCAGTTGATCGTGTATTCCGGCCTGCGCGTAAATGCGGCAGGCGGCGGTGCAGTCCTGACCGGCGTTGTAGTAGCCGTAGGTGCGCACGCCTTCGACCACCGCTTGAAGGTCAGCGTCGTTGCAGACGATCACCGGGGCCTTGCCGCCGAGTTCCAGATGCGTGCGTTTGAGGGTTTTTGCCGCGGCTTGGAGGATCTTCTGGCCGGTGACGATATCGCCGGTCAGCGAGACCATGCGTACCTTGGCGTGGCCGACCAGGTGGCTGCCGACCCCTTCGCCGCCACCGCAGATGATGTTGATGACCCCGCGCGGGAGGATTTGGGCCAGTGCCGGCGCCAGTGCGAGGATCGACAGCGGCGTGTGCTCGGACGGCTTGAACACCAGGGTGTTGCCGGCGGCGAGGGCCGGGGCGATTTTCCACGCGGCCATCATGATCGGGTAGTTCCACGGCGCAATCGAGGCCACCACGCCAATTGGGTCACGACGCACCATGCTGGTGTAACCCGGCAGGTATTCGCCGCTGAGCTGACCCGTCTGGCAACGCACGGCACCGGCGAAGAAACGGAACACATCGACAGTCGCGGTCAAATCGTCCTGACGCGCCAGGTGCAGCGGCTTGCCGCAGTTCAGCGATTCGAGGCGGGCGAGGTGGTCGGCATGTTTTTCGACGGCGTTGGCGATGTCGAGCAGCAGGTTCGAACGTTGCTGCGGCGTGGTGCGCGACCATTCGGCAAAGGCTCGGTGAGCGGCAAGGATGGCGGCTTCGACCTGCTCGGTGCTGGCCTCGGCGATGTGCGTGAGGATTTCTCCGGTGGCCGGGTTGAGGATCGGTTCGACAAAACCCTGCCCGGCGACCAGTTCGCCGTCGATCAACAACGCGGTACACATCGGGGTTTGCACGCCAGCCATTTTGCGCGATCTCTTTTCTTGTGTGGTCATTGTTGCTCCCGTGCCCGGGAGCCGACCGTCTTATAGATGCAGCAAGACTAGTGCGCGGCTCCGAGGTCGACAAATTCTAAATACTGAAGGTGGCATTCGATTAAATAGATGGCTTGCGCCCGCCGTGAGGCTGCTCGCGCGCTACGGTCAGGAACGGATCGACCAGCGCCGGGCGCGCGGTGCCACGGCGCCAGGCCAGGCCGACGTCCAGAGTCTGGTTAAGGTCGGCAATCGGCCGCGCCTCGATGATGTCGCCCTCCAGTGACCACGGGCGATAGGTCATGTCCGGCTGGATCGACACCCCCAGCCCCGCCGCGACCAGGCTACGTACCGCTTCGGTCGAGGCCGTGCGCAAAGTGATCTTCGGTTGCAGCCCGGCGCCGCGCCACAGGCGTTGGGCGTTGCGATCCATCTCGTCGACGTTCAATTGAATCAGCGGTTCGCGAGCGACATCGGCGAGGTTGATGCTGTCGTGTTCCAGCAGCGGATGCTGGGCCGGCAGCCACAAACGATGTGGCGAGTGGGTCAGCACTTCGGTCTGCAAGGCGTGACGGTCTTCGAGGTTGGACAGGATCAGCACGCCGACATCGATCTCGCCGCTGACCAACAGATGCTCGATGTAGGGCCGTTCGTCTTCCATCACCCGGATTTCCACGTTGGGATAGGCGCGCTGGAATCGGGTGAGCAGATCGGCGAGGTAATAACCGGCCACCAGACTGGTCACCCCGACGATCAACTGCCCGGCGACCTGATCAGTGCTTTGTTGCAGGCTGCGCTTGGCGTTATCCACGGTGGCCAGAATCAAGTGCGCCTGGCGCAGGAATTGATGCCCTTGGTGCGTCAGGGTCATGCCCTTGGCGTGGCGGCTGAACAGGCTGACGCCGATCTCCTCTTCCAGTTGCTGGATAGCGAGGGTCAGGGTCGATTGGGAAATGAACGCGGTTTGCGCGGCGGCGGAAATCGAGCCGGTTTCGGCCACCGCGATGAAGTGACGGATCTGTCGCAGGGTCATCATGAGAAGGCTACCCGGTGGGCGGTTTTTATCGATTGGCCTGAGTGTATATCTATTTTTTAGATGCACAGCGATTCGCACGGGGGCGATTAGCCACAGGGGCATCAAGCAACATCTGGAAGCACTCTGGCGGGCAGTGTCAGGGCACTTTCGAACTAGGCTGAGGGCCTTACAGAGCCGAATAACCCCTGTTTGGAGGCGGAACATGAACACCCGTGGATTGCTCGATCAACTACTCAAATCCGGCCAGGACCTGTTGCAGAACAAGGCCGGCGGGGCGCAGAACAAATCGGCGGCTGGTGGGCTGGGTGGTTTGCTTGGCGGGTCTTCAGGCTCCGGTGCGCTGGGTGGCTTGCTCTCGGGGGCGGGCGGTGGAGCTCTGGCCGCCGGGGCCATGGGCCTGCTGCTCGGCAGCAAAAAGGCGCGCAAGGTCGGCGGCAAAGTCGCCGTTTACGGCGGCCTCGCCGCTCTCGGTGTGCTGGCCTATAAGGCCTACGGCAACTGGAACGCCCAGAAAGGCACGGCACCGCAAACCGAACCGCAGACGCTGGATCGACTGCCGCCCGCGCAAGCCGAGCAACACAGTCAGGCGATTCTCAAGGCGCTGGTCGCTGCCGCCAAGGCTGATGGCCATATCGATGACCGCGAGCGTCAGTTGATCGAGGGCGAGTTCACCCGGCTCGACAACGACCAGGAACTGCAGCACTGGTTGCACGCCGAACTGAACAAGCCCCTCGACCCTGGCGACGTCGCCCGGGCCGCCAGCACCCCGGAAATGGCCGCCGAGATGTACATCGCCAGTGTGATGCTGGTGGACGAAGAGAGCTTTATGGAGAAGGCCTATCTGGATGAATTGGCGAAGCAATTGAAGCTGGAGCCGGGGTTGAAGGTAGAACTGGAGAAACAGGTGCGGTTGGCAACGCGGTAAACCCGGCGGGCCCCTGCGCGAACAGGCTCACTCCTGCAAGGGAGCACATTCCCGATGCAGGAGTGAGCCTGCTCGCGATTGCGTTTTTAGCCTCGCGGCACCCGTAATGACCGATCCATCGCCCCTTTTTGCCATTTCAGCACTGGCACGCAGCCCCCTGATTGTCGGACAGTCCCACCCCAGAGCCTCCCGGCCATCCACGCTCGGCAGGCCTGAGGGTTAAAAAGCGTCTTATAAATGAGACACCGCCCTCGGCTATACTCCCCGCATTTCGACTTAGGCACGAGGACTCACTGTGAAGAACTGGACGTTGCGCCAACGCATTTTGGCGAGCTTTGCGGTGATTATCGCCATCATGTTGCTGATGGTCGTCGTTTCCTATTCCCGGCTGCTGAAAATCGAGACCAGTGAAAGCAGCGTGCGTGACGATGCGGTTCCCGGCGTCTATTACAGCTCGATGATCCGCGGTGCGTGGGTCGACAGCTACTTGCAGACCCAGGAGCTGCTGGGTCTCAAGGAAGGGCAGGGCATCAGCAGTGAAGATGCGGCGGACTACAAGGCGTTCGAGAACCGTCTGCAAGAGCAGATGGCCAACTACCGCAACACCGTGACCACCGACGAAGACCGTGTCGAATTCGCCGCGTTCGAGAAAGACCACGACACCTACATGCAGATTCAGGATCAGGTACTCGATCTGCACAAGCGCAATCTGGAAGCCGAGGCGGTCAAGCTGTTCAGCGAGAAGCTGACCCCGGCCTGGTACACCGGCCGCATGAAACTCAACGATATCATCGGCGAGAACAAGAAAGTCGCTGATCAGGCCATGGCCAACATTGACGAAGCCGTGGCGGCGGCCAAGGTCAGCATGTTCGTCTCGCTGTTGGTGGCCGTGCTGGCTGCCGGTGCCTGCGGTCTGCTGCTGATGCGCGCGATCATGGCGCCGATGAACCGCATCGTGAAAATCCTCGAAATCATGCGCACCGGCGACCTGAGCAGCCGTCTGAATCTGGACCGCAAGGACGAGTTCGGCGCGGTGGAAACCGGCTTCAACGACATGATGACCGAACTGACCTCGCTGGTGTCCCAGGCCCAGCGTTCGTCGGTGCAGGTGACCACCTCGGTGACCGAGATTGCCGCCACCTCCAAACAGCAACAGGCCACCGCCACCGAAACCGCCGCCACCACCACCGAAATCGGCGCGACCTCGCGTGAAATCGCTGCCACCTCGCGGGATCTGGTGCGCACCATGACTGAGGTGTCCACCGCAGCCGATCAGGCTTCGGTGCTCGCCGGTTCCGGTCAGCAAGGTCTGGCGCGCATGGAAGACACCATGCACTCGGTGATGGGCGCGGCCGATCTGGTCAATGCCAAACTGGCGATCCTCAACGAGAAGGCCGGCAACATCAATCAGGTGGTGGTGACCATCGTCAAGGTTGCCGACCAGACCAACCTGCTGTCGCTCAATGCCGCCATCGAGGCCGAGAAGGCTGGTGAGTACGGCCGCGGTTTTGCCGTGGTCGCCACCGAAGTGCGGCGTCTGGCGGACCAGACCGCCGTCGCCACTTACGACATCGAACAGATGGTCCGCGAAATCCAGTCGGCGGTGTCCGCCGGCGTGATGGGCATGGACAAGTTCTCCGAAGAGGTGCGCCGGGGCATGGCCGAGGTGCAGCAGGTCGGCGAGCAGCTGTCGCAGATCATTCATCAGGTGCAGGCGCTGGCGCCGCGGGTGTTGATGGTCAACGAAGGCATGCAGGCCCAGGCCACCGGTGCCGAACAGATCAACCATGCGCTGGTGCAGTTGGGCGACGCCAGCAGCCAGACCGTCGAGTCGCTGCGTCAGGCCAGTTTCGCCATTGACGAACTGAGCCAGGTGGCCGTCGGGCTGCGCAGCGGCGTTTCGCGATTCAAAGTCTGATGAGCGAAATCACCGCCAAACGCAGCGCCGCAGAGGTGGCGAAGCAGGCGTTGTTCCTGCTGTTTCGCATCGGCAACGAGCGTTACGCCTTGCGCGCCACCGAAGTGGCCGAAGTCCTGCCGCGCCTGCCGTTGAAGCCGATTGCCCAGGCGCCGACATGGGTGGCCGGGGTGTTCGCCTATCGCGGCGCGGTGGTGCCGGCGATCGACCTCAGTGCCTTGACCTTCGGCCAGCCCGCCGAGGCGCGCACCAGCACCCGGCTGGTGTTGGTGCATTACCGCCCGGACGAACTGCAGCCGCCGCGCTGGCTTGGGCTGATCCTTGAGCAGGCGACCGACACCTTGCGCTGCAATCCCGAAGACTTTCAGCCGTATGGCCTGGACAACCGCCAGGCGCCGTACCTTGGTCCGGTGCGCGAAGATGCCCAAGGGCTGGTGCAGTGGGTGCGGGTCAACGATCTGCTGGATGACGCCGTGCGCAGCCTGCTGTTTCCGGCGCCGCTTGAGGCGCAGTCATGAGCAGCGACCAACGCTTTTTCGATTTCCTCAAGGAACGCATCGGTCTGGATGTCACTTCGGTGGGACCGGCGATCATCGAGCGCGCAGTGCGCCAGCGCACGACGCTGTCGCAAGCAGCGCACAGCGATGAATACTGGCAACTGCTGCAAGGCTCGCGGGACGAACAGCAAGCACTGATCGAAGCGGTGATCGTGCCCGAAACCTGGTTTTTCCGTTACCCGGAATCCTTCGCCACGCTGGGCAAGCTGGCGCGCAAACGGCTGGACGAATTGAACAACATGCGCGCACTGCGCATCCTCAGCCTGCCGTGTTCCACCGGCGAGGAACCGTATTCGATTGCCATGGCCTTGCTCGATGCCGGGCTCAAACCGCATCAGTTCAAGGTCGACGGTATGGACGTCAGCCCGCTGTCGGTGGACAAGGCGCGGCGGGCGTTGTACGGCAAGAACTCGTTTCGGGGCCAGGATCTGGACTTTCGCGAGCGGCATTTCAGCGTTGAACAGGACGGCCATCGCGTCAACGTAACGGTGCGCGAGCAGGTGCGCCTGCAGGCCGGCAACGTGCTGGATCCGACGCTGTTGGCCAGCGAGCCGCCGTTCGATTTCGTCTTCTGCCGCAATCTGTTGATCTATTTCGATCAGCCGACCCAGCAGCAGGTTTTCGAAGTGCTCAAGCGTCTGACCCATGTCGACGGCGTGCTGTTCATCGGCCCGGCCGAAGGCAGTCTGCTCGGGCGTCTGGGGATGCGCTCGATCGGCATCCCGCAGTCGTTCGCGTTCAGCCGACACACTGAGCCGCTGCCCGAACCCGTGGCGCTGCCAACGACCACGCCGTTGCCGGTGCGCCAACCGTTGCGCAGCCCGCCGCCAGCGCCGGTGCGCCAGCGCCCGTTTGCCGGCGTTGCGCCGCTACCGGTCAGCAGCAAAAGCGCCAACCCGGACGCTGCGACCTTGCTGGCGAACATCGCCGCGCTGGCCAATGAAGGCAAAAGCGCCGAAGCGCGTGCGGCCTGCGAGCAGTACCTGCGCAGCCACGAACCGGTGGCTCAGGTGTTCTACTGGCTCGGCCTGCTCAGCGACGTGGCCGGTGCCGCGCTCCAGGCCCAGAGTTATTACCGCAAGGCCTTGTACCTTGAACCGCAACACCCCGAAGCGTTGATGCACCTGGCGGCCTTGCTGCAGGCCCAGGGCGACAGCGCCGGTGCCAGACGATTGCAGGAACGCGCCGCGCGCAGCGGCCGCACCGCCGACAGTGAGCGTAAACGATGATCGCGTCCGACACCTTGAACGTCACCCACGAAGACGCCCGGGCCATCGATGATTGCTGGAACCGCATCGGCATTCATGGCGACAAGTCGTGTCCGTTGCTCGCCGAGCATATCCATTGCCGCAACTGCGCGGTGTATTCCGCCGCTGCCACGCGCCTGCTCGACCGTTATGCGTTGCAGCAGGACGAGCGCGATCCGGTCGCTGTGGCCGTTGAAAACGACGTTAAAACCCGTTCGCTGCTGATGTTCCGCCTCGGCGAAGAATGGCTGGGGCTGGCGACCCGCAGTCTGGTGGAAGTCGCGCCGATGCAGGCCATTCATTCGCTGCCGCATCAGCGCTCACGTGCCTTGCTCGGTGTGGCGAACGTACGCGGGGCGCTGGTGGCCTGCCTGTCGCTGGTCGAATTGCTCGATCTGGATGGCAACGCCGCCCCGGCCACTGGTGTGCGGATCATGCCGCGCATGCTGATCATCGCCGCCCACGGTGGGCCGGTGGTGGTGCCGGTGGACGAGGTCGATGGTATCCACGCCATCGATGAACGAATTCTCGACGCTGCGTCGCGTGCCGGTGGTGAACACAGCAGCACGGCCAGCGCCAAATACACCCGTGGTGTCCTGCAATTCCGGGGGCGCAGCCTGCGTTGGCTGGATGAAGAACAGTTGTTGTCCGCCGTGACCCGGAGCCTTACATGACCCCCGAGCAAATGCGCGACGCTTCGCTGCTGGAGCTGTTCAGCCTCGAAGCCGAAGCCCAGACCCAGGTTCTCAGCAGCGGGCTGCTGGCGCTGGAGCGCAACCCGACCCAGGCCGATCATCTGGAGTCGTGCATGCGCGCGGCGCACTCGCTCAAGGGCGCGGCGCGGATTGTCGGCATCGACAGCGGTGTGAGCGTCGCCCACGTGATGGAAGATTGTCTGGTCAGTGCCCAGGAAGGGCGACTGTTGCTGCGCCCCGAACACATTGATGCGTTGTTGCAGGGCACGGATCTGTTGATGCGTATCGCCACGCCGGCCAATGCCCCGCAAGCGGCGGACATCGAGGCGTATGTGGCGTTGATGGGCCGCCTGCTCGACCCGTCGGCGCCACCGGCGGTGGCCGCGCCGCCCATGGCCGAATTGCAGTTGCAGGCACCGACGCCTGCGCCTGCGCCGGTTGCACCCGCACCGCCCGTGTCTGTGATCGACACTCCCATGGAAATGGCCGACTCGGCCCCGCGCAAAAACAAGCGCACCACCGAGGGTGGCGAGCGCGTGCTGCGGGTTACGGCCGAACGCTTGAACAGCCTGCTCGATCTGTCGAGCAAATCGCTGGTCGAAACCCAGCGTCTCAAGCCGCATCTGGCAACCATGCAGCGCCTCAAGCGCATGCAGAACAATGGCCTGCGGGCGCTGGAAAGTCTCAATGTGCACCTCAAGGAACACGCACTGAGCCTCGAAGCCCAGGAAGCCCTTGAGGATGCGCGACGCCTGCTGGCCGAATCCCAGCAATTGCTTGCGGAAAAGAACGCCGAACTGGACGAATTCGCCTGGCAAGCCAGCCAGCGCGCGCAAGTGCTCTACGACACCGCGCTGGCCTGCCGCATGCGTCCGTTCGCCGACGTGCTCACCGGTCAGGTGCGCATGGTCCGAGACCTGGGGCGCAGCCTCGGCAAGCAGGTGCGGCTGGAAATCGAAGGCGAGAAAACCCAGGTCGATCGCGACGTGCTGGAAAAACTCGAGGCGCCGCTGACCCATCTGTTGCGCAATGCGGTCGACCATGGCATCGAAACCCCGGAGCAACGCGTGCTCAAGGGCAAGTCCGAAGAGGGCCTGATCCGTCTGCGCGCCTCGCACCAGGCCGGTTTGCTGGTGCTCGAATTGAGCGATGACGGCAATGGCGTCGATCTGGAAAAAGTCCGCCGCAGCATCGTCGAGCGCCAGCTGTCGCCAGCCGAAACGGCGGCGCAATTGAGCGAAGAGGAACTGCTGACGTTCCTGTTTCTGCCGGGTTTCAGCCTGCGCGATACGGTGACCGAAGTGTCCGGGCGTGGCGTCGGTCTCGACGCGGTGCAGCACATGGTGCGGCAATTGCGCGGCGCAGTGGTGCTGGAGCAGACGGCAGGCGAGGGCAGCCGTTTTCATCTTGAGGTGCCGCTGACCCTGTCGGTGGTGCGCAGCCTGGTGGTGAAAGTCGGAGACGAGGCCTACGCGTTTCCGCTGGCGCACATCGAGCGCATGTGCGATCTGGAGCCGCAGGACATCGTACAGGTCGAAGGGCGCCAGCATTTCTGGCATGAAGGCCGGCACGTCGGGCTGGTCGCCGCCAGTCAACTGCTCAATCGCCCACTGAGCCAGAGCAGCGACGAGACCCTCAAGGTCGTGGTGATTCGCGAGCGCGACGCGATCTACGGTGTGGCGGTCGAGCGGTTTGTTGGCGAGCGCACGCTGGTGGTGCTGCCGCTGGATGAGCGGCTGGGCAAGGTTCAGGACATTTCCGCCGGGGCGTTGCTCGACGACGGTTCGGTGGTGTTGATCGTCGATGTCGAAGACATGCTGCGCTCGGTGGACAAACTGCTCAATACCGGGCGCCTGGAACGCATCGCCCGTCACGGAAATCAGGCCGCTGAAGTGGCGCGCAAACGGATTCTGGTGGTCGACGATTCACTGACCGTGCGCGAACTGCAACGCAAGCTGCTGCTCAATCGCGGCTATGACGTGGCGGTCGCGGTGGACGGCATGGACGGTTGGAACGCATTGCGTTCGGAGGACTTCGATTTGCTGATCACCGACATCGACATGCCGCGCATGGACGGCATCGAGCTGGTTACGCTGCTGCGCCGCGATAACCGCCTGCAATCGCTGCCGGTGATGGTGGTTTCGTACAAGGATCGTGAAGAGGATCGCCGTCGTGGACTGGACGCCGGCGCGGACTATTATTTAGCCAAGGCCAGTTTTCATGACGACGCCCTGCTTGATGCAGTGGTTGAGCTCATTGGAGGAGCGCGGGCATGAAAATCGCAATCGTCAACGACATGCCCCTGGCGGTGGAGGCGCTGCGCCGAGCGCTGGCCTTCGAGCCGGCGCATCAGGTGATCTGGGTCGCCAGAAATGGCGCCGAGGCGGTGCAACTGTGCGCCGAAAATACCCCGGATCTGATTCTGATGGACCTGATCATGCCCGTGATGGACGGCGTCGAGGCGACCCGGCGCATCATGGCCGAAACCCCGTGCGCCATCGTCATTGTCACGGTCAACCGTCAGCAAAACGTACACCGGGTCTTCGAAGCCATGGGCCACGGCGCGCTGGACGTGGTGGATACCCCGGCGCTCGGTGCCGGCAATGCGCAGGAAGCGGCGGCGCCGTTGCTGCGCAAGATCCTCAACATTGGCTGGCTGATCGGCGAGAAGACCAACCGTACCCGTCCGGCGCCGGTCCCGCCGCGCAGCTCCGGCTCGTGCAAGCGGCTGGTGGCGATCGGCTCGTCTGCCGGCGGGCCCGCGGCGCTGGAAGTGCTGCTAAAGGGCCTGCCGCGCAATTTTTCGGCAGCCATCGTGCTGGTGCAGCACGTGGATCAGGTGTTCGCCGCCGGCATGGCCGAATGGCTGGCCAGCGCCAGTGGCCTGGACGTGCGCCTGGCCCGTGAAGGCGAGCCGCCGCAAGCCGGCGCCGTGCTGCTGGCGGGCACCAATCACCATATTCGCTTATTGAAAAACGGCACGCTGGCCTACACCGCCGAGCCGGTCAACGAGATCTACCGACCTTCGATCGACGTGTTTTTCGAAAGCGTCGCCAACTATTGGAACGGCGATGCCGTCGGGGTTTTATTGACCGGTATGGGACGCGACGGGGCGCAAGGGCTTAAGCTCATGCGCCAGCAGGGATATCTGACCATCGCGCAGGACCAGCAAAGCAGTGCGGTGTACGGCATGCCCAAGGCCGCAGCAGCCATCGATGCAGCTGTCGAAATCCGTCCACTGGAAAAGATAGCGCCACGATTGCTGGAGGTATTCCCCAAATGAACCGTTTCTTCCGCAATCCTGGCTCCCGCAGTATTCAGGTGACCGCCCATGAATGATTTACAGATCGACGACATTAAAACCGACGAAAACGCCGCCATGGTGTTGTTGGTGGACGATCAGGCGATGATCGGCGAAGCCGTGCGCCGTGGGCTGTCGAACGAAGAGAATATCGACTTCCACTTCTGCTCCGACCCGCACCAGGCCATCGCCCAGGCGGTACGGATCAAGCCGACGGTGATTTTGCAGGATCTGGTGATGCCCGGCCTCGATGGCCTGAGCCTGGTGCGCGAATACCGCAATCACCCGGCCACCAAGGACATCCCGATCATCGTGCTGTCGACCAAGGAAGACCCGCTGATCAAGAGTGCGGCGTTCTCTGCCGGGGCCAACGATTATCTGGTGAAACTGCCGGACACCATCGAACTGGTGGCGCGCATCCGTTATCACTCGCGCTCCTACATGACCCTGCTGCAACGGGATGCGGCGTACCGGGCGTTGCGCGTGAGCCAGCAGCAGTTGCTCGACACCAACCTGGTGCTGCAACGCCTGATGAACTCCGATGGCCTGACCGGGCTGTCCAACCGCCGGCACTTCGACGAGTACCTGGAGCTGGAATGGCGCCGCTCGCTGCGCGATCAGAGCCAGTTGTCACTGTTGATGATCGACGTCGATTACTTCAAGTCCTACAACGACAGCTTTGGCCATGTCGAAGGCGACGAAGCGCTGCGCAAGGTCGCCACGGCGATCCGCGACGCCAGCGCCCGACCGTCGGACCTGCCGGCGCGCTACGGCGGCGAAGAGTTCGCTCTGGTGTTGCCGAACACCTCGCCGGGCGGCGCGCGGCTTGTGGCGGAGAAACTGCGCCAGACCGTGGCGGCCCTGAAGATTCCGCACAATACCCCGGGTGACGGGGCGAGCCTGACCATCAGCATCGGCCTGGCGACCATGGTGCCGCAGGCGGGCAGCGATTGCCGGCTGCTGATCTCGGCGGCGGATCGCGGGTTGTACCTGGCGAAAAACAATGGGCGCAACCAGGTGGGTATTGAATAGACACACAACCCCCGGTGGGAGCGGGCTTGCTCGCGAAAGCAGCTTGGCACTCGACGTAGAGGTTGCCTGACACGCCGCCTTCGCGAGCAAGCCCGCTCCCACAGCGGTTCTGCGTCAGGCCATGTCAAGTGATTCGCCCCGACAGCCGCCAGACGGGCTGCCGTGACAGCGTGATTACGTTATACTCGCCGGCTTTCAAAAGTTCGCCAACGAGTGCTGCCCGTCATGGAAATCAACCCGATCCTGAACACCATCAAGGACCTGTCCGAGCGCTCCGAAACTATTCGGGGGTATCTTTGACTACGATCAAAAGCATGAGCGTCTGACCGAGGTCAATCGCGAGCTTGAAGATCCGAGTGTCTGGAACAAACCTGAATACGCCCAGGAACTGGGCCGCGAGCGCTCTGCGCTGGCGCAGATCGTCGACACTCTCGACGAACTGAACGCCGGTCTGGCCGATTGCCGCGACCTGCTGGACATGGCCGTCGAAGAAAACGACGAAGGCGCAGTGGGCGATGTCGTCGCCGAGCTGGCCCGTCTCGAAGAAAGCCTGGCCAAGCTTGAATTCCGCCGCATGTTCAGCCATGAAATGGACCCGAACAACGCCTACCTGGACATCCAGGCCGGCTCCGGTGGCACCGAAGCCCAGGACTGGGCCAACATCCTGCTGCGCATGTACCTGCGCTGGGCGGACAAACGCGGTTTCGACGCGACGATCATGGAACTGTCGGCCGGTGAAGTCGCTGGTATCAAAGGTGCGACCGTGCACATCAAGGGCGAATACGCCTTTGGCTGGCTGCGCACCGAGATCGGCGTGCACCGTCTGGTGCGCAAGAGCCCGTTCGACTCCGGCAACCGTCGTCACACCTCGTTCTGCGCGGTGTTCGTCTCGCCAGAGATCGACGACAAGGTGGAAATCGAAATCAACCCGGCAGACCTGCGGATCGACACCTATCGTTCCTCCGGTGCCGGTGGTCAGCACGTAAACACCACCGACTCGGCCGTACGTATCACTCACGTACCGACCAACACCGTGGTCAGCTGCCAGAACGAACGTTCCCAGCACGCCAACAAGGACACCGCCATGAAAATGCTGCGGGCCAAGTTGTACGAGCAGGAAATGCAGAAACGCAACGCCGCGTCGCAAGCGCTGGAAGACACCAAGTCCGACATCGGCTGGGGTCACCAGATTCGCTCTTACGTGCTCGATGCGTCGCGGATCAAGGATCTGCGCACCAACATCGAACGCAGCGACTGCGACAAGGTGCTCGACGGCGACATCGACGAGTACCTGGAAGCCAGCCTGAAATCGGGGCTGTAAGAAATAAGCTGCAGGATCGCTGATTCAACACGATCCCTGCAGGAGTGGGCCTGCCCGCGATCCCCAGCCGCAGGCTGGGGGCAACGAACCTGTGATGGAAAATTTAAAGACATGAGCGACCAACAACTCGACCCGCAAGCCCTGCAACAGGAAGAAAACTCCCTGATCGCCCTGCGCAAGGAAAAGCTTGCTGCCGAGCGCGCCAAGGGCAATGCCTTCCCGAACGACTTCCGCCGCGAAAACTACTGCGAAGATCTGCAGAAGAAATACGCGGACAAGACCAAGGAAGAGCTGGCCGAGGCTGCAATTCCGGTCAAGGTTGCCGGTCGCATCATGCTCAACCGTGGCTCGTTCATGGTGATCCAGGACATGACCGGTCGCATCCAGGTCTACGTCAACCGCAAGACCCTGTCCGAAGACACCCTGGCCGCCGTCAAGACCTGGGACATGGGCGACATCATTGCCGCTGAAGGCACCCTGGCCCGTTCCGGCAAGGGCGACCTGTACGTGGAAATGACCAGCGTGCGTCTGCTGACCAAGTCGCTGCGTCCGCTGCCGGACAAGCACCACGGCCTGACCGACACCGAACAGCGCTACCGTCAGCGCTACGTTGACCTGATCGTCAACGAAGAAGTGCGTCAGACCTTCCGCGTGCGTTCGCAAGTGATCGCGCACATCCGCAGCTTCCTGATGAAGCGCGACTTCCTCGAAGTCGAAACGCCGATGCTGCAGACCATTCCTGGCGGCGCTGCGGCCAAGCCGTTCGAAACCCACCACAACGCGCTGGACATGGAAATGTTCTTGCGTATCGCGCCTGAGCTGTATCTGAAGCGTCTGGTGGTCGGCGGTTTCGAGAAAGTGTTCGAGATCAACCGCAACTTCCGTAACGAAGGCGTTTCGACGCGTCACAACCCAGAATTCACCATGTTGGAGTTCTACCAGGCTTACGCCGACTACGAAGACAACATGGACCTGACCGAAGAACTGTTCCGTGAACTGGCGCAGTTGGTGCTGGGCAGCACCGACGTGCCGTACGGCGACAAGGTGTTCCACTTCGGCGAGCCGTTCGTGCGCCTGTCGGTGTTCGACTCGATCCTCAAGTACAACCCTGAGCTGACCGCCGATGACCTGAACGACATCGACAAGGCTCGCGCCATCGCCAAGAAGGCCGGTGCCAAGGTGCTGGGCTTCGAAGGCCTGGGCAAGCTGCAGGTGATGATTTTCGAAGAGCTGGTCGAGCACAAGCTGGAGCAGCCGCACTTCATCACTCAGTACCCGTTCGAAGTGTCGCCGCTGGCGCGTCGTAACGACGACAACCCGAACGTCACCGACCGTTTCGAGCTGTTCATCGGTGGCCGTGAAATCGCCAACGCCTATTCCGAGTTGAACGACGCGGAAGACCAGGCCGAGCGCTTCATGGCGCAGGTGGCCGACAAGGACGCCGGCGACGACGAAGCCATGCACTACGACGCCGACTTCGTTCGCGCGCTGGAGTACGGCATGCCGCCAACGGCCGGTGAAGGCATCGGCATCGACCGATTGGTGATGTTGCTGACCAACTCGCCGTCGATCCGCGATGTGATCCTGTTCCCGCACATGCGACCGCAAGCGTAAACGTTTCAGTTGAAAAGCCGCCTAAAACAGGCGGCTTTTTATTGCCTGTCTGGTACAAATGTATCAATTGGTTACTTTTGAAATAGCAGAGGAAGTCCAGTCGTGATGGTTGCAATCGCTCAAGAAGGTGCAGCGGGTATCGCCACTGCGGTCGCTGAAAGTGTTCAGTACCAGGGCCGCAAGGCCAGCCGACAGGGCAGCGAGCAGCGTCGTCAGGACATTCTCGACGCGGCGATGCGCATTGTCGTGCGTGACGGCGTGCGCGCCGTGCGCCACCGGGCGGTGGCGGCCGAGGCCGGAGTGCCGCTGTCAGCCACCACCTATTACTTCAAGGACATCGATGACCTGCTCACCGATACCTTCGCCCAGTACGTCGAACGCAGCGCGGCCTACATGGCCAAGCTGTGGGTCAACAACGAAGGCCTGCTGCGCGAGATGGTTGTCAGTGGCGACGGCAGCCCCGAGTCGCGCTCGCAACTGGCGGACGATATCGCGCGGCTGATGGCCGACTACGTACACCGGCAACTGGTCAACCGTCGCGAGCATCTGATGGCCGAGCAGGCGTTCCGCCAGGAAGCACTGCTCAACCCGCGCCTGGCAATTCTGGTGCGCTCGCATCAGCAGATTCTGCTACAGGGCACCTGCCAGTTGTTCCAGGTACTGGGCTCGCGCGAACCGCAGCAGGATGCCAAGGTGTTGACGGCGATTATCGGACGGATGGAATATCAGGGCCTGCTCAACGACGCCGAGCCTTTGGCCGAAGAGGACATGCTCGGGATTCTGACGCGCTATATGCATCTGGTGCTGGCGTCGGTCTGATAGCCGATGGAGGTCCCCTGTGGGAGCGGGCTTGCTCGCGAATGCGGTGGGTCAGTCAACTGAAGTGTTGAATGTGAAACCGCTTTCGCGAGCAAGCCCGCTCCCACATGGGAAGGTGTTTCAGGTTCTAGGGAGTGTTGAATGAAAGCCTGGCGTGGCGCGCTGATCGCGCTGTCGTTCCTGCTGCTCAGCGGTTGTCTGGTGACCTTCAAGGAGCCGCTGTCCGCCAGTGAGCCGGCCCCCAAGGGCCTGCTCGGCCAATGGTCGAGCACCAACGCCTGGGGCGAACCGATGAACCTTGAGCTGACCCGGATCGGCGATGACCGCTATCAGGCCGTCACCTGGTTCAAGGCCAGGCCCCACGAGCGCGAGGCGTACCCCTTCACCGTGTCGCACCATGGCAGTCGCTGGTACCTGTCGGCGAAAGTGCCGGCACGTTACGGCGGGCAATACACCATCGCCGGGTTCGAACTCACCGACAAACACGAACTGGTGGTGTACAACCTCGACCTCGAGCAGATCAATCAGGCGATCAAGCAGCAAGCCCTCGACGGCCAGTCTTTCCAGACCGAGGACGATGGCGACGGCGTGCTGGTCGACAGCAGCCTCGACAAGGTCTTTGCTTACCTCGACGACCCGGCCAATTCCGATGTATTCGTCGAGGCCGCGCGCTATCAACGCCAGGCCCGTGCCAAATAATTCAGTTTTCTACAGGAGTTTCGGGTGGACGATTACCAGCAGACGATACGCACGCTGTCCGATCGCATTGTGCTGGCGCAGACGCCGATTCGCGTCCTCGACGCGGTGAAGTGGGACGAGAACATCCGCAAGGGTTTTCTCAAGGCCAAGGGCAAGGAAATGCCGGCGGTGGATCGCGACTACTACCTCAACCGCCCACTGAGTTTCGATTCGAGCAAGGTCAAACTGGAATTCCAGAACATCGAGCGCGACATCACCCGTCAGCTCGGCCAGTTCAACCCGGTCGGGCAGATCATGCGCCGCATGTGCAAGGAATACCGGATGGTGGTGCGCATGCTCGAAGCGCGCGGCACCGAGGATTTCGGCCTGATCTCGCAGGAACTGTACGGCGCCGCCTCCGATGCGTTCCACGCCGGTGACCCGACCCTGGCCGACCTCGGCCTGATGATGTCCGACTACCTGAACAACATCGATGGCCGTGGCGACCTGAAGGACGAACCGAAAATCCTCACCGCCAAGGACGCCGTGCACTTGCTGCAAACGCGTTTGAACAAGGTGTTCGGCGAGGCCGAGGAAACCATCCGCGTGTTCGAGTCCGACGGTATCGTGGCCGACGCGGCGGCGGGGGCCGACTACATCAAGATCCGCACCGACGCGATGTTCAACGACCGCGATGTACGCGCGCTGGAAGTCCACGAAGGCCTGGTGCACGTGGGCACCACGCTCAATGGCTTGAACCAGCCGATCTGCACCTTCCTGTCCAAAGGCCCACCCTCCTCGACGGTGACTCAGGAAGGCCTGGCGATCCTGATGGAAATCATCACCTTCGCCTCCTACCCGAGTCGCCTGCGCAAACTGACCAACCGCACCCGCGCCATTCACATGGTCGAGGAGGGCGCGGACTTCCTGCAGGTGTTCGAGTTCTTCCGCGAGCAGGGTTTTGAAATGGCCGAAAGCTATGGCAACGCCAGCCGGGTGTTCCGTGGTTCGACGCCGACTGGCCTGCCATTCACCAAAGACTTGTCCTACCTCAAGGGCTTTATCATGGTTTACAACTACATTCAGTTGGCCGTGCGTAAAGGCAAGCTTGAGCAGGTGCCGCTGCTGTTCTGCGGCAAGACTACGCTTGAGGACATGCGCACCTTGCGTCAGTTGGTCGATGAAGGCCTGGTGGTGCCGCCGAAGTACCTGCCGGAACAGTTTCGCGACATGAATGCGCTGTCGGCGTGGATGTGCTTCTCCAACTTCCTCAATCACTTGAGCCTGGACCGGATCGAGGCGGATTACTCCAACATCCTTTGAGCAACCTATATCCCCTGTGGGAGCGAGCCTGCTCGCGAATGCGATTTCACATTGAACATCAATGATGGCTGATACACCGCTTTCGCGAGCAGGCTCGCTCCCACAGTTTTGATTTGTGTTTAGCCCACGATTTCTGCGAGGTTTCACCGGATGAGAATCCTCGGCATCTTCTGCCTGCTCCTGACCCTCGGCGGTTGCAGTTCGCTGTTGTTCTACCCCGAGCCTGGCCAGATCTTCACCCCGGAAAAAGCCAGGCTCGAGTACCGCACAGTCACCCTGACCACCGCTGACGGCCTCAAGCTGAACGCCTGGTGGCTGCCGGCCAAACCCGGCGTTGAAGTCAAAGGTACGGTGCTGCACCTGCACGGCAACGGCGGCAATCTGCCGATGCACCTGGGCGGCAGCTGGTGGTTGCCGAAAAGCGGCTATCAAGTGCTGCTGGTGGACTATCGCGGTTACGGCTTGTCGGAGGGCAAACCGAGCCTGCCGGACATCTATCAGGATATCGATGCGGCATTCGCCTGGCTGGATCAGGCGCCGGAGGTCAAAGGCAAGCCGCTGATCCTGCTCGGCCAAAGCCTCGGTGGCTCGATGGCCGTGCATTGGCTGGTGCAGCACCCGGAGCGGCAGAAGCAACTCAAGGCCTTTGTGCTCGACGGTGTGCCCGCCAGTTACCGCAGCGTCGGCCAGTACGCCCTCAGCACGTCGTGGCTGAGCTGGCCGTTTCAGGTGCCGCTGTCGTGGCTGGTGCCGGACGGCGACAGCGCCATCAACGCGATGCCGCAACTCAAGGACGTGCCCAAGCTGATCTTTCACAGCATCGACGACCCGTTGGTGCCGCTTTCCAATGGCATCCGTCTGTATCAAGCTGCGCCGCCCCCGCGGGTGTTGCAGTTGACCCGTGGCGGCCATGTGCAGACCTTCGGTGACCCGGTCTGGCGCAAAGTGATGCTGCGCTATCTGGAGGACCCCGAACATTTCAACGGCCTGCGCCGCTTGGGCGAGATCCCGAATTACCCGCAACCTCCGAATTCTGAAGATGAGAGTCCGCAATGAGTGAAGAACGTAACGCCATCCCGCTGATCATCACCGGTATCTGCAGCATCCTCGGCACCGTCGGGGCGCTGTGGTACTACGGCTACCTGCACTTCGCCAAACCCGAGGATGCGCTGCTGCTCAACGAATTCACCATGCTCAAGACCGTGCCGGGCGAAGACTACAAAGTCTCGCTGGACCCGGCGCCGCAAGTGGCGCAATGCATCGATGGCGTGCTGGTGTTGTTCGACACCGAGCAGAAGGGCCTCACCGGTGTGCTGATCAATGCACAGAAGAAAGCCGTGCGCTGCATGGGGCAGGAAACGCCGCAACAGCTCGAACAGTAACCCGCTCCCACAAGGGCATTGTGTGTGGCCAAAAAAAGCCCCGCCTGATCACTCAGGCGGGGCTTTTGCGTTACCGCGTAATGCTTAGTTCGAGCTTACTGCCGAACGTGGCATCACTGGCTGGTTGTCGTTGGAAATGGTCACTTCCACACGACGGTTCATCGCACGACCGGAAACGCTGCCGTTATCGGCAACCGGGTATTCCTTGCCGTAACCCTGAACCACGATGCGCGAAGGATCCACGCCCATCTTGATCAGTGCTACTTGCACAGAAGTCGCACGACGCTCGGACAGCGACTGGTTGTAGTTCGCCGCGCCGGTGCTGTCGGTGTAACCCTCGACGATCACCTTGCGATCAGGGTTTTCCTGAAGGAACTGCGCCAGTTTGTTGATGTTTACCAGACCGCTGGATTTCAGGTCAGCCTTGTTGGTGGCGAACAGCACGTCACCGAAGGTCACCAGCGTACCGCGATCAGTCTGCTTGGCGTTCAGGCTGTTCTGCAGCTGTTTGATCTGTTGATCGCGAGCATCCAGACGGGCCTGGGCACGTTGCGCGGCAGCGTTCTTCAGGTTGTTTTCAGCGGTGCGCAGGGCAATGGTCTGCTTGGCCACTTCCACGCGCTGGTTGGTCAGGTAGGCCAGTTGGTCAACCTTGGCGGCGTTTTCCTTGTCCAGATAAGCCTTGTCGGCCTTGTCCAGGTAATCGCTGGCGTCTTTGGTTTCCAGGGCTGCGACTTTGCTCGCCTGCGGGTTGGCCTGCAGACCGGCGTAGTTGGTGCGCGCCTGTTCCAGGTTCGGGTTAGGCGGGGTGGAGCAGGCAGCCAGGGCAACGCTTGCGGCCAGGAGAGCGGGGATCATCAGTTGCTTACGCATAATTTGTCGTCCTTTCTATCGATAAGAGTTTCAGCTTTGCGGTCGGGATGCGCGCTTACTGCACGGTGCGCTGACTTTCCTGACGCAGTTCCTGAACACCTTTCTGCGAATCCTTCAAAGCCTGTTCGGCCTTGGCTGCCTGAGCCTTGCGTTCCGCTACACGAGCGTCCCATTCGGCTTGCTCGGACAGGGTGCGCGCTTCGTCATACTTCTTGTCGTGCATGGCGATTTCGGCTTGTTTGAGCTTGTCTTGAGCCTGCTTCATTTCCACCGCAGCGAACTCGGTACCGCCAGCGCTCACAGCGCTGTTGACCGCCGATTGAGTCACGGCGTATTGCTCGGTCGGTGGGTTCCCGGCGCAACCGGCCAGAACGAAGCTGGTGCCGATGGCCAGGGCGGCCAGTTTCAGACCGCGCAGGTGAGAGAACGAGGTTTGGGTCTTCATGGTCTTCAACTCCATTGTTTAACTCCTGATAAAACCGAAAATCCATCCTGGTCGAGGAGCCGCAAGCGTCGTGTGAAAGCGCGTTTTTGAAACGCTCGTTCCAGGCGTGGTTACTGGTTCCGACCGGAGGCGTTTTTTAAAAGTTCAGAAAAGATGGCCCATCGCCCCAAATTTTTTTGACCAAACGGACAAGGCTCTAAACCGGGAACTTTGGCGGGGCAGAGTGGTACGCGCGGGTGTTTCTAATACCGAAAAAACGTCGATCTGGAGGCAGAAATACAGTCAATGTGGGAGCGAGCCTGCTCGCGAAAGCGGTGTGCCAGTCACCGTCAAAGTAGACTGATATATTGCTTTCGCGAGCAGGCTCGCTCCCACAGTTTTGATCTGTGGAGTGTCAGTGTTTCTGTTTACCGGCGGCCGCCGACAAATCCTGCAGATGCCGCCTCGACAACGCCAGGAAGCGCGGCGTCGGGCCGACGTCTTCGTACAGCGGATCACCTTCTTCATCGGTGGCGACCACAGTCGAACCCTTCACATACGGCAGGCTCGCCTCGAACTCTTCAAGCGCGGCACCGATCAGCTCGCCGAGCAGTTCTTCTGGGTGGCGTTTGGGGTACATCTCGGCAATCGCGGCCAGCCGCGCGGCGGCCTCGACGTCCAGATGAATCGTGTAGCCGGTGTCGGTCAGGCGACCTTTGGCGTTTTCTTCCCAATGCTGGGCGAGTTCACGGATTTTCATGATGACCTCATTCGCGCCTGCTCGTGGCAGGCCTGGGTGAGTGTCCGGCAGCGCCGGCGGCAAGCCGTTGTACGGCTTACTGTTGAGACTAGCTTCAAGCCCCAAGGTTTAAAGTCCCTTCGTCGTCTGCTTGTAAGAAGCGCCGTAGAGCGGCACTCTCTGGGCAAAGCATTCGTTTCTGAGCCGTCCCGATCACCGCTGGAGAACTGCTGATGACCGATATTGATGCACGCTTGCGCGAGGACGTTCACCTGCTGGGTGAGCTGTTGGGCAACACCATCCGAGACCAGTACGGCGAGGAATTTCTCGACAAGATCGAGCAGATTCGCAAGGGCGCCAAGGCTGACCGGCGCGGCTCGATGGACGCCGAACTCAGCGCCAGCCTCAATCAGTTGAGCGAAGACGAATTGCTCCCGGTGGCGCGGGCGTTCAACCAGTTTCTCAATCTGGCGAACATCGCCGAGCAGTACCAGTTGATTCATCGCCGCGAAGAGTCGCAGCCGGCGCCGTTCGAGTCGCGTGTGCTCCCGGAGCTGCTCGCCCGCCTGCGCAATGAAGGCCACAGCGCCGAATCGCTGGCCCGGCAACTGGCGCGCCTGGAAATCGAGCTGGTACTGACCGCGCACCCGACCGAAGTGGCGCGGCGCACGCTGATCCAGAAGTACGACGCGATCGCCGCGCAACTCGCCGCGCAGGATCATCGCGACCTGACCAGCGCCGAACGTGAACAGATCCAGAATACCCTGCAACGACTGATCGCCGAAGCCTGGCACACCGAAGAAATCCGCCGCACCCGGCCGACTCCGGTCGATGAAGCCAAGTGGGGTTTTGCGGTGATAGAACACTCGCTGTGGCAGGCGATTCCCAACCACATGCGCAAGGCCGATCAGGCGTTGTTTGCCGCCACCGGCCTGCGCTTGCCACTGGAGGCGGCGCCGATTCGCTTTGCCTCGTGGATGGGCGGCGACCGCGACGGCAACCCTAACGTCACCGCTGCGGTGACCCGCGAAGTGCTGTTGCTGGCGCGCTGGATGGCCGCCGACCTGTACCTGCGCGATGTCGATCACCTGGCCGCCGAGCTGTCGATGCAGCAGGCCAGCGACGCGCTCAAGGCCAAGGCCGGTGACAGCGCCGAACCTTACCGCGCGGTGCTCAAGCAATTGCGCGAACGCCTGCGGGCCACGCGCAACTGGGCGCACGCCTCGCTGAGCGCCAGCACGCCGGCACCGGCCGACGTGTTGCACAACAACCGCGATCTGCTCGATCCGCTGGAGCTGTGCTTCAACTCGCTGCACGAGTGTGGCATGGGCGTGATCGCCGACGGGCCGTTGCTCGATTGCCTGCGCCGGGCGGTGACCTTCGGCCTGTTCCTGGTGCGCCTCGACGTGCGTCAGGATTCGACGCGGCACAGCTCGGCGATGACCGAAATCACCGATTACCTCGGCCTCGGTCGCTATGAAGACTGGGACGAAGAACAACGCATCGGCTTCCTGACCCGCGAACTGAACAATCGCCGGCCACTGCTCCCGGCGCATTTCAAACCGTCCGCCGACACCGCCGAAGTGCTCGCCACTTGCAAGGAAATCGCTGCCGCACCGGGCGCCTCGCTGGGCTCTTATGTAATCTCGATGGCGGGCGCCGCCTCCGACGTGCTGGCCGTGCAACTGCTGCTCAAAGAGTCCGGCGTGCTGCGGCCGATGCGTGTGGTACCGCTGTTCGAAACCCTCGCCGACCTCGACAACGCCGGGCCGGTCATGGAACGTCTGTTGCTGCTGCCGGGGTATCGCGCCAGGTTGCAGGGCCCGCAGGAAGTGATGATTGGCTATTCCGACTCGGCCAAGGACGCCGGCACTACTGCAGCGGCGTGGGCGCAGTACCGGGCGCAGGAACGTCTGGTGGAAATCTGTCGCGAACAGCAAGTCGAACTGCTGTTGTTCCACGGTCGCGGCGGCACCGTGGGCCGTGGTGGCGGCCCGGCGCACGCGGCGATCCTGTCGCAGCCGCCGGGGTCGGTGGCAGGGCGGTTCCGCACCACCGAACAGGGCGAAATGATTCGATTCAAATTCGGTCTGCCGGACATCGCCGAGCAGAACCTCAATCTGTATCTGGCCGCCGTGCTCGAAGCGACGCTGTTGCCGCCACCGCCACCGACGCCCGAGTGGCGGCATCTGATGGACGAATTGGCCGCTGACGGTGTTGCTGCGTATCGCGCAGTGGTGCGGGAGAATCCGCAGTTCGTCGAGTACTTCCGCCAGTCCACGCCGGAGCAGGAGTTGGGGCGCTTGCCGCTGGGCAGCCGACCGGCCAAGCGCCGCGCCGGCGGGATCGAAAGCCTGCGGGCGATTCCATGGATCTTCGGCTGGACCCAGACACGTTTGATGTTGCCCGCCTGGCTGGGCTGGGAAACCGCGTTGAGCAAGGCACTGGAGCGCGGCGAAGGCGAATTGCTGGGACAGATGCGCGAGCAGTGGCCGTTCTTCCGTACGCGCATCGACATGCTGGAAATGGTCCTGGCCAAGGCCGACGCCGACATTGCGCTGTCTTACGATCAGCGTCTGGTCGAGCCGGACTTGCTGCCGTTGGGCGCGCAGTTACGCGACCTATTGTCGCAGGCGTGCGCGGTGGTGCTCGGCCTGACTGGTCAGTCGCAACTGCTGGCACATAGCCCCGACACCTTGGAATTCATCCGTCTGCGCAACACCTATCTTGATCCGCTACATCTATTGCAGGCCGAACTGTTGGCCCGTTCGCGGCAGCAGAATGTCGAGCAGGGCAGCCCGGTGGAGCAGGCGCTGCTGGTGTCTGTGGCGGGGATTGCCGCCGGTTTGCGCAATACCGGCTAGGGTTTTTGTGCTGGTGTCAGGCACCCGGTGCACAGGCCGGGTGTCGCTTTGTACACAGGTGGAAAGTGCGGGCAGGCGACAGTTAATGATGGGGTTGCGACTTGGCTTACCGGGTCGCAAGGTCGCGGCGGGCGCCGGTTTCTCCGACTTTTGGCGTCTTGTGTGGGCGCAGCCTGCTGTGTATCTTGATCAGCCTTTGGCCGTTTGTGCGGCCACGACCCGTTTTTTTGAGATTGGCCCCAAGAGGCGAATCCCGTTGTTTTCTATATAAAAAATTGAGGAGCACATCGATGCGCGTCATTCTGCTGGGAGCTCCCGGGGCCGGTAAAGGTACTCAGGCTAAGTTCATCACCGAGAAATTCGGCATTCCGCAAATCTCCACCGGCGACATGCTGCGTGCTGCGGTCAAGGCTGGCACTCCACTGGGCGTTCAAGCCAAGAGCATCATGGATGCCGGCGGCCTGGTGTCGGATGACCTGATCATCGCGCTGGTGCAGGATCGCATCGCTCAACCAGACTGCGTCAATGGCTTCCTGTTCGACGGCTTCCCGCGCACCATTCCGCAGGCCGAAGCGCTGGTGACTGCCGGTGTCGAGTTGGACGCAGTGGTTGAAATCGCTGTTGAAGACGAAGAAATCGTGCAGCGTATCGCCGGTCGCCGCGTTCACGAGGCCAGCGGCCGCGTGTACCACATCGTCTACAACCCGCCGAAAGTGGCCGGCAAAGACGACGTTACCGGCGACGATCTGGTGCAGCGCAAGGACGACACCGAAGAAACCGTGCGTCATCGCCTGTCGGTCTACCATTCTCAGACCAAGCCGCTGGTGGACTTCTACCAGAAGCTTTCCGCTGCCAACGGCAAACCGAAGTACAGCCACATCCCGGGTGTTGGTTCGGTCGAAGCGATCACCGCCAAGGTGCTCGAAGCGCTCAGCTGAAAAAGCTGATTCGCTGCATCATCCACGGCCCGCTTGCGGGCCGTAGTTGTTTATACTGACGCACTTTTTCTCCCACCTGTTTTGGATACATCGATGAGCACCTTGCTGGCCCTGGACACCGCGACCGAAGCTTGCTCCGTTGCCTTGCTGCATGACGGCAAGGTCACGAGCCATTACGAGGTGATCCCGCGTCTGCACGCGCAGAAGCTGCTGCCGATGATCCAGCAACTGCTGGCCGACGCCGGCACCACGTTGCAGGCGGTGGATGCGATTGCATTCGGTCGTGGTCCGGGCGCGTTTACCGGTGTGCGGATCGCCATCGGTGTGGTGCAAGGCCTGGCGTTTGCGCTGGATCGTCCGGTGCTGCCGGTGTCGAACCTGGCGGTGCTGGCGCAGCGTGCGTATCGCGAGCACGGCGTCAGCCAGGTCGCGGCGGCCATCGACGCGCGGATGGATGAAGTGTATTGGGGCTGCTACCGCGAGACCGCCGGCGAGATGCGCCTGGTCGGTGCCGAAGCGGTGCTGCCGCCGGAAGTCGCGGGGCTGCCGGCCGATGCCAGCGGAGCATGGTTCGGTGCGGGTACCGGTTGGGGCTATGGCGAGCGGATCGCGGTCAATCCGAGCGGTCAGGACGCCGCTATGTTGCCCCACGCTGAAGACCTGCTGACGCTGGCGCGGTTTGCCTGGGAACGCGGTGAGTCGATCCCGGCCGATGATGCGCAGCCGGTTTATCTGCGCGATAAGGTCGCCACTCCCAAGGCTCGCTGAGGCCGGATTTCTATTGTGGAGGGCTTATTCCAAATTCTGCCAATCGTCAGTTTCCAACCCCGCGCTTTAAACCTTTTGCGCTTTATGTGTTCTAGTTATCACTCGGCGATTTGCTAAGTCGGTCAGGTGCCGCTAAATTGCCATCATCGATACCGAGCATGAATTTATGCGTATAGACGGCCTTTCCTCTCAGTCCTACCCGGTCAAGCGCAAGCCTCGCAAAGGCAACGTGGCGCTGGATGAGTCCGTCGACGATATCGACGGCGAGCTGGAATTCCCGACCGAAGAGCAACTGGCCGCCCGCGCTGCCAAAGCCTCCGCACAACGCCTGGCCAATCTGCCTGCCCGTCAGCAAGACATGATTTATCACCGCGCGATGAGCAAAAGCGTAGCGATGGCCCTGGCCAGCTACCTGAGCACCGCCGGTTTTGTCGATTGGGATGCGGATGTGCTGGGCCTCGACTTGTACATCTGATGGCGTTGCCTTACTACCTCGGTTGCCCGTCCTGGAGCGAAAACGCCTGGCGCGAGTATCTGTACCCCGAAGACGCCAAGACCTCCGACTTCCTCAGTCTCTACGCCCAAGTGTTCAACGCCGTGGAAGGCAATACGACCTTCTACGCCAGTCCCTCGCCAGCCACCGTGCAGCGTTGGGCCGAGACCATGCCCGAACACTTTCGCTTCACTGCCAAGTTCCCCGGCGACATCAGCCACAGCGGGGACCTGCGCGAGCAACTGACCGCCGCCGAAACCTTCGTCAGACTCCTCGAACCGCTCGGTGAGCGTGTATCGCCGCTGTGGCTGCAATTGTCGAAAAGCTTCGCCCCGCATCGACTGCCGGAACTGACCGCGTTCATCGACGCGCTGGACCGGCCACTGGCGGTGGAAGTACGTCATGAGCAGTTCTTCGCCAAGGGCGAGAGCGAGCGTCTGCTCAATCGCCTGCTGCTGGACCGTGGGGTGGAGCGCATCTGCCTTGATCCGCGAGCGCTGTTCAGCTGCCTGTCGACCGAGTCTTCGGTGATCCACGCGCAATCGAAAAAGCCCCGGGTGCCGACCCGTCCGGCGGCATTCACGCAGTTCCCGCAGGTGCGTTTCATCGGCCATCCCGAGCTTGAGGCCAACGATCCGTTCCTGGTGCCGTGGGTGGCAAAAATCGCCGAGTGGATCGAAGAGGGCCGTACGCCGTATATCTTCCTGCACACCGCCGACAACATCCTGGCGGCGAAGCTGGCGCAACGTTTTCACGCACAACTGATGCAACGTTTGCCTGGCCTGCCATCCCTGCCTGAGCTATACAGAGAACCCGCCGCCGAGCAACTTGGCCTGCTCTGAGGCGGATTTTCATTCTTGCCCAGGAGCCTGCCGATGGACGCCCAAGCCGATCACGAACAAGCCCGCAAAGCCCATGCCTTCAAGGCCCTGCATGAGCGTCCGGGGATTTTCGTCATTCCCAATCCGTGGGACGCAGGGGCCGCGAAGATGCTCGCCAGCCTGGGCTATCAGGCGCTCGCGACCACCAGTGCCGGTTACGCGTTTTCCCAAGGCAAGGCCGACGGCGCCTTGAGTCTCGATGAGACTCTGGCCAATGTCCGGGCGATTGTCGCGGCCACCGATCTGCCGGTGGCAGTGGATCTGGAAAACGGTTTCGCCGATGACCCAGCCGAATGCGCCAAAAGCCTGTTGCGCGCCGCTGAGGCGGGGGCGGTGGGCGGTTCGATCGAGGACGCCACGGGCCGCGCCGACGCGCCGATTTATTGCTTCGAACACGCCGTGGCGCGCATCGAAGCCGCCGTCGCTGCCGTGCGCACGCTGCCATTTCCATTCACCCTGACCGCCCGAGCGGAAAACTACCTGCACGGTAATCCCGATATCCACGACACCATCCGCCGCTTGCAGGCCTTCGCCGAAGCCGGTGCCGACGTGTTGTACGCGCCGGGTTTGCGCAATGCCGAAGAAGTGCTGGCAGTGGTGCGCGCGGTGGCGCCGAAACCGGTCAACGTATTGATGTCCGGCGGTTTGAAACTGACCGTGCAAGAGCTGGAGGAAATGGGCGTGCGGCGCATCAGTACCGGTTCGGCATTGGCGCTGGCGGCGTTTGGCGAGTTTTTCCGCGCGGCTGAAGAAATTCAGCGCAGCGGCACTTTCGGCTTCACTGCGCAATCGATGCCGTACGCCAAGGCCAATCAGTTTTTCAAAGGCTGAGTGTGGGGCGCAGGGCAAGATACTACTGAGCTATCAGGCGGCCAGGCGGAGGTTCTGCAGAACGATCGGGCGAGCCCAACCGTTATCGAAGTCCAGAGCCTTCTGTTGCTCGACGATTTCTTCGGGTGGGAACGGCGGGTAAGGTTTTTGCAGCAGGTCGAGGTCGAATTCGGCAATCGGCAGGTACAGCGGCTTCTTCTGCGGTGCCGGGCCAGGCTCTGGCACGGGCTGACCATTGTTGATCACGATCGGGCGGACCCAACTGCTGTCGAAGTCCTGTTGCCCTTGCTGAGCCTTGAGTTCTTCTGGCGGGAACGGCGGGAACGGCTTGTCCAGCAGATCGGTTTCGAATTCGGCGATTGGCAGGAACAGCGGTTCTGGCGGACGCACTTCAGTGTCGACCACGTCGCACTGACGCTGCTCGACGATGTGCGCGTGCAGTTCGCTGCCCAGGGTCGGTTCTTCAGGGCTGTTCAGGTCAACCGGAGGAAACGTGCCACAGGCCGGCACCACATCACTCGTCTGCTCAGCCAGCGCCTGGGCAAAGAAATCCTGCCACAGGTGACTGACGCCGCTCAGTGCTTGAGTGTTATGACGGCTAAAGTCGCCATGGGGCGAGATGTAGCCAATCGATGTGGGAAGAATGCCTGACATTTTTTTCGGTTGACGCTCAGCTCTGGCAAAATGCGCGTTGATTGGTTTATCGGCCACCTTTTGCCGATCCTTAACTTTTTTGAGCGCGTTTTCATGATTGAGCAACCCGCGGCCTGCCGCATCCATGTCCAGGCCCTCGGCCCGACGTTTGAGGCGCAAGCCGAGCAGTGGGCCGAGCGTCTGGGCCTGCCGATGCAGGTGGCCGACGGCGAGTTCGCCTTGCAACTGGGCGAGCAGGGCTTGCAGCTGCAGCAGCTTGGTCCGGATGCACCGGGGCCGGTGCGGGTGGATTTCGTCGAGGGTGGCGCGGCGCATCGGCGTCTGTACGGTGGCGGCAGCGGGCAGATGATCGCCAAGGCGGTCGGCATTGCCCAAGGCGTGCGCCCGCGGGTGCTGGATGCTACGGCGGGGCTGGGCAAGGACGCGTTCGTGCTGGCGAGTCTGGGCTGCGAGATGAGCCTGATCGAGCGCCAGCCGCTGATCGGAGCACTGCTTGAGGACGGTCTGGCGCGGGCGGCGGAAGATTTCGACGTGGCGCCGATTGTCGCGCGGATGAAGCTGCTCAAGGGCAACTCCATCGAGGTCATGCGCAATTGGGAAGGCGAGCCGCCGCAGGTGATCTACCTTGACCCGATGTTCCCGCACCGCGAGAAGACTGCACTGGTGAAGAAAGAGATGCGCCTGTTCCGGCCGCTGGTCGGTGATGATCCGGATGCACCAGCGCTGCTCGAAGCGGCGCTGGCATTGGCGACCCACCGCGTGGTGGTCAAGCGCCCGCGCAAGGCACCATGCATCGAAGGGCCGAAACCGAGCCATGCGCTGGATGGCAAGTCGAGCCGGTATGACATCTACCCGAAGAAAGCGCTCAAACCTTAAAACCAAGTCGCCCCCTTCGCGAGCAAGCCCGCTCCCACATTGGAATGCATTTCAAATGTGGGAGCGAGCCTGCTCGCGAAGGGGCCAGCCGTTACTGCGCAAAATTCACGGCCGATACGCCCGCATGAACAACTCCACCACTTCCTGCACATGACTCTCCCACATCTGATCTGTGTCGTTCACAAATCCAGTGTGGGAGCGGGCTTGCTCGCGAAGGGGCCAGCCGTTACTGCGCAAAATTCAGGGCCGATACGCCCGCATGAACAACTCCACCACTTCCTGCACATGACTCTCTGAAGCTGCTTCGCTCAGCGGCTCACCGCAGCAATACAGCAAGCGAAAATTCCCCGCGCCCTTGATCAGGCAGAAGAAATGCTCGGCCGCGTTGCGCGGCTGGTCGATGCTCAGGGCGCCGGTTTCGTGGATGCGTTTCAGCAGCCGTTCCATCCCTTGCACCATGCGCTCGGGGCCGGCTTCGAAGAAGATCTGCGACAGCTTCGGATCCTGCGTGCCCAGCGCCATCATCAAACGGTGCAAATTCACCGATTCATCGCTGTTGATCAGCTGATGAAAGCCCCTGGCAATGTTCAGCAACACATTTTCCACGGCGATGCCGGCGGGCAACTCGAAGAACAGCGGCGGTAACTGCTCCTCGCATTTGGCCATCACGGCGGAGGAGAACAGCGTTTCCTTGTCGTTGAAGTGGCTGTAAACCGTCAACTTCGACACGCCGGCCTCGGCGGCGACCGCGTCCATGCTGGTGTTGGCGTAGCCGTGACTCAGGAACAGGGTTTTCGCCGCATCGAGGATCGCCCGGCGCTTGGCCGGATCCTTCGGACGGCCCGGGCCGTTTGGAGCTGAAAGATTGTTCGACATTTTTCGCTTTTAATACTGGACTGGTGAGTTTGCTATTAATACCATACCGGCCAGTATAAATATTCCAAGCACCATTAGCGAAAGGTCCGTCACCATGTTCCGTCATGCACTGCACTTCATGTGGCCATTTGCATTGCCAGTCAGCCTGGCTTTTTTGTTGGCAGCATGCGGTCAGGAAGAGGCGGCGCAAGTCAGCATTCGACCGGCCATGGTGGTGCAGCCAGAGCCTTCGGCGCAGGCGATGGAAAGTTATCCTGGCGAGGTTCGCGCCCGTTACGAACCTGATCTGGCGTTCCGTATCGGCGGCAAAGTCAGCCGACGACTGGTCGAAGAAGGTCAGCGCGTCAAGGCTGATCAGCCCCTCGCCGAACTGGATCCGCAGGACGTGCGCCTGCAACTCGAAGCCACCCGCGCGCAAGTCGCTGCTGCCGAGGCCAATCTGAACCTGGTGCGCGCCGAGCGTGACCGCTACAAGACCTTGATGGAGCGGCAGATGGTCAGCCGTTCCGCCTACGACAACGCGGAAAACCTCTACCGCTCCGGCGAAGCCCGCCTCAAGCAGATCAAAGCCGAATTCAACGTCTCGACCAACCAGGCCAGTTACGCCGTGCTGCGCGCGCCGCAGGACGGTGTGGTGGCCAAGCGTTCGGTGGAAGTCGGGCAGGTGGTCGCTGCCGGGCAAACCGTGTTCACCCTCGCCACCGATGGCGAGCGCGAAGTGTCGATCAGCCTGCCGGAGCAGAGCTTCGGGCGTTTCAAGGTCGGCCAGCCAGTGACCGTTGAACTGTGGACGCAGCAGAACCAGCGCTTTGCCGGGCAGATTCGTGAGCTGTCGCCGGCGGCCGATCCGAAATCGCGCACCTTCGCCGCACGCATCTCGTTCACCAGCGGCAAAGTCCCGGCCGAACTCGGCCAGAGCGCCCGGGTATTTGTTCAGTCGGCCGATGCGGTGCCGTTGTCGGTGCCGCTCTCGGCGCTGACCGCAGAAAACGGCGCGACCTACGTCTGGGTCGTCAGTGCCAACAACACGTTGAAAAAGACCCCGGTGCGCATCGGCCCGTTCGGCGAGAAAAGCGTACCGGTGCTCGAAGGCCTGAACCCCAGCGACTGGGTGGTCGCCGCCGGCGTTCATGTCTTGCTCGAAGGTCAGCAGGTGCGTCCCGTGGATCGCTCCAACCGTGTGGTCCATCTGGCGGACAAGGAGTAAGTCCCGATGCGCTTCAACCTTTCCGAATGGGCGTTGCGTAATCGCCAGATCGTACTGTTCCTGATGCTGTTGCTGGCCATCGTCGGCGCTTTGTCCTACACCAAGCTGGGCCAGAGCGAAGACCCGCCGTTCACCTTCAAGGCCATGGTGATCCAGACCCGCTGGCCGGGGGCGACCGCGCAGGAGGTCTCGCGCCAGGTCACCGAACGCATCGAAAAGAAATTGATGGAAACCGGCGAATACGAACGCATCGTGTCGTTCTCCCGTCCGGGCGAGTCCCAGGTCACGTTCATTGCCCGCGACTCCATGCATTCGGTGGACATCCCCGACCTCTGGTATCAGGTGCGCAAGAAGGTCAGCGATATTCGCCAGACTTTGCCGCCGGGGATTCAGGGGCCGTTTTTCAACGATGAATTCGGCACCACGTTCGGCAACATCTACGCACTGACCGGGGATGGTTTCGACTACGCGGTGCTCAAGGATTACGCCGACCGCATCCAGATCCAGCTGCAGCGGGTCAAGGACGTAGGCAAGGTCGATCTGCTCGGTTTGCAGGACGAGAAGATCTGGGTCGAGTTGTCCAACGTCAAACTCGCCACCCTCGGCTTGCCACTGGCGGCCGTGCAGCAAGCACTGGAAGAGCAGAACGCGGTCTCCACCGCCGGCTTCTTCGAAACTGGTAGCGAGCGTGTGCAACTGCGGGTCTCGGGGAATTTTCAGACGGTCGATGAGATCAAGAACTTTCCGATTCGGGTCGGCGACCGGACGTTCCGCATCTCCGATGTCGCGGACGTACACCGTGGTTTCAACGATCCACCGGCGCCGCGCATGCGCTTCATGGGCGAAGACGCCATCGGTCTTGCGGTGGCAATGAAGGATGGCGGTGACATTCTGGTGCTGGGCAAGGCGCTGGAAGGTGAGTTCTCGCGCCTGCAGAAAAACCTCCCGGCCGGCATGCAGCTGCGCAAGGTGTCCGATCAACCTGCGGCGGTGAAAACCGGGGTCGGCGAGTTCGTCCAGGTGCTGGTCGAGGCGCTGGCGATCGTGTTGCTGGTGAGCTTCTTCTCTCTCGGTGTGCGCACCGGCATGGTGGTCGCGCTGACCATTCCGCTGGTGCTGGCGATGACCTTCGCCTGCATGTATTACCTCGGCATCGGCCTGCACAAGATCTCCCTCGGCGCGCTGGTGCTGGCGCTGGGCTTGTTGGTGGACGATGCGATCATCGCCGTGGAAATGATGGCGATCAAAATGGAGCAGGGCTTCGACCGGATCAAGGCCGCGAGCTACGCGTGGACCAGCACCGCATTCCCGATGCTCACCGGTACGCTGATCACCGCCGCCGGCTTTCTGCCGATTGCCACGGCGCAATCCGGCACCGGCGAATACACCCGCTCGATCTTTCAGGTGGTGACCATCGCATTGCTCGCCTCCTGGGTGGCGGCGGTGATGTTCGTGCCCTATCTGGGGGAAAAACTCCTGCCCGATCTGGCGAAGATTCACGCCGCCAAACACGGCACGGCTGACGGTCAGGCGGACCCGTATGGCACACCGTTCTATCAGCGCGTTCGGCGTCTGGTGGAGTGGTGCGTGGCGCACCGCAAGACCGTGATTGTGCTGACGGTGGGGCTGTTCATCGCGTCGGTGATGCTGTTCCGTTTCGTGCCGCAGCAGTTCTTCCCGGCCTCCAATCGGCTGGAGTTGATGGTCGATCTGAAACTGGCCGAAGGCGCGTCGCTGGCCAATACCACGGCTGAGGTCAAACGCCTGGAGGCGATGCTCAAGGATCACGCCGGCATCGATAACTATGTGGCGTATGTCGGCACCGGCTCGCCGCGTTTCTACCTGCCGCTGGATCAACAACTGCCGGCGGCGAGCTTCGCGCAGTTTGTGGTGCTGGCGAAAAACATCGAGGAGCGCGAGACCCTGCGCACCTGGTTGATCAGCACGCTGAACGAGCAATTCCCGGCCCTGCGTTCGCGGGTCACGCGTCTGGAAAACGGCCCGCCGGTTGGCTATCCGGTGCAGTTCCGCGTCACCGGTGAGCACATTGAGGAGGTCCGCGCGCTGGCGCGCAAAGTGGCGTCCAAGGTTCGCGAGAACCCGCACGTGGTCAATGTGCACCTGGACTGGGAAGAGCCGAGCAAGGTGGTGTACCTGAACATCGATCAGGACCGGGCCCGCGCGTTGGGCGTGAGCACCGCCAATCTGGCGAAATTCCTTCAGAGTTCGCTGACCGGCTCCAGCGTCAGTCAGTACCGCGAAGACAATGAATTGATCGAGATTCTGCTGCGCGGTACGGTGCATGAGCGTACCGAGTTGTCCCTGTTGCCGAGCCTGGCGGTGCCGACCGACAACGGTCGCAGTGTGGCCTTGTCGCAGATTGCCACGTTGGAATACGGCTTTGAGGAAGGGGTCATCTGGCACCGCAATCGTCTGCCGACCGTGACCGTGCGTGCCGATATTTACGGCAAGGAGCAGCCGGCGACGCTGGTGCAGCAGATTCAGCCGACGCTGGATCCGATCCGTGCCGAATTGCCTGACGGGTATCTGCTGGATGTTGGCGGTACGGTGGAGGATTCGGAGCGTGGGCAAAACTCGGTGAACGCCGGGGTGCCGATGTTCATTGTGGTGGTGCTGACGTTGCTGATGGTGCAACTGCGCAGCTTCTCGCGCACGGCGATGGTGTTTCTGACGGCGCCGCTGGGGTTGATCGGGGTGGTGCTGTTTCTGATGGTGTTCCGGCAGCCGTTCGGGTTTGTGGCGATGCTGGGGACGATTGCGCTGTCGGGGATGATCATGCGCAATTCGGTGATTCTTGTGGATCAGATCGAGCAGGATATTGCCTCCGGGATCAGGCCTTGGCAGGCGATTATCGAGGCGACTGTGCGGCGGTTTCGGCCGATTGTGTTGACGGCTTTGGCGGCGGTGCTGGCGATGATTCCTTTGTCTCGGAGCGTGTTTTTTGGGCCGATGGCGGTGGCGATCATGGGGGGGTTGATTGTGGCTACGGCTTTGACGTTGTTGTTTTTGCCTGCCTTGTATGCGGCCTGGTTCCGGGTGCGTCGGGAGGTTTGATCCTTGGCGGCCTTCGGGCCGACCAGGTTCTTGTTGATTGGGGGGATATCCGTTGTTTTGGGGGTTGCTGCTGGCGGTTCCGCTCTTACAGCGGGTCACTTTTTCAGACGCCAAAAAGTAACCAAAAGGCTGGGCCCCGGCGTTCGGCCCTCGCTTAGGCTCGGGTTCCTTCGTTACGGGTTTCATCCGGGGGCATCGTCTACGGTTTGCTTCGCTGCACCTCCTCTCGATGTGTTTGGCTGCGCCAAACGGTCGCTGCGCTCCCACCCCCGGATAAACCCCTCCACTCAGCCTGCCGAAGGGGCCTGCAGATCAAGAGCTGCAGCCGAGCTTGCGCTCATCCTGTTGAGTGGGGCGGCTTTGCCGCGTGCGGTGCACTCAAATCTAAACTGCAGGCCTTCGCCTGCTCGCGATGGCGGCCTGACAGCCGACCAATCTCCAACTGAACACACCCAAATCCAATTGTGGGAGCTGGCCTGCTCGCGATGGCGGCCTGACAGCCGACCAATCTCCAACTGAATACACCCACTCCAACTGTGGGAGCTGGCCTGCCAGCGAAGGCGGCCTACGAGCCGACCACCCCCCAACTGAACACACCCAATCCAATTGTAGGAGTGAGCCTGCTCGCGATGGCGGCCTACGAGCCGACCAATCCCCACCTGAACACACCCAGTCCAATTGTAGGAGTGAGCCTGCTCGCGAAGGCGGCCTACGAGCCGACCAATCCCCACCTGAACACACCCAAGCCAACTGTGGGAGCGGGCTTGCTCGCGAAGAGGGCCTTCCAGTCACCGAATCGTTCTGGCCTGTTTAAATAGGTGTCGAATAACCAGAACCTCCCACAAGGTTGTCCGTCGGACGTGCGATGTCTAGCCAGGTCTGTCGCTGCAAAAATCAGCGACCGGGTTTCGCGGCCCGGTAAAACCCCAGACGCACAGCGTCCACCATCCGAAAACGGGCGCTTTTTTATGCCTTTGTCATGGCAGGCGGGATACCTTCGGGCCGGGTGGCTGAAGTCCCGGTCTGCGAACCTGCGTACAGCGACCACTCTGCATTTGTGTCGCGCGTGCTCGATAAAATCGGCCCGCAAGGCTGACGCCCAACAAAAAGCCCGCTGACCTTCACCGGTTCAGCGGGCTTTTTTATTGGGCAGGAAGTTACAGGGTGCCGAACACCTTCTTCGCCAGTCCGGTCGCTGCAGCGGCCGGGTTCTTACGGATGGTTTCTTCCTGTTTGCCGATCATTTCGAACAGGCCATTGAGCGCTTGCTCGGTGACGTAGTTTTCGACGTTGGCGCTCTTCGCGTCCACTACGCCCAGGGTCGCGGCCTGGCCGGCGAAGGCGTTGTATTTCTGTGCCACGCCAACCTTGTCGGTGGCCTGTTTGACGATTGGCAGGAACTTGGCGCGGATTTGTTCGCGGCTGGATTTGTCCAGGTATTGGGTGGCCGAGTCGTTGCCGCCGCTGAGGATGCCTTTGGCGTCGGCCACGGTCATTTTCTTTACGGCGTCGACGAGGATTGGCTGGGCCTGGGTCACGGCGTTTTCCGCCGCCTTGTTCATTGCGGTTTCGAGTTCGTCGACCTGGGCGCCCATGCCGAAGGCTTTCATCTTGCCGGCGACTTTACCGAGTTTGCCTGGCAGTTCGATTTTCACGTCCGGGTTGTTGCTGAAACCGCCCGGAGTGCCGAGTTGTTTGACAGCCAGTTGCGCGCCTTGGGTCAGGGCGTCCTTGAGACCGCCGGTGGCGTCTTGTTGCGACAGGTCGCTGAGCGACAGCGCCAGCGCGTTGGCGCAGATCATCAAGCCCGCACACAGGCCGGCGAAGCGAAGGGTAGGGCGGAACATGGCAACTTCCTTGGTAGACAATTAGCGAATGGCGTCGACGCGGATTTTCAACGGCTGCGGATCGTTGCCGTCCAGTTGCACGGCGTGGTTTTCGGTGGTGATGAACATCAGCTCGCCGTTGACTTCGATGCGCGCGCTGACCGAGTAGCGATGGCCGGGTTTGACCTGTGCCGGATCGTAGCTCAAATGAAACGGCAACGGCACTTGGCCTTTGACCGGGCCTTTCTGCTCGTCGAGCACCACGGCCGGAGCGTCGGCCAGCGATACGTCTTGCAGGCTTACGCTCAGGGTCGCGCTCGGTGGCAGGGCGATGCGTTGCAGGTAGAACACTTCGCCGTCGAGGCCGACTTTGCCGGCGGGGGTGGTCGACTGGCAGGCGCTCAACAGCGTGGCAGCGGCAAGAAGGGTGAGTTTTTTCATCTGGACCTCTGAGACATGTGCGCCGGAAGAATCCCGGCGCCGATGGAAATCTAGCGGATTTTATTGTCAGCGTCAGTGAACAAACGTAAGGGGTTCTCCAGCCACTGCGCCATTGCCTGCATGAACCACGGGCGTTGTTCGCGTGGTGGCGGGGAAAGTTCTACGTGTCCTGGCGTTATCGAAATGCGTTGGTGGTAGCGATTTTCTATGCCACTGAGTGCATAGCGCTTGCCGGGAGTGACACTTGCCGGGTCATATTTCAGATAGAACGAAGTGGCGGTCTGTTCGTCGTGGCTGGCGCGTGCCAGTTCAATTTCTGGACTGTCGGCTTCATGCAGGCTGATGGTGACCGTTTCCTCGGTCGGGACGTTTTCCGCTTCTTGAGCTTCAACATACAACAGCCCGATCGTGCTCAGGTGCACTGTCTGGCGATGAGGCACTTTGTTGACGATGACAAAGTGCTCCTGATCAAGCAGCAAGGGTTGGCGGTTGTGGAACATCCGGACAGTAATCCGGTACTTCACGCCAATATCGATATAGGGATGGGGGAACTCGAACTTCCAGTTATCTTCGAACAGCCTTGCAAAGCGCTGTTCCTTGACGGGTGTCGATAACTTCGGATTAACCACCTCGACACTGACAATGGTTTCATTCTCACCGTCGAGGGGGATTTGAAAGGCTGCTGGCAAACTGAAGTTTAAAGTGACTGCCGAAGCGCGGTCGGGTAACAGGCTCATCTCGATATCCTTATCGTGATTATTTGAAGGAGCCTATTAATTCATGGATCAACTAACGGGGAAACCGAAGTGTCGCCCCGTTAGTTGTCGGCACGTTTCAGGCTGGCGGTGTTATGGCGGTTTCCGCGGCATCTTCACTGCGATGCAAGGCCACCTGGCGTATCGACAAGCGAATCTCTGCCGGCAACACGCGTTTGGCCGCGCCCTCGGCCAGTTCGCCAAGCAACTCGTGGTAACTCAACTTGCCGGCTTCGTCGCGGCGCAGCACGTCGAGGTCGAGCATGGTCTGGATGAAGTGGCGGAACAGACTCTTGTCGAAGAACTCCGGCGCATTCAGGCCGTGCAGAATCGACAGGCGCTGGGCCATGACCGTACACAGGTCTTCCAGCTCTTCGGCACTGATGCTGTTTTGTCCGGCATTGAGCAGCAGCGAGACGGTCATGTAGAAACGCTGAAGGGTCTGCGCGATGCTTTTCGACAGCAGGGTCAGCAACACAAAGTGTCGCGAACTCGGTGCCGGGCGCAAGTACACGTCCTTCTCGAAGCGCAGCAGGCCTTGTTCGACGAATGCGTCCAGCCATTGATCGACCACCGCGTCGAGTTCGTCCAGGCTCCAGCGAATGAACAGCTCCGCCTGCAGGTACGGATACAGCGCACGGGTGTAGCGCAGGATCTGTTCGCGGCTCATGCGCGAGGTGCTCTGGAAGAAGCTCGCCAGCAGCGCCGGCAGGGCGAAGATGTGCAGCACGTTGTTGCGGTAGTAGGTCATCAGGACGGCGTTCTGCTCGTCCAGATACAGAATCTTGCCCAGCGCATCGTTCTGCTCGGACAGCAGGTCCATGTCCTTCACGTGCTCGATCAACGCACGGCCGTCGCCTTCCGGCAACGTTGTGTGTGGTGAGTACGGTACCTTGCGCAGCAGCGCCAGATACAGATCCAGCACCCGCGCCATGGCCCGATCGTCCAGCGCCAGGCGGGTGGTCGAGAGCAGTGCCAGCGCCACCAGGTTGACCGGGTTGATCGCCGCCGCTTCGTTCAAGTGCTGCGCGACTTTTTCGCCGAGGCGGTTGGTGGTCTCGTTGAGCCACGCCGGTTTGTACTGCGGGCCGAGTTCCTGCTGGCGCCAGTCCGGCTGTTCGCTGTCGAGGAATTCCGCCAGTTTGATCGGTTCGCCGAAGTTCACTGCGACCTGACCGAAACGCTGCTTGAGTGCGCCGATGACTTTGAAGATGTCGAAGATCGATTCTTTTTTCTTGCTCGCACCACGCAGTTCGCCGAGGTAGGTGCGACCTTCCAGTACGCGTTCGTAACCGATGTACACCGGCACAAACACGATCGGCATCCGCGACGAACGCAGGAAGCTGCGCATCGTGATCGCCAGCATCCCGGTTTTCGGTTGCAGCATGCGCCCGGTACGCGAGCGGCCGCCTTCGACGAAGTATTCGACCGGGAAACCTTTGGTGAACAACGTGTGCAGGTATTCGTTGAATACCGAGGTGTACAGCGGGTTGCCCTTGAACGTGCGGCGCATGAAGAACGCGCCGCCACGCCGTAGCAGGCTGCCGATCACCGGCATGTTCAGATTGATGCCTGCGGCGATGTGCGGCGGGGTCAGGCCGTTGCGAAACAGCAGGTACGACAGCAGCAGGTAGTCGATGTGGCTGCGGTGGCACGGCACGTAGATCACTTCGTGACCCTGGGCGACCTTCTGCACGCCTTCGATGTGGTTGACCTTGATCCCGTCGTAGATCTTGTTCCAGAACCAGCTCAGCACCACTTCGAGGAAGCGGATCGCCGTGTAGGTGTAGTCCGAGGCGATCTCGTTGCCGTAGCGCAGGGCCTGGGCCTTGGCTTTTTCCGCAGAGATGTTTTCGCGCTCGGCTTCGTCGAGGATCGCTTGCTTGACCAGTGGCTGGTTGAGCAGGCCTTTGACCAGATTGCGCCGGTGGGAAATGTCCGGGCCGATCACCGCCGCCTTCAGGTTGCGAAAGTGCACGCGCAGGATGCGTTGGGCCATGCGCACGGTGCGCTCGTGGCCCTTGTTGTGTTCGATCAGTTCGCGCAGATGGATCGGCGCCGAGAATTGCACGCGGGTCTTGCGCCCCAGAACGATGATGCTCAGCAGCCGGCGCAGGCGTCCGGTGACCGCCCAGCTGTCGGCGAACAACAGCTTCCACGGACTGTTTTCGCTATCCGGCGACTGGCCCCAGAACACGCTGACCGGAATGATCTGCGCGTCTTCGGCAGCGTTCTGTGTGAGAGCGCTGACCAGTCGGGTCAGGGTCGGCGGCGCACCGCGCTTGTCCTGACGGCCGAGCCAGTCTGGGTCCGGGGTCAGATAGAAGAACGCCGCCGGCTCCAACAGGTTTCCGACTGACACCGGCAGCACCGGGCGCGGCAGGCCGGCCTTGGTGCACTCGGTGTCGACCACCGCCAGATCGGTAAGCGAGGGGTTTTGCAGGACGTAGAACACCGGACGACTGCGGTCGAGGTTGAGGGTGAACGACGACTGGTTGATCGTCTCGGAGCGAACCCAGAGATACAACAGTCGGCGCAAGGTGCCAAACACAAGACGGCGGAACGGGGAACGGGTCATACGGCTTCTGCGTGAGTTGATAAACCGAGCGTTTGCTCGGGCGGTTGATAGTGTGCCGTATCGGGCGAAAATCGGCAAAAAAGCGGCGAAGTAATCTCCTGTTGAGACTTTTTGCGCCTGTCATATACTCGGCAATCTGTCGCCGGGGCCATTTATGGACGTCGGGCGCAGGCTGACGTTCCGCAAAGGCTTTCCTGCGAAAAGCCTGTTCAATAATAAAAAAGGAGTATGAACAGATGGCAACACGTGAAACCGGCAACGTGAAGTGGTTCAACGACGCCAAGGGCTACGGCTTCATTCAGCGCGACGACGGGGTGGATGTATTCGTGCACTACCGCGCGATCCGCGGTGAGGGGCATCGCTCGCTGACTGAAGGTCAGCAGGTTGAATATGCGGTGGTGACGGGGGAGAAGGGTTTGCAGGCTGAGGATGTCGTAGGCCTGTAACTTCCAAGAGCAAAAGATCGCAGCCTGCGGCTGCGATCTTTTCTTGTGAAAAGAACATCACCGAAACTGACGCTGTACGGATAATCACCTGTCATTTCTGACAGTAGAATATTTATTAACCACAAGCCTACCCTCGCGGAACACAGTCCCTGTCACCAGCGCTGACAGGGTAATGCTCCGACCAAGAGGGACGCGGTCATGTGGAAGAGTGTTTCGATTTTTCTGGTCTTGGGCATCGTTGGTTGTTCGATGCAGCCCACCTCCACAGACAACGTGCCTGAACCCTCCATGCGAGCGATGACAGTCCTGTCATCGCCGCAAGAGGAAACCGTTCAAAGTGTTTCCGCTGCGCAGCCGTCGGTGTTCAAGGTGGTCGAAGCCCCCGCCGGCGAATTGAACGCCGACACCCTGGCCGCCGATGCCAACGTGCAAGTCAACTATCCGAGTCTGGCGCCACGCGACACCGTCGGCGTACGCCTGACGGGCGTGGCGCTGCGAGATGCGCCGGTGCAGACCGTGTCCACCGCAGGCACGCTGACGTTCAAATTGCTCAAGGCGTGGGTGGTTGAAAACAAAGGGCGTACGGTCAACCTGACGTACACCTACAAAGTCGGTGGGGCCGGCAATCTGATCACTTCAGCGCCATTGAGCATCCGTGTGGTGGGCACTCAGGGCCAGAGCGTGTTCAAGGTGGTCGAAGCCCCCGCCGGCGAATTGAACGCCGACACCCTGGCCGCCGACGCCAACGTGCAAGTCAACTACCCGAGTCTGGCGCCACGCGACACCGTCGGCGTACGCCTGACGGGCGCGGCGCTGCGAGATGCGCCGGTGCAGACCGTGTCCACCGCAGGCACGCTGACGTTCAAATTGCTCAAGGCGTGGGTGGTTGAAAACAAAGGGCGTACGGTCAACCTGACGTACACCTACAAAGTCGGTGGGGCGGGCAACTTGATCACTTCAGCGCCATTGAGCATTCGTGTGATTGGGGCTCAGGGCCAGAGTGTGTTCAAGGTGGTCGAAGCCCCCGCCGGCGAATTGAACGCCGACACCCTGGCCGCCGACGCCAACGTGCAAGTCAACTATCCGAGTCTGGCGCCACGCGACACGGTCGGCGTACGCCTGACGGGCGTGGCGCTGCGAGATGCGCCGGTGCAGACCGTGTCCACCGCAGGCACGCTGACGTTCAAATTGCTCAAGGCGTGGGTGGTTGAAAACAAAGGGCGTACGGTCAACCTGACGTACACCTACAAAGTCGGTGGGGCGGGCAATCTGATTACGTCGTCACCATTACCTATCCGGGTTGTCGGTGCGGTGTCGGTAGGCGACGGGCAAGGAACAGCCAATGACCTCAACGCGCAGTACGCCGATATCCGGCAAAACTGCGGCAGTGCCGCGTCGCCTGCAGTGGATTGCTCGGGTGTGATTCTACGGGCCACGATTAACGGGACGGCTTATCGCGCCTGGAATCCCAGTCCGCTGTCACAGCAGAACGGTGGCGTATCGTTTTTCTATCTGCGCAAGGACGCGGTGTTCAAGGCGTTTCCGTCGATTTATCCGAATACCAGCGGGATCGTCTTTTTCAATCGGCAGCTACGCCCGGCGGGTACGGCTGATATTCCCGTGCTGTGCTTTTTTCCTCTGGACGGCGGCTCTGATATCCGCGCCGATCAGGGCTGCGGTGTGTCCAGTAATTTCCCTACCGTCAGCCGTTCATGTGAGTTGCAGGGCATTACCACCGCCGCCGGGTGGCTGACGCATTACAACCAGGGATCGGGTGCGCAGAAATATCAACGGGCTTGCGGTTTCAACGTTCGGGCCAACCAAGGGAACGCGGCGGCCAATGCGTTTTACCAAGGCATTCTGGCAATGAAATTACTGGGGACCGAGTCATTCAATACCTGGGATGAAATTCGCTTGGCGACATGGCCGCAGAACATCCACTCGACCATCCCGATCAAGGCGTTTTTTTATACGAACAATGGTTTGGCGGGGGCCAGGTTCAATCAGCAGGACTTCTATACGCATTCGAGAAAAGCGATTCCGATCATCAAACTGACGTTGCCCGGGACCCCGGCCGGGTCAGCCCGATTCGAATTCATCAAGGCTGATCAATCGGTGGGCAACTGGAACTGAAGATCAAAAAAACGCAGCCTGCGGCAACGCCTACAGGGGAATGCATTCCAAGCTGTAGGCGTTGCCGCAGGCTGCGATCTTTTGCTTTTAAGCGGTTTTCCAGGTGATCTCTTCTTCACCGTCGGCGCTGATGCGAATCCAGCGATCCGCCGTCTCCTCACCTTCTTCTTCAACCCACGTTCCCGGCGCGCAACGCACTTCGACGTTCAGCGCGGCAAAGGCTGCGCGGGCGCAGGCGATGTCGTCGTCCCATGGAGTCGCATCGCTTTCCAGGTACAAGCTGTTCCATTTGCCCACGGCTTTTGGCAGCCAGGTCACCGGAATGTTGCCGGCCTTGCACTTGTAGGTCTGGCCTTTCTGTACCCAGTCGCTGCACGGGCCAAGGGCTTCGCCCAGCCAGGCGGAAATGGCCTTGTGGTCGACGTCGGCGTCTTTCAGGTAAATCTCGATGTCCGGTTGGCGCATGGATGTCCTCACTGCGGGTCTGAAAAATCCATTCGCGGATTTAGCCGGCCCCGGGCACTCGCCCGAGACCAAAAGTTATTGAAGAACGAAATAATCGTAGCGCATCGACACGGTGGTCACGAACGGCTCGGGCTGTTCGATCACGGCGGCGCGGCGTTCGGCACTGGCGCGCCAGCCGTGGGGTGTCATCGCCAACAGGTTGGCGCGATCCTCGGGCTTGTCCAGCGTCAGCTTGAATTCCAGGGTTTCACTGTGCGCCAGCGCCATGCCCTTCGGCACCAGGGCCAGGTGCTTGTCGTCAGTGTATTCGCGCACTTCGTCGTAGAGGCGTTCGCGCAGCTCCATCAGGTGACCGCTGGTAGGGCCGACTTTCATCAGGCCGCCGCCGACGCTGAGCAGACGCTTGGCTTCTTCCCAGTCCAGGGGGCTGAAAACGCTGGCGAGAAACTGGCAGCTGCCCGACGCCAACGGCACGCGGGCCATGCTGGCGATCAACCAGGTGATCGCCGGATTACGCTTGCAGGCGCGTTTCACCGCCTCGCGGGAGATGTCCAGTGCGTAGCCGTCGGCATCTGGCAGGGCCGCGGCGATTTGCGCGGTGTAGTAACCCTCGCCACAACCGATGTCGACCCAACGTGCCGGCGCATAACCTGCCGCCAGCTCGGCCAGACGTTTGGCCACCGGCGCATAGTGCCCAGCGTTCAAGAAGTCGCGGCGAGCCTCGACCATCGCCTGGTTATCGCCAGGATCGCGGCTGTTCTTGTGCTGCACCGGCAACAGGTTCAGGTAGCCCTGACGCGCACGGTCAAAGCGGTGGCCGGCAGGGCAGACCACGCCGTTGTCCACGCTGTTCAGCGGTTCACTGCAGATCGGGCACGCGAGCATCAGGCGAGCAACTTGATCAGGGTCTGGTAGTAGATCTCGGTCAGTACGTCGAGATCGGCCGCCAGCACGCGCTCGTTGACCTGGTGAATGGTCGCGTTGACCGGGCCCAGTTCAACCACCTGCGTGCCCATGGTCGCGATGAAGCGGCCATCGGAAGTACCGCCACTGGTCGACGCCTTGGTCTCGCGGCCGGTGATGTCGCGAATGCTCGACGACACCGCGTCGAGCAGCGCGCCCGGCTCGGTGAGGAACGGCAGACCGGACAACGCCCAGTCGATGTGCCAGTCCAGATCGTGTTTGTCGAGGATGTCGGCCACGCGTTTCTGCAGGCCTTCGACGGTGGATTCGGTGGAGAAGCGGAAGTTGAACACCGCCACCAGGTCGCCCGGGATCACGTTGGTCGCACCGGTGCCGGAATTCACGTTGGAAATCTGGAAGCTGGTTGGCGGGAAGAAATCGTTGCCGTGATCCCAATGCTCGGCAGCCAGTTCGGCCAGCGCCGGAGCGGCGAGGTGGATCGGGTTTTTCGCCAGATGCGGATAAGCGACATGGCCCTGAATGCCGCGAACGGTGAGCTTGGCGCCGAGGGAACCGCGACGACCGTTTTTCACCACGTCACCCACCAGTGTGGTGCTCGACGGCTCGCCGACGATGCACCAGTCCAGACGTTCTTTGCGCGCCGCCAGGCGTTCAACCACAGCCTTGGTGCCGTGGTGCGCCGGGCCTTCTTCGTCGCTGGTGATCAGGAACGCGACCTTGCCCTTGTGGTTCGGGTAGTCGGTGACAAAACGCTCGGCGGCCACGGTCATCGACGCCAGGCTGCCTTTCATGTCGGCCGCGCCACGGCCGCAGAGCATGCCGTGTTCGTCGATGACTGCGTTGAACGGGTCGATCTGCCAGGCGGTCACCGGACCGGTCGGCACCACGTCGGTGTGGCCGGCGAAGCACAATACCGGGCCATCGTCATTGCCGTGAGTGGCCCAGAAATTGTCCACATCCTCGATGCGCATCGGCTCGAGGGTGAAACCGGCATCGCCCAGGCGCTGCATCATCTGCTTCTGGCAATCGGCATCGACCGGCGTCACGGACGGACGGCGGATCAGGTCGATGGCGAGTTGGAGGGTCGGCGAAAGGTCGGCGTGGGCCGTCATGGAAAACTCCGGAGATCATGAATGTGGGCGAGAGCCAATGTGGGAGCGGACTTGCTCGCGAAGGCGCGTTGGCAGTCAACATAGATGTTGAATGTTACAAAGCCTTCGCGAGCAGGCTCGCTCTCACAGGGATTGGGTTCGATCAGCAAACCGTATTGCGCCAAGCCCTGCAAAATGGCGGTTATCTTAAAGCAAAACGGCGACCATTGGCCGCCGTTTAGTGCTTCGTCGAGGAATTAGACGACAGGTGCCGGTTCAGGCTCCGCTGCCGGTTTTGGCAGTGACGACAGGAACGCCATGATCAGCGCCGCGACGTACGGCAGCGACTGCACCAGCAGCATCGCTACCCAGAAGCGCATGTCGTTGCTCGGAATGCCTTGCACCAGGTAGATCCCCAGCGCCGCGCCCCACAATAGCAGCATGATGAACAGCTCTTCCCTCGCTTCGGAAATCGCCACCCAGAAGCCGTGGTTGTCGGCGTTTTTCGGTGTGCGGAAAAACGGAATGCTACTGGTGAAGAAGCCGTACAGCACCGCTTTGGCGATGGTGTGTGACAACGCCAGGCCCGCAAGCGCCGCGCAGAACGCATCCTTGAGGTTCACGCCGACGGCGCGACGGTACAGGAAGATGATCTTGCCGACCTTGAACACGAACAGCGCCAATGGCGGGATCGCGAAAATCAGCAGCGGCGGATCGACCCGTTGCGGCACGATGATCATCGCCGCCGACCACAACAGCGCGCCGACGGTGAAGAAGATGTTCATGCCGTCCGCAACCCACGGCAACCAGCCCGCGAGGAAGTGGTAACGCTGGCCACGGGTCAGCTCGGTGTCCTTGCCGCGCAGCAGGCTGCGGGTGTGGCGCTTGATGATCTGGATTGCGCCGTAGGCCCAGCGGAAACGCTGTTTCTTGAAGTCGATGAAGGTATCCGGCATCAAGCCCTTGCCGTAGCTGTCGTGGTAGTACGCCGCCGACAGGCCTTTTTCGAACACGCGCAGGCCCAGTTCGGCGTCTTCACAGATGCACCAGTCGGCCCAGCCCAGTTCTTCCAGAACCGAACGGCGGGTCATGGTCATGGTGCCGTGCTGGATGATCGCGTCGCGGTCGTTACGGGTGACCATGCCAATGTGGAAGAAGCCTTTGTACTCGGCGTAGCAGAGCTTCTTGAAGGTGCTTTCGTTCTGGTCGCGGTAATCCTGCGGCGACTGCACCACGGCGATTTTCGGGTCGGCGAAGTGCGGCACCATGTGCTTGAGCCAGTTCGGGTGCACGCAGTAGTCGGAGTCGATCACTGCGATCACTTCGGCGTCCTTGGCGGTGTGCGGAATCAGATAATTCAGCGCGCCGCCCTTGAACCCGGCCAGGGGCGAGACGTGGAAGAACTTGAAGCGCGGGCCGAGGGTTTCGCAGTAGTCGCGCACCGGTTCCCAGACCGCCGGGTCCTTGGTGTTGTTGTCGATGATCAGGACTTCGAAGTCCGGATAGTCGAGGTTGGCCAGGGCGTCGAGGGTCTGTTTGACCATTTCCGGCGGCTCGTTGTAGCAAGGCACGTGGATCGAGACTTTCGGTCTGTAGTCCGAGTCGCCCACCACCGGCAGGAATTCTCGCCGACGCTTGTGGGTCCACACCGCTTCGGCCAGCTCATGCGCCTCGGTCAGCAACACGATGAACACCCCGAGCGCACCGAGAGCCAGCAGGAAGCCCACCGTCAGGCTGAACCACGTGCTGTATTGCTGGCTGTAGTCGTAGCCGATCCACACCAGCACCGAACCACAGAGGAACGCGATAAAGGTCAGGAACGTGCGGCCACGCTGGCGCAGCGCCGAGCCGTCGATCATCAGCAGGGTCAGCGACAGCAGCGCCAGCACCACCGAACCGATGGCCAGCACGCGCCATTGCGGGATCGCTACTACCGGGCCTTCGAAGTTGAATTTCTGCTGGCGCGCGGCGTTGAACACGCCCCAGTAAGCGCCCACCGAACCTTCGTCACTGGCCTTCCACGGCTGGTCGAAGGCTTCGATCACGAAGTAGTTGAAGCCTTGGCGGTTAAGCTTGTTGACCAGTGTGCGCAGGTAGATTGCCTGATCTGCCGGCGACGCATCGGCGCCGCCGCGCATGCGACCGTTGCTCGGCCAGCCCACTTCGGACAGCAGCAATGGTTTTTTCGGGAACATCTTTTTCAGGTCGCGGGCGCGGTCGAAGACGAATTGCCCGGCCTTGTCGACTGGAATGAACTCCCAGTACGGCAGTACGTGCGCGGCGATCAGGTCGACGTGCCTGGCCAGTTCCGGGTGTTCTTCCCAGACGTGCCACTGCTCGGAAGTGGTCACCGGTACTTTCACCGCTGCACGCACGCGATCCAGCAATACGCTCAGTTGTTCGGCGGTGATTTCCTTGCGGAAGATCGCCTCGTTGCCGACCACCACGCGAACCACGCTGCGTGAGGTGTTGGCCAGTTCGATGGCGCGCTGGATTTCCCGCTCGTTGCGTTCCTGGTCGGGGCTGATCCAGATCCCGAGGGTCACGCGCAGACCGAATTCTTCCGCCAGTTTCGGGATGTCCTGCAGGGAACCGTCAACCGAGTAGATACGGATGTTGTCCGTCAGCTTGCTCATGATCTCCAGGTCGCGGCGCATTTCATCGTCAGTCGGATACTGATCCTTCTGTGGGAATTGTCCCTGCTGGAATGGCGAATAGGAGAAACCGGAGATCTGCTCCGGCCAGTTGGGCGCGGAGACCGGGCGGTTGATCAGCGCCCAGAAACCGGTGAACAGGGCGGCGATTGCCAGAACCACCACCAGGTTGAGTCCAAATTTACGCGATGACATAGCTATTTCGGGTTCCAAAGGCTGTGGAACGAAGGATCGGTTGGTATTGCGGCTTTCTGACTAGCAAAGGGCGCGAATCCTACACCGGCAGTTCACTGCTCGTACACCGGACAGGAAAATGCCCGACATTGGGCAGTCCAACCTGATTTAAGTTCTTTAGTAACAGCTTGTAAGAGAAAACTTTGTTGGCGACCGCTTTAATTAAAGCAGGCAGGCCGCCGTTCATAGCGTCAAAGATGCTCTTGGCCGCCGACGGCCCTATAATGCGCGCCGGTTTTTGGGGTAATGGTCATGAGTACAGAAGATCCACGGTTTGCAGGCATCGCCCGTTTGTATGGCATCGAGGGCCTTGAGCGCCTGCGTGCGGCCCATGTGGCGATTGTCGGCGTCGGTGGCGTCGGCTCCTGGGCGGCGGAAGCCATGGCCCGGTGTGGCGTGGGCGAGATTTCGCTGTTCGACCTCGATGATGTCTGCGTCAGCAACGCCAACCGGCAGTTGCATGCGCTGGACAGCACAGTCGGCAAACCCAAGGTCGAAGTGATGGCCGAGCGTCTGCGCGAGATCAACCCGGACTGCACGGTGCACGCCGTGGCCGATTTCGTCACTCGCGAGACCATGGCCGAATACATTACGCCGAACATCGATTGCGTGATCGACTGCATCGACGCGGTCAACGCCAAGGCTGCGCTGATTGCCTGGTGCAAACGGCGCAAGATCCAGATCATCACCACCGGCGGCGCCGGCGGGCAGATCGATCCGACGCTGATTCAGGTCTGCGACCTCAACCGTACGTTCAACGATCCGCTGGCCTCGAAAGTGCGTTCGACCCTGCGCCGCGACTACGGCTTCTCGCGCACCGTGACCCGCCACTACAGCGTGCCATGTGTGTTCTCCACCGAGCAGCTGCGCTATCCGAAGCCCGATGGCAGCATCTGTTTGCAGAAGAGTTTTGTCGGCGATGGCGTGAAGCTCGACTGCGCCGGCGGGTTTGGCGCGGTGATGATGGTGACGGCGACGTTCGGCATGGTCGCGGCGACCAAGGCTGTGGACAAGATTGTCGCGGGTGTGCGGCGCCCGGCTGACCGAGCCAAACCTCAGATTTAATGTGGCGCCTCAAGGCCTCTTCGCGAGCAGGCTCGCTCCCACATTGGAATGCATTCACATGTGGGAGCGAGCCTGCTCGCGAAAGCGATTAACCAGCCAGCTCGTTCATCCGCTTGAGCACGGCATTCAGGCCATTGCTGCGCGATGGCGACAGCTGTCGCGACAACCCCAGTTGATTGAACCAGTCCGGCAGATCGACCTGCTGCAATTCTTCGGTATTCAAGCCGTTGACCCGCAACAGCAACAATGCCACCAACCCACGAATCATCCGCGCATCGCTTGCAGCGCTGAACTGCCAGTGGCCGTCCTGCAATTCCCCCACCAGCCACACCTGACTTTCACAGCCATGAACCCGGTTGGTCTCGCACTTGTCCGCGTCATCCAGCGGTGGCAGGCGATCACCAATTTGCATCAGCAGCCGTGCGCGCTGTTCCCAGCCAGCAGCATTCTGGAAGGTGTGCAGCGCTTCGGTAGCGGCAACCGGCAGGCTCATCGCAACAACTCCAGTGCCTGATCCAGCGCTTCAAAGAATCGTTCCAGGTCTTGCGAATCGTTGTACAACGCCAGCGACACACGAATCGCCCCGGCCAGCTCAAGGCTTTTCAGCAACGGCATGGCGCAATGATGCCCGGCGCGCACGGCGATGCCTTGCTCGGTCAGCAAGTGCGCCAGATCAGCGTTATGCACACCCTCAACGACAAAACTCGCCAGCGCCAACTGCGGTTTGCCCAACAGGCGAATGCCGTTGCGGGCGGCGAGACCTTGCAGCAGATAGTCGTGCAGCGCGGCTTCGTGGGCCGACACCGCGTCCTGATCCAGGCCTGCCAGATAGTCGAGGGTTGCACCCAACCCGATCACGCTGGCAATCGGCGGCGTGCCCGCCTCGAAACCCAGTGGGGCAGGGCGGAAACGCGCGTCGTGATAATTGGCTTCCAGCACCATTTCGCCGCCGAACTGCCACGGCTTCAGTTGCTCGAGCGCCCGGTTGCGCCCGAACAGCACGCCCAGGCCATCAGGGCCATACAGCTTGTGGCTGGAAAACACATAAAAGTCGCAACCCAGCGCCTGCACGTCGTGGCGCCCATGCACCACACCTTGCGCGCCATCGACCACCGTCAGTGCGTTCTGCGCCTTGGCCATCGCCAGGAGCGCCGGCAGCGGTTGCCAGGCACCGAGCACATTGGACAACTGACTGACTGCCAGCAAGCGAGTGCGCGGGGTGATCAGGCGCACGGCGGCGCCGAGGTCGATCACGCCGTCGGCGTCCAGCGGCAGGATCACCAGTTTCAGGTCGCGACGCTGCGCCAGTTGCTGCCACGGCAGCAGGTTGGCGTGATGCTCCAGGGCGCTGATGACAATCTCATCGCCCGGGTGGAAAAGATGTTCCAGGCCATAAGCCAGGAGATTCAGCGCGCTGGTGGCGCCGTGAGTGAAGATGATCTGCCCGCTGTCACCGGCATTCAGCCATTGGGCAACCTTGAGCCGACTGTCTTCGAACGCCTGCGTCGCATGAGCGCCGGGCAGGTGCTGCGCACGATGCACATTGGCCGCGCCGTTGGCGTAGTAATGCGTCAGTGCGTCGAGTAGAGCCTGGGGTTTTTGCGTGGTGGCGGCGTTGTCCAGATAGGTCTGGTCTTGCCGTTGCAGGGCGGCGATGGCCGGAAAATCGGCACGCCACGGGGAGGGAATCATCATCTGTTCAGCCCTGTGAACTTGGGCGGGGTGTACGCAAGACACTGTGGGATCGAGCCTGCTCGCGAAGGCGCCCATATGGACGCAAAAAGCTTCGCGAGCAGGTTCGCTCCCACAAGTGCCAGCGGCACTTAGTTGTGAGCGTGTAGCGCTTCGTTCAGCTCGATCGCTGATTTGTGGGTTTTGCACTCCACGGCACCGGTTTCCGAGTTGCGACGGAACAGCAGGTCAGTCTGACCGGCCAGCTCGCGTGCTTTCACAACCTTGACCAGGTTGTTGTGCTCGTCCAGCAGCGCCACCTTGGTGCCTGCGGTCACGTACAGGCCCGACTCAACCGTGTTGCGGTCGCCCAGCGGGATACCGATACCGGCGTTGGCGCCGATCAGGCAGCCTTCGCCAACCTTGATCACGATGTTGCCGCCACCCGACAGGGTGCCCATGGTCGAGCAGCCGCCGCCCAGGTCCGAACCCTTGCCGACGAAGACGCCAGCGGAAACGCGGCCTTCGATCATGCCCGGGCCTTCGGTGCCGGCGTTGAAGTTGATGAAGCCTTCGTGCATCACGGTGGTGCCTTCGCCCACGTACGCACCCAGACGCAGACGTGCCGCGTCAGCGATACGCACGCCGGCCGGAACCACGTAGTCGGTCATTTTCGGGAACTTGTCCACCGAGAACACTTCCAGCAGTTCGCCGCGCAGGCGGGCTTCGAGTTGCAGTTCGGCCAGTTCGCTCAGGTCGATCGCGCCCTGGCTGGTCCACGCTACGTTCGGCAGCAGCGGGAAAATCCCGGCCAGGCTCACGCCGTGCGGCTTGACCAGACGGTGGGACAGCAGGTGCAGCTTGAGGTAAGCCTCAGGCGTCGAGGTCAGTTGCGCGTCTTCAGCCAGCAGGGTCGCGACCAGCGGCTTGTGGCTTTCGGCCAGACGGGTCAGCAGTTTGCCTTGCACTGCGTCGATGCCTTTCACCGCTTCAGCCAGTTGCGCAGCCTGCGCAGTGGTGAAAGTGATGGCCTGGTTGCCTTCGGTGTAACCGAGGATCGGCGCCACCGCGGCGACCAGTTCGGCCGATGGGTTGAGCAGGGGCTGTGCGTAGAACACTTCCAGCCACGCGCCTTGACGGTTCTGAGTGCCGACACCAAAGGCGATGCTGAACAGGGAATTGGACATGTGAATACCTCTAGCAATAAGTGACGGGCTGCTTACTTGAGTGCGGCCGCGTAGATGTCTGGCTTGAAGCCAATCAGGGTTCGGTCACCGAGATCGAGCACCGGGCGCTTGATCATCGAGGGTTGAGCGAGCATCAGTTCGATGGCTTTCGACTGGTCGAGATCGGCTTTACGTTCGTCGTCGAGTTTGCGAAAGGTCGTGCCTGCACGGTTCAACACCGTTTGCCAGCCGTGCTCGTCACACCATTGGGTCAGGTGCTCACGGTCGATGCCGGCAGTTTTGTAGTCATGGAAGTCGTAGCTGACAGCGTGTTCATCGAGCCAGGTGCGCGCCTTCTTCATGGTGTCGCAGGCTTTGATGCCGAAAAGGTGCAACGTTTTACTTGAAACGGTCAAGGAATCGCCCCCTTTACAGGTGCTGGAAAAAAATGGTGTCGGATTATGCCATGACCAAACGGTTTCGCGGCGCCGAGGTTTGTCTGCTTGCAGATTACCCTGTGGCAGCAGGCTTGCTCGCGAAAGGTGTGTGTCAGTCGAAATCATTGCTCAATGATCCACCGCCTTCGCGAGCAAGCCCGCTCCCACAGGGGATTTGCGCCAGGGCTGCGACATAGGTGCAAACGCCAGACGCATCCTAAGCGGCTAATATGGCAGTTCAACGCTGTCGATTGTCTGGGACTTCCGCTTTATGCAAACCGCTTATACCGTCCTGATCCTGCTGATGCTGGTCAGTGTCTCGCGACTGGTCGGACGGGTCATCCCGCTGCCGCTGCCCCTCGTGCAAATCGCTGCTGGCGCCTTGTTGGCCTGGCCGACACTGGGTCTGCACGTGGCGCTCGATCCCGAATTGTTCCTTTTTCTGTTTCTGCCGCCGCTGCTGTTTTCCGACGGTTGGCGCATGCCCAAGCGCGAGTTCTGGCATTTGCGCGGGCCGATCCTGACGCTGGCGGTCGGTCTGGTGCTGTTCACCGTGGTTGGCGCCGGGTACTTCATTCACTGGCTGTTGCCGAGCATTCCGCTGGCGGTGGCCTTCGCCCTCGCCGCAGTGCTGTCGCCGACCGACGCGGTGGCGGTGTCGGCCATTTCCCAGAACCGCTTGCCGACGCCGTTGATGCACATCCTGCAAGGCGAGGCGCTGATGAACGATGCCTCGGGTCTGGTGACCTTCAAGTTTGCCTTGGTGGCGGCAGTGACTGGAGTGTTTTCGTTGGCCAATGCCAGCCTGACATTCGTGCTGGTGGCGGTCGGCGGGCTGGCGGTCGGTGTGGCGCTGAGCTGGCTGGTCGGGCGCTTGCGCGCGTGGATGATCGCCCGTGGCTGGGACGATCCGGCCACCCACGTGGTGTTCATGTTGCTGCTGCCGTTCGCCGCCTATGTATTGGCTGAACGACTGGGAGCCTCGGGCATTCTTTCGGCGGTGGCGGCGGGGATGATGCAGAGCTGGCTCGATCTGTTGCCGCGCCAAACCAGCACGCGCCTGCTCAATCGCAGCGTCTGGTCGTTGCTGGAGTTTGCGTTCAACGGCTTGATCTTCCTGCTGCTCGGCCTGCAATTGCCGGACATCATCAAGGCGGTGGTCAGCCACGAGCCCACGCTCTGGCCGACGCTGCTGTATCGCGGCCTCGACGTGGTGGCGATTTTTCTTGCTCTGGTGCTGTTGCGATTTATCTGGGTGCAGAGCATCTGGCGCTTGTCGGTGCTGCTGCGGCGGTTGCGTGGCAAGGGCGATTTGACGCAAGTGCCTACGGCGCGATCCTGTTGGTTGCTGACCGTCGGCGGTGTGCGCGGGGCGGTGACGCTGGCGGGTGTGATGTCAGTGCCGATGTTGATGGGCAGCGAGGCATTCCCCGAGCGTGACCTGCTGATCTTCATCGCCGCCGGGGTGATTCTGTTGTCATTGATTTGTGCCTGCATCGCCTTGCCATTGCTGTTGCGCGGCATCGAGAAAAGCCCGGACGACAAGCGTCGCCAGGAAGTGCGCGACGCCTGGCGAAAAACCGCCGAGGCAGCGATTCATGCCCTGGAAACTGAAGAGGTTGGCCCGCAGGATGCTGCGCAGGCGGCGCTCTCGGCGGAGCTCAAGGCCCGGATCATGTCCGAGTATCGACATCAGCTCGAAGTCTTCAACGACTCCGCCGAGGCGCAGGCGCTGGCGTTCCAGATGGATCTGCTGGAGCGGCGTTTACGCCTGAAGGCGCTGCGGGCGCAGCGTCTGGAGCTGTACAGCCTGAGTCGTCATCACCAGATCGGTGATGATGTGCTGCGCGAAGTGTTGGCAGATCTTGATTTGAGCGAAGCCAACCTGGGTAGTGTCAAATAGTCGATGCCTGAAGACTGCGTCAAAGGTTCTGAGATGGTATGCCGGTGGCGTGATCTCAGGCCGACGTCGATGGATAAAGGATTTTAATGACTCGTTTATCTTCGTCGCTGATATTTGAATTGACCGGGATTTCCAGCTTGCCGTCTGTAAGTTCCTTTTCCACGGGATAGTGCATGACAGATGTTTCGTCGTAGGGGCCGACGGTCATGTTTTCGGAGATGGGTGTGAAAATATTGAGATCCACCAATTCTTTCGACATGCCATATTGCTTTGCGTAAACCTCATAAACTTTCGCCTTGTTCCATGGGATGTTCGCATCGGGGTGCAGATGTTCATGGTGCAGTCCAAGTGCATGCCCGAACTCATGCAGTACCATTGCTCTGAATTCAGGGTCTGTAGGCGGGAGGCCTATGAACATCGTCGGTACACCTGGGCCATATAGCAGAGCGTCAGTGCCGATATGTGATCCGCTTTGGCTGGCATTGGTCTGAATCTTGATGATGCCATCGTTACTTTCAACGAACTTTAAAGTCAGGTTGACCAGTGGCTCCCATTCTAGAATCAGCGCTTTGATCTGATCTTTAAGAGACTGAGAAGGTCTCCCCAGGAAAGAGATGGTGAGCGTCCGATTGGCGCTCCATAGTTTCTTGTCGAGACCTACGGCAAATAAGGATTTGCCACCGTTTTGCGCATTATCCGGATTCTCGTTAATGGCAGCTTCATAGGAGGCGAAAGAGTCTTCTGTGGTCAAGCTTATGCAGAGTTTTTTTAGGTGCATTATCAATTCCTTTTGATGTTTGTGGGATGTTTTGTAATGTTGTTTTTATGGCGGCAAAGTTCATTGCGCAATACTAGGTTTGCGGCACTGTATAAAGTAGCGAGGAAGTTTTATTAAGTGTAACTTTCGGGTGAGGAGGCGTGCCAGCCGGCTGGCACGCAAATGTATTTGTTACTTGTTACTTGTTGGTTGTTATTTGTGACGCGTAATGAATGCGCGAATCCGTTCAGCCGCTTCCACACATTCAGCTAATGGCGCAACCAGTGCCATCCGCACACGACCGGCCCCCGGGTTGACGCCGGCCACTTCGCGGGACAGGTACGAGCCAGGCACCACGGTCACATGTTCTTCGGCAAACAGGTCCCGGCAGAACGCCGCATCGTCACCCTGCACATTCGGCCACAGGTAAAAGCTGCCATCCGGACGCTGCACATCCATCACCGGGCTGAGGATTTCCAGCACCGCGTCGAACTTCTCGCGGTACAGCGCACGGTTGGCGCGCACATGCACTTCGTCATTCCACGCCGCAACGCTGGCCAGTTGGGTTTGTACCGGCATCGCGCAGCCGTGGTAGGTGCGGTACAGCAGAAAACCCTTGAGTACATCGGCGTCGCCGGCGACGAAGCCGGAGCGCAGGCCCGGCAGGTTGGAGCGCTTGGACAGGCTATGGAACACCACGCAGCGTTTGAAGTCCTTGCGGCCCAGTTCGACGCAGGCGCTGAGCAGGCCCGGTGGCGGGGTTTGTTCGTCGAAGTACAGCTCGCTGTAGCACTCGTCCGCAGCGATCACGAAGTCGTGCTCGTCAGCCAGGGCAATCAGTTTTTTCAGCACGTCGACCGGGATCAGCGCGCCGGTCGGGTTGCCCGGCGAGCACAGGAACAGGATCTGGCAGCGTTTCCAGATCTCTGGCGATACGGCGTCGAAGTCCGGATTGAAGCCGTTCTCATCCAGGCACGGCAGGTAGTGCGGCTTGGCGCCGGCGAGGAACGCTGCGCCTTCGTAGATTTGATAGAACGGGTTCGGGCTGACCACCAGGGCATCGTCACCGCGGTTGACCACGGTCTGGGTGAAGGCGAACAGCGCTTCACGGGTGCCGTTGACCGGCAGCACGTTGCGCGCTGGGTCAATCCAGCCGCTCGGCACGCCGAAACGACGCTCGCACCAGCCAGCGATGGCTTCGCGCAGGGCCGGGATGCCGAGGGTGGTCGGGTATACCGCCATCTGATCCAGATTGTTCGCCAGCGCTTCGGCGACAAAGCTCGGCGAGCGATGTTTCGGCTCGCCGATCGACAGGGCGATCGGGCGTTTGTCCGGGGTCGGGGTCACGGTGCCGAGCAGGGCGCGGAGTTTTTCGAACGGGTAGGGCTGGAGCTGGTTCAGAGCGTTGTTCATGGATGCCTCGTTCAATGTGGGGGCGATACACCAATGCTGGCAGATGCGCAAAACGTGTAGGAGTGAGCCTGCTCGCGATGGCGGCGTCATGTTCAACGCTGCGGGTGGCTGATACACCGCTATCGCGAGCAGGCTCGCTCCTGCAGGGGTTTTGATCAACAGGCTGGTATTGGAGTGATCCTTCCCACAGGGGTCATGTGTTAATTCAGATACTGATACGCGAAAGCTTGATATCCGGTTCCTGATTGACGCTCAGTTGTTCAACGATTGCATCCTGCAAGCGGCTGCACAGCAGTGGGTCGGACAGCGGCTGGTTGTGGGCGTCGGTGATGAAGAACACGTCTTCCACCCGTTCGCCCAGGGTCGCAATCTTGGCGTTCTGCAGCGACAGGTCGAACTCGAGGAAGATCCCGCCGATCCGTGCCAGCAGGCCCGGGCGGTCAGGCGCGGTCAGTTCCAGCACTGTCACCGGACGCTGGGCATCGTTATGGATCGTCACCTGCGGCGCAAACGCGAAGTGCTTGAGCTGACGCGGCACCCGGCGCTGGATGATCGTCGGGTAGTCGTCCGGGTTGCGCAGCGCTTCGGTCAGGCCGTCGCGGATCTGTTTGATCCGTGCCGGGTTGTCACCGATGGATTCACCATCGTTGTCGAGCACGATGTAGGTGTCGAGAGTGAACTGGCTGCTCGAGGTGATGACCCGGGCGTCATGAATGTTCAGGTTGAGCTGGTCCATCGCGGCCACGGTCACGGCGAAGAAGTCGTGCTGATCGGGCGCATAAATGAAGATCTGCGTACCGCCCTCGAACTCGCGCTGGGTGGTTTCCTTGATCAGTACCAGCGGGCCGCCATCGGCCGGCTGCTGCAGGATCGCATCACTGTGCCAGGCCACGTCGCCAGCGGTGTGACGCAGGAAATAGTCATCGCCCAACTGCGCCCACAACTGCTCGACGTCGTCCGGATCGGTGCCGCCGCGCACCAGAATATCCAGGGCCGCGCTCTGGGTCTGGCGGATCTGCTCTTCCCGATCGACCGGGTTTTCCAGACCACGGCGCAGGGCGCGTTTGGTCTCGGTGTAGAGCTGGCGCAACAGGCTGGCGCGCCACGAATTCCAAAGCGTCGGGTTCGTCGCATTGATGTCGGCCACGGTCAGCACATACAGGTAGTCCAGACGGGTTTCGTCGCCGACGATCTGGGCGAAATCGTGGATCACCTGCGGATCGGACAGATCCTTGCGCTGCGCGGTGGTCGACATCACCAGATGGTTTTGCACCAGCCAGACGATCAGGCGGCTGTCCCATGTTGGCAGTTGATGACGCTGGCAGAACGCTTCGGCATCGACTGCGCCGATGTCCGAGTGATCGCCATGCCGGCCCTTGCCGATGTCGTGGTACAGACCGGCCATGTAGATCAGTTCGGGCTTGGGCAGTTTGGCCATGAGCTTGGCGGCCAACGGGAATTTTTCCGACACCTGGGTGTACTGCAACTTACGCAGGTGTTTGATCAGGTTCAGGGTGTGCGCGTCGACCGTATAGATGTGGAACAGGTCGTGCTGCATCTGCCCGACGATGAACCCGAACTCCGGCAGGTAGCGCCCGAGGATGCCGTAGCGGTTCATCCGGCGCAGGTTGCGGTGGACGCCGATCTTGCACTTGAACAGCTCGATGAACAGGCTGGTATTGCGGATGTCGTTGCGGAAGTTGTCGTCGATCAGGTGACGGTTTTCCCGCAGCAGACGAATGGTGTCGGCGCGCACGCCTTTGATTTCCGGCTGCTGGGCCATCAGTACGAAGATTTCGAGCATGGCGAACGGCGTGCGGCGGAACACGTTGTCGTTGCGCGCCTCGATGTAACCGTCATGCAACTGGAAACGCGAGTTGATCGGCTGCGGCGGTGCTTCGTCTTCCGGGGCGAGGATCACTTCCTCGAAATGCTGAATGATCAGGTCGCTGAGCTGGGCGATGCTCATCACCACGCGGAAATACTGCTGCATGAAGTTTTCGACGGCCTGTTTGGCGTCGTCGCCTTCAAAGCCCAGCAGGCCGGCAATGGTCCGTTGATGATCGAACAGCAGGCGGTCTTCGGAGCGACCGGCGAGCATGTGCAGGGCGTAGCGCACCTTCCAGAGAAATTCCTGGGAGGACGCTAGCAGCGCGTTTTCACTCTCCACCAGGAAACCTTCGCCGGCCAGGGCGCGCAGGTTCAGGGTGCCGTACTGACGACGGGCCACCCACAGAATCGTCTGGATATCCCGCAGGCCGCCGGGCGAGCCTTTGACGTTGGGTTCCAGGTTGTATTCGGTGTCGTTGTACTTGTGGTGACGGGCCTTCTGCTCGGCGCGTTTGGCCAGGAAGAACTCCTTGGCCGGCCACATGTGTGCAGTGCTGGTGACATCGAGCATGCGCTGACGCAGGCGCTCGGGGCCGCAGATGGTGCGGCTTTCCATCAGGTTGGTGACGACGGTCAGGTCGGCGCGGGCCTCTTCGGCGCATTCGTCGACCGAACGCACGCTCTGGCCGACTTCCAGGCCGATATCCCACAGCAGCGTCAGAAAGCGCTCGATGGAGTCGCGGAAAACCTCGTGATCGGCGCTGTCGAGCAGGATCAGCAAGTCGATGTCGGAGTAGGGATGCAGCTCACCCCGGCCATAGCCGCCGACTGCGACCAGCGCGATGTCGGCGTCTTCGCTCCAGCTGAACTGCTCCCAGGCCTTTTGCAGGATGTTGTCGACGAACCAGGCACGGTCTTCGATCAGTCGGCGGATGTCGCGGCCATTGCGAAAACGCGTGTCGAGGACCTCGCGAGCCTGGCGGATCGCCTTCTTGAACGCCGCGATGGGACTCGCTTTCAGGGCCAGTTCAGCCTGGAACTGGCCGCGGTCGAAGAGTTCGGGATCCACCTGCGGCATCGATTGGCTTTCCTTCTATAAGGCTGGGAGCGTTGTGTGGATCAGGCCGAGATGCGCGCGATGGTGTCGTCGGCGCGCAGGGTAAAGATCTCGTAGCCGGTATCGGTCACCAGCAGGGTGTGTTCCCACTGCGCCGAGAGCTTGCGGTCCTTGGTGATGGCGGTCCAGCCGTCGCCCAGCACCTTGGTGTCGGCCTTGCCCTGGTTGATCATCGGCTCGATGGTGAAGGTCATGCCGGCCTTCAGTTCCATGCCGGTGCCTGCGCGGCCGTAGTGCAGGATCTGCGGCTCTTCGTGGAAGACCTTGCCGATGCCGTGACCGCAGAACTCGCGAACTACCGAGAAGCCGTTCTTTTCAGCGTGCTTCTGGATGACTTCGCCGATGTCGCCGAGGCGGCAGCCGGGTTTGACGATTTCGATCGCCTTGTACATGCATTCCTGGGTGACCTGCGACAGGCGCTCGGCCCAGACCGGCACTTCGCCGACGTGGAACATGCGGCTGGTGTCGCCGTGGTAGCCGTCCTTGATCACGGTGACGTCGATGTTCAGGGTGTCGCCGTTTTTCAGTGGCTTGTCGTTCGGGATGCCGTGGCAGACCACGTGGTTGATCGAAGTACAGATCGACTTCGGGTAGCCCTTGTAGTTGAGCGGAGCAGGGATGGCCTGCTGCACGTCGACGATGTAGTCGTGGCAGATCTGGTTCAGCTGATCGGTGGTCACGCCCGGTTTGACGTGTTCGGCAATCATTTCCAGCACATCGGCGGCCAGTTTGCCGGCGACACGCATGCCAGCAATGTCCTCGGGGGTTTTGAGGTTGACGGTCATACAGGCTCTCTCTGCGCTCGGCGGCGCTTGCTGATACGGATTGGGTGGCGAGTGTTCTTTTCGCGACCCTGAAAAACCCGATTCTAACAGACGAAAGGAGCAAATCCGCGCCTGCGTGCATCGTGTCTCTCTATACAATGGTGTGCCCGAAGGCGATTCCAAGGGGGCTGCGCCCATGTCCTTGGTGCGATTGCAGATTCCGGGTTCCGTTTCTGCGCACCCTGTGGTATAAAATGCGCCGCTTTCCGGGGATACCCCGAAAAGCTTAAATCCACACACGTGTCGACACGATGACCTGGGTGCTTTTGGCTTTATGCCACTGGTTGGTCATTGGGATACGTGGAGGCCAAACCCGACTTATTAAGGAACTATCATGTCCCAAGTCAACATGCGCGATATGCTGAAGGCCGGTGTGCACTTCGGTCACCAAACCCGTTACTGGAATCCGAAAATGGGTAAGTACATTTTCGGCGCGCGTAACAAGATTCACATCATCAACCTTGAAAAAACCCTGCCAATGTTCAACGAAGCTCTGACTTTCGTAGAGCGTCTGGCCCAGGGCAAAAACAAGATTCTGTTCGTCGGCACCAAGCGTTCCGCTGGCAAGATCGTTGCTGAAGAAGCAGCACGTTGCGGTTCGCCGTACGTCGATCACCGCTGGTTGGGCGGCATGCTGACCAACTTCAAAACCATTCGTGCTTCCATCAAGCGTCTGCGTGACCTTGAAGTTCAAGCCGAAGACGGTACTTTCGCCAAGCTGACCAAGAAAGAAGCGCTGATGCGCTCCCGTGACCTGGAAAAGCTGGATCGCTCCCTGGGCGGCATCAAGGACATGGGCGGTCTGCCAGACGCACTGTTCGTGATCGACGTTGACCACGAGCGCATCGCGATCACCGAAGCCAACAAGCTGGGCATCCCGGTAATCGGCGTTGTCGATACCAACAGCAGCCCGGAAGGCGTTGACTACATCATCCCAGGCAACGATGACGCAATCCGCGCTATCCAGCTGTACATGGGTTCGATGGCTGACGCAGTGATCCGCGGTCGCAACAATGTTGCTGGCGGTACTGTTGAATTCGCAGCTGAAGAAACTCAGGCTGCAGCTGAGTAATTGACGCCCTGGCGTTGACTCAGTAAGCAAAAAGGGGGCTTGGCCCCCTTTTTGCCACCTCGAAAACCGTTTGTTGGCGCCCACTTGTGGTGGCGCATCCCCTGCATCTGTAACGTGCGGCGGGTACAAGGTGATTCGGGAAGAATTGAACGCCCGTTCGATCGGGTGGAATGGTTGAAAACCTATCCAAGAGGAATTTGAAAATGGCAGCAATTACTGCAGCGTTGGTTAAAGAACTGCGCGAGCGTACCGGCGAAGGCATGATGGACTGCAAGAAAGCCCTGGAAAAGGCTGACGGCGACATCGAAAAAGCCATTGATGACATGCGTGCTTCGGGCGCGATCAAGGCTGCGAAAAAGGCTGGCAACGTTGCCGCTGAAGGCGCAATCGCAATCAAGGACGACGGTAAAGCTGCCGTTATCCTGGAAGTGAACTCGCAGACCGACTTCCTGGCCCTGCAAGACGACTTCAAAAACTTTGTTGCTGCCAGCGTTGAAAAAGCCTTCGCTGACAAGCTGACCGACGCTGCTCCGCTGATCGCTGCTCAAGAAGCCGCTCGCGAAGCACTGGTTGCCAAAGTAGGCGAGAACGTCAACATCCGTCGTCTGACCCGTATCGAAGGTGACGTTGTAGGTTCGTACCTGCACGGCAACAAGATCGGTGTTGTTGTGGCTCTGAAAGGCGGTGACGTCGAGCTGGCCAAAGACATCGCGATGCACGTAGCTGCCAGCAACCCTGAGTTCCTGCTGCCTTCGCAAGTTTCGGCTGAAGCGATCGAGCGTGAAAAAGCTGTGTTCCTGCAGCTGAACGAAGAGAAAATCAAAGGCAAGCCAGAAAACATTGTTGAGAACATGGTCAAAGGCCGTATCAGCAAGTTCCTGGCAGAAGCGAGCCTGGTTGAGCAGGCGTTCGTCAAGAACCCTGAAATCAAGGTTGGCGAGCTGGCCAAGAAAGGCGGCGCAGAAATCGTTTCCTTCACCTACTTCAAAGTAGGCGAAGGCATCGAGAAGCCGGTCGACAACTTCGCTGAAGAAGTTGCTGCCCAGCTGGCTGCCGCCAAGCAATAAGACGGTTTTTCAACTGTCGCCCGAAAGAGGCTGCCCGCTCACGCGCGCAGCCTCTTTTCAGATGGGGTTACCAATTTTTTATTGGTTTCCACTTGGAACTGACTTACAAAGCCATGTTCCGATGGCGCTGAAGCAGCGCCAAGCTAGAGTGAACGCCAGCTGTAAACAGCTCGCAAAGAATTTTTAAATACGCCGCAGGAGAGATTCGCAATGGCTCAGCAGGGCAGTGGTTATCAGGCTCGCTATAAACGCATTCTACTCAAGCTTAGCGGCGAGGCCCTGATGGGCTCGGAAGAGTTCGGGATCGATCCAAAAGTACTGGATCGCATGGCGCTGGAAGTCGGCCAACTGGTCGGTATCGGCGTACAGGTCGGTCTGGTGATCGGTGGTGGCAACCTGTTCCGTGGCGAAGCCCTGAGCAAGGCTGGCATGGATCGGGTGACAGGCGACCACATGGGCATGCTGGCCACTGTGATGAACGCCCTGGCCATGCGCGATGCGCTGGAACGTGCCAATATCTCGGCCATCGTAATGTCGGCCATTTCCATGGTTGGCGTGACCGATCACTATGATCGCCGCAAAGCGATGCGTCACCTGAACTCCAAAGACGTCGTGATCTTCGCAGCCGGTACCGGCAATCCGTTCTTCACCACGGATTCGGCAGCCTGCCTGCGTGCCATCGAAATCGATGCCGACGTCGTGCTGAAGGCGACCAAGGTTGATGGTGTCTACACCGCAGACCCGTTCAAAGACCCGCATGCCGAGAAGTTCGATCATCTGACTTATGATGAAGTACTGGATCGCAAGCTGGGTGTAATGGATCTGACAGCAATTTGCCTGTGCCGCGACCACAAGATGCCGCTGCGCGTATTCAACATGAACAAGCCCGGCGCCCTGCTGAACATCGTGCATGGCGGCGCTGAAGGCACCCTGATCGAGGAAGGTCAACAATGATCAACGAAATCAAGAAAGACGCTCAAGAGCGCATGCAGAAATCCCTCGAATCCTTGGCTCACGCATTTGGCCAGATTCGTACCGGTAAAGCCCACCCAAGCATTCTGGGCAGTGTGATGGTGCCGTACTACGGCGCAGACACTTCCATCACCCAAGTGGCTAACATCACTGTAAAAGACTCGCGCACCCTGCAAGTCGTGGCGTTCGAGCGCAATATGCTCGCGGCTGTCGACAAGGCAATCCAGAGCGCTGGCCTGAACCTCAATCCGACCAACCTGGGCGAATTGTTGCTGATTTCCATGCCAGCCTTGACCGAGGAAACCCGTAAGGGATTTACCAAGCAAGCTCGTAGCGCAGCAGAAGATGCTCGTGTAGCGGTGCGTAACATCCGTCGCGATGCGCTGGGCGAGCTCAAAAAACTGGTCAAGGATAAAGAAATCAGCGAAGACGAAGAGCGTCGTGCCACCGCTGATATCGACAAGCTGATCAAAGACTTCGAGGCCCAGATCACCAAGGCCACGGACGAGAAAGAAAAAGACCTGATGGCCGTATAAGGGTCGAGTTTTAAATGGACAAGACCAAGCAGTCTGCGCCGTCCGCGGTGCCGCGCCATGTCGCGATCATCATGGATGGCAACAATCGCTGGGCGAAAAAACGCTTTATGCCGGGTGTCGCCGGGCATAAAGCTGGCGTGGACGCTGTGCGGGCAGTGATCGAGGTGTGCGCTGAGGCCAAGGTCGAAGTGCTCACCTTGTTCGCCTTTTCCAGTGAAAACTGGCAACGGCCGGCTGACGAAGTCAGTGCCTTGATGGATCTGTTCTTCAAGGCCCTGCGTCGTGAGGCCAAGCGCCTCAATGACAACAACATCAGCTTGCGCATCATCGGCGATCGCTCGCGCTTCCACCCTGAACTTCAGGCGGCGATGCGCGAGGCTGAAGCCATGACGGCCGGTGCCAACCGCTTCATCTTGCAGATCGCCGCCAACTACGGCGGTCAGTGGGATATTGCACAGGCAGCGCAGCGTCTGGCGCGTGAAGTCCAGGCCGGGCACCTGCGCCCGGAAGACATCACGCCGGATCTGCTGCAAACCTGTTTGGCAACCGGCGATCTGCCGTTGCCGGACCTGTGCATCCGCACCGGCGGCGAGCACCGCATCAGCAACTTCTTGCTGTGGCAACTGGCGTACGCCGAGTTGTACTTCTCCGACCTGTTCTGGCCGGACTTCAAACACGAAGCCATGCGCACTGCGCTGGCCGATTTCGCTTCGCGTCAGCGTCGTTTCGGTAAAACGAGCGAGCAGGTCGAAGCTGGAGCCCGGGTTTAATGCTTAAACAACGAATCATCACTGCGCTGATCCTGCTACCGATCGCCCTGTGCGGGTTTTTCCTGCTCGAGGGTTCCGGTTTTGCGCTGTTCATCGGTCTGGTCGTCAGCCTGGGCGCCTGGGAATGGGCGCGTCTGGCGGGCTTCACTGCGCAGTCGTTCCGTGTCGGCTATGCCGCTGTTGTCGCGCTGATGCTGTTCGTCATGTATGTCCTGCCGGGCCTCGCCCCTTGGGTGTTGGGCGCTTCGGTGTTGTGGTGGGCGGTGGCGACCTATCTGGTGCTGACGTATCCGCGCTCCAGCGAACACTGGTCCACAGCGGCCACCAAGCTGGTGATCGGCTTGCTGATCCTGCTGCCGGCCTGGCAAGGGCTGGTGCAGATCAAACAATACCCGCTGGGCAACTGGCTGATCATGGCGGTGATGGTGCTGGTCTGGGGTGCTGACATCGGTGCCTATTTCTCCGGTCGTGCCTTTGGCAAGCGCAAGCTGGCGCCGCAAGTCAGTCCGGGCAAAAGCTGGGAAGGTGTTTACGGTGGCCTGGCGCTGAGTCTGGTGATTACCGCCATCGTCGGTCTGGTTCGTGACTGGACCGTGGGCGAGTTGCTCAAGGGCTTGATCGGTGCTGCGTTGATCGTCTTCATTTCGGTGGTGGGCGACCTTACCGAAAGCATGTTCAAGCGCCAGTCCGGTATCAAGGACAGCAGTAACCTGCTGCCCGGTCATGGCGGTGTGCTTGATCGCATCGACAGCCTGACCGCTGCGATCCCGATTTTCGCTGTATTGCTGTGGATGGCTGCACCGTGAGCCGTCCTCAACAGATTACCGTTCTGGGGGCTACCGGCTCGATCGGTCTGAGCACCCTGGACGTCATCGCTCGTCATCCTGAGCGCTATCAGGTTTTCGCGCTGAGCGGCTTCACCCGCCTGAGCGAGTTGCTGGCCTTGTGCATTCGCCATGTGCCGCAGTTCGCTGTGGTGCCTGAAGTGGCTGCGGCTCGCGGTCTGCAGGACGATTTGCGCGCTGCAGGCCTGCCCACTCGCGTGCTGGTAGGGGAGGAGGGCCTGTGTCAGATCGCTTCCGCGCCTGAAGTCGATGCCGTGATGGCTGCCATCGTCGGTGCCGCGGGCCTGCGTCCGACATTGGCGGCGGTGGAGGCTGGCAAGAAAATCCTCCTGGCCAATAAAGAAGCGCTGGTGATGTCCGGAGCGCTGTTCATGCAAGCCGTGCACAAGAGCGGCTCGGTATTGCTGCCGATCGACAGCGAGCACAACGCGATCTTCCAGTGCATGCCGCAGGATTTTGCCCGTGGGCTGAGTGCCGTCGGAGTGCGGCGGATTTTACTCACAGCGTCGGGTGGTCCTTTCCGGCAGACGCCAATGAGTGAATTGGCGCATGTTTCGCCGGATCAGGCGTGTGCGCACCCGAACTGGTCCATGGGGCGCAAGATCTCGGTGGATTCGGCCAGCATGATGAACAAAGGCCTGGAGTTGATCGAGGCTTGCTGGTTGTTCGACGCCAAACCTGCGCAGGTCGAGGTGGTGATCCATCCGCAGAGCGTGATTCACTCACTGGTCGACTATGTGGATGGCTCGGTGCTGGCGCAGTTGGGCAATCCCGACATGCGCACGCCGATTGCCAATGCATTGGCCTGGCCCGAGCGTATCGACTCGGGGGTGGCGCCGCTGGATCTGTTTGCCGTTGCGCGTCTGGATTTCGAGGCGCCGGACGAAGAACGCTTCCCCTGTCTGCGCCTGGCGCGACAGGCGGCCGAGGCCGGCAACAGCGCACCAGCCATGCTCAATGCGGCCAACGAAGTGGCGGTCGCGGCGTTTCTCGACGCACGCGTGGGTTATCTGGAAATCGCGAGTATCATCGAGGATGTGTTGAATCTTGAGCCTGTGGTTGCGCTGGAAGATCTGGATGCGGTGTTTACCGCAGACGCGAAAGCGCGGATTCTGGCCGAACAATGGCTGAGTCGTCACGGCCGATAGCCGTTGCAGGACCCTGGCGTCACGCGACACTGAACAGGATTGCGGAGAAAGTAGATGAGCGCGCTCTATATGATTGCCGGCACCCTGATCGCTTTGGGTGTGCTGGTCACCTTTCACGAATTCGGCCACTTCTGGGTCGCGCGTCGCTGTGGCGTCAAGGTTCTGCGTTTTTCCGTGGGCTTCGGCATGCCCCTGTTGCGCTGGCACGACAAGCAGGGCACTGAGTTTGTCGTTGCTGCGATTCCGCTGGGCGGCTACGTCAAGATGCTCGATGAGCGTGAAGGCGAAGTGCCGGCCGATCAGCTTCATCAGTCCTTCAATCGCAAATCGGTTCGCCAGCGTATCGCCATTGTCGCGGCGGGGCCGATTGCCAACTTCCTGCTGGCCCTGGTGTTCTTCTGGGTGCTGGCCATGCTCGGCAGCGAGCAGATCCGCCCGGTCATTGGTGCAGTCGAGTCCGGCAGTCTAGCGGCCAAGGCCGGCTTGAGCGCTGGTCAGGAAATCGTCGCCATCGATGGCGAGCCGACCTCCGGTTGGGCGGCGGTCAATCTGCAGTTGGTTCGTCGACTTGGGGAAAGCGGTTCCCTGCAATTGCTCGTGCGCGAGCAGGGCTCCAGCGCGGACACGCCGCGTGAGCTGGCTTTGGATCATTGGCTCAAAGGGGCCGACGAGCCCGATCCGATTCGCTCGCTGGGTATTCGCCCGTGGCGTCCGGCGTTGCCGCCGGTGCTGGCTGAACTCGATCCAAAAGGCCCGGCGCAAGCCGCCGGTCTGAAAACCGGTGACCGCCTGCTGTCGCTCGACGGCCAGTCGCTGGGTGACTGGCAGCAAGTGGTGGATACCGTTCGTACGCGTCCTGATACCAAAATCATGCTGCGTATCGAGCGCGACGGTGCTCAAATCGACATCCCGGTGACCCTGGCGGCACGCGGCGAAAGCAAGTCGCCGAGCGGTTATCTCGGTGCAGGTGTAAAAGCCGTAGACTGGCCGCCGGAAATGATCCGCGAGGTCAGTTATGGTCCGTTGGCCGCGATTGGCGAGGGCGCCCGTCGTACCTGGACCATGAGCGTTCTGACGCTGGACTCACTGAAGAAAATGCTGTTCGGCGAGCTCTCGGTAAAAAACTTGAGTGGACCGATAACCATTGCTAAAGTGGCGGGCGCTTCTGCCCAGTCGGGCGTCGCTGATTTCCTGAATTTCCTTGCTTATCTGAGTATTAGCCTGGGAGTTCTGAATTTGCTGCCCATTCCTGTACTGGATGGGGGGCATTTGTTGTTTTATCTGATTGAGTGGGCGCGTGGTCGTCCCTTGTCGGATCGGGTGCAAGGTTGGGGGGTGCAGATCGGTATCAGTTTGGTGGTCGGAGTGATGTTGCTTGCTCTGGTCAATGATCTGGGTCGACTGTAAAGCTTCGCTGAATTGCGAATCTGCCGCATTTTGCGGCAGTTTGTTTATTGCCAGTTGGAATAAGAAAGGACTTCATGAAACGTCTGCTGCTAACTGCGGTTCTCACCGTATTGATGATCGCCGAAGTTCACGCCGAGTCCTTCACTATCTCTGATATTCGCGTCAATGGCCTCCAGCGGGTCTCCGCGGGTAGCGTCTTTGGTGCCTTGCCGTTGAACGTCGGCGAGCAGGCGGATGATCGTCGCCTGGTGGAATCCACTCGTGCGTTGTTCAAAACCGGTTTCTTTCAAGATATCCAGCTGGGCCGCGAAGGCAACGTTCTGGTGATTACGGTCGTCGAACGTCCGTCCGTCGCCAGTATCGAGATCGAAGGCAACAAGGCGATCTCCACCGAAGACCTGATGAAGGGCCTCAAGCAGTCCGGTCTGTCCGAAGGTGAAATCTTCCAGCGCGCCACCCTCGAAGGTGTTCGTAACGAGCTGCAACGTCAGTACGTTGCCCAGGGCCGTTACTCGGCTACGGTCGATACCGAAGTGGTTTCGCAGCCGCGTAACCGCGTTGCGCTGAAAGTGAAGATCAACGAAGGCACCGTGGCTGCAATCCAGCACATCAACGTGGTGGGTAACACGGTCTTCCCTGATGACGATCTGATCGACCTGTTCGAGCTGAAAACCACCAACTGGCTGTCGTTCTTCAAGAACGATGACAAGTACGCCCGCGAAAAACTCTCCGGTGACCTGGAGCGTCTGCGTTCCTACTACCTGGACCGTGGCTACATCAACATGGACATCGCTTCGACCCAGGTGTCCATCACCCCGGACAAGAAGCACGTCTACATCACCGTCAACATCACCGAAGGCGAGAAGTACACCGTACGTGACGTCAAGCTCAGCGGTGACCTGAAAGTCCCTGAGGACCAGGTCAAGTCTCTGTTGCTGGTGCAGAAAGGCCAGGTGTTCTCGCGCAAGCTGATGACCACCACGTCCGAACTGATCACCCGTCGCCTGGGTAACGAGGGTTACACCTTCGCCAACGTCAACGGTGTGCCTCAGCCGCATGATGACGATCACACCGTGGACATCCTGTTCGCTGTCGATCCGGGCAAGCGCGCCTACGTCAACCGTATCAACTTCCGTGGCAACACCAAGTCCGAAGACGAAGTGCTGCGTCGTGAAATGCGTCAGATGGAAGGTGGCTGGGCTTCGACCTACCTGATCGACCAGTCCAAGACCCGTCTTGAGCGTCTGGGCTTCTTCAAGGAAGTGAACGTTGAAACGCCGGCTGTTCCGGGCGTCGACGACCAGGTTGACGTGAACTACGCCGTTGAAGAACAGGCTTCCGGTTCGATCACCGCCAGTGTCGGTTTCGCCCAGAGTGCCGGTCTGATCCTCGGTGGTTCGATCACCCAGAACAACTTCCTCGGTACCGGTAACCGTGTCAGCGTCGGCCTGACCCGCAGCGAATACCAGAGCCGCTACAACTTCGGCTACGTTGACCCGTACTGGACCGCCGATGGCGTGAGCCTGGGTTACAACGCGTTCTATCGCACCACCGACTACAAAGACCTCGACGTCGACGTAGCAAGCTATGCGGTAGACAGCCTGGGTGCCGGCGTGAACGTTGGCTACCCGATCAGCGAGACTTCGCGTCTGACCTTCGGTCTGTCCGCTCAACAGGACAAGATCAAGACCGGTCAGTACACCGTTGACGAGATTTTCGACTTCGTTAACAAGGAAGGCGACAACTACCTGAACTTCAAGGCTTCGGCCGGCTGGTCCGAGTCGACCCTGAACAAGGGCGTATTGCCGACCCGTGGCCGTTCCCAGAGCCTGACGCTGGAAACCACGATTCCAGGCAGCGACCTGTCGTTCTACAAACTCGACTACCGTGGTCAGTTGTTCCAGCCAATCACCGAAAACTACACCCTGCGTCTGCACACCGAGCTGGGTTATGGCGACGGTTATGGTTCGACCGACGGCTTGCCGTTCTATGAAAACTACTATGCTGGTGGTTTCAACTCGGTTCGCGGCTTCAAGGACAGTACTCTGGGTCCTCGCAGTACCCCAAGTCGCGGTGTCGGCAAGACTGGTAACGTAGGCACCATCGCCGACCCGGACCAGGATCCGCTGCCGTTCGGTGGCAACGTATTGATCCAGGGTGGTGTTGAAGTCCTGTTCCCGCTGCCGTTCGTGAAAGATCAGCGCTCCCTGCGTACCTCGGTATTCTGGGACGTCGGTAACGTGTTCGATTCGACCTGCAAGTCGACCAACAACGCTGACGGTACAAAGGCCAACACTCAATGCAACGACATCAGCCTGAGCAACATGGCCAGTTCCGTCGGTGTTGGCGTGACCTGGGTAACCGCACTGGGACCTTTGAGCTTCGCGTTGGCCACACCGATCAAGAAACCGGATAACGCTGAAACTCAAGTGTTCCAATTCTCCCTCGGCCAGACGTTCTAAGCGTCTGACCCAAGATAACGACAATGGATTTTGTAGGAGTGCATCGTGCGTAAGTTGACTCAATTGGTTCTCCTGGCCTCCGTACTGGTGGCAGGCCCGGCGTTCGCCGACATGAAAATCGCTGTTCTGAACTATCAGATGGCGCTGCTGGAGTCCGACGCGGCCAAGAAGTACGCCGTCGATGCCGAGAAGAAGTTCGGCCCGCAACTGACCAAGCTCAAGACGCTGGAAAGCAGCGCCAAAGGCATTCAGGACCGTCTGATGGCCGGTGGCGACAAAATGCAGCAGGGTGAGCGCGAGCGTCTGGAGCTTGAATTCAAGCAAAAGGCTCGTGACTTCCAGTTCCAGTCCAAGGAGCTGAACGAAGCCAAGGCTGTTGCCGACCGCGAAATGCTCAAGCAACTGAAGCCGAAACTGGATAGCGCAGTGGAAGAAGTCATCAAGAAAGGTGGTTTTGACCTGGTGTTCGAGCGTGGCGCAGTGATCGATGTCAAACCTCAGTACGACATCACGCGCCAGGTTATCGAGCGCATGAATCAGCTGAAGTAACCCATGACCGTGACTATCAAGCTCGGCCAGTTGGCCGAGTTCCTCGGCGCCACCCTGCGTGGCGACCCCGAGACGCAAATTACTGGGCTAGCCACCTTGCAGGAGGCTGGCCCAGCTCAGTTGAGCTTTCTGGCAAATCCTCAATATCGCAAATACCTGGCGAGTTCCCAGGCGGCTGCGCTGTTGCTCAAAGAGGCCGATGCCGACGGTTTTGCCGGCAACGCGCTGGTGGTGCCGGACCCTTACCTGGCTTACGCACGCATCTCGCACCTGTTCGATCCCAAGCCAAAAGCTACTGCGGGTGTTCATCCCACAGCAGTGATTGCGCCGGATGCGGTGGTTGATCCAAGCGCCAGCATCGGCCCGTTCGTGGTGATCGAGGCCGGTGTGCGAATCGGCGCGCAGGTTACCTTGGGCGCACATTGCGTCATCGGTGCCCGCAGTGAAATCGGTGAGGGCGGCTGGCTCGCTCCGCGGGTGACGCTGTACCACGACGTGCGTATCGGCAAGCGTGTGGTGATCCAGTCCGGTGCCGTGCTCGGCGGTGAAGGCTTCGGCTTTGCCAACGAAAAAGGTATCTGGCAGAAAATCGCCCAGATTGGTGGCGTCACCATCGGCGACGATGTGGAGATTGGCGTGAATACCGCCATCGACCGTGGCGCCTTGGCCGATACCGTGATCGGCAATGGCGTGAAGCTCGACAACCAGATTCAGATCGCGCACAACGTTCAGGTCGGTGATCACACCGCGATGGCTGCGTGTGTCGGGATCTCCGGCAGCACCAAAATCGGCAAGCACTGCATGCTCGCTGGCGGTGTCGGTCTGGTGGGCCACATTGATATTTGCGACAACGTTTTCCTCACCGGGATGACCATGGTGACCCACTCGATTACCGAGCCGGGTGCCTATTCTTCCGGCACAGCCATGCAACCGGCGGCCGAGTGGCGCAAAAGCGCGGCCCGCATCCGTCAGCTCGATGACCTCGCGCGACGTTTGAAACAGCTGGAAAAGCGCGTTGGGGAAGTGACCCCCAGCGGCAATGCTTCATCTGATGGCTGATACCATTTCCATATCAAGTGTGCACAGCCTCTAGACTGCCTCCTTGATTTGCTAGAGGAGTGCGCGTCAGTCGCGCTCCCAATCTTTACATAGGCTTCCCCCCGAAATGATGGACATCAACGAGATTCGCGAATACCTGCCTCACCGTTACCCGTTCCTGCTGGTGGACCGGGTGGTGGAACTGGACACTGAAGGCAAGCGCATTCGCGCCTACAAGAATGTCAGCATCAACGAGCCGTTCTTCAATGGCCACTTTCCGGCACATCCGATCATGCCGGGCGTGCTGATCATCGAAGCGATGGCTCAGGCTGCCGGGATCCTCGGTTTCAAAATGCTCGATGTGAAGCCTGCCGACGGCACGCTTTATTACTTCGTCGGTTCCGACAAGCTGCGTTTCCGCCAGCCTGTATTGCCGGGTGATCAGCTGATTCTTGAAGCCAGGTTCATCAGCTGCAAGCGTCAGATCTGGAAGTTCGAGTGCCAGGCTTCGGTCGATGGCAAGCCGGTCTGCTCGGCAGAAATCATCTGCGCGGAACGCAAGCTATGAGTTTGATTGACCCTCGCGCAATCATCGATCCGTCGGCCGTTCTGGCTGACGGCGTCGAGGTCGGCCCGTGGTCGATCATCGGCGCAGGTGTGGAAATCGGCGAGGGTACCGTGATCGGACCGCATGTGGTCCTCAAAGGCCCGACCCGGATCGGCAAGCACAATCGCATCTACCAGTTTTCCTCGGTAGGCGAAGACACGCCCGATCTGAAATACAAAGGTGAAGAAACCCGTCTGGTGATTGGTGACCACAATGTCATCCGCGAAGGCGTGACCATTCACCGTGGCACTGTCCAGGATCGCTCCGAAACTACGCTGGGCGACCACAACCTGATCATGGCCTATGCCCACATCGGTCACGACAGTGTGATCGGCAACAACTGCATTCTGGTCAACAACACGGCGTTGGCCGGACATGTACATGTCGACGACTGGGCGATCCTATCCGGGTTCACCCTGGTTCATCAGTATTGCCACATCGGCGCCCACAGCTTTTCCGGCATGGGCACCGCCATCGGCAAGGACGTACCGGCGTTCGTGACCGTATTCGGCAACCCGGCTGAAGCGCGCAGCATGAACTTCGAAGGCATGCGCCGCCGCGGTTTCAGTGAAGACGCCATTCACGCCCTGCGTCGCGCTTACAAAACCGTGTACCGCCAAGGGCTGACCGTGGAACAGGCGCTGTCCGAGCTGGCCGAACCGGCTGCACAGTTCCCGGAAGTCGCGCTGTTTCGTGACTCGATTCAGTCGTCGACTCGCGGCATCACCCGCTGATCATGGCCAATTTGCGTATTGCGCTGGTGGCGGGCGAAGCTTCCGGCGATATTTTGGGCGCCGGTCTGATGCGCGCCCTCAAGGCGCGTCACCCGGCAGTCGAGTTCATCGGTGTCGGCGGTCCGTTGATGCAGGCCGAAGGCCTGACGTCCTACTTCCCCATGGAGCGTCTGTCGGTCATGGGGCTGGTGGAAGTGCTTGGGCGGCTGCGCGAGTTGCTCAAGCGCCGCAAGGACCTGATCGCCACGTTGATTGCCGAGAAACCGGATGTGTTCATCGGCATCGACGCCCCGGATTTCAATCTCAATATCGAACTCAAGCTGCGGCAGGCCGGTATCAAGACCGTGCACTACGTCAGCCCGTCGGTGTGGGCGTGGCGACAGAAGCGCGTGCTGAAGATTCGCGAAGGCTGCGACCTGATGCTGACGCTGTTGCCGTTCGAAGCAAAATTCTACGAAGAGAAAGGCGTGCCGGTACGGTTCGTCGGTCATACGCTGGCCGATACCATTCCACTGCAGGCTGATCGCGCCGCTGCGCGTGCCGAACTGGGCTTGCCTGACGGTCCGCTGGTTGCATTGATGCCCGGCAGTCGCGGCGGCGAAGTTGGCCGATTGGGCGCATTGTTCCTTGATACGGCCGAACGTCTGCGGGCCATGCGTCCGGGGCTGCGGTTTGTCATACCGTGCGCCAATGCCGAGCGTCGCGCTCAGCTCGAGGAGCTGCTCGCCGGTCGCGACTTGCCGGTAACCCTGCTCGACGGCAAATCCCATCTGGCCCTGGCGGCGTGCAACGCGGTGTTGATTGCTTCCGGCACGGCCACGCTTGAAGCGTTGCTGTACAAGCGGCCGATGGTCGTCGCCTATCGTCTGGCGCCGCTGACGTTCTGGATTCTCAAGCGCATGGTCAAGAGTCCATACGTGTCCTTGCCGAACCTGCTGGCCCAGCGTTTGCTGGTGCCGGAATTGTTGCAGGATGATGCGACGGTCGAGGCCCTGGCGCAGACCCTGTCGCCGCTGATCGAAGGCGGTGAAGAGCAGACCCGCGGCTTCGACGAGATTCACCGCACGCTGCGGCTGGACGCTTCCAATCAGGCGGCGGACGCCGTCCTCAACCTGATCGGTCAATCACGATGAGCAAGAAAGATATGCAGATGGGCCTGGATTTCACTCTGGTCGCCGAAGTTGAAGAACTGGTGGCTGGTGTCGATGAAGTCGGTCGTGGCCCGTTGTGCGGTGCGGTAGTGACGGCGGCGGTGATTCTTGATCCGAACCGACCGATTCTCGGACTCAATGACTCGAAGAAACTTACCGAAGCCAGGCGCGAGAAGCTCTACGACGAGATTATCGAGAAGTCCCTGAGCTGGTGCATTGCCCGCGCCGAAGTCGAGGAAATCGACGAGCTGAACATTCTGCACGCGACCATGCTCGCCATGCAGCGCGCGGTGGCCGGGCTGCATGTGCAGCCGAAACTGGCGATGATCGACGGCAACCGCTGCCCGAAACTGCCGATGCGCGCCGAAGCGGTGGTGCAGGGCGACGGCAAGGTGCCGGCCATCGCTGCCGCGTCGATTCTGGCCAAGGTCAGTCGCGACCGTGAAATGGCCGCGTTCGAATTGATCTACCCGGGCTACGGTATCGGCGGCCATAAAGGCTACCCGACGCCCGTTCATCTGGAAGCGCTGGCACGGTTGGGGCCGACACCGATTCACCGGCGCTCGTTCGCCCCGGTGCGTCAGGCTTACGAGGCGCTCGAAGGCCTGACGCAGGTTTAGTCGCAAGGCTGATGTTTTGTTCGAGGCCCGGTACAATCCGGGCCTTGTTGTCTCTATGTAACTGGACAGGATCACTATGCCGGCTTCATTCGTTCATCTACGCCTGCACACTGAATACTCCCTGGTCGACGGGCTGGTGCGGATCAAGCCACTGGTCAAGGCGCTGACCGGCATGAACATGCCGGCCGTGGCGGTCACTGATCAGAACAACATGTGTTCTCTGGTCAAATTCTATAAAAACACCATGGGCGCAGGCATCAAGCCGATCTGCGGCGCCGACCTGTGGCTGTCGAACAAGGATCCGGACGCGCCGCTGAGCCGGATCAGCCTGTTGGTGATGAACGCCAAGGGCTATCGCAACCTTACCGAGTTGATCTCGCGCGGCTTCATCGACGGTCAACGCAACGGCATGATCATCATCGAGCGCGAATGGGTCGCCGAGGCCAACGAAGGCCTGATCATGCTGTCCGCCGCCAAAGAAGGCGAGATCGGCATGGCCATGATTGGTGGCAACCCGGCCGAGGCCGAAGCGCTTGCACGTGAATGGATGGCGGTGTTCCCGGATCGTTTCTACCTGGAAATCCAGCGCACCAATCGCCCTAACGATGAAGAGCAGTTGCACGGCGCTGTGGCCCTGGCTGACAAGCTTGGCGCGCCGCTGGTGGCAACCAACGATGTGCGCTTCATCAAGCAGGAAGACTTCGCTGCCCACGAAACCCGCGTGTGCATCGGTGAGGGCCGTGCCCTCGACGATCCGCGGCGCTCGAAGAATTACAGCGACCAGCAATACCTCAAAAGCGCCGAGGAAATGGCCGAGCTGTTCAGCGACATTCCCGACGCGATCGAGAACACCGTCGAGATTGCCAAGCGCTGCAACATTGAAGTGAAGCTGGGCACGCACTTCCTGCCCAACTTCCCGATTCCCGATGGCATGACCATCGACGAATACTTCCGCAAAGTGTCTTTCGAAGGTCTCGAAGAACGTCTTTCGGTGCTGCTGCCCAAGGACACCACCGAAGACTACGAAGCCAAGCGTCAGGTCTACGTCGACCGGCTGAATTTCGAGCTGGATATCATCATCCAGATGGGCTTCCCCGGTTACTTCCTGATCGTGATGGACTTTATCCAGTGGGCCAAGAACAACGGTGTGCCGGTGGGGCCTGGCCGGGGGTCGGGTGCCGGCTCGCTGGTGGCTTATGTGCAGAAGATCACCGACCTCGATCCACTGGAATACGACCTGCTGTTCGAACGTTTCCTTAACCCGGAACGGGTATCGATGCCCGACTTCGACGTCGACTTCTGCATGGACGGTCGTGACCGGGTGATCGACTACGTGGCCGAGAAATACGGGCGCAACGCGGTAAGCCAGATCATCACTTTCGGTTCCATGGCCGCCAAGGCTGTGGTGCGCGACGTGGCGCGGGTGCAGGGCAAGTCTTATGGCCTGGCGGATCGTCTGTCGAAGATGATTCCGTTTGAAGTCGGCATGACCCTGGAAAAAGCCTACGAGCAGGAAGAAATCCTGCGTGACTTCATCAAGGTCGATGAGGAAGCGGCAGAAATCTGGGAGATGGCGCGCAAGCTCGAGGGCGTGGTGCGTAACGTCGGCAAGCACGCTGGTGGCGTGGTTATCGCGCCGACCAAGCTGACTGACTTCTCGCCGATCTATTGCGACGAGGCCGGTGACGGTCTGGTAACCCAGTTCGACAAGGACGACGTGGAGGCAGCCGGTCTGGTGAAGTTCGACTTCCTCGGCCTGCGGACCCTGACGATCATCGACTGGGCGCTGAAGACGATCAACCGCGACCGCGCCAAGGTCGGCGAAGAGCCGCTGGACATCGCGTTTATCCCGCTCGACGACAAGCCGACGTACAGCCTGCTACAGAAAGCCGAGACCACCGCGGTGTTCCAGCTTGAGTCGCGCGGCATGAAGGAGCTGATCAAAAAGCTCAAGCCCGACTGCCTGGAAGACTTGATCGCACTGGTGGCGCTGTTCCGTCCGGGCCCGTTGCAGTCCGGCATGGTGGATGACTTCATCAACCGTAAGCACGGTCGCGCCGAACTGGCGTACCCGCACTCAGACTACCAGTACGAAGGCCTCAAGCCGGTACTGGCGCCAACGTACGGCATCATCCTGTATCAGGAACAGGTGATGCAGATTGCCCAGGTCATGGCCGGTTACACCCTCGGCGGTGCGGACATGCTGCGTCGAGCCATGGGTAAAAAGAAACCCGAGGAAATGGCCAAGCAGCGCGGCGGTTTCATTGAAGGTTGCGCGACCAACAATATCGACGCCGACCTCGCGGGCAACATTTTCGACCTCGTAGAGAAATTCGCGGGTTACGGCTTCAACAAATCCCACTCCGCCGCCTACGGCCTAGTGTCGTACCAGACCGCCTGGCTGAAGGCTCACTACCCGGCGCCGTTCATGGCGGCGGTGCTCTCGGCGGATATGCACAACACCGACAAGGTCGTGACCTTGATCGAGGAAGTGCGCACGATGAAGCTGCGCCTCGACGCGCCGGACGTGAACACCTCGGAGTTCAAGTTCACGGTGAACGACGACGGCCGCATCGTGTACGGCCTCGGCGCGATCAAGGGCGTCGGCGAAGGCCCGGTGGAAGCAATCACCGAGGCGCGTCAGGCCGGTCCGTTCAAGGATCTGTTCGACTTCTGCGCCCGGGTTGACCTCAAACGCATCAACAAGCGTACGCTGGACGGTCTGATCCGCAGCGGCGCGCTGGATCGCCTCGGCCCGTACTTCCACGATGAGCAGAAGGCTTATCAGGCCAACATCGACCGCAACCGCGCCGTGCTGCTGGCGGCGATGGAAGAGGCGATCAAGGCCGCGGAACAGACTGCTCGCACCCATGACAGCGGTCATGCCGACCTGTTCGGCGGACTGTTCGTCGAGGAAGATGCCGACGTCTACGCAACGCATCGCAAGGCCAAGGAGCTGACGCTCAAGGAACGTCTCAAGGGTGAAAAAGACACCCTGGGCCTGTACCTGACCGGTCACCCGATCGACGAATACGAAGGCGAGATTCGCCGTTTCGCCCGTCAGCGCATCATCGACCTGAAACCGGCTCGCGATACCCAGACGGTTGCCGGGATGATCATTGCCCTGCGGGTGATGAAGAACAAAAAGGGCGACAAGATGGGTTTCATCACCCTCGACGACCGCTCGGGGCGCATCGAAGCATCGCTGTTTGCCGATGCGTTCCACTCTGCGCAATCGCTGTTGCAGACCGACGCGATGGTGGTGGTCGAAGGCGAGGTCAGCAACGACGACTTCTCCGGCGGCCTGCGGCTGCGGGTCAAACGGGTGATGAGCATGGAAGATGCGCGCACCAACCTTGCCGAAAGTCTGCGCCTGAAACTGCAGACTCAGGACTTGAAAGGCGATCAGCTACGCTGGTTGGGTGAGCTGCTCAAGCGTCATCGCGGGGCGTGCCCGATCACCATGGAGTACACCAGCCCCGATGCGAAGACCTTGCTGCAGTTCGGCGAGACCTGGCGAATCGATCCAGCGGATGCGTTGATTCAAGCCCTGCGTGACCAGTTCGGGCGAGACAACGTCTTCCTCCAATACCGTTGACCGGCAGGTGCCATCATTGTGCTTGCCCACAACCTGAATTTTTAATCTCGACCTCAGCGCGCCTCTCCCTTAAGGTAGGGCGCGAATAGACAACCGGCCGGCCCAAGCTCACTTGGGACACGACCCAAGACGGACGCCTATGAACCCGAATTTTCTAGATTTCGAACAGCCGATCGCCGACCTGCAAGCCAAGATCGAAGAGTTGCGCTTGGTCGGTAATGACAATTCGCTGAATATCGGCGATGAGATCTCCCGCCTGCAGGACAAGAGCCGCACGCTGACCGAAGACATCTTCGGCAAGCTGACCAGCTGGCAGATCGCTCGCCTGGCGCGTCACCCGAAACGCCCGTACACCCTCGACTACATCGAGCACATCTTCACCGAGTTCGACGAACTGCACGGCGATCGTCACTTCTCTGACGACGCGGCAATCGTTGGTGGTATCGCCCGTCTGGAAGATCAGCCGGTGATGATCATCGGTCACCAGAAGGGCCGTGAAGTCCGTGAGAAGGTGCGCCGCAACTTCGGCATGCCGCGTCCGGAAGGCTATCGCAAGGCCTGCCGTCTGATGGAGATGGCCGAGCGTTTCAAAATGCCGATCCTGACCTTCATCGACACCCCGGGTGCATACCCTGGCATCGACGCCGAAGAGCGTAACCAGAGCGAAGCAATTGCCTGGAACCTGCGCGTGATGTCGCGCCTGAAAACCCCGATCATCGCCACCGTTATCGGTGAGGGTGGTTCTGGCGGCGCACTGGCCATCGGTGTCTGCGATCAGCTGAACATGCTGCAGTACTCGACCTACGCGGTGATTTCGCCGGAAGGTTGCGCTTCGATTCTGTGGAAAACCGCCGAGAAAGCGCCGGACGCTGCTGAAGCGATGGGCATTACTGCCGAGCGCCTGAAAGGCCTGGGCATCGTCGACAAGGTGATCGGCGAGCCATTGGGCGGCGCCCACCGTGATCCGGCCGCTGCCGCTGCCTCGATCCGCGCCGAGCTGAGCTCGCAACTGGCGATGCTGCAGAAGTTCGACAACGAAGCGCTGCTCAAGCGCCGTTACGATCGACTGATGAGCTACGGTCTCTAACCGAAACACGCAATACCCAATGTGGGAGCGGGCTTGCTCGCGAAAGCGGTATGACAGTCGACAGATGTGTTGAATGTTGAAACGCCTTCGCGAGCAAGCCCGCTCCCACATTTGATTTGGGCAAAGAGTGAGATAGAGGCCAGTCTGTGAGTGATCTGTCTTCCCGGCTTCTGCTGAACCTTGCAGCCTGGCGCAATGCCAGGACTTGGCGCGTGGCTTTCTCCGGTGGCCTGGACTCTACCGTCCTGCTGCATCTGCTTGCCAATCTCGCCCAACACCAACCCCTGCCGGCGCTGAGCGCTGTTCATATCCATCACGGCCTCCAGGCTGCGGCTGATGCGTGGCCGCAGCATTGTCAGTCGGTCTGCGATGTGCTGGGCGTTCCTTTGCAGGTCGTTCGGGTGACGGTGCAACCCGGTGCCAGTCTTGAGCGGGCGGCGCGGGAGGCGCGTTATGCGGCGTTCACCTCGCTGACCGAGGCGGGCGACGTGCTGCTGACCGGGCAGCACCGCGATGATCAGGCTGAAACCCTGTTGTTTCGCCTGATGCGCGGTGCCGGCGTTCGCGGACTCTCGGCGATGCCGGCGCAGCGACCGCTGGGGCAGGGCACGCTGGTGCGGCCATTGCTCGACGTCACGCGTGCGGAGCTTGAGGTGTACGCCCGGCGGCATCAGTTGCGCTGGATCGAAGACCCGTCAAACCAGGATCGGCAGTTCTCGCGTAATTACCTGCGCCATCAGGTCATGCCGGCGCTGACCGAACGCTGGCCGCAGGCGCAGGCGAGCATGGCCCGCAGCGCAGCGCATCTGCGTGAGGCGCAAGGTTTGCTCGATGAGCTGGCGCAGATCGATCTGGCACAAGCTGCTTTGCCGAATGAATTTCAATGGCTTGGCCTGCCGTCGCTGGCACTGGCGCCACTGACAACATTGTCCGCCGCTCGTCAGCGCAACGCGCTCAGCCATTGGCTCGCACCCCTGACCCGACTGCCGGACACAGACCACTGGTCGGGTTGGGCCACTCTTTGCGACGCGGCCAATGATGCTTCCCCCGTGTGGCGTCTGGCCGATGGCGAGCTGCATCGCAGCGCCGGCCGGATATGGTGGCTGAGTGGCGACTGGCTGCTCGCGCCAGCGGTCAGCGTTGAGTGGCCTGATCCGTCGACGCCGCTGCATTTGCCGAATAACGGGCGTGTCATGTTCAGCGGGCAGACTCCCGTCGGGCCGTTGCAGATTCGCTATCGGCAGGGCGGCGAAGTCATGCATCTGGCGGAGCGCGGCCACCGCGATCTCAAGCGCCTGCTCAATGAGCGCGCGGTCCCGGCCTTCGTCCGTGGCAGATTGCCGCTGCTGTTTTGCGGCGAAGAATTGCTCGCGGTGGCGAACCTGCCGGGTCTTGATGGCAATGTGCAGGACGGCTGGAAATTGCATTGGCAGGCAACAGACGAAGATCAAGGTTTGAGCTGAAAGGAGCATTCCGGTAGACTACGCTCCCTTCTTGATACAACTTCTGTGGATTCGCCTGAATTGCAGGAGTTGCCGATTACCAAGCAGTCTTTGCTGGGCGATTCCAAAAAATGTGTAGCGAGCAACGTACCGGTGTTTTATCTGCCGGTCTGTCCCAACGCGGCGGTTTTTTTGAAAGGTGCACTGTGATTAATGCAGGTGATCGGGGGCTTCGGCCTTCCTTCGCTTTCCCCGGCGGCTCGTACCGCTTTAACGCAGACTTCTAGGGTTTTTCATGACGCGCTACATATTCGTCACGGGCGGTGTTGTTTCTTCATTGGGGAAAGGCATTGCCTCGGCTTCATTGGCGGCCATCCTGGAGGCGCGGGGGCTTAAGGTCACCATGCTTAAGCTGGATCCGTACATCAACGTCGACCCGGGCACCATGAGCCCGTTCCAGCACGGTGAAGTGTTCGTCACCCACGACGGCGCCGAAACCGACCTGGACCTGGGCCACTACGAGCGGTTCATCCGCACGACCATGACCCAGAACAACAACTTCACCACTGGCCGTGTCTACGAACACGTGCTGCGCAAAGAGCGCCGTGGTGACTACCTGGGTGCAACCATCCAGGTGATTCCGCACATCACAGACGAAATCAAGCGCCGCATCATCAAGGGTGCTGGCGACGCTGACGTGGCCATGGTCGAAATCGGTGGCACCGTCGGTGACATCGAGTCGCAACCGTTCCTCGAAGCCATCCGTCAACTGCGTTTCGAAGTCGGCGCCAAGCGCGCGATGCTGATGCACCTGACGCTGGTTCCGTACATCGCCACCGCCGGCGAGACCAAGACCAAGCCGACTCAGCACTCGGTAAAAGAGCTGCGTTCGATCGGTCTGCAGCCAGACGTGCTGGTGTGCCGTTCCGATCACCCGATCGACGTCTCGTCGCGTCGCAAGATCGCGCAGTTCACCAACGTTGAAGAACGTGCGGTGATCGCGCTGGAAGACGCCGACACCATCTACAAGATCCCGGGCATCCTGCACTCGCAGGGTCTGGACGATTTTGTTGTCGAGCGTTTCGGTCTGCAGTGCGGCAGCGCCGATCTGTCCGAGTGGGAAGCTGTGGTTGACGCCAAGCTGAACCCGGAACACGAGGTGACCATCGCGATGGTCGGCAAGTACATGGAGCTGCTGGACGCTTACAAGTCGCTGATCGAAGCGATGAGTCACGCCGGCATCAGCAACCGTACCAAGGTCAACCTGCGCTACATCGATTCCGAAGACATCGAGAACCAGGGCACTGCGCTGCTCGAAGGTGTCGACGCGATCCTCGTACCGGGCGGTTTTGGTCTGCGTGGCGTTGAAGGCAAGATCACTGCCGTTCAATACGCTCGCGAAAACAAGGTTCCGTACCTGGGTATCTGCCTGGGCATGCAAGTGGCGGTCATCGAGTTCGCTCGTAACGTCATGGGCTGGAAAGACGCCAACTCCACCGAGTTCGATCGCGCCAGCGGTCACCCGGTCGTGGGTCTGATCACCGAGTGGGAAGACGCTACCGGCGCAGTTGAAGTGCGTACCGAATCCTCCGATCTGGGCGGCACCATGCGCCTGGGCGCTCAGGAATGCCTGCTTGAAGCCGGCTCCAAGGTGCACGATTGCTACGGCAAGGACGTGATTGTCGAGCGTCACCGTCATCGCTACGAAGTGAACAACAACCTGCTGCCACAAATCATCGAAGCCGGCCTGAAGATCTCCGGTCGCTCCGCTGACGCCGCGCTGGTTGAAGTGGTCGAAGCCGCGGATCATCCATGGTTCGTCGCTTGCCAGTTCCACCCTGAGTTCACCTCGACGCCACGTGACGGTCACCCGCTGTTCAGCGGTTTCGTCAAGGCAGCGTTGGCACAACACCAGAAGAAGGCGTAATCCCCGATGGCACAGAAGATCATCCGCGTTGGCAACATCGAGATCGCCAACGACAAGCCCATGGTGCTGTTCGGTGGCATGAACGTGCTGGAAAGCCGTGACATGGCCATGCAGGTTTGCGAAGAGTACGTGAAGGTCACCGAAAAGCTCGGCATCCCTTACGTGTTCAAGGCCAGTTTCGACAAGGCCAACCGATCTTCTGTGACCTCCTATCGCGGTCCTGGCCTGGAAGAGGGCATGCGCATCTTCCAGGACATCAAACAAGCCTTCGGCGTGCCGATCATCACCGACGTCCACGAGCCTGAGCAGGCCGCGGTCGTCGCTGAAGTCTGCGACATCATCCAGCTGCCGGCCTTCCTGTCGCGCCAGACCGATCTGGTCGTCGCGATGGCCAAGACCAACGCCGTGATCAACATCAAGAAAGCCCAGTTCCTCGCGCCTCAGGAAATGAAACACATCCTGAACAAGTGCGTGGAAGCGGGTAACGATCAATTGATCCTCTGCGAGCGTGGTTCGAGCTTCGGCTACAACAACCTCGTGGTGGACATGCTCGGCTTCGGCATCATGAAGCAGTTCGAGTACCCGGTATTCTTCGACGTGACCCACTCGCTGCAAATGCCTGGCGGTCGTTCCGACTCCGCCGGCGGTCGTCGCGCCCAGGTCACCGATCTGGCCAAGGCGGGCATGAGCCAGTCGCTGGCAGGTCTGTTCCTCGAAGCGCACCCGGACCCGGACAACGCCAAATGCGACGGCCCTTGCGCCTTGCGTCTGGACAAACTGGAGCCATTCCTGGCCCAGCTCAAAGCTTTGGACGAACTGGTGAAGAGTTTTCCGACGGTAGAAACCGCGTAAACCTCATTTCTCCGGTAAAGTACCGCACGATTTGTCGCACATGCCCTCGGGCATGTGCGTTGTCGTCTGCAAGCTGCCCGCTGCACACCACTTGCCGACGGTAAAAAGATTTCCTCTAGCTGCGTCGTTTTCGTCAACTTTGGAGTGTTTACAACAATGGCAAAAATCGTCGACATCAAAGGTCGTGAAGTCCTCGACTCCCGTGGCAATCCCACCGTGGAAGCGGACGTGCTTCTCGACAACGGCATCATCGGCAGTGCTTGCGCGCCGTCCGGTGCATCCACTGGCTCGCGTGAAGCGCTCGAGCTGCGTGATGGCGACAAGAGCCGTTACCTGGGCAAGGGCGTGCTCAAGGCGGTAGCCAACATCAACGGTCCGATCCGCGATCTGTTGCTGGGCACCGACCCAAGCGACCAGAAAGCCCTCGATCACGCGATGATCAAGCTCGACGGTACCGAAAACAAGGCAACCCTGGGTGCCAACGCTATCCTCGCCGTGTCCCTGGCTGCGGCCAAGGCTGCTGCACAGGATCAGGACCTGCCGCTGTACGCACACATCGCCAACCTGAACGGAACCCCGGGTGTGTACTCGATGCCGGTTCCGATGATGAACATCATCAACGGTGGCGAACACGCCGATAACAACGTCGACATCCAGGAATTCATGGTGCAGCCGGTTGGCGCCAAGTCTTTCTCGGAAGGTCTGCGCATGGGCACCGAGATTTTCCATCACCTGAAAGCTGTGTTGAAGGCCCGTGGCCTGAGCACCGCCGTTGGCGACGAAGGCGGTTTCGCACCGAACCTGGCGTCCAACGAAGACGCGCTGAAAGTGATCTCGGAAGCGGTGGCCAACGCCGGTTACAAGCTGGGCACTGACGTGACCCTGGCCCTGGACTGCGCGGCCAGCGAGTTCTTCGAAGACGGCAAGTACAACCTGTCCGGTGAAGGCCAGGTGTTCACCGCCGAAGGTTTCGCCGACTACCTCAAAGGCCTGACTGAACGTTATCCGATCATCTCGATCGAAGACGGTCTGGACGAGTCCGACTGGGCTGGCTGGAAGATCCTCACCGACAAGATCGGCGAGAAGACCCAACTGGTTGGCGACGACCTGTTCGTGACCAACACCAAGATCCTGAAAGAAGGCATCGATAAAAAGATCGCCAACTCGATCCTGATCAAGTTCAACCAGATCGGCACCCTGACCGAAACCCTGGAAGCCATCCAGATGGCCAAGGCTGCCGGTTACACCGCAGTGATCTCGCACCGTTCGGGCGAAACCGAAGATTCGACCATCGCCGACCTGGCTGTGGGCACTGCGGCTGGCCAGATCAAGACCGGTTCGCTGTGCCGTTCCGACCGCGTTTCCAAGTACAACCAGCTGCTGCGTATCGAAGAGCAGTTGAATGGCAAAGCCAAGTACAACGGTCGCAGCGAGTTCCGCGGCTGAGTAAGTGCCCTGCCTCACCCATACTGCTTCATTTTGGCGGCGCCTGTTACCGTCATGCTGCGTTGCCGCTCCTCGCCATAGCGCGCTATGACTCGTCGCGGCGCCTTGCTTGACGGCAACAGTCACTCGTCAAAAGTGAAGCGTATTGGTGAAGCAAGGCACTGATGGTAAAAAAGACACCGGATTGTGTCGGAAAAGTCGTGACAGCGATGGATTTGCCACTAATCTGATGCCTTATATGCACAAGCCTGGATCTTCCAGGCTTCGTGCTATCAGACGTTTCAAAGTTTTGGCATGGCTGTCTTTTTTCACTGGATACCTGATATTCGATGCGCAGTCCTTACTGGTTGTTTCTCGTTTTGCTCTTGCTGCTGGCCGGTCTGCAGTACCGCCTGTGGGTGGGCAATGGCAGTCTGGCGCAGGTTGCCGAGCTGAATCAGCAGATTGCTGATCAACACGCCGAGAACGAAGCCCTGCTGGAGCGCAACCGGGTGATGGACGCGGAAGTCAGCGAACTGAAGAAAGGCATGGAGACCGTTGAAGAACGGGCTCGCCATGAGCTGGGCATGGTCAAGGACGGTGAAACCCTTTACCAGTTGGCCCAATGATCGATTCCCTGCCGGCCTTCTGGGCCGTGATTCCTGCCGCGGGCGTCGGTGCCCGAATGGCCGCGGACCGTCCCAAGCAATACCTGCAACTGGGCGGACGCACAATTCTTGAACACAGCCTCGGCTGTTTTCTTGATCACCCGAGCCTCAAGGGCCTGGTGGTCAGTCTTGCTGTTGATGATCCTTATTGGCCAAACCTGGCGTGCGCCAGCGATTCGCGGATTCAGCGCGTCGAGGGCGCTTCGGAGCGTTCCGGGTCGGTGCTCAACGCCTTGTTGCATCTGCATGCGCAAGGGGCTGACGATGAGGATTGGGTGCTGGTGCACGATGCGGCACGGCCCAACCTGAGTCGCGACGATCTCGACAAACTGTTGGCTGAGCTGGCGCATGACCCGGTGGGTGGCCTGCTGGCAGTGCCGGCACGCGACACGCTTAAACGCATCGACAAGCACGGTCGTGTGGTCGAAACCGTCGATCGCAGCGTGATCTGGCAGGCCTACACGCCACAGATGTTCCGTCTCGGCGCGCTGCATCGGGCGTTGGCGGATAGCCTGGTGGCTGATGCGCTGATCACTGATGAAGCCTCGGCGATGGAGTGGGCCGGCCTGGCGCCACGCCTGATCGAAGGTCGGGCGGACAACCTCAAGGTCACCCGGCCTGAAGACCTCGAATGGCTGCGCCAGCGTTGGGCTAACCGCCGCTGAGTGCAGTGGCGCCTGTCAGATCGCTTTCGCGAGCAGGCTCGCTCCCACCTTTGAATGACGCCGAACACAAATTTGCATCCACTGAGGATCCACTGTGGGAGCGAGCCTGCTCGCGAAGGCGATGTTTCAGCCAACCAATGCTTTGCTGACACACCGATGACTGTTTAGCTCCGATATTCCGGCCGCTCGGCCAACCCTCCCTTCAAAAAGTCCACCAGCTTGCGCACCTTCGGCGACAGGTGCCGCTGCTGCGGATACAGCGCCCACACCGCCGTATTCGGCGGCTGATGCGCTTCCAGCAACGAAATCAACGCGCCACTGTGCAAATGCTCAAGCACGTAATAGTCCGGCAACTGGCATAACCCGACCCCTTGCAACGCTGCGTCCAGTACAGCTTGCCCACTGTTGCAGCGCCAGTTTCCCTGTACGCGCTGGGAAAATTCGCGCCCGTTCTGTTCCAGTTGCCACAAGTCCGAACTGCCGATCAGGCAATTGTGCCGGCTCAGTTCCGACAAACTGTGTGGGCGACCGTACCTTTCCAGGTAGGACGGTGACGCGCACAGGTACATGCGCCGTGGCGCCAGCCGCGTGGCGACCAGTCGCGAATCCTGCAGCCGACCCAAACGGATCGCCAGATCCAGCCCCTCATGCACCAGATCGAGCTGGCGATTGCTCAGTTCGATGTCGACGCGCAATTGCGGGTATTGCCCCATGAACCGCGTCACCAGCGGCACGATAAACCGCTCGCCGTACGCCACGGCACAGGTCATGCGCAACATGCCTTTCGGCTCGCTGGTCAGGTCGCCGACCGCGCGCAGGGCTTCTTCGCGACCGTCCTGCAGGCGTTGGCAATGCTGCAGAAAGGTCTGTCCGGCTTCGGTCAGGGTGACGCGGCGGGTACTGCGATAGAGCAGGCGTGTCTGCAAACGCTCTTCCAGCCGTACGATTTGTCGACTGATGTGCGAGGAAGAAACCCCAAGGCGTTCTGCGGCGGCGGTGAATTGGCTGCATTCGGCAACGGCAACGAATTCGTCGATACCTTCCCAGCGGTTTTCGGACATCGGGATTATCCCTGTGTGGCAATAATGTTTTGCTTTTGTCCGGATTATTCATCAGAACGCGCTGTACTACACTCGCGGTCTGGTTTTTTTATTCAATGGATTCACTGGAGAGTCAGCATGATCAAGTCGCGCGCCGCCGTTGCCTTCGAGGCCAAGAAGCCGCTGGAAATCGTAGAAGTCGATGTCGCCATGCCCAAGGCCGGTGAAGTGTTGCTGCGCGTGGTGGCCTCCGGGGTTTGCCACACTGACGCCTACACCCTGTCCGGTGCTGACCCGGAAGGTATCTTCCCGTCGATCCTCGGCCATGAAGGCGGCGCTATCGTTGAAGCCATCGGCGAGGGCGTGACCTCGGTCGCCGTTGGTGATCACGTGATTCCGCTCTACACCCCGGAATGCGGCCAGTGCAAATTCTGCAAGTCGGGCAAGACCAACCTGTGTCAGGCGATTCGCGCCACCCAGGGCAAAGGCCTGATGCCGGACGGCACTTCGCGTTTTTCCTACAAGGGCGAAACGATTTTCCACTACATGGGCACCTCGACCTTCTCCGAGTACACCGTGCTCCCGGAAATCTCCGTAGCGAAAATCTCCAAGGACGCGCCGCTGGAGAAGGTCTGCCTGCTCGGTTGCGGCGTGACCACCGGTATCGGTGCGGTGCTCAACACCGCCAAGGTCAAGCCAGGTGACACCGTGGCGATCTTCGGTCTGGGTGGCATCGGTCTGTCGGCCGTCATCGGTGCGGTGAAAGCCAAGGCTGCGCGGATCATTGCCATCGACATCAACCCGGCCAAGTTCGAAATCGCCAGACAACTGGGCGCTACCGATTGCGTCAATCCGAAGGATTTCGACCGTCCGATCCAAGAAGTAATCGTCGACATGACCGACGGCGGTGTCGACTTCTCCTTCGAATGCATCGGCAATGTGCAGCTTATGCGCGCAGCCCTTGAGTGCTGTCACAAGGGTTGGGGCGAGTCGGTGATCATCGGCGTGGCCGGTGCCGGCCAGGAAATCTCGACCCGCCCGTTCCAGTTGGTGACCGGTCGCGTCTGGCGCGGTTCGGCGTTCGGCGGCGTGCGTGGTCGTACCGAGTTGCCAAGCTACGTCGACATGGCCCAGAGCGGAGAGATCCCGCTGGATACGTTCATCACCCACACCATGGGCCTGGAAGATATCAACAAGGCATTCGACCTGATGCACGAAGGCAAGAGCATCCGTACCGTCATTCATTTCTGATCATTCGTGGTGCCACGGCTACAAGCGTTGAAAGCTTTTAGCCGTGACCGCGTAGGAGTCTTTACATGAGTCTGGAAAACATCTCCTGTCAGAAAAGTTTCGGGGGTTGGCACAAGCGCTATCGCCACCGCTCCGAGGTGCTCGGTTGTGACATGGTGTTTGCCGTGTACCTGCCGCCACAAGCGGAGCAGGGCGGTCAGTTGCCGGTGCTGTACTGGTTGTCGGGGCTGACCTGCACCGACGAGAACTTCATGCAGAAGGCCGGAGCGATGCGCATGGCGGCCGAACTTGGCCTGATCATCGTCGCGCCGGACACCAGTCCGCGTGGCCCGGATGTACCGGGTGACCCGGATGGCGCCTGGGATTTCGGCCTTGGCGCGGGGTTCTACCTGAATGCCACGCAGGAACCGTGGTCGCGGCACTATCGGATGCATGATTACGTTGTGCAGGAATTACCTGCGCTGGTTGAGGCGCATTTCCCGGCGTCGGACAAACGCAGTATCAGCGGCCACTCCATGGGCGGCCACGGTGCGTTGGTCTGTGCGCTGCGCAATCCGGGACGCTACCAGTCGGTGTCGGCATTTTCGCCGATCAACAATCCGATGGACTGCCCTTGGGGGCAGAAGGCGTTCTCCCGTTATCTGGGTGAAGACCGCTCCAAGTGGAAAGAATGGGATGCCTGCGCGCTGATTGCAGAGGCCGACGAGAAACTGCCGTTGTTGGTCGATCAGGGGGATCGCGATGATTTCCTTGAAAATCAGCTCAAACCCGAGGCTCTGCAACAAGCGGCAAAACAAGCGGGCCATGCGCTGACGTTGCGCCTGCAACCGGGCTACGACCACAGCTATTTTTTCATCTCAAGCTTCATTGACGACCACTTGCAGCATCACGCACGCGCCCTTCGGGCCTAATGCAGGTAGAATCACGCCCTGACAAAAATCGGGGCGTTTTTTTTATGCGTATTGGCCACGGCTACGATGTGCACCGTTTCGCTGAAGGCGATTTCATTACTCTGGGCGGCGTGCGCATTGCACATGGCTTCGGGCTGCTCGCTCACTCCGACGGTGACGTCCTGCTGCACGCCTTGAGCGATGCCTTGCTCGGTGCGGCTGCGTTGGGTGATATCGGCAAACACTTTCCGGACACCGACCCGCAATTCAAGGGCGCCGACAGCCGTGTGCTGCTGCGTCATGTGGTCGCGTTGATCCACGCCAAGGGCTGGAAAATCGGCAACGTCGACAACACCATCGTTGCCCAGGCGCCGAAAATGGCCCCGCATATCGAATCGATGCGCGCGTTGATCGCCGCCGATCTTCAAGTTGAGTTGGATCAAGTGAACGTGAAAGCTACCACCACCGAAAAGCTTGGCTTTGTCGGTCGCGAAGAAGGCATTGCCGTGCATTCCGTTGCCTTGTTGCTGCGCGCATGAACGAACTGCAACTGCTCGGCCCGCGCGCCTATGGCGAACCCCTCGGTACTGCAGTACTGAAAGCCATCGCCGAAGATTTTCAGGTCGATGAAGTGCTCGATATCCCGTTCAGCGGCGATGGCGAACATCTGTGGATCTGGGTGGAAAAACGCGGTCTGAACACCGAGGAAGCAGCGCGGCGGATTGCCAAGGCGGCTGGCGTGCCATTGCGCACCGTCAGCTATGCCGGGCTCAAGGATCGTCAGGCGCTGACCCGTCAGTGGTTCAGTGTGCAGCTGCCGGGCAAGGCTGATCCGGACCTGTCGGCGGCGGAAAACGACACGCTGAAGATCCTCAAGACCACGCGCCACAAACGCAAGCTGCAACGCGGTGCGCATTCGGCCAACGGCTTTACCTTGCGCTTGACCCAGTTTGCTGGCGACAAGGCGGCGATCGAACAGCGTCTACAACTGATCGCCAAGCAAGGCATTCCCAACTATTTCGGCGCCCAGCGTTTCGGCCATGACGGCGGCAACGTCGTTGATGCGCGTGCCTGGGCGGCGCGCAAGGCCTTGCCGGAGCAGCGCAATGTGCGCTCGCGTTTGCTGTCGACGGCGCGCAGTTTTCTGTTCAATCAAGTGCTGGCCGCGCGGGTTGCCGACGGCACCTGGCAGCAGGCGCAGGTGGGCGATCTGCTGGCGTTCACCGACAGTCGCAGTTTTTTTCCGGCCGGTGAGGCCGAATGCAGTGATCCGCGCCTGGCGATTCTCGATCTGCACCCGACCGGTCCGCAGTGGGGCGAAGGTGACTCGCCGACCGCAGGCGCTGTCCATGAACTGGAGCAGGGGATCGCCGAGCGTGAAGCGGATCTGCGCGATTGGTTGATCAATGCTGGAATGAGCCACGAACGACGCATCCTGCGGCTGCCCATTGGCGGGTTGTCGTGGCATTATCCCCAGCCTGACATTCTGCAACTGGAATTCGTCCTCCCGGCCGGATGCTTCGCCACCGTATTGGTGCGCGAACTCGTTGATCTGGTGCCGGTGGGGCAGACGGACAGCCCATGCGTATTCTGATTTCTAACGACGATGGGGTAACCGCACCCGGTCTCGCCGCGCTTTATGCTGCGCTGGCGGATTACACCGAATGCGTGGTTATCGCCCCGGAGCAGGACAAAAGCGGCGCCAGCAGTTCGCTGACGCTCGACCGTCCGTTGCACCCGCAATACCTGGCCAACGGTTTCATCAGTCTCAACGGTACGCCGACCGACTGCGTGCACCTGGGCCTCAACGGCCTGCTGGAGCGCGAGCCGGACATGGTGGTTTCCGGGATCAACCTCGGCGCCAACCTTGGCGATGACGTGCTGTATTCCGGCACCGTGGCGGCAGCCCTTGAAGGGCGCTTTCTCGAGCGCCCCTCGTTTGCCTTCTCGCTGTGTTCGCGGCAGGTGGACAATCTGGCGACAGCGGCACATTTCGCGCGCAAACTGGTCGAGGCCCACGCCGGGCTGGACCTGCCGCCGCGCACGGTGCTGAACGTGAACATCCCCAATCTGCCGATCGACCACATTCGTGGCATTCAGCTGACCCGTCTGGGCCATCGCGCCCGCGCGGCGGCACCGATGAAAGTGGTCGATCCGCGTGGCAAGGCCGGTTACTGGATTGCCGCTGCCGGGGATGCCGAAGATGGCGGCCCGGGCACTGACTTTCATGCGGTGATGCAGGGTTATGTGTCGATCACGCCATTGCAGCTCGATCGCACCTTCAACGATGCCTTCAGAAGTCTCGACGGCTGGCTGGAGGGACTGCGCTGATGGCTCGTGAACACGAAGACCGACTGCGCAGCGGCATCGGCATGACGTCGCAGCGCACGCGCGAACGTCTGATCCAGCGTCTTTATGAAGAAGGCCTGTCCAACGCCAAGGTGCTGGAGGTGATCCGCCGTACGCCGCGTCATCTGTTCGTCGATGAAGCGCTGGCGCACCGCGCCTACGAAGACACCGCGCTGCCGATCGGCCACAACCAGACCATTTCCCAGCCTTATATGGTGGCGCGCATGAGCGAGCTGCTGCTGGAGGCGGGGCCGCTGGACAAGGTGCTGGAGATCGGTACCGGTTCTGGTTATCAGACGGCGGTCCTGTCGCAACTGGTTGAGCGGGTATTCTCGGTCGAGCGCATCAAGGTCCTGCAGGACCGGGCCAAGGAGCGTCTGGTCGAACTGAACCTGCGCAACGTGGTATTCCGCTGGGGCGATGGCTGGGAAGGCTGGCCGGCACTGGCACCGTACAACGGCATCATCGTCACGGCGGTCGCGACCGATGTCCCGCAGGCGTTGCTCGATCAACTGGCGCCGGGTGGGCGGCTGGTGATTCCGGTCGGCTCGGGGGAAGTGCAGCAACTGATGCTGATCGTGCGTGAAGAACACGGCTTTTCCCGACACGTTCTGGGGGCTGTGCGCTTCGTGCCATTGCTCAATGGCCCGCTGGCCTGAGCATTTGTTTGTGAGCGCTGAATTCCTTGCGCTGGACTGGGTCTTACACCGGCAGTGAAGGTTTAAACGCAACCCATTGCCCACGGGCAAACGTGTGCGTGAAGCGTTTTCGCATCTTTAACGGTAAAGCCTGTGCGGCCCGTTATACTTGCGACACTACGTGCCGCAATACGGCATTCCACATATTTCAGCCACCACAAAGGGAGCGGCGGGTGAGTCTCACAGTCATTGCGCAGCGTATGGGTAACACGAGCTTTCAGCGCCTGGTGACTGGCCTTGTATTGAGCACCTTGCTGGTCGGTTGCTCCAGCACCAAATCGAGCAACGTGCGCGTGGTCGATCGCAACAGTGCGGCGGCCCAGCGTCCTGCCGTCACGACCGGGCAGTATGTAGTCCGTCCGGGCGATACGCTGTTTTCGATCGCTTTTCGCTACGGCTGGGACTACAAAGCCCTCGCCGCCCGGAACAATATTCCTACGCCGTATACGATCCATCCGGGTCAGACAATTCGCTTCGACGGCCGCACCGGTTCAACACCAACGGCTGTGGTGAGCAACAGCAGCACTTCGCCATCATCGTCGAGCAAAACCACGGTAATCCGGCGCCAGGCGAACGGCACGACTACCACCACGGTGACCGGCTCGGGGGCCGCTTCCGCGGGGGCTGCACCGTCCGTCGCAAGCAAACCGGCACCGGCTCCACTGCCTCCACCGGGGCCAGCCCCGACCGGCTGGGGATGGCCATCTAATGGCATTCTTATTGGAAAATTCTCTTCAAACGGTAGTTTGAATAAAGGAATTGATATCGCCGGAGATTTGGGACAGCCTGTTTTAGCTGCGTCTGATGGGACGGTGGTTTACGCCGGGAGTGGCTTAAGGGGCTACGGCGAATTAGTCATCATCAAACACAGCGAAACCTACGTCAGTGCCTACGGACATAACCGCAGGCTGTTGGTACGGGAGGGGCAGCAGGTCAAAGTCGGACAGACAATTGCCGAAATGGGGTCAACGGGTACAGACCGGGTGAAACTGCATTTTGAGATTCGCCGACAAGGTAAACCTGTAGATCCGCTGCAGTTCCTGCCCAGACGTTGATTTGAGGCCAGCCTGTTCCGTCGCGTAGAGGGGACAGGCTCCAGCGCTGCCAAGGATAAAGGCGTCGCTTGAGCTTGGGGTCGAACTCACCAAAGGACTATAACAATGGCTCTCAGTAAAGAAGTGCCGGAGTTTGACATCGACGATGAGGTTCTCCTTATGGAGGCCGGCATCGATTCGGATTCGATGTCGAATGATGAAGGGGCTGCTCCACCTTCCGTTCGTTCCAAATCCAAACACTCCGCTTCACTTAAACAACACAAGTACATCGACTACACGCGTGCACTCGATGCCACGCAGTTGTATCTCAACGAAATCGGCTTTTCTCCACTGCTCTCCCCCGAGGAAGAAGTTCATTTTGCGCGTCTGTCGCAAAGTGGCGATCCGGCGGGGCGCAAGCGCATGATTGAAAGTAATCTGCGGCTGGTCGTGAAGATCGCCCGGCGTTACGTCAATCGGGGGCTGTCGCTGCTGGATCTGATCGAAGAGGGCAACCTTGGATTGATCCGCGCGGTGGAAAAGTTCGATCCCGAGCGCGGCTTCCGCTTCTCGACCTACGCCACCTGGTGGATTCGTCAGACCATTGAGCGTGCGATCATGAATCAGACCCGGACCATCCGGTTGCCGATCCATGTGGTCAAGGAGCTCAACGTGTACCTGCGGGCTGCACGGGAGCTGACGCAAAAGCTCGATCACGAACCTTCACCCGAAGAAATCGCCAACCTGCTGGAAAAACCGGTGGGCGAGGTCAAGCGCATGCTTGGCCTGAACGAGCGGGTTTCTTCGGTCAACGTCTCGCTGGGTCCGGATTCGGATAAAACCCTGCTGGACACCCTGACGGATGACCGTCCGACCGATCCATGCGAACTGCTGCAGGATGACGACCTGTCGCAGAGCATCGATCAATGGCTCTCGGAATTGACCGACAAGCAGCGCGAGGTGGTCGTACGCCGCTTCGGTCTGCGCGGCCATGAGAGCAGCACGCTGGAAGATGTAGGCCTGGAGATCGGCCTGACCCGGGAACGGGTGCGGCAGATCCAGGTGGAAGGCCTCAAGCGCCTTCGCGAAATCCTCGAGAAGAATGGCCTGTCGAGCGAGTCGCTGTTTCAGTAAGCGCCTTTGATCGACCGCCAACAAAAAGCCCCGACTGGTTCGGGGCTTTTTGTTGTCTGCACCAGTACGGAGGGCGGTGTTCTGTGGCGAGGGGGCTGATTGCCGGACATACGGTTGGCATTTCCATCGTTTGTAGTCTTGCGGTGTAAGCCTTGGCTTACTCTTTCGTAAGTGTTCCCTATGTTTACAGGCCGGCAGACGTCGATTGCTCACGGTGCTGTTATTTAACTCATTGTTTTATATGTTTATTTTTTAATGTGAAGTGCTTATTACAGCGCTTTACGGCCATCGGGGTCGATTGATCCGGGCTGGGAACTCTTTAGTATCAGCACTGTGTCGACGGATAGACACGCCCTTCAAGGAAGAGGGGAATGGACATCGCAGGAAGCGATTCATCAGGACGATGAAAAGGAATACAGGGAATAGGGAAAAAATGTGGGCGGGTCAAACCGCCCCTTTTTTTTGCCCGTAGCAAAGCAAACGACAGAAAGCAAAAAGGCCCGCAAGGGGCCTTTTCAGAACGCGCGACAGATCAGCGTTCGAGGAATTTGATCTTGTTTTTGACGCCATCCCACTCTTCGGCATCCGGCAGCGATTCTTTCTTCTCGGTGATGTTCGGCCAGATTTCAGCCAATTCAACGTTCAGTTGAATGAACTCCTGCATCACTTCCGGAACTTCGTCCTCGGAGAAAATGGCCACGGCCGGGCATTCTGGTTCGCACAGGGCGCAGTCGATGCACTCATCCGGGTGAATCACCAGGAAGTTCGGGCCTTCGTAAAAGCAGTCCACCGGACACACTTCTACGCAGTCGGTGTACTTGCACTTGATGCAGTTGTCGGTGACGACGAAGGTCATTTCTAATTTTCTCCTCAGGCGGCGGCAGCGTTGCCCCTTCACGGTTGGGGTCGCCAGGTTCGGGAGCGATGTCTGCCAGCCAGGCTATTAGCCAGCAGCATCCCAAACCGCGCGAGATTCTAACAGCTTGAAGCCGTTTGCGTTATATCCGGTTCTTCAATGCTTAGATCCGGTTCTTAAGTGCATATAACAATTCGAGCGCTCGACGCGGGGTCAGGTCATCGAGGTCCACTTTGGCCAACTCATCCAGCACCGGGTGCGGCAGGCTGGCAAACATATCGCTCTGCTGCGGAGCGGCTGGCTTGCCTTTGACGGCAGGCTTGGGCGCTTCATGCGGCAATGCGGTGTCTTCCAGTCGGCTCAAGTGCTCACGGGCACGCACGATCACTTCGCTCGGTACGCCGGCCAACTGCGCCACCGCCAGGCCGTAGCTCTGGCTGGCAGGCCCCGGCAATACGTGGTGCAGGAACACAATGCGCTCGTTGTGCTCGGTAGCGTTGAGGTGCACGTTGGCGACCAGCGGCTCGGCTTCCGGCAACACAGTGAGTTCGAAGTAGTGCGTCGCAAATAGAGTATAGGCACGCAGATGCGCCAGGCGCTCGGCCGCTGCCCATGCCAGGGACAGACCGTCGAAGGTGCTGGTACCGCGTCCGACTTCGTCCATCAACACCAGGCTGCGCTCGGTGGCGTTGTGCAGGATGTTGGCGGTTTCGCTCATCTCGACCATGAAGGTCGAGCGGCCGCCGGCCAGGTCATCGCTGGAGCCGATCCGGGTGAAGATCCGGTCCACCAGCGACAGCTCGCAACTGGCTGCCGGCACGAAGCTGCCGATGTGCGCCAACAGCACGATCAACGCGGTTTGCCGCATGTAGGTGGATTTACCACCCATGTTCGGGCCGGTGATCACCAGCATCCGGGTGTTGTCATCCAGGCTCAGGTCGTTGGCCACGAACGGCGTGGTCAGCACCTGCTCGACCACCGGGTGACGACCCTGGGTGATGCGCATGCAGGGCTCGCTGACGAAGCGCGGGCAGTTCAGGTCAAGGTTCAGCGCACGTTCGGCAAGGTTGCTCAGCACATCCAGTTCGGCCAGCGCGCCGGCGGTGTCCTGCAATGGCGGCAGCTGGCTGATCAGATCTTCCAGCAGCGCTTCGTAGAGCATCTTCTCGCGGGCCAGGGCGCGGCTCTTGGCCGACAGCGCCTTGTCTTCGAATTCTTTCAGTTCCGGCGTGATGAAACGCTCGGCGCCTTTGAGCGTCTGACGGCGGATGTAGTCCGCCGGGGCCGATTCGGCCTGCTTGCTCGGCAGCTCGATGAAGTAGCCGTGAATGCGGTTGTAGCCGACTTTCAGGTTGGCCAGGCCGGTGCGGGCCTTTTCCCGGGCTTCAAGGTCAATCAGGAACTGGCCGGCGTTTTCGCTCAACGATTGCAGCTCGTCGAGTTCACTGTCGTAACCGGTTTTCAGCACGCCGCCGTCGCGGATCACTGCTGGCGGGTTGTCGATAATGGCTTTTTCCAGCAGGGCCGCCAGTTCCGGGTAGGTGCTGGTAGTGGTCGCCAGGCGTTGCAGGTGCGGCGCCTCAAGGTCGGTCATCGCCACTTGCAGTTGCGGCAGGGCGCCGAGGGCATCGCGCAGGCGGGCGAGGTCGCGCGGCCGCGCATTGCGCAGACCGATCCGCGCCAGAATCCGCTCGATGTCGCCGATTTCCTTGAGTTGTGGCTGCAGCTTTTCGAAGCGATAACCGTCGAGCAGGCAAGTGATCGACGTCTGCCGCGCCAGCAACACGGTCAGATCACGCAGCGGACGGTTCAGCCAGCGGGTCAGCAGGCGGCTGCCCATGGCGGTCTGGCAGCGATCGACCACCGATTGCAGGGTGTTGTCGCGGCCGCCGGCCAGGTTGGTGTCGAGTTCGAGGTTGCGACGGCTCGCGCCGTCGAGCACAACGGTGTCATCCAGGCGCTCATGGCGCAGGCTGCGCAAATGGGGCAGGGCGGTGCGCTGGGTTTCCTTGGCATAGGCCAGCAAACAACCAGCGGCGCCGATGGCCAGGGTCAGGGTTTCGCAACCGAAGCCTTTCAGGTCTTGCGTGGAGAACTGCTGGCAGAGACTTTTCAACGCCGAATCGCGCTCGAAATCCCACGGCGCGCGGCGACGCACGCCACGGCGTTTTTCCGCCGGCAGGTCTTTCGGCCAGTCATCCGGGATCAGCAACTCCACCGGGTTGACCCGCTCCAGTTCCGCCAGCAGGTTTTCCCAACCCTTGATCTCGAGCACGGTGAAATTGCCGCTGGTGATGTCCAGCACCGCCAGGCCGAACAGGCGCTCATCGCCCAGTACCGCCGCAATCAGGTTGTCGCGGCGTTCGTCGAGCAGTGCTTCGTCGCTGACCGTACCCGGGGTGATGATCCGCACCACCTGACGTTCCACCGGACCCTTGCTGGTGGCCGGGTCGCCGACCTGCTCGCAGATCACCACCGACTCGCCGAGCTTGACCAGTTTCGCCAGGTAACCTTCTGCCGCGTGGTAAGGAATCCCGCACATCGGAATCGCCTGTCCCGCCGACTGGCCGCGCGCGGTCAGGGTGATGTCGAGCAACTTGGCAGCCTTCTTCGCATCTTCGTAGAAGATCTCGTAGAAGTCGCCCATGCGATAAAACATCAGCTGATCCGGGTGCTGATTCTTCAGGCGCCAGTACTGCTGCATCATCGGAGTGTGGGAGGACAGGTCGGAGACGGCTTTATTCATCGGATTGTCAGGCAACTCGTTAAAAGATGTAGGGCAAAAGCAGGGCAACGGCCGGGCTTTTCCGCGATGGGCGCAAGGTTACCATGGGTGGTCTGCTTGACGCAGGCACGACGGTCCGCTGACACTTTTCGGCGATTAATTGTGATTTATGCACGTTTTATGCAAATCAGCATTTGTCATCCTCAAAAACTTCAAGCACTATGCGCGTTATGCAAAAACGCAACGTATCCTCCGTCTTAAGAGCACTGCTCGACCAGCACGGGATCTCCCCTACGGAGCTCCACCGTCGCACCGGCGTGCCTCAATCCACGCTCTCGCGGATTCTCAGCGGGAAGATCGTCGATCCTTCGGATAAACACATTTCGAAGATCGCCGAATACTTCAATGTGAGCACCGATCAATTGCGCGGCCGCGCAGACGTCGCCCCCGCGACCGGCGGCGCGCGCGATGACGTGCATGCGGAACTCAAGGACATAAGCCTGTGGGACGACGATACCCCTGTCGATGACGACGAGGTGTCGGTGCCCTTTCTTCGCGAGGTTGAATTGGCTGCTGGATCAGGAAGATTCGTCATCGAAGAGAGCGAACGCTCTAGCCTGCGCTTCGGCAAGCGCAGCCTGCGCCATAACGGTGTGCAGTTCGACCAGGCCAAATGCGTGACGGTGCGCGGCAATAGCATGTTGCCGGTGTTGCGCGATGGCGCCACTGTTGGTGTGAATGCGGGCAAGTGTGGCATCGGCGACATCATCGATGGTGACCTGTACGCGATCAATCACAACGGCCAGCTGCGCGTGAAGCAGCTCTATCGCCTGCCGACGGGTATCCGTCTGCGCAGCTTCAACCGCGATGAGCATCCGGACGAGGACTACAGCTTCCAGGATATGCAGGAAGAGCAGATCGTCATCCTCGGTCACGTCTTCTGGTGGGGCATGTACGCCCGCTAACCTGAACCCCTTCAGATAGAACCCGCCTAGGCGGGTTTTTTTTCGTCCGCGCAAAAACCTCAAACCCTTGAATGACGGGGCTTCCATGCGCTCGTGCATTTCTCGCGCATAAATAAATGCATTTACGCATTGACTGGATATGCATCCATGCATATCCTTGCCACCAAGCCGCTCGACAAAGCGGCTGGCAACAACAGCTCTTTAGTTCCACAAGAACAGGCAGCGATGAACCGGCCTCAACGGTTCAGAGGGTTGGCAACTGACCCAGGTGTGCAGCGTAAAGCACCAAGAGCAGTTATCCGGCGGGCAGGGACCGCGGTCGGAAAAACAATCTGAATGGACTCGTACCGCGCCAGTAGCGCCGAAAAGTCAGCTTCCTTCCTGAACACAGGATTTGAAGGAAGGCGAAGGAACGCATTACTGAAAAGCCCGGTGCATTGCCGGGCTTTTTGGAATGTCGACCTGTCGTCATTGCCGTTTACCCAAGTCGTGGTTAACGCAAGGTTTACAGAATGAAAACACCATTATTGAAACTTCGTAATAAGGAAAAATAATGAATCGCTACGTATTTATTGACCAGTACAGCGCGCCCTTTACTCTCGCTGTACAAATTGTGGATGCAGATGAGCCACCACAGTTTACGCCACCAGGGCCGTCTGGATATTGGATACAAGTGTCTATCAATACTCCGGTACAAGTGGGGTGGAAGGGGGATTACATTAACAATAGCTGGGTGTTCACTGAGCTGACTTATCAAGAAAACGTCGCTGTCCTTGATGCTCGAGCGCGCCAGCTATTTACTCAGGCAGCCAATTGGCTGACAGTCAATCCTCTGCAATACAAACTCGACTTGGGTGTTGCCAGCACTTCCGAGACTGAACTGCTGCTTGCCTATAAGCAGTATTGCATCGCAATCAGTGAGATCAAAAAACAAACTGGCTATCCCTACACAATCAACTGGCCAGTTGCTCCTTTCTAATTGACCACCTTGAATAAATTCAGCATCGGGATTGCATTGTGCATTGGCGCGACTGTTTAGCCTCGTCTGCAAAGTGCCTGTGTTCAGTCAGACGATCAAAGAACGAGCCAGTACTAAAGCCCTTTTTGCTTTCAGCAGCAAGATTGGTCTCGTCACAATTCAGCGTGTACTCCTCCGGGCATTCCTGGCATGCCCGCTTTCAGAGATATCGTTTGAACGGACATAAAAAGCGAATAACTCACCCCCCGGAGGCGTGACATGACAAACGAGCAACAAGCATTGGCGGACATGCCGATCTGGCTGGTCATCCTCCTCGCTGTAGTGGGCGGGGTGTCCGGCGAAATGTGGCGCGCCGACAAGGAAGGCGCCCGTGGCTGGTCGCTGCTTCGGCGCCTGGCCTTGCGCTCCGGCGCCTGCATGATCTGCGGCGTGTCGGCAATCATGCTGCTGTATGCCGCAGGGTTGTCGATCTGGGCTGCCGGCGCATTCGGTTGCCTGACCGCCATGGCCGGTGCCGATGTGGCCATCGGTCTTTACGAACGCTGGGCCGCCAAACGCATTGGCGTCTGCGAAGTACCGCCTGGCAATACAAACAAGGAGTGAAGAGGCGTTACAGCGGCATTTGAGAGGGAGTTCAATTCATGCTGAGCGATTTCCGTTGCGGTAAATGCAATCGTTTACTTGCAAAAGTAGATGCACTTCATCAAGTGCAAATCAAATGTCCTCGGTGCAGGACATTGAATCACACGAAGACCCGAGGTCTCGTCAGCCCGCCTGTGAGCGATCCAACGCAGCATTGACTGCCCACAATAACCAATCGGTCAATAGGTGAATATATGGCTACGCTTCCACGCTATCCGTTTACTACGAACGGCAGTTCGATTTTGCTGCCTCTGCATGAGATGTCCGCTGGGCAATATCTTGAGTCACCGGACAAACGCTTCAAGTTAATTGTCCAGCCCGATGGCAATCTGGCCATTTACGAGGGGGGCAATACAGTTTGGGTGGCCATTGCCGGTCAACCGTATACAAGTTCCGGAAAGCAGATAGATAACTCAAAAATTTATTTCTACCTGATGTATTACGCGTTTCTCAATGATCCAACGCGGGGCCGCATGTGGGGCACTGCCAACAGCACGCCGCTCAACGCGGACATCTGGGCCGCTTACAATCGGGCCTATCTGTCCCTGCAAAATGACGGCAATCTCGTCGTGATCGACTCGATCCCGGTCTGGGCAAGTAACTCTGCCATCCCGATCAGTCCCTCTGTGGAATCGATCTATATCCCAGCCGGGACGACTCTCGAAGTTGACCGACGGTACGTGGTCGGTGGCACTACGCTGGTCTTCCAGTCGGACGGTAATCTGGTCGTTTCGAACGGACCGCTCGGTGTTCTCTGGGCGAGTTGGACACAAAACAAGGGTGCGACTCGGGCCGTGATGCAGGATGACGGAAACTTCGTGATCTATGGCGCGAACAATACGCCGCTTTGGTTCACCGGCACGGCTGGTCGTCCTGGGGCGATTGCGAAAATTCAGGCAAATGGAAGCTTCTCCATTGTCAGTGAAAAACCGGTCTGGGCTCGATTTGGTTTTACTCCGACCATTTTGCCGAAGCGTGTTTACCATTGGGATAACAGCACTTGGAGTTTGCCTCTGAGTAAAATCCTCTGGACCTTCTGATGTACAACTAATGATGTGAGCCCCGTGTAGCAACGGGGCTTTTATATTCAAGTTTGGCGCCGTCATGCGGCGCTTTTATTCTCGTTGGCAGCCGATAAAGAGCCACGTTGGCCGAGCCATCTCACACCATCACCGCAATCAGCCATACCCCCACTTTTTTTGCCTCGCTGCAACTCATGCGGCGGGGCTGCGCGTGGACAATTGAAAAGGAGGTCATGCATGCCCGCTTCGATCCAGCAGCCTTCGCAGCTGTTCACCGCGATGGCGACAACCTTGCGCAATGCTGCCGGCCTGAATGTTCAGGTTGGCAATCACGATGACTTCACCGCGCCTGGCGCCAAGGCCTGGGTGTTGATCGACTTTGACCGCAACGCACCCGGCGTACGTGCCGCTGACGGACGTATCGCACATGTCCTGACGGTCTCAATGCAAGTCATCCCGGCAGTCTCTGCCAGCGCATTTGCCGCCTGCGATCTGATCGCCGTACTGAAAAACCTGATCACCGACAACCGTTGGGGCCTGCCCGGCGCTCAATGCGATCTGCCGATGAACATTGATGGTTTGCCGTCACTCTTGATTCGAGGCGAGCAGCAGTTCAAAGCCTGGGCGCTGACGTTCAACCAGACCCTCTATCTCGGCCCGACCCTGCTCGACGATCCGCTCGGTACGCCAAAATTCGCCCGCACCTGGGAAGTCAGCAACATCGACGACCCCGACCAATACACCGCGCTGGAGGCCTGATTGATGTTTGACGCATTACTGCGCATGCAACTGGGACCGATCATCGAGCGGCTGGCGGAAATGGAAGCGGAAATAGACGACCTGCACCGACGCGCCGAGAGTTTCTGTCGCATCGGCATTTGTCAGTCAGTCGATGCGGCGAGCAACACTTGTCAGGTCAGCCACGGTGGGCTGCTTACGCCGGCCATCAAGTTCTTCAACCCGAGTGCCGGCGCCCAGAGCGAGTCGCGGATTCCGAGCGTGGGCGAGCAGTGCCTGCTGTTCAACTACGGCAGCGGTGAGAGCGGGGCACAGAGCGTGGCGTTGTTTGGCTTGAACAGCGAGCGCTTCCCGCCAACGGCGTCTGTACCGACGCTGACGCGCCGGGTGCATGTCGACGGCAGCGAAAGCGGTTACGACGACGCCAGCCACACCTTGCACTGGCAGAACGGGCCGTCTGCTTTCACCGGCTCTCGCGAGTCGCTGGAACTGAGCATCGGCCCGGCACGGCTGGCGATGACGCCGCAGGTCATCAGCCTGCAACTGGGCGCGGTCGGCCTGAGCATCGACGCCTCGGGCGTGCACTTCAGCGGCCCGTTGGTGGATCACCAGGGCCGCGTTATCAGTCCCTGAATCAAGAGCTTCCCATGATCGGAATCGATAGAGACAGCGGGGCCACGGTCGACGACTGGCTGCAATTTGTGCAGCGCGCGACCCGGGCCCTGACCACGCCGCTGGGCACCCGGCAAAAAAGGCCCCTTTATGGCTCGCTGATCCCCACGCTGCTGGGGCAGAACCTTGGTGATGACGTTCTGCTGCTGGCCCAGAGCCACGCGGCTCAGGCGTTCTACAACACGCAGAACGGGATCAGCGATTTTCAGCCGAGTGTGATCGTCGCCAGCCGCCAGGGCGCCGGTCTGCTGCTGCGTTTCGCCGGTACCTGGAAAAACCGTCAACAGACTTTTGAGGTAGTGACATGAGCATGCTGATCCCCGGCCAGAACCAGTTGGCCGAACCGGCGCTGATCACCGTCGACGCCTTCGAAGACCTGCTCGCCGAGTTCAAGACCTTCGTCGTCGAATACGTCGGCGCCCGAGCGCCCGACAGCGCGGCGAAACTCAAGACCAGCCTGGACAACGAAAGCGAACTGCTGACCCTGGCGCTCGAAGCCTTCTGCGTGCGTCTGCAAACCCACGAACGCAAATACAACGCCCGTATCAAGCAGATGCTGGCGTGGTGGGCTACCGGCAGCAACCTCGATGCACGGTTGGCGGACATGGGCCTGGAGCGGCAGTTGCTCGACCCGGGCGACCCGGCTGCATTCCCGCCGGTACCGCCGACTCATGAAAGCGACGACGATGCGCGGTTGCGTTATTACCTGGCGCCGCATGCGCCGGCTGCGGGTTCGCGGATGCAGTATCGCCGCGAGGTGTTCACCCTTGGCGAACGGCCAACGGTGAAGGTCGAATCCACCGATGCCGGTGTGGTGAATGTCACCTACACCTTCAATCCGGACGGCCTCGCTGCACAGGTCAAGGACGGCAACGGTCGCCGTACCGCGCCGGGTGAAGTGCAGGTCACCGTGCTCTCGCGAGACGGCGATGGCACCCCGTCTGCAGCGTTGCTGGAAGGCGTGCGTCAGCACTTCGCCCGGCCCGATGTTCGACCGGAAACCGACCTCGTCACGGTCAAGGCTGCCGACATTCAGCGCTACAGGATTCGCGTGCTGGCGAAGATCAATTCCGGCCCGGATTCAGGCCTGACCAAAGTCGCCGCGCAGCAGCAATTGCAATCCTACGCCGACAGTTGTCATCGCCTCGAAGGTCGGGTCGATCCGAGCTGGATCGACTACACGCTGCACAGCGCTGGCGCCGTGCAACTGCAGATTCTCGAACCGCTGGAGCCGATCGTGACCACTGCGTTTCAGGCGCCTTACTGCACGGCAGTCGAGGTCGAGGTGCTGACGCTATGAGTGAGCCGACGCAACGCCCGACCTTGTTGCCGGCCAACAGCTCGGCACTCGAACGTGGACTGGATCTGGGTTTGGGCGCGCTGCTTGACCGCATTGCGCCGCCGTTCCCCGAGCTGATGAATCCGAGCGTAACGCCGGTGGCATTCCTGCCGTATCTGGCAGCGGATCGCGGCGTCGCCGAATGGAGTTCTGCCGCACCGGAAACGGAAAAACGCCTGACCGTCGAACTGGCCTGGCCCACTGCGCGCCAGGCCGGTACTCGCAAGGCGCTGGAAAACGCGGCCAAGGGTTTGCAACTGCGCCCGGAAGTCCGCGCCTGGTACGAGCAGACACCGCCCGGCGCGCCTTACAGCTTCACCGTACGCGCCTTCAGCGACCAACCCTACAGCGCAGAAATCGACGCCCGACTCGACCGCCGTTTGGCGGATGCCAAGAGTGAACGCGACATTCTCTCGGTAACAGTTGGCTTGAGCGCGTTCGGCAGTCACTCCATCGCCGCCGCGACCTTTTGCGGTGAGCTGACGACGATCTATCCGGTGTTCATCGAAGGGCTTGAGACCTCTGGCGAGGCGTTCATGGCCGCAGCTTTGTACACCGTCGAAACATCCACAATTTATCCTCAGGGGGCCTGAATGGCTGACTATTACACCCTGCTCACCAACGCAGGGATTGCCTACGAAACGGCGTGTAAGGCCGCAGGTGTGCCGATCAAGCTGACGCAGATCTCCGTCGGCGACGGCGGCGGCTCGGTCTACAACCCGGCCGCGACTGCCACGGCGCTGAAGCGCGAAGTCTGGCGCGGGCCGCTCAACGCGCTGTTCCAGGACGAGAAAAACCCGAGCTGGCTGCTTGCCGAAGTGACCATTCCGCCTGATGTTGGCGGTTGGTACGTGCGTGAAGCAGGGCTGTGGACTGACACCGGAATTCTCTACGCCATCGTCAAATACCCGGAGTCGTTCAAACCGGTTCTGGCCACCTCGGGTTCGGGCAAAGAGTTCTACATTCGCTCGATTTTCGAGACCAGCAATGCGTCGCTGGTAACGCTGCTGATCGATGACACCGTGGTCAAGGCCACGCGTGCCTGGGTCATGAGTTATCTCGCCGAAGAACTCGGCAAACTCGATGGCAAGCAATCGGTACGCGTCGCAGCATCCACCAACATCGTGTTGAGCGGTGCGCAGCAAATCGACGGCGTGGCCGTGATTGCCGGCGACCGTGTGTTGGTGGCTAATCAGACCTTGTCCAGGGACAACGGCCTGTGGCTCGTCGCCAATGGCGACTGGGTACGGGCAACCGATGCCAACAGCAGCGCCAAGGTCACGCCGGGCCTGACGGTCATGGTGGAGGAGGGCACGGCCAACGGCGATTCGTTGTGGCACCTGACGACCAACGCGCCGATCACCCTCGGCACCAGCGCACTGACTTTCAAGATGCTGGCCGGGCGCACCGGGATTGCTGCCGGGACTTACAAGAGTCTGACCGTTGACGAATATGGTCGGGCGACTGCTGGCGCGAATCCTGAAACCTTGGCTGGTTTCGGGATCAAGGATTCGTACACCAAGGCTGAAGTCGAAGCGCTGATTGCCAAGGCATCGGCGTTGCCGGTGGGTTCGATTGTCGCGTTCCCGGTGGATGCACCGCCGCCGGGTTTTCTTGAGCTGGATAATAGCGTCAAGAGCAGTGCGACTTACCCGGACCTGAGCGCTTATCTGGGCGGCAAGTTCAACAAGGGTGATGAGGGTGTCGGGAATTTCCGTTTGCCGGAAGCGCGTGGGGAGTTCTTGCGCGGTTGGGATCATGGCCGTGGAGTAGATGCCGGGCGTGGCCTCGGTAGTCTGCAGTCCATGCAGGCAGAGGGGCACACGCATGTAACGGGCGTGAATGATACGGCGGCAGTTGCGTCGATTCAGAGTGCGCGTGGCATAGGCGCAGGCGCAGGAAGTTGGCCTTACGGTGCGGAAGCTATCGGTATTGCTGGAACAAACTCTGTAAGCACCAATACAACTTACTACCCCTCCGGTGAGGACAGTTGGCTGAAGACAGGTCCAGCCATTTCGCTGGGTAACGGCGAAACCCGCCCCCGCAACATCGCCGTCATGTGGTGCATCAAAGCCTGGAACGCCCCGGTCAATCAGGGGACCATCGATGTAGCCGCACTGGCCAAGGAAGTCGAACGACTCAAATCTGCCGTTCCAGTGGGTGCAGTTCTGGCATTCCCGACGGGGATTGTTGCGCCGGGTTATCTGGAGCTGGATGGCAGTGTTCAGAACATTGCGACTTATCCGGATCTGGCTGCATTTCTCGGTACCACTTACAACAAGGGGAATGAGGGGGCGGGTAACTTCCGCTTGCCGGAGTCGCGCGGCGAGTTCCTGCGTGGCTGGGATCATGGACGCGGCGTGGATGCCGGGCGCGCTGCCGGAAGCTATCAGGCGGACACGCTCAAGGCACATAGTCATTCCCTTCCAACAGGCTCGGGAGGTGGGCAGGCCGTTGATCCAAATGGAGAAACTCCATCCGTTGTGCTGAAGGACACGGCAGCAGATTGGGCCCTACGATCTACATTCGGGGGCGACAATGCCGAGTTGTCTATAGGTAGCGTGAGAACCTACAACTTCGGTAATGCGACAGAAACTCGTCCGCGTAACCTCGCCGTCATGTGGTGCATCAAGGCCTGGAACGCACCTGTCAATGAAGGAAGTATTGATCTTGCTGCGGTGTCTGCTCTGGCGAAGCAAGCAACGGAGCTTAATCAAGGGACTGCGAAAGTTGCCACTCAGTTGCAAGCGGATGCTGGCGCGGATGACACGACCATCATCACACCGAAGAAGTTGCGTTGGGGCTTTTCCGTCAACATTGCAGGTGATCTGGCAGGGAACTACGTGGTTTTCCCAAGCTGGCTTGGCGGCTTGATAATTCAGTGGGGAATTACGAACGTCATTGCTTCGGGAGCCAATTATGTACAGGTTTTTCCCGTGGCTTTTACTGCATCCAATCCAGCCGTATTTACTTCATATTCCAACTCAGCTGCAGATAGCGCCGTCGGTACAAACTGTGTGGCTCAGATTCGGTCGGTGAATAAAGCGAATGTTACGATCCGTAATTTAACCGATACATCGGTGCAATTTATCTACCTGGCAATTAGCCGTTAACTTAAAGAAGTTTACGAAGAGCTATCTATGAAATACGCAACATTCAATGATGCCGGAGAGCTGAACGGACGATATGACTCCACGATTCATTCTGCTATTCCCGAAGCGGCGATAGAACTTAGCGAAGAATTGTATATGGCAACCAGGACTGAAAATGACGGCATCTGGATGCTGGTTGACGGTAAGGTCGCCAAGACACGACTCTCTCAAGTTGAAACGGATTACCCAGCATTGTTCGCTGTTGAACGTTTCGCCCATGAGGTTTCCGGCATTTGTGTCGACGGCTTGTACATTGAGACAACCCGTGACAGCCAGGCGCTGATTGCCAGCACGGCACTATCAGTCATGCTTGATCCCGAGTATCGCTGTAATTTCAAAACGTTGAGAGGTTTCGTCGAGATCGGCTCAGAACAGATCCTGGCAATCGCCAAAGCTGTCCGTGTGCATATACAGGCGTGCTTCGATCGTGAACATGTTCTGCTCCAGGCATTGGAAAACGGTACCTATAGCAGCGAAATGCTCACAGAAGGCTGGCCTGATTCCTCTCCAGTCCAACCCAATCCAGCACTTCAATAAACGCCCCGCACTCTGGGGCGTTTTCTTGTCCGCTTAAAAGTATTCAACACCCGCCAAGCCCCTCCTCGAGGGGCTTTCCCGTTTATGGAGAAACGAAAAATGGCAACCCGCCAAACCTACACCGTGCTCGTTCCATTCCCCACCGGCGGTGGGCACTGGTCGAGCGTCGGTCAAGACCTTGATCTGCTCGACGTCGAAGCCAGTGCGCTGCACAGCGCCGGTCGACTTGAACTGAAAACACCCTCCACCCAGGCCAAAAAGGCCACTGCCAAGAAGGCTGACTAACCATGGCTGAGGTTCTGAACTTCGAGCACAACGGCATTACCGTCAATGCCACCGAATCCCCCGAGGCCATGGGTGGCCTGGGTGACAACGTCATCGGTCTGGTCGGCACCGCGCCGAAAGCCGATCCGCTGATTCCGCGTAACGCCCCGTTTCGCATCAACAGCTTCACCACCCACGCGCTGCTCGATCCGACCGGCGCTGAAGAGGGCACGCTGTATCACGCCGTCTACCAGATCCTCAAAGTGGTCAAGGTGCCGGTGTACGTGGTGATCGTCGAAGCGGGCGCGACCCCGGCTGACACCGTTAACGCGGTGATCGGCGGTGTTGATCCAACCACCGGCCGCAAGCTCGGTCTGGCTGCGCTGGGCAGTGTCCCGGAAGACCTGACCATTATCGGTGCGCCGGGTTTCACCGGCACCAAAGCGGTGGCCAGCGAGTTCGCCTCGTTCGGCAAGCGCATCAAGGCCCGTGTGGTACTGGACGGCAAGGACGCTTCGGTCGCTGACCAAGTGGCTTACAGCCAGGAACTGGGCGGCGCCGATCTAGGTTTCGACCGTTGCCTGGTGGTGCACAACATGCCGGCCGTGTACTCGAAAGCGGCGAAGAAAAACGTTTTCCTGTCGCCGTCCAGCCTGGCAATTGCCGCGCTGGCCAAGGTCAAGCAGTGGGAGAGCCCGGGCAACCAGGTGACTTACGCCGAAGACGTGTCGCGGGTCGTTGAGTACAACATTCTCGACACCTCCACCGAAGGCGATCTGCTCAACCGCTACGGCGTCAGCTACTACGCTCGCACCGTGCTGGGCGGCTTCTCGCTGCTGGGTAACCGTTCGATCACCGGCAAGTTCATCAGCTACGTCGGTCTGGAAGATGCGATCAGCCGCAAGCTGGTCAAGGCCGGCCAGAAAGCCATGGCCAAGAACCTGACCAAGTCGTTCATGGATCAGGAGGTCAAGCGCATCAACGACTGGCTGCAGACCCTGGTCGCCGACGAAACCATTCCTGGCGGCAGCGTCTATCTGCACCCGGAACTCAACAGCGTCGAGAAGTACAAGAACGGCACCTGGTACGTGGTCATCGACTACGGCCGCTACGCGCCGAACGAACACATGGTTTATCAACTCAACGCCCGCGATGAAATCATCGAGCAGTTCCTGGAGGACGTTCTCTAATGTTTACCAACCGCGTAAGACAGGCCATCGCGGCCACCCTGCAAGGCCTGCCGTTGTCGGCGACCGTGGAAGAGTTCACTCCACCGAAGATCGACTTCGAGATGGAGAACATGACGGGCGGGCGCTTCATCGTTGAGGAAATGGCCAAGAGCGCCAAGGCACTTAATGCCACGCTCAAGCTGCAAGGCACTGGCGCTGAAGTGCTGCTGGCGATGGGCGTGAAACTGGGCGACGACATCCTGCTGAACGTGCGTGAAGCCGGTCAGGATCAGGACGGCAACACCTGGTTCACCTATCACACCATCGGCGGCAAGCTCAAATCCATGGCTGAAGATGCAATCAAAATGGGTGGCAAAGCCCTGACGACTCTTGAGTTCTCCTGCCGCACCTACAACCGCCTGGAAAACGGCATTCCGGTGATCGACATCGACGTGCGCACCCAGAAGTTCGTGCTCAACGGTGTCGACATCCTCGGTGATGCGCGTCGTGCGGTGCTGATGCCGTAACCCGTTACACCACACAACCTCTGTAGGAGCGAGCCTGCTCGCGATGACGCCAGCACATTCAACATCGATGTGACTGCAAGACCGCTATCGCGAGCAGGCTCACTCCTACAAGGGACTGCAACACCCCCTCAAGAATCACCAAGGAATTCATACATGTCGTGGATGCCACCCAAGCATGACCTGCTGTCGCCGATCACCGGCGACGACGGCGCGCAGATCGAGCAGATCCAGCTCAAGCCATTGTTCTACGCCGCGCAGAAAGAAGCGCTGGAACGCGCTGGCGATGATGAAGACGATCAGTTCTTCGAACTGGCGCTGCTCGCCACCGGCCTGTCGATCAAGGAACTCGACCAGCTCAAACGCCCGGACTACGTGAGCATCGCCCAGTACGTTCACGAGATGTCGACCCGTCCGGCGGCGTACTTTCTGGAGCAGGTCGAGGGCGCGGAAAAATCCGCCGATCCCGACGAAGTACAACTGCTGCAACCGCTTGCCGTGACCGGCCGCACGGTGACCTCGCTGTCGCTGGAAATGCCTGCACTGCGCGCCACCAAAGTGATGAAGAAACTGAAAACGGCCAAGGAACGCGCCGAATTCATCACCGCCCATTGCACCGGTCTGATGATTCCCGATCTGGCCCAGCTCAGCGTCCCTGACTGGACGCAATTGCAGGTGCGCATCGACGATTTTTTAAACCAGCCGGCGGCCTACTTTCGGAACGCGACATCGAAGTAATCCTCGATATCGTCCCGCTCATTTACCCGGTAAGTGAGGCGGAGATTCTGGAATGGGACGCCGAAAAGGCGTTGCGCCGCTACGACATAGCGATCACTCGCCTTGGCGTGAAACAGGAGTAGAGCGGCATGGCAGACACAAAGTATTCGCCAATGCTGGCCACCATCAATGGCAGCGTCGGGGTCAGCGACACTGGCCTGGCAAATGAGCGGTCAGTCACCGATGCGCTCGCCAAACCGCTGGCGGATCTGAAGTTGGTGATCGTGACCGCAAGCCAGGACATCCGGTTGCTGATCAAGGAGCAAATCAAGCTCCGGGAAGTCATGGCCGCGCTGCAATCGCTGTCGAAGATCAGTGCAGCAGCACCCGCGACCGCGAGTGCACCGAAGTCAAAGCTGACGGCGGAGATCGAGCAGCGTCCCCCCCCGGCATCCATGCAGCCCTCCATTGCACTCATGACGGCAATGGACAAGCTGAAACGACTGCCGGGGATGGACAGCGATCTCAGCAGCATGGCGATTGCCAACCTGAAAATGGCCAGTGATCCGGCGGTGGCCGGCAGTGGTGCGACTGCGGTGAATCTGGCCGAAGTTGAACACGCAGCGGGCAGGTCCGGTGTGGGTGCCAATCTCACTGGGGATGCCAAGGAAAAAGAACTGCTGGATTTCGGCGGTGATGCCGCAGCGAATGCGACGGCGTTTGGCATTGAACTGAAAGCGGCTGGAGAAATGCTGGCCGTCTGGCGAACCTCGCTCAAGCTCGATCGGACGCAAAGTCAGGGTCTGGCCGATGCCAGCGTTCACCTTGAGAAAAATTCGCTTAAAGCGACGGCAGCCGACATCGGCTCAGTGGTACAAAATTCCGGCGAGGCAGGTGTAGCGGCGGGGATTGCCCCCGAGCAACTCGCCGCCTTGGCGGCTGCCTTGCTCAACGCCGATGTGGACAAGTCTGGCGCTGCTGCCTCGGTGAAGAGCATCAGTGCGGCGCTGGTCAAAGGTGCCAAAGGCTCAGCTGCCGAACGTACGGCCTGGGCAACACTTGGACTTCAGCCAGACCAACTCACAGATGACGTACCGAAAACGATCTCCGTCGCCCTCGAGGCGCTGAAGAAACAGCCGGCGAGCCAGCAATCTGCGCTTATCAAGACGTTGTTCAGCGGTGACCAGGGCGTCAGCAAACTGTTGGAAAAACCGCAAGACGTCGAAAAGACCTTTGCTCTGCTGACAGCGAAAAAACCGCTCGATCCACAGACCGAGCTGCTGAAGAGGTTGTCCAGCGGTGGCGACGGCTTGCATCGATTGATGGCAAAACCTGCCGAGACACCATTCTTGCCGGTCCCACTTGTGGGGCCGAGTCAGAGTCTGGAGCCGCAATACAAAGGTGCGGTGCAAAGGATCGCTGATCCGGCAGGGGGCAGCCCGCAACAAAGCTGGAACGCACTCGACGCGAGTATCAATCGATTGCTGACAGCGGCAGCGCCGGATGCGCAACGGGTGGATTCGATCACCACGGGTGTGAACTGGATGGCGGAAAAAGCCGAGGCGAATCCGAAAATTGCCACCGGTTTGGGGGTTGCTGCGGTTGGGCTTACGGCGATTTTGGCGGTGGTGCTTGGAAAGGTCTTCGACCGTTTCACCGACAAGCTATTACAGAGCGCTGCATCCAGATTGCCCTACGGCGACTGGATAGCCAAAGTTGAGCGCCCCGAAGAGAAGGAAGCCAGCGCCAAAGAATCAACGACGCCCACCGACCACAACTCGGGTGGATCCGGAAAGGATAAACCCAAGGGGGGCTCGTTGCGGCCCCGTCAGGCAAAAAACCGGCCTCGCTACAGAAAAAAAAGCAAAGTTGGCGGCAAACCGCTGAGAGATCCCAGAGACTTTGTTGCGCCCAGCTCCGACGTCGTGGAGCAGCCATTACTTGGCGGTGGGGAATGGCCCGCGAGCATGACGGCGTTCGCCGGCTCATCGGGCGCCAGTCCGATGCGTGCGGCACCGTTGTCCGGTACCTACGCCAAGGCTGGCGCATTGCTTGCCAAAAAAGCGCCGCCGCTGCGTCTGCTCAGCGCGGGTTATGAGTTGGTCAATGGCGTCATGCACGGAGACACCCGCTCAGTGGTGTCATCCGGCGCCTCGTTGGCCGGGTCTTCAGCGGGAGCCGCTGTTGGCGCCGCGCTCGGCACGCTGATTCTGCCGGGTGTGGGCACGGCGATTGGTGGGTGGCTCGGAAGCATGGCAGGGGGAGCCATTGGTGAATCGCTGGGCGACAAATTAGGCAATCAAGTCGATCGCCTTGGCTCTCCTGCACAGGTCAGTAAAGAACTGATCGCAACCTCTGCAACCTCTGCGATCCCGGCGGCGCCGGCAGTCGAAAATGCCGGTCAGCCTGTCACATTCAACTCCACCATTCACATCAATGGTCAGGACCAGACCAGCGCCCAGGCGCTGGCCAATCTGGTGGTGCAGACGACCATGGGGCAATTGGCCCAGATCATGCCGACCAACCCCCTCGCCATCCGCCGTGACGCAGCCCTGACCGATGGAGTCGCCACATGAAACAGCAAATGGCACTGGGCAGTTTCATCTTCGGCCTCTCGCGCAACTTCGCGTACAGCACGCTGGCGCGAAAGTCCGACGGGGGCTGGACCGACATACAGATCCTGACCAGCAAACCCAAGTCCAGTCAGACCGGGCAAAAAGCGGAAACGCTGACCATCAGCGGCACCTCGATGTATGCCGTGGCCATGGATCGACTCGATGAGTTACGCGCACTTCAGGCACTGCGGGTGCCGCTGCCGTTGATTGACGGCATCGGTCGCAACTGGGGCCTGTGGCGGATCAACAGCATCGACGAAAACCAGAGTGAGGTCATCGATGACGGCACCGCGATGGTGATCAAGTGGGTGGTCGGACTAACGGAGTTCAACAATGCGTAAGGTACGAAGCGTGGCTGGCGATTCGGTGAATCTGCTGCTCTACCGCGAAACCGGTCGCAGTGATGACGCCGCCGAAGAGGCGCTGTGGAAACTCAACCCGACCCTCGCCGAACAGGGGCCAGTGCTGCCCGCCGGGGTCTGGGTCGTACTGCCGGAACTCGATTTGAAACCGGCCACGATCAAGCCGCTGACGGCCTGGGATTAAGGAGGACGCATGGCACTGGGTTTTACCCCGGCGATAAGAATCTACGGAGCCCATTCGGCCCTGCTCAATCAACGCCTGATCAGTTGGGAGCACATCGATGCTGCCGGTTTCGAGTCCGATCAGTTGACCCTGACGATTGATCTCGAAGGCCTCGAGGGGCTGCCGAACCTGGGCGGGAAAATCGGCCTGGAGGTCGGTTATCTGGAATCGGGACTGGTCGACAAGGGCCAGTTCAAAGTGACGCGCCTGACGCCGACGCTGTTCCCGTTCCGCCTGACCCTGGTGGCCACTGCGGCGCCGTTCAGCAAGGATGATGAGACGGGCTTCAAGCAACGCCGCACCGCCAGTCATGGCCCGACCACATTGGGTGCGCTGTTTCACGAACTGGTATCGCTCCATGGCTTCTCACCGCGCGTCGCTCCCGAGGTGGCGATGATCAGGATCGAGCACATCGACCAGTCCAACGAGACTGACATGAGCTTTCTGACGCGCCTGGCGAAAAAGTACAACGCGGTGACCAAACCCTATGACAACGTGTACGTGCTGGCCCGTCCCGGCCAGACCAAGTCGTTGTCGGGCCAGGTGCTGGCGGACGTGACGTTATCGGTGACCAGTAACAATCGCCCCGGCGATCACGCGTTCATCAGCGCCACGCTGGAGGAGTCTGCCCGCGAGCAGACCAAGGGTTGCAAGACCTGTTTCTGGGATGGCGCCGCGGGTGTGTTGCGCTGGATCGAAACGGGGCTTGCACCGTTCAAGACCCTGCGCCAGAAGCAACCCAACGAAGCCGATGCCATCGCCGTCGGCGAGGGCGAAGTGCGCAAGATGCTGCGCCAGAAGTACAAGGTGAAGATCACCTGTCCCGGCGATCCGCGACTGTCGGCCGAAGGCCTGGTGCGGCTCGATGAGACCTGGCCGGACTTCATGCGCGGACGCTGGTCGATCGACAAGGTCACGGCCAGTGGCAATCGCGAGAACAGCTATCGCTGTGTGATCGATGCATCGTGCCTCGACCCCAAGGCTGAAGCCGGGGACTGATTCCCTCTTTCTCAGAGCGACACAAATCCCTGTGGCAGCGGGCTTGCTCGCGAAAGTGCCGGCACATTCAACATTGATGGCGACTGATACAGCGCCTTCGCGAGCAAGCCCGCTCCCACAGTGGATCTGCGGTGTTTTCCTCAATTTCACTCAACTCTGGAACACCACCATGAAGATCACCCCGATCCTCACGCAACTGCGTGCGCAATGCCCTGGCCTTGCCAATCACATTGCGGTGGGTGTCGATCTGGCTTTGCTGCAAGGCAACGCCGATCTGCCGACACCTTCGGCCCATGTCCTGCCACTGGCCGATCCGGCCAGTAACGGCACCGCGCAAAACCTCACCTCGCAACCGATCCGCGACCGCTTCGAAATCGTCCTCGCACTTGACGCCAGCGACGGCACAAAAGCGCTGGATCTGTTGCACGACCTGCGCGCCGAATTGTGGCGCGCGCTGGTGGGGTTCAAACCGGGCACCGACTACAGCGCCATCGTTTATGACGGCGGCGAGATGGTCTCGATCAACAGCAGCCGCGCCTTCTACCGGCTGCGCTTTTTTGCCGAGTTCCAGCTCGGCCGCAATCTGCCGAGTCAGCCTGCGGAGAGTTGGCACGAACGTGAACTGGACGGTTTGTCGTCCTTTACCGGGGTCACCGTGCGGGTCGATGCGATCGACCCGGCCGACCCCAATCTGAAACACCCGGGCCCTGACGGGCGCGTGGAACTGACTTTCTCTGGAGACGTAACCCCATGAGCAATCGCATCACCGTACTGCCGGCCGCTGGCCGTGCCGTGCCTGACCCGGAGGCGGGCGATCTGCTGCCCCTCGAAGGCCGTGAAGTGCTGGACAGCGCCTGGTGGCGCCGGCGTCTGGCCGACGGCGATATCACACTCAAAACCGCAAAAGCGGCTAAACCACAGGGAGCCAAATAATGGCGATCGGATTCAGCAACATCCCCGCGGACATTCGTGTACCGCTGTTCTATGCCGAAATGGACAACTCGGCCGCCAATAGCGCGAGCTCGACCCTGCGTCGTTTGATCGTCGCTCAGGTCAACGACAACATCGCGCCGACCGAAGTCGGCAAACTGGTGTTGGTCTCCAGCGTTGCGCTGGCCAAAAGCATCGGTGGTCAGGGCTCGATGCTCGCCTCGATGTACGAGACCTTCCGCAAGGCCGACCCGATCGGCGAGATCTGGTGCCTGCCGCTGCACAACGCTGAAGGCGCGATCGCCAAAGGCGTGCTGACCCTGACCGGCACCGCGACCCAGGCGGGCGTGCTCAACCTGTACGTCGGTGGTGTGCGTGTGCAGGCCTCCGTGGTCAACGGTGCCACCGCAGCGCAAGCGGCCACTGCACTGGCGCAGAAGATCAACGCCACGGCCGATCTGCCGGTGAGCGCTGCCGCTGCCGAAGGTGTGGTCACCCTGAATGCCAAATGGACCGGCGACAGCGGTAACGACATCAGCCTGCAGTTCAATCGCCTGGGCAAGAGCAACGGCGAAGAAACTCCGGCCGGCCTGACCACCGCCATCACCGCCATGACCGGCGGCGCCGGTGTGCCGGACCAGGTGGCGGCGGTTGCCGCACTGGGCGACGAGCCGTTCGAGTTCATCGCACTGCCATGGTCGGATCTGTCGACCCTCAACACCTGGCAAGCGGTCATGGATGACAGCACCGGTCGCTGGTCGTGGGCCAAGCAACTGTTCGGCCACGTCTACAGCGCCAAGCGCGGCACCGTCGGCACGCTGGTCGCCGCAGGCCAGGCGCGCAACGACCATCACATGACCATTCAGGCGCTGGAGCCAGGCGTACCGCAACCGTTCTGGGTACAAGCGGCAGCACTGGCTGCGCGAACCGCGGTGTTCATCTCCGCCGATGCCAGCCGTCCGACCCAAAGCGGCAGCCTGCCGGGCGTTGACCCTGCACCGGCGAGTGAGCGTTTCACCCTGACCGAGCGTCAGTCGCTGCTCAACTACGGCATCGCCACTGCCTACTACGAAGGCGGTTACGTGCGCATCCAGCGTTCGATCACCACCTACCAGAAGAACGCTTACGGTCAGGCCGACAATTCCTACCTGGACAGCGAAACCATGCACCAGTCGGCGTTCATCGTGCGCCGCCTGCAGAGCGTGATCACCAGCAAGTACGGTCGCCACAAACTGGCCTCCGACGGCACCCGTTTCGGCGCCGGCCAGCCGATCGTCACCCCGGCGACCATACGCGGCGAGTTGATCGCGCAGTACGCCAAGCTGGAACTGGAAGGCCACGTGGAGAACGCCGAGCTGTTCGCCGAGCACCTGATCGTCGAGCGCGACGTGCAGGACCCGAGCCGCGTGAACGTGCTGTTCCCGCCGGATTACATCAACGGTCTGCGCGTGTTCGCACTGCTCAACCAATTCCGTCTGCAATACGACGACGCGGCCTGATCGCCGCGTTTGACCGTAAGCATTCAGCCCACCTCGCGTGGGCTTTTTATTTGAAGGGAGTAACACCATGGGTCAAGTGATTGCAGGCACCTGCTACGTCAAAGTGGACGGTGCACAACTGACTATCAACGGCGGCTGCGAAGCCCCGCTGATGGCCGTCAAACGCGAAACCGTCGTACCGGGTTTCTACAAGGAAACCGACGTCGCGCCGTCGTTCAAAGTGACCGCGCTGCACACCGCCGACTTCCCGTTGAAGAAGCTGATCGAAGGCACCGACATCACCGTCACCTGCGAATTCAGCAACGGCAAAGTCTACGTGCTGGCCGGTGCCTATCTGGTCGAAGAGCCGGTTTCCAAGGGCGATGACGCCACCATCGAACTGAAGTTCGAAGGCATCAAGGGGACCTGGCAATGAGCGGCGCCGTGAAGCTTCAGGTTGCGATCGAAGCTCACGGCGAGCCTTTGACCGAACTCGTCCTGCGCCGTCCGACGGTGCAGGAGGTGCGAGCGATCAAGGCGCTGCCGTACAAGATCGACAAGAGCGAAGAAGTCAGCCTCGACATGGATGTGGCGGCCAAATACATCGCCGTGTGTGCCGGCATTCCGCCGTCGTCGGTCAACCAGCTCGATCTGGCTGACCTCAATGCGCTGAGCTGGGCCGTTGCGAGTTTTTTCATGAGTGCGGCGTCGGAGCCATCACCGACCTGATCGCAGTCGCCTATGACCTGGCCTGGTTCTGGAAGGTTGACCCCGAACAGATGATGGCCAGGCCACTGGATGTGCTCCGCGAATCGCTGGAGCACGCGCAACGGATCAATGCGATGCAGCAGGTGCAGTGATGGCGAATACAAATTTGAGCCTGATCCCGCAGAACTTTCCCGTCACGGTCAACATGCTCGTGGTGCTCAAGGGCGCCGAGAAGATGGAGACCGAGATGAAGGGGCTGCGCGGCAAGGTCGCAGCATTCAAGAAAAGCATGGAAGACAGCGGCCTCGAGCCGCTGGACGTGGCCGGCTTCATTGCCGAAGGTGGTCTGCTCAAGCCGTTTCAGGACGGCATCAAAAAGGCCATCGAAGCGCAGGATGCGCTGGCGAAGAAAGCCAGGGCACTCAAAGGCCTGAAAGTGCCCAAGGTGGTGCAGGGGGAAACCTCGGCCAACCTGGCAAAATTCAACGAAGCGCTGGACAAGATCTCGCTGAATATCGGCCAAGCGCTGCTGCCGGCGGTCAACAGTATCGTCACTGCGCTGACGCCGGTGATCACGTCGATTGGCCAGTTCGTGGCCAACAATCCTTATCTGGTCGAAGGGCTGGCGGCCGCTGCCGTGGCGTTCACGGTGGTGACGGTCGGGGCGATGGGGCTGGTGGCTGTGCTGGGGATTCTGACTTCACCCATTGGCCTGATTGCCGCCGCCATCGCCGGGGCCGTTGCGCTCATCGTGATTGGTGCGCGGTTGATCACCAATAACTGGGCGTCGATTTCCGGGTTCTTCGGCGGGATGTGGGACTACGTCGCGGCGGCGTTCAACGCCGGCGTGGCGAAGACCGGGCAGGCGATCGACTCGATGGGCGCGTGGATCAGCAAAAAGTGGGGAGAGATCCGCGCGGACTTTTATGCTGGAGTCGATAGCGTCGGCAAGTACTACGACGACTTGGTGGCGAAGGCGCAAGCGGGTATCGCCAAGCTCAAGGCAATGTTTGATTTCTCACCGAGTGAGGTGTGGGACAAGGCACTGGCGAAGGCCAGCAGCGTCGTCAGTGATTTCTTCGCCAGCACGATGGCGGAAGCACAAGTGGGGATCGACAAGCTCAAGGCGAAGTTCGATTTCTCACCGCGTGAGGTGTGGAACAAGGCGCTGGCGAAGGCCAGCAGTGTCGTCAGTGATTTCTTCGCTGGCGCACAGGCCAAAGCGTCTGCCGGGCTGGACGCGCTCAAGGCGCAGTTCAGTTGGTCGCCGACGCAGGCGATCGCGGGTGCCTGGGGCACGGTGAGCAACGTGTTCAGCGATCTGCTGGGCGGTGTTGCCGGCAAGGCTGCGGCGCAGTGGGAGCAGGTCAAATCGATCTTCACCCAATCGCCTGTGGCGATGATTGAAAGTACCTGGCAACCCGTGGCCGGGGTTTTCTCGGCACTCGGGGATGTCCTGCGGGCGTCGATGGCAGCGCTGCAAGACAACCTGCGCAGCGTGTTCGACGTATTGCCGGTGGAATCGGCAACGGCGGCCTGGAACGGCGTAACGGGATACTTTTCCGGCTTGTGGGCATCGTTGACCACGGATGCACAAACGGTAAAAGGCGTGTTTGGCGATCTGTTCAGCCAGTCACCGCTGGAGTCGATCCAGCAGAAATGGCAGCCGGTGCTGACCTGGTTCAGTGACATGTGGACCAAGTTGCAAGGCATCTTCGGGCAGGTCAAAGAACTGCTCGGCGGCAACTTCACAGGTATCTTCGCAACCCTTGCCGGCACCAGCACAACGGCACCTGCGGGCGGCGCAGCGTTGCACAGCACGCTGCCGCAAACCTCCAGCGCGCTGATCCAGCAAAGCGCCGCCAACAATCGTACGCAACTCGAAGGCGGCCTGACGGTGAGCTTCGTCAATGCACCGCCCGGGATGCGCACCGATCAACCGCAAAGCAATCAACCGGGCCTGGCGTTGTCATCGCGCATCGGCTATCGCTCGCTGTCGGCAGGAGGTTCCAATGAACTGGCGTGACCGTTTGTTGCCGGCATCGTTTCGCGGTGTCGGTTTCTGGATCGATCAGGCGAAAACCCCGGTCGGTCGCAAAGGTCAGTTGCACGAATATCCGCAACGTGACCTGCCGTATTTCGAGGACCTCGGCCAGCAGGCCAAGACCCACGACCTGACGGCTTTCATCATCGGCGCCGATTGTCTAGAGCAGCGCGACAAGCTGCTCAAGGCGTTGGAGCAGGGCAGTGGCGAGTTGGTGCACCCTTGGCTGGGACGCCTGCAAGTCAAGGTCGGTGAGTGCGACATGACCCACACCCGCCAGGACGGCGGGTTGGTGACGTTCAGTCTGAAGTTTTATCCCGATCAGCCGTTGCCGTTCCCGACTGCCACCGTCAGCACGCAGAAAGTCTTGCTGGTCAAGGCTGACACGCTGCTGGGTTCAGCGGTGGCGCGCTTCGAACAGGCGATGACGCTGATCAAGGCTGCGCGGATCGGCATCGCCAATCTGCGCAACAGCCTGACTGGCGTTTATGAGGTGATCAAAGAGCAGCTCAAACCGCTGATCGAGCAATACCGGCAGATCACCGAACTGGTCAAAGCCGTCAAGGAATTGCCCAAGGAAGTGGCGGCGGAGTTCAAAGGCTTGCTCGGCGATATCAAGGAGCTCAAGGCGTTCGCGAAGGAGGGCTACCGTGGCGTGATTGCCGACGTGTCCCAACAACTCGAAGCCATTCGCAAGGCTGATGCGCCGAAGATCACCACCGGCAAGGACACCAACGCCGCGGCGCAAGCCATGGCCGATCTGGTGCAGGACACGATGCTGGTCAAAGTGGCGCAGTGGGTGGCGTCGATGCCGGTGGCGACCCCCGCGGTGAAACTGTCGTCGACACCTTCGGTGGCTCATCAGGCGGATCAACCCGTGACCCGTCAGGAAGTACCGGTGACCGATGAAATGAAAGCGCTGCAGAAGGCGGTCGGGGTGGCTATTGATCCGATGCTGGACAAGGCCGATCCCAAGCACCACCAGGCGATCAACGATGTGAAGGAAGCGCTGCTTGCGCATCTCAAGGCAGTGGCGTCATCCGGTGTGCGACAGGTCACTAAATCGTTCCAGGAAAGCCTGCCGGCGCTGGTTGTGGCCTACAAGCAATTTGCCGACGCCACACGGGTGACTCAAGTGACTCAGAGCAACGCGATGAACCATCCGGGCTTTTCCCCCAACGACGTGAAAGTGTCCAGGGAGTGAGCCATGAGCGAGATGGATAACCGCGTCACGTTGACCGTCAACAACATGGAATACGGTGGCTGGAAAAGCGTGGAAATCACGGCTGATCTGGAGCGCCAGTTCCGCACTTTCAAACTGGATATCACCTGGCAGTGGCCGGGGCAGACGGTGGACCAGCGGATCAAGCCGGGTGACCCCTGTGAAGTGAAAATCGGCCAGGACCTGGTGCTCACCGGCTACGTGTTCAAGGCCCCGATCAGCTACGACGGACGCCAGATCAGCCTGAGTATCGAAGGCAGTTCCAAGACCCAGGACCTGGTCGATTGCGCGGCCACCAACCGGCCCAATCAATGGCAGGAGCAACCGTTGCTGAGCATCGTTCAGGCGCTGGCCATGGAATACTCGTTGATGGTGGTCAATGAAATTCCCGAGACTGCGCGGCTCGCCAAGCACACCATTGTGCCCGGCGAAACGGTGTTCCAGTCGATCGACCGGTTGCTCTCGCTGTTCCGGGTGTTTTCCACCGATGACGCGCAGGGCCGGCTGGTGCTGGCCAAGCCTGGCAGCGGTGGCCGGGCCAGCGATGCGCTGGAGCTGGGCAAGAATATCCTGTCGGCCAACGCCGCCATGGATCAGAGCCAGGTGTTCTCCGAATACCGGGTGATCGGCCAGCAGAAAGGTTCGGACAAAAAGAGCGGGGCGGCGGTCAGCGAGGTTGAATCCAGCGCGACCGACCTCAGCTTCAAGCGTCGACGCACCACCATCATCAACGAGGGCACCGCGCTGACGTTCGAACTGGCCCAGCAACGCGCCCAGTGGGAGAGCGCCACCCGTATGGGGCGGGCGCAGACCACCACGTATCAGGTGCAGGGCTGGCGCCAGGCCAACGGCGACCTGTGGCGGCACAACACGCTGGTCAAGGTCACGGATCCGGTGCTTGGGTTTGATGGCGACATGCTGATCTCCAAGGTCACTTATTCGCTATCGGCACAAGGCTCGGTAACCACGCTGCAAGTGGCGCCGCCGCATACCTTCGATCCTGATCCCACACCCCCGAAAAAAACCTGAGCCTGACACCGAACCCCTGTAGGCGCGGGCTTGCTCGCGAAAGCGTCGGCAGCTCCAACACCTCATTGACTGACCCACCGCTTTCGCGAGCAAGCCCGCTCCCACATTTTGTCGGTGTCGGGTCTGCTCCTTGAGGACACCCCATGAGCCTACTGACACGCCTGCTGGCGCGCGGCACTGTCGTGCTCGCCAACTCGGCTTCCAAGCTGCAATCGCTGCAAATGCGCCTCACCGCCGGCGAAGTGAACGACGACATGGAGCATTTCGAACCCTACGGTTTCACCAGCAACCCGCTGGCCGGCGCCGAGGGCATCGTCACTTTTCTCGGTGGCGATCGTTCCCACGCCATCGCCCTGGTGGTCGCCGACCGTCGTTATCGCTTGCAGTCGCTGGCCGCCGGTGAAGTGGCGATCTACACCGACGAGGGCGACAAAATTCACTTCAAGCGCGGGCGGATCATCGACATCGAAACCGCCACGCTGAACATCCGCGCCAGTACCGCGGTGAACTTCGACACGCCGGTGATCAACCAGACCGGCAAGATCGTCTCCACCGGCGATCAGCTCGCCGGTGGCATCAGTCAGATCAAACACGTGCATGTCGGCGTGCAGGCCGGCAGCGGCCAGACCGGTGCGCCGGCAGGAGGCAAATGATGTTCATCAGCCAGAACCTCCACGCCGCACTGACCCGCGCCGTGCTCATCAGCCTGTTTACCTGGCGACGCGCCGCCGATGACGACGCTCTCGACGACGAGGAGCGCTTCGGCTGGTGGGGCGACACTTTTCCCACCGTTGCCGACGACCGCATCGGCTCGCGGCTGTGGCTGCTGCGCCGGGTCAAGCTGACCCGACAGACCCAGATGGACGCCGAGTTCTACGCCCGCGAAGCCCTGCAATGGCTGATCGACGACGGCCACTGCAGCGCCATCGACATCATCAGCGAACGCCTCGACGCCCAGCGTCTGAACCTGCGCACGGTCCTGACCCTGGCTGACGGCGAACGTCTGGACATCAACCCCGATAACAGTTGGCAGGTGAACTATGCCGTTTGAAACCCCTTCGCTGCCGGTGCTGATCAAGCGCACCCAAAGCGACCTGGCCGGCGATTCGCTGCGCCAGTCCGATGCGCAAGTGCTGGCCCGCACCCTCGGTGGCGCCGCTTATGGCCTGTACGGTTATCTCGACTGGATTGCCGAGCAGATTCTGCCGGACAAGGCCGACGAGTCGACCCTGGAACGCATCGCCGCCCTGCGCCTGAACCAGCCACGCAAACCGGCGCAAGTCGCCACCGGCAGCGTCAGTTTTACCGCCACCGCCGGTGCGGTGCTCGACGTCGATACGCTGCTGCAAGCGAGCGATGGCCGCACCTACAAAGTCACCGCCGCGCGCACCACCGTCAATGGCAGCAACACCACCACCCTCGCCGCGCTGGATGCCGGCAGCCTGGGTAATGCCGACGCCGGTCTGGCGCTGACCCCGGTGCAGCCGATTACCGGTGTGGTCGGCAACAGTTTTGTGGTGCTGGCGCCGGGCCTCAGCGGCGGCGTGGCGCGGGAAAGCCTGGAGTCGCTGCGCTCGCGGGTGATCCGTTCCTATCGCGTGATCCCGCACGGCGGTTCGTCCAGCGACTACGAGACCTGGGCGCTGGAAGTGCCGGGCGTGACGCGCGCCTGGTGCCGAGGCGGCCTGCTCGGGCCGGGCACGGTGACGGTGTTCATCATGCGTGACGAAGACCCGCAACCGGTGCCCAACGATGAGCAACTGGCGGAAGTTCAGGACTACATCGAACCGTTGCGCCCGGTGACGGCGGAAGTGCATGTGCAGCGACCGATTCAAGTGCCGGTGGTGTATCGCTTCAAGAGCGTCAATCCGGACACCAGCGCCGTGCGCGCTGCGGTTGAAGCGCAACTGCGCGACCTGCACAACCGCGAGGCCGATCTGGGCGTGCCGTTGCTGATCAGCCATATCCGCGAAGCCATCAGCAGCGCCGGCGGTGAGTACGACCACACGCTGACCGCGCCGGCCGCTGACGTGCCTGCCGGGCAAAGCGAACTGCTCACCTTCGGAGGTTGCGTATGGGGGGCATAAGAACCGCCGCGCAATACCAGGCGCAGTTGCGCGCGCTGCTGCCCAGCGGCCCGGCGTGGGATCCGGAGCGCGTCCCGGAACTTGAGGAAGTGCTGCAAGGCGTTGCTGTCGAACTGGCACGCCTCGACGCCCGTGCCGCCGACCTGCTCAACGAGATGGACCCGGCGGGCGTCAGCGAACTGGTGCCGGACTGGGAACGGGTGATGGAGCTGCCCGACCCGTGTCTGGGCGCTACACCGCTGTTCGACGATCGCCGCCTCGCCGTGCGCCGGCGCTTGCTGGCGGTCGGTAGCCAGGCGATCGGCTACTACCTCGACATCGCCAAAAGCCAGGGCTACCCCAACGCCACGATCACCGAGCACGAAGCCCCGCGCATGGGCCGCTCGCGCTTCGGCGCGGCGCACTGGGGCACCTGGGAAGCGCAGTTCATGTGGACGCTCAACACCGGCGGCCGACTGCTGCTCGGTCGGCGCTACGGTGCGAGTTATTGGGGTGAGCGCTTTGGCGTGAATCCGGGCTCGGCACTTGAGTGCCTGATCCACCGCAGTGCGCCGGCGCATACCAAGGTGCACATCAACTATGACTAGGGAGGAATGACGGGATGGATTATCCGAACAGTGTGCCCAGCGCCGGTCTGGTGAATGGGAAGTTTGTCGATGAAAACCCTATGACCGGCACGCCCGGATCGCTGATTCCGGCAGATTGGGGCAACGGTGTTACGCAGGAAATCATCAACGTGATCAATGCCGGGGGGCTGACGCCGGACGAGAAGAAATACGATCAGTTGCTGCAGGCGATTCAGAGCGTTTCGGCCAAGGGCTGGAATCTGGATTCGGCGTTGCCGATCAGCTCTTTGCCGACCGCGACGGTGGCGACGCCGGACGGTCGCCTGGCGATCACTCCGGCAGCGGTTTCCACGGGTGGCGGGCGGGTATCGATACCGGCGGGTGTGCTGATCAGTCTTGGACAGGAGGTGGTGGCCGGGCAGTTGGGGCGTGCGCGTACGTTCACCACCCAGGTCTGGAGCAGCCCCGATCTGCTACCAAGTTCCGGTTACTTTTTGCGGGCGCAAGTCATCGGTGGCGTGCTGACTTTTTACATGCAGCGCGGCACGGTCTATGACGCGACCCCGGAAGGATTGAAGGGCACGGTCAATGGTGCGGCGGGTGGCGGCTTCCAGTCGACGCCACTGGACCTTTGCCTGGCGTGGGTCGTCACGGCGGGGCCGGGTTCGATACCCACTGTCAGAGCCATCTACAACCGCAGCCGGTTGTCGTGGACGCAAACGGTCAATGGCAATGGTGTGGTTTATCTGCCACTTGATCCGCATGCCCGTGCGGCGCGGCTGGTGGTGGGTAACCCGACGCCGCATCCGACCGGGATTACCAGCGTGAACTTTGCACCGACCGGATGGTTGGGGGGTAACTACTGCTACCTGAACCCGACGGTCGGTACGTCCAACAACTGGGATGGCTGGGCAACGCCGGGTGGCGCGGCGCTGATTTTTTCCAGCAACGTGGTCAGCGATACAACGGTGTCGACATTGACCGCCAGCTTCGATCACAACGAATTGCGCTCGCTGTGGCAGGCCTATCAGGCCGAACACACTTGGGGCGCAGGCACTGCCGCCAGTGACGAATTGCTGTTCAGCATGGGGCTCAAAAGTGTCGGTCCGGCCGATTATGCCAATGGCATCGCGGTCAACTTCGCTGCGGCGGTGAACGTGAATTTTTCCTGGGAGTTGATCCGATGATCATCATTCAAGAGCTGCATCAGTTCGAGGAAGGCTTGCGTCCGGCCCAGCCGTCCAGTGCCCATGATTGGGATGGAGAAAAATGGCAGCTGAATGCCTCCAGAGTCGCTGAACTGGAACTGCAGGAAGCCGAGCAGCTGTGTTCCAAAGTCGACGCGGCGGCTGACAGTGCACGCGCCGCTTTGGCCGGCGACCCGCTCAAAGCCATGGAGTATGCGCAGGCCGCTGCCGACGCGCAGGCTTATCAGGACGCCGGTTACCCGAAAAAGGAAGTGCCGTTGTCAGTCGCAGCGTGGGTGGTCAAAGGTCGTACGGCCAAGCAGGCTGCCGAGCAGATCCTGAGCAAGGCCGATCAGCTCACCGACCATCTGCTGACCCTGCGCACCTTGCGCCTGAAGGCCAAGTACCAGATCCGCGCGCACGCCGCCAAAGGCAATCTCGATCTGGCGCGCAGTGCCGGGGATGAAGCGTTGGCGGCGATTCGCGAAGTGCTCGGCAGCCAAAACCTCTAGATCGCGAATCTTTGCTCCGCATCACCCAGGCCCACTTCAATGTGGGCTTTTTATTTTCAGAAAACATACCGCGATCGGGCTCTCAGTAGTGAGCCTGACGACGCGGTTCATTTGTTATTTCAGAGGAACGAAAGACCTATGGATTATCCAAAAAGCGTCCCCAGCGTCGGTCTGGTCGATGGCCGCTTCGTCGATGAGAACCCGGTGGCGGGTACGCCGGGCTCGTTGATTCCGGCGGTGTGGGGCAACAGCGTGACCGAAGAGCTGTTGTCCGTGATCAAGGCGGCCGGAATAACCCCGGCTGAAGGGACCAACACTCAGTTGCTCTCAGCCTTGCAAAAACTCCTGAGCCTGGCCAGTCCGATGTCATCGCGGGTCACTGAAGTGTCGACTTCAAAGGTGCTGGCGCCGGAGGAAGCCGGGCTGGTGCTGATCAGCGCCAGTGCAGCGGATACCACGATCAATCTGCCGGCGGTCAGTACGTTGTCCGGCATTCGCGACTTCATCGTTCGCCGCGTCGATAACAGTAGCAAGCGGCTGGTCGTGCAGGCTTCGGGCAATGACCGGATCAGGTTTCACACGCACTTGTCGGCCAACGGTTATCCGTTCCTGGCGCTGATAGGGGCAGGGGACTGGTGGCACCTGCGCAGCGACGGCACAGGCAACTGGTGGCCGGTCGGTCGGTTCGATGCAACGCCTTTGGGCAGGATCGTCTTTGAAACCTCGACGGCCTCGAATCCCGGTGGCTATGGCGCGCTGGATGGCAGAGAAATGTTGCGCGCCGAATGGCCCTGGCTCTGGGACCACGCTGTTCAGTCCGGCATGTTGCGCGCAGAGGCTGCTCGCGCTGGCGGCTGGAGCAGCGGTGACGGGATCAAGACATTCCGAGGCCCGGAGGTCCGTGGCGAATTTATCCGGGTGCTCGATGAGCAACGCAACATCGACACCGGGCGGGTCGCCGGCTCCTGGCAGACCGGCACCAACATCACCGGGGATAACGGCAGTGCCCCAGCGGTTCAGGGGATTGGCGATCTGGCGACGGTCGGCGTCGATCCGACCTCGTTTGCCGGTCTTGCCTATTGGTCGAGTGCGGCGTTTGCCGACAATCTGGTCAGTGGCTACTGGGGCATGACGCGTCCGCGAAACGTTGCCTATCCCGCCCGCATGAAACTCATCTGATGCCGGTTTCCCGGTCGCCTTCACCATCAAAAGGAAGCGAACAATGCCTTATTACTATGTAGATGAAATGACCCAGGAAATTGCGGGGCCGTTCGAGCCTATGGTCATTCCCGGGATAGGCGCTCAAATACCGAGCAACGCAATCGAACTCCCTGAACAGTCGCTGCCCGTCGAGGCCGGTCATGCGTGGGTGTGGCGCGATGGACAGGCGGTACAGCTGCTCGATATGCGTGGCCTGGTGTATCGCAAAGACAACGGCTTGCCTTTCCATTGGAACGAGTTCGGCACGCTGCCTGATGACCTGACCGTCAAGCCTCGCCCCAACTACTGCTTCTGGAAGGATGATGATTGGGTGCTGGATGTCGAAGCCGAACGTGCGGGCCAGGCTGCCGAGGCGGATGTCGCGCGCGATAATCACCTGCGCACCGTGGTGATTCGTGTCGCGCCGCTGCAATACGCTTACGAGTTGGGCGAGGCGACCAGTGAACAACTGAGCGCATTGCAAGCCTGGAAGCGTTACGCATTGAACCTTGCGCGGATCGAACTGCAACCGGGCTACCCAGCGATCATCGAATGGCCGGCTGCGCCTGCCCAAAGCGTTGTTACGCCAGCGCTATAACTCGCAATTTCACTGAAACGTTACAGACGGCGTCGTGCTGTCGGCGTTCGGCTGTCTGTAAAAACTGTAGAAGGTTATGACGTGGATTATCCAAAAAGTATTCCCGGCGTCGGCCTGGTCAACGGCGGTTTCGTCGATGAAAACCCGCTCGCCGGTTCCCCGGGATCGTTGATCCCCGCCGCGTGGGGCAACAGCGTCACGCAGGAAATTCTCAACGCGATCAAGGCTGCCGGGCTGACGCCTGATGAGGCCAGGACGGATCAGTTGGCAACGGCCATCGGTGCGCTGGTCGACTTCAGCAAACTGAAAAACACCCCGACTACCTTGGCCGGCTACGGCATCACCGATGCGGTGGGCCGATTGCTGGCGGTGCGGCAGATCGAGACGGTCGGGATCACGGTTTACAAGCCTAATCCCAGGGCCAAACGGATTCGCGTGCGGCTGGTGGGGGCGGGTGGTTCCGGTGGTGGCTGTGGGCCGGTGGCGGCAGGTAATCAAATCCTTGGCGGCGGTGGCGGTTCAGGTGCTTACGCAGAAAGCCTGTATGACGTCACTGCACAAATGCTCGCCGGCGTGCCGGTTTCGCTGGGCGCCGGTGGTGCCGTCAGCAACACCACGGGCCTGGCGGGTGGTGGTGCTTCGTTTGGCGCCTACATGAGTGTTTCGGGAGGCGGTGGCGGGCAGAAACTGGCGATCGTGGTCACCGGTACTTCGTCCGGTTTTATCCAGGGTGGCGTAGGCGGAGCGATTACCGGCGGCAATTTGTGCAGCGCCCGCGGTATCACGGGTGGGTTCGGGATGAGCAACGCCAATTGGGGATTGCTCTCAGGTTGCGGGGCTCCGAGCCCCTTCGACGGCGGGGCATCCTTTACCGGATCCAACACGGCCGGCAACGCCGGCATCCGTGGCTCGGGTGGCAGCGGCTCATGCTCGGTCAACGCTTCGGCGTCAGTCGTCAGCGGTGCTGGCGGTGATGCTTTCTGTGAAATCTGGGAGTACGAGTAATGGCCCGTTATGCACGAGTGGAAAACGGTGTCGCGGTCGAGGTGATCGACACCGGCGACTACGCGATCACCCAACTGTTTGCTCCCGCTTTCGTCGAGACGATGGTGCAGGTGCCGGGCGACATGCAGATCGAAATCGGCGCGCCCATCGGTGAACTGCGCCAAGAGATTGCGCCGTTGCCAGCCATGGAAAGTCCGGCCGTTACCCCTGAAACCGTTGTCGCGGAACAAGAGCCTCTGGCGGCCGCGCGCACTTGGCGCCAGTCCAGCCTGGCGGCCACCGAATGGTGGGTGACACGGCATCGCGATGAGCAGGAACTGGGACGCGGGACGACGCTCAAGGCTGCGCAGTATCTGGAACTGCTGGAGTACCGTCAGGCGCTGCGCGACTGGCCTGAATCAAGTCATTTTCCTTCGACAGTTTCCCGACCCTCGACCCCGTCATGGCTCGCTTTCAGAGCAGGAGAAAAGTAATGGATTATCCCAATAGTGTTCCCAGCGCTGGTCTGGTGAACGGAAAGTTTGTTGATGAAGACCCGATCAAAGGCTCGCCGGGCTCTTTGATCCCTGCCAGTTGGGGTAACGGTGTTACCCAGGAAATCCTTGAGGTGGTGCGGGCCGGAGGGCTGACGCCAAGTGAGGCGTCGAATACTCAACTGCTCGGCGCTCTGCGCAGCAACCAATTGTTCCAGACGGCTGCACCATTCGATGCCAGCCGGTCGGCGGCAACGTCTGAGTTTGTCCAGCGCGCACTGGGCAATTATGCCGGGGCGCGTGGTGTGTCTGCCGCGACGCAACTGACGGCAGCGGATGTGGGCTGGGTGATTGGTCTGGGGGGGAACTCGGCGTACACCGTAACCTTGCCGGATATCACCAAGGTCCCTAACGGCGCAACGATCGGCTTTCACTGTCGCAGTAATGCCGTGATCACCGTCGCTTGCATGAGTGGCACACAAATCAGCCCGCAAGGCGCCTATTTGACCTCGATTGTGATGAACAGCGGCGAGAGTGCCAACGTTGTCAAAGATAACGGCATCTGGACGGTTCATGGCACGGCCAGTCTGAAATATGCCGCGCTGTTTTCCGGACTGGTGAGCAACCCCGGATATCAGAAACACGCCAGCGGCAATATCGATCAGTGGGGCTCGGGAATATCGAATGCCGAGGGCAATGTGTACGTGACATTTCCGATCCCGTTTCCAAGGGGCTATTTCTCGCTGGTGGCAACCCATTCGGGAGGCGATGCGGCGATGGTTGCTGTGATCGCATACAACCAGCAGGGCTGCACGCTGAGAATTCGCAATGCTGCCGCTCAAGTGAACGCAGGTTGGTCTGTGAACTATTTTGCAAAGGGGTATTGAATGAACCCGTTCAATGTTTTGTTCAGCGCCAGCACTCGGAGCGCGTATGTGCCGGGTATCAACTCGACGGATATTCCCGACGACGTTATTGAAATTCCTCAGGGCTATTGGATCTCGCTGCTGCAGCAATTGGCGGTCACTCCAAAAATGATTGGCGTGAGTGCCGATAACGGCTACCCGATTCTGGTCGATCCACCGCCACCCTCGCCGGCTGAGGCCGCTGATGCCGAGCGCTTCTGGCGCACGGCGCAACTGGCAGCCACTGATGGTCTGGTGGCCCGTGACCGCGATGAGCTGGAGGACGGCGGCGGTACCACGCTGACTACCGAGCAATACGCGCAATTGCAAACCTATCGCCGTGAGTTGCGTGACTGGCCGCAAGGCTCCTTCTTTCCGCTCAGCGAGCATCGGCCGGTAGCGCCGCAGTGGTTGGCTGCTGCGCTCTAAGCCTTCAAGGATGTTGAAATGGATTACCCAAAAAGTGTTCCCAGCGTCGGGCTGGTGAATGGCAAGTTCGTCAATGAAGATGTTGTTGCTGGGTTGCCGGGATCGTTGATCCCGGCAACTTGGGGCAACAGCGTTACCGATGAACTGTTGAATGTCGTCAGGTCCGCTGGTTTCGAACCGAGTGAAGACGATACAACTCAACTTCTACGAGCCGTTAAAAAACTCAGTCAGGCAGGTGAAGATAAACATGCCGCAGATATCGGCGCAGCCAATCTTTACATGGCCAACTATGTGCCTGCCATCTCAACGCTAAAGGATGGATTGGCATTGCGCTTTACTGCCGGTAACGCCAATAACGGAGCCAGTACCTTTGCACCGAACGGGTTGTTACCCAAGCCGCTTTTGAGTCTGGGACTGAGTGCGTTGCGGCCTGCCGAGATTGTTGGTGGCAGCGTGTGTTCGGTGGTGTACAGCGCCGCACTGGACAGTTGGGTGCTGGTGTATGCGAGCGGCGGCAATGCTGCGAGTGGCCGGCTGCTTGAGGTGAAAACATTTACCGCATCTGGAACCTATGTGCCAACGGTCGGGATGAAAAATGTGCTGGTCAAGGTGGTGGGCGGTGGTGGTGGCAGCGCAGGCGTTGGCGCAACCAGCGGCACTCAATATGGCGTTTGTGGTGGCGGCTCTTCCGGGAGTTATGCGCAGGCATGGCTGGATGCGAAGACGCTTGGCAGCAGCCAAGTTGTCACCGTCGGTGCCGCAGGGGCGGCAGGCGCTCCAGCGAGCGCTGGAGGAACCGGTGGAACGAGCTCGTTTGGCGCCGTCGTGACGGCTCCGGGAGGCGGGGGATCGCGGTGGATCGAGCTGGTTGCACCGAACGGTAATGGCCTTTACGCAGGCGGTTCACCAGGTGTTGTCGCTTCTGGAGGAAATATCGTCAATTTTGCTGGTACTTCCGGTTCCCCCGGGATCTCGATAGCCGGGCCTACGCTCGCCGGACATGGCGCCAGTTCGCCTTTAGGGGCGGGGGGAACAGGGAACAGCTTTGGTGGCCCTGCCAGCATCGGATCCGGATACGGTTCTGGTGGCGGCGGAGTCGCCAATGCTCCAAACCAACCCGGACGGTCAGGCTCAGCCGGTGCACCCGGTGCAGTGATCGTCTACGAGTACGCCTGATGAAAACCTACGCACGCATCGTCAATAACACGGTGGTCGAGTTGTTCTCCACCGAAGGCAATATGGCCGAGATGTTTCACCCGGACCTGCTCTGGGTCGATATCACCGACATTACCCCGACACCGCAAATCGATTGGACAGCCAACTTCGGTACCCTCGGCTGGGTATTCGTATCAACTGAGGAAAAGGTCCCTGACAGCACCCTGACAACTCTGGCAAAAAAATGGCTGGGGGGCGTTGTCCGCCAACCATGATTCAATCGCAACATCCAGGGAGGATTACGCATTATGCAAGTAACTGAAGACAACCTTAAAACCATCATGCCCAACGCCCGCAGCCAAGCGGGCGTTTTTGTTTCTGCGCTCAACAGCGCCATGGCCAGCCATCGCATCGACACGCCCAAACGTGTCGCTGCGTTTCTCGCGCAAATCGGCCACGAGTCGGGCCAGTTGCAATACGTGCGCGAGCTGGGCAACAACCAATACCTGAGCAAATACGACACCGGCACGCTGGCGCTTCGATTGGGCAACACGCCCGAGGCGGACGGCGACGGCCAGAAGTACCGTGGTCGCGGGCTGATCCAGATCACCGGTCGCAGCAACTATCGTCAATGCAGCCTCGGCCTGTTCGGCGATGAACGTTTGCTGTCCCTGCCCGAATTACTTGAGCAGCCGCAATGGGCGGCGGAGTCCGCCGCATGGTTCTGGGAGCTGAACGGCTTGAACGAACTGGCTGATCGCGACCAGTTCAACAGCATCACCCGCCGAATCAACGGCGGGTTGAATGGCCTGCAGGATCGCCTCGACATCTGGGCGCGGGCGAGGGCGGTGCTATGTCCATCTCCTGGCGCCTGATCGGCGTTTTGTTGCTGGCTGCGGTAGCCGCCGCGCTGGCCTGGCAGTTTCAGGACTGGCGCTATGGCCGTCAACTGGCCGAGCAGGCGCGACTGCAGGCCGACACCCTCAATCAACTGACCTCGGCCGCCGCCACCGCGCAGCAGGCCGAGCAGGACAAGCGTCTGGCCCTTGAGCAACGCCTCGCGGCCAGTGAACAAACCCACTATCGAGCCATGAGCGATGCCCAACGTGATCAGGATCGCCTGCGCGATCGTCTTGCCACTGCTGATCTGCGCCTGTCAGTCCTCATCGACGCAGGCGACGCTGCCCAAGGCTGCGGGGTGCCAGCCACCACCGGCCCCGGCGGCGTGGATCATGCAACCGTACGCGCCCGACTTGACCCGGCGCATGCTCAACGAATTATCGCCATCACCGACACCGGCGACCGTGGACTGATCGCCCTGCAGGCGTGTCAGGCCTATGTCCGAGCGCAGGCGCCCGAACATTTTGAATGAGTCTGTGTATTGAAAGCGCAACCGGGTCGTGTACGGTGAAGGTCTTCCACCCGATCCGGAGCACACCGTGAAAGAGATCACCCAACTGGCCGCCGACCTTGGCCGACGTCTGCAATTGCTCAATGCCCACGTCACCACCGCCGAATCCTGCACCGGTGGCGGGATTGCTGAAGCGATCACGCGGATTCCGGGGAGTTCGGCCTGGTTCGAAGCCGGTTACGTGACCTACTCCAACCGCCAGAAAACCCAGCAACTGAATGTCCCCGCCGAACTGTTCGGCACAGTGGGGGCGGTCAGTCGCGAGGTGGTCGAGTCGATGGTGCGTGGCGCGCAGAAGAACAGCCTGGCGCGGTTTGCCGTGGCGGTCAGCGGCGTGGCCGGGCCTGACGGCGGTACACCGAACAAACCGGTGGGCACCGTGTGGCTGGCCTGGGGTGTGGGCGATGTGGTTTCCAGCGAGGTCCAGCACTTCCCCGGCGGTCGCGACGAAGTCCGCCGACAAACGGTGAAGGCCGCGCTAGAGGGGCTGTTGCGACTAGCGGCACGAGAAATCGAAAATCAGGGGTAGGCGATCCGCGAACGCTGTGGAATAATACTGGCTACTTATACAGGTGTTGGCCGTCAGGCCTTATTGATTACGTGAGGACTTTAATGGACGACAACAAGAAGAAAGCCTTGGCTGCGGCCCTGGGTCAGATCGAACGTCAATTCGGCAAGGGTGCCGTAATGCGTATGGGCGATCAGGACCGTCAGGCGATCCCGGCCATTTCCACTGGCTCTCTGGGTCTGGACATCGCACTCGGCATTGGCGGTCTGCCAAAAGGTCGTATCGTTGAAATCTACGGTCCTGAATCTTCCGGTAAAACCACACTGACGCTGTCCGTGATCGCTCAGGCTCAGAAAGCCGGCGCGACCTGCGCATTCGTCGACGCCGAACACGCCCTCGACCCTGAGTACGCCGGCAAACTGGGCGTCAATGTCGACGACCTGCTGGTTTCCCAGCCGGACACCGGCGAGCAGGCACTGGAAATCACCGACATGCTGGTGCGCTCCAACGCCGTAGACGTGATCATCGTCGACTCCGTGGCCGCCCTGGTACCGAAGGCTGAAATCGAAGGCGAAATGGGTGACATGCACGTGGGCCTGCAAGCCCGTCTGATGTCCCAGGCGCTGCGTAAAATCACCGGTAACATCAAGAATGCCAACTGCCTGGTGATCTTCATCAACCAGATCCGCATGAAGATCGGCGTGATGTTCGGCAGCCCGGAAACCACCACCGGTGGTAACGCGCTGAAGTTCTACGCTTCGGTCCGTCTCGACATCCGCCGTACCGGCGCGGTGAAGGAAGGCGACGAAGTGGTTGGCAGCGAAACCCGCGTCAAGGTCGTGAAGAACAAGGTGGCTTCGCCGTTCCGTCAGGCCGAGTTCCAGATCCTTTACGGCAAAGGCATCTACCTTAATGGCGAGATGATCGACCTGGGTGTGCTGCACGGTTTCGTCGAGAAATCCGGCGCCTGGTATGCCTATGAAGGCACCAAGATCGGTCAGGGCAAGGCCAACTCGGCCAAGTTTCTGGCAGACAATCCGGAAGTCGCTGCCAAGCTTGAGAAGCAACTGCGTGACAAACTGCTGTCGCCAGCAGTGATCGCCGACTCCAAGGCTTCTGCGGTCAAAGAGACCGAAGATGACCTGGCTGACGCTGATATCTGATAACAGCGATGACCACCGCCGTACTCGATACCCTCGTCGCGGTGCGGCGAACCGCCATGGACCTGCTCGCTCGACGCGAGCATGGTCGAGTCGAACTGACGCGCAAACTGCGTCAGCGCGGCGCTGAGGCGCAGATGATCGAAACAGCCCTCGACCGTTTGACGGAAGAAGGGCTGCTTTCCGAAGCCCGTTACCTTGAAAGCTTTGTCTCCTACCGTGCCCGTTCCGGCTACGGCCCTTTGCGGATTCGTGAAGAGCTCGGCCAGCGCGGTCTGCAGCGCGCCGACATTGAACTCGCCTTGCGCGAAAGCGGTATCGATTGGCAGGGACAGCTTCGGGATACGTGGCAGCGAAAATTCTCCGGGCAGTTGCCCATTGATGCCAAGGAGCGGGCCAGGCAAGGCCGATTCCTCGCGTATCGGGGCTTCTCGATGGAGATGATCAACCGCTTGTTCAGCGGCAAAGAGATGGACGATTAAGACGCTTCAACAAAAACGGCCGGCTATGAAAATAGCGGGCCGTTTTTTTTTGCCTTCAAATGACCTTCGAGGGCTCACGTGCACGTTGTGCCGTCTGTGGTTTGGTGTGTGCCCAGTTTTCCGGGAGGTTGATGTAATCCACCAGCTCCCTGAGTCGGCCATGATCCCGGGCATTGAACGCGAAGGCCAACCGCACCAGATGGCTGTACTGCGCTTCGTCGTGCTCCTCGCCACTGTAGGCGTGCTGATGGAACTGGTCGCTGAGGCATAGATCGGCGAAAGCCTCCTGCATATGCTCCAGCGCCTGATCGCTGAGCTTGTGATGCATGCGGATCACGAACTGACGCTTGAGCCAACGACTGGAGTGGAAGTTGCTGTAGAACTGATTGATCTGTTCCACCGCCTCATCGACGCTGTAGACCAGCCGCATCAGCTTCAGGTCGGTGGGCAGGATGTAGCGATTGTCTTCGAGTTGCTGGCGAATGAAGTCCAGTGCGCCTTGCCAGAACGTTCCGCCGGGCGTGTCCAGCAACACCACCGGCACCAATGGGCTTTTTCCGGTCTGGATCAGTGTCAGCACCTCCAGCGCCTCGTCCAGGGTTCCGAACCCGCCAGGGCAGAGCACGAGTGCATCGGCCTCCTTGACGAAGAACAGTTTGCGGGTGAAGAAGAAATGGAACGGCAGCAGGTTGCTGGTGCCGTCCACGGTCGGGTTGGCATGTTGCTCGAAGGGCAGGGTGATATTGAACCCGAGGCTGTGATCGCGACCGGCGCCTTCGTGTGCGGCGGCCATGATCCCGCCACCGGCTCCGGTGATGACCATCATGTCCGAGCGTGTCAGGGCTGCGCCGAGTTCCCGGGCCATTGCATACAGCGGATGTTCGACCGGCGTGCGCGCCGAGCCGAACACGGTGACTTTGCGTCGTCCCTTGAATTGTTCCAGCACCCGGAACGCCTGCTCCAATTCGCGCAGGGCCTGCAGGGTGATCTTGGCGTTCCAGCGGTTGTGATCTTCCTGGGCCATGCGCAGCACGGTCAGGATCATGTCGCGATAAATCGGCAGGTTCGGGCTGTTGGGGGAAACCTGGTTGAGTTGTTCTTCGACCTTGCTGATGAGGTCGGGGCCGCTTTCCTGAAAATGACGGCTGAGCAGGTCATTCGGTTGGTAAGGCATTCAAAGTCTCCTTCTGCACAGAGCTTGTGGCCCTGACGTGCGGCGTCAGTGCCGCGCTGCAAATAACTCACTCGGCAGCTCCTTTTTCTGCCGTGAACAGGTGATCGGGAATACTTTTAATCTAGACCCTCGCGAGCCATTGCGCTGAGTTGATCATTACGCCACGAAGTCTTTTCTGGCAACCGTTGCTTGTCGATTGGCAAAGGAAGCTCACCGCTCGTCCGAACGTACGCCGTAGAGCAATCGCTCTGATTTACTAACTTACAGGCACCGTACGACAGCTTTAAGTCAGCAACCGTACGCAAGGTGCGCGCTTTTCAAGGATTCGTGGGTGGCAAGGAGGCGGGATAGATGGCCAGAGTGGTTCTGGAGATCGATACGCAGCTGTATCGGATGCTGAAAGCGTCAGCCGAGACCAATCAAGTGAGTCTCGAAGAGGAGTGCTGCCGTCGGTTGGCAGGGGGAGAGCGACGCTCTCGCTACTTGCAGGCCCTGGTGGCCGAATTGCGCGCCGAAGATGAACAGCGGCGCGCCAACACCGGATGATTACTTCTTCTTCGCCGGAGCCGCTTTCGGGCAATCGGAATCCTGATAGCTGGCCGAGCCGATGGCCTTGTTGGTTTTGTATTCACTGAAGTCGTAACGCATGATCGCGCCCTTGGCCATCAGCTTGCGGTACGACGGGTTACTGCACACCGAAGCACCCAGCTGGAAATACACGGCCTTTGGATCAGCGCGCATCTTTTCGGCGTGACTTGCCTGCACGCTCAGGTGGTTGATCAGGGTAACGCCCTCAACGGTGTAGCCCTGATCGAGAATGTCTTCGTTGATCGCCCGTGGTGTGCCGACGCTGCTTTGTTCGGCGATGTTGCGCAGTTCTTTGTTCAGATTCTGCTCTTTCAGGGACGCCGCTTGAGCGCTGAAGGACAAAGCCAGTGCGATGGCCGCGGTAGGAACGATAAGGCGCAGCATGAAACTCTCCTGATTCAGTGACTGGTGGTTCGACCAGCCCCGTGGCTGTGCGTTCAGTGGCGCCGGATTATAGGGGAGCCGGTCGGGAGGGTACAGGTTTGCGCTCGCTGCTCTGTTAAACTGCCGGCCTTTATTGCCTTGCCGAGTGCTGTGCGTGTCGAGTTTCCCTGCTGTGGGGCGTTGCCCGTGATCCATCATGCCCCCAACGCCGTAGCCCGCTTGCGCGACCAGCGCGAGGACGAGGGTATCAAGCCGATTCAGGCCCGTGGTTTTCGTTCCGAGCGTTGCCGGGATTGCCGGGTGATCATCAGTCATTGTCTGTGCGCCTGGCGACCGACGGTCGAAACCCGTTCGGGCGTGTGCCTGATCATGACCGGCAAGGAAGTGTTCAAACCAAGCAACACCGGCTGGCTGATTGCCGATGTGGTGCGCGACAACCACGCGTTCATCTGGTCGCGCACCGAACCTGATCCGCAGATGCTGGCGCTGCTCAACGACCCGCAATGGCAGCCATATCTGGTGTTTCCCGGTGAATACGTCGAGCCGTCACGGGTGACCAACACGGTCGCTGCCGATAGCAGCAAGCGTCCGTTGTTCATCCTGCTGGATGCGACCTGGACCGAGGCGCGCAAAATCTTCCGCAAGAGTCCGTATTTCGACCGCTTGCCGATTCTCAGCCTGTTGCCTGACAAACTCTCGCGCTATCGCCTGCGCCGTTCTACCCGCAGCGAGCACCTGTGCACCGCCGAAGTCGCAGCGTTGTGCCTGGAGCTGGCGGGGGACAGCGATGCCGCTTCGGCACTGGACGCTTATTTCGATGTGTTCAGCCAGCATTATCTGGGCGCCAAACAACAGCTGGACCTCAACGAGTCGACCCCGGCCCACGCCGAGTTGTTGCCTTATATACGAAAGCCGCAAGCGGTGTTGGCCCCATAGTGGCCCATACTTCACACTGCGGCGGCCGTGTTGCTTGACCACCCCGGCTTCGCTGGGCATGCTTGGCGCCGATTAGGGCGCGGCCAAGGTTTGAAACGCCGTGTTTGCAAGTGATTGGCGTTGAACGTGCCCCTGTGGATACCGCTGTGTGGCGGTATCTTGAGTTGCTTTGGTGAGGCCTGAATGCGTCGGGTCTGCCATCAAAAACAGGATCATTTGAAAAATGGCCACATACGACATCCTGATTGCCGATGATCACCCTCTATTTCGTAGCGCACTGCATCAAGCGGTGACGCTGGGCCTTGGCCCGGATGTACGACTGGTGGAGGTGGCGAGCATCGCCGAACTGGAAGCGCGCCTGACCGAAAAGGCTGACTGGGATCTGGTTCTGCTGGACTTGAACATGCCAGGCGCTTTCGGGTTTTCCGGGTTGGTCATGCTGCGCGGGCAGTACCCGCAGATCCCGGTGGTGATGGTCTCGGCCCAGGAAGAAGCCTCGGTCATGGTCAAGTCCCGGGAGTTCGGCGCCAGTGGCTTCATTCCCAAGTCCAGTGACCTGAGCGTGATTCAGGACGCGGTGCGCAAAGTGCTCGATGGCGATGTGTTCTGGCCACCGCAGGCGTTCGAAGCTGTCAGTGTCTCCGACGAGGCCAAAGCCGCCAGTGATGGCCTGGCCAGCCTTACCCCCCAACAGTTCCGCGTATTGACCATGGTCTGTGAGGGCTTGCTGAACAAGCAGATTGCCTATGAGCTGAGCGTGTCCGAGGCGACCATCAAGGCCCACGTCACGGCGATCTTTCGAAAGCTGAATGTGCGTACCCGGACACAAGCGGCATTACTCCTGCAACAACTTGAGTCAATTCCGAGCCAATAATGGCTGGCGTCTTCACGCTTTTTTGACTTTTGTTGATCTAGCTTTCCCACTCCTTTTTGGTTGGTTTTTACTTTATGTCACCTTTCAAGGGCCAGACCGGCCTGAAACGCATCCTCAACGCGTCCGGTTACTCGCTGGACGGCCTGCGCGCAGCCTTTACCGGCGAAGCCGCGTTCCGCCAACTGGTGCTGCTTAATGTGGTGCTGATTCCGCTGACGTTCTTCCTCAATGTCAGTCGCGTCGAACGAGCCGTGCTCATTGCAGTCTGCCTGTTGGCGCTGATCGTCGAGTTGCTGAACTCGGCAGTAGAAGCCGCGATCGACCGCATCTCCCTGGAACTGCACCCACTGTCCAAGAACGCCAAGGACATGGGCAGCGCCGCGCAATTCGTGGCCCTGAGCATGATCGCCCTGGTGTGGGCGGTGATTCTGCTTTAAGCGATACTCGGCAACACGATCTCGTCGCTGCGCTGTACCCCGGCGGTGAAAGCGCGGCACAGATCGAGGAATTCACGCATGGCCGAGGTCTGGTATTTCTGCTTGTGCCAGATGAAGTAGAACTGCCGGGACAGATCCAGGTCCGGCGTTTCCACCGCCACCAGGCTGCCACGCCGAAACGCATCGCGCAGTGCCAGCCGCGAAATGCAGCCAATCCCCAGTCCCGACTCCACCGCGCGCTTGATCGCTTCGGTGTGTTCCAGTTCCAGACGGATATTCAGTGCACTGCGATGGTGCCGCATGGCCTGATCGAAGGTCAGCCGCGTGCCAGAGCCTTGCTCACGCAGAATCCATGCCTCGTGGGTCAACTCTTCCATGGTCGCACTGCCGCGTTTGGCCAGCGGATGTTGGGGCGCACAGAACACCACCAGCTCATCCTCGACCCAGCTCTGCACTTCGATGTCCGGATGGCTGCAATCGCCTTCGATCAGACCCAGATCAATTTCGTAGTGGGCGACCTGGTGCACGATATTGGCCGTGTTCTGTACGTGCAGTTTCACCTGACTTTCCGGGTGGCGCTGCATGAAACCGCCGATCAACAGGGTCGCCAGGTAATTGCCGATGGTCAGAGTGGCGCCCACCGACAGCGAGCCGAAACCGGATTTGCCATTGAGCAGGTCTTCGATTTCCTTGGACTGATCGAGCAGGGCCACCGCTTGCGGCAACAGTTGCTTGCCGAGAGCATTAAGGCTCAGGCGCTTGCCGGCACGGTCGAACAGCTGGCAGCTGGACTGGCGCTCCAGTTCGGTGATTGAGGTGCTGGCCGCCGATTGCGAGAGGTTGAGCAGACCCGCAGCACGGGATACGCTTTCCTGCTGGGCGACGGCGACGAAGACTTGCAGTTGACGAAGAGTAAATCGCATATCGATATAACCGATAACCCTTATCTTAATAATCCAGTTAACAGATATTGTCGTCGCTATTAGAATGCGATGCAATTGCGCACTCTCGGCCGTCAAGGCGAGCGCAGACCCAATATCCAGGAGTCCCACGTACATGAGCAACATGAACCACGAGCGTGTCCTCAGTGTTCACCACTGGAACGACACTCTGTTCAGCTTCAAGTGCACCCGCGATCCGGGCCTGCGCTTCGAGAACGGTCAGTTCGTGATGATCGGCCTGCAGCAGCCCAACGGCCGCCCGCTTATGCGCGCTTACTCGATTGCCAGCCCGAACTGGGAAGAGCATCTCGAGTTCTTCAGCATCAAGGTGCAGGACGGTCCGCTGACCTCGCAACTGCAGCACCTGAAGGAAGGCGACGAGATCATCATCTCGAAGAAACCTACCGGCACCCTGGTGCTGGACGACCTGAACCCGGGCAAGCATCTGTACCTGCTGAGCACCGGCACCGGTCTGGCGCCGTTCATGAGCGTGATCCAGGACCCGGAAACCTACGAGCGCTTTGAAAAAGTGATCCTGGTCCACGGTGTGCGTTACGTCAACGAAGTCGCCTACCGCGAATTCATCACCGAGCACCTGCCGCAGAACGAGTTCTTCGGCGAAGCGCTGCGTGACAAGCTGATCTACTACCCGACCGTGACCCGTGAGCCGTTCGAGAACCAGGGCCGTCTGACCGACCTGATGCGCAGCGGCAAGCTGTTCAGCGACATCGGTCTGCCACCGATCAACCCGCAGGACGACCGCGCGATGATCTGCGGCAGCCCGAGCATGCTCGACGAGACCAGCGAAGTGCTCGACAGCTTCGGCCTGAAGATCTCGGCGCGTATGCGCGAACCGGGTGATTACCTGATCGAGCGTGCGTTCGTCGAGAAGTAAAACGAAATACCTGTGGGAGCGAGCCGCTCGCGAAGGCATTGTGTCATTCAATACACATGTGAATGACAGACCGCTTTCGTGAGCAGGCCCGCTCCCACATTGATTTGTATTGCATTAAAAAGCCCGCGTTGCCTGAGAAGGCAACGCGGGCTTTTTCGTTTGCGGGTTTACGCCGTCGCGGCAATCACTTCCAGCACGCGAATCTGCTCGGGCGTCGGGTAATGCCAGCGTACATCCAGGTCCCAGAACTGCGCGCCGTATTCACGCTCCGGTGCCGGCGTCTGATACGCCGGGCGCGGATCCTGCGCCAGGCACTGCTCGATCAACTCGACCAAAGGCTCGCCAAGGCGCTGTGCATGTCTGTGCGCCTGTTGCAGCGCGACGTCCGTCCACTGCACGTCAATCAGCTGTGGCGCGGCACTGGCGATGCTGTTGGTGGCGTCAGGGATGATGTCGGCGTAAGGGACATAGGGTTTGATGTCGAGAATCGGCGTGCCGTCGAGCAAGTCGATACCCGAGATGAACAGCCGGCTGGCCTCGACCTTGTCCAGTTTTACCACCGACTGGCCGATGCCATTGGGGCGGTGAGTGGCGCGGGTGGCGAACACGCCCATCGACTTGTTGCCGCCCAGGCGCGGTGGCCGCACTTTCAGCCGTGGTTTATCTTCCAGCGCCTGATGAAACAGAAACAGCAGCCAGACATGGCTGACCTGCTCCAGACCTTGCACGGCATCACCCTGATCGAACGGCGCCACCAGTTCCAGCACGCCACGGGCGGCGGGGGCCAGTTGTGGCTGGCGCGGGATGGCGAACTTCTCCTTGAAGCAGGAGCGCACGAAGCCGATGGGGGAGACGCTGTAAGTCATGATCTGGAATCGAGGCGGGAGCGGGGTGGGGATGATAACCCGGAGGGCTTGAAGTGCGGTTGGCTGTTAGTCGGCCTTCGCGAGCAGGCTCGCTCCCTCAGAGGGTTGGTGATGTACACAAAGCCCTTGTGGGAGCGAGCCTGCTCGCGAAAGCCGCAGCGCTGGTCTGAAGCCGGAACCGTGATCAGCCGCGAACGCGCAGGGTCAGGCCCTTGAGGAAGTTGCGCAGCAACTGGTCGCCGCACGGGCGATAGTTGGTGTGGCCGACCTTGCGGAACAGCGCGCTCAGCTCAGGCTTGGACACCGGGAACTCGGCAGCCTTGAGGATGGCGTGCATGTCGTCTTCTTTCAGTTCGAAGGCCACGCGCAGCTTTTTCAGGATGATGTTATTGGTCACCGGGACTTCGATCGGTTGTGGCGGACGGCTTTCGTCCTTGCCGCGCTTGAAGACCACCAGGCCGTCGAGGAAGTGCGCGATCACTTCGTCCGGGCAGCGTACGAAGCCTTCTTCGTCTTCTTCTTTCTTGTCGAGCCAGATCACCACGTCAGCGAGCGCTACGTCCATGCCGCCGAGTTTGATGATCTCGACAACTTTCTTGTCGCTGATGTCGAGCATGTAGCGCACGCTGCGCAGTACGTCGTTATGAACCATGTGGGCAATCCTGATATTTCGTTGTGGGCAGCGCGCAGGGCGCGATGCCGGAATGTGTGGCGGCAGGGGAAGTCTTAGAACTTCTCTTTGCCGGACAGGTAGCGCCATTGGCCGACCGGGACTTTGCCGATCGACACGCCGCCGATGCGGATGCGGCGAATACCGATCACCTTCAAGCCGACCGCTTCGCAAAACTGCGCGATGATTCCCGGTTGCGGGTTTTTCATGGCGAAGCGCAGGCGGTTTTCGTTCTGCCAACTGGCCTTGACCGGCGGCAGCTCCTTGCCCTTGTGGGTGAGGCCGTGTTGCAGGCGATTCAGGCCATGGGCAACCATGTCACCTTCGACCTCGACCACGTATTCCTGCTCGATCTTGGCGGCGTCGGCGGTGAGCTTGCGCAGGATTTTCCAGTCCTGGGTGAACACCAGCAGGCCGCTGGCCTTGGCCTGCAGGTCGGCACTGGCGGTCAGGCGCAGGAAGTGCCCGCGCAACGGACGTTTGCCGTAGCGGTGTTCTTCGCTGAGGGTCTCGGCGCTGAGCGATTGCATGGCGCTGTCGACGTCCATGCCGGCCGGCGCGTTGAGCAGGATGGTCACCGGCTCTGGCGCGGTGGCCTTGGCGTCCTTGTCGAGCTCGACTTTCTGGTCGCCGACCTTGAACTGCGGTTCGTCGATCACTTCGCCGTCCACGGTGACCCAGCCGCCCTCGATGAACAGCTCGGCCTCCCGGCGGGAGCAACCGACCAGTTCGATGAGGCGTTTGGAGAGGCGAATCGGGTCAGTCATGACAGGGCCGTAACAAAAAAGGGGGGGGCATTGTACCTGCCTGGCGCCGGTTAAGCCCGGTTCCATTTTGGCGTATGGCTTTTTGTAGGCCTTCTGTGGTGTGTCAGCCGTGTTGTGAGCGTTGTTGGTTTTGGCGCAAACGCATGTGCAGCAGCGGATATGGCTGGCCCATGCCGTCGACTTCCGAGCGGCCGATCACTTCGAAGCCCTGCTTGAAGTAGAAGCCCAAGGCTTGTGGGTTCTGCTCGTTGACGTCGAGTTCATCGGCGTTCAAATGCTGCATGGCGTAATTCAGCAGTTTTTTACCCAAACCCTGGCCACGATGCTCGGGGTCAATGAACAGCATTTCAATCTTGCCCGCCGCCACACCGGCGAATCCGGTGATGCGCTGCTGAGCGTCCCTGGTGCAGATCAACATCACTGCATCCAGATAACGCGTGAGCACCAGATTGCGCAGCAGCTCGATGTAGCTGTCCGGCAGAAAATCATGGGTGGCGCGAACCGAGGCCTCCCAGACCCGGGTCAGTTCCTGATAATCGCTGAGTTTCGGTGTGTGGATGACCGAATGGTGACGCATGCCCGTCTGCCTCTTGTGCGTTTCAAGGGAGTCCGTCCCCCGCTAAACGATAGCCGTAAAAAAGCCCCGCATCTCATAAAAAGAGCGGGGCTTTTGAATTCGGCGCTGTCTCTTTGTGGGAGCGGGCTTGCTCGCGAAAGCGTGATATCAGTCGACAACGTTAGTGACTGATCCGCCGCATTCGCGAGCAAGCCCGCTCCCACAGGTACTGCGTGATGCTTAGATCTGTTCAGCCCACAGGTCGTATTCGTCAGCGTCAGTCACCTTGCACCAGACCTTGTCGCCCGGCTTGAGGTTGCTGCCGTTGTCGATGAACACGTTGCCGTCGATTTCCGGGGCATCGAAGAAGCAGCGGCCGACCGCGCCCTGTTCGTCGACTTCGTCCACCAGCACTTCGATCTCGCGGCCGATGCGCATCTGCAGGCGGGCCGAGCTGATGGCCTGCTGGTGCGCCATGAAGCGCTCCCAACGATCCTGCTTGACGTCGTCCGGTACCACTTCCAGGTCCAGATCATTGGCTGGCGCACCTTCAACCGGCGAGTACTGGAAGCAGCCGACGCGGTCGAGCTGGGCTTCGGTCAGCCAGTTCAGCAGGTACTGGAAGTCTTCTTCGGTTTCGCCCGGGAAGCCGACGATGAAGGTCGAACGGATGATCAGGTCCGGGCAGATTTCGCGCCAGTTCTTGATCCGTGCCAAGGTCTTGTCTTCGAACGCCGGGCGTTTCATCGACTTCAGCACTTTCGGGCTGGCGTGCTGGAACGGGATGTCCAGGTACGGCAGGATCTTGCCGGCGGCCATCAGCGGGATCAGTTCGTCAACGTGCGGGTACGGGTAAACGTAGTGCAGACGGACCCAGACACCGAGGGTGCTCAGCGCTTCGCAGAGCTCGGTCATGCGGGTTTTCACCGGCGCGCCGTTCCAGAAGCCGGTGCGGTATTTGACGTCGACGCCGTAGGCGCTGGTGTCCTGGGAAATCACCAACAGTTCCTTCACGCCGGATTTGACCAGGCGCTGGGCTTCGTCGAGCACATCACCGACCGGACGGCTGACCAGTTTGCCGCGCATCGACGGGATGATGCAGAAGGAGCAGCTGTGGTTGCAGCCTTCGGAAATCTTCAGGTACGCGTAGTGGCGCGGAGTCAGCTTGATGCCTTGCGGCGGCACCAGGTCGATCAGCGGGTTGTGATCCTGGCGTGGCGGCACGACTTCGTGCACGGCGTTGACCACTTGCTCGTACTGCTGCGGACCGGTCACGGCCAGCACGCTCGGGTGCACGTCGCGAATGTTGCCTTCTTCCACGCCCATGCAACCGGTGACGATGACCTTGCCGTTTTCCTTGATCGCTTCGCCGATCACTTCCAGCGACTCAGCCTTGGCCGAATCGATGAAACCGCAGGTGTTGACGACTACAACGTCGGCGTCCTGATAGGTGGACACCACGTCATAGCCTTCCATGCGCAGCTGGGTCAGGATGCGCTCGGAGTCGACCAGTGCTTTCGGGCAACCCAGAGATACAAAGCCAACCTTTGGATTGGCCGGCGCAGGAGTGGTGGACATGTCTAACCTCGGTATTTTGTGACATCGCTTTCTTGGTGCGAAAGCCGACGGATGGGCGCTTAGGGCGCGCCTCTGATCAAAAAGTGCGCAATTCTAGCGGCGAGCAACGCACTTGACCAGCTTTATGCAGGGAAATACGACGAGTGCTGCGCTATGCTTCGCGCCGTTGAGCTTTACCAATTTTTTACAGTCAACAAAACGTCTGTAACAACAGGTAAAACAGCGCATGCTGCACCACAAAGCATAGTGCTTCATTCAAAGAAGCCGGTTCTGAGAAGTAGGAGTGTTGGATGGGTCAGGCAAGTAGTCAGGCGGCGGGCGCCGAGCATTCGGCTGCAAAACCGCTGAGCATGCTGGTCGCGGCAGTCGGGGTGGTTTACGGCGACATCGGCACGAGCCCGTTGTACACCCTCAAAGAAGTTTTCGCCGGTCATTATGGGGTGCCGGTCAACCACGACGGAGTCTTCGGGATTCTCGCGTTGATTTTCTGGTCGCTGATCTGGGTGGTCACGATCAAGTACGTGTTATTCGTACTGCGCGCCGACAACCAGGGTGAAGGCGGGATCATGGCGCTGACCGCCTTGGCGCGCCGCGCATCGAGCCGTTACCCGAAGTTGCAGGCGGTGCTGGTGATTCTGGGGCTGATCGGCGCCGCGCTGTTTTACGGCGACAGTATGATCACCCCAGCCATTTCCGTGTTGTCGGCGGTTGAAGGTCTGGAGCTGGCCTTCGATGGCCTGGAGCGCTGGGTAGTGCCGTTGGCGCTGGTGGTGCTGGTCGCGCTGTTCCTGATCCAGAAGCACGGTACCGATCGTATCGGCAAGCTGTTTGGCCCGGTGATGGTGGCGTGGTTCCTGGTGCTGGGTGGTCTGGGCGTCAGCGGGATCGTCAGACACCCTGAAGTATTGAACGCGCTGAACCCGATCTGGGGCGTGCGTTTCTTCATGGTGCATCCGGGCATGGGCGTGGCGATTCTCGGCGCCGTGGTGCTGGCATTGACCGGCGCCGAAGCACTGTACGCCGACATGGGCCACTTCGGTCGCAAGCCGATTGCCCGCGCCTGGCTGGCGCTGGTCCTGCCGGCGCTGGTGCTGAACTACTTCGGTCAGGGCGCGTTGCTGCTGGAAAACCCGGAAGCAGCGCGTAACCCGTTCTACCTGCTGGCGCCGAACTGGGCGCTGGTGCCGTTGGTGGTACTGGCCACCCTGGCCACGGTGATCGCTTCGCAAGCGGTGATTTCCGGTGCGTTCTCGCTGACCCGCCAAGCCATTCAACTTGGCTACATCCCGCGCATGCACATTCAGCACACGTCCAGTGCCGAACAGGGGCAGATCTACATCGGTGCAGTGAACTGGGCGCTGATGGTCGGCGTGATCCTGCTGGTGATCGGCTTCGAGTCCTCTGGTGCACTGGCGTCTGCCTACGGCGTGGCTGTGACGGGCACCATGCTGATCACCAGTATTCTGGTGGCAGCGGTGATTCTATTGCTGTGGAAATGGCCGCCACTGCTGGCCGTGCCGATTCTGCTTGGCTTCCTGCTGGTCGATGGCATGTTCTTCGCCGCCAACGTGCCGAAAATCATCCAGGGCGGTGCGTTCCCGGTACTCGCGGGGATCGTGCTGTTCATCCTGATGACCACCTGGAAGCGCGGCAAAGAGCTGCTGGTTGATCGTCTCGACGAAGGCGCGCTACCGCTGCCGATCTTCATCAGCAGCATCCGCGTGCAACCGCCGCACCGGGTGCAGGGCACTGCGGTGTTCCTCACCGCGCGCTCCGACGCCGTGCCGCACGCGCTGTTGCACAACTTGCTGCACAACCAGGTGCTGCACGAGCAGGTGGTGCTGCTGACGGTGGTCTACGAGGACATCCCGCGTGTACCGCCAGCACGGCGCTTTGAAGTGGACTCCTACGGCGAAGGTTTCTTCCGGGTGATCCTGCACTTCGGCTTCACCGACGAGCCGGACGTGCCGCAGGCGCTGAAACTGTGCCATCTGGATGACCTGGATTTCAGCCCGATGCGCACCACTTACTTCCTCAGCCGCGAAACGGTCATTGCCTCGAAACTCGAAGGCATGGCCCGCTGGCGTGAGGCGCTGTTTGCGTTCATGTTGAAGAATGCCAACGGCAACCTGAGGTTCTTCAATCTGCCGTTGAACCGGGTGATCGAGTTGGGGACGCAGGTGGAGATGTAAGCCTCGCCACAACTGAAAAGCCCCCGTCAGCCTTGTGGCTGGCGGGGGCTTTTTTGTGCCTGCACACTTTGCTTGAATCCCGCATCCATCCCCTGTGGGAGCGGGCTTGCTCGCGAAGGCGGTGTATCAATCGCCATCAATGTTGCCTGACGCACCGTATTCGCGAGCAAGCCCGCTCCCACAGGGGATGTGTGGTGCTGCCGAGAATGGGCTGATGCTCAGAATGTAAAAAGCCCCCGCGACCGTGAGGCTGCGGGGGCTTTTTATGTTGCCGGCTCAGATCACTCTGCTGGCTGATCCTTGGTCTGACGCTTCTCGATCAAGTCCACCAGACGCTTGGCCAGCGCCGGGTAGTTCTCGTCGAAGTGGTGGCCGCCGGGCAGTTTCACCGCTTCGCCGACTGCAGTCTTGTCGGTGCAGCCGCTTTCGTCGGTTTCTTCGGCGCCGTAGATGCACACAACTTTGGCCGCTGGCAGCTTGGCCATTTCCGGGCCGGTGGCGGCTTCTTTACCGGCGTTGCCGAGCCAGCCTTCGACTTCGATTTCGAAGCTGCCGGTGCGGGCGAAGGCCAGCAGGATGATTGCGTCGACGCGCTGTTGCTCGGTGTCCGGCAGGCGGTTGTAGATCGCTGGCAACACGTCGGCACCGAACGAGTAACCGGTCAGAATGAAGCGCTTGGTGCCCCACTTCTGGCGGTAGTGCTGCATCAGTTCGGTCAGGTCCAGCGCGCTTTGCTCTGGGCTCTTGTGCTGCCAGTAGTAGCGCAGGGTGTCGATGCCGACCACCGGGTAGCCGATCTTGGCCATCTCGCCCGCTACGTCGCGGTCGAGGTCGCGCCAGCCACCGTCACCGGAGAGGAACAGGGTCACGGTGTCTTTCGCCTGACCGGCCGGCACTTCAACCACCGGGATCGCCAGACCACCGTTGGCCTTGTCGCCGCCGACGAGGATCTTGCGCAGTTCATTGTTCAGCACTTGCGGCAGGTTGATGTCGTAGTCGCTGATGCTGGTTTCGGCGTTCGGTTGATCGCGCACGAAACCGGCGCTGGTGTCGTCCGGGTTGTCGTTCCATGCCACCAGCCAGTGGCCGTGAGCGGCGGATTTCGGCAGCAGGTGAGTACAGCCGGGTTTTTCCAGGGCCAGGTCAACCGAGATGGCCTGGGCCTTGTCGTCCTTTTGCTCGGACAACCAGCGCCAGGCGAGCACGGCGCCAGGGCCGATACCGCTGACCAGCGTTGCCGGCCCATTGAGTTCGCGCAGGCCGGTTTGCAGGGCGCGGCTCTGTTGCAGGCAGTCCTTGGGCAGAATCACCTGAACGATCTGCGCCGAAGCACTGCGGCTCAGGGTGCTCAGTTGATTGTCGGTCAGTTTCTGGTCGTCATTGACCGCCACCAGCACCTGCGCCTTGGGCTGGGTGCCCGGGATGACGCGGGTCATGACGGTGCCGTCGGCGGCAGTCAGCGGTTGCAGAGTCGGTTGCGGTGCCGGGCGTTTGAGGTACCAGTAACCGCCACCGGCAATCACGGCCAGCACAATCAGTGCGGCCAGGATGTACTTCAGGGAGCGTTGAATCATCAGCGTTTCACCAATCCAGTCAAGCCACCCGCGATCAGGGCAGCAGTATCGGCCAGCGCTACCAGCGGATCGAGTCCGGCGGGCACGGCCATATAACGGGGTTCCCAGTCAGGCTGGAATTTGTCTTTGAAGCGGCGCAAGCCTTGGAAGTTGTACAGCTGCTCACCACGGCGGAAGACCATCGAGCCCAGACGCTGGGTCAGCGGTGCACCACGCCGGGGTTGCAACCCCGACAACGGCACCATGCCCAGGCTGAAGCGCGCGTATCCGTGACTCTTATAGTGTTGAATCAGGCCGACCATCATGAATTCCATGGTCAGCTTGGGGGCGTCCGGGTGCGCGCGCATCAGATCGAGACTGGCCAGGTCATGGCCGTAGGTCTCGAGCAGGTTGGCGAACGCCACCGGGCGGCCTTCGAAGCGAATTACCGCAATGCGGAAATGCTTCAGGTAATCGTCGCTGAAACGGCCGAGGGAGAAACCTTTCTCGCGCACGTTCTTGCCAGTCAGCCACGCATCGGAAATCACCTTGAGTTCGTCCATCGGCGCCTGGCCCGGCTCGTGGATCTCCAGCGACAAGCCATCGCGGGTGCCACGGTTCCAGGTGTAGCGCAGGTCCTTCATTTCTTTGCCCTTGGCTTCCAGGTCAAAGCGATGCAGGTCGACCCGGGCTTCTTCACCAAGCTTGATCGCGGTCAGGCCGATGTCCATGTAGTACGGCAGGTTTTCGGCGCGCACTTGATAGAACACGGGACGGGTGTGATGGATGTCACAGAGGTCGCGAAACTGCCAGATCATTTCGGCGCGTTGCTGGCCGGGGCCGATCGGGTCGTACAGCGCCACCAGGCTGCGGCCACGGCGGGCGTACATCAGGAACGCCTCGTCGTTGGGGTGAAACAGCAGCGCCTTGTCACCGGTCAGGGCGAGGCCGCCGTCGGGTTGTGACGAGGCCATCAGAATCTTCGCGGCGCGATCCAGTTCGTCCGGGGTCGGCAGATGGATCACCGGACGGGCTGTGCGCAGCAGCCAGGTCAGGGCGATCACCAGCAACAGCACGGCGGCGCCGAGCAGCGAACGCAGACCACGCGGCGCATCAGCGTCGAGGGTGAACTGCCACCACAGTTGATGGCTGTACGGCACGTCCTGGTAGGCGAACAGCAGCAACCAGGTCGAAGCCCCCAATACGCAGAGGCTGGCCACCAGATACAGCGGCGAGAACGGCAGTTCGGTCAGGCGGCTCGGGCGATAGAACGAGCGACGGAACACTCCCAGCAGCGCCGCGGTGAGTGTCATCAGCGTGGCTTCTTCCCAGTCGAAGCCTTTGAGCAGCGAGAGCAGGGCGCCGACCAGCAGCAGAATGGTGGTCAGCATCCACGCCGCCGACAGGCGACGGCGCAGGCCCTGCGCGAGCAGCAGGCACAGCACGCCGATCAAACTGGCGCCGAAGTGCGAGGCGTCGACCAGACGATGCGGGATCAGGAAGCCGATGTGCTCCAGGCGAGTGTCGATTTCCGGCGTAGCACCGGAAAACAGCAGCACTACACCGGACAGGAACACCAGCACTGCCAGAATCGGCGCCGCCAGACCGGACGCCGCGCGCATGGTCTGGGTCTGAAACAGGCGCTGGCCTTCGTTGATCAGCAAAAACACGCAGGCCACCAGCAGCGGCAGCACCACATAGATCAGGCGATAGAGCAGCAGCGCAGCGGCCAGTGGCGCGGCACCGAGCGTATCGGCGAACGCGGCCAGCAGGATCGCTTCAAAAACCCCGACACCCCCAGGTACATGGCTGAGGACACCAGCGGCCAAGGCCAGCAGATACACCAGCAGGAACGCGCCGAACGGCGGGGCTTCCGGCAGCAGCAGATAGAGCACGGTGGCCGCAGCAGCGACGTCGAGGGCGGTGATGATCAGTTGCAGGAAGGTCAGGCGTCGACCCGGCAGGCGCAAGGTCCGGCGACCGGCCCTGACCAGCAGGTTGTCGCGGTACGGCTGCTCCGGCAGGCGACGGCGATAGATGCCGATCGCCAGAATCGCGCCAAGCCCCAGCACCACCATGGCAATCGTGCCGAGCAAGCCTTCTGACAGGCCCAGGGCGGCAGAGGCGGCGGGCAGGTCACTCAGGGTGGCGAGGGCTGCGAGCGGTGGCAGGGCGCAACCCAGCGACAGGCTGGCGAACAGGGTCATGTGCGCGACTTCCGACGCCCCCAGACCATGGCGTGCATATAAACGGTAACGTACCGAGCCGCCCGACAGCAGCGACAGACCAATGGCGTTGCCAATCGCAAACGCGGTGAAGCCGCCCAGCGCCAGAGTGCGCGGCGGCAAGGTCACGCCGGCATAGCGGCTGGCCGACCATTCATAGCCCAGCAATATGATGAAACCGACGACCGTCGCGCCCACCGCACCGAGCAGGGCCGGTTTCGGCACGGCCAGGATCGAGTCATGCAGCGCGTAGAGATCGAGTTCGCTCAGCAGATGGCGACAGGCAATCAGCGCAATGGCAAACAGCAGCAACGTGACCGCCAGACCGATCGGTTGACGGTATTTGCTCAACCGATCCAGCAAGCGCAGGCGCTCGGGCTTGATCGGATGTTCTGCTGTGACAGTGTCTTGTGGATCAGACGAGTTGGCGCGCATCAATCACCTCTTGGATTGTGCGCGACAGGATGGAGGTATCCAGCCAAGTTACCAATCCCTGTAGAAAAAAATAATCACAAAATACTACGCCTCTCATCCGGTATGGGCGAGGGCAGGTAATGGATTGCAGACGTCTTGCCTGCGACTCAAGCATAGTCGCAACTCGGCGGGTCTGACGATCCTGAACGTTTCACTGCAGCGTGACAGATCATTGTTGCGAAAGGACTTTTTCAACAGATACAAAAAAGGCCACTCTTTCGAGCAGCCTTTTTTGATGTTTGGTTGCGGGAGCCGGATTTGAACCGACGACCTTCGGGTTATGAGCCCGACGAGCTACCAGACTGCTCCATCCCGCGTCTGTGTGGCGGCATTCTACAGGCGAACGGCGGGGTGTCAACCGCTAATCCCGCAAAGGGTCAAATAAGTGTGAATTTGCGTCAAACGGTCGCAGCCGAGCGGTAAGTTTCGGAAATGCAACGAATTCCTGTTCGCTTGAGGGCGGGGTGTGCAGGGCTTGCTTGAAAAACAGGCGCGCACAAAAAAGGCCACTCTTTCGAGTAGCCTTTTTTGATGTTTGGTTGCGGGAGCCGGATTTGAACCGACGACCTTCGGGTTATGAGCCCGACGAGCTACCAGACTGCTCCATCCCGCGTCTGTGTGTCGGCATTCTACAGAGGAACGCCGGGGTGTCAACCTCGAATCCGGATAAATCTGTTCCTGTTCAATCGCTTAGCGCTTTTTGCAGGTGTGGAAATGGGGCGCAGGGCAGGTGGGACAAGGCTTTCAGCTCTATCGGTCGGTGTTTTTCGATTAAGAAAATAAATTCACCCGGCTTTTCCTACAGTCGGAAAAGAACATTCAGACTACTGGTGCTATATACAGGTGTCAGTGAGATACTGCGAATCCGGCCTGCCATGTTTCCTTTTCTGCCATGACTCAGCGAAAAATCATCCACGTCGACTGTGACTGTTTCTACGCCGCCATCGAGATGCGCGACGACCCGAACCTGGCTGGCAAGCCGCTGGCGGTGGGCGGGTCGGCTGATCGGCGTGGAGTGATTGCTACCTGCAACTATGAAGCGCGAGCCTATGGCGTGCGTTCGGCGATGTCGTCCGGGCATGCCTTGAAGCTGTGCCCCGACCTGACCATCGTCAAACCGCGCATGGACGCCTATCGCGAAGCCTCGAAGGAAATTCACACGATCTTTCGCGATTACACCGACCTGATCGAGCCATTGTCGCTGGATGAAGCCTATCTCGACGTCTCTGACAGTGCGCATTTTGGCGGTAGCGCCACGCGCATCGCGCAGGATATTCGGCGACGGGTGTCCAATCAGTTGCACATCACCGTGTCTGCCGGTGTCGCCCCGAACAAATTTCTGGCGAAGATCGCCAGCGACTGGAAGAAGCCCAACGGGTTGTTCGTCATTACTCCGGATCAGGTCGAGGACTTTGTCAGCGGTTTACTGGTGAGCAAGTTGCACGGTGTCGGCAAAGTTACCGCCGACAAACTGGGCCGGCTCGGCATCGTTGACTGCTTGCAGTTACGCGAGTGGGACAAGCTGGCGCTGGTGCGCGAGTTCGGCAGTTTCGGTGAGCGACTCTGGAGCCTGGCTCGTGGGATCGATGACCGGTTGGTGCACAACGACAGCCGCCGTCAGTCAATCAGCGTGGAAAACACCTACGACGTCGATCTGCCGGATCTGCGCAGTTGCCTCGACAAGCTGCCGGAGCTGCTGGAAACCCTGAAAGCCCGCATGGAGCGGATCGACAGCAGTTATCGTCCGGGCAAGCCGTTCGTCAAAGTGAAGTTCCATGACTTTACCCAGACCACACTGGAGCAAGCCGGGGCGGGGCGCGATCTGGGCAGTTATCAGTTGATGCTGACGCAGGCGTTCAATCGGGGAGGAAAACCGGTGCGGTTGTTGGGGGTGGGGGTAAGGCTGGAGGATTTGCGCGGCGGGTTTGAGCAGATGGAGTTGTTTGAGCGGTAGATTTGCGGTGCCTGTCAGGACCTCTTCGCGAGCAGGCTCGCTCCCACATTAGATGGCATTCCACTGTGGGAGCGAGCCTGCTCGCGAAGCTTTTGCTGTTAATTCGGCCCCGGATCAGCCACCAAACGTCCTGCATCCTTGGTCAACGACTTGAGAAACTCGGCCTGCAACTCAGGATCGTTGCGCGTCAGTTCGATCAGGCTTTGCTCCAGCTCGCTGGCTTCTTCTTCCAGACCCAGTTCCGACAGGCGTTTGACCCGGTGCACCCACTGGCTCACTTCGTCGTCTTCCAGATCGTCGTAAATCAGTCCGTGCGCTTCGAGCAACTTGCTGCGCAGGTGGCTGCTGATCGTCAGCGACGTGTCGCTGTGCACATCATCCTTGCCGTCTTCGACGCTGATCTGCAGTTTGCCGACATGATTCAGATCATTTTCGGCGAACGGACTGTCCAGCAAGTTCAGGCGCAGCACACCGTTGCGGTCGGTGGTCATGTCGAAGGTCTGCTTGCCGGCCTTGACCTGCACCGGACGCTCGCTCCACGGCAGGCTCGAATACTCCATGCGCTTGTCGCGCTGGACTTCATCGATACCGGCGAGGTTCTGTTGCGCGCGACCGTGAGACTGCACGTTCATGAATGGGTTGACCCCGGCAATGCCATAGCTCAGCCAATCCTTGGTCACGCTGTCCGGCAGGTTGCCCAAAGCGAACACGTTGACCACGTTGGCGCCAATGCCCGCGACCACGGCCACCGCGCCCAGCGGAATCTCGTAGATTTCGCGCCAGGGTTGGTAGGGAGTGTAGCGGTCGTAACGACGGGTGACCTCGAACTCGGTGACTTCGAAAGTCTTCTGTTCGTTGATTTTCACGCGTCGTTGCGGCAGCTCAAGCTCCTTGGGCTCACCGACATCGATCTGCAGGCTGTGATCGAGCAGTTTGCGCTCGACCCGCTCTTCGTGCTCGCTGCGCTGTGACATCTGATTGGCACAGCCGCTGACCAACAGGGCACCGCACAAGGCGGTGCCACCGAGGCCCAAGGTGTTTCGCTTGAACATGAGGACTCTATCTGGTTTCAGCGGCGGATACGGGCCTGAAGGAAGGACAGTACGTCGGCGACCGGCAATGCTTGCGCTTCGCCTTCGGTACGACTCTTGTATTCCAGGTTGCCTTCGGCGAGGCCGCGGTCGCTGACCACGATCCGGTGAGGAATGCCGATCAGCTCCATGTCCGCGAACTTGATGCCCGGGCTGGTTTTCTTGTCGCGATCGTCCAGCAGCACTTCGAAACCGGCCGCTGTCAGCTCTGCGTACAGCTTGTCGGTGGCTTCGCGCACTTGCTCGGTTTCATAACGCAGCGGTACCAGGGCGATCTGGAACGGCGCCAGGGTGTCGCTCCAGATGATGCCGTTTGCGTCGTTGTTCTGTTCGATGGCGGCAGCTACCACGCGGGATACGCCGATACCGTAGCAACCCATTTCCAGGGTCACTGGCTTGCCATTCTCGCCCAGCACTTCGCACTTCATCGCCTTGCTGTACTTGTTGCCCAGCTGGAAGATGTGCCCGACTTCGATGCCGCGCTTGATTTCCAGGGTGCCCTTGCCGTCCGGGCTTGGGTCACCGGCGACCACGTTACGCAGGTCGGCAACGGTCGGAACCGGTAGATCACGCTCCCAGTTCACGCCGAAGTAGTGCTTGTCGTCGATGTTTGCACCGATGCCGAAGTCGCTCATCAGTTCGACCGAGCGGTCGATGATGATTGGCAGTGGCAGGTTCAACGGGCCGAGGGAGCCGGCGCCGGCGCCAATGGCGTCGCGCAGTTCGGCATCGGAGGCCATGACCAGCGGGCTGGCAACGCCAGGTTGCTGGGCAGCCTTGATTTCGTTCAGTTCGTGGTCGCCACGAATCACCAACGCGATCAGCTTGCCTTCTTCTTCGGCGTGGACGATCAGGGTCTTGATGGTCTTTTCAATCGGCAGATTGAATTTTTCCACCAGCGCGGCGATGGTTTTGGTGTCTGGGGTGTCGACCAGGCGCAGTTCTTCGGTCGCAGCGGCGCGCGAGGTTTCGCGTGGCACTGCTTCGGCCTTCTCGATGTTCGCCGCGTAGTCGGAACCGTTGCTGAAGACGATATCGTCTTCGCCGGATTCGGCCAGTACGTGGAACTCGTGGGAGCCGGCGCCACCGATCGAACCGTTGTCGGCTTCAACCGGACGGAATTTCAGACCCAGGCGCGTGAAGATGTTGCAGTAGGCTTCATGCATGCGGTCATAGGTGATCTGCAGCGACGGCTGATCGGCGTGGAACGAATACGCGTCCTTCATGATGAATTCGCGGCCGCGCATCAAACCGAAGCGTGGGCGGATTTCGTCACGGAATTTGGTCTGGATCTGGTACAGGTTGATTGGCAGCTGCTTGTAGCTGCTCAACTCGTTGCGCATCAGATCGGTGATCACTTCTTCGTGGGTCGGGCCCGCGCAGAAGTCGCGACCGTGGCGGTCTTTGATGCGCAGCAGCTCAGGGCCGTATTCTTCCCAGCGCCCCGATTCCTGCCACAGCTCGGCCGGTTGGGTGCTCGGCATCAACACTTCAAGAGAGCCGGCGGCGTTCATTTCTTCGCGAACGATGGCTTCTACCTTGCGCATTACCCGCAAGCCCATCGGCAGCCAGGTGTACAGGCCCGAAGCGAGTTTGCGGATCATGCCGGCGCGCAGCATCAGCTGGTGGCTGATCACGACCGCATCGGAAGGCGTTTCTTTCTGTGTGGCGAGCAAAAATTGACTGGTGCGCATGGTTGGCCGTTGTCGGTTGCTATGACTGGAAATGACGGAGCAGTGTACCGGCGAGAGTTGCCGACGTACAGGATTGCGCTCGGCTGTGAGGCTCAACGGCGGGAATCCTCCCGCCGTATCTGAAATGTCCTACGACTCTTCCACGACGGAGGTCGGCGCGGGCTCGGGCGTGGGCGTCGGGCCTTCGCGGCGATTTTCCTGGAACCAGTGCAGGGCAATCAGCAGCAGGGTCGGCACACCGAGCAACGCGGTGATCATGAAGAAGTTGTGGTAGCCGAATTTCTCGACCATCACCCCGGAGTAACCGCCGATCAGACGCGGCAGCAACAGCATGATCGAGCTGAGCAGGGCGTACTGGGTGGCCGAGAACTTCAGGTTGGTCAGGCTCGACAGGTAGGCGACGAACGCCGACGTCGCAAGCCCGGAACTGAAGTTGTCCAGAGAAATGGTGACCACCAGCATCTGCAGGTTGGGCCCCATGTCGGCGAGCATGACAAACAGCAGGTTGGTGGCGGCCGACGCTGCACCGCCGATGAACAGGATCGGCAGGATGCCGAAGCGCACGATCAGCAGGCCACCCATGCCGGCACCGACGAGGGTCATGATCAGGCCGAAGATCTTGCTGACGCTGGCAATCTGATCCTTGGTGAAGCCCTGATCGATGTAGAACACGTTGGCCATTACGCCCATGACCGTGTCTGACATCCGGTAGGTGGCGATCAGCCCGAGTAACAGCAAAGCCTGCCAGCGGTAGCGCAGGATGAAGTCGTTGACTGGGGTCAGCACCGGCGCCAGGCCGCGCCGGCCCATGGTCGACAGGCACAGGCCGGTGAGCAGGGTGTAAAGGATGGCGCGCAGGAACGCGCGGTCTTCCAGCAGCAGGTCGAGCGGGCTCATGGTGCCGAACAACACGCTCGCGAAATCGGTGTTGTAGAGCTGGGTGAACATCGCCGGAACGGACACCAGCAGCACGATCAGCACAAATACCGAGGCCAGCTGATGCACGAAGCTGTAGCGGCCGGCCTGCAATTGCGTGCGCAACGGCACCGGCGGTTCGCGCATCAGCAGCGAAGTCAGCAGGGCAGGGATCATCAACACCCCGAACAGGGCGTAGGTGCCGGTCCAGGCCGAATGCTGATAGTTGAACCCGGTAGAGCCGAAGCCTTCGGCGAAGAACAGTGCGCCTGCGGTGGCGAGCAGGGCGGCGACGCGATAGCCAGACATGTAACTGGCCGCCAGCGCTGCCTGACGGCTGTCGTCGGCAATTTCCAGGCGATAGGCGTCGACCGCGATGTCCTGGGTGGCGGAGGCGAAGGCGACAATGACGGCAATGGCGATCAGCCAGGACAGGTGCTTCTGTGGGTCGCAGAAACCCATGCCGATCAGGCCCAGGATCACCAGCGACTGTGAAAGTACCAGCCACGAACGGCGTCGACCCAGCTTGCCCAATAAAGGCAGGCGCCATTGGTCGAGCAGCGGTGACCAGACCCATTTGAACGCGTAGGCCAGGCCGATCAGGCTCGCGTAGCCGATGGTTTCACGGGCCACGCCGGCTTCACGCAGCCAGACGGAAAGCGTCGAAAATACCAGCATGTACGGCAGGCCGGCAGCGAAACCGAGCAACAACAGCACGAGCGTCGAAGGACTGGCATAGGCGGCGAGCGCGGCGCGCCAGGTTTTACGGGGCATGGGCTGAAGTCTGCCTCAAGATTGCGAAAACAAAGCGCGCACTCTAACCGCTGTGCTCTACCGGACGCCAGCCATGACGCTGAATATCCACACGATTGTTCAGGACGGTGACACCTTCAGAGCGTAATCGAGCCCGTTGTTCGTCTCCCGAAGGGCTGCCCACCGGCAGGCTGATCCGACCGCCGGCGCCGAGTACCCGGTGCCATGGCAGTCGGGTATCGCCGGGTAGCTGACTCAGGGTCCGGCCGACCCAGCGGGCGGCGCGCCCCAACCCTGCCAGTTCGGCCAACTGACCATAGCTGACCACCTTGCCTTCAGGTACTTGGGCAAGGGTCGAATAAAGCGCCGTGCGTCGGATTTGCGCTTCGCTTTCGCGCTCGTCGATGGGCTCTGTCACGTACACGGTTCCTGAATGATCTCGGGTTGATGCCTTTCAGCGTAATCCGTGCGCGCCCGGATGAGAAATGAACTCAATGGAAATCGTCCGGTCAGTCCTTGTCAGGGGATTATTCCTACGGATAATGCCGACCTTTTTGCAATCCTGAGCCCTCGATCCGCTTATGTTGTCCAGAACCTTGCTGTGCCTTGCTGTCTTCAGTGCGTCCACGCCCCTGCTTGCCGATACCGTCTGGTTGAAGAACGGTGACAAGTTGAGCGGTAAAATTTCCCTGTTCGACGGCGGCAAATTGCTGATCCAGACCGCGTATGCCGGGGCGGTGACCATTGACTGGAAACAGGTCAAGACGCTTGAAAGCGATCAGGAGTTGCTGGTCAAGCAAGACGCTTACACCGGCGAAAAGGCCAAGTCGTTGACCGCTGCCGATGACGGCAAGGTCACCCTGGCCAACGGCGAGGCGCCGAAAACCGTAGAGCTGGCGAGCATTCAGCAGATCCTCAAGCCCAAGCCGGTCGTTGAAGATCTGGTGTGGAAAGGCAATATCGGTCTGGCGATGGACTATCAGCGGGCGGAAAAGGATACCAACGACTACGACATCGACTTCAAGACCTCGGCTCGCCATGGTCGCTGGCGTCATACCGCAGAAGGCGAGTACAACCGCGAAGTGCAGGACGATCAGGTCACCACCAATAACTGGCGCGCCGAATACGCACTTGACCGCTTCTTGACTGACAAGTGGTTCTGGCAGGGGCGTCTGAACTACAAGCGCGACTATGTTGAAGAGCTGTCGCGTCAGCGTGTGGTCGGTACCGGTCCGGGCTACCAGTTCTGGGATGACGAACTGGGTGCGTTCTCGCTTGGCTCGCTACTCAACCGCACCGATTACGAGTACAGCGATGGCGGCAAGGACAACTTCTACTCGGTCGCCATGAAGTGGGATTACAACCGCTACCTGATTGGCAAGAAAGTCGAGTTCTTCACCAATGGCGAGTTGGGCAAGCCGTTGTCCGATGTGGCCAATTATGCGCTGGATGCCGAGATGGGCCTGCGTTACAAGGTCACCGACTGGGCATCGCTCAACCTCAAGGCCGAACGCGACATCATCAGCGGTACCAAGGATGCGGACTTGAACAAGACCCGCTACACCGCAGGGTTTGGCGTAGCCTGGTAAGACGAATCAAAAAAAGCAGCCGCGAAGGCTAATGCCAGTCAGTTAAGCGCAGATCCCCTGTGGGAGCGGGCTTGCTCGCGAAAGCGGTGGGGCAGTCAACATCAATGTTTGCTGGGCCGACGTCTTCGCGAGCAAGCCCGCTCCCACTATTGATCTTCGCTGCTTTGAGCATTGAGTTCGTTTAACTGATCGGCATTAGCCGCGAAGGCTGCTTTTTTGTGGCCGCCAAAAAACACACGCCCACAAAAAAGCCCCGCTGTTGAGGGCGGGGCTCTTTTCTAAAGAAGCTACAAGTTAGATAACTTGTACTTCTTCAGCTTGCATGCCTTTCTGACCGCGGGTAGCGATGAAAGAAACCTGTTGGCCTTCTTTCAGGCTTTTGAAGCCGTCGGATTGGATAGCTTTGAAGTGAACGAACAGGTCGTCACCGGATTGTGGAGTGATGAAGCCGAAGCCTTTTTCATCGTTGAACCACTTAACGGTACCGGTTTGGCGATTAGACATGGTGTAACTCCTTGAACAAAGATAACTGCGACTCAGGAAGAACCCTGGCCGAGACTGAGTGCAAAGAGCAGGAAAAATTCTTGTAGATGGTTGGATCGAAATTCAACATATCGTGTAGAGATTCTCAGTGACACAAGCAGCACAGTGGCGCCACCTTAACCCTTTTTCCGGAACGTGCCAATGCTTCTTGCGAAGGTTTCGCTGTTTTAAGGATCGGCGGTGTGACGGTTCGTCGCCATGGCGCGTATTTCCTGGCTGTTCGGCGAGAATTGCAGCGCGGACTTTGAACCCGGCGGCGCGCCCGGTAAGATGCCGGACAGATTTTTTCCACCTCGCTATTCAGGACACCCGCCATGAGCATCAAATCGGACAAGTGGATTCGCCGCATGGCGCAGGAACACGGCATGATCGAGCCTTTCGTCGAGCGTCAGGTACGCGGCAACGACGACAGCCGCGTGATCTCCTACGGTGTGTCGAGCTACGGCTACGATGTGCGCTGCACCAACCATTTCAAGGTGTTCACCAACATCAATTCGGCGATCGTCGATCCAAAGAATTTCGACGCCGGCAGCTTTGTCGACATCCACAGCGACGTCTGCATCATTCCGCCAAACTCCTTTGCCCTGGCCAGCACCGTCGAATACTTCCGTATTCCGCGCAACGTATTGACCATCTGCCTGGGTAAAAGCACCTATGCGCGCTGCGGCATCATCGTCAACGTCACCCCGCTCGAGCCTGAGTGGGAAGGCCACGTGACCCTGGAATTCTCCAACACCACCAATCTGCCGGCGAAAATCTACGCCAACGAAGGCGTGGCGCAGATGCTGTTCCTTGAGTCTGACGAAGAATGTGAAGTGTCCTACAAGGACCGTGGCGGCAAGTATCAGGGCCAGCGTGGCGTGACCCTGCCGCGTACCTGATCCGTCCATCCGGCAGTTCGCGGGAATTCTTCGGCGGGTAGACACTCTATGGGGTGTACTGCCCGTTTTTGCTTCTGGCAAAGCGGGCCTTCGCCGAGGAGGGTTCCATGAAGATCGATCCGCATATCACCGCCGAACTGGCAAGGCTTGAGCCCAATCAGGTTGGCGTTTTGGCCTGGTCCTTGTTGGCAGACCCGTCGCGCAGCATGGCCGGCGGAATTCCCGGCCAGCCTGATCCCGACACCCCCAACGAACAACCGACCGAGCCGGGCGAACCGACCTTGCCGGACGAACCACCACCCGCGCCCGTCGCCTGATCCGCGGCACCCATGAATGGCCAGTCAGCTGAGGTTTGCCCAAGACCTCAGCTGACTGGCCATATTTCGTTATCGCCGACGACAAATATCCTGCAATGGGCGTCTATCTCCACCGGGTAACCACCGGTAAACGCGCCAAATGCCGGTAACAGGCTCAAACGCTCGCCCAGCCTGAAACACGCCAGGCGCAGACGCTGCCGCCCCCGTCCGTCAAGCCGATAGACCGGATGCACGTGGCCTGCCAGCACATGCCGTTCGGGATGGGGGGCTGGTTCGTGTTGCAAGGCAAACGGCCCGAGCAGCAACGGTTCCGGCACCACTCTGATGTTCAATGATGCTGGTGGATCGCCAGCGCGCTTGTCGTGGTTGCCACGAATCAGCGTCATCGGCAAATCAGCATGACGTGCGCGCCATTCGGCCAAGGCCTTCAAGGTGCCCTCGGCATGGGAGCCGGGTCCATGCAGAAAGTCACCGAGGAAAATCAGTTGCCGGCAGGGCAGCTTCGCCAATAAGCGATCGAGCACGTCGATGTTTGCCGCCGTGGTGCCCAGTGGGACTGGCTGACCGAGACGGCGATAGGCGGCTGCCTTGCCGAAGTGCACATCGGCGATCAGCAGCGCTTCCTGTGCCGGCCAGTACAGGGCTTTTTCTGGCAGCAGCCAGAGTTCTTCGCCGGCCAGACGCACCGGATAGCCGCTGTTCATCAGGCGTTACCCTTGTCGGCTGATTTCTCCAGGTCGCCGACCATGCGTCGAATGCGATCGGCGAGTTTTTCCGAACTCATGCTTTCACGCATGCGCTCCACCAGCAGCGGAAAGCCGAGCGGTGTAGGCCGTTTGATCAGGTGCAGATCCAGTTGCATCCGGTTGATCCGTTGCAGTGTCTGTTGCAGGCGACGAATATCCAGTTCTTCGCGCAGGACTTCTTCCCCGGCCTGAGCCAGCAGCAGGTTGTCGGCGTCATATTGCTTGAACACTTCAAAAAACAAGCCGCTGGAAGCCTGCACCTGGCGGGTACTTTTCGGCGCACCGGGATAGCCGGCGAACACCAGCCCGGCGATCCGGGCGATTTCGCGAAAACGCCGCAGCGCCAGTTCGCCGGCATTCAGACTGGCCAACACATCCTCCAACAGATGCTGCGGGCTGAGCAGGGCTGGGTCGAGTTGTTCTGACCAATCGACTGGCGTGGCGCTGAGCAACTCCAGCCCGTAATCATTCACCGCAATCGAGAACGTCAGCGGCTGGCGCTGACTGACGCGCCACGCCAACAGGCTGGCGAGCCCCAGATGCACCAGGCGCCCGGCAAACGGGTAGAGGAAAAGGTGCCAGCCTTCGCGGGACTTCAGCACCTCCGCCAGCAGGCTGTCAGTGGTGGGCAGGCCTGACCAGCGTGCCTGGGTGTTCAGCAACGGTTGCAGCGCGTGCATTTCCGGCCCCGCGAACTGCCCCTGCGCCGCTGCAGTGAAGCGACTGACCACGGCTTCGGCCAATTCGTTGGAAAGTGGCATTCGTCCGCCATTCCAGCGTGGTACGGCGGCTTTTTTCGCGCTGCTGCGTTTGACGTAAGCGGTCATGTTCTCCACCCGCACCAACTCCAGCAGACGCCCGGCGAACAGAAAGCCGTCGCCCGGTTTCAGTCGGGCGATAAAACCTTCCTCGACGCTGCCCAATTGCTTGCCGCCGCCACCCTTGCTCCAGAATTTCAGGTTGATGCTCGCGTCGCTGACGATGGTGCCGATGCTCATGCGATGCCGACGTGCGAGGCGGGCATCGGGTACGCGCCAGACGCCGTGTTCGTCCGGTTCGACCCGGCGATAATCCGGATAAGCCGTCAGAGACAGGCCACCGTGGCGTACGAAAGCCAGCGCCCAGGCCCAGTTCGCTGGGGTCAGATCACGATAGGCCCAGGCGCCACGGACTTCTTCGTACAGCGCTTGAGGAACAAAGCCACCGCCCAGAGCCATGCTGACCAGATGCTGCACCAGCACATCCAGCGGTTGGTGCGGCGACAGGCGTGGTTCGATGTGTCGTTGCTCCACGGCATCGCGCGCGGCGACGGCTTCGATCAGCTCCAGGCTGTGGGTCGGCACCAGCGTTACCCGCGAGGTGCGCCCCGGCGCGTGACCTGAGCGCCCCGCGCGCTGCATCAGCCGCGCCACGCCCTTTGCCGAACCGATTTGCAGCACGCGTTCCACCGGCAGGAAGTCCACGCCCAGGTCCAGGCTCGAGGTGCAGACCACGGCTTTCAGGAGTCCGTCCTTCAACGCCTGCTCCACCCAGTCGCGGGTCTCGCGGGAGAGCGAGCTGTGGTGCAGCGCGATCAACCCGGCCCAGTCCGGTCGTGCTTCGAGTAACGCCTGATACCAGATTTCCGACTGCGCACGGGTGTTGGTGAACACCAGGCTGCTGGCGCAGGCATCCAGTTCAGCGACCACTTGCGGCAGCATCTTCAGACCGATGTGCCCGGCCCACGGAAAACGTTCGATGGCCGGTGGGATCAAGGTGTCGACCTTGAGTGATTTTTCGCTCTGGCCTTGCACGCTGATGCCGCCGCCCTGTGGGATCAGCACCTGTTGGGCGTGGGCTTGATTACCAAGGGTGGCGGACACGCCCCAGACGATCAGCTCGGGCTGCCAATGGCGCAGGCGTGCCAGCGCCAGTTGCAGCTGTACGCCGCGTTTGTTGCCGAGCAATTCGTGCCATTCATCGACGACGACCATGCGTAAGGTCTCGAGCGCGGTTTTCGCGTCGGCGCGGGCGAGCAGCAGGGTCAGGCTTTCCGGGGTGGTGATCAGCGTGGTCGGCAAGCGCCGGCCCTGACGGGCGCGTTCGGCGCTGCTGGTGTCGCCGGTGCGCAGGCCGATGCTCCACGCAATCTGCAGCTCGCCGACCGGCGCTTGCAAGGCACGCGCGGTGTCGGCGGCGAGGGCGCGCATCGGTGTGATCCACAGCACGGTCAACGGTTCGGACGGTGGTTTGCGTTTGCTGGCCGTTGCAGGCGGCGGCAGAGCGCGGGCGAAGCGATTGAGCGCGGCGAACCACACCGCGTAGGTTTTACCGGCGCCGGTGCTGGCGTGAAGTAATCCCGACTGACCTTTTTTAACGGCGGCCCACACCTGTTTTTGAAAGGCGAACGGCTTCCAGTGGTGTGTGTTGAACCAGAGTTTTGCGATGTCGGTGGAGGTCGGCATACCGGCGGTGTGCGCTCTGAAGGTGTTCCTTCAGTGACCGCGCCGTTGAGGGACAAGTTTAATTTTGTGCGAGCACATACCCTGTGGCAGCGGGCTTGCTCCGGGCGGCGTTCCGACGAAGGCGGTGTGTCAGTTAAAACGATGTTGACTGACACACCGCCTCCGCTCTCACATGAGAGTTGTGGACGGCGTTACTTGAGGTTGCCGCTGAGGAACTGCTTCAGGCGTTCGCTCCTCGGATTGCCCAGCACGTCTTCCGGCGCGCCTTCTTCTTCCACCAGCCCCTGATGCAGGAACAACACCTGGCTGGAGACTTTGCGCGCAAAGCTCATTTCGTGCGTCACCATGATCATGGTCCGGCCTTCTTCGGCCAGCCCCTGAATCACCCGTAGCACTTCGCCCACCAGTTCCGGGTCGAGTGCCGAGGTCGGTTCGTCGAACAGCATCACCTCCGGCTCCATGGCCAGCGCCCGGGCGATCGCCACCCGCTGTTGCTGGCCGCCTGAGAGAAACGCCGGGTACTGATCGGCAACCCGCGCCGGCAGGCCGACCTTGTCCAGATAACGGCGTGCGCGGTCGTCGGCTTCCTGTTTGCTGCAACCGAGCACCCGGCGCGGGGCCATGGTGATGTTTTCCAGCACGGTCATGTGGCTCCACAGATTGAAGTGCTGGAACACCATCGCCAACCGTGTGCGCAGGCGTTGCAGTTCATTCGGGTCGGCGACGTGCATGCCGTGGCGGTCGCTGACCATACGGATCGCCTGGCCGTCCAGGCTCATGGCGCCGTCGTTGGGTTGTTCGAGAAAGTTGATGCAGCGCAGGAAGGTGCTTTTGCCCGAACCGCTGGCGCCGATCAGGCTGATCACGTCGCCAGTCCTGGCCTTGAGCGAAACGCCTTTGAGCACCTGATGGTCGCCATAGCTTTTGTGCAGGCCTTCAACGGTCAATTTGTACATGAGACAGACATCCTCAAGGCGAAAGTAGGTAGCCGCTGCGATAGGCTTCGGCGCCCGCCACGTGGGCGATCACCATGCCGGCAGTGGCCATGCGGCGCAGCGAGCGGGCGTACATGACGCCGGCAGCGGTGCAGCAAATAGGGGTCACCCGATCACTGATCGGGTCGATGATTTCGGCAATCTGTTGCCCGGCTTGCAGGTATTGCCCGGCCGTGGCGGTGTACACCAGCAAGCCGCCGACCGGCGTGGTCACCGGTTCGACGCCAGCCAGTGGCGTGGCGGGGAACGGCAAGGGCGGTTGCGGCCGGGTCTCGCCGACGATCGCATCGAACTGGATCAGGTAATCGATCAGCGCCTGACAATCACGGCTGGCCATCGGGTGATTGACGTCACCCTGGCCGCGCAACTCCACGGTCACCGAAAAACTGCCCAGCGGAATCGCGAAGTGTTCGCCGAAGCGCTCCTGCAGTTGCCACCACAGCAGGGTGAAGCATTCGTCGAACGACTGGCCGCCGGAGTCGGTCGCCAGCAGGCTGGCCTGGGACTCGATGTAACGCGCCAGCGGCTCGACCTGCGGCCACGCCTCGGGGGTGGTGTAGAGGTGAACCACGGATTCGAAATCGCAGTGCAGGTCCAGCACCATGTCGGCGTCGCACGCCAGCCGTTGCAGGGTCAGGCGCTGGGATTGCAGTTGCGTACCGGGTGTCTGGCGAGCCAGGGCGTTGCGCAGGCTGGCGCGGATCAACTCAAGGTTGCGCTGCGGGTCATCGCCCAGCTTGCCCTCGATGTCGTTGCCGATTTCTTCGCTGAGGTCGACGAACCAGCGATTGAAATTCTGCCCGCTCTCCATCTCGTAGCGGCCCAGTGGCACGTCCATCAGCACTTGTTCGAGGCCCACCGGATTGGCCACCGGCACCAGCACGATCTGGCTACGCAGGCGCCCGGCGGCTTCCAGCTCCGCCAGACGCTGCTTGAGGTGCCAGGCCACCAGCATGCCGGGCATTTCGTCGGCATGCAGCGAGGACTGGATGTAGATCTTGCCTTGGGCCTGCTCCGGGCCGAAGTGGAAGCTGTGGATCTGTCGTGCGGTCCCCGGCACCGGGGCCAACAGGTCATGGATCTGGTGTCGCATTACAGGGTTTCCTAGTGGGTCGGCCCGAGGAAGGCCAGCCATCGGCGTTCGGCAAGACGGAACAGGCCGACCAGCGTGAAGGTAATGGTCAGGTAGATCAGCGCGGCGATGCCGAACGACTGGAAGGTCAGGTAGGTCGCCGAGTTGGCGTCCCGCGCAACTTTCAGGATGTCGGGAATGGTCGCGGTGAAGGCCACGGTGGTCGAGTGCAGCATCAGGATCACTTCGTTGCTGTAGTAAGGCAACGAACGACGCAGCGCCGAGGGCATGATCACGTACGCGTAAAGCTTCCAGCCGGTCAGGCCGTAGGCCTTGGCCGCTTCGACTTCGCCGTGGTTCATGCTGCGGATCGCCCCGGCGAAAATCTCCGTGGTGTAGGCGCAGGTGTTCAGGGCAAACGCCAGGATCGTGCAGTTCATCGCATCGCGAAAGAAACTGTCGAGCAACGGTTGTGCGCGTACGGCGGCGAGGCTGTAGATGCCGGTGTAGCAAATCAGCAACTGGATATACAGCGGCGTACCCCGGAACAGGTAGGTGTAGAACTGCACCGGCCAGCGCACATAGAAGTGCGACGAGACCCGGGCGATCGACAGCGGAATCGACACCAGGAAGCCAATGAAGATCGAGGCACTGAGCAGCCACAGGGTCATGGCCAGCCCGGTGATGTTGTTGCCGTCGGTATAAAGGAAGGGTTTCCAGTATTCCTGCAGGAGTTCGATCATCGTACGGCCTCCCGTGCGCCTGCGGCGTAACGGCGCTCCAGCCAGCGCAGGATGACGTTCGAAGCACTGGTGATCAGCAGATAGATCAAGGCGGCGAGTACCAGGAAGTAGAACAGTTGATAGGTGCTTTTACCGGCGTCCTGCGCGGCTTTGACCAAGTCGGCCAGGCCGATGATCGACACCAGCGCAGTGGCCTTGAGCATCACCATCCAGTTGTTGCCGATGCCCGGCAGGGCGAAACGCATCATTTGCGGAAACACCACGAAGCGAAAGCGCTGGCCGCGCTTGAGGCCGTAAGCGGTCGCCGCTTCCACCTGACCACGAGGCACGGCGAGGATCGCGCCACGGAAGGTTTCGGTGAAATACGCCCCGTAGATGAAGCCCAGGGTGGTCACGCCAGCGGTGAAGGAGTCGATTTCGATGTAATCCCACTCCATGAAGTCGGTCAGCGCGGTCAGCCAGGTTTGCAGGCTGTAGAAGATCAACAGCATCAGCACCAGATCCGGCACGCCGCGAATCAGTGTGGTGTAGAGCTGGGCAGGCAGGCGCAGCAATCTGGATTTCGACAGTTTGGCACTAGCGCCCAAGAGACCGAGCAACACGGCCACCAGCAGCGACAACGCCGACAATTTGATGGTCATCCAGGTGCCTTCCAACAGCAACGGACCGAAGCCCTTGAGGCTGAAGGCTGAGAGCCCCAGATTTTGTAAGAGGTTTTCGAACATAAATCAGCAACCTGAGCGGATGGAAAAGGCGCCCATCGAGTGATGGGCGCCAGGGCATTATTTACCGCTGTACAGATTCAGATCGCCAAAGTGTTTCTTTTGAATCTCGGCGTATTTGCCGTCATCGTGTAACGCTTTGATACCTTTATCTAAAAGTGCCTTCAGCTCTTTGTTACCTTTCTTAATACCGACAGCGGTTTTGGCTGGCAGCAATTCGCTGTCAACTGGCTTGCTGACTTCGTAAGCGGCACCGTCTGGCGACTTCAAAAAGCCCAGTTCGGCTTGCAGCATGTCCTGGATCGAGGCGTCGAGACGGCCGTTTTTCAGGTCGGCGTACACCTGATCCTGGTTGGCGTAAGCCTGGATTTTCACCCCGGCCTTCTCCAGCACAGCCTTGGCGTAGGCTTCTTGAATGGTGCCTTGCTCGTAACCGACGGACTTGCCCTTCAGCGAAGCGATGTCATCGCTCAGGCCGGAACCCTTCTTGAATACATAGGAAGTAGGGCCGGAGAACAGCTCGCTGGAGAAGTCGATCGCCTTTTCACGGGCCGGGGTCACGGTCATCGACGAGATCACACCGTCGAATTTGTTGGCGTTGAGGCCCGGAATCATGCCGTCGAAGTCGCTTTCAACCCATTTGCACTTGACCTTCAGCTCGGCGCAGATCGCGTTGCCCAGGTCGATGTCGAAGCCCACCAGACTGCCGTCGGCCGCTTTCGACTCGAACGGTGCGTAGGAAGGATCAACGCCAAAACGCAGCTCTTTGTATTCCTTGGCCAGCGCGGAGCCGGCAGCCATGCACAACGCCAGTGCAGAAAGGGTCAGCAATGCTTTTTTCATTATTCAATCCCTAAGAACCAATATGAGCGCTTGTGGCGCAGAATTATTGTTACTGGAACGCGTACGACCTATAGAAAGTAGCAATTTCCGAACCAGAGTCCCGAACAAGTGTTTTAAAAGGTTGGGGGAGGGGGCGGCGAGAGGGTTTGGTGCACGTAAACGGGCACCGGAAATGCGTTGCACCAAGTTGGTTCGGTGCGGGCTGATTTCACGGGTACAGGAAACTTTTGTGGCGAGGGAGCAAATCCCTCGCCACGGGGACGTCATTCAGTCAAAAGTAATCAATGTCCCGGAAAACCGGGTCAGGCCAACAGGTCTTGCAGAGTGGCGAGGCTATCGGCCTCATCCACGTGCTTGTCCTGCCGCCAGCGCAGCATTCTCGGGAAACGCACGGCGATCCCGCTCTTGTGCCGGCGCGACAGGGCGATGCCTTCGAAACCCAGCTCGAATACCAGGCTCGGCTTGACGCTGCTGACCGGGCCGAACTTTTCCACGGTGGTCTTGCGCACGATGCTGTCGACCTGACGCATTTCCTCATCGGTCAGCCCCGAATAGGCCTTGGCGAACGGCACCAGTGCCCGTTGGCTGGACTCGGGCGGTCCGTCCCACACCGCAAAGGTGTAATCGCTGTACAGGCTGGCGCGACGGCCATGCCCGCGCTGGGCGTAGATCAACACGGCATCGACGCTGAACGGATCGACCTTCCACTTCCACCACACGCCCATGTCCTTGGTCCGGCCCACGCCATACAGGGCATCGCGGGCCTTGAGCATCATGCCCTCGACCCCCAGCCGTCGCGACGCCTCACGTTGCCGGGCGAGGTCGAACCAGTCGCTGCCGGTGAGTACCGGTGAGGGCAGTAACACCGGGGTGTTACTGCGGGCGATGACCTGTTCCAGTTGCGTACGCCGTTCGGCCTGCGGACGATTGCGCCAATCCTCGCCCTGCCATTCCAGCAAGTCGTAGGCGAGTACAACGACCGGCACCTCTTCGAGGATTTTCTTGTCGAGGGTTTTGCGCCCGATACGTTGCTGCAGCAGGGCGAAAGGTTGTACGGCCGGTGGCGCTGTCGATTGCGGATCGAAGGCGTCTTCGGTGGTCGGATGAGTGCTTTTCCAGACCACGATTTCGCCGTCGATCACTGTACCGTCGGGTAGCCCATGTACCAGAACGTCGAGTTCCGGGAAGCGCTCGGTGACCAGTTCTTCACCCCGTGACCAGACCCACAGTCGCCCGTCACGCTTGACCACTTGCGCTCGGATGCCATCCCACTTCCATTCCACCTGCCAGTTGCTCGCCGGCCCCAGCAGTGCTTCAAAGTCTTCCACCGGTTGCGACAAGGCATGTGCGAGGAAGAACGGGTAGGGCTGGCCACCACGCTGGGCATGTTCGTCGGCGGACTCCGCAGCGATCAGCTTCAGATAGGTGGCGGCGCTCGGCCGGTTGGACAGGTCGGTGTAACCCACCAGCCGTTGCGCCACGCGCTTGCTGTCCAGGCCCGCCATCGACGCCAGAGCGCGGGTGACCAGCAGTTTCGACACGCCGACGCGAAAGCTGCCGGTGATCAACTTGATGCACAGCATCAGGCTCGACCGGTCCAGTTGCGCCCACAGTGTGGGGAGTTGGCGGGCGAGGTACTCCGGGGTTTCACCGCGCAGCGGCAGCAGCTTGTGTTCGATCCATTCGGCCAGGCCCGCCTCGGAGCTGTGCGGGTTTTCCGGCAACACCAGCGAAATGGTTTCTGCCAGATCGCCGACAGCCTGATAACTCTCTTCGAACAGCCACAGTTCGAGTCCCGAGACCTTGACGGCCAACTCGCGCAGGGTACGCACCGGCACCAGTTGCCGCGGGCGTCCGCCGGACAGAAAGTACACCGCCCATGCCGCATCCTGCGGTGCCGCCTGGGCGAAGTAGTGTTGCATCGCCGCCAGTTTGGCGTTGCTCGACGTGGTGGCGTCGAGTTCGGCGTACAACTCGGCGAAGGCTTTCATGCTTGTACCTCGGCGATGACCGGTTCGACGCCAATGTTTTCCTCTTCGTCGTCGCCGTATTCGGTGTTGAAACCCTGCGCATCGAGGCCTTGTTCACGCAGATGACGCACCAGTACGCCGATCGAGCCATGGGTGACCATCACGCGCTCGGCGCCTGTCTGGTTGATGGCCCACAGCAGGCCGGGCCAGTCGGCGTGATCCGAGAGTACGAAGCCGCGATCCACACCACGCCGGCGGCGAGTGCCGCGCAGACGCATCCAGCCGCTGGCGAAAGCGTCGCTGAAGTCACCGAACCGGCGCATCCAGTTGCTGCCACCGGCCGAGGGCGGGGCAATGACCAGCGCCTGTCGCATGATCGGGTCGGACTTTTTCACATCGCCGGCGTAGATCGTCGGTGGCAGGTACACCCCGGCCTCGCGATACACCCGGTTCAGCGGTTCGACCGCGCCGTGGCTGAGGATCGGCCCGAGGCTGGCGTCGATGCCATGCAGGATCCGCTGGGCTTTGCCGAACGAATAGCAGAACACCACGCTGGCCTTGCCGGCGGCGATGTTCGCCTGCCACCACTGGTTGATCTCGCTGAACACCTGCGCTTGCGGCTGCCAGCGATAGATCGGCAGGCCAAAGGTCGATTCGGTGATGAAGGTGTGGCAGCGCACCGGTTCAAACGGCGCGCAGGTGCCATCGGGTTCGATTTTGTAATCGCCGGACGCGACCCAGACTTCGCCGCCGTATTCCAGGCGCACCTGGGCTGAACCGAGCACATGGCCGGCAGGGTGGAAGCTTAACGTCACCCCGTGGTGGGTCAGACGCTGACCGTAGTCGAGGGTTTGCAGATGGATGTCCTGGCCCAGACGCGCGCGCAAGATCCCTTCGCTGGCGCTGCTGGCAAGGTAGTGCTGATTGCCGCCACGGGCGTGATCGCCGTGGGCATGGGTGATCACCGAGCGCTCGACCGGGCGCCACGGGTCAATATAGAAATCCCCGGCAGGGCAGTACAAACCTTCGGGGCGGGCGATAACAAGGTCCATGTCGTTACCAGAATGGAGGGGCTTGTTAGCTATGAGGTTGGCGCGAGTCCGGAAGTTCTATCGATTATTTTTTAGGGCGACACAAAACCCCTGTAGGAGTGAGCCTGCTCGCGATCACGGTGTGTCAGACGCTTCAGTTTCGAAGGTCAGACCGCGATCGCGAGCAGGCTCACTCCTACAAGAGGAGGCAGCGTTTATTTGCCGGGGGTGAGGGTCAAACGGGTCTTGCCGTACACCCGGTCAAAGTTCTGCGGCTGCATCGGCAGGCCGATGTACTGGCCCTTGAGCCAGGCATCGATGCCGTTGAGGTAGTTCGGGCTGGCCGGGTTGCCAGACTGGCCGGTGCCGTTCTGCCCCATCAACGGTTCGGCTTGGCTGAAGTCGACAATGAAGCGCATCGACGGTGCACGCATCGTGTTGAAGTCCTGACCCCAGGCAAATGCCGCGGTATTGAGCGTGGTGTGATCACCGCCGGCAGCCACTGGACCGCGAACGGTCTGGCCGTTGGCGTTTTTCCACTCGTAGCGGTGCAGTTTGCCCCACTGCCAGGCTTTGCGATCGCCACCCAGCTGGCTGTCGCCGGCGCTGATCGCTGCGGCCAGGCTGCGGGCCAGAATCAGCGCCTTGTCTTCTTTCTGCGGCGTGCGGATATCATCCCAGAACGGGCTGTCCTCACGACCGAGCAGATGGTCAGCCTGTGCCGAGTAGGACAAGTTGCCATTGGCGATAAAGGCTTTCCACGCCGGGCTCGACTCTGGGCCGAGTTCGTCGAGGAAGATCTGCTTCATGCTTTCTTGCAGGAACAGTTCGTAGATCGCCGCATCGGCCGACGTCGGGCTGAGCTTGCCGTCGAAGGCCATCAAACGGGTGAACGCCTCGCGAGCCTTGCTGCGATCCGCTTCCGGCAGGGCGTCGATCGCCTGCTTCAGCGGCTGTTTCATGCCCGGGGCTTCGAACATTTTCTTCAGCTTGGCGGCAAACGTCGTGGTCTGGTCGTACTGCATGGCGATCACGCTGCGACCGTCCTGTTTGCCGCTGCCGGCCAGTTCTGCCAAGCGCTCGCCACGTTCCGGTGCGGCCCAGGAGTTGGACAACTGCATGCCGTAGCCGTGAGGAATCACCCGTTGGTTGGCAGTGCCGAGCCAGCCCTGGGTCGGGTCCTGATCGTACGGGTGCAGCATCGGGTCGGCGTAACCGTCCCAGTCGTAGCGACCTTCCCAGCCCGGCGATGGCAGCAGGCCTTCGCCTTCGCGGCGGTTCGGGAAGCGCCCGGTGACTTGCCAGCCGATGTTGCTGGCATCGGCGAACACCATGTTCAGGGCGATGGCGCGGATCTCGCGACTGGCGTCCGAAGCGCGTTCAACGTTCTGCGCGCGGGTCAGGTCAAAAAAGGCGTCCAGCGATTTGTCGTCGGTGAAGCTCGGTGTTTGCAAGGCCAGGCCAAAACCGCTGCCCTGCGCCGCTGCCTGGACGCTGTTGAGCAACGCACCGTGGCGGGTTTCGTACACCGCTTCACGAACCGGTCGCTGGCCTTTGACGAAATAGGTTTCGTTGCGCACGCCCAGCGGCTGCCATTTGCCGTTGACCTCGTAGGTCAGGCTGCTGCCCTGACGGCGGATTTTTTCGAGGAACAGATCCTGGTTGTCGCCGAGCACGCTGGTGGCGCTCCACGCGACTTTGCCGTTGAAGCCTGCGAGGACCATCGGCAAACCGGCAACGGTGACCCCGGCGGCCTGATACTTCGGCGCGCGGATCTGCACGAAGGTCCACAGCGACGGCGCCGCCAGTGGGCCATGGGCATCGCTGGCGAGAATGCTTTTGCCGCTGCGGCTGCGTTGCGGGGCGATGGCCCAGTTGTTCGAGGTGGTGCTGCCCGGCAGGTTCATGGTCGCCAATTGCTGGCTGGCGTTGCTCAGTTCGGTGAGGCCCGGGATCTGCCTGTTGAGCTTGAGGCCCTGCAGCTTGTCGGCCTCGGCCAGCGGCAAGTTTTCGTCCGGGGCAGACGGGGTCAGCCAGGCGAGTTTGTCGCTGCTCACGGTCTGCGCCAGCACCAGGGAGGAGATCTCTTCCGGCAGGTTGGCTGACTGGCTGAAGTTCAGCAGCGCAAACATCAGCGCCGAGTCTTCCGGCTTCCAGTATTCAGGCTTGTAGCCGCTGGAAGCGAGATCGCCCGGCAGTTTGTCGGCGTAGCGGAACAGGTAGGCGTTGACGCCCCGCGCATAGACTTCGAAGAAACGCTTGAGCCGTGGCGATGAGGCCTTGTACAGCTCGTCGGCGCTTTTCTTCAGGTTGACCGCGCGCATGTAGCGGTCGGCATCGAGCATCGAGGCGCCGGACATTTCCGCCAGACGGCCCTGAGCCAGCAGGCGCAGGGTGACCATCTGGTTGATGCGGTCGCTGGCGTGGACGTAGCCGAGGGTGAACAGCGCGTCGTGGAAGCTGTTGCTTTCGATCAACGGCATGCCCATGGCATTGCGTCGTACCGAAACGTTTTGCGCCAGGCCCTTGAGCGGTTGCACGCCGGAGGTGGGCGGGAGGGTGTCCTGAGCATTCCAGGTCTGGCAACCGGACAGGCTCAAGACACCGGTCACTGCTGCGGCAACGCCGAACCGGGGAAGAAAATGTGTGAGGGCTGGCGAGGCCATGGCAAAGCTCCTGCGGGGGTGTAGAGGCTGGGGGCGCAATAAAGCCGCTACGTTAGTGAGCAGGCGGTGGCCGCGCAAGCGGGCGACCGAGTTATTTCTGCGTTTATACAGACCACAAAGGATCTTCAATCAGCGTTTCGGCGGTTTGATCTTCACCCGTCCCGAATATTCGATAGCTTGCGTAATAAGTGGAGGTGATGCTGAAGTGGTGGGAAATTCGATGACCTTACATGAGAAAAATCGCCATGGAGCTGAAGGCCAACGCTGCACTGATCATCATCGACCAGCAACAAGGCATTCTGCATCCGCGTCTGGGACGCCGGAATAATCCCCACGCCGAGCATCGAATCCTCGATCTGCTGGGGTTCTGGCGCGATAGCGCACGGCCGGTGATTCACGTGCAGCACCTGTCGCGTGAGCCGGGCTCGGTGTTCTGGCCCGGGCAGTCAGGGGTGGAGTTTCAGCAGCGGTTCATGCCGCAGGACGGCGAATGGCTGATCCAGAAACAAGTGCCGGATGCGTTTTGTGCCACGGGGCTGGAGGCAAAGTTGAGCGAGGCGGGGATCGGGCAATTGATCATCGTTGGCGTGGCGACCCACAACTCGGTGGAGTCCACAGCGCGCACGGCGGGCAATCTGGGGTTTGAGGCGTGGGTGGTAGAGGACGCTTGTTTCACCTTCGACAAGGCTGATTACTTCGGCACGCTGCGTTCAGCCGAAGAGGTGCACGGGATGTCGCTGGGGAATTTGCACGGGGAGTATGCGACGGTGGTCAGTGCGCAGCGGATTCTGGCGGCTGGCTGAACATTGTGGGGTGAATGTAGCGGCCCTTTCGCGAGCAAGCCCGCTCCCACATTCGACCGCGTTCAGTCAGCAGGAACGCGGACAACTGTGGGAGCGGGCTCTCGCGAAGGCGATGTTTCAGGCGAAGCAGGGCTTCGCCCGAGGCATCAAGCGCCGTGGCACTTCTTGAATTTCTTGCCGTTGCCGCATGGGCACGGGTCGTTGCGGCCGACGTCTTTCAGGGCGTTGCGCACCGGTTCCTGGTGGGCGTGGCCGCAGTTCGGGCCGTGGACATGGCCATGGTCATGATCGTGATGATGGTCATGATCGTGGTTGCAGTCGGGGCCATGGACATGAGGTTGCTGAGTCATCGGTGTTGCTCCGGAATTAAATCGGCGGGGATTATCACGCCATTGCGCTCCAGGTGCACGTAGTGGGCGATGAATAAACCGGTTTCCATTTCACCCTGCAATCGATAGGGAATCTGCTGGTTCGGACTTTTCAGCATTTTCACCACGTCTTTTACCCGAGGCCACAGGTTGGTGCGGATCGGCACCCTGAAATACGCGCTGCGTTTCGGCCCGACGGTGAACCAGTGCTCGTGCTCGCCTTCGGCCAGCAACAGGTCGGCCAGATGAATGCGATATTCCAGGCCGCGCACGGTCAGGTCGCTGTCGTTGGGGTTGTCGACGCGAAAATGCAGGATGAATTTCTGTTCGAGCAGCTTGGCCCGCACCACCTCGACTTTCACCAGGTGGACGGCGGGGTCGACGCTGTCATCGCTGAACCACGAGGCGCAACCGCCGAGGTTCAGCAACAGCATCAACAGCAAGCCATGAAATGTGCGGCGGTGACCGAGCATCGAAAAAACTCCTTTTGTGCCCCAGTCTAGTCGGCGCTTCCCTCTATGCGCCGAAATACCCCGCGCAGCACTTCTTGAATTTCTGCCCGCTGGCACACGGACAGCTGTCATTGCGCCCCAGTTTCAACTGCACGGTCGGGTCGATGAAGTACCAGCGTCCGCTGTTCTGCACGAACGATGAGCGCTCGCGGTGGCTGTGTTCGCCCTGGCTGTCGTGCCAGCGTGCGGTGAAGGTGACGAAGGCGTGCTCGGGCTGGCCGCCGAACACTTCCGAGCTTTCGACCGCGAGGCCGAGCCAGGTGCTCTGCGCGCTCCAGGCGCTGATCGACTGGCGATCCAGACCTGCCTGCTGGGCGGGCAGGGTGGTTGCCACCAGATAGTCGATCAGCCCCAGCACGTAGGCGCTATAGCGCGAGCGCATCAGGGCTTCGGCGCAGGGCGCCGGGTGGCCGGCGTGATAATGGCCGCAGCAGGCCTCCAGCAGGTTGCCGCTGCCGCACGGGCAAATGGCTGTACTCATTGCATTACCACCAGTATTTCCCGAAGTTTTCCGGATTGGCCCAGAACCGCGAGTTGAGCCAGTCGGGGACTTGTTTGTAGTCAAGCAGATCGTAAGTGAACAGTGTCAGCACTTGATCGTCGCGCTGGAAGCGTTCACTGGCTTGCAGCGCCAGCGAGTAGAAATCGGTTTCCTGCCAGCCGCTGGCCGGCAGATCTGCCAGCACTGCAATGCGGCTGGCGTTGAGGTTGCGGATCCCGCCCAGCAGGTTCAGGCCGTCGCGCTTGGGCAGATGCTCCAGGCAATCGACCACCAGCGCCAGATCAAAACGCTGTGCCGCCAGTTCGGCAGGCAACGCGCCGGGCGCGGCATGCGCGAGCGCACAGTCCGGGTGCGCTGCCTTGAAAGCGGTCAGGGCCGGAAATTCGCTGGCGCCGATCAGCAGCAAGCGCGCCGGGGCATAGCGATCCAGTAAAGCAGCCAGCGCCTGTTGCGGCGTGCGCGAAGAAATGGCGACGTTCATCGAAGCTCCTCAATCAGATCGCCAAGACTAGCGCGCCAGAGGGATCCGGCCTAGACCCCGATTTGTCGCGCATGGCAAAAGTGCCGAATCACTGTGAACACGGTCCCAAATGCCGGTGGCCTATTGCTGGCGGAGATTAAAACTCCGGTCTTTACTCCGTGAATCGGTTCTAAGCCGATCCCTCAGGAGAAAACCAGATGAGCATAGTTCGGACAGCATTACCTTTGATTCTGCTAACCAGTGTGTTGACTGGTTGCGCAGGTTTGCAGAAAACCGACTGGCCGACCTGTGCGGCGGTCGGCGGTGTTGTCGGTGCCGGTATCGGCGCGACGGAGAGTTCGGCGTGGGCCGGTTACGGCGCACTGTTGGTCGGTGGTACGGCCGCCGCGTATTGCTGGGTGCACGGTGATGGCGACGAAGACGGCGACGGTGTGCCGGACAGTCGCGACAAGTGCCCGCACACCCCTCGCGGCGTGCAGGTCGATGCTGACGGCTGCCCTCCACCCGCCCCGGCGCCGGTGGTAGAAGAGGCCGTTGTGGTCAAGGAAGAAACCATCGTCATACGCGATGTTCACTTCCAGTTCGACAAAGCGACCCTGACCGGCTCCGATAAACAGGTTCTCGACAAAGTGGCCACGCGCCTGAAACAAGAGTCGTCCACGGCGCAACTGACCGTGACCGGCCACACCGACAGCGTGGGCAGCGATGCCTACAACAAGAAACTGTCGGATCGCCGTGCGCACTCGGTGGTGGAATACCTGATCCAGCAAGGTGTGCCGCGTGCCAGCTTCGTTTCGGTATCGGGCATGGGTGAAAGCCAGCCAGTGGCGGATAACAAAACCGCTGACGGTCGTGCACAGAACCGTCGTACCGAAATCAAAATCGTCCGCTAGCCCCTCTCGCATCCGCGGCTTGTGCAGTCGCGGATGCGGGTCTTTACTCCTGTGTAACCGGTATGGGCCGGTGACACAGGAGCTTTCACAATGACTGTTTTCTCAAGGTCCGTCTTGCCGGTGCTGCTGCTGGGCAGCTTGCTCACCGGTTGCGCCACCCACAGCGATGGCGATGCCCCCCTCAATCAACGTACGTGGCCGATCTGCAGCCTGATAGGCGGGCTGGTCGGTGGCGGTCTTGGCGCCATTGAAAGTGGCGGCTGGGCCGGTGGCGGCGCGGCGCTGGGGATCCTGACCGGCGGGCTGATCTGCTATGCCCAGGACGGCGACGAAGACGGCGATGGCGTGTTCGACCGCCGCGACCGTTGCCCTGACACACCGGCCAATACGCCGGTCGATCATCGCGGCTGTCCGCTGCCGCAATATCCTGTCACTGAAAAAGCCCCAGAGCCTGCGCCGCAATCGGAAGTCATCACCCTGAGCGATGCCGGCAATGTGTTGTTCGATTTCGACAAGTCGGACCTGACCCCGGCCGCCAAGGCCCAGCTCGATACGCTGATGGACAAGCTGCGCAATGCCGATGTGGTGAGCATCAAGGTCGTCGGCCACACCGACAGCAAAGGCTCGGATGCCTATAACCAGGCGCTGTCCGAGCGACGTGCCAGCAGTGTCGCGGCGTATCTGCTGAGTCAGGGTCTGGAACCGGGCAAGCTGACCAGTGAAGGGCGTGGCGAGAGTGAGCCGGTGGCCGACAACGCGACGCAAGAGGGCCGCGCAAAAAACCGTCGAGTGGAGTTGCATATCAATCGCTAGGACTTGTCTGTAGTCCGCAGGCTAGAGCTGCCGGGCGACGATCATCGTCGCACCGGCAGCGATCCGACGACTGACAAAAGTTTTTTCTTTTATCCCTCTGGCTTATCCCCCGCCGAAGCCGTTACTGTGCGCCCAAAGAATAATTGCGACACGGGGGAGCGTATGAAGGTTTTCTGGGGGCTGGGGCGCTTGTTGACCCTGCTGTTCTGGTGCGTGGTGGTGGTCAATCTGCTGGTGCCGTTTGTGCATCCGTTGCATTTGCTGGTCAATCTGGCCGGCGCCTTGTTGCTGGCGCTGCACGTTCTGGAGTTGCTGTTCTGTCGCCTCAAAGGGCGTCCCAACCCGTGGCGTGATCGCCTGCGGATCCTGCTGTTCGGCGTATTCCACCTGCAAACCATCCCGGCCCCGGCCGCTCCGGAGGCTTCGTCCCATGCGTAAACTTTGTCTGCTCGCTGCATTGATCAGTCCCCTGGCCTGCGCCCAAGTGGTCAGCGTCGAAACCAACTCCCTGATGCGCCTGCCGAACACCGCCAGCACCTTGCAGCTGGAACGGCTGGAAGTGGCGGACTACGGCACCTTGCTGATTCCTTCCAACGTGACCGAGCTGACCGTCGGCGAATTACGTCTGGGCCACGAGGCGCGCATTGCGATCGTCCCGAGCGAACAGGCGCTGGACATGAAAGTCAGCCGTGCGCAGTTGTCCGAAGGCAGCCTGATCACCGCTCGCGGCGCGCCGGGCACCTATGAAAAAGCCGCCCGCGCCGGGCGCAATCTGAATTTGCAGTTCAAGGCACTGGATGCGCCAAAGTTGTTTGTGGATGCCCGTGGCGGTACCGGTGCGCCGGGCTTCGTTGGCCTGGATGGCGGCAACGGTGAAGATCCGGGCTGCACCTATGGCTCGGCCGGGCACGGTTTTGACGGCAGTAACGGCAGCGACGGTCAGCCGGGCGCACCGGGTGCGGTGGTGCGTCTTGAAGTGCCGCGCGAGTTTCCGGCAGAGCTGATCAAGGTCAACGTCGCTGGCGGCGCCGGTGGCCCGGCGGGTGTCGGCGGCAAGGCGGGCCAGGGCGGCAAGTCCAAGGGCTGCCTGGTGTATCGCGCCGATGGCGGCAAGAACGGCAAGGCAGGCGCTGACGGGCAACCTGGGCCTGTGGGTGCGGCGGGTGCGGTGACTGTGCAGCGCCTCTGAAACACAGCACTTTTCAGTGGTGGCCAGGGATAAATCCCCTGGCTACTACAGTGTTTACCGCGAAAAAAACGGGGTGGGTCAGAACATCGGCCGAGCGGCTGCAATCGCCACCAGCACCAAACCGACAATCAGGTTAATCCCCACCACCCGGCGAATCCGCCCCAGCACTGCCGCACCTGCCGGCCAGTCCTTGGCCTCAACGGCTTTGCGCAACTCCGGCAGCATCAAGCCCTGAATGCGGATAAACAGCGCCGTCATCACCACGTACAGCCCGATCATGACCTGCACGTACTTCGGCGCGGTCTCGAAACTGACCTGCTGCAAATGCAGCATGCCCACGCCGCTGATCGGCAACAGGATCACCGCGACCCAGACCCAGCGGAAAAAACCTTGAAACACTTCCACCCACAAGGTCAGGCGGGCGGGCCCGTCGAGAGCCTTCACCGCCGCCGGGCGCAGGACCATCCAGGCGAAAAACATGCCGCCGACCCACACTAATGCGGACAGGACATGCAGCGGATAAACGAGGCTAAAAGGTGTCATTGGGGTACTCCGTTCTGCGCGGGACTGATTAGCGGGGTATGATAGCCGCCGAACCGAACCACTGAAAATTTATCCAGCGTTTTTGCGCCCGACACTCAATGATCAGCACTGAACTCAAAACCACGATCCAGGGCGCCTACTCGCGTTTTCTTGAAGCCAAGAGCCTCAAACCGCGTTACGGCCAGCGCCTGATGATCGCTGAAATCGCCAAAGTCCTCGGGGATATCGACACCGACGACGAAGGCCGGCGCAGTGGCGACCCCGCGATTGTTGCGGTGGAAGCCGGCACCGGTACCGGCAAGACCGTGGCCTACAGCCTGGCGGCGATTCCGACTGCCAAACTCGCTGGCAAACGCCTGGTGATTGCCACCGCGACCGTGGCCCTGCAAGAGCAGATCGTCTACAAGGATTTGCCCGACCTGATGCGCAACAGCGGGCTGAATTTCAGTTTCGCCCTGGCCAAGGGCCGGGGCCGCTACATGTGCCTGTCCAAGCTCGACATGCTCTTGCAGGAAGGCCACGCGCAAACCGCTACTGCACAGCTGTTCGAAGAAGAAGGCTTCAAGATCGAGGTTGATGAGGCCAGCCAGAAGCTGTTCACCAGCATGATCGAAAAGCTTGCCGGCAATAAATGGGACGGCGACCGCGACAGCTGGCCGAATGCGCTGGAAGACGCCGACTGGGCGCGCCTGACCACCGACCACAGTCAGTGCACCAACCGGCACTGCCCGAACTTCGGGCAGTGCGCCTTCTACAAGGCGCGCGAAGGCATGGGCAAGGTCAACGTGATCGTCACCAACCACGACATGGTGCTGGCTGACCTGGCCCTGGGCGGCGGCGCGGTGCTGCCGGATCCGCGCGACACCATTTACGTGTTCGACGAAGGTCACCACCTGCCGGACAAGGCCATCGGCCACTTCGCTCATTACACGCGGCTGCGCTCCACCGCCGACTGGCTGGAAACCACCGCGAAGAACCTGACCAAACTGCTGGCCCAGCATCCGTTGCCGGGGGATCTCGGCAAGTTGATCGAACAAGTGCCGGAGCTGGCGCGGGAGATCAAGGCCCAGCAGCAGTTCATGTTCAGCGCCTGCGAACAAGTCGCCGATTTCAAACCCGGTGAAGACGTTGAGGGCCGGGAGCGGCCACGTCATCGTTTCATCGCCGGAGTGATTCCCGAGCACATGCGCGAAATGGGCATTGAGCTGAAGAAGGGCTTCGCCCGTCTCAACGATCTGTTCACCCGTCTGACCGACCTGCTCAAGGAAGGCATGGATGGCGAGGTCAACATCGGGATCGCCAGCAATCAGGCCGAAGAGTGGTACCCGCTGTTCGGCAGCCTGTTGTCCCGGGCTTCGGGCAACTGGGAATTGTGGACTGCATTTACCGCCGAAGACCCGGAAGACAGCCCGCCCATGGCCCGTTGGCTGACACTGGCCGAAAGTGGTTCGCTGTTCGACATCGAGGTCAACGCCAGCCCGATTCTTGCCGCCGAGACCTTGCGTCGCAGTCTGTGGAACGTGGCCTACGGCTGCCTGGTGACGTCGGCAACCCTGACCGCGCTGGGCACCTTCGACCGTTTCCGCATGCGCGCCGGCCTGCCAAAAAAAGCCGTCACCGCCGTGGTACCGAGCCCGTTCCATCACGCCGATGTCGGTGTGCTGCGGGTGCCGGATCTGAAGGCCGACCCGCGCGATGCAGCCGGTCACACGGCAGCGATCATCCGTGAATTGCCGGATCTGGTCGAAGGTTCGCGCGGTACGCTGGTGCTGTTCTCCTCGCGCAAACAGATGCAGGACGTGTTCGACGGTCTCGACCGCGACTGGCGCAAGCAAGTGTTCATTCAGGGCAACCTGTCGAAGCAGGAAACCCTGAACAAGCACAAGGCGCGGGTTGATGGCGGCGACTCCAGCGTACTGTTCGGCCTCGCCAGTTTCGCCGAAGGGGTGGACTTGCCGGGGGCCTATTGCGAACACGTGGTGATCGCCAAGATCCCGTTCTCGGTACCGGACGATCCGGTCGAGGCCGCGCTGTCAGAGTGGATCGAGGCCCGTGGCGGTAATCCGTTCATGGAAATCTCGGTGCCCGACGCCTCGTTGAAACTGGTCCAGGCCTGTGGCCGTCTGCTGCGTACCGAAGAAGACCGCGGCACCATCACCTTGCTCGATCGGCGGCTGGTCACACAGCGCTACGGCAAGGCGATCCTCAATGCGTTGCCGCCATTCCGTCGTGAAATATCCTGAGACAACGGTGGGCAGTTTTGCCCGCCGCGCTGTCTATCTCTCTGCCATGCTTTTCCATTGGCCTTTTGGTCGTTAGGGAGAACTCCGTTCTTATGATTCGCCGCTCGTTGCCTGCCGTTTTTGCCTTGATCTTCGCCGCCCCGTTGCTGGCGGCGCCTGCCGGTCAACAGACCCTGTTCAACTTCGTTCGTCCGGCCGACGTGGTGAAAGTCGTCACCGAAAACACTGACCTGCCACAAGCCAACGCCGAGCAAACCCCGGAAGGTGAAGTGCTGCGCCGGGTGACGTTCAACCCGGTAGCGCGTCCGACCCTGCGCCTGACCCCGCAGACCGGCGCCTGGGACTGGTCGCAGTCGGGCATGATGAGCCTGCGCCTGCAAAGCGCAATGAACTGGGCCGTGACGGTCTACGTGCAAATCCAGAGCAACAATGGGCAGACGCTGACCAGTCGCGTCAACCTGCCGGCCGGCCCTGCGCAAACCCTGCTGGTGCCGCTGGTGGCGACCTCGCCACTGGGCCAGGGCATGAAGGCCGGGCCACCGATGCCGATGACCGTCGACGGCCAGCGGATTCTGCTGGCCAGCAGCAGCGGTGAACTGGATCGCAGCCAGGTGGTGTCGGTCAGTCTGTGGATGGATCAGCCCAAAGCCGCCCAGAGCTTGCTGCTCGAACGCTTTGGCGTGCAGGACGGTGAAGCGGTGACCCGGGCCGTCTACGGCAATCTGGTGGACGCTTACGGTCAATCGACTCGTAGCAAATGGCCGGAAAAAGTCAGCAGCGATGAGCAACTGAAATCCGCCGCCGCCAAGGAAGAGCAACAGCTGAAAACCTGGCTGGCCGAGCGCGAAAAGTCCTCGCTGGACAAATTCGGTGGCTGGAACAAAGGCCCGGCGTTCAAGGCCAGTGGCTTTTTCCGCACTGAAAAGCGCGACGGTCGCTGGTACCTGGTGACCCCTGAAGGGCACCCGTTCTATTCGCTGGGGGTCAATACCGTCAGCCCGGACGTCAACCAGACGTACGTGGGCGGGCGTGAGTGGATGTTCGAATCCCTGCCCAACCCCGACGAGCCGCTCGCCAGCCATTTTGGCGAGGGTGACAACCGTGGCGGCAACGGCGCTGATCAGGGCCGAGGCTACAACGCCGGGCGCTGGTACGATTTCTACGCGGCCAACCTGCAACGGCTGTACGGCGCGCCGTGCGCAGCGCAGGCGAAAGCCGAACCGGCAGCCGAGCCGACTGCGCTCGCGCCATGCAAAGCCACGGTCGATGAGCAGAAGTGGGCCACGCACACCCTCGATCGCCTGCAAGCCTGGGGCTTCAATACCGTTGGCAACTGGAGTGCCGATTCGCTGGGCGACGCCGAGCGGGTGCCGTATACCTTGCCGCTGTCGATCGTCGGCGATTACACCAGCATCAGCACCGGCACCGACTGGTGGGGCGGCATGCCTGACCCGTTCGACCCGCGTTTCGCCATGGCCACCGAGCGCGCCGTGGCCATCGCTGCCCGCGATCATCGCGACGATCCGTGGCTGATCGGTTACTACGCCGACAACGAACTGGCCTGGGCCGGTCCGGGCGACGATCCGCAATCACGTTACGCCCTGGCCTATGGCACGTTGAAAATGACCACCGACGTGCCGGCCAAGCGCGCATTCCTCAAGCAACTGCGTGACAAGTACCGCAATCAGGCGGGCCTGTCGAAAGCCTGGGGCATTGATCTGCCAGCGTGGGAGTTGATGGAGGACCCGGGTTTTGTGCCGCCGCTGCCGAATCCTGAGCACCCGGAAATCGAAAGCGATTTCAAATATTTCCAGAAGGTGTTCGCCGATACCTACTTCAAGACCATCTCCGACTCGCTGAAATGGCACGCGCCGAATCAGATGCTGCTCGGTGGCCGATTCGCCACCAGTACCCCGGAAGCCGTGGCGTCCTGCGCGCAGTATTGCGATGTACTGAGTTTCAACCTGTACACGCTCAAGCCGCAGGACGGATATGACTTCGCCGCCTTGCGCGCCCTCGACAAACCGGTGCTGATCACCGAATTCAATGTCGGCTCGGCTGACCGTGGGCCGTTCTGGGGCGGCGTGACGCCACTGGCCAAAGAAGAAGACCGTGGCCCGGCGTATGCCAACTTCCTCAAGCAGGCCTTGAGCGAGCCGTCGATTGTCGGCGTGCACTGGTTCCAGTATCTGGACCAGCCGGTGACCGGGCGTCTGCTCGATGGCGAGAACGGGCACTTCGGTCTGGTGGGAATTACCGATCTGCCGTATCAGGGCTTCGTCGAGGCGGTGCGCAAGAGCAATCTGCAGGCGATTGATCAGTTGGGCAAGGAGGCGGAGAAAGCGGCGGCTGTTCATGAAGCCGAGGGTGGTCGAAAAGGCGAGGCCGGCAAAGGTCCGGGGGCCGGGCATGCGGGTGGGCATTCGGGGAATGGTCACTAGGGTTCGGACATCGTTATCGTTCTTCGCGAGCAAGCCCGCTCCCACACTGGATCGGTGGTGTTCATAAATCCAATGTGGCGGCGGGCTTGCTCGCGAAGGCGGAAGCAGCCACACCAGCATTTTTGAAATGACCACCCGGCCCGCAGCTGTTCCCAAATCCCTCAAGGGCTGGAACAATGCGGGCCACTTTGTAGAGCGTTTTCGCGGGGGAGTTGCGGGTGCAGATTCAGGGACATTACGAGCTTCAATTCGAAGCGGTGCGCGAAGCTTTTGCGGCACTGTTCGACGATCCCCAGGAGCGCGGCGCCGCCTTGTGCATCAAGGTCGGCGGAGAAACTGTCCTCGACCTCTGGTCCGGCACAGCCGACAAGGATGGCGCCGAGGCCTGGCACAGCGACACCATCGCCAACCTGTTCTCCTGCACCAAGACTTTCACCGCCGTCACCGCGCTGCAACTGGTGGCCGAAGGCAAACTGCAACTCGATGTACCGGTTGCCCGCTACTGGCCGGAGTTCGCCGCCGCTGGCAAAGAGTCCGTCACCCTGCGCCAATTGCTCTGCCATCAGGCCGGTCTGCCGGCCCTGCGCGAGTTGCTGGCGCCAGCCGCCCTCTACGAATGGCAAACCATGGTCAACGCCCTCGCGGCCGAAGCACCGTGGTGGACGCCGGGTACCGGTCACGGCTATGCCGCCATCACCTATGGCTGGCTGGTCGGCGAATTGCTGCGTCGGGCTGACGGTCGCGGCCCGGGCGAATCCATCGTCGCCCGTGTTGCCAAGCCGCTGGGGCTGGATTTCCATGTTGGCCTGGCTGACGAGGAGTTCTACCGCGTGGCGCATATCGCTCGCGGCAAGGGCAACGTCGGTGATGCTGCCGCCCAGCGCCTGTTGCAGGTGACTATGCGCGAACCTGCCGCCATGACCACCCGCGCCTTCACCAATCCGCCGTCGGTGCTCACCAGCACCAACAAACCGGAATGGCGCCGTATGCAGCAGCCGGCCGCCAATGGTCATGGCAATGCGCGCAGTCTGGCCGGTTTCTACGCAGGCCTGCTCGACGGCAGCCTGCTGGAAAGCGAAATGCTCGAAGAACTGACCCGTGAACACAGCATCGGCGAGGACAAGACCCTGCTGACCCGCACCCGTTTCGGCCTGGGCTGCATGCTCGATCAGCCGGACATGGCGAACGCCACCTACGGCCTCGGCCCGCGCGCGTTCGGTCATCCGGGGGCGGGCGGTTCGGTGGGTTTTGCTGATCCGGAGCACGATGTCGCGTTCGGTTTTGTGACAAATACCCTTGGGCCGTACGTCTTGATGGATCCGCGCGCGCAGCAACTGGCGCGGGTACTTGCCACTTGTCTGTAAAGCGTTACATGAGGTTCCAGGGTTGGAACCAGATCCGGTTTTTCGATTCAAAGCGTCTGTTTATCCGGGCAAAAGAGCTCCGATCTTTCATTACTTCACTTTGTGGATTTTCAATGTCATCCAAAAAAACTCTCGCCCTGGCCCTGTGTGTTGCGATTACCGGTTGTGCACAGACTCCTAAAAACGATGCGGACGGTGGCAGTTGGTGGCCGTTCGGATCTTCCGACAAAGTGGCGGCCAAAGAGCCGGCACCAGCTCCAGCGCCAGTCAAGCCTGCCGCTACTGCACCTGTGGCCAAGACTGAAAGCAGCAGCCACTGGTACTGGCCGTTCGGCAGTTCCGATGATGCGGTGGCCAAGGCCGATGTGAAACCTGAAGTAAAACCAGAAGCCAAACCGGCGGTAGTGGCCAAGGCCGATGCCGACACCGGTACCAAGTGGTGGTGGCCGTTCGGCGGCAAGGATCAGTCCACGGCCAAAGTGGTACCGATGCCTGACCCGAAAGTCACCCAAGCCTGGCTGGATGACTACGAACCGCGCCTGCGTGCAGCGATCAAGGACAGCAATCTGCAACTCGAACGCCGTGACAACGTGCTGGTGGTAATCGCGCCGGTTGAAGGCTCGTTCAACCCGAAGCGTCCGGCCATGCTGCTGCCGGTGACTCTCAGCCCGTTTACCAATGTTGCGAAAATCCTCGAAGCTGACCCGAAGACCGCGGTATTGGTACTCGGTCACAGCGACAACACCGGCGCCGCGCCGGCCAACGTCAAACTCAGCCAGGAGCGTGCCCAGTCCGTGGCGGCGATCTTCCGCCTGAGCGGCTTGCAGCGTGATCGCCTGATGCTGCGCGGCATGGGCGGCGATGCCCCGCGCGCTGCCAACGACAGCGCCGAAGGCCGTGCGTTGAACCGTCGTGTCGAACTGCTGGTAACCCCGCAGAACACCATGGTTGCCCTGCTGAGCAAATACAACATGCCGGCACCGGCACCGACCACGATGATTGCCGCGCAAGACGTCAAGCCTGTGGCCAAACCGGTCACCCCGGCGCCAGCTGCTTCGAAGGCCGCCGTGCCGGCAACCAAAAAGGCTCCGGCGAAGAAAGCTGCAGCCAAGGCTCCAGCGAAAAAAGCGGCGACCAAGGCTCCGGCAAAAACGCCTGCCAAGAAAACCGCTCCAGCCAAAGCGGCGGCCACTGACAAGAAAGTCGTCGCCACCGATACTTCCAAGCAGTGATCCGCTAACGAAAAGGAATGCGCCATGACCCAGGCTCTGGCAGATATGCGTCGTGATTACACCCGGGACGGACTGACCGAGGCGCAAGCCCCTGGCGAGCCGTTTGCGCTGTTCCACCAGTGGTTTGCCGACGCGGTGAAAACCGAACAGGCGCCGGTGGAAGCCAACGCCATGACCCTGGCCACGGTCGATGCGGACGGTCGACCGCATTGCCGCATTCTGCTGCTCAAGGGCCTGGACGAGCAGGGCTTTACCTTCTTCACCAACTACGACAGTGCGAAGGGCCAGCATCTGGCGGCCAATCCGTTTGCCGCCATGACCTTCTTCTGGCCGACCCTGGAGCGCCAGGTGCGCATCGAAGGGCGTGTGGTGAAGGTCACGCCTGCAGAGTCCGACGCGTATTATCAGGTGCGTCCGCTGGGCAGCCGGCTCGGGGCCTGGGCCTCACCGCAGAGCCGGGTGATCGACGGGCGTGGCGAGCTGGAAGATTTGCTCAAGGCCACCGAGCAACGTTTCAGCGACACCCAGCCCGACTGCCCGGAACACTGGGGTGGTTATCGTCTGCTGCCGGAGCGCATCGAATTCTGGCAGGGCCGTCCGAGCCGCCTGCACGATCGCCTGAACTACCGCTTGCAGGGCGCCAACTGGATTCTTGAACGTCTGGCGCCTTAAGCAGTCTACCGAGCGTGATAACCTGCCGCAGTGGCCTCAAGCCACTTCGGCAAGTCTCGACGCTTGATCTTCTGTGCCTGGGCATGGGCTAATTGTTCGAGCATGAAGGCGCGTTTGCCTTCATCCTTGCCCGCCAGGGACAACGCCAGGTCACGGTCCATCCAGCGTTTGATCCGCACGTACAGCCACCAGTGGAAGTACAGACCGGCGACGGTGGTGACGAAAATGATCAAGTAATCCATGAAAAATCCTTGGGTCGGCAGGGCAGGTTGGGCGATTTGGCGCTACTGTTGGGTGGGTCTGCAGGTGCCTGTACCGGGCCTGAATAAAACCAAGTTTATCCGGGCTGTGTCGTGACAGGCGTCAAGCAGCGGGGTTTAATGAATCAATGTACTTTTGGAGTTGATGCTATGCGTAAGTCTGTTCTGCTGGTTGCTTCCTTTTCCACGATGGCGATGTTGCTGACCGGCTGCCAGTCGAGCCTGACCGGTGACTCCTACTCCCGTGACGAAGCGCGTCGCGTGCAGACGATTCGCATGGGCACCATCGAATCCCTGCGTCCGGTGAAAATCGAAGGCACCAAGACTCCGATCGGCGGCGCTGCAGGCGCAGTGGTCGGCGGTGTCGGCGGCAGCGCCATCGGTGGCGGCAAGGGCAGCATCGTAGCGGCGGTCATCGGCGCCGTGGCCGGTGGCCTGATCGGCTCGGCCACCGAAGAAGGCCTGACCCGCACTCAAGGCGTGGAAATCACCGTGCGCGAAGACGACGGCAGCATGCGCGCCTACGTGCAACAGGTTCAGGAAAACGAAGTGTTCCGTGTCGGTGAGCGCGTGCGCATCTCCACCGTCGGTGGTACCAGCCGCGTTTCGCACTAAGCGAGAACGAGCGGTAAAAGAAAACCCCGATCAGGTGACTGGCCGGGGTTTTTGGTTTTAGATTTTTAGGTTGCGTTGGTTACATTTCTATTCCGATAAACAATTCCAGGTTCGTTGGAATCAACTCATCAGTCAGCACGGCAATCTGTTGCGCCTGCTCGGCAGTCAACAACCATTCTCCTTCTGCCATGGCGTTGAGGCTTTTATGGCCGAGAAGCTTTACGATTCGGTCGTTAAAAGCAGGATCAACATCCAGTTCATACTTAAGTGAGCTATCGTCGAAACTGTCGGGTAAGAACCCTGTGATGCACAAGTACATAAACGCCTCTTGATTACTTTGGCGTGGTTCGCCCGGGTTTGGCAGGTTTGGTCTGTTCGCCGGTTTGAGGATTGAACTCTCCAAGGTGTTTCCCCTGTTTGTCGTACATTTCTACGGTTCCGTGTTGGCTGTCCCATTCAAAAATGCGTCCTTTGAGATCTCTCCAGCGCTTACGACGCGCACCGCCGCCTTGAACGCTGCTTTTTGCCTTGTCTTTCGTCGCGTCAGGAAATGCTATTAAACCTTTAGGGGCTTGATGGTAGTTGTGATCGCTTATGCTTAGAACAATGTAGACCGGCCGAACCCCCGAATCCGCCGGAAATACCAGAATGAAATCCCGATACTCCGGCGGATAAACCGGATTCACCAGTATCCCGTCCGCCGCTTTCGTCGGCGGATACACCCAGATATGTGGCGCTTGCGGGGCGGCTTCCAGCGCTGGAATACCGAGGATGTCCGAGCCATCCACCGCCGGTGTCCAGATCAGTTCGACGCCTTCACCAAGGTCTGCAATGAACTGACTGCCACGCGTGCTGAACCGCACGACATCGACCATTTCCCAATCGCGATTCCTGCCGGTATAGAAGCCGTAGCCCCGCAGACTGCCGTCCGCCTGTTGTTCGACGCGCAGGCGAACGCGGGTGCGGGCTTGTTTGAGGCTGCGCAGTTGCTCGTCGCTATAGAGGGCGCTGTCGCCGAGACTGGACGGCATGAGCAGCGCCACCAGTCCTGCGAGGGTAGCGGTTGCCGTTCCGGCGGCGATCGCGGGTAGCGCTTCGAATGCGGCACCGGCCAATGCGAAGCTGCCCAGCCCGGCAGGAATTGCCGTGGCGCTGACTTTCTTCAGTGCGACGCCACCGTTTCCATCGCTTTCACGTGCGCCAAGCACGATCAGTTCGCCGTAATCCTTCAGGCTGTCAGTCGGCACCATTCCCGAAGGATTCGAATAGTCGATGATCGCATCCGGCAACTTGCAGGACTTGGCAAACACGCACCCGGCGCGCACGGGATCGGGCTTTTTGACCGCCATCTCGCGGCTGCGCTCGAAGGCCTCCTGCCGCGCCAGCATGGCGTCGTAAGCAGTTTGTCGGGCTTCGCGCTCGGCCAGTTCAGTGGCCGTCATGTAGCGGTAGGTGACGTGATGACCGTCGCCCGCCGGTGGGTTGGGGACCCGGGGGATGTCCTTGTTGCGAGCCACTGAGCGTCCTTTCGTTCATCCATCGACAACCCTTCGCAAAGGGCTGCACGACGTTAACGAAGCAGGCAGAGGGTGGCTGTAGGACGCGTCGCTATTGAGGTGGGGATTGTTCGCTATCTCTCACACAGCAAGAACCTGTGGTGAGAGGATGAACCCCCTCACCACAGGTGTTTTAGATTTCGCGTCAAGCTTTGCGACTCGCCGCCGCCGTCACCGCATAGCCGATCAACGCCGCCAGAATCGAGCCGGTCAGGATGCCCATGCGGTCCATCCCGGCGTAGTCGCTCACGCCTGGTTCAAAGGCCAGCGAGCCGACAAACAGGCTCATGGTGAAACCGATGCCGCAGAGGATTGCCACGCCCAGCACCTGACCCCAGTTGGCGCCTTGGGGCAGGGCGGCGATGCCGACTTTTACCGCCAGCCAGGTGAGGCCGAACACGCCGACGGTCTTGCCCAGCAGCAGGCCGATAGCGATGCCCATGGGGACGTGATGAGTGAAGCTTTCGACCGTCACGCCGCTCAGCGACAGCCCGGCGTTGGCGAAGGCGAACAGCGGCAGGATGCCGTACGCCACCCACGGGTGCAGTGCGTGTTCGAGGGTCAGCAGCGGCGAGGGCTCGGCATTTTTCGTGCGCAGCGGGATGCAGAATGCCAGCGTGACCCCGGCCAGCGTCGCGTGGACACCGCTCTTGAGCACGCATACCCACAGGATCAGACCGATGATCATGTACGGCCCGAGCTTGACCACGCCGAGCCGGTTCATCGCCACCAGCGCCGCAATGCACGCCGCCGCCAGCCCCAGCGACAGGCTTGAGAGATCGCCGGAATAGAAGATCGCAATGATCACGATGGCGCCGAGGTCGTCGATGATCGCCAGGGTCATCAGGAACAGTTTCAGCGATACCGGCACACGCTTGCCCAGCAGGGCCAGCACACCGAGGGCGAAGGCGATGTCGGTGGCGGTCGGAATCGCCCAGCCGTTCAGGGCCGGCGGATTGTCACGGTTGAGCAGCCAGTAAATCAGCGCCGGCACCAGCATGCCGCCAACCGCCGCCGCGCCGGGCAGGACGATCTGCGACGGTTTGGACAACTGCCCGTCGAGCACTTCACGCTTCACCTCCAGGCCGATCAGCAGGAAGAACAGCGCCATCAGCCCGTCGTTGATCCACAACAGCAGCGGCTTGGCGATTTTCAGCGCGCCGATCTGCGCCACCACCGGGGTGTCGAGCAGGCCGGTGTACAGCCACGACAGCGGTGAGTTGTTGATGAGCAGGGCGAGAATGGCGGCGGCGATCAACAGCAGGCCGCTGGCCGCTTCCAACTGGAAGAAACGAGTGAAGGTTGTACGCAGCGGCAAGGTCGCTCTCCATCAACTGTCCCAAAGGCCGGACACCCGGACGCAAAGCCTGCGGGTGGCACTTGCACAGAGCCTAGCAGTTGGCGGATATATTGAAGCTCAGCTGTACCTGTGAGGTTTTCAGGTTTTTTCCTATGCTGGGTGGCTGAGCCTGTGACAAGGCAATTTCTGCCCGATTCAATGAGAGCATGACCATGAGCGACAACCGACAGTGGGCCCGCGAAGCGATCCGCATCATCGAAGCGGACTTCCAGCGCAGCGCCGACACCCATCTGATCCCCTTGCCGCTGCCGGGTTTTGCGGGCATCGAGTTGTACTTCAAGGACGAATCCAGTCATCCCACCGGCAGCCTCAAGCATCGTCTGGCGCGGTCGCTGTTCCTGTATGCCTTGTGTAACGGCTGGCTCAAGCCCGGCGCGCCGGTGATTGAGGCGTCCAGCGGTTCGACGGCGATTTCCGAGGCGTATTTCGCGCGGATGCTCGGCCTGCGATTCATTGCGGTGATGCCGGCGACCACCTCCAAAGAGAAGATCGCGCAGATCGCCTTCTACGGCGGTCAGAGCCATCTGGTGAAAGATCCGACGCAGATTTATGCCGAGTCCGAGCGTCTGGCCCGTGAGCATGGCGGCCACTTCATCGATCAGTTCACCTATGCCGAACGGGCCACCGACTGGCGGGCGAACAACAACATCGCCGAGTCGATCTTCCAGCAGATGCGGTTCGAGAAACACCCGGAGCCGAGCTGGCTGATTTCCAGCCCGGGCACCGGCGGCACCACTGCGACTCTGGGTCGTTACGTGCGTTACCGCCAGCATTGCACTCGGGTGTTGTGCGCCGACGCCGAGCGTTCGGTGTTCTTCGATTACTACCAGAGCGGCGACGCCAGTCTGCGTCTGGACTGCGGTTCGCGGATCGAAGGCATTGGCCGGCCACGGGTGGAAGCATCGTTCCTGCCCAAGGTGATCGATGCGATGGTCAAAGTGCCGGACGCCTTGTCGCTGGCGGCCATGCATTACCTTGCGCAGCGTCTGGGTCGGCATGTTGGCGGGTCGAGCGGCACCAACCTGATCGGCGCGCTGATGGCGGCGCAGCAGATGCAAGCGGCGGGGGAGTCAGGGTCGATCGTGGCGATTCTGTGCGATGGCGGCGAGCGCTATGCCGACACTTATTACGATCAGGCCTGGCTGAAGGCGCAGGGGTATGAGCTGGAGGGGTTGATCGCGGCGGTGGCGGCGAGTGCCGAGCGTGGCGAACCGCTGCCGACGTCAGTGTTGCGCGCGAACATCTAAAGCCAGACGCAAAAAACAATGTGGGAGCGGGCTTGCTCGCGAATGCGGCTTGTCAGTCAACATTATCGTCGACTGACACACCGCATTCGCGAGCAAGCCCGCTCCCACAGGAGGTTGGTGTCACTTCAAAACAGATGTATCAGGCTTCCAAACCCAAAATATCCCGTGCCACTGCCTCGGCAATACGAATCCCGTCGACGCCCGCCGACAGAATCCCGCCCGCATAACCCGCGCCTTCGCCGGCCGGGAACAGACCTTTGACGTTCATGCTCTGCAGCGACTCGTTACGCGTGATGCGCAGCGGCGACGAGGTGCGGGTTTCGATCCCGGTCAACACTGCATCGTGCAGCGAGTAACCGCGAATCTGTTTTTCGAACGCCGGCAACGCTTCGCGAATCGCTTCGATGGCGAAGTCCGGCAGCGCCAGGGCCAGGTCGCCCAGCGCCACGCCCGGTTTGTACGACGGCTCGACGTCGCCCAGCTCGGTCGACGGAGTGCCGTTGATGAAATCGCCAACCAGTTGCGCCGGGGCCTTGTAATCGCTGCCGCCGAGGATGAACGCGTGGGATTCCAGGCGTTCCTGCAATTCGATGCCGGCCAGCGGGCCGCCTGGATAATCGACTTCCGGGGTGATGCCGACGACGATGCCGGAGTTGGCGTTGCGTTCGTTACGCGAGTACTGGCTCATGCCGTTGGTGACTACGCGGTTCGGCTCGGAAGTCGCCGCTACCACGGTGCCACCCGGGCACATGCAGAAGCTGTAGACCGAACGGCCGTTCTTGGCGTGGTGCACCAGTTTGTAGTCGGCGGCACCCAGTTTCGGGTGGCCGGCGTACTTGCCCAGGCGCGCACGGTCGATCAGCGATTGCGGGTGTTCGATGCGGAAACCCACCGAAAACGGCTTGGCTTCCATGAACACGCCACGGCTGTGCAGCATGCGGAAAGTGTCACGGGCACTGTGACCGAGGGCCAGAACCACGTGTTTCGAATGCAGGGTTTCACCGCTCGCCAGTTCGACGCCGACCAGTTGGCCGTCCTCGATCAGCACGTCGCTGACGCGCTCCTGGAAGCGTACTTCGCCGCCCAGGGCACGGATCTCTTCACGCATGGTCTCGACCATGCCGGTCAGGCGGAACGTGCCGATGTGCGGCTTGCTGACGTAGAGGATTTCTTCCGGCGCGCCGGCCTTGACGAACTCGTGCAGGACTTTGCGGCCAAGGAACTTCGGATCCTTGATCTGGCTGTACAGCTTGCCGTCGGAGAACGTACCCGCGCCACCTTCGCCGAACTGCACGTTGGACTCGGGGTTGAGCACGCTTTTACGCCACAGGCCCCAGGTGTCCTTGGTGCGCTGGCGCACTTCGGTGCCACGTTCGAGGATGATCGGCTTGAAACCCATCTGTGCCAGCAGCAGGCCGGCGAAAATTCCGCACGGGCCGAAACCGACCACGATCGGGCGCTGGCTCAGGTCGCTTGGCGCCTGACCGACGAATTTGTAGCTGACATCCGGCGCCACGTTGACGTTACGGTCGTCGGCGAACTTGCCCAGCACCTTGGCCTCGTCGCGCACGGTGAGGTCGATGGTGTAGATGAAGCACAGCTCGGAGGACTTTTTGCGCGCGTCGTAGCTGCGCTTGAACAAGGTGAAATCGAGCAAGTCATCGCTGGCGATACCCAGGCGCTGCACGATGGCGGCACGCAGGTCTTCTTCAGGATGGTCGATTGGCAGCTTGAGTTCGGTGATTCGTAACATGGCGAGGATCCGGATTCGCGGGGCGCACAACTGCGCCAGGGCGTTTGAAGGCCGCGATTATAAGCCGCAAAGGCTGGATCCGGTGAGGCTAAAACGCTCAGTCGTTACGCGATCCGCCGAAATACCCGCAACCACGCTCGACCTTGCCGTCAATGCGCAGCTCGGCGCTCATGTGCTGCACGCTGCCGGTGTTGCTGTCGACGCAGCGTTGCGGCGCGACCCACAATTCGATGCGCTGGTTGTTGGCTTCGCTGCTGAGGTTGAAGCGGCCGTCGCCCAGTTGCTCTTCGACATAAGGCACGGCCAGCGCTGGCTGGCCTTCGCGGTCGATGACCATGCCCTTGCCACTGACTTTCACGTTCCACTCGGGACCGTGGCCGGCAGCACGCAGGATCAATAGTTTGAAATTCGGGTCATCGCATGCGGTGCCGGAGCGCTCGACGCGATACAACTGGCCAAGGTCGAGGCGGTCGCCAGCGATCTTCCCGCGCACGTCGGCAAACAGCTTGCCCTGCTGATCGGCGAGGGTCGCGGCCTCTTGCAGCACGCTGGTGCCGCCGATGTCGTTGACCACGTACTGACGCTGTTCGCCACACGGCTGGAACACCAGTTTGCCGTCGGCCGCTGTCAACTGCCCCTGCATCCGGGTCTGCCCGACGTGGGCAGCACTTTGACGCGGGCCATCAAGCAATTGGCAGGCAGCGAACAACGGCAGCAGGGCAACAACGATCAACGAACGGGCAACACGCATCTTCGGCTCTCCAGACAAGTGCCGCCACGTTACGCAGGCTGACCGTTCATCACAAGGGGTTAGCCGACGTGAAAGGTCTGGCCGGTTTGCAGGCCTTCGACACTTTTCGCGTAGGCCAACGCCACATCGGCCGCAGGAACCGGCTTGTAACCGCGGAAGTACGGGGCGTAGCTGCCCATGGCTTCCAGCAGCACGGTCGGGCTGATCGAGTTCACCCGCAGGCCGCGTGGCAGTTCAATGGCTGCGGCTTTCACGAAGCTGTCGAGTGCGCCGTTGACCAGTGCCGCCGAGGCGCCAGTGCGGATCGGGTCGTGGCTGAGCACCCCAGTGGTGAAGGTGAACGAGGCGCCGTCGTTGGCGTACTCGCGGCCGATCAGCAGCAGGTTGACCTGACCCATCAGCTTGTCTTTCAAGCCCAGGGCAAAGCTGTCGGCGGTCATCTCGCCCAGTGGGGCGAAGGTCACGTTGCCGGCCGCGCAGACCAGCGCGTCGAACTTGCCGGTTTGCTCGAACAGTTGGCGAATCGAAGCGCTGTCGCTGATGTCCACCTGGAAATCGCCGCTGCTGCGACCGATGCGAATCACTTCGTGGCGCTGGCTCAGTTCTTTGTCCACGGCCGAACCGATGGTGCCGGCGGCACCGATCAACAGAATCTTCATGGGCTAATCCTCAATGGGTTGAACGAGGTTTCAGTCTAGAGTGGTTTTTTCTGCGGATAAGCGCACTAATAGGCAACCTTTGGTTTTCAAATGGAAACAATCCATGAGTGAAATGGATGATCTGGCGGCGTTTGCGGTATTGATCGAGGCAGGCAGTTTCACCCTCGCGGCGCAGCAATTGGGTTGTAGCAAGGGCCAGTTGTCCAAGCGCATCAGCCAGCTCGAAGCGCAGTTTTCTGTGGTGTTGCTGCAACGCACCACGCGCCGCTTGAGCCTGACGGCGGCGGGCGCCGCGTTGTTGCCGCAGGCCCAGGCGCTGGTGGTTCAGGTGGAGCGGGCGCGTCAGGCGCTGGCGCGTTTGAAGGACGACATGGCCGGGCCGGTACGGATGACGGTGCCGGTGTCGCTGGGGGAAACCTTCTTCGACGGCTTGCTGCTGGAGTTTTCGCAAAAATACCCCGAAGTGCAGATCGAGCTGGAGCTGAACAACAATTATCGGGATCTGTCGCGCGATGGCTTTGATCTGGCGATTCGCACCGAGGTGGCCAATGACGAACGGCTGGTGGCCAAACCCTTGCTGGCCTGGCAGGAAATGACCTGCGCCAGCCCGGCGTATCTTGAACAGTTCGGCGAGCCACTGACCCCGCAGGATCTGGCCGAACACCGTTGCCTGCTCAACAGCCATTACAGTGGCCGCGAAGAGTGGCTGTATCACCAGCAGCACGAACTGCTCAGGGTGCGGGTGTCGGGGCCGTTTGCCAGCAACCACTACAACCTGCTGAAAAAGGCTGCGCTGGCCGGTGCCGGCATCGCACGTTTGCCGTCGTATCTGCTGCAGACGGAACTGGCGGACGGCCGATTGCGCTGGCTGCTGCGCGACTTTCAGACCCGACGTATGCCGATGTACCTGGTGCATCCGTATCAGGGCGGGTTACCGAAACGCACGCAAGTGCTGGCGGATTACCTGATCGGCTGGTTCAAGCGCAGCGGCGAGGCGCTGGATCGACTTCAGCGTTAACCCATTTCCTGTAGGAGCGAGCCTGCTCGCGATTGCGGTTTCACAGTCACTTTATGTGTTGACTGAACCAACGCATTCGCGAGCAGGCTCGCTCCCACAAGGATTTTGCTTATTTTGCGAAGCGTCGTGCGATCAGGTGATCAATCGACAATTTCCCCGGCCCGGTCGCCATCAAGTACAGCAACACCGCCGCCCAGGTACCGTGGGTCGGATACGCATCCGGGTAGACGAACAGTTGAATGGTCAGGGTCATGCCCAGCAACGCCAGCGCCGAAAATCTCGTGGCGAAGCCGATCAGGATCAGCACCGGGAAGAAGTGCTCGGCGAACGCCGCCATGTGCGCGGCGATTTCCGGTGACAGCAGCGGCACGTGGTACTCGCTTTTGAACAACGGAATGGTCGAGTCCGCCAAGTGTGGCCAGCCGAGTTGAAAGGTGCCGTCGATCAGGTCGATGGCCAGGCCTTCGACCTTGGTCTGGCCGGATTTCCAGAACACCGCGGCAATCGAAAAACGCGCGATGAAAGCGATCAGGCTGTGGGGAATTTTCTCCAGCAGCGCGATGGCGCGGGTAATGAGATTGTTCATGGCGATTCCTTGTTATTCAGGTCAACGATGGCGTTGTGCGCAATCAGCAGCGCGAGGGTGTGGCTGAGGTCAAATGGCGGGCTGTTTTGCGTGGCCGCCAACAGCGGTTGGTCATTGAGCAGCTGACGCAGAAACACGCTGGCGCCGGGTTCGAGGGCAAACACCTCGACGTCGAGGCCGTTGCGCAGCACCAGGGCGTGCTGCCCGTGGTCGATGTCGATGCCGGCCAGCGTCGCGTCACCCTGATGCGCGGCCCAGATCGCGACCACGGCGTGGTTCGAGTCGAGCAGGTGCAGCGATGGATGAAGCCTGAAGCGCAGGTCGCTCAGTCCATCGGGATCGGCCAGTGCCGCGGTGATCTGCTGCGGGCGCACGGGCAGTGCATCGGCGGCGTGGTAGGCGCGGGTGCGCAGGTGCTCCAGCCGTGCCACGTCGGCCAGATACGGCACGCTCGCTGCCGGTTCGAAGGCGTCGAGGAAGGCCGGCAGTGCTTCGCCGTAGCGACTCATCAACGGGCTGTGTGGCGGCTGTTGTTGTACGAACTCGGCAGCCATGGCGCGGAAAAAATCCTCGCCGACCAATTGCAGCACCACCGGGTAACTGTCCGCCAAAGCATTGATCAGCGAACCTTGCACGTTGTTGCGATACACCGAGAATCGGCTGGCAGGATCAGCACCGTTGGCGCTGCATAAACCCTCGGGGCAGGGCCGTTGCGGGTCGAGCAGGGCGGCGGCAAAAGCCGCTTGAGTACTCATGATCGAACTCCCGCACCGAGCAGCATTTCGTCGGCCTGCCGCGCTTCGGCCAACAACACATCGAAGGCCGGCACCTGATTGTCGCGCTCGATCAGGGTGGCTATCGGGCCGGTGCGTTGCAGCGTTTGCCGGTACAAGGTCCAGACCGCCTGGTCGATCGGCGCACCGTGATCGTCGATCAGCAAACGGTCACCGAGGCTGTCGCTGTCTTCGGCAAATCCGGCCAGATGAATCTCACCGACCGCGTGCAATGGCAGCGCGTCGAGATAAGTCAGCGGATCGCGCTGATGATTGATGCACGAGACGTAGACGTTGTTGACGTCCAACAGCAGGCCGCAGCCGCTGCGCCGCACCACTTCGGCGATGAAGTCTGCTTCGTCGAGGGTCGAGCGCCGGAACCCCAGATAGGTCGCAGGGTTTTCCAGTAGCATCGGGCGCTTGAGGGTGTTCTGCACCTGGTCGATGTGCGCGCAGACGCGGTTCAGAGTCGGCGTGTCATAGGCCAGTGGCAGCAAGTCATTGAGAAACACCGGGCCATGGCTCGACCAGGCCAGGTGTTCGGAAAAGGATTGCGGTTGATAGCGCTCGATCAGCACCTTGAGGCGCTGCAGGTGCTGAACGTCCAGTGGCCCTTCGGCCCCGATGGACAGCCCGACGCCGTGCAGCGACAGCGGGTATTGCTCGCGGATCAAACCGAGAAAATGATGATACGGACCGCCGTCGACCATGTAGTTTTCGGCGTGGACTTCGAAGAAACCGAGGTCCGGTTGGGTGCCGAGCACTTCACGAAAGTGCCCGGTCTTGAGCCCCAGCCCGGCACGGGGCGGGAGCCCGGGAAGGGCTGCCTGAGTGCGGGGGGGGACAGGTTCGTCGAGGGTGAACATGATCGTCACTCAGGCAGGCGGTGGATCAGGACTTGGCTTTGAACGCTTGCATCTGACCGAAACCGGTCGGCGAGGTCTTGCTCTCGGTGGTGGCGCAGGTGCCTTTCGGTACGAGTTTCCAGGCGTTTGGCTGGTAGTCCATTTTTGCGGTGCCGGCACACGTGGTGCCTGCGCCTGCTGCGCAATCGTTGTGACCTTTCATGGCCACGCCGAAGCATTTCTCCATGTCGGCATCAGCGGCGTGGACGGTCGACACGGCGGCCATGCTCAGGGCAGAACCAAGGGCCAGAACCAGGGCAGTAGCGGACAGAGTGCGAGTGGTAGCAGTCATGATGTTTCTCCAGATTTGAGCGTGGGATTTGCAAGCGAAATGCGCTTGCTTACCCCACTAGAGAAAGCTCATGGCGATGCGTTACAGCCGAGCCGAAACTTTTTCAGAAAATCTTCAGAACCCTGTAACCCACAGTGATTGTGTTCACTCCCTCCTGTTCTATAGTCATTTCAACGGCCACTCTGACAGGCCGATTTACCAGGACGGTATCTCATGACGAAGGATCGCTCAGACTCTGCTGCGCTCTCGCGCAAGGTTTCATCGTTTGCCCTGGGCTGCACGCTGGCGCTGTCGTTCACGACGGTTAACGCCCAGCCGCAACCCGACCCGCTGGACACGCTCAAGCGCATCAACAGCAACTACAACACCCTCAAGGACGCCTGCCAGGAACCTGATACAGGTGCCGCGCGCGGGTTGTATTACTGCAGCGGCGTGACCTTGCGCATGGTCAACGACGGGCCGTTCAATCCGTGGGACTACAGCCCTTACGCGATCAAGATCGGCGCGACGTCCTACTCGTGGATTCGCAAGGATCTGAGCACGCGCATTCTCATCCATCCGGCCGGGTTCATCCTGCGCACTCCCACCGATGCGGCAGCGCTGAAGCTGCCCGTCAAGGAGCAGGGCTTTACGTGTATCTACGCCTTCGATGGCGGCACCGGACCGGAGCGAAAATGGTACGGCTGCGGCTTCTTTGACAGTCGCGAGCCACCGCGTGCAGCCCAAGGCACGATGAACAACCGCAATGCCACGCTGGCCTACGGCACCTGTGCCGAAGCCGGAGTGACCACCGCCGAGCAATGGACGCAGAAATACACCGGACTGATGAAGGGACCGATCCAGTACGGCCAGTGCTCATGGAACGCGGAAAAACCCAGCGACTGGCAGGCGATGATCCGGGTGCACGAATCGCGCCCGAACACCACCAACAAAGACCCCTTTGCCTTCAGTGCCCAGGTCAACGAATTCATGTTGAAGAATGCCACCGCGACCAACGACGGCAGTGAAAACATGAAGTACATCGACGCCTTCATTTACAACGTCAACAGCACGCAGAACTTCGCCACGCGCGGTGATCAGGCTCCGCCGAAACCGGAGAACGGCCTGAACAGCGCGCGCAATTTCCAGAAAAAACTCAAGGCCCAGGGTTACAGCGTGCCGATTCTGCGCCTGGATTTCACCCAGCCTGCCGAGCAGCGTTTCAGCTATGTCGCGGCTGATCAGGCAATCGATGAGATGGTGGTGGCCGGCGCCCCGGCGCCCAAGTACATCGCGGATGCGGTGTGGGTCGAGCGCTATGACCCGGGCACCAGGAAGAACGAATGGTCGCTGAAAATCACCCCGACGGCGCAGGGCAAGGCGGTTCAGAGCTCTGACCAAGAGGCCGTTTACAAAGAGCTGTTCGCCTTGCGTGGCGCCGACAGCCAGTGGCGTGATAACGAGAAAGCCGCGGGCAGCATGCGTCAGCAACTGAGCTGTCTGGTGCAGAACTATCCGGCCAAGACCGAGTGGAATCTGGAGCCGTTCCGCCCCGTGGTCAGCCCGCAGGAGGCGGCGAAGGCCGGTTGCAATCCAGTGCCGGTCCAGGCACCGCAATACATTGCTTCTGCCGACTGGATCAAACGCTACGACCCCGGCACTCGCAAGGATGAATGGACCCTGAGCGTGGTGCCCACCGCAGCAGGGCGCGCCTTGCCCAATGAGCAGGTCGGCGTTCTGTACGACCAGTTGTTCGCCCTCAAGGGGGCGGACAGCAACTGGCGCGACAACGAAACATCCGTCGGCAGCATGCGTCAGCAATTGAATTGCGTGCTGGTCAATTACCGCAGCAAGACGCCATGGAATCTGGAGCCATTCAGGCCGGCGTTGTCGGACAGCGAGACTCGCGCCGCGGGTTGCAACCCGGTCCCGCGTTGAGTGTGTGTTGGCTAATCAAGGAGATGCAAGCCATGAAAAAACGTCTGAACAGGTTCGCTCCATTGCTCATGTTGCCGCTCCTGGCGCATGGGACATGGGCCAATGCCGAGTCATGCGCGGAGACACTGAAGAAGGTCGAAACGTTGTACAACAACACCGTCGACAGTTGCGGGCAGGATCCCGCCTCGGATTGTTCGGGGCTGCTGGTGCGCGGCACGCACCGGGCCGACCCTGCCAAAGGGCAGAAATGGGACGTGTGGAATCCCAGCCCGAAAGCCGTGGAACTGGGCACGTTTGCCGCCTCGTACATGCGCGCCGACGGCATCAGTTATGAAGACCCGGGCATGAGCACGCAGAACGGCTACCTGATTACGCCAAGGGATCTGGTGCGCGACCCGGAAACCCCGGTGCATGTCTACTGTGCATTTCCCAACGATGCCTGGACCGACTTTCGCAACGACCGTGGCTGTGGCGACAACAAAAACACCGCCCCGACCGAGGCGGTCTGCCAGGCCATGAAACCACCGATCACGACGCCGAATGCCTGGGTGGCGCACTTCACCCAGTACAACAACAATCGGCAGCAGGACCAGTTGCAGTGTGGCTTCAACATGCGCAATCCGATGAGCAGCAAGGAGCGGGTCGACGCTTTTCGCAACTTCATGGGCGCGCGCAAAGTCATCAACAGCCGCGAATTTCAAACCCAGACCGAACTGCGCCTGGGCAACCCGAAAACCGATGAGCTACCGATTCTGGCGTTCTTCTACAGCGATCAGCGCGGCCTGAATGATGCGTTGGCCAATCAAAAGGATTACAAGGCCAAGACTGGCAAGGACCGCAATATCATCAAGATCGACTTCCCGCGGACCCCGGTCGCCAAGGCCTCGTTCTCGTGCATCCAGACCTCGACGCCGGCAGAACCAAAATTCTGCGACAAGTACATCGAGTCCAGCACTTGGGTGCAACGTCCCGATCCGAAGCTGGGGCCGAACACCTGGTCGCTCTCGGTAGTGCCGACCGCATGCGGCCGCGCGATCAAGGATGACCAGACCGACCGGATGTTTGCCGAGCTGTACAACAAGCACAAGGACGATCCGCAATGGCGTCAGTACAGCGTCAATGGTGGCTCGTTGCGCCGGCAGATGGTCTGTCATCTGGCGGCGGTCTACGATGGCAAGCCGGTCAGGAACAAGCCTGAGTGGAACCTTGAGCCGGCACGGCCTTATGTCGATCAGGCCACCGCAGTCGCGCAGTACTGCAACCCTTATTAAGGGCTGTTGATGTTGTGGGAGCGGGCCTGCTCGCGAAAGCGGTGCATCAGTCAGCACACGTGCTGAATGTAAAATCGTCTTCGCGAGCAAGCCCGCTCCCACAGGGGATGTGCGTTGAATTCAAAATACAAAAAAACGGCCCGAAGGCCGTTTTTTTTGGGGCGAAATGCATCAACCGCCGAGGTACGCCTCGCGCACTTTCGGGTCGGTCAGCAGGGCTTCACCGGTGCCTTGCATGACCACGCGGCCGTTTTCCAGAACGTACGCACGGTCAGCGATTTTCAGCGCCTGGTTGGCGTTCTGCTCGACCAGGAACACCGTCACACCGTCCTTGCGCAGCTGTTCGATGATGTCGAAAATCTGCTGGATGATGATCGGTGCCAGACCCAGCGACGGCTCATCGAGCAGCAGCAGCTTCGGCTTGCTCATCAGCGCCCGGCCGATGGCGAGCATCTGCTGTTCGCCGCCGGACATGGTGCCGCCGCGCTGGTTGAAGCGTTCTTTCAGGCGCGGGAACAGGCCGAGGACCTTGTCCATCTGCTCCTGATAGTCGCCCTTGTCGGTGAAGAAACCGCCCATCGACAGGTTCTCTTCAACGGTCAGACGGGCAAACACCCGGCGACCTTCCGGAACCACGGCGATGCTCTTGCGCATGATCTGCGACGAGTCCTGGCCGACCAGTTCCTCACCCATGTAGCGGATGCTGCCGCTGTGCGCCTGCGGCGAACCGCAGAGCGTCATCAGCAGCGTGGACTTGCCGGCACCGTTGGCGCCGATCAGGGTCACGATCTCGCCCTGACGGACTTCGACGTTGACGCTGTGCAGGGCCTGGATCTTGCCGTAGAAGGTGGAAACGTTTTCGAACTGCAGCATTTACGCTTCCCCCAGGTAGGCTTTGATCACTTCAGGATTGTCGCGGATCTGTTCCGGCGTGCCATCGGCCAGAGGCGTGCCCTGGTTGATCACGACGATGTGGTCGGAAATGCTCATGACCAGTTTCATGTCGTGCTCGATCAGCAACACGGTCACGTTGTGCTCTTCACGCAGCACACTGATCAGCGCCTTGAGGTCTTCGGTTTCCTTCGGGTTCAGACCGGCCGCCGGTTCGTCGAGCATGAGGATCCGCGGGCGGGTCATCATGCAGCGGGCGATTTCCAGGCGCCGTTGCTGACCGTAGGCCAGGGTGCCGGCGGTACGGTTGGCGAACTCTTTCAGGTTGACCTTTTCCAGCCAGTATTCGGCATATTCCATGGCCTCGCGTTCGCTCTTGCGAAACGCCGGGGTCTTGAACAGGCCGGCCAGGAAGTTGGTGTTCAGGTGACGGTGCTGGGCGATCAACAGGTTCTCGACCGCTGTCATGTCCTTGAACAACCGCACGTTCTGGAAGGTGCGCACCACGCCCTTGAGGGCGATCTTGTGCCCCGGCAGGCCCTGGATCGGCTCGCCGTCCAGCAGGATGCTGCCGCCTGAAGGCTGGTAGAAACCGGTCAGGCAGTTGAACACGGTGGTCTTGCCCGCGCCGTTCGGCCCGATCAGCGCCACCACTTGTTTTTCCTTGACGGTCAGGGCCACGCCATTGACCGCCAGCAAGCCGCCGAAGCGCATGCTCAGGTTTTCGACTTTAAGGATCTCGCGGCTCATTTTCGCAACTCCATGTGTGGGCGTTGCATCGGCAGCAGACCTTGTGGACGCCAGATCATCATCAACACCATCAGCGCACCGAACATCAACATCCGGTATTCGCTGAACTCACGCATCATTTCCGGCAACAGGATCATCACCACGGCCGCGAGAATCACGCCCAATTGCGAGCCCATGCCACCCAGCACGACGATGGCGAGGATGATCGCCGACTCGATGAAGGTGAACGATTCCGGGGTCACCAGACCCTGACGGGCGGCGAAGAAGCTGCCGGCGAAACCGGCGAAGCTCGCGCCCAGGGTGAACGCCGACAGCTTGATGATCGTCGGATTCAGACCCAGTGCGCGGCAGGCGATTTCATCTTCACGCAGCGCTTCCCACGCACGGCCGATCGGCATGCGCAGCAGGCGGTTGATGATGAACAGCGCCGCCAGTGCCAACAACAGGGCAACCAGGTAGAGGAAGATCACCTTGTTGATCGAGTTGTATTCGAGGCCGAAATACTCGTGGAAGGTTTGCATGCCTTCCGCGGCCTTGCGTTCGAATGTCAGGCCGAAGAACGTCGGTTTCTCGATGTTGCTGATGCCGTTCGGGCCGCCGGTGATATCGGTCAGGTTCCGCAGGAACAGACGGATGATCTCGCCGAAGCCCAGGGTCACGATCGCCAGGTAGTCACCGCGCAGACGCAACACCGGGAAGCCCAGCAGGAAGCCGAACGTCGCCGCCATCAGGCCGGCAATTGGCAGGCAGATCCAGAAGCTCAGGCCGTAGTAGTGCGAGAGCAGCGCGTAGCTGTAGGCGCCGACGGCGTAGAAACCGACGTAACCGAGGTCGAGCAGACCGGCCAGGCCCACGACGATGTTCAGGCCAAGGCCGAGCATCACGTAGATCAGGATCAGCGTTGCGATGTCCACCGCGCCACGGGAGCCGAAGAACGGCCAGATCAGCGCGCCAAGGATCAGCGCGATGATGATGTAGCGTTGGGTGGTCGGCAGGGTCAGGAAGTTGCTGGCCTTGGCCGGGATCAACGGCAGGCCCGGCGAGGATTTCCACGCCTTGCTGATCTGCTGGTTGAACAGCACCCGCAGGAACATCAGCACCGAGCACACGGCGATGGTCGCCAGAATGGCCGGGCTGGTGCCGTGCACTTCGAGGTTGATGCCGACGATGGTCAGTTTCAGACCGAGTACCGGGTAGGCCACGGCCCACACCAGCAAGGCACTGAACAGTGCCTGTTTAAGATTCCTAGTCATACTTTCTCAACCTCCGGACGGCCCAGAATGCCGGTCGGACGGAACAACAGCACCAGAACCAATAAGCCGAAAGCCACGACGTCCTTGTACTGGTCGCCGAAGATATCGGCACCGAACGCTTCCGCCACCCCAAGCACCAGCCCGCCGAGCATGGCACCGGGGATGCTGCCGATCCCGCCCAGTACCGCAGCGGTGAAGGCCTTGAGGCCGACGAGGAAACCGGCGTTCGGGTTGATCACGCCGTACTGCATGCTCAGCAGTACAGCCGCGACGGCCGCCAGTGCAGCACCGATGACGAAGGTCAGGGCGATGATGTTGTTGGTGTTGATGCCCAGCAGGTTGGCCATCTTGATGTCTTCGGCGCAGGCGCGGCAGGCGCGGCCCAGGCGAGAGCGGGAGATGAACAGCGTGAGGCCGAGCATGGCGACCAGGGTCACCACGAACACCACGATTTGCATGTAGGAAATCAGCACTTCATGTGCGCCACCTGGCCCGATGGAAATGTTGCCGGGGATCAGGTTGGGGATGGATTTGTCCTTGGAGTCTTGCGCCAGCAGAACCGTGTTCTGCAGGAAGATCGACATGCCGATGGCGGAAATCAGCGGGATCAGACGGTTGCTGCCGCGCAGGGGGCGGTAGGCGATCCGTTCGATGCTGTAGCCGTACGAACTGGTGACAACGATGCTCGCGATAAACGCCGCGGTCATCAACAGCGGGACGTTGTCGATTCCCATCATGGCCAGCCCGGCGATGGCGATGAACGCCACGTAGGAACCGATCATGTACACCTCGCCATGGGCGAAGTTGATCATTCCAATGATGCCGTAGACCATCGTATAGCCGATGGCGATCAGGGCATACGTGCTGCCAATGGTCAGGCCATTAACCAGCTGTTGGAAGAAGTGATAGATGTCAGGCATTACAACGCTCCTAAAAACCTGATACGCATTTCACTGGTGGAGTCATTTTCCCGCCCGGCCCCGTGGATCTGTATCCACTTCGAATCCGGGTTTTGCCAGCGAACCGCTGATGACGGTTTTGAGATTTTCAGGTGGGGAGACTGGCGGATCACGCCAGCGCGGCCCATACATTCGTAAAACAAAGCCCACGGCACGCCGTGGGCTTTATTGGCAGTCAGTCAGGGCGCGCCTTACTGAGGCGAAACTTCAGTTTTTGGTTTGCCGAAGTGCCACTCGTAAACCACAAATTTGAAGTCCTTCAGGTCGCCCTTGGCGTCGAAGCTCAGGTCGCCGGTAGGGGTCTTGAAGGTGCCGGCGTGAATGGCTTCGGCCACTTTGGCAGGGTCTTCGGATTTGGCCGCGGCAATACCGCCGGCAATCACTTCAACCGCCGAGTAGGAAGGGAACACGAACGGGCCGCTCGGGTCTTCTTTCTTCGCCTTGAATGCATCTGCCAGGGCGACGTTGGCCGGATCCTGGTCGAAGGATTTCGGCAGGGTCACCAGCAGGCCTTCGGAGGCGTCTTTGGCGATCTGCGAAATGGAGTCGTTACCCACGCCTTCCGGACCCATGAACTTGGCTTTCAGGCCTTTTTCCTGGGATTGACGCAGGATCAGACCCAGCTCCGGGTGGTAGCCGCCGTAGTAAACGAAGTCGACGTTGGCTTGCTTGAGTTTGGAGATGATCGAGGAGAAGTCCTTGTCGCCGGCGTTGACGCCTTCGAACACGGCGACTTTCACGCCTTTCTTCTCCAGGGTCGCCTTGACGGCGGTGGCGATGCCTTCACCGTATTGCTGCTTGTCGTGCAGTACGGCAACGATTTTCGGCTTCACGTGATCGGCAATGTAGTTACCGGCGGCAGGGCCCTGGGCGCTGTCCAGACCGATGGTGCGGAAGACCATCTTGTAACCACGGGCGGTGATGTCCGGGCTGGTGGCAGCCGGGGTGATCATGATCACGCCTTCGTCTTCGTAGATGTCCGAAGCCGGTTGAGTGGAGCTGGAGCACAGGTGACCGACCACGAACTTGACGCCGTCGTTGACGACCTTGTTCGCTACCGCTACCGCTTGTTTCGGATCGCAGGCATCGTCGTATTCAACGGCTTCGAGTTTCTTGCCGTCGACCCCGCCCTTGGCGTTGATCTGTTCGATGGCCATGCGGGCGCCACTGAACTGCATATCGCCGTATTGGGCTACCGGGCCGGTTTTAGGGCCGGCGATACCGATCTTGATGGTGTCAGCTGCGAACGAATGGCTGGCAACCCCGGCCAGAACCATAGCGGCAAACAGTTTGGAAATCTGCTTAGTAGCCTTAGTCATAGTGCTCCACTCTTACTGTTGTAATTTTTTTTGAGTTCTGGCGCCGTAGCAGCAGAACCGGGTCAGATATCTTTGCGATACCCTCCGGAAATGCCCCCGGCAACTGTACCGGTACAGTGTAGAGCGCCGGTTGTTGGCCTGGGAAGCTGGCGCCAGGGGGCAAAACTTGTGGGTGTCGCATTTTTGAATGAAAAAGACAGAATTGCGGCGGGGCTTTCGAGGGGCTTATGCCCCAAACAGCAGCATTCCTTGGCGTTCCTGCTCTTTTCGTTCGGTGTAGCCTTTTGCAACCGGGTTTTTCTGCCGGACCACCGACGTTATCATTCGCGTCGATTTCTTTTCCGGACAGTCCCATGAATCAAGAACCTAGCACCCTCTATGCCAAGCTGCTTGGTGAAACCGCATCTATTACCTGGAAAGAGCTGGAGCCGTTCTTCGCCAAGGGTGCCCTATTGTGGGTCGACCCTACGCTTGATTTGATCGCCGCCGCCGAGGCCGTGGCGGCAGATGATGGCGAGAAAGTGGCTGCCTGGCTGGCCGAAGACAAACTCGCCAAGCTGTCTGAAACGCGGGCGCTGGATCTTTTCGAGCGCGATCCCGAGATGTGGGCAGTGGTGGTGCGGCCGTGGATTCTGGTCCAGGAAAGGGCAGGCGCTTCTGACGCCGCACCTTGATGGTGCGCAAGGTCATCAGCGTAAAGTGTGTAGCCGAGTAGCGTGATTGCACGTTGCCGTAGAGAAATGCCACAAGCGTGGGTGGCTCACGGTGACGTAAACGTAACGGGAACAGTTTATTGAGCAGCCTGCGGGCTGCTTAATTGTTTCTGGATGTTGGGTATTGCGAGTTTTGCGGTGTTTTCAAAGGCCTCTTCGCGAGCAAGCCCGCTCCCACAATTGAATGCATTCCGTCAGTGGAAATGCGCTCAACTGTGGGAGCGGGCTTGCTCGCGAATGGGGCGACGCGGTCTGAAGTCAGACCGAGTAAGTTTTGCCCGTATGGTTATTGAGGGAAATAACCTTGGTCTTGCCGATCCGGTGACGGTAGATCTCGCGCAGGTACTTGATCGCCTTCTTCACGCAGTCACGCGACAGGCGAATGTCGTTGATCGAGACGAACTTGTCTTTGTCGTTGATCAGCTCGCGGTACTTCTTCTCGTACATCGGCTTGATCGCGTACCAGTTGGTGTCGAGGATTTTCGCCGGATTCTCGAACTCGTTGAGCAGATCGTCGATGCGGTCTTCGTCGAATTCTTCATTGATGATGAAGTCGAGAATCGAGTTGTCCAGGGTCTCGTCGAAACGGTACGGGGTCTTGGCGAAGCAACGCTTGATGAACGCCACGATCAGCGTCAGGAAGTCGTCCGACAGGCACGGACTCTTGGCGATCAGGGTGGTCAGCGACAGGTTGGCCGAGGCGCCGATCACCAACGCGTAGCGCTTGAGCGTGGTGTTGGGGAACAGGCTGTTGAGGTGGGTCTTCAGCCGATTCAGGTCCATGTACGACAGCTTGTAGTCTTTGGGCAGCGAAACGATCGAGACCACCGACGAGCAGTTCTTGAAGAAGTGCAGGTCGTGCAGGGCGGCGGCGTCGTAGCCAGAATTCTTGTACTGCTCAAGCGAAGCGCGATAGCGCTTGGACTCGATCGGCAGCAGGCTGATGCCTTCGATCGCCTGGGTGACCTTGTTGAAGTGCGGCAGGTCGATGGAGCGGAAGAACAGGTCGTCGATGTTCAGGCGCTGCGGCTCTTTGTCGAACACCTTGAACTTGTCGCTGCTCGGTGGCGGGGTTTCCGGCACCACCGACTCGGCGTAGGCAATCGCCACCGGGCCGGCCAGGCTCATGAACAGGTCGTTGGCGTCCAGGCGAATGGTTTCGCCGATGTCGATGCCGGCACGACGGAAGTAGTTCTGGTCGTAGTCAGTGGTGACGGCCTGCGCGGTCAGAATGTTGAAGATCTGCTGCGAGATGTACTGGTTGGCGTGCTTCTCCATCGCATTGACATCAATGTTCTGGATGTTGCCGTCATCGCTCTCTTCGGCGTAACGCATGATGTCGTTGGAGATCAGCATCATTGCGTTCCATGGGCGAATACGGCCCATGACGCTGGCTTCGCTGCTGTCTTCATTGGCGAAGTTGTACGAGAAATCCCATTCTTCCGAGAGGTATTTGCACAGCAGGCGCCCGGCGTTGATGTGCAGCGCCTCGGACATTTCACTGCGGTGGTCGGAAATGTTCGGCAGCACGCAGATGCCGCTGGTGAAGATCGGTTCGAACACGAACGAATGACCGCTCTTGCCGTCATGTTCGTCCATCGGCTTGGTGTCGAACGTCTTGTTCATGTACGAGTGCTGCTGGGCCAGGCCGAACTCCGAGGCCATGCCCGAACCGGTACCGCCGCCAGCACTGAAGATCGAGAAGTACAGGCGCGACTGGTTGGCCTTGATGCCGCAGCTGTCGATCAGGTACGAATGGATCATTTTCCAGTCGGGGCTGGAGAAACGCTGGGTGTCCTTGTTGAGGATGATCTTGGCCAGGTACTGACCGAGGATCGGCGCGTTACCGGCGCCACCGGCGTGGACTTCGGACAAGTCCATGATCTTCATTTTGCTGTAGTCGCGCAGAAAGCCGCTTTTCTCGCCCTTGCGCGAGAAACGGATGCGCCCGGCGATGTCCTTGTCGAGGTCGCCGAGCATCACCAGCGGTTCCACCAGAAACACCGGTTTGCTCGATTTGTTCGGGCCGATCCGCAGGTTGTTCTTGATCCACTGCGCCGGGCTGTAGCCTTTGTCGGCCAGTCGGCGATCTGCCGCACGGTCTTCGTTGTTGAATTCGTTGAGGTAGAACTTGCGCGCGTTGTACACCAGTTCCGCGACGTCGAGGGCGATGTTGGAGCCGCAGCGACCGAGGCCGATCAGGCACACCGACGGGAATTCCTGGTCGTTGTGCTGTTCGTTGTCGCCCTCCAGGTGCGGCGGACGCGGGAACACCAGGTCACGCAGGCCATCGAGGTTGTCGAGGATGCGATCAGTGTTGGTTTCGGTGTAGTACAGATATTGGTGGGTGCCCAGCGGGCGCGAAGGAGGCAATGGCTTCATCGGCGCCGGGCTGTTCGCCGCAGGGCTCAGAGTCAGGTCGGATACCGCAGTGGCGGGATTGTTTTTAGAAGTCATTGTGCGCCATATACCTGGACTGGTTGGTCTGCTGACCAATGTCAGCGAGCCTCACGGAATTAGATCTCGCGTCTTGTATTGCGCGAATTTGGCCCGGGCGTCAGGGGCTTGGCCTGATTGTCGCGCGGGGGAATCCTTTCCTGATCGTTCATGAATCGGCCATCATTCGGTGATCTTTAATCGAAAAGAGGCAAAATGATGTCAACGCTACCTTCGTTGGGGTTTGCCGGAATCGGCCTGATGGGCCTGCCGATGTGCCGTCGTCTGCTGGCGGCGGGTTACCCGCTGACCGTGTGGAATCGCAACCCGGCCAAGTGCGCGCCACTGGTTGAAGCCGGCGCCCGGCAAGTCGCGACCCCGGCGCAGTTGTGCGAACACGCGGACGTGGTGATGCTGTGTCTGGCTGACACGACGGTCGTGCGCGAGGTGGTGTTTGGCGCCGGCGGTGTCGCTGAAGGTGCGAAAACAGGCCAGTTGCTGGTGGACTTTTCCAGCCTCGAACCAACCGCCACGCGTGAGATGGCGGCCGAGTTGGCAGACCGGACCGGCATGGCCTGGCTCGATTCACCGGTGTCCGGCGGTGTGGTCGGCGCCGAGGCGGGCAGCCTGGCAATCATGGTCGGTGGTGCCGCGGAGGATCTGCAGCGAATACGCCCCGTGCTGCTCAACCTCGGCCAGCGCGTCACGCACATGGGTGGCGTTGGCGCGGGGCAAGTGACCAAGGCCTGCAATCAGATGATCGTCGCCTGCAATGCGCTGGTGATCGCCGAAGTGGTGGCGCTGGCCGAGCAGGCCGGGGTCGATGCCAGCCTGATCGCCGAAGCGCTGGCCGGTGGCTTTGCCGATTCGAAACCGTTGCAGATCCTCGCCCCGCAAATGGCCGAGAGCCGTTTCGAACCGGTGAAATGGCACGTGCGCACGCTGCTCAAGGATCTCGATACGGCGGTTAAATTTTCGCGCGAACAGGGTTCGGCCACGCCGATCAGCGGATTGGCCGCACAACTGATGCGCCTGCATGGGGCGCAGGGCTTTTTGCACAAGGATCCAGCGACACTGGTTCAAATGTACCGCGCGCCAGACTCAGCGGATTGACCGCGTGGGAGTGCTTGCGTTGATTGATTTCTTCCAGCACCGGGCGTAATTCGTCCAGCGGCACCGGGCGGCTGAGCAGATAGCCCTGAATGAAGTCGCAACCCGAGCGTTCAAGAAACTCGTATTGCTCCAGGCTTTCCACGCCTTCGGTCACCACCTGTAAATGCAGGGTGTGGGCCATGACGATGATTGCCTGGACGATCTCCATGTCGGCGGTTGCCGTGGGGATGTCGAGGATGAACGAGCGGTCGATCTTCAGCGTGTTGAGCGGCAGGCGCTTGAGGTAGGCCAGCGATGAATAGCCGGTGCCGAAATCGTCAATCGACAACGACACGCCAAGCGCGCGAATCTGCCGCAACAGCACCAGGGTGTTGGCGATGTTGCCCATCAGCGCGTTTTCCGTGACCTCCAGTTCCAGCCGCTCGGGTGCGACTCCGGCGCTGCGCAGCGCACTTTCGATTTCGTCGGCCAGCTCTTCCCGGGCGAGGTTGAGTGGCGAGCAGTTCCAGGCGATTTTCAGTTCGTCGCAGCCATGGCGCGTCAGTTCGCCAAGGTCGGTGCAGGCCCTGCGCAGCACCCAGTTGTCCAGTTCGGCGATCAGGCCGTTGGTTTCGGCAATCGCAATAAAACGGTCCGGAGCCAGCAGGCCATGCACCGGGTGCTGCCAGCGAATCAATGCTTCGAGTTTGGTCACCCGGCCGGTTTTCAGTTCGAAGATCGGTTGGTAATACAGCGTCAGCCCGTGTTCTTCACGCAGGGCCTGGCGCAGCTCTTCTTCCAGTTGCAGTTCAAGGCTGGCGCGGGTCTTCATGTTCGAACTGAAAAAATGCAGACCGTTACGCCCGGCGCCCTTGGACTGATACAGCGCCAGATCCGCATGCTTGAGCAGCTCTTCGCAGGTGGTGCCATCGTCGGGGAACAGGCTGATGCCGATGCTCGTGGTCATCACCATACGCCGTCCGGCCAGCTCGATCGGCTCCTTCATTTTCTGCATGATCCGTTGCGCCATGGTGCGCGCTTCTTCGCGGTCGTGCAGGCCAATCAGGATGCAGAACTCGTCGCCGCCAAAACGTGCAACCACGTCTTCATGGCTGCGCACCGAACTCTTGATGTGATGGGCGATGACTTTGAGCAAGGCGTCACCGGCGTCATGCCCGAGGCTGTCGTTGATCCGCTTGAAGTGGTCGATGTCGAGAAACATCACCGCGAGCATGCCGCCTTCGCTGGTTTTCTGGCTGAGCTTCTCGGCGAAGATCTGATTGAAGCCTCGGCGATTGATCAGGTTGGTCAGGGCGTCGTAGTTGGCCACTTGCTGTAGGGACATCCGCGCCTGATCGAGCTGGCCGAGCAGGGCATTGACCCGGCGCAGGTCGTGTTCCTTGCTCTGCAGCTTCTTGTCGGCCAGCGCCGCACTGATCGCGCTGCCCAGAATCAGCAGGATGATCAGCGCGACCGTCAGGCCCAATTGCAGGTGGTTGGTTTCGGCACTCAGCGTCGGCGCTGTGCCTTCGGGCAACACCAGGTGCAGCGCGGCCATTGCGGTGAAATGCATGCTGATGATGCCGGCGCCGAGGATCACCGCGGCGGTGTATTTGAGCAATTGATGAAACCGGCCGCTACCTTCACGCAAATAACCGGCGACCCACAGCGCGGCGTAGCTGGCGCCAATGGCAATCAGGATCGACAGGCAGAACAGCACGGGCTGGTAATATGCGGTAGCCACCGAGTGCATCGCCGCCATGCCAACGTAATGCATGCCGGCGATGCCCAGGCCGATGACGATGGCGGTTTTCAGGTAGTGCACCAGGCTGGGTTGCGGGGTGCTCAAGGTGTGCATCGCAAGCCACGAGGCGAGCAGGGCGATCAGCAGGGAAAACAGGGTGATCGCCAGGTCGTAGTGAATTTCGATCGGCGCCTGGAACGCCAGCATGGCGATAAAGTGCATGGCCCAGATGCCGCCGGCCAGGCAGGTGGCGCCGATCCAGCGCCACACCCGTTGCGAGCCCGGGTCTTCGGCGTGGCCGACCCGTTCGGCCATGTCGAGGGTGGCAAAACTCGCAGCGCAGGCGACCAGATAGGCCACCAGCACCAGCAAGGGGTTATGTGTGCAATCAAGAATGACCTGCCCGCTCTCCGGCAGCTCGGTAACAAACTGCAAACCAAGCCACTCCATAGCATGCCCCGTCTCTGAAGTCGTCCTGACTGCGCGATTAACGCAGGCGAATGACAGCAGTATAGAGGCCGTTTGTGGGGTGCAAGGCGTAGTGGCACATTGGCGCTAATGATTTCGACATTAGCGTCATAGCGTTTTGCGCTAAGCGTCAGGCGCTTTGTTCAAAAGGGATCTCGGCCCAGTCCGGTTGCAGAGGCGGCAGGCCGAAGCGTGCACGGGCCTTGTCGCAGTCGACATTCTGTTCGCCGTTTTCCCAGGACGATTCGAATTCACGGCAGGGGCTGGAGCGCTGTTCGTAAATCGAGCACTGCACCTGGCTGCCGACCTCACCGACCAGCGCAGTACACCGCGGTGATTTGCAGTCGGTGCCGTTCATCGCCACCCGGCTGGGGCTGATCTGCGTGACCAGTTCATCGGGCACCGTACCGCCGGAGGAAGCGCATTCACCCCAGAAAAAAGACACACGAAAATGGGAACAACAGGCACCGCAATTCAGACACGGACTGACTTCGGACATGGGGGAGGGCATCAAAGGGATTGATCGGCGAATCCGGACGGATTCGGCGGCTATTCTAGGCTTCGCCATGAACTTGGGAAGGGGGGCGCGAAAGTATTTTTTTGTAGCCGGGTTTTGCCGTGAAAGCCCCGGTTTATCGGGGATTGCTGAGTTATCAAGGGCTTACGTTTCGTTACAGTGCCATGGCCCGTCATCAGGCTGACGAATGATCACAGACAGCCCTGAGCCGCCTGTCTAGATTGCAGGTTCCGGGCTCGGATGCGACGGCAGTGAAGCCCTATAACAATAAAGAGACGGACCCATGCAGAACTCGACCCAAGCGGCGAATGCCTGGCGCATTCTGTTCCTGTTGTTCCTTGCCAACCTGTTCAATTTCTTCGATCGCACCATTCCGGCGATCATCATCGAGCCAATCCGCATGGAATGGCACCTCAGCGACTTTCAACTGGGGATCGTCGGCACTGCGTTCACCCTGGTGTATGCGATTGCCGGCCTGCCGCTGGGGCGCATGGCCGACACCGGCTCGCGCAGCAAACTGATGGGCTGGGGCCTGGCGACCTGGAGCGCGCTGACGGCGGTCAACGGGCTGGTCGGCAGCTTCTGGAGTTTTCTGCTGGTGCGCATGGGCATCGGCATTGGCGAAGCCAGTTATGCGCCGGCGGCCAACTCGTTGATCGGCGACCTGTTCCCGGCGCACCGTCGGGCACGGGCGATGGGCATTTTCATGCTCGGCCTGCCGTTGGGGCTGCTGCTGGCGTTTTTTACCATCGGCGCGATGGTCAAGGCGTTCGACAGCTGGCGCGCGCCGTTCTTTATCGCGGCGGTGCCGGGGCTGATCCTCGCAGTGTTCATGTTCTTCATCAAGGAGCCTAAACGCGGTGCGGCGGAAACCGTGCAGGTGTCCCAGGAGAGGGTCGACAAGCCGATCCGCCGGGTTCTTGCCGTGCCAACCTTCCTCTGGCTGGTGATGGCGGGTTTGTGTTTCAACTTCGCGACCTATGCCTGCAACTCGTTTCTGGTGCCGATGCTGCAGCGGTATTTCCTGATGCCGTTGCAGGAAGCGGCGGTTGCGACCGGGGTGATCGTGGGTATCACCGGGTTGATCGGCCTGACCCTCGGCGGCTGGATCGCCGACAAGATCCATCAACGGGTCGCCAATGGCCGGCTGCTGTTTGCCGGGTTCAGCCTGATCATCTCGACCGTGTGCACGGCGTGGGCGCTGCATGCGGGCCGGGTCGAGATCGGCGTGTTCGTCGCGGTGTTCAGCGTCGGCTGGCTGTTTGCCTATAACTTCTACACCTGCGTGTACACGGCGATTCAGGACGTGGTCGAACCGCGCCTGCGGGCGACGGCGATGGCGCTGTTCTTTGCCGGGTTGTACCTGCTCGGCGGCGGACTGGGGCCGGTGGTGGTGGGGGCCTTGTCCGATCACTTTGCCAAATCGGCGATGCTCTCGGCGGGGGCTGAGCAGATGACCGAGGCGTTCAAGGCAGTGGGCCTGCATGACGCGATGTACCTGATACCGGTGGCACTGTTCTTTACCATGGTATTTCTGTTTCTGGCAGCGCGGTGTTTTGTGCGCGATGCGCAGCGGATGAGAGAGGGGTTGGTGGCTGTGGTTGAGCCTGTGGGTTCTGCGGCGACGGCATGATCGCCTTCGCGAGCAAGCCCGCTCCCACAGTTGACCGGGTTCTTTCAGGAGGAAATGCGCTCGAATGTGGGAGCGGGCTTGCTCGCGAAGAGGCCATCAGCATCACCCGATAAATATCAGGCAAACAAAAAGGCCCGCATCACTGCGGGCCTTTTCATTTATAGCGTTGGAGCAGCGGACTCAGCCCGCCACCAACACCCGGATCGCTTCCAGGCGCAGCGCCGCTTTATCGAGCATCGCCAGACCCTGTTCACGCTGCTTGCGCAACGCATCCAGTTCGCTGTCGCGCACGGTCGGGTTGACCGCTTGCAACGCGGTCAGGCGCGCCAGTTCTTCTTCGGTATCGGCAGCCAGACGACGACGGGCCTCAGCCACGCGCTCGGCGTGACGCGGGGTGATCTTGTCTTCGCCGGCGTTGATCCGTGGCGTCAGCTGATCGCGCTGGGCCTGGATGAACTTGTTGGCGCTGGCACGTGGCACGCTTTCGAGCTGGTCGTTCAAGGTTTCGAACGAGACCCGTGGCGACAGGTCGTTGCCGTTGGCATCGAGCAGGCAGCGCAGGGCGGCCGGCGGCAGGTAGCGGCCCAGTTGCAGCGAACGCGGGGCCACCACTTCGCTGACGTAGAGCAGTTCCAGCAGCACGGTACCCGGTTTCAGCGCCTTGTTCTTGATCAGCGCGACGGCGGTGTTGCCCATCGAGCCGGACAGCACCAGGTCCATGCCGCCCTGCACCATCGGGTGTTCCCAGGTGATGAACTGCATGTCTTCACGCGACAGCGCCTGATTGCGGTCGTAAGTGATGGTCACGCCTTCGTCATCGCCCAGCGGGAAGCTGGCGTCGAGCATCTTCTCGCTTGGCTTGAGGATCAGGGCGTTTTCCGAATGGTCTTCGCTGTCGATGCCGAACGCATCGAACAGGGTTTCCATGTAGATCGGCAGGGCAAACTGATCGTCCTGCTCAAGGATCGCTTCAACCAGCGCGTCACCTTCGCCAGCGCCGCCGGAATTGAGTTCCAGCAGGCGGTCGCGGCCAGTGTGCAGCTCTTGTTCCAGACGCTCGCGCTCGGTGCGCGCTTCGTCGATCAGCGCTTGCCACTCGACGTCGTCAGCTTCTTCGAGCAGCGGCAGCAGGCGTGGGCCGAACTGATGCTGCAAGGCGTTGCCGGTCGGGCAGGTGTTGAGGAATGCATTCAGCGCCTCGTTGTACCACTGGAACAGACGCTCTTGCGGGCTGGTTTCCAGGTACGGCACGTGCAGCTCGATGATGTGTTTCTGGCCGATCCGGTCGAGACGGCCGATCCGCTGCTCGAGCAGGTCCGGGTGCGACGGCAGATCGAACAGCACCAAGTGGTGAGCGAACTGGAAGTTGCGACCTTCGCTGCCGATTTCCGAGCAGATCAGCACCTGCGCGCCGAACTCTTCGTCGGCGAAGTAGGCGGCGGCGCGGTCACGCTCGAGGATGTTCATACCTTCATGGAACACCGTGGCCGGGATGCCGGAGCGCGCGCGCAGCGCGTCTTCGAGGTCCATCGCGGTTTCGGCGTGGGCGCAGATCACCAGCACTTTGGTGCGCTTGAGCATTTTCAGCTGATCGATCAGCCACTCGACACGCGGGTCGAATTTCCACCAGCGCTCTTCTTCGCTGGCGTCCGGCTGGGCCTGGAAGCTGACTTCCGGGTACAGCTCGGCGTGATCGCCCAGCGGCAGCTCAAGGTATTCGTCGGGGCACGGCAGCGGGTACGGATGCAGTTTGCGTTCCGGGAACCCCTGCACCGCCGCGCGAGTGTTGCGGAACAGCACGCGGCCGGTGCCGTGGCGGTCGAGCAGCTCGCGCACCAGACGGGCGCTGGCTTCGGTGTCGCCATCATTGACCGCGGTCAGCAGGGCTTCGCCTTCGTTGCCGAGGAAACCGTGGATGGTCTTGTGCGCTTCGGGCGACAGGCGCCCCTTGTCCAGCAGTTCCTGAACGGCTTCGGCCACCGGGCGATAGTTGTCGCTCTCGGCGCGGAACGCGGCCAGATCATGGAAACGGTTCGGGTCGAGCAGGCGCAGACGGGCGAAGTGGCTGTCCTGACCGAGTTGTTCCGGGGTGGCGGTGAGCAGCAGCACGCCGGGAATTGTTTCAGCGAGCTGCTCGACCAGGGTGTATTCCGGACTGGCCTTGTCTTCGTGCCAGACCAGGTGGTGGGCTTCGTCGACCACCAACAGGTCCCAACCGGCGGCGAACAGTGCGTCCTGGGCTTTCTCGTCTTCGACCAGCCACTCGAGCGCCACCAGCGCCAGTTGGGTGTCTTCGAACGGGTTGCTGGCATCGCTTTCAATGAAGCGTTCTTCGTCGAACAGCGCAACCTGCAGGTTGAAGCGGCGGCGCATTTCCACCAGCCACTGGTGCTGCAGGTTTTCCGGGACGAGGATCAGCACGCGGTTGGCGCGGCCCGAGAGCAGTTGGCGATGGATCACCAGACCGGCCTCAATGGTTTTACCCAGACCCACTTCGTCGGCCAGCAGAACCCGCGGCGCGATGCGGTCGGCGACTTCACGGGCAATGTGCAACTGGTGCGCGATCGGCTGCGCACGCACACCGCCCAGGCCCCAGAGCGAGGACTGCAACTGGCGGCTGGTGTGTTCCAGGGTGTTGTAACGCAGGGAGAACCACGACAGCGGGTCGATTTGCCCGGCGAACAGACGGTCGCTGGCCAGTCGGAACTGAATGAAGTTCGACAGCTGGGTTTCCGGCAGGGTGACCGCTTCGTTCTGCCCGTTGAGGCCGTGATAGACCATCAGCCCGTCGACGTCGTCGACTTCGCGCACGGTCATCTTCCAGCCTTCGAAGTGAGTAATGGTGTCACCCGGCGAGAACCGCACGCGGGTGAGGGGCGCATTCCGTAGCGCGTACTGGCGGGTTTCGCCAGTGGCCGGGTAAAGCACGGTCAACAAGCGGCCGTCCTGTGCCAGAACGGTGCCTAAACCAAGCTCTGCTTCGCTGTCACTGATCCAGCGTTGCCCCGGTTGATACTGCTGCGCCATGCTGCCTGACTCCCACCTTGAAAAAGCGGGCTATCTTAACGGAATGAGGCCCTGAGGCCAAAGGATTAGCAGCCGCTCCCGGCTTTTAACTGCAAAGGGAAGATTAGGTCATGCGTCGGTTTTTCGAAGGCTTGCGGCACCTGTGAGTGCCAACCCGGTCACAAGTTTGCGACCAGCGGCTCAAGCCACCTTCGCTCAAGCCGATAGCCTGCTGACAGGAGACCCTTTATATGCTGCCACCGATGCTCCCCCTGAGCGCTGTGCCAATCACTTCCCAGCAGGATCCGATTCGCCAGCGGCCGGACATTCCTCCGGTGGTGCCGGTGCAGGAAAGCTCCAACGAAAGCACGATCGATCTGCAAAAGCGCGATCCGGAAGAGGATCGGCTACTGGCGCGTGAAGAACAGCGTCGCCAGCAGGAACGCGATCGCCGCCGGCGCGAAGCCGACGAAGACCCGGAAGAACACCTCGCCGTGCCTGGCACCGAGCTCAATGCCGACAATACTGTGCCGGTGGTGCCGCTGATGGAAGATCAGCCGCGTCAGGGATTGTGGGTCGATATCGAGATCTGATCCGCCTCATTTACATCAATTGTGATCACGCGTGGGTGCTGGCGACTGGTCAGCGCTGGCGTGAGGCTGCATGATTGGCGCAGTCCTGCCGGTTGCGGCAGTTGTGATTTCTTCAAGCGATGCATCGAGCGCCATGAGCCAAGACGACAAACTGATCGACCTCAGCACCGAACGCGCCAAGCGGGTGCATGACCTCAACGAGAAACGTCTGAATGAAGTGCGCAAGGCCTTCGAGCAGGCGATGCCGTTGGGAAATGCCAAGAAAAAGCCGAAAAAGAAACCGAAAAAGCGTTGATCTCCCTCCGCATCCTTTGATGCAGGTCAGTTATTTTCCCGCCTTTATCCCTTGTGTTGACCGGACTTGATCCTGGTCAATTTCTGCGCCTGCGTGATTGGTTAACTTAGTTCCATCGCAGCAAAGCAGGGGCCAGGAGGCCACAGTCATGTTTTTCGATAACGTGGTGTTTGCCGGGGTTCTGACCGTAGGGCTCATGGTTCTGTTTTTTGCAGGGTTTGGATTTTTTATCTGGAAGGATGCGAATAAGCGCAAGAAGTAGGTCTTTCTGGATTTGATGAGCACGCAAGGCATTTTGGGCGACTTCGGTTGCCCTTTTTTTTGTCTTCTTGGCGGCCTTTGGGCCGACCATGTTCTGGTTGGGGGGTGTGGATATCCGTTTCTTTGGGGGCTGCGGCTGGCGGTTTCGCCCTTACGGCGAGTCACTTTTGACAAACGCCTCAAAAGTAACCAAAAAGTCTTGCCCCAACGTTCGGCCCACTCGCTAAGGCTCGGGGTTCCTTCGCTCCGGGATCCATCCGGGGGCATCGCCTACGGTTTGCTTCGCTGCACCTCCTCTCGATGTGTTTGGCTGCGCCAAACGGTCGCTGCGCTCCCACCCCCGGATGAATCCCTCCACTCAGCCTGCCGACGGGGCCTGAAGATCAAGAGCTGCAGCCGAGCTAACGCTCATCCTGTTGAGTGGGGCGGCTTTGCCGCGTGCGGTGTACACAAATCTAAACTGTAGGCCTTCGCCTGCTCGCGATGGCGGCCTGCGAGCCGACCAATCTTCAACTGAATGCACCCATTCCAACTGTGGCAGCTGGCCTGCCATCAATGGCGGCCTACGAGCCGACCAATCTCTCACTGACCACACCCATACCCACTGTGGGAGCTGGCCTGCCAGCGAAGGCGGCGTATGAGCCGACCAATCCCTCACTGACCACACCCATTCCCACTGTAGGAGTGAGCCTGCCAGCGAAGGCGGCGTATGAGCCGACCAATCCCCCATTGACCAAACCCATTCCCACTGTGGGAGCTGGCCTGCCAGCGAAGGCTGCCTACGAGCCGACCAATCCCCAACTGAACACACCCACTCCCACTGTGGGAGCTGGCCTGCCAGCGAAGGCGGCCTACGAGCCAACCAATCCCCCACTGAACACACCCATTCCCACTGAGGGAGCTGGCCTTCCAGCGAAGGCGGCCTACGAGCCGACCAATCCCCACCTGAACACACTCACTCCAACTGTGGGAGCTGGCCTGCCAGCGAAGGCGGCCTGACGGCCGACCAATCCCCAACTGAACACACCCACTCTAACTGTGGGAGCTGGCCTGCCAGCGAAGGCGGCCTACGAGCCAACCAATCCCCCATTGACCACACCCATTCCCACTGTAGGAGCGAGCCTGCTCGCGATGGCGGCCGACCAGCCAATCAATCTCAAAATGACTGCACTCCGTTACCCATGTGAAGCTGACGAAGGCTGCAATTTTTTGCTCTGGCTCTGGCTCTGGCTCTGGCTCTGGCTCTGGCTCTTGATGTTGCTCTTGATCTCCAGCCCCTTCGGCAGGCCGAGCGAAGGTGTTCATCAGGGGGTAGGCGCGCAGCGCCGTGCGGCGAAGCCGCATACATCGAGAGGAGGTGCAGCGAAGCAAACCGTAGGCGATGCCCCCTGATGGACACCGTAGCGAGGGAACACTGAGCCCCAGCGAAGTGCCGTACGCCGGGGCAAAGCCTTTTGGTTCCTTTTTGGCGTTTGAAAAAGGGACTCGCTGTAAGAGCGAAACCGCCAGCGGCAACACCCGCAGAAACGGATATGCCCCCAAATCCAAAATCCCAAACCAAAAAAAGGCGCGATCCTCTCGAATCGCGCCTTTTCATCAAAGCTTGAAGCCGTCTATCAACTACCCAGAGCCTTCGAAGCCAACCAGAACAAACCAGCCGACAGCGCCACAGTCGCCGGCAGGGTCAGTACCCACGCCAGCAGAATGGTGCGCACGGTGCCACCTTGCAGGCCGCTCTTGTTAGCAACCATGGTACCGGCCACGCCCGAGGACAGCACGTGAGTGGTCGACACTGGCAGGCTGAAGATGTTGGCCAGGCCGATCATGCTCGCGGCGGTGATCTGGGCCGACATGCCTTGGGCATAGGTCATGCCTTGCTTGCCGATCTTCTCGCCGATGGTCAGAACCACGCGTTTCCAGCCGATCATGGTGCCCAGGCCCAGAGCCAGGGCAACCGCCAGAATCACCCAGAACGGGGCGTATTCGGTGGTGGTGGTCAGGTCTTTGCGCAGTTTGTCCAGGTCAGCCTTTTCGCGGGCTTCGAGGCCCGGCAGCTTGGCGACTTTCTTCGCGGTATCGTCCAGGCACAGCAGGTAGCGACGCACTTCGATGCGGCTTTCGGCCGGCAGCGAGTGGTAGTCCGATACACCTTTGAGGGTATGCAGCAGGGCGGAAATGGTCGGTTCGGTCTGCTGCGGGTTGCAGCGGAACTTCTCCGGCAGATCGCCTTCCACGCTTTTGCCCAGGGCCAGGAACTCGCCGAGGGTGGATGCGTTGCGCTGGTAGAACTGGCTCAGGTGCAGGGTCGCATCACGCGTGCGTTCGATCTGGTAGGTGGTGCTGTTCAGGTCAAGGACGAACTGCGCCGGCACGATACCGATCAGCACCAGCATGATCAGGCCGATGCCTTTCTGACCATCGTTGGAGCCGTGCACGAAGCTCATGGCCATCGCTGACATCACCAGTACCAGGCGATTCCAGAACGGCGGGTGCTTCTTGTCGTCGATCTTGCGGCGCTGTTCCGGCGTCTTGTGCATCTTCGACAGCGGGCGCCACCATTTCAGGCCGATCAGCACCAGGGCTGCGACGAGGAAACCGGCCATTGGCGAGAACACCAGCGAGGCACCGATGTCGATCGCTTTCTGCCAGTTCACGCCGTCAGCCAGCGGAATGTCGTTGATCAGAGCATTGGCCAGGCCGACACCGAGGATCGAGCCGATCAGGGTGTGCGAACTCGACGCCGGGATACCGAAGTACCAGGTGCCCAGGTTCCAGGCGATGGCTGCGGCGAGCAACGAAAACACCATCGCCAGGCCATGGCCGGTGTTCACATTGATCAGCAGTTCCACCGGCAGCAGGTGAACAATGGCATACGCCACGCCAACGCCGCCCAGCAATACGCCGAGGAAATTGAACACACCGGAGAAGAACACCGCCAGGTGAGGCGGCATGGCTTTGGTGTAGATAACAGTGGCTACCGCGTTAGCGGTGTCATGAAATCCATTGATGAACTCGAAGGCGAGGACAAACGTCAGGGCGAGCAAGAGGCTCACAAGCACCCAAGCATCCAGTCCGCTGAATAAATCGATCATGAAGGTTTTCTGACCCGGTCATAAGGGGGCGCGATTATGCCAGAAAAGACTGGAAATCGATCCCCTACCTGCTCATCGGTAGCCCACTTCGATGAATTAAATTGTTGCAAGGTGCAATGGCCGAGTGAATTGCAGGGTTTTGCAAGCTCTTGATTAGCCTAAAAAAATAGCGCTCAGCCAAGGTTTTTACCGAGGCCGGAGGCGGCTCGAACACTTGTGTGAAATATCTCTGAAACGTGTAAGACACGCTCCATTCCCGTGCACGACGGGGGAGGTGGCCGCTGCCCGCGGGTAGCGGGCGCGCAAGGCATCGTCGTTTCACCGCGCTTGTAACCGGTGCCGACGCAAACCCTCGAAAACTCAGGATCGTCCGGTCATGGCTCTTCGGTTTTGAGTTCTTCTTCCATCTTTTTCAGTTCTTGCTGGAAAACCTGATCCTGAACAGTGGGGCGTTTACGCCATGCCTTGCGTTCCGGTTCTGGTTGAGCGGCGTAGGTGGTGACTTCCCCGCCGTAAACTTCCTTGTAACGTTGTTCCTGGCGCTCAAGTTCCGCGCGCAGTTCGTCTTTCGTCACAGTGCTACCTGTTTGAGTTGAGATAAATGTCTGGTGAAACGCACTGCAACGAATCGATTGAGCGGATCCACCGACAGGTCATGCCCGGACGGGCATTGGTGTTATCGGCGGGGCGATCAAGACTTCCATGTTGCAGGCGGCTACGGCACCAGATTAAAACTGACGCAGCATCAGTTTCCTGTTTCAGCGAGTGCTGGCGTTGCATGAGTCATGCGCGTCAGCGCTGGCCGGGGCTGTCGGCGATTGGCATCGCGTCGGCAGGTGGCGGTCTCGGCGAATAACACGGGGCGCCACTGAGATGCATTATAGCGGTCGATTCGGGAATGACTATCTTTGCCAAGTTAAAAACGGTTCTGGATGTGTGATTGTTTTGTGACTGACGTTTTTTATCAGTAGTTAGAGTCGAGCCAAACCGTTATGGCCCCGTGTTGTGTTTCTGGCGTCATTAAGTCGAACAACTAACGGACCGCTTCAGCGGCTCGAAAAAGTTTAGAGAATATTGCCTCAAGGCCGAGTAAGGCCGGGAGGCAGGCGATTGCGATAATCGGTCGGTGGTTCGATAATCGCCCAATCTTGGCGTCCCGGCCCTTGTGTATCTGCTGGCGAGCCGCTTGTATAGCCATTGATCCGTGTCGGAAAAAGGACAAGAAATGAACGATCAAATGCGCAACTCCTTCACTTCCGTAGCGCCGCCGATCGTCGCTTCGCCGGCCAAGCGTATTCAGGCGCTGACCGGCGATCCGGATTTCATGACCTCCCTGGCCCGCGGTCTGGCGGTGGTGCAGGCGTTTCAGGAGCGCAAGCGGCACCTGACTATCGCGCAGATCAGCCACCGCACGGAAATTCCCCGCGCGGCTGTGCGCCGTTGCCTGCACACCTTGATCAAACTGGGTTACGCCACCACCGATGGCCGAACGTACTCGCTGCTGCCCAAAGTGCTGACTCTCGGCCACGCGTATCTGTCCTCGACGCCGTTGGCGGTTTCCGCGCAGCCGTATCTCGACCGCATGAGCGAGCAACTGCACGAAGCCTGCAACATGGCCACGCTGGAAGGTGACGACATTCTTTATATCGCCCGCTCGGCGACCACCCAGCGGCTGATTTCGGTCGACCTGTCGGTGGGCGGGCGTCTGCCGGCCTATTGCACGTCGATGGGGCGCATCCTGCTGGCGGCGCTGGACGACACCTCGCTGGGTGAATACCTCGACCACGCCGAACTGGTGGCCAAGACCAGCCGCACCCTGCACACCCCGGAAAGTCTGCTCGAATGCCTGCAGGAAGTGCGGCAGCAGGGCTGGTGCATCGTCGATCAGGAACTCGAGCAGGGCCTGCGTTCGATTGCCGTGCCGGTCTACGACGCGTCGGGTCAGGTGGTCGCGGCGCTCAACGTCAGTACCCACGCCGGTCGCGTCAGTCGCACCGAGCTGGAACAACGCTTTCTGCCGGGCCTGCTCAGTGCCAGCCGCGACCTCAGCGCGCAGTTGTTCGCCTGATGAAGCTGTTCGATAAACGCACAGTGTTGCGTTTATCGAATTGACGCTAAAACCCTCGGATCATTAATGTCGCGGCAGCGTCATCCGGCGCAGATGTGAATGAGCCTGCCGGATTGTCGACTCCCATAATAATGACAAGAGGCAACTCTCCATGTGCATGCTCCCCGACTGTCGCCACTTCCGCCCGTGTTGCCGGGTTCACCGCAACAGCTGATTCCAGCCTTCTATTCTTGAGTCCGTGCCAGTCTGTGGCCGGCCGTCGTTCGACTGCGTTTTTTGCGTGGAATAAAAATAATGAACCAGCCTCAGTCCGCTGTAGGTCGCTGCCTCGACGTGCAGACCTTCATCAACGCCCAACCGATCTCGCGCTATCAGTGGCGGGTGGTGATCCTGTGTTTCCTCATTGTGTTTCTCGATGGCCTCGACACCGCCGCGATGGGTTTCATCGCTCCGGCGTTATCGCAGGACTGGGGCATCGACCGCGCCAGTCTTGGCCCGGTGATGAGCGCCGCGTTGATCGGCATGGTCTTCGGCGCTCTGGGCTCCGGCCCTCTGGCTGACCGCTTCGGGCGCAAAGTCGTGCTGGTCGGCGCCGTCCTGTTGTTCGGCGCTTTCAGCCTGGCCTCGGCGTACAGCACCAACGTGGAGCAACTGCTGGTGCTGCGTTTCCTCACCGGCCTGGGCCTCGGCGCCGGCATGCCCAACGCCACTACGCTGCTTTCGGAATACACCCCGGAGCGCAAGAAGTCGTTGCTGGTGACCAGCATGTTCTGTGGCTTCAACCTCGGCATGGCCGGTGGCGGCTTCATTTCGGCGAAGCTGATCCCGGCGTTCGGCTGGCACAGCCTGCTGCTGATCGGCGGAATCCTGCCGCTGATTCTCGCGGTGGTGCTGCTGTTCTGGTTGCCGGAATCGGCGCGTTATCTGGTGGTGCGCAATCGCGGCGCCGACAAAGTGCGCAAGACCTTGTCGCCGATCGATCCGGTCACTGTGGCCCAAGCGTCGAGTTTCAGCGTACCGGAACAGAAAACCGTCAAGGCACGCAACGTATTCGCGGTGATTTTCTCCGGCACCTACAGCGCCGGCACCTTGCTGCTGTGGCTGACCTACTTCATGGGCCTGGTCATCGTTTATCTGCTGACCAGTTGGTTGCCGACCCTGATGCGTGACAGCGGCGCGAGCATGGAGCAGGCGGCGTTCATTGGCGCGCTGTTCCAGTTCGGTGGGGTGTTGAGTGCAGTGGCTGTGGGATGGGCGATGGATCGCTTCAATCCGCACAAGGTCATCGGCACTTTCTACCTGCTGGCCGGGGTGTTTGCCTACGCGGTGGGGCAGAGCCTGGGCAACATCACGTTGCTGGCGACCTTGGTGCTGGTGGCGGGGATGTGCGTCAACGGCGCGCAATCGGCGATGCCTTCGCTGGCGGCGCGGTTTTATCCGACCCAGGGCCGGGCGACGGGTGTTTCATGGATGCTGGGGATTGGCCGCTTTGGCGCGATTCTCGGGGCGTGGATGGGCGCGACGTTGCTGGGCCTGGGCTGGAATTTCGAGCAGGTGTTGACGGCGCTGGTGATTCCGGCGGCGTTGGCGACGACGGCGGTGGTGATCAAAGGCATGGTGAGTCATGCGGATGCGACTTGAGGTCAGGTCTGTAGATCTTCATTGAACTGGCAGGCCTCATCGCGAGCAGGCTCACTCCTACAGGGGGAACGCATTCCAAATGTAGGAGTGAGCCTGCTCGCGATGCTTTTGCTGTTGATTGTTAGGGTGATAACAATCTGTTCGATAAACGAACACTCAGTCGATTATCGGATTGTTTGGCGATTTTTCGCGGCTTAATCTGCAGTGACTCCGGCGCTGAACCTCGCGCCTTTTTTTCACTGGCGATTCACTACAAAAACGGGAGCCTGCTCCATGGCTGAGATCCTTTCGCTGCACGACGCAGTGAAGCAATTCGTCAACGACGGTGACACCGTCGCGCTCGAAGGCTTCACTCACCTGATCCCTACGGCGGCAGGTCATGAAATCATTCGTCAGGGCAAGAAAAATCTGACCCTGGTGCGGATGACGCCTGACCTGATCTACGACCAACTGATCGGTGCCGGTTGTGCACGCAAGCTGATCTTTTCCTGGGGCGGCAATCCGGGTGTGGGTTCGCTGCACCGTCTGCGCGATGCGGTCGAGAAGCAATGGCCGCATGCGCTGGAAATCGAAGAGCACAGCCACGCCGACCTGGCCAATGCCTACGTCGCCGGCGCTTCCGGCCTGCCGTTCGCAGTATTGCGGGCCTATGCCGGTTCCGACCTGCCGAAGGTCAATCCGCTGATCAAGTCCGTGACTTGCCCGTTCACCGGTGAAGTGCTGGCGGCAGTGCCGTCGGTGCGTCCGGACGTGACCGTGATCCACGCGCAGAAAGCCGACCGCCAGGGCAACGTGCTGCTGTGGGGCATTCTCGGGGTGCAGAAAGAAGCGGCGCTGGCGGCCAAGCGCTGCATCGTCACCGTCGAGGAAATCGTCGATAACCTCAACGCGCCGATGAACGCCTGCGTGCTGCCGACCTGGGCCTTGAGCGCGGTCTGCCATGTACCCGGCGGCGCGCATCCGTCCTACGCCCACGGTTACACCGAACGCGACAATCGTTTCTATCAGGCGTGGGACCCGATCGCCCGCGACCGTGAGACGTTTACCGCGTGGCTCAACGAATACATCCATGGCTGCGCTGACTTCAGCGAGTTCCAGGCCAAGTTGGCCGCTGCTTCGGAGGCCAAGTAATGACGTACTCCACCAATGAAATGATGACCGTCGCGGCGGCCCGTCGCCTGAAGAACGGCTCGGTGTGCTTCGTCGGCATCGGCCTGCCGTCGAAAGCCGCCAACCTCGCGCGCCTGACCTCGTCGCCCGACGTGGTGCTGATCTACGAATCGGGGCCGATTGGCGCCAAGCCCAGCGTGCTGCCGCTGTCCATCGGTGATGGCGAACTGGCGGAAACCGCCGACACCGTCGTACCAACCGGTGAGATTTTTCGCTATTGGCTGCAGGGCGGACGCATCGACGTCGGTTTTCTCGGCGCCGCGCAGGTCGACCGTTTCGGCAACATCAATACCACCGTAGTCGGTGATTACTTTTCCCCGAAAGTGCGTTTGCCGGGTGCCGGCGGTGCGCCGGAGATCGCCGGTTCAGCGAAAAGTGTGCTGATCATCCTCAAGCAGTCGGCGCGCTCGTTTGTCGACAAGCTCGACTTCATCACGTCGGTCGGTCACGGCGAGGGCGGCGATTCGCGCAAGCGTCTGGGGCTGCCGGGCGCCGGCCCGGTGGGGATCATCACTGACCTGTGCATCATGGAGCCGGAAGCGGGCAGCCATGAATTCGTGGTCACCGCGCTGCACCCCGGCGTGACCCGCGAGCAAGTGATTGCCGCCACCGGTTGGGCCATTCGTTTTGCCGACAATGTAGCCACCACCGCCGAGCCGACCGAGGTCGAACTGACCGCGCTGCGCGACCTCGAAGCACGCACCGCCGCCGCCCACGGCCAGGCACCGGGAGAAGCATGATGCGTGACGTGTATATCTGCGATGCGATTCGTACCCCCATCGGCCGTTTCGGCGGCGGACTGTCTGCCGTGCGCGCCGACGATCTGGCCGCGGTGCCGATCAAGGCGCTGATGGAGCGCAATCCTTCGGTGGACTGGAGCGCGATCGATGAAGTGTTCCTCGGCTGCGCCAACCAGGCCGGCGAAGACAACCGCAACGTGGCGCGCATGGCGCTGCTGCTGGCCGGCCTGCCGGACAGCGTGCCGGGCGTGACCCTCAACCGTCTCTGCGCTTCGGGCATGGACGCTATCGGCACCGCGTTCCGGGCGATTGCCAGCGGCGAGATGGAGCTGGCGATTGCCGGTGGCGTCGAGTCGATGTCCCGCGCGCCGTTCGTGATGGGCAAGGCTGACGCGGCGTTTTCACGCAACATGAAACTCGAAGACACCACCATCGGCTGGCGCTTCATCAATCCGTTGATGAAGGCCCAGTACGGCGTCGACGCGATGCCACAGACTGCCGACAACGTCGCCGACGACTATAAAGTGTCGCGCGCCGATCAGGATGCGTTTGCCCTGCGCAGCCAGCAACGCACTGCCGCTGCACAAGCTGCGGGCTACTTCGCCGAGGAAATCGTCGAAGTGCGGATTGCCCACAAGAAGGGCGAAACCGTGGTCAGCCAGGACGAACATCCACGCGCCGACACCACGATTGAAGCGCTGAGCAAATTGAAACCAGTCAACGGCCCGGACAAAACCGTCACCGCCGGTAATGCCTCCGGCGTCAACGACGGTGCTGCCGCGCTGATTCTCGCTTCGGCCGAAGCGGTGAAAAAACATGGCCTGACGGCCCGCGCCAAAGTGCTCGGTATGGCCAGCGCCGGTGTCGCGCCACGCGTCATGGGCATCGGCCCGGTGCCGGCGGTGCGCAAACTGATCGAGCGTCTCGGCGTGGCGGTCAGCGATTTCGACGTGATCGAACTCAATGAAGCGTTTGCCAGCCAGGGGTTGGCGGTGCTGCGTGAGCTGGGGCTGGCGGACGACGCGGCGCAGGTCAACCCGAACGGCGGCGCGATTGCCTTGGGGCACCCGTTGGGCATGAGCGGTGCGCGGCTGGTACTGACCGCGTTGCATCAGCTTGAAAAGATTCAAGGCAAGAAAGGTCTGGCGACGATGTGCGTCGGTGTCGGCCAAGGTCTGGCCCTGGCGATCGAACGCGTCTGACGCAGCGCGTCGACTGATAAGAACTGAGGAAAGCGAAATGACTGACAAGCCTGGCTACCGTCGTCCGCAGGAAGGCACCCAGCCTGAGTACCTGCACCCGACGTATCAATCCACCAACCTGCGCTCGCCGTCCAAGCCGTTGGTGTTTCTGCCGCATTCGTTATCGGAGATCACCGGCCCGACCATTGGTGCCGAACGCGTCGCCGAGAAGGACAACGATCTGACTGCCCAGCACGACGGCGAACCGTTGGGCGAGCGCATTATCATTCACGGCCGCGTGCTCGACGAAAACGGGCTGCCGGTGCCGGGGATTCTGGTGGAGATCTGGCAGGCCAACGCCGCCGGTCGCTACAACCACCAGCGTGATCTGCACGACGCACCGCTGGACCCGAACTTCACCGGCACCGGCCGCACCGTGACCGACGCCGATGGCTGGTACCAGTTCCAGACCATCAAGCCAGGCGCTTACCCGTGGGGCAATCACCACAACGCGTGGCGTCCGGCGCACATTCACTTTTCGCTGTTCGGGCCGAGCATCCTCACCCGTCTGGTGACGCAGATGTATTTCCCCGGCGACCCGCTGCTCGCCTACGACCCGATCTACAACTGCGTGCCGGACACCTCGGCCAAGGAACGTTTGATCGCCGCTTTCGATCTGGAAAAAACCATTCCGTCCTACGCCCTCGGCTATCGCTGGGACATCGTCTTGCGCGGCCGCGATGCCACGCCGATGGAGAAATAAGATGACGCTGACTGCCACCACGTCCCACACCGTCGGGCCGTACTACCACATCGGCCTGACCTGGCTTAACCGCGAAAACCTCGCGGTCGAACAAACCCTCGGCGAGCGCGTGGCGATCACCGGCCAAGTCGTTGACGGCAACGGCGATGTGGTCAACGACGCGATGCTCGAAGTCTGGCAGGCCAACGCCGCCGGCAAGTACGCGCATCCGGAAGACGCGCAGGACAAACCGCTGGACCCGCATTTCGAAGGTTTCGGCCGGGTGCCGGTGGACGCCGAAGGGCGTTTCCGTTTCACCACGATCAAACCGGGCACGGTCGAAGGCCTGAAGGGCTCGACCCAGGCCCCGCACCTGGTGGTCCTGGTGTTTGCCCGTGGTTTGGTCAAGCACTTGCTGACGCGCATCTACTTTGAAGGCGACCCGGCCAACGTGAATGATCCGCTGCTCGAATGTGTACCGGCCGAGCGTCGTGCGACCTTGCTGGCGAAGCCGGATGCGGCGGGGGTTTATCAGTGGAATGTGATTTTGCAGGGCGCTGACGCCGAGACGGTGTTCTTCGACTACTGAAGATCACCACACATCCCCTGTGGGAGCGAGCTTGCTCGCGAAGGCGTCATGTCAGGCAACATCGATGGTGACTGACACACTGCTTTCGCGAGCAAGCCCGCTCCCACAGGGGAATGGCAGTGTTGATGATTCATCGTGGAACGGGACTGTTGCGAAGTGTGTCTAGACTCTCACCTGTCCCCTCAGAGTAAAAAACAATGACAACTACCACCGCTCATTACACCGGCGAAGAGCGCAGCAAGCGCATCTTCGCGATTGTCGGTGCCTCGTCCGGCAACCTGGTCGAATGGTTCGACTTCTATGTCTACGCCTTTTGCGCAATCTATTTCGCCCCGGCGTTTTTCCCCTCCGATAACCCCACGGTGCAACTGGTCAACACGGCCGGGGTGTTCGCTGCCGGGTTCCTGATGCGCCCGATTGGTGGCTGGATTTTCGGTCGGCTGGCGGACAAGAAGGGCCGCAAGACCTCGATGATGATTTCGGTGCTGATGATGTGCTTCGGCTCGCTGCTCATCGCCTGCCTGCCGACCTATTCCAGCATTGGCGTCTGGGCGCCGCTGCTGTTGCTGTTCGCGCGTCTGCTGCAAGGTCTGTCGGTGGGGGGCGAATACGGCACCACCGCGACTTACATGAGTGAGGTCGCGCTCAAGGGGCAGCGCGGGTTCTTCGCCTCGTTCCAGTACGTGACCCTGATCGGCGGCCAACTGCTGGCGGTGCTGCTGGTGGTGATCCTGCAGCAGTTCCTCAGCGAAGACGAACTGCGTGCCTACGGCTGGCGGATTCCGTTTGTGGTAGGTGCGGTGGCGGCGGTGATCTCGCTGTTCCTGCGTCGTTCGCTCAAAGAAACCACCAGCAAGGAAATGCGCGAGAACAAGGACGCCGGCAGCATCCGTGCGCTGTTCCGTGATCATAAAGCCGCGTTCATCACCGTGCTTGGTTACACCGCCGGTGGCTCGCTGATTTTCTACACCTTCACCACGTACATGCAGAAGTACCTGGTGAACACCGCCGGCATGCATGCCAAGACCGCCAGCTACATCATGACCGGCGCACTGTTCCTGTATATGTGCATGCAGCCGCTGTTCGGCATGCTCGCCGACAAGATCGGTCAACGTAATTCGATGCTCTGGTTCGGTGCGCTCGGCACGCTGTTCACCGTGCCGATCCTGTTGAGCCTGAAAAGCGTCAGCAGCCCGATTCTGGCCTTTGTGCTGATTACCGTGGCGCTGGCGATCGTCAGTTTCTACACCTCGATCAGCGGCCTGGTGAAAGCCGAAATGTTCCCGCCGGAAGTCCGCGCGCTCGGCGTGGGTCTGGCCTACGCGGTGGCCAACGCGATCTTCGGCGGTTCGGCCGAATACGTGGCCCTGAGCCTGAAAGCCGGGGGCATGGAAAACGCCTTCTACTGGTACGTTACGGTGATGATGGCAGTGGCGTTCCTGTTCAGCCTGCGCCTGCCGAAACAGGCGGCGTACTTGCACCACGATCTTTAAACCGATGCGCGCGGGCCGTGAAGGCCCGCGCCGGCAAGGACTGTTTATGACTCAGCGACCGGGCAATCAATTGTTCGATGCCTACTTTACTGCCCGCGATATGCGCGAAGTGTTCTGCGATCAGGGCCGGGTGCAGGCGATGCTCGACTTCGAAGCGGCGCTGGCCCGGGCCGAGGCGCGGGTCGGGGTAATTCCTTCCTCTGCCGTTGCCCCAATTGCGGCTGCATGCAACGCCAGTCTGTATGACTTCGCCGCGCTCGGTGACGCCATCGCCACGGCGGGCAATTCGGCGATTCCCCTGGTCAAGGCCTTGGGCAAGCAGATCGCTGCGACCGACGTCGAGGCCGAGCGTTATGTGCATCTGGGCGCGACCAGCCAAGACGTGATGGATTCCGGGCTGGTGCTGCAAATGCGTCAGGCGCTGGAACTGATCGACGCGGATCTGGCGCAACTGGCCAACGCGCTCGCTGCGCAGGCGCAGCAGCATGCGGCGACGCCACTGGCCGGGCGCACCTGGCTGCAACACGCGACACCGGTGACTCTGGGCATGAAAGTCGCCGGTTGGCTTGGCGCGATGACCCGCAGCCGTCAGCGTCTGCGCGAGCTCCAGCCTCGTCTGTTGGTGCTGCAGTTTGGCGGTGCGTCCGGCACGCTCGCGGCGCTCGGCGGTCAGGCGTTGCCCATCGCCCAGGCCTTGGCCGAAGAACTGCAACTGACACTGCCCGAGCAACCGTGGCACACCCAGCGTGATCGCATCGTCGAGTTCGGCGCGGTACTCGGTTTGATCGCCGGCAGCCTCGGCAAACTCGGTCGCGACGTCAGCCTGTTGATGCAGACCGAGGCGGCGGAAGTGTTCGAACCGTCGGCACCGGGCAAGGGCGGTTCGTCGACCATGCCGCACAAGCGCAATCCTGTCGGCGCGGCGGTATTGATCGGCGCGGCGACGCGGGTGCCGGGGCTGGTCTCGACGTTGTTCAGCGCCATGCCTCAGGAGCACGAACGCAGTCTCGGTCTGTGGCATGCCGAATGGGAAACCCTGCCGGAAATCTGTTGCCTGGTGTCCGGTGCGCTGCAACAGGCGCGCCTGCTGGCCGATGGTCTGGAGGTCGATGCCGAGCGCATGGCGCGCAACCTCGAATTGACCCAAGGGCTGGTGCTGGCCGAAGCGGTGAGCATCGTCCTCGCGCAACGGGTCGGGCGCGACACTGCGCACCATTTGCTCGAGCAGTGCTGCAAACGCGCGGTGGCCGAGCAGCGCCATCTGCGCGCGGTACTCGGCGACGAGCCGCAAGTGACTGCCGAACTGAGCAGTGCTGAACTGGATCATCTGCTTGACCCTGCGCGTTACCTCGGCCAGGCCCAAGTCTGGGTCGCGCGCGCAGTGGCCGAACACAATGCTTTGACTGTCTGAAGGAGAGGGCTGTGGCTTTCGTTCAACTCGCCGATGGCGAACTGCACTATCAGATTCAAGGGCCTCAACTTCAAGGCCCGGCCGATGCGCCGGTGCTGGTGCTGTCCAACTCGCTGGGCACCGACCTGCACATGTGGGACGCGCAGATGCCGGCGTTCACCGAGCACTTCCGCGTGCTGCGTTTCGACACCCGTGGTCACGGTCAATCGCTGGTGACGCCAGGGCCTTACAGCATCGAGCAACTGGGCCGCGACGTGCTGGGGCTGCTGGATGCGTTGCACATCGAGCGTGCGCATTTTTGCGGATTGTCGATGGGTGGCTTGATCGGCCAATGGCTGGGGATCCATGCCGGTCATCGTCTGCACAAACTGATTGTGTGCAACACCGCCGCGAAGATCGGTGACCCGTCGGTATGGAACCCGCGCATCGAAACCGTGCTGCGTGATGGTCCGGCAGCGATGGTTGCCCTGCGTGATGCGTCGATTGCGCGCTGGTTCACTCCGGACTTTTCCGCAGCCAATCCGGCTGCAGCGAAGAAGATCACCGACATGCTCGCGGCGACTTCGCCTGAAGGTTATGCGGCCAACTGTGCGGCGGTGCGTGACGCCGATTTCCGTGAGCAGTTGGCCTCGATCAACCTGCCGCTGCTGGTCATCGCCGGCACGGAAGACGCGGTGACGCCGCCGTCCGGTGGGCACTTCATTCAACAGCACGTGCGCGGCGCCGAGTACGCCGAGTTCTATGCCGCGCACCTGTCCAACGTGCAGGCCGGTGCGGATTTCAGTGATCGTGCATTGGCGTTTTTGAACGCTCAGTGAGGGAAAGTTTGTGGACGAGAAACAACGTTACGACGAAGGCATGCAGGTACGCCGTGCGGTGTTGGGTGATGCGCATGTCGATCGCAGCCTGACCACGCTGACCGAGTTCAATTCGGAATTCCAGGAGATGATCACCCGCCACGCCTGGGGCGACATCTGGACCCGCCCGGGCCTGCCACGGCATACCCGCAGCCTGATCACCATCGCCATGCTGATCGGGATGAATCGCGAAGGTGAACTGAAACTGCATTTGCGCGCGGCGGCCAACAATGGTGTGAGCCGCGGCGAGATCAAGGAAGTGATCATGCAGAGCGCGATTTATTGCGGGATTCCGGCGGCCAATGCCACGTTCCATCTGGCGGAATCGGTGTGGGATGAGCTGGGAGTCGAATCCCGGGAGTGAGGGCGCCTGAGCCGACGCCTTCGCGAGCAGGCTCGCTCCCACAGGGAAATGCAGTCCAAATGTGGGAGCGGGCTTGCTCGCGAAAGCGGCAGGCGCCGTGATGCATCAATCAGCACATGCACTCAAACTCTGGCAATCATGAAAATCCGCTTGAACGGAAACAGCGTCTGCCCGTTGTTCTCCTGCGGATAATGCGCGTGCACCCGCATCAGGAAGTGGTAGATAAACCGCGCCTGCTCCTCTGAAGTCAGCGCCTGCATCACCGGCCTCAGCGCCGAGACCTTCACCCAGTCATAGATTGGCGACTTGCCGTCGACCACCTGCAATTGCTCGGTTTCCCAGATATCCAGCGATGTCGTCCGTGGCGCGAGCAAGCGGTAGTAATCCTCCAGCGTCAACAACGGTCGCGCCGCCATGCGCTGGCGCAGTTGCGCTGTGCCCATCGGGGTGTGACCCGGACCTGCGTCTTCGAGGGTGTCGAGCATCAGGCGATACCACAGCGCATCGCGCCAGTCCGGCATGTGCAGCGCCAGACAACCGCCGGGGCGCAGATGCCCGAGCAGGCGCGGTAGCATTTGTTGATGATCGCCAATGAAGTGCAGCACCGCCGCCGCGAGCAGCAGGTCGGCCGGTTGTCCGGGGTGCCAATCGAGCAGGTCGCACTCTGTCCACTGGGCGCTGATCGGCAGGCAGCGTGCTTGATCAAGCATCTGTCGCGAACTGTCGACCCCGTGCAGCTGCGCACGCGGCCAGCGCTCGGCCAGCAATTGAGTGGCAATGCCGGTGCCGCAGCCGAGGTCGTAAATGCGTTTGGGGTCGTCCAGGTCGATACGGTCGAGCAATTCGTTGACCGGGCGTTGCCTGAGACGGGAAAACTGCTGGTACGCCTTGGCGTCCCAGTCGGGCGAGTCGTTGAGAGGAGTGATCATGAGGTGGTCCTCCGATGATCAGCAGTGTCTTCCGGTGACAATCTGGTCAAAGCTTGAGGACCAACAACTATGGATAACGGAAGCGGGGAGGGTGTGGCACCTGAGTCCTTCAGGTTTTTCCTACTCTACGCGAGGCCCCGCGAAGTGCTACAGATCCTGACGGATGGTGCAATTCCATTGTGGGAGCGGGAACAAGCCCGCTCTCACAGGGGGATTGGTGTTTACAACAGGCTGATCGGGTAGCTGATGATCAGGCGGTTTTCGTCGAACTCGTTGTTGTTGAAGTCACGGCGTATGGTCGAGTTGCGCCAGCGCACGTTCAGGTCGCGCAGGGTGCCGCTCTGCACGGTGTAGCCCAGTTCCGATTCGCGCCCCCATTCCTTGCCGTCGGTGATGCTCCCGGTGTGCACGTTGTCGCCGCTGATGTAGCGATTCATCAGGGTCAGGCCGGGGATGCCAAGGGCGGCGAAGTTGTAGTCGTGGCGCACCTGCCATGATCGTTCCTGTGCATTGTCGTAGCTGGCGTTGTAGCTGTCGTTGGCCAGGGTGCCGCCGCTGGTGCCGTTGACGCGCATCCAGGCGCTGTCGCCGGTGAGTTTCTGCAGGCCCACATAGAAGGTGTTGCCGCCGTACCGGGCCGAAAACATCCCCGACCAGGTCTTGTTGTCCAGCTCACCGGCGCGGGCGCTGCCGTCGTCCTTGCCGTAGAAGAAGCCAAGGTTGGCACCCAGGGTCCAGTCGCCGAGTGGCTGGCTGTGGATCAAATTGACGTACTGCTGGCTGTAGATGTCCTTGAGTTCGGCGTTCCACAGGCCGATCTGCGTGCGTTTTTCGTTGAAAACGTACTCACCGCCCTGGAAGTTGAAGCGATCGGAGGTGAACGCCGGTTTTCCAAACATCGACATGTCGCTCATGCTGCTGTCGTCGCGCGGACTGTTGGCGCGCAACTGTCCGCCGTACAGGGTCAGCCCGTTGATTTCTTTGGAGGTGATCTGGCCGCCACGGAAGGTCTGCGGCAGCGAACGCCCGTCATCCGAACGCAGGATCGGCAGCACCGGCATCCATTCGCCGACCTTGATTTCGGTCTGCGACAGCTTGGCCTTGAACGCCACGTTGGTGCGACCGAAGTTGTCCGCCGGACGGCCGTCGTGGTCCAGCGGCAGCAACTGCGTGCCGCCGGTGCCTTTACCGCCATCGAGCTTGACCGAGTACAGGCCCAGCACGTCCATGCCGAAACCGACGGTGCCCTGGGTGAAGCCGGATTTGGCGTCGAGAATGAAGTTCTGCGTCCATTCTTCAGCCTTGCCCTGAGCCTTGGTCGGGTTGGTGAAGTTGCGGTTGATGTAGAAGTTGCGCAGGTTCAGGTTGGCGCTGGCGCCGTCGACAAAACCTGCTTCTTCGGCGACGGCGGGCAGCGCGGCGCCGGTCAGGGCCAGGGCGATCAGGCCGGGAAATGCATAAGGCGCAGGGGAGGTGGTCATGGGCTCGGGACTCTCTTGTTTTTGTAAGGCAAACGGGTTCGCTGCCACCGCTTTCGGGGCGCAGACAGGTGTTGATATTCAGAGGTAAAGCGGCGGCGATCAGCCGGACAAGGCAGGGCGAGGGGGCATGGTGTCGAACCTGTTGTTATTGGTTTTGTGGGTCGAATGGTGCGGGGCGCGGACGGATGGATTCAATTGGCTAAAGCGGGTTATGGGCGATTATCGAACGCAAGATTGAGCCGGGTTTTGTAGTGATTGCCAAGGCCTCTTCGCGAGCCCAGACAACATCACTTTCTGGCGGGCAACAAAAAGCCCGCCAAAATGGCGGGCTCTCTGTGTTCACCGGATGATCAGAACAGCTTCATCTTCGGTGCTTCTTCTTTCAGCGGTTCGTTCTGCGCGGTTTGCGCATTCCAGCCACCGCCCAATGCCTTGTACAGGTTGACCGCACTGGTCAGCTGCGCGAGGCGGTCGGTGATCAGCGCCTGTTGCGCGCTGAACAGCTGACGCTGGGCATCGAGGAACGTCAGGTTGCTGTCGACACCGATACGGTAACGACGCTCGGCCAGACGGTAGTAATCCTGGTTGGCCGCGACGAAGTCACGCTGCGCTTGCAGCTGTTCGGTGTAGGTCTGACGTGCAGCCAGGCCGTCGGCGACTTCCTGGAAGGCGGTTTGAATCGACTTCTCGTAGTTCGCCACGCCAATGTCCTTCTGGATCTTGGCGTAGTCGAGGCTGGCGCGCAGGCTGCCGGCGTTGAAGATCGGCAGGTTGATCTGCGGCTGGAACAGCCACGTGCCCGAACCGCCCTTGAACAGGCCGGACAGGTCCGGGCTCAGGCTGCCCGCGTTGGCGGTCAGGCTGATGCTCGGGAAGAACGCTGCACGGGCGGCGCCGATGTTGGCGTTGGCGGCCTTCAGGTTGTACTCGGCCTGGAGGATGTCCGGACGACGTTGCAGCAGGTCCGAAGGCAGACCGGCCGGTACGTCGCTGAGCAGGTCATCCGACAGCGGTTTGGCTGCTTGCAGGTTGGCCGGGATACCGGTGCCGAGCAGCAGGGTCAGGCTGTTTTCGTCCTGAGCCACCTGACGGGTGTACTTGGCCAGTTGCGCCCGGGCGTTTTCCACCGAGGTGCGCGACTGCGCCAGGTCGAGTGCCGAGGCTACACCGACTTCGTTGCTGCGGCTGGTCAGCTTGTAGCTTTCCTCGAAGGCACCGAGGGTGTCCTGCGTCAGCTTGAGCAGTTCCTTGTCGGCCTGCCAGGTCAGGTAGGCGTTGGCCACGCTGGCCACCAGACTGATCTGGGTGCTGCGGCGCGCTTCTTCGGTGGCGAAGTATTGTTGCAACGCTTGTTCGCTCAGGCTGCGAACCCGACCGAACAGGTCGAGCTCATAGGCGCTGATGCCGACGGTCGCCGAATACTGGCTGGTGATCATCTCCTGGCCGGTACTCGAAGCCCTGGCCGGCAGTCGCTGACGGCTGCCGCTGGCGTTGGCCGAAACAGCCGGGAACAGATCAGCCCGCTGGATGCGGTATTGAGCCGCGTAAGCGTCGATGTTCAGCGCTGCGACCCGCAGGTCGCGGTTGTTTTCAAGCGAGACCTGAATCAGCTGTTGCAGGGCCGGGTCATGGAAAAACTGCTTCCAGCCCTGCTCGGCAGCGGCCTGCGCCGGTGCCTGGGCCGGCGAGTACGCCGGCCCTTGCGGGTACTGACCTGCGACCGGAGCCTCAGGCTGCTGATAATCGGGTATCAGCGAGCAACCGCTCAGCACGAAGGCGGCGACTGCGATGGAGAGTAGCGACTTGCTCATTGGCCAGCCTCTTTAGGAGTTTCAGTTGTTTCATCCGGATCGGCGATTTTACGCTGGCCCATGGACGAAACCGTAACGAAGAACAGTGGGACCCAGAAGATCGCCAGGATCGTGGCCGTGAGCATACCGCCAATCACGCCGGTACCGATTGCGTGCTGGCTGCCTGAACCGGCGCCGGTGGAGATTGCCAACGGTACTACACCGAGGACGAACGCCAGCGAGGTCATGATGATCGGTCGCAGACGCATGCGGCACGCTTCGATCGCGGCATCGCGCAGACTGCGCCCTTGCTCGTGCAGCTCCTTGGCAAATTCGACGATCAGAATGGCGTTTTTAGCCGCCAGACCGATGGTCGTCAACAGACCCACCTGGAAGTACACGTCGTTGGACAGACCGCGCAGGCTGGTGGCCATCAGCGCACCGATGATCCCCAGCGGTACCACGAGCATAACGGCGATCGGAATCGACCAGCTCTCGTACAGCGCCGCCAGACACAGGAACACCATCAGCAGCGACAGGGCGTACAGCGCTGGCGCTTGCGAGCCGGACAGACGTTCCTCGTAGGACAGACCCGTCCAGGAGATACCGACACCGGCCGGAAGCTTCTTGGCAATCGCTTCGACTTCGGCCATCGCTTCACCGGTGGAATAACCCGGCGCCGGAGAACCGAGGATCTCCATCGCTTCTACACCGTTGTAACGCGCCAGTTTCGGCGATCCGTAAATCCACTCACCCTTGGCGAATGCGGAGAACGGCACCATGGTCCCGGCGCTGTTGCGCACATACCACTTCTTCAAGTCTTCAGGGCTCATGCGAGCACCGGCCTGACCTTGCACGTACACCTTCTTCACCCGACCACGGTCGATGAAGTCGTTGACGTAGCTACTACCGAAGGAAATCGACAGGGTGCTGTTGATGTCGGAAATGCTCACGCCGAGGGCGCGGGCTTTTGCATCGTCGATTTCCAGATGGTATTGCGGCTCGTCGTTCAGACCGTTCGGACGCACCTGGTAGAGCACCTTGCTCTGCGCGGCCATGCCGAGGAACTGATTGCGCGCTTCCATCAGTTTTTCGTGACCGATACCGGCGCGGTCTTGCAGGAACACGTCGAAACCGGTGGCGTTACCCAGCTCCAGCACTGCCGGCGGGGCGAAGGCAAACACCATCGCATCGCGGAAGCTGAAGAAGTGTTGCTGCGCACGCTGAGCCAGGGCAAACACGCTGTTGCTCGAATCACGCTCGTGCCACGGCTTGAGCATGATGAACGCCAGACCCGAGCTCTGACCACGACCGGCGAAGTTGAAGCCGTTCACGGTGAACACCGAAGCCACCGCGCCGGACTCTTTCTCCAGCAGGTAGGAGCGCATTTCGTCGATCACCACCTGTGTCCGCTCGGCACTGGAGCCGGCCGGAGTCTGCACCTGGGCGAACAGTACGCCCTGGTCTTCTTCGGGCAGGAACGCGGTCGGAATGCGGGTGAACAGCCAGATCATGCCAACCACGATCAACAGGTAGGCCAGCAGGTACGGCGCCTTGCGTGACAGCATGTTGCCGACACCGCGCTCGTAGCTTCTGACGCCGCTGTCGAAGGTGCGGTTGAACCAGCCGAAGAAACCTTTTTTCGGCGTGCCGTGCTCGCCTTTCGGAATCGCCTTGAGCATGGTGGCGCACAGCGCCGGGGTGAAAATCAGCGCAACCATGACCGACAGGGCCATGGCCGAGACGATGGTGATCGAGAACTGCTTGTAGATCACACCGGTGGAACCGCTGAAGAAAGCCATCGGCAACAGTACCGCCGACAGTACCAAGGCAATACCGACCAGGGCGCCCTGAATCTGGCCCATGGACTTCTTGGTCGCCTCTTTCGGTGACAAGCCTTCCTCGCTCATCACCCGCTCGACGTTTTCCACCACGACGATGGCGTCGTCCACCAGCAAGCCGATGGCCAGCACCATACCGAACATGGTCAGGGTGTTGATGCTGAAACCAAAGGCCGCGAGGATCCCGAACGTACCGAGCAATACCACCGGCACGGTCATCGTGGTGATGACGGTGGCGCGGAAATTCTGCAGGAACAGGAACATCACCAGGAACACCAGCACGATTGCTTCGACCAGGGTTTCAACCACACCTTTGATCGACTCGGTCACCACCGGGGTGGTGTCGTACGGGAATACCACTTCCATGCCTTGCGGGAAGAACGGACTGAGCTCGTCGATGGTTTTACGCAGGGCCTTGGCGGTGTCCAGGGCGTTGGCGCCGTTGGCCAGCTTGACCGCCAGACCGGACGACGGCTTGCCGTTGAACTGCGCCGAGATGGTCGAGTTTTCGCCACCCAGACCGACGTCGGCGACGTCGCCGATGTGCACTTGCGAGCCGTCCTGGTTGACCTTCAGCAGAATCGCCTTGAACTGCTCGGCAGTCTGCAGACGGGTCTTGCCGATGATCGTGGCGTTCAGTTGCTGGCCAGGCAGCGCCGGCAAACCGCCGAGCTGACCGGAGGACACCTGGACGTTCTGCGCCGAAATGGCAGTGCTGACGTCAGCCGGGGTCAGGTTGTACTTGTTCAACTTGGCCGGGTCGAGCCAGATGCGCATCGCGTACTGGGCACCGAAGACCTGGAAGTCACCGACACCGGCGGTCCGCGAGATCGGGTCCTGCATGTTCGACACGATGTAGTTGGACAGGTCGTCCTTGGTCATGCTGCCGTCACGCGACACCACGCCGATCACCAGCAGGAAGTTCTTCACTGCCTTGGTCACGCGGATACCCTGTTGCTGCACTTCCTGCGGCAGCAACGGGGTGGCCAGGTTCAGCTTGTTCTGAACCTGGACCTGCGCGGTGTCGGAGTTGGTGCCTTGCTCGAAGGTCGCAGTGATGGTCATGCTGCCGTCGGAGTTACTTTCCGAGGACACATAACGCAGGTTGTCGATACCGTTGAGCTGCTGCTCGATCACCTGAACCACGGTGTCCTGAACCGTTTGTGCCGAAGCACCCGGGTAGGTCACGGAGATCGCGATGGCCGGAGGCGCAATGCTCGGGTACTGGTTGATTGGCAATTTCAGGATCGATAGAGCCCCGACCAACATGATCACCAGGGCAATTACCCAGGCGAAAATCGGACGGTCGATAAAAAATTTCGACATGAGTTACTCCCCTTTGCCGCCGTAGGCTTTGTCATCTGCCTTGGCGGGTGCCGGGTTCTTGGCTACGTTAGTCGCTTCAGTCGGGTTGACCTGAACACCTGGGCGAACGAATTGCAGGCCTTCGGTGATCAGACGATCGCCGGCTTTCAGGCCGTCTTCGATCAGCCACTGGCTGCCGACAGTGCGGCTGGCCTTGAGCTGACGCAGTTCGACCTTGTTGTCGGCGCCGACGACCAGTGCAGTCGGGCTGCCCTTGAGGTCACGGGTCACGCCTTGTTGCGGCGCCAGAATGGCGGCGGCGTTGACCCCGGCCTGCAACTGGGCGCGCACGAACATGCCTGGCAGCAGGGTGTGATCCGGGTTCGGGAACACGGCGCGCAGGGTCACGGAACCGGTAGTCGGATCAACCGACACTTCGGAGAACTCCAGCTTACCGTCGAGCTTGTACTGGCTGCCGTCTTCCAGGGTCAGCTTGACCGCTGCCGAGTTGTCACCCGCCTTTTGCAGGCGACCGCTTTCCAGCTCACGGCGCAGTTCCAGCAGTTCAACCGAGGACTGGGTGACGTTGACGTAGATCGGGTCCAGTTGCTGGATCGTCGCCATCGCGTCGGCCTGGCCATTGCTGACCAACGCGCCTTCGGTCACCGAAGAGCGGCCGATACGACCGGAGATCGGCGCGTAGACCTTGGTGTAACGCACGTTGATCTGCGCGCTCTGCAAGGAGGCTTCCGATTCCATGCGGTTGGACACGGCGGTGTCGTATTCCTGACGGCTGACGGCCTGCTCATCGACCAGTTGCTTGTAGCGGTCGGAGATCGACTTGGTCGAACGCAGGTTGGCTTCGGCGCTTTTCAGGGTCGCTTCATAGACCGACGGATCGATCTGATACAGCTGCTGGCCGGCCTTGACGTCGCCGCCTTCCTTGAACAGACGCTTGAGAATGATGCCGTTGACCTGTGGTCGAACTTCAGCGATGCGGTACGCGCTGGTGCGGCCCGGCAGTTCGGACGTCAGGGTGAACGCTTGTGGTTGCAGGGTGACGACGCCGACCTGAGGAGGCGGAGCGGCCGGGGCCGCTTCTTCCTTTTTACATCCGCTGAGCAGCGATGCCAGGGCGACGGCAGTGACCAGAGCGGTAACAGCTGGCTTGAATTGCATGAAGATCCTCGGGTCAGGCGCGCAAAATGCGCACAAGAAGTGTGGAAGGGTAAAAAAATCGGGTCGAGTGGATAAGTAGCTTGCTAAGGAATATACTTACGTTCATGGTTGTTTGTAAACACCTTGGCTTCGGACCCACCCTGTTACAAAAGTCGTCGCAAGGTTTGAAATTGTAGGCCGGGGAGCCGATTCGTGAGAGATCGGCCCCTTCTTTATTCAGCGGATAGTCAGCCATCCCTGAAACATCCTGTTTGAGGTTTTACTGCCATGGTCCGTCGTACCAAAGAGGAAGCTCAGGAAACGCGAAGCCAGATTCTCGAAGCGGCCGAGAAAGCGTTTTATGAAAGGGGCGTGGCCCGCACGACCCTGGCGGATATCGCGACAATGGCCGGCGTCACGCGCGGGGCCATTTATTGGCATTTCAGCAACAAGGCCGATCTGGTGCAGGCCATGCTCGACAGCCTGCATGAGCCGCTGGATGAACTGGCCAAGGCCAGCGAGAGCGAGGACGAACTCGATCCGCTGGGCTGCATGCGCAAACTGTTGATTCATCTGTTCCATCAGGTTGCCCTGGATCCGAAGACCCGTCGCATCAACGAGATTCTGTTTCATAAGTGCGAATTCACCGATGAAATGTGCGATCTGCGCCAGCAGCGCCGGACGGCCAGTCTCGAATGCAACCTGCGCATTGGCCTGACCCTGCGTAATGCGGTAAATCGCGGCCAGTTGCCGGAAGATCTCGACACTGTCCGTGCGGCCATCAGCATTCATGCCTATATCGATGGCCTTCTGTATGGATGGCTATTGGCGCCCGACAGCTTTGAATTGCATGCCGAGGCCGAGCGTTGGGTCGATACAGGGTTGGATATGCTGCGCCTGAGCCCCAGCCTGCGCAAATGAAACAAAATGCGTAATTGGCACAGGTTATGTCAATCGGCCTGCTTTTATATACGCCTGAACCGCGAGTTTAAACGTAGCGAGCTACGGATTTTGTAGGGATTTTGTGTCGTCCCTGTGAACGAATGTTAGCTGTGGTCAATGACGATCCCAACAAATGTCGACATCACCAAGATGCCAGGGTGGGAGCGGCCTTGCTCGCGAAGGCGTCTGGACATTCAATGCATCTGTCGACTGTTATACCGCTTTCGCGAGCAAGCCCGCTCCCACAATGGAGCTCCAGCTGTTGCGAGACAAACCCAAAAAAGAAGCCCCCGACTCTCACAAGTCGGGGGCTTTTGCGTTTCTGCGGTTTGGCTTACAGCGTTGGGTAGTCGATGTAGCCGACCGGGCCTTTGCCATAGAACAGTTCCGGACGTGCATCGTTGAGCGGTGCATCGGCTTTCAGGCGTGCCGGCAGGTCCGGGTTGGCAATGAACGGTACGCCGAAGGCCACCGCGTCAGCCTTGCCTTCAGCCAGCCACGCATTGGCGCTGTCCTTGGTGAAGCGTTCGTTGGCGATGTACGCGCCGCCGAAGGCTTCTTTCAGTTGTGGGCCGAGGCTGTCGGCGCCTTCTTTTTCGCGGGAGCAGATGAAGGCGATGCCGCGCTTGCCCAGTTCGCGAGCGACGTAGGTGAACGTCTCGGCGAGGTTGTCGTCACCCATGTCGTGGGAGTCGGCGCGGGGTGCCAGGTGCACGCCGACACGGCCGGCGCCCCAGACTTCGATCGCCGCGTCAGTCACTTCGAGCAGCAGACGCGCACGGTTCTCCAGGGAACCGCCGTAGTTGTCGGTGCGCTGGTTGGTGCTGCTTTGCAGGAACTGGTCGAGCAGGTAGCCGTTGGCGCCGTGGATTTCCACGCCGTCGAAACCGGCGGCCTTGGCGTTCTCGGCACCGGTGCGGTAGGCGTCGACGATCTCGGCGATTTCAGCGGTCTCCAGCGCGCGCGGGGTCGGGTAGTCGGCCAGTGGGCGCACCAGGCTGACGTGACCTTTGGGCTGGATGGCGCTCGGTGCGACCGGGGCTTCACCGTTGAGGTACGAGGGGTGTGAGATCCGGCCGACGTGCCACAGTTGCAGGACGATCTTGCCGCCAGCGGCGTGTACGGCCTTGGTCACGTTGGTCCAGCCGCGCACCTGATCGTTGGACCAGATGCCCGGGGTGTCCGGGTAGCCGACGCCCAGCGGGGTTACCGAAGTGGCCTCGCTGAGAATCAGGCCGGCGGAGGCACGTTGTACGTAGTATTCGGCCATCAGCGCGTTTGGCACGCGGCCTTCGTCGGCGCGGCAGCGGGTCAGCGGGGCCATGATGATGCGGTTGGACAGCTCGAGGTCGCCCAGTTTGATCGGATCGAAAATAGTTGCCATGTGTACAACCCTCGTCAGTGAAGTGGTTAATCAGTGGGTAGCAGTGGCCAGGCCGGCAGCGCCGTTCTGACGGAAAGTGATCAGGGTCACGAGCAGCGCGAGGACCGCCAGGGCTGCCGCGGCCAGGGGCACGCTGGTCAGGCCGAAACCGTGGGCGATGACGCTGCCGCCGACCCAGGCGCCGAGGGCGTTGCCGATGTTGAAAGCGCCGATGTTCAGGGTCGATACCAGGTTCGGTGCCGCCTTGCCGAAGGTCACCACGTTGACTTGCAGCGCCGGCACGGCGGCAAAGGAGGCGGTGGCCCAAAGGAACAGGGTGATTTCCGTCGGGATCAGCGCGACGCTGGTCCAGCTGAGCACGGTGGACACCACCGCCATCGCCACGAACACGCCGATCAGGGTGGCGCCCAAGCGCTTGTCCGCCAGTTTGCCGCCGATGATGTTGCCCACGGTCAGACCCAGGCCGATCAGCAGCAGGGTCCAGGTCACGCCTTTTGGCGAGACGCCGGTGACATCGCCCAGCAGCGGCGCGATGTAGGTGAAGAGGGTGAACATCGATGCGGCGAACAGCGCGGTCATGCTCAGCGACAACCAGATGCCGGCGCCTTTGAGGGCGGCGAGTTCGGCGCGCATGTCGAGTTTTTCTTCGTCACGCTTGGCCGGCAGAAAGCGGATCAGGCCGATCAGCGCAACCACACCAATCACGGTCACGGCCCAGAAGGTCGAACGCCAGCCGGCTTCCTGACCCAGCGCGGTACCCAGCGGCACGCCGAGCACGTTGGCCAGGGTCAGGCCGGTGAACATCAACGCCACGGCGGACGCCCGTTTGTTCGGCGCCACCAGCCCGGCGGCTACTACAGAACCGATACCGAAGAACGCACCGTGGCACAGCGCGGTGACGACACGGGCAAACATCAGCACGTTGTAGTCACTGGCGATGGCGCACAGCAGGTTACCGACGATGAAAATCCCCATCAGCGCTACCAGTGCCGCCTTGCGCGGCAGTCTGGCGGTGGCCAGTGCCATGAACGGCGCACCGATGGCTACGCCCAAGGCGTAACCGGTCACCAGCCAGCCGGCGCCCGGAATCGACACACCCAGATCAGCCGCCACATCGGGCAGCAGGCCCATGATGACGAACTCGGTGGTGCCGATGGCGAAGGCGCTCAAGGCCAGAATGAGTAGCGAGAGGGGCATTTGAATCAATTCCTTGTGGGAGCGCTGAGCTCTTTGACGATGGCGTCGAGGAACGCTTGAATCACGTCCTCGTTGCGTTTGAAGAAGTGCCACTGGCCGGCCTTCTGGCTGCTGATCAGGCCGGCGCGTTGCAGGGTCGCCAGATGAGCGGAAACGGTCGACTGCGACAGGCCGCAGCGTTGATCGATCTGCCCGGCGCAGATCCCGTACTCGTGGTTGTGCAGTTGTTCCGGAAACTCGGCTTTGGGGTCTTTCAGCCAGATGAGGATGTCTCGCCGTACTGGGTGTGCCAGGGCTTTTATTATTTCGTCGAGGTCGAGGTTCATGGCTTTGTGCTCGTGATGTGTAGCGCTATATCGCGATGAGGCGAACTTTAAATCGGTATTTCGCGATATACCAATATGAATTTGATCTGACGACCGCATAAATCGGTATATCGGGTTATAACGATATGTGTGGTGTAACGATGAAAGCGCGCAGTGCTAAGCTGCGCCCATGAACTATCTCGCACATTTACACCTCGGAGGCCAGCGCCCCGAGCAATTACTCGGCAGTCTGTATGGCGATTTCGTCAAAGGACGGCTGCAGGGGCAGTTTGCGCCGCAGATTGAGGCGGCGATTCAGTTGCACCGGCGCATTGATGTGTTCACCGATCGCCACCCGTTGGTGGACACCGCGCTCGGGCGCTTTTCGCAGACTCGTCGGCGTTACGCCGGGATCGTCCTCGATGTGTTTTTTGATCATTGCCTGGCGCGCGACTGGACGCTGTACGCCGATCAGCCGCTGGAGCAGTTCACGGCCGACGTTTACCGGGTGCTGTCGAGTGAACGGCAGTTGCCCGAGCGCCTGGCGCAGATTGCACCGCACATGGTCGCCAATGACTGGCTGGGTTCGTATCAGCAGTTCGAAGTGCTGGAGCAGGTACTGCGCGGGATCTCCCGGCGCCTGACCCGGCCCGAGGAACTGGCGGGGGCGATGCAGGAGTTGCGGCGCTTGTATGAGCCGCTGAGTGAAGACTTCCGCCTGTTCTACCCGCAACTTCAAGAATTTGTACAAACCTCGGCAACACAGTAACCCCCTGTGGGAGCGGGCTTGCTCGCGAATGCGCTGGATCATCCATCAAAAATGTTGAATGACACAGCGCCTTCGCGAGCAAGCCCGCTCCCACCGGGGATCAGTGCTCAGGCAGCAATAGCGGGGCGCATTGGTGCTGTCTGTTTCTCCGGGATCGTGCCAAACAACGCCTTCTGCACCGCCTGCTGCGCTTCAAACGCCAGCGCCGCGCGCTCCCGGCCCTGACAGGCAATCGGCTTGAGCAGATGCACTTCGACATCGCCGCAATCATTGCTGAACAGGCGCATCAGGTGCGACAGAAGATCATCGTCACCAATGAACGGCGCCAGGGTATCGATTTCGCCATCGCGCAGATAACGGATCACCACCGGTTGCAGCATCACCTCGGAATCAATCGCCGCCGACAGCAGGCGACCATGAAAGGTGCGCAGCGAGCGGCCGTCGGTGGTGGTGCCTTCCGGGAACATCAGCAGCGGATGTCGGGTTTGCAGGTGGCGGGTCATCTGTTTGCGGATCAATTGGCTGTCGCCCGAACCGCGACGGATGAACAGACTGCCAGCCTTGGCCGCCAGCCAACCGGCCACCGGCCAGGTGCGCACCTCGGCCTTGGACAGAAACGACAGCGGCGTGAGCATGCCCAGCAGCGGAATGTCGGTCCATGACACATGATTGCTGACCCACAGCATCGGCTGCTTCGGCAACTCGCCATGCACGGTCACGCGAAAGGGCAGGGCATTGCTCAGGCGCGCCATGAAAAATCGCGACCAGCGCTGCCGGCGCTGCATCGAGTGGGCCAGGCCCAGACGCTCGAACACGCCGAAGACGCTGGCCATGGTCAGGCCCAGCGTCACCACCACCAGCACCCGCGCGATTCGCGCGTACACCCGCAACCGGCTCATCACACCGCCGCCTTGAAGTGCTTGGCGTAACGCGGGCAGAGTTCGTCGCGCTTGAGCAGGATGAATACGTCGGCGACCTGGAAGTCTTCGTCCCAGCACGGCTCGCCGCAGATCTTCGCGCCCAGACGCATGTAGGCCTTGAGCAGCGGTGGCATTTCGGCGATCACGTTGGATGGGATATCCAGCGATGGCAGCGGATTTTTCGGTTCGGCGCGCAGGTGCTCGGTGCACAGATAGCGTTCACGCAAGCGCTGCATGATCGCGTGGGCCTGCACGCCGCCGTCTTGCATCGGAATGCTCGCGCAACCCATCAGGTAGCTGTAGCCACCCTGGTTGAGGACTTCGGCCAGTTCGCCCCAGAGCACGGCGATAGTGCCGCCGTTGCGATAGGCCGGGTCGACGCAGGTGCGGCCGATTTCGAGGATCGGCCCTTGCAGGTGCGCCAGGCCATGCAGGCTGAATTCTTCTTCGCTGTAGAACTTGCCCAGGCTGCTGGCAGCTGTGTGATCGAGCAAACGGGTGGTGGCGACCAGACGCCCGGTGTTCAAGTCACGCACGCCGATGTGGCTGCAGTGAACATCATAGTCATCCATGTCCAGACCCAGTTCCGCGCCTTTCAGCTTGGCGTTGAATTCGCCGCTGAACACGTTGAAACGCAAGGCCTGGGCTTGCTGCAAGGCCTCGGCGCCGATCAGGCGTTCGGCTTGCAGGCGGCGTTCATTGCCGGTGTCGCTGATGCGGGCGATCTGAGTCATTTGAATCTCCGTACGGGCCTTGAACCCGTCGTGGGTTGCAGCCGATCGACTTTCTTTATGCAGCCATGTTGTGCAAAGTCAGGCTATGTAGCCCCGGTGTCATCGCCATGAACGTTTGGTGATGCTTGTATGACAGCCCACAAGGAGCCTCTATGCCCTGGCCCAGCCTGCTCGAAAGCCGTGAACGCCTGCCCGCCGTCGCTGATCTGGAGGAGGGTTTCGCCATGTTGTTGCATCAATTGGGCAACGTGACGCCGTTCGAACTTGCGGTGGCGGGAGGGCGGCGAATGGCGACACCGGGGCTCGCATTTCTGGTGGGTTATCAGGCGGCATTGCGCATGCTCTGGCCGAGCGCACCGCCAAGTCTTGGCGCGCTGTGTGCGACCGAACAGCGCAGCCTGCGCCCGGCGGACATGCAGACGCGCCTGACTGATTTGCGCCTCAGTGGGCAGAAAGATTTCGTCACCGCAGGGGATGCGGCAGACTGGCTGCTCGTCGCCGCGCGCCATGAAGAGCCCGGCGAGTCACCACGCCTGAGTCTGGCGGTGGTGTACCCCGGCGAACCCGGCGTGCGTGTGGAAAAACTCCCGGCACTGCCGTTGATGCCGGACATCAGTCACGGTCGGCTGCATCTGGATGGCGCGCTGTGCGAGTTGCTCGCCGGGGATGGCTGGGATGCTTATGTGAAGCCGTTTCGCACCCTGGAAGATGTCTATGTGTTGAGCGCCATGACCGCGTGGCTGTATGGCGTCGGCCAGGACAGTGGCTGGTCGCAGACCCTGCAATTGCGCTTGCTGGCGCTATTGGCCGGGTGTGCGGAGGCGAGCCGCCAGCCGCCGGACAATCCGTTCGGGCATGTGTTGCTGGGTGGGTTGTTTGCGCAGTTTGATGCGCTGAAAATCGAGGTCGATCAGGCGATGGCCGATAGCAGTCCCGAGTGGGCGGCGATGTGGCAGCGTGATCAGTCGGTGATGCAGTTGGCGGCGGGGGCACGAGCCAAGCGCCTGGCCAACGCTTTGGCGGTGGGCTGACGGGCCTCTTCGCGAGCAAGCCCGCTCCCACAGTTTGATCGCATTCCTACTGAAGGAGCTCGGTCAACTGTGGGAGCGAGCCTGCTCGCGAAGGCGGCCGCAAAATCACTGCACCTCTGTCATAAACCCCGACTAATCTGAGCAGGTTCATTCCCAGAGCCCTCACCATGTTCAAAGGCCTGCCTCTGTTTCTGCTGCTGATCAGCTTCACCGTTCACGCCGAACCATGGCCTGCTGAACAATGGCCGACCGGCCCGAAGATCAGTGACCCAACCGCAGAGGCTTTGGCGAGTTACGCCTTCCCACCCCGCGACGACACCACCCGCAAAGGCATCCGCACCGACGCGCTGCTGATCATCCGCGACGGCCAGATCATCTACGAACGCTACGCCGGCCCGACCCGTGCCGAGACCCCGCACCTGACCTGGTCGATCAGTAAAAGCCTGATGGCCACGGTGCTGGGCGTGGCGTATGGCGAAGGCTTGTTCGGGCTCGAAGATCCGGCCGTGAGGTTCTACCCGCCACTGGAAAAACACCCGACCATCACCGTCGCCGACCTGCTGCACTGGGCTTCCGGCCTGGACTGGCAGGAAGACTACGAATACGCCCCGCTGAAGTCCTCAGTGGTGGCGATGCTCTATACCCGGGGGCATCGCGACATGCCCGGGTTCACCGCCGATCGCGACGCCTACGCGCCACCGGGGCAGGCGTTCCGTTATTCCAGTGGCGACAGCAATCTGTTGGCCGCCGCGCTGAGAAACATGGTCGGCCCGCAGCGTTATCCCGACTATCCGTGGACGGCGCTGTTCGAGCCACTGGGCATTCGCCACGCCGTGTGGGAAACCGATGCCGGCGGCACGTTTGTCGCCTCGTCTTATGCCTATCTCACCGCCCGTGATCTGGCGCGGGTCGGACTGCTGATGGCCCGCGACGGGCGCTGGAATGATCGACAGTTGTTGCCCAAGGCTTGGCTGGCCTTCAACCGTGAACCGTTTGCCGGCTACAAGGCGCATCAGGATGAGGTGGTGCCCGGTGGTCAGTGGTGGCTCAATCGCCCGGCCGATGGCGCCGCCTCGCCGTGGCCCGACGCGCCCCCCGACACCTTCGCCGCTTTGGGCCACTGGGGCCAGGCACTGTATGTGATCCCCAGCGAGAAACTGGTGATCGTGCGTTATGCCGATGATCGCGACGGCAGCTACCGCCATAACGAACTGCTCAAGCGCGTGCTCAAGGCGGTGCAGCCATGAAACTGCTCAAGCGGATTCTGCTGTTGCTGTTGATCGTGCTGCTCGGCTGGATCTGGCACGAGCGGGACAACCTGTGGGCGTTTCCGGACATCATCAGTGCCTACACGGCGAAGGAATATTGTTCGTGTCGCTACGTGATGAACAACGAAGCGCAGTATTGCCGGGGCTACGTGAAACAGTGGTTGCCCACCAGCAGCTTTACCGACGACAGCGCGAGCAAGACCATCACCATCAGCGGCATGGGCCGCAGCAACCGTGCACAGTGGCTGAGCGAACGCCAGGGCTGCCGGCTCAATCCCTGAGTTACGCCATCCCTCTGTGGCAGCGAGCCTGCTCGCGAAATCGGCGCTGGCCGCAATACCTGCGGTGCGACGTGCATTGAGTTCGCGAGCAGGCTCGTTCCCACAGGGCTTGCAATAACTCGGTGGGCGGTTAAGGTTCGTGCAGGTTTATCGCCCAGCGAGTGTTCAATGTTCAACCGCCCCCTCTCTACAGCCTTCGCCAGTCTGCTATTGGCCGCCGCCGCGTTGCCGGCGCAGGCCAACTGGTATTTGGACGGCGAGTCGTCGCGGCTGTCGTTTGTCAGCACCAAGAATGCCCATGTTTCCGAAGTGCAGCGTTTTCTGGTGCTGCACGGCAAGGTCGACCCCAGCGGTCGGGCCGAGGTCGAAGTCGAACTGGACTCGATCAACAGCGGTATCCCGCTGCGTGACGAGCGCATGCGCAAGGAGCTGTTCCAGATCGAGCAATTTCCGGAAGCGACCATCAGCACCCAGATCGACCTGCGCCCGATCAACGATCTGGCCCCCGGCGCGCAGCTTGAATTGCGTCTGCCGCTGACCGTGAATCTGCACGGCAAACAACACGAATACCCGGCCGAGTTGCTGGCGACGCGTCTCGATGACCGACGCTTTCAAGTGGTGACCCTGGAACCGTTGGTGATCAACGCCGAGGATTTCGATCTGGTGCCGGGGCTGGAAACCCTGCGTAACCTGGCCGGGTTGTCGGCCATCAGTCTGTCGGTGCCGGTGGGTGCGGTGCTGATCTTCACGGCGCGCTGACATGCGCGGCGCGGTGTTCCCGTGGCGTGACGGCAACCGTTTCGAACTGATGATCGACGGCCCGCAATTCTTCCCGCGCATGCTGGTGGAGATTGCCCGCGCTGAAGAACAGGTCGAACTGGAGTTGTATCTGGTGGAGGCGGGCGCCTGCGCCGAAGCCGTGGTCCAGGCGCTGGTGCAGGCCGCCGAGCGCGGAGTGCGGGTGCGCTGCCTGTTCGATGATTACGGCAGCCTCGCGTTTACCCTGCACCTGCGTCAGCGCCTGATAAAAGCCGGGGTCGAACTGCGTTTCTACAATCGCCTGAACTGGCGGCGCTGGGTCGGCAATTTCTATCGCGATCACCGCAAACTGCTGCTGGTCGATCAGCGTCTGGCGGTGGTTGGCGGCACCGGGGTGACCGATGAATTCTGGACCCCGGAACAGGACACCAGCGAGTGGCATGAAGTGATGGTGGAAATCACCGGCCCGCTGGTGCTCGACTGGCAGATACTGTTCGACCGCCAATGGATTGCCAACCGTCATCGCCGGGCGTGGAAGCCTTCGGCGCATGTCGGCCTGCCACGCTTGCCCAAGGTGCCGGACATGGGCGAGGGCATGGGCCGCGTGGCTTACGCCGATGCGCGCCAGCACCGCGACATTCTGCAATCACTGTTCCGCGCCTTGAACAGCGGGCAGAAACGCATCTGGATGGCCACCCCGTATTTCCTGCCCACCTGGAAAATCCGCCGCTCGCTGCGCAAGGCCGCTGCCCGTGGTGTCGACGTCCGGTTGCTGCTGACCGGGCCGCGCACCGATCATCCGTCAGTGCGATACGCCGGCCATCGCTACTACCCGCGCCTGCTCAAGGCCGGGGTGCAGATCTTCGAATACCAGCCGTGCTTCCTGCACCTGAAAATGGTGTTGGTGGACGACTGGGTGAGCATCGGCTCGTGCAACTTCGATCACTGGAACCTGCGCTTCAATCTGGAGGCGAACCTGGAGGCACTGGATCCGTCACTGACGGCAGCGGTGGTGAAGAGTTTCGAGAAGGACTTCGGGCTGAGTCAGCAGGTGAGTCTGGAAGAGTGGCGGCGCCGACCGTTGTGGCGACGGGTGAAGCAGCGGATTTGGGGATGGGTGGATCGGGTGGTAGTGAATATTCTCGACAGACGCGGTTAGTCGCTCCGCCAAATAAACACTGAAATCCAAATGTGGGAGGGGGCTTGCTCCCGAATGCGGTGTGTCAGTCAGCTTTGATCCAGCTGAATGACCGCAATCGCGAGCAGGCTCACTCCTACAGGGTATTGCGGTGCTTGTTACAGCAATTCAAAGCTCTGCTGCGTCACGTCCTGCGAATCCAGGCCGATCTGCACGTTGAACTTGCCAGGCTCCGCCGCGTACTTGAGCTGGGCGTTGTAGAACTTCAGATCATCCTCGGTGATGGTGAAATGCACGACTTTCTGTTCACCGGCCTTGAGCATGATTTTCTGGAAGTTCTTCAGTTCTTTCACCGGGCGGATCATTGAACCGGTGACGTCCTGAATGTACAGCTGCACCACGGTTTCGCCGTCGCGCTTGCCGGTGTTTTTCAGGGTGACACTGGCATCGAGCTTGCCGGTGGTGTTCAGCGTGGTCGATGACAGCGCCATGTCGCTCAGGGTGAATTGGGTGTAGCTCAGGCCATAGCCGAACGGGAACAGCGGACCTGTGGTGTCGTCGAAATACTGCGAGGTGTAGTTACCCGGTTTGCCCGGCGTGAACGGCCGGCCAATGCTCAGGTGGTTGTAGTAGGTCGGGATCTGGCCCACGGAACGCGGGAAGGTCACCGGCAGTTTGCCCGACGGGTTGTAGTCGCCGAACAGCACGTCAGCGATGGCATTGCCGCCCTCGGTGCCGCTGAACCAGGTTTCGAGAATCGCGTCGGCCGACTGGTTCTCTTCGAGAAGGGTCAGCGGTCGGCCGTTCATCAGCACCAGCACCAGTGGCTTGCCGGTGGCTTTCAGCGCGCGGATCAGCTCGCGCTGGTTTTCCGGGATGTTCAGGTCGGTGCGGCTGGACGATTCGTGGGACATGCCACGGGACTCGCCCACGGCGGCAACGATCACATCGGCGTCCTTGGCGGCTTTCAGCGCTTCGTCGATCAGCACGTTGGCCGGGCGCGGGTCATCGACCACTTCCGGCGCATCGAAATTGAGGAAGTTCAGGTAATCGAGCACCTTCTTGTCGCTGGTGATGTTCGCGCCACGGGCGTAGATCAGGTTCGCCTTGTCGCCGATCACCGAGTTCATGCCATCAAACAGAGTGACCGATTGCGCCGGTTTACCCGCCGCCGCCCAGCTGCCCATCATGTCGATCGGGGCCTTGGCCAGCGGGCCGACCAGCGCGACTTTCGCGGTTTTCTTCAGCGGCAGCGTGTCGTTCTGGTTCTTCAGCAGCACCAGGCTGCGGCGCGCCACTTCGCGGGCCTCGGCGCGGTGCAGGCGGCTGTCGGCGTAGGTGTCGGCCGGATCATCCTCGGCCTTGCCGATGCGCAGGTACGGGTCCTTGAACAGGCCCATGTCGTACTTGGCGGCGAGCACTTCGCGTACCGCGTTGTCGATGTCTTTCTGTTCAATCTCGCCGGACTTGAGCAGCCCCGGCAGCTCTTTGCCGTACAGGGTGTCGTTCATGCTCATGTCGATGCCGGCCTTGATCGCCAGCTTCGCCGCTTCGCGACCGTCGGCGGCGACGCCGTGCTTGATCAGTTCGAAGATCGCACCGTGGTCGCTGACCGCCAGGCCCTTGAAACCCCAGTCCTTGCGCAGCAGATCGTTCATCAGCCAGGTGTTGGCCGTGGCCGGAATACCGTTGATCGAATTCAACGCCACCATCACCCCGCCGGCGCCGGCATCGATCGCCGCGCGGTACGGTGGCAGGTAGTCCTGGTACATCTTGACCGGGCTCATGTCGACGACGTTGTAGTCACGACCGCCCTCGACTGCGCCATACAGGGCGAAGTGCTTGACGCTGGCCATGATGCTGTCGGATGCGCTCGGGGTGTCGCCCTGATAGGCCTTGACCATCACTTTGGCGATGCGCGAAGTCAGGTAGGTGTCTTCGCCGAAACCCTCGGAGCTGCGGCCCCAGCGCGGGTCGCGGGAGATATCGACCATCGGCGCGAAGGTGATGTCGAGGCTGTCGGCGGCGGCCTCTTTGGCGGCAATGCGCCCGGACTGGCCGATGGCGTCCATGTCCCAGCTCGACGCCAGGGCCAGCGGAATCGGGAAAATCGTACGGTGACCGTGGATCACGTCGTACGCAAAAAACATCGGGATCTTCAGGCGGCTGCGCATCGCCGCGTCCTGCATCGGACGGTTTTCCGGGCGGGTGATCGAGTTGAACGTACCGCCGATGTTGCCGGCGGCGATCTCTTTGCGGATCAGTTCGCGGGGCATTTCCGGGCCGATGCTGATCAGGCGCAACTGGCCGATCTTTTCATCGAGGGTCATTTGCTTCATCAGATTGCTGATGAACGCGTCCTTGTTTTCCAGGGGTACCGGGGTCGTGGCGGCCAATACTTGATGACTGGCCAGGCTGACGAACAGACCCAGCAAACACAGCTTCTTCATGAATATTTTTCTCAAGGGCCCAAACGGCAATGCAATGCCGGCCAGCCAAAAGTTAGGGAGCGACTATTGTTGTTCGGGTGCAGGCTCAAAAAGACCGAGCCGAAAAACGCCCGCCGACCGTCGGCAGCGTATGCGCAGGGCCTCTTTTTAGCCCATTGGCCCGTTGCAATCCAGTGGCGCGGCCGATTATGCCCCAACCGCCGATGCAGAAGGTTTCACGGTCGGTCTTTTCACGAAATACGCCAGGGAGCATCACTTTGATGAATGTCAGTCCAACCTACCGCTCGCGTTTGCAGATCGCCACGCTGCTGGTGCTCGCCACGTTGTTGACCGCGTGTGGCATCAACAACATTCCGACCCTAGACGAGCAGGCCAAGGCGGCCTGGGGCCAGGTACAGAACCAGTACCAGCGCCGCGCCGACCTGATCCCCAATCTGGTGGAAACCGTCAGAGGCTACGCCAAGCATGAAGAGGCGACCCTGACCGCAGTGGTCGAGGCCCGGGCCAAGGCGACATCGATCCAGGTCGATGCCAGCACCCTCGACAACCCGGAAAAACTCAAGCAGTTCCAGCAGGCCCAGGATCAGTTGAGCGGTGCATTGAGCCGTCTGATGGTGGTGTCCGAGCGATATCCGGACCTGAAGGCCAATCAGAACTTCCTGGCCCTGCAATCGCAGCTCGAAGGCACGGAAAACCGGATTGCCGTGGCGCGGCGCGATTTCATTCTGGCGGTGCAGAAGTACAACACCGAGATCCGCACCTTTCCCGGTCGCCTCTGGCACAGCGTGATGTACAGCGATCTGCCGATTCGCGAAACCTTCGAAGCCACCACCCCCGGTGCGGAAAAGGCCCCGGAAGTGAAGTTCTGATCCGTTGTTGCGGATGAGGTTGCCCATGCGTGTGTTGAAGATAGGCCTGGTGCTGATGCTGTGGCTGTTTGCCGTCAGCGCCCGGGCCGAGTTGACGTTCCCGGCGCTGAGCGGGCGGGTGGTGGACGAGGCGCAAATGCTCGAACCCTCGGTGCGCGCGCAGTTGAGCCAGCAGTTGCAAGCTCATGAGCAGGCGACCGGCGAGCAACTGGTGGTGGTCACGGTGCCCGATCTGCAAGGCACCACCATCGAAGATTACGGCGTGCAACTGGGCCGGCACTGGGGCATCGGCCAGAAGGACAAAAACAACGGCGCGCTGCTGATCGTCGCCCGGGACGAGCGCAAGCTGCGCATCGAAGTCGGTTACGGGCTGGAGGATCGGCTGACCGATGCACAGACTTCGGTGATCATCCATCAAGTGATTACCCCGGCGTTCAAGACCGGCAATTTCAGCAAGGGCATCAGCGATGGCGTGGCGGCGATGCTGGTGGTGCTGGGCGGCAACCCGCTGGACGAGCCCTCGACGGTGTATGAGCCGAGTGGTGACCCGTCCGACGATTTCGTCTCGCGGCATCCGGCGCTGTTCGTTTTTCTGCTGATGTTGTTCATCCTGACGGTGTTTGTCTGCCAGATGCTCGGTATCCTTCCCGCCGGCCGTGGCGGCTCCGGTGGCGGGGGCGGTTTCGGTGGTGGTGGTTTTGGCGGCGGCGGTGGAGGCGGGGGCTTCAGCGGCGGCGGGGGCAGTTTCGGCGGCGGTGGTTCGTCCGGCGGCTGGTGAACACACAACAATAATGATCAGGCACTTTTCGACATGGCATTACTGACCGAACACGAACAACGCAAAGTCGCCGAGGCGATTGCCCGGGTCGAGCGCGACACCGACGCCGAACTGGTGACGGTGCTGGCGGCCCGCGCCGACGACTACGCGTATATCCCGTTGCTGTGGGCCAGCCTGCTGGCGCTGCTGGTGCCGGGCATCGTGCATTACCTGACCGGCTGGCTGACCATGCACAGCCTGTTGCTGGTGCAATGGGGGCTGTTCATCGTCCTGTGCCTGCTGTTTCGTTTGCCGAAGGTCACCACCCACCTGATCCCGCGCCGGGTGCGGCACTGGCGTGCGTCGAACCTGGCGCGGCGGCAGTTTCTCGAACAGAACCTGCACCACACGGTGGGCAGCACCGGGGTGCTGATTTTTGTCTGTGAGGCTGAGCGCTATGTGGAAATTCTGGTGGATGAGGGCATTTCCAGACGGCTGGACAACAAGAGCTGGGATGCGATTGTCGCGGCATTCACCGAGCAAGTGCGGCAGGGGCGCACGCTGGACGGGTTCGTCACCTGCATCGAGGCCTGCGGCGAGCTGCTGAAAGTGCATGTGCCGGTGACGCAGGTGAGGAATGAATTGCCGAATCGGCTTATCGTGCTGGCCTGATCTTCCCGGGCACAGCCGTTTCCTTGTGGTGAGAGGATAAATCCCCTCACCACAAGGTTAAACGCCACGGTTTGCACCGTTGGGTAAATAAGAGCGTGTCCCCAACTCCCTTCCCCCCTAAAATACCCGCCATTCCCGATTTCGCCCGTCCGAGGCCGCTTTTCCATGTCCGTTACTGCTCCTTCCATCAAGCCTGCGCCCGATCACCACGCCCAGTTCATCGAGCTGCTGCAAACCAGCCTCGAGCAGAGCGGCTTCATCAAGCTGGTGCTGGCCAAGTACGTGGGCGAAGAAGCGGATCTGCAGCGGATCATCGTCAAGGCGGTGACGGTGAAGGCTCAGCCCAACCTGTCCTTTGTCTATCGCTACAAGACCCGCGACATCACCAAGAACCTGCCGCTGAGCGAAGGCGTGGCGGTGATTGCCGAACTGCTGCCGGCTGCGTTCAAGAATGCGCATTTGCTGACCGTGACCGACGAAGCCCAGCTCGAATACAGCAAAAAGGGCAAGAGTTCGCTGTTCAAGAGCAAACCTCAGCAATTGCGTGAAGCGCCCTCCGCCGAGCATAACCGCGAGAAGAACCGCTTTCTCGACCTGAGCCGACCGTTCCTCAAGGACCTGGGCGTGACCAACGCGCAGCATGAGTTGATCCCGGCAATGTCGCGCAAGTGGAAGCAGATCAACAAGTTCATCGAAGTCTTCAGCCACGCCCTGACCTCGTCACCGCTGGCGCTGGACAAACCGGTGCGCGTGGCGGATTTCGGTTCGGGCAAGGGTTACCTGACGTTCGCGATTCACGACTACTTGCGCAACACGCTCCAGGCCGAAGGCGAAGTCACTGGCGTCGAGTTGCGTGAAGAGATGGTCAACCTGTGCAACGCCGCTGCGGCGAAGCTGGAACACCCGGGGCTGGTGTTCAAGTGCGGAGACGTGCGCAGCGTCGCGCCGAGCGAACTGGAGGTGATGATCGCCCTGCATGCCTGCGACATCGCTACCGACTACGCGATCCACACCGGCATTCGTTCGGGTGCCTCGATCATCATGTGCTCGCCGTGCTGCCACAAACAGATCCGCCTGCAGATTCAGAGCCCGGCGCTGCTCAAGCCGATGCTGCAATACGGTCTGCACCTCGGTCAGCAGGCGGAAATGGTCACCGACAGTCTGCGTGCGCTGTTCCTTGAGGCCTGCGGGTATGAGACCAAGGTGTTCGAGTTCATCTCGCTGGAGCACACCAACAAAAACAAGATGATCCTTGCGGTGAAGCGCGCCGAGCCGGTAGACCCGGCTCAGTTGTTGGTGAAGATTGAGGAGTTGAAGGCGTTCTACAACATCAGTGAGCACTGCCTGGAAACCCTGCTGCGCGCCGACGGTTACCTGGCCTGACCTTGTGGGAGCGAGCCTGCCCGCGAAGGCAGACTGCCAGCCAACGATGATGCCGGCTGTTACGGCCCCTTCGCGAGCAGGCTCGCTCCCACATGGGGTTTGATGGCGGTCTTGCGGCCGAGCATCACGGTGGCGATCACACCAGAGGCAAACACCCAGGTGATCGGTTCCACATGTTCGCCAAAGAACAGCGCCGAAAACGCGATGGTGAAGAAGATCTGCAGCAACTGGATCTGACTGACCCGCGCGATCCCGCCCATTGCCAGCCCGGCGTACCAGGCGAAAAACCCGAGAAACTGCGAGAACAGTGCCACGTAGCCGAAGGCCCACCAGGTCTTGGCCGACACCGCACCCTGATGCTGCAGCGCCAGGTACAACACCGGCCCGATCAGCAGCGGCGTCGACAGCACCAGCGCCCAGCAGATCACCTGCCAGCCACCCATCTCTTTCGCCAGTCGGCCACCCTCGGCATACCCCAGCCCCCCCACGGCAATCGCGCCGAGCATCAACAAGTCCCCGGCCTGAATGCTGCCGGCGCCGGTGTACAACGCGTAACCGAGCACCAGCGCACTGCCCAGCGCGGCGCAGGCCCAGAAGGCTTTCGACGGGCGTTCATGGGACAGCCACGCCGCATACAGCGCCACGCACAGCGGCTGCAGACCGTTGACCAAGGCGCCGTGAGACGCCGGCAAGGTCTGCATGGCCCATGCCGACAGCACCGGAAACCCGAGGATCACCCCGGCGATCACCAGGCTCAGGCCTTTGACCTGCTGCCAGGTCGGCCACTTTTCCCGGCGCCACAACAGCAGCAGCGCCGCCGGAATTGCCGCGAACAACGCCCGACCGAGGCCATTGAGCAACGGATGCAGTTCCTGCACCACGATCCGGGTGAAGGGCAGGGTGAGGCTGAAAATCACAACCCCGAGCAGGCCCAGGGCCATGCCGGTGTTTTCGCGCGAAGACATGATGGGTAACCAGACGAAGGTGGCAGGGAAGGTGGCTTCATCTAGCCATAAACCGGGTGGTTCGGGCTGCTACAGCTAGGCACAGACTTATCCATACAGTTCCATGGCCCTTTCGCGAGCAAGCCCGCTCCCACCCTTGGAATGCATTTTTCTGTGGGAGCGGGCTTGCTCGCGAAGAACGATAACGCGGTCTCCCGTAGTAGCCGGTTGTTACCTGCCCGAGCGGATAAGGTCTACCTTGAATACTCCTGCAAGCCCTTTCCCAGAGGAGTCCTCCCCATGGCCGCGAAAAAAATCCTGATGCTGGTCGGCGATTACGTCGAAGACTACGAAGTGATGGTGCCGTTCCAGGCCCTGCAGATGGTCGGTCACACCGTGCATGCCGTGTGCCCGGACAAGGCTGCCGGCAAGACCGTGCGTACCGCGATCCATGACTTCGAAGGTGACCAGACTTACAGCGAGAAACCCGGTCACCTGTTCGCCCTCAACTTCGACTTCGCCAAGGTCGCCGAGGCAGACTACGACGCGCTGCTGATCCCGGGCGGTCGCGCGCCGGAATACTTGCGCCTGAACGAAAAAATCCTGGCGCTGGTGCGCGCGTTCGACAAGGCCGGCAAGCCGATTGCCGCGGTCTGCCATGGTGCGCAACTGCTGGCGGCGGCGGGCGTTCTCGAAGGGCGCGAATGCAGCGCCTATCCGGCCTGCGCCCCGGAAGTGCGCCTGGCGGGTGGTACGTACATCGACATTCCGGTGACGGACGGCCACGTTCAAGGCAATCTGGCCACGGCACCGGCATGGCCGGCGCATCCGAACTGGCTGGCCGGCTTTCTCGGCTTGCTGGGCACCCAAATCACCCTGTAACGAGGTTTCGCCCATGTGCGAGCTCTACGTCAAGGCCGATCCGATTCTCTACGAATCACGCTCGCGCTCGCTGCGCATCTGCGGTGTGGTGACGACCCTGCGCCTGGAAAACCAGTTCTGGGACATCCTCAGCGAAATCGCCGAAGTCGATGGTATGACCACCAATCAACTGATCGCCAAGCTGTATGAAGAGGTGATGGATTATCGCGGGGAGGTGGTGAATTTTGCCTCCTTCTTGCGGGTGAGTTGCACGCGGTATCTAAGTCAGCGGCGGGTGAGTGCGCCGGAGTTGTCGGTGGTGCGGGCGGCGGTGAAATAGCCGATAGCGAGTCGACCCTTTCGCGAGCAAGCCCGCTCCCACATTCGGCCGGGTTATCCCAATGGGATGCGTTCAATTGTGGGAGCGGGCTTGCTCGCGAAGAGGCCAGGACAGGCGACAGACGTCTGGAGCTGGTCTTTACTCTGAAGCGCGAAACCTCTCAAACGCCCAGGAGAAACGAGCATGTCCGGATGGTACGAAGTGAGCAAAAGCAGCAACGGTCAGTTCAGGTTTGTACTGAAGGCCGCCAACGCCGAAACCATTCTCACCAGCGAGCTCTACACCACCCGCGCGGCAGCCGACAACGGCATTGCCTCAGTGCAGACCAACAGCCCGCTGGATGAACGTTACGAGAAAAAGACCACCAAGGATGGCCATCCGTACTTCAATCTGAAGGCTGCCAACCACCAGATCATCGGCAGCAGCGAGTCGTACTCCACAGACGCCGCATGCGCCAAAGGCATTGCCAGCGTCAAGGCCAACGGGCCGAGCAAAGTGATCAAGGACAAGACGTTGCCGGTGCTCTGAAGAACACCGAAAATCAAAAATGTGGGAGCGGGCTTGCTCGCGAAGGCGGCGTTACCTTCAACATTTTCGTTGACTGATAAACCGCTTTCGCGAGCAAGCCCGCTCCCACATTGGGTTTTGTGTATTGCCTGAGGATCAGCGCAGGGTCTTGAGGATTGCCTGAAGCTGGCCTTGCCCAGCCTCGCTCAACGGGAACACTGGCAACCGTGGATCACCAACCTCCAGCCCTGTCTCACGTAATCCAGCCTTGATCGTCGCCGGCAAACCGCCCTTGAGGATGAAGTCCAGCAGTGGCAGCTGGCGATAGAACAGCTCGCGCGCCCGCTCCAGGTCACCGGCCAGCGCGGCCGCGTACAAGTCCAGATTCAGCTGCGGGATCAGGTTCGGCGCGGCGGTGCACCAGCCCTTGGCCCCGGCGGCAAACGCTTCCAGTGCCAGCGGATTGCAGCCGTTGTAGAACGGCACCTGGCCGTCGCCGAGCAGTTGCAGCTTGTGCATGCGCTGAATGTCGCCGGTACTCTCCTTGACCATGGTGACGTTTTCCACGCCGTTGACGATGCGCAGAATCAGCTCCACCGACATGTCCGTGCCACTGGTGGCCGGGTTGTTGTAGAGCATGATCGGCACGCCAATGCTGTCGCCGATCGCGCGGTAGTGGGCAAGGATTTCCGCCTCGGTGAGCTTCCAGTACGAGGCCGGCAGCACCATCACCACGTCGGCACCGTGAGCTTCGGCGAAGCGCGCGCGGCGTACGGCTTTGGCGGTGGTCAGGTCGGATACGCTGACGATGGTCGGCACCCGTTTGGCGACGTGCTTGAGGCTGAACTCGGCGACCTGATCCCACTCGGCGTCACTCAGGTAGGCACCTTCGCCGGTGCTGCCCAGCGGGGCGATGGCGTGGACGCCGCTGTCGATCAGGCGATCGATGGACTTACCGAGGGCCGGCAGATCCAGGCCTTCGCCATTGGCGCCGAACGGGGTGATGGTGTAGCCGATAATGCCGTGAATGTTGGACATGTTGAGTCTCCGTGAAAGGTCAAATCAGTTCAGGCAATCGGCGTGTTGGCGCAGGTTCTGCCGAGCGTAGTAGTTGAAAGCGGCGGCGTGGCGTTTGGGTTTCGACACCCAGTCATGAGCCTCGCGACCCAGCGCCGGAATGATCGGCTTGATCGTGCCGGCAGCCATCGCCAGCAATTGCAACTTGGCGGCGCGCTCGATCAGTTGGGCGATGACACAGGCCTCTTCGATCGTGGTACCGGTCGACAGCTGGCCGTGGTGCGAGAGCAGAATCGCGCGTTTGTCGCCCAGCGCACCGGCGATCAGTTCGCCTTCCTCGTTACCCACCGGTACCCCTGGCCAGCCTTCGAGAAACGCGCAATCGTCGTACAGCGGGCATAGGTCCATGTGGGAAATCTGCAGTGGCACTTCCAGCATCGACAGCGCGGCAATGTGCGTCGGGTGGGTGTGAATGATGCAGTTCACGTCCGGTCGGGCGCGGTAGACCCAGCTGTGGAAACGGTTGGCCGGGTTGGCCATGCCGTGACCTTCGAGCACTTCGAGGTCTTCGTTGACCAGCAGCAGATTGCTCGCGGTGATTTCATCGAAGCCCAGGCCCAGTTGTTGAGTGTAATAGGTGCCGGGTTGCGGGCCACGGGCGGTGATTTGTCCGGCCAGACCGGAGTCATGCCCGCTTTCGAACAGAATCCGGCAGGTCAATGCCAGCTTTTGCCGATCGGTCCACGTATTATCCGCCAGGCTTTTTTGCATCTGGGTCAGCGCTTGCTTGACCAGTTGTTCTTTGGGTAGTGCTAATGTCTTGGCCATGTCTGTGTCCTTTGGGTGATTGCAAATGACACTAAAGAGCCTATATGACACAAAGTGTCATAAGCAAGCATAAATCGTCGCTTCCTTGATGGAATAACCGCTGCGCATGTCTATCCGTTTGAAATTATTGAGAAAAAAACTTGGCGTAACCCTTGAGGCGTTGGCCGAAAAATCCGGCATGACCAAGAGTTACCTGTCGAAAGTCGAACGCGGGTTGAATACCCCGTCGATCGCTGCGGCGTTGAAACTGGCGAAAGCGCTGAACGTGAAGGTCGAGGAGTTGTTCTCCGAAGACAACGTCAGCCTCGACAGCTACAGCCTGGTGCGCAGCCACGAACGCCAGTCACTGGCGGCCAATGACCAGAGCCCCGGGTACGCGGTGCTGGCGCATCAGGTCAGCGAACGCAACCTGCTGCCGTTCATCATCTACCCACCGAGCGAATTCACCGACAAGACGTTCAAGGAGCATTTGGGCGAGGAGTTTCTGTTCGTTCACGAAGGGCAGGTGGAAGTGGACTTCATGAACGAGCGGGTGCTGCTGGAGCGCGGCGATGCGCTGCACTTCAATGCGCAAAAGCCGCACCGGATCAGGTCGGTGGGCGAGGTGCAGGCGCAGTTGCTGGTGGTGGTGCACAGCTCGGAAGAATGAGCCGACCCCGAAAGCTGCGTCGGAACGCCGCCCGGAGCGGGCTCGCTTGCGAAGGTGTCAGTCAGGTCTGCATCAAACCTCGACAGGCACCGACAACTTCGGACTGCCCAACGCATGCGTCTTCGAATCAAAGAACCGCAACTCAACCCCGGTCCCTTCGAACACCTTGGCGTAATGGCGCTTCTGATGCTGGATGAACGCCGCACTGCGCGGATAAATCGAGATTGCCACGGTCTTTGGCTTTGCCAACCGCAAGGCCCGAATGATATGCGCGTCCTGCTCGCCCAAGGCCTGGCCGAAGATGCACAGACTGTCGCCATGACCCAATAACTGCTCATAGCAGAACGACAGATAATCCGAGCTGCGGATGGTCTTGAGTTTGTCCGCGCTCGGCCCTTCGGTGACGAACAGCGGCACGTCATCCAGGGTCTTGATCGTGTTGTTGATCGCAAAACTGCCGAGCAGGGTGCCTTCGGTCGAAGTCAGTTTGCGTGCAGTGCCGTCCTGATTGCGCACCAGGTGCAGACCACCGTGCAGGTACAGCAAACGCGGTTTGGCCGTGGCACTTTCGCTCAGGTCGAAACTGGCATTGGGGCCATTGAACAGATCGTCGATGGCCTCGTTGTCGTGTTGCAGCGCCCAGTAGTTGAGCAGGTCGTAATTGCTGGTGAACACCGTGCGATAGCGCGCCAGTTCTTCATTCAGCGTCGCCAGCGTCGAGGCCTGCACCAGCCGCCACGGGATGTGCACGGCGTGCACGGTGTTGATCAGCGCTTCCTTGATCGCGTAGTAGCGATTGCGCGGTGCGGCCGAGCTGACGGCGAGTGCCTTGTTGACCCGGCTGGTGGTTTTCAGCGCGCCGAGCACCTGCTCGAAGCTGCGCGTCTGCAGGGCGTCGAACACGCTCAGTTCCGACGGGCTCAGCGGTTTTTCTTCTATCGTGCGCGCGTTTTCGAACAGCGAGTCGTAGCCGAAATCGTCCCACACCGCACGGCTGGCGCCATTGCCCACCAGCAGACCGTTGAAGTCAGCGGTGGCGCGCAGGGCGCTCCAGTCTTCGAGGGTGGCGTCGACATCCAGAAAATCGGTCATTGCGTAGGAAGTCTCAAAACAAGGGGCGGATGGGCGGCGACTTTATCACGAGCGAGCATTGAGCCAGATCAACATCGGTGGTGACCGATCGGTCGATCCTGTGCGCATCCGCCGTATCGGAGCAGTCGATTCGGCCCCAGTCAGGAGACGCGCATGAGCAGCACCTTTTTTATTCCGGCCGTAAACATCATGGGCAACGGGTGCCTGGACGAGGCCATGGTTGCGGTCCGCAATTATGGTTTTCGCAAGGCGCTGATCGTCACCGACGCGGGGCTGGCCAAGGCCGGTGTGGCGACCATGCTTGCCGAAAAGCTGGCGATGCAGGACATCGACTCGGTGATTTTCGACGGGGCCAAACCGAACCCGAGCATTGCCAACGTCGAGTCCGGGTTGGGACTGCTCAAGGAAAGTCGCTGCGATTTCGTGGTGTCGCTGGGCGGCGGTTCGCCCCATGACTGCGCCAAGGGTATCGCCTTGTGCGCGACCAACGGCGGACAGATCCGCGACTACGAAGGCGTCGATCAATCGAGCAAGCCGCAACTGCCGCTGATCGCCATCAACACCACCGCCGGCACCGCCAGCGAGATGACCCGTTTCTGCATCATCACCGACGAATCTCGCCACGTGAAAATGGCCATCGTCGACCGCAACGTCACGCCGCTGCTGTCGGTCAACGACCCGGCGCTGATGGTTGCGATGCCGAAAAGCCTGACCGCCGCCACCGGCATGGACGCGTTGACCCACGCCATCGAAGCCTACGTCTCGACCGCCGCCAACCCGATCACCGACGCCTGCGCACTGAAGGCCATGACCCTGATCAGCAACAACCTGCGCCTGGCCGTGCGCGACGGCAGCGACCTCGCGGCGCGGGAGAACATGGCCTATGCGCAGTTCCTTGCCGGCATGGCGTTCAACAACGCGTCGCTCGGCTACGTACATGCGATGGCGCACCAGTTGGGCGGTTTCTACGACTTGCCGCATGGTGTGTGCAACGCGGTGTTGCTGCCGCATGTGCAGGCCTTCAACGCGCTGGTCTGCGCCGAACGTCTGACTGACGTGGCCCATGCGATGGGCGCGGACATTCTTGGTTTCAGTCCGGAAGAGGGCGCTCAGGCGGCGATCAACGCGATCCGTTGCCTGGCCAGGGATGTCGATATTCCGGGTGGCCTGCGTGAACTTGGCGCCAAGCTCAGCGACATCCCGGTGCTCGCCACCAATGCCCTGAAAGACGCGTGTGGCCTGACCAATCCACGGGCGGCGGATCAGCGGCAGATCGAGGAGATTTTCCGCAACGCGTTTTGAGATACGTCGTCCTGATATTTTCAACCGAACTCGCTGGTCTCTTCGCGAGCAGCCTCGCTCCAACAGTTGTTCGCATTTCGTCAGGAGAATGCGATCACATGTGGGAGCGAGCCTGCTCGCGATGGCTGACTTCCAGGCCTTGAATAACTATCTGGATTAACCAACCGCTGCCACATTCCTCTCAAACACCCCGCCGAACTGAATCAACACCACCCCGCCAATCAGCAACAACGCCCCCAACAGCCGCGACACCGTCAGCTGTTTCTCCACCAGCCCAAACAACCCGAAGTGGTCCAGCACCATCGACGCGATCACCTGCCCGGCCAGCGCCAGCGCAACAAACCCCGATGCCCCCAGCTTCGGCAGCAACATCACTGCCAGCGCCACAAAACACACGCCGAATGCACCCCCGGCCCACATCCACAGCGGCGCCTTGCTGATAAAGCCCAGCGACGGCAGCGGCAGGCGCAACGCCAGAATCACCGGCAACAACAGCAACACGCTGACCAGCAGCGACGCCAGCGTGGCCCATAACGGATGCCCCAGCCCCCGCGCCAGATTACTGTTGATCGCGCTCTGGAACGGCACCACCGCCCCGGCAAACGCGGCCAGCAGCAACAGGCCGGCCCACTGCAACGTACTCATGATCACTCTCCAGCAGGTTTTGCTGGACTCTAAGGTATTCGTCGCGCAGATTTAAATTCCGTTTTGTCATCCTGAACATGCACAAGATGAATGATCTGCGCCGTATCGATCTGAACCTGCTGGTGATCCTCGACGCCTTGCTCAGCGAGCAACACGTCACCCGCGCCGCCGAGCGGCTGCACTTGAGCCAACCCGCAGTCAGCCATGCCCTGGCGCGTCTGCGCGACTTGCTCGGCGACCCGCTGCTGGTGCGCGCCGGTTCGACCCTGGTGCCCACAGCGCGGGCGCTGGAGCTGGTCGCGCCACTGACCGAAGCGCTGGCCCAGGTGCAGTCGTTGCTGGCGCCCAATACCTTCGATCCGACCACTGCGCGGCGAACCTTTCGCGTGGCGATGTCAGACTATGGCGCGGCGATCATCCTGCCCGGATTGATCCGCACCCTGCGCCGCGAAGCCCCGGGCATCGACCTGCAAATCAGCCACGCCAGCCGCGAGGGCATGCTGGAAGGTGTGCTCAACGGTGACATCGACGTGGCGGCTGGGGTGTTCCCGGAAATGCCCAACGAATTACGCAGCAGCGTGCTGTTCGAAGAGCGCTACGTCTGCCTGCTGGATCGCCGCAGCTTGCCGGCCGACGGGGTTCTGGATTTACCGACCTACCTGTCGCGCCCGCACGTTCTGCTGGAAATGCGCGGCAGCGGCACTCCGGAAATCGAACGGGCATTGAGCTCACTGCGCGAGCGCCGCCGCGTCGCCATCAGCCTGCCGCACTGGAACGTCGCTCCCCAGTTGATCAGCGGTACGGATTTGATTCTCACCGTGTCGTCGCGCAGCGTGCGTGATATTGATCAGCAGGAATTGATCGTGTTGCCGCCCCCGTTCGAGATCGCGCCGTTCACGTTTGTGCTGGCGTGGCATAGGCGCCGGGGTGCGGATCAGGCGTTGAACTGGTTGAATCGCAGGATTGAGGAGGGGATAGTGCGCGGCTGAAAAAAGTTATCAGGGAGTCGGGTATGACAGTGAAGTCTGGATGGGTTGGGTGTTGGGTCCTGTGTGGGTGGTTGATGGCAGGGCAGGCGTCCGCCGAGTGCTTGCCGCCAGCGGTGGCAGGGCAGTGGGATTTTTCTGTCTGCAAGGAATGGCCTGTCGTTCCGGCGCTGACGATCAATGCGATAGCAAAGTTTGAACCAGACCCGGTGTACGCCCATGGCGATAGGGTTGGCTCTTACGATCTGGATTTATCCGTGTCGTCAGTCGACAACTTGACCCAGCTCGCGACATATCATCAACCGTCCGCGTTCCAGTCTGACGCCTTCGCGCTGGAGAGCTTGGAACTGGACACTGCGCGCTACAAGCTGACTTCTGACATTCGTGCCTTTGGCGTACGGGCCATTTTCAAAAACTCCTCACGCGTCAATCCCTTGGATGAAACCCAGTTGTCGCTCTATGTGAAAGAAGGCGGCAAGCTGCGTCCGGTACTGGATCGGATGCTGGTTTACCGCTTTGGCGGCGAATGGGATGGCAACTGCGCGGGGGAACGTGCGACCACAATCAGCACTATCGAAATAGGTAAAACCAGCTCCCACGGATTTGCCGACCTGATCGTGAAATCGGTCACCACCGGCGTGAGTGGCGAGGGGCCGCCGGACAATTGCGAAATGAAAACCACGAACCGTAAACCCGTGCTGACCACTCTGCACTACGACGGAAAATCCTACGTTTTGCCTAACGGTTTCCAAGGTCTGTAACCGGCTTGCTTAAAACGACACTTATCAAGGAAGAACCATGCTCAACCCCTCCAGACTCCTGATCACCCTCGGTTTCCTGGCCATCACCACCCACGCCCAGGCTGCCTGCACCACCAAGAGTTTCGACGGCAAATCCATGTCGCGCTGCAACGTCTGGCCGGCGTTCCCGAGTCAGGCGATTTCGGTCAAATCCACCTACCTGGCCGATTCCGGCGGCGACGATGCCGGGGCGTTCGACCTGGACCTGGCGCTCCTCAATGCCAGCAACGCCAAACCCATCGCCACCTACCATAAGCCGGGCGCCTACAACTCGGATGCCGTGCGTCTTGACGATGTGCGCATCGATACGGCGCGCTACCGCCTGACGCCGGATATCCGCGCGTTTGGGCTGCGAGCGAAATTCGTGCACAGTTCTCATGCCATTCCCTACGAGAAAACCGATCTGGCGCTGTATGTGCGCGAAGGTGACAGCTTGCGCCCGGTGCTTGAGGGCCTGGTGGTCTTCAAGGACAACGGTGAGTTCGTGAATAACTGCGAGGGCTACAGCAAAAAAATCCGCCGGACGCTCGAGATCGCTCCATCAAGCCACAATGGCTTCGCCGATCTGATCGTCACCACCAGCGGCAGCAAAATGAAAAACACCCAGTCCGCAGGGCAGTGCGTTTCGAACACCACCGAGCTGAAGAAAAAACAGATCACCCTGACTTACGATGGCCAGCAGTACATCGTTCCTGAAGACCTCAGAGGTTACTGACCCATGCTCACCGGCCTCAACCACCTGACCCTCGCCGTCAGCGACTTGCCCCGCAGCCTGGCGTTCTACCGCGAGGTGCTGAATCTGCGCGTCGAGGCCTCGTGGGACACCGGTGCCTATCTGTCGTTGCCGGGGCTGTGGTTGTGCCTGTCGCTGGACGCGCAGCGCGCTGGCGAGCCATCCGTCGACTACACCCATTACGCATTCAGCCTTGATCAGGCGGATTTCCTGCCGTTCGTGCAAAAGCTGAAAACGGTCAACGTGCGGGAATGGCGCGACAACCGCAGCGAAGGTGCGTCGTTCTACTTCCTGGACCCGGACGGGCACAAGCTCGAAGCCCACGTTGGCGGTCTGGCATCGCGACTGGCCGCGTGTCGGTTGAAACCGTACGCCGGCATGCGTTTTTACGACGAGTCGTGAACAGACACATTGGCCTGATATAGACTGGCCACCACGTGTACTGGCGCCTTGCAGGTTTTCCATGACTCCATCGTTGCTTATGGCCGTTCTGGCCTCGGGTTTTATCTATGGCATCACGCCGGGGCCGGGCGTGCTGGCGGTGTTCGGCATCGGCGCGGCGCACGGGCGGCGGGCCGGGGCAGGTTTTCTCTGTGGGCACCTGCTCGGTGATGTGGTCTGGTGCAGTACCGCGTTGATTGCGATTGTCGGCGCCCGGGAAATCGGCAGTACCGCGTTTGATGTGCTCGGCGTGCTCAGCGGTTTGTACCTGTTCTGGCTCGGCTGGCGTGCAGTGCGGGCCAAACGGCGCAGCGATGATCAGCCCCAGGGCGCGGCGCGTCAGCCGTTCTGGCACGGCATCCTGTTCGGCCTGACCAATCCCAAGGCTTACCCGGTGGCGGTCGCGACGTTTACCGCGCTGCTGTCGAGCCGCGCCGAACTGCTCAACTGGTCGATGCTGCCAGCGCTGATCGCCTTGAGCTTTTTCGGCGGTTTGCTGGCCTACGCTATTCTGATTGGCGTTGTCGGTGCCCGGCGGGTGCGCACGCTGTATCAACGTCATGAACTGATGATCACCCGTCTCTGTGGTGTGATGTTCATCGGTTTTGCGATCAATGCGCTGGTGCATGCGCTGCCGGGATTGCTGCCGAACAAGGCTTGACGCCGGAAGCATGGATGCACGATCAAAAGGGTCAGGGATGGTGGATCATTGCTGCATTGCCCGGACACCCACGCTGAATCATGGAAAGCCGAAATTCCGCGCCGCTGGCGAGTTATATGGACCTGTTGCTGGACGCCGTCTGTGCAGTGGACAAGCAGGGCCGTTTCGTTTTTGTCAGCGCCGCCTGCGAGCGCATTTTTGGTTACACGCCAGACGAGTTGATCGGCCAGCCGATGATCGAGCTGGTGCACCCGGCCGACCGTCAGCGCACCCTTGCAGCGGCCCACGACATCATGGGCGGCGAACCCAAGCACAACTTTGAAAACCGCTACGTGCGCAAGGACGGCCGCATCGCGCACATTCTGTGGTCGGCGCGTTGGTCCGAGGTCGATCAGCTGCGCATCGCCGTGGCCCGCGACATCACCGAGCGCAAGCAGGCCGAATCGCGACAGGCGGCGTTGTATGCGATTTCCGAAGCGGCGCACGTCGCCGAAGACCTGCTGGCGCTGTTCAAGCGTATTCACCTGATCATCGGCGAGTGGTTGCCGGCGCTGAACTTCTCCGTGGCGCTGTACGACGAACACTGCGCGCAGCTGAATTTTCCTTATCACGTCGACGATCACGAATTGCAGCCCGAGCAACCGGGCACTGTCACCGGACGCCTGTGTGCGGAAGTCATCCGCAGCGGCCAGCCGATTCTGCTGACACCTGATAGCCCCGATTCACCGCCTGATTTCGCCGCACTGGTGGCCGGGCAGGACTCACCGTGCTGGCTCGGCGTGCCGCTGAACTCGAAAAACGGCACCATCGGCGCGCTGATCGTCAAAAGCCTGCCGGGTGGTGAGCGTTACACCGAACAGGACAAGGAACTGCTGCAATACGTCTGCGCCCAGGTCGCCACCGCCATCGAACGCCAGCAGTTGCACGCGCGGTTGCGGCGCATGGCGCAGTACGATCAGTTGACTCAGTTGCCCAATCGCGAACTGCTGAAAGACCGGCTCAAGGCTGCGCTGGCTGGCGCCCGCGAGGTCTCGGGCAACATGGCGCTGCTGTACGTCGATCTGGATCGCTTCAAGCAGGTCAACGACACTTTCGGGCACGCGGTCGGCGACATGTTGTTGCAAACGGTGGCGAATCGGCTCAAGGGCTGCGTGCGCGATACCGATACCGTGGCGCGTATTGGTGGTGACGAATTCGTCGTGCTGTTGCACAGCGTGCAAGCGGCCGAAGATGCCGACAGCGTGGCCGCAAAGATCCGACAGGTGCTGGTCCAGCCGATGCGCCTGGACGGCCACAACCTGCACATCGAGCCAAGTATCGGCGTGGCCCGCTATCCCGAGCATGGCAGCGAGGAACAGCAACTGTTTCGGCATGCGGACCAAGCGATGTACGCCGCCAAACGCCTCAATCATCGGACGGTGGACATCTGAAACATGCCGCGCCGTTCGTCGCGGCGCGGGCAACTTTTCTAAACCTTTATCGGTCTGGCAATTCTCAATCTAGGCGGGCACCTGCTCGCCAACGATCAACACCAAGAGGAAGAGAATCATGCCTAATTCAAGAAACTCGAACTCGGGAAACTTTGCCAACGATCGAACGAAGGCGTCTGAAGCCGGTCGCAAAGGTGGGAAAACCACCACTACGACGGTCGACAAAGAGCCTGCGAAAACTGAAATGGGCCGCAAGCCTGCTCAGAAGTCGAAGTAGTCGGTAAGGTCGTTTTGATTGAGAGGCGGGGGCGCAAGCTCCCGCTTGAATTTGAAGAGAAGGAGGGCGCGACCATGAGCCGGATGGCCACCCAGGTACGTCGTTTCAGTTTTGTCACGTTGTTGGGACTGTTCGCCAGCAGTGCGTTCGCCAGCGGCGCCGCTGCCCAGTCGCCTGCCGATTTCATCAACGATGCTTCGGCCAAAGGCATGGCCGACATCGAAGCCAGTCGTCTGGCCCATCAGAAGTCCGAATCCAAAGAGGTCAAGGACTACACCATCGTGGTCATCAATGACCGCACCACGGCCAACCAGCATCTGGCGAAGATCGCGAAAAAACTCGACCTGCCGATCGCTCCCCGTGAAGAAATCGCCGACAAGGCCAAAACCATGATCCCTCAGGTCAAGGACGGTGAAACCTTCGATCAGGCCTACGCCGCGAGTCAGGTGAAAGCCACTGAAGAAGCCATCCAGCAGATTCAGGAGGAGGCGCAAACCACCGACGTGCCGGAGATCAAGGCATTTGCCGACGAGACCCTGCCGAAGCTGCAAAACCATCTGGAAATGGCCCGGGCGCTGCAGGCCAGCCGCTGATCAGGGTTTGATTTCCTGTGGCGAGGCAGCTTGCTCGCGCCGGGCTGCGCAGTTGGCCTTCTCATAGCCGCTTCGCGACCCCGCGGGAGCACGCTCCCTCGCCCCATTTACGGCATGCCTGCCCCGTGACTAGCAGTCATTCAGATCCTGCTTCGGTTTGCTCTTTTCCCCCAACCCGTCGAGGTTGAACACCTCGCTTTCCCCCAGGCTGCGGTAATGCTTGCGTAGCGCCTCCAGCTGCTTGAGGTCCAGCGATTCCAGCCCGAGCATCGCGTTCTGCGCTTCCTTGTTCACACGCAACAACTCATCGAGCTTCAGGTGCAGGATGTCGGTGTCGCGGTTCTGTGTGTTCTGGATCAGAAACACCATCAGAAACGTGATGATCGTGGTCGAGGTGTTGATGATCAGTTGCCAAGTGTCGTTGAAATGGAAAAACGGCCCACTCAGTCCCCAGAGAAAAATCAGGACCAACGCCCCCATGAAGGTTTTCGGGCTACCGGCCCACAGTGCCAAGGTCTGGGAAATCTTCGCGAATTTCATTGCCGTGTTCCTTATTGGGATTGCCTGAAGTTCAGACAGTGACGGCGTAGCGAAAATTCTGTTTATTGCAGGCGTGCCCCTGAAAAGCCGGTCTTGCGACCGGCTTCGACAGGCATACGCTCAGGACGTCAGTTCAACTCCAACCTGCCACTGAAAGTATCCCGCCACTTCACACTGCTGGTTGACCAGCATGAACCCCAATTCGCACTGGGTGGTGCCGGGTGCTTTAGGGGTGCATGTCCAGAAGTGGTCGTCCGCTTTGCGACTGCCTGGCACGGACGGAGATTCAGGGTTGGGCGCAGGGACGGTAAGGCCGGTGTGTACTTCCAGTTGGGGAGCGGTAAGAACGCTGCTGTTGTCGGCGGTCATGCGGTAGGCAACCACGCTGTGCTCGGCGATCAGGCTGACGCTTCTTGCACGAAAATGGATGTCACGGCCCATCTCGACAATGACTTTAGTAGTGCTGTCATTTGTAACTATTTTTTTTGATTTGCTGCTTGTGCTGAAAAAGATCAGTCCATCGGGAATTTCCGTCGGGTTCGCCGGGTCCTGGCTGGGTGTCGGATAGCGCGAAAGCAGAGATTCGGCATCGACGATCAGCAACACATTCTGTGCGGTGGTGACGGCAGATGAAGGGGACGGGATCGGTTCGGAAGTCATCATGGATTCCTTTCATGACGTCGCTACAAACTGGCGGCCGCTTCGGTCAAGGCAAGACATCCTGTTCCGGCCGGGGCGGCGGCATCGGATCGGTGGAGCCCCTCGTTGCCAAGGGGCCCGGTACATCGTCAGTTGTGAATGGAAATGAACGGATCCCACGAGCAGCAGCCGATGATCTGGCAGTTGCGATCGACGATCAGGAAGTGGAAGTGATAGGTCACACGGCCACAACCCAGGGTCTCGGATGACCAGTAATGGTTATCGACTTTCTGGCAGCTTGGCACGGACGGATTGCTGGTGTTCGGCACCGCAACGCAGGCGCTGGCCTTGCGCGGCGAGGGTGGGGAGATCAGATCGGCCCCTGCGTTACCGATGAATTTGTAGAAAATCACCGCCTGTTCGAAACTCTGCGACAGGCTGGTTTCACGCCAGCGGATCAGGTCGCCGACTTGCGCCTTGAGGTCCAGTTCGCCACCGGCCTGACCACTGACGACGTTATCCTGATTGGTGACCATGTACACATGATGCCAGTCGATCAACGTTGGATTCTTCGGATCCTTGCTGATGTTTGGATACTTTTTCAAAATGGTTTCAGTGTCGATGGAAACCAGGATATCCGTAACTCGAGACATGGTGAGGCTCCTTTTTCATAGTGAACGTCGGACTGCAATCCAGGCACGACGATGCTTGCTTGCCGTACGGCTTTTGCGAGCACACTACTGGGGGAACCCACCGGTCACGAGAGATGAGCAGGCCGTGCTCCTTGCACGAAACTGGATGTAATCGGGTTCCTTCCGATTGCCGCAAATTGACTATAGGTAGGATTTTTTAGCTGTCAAAAACGCTTGTGTTTGGCTCGACGGACGGTCGCAAAATGCATAGGGATCGACGAATTGGCGATAAGCAGGGCGTCGGCGGACACCGTTTGCAATGAGTCGCTCTGGAACAGCTCACCGGGCTGCCTGTATCGTGACGAACCGCTGGAATGTCCCGACAGGAGAACGCAATGAGTTGGTCCGCCAAACAATACGTCGCTTTCGAAGATGAACGCACCCGCCCGGCCCGCGATCTGCTGGCGGCGATTCCCACGGTCCAGGCCGGATCGGTGGTCGATATCGGTTGTGGCCCGGGTAACTCCACCGAGCTGTTGGTGCAGCGTTTTGAACAGGCTCGGGTCAGCGGCCTGGACAGCTCGCCGGACATGATTGATGCCGCGCGCAAGCGCTTGCCGCAGTTACAGTTCGAGGTGGCCGAGATCGACCGTTGGGCTGATGCCGGTCCGTTTGATGTGATCTTCGCCAACGCCGTGCTGCAGTGGCTGCCGGATCACGCGACGCTGTTGCCGGCACTGGCCGATAAACTGTCCCCGGGCGGCAGCCTGGCGATCCAGATGCCGGACAATCTCAACGAGCCTTCCCATCGGCTGATGCGCGAAGTCGCCGCCAACGGCCCATGGGCCGCCAAACTGGCTGGCGCCGCCGGGCAGCGCACCGAGATGGCGAGTGCCAGCGATTACTTCTCGATGTTGCGTCCGCACTGTTCGCGGGTCGATGTGTGGCGCACTACCTATCACCATCAATTGGCGGGTGGCGCGGCGGGCGTGGTGGAATGGTTCAAGGGCAGTGGCTTGATTCCGTTTCTGAACCCGCTGACCGAAGACGAGCGGGCGCAATATCTGCAGCAGTATCTGGCGGCGGTTGCCGAGGCGTATCCAGCGTTGTCTGATGGTTCGGTGCTGTTGCCGTTTCCACGGCTGTTCATCGTCGCGACTCGCTGAGGCTTGACTTGAAATCCCCTCACCCAAAGGGAGATGTGCAAGCTTTTCAAATCCTGAGTTCGACTCGAACTTCCACGTCGGCGCAGCTCCCCGAAAACAACCCGGTCAGTCCCCTCTCCCTCTGGGAGAGGGGCTTTCAGCGTTGCACCGCCACCAACATCATCATCGGCCGTTCCCGCTCTTCAGCCAGCGCCGGTTGTGCTGCCACTTCAGCATCGCTCGGGCCCCATTCGTTGACGTGGCGAATAGTGAACCCAGCCTCAATCAGTGAATTCAACAGCGTGCCAATCGTGCGGTGCTGCTTGATCACTCCCTCGGCCAGCCAGTGAGTCACCCGCTCGCCCTCCAGCTGATAACTGTCCAGCGGCCAGCGCTTGTGGCCGTCGCTGTCTATCAGCCAACCCGGCGTGCGCGGGGCCATGAAGATCGGATGCTCAATGGAAAACACAAAGTGCGAACCGGGCTTCAGCGCCGCGTACAGATGAGTGAACAGTCCAGGCAGATCCTTGATGTAGTGCAGCGCCAGCGAACTGTAGGCCATATCGAAACTGCAGGCCGGCAAGTCGAGATGCTCAAGGTCGGCGCGCTCGTAGCGAATGTTCGCAGCGGTGGTGGTGTCGCGCGCGCGTTCGAGCATCTTTTCCGAGACATCCAGCCCCAGCACATTGGCGGCGCCATGTTCACTGGCCCAGCGGCAGAACCAGCCATACCCGCAGCCGAGGTCGACCACATTCAAGTCGTCCATCGAGGGCAGCAGCGCCTTGAGCGCCGGCCACTCCGGCGCGGCATCAAGACCGCCGATGGAGCGGTTCATCTGGCTGTAACCGTGGAAAAATCCGGGATCGTCGTAAATGTTTTGCGTCATGGAGAAGTACTCTTTTGAGTTCAGTCAGCAGCAGCACAGTGGCCGCGCCATGGAGTCCCTCGAAAGTGAAAACGCGTATTCGTCGATGGCCGCGCAGGGGAGGGTGGTGGGAGATGGGCAAATGCTAGCGGACAGCCGGTTTTGCATTCAACCTTCCTGCAGACCTTCAACGCCGCCGGCGCCATAAACCCCGAATGGCTCTTCTCTTCCGGGTGATGAAGCACGTATTCATCAATGCGGTTGAGCAGATAGCCGGGCAGCGTCGCGACGGCATCATCAAGACGGCATCATCAAGATCATCGCCGGCGGAAAAACAGCCGGGAATATCCGGTACTTCCACCCTTTGTGTTGCTCGATGGCAAGAGTCAGTCCAGGCACGGGCGTGGAGTTGAGATGATGGGGGGGCAGGCCTTTACGAGCCAATGTGAGTAAATCCCAGACACAAAAAAACCGACCATCAAGGCCGGTTTTTTGTGTCTGCATCTCCCGTCATAAGCACAACGTGAGACCAAATTGAGTGGAGCGGGTAGAGGGAATCGAACCCTCAACTAAAGCTTGGGAAGCTTTCGTTTTGCCACTAAACTATACCCGCTCAGAGCGGCTGACTTTGTACCAGAGTCGGGCGCGGATTTGAAGTTTTTCTTTTACTCGCAGCGCGTTACAGCGAGGAAAACGGTCATTCGCGGGCGAATCTGCAGGGTAATCGATGCTGGTTTTCAGCCCCGGAGACTCGCTCGCGACGACACTTTTTCAAATGGCCAGTGCATGGTGATCCTGAACGAACGAGTAACGCGTTCGACTCGGCTGCCGAGACGGTTTCAGGAAACCGAGCAGGGCGTTCTGGCTATCGCGGCACGCGGCCTTGTGTTCCATGTCGAGGAAGTGCCCGGTGGCCTGCAACGTGGTGAAAGTACTGTGCGCTACGTGGTTGCCGAATATCCGTGCGTCTTCGGCGGCGGTGTATTCATCCCATTCGCCGTTGAGGAACAGCACCGGCACATTGATCTTCTTCGCCGCATTCAAATAGCACTGGCGATCGCTGTGCAGTACGTCACTGATGTGGAAGTGCATCTGCCCGTATTCGTGCTCGGCCAGGCTGCTGACGTGACGATAATTGAAGCGCTTGAACAGTGACGGCAGGTGTTTGCCGATGGTGTTGTTGACCAGGTGCCCGACGCGGTCGCCATCGCGCTGGCCGAGGTAATCGACACCGCGCTCCAGGTAATCAAGCATGTGCGCGTTGATCACCGGCGAGAACGAGCTGATCACGGCTTTTTCGATGCGCCGTGGCTGCTGGGCGAGGGCTACCAGGGTGGCCGCGCCGCCCCAGGAAAACGACAGCACGTGTTCGGCGCCGAAGTGGTCGATCAGCTCCAGGAGGATCTGCCCTTCGACTTCCTTCGTCAGATGTTTCTCGTGGCGGTTGTGGACTTTTGACCTGCCCGCGTAGGGTTGGTCGTAGCAAACCACGTTGAATTGCGGGTGCAGGTTTTTCACAGTCTGTGCAAACGACGCAGTCGTGGCCATCGAGCCGTTGACCAGGATGATGGTCTTCTCTGCGGCGTCTGCGCGATAGAACTCCGTGTAAACCCGATACTGACCCTGTATATCCAGCACAGCGATTTCTGGCCTCATGTCATAAGACTCCTGGCAAGCAAGCGGGTATGCGCGCAAATAGAGATTGCACGAGCTTTGTGACAGGTAGGCATACGCCTGGAATTTGCTTGGCCCATGTCGATCCATGACTGCGGTCGACGGGTGTTGTTATTGGCGGGCAGTCTGCCGGCTGAGGCGAAGCCCAAGGGGCTTGCGACCGGCAAAAAGTTTCTTGGATGTATGGTGTGACTCATCGGTCACAATTTGGCCGACGTCCTGATTCAAGCAGTGGGGAAGGGATCGCGCAAGTGCCGTTGGTAAATTGTTCGACAACTTCTGCTGAGCGGTCGCCGGCTTAGAACAAATGGATCTCTTCGGTGCGCAAAGCGCGGTACTCGCCCGGTTTTAGCGCGTCATCGAGCTGCAGCGGCCCCATCGACTCACGGTGCAGGTGCAGCACTTTATTGTTGAAGTGGCCGAACATGCGCTTCACCTGATGGTAACGGCCCTCGACGATGCTCAGGCGCGCCGCCCTTGGCGCGAGCACTTCAAGTTGCGCCGGTTGCGTGGTCAGGTCTTCGAAGGCGAAGTAGATGCCTTCGGCAAACGTGATCGCATATTGCGCCCCGATCTCCTGTTCGGTCTCGACGTAATAGACCTTCGGCAGTTTGGTCTGCGGTTGGGTCAGGCGTCGCGACCAGGTGCCATCGTTGGTGATCAGCATCAGCCCGGTGGTGTTGAAGTCCAGGCGACCGGCAATATGCAGGTCGTCCTTGTCCGGTTCATCGATCAGGTCGAGCACGGTCGGATGCTGCGGATCCCGTGTGGCGCTGACGCACCCCGGCGGCTTGTGCAACATGAAGTAGCGCGCCGGTTTGCCGAGCTGCAGGATTTCTTCGTCGACTTCGACGCGGCTGAATTCCAGCACTTCGCTGTGCGGGTCGCTGACGACTTTTCCGTCGATCCGCACGCGCTTTTCAACCAGCAACAGGCGAACCTGCTGACGGTTGTAGCGGGGCAGGTTGCTGAGGAAACGGTCGACGCGCATGGTCAGGTATCGATGAAAGTCGGGGCGCGCATCTTACGGGATCGGCCGCGCTGCTGCTTGCAGTTGCGCTTCGACCTGAGCACAGCGCGGGCACAGGCAGGATTTGTCGCGCAGTGTCGCAGGCAGCGCTTCGAGCACTGCCGGATCGATGCTCACGCCATAACACCAGCAGGCTCGGTCGGCGGTTCGCGGGTCGGCCAGGCTGCAGTCATTGCGGGCGCCGCAGGCGGGGCAGAGGTCGGGTTTAGCGTCGGTGTCAGGCATAAGTCGAGTGAGGCATTTCCACGCAAGTACGGTTACGGCCGGTTTGCTTGGCCCGGTACATCGCATGATCGGCCCGGGACAGCAGGGTGTGCAAGGTGTCATCTGCTTGCAGGGTGGTGGCACCGATGCTCACGGTCAGACTCAGGCTGTGGCCATCGTAGGCATATTCGTGTTGTTCGACGTGCTGACGGATCTTCTCGGCAATCTTCTGACCGGTGTTGCCATCGGTGTCCTTCAGCAACACGATAAATTCCTCACCGCCCCAACGGCAGACTATGTCGGAGTGGCGCAGGCAGCTTTGCAGATCCCGGGCGAAACCGATCAGCACCTGATCACCGGCCATGTGTCCGTAGGTATCGTTCAAAGTCTTGAAGTGATCCAGGTCGAGTAACAGCGCAGTCAACGGTTTCGGCTCGCGTTGCGCTTCGTGCAGGGCTTGTGCGGCGAGCAGGTCGAAACCACGGCGGTTGGGCAATTCGGTGAGGCTGTCGAGGGTGGCCTGCGCCTGGATCTTGCGTTGGTAACGGCGGATCACGCGATTGAGCAGGGCCAGCACGCCCAGCGTCACCAACAGGCAGATCAGCAGGTTCAGGTACAGCGACTGACGAATGTCACTGAGCGCACCGTCTTCGCGCTTGTCGACGAACAGGTACCAGTTCAACTCCGGAATAAACCGCACGTTGAGGAAATGCCCCTGACCGTGAGCGGAATATTCGTAGCTGCCGCTGTGCGGTTTGGGTAACTGACTGACCAGACCCTTCATGCTCTCGAGTTCGCCGAGGCTCTGACCGATCGGCGCGCCTTGCGGCCCGCCCTCGGCACCGGTCAATACCAACCGGCCGAAGGTGTCGACGAAGTACACGCTGCGTTGATAGCGTTGTTGGTATTTGTCGATCAGCTTGATCACCGCGTCCACCGTCAGGCCCACGCCGGCGGCGCCAATGAAGCGGTTGTTGTAGTCGTAGACCTTGTAGTTGATGAAGAACGTCAGGTTGTCCTTGTTGGCGAGGTCCGGGTCGACGTTGATCTCGTACGGGTCTTTCATGTCTCGCACGCGAAAGTACCAGGCATCGCGCGGCTCATCGATCTTCACCTGCTTGAGCACACCCTTGGCGTGGTAGTAAGTGTGGCTGCTGTTGGAGACGAAGAACGCGGTGTAGGCGCCGTAGTGGGTCATGACCTCGTCGAGGTAACGGGTCATCTGCAGCGGGTCTTTTTCACCGTTTACCACCCAGTCACGCATGAAGGTGTCGCGCGACATCATTGAGGAAATCAGGATCGGTCTGACGAGGTCTTTCTGGATTTCCGAGTAGACCGTGTCGGACGTCAGCGGCAGTTCGGTGTTGATGATGCTGTCGCGGATCGACGCCCGTGAGGCGTAATAGCTGAGCAACGAAGTGGCCAGGAAGCCGGCGCCGAGCAGGGCGACCAGTGTCAGAACCAGCGAGCGTTGCGTGTACAGCGCAGATCTGTGCGGCATGGGCGATTCCGTAGGCAGATAAGCCGATGGCAGCATTCTAGTGGCACTGCCGGGAAATAACTGCTCCATGCGCGGCGCGAATGGTCGTTCCTGTATTTCTGGACATCCCACAGGGGATTTTTGGTCTGAGTGACACCGCTGATCTGAAGCCTGCGCGAGCCCGGCACTTGCCCCAACCCAGACAGTCAAAACTTGTGTCGGCTGCGCTGCTGCGGCCGTGGGTCTTTCAGGAGGCCGTCATGAGTATTTCAAAACGGTTGCGTCGCGTGCTGCTGGGCGCCGTGCTCGGTCTGGGCTTGTCCGGTTGTTATTACTACGCCGGTCCTTACGACGCTTATCCCGCCACTTATTACTATCCCGGCTACTACTCGCCTTACTACTACAGCGGCTATTACGGGCCGCGTTACTACGGCGGCGCCCGCTATTACTACGGTGGCTACGGCTATCGCGGCGGCTACGGGCGCGGATATCACGGCGGCGGATATCACGGTGGGCACCACTGATCACCGGCTGAATGACAGCGTTTTCCAAATGAACAGGATTTCATGAATCACTTGTTTCAACTTGTTGCTGAAACGCACCAGATTCGGAAAACGCTGTCAGATAATTCGTCAGTCACCGAATAAACGACTGATGCCTGCCAGCGTCGCTGGTGCGGCTACCCGCGGTCCAGGAGGCCGCCATGTATCGACGAATTCTTCTACTTGCTGCGATGATGTTTTCCGTTGCCGGTTGCGCTCCATATTCCTACGCAGACAGTTATTACAGTTCGCAGGTCTACACCTCACCCGCACCGGCCTACTACAACACTGGCGGCACTTACTACAGCGGTGGCAGCACCTATTACTCGGCCCCGCGCTATTACCAGGCGGCCCCGCGTTACTATCAACCGGCTCCGCGTTACTACTCGGCGCCGCGTTACTACCAGCCAGCGCCGCGCTACTACGAGAGCCGTCGTTGGCACGACAATGACCGCGGGCGCTGGGACGGCCACCGCGGTGGTGGTTGGGACCGCGACCGGGGCGGGCGTGATCATCACGGTAATCGGGGTGACCACGGCGGCCGAGGCGGTCGCTGGTAATCATCCGCAAACAAAAAAGCGGCGCATTGAGCGCCGCTTTTTTTGTGCCTGCGGAAAATGGTGTGGCTTGCTCCATCTCCTAGGACGTTCTCGGAAGCCTCCTACAGTTTTATTTCTGAATGTTTGTTAGCGTTTGTATACGCCTATTGATGTTGGAAGACTTCAATTTTTGGAGCTGCACAAACACGGATGTTTTTTCAGGTATGAATTTACTTATTGTTCATCAGAATTTTCCCGGCCAGTTTCGCCATGTTGCAATGGAGGCGCTGCGGAGACGTTTCAACGTGCTTGCAATTGGGCGTGATACAGCTCCGGGTATGGTTGGGGTGAAATTGCTTCATTATCATTCTTTAATAAAAGGGTTTAATGATGGGCATGCCTATTTACGTTCATATGAAACGGCTGTGTTGGATGGGCAAAGTGTTTTTTGGTTGTTGAAGCAACTCAAGCAAGAAGGCTATCGACCCGATATTATCCTTGCTCATCCCGGGTGGGGTGAAACGCTATTCGCCAAAGACGTATACCCGGACGTGCCGCTGATTCACTTCTGTGAATATTATTATCGAGCGCAGGGTGCGGACTCTGATTTTGATCCTGAATTTCCAAATGCGCCGGACGCTTCGTCAAGACTCAGAGTATTGAACTCAATGCATCTCTTGAATCTTGATCAGTGTGATATTGGAATTGCGCCTACGCGATGGCAACGTGATCTTTTTCCGAAAATTTATCAGTCTAAAATTCGTGTCATTCATGAGGGCGTTATTCAAGCATCCCATGATGAGACGGTTGAGTCTGTAAGACTACCCAGTGGGTGTGTGATTAAGGCGTGCCAGCCAATAGTGACGTACGTTGCGAGAAACCTCGAACCCTATCGTGGGTTCCATATTTTTATGAGATCCATTTCCTGTATTCAGGCTGAGTGTCCAGCCTCACAAATAGTTATCGTTGGCGGAGATGAAGTCAGCTATGGGCGTGGGCCTGTTGGGTATAAGAGTTGGCGAGAACGGATGTTGTCGGAGGTGAGTTGCGATGTTTCCAATGTGCATTTCACAGGGAAACTACCTTACCAGAAATATAGAGCTGTTCTGAACGTTTCAACAGTGCACGTTTACTTGACGTATCCGTTCGTTTTGTCGTGGTCCTTGTTGGAGGCTATGGCGTCTGGCTGTGTGGTAGTCGCTTCTGATACAGCTCCGGTGAAGGAAGTTGTTGTTCACGGACGTAATGGGGTTCTTGCCGACTTTTTCCAGATTGAATCAATAGCGGCCAGCGTATGCAGAGTTCTAAGTTGTCCCAGTGATTTTGAGCATGTCAGAAAAGCTGCACGGCTAACGGCAAGCAGCTTTGATGTCAGTGCTGGCCTGAAGGGGTACTTTCAGGTGTTTGAAGATGCGATGGCTGGTCGGTTCTAACTAGAGTTTTTCGTCATTTAAAAATGGAGATTTGAAATGCTTAAGATTTCTCGCAAGGAAGCCTTTAGGCGGTGTAAATCATTACTTAAATATGGTCTGGTTCTTTTGGTGTGCTATTGGGTGGTGGATTTTTATATTGAATGGGAGGCGGCGGCAGAGCGCAGGGCGATTTATCAAAAGGAACAAGGGGACTGCAGTAAAAAACTGGCGGGTATGGAGCAGGTTCCTATCCGGGGCGGGAGCTTGCTTGATCGGACTCGGATACCCGGTTTTTATTTCGGATCGACTTTGAAGAGTGACGGGTCATGTATTGCCGATGTTCTTGAGGGTTCGTTTTGGTGGACGGGAACCGAACTTCGTACGGAGTATGAGTTGAGCGGGATAGAAAAGCCTTCCAATTGGGGGTATTTCCAGGTTGCTGCCAGACTCTACACCCGGAAGGAGCGCGCTGAGCCGCATACGATGGGTGGACGGCATGTTGATTGGCCGGATGATTTGATTGTGAAACTTAAAAAATATCCGGGGTTAGAGCTTTGGCTTGACGCTTCTCCACCTAGTTCAAAAAATGATTTTCTCATTACAACATTCGTTATGCATAACTGGCGGCGACATGACGGAACACCTCGGACGATAAGTTGTGATGGTTTGAATTATCCTGGTGACAGGGTTAAAGCAGCGGGTTTGGGTAGGCAAGACTTGTTGAAGCTTAATAAAGAGCAATTAGAGAATTTGGATTTTGGCGAGTTGCAGACCCGCTGCACGGTCGAACTCTACAGTTTTGATTTCTCAGGTGGGGATGGACGCGTCAGCTTAAGTACTCGTTCGTTGCGTGGCGCTCCTGAAGCACTAAAATTTGTCAGCGAATATCTGTCACGTTCCATAATTACAGGGAAGTAACTATGAGCTATATTTATGATGGTTTAGAAAGAGCATTAATTTTGAAGGTCGCGAACTCTTGTGCTGGAATGCGGTTTACCCAGCGTGATGAGAAGTTTATAGCTTTGGCGGAAGAAGGGAGAAGCTGCGCTTCCTTTTATCAGTGTTTATCTGATGTTATTGGCGAAAAGATTTCCGGTAATGTTGCTTTTGACAGCGATGTAATAAATATTTTTAAGAGTGCCAAACTTTGGCTCGATGTTGCGATTGACGCCAACGGCGGGCAAGGTGCTTACTCTGCATTGATTCGCGCCTACACCCTGCGGCAGGGCGAGCTTAGACTAGATAAAAGATTTACTGAAGCAAGGATGCAAGAGTCCTCTAATCAGGTTGCTGTAAACTTTATGAACACGCTGCTGTACGGTTCAGCTAAAGACGATCTGGCTCCTTGGACCGTACCTTCAATCAGTCAGATAGCCGCCATTGATGCGAGCGCCATTGGAAAAGTCTTATTTCATGATGAAAATGGCGAAGACGATACCGCTACAAGCCGTAACGCTGGTTGGTCAGGAACAATCGGGTTCAGCCTGTTAGGTGGAAAACCCCCATATGAAACCTGGAGATTAATTTCCGCAGGAGACCCCAGCTCAGAAATAAAAGGCAGTCATGAACTGGCTAAAGTTAATAGGTTAGATGATTTCAAGAATATTCTATTTGCCATCGATTCATACAGTGTCGGCCTTCGCGCAGCGATCAATAACTTTGGTCTCAATGTGCTTGAGAGCGTGTTTTCGGTAGTGCCTGAGCAAATAAAAATTGCAATGGCCAGTGGGAACACTAATCCATTAATTCAGTACGTGGTGAAAGGCACACCTGTTTCGCCCATCGTTGATCTGATATTGCGATATGGCGTAAATGCTTTTTTTGACATGTTCAGGCGAACATACGACGGCGACTCTAATGCCGCGCCCACCACGGAGGAAACGCTAGCGACCAACGCGTACGCATTTTTCTCAGCGTTTACACCGACTCAATCCCAAAGCATCGTTACCAAGACCATTGGAGAGTACGGCAGCGTCACCGCGTGGACAAAGCAAGCCAGCCAAGCAACGCCAATCGGCCAAGCATTACGAAACTCGCTTAAACAGCTAAGTGAAATAGTCATAGAGCGAGATGACGGGTTCCCCGGTCGCGAGCTGGAGCTTTATGACCCCATCACTGGCGAAGGTTTTATTACCGAACAGTGGATTTCTGATCGCGCAGAAATGTTGGCCCGGTTGATTTCCAGAACCCATGGCTCATTCGGAAAAAACACACTACAGAAGTTTTCCTTAACCGATCTCGCCTCGGGGAAACAGGCACCCATGACGACTGGCGTATCTAACCCGTTGGTGATGTTCGGTGATGACGGAGGGCGATCTTTCGGTGGCACGACAAATGCCGATCATCTATATGGCGGCGCAGGCAATGATTCGATCAATGGACTGGCGGGTAACGACGTTATCGAAGGTGCTCGCGGCAACGACTCGTTAAGCGGTGGCGACGGCAATGACGCGCTATACGGGATGGGGGGTGATGATGTTTTGAACGGCGGCAGGGGCAATGATTCTCTGACGGGTGGCCATGGGAATGACCGGTACGAGTTTGCCAGCGGTGACGGAATCGATGAGATTTTCGATTCAAATGCTGATGGTCAGTTGTTGATAAACGACCTTCCGATTCCCGCCCTTAAACGCAGCGCGCCTCTAAGCAATACGTGGTTTACGGAAGATCAAGCCATAACGTTGACGCTCATCGAAGAACTCGTTGAGAGCACGCTGAACATCAAATACGGCCGGAGCGATCTGATTGTCGTAAAGCACTACAGGCCCGGGATGTTGGGCATAGTGCTCCCGGATTACGAAGCACAATCCTGTTCTGCCGCCGATTTGGTTGTTCAAGGTGACTGGAAAGCGAAAGATAGCGATCCGGATGTGCCGGGTGATCAGCCCTCTTATGATGACTTGGGCAATGCAGCGCTATTGCCCAAGGTAAAACACCGGAACAAGTCTGACGTACTTTACGGATCGCCCAAGAATGACGTCATTCTTGGGCTCGGTGGTTCTGATCGAATATTCGGCAAAGCTGGAAGCGACCTTTTATTTGGGGACAAGCAGACGACCCTGGAAAAAGCGATGGCTGATATAGCTAAAGGGAAAACAAACCGTGGTGACTGGTTAGATGGAGGAGAGGGTGATGATCTTCTTGTCGGTACCGCTTCCCAAGATGTGCTGCTCGGTGGGAACGGGCGAGACACGTTGGTTGGAGGAGCAGGTGACGACATGTTATCCGGTGATGAAGCGACTGGAGCGTTGGAGCAGGGTTGGAGTTTCAAGCAGATCGACGTTCCCATAGCAGGCAGTGTCACCAGTCACCGTGCCGTGCTTTCCAAGGCCTCGTTGAGCAATCCATCGGAGGGAGATGATGACGTACTGTACGGCCAGGGCGGAAGAGACTTTATCAAGGGTGGCTGGGGCGCGGATCTTATTGACGGCGGAACTGAGGATGATCATCTATACGGCGGAGAAGGCAGCGACACCTTAGTTGGCGGAAGCGGCAACGACACATTACTGGGAGACAATCTTGATTGGGGTGGAGGACTGCAAAGCAAACACCACGGCAACGATCTGCTGGAGGGGGGCAGTGGCGATGATGCTCTTGCCGGGAACGCTGGCAGTGACGTGCTGTATGGCGGTCCCGGCAACGATGTCCTGAAGGGTGATGACGAGGTATTGGATGGTGTAGCGGGTGACGCGGCCGATTTCTTCGGACGTGATTTTCTGGATGGTGGTCCAGGAGACGACACACTCTGGGGCGGTGGTGCTGATGATTTGCTGTTTGGTGGCGCTGGTAACGACGAGTTGGTTGGCGATTACCACGACCATCCGATTCGTTACCACGGTGATGATCTGCTCGATGGCGGTTGGGGGGACGATACGCTTCGTGGATTAGGCGGCTGTGACACATTGATAGGCGGCCCGGGGGCCGATGCTCTTGATGGCGACGAGCCAAACCTGCAGTCCGGTGGAACCAACGATGACTACGTTGGAGGTGATGCAGGAAACGACACGCTTTGGGGTGGTTTAGGCGCCGACACGCTTCTGGGCGGTGCTGGCGATGACTTGATATCTGGCGACTACGAGCAAACGCCTGAGGCCGAACATGGCGCAGATTATCTGGACGGTGGTTCAGGCAACGATACATTGCTTGGCGGCGGTGGGGACGACACATTATTCGGCGGTGAGGGTGCGGATTTTCTACGCGGTGATGCAGGAAATAATGTGTTCGATGGCGGAGCCGGCAATGATCACCTGGAGGCCCTGGGCGGGGATGACATTTACTATTTCGGAGCCGGTGACGGGCTTGATGTTATCGCCGACGCCGGTGGCAATAATGTCATGAAATTTGGAACCGGGTTTTCTGCGGAGAACCTGAAAGCTGAAATTCTTGAGATTGAAATAGGCCCGGTATTGCGATTGTCGAACGGAGCAGGTGACGCCATTCTGATCAAAAATCAGGAGAAGTGGCAGGGCTCAACTTTCAGTTTCAGTAATGGCGCAGTCCTGAGTTACCAGGATGTCATCAAGAAGACACTTGTTCCGGTAGTGGTGATCGTCCCGACAGTCACGGAGGGGGTGGTGGACCAAGGGGAGATAGGCGGCACAAGTGAATCCAGAGACTTGGCAGGTACGTCGGTTCAGACAGCCATTGATGTTGCCAGTGAAGGGCATGGTGCGAAAGTTGATAGTGGCGTTTTTGGGACGGGAAGATTCCTTGCAGACATTCAAGGGAAACGTTCGGCACGCAGGCGGGCGGCGGGTTTTACTCTAAATGATCAGGGCGTCTGGGTCAGAAGTCACATAGTAAGCACTGATGCGGGTTACATCGCTGATACTGACTTGATTGAAGAGAGTATCGAGAACGGAGCCTTGTCTGATACGCCACAATGGATGGGCTCGGTATCTGGCCGTGCCGTGTATAGCGATAGGCAGACAAGCTCTACATCCCAGAGCACTTTTAGACATGTAAAGGCAGAAGGAGCAATCTCTTCATCTGTTAATAAACCATATTATTATCGGTCTGGTTCTGGCAGCGGATTTTCGTTTAAAGCGGGAGATGTAATCGTAGAGGATAGAAAGGAGTCAGGCGCGATTGAGGGTTGGTACATCTATTCGGCAGGAAGCTTCGGCTCTGGTGAAACTGTCCGTAAAGAGTTTCGCCAGAATGTTATGACTGAAACGGTCAAGCATAAAACTGTCCAGGGTGATGATGCCGGCGGGCGAGTAAACCTCGAAGTCGGGAATGTATTTCACGGTGGTACGGGCAATGACCTGATAGTCACTTATGCACGCTCGTTGCTTGATTATGGATCAGTGAATGACCGGTTCCCCGGTGCTGTTCTGTCGGCTGGCGCAGGCAACGATACGTTGCTGGGATCCGAAGGCGCTGATTATTTAATCAGTGGTTCAGGGGTTGATTGGCTTTACGGTGAAAATGGCGCTGATACCTACATTGTGCAAGCGCATGCTGGAGCGACAACTATTATCGCGGATGTTCTGAGTCCTGTTTTTCACCGCCCTGAGGTGGGTGTTACCGGATGGAGGGATGAGTATGGGTTGGTCGATGAAGATACCGTCATTCTTCCTGATGACGCGCAGCGGGAGGCGCTGCAATTAAGTTGGGGGGCGACGTTGATCGAAGCAGTAAATATTGAGCTGGCACCTGATCCGCCGCGCGATGCCTCTCGCCATCCGCCTCGGGCACAGATGCTGTATTCGACCCTCGATATCAAATGGGGTGACTCCCAGCAGGTTCGCATTGTTTTACCGGGTGCAGGCGATTTTGGTGGATCTGGTATCGAGTTGATAAGGTTTGCTGATGGTTCAAGCGTCAGTTTGAAGCATCTATTGGAAACAAGTCAGTTGGGTCCTGCCCCGGATACTTATCATCAAGGCGTACTCATTACTGGCACGGCACGCGCCCAATCGTTTAGAGAGAGTCAAGCGCTCCCACTCGTGGGTGGTAATGGTAATGACACTCTGAGTGGCGCGGGAGAAATACGCGGAATGCAGGGTGATGATTTAATTACTGGCGATGCCGATGATGACGTGCTGGTGGGTGGTGCAGGAAATGACACGCTATCCGGCAGTGCTGGCAATGATATTTATAAATATGATGGGCTCGGGAGAGATTTGATTGTTAATACCGGTGGCGGCATTGATGGTGTCGACTTTTCAGCGTTCGGACTGTCTATTCATCAGATCAAATTTCACCGTGAACGAGATGATCTGGTCATTGTTGTGAATTACGGCGTGTCTCCAAAGATCCGGGTGTCCAACCACTTTCTGGGCGGTGATGCTGCTATCAGTTTCATCAGGGTCACAAGAGAAGATAAATCTACTCAAGACTATTCTGCGGACCAATTCGTTGAGTTGCTGCATCCGCTTCCACCGCTGAGGGACGTAGAGGATATTCTGAAAAAAAATGATGCGGAAGCGCTGCAGGCAACGGTGGAAATCATCAATTTTTACCAGTTGAATCCCGAGTTGCGATAACGCCAGTCAGGTTGCCCGCGATAGGGGCCAGAGGCCGCCATCGCAGGAACATGGAAAATTTAGTACTGCGTCAGATCCGCCAGCGGATGCCTACCTTCCCACACCTTGTGAAAATGCGCCTCGACCACCGCGTCCGGGATGTTGTTGATGTCCGGCCAATGCCAGTGCGGTTTCTGGTCCTTGTCGATCAGCCGCGCCCGCACCCCTTCGCTGAATTCCGGATGGCGGCAGCAATTGAGGCTCAGGGTGTATTCCATCTGGAAGACTTCGGCCAGTGACAGATAGCGGGCGCGCAGGATCTGTTCCCAGACCAGGTGTGCGGTCAGCGGTGAGCCGTCACTCAGGGTTTTCGCGGCGCGGGCGATCAGCGGGTCGCTGCTGTCGCGTTGCAGGCTGATGGCTTTCCAGGCGCATGTCACATCGCTGACGTCGAGCAGTTCGTCGATCGGCTGACGGCGTGGCAGCCACTGCGCCTCGGGCATTTGCCCAACGGCTTCCTGTTGCAGGGCCTTGAGCAGACTGTTGAGCTGCATGTCGGTCTGTTCCTGCCAGTTGAGTTGCAGCAGGCCTTCAATCAACTCCGGTTGCTGTTCATCGAGGAGGAAGCGGTCGGCCAGATCCAGATCAATCGCATCACGAGCGTTCATGTGCGCGCCGGTCAAACCAAGGAACAGCCCAAGCTTGCCCGGTAGTCGCGACAGAAACCAACTGGCGCCAACATCCGGATACAAACCAATAGTGATCTCCGGCATCGCCAGGCGGCTGCTCGGAGTGACGATCCGCGTGCTGGCGCCTTGCAACAGGCCCATGCCGCCGCCGAGCACATAACCGTGGCCCCAGCAGATCAGCGGTTTGGGGTAGGTGTGCAGGCTGTAGTCCAGTCGGTATTCCGCGGCGAAAAATTGCGCGGCCAGTGGCGGGACTTCGCCGGGGTGGGCGCGGCAGGCTTCCACCAGGCTGCGCACTTCGCCACCGGCGCAGAATGCCTTGGCGCCGTTGCCGCGCAGCAATACGCAGACGATTTGCGGATCCTTGGCCCAGGCGTTCAGTTTGTCGCTCAGGGCGTTGATCATCGGCAAGGACAGCGCATTGAGCGACTTTTCAGCGTCCAGGCTGGCGACCCCGAGGCGGGCGCCATCGGTGCCGGTAAGTTCTTCGAAGTGCAGATTCATCGTGACCTCGATCGGGAATTTGAACGATCAGTATGATCGCTGTGTGGGAAAGTGCCGGATCTGCGTCAGATCAATTGACAAGCATGGGCGGGTTTCCTAGGGTTCGCCCCAATTGTTTTCGCCGGATGTAACCATGACTGCTGACGACCGTATCAAACTCGAACCGAGCTGGAAGGAGGCACTGCGTGCTGAGTTCGACCAGCCCTACATGGCAGAGTTGCGCAACTTCCTGCAACAGGAGCGGGCGGCCGGCAAGGAAATCTATCCCCCAGGCCCACTGATTTTCAATGCGCTGAACTCCACGCCGCTGGACAAGGTGAAAGTCGTCATCCTCGGTCAGGACCCGTATCACGGCCCGGGCCAGGCCCATGGCTTGTGCTTCTCGGTGCAGCCGGGCGTGCCGGCGCCGCCGTCGCTGGTCAACATTTATAAAGAGTTGAAACGCGACCTGAACATCGACATCCCCAACCACGGCTATTTGCAGAGCTGGGCTGATCAGGGCGTGTTGATGCTCAACACCACCATGACGGTCGAGCGTGCCAATGCCAACGCGCACAAGGACAAGGGCTGGCAGTTCTTCACCGACCGGATCATTGAACTGGTCAGCGAGCGGCAGCCGCATCTGGTGTTCATGCTGTGGGGCGCGCATGCGCAGAGCAAGCAGAAGCTGATCGATGCAACCAAGCACTTGGTGCTGACCTCGGTGCACCCGTCGCCGTTGTCGGCGTATCGGGGATTCCTGGGGTGTGGGCATTTCAGCCGGACCAACAAGTTTCTGGAGCAGAATGGCGAAGCGCCGATCGAGTGGCGTCTGCCGCCAGTTTGACTGGCTGGCCGGGCCGGCCCCTTCGCGAGCAAGCCCGCTCCCACAGATTCTTGTGGGTGCCACAGATTATGTGAACACTCCAAAACCCTGTGGGAGCGAGCCTGCTCGCGAAAAGAGCGACGCGGTTTTATTCGGGACTACGACTCCAGTACTTGAACAACGGCTCCGCCAGAAACAGCACGAACAACAGTCGCATCACCTGCATCGCCGTCACCAGCGGCACCGACAGTTGCAAGGTCTCCGCCGTCAGGCTCATCTCGGCAATCCCGCCGGGCATCATGCCCAATGTCAGCGAACGCAGATCCAGATGGGTCAGCGCACTCAAGCCCAGCGCCGCCAATGTGGCGATCAACATGGTCAGCGCCGTGCCGATCAACGTGCGGCCCATGAATGACGGCGCGCGCCGGAAGAACTGTCGGTTGAAGTGGCAACCCAAGCCGCTGCCAATCAGCCACTGGCCAATCTGGCTGCCGCCATTGGGCAAGCCGATGTGCAAATCCCAGCCAATACTCACCGCTGCACTCACCAGCAACGGCCCGAACAGCCAGGGATTGGGTTGACGCAGACGCTGCCAGAGCCAGGCAAGCAGGCCGCCCGCTGGAAACAGGATCGCCAGCCAGCGCCAGTCGACGCTGCCGGCGTGAGCAATCGGCGTCCCGTCACCGAGCAAATACTTGAACGCTGCCGGTACACAGAGGACGACCACCAACACCCGCAGACTCTGCCCCGCCGCAACGTGGCTGAGCAGCGCGCCATTGCGTGCGCCGAGGTTGACCATCTCGCCAGAACCACCGGGCATGCTGGAGAAGAACGCTGTTGCGCGATCCTCACCGGTGCGACGCATCAGCCACACGCCGACCACCGCCGAAAGACTGGTGACCAGCGCCCCAAAGAAGATCAAACCGAAATGACTGAGTACCTGCTCCATCACCACAGGAGTGAAGTGCAGGCCTATGCCGATTCCGACAATCCATTGACCACATTTGCGCCCGCCGGGGATTTCCGTGAGTTGCCACGGGGTCAGGCAGCGCACGAGGATGATCGCCAGCAACGAGCCGACCATCCACGGTAGAGGCCAGCCGATCTGGCTGGCGACATAGCCGCCGAGCAGACCGACCAGCGGGGTTCCCCACCAGGATTTCAGCGAGGAGCGATCAAACATCGGCAATGGCGCGCTGCGCGGCAGAGCGTTTGCGCCAGATGCGGATGATCGGCATCAACAGCATGATCGCGGTCAGAATCCAGCAGCCGAAGGTGATCGGGCTCGACCAGAGGATTTCCAGCGCACCGTTGGAGATCGACAGGGCGCGACGCAGGTTCTGCTCCATCAGGCCGCCAAGGATGAAACCGAGCAACAGCGGCGACAGCGGGAAGTCCAGCTTGCGCAGGATGTAGCCGAAGATGCCGATGCCGATCATCAGGAACAGATCGAACGTTGTCGCATGTACGGCGTATACGCCGATCCCGGTAATGATCGCGATGACCGGCACCAGTGCCCAGTTCGGCACGGCGAGGATGCGGGTGAACACGCGGATCATCGGGATGTTGAGGATCACCAGCATGACGTTGGCGATGAACAACGAAGCGATCAGCCCCCAGACGATGTCCGGTTGTTGCTGGAACAGCAGCGGGCCCGGCGTGATGTTGTACAGCGACAGGGCGCCAATCATCACTGCCGTGGTGCCGGAACCTGGAACGCCGAGGGTCAGCATCGGCACCAGTGCGCCGCACGCCGCGCCGCCGATGGCGGTTTCCGGCGCCGCGAGGCCACGGGCATCGCCTTCACCAAATTTGCCGCTGGCACCGGCGATGCGTTTCTCGGTCATGTAGGCCACGGCGCTGGCCAGCGTCGCGCCGGCACCCGGCAGTACGCCCATGATGAAACCGAGCACGCCGCAACGGATGTTCACCACGAACACCGACGCCGCTTCCTTGAAGTTGAACATCATCCGGCCGGTGGCTTTCACGGCTTCCTGGCCGTGGTGGGTTTTTTCCAGCAGCAGCAGAATTTCGCTGATGGAGAACAGGCCCAGCACCAGCACGACAAACTGAATGCCGTCAGTGAGGTGAATGTTGTCACCGGTAAAGCGGTACACCCCGCTGTTGGCGTCGATGCCGACGGTGGACAGGAACAGACCGATCAACGCTGCGATAAAGGTCTTCAGCGGTCGATCGCCGGCCATGCCGCCAAGACAGACAATCGCGAACACCATCAACACGAAGTATTCCGCCGGCCCGAAGGCTATCGCCCATTTCGCCAGCAGCGGCGCGAACAGCACCATGCCGCAGGTGGCGATGAACGCGCCGATGAACGAACTCCATGCCGACAGCGACAGCGCCACACCGGCCAGGCCTTTGCGGGCCATCGGGTAGCCGTCGAGGGTGGTCATCACGGTGGAAGCTTCACCCGGAATGTTCAGCAGAATCGAGCTGATCCGTCCGCCGTATTCGCAGCCCAGATACACCGCGGCCAACAGAATCAACGCCGATTCCGGCGGCAGGCCGAGGGCGAATGCGATGGGGATCAGCAGTGCCACGCCGTTGATCGGGCCGAGCCCCGGCAGCAGCCCGACGACCGTGCCGATCAGCGTGCCGCACAGGGCGGTCACCAGGTTGTACGGGCTCAGCGCAACGCCGAAACCCTGACCCAAATAGCCAAGAGTATCCATATCAGTTCTCCAGAACGTCGAGCAGGCCGAGAGGCAGCGGGACGTCCATCAAACGGTCGAACAGCAGGTAAAGACCGACGGCCATCAGGCTGATGATCACCACGCTCGGCAGCCAGCGGCCACCATACAGGCGTGCCATCGGGACACCGGTGATGATGCTGGCGGCAATGAAGCCCAGCGGTTCAAAGGTGCCGGCGAACACCAACAACAGCACCACGCAGATGCCGATCTTGGTCAGAGTGGCGCGGTCCAGCGGCGGTTCGTCAGCGCTGTGTTTGATCGGTGCCGGGCGGAACACCATGTACAGCAGCGCGGCGCCCATCAGCCCGAGCATCAGCAGAGGAAAGGCGCGGGGGCCGACCGGTTCGTAGGAAAAGGCCGCTTGGTACGGCCACGCCATCAATGCCAGGCCGACACAGACCAGCAACAGCACCGAGGCGAAAATGCGTTGTAAGAGCATGAGAAACTCCTGTGCCGCAGCCCCCGAGAATGGAGGCTACGGCCGCTAGACAGAGACGATCACTGAATCAGGCCGAACTCTTTGGCCAGCACTTTGTAATCTGCCACTTGCTTCTTCACGTAGGTATCCAGCTCCGGGCCGGTCATGGCGAACGGGAACAGTTCACGCTGATCGCGCAGCTTGGCGAAGTCATCCGAGGCGAGCAGTTTGTCGAATGCGTCTTTCCACCAGGCGTAGTCTTCGTCGCTGACTTTTGGCCCCAGGTAGAAACCGCGCACCACCGGCCAGACGATGTCGTAGCCTTGTTCCTTGGCAGTCGGGATGTCTTTCATTTCGGGCTCGTCGATGCGCTTGTCGGCGAACACGGCCAACAGACGCATGTCGCCGCTCTGGATGTGCGGCATGGAGTCGGAGATGTCGGTGCTGCCGACCTGGATGTGACCGCCGAGCAGCGCGGTGGCGATTTCGCCACCACCTTCGAGGGCGACGTAACGCAGGTCACGCGGGTTGATCCCGGCAGCCTTGGCGATCAGTGCGGTCTGCATCCAGTCCTGACTGCCGACGGTGCCACCGGAACCAATCACCACAGAGCTCGGATCTTTCTTCAGCGCCTTTACGAGATCGTCGAGGGTTTTGTAGGGCGAGTCGCTTTTTACCGCAATGGCGCCGTAACTGGTGCCGACAGCGGCCAGCCAGCGAACGTTGGTTTCATCGAAGCGACCGAACTTGCCTTGCGCCAGGTTCAGCAACGAACCGCTGGACCACGCTACCAGTGTGCCGGCATCGGCCGGACGCTGAGCGACCACCGCGTTGTACGCCACCGCGCCGACACCGCCGGGCATGTAGGTCACGCGCATCGGTTTGGTCAGCAGTTTTTCGTTGACCAGCGCGCTCTGCGCCAGTTTGCAGGTCAGGTCGAAGCCGCCGCCGGGGGAGGCCGGTGCGATGCATTCGGGACGTTTCGGTTCCGCCATCAGTTGGCCGGCGAACAGCATGACGCCAGCGGCTAGAGCAACTTTACGCAGTGATAAGTTCATCTATGTCTCCTTGGGAGTTGTTGTTATGGACGTACTGAATTACCAAAGGGCAACGCTATAGCTCACCAGCAGACGCACTTCATCGGCATCGCGAGCGGAGTAGTTGGAACGGTAGGTGGCATTACGCAGGCGTACGGCAACGTCCTTCAGGGCGCCGCTTTGTACTACGTATTTGATCTCGGTGTTGCGCTCCCACTCTTTGCCTTCTTCGCCGTTCTTGAGCTTGATGTTGTCACCGCTCAGGTAACGGCTCATGAACGACAGGCCGGGAATGCCGAGGCGGGCGAAGTCGAAGTCGTACCGCGCTTGCCACGAGCGCTCTTCGGCGCCGGCGAAGTCGTTGATCTGCACGAAGTTGACCAGGTACGGGTCGCTGCCATCGACATACGGAAAGGCGCTGTCGCCGGACATGTGCTGGTAACCGGCCGTGAACTTGTGGCCGCTCAAGGCATAGCTGACCAGGCCGTTGAGCGAGCGGTTGTCGATCTCGCCGCCACGGGCTGCGCCTTGATCGTCGCTGACAGCGAAACGCAGGTCGGTGGCGAACGTGCCCGGACCCATCGGGCGCGAGGCAACGAGGCCGAAGAAGTGCTGGTTGTAGACTTCATCGAGTTGGGCGAAGTGGTAACTGCCGGTGATCTTGTCGGTGAACTTGTAGTCCACGCCGGCAAAGTCGAAATGCTTGCCGGCGGCGGTGCCGGCAAAACGGCTGTTCTTGTTGTTGAGGGCGATGTCCTCGAAATCGGTGCTGTCGCGATCCTTGGCCTTGTCCAGACGCCCACCGGTGAAGGTCAGGTTCTTGATCTCTTTGGAGGTCAGCAAACCGCCTTCAAAGGTCTGCGGCAGGATACGCCCGTCGTTCGGCTTGAGGATCGGCAGCTCAGGAATCAGGCTGCCGATTTTCAGTTCGGTGGCGGAGATTTTGACCTTGCCGGTCAGGCCGACCTTGGAATATTCGTTGGCGGCGCGCCCGTCATCGTGGGTCGGCAACAGACCGGTGCCGGTGCGGTCCGGACTCGAATCAAGCTTGACCCCGAGCATGCCCAGTGCATCGACACCAAACCCCACGGTGCCGTCGGTGTAACCCGATTGCAGGTTGAGCATGAAACCCTGCGCCCATTCATCACGCTTGCTTTGCTGGGCACTGGTGCCGTCACGAAAGTCGCGGTTGAAGTACATGTTGCGGGTTTCGAAGGTAGCGGAACTGTCTTCGATGAAGTCGGCATAGCTCAGCGGCGAAAAACCGGCGAGGGCGGCGGCACTGGCGAGGGCGGTGTGGCTGAAACGCGAAGGGCGAGCGGGCGTGAGAGCCCTGGTCTGCAAGGACGGCATGCGCGGTGTACTCCGTTTATTGTTCTTATTGGTCGAAAACGCTTCGAGGCGTTTTTCGTATCGCTGTGTGGCAGCAGCGACGGCAGTCGAAACTGTCCGTGACCGGACTCTAACGACCTAACCTTTCGCTAACCTTTCAGCTGGATTTCGCGGTTTTCGGGCTTCACAGCGGCGGTTGCGGCTGTAAACTCCGCGGCAAAGAGTGGCGTCGGCCATCCCTGAATGAGGTAGAGATCCATGCGTGTTCTGCTCGTCGAAGACCATCTGCAACTGGCCGAAAGTGTCGCCCAGGCGCTCAAGAGCACCGGTCTGACCGTGGACGTGTTGCACGATGGCGTGGCGGCCGACCTGGCCCTGAGCAGCGAGGAATACGCGATGGCAATCCTTGATGTCGGGTTGCCGCGCATGGACGGTTTCGAGGTGCTGGCGCGTCTGCGTGCACGCGGCAAAAATCTGCCGGTATTGATGCTGACAGCGCGCAGCGATGTGAAAGACCGGGTTCACGGCCTGAATCTCGGCGCTGACGATTACCTGGCCAAACCGTTTGAACTGACCGAACTCGAGGCCCGGGTCAAAGCCCTGCTGCGGCGCAGCGTGCTCGGCGGTGAACGTCAGCAGCGTTGCGGCGTGCTGGCCTACGATCTGGACACCCGGCGCTTCAGCCTAGGCGAAGAATTGCTCACGTTGACCTCGCGCGAGCAGGCAGTGCTTGAAGCATTGATCGCCCGCCCGGGACGGGTGATGAGCAAGGAGCAGCTGGCTGCACAGGTGTTCGGTCTCGACGAAGAAGCCAGCCCCGACGCCATCGAAATCTACGTGCATCGGCTGCGCAAGAAACTCGACGGCCAACCGGTGGCGATCGTGACCTTTCGCGGCCTCGGTTACTTGCTGGAAAGCCGCGATGCATAAGCCCAGCAGCCTGCGCTGGCGGTTGCTGTGGAACCTCGCATTGCTGCTGGTGGTGTTGATGCTCGCCAGTGGCTTGAGCGCGTACTGGAACGGGCGCGAAGCCGCCGACACCGCCTACGACCGGACCTTGCTGGCCTCGGCCCGCACCATCGCCGCCGGGTTGTCGCAGCGCGACGGCACGCTCAGCGCCGACGTGCCTTACGTGGCCCTCGATACGTTCGCGTACGACAGTGCCGGGCGGATCTATTACCAGGTCAACGACATTCATCAGAAGCTGATTTCCGGTTATGAAAATCTGCCCGGACCACCACCTGGCACGCGACGCACCGACGATTATCCAGCGTTGGCGCGCTTCTATAACGCAACGTATCGCGGGCAGAACGTACGTGTGGTCAGTCTGCTCAAAGCGGTGACCGAGCCGAACATGAACGGCATGGCGGAAATCCGTGTCGCTGAAACCGACGAGGCGCGGGTCGCCATGGCCCGCAGTCTGGCGGCCGACACGCTGTTGCGTCTGGGGATGCTGGCCATTGGCGCTTTGTTGCTGGTGTGGTTTGCGGTCAGTGCGGCGCTGCGCCCGCTGGAGCGCTTGCGCACGGCGGTGGAGGAGCGTCAGCCGGATGATTTGCGGCCGCTGCCGCTCGTGGAAGTGCAGCGTGAATTGTGGCCACTGGTGCGCGCGCTCAACCATTTCACCGAACGTCTGCGCGGGCAGTTCGAGCGTCAAGCGCAGTTCATCGCTGATGCCGCGCACGAACTGCGCACACCGCTGGCCGCGTTGAAGGCGCGGCTGGAGCTGGGATTGCGTTCCAGCGAAGCAGAAACCTGGCGCACCACCCTGGAGTCATCGGCGCAAAGCACCGATCGCCTGACTCACCTGGCCAATCAATTGCTGTCACTGGCGCGGGTGGAAAACGGTGCCCGGGCGATTGCCGAGGGCGGCGCACAACTGCTCGATCTGAGTCAGTTGGCCCGTGAATTGGGCATGGCCATGGCGCCCTTGGCGCACGCACGCGGGGTGGCGCTGGCGCTGGAGGCGGATGAGCCGGTGTGGCTGCGCGGCGAACCCACGCTGCTCAATGAACTGCTGAGCAACCTGGTGGACAACGCCCTGGCGCATACGCCACCGGGCGGCAATGTGATTCTGCGGGTGGCGGCGCCGGCGGTACTTGAGGTCGAAGATGACGGGCCGGGGATTCCGCTGGAAGAGCGTGATCGGGTGTTTGAGCGCTTCTACCGGCGCAACCAGCAGGTCGCGGGCTCAGGCTTGGGGCTGGCGATTGTCGGAGAGATTTGCCGGGCGCACCTGGCGCAGATCACCTTGCATGACGGTGAGCAGGCAGGGCTTAAAGTGCGGGTCAGTTTTATCGCGGGATGATCTTCGGTGCCTGTGGTGGCCTCTTCGCGAGCAGGCTCGCTCCTAGATTGAGCCGTGTCTTATACAAAACCCCTGTGAGAGCGGGCTTGCTCGCGAAGGCCGCGCCGCAGTCTTGGATCAGTAAAACATCGTCCGCGATTCTTCCAGATCCGCGCACAGCGCCTGGTTCTCCGGATCAATCCCCAGTTTGCGAAACGCCGGAACGCTGAGCGGATCGATCCGCGCAAACGGATGATCGGTGTCCTTGTGGCAATACAGGCTCGCCACCTGTACCAGATCGACGTAATCGATCTGCGCCGAATCGCGCTTGAAGTCCTGATACAGCCCCGGCAGCTCCACCAGCCTTTCCGGGAACTCCCAGACGCGCAGCAACTTGTCGCCCAGCAGCGGATGAATGTGGTCGATCACATGGTTGAGACTGACCGGATCCGACAGCAGTTCGTAGTGATCTTCGGCGTAGGTCAGAATCGGCAGCACGCCGATCTGATGCACCAGCCCTCCGAGAGCCGCCTGATCCGGTTTGAGCTGGGTGTAGCGCCGGCACAGTGCGTAGCTGACGCCGGCGATCTCCAGGCTGCTGCGCCAGACATCACGCATTTTCTGTTCGACCACCTCGGAGCGTGCGTGGAAAATCTGCTCCATCACCAGGCCGATCGCCAGGTTGCTGCTGTAGTTGATGCCCAGCCGGGTGATGGCGGTGTGCAGGTCGGTCACTTCCTGCGCGGCGCGCAGCAGCGGACTGTTGACCACTTTGATCAGGCGCGCAGATAGCGCCGTGTCTCGGCCGATCACTTTGCTCAGATCGCTGACGCTGATTTCCGGGTCTTCAGCAGCCTTGCGAATTTGCAGGGCCACTTCCGGTAACGTTGGCAGAACCAGGTCATCGTTATCGATGGCCTCAACCAAATCCTGTTGGACCTTATCCGCCAGCTCGCTCATGTGGACTCTCTAGGGTGTTGCAACAAATGCTGCGATCAGCGCTGGATTTCGCGGTCGCGATCCAGTTCGTAGGGCAAGTCGAGCAAATGCAGCGCGGGGCCTTCGAGGGCGCCCAGGTGCAGATAACCCGCTTCGGCAGCTTCGGCCTGCAACACCGCCAGCAGTTCAATATTTTCTTCGGCGCGGGCAGCCAGCACCACTTCGCCGATGGCACTGCCGTGGCTTGGGGCGAACAGCGGGGTGCCCGGTTCCGGCAGATCAGTCGCATCCAGTTGCACGCGATACAGGCGGCGCTTGAGTTTGCCCAGGTACTGCATGCGCGCGACGATTTCCTGTCCGGTGTAGCAGCCTTTCTTGAAGCTCACGCCACCGATGGCTTGCAGGTTGAGCATCTGCGGGATGAACAGCTCGCGGGTACTCGGCATGACCTGACCGATACCGGCGCGGATCTGCCCCAGCAGCCATTGATTGAGCCCGGTTTCAGGCAGGGCAGCGGCCAATTTGGCCTTGAGGGTATCGGCCTGATCGGCCGGCACCCAGAGTTCGGCGCGATTCGGCGAGACGCGAATCGCGATCAGCCCTTCACTGCGCACGACGCTGTCGGTGTCGGCGGGCAACTGCAGACCGAGTCCGGCCAGGGCTGCATCACCGTGCTCCAGACCAAAACGCACCCAGGCGGCGCTTTCGTCGGTCAATTTGGATTTTGAGAACACCGCGTACTTTTTCAGGTCCGCCAGCTGCGGCTCCAGCAGCTCGCTGGCCATCGCCAGCAGCACGCCGTCACCTTCAAGCAGAATGCGGAAGCTGGACTGCATCCGGCCTTTTTGCGTGCAGCGCGCGCCGAGGCTGGCCTGACTGTCACTGAGGTAATTGATGTTGCAGGTCAATTGGCCTTGCAGGAATTTGCCGGCATCCACGCCGCGAACCGCGAGTACGCCTTCATGAGACAGGGTGCAGAAAAAAGCAGAATCGGCCATGGGTCATCGCAGGGTAAAAAGTCTGGGGCACATCATAAGGGCGCGTTGTTGAAATGGGTAGTTGATAAAGGATCGGTGGTGCCCGACCAAAGCCGACTGCGCGTCCCGTCTCGGGGCTGTATACTGCGCGCCTATTTGAGGAGGGCTCCATGGTCGAACAAGTTGAACTGAATCGCCTCTTTTGGCACAGCCGTCGCGGCATGCTTGAGCTTGACGTGTTGCTGGTGCCGTTCGTGAAAGAAGCTTACCCGCACCTCAACCAGGTCGATCGCGATTTGTATGTCCGCCTGCTGACCTGTGAGGATCAGGACATGTTCGGCTGGTTCATGGAGCGCAGCGAATCCGAAGACCCGGAGCTGCAGCGCATGGTCCGGATGATTCTGGATCGTGTTCAGCCCAAGTAACACGTTCGAATGCCGCTGGCATGCCTCACGGCAGTTGCTGGCGGCGTATCTGTTGGCCCAGGCGTTCGCTCTGGGTACCTTGTTCATGCTTTCAATTCCTCTCTGGGCCAGTCTGCTCGGGGCTTTTGTTTGTCTGACGCATGCGTTCTGGTTACTCCCGCGGCAGGTGCTGCTGACGCATCCCGACGCCTTCTGTGGGCTGCGGCGTGACGCCGACGGCTGGCAGCTGTGGAGTCAGGCGGGCGGCTGGCAAGCGGCGCAATTGCGCCCCGACAGCCTGGCGCTGCCACTGATTGTGGTGCTGCGGTTTCGTTTGCGCGGGGAGTGGCGTGTCCGGTCGATCTGCGTACCACGTGATGCGCAGGCGGCGGATGTGCACCGACGCCTGCGGGTGCGGCTCAAGTTCAGCCGGCGTAGGTGGGCGGCACCAGAATAGTGTCGAGTGCCTCGGGCAGCAGGTTCGGGTAGTCGAGGGTGTAATGCAGGCCACGGCTCTCCTTGCGTTCCATGGCCGAGCAGATCATCAGTTCAGCGACTTGCGCCAGGTTGCGCAGCTCGATCAGGTCGCGGCTGACTTTATAGTTGCTGTAGAACTCGTCGATTTCGTCCAGCAACAGGCGCACACGGTGTTGCGCGCGTTGCAGACGCTTGTTGGTGCGCACGATGCCCACGTAGTCCCACATGAAGCGGCGCAGTTCGTCCCAGTTGTGGGCAATGATCACGTCTTCGTCCGAATCGGTCACCTGGCTGGCGTCCCACTCGGGCAGGGCGTCTGGCGCCGCGATGTCATCCAGTTGCACGAGAATGTCCGCTGCGGCCGAACGGGCATAGACGAAGCATTCGAGCAGCGAATTACTGGCCATGCGGTTTGCGCCGTGCAAACCGGTGAAGCTGGTTTCGCCAATCGCGTACAAGCCCGGGACATCGGTGCGACCGTGCTGGTCAACCATTACGCCGCCGCAGGTGTAGTGCGCGGCCGGCACCACCGGGATCGGCTGCTTGGTGATGTCGATGCCGAAGCCCAGGCAGCGCTCATAAACCGTCGGGAAGTGGTTTTTGATGAAGGCTTCGGGCTTGTGACTGATGTCGAGATAAACGCAATCGACGCCCAGGCGCTTCATTTCATGGTCGATGGCCCGGGCAACGATGTCGCGCGGCGCGAGTTCGGCACGTTTGTCGAAGCGCGGCATGAACCGTTCGCCGTTGGGCAGCTTCAGGTGCGCACCTTCACCGCGCAAGGCTTCGGTGATCAGGAAGCTCTTGGCCTGCGGGTGATACAGGCAGGTGGGGTGGAACTGGTTGAACTCCAGGTTCGCCACCCGACAGCCCGAACGCCAGGCCATGGCGATGCCATCGCCGCAGGCGCCGTCGGGGTTGCTGGTATAGAGGTAGACCTTGGCTGCGCCGCCGGAGGCGAGGATCACGAAACGCGCGCCGTAGGTGTCGACTTCACCGGTGGCGCGATTCAACACGTAGGCACCGAGGCAACGGTCGCCATCCATGCCCAGGCGGCGTTCGGTAATCAGATCAACGGCAACTCGCTGCTCCAGCAGTTCGATATTGGTGCGTTGTCGGGCCTGGGCGAGCAGGGTGGTGAAAATCGCCGCGCCCGTTGCATCGGCGGCGTGAATGATGCGCCGATGGCTGTGACCGCCTTCGCGGGTCAGGTGGAATTCGAAACCGCCGTCTTCTGTGCCGGACTGTTCGTCACGGGTGAAAGGCACACCTTGGTCGATCAGCCACTGGATGGCTTCGCGGCTGTGTTCGACGGTGAAGCGCACGGCGTCTTCATGGCACAGGCCGCCGCCGGCATTCAACGTGTCATCGACGTGGGATTCGACAGTGTCGGTATCGTCCAGCACGGCAGCGACGCCACCCTGGGCCCAATAGGTCGAGCCGTTGGCCAGATCGCCTTTGCTCAATACGGCAATGCGCAAATGACCCGGCAGGGTCAGCGCGAGACTCAAACCGGCAGCGCCGCTGCCAATGACCAGAACATCGTGTTGAAACTGTTGGCTCATTTCAGGATTCCGCTCAAAGCGACCCGGGTCGGGGTTGGCGCAAGACAGCTGGATCGGCGAGTCAAGACAGCCACACAGCCCACTAGTATATAGAGGGGGGGAGCGGCACAATAGCCGGGCTCGTATGGCATTGTGAAACTACTGTGACGACAAATGCTTGACGCTTCGTCGGGAGTTTTTTTCTGTCGTTTTGGGAAAAGGCGACTGTATCGAGGATGAAACAGGCTTTTTCAGCGCACGGTTGCTCAATGTCGCTTCAGCATGGCTATAAATAATTGGAACTTTTGCCAGAGGCCCAAGATCAATAGACAGTTGCCTGAAACACGGGACAGTGTCGGCTTCAATGCAGAACCTGCGATTGGGTTTTTGCCGGCGAACCGATGACAAGATTATTCGCGCAGCCGGTTTATCCCGCGCTGCGTTTTTCGTGCGTGCCAAATCAGAGCCCGCAGGAAACTTGCCTGGAGGGGGAGAACTTTTGCGAAAAGCCCGAGTCTATGTTTGCAAGTCTGGTCGTTTAGTTATGCAAGCCTCCTCCATGCTTATCGAGGAGTGTTCATGCTAACCCAGGAAGAGGATCAGCAGCTGGTCGAGCGCGTTCAGCGTGGCGACAAGCGAGCTTTCGATCTGCTGGTGCTGAAATATCAGCACAAAATTCTCGGGTTGATCGTGCGTTTTGTGCACGACACCCATGAAGCCCAGGATGTGGCTCAGGAAGCCTTTATCAAGGCGTACAGAGCGCTTGGAAACTTTCGCGGAGACAGCGCGTTTTATACGTGGCTTTACCGCATTGCCATCAACACGGCAAAAAACTATCTGGTTTCACGCGGCCGCCGGCCGCCGGATAGCGATGTAAGTTCTGAAGATGCAGAGTTCTACGATGGCGATCACGGCCTCAAGGATCTTGAATCACCTGAACGCGCATTGCTGCGGGATGAGATCGAAGGCACCGTCCATCGAACCATTCAGCAACTGCCAGAGGATTTGCGTACGGCTTTAACTTTACGTGAATTCGATGGTCTGAGTTACGAGGACATTGCGAGCGTCATGCAGTGTCCGGTGGGTACCGTGCGCTCCCGGATCTTCCGCGCCCGGGAGGCCATCGATAAAGCCCTGCAGCCGTTGTTGCAGGAAAACTGAGACAGCGGCGACAGCCAAGAGAGGAACGCCATGAGTCGTGAAGCCCTGCAGGAATCGCTGTCCGCAGTGATGGATAACGAAGCGGACGAACTGGAATTGCGTCGAGTGATCAATGCACTGGACGATGTTGAAACCCGTGAGACCTGGGCTCGTTATCAGATCGCTCGGGCAGCCATGCACAAGGATCTGCTGCTTCCGCGTCTGGACATTGCTGCGGCAGTTTCTGCTGCGCTGGAAGACGAGACGGCTCCAGCCAAAGTATCCCGTAGCCCTTGGCGCAACCTTGGTCGTCTGGCCGTTGCCGCGTCGGTGACCGTTGCCGTATTGGCGGGTGTCCGCCTGTACAACCAGGATGAAATCGCGGGTGTCGAGCTGGCTCAGCAGTCCAGCCAGCAATCCCTGGCCGCTCCACAGGTCAAGGGCCCGGCTGTTCTGGCAGGCTATAAGGAAAGCTCGGAAGCCACAGGCCCAATGGCCAATGGCGTACTGCAAGGTCAGCCAGGCTGGCACGATCAGCGTCTGCCAGGCTATCTGCGCCAGCATGCCCAACAGGCTGCGCTGAAAGGTACTGAAAGCGCCTTGCCTTATGCGCGTGCAGCAAGCATGGAAAACCGTTAAGGAGGATCATGCGCGCCATACCTCTACTTTCGCTTCTGCTCAGTGGCTGGTTCGTTGTTCCAGCCCACGCCGACGAAGCCCAGGACTGGTTGACCCGTCTGGGCCAGGCCGAGCAGCAGCAAAGCTTCCACGGCACCTTCGTTTACGAGCGTAACGGTAGTTTTTCTACCCATAACATCTGGCATCGTGTCCAGAATGGTCAGGTCCGCGAGCGTCTGCTTCAGCTCGACGGCTCGGCTCAGGAAGTCGTGCGCGTTGATGGGCATACTCAATGCGTCAGCGGTACCCTGATTGCCGGATTGGGAGACTCTCCCAACTCGACTGCTCGTTCGCTTGATCCCCAAAAGCTGAAAAACTGGTATGACCTTGCTGTCATCGGCAAGTCGCGCGTGGCCGGGCGTGATGCGGTCATCGTATCGCTGACGCCTCGAGACCAGCATCGCTATGGTTTCGAACTGCATCTGGACAAACAGACCGGTCTGCCGCTCAAGTCGCTGCTGCTTAATGACAAGGGGCAGTTACTCGAGCGCTTCCAGTTCACCAGTCTTGATACCGCCGATATGCCGTCGGACAAAGACCTGCAAGCCGGCGCCGAGTGCAAGGCCATCACGCTCGACAGCGACAAGGCTTCTGCCGTGAAGACCGCTCAGGTCTGGCATTCCGACTGGCTGCCGCCTGGCTTTGAATTGACCAGCAGCACCTCGCACAAAGACCCGGAAACCAAAACTCAGGTCAGCAGCCTGATGTATGACGACGGGTTGGCGCGATTCTCGGTATTTCTGGAGCCGCTCAACGGCGCGACAGTGACCGACACTCGTACGCAGTTGGGGCCGACTGTCGCTGTTTCCCGCCGCCTGACCACGCCTGAAGGCGAAATGATGGTGACGGTGGTCGGTGAAATTCCAATCGGTACGGCCGAACGAATTGCTCTGTCTATGCGCAACGATGGCGCTGCAACCAGCAAGCAGTGAGCTGATTTCAGTCTTTTCCACCTCTTCGTCGAGACGTAGATGAAATGTTTGCTCAGCATTTTCATTTGCAAATCACCCGAAAGTTTTTTATAGGTCAGAGCCTCACGGCTCTGGCCTTGTCTGTTGTTCCCGGAACAAAAATGCCGGCCCGCGGTTCCCGGTGTTCCTTGCTCCATATCGCTTAACCCTGCTCGTCGTAACGGGAGCTGTATGTCGATACTTAGCTTGAAGTCTTATCTCTCCATTTTCGCCACCGTCCTGGTGCTCGGTCAGGCTGTTCCCGCTGCCCAGGCGGCCGACCTGCCGGACTTCACCCAGTTGGTCGAACAGGCCTCGCCTGCGGTGGTGAACATCAGTACCACGCAGAAACTGCCGGATCGCAAAGTGAACCAGCAGATGCCTGACCTGGAAGGCTTGCCACCGATGCTGCGCGAGTTCTTCGAACGTGGCATGCCGCCTCAGCAGCGTTCGCCACGGGGTGATCGCCAGCGCGAAGCGCAATCACTGGGTTCGGGCTTCATCATTTCTTCGGATGGCTACATCCTGACCAACAACCACGTGATTGCCGATGCCGACGAAATCCTCGTGCGCCTGGCTGATCGCAGTGAAATGAAGGCCAAGCTGATCGGCACCGATCCGCGTTCCGATGTGGCCCTGCTGAAAATCGATGGCAAAGACCTGCCGGTGCTCAAGCTCGGCAAGTCTCAGGATCTGAAGGCTGGTCAATGGGTCGTGGCGATCGGATCGCCATTCGGCTTCGACCACACCGTGACCCAGGGCATCGTCAGCGCTGTTGGCCGTAGCCTGCCAAACGAAAACTACGTGCCGTTCATCCAGACTGACGTGCCGATCAACCCGGGTAACTCCGGTGGTCCGCTGTTCAACCTCAATGGTGAAGTGGTCGGGATCAACTCGCAGATCTACACCCGTTCCGGTGGCTTCATGGGCGTTTCGTTCGCCATTCCTATCGACGTTGCCATGGATGTATCCAACCAGCTGAAAAGCGGTGGCAAGGTCAGCCGCGGCTGGCTGGGCGTGGTGATTCAGGAAGTGAACAAGGATCTGGCCGAGTCGTTCGGTCTTGATAAACCGGCCGGTGCGCTGGTGGCGCAGATTCAGGATGATGGTCCGGCAGCCAAGGGCGGCCTGCAGGTGGGCGACGTGATCCTGAGCATGAACGGTCAGCCGATCGTCATGTCCGCCGACCTGCCACATCTGGTGGGTGCGCTAAAGGCCGGTGCCAAGGCCAATCTGGAAGTGATTCGTGACGGCAAGCGCAAGAACGTCGAACTGACGGTCGGCGCGATTCCGGACGAAGATAAAGAGCTGGCAGCACTGCCGAAGTCCGGTACGGAAAGCAGCAGCAACCGCCTCGGTGTGTCGGTAGTTGAACTGACTGATGAGCAGAAGAAAACCTACGACCTCAAAGGCGGGGTGGTCATCAAGGACGTTCAGGACGGTCCAGCAGCCCTGATCGGTCTGCAGCCGGGCGACGTGATCACTCACCTGAACAACCAGGCCATAGGCTCCACCAAGGAGTTCGCCGAGATCGCCAAGGCGCTGCCGAAGAATCGTTCGGTGTCGATGCGCGTTCTGCGTCAAGGTCGTGCCAGCTTCATCACCTTCAAGCTGGCTGAATAATCCGCTTGCGGTGAAATAAAAAACCGCCTCGAAAGAGGCGGTTTTTTTATGCCTGAAACATTTGCATCGCTGAAAAGAAAACTCAGCCCATCATGTCCTTGATCATGCGCTCCTGCTCCATCAGCTCACGCTGGCGGGCATCGATGCGCGAGGACAGCGGGAAGTTGCTGCCCGCCTTGCGCTTGGCAAAGTCGAGCTGCTGGATCGCCTGGCGATAATCACCCACCAGCGCGAAGTACTCGGCGCGGGCCTGGTGCAAGCCGATGATATTGCCGGACAAACCGCGTGTTTCGGCGACCTGATACCACACGTCCGGATCGTTCGGGCGGGACTTGAGCAAGCCTTCAAGCGCTTTTTCTGCGTCGGCGGTGCGATTCTGTTTCAGCAGCAGATCGACACGAACCTGATTCAGCGGGTAATTGCCCGGATACTGCGTGAGCATCCGGTCAGCCCGTGTTTGAGCATCCGGCAAGCGGTTGTTGGTGATGTCCAGATCGATCTGCGCGAGGTTATAAATGATCTCGTTCGGCGACTTGGCCAGCAGCTGTTTGAGGTTCTCTCGCGCTTCATTGAGCTGGCCACCCTTGATTTGCGCAATTGCCAGGCCGTAGCGCGCCACGTCGTTTTTCGGGTTCTCGTCCAGTTGCGCGCGGAAACGCTTGGCGCCCAGTCCCGGGGTTTCTTCATAAATCAGTTGGACGCGGGCGCGGATCAGTTGATAACGCATGCTGTCTTCGATGCCGCCCGCCGGTGCCTGCTCTGCACGGTTGCGGGTGTCGGCGATACGCGATTCGGTCACCGGGTGAGTCAACAGGAATTCCGGCGGCTTGGCGTCAAAGCGGTATTGGCGCATCAGCCGTTCGAACATGGTCGGCATCGAGCGTGGGTCGTACCCGGCCTTTTCCAGATTGAGGATGCCGATACGGTCCGCTTCCTGTTCGTTCTGACGCGAGAAGGTGCGTTGCGACTGAATGGCTGCGGCCTGAGTGCCGGCGATGGTCGCGATCCCGGCATCCCCGCCACCGGCGGCGGCAATCACGATGCCGGCCAGCAGCGCCGCCATCATCGGCACCTGCATCCGCTGTGAGGCTTCGACGCCGCGAGCGAAGTGGCGTTGTGACAAGTGAGCCAGTTCGTGGGCCAGTACCGAAGCGTATTCACCTTCGGTCTGCGCGTTGAGGAACAGCCCGCCGTTGACCCCCACCACGCCGCCCGGGGCGGCAAAGGCGTTGAGTTGCGGGCTGTTGATCAGGATGAATTCCAGGCGGCGGTCGGTGACCTGGCTGGTTTCCACCAGCTTGTAGACGCTGGACTCGACGTAATCCTTGAGCTGCGGATCGTTGAGCTGAGCAACCTGGCTACGCAGCATGGCCAGCCAGGCGCGGCCGAGCTGGTATTCCTGTTGCGGCGAGACAATGGCAGAACTGGCGTCGCCAAGTGACGGCAGATCGTCGGCAAAGCCCGGTGAGGCGAGCAGGCAAGCGAGCGTCAGCAGGGTAGGGCGCAGAAATGTCATGCACAAAGCCTTAGAAGACAAAGACCTTACTGTAGCCGGACACCGGGCCTGCGACCAGATATTCTAGGCAGCTCAACCACCTGATCCGGAGTGACGCAATGACTGACGCTGTAGCCCATGACTGTGAACTGGACGCCAGTGGCCTGAATTGCCCGTTGCCGTTGCTCAAGGCCAAAATGGAACTCAACAAGCTGCCCAGCGGCGCCGTGCTCAAGGTGATCGCCACGGATGCGGGCTCGCAGCGCGACTTTCGCACCTTTGCCCGTTTGGCCGGTCATACGCTGCTGCGCGAAGAAGACGAAGCAGGCGTTTACCGTTACTGGTTGAAAAAAGCCTGAAACCGACAGCGTAAAAACCTAAGGATTATTGATGTTCAAAGTGTTACGCGACTGGATTCAGCGCTACTTTTCCGATGAAGAAGCGGTGGTGCTGGCAGTGCTGCTGTTCCTCGCTTTCACCGCGGTGCTCACCCTCGGTGGCATGCTCGCGCCGGTGCTGGCCGGGATGGTGCTGGCGTATCTGATGCAGGGGCTGGTGGTGGCCCTTGAACGTATGCGCGTGCCCGGTGCGGCGGCGGTGGGGCTGGTGTTTGCGCTGTTCATGGGCCTGTTGCTGGTGTTCATTGTTGTGGTGGTGCCGTTGCTCTGGCATCAGTTGATCACGCTGTTCAACGAACTGCCGGGGATGCTCGCCAAGTGGCAGTCGCTGCTGCTGTTGCTGCCCGAGCGCTATCCGCATCTGGTCTCCGACGAGCAGGTGCTGCAGGCCATCGAAGCGGCGCGCGGCGAGATCGGCAAGTTCGGGCAGTGGGCGCTGACCTTCTCGCTGTCGAGTCTGCCGCTGCTGGTCAACATCATGATCTATCTGGTGCTGGTGCCGATCCTGGTGTTTTTCTTTCTCAAGGATCGGGCCATGATCGGCGAGTGGGTGCGCGGCTATCTGCCGCGTGAACGGGCGCTGATTACCCGGGTTGCCCAGGAAATGAACCGGCAGATCGCCAACTACATTCGTGGCAAGGTCATCGAGATCGTGATCTGTGGCGGCGTGACCTACATCGCGTTCGTCGCCCTTGGGCTCAACTATGCGGCGCTGTTGGCGTTGCTGGTCGGGGTGTCGGTGGTGGTGCCTTACGTCGGCGCGGTGGTGGTAACCGTGCCGGTGCTGCTGATCGCGCTGTTTCAGTGGGGCTGGAGTGATCAGTTCATCTATCTGATGGCGGTCTACGGAATCATTCAGACGCTGGATGGCAACGTCCTGGTGCCGTTGCTGTTTTCCGAAGCGGTCAACCTGCACCCGGTGGCAATTATCTGCGCGGTGCTGTTGTTTGGCGGGTTGTGGGGGTTCTGGGGGGTATTCTTTGCGATTCCCCTGGCGACGCTGTTCAAGGCGGTGCTGGATGCCTGGCCGCGTAAGGAGCCCGTTGTCGCTCCGCTACTTTAAAACCGGATTATTCGTTGAGGCTTATGGCCCCTTCGCGAGCAAGCCCGCTCCCACATCAGACCTCGGTCAATTGTGGGAGCGGGCTTGCTCGCGAAGGCGTCAGTGAGATCGACGCAGAAATATCAGGCTTTATTCAGCGCCTGAGCTGCAGCCAGCACCGCATCCACATGCCCCGGCACTTTCACGCCGCGCCATTCCTGTCGCAGCACACCGTTCTTGTCGATCAGGAATGTGCTGCGATCAACGCCCAGGTATTCCTTGCCATAGAGCTTCTTCAGCTTGATCACGTCGAACAGCTGGCAGACGGCTTCGTCCTTGTCGCTGATCAGCTCGAACGGGAACGCCTGCTTGCACTTGAAGTTCTCGTGGGATTTCAGGCTGTCGCGGGAAATACCGAAGATTTCCGTGTTGGCGGCTTGAAATTCCGCGTATTGATCACGAAAACCCTGGCCTTCGGTGGTGCAGCCCGGGGTGCTGTCCTTCGGATAGAAGTAGATCACCACTTGCTTGCCCTTCAGGGCAGACAGGCTGACGGTCTGCCCGCTGGTGGCTGGTGCTTCGAAATCCGCAACCGGTTGGTCGATGACAACGGCCATGAAAGCTTCCTTACATTGGGTTTTGTGGGCGCCAAGGCTCGATCAGGGCATCCAGATTCATCGCGTCGGCGAAATCCAGGAACTGGTCGCGCAGCCAACTGATCTGGGTGCCGGCCGGCAACGTCACGGTGAACGTGGCGTTGAGCATGGTGCCGCCGGTCTGCGGAGCCTGGTAGGTGTCGCAGGTCAGGTTTTCCAGTTCGACGTGGTGGTCCATGAAGAACTGGCACAGCTCATTGATGATGTCCGGGCGATACGCCGAGCTGACATACGCCACGTACGGCAATGCCTGCGGGCGATTTTCCAGCGCGGCGCTGCGCACTACGTTGACCGTGAACGCGTGCTTCTTGGCGAGCCCGGACAGGCTGCCTTCCAGGCGCGCAAGGGCGTCCCAGCTGCCAGAGATCTCAAGGATCAGCGCGCTGCATTCGCCGTGGCGAGTCAGGCGGGAGGTGACGACGGCGCAGCGATTTTCATGGCTGGCGCGGCACAGGACGTTAGTCAGCTCCATGGGGTTGGCGCCAAGGGCACTGATGACAAGGAATTGTTCGCGAACTGTGGGGGTGGACATGCAGCATTCCTAAAGCGATGAGCGGTCGGTAGGTCGATGGGCGTTGGTCGTCGGGATGCGTCTGCGCGTGCCGATTCAGAAAGCCCCGGGCCACGGCTCGCAATTCGCTCCAATAATAGTGGAGCGTGCAGCAGCGACGCTGGAACGGGACCTGGGAGGCCGAAAAGGGAGGCTGGAACCCGGCGTACAAGCTGATCTGTACCGATCAAAGTCTGAAGGGTAGCGAAAACCGACGCCAAGGGGAATGGCGGCGCAGTACTTCGCTTGTACAAGCATCTTGGCGCCAGTACCATTACCGCTCTCTTTTTCCGGCAGGAGCGTTTTCATGATTCGGGGCAGTATGGTGGCACTGGTCACACCCATGGATGCACAAGGGCGTCTTGACTGGGACAGCCTCCGAAAACTCGTGGACTTCCACCTTGAAAACGGCACCCACGCCATTGTCGCGGTCGGTACCACCGGCGAGTCGGCCACCCTTGATGTAGAAGAACACATCGCCGTCATCAAAGCCGTGGTCAAGCAGGTAGCGGGCCGCATCCCGGTCATCGCCGGTACTGGCGCCAACTCGACCCGTGAAGCCGTCGAGCTGACCCGCAACGCCAAGGCCGCCGGCGCCGACGCCTGCCTGCTGGTCGTGCCGTACTACAACAAGCCGACTCAGGAAGGCCTGTACCAGCACTTCAAGCACATTGCCGAAGCGGTCGACATTCCACAGATTCTCTACAACGTTCCTGGCCGCACCTCCTGCGACATGCAGGCCGAGACCGTGATTCGCCTGTCCACCGTGCCGAACATCATCGGCATCAAGGAAGCCACCGGCGACCTGAAACGCGCCAAAGCGATCATTGACGGCGTGAGCAAGGACTTCATCGTGCTGTCCGGCGATGATCCGACCGCGGTCGAGCTGATCCTGCTGGGTGGCAAAGGCAACATCTCCGTGACCGCCAACGTCGCCCCGCGCGAAATGGCCGACCTGTGCGAGGCTGCGCTGAACGGCGACGCCGAGACCGCACGGGCCATCAACGAAAAACTGATGCCGCTGCACAAGGACCTGTTCATCGAAGCCAATCCGATTCCGGTGAAGTGGGCTTTGGTTGAAATGGGCCTGATGCACGAAGGCATCCGCCTGCCGCTGACCTGGCTGAGCGCTCCTTGTCATGAAACGCTTCGCACGGCCCTGCGCCAGTGCAGCGTCCTGGTTTAATTGAGGAAGTACAACGCATGAAGCGAATGGCCGGACTTTCCGCACTTGCCTTGATTATCTCCAGCACCAGTGGCTGCGGATGGATCTGGGGCCCGGAAGGTTATTTCCGTGACCGTGGTAGCGATTACCTGGAAGCGCAACAGACTGCACCGATGCAACTGCCACCGAACGTCAGCACCTCCAAGCGTCTGGATCCACTGTTGCCGATCCCGCGCAACGTGGCCGATGACACTGCCAAGGGTGAATACGTGGTGCCGCGTCCTCAACCGCTGTCGGCGATTGTCGATGCGACGGACTACTCGCTGCAGAAGAGCGGTGACTCGCGTTGGGTCATGGCCCAGCATCCACCGGCCGAAGTCTGGCCAGTGGCGGTGCAGTTCTTCCAGGACAACGGTTTCCGTCTGGATGAACAGCGCCCGCAAACCGGCGAATTCAGCACCACCTGGCAGCATTCCGACGAACTGTCTGCCGCGATGGCCAAGCGCCTGAGCGCAGCCGGTGTCGGTGCCGACAGCGAAACCCGCGTGCGGGTGCGCATCGAGCCGGGCGTGCAGCGCAACACCAGTGAAATCTACGTGGTCAGCGCCGAGCGTCCTGCCGGCAGCACCGCCGACGTCGATTTCACCAACCGTTCGGTCAACACTGGCCTGGACGCAGCCCTGGTCGACGACATGCTCGCGAGCATGAGCCGGATCTCCGAGAAGGGCGGTTCGGTGTCGATGCTGGCTTCGCGTGATTTCGATACCCCAAGCCGTGTCAGTCTCAGCGAAGACGGCAGCGGCAACCCGGTGCTGAACGTCGGCCCGGACCTGGATCGTGCCTGGTCGAGCGTCGGTCGTGCGCTGGAGCAAGGTCAGTGGCGCGTTGAAGACATCAACCGCAGCCTGGGCCTGTACTACATCAACCTGGCCGAAAAAGCCGAGAAGAAAGACGAAAAGCCTGGTTTCTTCAGCAGCCTGTTCGGCAGTGCGCCGACCAAGGAAGAAGTTGAAGCTCGCGCCGAGCGTTATCAGGTTCGCCTGAGCAAGGTCGGTGACAACGTTCAGGTAACCGTCGAGAAGAACATCAACACCGTTGCGCCGGCCGATGTGGCCCGCAAAGTGTTGAGCGTGATTCAGGATAACCTGGGCTGATCACATGCGTTTTGCCGTTCTCGGCAGCGGTAGCCAAGGGAACGGCACGCTGATCGCCAGTGCTGATACGTATGTGCTGGTGGATTGTGGTTTTTCCCTGCGGGAAACCGAAAAACGCCTGTTGCGCCTGGGTGTGAACCCGGCGCAACTGAGCGCGATACTCGTGACCCACGAACATGCCGACCACGTGCATGGCGTGGGTTTGCTGTCTCGGCGCTACAATCTGCCGGTCTACCTCAGTCGCGGCACACTGCGCGGGATGCGCAAACCGATCGAACCCGCAGGCTTTCTGGCCGGCGGCGAGCAGCTGCAGATCGGCGCACTGAGCATCCGGGTCATTGCCGTGGCCCACGATGCGCAAGAGCCGACCCAGTATGTATTCAGTGATAACGAGCAGCGGCGCTTCGGCCTGCTGACCGACCTTGGTTCCTACTGCGAGCGGGTGCTGGACGGTTATCGGGATCTCGATGCATTGATGATCGAGTCCAACCACTGCCGCGACATGCTGGCTCGTGGTCACTACCCGTACTTTCTCAAGCAGCGGGTGGGCGGCGAGCTGGGACATTTGAATAACCATCAGGCGGCATTCCTGGTGGCCGAGTTGGGGTGGCAGGGCTTGCAGCATCTGGTTCTCGCCCACCTGAGCAGCAAGAACAACCTGCCGCAGCTGGCCCGGCAATGTTTCGTCGACACCCTCGGGTGCGACCCGGACTGGCTGCAACTGGCCGATCAAGATTCAGGGCTCGACTGGCGCCATATCGCCTAGCCCATCTACTTAGCAAGCGGAGCCCATCATGGAAAAACGTGAAGAACTCTACCGCGGCAAAGCCAAATCGGTTTACAAGACCGATGACGCTGACCGCTTGATCCTGCTGTTTCGTAACGACACCTCGGCGTTCGACGGCAAGCGCATCGAGCAGCTCGACCGCAAAGGCATGGTGAACAACAAGTTCAACGCCTTCATCATGCAGAAACTCGAAGCGGCCGGCATTCCGACCCAATTCGACAAACTGCTGGGCGACAACGAGTGCCTGGTGAAGAAGCTGGACATGATCCCGGTCGAGTGCGTCGTGCGTAACTACGCCGCCGGCAGCCTGGTCAAGCGTCTGGGCGTTGAAGAGGGGCTGAAGCTCAACCCTTACACCTTCGAACTGTTCCTGAAGGACGACGCAAAGGGCGACCCGTTCATCAACGAATCCCACGTTGTGGCATTTGGCTGGGGCACCGCCGAGCAACTGGCGCGCATGAAAGAACTGTCGCTCAAGGTCAACGAAGTCCTGAGCAAACTGTTCGACGACGCCGGTCTGCTGCTGGTGGACTTCAAGCTTGAATTCGGTGTGTTCAGCGACGGCTCCATCGTCCTGGGCGACGAGTTCAGCCCGGACGGCTGCCGTCTGTGGGACAAGGACACCAAGAAGAAGATGGACAAGGACCGCTTCCGCCAGGGCCTCGGTGACGTCATCGAAGCCTACGAAGAAGTTGCCAACCGTCTGGGTGTGCCGCTTTAATCGACGCAAGCATCTGATAGCACGGAGAAATTTTGCGAAAGAGGGTTTGCTTTCGGCAAAAGTGTTGTTATGATGCGCGCCGTTGGAGAGATGCCAGAGTGGCCGAATGGGACGGATTCGAAATCCGTTGTACCTTCACCGGTACCTAGGGTTCGAATCCCTATCTCTCCGCCATACATAGAAAAAGCCCCGTAGCTGAGAAGCTACGGGGCTTTTTTGTTTCTGCGGGTTTTATCGAAACCCGCCTCAGTCACTCACGGCTGCGAATGCCCCAGCTTGCGTTTGATCAAGTCGTACACCTCCTTGTGCGTCGAGTTATGCAGCGTGTTGTCCTTGCAAGCCGTGGCCAGGAAGGTTTTCACTTCATCCTTGGCGTGCGGATAGAGGCTGGCGACGTAGTCGGCTTCGTGTGTTTGGGTGCAGTTGAAGTGCTTGTCGTCTTTCGCTTTGTCTCTAGCCATGGTGCGGCTCCTTTTGGGCTTGAATGTTATGTGGCGCAACAGAGCCGGATGGCCCCATACGCTGAATAGCGTAGGGGCGCCAACGTGCTTCGCCAGTGGTTCAGGCAAAAAAGGAAGAGGCTGTAGGAAACGGCGCTACACCGACTGGTGGGGTCAGATTTCCTTCACCGGTGTTTCGCCCTGCACACCCTTGATCAACTCGATCACATGTAAGCAGTCGGCCTTGTTCATATACGACTCGCCACTGGCAACTGTCTCGTGGTTCCCCGCCCGCAGCCTCCAGCGCCATTGACCTTTGCCGGTGGTCGGGGTGCCGCGGGATTGCCTGTAGATCTCGAAATACATTCGGTTCGCTCCTTGCGATGGTTATTGCGACAACCTGTGTGGCGCATCGACGCAAGCCTAGCGGAGCGAGTTTTTTTCGCTATCGGGTATTTGTTTCCAATCGTTGGTGGATGTTTCTGAAGAGCGCGGGCTAGAGCGCACGCATCGGCGTCTGGATTGGCCAAAATGTCGCCATTTCCACCTTGCAAGGCTATCAACGCTACTGCTTAATACGGGACGGCTCATGGCGTCGAAAATCCTTCGACGACCGACAATCACTATAAAAAGAGCATTCCCTTGACTGAGCACGGAACGCCACAGGCTACACGGGTCACGTTATCGCTGGTTGTCCCCGTTTTTAACGAGGAGGACAGTCTCGATGCGTTCGTCCTGCGCATCGATGAAGTTTTCCAGCACCAGGCGTCGATTGATCTGGAACTGGTATTCGTCAACGACGGCAGCACCGATGCCACGCTTGAGCGGCTGCTGCAACGCCAGCAGCACGACGCGCGTCTGCGCATCGTCGACCTGAGTCGCAACTTCGGTAAAGAGGCGGCGCTGTCTGCGGGATTGCAGATCGCCACCGGGCAGATTGTCGTTCCCATCGATGCCGATCTGCAGGACCCGCCCGAAATCATCCTGCAAATGATCGAGCGTTGGCGCGAAGGCTACGAGGTGGTGCTCGGCCATCGCATCAGTCGCCGCAGCGACACCTGGGCCAAGCAGACTTCGGCGCACTGGTTCTATCGCTTGCACAACAAGATCGCCGAGCAACCGCTGCCGGAAAACGTCGGTGATTTCCGCCTGATGGACCGCTGCGTGGTCGATGCCTTGCTGACCCTGCCGGAGTCCCGGCGCTTCATGAAGGGCCTGTTTGCCTGGGTAGGGTTTCGTACCACCCACGTCGATTACGAGCGCCCCGAGCGTGTGGCCGGGGAGAGCAAGTTCAACGGCTGGCGGCTGTGGAATTTTGCCCTGGAAGGCATCACCAGTTTCAGCACCGAACCGCTGCGCATCTGGACCTACATCGGGGCGATGGTCTCGCTGGTGTCCTTTGCCTTTGCCATTTTTATTGTGGTGCGCACGTTGATTCATGGCGTCGACATGCCCGGTTACGCCTCGCTGATGGTGGCGGTGACGTTCCTCGGTGGCCTGCAACTGATCGGCATCGGCGTGCTCGGCGAGTACCTCGGTCGCACTTACATCGAATCCAAACGCCGGCCGGTTTTTCTGGTGCGTCGCGTCTATGACCCCAAGGACTGAAACATGGATCTCAAGGAAACCGACATCCTCGGCGACAGCATCGGCGAGCATTGGTACTACTGCTCCAAAGCGGCAGCGACCCGGCGTTTGCTGGGCGATGCGCCGATCACGCGGATTCTCGACGTGGGCGCCGGGTCGGGTTTTTTCTCCCACCATCTGTTGACCCAAACCACTGCGCAGGAAGCGTGGTGCGTCGACATCAGCTACCCCGCCGATTCGGACGCGACCACGGCCGGCAAACCGGTGCATTACCGCCGCGACATTGACGCCATCGACGCCGATCTGGTGCTGCTCATGGACGTGCTGGAGCATGTCGACGACGACCTTGGTCTGCTCAAGGCTTATGTCGATAAAGTGCCGTCCGGCAGCCGTTTCCTGATGACCGTGCCGGCGTTCCAGTTCCTATGGAGCGGACACGACGACTTCCTCGAACACAAACGCCGCTACACCCTTGCGCAGTTTGAAACCCTGGCCCATGACGCCGGGTTGACTGTGCAGCGCGGTGCCTATTATTTCGGTGCGGTGTTTCCGATCGCGGCGGCGTTGCGTCTGCTGCCCAAAGGGCCGCAGGCTGCAGCACCGCAGTCTCAGCTCAAACGCCATCATCCGCTGGTCAACAGCGTGCTCAAGACCCTGTGCAGCCTTGAACTGCCGCTGATGGGCGTGAACCGCCTGGCCGGTCTGAGTGTGTTTGTGCTGGCGCGCAAGCCGTGACATCAGCCGACAGAGCGGCGTTGATCCAGCGCGGTTTGCGCTTTGCCGTGACCGGTCTGTTCGTCACGGCCCTGCATGCACTGGTGGCGGTGTTGTTCATCAACTTCGTGGCCCCGCAACCGCCGCTGGCCAACGGTGTGGCATTTGCCGTGGCGACGGTGGTGTCCTATTTGATCAACACCACCTGGAGTTTCTCCGCCCGGCTGCATGGCAGAACGCTGTCGCGCTTCATGCTGGTGTCCTTTGGCGGATTTTTGTTGGCCATGTTCGTCGCATGGGCGGCGCAGATCGCCGGTCTTCACTATTTGCTGGGCATCGGTGCCGTGGCACTGATCATTCCGGCGTTCACCTTCGTGCTGCATAACTTCTGGACGTACCGATGAAGGACTTGAACAAGCACCCGGCCTTGGCGCTGTTGCCGATCCTGTTGGGGGCGCTGGCGTTCTTTCTGGTGATCGGCCCGCGCGCCCTTGATCCGCAAAACATTGCCTGGCTCAAGGACGGTGACCCGGCAACGCATTATCTGGGCTGGGTGTTCTTTCGCCATTCGCCCTGGACCTTTCCTCTCGGGCTGAACCCGTCCTATGGGATGGAGCTGGGCAGCGCGATCATTTTCTCCGACTCCAATCCGCTGCTGGCGCTGCTGTTCAAACCCTTCAACGCGTGGCTGCCGGAGACCTTCCAGTACTTTGGCATGTGGTTGTTGCTGTGTTTCGTTCTGCAAGCCTGGTTTGCCTGGAAGCTGCTCGGCTTGATCACCGAAAACCCTTTATTGCGCCTGCTCGGTGCCGGTCTCCTGGTATTTTCGCCGCCGATGTTTTTGCGTACCGGTGGCCATCTTTCGCTGGCCGGGCACTTCCTGATTCTCGCGGCGCTATATCTGGCGTTGCACCCGGCACTGCAGCGCCGACGTCTGGCATGGGGTGCGTTACTGGCCGTGACGGCGTTGGTTCATGCCTACCTGTTGGGCATGGTGGCGCTGATCTGGGTGGCAGATCTGTTTGGCAAACTGCGGGCGGATAAACTGACCCGCCGTCAGGTCCTGATCGAGCTGGGCTGTTTGTTCGCGCTGGTGAGCGTGTGCTGCTGGCAAGCGGGTTATTTCAGTATTTCCGGTGGCGCGGTGAGCGGTGGCTTCGGTTTTTATCGCATGAACCTGCTGTCGCTGGTGGATGCGGACGGTTGGTCTTATGTTCTGGCTAACATTCCCACGGCTGGCGGCGATTACGAAGGTTTCAATTATCTGGGGCTTGGCGTGCTGCTGCTGGTGCCCTTGGCCCTGATTGGCTGGTACCGCAGCGGCATTTCGCTGAAGGCACTGCTGAACCGCCGCCCGTTGCTGTTCTGGGCCTTGATCGGGTTGACCCTGTTCGCGTTGTCGAACCATATCGGTGTCGGCCTGCAGACCTTCAGTTATCCGTTACCGAAGTTTGTGGTGGGGCTTTCGAATATTTTCCGCGCCTCGGGACGGATGTTCTGGCCGGTATTTTACGTCATCGTGATACTGCTCACTTATCTGGTGGTACGCGGCTATCGACCGCGAATCGCCATCGGGCTGCTGGCGCTCGCGCTGGCGGTGCAAGTTGCCGATATGCGGATTGTCTGGGCCGGTTTGAACGCTGCGAAAATGGTCCCGGAAGCCGTGGCCTGGGTCAGCCCGATGCATGATCCGTTCTGGGACAGCGCGGCGGCACACTACAAGAGCATCCGTGCCGTGACACCGAAAAACCAGCCAGACCAGTGGCAGGCGATTGCCGATTTCGCCGCCACCCGCGGGCTGAAAACCGATGCGGCCTACCTGGGGCGTACGAGCCCCAAGGCGCTGGAAAAGCTGCAGCGCACCACGCAAAGCGAACTTGCCAGTGGCCAGTACGACGCCGACTCGCTGTACATCCTCGATGACGATGCGCTGGCGCTGGCAGTAAAAAGCATTCACAGCGACACCGATCTGTTGACCCGAGTCGATGACTTTGTCGTGCTGGCCCCAGGCTGGAAGCACTGCGGCCAATGCCGGGCGATGGTTGATCAGGGGCGGGCAATGTCGCCGATACCGTTGAGTCAGCCGGGGCTGGTGCAGGCCTTCAATCGCAGCACGCGGCAACTGGCCAAAGGCTGGTCAACGCCGGAAGCCTGGGGTACCTGGAGTGACGGGCAGGATGCGGAATTGCTGCTGCGAGTCACCCCCGGAGCACGTGCGATCGTGATCGATGCCTTGGCGTTTGCCATGCCGCCGAATCTCAGCCAGCGGGTGATCGTCAGCATCAATGGTGTAGAGGCGTATTCAACGCGTCTGACCCAGGTACAGGACAATCGGCTGGAAATTCCGCTCAGCGCCGCCCTGGCCGCGGAGGAGTTTCTGGACGTCCGGCTGCATCTGCCCGATGCCGTCAGCCCGAAAAAGCTCGGCTTCAATGATGATGCGCGCGTCATGGGGCTTGGACTGAAGACACTGACGGTCAAGTGAAATTGTCGAACAAACGGCCAATCGTCTGATAGACGCCAGTCCCAAGGACTTCATACACTGCCCGCAGTCTGGGGATCAGGGGCAATGGATGAATCGAAATGAACTACGCAAGGCCGACATCAACCTGATGGTGGTGTTTGAAACCTTGATGCTCGAGCGCAACGTGACCCGGGCAGCGGAGAAGCTGTTTCTTGGCCAGCCGACCATCAGCTCGGCGCTCAATCGCTTGCGCGCGATGTTCAATGATCCGCTGTTCATCCGCGTCGGCCATCGCATGGAGCCGACCGCCCGCGCCGAAGAACTGTTCAAGTACCTGTCGCCGGCCCTCGACTCGCTGTCGGTGGCCCTGAGCCTGACCCACGATTTCGACCCGGCCGTTAGCAACATGACGTTTCGCATCGGTCTGTCCGATGACGTCGAATTCGGCCTGCTGCCACCGTTGTTGCGGGCGTTGCGCCAGGAGGCACCCAGCGTGGTGTTTGTGGTGCAACACGTCGACTACTGGCGCATTCCCGACCTGCTGGCCGCTGGCGACATTACCGTCGGCATCAGCCAGACCCGAGGCTTGCCGGCCAATGCCAAGCGCAAACTGCTGCGGCATATCCAGCCGAGCATCCTGCGCGCCGATGCTTCTGATTCGCCACTAACCCTCGATGAATACTGCTCACGCCCGCACGTGCTGGTGTCCCACACCGCCAACATCAGTGGCTATGCCGATGAATGGCTGGCGGAAATCGGCCGTACCCGCCATGTGGTGCTGTCGGTGCCGCAATACAGTGCGTTGCCGGCGTTGCTCGCGGGCACGGACCTGATCGCCAGCCTGCCGGACTACACCGCCGAAGCCATGGCCGCTTCCGGGCGGTTGTTCAAGGAACCGTTTCCGTTCAAGACCCCGATGCTGGATCTGTCGATGGTCTGGCTCAGCCATGTCGACAGCGATCCGGCCGAGCGCTGGCTGCGTTCGCGACTCGAAGCGTTCATGAGTGAGCGGCCGCTGACCGCGCCCTGATCCCCAACACAAATCTCCTGCAGGAGTGAGCCTGCTCGCGAAAGCGCTGTATCAGGCAACATTGATGCGACTGGCACACCCTCATCGCGAACAGGCTCACGCCTGCCAGGTTGTTGCGTTCATCTGGCCGGCCTGCTTTGCTCAATGGCAATGATCCCGGCGGAGACCTGTCCCATGAGTATTTCCCGTTCGTTGCTGCGTGGACGCGGCAGTCTCGACAGCGGCAAGGTCGGCATGGTCGAGCTGTTTTTCGATCTGGTGTTCGTGTTTGCCGTGACCCAGTTGTCGCATTCGCTGCTCGCGCATCTGTCGATTGCGGGGGCGGTGCAGGTGGCGTTGCTGATGGTTGCCGTGTGGTGGGTGTGGATTTTCACCTCGTGGATCACCAACTGGCTCGACCCGGAAAAACTGCCGATCCGCCTCGGCTTGTTCGGGTTGATGATCGCCGGTCTATTGCTGTCGTCATCTATTCCACAGGCCTTCACCGAGCGCGGACTGATGTTTGCCTCGGCGTTCGTGTTCATGCAGGTCGGGCGCACACTGTTTGCGATCTGGGCAGTGCGTGGCGAATCGTTGGGCATGACCCGCAATTTTCAGCGCATCCTGGCGTGGTTGACGCTCTCCGGGGTGTTCTGGATGGCCGGGGCGTTTCTCGAAGGGCAGCAGCGCTTGCTGTGTTGGGCGCTGGCGCTGTTGATTGAACTGGTGTCACCCTCGCTGTATTTCTGGGTCCCGGGGCTGGGACGTTCGTCGCTGAGCGACTGGAACGTCGAAGGCAATCACATGGCCGAGCGTTGCGCACTGTTCGTGATCATTGCGCTGGGGGAATCGTTGCTGGTCACGGGTGCGACGTTCGCCGAGCTGACGCTGAGCGTCACCGGGGTCATTGCATTTCTGGTCGCGGTGCTGGGCAGCATTGCCATGTGGTGGGTGTACTTCGACAGCGGTGCCGAACGTGCGCATCATCGCATCGCCCATTCGAGCGATCCGGGGCGCCAGGCACGAATCGCCTACACCTATCTGCATGTGCTGATCGTCGCCGGGGTGATTGTCAGCGCGGTGGCCGACGAGTTGGTGCTGGTGCATCCGGATCACGCCAGTGACGCCGGCATCCTGGTGATCGTGGGCGGGCCATGGTTGTTTCTGCTGGGCAATGCGCTGTTCAAGTGGGTCATGTCCGACCGGCCGTTGCCGCCGTTGTCGCACATGGCGGGTCTGCTGTTGCTCACGCTGGCGCTGCCGTTGGCGTTGAACCAGTGGTTTTCGGCGTTGATGCTCGGAGCCCTGACCACGGCGATCGTGGTGCTGGTGGCGCTTTGGGAGACCTTGTCCGTGCGCCAGGCGTTAACCTCGATCACGCCCGAAAAACCCGCAGGAGAGTAGGGCGGCGGTGTGGTATATGTACGACCTTTCTGCCGTCCGACTGGAGCATGCTCATGCCACACCTGCACATGGAATACACCGCCAACTTGCCGCAGTTGAACGCCGATGTGGCGTTGATCCGGCTCAATAACACCTTGGTGGGTTCCGGTCAGTTCGCGGCGGAATTCGACATCAAGAGCCGCGCGGTGAAGGTCGAGACGTTCAAGGTCGGTACCGGCATGGGCGAGCGCGCCTTCATCCACGTGAAGCTGGCGCTGCTCAGCGGTCGATCGCCGCAGATCAAAAAGCAGCTTTCCGATAGCCTGCTGGCCGTGTTGCAGGATCTGTGCGAGTGGCCAGCGGGAGTCGAAGTGCAACTTTGCGTCGAGCTGCTCGATATCGACCGCGATTCCTACACCAAGACTGCCATCGGCGTGTAGGACTCAGGCCGCTTCCAGTTCGCTGCACACCTTGATCACCTGTTCGCGCAGCCAGACGTTGGCGCTGTCCTGATCGGCGGCATGGCTCCACTGCATGTCGAGGGTGAACCCGGGCAGGCCGTTCGGCGCCTCGCAGTGATTGAACACCGTCTCTTTGGTCAGCAGGCGCTGGATGCGCCGGGGCAGGGTGAGGATGAAGTCGGTGCCGGTGATCATTTTCAGCGCCGCGCTGTAGCTGTTGGAGCGCGCGACGATCTGCCGTTTCTGCGCCTGCCGGGCCAGCCAGCCGTCGACCATGTTGGTGGTGGAAGTCCACGGTGTCGGGAATACATGCCGCCGCTCGGTGAAGGCTTGCAGGCTCAGGCGCGGCTCTAGTGGCGTGGCACGTTTGTCGAAGACGCAGACCAGGTCGTCCTCCAGCAGCATCCGCGACTTGAGATCGGTGTGACTGCGGTGGAAGTTGGGGCCGAAACAGATCACCAGATCGAGGCTGCCGTCGCGCAATTCCTCGGCAGGCACGTCGGTCTCGAACTTGTGCATGTTGACGATAACCGGCAAATCGTCGAAGTCGAAACGCTTCAACAGGCGCGGCAACACCAGTTGCTCGAAGTATTCCGGCGCACAGATATTGAAGGTCACCGCTTGCCGGGCCGGATCGAAGGTTGGAGCGCCGGCGTGGCACAGGTTGATGCTTTCGAGGATTTTCTGCACATGGCCGTACATGGTGCCGGCCTTGTAGGTGGGGCGCATGCCCGTGCGGGTGTTGATGAACAGATCATCTTCGAAACTGGTGCGCAATTTTTTCAGGCAGTAGCTGACAGTGGACTGGCTGACGCACAGAGTCTCCGAGACATCCGTGACGCTGCTCTGCTCATACACGGCGATAAACACCATGAGGTCCTGCATGTCGAGCTTTCGAAGCAAGTTACTGTTCAGCATCCGTTCCGTCCCACCGTGCTCCTTGCGCTGAATCCGCGCAAACGTGTGCGCATGATCGTAACGGAACGATGGTGCCAGGACAAAGCCCTGTAGGACGTTTCAATGTCAGTTGTGGGACAGAAAGTTTTAGCAACACGACGTCGCCAAATAAACGCTAAAAAGATGGCAAGAAGCCTCTAGCCCGATGACGGTATTCGGCTTCAGCGGATGTGTCGGGTGTACGCCTGGGGGTTGAAACGCAGCACCATCAGCAGCATCACGACCATCACCGCGGTCAGCGCCCACCACGCCCATTCGAAGCTGCCGAGACGGTCACGAATGATGCCGGCCAGCAGCGGCGATAGCCCTGCGATCAAGTAGCCGATGCCTTGCACGAAGGCGGTCAGGCCACCGGCACGCTGTGGGTTGTCGAGGTGATCAAGCGAGACGATCAGGCTCATCGGGAATAGACCGCCAATGCCCAGCCCCAGCAGGCACGGCCACAGCAGGCTCAGGTGTTGCGGGCTGAGGATCAGCCCGCAGAAGCCGCCAATGATCAGCAGTAGCAACACAGCCAGAACCACGCGTCGGTCACGGCTGCGGTTGGCAATGGCCGGGGTCAGCAACCCGGAAATCACCTCCATGGCCGTCAGCAAACCCAGTAGCAGGCCGGCGTGTTGTTCGCTCCAGCCTTGTTCGACGTAGTACGGCGCCAGCCAGGCGAGTACGCAGGTGTAGGACGCCGTGCCCAGACCGAAGAAGATAGCGAGCAACCAGGCGCGGGAATTGGAGAAGAACGATTCTCTTCCGGCTGGCGTGTTCGGGGTGGATGGCGGGTGCGGCTGTGTCCACCAGAGCAGCAACGCGAGCAAGGCCAGTGTCGCCCAGATCGCCAGCCCGATGCGCCAGCTGCCGGTCTGCACCATCACCAGCGGCGCAAACGAGGCGGCCAGCGCCGCGCCGCCCATGATCGCGGTGACGTACAGCCCCATGCACAGCGCCACATGGTCGGGGAAGCGTGACTTGATCAGCACCGGCATCAACGCCTGAATCAAGGCAATGCCAATCCCCGCCAGCACTGCGCTGCCTATCAACTGCGCCGCCGAATCGAGCCACAGCCGCGACAGCGTCGCCAGTCCGATAATCAACAGCGACAGGATCACCGTGCGTTGCTTGCCCAGGCGTCGGCTGATGCCAATGCCGAAAAACATCGCCAGCCCCATGCTCATCACCGGCAACATGGTCAGCAGCGAAGCCATGCTGAAACTCAGCGGTATGTCGCCGCGTATGGCCGACAGCAGGGGGCCGACGGCCGCCATGGACGGGCGCAGATTGAGCGCGACAAGCATGATGCCGAGCATCAGCCAGACAACGGGGCGAGCGGTGGCGCGAACGTTTTCCATCAGCAGACTCTGGATAGCGGAGGCTGTCGATTAGGCGGTGCTCCGCGGGTATCGGCAAATCAGATTTCCCGAGTGCTATTTAAAAATTAAATACCGCTTCCGGCAGGCGCTGCGTCAGGGGCTGATGCGCGGATTAATCTTGCCGACCTCGCTGTCAGACTATTCTTTCTCACTGGCAGGACATTTCGTTACAGCTCTTGCCCGGCGCAGGCGCGTAAATCGCCGGCGGCGATATATACTGCGCGCCATTCTTCAAGGGAGAGCCGTGTGGCCATCGATATTCACTGGATTCGCGACAACGATAGCCTCGCGCAGTTTTGCGCCGAGTGGCAGCAGCTGCCGTTCGTTGCCCTCGACACCGAATTCATGCGGGTCGACACCTTCTACCCGATTGCCGGCCTGTTGCAGGTAGGCGACGGCAAACGCGCCTACCTGATCGACCCGCTGACCATCGACGCCTGGCAACCGCTGGCGGCGTTGCTGGAAAACCCGGCGGTGCTCAAAGTCCTGCATGCCTGCAGTGAAGACCTCGAAGTGCTGCTGCGTCTGACCGGCAGCCTGCCGGCGCCGTTGTTCGACACGCAGCTGGCGGCGGCCTACCTGAACCTCGGGTTCTCGATGGGCTATTCGCGTCTGGTGCAGGAAGTGCTCGGCATCGAGCTGCCGAAGGGCGAAACCCGTTCCGATTGGTTGCAGCGCCCGTTGTCCGACACGCAGATCAGCTACGCCGCTGAAGATGCGGTGCATCTGGCGGAGGTTTTCGTACAACTGCGGCCGAAACTGTCTGACGACAAATTCGCCTGGGTGCTGGAGGACGGTGCCGAACTGGTAGCCAACCTGCGCCGCGAAACCGATCCGTACGAGGTCTATCGCGAAGCCAAGCTGGCGTGGAAACTGTCCCGTGCGCAATTGGCGGTGCTGCGTGAGCTGTGCGCCTGGCGGGAAAAAGAAGCCCGCGCCCGTGATCTGCCGCGCAACCGTATTGTTCGCGAGCATTCGCTGTGGCCGCTGGCCCGCACGCAACCGGACAACCTCGCGGCGCTGGGCAAAATCGAAGACATGCACCCACGTACCGTGCGTCAGGACGGCCAGTTTCTGCTTGATCTGATCAAACGCTCTGGCAGTGTGGGGCCTGATCAATGGCCGCCAGCAGTGCCGGAGCCATTGCCGGTCGAGGCCGCTGCGTTGATCAAGCAACTGCGTGCCCTCGGCCAGGTCGAAGCCGAGCGTCTGGGTATCGCGCCGGAACTGATGCTACGCAAGAAAACCCTCGAAGCACTGGTCAAAAGCGGCTTCCCCGAGGGACCTTATCAATTGCCTGAGTCGCTGCGTGGCTGGCGCCGCGAACTCATGGGTCAGAAGCTGCTCGACAGCCTGGCCACCGCCGGAGAACAGCCTTGAAACGTATTTGTTCCATCTACCAAAGCTCCAAGCGCAGCGGCATGTATCTTTACGTGCTCAAAAGTGACGCGCTTGAGCGGGTGCCGGAAGCGCTGATGCTGGCCTTCGGCAAACCGAAACATTCGTTCGATCTGGTGCTCTCGCCCGAGCGTAAGCTGGCCAGCGAGGACATCGTCGTGGTTCTGGAAAACCTCGAAAAGCAGGGCTATCACCTGCAGATGCCGCCGGCCGAGGACGAGTACATCGAACACCTGCCCGAAGAATTGCTGCGACGCAACGACCCGGTCTGATCTGCGAGGCCCTGTTCTGGGCCTCTTGCCACTCTGGAACTGATTTTACGGCGACGACCGCCACGAAGGAGCGTGACTCCCTCGGCGGTTGCCTGCACGGTTTGCGAAAGGTTTGAAGATGCGCGTTCTGATTGCTGAACACGACCACGCGGTGTACGCCCGGCTGCTGCGTCAGGCGGCCCCCGAACTTGAAGTACTGACCAGCGGCGACTCCGCCGAACTGGCCCGTCAGGCTGCCGATTGCCCGGTGTGGCTGGGGCAGCCGGACCTGCTGGCGACCCTGTTGCGTCAGGGCCACCAACCGCAGTGGCTGCAATCGACCTGGGCCGGCATCACGCCGTTGCTCGCCGACGGTTTGCGCCGCGACTACCGTTTGACCCGCGCGGTGGGGATCTTCGGTCAGGTGATGGCCGAATACGTACTGACCTACATGCTCGGTCACGAGCGTGAAGTGCTGGCGCGCCTGGTCAGCCAGGTCGAGCGCAAGTGGGACAACCGCACCGGCCAGAGCCTGGTCGGACGCAAGGTGCTGATCGTCGGTACCGGCGATATTGGCCAGAGCGTGGCGCAGTTCCTGCTGCCGTTCGGTGTCGAGTTGTACGGCATCGCCAGCAGCGCTCGCGAGCAGGCGCCGTTCGTCGAGGTCGGTTCGATGGCGGATCTGCCACGGCTGGTGGGCGAGGTCGATTACGTGGTCAACCTGCTGCCGAACACCGAGCACACCCACGATATCTACGACGCGGCGCTGTTCAAGCAATTCAAGCCGACCGGGTTGTTCATCAACGTCGGGCGTGGCGTGGCGGTAGTGGATGCCGATCTGGTTGAAGCCTTGAAGGAAGGGCATCTGGCCGGCGCGGTAATCGACGTCTGCCGTCAGGAGCCGTTGCCGCAACGTCATCCGTTCTGGACGGCCTGGGGCTTGCTGCTGACCGGACACAGCTCGGCACCGACGTCGCCGGCGTTGATGGTGCAGCTGTTTGTCGAGAACCTGAAAGCGTATCAGGCGGGTGAAGCATTGCGCGGGGAAGTGGATTTCGCACGCGGTTACTGAGTCAGCGCACTACAAACTGTGGGAGCGAGCCTGCTCGCGAAGAGGGCGTGTCAGTCGACATCAATGTTGATTGACACAGCGCTTTCGCGAGCAGGCTCGCTCCCACATTGTTTTTGGTGATGGCTTAAAGGGTGAAGTCGCCTTCAGCCGCCAGTTCGTTCAGCGGACGACGCGAACTCGGTTCTTCACGGGCCTGCAGGTATTCGGCCAGGGTTGCCTTGTCACCCAGCTTGCCGACGGCGACGGCTGCGTGCAGCGCATAACCTTCAGGGATGTTCAGCTCCTTGCGGGTCAGTTCCTGATCGAAACCGGCCATGCCGTGAGTGTGCCAGCCGCTGATGCTCGCTTGCAGCGCCAGATGGCCCCACGCCGAACCAGTGTCGAAGGTGTGCCACAGCGCCGGGGTTTCTTCCGTCGCGCCCGGTGCGGTGAAGGTGGTTTTCGAAATCACGATCACCAGCGCCGAGGCGTGTTGCGCCCAACTGCGGTTGAACTCGTTGAGCAGGCCCAGATAACGCTCCCAGCTCGGCGTGTCACGACGCGCATACAGGAAGCGCCACGGCTGCGAGTTGTACGCAGACGGCGCCCAGCGCGCGGCCTCGAAGAAGCTCAGCAGGGTTTCTTCCGGGATCGCTTCGCCCGTGAAGGCGCGGGGCGACCAGCGATCGGTGAACTGCGGGTGAATGGCGTAATCGGCAACGCGAGGGTTGGCACTCATCGAAGATTCCTTGCTGTATTTGAGTCAGAGAGTCGAATGAAAACCCGGCGGGATCAGTTGCGCTGAACGATGGGATTTTCCGAGCCTTTGGTGTTCACCGGAATGCAACGCGGTCGAGCGTCAATGGCTTCCGGGCAAGGCTCCTTGCGACAGGCAAAGCTACGCGCCGGCATCGAAACTGACAAGCGTTGCGCAACCGGCAGTCGCCAGCGCTTGGCCCGCACGGTCTGGGGCACTAGACTGGCGGCCTTTTCACCACCTGATGTTGATGCTTGAGCCATGGCCGCCAAAGTCGAACCGTTCTGGATACGCAAAACCCTCGATCAACTGGATCACGAGGAATGGGAATCGCTGTGCGACGGCTGCGGTCTGTGCTGCCTGCAGAAACTCGAAGATGAAGAAGACAACAGCGTCTATTACACGCGCATCGCCTGCAAACTGCTGGACCTGAAAACCTGCCAGTGCAGCGATTACCCGAACCGCATCAAGTTTGTCCCGGACTGCATCCAGCTCACCCCGGGCCAGGCCGAAGAGTTCAAATGGCTGCCGCCGACCTGCGGTTACCGATTGGTCAGCGAAGGCAAGGATCTGCCGTTGTGGCACCACCTGGTGTGCGGCGACCGTGACGCCGTGCACCACGAACGGATTTCCCAGTCCGGGCGCATGCTCGCCGAAGGCAGCGTGCCGGAAGACGACTGGGAAGATCACCTGATTTTCCGCGCCGGTTAATCTGTAAATCTGTGGCGAGGGAGCTTACTCCCGATTGAGTGCGCAGCACTCACCAGCGCAAGCAAGGAGTGTGTATGGCTGTGGGATTGCGGCGGGCGCTCGGCATTGGCCTGCTGGCGTTGAGCGCGCCGGTGTGGGCGGCAAAGAAGGTCGATCTGGACTACCACGTGCGTCTGTTGCCGCAAAGCGATCAGGCCGAGGTGCGCCTGACCCTGGCCAAAGGCGAAGCGGTGCGCAGCCTCGACTTCGACCTCGGTGATGGCAGCCATTACAGCGACTTCAAAGCCGATGGCCAATGGCAGTTGACCCCGGGCAAGCAGGCCCGTGGCCTCTGGCGTCCGACGGGCGACAAGGCCAGCCTGACCTATCGCGTCACCCTCAGCCACGGGCGCAAGAGCGGCAGCTTCGACACGCGCATGACCCCGAACTGGGCACTGCTGCGCGGTGATGATCTGGTACCGCCGGCCAAACTCGATCAGCAGGATGGCGTCGAGTTGGTGTCGCGTCTGCAATTCGAACTGCCCGACGGCTGGCAAAGCGTCGAAACCGCCTGGCCGCGCATCGGCAAGAACAAATTCCGCATCGACAACCCTTCACGCCTGTTCGATCGGCCGACCGGCTGGATGCTGGCCGGCCACCTCGGCAGTCGCCGCACGCGCCTGGGCGAAACCGAAGTCACCGTGGCCTCGCCGCAAGGGCAGGGCATGCGCCGCATGGATGTGTTGACGTTGCTGACGTTCATCTGGCCGCAGGTACAGGCTGTGTACCCACGGCATCCGGGCAAACTGTTGATCGTCGGCGCCAATGATCCGATGTGGCGCGGCAGTCTCGGTGCGCATGAATCGATTTATCTCAACACGCGTTTGCCGCTGGTCAGCGAAAGCGGCAGCAGTGCGCTGGTGCGCGAGCTGGCGCAGGTGTTCGGACGGATCAACGACGAGCAGCGCAGCGACTGGATCAGCGAAGGCTTTGCCGAGTATTACGCCATCGAGCTGGTGCGTCGTGCCGGGGGCATGAGCGATGAGCGTTATCAGGCGTTGCAGGCGAAGCTGACCAGGGACAGTCAGAAAGTCACGACCTTGCGCGGCGAACAGCTCAGCCCGGCGCAGATGTCAAAAGCGGTGGTTGTGCTGCAGGAGCTGGATCGCGAGATTCGCCTGAAGACGCGGAACAAGCGCTCGCTGGATGATGTGCTGCGCGCAGCGATGCATTTGGGGACGGTGAGTACCAAGGCGTTTGTGCAACTGGCCGAGAGCGTTCTGGGCGAGCCCTCCAAGGTTCTTGATAGCGCGTTACTGCAGTGATACCGCCTTCGCGAGCAAGCCCGCTCCCACAGGGAAATGTATTTCAAACTGTGGGAGCGGGCTTGCTCGCGAAGAGGCCGGTAGCCTCACTGCAAGTTCAGGCTCAAACCCCGGCTTTGGGCGATTTCACCGAATCATTGCCAGTCACCGTCGCGGTGCTGGTCGCCGCCTCGGCATTGGCCTTCAGCTTGCTCAACTCTTCACCGGCGCGCTCGATCTTCGCCCGCACGTTGTTCATGTCCTGACGGCTTTTCTCCAGCAGGCTTTTCACCGAGCTGTGTCCGGTGATGCCACGGGCCATCGCCACACCGCCAATCGCCACCTGAAGCAGGCCGAACACACCGCCACGGCGCAGGCCCTTGCCGACCATGATCACGCCACCGGCCAGGGATCCGATGCGCTCCCAGCCTTCGACGTTCTGTTCGGAACGGCTCTGGAACGGGGTGGATTCGATACGTTGGACGCGTTTGAGCTCGGTCATGATCTGTCTCCCAGGCAATGTGCAATAGATAGATATGCTGACTGCCGCAACGGCCGGCTCGTTCCATCGGATGTGCGACGTTTCAGCGGAATTTCGGCCCAGAGCGGGTGTTCAGCCCCTTGGCCATGCGGTCGTAGAGCACGACGTTGACCGTGGCAGCGAGGTTCATGCAGCCGGTGGTCGGGATGTACACGACGTCTTCGCACCAGTCGCGGATCTCTTTGTCCAGCGAGCCGTCTTCCGGGCCGAAGATGTACAGCGCGCGGTCCGGGTGGGTGTATTCAGGCAGCGGACGGGCGCCTTCGACCAGTTCCACAGCAACCGGTACGCAGTTGAGCGGGAGGATCTTCTTCAGGTCGTCGATGCCGATCAGCGGGATGTCGTAGTGCACGCGCTTGGTGTCGGTGACGAAGTCGGCGGCGCGTTCATAACGCTTGCCGGTGTAGAACACCGACGCCACGCCGTAACAGCCTGCGGCGCGCATCACCGAACCGACGTTCTCCGGTGACTTGGGGTTGTACAAACCAATGCAGCTGTAACGTTTGTCTGCCACGAGCGGGGTGCCTTCGGGAAAAAGAGGGCGATTATACGGGGATTGGAGGAGAGCGGGCAGGTTCAGGACTTGTGGTGGCTGTTCTGGCCGCTTCGCGAGCAAGCCCGCTCCCACAGAGGTCTCGGTCGTCAGAGGATCCTGTGGGAGCGGGCTTGCTCGCGAAGGGGACAGTTCAGGCGCTGAAGATCTTCAGTCTTCTTTCTTCATAAGCCCGGCGAGGGCGGCAAACGGGTTATGCGTCGCCTTGGCAATCTTCGGCGTGCTCAGTGAGCCGTCACCAAAATACTGCTGGTCGGTGTAGCGCGAGTGTTCGTTGTCGTGGCAGTACAGGCACAACAGCTCCCAGTTCGAGCCGTCCTGCGGATTGTTGTCGTGGTTGTGGTCGCGGTGGTGCACGGTCAGTTCGCTCAGGCGCTTGCCGGAGAACTCACGGGCGCAGCGGCCACACACGTGCGGGTACATCTTCAGGGCCTTGTCGCGGTAGCCCATTTCCTTGTCGCGCTGGTTGTCGGCAAGGATGCGATCGAGCTTCGACGTGTTGGTCTGGGTGGACGAACTCATGGGTTCACCTTTGTAAAAAAGACTAATGACGGTTATGACGCCAGTTTAGCTCAGCCCTTGAGCTTCTCGGCAATCCAGATCGTATGGCGGGTGCCCTTGTTGCCGTGGGCGAAGACCTGGACTTCTTCAGCCTTGAAACCAGCCTTCTTCAATTTGTCGGAAAACTGCCGGTCAGCGCTGGCCGACCACACCGCCAGCACGCCTTTGGGCCGCAGGGCCTTGGCGCAGGCGTTGAGCCCGGCAGCCGAATACAGCCAGCTGTTGGCCTTCTGCGTCAGGCCTTCGGGACCGTTGTCGACGTCGAGCATGATCGCGTCGAAGCCATTCGGCTCGCTTTGCAGCACCTTGGCCACGTCGTCCTGACGGATCACCGTGCGTGGATCGAGCAGCGGCCGACCGGACTTTTCACCCAGCGCCCCTCGGTTCCATTCCACCACGCCGGGCACCAGTTCGGCGACCACCACTTCGGCGCTCTTGCCCAGGTGCTTGAGCGCCGAAGCGAGGGTGAAGCCCATGCCCAAACCGCCGATCAGTACCCGCGAATTCGGCCGTCCGGCGACCTTGCGGCATGGAATTTCGGCCAGCGCATCTTCGGAACCGTGCATGCGCGTGTTCATCAATTGCCCGCCGTCGCCGCCCTGGATCTTGATGACGAAATCCTCGCCATACTCGAACAGGCACAGGGCGCCACCGTTGTCAGGGATCGGCGTGGTGTCGAGCAGAACGAAACGTTTCATGGAAATCTCTACAAGGGGGAAGGCAAGCAGGCCCGTTGGGAGTAGCCTGAGCGCAGACTAGAGGCCAAACGGAGCCCTTGATGAAGCGCACCATTCTAACGGTCATTGCCCTGGCCGCGCTCACGATTACTGCAGTGCAGGCGCAGCAGACCATTCCGGTCAGCCCGACGCCGCAACCCGGGTCGCCCGGTACCGCAACGCCGACGCCGTATCCGCAAATCACCCCGATCAGCATTCCCAAGTCAGGTGCGGGCAGTGGCAGTCCGCCGCTGGTGCCGATCGAAATGCCCAGCCCGCCAAGCAAGGATCAACCGGTACCGGGTGTCGAACCGAGCGGCACCAAGGCCAAATCCCCCGGCGGCTAGATCTGCTGCGCCGCCAGTTGGCCGTCGGCCATGCGCAGGCGTTTGGACAGGGAGACAGCGAGGGCGCGGATGATCTTCGCGGCGATCTTCGGCGCGTCGTTGAGCATTTTTTCCAGCGAGTCCTTGCCCAGGTTAAGCAGTTGGCAGTTGCTCGCGGCGATACAGGTGGCCGAGCGCCGTTCGCCATCGAGCACGGCCATTTCGCCGAACGCCCGACCGCTGCGCAGGATGGCCATGGTCACTACCTGGCCATCGCTGCCGGTTTTCTGCACGGCCACCTGGCCGGTGTGGATGATGCACATGAAGCTGCCGGCATCGCCCTCGCGGAAAATCGCTTCGCCTTCTGCCACGGTGCTGATGCTGAAATAGCCCGAGGCCGCGGCAAAGTCCGCCAGTTGCAATTGGTCGAACAGGCCGCAGTCCATCAGCCAGTCGCGGATTTCGTTGTTCAGTAGGGTTGGTTCTGACATGTCATTGCAATCTTTTTGTTTTCACGGTTTTCAGGCACTACACGGACCGTTGTGGGAGCGGGCTTGCTCGCGAAGGCGGTGGGTCAGCCAATATCAGTCGTGACTGACCGGACGCCTTCGCGAGCAAGCCCGCTCCCACAAAGGGGATCTGTGGTGTATCGACCACCGGGGTCTGGAATTAAGACCCAAGTGACCGACGGAGTTCCTCAGGCCAGCCCCAAAACCTTGAATACAAATGCATATTCGAGCGCTACGTCACGTAATCCCTGATAACGCCCGCTCATCCCGCCGTGTCCGGCACCCAGTTCGGTCTTGAGCAGCAGCAGGTTGTCGTCGGTTTTGGTCGCACGCAGTTTCGCCACCCACTTGGCCGCTTCCCAGTACTGCACGCGGCTGTCGTTGTAGCCGGCGATCACCAGCGTCGCCGGATAGGCCTGCGCGGTGACGTTTTCGTACGGCGCATAGGCCTTGATCCGCTCATAAACCTGCGGCTCTTCGGGATTGCCCCACTCGTCATACTCGGTGACGGTCAGCGGCAGGTCCGGGTCGAGCATGGTGTTGAGCACGTCGACGAACGGCACTTCGGCAATCGCCACGCCGAACAGGTCCGGGCGCTGGTTGAGCACCGCGCCGATCAGCAGGCCCCCGGCGCTGCCGCCGCTGATTGCCAGCTGCTCGGGCGTAGTGATGCCGTTGAGGATCAGGAATTCGGCGCAGGCAATGAAGTCGCTGAAGGTGTTGTGCTTGTGTTCCTGCTTGCCGGCACGATACCAGGCCTCGCCCAGCTCACCGCCGCCACGTACGTGGGCGATGGCGAAGGCCATGCCGCGATCCAGCAGGCTCAGGCGTGCGTGGGAGAACCACGGGTCGAGGCTGGAACCGTAAGCGCCGTAACCGTACAAGTACAGCGGCACCGCTTTGCCGACCATCTCGCGTTTCATCACCAGGCTGATCGGCACCTGCGTGCCGTCCGGTGCGGTGGCCCACAGGCGTTGGCTGACGTAGGCGTCGGCGTCGAACGGGCCAAGCACCGGGGTCTCTTTCAGGACGGTTTGCTCGCCGGTGGCCAGCCTCAACTGGCGCACCTGCGCCGGACGGTTCAACGCTTCGTAGCGCAGACGGATGCGGTCGCTCTCGAACTCCAGGCTGTTTTGCACATAGAGGCTATAGGCCGCGTCCGGCAATTGCACGCGATACGGCGTCAGGCCTTGCGGGTGAACCTCGATGACCGGCAAGCCACCTTCGCGCAGGCTCAGGGTCATGGCCTCGGCGTTGAGGGTCACGCCGTCGAGCATCACCGTGTCGCTGTGCGGGATCAGGTTCTGCCAGTCGGCTTCACTCGGCGCGACGCCGCTGTCCGGTGCCTGGTACAGGGCGAAGTTGATGCCGTCGCGGTTGGTGCGAATGAACCATGTCCACGCGCCATCGAGCATGCCGTGGTCGACGTCGTATTCGTGATCCTCGACCCGTGGCGCCAGGCAGGTGAAGGGCAGATGCGGCTGATGGGCATCCAGCGCCCAGACTTCACTGGTGGTCTTGCTGCCCAGGGTCAGCAGCAACTGCTGCTCGGAGCTTGCGCGGTAGCAATGCAGGAAGAAACGCCCGTCCGGCTCGTGGAACACCTCTTCGGCCGCCGTGCCGTCGAGGCGGTAGCGAAACAGTTTGTGCGGGCGGTGAGTGTCGTCGAGCACGCCAAAAAACAGCGTCAGGCTGTCGTTGGCCCAGGTCATGCTGCCGTCGCAGTCCTCGAACTCCAGTTCGCTGACCTTGTCGCTGGCCAGTTCCTTGACGAACAGCGTGTAGATCTCATCACCCGAGGCGTCGACACTGTAGGCCAGACGCTGGTGGTCGGGACTGATGCTGAACGCGCCGAGGGAGAAAAAGCCGCCGTTGGCCAGCACGTTCGGGTCGAGCAGCAATTGCTCGCGGCTCTCGTCGAGGGTCAGGCTGTCGTCGGCGGGACGCGGGCAGCGGTAATGGCGGGCGTATTCGTCGCCAGCGGTGGTGCGCGTGTAATACAGGTACGGGCCCCACGGCGAGGGCAGGGACAGGTCGGTTTCGAGGATCCGGCCCTTGATCTCTTCGAACAGGCTTTCGCGCAGGGAGGCCTGATCAGCGGTTTGCGCTTCCTGATAAGCGTTTTCGGCCTTGAGGTAGTCGAGCACCGCGTCGGTGTCGCGTTCCTGCAGCCAGGCATACGGGTCGGCACCGGCAGCCTTGTGGGCGAACGGGGCGCTGTTGACGTTGGCGGATTGGGGCATGGAAGGCTCTCGGACAATGTTCGGAAATGGTGGTCGCCGCTCGTGAAACCACTGTAGATCCTGTGGGCGCGGGCTTGCTCGCGAAGGCGTCCTGTCAGTAAATATTTATTTGGCTGAGACAGCGCTTTCGCGAGCAAGCCCGCTCCTACAGGGATGGCAGCTGGCCGTCTGGCATTGGGACAAGCCTGGCGGGCGAAAAGTCGTTACTATAAGCGCCTCTTTGCCTGCCTTGCCATGGACACCATGACCGAGAACGACTATCTGATCGCCTGGGGCCTCTACGCCTTTGCCGCTGTAGGCTGCCTGTTGGTATGGATGCGCCTGACCCGCTGGATGTGGCGCTGGCTGCGTGAACCGCTGCGGGTGCTGATGGCAGTGTTGCTGTTCAGCCCGACCATCATTGACCCGGTGAAGGCCAAGGTCGCGCCGTCGATCGCCATCACCGCGCTGGACCTGGCCTTCAAGGTCGGCAACAACGCCTGGCGGGCGATTTCCGACCTGTTCATGTATGGCATGATCGCGTTCGGCATTTACCTGATCTTTGTGTTGATCCGCTTCCCGATCGAACGCGCCTCCCGCGCCCGTCGCGCGCAGGCCGAGGCCGCCCAGGCCGCAGCCCGTGCCGATGATCGCGACGACGATCAGCCGTTCGGCGGTGCCGGTGATGACCGCTACGGTCGTCCGCCGTTGCCGAACAATCCGCAGCGCATGCGGGTCGAGCCGCGTCTGTAATCCCGAGAGTCCGCACATGTGTGAATTACTGGGCATGAGTGCCAACGTGCCGACCGATATCGTGTTCAGCTTCACCGGTCTGATGCAGCGCGGCGGGCGTACCGGCCCGCATCGCGACGGCTGGGGCATCGCTTTCTATGAAGGTCGCGGCTTGCGCCTGTTTCAGGACCCGGCCGCCAGCAGCGAGTCAGAAGTCGCCAATTTGGTGCAGCGCTATCCGATCAAGAGCGAAGTGGTCATCGGCCATATCCGCCAGGCCAACGTCGGCAAGGTCTGTCTGTCCAACACCCATCCGTTTGTGCGCGAACTGTGGGGGCGCAACTGGTGTTTTGCGCACAATGGCCAGCTCGCCGATTTCACCCCGATCAAGAGTTTCTACCGCCCGGTGGGTGACACCGACAGCGAAGCGGCATTCTGCGATTTGCTCAACCGTGTGCGTGCAGCCTTCCCGGAACCGGTCGATATAGAGGTGCTGCTGCCGGATCTGGTCGCCGCCTGCGCCGAATATCGCAGCAAAGGCGTATTCAACTGCCTGCTCAGCGATGGCGACTGGCTGTTCTGCTATTGCTCGACCAAACTGGCACAGATCACCCGGCGCGCACCGTTCGGCCCGGCGCGGCTGAAGGATGTCGATGTGATCGTCGATTTCCAGGCGGAAACCACGCCCAACGACGTGGTCACGGTGATCGCCACCGAGCCTTTGACCGAAAATGAAACCTGGACCCGTTACGAACCGGGCCAATGGAGCCTGTGGCGACGCGGCGAATGCGTCAGCCAGGGCACGACCGAATAAAGGATCTCTCCTCGATGTTGCTCAGTTATCTACGGCTGGTGTTGTTTGCGGCGGGCCTGTTGATCGGTGTCCAAGTGCCGGGTTTCATCAACGATTACGCCAAACGCGTCGAAGCCCACCTGATCGAAGCACAGACCGGTCTGCGTGGCTTCCAGGGCACGGCCGAGCAGTTCTTCAAGGGCGACTTGCAGGCGCTGGTCGCGCATTACCGCGCCAGCGACGACCCGGTGTTCCGCAGCGATGCCGACAGCCTGAGCACCTTGCTCAACCGGCAGATTGCGCTGGATAAACAGTTCCAGGCCATGCAGGGCCCGTGGTATATCCGCTTCCTGCAAGTGGTGCTGGCCGCTGATCCGGACATTCGCCAGGAAACCTGGAACGGCTACAGCTATCAGATTCTGCTGACTCCGGAAGCGATGATCTGGGGCATGAGCGGCGCGTTGCTGCTGTCGTTCGGCATCGAGTGCCTGATTCGTCTGATTGACTGGGTGGTGCTGGGCGGCCGACGTTTGCGTCAGAGCCGGCCAATTGAAGACCGCGACGTGCGTGGTCTTTAAGGCTTGCGCCACCTATGGGGTGAGGGGATAAATCCCCTCACTACCAGTATCAGTCGGCGAGCGTGATGTAATTTTCACCGACCTTGCGTGCATATTCCCCCAGCACCTGCTGACACAGCGTCACAATCTCTTCGACCCATTCCACGCCAACTCGCCACGACACCACCACCTGCAAGTTCGGTGGCCGCTGGTCGATGTCGAGCAAAATCAGCTCACCCTGGGCCAGCTCTTCCGCCACCAGCACTGGCGGCAGCACACCGATGCCAAAGCCATCGCGCAGCAACCGGGTAATCGCCGACACCGAGTTCACGCAGTTCAAGCGTGGCGCCAGCACGCCGTTGGCCTGCATCAGCGCCAGCAGGTCCTGGTGCGGTCGGGAGTTTTTCGAGTAGGTGATGATCCGTTCCTGCGCCAGCTCGCCAAGGTCGGTGTAGTTGCGGTTGTAGATCGAATTGCTCGCGACGATCCAGCCCAGCGGATGGCTGGCCAGTTCCAGGCTGCGCACGCTCTCGTGGCGCACCAGGTCGGTTTGCAGAATCAGATCGAGAAAGCCTTTTTGCAACTGATCGCAGAGGTTGAGCGAAGTATCCGCCACCAGCTCGATTTCCACTCGCGGGTACAGGTCGGTCATCTGCGCCACCAACGGGCTGAGCCAAGTGTGAATCACCGTGTCCATCACGCCAATGCGCACCCGGCCGACCTTGCTTGAACGGGTTTCGATCGATTGCTTCAACGCTGACATGGTGTCGAGCATCTGCTCGGCGTAATCCAGCACTTTCAGGCCTTCGGGCGTCAGGCTGACACCACGGGAATCACGCAGAAACAGCTTCACCCCCAGCTCGCCTTCGAGCACCGCGATACGGCTGGAAATCGAGGCCTGAGTGGTGAACAGCTTGTCGGCGGTCAGGCGAAAACTCTTCAGCCGGGCGACCCAGACAAAGGTCTCGAGAAACTTCAGGTTCATGGCAACGGCTCGGGTGACAAATTTTTCTTATGCCTAAGGCGGTTTTTTATTCGTTGGACGCAGCAGGGCTGCGCGCCCAAAAATCGGCGCATCCGGTTCCCACGATAGGCGTCGTCGGAACTTCGAACAAGACCAATAAAAGCCTGCGGAGACTTGCCATGCGTGCGCCCGACACCCTCGACCTCCCCAAGAGTACGGCCCGTCCCGGGCCGTTCGACTGGTATCGCAACATCAATCAGCAAGAGCGTCGCACCTTCTGGAGCTGCAAGATCGGCTATGGCCTGGACGGTATGGACACGCAGATGCTCAGCTTTGTGGTGCCAACCCTGATCGCCATGTGGGGCATCACCACCGGGCAGGCCGGTCTGATTCACACCAGCACCCTGATCGCCTCGGCCATCGGCGGCTGGGTGGCGGGGATTCTCTCCGACCGCATCGGCCGCGTGCGCACCCTGCAACTGACGGTGCTGTGGTTCGCCTTCTTCACCTTCCTCTGCGGTTTCGCCCAGAGCTACGAACAGCTGTTGATCGCCCGCACCCTGATGGGCTTCGGCTTCGGCGGTGAATGGACCGCCGGCGCGGTGCTGATCGGTGAAGTGATTCGCGCCAAGGACCGTGGCAAGGCGGTGGGCATGGTGCAATCCGGCTGGGCCCTGGGCTGGGGCCTGACGGCGATTCTGTATGCGCTGTTGTTCTCGCTGTTGCCACCCGAAGACGCGTGGCGTGCACTGTTCATCCTCGGCATCGTGCCGGCGATCTTTGTGATCTTCGTCCGTCGGCTGGTGAAAGACCCGCAGATCTACCGCGAAGCCAAGGCTGCGCAAACCCCGGAGAACCCGGCAAAGTTCTACGAGATCTTCGCTCCCGGCATGCTGTTCACCACGTTCCGCGCTTCCTTGCTGACCACCGGGGCACTGGGCGGCTATTACGCGATCACCTCGTGGCTGCCGACATTCCTCAAGAACGAGCGCGGCTTGAGTGTGCTTGGCACCGGCGGTTATCTGGCGATGGTGATCGTCGGTTCCTACGTCGGCTACGTGATCAGCGCTTATCTCACCGACCTGTTGGGGCGTAAAAAGAATTTCATCCTGTTCGCCGTCGGCTCGTTCACCATCGTGCTGCTGTACACGCAGATGCCGGTCAGCAATGGCGTGATGCTGTGGCTGGGCTTTCCACTGGGCTTCTTTGCCTCGGGGATTTTCAGCGGCATGGGCGCGTTTCTCACCGAGCTGTTTCCCACGCGAATTCGGGGTTCCGGGCAGGGTTTCTGCTACAACATCGGGCGGGCGCTGGCGGCGTTGTTTCCGCTGCTGATCGGCCTGCTCAGCCAGACAGTGCCGCTGAGCGTGGGCATCGGCGCGTTCGCTGCGGTGTCGTACGGGGTGGTGATTCTCGCGGCATTGAGCCTGCCGGAAACCCGTGGCAAGCAACTGGATGCGCAGTAACTGATAACCTGCGGGGGCAGTGCCCAACGGGCATTTGTCCTACGGATAGAAAGACAAGAAGCTACAGGAGTGTTTACCGTGAGCCGCCTGTTATTGAACTGTGACATTGGCGAGAGTTTCGGCAGCTGGACCATGGGTCTGGACGCCGAGGTCATGCCCTACATCGATTGCGCCAACGTCGCCTGCGGGTTCCATGCTGGCGACCCAGGCATCATGCGCAAAACCGTGAGCCTGGCCCTGAGCCACGGCGTGCAGATCGGTGCGCACCCGGCCTATCAGGATCTGGTCGGTTTCGGCCGTCGCTCCATGGCGTATTCCGCACAAGAGCTGCAGGACATCCTGCATTACCAGATCGGCGCGCTCGACGGGATTTGCCGGGCGCAGGGCGGACGGGTCAGCTACGTCAAACCCCACGGCGCGATGTACAACGACATGATGGCCAACCCGGCGCAGTTGCGCGCAGTGATTCAGGCCGTCGCCGCTTACGATCGCAGCTTGCCGCTGATGCTGATGGCCACCCGCGACAATGCTTCGGCGCAACAACTGGGTGACGAATACGGCGTTACGCTGTGGTTCGAAGCCTTCGCCGACCGCGCCTACGACAGCGCCGGCAAACTGGTTTCGCGGCAACTGCCGGGCGCGGTGCACCACGATCCGCAAACAATCATCGAACAGGCCCTGACCATCGCCCGTGGCGGCGACCTCGTCGCCAGTGACGGCAGCGCGTTGCACCTGCAGGTCAACACCTTGTGCGTACATGGCGACAACGCCAGTTCGGTGGTCGCGGTGCAGCGCATTCGCGAGGCCCTGAATCAGCAGAGCGCGCCATGAATCCACGGATTGAAGTGGTGGCCCTGGACTGCCTGATGCTGCGCCTGTTCGATGAAATCGCCGAAGCCAATATGCCGTGGATGCTCGCCGCCAGTGAGCGCCTGCGGGCAGCGTTCGGCGCGCAGTTGATCGACTTGGTGCCGTCCTACACCACGTTGATGGTGCATTACGACCTGACCGCGCTGAGCCCGAATCAGGCCCGTGAATTGATCGCGCAAGCGCTGATCGACCTGTCGCCAAATGCGCGCACCGGCGGCCAGTGCCATGTGTTGCCAGTCTGGTACGACCTCAGTGTCGGCCCCGAATTGAGCTTGTTGGCGCAGCGCAGCGGTCTGGCGGTGGAAGAGGTGATCCGCCGTCACAGCGCGCGGGAATATCAGGTGTTCGCCCTCGGTTTTGCCCCGGGATTCGCTTTCATGGGGCTGGTGGAAGAGCAACTGGCCGCGCCGCGTCTGGACACTCCACGCAAGAAGGTCGCGGCCGGCAGCGTCGGCATCGCCGAACGGCAGACCGCGGCTTACCCGGTGGTATCACCTGGTGGCTGGAACCTGATCGGCCGCACGCCAGCGAAACTGTTCGACCGCAATCGTGACGGCTACAGCCTGATGCAGCCCGGCGACACCGTGCGCTTCGAAGCGGTGAGTCACGCCGAATTCATCAACCTTGGCGGCGACGACACACCGCTGGAGGTGCTGGCATGAGCCGACTGTTGATTGAAGCGAGCACAGCGCTGTGTTTGTTGCAGGACGCCGGACGCTTTGGCGTGCGCCATTTGGGTGTAACCCAGGGCGGCGCAGCGGATTGGCGTTCGATGAGTTGGGCCAACTGGTTGCTGGGCAATGGCCTGGATGTGCCGGTGATCGAAATCACCCTCGGCGGGTTTGCCGTGGTTGCGCAGGAGGATTGTTTGCTGGCGCTGGCCGGCGCGGATCTCGGTGCGCAAATCGATGGGCAGGCGCTGGCGCCGTGGCGCAGTTTCAAACTGAGCAAAGGGCAGACGTTACGGTTCACCCAACCGCTGCTCGGTGCCCGGGCATATCTGGCGGCCCCCGGCGGCTTTGACGCGCCGCAGGTACTGGGCAGCAGTGCAACGGTGGTGCGCGAAGAACTTGGTGGTCTTGATGGTCTGGGATTGCCGCTGACCAAAGGGGCGACGCTGAACTATCGCGGCGAAACGCTGCAGGTGCGTGAAGTACCGGTAGCGTTGCGACCGGATCTGAAACTCGATACGCCGCTGGATCTGGTGCTCGGTGCACAGATCGGTCAGTTCAGCGGGCAGAGTCTGTTTGATGTGTTCAACAGTCCGTGGACGCTCGACAGTCGCGCCGACCGCATGGGCATTCGGCTGTTGGGCAAAGCGTTGCAGTATCAGGGCCGGCCGATGATTTCCGAGGGCATTCCCTTGGGCGCGGTGCAGGTGCCGCCTGACGGGCAGCCGATTGTCTTGCTCAATGATCGGCAGACCATTGGTGGGTATCCGCGGTTGGGGGCGTTGACGCCGTTGGCGCTGGCGCGGCTGGCGCAGTGCCTGCCGGGGGCGCAGGTGCGATTAAGGCCGGTGGTACAGGAAGTCGCGCACCGGGAGCACGTCGAGTGTTTGCAGCGTTTTCGAAATAGCTAAGCGCTTCGCGAGCAAGCCCGCTCCCACACTGGAATGCATTCCAATTGTGGGAGCGGGCTTGCTCGCGAAGAGGCCATCACTGCTAACGAAGGTTATTTGGAAAGAAACCGCATCCCTTCTTCCAACCCGCGAAGGGTCAGCGGATACATCTGGTCCTCGATCAGATCCCTCACGATATTGGTCGACGAGGTATAGCCCCACGTGTCCTTCGGATACGGGTTGATCCAGATGAGTTTCTTGTACTTCTCCATGAAACGCTGCATCCACACATAACCCGGCTCTTCGTTCCAGTGCTCGACGCTGCCGCCGGCCTGGGTGATTTCGTAGGGCGCCATGGCGGCGTCACCGATGAAAATCACTTTGTAATCGGCGCCGTACTTGTGCAGCAGGTCCTGGGTTGAAGTGCGCTCGGAGGTGCGGCGCATGTTGTTCTTCCACACCGATTCATACACGAAGTTGTGGAAGTAGAAATACTCAAGATGCTTGAACTCGGTCTTGCAGGCCGAGAACAGCTCTTCGCAGATCTTCACGTGCGCATCCATCGAACCGCCGATGTCGAACAGCAACAGCAGCTTCACCGTGTTGCGACGCTCGGGACGCATCTGGATATTCAGCAGACCGGCGTCCTTGGCGGTGTGGTCGATGGTGCCGTCGATGTCCAGCTCTTCCGCCGCACCCTGGCGAGCGAATTTGCGCAGACGACGCAGCGCGACCTTGATGTTGCGCGTACCCAGTTCCACCGAGTCGTCGAGGTTCTTGTACTCGCGCTGATCCCAAACCTTTACCGCTTTGCCTTGGCGCTTGCCGGCATCGCCGACCCGAATGCCTTCCGGGTTGAAACCGCCAGAGCCGAATGGGCTGGTGCCGCCGGTGCCGATCCATTTGTTGCCGCCGGCGTGGCGTTCCTTCTGTTCTTCCAGACGCTTCTTGAACTCTTCGATCAGCTTGTCCAGGCCGCCGAGGGACTGGATCTGCGCGCGCTCCTCATCGCTCAGGGAGCGCTCGAACTCCTTGCGCAGCCAGTCTTCGGGGATCAGCGCCTGCAAGTGATCGTCGAGTTTTTCCAGGCCATTGAAGTAGGCGCCGAACGCGCGGTCGAACTTGTCGAAATGCCGTTCGTCCTTCACCAGGATCGCCCGCGACAAGTAGTAGAACTCGTCCATGTCGGCGAAGGTCACGCGCTGTTTCAGCGCGTTGATCAGGTCGAGCAGTTCGCGCACCGAAACCGGCACCTTGGCTGCGCGCATTTCATTGAAGAGGTTGAGCAGCATAACGATGGCCCCTGCTTACAAGTGCTTAGCGAGAGCCACGACGGCTCATGAACGCCAGGCGCTCAAGCAGTTGCACGTCCTGTTCGTTCTTCACCAGCGCACCGGCCAGTGGCGGAATGGCTTTGGTCGGATCGCGCTCGCGCAGCACGGCTTCGCCGATGTTATCGGCCATCAGCAGCTTCAGCCAGTCGACCAGTTCCGAGGTCGACGGCTTCTTCTTCAGGCCCGGCACCTTGCGCACATCGAAGAACACGTCCAGTGCTTCACTGACCAGATCCTTCTTGATGTCCGGGTAGTGCACATCGACGATTTTCTGCAGGGTGGTGCGGTCCGGGAAGGCGATGTAGTGAAAGAAGCAGCGGCGCAGGAAAGCGTCCGGCAGCTCTTTCTCGTTGTTGGAAGTAATGATGATGATCGGGCGCTTCTTGGCCTTGATGGTCTCGTCGATCTCGTAAACGTAGAACTCCATCTTGTCGAGTTCTTGCAGCAGGTCGTTGGGGAACTCGATGTCGGCCTTGTCGATCTCGTCGATCAGCAGAATGACGCGCTCTTCGGACTCGAAAGCCTCCCAGAGTTTGCCTTTCTTCAGGTAGTTGCGCACATCGTGGACTTTTTCATTGCCCAGTTGCGAGTCGCGCAGGCGGCTGACCGCATCGTACTCGTACAAGCCCTGATGGGCCTTGGTGGTGGATTTGATGTGCCAGGTGATCAGCTTGGCGCCGAACGATTCGGCCAGTTGCTCGGCGAGCATGGTCTTGCCGGTGCCCGGTTCGCCCTTGACCAGCAGCGGCCGCTCCAGGGTGATGGCGGCGTTGACCGCCAGCTTCAGGTCATCGGTGGCGACGTAGGCCTGGGTGCCTTCGAACTTCATCTGCTAATCCTCGAACGGTAACGCCGACCTGCGCGGGCAGGGCGGGGGCGAAAAAATCGGATGCACCGACTATAACGCGCAGCCCGGTCGACTGTGAACGCAGACGGCTTATTCAGTCTCTGAATGGGGCGTCACATGTTGACTCGGTTTCGGCCTGATGCCGAACATCGCCCTGACGAGGATTCATCCCCGCTGGCTGCGCAGCAGCCCAAACGTCAAAACTAACCTGCATCCGGCTTCGGCCGCTCATACCGGGCATTGAATGCCTGTATGAAACCATTGCGCAAAATCTGCAAAAACGCTTCGAACGCGCTGATATTTTGCTGGTGCACGTTGCCGCTGAGTTCGACCTTGGTGGCGAACTGGTTTTTCGCCTGGTTCTTCAATACGGTTTCCGAGCCGCCGACGATGGCCTCCCAGACTGAGCGGAAGATGCTCTTGTCCTTGTTTTCCACATCCTGCTGCCAGTTGAACACTTCGACGTCGCGCAGCAGCGGTTTGATATAGCCGCTGACCTGGGCTTTTTTCGCCTGGGCTTCGATAACCACGTCGCCGTGGCCGGCGTTGAAATCAAACTTGCCGTAGGCCGAGGCGAAGTCGTTCATGCGCTTGAGTTCGATATCGCGGGCGCGCAGGCGGAACTGGAAGTCCTCGAAGTTGCTCAGCGGGTCGAAAGTCGCAGTGCTTTCCAGCGGTGCCTGGCCGAGCAGTTTGGCCTTGCCTTCGAAACGGGCATCGCGCTTGCCCTGTTTGTCGACCACGTTGGTCAGGTTATAGATGCTGGCCTCGACGCTGGTGGCGTTCATGTTGACCGGCGGTTTGGAATTGAAATTGCGGAAACTGATTTTGCCCTCATGAATCTGCACTTCGTCGAGGGTAATCGGCAGCAGTTTGCCCAGTTGCGCGCGCCAGTCGGTGCCTTTACCGGTCTGGGAATTCTGCTTGTTGGCCCCGCCATCGACGAAGTTGACCTCGGGATTGAAGAACTTCACCTGAGCCACTACAGCATGGTCGTACCACAGCGAGTGCCAACTGACTGCCAGATCGATCACGGGCGCGTTGACGAACGGCACCGGCACCTTACCGTCGACCTTGACGATTTTCAGCCCGTTGATCTTGTAGGCGCCGCGCCACAAGGCCAGATCGACGTCGGTGATCTGGCCCCGGTAATCGCCCATGTCCGCCAGTTTGTCGTTCAGGTAGTCACGCACCACGTAGGGCAGGGCGATGTGCAGGGCAATCAGCAACACAACGACGACGGCGAAAATCCCTAATGGCCAGCTGTAGCGACGCTTCATGGCGGCAATTCCCGAACGATGTAAGCGATTGACTGTTGCGTGACGCAGACGTTCGACCCGACTGGACTGCGCCAGGCAACAGGCATACCTTGGAAGGCTGAATTCAACGCTGCATAAGGACCCAGCCATGAGCCGTATTTTCGCTGACAACGCCCATTCCATCGGCAACACGCCGCTGGTGCAGATCAACCGCATCGCGCCGCGTGGCGTGACTATCCTGGCCAAGATCGAGGGGCGCAACCCCGGTTACTCGGTCAAGTGCCGGATCGGCGCGAACATGATCTGGGACGCCGAAAGCAGCGGCAAACTCAAGCCAGGCATGACCATCGTCGAGCCGACCTCCGGCAATACCGGTATCGGCCTGGCCTTTGTTGCGGCGGCCCGAGGCTACAAATTGATGTTGACCATGCCGGCCTCGATGAGTATCGAACGGCGCAAGGTGCTCAAGGCGCTGGGCGCAGAGCTGGTCCTGACTGAACCGGCCAAGGGCATGAAAGGCGCGATCGAGAAGGCCGCCGAAATCGTTGCCAGCGATACCGGCAAATACTTCATGCCATCGCAGTTCGATAACCCGGCCAACCCGGCGATTCACGAAAAGACCACCGGTCCGGAAATCTGGAACGACACCGATGGTGCGGTGGATGTACTGGTAGCTGGCGTCGGAACCGGTGGAACCATCACCGGCGTTTCGCGGTATATCAAGAATACCCAGGGCAAGCCGATTCTGTCGGTGGCGGTGGAACCCGTGTCATCGCCGGTGATCAGCCAGGCACTGGCAGGCGAGGAGATCAAGCCGAGCCCGCACAAGATTCAGGGGATTGGCGCCGGTTTCGTGCCGAAGAACCTCGATCTGTCGATGGTCGATCGGGTAGAGCAGGTCACCGATGACGAGTCCAAGACCATGGCGCTGCGCCTGATGCAGGAAGAAGGGATCTTGTGCGGTATTTCCTGCGGCGCGGCGATGGCTGTAGCGGTACGACTGGCAGAGACTCCGGAAATGCAGGGCAAGACCATCGTGGTAATTCTGCCGGACTCCGGGGAGCGTTATCTGTCGAGCATGCTGTTCAGCGATCTGTTCACTGAACAGGAGAATCAGCAGTAAGCGAATTGATTCAGATCAGCCGGAGTTCAGGATCGTTATGCTAATAAATGCTTTGTTGCGCAATTCCTAACACTGAATCTTGGGTTGGGCGGGTTTTGCCCGAGGCCGGTAGTGTTTATCATGGCCGGCTGCCATGCCGAGTAATGGGCCTTGCGCAGCGTTGTCTTTATTCAAGGAGTCGTTGATGACCTTTTCGTTAGCCGCCAAGGTGTTGGTGTTGCTGCTGTTTGTGGGCAGCATCCTCTATGTGCATTTGCGCGGCAAGGCGCGTTTGCCGGTCCTGCGTCAGTTCGTCAACCACTCGGCGCTGTTCGCTCCGTACAACGCCCTGATGTACCTGTTCTCCGGCGTGCCGTCCAAACCGTATCTGGATCGCAGCAAGTTTCCGGAACTGGATGTGCTGCGCGACAACTGGGAAACCATTCGCGACGAGGCCATGCACCTGTTCGACGAGGGCTACATCCGCGCCGCCGAGAAGAACAATGACGCCGGTTTCGGCTCGTTCTTCAAGAAGGGCTGGAAGCGTTTCTACCTCAAGTGGTACGACAAACCGCTGCCGTCGGCCGAAACCCTGTGCCCGAAAACCGTGGCGCTGGTCAGTGCGATTCCCAACGTCAAAGGCGCGATGTTTGCGCTGTTGCCGGGTGGCAGCCACTTGAACCCGCACCGTGATCCGTTTGCCGGCTCCCTGCGTTATCACCTGGGCCTGTCGACGCCGAACTCCGACGATTGCCGGATCTTCGTGGACGGTCAGGTCTACGCCTGGCGTGACGGTGAAGACGTGATGTTCGACGAGACTTACGTGCACTGGGTCAAGAACGAAACCGAACAGACCCGCGTCATCCTGTTCTGCGACGTCGAACGCCCGCTGAGCAATCGCCTGATGACCCGCATCAACCGCGCCATCAGCGCCTGGCTGGGTCGTGCCACCGCTCCGCAGAATCTTGATGATGAACGCGTCGGCGGGATTAACCAGGCTTATGCCTGGAGCAAGAACTTCAGCGACAAGTTCAGCGGCGTGGTCAAGCAATGGAAACGCCGTAATCCGAAGGCCTACCGCATCCTGCGCCCGATTCTGGCAGTGGTGGTGCTGACGCTGTTGGGGTATTGGCTGTTTGGTTGAGGCTGGACGCTATAACTGAAAAAACCGCTCGTATGAGCGGTTTTTTATTGTCTGTGAGTCAACGGCGTCCAGCGAGAACGTTGGGTTCGTCTTCAATACCTGTAATCAGCAGCTGCAGAAAGCGCCGCTGATTGGCTGATAGCTCGGAGGAGACAATTTTGTCTTCCGTTTTGATTGATCTTTTCTTGGTGGGGGATTTCTTGACTGATTTGCGCATGCTCCCTCCCTCATTGTTCATTACTTGAACTGTTTTCACGATACGTTACTCTCCACTGCGAGGACAAGACGACCTTCCAAATCAAATTTGAAGCCAAGCTTTGTATAAACAGGAATTGCTCCCTGCATTGGCTCCTGGACTTCAATGAAGTTGCTGCCAATTATTTGGGCGAACTCATCGATGACCATCATCGCCAGGGTCCCGATACGATTCTTTAGCGGGTGAGAATCTCCGGGCCGCCCCTCCAATCGTACGATTCGAATACGTTGGCGGCTTTTGTTCGGATTGACGAAACACAGTCCGCACAGCTGTTCTTCAAACCAGATCGCGATATCCAGGGACAGGGGTTCTCGTGACTTCCATGCGGCAACCTCTTGCCAGCAAAAAAGTGGATTCTCCCAAAGTTCAAACGCGTTCAGTGCTATGACATCGATGGGTTCGAAGCGTACTTCCGACAAGTCTTGTCCCGCTGGTAGCTGTAATAGAGCTTTGGCGATGCTTGCCTGTTTCCTGGCCTGCGACCTGTACAGTTGATAGCGCAGATAACTCCGTTCCCTTGGCATGTGATCTCGAGCATTCCCTGTCTCCCCATCAATGGGCGTAGCCGTTGCTCATCAGCCTATGCGCCTGCTATCGAGCTGTCCCTGCTGGCCCTTTGGCCAAACCGTTGCAATCCATGTCCGGCGCTGGTTATAGTCGGCGCTGGTGAATCAGAGGATTCACATCCCAACCCCCTCAAAAAAGATCAGTGCCAATGCCTGCATCCCTCATCAACGCGGTAGTCGATTCAGCGGTCAACGCTGGCGTCGTGCCGTGCGGGAATCAGCAGCCTGGGCAGATCAGTCATTACCCTCCACCTGTCAGTAGCACGCCGGTGTGCGCAGTCGTATCACCGCCGGGCGTTGGCGTTTCGGGCTGATCGGCGTTCTCTGCCGACCCCTGCGCCCGCCAGAAAAAACCTACTGAATTTCAGCTTTGGCTGAGTTGGCTTTTTGCCTGACTACAGGTGGTATTCATGTTTGTCCTTTCGAAAAAGTCCGCGCTCGCGGCGACGTCCACGAGCCTGTTCGTTCTGCTGTGGAGCAGCGGGGCGATTTTCTCCAAATGGGGCCTGGCCCACGCTTCGCCCTTTGCCTTTTTGCTGATTCGCTTTGTAATCGCCCTGTGCGGGCTGCTGCTGTTGGCGCCTCTGCTCAAATTGAAGTTGCCCAAGGGCGGCAGGCCGATGCTGTATGCGATCGCCACCGGGGTAGTGCTGTTGGGGGCTTACCAGATTTTCTATCTGCTGGCGCTCAACACCCGAATCACGCCTGGCGTGATGGCGACCATCATGGGCGTGCAACCGATCCTCACGGTGGTGCTGATGGAGCGCCAGCGTTCGGCGAGCCGAATGTTCGGTCTGGCGTTGGGCCTGGCCGGTCTGATCATGGTGGTTTACCAGGGGATCGGTCTGGCGGGCATGTCCTGGCAGGGCATGCTGTTTGGCTTGCTGGCGCTGGCGAGCATGACCCTGGGCTCGATCATGCAGAAACGCATCACTGAAAATCCCCTCGGCACGCTGCCGGTGCAGTACCTGGCCGGACTGCTGTTGTGCGGGATTTTCGTGCCGTTTCAGCCGTTCCACTTTGAACACGGCGCAGGTTTCATCGTGCCGGTGTTGTGGATGGGGCTGGTGGTGTCGGTGCTGGCGACACTGTTGCTGTATCGCCTGATCGCCCGGGGCAATCTGGTGAATGTCACCAGTCTGTTCTATCTGGTGCCGGCGGTGACGGCAGTGATGGACTATCTGATTTTCGGCAATCGCCTGGCGGCGTTGAGTGTGCTGGGGATGCTGCTGATCATTGTCGGTCTGGCGTTTGTGTTCCGTAAATCTGCTGGATAAACGCAAGTGGGCCAGGCATTTTCAGTGTCTGGTCCGGCCTCTTCGCGAGCAAGCCCGCTCCCACAGGGTCAGCGTCAATTTGAAAATGGCGCATCACTCTGTGAGAGCGGGCTTGCTCGCGAAGACGGACTGATCAACGCCGCAAAATCATCGGGCTGTCGCTGCAGAGGGCTTCACCACCGCAGGCTTGAGCACCAGCCACAACGCCAGCGCAATCAACACCCCGCCATACAGGTGAGCCATCGACAACGGTTCATCCAGCAACAACGCCCCCCACAACACGCCGAACGCCGGGATCATGAAGGTCACGGTCATCGATTTGACCGGGCCGATGGAGCTGAGCAGGCGGAAATAAATGATGTAGGCGAACGCCGTGCAACCCAGGCCCAGGCCCAGCAGCGACAGCCAGACATTCCATCCGCCCCAGCTTGTCGGTGGTGCGGTGATCACGCTGTAGCCGAACAGCGGCAATAGGAACAGCGAGGCGCCGAGCATGCTGCCCACGGCCGAGAGGCGACTGTCGAGCCCACCGCTATGATCCAGCCAGCGCCGCGTGAGAAATCCGGCGAAACCATAACAAGTGGTGGCAAGCAGGCAGGCGAGGGCGCCCATCAGCAATTGCATGTCGAAGGCCACCGGCCCAGCACGCGTCAGCACACCGACACCGAACAAGCCGAGAAACACCCCCGCCAGTTTGGCGACAGTGAGCTTTTCACTGAAAAACAGCCCGCCAATCAACACGCCCATCAATGGCGTGGTGGCATTGAAGATCGCCGAGTAACCGGCCGGCAACACTTGCGCCGCCACCGAATACAGCGTTGCCGGAATCCCCGAGTTGATCACGCCCAGCAACATCACGGTTTTCAGTTTGCCCTTGAAATCCCAGCTGATGCGCATCAGGCCGAGAATCACTAGCAAGCCCACGGCAGCAATCGACACCCGAAAGAATGCGGTCGGAATCGTGCCGATCACCGGCGCAATGATGCGCATGAACAGGAAGCTTGCGCCCCAGATGGCTGCCAGCGACAGCATGCGGAAAATATCGACAGCGCTCACGATGGCACTCCTTCCTTGATCGGGACGAGAGTGTTGCCGAGCGCTCAGGCAATGGCAACCGCTAATCGGGCATTTAATTACGCACGCGGTTTTACCCACGGAAAAATCCGGCGATGGACGCCAGTGCTTGGCTTTTGGCAGAAATTGCACTTCACCTGCACACGGTTCCGTGGCTAAGCTCAGGCACAGATTTCCACTTGTACGCCGAGGTCTCAACCTATGCCGCAGCAATGGCCAGCCACCGACATCGCCCGCATGATCCTCGATGGCTTTGACGATTACCGCGAGCATTTCCGGCGGATCACCGACGGTGCGCGCGAACGCTTCGAGCAGGCGCGCTGGCAGGAGACGCAGACCGCGTCGGCTGCGCGGATCAACCTTTACGAGGAAAAGGTCGGTGAAACCATTGCCCGCCTGCGCGAGCACTTCGACGATGAGACGCTGATGAATGTCAGTTGCTGGCCGCTGGTGAAAAGCGCCTACATCAGCGTGATCGACCTGCGCTTTGATGATGAACTGTCCGAGACCTGGTACAACTCGATCTTCTGCGGGCTGTTCAGTCATGATCTGATCAGCGACGGCTGCATGTTCATCCACACCACCCGCCCGAGCCTGCGCCGCGCCCGGGCCGCGCAAACCCGTACCTACAAGCCGCAGGGCCAGTTGTCATCGATGCTCGCGAGCATCTTTGCCGACTATCGCTTCAGCGAGGATTACGCCGACTTGCCGGGCGATCTGCAGCGCCTCGAAGCGCAGTTGCGCGAGAACCTGCCGGATTGGGTGTGCAAGGACCCGGAGCTGGCCGTCGAGCTGTTTTCCTCGGTGCTGTACCGCAACAAAGGCGCCTATCTGGTCGGGCGCATCTACACCCGCGACGAACAATGGCCGCTGGTGATTCCACTGCTGCACCGTGAGGGCCGCGGGATCCAGATTGATGCGTTGATCACCGACGAAGCCGATGTGTCGATCATCTTTTCCTTCACACGCTCGTATTTCATGGTCGATGTGCCGGTGCCGGCGGAATTCATCGGATTTCTGCGGCGCATCCTGCCGGGCAAGCACATCGCCGAGCTGTACACCTCGATCGGTTTCTACAAACACGGCAAATCCGAGTTCTACCGCGCGCTGATCAATCATCTGGCCAACACTGATGATCAGTTCATCATGGCCCCCGGCGTGCGCGGCATGGTCATGAGCGTGTTTACCCTGCCGGGCTTCAATACCGTGTTCAAGATCATCAAGGACCGCTTCTCGCCGTCGAAAAACGTCGACCGGGCAACGGTCATCGAAAAGTACCGATTGGTGAAAAGCGTCGATCGGGTCGGGCGCATGGCCGATACCCAGGAGTTCGCCGACTTCCGTTTTCCGCTGAGCAAGTTCGATCCGGCGTGCCTTGAAGAACTGCTTGAGGTCGCGCCGTCGACGGTCTCGGTCGAAGGCGATACGGTGCTGATCCGCCACTGCTGGACCGAACGGCGGATGACCCCGCTCAACCTTTATCTGGAAAACGCCAACGAGGCGCAGGTGCGTGAGGCGTTGGAGGATTACGGCCTGGCGATCAAGCAACTGGCGGCAGCGAACATCTTTCCCGGCGACATGCTGCTGAAGAATTTCGGCGTCACTCGGCACGGGCGCGTGGTGTTCTATGACTACGACGAGATCTGTTTCCTGACCGAAGCCAACTTTCGCCACATCCCCGCGCCGCGTACGCCGGAGGACGAAATGGCCTCGGAGCCGTGGTACTCGATCGGGCCACTGGATGTGTTTCCCGAGGAGTTTCCACCGTTTTTGTTTGCTGATTCGGCGCAACGCAAGCTGTTCGATCAGTTACATGGTGAGTTGTATAACGCCGATTACTGGAAGAGTCTGCAAGAGGCGATTCGTGCGGGGAAGGTCATCGATGTGTTCCCGTATCGGCGCAAGGGCCTGGACAACGAATAACAGCAGCGACGAGCGGCACGCTACAAGCCTCAAGCCGGAAACTGATTTAACTTGCCGCTTGTAGCTTGCCGCTTGTAGCTGCTTTTCTGCGACAATCGGCCCCCTGCATAAACAGACGACCGAATTGCGTACCCGATGACCGACGAATCGCCCTCCATCGACAAACTGCTGAAAAACCTTGATCACGCCATGCTCGCCGACCGTCACCGGCTGCGGCGGCAGTTGCTTGAGCTGCGCAAGAAACCCGACGAGGCCAAACTGGCCCAGTGGGTGGCGCGCATGCAGGCGTCCTGTGATCAGGTGCTGGCCCGCAAGGCCAGCCTGCCGGTGATTCGTTACGACGACAGCCTGCCGATTGCCGCCAAGCGCGATGAAATCAAGGCTGCGCTGGAGAAGCATCAGGTACTGATCATCGCCGGCGAAACCGGCTCGGGCAAAACCACTCAGTTGCCGAAAATCTGTCTGGAAATCGGTCGCGGTCAGCACGGTCTGATCGGTCACACCCAGCCGCGTCGAATCGCTGCACGCAGCGTCGCCAGTCGGGTTGCCGAAGAGCTTGGTACACCGCTGGGTTCGCTGGTCGGCTATCAGGTACGTTTCGAAGATCAGAGCGACTCCAACACCCTGATCAAGCTGATGACCGACGGCATTCTGCTGGCGGAAACCCAAAACGACCGCTACCTCGAACGCTACGACACGATCATCGTCGACGAAGCCCACGAACGCAGCCTGAACATCGACTTTCTGCTCGGTTACCTGAAAACCCTGCTGCCGCGTCGTCCGGACCTGAAAGTCATCATCACTTCGGCGACCATCGACCTGGAGCGCTTTTCCAGGCATTTCGATGGGGACGGCCTTTGCGGCGCGCCGATTGTCGAGGTCTCCGGCCGCACCTTCCCGGTGGACACCTGGTATCGCCCGCTGACCCTGGAGCAGGACGAAGAGGGCAACCGTGTCGAGGACGACCTGACCGTGGATCAGGCGATTCTGGCCACCCTCGACGAAATCGCCGCGTACGAGCGCAGCGAACGCCGCAGCCCTGGCGATGTGCTGGTGTTCCTGCCGGGCGAGCGCGAAATTCGCGATGCCGCCGACATGCTGCGCAAGGCCCAGCTCAAACACACCGAAATCCTGCCGCTGTACGCGCGCCTGTCGCCGGCCGAGCAGCAGCGGATTTTCCAGTCACACCCGGGGCGTCGTGTGGTGCTGGCGACCAACGTCGCCGAGACCTCGCTGACCGTGCCGGGCATCCGTTACGTGATCGACAGCGGCACCGCGCGCATCAGTCGCTACAGCTACCGCGCCAAGGTGCAGCGTCTGCCGATCGAGGCGATTTCCCAGGCCAGCGCCAACCAGCGTAAAGGTCGCTGCGGCCGGGTTGAACCGGGTATTTGCGTGCGGTTGTACAGCGAGGAGGATTTCCTCGGCCGTCCGGAATTTACCGATCCGGAGATTCTGCGCACCAACCTTGCCGCCGTCATTTTGCAGATGCTGCACCTGCGCCTCGGCGAGATCACTGCTTTCCCGTTCATCGAACCGCCGGACGGCAAAGCGATCAGCGATGGTTTCAACCTGCTGCAAGAACTCTCGGCGGTGGACCGCAACAGTCAGCTGACCCCGCTGGGTCGCCAGTTGGCGCGCCTGCCGGTGGATCCGCGCATGGGGCGCATGTTGCTCGAAGCGGCCAGGCTCGGCAGCCTGCAGGAAGTGCTGATCGTCGCCAGTGCGATGTCGATTCAAGACCCGCGCGAGCGTCCGCCGGAGCGTCAGCAAGCTGCGGATCAGGCCCACGCGCAATGGAAGGACACTGATTCGGACTTCGCCGGGCTGGTCAATCTGTGGCGTGGCTTTGAAGAGCAGCGTCAGGCGCTGACCGCCAGCCCGCTGCGCAACTGGTGCCGGAAGAATTTCCTGAACTACCTGCGCCTGCGCGAGTGGCGTGATTCCCATCGCCAGTTGAGCCTGATCTGCCGCGACATGCAGCTGAGCCTCAACAAAGAACCGGCGGATTACCCGAAACTGCACAAAGCGGTGCTGGTCGGCCTGCTCAGCCAGATCGGCCAGAAAACCGAGGACGGTGATTACCTCGGCGCCCGTCAGCGGCGCTTCTGGATTCATCCCTCGTCGGGCATCGGCAAGAAGCGTCCGCAATGGCTGATGACCGCCGAACTGGTGGAAACCACCAAGCTCTACGCGCGCATGGTCGCCAAGATCGACCCCGACTGGATCGAGCCGCTGGCCGGGCACCTGATCAAGAAGAACCACTTCGAGCCACACTGGGAGAAGAAGCGCGGCCAGGTCGTGGCGTACGAGCAGATCACTCTGTTCGGGCTGATCGTGGTCGGCCGCCGCCCGGTGCATTACGGCCCGGTGGATCCGGTGGTCTCGCGCGAGCTGTTTATCCGCGAAGGCTTGGTGCGGGGCGAAATTCAGTCAAAAGCCAAGTGCCTGACGGCCAACAAACAGTTGCTTGAACAGCTCGACGAACTGGAAGCCAAGGCTCGTCGTCGTGACATTCTTGCGGACGAAGAAACCCTCTACGCGTTCTACGATGCGCGCTTGCCGGCGGAGATTCACCAGACCGCAACCTTCGACAGTTGGTATCGGGTCAACAGCCAGAAAGACCCGCAACTGCTGATCATGCGCGAGGAAGACGTGCTGGCCCGCGAGGCCAGTGAAGTCACCGCACGCGACTATCCGGACACGCTGCACATCGGTGATCTGGAACTGGCCCTCAGTTACCACTTCGAGCCCAATCACCCGCGCGACGGCGTGACCCTGCGCGTACCGGCGCCGCTGTTGCCGATGCTACCGCCTGAACGTCTGGAGTGGCTGGTGCCGGGGCTGATCGAGGCCAAGTGCATTGCCCTGGTGCGCAACCTGCCGAAGGCCTTGCGCAAGAACTTTGTGCCGGTGCCGGACTTCATCAAAGCGGCGTTACAGCGCATGACTTTCGCCGAAGGTTCTTTGCCGCAGGCGCTCGGTCGCGAGCTGCTGCGCATGACCGGTGCGCGGGTCAGCGATGAGGCGTGGGCGGAAGCCGCGCAGCAGGTCGAAAGTCATTTGCGGATGAACCTGGAAATCGTCGACGGTCAGGGCAAGTTCCTCGGCGAAGGCCGGGATCTGGCCGAGCTGACCGCACGTTTCGCCGAGGCCAGCCAGGCCGCGTTGGCCGTACCGCAAAGTGCGAAAAGTCAGCAACCGGTGGAGGCCAAGGTCTTCGCCCCGGTGGCGGAGAAGACTCAACAGAAGATCGCCGGGCTGTCGATGACGGTGTATCCGGCGCTGGTGGAAGAGGGCGGTACGGTCAAGGAAGGGCGTTTCTCGACCCCGGCAGAAGCCGAGTTCCAGCATCGCCGTGCCTTGCAGCGTCTGCTGATGCAGCAACTGGCCGAGCCGGCGAAGTTCCTGCGCGGCAAGTTGCCGGGCGTTACCGAGCTGGGCTTGCTGTACCGCGAGCTGGGGCGGGTCGATGCGCTGGTCGAAGACATTCTGCTGGCCAGCCTCGACAGCTGCATTCTGGAAGGCGAAGACCCATTGCCGCGTGACGGTGTGGGTCTCGCCGCACTGGCCGAACGCAAGCGCGGCAGTTGGACCGAGCACGCCGAGCGCGTGGCGCGGCTGACGCTGGAGATTCTCAAGCTGTGGCACGGTCTGCAAAAGCGCTTCAAGGGCAAGATCGACCTGGCTCAGGCCGTGGCCCTCAACGATATCAAGCTGCAACTCAGCCATCTGGTCTACCCGGGTTTTGTCCGGGAAACGCCGATGCAATGGCTCAAGGAGTTGCCGCGTTATCTGAAGGCCGTCGAGCAGCGTTTCGAGAAACTGGGCGCGCAGGTGCAGAAGGATCGCGTCTGGAGCGGCGAACTGGCCGGTCTCTGGAGTCAATACCAAACCCGCGCCGCCAAGCATGCTCAGGAAGGCAAGCGCGATCCGCAGCTTGAGTTGTACCGCTGGTGGCTGGAGGAGTACCGGGTTTCGCTGTTCGCCCAGCAGTTGGGGACGAAAGCGCCGATCTCGGACAAGCGGCTGAGCAAGCAGTGGAGTCAGGTCGAGACCTGACACACCGCAATCGCGAGCAGGCTCACTCCTACAGGGAAATTGGGTGGTGCTTGAGAATGGCGCCAAAACCTTGGGTTTATGGCAAACTTCGCGACCATAAATGCCGTTTTCGCGACCCAGAGCCTTCAGCGAGGTCACAAACGGCAATATAAAGATGCCAGGTCAGCGTCCTCGGACGGGAATAGACCCATTGTGTGTTGGTACGTCGGTGCCAGCGCTTTCTGCCTGAACAGATTAGAGAAACGACCATGCATAACGTCGTCATCAGCGGCACCGGCCTGTACACCCCGGCCAACAGCATCTCCAACGAAGAGCTGGTGCAGTCTTTCAATACCTATGTCGCGCAGTTCAACGCCGACAACGCCGAAGCCATCGCCAGCGGTGAAATCCAGGCGCTGACCGAATCCAGCGCCGCGTTCATCGAAAAGGCCTCGGGCATCAAGAGCCGCTTTGTCATGGACAAGGACGGCATTCTCGACCCGCAACGCATGGCTCCGCGCCTGCCGGAGCGTTCCAACGACGAATGGTCGGTACTCTGCCAGATGGCTATCGGCGCCGCCGAACAGGCGCTGCAACGTGCCGGCAAGACCGCCGCCGACATCGACGGCGTGATCGTTGCCTGCTCCAACCTGCAGCGCGCCTATCCGGCCATCGCCATTGAAGTCCAGGAAGCGCTGGGCATTCAGGGTTTCGGTTTCGACATGAACGTGGCGTGCTCCTCGGCGACCTTCGGCATTCAGGCTGCGGCCAACAGCGTGCAACTGGGCCAGGCCCGGGCGATCCTGATGGTCAATCCGGAAGTCTGCACCGGTCACCTGAACTTCCGCGACCGCGACAGCCACTTCATCTTCGGTGACGCCGCGACTGCCGTGATCATCGAGCGTGCCGACCTGGCGACGTCCAGGTACCAGTTCGACGTGGTCAGTACCAAACTGCTGACCAAGTTCTCCAACAACATCCGCAACAACTTCGGCTTCCTCAATCGTGCGGCGGAAGAGGGCATCGGTGCCCGCGACAAACTGTTCGTGCAGGAAGGTCGCAAGGTGTTCAAGGATGTTTGCCCGATGGTCGCGGAATTGATCGGCGAGCATCTGCAGGAAAACCAGCTCAACGTCGGTGACGTCAAGCGTTTCTGGCTGCACCAGGCCAACCTGAGCATGAATCATCTGATCGTGCGCAAGCTGCTGGGCCGCGAAGCCACTGAAGAAGAGGCGCCGGTGATTCTCGACACCTACGCCAACACCAGCTCCGCCGGTTCCGTGATTGCCTTCCACAAGCATCAGGATGACCTGGCCGCCGGTTCGCTGGCCGTGCTGAGCTCGTTCGGCGCCGGTTACTCGATCGGCAGCGTGATTCTGCGCAAGCGCTGAGTTCGCCATAAAAGATCGCAGCCTGCGGCAGCTCCTGCACTGACGGTATTGATCCGCCGTTGTAGGCGCTGCCGCAGGCTGCGATCTTTTGCTTTCGACCATCTGAAAACGAGGTGTGAATGGCCGCAACGGACGACACCCAACTGCTCGAGCGCCTGTTGGCCGGTGAGCAAAAAGCCTTCAAGGAACTGGTCAGCACTTACCAGAGCGCCATGCGCGCCGTGGCGTATGCCATCGTCGGCCAGCGTCATGTCGAAGAAGTGGTGCAGGACGCCTGGTTGTCGGTGGTGCGCCATATCGGTGGCTTCGAGGGCCGCTCCAGCCTCAAGACCTGGCTGCTGACCATCACCGCCAACTCGGCCAAGAGCCGCTACAAGCAGAACCGCCGCGAAGTATTGATGGATGACCTGCCTTCGCCGCACGGCACCATCGATGACGATCGCTTTTCCCCCGGTGACGGCCATTGGCTGGTGGCGCCGTTCGCCTGGCATCAGGACACGCCGGAAGCCTTGCTCACCGAAAGCGAATTGCGCGACTGCCTGGAACACACCTTGCTCAGCCTGTCGGAACTGCAAAGCAGCGTGTTGCTGCTGCGCGAGCGTCAGGGGCTGGAGCTGGAAGAGATCTGTAATCTTCTGGAGATCTCGCTCTCCAATGTCCGTGTGCTGCTGCATCGTGCGCGGCTGAAAGTCTTCGCCACGGTGGAGCATTTTGAGGAGACCGGCGAATGCTGACCTGTAAAGAGCAAGTGGCGCGCTCCAGCGATTATCTCGATGGCCAACTGAGCTTTCGCGAGAAACTGATGGTGCGTCATCACCTGATGTTCTGCCCCAACTGTCGGCGATTCATTCGCCAGATGCGTTTGATGCAGGCCACGCTGAAAGCGATGCCGCAGAAACCTGAAGAGGGTGTGGATGCGCTGGCCGAAAGTCTGGCCGAGCAACGGCGCAAGGACCGTTCCTGAAAAATGATGTGTGGCGAGGGCGCTTGCTCCCGCTGGGACGCTCAGCAACCCTCGCTTTACTTAGAAGCAGAGGACTGCTGTGCACTCCAGCGGGAGCAAGCTCCCTCGCCACAGGGTCGCGCAATAGCCCGGCGCGGACGAAACGAACGGATGATGGGGATCGTCCCGCCCGCATCAGGCTATAAGGTGACGCTTTTTAGAACTTCGCTTCGGCATCCAGTTGCAGCGTGTTGATGTCGGAGTCGGTCTTTTTCAGGCTGGCGTTGGTGTAGTCCGAGTTGGCCATGAAGTAGGTCGCGCCCAGAGTGAAGTTCTTGTCCAGCTCGTAGCTGACTTTCAACTTGCTGCCGCGCGAACCGGTGTAGCCGTTGGCGAAGTCGGAGTCGGTGAAGGCACCGACCACCGCGTTACGCTGCACGTCGCGGTAGTTGTAGTCGATCCCGAAGCCATAAACCTTGGTCTTGACGCCGGCCAGCCAGCCAGTGTCCTGGTCGTTGCTGGCGTCTTTGTTGTTGACGTACTGACCGTAGATCGACAGCGGAACGGGCAGGTTGGCGATGTCCAGCTGACCAAAACCTTCATACAACTTGAAGGTTTCGTTCGGGCTGTTGCCATTGACCGCCAGGGCGCATGGCGCAGTAACGGTGCCGGTGGTCGGGCAGGCGCTGTCCTTGTCGTTGTCGTAGGAATAGATACTGCCGCCCAGGGTCAGTTTGAGGCTGTCGGTCAGTGCAAAGCGACCGCCCAACTGGCCGGCGTACAGACGCAGGTCGTGCTTGAACTGCACGCCTTCGCCGTCGACGTTGTCCTTGAGGGTGTAATGACCGGCGCTACCGAACAGCTCGGTGCTGCCGCTCAGCGGGTACTTGTAAGTGACGGCCAGACCTTCCGGGTTGATGTCGCTGTCCCAGATGATGTCGCCCATGCTGACCCAAGGCTGGTTCATTTTACCGGCGATCAGGTGCAGGTTCTTGATCGCGTCAGGGTGGTAGTCGACGTAACCCTGGTCGAGCCAGATCTGTTTCTTGTCGAAGTAGTTGTTCAGGTCCTGGTTGGTCGAGCGGGCATCGTCGCTGCTGCCGGTGGCGATACGGATACCGGTGTCCACCTGCGGGTTGATTTCGGTGTAGGCACCCAGGCGGGCACGAATGCGCTGACGGTCCTGGTCCTTGCTGTTCGGCACGCCATCGTTCTTGACGGTCTCCTGACGGAAACGCACATCACCCTTGAACTGGGTCTTGGCAGCCCAGGCGAGTTTCTGGTCGAAGGAACTCAGCTCGTTGGTTTTCTTCGCGGTTGCCGCGATTTGCTCGTTGGTCTCTTGCTGCGCCTGCTGCGCGATTTGCTGAGCCTTCTGATCCTTGGCCAGTTCAGCTTGCAGTTCAGTGTACTGAGCCTGAGAAATGGAACCGTTGGCCTTGAGCATGTCGAGCAGTTTGGCGTCGACTGCAGCACTGGCCGGAACGCTCATGGCCAGCAACAGGCCACCGCACAGGGCCGCCGCAGTTTTCGTGGAAGCAAGACGCATAGCAATCTCCGAAGATGAGAGGGGATGGCTGAACCATCCTGGGCACACCGACGCGCACGTCGGAAAACAGTGTCCGGGTAGAACCCGGCGCTCTAAAAACAGGAGCGAGTATCGCGATGGTTTATGACAGAGCAGTGGCTAAGTGATGTCATGTCGATGACGATACAAAGGCGGCGTGAACTATTGAGCCAGAGCGCTGTCGGCCGATTGAGCGTGTGCTATGGTTGCCGATCAGCGATACTCGCGGGGCTTTGACGCCAAGATGTGGAGAGCCAGTTGATGCCGTTGCAACGTCTGCAAAACCTGTCAGAAATCGCCCCGACGACATGGGATGCGCTGGTGCCCGAGAACCAGCCGTTTCTGCGGCATGCGTTCCTGAGTGCACTGGAAGACAGTGGCAGCGTCGGCCCCCATACCGGTTGGCAGCCTGAGCATTTGCTGCACCTGGAAGACGGGCAGTTGATCGCGGCGCTGCCCAGCTATCGCAAGTGGCATTCCTACGGCGAGTATGTGTTCGATCACGGCTGGGCCGATGCCTGCGCCCGAGCCGGCATCGATTACTACCCCAAGTTGCTGACGGCGGTACCGTTCAGTCCGGTCAGTGGCCCGCGACTGTTGGCGGTGAATGTCGAGGATGGTTTCGAACTGCTCAAGAGCCTGCCGGGTTATCTGGAGATCGAAGAACTTTCCAGCGCGCACATCAATTTCACCGACCCGTTCACTGACGCCGCCATGGCCGAGCAGCCGGGCTGGCTGCAGCGCATCGGCTGTCAGTATCACTGGCAGAATCGCGGTTATCGGGACTTCCAGGACTTTCTCGACCGGCTCAGTTCGCGCAAGCGCAAGCAGATGCGCAAGGAGCGCGAGCAAGTGGCGGGGCAGGGCTTCGAATTCGAATGGCTGGAGGGGCGTGAGCTGGACGAGTCGCAATGGGATTTTGTCTATGCCTGCTATGCCAACACTTACGCGGTGCGTCGGCAGACGCCGTACCTCACGCGCGAGTTTTTCAGTCTGCTGGCCGAGCGGATGCCGGAGTCGATTCGGGTAGTGCTGGCCAGACAGGATTCACGGCCAGTGGCGATGGCCTTCAGTCTGGTGGGAGGCGACAGCTTCTACGGTCGCTATTGGGGCTGCCTGGCCGAGTTCGACCGGCTGCATTTCGAGACCTGTTTCTATCAGGGCATGGATTACGCGATTGCCCAGGGTTATCAGCGCTTTGATGCGGGTGCCCAAGGTGAGCACAAACTGATTCGCGGTTTTGAACCGGTGATCACGCACTCGTGGCATTACCTGCGCCATCCTGGCCTGAAGGCAGCGGTCAAAGACTTCCTACACCAGGAGCGCGCCGGCGTATTGGCCTACGCCGAGGAAGCCAGAACAGCCTTGCCCTACCGGCAAACATAGATCCCCTGTAGGAGTGAGCCTGCTCGCGATAGCGGCCTGTCTGCCAGTGATGAGCTAACCGACAGACCGCTATCGCGAGCAGGCTCACTCCTACAAGGGGAGTTGTGGCGTCTTCAAGATTCGTCTTTGCCCAGCCAGCGATAAATCGTCCCACCCACCACCGCGCCCAGCAGCGGCGCGACCCAGAACATCCACAACTGCGCGATCGCCCAGCCGCCCACCATCAGCGCCGGCCCGGTGCTGCGCGCCGGATTGACCGAGGTGTTGGTGACCGGGATCGAGATCAGGTGAATCAGCGTCAGGCCCAGGCCGATGGCAATCGGTGCGAGTCCCGCCGGGGCGCGTTTGTCGGTGGCGCCGAGGATGATGATCACGAACATGCCAGTCATCACCAGCTCGGTGACGAAACCTGCGGCCATCGAGTATTTGCCCGGTGAGTGTTCGCCATAACCGTTGGACGCCAGGCCCGCAGCGATGTCGAAACCCTCCTTGCCGCTGGCGATGTGCGCGAGCAACGCCGCTGCGAGAATCGCACCCAGCACTTGCGCGATGATGTAGGCGGGCAGCTCTTTGGCCGGGAACCGGCCGCCGACCACCAGACCCACGGAAACGGCCGGGTTCAGATGACAGCCGCTGATGTGGCCGATGGCGAACGCCATGGTCAACACGGTCAGACCAAATGCCAGGGCCACTCCCAGCACCCCGATGCCCAGAGGCGAAGACGCGGCGAGCACCGCACTGCCACAACCACCCAGAACCAACCAGAACGTACCCAACAACTCAGTAACTGAACGTTTGAACAGAGACATGAGAGTGTCCTTGATAGGCGTGCTATCGAGACTGAATCGATTTGTGCTTCCTTGCCAATTTACGACAGGTTCCCTGCTGGAACCTTGGCTGAGTACAGCAGGCTTTGGACGGATTTCCAGCGGGCACAAAAAAACCGCCAGAGCCTGTGGGGAGAGGGCTGTGGCGGCTCTCAGGCGTTCAGGATCACTGCGAACCCTGTGGCAGCGAGCCTGCTCGCGAAAGCGGCATGTCTGACAACAATGGTGGTATCTGACACTCCGCCTTCGCGAGCAGGCTCGCTCCCACATTGCAATTGAATTGACCCAATGATCAATCGATGCCGACAAACCCTCCGGTCTGATGTGCCCACAATCGCGCATACAGCCCGCGATGGGCCAGCAGTTCGGCATGGGTGCCGCTCTCGGCGATCTTGCCGTTTTCCAGTACCACCAGCCGGTCCATGCGCGCGATGGTCGAAAGGCGGTGGGCGATGGCGATCACGGTCTTGCCCTGCATGAGGGTTTCCAGGCTTTCCTGGATCGCCGCTTCGACTTCCGAGTCGAGTGCCGAGGTCGCTTCGTCCATGATCAGGATCGGCGCGTCCTTGAGCAGTACCCGCGCGATCGCAATGCGCTGGCGCTGGCCACCGGACAGTTTCACGCCGCGCTCGCCGACGTGCGCATCGAAACCGGTGCGGCCTTCAGCGTCCGACAGCAATGGAATGAACTCATCGGCGCGGGCCTTGTGCACCGCGTCCCAGAGTTCGGCATCGGTGGCATCGGGTTTGCCGTAGAGCAGGTTGTCGCGGATCGAGCGGTGCAGCAACGACGTATCCTGAGTGATCATGCCGATCCGCGCGCGCAGGCTTTCCTGGCCGACTTCGGCGATGTTCTGCCCATCGATCACAATCCGTCCGCCTTCGACGTCGTACAGGCGCAGCAGCAGGTTGACCAGGGTCGATTTGCCAGCACCGGACGGGCCGATCAGGCCGATTTTCTCACCCGGTTTGATGGTCAGATTGAGGTCGCCGATGATGCCTTTCTTCTTGCCGTAGTGAAAATCCACGTGCTCGAAACGCACTTCACCACGGGCCACGGCCAGCGGTTTGGCCTGCTCGCGATCGGTCACACTGACCGGTTGCGAGATGGTCTGCAGGCCATCCTGGACCATGCCGATGTTTTCGAAGATGCCGGTAACCACCCACATGATCCAGCCGGACATGTTGACGATGCGAATCACCAGGCCGGTCGCCAGGGCGATTGCGCCGACGGTGATCAGCGACTGCGTCCACAGCCACAGCGCCAGCGCAGTGGTGCCGACGATCAGCAGGCCGTTCATGGTGGTGATCGCCACGTCCATGCTGGTGACCACGCGACCGGCCATCTGCGCCTTGACCGTCTGCTCTTCGATGGCTTCCTTGGCGTAGTGCTGTTCGAAATTGGTATGGGCGAACAGCTTCAGGGTGGCGATGTTGGTGTAGCCGTCGACGATTCGCCCCATCAGTTTGGAGCGTGCGTCGGAGGCTTCCACCGAGCGATTTTTCACCCGTGGCACGAAGTAATACAGTGCGCCGATGTAGGCGGCGATCCACGTCAGCAGCGGGATCATCAGGCGCCAGTCGGCTTCGGCGAACAGCACCAGCGAGCTGATCGCGTAGATCAGCACGTGCCACAGTGCATCCACCGCCTGCACCGCCGAGTCACGAAGCGAGTTGCCGGTCTGCATGATGCGTTGGGCGATGCGCCCGGCGAAGTCGTTCTGGAAGAAGTTCAGGCTCTGCTTGAGCACATAGCTGTGATTCTGCCAGCGGATCATGCTGGTCATCCCCGGGCTCAGGGTCTGATGCACCAGCAGGTCGTGCAGGCCGAAGAAGATCGGCCGCAGCACCAGCGCGACCACCACCATCCAGGTCAGTTCGAGGGCGTGGTCGCTGAAGAAATTCGGGTTGGGCGTGCCTTGGGCCAGGTCGATGATGCGACTCAGGTAACTGAACAGTGCCACTTCGATCAGTGCGGCAAACAGGCCGACCACCAGCAGGGCAGCAAAACTCGGCCAGACCTGCTTGAGGTAATAGGTGTAGAAGGGCCAGACACGATCGGGCGGGGACGCCGTCGGGGCGTCGCGGAATATGTCGATCAGTTGTTCGAAACGGCGATAGAGCATCAGATAACCGCCCGGAAGCCGGGCTCTCCTTTTATCGGTGTGAGCGGCGTGGGGTTGAATTCACGCCGCTCGAAACGCCCTGTACAACTTAGTCGATGACTTTGGCCGACTTGATGATCACAGGGTCGGAAGGCACGTTTTGCATGCCTTGCCTGGTAGTGGTTGGCGAGTTGACGATGATGTCGACCACGTCCATGCCTTTCACCACTTTGGCGAACACCGCGTAACCGGCGTCACGGCCCGGGTCGAGGAAGTCGTTGTCCTTCACGTTGATGAAGAACTGGCTGGTGGCCGAGTTTGGATCGGAGGTGCGGGCCATCGACAAGGTGCCGCGAACGTTATGCAGACCATTGCTGGCTTCGTTCTTGATCGGCGCCTTGGTTTCTTTCTGCTGCATCTGTGGTGTGAAACCACCGCCCTGAGCCATGAAGCCCGGGATCACACGGTGGAAAATGGTGTTGGTGTAAAAACCGCTGTTGACGTAATCCAGAAAGTTCTTGGTACTGATCGGCGCCTTGACCGGATCCAGTTCGATTTCGATCTGGCCGTTGGTGGTGTCCAGCAGCACGTGCGGTGCTTTGGCAGGCGTGGCAGCCATCAGGTTGGCAGCAAACAGCACAGTGCCGGCGGCGAGGGCAAGTTTTTTCAGCATGGGTCAGTGATCCTGAGATTGAATATCGGCTGCGGCAAGAAACTCCAGCAGCGTTTGGTTGAAGCGTTCGGGTTGATCGAGCGGGGTGGCGTGGCGCGAATCGGCGATCACCACCAGCCGCGCATCGGGCAGCAGTTTTACATAGGTTTCTTTCAGCGCCACCGGCGTGTAATCACGGTCGGCGCTGACGATGAGCGTTGGACAGGTCACGTGCGAAAGTCGTTCCTGAACCCCCCAGCCAACAATCGCATCGAAGCTGGCGAGATAAGCACGTTTGTCGTTTTTTGCCCAGCGCTCGGCCATTTTCTGCCGCAAATCGGCCTGCTCGGGTTTCGGGAACAGTTTGCTGCCCAGTGCTTTGCCAATGGTCGCGAGGCTGAGTACGCGCATCAGGCTCCAGCGCTTGAACCACTGCCAATAATCGTCGCGACTGCGGATTTTGACTTCGGGGGCGCTGTTGACGATGGTCAGGCTTTTCAGCCTCTGCGGCTGATCGACGGCGAACTGAAAGCCGATCATCCCGCCCATCGACAGCCCCACGTAGTGCACCGGACCGAGGTTCAGGTGTTCGATCAATGCCAGCAGATCGGCGCTGAAACCGGCGATGCTGTAGCGCTCGCGAGGTTTGTCCGAGCGACCGTGACCGCGTATGTCCGGAACGATCACCCGGTAGTGCGCCGACAGCGCCGGGATCTGCATTTCCCAGTCCAGGGTGCTCGAGCCGAGCCCGTGAACCAGCAGCAACGGCGTACCGTGGCCATATTCCTCGTAGTGCAGGTTGCAACCTTCGTGCTCGAAATAGGCCATCGGTGAACTCCGTGTCAGGCTTGTTCGGGGGCGGCGAACGGTGCGTCCAGCGGTAATGTATCGAAGGTGCGCAACAGTTCGATGAGGATTTGCGTCGCCGGGCCCAGTGGTTTGTCCTTGTTCGAATACAGGTAGAAGCTCGGGTTACGGCTGCCGCCCTGATCCAACGGTAGCAGCTTGAGCGTGCCTTCCTTCAATTCCCGTTCGATCATGTGCCGTGGCAACCAGGCAAAGCCCAGGCCACTGCTGACGAATGTCGCGGCGGTGGCGAGGCTGCCGACGGTCCAGCGCTGTTCGGCGCCGAGCCAGCCGACGTCGCGCGGTTGCTGGCGACCGGAGTCGCGGATCACCACCTGCATCTGGGTTTCCAGATCCTGGAAGCTCAGCTCGCGGTTGAGCCGATGCAGGGCGTGATCCGGGTGGGCGACGGCGACAAACTCGACGTCGCTCAATTCCGCGCCGAGGTAGCCGGGGATGCTCAGGCCGGTAATGGCCAGATCGGCCACGCCTTCAAGCAACACTTCTTCTACACCCGACAACACCTCCTCGCGCAGGCGCACGCGGCAGCCGCGACTCTGCGGCATGAACGCGGTCAGTGCCCTGACGATGCGCGCGCTCGGGTAAGCGGCATCGACCACCAGTCGCACCTCGGCCTCCCAGCCTTGCTCCATATGGTGGGCGAGGTCTTCCAGTTGGCTGGCCTGTTTCACCAGTTGCCGTGAGCGGCGCAGCAGCACGCCACCGGCCTCGGTAAGCACCGCTTTACGCCCGTCGATGCGCAGCAAAGGCACGCCGAGCTGATCCTGCATGCGGGCGACGGTGTAACTCACCGACGATTGCGAACGGTGCAGTGCCTCGGCGGCCTGGGCGAATCCGCCATGGTCGACCACGGCCTGCAATGTTCGCCATTGATCAAGGGTCACGCGGGGCGCTTTCATCAATAGCTCCTCTTGTCCTAAGCTGGCCGTCCCTCATGGAGACTGGCGAATGAAAAAATTCTGTTGTGTGGTGCTAGCGTTGCTGCCGCTGACTGCGTTTGCTTACCCGATCGATGTGCAGAAGAGCCTCAATGGCCTGAAGATCGACTACGAAACCTACGACACCGATAAAGACATTGGCTCGATCCGCGTCGCCAACTACGGCGATGTCGATGCGCTGTGCAAAGCCGTGTTCAGCAATGGCCCGGAAGCACCGCGTACACGCAACATCGAGGTGCCGGCCGGCAAACATACAAACGCCACGGCCAAGTTCTCACGCGAGATCATCAGGCTGCGCATCGAACTGAGCTGCAGCCCGAAATAATATCGATCCCTGTGGGAGCGAGCCTGCTCGCGAAGGCGTAGGGTCAGTCGACACAGTCTCTGACTGATGCACCGCTTTCGCGAGCAGGCTCGCTCCCACAAAGGCTTAGACGCATCTAAACGAATTATTCGATGCTTTGCAGCAATTATTTGCGCTTTTTCATCGATCCAACCCTGTTTAACCTTCACTCCATCGACCTACAACATTCTCGGATGGAGACTACACACCATGTCCCGCGTTCTGATCATCGAAAGCAGCGCCCGCCAGCAAGACTCGGTTTCCCGTCAACTGACCCAGACCTTTATCGGTCAGTGGAAAGCGGCGCATCCCAACGATCAGATCACTGTGCGTGACCTCGCCGTGAACCCGGTGCCACACCTGGACGCCAACCTGCTGGGCGGCTGGATGAAGCCTGCCGAGCAGCGCAACGCCAACGAGCAATCATCGCTGGACCGCTCCAACGAGTTGACCGATGAGTTGCTGGCCGCCGACGTGCTGGTGATGGCTGCGCCGATGTACAACTTCGCGATCCCGAGCACCCTCAAGGCCTGGCTCGACCACGTGCTGCGTGCCGGCGTGACCTTCAAGTACACCGAAACCGGCCCGCAAGGCCTGCTCAGCGGCAAACGTGCCTACGTGCTCACCGCTCGCGGCGGCATCTACGCCGGCGGCCCGGCGGATCATCAGGAACCGTACCTGCGTCAGGTCATGGGCTTCATCGGCATCCATGACGTGACCTTCATTCACGCCGAAGGCATGAACCTGGGCGGCGACTTCCAGGAGAAGGGCCTGAATCAGGCCAACGCCAAACTGTCTCAAGTCGCTTGATCGGTTAATCGCCAGATAATCGCCGATTGTTTTAGTGACCTGGCGCAACCCCTTCAAGGTTCTACGCGCATCGAACCTCCCTTTGCACTTGTTGCTCCTGAGTGCTGTAGCCCGATTGAACGCTTTAGCGAGATCGGGCTTTTTTTTGCCCACAATAATCTGCACAACGTGTAAACCCTGTGGGAGCGGGCTTGCTCGCGAAGGGGCCGTGTCATTCGATATCAATGCGCAATGACACAGCGCTTTCGCGAGCAAGCCCGCGCCCACAATGGATCCGTGTTCCTGCAAGGGATTTTGTGTTGGTTGCACAATGTAAAACCCGCTATCGTCGCTGCCATTCGAAACAGAGGCGAGCATGGGCTATCTACTTTTTGTCACGCTGATCCAGGCGTTTTCCTTCAGTCTGATCGGCGAATACCTCGCCGGGCATGTCGACAGCTACTTTGCGGTGCTGGTGCGTGTGGTGCTGGCCGGGCTGGTGTTCATCCCGCTGACCCGCTGGCGCTCGGTGGAACCTGCGTTCATGCGCGGCATGCTGCTGATCGGCGCGCTGCAGTTCGGCATCACCTACGTCTGCCTGTACCTGAGCTTTCGTGTGCTGACGGTGCCGGAGGTGCTGCTGTTCACCATCCTCACGCCGCTGCACGTGACGCTGATCGAAGATGCGCTGAACCGCCGTTTCAACCCGTGGGCGCTGGTGGCCGCATTGGTCGCAGTAGGTGGCGCGGCGGTGATTCGCTTTGACCGGATCAACCCGGACTTCTTCATGGGCTTTTTGCTGCTGCAACTGGCCAACTTCACCTACGCCGCCGGACAGGTGCTGTACAAGCACCTGGTGGCGAAACACCCAAGCGACCTGCCGCATTACCGGCGTTTCGGCTTCTTCTACCTCGGTGCATTGGCGGTAGTGTTGCCGGCGTTTCTGCTGTTCGGCAAAGCCGACTTTCTGCCTGAAGCGCCGCTGCAGTGGGGCGTGTTGCTGTTTCTCGGGCTGGTCTCGACGGCGCTGGGTCTGTACTGGTGGAACAAGGGCGCGTGCCTGGTCAATGGCGGCACGCTGGCAGTGATGAATAACCTGCATGTGCCGGTGGGCTTGCTGCTGAATCTGCTGATCTGGAATCAGCACGAGGAACTGGGCAGGTTGTTCCTCGGCGGGAGTGTCATCCTCGCAGCCGTATGGATTAGCCGTTTAGGTATCCGCAAAGTTCCAACCACCGGATAACCCCTGTGGGAGCGGGCTTGCTCGCGAAAGCGATGTGTCATTCAAAGATTATGTTGACTGATTTGACGCCTTCGCGAGCAGGCTCACTCCCACAGTTTTGATCGGTGGCGTTACATCAAGTGTTTCTGGGTTTGCGGAATGTGCGCCGAACCCAACACCGCCGGCAACAACCCCGACCGCAAATCCCCGCCACTCGGCTGCTGATACAGGCTCAACCCAAACTCCGGCAGCACCGCCAGCAGGTAATCGAAAATATCCCCCTGAATCCGCTCATAGTCGGCCCACGCCGTGGTGCTGGTGAAGCAGTAGATTTCCAGTGGAATGCCCTGCGCGGTGGTCTGCATCTGGCGGACCATGCAGGTCATGTTCGGCTGGACCTCCGGGTGGCTCTTCAGGTACGCCAGTGCGTAAGCGCGGAAGGTGCCGATGTTGGTCATGCGTCGCCGGTTGGCCGACATCGCCGCGACGTTGCCCTGCGCCTCGTTCCACGCCTTGAGTTCGGCTTTCTTGCGGCTCATGTAGTCGGTCAGCAGGTGCACCTGGGAGAGCTTTTCCTCTTCATCGTCGCGGATGAAGCGCACGCCGCTGGCATCGATGAACAGGCTGCGTTTGATCCGCCGCCCACCGGACTGCTGCATGCCGCGCCAGTTTCTGAACGACTCGCTCATCAGGCGCCAGGTCGGGATCGAGACGATGGTCTTGTCGAAATTCTGCACCTTGACCGTGTGCAAAGTGATGTCGACCACGTCGCCATCGGCGCCGACCTGAGGCATTTCGATCCAGTCGCCGACCCGCAGCATGTCGTTACTGGTCAGTTGCACGCTGGCGACGAACGACAGCAGGGTGTCCTTGTAGACCAACAGAATCACCGCCGACATCGCACCCAGACCGGAGAGCAGCAACAGCGGTGAACGGTCGATCAGGGTGGCGACGATGATAATCGCGCCGAACACGTACAAGACCATTTTCGCCAGTTGCACATAGCCTTTGATCGACCGGGTGCGGGCGTGTTCGGTGCGCGCATAGATGTCCAGCAACGCGTTGAGCAGGGCGCTGACCGACAGCAGCAGGAACAGGATGGTGAAGGACAGCGCCACGTTGCCGAGGAAGGTCATCGCGGTTTTGCTCAGTTCCGGCACCAGGTGCAGGCCGAACTGGATCACCAGCGACGGCGTCATCTGCGCCAGGCGCTGAAACACCTTGTTGTGGCGAAAGTCGTTGATCCAGTGCAGCGCCGGCTGGCGACCGAGCATGCGGCTGGCATGCAGGATCAGATAGCGCGCCACTCGTCCGAGGACCAGCGCGATGACTAATAGCAGCATCAGCGCCAGGCCGGATTGCAGGAACGGGTGCTGTTCGAGGGCACCCCAGAGGTCTTGGGCGTTGAGCCAGAGCTGTTTGAAATCCATGTGAGCAACGATTCTTCTGTAAGACGCGATGGGCGATTAGAGCATTTAAGACGCTGTGTATTACCGATGGAGACAAATCGAGCAACAAAAAAGCCACTGATTACGCCCGTTTGTATAAAGAAACTCGGCCTGAGCGCTCGAAACCGGTAACCTATGCAGCTGTTTTTTTGCATATCTTCGAGGTAGCACCCGTGTTTTCCCAATTCGCCCTGCACGAACGCCTGCTCAAAGCCGTGGCCGAGCTGAAATTTGTCGAGCCAACGCCGGTGCAAGCAGCGGCCATTCCGCTGGCGCTCCAGGGGCGTGACCTGCGGGTGACGGCGCAAACCGGTAGCGGCAAGACCGCCGCTTTTGTCCTGCCGATCCTCAACCGCCTGATCGGCCCGGCCAAGATCCGCGTCAGCATCAAGACGCTGATCCTGTTGCCGACCCGTGAACTGGCTCAGCAGACCCTGAAGGAAGTCGAACGCTTCTCGCAGTTCACCTTCATCAAGTCCGGCCTGATCACCGGTGGTGAAGACTTCAAGGTCCAGGCCGCCATGCTGCGCAAGGTGCCGGATATCCTGATCGGCACCCCGGGCCGGATGATCGAGCAACTCAACGCCGGCAACCTCGACCTCAAAGAAGTCGAAGTGCTGGTACTCGACGAAGCCGACCGCATGCTCGACATGGGTTTCGCCGAAGACGTACAGCGTCTGGTCGACGAATGCCCGAACCGGCAGCAGACCATGCTGTTCTCCGCGACCACCGGCGGTTCCGGCCTGCGCGACATGATCGCCAAGGTGCTGAACAACCCTGAGCACTTGCAGCTCAATGCGGTCAGCCAACTGAACTCGACCACCCGTCAGCAGATCATCACCGCTGATCACAATCAGCACAAAGAGCAGATTGTGAACTGGCTGCTGGCCAACGAGACCTACCAGAAGGCCATCGTCTTCACCAACACCCGCGCCATGGCCGACCGCATCTACGGCCGCCTCGTGGCTCAGGAATACAAGGCGTTCGTGCTGCACGGCGAGAAAGACCAGAAGGATCGCAAACTGGCGATCGACCGTCTGAAGCAGGGCGGCGTGAAGATTCTGGTGGCTACCGATGTGGCGGCCCGTGGCCTGGACGTTGATGGCCTGGACCTGGTGATCAACTTCGACATGCCACGCAGCGGCGACGAATACGTGCACCGTATCGGTCGTACCGGCCGTGCCGGCAACGACGGTCTGGCGATCTCGCTGATCTGCCACGGCGACTGGAACCTGATGTCGAGCATCGAGCGCTACCTGAAGCAGAGCTTCGAGCGCCGCACCATCAAGGAAGTCAAAGGCACCTACGGCGGGCCGAAAAAGGTCAAGGCCTCGGGTAAGGCTGTCGGCGTGAAGAAGAAAAAGACCGACGCCAAGGGCGACAAGAAGAAAACCGCCGCCAAGACCCCGACCAAGCGCAAGAGCGCCAACCGTCCGAAGCCGGATTCACTGGTGAGCAGCGACGGCATGGCACCGCTCAAGCGTCGCAAGCCGGCAGAGCCTGCGGCTGAGTAAGTCGCCTTCAGCGGCCAATAAAAAACCCGGACAGTGTCCGGGTTTTTTTATACGCAGCGTTTGTCAGCTGCCCAGTTGCCCACTGGTATCGGCGTCAAAGCGTTGTTTGGCGCGATCAGCCGCCGGTTTGAGCAGTGCCAACAGCGCCGCTTCGCTGTACAACCGCGAGTCGCCCAGCGCCTTGGGTGTAGGCTCGATCGGAATCAGCACATCCTCGCCGTCCGCATGCAGCCAGATCGCCACGACGTGCAGGGCCGAAACAAACAGCACGCGCAATTCGACGGTTTTGCCTTGCAGTTGCGGCGCCTGTTCTGCCAGTTTCAATGCGCCCACGGTGTCGGTGGCCCGGCTGCCATGGTTCAGCGAAGAGAACTCGACGTGGCCGCGAACCTCCGCCAGTTGCGCATCGGCAATGGTCACGCCGTCGGCAAACACCAGGTAGTGCCAGTCACCGGTACGCGCATCCCGCAGGCCTTTGCCCTGGCTCAGGTCGTCCAGCGTCAGCGAATAACCACGATAGGCTTCGCTCAGGCTGATCTTCGCTGGTGTGGCGTTGGCGAATTGGCGATTGATGCCCAAGCCTTGGGTTTGCAGTGCGGCTTGCAGCGCCGGACGCAGGGTCTGAACGCCGTTGGAAGGCGCCTTTGGATAAGTCAGTTGCATGATGTCGCCCTCCTAGTTTTTTGCGGTGAAGTAAGTGTGGGTCCAGTTGCCGCCGCCGTTGTATGAACCGGGGAACGCGTTCAGTGCACGGGTCGAGTAACCGTAGATCGAGTCGGCGACCAGCACGTAGTTGCCGTTGGTGCCATAAATCGTCAGGAAGTGCGCACCGCCGCCGTACCAGGCACAGCGCAGGCCGACCGGGCGGCCCATGTTGATCTGGTTCTGGATGGCCGACATCTGCAGCGAACCCTGATTCATGCCGTTGTAGCTACGGGTGGTTTGCAGGGCCGAATCCAGATAGCCGTAGACGTTGCACGGTCCCGGCTGATTGCAGCAATTGCGGTCCAGTTGGGTACTGGCGACACCGCACTGGGTCCAGGACCCGGTGCCGTAGTAGTTGCCGACCGAGGCGGAAACGGCTGCCCAGCACCAGTTGGTCTGAGTCTGTTTCTGCATCGTGAAGTTGAGGCTGGCGGCGGCCAGTGCAGATGTATGCGCTGCGGTTTCAACTTCGACCAGTTGCGGGTCGAGCAGGTGGCCGACGAGGCACCTTGGCAGGCTCTCGCCGGTGAACGATGTTGCTTGAGTGGTTAACATTTTTCAGTCCTCCATGAATGAAAACAAGCATCCAGCTTGTGTGGGGTGTTGCGGTATTGCCGAGCGATCGGTGGCTAACGGTTGCCATGTTCGATGGCTGGTGCCGATCTCCTTGCTCGAACTAACCGTAGTCACGTATATGCATTTGTGCAAATAAATAAATGCACAAATGCATTTTCAAGGGTAAAAAAACGCAGCCGGACGGGTGTTGCCGCAGGCTGCGATTTGTTGATTAGCTATGATCAACCCTCGGTTTTCTTCTCGGCCGAGTCGAGTTCTTTCAAGCGCTGATCAATCAGCTGACACTTGTCCGGCAGATCGGCGCTGGCGGTACCAAGGTCCATCTTCTGCAGCTCGGCGTTGATTTCCTTGGCCTTCGCCGGATTCTGTTCGGTGAGCCTGGAGACTTCCTTGGCCAGTTGTTCACGTTTGGCGGTGGCTTCCTCGGGCGTGCAGGCCCACACGGGCAGGGAGCAGGCGAAGGTGGCGGCGAGGGTCAGCTTGAGCAGGGTTTTCATGGGGGCAGGCCTCCGTTCCGGATAAGGCGGGTTAACCGGTGGAGGCCTTGGGGCGCTGAAAAGTTCAGTCAGGCTCGCCGGTACAGGTTGCTATTCGCCGCCGTGGCAGCAACCGGACTTGCTGGCACGCTCATACTGATCATGATGGCGCACCCACTCCATGATCTCGTCTTCATTGCGGCCCTTGGGCGTCAGGTCCAGGTAGTTGTAGGCACCGACCAGCATGTCCAGCCCACGGGCGTAGGTTGAATAGGTGTGAAAAATCTCTCCGGCCTGATTGCGATAAAACACGCTCAGCCCCGGCATTTCTTCTTCGGCACTGTCAGTTTTTTCGTAGTTGTACGTCGCCTTTCCGGCCTTGGCGTCGCCCTCCCGGGCGCACACGCCAAAGTCGTAGTTGAAATCGGAACCGTCTGACGACACCCAGTCGAATTTCCAGCCCATGCGCCGTTTAAAGGCCTGAAACTGTCCGAATGGCGCGTGGGAGACGGCCACCACGGCAATGTCGTGATGGGCCAGATGCTGGTTGGCGCCGTCGATGTGATCGGACAGGAACGAGCAGCCCTGACAGCCTTCCTCCCAGTCCTTGGCGAACATGAAGTGGTAAACGATCAGTTGGCTGTGTTTGCCGAACAGGTCGGCCAGCTTCAGTTCGCCGTTGGGGCCGTGAAAGCGGTAGTCCTCGTCGACTTTCACCCACGGCAGGGCGCGACGCCGGGCGCTGAGGCGGTCGCGCTCCCGGGTGAAGGCTTTCTCGTCAGCCAGATGTTGTTTTCGTGCAGCAAGCCATTCTTCACCCGACACCACCGGATGATTCTCAACGTTCATGATGATTTCTCCTGCGGAAGTTCAAACCGTGTTTGTCAGACTAGTCGTTTAACCCATGGGCAAATCGACAGACCGCCGGTCGGTCGAGGCGTGAAATGCAGCTGAACGGCTGCGACAGGCTCCGGTCACAACCTATGAACGCGCCATTAATCACGCGCACCGGAGGTTGAATCAGGATGACGACTTATAACTGGGATTTGATTGAACGCTTGCTGCACGAAGTGCAGAACAGCGCCGGCCACAGCTTCGCCCCTCGGGCGTACGCCGAGGACTATGCGGCGCAAAAAGCCAGCGCGGGCGAGCCGATCGAGAATCTGGATCACCTGAAAACGCTGGCCTGTGAATATGAACGGTTGCTGCTTTTGCGCGGGTATATCGAACCTCGTCCAGATGATCAGGGCAGCACGGGCAACAATTTCGTGCTGACGGCGCGTGGCGCTAGCCTGTTGAGCCTGATCGATAGCAGCATTCCCGGCAATGACCACCCGCGGCAGGTGCTGGATGATCAGCAGGACGCGCTGGATGAAGCGACGTTTGATGAAGTGGCGTCCAAAGCGCAGATTGCCTGACAGGCCTCCAGTGGGAGCGGGCTTGCTCGAGAATGCGGTGCATCAGACACATTAATGGTGAATGACCCAGCGCCTTCGCGAGCAAGCCCGCTGCCACATTGGACTGGCATCTTGTTTAAGGTTTTTGCGCAGCCTTGAGGCACTTCAGATCATTGAAGTCCTTGCGTACCCCCTCGATCTTCTTCAACAACCGCTGCCGTTGCTGCGGCGTGCTCTGCGCCATCAGATCAACCGCCAGCGCACGCGCCTGGGCTTCGGTGTTGGCGTAGGCCTTTTGATAGTCCGGTGTCCATAAACGCTCGCGATTGACCAGAAGCGTCTCGATCCGTTGTGGGAATTCGGGACTTTTACGCTGGGCAACGGCCGCGCTGAATTGCTGCTGCCAGTGCGCGCGGTTGGCGATCCACTGGGTGTTCTGATCGCCCAGCGCGGTTGACCAGGCCATCACCCGTTGCTCCTGGGTGACGCTCAATGGGCCGAGCCAATCGGTCAGGCGCTTGTCCATGCGTGCGCCGCGTTCGGCGATCTGCTGGGCCAGTGGCGGTTTGACGTATTCCTGTTGACGCTTGCGCAGATCCTTGGCAAAGGCGTCGTTCATTTCAGCGACCTGTTTGTCGTCCAGCCCTTGCAGCAATTCGATGGCCGATGGCGTGATCTGGCGCGCGGTGTCAGCGATGGCCTTTTTGGCCTCCACGGTGCGTGCTTGCAGTGCGGCGTCGGTCACCTGATTGGTTTCAACCATGCCCTGCAAGCGATCCAGCCAGTCGAGGTAACCCGGCAACTGTGTGGTGCAGTGCCAGTTCAGGTGTTCCTTGAGACGTTCGTTGAACCAGTCCTTTTGCTCGCCGTTCATGTCCAGGTAGTCGCCGAGCGTCCACGGGATAATCACGTCGAGATTGCGATAGGCCAGGCCAACGCGGCTGCAGGCGCCGAGGGCGAGGGTGAAGATCAGCAGGGTGGCGAGGTGTTTGAACCAGCGAGACATGAGCGGATCCTTGCGAAAGCCTGGCGTCTGATTCTTATGTGAACGCAGGATGCTCCCGGCAGTTCAGCCGATCAATAGAACGCGCGTGCGGCCTTGAGTGTGACCAGCCCGTCGCACTCGCTGTTGTGTCCGGAGTAGGCCGAGCAATCGCTGCCGCTGAGGCTGGAGTTGCTGTAGATCAGGTCGAGGTCGATGCCCATGAATGGCCGGGAAAGTTTCACCGACCAATCGGTAAAACTGCTGACGTAGCCACCGTCCACCGAGACCGGCGAGTTCAGCTGATGGGTGGTGTATTTCATGCTGATTCCGATGCCGAACGGCTGGTTGCCGCCAAGGTCGGCGAACAGCGTGTTGTTCTGTTTATCCGGATCATTGCTGAACGCTACGCCAAAGCGACTGCCGAGCAGGGTCAGACCGCCGAACAGCTCCTGGCTGTCGAGGGTGTCTACCTTGGGATAGCTGTAGTGGATCATCCCGACTTCGTAGCCGAGGGTCTGATCGAAAGGTTGTTTAAAGCCGACGTAGGAATCGATCTCGAGGTTCTTGCCGGGAGTGATGCCCATGCTGGGCGCGTATTGGCCGACATACAGGCCACTGTCGTGGCTGAGGTCGAGGCCGCCGTGGAAGGAGCCGACTGCGGACGGCTTGACCAGTCCCTGGGCCATGCTGCGGCTGGGGGTGGTGCCGAGTTTGAGGTCGAAGTCGCCGAGCTCGCGCTGGAAAATCTGCGCGTGCGCCGATGAGCAGGCCAGCAGGCCTACAAACAATAAACAGATGGATTTGAGCATGCGTCACTCCATGAACAGCGAGCGCAGGACGTCGGGCCTGCTGAAACGCTTGATCTAGACGCGTGAAAGGATACCGGCGAATCATCGGGGTCGATGGCCGTTCGTCGATTTTTGCGGATTAATTAAACAGAAAGGGTGTGGCGCGGGTGCCAGTCCAGACGCTTCGAAGCTCAAAGCGTCTCAGGACGGGTGTATTACCGGGTATTACTTCTTGCCCAGGCTGATCTGCTTGGACGGGCCGAACGTCTGGCCGCTGACGCCTTTGGCAATTTGCTGGATTTCGCCGCCGGACTTGAGGAACGCTGCGATCTGATCGTTGATCGATTCGCTGGTTTCAACGGCTGGAGCTGGCTTTGCTTTGCTGGTGGATGCTTTTACACGCATGGCGGCCATTAACCTGTAGAAAAGTAACTCGGCCAGGCATCGTACAGGAATCACTTGACAATTGCTTGATAAATATCCCCGGGAATAACCAAGTGCGTGGGTGGATTATTCTCGATTAATTATCCGAAATATCCCCCTAAGCTACTGTTTTAAATAAGAACATTTATTTGTCGTAACTGAAATTATCTCGAATGAAACGGCGCAGCAGGCCGTGCGTTGGCCAGACGAATGGCGAGCCGCCCGTGCCAACCCGAGGAAAATCAAGGCGTCCCGACGATTTTCTTGAACCGGGTGCTCAGTCAGCGAACGAAACGGGCAAAACCGGGTAGAATGCCGCCACGCAATGAGGGTTTTGGAAAATGGCTTTAGTCGGGCGTTACAACAGTTTGCAAGTGGTTAAACACACTAACTTCGGTTTATATCTGGACGGCGGTGCCGACGGCGAAATTCTTTTGCCCAACCGTTATATCCCTAAAGATATTCCCAGCGAAGATGAAGACTGGCTCAACGTTTTTATTTATCTGGACAGTGAAGACAAACTTCTCGCCACCACTGAAAAACCAAAAGTTCAGGTCGGTGAATTTGCCAGCCTGAAAGTAGTTGAAGTCAACAGCATTGGCGTGTTCCTCGATTGGGGCCTGCCGAAAGATCTGTTGCTTCCGTACTCCGAAGAAAAGCGCCAGATGACCGCGGGCGAATACTGTGTGGTGCACGTCTACCTCGACAAGCACACGCGCCGCATCACCGCCACTGCACGTCTGGATCGCTACCTCGACAAGACCCCGGCCAACTACAGTGCCGGGCAGGAAGTTGACCTGCTGGTTGCCGAAGCCACCGACATGGGCTTCAAGGCGATCATCAACAACAAGCACTGGGGCCTGATCCACAAGAATGAAATCTTCAAGTTCATGCGTTCCGGCATGAGTGAGAAGGGGTTCATCAAGGAAGTACGCGCCGATGGCAAGATCAGCCTCAGCCTGCAACCGGTTGGCCAGGAAGCGGCCAGCAGCCTGAGTTCGAAGATCCTCGCCAAACTGCGCGATAACAACGGCACGCTGGCGGTCAGTGACAAGAGCGATCCAGCCCTGATCAGCAGCCTGTTCGGGGTCAGCAAGGGCAACTTCAAGAAGGCCATTGGTTCGCTGTACAAGGACGGCAAGATCGTCATTCACGCCGATCGCATTGAACTAACCTGAGACCTGCGGAGCCCATGTTGTATGGGTTCACTTGAGGTCGGGCAGATGAAAAAAGCACTGATTGCCTACGGCGCCACCCTGGTGGCGTTTCTTCTGCTCGATGGCCTCTGGCTTGGCCTGTTGATGGCGCCGACCTACCGCGAACTGCTCGGTTCGCTGATGCTCGAAAAACCGCTGCTGTTACCGGCAGCGGTTTTTTATTGCCTGTACGTTTTTGGTTGCGTGCAATTTGTGGTGTTGCCGGCGCTGAGCTGGCAACGCGCGGCGCGCATGGGGGCGTTGTTGGGACTGGTGGCGTACGGCACGTATGACCTGACCAATTGGGCGACGTTGCGTGGCTGGTCGGTGCAGGTGAGTTTGATGGATTGGGCGTGGGGGACGTTTGCCACGGCTGTTGCCTGCTCGGTCGGTTTTCTAGCAGCGAAGCGATTTATGTAGTCAGCCCCGTAATTTTTGTTGTTTTGACCGACGCCTTCGCGAGCAAGCCCGCTCCCACAGGTGGCGTGCTGTCTACTGTGGGAGCGGGCTTGCTCGCGAATGGCGGCACAGCCGACAGCCATTCACCGCTGACGCAACAGACAAACTAAATGTCTTTTCCAGACGGCTTTTTCTGCCCGGCTGATTGATAATCCCTGACACCGATTTTTGACCATTGGATGGCTGCCATGTTGTGTGTGTTCGAGGTATTGCGGTGAGTGTCGAGCGGCGCAATGCCGACGGTTTTGCCTTGCAGGTAATGATCGGCCTGTGCCTGATCTGGGGCGTGCAGCAAGTGATGATCAAGTGGGCCGCGCCGGACATCGCGCCAGTGATGCAGGCGGCCGGTCGCTCGGGGATTTCCGCGTTACTGGTCGGCCTGTTGCTGTGCTGGAAGGGCGGCTGGGATCAGGTGGGCAACACCTGGCGCGGAGGTTTACTGGCCGGCGCACTGTTTGGCCTGGAGTTCTTCTTCATCGCCGAAGGCCTGCAACTGACCACGGCCGCGCACATGTCGGTGTTCCTCTACACCGCGCCGATATTCACTGCACTCGGCGTGCACTTTCTGCTGGCCAGCGAACGCCTGCGGCCGCTGCAGTGGATGGGGATTCTGCTGGCATTCATTGGTATCGCCATTGCCTTCGCCGGCGGTGTGTCGTGGGACAACCTCGACCGGCGCATGCTGCTGGGTGATGCGTTCGGGGTATTGGCCGGCGCCTGCTGGGGCGCGACCACCGTGGTGGTGCGCGCTTCGCGGCTGTCGGAAGCACCGGTGACGTTGACCCTGTTCTATCAGTTGATCGTCGGCTTCGTCGGCCTGTTGTTGATTGCGTTGTTCAGCGGCCAGATCACTCACGTCAGCCTGACCACCGTGGCGGTTGCCAGCGTGTTGTTCCAGGGCCTGGTGGTGTCGTTTTTCAGTTACCTGACCTGGTTCTGGTTGCTGCGGCGTTATCTGGCGGCCAATCTGGCGGTGTTTTCGTTCATGACGCCGTTGTTTGGCGTCACCTTCGGTGTGGTATTGCTCGGTGAACAACTGAGCGCGAACTTCGTCATCGGCGCGGTGCTGGTGTTGCTCGGCATCACTTTTGTCAGTGCTGAGCAGTGGGTGCGTCGGCGTTTGCGCAAAGCGCTCGGTCAGCAGTAGATGCTTGCAGGGCCAACCCGCCGGCAATCAGCAAACCGCTGCCGGCGATTACCAGTGCCGGTTGCAGGCCACCGCTGAAATGGCTGCTCAGCGCCGCCAGCAACGGACCGCTGAGCTGGCCGACGGCGAAGCACGCGGTCAGCAGGCCGGCGTTGCGTTGGGTGGCGTGCGGCGCCAGTTCCCGCGAACGTTGCATCACCAGTTGCATGCAGGCCAGGAACGGCATGCCGCACAACATCACGCCCAGCGCCAGGCCATAACCGCTGCCCAATAGACAGGCAAAGACCCCAAGCGCCTGTAGCCACAAGGTTGCCGTCAGCCAGTGGCGCGTGGTGTTCGGATCGTGGCGACGCAGGCTCACCAGCAGCACACCAACCGCGGCGCCGAGGCCGAAGCACGGCCAGAACAGGTCGGCCTGCCATTGTCCGTGAAACTGCGCATTGGCCATTTGCGAGAGAAACGTGGCCGGAATGATGTAACCCACACCGTAGAGTGCATACACCGCTGCCAGTCGCGGGATGCCGCGATTCGAGTGACTGACATTGAGCGTGGTGGCCGGCGTGTGAATGCCCGGTTGTGGCAGGATCCGTACGATCCCCAGCAACATCAGCAGCGCCACGGCGGCGTAAATCAGCCACAGCGTGGCCGACGTCTGATTCAGCAGGTGTGAGACCAGCGCCAGCAACCCTGTCAGAAAAATTCCCAGCCCAGGCCCGGCAAATACCAGCGCGCCCAGCCGTGGCCGACCCGCCGCAGCCGCCAGTGGCTGGCTCAGTGCAGTAATCATCACCAGCACCCAGGCACTCGCCACCCCGGTGCCAAAGCGCAGCAACAGATGCGACCAGAAGCCGTTGGCCCAGAACGATGCGAGGGTCAGCAGCACACACAGCCACAAGCCACCGTGCAAACGGCGCTGCACTTGCTGCGGACGATGGGCGAACATTGCGTCCACCGCGCCGAGCAGGTAGCCGAGGTAGTTGGCCGCCGCGATCAGACCGGCGGCGGTCAGGTCGACCTGGCCTTCGCTGAGCAGGTGCGGCATTTGCGGGGTGAGGGCGAAGCGCCCGATGCCCATGGCCATCATCAGGGCGACGAAACAGGCGGATAAGCGAATCAGTGGCGACATGGTCTGGATTCCTTTGAAGGAGCAATGACCGTCAGGCTAGAACCGATTGACTTTCTTTAAAATTGAATAATAGTGAGTAACTTGTTCTGTTTTAGAGAAGGCTTGTGGAGTTCAGCCAATTGCGGATCTTTCAGGCGGTGGCCGAGGAAGGTTCGATCACCCGCGCCGCCGAGCGTCTGCACCGGGTGCCGTCCAACCTGTCGACCCGGCTCAAGCAGCTGGAAGAGCAATTGGGTGTCGAACTGTTCGTCCGCGAGCGTCAGCGTTTGCAGCTGTCGCCTGCGGGAAAAGTCCTGCTGGACTACACCGGCAAACTGTTCGCCCTGCGCGATCAGGCCAGTGCGGCGGTGATGGGCGGGCAACCGGTGGGGGATTTTGTCCTCGGCACGCTGTACAGCACGGCGGCGATCCATTTGCCGGCGTTGCTGGCGCGCTATCACAAGCAATACCCGGCGGTGAACCTGCAAGTGCAGTCGGGGCCTAGCGGTGAGTTGCTCGAAGGTCTGGTGTCCGGGCGCCTCGATGCGGCGTTGGTGGACGGCCCTCCACAGTTGGCGGGCATTGACGGCGTGCCGCTGTGCGACGAGCGTCTGGTGCTGATCAGCGAGGCCGATCACCCGCCGATCCGCAGCGCCAAGGAGGTCGAGGGCAGGGCGGTGTTCACCTTTCGTCATGGCTGCGCTTATCGCGCACGGCTGGAGGCGTGGTTTGTTCATTATCAGGCGGCGATGGGCCGGGCGATGGAGATCGAGTCCTATCAAGGCATGCTCGCCTGTGTGATTGCCGGCAGCGGCGTGGCGCTGATGTCGGAGTCGATGCTTGCCAGTTTGCCGGGGCGCGAGAGCGTTGCGGTGCACCCGTTGGCCGAGCCGTTCGCCAGTGCGACAACGTGGCTCATGTGGCGCAAGGGCATGGTCGGGGCCAACCTCAATGCCTGGATTGAACAACAGCAGGCGCTCTATCCCGTGGCATCGGATGAACCCCGGCAGGCGGGGTGAACCAACCGATCGGAATTCTGTTCAATTCAGTAACAGATCATTGCGGATTTGGCCGAGCATTGCGTAGGACTTCGGACTATTATCAGTGCGAAGCGGCCTCAGAATTCCGGTCGCTCAGCACTACCCTGAAGGGGGCATGACGATGAAAGAGAAAATTCAGAACTGGCTACACGATTTGGGTGTTGCCCTCGGCTTGATCGAACCGCCTCTGCAACCCGTACCAATCCGCACCGATGACGAACAGCGCCGGCGCCAGCCGCGTCGCCGTTAAGCCAAAAAGCACCGGGCTATTTGTGGCGAGGGCGCTTGCTCTCGCTGGGCTGCGAAGCGGCGCCAAAACCATTCGGCCCGGTTGTATATGATCAATCGCATGTTCTGTGTTTGCGGCTGTTGCGCAGCCGAGCGGGAGCAAGCTCCCTCGCCACAGGGTTTCATCTCATCCCGATAGATGTGTTTGGCACTGCCTCTCAGTGGCGCCCGATCTCAATCAGAAACCTGCTCAAGTCATTCGCCGTTTTCGCGGTCTTGAGCATGTGATCCTCTTCGGCGGTGAATGCCGTCAGTCCGAATTCATCTTCCAGGTGGAAGATCAGGTCTTCGATATCCGCCGTTTCCAGCCCTAATTGCACCAGACTGGTGTGGTCGTTGAATTCGCGGGTTTCCAGCAGGCGCCGGATGTAGCGGTGTACCGCGGCACGCACGGCGGCTCTTCTCATGGCAGATGTATTCGTCGTTGTTTTGACTGATTACAGCAGGCCTCAAGCGTGGCCGCGCAACCATTCGTCAATCATCGAGCGCAAATGCCCACCGGAAAAACTGCCGAAGTGCCCGCCATGCACCGTGCGGATCGGCAATGCCTGCAAGCGCCGCAGACTGGTGGCGTAATCTTGCAGATTGGAGTGGTAAGCGTCTTCGATCAGCGGCCCGTCGTAGATGATGTCGCCGCTGAACAAGGTTTCGCTGGCCGCCTCATACAGGCTGATCCCGCCCGGCGAATGTCCTGGCGTGTGCAGCACTTGCAGCGTGCGATTACCCAGATCGAGCACGTCGCCGTCCTCGACAAACCCGGTAGCCGGAGCGGCCTTGACCCGGTATTCGGCGTAGCACAACGGGCAGTCCGGATGTGCTTCGAACATGTCGTCACCGACGAAGGCCCGGCTCAAGTCGTTCTCGCCATCCGGCGCGGCAAGAATATCCGCCTCGGCGCGATGCACCAGGCGTTCGGCGAATTCGTGATGCCCGGCGATGTGGTCGAAGTGGCAATGACTGGCGACGGCCACCAGCGGCCGTTCGGTGAGCCACGGCAACTGTTCGCGCAGGCTGACCAGCCCCGAGCCGCTGTCGAGCAGCAGGTCTTTGTCGCGGCCCTGCACATGCCACAGGTTGCAGCGGTAGAACGGGCGGATGTACGGCTCGTGAATCAGCCGGATGCCGTCGCTCAGGTTTTGCACTTCAAACCATTGATCGCGCGAAACGATCTTCATAAGGCCTTTTCTCCAGACGAAAAAAACGGGTGTGGCAAGTGGGCGTGTCCTCCCTTATTTCCTGCACCGCGCCGGATCTGATGTCGTGCAGGGCAAGGCGCGAGGAGCGTAGTTTGGTTTTCCAAATAAGCTCCGAGCAACGCAGCCCTGCACGACATCAGCTCCGGCCCTCCGGGTTGTGCCTAAAAGCGAGCCAGGCTGCGTTGCAGTCCTTGGCAAGGAAACAACCCTTACCTACGGACTGCGCCTTGCCTGGCTCGCTTTTAGGCGCAACCCGGTGCAGGAAATAAGGGAGGACACGCCCGCGCCACACCCGTCGAAGAAAGCATCAAGTCGTTACATCAAAGCTTAGATCGCGCTCGCCATCGTCGCAGGACGGCGGGAGAAAAGGCTGACCACCACAAAACTGATCAGGCCCACAGCCAGGCTGTAGTAGATCGGGGTGTTGGCGTCCAGACCGTCCTTGAACATGAACAGCAGCGCGGTAGCAAAGCCCAGGCCCATGCTGGCGATGGCGCCGGCGGTGGTCGCACGTTTCCAGAAGATCGCACCGATCAGCGGGATCAGCATGCCGCCTACCAACAGGTTGTAAGCGAGGGTCAGGGCGCTGATCACGTCATTCACCACCAGGGCGATACCCAGCACGACGACTCCGGTGAGCAAAGTGAACAAGCGGTTGATGGCCAGGCTTGATTGCTTGCCGCCACGCAGTTTCGGCAGCAGGTCTTCAGTCAGGGTGGTGGCGGCGGCGAGCAGGCCGGCGCTGGCGGTGGACATCATGGCTGCCAGAGCAGCGGCGATCACCAGGCCACGGATGCCGTCCGGCAGCGACAGTTTGACGATGGCGGCGAAGGCGTTGTTGACGTTGTCCAGATCGGGGATCAGCACGTGCGCGGCCATACCGATCAGTGCGCAGGCCAGGCCATAGACGATGCAGTAGATGCCCGCGATGCTGCCGGCGTACTGGGCGACTTTGGCGGTCTTGACGGTGAACACCCGTTGCCAGATGTCCTGACCAATCAGGATGCCAAAGAAGTAGATCATGAAGTAGGTGATGATCGTGTCCCAGCCGATGGTGGTGAAGCTGAAGGCGGTCGCCGGCAGTTTCAGCACCAACTCGTCCCAGCCGCCAACGCGGTACAGGCAGATCGGCAACAGGATGAACATCAGGCCCACGGTCTTGATGATGAACTGGACGATGTCGGTCAGGGTCAGCGACCACATGCCGCCGATGGCCGAGTAGATCACCACCACACCACCGCCGAGCAATACCGAGACCCAGAATGGCAGACCGAACAGCACTTGCAGCACGGTGCCGATGGCGAGGATCGAGGTCACGCCGATCATCAGTGCGTAGGCCAGCATGATCGCCGCGCTCGCCGAGCGGGCCATCGGGTTGTAGCGTTTTTCCAGAACCTGGGTAACGGTGTAGATCTTCAGTTTCAGCAGCGGTTTGGCGAGGAACAGGTTCAGCGCCACGATGCCGCAACCCAGTGCCGCGCACAGCCAGAAGCCGGAGATGCCGTGGACGTAGCCCAGACGTACGGTGCCGACGGTGGACGCACCACCAAGCACGGTCGCGGCCATGGTGCCCATGTACAGGCTCGGCCCCAGATTACGTCCGGCGACCAGAAAGTCCTCGTTGGTCTTGGCCTTGCGCATGCCGAAGTAGCCGAGCAAGAGCATGCCGGCGGCGTAGATGAGGACGACGAATAAATCCAAAGCCATGATGGCGTGTCTCCGATTGTCTTTTTTATGTGAGGCTGAATTCGATTTGCCCTTGTGGGAGCGGGCTTGCTCGCGAAGGCGTCGGCACATTCAAACGTGATGTGACTGACAGATCGCTTTCGCGAGCAAGCCCGCTCCCACAGAAGGTGTGTGTTTCTTCAGGCCGCCTGGCGCAGTGCCGATTTGGCCGGTGCTGACGCGCCTTGGCTGCGCGCATCCTGCGGGCCGAACACTTCCCGCGGTTCCGGGAACAGGCTCAGCAACGTCAGGTACACCACCGACGCCAGGCCCAGCGTCACCGGCAAACTGATGTCGATACCGCCGGCCATTTCACCCAGCGGGCCAACGAACTGCCCCGGCAGATTGACGAAGCACAAGCCGACCGCTGCGCTCGGAATCCACGCACCCAGACCACGCCAGTTCCAGCCGTGGCTGAACCAGTAGCGTCCGCCCTGTTCGCCGCGAGTGAACACTTGCAGGTCATCCGGGCAATAGAAGCCGCGACGCACCAGCAGACCGATGATCATGATCACCATCCATGGCGTGGTGCAGGTGATGATCAGCACGGCGAAGGTCGACACGCTCTGCACCAGGTTGGCCGCGAAGCGTCCGATGAAGATGAAGGCAATCGACAGCACGCCGATCAGCAGCGTTGCCTTGACCCGCGACAGCACCCGCGGGAACACGCTGGACATGTCCAGCCCGGTGCCATACAGCGAGGTGGTGCCGGTGGACATGCCGCCGATCACCGCAATCAGGCACACCGGCAGGAAGAACCAGCTCGGCGACACCGCCAGCAGGCCGCCCACGTAGTTGTTGGCCGCAATGTAGTCCGGCGCCTTGATCGCGACGATGGTCGCGGTGGCCAGGCCGAACAGGAACGGGATGAACGTGGCGATCTGTGACAGCACCACCGCCGCCATGATCCGCTGCTTGGACGTGTCACGCGGAATGTAGCGTGACCAGTCGCCGAGGAACGCACCGAAGGAAATCGGGTTGCTCATCGCGACCAGCGCCGCGCCGATGAACGCTGCCCAGAAGCCTGGCTGACCGAGGTTCACGGTACCGGCGTAGTTGACGTCGAACGGGCCGGCGAAGGCGAAGATGCCCAGCAGGAATAACAGGCTGGCGCTCCACACCGCGATCTTGTTCACCCACAGCAGGAAACGGAAGCCGTAGATGCACACGGTCAGTACCAGAATCGCGAACAGACCGTAGGCCAGGCCCAGGGTCAGGTCGGTTTCCGGCAGACCGATCAGGCGTTTCGCACCACCGATCAGCGCATCCCCCGAACTCCACACCGAGAGCGAGAAAAACGCGATAGCGGTCAACAGCGACAGGAACGAACCGACGATCCGCCCGTGCACGCCGAAGTGTGCGCCAGACGACACGGCATTGTTGGTGCCGTTGATCGGGCCGAACAGGCCCATCGGTGCGAGGATCAGCGAGCCGAGCAGCACGCCCGACACAATCGCCCAGACGCCGGCCTGAAAAGACAGACCGAACAGCACCGGGAAACTGCCGAGCACGGCGGTGGCAAAGGTATTCGAACCACCGAAGATCATCCGGAACAGATCCGTCGGGCCCGCGGTGCGTTCGTTGTCCGGGATCTGCTCGACCCCGTGGGTTTCAATTTGCGTAAGGCTTTGGTCGTTGTTGTTGTTATTCATGATCTGCTCCGATCATAAAGGCGCGCTCATCGTGCGTGAGCGTCACCTGTCTTGGCTAAGGGGATGGCAGCCCTTCCGGCATTGCGGACAAATGTTCATGGCAGGCCAGCCAATGGCCTTGTTGTTCTAGGCTCGACGCTTGTTTCTTGAAAACAATCGTCTCGCGCTCCTGGCTGAAGTGTTGCTCCCCTTGCATGCGCAGCTCGGTGGCCACGTCATGGATAAACACCGCCACGTCACCCAGCAGGCTGACGAAGGCGTTGCTTGAGGTGCAGGAAAGCACCTCGAAGCCATCCTCGGCGCGCCAGCTGTCCCACAAGGCCTGATAGGCATCGCGCGACAGCAGGGGCTGTTCGAGGGTGTAGAACACGAAGCTCGCATCGGCGCTGAACGCGCCGAAGTAAGCCTCGCGATCGTTGCGGGCGAAAGCCGACACCAGATCGGCGGCCGCCTTCAGAACCTGATCACGTTCGTTCATGACCGAACCCTCAGCGGTGGACCACGCCAGGCAGTACGCAGAGCATTTCGTACAGCAGGTTGGCGGCCAGCAGCGAGGTGTTGCCGGTGGTGTCATAAGCGGGCGAGACTTCTACCAGATCGCAGCCGATCAGGTCGAGGCCCTGGCAGCCACGGACGATTTCAATCGCCTGAATGGTCGTCAGACCTCCGATTTCCGGGGTGCCGGTGCCCGGCGCCCAGGCCGGGTCGATGCCGTCGATGTCAAAGCTCAGGTACACCGGGCCGCCGCCGACTTTTTCGCGCACTTCGGCCATCAGCGGTGCCAGCGACTTGTGCCAGCACTCTTCGGCCTGCACCACGCGGAAGCCCTGATCGCGGCTCCAGTTGAAGTCGTCAGCGGTGTAACCCTGCGCGCGCAGACCAATCTGCACCACGCGGTCGCAGTCCAGAAGACCTTCTTCGACGGCACGACGGAAGGTCGTGCCGTGAGCGATCTTCTCGCCGAACATGTGATCGTTGACGTCAGCGTGCGCATCAATGTGCACCAGACCGACCTTGCCGTGCTTTTTATGGATGGCACGCAGGATCGGCAGGGTGATGGTGTGGTCGCCACCCAAGGTCATCGGGATCACGTTGTGCTCGAGGATGTTGTCGTAGGCTTCTTCGATGATGCGCACGGCGTCGAGCAGGTTGAAGGTGTTGATCGCCACGTCACCGATGTCGGCGACCGACAGCGAGTCGAACGGCGCGGCGCCGGTGGCCATGTTGTACGGGCGGATCATCACCGATTCGGTGCGGATGTCGCGCGGCCCGAAGCGGGTGCCTGGGCGCAGCGAAGTACCGATGTCCAGAGGCACGCCAACGAAGGCAGCGTCCAGGCCGGCAGCGGTCGGTACATGGGGGAGTCGGAGCATGGTGGCGATGCCGCCGAAGCGCGGCATTTCGTTGCCGCCCAGTGGTTGGTGAAGAATCTTGTCCACGGGTAGGGCCTCATCGTCTTTGTTTTATTTATGTCGGCGCACCGTTCAACACAGGTTCGGACGCCGCTGTGGGGCCGATTCTGCGAAATGTAGTGGAGGGGAAGAATCGCTACGGGCAAATACTTAGTTCAGATTTTTCTAAACTAATGCCGAGGCTGGAGATAGACTCAGTGCTGTTCACCGGGGTGAACAGGATGCCCCTGTGGGAGCGGGCTTGCTCGCGAATACGGTGTGTCAGCATCATGGATGTCAACTGACACGACGCCTTCGCGAGCAAGCCCGCTCCCACAGGGAGGGTGTGTTTCCAGACGCACCGTGTGTTTCTTGTGATGGAGTAGACATGGCCAACGCTTTACCTGACCTGAAACTATTGCGCATCTTCGTCAGCGTCGTGCGGCATCAGGGCTTCGCCAATGCGCAGCAGGAACTCAACCTGTCGACCTCGGCGATCAGCACCTACATGAGCCAGCTCGAAGCGGCGCTCGGTCTGGTGTTGTGCCATCGCGGGCGGGGCGGGTTCAGTCTGACCAGCAAGGGTGAGCTGTTCCATCAGGAAACCCTGCGCCTGCTGGCCGAACTCGAAGGCTTCGAGCAGTACGCCGCCGCGCTCAAGGGTGAGCTGCGTGGCACGCTCAACCTCGGTGTGATCGACTCCACCGTCAGCGACAAGGCCCTGCCGTTCGCCGAAGCCATCGGCGCCTACAGCCAGGAACACCCGGCGGTGCATTTGCACCTGTCGGTGATGAGCCCGTACGAACTGCAACTCGGCGTGCAGGACAACCGCCTCGATCTGGCCATCGGTGCGTTTTCCACGCGCATGAGCGGTCTGGTCTACATGCCGCTGTACCGTGAGCAGCACTGGCTGTATTGCAGCAGCCGGCACCCGTTGTTCAACGAGCGGCGGATTCCCGAGCAAGTCATCACCCAGCAACGCATGGTCGGCCGGGGTTACTGGAGCCAGGCCGAGCTGGCGCGCCACGGTTTCAAGCACAGCGCGGCGACCGTGGAAAGTATGGAAGCGCAGCTGATTCTGGTGCTGTCCGGCGCCTACATCGGCTACCTGCCGGAACACTACGCCCAGGCCTGGGCCGACAAGGGCGACTTGCGCGTGTTGCTGCCGGCGACCTTCGGTTATCAGGCGCCGTTTTCGATGATCATGCGCCGGGGCCGCAGCCGCGAGCCGCTGATCCAGACTTTCCGTGACTTGCTCAAAGCACAGCTCAATCAGGCCTGAGAACATGTCCAGACCCCAATGCCCGCGCTGCCTGCGCCCACAAACCCATTGCCTGTGCCCGCTGATCCCGAGCCTCGACAGCCGCACCCGGGTGTTGCTGTTGCAGCACCCGAGCGAGGTCAATCACGCGCTGAACACGGCGCGACTGGCGGCGCTGGGTCTGACCAACGCCGAGCTGATCGTCGGTGAGGTATTCGAGGATCTGCCGGCGCTGCTCAGCCGACCGGGGTATCAGACGCGGTTGTTGTTTCCCGCCGACGATGCGCAGCCGATGCAGGCTTACAGCGAATCCGCTGAGCCGCTGCTGCTGGTGGTGCCGGATGGCACCTGGCGCAAGGCGCGCAAGATGCTCCATCTCAATTCGCTGCTGGCGGCGCTGCCCCGAGTGACACTGGCCGAGGGCGGGGTGTCGCGGTATCGGTTGCGCAAGGCGCCGGGGCCGGGGGCGTTGTCGACCATCGAGGCGATCGTGCAGGCGCTGGAAACCCTCGAGGCGCCGACGACGTTTACGCCGTTGCTCAAGCCGTTCGAGGCGTTGATCGAGGGGCAGATTGCGGCGATGGGGGAGGAGGTTTTTCAGCGTAATCATGGGGACAGATAGTCGTTGCCTGAGCTGGCCTCTTCGCGAGCAGGCTCGCTCCCACATTTGATCGAATCTGCGCACAAACGCTGTGTTCACCTCACATCCCCTTGTGGGAGCGAGCCTGCTCGCGAATGCGTCAGATCTATCTATGCACTGTTCGCAGTGCCTACCGTTCGCGCATCGCCTCGGTCCGCGCCTTCAGCACCGGTTTCAGCAGATAATCCAGCACACTTTTTTCCCCGGTAATAATGTCCACCGTCGCCACCATCCCCGGGATGATCAGCAGCGGTTTCACATCCCCGCCCAAATGGTTTTTATCGGTCCTGACCTGAATCAGATAGAAGCTGTTGCCCTTGTCATCGGTGATGGTGTCGGCGCCGATCAGCTCCAGTTTCGCGCTCAGCCCGCCGTAGATCGTGTAGTCATAGGCACTGAACTTGACCATGGCTTTCTGGCCCGGGTGCAGGAACGCGACGTCCTGCGGACGAACCTTGGCTTCGATCAACAGGTTGTCTTCCAGCGGCACGATTTCCACCATGTCGCTGCCCGGCTGCACCACGCCGCCGATGGTGTTGACCTTGAGCTGCTTGATCACCCCGTGCACCGGCGAGGTCACGGTGGTGCGGCTGACGCGATCGTCGATTGCGATGCTCGAGGCGGTGATTTTCGACAGGTCGGTGCGCTTCTGATTGAGGTCCTTGGCGGCGTCGGAGCGGAAGGTCTGTTCCGATTCGTCGATCTTGCTCTTGATCTCGTTGATCGCCGATTCGGCTCGGGGGATCGCCAGCGTCGTCGCGTTCAGCGAGCCACGAATCTCCACCGCGCTGCGCTTGAGCCGCAGTATTTCCACTGGCGATACCGCGCCGGTGCCGACCAGCGGCGCGGACATGTTCATCTCTTGCTGCAGCAGCGCCAGGCTGGAGCTGTACTGACCTTGTTTGGAGCGAAACTCCGCCAGCTCCTGCGTCTTCTGCCGCAGCTGTTCGGTGAGGGTGCGTTGCTCACTGGCCAGGCGCCGTTGGCGCTGGTCGTACAGCGCCCGTTCGTCTTCGGCGACCTGTGGTGCCTTGGCAACCACCTCGTCAGACAGCTTGAGCGGGCGCCCCTCGGCTTCGGCGGAGAGGCGTTCGACTTGCGCGGTCAGGGCGTAACGGTCGGCTTCGCTCTCACCCTTGTTCGACAGGAAGCGCGTGTCATCCAGGCGCAACAGCTTGTCGCCCTTGTTCACCATTTGCCCTTCACGCACGAAAATCTCGGTGACGATGCCGCCCTCAAGGTTCTGGATCACCTGGACCTTGCTCGATGGGATCGCTTTGCCTTCGCCCATGGTCACTTCTTCAAGCACCGCGAACTTGGCCCAGACCAGCGCACTGATCAACAGCGCCGCCGCCAGCCACACGGTGATCCGCGACCAGCGCGGCGAATCCTGTAACGAAGCACCGGCGGTTTCGGGCATGAACTCGGCTTCGGCGCTTTTGCCGAAACTGTCGAAGTAGCCGCGTGATTTGCCATCGGATGCAGCTGACATGGGCAACTCCTAGACCGCCGCCGAGCCGACACGGCCCTTGCGCAGTGCATCGATGACCGCTTCTTTCGGGCCGTCAGCGACGACCCGGCCGTTGTCCAGCACCAACAACCGATCCACCAGGCTCAGCATCGAGGTGCGATGGGTGACCAGCAGCAGCGTCTTGCCTTGCACCCAGCCGTGGAGCTTCTGGCGCAGCAGGTCTTCGCTGCTGTTGTCCATGGCGCTGGTGGGCTCGTCGAGCAGCATGATCGGCGGGTCGAGCAGCAGCGCCCGGGCCAGCAATACGGCCTGGCGCTGGCCGCCGGAGAGCAATTGTCCACGCTCGCCCACCGGGCGGTCGAAACCTTGCGGATGCTGGCGGGCGAGCTCGGTGACGCCGGTCAGTTCGGCGACTTCGAGCATGCGTGCATCGCTGATGTAACGTGCGCCGAGGGTCAGGTTGTCGCGCAGGCTGCCGGCCAGCAGCGGCAGGTCGTGGGCGACGTAGCCGATCTGCTGGCGCAGGTCGGCGACATCCAGTTGCCGCAGGTCGAGGCCGTCGAGGAGCAACTGGCCTTCTTCGGGTTCATAGAAGCCCATCAGCAATCGCGCCAGGGTGCTTTTGCCTGAACCGCTGCGGCCGATGATGCCGATCCGCTCACCGGGTTTCATGCTGAAGCTGACGTTGCTCAACGCCGGCGCGTTCTGGCCGTTGTAGTGAAACGTCACGCCGCTGACGTCCAGCGCACCTTGCAGTTGTGTACGTTCCAGTGGCCGCTGCTTGCCGTCGCGCTCCTGCGGCAGGCCCATCAGCGCGTCGGTGCTTTTCATCGTCAGTTGCGCTTGCTGGTAGCGGGTGATCAGGCCAGCGATCTGCCCCAGCGGCGCGAGCACGCGGCTGCCGAGCATGTAGCTGGCGACCAGCGCACCGACGCTGAGGTTGCCGGCGATGATGCTGTAGACCCCGGCGACAATCGTCGCCATCCCGGAAAACTGCTGGATGAACAGCGTGCCGTTGGTCGCCAGCGCCGAGAGGTTGCGCGCATGGCTGTCGAGGCGGGTGAGGGCGCCGTGGGTGCTTTCCCATTTGTGCTGGCGCTCGCTTTCGGCGCTGCAGGCCTTGAGGGTTTCGAGGCCGCCGAGGGTTTCGATCAGCAACGCCTGACGTTCGGCGCCCAGGCTCAGGCTTTTTTGCACGGTGTCACGCAGGCGCACCTGAATGGCCAGGGCAAAAATGATCGTGATCGGAAACGCCAGCAGCGGAATCACCACCAGCCAGCCGCCGAGCAGGCCGATCACCACCAGCATCAACACCACGAAGGGCAGGTCGATCAGGCTGGTCAGGGTCACCGCCGTGAGGAATTCACGCAGGCCCTGAAAGTCATGAATGCTCTGGGCGAAACCACCGATGGTGGCTGGCCGTGCCTTCATCGCCATGCCGGTGATGCGTTCAAATAATGTCGCGGAAAGGATCACGTCGGTTTTCTTGCCGGCGGTGTCCAGCAGGTGCGCACGCACCACCCGCAGCACCAGTTCGAAACCGGTGCCGATCAACAGGCCGATCGCCAATACCCACAGGGTCGAGGTGGCTTGATTGGGCACCACGCGGTCGTAAGTCTGCATGACGAACAGCGGCACCATCAGGCCCAGCAGGTTGATCAGGAAACTGGCGAGGATCGCATCGCTGTACAGCCATTTCGACAGCTTCAGGGTGTCGCGAAACCAGGCGTGGACCCGCGGCACCAGCGGTGAACGCAAGTCTTCGAGTTCGTGGCGCGGACGGGCGAACAAGGCCTGGCCGCTGTAGTGTTCGGCCAACTCTTCACGGCTGACCCATTGCTCGCCGCCATCGGCTTCGCTGGGCAGAATCAGCACCTTGCCGTCGTCGGCGAAACGCCGCAGCACAGCGGTACGCCCATCCTTGAGCAACAACAGAATCGGCAGATTCAGCGCTGAGACATCTTTCAGTTCACGCCGCAGCAAGCGCGCCTGCAGACCGGCCCGGGCCGCTGCACGGGGCAACAGGTCCAGGCTCAGGCGTTGCTTGTTCAGGGGCAGCCCGGCACTCAGGCTGGCGCGACTGACAGTCGCGCCGTGGAGTTTGCAGAGGATCAACAGACCGTCGAGTAACGGGTCATCGAAGCTCAACCGCGGATCGATCCCGGTGCTACCGGGTTCCATGCTGGTCATATTGATCGCCTCCGTAAGACTTGCCCAAAACCTGTGGCGAGGGAGCGTGCTTCCGTTGGGCTGCGCAGCAGCCCTGTGCAACTAACGGAATCGGCAGTGTGAGCGCTGCGCACTCAAGAGTTACGGTGCGGCGATCCGACAAGCTCCCCCACCACAGCGTTTTGCTTACTTCAGTTCAGGCAGGCGCGCCTCGTTCTTCACCTCGGTCGCCGCGATCGCATCTGCCGGCAGCACCACCCGTTGCTTGCTCAGCAACTGGCCCATATTTGCCAGCACGCGGTACATCGAATACTCCTCGGTGTAGCGGATTTCGGTGTAGCGACGGTTGGCGTTGTAGAGCTCGTTTTCACTGTCGAGCAAGTCGAGCAGGGTGCGTTGGCCAAGGCCGAACTGATCCTGATAGGCCGCGCGCACACGTTTGGTGGTCTCGGCATATTCGCGGGCGGTCGGGGTCTGCTTCTTCGCGTTGACCATGGCGTTCCAGGCCAGGTGAATGTTCTCGTTCAACTGACGCAGGGCATTGTTGCGGATGTCCATTGCCTGGTTGATCTGGTGCGCATCGGACGCCAGACGGGCCTTGTCGCTGCCGCCGCGGAACAGGTTGTAGTTCATGATCACGCCGACGCGCCATTCGTTGTCGTGGCCTTCATCGCCTTGCACGTTGTTGTTCGCACCGACTGCCGCTTCGGCATCGAAGCGTGGGTAGAACGGCGACTTGGCAACTTCGTACTGGCTCTCGGCCGACTGCACGTCCGCCTGCGCGGATTTCAGGTACGGGTTGTTCTCGACCATGCTCTGCTGGGCTTCCGGCAGGCTGGTGGGGATTTCGCCGCGGGTCGACGGTGGCGCTTCGAGTTCATCGGGCATGCGCCCGACCACGGCGTAGAAGTTCGATTCGGCGTCGGCCAGATCGACTTCAGCGGTGTCGAGGTTGTTCTGCGCCAGCGCCTTACGGGCGACCGACTGATCGGAGTCAGCGGTGCTGCCGATGCCGCGCTGGGTACGCAGGCCGATCTGATCATTCACGCGCAAGTGCGCTTGCAGGTTGTTCTTGGCCAGGGTCACCAGTTCACGACGCTTGAGCACTTCGAGGTAGACCTCGATGGTGCGCAGGGCCAGATCCTGGGCGGTGCCTTGCGCGTAGTAGGCGCGCGAGTTGGACACGCCCTTGGTGCGTTCGACCTCGTTGGCGGTGTTGAAACCGTCGAAGATCATTTGCCGAAGGCGTAACTCGGACTGGGTGTAGTTGAGAATTTCGGTGTTGTGTCCGCTCGGCGTCAGCGAGCGGGTGTTGGTGTTGTCGCTGTAGCCACGCCCGTAGGCGGCATTCAGATCGACGGAAGGATAGAAGCCACCCTTGGCCACCTTCACCTGCTCATCGGCCGACAGTTTGGCGTCGACTCGCGAGGCGAGTTCCGGGTGGGTGGCGATGGTGCTTTGAATCGCTTCGGTCAGGTTCATGGCCTGGGCTTGGGAAGTGCAAGCCATGGCCAGCAAAACCGCGCTGCAGAGGGGGGTTAAAACGCGCATGGGGTGCATCTCCCTGGTCCTGATGGTGCGTTACTGTCGCCAAATATTTGACGATATTTTGAGGTATAAGCGTTTCACTCTTGTAACAACAGAGCTAAGAACATCCTGAAGCGTAGCTAAGAAAAAATTTTCATAAGGCTTATGCCGAAAAAAACTTATGCGCTTGACAAAAACCGGCACATTGTTCAGGACGAAAGCCTTTGTTTCATGCGCTTTAGGGAGCACAGAAAGGCTTGAGGAAAGTTCCACTCACTTTGCGACATACGGCGAAGTACTGCTGAAGGGGAGGGACGCGTAGCGGTTAATGAGCGACAGTTTTTTGTCACTCGGGTGATTCACCACCGTTACGTAGCGTTAGTGGGCGTGCTGCATCGATCAGGGAACCGAAGTGCTTGAAAGCACTGAAGTTTCCTTATTCGCGCAAACCTGCGAAACGAACTGCCGAGGTGCGAGCGTCACCCCGGCAACCCGCTTGAGCCATGGGCTGCTTCGCGAACCAGTGCCGACGGTGGTCGGCAGCGGAGGAAATTCACATGGCAACGCTCATCGGGATCGTCACTAAAGTCATTGGTCAGGTTTTTGCGCAGGGTACCGACGGCACGCGCCGCGCCCTGGTCGAGGGCGACCGCTTGTATGCCGGCGATCAAGTGATCACCGGCGCTGAAGGCGCCGTCGCCGTTCATCTGCAAAACGGCCATGAGTTGACCCTGGGCCGCGACAGCAGCATGACCATGTCCGGGCAACTGCTGGCCAACCAGGCGGTGCACATCGATTCCCCTGAAGCGCTGACGCCGAGCGAAGCGCAACTGACCGATGTCGAACAGATCCAGAAAGCCATCGCCGCTGGAGAAGACCCGACCAAAGCCGCGGAAGCGACCGCTGCGGGGCCGAATGCACCGACTGGCGTGCCAGGCGAGGCGGGCGGTGGCCACAGCTTTGTGTTGCTGACCGAAGTCGGCGGGCGAGTGGACCCGGTCATCGGTTTTCCCACCGCCGGTTTCAACGGGATTCCCGAGTTTCCGCAAGTGCGGCCATTTGTGGTGGTCGACAATGGCGACAACACGCCAATCGTGCCGCCGGTCAATAATCCGGTGACACTCAGCGGCCTCGCGGTACCCGGCGGGGAGCTGACGCTCAACGAAGCCAACCTGCCGGACGGCTCCTCTGCCAATCCTGGTGCGCTGACCCAGAGTGGCAGCTTCACGGTGTCGGCACCGGACGGTCTGAGCAGCCTGAACATCGGTGGGATCAACGTGATCAGCGGCGGCGTGGCGGCGGGTTTTCCGCAGTCGATCACCACGCAACTGGGCAACACCCTGACCATCACCGGCTACAACGCTTCGACCGGGGTCGTCAGCTACAGCTACACCCTCAACGGCAACGACGCCCATCCGGCGGGTGATGGCGCCAACAGCCTCAGCGAACATTTCACCGTGACCGCCGGCGACAGCAATGGCGACAGCGCCACCGGCTCGCTGGACGTCAACATCATCGACGACGTGCCCAGAGCGGTGAGTGACAGCAACGCCAACACCGCGTCGGAAACCCTGTTGACCCTCACCGGCAACGTCCTGACCAACGATGTGCAGGGCGCCGATCGTGTACCCACTGGCCCCGTCACCGCGGGTACGTTCACCGGCACTTTCGGTACCCTGGTGTTGAATGCCAACGGCACTTACACCTATACCCTGAACACCAGCGATGCGGATTTCAAAGCCCTGCACGGCGGCGGCAACGGCACCGAGACGTTCACCTACACCATCACCGATTCGGATGGCGACACCAGCACGGCGAATCTGGTTTTGCAGATTCACAACAACGACGATCCGGTGGTGATCAACGGGTTGAGCGTTGAAGGCGGGGAACTGACGGTCTTTGAGAAAAACCTCAGCACCGGCAGCGAGCCGGATTCCACCGCGCTGACCCAGAGCGGCACCTTCAGCATCACGGCGCTGGATGGCGTCACCACATTGACCGTCGGCGGCATCGCTGTCGTTACCAACGGCGTGGCTGCGGGCTTCCCCCAATCGGTCACCACACCATTGGGCAGCACGTTGACGATCACAGGTTTCAATGCGACCACCGGTGTCGTCAGCTACAGCTACACCCTCGATCACAACGACGCTCACCCAACCGCCAACGGCGCCAACAACCTGCCTGAGCAGTTCGCCGTCACCGTAGTCGACGACAACGGCACGACCGCCAACGCAACGCTCGATGTGAACATCATCGATGACCTGCCAAAAGCGGTGAACGACAGCAACACCGGCACCGCCTCGGAAACCAACCTGACGCTGACCGGCAACGTCCTGACCAACGACGTGCAGGGCGCCGACCGTGTACCGACTGGCCCAGTCACTGCCGGGACTTTCACTGGCACTTACGGCACCCTGGAACTGCACACCGACGGCACCTACACCTACACGCTGAACCCCACTGATGCCGACTTCAAGAATCTGCACGGCGGCGGCAATGGGACCGAGACCTTCACCTACACCATCACCGATTCGGACGGCGACACCAGCACGGCGAATCTGGTTTTGCAGATCCACAACAACGACGACCCCGTGGTCATCAGCGGCCTGGATGTGAACGGCGGCGAACTCACCGTCTACGAAAAAAACCTCAGCACCGGCAGCGCACCTGATGCCAATGCGCTGACCCAAAGCGGCACGTTCACCATTACCGCACTGGACGGTGTCACGACGCTGACCGTCGGTGGAATCGCGGTGGTCACCAACGGCGTGGCGGCAGGCTTCCCCCAATCGGTCACCACACCGCTCGGCAGCACGTTAACGATCACAGGTTTCAACGCGACCACCGGTGTCGTCAGCTACAGCTACACCCTCGACCACAACGACGCCCACCCAACCGCCAACGGTGCAAACAACCTGCCCGAGCAGTTCGCCGTCACCGTAGTCGACGACAACGGCACCACCGCCAACGCAACGCTCGATGTGAATATCATCGATGACCTGCCAAAAGCAGTGAACGACAGCAACACCGGCACGGCGTCAGAAACCAACCTCACACTGACCGGCAACGTCCTGACCAACGATGTGCAGGGCGCCGATCGTGTACCCACTGGCCCCGTCACCGCGGGTACGTTCACCGGCACTTTCGGTACCCTGGTGTTGAATGCCAACGGCACTTACACCTATACCCTGAACACCAGCGATGCGGATTTCAAAGCCCTGCACGGCGGCGGCAACGGCACCGAGACGTTCACCTACACCATCACCGATTCGGATGGCGACACCAGCACGGCGAATCTGGTTTTGCAGATTCACAACAACGACGATCCGGTGGTGATCAACGGGTTGAGCGTTGAAGGCGGGGAACTGACAGTCTTTGAGAAAAACCTCAGCACCGGCAGCGAGCCGGATTCCACCGCGCTGACCCAGAGCGGCACCTTCAGCATTACGGCGCTGGATGGCGTCACCACATTGACCGTCGGCGGCATCGCTGTCGTTACCAACGGCGTGGCAGCGGGCTTCCCCCAATCGGTCACCACACCGCTCGGCAGCACGTTAACGATCACAGGTTTCAACGCGACCACCGGTGTCGTCAGCTACAGCTACACCCTCGACCACAACGACGCCCACCCAACCGCCAACGGTGCAAACAACCTGCCCGAGCAGTTCGCCGTCACCGTAGTCGACGACAACGGCACCACCGCCAACGCAACGCTCGATGTGAATATCATCGATGACCTGCCAAAAGCAGTGAACGACAGCAACACCGGCACGGCGTCAGAAACCAACCTCACACTGACCGGCAACGTCCTGACCAACGATGTGCAGGGCGCCGATCGTGTACCCACTGGCCCCGTCACCGCGGGTACGTTCACCGGCACTTTCGGTACCCTGGTGTTGAATGCCAACGGCACTTACACCTATACCCTGAACACCAGCGATGCGGATTTCAAAGCCCTGCACGGCGGCGGCAACGGCACCGAGACGTTCACCTACACCATCACCGATTCGGATGGCGACACCAGCACGGCGAATCTGGTTTTGCAGATTCACAACAACGACGATCCGGTGGTGATCAACGGGTTGAGCGTTGAAGGCGGGGAACTGACAGTCTTTGAGAAAAACCTCAGCACCGGCAGCGAGCCGGATTCCACCGCGCTGACCCAGAGCGGCACCTTCAGCATTACGGCGCTGGATGGCGTCACCACATTGACCGTCGGCGGCATCGCTGTCGTTACCAACGGCGTGGCAGCGGGCTTCCCCCAATCGGTCACCACACCGCTCGGCAGCACGTTAACGATCACAGGTTTCAACGCGACCACCGGTGTCGTCAGCTACAGCTACACCCTCGACCACAACGACGCCCACCCAACCGCCAACGGTGCAAACAACCTGCCCGAACAGTTCGCCGTCACCGTAGTCGACGACAACGGCACGACCGCCAACGCAACGCTCGATGTGAACATCATCGACGACCTGCCAAAAGCAGTGAACGACAGCAACACCGGCACCGCCTCGGAAACCAACCTCACGCTGACCGGCAACGTCCTGACCAATGACGTGCAAGGCGCCGACCGCGTACCGACTGGCCCGGTCACTGCCGGCACCTTCACCGGCACTTACGGCACCCTGGAACTGCACACCGACGGCACCTACACCTACACGCTGAACCCCACCGATGCCGACTTCAAAAACCTGCACGGCGGCGGCAACGGCACCGAGACCTTCACCTACACCATCACCGACTCGGATGGCGACACCAGCACCGCCAACCTTGTCCTGCAGATCCACAACAACGACGATCCTGTGATCATCAGCGGCCTGGATGTGAACGGCGGCGAACTCACCGTCTACGAAAAAAACCTCAGCACCGGCAGCGCGCCTGATGCCAATGCACTGACTCAGAGCGGCACGTTCACGATCACTGCTCAGGACGGCGTTACCACGCTGACCGTCGGTGGAATCGCGGTTGTCACTAACGGTGTCGCCGCAGGCTTTCCGCAATCGGTCACCACACCGCTCGGCAGCACGTTGACGATCACAGGTTTCAATGCGGCAACCGGTGTCGTCAGCTACAGCTACACCCTCGACCACAACGACGCCCACCCAACCGCCAACGGTGCAAACAACCTGCCCGAACAGTTCGCCGTCACCGTAGTCGACGACAACGGCACGACCGCCAACGCAACGCTCGATGTGAACATCATCGATGACCTGCCAAAAGCAGTGAACGACAGCAACACCGGCACCGCCTCGGAAACCAACCTGACGCTGACCGGCAACGTCCTGACCAACGACGTGCAGGGCGCCGACCGCGTACCGACTGGCCCAGTCACTGCCGGGACTTTCACCGGCACTTACGGCACCCTTGAACTGCACACCGACGGCACCTACACCTACACGCTGAACCCCACCGATGCCGACTTCAAAAACCTGCACGGCGGCGGCAACGGCACCGAAACCTTCACCTACACCATCACCGATTCGGACGGCGACACCAGCACCGCCAACCTTGTCCTGCAGATCCACAACAACGACGACCCGGTGATTCTCAACGGTCTCGACGTCAATGGCGGCGAACTCACCGTCTACGAAAAAAACCTCAGCACCGGCAGCGCGCCTGATGCCAATGCCCTGACCCAGAGCGGCACGTTCACCATTACCGCACTCGACGGTGTCACGACGCTCACGGTGGGCGGAATCGCGGTTGTCACCAACGGCGTGGCAGCGGGCTTCCCCCAATCGGTCACCACACCGCTCGGCAGCACGTTAACGATCACAGGTTTCAATGCGGCAACCGGTGTCGTCAGCTACAGCTACACCCTCGACCACAACGATGCCCACCCAACGGCCAACGGCGCCAACAACCTGCCTGAGCAGTTCGCCGTCACCGTAGTCGACGACAACGGCACCACCGCCAACGCAACGCTCGATGTGAACATCATCGATGACCTGCCAAAAGCGGTGAATGACAGCAACACCGGCACGGCGTCAGAAACCAACCTCACACTGACCGGCAACGTCCTGACCAACGACGTGCAGGGCGCCGACCGCGTACCGACTGGCCCGGTCACTGCCGGGACTTTCACTGGCACTTACGGCACCCTGGAACTGCACACCGACGGCACCTACACCTACACGCTGAACCCCACCGATGCCGACTTCAAAAACCTGCACGGCGGCGGCAACGGCACCGAGACGTTCACCTACACCATCACCGACTCGGATGGCGACACCAGCACCGCCAACCTTGTCCTGCAGATCCACAACAACGACGACCCGGTGATTCTCAACGGTCTCGACGTCAACGGCGGCGAACTCACCGTCTACGAAAAAAACCTCAGCACCGGCAGCGCGCCTGATGCCAATGCGCTGACCCAGAGCGGCACATTCACCGTGACCGCACTCGATGGTCTGCAAACCCTCACCGTCGGCGGCATCGCCGTGGTCACCAACGGTGTGGCGGCAGGCTTCCCGCAATCGGTCACCACACCGCTCGGCAGCACGCTGACCATCACTGGTTTCAACGCGGCTACAGGTGTTGTGAGTTACAGCTACACGCTGGATCACAACGACGCCCACCCCACCGGTAACGGTGCCAACAGTCTCACCGAGAACTTCAACGTGGTCGCCACCGATGGCGACGGCAGCACTGCGTCCGGGCAGATCAACGTCAACATCATCGACGACCTGCCGACCGCCAAGGCTGACACCGGTTCGGTGGTGGAGGGCGGTACGGTCAATGTCAGCGTGCTGGGCAATGACGTTACCGGTGCGGACGGCGCCGCAGCGGGCGGTGCAGTGGTTGGCGTGCGTGCCGGCGGCGACACCTCAAGTTCGGCGATCGGCGGCCTCAACAGCAACATCAACGGCACCTACGGTTTCCTGACCCTGGATGCGGCCGGCAACGCCATTTACCACAGCAACCCGAACTCGGTGAGCCCACCGGGTGCCACCGATACTTTCACCTACACCATCCGCGACGGTGACGGCGACGAAAGCACCACCACCATCACCATCAACGTCGCCGACAGCAAACTGGTGGCCTCGGTCGATCAGGACGTGACGGTCTATGAAAAAGCCCTCGACCTGACCAAGGACGGCCAGGACCTGGCCCCGGGTACGGTCACCGGCAGCGATCCGACCAATACCGGCGAAACTGCCACCGGCACGCTGGTCGGCGCGGTCACTGGCGGCAGCGGGGCGATCACTTACACCTTGGTTGGCAGCGCCACCGGCACTTACGGGCAGATCCAGCTCAACGCTGACGGCACCTACACCTACACCCTGACCTCGGCGCCGAAAACCACGCCGAACGCCAACGACGGCGCGAATACCCTGAGCGAAAGTTTCACCTACAAAGCCACCGATGCACTGGGCAACAGCACCACCAGCACCATCTTGGTCAACATCGTCGATGACGTGCCGAAAGCGGTGCCGTCGGATCGCTCCGTGGCAGCGGTGGAGATCGATTCCAACATCCTCATCGTCCTCGACATTTCCGGCAGCATGGTCGATCCGTCCGGCGTGCCGGGGCTGTCGCGGCTGGATCTGGCGAAACAGGCGATCAGTGCCTTGCTCGACAAATACGACGACCTCGGCGACGTGAAGGTGCAACTCGTCACCTTCAGCAGCAGCGCCACCGACAGAACGTCGGTATGGGTTGACGTGGCGACCGCCAAATCGCTCCTCGCCGGCCTCACGGCGGGTGGCGGCACCAACTACGACGCGGCCGTGGCGACGATGCAAACCGCCTTCAACACCTCGGGCAAACTCACCGGGGCGCAGAACGTCGGCTACTTTTTCTCCGACGGCAAACCGACCACAGGCCAGGAAATCGGCACCGCTGACGAGACCGCACTCAAAGCGTTCCTCGATGCCAACAACATCAAGAACTACGCGATCGGCCTGGGCAGCGGCGTGAGCAACGCCAACCTCGACCCGCTGGCCTATGACGGCATCAGCCACACCAACACCAACGCCGTGGTGGTCACCGATCTCAATCAGCTCAACTCGGTGCTGTCGGGCACCGTGGAAGGTGCGCCGGTCACCGGTTCGCTGCTGGGCGAGGGTGGCACGTTCGGTGCCGATGGCGGTTTCATCAAATCCATCGTGATCGATGGCACCACCTACACCTATGACCCGCGCGCCAACAGCGGCCAGGGGTCGTTGACCCCAAGTGGTGGCACCAACCACGGCACGTTCAACACGGTGAACAACACGTTGAGCATCGCCACCAACAACAGCGGCACGCTGGTGATCAACCTCGATACTGGCGACTACAGCTACACCTCACAGAAAACCACCACCACGGTGATCACCGAGAACATCGGCTTCACCCTCAGCGATAACGATGGCGACCTCGCCAGCTCGACGCTGACGGTGAAAGTGATCCCCAACTCGCCACCGGTGGCGATGGACGACCACGTCATCACCAACGTGCTGTCGAGCAGCGTCACGGTGCCGGGCGAACTGCTGCTGGCCAACGACACCGACCCGGACGGCGACCCGCTCAACGCCTCGCCGACCACCTTCAACACCGGGTGGGCAGCCAAGGGCGCTGACTTCAGCGGTACCGGCGCCATCACGTTCAACGGCACCGGTAACACCGCCGCCAACCAGAACCTGGCCGACGTGCGCAATGCGTTCGCGGCCAACACGGCAGCGATGACGGCTGTGCTGGTGGTCAGCGGATACCTCGGCGCGGTAACCACCGCCAATGCCAACGATGAGGACCTGATCACCGTCAAACTGAAACAGGGCGAAACGCTGAACCTGGATCACAACCTGGCGGCCGGGCACATCACCATGGAGTACTCGGTCAACGGTGGTGCGTTCACCAGCATCGCCGACGGCGGCACCATCACTGCCAGCGCTGATGGCACCTATCAGATCCACGTGACCAACATCAGCAACACCAGCGGCAGTAACCCCACTGCGGCGGAAAACTACCAACTGACCATGACGGTCAACTACGCCGGCGCGCACGACGTGACGCCGGACTTCAACGGCACCTACACCGCCAACGACAACCATGGCGGCAGCGACACGGCCAACGTCAGCATCACCTATCAGGATGGTCATACCCTCACCGGTACCGCAGGCGATGACATTCTGGTGGCCGGCACCGGCAACAACATCCTCAATGGCGGCGACGGTAACGACGTGCTGACCGCCGGCTCCGGCAACAACGAAATGCACGGCGGCGCGGGCAACGACTTGCTCTACAGCGGCCCGGGCAATGACATTCTCGATGGCGGCACCGGCATCGACACGGTCAGCTATGCCCACGCCACTGCCGGAGTCACGGTCAACCTCGGTCTGCTGGGGGCGCAAAACACCATCGGCGCTGGCACCGATACCCTCAGCAACATCGAAAACCTGGTCGGTTCGAACTTCAACGACACCCTGACCGGCGACAACAATAACAACGTGATCAACGGCGGACTGGGCAACGACATCCTCAACGGCGGCGGCGGTGACGATCTGCTGATCGGCGGCATGGGCAACAACACCCTGACCGGCGGGCCGGGCGCCGATACCTTCCAGTACCTGAAGGGCAACACGGGCCACGACACCATCACCGACTTCACCCCGGGCACCGACAAGCTCGACCTGTCGCAACTGCTGCAAGGTGAAAACGGCACCACGGCGTCGCTGGACGATTACCTGCACTTCACCGTCACCGGCAGCGGCGCTTCGGTGCTCACCAGCATCGACGTCAGTGCCCTGGCCGGCGCCACGCCGAACCAGACCATCGACCTGGCCGGCGTCAACCTCGCCAGCCACTACGGCGTGACCCCGGGGGCGGGCGGGGTGATCGCCAGCGGGCACGACACGGCGACGATCATCAGCGGCATGCTCAATGATCATTCGTTGAAGGTGGATACGGTGTAGCGAGGTCTGAAACGACAAAACCCGCCGTCCCGATTAACCGGGACGGCGGGTTTTTTACGCCTGAAGCGATGTGTTGCCGGTGAGACAGCCTTCGCGAGCAGGCTCGCTCCCACAGGTGGGCGCATTCTAATGTGGGAGATTCTATGTTGCAGGGGAACCCTGCAACCTCACATTCGGTTGGTATTCGCTCTGATTTTTCATGAGAGCGAATGCCACTCGGCAGAGCTTGCGGGCGAGGATGACCAAGGCTTGAGTTCTGGCCAGACCTCTTGCCAAGCAGGACTCATAGAACGGTTTCCAAACAGGAGACCGGCAGGCAGCCATTGCGGCATTGTGCGCAAGACGCCTTAACTCTCCATCACCTTTTTTGCTCAGGTGGCGAGGACTGTGCTTTTTCCCTGAGTCCTTTGCCCTCAAGTCCATCCCCAAAAAGGCTATAAAAGCGTCGGCGCTGGCGAAATCACCACGCATAAAAGTGGTAGCCAAGCCCGTGGCCGTCAACTCACCGATCCCTTCAATCGCCTTACAGCGCCGGATATTTTCGGTGATGCCCGCCTCCTCGCTGATTTCGCGCAGCAATTTCTGAATCACCTGTTCAGAGCGTTTGAAGTGTTCCCGCTCTTGGACCGAGAGTTCTTTCAAAAGAGGTTCGCTTGACCAGCTCAGCATGAGGCCAGCGTGGTTTTTTACCAGCTGTGCACGCTTATTAAGCAGGCTTTTCAGCACGGTATAGAGCTGAGGAGGTGGACTCCAGACCCGCAGTCGTTGCTGCTCGCTGGAAAGATAACGCGCCAGCAGGCGCGCATCGCAGGGGTCAGTTTTTGCTCTCTGACCAACACCTTCGCGGTAATGGCTCACCCGGTAAGGGTCCACAATATAAACACGGTGCCCCATGCCGTGAGCCAGCTCAGCCGTATCGAGGTGGTAAAGGCTCGTGGCCTCCAGGGCAATCGAGCTATGAGCAGGTAGGGTCTTGAGCCAGCGGCCAATCGATGCGCGATCGTTGCTGATGAACTGGATATTTTTCAAGTCTTCGCGGTAAACGACGATTTCGGCCTTGGCGACATCGATACCAACTACCGTTGGCGAGGTAAGGATTGTCATGACGAATCCTCGGAGCTAGGGTTTAGGTGCTTGTTGGGGTCTACCGTAGCGCTGGCTTGCCTCTATCGTCGGTTCTACCGATGAATTCTTTATCGGCGCTTTAGGTAGAAGGGGCGGAACGAGAAGTCTCCCACGGTCCGTACTGGCTAGAGTCGGAATCGAGCTTTTAGTCCCGCCCACCCCTTCAAGTCTAAACATACAAGCGAGCCTGCTCGCGAAGGGGGCATTATCGACGCCGCGTGATTCAGGTGATGTTCATCACACCTGCGGTAATTTCAGATCATCCAGCGCCCGACTCACCGCCAGCTCCGCGAGCATCACTCCGGTCCAGACCATGGATTCGCAGGCGTTGACCAGCAGCGATTCGGTGCTGATGCCGGGGCAAATCATGCACATCGTATTGGCTGGCGTGTAAAACTCGCTTCAAGACTTGCGCAACGTCTTCTGCCGCAAGATATAAACCGTCACCAGTACCGCACTGGTCAGCATGAACCCCCGCGCCCACGGCAGCGGCACCAGGTAACACGAGAACAGAATGCTCGCCCACATCAGCCCGATCGCGTAGACCTTGCCTTTGAGCGGAATGCCGTTGCCGTCGAGGTAGTCGCGGATCCATGGCCCGAGTCGCGGATGCTCGACCAGCCAGCGATAGAAACGCGGAGAGCTGCGGGCGAAACACGCCGCTGCGAGCAGAAGGAAAGGGGTGGTGGGCAGAACCGGCAGGAAAATGCCGATCACCCCCAATGCCACGCTGAGCCAGCCGATGGCCAGCAGGATGTAGCGCAACATCAGGGGGCGGTTGCCTATGGGGTTTTCCATAGGCCGGGTCTTAGTGGTGACGTGGCTTGAGGATCGCCGGTTTTTCGTCTGGCGCCTGGCACAGCAGATACAGCGCGGTCAGGGCTTCCGGGATCTGCACGATCATGTCGTCCATCAGGTTGGCGTCCTTGGCGATGTCTTCGAATTCTGGCTGTTCGTCGAACAGGCCCGAACCGACCATGATCGGCAGGAGCATTTCGCTGACTTCTTCTTCGGCGGTCTCGAACCAGGCGGCTTCACGCAGGAACACGCCTTCCATGAAACCGATGCACCAGCCGCGCAGTTCGGAATCGTCCGGCTCGTCACCGAGGTCCAGATCGCATGGCAGTTCGAATTCCTCGTCGGACGCCAGTTGGCGGGCGATGTGTGCCTTGAGGCCGATCAGAGTGGCTTCGATCTCTTCGCGCTGCGCGTCGCTGCTGTAATGCGGCTCTTCGGCGAACAGGGCGTCGATCCATTCGCGCTCCGGTACGTCTTCGGCACAGATCGACAATGCGGTCAGGTAACCGTGGGCGGCCACGTAATCCAGCGCCTCTTCGTGCAGCTCGTCGGCGTCGAGAAAGACTTGCAGGCGGGTTAGTTGCTCAGCGAAGGACATTACGGGGCTACCTTGGGGGAATAAACAATGCGGGAATTCTAGGCCTTCTTGCGCGCTCAAGCCAGCCGCACGGCAGATTTGCCGTAATTACAGGCAACACGAATAACCCTGTGGGAGCGGGCTTGCTCGCGAATGCGCTGTATCAGGCACGTTTGTATCGACTGGCACGCCGCCTTCGCGAGCAGGCTCACTCCTACAGGGAGTTATGGTGGCAGATTAATCGGTGTCTTCTCAGCGGCACCCCTTGCCGGGGAGGGCTCGGGTATACTGCCGCGTTTTCGCTCCCTGCTCGTATTGCGGTGGTCTGGCAATGCGCTCTTACGTTTTGTTTAAGCAGCCCTGGCTGTCCTGAACCAGCCTGTGCAGGGATGTTTCGGTAGATTTTTGGAGTTTTTATGCTCGAACAGGCTCAACGCGTCCTCAAGGACATCTTCGGCTACGACAGTTTCCGTGGCCGTCAGGGTGCAATCATTGAGCGCGTGGCCAGCGGCGGTGATGCGCTGGTGCTGATGCCTACCGGTGGCGGCAAGTCCCTGTGCTTCCAGGTGCCGGCGCTGTTGCGCGACGGCCTGGCAGTGGTGGTATCGCCGTTGATCGCCTTGATGGACGATCAGGTCGCCACCCTCGAAGAGCTGGGTGTGGCCGCTGCGGCGCTGAACTCCACGCTGAGTGCCGAACAGCAACGCGATCTGGCGGCGCGGATCAAGCGCGGCGAAGTGAAAATGCTGTATCTGGCGCCCGAGCGTCTGGTGCAGCCGCGCATGCTGTCGTTCCTGCAAGGGCTGAATATCGCCCTGTTCGCCATCGATGAAGCGCACTGCGTCTCGCAATGGGGCCACGACTTCCGTCCGGAATACCTGCAACTTGGCCAGTTGGCGGAAATGTTCCCCGACGTACCGCGTATCGCCCTGACTGCCACTGCAGACAAACGTACCCGCGAAGAAATCGTCACCCGCCTGCATCTGCAAAATGCCGAGCGCTTCCTGTCGAGCTTCGACCGCCCGAACATTTTCTACCGCATCGTACCCAAGGAGCAGCCGCGCAAGCAGTTGCTGGCATTCCTCGCCGAGCGCCGCAGCGATGCGGGCATCGTCTACTGCCTGTCGCGCAAGAAGGTCGAAGAAGTGGCGGCGTTCCTCAGTGAGCAGGGCTTCCCGGCACTGCCATATCACGCCGGCCTGCCCAACGATCTGCGCGCCTTCAACCAGAAACGCTTCCTCAACGAGGAAGGCCTGATCATGGTCGCCACCGTGGCGTTCGGCATGGGCATCGACAAACCCAACGTACGTTTTGTCGCGCACCTCGATCTGCCGAAATCCCTCGAAGCGTATTACCAGGAAACCGGTCGCGGCGGCCGTGATGGCCTGCCGGCGGACGCGTGGATGGCCTACGGTCTGCAAGACGTGGTGATGCTCAAGCAAATGCTGCAGAACTCCGAAGGCGACGAGCGGCACAAGCGTCTGGAGCAGCACAAGCTCGACGCCATGCTCTCGCTCTGCGAAGAGACCCGTTGCCGGCGCCAGACCCTGCTGGCGTATTTCGACGAAGACATGCCCGAGCCGTGCGGCCACTGCGACAACTGCGTCGACGGCGTGCAGACCTGGGACGCCACCGAGCCTGCACGTCAGGCGTTATCGGCGATTTTCCGCACTGGCCAGCGTTATGGCGTCGGCCATCTGGTGGATGTGCTGCTGGGCAAGGACAACGAAAAAATTCGCAGTTTCGGCCATCAGCACCTATCGGTGTGGGGCGTCGGCAAAGCGTTGAGCGAGAGCGAATGGCGCTCGTTGTTCCGCCAGTTGGTGGCCCGTGGTCTGGCCGATGTCGATCACGAAGGTTACGGCGGTCTGCGTCTGAATGACAGTTGCCGGCCATTACTCAAGGGCGAAGTGAGCCTGGAGCTGCGCCGCGACCTCAAGCCGCAAGTCGCCGCCAAGAGCAACAGCAAGAGCCCGGCCAGCCAACTGGTGCGCGGCGAAGAGCGCGAACAGTGGGAAGCGCTGCGCGCGCTGCGGCGCAAACTCGCCGAAGAACACGGCGTGCCGCCGTACGTCATCTTCCCCGACTCGACGCTGCTGGAAATGCTTCGCAGCCAGCCGACCTCGCTGGCGGAAATGGCCACGGTCAGCGGCGTCGGTGCACGCAAGCTGGAGCGCTATGGCGAGGCCTTCCTCGAAGTGCTTGGCGGCGAAGTCGAGGCGCCGAAAGCGGTGGCCGACGTGCGCCACGAACTGATCACTCTGGCCCGCGCCGGCATGACCCCGATGCAGATCGCCGGGCAGTTGCAATGCTCGGAAAAGAACGTCTACACCATGCTCGCCGAAGCCATCGGCAAACAACAATTGTCGCTGGAGCAGGCGCTGGATCTGCCGGAAGAGCTGATGGGCGAAGTGCAGGACGCGTTCCTCGATGGCGAGGGCGAATTGCCGTCGGTCGCTGAAGTGGCCGAGCTGTTTGCGGGGCGGGTTCCGGAGGGCGTGCTGTATTGCGTAAGGGCTGCGCTGCAATCTGAATTCGAAATGTAAGACGGCGTTTGCGCCAACCGTCAGGCAGTTGTAACGATTCAGTACAGGTCGGCTCTTGCCTATAGCCAAATGTCATGCTTAGCTGACTAATAATTAGTTTTTCTCTATTTGTCAGTCTACTCATGAGTGTTTTATGCCGTTAACCGATCAACACCGCTTTGGCATGCAACTGGCCCAGATGTCCCGTGGCTGGCGTGCCGAACTGGATCGCCGGCTGGCGGGTCTGGGTCTGTCCCAGGCACGCTGGCTGGTGCTGCTGCATCTGGCGCGTTTCGAAGACGCACCGACCCAACGCGAGCTGGCGCAAAGCGTCGGCGTCGAAGGGCCGACCCTGGCCCGCTTGCTCGATAGCCTGGAAAGCCAGGGCCTGGTGCAACGCCAGTCCGTGATGGAAGACCGTCGGGCGAAAAAAATCGTTCTCTGCGCCCCGGCGCTGCCGCTGATCGAACAAATCGAAACCATTGCCGCACAACTGCGCAGTGAGCTGTTCGTCGGTATCGACGAAGCGGATATGAAGGTGTGCATGCGGGTTCACGGGCACATTCTGGCCAATCTGGAAAAATCTTGAGGCATAACCGCGCGCCGGTTTTTTGAGGGATCGCGCAGAGCAGACTATAAGAACTACTGGGCAATATCGTGTTCGTACCGGATGTGCGAACGCATAGAAGTCGGTTTTGCTTATTTAAGGGATGCTCATGCTCGCAAGTCGGCACGTGGTACTGCGCGGTGGCGCCAAATGGCTGCTGGTCGCTGGCGTATTCAGCTATTCGACCTGGTCGATGGCACTGGGACTGGGTGACATCACTGTTCACTCAGGCCTCAATCAGCCGCTCAAGGCCGACATCGCGCTGGTCGATGCCGGCGGCCTCAGCGCCAGCGACCTCTCGGCCAGTCTGGCCACGGCGGATGAATTCGGTCGCGCCGGGGTCGAGCGGGTGTTTTTCCTCAATGACCTGCGGTTCACTCCGATCCTGCATGGCAATCGCCAGATGATCCGGGTGACCTCGCGCAAACCGGTCAAAGAACCTTTTCTGAATTTTCTGGTGCAACTCAATCAGCCCAATGGCCATTTGTTGCGCGAGTACACGGTGCTGATCGATCCGCCGGGTTCGCCGAGCATCGTGCCGGCCACGGATGAGCCCGACCCACGTCCGCAATCTTCTGAATTCCCTACCGTCGAACCGGCCACGGCACCACCGCAGGCTGCCCAGGGCAAACGTGACGTTGCACCTTCAGCGCCGGTGCCCCCCGCGCCTGCTGCACCGGCCAACGCGGCACTGACCGAACAATTGGCGGCCAGCGTGTTGCAGAACCAGCAACTGCAGAAGACCGTTGATGAGTTGAACGCGAAACTGCAGGCGCAAGATGCTCAGATTGCCGATGGCAAAAAGCAGGTCAGCGATTTGCAAACGCGTTTGACCGAGCTGCAAAAGCCCCCGGCAGCGGTCATTACGCCGCCGGTGCCGGCGCCTGCAACCGTAGCGCCGCCAGCCGAAGACGAGGGTCTCAACTGGCCGTTGCTCGGCGGCTTGCTGCTGTTGTTGGGAGTGTTGGGTGGCGGGCTATTCGTGCGCCGTCGACGTCAACTGGCCCAGGATACTGCGCCGCTGCCTATTGCTTCAGAAGGTCATCAACCTGAGCTTGATGACACGCAAACGGCACCCCCGGCCAATATCCGTGCAGCGACCGAACACCGTGAAGAACCCGCCGCGGGCGATGTGCTGGAAGCGGTGGGGATCTACCTGGCGTATGGACGCCTGAACGAGGCCGCCGGGCTGCTGCGCAATGCCCTGGACAAGGAGCCGGAGCGCACCGATCTGGGCGTGCAATTGCTCGAAGTGCTGGGGCGCCAAGGCGACAGCGCGGCTTACGAACAACAGGAAAACCAGTTGCGTGGGGCAGATGTCGATCCTCAGCAACTGGATGCGATCCGGGCGCGTCATCCAAAGCTCAACAGTGCCGCACCCATGGCACCGGTAATGCCGGCCGTCGCTGCCGTACCGATTGCTGCGGCGCAACCGGCGCCCGAGGATGATTTCGAATTGAACCTGGGCGAGCTGTCGATGGCGTCCAGTTGGGATCTGGAGGACGGCCGTGCAGCAGCCGATCAGCCGTCAGCAGACCCCACGGTGTCAGCGTCCAGTTTTGAAGTGCTGCCGGCGGACTTCGAATTGCTCGAAGCCGCAGTGAACGATGAGGCGGAGCTGGAATGGATTCCCGAACCGGACGCACAGCCGCTGGACGATGACTTTCTCAATGAGTTTGGCGATCCGCCGCCATCACTGGGGCTGGAGCCACTGACGTTGCAGGAACCGGAACCCGCCTCTGGATCAGGGAAACTGGAGCAGGCGCAGACCTGCATTGATGACGGCGACATCGACAGCGCCATTGCGCTGCTCAATGAGTTGCTCAAGGAAGGCGATGAACCCCTTAAGCAAACTGCCAGAACCTTGCTGGCGGGGATTCGCTAACCAGTGTGTCTGCTACTGATGCGGTGCCTGTCCTGACGGATTCGCGAGCAGGCTCGCTCCCACCGTTGGAATGCGTTCTCCTGTGGGAGCGGGCTTGCTCGCGAAGGCGGCCTGCCCGGCAACATCAATCCCGCTGAGTGCTCAGAACGTCTGCCCCAGATTCAGATAAACCGCCTGTTCATTCGCATCATTCAAGCCATAGGTGAAATTCAACGGCCCCAGCGGCGTATCAAAACCAATGAACACGCTGGCGGCATTGATATAGCCGCTGTCGAACTGATTGTCGTTGTTCCACGCCCGACCACGTTCCAGCGACGCACCGGCATACAGCGGGAAGTCCAGCGGCAGATACGAACGCGGCGTCAACCGGCGGTAATACACCGCCCGCATGAGGCTGATGTTCTGTCCGGAGATCGAGTCCTCGCGGAACCCCGACAGCTGCCGCGCGCCCCCGAGCAGGAAGCTTGAGGTCACCACGTTGGCATCATCCAGCGTGCGGGCATAGCGCCCGCCGAGAATCAGCGTATCCGGGCCACGGCTCATGGCTTTGTCGAGTTTGAATTCCCACTGGCGATAGCGCGTGTCCGAACCCAGGCTCGGCTCGAATTGCTGCAGGGTCAGGCTGACGTCCTTGCCCTCGTGGGGGAAGTAGACGTTGTCCAGCGAGTCGAACGAATACTTCAGTGAATAAAAACCTTCCTTGAAGTTTTCGCTCGGCAGGTCCTGATCACCGATCCGCACATCCGCCTTGCCCCAGGCTTCACCGACCCCGAAGCGGATTTCGCCGTTGTTGCCGATCTGTCGGCCAACGTTGAGGCCGAAACCGTAGCGTTCGACGCGGTATTGGGCGATCGGGTCGTTGTCGAGCACGGCATCGACGTTCTGCGCTTCAAAGGCCGCATACGGGGCGACAAAGTAACGTGAGCCGACGTCCAGCGGTTGATAGAACTCGGTGTAGAGTTCCTGTTTGTCGCCGATCTGCGCCCGGGTCAGCCACTCCGCGCCGAGGCGGTTGATGCCGTTGATGCGGTAACTGGCGCCGAGGTTGAAGGCGCTGTCACCGCGCATGTCGTCCGACAGGTTCAGGCCGACGCGCAGGTAATCGGTGCCGCTGCGCTTGCCCCGGGCACTGATTACCAGAGTGTGATCCTGGCCCTTGTGTACGACGCGGTATTGCACCTGTTCGAAGTAGTCGAGGCCGTACAGCGTGCCCATGTCCGAGTGCAGTCGGCCCAGGTCCAGTGGCTCGCCGATGGGCTGGCGGATGTAGTAGCGGATCACGTCGTCGCCGACTTTCGAGTCGTTCTCGACCTTGATCGCGGTGATGATCGGCGTGCGCTGACCCGGGGCGCGTGCAGCATTGAGTTCGGCGTCCTGGGATTCGCGGGGTTTAAGCAATGTGAGGCGCGCGTCGAGAATCTTCGTGGCGCGGTAACCGGCGTCGATCATCTCCTGGGCCTTGCCGAAATCAGTGACACCGAACGCCGCCAGCGCCGGCTGGATCAACACATCGGAGGGTTTGAGGGCGGCCAGCTGTTCTTCGGAGTTGCGCCGGGTCATCAGGGTGATCGACTGATTCAGCACATCGACCACGGTGGTCAGTTGCTTGCGGTTGCGCAGCGGGGTGCCGATGTCGACCACGATGGCCACGTCGACACCCATTTCCCGCGCGACGTCGAGCGGGATGTTGTCGGTCATGCCGCCGTCCACCAGCAGTCGGCCGTCCAGCTCGACCGGAGCGAATACCGCCGGGATCGACATGCTGGCGCGGATCACCTGGGGCAGATGGCCCTTGCGGAACACCACCTTTTCGCCGTTGGCGATATCAGTGGCGACAGCGCGAAAGGGGATCGGCAGTTTGTCGAAGTCCCGGGTGTCGCTGGTGTGCGCCAGCAGGCTTTCGAGCATCAGCGCCAGGTTTTGGCCCTGAATTACCCCCAGAGGAAGGCCGAGGCTGCCGTCATCGCGAAAGCTCAGTTGCTGTTTCACCAGAAAATCGCGGTCGTCCTGCTTGCGTCGAAACGGCACGTCTTCCCGTGGCGGAGCGTCGGACAGCGCCTGCTGCCAGTCGATGTTCAGCGCGAGTTTTTCCAACTCATCGATCTTGTAGCCCGAGGCATACAGGCCGCCGACCACCGCGCCCATGCTGGTGCCGGCAATTGCGTCGATCTTGATGCCTTGTTCTTCAAGTGCCTTGAGCACGCCGATGTGCGCCAGGCCACGGGCGGCACCGCCGGACAGCACCAGGCCGACTTTCGGGCGCGATGCCTCACTGGCGTGGACGAGCAAAGGAAGAAAACCAAGCAGCAGGCAGAACAGCAGACGGCGCATTGTGAGTCTCGGGGCAAGCGATAAAGCCGGCTATTATAGCGGCGCCCTCTGTCTCAGGAGTTTCAGCGAACATGACCGTCGAAAAAGCCGAAGTCGTCATCACCTATTGCACCCAATGCCAGTGGCTGCTGCGCGCCGCGTGGCTGGCGCAGGAGCTGCTCAGCACCTTCGGCGATGACCTCGGCAAGGTCTCGCTGGTGCCCGGCACCGGCGGGGTGTTTCATATCAGCTGCGGCGCCGTACAGATCTGGGAACGCAAGGCGGACGGCGGCTTTCCCGAGGCCAAGGTGCTCAAGCAGCGGGTGCGCGATCAGATCGACCCTGACCGCGACCTCGGCCACAACGACCGCACTCAGTGAGACGCGGCTTCAGCGGCGACGGTTTTCTTGTCAGCGCTGCCTGACATCCGCGCCGAGACCACGATGGCGACGATGATCAGCGCGCCGCCGATCAACATGCGTACGGTCGGGTTCTCGCCGAACAATAGCCAGGCGACGGTGATGCCGTACACCGGCTCCATGGCGAACACCACGGCGGCGGTGCGTGCCTTGATCACCGCCAGACTGGCGACGAACAAACTGTGCGCGACGCCGGTACAAAACACCCCGAGCAGGCCGATCCATAGCCAGTCCAGGGCACGCACTTCGCTCAGTTGCGGGGCGGCCACCGGCAACAGACACAGCGCCACCACCACGTTTTGACACAGCGCCGCCTGCACCGCCGGAATACGTCCGGAGCTGGCGCGATTGGTCAGCGAGAGCAGGGCGAACAACAGGCCTGACAGCACCGCCCAGAGCAACCCGGTAGTGGCGCCGCTGGCAAGATCGAACGCAGGGGTTACCAGCACCAGGCCGACGCTGACCAATACCACCAGCACAATTTCATTGGCGCGGATGCGTTCGCGGAAGATCAACCCTTCGAGAATCACCGTGAAGGCCGGGAAGCTGGCAAAGCCCAGCGTCGCAATCGCCACGCCGGCCACCTTCACTGCGATGAAAAAACTCACCCAGTGCCCGGCCAGCAACACGCCGCTGAGCGTCAGGCGCCGCCAATCGACCGCCTGCAGTTTCTGCCAGCCATTCTGGCTGGCGAAGCGGGCGAAAAAGGCCAGGGCGAGTACCGCAAACGCGGCGCGTCCAAAGACGATTACCGCCGGCGACGCGGCAGCGAGTTTGCCGAACACACCGGTCAGGCCGAACATCAGAGCGCCGATATGCAGGGCGCCTAGGGCGGTACGCGGAGTCATTGCAATCCTTGAAAGTCAGCACCATCACCGCAGCAGTTTAAAGAGGTGCACCGGCGGGTGTCTGTCGCCAGACTATCGTCCTTTATCGCCAGCCTCGCGCCGCAGTGTGCCCGGCGAGGCGCCAAACTCACGCAGCACTGCAGCAGCGAAAGCACTTTGCGAACTGTAACCGACCCGACTGGCGATTTCGCCGATCGGTAACGCGGTCTCGCGCAACAGGCCAACGGCGTTGTGCAGGCGCCGGCTGCGGATATAGTCCATCGGCGTTTGTCCACATTCGGCCATGAAGCGCGCATGCAGACGGGCGCTGGACAATCCGGCGATCCGGGCCAGATCCGCCACTTGCAGCGGATAGGCGGCGTATTGCTCGATGTGGGCATCGAGGGCTGCGTAAGGCAGGCGGCGGGCGCCGAGTTCGGCAGGGCGGGCGTGATTCAGGCTGGCCAGCAGCAACACCGCGCCCTGGCGGGCGATCAGCGGATCGCTGACCGGGCTGTTCGCCAGCCAGCTGACCAACTGACTTTGCCCGGCATCCAGTGCCAATCGGGCCGGGCGGTCGAGTAACTGACGGCTGGCCTCGGCATGTTCGCCCAGCGAGTCCGCCAGCCATTGCTCGTCGGGGATGTCCAACACCAGGCAACGGCTGCCTTGCGGACTGCCGCAGGCGTGATGGGCGCCGGACGGGATGACCACGAAACTCTGCTGGCGCACCTGACTGCCACGGCCCTCGACTTCGAAATCCAGCGCGCCGGACAACCCGAATACCAACTGGGCGTGGTCGTGGCTGTGGACGATCAGATCGTGGGTGTACTGGCGCAGGGTAAGGATCGGGCGCATGGCAGAAGTCTCCGAAGTGAGCGCCAGTCTACACCGGGGCCACCGGCCTGCGCGCTGTCACACGACTGACGCACGCCTGTCATGGTCGATTAACCCGGCGGGCGCACTCTTGCGAAAACATCGCAGAGGGTTGCCCATGACCAGCGCCGAGCTCGCCAGACCCAGCCGTAAACAACGGGTGCGTACCCTGTGGATTTCCGACGTGCATTTGGGCACGCGGGATTGCCAGGCCGAGCACTTGTCGCAATTTCTCAAGGGCTACCACGCCGACAAGATCTACCTGGTGGGTGACATCATCGACGGCTGGAAGCTGCGCGGCGGCATGTACTGGCCGCAGGCGCACACCAACGTGATCCGCCGCCTGCTGACCATGAGCAAACGCGGCACCGAGGTGGTCTACGTCACCGGCAACCACGACGAGTTTCTGCGCCGTTATTCGAAACTGATCCTGGGCAACATTCAGTTGGTCGACGAGGCGGTACACGTCACGGCGGATGGCCGGCACCTGCTGGTGATTCACGGCGACCAGTTTGACGTCATCACCCGTTATCACCGCTGGCTGGCGTTTCTCGGCGATTCGGCCTACGAATTCACCCTGACTCTCAATCGCTGGCTCAATCACTGGCGCGCCCGCTATGGCTACGGTTACTGGTCGCTGTCGGCGTACCTCAAGCACAAGGTCAAGACTGCGGTGAGCTTCATCAGCGACTTCGAAGAAGCCATTGCCCACGAATGCGTCAAACGCGAGCTGCACGGCGTAGTCTGCGGGCACATTCACCATGCCGAGATCCGCAAGGTCGGCGAGGTGGACTACCTCAACTGCGGTGATTGGGTGGAGTCGTGCACGGCGTTGATCGAGCACTGGGACGGCACGATCGAGTTGTATCGACTGGCGGATGCGCAGGCGCGGGAGGCAGAGCTCAAGGCTGCCAAAGTGGCCGAGATCGCCTAGGCACCAGAGATCTCCTGTGGGAGAGGGCTTGCTCCCGAAGGCGGTGTATCAGTCATTACATGTTTATCTGACACACCGTCTTCGGGAGCGAGCCCCCTCCCACATTTTTCAACGGTGGCAGTCATCAAGCCGGGTTGTGTTCTTCCATCGCCGCCTTGTAGATCGAATGTCTGGGCTGCGCAAACAGCCGCTCCATCATCGGCTCGAAGAAGCTCAGCGGCAGGGTGTCATACGCCGGGTCGAACGCCGCCGCATCGTACTTGGCGCAGAACTGCGCCGTGGCCTGATACTGCGGATGCGCGGCGAATTGCTCGCGCAGGTGCCGATCCATGCCCAGGTGATGAAAGAAGTAGTAGCCCTGGAAGATGCCGTGCTTCTCGACCATCCACAGGTTCTCGGCACTGACGAACGGCTTGAGTATCGCTGCAGCGATGTCCGGATGGTTGTAGGAACCGAGGGTGTCGCCGATGTCATGCAGTAACGCGCACACCACGTATTCCTCATCACGCCCATCGCGATAGGCGCGGGTCGCGGTTTGCAGCGAGTGGGTCAGGCGATCCACCGGGAAGCCGCCGAAATCGCCTTCGAGCAACTTCAGGTGCGCGACGATCCGGGACGGCAGTTGCCGGGCGTAGGCGCTGAAGTCCGCAGCGATGATCGCCCAGTCTTCCTGCGTGCCATCCTGCATGTGGGTGAAACGGGCATTGGCGTTCATCGGCCAGCCTCCAGGTGTCTTGGGGTTCAGAACGCCACGCGGCCAAGAATCATGTCGCGGTACATGACGAAGTCGCCGAGCAGGCTGTACAGCGGATGCTGGAAGGTCGCCGGGCGGTTCTTTTCAAAGAAGAAATGCCCGACCCAGGCAAAGCTGTAACCGGCCAGCGGCAAGGCGAGCAACAGCAGCCAGGCGCCCTTGGCGATGGTCATGGCCAGAATGAATATCACCAGCGTGGTGCCAATGAAATGCAGCCGACGGCAGGTGCTGTTGCTGTGTTCGCTGAGGTAATACGGATAGAACTCAGCGAAGGTATTGAATTGCTTGATGTTTTCCACGACCGCGATCTCTGTGGTTATTGTTCTGACGGCAAGTTGTTCGGCGGGTAGCTTATTTGAGTCTAGAGTGAACACTGACAACAGCCAGTGACAATGGGCGCCACTTTAGTATCCTTCGCAAATCGGGTCGTCACAGGCGATCCATCATGTAAAAGAATAACGCCATGAGCGAACGAACGACTTCTGCAAGCTGGGCGATGGGGATTGTCAAAGCATTGGAGATGGACGGCCTGGATTGCCGGGTACTGTTCAAGCAGCTGGGGCTCGATTACGCCGCCCTGGACGATCCGGATGCGCGCTTCCCGCAAGATTCCATGACCCGACTCTGGCAGCGGGCAGTCGAGTTGTCCGGTAACCCGGCGATCGGCCTGAACATGGGCAAGGTGGTGCGCCCGGCGTCGTTCCATGTCGCCGGCTACGCGCTGATGTCGAGCAACACCCTGGCCGAAGGCTTTCAACGCCTGGTGCGTTATCAGCGGATCATCGCTGAAAGTGCCGACCTGAGTTTTCGTCTGATCGAGGAAGGCTATGCGCTGATTCTGACGGTGCATGGCGATCATCTGCCGCCGACCCGACAGAGCGCCGAAGCTTCGCTGGCCTGTGCGCTGGGCCTGTGCGGCTGGCTCACCGGGCGCACGCTGCACCCGGTCAAAGTGTTGTTTCAGGGCGATGAGCCCGATGATCTGCAGCCCTACAAACAAGCCTTTCATGCGCCGCTGATGTTCAACGCGCCGTACGATGCGTTGATCTTCGAGCGCGCCGACATGGAGGCACCGCTGCCCACCGCCAACGAAGCCATGGCGCTGCTGCACGACCGGTTTGCCGGGGAATACCTGGCGCGGTTCTCTGAAAGTCGCGTGACCCACAAGGCGCGGCAGGTGTTGTGTCGTTTATTGCCTCAGGGTGAACCCAAGCGCGATACCGTGGCGCAGACCCTGCATTTGTCGCAGCGCACCTTGCAGCGGCGATTACAGGAGGAAGGCACAAGTTTTCAACAGTTGCTCGATGACACTCGCCGCGAGCTGGCCGAGCAGTATCTGGCGCAGCCAGGCATGACCCTGCTGGAGATTGCCTATCTGCTGGGGTTTGCCGATCCGAGCAACTTCTTCCGCGCCTTCCGCCGCTGGTTCGACACCACGCCCGGCGATTACCGGGCGCGGCTGCTGCAAGCGCCGATCAGTGACGCCAAAAGGCCGGAATACACAGTACAAACACCGTAATGATCTCCAGTCGGCCGAGCAGCATGCCGAACGACAGGATCCACTTGGCCGCATCCGGCAGGGTGGCGAAGTTGCCCGCCGGGCCGATGGTCTCGCCCAGGCCCGGGCCGACGCCGGACACGGTGCTGGCGGCGCCGGTGAGCGCAGTCATCCAGTCGACGCCGAGCAGCGACAGCAGCAGGGCGATCACGCAGATGGTGATGGCGAAGAAGAACGAAAAGGTCAGAATCGAACGCACGATCTCTTCGTCGAGACGGTGGCCGTTGTACTTCTGCTTGATCACCGCGCGCGGGTGAATCAACTGGTTAAGGTTGGCCTTGAGCAGGATGTAGGCAACCTGGAAACGGAAAATCTTGATCCCGCCCGCGGTCGAGCCGGAGCACCCGCCAACAAAACCCAGATAGAAAAACAGCATCAGCGAGAAGTTGCCCCACAGGCTGTAGTCGCCCAGGGCAAAACCGGTGGTGGTGACCACCGACGTCACGTTCAGCGCCACATGCCGCAGTGCATCCAGCCAGTGCAGATTGGTGGTCCACCAGTACCAGGTGCCGAGCACCAGCCAGGTCACCAGCAACATGCCGAGCAAACCCTGCACCTGCTGATCGCGGATCAGCGCCTTGCGGTTGCCGCGCATGGTCGCCACATACAGCGTGAACGGCAGGCTGCCGAGGATCATGATCACCACCGCCACCCAGTGCACCGCTGGTTGGGTCCACTTCGCCAGCGACTGGTCGGAGGTCGAGAAACCGCCGGTGGAAATCGCCGACATCGCGTGGTTGATCGCATCGAACGGACTCATCCCGGCCCACCAGAACGCCAGGCTGCCGAGGATGGTGATGCCGACATACGCCGCCACGATCAGCCGCGCCACCATGTGCGAACGCGGCATGACCTTTTCCGAGCGGTCGGACGATTCGGTCTGGAACAGGCGCATGCCCCCGATGCGCAGCAGTGGCAGAATCGCCACCGCCATGCCGATGAAGCCGATACCGCCCAGCCAGTGCAGCAGCGAGCGCCACATCAGGATTCCTGGCGACATGGTGTCCAGCCCGCTGAGCACGGTCGAGCCGGTGGCGGTGATGCCGGACATGCTTTCGAAGAACGAATCGGTGTAGCTGATGTGCTGGGTCAGCAGGAACGGCAGCGCGGCAAAAATGCACACCACCAGCCAGCTGCTGACGGTCAGCAGGTACATGTCGCGCGGGCGCAGGTGGATGTGTTCGGGGCGTCCGGGGATCACCAGGGCAAGGCCGGCAAGGAAGGTGATCATGCTTGCCCAGAGGAACGACGGCAGATCGCCGGTGCGCTCGAAAATCACCAGGGTGGCCATGGGCACGACCATGGCGATGGCCAGGGTGATCAGGAAGATGCCGATGATGAAACCAATGATCCGTAAGGTCGGCAACGCCATGAAGTCCGCTCGGGCTGAGGTAAGAAGGGCGCCATTCTACCCGTGGAGGCAGGCATGTAAACCGGCACCCGGTGAGCAGATACCGCTAGAATAGCCGCACATTTTTCTCAGGAGGTGGCCGATGCAGGCTCTCGACGCGTTGCTCAACCGTGTTTCCGTTCCACGACTGGTCGAACCGGCCCCCACCGCGCAGCAGCGCGAAGCCCTGTTCGGTGCGGCCCTGCGTGCACCGGATCACGGCCACCTGCAGCCGTATCGTTTCCTGACTGTCGAAGGCGCGGCGCGCGAGCAGATGGGGGAGTTACTGGCCGAAGCGGCGCAGATGCAGGACGGCGAAGTCACCGAAGCGATGATCGACAAGGCGCGCAACGGTCCGCTGCGGGCGCCGCTGGTGGTGGTGGTGATCGCGAAACTGCAGGACCACGTCAAGTATCCGAAGTCCGAGCAATTGCTCGCGGCCGGCTGTGCCGCCCACGGGATCCTGCTGGCGGCGTACGCGCAGGGGATTGGTGCGGTGTGGCGCACGGGTGATCTGGCGTATTCGAAGCACGTCGCCCAAGGCCTGGGTCTGGCGGAAGGCGAGGAAGTCATTGCATTCCTGTACCTGGGCACGCCGCAGAAAGAGCCGCGAGTGGCCGAGAAGGCAGATCTGGCCGAATTCGTCAGCGCCTGGCCCTGCAAGGCCTGACACTTTGATGTCCATGTGGGAGGGGGCTTGCTCCCGAAAGCGGCGTATCAGACAAGATGATGTTGCCTGACACACTGCCTTCGGGAGCAAGCCCCCTCCCACATTGGTTTTTACGGCTGGACAATGGCACCTGGCACCAAGGGCGATGCCAGGCTGGCCACAAACCCGTCAGCGCCTGGCCCGCCAAGGCCTGACACTTTGATGCCCATGGGGGAGGGGGCTTGCTCCCGAAAGCGGCGAATCAGACAAAATGATGTTGCCTGACGCACTGCCTTCGGGAGCAAGCCCCCTCCCACATTGGTTTTTACGGCTGGACAATGGCGCCCGGCACCAAGGGCGATGCCAGGCTGGAAACAAGCCCGCCAGCGCCTGGCCCGGCAAGGCCTGACACTTTGATGTCCATGTGGGAGGGGGCTTGCTCCCGAAAGCGGCGTATCAGACAAAATGATGTTGCCTGACACACTGCCTTCGGGAGCAAGCCCCCTCCTACATTGGTTTTTACGGCTGGACAATGGCACCTGGCACCTGGCACCAACGGCAACTCCAGACTGGCCACAAACCCGCCAGCGCCTGGCCCGGCAAGGCCTGACACTTTGATGTCCATGTGGGAGGGGGCTTGCTCCCGAAAGCGGCGAATCAGACAAAATGATGTTGCCTGACACACTGCCTTCGGGAGCAAGCCCCCTCCCACATTGGTTTTTACGGCTGGACAATGGCACCTGGCACCAACGGCAACTCCAGACTGGCCACAAACCCGCCAGCGCCTGGCCCGCCAAGGCCTGACACTTTGATGTCCATGTGGGAGGGGGCTTGCTCCCGAAAGCGGCGAATCAGACAAAATGATGTTGCCTGACACACTGCCTTCGGGAGCAAGCCCCCTCCCACATTGGTTTTTACGGCTGGACAATGGCGCCCGGCACCAAGGGCAATTCCAGACTGGCCACAAACCCGCCGTCGGGATGATTGGCCAGCACCAGACTCCCGCCATGCCGCTCCGCCGCGCGCTTGGCAATCGCCAGACCCAGACCATGCCCGGCCGCGGTCTGCCCCGGCGCCCGGTAGAACGGTTCGCCCAGCTGGCTCAGATGCTCGGTCTGCACGCCCGGCCCGTGATCGCGCACGCTTACCACAATCCGCTCGCCCTGACGCAAGGCCTGCATTTCGATCGCCTGCCCTTCGGGGTTGAAGCGTTGGGCGTTGCGCAGCAGGTTATCGACGGCGCGTTCGATCATGGTCGGCCAGCCGGTCAGATTCAGCTGAGGCTCGGCGTTCAGGCGCACGGTTTGTTCCGGCGAGCCGAGCTGCGCGTCTTTCTGCAAGGTGCCGAGCAATGAGTTCAGATCCACCGCTTCAGCGCTGGCGTTGTCGGCATCGACCCGCGCCAGTACGAGGATTTCGCTGATCAGCGCTTCGAGGCGATCACATTCACGGGTCAGGCGCGGCCAGAGTTTTTCGCGTTCTTGCGGGCTGGCACGTTCCGCCAGTGCCAGCGCAATGCGCAGCCGTGCCAGCGGTGAGCGCAGTTCGTGGGAAACATCGCGCAGCAACTGGCGCTGGCTGCCGATCAGGCTTTGCAGGCGCGCGCCCATGCGGTTGAAGTCAGTGGCGAGCACGCCGAATTCATCGCGGCGGTTGGCCAGTTTCGCCAGGCTGTTCTGCTGGTAGGTGGTCTGCCCAAGATCATGCACCGCGCCGCGCAAACGGCTGAGCGGGCGGGTGATGGAGAAGGTCACCAGCAGGCTGAACAGGGTCAGCACCACCAATGCGATGCCCAGCGCACTCAGGGGCCAGAGCAGGCTTTCGCGGTGCCAGGCGTCGAGTTCCGGGTGCGGGATGCGGAAAATGAACAGGTAGGTATCGCCGGTTTTTTCGCTGGTGAACTCGTCGGTCAGGCGCCGCCATGGCAGGCGCCGGTCATCGTTGTTCTGCCGGGCTTCGAACGCGGCGGCGCGGCGCGGGAAGGTGCCGCGCACCACCGGGTCGCCGCTCTCGTTCAGCACTTGGACGTCGATGTGATATTGGCGTTTGCGCTGTTCGAGGATGTCCTGCGCGGCGTCTTCGCCCTGCGCTTCGTAGGTTTGCGTCCATTCGGCGGCCAGCGTGTTGAGGCCCGGATGGCGGCTGAGGATCCACGCGTCCTGGTTGAGCATGTGCCCGAGCAGAATGGACAAGCCGGCAACCAGTGCAATGGCCAGCCAGAAGCTCGCGAGAATACGCCAGAACAATGAGCGCACAGAAATTCCTCAATCAAACAAAAATCTCAACAATGTGGGAGCGGGCTTGCTCGCGAATGCGGTGTGTCAGTCAACATTACTTTGTCTGATACACCGCATTCGAGAGCAAGCCCGCTCCCACATTCGGATTGAGTGGCAACAGACCCGACGGCATTTCGCCGTCGGGTCCGGGGTTATCGCATTATTGCGCTTTTTGCGGCTGTTGCGCTTTCCACGCCTTGAACTCGGCCCACTCGGCGCGGCGTTCGGCCTGTTTCTTCTGGATCTCGTCGAATTTCTTCTGTTGATCCGGTTTCAGCAGGTTACGCACGTCGGCTTCGGCTTTCTTGTGGTTGGCCGCCATCTCGTCCTTCATGGCTTTCTGGTCAGCCGGCGAGAGTTTTTCAAGGTACTTCTCGACCACCTGGCGACGCTCGTGCATCTGCTCGCCCATGATCTTGCGGATCTGATCGCGCTGTTCGCGGGACAGGTCGAGTTGGCTGTACGGGCCTTTGCCGTGCATGCCGTGCATCTGACCGCCGTGGCGTGCACCGTCCATCGGGCCACCCATCGGGCCGCCATCCTGCGGCATGGCCATGGCGACGGTTGGCAGAGCGGCAGCGAACATCAGAGCGATAAGAGTCTTGCGCATGGTGTATCTCCTTGTCTCGTTCCCGGTACGTTCCGGATGAGTACAGATTACGGAGATCAAGGTCAGCGGCGGTCAGCGCTGCGTAAAGCTTGGGTAAAGACGTTCGAGCGCCAACCTGACAAATGCACCCATGCAGGCCTTGGCCTGCAGTGGCAGGTTTATAGGCTGTAGTAGTAACCGCGGCTGCGCAGGGCGACGATGCGCGGGCGGCCATCGGGGTGCGGGCCGATCTTTTTGCGCAGGTTGCTGACGTGCATGTCGAGGCTGCGGTCGTACAGGGTCAGCTTGCGGCCGAGGGCCAGTTGCGCCAGTTCCTGTTTGTCCAGCGGCTCGCCGGGCTGCTTGAGCAGGGCTTCGAGCAGGCGGCTCTCAGAGACGGTGAGGGTCAGTTCTTTCTCGTCGATACTGACCACGCCGCGCATCGGGCTGAAGCTCAGGTCGCCCAGTTCGAGCTGGGTCAACACGGCGGCCGGATGACTGCGGCGCAGCACGGCGCGCAGACGGGCGGTGAGTTCACGCGGATCGCAGGGCTTGGCCAGATAGTCGTCAGCACCGAGCTCCAGGCCGAGGATGCGATCCAGCGGTTCGCCACGGGCCGAGAGCATCAGCACCGGCAGATCAGCGTGTTCGCTGCGCAGTTGCTTGAGCAGTTCCAGGCCGCTGCCATCGGGCAGCATCACGTCCAGCACCACTGCCGCCGGGGCCGATTCGGCCAGGGCTTTGCGGGCGCTCTGGCCATCGTGGCAGGCGCGCACCTGGAAGCCTTCCTGGCTCAACCAGCTACTCAGGAGTTCGCACAACTCCTGGTCATCATCAATCAGTAACAGCTCGCTCATGACTCACTCAATTTAGCCATTGCCGACGTTTTCGGCTTGCTCCACTGGCAAAGATACCGCAGAGCAGCGCCAATAGCGCTACCCCGGCGCCCGTGACGAACCATTGCTGCTGTTCGGTCAACAGGCGCGGCAGCGGGCTGGCCTGGGCTTCCTTGAGTTGCAGCTTCAGGCGCTGGTTCTCCTGACGCAACCGGGCAAGCTGGGCGCTTTCGCGGGTGTTGTCGGCATTTTGCAGTTGTTTGTTCAGTTCTTCCCGCTGCTGCTCGCTGGCCTTCAGGCGTTGCTGCAACTCGGTAATCTGGCTGCCGGCACTCAACGACAATGGCGTGGAGCTGCCGCTTTCGGTGGTTTCCTCACCATGGGCGGGCGCCATGATCGACAACGTGACCCACATCAGACACAACGGACCTTTGCGCATTGCGACTCCTGCTAGCAAATGGATAGTGGGCAGGTTGTCGGCAGGCAAACGAGAATAATGAGCGATTGAGAGCGGCGAGAATCAGGAAGGTTCAGTGCGGAGAAAGACTTGTATCGGACATAGGAGCTTTTGTGGTGAGGGAGCTTGCCCCCGTTCGGCTGCGCGGCAGTCGTCGATAACAGTGCGCGGTGCGTCAGGTACACCGCGCTGGATGGCTTTGGGGTTGCTGCGCAACCAAAAGGGGGCAAGCCCCCTCGCCACAGGGGAGAGATAGCCTTATGGCAGGACTTGCTTGAACGGCTTGACGATCACGCTGGCGTACACGCCGGCGGCGATGTACGGATCGGCATCGGCCCAGGCCTGGGCGGCGCTCAGGGAGTCGAATTCGGCGACGATCAGGCTGCCGGTGAAACCCGCAGCGCCCGGATCATTGCTGTCGACCGCCGGGTGCGGGCCGGCCAGCACGATGCGGCCTTCGCCCTTGAGCACTTGCAGGCGTTCCAGATGGGCCGGGCGCGCGGCGAGGCGGGCTTCGAGCGAGTTGGCGACGTCGGTGGCAATGATTGCGTAGAGCATGTCAGTCCTCGGTTTTTGGCGTTGTGGTATCGGCGTCGTGCAGATGACGGGACAGGTAGATGCCCTGACCGACCAGGAACAGCACGGTCATGCCCAGGCTGCCGAACACCTTGAAGTCGACCCAGATGCTCTGGAAGGTGAACGCCACGAACAGGTTGGCGGCTCCGCAGAACAGGAAAAAGGCGATCCAGGCAATGTTCAGACGGGTCCAGACTGGGTCCGGCAGGGTCAGCGCGTGGCCCATGATGCGTTTGATCAGCAGGCGGTCACCGATAAAGTGGCTGCCGATGAAGGCCAGGGCGAACAGCCAGTTGACCACCGGGGCTTTCCATTTCAGGAAGGTCTCGCTGTGGAAGGCCAGCGTCAGGCTGCCGAACACCAGGCAGGCGATCAGGGTCAGCCATTGGCTCTTTTCCAGCTTGCGCTGTTTGATGAACAGTGCGCCGTAGACCACCAGGGAACTGATGATGAGCATCGCGGTGGCGCTGTAAATACCGCCTACAGTCACTTCATGGCCAGCGATGTCGACGACCCGTGGATCAAGTTTGTAAACGATGAAAAACAGCAGAAGCGGAATGAAATCGATGAATTGTTTCACAGTGAGAGCCAGAAGCTGGATGTGGCGGCATAATAACAAACATATGGACGCGCGATAGCGCCAGCTGATTTGAGGTTACAACTCTCCGTGAATGTTGATTTGCACTGCCATAGCACGGCCTCCGATGGCGCCCTGGCGCCTGCGGTTCTGGTTGCGCGTGCGTTCGAGAACGGCGTGCGAGTCCTGGCGTTGACCGACCACGACACCCTCGAAGGCCTCGCCGAAGCGCGCACCGCCGCCAACGAATTGGGCATGCAACTGGTCAATGGCGTCGAATTGTCCTGCACTTGGGGCGGGGCGACCATTCACGTGCTGGGTTACGGGTTTGACGTCAATGCCGCGCCGCTGGTCGAGGCCATCGCCAAATTGCACGATGGCCGCTGGCTGCGGTCCGAAGAAATAAGCCGCAAGCTCGCCCTCAAGGGCATGCCCGGTGCCCTCGACGGTGCCCGGCAAGTCCAGCAGGAGCTGGGCGACAGCGGCAACGCCCCGGCCCGTCCGCATTTCGCCGACTGGATGGTGCGTGAAGGGTTTGTAAAGGATCGCGCCGAGGCGTTCCGCAAATGGCTCGGCGCCGGCAAGCTGGGTGACGTCAAACTGCACTGGCCAACCCTCGAAGACACCGTCGGCACCCTGCGCGCCGCCGGGGCGTGGGTCAGCCTGGCGCATCCCTGGCACTATGATTTCACCCGCAGCAAGCGCCGAAAGCTGATTGCCGACTATATTCAAGCGGGCGGGCATGCGATCGAAGTGGTCAATGGCTTTCAACCCGCAGAACAGGTAGGCAGCCTGGCAATCCTTGCCCGTGAGTTCGGTCTGCTGGTCAGCGCCGGCAGTGATTTTCATGGCCCGGGCGGCTGGTCGGAGATCGGCCAGTACCGGCCGGTTCCCGAGGACCTTCCACCCCTGTGGGGTCGGTTCAAACATGACACAGTTATTGCCGCCGTCTGAACAGGTAGAAAATGTGAGTCAATTTTTCCAGATCCATCCGGAAAACCCGCAAGCGCGCCTGATCAAACAGGCGGTCGAGATCATCCGCAAAGGCGGGGTGGTGATTTATCCCACGGACTCTTCCTACGCGATCGGTTGCCAGATCGGCGACAAGACGGCCATCGAGCGTGTACGACGCCTGCGTCAGCTCGATGAAAAACACAACTTCGCGCTGATCTGCAGCGACCTGTCGCAACTGGGCAACTATGCCAAGATCGACACCGGCACCTTCCGCATTCTCAAGGCCCATCTGCCGGGGCCTTACACCTTTATTCTCAATGCCACCCGCGAAGTGCCGCGCCTGCTGCTGCATCCGAAAAAGCGCACCATCGGCCTGCGGGTGCCGAGTCATCCCATCGCGCTGGCCTTGCTGGCCGAGCTCGGCGAGCCGCTGATGAGCGTGACCCTGATCATGCCCGGCGATGAAGACCCGTTGAGCGATCCGTACGAAATGCGCCAATTGCTTGAACATCAGGTGGACTTGATCATCGACGGCGGTTTCGGCGGGATCAAAGCGTCAACGGTGATCGACTTGACCGGCGACGACCCGGAAGTGATCCGCGTCGGTTGCGGCGACCCCGCGCCGTTCATGGTCGAGGCCTGAATGTCCGCAGTGGAAACCGTTGTCGATCCCCAGGCCGGCGCCCAGCAGGAACTGCCGTTTGCCATGGTCTATGGCCAGGCCGTCATGGAAATGCCGCTGGACCTGTACATCCCGCCGGATGCGCTGGAAGTGTTCCTTGATGCCTTCGAAGGCCCGCTCGACCTGCTGCTGTACCTGATCCGCAAACAGAACATCAACATCCTCGACATTCCGGTGGCGGAAATCACTCGCCAGTACATGGGGTATGTCGAACTGATGCAGTCGGTGCGCCTGGAGCTGGCCGCCGAGTACCTGGTGATGGCCGCGATGCTGGCCGAGATCAAGTCGCGCATGCTTCTGCCGCGAGCCGAAACCGTCGAAGAAGAGGAAGACGACCCGCGCGCCGAGCTGATCCGGCGCCTGCAGGAATACGAACGCTTCAAGGCTGCCGCCGAAGGCATCGACGGCTTGAGCCGGGTTGGCCGCGACGTGGTGGTGCCCAGGCTCGACGCCCCGGAAGCCCGCGCGCGCAAACTGTTGCCGGATGTCGCGCTGGAAGAGATTCTGATGTCCATGGCCGAGGTGCTGCGCCGTGGCGACATGTTCGAGAGCCATCAGGTCAGCCGCGAGGCGCTGTCGACCCGCGAGCGCATGAGCGATGTGCTGGAACGGCTCAAGGGCGGCGGCTTTGTGCCGTTTGTCGAGCTGTTCACCGCCGAGGAAGGTCGCCTCGGCGTGGTGGTGACCTTTATGGCGATCCTTGAGCTGGTCAAGGAATCCTTGGTCGAGCTGGTGCAGAATGAGCCGTTCGCCGCGATCCACGTGCGAGCCCGAGCCGAATAACGAGTCGAAACATGAACCTGACTGAACCCCGCGAGCTGGCCCCCCTGCTTGAAGCCTTTCTGTTGGCCTCGGGAAAACCGCAATCGCTTGAACGCCTGTTCGAATTGTTCGAAGAGGGTGAACGGCCCGAACCTGCGGTCTTCAAGAAAGCCCTGAGCCTGCTGGCCAAGTCCTGCGAGGGGCGGGCGTTCGAGCTCAAGGAAGTTGCCTCCGGCTATCGCTTGCAGATCCGCGAGAAGTATTCGCCGTGGGTCGGTCGTTTGTGGGAAGAGCGCCCACAGCGCTATTCCCGTGCGCTGCTGGAAACCATGGCGCTGATTGCCTATCGCCAGCCGATCACCCGGGGCGAGATCGAAGACGTGCGGGGTGTGGCGGTCAACACCAACATCGTCAAGACATTGATCGAGCGTGAGTGGATCCGCATCGTCGGTTACCGCGACGTCCCGGGCAAACCGGCGATGTTCGCCACCACCAAGGCGTTTCTCGATCACTTCAACCTGAAGAACCTCGAAGACCTGCCACCGCTGGCCGAACTGCGCGAGATGGAAGCCGAACCGGTGCTCGATTTCGACGACGCGCCGGTGCCTGCGGGCCTGCAAGAGCTGGCCGACGCCAGTGCCGAGCCGGAAGAACCGAAAGAAGAAACCAGTTTCCACACCTTGCTGCTTGAGCTGGACAGCATGGAGGAGGGGATCAAGACCGACTTCGATGATTTGTTGCGTGATGCGGCGGACGGTGAAGCGCAACCGACTGAGCCTGATGCCGAGATGGCCGAGCCGGCAATTGAAGTTGAAATTGAGCCTGAAGTCGAACCGGAAGAAGACGTGCTTGGCGTTGCCGAAGCTCGGGAAAAACTCCTGGCTGCTGTCGCCGCCCTCGAACAGCCGGCGCCAGAACCAGAACTGAGTGAAGAAGAGGCCGAAGCCCGCGCATTGGCCGAAGCCATCGAAGCCGAACGCCGCGAGTTCGAAGAGTGAACACTATCCCCTGAACACCGCCATCCCCCCTGTAGGAGTGAGCCTGCTCGCGATAGCGGTGTATCAGTTCACATTTTCTTGCCTGACACACCGCCATCGCGAGCAGGCTCACTCCTACAAGGGATTTGTGTTTTTTCCGGAGATGTTGATGAGTTCCAGCAAAGACCCCTGCATCAGTCTCTGCAAGTTCAACGATGACATCTGCCTCGGCTGTGGCCGCAGCAAGCGCGAGATCCGCGCCTGGAAGAAACTCGACAAGGACGACAAGCGCACCGTACTGGCCGAAGCCGCGCTGCGCCTGATCAAACTCGGCGGCGCCGGTCGGCGGAAAAAGAAATAACTGCCGATTGATCAGCTAGTCTCTGATGCGCGATGGCGCACATCCGCGTATGATTCGCGACCCTTCGGCGATCCCTTCGCCCGAGTACCCGTTTTCAAAGCTTCAGGCGCCGCCTGAACAGACCACACCGGGAGGTGCCCAGATGAGTGACATCAATCAGAAAGACGACCAGGAAATCGGCCCAGCAGGCGAAAAGCTGCAGAAAGTCCTCGCCCGTATCGGCGTCGGCTCGCGCCGTGACGTGGAGTCCTGGATCAGCCAGGGCCGGATCAAGGTCAATGGCAAAGACGCCACCCTTGGTCTGCGCGTCGACATGCACGACGCCATCACCATCGATGGCAAGGTGATCAAGCGCGAAGAGGCTGCCGAGTCGGTCCGCCGCGTGATCATGTACAACAAGCCCGATGGCGAGATCTGCACCCGTGACGACCCGGAAGGCCGTCCGACCGTGTTCGACAAGCTGCCGCGTCCGAAAGAAGGCCGCTGGATCAACATCGGTCGTCTCGACATCAACACCACCGGTCTGCTGATGTTCACCACCGACGGTGAATTGGCCAACCGCCTGATGCACCCGTCCTACGAGATGGACCGTGAGTACGCCGTGCGTGTACGCGGTGAAGTCGACGACGAGATGATCGAACGCCTGAAGGCTGGCGTAGTGCTGGAAGACGGCCCTGCGCGTTTCACCGACATTCAACAGGCGCCGGGCGGCGAAGGCTTCAACCACTGGTATCACTGCGTGGTGATGGAAGGTCGTAACCGTGAGGTTCGTCGTCTGTGGGAATCGCAAGGTCTGGTGGTCAGCCGTCTGAAGCGCGTGCGTTTCGGTCCGGTGTTCCTCAACTCCGACCTGCCGATGGGTCGCTGGCGCGAAATGAGCCAGTACGAAGTCGACACGCTGAGTTCCGAAGTGGGTCTGACGCCTGTGGCCATGCCGCAACTGAACGCCAAGAGCAAAGACAAGCTTGAGCGTATGCAGCGCAAATCGTCGCGGCCGATGGCCAAGACCGAGCGCGTACGCACTCTGCGTCCAGCGGCTGGCGCGCCGACCGGCCCACGCCCGAGCCGTGAGCCGCAGATCGAAGGCGAGCGTCCGGGCCGCAAGCCGGTTGCTCGTGATGGCGAGCGCGCTCCGCGCCCAGCCAACGGTCGCACTGAGCGTGGCGAGCGTGGTGCCCCTGCCGGTCGCGGTACGCCAGTGGCGGATCGTCCAGCGGACACCACCAACAAGCGTCCGGCCAAGCCTGCGCCGAAGCGTCCGGGGATCAAACTGGTCGACGGTGACAAGCCATCGGGCAAGCGCCGCGGCGCACCGGCCGGTTCCGGCCAGCGTCCGGGTTTTGGGCGCAAGAAGCCTGAGTGATCGGCTCGAGTGCCTGAATGAAAAACGCCAACCGCAGGGTTGGCGTTTTTTTTCGTCTGCAAGAAGATGGGGGCTGCCTGGTCCGGCCCCTTCGCGAGCAAGCTCGCTTGTATGTTTAGACTTGAAGGGGTGGGCGGGACTAAAAGCTCGATTCCGACTCTAGCCAGTACGGACCGTGGGAGACTTCTCGTTCCGCCCCTTCTACCTAAAGCGCCGATAAAGAATTCATCGGTAGAACCGACGATAGAGGCAAGCCAGCGCTACGGTAGACCCCAACAAGCACCTAAACCCTAGCTCCGAGGATTCGTCATGACAATCCTTACCTCGCCAACGGTAGTTGGTATCGATGTCGCCAAGGCCGAAATCGTCGTTTACCGCGAAGACTTGAAAAATATCCAGTTCATCAGCAACGATCGCGCATCGATTGGCCGCTGGCTCAAGACCCTACCTGCTCATAGCTCGATTGCCCTGGAGGCCACGAGCCTTTACCACCTCGATACGGCTGAGCTGGCTCACGGCATGGGGCACCGTGTTTATATTGTGGACCCTTACCGGGTGAGCCATTACCGCGAAGGTGTTGGTCAGAGAGCAAAAACTGACCCCTGCGATGCGCGCCTGCTGGCGCGTTATCTTTCCAGCGAGCAGCAACGACTGCGGGTCTGGAGTCCACCTCCTCAGCTCTATACCGTGCTGAAAAGCCTGCTTAATAAGCGTGCACAGCTGGTAAAAAACCACGCTGGCCTCATGCTGAGCTGGTCAAGCGAACCTCTTTTGAAAGAACTCTCGGTCCAAGAGCGGGAACACTTCAAACGCTCTGAACAGGTGATTCAGAAATTGCTGCGCGAAATCAGCGAGGAGGCGGGCATCACCGAAAATATCCGGCGCTGTAAGGCGATTGAAGGGATCGGTGAGTTGACGGCCACGGGCTTGGCTACCACTTTTATGCGTGGTGATTTCGCCAGCGCCGACGCTTTTATAGCCTTTTTGGGGATGGACTTGAGGGCAAAGGACTCAGGGAAAAAGCACAGTCCTCGCCACCTGAGCAAAAAAGGTGATGGAGAGTTAAGGCGTCTTGCGCACAATGCCGCAATGGCTGCCTGCCGGTCTCCTGTTTGGAAACCGTTCTATGAGTCCTACTTGGCAAGAGGTCTGGCCAGAACTCAAGCCTTGGTCATCCTCGCCCGCAAGCTCTGCCGAGTGGCATTCGCTCTCATGAAAAATCAGAGCGAATACCAACCGAATGTGAGGTTGCAGGGTTCCCCTGCAACATAGAATCTCCCACAGGAGGGGTGTGTACGACACAGATCCAATGTGGGAGCGGGCTTGCTCGCGAAGAGGCCGGTGGCCTCAATAAAGAAATTTCAGGCTAAAACACAAACCGCCCATCGAACACCGGCTTGTCATCCAGCGCCAACACCCCGCCGGAAAAAATCAGGTCCAGATGATGGCTGCCCTTGGCCCCGCCGCCGAGGCCCAGATGCAACCCACAATGCCGCTCCTCGAACCCGGCATTGCGCGCATACAAATCCTTCACGCCTTCGTTGGTGCCAATCCCCAACTCCTCAATCCGCCGATTCGACGGATTGGCGTCCAGATACTTGTTGAAATCGTGCTCCAGCCCCGGCACCTCGGTGGCGATGCGGCTGATGGTCGAGTTCTCGATCCACAGTTCCAGCGGCGATTCGAGCACGCCGTACTTGCGCGCAAACGGGATGGTGCTGAGGAACGTACCCTTGAATTTCACATGACCGTTGATGGCTTCACTGTGGGTGGCAATTTCGCCGGGGGCCAGGTCGAAGTTGCCGACGCCGTTGATGTCGGTCCACTTCTTGATGCTGCTCAGTGGCGTTTCGAACCATGAGCCGTGGTCGTCCTTGAAGCTCAGTGTCGTGGCCTGGGACATACGCTGGATCAAGTGGCTGTTGAGCCCCGCGATGCGTTGCGGGGTGACGCTGAAGGTGTCGTAGAAATAGTCGCCGTAATCCTTGAACAGCAGCGACTTCTTCCAGTTTTCCGCCATCACGCCTTGCAGCGCACGGACAAACTCCGGTCCGTCGGGACGCGGGTTGGGCAGCGTGGAAGAGTCGTAGAAGAAAATGTACAGATCGCTGTCAGTAATCGCCGACGCCAGCGCTACGGTGCTTTCCAGATCCAGCCGACGGGCGCTGAAGCTGAAACGCGGATGATCGCCGGCCTGTTCGGTGATGGCGCCGGTCAGCGCTTCATAATCGGCAGTGTGGCCGAGCAATACCCTGGCGGACTCAAGGCCGGCAAGGGCAGGGTGATGTTCGAGGTAGTAAAGGAAATGCGAGATCGCGCGGGGCTTATCCATGAGTCCTCCCTGACTGACCGAGAAGAAAGTGGCAGGCACGACCGGCCGGAGCGTGCCTGCCCGGGATGTCTTACAGAGGCCACATCGCCGTGCCGAACGGAACCACCGCGTCGGCTTGCATCATTTCCACGGCGGCCTCATGGGTCGGTGCTTCAAACCATTCGTCCAGTTGCAGTTCGGTATCCAAGTCTTTTTCCAGTGCTTGCATGGTCGATCTCCTAGATGACTTTCACGGTTGTGACTGGCCGGTCGAGGTGGCCGGCAAGACGTGAAGAACCTAGTTCAGGGTGTTTTGTAATGCAAAAAATTATTTATTTAAAATTTAAATAGACTTTTTATTCTGTTTTTTATCGAGCGTTTTCTTATTTGAAAACAAAAAACTAAGCAGCCACTTTCATTAGCAAGCTTGCTACCGTCAATTTGCAGACGTCCTACGGATTTTTCTGAAATGGAAAACTTACGTTACGGCTCGTAAAGAAATATTTACGAAATGCGCGTTAAAACCCAGTGGATCAGCAACGCTTTCGACGCTGTAAGGAAAAACTGCCGGAGCCCGACCAGCCGGGCACTGCGCGAGGCTCTGGCGCGCTTGTTTCAGCAACGTTTGAAGGGTGAGATGCGCCTCATGCCTGTCGTGCAGGTGCATAACAAGAAGGAGGCGCAATGAACGCCGTGATGGATCTTCACTTCTCTCCGTGGGGCGATTTTTCGCTCGTCCCCGTCGATGGTCTGCAAAGGCCTGACTCATTTTTTGCAGTCGCCCGATTATCTCGAGGCGGACCCACGCAATCCCGGCAAGCGCCACGCTGATCCAGCGGGGTCTGGCAGCAGGGGGTTAGCGGTGTACAATGCGCCGCGTTTTACTGTGACTCCCTGCGTAATCGCGCAAACCTCAAGGCTATCCGCCTTGTTCACTCCGCCGCGTCACAAGCGTGTCGGGTTCGATTTCGTCACAGATAAAAACAAACAGGTGACGCATGACCGTTGTAAGAACGCTGAACTCCTGGTGCCTGCGCTGGGGTTTGATCGGGGCTGCTTGAAATCGCAACCTTGCAGCAACGTCTACTGAACATCATCAAACCTTGCGTGAGACCTTTTTCATGAGTGGACAAAACTCGCAATCAGGCGAGCTGAAACGCGGCCTGAAAAATCGCCATATTCAACTGATCGCCCTCGGTGGCGCGATCGGTACCGGATTGTTCCTGGGGTCTGCCGGGGTCCTGAAATCCGCTGGCCCGTCGATGATCCTCGGCTATGCCATCTGTGGCTTCATCGCCTTCATGATCATGCGCCAGCTCGGCGAGATGATCGTCGAAGAGCCGGTGGCCGGTTCCTTCAGCCATTTTGCGCACAAGTACTGGGGCGGTTTCGCCGGCTTCCTGTCGGGCTGGAACTGCTGGATTCTGTACATTCTGGTGGGCATGTCGGAGCTGACCGCAGTCGGCAAGTACATTCACTACTGGGCGCCGGACATTCCGACCTGGGTGTCTGCAGCGGCGTTCTTCGTCCTGATCAACGCGATCAACCTGGCCAACGTCAAAGTCTTCGGTGAAGCCGAGTTCTGGTTCGCGATCATCAAGGTCGTGGCCATCGTCGGCATGATTGCGCTGGGCAGCTACCTGCTGGTCAGCGGCCATGGCGGCCCGCAAGCTTCGGTGAGCAACCTGTGGTCGCACGGCGGATTCTTCCCCAACGGCGTCAGTGGTCTGGTGATGGCGATGGCGATCATCATGTTCTCCTTTGGCGGTCTGGAAATGCTCGGTTTTACCGCAGCCGAAGCCGACAAGCCGAAGACCGTGATCCCGAAAGCGATCAATCAGGTGATCTACCGGATCCTGATTTTCTACATCGGCGCACTGGTGATCCTGCTGTCGCTGACCCCATGGGACAGCCTGCTGGCCACCCTCAATGCATCCGGTGACTCGTACAGCGGCAGTCCGTTCGTGCAGGTGTTCTCGATGCTCGGCAGCAACACCGCCGCGCATATCCTCAACTTCGTGGTTCTGACCGCGGCACTGTCGGTGTACAACAGCGGCACCTACTGCAACAGCCGCATGCTGCTGGGCATGGCCGAGCAGGGCGATGCGCCGAAGGCGCTGTCGAAGATCGACAAGCGCGGCGTGCCGGTGCGTTCGATCCTCGCGTCCGCAGCGGTCACGCTGGTGGCCGTGCTGCTCAACTACCTGATGCCGCAACAGGCGCTGGAACTGCTGATGTCGCTGGTGGTTGCGACACTGGTGATCAACTGGGCGATGATCAGTTTCTCGCACTTCAAGTTCCGCCAGCACATGAACAAGACGAAACAGACGCCGCTGTTCAAGGCGCTGTGGTACCCGTACGGCAACTACATCTGCCTGGCGTTCGTGGTGTTCATCCTCTGCGTGATGCTGTTGATCCCGGGCATCCAGATCTCGGTGTACGCGATTCCGGTGTGGGTCGTGTTCATGTGGGTCTGCTACGTGATCAAGAACAAGCGCGGTGCACAGCAGGCCGTGCACGCGGCAGGTGCTGCCAAGTAAGCGCTGACGCAGAAACACAAAACCCGGTCTGAGTGCCGGGTTTTTTATGGGTGTAAATACTGTCAGTCGGAGGCTATAGACAGTCCGCGAGAGGGTAGTCCCTGCACAAGGTTTCGACCTCTGAACGAAACTGCGCGAGGAGTATGGGTTCCAGTGTGTAATCCTGCTCACCGAGCGGCGCCACAGTACTGAGAATCCGGCCTATCAAATCGACGATCTGGCGGCTGCCGTGGACATCGACCCGGCGTTGCGCCAGAGCGCCCGTGCCGATACGCAACCCGCTGGTAACAAGGGAAGAGCGGGGATCGCCGGGTACGCGATGTTTGCTGACGATGATCCCGCAGTGCCCCAGCGCCGCCTGCGCTATGGCGCCTGTCATACCGCCGCGCAAGCGAACCAGAACCGTGTGGTTTTCACTGCAACCGCCGACCACTTCATAATCCCGGGCCTGAAACGCTTTGGTCATTTCATCCGCGGTACTGCGGACCTGCGCCATGCAGGCATCGAATTCTGCGGACAGTGCGTAACCCAGCGCGGCAGCCTTTGCCGCGATCATGTTGGCAGCGGGCGCGCCCTGCATTCGCGGATAAACCGCTTGATCAAGCAGGCGACTGAAGGTGGTTCTCAAGCCGGGAATCTTGGTGTTGGCATCGCCACCACTGAGGATCAGGCCGCCGCGAGGCCCGGCGAGTTGCTTGTGCGTGCACGTGACGGTGACGTGTGCGGCCTCGATCGGACTTGGGTGTCGCCCGGTGGCGACAAGCCCGGCGATATGCGAAATGTCGGCGAGCAAGATGGCGCCGGCTTCATCGGCAATTGCGCGAAACCGCTTGAAGTCCACCGCCCGCGAATAAGCGGTGGCGCCGCAGAGAATGATGCGTGGGCGATGGGCGAGTGCGAGCAGGCGTACCTTGTCGTAATCGATGAGGCCGTCTGATGTCGTGCCGTACTGGATCGCCTTGTAGTAGGCGCCGGAAAACGCGGTGAGGCTGCCATGAGTCAGATGACCACCGTGTTCCACCGCCATGCCCAGCAAGGTATCGCCAGGCTCAAGCAAGGCTGTGAGCACCTGATAAACCGCGTTCGACGCCGAGTGGGGTTGCACGTTGGCGTATTGCGCTGCGAACAGTTCCCGAGCCCTGCGGATGGCCAGCGATTCGACCAGGTTGACATTCTCGCACCCAGCGTTGTGGCGCTTGCCGGGCATGCCTTCAGCCGTCACGTTGACCAGCACTGAAGCGGATGCCACCAAGGTGCGTGGCTGGACGACGCAAGAGGATGAGATCAACGAAAGTGTGTGCTGTTGGCGCCTGACTTCAGCATCGAGAATGGCCGCCAGTTCGGCATCTTCGGTACGCAGATCCGCCAGGCCACGACGCAACAAGTCAGCCTGGTTCTGGAGCGGTTCAGTAATAACTGCCATTGCTTGATTCCTTCCCTGGTTTTGCGTGATATGCGCACGTCCGTGCTGCCAGATCTGTACAGGCGAATCCGTGTTCTGGCCGCTGTGCGCGCAAAACTAAACCCTGTACAGGCCCTCCGGTCTTTCGTTCTTTCACTCTCGAGTGATGAGGCGCCGGTTTGACGCATCATAGATTTTTCAGTGAGGAACGCCACAGAATTAATCAAAAAAATGAACATTCTTCAAAGAAAATGATTCTTTTCGTCGTCGTTGCGGGTGTAAAACAGTCATGGCCCGGTGCTGATCTTCAGGCGCCGGGTGAAAGGCAACAGGAACTAACGAGTCAGTACAGAGGCTGAAATGATCCTGCAAGTTGGCAGGAAGTGACCTGTGAAAGCTGACTTTTTATACCGAACCCAAGGAGGGAGAGTGCTATGATCCTGCGCGGCACTGACAGGGATAAAACTGCAATTTCCTACCTCACTTGTGTATGTCCGGAATGATCATTCGGGGCGTGACATTGATTGCAGTTAACAACGGATGGTAAGCATGTGATGCACAGAAGAGAAAGATCGGAGAATCTGAAGAATAACATCAAATACCTGATAAAGAGTCGCGGGGAGACTCAGTTATCCCTGTGCCACTCCAGTGGTTTGACCCGAACGACCATCTATAACATTCTTGAAGGCAAGGTGGTCAATGTACAACAGTCCACTGTTCGCAAAATTTCTGATTTCTTCGGCGTGTCTTATGAAGAAATAGAGACGATTGATTTTGAAGAAAAGGAAATAATCGAAAGCAGTATTTCTCCGCAGGGCAACATGAACCCGGCAGCGGTGCCTGTCATCAAGGAAAGTATGCTGCTGCAAAGTCTGGATAAGAGAATTGGTGAGTTGGCCACGATTTATCCACTGACTTACTACTTTGGCGCGTCCTTCAACCTGATTGGCGTGCTTCTGGAAAACGAAATAAGTGGCATGAATGAACCCGGCGATCTGTTGATCGTGCAGAAAGGAGCGTCGACCAGCGACAGGGAAAAGTTGGTGTATGACAAAGTGACAATGAAGTTATCTATAAGCCATGAAGGCAGCTTCGATACGGACCGTGTGTGCGTGGTCGGAGATGTAATCGAGGAACGATTTAATGGATTGCAGTGTTGAAGTGGAAAACAGCAAGTACAAGTTGCTGGGGTTCGAGAATGGAAAAAGCCTGGCCGTCATCATGGTCATTGCGACAGGCAAAATAATTAAAATAAAGTTAAGTGAAGTGTTGAATAGTGAGATTATGGATAATCTGAATAAGATCGAAGTGAAAAACCTCTATAAAAAATTTTACTCGCAGGGTGGTGCTCTCACGGCTTACGAAATAAATGACCGTCATGAGAGTTCCTGGATGATCTACATCATCCTGAACCTGATGCTGTTCACGCTTTACATTTTTACCAGCATTGCGGCGACAAAGCCGATTTATCTGGAGTATTTCGATATTGTCGTAACGCCAGGCACCTTCCTCTATCCGCTGACATTTCTGATCGTCGACTTGCTCAATGAAACGTTCGGCCTGAGGCTCGCGCGAAAGGCGATCCTGTTCGCGTTCATCAGCAATGCCGCGATCATCATTCTGCTGGCCATCACTACCCATCTTCCGGGGCTGCCGGGTTGGAAACTCGATGGGGCTTACAATGATGTTATCAGTCAGTTGTCCGCGGTCCTGGTAGCGTCTTCTGTATCGTTTCTGGTTTCCGAGAATATAAATTCATATCTGTTGTGCAAGATTAAAGAGCTCACGAGCTCCCGATTTTTGTTTTTGCGAGTGTTTTTAAGTACTTTGTTTGCTGTGATCATCGACAGCTTTCTTTTCTGCTACATCGCCTTTTACGGGACGATGGAAAACAGCGCAATACTGGGCATGATCTACGTTCAGATCGCAATCAAGGTGGGGTTTGCCTTCTTCAATATCTTGCCGGCCTACGGGGCAAGGTCTTTGTTCAAGAAATACCTGACGGGTGCACAGACGCAGTAAGCAGAGGAGGGCGCTCACTCGGCATGTTCGAGTGAGCGCTTCTGGTCGTGGCTTACTTTAAGCCAAGTTTATCTTTCAAGCGTTGAGTCACCTGCGCTTTGTCATTCAGGAACTCATTCAGGCCTTTTGCGCGAAGGTTGCAGGCATCGCAATCGGAACATCCAACGCCTTTGATGCCGTTGTAGCAAGTCAGTGTTTCTTCGCGAACCAGCTCCAGTTGATTGTGGTAATCAGCCAAGGCCCAGGTCTCTGCCTTGTTCAGCCACATCAATGGCGTGTCCAGTTGCAGCTTATAATCCATGCCCAATTCAAGGGCTTTATTCAAGGCCTTGACGAACTCATCCCGGCAATCGGGATAGCCCGAGAAGTCGGTTTCACAAACACCGGTAATGACCGTTTTGGCCTGGACTTGATAGGCATAGATAGAGGCCAGGGTCAGAAACAGAATGTTCCGCCCCGGAACAAAGGTGCTTGGCAAGCTCTCGCCGGAGCTGTTAACGGTCGGGACCGGAATGTTATCGCGGGTCAGGCTGCTGATGGCCAACTCATTGAGCAAGGACACATCCAGCGTTTTATGCACGGTCACGCCGAGCTTTTTGGAAAGCTGCTGCGCTACTTCAATTTCCGCGTGATGACGCTGACCATAGTCGAACGTGATGCAGTGGACTTCATCGTAGTGGGTCAGGGCGTGGATCAAGCAGGTGGTTGAGTCCTGTCCGCCGCTGAATACGATAACTGCTTTGTTGGTCATGGGTATGCTTCCTGCATTGAGGTCTTGAGGGCAAGGTGCAGATGATACTCGAAATAGGCTTGGAACTCGGTGCACAGTCCAGAAACGCTCGCGAGTCCGCGAGCGTCTATTTTAAGGTGGAGTGAGGCTGGATTCACTCAGGGACCGACTGATTGATTTCTGACAAATCGATGTCGATTGCTATCACCTCATCGCGAACCGGCGAATAGCTGCAGTGGATCTTCAGCAGGTTCGCGGTCTGTTTCGGGGTATCCTGCACACTCTGAATACGGACGTTTTTCCATGCTGGTGATTTCCAACAACGTGCATTTGCCGGATGCCGAGATCGAACTGACCGCCATCCGCGCGCAAGGCGCCGGTGGGCAGAACGTCAACAAGGTTTCCAGCGCGGTGCACCTGCGCTTCGACATTCCGGCCTCGTCCTTGCCCGAATTCTACAAGGAGCGGTTGCTGGCGCTGCGCGACAGTCGCATCACCAGCGATGGCGTGTTGATCATCAAGGCCCAGCAATACCGCACGCAGGAAGCCAACCGCGCGGATGCGCTGGAGCGTTTGGTCGAGCTGATACTCAGCGCCACCAAAGTCGAAAAGAAGCGCCGCCCGACCAAGCCGACCCTCGGCTCGAAGAAGCGTCGGCTTGAGTCGAAAACCAAGCGCGGCAGCATCAAGGCCGGGCGTGGCAAGGTGGATTTCTAGTCTTCGCGATACTTCGCCGTGTGCTTGTACAGGTACACGCTCAACGCCAGTCCGCTGAGTGAGGCGAGGGCGGCGAACAGAAAGATCGAAGCAAAACCAAACCCCGCCGCAATCGCCCCGGCCAATGGCCCGGTGATCCCCAGCGACAAATCGATGAACAACGAATAGGCGCCGACCGCTGCACCACGGCTGGAGGCCGGCACCAGGTTCACCGCTTCCACACCCAGCGCCGGAAACACCAGCGAGAAACCGAAACCGCTCAACGCCGCCCCCGCCAGCGCCCAATGCGCGTCCGGCGCCAGCCACAGCAGTAACAGGCCCAGAGTCTCCACCGACAGGCAGGCAATCGCCACGCGGAAACCGCCGAGGCGGTTGATCAGGTTGCCGAACAGCAGTCGCGCGCCGATGAAGCTGGCACCGAACAGGCTCAGGCACAGCACCGCGTTGTCCCAGTGCCGGGTGGCGTAATACAGGGTGATGAAGGTGGCGATGGTGCCGAAACCGATCGAGCCCAGTGCCAGTCCGCAGCCGTGCGGGAATACGCGTCCGAGCACATGCATGAACGGCAGGCGCTCACCGGCGACAATCGGCGCGGCGGTTTTCGGCCAGGCCAGCAGCAGGCCCAGCGCCGCCAGCAGGATGATGCTGACGCCCATGCTCCACAATCCCAACTGGCCGACCAGCCACACCCCGAACGGCGCACCAACCGCCAGTGCACCGTAACTGGCGATGCCGTTCCACGAGATCACTTTGGCGGTATTTGCCGCGCCGACCCGACCGATGCCCCAGCCAATCGACCCCGAGCCGACCAGGCTTTCCGCGCTGCCCAGCACCAGCCGCCCAACCAGCAGGCTGATCAGGCTGAACATCGGCAAGTGGGGTGTCCAGGCCGAAATCAGCATGAACACACCGCTCAATCCACAACCGGCCAGACCGATCATCACCGCGCGTTTGCTGCCCTGGTTGTCGATGATCTTGCCGGCGTACGGGCGGCTGAGCAGGGTGGCAAGGTATTGCACGCTGATCACCAGCCCCGCGATCACCGCACCGAAGCCCAGGTCGCTGTGGACATAGCCCGGCAATACAGCGAGCGGAATGCCGATGTTCAGGTAACCGATGAAGGTGAAGAGGACGATGGACACGACTTGCAGCGTGACCGCCAGGGGGCGCTGCGGCTCTGACATAGAGGGCGACATGGGAAACGATCCACGGGAAAGCAGGATTAGATAGGCTGCTTATGATACCGGCGCGAACGTCTCAGGGGCGGGGAAAAGTAAAACTATTTGCCGCAAGGCAGATTCACGACTTGGCCGGGGCGACCAGTTGTGTGGTGACGAGGGCGGCGAGGGCGTTTTCTTCGCTGCCGAAACGGGCGAGCAGGGCGGCCTGTTTTTCCGGGGAGAGGCGGTTCCAGATCTCGATCATTTTCTCGGTGGCGCCGATCAGGACGGCGGCTTGGCTTTCAGAAAATTCGTCGGTCATGGCGGGCTCGGTTTCAGGCAGTGTGGAAAGCGCATCTTAGCGCTTTCCACACGGTCTGTACGGCGGGTTTTACTCTTCGCTGTCGGCCTTGCGGCTCTCAACGGCTTCTTTCGGTTCGGGCTGCTGTGCGCCGGCTTGTTGCGTGGTCGTCTGCTCAGGTACGTGCAGGCTTGGGAAGGGGAGATTAGGAATCTCGTGCATGGTTGCGCTCCTCGCTAAGTCTGTTGATAGATCTGGTAGATCCGCGCTTCTTGAAAGCCTGCGCAGGATACAGCAGGAAAAATGACAATCAGACTTTTAATTGAAAATAATGCGACAGATGGCCGCAGGGGGCGCGAAAAGCAAAAGATCACTGCAAAGCAAATGTGGGAGCGGGCTTGCTCGCGAAGGCGGTGCATCAGGCAACTTGATTGTCGTCTGATACTCCGCTTTCGCGAGCAAGCCCGCTCCCACTGTGTTTTATGTCGCAGTCACTATTGGCAGACGGTGGCGATGGCTTCAGCCAGCAAGGCCAGGCGCGTGGCATCGATCCCGGCAACGTTCGCCCGGCCCGAGCTGACCATGTACACGCTGTGATGCTCACGCAGCTGTTTCACCTGCTCCGGCGACAGGCCGGTGTAGGAGAACATCCCGCGCTGCACACCGATGTGTGCAAAACGCTCGCGCAGGCCATGCGGTTCCAGCGCTTCAACCAAGCCACTGCGCAATTGCGCGATGCGCAAACGCATGGCTTCCACTTCGTCGGCCCAGCGGCTTTTCAGCTCCGGGTCGGCAAGGATGGTCGCGACCACTGCCGCGCCGTGATCCGGTGGTGTCGACCACAGGTTGCGGGCGATGTTGGCCAGTTGGCTACGGATGTCGATGAGCTTGTCGGCGGTTTTCGCGCAGACAATCAGCGCACCGGTGCGGTCGCGGTACAGGCCGAAGTTCTTCGAGCAAGAGCTGGTGATCAGCACTTCCGGCAACTCGCTGGCAAACAGCCGGGTCGACCACGCATCCTGCTCCAGCCCGTCGCCAAAGCCCTGATAGGCAAAGTCGATCAGCGGCAGCAGATTACGGCTGCGCACCACGTCCAGCACGCGCTGCCAGTCGCCGTGATTCAGGTCGAAACCGGTCGGGTTATGGCAGCACGCATGCAGCAGCACCACATCGCCTTTCGGTACTTCATTGAGCACTGCGAGCATCGCGTCGACGTCGAGGCGGTTGTCGCTGCCCACGTACGGGTAGTGACTGACCTTGACCCCGGCTGCGGCGAAAATCGTTTCGTGGATCGGCCAGGTCGGGTTGCTCAGCCACACGCCCTTGCCTGGCAGGCACTGAGCGATGAAGTCGGCAGCCAGACGCAGGGCACCGGTACCGCCCGGAGTCTGGGTGGCGCCGGCGCGCTGTTCAGCGATCAACGTGGAGTCGGCGCCGAGCACCAGTTCGTTGATGACCTTGCCGAACAGCGGGTTGCCGTGACCACCGATGTAGGTCTTGGTGTCCTGGCTCTCGACCAGCCGCGCCTCGGCGATCTTCACCGCTTCGGGAATCGGCGTCAGGCCCTGGGCATCCTTGTAGACGCCAACGCCGAGGTCGAACTTGCGCGGGTTGCTGTCCTGCGCATAGGCCTCCATCAAACCGAGAATCGGGTCGCCGGGTACCCGGCCGATGGCGTCGAAGTGCATTACTTGCGTCCTTCTGCGGTCTTGGCCACTTCGTCAGTGCGCGCGGCCATGATGAAGTCGTTGCGGTGCAGGCCTTTGATCGAGTGGCTCCACCAGGTCACGGTGACTTTGCCCCACTCGGTCAGCAGACCCGGGTGGTGACCTTCGGCCTCGGAGATCTCGCCGACGGCATTGGTGAAGGCCAGTGCGTGCTTGAAGTTCTTGAACAGGAAAACTTTCTCCAGCTGCATGATGCTGTCGCGAACTTCGATGTTCCAGTCAGGGATCTGCTTGATCAGGATCGGCAGTTCTTCGTCGCTGACTTGTGGCGCATCGGCACGGCAGGCTTCGCAGTGGGCTTGGTTCAAAGTGGACATGGTGTTATTCCTGAAATCGAGTGTGTTTTTTTTATAAAAGCTATCGGGCCGTCAATGCCGTCACGCTAAACCAAAGTGGCGGCGACTGACAGACTCAATTGTCAGCAAAAGTCGCGGATCACGCGGCTTTCGGTTTTGGTGGAAACTTCGGTGCGTGCAGCCCCAACTGCATGCCTTGGCGAACCATAGCCATGATGTCTTCATGGGCAACGTCGAACAGACGCTTGAGGTTCGGCAGGACAAAGTACAGCGGTTGCAGGATATCGATGCGATACGGTGTGCGCATGGCTTCCAGCGGATCGAAGGCCTGATGCTCAGGCTCGTCCGACAGCGAGTAAACGGTTTCCTTGGGCGAGGACAGGATGCCGCCGCCATAGATGCGCTTGCCTTGCGGGGTGTCGACCAGGCCGAACTCGATGGTCATCCAGTACAGACGCGCCAGATACACGCGTTCTTCCTTGGTGGCCTGCAGGCCGAGTTTGCCGTAGGTGTGGGTGAATTCGGCGAACCACGGGTTGGTCAGCAGCGGGCAGTGACCAAAGATCTCGTGGAAAATGTCCGGCTCTTGCAGGTAGTCCAGTTCTTCGCGGGTACGAATGAACGTGGCCACCGGAAACTGCTTGCTGGCGAGCAATTCGAAGAAGGTCTGGAAAGGAATCAGTGCAGGAACGCGGGCAACCTGCCAACCGGTGGTCTCACCGAGCACCTTGTTGATCTCGCCCAGTTGCGGAATGCGGTCGTGGGGCAGACCGAGTTTTTCGATACCGTCCAGGTACTCCTGGCACGCGCGACCCTCGATCACTTTCAACTGGCGGGTGATCAGCGTGTTCCACACCGCGTGTTCTTCGGCGGGGTAGTCGATAAAACCTTGCGCATCGGGCTCGCGGGCCACGTATTGCGTCTGCTTCATACTGCTCTCCTGCTAGGGGAATTCGTTCTTGTTATGTCCAGCGATGGATTCAGAATTACCTGAGAGTAAGGAGGGATGCAGCAGGTTGAAGGTGCTTCTTGTAGGAAAATTCGCCGGATTTCGTAAAAAAATCGTTACGCTTTGATGGGTATCTCGCGTTTGCGGTGATTTTCGGGTTTGAAAAGGCTGGTGGCTGTCACATAATCTTGACAATTATCTGCGCGCCACCTCAGAAACATCTGATGGTGCGCCGCAACTTGGCCCGGCACTTTCCATTGTGGGAGCGGGCTTGCTCGCGAAGAGGCCCTGTCAGCCACCTCATCAGTAGCGGCCCACCGCTTTCGCGAGCAAGCCCGCTCCCACAGGAGTCGTGCCGCACTTACTTTTCTAGCGTCGGGGCGTTTTTATGCGTATCAAAGTCCACTGCCAGAACCGCATCGGCATCCTGCGCGATATCCTCAATCTGCTGGTGGAGTACGGGATCAACGTCGCGCGCGGCGAGGTGGGGGGCGAGCACGGCAATGCGATCTACCTGCACTGCCCGAACCTGATCAACATCCAGTTCCAGGCGTTGCGGCCGAAGTTCGAGGCGATTGCCGGAGTGTTTGGCGTCAAGCGCGTCGGGCTGATGCCCAGCGAGCGCCGGCACATGGAGTTGAATGCGTTGCTCGGTGCGCTGGAATTCCCGGTGCTGTCGATCGACATGGGCGGCTCGATCGTCGCGGCCAACCGTGCCGCCGCGCAGTTGCTCGGGGTTCGCGTGGATGAGGTACCGGGGATTCCGTTGTCACGGTATGCCGAGGATTTTGACCTGCCGGAACTGGTGCGCGCCAACAAGTCGCGGATCAACGGCATGCGCGTCAAGGTCAAGGGCGACATCTTTCTCGCCGACATCGCGCCGCTGCAATCAGAGCACGACGACAGCGAAGCCATGGCCGGCGCGGTCCTGACCTTGCACCGTGCCGATCGCGTTGGCGAGCGCATCTATAACGTGCGCAAGCAGGAACTGCGGGGCTTCGACAGCATCTTCCAGAGTTCCAAAGTCATGGCGGCGGTGGTGCGCGAAGCACGACGCATGGCGCCGCTGGATGCGCCGCTATTGATAGAAGGCGAAACCGGCACCGGCAAAGAGTTGCTGGCGCGCGCCTGCCACCTCGCCAGCCCGCGCGGGCAGTCGCCGTTGATGGCGCTCAACTGCGCGGGGCTGCCGGAGTCGATGGCCGAGACCGAGCTGTTCGGCTATGGCCCCGGTGCTTTCGAAGGGGCGCGAGCCGAAGGCAAGCTCGGCCTGCTGGAGCTGACGGCGGGCGGCACGCTGTTCCTCGATGGCGTGGGTGAAATGAGCCCGCGCTTGCAGGTCAAGTTGTTGCGCTTTCTGCAGGACGGTTGCTTCCGCCGGGTCGGCAGTGATGAGGAGGTGTATCTGGATGTGCGGGTGATCTGCGCGACCCAGGTCGACTTGTCCGAGCTGTGCGCCCGCGGCGAGTTTCGTCAGGACTTGTATCACCGCTTGAACGTGCTTTCGCTGCACATTCCGCCGCTGCGTGAATGCCTGGACGGTTTGACGCCGCTGGTTGAGCACTTCCTTGATCAGGCCAGCCGCCAAATCGGTTGTTCACTGCCCAAACTGGCGCCGGCGGCGATGGATCGCCTCAGTCACTATCACTGGCCGGGCAACGTGCGGCAGTTGGAAAACGTGCTGTTTCAGGCGGTTTCGCTGTGCGACGGCGGCACGGTCAAGGCTGAGCATATTCGCTTGCCGGACTATGGCGTGCGTCAGCCGCTTGGCGATTTCTCGCTGGAAGGGGGGCTGGACGAGATCGTCGGGCGCTTCGAGAAAGCGGTGCTGGAACGACTGTATTCCGAGCACCCGAGCAGTCGGCAACTGGGCAAGCGGTTGGGGGTTTCGCACACGACCATTGCCAATAAGCTGCGTGAGTATGAGGTTGGCAAAAGCGAGTCATAGCGCGCGAACACATGGCCTGTGACGATCTCTTCGCGAGCAGGCTCGCTCCCACTTTGAAAGGCAATCCCTGTGGGAGCGAGCCAGCTCGCGAAAGCGGTGGTCCAGGCATCCTCTCTGTCAGGCTTTGCCACCAAGCGGCATAACACCGCCGGTTTTTCGACTTCGATACATTTCAAATTTCCCCTCACTTGCCCGCAAGTCCTTTGTTTACCGGGCCGCAAGCCGCCAGAAAAAAGTTGGTCTGCAAATTGCTTATGGCTCAGCAGTACAGCGGTGGGCGGCAAACGTCCGGCATGCAGAGGAAAGAGTGTGGACAAGTACCTTTATGTGGCAATGACCGGCGCCAGTCAGAACGCACTGGCGCAAAAGGCGCATGCCAACAACCTGGCGAACATCTCCACCAATGGTTTTCAGCGCGACCTGGAACAGGCGCGTTCGATGCCGGTGTTCGGTGACAGCTTTCCGGCGCGTGCGTTTGCCATGAGCGAGCGGCCCGCCACCGACTTCACCGCAGGTTCGCTGGTGCAGACCGGGCGTGACCTCGACGTGGCGGTGACCGGCAACGGCTTTATTGCCGTGCAGAACCCCAACGGTGGCGAAAGCTACGTGCGCACCGGCAGCCTCAACATCGACGCCCTTGGCGTGCTGCGCGCTGGCAACGGCATGGCCGTGATGGGTAATGGCGGTCCGATCGCCGTGCCGCCAGAGCAGCAGGTCGAAGTCGGTGAAGACGGCACCATCAGTATTCGTGCGATGGGCGAAGGCCCGCGCGTCATGGCGGAAGTCGACCGGATCAAACTGGTCAACCCGGACATCAAGAACCTCAACAAAGGCCTCGACGGCTCGATCTATACCAAGGACGGCCAGCCGGCGCCGGCCGATGCCAATGTCAAACTGGTGTCGGGTTTCCTTGAGTCGAGCAACGTCAACGCCGTGGAAGAAATGACGTCGGTGCTGGCGCTGGCCAAGCAGTTTGAATTGCACGTCAAGATGATGAACACCGCCAAAGACGACGACCAGGCCATGGCTCGGGTCTTGCAGATCAGCTAATTATCAGAACGTCGCGCCGTAAAACAGGCGCACGAGGAGAATCGAATGCTTCCGGCTCTATGGGTTGCCAAAACCGGTCTGTCCGCCCAGGACACCAACCTGACCACCATTTCCAACAACCTGGCGAACGTTTCGACCACGGGTTTCAAACGTGACCGCGCCGAGTTCCAGGACCTGCTGTATCAGATCAAGCGTCAGCCAGGCGCCCAGTCGACCCAGGACAGCGAACTGCCGTCGGGTCTGCAACTGGGTACGGGTGTGCGCATCGTCGGCACCCAGAAAAACTTCACTGCCGGCAGCCTGCAAACCACCGAGCAGCCGCTGGACATGGCCATCGACGGTCGCGGTTTCTTCCAGATCCTGCAGCCGGACGGCACCACGTCCTACACCCGTGACGGTACTTTCCACCTCGATTCCAATGGCCAGATCGTCAACGCCAGCGGTTTCGCCCTGGAACCGGCCATCGTCATTCCGAACAACGCCCAGAGCTTCACCGTCGGCACCGACGGCACGGTGTCCATCACCGTTCCAGGCAACCCGGCCGCTCAGGTGATCGGCAACCTGCAAACCGCCGACTTCATCAACCCGGCCGGTCTGCAAGCCGTGGGCAACAACCTGTTCCTGGAAACCGCTGCTTCCGGCGCGCCGCAAATCGGCACCCCGGGCCTGAACGGTTTCGGTACCACGCTGCAGAACACCCTGGAAGGTTCCAACGTCAGCACCGTTGAAGAGATGGTCAACATGATCACCACTCAACGTGCCTACGAGATGAACTCCAAGGTGATCTCCACCGCCGACCAGATGCTCTCGTTCGTAACGCAGAATCTGTAATCAAGTCTATGGGGCGGCCATGAGGCCGCCAGCAACACCGTGAGGTAGGGTCATGAAACGCTTCGTATCTGTTCTGGCATTGGGTGGGGTCGTCTCGCTCGCGGGCTGCGTCGCACCGACGCCCAAGCCCAATGACCCTTACTACGCCCCGGTGTTGCCGCGCACGCCATTGCCGGCTGCGGCCAACAACGGCTCGATCTATCAGGCCGGCTTCGAGCAGAACCTGTACAGCGACCGCAAGGCGTTCCGGGTCGGTGACATCATCACCATCACCCTGAACGAGAAGACCCAGGCGAGCAAGAACGCCAACTCGCAAGTGGCCAAGAACAGCAAGACCGGCATCGGCCTGACCTCGCTGTTCGGCGGTAGCGGTACCACCAACAACCCGTTGGGCGGTAACGACCTGAGCCTGGACGTCGGCTACAGCGGCGACCGTGCGACCAAAGGCGACAGCAAGGCGGCGCAGGGCAACACCCTGACCGGTTCGATCACTGTGACCGTGGCCGACGTGCTGCCTAACGGCATCATCGCTGTGCGCGGCGAGAAGTGGATGACCCTCAACACCGGCGACGAGCTGGTGCGGATCGCAGGTCTGGTGCGTGCCGATGACATCGCGACCGACAACACCGTGTCGTCGACCCGTGTCGCCGATGCGCGCATCACCTACTCGGGCACCGGTTCGTTTGCCGATGCGAGTCAGCCAGGCTGGTTCGACCGTTTCTTCCTCAGCCCGCTGTTCCCTTTCTAGGTGGCGACTTTGAATTTCAAGAGCCTCATGCTGGCTGCGGCCCTGTTGTCCGCAGCCTTTGGTGCCCACGCCGAGCGGCTGAAAGATATCGCCAGCATTTCCGGCGTGCGCTCCAACCAGTTGATCGGTTACGGCCTGGTGGTCGGGCTTAACGGCACCGGCGACCAGACGACGCAAACCCCGTTCACCCTGCAGACCTTCAACAACATGCTCTCGCAGTTCGGCATCAAGGTGCCGCCAGGGTCGGGCAACGTGCAACTGAAAAACGTCGCGGCGGTGTCGGTGAGTGCCGATCTGCCGGCGTTCGCCAAGCCGGGTCAGCAGGTCGATATCACCGTGTCTTCCATCGGTAACTCCAAGAGCCTGCGCGGTGGCACCCTGTTGCTGACCCCGCTCAAGGGTATCGACGGCAACGTCTACGCCATCGCCCAGGGCAACCTGGTGGTCGGTGGTTTTGACGCCGAAGGGCGCGACGGTTCGAAGATCACCGTCAACGTTCCGTCGGCCGGTCGGATCCCGGGCGGTGCGTCGGTGGAGCGTTCGGTGCCGAGCGGTTTCAACCAGGGCAACAGCCTGACGCTGAACCTCAACCGTTCCGACTTCACCACGGCCAAGCGCATCGTCGACAAGATCAACGACATGCTCGGCCCTGGCGTGGCGCAAGCTATCGACGGCGGTTCGATTCGTGTGACGGCACCGCTCGACCCGAGCCAGCGCGTCGACTATCTGTCGATCCTGGAAAACCTCGAAGTCGATCCGGGGCAGGCGGTGGCGAAAGTCATCATCAACTCGCGCACCGGCACCATCGTCATCGGCCAGAACGTGAAAGTCTCGCCGGCCGCCGTGACCCACGGCAGCCTCACGGTGACGATCACCGAAGACCCGATCGTCAGTCAGCCGGGTCCGCTGTCCAACGGTCAGACCGCTGTTGTGCCGCGTTCGCGCGTCAATGCTCAGCAGGAAGCCAAGCCGATGTTCAAGTTCGGCCCGGGTACCACCCTCGACGAAATCGTGCGGGCGGTGAACCAGGTCGGCGCGGCACCGGGTGACCTGATGGCCATTCTCGAAGCACTGAAACAGGCCGGCGCGTTGCAAGCCGACCTGATCGTGATCTGAGGGCGGCGACCATGGATATGCGCAAAGGCAGTCTGGTGGGCACGGGCGATTCGGGTTCCTACTCCGACCTCAATCGTCTGAACCAGCTCAAGGTCGGCGACAAGAACAGCGATGCGAACATGCGCAAGGTTGCGCAGGAATTCGAATCGCTGTTCCTTGGCGAAATGCTCAAGTCGATGCGTTCGGCCACCGAGGCGTTGGGTAAAGACAACCCGATGAACACCCCGGCCGCCAAGCAGTATCAGGAAATGTACGACCAGCAACTGGCCGTCTCGCTGTCCCGCGAGGGCGGTGGTATCGGCCTCGCCGACGTGCTGATGAAGCAGATGTCGAAGAACAGGCCGTTGGCCCCGGGTGAGGCTGCGGCTGCGTCTGCCGCCAAGCAGGAGGCCGCGAAAGCCGCTGCCGTGCAGACACCGATTGCGGCCGGCACGACCGCCACCAACGGGCCGTTATCGCGACTCAATGGCGAGCGTCCGTTGTGGGCATCGCGCTCCGGGCATGTCTCCAATACCGAAGCCTCGCACAGCAATGACATGGCGATGATCAACAAGCGTCGCCTGGCGCTGCCACCGAAGCTGGCGGACCGTCTGCTCGCAGGTCTGGTGCCGTCGGCCACGCCGACCACGGCCAATGCATTGCCGCAGCGCGCCGCGACCACGGCTACCACCGGCGCCGGCCCGCTGTACAACGGCGACTGGCTGACCCGTGCCGAAGACGCGAAAGCGTCCGGTGGGCAGATGCAGATTTACGGCCGGGCGATGGCGCAGATTCCGCTGGCTCCGGCCAAACGCGCCTTCAGCTCCGCCGACGAATTCGTCAACACCATGCTGCCGATGGCCAAAGAGGCCGCCGCTCGAATTGGCGTCGATCCGCGTTATCTGGTGGCGCAAGCCGCGCTGGAAACCGGCTGGGGCAAATCGGTCATGCGCGCCCAGGATGGCAGCAGCAGCCACAACCTGTTCGGCATCAAGGCCAGCAGCAACTGGACCGGCGATTCGGCGCGGGCGATCACCAGCGAGTTCCGCAACGGGCAGATGGTCAAGGAGACGGCCGAGTTCCGTTCCTACGCCTCGTACAAAGACAGTTTCCACGATCTGGTGACTTTGCTGCAGACCAACAATCGCTATCAAGATGTTGTGAAGTCGGCCGATAACCCAGAACAGTTTGTACGCGAGTTGCAAAAGGCCGGTTACGCGACCGACCCGAACTACGCGACGAAGATTTCGCAGATAGCCAAGCAGATGAACAGTTTTGAAAACTACGCTGCGGCGGGCGTTTCCACCCAGCCTTTATAAGGCACAAGGTATAAGGTCTGAACCATGAGTTTGCTCAATATCGGGATGTCGGGACTGGCGTCCAGCCAGGCCTCTTTGGCTACGACAGGCAACAACATTGCCAACGTCGACACCGCCGGTTATTCACGTCAGCAAACCGTGCAGGGCACCAAGTCCTCGCAGCAGTACGGCAGCGTTTTCATCGGCACCGGTACCACCCTGGCCGACGTACGCCGGGTCTACAACTCCTATCTGGAAACGCAGTTGCACACCGCGACATCGCTTAACAGCGAAGCCGCCTCGTACCTGGCCCAGGCGACGCCACTGGACGCCACGCTGTCGGACACCAACACCGGCCTGACCGGGGTGCTGCAGAAGTTCTTCACCTCGATGCAGGGCGTAGCAACTTCGGCAACCGACGACACCTCCCGTCAATCGGTGCTGACCGGCGCGCAGGCGCTGGCCGGTCGCTTCAACACCATCGCCAAACAGCTGAACGACCAGAACACCAGCATCAATGGCAGCCTCGGCGACATGACCGCCCAGGTGAACAAGCTGGCCACCTCGATTGCCAATCTGAACCAGAAGATCGGCGAGATTTCCAGCGGCGGCGGTGCACCGAACGACCTGCTCGACAGCCGTAACGAAGCCGTGCGTCAGTTGTCCGAACTGACCGGCGCACAGGTTGTCGAGCGCGGCAGCAGTTTCGACGTGTATATCGGCAGCGGCCAGCCTCTGGTGATCGGCAACACCACCAACACGCTGAGCACCGTGCCGAGCAAAGACGACCCGACGCGCATGGCTATCCAGATGGATCGCGGCTCGAGCACCATGGACATCACTTCGGCAATGACCGGTGGCGAAATCGGTGGTCTGCTGACGTATCGCACAGATGTGCTCGACCCGTCGCTCAACGAACTGGGGCGCGTGGCACTGGTCGTCGCTGATCAGATCAACAGCCAGCAAGCCCAGGGCATCGACAAGAACGGTGACTTCGGCGCAGCACTGTTCAACAACATCAACAGCGCCGCGCTGGTCAGCCAGCGCAGCATCGCGCAGGCGGGTAACAGCGCAGGCTCGGGCAACCTCGATGTCACCATCAAGGACACCGGCAAGCTGACCACCAGCGATTATCAGGTGACGTTCACCAGCGCCACCGATTACAGCGTCAAGCGCTCCGACGGTACCGACCTGGGCACGTTCAGCACGACCACCAATCCGCCTCCGGTGATCGACGGCTTCAGCCTGTCGCTCAATGGCGGTGCGTTGAGCGCTGGCGACAGCTTCAAGGTAACGCCGACCCGCAACGCGGCGGCGAGCATTCAGACGGTGCTCACCGACCCGAAGAAAATCGCAGCGGCCGGTCCGTTGACCGGTGTGGCCAGTGCAAACAACCTGGGCACTTACACCCAGCCGACGCTCAGCGACAAGATCGACATCTACAACCCGGCCGCGCAGGCTGACATGCAGGCCGCGCTGAAAAACTCGACGCCAGTCAAGCTGGTGTTCGATACAGCCAGCGGTGGCAGCCAGTCCTACACCATGCTCGATGCCAAGGGTAACTCCATCGGTACCGGCACCATTGTTCCAGGGCAGGCCAATACCCTGAACCTGAAAGTCGGCATCCTCGATGCCAACGGCAACAAGGTCATGGACAACAGTGTGGTGCCGCCGGTGCAGAAAACCTTCACCGTGCAGACCACCGTGGGCGGCACGCCGAAGGCCGGCGAAAGCTTCACCATGAACCTGACCGGGGCGGCCTCGTCCGACAACCGTAACGCGCAATCGCTGGTGGCTCTGCAAACCAAGCAGACCGTCGACACCGGTTCGGCGAGCAAGGGCATCAGCCTGACCGACGCCTACAACAAGCTGGTGACCAACGTCGGCACCAAGGCGGCGCAAGGCAAGTCCGACAGCGCTGCCACTACGCAGATCCTGACGCAGGCCCAAGGTGCGCGCGATTCGCTGTCCGGGGTCAACCTGGATGAAGAAACCGGCAACCTCGTCAAATACCAGCAGTACTACACCGCCTCGTCGCAGATCATCAAAGCTGCGCAGGAAACTTTCAGCACGCTGATCAACAGCCTTTAAGGAGTCGTAATCCATGCGCCTTTCCACCGCCCAGTATTACGGCACGCAAGCGGCTGACTATCAGCGTAACTTCAACAAGGCTGTCGCCACCGCGAGCGAGGCCAGCAGCCTGCAGCGCATCAATACCGCGGCTGATGATCCGATCGGCGCCGGGCGCTTGCTGCAATTGGGCCAGCAGGCGGCGATGCTGGATCAATACACCACCAACATCAACAGCGCCAAGAGTGCGTTGACCGTCCAGGAATCCACGCTCGACGCCATCACCACGGCGTTGGGGCGAGCCAAGGAACTGTCCCTGGCCGCGAATAACGGCACGGCCACCGACAAGGACCGCCAGGCTTACGCGTCGGAACTGGGGCAGATCCAGCAACAAGTGCTGGGCCTGATGAACTCCAAGGACGCTGACGGCAACTACCTGTTCTCCGGCTCGAAAACCGACACCGCACCGTATGCGCAGAACGCCGACGGCACCTACACCTACAACGGTGACCAGACCACCATCAATCTGGGCATCGGCGATGGCATGTCGGTCGGTACCAACACCACCGGTTGGGATGCCTTCCAGCAAACCATCAACACCGGTCGCACCACCACCAACATGACCGCTCCGGCGGTGGATGACGGGCGCGTAGTGTTGTCCAACGGGACCGTGGGCACCGTTGCCACCTACAACTCCAAGTTCTCCGGTGGTCAGCCGTACACCGTCAGTTTCGTCAGCAGCACCCAGCTGAAAATCACCGATGCGCTGGGTAACGACGTGACTTCCGAAGCCAGCCAGAACGGCGCGGTCGTCAACACCACCGGAACCAACCAGACGGTGAGTTTCCGTGGCGTCGACCTGAAGCTGAACATCAACCTGAAGACGGGTGACACCAATCCGGACGCAGTCATTGCCGGGCACAGCTTCCAGTTGTCGATGACGCCTGACTCGTTCACCACCGCACGCAGCCCGGGCAACCCGTCTACTGCGGTGATCACCGGTTCCACCATCACCGACCAGGCGGCCTACAACAACGCCTTCCCGCAGGGCGGAGCGGTGCTCAAGTTCACCAGCGCCACCGCTTTCGATCTGTACGCAGCGCCAGTTACTGCAGACAGCAAACCCGTGTCGTCTGGCACCGTGGCGGGCGGCAACGCGACTGCTGCGGGCGTGACCTTTGCGCTGGGCAACACGCCGGCCGCTGGCGATCAGTTCTCGATCCAGTCGAACAATCACCAGACCCAGAACGTGCTCGACACCCTGGGCCAGATGATTACCGCGATGAATACGCCGATCGATGGCGATCCGGTTGCCAAGCAGAAGTTTCAGGGTGTGATGGAGGCCGGCCTCGGCAACATCGACGCCGCCACCAACCAGATCGGCGCTTCTGTCACCACTATCGGTGCCCGTGGCCAGTCGCTGGATATGCAAACCGCGACCAACCAGAGCCTGAGCACGGCGAACACCACGACCCAAGGCTCGATCCGTGATTCGGATCCCGCCGAAGTCATGACCCGCCTGACCCTGCAGCAGACCATGCTGCAAGCAGCGCAGTTGGCGTTCAGCAAGATCAGCCAGTTGGGTCTGTTCAACAAGATCTGACGGTTAGCGGGCGCGTGAGCGCCCGTTTGTTCCATCCCCAAGCAATGTTTTTTAGCGGTTTCAAGGGCTCGCTTCACCGAGCGGGCTCGTACCGCCTGTGAGCCCGCCGTGAATTCACTCCCTCTCGTCAGCCTTGTCATTCCCGCCTTCAATCCACGCTTTTTCGAGCGGGCATTGCGTAGCGCTGTCGGCCAAGGCTATGGCCATCTGGAAATCATCGTTTGCGATGACAGTCGCGGCGTCGAGATCGAAAACATTGTCGCGAGTGTCAGCGAGGAGACCGGCGTTGCCGTCCGTTATGTCCGCAACCCGCGCACGCTGGGCCTGGTCGGCAACCTGAAAGCCTGTCTGGATCAGGCGCAGGGCGAGTTAATCAAGTTTCTGTGTGACGATGATCTGCTGTATTCCGCCTGTATCGAGCAGCAGGCGCACGAGATGCGCCGTGATGAGGTCAGCCTGGTGCTGGCGCAGCGACTGCTTTGGGATGCGAACGACATCATCCTGCCTGCGCGGCTGGAAAACACCTCGCTGTCGCCGGTCAGTGGCCTGTTCAAGGGTGACGATCTGCTGGCGATATTCGAAAAATTCCCGGTCAACGTTCTCGGTGGATTCAGCAACGCGCTGTTTCGCCGCGCCGACGTCGCCGAGCTGCTTCCGGCATTGACCGAGGAGGGTTGCTGCTTCGTCGCCACCCTGGATTTCGCCTTGTACGTCTGCCTGCTGCGCCGCGGCAACCTGGCGGTATCCAACAATGTACTGAGCGCCGAGCGTCTTTATCCGGAGCGGCTGAGCGCGCAACAACCGATGAAGGATGCGATGGACGTCGAGCGCGAGTGGCTCTCGCAAATGCTCAAAGTCCGCAGCGGTGAGTCGGCGCCTGCGCCAGGCTGGGTGCGTTATATCCCGTTGGTGAAGGCTGATGAGTCGCCAAGGGTTTGGGAAGAGTTGCCGTTGAGTCGTACCCTGGGTACCCGGCAGAGCCGTCAGGAGTGTGGCGTCGGCGTCGACAGCCTGAGTTTCGGCGAACTCTACGCGCAATGGCTGGAGTGCCGGGTGCTGACCGAAGGACAGCGCACGTTGCTGCCGGAAACCATCGCCAACTGGTCGCACCAGCCGCGGATCGTGCCGATCATCATCGACGGCAAAGGCAGCCGCGATGGCCTGGAACGTACGCTGGAGGCCCTCGCCAATCAGGATTACCCGCCGGAACTGGTGCTGGTCCTGTCCGCAGCCTGTTGCGAAGCGCAACTGGATGGGCGCGTGTTTCATCTGCCACTGCAAGGCGACGGGCTGGAACAGCTCAATGATTTGCTGCCGCAGCTGGAAGGTGCCGACTGGTTCTACCTGCTGCAGCCAGGCGATCGTCCGGTGACCACGGCGTTGCTGATCATGGCCGACCGGATCGCGCATTCGCGGTCTTTCACGTGCCTGTACAGCGACGAAGGCAGTCTGCGCAATGGCGAGTCGGCAGAGCCTGCGTTCAAGCCGGATTTCAACCTCGACCTGATGCGCAGTTATCCCTACGTCGGGCGGGCTCTGGCGTTCAAGCGCGAGCGGGTTCTGGCGCTGGGAGGCCTGGAGGCGGACTTTGCACAACTGGCGCCTCACGACCTGCTGTGGCGCATGGTCGAGAGTGACGGCACTCAGGTGATCGGGCATATCGCCGAAGTGTTGCTCGAATCGAAATTCGATCTGTCCCGGTGGCTCACCGACCCAGGTGTCCTGGAGCAGAATCCGCGGGTGCTGGATGCGCATCTGCAGCGCCTGGGGATTGCCTACGAGACCCGGCGTGAAGGTTGTGAGCTGCTCAATCGGGTCGACTATCGCCATGCCCGTCGCCCGTTGGTGTCGGTGATCATCATCGCTCAGGATCAGACAGCTGCCTTGCAGCGTTGTGTCGAAACGCTGCTGGAAAAGACCGCTTACACCGAGTACGAAATGCTCTTGGTCGACGGCGGCAGCGAGAGCGCCGAGGCGCAGGTGTGGCTCGACGGCATGGGGCAATTGGGCGGTGACCGGATACGCGTGTTGCGCTACCCGCAAAAGAACAATCCCGCTGCCATTCACAACTTTGCCGTGGGCCAGGCGCGCGGCGAGTACGTGCTGCTGCTCAATGCCTTTGCGGTGATCACTCAAGCCGACTGGCTCGACGAATTGCTCAATCACGCACAGCGCCCGGAAGTCGGGGTGGTTGGCGCCAAGTTGTTCAATCCGGACGGCGGTGTACTGCATGCCGGCCTGATTCTCGGCTTGCAGGGACCGGCCGGGTTGCCTTTCTTTGGTCAGCCGATGCAGTCGGAGGGCTATATGTTCCGGCTGCAGGCGGTGCAGGACCTGAGCGCTGTCGGCGGTGACTGCCTGATGGTGCGCAAGTCGGTCTTCAAGGAGGTCGGGGGCCTCGACGAACAAGACTTGAAGGCCGCGTACAACGTCGTGGATCTGTGCCTGCGTGTGGGTCGCGAAGGTTACCTGGTGGTGTGGAATCCGCATGCCAGGCTGGCCGTGGGTGCACGCCCGAGCACCGTGGCAACGAGCGATGAGCAGCAACAGCACGAACGCGAGCAGGATACGTTTTACCAGCGCTGGTTGCCGCAAATTGCCCGCGACCCGGCGTACAACGTCAACCTCGCGCTGCAAGGCGTCGGTGCCACCAACTTCAGCCTCGAGCCGGGTCTGCTGACCGGTTGGAGTGCGTTTTCCAGGTCGAACCTGCCCAATGTACTCGCGGTGCCGATCAATGCGTCGGCCATCGGCCATTACCGCATGAGCCAGCCGATGATCGAGCTGGTGGCGGCCAATCGGGTCGAAGGGCGCGTCTGCTACGGCTTGCCGTCGATCGTCGAAATCGAGCGTCAGGCCCCCGACGTGATCGTGCTGCAAGGGCGCTACTCGGAGCATGCCATCGATGAAATCCCGCCGCTGAAGAAATACTTCAGCGCCCGGCGTATTTTCGAGCTGGATGACTATGTCATCGACGTTCCTCATCGCAATGCCCACATCCGCAACATGCCGAGCAAGCAGGACATGGAGCGCATGGTGCGTCGGGCGATCGGCCTCTGTGATCGAGTGGTCGTGTCCACTCAACCGCTGGCCAATGTTCTGTCGGACATGCACCACGACATTCGTGTGGTGCCGAACATGCTCGCCAAGGACCTCTGGAGCAACCTGCGCAGCCGTCGGCGCACGTCGAAGAAACCGCGCGTTGGTTGGGGCGGTGGCACCAGCCACCACGGCGACCTGGCAGTGATCGCCGATGTCGTGCGCGAGCTGGCCAATGAAGTCGACTGGGTATTCTTCGGCATGTGCCCGGATGACCTGCGGCCGTACATGCATGAGTTCCATGGCGTGATCGGGCTGGACGTGTATCCGGCGAAACTGGCCAGCCTCAATCTGGATCTGGCCCTCGCACCGCTGGAGTTCCACATCTTCAACGACTGCAAGAGCAACCTGCGGCTGCTGGAGTACGGCGCATGTGGCTACCCGGTGATCTGCACCGACACCGAGGCCTATCGCGGCTACCTGCCGTGCACGCGGGTCAAGACCAACACCACCGATGAGTGGTTGCAGGCGATTCGCATGCACCTGGCCGATCCGGATGCCAGTTACCGCATGGGCGACGAGTTGCGTGAGGTGGTGTTGCGCGATTACGTGCTGCGTGGCGATAACCTGCGCTATTGGGAGAATGGCTGGCTGGCGGACTGATTTGCCTGCTGGTATCAAAAACTCGACCTTTCAAGTCAATGCCAGTCAGCCTCGCTGACTGGCATTTTTGTTTCTGATCGCACGCTTCTGTGATTGATTTGAAATACGTAGTGTGCTCCGCGGCTCAATCCGATGGTCATCACCAGCGCTTTGGTTGGAGAGGCGTAATCAGCGACCTGTCTTACAGGTACCAGCGAAGCTCCCTACATAAAGTCATCACCCTCCTTGTTACCGTGCCCGCCAATACTCGCGAGCACGAACCACGGACGGTTTGGACATCGCGCTCTTTTCCTATTTGCTTAAGGATAAGCGTATGTTCCGGCCGGCCAATGCCGCGCATTTTGTGTTGCAGATTCCTGCAATCCGTCACGACTTTCAGGTGCTGGCCTTCAGTGGCACCGAAGCGATCAGTACCCTCTACGGCATCCGGGTCGAACTGGTCAGCGAGCACCCTGATTTCGATCTGGAGAGTGTGCTCGGCCAACCCGCGTTTCTGCAATTCGGCCATCGCGGCGAAGGCATTCACGGGCATATCGAAGACGTGTTGGTCGGCGAATCGGGCAAGCGCCTGACCCGCTATCACCTGACGCTGGTGCCAGCGCTGTATTACTTGCAGTTCAGCCGCGATCAACGGATTTTTCAGCGTCTGACCGTGCCGCAGATCATCGCGCAGGTGCTCAAGGGCCATGGCCTTCAGGCCGATGCGTTCAGCTTTCATGTCAGCACCAGCGCTGTTCGCGAATACTGCACGCAGTACGCCGAAAGTGACTACGAGTTCATCCAGAGGCTATGCGCCGAGGACGGCATCGCCTGGCATCATCAGCACTCGGCGGACGGGCATCTGTTGGTGTTCACCGACGATCAGGTGTTCCTGCCCACACTCGGTGCCACGCCCTATCAACAAGACTCGGGTATGGTCGCGGAGCACCCGGTGGTCAGCCGCTTCAGTGTGCGCAAAAGCACGCGCACCAGCACCGTTACCCGCCGCGACTATGACCTCGAACGTCCGAGTCTACTGCTGGAAAGTAGATTCACCGCCGACTTCACCCCGGTGCTGGAGGACTACCGATACCCGCTGTTGATCGAAAACGAAAAGCGCGGCAAGCAACTGGCCCGGCAGGCACTTGAGCGCTATCGCAGCGACTATGAAATGGGCGAGGGGCAGAGCGATCAGTCGAGCTTGCGCTGCGGCCACCTGTTCGAACTGACCGAACACCCGCGCAAAAGCGGCAATGACCTGTGGCTGTTGCTCAGCGTTTCTCACACTGGCCGACAGCCCCAGGTGCTTGAGGAATCGATTACCAGCGACGCGAAAGACACCGACGGTTTCACTCAGGGCTATCGCAACAGCTTCAGCGCGATTCCCGCCGAGGTGGTGTTTCGCCCGCCATTGCCAGCGCCTCGCCGGCCGCTGGTCAGCCAGACCGCACGCGTCACCGGGCCCGCCAACGAAGAAATCTACTGCGACGAATATGGCCGCGTGAAGTGTGAGCTGAGCTGGGACCGTGCTGAATTCAACAGCGAACGCAGCAGTTGCTGGATTCGTGTTGCATCGAGTTGGGCCGGTGAAGATTTCGGTTCGGTGACCATCCCGCGCATCGGCATGGAAGTCGTGGTGACCTTTCTCGAGGGCGATCCGGACCAGCCGCTGATCACCGGTTGCGTGGCCAACAAGGTGATGTCCCCGCCCTACGCCTTGCCCGAGCACAACACCCGAACCGTACTGCGCAGCCACAGCTCACCGCACACCGGCGGCTACAACGAACTAATGATCGAAGACCGCGCCGGCCAGGAAAAAATCTACCTGCGCGCCGAACGTGATTTCGAACAACTGATCCTCAATGACAGCCGCAACCAGATCCGTCGCGACCGTTTCGAGCAGGTCGACAACCACAGCACCAGCCTGATCAAGGCTGATGAACGGCACACCACTGACGGTGCGCGCCACACGGTGATCGGCACCGATGACGTGCTGAGCGTCAGCGGCAACCGCAGCACCACGGCGCAAGGCACGCTGGTGATTCAGGCCGGCCCGCATGCCCGCGTTACCGCCAGCCAAGTGGTGATCGATGCCGGCACGAGCCTGTCGCTGACGGCGGGTGGGCATCACATCGTGATCAATGCGGCCGGGATCTTCAGCAGTGTGGCCATCGTCGAGGGCGGTGCGCCAGTGGTCGGAGTGGCGGCGTTGTCGGCGCTGCCAACTGCCGCAATCACCCCTCAAGCCCCCGTATTAGCACAATCGCAGCGTCTGGCCCTGTTGGCCAAAAGACCGATCTGCGCTGTTTGCGAAGCCGCTCAACAGCAGCGTGGAGAAGCCGATGCTTGAATTACCTTCCTTACCCGATGATCTGCCATGGTCGGTGCCGGCTTACTTGCTGCTGGATGGTGTCAGTGTCCCCAACCTGCCCCAATGTCTGCGCCGCTGGGACAATCCGGTTTATTGCCTCTATCAAGGCACACGCTGGCAGGAGCTGGCAGATATCTCGCCGTACTTGATCACGCTCAAAGGCGCAGACGATCCGCTGCTGACGTACTTCCAGGAAAACGCCGCGCTGGAATGGGGCTTTCTGCTATTCAGCGATGTCGATGCGCTGACGCTCTGCAAACACTGGCGTCGTCTGCTCACCGTCAAACATCCGAGCGCAGTGGAGGTCATGTTGCGTATCGCTGATCCAGCGGTCATGCATCCATTGCTCGACCTTGCGCAGCAGGCCAATAGCGCGCGCTGGTTTGGCCCCGTCCAGCACCTGTGCCTGCCCGATGGGCTTCAGGTCATCTGGCTTCAACATCAACCTGCAGATCATGCAGCTCCCGACACCTGCGATATCTATCAGTTGACCGAACAGGAACTCACCGCTCTGGGAGAGGCGCGGTTTCATCAGTCGGTGCTCAGCCTCAACAATCACTTGCAGCGGTATTTTCCCGGATTCATGGCGTCCCGTTCGGCCCGGGAACGCCTGCGATTTGCCGAAAAAACAGCACAGGACGCCTATCAACAAGGCTTCACCTCAGAACAGGAAGTCACGCTCTACGCCAATGTATTTGGCTATCTGGCCGGGCAACCCTTGCAGAGCCACCCGGACATTGTCGAGCTGCTGACAGTGCCGTCGCAGCAATCCCCGATGAGCCGCGTGCAACGCGCCGCCGAGCTGGCGCATGAGCGCTCGATTCAACAGCCGGGAGACTTGCCATGACCGCCGCCGCCAATATCGCTGCCCTCACCAAAAGCGCCCAAGACATCCGCTCACCCATTGGCCAATGTCCCTTGATGAGCGAAAAAGTGCAGTTGCTGCCGCTGCGCTACGGTCTGGTGGCAAACCTCGATCCCTCAGCCGAACTGAGCGTGCCGCTCAAGCTCGACAGCCAGCCTTTGGGCATACGGCTGCTGCGTGACGGTTACCTCTACATCATCGATAGCGGCAGCGGTTACCTGCACGAATACCGCATTGAACAAGGGCAGATCAGCAAACTGGTGTGGAAAGGCCAGGAAGTGGCCAGCGACACACGCACCACGTCGGTTGGCGAGCCGCAATTGGTTTTCCCCCGGCAACACACGTTGTTCGCCAGCTATTCGGAAATCCAGTGGACGGCCTACAAATGTTCGCAAGTGCTCAAGGACGCCACTGAGCGTGAGCACTGGATGCAACGCGTTGAACTGGCGAGTGCCTGTCCGGACAAGGGCGGCACGAACCTGCTGAGCCAACGTCAGGCGAAAACCTGGCTGGCCGAGGTCGCTGAAAAAACCGCGCCAATCGATCTGCCCGAAGGCGCCAATCCGCAAGAGCGCCAGCCCTACGTCTGGGAGGACGCACCGTTGTTCAAGGGCACGGCAATAGAAACCCTCACCAGCCAAGTGCTGGGGGCTTATCAGAACGATTACCTGTTTCTGGTCTTGCGCGACGACTTCGGCGTGATGCGCGATCTGGCCAGTGCCCAACTGAACATCGCAGACTGGCTCGATCAATGGAGCAGCGATGATGCCGCCCAGCGTCAGTACCTCACTGGCGCCTACATTCAGTCGTTGTACGAGATCAGCCCGGCACGCCTTGAGGCACTGGCCAGCACCGACCCCGATGTCAAAGCCCTGAAGGATGAAACCAACGCTGAGCAACAGGCGGCCGTTCAGGACTACCTGCGGGCCAAGCGTGACCATGTCGGGCCGCCAATCGTTGGCGACGAGGCGCATTGGCGAAAAGCGGCGATGAGCGATCCGTACGCCCGCGCTGCCGTCAATTTGCAGGACGCATTGGGCGACGCGCTGTGGCAAAAACACCGGGGCACGATCACCGCACTGCACTTGCAAACCTGGGAGGCGCTGTACGGCAAGGAGATCGGCCAACGCGGCATCGATCACCTGATCAACCGCAGCGACATGCAGGCGTTCGTCAGCCGGCAGCAAACCCTGCTGAGCCATTGGCACAAGCGCTTGCAGGCCATTCGTGAAGATCGCCTGAACATGATTGTCGCCGGCCACTTTCATCGAGCGGCCTGGTATTACGACTTTCACAACGACGCGCAGATCCGCCATCGCCTGGAAACCGAATTCCTCTGCGTGGCCGCCCTGTGCTGGAACCGCGAAGCCACGGAAAAACTGGCGATCTATCTGGAAAGCAACCTGCTCACCGTCGTACCGGGGCTGGACACACTGGCCCTGGCCGATCAGATGGACGTGAGTAAAAAGCTCATGGACCTGAGCAGCTTCTCGATCAAGGTCACTGCGGCGCAGGAAAGTCTTGATGCAGTGGACGTGCTGACCAACCAGTTCAGGAGTTTGATGAATGAGCGGTTACCGAACTTTGCGGATTTGAATACGCGGTTTAGTGGGCTGCAGAGTTTGTTGGATGGGGCGTACATACCAGCGCATCAGTTGATCGCAGCGGATCAATTGGATCGAGCGCACGCAGAATTCAAAGGACAACAGCCAAGCAACCCCAACAGCTTCATCCGGGGGCTTGGCATTTCAACGCGCCTGCAGCTGTTGCGCGAGTTTTCTCGTAGCGGCTTGACCCTGCGGGCGGCGTCGGCGTCCGAATTCCAGGCGTTCAACCAGACCCGTGATGCTGTGCTCGACCTGCGTCGTCAGCTCAAGGGCAGCTACAAACTGCGCCAGCGCGAGCTGTCGCGGCAAATCCACGGCCTGGCCCCACCCGGCAGCGAGCAGGTGCACAACCAGCGGATCAATCAGCTCAGGGCCGCGCTGGTGCCGCTGGAGGAAAACCTCAGCCGTGCCCTGACCGTCGGCTCAAGCGGGCCGGGGCAAATCGGCACGGTGATCGATGGCATGGCCCCGGCGTTACGTGAAGAAATGCAGCGAACCGTGCGTGATTTCCGCGCGACGGGGACGTTTGGCAAGCCGATGGTGAGTGCGTTGAAATCCAAGGGCGACGGGATTGCGTTGTTGCTGTTTGTTTATCAGGGGCAGAAGTTTGTTGAGGCGTTGAGCACGATTCTGAAAAAGGATGATCGCTCGTTGGCTGATAAAGCGGCTTTCGCTGAGTCCTTGATTGGAATGTCGGCGGCAGGTTTTGCTGCGGTACAGGGGCTGTCAGTGACAATCCTTCAGGCGCATATCGAGCAAATGGACAGTGCCGCCGGAAAACTTAACACCATGAGCCGGTTGGGGCGTTGGAGCGGTATTACAGGTTTCGGCGCGTTTACGTCTGGGGCTTTTGCTGCCGCAATCGATTTAGGTAAGCACTCTCAGCAATGGGGAAAAGCGCTGGCCGAAGGCAACCACCAAACCCTGGCCGCCACGACCATACAAATCGCCGGCGACGCTACCCTCGTAGGCACCAACACCTGGGGCGCCAAACACACGACGTCGATCATCAGTCAGGTTCTGAGAAAACCCGCCGAACTGCGAGCTGTTGCCTGGGCCGAAGCCAGTCCCCGGCTGCTGGGTATCGCTGCGCAAGCCAACCTCGTAGGCCTGATCGGCACAGCCTTGCAACTGCTGGGTGAAGGCCTCTACAACTATTTCAATCTGGATGCCTTACAAAAGTGGTTGCAGGCGAGCGTATGGGGTACCGCCAACCTGCAACGCAACCTGCCAGAGGACTGGAGTGCATTGGCAACGGTGGTGCAACAACCGACCTGCGAGCTGATCCGCGAGGGCAAACAAACCTATTTGCAACTCAGACTGCCCGGCGTCCGCACACGGGAAATGGACAGCCGCCGGCTGCAACTGCTGGCCTATCAGCAAACCCGCGCTGTACCGATCCCCGGCCCCTACAACAGCCAGTTGCCACCCCGGCGCTGGCAGGAATGCAGCGCCGCATGGGCCGCGGTGGCCGCAGTCGTCAGCCAGGGAGACGAGGCTCTGACCTTGTACCTGCCGATCCCCGATGTCCTGCAAACATCGGATTTCGCCCTGGCTCTGAATATTGGTTACCAATTGGAAGCCGAGCGCGATTTGATCCATCGCACCTGTTTTGTCCTGCGTGATCTGCGTATCACTACCGAGCGTGGTGTACGGTTGCCGGCCCAAGGCCGGTTTACACTCGACCCCGTAGAATCCCTGCCCACCGGATTGAGCAAAGCCCCGTACTGGTTATTCACCCGCGACGAAATGGCGACTGTCGATGTTTAGCAAACTGTTCAAACGCAAAAAGAAGCCTGAAGCCAAAGACTCGGCACCGGACATTCGCAGCCGGCGGCCCAGTGCGGGCGAACTGCGGATCAGGGGCTTGAACGAAACCCTGTTTCTGGCGCCATTGCCGGTTTATACCGGCCAGGCGCAGGTGTCTCGGCGTAACTTTTCAGCAATGAACGAGGTTTATCTGGAGCTGGGAGGAAGTAACCGAGGGATGGTCGAGCAGGGGAAGATACTTGCATTTGGAATTTGGCTCGTCGTATTCATAACCTTTATCGCGCCCACCCTTTTCATCATTTATGGAGTGCTCTTCTATCCAGAAAACTTCAAAGCCCCACTGCAGGAACTACTCGAGTTCCTAAATTTTATGATTCTGATTTCTTGGGGGGGAATCCTTCCCATCGGCGCCTTCATCTACGGCATGCTCTCCAACGTCCGCACCCTCGCCAAAAGCTACCCCGTGCGCTTCAACCGCCAACGCCGTGAAGTCTGCTACATCGACGACACCACCCATCGCGTCCTCATCGTGCCGTGGGAAAGCGTGGTGGCGTGGGTCGCTCGCAGTCAGGGTGTCACCAGTTACGGCGCCACGCGCGATTACACTTTCGGCATGGGGCTGGAGGACGACGAGCATGACACCGTGCAATTCATCCTCTCGGCCCAGCCCAGTGACGCGCATGCACTGGGCATGTGGACGTCGATTCGCAATTACATGGAAGAAGGGGAGTTGGTGGATGCGCCCAATCCCATGCTCGTTCTGTTGGGGCTGACGCCTACCGAAGACGAACTCAAACCGTACGAAGGTCTGCATACGTTTGAGATTGAGCGTAAAGGCGCACGCTTCATGGGATCGTTAGATGATGGCGCCGAAGACCTGACCGCCGAACAGCGCCACCGTTACGGTTACGGCAAACGCACTCCATGGCCCCTGCGCTGGTGGTACGTCCGCCGCATCCTGACCTTCTGGAAAATGCCCTACCTGATCGCCGAGTGGGCCCACCGCAAGGGCCGCCCGATCCTGCCACACAGCGTGCAAACCTGGTCGCAACCCCTGCCGCCTGAGCAATGGGCCAAACCCAGCGCGGCGCTGCAAAAAGCCAACGCACTGGTCAAAACTGCGATGGATAAAAAAGGCGCGAACTTCGTCGATGCCTGCAAAGCGGCAGGGTTGCATTGAGCAAGGCCCGGTACTGGTTATTCACCCGCGACGAAATGGCGACTGTTGATGTTTAGCAAACTGTTCAAGCGCAAAAAAAAGCCAGAAACCAAAGACTCGGCACCGGACATTCGCAGCCGGCGGCCGAGTGCGGGTGAACTGCGGGTCAGGGGCTTGAACGAAACCCTGTTTCTGGCGCCGTTGCCGGTTTATACCGGCCAGGCACAGGTGTCTCGTCGTACTTTCTCGGCGATGAACGAGATCTATCTGGAGCTAGGCGGAAGTAATTTCGGAATGGTTGAGTTGGGAAAGAGATTGGCCATCCAAATATGGTTCGCCTTCGCCTTAGCTTTTATCGCGCCTGTACTCATTTGTTTATGGCTCGTTATTGCAAGTCCTCCAGAGATTGACCGTAAGTTTTTCGACATTATTTGGGATGTAGCACAAGTGTTCGCGACAGGTTCGCTTTTACTCATCATTCCCATCGGCGCCTTCATCTACGGCATGCTCTCCAACGTCCGCACCCTCGCCAAAAGCTACCCCGTGCGCTTCAGCCGCCAACGCCGCGAAGTCTGCTACATCGACGACACCACCCATCGCGTCCTCATCGTGCCGTGGGAAAGCGTGGTGGCGTGGGTCGCTCGCAGTCAGGGTGTCACCAGTTACGGCGCCACACGCGATTACACTTTCGGCATGGGGCTGGAGGACGACGAGCACGACACCGTGCAATTCATCCTCTCGGCCCAGCCCAGTGACGCGCATGCACTGGGCATGTGGACGTCGATTCGCAATTACATGGAAGAAGGGGAATTGGTGGACGCGCCAAGCCCTATGCTCGCCGCATTGGGCATCACCTTGAGTGAGGACGAACTCAAACCGTATGAAGGGCTGCATACGTTTGAAATCGAACGGCTCGACGCCCGATTTATGGGCGATCTCGATGACGGCATGGATGATGACTATCGCAAGCGTTATGGATACCCACAACCCACGAGATGGCCCCTGCGCTGGTGGTACATCCGCCGCATCCTGACCTTCTGGAAAATGCCCTACCTGATCGCCGAGTGGGCCCACCGCAAGGGCCGCCCGACCCTGCCACAAAACGTGCAAGCCTGGTCGCAACCCCTGCCGCCTGAGCAATGGGCCAAACCCAGCGCGGCGCTGCAAAAAGCCAACGCCCAGGTCAAAACCGCGATGGATAAAAAAGGTGTGAATTTCGTCGATGCCTGCAAAGCGGCAGGGTTGCATTGAGCAAGGCCCCGTAGGCGTGGCTCAATGAAAGGAATGAATCCATCGCCGGATTTGTTCCTTTTTTAAGCTTCATCATCCGCTGACACAATACCCGCCGAGCTGGCGCGTTTCCTGCAAGTCCCCCTCAAATCGCCATAAAACGAGCGCTCGCGGTCATTGCCCCTGCGCCCGAAACGGCAGAAAGGTTTAGCCAGAAGGCTGCAGAGCTCAAGAAAGCGATGCGCAGCCCTGTGACGAACAAGAGGGGAGATGATGAAGGCAGTTATTTTGGCGGGTGGTCTGGGCACGCGTATCAGTGAAGAGTCGCACCTCAAGCCCAAGCCGATGATCGAGATTGGTGGCAAGCCAATTCTCTGGCACATCATGAAGCAGTACTCCGCGCACGGGATTCACGACTTCGTGATTTGCCTGGGCTACAAGGGGTACGCGATCAAGGACTTCTTCGCCAACTACTTCCTGCACACCTCCGACGTGACCTTCGACATGCGTGAAAACCGCATGGACGTGCACCAGAATTACAGCGAGCCATGGCGTGTGACACTCATCGACACCGGTGAAGAGACCATGACCGGTGGCCGCCTGGGGCGCGCCGCGCGCTATCTGGAGAATGAGGAAGCCTTCTGCTTCACCTATGGCGACGGCGTTTCCGATCTGAACATCAGCGCGTTGGTCGACTTTCACCTGACTCACGGCAAACTGGCCACCGTCACCGCTGTACAACCGCCGGGACGCTACGGTGCGCTGGATCGTGAGGGTGACCGGGTGCTGGGATTCACCGAGAAGCCGCGTGGCGACGGTGGCTGGATCAACGGCGGTTTCTTCGTGCTGTCGCCCAAGGTGCTGCCGTTGATCGAGGGTGATTCGACGTCGTGGGAGTCCGGCCCGCTTGACGGTCTGGCCGCTCGCGGTGAGCTGATGGCGTTTCAGCACGACGGTTTCTGGCAGCCAATGGACACCCTGCGCGACAAAAACCACCTCGAAGCGCTGTGGCAGAACGGGGAGGCTCCATGGAAGCAATGGGACTGAGTGCGGATTTCTGGCGCGGCAAGCGCGTACTGGTCACCGGTCACACCGGGTTCAAGGGCAGTTGGCTGACCCTGTGGCTGCAAAGCCTCGGCGCGCACGTCAGCGGCTTTTCCCTTGATCCGTCGACCGCGCCGAGCCTGTTCGAACTGGCGCGGGTGCACGACGGCATCAACGATCAGCGCGGTGATCTGCGCGATCTTGGCGCCTTGCTGGAGATCATCGCCGACACCGAGCCGGAGATCGTTCTGCACCTGGCGGCGCAGCCGCTGGTGCGTGAAGGTTATCGCGATCCGCTGGGGACTTACTCCAGCAACGTCATGGGCACGCTGAACCTGCTCGAAGCGATTCGTCAGGTCGGTTGCGTGCGTGCCTGCGTGCTGGTGACCACCGACAAGGTCTACGCCAACAAGGAATGGCTGTGGCCGTACCGTGAAGACGAAGCCCTCGGTGGCCACGATCCTTACAGCAGCAGCAAGGCTTGCTGCGAACTGTTGGCGCAGTCTTATGCCGCGTCGTTCTTCCCGGCCGACAAGTACGCCGAGCACGGTTTGGCGTTGGCCACCGCGCGTGCCGGCAATGTGCTGGGCGGCGGCGACTTCGCCCCTGAGCGGCTGATTCCCGACGTGCTCAAGGCCTGGACCGCAGACGAGCCAGTGACCTTGCGTTACCCGCAAGCCGTGCGCCCGTGGCAGCACGCGCTGGAGCCGCTGGCCGGTTACCTGCAACTGGCTGCCGGCCTCTATGAACAAGGGCCGGAATACGCCGGGGCATGGAACTTCGGTCCGGGTGAGGCAGACATGTGCAGCGTCGGCGAAGTGGTCGAACTGCTCGCCAATCGCTGGCCGCAGGCGCGCGGTTTGCGCATCGAAAAAAGCGAACTGCATGAGGCCGGCCTGCTGCGCCTGGACAGCAGCCGTGCCCGTCAGGTGCTGGGCTGGCAGCCGCGCTGGACGCTGCAGCAATGCCTGACCCAGACCCTTGACTGGCACCTGGCGTGGCAGAACGGCGACGACATGCGCGCTGTTACCCTCGGCCAACTGAACCTGTACCGGGGCGCGCTGTGAGCGAGTTTTCCTTGAAAGCGTTGCCGCTGACCGGGCTGTTCAGCGTCCAGCACAAGCGCTTCGAAGACCAGCGCGGGCACTTCGCCCGGCTGTTCTGCGAAGGCAGCCTGAGTGCGTTTGGCCGCGAATTTCACATCCGCCAGATCAACCATTCCTGTACCCGCGAGAAGGGCAGCGTGCGCGGTTTGCATTATCAGAATGCCAATGCGCCGGAAGCCAAACTGATCACTTGCCTGCGTGGCGAAGTGTGGGATGTGGCGGTGGATCTGCGTCCTGATTCGGCGACTTTTCTGCACTGGCACGTAGAGCACCTCAAGGCCGGCGACGGCCGCAGTCTGTTGATTCCCGCCGGGTTCGCCCACGGCTTCCAGACCCTGACCGACGACGCCGAACTGCTTTACCTGCACAGCGCCGATTACGCGCCGGAGCATGAAAGCGGGCTGTCGGTGAACGATCCACGGCTGGCTATTGCCTGGCCGTTGCCTGTCAATAATTTGTCAGCGCGTGACTCCAGCCATCCCGCGCTCGATCAACACTTTGCCGGAGTGCGTCTATGAACTGCCGTGGGTGCGCCGCACCGCTGAGCCTGCCGCTGATCGACCTCGGCACCTCGCCACCGTCCAACGCCTATGTGCACGCCGATCGCCTGGAACAGGCCGAGCAATGGGTGCCGCTGAAGGTCGCCGTGTGCCAGCAATGCTGGCTGGTACAGACCGAGGACTACACCCGCGCCGACAGTCTGTTCGACGCCGAATACGCGTACTTCAGTTCGTTCTCCAGCACCTGGCTGGCCCACGCCGAGTGCTATGTGGCCGAGATGGTCGAGCGCTTTGGCCTGAACGCCGACAGCCGTGTGGTCGAAATCGCGGCTAACGACGGTTACCTGCTGCAGTACGTTGCCGGTCGTGGCATCCCGTGCCTGGGCGTCGAGCCGACCCGCAGTACCGCGCAAGCGGCGCGGGAAAAAGGCCTGGAAATTCGTGAGCTGTTCTTCGGTCGCGCCGCCGCCGCGCAGCTGCACAGCGAAGGCTGGGGCGCCGACCTGATGGCGGCCAACAACGTGCTGGCGCACGTGCCGGACATCAACGACTTCCTCGGTGGTTTCGCCACGTTGCTCAAGCCGACCGGCGTCGCCACCTTTGAATTCCCGCAACTGCTGACGCTGATGGCTGGCGCGCAGTTCGACACGCTGTATCACGAACACTATTCCTATCTGTCGCTGACGGCGGTGCAGACCCTGTGCGAGCGCAATGGCCTGGAAGTGTTCGACGTCAGCCAGTTGAGCACGCACGGCGGTTCGCTACGGGTATTCGTGCAGCGCAAGGACGGCCAGCGTCGTGCAGTGCAACCGGCGGTGCAGCAACAGCTGCAGGCCGAGCTGGAGGCCAGGGTGAAAACCGCCGGGTACTACGCCTCGCTCGCCCCGGCGGCCGAAAGCATCAAGCATCAATTGCTGCGCTTTCTGTTGCAGGCCAAGGCCGAGGGCAAGCGCGTGGTCGGTTACGGCGCGGCAGCCAAGGGCAACACCTTGCTCAACTACGCCGGGGTCAAACCGGACTTGCTGGCCTGGGTGGCCGATGCCAACCCGCACAAGCAGGGCAAGTTCCTGCCGGGCAGCCGCATCCCGATTGTCGCGCCTGAGCGTATTGCCCAGGAGCAGCCTGACTACATACTGGTCTTGCCGTGGAACCTGTTGAGCGAAGTGACGCAGCAGCTGTCTGCGGCCAAGGCATGGGGCGCACGCTTCGTCGTCGCCGTTCCGGAGTTGAGCATCCAATGAGCAGAATTCATTACACCAAACCCAGCGTTGGCGAGCTCGAAGCGCAGTACGCCCTGGACGCCGTGCAGAACGGCTGGGGCGCACGTTGCTACGAATACCTGACACGTTTCGAACACGGTTTTGCCGAGCATCTGGGCGCAACCTACGCCATCGCCACCTCCAGTTGCACCGGCGCGCTGCACATGGGCATGGCGGCCTTGGGCGTCGGCGCTGGCGACGAAGTGATCCTGGCCAACACCAACTGGATTGCCTCGGCGGCGCCGATCACCTACCTCGGCGCCACGCCGGTGTTTGTCGATGTGCTGGCCGACAGCTGGTGCCTGGACCCGCAGTTGGTCAGAAACGCAATCACCCCGCGTACCAAGGCGATTCTCGCGGTGCACCTGTACGGCAACCTGTGTGACATGGACGCGCTGCTCGCCATCGGTCGCGAGTTCGGCATCCCGGTGATCGAGGACGCGGCGGAAGCCATCGGTTCGCAATGGCGCGGCAAGGCTGCCGGCTCGCTGGGGGCATTCGGGGCCTTTTCGTTTCATGGCACCAAGACCATGACCACCGGCGAGGGTGGCATGTTCGTCACTTCGGACAAGGCCTTGTATGAGCGGGTCCTGACCCTGTCCAACCATGGTCGTGTGGCGGGTTGCACCAAGCAGTTCTGGCCGGAGTTTGTCGGCTTCAAATACAAGATGAGCAACCTGCAGGCCGCCGTCGGCTGCGCCCAGGTCGAGCGAATTGACGAGTTGATCGAGCGCAAGCGGGTGATTTTTGCCAACTACGCGCGAGCGCTCGAAGGCGTGCCGGGTGTGTCGCTCAACCCCGAACCGGCCCATGGCCGCAACGGCTACTGGATGCCGACCGTGGTGTTCGATGCCGACACCGGCATCCACCGCGAGCAAATGATCGCCGCGTTCCAGGCTGCCGACATCGACGCCCGGGTATTTTTCTGGCCGCTGTCGTCGCTGCCGATGTTCAGCGAATACGGGGTCGACACACCGCTGGCGTTTGCGTTGCCCGAGCGCGCCTTCAACCTGCCGAGCTATCACGACATGACCGACGCCGATCAGCAGCGCGTGGTGCAAGTGGTGCTGGATCTGCTGGCTCGCAGGCACACCTCGTGAAGATCTATCTGCTGGGCGCCGCCAACCCGGAAGCGGTGCGCATGCTGCACGCCGTCAAGCGCAGCGCGCCGAACATCGAGTTCGCCTTTCTGGACAACGACCCGCGCAAGCACGGCACGCTGTTTTACGGGGTGCCGGTGCTGGGTGGTTGCGAACTCGTCGGCGAACTCAATGGCGAGGACGTGCGCTTCGTCAATCTGATCACCGGCAGTACCCGGTTACGCTACGAAACCACCTGTCAGTTGGTCGAGGCCGGTGCGCGCCTGGGGCAGTTCGTTCATCCGGGTATCGACCTGAGCATGATCCGCATCGGGCAGGGCAGTTATCTGCAGGAAGGCGTGCTGATGCAGGCCGAAGTGACGCTGGGCGACAACACCAGCATCAGCGCCGGCAGTGTCGTGGGGCATGAAGGGCAGATCGGCCATTCGGTGTTCATGGCGCCGGGCGTGTGTATCGCAGGTTGTGTGGAAATCGGTGACGGGACCTTTATCGGGACCAACGCCACGATCCTGCCGCGCCTGCGCATCGGGCGCTGGGTGACCATCGGTGCCGGTGCAGTGGTGACCAAGGATGTTCCGGATTTTTCGGTCGTGGCGGGCAATCCCGCCAGGATCATCAAGACCCATGCAGTGCCTTACCCGGATGCCAGGGTGTTCCGGTAAGCCGTTTCCCGAATTTTTGGAGAGTTGCAATGAATCCGCATGAACAGTTTCGCGAAGAAGTAAAAGCCAACATTGAAGGCCTGCAGAACGACAAGGCATTGCAGACCGAGTCCCTGGACTGGGTCGGCACCACGGCCAGGCACAAGTACACCTACAACTTCAGCTGGATGGGCCGGCCGATCATTCAGTTCCCGCAGGACATGGTCGCGATGCAGGAAATCATCTGGAACCTGCGTCCGGACGTGATCGTCGAGACGGGCATCGCCCACGGTGGTTCGCTGGTGTTCTACGCCTCGATCCTGGAGCTGATCGGGCACGGCGAAGTGCTGGGCATCGACATCGATATCCGCCAGCACAACCGCGAAGCCATCGAAGCGCACCCGATGTTCAAACGCATCAGCATGATCCAGGGTTCGAGCATCGATACCGCCATCGTTGATCAGGTGCGCGAGCGCGTACAGGGCAAGAAAGTGCTGGTGGTGCTGGACTCCAACCACACCCACGAGCACGTCCTCGAAGAGCTGCGTCTGTATGCACCACTGGTGTCGGTGGACAGCTATTGCGTGGTCATGGACACCGTGGTCGAAGACATGCCGGCCGATGCGTTCCCGGACCGTCCGTGGGGCAAGGGTGACAACCCGAAAACCGCAGTGTGGGCGTACCTGGAAGAAAACCGCGATTTCGAAATCGATCAGGCGATTCACAGCAAATTGCTGATCACAGTCGCGCCGGATGGTTATCTGCGTCGCGTGCGTTAATCGACAAACAACGATGAGTTTTCGGCGACTCGCCGCTTGTGGGGAATATATGCAAGGCAAGAACACTTCTGGAACCGCTCTGGCACTCAACGAACAGTTGACCATTGTGCTGATCTCTCACGAACGCCCGGCGTTTCTGCGTAGAGCCATTCGCTTCTACAGCAGCCTGCCGTGCAGGATTCTGGTGCTGGATTCGTCGGCGGTGGCGCTGGCGGGCATCCCTGCCGAATTCACCCACGTGGATTATCAGCACTTGCCGCAGTTCGGCTACTGGGGCATTCGCGCCAAGCTGGCTTACGGTGTCGAGCAGCTGCAAACGCCTTACATGGTGTTTGCTGCCGACGATGACTTCCTTGTGCATGACGCCCTGCATGAAGCCGTGGCATTCATGGATGCCAACCCCGATTACAGCCTGTGCCACGGCTACAGCCTGATGTATCTGACGTTGGCCAACAGCGTCAATTACTACCGACGCGACAAGAAAGTCTGCGAGGACTACTCGGCGGATCAGGCCGAGGATCGTCTGCTCGATTACATGCATCAGTACCTGCCGCCGTTCTATGCCGTGCAGCGTACGGCGATCTTGCGTGACTGGTATAACGCCATGCCGCAAGACACGATCTTCCAGTGGCAGGAAGTCGGCCACACCTATTACATGCTGGCCCGGGGCAAGGCGCGGATTCTGCCGATCCCGTATGTCGTGCGCGAAATCAACTACGTGCAGTCCGATCACAACACCGAGATCTATCACTCTCTGGCCTATATGGACGCCAAGAGTGTGGCCGGGCGCGAAGCATTTGCCGAATTCCTCGCCGGGTTGCCGACCCAGCTCCAGCATCAGGATCCGCAGCAGGGCAAAGCGTTTGTTCTGAAGAGTTTTGCCACGCTGGCCGACAGCCTGCTGACCAACCGGGCACTGACTGCCGAGCTGATCTTCGAATCGACATGGATCGATATCGAGACCGGCCCTCAGCGCCGGTTCGGTCCGAAGCAATACGTTGAAATGCCGTTCTACAATCAGGTGTTTTTCGATCAACTGACTCAATTCGAGTTTCTGCTGCACGCGATGCCTGCCGGACGCGTTCAGCTCAAGGAGCTGGAAGGAATCTGGGCTCGCCAGCAGAGCCTGATGCTGGCACGCAACAACGACACGCCGGAAAGCGTGCTCGATCGCCTGTGGCAGGCGCACGACAGCAACGTGTTCAATCGCGCGGTGATCAAGCGTCTGATCGCGCAATTGCAACCGCTGGACGAGGAAGGCGACGCGCCCGTGCTGCGTGACTGGGTCGCGCGTCTGGACGCGGTGTTGCTCGAAGGGCATCAGCCGACATTCGACAAGATGTTGACCGGCCGACTGCTCGAGTGGCTCGCTGCGCGCACGCCGGATACCGAGCAGGCTGCAGCGATTGCCCGTCACCTGGCCGACAATGGTGGCGGTCCGCAGTTCGGGATTTTCCTGCTCGATCTGGACAACGACATCGACAAGTTGCAGGTCACTCTGGACAGCTTGCTCGAAGGCCACAGCAAAGCCTTCAAGGTAGTGGTCTTCACCACGGGTGAACCGCCGGCCGCAACCACCGCGCAAAATACGCTGCACTTTGTGCGCGTAACCCAAGGCAACTTCGTCGACAAGCTCAACCAGAGCCTCAATCAATCGTCCTGCGACTGGCTGCTGCTGGCTGAGGCGGGTGAAGAATTCACGGCTGCCGGCCTGCTGCGTGCCAGCCTGGAACTGATGGCGGCACCGGGTGTGCGTGCGGTGGCCACGGATGAAATCCAGCGCCAGGAAAATGGTGCGCTGGTGGATATGTTCCGCCCGGGCTTCAACCTGGATCTGCTGCAGAGCGTTCCGTCACTGATGGCGCGGCACTGGTTGATTCGTCGCGAAGTGCTGGCGGGTCTCGGTGGTTATCAAGCCGATTTCAGCAAGGCACTGGAACTCGATGTGCTGCTGCGCATCATCGAGCAGGGCGGCCTCGACGGTCTGGCTCACCTCGACGAGCCATTGCTGATCACCCGGGCACCGGTGCTGGCAGAAAATGCTCACGAGCGTCAGGCGCTGCTGCGCCACTTGGGCAATCGTGGGTACAAGGCTCAAGTCACCTCGACGCAGCCTGGCACCTGGCAGATCGACTATCGTCATGTCGAGCGGCCGCTGGTCTCGGTGATCGTGCCCGCTGGCGACGATCTTGCCGCATTGCAACGCTGCCTGGAGGGCGTGCTGCTCAGAACCCGTTACACCCGCTATGAGCTGCTGATTGCGGCCAACCCGAACCAGTCGGCCGAGGTCAATGACTGGCTGGGAACGCTACACAACGCCAAGGTGCGGGTGCTGCATGCCGAGCGTGCGCTGGATCAAGTGGCGCTGTACAACGCGGCCAGCCAGCAGGCGCAGGGCGAATACCTGGTGTTGCTGGCCAACGACAGTGAAGTGGTCAACCCGAACTGGATCGAGTCGTTGCTCAATCATGCCCAGCGTCCAGAGGTCGGCATCGTCGGCGCCAAACTGGTGGATCGCGACGGCAAGATCTCCCAGGCAGGTTTGATTCTTGGATTGAACGATGGCGTGGGCTCGGCGTTCGTCGGCGAGAAACACGCTGGCGAAGGTTACATGCAGCGCCTGGCGGTCGAGCAGAACTATTCGGCAGTGTCGAAGGTGTGCCTGATGGTGCGCAAAGAGCTGTTCGATGCGCTCGGCGGTCTCGACGAAGTGACCTTCGCCGACGGCTTCAGCGATGTTGATCTGTGCCTCAAGGCCGGGCAGGCCGGTTACCTCACCGTGTGGACGCCGCTGGTGCAGGTACTGCACACCGGCGAGCTGCCGCAAGCGCCTGAAGCATTGGCGGCATTGCGCGAAAAATGGAGCGCGGCCTTTGCCCGGGATCCGGCCTACAACGCCAACCTGGCCCTGACCGGCAAAGGTTTCACCCTGGGTGATAGTGCCCCGATCAATTGGGCGCAGCTGCTCGCCTGAGCTGCCGACAGGAATCAGCATATGTTCAACGGTAAATCGATCTTCATCTCCGGCGGCACCGGCTCGTTCGGGCGCAAGTTCATCGCCCGTCTGCTGGAGCAATACCAGCCCAAGCGTGTGGTGGTGTTCTCCCGCGATGAACTCAAGCAATACGAGATGCAGCAGACCTTCAACGCGCCGTGCATGCGTTACTTCCTCGGTGACGTGCGCGATGCCGAGCGTCTGCGCCAGGCCATGCGCGGCATCGACTACGTGGTGCACGCGGCGGCGCTCAAGCAGGTGCCGGCGGCGGAATACAACCCGACCGAATGCATCCGTACCAACGTCAATGGCGCGGAGAACATCATTGCCGCCGCCATCGACAACGGCGTGAAGAAAGTCGTCGCGCTGTCCACCGACAAGGCGGCGAGCCCGATCAACCTGTACGGCGCAACCAAGTTGCTGTCGGACAAGTTGTTCGTTGCTGCCAATAACATTGCCGGTGAACAACAGACCCGTTTTGCCGTGGTGCGCTACGGCAACGTGGCCGGTTCACGTGGTTCGGTGGTGCCGTTCTTCAGCAAGTTGATTGCCGACGGTGCCACAGAGCTGCCGATCACCGACGAGCGCATGACCCGCTTCTGGATCACCCTCGATCACGGCGTGCAGTTTGTCCTCGACAGCTTCGCGCGGATGCACGGCGGCGAAGTGTTTGTGCCGAAGATCCCGTCGATCCGTATCGTCGATCTGGCGCGGGGCATGGCCGAGCAGTTGCCGCACAAGAACGTCGGCATTCGTCCGGGGGAAAAACTGCATGAACTGATGGTGCCGCTGGACGATGCGCGGATGACGCTGGAGTTCGAAGACCACTACACCATTCAGCCGTCGATCCGTTTCACCAGCGTCGATGTCGATTTTGCCGTCGACAAGCTTGGCGAACACGGTCGGCCGGTGGGCGAGGACTTCGAATACCGCTCCGACACCAACCCGCACTTTCTGTCGGTCGGGCAGATCGCCGACCTGCACGCGAAGCTCTCGGTATGATTCCTTACGGTCGGCAGAGCGTCGATCAGGCGGACATCGATGCGGTGGTCGAAGTCCTGCAATCGGACTGGCTGACCCAGGGGCCGAGCATCGAGCGCTTCGAACAGGCGATGGCCGAACGTTGCCAGGCGGATTTCGCGGTGGCGGTGTGCAACGCCACGGCGGCGCTGCACATTGCCTGCCTCGCTGCCGGGCTTGGCCCGGGCGATCGCTTGTGGACCACGCCGAACACCTTTCTGGCCTCGGCCAACTGCGGGCGCTATTGCGGCGCCGAGGTGGATTTCGTCGACATCGATCCGCTGACCTGGAACCTCGATGCCTTCGCCCTCGAAGCGAAACTCGATCAGGCTGAGCAGGACGGCCGCTTGCCCAAAGTGCTGGTGGCGGTGGCGTTCTCCGGGCAGAGCTGCGACATGCGCAAGATTGCCGAACTGGCCGAGCGCTACAACTTCACCGTGATCGAAGACGCCTCGCACGCAGTGGGCGCCCGCTACGCCGGGCGCCCTGTGGGTTGCGGTGAATTTGCGGCGATGACCGTGTTCAGCTTTCACCCGGTGAAGATCATCACCAGTGGCGAAGGCGGCATGGTGCTGACCAATCGTGCGCAACTGGCCGAGCGCTTGCAGCGCCTGCGCAGCCACGGCATGACCCGTGACCCGCAACGGATGACCGAGCCCAGCCACGGCCCGTGGTATTACCAGCAGACCGAGCTGGGTTTCAATTACCGGATCACCGATTTGCAGGCGGCGCTGGGCCTGTCGCAACTGGGCAAGCTGGACGAGTTCATCGCCCGCCGTCGTGAGCTGGCGGCGTGCTACGCGCGTTTGCTGGCGTACTTGCCGCTGACCTTGCCCGGCGCTCAGCCAGAGGCGGAGTCGGCGTGGCATCTGTACGTGGTGCGCTTGCAGACCGAGCGCATCGGCCTGACGCATCGGCAGGTATTCGAAGGTTTGCGTGCCGCCGGTATCGGGGTCAATCTTCACTATATTCCCGTGCATTTGCAGCCGTACTATCGCGACCTGGGCTTCGCCGAGGGCGACTTCCCCGAAGCCGAGCGTTATTACGCTGAAGCGATCAGTCTGCCGCTGTTTCCGTTGCTCAGCGAAGAGCAGCAGGATCATGTGGTCGAGCAGTTGCGGCGGTTGACCGAATAGAGACCGCTGCGGCGGTGGATGGGGTTGTGCAATGCGTGAGCTGAGTGAGCAGGAAAAATTCTGGCAGGGCGATTTCGGCAACCAGTACGTTGAACGCAACACCGGGCAGCCGCTGGTGGCGGCCAATCTGGCGTTGTTCGCCAAGGCCCTGAGCCGCGCCGGGCGCATCGACAGCGTGGTGGAGCTGGGCACCAATGCCGGCAACAACCTGCAGGCGCTGCATCAACTGCTGCCGCAAAGTGAACTGTTCGGGGTCGAGATCAATGAAAACGCCTGCGCCCAGGCGCGGGCATTGGACATTGCGCAGATCTGGCACGGCTCACTGTTCGACTTCCCTCGCGAGCGCACGTACGACCTGAGCCTGAGCAAGGGCGTGCTGATCCATCTGGCGCCGGAGTTGCTGGCGACCGCTTACGCGCAGTTGTACGCGTTGAGCCAGCGCTACATTCTGATCGCCGAGTACTACAACCCTGTGCCGGTGGGGGTGTCGTATCGCGGTAACAGCGGGAAGCTGTTCAAGCGCGATTTCGCCGGCGAAATGCTTGATCGCTATCCCGATCTGCAGTTGCTCGATTACGGTTTTGGTTATCACCGTGATCGACAATTTCCGGTCAACGACATCACCTGGTTTCTGTTGGAAAAACGTCCTTGAACAGTGTCGCAATCATCCCGGCCCGCGGTGGCAGCAAGCGCATCCCGCGCAAGAATCTGTTGCCGTTCGACGGCGTGCCAATGATTGTCCGCTCAATCCGCACGACGCAGGATTGCGGCCTGTTCGATCAGGTCGTGGTCAGTACCGACGATGCCGAAATTGCCGAGCTGGCGCTGGCCCATGGCGCGCAAGTGCCGTTCCTGCGTCCGGCGGCGCTGGCCGATGATTTCACCGGCACAGCGGCGGTGATCGTGCATGCCTTGCAGCAGCTGCCGGCCTTCGATTACGCCTGCTGCGTGTACGCCACCGCGCCGTTGTTGCAGGCGCGATTCCTGCGTCAGGGATTTGCGCTGCTGGAGCAGCACCCGGACAAAGCCTTTGCGTTCTCCGTGTGCAACTTTGGTTTCCCGGTGCAGCGGGCGCTGACGCTGGACGGGCAGGGCGCGCTCACCGCGTTGTACCCCGAATTTCGCAACACCCGTTCGCAGGACCTGCCCGAAGCCTTTCAGGACGCCGGCCAGTTCTACTGGGGCCGCAGCGAAGCCTGGTTGCGTGGTGAAGTGCTGTATTCGCCAGCCAGTCTGCCGGTGATTCTGCCGCGGCATCTGGTGCAGGACATTGATACGCTTGAAGACTGGAAGCGCGCCGAATACCTTTACGCCGCACTGAAGGCTGGCGGAGAACTGTAATGAGAGTGTTGATCCGCGCTGACGCCTCGCCGACCATCGGCAGCGGCCACATTGCCCGCTGCCTGACCTTGGCGCGGGTGCTGCGCAAGCAGGGCAGTCAGGTTGCGTTTGCCTGTCGCAGGTTGCCCGGGCATCGGCTCGATGCGTTGCATGCCGAGGGTTTCGAGACCTTCGCCTTGCCCGAGCGCTACCCCGCTGAAGACCCGCAGCAGGCCATCGAATCGATGCTGCCGTGGCAGGCCGATATCGACGCACTGGCGTCGTTGCTGGAGGGGCATGCCGGGTTCGACTGGATCATCGCCGACCATTACGGCCTCGACCATCACTGGCAAACCGCCGCCCGGCGGTGGGCGCCACGGATTGCGGCGGTGGACGATCTTGCCACTCGGCAGTACAGCGTCGATCTGCTGCTCAATCAGAACCTCTCCGGGCTCAGCGAAAACTATGCGCCGCTGCTGCCCGAAGGCTGTCGCACCTTGCTCGGTCCGCGCTACGCCATGCTGCGCGAAGAGTTCGTGTGCCCGGCCATCGAGATCAAACCGAAGGCCCGCCGTGTGCTGGTGAACTTTGGTGGTTTCGATGCGGCGATGCAGACCCATCACGCGATGCTCGCACTGCAGGGCTTCACTGATCTGGAGGTGGATTTCGTCGCAGGCGCAGACAACCCGGCATGGGCACAGATGCAAGCCTTGGCCGAGACGCGGCCGCTCTGGCGCCTGCACAGTTTCGTCAGCGATTTCCAGCAACGCATGAGCGCCGCCGATCTGTTCATCGGCGCCGGTGGCGGTACCAGTTGGGAGCGTGCGGCCCTGGGCCTGCCGACCCTGTGCATCGCGGTCTCGAACAATCAGCAGGCCAACGGCGAAGCCATGGCGGCAGCCGGGGCGCATGTGTTCCTGGGCGCCCGTGAACAGGTCAGCGTCGAGCAACTGCGCGATGCCATCGGCTTTGTCGTCGACAATGTCTATCTGCGCCAAAGCCTGGCCGAACGTTCGCGGCAACTGGTGGACGGGCGCGGCGCGTTGCGGGTGGCGGCAGCGCTGGCCGGTGCGGTGCTCACGTTGCGCACGGCGACCCTGGACGATGCTCGATTACTGTTCGAGGGGCGCAACGCCGAGGCCGTGCGGCGCTGGTCGCTGGACAGTGGCGCGATCGAATGGCCGCAGCATCTGCACTGGCTGAATGCGAGCCTGCGCAATCCGCAGCGCCTGCTGTTGATCGCCGAGGCCGATGACGGCCCGGTCGGCGTCCTGCGCTATGACTTGCGTGGCTTCGAGGCCGAAGTGTCGCTCTATCTGCTGGAAGGACGGTTCGGTCTTGGTTGGGGCAGGGCGCTACTGGCGCGCGGCGAGGCGTTCGTGCGTACCCACTGGTCGCCGTTGACCGCCATTACCGCGCAGGTCTTGCCGGGCAATCGGCCCTCTTTGAATGTATTTCGTGACGCCGGATTCACCCAGAGTGCCTGCGCGTTCACCCAGGTTTTGAAGGATCACCGCGATGAGTAGTTTCAAGATTGGCGATCGTCTGATCGGCGCCGATGCGCCGCCGTTCATCATTGCCGAAATGAGCGGCAACCATAACCAGTCGCTGGAGGTGGCCCTGCAGATCGTCGAGGCCGCCGCGAAGGCGGGCGCGCATGCCTTGAAATTGCAGACCTACACCGCCCGGACCATGACCCTGGACCTGGCCGAGGGCGAGTTTTTCATCAAGGACCCGAACAGCCTGTGGGCCGGCACTTCGCTGTACGACTTGTACGAGAAGGCCCACACCCCGTGGGAATGGCATGCGCCGATTTTCGCCCGGGCCAAAGCGTTGGGCATGCTCGCGTTCTCGACGCCGTTCGATGATACGGCGGTGGACTTTCTCGAAAGCCTCGACGTTCCGGCGTACAAGATCGCCAGTTTCGAGAACACCGATCTGCCGCTGATCCGCCGTGTCGCCGCGACCGGCAAACCGCTGATCATTTCCACCGGCATGGCCAGCATTGCCGAACTCGACGAAAGCGTACGCGCCGCGCGCGAGGCGGGGTGCAAGGATCTGGTGCTGCTCAAGTGCACCAGCACTTACCCGGCAACGCCGCTCAACAGTAACGTGCGCACGATCCCGCACCTGCGTGAATTGTTCGGATGCGAGGTCGGGCTGTCCGATCACTCCATGGGGGTTGGCGTGTCCGTGGCCGCCGTGGCACTCGGCGCGACAGTGGTGGAAAAACACTTCACCCTCGACCGTTCGGCGGGTGGCGTGGACGCCAGTTTCTCGCTGGAGCCTGCGGAACTGGCCAGTCTGGTGGTCGAGACCGAACGTGCCTGGCAGGCCATGGGCCAGGTGCATTACGGCGTTACCGAGGCCGAGCGCAAGTCGCTGGTCTATCGCCGCTCGCTGTACATCACCGCCGACATGGCTGCCGGTGAGCCCTTCACCGCCGCCAATCTGCGCGCCATTCGTCCTGGTCTCGGTTTGCCGCCCAAGCACACTGAGGCCGTCCTCGGTCGCCGCGCTCGCCAGGCGATCAAACGCGGCACGCCGCTGGACTGGTCGTTGGTCGAATAACCCGATCTGCAACCGATTCGGCAAAATAGCGTGACCTGCGAGTCATAACGCGCATCTTCACTGTATTGTATTGACCGGGGAGATGGCGCCTGGCCGTTTATCGGTTCCAGTGATAGCCCTTTGCGCTCCCTGTGGCTGCCCGTCGTGGCGGCCGTTTTCTGTTTGTCGGCGCCCCTCGAATCCTTGCGAGCGGTGGTTTTGGGCTGTTTTTTATTGGGAAGCCGTAATGATTGGCATAAAAAGCATTGCGAGCTACGTTCCTGTAGCCGGCGTGGACAATTACGCACAAGGTGCAAAATTCGAGAAGGATGAAGAATTCATCCTCGGTAAAATCGGCTCGGCCTTCCTGCCGCGCAAAGACGCTGAACAGGAAACCTCCGATCTGTGCGTGGAAGCGGCCAATGCGCTGTTCGCCCGCAACCCTGAGCTGAAGCGTGAATCGATCGACGCGCTGATCGTCGTCACCCAGAACGGTGACGAAGAAGGTCTGCCGCACACCGCTGCGATCGTCCAGGACAAACTCGGCCTGCCGACCAATGTGGCGGCGTTCGATATTTCGCTGGGTTGCTCCGGTTATGTCTATGGCATCTACGCGATCAAGGGGTTCATGGAAGCCGCCGGCCTGAAGAACGGCTTGCTGATCACCGCTGATCCGTATTCGAAAATCGTCGACCCCGAAGATCGCAACACCACCATGCTGTTCGGCGATGCCGCCACCGCCACCTGGATGGGCGAAGCCCCGGCCTGGGCGCTGGGCAAGGCCAAGTTTGGTACCGACGGTTCCGGTGCGCCGCACCTGAAAGTCACCGATGGCGTGTTCTTCATGAACGGGCGTCAGGTGTTCAACTTCGCGCTGCTCAAAGTCCCGGCGCACTTGCACGAGCTGCTCGACGACTCCGGCCTCAAGGCTGACGACATCGACGCATTCTGCATTCACCAGGGCAGTGCGGCGATCGTCGATGCCGTGGCTCGTCGCTTCGAAGGCGAACCCGAGAAGTTCATCAAGGACATGGTCGAGACCGGCAATACCGTGTCGTCGAGCATTCCGTTGCTGCTGGAAAAACACGTCCTCGATTCCGACTGGCAGCGCATTGCGCTCAGTGGCTTCGGCGTAGGCCTGTCGTGGGGCTCGGCGATCATCTATCGTCCTTGAGTCCGGTCAAAAACGACTGATACAAAAATAGCGTTCAAGGTTACCCTTGAACGCTATTTTTTTGCCTGAAGGGAGCGCGAGCCGGCATGAGCGAGTTTTTCCAAGCCAACGCCGAGGTGATCCAGCAACGCTGGCCGGCGCTGTTTGCACGATTGATGGCTGAAGACAGTTCGGCTATTCAAGCCGAACTGGTGCAAGGCCTGGGCTCTACGCTGAGTGTCGACGGGATTCAACTGACCAGTCGTCACGATCGGGTCCACGAGGCCCGGGTCCAGGCGGCGAGCCTGGCGGAGAAACCGCGGTTGCACGTCTACGGCACGGGGCTTGGCGATCTGCCGTCGGTGTTGCTGGAGCGCGACGGACTTGAACGGCTGTACGTGCACATCCTCAACGGCGCCTTGTTTGCACTGGTGCTGCAACTGCTCGATCAGCGCCAATGGCTCGCCGATCCCAGAGTGGAACTGATGTACGCCGGCGATCATGCGGATCTCTTCACGCCGTTTTTTGCGCTGCCTGCCGAAATGCTGCTGGCCGATGACTTCAATGCGAAGGTTCGTGATCGGCTGGTCAATGAAGTCCACCTGAGTTTCAACAATCGTGATTTCGATCCGCAATCGCCGGCCATTCAGCAGCGTTTGCAGGACAGTCTGGAGGTGCTGCTGGCGGACGATGACGTGGCGCAGCTGTTTGGCACCTGCCTCGGCCGCGAAATCTACGTGATCGGCACCGGGCCGAGCCTGGAACAACATTTCGAACGGCTGGCGGCAGTGCGCGGGCAGGCGGAGCGGCCACTGTTTATCTGTGTCGACACGGCTTATCGGCCATTGCGCAAGCACGGGATCATCCCCGATCTGGTGGTGACCATCGACAAGCTGATCGGCTTTCGGCATTTGCCTTTCGAGGCGTCCGACGGCATCCCGCTGGTGTACTTGCCCATGAGTGCTCCGGATGTATTGAAAGCCTGGAAGGGCAAGCGCTACGGCGCTTATACCGCCAGCCCCGTCTATGCCACCTTGCGTCAGCAGTATCCGCGGGCCGAACTGCATGCCGGTGGCAGCGTGATTCACCCTGCGGTGGATCTGGCCGTGAAAATGGGCGCCACACGCATCACTCTTTTCGGTGCCGATTTTGCCTTCCCGATGAACAGGACTCATGCCGGATGGGGTGACGGCGATCTCGGGCCTCCCGTCGAACAGGCTCGGCACTGGGTCCGTGACGGATTTGGCGAGCGGGTCAGGACGCAGTTGAATTTCCGTGGCTACCTGTGTGTGCTGGAGCGTTATATCGCCGCGCATCCGCAGGTGCAGTTCTTTAACAGCAGCCGGGCGGGCGCACAGATCGCCGGGACGCAGTTCAATCAGGAGTTTGTGCAATGACGGCGATTGAGCAATGCGTCGACGAATGCCGTCAGTGCGCCGGGCTGTTTCGTCTGGGCCGCGATGTCGAGGCGGCGCTGGACATGGTCGATCTGTTCGAGGGTGCGCAGCAGTTGCTGGCATCCGCGCCGCCGGCCGTCGCGCAGGACTGGGCCTTTGTGCTCACGCAGATGCTCGACTGCCAGGAGCGTCAGGATTGGTTGGGGCTGGCTGACTGGATGGAGTTCGAGTTGATCGAACTGTTGCAAAAAGCACGACTGGCACATTGACCGACCGCGCTGGCCCGCGGCTTTGCGCGAAGGTCGATTTTATGACGTCATTTTTACGTGGATGGGAGGGCGCTAAGCCCTTGTTTTCTCTGGGGTGGCAGGGTGATGGCAAATTTTTTTCAAAAAGCCCTCAAGCAACCTGCCAACCCGACGATAACTATTACGAAGGTTCTCTAGGCCATTCCAGGCGGTTGCCAGGGCCGGAAGCCGCAGTACCCAACCAACGAGGAATTCGTCATGGCTTTAACAGTAAACACCAACACCACGTCGCTGAACGTTCAAAAGAACCTGAACCGTGCTTCCGACGCCCTGTCGACTTCGATGCAGCGCCTGTCTTCCGGCCTGAAAATCAACAGCGCTAAAGACGACGCCGCTGGCCTGCAAATCGCTACCCGCATGACTTCCCAGATCCGTGGTGGCAACCAGGCTATCCAGAACGCCAACGACGGTATCTCCGTTGCTCAGACCGCTGAAGGCGCTCTGCAAGCTTCGACCGACATTCTGCAGCGTATGCGTGAACTGGCTGTTAAAGCCCGTACCGGTACCAACGGCAGCATCGACCAGGCAGCAACCAACTCTGAATTCGCTCAGATGTCGGACGAACTGACCCGTATCGCTGCTTCCACCAACCTGAACGGCAAAAACCTGCTGGACGGTTCGGCTGGTACTGTGACCCTGCAAGTGGGCGCGAACACCGGTTCGGCTAACCACATCGACCTGGTACTGAGCTCCAAGTTCGACGCCGTAAGCCTGTCCGTAGGTAGCGGTACTGTAGTTCTGACCGGTGCTAGCGTATCGGGCGCAGCTACCAACATCGACAACGCAATCACCGCGATCGACGCTGCAATTGCCGCGATCAACAGCACTCGTTCGAGCCTGGGTGCTTCGCAAAACCGTCTGACCAGCACCATCTCCAACCTGCAGAACATCGTGGAAAACACCACTGCAGCACAGGGTCGTGTACAAGACACCGACTTCGCCGCAGAAACTGCTAACCTGACCAAGCAGCAAACTCTGCAGCAGGCTTCGACCTCCGTTCTGGCTCAAGCCAACCAACTGCCTTCCGCTGTACTGAAGCTGCTTCAGTAATTTCGGAAAGAGTTAGGGCGGGGGAGTGCGCTGGTCGCGCTCTCTCGCTTTTTTAGTTTAGGAGGTGATGAGCATGGACATGAGCGTCAAGCTTAACGTGTCTTATCCGGCTCCAAAGCCAGCAACGCCTGTTGCTGATAAGCCGCCAGAGACGCCTAAGGTTGCCAGTGTCGAGACTCCGGTTGCTGATAAAAATCAGGATTCGGACGATACCAAGTTGAAACTGGCAGTGCAGGAGATCGAGAAGTTTGTACAGTCGATCAAGCGCAATCTGGAATTCTCGATCGACGAGCATTCCGGAAAGGTCATCGTCAAGGTGATTGCAAGCGAGACGGGTGAGGTTGTTCGACAGATCCCTTCCGCAGAAGCCCTCAAGCTGGCAGACAGCCTCGCCAATGCGAGTCACGTGTTGTTCGACGCCAAAGTCTGATAGCTGGCATGAATAGTGTTTATAAGATTTTTAGAAGCTGGTACAGGTCAAAAGTCTGGCAGTAACCTGAAGGGAGATTCAGCATGGCAAGTCCAATTTTACCGGGTTCGGGACTGGGTTCCGGCCTGGATATCGGTGCGATCGTGACGGCACTGGTCAACGCCGACAAGGCGCCGAAACAGACGCAAATCGATAATCAGACGAAAACCAACTCGCTGAAGATTTCCGGTGTCGGTTCGTTGAAAAGCGCCCTGGCCGCTTTCCAGAAGTCGATGAATGACCTGAACAATGCGACGTCCCCCGCATTTGCCGGCTACACCGCTACTTCGGACTCGCCGTCGGTTATCGGCGCGACTTCCAACAGTACCGCTGTTCCGGGTACCTACAACGTGGTCGTCAAGAACCTGGCCACCGGCTCGAAAGTAGCCAGTGCCGCATTTGCCGGTGGTGCCGCCAGTGCCATTCCGAGTGGTACCCTGAAAATCAGTCAGAATGGCACTGATTACAACGTCACGATCCCGGCCAATGCCACGCTGCAGAGCACTCGCGATGCGATCAACACTGCGCAGGCAAGCAACGGTATTTCCGCCAACATCGTGACTGACAGCTCCGGCGCCTCGCGTCTGGTGCTCAGTTCGAGCAAGACCGGCGCGGGCATGGACCTGCAGGTCAGCGGCATTGCCGGTCTGGAAATCGATGGCACCCAGAAGATGGGCGACAATCCTTCGGCCGGTACTGCCGGTGCCGTGGGTGAACTGTCCAAGGATGCGGTGCTCACCATCGACGGGCTGCCGGTTACCAGCAAGACCAATACGGTGACAGGTGCAATCAGCGGCATGACGCTGAACCTGACTGCCGCCAGCCCTACTGTGAACGGCGCGCAAACCGCTTCGGTCATCTCTGTGGCGACCAACACTGCAGGTATCCAGACGTCGCTGCAGACGTTTGTCGATTCCTACAACACCCTGAAGAAAACCATCGACACGCTGTCCAAGGCAACGCCGGACGCCGATGGCAAGCTGACGGTTTCCGCAGCGTTCACCGGTGACTCGCTGCCGCGTTCGCTGATGGCGGATATCCGTGAACAACTGACGGACACAGGCGCTGGCGGCCAACTGGCGGTGTTGTCGCAGTTGGGTGTCATGACTGACAGCCAGACCGGTTTGCTGACCATCAACAGCTCTACGCTCAACCAGCGTCTGGCAACGCCGGGCATGGCGGGTCAGGTTCAACAGATGTTCAGCGGTACCGACGCCAAGAATGGCTTGTTGGCGCGCATGAACGCTGCGGTCGACCCTTATGTAAAGACCGGTGGCTTGCTCGATCAGCGCAGCTCGAACCTGACCAATCTGGCCTCGAACGTGCAAAAGCAGCAGGCTGCACTGGATCTGCACGTCACCAACCTGACGGCAACCCTGACCGCCAAATACAACGCCATGGACCTGTTGGTCGGGCAGATGAAGGCCACGGCGAGCAACATCACGTCGTTCTTCAGCTCGCTGAACGCTCAGCAGTCCGCGAAGTAACAGGCAGGAACGACAAAAACCCGGCTACGCTTCATCGGCGTGCGCCGGGTTTTTGTCTTTAGATCTAAAGTTTTGTCATTCGTTGGCGATACACTGGCTATACGAGTCATTGTGGCAATGAGGTAGAACATGAACCCAATGTTAGCCCTTCGGCAGTACCAGAAAGTGGGTGCGCACGCGCAAACGTCCGAAGCGAGCCCGCACCGTCTGGTGCAAATGTTGATGGAAGGTGGCCTGGACCGCATCGCTCAGGCCAAAGGCGCCATCGAGCGCAAGGATATTCCGGGCAAGTGCACATCGATCAGCAAGGCTATCGGCATTATCAGTGGCTTGCGCGAAGGTCTGGATCTGGATAACTGCGCCGATACGGTGGGTGAGCTCGATCAGCTGTACATCTACATGATGAAGCGTCTGGCCGAGGCCAATATCAGCAGCGACCCGAAGATTCTCGATGAAGTGGCGGGCCTGCTGCGCACCGTGAAGGAAGGCTGGGACGGCATTGCTCCGCCGGGTCCTCAGTTTTAAAGGAGATCACCATGAATCTTGTATTGCAGCGAATCGCAGATACCCGTGAAGCGTTGGTCAGCGCGCTGGCCGAACGTAACTGGGAAGCCATTGGCGAGCTGGACCTGGCTTGCCGTTCCTGCATGGAAGACGTCATGGCCGAGGCTTCGCTGGACGAGGCCGCGTTGCGCGAGAACCTCGAAGAGTTGCTGCACGTCTACAAGCAGTTGCTGGAGGCGGCCATGGGTGAGCGGCAAGCGATAGCCAACGAGATGTCGCAGATCACCCAAGCGCAAAAGGCGGCAAAGGTTTACCATCTGTTTGGTTAATTAACCCCCAGTTAATCCAGACATGTGCGCCATAAATTTGACTGTGCACGGTTTTTTGACTTAACTAGTGGCTGTTTTCAGATTTCAGGCGTCTACAGGCACAAGGTGTCCTGCAAGCGTCTCGCTTGCCCCATTTTTCGGGCATTGAGTTGACTAGGGAAGTTGCTATTGCATGTGGCGTGAAACCAAAATTCTGCTGATCGATGACGATAGCGTCCGCCGCCGCGACCTGGCGGTGATCTTAAATTTTCTCGGCGAAGAAAATTTACCCTGCGGCAGCCATGACTGGCAGCAGGCAGTCGGCTCTTTGTCGTCTAGTCGTGAGGTCATTTGCGTACTGATCGGGACGGTCAATGCTCCTGGTGCGCTTTTGGGCTTGCTAAAGACACTCTCAACCTGGGATGAGTTCCTTCCGGTGTTGTTGATGGGCGATAATTCTTCCGTTGACTTGCCTGAAGACCAGCGTCGTCGAGTGCTTTCGACCCTCGAAATGCCGCCCAGCTACAGCAAATTGCTCGACTCCCTGCACCGTGCCCAGGTCTATCGCGAGATGTACGATCAGGCCCGCGAGCGCGGCCGTCATCGCGAACCCAATCTGTTCCGCAGCCTCGTCGGCACCAGCCGGGCGATTCAGCATGTGCGCCAGATGATGCAGCAAGTGGCCGACACCGACGCCAGTGTGCTGATCCTCGGCGAGTCCGGTACCGGCAAGGAAGTGGTTGCCCGTAACCTGCATTACCATTCCAAACGTCGCGATGCGCCATTCGTTCCGGTCAACTGCGGGGCGATCCCGGCCGAGTTGCTGGAAAGCGAGCTGTTCGGTCACGAGAAGGGCGCGTTCACCGGCGCCATCACCAGCCGTGCCGGGCGTTTCGAGCTGGCCAACGGCGGTACGCTGTTCCTTGACGAAATCGGCGACATGCCACTGCCGATGCAGGTCAAGCTGCTGCGTGTACTGCAAGAGCGCACCTTCGAGCGTGTGGGCAGCAACAAGACCCAGAGCGTCGATGTGCGCATCATTGCCGCGACCCACAAGAATCTCGAAAGCATGATCGAGATCGGCACTTTCCGCGAAGACCTCTACTATCGCCTGAACGTGTTCCCGATCGAGATGGCGCCGCTGCGTGAGCGCGTCGAAGACATCCCGCTGCTGATGAACGAGTTGATCTCGCGCATGGAGCACGAAAAGCGCGGCTCCATCCGTTTCAATTCGGCGGCGATCATGTCGCTGTGCCGTCACGGCTGGCCGGGCAACGTCCGCGAGCTGGCCAACCTGGTGGAGCGCATGGCGATCATGCACCCGTACGGGGTGATCGGCGTGGTCGAGTTGCCGAAGAAATTCCGCTACGTCGACGACGAAGACGAGCAGATGGTCGACAGCCTGCGCAGCGACCTCGAAGAGCGTGTGGCGATCAACGGCCATACCCCGGACTTCACCGCCAACGCCATGCTGCCGCCCGAGGGCCTGGACCTCAAGGATTACCTTGGCGGTCTGGAGCAGGGCCTGATCCAGCAGGCGCTCGACGATGCCAATGGCATCGTGGCGCGTGCCGCTGAACGCCTGCGTATTCGTCGCACCACGCTGGTGGAGAAGATGCGCAAGTACGGCATGAGCCGGCGCGAAGGAGACGAACAGGCGGATGATTGACGCCTGTTTTTCAAGCTCTTCATTTATAAGCTGTTTTTTTTAGGCACGGGTATTGCTACATCCCTCGCAACGTTCCGTTTAACTGACGGTCAGCCAAGCGAGAGAACACAATGCCCCACGCCCAGATGTCTTCTGCCTCCAATGCCGAGGGGCTACCGTCGTCCGTAGAGCAGGCGAGCCGTCAGGGTCTTGAGCAGGCCTTCGCGCTGTTCAATCAGATGTCCAGTCAATTGACCGACTCCTACAGCATGCTGGAAGCCCGGGTGACCGAGCTCAAGGGCGAGCTGGCGGTGGTCAGTGCCCAGCGCATGCAGGAGTTGGCCGAGAAAGAGCGTCTGGCCAACCGTCTGCAAAACCTCCTCGATCTGCTGCCTGGCGGCGTCATTGTGATTGACGGCCATGGCATCGTGCGTGAAGCCAACCCGGCAGCGATCGATCTGCTCGGGCTGCCACTGGAAGGCGAATTGTGGCGCCATGTCATTGCCCGTTGCTTTGCCCCGCGCGAAGACGACGGCCATGAAATTTCCCTGAAAAACGGTCGACGCCTGTCGATTGCCACTCGTTCGCTGGACGCCGAGCCGGGGCAGTTGGTGCTGCTCAACGACCTGACAGAAACCCGTCATCTGCAAGATCAACTGGCGCGCCATGAGCGTCTGTCCTCGCTGGGGCGCATGGTCGCCTCGCTGGCCCACCAGATACGCACCCCCTTGTCCGCTGCGTTGTTGTACGCCAGTCATTTGACTGAGCAGCAATTGCCGGTCGCCACCCAGCAGCGCTTTGCCGGGCGCCTGAAAGAGCGTCTGCATGAGCTGGAGCATCAGGTGCGTGACATGTTGGTGTTCGCCCGTGGCGAGTTGCCGCTGACCGATCGCATCACCCCCAATGCGCTGATGCAGTCGCTGCAAGCGGCAGCGTTGACTCATGTGCAGGACTTGCCGATTCGCTGGCAGTGCGACAGCCACGCCGGCGAGTTGCTGTGCAATCGCGACACCCTGGTCGGGGCGATTCTGAATCTGATTGAAAACGCGATTCAGGCCAGTGACGGCAACGTGCGCCTGAAAGTGCATTGCTACACCCGCGACAACAGCCTGCGCCTGTGCGTCAGCGACAGTGGCAGTGGTATTGATCCGGTGGTGCTCGAGCGTCTCGGCGAGCCGTTTTTCACCACCAAAGTGACCGGCACCGGACTTGGCCTGACCGTGGTCAAGGCAGTGACGCGGGCGCATCAGGGAGAATTGCAACTGCGTTCGCGGGTCGGGCGCGGCACGTGCGCGCAGGTGATCCTGCCGTTGTTTTCCGCTGTACAGGGAGCTGAGTGAACGTCATGGGCATCAAGGTTTTGCTGGTCGAGGATGACCGCTCGTTGCGCGAAGCGCTGGCCGATACGCTGTTGCTGGCAGGCCACGACTACCAGGCAGTCGGCAGCGCCGAAGAGGCGTTGAAAGCGGTCGAGCGCGAAGCGTTCAGTCTGGTGGTCAGCGACGTCAACATGCCCGGCATGGATGGCCATCAATTGCTGGGATTGCTGCGTGCCCGGCAGCCGCAATTGCCGGTACTGCTGATGACAGCGCATGGCGCGGTCGAGCGCGCGGTGGATGCGATGCGTCAGGGCGCGGCGGATTATCTGGTCAAGCCGTTCGAGCCAAAGGCGCTGCTGGATCTCGTTTCGCGGCATGCCTTGGGCAGTATCAGCATTGCTGAAACTGAAGGTCCAGTGGCGGTCGAACCGGCCAGTGCGCAGTTGCTGGAGTTGGCGGCGCGCGTTGCCCGCAGTGATTCCACGGTGCTGATCTCCGGCGAATCCGGCACGGGCAAGGAAGTGCTGGCGCGCTACATCCACCAGCATTCCCATCGTGCCAGTCAGCCGTTCATCGCGATCAACTGTGCGGCGATTCCCGACAACATGCTCGAAGCCACGCTGTTCGGTCACGAGAAAGGCTCGTTCACTGGCGCGATCGCGGCGCAGGCTGGCAAGTTCGAACAGGCCGATGGCGGCACCATTCTGCTCGACGAAATTTCCGAAATGCCCCTGAGCCTGCAAGCCAAGTTGCTGCGGGTCTTGCAGGAGCGCGAAGTCGAGCGCGTCGGCGCGCGCAAGCCGATCATCCTGGACATCCGTGTGGTCGCTACCACCAACCGTGATCTGGCCGGCGAAGTGGCGGCGGGGCGCTTCCGTGAGGATCTTTTCTACCGTCTGTCGGTTTTCCCGCTGGCCTGGCGTCCACTTCGCGAGCGCACTGCCGATATCCTGCCGCTGGCTGAGCGGTTGCTGAACAAACACGTCAATAAAATGAAGCATGCGACGGCGAAACTTTCGCGGGAAGCGCAGGCGTGTCTGACGAATTACCCGTGGCCGGGCAACGTACGCGAGCTGGATAACGCGATTCAGCGTGCACTGATTCTGCAGCAGGGCGGGTTGATCCAGCCGCAGGATTTCTGTCTGACGGGTGCGGTGACTTACGCCGCTGCGCCGGTCATTGCGCCAGTGCAAGCGTTGGTGCGCGAGATCGAAGTCGAGGCCGAATCCGCCGGTGCGCTGGGCGATGACCTGCGGCGCCGGGAGTTTCAGATGATCATCGACACCCTGCGTACCGAGCGTGGCCGGCGCAAGGAGGCCGCGGAAAAACTCGGTATCAGTCCGCGAACCCTGCGTTACAAGCTGGCGCAAATGCGCGATGCCGGGATGGATGTCGAAGGGTATCTGTTCGCCACCTGAAAGTTGACGCGAATAACGGTGGGAGGGGGCTTGCTCCCGAAGAGGTCGGCTCTGTCACATCATTGTTGAATGACACGCCGCCTTCGGGAGCGAGCCCACTCCCGCAGTTGTTTTGCGGTGATCCCGAGTTCGCGCACAGCCCACAGCGGCATTTGTGAAACAAGATCAGCCGAGCTGGCACCCTTGTTGCTAACACCTGTGTACCCGCCGAGTGAGTGTCAAAAAATTGCGGGCCGCCCAAGAGAGTAGACCATGAGCCAAGGTATTGAATTTAATCGGTTGATGATGGACATGAAGGCCATGAAAATGGACGCCATGGCCACGCCGAAATCGACTGCCGCCGTCCCTGAACTGGCAGGCAGCAGCTTTTCCGACATGCTCGGTCAGGCCATCAACAAAGTCAGCGATACCCAGCAGGCGTCGACTCAGTTGGCCAATGCATTTGAAATCGGCAAGAGCGGCGTCGATCTGACCGACGTGATGGTTGCCTCGCAGAAAGCCAGCGTGTCGTTCCAGGCTCTGACCCAGGTGCGCAACAAGCTGGTTCAGGCTTATCAAGACATCATGCAGATGCCGGTTTAAGGACGAGATTGAGTCATGGCAGAAGCAGTCGCCGATAACGTTCCGGCCAAGGCCACCCCGACAGACGGCAAACCGCCGCTGTTCGGCCTGTCCTTCCTGGAAAACCTCTCCGAGATGACCATGTTGCGTCAGGTGGGCCTGTTGGTCGGCCTGGCTGCGAGCGTGGCGATTGGCTTTGCCGTGGTGCTGTGGTCGCAGCAGCCGGATTACCGTCCGTTGTACGGCAGCCTTGCCGGCATGGACGCCAAGCAGGTCATGGACACTCTGGCCTCCGCCGACATTCCCTACACCGTCGAGCCGAACTCCGGCGCCTTGCTGGTCAAGGCCGACGATCTGTCCCGTGCGCGGATGAAACTCGCTGCCGCTGGTGTCACTCCCAGCGACGGCAACATCGGTTTCGAAATCCTCGACAAGGAACAGGGGCTGGGCACCAGCCAGTTCATGGAAGCGACCCGCTACCGTCGTGGTCTGGAAGGCGAACTGGCGCGCACCATCTCCAGCCTGAACAACGTCAAGGGTGCCCGCGTGCACCTGGCGATTCCGAAGAGTTCGGTGTTCGTGCGTGATGAGCGCAAGCCAAGTGCCTCGGTATTGGTCGAGCTGTACTCCGGGCGTTCGCTGGAGCCGGGTCAGGTGATCGCGATCATCAACCTGGTGGCCACCTCCGTTCCTGAGCTGAGCAAATCGCAGATCACCGTCGTCGATCAGAAGGGCAACCTGCTCTCCGATCAGGCGGAAAACTCCGAAATGACCATGGCCGGCAAGCAGTTTGATTACAGCCGTCGCATGGAAAGCATGCTCACCCAGCGCGTGCACAACATTCTGCAACCGGTACTGGGCAACGATCGCTACAAGGCTGAGGTTTCGGCCGACATCGATTTCAACGCCGTCGAATCGACCGCCGAGCAGTTCAACCCGGACCAGCCGGCGTTGCGCAGCGAGCAGTCGGTGAACGAGCAACGCACCGCCAGCAATGGCCCGCAAGGTGTGCCGGGTGCCCTGAGCAACCAGCCGCCGGCGCCAGCTTCGGCACCGCAAACCACTGGTGGCGCGCAGGCTTCCACCGGCATGATTCAACCAGGTCAGCCACTGGTTGATGCCAACGGTCAGCAGATCATGGACCCGGCCACCGGCCAGCCGATGCTCGCGCCGTACCCGGCGGACAAGCGTCAACAATCCACCAAGAACTTCGAGCTCGACCGTTCCATCAGCCACACCAAACAGCAGCAGGGTCGCCTGAATCGTCTGTCGGTGTCGGTGGTGGTTGACGATCAGGTCAAGGTCAATGCGGCCAACGGTGAAACCACCCGCGCGCCGTGGAGCGCCGATGAACTGGCGCGCTTCACCCGTCTGGTGCAGGACGCCGTCGGCTTTGATGCCAGCCGTGGCGACAGCGTCAGCGTGATCAACATGCCGTTCTCCGCCGAGCGCGGTGAAGTGGTCGCCGATATTCCGTTCTACTCCCAGCCATGGTTCTGGGACATCGTCAAACAAGTGCTGGGTGTGTTGTTCATCCTGGTGCTGGTGTTTGGTGTGCTGCGTCCGGTGTTGAACAACATCACCGGTGGCGGCAAAGGCAAGGAGCTGGCCGGTCTTGGCAGCGACGTGGAACTCGGTGGCATGGGCGGCCTGGACGGCGAACTGGCCAACGATCGCGTGAGCCTCGGTGGTCCGCAGAGCATTCTGTTGCCTAGCCCGAGCGAGGGTTATGACGCACAGCTGAATGCAATCAAGAGTCTGGTGGCTGAAGATCCGGGTCGCGTGGCTCAGGTCGTGAAAGAGTGGATTAACGCAGATGAGTGATAACCGAGCCGCAACCGTCAAACTGAACAAGGTCGACAAAGCCGCGATTCTGCTGCTGTCCCTGGGTTCGACCGATGCAGCCCAAGTGCTGCGCCACATGGGCCCCAAAGAGGTTCAGCGTGTCGGTGTGGCCATGGCCCAGATGGGCAACGTCCATCGCGAGCAGGTCGAGCAGGTCATGAGCGAGTTCGTCGACATTGTCGGCGATCAGACCAGCCTGGGGGTCGGCTCCGACGACTATGTGCGCAAAATGCTCACCCAGGCCCTGGGTGAAGACAAGGCCAACGGCCTGATCGACCGTATCCTGCTCGGTGGCAACACCAGCGGCCTCGACAGCCTGAAATGGATGGAACCGCGCGCCGTTGCCGACGTGATCCGTTACGAACACCCGCAGATCCAGGCCATCGTGGTCGCGTACCTCGACCCGGATCAGGCCGGTGAAGTGCTCGGCAACTTCGACCACAAGGTGCGTCTGGATATCATCCTGCGCGTCTCGTCGTTGAACACCGTGCAACCGGCAGCACTGAAAGAGCTGAACCAGATTCTCGAGAAGCAGTTCTCCGGCAACTCGAATGCCTCGCGCACCACCCTGGGTGGCATCAAGCGTGCGGCGGACATCATGAACTTCCTCGACAGCTCGATCGAAGGCCAGCTCATGGACTCGATCCGCGAAGTCGACGAAGACCTGTCCGGTCAGATCGAAGACCTCATGTTCGTGTTCAACAACCTCGCCGACGTCGACGACCGCGGTATCCAGGCGCTGTTGCGCGAAGTGTCGTCCGATGTGCTGGTGCTGGCCCTCAAGGGGTCGGACGAAGGCGTCAAGGAAAAGATCTTCAAGAACATGTCCAAGCGTGCGGCCGAACTGTTGCGCGACGACCTCGAGGCCAAAGGCCCGGTGCGCGTCAGCGACGTGGAAACCGCGCAGAAAGAAATCCTCACCATTGCCCGTCGTATGGCCGAAGCCGGCGAAATCGTGCTCGGTGGCAAGGGTGGCGAGGAAATGATCTAAGCCCATGGACAAGCATGACGAGTCAGTGACGGATCTGATCCGCGCCCGCGATGTCCGTGGTTTCGAATCCTGGGAACTGCCCAGCTTCGATCCGCCGAAACCGGAACCCGAGCCGGAACCGGAGCCCGAACCGCCGGAAATGGAAGAAGTGCCGCTGGAGGAAGTCCAGCCACTGACTCTGGAAGAACTCGAAAGCATCCGTCAGGAGGCTTACAACGAGGGCTTTGGCATCGGCGAGAAAGAAGGTTTTCACAGCGCCACGCTCAAGGTGCGTCAGGAAGCCGAAGTGGCGCTGGCGGCGAAATTGGCCAGCCTCGAGCAACTGATGACGCACCTGTTCGAGCCGATCGCTGAGCAGGACACACAGATCGAAAAGTCGCTGGTCAACCTCGTGCAACACATCACCAAACAGGTGATCAAGCGCGAACTGGCCATCGACTCCAGCCAGATCGAACACGTCATGCGTGACGCGCTCAAGCTGTTGCCGCTGGGCGTGGACAACGTGCGTCTGTACGTCAATCCGCAGGATTTCGAGCAGGCCAAGGCCTTGCGCGAGCGTCACGAAGAATCCTGGCGCATCGTCGAGGATGAAGCGCTGATGCCCGGTGGTTGCCGGGTTGAAACCGCGCACAGCCGTATCGATGCGAGCATCGAAACCCGGGTCACCCAGGTCATGGACAAGCTGTTCGACCAGTTGCACGAACAGGCCTTGCACCCGGCCGCGCCGGATCTGAGCCTGGACCTGCCCGAAGAAGCCAAATCGGCCGCCACCCCTGACGAGCCGCTCGCGGACACCCCCGATGCGCCTTGAACGCACCAGTTTCGCCAAGCGCCTGAGCAGCTACGCCGAGGCCACTGAAATGGCCGGCGCGCCGATTCTCGAAGGCCGCCTGCTGCGCATGGTCGGCCTGACCCTCGAAGCCGAAGGCCTGCGCGCCGCCATGGGCACGCGCTGCCTGGTGATCAACGACGACAGCTATCACCCCTCCCAGGTGGAAGCGGAAGTCATGGGTTTTTCCGGCAGCAAAGTATTCCTGATGCCGGTCGGCAGCGTCGCCGGCATTGCCCCGGGTGCCCGCGTGGTGCCGCTGGCTGAAACCGGTCGGTTGCCGATGGGCATGAGCATGCTCGGTCGTGTGCTCGACGGCGCCGGACGCGCGCTGGACGGCAAGGGCGGGATGAAAGCCGAGGACTGGGTGCCGATGGACGGCCCGACGATCAACCCGCTCAACCGCGACCCGATCCACGAACCGCTGGACGTCGGCATCCGTTGCATCAACGGGTTGCTGACGGTTGGGCGCGGTCAGCGTCTGGGTCTGTTCGCCGGTACCGGTGTCGGGAAGTCGGTGCTGCTGGGCATGATGACCCGCTTCACCGAGGCCGACATCATCGTCGTTGGCCTGATTGGTGAGCGGGGCCGAGAAGTCAAAGAGTTCATCGAGCACATTCTCGGTGAAGAAGGCCTCAAGCGTTCGGTAGTGGTCGCCTCGCCAGCGGACGATGCGCCGCTGATGCGACTACGCGCGGCAATGTATTGCACGCGAATTGCCGAGTATTTCCGCGACAAGGGCAAGAACGTCCTGCTGTTGATGGATTCGCTGACCCGTTTCGCCCAGGCTCAGCGCGAAATTGCGCTGGCCATTGGCGAACCGCCGGCGACCAAGGGCTATCCGCCCTCGGTGTTCGCCAAACTGCCGAAACTGGTGGAGCGCGCCGGTAATGCGGAGAAGGGCGGGGGGTCGATCACTGCGTTCTACACCGTGTTGTCCGAAGGCGATGACCAGCAGGACCCGATTGCCGACTCGGCGCGGGGCGTGCTTGATGGCCACATCGTGTTGTCCCGGCGTCTGGCCGAGGAAGGTCACTACCCGGCCATCGATATCGAAGCCTCGATCAGCCGGGTGATGCCGGCCGTGGTCTCGGCGGAACACATGCAGCGTGCGCAGTACTTCAAGCAACTGTGGTCGCGCTACCAGCAGAGTCGCGACCTGATCAGTGTCGGTGCCTATGTGGCCGGTGGCGACCGCGAAACTGACCTGGCGATCTCGCTGCAGCCACAACTGACCCGCTACCAGCGGCAGGGGCTGAACGACAAGATCAACATGGGCGAAAGCCAGGCTTATCTGGAAACCCTGTTCGCGCCTGCGGCAGGCGGGTAACCGGCCATGGCCGTGAGTCGCGCCGCACGCCTGGCGCCGGTAGTGGACATGGCCGAGCAGGCCGAAAAAACTGCCGTGCAGCGTCTGGGCTACTTTCAGGGTCAGGTCAAAGTGGCTGAAAGCAAACTCGCCGACCTCGACGCCTTTCGTCTGGATTACCAGGAGCAGTGGATCGTGCGCGGCAGCGACGGCGTGTCCGGGCAATGGCTGCTTGGTTATCACGGCTTTCTGGCACAACTGGACACCGCCATTGACCAGCAGCGCCAGAGTCTGGTCTGGCACCAGAACAACCTGGTCAAGGCGCGGGACGCCTGGCAGCAGGCGTTTGCCAAGGTCGAAGGCTTGCGCAAACTGGTGCAGCGCTACCGCGAAGAGGCGCAACGCCTCGAAGACAAGCGCGAACAGAAGTTGCTGGACGAATTGTCGCAGCGCTTGCCGCGACATGAACCCTTCTAAGCAGCGCGGCTAAACCCTGTGGGAGCGAGCGTGTTCGCGAAGGCGTCGTGTCACTCAACAGCTCAGTCAACTGACCGATTGCATTCGCGAGCAAGCCCGCTCCCGCAGTAGATCTGCGTCGCACCTTGCCCCAAACCTGTCCAAGTGCTAAACCTTGTACACGTTCGTCAATGACAAGGAAGCCAGTCAATGTCAGTCGTTACAGAAGTCTCTCCGGATGGTCAAAAACTGACGATTTCGGTCAGGGGGCGGTTCGATTTTGGGCGCCATCAGGAGTTTCGCGAGGCCTATGAGCGACTGGAACCAACGCCCGACTCCATCGTGGTCGATCTGAAAGAAGCCACCTACCTCGACAGCTCGGCACTGGGCATGCTGCTCCTGCTGCGCGATCACGCCGGCGGCGACAATTCGGATGTGCGGGTGGTCAACAGCAACTCCGATGTGCGCAAGATCCTCGCCATCTCCAACTTCGACAAACTCTTCGACATCAGTTGACGGCCATGCAGGCGCAAGAGCCGCTGACGATCCTGATCGCCGAAGACAGCGCCGCCGATCGGTTGCTGTTGTCGACCATCGTCCGCCGTCAGGGGCATGAGGTACTGACGGCGGCCAATGGCGCCGAAGCGTTGGAGGTGTTCCGGCTCCAGCCACCGCATCTGGTGCTGATGGACGCAATGATGCCGGTGATGGATGGCTTCGAAGCGGCGCGGCAGATCAAGGCGCTGGCAGGGGAAACCCTGGTGCCGATCATCTTCCTGACGTCGCTCACTGAAAGTGAGGCGCTGGCCCGTTGCCTGGAGGCCGGTGGCGACGACTTTCTGGCGAAGCCCTACAACCAGGTGATCCTCGCCGCCAAAATCAAGGCGATGGATCGCTTGCGCCGCTTGCAGGCCACGGTGCTGCAGCAGCGCGACCTGATCGCCAGGCATCATGATTACCTGCTCAACGAACAGCGCGTGGCCAAAGCGGTGTTCGACAAGGTCGCGCACTCGGGTTGCCTCAGTGCCCCTAACATTCGTTACCTGCAATCACCCTATGCGTTGTTCAACGGCGATCTGCTGTTGGCGGCGTACACCCCGGCCGGCGACATGCATGTGTTGCTCGGCGATTTCACCGGTCACGGCTTGCCGGCTGCGGTGGGGGCGATGCCCTTGGCCGAAGTGTTTTATGGCATGACTGCCAAGGGTTACGGTCTGGCCGAAACCCTGCGCGAGATGAACGCCAAGCTCAAGCGCATCTTGCCGGTGGACATGTTCTGCTGCGCGACCATGCTCTGCCTGAGTTTTCAGCGGCGTTCGGTGGAGGTGTGGAACGGTGGCATGCCTGACGGTTATCTGCACCGGATCGCCAGCGGGGAGCGCGTGCCGCTGCCGGCGCGGCATTTGCCGCTGGGCGTGCTCAGCCCGCAAGCGTTTGATGATCGCACCGAGGTGCAGACCCTGGCCGTGGGTGACCGGGTATTCCTGCTCTCGGACGGAGTGATCGACACCACGGATGCCGATGACCAGTTGTTCGGTGTCGAGCGCTTGCAGCAACTGTTTGCCGCCAACCGTGAGCCGGACAACCTGTTTGCCGAGATCGATCAGGCCTTGCGCGAGTTTCGCGGTGAGCCTCGTGACGATGTGAGCATGGTCGAGATCAGCCTGCTGGAGGCGGCGCAGGTGGTGCCGTCGGCGCCGGTCTATTCCGACAGCGGCCAATCGTGTCCGCTGGACTGGTCAGTCAGCTTCGAGTTTCGCGGTGCCACGCTCAAACGCTTCAATCCCTTGCCGTACTTGCTGCAATTGTTGCTGGAAGTGCACGGTTTGCGCACGCAAGGCGGCGCGATCTACAGCGTGCTCGCGGAGCTGTATTCCAATGCGCTGGAGCATGGCGTGCTGGGTCTGGATTCCAGCCTCAAGCGCGATGCCAGTGGATTCGCTCGCTACTACGAGCAGCGCAATGAACGGCTGGAGGCCTTGCAGGACGGTTATGTGCGCGTACACCTGCAGGTGCGTCCGCAAGGCAGCGGTGGCTGTCTGGTTATCCGCGTCGAGGACAGCGGCAAGGGTTTTGACGTGACGCGAGTGATGGAACGGCCGCTTGACGGTGTCCGCCTGTCGGGCCGTGGTGTCAGTTTGATCCGGCAATTGGGGCATAACGCCAGTTGGTCGGACGAAGGTCGCAGTGCTTGCGTGGAGTTTTTCTGGGAGGTTAAGGCATAATTCGCGAATTCTTGATCAAGGAGTGAACAAGTGACTGACAAACATGTGGATCGCGAAGTACTCGATGCGTTGCGCGAAGTCATGGAGGACAGCTATCCGGATTTGCTGGATACCTTCCTGACCGATTCTGAAAGTCGCTTGCATCAATTGCAAAAGACCGCCGATGCCAAGGTGTTGGCGGAGCTTGCCCATAGTTTCAAGGGCAGCGCCAGCAACATGGGCGCGGTTCGCCTGGCGACGCTTTGCCAGACGCTGGAGTCGGACGCCAGGGACAAGAGTCCAACCGAAATCGTAGAGCTGGTGGCTGACATCAGCAGCGAGTTCGCCGATGTCCGTCCGGTTTACGAGGACGAGCGCCAGCACGCACTGACCCATTGAATCCTGCCGTCCGGCGCTTTTCGCAAGCGCCGGACGAATCTGGCCCGACACTTGCAATAATCCCCTTCAACTGTACCTACGATCCCAGTGCAGCGGAGACCGTGTCATGCCTGCGACCCCCAATGTTCTTCTTCAATCTGCCGCCCAGGCCAAGGCGCAAGCCGCCGCTGCCAAAGTGCCGGCAATGGCCGCAGATACCGGGGACAAGGCCTCAAGCTTCGCTCAGGTATTCGCCGATCAAGGCCCGAAAAAGACCCTCGCCAGTGCTGACAATTCGTTGAAACCGGCGCGCGACAAAGTCGCTGACAACAGCGATAAAAAGGATGCCGACACGTCGTCGTCTGCCGCCGCGCAACAGACCGTTGCCGATAGCGGCAATGCCTTGCCTGCCGACAAGACGGCGTCGACGACGTCCGATGATCAGGCGGCCAGCGACGACGCAGCTGCAGATTCCGCACAGACTCCGGTGACAGACACCACCCCGGTGGATCCGGCACTGGATCCGGCGCTGGCGCAAACCGTGCAACCGCTGGTGGCCACGCCCGTAGCGCCAACCCCGGTCGCTGAAACCCCGGCGCCGACCAAAACAGAAACACCGGTCGTGGCCGCTACCGTTGCGCCAGCGGTGGTCAAAGACCCGGCGGCCCCCACCGACAGCGCTTTCGACCCGGCAGCCGATCCTCTCGACTCGCTGCCGGCGGTGCGTATGGCGATGGAGCAGGGCGGGCATATTTCTGCCGCCAGCCAGTCCCAGCCCAAAGCCGCGCCGGCCCAGACTCAGGCCGACAGTGAATTGACTTCGGCGCAGACCTTTGCCGCTGGCATGGCCACTATGCTCGATGTGCAGGCCGACAAAGACAGCACCAGTCAGAGCGGTGAGAAAGCCTTCAGCGGCCTGATCGACGATGGCCTCAAAGATCTCAAGTCTGCTACCAGCGACACCCGTGTCGATGATTTCGCCAACCGTCTGGCGGCGCTGACCCAGGCGGCCACCCCGAAAACCGCGAACGCGGTGCCGGTGAACCAGCCGATCGCCATGCACCAGAGCGGCTGGACCGAAGAAATCGTCAACCGCGTCATGTACCTGTCGAGCGCCAATCTGAAGGCCGCCGATATTCAGCTGCAACCGGCGGAACTCGGACGTCTGGACATCCGCGTGAACATGGTGCCGGACCAGCAGACCCAGGTGACGTTCATGAGCGCGCACCCAAGCGTGCGTGAAGCCCTCGACGGCCAGATGCATCGCCTGCGTGACATGTTCACCCAGCAGGGCATGGGCCAGGTCAACGTCAACGTCTCTGACCAGAGCCGTGGCTGGCAGGGTCAGCAGGGCCAGGAGCAGGCGCAGCAAGGTCAGAGTGGCCGCACCAGTGCCGCTGGCGGGCGTCTGGATTCGGCGGAAGAAGAGCTGACCCCGGCGGCGGTGGCTGAAGCCGCTGCGCAAACCACCAGCGTGATTGGCTCCAGCGCCGTCGACTATTACGCCTGATACAACGCAACACCCCTTGTGGGAGCGAGCCTGCTCGCGAATGCGTCATGACAGTCGACATCAATGTTGAATGTTAAATCGCTTTCGCGAGCAGGCTCGCTCCCACATTGGTTATGGGGTGCTACCCAATTCCGCTCTTCGACACTTCTGGCATAACACTTGCTCTTGCCTTGCCGTGCGACTGTGAAAACCCGATTAGTGACGGATTATTGGCATGGCGAAGAGCGAAGCAGCAGCTGTAAAAGACCCCGCGACCAAAGGCAAACTCAAGATGATCATCCTGATCGTGGTGGCTCTGCTGCTGGCGATCGGTGTTTCCGTGGGCGCGACCTGGTACTTCATGCACAGTGCTCAGAGCAAGCCTGCCGCAGCGGCCGAGGCCACTCCGGTCGGCAAGCAACCGGCGATCTTCGAGCCGATGGCGCCAGCGTTTGTCGCCAACTACAACCAGAACGGCCGTCAGCGCTACATGCAGGTGAGTATCACCATGCTGGCGCGTAACCAGGCCGATCTGGAGGCGCTCAAAGTGCACATGCCGGTGATCCGCAACAACCTGGTGATGCTCTTCTCCGGTCAGGATTTCGCCACATTGGCGACGCCGGTCGGGCAGGAGATGTTGCGCCAGAAGGCCACGGCCAGCGTCCAGGAAGTGGCGCAGAAAGAGCTGGGCAAAGTGGTGATCGAACAGTTGCTTTTCACTAATTTCGTACTGCAGTAGGAACACGACATGGCCGTGCAGGATCTGCTGTCCCAGGATGAAATCGATGCGCTGTTGCATGGCGTCGACGATGGTCTGGTACAGACCGATAACGCTGCCGAACCCGGCAGTGTCAAAAGCTACGACCTGACCAGTCAGGATCGCATCGTCCGTGGACGCATGCCGACCCTGGAAATGATCAACGAGCGTTTTGCCCGTTACACCCGCATCAGCATGTTCAACATGCTGCGCCGTTCGGCGGACGTTGCCGTCGGTGGCGTACAGGTGATGAAGTTCGGCGAATACGTGCACTCGCTGTACGTGCCGACCAGCCTCAACCTGGTCAAGATCAAACCGCTGCGCGGCACTGCGCTGTTCATCCTCGACGCCAAACTGGTGTTCAAGCTGGTGGACAACTTCTTCGGCGGCGACGGTCGTCACGCCAAGATCGAAGGCCGTGAATTCACCCCGACCGAGCTGCGCGTGGTGCGCATGGTGCTGGAACAGGCCTTCGTCGATTTGAAGGAAGCCTGGCAGGCAATCATGGAAGTCAATTTCGAGTACATCAACTCGGAAGTGAACCCGGCCATGGCCAACATCGTCGGCCCGAGCGAAGCGATTGTCGTATCGACATTCCACATCGAACTCGACGGCGGTGGCGGCGATCTGCACGTGACCATGCCGTACTCGATGATCGAACCGGTGCGCGAGATGCTCGACGCCGGTTTTCAGTCGGACCTCGACGATCAGGACGAGCGCTGGGTCAATGCCCTGCGTCAGGACGTGCTCGATGTCGACGTACCGATCGGTGCCACCGTGGCCCGCCGTCAGTTGAAGCTGCGCGACATCCTGCACATGCAGCCGGGGGATGTGATCCCGGTCGAGATGCCGGAAGACATGATCATGCGCGCCAACGGCGTACCGGCCTTCAAGGTCAAGATGGGCTCGCACAAAGGCAACCTCGCGTTGCAAGTGATCGAGCCGATCGAGCGTCGCTGAAGCGGCGCTCTCACCCCCACGCATTTAACTGAATTGTTGCCCGCCGAGGACAAATGATGAACGACGATATGAACGCCCAGGACGATCAGGCACTGGCTGACGAATGGGCTGCTGCCCTGGAAGAGACCGGTGACGGCCAGGCTGACATCGACGCGCTGCTGGCCGCTGACGCCGGCGCCGCCAGCTCCAACCGTCTGCCGATGGAAGAGTTCGGCAGCGTGCCGAAGAACAACGATCCGGTGACGCTGGACGGTCCGAACCTGGACGTGATCCTCGACATCCCGGTATCGATCTCGATGGAAGTGGGCAGCACCGACATCAACATTCGCAACCTGCTGCAACTCAACCAGGGTTCGGTGATCGAGCTTGATCGCCTGGCGGGTGAGCCACTGGACGTGCTGGTCAACGGCACGCTGATCGCACACGGCGAAGTGGTGGTGGTCAACGAGAAGTTCGGCATCCGCCTGACCGACGTGATCAGCCCAAGCGAACGCATCAAGAAGCTGCGCTGAGTGAAGCGCTTTCTCTGGGCGCTGCTGGCGCTGCCATTGAGTGTGCTGGCCGCCGAACCGGCCGCCACGACTGCTGCTGCGAATGCCGCGCCGGCGGTCGGCAGTGGTGTGGCCGGGCAACTGACACAACTGGTCTTCGGCTTGTTGCTGGTACTCGGGTTGATCTTCTTCCTCGCCTGGCTGTTGCGCCGGGTGCAGCAGGCCGGCCCTGCGGGCAAGGGCCAGGTGATCGAGCTGATCGGGTCCCGCGCACTTGGCCCGCGCGACCGGCTGATGCTGGTGCAGGTCGGCAACGAACAGATTCTGTTGGGGCTCAGCCCTGGCACCATCACCGCGCTGCATGTGCTCAAGGAGCCGGTGCAGGTGCCGAGCACCAGCGAGAAAGCGACCCCGGAATTTGCCCAGCATCTGCTGAAGATTCTCGGCAAGGATCAGAAGGATAAGAAGTAATGGGTGCGCTACGCATCGTCTTGACGCTGGCCCTGATGCTGGCCGCGCCGCTGGCGTTCGCCGCCGATCCGTTGTCGATCCCGGCGATCACGCTGGGCACCAACGCCGACGGCGCGCAGGAGTATTCGGTCAGCCTGCAGATCCTGCTGATCATGACCGCCCTGAGCTTCATTCCGGCGGCCGTGATCCTGATGACCAGTTTCACCCGGATCATCATCGTCTTCTCGATCCTGCGTCAGGCCCTGGGTCTGCAGCAGACGCCATCGAACCAGATCCTCACCGGCATGGCGCTGTTCCTGACCATGTTCATCATGGCCCCGGTGTTCGATCGGGTGAACAACGATGCGCTGCAGCCGTATCTGGCGGAAAAACTCACCGCGCAGCAGGCCGTGGAAAAGGCTCAGGTGCCAATCAAGGACTTCATGCTCGCGCAGACCCGCACCAGCGATCTGGAGTTGTTCATGCGCCTGTCCAAGCGCACCGACATCGCCACCCCGGATCAGGCGCCGCTGACCATTCTGGTGCCGGCATTCGTCACGTCCGAGCTTAAAACTGCGTTTCAGATCGGCTTCATGATCTTCATTCCGTTCCTGATCATCGACCTGGTCGTGGCCAGTGTGCTGATGGCGATGGGTATGATGATGCTGTCGCCGCTGATCATTTCCCTGCCGTTCAAGATCATGCTGTTCGTGCTGGTGGATGGCTGGGCGCTGATTATCGGCACCCTGGCCAGTAGCTTCGGAGGTGTTTCGCCATGACGCCGGAAGTTGCGGTCGATATCTTTCGTGAAGCGCTGTGGCTGACCACGATGATGGTCGCAATCCTCGTCGTGCCGAGCCTGCTGGTCGGCCTGCTGGTGGCGATGTTCCAGGCCGCGACGCAGATCAACGAACAGACCCTGAGCTTCCTGCCGCGTCTGCTGGTGATGCTGGTGACCCTGATCGTTGCCGGCCCATGGCTGGTGCAGACGTTCATGGAATACATCATCCAGCTCTACAAGAACATTCCGATGGTCATCGGCTGAGCCATGCAATCACTGCTTCAGCTGACCGACACCCAGATCAGTACCTGGGTGGCATCGTTCATGTTGCCGCTGTTTCGCGTCGCGTCGATGCTGATGGTGATGCCGGTGTTCGGCACCACGCTGGTGTCGCGCCGGATACGTCTGTATTTCGCCGTGGCAATCACCGTGTGTATTGCCCCGGGCCTGCCGCCGATGCCGGAGGTCAGTCCGCTTGCTCTCAGTGGCTGGTTGCTGATCGCCGAGCAGATTCTGGTCGGCGCGGTGCTCGGGTTTTCCCTGCAGCTGTTTTTCCAGGCCTTTGCCGTGGCCGGGCAGATTGTCGCGATCCAGATGGGCATGGGCTTCGCCTCGATGGTCGACCCGGCCAACGGCGTCTCGGTGGCGGTAATCGGCCAGTTCTTCACCATGCTGGTGACCTTGCTGTTCCTGTCGATGAACGGCCATCTGGTGGTCTTCGAGGTGCTTACCGAGAGCTTCACCACGCTGCCGGTGGGCGGCGGGTTGATGACGGCGCAGTACTGGGAGCTGGCCGGCAAGCTCGGCTGGGTATTGGGCGCGGCGTTGTTGCTGGTGTTGCCGGCGGTTACCGCACTGCTGGTGGTCAACATCGCGTTTGGCGTGATGACACGTGCGGCGCCGCAACTGAACATCTTCTCCATCGGTTTTCCGCTGACCCTGGTGCTTGGCCTGTTCATTGTCTGGGTCGGCCTGGCGGACATTCTCAATCAGTATCAACCGCTGGCCTCCGAGGCCCTGCAGTTGTTACGCGAACTGGCACGAGCGCGCTGAGTCATGGCTGAGAGCGAAAGCGGTCAGGACAAAACAGAAGACCCCACGGAGAAACGTAAAAAGGACTCCCGTGAGAAGGGTGAGATTGCTCGTTCCAAAGAGCTCAACACCCTGGCGGTGATGCTTGCCGGTGCCGGTGGCCTGCTGATATTTGGCGGTATGCTGGCGCAAGAACTGATGGACGTGATGCGGCTGAATTTCTCGCTGTCGCGGGAAGTGATCATGGATGAAAAGTCCATGGGCGCGTTCTTGCTGGTCTCGGGCAAGATCGCGCTGGTCGCGATCCAGCCGGTCATGATCACGCTGTTGCTGGCCGCGCTGATCGGGCCGATTTCCCTTGGTGGCTGGCTGTTCGCGGCCGGCTCCATGGCACCGAAATTCAGCCGGATGAACCCGGGTGCGGGCCTCAAGCGCATGTTCTCGATGAAGGCGGTGATCGAGCTGCTCAAGGCGCTGGCCAAGTTCATCATCACCTTGTTCGTGGCACTGATGGTGTTGTCGTCCGACATCGACGATTTCCTGCGTATCGCCCACGAGCCGCTTGAGCAGGCGATCATTCATAGCGTGACGCTGGTGGGCTGGAGTTCGCTGTGGCTGGCTTGCGGTCTGATCATCATCGCCGCGGTCGATGTGCCGGTGCAGCTCTGGGAAAGCCACAAGAAACTGCTGATGACCAAGCAGGAAGTGCGCGACGAGCACAAGGATCAGGAAGGTCGTCCGGAGGTCAAGCAGCGCATTCGTCAGACCCAGCGCGAAATGTCGCAGCGGCGGATGATGGCGGCGATTCCCGACGCCGACGTGGTCATCACCAACCCGACCCACTACGCCGTCGCGCTCAAGTACGACTCGGAGAAGGGCGGGGCGCCGGTGTTGCTGGCCAAGGGCAGCGACTTCCTCGCGCTGAAGATCCGCGAAATCGCCGTCGCCAACAATGTCATGCTCCTCGAATCGCCGGGGCTGGCGCGCTCGATCTACTACTCCACTGAACTGGATCAGGAAATCCCCGGCGGCCTGTACCTCGCGGTTGCCCAGGTCCTGGCCTATGTCTACCAGATCCGCCAGTACCGCGCCGGCAAGGGCAAACGCCCGGATCCGCTCAAGGACGACTTGCCGATCCCGCCGGATCTGCGTCGCGATTCCTGATCCTGCGGTGTGGCTGATGGCCTCTTCGCGAGCAAGCCCGCTCCCACATTCAATCTTCGGTGAATACAGAATTGGGGTATCACACAGATCCCCTGTGGGAGCGGGCTTGCTCGCGAATGCGTCATTCCAGGCGCCGACATTTTCCCGATAAATTCCAAGACTGATGCCTTCGATCTGAAAGCGGGCGTGACCTGTAACCTCTGACAGGTGTGCTTGCCTTCTTTTTGCCGTTTGATTGCGGGGTGATTTCGCGCGCCTGTAAGGGAGCAAGCCCGCTCCCACATTCGATCTTCGGTGAATACAGAGTTGGGGTATCACACAGATCCCCTGTGGGAGCGGGCTTGCTCGCGAAAGCGTCAGTCCAGGCGCTGGAATTTTCCCGATAAACCCTTCTGTTTCAATCATTGGCAAAAGTTGGAAGGCTTCTTGCAGTAGCCGCCGTGCGCCTGCTTTGGGCGTCAAAAGTTTGCTTTAAAGGAACGGGGAAAACCGGTGGATCGCTCTCAGTTAATCAACAGCGCACGCTCGAACATTGCCGACCTCAGTCGAGGCAATCTGGGCGTGCCGTTGTTGCTGCTGGTCATGCTGGCGATGATGATGCTGCCGGTGCCGCCGTTCCTGCTCGACGTGTTCTTCACCTTCAACATCGCCCTGTCGATTGTCGTCCTGCTGGTCTGCGTGTATGCGCTGCGGCCGCTGGATTTCGCGGTGTTCCCGACGATCCTGCTGGTGGCGACGCTGCTGCGGCTGGCGTTGAACGTGGCGTCGACGCGGGTGGTGATGCTCCACGGTCAGGACGGCCACGCCGCTGCCGGTAAGGTGATCCAGGCCTTCGGTGAGGTGGTGATCGGCGGTAACTACGTGGTCGGTATCGTGGTCTTCGCGATCCTGATGATCATCAACTTCGTCGTGGTGACCAAGGGTGCCGGGCGGATTTCCGAGGTGAGCGCGCGCTTCACCCTCGATGCGATGCCTGGCAAACAAATGGCCATCGACGCCGACCTCAACGCCGGCCTGATCGACCAGAACCAGGCGAAGCTGCGCCGTCAGGAAGTTGCCCAAGAGGCCGAGTTCTACGGTTCGATGGACGGTGCCAGCAAGTTCGTCCGTGGTGACGCCATCGCCGGTCTGCTGATTCTGTTCATCAACCTCATCGGCGGCATGGCCGTCGGTATCTTCCAGCACAACATGTCGTTCGCCGACGCCGGCAAGGTTTACGCCTTGCTGACCATCGGTGACGGTTTGGTGGCGCAATTGCCATCACTGTTGTTATCGACAGCGGCGGCGATCATGGTGACCCGTGCTTCCGGTTCGGAAGACATGGGCAAACAGATCAATCGGCAGATGTTCGCTTCGCCAAAAGCCTTGGCGGTGGCGGCAGGTCTGATGGCGGTCATGGGCCTGGTGCCGGGCATGCCGCATTTTTCGTTCCTGAGCATGGCGGCGCTGGCTGCCGGTGGCGCGTACCTGTTCTGGAAAAAACAGAACGTGGCCAAGGTTCAGGCGCTGCAAGAGGTTCAGCGTCAGCAGGAACTGCTGCCGTCGCCGGCCCGCGCCATGGAAACCAAGGAGCTGGGCTGGGATGACGTGACCCCGATCGACATGATCGGCCTGGAAGTCGGCTATCGCCTGATCCCGCTGGTGGATCGCAATCAGGGCGGGCAGTTGCTGGCGCGGATCAAGGGCGTGCGCAAGAAGCTCTCGCAGGATCTGGGCTTCCTGATGCCGACCGTGCACATCCGCGACAACCTCGATCTGGCGCCGAGCGCTTATCGCCTGACCCTGATGGGGGTGATCCTGGCCGAAGCCGAGATCTACCCGGACCGCGAACTGGCGATCAACCCGGGGCAGGTCTACGGCACGCTCAACGGCATTACCGCCAAAGATCCGGCTTTTGGCCTGGAGGCGGTGTGGATCGAAGTCAGTCAGCGCGCCCAGGCGCAATCGCTCGGTTACACCGTGGTCGATGCCAGTACCGTGGTCGCGACCCACTTGAACCAGATTCTGTACAAGCACTCCAGTGAACTGATCGGCCACGAAGAAGTGCAGCAACTCATGCAATTGCTGGCCAAAAGCTCGCCGAAACTGGCTGAAGAGTTGGTGCCGGGCGTGGTTTCACTGTCGCAGTTGCTCAAAGTGCTGCAGGCGCTGCTGGCCGAACACGTGCCGGTGCGCGACATCCGCAGCATCGCCGAGGCCATCGCCAACAACGCCGCCAAGAGTCAAGATACCGCCGCCTTGGTGGCCGCAGTCCGCGTCGGCGTATCCCGCGCCATCGTCCAAAGCATTGTAGGCACTGACTCCGAGCTGCCTGTGATCACCCTGGAACCAAGGTTGGAACAAATATTGCTCAATAGTCTGCAGAAGGCAGGACAAGGCTCGGAAGAGGGCGTTCTGCTGGAGCCAAGCATGGCCGAGAAGCTGCAGCGTTCGCTCATCGAAGCGGCGCAGCGCCAGGAAATGCAAGGTCAACCGGTGATCCTGTTGGTAGCAGGCCCGATACGCGCGATGCTCTCGCGTTTCGGCCGCCTCGCCGTCCCGGGGCTGCACGTGCTGGCCTACCAGGAAATTCCGGACAACAAGCAAGTGACCATCGTTGCGACAGTAGGGCCCAACGGCTGAGGTAGTGGTTTATGCAAGTTAAGCGTTTTTTCGCCGCCGATATGCGTCAGGCCATGAAGCTGGTTCGTGATGAGCTGGGCGCTGATGCCGCCATCATTGGCAACCGCCGCATTGCCGGCGGCGTCGAGCTAACGGCGGCGCTGGATTACAAATTGTCGGCGCTGGCGCCACGGGTTCCGAACATGGAACTTGAGGACGAGCTGCGCAAGACCCAGTCGCGCATCGTTACCGCCCAGGCCGAGCTGAGCCTGCGTGGCGAAGCCGACGGCAACACCAATCGCCAGTTGTTCGCCGGTCTGCCGTTGACGGCCGGTCTGCCGCTGACCGCTGCCGAGCCGTTGAGCGAACCGACTTACGCCGCCCCGGCGCGCCCGGCCCCGGCGCCTGCGCAGTCCTCCGGCGGGATTGACCCGCGTGCACTGGATTCGATGCGTTTTGAATTGAACAGCCTGCGCGAGCTGATGGAAGTGCAGCTCGGCACCCTGGCCTGGAATCAACTGCAAGGCAGCCGTCCGGCGCAAGCCAACCTGTATCGCCGTCTGCAACGTATCGGTCTGTCCGGCCCGTTGTCGCGCGACCTGCTGGCAATGATCACCGACATCGAAGAGCCTCGTCAGGCCTGGCGCATGCTGCTCGCACATCTGGCGCGGATGATTGCCGTACCGGAAGTCGAGCCGCTGGAAGAGGGTGGAGTGATTGCCATGGTCGGCCCGGCCGGCATGGGCAAGACCACCACCCTGGCCAAGCTCGCCGCGCGCTACGTGCTCAAGTACGGCGCGCAGAATGTGGCGCTGGTCAGCATGGACAGCTTCCGCATCGGCGCTCAGGAACAACTCAAGACCCTGGGCCGGATTCTCAACGTGCCGGTGACGCACGTTGATCCGGGCCAGTCGCTGGTTCAGGCGCTGGATCCACTGCTGCGCAAGCGCGTGGTGCTGATCGATACTGCCGGCCTGCAGGCCAGCGATCCGGCCCTGCGCATGCAGCTCGAAAGCCTGGCCGGTCGTGGCATCCGTTCAAAAAATTATCTGGTCCTGGCAACCACCAGCCAGAAACAGGTTCTAACCGCCGCTTATCACAGTTACAAGCGTTGCGGGCTTGCCGGGTGCATCCTGACTAAACTGGATGAGACAGCAAGCCTGGGCGAAGTGTTGAGCCTGGCAATCAGTCATGAACTGCCGGTCGCGTACCTGACCGATGGCCCACGGATTCCGGATGATCTGCATCTGCCGCGCCGCCATCAACTGGTCAGCCGCGCCGTCAGCGTGCAAATGCAGGAAGAACCCAGCGAAGAAGCCATGGCTGACATGTTCGCTGATATCTACCACAGCCCGACCAAGCAGGTTGGCTGAGGTAATGAACCGTTTTTGTACCTACATCGATGGTCTGCCATGCATTGTTCCGGTTGAGAACGCGCAGCCAGTAATGTGGCCTCCGTCTATGCAAGACAAGGTAAAGAAATAACATGGGCAGCATGCATCCCGTACAGGTGATCGCGGTGACCGGCGGCAAAGGTGGCGTCGGCAAGACTAACGTGTCAGTGAACTTGTCTCTGGCGTTGGCAGAGCTTGGCCGTCGGGTCATGCTGCTGGACGCCGACCTGGGGCTGGCGAACGTCGACGTTCTGCTGGGACTGACCCCCAAACGTACCCTGGCCGACGTGATCGAAGGTCGCTGCGAGCTGCGCGACGTGCTGTTGCAAGGTCCCGGCGGGATCCGCATCGTGCCGGCCGCCTCCGGCACCCAGAGCATGGTTCACCTGAGTCCGGCGCAACATGCCGGTCTGATTCAGGCCTTCAGCGACATCGGCGACAACCTCGATGTGCTGGTGATCGACACCGCTGCAGGCATTGGTGACTCGGTAGTCAGCTTTGTCCGCGCAGCCCAGGAAGTGTTGCTGGTGGTCTGCGACGAGCCGACTTCGATCACCGATGCCTACGCGTTGATCAAACTGCTCAATCGCGACTACGGCATGAACCGCTTCCGCGTCCTCGCCAACATGGCGCAGAGCCCGCAGGAAGGGCGCAACCTGTTCGCCAAGTTGACCAAGGTCACGGATCGCTTCCTCGATGTCGCCTTACAATACGTCGGCGCGGTGCCGTACGACGAAAGCGTGCGCAAGGCAGTGCAGAAGCAGCGAGCGGTCTATGAAGCCTTTCCGCGTTCCAAGTGCGCGCTGGCGTTCAAGGCGATCGCGCAGAAGGTCGATACCTGGCCGCTGCCTGCCAACCCGCGCGGTCACCTTGAGTTTTTCGTCGAGCGCCTCGTGCAGCAAACGGCAGGGCCTGTGTTATGACCGCCAGCGGTATGAATTACTACAAGAAGTCGGCACGTGACGCGCAGTACGAGTTGATCGAGCGTTACGCGCCACTGGTCAAGCGCATTGCCTATCACCTGCTGGCGCGCTTGCCGGCGAGTGTGCAGGTCGAAGATCTGATTCAGGCCGGGATGATCGGCCTGCTCGAAGTCTCGACCAAATATGACGCCAGCAAGGGCGCCAGTTTCGAAACGTACGCGGGCATTCGAATCCGCGGTGCGATGCTCGATGAAGTGCGCAAAGGTGATTGGGCGCCACGCTCGGTTCACCGCAACACCCGTATGGTCAGTGACGCAATTCGGGCAATTGAAGCTAAAACCGGCCGTGATGCTAAAGATCACGAGGTTGCGGCCGAACTCCAATTGAGTCTCGACGATTACTACGGGATTTTGAATGACACGCTGGGCAGCCGGCTGTTCAGTTTCGACGACCTGTTGCAGGACGGCGAACACGAAGGGCTGCACGAGGATGGCGCCAGTTCTCATCTTGAGCCGTCACGCGATCTGGAAGATGAACGCTTCCAGGCCGCGCTGGCGGACGCGATTGCCAATTTGCCGGAGCGTGAGCGACTGGTGTTGGCGCTGTACTACGACGAAGAGCTGAACCTCAAGGAGATCGGTGAAGTCCTTGGCGTCAGTGAATCGCGGGTCAGCCAGTTACACAGCCAGTGCGCGGCCCGCTTGCGGGGGCGTTTGGGGGAGTGGCGAGCGCGCTGAAGGCAGTGTGGGGACACTGCGAACGAGGCTGGTGCGGTGATGAACGGCACCGGTCTTGCTCTGTTGTGCTCCAGACAGTCATCGAGTGCTTTGCCGGATTGATTGAAATGGCGCGTCCAGGTGCTGGGCGCGTTTAAGACTGCTTGGAGGTCGAATTGGACAAGAACATGAAAATCCTCATCGTTGATGACTTCTCAACGATGCGGCGGATCATCAAGAACCTGCTGCGTGATCTGGGGTTCACCAACACCGTCGAGGCCGACGATGGCACGACTGCCATTCCGGTGCTCAACAGCGGAAGCATCGACTTTCTGGTAACGGACTGGAACATGCCGGGCATGACCGGTATCGACCTGCTGCGCCACGTGCGTGCCGATGAAAAACTCAAGCACCTGCCCGTGCTGATGGTGACTGCAGAAGCCAAGCGCGAGCAGATCATCGAGGCCGCTCAGGCCGGTGTGAACGGCTACGTGGTCAAACCTTTCACGGCTCAGGCGCTGAAAGAAAAAATCGAGAAGATTTTCGAACGCATCGGCTGATGAACGCGCGGGGGAGCTATGGAGCATAACGAATCTTCACAGGGCGATTTCGAATCGACCCTGAAAAAACACGCGGTCGAACTGGTCGAGAGCCTTGAAAAAGGCAGGTTCGGCGACGCTGTGCAACTGATCCATGAGCTCAATCAGACCCGTGACCGCGGCCTGTATCAGGAAGTGGGCAAGCTCACACGCGAACTGCACAGTGCGATCGTCAACTTCCAGATCGATCCGCACATGCCGCAGGCCGAGGAAGTGTCGCAAATCACCGACGCCACCGAACGCCTGGGCTATGTGGTCAAGCTGACCGAAGCCGCGGCCAACCGCACCATGGATCTGGTGGAAAGCGCCACCCCGGTCGTCAATGGTCTGGCTGAGGAAGCCCAGGCCCTGAGCACCGACTGGGGCCGTTTCATGCGCCGTGAGGTCGGGGCCGAAGAGTTCCGCGAGCTGGCGCGCCGGGTCGACGGTTTTCTGTCGCGCAGCAGCACGGGCAACCGTGCGGTGTCGAGCAACCTTAACGACATCCTGCTGGCTCAGGATTACCAGGACCTTACCGGTCAGGTGATCAAGCGCGTGACCCAACTGGTCACCGAAGTCGAAAGCAATTTGCTCAAACTCGTCCTCATGGCCAGTCAGGTGGACCGCTTTGCGGGCATCGAACACGACCGCGCCGCGATGCTTGCAGAAAAAGATCCACAAAAACATCTCTCGCAGGGTGAAGGTCCGCAGATTCATGCCGATAAACGAGAAGACGTTGTGTCCGGTCAGGACGATGTGGACGATTTGTTATCCAGCCTTGGATTCTAGAGTTTTGGAATTTTAGGTTTTTTGGGTTTTTAGACCTGTAGGAGCACCCCATTAATGAGCTTCGGCGCCGATGAAGAGATCCTTCAGGATTTCCTGGTTGAGGCCGGCGAGATTCTTGAGCAACTGTCCGAACAACTGGTCGAGCTGGAAAGCCGTCCGGATGACGCAGATCTGCTCAACGCAATTTTTCGCGGTTTCCACACTGTAAAAGGGGGCGCCGGCTTCCTTCAGCTCAACGAGCTGGTGGAGTGCTGTCACATCGCCGAAAACGTGTTCGACATCCTGCGCAAGGGTGAGCGTCGCGTTGATGCAGAACTGATGGACGTTGTCCTCGAAGCACTGGACGCGGTGAACAGCATGTTCAGCGAAGTCCGTGAACGTGCACCGATCACGGCGGCCACCCCGGAACTGCTGGCCGCGCTGGCACGTCTGGCCGAGCCGCAATCGGCCGACGAAGCTCCGGCTTCGCCGGTGGCCGAGATGATCGAAGAGCTGGTCGTCGAAGGCGATTCGAGCGATTCGGGCGACATCACCGATAACGAATTTGAACAGCTGCTGGATTCGCTGAACGCCGTCAAGGCTGAAGCCGAAGCCCCGGCCGCTGCTGCACCTGCGCAAACTGCCAATGAGGCAGCCAGCGATGAAATCACTGACGCTGAATTCGAGTCGTTGCTCGATCAGTTGCACGGCAAAGGCCAGTTCGCGGCGGACGCCGTTGCACCGACGGCGGCTGCTCCTGCGGCACCGGCTGCGGGCGACAGCTCCGACATCACCGACGACGAATTCGAAGCGCTGCTCGACCAGTTGCACGGCAAGGGCAACTTTGCCGTTGAAGCACTCGAGTCGGCGATCGCCTCGGCACCGGCTGCACCTGCTGCTCCGGTGGCTGCTGCGGCCGGTAGCGACTTGATCAGCGATCACGAGTTCGAATCGCTGCTCGACGAGTTGCACGGCAAAGGCAAGTTCACCGACGTCGGCGCTGCCGCTACAGGCACCGCTGCTGCCGTTTCGACGCCAGCTGCCAAGGCACCGGCTGCTCCGGCTGCTGCGCCGAAGGCTGCGCCCAAGCCTGAGCCGAAAGCCGAAGCTGCAAAACCGGCTGCCGCTGCCGCCCCGGCTCCGGCCCGCGCCGCCGCTGCACCGCCAGCGGAAAAACCGGCGAGCGAAGCCGAGACCACCGTGCGGGTCGACACCGCGCGTCTCGACGAAATCATGAACATGGTTGGCGAGCTGGTACTGGTGCGTAACCGTCTGGTGCGCCTGGGTCTCAACAGCGGCGACGAAGCCATGTCCAAGGCCGTGTCGAACCTCGATGTGGTCACAGCTGACCTGCAGACCGCGGTGATGAAGACCCGGATGCAGCCGATCAAGAAGGTCTTCGGGCGCTTCCCGCGTCTGGTTCGCGACCTCGCGCGTCAGCTCAAGAAAGAGATCAACCTGGAACTGGTGGGTGAAGAAACCGACCTCGACAAAAACCTTGTCGAGGCGCTGGCCGACCCGCTGGTCCACTTGGTGCGCAACGCTGTCGACCACGGCATCGAGTCACCGGAAGAACGTGAAGCCTCGGGCAAGGCCCGTGGCGGTCGTGTTGTTCTGGCCGCCGAGCAGGAAGGCGACCACATTCTGTTGTCGATCTCCGACGACGGCAAAGGCATGGACCCGAACGTCCTGCGTTCGATCGCGGTAAAACGCGGTGTGATGGACAAGGATGCGGCCGATCGCCTGAGCGATACCGAGTGCTACAACCTGATTTTTGCCCCGGGCTTCTCGACCAAGACCGAGATCTCCGACGTGTCCGGCCGCGGTGTCGGCATGGACGTGGTGAAGACCAAGATTTCCCAGCTCAACGGTTCGATCAACATCTACTCGACCAAGGGCCAGGGCTCGAAGATCGTCATCAAGGTGCCGCTGACGCTTGCGATCATGCCGACCCTGATGGTGATGCTCGGCAATCAGGCGTTTGCGTTCCCGTTGGTCAACGTCAACGAAATCTTCCACCTCGACCTGTCGACCACCAACGTCGTGGACGGTCAGGAAGTGGTGATCGTGCGGGACAAGGCGCTGCCATTGTTCTACCTCAAGCGCTGGCTGGTCAGCTCTGCCGCTCACGAAGAGCAGCGCGAAGGCCACGTGGTGATCCTTTCGGTGGGCACCCAGCGGATCGGCTTCGTTGTCGATCAACTGGTCGGCCAGGAAGAAGTGGTTATCAAGCCATTGGGCAAAATGCTTCAGGGCACTCCGGGAATGTCCGGCGCCACCATCACCGGTGACGGCCGCATCGCTCTGATCCTCGATGTTCCAAGCATGCTCAAGCGTTACGCCGCACGGCGTATTTGAATCCGGGGCAGCGGGGCTACAACGTCCCGCTGCGCCTAATGGAGTGTTTATGGCAGTCAAAGTCCTGGTGGTGGACGATTCGGGTTTTTTCCGCCGCCGCGTCTCGGAAATTCTTTCAGCGGATCCGAGCATCCAGGTGGTCGGTACGGCCACCAACGGTAAAGAGGCGATCGATCAGGCCTTGGCGCTCAAGCCGGACGTGATCACCATGGACTACGAGATGCCGATGATGGACGGCATCACGGCCGTGCGGCACATCATGCAGCGCTGCCCGACCCCGGTGTTGATGTTCTCCTCGCTGACGCACGAAGGTGCCCGGGTCACCCTGGATGCACTGGACGCTGGCGCGGTGGATTTCCTGCCGAAGAATTTCGAAGACATCTCGCGTAACCCCGAGAAGGTCAAGCAACTGCTGTGCGAGAAGGTCCACAGCATCTCGCGCAGCAACCGTCGTTTCAGCGCTTACAGTGCGCCGGCGCCGGCCGTTGCACCGACGCCAGCGCCAGCGCCGGCGGCATCGAGCTTCAGCAGCCACAGCAGCAGCGCGCCAACGCGTCCGGCACCGGCGCCTGCTCCAGCTGCAAGCCGCGCACCGGCTGCCAGTGCTTCGTCGCCGGCACCGAAACGCAAAGCCTACAAACTGGTTGCCGTCGGTACGTCAACTGGCGGTCCGGTTGCGCTGCAACGCGTCCTGACTCAGTTGCCGGCGAACTTCCCGGCACCGATCGTGCTGATCCAGCACATGCCGGCGGCGTTCACCAAAGCGTTCGCCGAGCGTCTGGACAAGCTGTGCCGCATCAGCGTCAAGGAAGCCGAGGATGGCGACATCCTGCGTCCGGGCCTGGCGTTGCTGGCGCCGGGTGGCAAGCAAATGATGATCGACGGCCGTGGCGCGGTGAAAATCCTCCCGGGCGACGAGCGTCTGAACTACAAGCCGTGCGTGGACATCACCTTCGGTTCCGCTGCCAAGTCCTACGGTGACAAAGTTCTGGCGGTGGTGCTGACCGGCATGGGCGCCGACGGCCGCGAAGGTGCGCGTCTGCTCAAGCAGGGCGGCAGTGCGGTGTGGGCGCAGGACGAAGCCAGTTGCGTGATTTACGGCATGCCGATGGCTATCGTCAAAGCTGATCTCGCCGACGCGGTGTATAGCCTGGACGACATCGGCAAGCACATCGTCGAGGCGTGTATCTGATGGATGTTCTAAGCCTTATCGGGATCATCATGGCGTTCGTCGCCATCATCGGCGGCAACTACCTTGAAGGTGGTCACCTCGGTGCGCTGGCCAACGGCCCGGCGGCATTGATCGTACTGGGCGGCACCATCGGTGCCGCACTGCTGCAATCGCCGATGAGCGCGTTCAAGCGCGCCATGCAGATCCTTGCCTGGATTCTGTTTCCGCCACGGGTCGATCTGGCCGGTGGCATCGATCGCGTGGTCAACTGGAGCCTCACCGCTCGCAAGGAAGGCCTGCTGGGCCTGGAAGGCGTGGCTGATGCCGAACCGGACAACTACTCGCGCAAGGGCCTGCAACTGCTGGTCGATGGCGCCGAGCCGGAGGCGATTCGCAGCATCCTCGAAGTGGATTTCTACACCCAGGAAGCCCGCGACATCGAGGCTGCCAAAGTCTTCGAAAGCATGGGTGGCTATGCGCCGACCATCGGCATCATCGGTGCGGTGATGGGCCTGATCCATGTGATGGGCAACCTCGCCGATCCCACGCAGTTGGGCAGCGGCATTGCCGTGGCGTTCGTTGCGACCATTTACGGTGTGGCCAGTGCCAACCTGGTCTTGCTGCCGGTCGCGGCCAAGCTCAAGTCAATCGCGTTGCGGCAGTCGCGTTATCGCGAAATGTTGTTGGAAGGGATCCTGTCGATCGCCGAAGGTGAAAACCCTCGCTCTATCGAGCTGAAGCTTCAGGGCTTCATGGATTGATGGGGGTAATGGACTATGGCTCGTCGCAGGCACCAGGAAGAACATGTTAATCACGAGCGCTGGCTCGTGTCCTATGCGGACTTCATCACGCTGTTGTTCGCTTTTTTCGTGGTGATGTACTCGATTTCGTCGATCAACGAAGGCAAGTACAAGGTCATTTCCGAAGCGCTGATCGGGGTCTTCACCGACTCCGATCGCTCGCTCAAGCCGATCCCGATTGGCGATGAACGACCGAAGACCGTGACCCCGGCCAAGCCGCTGGTCAAGGACAGCGAGCAGGTTGACGCCGGTATCGCCGGTGCCAGCGATCCGTTGAAAAGCATTGCCGATGACATCAGCGCCGCGTTCGGCGACCTGATCGCCTCCAACCAGATGACGGTGCGCGGCAACGAGTTGTGGGTCGAGATCGAACTCAACTCCAGCCTGTTGTTCGGCAGTGGCGACGCCATGCCAAGCGATATCGCTTTCAACATCATCGACAAGGTCGCGGCGATCCTCAAACCGTTCGACAACCCGATCCACGTCGAAGGTTTTACCGACGATCAGCCGATTCGCACCGCGCAGTACCCGACCAACTGGGAGCTGTCCTCTGCACGTTCGGCGAGCATCGTGCGCATGCTGGCGATGCAGGGTGTGAACCCTGGCCGTCTGGCGTCGGTGGGTTATGGCGAGTTCCAGCCAGTGGCCAACAACGCCACTGCCGAGGGCCGCGCGAAAAACCGTCGGGTGGTGCTGGTGGTGTCGCGAAACCTCGATGTACGCCGCAGTCTGACCGGCACCGGAACCGCCAATGCGCAACCGGACGCGGCATTGAAGCGCGCTGGCACACAAACTGCACCGACCCCGGTCAAGACGCCGGGACGCGAGAGTGCCGTCAATTCTCCGTCACCCGCATTAATACGCTGAGCTATGTCTCGGTCGAGCATCTCGGCCGGGAGGAACGAACCGAATGAGAGTCTGGGCAGTCGCCAATCAAAAGGGTGGTGTCGGTAAAACCACATCTTCCATCGCTTTAGCCGGATTGCTGGCGGAGGCGGGCAAGCGCGTGGTTGTGGTCGATCTCGACCCGCACGGCTCGATGACCAGCTATTTCGGCTACGACCCCGACAGCCTGGAACACAGCAATTACGACCTGTTTCTGCACAAGGGCAGCGTGCCACAAGGCTTGCCCGGGCAGTTGCTGCTGTCGACCAGCGACGAGCGCATTTCGCTGCTGCCGTCGAGTACCGCACTCGCGACCCTTGAGCGTCAGTCGCCGGGCCAGAGTGGCCTGGGCCTGGTGATCGCCAAGAGTCTGGCGCAACTGTGGCAGGATTTCGATTACGCGGTGATCGACAGCCCGCCGTTGCTGGGCGTGTTGATGGTCAACGCCCTGGCGGCGAGCCAGCAACTGGTGATCCCGGTGCAGACCGAGCACCTGGCCGTCAAAGGCCTGGAGCGCATGGTCAACACCCTGGCGATGATCAACCGTTCGCGCAAACAGGCGCTGCCGTTCAGCATCGTGCCGACCCTGTTCGACCGCCGCACCCAAGCGTCGCTGGGCACCTTGCGCGTGCTGCGTGACAAATTCCCCGACGAGATCTGGCAGGGTTATATCCCGGTCGATACCCGCCTGCGCGACGCCAGCCGGGCCGGTGTCACGCCTTCGCAATTCGACGGCAAGAGCCGTGGCGTGCTGGCTTACCGCGCGCTGCTCAAGCATCTGCTGGCGCAACAACTTGTTCCGGCGGTGGCGTGAGCATGAACCGCCCCGTCAAGCTCACCTCGCGTCCGCAGTTGGCGCTGCAGTCTTATCTGGATGGCCTGCTGCAGGAGATTCCTGAGGAGCTGCCGCCGGCAATCGAGGCGCAGCCTGAGGTTACCGAAAGCACCGAGGCACTGGACGAGTTCCAGGCGGCGGTACTCGAAGAGCAGGCACGTGACGCACAGAAAGCGGCCAAACCTGCCGCGCCGGTGGCTGCGCCTGCCGCCGCGCCGGTGGCCAAGGCCCCGGTCGCGTTGATCGAACAGGCTGAGCCGGTGCGCGCAGCGGTTTCGACGCTCGCACCGCTGCTGCAAACCCGGTTACTGAACACTGCACCGGAACCGGTGGTGGTCGAACCGGCACCGGTCGCACCTGCACCCGTCGAGCAGACGCTGGTGACGCCGCTGGTGGAAGTGCATCTGCCGCCAAGCAATACGCCGCCACCGGTAGAGACCGAGGGGCGTCCCGCATGGGCCTCCGAAGCCTTCGAATGCCTGCTGTTCGACGTTGCCGGGCTGACCCTGGCGGTGCCGCTGGTGTGCCTGGGCTCGATTTATTCACTGGCCGGGCATGAGCTGACGCCGCTGTTCGGGCAGCCGGAATGGTTCCTCGGGATTCTGCCGAGCCAGGCCGGCAATCTGAAAGTGCTGGATACCGCGCGTTGGGTCATGCCGGATCGCTATCGCGATGACTTCCGTCAGGGCCTGCAGTACGTGATTTCGGTACAAGGTTACGAATGGGGCCTGGCGGTGCATCAGGTCAGCCGTTCGTTGCGCCTGGACCCGAATGAAATCAAATGGAGAAGTCACCGGGGTCAGCGGCCATGGCTCGCCGGCACGGTGATTGAACACATGTGCGCATTGCTTGATGTCGCTGCACTGGCCGAGTTGATCGCCAGCGGTGGGGCTAAGCACATGTCCGGCAGTAAGCCGAATCACAAACCGACATAACAGACACCGGCATAGCCATGCCGGCGAACGAAACATACACCGCGAGCGCGGTACTTCGAGGGGCTAGGGTATGAACGACAAGGCGACGGCGGCAAAGGGTTCTGAAGATCCGATCCTGCAATGGGTAACCTTCAAGCTGGACAACGAAACCTACGGCATCAACGTGATGCGCGTTCAGGAAGTCCTGCGCTACACCGAGATCGCTCCCGTGCCGGGTGCGCCAAGCTACGTGCTGGGCATCATCAACCTGCGCGGTAACGTGGTCACCGTGATCGACACCCGTCAGCGCTTCGGCCTGAGCACCGGCGAGATCAGCGACAACACCCGTATCGTCATCATCGAAGCTGACAAGCAAGTCGTCGGCATCATGGTCGACAGCGTGGCTGAAGTGGTTTATCTGCGTCAGTCGGAAATCGAGACCGCGCCAAACGTCGGTAACGAAGAGTCGGCCAAGTTCATCCAGGGCGTGTGCAACAAGAACAACGAGTTGCTGATCCTGGTCGAGCTGGACAAGATGATGAGCGAAGAAGAATGGTCGGAACTGGAGAGCATCTGATTGATTCTCGAGGTTGCGGTCATTGTCCTGTTCCTCTTCTGGGCAGGCACGCTGGCAATGTTTCTGGCGTACATCAAGGCGCAGCGACTGATCGCTGCGCAACAGGCTCAGGGCGATGCGCTGCGTGATCAGCGCATCAAGGACCTGGCCAAGCGCGTCGACGACTACCAGAACGGCAACGTGCGCATGGGCGAAGCCCTGCACGAGCTGCGCTCGGTAGTTGCTCCGTTGCCGGACAAGATTGTTGCGCTAGAGCAGCGCGATCCATCGAGCCTGTCGTTTGCCCAGGCGGCGAAACTGGTGGGCATGGGCGCGAGCGTCGATGAGCTGACGCAGTCCTGCGGGTTGACCCAGGCTGAAGCGGAGTTGATGCGCAAGTTGCACAGAAGCTGATTTTTGCTCTAAAGCTGAAATCGCCCTTCGCGAGCAAGCCCGCTCCCACAGTTGACCGCGATCCTGTTGAAGGAATGCGGTCGAGTGTGGGAGCGGGCTTGCTCGCGAAGGGGCCTCCAGAACCTCAATAATCATCCCCGCGTTCGGTGACGTCCTTCTCGACCATCGGCGCCTGCGGATCGTGTCCCTCGGGGAATTTCCCCTTCAGATTCCATGCAAACGCGATGATCTCGGCAATCGTGCGGTACAGCTCGTCGGGGATGCTGTCGCCCTGTTCCATGCGCGCCAACAGCCGCACCAGCTCAGCGTTCTCATAGATCGGTACTTCACAGTCGCGGGCAATGCGCAGGATTTCTTCGGCCAGTTCCTCGTCGCCCTTGGCGGTGAGGGTCGGGGCGTGGTTGCCGTCGTATTTGAGGGCGATGGCCTGGCGTGGAGCGGTGCTGTCGTTCATGCGGTTTCGTCGACCCAGCGGTGTTCGAGGCGAGTTTGGCCGCCCTGCGGCGGAGTGCCGAGGTGGCAGTCGAGATCGCCGACGTTCAGCCCGCGATCGAGCAAGCGCTGGCGCAGCGCGAACAGGTTGGTTTCGATCAGGTCGGCGGTGTACGGGCGTTCCGCCCAGAGCTGACTCGACAGGCTGCCGGCGATCAACTGAGCCTGAATCTGCATCGGCCCCAATGGCTCCATATCGAAGGCCAGATCGACGCGCCACAGCTGTTGCCTGGGCTCGCGTTCGTCACGGCGTTCGTTGGGCTGCGGTTCTTTTTCCGGGGCTTCTTCGCGTTGGAACTTGACCTGCAACGGCACGATGTCCTGCAGGTTGCGCATAGGGATTTCCAGCTGCCAGGTGCTGAGCAGACGGCCGTCATCGGTGACTCCGGTCTGTTCCAGGCTCGACAGCTGATGACTTTGCAGGCGCGACACGGCCGCCGCAGCGAGACGCAGCAAATGCTCCAGATCGCCTTCGTCGTCCAGGCTTTGCAGCAAGCGGTCGGGCAGCGGAAAGCTGCTCGGCACTGGTTTGGCGCTGACCTGGCCGAGAGTGCCAAGGGCGTTGCGCACGAAACTTGGCAGCGCTTGTGCCAGGGTGTTGGCGGCGATGATCGCGTTGAAGCTGGCATTGCCCGGCGCACCCGGTGACAGCTGCGCGATCAACTTGAGCAGATCGGCTTTCATGTCCGGGGCCAGCGCCGGACTCTGTCCGGTCAGCAATTTGGCTTCGAGAAAGGCGCCGCTGTTGGCCAGGGCCATGGCCACGCCTTTGGCGGTGCTCATCTGCTGCACGTCGGGCAGGTTGGCGAGCAGGCGCACGACGGCAGCGCGCAGATCCTGCGAAGTCTGGTCGTCGTCGCTCGGCAGGTTTTGCAAGGCATTGAGCAAGCCGTCCAGCGAGCCCTGGCGACTCTGCTGGCCAAGCAGTTGCTGACTCACCGCCAATTGTTCCTGACGGCTGCTCAGCGGCACGAACTTGAGGGTTTGCGAGTCCTCGACCAGCGCCGAGAGCAGGGTGCCGATGCGCAATGGCGTCGGGCTGTCGATGTCCAGCGTGGCACCGCTCTGCGCGGTGTTGAGCAGGCTCACCAGCGAGCGGTACACCGTCGGCTGCCCCGGCACTTGCGGCAGTGTCTGCGAGGTCAGCACCTTGCCTTGCAAAAGCGTACCGACCGGCAACTGCGCGGTGTCGATGCGGGTGAGGGCGGCGACGCTGCTGGCGATGGCCTGCTGCACGGTGATCGCCAGATTGCCCGCCGACGGTTGGGTGACGGCCAGGCTGGTTCCGGCCGGCAGTGGTAGGTTACTGCTGGCTTGCACGGTGGTCTGGCGGCCGCCGTCGACGGTCACTTTGAGCAGCAGTTGAAAGGTCTGATCCGCCTGCTTGAGCGACAGCACCTCGGCCTGGGCGCTTTGCCCGGCACCGATCAAGCCTTCGACCGGGGTCAGCAGCTTGAGCAACTCACCGCTCATCACCAGCGGACGAGCGTTCGCCGGGGTGGTGGGCGGGAGCGGGAGGATGTTCATTTCGCCTGTCATACGCGGACACAACCTGAGGAAATTGCACTCTTGAGAGTAAGACACGGCATGTATAATGCCGCGCGTCTTGCGCTTCGTTCAGAAAACATAGCAATTGTTTGATCCAGCTCTCTGGTTCGCACCGTCATTGCATTTATCCTGCATCTCTTTAACGGCCGCGCCAGAGCCGACTTGAACCGTATAAGGCCCGTGATCCCTTGACCAGTCCTGTCCTGCAAACCGTTGCCCTCGCCTGTGAGCGAGACCTGCGGCTGCTCTTCGAAAATCTCGAATTGAGACTGGCCAGTGGCGATATGGTGCAGATCAGCGGTCCCAACGGCAGCGGCAAAACCAGTTTGCTGCGCCTGTTGTCGGGGTTGATGCAGCCGACCAGCGGTCAGGTGCTGCTCAACGGTGAGCCCTTGACTGCGCAGCCGAGCGAACTGGCGCGCAACCTGTTGTGGATCGGCCACGCCGCCGGGATCAAGGATCTGCTGACTCCGGAAGAGAACCTGTCCTGGCTCTGCGCCCTGCATCAACCTGCCGAACGCGAGGCGATCTGGCAGGCGTTGGCAGCCGTAGGATTGCGCGGTTTCGAAGATGTTCCCTGCCATACCCTGTCCGCTGGTCAGCAACGTCGCGTGGCGTTGGCGCGCCTGTATCTGGACAGCCCGCCACTGTGGATTCTCGACGAGCCGTTCACCGCGCTCGACAAACAGGGCGTGGCGCAACTCGAAGAACACCTGGCCAGGCACTGCGAAAGTGGCGGCCTGGTGGTGCTGACCACACACCACACACTGAGCCGGATGCCGGCCGGTTATCGCGACATCGATCTGGGGAACTGGGCAGTATGAGTGTGTTCGGTCTGCTGGTTGCCCGTGAGTCCCGCCTGCTGTTTCGTCGCCCGGCCGAACTGGCCAATCCGCTGATTTTCTTCGCCATCGTCATCGCTTTGTTCCCGCTGGCCGTCGGCCCGGAAACTCAAGTGTTGCAAAACCTGTCCCCAGGGTTAGTCTGGGTGGCCGCGCTGTTGTCGGTCCTGCTCTCGCTGGACGGGCTGTTTCGCAGTGATTTCGAGGACGGATCCCTTGAGCAGTGGGTCCTTTCGCCGCACCCGCTGCCACTGTTGGTCCTGGCCAAGGTGCTGGCACACTGGCTGTTCTCGGGTCTGGCACTGGTTTTGCTCTCGCCCTTGCTGGCGCTGATGCTCGGTTTGCCGGTCGCCTGCCTGCCAGTGTTGCTGTTGTCGTTGCTGCTGGGGACACCGGTACTGAGTTTGCTCGGCGCGGTGGGCGCGGCGCTGACGGTCGGTTTGAAACGCGGCGGCCTGTTGCTGGCGCTGCTGATTCTGCCGTTGTACATCCCGGTGTTGATCCTTGGCAGCGGCGCCTTGCAGGCCGCCCTGCAAGGCATGCCGGCGACCGGGTATCTGCTGTGGCTGGGTAGCCTGACCGCCCTGGCGATCACCCTGACACCTTTTGCAATAGCTGCTGGCCTGAAGATCAGCGTCGGCGAATAATAATGAGGTCTGGTCAAAAATTGACCGCTTTTTTTTGAAAGAATGACCCTTGCCAGCTCACACCGATGAGCGGCACCCGTGATGGAAACAGTATGAACTGGACCTGGTTTCACAAGCTCGGCTCGCCCAAGTGGTTCTACGGCATCAGCAGCAAGTTTCTGCCGTGGCTGAGCATTGCAGCATTGCTGCTGATCACCGTGGGCGTTGTCTGGGGCCTGGCCTTCGCACCGCCGGATTATCAGCAGGGCAACAGCTTTCGCATCATCTACATCCACGTGCCTGCCGCGATGCTTGCGCAGTCGATCTACGTGATGCTGGCGGTGTGCGGTGTGGTCGGCCTGGTCTGGAAAATGAAACTGGCCGACGTCGCCCTGCAATGTGCGGCCCCTATCGGTGCGTGGATGACCGCCGTGGCGCTGGTCACCGGGGCGATCTGGGGCAAGCCGACCTGGGGTTCCTGGTGGGTCTGGGACGCACGCCTGACCTCGATGCTGATTCTGCTGTTCCTGTATTTCGGGGTGATCGCGCTGGGCAATGCCATCAGCAACCGTGACAGCGCCGCCAAGGCCTGCGCGGTACTGGCGATCGTCGGCGTGATCAACATCCCGATCATCAAGTACTCGGTGGAGTGGTGGAACACCCTGCACCAGGGCGCCACCTTCACCCTCACCGAAAAGCCGGCGATGCCAGCCGAAATGTGGCTGCCGCTGCTGCTGACGGTGCTGGGTTTCTACTGCTTCTTCGGCGCCGTGCTGTTGCTGCGCATGCGCCTTGAGGTGCTCAAGCGCGAAGCCCGCGCCAGTTGGGTCAAAGAAGAAGTGCAGAACAGTCTGGAGGCCGCTCGATGAGTTTTGCTTCATTCGGCGACTTCCTCGCCATGGGCCATCATGGCCTGTATGTCTGGTCGGCCTACGGCATTTGTCTGGCGGTGCTGATCCTCAACGTGGTGGCGCCGATCGCGGCCCGCAAGCGCTATCTGCAACAAGAGGCGCGTCGTCTGCGCCGGGAGAACGGCAAGTGAATCCGCTGCGCAAAAAACGTCTGATCATCATTCTGGCCATTCTGGTCGGGGTCGGCGCTGCCGTCGGCCTGGCCCTGAGCGCCCTGCAGGAAAACATCAACCTGTTTTACACCCCGACCCAGATCGCCAACGGCGAAGCACCGCACGACACGCGCATTCGCGCCGGCGGCATGGTCGAGAAGGGCTCGCTGCAGCGCTCGTCAGACTCGCTGGACGTGCAGTTCATCGTTACCGACTTCAACAAATCCGTGACCATCACCTATCGCGGCATCCTCCCGGATCTGTTCCGCGAAGGGCAGGGCATTGTCGCCCTGGGCAAACTCAACGCCGACGGCGTGGTGGTGGCCGATGAAGTGCTGGCCAAGCACGACGAGAAGTACATGCCGCCGGAAGTGACCAAGGCCTTGAAAGACAGTGGTCAATCCGCGCCGACCCCAGCGAAGGAGGGTTGATCGATGACGTCCGCACTGTTTATTCCCGAGCTCGGCCATCTGGCGATGATTCTGGCGCTGTGTTTTGCGCTGGTGCAGGCCGTGGTGCCGCTGCTCGGTGCCTGGCGCGGCGACCGTTTGTGGATGGGCCTGGCTCAGCCGGCGGCGTGGGGCCAGTTCGCGTTCCTGCTGTTTGCCTTCGGTTGCCTGACCTACGCGTTCATGACCGACGATTTTTCGGTCGGCTACGTGGCGATGAACTCCAACAGCGCACTGCCGTGGTACTACAAGTTCAGCGCCGTGTGGGGCGCACACGAAGGCTCGCTGCTGCTGTGGGCGCTGATCCTTGGTGGCTGGACTTTTGCCGTATCGGTGTTCTCCCGCCAGTTGCCGCAAGTCATGCTCGCCCGCGTGCTGGCAGTGATGGGCATGATCAGCACCGGTTTCCTGTTGTTCCTGATCCTCACCTCCAACCCGTTCTCGCGGATTCTGCCGCAGATTCCGGCGGATGGTCGTGACCTCAACCCGTTGCTGCAAGACATCGGCCTGATCGTGCATCCGCCGATGCTGTATATGGGGTATGTCGGCTTCTCCGTGGCGTTCGCGTTCGCCATCGCGGCATTGCTCGGTGGTCGGCTTGACGCTGCGTGGGCGCGCTGGTCGCGCCCGTGGACCATCGTCGCCTGGGCCTTCCTCGGCATCGGCATCACCCTCGGTTCGTGGTGGGCTTACTACGAACTCGGCTGGGGTGGCTGGTGGTTCTGGGACCCGGTGGAAAACGCCTCGTTCATGCCTTGGCTGGTGGGCACCGCGCTGATTCACTCGCTGGCGGTCACCGAAAAACGTGGCGTGTTCAAGAGCTGGACGGTGTTGCTGGCGATTGCCGCGTTCTCCCTCAGTCTGCTCGGGACGTTCCTCGTGCGTTCCGGTGTGCTGACGTCGGTGCACGCGTTTGCTTCAGATCCTGAGCGCGGCGTGTTCATCCTGATCTTCCTGTTGTTTGTGGTCGGTGGTTCGCTGACGCTGTTCGCCTTGCGCGCCCCGGTGGTCAAGAGCCAGGTCGGCTTCAACCTGTGGTCGCGGGAAACCCTGCTGCTGGGCAACAACCTGGTGCTGGTGGTCGCAGCCTCGATGATCCTGCTCGGTACTCTGTACCCGCTGATTCTCGATGCGTTGAGCGGCGCCAAGCTGTCGGTTGGCCCGCCGTACTTCAATGCGTTGTTCATCCCGCTGATGGCATTGCTGATGGTGGTGATGGCGGTCGGCGTGATCGTGCGCTGGAAAGACACCCCGGTGAAATGGCTGGTGAACATGCTGACCCCGGTGTTGTTGGGCAGCGTCGCCTTGGCCGTGGTGGCCGGTGTCGCCTACGGCGATTTCAACTGGGCGGTGATCGCCACCTTCCTGCTCGCCGCGTGGGTGCTGCTGGCCGGTGTGCGCGACATCGTCGACAAGACCCGCCACAAAGGTCTGATCAAGGGCCTGCCAACGCTGACCCGCAGCTACTGGGGCATGCAGATTGCGCACCTGGGCATCGCCGTGTGCGCCCTCGGTGTGGTGCTGTCGAGCCAGAACAGTGCCGAGCGCGACCTGCGCCTGGCGCCGGGCGAGTCGATGGACCTGGCCGGTTATCACTTCATCTTCGAAGGCGCCAAGCACTTCGAGGGGCCGAACTTCACCTCCGACAAGGGCACCATCCGGGTGATCCGCGACGGCAAGGAAGTCAGCGTGCTGCATCCGGAAAAACGCCTGTACACCGTGCAGAGCTCGATGATGACCGAGGCCGGGATCGACGCCGGCTTCACCCGCGACCTCTATGTCGCTCTGGGCGAGCCGTTGGAAAACGGCGCCTGGGCGGTGCGGGTTCACGTCAAACCGTTCGTGCGCTGGATCTGGTTCGGTGGCTTGCTCACCGGTCTGGGCGGGTTGCTGGCGGCGCTGGATCGGCGTTATCGCGTCAAGGTCAATGCCCGGGTGCGTGAAGCCCTTGGCCTGCAAGGAGCCGCTGCATGAGACGTTGGTTGATGCTGGTGCCACTGGCGATTTTCCTGCTGGTGGCGGTATTTCTTTATCGCGGTCTGTACCTCGATCCGGCGGAACTGCCGTCGGCGATGATCAACAAGCCATTCCCGGAGTTCAGCCTGCCGAACGTGCAGGGCGACAAGACCCTGACCAAGGCGGACATTCTCGGCAAGCCGGCGCTGGTCAACGTCTGGGGCACCTGGTGCATTTCCTGCCGGGTCGAGCACCCGGTGCTGAACAAACTCGCCGAGCGCGGCGTGGTGATCTACGGCATCAACTACAAGGACACCAACACCGATGCCTTGAAGTGGCTGGCCGAGTTCCACAACCCGTATGTGCTGGACATCCGTGACGACGAAGGCTCGCTGGGCCTGAACCTCGGCGTGTACGGTGCGCCGGAAACCTTCTTCATCGACGCCAAGGGCATCATTCGCGACAAGTACGTGGGTGTGATCGACGAGCAGGTCTGGCGCGAGAAGCTCGCGGCCAAGTATCAGGCGCTGGTCGATGAGGCCAAGCCATGAAGCGTTTTCTCGCCGCCGTGGTATTGGGCTTGAGTCTGGTCGGCGTGGCGCATGCCGCGATCGACACTTATGAGTTCGCCAAAGAAGGTGATCGCGAGCGTTTCCGCGAGTTGACCAAGGAACTGCGCTGCCCCAAGTGCCAGAACCAGGACATCGCCGACTCCAACGCACCGATTGCCGCCGACCTGCGCAAAGAGATTTTCCGCATGCTCGGCGAGGGCAAGGACAATCAGCAGATCATCGACTTCATGGTCGATCGCTACGGTGATTTCGTCCGCTACAAACCGGCACTCAACGCCAAGACCGCACTGCTGTGGTTCGGCCCGGCCGGGTTGTTGCTGGGTGGTCTGATGGTGATCGTGGTGATCGTTCGCCGTCGTCGCGGCCAGCGCGCCGAGACCCCGCAATCGCTGTCCATCGAAGAACGTCAGCGCCTCGACCAACTGTTGGATAAAAACCAAGAATGATTGATTTCTGGCTTGCCGCAGGGCTGTTGCTTCTGGTCGCCCTGAGTTTTCTGCTGATCCCGGTTTTGCGTGGCCGTCGCGCCCAGCGTGAAGAGGATCGTACTGCCCTGAACGTTGCGTTGTATCAGGAACGCGTGGCCGAGTTGCAATCGCAGCAGGCCGAAGGCGTACTCGATGCCGCGCAAATGGACAGTGGCCGCGCGGAAGCTGCGCGTGAACTGCTCGCGGACACCGAAGGCGTTACCGCGCCGCGCGTCTCGAAGCTGGGCAAACCGTTGCCGCTGCTGGCAGCGGTGCTGGTGCCGGTGTTGGGCCTGGGGCTGTATCTGCATTTCGGCGCGGCCGACAAGGTCGAACTGACCCGCGAATTCGCCCAGGCGCCGCAATCGATGGAGGAGATGACCCAACGTCTGGAGCGCGCCGTTGCTGCGCAACCGGACTCGGCGGAAGGCCTGTACTTCCTTGGTCGCACCTACATGGCTCAGGATCGTCCGGCGGACGCAGCGAAGATGTTCGAACGCGCGGCCAACCTGGCGGGTCGGCAGCCGGAACTGCTCGGCCAGTGGGCGCAGGCGCAATACTTTGCCGATGGCAAGAAGTGGTCGGACAAGATCCAGGCCCTGACCGACGAAGCGCTGAAAGCCGATCCGAAAGAAGTCACCAGCCTCGGCCTGCTGGGCATCGCAGCGTTCGAGGGCGAGCGGTACCAGCAAGCCATCGATTACTGGAATCGCCTGCTGGCGCAATTGCCCGCTGACGACAACTCCCGCGCCGCGCTGCAAGGCGGGATCGAGCGCGCCACCGAGCGCCTGCAGGCCAGTGGCGGCAAGGTCGCCGAAGCGCCGGCCGCCAAGGTCGCTGCATTGCTCAGGGTCCACGTTGACCTGGCCAGTGAACTGCGCAGCAAGGTGAAACCGGATGACAGCGTGTTCATCTTCGCGCGCGCCACGTCCGGCCCACCGGCACCGCTGGCGGCCAAGCGCCTGACCGTGGCCGATCTGCCGGTGACCATCGAGCTGGGCGATGCCGACGCCATGATGCCGCAGTTGAAACTGTCGAACTTTCCTGAAGTCCAACTGGTTGCGCGCATCTCCCGTGCCGGTCAGCCGACCGCCGGGGAATGGGTAGGGCGCAGCGGCCCACTGGCCAGCAGCACCACCGCGCCACAAAAACTGATCATCGACAGCCCGGACAAATAGCCGCCGGAATCCACAGGAAAGCACCGCCATGCACAGCCTCGCCCGCATCACAGTCATCACACTGGCCCTGGGCATGAGCGCATGTGCGGTGCACCGACCGGAGCCGACCACCAGTCTGCCACCGATCCCGCCGTCACAACCGAGCCCGACCCCGTCGACCTCGCCGACCCCGGGCAAAAGCATTCCGGCCAAACCGTCCAAGCCTGTCCCGCGTACCTCAGCCAGCTTCGCCCCGCCACCCGGCGGCAACAGCCACTGGGACCAGAAGCTCGGCGTCTACGTCCTCGACGACCAGCCCAACACCTTCTATCGCCAGCGCACCTACTTCCGCTGGAACAACGGCTGGAGCCGCTCGATCGGCCCCAACGGCCCGTGGGAAGACACCGACATTCACGGCGTGCCCCCGGGTTTGGGCAAGCAGTTCGGGCAGTAATGAAAACGGCGATCTTCGGATCGCCGTTTTGTTTTGAAGCGTTGCAATCGCCACCCTGCAGGCGCTGGCGAAGCCTGCGATTTTTTGATCTGGCTGTTCAGCTGGCCAACAACCCCTGCACATACTCGACAAACGCCCGCGCCTTGGCGCTGGCCATTCTCCCCGTCGCAAATACCGCCCATAAATCCAGATCAGGCAGTGTCCAGTCAGGCATGACGGTTTTCACCGCGCCGCTGGCCAGTTCCGGGGCGAACATCCATTCGGAGGCGAGCGTCAGGCCCTGATCGGCCAGAACGGCTTCGCGCACGCCCTCGGCCGCGCTGACGCGCAAACGTCCGCTGAGGATCACCGATTGTTGTTCCGCGCCTTTGGTGAACTGCCAAATGGTGCCGCCGCCGAGGTTGTAGACGACGGCCTGGTGTTTGCTCAGGTCGGCGGGGCAGCTCGGTTCGCCGTGCTTGGCAAAGTAGGCCGGGGTGCCGAGCACCACGCGGCGGCAATCGGCGATCTTGCGTGCGGTCAGGCCCGAATCGGTCAGGGCGCCCATGCGCAGGGCGACATCGATGCCTTCTTCGACGAGGTTGATGTTGCGGTCGTCGAGCAGCAAGTCGATGTTCAGTTGTGGATGCTGATCGAGAAACGCCCCCAGGTGCGGTACGACGTGCAGACGGCCGAAGGTCACCGCAGCGCTGATGCGCAAGTTGCCGCTCAACCCGCCGGCGCTGCCTCGGGCGGCGTTGTCGGCCTCGTTGGCCTCATCGATGGCGCGTTTGGCACGTTCGAAATAGGCCAGCCCGGCCTCGGTCGGGGTCAGGCCCCGGGTCGAGCGCAGCAACAGGCTGACCGCCAAGTGCCTTTCCAGCTGCGCGATAGTCTTCGACACGGCGGGCTGGCCGATATTCAGCCGTCGGGCGGCGGCGGAAAACGAGCCGGTTTCGACGACGCAGACGAAGGTTTCCATGGCAGCGAGGCGGTCCATCTCATGTCCTTGCACAATCTTGAGGTTGTCGTAGTCGCCCTGTGGGAGCGGGCTTGCTCGCGAAAGCGTCGGCTCAGCCAATACAGGTGCTGAATGTCAGACCGCGTTCGCGAGCAAGCCCGCTCCCACAGGGGAATGGGGTGTTGGTCAGAATGCGGCTTTGCCGACTGAGGCGCCGCCATCGACAAACAACGTCTGCCCGGTGATAAACCCGCTCTGCTCGGACAACAGAAACGCAATCGCCGAGGCAATCTCCTCCGGCTGCCCCAGACGCCCCATCGGCACTGCGGCCAGATAGCGCGCTTCACCCTCGCTGCCCGGCGGATTGTTGGCGCGAAACAATTCCGTCTCGGTCGGTCCTGGCGCCACCGCATTCACGGTGATCCCGGTCTGCGCCAGCTCCAGCGCCCACGAACGGGTGAAGCTGACCAGCGCCGCTTTCGCCGCCGCATAGGCTGTACGTTGGGTGATGCCCAGTACCGTCAGGCTGGAGATGTTCACCACCCGACCCCAACCCCGCGTGCGCATCCCCGGCAGCAATGCCTGGGTGGCCTGCAACGCTGAATGCAGATTCAGACGCATCACGTCGTCGAACGCGTCCAGATCGATATCCCCCAGCGCCTGCGGGCGGACCAGCCCGACGTTGTTTACCAGCCCATCGAACTCATATGTACGCGCCAGTTCGGCCAGCACCTGACGGGTCAGCTCGCGATCACTCAGGTCCAACGGAAACAGGATGCCCGGAAAGCTCAGGTCGGGCTGGCGGGCAATCCCCACCACCCGGTGCCCGGCACGGTCCAGATGCTCGGCCAGCGCCCGGCCGATGCCCTTGCTGGCGCCAGTGATGAGGAAAGTACGTCGGGTCATGGCAACTCCTGGGCACATGGGATCGAATCAGCCGCGCAATGCATCCAGCATCGCTTCAGGCTCGGGACGCTGAGTGTAATCCGGGTTGACCTCGGCGTAACGAATCACGCCATTTTGACCAATCACATAACGCGCCGGCATTGGCAATGTCCACGATGGATCATCGTTGAAGGTCGGCAGGTCGTTACGCAGGTTCTTGTACAGCTCGATCAGGTAATCCGGTAATTCGAAGCGCAGGCCGAACGCCGCCGCCACGTCATTGCGCGGGTCGCTGAGGATCGGAAACTGCAGTTCGTTGATGCGTTGCGACTTGCGGCTGTTGGCGGCGATCTGTGGCGAAATTGCCAGCAGACGGGCCCCGGCGTGCTGAATCGAAGGGAGAAAGGCCTGCAACGCCTGCAGCTCCATGTTGCAGTACGGGCACCAGACGCCGCGATAGAAGGTCAGCACCAACGGCCCTTGCGCCAACAGATCAACCGACGATACGGGATGGCCTTCGGGGTCTTTCAGGGTGAACAGAGGCGCCATGTCGCCGACTTTCAAGGCACGGCTGGCCGCGCCGCCGGCGATCAGTTCGGCAGTGGCGCGCTCCATCACCGGGTGAATGTCGGCGGGGGCGTTGTAAGGGGGTTTGCCGGCCTTGAAGTCGGCTTTGAAAGCATCGAGTCTTGCTTGCAGGGTCATGGTCGAAATTCCTTGGGAAGAGCCGTGAGTGGCTCGATTCAAGGATGACCGTCAGGCGAGGGCAGCGGAACGCAGGTGCCGGGCATAGCATTCATGCTTCACCGGAATGGCTGGGTTGATCACACCCTGTAAAACAACCGAACGTCGTTCCATCGATTTCTGTGCTTGAGTAAAGATAACTCTAGAGTTATTTTTATTTGGCCGGAGCAAGGAGGCGGTAGGTGCAAAGCAGGCTATTGATCAAGGAACTGGAGGAGGCAGGCTGGGCGCTGGATCGAGTCACCGGCAGTCATCACATCTTCATTCACCGCTACAACCCGTACACGATTCCCGTTCCCCACCCGAAAAAGGATTTGCCGCCGGGGACGGTCAAAAGCATCAGGAGGCGTGCCGGGTTGTACCACCCGCCAGCCAGCTGCAAGGGAGATCCATAATGCAATATCCGATCTGCATCGAATGGGGTGACGACAACACCGCCATCGGGATTCTGATACCCGACATTCCCGGCGCCGTCACGGCTGGGGATACCTTCGAGGACGCCTACAACGCAGCCGTTGAAATCGCCCACATTCTGCTGCAGGAGAGAGCGGCAGACGGCGAGTCGGTTCCGATGCCGACGTCGGCAGCGGCCCATCGCAATAATCCGGAGTTTGCCGACATGGGCTGGGGCATGCTTGAGCTGGATATCTCGCCCTACATGGGTAAAACCGAAAAGGTCAACGTGACGTTGCCGGGCTACGTCATCCAGCGCATTGATCGATATGTGCGTGAGCACAATGTCAAAAGCCGCTCCTCTTTTCTGGCGGATGCGGCGATGGAGAAACTGGTTCGGTATTGAATAGCAGCGCTCCCACAGGTTCAGTGGCGGGCCTGTGGGAGCGAGCCTGCTCGCGAAGCTTTTGACGCCTTACGCCGTTGCCAAGGAACCACGCTGCGAAGCACTCAGAAACCGCAACAGCGCCAGTAACGGGAATGCGCTGCCGACAATCACGATCCACAACCAGCCGCCATGCTCATACACGGCACTGGCGACCGACGAGCCGAAGGCACCGCCGATGAAGATGCTGGTCATGTACAGCGCATTCAGGCGACCGCGGCTTTTGGCGTCCAGCGAATAGACTGCGCGCTGGCCGAGGACCATGTTCATCTGTACGCAGAAGTCGAGCACGACGCCGGTCACGGCCAGGCCGATCACGCTGTAGGCCGGGTGGATGAAGGCCGGCAGGAAGCTCAGGCTGGCGAACAGCATGGCCAGCAGCGAAGCAATGCGGGTGTGGCCGGCGTCGGCCAGGCGTCCGCTGATGGGGGCGGCGATGGCACCGATGGCGCCGACCAGGGCGAATATCGCGATCTCGCTCTGCGACAGCCCATGGTTGCGCGCCAGTTCCAGCGGCACGGCGGTCCAGAACAGGCTGAACGTGGCAAACATGCAGCCCTGGTAAAACGCCCGCTGACGCAGTACCGGTTGCTGGCGCAGCAGTGTCCACAACGAGCCGATCAGTTGGCCATACGTGGCGCTGTGATCCGGTTGGCGCTTGGGCACGGTCAACGCCAGCACCACACTGATCGCGGCCATCAACGCTGCGGCAATCATGAACATCGCGCGCCAGCCGAAGTGGTCGGCGACGACGCTCGACACCGGCCGCGCCAGCAGAATGCCCAGCAGCAGGCCACCCATGATCCCGCCGACCACCCGGCCACGGGATTCCTCCGGCGCCAGATGCGCGGCGAGCGGAATCAGGATCTGCACTGACACCGAACTGAACCCCACCAGCAGCGAAATCAGCAGGAACACGTTCGGCTGATTGGTGAACGCCGCGCCGAGCAGGCTGGCAATCGCCACCACGGTGGTAATGATCATCAATCGACGATTTTCCAGCAGGTCGCCCAGCGGCACCAGGAAGAACAGGCCCAGCGCGTAACCGATCTGCGTCAGCGAGACGATGAAGCTGGCCATGGTGTCGGAGAGACCAATGTCCGGGGCGATCAGGCCGATGATCGGCTGCGCGTAGTAGATGTTGGCGACGATGGCGCCGCAGCAGAAGGCGAACAGCAGCACCATGCCTCGGGTCATTGCGTGAGTTGTGGCGTTCATAAGGTTTCTCGATCCAGCGAAAGGGAATGCGGTGAGGCTAAGGGACGCACCGGGGCGGCGGTAGAAGCCTTGTATCGATAGCAGTTATTCCGTTGCGGAATGATTGGCTTCAAGCGTGGTGGCGTTCATCGGCGAACCTTGCGTCCGGCCGGGGTGGGGTGATGATACATTCACTTACATCTTCTTCGATAGCGTGCTTATGTTTACTGCAGCGCTTTAACTGTTCATCACCGGAGGATCGCCATGTTTCGTCAGTTGCTGCGTCACACCACCACGATTGCCCTGATCGGCCTGCTCGGCGCCAGCGCGGTGCAGGCGGCTGATGCCCCCGGTACGCGGCTCGGCGTACGCGGCGAGATCACCGGGGTCAGCACCGATTCGTTGAAGGTACACGTCAACAGCGGCGAGAACGTGGTGATCCAGTTGACCGCGGACACCAAGGTTCGCGCCGTCACGCTGGCGAATATCGAAGACATCAAACCCGGCAGCTACATCGGCTCGGCCGCCATGCCTCAGGAGGATGGCACGCTCAAGGCAATGGAAGTGCACGTATTCCCGCCGGAACTGGCCGGCAGTGGCGACGGCCATCGGCCGTTCGATCTGGCCAAGGGCAGTAGCATGACCAATGGCAGCGTCGGCGATCTGGTGGTCAGCAACGGCCGGGTGCTGACGGTGAACTACAAGGGCGGGCAGCAGAAGATCCTGGTGCCGGAGGATGTGCCGATCGTCAACCTGACGCCGGGAGATCGCAGCTTGCTCAAGGTCGGGGTGAAGATCGTGACGTTCGTCACCCAGAGTGCGGACGGCACGCTAACCGCCCAATCGATCTCCGCCGGCAAGGATGGCGTCACCCCACCCATGTAGTGGGTCACACACAAATCCCCTGTGGGAGCGGGCTTGCTCGCGAATACGGTCTGACATTCAGCAGATGTGCTGACTGATCCGACGCCTTCGCGAGCAAGTCCGCTCCCACGGGGGGAAGTGTGGTGATTTCAAACTCCATGAAAAAGGCGACCACTGAGGGTCGCCTTTTTCGTGACTGCCTAAGCCTTACTGGCCGGTATAAATCTGATCAAAGATCCCGCCATCATTGAAGTGGGTCTTCTGCACCGAGCGCCAGTCACCGAAGGTCTTCTCGACCGACAGGAAATCGACTTTCGGGAAGCGGTCGGTGTATTTCGCCAGCACCGCCGGGTCCCGTGGGCGCAGGTAGTTGGCGGCGGCAATTTCCTGGCCTTCCGGCGACCACAGGTACTTCAGGTATTCATCGGCGGCAGCGCGGGTGCCTTTCTTGTCGACCACTTTGTCGACCACCGACACCGGTGGCTCGGCTTCGGCGGAGACGCTTGGGTAGATCACTTCGAACTGGTCGCGGCCAAACTCGCGAGCGATCATTTCGGCTTCGTTCTCGAAGGTGACCAGCACGTCTCCGATCTGGTTGGTCATGAACGTGGTGGTCGCGGCGCGGCCGCCGGTATCGAGCACTGGCGCCTGTTTGAACAGTTTGCCGACAAAGTCCTTGGCCTTGTTTTCGTCACCGCCGTTCTTCAGCACGTAGCCCCAGGCCGACAGGTAGGTATAGCGGCCGTTACCCGAGGTTTTCGGGTTCGGCACGATCACCTGCACACCGTCTTTGAGCAGGTCCGGCCAGTCTTTCAGGGCTTTAGGGTTGCCCTTGCGGACGATGAACACCGTGGCCGAGGTGAACGGCGCGCTGTTGTTCGGCAAACGGGTGACCCAGTTCTCCGGGACCAGTTTGCCGTTATCGGCGAGGGCGTTGATGTCGGTTGCCATGTTCATGGTGATGACGTCAGCCGGCAGGCCGTCGATCACCGAGCGCGCCTGCTTGCTCGAACCACCGAAGGACATCTGCACCGTGATGTTTTCGTTGTGCTCGGCTTGCCAGTGCTTCTGGAACGCAGTGTTGTAGTCCTTGTAGAAATCGCGCATCACGTCGTAGGAGACGTTGAGCAGGGTCGGTGCGGCTTGAGCCACGCTGCCAAAGGCAAGACCGGCGGCGAGAAGTGAGGCGCCAAAGAGTTTTTTCACTGCGCATTCCTTGTTGTGTCGGTGATAGCGGTAGGGGGTGATACCGTTTTGCCAGCGACTATAGCCGGGCGCACATAGTCGCTTAAAGATTAAAAAGCTCTGTACTTATTCCATTTTCTTGAACAGGGCGTTGCCGCAACGGGAGCAGAACGCCGCGCCATGCTCATGGCTGTTTTTCTTGCACACCGGGCAGTCGTGCTGCAGTTGTTCGCCGCGCATGGCGTTGGCCAGTTCTGCGGTGAATATTCCGGTGGGCACGGCGATGATCGAATAACCGGTGATCATCACCAGCGACGAAATCACCTGACCCAGCGGGGTCTTCGGCACGATGTCGCCGAAACCGACGGTGGTCAGGGTCACGATAGCCCAATAGATGCCCTTGGGAATGCTGGTGAAGCCATGTTCCGGGCCTTCGATGACGTACATCAGGGTACCGAACACCGTCACCAGGGTGCAGACGCTGACCAGAAACACCACGATCTTCTGCTTGCTGCCACGCAGCGCCGACATCAGGTAGTTGGCTTGCTTGAGGTACGGGCTGAGCTTGAGCACCCGGAAGATCCGCAGCATCCGAATGATCCGGATGATCAGCAGGTACTGCGCATCGCTGTAATACAGCGCGAGGATCCCGGGCACGATCGCCAGCAGGTCGACCAGCCCGTAGAAACTGAAGGCATAGCGCAACGGTTTGGGCGAGCAGTACAGCCGCAGGATGTATTCACCGAGAAAGATCACGGTGAAGCCCCATTCGATGTACGCCAGCACATCGGCGTAGTTCTGATGAATGCTGTCGATGCTGTCGAGCATCACCACCACCAGGCTGGCGAGGATGATCAACAGCAAGGAGCCGTCGAAGCGCCGCCCGGCGAGGGTGTCACTCTGGAAAATCATGACGTAAAGCCGTTCACGCCAACTGTTGCTGCTGTCCATGGATAACGCCTGAATCGAAGATCAGCGCAGCCTAGGTTGATTCTCCCCATGAGCGCAAGGCGTGCCGTCGACGGTCGCTTTGCCGAGCATCTGAATACCGGCGCGGATCAGCCAGCAGGCCAGGATGAATGGCGCGGTCAGTGTCGCCAGACCGATGGCGGCGAACAGCGGCGTGACCAGCAGCGCGAGAACGATGCCCAGCAGCGGCAGCCACGGTTGCTGGCGTTGGGGGCTGAAGGCGAGGGCGGCGAGCACCGCGTTGTAGCTACCCAGGCCGAGCAGCGCCATGCTGGCTTCGTGGTGCAGCAGGCTGGAACCAAGGCCGATTGCGGACGCCAGCAGCGCCCAACAAAAAGCCCGACGGTCAGCGATCAGCAACCCAATGGCGATCAGCGCGCCGGCCAGTGGATGCCCGAGGAACATCACCTGGCCCAAACCGCGCAGTTCGGCGGCAAACAGATTCAGCGTGTTCATCTCGATGTGCGCCATCGGCGCCGACGGTTCAGCGAACAGCAGCAGGATCCAGCTAATGGCCACAAAGGGTGAGGTGTAGGCCGGTATGGATCGGCTGCGGTACACATGTTTGAGCCATTGCTGAGTGACCATCGCGCTCAAGCCACCAGCGGCGAGAATCAGTGGCGGCAGCATCGGCGACCAAGGGAAATACAGACTCAACAGCAGGCCGAGCAATACGCCGTTGTAGCTGAACAGACCGGCCTGGCGATCAGCCTTGGCGTAGTTGCGCCGTTGCGCGGTGAGCAAACCGGCGACAGCACCGAGCAGTGCACCGGCAAACAGCACCGGCGCGGTCAGCAGGATCGCCAGCAAGCACAGCAAGCCGCATAGCGGGTGGCGCTGAAGAAATATTTGACTGAAACCGTTGAGCAAAGCCTCGGCCCAGTCGGGGCAGTGGGTGTTGAAAGAGTTGGCAGGCATGGCAGTTCTAAAAAGTCAGTGAAACCGAATCGCCTGCTTCGCCAGCAGGCTGGCTCCCACACTGAATCTTTGTTCAGTCATTGAGTTTGTGGTGCACACAAGTCAACTGTGGGAGCGAGCCTGCTCGCGAAGAGGCCAGTAAAAACAATGAATCTCTTTGTTATGTGAATCCCCTCGCCACGGGTTTTGTATCTATCTTTAAATCAATGTTTCGATCCGCAGCGAGTTAGTCGACCCCGGCTGCCCGAACGGCACACCGGCGGTGATCAGCAGCGTGTCGCCACGCTCGGCCATGCCTTGGGCCTGGGCGATTTCCAGCGCGGTCGAGCAGACTTCGTCGACCTGACGCAGGCGATCGTTGACCACCGAGTGAATGCCCCACGCCACGCTCAAACGGCGCGCGGTCTGCAGGTTCGGCGTCAGGTTGAGGATCGGCGCTTTCGGCCGCTCCCGCGCCGCCCGCAGACTCGATGCACCGGACTCGCTGTAGTTGACCAGCACCGCCACCGGCAGCACGTTGCTGATACGCCGGATCGCGCAGCTGATCGCGTCGGACACGGTCGCTTCGGCTTTCGGCCGGCTGACGTCGAGCTGGGTCTGGTAATCCGGGCCGTTTTCCACCTGGCGAATGATCTTGCTCATCATCTGCACCGCTTCGAGCGGGTATTCACCGGACGCGGTTTCGGCCGAGAGCATCACCGCATCGGCGCCTTCGGCCACGGCGTTGGCCACGTCGGTGACTTCAGCGCGGGTTGGGGCCGGGGAGAAGCGCATCGACTCAAGCATCTGCGTCGCCACCACCACCGGTTTGCCGAGTTCGCGGCAGGTGGTAATGATGTTCTTCTGGATCTGCGGCACGCTTTCGGCGGGCACTTCCACGCCGAGATCGCCGCGAGCCACCATGATCGCGTCGCTCAGTTCGGCGATTTCGCGCAGTTGTTCAACCGCCGACGGCTTCTCGATTTTCGCCATCAGGAAGGCTTTGTCGCCGATCAGTTCGCGGGCTTCGAGGATGTCCTGCGGGCGTTGCACGAACGACAGCGCCACCCAATCCACCCCCAGCTCCAGGCCGAAGCTCAGGTCGCGGCGATCCTTGGCCGTCAGCGGGCTGAGGTCGAGCACGGCTTGCGGCACGTTCACGCCTTTGCGGTCCGACAATTCGCCGCCGGCGAGTACGGTGGTGTCGATGGCATCGTTGTATTTGGTCACTACGCGCAGACGCAGTTTGCCGTCATCGAGCAGCAGATCCATGCCCGCCTCCAGCGCAGCAATGATCTCCGGATGCGGCAGATTCACTCGGCGCTCATCGCCCGGTGTCGCGTCCAGGTCTAGGCGAAACGCCTGACCGCGATGCAACTGAACCTTGCCGTCGGCGAACTTGCCGACGCGCAGTTTCGGCCCCTGCAAGTCCATCAGAATGCCCAGCGGATAGTTGAGCTGGCGCTCGACTTCGCGGATCCACTGATAGCGCTTGGCGTGGTCGGCATGATCGCCGTGGCTGAAGTTCAGGCGGAAGATGTTGACCCCGGCCTCGACCAGTTCACGGATGTCCTCGATGCCATCGACAGCAGGCCCGAGGGTGGCGAGGATTTTGACCTTTTTATCAGGCGTCATGATTTAGAACTCTCGAGAATCAGAATGGCGCGGAAGTCGTTGACGTTGGTGCGGGTCGGCTCGGTGACGATCAGCGCATCGAGCGCCTCGAAGTAGCCGTAACCGTTGTTGTTATCCAGCTCGTCGCTGGCGCTCAAACCGAGGGCGGCGGCGCGGGAGTAGCTGTCCGGAGTCATGATCGCGCCGGCGTTGTCTTCCGAGCCGTCGATGCCGTCGGTATCACCGGCCAGCGCATAGACGCCGGGTTGGCCCTTGAGGCTGTCGGTCAGGCTCAAGAGGAATTCGGCATTGCGTCCGCCCCGGCCATTGCCGCGCACGGTCACGGTGGTTTCGCCGCCGGAGAGAATCACGCACGGGGCTGCCAGTGGCTGTCCGTGATGGATGATCTGGCGGGCGATGCCGGCGTGGACTTTTGCCACTTCGCGCGATTCACCTTCGAGGTCGCCGAGGATCAGCGTGCTGAAGCCGGCCTGACGGCATTTCACTGCAGCGGCATCGAGCGATTGCTGAGGGCGGGCGATCAACTGGAAGTGGCTGCGCGCCAGGGACGGATCACCGGGTTTGACGGTTTCCGACTCCGGGCTTTGCAGCCAGTTGCGCACCGACGCCGGGATCTCGATGCCATAGCGCTTGATGATCGCCAGGGCTTCGGCGGAAGTGCTCGGGTCGGCCACGGTCGGGCCGGACGCGATGACCGTGGCGAGGTCGCCCGGCACATCGGAAATGGCGTAGGTATAAACAGTTGCAGGCCAGCAGGCCTTGCCGAGGCGGCCACCTTTGATCGCCGAGAGGTGCTTGCGCACGCAGTTCATCTCGCCGATGGTCGCGCCGGATTTGAGCAGGGCTTTGTTGATCGACTGCTTGTCGGCGAGGGTGATGCCTTCGGCCGGCAACGCCAGCAGGGCAGAGCCGCCACCGGACAACAGGAAGATCACGCGGTCGTCTTCGGTCAGGTTGCTGACCAGCTCCAGCACGCGTTTGGCCACGGCCAGGCCGGCAGCGTCCGGTACCGGGTGCGCGGCTTCTACCACTTCGATTTTTTCGCACGGGGCGCCGTGACCGTAGCGGGTCACCACCAGGCCAGACACTTCACCTTGCCAGCTGCGCTCGACCACTTGCGCCATGGCTGCGGCGGCTTTGCCGGCGCCGATGACGATGACGCGACCGCTGCGATCGGCAGGCAGACAGGCTTCGAGGACTTGGTTCGGATGGGCCGCGTCGATGGCTGTGGCAAACAGCTCGCGCAGCAGTTGTTGCGGATCGACCGACATGGCGGGCTCCCGGAATTCTTGTTATTGGAAGGGCAACTCAGATCCATTGTGGGAGCGGGCTTGCTCGCGAATGCGGTGGGTCAGTCAATCTCCATGTCGACTGACACGCCCTCTTCGCGAGCAAGCCCGCTCCCACATGGAAAGCGGGGCAGGGCTTACTTCTTGTCGCGAATCGAGAAATTGGCCATGTGCTCCAGGCCCTTGATCAGCGCCGAGTGGTCCCAGTTGCTGCCACCGATGGCCGCGCAGGTGCTGAACACTTGCTGGGCGTTGGCGGTGTTCGGCAGGTTGATGTTCAGCTCCTTGGCGCCTTGCAGGGCCAGGTTCAGGTCCTTCTGGTGCAGGCTGATGCGGAAGCCTGGGTCGAAAGTGCCCTTGATCATGCGCTCGCCGTGCACTTCGAGGATCTTCGAAGAGGCGAAGCCGCCCATCAGTGCTTCACGCACTTTTGCTGGATCAGCGCCGTTTTTCGAGGCGAACAACAGGGCTTCAGCGACGGCCTGAATGTTCAGGGCGACGATGATCTGGTTCGCGACTTTGGCGGTCTGACCGTCGCCATTGCCACCGACCAGCGTGATGTTCTTGCCCATGGCCTGGAACAGCGGCAGTGCGCGCTCGAAGGCATCGGCGTCGCCACCGACCATGATGCTCAGGGTCGCGGCCTTGGCACCGACTTCACCGCCGGACACTGGCGCGTCGAGATACTGTGCGCCTTTCTCGTTGATCTTCTTGGCGAAAGCCTTGGTGGCGGTTGGCGAAATCGAGCTCATGTCGATCACCACTTTGCCCTTGCCGATACCGGCAGCAACGCCGTCGGCGCGGAACAGCACGTCGTCGACCTGCGGGGTGTCCGGGACCATGACGATGATGAATTCGGCTTCCTGCGCCACTTCGCGCGGGTTGGCCAGGGCGACGGCGCCAGCGGCGATCAGGTCGGCTGGAGCGGCGTCGTGGTGTGCCGACAGGAGCAGGCTGTGACCGGCTTTCTGCAGGTTCGAAGCCATTGGGTGGCCCATGATGCCAGTGCCGATAAATCCGATTTTAGCCATGAGAAAATCCTCTTGTTTTTGTCTTGCTCAAGCGAAATAGGGGTGTTGCTCTGTGTAGGAGTGAGCCTGCTCGCGATAGCGGTGTGCCAGACAACATTGATGTTGAATGTGCTGGCCTCATCGCGAGCAGGCTCACTCCTACAGGGGATTTGTGTCAGATTGCGTTGTGGGTCTTCAGCCAGCCGAGGCCCGCTTCAGTGGTGGTCAGCGGCTTGTATTCACAGCCAACCCAACCCTGATAACCGATGCGATCCAGGTGTTCGAACAGGAAGCGGTAGTTGATTTCACCGGTGCCGGGTTCGTTGCGCCCCGGGTTGTCCGCGAGCTGCACGTGGTTGATCTCGCCCAGGTGCGATTGCAGGGTGCGGGCCAGATCGCCTTCCATGATTTGCATGTGATAAATGTCGTATTGCAGGAACAGATTGGCGCTGCCGACCTGCTCGCGAATCGACAGGGCTTGCGCCGTGTTGTTCAGGTAGAAGCCCGGAATGTCGCGGGTGTTGATCGCTTCCATCACCAGTTTGATGCCCGCTGCCTGCAGCTTGTCGGCGGCGTACTTGAGGTTGGCGACGAAGGTCTTTTCCACGGTGGCATCGTCCACGCCTTGCGGACGGATACCGGCCAGGCAGTTGACCTGGGTATTGCCCAGCACTTGCGCGTAGGCAATCGCCAGATCGACACCGGCACGGAACTCTTCGACCCGGTCCGGCAGGCACGCGATACCGCGCTCGCCCTTGGCCCAGTCACCGGCCGGCAGGTTGAACAGCACTTGAGTCAGACCGTTTGCATCAAGCTTGGCCTTGATTTCGGCGGAGCTGAAGTCGTACGGGAACAGGTATTCCACACCACTGAAACCGGCTTTGGCGGCGGCGTCGAAACGGGCAAGGAAATCCTGTTCGGTGAACAGCATGGACAGGTTGGCTGCGAAACGCGGCATGGTGGTCTCCCGTATATCTTGTGAGGTTCCCCTTGTGGGAGCGGGCTTGCTCGCGATAGCGGTGTATCAGCCAACATCCATGTTGGATATGAAATAGTCATCGCGAGCAGGCTCACTCCTACAGAGGGAGCGGTCAGCAGTTAGTCGAGCAGCGAAATCGCCGTTGGCGCGTCGTTGCCGACCAGCGCCAGGTCTTCGAATTCGTTGACGGCGTTGATCTCGGTCCCCATGGAGATGTTGGTCACACGCTCCAGGATGATTTCGACGATTACCGGCACCTTGAACTCTTCGATCATCTGTTCGGCCTTGCGCAGGGCAGGGGCGATTTCCGATGGTTCGAACACACGCAGCGCCTTACAGCCCAGGCCTTCGGCCACTGCGACGTGGTCAACACCGTAACCGTTGAGTTCCGGCGCGTTCAGGTTATCGAAGGACAGCTGCACGCAGTAGTCCATTTCGAACCCGCGCTGGGCCTGACGGATCAGTCCCAGGTACGAGTTGTTCACCACGACGTGGATGTAAGGCAGTTTGAACTGAGCGCCGACCGCCAGCTCTTCGATCATGAACTGGAAGTCATAGTCCCCCGACAGGGCCACGACTTTACGGTTCGGATCGGCCTTGACCACGCCCAGCGCTGCCGGAATGGTCCAGCCCAACGGGCCGGCCTGACCGCAGTTGATCCAGTGACGCGGCTTGTAGACGTGCAGGAACTGCGCGCCGGCAATCTGCGACAGACCAATGGTGCTGACGTAGCAGGTGTCTTTGCCGAACACCTGGTTCATCTCTTCGTAAACGCGCTGTGGTTTGACCGGCACGTTGTCGAAGTGGGTCTTGCGATGCAGGCTGGCTTTGCGCTGCTGGCAGTCTTGCAGCCAGGCGCTACGGTTTTTCAGCTTGCCGGCGGCTTGCCATTCACGAGCGACCTCGATGAACACGGTCAGTGCTGCAGCGGCGTCGGAAACGATGCCCAGATCCGGCGTGAACACGCGGCCGATCTGCGTACCTTCGATGTCGACGTGAATGAACTTGCGACCTTCGGTGTAGACGTCAACCGAACCGGTGTGACGGTTGGCCCAACGGTTACCGATCCCCAACACCACGTCGGATTTCAGCATCGTGGCGTTGCCGTAACGGTGCGAAGTCTGCAGACCGACCATGCCCACCATCAGCGGGTGATCGTCAGGAATGGTGCCCCAGCCCATCAGGGTAGGAATGACCGGAATACCGGTCAGCTCGGCGAACTCCACCAGCAGATCGCTGGCATCGGCGTTGATGATGCCACCACCGGCCACCAGCAATGGACGCTCAGCCTGATCGAGCAGCGCCAGAGCCTTCTCGACCTGAACGCGGGTCGCGGTCGGCTTGGCCAATGGCAGCGGCTGATAAGCGTCGATGTCGAATTCGATTTCCGCCATCTGCACGTCGAACGGCAGGTCGATCAGCACTGGGCCTGGACGCCCGGAGCGCATTTCAAAGAACGCTTTCTGGAACGCGTAAGGCACCTGGCCCGGCTCCAGAACAGTGGTCGCCCACTTGGTGACTGGCTTGACGATGCTGGTGATGTCGACCGCCTGGAAATCTTCCTTGTGCATACGGGCGCGGGGTGCCTGGCCGGTGATGCAGAGGATTGGGATCGAGTCGGCCGAGGCGCTGTAGAGCCCGGTGACCATGTCGGTACCGGCAGGGCCGGACGTACCGATGCACACGCCGATGTTGCCGGCCTTGGTGCGGGTGTAACCCTCGGCCATGTGCGACGCGCCTTCGACGTGGCGAGCGAGGACGTGATCGATGCCACCGACTTTTTTCAGTGCGGAGTACAGCGGGTTGATCGCAGCGCCCGGAATGCCAAAAGCGGTATCAACCCCTTCACGGCGCATCACCAGAACGGCGGCTTCGATTGCTCTCATTTTGCTCATGGTTTTGTGCCTCTTTACGTTTTGTAATTGTATACAAGTGGCTTTGCGCAGAGTGTATTCACGGCGGACGGCGCAGGTCAATCCATTTTCTCAAGCGCCTGTTTCATTCGTCGGAAGCCAGATTCTGCTGTGGCTTTTCGTCGCATGCGGCGCTTTTCGAGAATTATTGTATACAAAAAAATAATTCATTGTGTTCTATTTGTGGCATAGGGCTGCGGCACAAACGCGCAGCTCCACGACTTTCCCAATAACAAAATGAGGACGGCACCATGAGCGCTTTAACCTTGAAAGTCGCAGTCAACCTGGTCAACGAAGCCATCAGCACCGGGCGCGGCATCAACGCCGCGCCGCTGACCATCGCGGTACTCGATACCGGCGGCCACCTGATCGCCCTGCAACGCGAAGACGGCGCGAGCCTGCTGCGACCCAACATCGCCATCGGCAAAGCCTGGGGCGCCATCGCCTTGGGCAAAGGGTCACGTCTGCTGGCGCTGGACGCCCAACAACGCCCGGCCTTCATCGCCGCACTCAACAGCATGGGGCAGGGTAGCGTCGTCCCGGCGCCGGGCGGGGTGTTGATCCGCGATCAGGCGGGCAACGTGCTGGGTGCGATCGGTATCAGCGGCGATCTGTCGGATATTGATGAGCAGGTGGCGATCAAGGCGGTGGAGGCGCTGGCGTTGCGCGCGGATGCGGGGGTGGCGGCCTGACAGGAAACAGGCCAGTACGACTGATGGCTTGATGATGACGAAGAGGGGCGGGGTCTATAGACTGCCGCCCCTCTCGTTTACGTATCAAGGAAGATCTGCGTGAAGACGCTATTGGCCATCACCCTGGCTTCGGCCATGTCCCTCTGCACCCCCCTCCTGTATGCGACGGAAACACCCGACGCCGAAGAAATCGCGTTCCAGGCCCTGAGTCCGGTGGTCTCTGCATTGATCAACGCGGACGATGTAGAGGAACTGATGGAGCGCGGCGAGAAGCTCGAATCGAGCGATACGTTGCAGGCCATTGCGGTGTATCTGGCTGCGACTCGAGAAGACCCCAAGCAATTGCAGGCGCCTTATCAGGTGGCGGCGCTGTTCGCTCGCCGTGGCGATGACAAGCTGGCCGAGCGCTTTTTGCGCGAGGCCGATGATCGAGGCTTGTGGTTCGGTCCAATGCTGGCCAGTGACGAAGATTTCGCCGATCTGCACGAGTCCGACATTTACAAAACCGTGTTGGCCAATGCTCAGGAGCGCTACAAGAAGATTGCCCCGGGCAAGGTCGGCGCAATTTCGGTGCTCAACCCGTCGGCGAACATTCCGGCACCCAAAGCCTGTCGTCCGGTGGTGGTCTGGCTGCACGGTTATGGCATCAACGGTGAGTTGGATGACCGCTACCAGCCGCTGGCCGATACCGGGGCAATCATCCTGGGCATCAACGGCACAGAAATGATCAACTCAGTCCACAGCTTTCGCTGGATCGGCCCAGGCTTTGAAGGCACCCATCAGACGGTGCAGAAGGGCCTCAAAGCCCTGGAAGCCCGACAATGCATCGACCGAAAGCGCGTTTTTCTGATGGGCTTCTCCCAGGGTTCGCAGCATGCCGGCGCCTTGCTGGCGCAACACCCGGACGATTACGCCGGCGCGCTGTTGCTGTCACCCGGCGGCATGCAACCGACGCCAACCGACAGCAAGGCGCGCGGCAAGCGGGTGTTTGTCATCAATGGCGAGAAGGAAGGGCCGCGTAATCAGCAGATGAGCGCCGATTTCCGCAAGTTGTTCAGCGACGGCAACGAGGTCAAATCGCGTACTCACGAGGGCGGGCACTTTTTCCCTGACGACTGGCAGACTTCGTTCCCGCAGGCATTGCGCTGGTTGATGGGGGATGGGGTTTGAATACGACTATGCCTGTGTCCCTTCAGCGCATGGGATGTGGAGGGGCGGTTTGACCGTGGTGTCTGAGTAGCATCTTTCGCGAGCAGGCTCGCTCCCACAGGTTTGGCAGGCAGACACAAAATGTCTGCATGATTCAGACCCTTGTGGGAGCGAGCCTGCTCGCGAATACGGTCTTGAATACACATTTGGCTAAAAGTTTGCCTCACCTCATGCCATTCGCATGACTAGCCTTTCCATGAACTGAACATGAGAAAGGCAAAGGAATGCCGTATTTATCCGCTTCACATCGCCTGCGTATCGGTCGCAACTCCGAACCTGACCGCATCTATCTGCTGACCACCAATACTGTGCGGAGGGAGCCGGTGTTCAGCGACTTCATCCTTGGCCGGTTGGTCGTCAGCCAATTTCGAGCTGCAGAAGAAGAGGGATTTGCCAACTCACTGGCATGGGTTGTCATGCCTGATCATTTTCACTGGTTGGTCGAGCTCAAAAGGGGATCGCTGGGTGAACTGATGCAACGAACCAAATCACTCAGCACCAAGGCTGTGAGCCGTGTCACCGGCCGTAAGACATTGCTCTGGCAGCAAGGCTTTCATGACCGGGCACTTCGCAAGGAAGAGGATCTGGTGAAATTGGCGAGGTATGTTGTGGCCAACCCCTTGCGGGCTGGTCTTGTTGAAAAACTGGGCGATTACCCGCTGTGGGATGCGATTTGGCTTTGAGCCAAAACCGTATCGCCGCCATTCGCGAGCAGGCTCGCTCCCACAGGTGATTTGTGAACGCCATACGTCCAGTGTAGGAGTGAGCCTGCTCGCGATGGCGTCACACCGGTCTATCAGTCCGGCTCACAGCCTTTGAGCACCAGCCGAATAATCGTCTGCGCCGCCGCCTCGTAATCCGCTTCGTCCAGCTTGTCCTTGCCGGTCACCGCAGAAATCTGCCAGTCGAAGTCGGCGTAGGTCTGGGTCGCGGCCCAGATGCTGAACATCAGGTGGTTGGGGTCGATCGGGGCGATCTGGCCGCGGTCGATCCAGCTCTGGATGCAGTCGATGTTGTGTTTGGCCTGGCTGTTGAGCTGCTCCACCAGGTCGGCACTCAGGTGCGGGGCACCGTGCATGATTTCGCTGGCGAACACCTTGGAAGCGAAGGGCAGGTCGCGGGAAATGCGGATCTTCGAGCGGATATAGCCGCTGAGCACTTCGCTCGGCACGCCGTCCGGGTTGAACGGGGTCGAGGCCTGCAGGATCGGCACGATGATGCTTTCCAGGACCTCGCGGTAGAGGTTTTCCTTGGATTTGAAGTAGTAGTAGACGTTGGGCTTGGGCAATCCCGCCTTGGCGGCGATGTCGCTGGTTTTGGTCGCAGCGAAGCCCTTGTCGGCAAACTCCTCACTGGCGGCACGCAGGATCAGTTCTTTGTTGCGCTCGCGGATTGTGCTCATAAACCCGGTGGTTCCTTGCCTGTTCTGGCGGTTGCGCATGGTAGCACCGGCCTCACGCGTGGCTCAAGAATGCCCCGTTGCACCGCTCGGCGGCGCTGGCTGTCGCCGGGCTGAACGAAGCGCCAGATCTTGCGGGTGAACGCCAATGGCGCTGCTAGAGTTCAAGGCAGCGATCAAGCCATTGGTCATGGATTTGCCTTGTCTGGCCGGGCTTCATTTTCCATTGCCGTGCAGCACTGTCGGCCCGTTCGAGTGAATAGCCGTGGAAAAACCCAGACGCAGGAAATTCGGCCTGGCCCTCGTCACCCTGGGGATCATGCTGCTCGCGCTGCTGCTGTGGTTGTTCTTCGCCTTCAATCAGCACAAACCCAAGCCACCACCGCCTGCCGAGCCGGTGGCAGTGGTCGCTGTGAAGTTGCAGGATGTGCCGGTGTACATCGATGCGCTGGGCACGGTCACGCCGACTCGCAGTGTGACGGTGATTTCCCAGGTCGACGGCATTCTCGGTTCGGTCGAGTTCCAGGAAGGTCAGCAGGTGCGCAAGGGCCAGGTCATCGCCCGCATCGATGACCGCGCGCTCAAGGCGCAACTGCAGGTGGCCAAGGGCACGCTGATGCACGATCAGGCCTTGCTCGCCAACGCGCAGCGTGATCTGGCGCGCTATCGCGAATTGATCAAGGTCGGCTCCACCACCCGGCAAACCCTCGACACTCAGGCCTCGCTGGTGCAGCAACTGCAAGGCACGGTCGCCTCCGATCAGGGTAGCGTGCAGAACCTCGACGTGCAGTTGAGCTACTGCACCATCACCTCGCCGGTGGATGGTGTGGTCGGCCTGCGTCAGGTCGATCCCGGCAACTACGTGACCACCACCAGCGCCACCGGAATCGCAGTGATCACCCAGATGACCCCGGCCACCGTGGTGTTCGCCGTGCCCGAGGACGATCTGGGGGCGATCAATCAGGCCATGGCCAAAGGTGCAGTGACGGTGCTGGCCTACGACCGCAACAAGCACAATCTGCTGGCGACCGGCAGCCTGTTGGCGCTGGATAACCAGGTCGATACCAGCACCGGCACGATCAAGGTCAAGGCGCAGTTCAACGACGCGGGCAAGGCGTTGTTCCCCAATCAGTTCGTCAACGCGCGGCTCAAGGCCGACACCCTGAGCCAGATCAGCGTGGTGCCGACCCGGGCGATCCAGCACGGCAGCAAGGGCGATTTCGTGTTTGTGGTGGTCGACCCCGGCAACAAGGTCAGCCTGCGCAACATCAAGACCGGCCCGGCGACGGGGGATGTTTCGGCGGTGCTCGACAACGGCGTGAAGGCCGGCGAGCAAGTGGTCACCGAGGGCGCCGACAAACTCGACGACGGCTCTGCGGTGAAAGTCGTCGCGCAGTAGGAGGCGTAGCCCATGAACGTCTCGCGGCCCTTCATCGAACGCCCGGTTGCCACCACGCTGTTGATGGTCGCAGTGCTTCTGCTGGGCCTGCTCGGTTATCACCTGCTCTCGGTATCGGCGCTGCCGGAAGTCGATTACCCGACCATTCAGGTTTTCACCCAGTACCCGGGGGCCAGTCCCGAGGTGATCAGTTCGTCGATCACTGCGCCGCTGGAACGTCAGTTGGGCGAGATGCCGGGCCTCAAGTCGATGAACTCCACCAGTTCCGACGGCGCTTCGGTGGTGACCCTGCAGTTTGACTTGTCGCTGTCGCTGGACGTCGCCGAACAGGAAGTGCAGGCCGCGATCAACGCCGCCGGCACTTTCCTGCCGGCCAACCTGCCGTATCCGCCGGTGTACAGCAAGGTCAACCCGGCCGATGCGCCGGTGCTGACCCTGTCGCTGACCTCCGACGTACTGCCGCTGACCAAGGTCGAAGACCTCGCCGACACGCGGCTGGCGCAGAAAATCTCGCAGATCACTGGCGTCGGTCTGGTCACCATCAGCGGCGGGCAGCGCCCGGCGGTGCGGGTCGAGGCCAACACTTCGGCGCTGAACAATCTCGGCCTGTCCCTGGATGACCTGCGCACTTCGCTGGGCACGGCCAACGTCAATCAGGCCAAGGGCAATATCGACGGCAAGTATCAGGCGTATTCGATCGGTACCAACGACCAGTTGCAGTCGGCCGAGGAGTACCGCGACCTGGTGATTGCCTACAAGAACGGCGCGCCGGTTCGCCTGTCGCAGATCGCCGGTTCGACCCAGGGCCCGGAGAATCCACGGCAAGCCGCGTGGACCGACAGCACGCCGTCGATTGTCCTGAACATTCAGCGCCAGCCCGGCGCCAATGTGATCGACGTGGTCGACCGCGTGCAGCAACTGTTGCCCAAACTGCGCGCCAGTCTGCCGGCGACACTCAAGGTCAATGTGCTCACCGACCGCACGCAAACCATTCGCGCCTCGGTCACCGACGTGCAGTACGAGCTGGGCGTGGCGGTGCTGTTGGTGGTGATCGTGATTTTCCTGTTCCTGCGCAATCTGCCAGCGACGATCATCCCGGCGGTGACCGTGCCGCTGACCCTGGTCGGTACGCTCGCCGTGGCCTATGGGCTGGGCTTCTCGCTGAACAACCTGACGCTGATGGCGCTGACCATCGCCATCGGCTTCGTGGTCGATGACGCGATCGTCATGATCGAAAACATCACCCGCTATCTCGAAGCCGGCGACTCACCGCTGCAAGCGGCACTCAAGGGTTCGGAGCAGATCGGCTTCACCATTATTTCGCTGTCGGTGGCGCTGATCGCGGTGATGATCCCGTTGCTGTTCATGGGCGATGTGGTCGGACGGCTGTTCCGCGAATTCGCCATGACCGTGGCTGTGACCATCGTCATCTCGGCGCTGATTACCCTGACCCTGACGCCGATGATGTGCTCGCGCATGCTCAAGCACAGACACGAGGAGCGCCGGGTCGATTTCTTCGACCGGATCAACGGCTATTACGTCAAAGGTCTGGACTGGGTGCTGCTGCACCGCGGGCTGACATTGATTTCGGTGGTGTTCACGGCGGCGCTGACCCTGTTGATCATCGTGGTCATGCCCAAGGGGTTTTTCCCCGAACAGGACACCGGGCTGATTCAGGGCATTTCCCAGGCCTCGCCGAGTATTTCCTTTCAGCAGATGCAGGTCGAACAGCAGCGGCTGGCGGCGCGAATTCTCAAGGATCCGGCAGTGACGAGCCTGTCGTCGTTCGTCGGCATCGACCAGACCAACCCGACGATCAATCAGGGCAACCTGCTGATCAACCTCAAGCCCCACGGTGACCGCGACAACAGCGCCGCAGTGATTCGCCGACTGTCCGATGCCAACGCCGATGACGCCGGGATCCGCCTGTACCTGCACAGCGTGCAGGACCTGACGCTCGACGCCACGGTCTCGACCACCAGTTATCGCCTCGGCCTGCAGGCCACCGATCCGGATGAGCTGGCGCTGTGGACCAACAAACTGCTGGTGGCGATCAAGCAGGACCCGATGTTCACCGATGTACAGAGTCAGGCGCTGCAGTTCGGCAATCAGATCCAGCTCAACTTCGACCGCGCCACGGCGTCGCGTCTGGGCATCACGCCGCAGGCCATCGATGACGTGCTGTACGACGCCTTCGGTCAGCGCCAGGTTTCGACCATCTACACCCAGCTCAACCAGTATCACGTGGTGATCGCCACCGACCATCCGCCGCGTAACCTGGCCGATCTGCTGACCGGGCTCTATGTCGACATTCCCGGAGGCGGGGTGGCGCCGCTGTCGAGCATGGCGACCATGCAGGTGATCCGCGCGCCGGTGACGATCAATCGGCTCGGGCAATTTCCCTATGCCGATGTGTCGTTCAACCTCGCCCCCGGGCAGACCCTTGGCGCGGCAGTGACGCGGCTCAAGGACATCGAAGCCAAGGCCGGCCTGCCGCTCTCGGTGCAGGCTAACCTGGAAGGCGCGGCGGCGACGTTCGAGGCGTCGCTGTCCAACCAGGTGTTTCTGGTGCTGGCGGCGATCATCGTCGTGTACCTGATGCTGGGGATACTCTACGAGAGCTTCGTGCACCCGGTGACGATTCTCTCGACCTTGCTCTCCGCGGCGCTGGGTGCCTTGCTGGCGCTGCTGATCACCGGCACGCAGTTCGACATCATCGGCCTGATCGGCATCGTGCTGTTGATCGGGATCGTGATGAAGAACGGGATCATGATGGTCGACTTCGCCCTGGAGCTTGAGCGTGAGGGTGGACTCGATGCGGTGGCAGCGATTCGTCAGGCGGCCGAGCTGCGTTTCCGGCCGATTCTGATGACCAGCATGGCCTCGTTGTTTGGTGCGGTGCCGCTGGCGCTGGGCACCGGGATCGGCTCGGAACTGCGCCATCCGCTGGGCATCGCGATCATCGGCGGGCTGCTGTTGAGTCAGTTGCTGACGCTGTTCTCGACTCCAGTGATTTTCCTCGCCATGCACAGTCTGGAGCAGCGCTTCAGTCGGCGCCGGCCAGCGGTGGTCGAAGGCTATCGCGATGAACCTTAGCGCACCGTTCATCCAGCGCCCGATCGCCACCACGCTGCTGGCGGTGGGGCTGGCGCTGTTCGGCGTGCTGGCGTTCAACCTGCTGCCGGTGGCGCCGTTGCCGGAGGTGGATTTTCCCACCATCAGTGTGCGCGCATCACTGCCCGGGGCTGATCCGGGCACTGTCGCGTCGTCGGTGGCAACGCCGCTGGAACGCCAGTTCGGACAGATCGCCGGTGTCACCGAGATGACCTCGTCGAGTTCGCTGGGGGCGACGCGCATCACCCTGCAGTTCGACCTCAACCGCGACATCGACGGCGCGGCGCGGGATGTGCAGGCGGCGATCAACGCGGCACGCAGCAACCTGCCCAGTGACCTGTCCGGCAACCCGACCTACCGCAAGGTCAACCCGGCCGATTCGCCGATTCTGATCCTCAGCCTGACCTCCGACAGCGCCACACGCGGACAGATGTACGACGTGGCCTCGACGCTGCTTGAGCAACGCCTGTTGCAGACCACTGGCGTCGGCGACGTGACGGTGGGCGGCGCCGCCTTGCCGGCGGTGCGCATCGAACTCAATCCGGATCGACTCAACCGCTACGGCGTCAGCCTCGAACAGGTGCGCCAGGTGATTCAGGCGTCCAACGTCAACTTGCCCAAAGGCACAGTGTCAGTCGGCGATCAGTCGTATGGCCTCAAGGCTAACGACATGCTTTATCAGGGCACGGATTACGGCCCGCTGGTGGTGAAGAAAAACAATGGCGAGCTGGTGCGCATCGCCGATCTCGGCGACGTCACCGAAGACGTCGAAGACCTGCGCAACTTCGGCCTGTCCAACGGCAAACCGGCGGTGTTGCTGGTGGTGTTCAAGCAGCCCGGAGCCAATGTCATCGACACCGTCGACGCGGTGAAGGCCGACCTGCCGTTCTTGCAAAGCTCGATACCCTCGGCGATCAGGATCAACATCCTGATGGACCGCACCAGCACCATCCGCGCGTCGTTGCATGACGTGGAAATGACCTTGCTGATTTCCATTGCGCTGGTGACGCTGGTGACGTTCGCGTTCTTCCGCGACTGGCGCAGCACACTGATCCCGGCCATTGTCGTGCCGCTGTCGCTGCTCGGCACCTTCGGCGCGATGTACTTTCTCGGCTACAGCCTGAACAACCTGTCGCTGATGGCGCTGACCATTTCCACCGGGTTCGTGGTGGACGACGCGATCGTGGTGGTCGAGAACATCATGCGCCATCTGGAACAGGGCGAGAGCCGCGTGCAGGCGGCGCTGGCCGGTGCGCGCGAGGTCGGTTTTACGGTGATGACCATCAGTGTTTCGCTGGTGGCAGTGTTCATTCCGCTGTTGCTGATGGGGGGAATTGTCGGACGACTGTTTCGCGAATTTTCGATTTCGTTGTCGGTGGCCATCGTGATTTCGATGGTGGTGTCGCTCACGGTGACGCCGATGCTGTCCAGCGTGCTGCTGCGTACGCAACAGCAGGCAGGCGCCGCCGAGGATCACCCGGATTCGCGCTTTCACCGCGTCTACGACCGCACGCTCGGCTGGGTCGTCGATCACTCGTTTCTCATGGGCCTGCTGACGCTGCTGGTGATTGTGCTCGCGTGCGTGCTGTACGTGCTGGTGCCCAAGGGCTTCTTCCCGCAGGAGGACACCGGGCGCATGTCCGGCAGCATCATTGCTGCGCAGAGCATTTCCTTTGGCGCGATCCAGTCGAATTTCAGCGAGATCAACCAGAAAGTGCTGAGCAACCCGAATGTGGCCACCGTCGGTGGGTTTGTCGGCGGTGGAGGCGGGATCGGCGGCGCGGTCAACAGTGCGCAACTGTTCATCACCCTCAAGGCGTTGGCCGCGCGCAAGGACAGTGCCGATCAGGTCATTGCGCAGATTCGCCACACGCTCGGCGACATGCCCGGTACCCGTCTGTACCTGCAGTCGGCGCAGGACATCACCGTCGGCGGGCGGCAGAGCGGGGCGCAGTACCAATACACGCTGACTGCCGATGACCAGAGCACCCTCGATGAATGGGTGCCCAAGGTCGTCGCTGCGTTGCACGGCTTGCCGCAACTGACCGACATCAACACCGACCAGCAGGACAACAGCCTGATGGCCAGCGTCACCGTCAATCGCGATGCGGCGGCGCGACTGGGGGTGAGCATGTCGGCCATCGACCAGACGCTGTACGACGCCTTCGGTCAGCGCCAGGTGTCGACCATTTACCGCTCCGCCAACCAGTACCACGTGGTGATGGAAGTCGCGCCACCGTACTGGACCGACCCGACGACCCTGAAAAATATCTATGTGCCGGTGGGCACCGCGGCGGTCGCTGCCAAGGGCGCCGCCGTGGCACCGAATCTGAGTGCCAGCGCCGCGCAAGCGCTGGTGCCTCTGTCGGCGCTGGCGGATTATTCGGTCGGGCGCACGGCGATTTCCATCAGCCATCAAGGCACTTTTCCGGCGGTGACCGCCTCGTTCAATCTTGCGCCGGGAGTGTCTATCGGCCAGGCGACGGCGCTGGTGGACAACGCGGTGAAGCAGCTGCGCATGCCGGCCAGTGTGGTCGGCCAGTTCGCGGGCACGGCGCAGGTGTTCCAGACTTCGGTGGCCAGTGAGCCGTTGCTGATCGTTGCCGCGCTGCTCTCGGTGTACGTGGTGCTGGGCATGCTCTACGAGAGCCTCGTACACCCGCTGACCATTCTGTCGACCTTGCCGTCGGCCGGGGTCGGCGCCTTGATTGCGCTGCTGCTGACCGGCACCGAACTGTCGATCATCGCGCTGGTAGGGGTGATTCTGCTGATCGGGATCGTGAAGAAGAACGCGATCATGATGATCGACTTCGCCATCACCGAGCGCCGCGAATTCGGCCTGAGCGCCAAGGACGCGATCCGCCGCGCCTGCCTGATCCGCTTTCGGCCAATCATGATGACCACGCTGGCAGCGATTCTCGGCGCACTGCCACTGGTGCTCGGCAGCGGTTATGGCTCGGAACTGCGCCGACCGTTAGGAATTTCGATCATTGGCGGCTTGCTGTTCAGCCAGTTGCTGACGCTGTACACGACGCCGGTGATCTACCTTTGGCTTGACCGGGCGTCGCAGCGCCTGCGCAGGAGTACTTCATGAGTTTTCACCATTCCCCTGTGGGAGCGAGCCTGCTCGCGAAGGCGTCGTGTCAATCGACTTCCCTGTCGAATGTGAAAGCGCATTCGCGAGCAAGCCCGCTCCCACTGTCGATCTTCTTTGGCTTGTTGTTGAGTGGCTGCATGGTTGGTCCGGATTATCAGAAGCCGGCAATCGAGCTGCCGCAGACGTTCAAGGAAGGCACCCAATGGCAACGCGCCCAGGCCAACCCGCAGGGCGCCATGGACAGCCAGTGGTGGCGGATCTATCAGGATCCGATCCTCAACGATCTGGTCGAACGCTCGGCCAGGGCCAATCAATCGATCATCGGCGCCGAGGCTGCCTATCGGCTGGCGCAGGCGCAGGTGGCGTCCAGTCGCGCGGGGCTGTGGCCGACAGTGGGCGTCGGGTTGTCCGGCGCGCGCGGCGTCGGCGGCGGGGCCAGCGGCAGCACCACCAGCGGCTTGACCGGCAGCAGCGGCGGCACCGTCGAGCAAACCGTCAGCGCGACCCTGAGCGCCAGTTGGGAGCCGGACCTGTGGGGCCAGGTGCGCCGCGGCATCGAGTCGAGCCAGGCCTCGCTGCAATCGTCCGATGCGCTGCTCGCCGGGGTACGGCTATCGATCGGCGCCAGCGTGGCGACCAATTATCTGGGGTTGCGGCAACTGGACATCGACATCGAACTGTTGCAACAACAGCAGACCATCAACCAACAGCTGTTGACGATGATCCAGGCGCAAACCGTGCAGGGCACGGCCACCAACGATCAGTTGCTGGTGGCGCAGGATCAACTGAGTACGGTGATCGCCGCGCTGCAAACGGCGCAGCGTTCCCGCGAGCAGGCCGAGCATGCGCTGGCGGTACTGGTGGGCATGGCGCCGGCGCAGTTCAATCTGTCCAGGGTTGCCGACTATCACTTCACCACGCCGATGCCGCCGCCAGTGTTGCCGTCGAACCTGCTGCTGCGGCGCCCCGATGTGGTCTCTGCCGAGCGCTTGGCGGCGGCTGCCAATGCGCGAATTGGTGTCGCCGAAGCGGCGTTCTTCCCGACCCTGAGCCTGACCGCTGAAGGTGGTTTTCGCGGCACGGCGCTGGGTGGCCTGTTCTCCGTGCCCAACCGCATCTGGACCCTGGGTCCGGCGCTGGCTGAAACCATTTTCGACGGCGGCGCCCGCGAGGCGGCCAAACAAGAGGCCGAGGCCACTTACGATCAGGACGTGGCGAATTACCGTGGCACCGTGCTCGGTGCGTTGCAGAACGTCGAGGACAACTTGTCGGCGATCAATCACCTGCACACCCAGGCGCAGGCGTACGAGCAGATGTTCCAGCGCAACCAGCAACTGTTCGGCAGCCAGCAGGCGCAACAGCGCGCCGGCACGGTCAGCCAGCAGGCGGTGCTGACCCAGCAACTGGTGCTGTTGCAGGCTGAGCAGAACCTGCGCGACACCCAAGGGTTGCTCAGCCAGGGCAGTGTTGCGCTGTTCCAGAGCCTGGGGGGCGGCTGGCAGGTGCCGTAGCATCTCGCTCCCTTGAGAGCGGCGCGGTATGCTGCGCGCACTTTTTTCACGTAGGGAAACCTGACCCATGGCAGGAAGCAGTTTGCTGGTGCTGATCGACGACATCGCCACCGTTCTGGATGATGTGGCGTTGATGAGCAAGATGGCCGCGAAGAAGACCGCCGGCGTGCTCGGCGACGACTTGGCGCTCAATGCCCAGCAAGTCAGCGGCGTGCGCGCCGAGCGGGAAATTCCTGTGGTCTGGGCGGTGGCCAAGGGCTCGTTTCTCAACAAGCTGATTCTGGTGCCGTCGGCGCTGGCGATCAGCGCGTTCGTGCCGTGGCTGGTGACACCGCTGCTGATGGTCGGTGGTGCGTACCTGTGCTTTGAAGGTTTCGAGAAACTCGCGCACAAGTTCCTGCACAGCAAGACCGAAGATGATGCCGACCACGCGCAGCTGAGCGCGGCAGTGGCCGAGCCGGCCACTGATCTGGTGGCCTACGAGAAGGACAAGATCAAAGGCGCGATCCGCACCGACTTCATCCTCTCGGCAGAAATCATCGCCATCACCCTCGGCACCGTGGCCGACGCGTCGTTGACCCAGCAAGTGATCGTGATGTCCGGCATCGCGATTGTCATGACTGTCGGCGTTTACGGCCTGGTGGCCGGCATCGTCAAGCTCGACGACCTCGGCCTGTGGCTGACGCAAAAATCCGCTTCGGCGGCGAAAAGCATCGGCAACGCGATCCTGCGCGCCGCGCCGTACATGATGAAAGGCCTGTCGGTGATCGGCACGGCGGCGATGTTCCTCGTCGGCGGCGGGATCCTCACCCACGGCATTGCTGTGGTGCATCACTGGATTGAAAGCGTCGGTGCGGCCGCTGGCAGCGCCGGGTTTGTGGTGCCGGTGCTGCTCAATGGTGTGGCCGGGATTATCGCCGGGGGCGTGGTGTTGCTCGCGGTGAGCGTGGTGGGCAAATTGTGGAAGGCCGTGCGGGCGTAAGGCCGCCCGCAGGTGTTCATGCCGGGAGATCAGCGCTCTTGAGCAGGTGCTTCGACAGGTAATGCGCGACGGCTTCATCGGTGTATCGGCCGATGATCTCCGCCTCGGGCAGTGCCTGCCTCAACTCGGCATGTGCGTTGCCCATGAGCACGCCTTTGCCGACACCGGCCAACATGTCGGCGTCATTCATTGCGTCACCAAAAGCGATGCAGGCCTCAATGGGCACGTTGAGGAATTCGGCCAGTTGCTTCAGGGCATTGCCCTTGGAAACGTCTCTGGCCATGACCTCCAGGCACCATGGAAACGTGAACACAGTGCCGATCTGATCGCCCAGCTGTTGTTCCAGCCGCGCCTGCAGCCTGAGCAGGGCGTCATGATCCTTGCTGCGCTGAAAGAAAAACACTTTCTGCACAGCATGCACTGGCAGATGCTCGGCCGCGCAGAGTGTTGGCTGGAAGTCCGGGTTCTGGCTGAAGTCTTTCAGATTTTCGTCTTCTCGACTCATCAGCCAACCGGATCGGCAGTAAAGGTTGATCGTCAGATCGGTGTCTGCTCGGGTTTCCTCAAGCAATGTCTGGACAACGGCAGTCGATAATTCTGCGCTCAGAGCAAGCCCGCCACAGGCGCTGGAAATGCGCGCGCCATTGGCGGTGATCAGGTGAACCGATGGTGACTGGCTGTCGAGCAGCGACTCGACGTCAGCCTGATGGCGACCCGTCGCCAGCACGATGTGATGGCCTGCGCGGTTCAGGCTGTGAATCACGCTTTTGGTAAAGGCACCGAAAGTATCGCCTGGCAGCAGCAGCGTGCCATCCAGGTCAGAGGCAATAAGCAAGTACATCATGAGTCCTCGGAAGGGATCGCCTGCCCACCCGATTGCCGCCTGTGCGGACAATCGAGTGGCGTCGCAAGGCTACTGGCGTTCGAGTAATTTCAGAGATTGTGCTTTGGTGAAGGTCATCCGCTCTTCCAGCCGGTGATTGTCCTTTTCGTAGTAGATGCTCATGTCGGCATGCTCCTGCGGGACCGGAACAATGCGGTCGATCATCGGCAAGGTATCCATCAGCAACTGACGGGCGTACCCCATCGCGCGGGTATAGGTGTCGATCACTTCCTCGAACTCAGGGTAGATGCAGAAGGCTACCTGATTGAGGATCGGCCCCTCGTCTATGCCTTCGCTGATCTCGTGCAGCGTGGCGCCATGCATCCGCTCGCCATTCTTCAAGGCCCAGTTGACCGGACGTACGCCACGGTATTTGGGCAGGTAGGAAAGGTGCAGGTTGATGATTTTCGCGCAGCAGTCGATGAAGCGCTTGGGCAATATCCGCTTGTGGAAAATGACCAGGCAGAGGTCGCAAGCGAAGGTGCCGTCGGCATAACCTGGCAGGTCTTCGATCCGACCGCTCTCGATCACCTCGATGCCGTGCTCCCGGCAATACTCAATCAGCGTCCGTTCAGTGCTGACCGGCTCGAAAGGATCGGCCACCACGTACGACACGGTATGTTCGGGGGAGGCATTGAAGTATTCGCAGGCGAAGATGGCCAGTTCGCCCTTGCCGCAAATCACTACCTGCTCAGGCGAGTTCAACGGCGTTCTCCTTCGCGTGGCTGCTGATGTTTTTCTGCACTGCCAGGTCGTGCATCACGTCGCTCAGGGCCTGGATCAACCGGGCGTTTTCGTCAGGTGTGCGGCAGGACACGCGGAAGTACTTGTCGGAGTCGGTATTGCGTTTGCCCGAGCACTCCTTGATGTACATGTGGTGCTTGTCCAGCAACAACCTGGAAATGGTCTGGGCGTCAGAGTAATGAGCCTTGCAGTAAATGAAGTTTGCTTCGGTCTTGAAGCCGCTGATGCCCTCGATGGCGTCCAGTGCCTGTTGAAAGGCGCGAGTGTCGCTGATGACTTGTTGGCAGCTGGCCAGGTATTCCTGCTGGTATTGCGGCAGATGCAACAGGAACTCCTCGGCAAAACCGTTGATGTTCCAGATCGGCAGCAGCGAGTTGATCAGTGCCAGCAAGGTCTGGTTGGCACTGGCCAGGTAGCCGATGCGAATACCACCGATACCGAAGGTTTTGCTCATGCTGCGAATCACCACCAGGTTGGGGTGTTCGTCGAGTACGTTGAGCAAGGTGCTGTCGGCGTGGTTGGAGAAATCGAGGAACGATTCGTCGACGATCAGTGAGATATCCAGTTCCAGCAATTGCCTGGCAAGCGCCGACAGGGCCGAGGCGGGTGTCAGGGCGCCGGTCGGGTTGTTCGGCGACTCGATGATCACCACCTCAGGGCGCTGTTGCCGGCAGGTAGCGAGCAGCGCATCGATGTCGATCGCGAAGTCGTCCTCTTCCCGCGTGTAGTGGCAGAGCGTGCGCTGTTCACCAAAGACGTTGGCGTATTCGTTGAAGGACGGCACGGTCACGAGCGCGCTGCCGGCATACACGGACGGTAGCAGTTTGATGATTTCCGCCGCGCCATTGGCCACGCACAGGTGTCTTGGGGAGACGCCGAGGAATTCGCAGAGTGACTCCTCGATGAGTCGTCTGGCGCCGGGGTAGTTGAGGAAAATGTGGTCAAAGTTGGCCTTGATCTTGTCTTTCATCTGCTGTGGCGGGAAATGAAAGTTGTAGATCAAGGCGAAATCCAGCATCGGGTAGCGCCAGTAACCGCCGTGGCGGTTCTGAACGAAGCCCAGGCGGTCACGACTGGAAATGTAGTTGCAGATCGTCAGGTCGTAATAGTTGTCGACCTCATACCATTCGGTTGCCGGGACGATGACTGTCTGAATATCCCACTTGCCCTCAAGCGATGCTTTCTTGAATACGTCTTCGTAGTAGGCGTTGAGGTTGTTTTTTCTGACGTTGCTGGCGAGTTGTTTTTTGATGTGTTCGGCGAACGTGGCTGACCCGACCTGGTACAGGTTGACGGTCTTGTATTGTCCGTCACAAGCCTCGTGGCCGATGTCCTTGGTCGAGCCGAAGCCTTGCAGCCGAGCTTCTTCGAGGATGGCGTAGGTGCCTTCCATGTTCTTGCCCAGCGGCGACACCAGGGCGACCAGATCCCCCGGCTTCTGCAGCAACTGTTGCAGGCTGGAGGCCGAGAAGTAAATGTCGCCCTCGATGATCAGGGTGTTCTGCGTAATGTGTTCGCGGGCGAGGTACAGCGAGTAGATGTTATTGGTCGTGGCCCAGTCCGGGTTGCTCACGAATTCGAAGGTGATGCCGGTGTCCATCGCCCGAAGATGAGCGGTAATGGTCTCCGACTGATAGCCGACCACGACGACTACGTGTTTGATACCCAGTGTTTCGAGGTTGTTCAGGGCGTTGTCGATGAACGCGATATTGTTGGTTTTCACCAAGGGCTTGGGCGTGTGGCGCGTGCGCTTGCCCAGGCGGCTTCCGCGCCCGGCGCAAAGAATGATGGCTGTCTGATTATTCATTGTAATTTCCTTATTTAACGAAAATGAGTCCGGGCACCACGTGCTGGTACATCCACACGCCGTCGATCCTGCCGTGAAAGCTCTCCTCGCCGCCGCTGTCTCCACCGGTCTTGATCCCGGCCCCGAGGCCGAATGTATGGAAGTTTTCCAGTACTCGACCTTCGCGGGTGACCGGGTTGAGTTGCTGGTTGGTGAGCAATCCGAAATCGTCCTGTTGCAGTTCCAGCGCCGTGCCATCGACATCCAGTATCGGCACCAGCCCGGCCTTGTATCCGGTGCTGTGAATCAGCAGGTCCGATTGCGCGATCAGGTTCAGGATCTGATCGGCGGAGGCCTGCGCGATGTCGACGATGTTCAGGTTGCGGATCAGGCCTTGTTTGATCTTGCGAGCGAACTCGAACGAGTCATATCGCAGGCCCGAATAACGATTGACCCTTTGGCTGGCCTGGCAGATATCGGCATCGACAAACGGATAGTGTTGCTCGCGCGCAGAGGCGGGGGAGTCGAAGAACAACTTGAAATCGCGCTTGGTCAGCAAGGTGATGGTGCCTGGAAAGTCCAGTTGCTCCACCAGACGGATCAGGCAGGAAACGGCGCTGTGCGAAGAACCGACGATGGCCAGGTTGCGGTATTTGCCGCTTTGCAGCGCCTGGTCGTGTTCACCCTTGAGCAGCGAATCCGAATTGATGTTGTGTTGCGGGTGCTGCAAGGTGGCTTGATTCAGCCGGCCACCGATGTTGAAGATGATTTTCTTGCACGTCGCCTGTACGCGCTGGCCATCGAGCAGATAGCTGACGCAGTAGTGACCCTGCGCGGTCAGGCGGATTTCGCTGACGGTCGACTGTGTGGAAATTTCAAAGCGTTTGTAGAGCGCCTTGTGCCGGGACACGTAGGTGCCGATGTGTTCGAGGAAGCGTCCGACATGACGCAGCTCTACCGCCTCACCCCGGCGTTCGGTGAAATACGTCCATTCTGGCGTGCCCTGCAGGAATCGACTCAAGTCGTCCGTGCGGTCCTGGAATTTTTCCAGAAAGACCCCGCCCAGCGAGTTGGCAGTGATCCGGTATTGACCGATTTCACCGCTGCCCAATGTGCTGGATTTCTCAAGTATCAGGCAGCGCTGTATTTGTTCATTCTGAATAAGATCAGGCAACAGCGAGATGTTGGCCGGGCCGGCGCCACATAGGATGAGGTCATAAATCGGCGTATTCATGAGGCTTTCCTGAAAGTCGAGAAGTTCGAGAAAATGGTTTATTCAGGCAAAGAAACTCCGCACCAACTTGATTGGCGTGCAGCGATGGAGCTTTGCAAGTTCTGCGTCGAGTGATTAGCCAGTGGTGGGCGAAGTCTCGATGTTTGCTACGGGGCGAGCTGTTTCGTCCGTGGACTTCCTCAATCGGAAAATCCCCATGAAGATGAGCGTCATCAGCAGGCTGGACAATGTCAGGAATATATAAAGTGCGGTTCCGCTGAGGTTCTGTATAAACAACCCGCCGACAATCGGCGAGAGAGAAAAGCCGATGCTGTATAACGATGCGGCACCAAAGTAGGCACCTCGCAGATTGGGCGGCGCCAGGCTGTCGACAAACATGTTGATGCACGGAAAGAGCAGGGTCTGGCTGATACTCATGAGCAATACAGCGCCGTACCACAACGCCTTGATGTCGTAGTTGTGCGCGGCCAAGGCAAAGCCGGCCTCGCCGAGGATCAACAGGGCCGAGCCAAGATAAATCTTGGTGTTCAGTGATACCGACGACAGTGCACTGGCAAGCGGCAATTGCAGTATCACGATTGTCGAGGCATGCAAAACGATCAACGAGGCGACAAAGGGCAGGTAACCTTCGAAGGCAAGGGCGGCCATCAGTTGCGGCAGGCTGGAGTCAAAACTGCCAAAGATGAACATCATGATGATGTTATTGATCACCAGCGCCAGGAACAGATGGTCTTTGGCGAGCACGCCCATGGTGCTTTTGAAACTGGTGGTATTGACCGCCTTGAGGGTCACACCTTTGCCGAAGACCACCACGCCGACCAGCAGCAGCACATAGGACAGGGTTACCAGGACGAAGGACAGGGAGTCGGCGGAGATTCCCAGTTTGAGCCCGAAGTAGGGACCTGTCGCCGCACCGGCGTTGAGGAAAAAGTAGCGCAGATGCATGGCGCGCTCGACCAGAGGCCGAGATTCGATGACATCGCCGATGATGGTTTTGATCGGGTTGTTGACCAGTGCCCACGACAGGTTTGCCAGCAGAGTCCCGGCAATGTAGCCATAAGCGCTGCTGCTGATGCCCAGTAGCAGGTAAGAGCTTGCAGCCACGACGCAGCCCAGCACGATGATTTTCAAGCGGCCGATTTTGTCCGACAGGTAACCGCTGTAAAAACTCGCTATCGAGGACAGGGCGATGGACAGTGTCAGGATCAGGCCGATAAACGTCGCACTGAAACCGAACCGGGTGTACAGCACGATCGAGATAAACGGCCAGACCATCATTGAAGTTGCACGGGTGACAAAGGTGCCGATAAACAATATCCAGATGAACAGTGGCATCTCGGAGATATATTGAGTGATACCGGTTTTTATTGAAGTATGCATGTTGATGACGGCCGTTTTTCAAACCCGCGACAAGTGCAGATTGAAGTGGTTGGATCAATGCATTGCCGACGCTGATCGCTGTAGTAATTCATCCGCAGCTAATTGAAGATGCACGACACTCCATGCCATTCGGACGGCATATTGAAATGTATCGATGGATGTATTACTGATAAGCCGAGCGACAGGCTATGCGCAAGTTTCGCTGAGTCTTGAATAATAAAGTCCGCTGCGACCTACAGGTTGCAGATATCGGGTAGACCAGCGTCGAAAGGGAGGATAAGGGAGAGCCGATATCATTCCTTGAATATCGTTGAACACGTCATTGCATCCTTGGCAGTGTTGAGGCGAGTCTACATAAGCTGTCACAGAATGTTAATAAAAAATTCACATTTAAATTTTTGTTTTCGATTTCGAATCTGCTTGTGGCTTTGACTCACGAGTTCGTTAAACGAGCAGCGCCTGTCTGAAAGACGAAATGGCAGTGGCAGTCTTTACCCGGGCGGGCGCAGAAGGGCAGGCATGACAAAAATGTCGGGCGTGAAGACGCGCTGACAAGCTCGACAAGGTCGGCGCTTGCCAGCGGTTGGGAGGGTTTACTCGGCTATCTGCAGTTTGCGCGACTCGGTGTACACGTAGCGAACTTTCTCGTACTCGAACGGCGAGTTCATCTGGCCATAGCGGAAGTTGGTCTGGTAGCGCTTGTCGACCGCGCGCAGGGCCCAGATTTCCGGGTGGTTTTCGCTGACTTTCGACACGTTCAGGTAGTTGATCGCCGATTCGGCGGTGTAGTCCACGGCCAGCCCGGCGGTATCACGAATGTTCGACGGGCCGAGGATCGGCAGCACGAAGTAAGCGCCGCCCGGTACGCCGTAGAAGCCCAGGGTCTGACCGAAGTCTTCGCTCTGGCGCGGCAGGCCCATGGCGGTGGCCGGGTCCCACAGACCGGCGACGCCGATGGTGGTGTTGAGCAGCAGCCGCGCGGTGGTTTCCATCGAACGCTTGCCCTTGAACTGCAGCAGGCTGTTGACCAGGTTCGGCACGTCGCCAAGGTTGTTGAAGAAATTGCTCACCCCGGTGCGCAGGAAGCTTGGCGTCACGTAGCGATAACCGTCGACCACCGGCAGGAACACCCATTGGTCGAAGCGGTAGTTGAAGTGGTAGACGCGGCGGTTCCACGATTCCAGCGGGTCATAGACGTTGAGTGCGTTGAGCGTCGAACGCTCGAACTCACGCTGGTCCAGCCCCGGGTTGAACTTGAGTTTGGACAGCGGCTCCTTGAACCCGTCGCTGTCGACCACCACTGGCGCATTGGCTTTGCTGTTGTCGGCCTGGGCCACGCCTGCACTGAGGAGCGCTGCAATCAGCAGGAGATATTTAGCCACGGAAGAACTCCAGCATGGCGTCGCTGTTGACGCGGTAGTTAAGGTTGCCGCAATGGCCGCCGTACGGATAAACGGTCAGGCGATCACCAAAGGTCTTGCGCAGGAAGCCCAGGTCGCCGGGGCCGAGGATCACGTCGTCGGCATTGTGCATGACGGCGATTTTCGGGCTGTCATGCAGGTAATCCTTCAGGGCGTACAGGCTGACCTGATCGATCAGTTGCAGCAGGCTGCCGCCGTCGGTACGGGCGCGCCACATCGGGATCACCTGATCGGTCAGGTAGCAGTCGAAATCGCATTGCAGCGCACGCTTGAGGAACGGCGTGAGGCTGGTGCCTTCGGTGATCGGGAATTTCGGCGGGGTAATCAGGCCGCGACGGTTGATCAGGTCCGAAGTAAAGGCAATGTCGGCCGCCGAGAAGCGGAACGAGGTGCCGATCAGCATCGCCATCTGCTCGTTGGTCAGGTGCTGTTTGGACTGCTGGAAGTCGTAGAGCAGGGCGTCGTTGAGGTCGATGTAGCCCTTCTGCTGGAAGTAGCGGGTCAGCTTGCCCAGCACCAGTTCATAGAACGTGGTGCTGTTATTGATGCCTTTGACTTCGGTCTGCACCAGCTTGTCGAGGTTGCTGATCGAGGTGTAGAGGTTGACCGGCGGGTTGAGCAACAGGACTTTCTTGAAGTTGAAGCTGCGTCGGGTTTCGTCCAGGTGCGCGACGAACGCGGCATCCAGGGCGCCAAGGCTGTAGCCGCTCAGGTAATACTCGGTAACCGGCAGTTTCGGGTTCTGCGCGCGGACGGCCTGCATCACCCGGTACATGTCTTCGGCGTCTTCCTTGGTGATGCCGGGCGTGGCGAAACGTGAAGCGGCGCTGATGAAGTCGAAGCTGGTCGGCGACGACAACTGCACGACGTGGTAGCCGGCCTTGTAGTAGAGCTTTTTCAGGTATTCATTGAGCGTGCTGTCAAAGCGCGCGCCGGTGCCGGCGATCAGGAAGATCAGCGGGGCCGGTTTGTCCTGCTCGGCGATGCGGTAGGTGAGTTTCTTCACCGCCCAGAAATTGTCCGGGAGGATGAACGCCCGTTCCGGGCGCAGGGTAATGCTGTGGTCGGACTGGTTGATGTCCTCGTTGGACGGCAGTTCCGGGCGCAGGTCCGGCGGCGTCGTGGCGATGGTCGCCTCGAACGGGTTGGTCAGGGGATAGCCATAGCTGGCGGCATCGATATCCACCGCCAGTGCGGACGCACTCAGAATAAGGCCGCTGAACAGCGCGGCGAAGCGCAAGGAACGGAGCATGACTAGATCCCTTAGAGGAAGGTGCCGAATGAGGTTCGCAGGCTATGACCACCGGGTTTGCGCCAAAGTGCCATGCGGCGGCACCAAACAGGCAGAATTCGGGGTAATAGTAGCTGGACGATACACTTTGCACGTCGCGGATGACCAGTTAACAGTTGTTAGTGCTTGCCAACGGTGCAAGTCCGATTAAGCTGGCCGCCGATTTCCGTAGATTGGAGTGATTCATGTCCCGCCGCTTGCCCGTGATCCTGTTGCTCGTTCTGCTGCCGTTATGGCTGGCGGCCAGTTATGGCGCGCGTTATGGCTTCATGGAGGATGGGCAGTGGGTCGGCATCTGCGTCGATGAGGCCAGCCGCTGGGAGTGTTCGGTGCGTTCGAACCTGGGGCTGATGATTCACTTCAAGGTGCTGGGCTGGGCCGCGCTGGGTACGGCGCTGCTCGGTTTTGTCTTGCCCGGGCGGGCAGGGTGGTGGCTGGCGGTGCTGGCGCTGGTGTTCGGGCTGCCGGCACTGGCGCTTTACAACACCACGTTAGCGGTGTTTGCGCTGGTGATTGGCGGGTTGCGCCTGGTCCGGGCGTCCCGTAGCGCCTGACCGTCTGCCTTCGCGAGCAAGCCCGCTCCCACATCTGATTGCGTTCCAGCTGGAGGAACCCGATCAGATGTGGGAGCGGGCTTGCTCGCGAAGGGGCAAGATTGGCCTCTGGAGATCAGCGGTTGCGAACCCGCAGGCAGCGCCACAACGCCGCCACCATGAGCCCACTCACTAGCGCCCAACCCCAGGCCTGCTGGTTCTGCAACCCTTCCACAAATAACTGCGGCGCAATGCCGGCGCCAACGATAAAGGTCAGCAGGGCGATTTCCCGGCGCGGCACGCTGACCGGACGGCACACGTACACCAGCGCCGGCAGAATGAACGCCATGCTGGCGAAGCTGCGATAACGTGCGTCGAACACCATCTCCAGCATCATCACCGCTGCAGCAAAACCTGCTACGGCAACCAGCCAACCGGCGCGGCGCTCCAGCAGATTGAACGCGCGTTCACGCCAACCCTGGCGGCTGCTCAAGGTCAGCGCAGCATGCGCCAGCACCAGCAGGTTCAACGCTGTCAGCAAACCGACCCACAGCCATTCGCCGGCAAACCGCGTGGTCACCCGCGCCAGATCGCCCCAGGCGCCGATCGAGCAGGCGGCCACCGCGCCGAGCAGCGGCAGGATCAATGCTGATTGTGTGCTGCGCACCCGGCCGCCGAGCAGCAGCGTGCCGAGGAAAATCAGCCCGCCCAGGCCCAGCCATTCCTTCCAGTACGGCACGTTGGTCACCGGCCCGGCGAGTACGCCCTTGTCCTGACGATCCGCGTCGAACAGGCCCCAGTAGCCACCGACCGCACCTTCGCTGCCACGCTTCCATGGCTGGTCGAACGCCTCGATCAGGTTGTAATGCCAGCCTTCCTTCTCGGCCATCGCGACAAAACCACGAATGAATTTGGCTTCATTGACCCGGCTCGGCAGGGCGGTCTCGCGCTGGCGGCCTTCGCTGGGCCAGCCGGTCTCGCCGATCATCACGTCTTTGGGCGCGAACTTGTTGCCGAACACCTGACGCACATCCGCCACGTGTTGCAGGGCGACGTCGATGTTCGACGGATCGTCTTCCCAGTACGGCAGCAAGTGAATGGTCAGGAAATCCACGGCCGGCGCGACTTCCGGATGCTTGAGCCAGAACTCCCAGACATCGGCATACGTGACCGGCTGCCTGACCTGGCTTTTGACCTTGTTGATCAGTCTGGCCAGTTGCGCGCCGGTGACTTCCTTGCGCAGCAAGGCCTCGTTGCCGACGATCACCGCACTGACCACGTCCGGGTTGGCGTTGGCCGAGGCGATCAGCAGATCGACTTCTTTTTCAGTGTCCACCGGGTTGCTGTTGACCCAGGCACCGATCATCAATTTCAAACCGTGCTTGCGCGCCAGCTCGGGCAGGGCTTCGAGGCCGGTCATCGAGTAGGTGCGGATGCATTCGAAGCGCGTCGCCAGCAGGGCGAGGTCGGCGTCCATACGTTCCGGACGCAGCTTGAACGGCACGTCGAACGGCGACTGATCCTTGTCGAACGGCGTGTAGGAGGCGCATTGCAACTTGTGCGTCGGGGTGGCGGCGTCCGGCAGGATCACCGGTTTGCCGAGGCCGTACCAGAAACCGCCAAGGGCAAACAGGCCAAGCAGGCAAGCGAAGAAATAGGGAACAAGCGGAAAGCGGGAAGTCGCGGACATGATCAGGCCGAGTGGCTGCAAAGCGACGCATGTTACCTGCATTTATCCGCGGGTTGGTGGCCTGCATCATTTGCCCATGCAAAGTTCGGGCGGATTATTTGGCGTCATTTATTCAGACGCGATTAATGGCTTTCTGATGTCGTTTCTCGTTGTCTTGAGGTCGTTGCCAGAGCAGGTCGCAGCGGGCGTCAGGTTGATGATCGAAAGCGTCAGTACTCCACTGTCGTACGAGCGAGTTTGCGGTCGGGCGTGATGGGGGCGCTGTGCACCATAACAATACGTTGACGATGCCCGGCATCCGTCGGGCGCAGCATTTCGGGGAAGTAACGATGAAGATGCGACGACTTTTAGGCGCAGGTGCCGCTCTGGTGCTTGCGATGAGCTCCACTTTCGCCAGCGCTGAAAAACAGACCCTGAACATCGGTTACGTTGACGGCTGGTCCGACAGCGTTGCGACCACCCACGTGGCGGCCGAAGTGATCAAGCAGAAACTCGGCTACGACGTGAAACTGCAAGCCGTCGCCACCGGGATCATGTGGCAGGGCGTGGCCACCGGCAAACTCGATGCGATGCTCTCGGCGTGGCTGCCGGTCACCCACGGCGAATACTGGGCGAAGAACAAGGATCTGGTCGTCGATTACGGCCCGAACTTCAAGGATGCGAAAATCGGCCTGATCGTGCCGGAGTACGTCAAAGCGAAATCGATCGAAGACCTGAAAACCGACGACAGCTTCAAAAACCGTATTGTCGGCATCGACGCCGGTTCAGGCGTGATGCTCAAGACTGATCAGGCGATCAAGGATTATGGCCTGGACAAATACACCCTCAAGGCCAGTTCCGGTGCCGGCATGATTGCCGAGCTGACCCGGGCCGAGAAGAAGAACGAATCGATTGCCGTCACCGGTTGGGTGCCGCACTGGATGTTCGCCAAGTGGAAACTGCGCTTCCTTGACGACCCGAAAGGCGTGTATGGCGCGGCTGAAACCGTGAACAGCATCGGCAGCAAGGAACTCGCCACCAAGGCCCCGGAAGTGGCCAAGTTCCTGAAGAATTTCCAGTGGGCGTCGAAAGACGAGATCGGCGAAGTCATGCTGGCGATTCAGGACGGCGCCAAACCTGAAGCCGCGGCCAAGGATTGGGTCGCCAAACACCCGGATCGCGTAGCCGACTGGACCAAATAACCCCGGATAAAGCACTGCCCCTGTGGGAGCGGGCTTGCTCGCGAAAGCGTCGGATCAGTCAACCAGATTGTTGACTGACAGGACGCCTTCGCGAGCAAGCCCGCTCCCACATTTGTTTCTGGCGCAGCGTGGTTCACAGGGTTTGTGGCTGTTTGAGAGGTCATTTCCGATTATTTCGGCTCTTTACAGTCCGAAAATTGGCGAAAGTGTCATGTCGTTCTAATACTAAGGTCGTCTGGAAGCCGTTCCGCAGCCGCATACAGTGGATACGTTCCAACAATAATCTGTGCTGCGAGGATAAAAACAATGAACGACAGCATTTACCTCTCGATTCAAAACAGCCCGCGCTTCAAGGAGCTGGTGAAGAAAAGGGAACGATTCGCCTGGATACTCTCGGCGATCATGCTAGGGCTTTACTCCGCCTTCATCCTGCTGATCGCTTACGGGCCGCAAGTGCTCGGTGCCAAGATCAGTCCCGAATCATCCATTACCTGGGGCATCCCGATCGGTGTCGGCCTGATTGTCTCGGCTTTCATCCTGACCGCTATCTACGTACGGCGCGCCAATGGCGAGTTCGACGACCTGAACAATGCGATTCTCAAGGAGGCTCAGCAATGATCCGGCGTCTACTGGCTCTTTTGAGCATCGCAGCGTTCGCTCCGGCAGTCTGGGCCGCTGACGCCTTGACCGGCGAAGTCCACAAACAACCGCTCAACGTCGCCGCGATCGCCATGTTCGTGGTGTTCGTCGGTGCCACTCTGTGCATCACCTACTGGGCGTCCAAACGCAACAAGTCGGCCGCCGACTACTATGCGGCGGGCGGCAAGATCACCGGGTTCCAGAACGGTCTGGCGATTGCCGGTGACTACATGTCGGCAGCGTCCTTCCTGGGGATTTCCGCGCTGGTGTTCACCTCCGGCTACGATGGCCTGATCTACTCGATCGGCTTCCTGGTGGGGTGGCCGATCATTCTGTTCCTGATCGCCGAACGCCTGCGCAACCTGGGTAAATACACCTTTGCCGACGTGGCGTCCTATCGCCTCGGGCAAACTCAGATCCGCACCCTGTCTGCCTGCGGTTCGCTGGTGGTGGTGGCGTTCTACCTGATCGCGCAAATGGTCGGTGCCGGCAAGCTGATCCAGCTGCTGTTCGGCCTCGACTACTATGTCGCGGTGATTCTGGTGGGCATCCTGATGTGCCTTTACGTGCTGTTCGGCGGCATGCTGGCGACCACCTGGGTGCAGATCATCAAGGCGGTGCTGTTGCTGTCCGGTGCCTCGTTCATGGCGCTGATGGTGATGAAGCACGTCAACTTCGATTTCAACATGCTGTTCTCCGAGGCGATCAAGGTCCACCCTAAAGGTGAGGCGATCATGAGCCCGGGCGGCCTGGTGAAAGATCCGATTTCGGCATTCTCCCTGGGCCTGGCGCTGATGTTCGGTACCGCCGGCCTGCCGCACATCCTGATGCGCTTCTTCACCGTGAGTGACGCCAAGGAAGCGCGCAAGAGCGTGCTGTATGCAACCGGCTTCATTGGCTACTTCTACATCCTGACGTTCATCATCGGCTTCGGCGCGATCCTGCTGGTCAGCACCAACCCGGCCTTCAAAGATGCGGCGGGCGCTCTGCTCGGCGGCAACAACATGGCGGCGGTGCACCTGGCTGACGCGGTGGGTGGCAGTATTTTCCTTGGCTTCATCTCGGCGGTGGCGTTTGCGACCATTCTGGCGGTAGTGGCTGGTTTGACACTGGCCGGTGCCTCAGCGGTGTCTCACGACCTGTATGCCAGCGTGATCAAGAAGGGCAAGGCCAACGACAAGGATGAGATTCGCGTGTCGAAGATCACCACTATTGCACTGGGTGTTCTGGCTATTGGCCTGGGTATCCTGTTCGAAAGCCAGAACATTGCGTTCATGGTTGGCCTGGCGTTCTCGATTGCGGCGAGTTGCAACTTCCCGGTACTGCTGCTTTCGATGTACTGGAAGAAGCTGACCACCCGCGGTGCAATGGTGGGTGGCTGGATGGGGTTGATCAGTGCCGTGGGGCTGATGATCCTTGGTCCAACCATTTGGGTGCAGATTCTGCATCACGAGAAGGCGATCTTCCCTTACGAGTACCCGGCGCTGTTTTCGATGATCATTGCGTTCATCGGCATCTGGTTCTTCTCGATCACTGACAAGTCGGCGGCGGCCGAGAACGAGCGGGCGCTGTTCTTCCCGCAGTTTGTGCGTTCGCAGACTGGCCTTGGGGCGAGTGGGGCGGTTTCGCACTAACAGCTGATTACATGTTTTGACTGAAATGCCCCGGTTGAGAGATCGGGGCATTTTTTTTTGTGGGCGGTTATCGGGCGGGCTGGGTTTTTTGTGGGAATGGGTACATATCCGTTGTTGTGGTAACGGCGGCTTAGGGTTCCGCCCTTACGGCGGGTCACTTTTTCCAGACGCCGAAAAAGTAACCAAAAAGGCTTGCTCCTACGTCCGGCCCGCTCGCTGAGGCTCGGGGTTCCTTCGCTCCGGGATCCATCCGGGCGCAGCGCCTACGGTTTGCTTCGCTGATCCATCGGGGACTCTTGACTCCAGGGCATGGTCAGTACCTCCTGACCATGATTGATACCTGTAAACCATGTCCCCGGTCTCAAACGTAAAGGATGTACCCGGTCTTTACCGTGAGGGGCTTTTGATCTTGCTTTGGCTTTGGCTTTGGCTTTTGATCTTCAGGCCCCTTCGGCAGGCCGAGCGTAGGTGTCCATCAGGGGCTAGGCGCGCAGCGCCGTGCGGCGAAGCCGCATACATCGAGAGGAGGTGCAGCGAAGCAAACCGTAGGCGATGCCCCCGGATGGACACCGTAGCGAGGGAACACTGAGCCTCAGCGAAGTGCCGTACGCCGGGGCCAAGCCTTTTGGTTCCTTTTTGGCGTTTGAAAAAGGGACTCGCTGTAAGAGCGAAACCGCCAGCGGCAGCACCCGCAGCAACGGATATGTCCCCAATCCCCAAATCCCGGACAAACAAAAACGGCCCCTATATAAATAGAGGCCGTTCCCGATACAACTCAAGACGTTATCGCAAGACAGGTCTTATTTGCGGTCTTCCAGCTTGGTGATATCACGCGACTCATAGCCGGTGTACAGCTGGCGCGGACGGCCAATCTTGTACGGGCTGGAGAGCATTTCTTTCCAGTGGGAGATCCAGCCAACAGTACGTGCCAAAGCAAAGATCACAGTAAACATGCTGGTTGGAATGCCGATCGCCTTGAGGATGATCCCCGAGTAGAAGTCGACGTTCGGGTACAGCGAGCGCTCGATGAAGTACGGGTCGGTCAGCGCGATCTCTTCCAGGCGCATGGCCAGTTCGAGTTGCGGATCATTGTTGATGCCCAGTTCCTTCAGTACTTCGTCGCAGGTCTGCTTCATTACAGTCGCGCGAGGATCGCGGTTCTTGTAAACGCGGTGACCGAAGCCCATCAGCTTGAACGGATCGTTCTTGTCCTTGGCCTTGGCGATGAACTTGTCGATGTTGGACACATCGCCAATCTCGTCAAGCATGGTCAACACGGCTTCGTTCGCGCCGCCGTGGGCAGGGCCCCACAGTGCGGCGATACCGGCGGCGATACAGGCGAACGGGTTGGCACCCGAGGAGCCTGCCAGACGCACGGTGGAAGTCGATGCGTTCTGCTCGTGGTCGGCGTGGAGGATGAAGATCCGGTCCATGGCCTTGGCGAGTACCGGGCTGATCGGTTTGATCTCGCACGGGGTGTTGAACATCATGTGCAGGAAGTTTTCCGCGTACGTCAGGTCGTTGCGCGGGTACATCATGGGTTGGCCCATGGAGTACTTGTAAACCATCGCTGCCAGGGTTGGCATCTTGGCAACCAGACGGATCGCGGAGATTTCGCGATGCTGCGGGTTATTGATGTCCAGGGAGTCGTGGTAGAAGGCCGAGAGGGCACCGACTACGCCGCACATGACGGCCATCGGGTGGGCGTCGCGACGGAAGCCGTTGAAGAAGGTTTTCAGCTGCTCGTGAACCATGGTGTGGTTTTTCACGGTGCTGACGAACTGGGCCTTCTGTTCTGCGGTCGGCAGTTCGCCGTTGAGCAGCAGGTAGCAGGTTTCCAGGTAGTCCGACTTTTCAGCCAGCTGTTCGATCGGGTAGCCGCGGTGCAACAGAATGCCGTTGTCGCCGTCGATATAGGTGATCTTCGATTCGCACGAGGCGGTCGACATGAAACCCGGGTCGAAAGTGAAGCGGCCCGTGGCCGTCAGGCCCCGAACATCGATTACATCGGGACCAACGGTGCCGGTTAAAATGGGCAGCTCGACGGGGGCTGCGCCCTCGATGATCAACTGCGCTTTTTTGTCAGCCATGTGGCCTCCTATTTATGCTTGAACCATCAGACAGACCCCCCACGCAGGGCCCGCACCACTATAGTGAGATAAATTCGAATGTCAATTTGCCTAAAGTCTTGCTCCAGAAGGCTTTAAGCGCACTTTTTCCTCGAAATTGACTGCCATTTACGCCTTTTATGCGACTTGTGCAATCAGCTATTGGGGGTAGGTGATTGCGTTGTCATTAGTAGCCTAACTGTCTATACTCGGCCACCGACCGCCAAGGGCTTTTGGGCTTGCTTTCATTGGGGGTCGCATCCCTGGGTGGTGGTTACCTGACCAGTGCACTCCCCAACAACTTTGCCCTGATTGTTAGGGGCTCTTCAGTGTGAAAAAAAAGCCGTGAAAAGCCAACGACCTGTAAACCTAGACCTAAGGACCATCAAACTCCCAGTCACTGCTTACACGTCCATTCTTCACCGTATCTCCGGTGTCATCCTCTTTGTCAGCCTGGCCATCATGCTTTACGCATTGGACAAGTCGCTGAGCTCCGAGGAAGGCTTCGGTCAGGTGAAAGCGTGTCTGACCAGTCCGCTAGCCAAGCTAGTGATTTGGGGCATCCTGTCCGCTCTGCTGTATCACCTGGTTGCCGGTGTGCGCCATTTGATCATGGACATGGGCATCGGCGAGACGCTGGAAGGCGGCAAGCTGGGCTCGAAAATCGTTATCGCCGTTTCCGTGGTGGTAATCGTTCTGGCAGGAGTCTGGATATGGTAACTAACGTCACGAACCTCTCGCGTTCGGGCCTCTATGACTGGATGGCGCAGCGTGTGTCGGCGGTCGTTCTCGCGGCTTACTTCATCTTTCTGATCGGATACGTCGTGGCCCACCCAGGCCTCGAGTACGCCCAGTGGCATGAACTGTTCGCCCACAACGGGATGCGTATTTTCAGCCTCCTGGCCCTTGTTGCTCTCGGCGCTCACGCCTGGGTCGGCATGTGGACCATCGCGACTGACTACCTGACGCCAATGGCGTTCGGCAAGTCCGCGACGGCTATACGTTTCCTTTTCCAGGCAGTATGCGGCGTTGCGATGTTCGCTTACTTCGTCTGGGGTGTGCAGATTCTCTGGGGTATCTGAGTCATGGCTAACATTCCAACGATTTCTTTCGACGCCATCATTATTGGTGGTGGCGGTGCCGGCATGCGCGCTGCGCTGCAGCTGGCACAAGGCGGTCACAAGACTGCCGTGATCACCAAGGTTTTCCCGACCCGCTCGCACACTGTATCCGCCCAGGGCGGCATCACCTGTGCGATCGCGTCCGCTGACCCGAACGATGACTGGCGCTGGCACATGTACGATACCGTCAAGGGCTCCGACTATATCGGTGACCAGGACGCGATCGAATACATGTGTCAGGAAGGCCCGGCTGCCGTTTTCGAGCTGGACCACATGGGTCTGCCGTTCTCGCGTACCGAGCAAGGCCGTATCTACCAGCGTCCGTTCGGCGGTCAGTCCAAGGATTACGGTAAGGGCGGCCAGGCTGCTCGTACCTGCGCAGCGTCCGACCGTACTGGTCACGCTCTGCTGCACACCCTTTATCAGGGCAACCTGAAAGCCGGTACCACGTTCCTGAACGAGTACTACGCTGTCGACCTGGTGAAAAACCAGGAAGGCGAGTTCGTCGGTGTGATCGCGATCTGCATCGAAACCGGCGAAACCTCCTACATCCGCGCCAAGGCCACCGTACTGGCCACCGGCGGTGCTGGCCGTATCTACGCATCCACCACCAATGCCCTGATCAACACCGGTGACGGCGTCGGCATGGCCCTGCGTGCTGGCGTGCCGGTACAAGACATCGAAATGTGGCAGTTCCACCCGACCGGCATCGCCGGCGCCGGTGTACTGGTTACCGAAGGTTGCCGTGGTGAAGGTGGTTACCTGATCAACAAGCACGGCGAGCGTTTCATGGAGCGTTATGCTCCGAACGCGAAAGACCTTGCCGGTCGTGACGTGGTTGCCCGCTCGATGGTTAAAGAAATCATCGCCGGCAACGGTTGCGGTCCGAATGGCGACCACGTGATGCTCAAACTCGACCATCTGGGCGAGGAAGTGCTGCACAGCCGTCTGCCAGGCATCTGCGAACTGTCGAAGACTTTCGCTCACGTTGACCCGGTTGTTGCGCCGGTTCCGGTTGTTCCGACCTGCCACTACATGATGGGCGGCGTTGCCACCAACATCCATGGTCAGGCGATCACCCAGAACGCCGAAGGCGTGGACCAGATCATTCCTGGTCTGTTCGCAGTAGGCGAAGTGGCTTGCGTATCGGTGCACGGTGCCAACCGTCTGGGCGGCAACTCGCTGCTCGACCTGGTGGTGTTCGGCCGCGCTGCCGGCCTGCACCTGGAAAAGGCGCTGACCGACGGTATCGAATACGACGACGCTACCGAAGCCGACATCGAAGCTGCCCTGTCGCGTCTGAACGCGCTGAACGGCCGTACCGATGGTGAAGACGTGGCTACCCTGCGTCGCGAGCTGCAAAGCTGCATGCAGAACTACTTCGGTGTGTTCCGTACCGGCGAATACATGCAGAAGGGCATCGCTCAGCTGGCTGATCTGCGCAAGCGTATCGCCAACGTGAAGATCAACGACAAGTCGCAGGCGTTCAACACTGCGCGTATCGAAGCGCTCGAGCTGCAAAACCTGCTGGAAGTGGCTGAAGCTACCGCCATCGCTGCCGAAGTGCGTAAAGAGTCCCGCGGCGCTCACGCCCGTGAAGACTTCGAAGATCGTGACGACGAAAACTGGCTGTGCCACACCCTGTACTTCCCGGGTGACAAGCGCGTCACCAAGCGTGCCGTGAACTTCTCGCCGAAGACTGTTCCGACTTTCGAACCTAAAGTCCGGACTTATTAAGGGTGACCGCCATGTTGCAAGTCAGTGTTTATCGCTACAACCCTGATCAGGACGCTGCGCCGTTCATGCAGGAATTCCAGGTCGATACCGGTGGTAAAGACCTGATGGTGCTGGACGTGCTGGCCCTGATCAAAGAGCAGGACGAGGGTTTCTCCTATCGTCGCTCTTGCCGTGAAGGCGTCTGCGGCTCCGACGGCATGAACATCAACGGCAAGAACGGTCTGGCGTGCATCACGCCGCTGTCCGCCGTAGTGAAAGGCAACAAGTTGATCGTTCGTCCGCTGCCAGGTTTGCCGGTTATCCGTGACCTGGTTGTCGATATGAGCATCTTCTACAAGCAATACGAGAAGGTTAAGCCATACCTGCAGAACGACACGCCGGCTCCGGCCATCGAGCGTCTGCAGTCCCCTGAAGAGCGTGAAAAGCTCGACGGTCTGTACGAGTGCATTCTGTGCGCCTGCTGCTCGACCTCGTGCCCGTCCTTCTGGTGGAACCCGGACAAGTTCCTGGGTCCAGCTGCCCTGCTGCAAGCGTACCGCTTCCTGGCAGACAGCCGCGACACCAAGACATCCGAGCGTCTGGCTTCGCTCGATGACCCGTTCAGCGTATTCCGCTGCCGGGGTATCATGAACTGCGTCAACGTATGTCCGAAAGGCCTGAACCCGACTAAGGCCATCGGTCACATCCGTAACATGCTGCTTTCGAGCGGCGTGTGATTCAGCTGCTGTAACCGTAGAACCGCTGTACCGAAGAGGCTGTGGCGCGGGCTTCAACCCGCGTCATGGCTATAACCAGAGCAGTAGTCACAAGCTGCAGCTCTTATTTTGAAGAAATGAGACAAGCAGGGGCATCCGGGCTGGTACCCGGACTATCAGCGTGATCCTAAGTGGCTTGTTTTGGTCGCTGCATTCGGACTTCTGCAAGTTTGCTCGGTATTGGCGCCGATGGTGTTCCCCTAACCGAGGGTGACCAAGCATGCAAGAAAGCGTGATGCAGCGCATGTGGAACAGCGCCTACCTTTCAGGTGGAAACGCTGCCTATGTGGAAGAGCTTTATGAGCTCTACCTGCACGACCCTAACGCTGTGCCAGAAGAGTGGCGCACCTACTTTCAGAAGTTGCCTGCCGACGGCAACTCTGCCACTGATGTTTCGCACTCCACAATTCGCGATCATTTCGTGCTGCTGGCAAAGAACCAGCGCCGCGCCCAACCGGTTTCCGCCGGGAGCGTGAGCAGTGAGCACGAGAAGAAGCAAGTTGAAGTGCTGCGATTGATCCAGGCCTACCGTATGCGTGGCCACCAGGCAGCCCAGCTTGACCCGCTGGGGCTGTGGCAGCGTCCTGCACCTGCAGACCTGTCGATCAATCATTACGGCTTGACCAATGCCGATCTTGATACGACCTTCCGTGCCGGCGACCTGTTCATCGGCAAAGAGGAAGCGAGCCTACGCGAAATTCACGAAGCGTTGCAGCAGACATATTGCCGCACCATCGGCGCTGAATTTACGCACATCACCGATTCCGAGCAGCGCCAGTGGTTCCAGCAGCGTCTGGAAAGCGTGCGCGGTCGTCCGACGTACTCGGCCGACATCAAGAGCCATCTGCTCGAGCGCGTCACTGCCGGTGAAGGCCTGGAAAAATACCTGGGCACCAAATACCCGGGCACCAAGCGTTTCGGTCTGGAAGGCGGCGAAAGCCTGATTCCGATGCTCGACGAACTGATCCAGCGTTCCGGTTCCTACGGCACCAAGGAAGTTGTCATCGGCATGGCCCACCGTGGCCGTCTGAACGTGCTGGTCAACACCTTCGGCAAGAACCCGCGCGAGCTGTTCGACGAGTTCGAAGGCAAGAAGAAGGTCGAGCTGGGTTCCGGTGACGTTAAATACCACCAGGGCTTCTCGTCCAACGTAATGACCGCAGGCGGTGAAGTTCACCTGGCCATGGCGTTCAACCCGTCCCACCTGGAAATCGTTTCCCCGGTGGTAGAAGGTTCGGTTCGCGCCCGTCAGGATCGTCGTAACGACCCGACCGGTGAGAAGGTTCTGCCGATCTCCATCCACGGTGACGCTGCATTCGCAGGTCAGGGCGTGGTCATGGAAACCTTCCAGATGTCGCAGACCCGCGGTTTCAAGACCGGCGGTACCGTGCACATCGTGATCAACAACCAGGTTGGTTTCACCATCAGCAACCCGCTGGACTCGCGCTCCACCGAGTACGCCACCGACGTTGCGAAGATGATCCAGGCGCCGATCCTCCATGTGAATGGTGATGATCCGGAAGCCGTGCTGTTCGTGACCCAGCTGGCCATCGACTACCGCATGCAGTTCAAGCGTGACGTGGTGATCGACCTGGTCTGCTACCGTCGTCGCGGCCACAACGAGGCCGACGAACCAAGCGGCACCCAGCCTCTGATGTACCAGCAGATCACCAAGCAGCGCACCACCCGTGAGCTGTACGCTGATCGTCTGACTCAGGCCGGTGTACTGGACGCTGAACGTGTTCAGGCCAAGGTTGACGAGTACCGCAATGCGCTGGACAACGGTCTGCACGTAGTGAAATCGCTGGTCAAAGAACCGAACAAAGAGCTGTTCGTGGACTGGCGTCCGTATCTGGGCCACGCCTGGACTGCGCGTCACGACACGCGTTTCGATCTGAAGACCCTGCAAGAACTGTCTGCCAAGCTGCTGGAAATTCCGGAAGGCTTCGTGGTTCAGCGTCAGGTTGCGAAGATCTACGAAGACCGTCAGAAGATGCAAGCCGGCGGCCTGCCGATCAACTGGGGTTACGCCGAAACCATGGCGTACGCGACCCTCGCGTTCGAAGGTCACCCGATCCGCATGACTGGTCAGGACATCGGCCGCGGTACGTTCTCGCACCGTCACGCTGTGCTGCACAACCAGAAAGACGCGGGCACCTACATTCCTCTGGCGCACTTGTACGACGGTCAGCCACGCTTTGACCTGTACGACTCGTTCCTGTCGGAAGAAGCGGTACTGGCATTCGAATACGGTTACTCGACCACCACGCCAAACGCGCTGGTGATCTGGGAAGCCCAGTTCGGCGACTTCGCCAACGGTGCACAGGTTGTTATCGACCAGTTCATCACCAGCGGCGAGCACAAGTGGGGCCGTCTCTGCGGTCTGACCATGCTGTTGCCGCACGGCTACGAAGGTCAGGGCCCTGAGCACAGCTCGGCACGTCTTGAGCGTTACCTGCAGCTGTGCGCCGAGCACAACATTCAGGTGTGCATGCCGACCACGCCGGCCCAGATCTACCACTTGCTGCGCCGTCAGGTGATTCGCCCGCTGCGCAAGCCACTGGTTGTTCTGACTCCGAAGTCGCTGCTGCGTCACAAACTGGCCATCTCGACGCTGGAAGATCTGGCCGAAGGTTCGTTCCAGACCGTGATCCCGGAAATCGATGTTCTGGACCCGAAAAAGGTCGAGCGCGTTGTTCTGTGTAGCGGCAAGGTCTACTACGACCTGCTGGAAAAACGCCGTGCCGAAGGCCGTGAAGATATCGCCATCGTGCGTATCGAGCAGCTGTATCCATTCCCTGAGGACGACTTGAAAGAAGTCCTGGCTCCGTACACCAACGTCAAGCATGCCGTGTGGTGTCAGGAAGAGCCGATGAACCAGGGTGCCTGGTACTGCAGCCAGCATCACTTGCGTCGCAGCATCAGCAACCTCAACAAGTCTCTCGTACTTGAGTACGCGGGCCGTGAGGCTTCTGCTGCACCTGCATGTGGTTACGCATCGATGCACGCCGAACAGCAGGAAAAACTGCTGAACGACGCCTTTACTGTTTAACGCCTTCGCGCACCTGAAACCGAATTTAAGGAACCACAGATAATGGCTATCGAGATCAAAGCCCCCACTTTCCCGGAATCGGTTGCCGATGGCACCGTTGCCACCTGGCACAAACAACCGGGCGACGCCGTCAAGCGCGACGAACTGATCGTCGACATCGAAACTGACAAAGTCGTACTGGAAGTTCTGGCTACCGCCGACGGCGTGCTGGGCGCCATCGTCAAGGGCGAGGGCGAGACCGTCCTGTCCGACGAAGTCCTGGGCTCCATCGTTGAAGGCGGCGCGGCTGCCGCTGCTCCAGCCGCCGCTGCTGCTCCGGCTGCTGCCGCTGCACCGGCTGCTGCCGAAGGCGAAGACGATCCTGTTGCTGCTCCGGCTGCACGCAAGCTGGCTGAAGAAAACGGCATCAACATCGCTTCCGTTGCCGGCACCGGCAAAGGTGGTCGTGTGACCAAGGAAGACGTCGTGGCTGCTGTTGCTGCCAAGAAAGCTGCTCCGGCTGCCGCACCTGCCAAGGCTGCTGCTCCAGCTGCCGCTGCTCCTGTGTTCGCCGCTGGCGACCGCATCGAGAAGCGCGTGCCGATGACCCGCGTTCGTGCCACCGTGGCCAAGCGTCTGGTTGAAGCTCAGTCGAACATGGCGATGCTGACCACTTTCAACGAAGTCGACATGACCGAAGTCATGGCGCTGCGTTCGAAGTACAAGGATCTGTTCGAGAAGTCCCACAACGGCGTACGCCTGGGCTTCATGTCGTTCTTCGTGAAAGCAGCTACCGAAGCGCTGAAGCGTTTCCCTGCTGTCAACGCGTCGATCGACGGCGGCGATATCGTTTACCACGGCTACGCTGACATCGGCGTTGCCGTTTCCAGCGACCGTGGCCTGGTTGTACCGGTCCTGCGTAACGCCGAGCTGATGAGCCTGGCTGAAATCGAAGGCGGCATCGCAACATTCGGCAAAAAAGCCCGTGACGGCAAACTGTCGATGGACGAGATGACCGGTGGTACCTTCACCATCACCAACGGTGGTACCTTCGGTTCGATGATGTCGACCCCGATCGTCAACCCGCCGCAGGCAGCGATTCTGGGCATGCACAACATCATCCAGCGTCCGATGGCCATCAACGGCCAGGTCGTGATCCGTCCGATGATGTACCTGGCACTGTCCTACGATCACCGCCTGATCGATGGCAAAGAAGCTGTGACCTTCCTGGTGACCATCAAGAACCTGCTGGAAGATCCGGCTCGTCTGTTGCTGGATATCTGATAGAAGCAGTCGCGGGCTTCAAGCTTCAAGCTGCCGGAAAGGGCAGCCTGGCTTGGAGCGCGCGGCTTGAAGCTTTTCGCTAAAGAGGATTTTTTGAATGTCGCAGAAATTTGACGTAGTAGTGATCGGTGCCGGCCCTGGCGGCTATGTTGCTGCCATCAAGGCCGCGCAGCTGGGTCTCACCACTGCCTGCATCGAGAAGTACACCGACGCTGAAGGCAAGCAAGCCCTCGGCGGTACTTGCCTGAACGTCGGCTGCATTCCGTCCAAGGCGCTGCTGGACAGCTCCTGGAAGTACAAGGAAGCCAAAGAGAGCTTCAACGTTCACGGTATCTCGACCGGCGAAGTCAAAATGGACGTCGCAGCGATGGTTGGCCGCAAGGCTGGCATCGTCAAGAACCTGACCGGCGGCGTTGCCACCCTGTTCAAGGCCAACGGCGTTACTTCGATCCAGGGCCACGGCAAACTGCTGGCTGGCAAGAAAGTCGAAGTCACCAAGCCGGACGGCTCGGTTGAAGTCATCGAAGCTGAAAACGTCATCCTGGCTCCAGGTTCGCGTCCGATCGACATTCCACCGGCTCCGGTCGATCAGAAAGTCATCGTCGACTCGACTGGCGCTCTGGAATTCCAGACCGTACCTAAACGTCTGGGCGTGATCGGCGCTGGCGTGATCGGTCTGGAACTGGGTTCGGTATGGTCGCGTCTGGGCTCGGAAGTGGTTGTCCTGGAAGCACTGGACACCTTCCTGATGGCAGCGGATACCGCTGTTTCCAAGGAAGCGCTGAAAACCCTGACCAAACAAGGTCTGGACATCAAGCTGGGCGCTCGCGTGACCGGCTCGAAAGTCAACGGCGACGAAGTCGTTGTCAACTACACCGATGCCAACGGCGAACAGACCATCACTTTCGACAAGCTGATCGTAGCCGTTGGTCGCCGTCCGGTGACCACTGATCTGCTGGCTGCCGACAGTGGCGTGACCCTGGACGAGCGCGGTTTCGTGCACGTTGACGATCACTGCGCCACCACTGTACCGGGCGTTTTCGCCATTGGTGACGTGGTTCGCGGCATGATGCTGGCTCACAAGGCTTCGGAAGAAGGCATCATGGTTGTCGAGCGCATCAAGGGCCACAAGGCTCAGATGAACTATGACCTGATCCCTTCGGTTATTTATACTCACCCGGAAATCGCGTGGGTTGGCAAAACCGAGCAGGCCTTGAAAGCCGAAGGCGTTGAAGTTAACGTCGGCACCTTCCCGTTCGCCGCCTCCGGCCGTGCCATGGCCGCCAACGATACCGGTGGTTTCGTCAAGGTCATCGCTGATGCCAAGACTGACCGCGTATTGGGCGTGCACGTGATTGGTCCGAGCGCTGCAGAACTGGTTCAGCAGGGCGCGATCGGTATGGAATTCGGCACCAGCGCTGAAGACCTGGGCATGATGGTTTTCTCCCATCCGACCCTGTCTGAAGCCTTGCACGAAGCTGCTCTGGCTGTGAATGGCGGCGCCATCCACATTGCCAACCGCAAGAAGCGTTAAGACATAATAAGAAACCACGGCGGTAACGGCCCGTCGTGAGCCTTGCGAGCAAGTCTCACCGCGGAATGTCCGCTGGACGCAGTCTTGCGTAGCTCAGCTACGCAAGCAGCAGTCACAGGTGGCGCGGCACTCAAACGAGCGCAGCGCCGAATGCGCAGTACCTAACGAAGACGGTAAAAAGCATGAATCTTCACGAGTATCAGGGTAAGCAGCTGTTCGCTGAATACGGCCTGCCAGTTTCCACTGGTTACGCAGTAGACACCCCGGAAGCAGCAGCAGAAGCTTGCGACAAAATCGGCGGCAGCGAGTGGGTTGTCAAAGCCCAGGTCCACGCCGGTGGTCGCGGTAAAGCGGGCGGCGTCAAGCTGGTTCGCAGCAAAGAAGACGCCAAAGCCTTCGCACAGCAGTGGCTGGGCAAGCGTCTGGTGACTTACCAGACTGACGCCAATGGCCAGCCAGTCACCAAGATCCTGGTTGAATCGTGCACTGATATCGCTAAAGAGCTGTACCTGGGCGCTGTCGTTGACCGTTCGAGCCGTCGCATCGTGTTCATGGCTTCCACCGAAGGTGGCGTGGACATCGAGAAAATCGCTCACGACACTCCAGAAAAAATTCTGAAAGCCACTATCGATCCACTGGTTGGCGCTCAGCCATTCCAGGGTCGCGAGCTGGCATTCCAGCTGGGTCTGGAAGGCAAGCAGGTTGCTCAGTTCGCCAAGATCTTCGTAGGTCTGGCCAAGCTGTTCAAGGATCACGACCTGGCTCTGCTGGAAGTGAACCCGCTGGTGATCAAGGCTGACGGCGATCTGCACTGCCTGGACGCCAAGATCAACATCGACGCCAACGCAATGTACCGTCAGCCTAAGCTGAAGACTTTCCACGATCCGTCGCAAGACGATCCGCGCGAAGCGCACGCTGCCAAGTTCGAACTGAACTACGTGGCACTGGAAGGCAACATCGGCTGCATGGTCAACGGTGCTGGCCTGGCCATGGGTACCATGGACATCGTCAACCTGCATGGCGGCAAGCCAGCCAACTTCCTCGACGTAGGTGGTGGCGCTACCAAAGAACGCGTAACTGAAGCGTTCAAGATCATTCTGTCCGACACCAACGTCGCTGCAGTACTGGTCAACATCTTCGGCGGCATCGTTCGCTGCGACATGATTGCCGAAGGCATCATCGGCGCTGTGAAAGAAGTCGGCGTGAAAATCCCGGTTGTTGTTCGCCTTGAAGGTAACAACGCTGAGCTGGGCGCTAAAGTACTGGCAGAAAGCGGTTTGAACATCATCGCTGCTACCAGCCTGACCGACGCTGCTCAACAAGTTGTCAAAGCTGCGGAGGGCAAATAATGAGCGTCCTGATCAATAAAGACACCAAAGTTATCTGCCAGGGTATTACCGGTTCGCAAGGTAGTTTCCACACCCAGCAAGCCATCGAATACGGCACCAAGATGGTTGGTGGCGTTACTCCTGGCAAAGGCGGCACCGAGCACCTGGGTCTGCCAGTGTTCAACACTGTCAAAGACGCAGTAGCTGCCACCGGCGCTACCGCCAGCGTGATCTACGTTCCGGCTCCTTTCTGCAAGGACTCGATCCTGGAAGCAGCATTCGGCGGCATCAAGCTGATCGTCTGCATCACCGAAGGCATTCCTACCCTGGACATGCTGGACGCCAAAGTTAAGTGCGACGAGCTGGGCGTAGTCCTGATCGGCCCTAACTGCCCAGGCGTGATCACCCCAGGCGAATGCAAGATCGGCATCATGCCAGGTCACATTCACTTGCCAGGCAAGGTCGGTATCGTTTCGCGTTCCGGCACCCTGACCTACGAAGCTGTGAAGCAGACCACTGACGCCGGTTTCGGTCAGTCGACCTGCGTCGGCATCGGTGGTGACCCGATCCCGGGTTCGAACTTCATCGACATCCTGAAACTGTTCCAGGAAGACCCGAAGACCGAAGCGATCGTAATGATCGGCGAGATCGGCGGTTCGGCTGAAGAAGAAGCGGCTGCCTACATCAAGGCACACGTGACCAAGCCGGTTGTTTCCTACATCGCTGGTGTGACTGCTCCTCCGGGCAAGCGCATGGGCCATGCTGGCGCAATCATCTCTGGCGGCAAAGGCACTGCAGACGAGAAATTCGCTGCTCTGCAAGACGCAGGCGTGAAAACCGTGCGTTCGCTGGCAGACATCGGCAAGGCCCTGGCCGAGCTGACCGGTTGGGCTGTCAAGTAAGCCTCGCGCTGAACTGACGCTTCACCAAACAAAGGCCACCCTCGGGTGGCCTTTGTCGTTTCTGATGTTTATTTGACGATAGCGATTTATAGGCTCTCGCCCAATAACATGCAAAAACGCGACACAGACACGTCGCGTATCGGATAGTTCGCCCTCAAACAGTGCGTTTGTCAGACAAATTCGTTAGGCTAGCAGCCATTTTTGCGTCTGCCGCCCACAAGGCATGCAACGCGCTAAACGGGTCAGTCTCATACGGACTGACAGCATTTCCCTAACCCCACAGGGAAATCCCCCTCTAAATTCCGATTCAGTAGTGTGGTATTTCCTTAATGAAAGTTTTGAAAGGTCAGGACATCCTGGCACTTGGTTTTATGACATTTGCCCTGTTCGTCGGGGCCGGTAACATCATCTTCCCGCCTATCGTCGGTTTGCAGGCCGGACCTCACGTCTGGATGGCGGCGCTGGGCTTCCTGATCACTGCCGTCGGTTTGCCGGTGATCACCGTCGTTGCGCTGGCGAAAGTCGGCGGGGCGATGGACACGCTGAGCAGCCCGATCGGCAAGATAGCCGGCGGCATTCTGGCAGCCGCGTGCTACCTGGCGGTCGGCCCGTTGTTTGCCACTCCGCGTACCGCGACCGTGTCGTTCGAAGTGGGTCTGGCGCCGCTGACTGGCGAAAGCCCACTGGCGCTGTTCCTCTACAGCTCGGTGTACTTCCTGCTGGTGTTCTTCATCTCGCTGTATCCGGGGCGTCTGCTGGACACCGTGGGGCGTTTCCTGGCGCCGTTGAAGATCATCGCCCTGGCGGTGCTCGGTATCGCTGCATTCGCCTTGCCGGCGGGTGACATTGGCCAAGGCACGCCGGAGTACGTGGCGGCACCGTTTTCCCAGGGTTTCATTAATGGTTACCTGACCATGGATACCCTCGGCGCTCTGGTGTTCGGTATCGTCATCGTCAACGCGATCCGCTCCCGGGGCGTCGAGTCGCCAGCACTGATCACCCGTTACGCGATCATTGCCGGTCTCATCGCCGGTGTCGGTCTGGCGCTGGTGTATGTCAGCCTGTTCCGTCTCGGTTCCGGCAGCCATGAAGTGGCAGTCGGTGCTACCAACGGCGCGGCCGTGCTGCACGCTTACGTGCAACACACCTTCGGTTCGCTGGGCAGCGGCTTCCTCGCGGTGCTGATCTCGCTGGCGTGCCTGGTGACGGCGGTGGGTCTGACCTGCGCTTGCGCTGAGTACTTCAGCCGCGTGTTGCCACTGTCTTACAAGACGCTGGTGATCATTCTGGCGGCGTTCTCGCTGCTGGTGTCGAACCTGGGCCTGACCAAGCTGATCGCTTTCTCGATCCCGGTGCTGACCGCGATCTACCCGCCGTGCATCGTGTTGGTCGGCCTGAGCTTCTGCAAAGACTTCTGGCATGAACACGGCCGCATCATCGGCCCGGTGATGCTCGTGTCCTTCGTATTCGGCACCATCGACGCCCTCAAAGGCGCCGGTCTGGCTGACTGGATGCCATCGCAGCTGTCGCACCTGCCGCTGAGCGAGCAGGGTCTGGCGTGGCTGGTGCCATGCGTCATGACCCTGGTGGTCGCGGTGATCTGCGATCGCCTGCTGGGCAAGCGCAGCGAAGCGGTTGCCTGATTGCTGACCCGCCACAAGCGGGTCTTCAACGCTTAAACAGAAATGCCCCGTATCAATCGATACGGGGCATTTTTTATGCGCGTCAGGCAGTGTCTTTTTCCTTGAGCCAACGTCGAAGCACTGCGCAAATCTCAATATCGGAGCGGGCTTGCTCGCGCATGCGTCGGGTCATTCACTGTTTATGTATTTGGCACACCGCTTTCGCGAGCAAGCCCGCACCCACAGGTACAGCGTTCATACTCCACAAGGAATTGCATGTCGTTCATCCAAGCCAACCTGATCCACCTGCTGGCCGCGCTCTGGTTTGTCACCTGCTGGGGCGGTTATACCCGTTATGCGTCGTGGAAGGCCCGCGACACCGCGTGCCTGGCCAGCGTGCTGCACCTGTACCGTGAAGACTGGATGCGCCGCATGCTGCTGCGCGACAACCGCATCGCCGATGCCAGCGTGATCGGCAACCTGGAGCGCAACGCCTCGTTCTTCGCGTCCAGCACCCTGATCATCCTCGCCGGCATTCTGACCGTGCTGGGCGCTTCCGAGCGCGCCGTGTCGTTGCTGGCGGACATTCCGATGGTCCAGCAAGCATCGCAGGGCATGTCGGAGATCAAGTTGCTGTGCCTGGCGCTGGTGTTCGTCTATGCCTTCTTCACGTTCAGCTGGTGCATGCGCCAGTACAACTTTGCCGCAGTCCTGGTCGGTTCGGCGCCGATGATCGGTGAACGCCAGGTTTCCGAGCAGGAGCGCAAGGCATTCGCGCTGCGGGCGGCACGGGTGATTTCGATGGCGGCCAACCAGTTCAACTTCGGCTTGCGCTCTTATTACTTCGGCATGACGATGCTGGCGTGGTTTGTCAGCCCGTGGCTGTTCATGTTGATGAGTGCTGGCGTGGTGCTGGTGTTGTATCGCCGCGAGTTTCATTCCGACGTGCTGGATGTGATGGTCTATACCCCTACAGAGGCGACGTTGCCCGAAACCAATAAAGAGGCCGCTTGATGAGTATTCCGTTCTGGTGTGTGTTTATCAGTGCATTGTTGATTTACATCGCGCGTATGCCGGTGGGTAAAGCCATGAAAGAGCAGGGCGGTTACAACAACCACCTGCCGCAACAGCAGGCGCAACTCACCGGTTATGGCGCGCGGGCGCTGGCGGCGCATCAGAATAGCATCGAAGCGTTCATCCTGTTTGCCGTGGGGGTGCTGATGGCGCACACCACGCAGACACAGGGGTGGTTGATCGATGCATTGGCGATCATCTTTGTGATCGCGCGGATTCTCTACTTGTGGTTGTACCTGGCGGATAAACCCTCTCCGCGCAGCCTGGTGTGGCTGGTCGGTCTGATCTGTAGTTTGTTGCTGATGATTAGTCCGACTTTTAGAACCGTGTTGCTGTAAAAAACGGCTTCTAACCCGGCACTCTCAACAATCACAGACAAAAGAAAACCCGCACTTGGCGGGTTTTCTTTTTCTGCATCAAGTCGCAATTATTGCTTCTTGGCAGCTTCCTCTTGAGCAGCCTGATTCGATTCAGCCTGATCTTTGGCGGCTTCAGCGTTTTCTTTCGCTGCGTCGTTCACTTTATCCTGAGCTTCATTCATTTTCTGCTGAGCTTGTTCAGCATGTTGGTTGGCATCTTGAGCTTTGTCCTCGGATTTTTTATCGCAGGCAGCGAGACCGAGGGAAGCGGTCAACATCAAGGCAATAGCTAAAGTCTTACGCATGGGGTGTTTCTCCTTATGGAAAATAACTACTGGCCTTAAGAGCGCACCCCTCAAGGTTAAGTTCCTCATTTTCATCAGATATATAAGTTTGTTTCGCAATGGAACTTTTGCGGTTCTGTTTGCTACCGAAAACAGGCACTAACAAGAGTAATTATCAAATGGCCGAAAACCCCGTTTTTGAGCGTGCGACGCGATTTCTCTCGGCATTGCGCCACTGTCAGGTGCTCGGTTTGACGGTGCACAGCGCCAGCGGTGAAGGGCTGACGGTAAAGTTGCCGTATAGCGCGAAAATAGTCGGCAATCCGCAGACCGGCGTGATCCACGGCGGGGCGATTACTTCGCTGATGGACACCGCATGCGGCATGTCGACGCTGTGCGTGCTGCCGGAATTCGAAGTCTGCCCGACGCTGGATCTGCGCATCGACTACATGCATGCCGCTGAGCCGACCAAGGACGTTTACGGTTTCGCGCAATGTTATCGGGTCACCACTGACGTGATCTTCGCGCGCGGTTTCGCCTATCAGGACGACCCACAGCAGCCGATCGCCCATGTCGTCGGCACGTTTATGCGCATGGGCAAGGGCTTGAAGGGCACTCAGGGGTTTGGCGGCAAGATCAAAGGAGAGCGTTGATGAGTGATGACTGGAAGCAACAGTTGCTGCAGGCTCATGCTCAGGGCGACTACGCGCCGCTGCTGCAGCTGATTCCTTATGCGGGGCTGATCGGTGTCGAATGCTCGCGAGTCGGCGATGAATTGCTGTTCAAGCTGCCGGCGAACAAGGACAACATTGGTAACCCTTTGTTGCCGGCTATCCATGGCGGGGTGATTGCCGGGTTCATGGAACTGGCAGCCGCGTTGCATCTATTGATCTTCACCGGGGCGCCCGGGGTGCCGAAGATCATCGACTTCTCCCTTGATTACCTGCGTGCCGGGCAGTTTCGCGACACTTGGGCCAAGTGTCAGGTCTGTCGTCAGGGCCGCCGCGTCGCCAACGTTGCGATCACGGCCTGGCAAAGTACCGAGAGCGAGCCGATTGCCACCGCCCGTGCGCACTTCAAAATCGATGAGCCCTTGAAATCCTGAACGCTGCCCCCAACTCAATGAACAACCCGCCGCCGACCATCTGGGTCGCGGCCAATGCCATCTGATTGGAGTTTGATGACCATGAGTGTGGAAACTCAAAAGGAAACCCTGGGCTTCCAGACCGAGGTAAAGCAGCTGCTGCACCTCATGATCCATTCGCTGTATTCCAACAAGGAAATCTTCCTTCGCGAATTGATCTCGAACGCCTCTGACGCTGTAGACAAGCTGCGCTTCGAAGCCTTGGCCAAGCCTGAGTTGCTCGAAGGTGGCGCTGAGCTGAAAATCCGTGTGAGCTTCGACAAGGACGCCAAGACCGTCACCCTCGAAGACAACGGTATCGGCATGAACCGTGACGATGTGATCACCCACCTGGGGACCATCGCCAAATCGGGCACCGCCGATTTCATGAAGAATCTCTCGGGCGATCAGAAGAAAGATTCGCACCTGATCGGCCAGTTCGGTGTCGGCTTCTACTCCGCCTTCATCGTTGCTGACCAGGTTGACGTGTACAGCCGTCGCGCCGGCACCCCTGCCAGCGAAGGCGTGCACTGGTCGTCGAAAGGCGAGGGCGAGTTTGAAGTCGCCACCATCGACAAGCCAGAGCGCGGTACCCGCATCGTCCTGCACCTGAAAGCGGCTGAAGACGAGTTTGCCGATGGCTGGCGTCTGCGCAACATCATCAAGAAGTACTCCGACCACATCGCTTTGCCAATCGAGCTGCCGAAAGAAGCGGCTGCTGCCGAAGGCGAAGAAGCCCCTGCCGTTGAATGGGAAACCGTCAACCGCGCCAGCGCTCTGTGGACCCGTCCGCGCACTGAAGTGAAGGACGAGGAGTACCAGGAGTTCTACAAGCACATCGCCCACGACTTTGAAAACCCGCTGGCCTGGAGCCACAACAAGGTTGAAGGCAAGCTTGAGTACAGCTCGCTGCTGTACGTGCCAGCCCGTGCGCCGTTCGACCTGTACCAGCGTGAAGCGCCTAAAGGCCTGAAGCTGTACGTGCAGCGGGTGTTCGTGATGGACCAGGCCGAATCGTTCCTGCCGCTGTACCTGCGCTTCATCAAAGGCGTGGTCGATTCCAATGACCTGTCGCTGAACGTGTCGCGGGAAATCCTGCAGAAAGACCCAATCATCGACTCGATGAAGTCGGCGCTGACCAAGCGCGTACTGGACATGCTGGAAAAACTGGCGAAGAACGAGCCTGAGCAATACAAGGGCTTCTGGAAAAACTTCGGTCAGGTCATGAAAGAAGGCCCGGCAGAAGATTTCGCCAACAAGGAAAAAATTGCCGGTCTGCTGCGTTTCGCATCGACCAATGGCGACGACGGCGAACAAGTTGTCGGTCTGGCTGACTACCTGGCACGTGCCAAGGAAGGTCAGGACAAGATCTACTACCTCACCGGCGAAACCTACGCGCAAGTCAAGAACAGCCCGCACCTGGAAGTCTTCCGCAAGAAAGGCATCGAAGTGCTGCTGCTGACCGACCGCATCGACGAGTGGCTGATGAGCTACCTCAGCGAATTCGACGGCAAGACCTTTGTCGACGTGGCGCGCGGTGACCTGGATCTGGGCAACCTGGACTCGGAAGAGGACAAGAAGGCCGCAGAAGAAGTCGCCAAGTCCAAGGAAGGTCTGGTCGAGCGTCTGAAAACCGCGCTGGGCGATTCGGTTGCCGAGGTTCGCGTATCGCACCGTCTGACCGACTCGCCAGCCATTCTGGCCATCGGTGAACAGGACCTGGGTCTGCAAATGCGCCAGATCCTCGAAGCCAGCGGCCAGAAAGTGCCGGATTCGAAGCCGATCTTCGAGTTCAACCCGAGCCACCCGCTGATCGAGAAACTCGACGGCGAGCAGAGCGAAGAGCGTTTTGGCGACCTGTCGCACATCCTCTTCGATCAGGCAGCCCTGGCTGCCGGCGACAGCTTGAAGGATCCGGCCGCGTACGTGCGCCGTCTCAACAAGCTGCTGGTTGAACTGTCGGTTTAATCACGTTGCATAAAAACCCGCTTCGGCGGGTTTTTTCATTCTGGTGTTTACCCTTCAGGAGTCAGAAATGAGCCAAGTCACTGTACGTTCCGTGGTCTATCAGCTTGATGGCCAGCCTTATGAAGGTCGTCTGGCGTTCGACGCCGAGCACAAGGGCGCGCGCCCGGGCCTGTTGATGGCGCCGAACTGGATGGGCGTCAGCGCCGGTGCCGAGGAGATTGCCAAGTCAGTTGCGGCCAAGGGCTACGTGGTGTTGATCGCCGATGTGTACGGCCAGGCTGTGCGTCCGCAGAACGGCGATCAGGCCGGCGCCGCGATGATGCCACTGAAGAACGACCGTGCATTGCTGCGCAAACGCATGCAGGCAGCGTTCGAGCAGTTGCAGAAGCAGGGTGAGGCGGCGGTCGATACGTCGAAGCTGGCGGTGTTCGGTTTCTGCTTTGGCGGTTGCTGTGCCCTGGATCTGGCCCGCACTGGCGCGCCGGTGAAGGCTGCCGTGTCGTTCCACGGTACGCTGGATTCGCCGAACCCGGCAGACGCGAAGAACATCAAGGGCGCGGTGCTGGTGCTGCACGGCGCTAGCGATCCATTGGTGCCCAAAGAGCAGTTGCCAGCGTTTGAAGACGAGATGAACGCAGCGGGTGTGGATTGGCAGTTGCTGAGCTACGGCGGTGCAGTGCATTCGTTCACCGATCCGCACGCCAACGTACCGGGCAAAATGATGTACGACGCGAAGACCGCAAAACGCGCCTTCAAGTCGATGCATGATTTGCTGGAAGAAGTGTTCAAGGGCTGATTTGATCGGGCACTGGCATGGCCGGTGCCTGACAGGTCCTCTTCGCGAGCAGGCTCGCTCCCACAGGGGGGGTGTGGTGTCCAGAGATTCTGGTCACACCATCAATCTCCGTGGGAGCGAGCCTGCTCGCGAAGACTGACTAAGCCACTGTACAAAACTCAGGGCAATTCAATCCGCTCGACTTCCCCCGGCACCGTCGGCCAATCCCCGGCTGCCCACTTGCGTCGCGCTTCATCGATCACCGCCGGATCGCTCGCGACAAAATTCCAGTTGATCCGCCGTGGCCCGTCCAGCGCCGCGCCGCCAAACACCACTGCGTGCACATCACTCTCGGCAAACAGGCTCATCTCTTCCCCTGCCGGCAACACTGCCAGCGCATGGGGTTCGAGGGACTCGCCATTCAGTTGCGCATCCCCATTCAGCACATAAATCGCCCGTTCCTCGTGCTCGGTCGGGATCAGCAGTGTCGTCGCCGTCTGCATCTTCACTTCCGCGTAGAGCGTTGGCGAAAGCACCGGCACCGGCGATTCCAGGCAAAAGCCTGAACCGGCAATCATCCGGATCTGCACGCCCAGGTTATCGCTGACCGGCAGGGTTGCCGCCGGGTGATGGCTGTAATGCCCCGGATCTTGCTCGTGATCCTTGGGCGAGGCCAGCCAGATCTGCAAGCCGTGCATTGTGAAGCTTTGCTCCCACAACGGCTCGGGCGTGCGCTCGACGTGGGCAATGGCGCTGCCCGCGGTCATCCAGCTGACATCACCGGCCTTGACCACTTGATCGGAGCCGAGGCTGTCCTTGTGCTGGATCTGTCCTTCAAACAGGTAGGTGAGGGTCGACAGACCAATGTGCGGATGCTGTCGGATGTTCATGCCTTTGCCCGTCGGATAAACCGTCTCGAGCATGTGGTCGAAAAATACGAAAGGCCCGACGCTGCGACATTTGGCTGACGGCAGCGGACGCAGGATCGGCTGACCTTCGACGTCTTCGGCGCGCGGGCGGATGATCAGGGGTTGCGTGTCCATGGTGCATTCCAGGCTGAGCGGGTGATGCCAGAAGCATAACCCGCCGCTGGCACGAGGGGGATTACTGGCTATCGAAGCCTTGCGGGGCGTGAGTTTCGATGCTGACGTCGGTGGTGGTCATCAGTTTATGGATCGGGCAGCGATCGGCCACCCGTAGCAATTCCTCGCGTTGCGCATCAGTCAGCACACCCTTGAGCGTGAGAGTGACGTGCAGCACGTATTTGCCTTTCTGCTCTTCACTATTGTCGCGTTTGACCTCGACACCGACGCCGGTCAGCGGGATGTCTTTCTTCTTCGCGTACATCTTCAGGGTCAGGGCCTTGCAAGCGCCAAGGGCAGCGTCGAAGTAGTCGTGCGGCTCGGGGGCTGTGCCTTCGCCACCGGCAGATTTCGGTACATCGGCAAACAATTCGTGGTCATCGATCTTTACGGTGTGACGAAAACCTTCGGCGGAGACGGTATTGACGGTAACAGTCATGGCAACCTCACTGGCAGTAGGAAAAGTCGTGCGATAAAAAAAGACCTTGCAGTTATAGAGCATTCCCACAAGCACGCGTTCCACTTTCCTGCAGGATGAACCCTTGCTGTCGGCTCAGGGTCTAGGCTATGCCTACCTGCCGGAGATTACTTGTGTCCTTGTTTCGTTTGAGTCTTGCCTGCCTGCTGGTCGTTGCCGGCGCCGCCAGTGCCCGCGATTACACCTACAGCGATGCGCACCTGCACTACGTGGATTTCTTCCAGGAAACCGCCGGCATGGCGAAATTACTCACGGCCATGCAGGACAATTCCATTGATCACGTGATGATTTCCGGGATTCCCGTAGCGAAGAAATGGCACGAAGACGAACCCAAGCGTCCACGCTATTACGCCGGCGATGACGCTGATGCCTACTGGTACAGCGCCACTGACGTGATTGTCGCTGATGCCGTACAGAAACTGACCCCGGAGCAGCGTCAGCACTTTCACCCATTTCTGTCCGGGTTCAACCCCAACGACAAAAACTCCGCTGCGCACATCCAGCGTCTGCTCGATCTGTATCCGGGGTTGTGGCAGGGCATTGGCGAAGTGTTTACCCGTCATGACGACCTGACGGCGCTGACCGCCGGCGATACGCCGCGGGCCAACAACGAGGCGATGACACGCATCTATCACTTGGCGGCAGAAAACGATCTGCCGGTGATGCTGCATTCCAACATCACCTCCAAGCGTGAGAAAAATCCGCTTTACCTGAAGGAAGTCGAAGAACCGCTGCGTAATCACCCGCACACCCGGTTTATCTGGGCTCACGCCGGCACCAGCGCGGAGATCCATCGTCACCAGACCCACCTGAAGTTTCTGCTGCCTACCGTCAGCCGATTGCTTGAGGCTTATCCGAATCTGTTTATCGATCTGTCGTGGAGCATGCTCACACCGTATCTGCTGGACGAACAGGGCAAACCGCGTGCGGAATGGCTGGCATTGGTGGAGAAATACCCTGAGCGCTTTATGCTCGGATCAGATGTTGTAGGTCGATTCAACAAACTCGGTAAGGAAATGCACAGCTTCACGCCGTTTCTCGACGCCTTGCCCGAAGCCGTTGCGCGTAAAGTCGCTCGGGACAACTTCCTGGCGATATTGCCGCGAACAGCGCCAAAGTCCGGGAAAACCCCGCTAAATCGTTAATGCTGAGGTGTTCGAAGTATCAAGGCCTTTTGATATCACCTTTTCGTCTTACGCAAATTGGCGCTGGGCCGATACCTTCTAAAGCAACCGGCTGCAGGGTTGATGCAGCGCTTTTGGAAGGAACCAGAGTAATGAGTATCCGTAGTCTCAATATTGCGCCGCGTGCCGGCCTGGGTTTTGGTGTGCTGGCGCTGATGGTGTTTGCCCTGGGGGCGTTCGCCCTGCTGCAAATGTCGAACATGCGCGCGCAGTCTGATGAAGTCGACAACAACTGGCTGCCGAGCGTGATGGCGGTCGGCGAGATGAGTCAGGACATGCTGCGTCTGCGCGCGCTGACCATGCGCCTGTTGCTCAATCGCGATCCGCAGGCACTGGAACAGAATGTCACCAAGCTCAACGAGCTGCGCGGCGTATTGAGCGAAGCCCAGCAACGCTATGACGTATTGATCGTGTTGCCCGAGGAGCGAAACCTGTTTGATCGCTTCAAGGTCGCCGAGCACAAGTATCTGGAGCTGCAGGCGCAGGTCATGGCGTTGTCGGCACAGAATCGGGTGGAAGAGGCGGCAGCGATTCTCAACGGCCAGATGAGCCCGTTGGCGGACGATATCGCCGTCACCCTGCGCGACCTGGTGGAGCTGAACAAGCACAACGCTAATCTCGCGACCGAGGCGGCGCGCCTGGTGTTCATCAATTCGCGGGTGTGGGTCGGTGTGATGATCGGCATCACTGCGCTGATCACCATTGGTCTGGCGCTGCTGCTGACCCGCAGCATCGTCCTGCCTCTCGCGCAGTCGCTGGGTGTGGCGCAAGTGGTGGCCAGTGGCGATCTGACCGGCGATATCCATATCTCCGGCAAGGACGAGCCGGCGCGGCTGCTGCATGCGCTGAAAAGCATGCAACACAATTTGCGCGACACCATCCGGCAGATTTCCGAATCGTCCAGTCAGTTGGCGTCGGCCTCCGAGGAACTCAGTTGCGTCACGGAGGATGCCACGCGTGGGCTGCATCAGCAGAGTCTGGAGATCGAGCAGGCTGCGACGGCGGTCAATCAGATGACCGCTGCGGTGGAAGAGGTGGCGAGCAATGCGGTGGCGACTTCCGAGGCATCGAGAGAGTCTGACCGGATTGCCCAGCACGGGCGCGAGCAGGTCAAACAGACCGTGACGTCAATCGAATCCCTGGCCGAGGATGTCACGTCCAACGCCACGCAAGTGGAGGATCTGGCGCAGAAGGTTCACGGCATCAGCAAAGTGCTGGACGTGATCCGCTCGATTGCCGAACAGACCAATCTGCTGGCGCTGAACGCCGCGATTGAAGCGGCGCGGGCCGGGGATGCCGGCCGTGGTTTTGCGGTGGTGGCCGATGAGGTGCGGGCGCTGGCGCATCGGACCCAGCAGTCGACTCAGGAAATCGAGCAGATGATTGGCGGGATCCAGCAGGGCACCGATTCGGCGGTGAGTTCGATGCAGCAGAGCAACATCCGTGCGCATTCGACGCTGGAGTTGGCCAAGGCGGCAGGGGTGGCACTGGAGGAAATCGCCTCGGCATTCACCTTGATCAACGAGCGCAACCTGGTGATTGCCAGCGCGTCGGAGGAGCAGGCGGCGGTGGCGCGAGAGGTGGATCGCAACCTGATGAACATCCGCGATCTGGCGCTGCAGACGTCGGCGGGGGCCAATCAGACCAGCGCGGCGAGCCAGGAGCTGTCGCGGCTGGCGGTGGATTTGAACAATATGGTGGCGAAGTTTTCGGTCTGATCTGATCCTTTAATACCGCGCTGAATCCTGTGGGAGTGAGCCTGCTCGCGAAAGCGGTGTATCAGCCACAAACGAATCGGCTGAACTGACGCCTTCGCGAGCAGGCTCGCTCCCACAGGAGGGGTGTGTTGTTGCGAAAATTACAGGCACAAAAAAGCCCCGCATTGGCGGGGCTTTTCGTTGTAGCGGCTGATCAGCTGCCTTTAACGGTTTTGCCGTTGACCGTGCCGTCCTGGAGCATGATGTTGTACTCCTTGCCGTCAGTTTCAACCTGTTGCAGGCGGACCAGCAGGTAATCCCAGTCCTTGGCGAACCACAGGACGGTGATGCGCTTGCTTTGTGTCGGATCGCGCACGCGCTCGACTTTGATCGCGTCGATCTTGCCGGCTTTTGTTTCGACTTTTTCGGTGCCCAGTACGCGGAAGTCGTAGGTATCGACATCGCCGCCATCGACCACTTGATAGCTCATGGTCTTCTTGCCGGACGCCAGGTCGTGTTGCAGTGCCAGTTGATACGTGGACTTGTCGACCATGCCGCGGTTGAGTGGAACCTTGACCGCATCACCACGATCGATGCCGGTGACCATCTTGGCGTTCCAGTCGAAATCCAGGTCAGACTTCTTCGCCTTGCCCAAACCACCCCGTTCGAAATGGTAGGACTGCGGCAGCAGCGTGTCCTTGTCGAGGGTCAGGGTGCTTTCTTCGGTCAGGTTGGCGATCATCATCGACGCCTTGAAGCTGAGCTTCCAGACGCCATTGGCTTGCTTGGTCAGGCTCCGCTCGGCAGTGCCGCTCATGGGCAGCTGCTTCCAGTCGGCGGTGTAGCTGGCGGAGAACGGTTGAAGGTCTGCCGCCTGCGCGAAGGGCAGGGCGAGCAGAGCGCAAGCGAAGAGCAGGGCGCGACGCATAAAATCTCCTAGTGTCGAATCAAGTGGCCGCTGGCCGCGAGTAACTGGCCATCCAGTAAAGCACCTTGTTCGCCGAGTGCCAGCCGCCCTTCGGCAAACCAGCGTACCGCCATCGGGTAGATCAGGTGTTCCTGAACATGGACTCGCTGCGCCAGACTGTGCGGCGTGTCGTGCAACTCTACCGGTATTACTGCCTGTACGACCAGTGGTCCACCATCGAGTTCCTCGGTGACGAAGTGCACGGAGCAGCCATGCTCGGCGTCGCCGGCCTCCAGCGCGCGCTGATGAGTGTGTAACCCTTTGTATTTGGGCAGCAGCGAGGGATGGATGTTGAGCAGGCGACCCTGGTAGTGACGCACGAAGTCAGCGCTGAGAATGCGCATGAAGCCGGCCAGCACCACGAGTTTCGGATTGAATTCGTCGATCAGTTCGATCAGGGCAGCATCGAAGGCCTCGCGACCTTCGAATGCTTTGTGATCCAGCGAGCGGGTAGCGATACCCGCGTCACTGGCGCGTTGCAGGCCGTAGGCGTCGGCGCGGTTGGAAATCACCGCAGCGATGCGGACCGGGCTGTCGCCGGTCCGCGTGCTGTCGATCAGAGCCTGCAAGTTACTGCCGGTGCCGGACAACAGCACCACGACATCACAGGTTGCGGACATTAATGAGCCTTAAGGTTCTGCAGATCAACCTGGGCTGCACCTTCGGCGGCAGCAGCGATCTGGCCGATGACCCAAGGCTGTTCGCCAGCGTCACGCAGGGTCTTCAGAGCAACTTCAACGTGCTCCTGAGCCACGCAGATCACCATGCCCACGCCGCAGTTCAGCACGCGGTGCATTTCGGTCTCGTCGACGTTGCCTTGCGCTTGCAGCCAGTCGAAGACAGCCGGGCGGGTCCAGCTGGCCACGTCAACCACGGCCTGAGCGCCTTTTGGCAGAACGCGCGGGATGTTGTCCAGCAGGCCACCACCGGTGATGTGGGCCATGGCTTTGACGGCGCCGGTGTCCTTGATCAGCTTGAGCAGCGGCTTCACGTAGATGCGGGTCGGGGCCATCAGCAGGTCGGTCAGCGGTTTGCCGTCGAGCTGGATGTTTTCGATGTCGGCGCCGGACACTTCGATGATCTTGCGGATCAGCGAGTAGCCGTTGGAGTGCGGGCCGGACGATGGCAGGGCGATCAGGGCGTCACCGGTGGCGACTTTCGAGCCGTCGATGATTTCAGCCTTTTCCACCACGCCGACGCAGAAGCCGGCCAGGTCGTAGTCTTCGCCTTCGTACATGCCAGGCATTTCAGCGGTTTCACCGCCGACCAGCGAGCAACCGGACAGTTCGCAGCCGGCGCCGATGCCGGTCACTACCTGGGCAGCGGTGTCGACATTCAGTTTGCCGGTGGCGTAGTAGTCGAGGAAGAACAGTGGCTCTGCGCCGCAAACGACGAGGTCGTTGACGCACATGGCAACCAGGTCGATACCGATGCTGTCGTGCTTGTTCAGGTTCAGCGCCAGGCGCAGCTTGGTGCCGACGCCGTCGGTGCCGGAAACCAGCACAGGCTGCTTGTAGCCGGCCGGGATTTCGCAGAGGGCGCCGAAACCGCCCAGGCCGCCCATGACTTCCGGGCGCGCAGTGCGCTTGGCGACGCTCTTGATGCGTTCGACCAATGCTTCACCGGCGTCGATGTCTACACCGGCGTCCTTGTAGCTCAGGGAGGGTTGCTTGCTCATGATCCAGGCCTTTAGGGGAGGGGATTCAGGGGTAACGACCGAGTTCAGCGGGAACGCCAAAACCGGTGGGGCGATAGCCTCACGCGAATTTCGGGGCGCCCGGCTGTTGCCGGTCTGCGAAGGCGCGCGATTTTATCAGGCTTGAGGGGCAGCGGCCATCCTCGCGCCGACGGGCAGGGGCTAATCGACTGAAATTTTTTGCAATTGTGCCGGGTGAGTGCCTGTATAAGGTGTGCCGATTAACCGTCTATCGTTATCACTGTGCAAAAACTTACCGCTACCGTGTGAATGTTTTGCGATGGCAGATTGTCACAGCCTTGCTTAACCGGTTCACGCGGCCTGTTCCAGCCGCTCCTGTCGACGGGAATTTTCCATGCGTTTTTGTAAATTGTTGGTTGTGGGTTGTTTGTCTGTGGTCAGCCTGGCGAGTCATGCCGAAAACCTCAAAGGTCTCTATCAAGTACGCCAGCCGGTCAGCAGCCAGGCACCGGAAGAGCGTGATCGCGCCACGCAGGCGGCGCTGGATACGCTGGTATTGCGTCTGACCGGCGACCCGAAGGCGCCGCAGAGCCCGGGGCTGGCGGCGATTCGCAAGGATCCGCAACAGATCATCAGTCAGTTTGGTTTTGATGCCGGGCCGCCGGAAGTGCTGAAAGTCGATTTCGACCCGGCCACCACCGAGCAGGCACTGCGTCGGGCGGGGCTGTCGTTGTGGGGCGCAAGCCGGCCTTCGATTCTTAGCTGGTGGCTGAACGATTCAACTGAAGGCTCAAGCCTGGTCGGTGACGGTCAGGCCGCCGCTGCGCCGTTGCGGGCGGCGGCCCAGCACCGAGGCTTGCCGCTGCGCTTGCCGCTGGCGGATCTGAGTGAACAGCTGGTGGCCACCGCGCCGGTGCTGGACGGCACCGATCCTGCGCCGTTGCACGGCGCTTCGGAACGATACGGCGCAGATGCCTTGCTGGCTGTGCATGCACACGAAGAGGGTGGGCAGTGGCAGGCCAAATGGCACCTGTGGCTGGGTGATCAGAAGGAGGCCGGCAGCGTGCAGGGCGCCGATCAGGCTGCCGTGGCCGATGCCGTGATGCTGGCGGTGGCCGAGCGTCTGGCGCCGCGGTTTGTTGCCAAGCCTGGGGTGTCGGGTCAACAGACCCTGGAAGTGCAGGGTATGAATCTGGAGCACTACGCCACGCTGCTGCGGTTACTCGAACCGTTCGGTGTGCGTCTGCAAAGTGTCGAGGGTGATCGCATCGTGTATCGGGTCAGCGGCAGCGCCGATCAGTTGCGTGCGCAATTGTCATTGGCGAAGTTGCAGGAATTGCCGGCTGAGGCGCCGGCACCGGTGGCGGCGCCACAACCGACGGTTGCCGGTGCTGCGCCGGTTGTCGCTGCAGCCCCGGCACCTTTGGCGCCATCGTTGCGGTTTCGCTGGTAAGTCTTTCCTTATATAGAAGCAGTAGGAGTGGTACATGGCTGATTCGCGGCGTTGGTTCTGGCTCGGTGGGGTAGTCCTGCTTTGCGCGTTTGTCTGGTTGCTGCACCCGATCCTCACGCCGTTTCTGGTGGCCTTGCTGCTGGCATATCTGTTCGATCCGCTGGTGGATCGTCTTGAGCGGCTCGGCCTGTCGCGCACTTGGGGAGTGATCGCGGTATTCGCCCTGTTCACGCTGATCGTCACAACCCTGTTGCTGGTGTTGGTGCCGATGCTCGCCAAGCAGTTGCTGCGTTTATATGAATTGGCGCCGCAGATGCTCGACTGGCTGCAGCACACCGCGTTGCCGTGGGCGCAGTCGAAGCTGGGTTTGTCGGATGGCTTCTGGAAGTTCGACAAGGTCAAGGCGGCGATCAGCGAACACATGGGCCAGACTACCGACATCGTCAGCGTGGTGTTGAGTCAGGCGACGGCTTCAAGTCTGGCGCTGATTGGCTGGCTGGCGAATCTGGTGCTGATTCCGGTCGTGAGTTTTTACCTGCTGCGCGACTGGGACTTGATGATGGCCAAGATCCGCAGCCTGTTGCCGCGTGATCGTGAGCAAACCATCGTCTCGCTGGCGGGTGAATGCCATGAGGTGCTCGGCGCGTTCGTGCGCGGACAATTGCTGGTCATGCTGGCGCTTGGTGTGATCTACGCCGCCGGCCTGATGATCGTTGGTCTGGAGCTGGGGCTATTGATCGGCCTGATCGCGGGGCTGGCGGCGATCGTGCCATACATGGGCTTCGTGATCGGAATTGGCGCGGCGCTGATTGCCGGGTTGTTCCAGTTCGGCGGCGATCTGTATCCGATGATCGGGATTGTCGCGGTGTTCATGGTGGGGCAGGCGCTGGAAGGCATGGTGCTGACGCCACTGCTGGTGGGTGACCGGATCGGTCTGCACCCGGTGGCGGTGATCTTCGCGATTCTGGCCGGTGGCGAGTTGTTCGGCTTTACCGGTGTCCTGCTGGCATTGCCGGTGGCGGCGGTGATCATGGTGCTGGTGCGTCACGTGCATGATTTGTACAAGGACTCCGATATCTACAGTGGAGTCGACGATCCCGAGTTGTAGTCTCCACGCGGACAGCCCGGCATTGCGCCGGGTTGGCCCGTGTTTTGCGGTGGGTTTGCTCGGCATCGCGTCAGAGAAACTGTCATAAAACCAGCGCGTTAACGCAAACCTTTGATTTTGCTTGGAGTCTGTCGCATTGTGCGCTCAGCTTCACGGGTATAAACTTCGCAAACTTTACACAGAGGCCACTAACGGTTCCTTGAGAACTGTTCAGTCAGCATGAAACCGATTCAGCTGCCCCTAGGTGTGCGTCTGCGTGACGACGCCACCTTCATCAACTACTACCCAGGCGCCAATGCCGCTGCACTCGGCTATGTCGAGCGCCTATGCGAAGCCGACGCCGGCTGGACCGAAAGCCTGATCTACCTGTGGGGCAAGCATGGGGTAGGGCGTACGCATCTGTTGCAGGCGGCTTGCCTGCGGTTCGAACAGATGGGTGAGCCGGCGGTATACCTGCCGCTGGCCGAGTTGATGGATCGCGGCATCGAAATTCTCGACAACCTTGAACAGTACGAACTGGTCTGCCTGGATGACCTGCAGGTGATTGCCGGCAAGCCGGACTGGGAAGAGGCGATGTTTCATCTGTTCAACCGTCTGCGTGACAGCGGTCGGCGCTTGCTGATCGCCGCGTCCACCTCGCCACGCGAGTTGCCGGTCAAGCTGGCCGACCTCAAATCGCGCCTGACCCTGGCGCTGATCTTCCAGATGCGTCCGCTCTCCGATGAAGACAAATTGCGCGCATTGCAATTGCGCGCTTCGCGTCGTGGTCTGCACCTGACCGATGAAGTCGGGCATTTTATTCTGACGCGTGGCACCCGCAGCATGAGTGCATTGTTCGACTTGCTCGAACAGCTCGATCAGGCTTCGTTGCAGGCACAACGCAAGCTGACAATTCCGTTTCTGAAAGAAACCCTTGGCTGGTAGTCAGCCCTTGAATTACGGGGCTTGCAGCAGGTTTCGACATATTTCAGGCGCCAGAAAATCCGCTTTTCCGCACAGGGTGCAGACCGCGTATCGATTCAAATGGGCTTAAGCGCTTAGATGTAAACGAGAAACCGGGAAGTCACAAAAAGATCGATTGAATTTGCAAATGAGGCCGATAGCGGGCATAGTCTCGGCTTCTTTACAACTTCAGCCACGGTCGTGCCCATGCTAAATCGCTTCGCACCCCTCGTGCCTCTCGCACTCGTCACCCTGTTGTTCGGTTGCGCTGCTCATTCTCCAGTTCAAGAGCAGCCTCAACAGGTTAAAAATTCTGCCACTGCCCAGTCTTCCGTTATTTATCAGGAAGAGCTGGCCACCGAAAAAGAACTCGCCGATTTCAACGGCAAGAAGCCATACGAGCTTCCGGTTCTGGCCGACAGCATCCTTGAACGCGGCATGTCCCTGATCGGTACTCGTTACCGTTTCGGCGGTACCTCGGAAGCCGGTTTCGACTGCAGCGGTTTCATCGGTTACCTGTTCCGCGAAGAGGCCGGCATGAATCTGCCGCGCTCCACCCGCGAAATGATCAACGTGGATGCCCCTCTGGTCTCGCGCAGCAACCTGGAGCCGGGCGATCTGCTGTTCTTCGCCACCAACGGTCGTCGCGGTCGTGTGAGTCACGCCGGGATCTATCTGGGTGACAACCAGTTCATTCACTCCAGCAGTCGTCGTAGCGGCGGTGTTCGCATCGACAGCCTGGGTGACAGCTACTGGAGCAAGACTTTCATCGAAGCCAAACGCGCCCTCGCAATGGCACCGACTGTGGTCACCGCTCGCAAGTAATTCCCCGTTGTCGCCACGTCCGTGGCGACAAAAAAACGGCCACGGCAACGGAGTAGACCTAGACTTTACAAGGTGAAGTTAAAGTCTTACTTGAAGTTTGTCGTATAGCCGCTAGAATCCTGTATCTATATTGATGGCAAACCGCCTGCGTGCTCCGCAGGCGGTTTTGTTTTCTGTCCATCCGGCAGAGAAAGCCGCAGCCAGATCAGGGTGTTCTGTTTATGACGATGTCGGCCCGCCTTGCATTGATCTTCTTCGCAGCGCTGCTCAGCGCCTGCGCCAGTCGCACACCGCCGCCTGCGCCCGTCGTACGTGCCCCGGTAGTGTTCGGACCTTCCCAGTCGTTCTCGCCCGCCGCTGAAGACGTGCTGTTTCGCGCGCTCGGCCTGGTCGGCACGCCTTATCGCTGGGGCGGCAACACGCCGGATTCGGGTTTTGATTGCAGTGGTCTGATCGGTTTCGTTTACCGCGATGCGGCGGGTATCAATCTGCCGCGTTCGACGCGTGAACTGATCGTGATGCAGGCGCCGAATGTCGGCAAGGAAGGCTTGCAGACTGGCGACCTGATCTTCTTCGCCACCAACGGCGGCTCGCAAGTCAGCCATGCGGGGATCTACGTCGGAGAAGGGCGCTTCGTGCACGCGCCGGCAACCGGTGGCACGGTGAAGCTCGACAGCCTGTCGAAGGCGTACTGGCAGAAAGCGTATCTGAGCGCCAAACGGGTGTTGCAGCCTGAGCATCTGGCGCATAACCCGTAATTGCTGATGTTTTAAATGTGGGAGATTCTATGTTTGAGGGGAACCCTCAAACATAGAATCTCCCACATTTGTTATGTGCTGGACGCTAAATTATTTGGCGGACGACACCCGCCACACCTTGTTGCCCACATCGTCGGCCACCAGCAAACCGCCTTGCTGGTCGATCACCACGCCCACCGGGCGGCCCAGAGCGTTCTCGTCCTTGTCGAGGAAGCCAGTCAGCACATCGACCGGTGCTCCGTTCGGCTTGCCGGCGGCGAACGGTACGAAAATCACTTTATAGCCACTGTGCGGTTTGCGGTTCCATGAGCCATGCTGGCCAATGAACGCGCCTTCCTTGAATTGCGCCGGCAGGCTGTTGCCCTCGGCGAATGTCAGGCCCAGCGAGGCGGTGTGCGGGCCTACGGCGTAGTCCGGAGCAATGGCCTTGGCCACCAGATCGAGGTTTTGCGGTTTTACGCGCACATCCACATGCTGGCCGTAATAGCTGAAGGGCCAGCCATAGAAGCCGCCGTCCTTGACTGAGGTGATGTAGTCCGGCACCAGGTCGCTGCCGATCTCGTCACGCTCGTTGACCGCCGTCCACAGCGCGCCAGAGGTGGGCTCCCACGCGAGACCGTTGGGGTTGCGGATGCCCGAGGCGAAGATCCGGTGGTTGCCTGTGGCGCGATCCACTTCCCAGATCGCCGCGCGACCTTCCTCTTTATCCAGGCCGTTTTCGCCGACGTTGCTGTTCGAGCCGACGGTGACGTACAACTTGCTGCCGTCCTTGCTGGCGATGACGTTTTTGGTCCAGTGATGGTTCAGTGTGCCGCCTGGCAGGTCGGTGACTTTGATCGGCTGCGTCTTGATCTCGGTCGCGCCCGGCTCGTAGTGGAAGCGCAGCAAGCGATCAGTGTCGGCGACGTACAGATCGTTGCCGACCAGCGTCATGCCGAACGGCGAATTGAGATTCTGCAGAAAAACCGTGCGGGTCTCGGCCACGCCGTCGTGGTCGGCATCGCGCAGCAGGGTGATGCGATTCGGGCTCGGCACGCCGGCGCCAGCCTTGCCCATGACTTTCTTCATTACCCAGCCACGAATGCCACTGCTGTCGTCAGGCTTTGGCGGAGCATTGGTTTCCGCCACCAGCACGTCACCGTTGGGCAGCACGTAGAGCCAGCGCGGATGGTCGAGGCCTTCGGCAAATGCAGCGACTTGCGTACCAGCCACTGCGGTCGGTTTGCCGCCCGCAGGCCAGCCGATCGCCGGGGCGATGTTCACCGTCGGAATCAGGGTCTTGTTGGGTTCGGGCAGCTTCGGTGACGGGCCGGTGCCGTCGGAAACTTGCAGGCTGGAGGATTCACCGCAGGCGGCGAGCCCTCCGGCGAGGGCGATGAGGAGAGCGAGTTGGGTTTTGCGCATTACTGATCTTCCCTATGAATGCATGCCTAATCATAGAGGAGCCTGCGCACCCGATGGTTCAACCGCTCAGCCACGGGCCTCTTTGAGCAGCACGGCGATTCCGGGGTGATAGTTGCCCGCTTCGCTGCGCAACTTGCGGTAGGCGTAGGGGAAATACCAGGCGACCGCGCAGCAGTGTTCCTTTTGCAGGTCGTCGACCATGTCCTGCAGCTCTTCGGGGCTGGCGCTGTGCTGGGCTTTTTGCGGCGCGACGAACAGGCAACCGAGTTTGAGGTCGCTGGCGAAGCTGATGCGTTTGGCGTCGCTGGTGATTTCCAGCAGGGCCTGGGTCAGGTTGAGGTTGCTGACTCGCGGCCAGCGCTGCGTGGCCTGGATGTAGGCGCGGTCTTCGGCGCCGGCGAGGAACAGGTGGGCGCGGGCATTGCGCTCGCCGTCCTCGTTCTGCTTGCGGGTGGCGGTGTCGCAAAGGGTCACCAGTTCGGCCATCCATGCCGCAGCGGAGAGCAATCCGAGATTGGCTTTCTCGTCATGCCAGTAAGGCGTGTCGTTGTCGCCGCGCACGGCGTTGTAGCGGTCGAAACAGTCAAACCAGCGTTCAAGCACCGGGCGCAGGAACTCCAGGCGCGGGTTGCTGATGATCATGCCTTGCATCGTAATCATCCTTATTGTTGTGATGGGCTTTTTCGAGAAAAGCATGGCTCTTTGATATCACTTGTATCAGTGTGGCACAAGATTGGCGCCAGATAATTGATCGGCGGCAGTTATTCGCCCGACGGCCGCCTCTTTAATTGACGCTCCACCCCCAACCCTCTAACCTTCGCGGCTTGTTTCAGGTGCTCTGTGACGTGTGTCGACAGAGTGAAACAGGGAAGCCGGTGAGGGTTGTCTTCAGGCGAAGAACGATCGCGATCCCGGCGCTGCCCCCGCAACGGTAAATGAGTCAAAGCTGCGCATTGAGCCACTGTGTCGACAGACGCGGGAAGGCGCGCAGCCCGGCGATTCGCCGCTCATGAGCCCGGAGACCGGCCTGATCCATCCAGCGGCATCACGGTGGGCGATGCCAGGCTTTTTGCCGTCTATTCTTGTGCCTGCCCGCCGTTATCCAGCCTCAACGGAGAGCTCCCCCATGACCGATTCCCCCGAGCGTGACGAACGCCATCTGGCGCGTATGCAGCGCAAAAAAGCCGTGATCGACGAACGCATCGCCAATTCGCCCGACGAGTGCGGCCTGGTGCTGGTGCTGACCGGCAATGGCAAAGGCAAAAGCAGCTCGGCGTTCGGCATGCTTGCCCGCGCCATGGGCCACGGCATGCAGTGCGGCGTGGTGCAGTTCATCAAGGGGCGCAACAGCACCGGCGAAGAACTGTTCTTCCGGCGCTTCCCCGAGCAAGTGCGCTTTCACGTGATGGGCGAGGGCTTCACCTGGGAAACCCAGGACCGGCAGCGTGACATTGCTGCCGCCGAAGCCGCGTGGGCAGTCTCCCGCGAGCTGCTGCGCGATCCGTCGATCGGTCTGGTGGTGCTGGATGAACTGAACATCGCCCTCAAGCATGGCTACCTCGACCTGGATCAGGTGCTCAGCGATTTGCAGGCGCGTCCGCCAATGCAGCACGTGATCGTCACCGGTCGTGCGGCCAAGCCGGAAATGATCGAGATGGGTGACACCGTCACCGAAATGGGCATGCTCAAACACGCCTTTCAGGCGGGCATCAAAGCGCAGAAAGGCGTCGAACTTTGAATCAACCACGTCACTGCCCGGCGGTGCTGATTGCCGCGCCGGCCTCCGGTCAGGGCAAGACCACCGTCACCGCCGCACTCGCGCGTTTGCATCGCAATCAGGGGCGCAAGGTGCGCGTCTTCAAATGTGGCCCGGACTTCCTCGACCCGATGATTCTCGAGCGCGCCAGCGGTGCGCCGGTGTATCAACTGGACATGTGGATGGTCGGCGAGCAGGAAAGCCGGCGTCTGTTGTGGGAAGCCGCCGCCGAGGCGGATCTGATTCTGATCGAAGGCGTAATGGGCCTGTTCGACGGTACGCCTTCGAGTGCCGATCTGGCGCGACACTTTGGTGTGCCGGTGCTCGGCGTGATCGACGGTACTGCGATGGCCCAGACCTTTGGCGCCCTGGCGCTGGGGCTGGCGCGCTATCAGCCGGACTTGCCGTTTGCCGGCGTGCTCGCCAACCGCGTCGGCACCTTGCGTCACGCGCAACTGCTCGAGGGCAGCCTCACCGAAGGCTTGCGCTGGTACGGTGCGCTGTCCCGCGAAACGGGGATCGAGTTGCCGAGCCGCCATCTCGGACTGGTGCAAGCCAGTGAACTGAATGACCTGGATTTGCGTCTCGACGCGGCCGCCGAAGCTTTGGCCAGCAGTTGCGAGGTAGCGCTGCCACCGGCCGTGGAATTCGCCGCGCCTGAAGTGATCCCCGCTGAACCGTTGCTCGCAGGTGTGCGCATTGCTGTCGCACGCGATGAAGCCTTTGCCTTCACCTACGGCGCCAGCCTCGACTTGCTGCGCGCGATGGGCGCCGAGTTGAGCTTTTTCTCGCCGATTCGCGATACGCAGTTGCCTGAGGCTGACAGCCTGTATCTGCCGGGCGGTTATCCGGAATTGCACCATGTCGCGTTGGCGCAAAATACTGCGATGCTTGAGGCGATCCGTGCGCACCACGCCGCCGGCAAACCACTGCTCGCCGAGTGTGGCGGCATGCTCTATCTACTCGATTCGTTGACTGACGTCGAAGGCGCCCGCGCTGAGCTGGTCGGGCTGCTGCGCGGTGATGCGGTGATGCAAAAGCGTCTGGCAGCACTGGCGCTGCAAGCGGTGGATCTGCCGGAAGGTTCGTTGCGCGGCCACACCTATCACCATTCCCTGACCACCACTGAACTGATGCCGATTGCCCGGGGCCTGAGCCCCAATGGCGGGCGCGGAGCGGAGGCGGTGTATCGCGAGGGGCGGATGACGGCGTCGTACGTGCATTTCTACTTTCCGTCGAATCCGACGGCGATTGCCGCATTGTTTGCGCCAGATATCGAGGCCGCTTTCGCGAGCAAGCCCGCTCCCGCATTGGACCACCCAACCCCTGTGGGAGCGGGCTTGCTCGCGAAGAGGCCATGAGCGACAACGCATTTTCCGAAGGCGAGCGCCAAGCGGTCTACCGAGCCATCGCCGAACGCCGCGACATGCGCCACTTCACCGGTGGCACGGTCGAGCCTCAATTGCTGCGGCGTCTGCTTGAGGCCGCACATCAGGCGCCCAGCGTCGGCCTGATGCAGCCTTGGCGTTTCATCCGCATCAGCGACCGAGCCTTGCGCGGGCAGATCCAGAACCTCGTCGAAGAGGAACGCATCCGTACAGCCATTGCCCTCGGCGAGCGCAGCGACGAGTTCATGAAGCTCAAGGTCGAAGGCATCAACGATTGCGCCGAAGTGCTGGTCGCGGCGCTGATGGATGATCGCGAACGGCACATTTTCGGGCGTCGTACGCTGCCGGAAATGGACATGGCGTCGTTGTCCTGCGCGATCCAGAACCTGTGGCTGGCGTCCCGTGCCGAAGGACTGGGCATGGGCTGGGTCTCGCTGTTCGAGCCGCAGGCACTGGCCGATCTGCTGCAACTGCCGGTCGGGGCCAAGCCGTTGGCGGTGTTGTGCCTGGGCCCGGTCAAGGAATTCTATCCGGCGCCGATGCTGGTACTCGAAGGGTGGGCGCAGGCGCGTCCGCTCAATGAGTTGCTGTATGAAAATTATTGGGGAGTGAGTCAATGAGTGTGGCGTTGTTGAGTGTCGCTGCGGTCGCGCTGGATGCGCTGCTGGGTGAACCGAAACGCTGGCATCCGCTGGTGGCGTTCGGCAATTTCGCCGGGCGCATCGAGCGACGTTTCAATGCGGGCGGCCGTGGCTGGCGCAGTCACGGAGTCACCGCGTGGGTGATCGCGGTGCTGCCGCTGACGTTGCTCGCCACCGCGTTTTCCTGGGCGCCTTACGTGGGCTGGATCGTCGAGATTCTTGCGCTGTATTGCGCCCTGGGCATGCGCAGTCTTGGCGAACACGTCGAGCCTGTGGCCAAAGCCTTGCGCAGTGAAGATCTGGAAGAGGCGCGCAAGCGCGTCGGCTATCTGGTCAGCCGCCAGACCAGCGAACTGGACAGCACCGCCGTCGCCCGTGCCGCTACCGAATCGGTGCTGGAAAACGGCAGTGATGCGGTGTTCGCTGCACTGTTCTGGTTTGTCGTGGCCGGTGCGCCGGGTGTGGTGCTCTATCGCTTGAGCAACACGCTCGATGCAATGTGGGGTTATCGCAACGAACGTTTCGAGCGTTTCGGCTGGTGTGCGGCAAAAATCGATGACGTGCTCAACTACATTCCTGCACGGCTGGTGGCACTGACCTACGCGCTGCTGGGCAACACCCGGCTCGCCTGGAAATGCTGGCGCACCCAAGCGCCGAAATGGGACAGCCCCAATGCCGGTCCGGTGATGGCTGCCGGTGCCGGTGCGCTGAATGTCGAGCTGGGCGGCCCGGCGATCTATCACGGTGAACTGCACGACCGTCCGCAGCTGGGCGAAGGTGCGCCGGCGGATGCCGATTCGATTGATCGCGGCTGGCAATTGGTCCAGCGCGGGGTATGGTTATGGCTGCTGATTCTCTGCGTGGGGGCTGAATTCTATGCTTGAGCACGGTGGCCGGCTGCGCAAGGCTGCACTCGATTACGGTATCGCCGAGGCCGACTGGCTCGACCTGTCCAGTGGCCTTGCGCCGTGGCCGTTTGCGGTTCCGGAAATTCCGTTGCGCGCCTGGGCGCGTCTGCCGGAAACCGACGATGGCCTGGAGCAGGCCGCGTGCGATTACTACGGCGCCTCCCAGGTGTTGCCGGTGGCCGGTTCGCAGATGGCGATCCAGTTGCTGCCGCGTCTGCGCCGCGCCGGCAAGGTCGGCGTGTTGTCGCCGTGTTATGCCGAGCACGCCGAGGCCTGGCGCCGCAGCGGTTACATCGTGCGCGAAGTGCTGGAGCAGGAAGTCGAGTTCTTTCTCGACAGCCTCGACGTGCTGGTGGTGGTCAATCCGAACAATCCGACCGGCCTGAGCCTGACCCCGGCGCGCCTGCTGGACTGGCACGCGCGGCTGGCCCAGCGCGGCGGTTGGCTGGTAGTCGATGAAGCGTTCATGGACAACACACCGCAACTGAGTCTGGCGTCGCACACCCATCAGGTCGGCTTGGTCGTGTTGCGCTCGTTCGGCAAGTTCTTCGGTCTGGCCGGCGTGCGCCTGGGCTTTGTGCTGGCCGAGCGCAAGCTGCTCAGGTTGCTCGCCGAACAGGTCGGGCCATGGGCGGTCAGCGGCCCGACACGGGTGCTCGGCCAAGCCTGTCTACAGGACACCGAGGCGCACACCCGGCAACGCATGCGCAGCGATGAGGCCAGCGAGCGCCTGGCGTTGTTGCTGGAGCGCTACGGCTTCAAGCCCTTGGGCGGATGCGCGCTGTTCCAGTGGCTGATCACCGAGCACGCCGTGGCGTTGCACGAATTCATGGCCCGACGCGGCATCCTTCTGCGTCTCTTCACTCACAACAGCAGCCTGCGTTTCGGTCTGCCGGCCAATGCCGCTGAAGAGGCGCGTCTCGAGCAAGCGCTGCAAGCCTTTGCCAAGGAATCGACATGACCACCCTGATGGTGCAAGGCACCACTTCCGATGCCGGTAAAAGCACGCTGGTGACGGCGTTGTGCCGCTGGGCCACCCGTCAGGGCGTGGCGGTGGTGCCGTTCAAGCCGCAGAACATGGCGCTCAACAGTGCCGTGACTGCTGATGGCGGCGAGATCGGCCGCGCCCAAGCGGTGCAGGCGCAAGCGGCGCACCTCGAACCGCACACCGACATGAACCCGGTGCTGCTCAAACCCAACAGCGACACTGGCGCACAAGTCATCATCCATGGTCGCGCGGTCACCAGCATGAACGCCGTGGCCTATCACGACTACAAAGCCATCGCCATGCAAGCGGTGCTCGCTTCGCACGAACGGCTCAGCGCGGCGTATCCGCTGGTGATGGTCGAAGGCGCAGGCTCGCCAGCGGAGATCAATCTGCGCGCCGGTGACATCGCCAACATGGGCTTTGCCGAGGCGGTGGATTGCCCGGTGCTGCTGATTGCCGACATCAATCGCGGCGGAGTATTTGCGCATCTGGTCGGCACCCTGGAGTTGCTGTCACCGAGCGAACAGGCGCGGGTCAAAGGTTTCATCATCAACCGGTTTCGCGGCGACATCGCCTTGCTGCAACCGGGCCTCGACTGGCTCGAGCAGCGCACCGGCAAACCGGTGCTGGGGGTGCTGCCATACGTGATGGATCTGCACCTGGAGGCCGAGGACGGCATCGACCAGCGCCAGACCGACAAGGCCGAACAAGTGCTCAAAGTGGTGGTGCCGGTGCTGCCGCGCATCAGCAATCACACCGATTTCGATCCGCTGCGTTTGCATCCGCAGGTGGACCTGCAGTTCATCGGCCCGGGGCAGGCGATTCCTGCCGCCGACTTGATCATCCTGCCCGGCTCGAAAAGCGTGCGCAGCGATCTCGCGTATCTGCGCGCCAACGGTTGGGACACGGCGATCAACCGGCACCTGCGTTACGGCGGCAAGCTGCTGGGGATTTGCGGTGGCCTGCAAATGCTCGGCGAGCAGGTGCACGATCCGCTGGGGCTGGAAGGCGCGCCCGGTTCGAGCACCGGCCTGGGTCTGCTGGCGTTCGAAACGACGCTGGAAGCCGAGAAGCAATTGCGCAATGTGCGCGGGCGTCTGGCGCTGGAAGAGGCCGAGGTCAGTGGATATGAAATCCATGCGGGCGTGACGGCTGGGCCGGCGCTGGAGAATGCGGCGGTGCATCTGGACGACGGTCGTTGCGATGGCGCGCAGAGCCTCGACGGGCAGGTGCTCGGCACCTATTTGCACGGCTTGTTCGAGTCGCCGCACGCCAGTGCCGCGTTGCTGCGTTGGGCCGGGTTGAGCGATGTGCAGGAAGTGGATTACCACGGCTTGCGCGAGCGTGATATCGAGCGGCTGGCGGATCTGGTGGAGAAGCATCTGGATACCGGGCTACTGCGTCAGCTCTGTGGGATCCAGGTTGGCTGTTCCGGCCTCTTCGCGAGCAAGCCCGCTCCCGCATGAGAATGCATTCCAGGGTGGGAGCGGGCTTGCTCGCGAAAGGGCCGGTTGCCTCAACACATGATTTTCAGGATGTCCCCATGCTCCAACTGATCCTCGGCGGCGCCCGCTCCGGCAAAAGTCGCCTCGCGGAAAAACTTGCCAGCGACAGCCAACTGGCCGTCACCTACATCGCCACCAGCCAACCGCTGGACGGCGAAATGAGCGACCGTGTCGCGCATCACCGCGCCCGTCGCCCGGCCGAATGGGCGCTGATCGAAGAACCGCTGGAGCTGGCCCGCGTCCTGCGTGAACACGCCAGCACCGAGCGTTGCCTGCTGGTGGACTGCCTGACCCTGTGGCTGACCAATCTGCTGATGCTCGATAACGCCGAGCGTCTCGCCGCTGAGCGCGAAGCCCTGCTGGACTGCCTGGCGTCACTGCCGGGGGAAATCATTTTTGTCAGCAACGAGACCGGAATGAGTGTCGTGCCGCTGGGCGAATTGACTCGCCGCTACGTCGATGAAGCCGGTTGGCTGCATCAAGCTCTGGCTGAGCGCTGTCAGCGTGTCGTCCTGACCGTCGCCGGCCTGCCCCTGACCCTGAAAGGACCTGCGTTATGACTCAAGCGTGGTGGTTGAATCCGTGCAAACCCGTGAATGCCGAGATCGTTGAACAAGCGGCCGCGCGGCAACAGCAACTGACCAAACCGGCCGGTTCTCTCGGTCGCCTCGAAACGGTGGCGGTGCAACTGGCGGGATTGCAGGGCCAGGTCAAACCGCGCCTCGACCAGCTGTGGATCGCGATTTTTGCCGGCGATCATGGCGTGGTCGCGGAGGGGGTTTCGGCGTTTCCCCAGGAAGTCACGGGGCAGATGCTGCTCAACTTCGTCAGCGGCGGCGCGGCGATCAGCGTGCTGGCGCGCCAGCTCGATGCACAACTGGAAGTGGTGGACCTGGGCACGGTGACGCCCTCGTTGAATCTGCCCGGCGTGCTGCACTTGAATGTCGGCCCGGGCACGGCGAATTTCGCCAAGGGCGCGTCGATGACCCGGACGCAGGGCGAGCTCGCTTTGCAGGCCGGTCGCGACAGTGTGCTGCGTGCCAAGGCAGCAGGCGCGCAGTTGTTCATCGGTGGTGAAATGGGCATCGGCAACACCACCGCCGCCAGTGCGCTGGCCTGCGCCTTGCTCGATTGCCCGGTGACACATCTGACCGGTCCCGGCACTGGGTTGAATGCCGAAGGTGTCAGCCACAAAGCGCAGGTCATCGAGCGCGCGCTGGCGCTGCACGCGGCGCAACGTGGCGATGCGCTGCAAACTCTGTTCAGCCTCGGCGGTTTTGAAATCGCCGCACTGGTCGGCGCTTACCTGGCCTGTGCTCAGGAAGGCGTTGCGGTGCTGGTCGACGGCTTTATCTGCACAGTCGCTGCGCTGTTGGCGGTGCGTCTGAATCCGGCTTGCCGCGAGTGGCTATTGTTCGGTCATCGTGGCACCGAGCCGGGCCATCGTCATGTGCTGGAAGCCCTCAATGCCGAGCCGTTGCTGGAGCTCGGTTTGCGTCTGGGCGAAGGTAGCGGCGCGGCGTTGGCCGTACCGCTGTTGCGTCTGGCGTGCGACCTCCACGGGCAGATGGCGACGTTCGCCGAAGCCGCGGTGGCGGACCGTCCGGCATGACCTTGCGCCTGGACCTGCTGCGTCACGGCGAGACTGAACTGGGCGGTGGTTTGCGCGGCAGCCTCGATGATGCGTTGACGCAAAACGGCTGGGCGCAGATGCGCGCGGCGGTGATTGCGGGCGGGCCCTGGGATCGGCTGGTCAGTTCGCCGCTGCAGCGTTGCGCGCGGTTTGCTGCAGAGCTGGGAGAGCAGCTGAATCTGCCGGTGAGTCTGGACAAGAATCTGCAGGAGCTGCATTTCGGCGCCTGGGAAGGGCAGAGCGCCGCAGCGTTGATGGCGACAGATGCCGAGGCGTTGGGGTTGTTCTGGGCGGACCCGTATGCCTTTACACCGCCGCAGGGTGAGCCGGTCAGCGATTTTTCTGCGCGTGTGCTGGGCGCGGTTGCGCGGTTGCATCAGGCCTATGCCGGCGAACGCGTGTTGCTGATCAGTCATGGCGGCGTGATGCGCCTGTTGCTGGCGCGGGCGCGTGGTTTGCCCCGTGAGCAGTTGCTCAATGTCGAAGTCGCGCATGCTTCGCTGTTTTCTCTGACCGTTGAGGCCGATGGTTCGCTCAAGGAAGGTCACTGACATGCTGCCACTGTGGATCGCCCTGCAATTTCTCAGCAGTTTGCCGATTCGTCTGCCGGGGATGCCGGCGCCGGAACAGCTCGGGCGCTCGTTGCTGTTCTATCCGCTGGTAGGGCTGCTGTTCGGGGTGATCCTCTGGGCGCTGAACCTGGCAGTGGCCGGTGCGCCGCTGTTGCTGCATGCCGCGTTGTTGTTGACGGTGTGGGTGCTGCTCAGCGGCGCGCTGCACCTCGACGGGCTGGCCGACAGCGCCGACGCCTGGCTCGGTGGCTTCGGTGATCGTGAGCGCACGCTGACGATCATGAAGGATCCGCGCAGCGGGCCAATCGCGGTGGTGACGCTGGTGCTGGTGCTGTTGCTCAAGTTCACCGCGTTGCTGGCGCTGATCGAGCAAGGGCACGCGGTGGCGTTGATCGTTGCTCCACTGCTGGGACGTGCGGCATTGCTGGGGTTGTTTCTGACCACGCCGTATGTGCGGGCGGGTGGGTTGGGGCAGGCGCTGGCTGATCATCTGCCGCGCAAGGCGGGTTGGTGGGTGCTTGGGTTCAGTGCGCTGGGCTGTGTGCTGATTGCCGGGGTTGAAGCGGTTGTTGCGCTGGTTGTCGCGTTCGGTATTTTTGTCTGGCTGCGGCAGGTGATGATGCGGCGGTTGGGCGGGACCACGGGCGATACGGCGGGGGCGTTGCTGGAATTGCTGGAGGTGGCGGTGTTGGTTGGGGTGGTGTTGGTCTGATAGGTGTTTGTTGTCTGTTCTGGCCTCTTCGCGAGCAAGCCCGCTCCCACATTTGGAATGCATTCCAAGGGGGGAGCGGGCTTGCTCGCGAAGGCAGTGTGTCTGACGCCATAAACCTTATTGATAAACTCATGTGTAACTTGATTTAACACAGTCCCGGGTATATACACGCATCATGCTTCCTTCTCAGTGTTTGTGCACCAACCTGCGTCGCGCCGCTCGTGGCGTCAGCAGGCATTACGACGGCGCTCTCGACGGCTTCGGGATCAACGTTGCCCAGTATTCTTTGCTGTGCAATCTGCAACGCCTGGATCAACCGAGCATTTCCGAACTGGCCGAAGCCATGGGTCTGGATCGCAGCACCCTGGGGCGCAATCTGCGGGTGCTGGAAGGCGAGGGGCTGGTGGCGCTGGCCGAGGGCGAAGACATGCGCAACCGCATCGTCAGGCTTACCGAGGCCGGCGTGCAGCGTCTGGCAGCGGCCCTGCCAGCCTGGGAAGCGGCGCAACAGCGATTGATCGATCGCCTGGGCGCCGAGAAGCGTGAAACCTTGCTCAGATTGCTGGATGAACTGGCCTGAGGCCGGTTTTTTCCAAACTCAAGCGGGTATATACCCGCAAGCGGAGAATAACAATGACATCGATGTGGCGTACGTGCGGTTGGGTGTTGCTGGGAAGTGCGCTGATTCTGGCGTTGTCATTGGGCGTGCGGCACGGTTTTGGCCTGTTCCTGTCACCGATGAGTGCGCAGTTCGGTTGGGGGCGCGAGGTGTTCGCCTTCGCCATCGCCTTGCAGAACCTGATCTGGGGCCTGGCGCAACCGTTCACCGGGGCTTTGGCTGACCGTTTTGGCGCGGCGAAAGTGGTGCTGGTCGGCGGTGTGCTTTACGCCTTGGGCCTGGTGTTCATGGGCTTGTCCGATTCGGCGCTGAGCCTGTCGCTGAGTGCGGGTCTGTTGATCGGTATCGGTCTGTCCGGCACCTCGTTCTCGGTGATCCTCGGCGTGGTCGGTCGTGCCGTGCCGGCGGAAAAACGCAGCATGGGCATGGGCATTGCCAGCGCTGCCGGCTCGTTCGGCCAGTTCGCCATGCTGCCGGGTACGCTGGGTCTGATCGGCTGGCTCGGCTGGTCGGCTGCGCTGTTGGTGCTCGGTCTGCTGGTGGCGCTGATCGTGCCGCTGGTGAGCATGCTCAAGGACAAACCGCTGCCGGTGCTGGGTCATGAGCAGACCTTGTCCGAAGCGTTGCGTGAAGCCTGTTCGCATTCCGGTTTCTGGCTGCTGGCGTTCGGCTTTTTCGTCTGCGGTTTTCAGGTGGTGTTCATCGGCGTGCATCTGCCGGCCTATCTGGTCGATCAGCATCTGCCGGCCACGGTCGGTACCACGGTGCTGGCGCTGATCGGGCTGTTCAACATCTTCGGGACTTATACCGCCGGCTGGCTCGGTGGGCGCATGTCCAAGCCGCGCTTGCTGACGGCGTTGTACCTGCTGCGCGCGGTGGTGATTGTGTTGTTCTTGTGGCTGCCGGTGACCACCACGTCAGCCTACTTGTTCGGCATGGCCATGGGCTTCCTGTGGCTGTCGACGGTGCCCTTGACCAACGGTACGGTGGCGACCTTGTTTGGCGTGCGCAATCTGTCCATGCTCGGCGGTATCGTGTTCCTGTTCCATCAGCTCGGCTCATTCCTCGGCGGCTGGCTGGGCGGGGTGGAGTATGACCGTACCGGGAGTTATGACTTGATCTGGCAAGTAGCGATTCTCTTGAGCCTGCTGGCGGCCGCGCTGAACTGGCCGGTGCGCGAGCGTCCGGTGGCGCGCCTGCAACCGAGTGTGAGCGCCGCATGAAGCGTTCCTGGCCGCGATTCGCCTTCGCTGCACTCGGCGCCCTGTTGTTGGCGCTGGTGTGGTGGGGCTGGCATCAGGGCGGCCTGGCGCTGATGCAGTTAGGCATGGGCGCTTGCCTGTAGGCTTGGAGGGCGAGTAACGTCGGGGTCTGATGACTGCTCAAGGATGCCCGACATGCTCATGCGCTGGTGTGCTGTACCCGCGTTGCTGATGGCGTTGACCGGACTGGCGCAGGCCACTGACTGTCCGGACGCGCTGCAAGGTTCGCTGCCCAAATTGCGCGCCAAGGAATCCATCGACCTGTGCCAGCGCTACGCCGGCAAACCGCTGGTGGTGGTCAATACCGCAAGTTTCTGTGGCTTCGCTCCGCAGTTCGAAGGCCTCGAAGCGCTCAATCAGCGCTACAAGGCGCAGGGTCTGGAAATGCTTGGCGTGCCGTCGAATGACTTCAAGCAGGAGTCCAAGGATAGCGCCGAGACCGCCAAGGTCTGCTACGCCAACTACGGCGTGACGTTCACCATGACCGAGCCACAGAAAGTCCGTGGCGACGACGCGACTCACCTGTTCAAGGTGCTGGCGGAGCAGAGCAGCGCGCCGAAGTGGAATTTCTACAAATATGTGATCGACCGTCAGGGCAAAGTAGTTGCCAATTTCTCAAGCCTGACCAAGCCGGATGATCCGGAATTTATCGCCGCTATCGAGAAGGCTATCGCCTCAAAACCCCAGGCTAACTGAGACACAGTCTTTGTGGGAGCGAGCCTGCTCGCGAAGACGGTCAGCCCCGGAACATATGTTTGTCTGAACCAGCGCTTTCGCGAGCAGGCTCGCTCCCACATTGATGTTCATGCATGCACAAAAAAGCCCCGCTTTCTGCAAGGAGAGCGGGGCTTTTTTTAAGGGCGAGGGGTTAACCTCGCCGTGTAGCATCAGAAGCGATAGGTCGCGCCGACACCGAAACCGTTTGCCGAGTTTTCATACTTGGCGTCGTAGGTCTGGCCACGATCGTTTTCGTTGTGGACTTTGACCGACTCTTCCTTCAGGTACGAGTAAGCCACGTCGATGGTCAGGTCTTCGGTCGGGCTCCAGCCGGCACCGATGCTGAAGATCGTGCGGTCGCCGGTAGGAATACGTGGCGAACGGTCGACGTTGTTGGTCGGCGACTGGTCGAAAGTCAGACCGGTGCGCAGTACCCATTCCTTGTTCAACTGGTACGAAGTACCCACGGCGTAAGCCCAGGAGTCGTGCCAGTTCTGGTCTTCGGTGATCTCGCCGAACTGACCGGCCAGCAGCGGCTGGACGCCCGAGTTTTCAACGGTGATCTTCTTCAGCTGGCTCCAGCGGGTCCAGGTCGAACCGGCATAGACGTTCCAGCGATCGTTGATCGCTTGAGTGACCGAGAAGTCCACGGACTCAGGCGTGGTGATCTTCAGCGAAGCGTCGTACTTCTGCTCGGCGCCCAGACCGACTGCGCCCAGCACACCGTAGTTGACCTTGGTGTTGCCTTCGAGCTTGTAGTCGACTTTCGAGTGGTAGGTCAGACCCAGGCGAGTGGTGTCGGTGGCCTGTACCAGCACGCCAATGTTGTAGCCCAGTGCAGTGTCGTCACCCTTGATCTTGACCTTGCCGTCCGGCGCAGCCTGGGTAATCGACAGGTTGGATTCAAGCGTACCGTCGATACGGTTGATGGTCGGACCGAAACCTACCGACACCACGTCGTTGAACTTGTAGCTGACAGTTGGCTGGAAGGTGATGACTTGCACTTCGGACTTGCTGCCGAAGTAACGGCCGCCAAAGCCTTTTTCGTAGTCGGTAATCAGGCCGAACGGCACGTATACGCCGAGGCCGAATGCCCAATGCTCATCGATCGGTTTGACGTAGAAGCCCATAGGTACGGAGGTGAAGGGCACCATGTCGCCTTTGTTGCTGCCGCCGTTGGGGCTGGAGCTGGCGTCTTTGATATCGGTCTTGGCATCGAGGAATGCAACGCCGCCGGTGACTTGTTCGCGCGTGATGCGCGACATGCCGGCAGGGTTGCCATAAACAGTGCTTGCGTCGTCGGCAGAAGAAGATCGCCCAGCGTAACCAGTGCCCATCCCGCTAATGCTGTGTTCGTTGATGGCAAAGCCAGCTGCGAAGATCTGGGTGGATGCCATGGTAACGGCGAGGCTAAGGGTGGTTTTGAGCATTACTTTTTTCATTATTAGAACTCCTGGTGATCACCGGGGCGAAAATTACCAACATTTTCGTTCCAGCGCTATAGTCCCTATGGCTTGAGTTAGAGCGGTTTTGTAGGACAATCCGACCAGATTCGCGACCTGTTAAACGATTTTGTAAAACCGGGCGGTCAACACGCGACCTGATTCACCGGTGAAACACAAGTTTGCCAGGCGTAGGTGAAGTCGCGCAGACGCCCTTGCGGCTGGAAGGTCTGGCGCCAGATTCGCGCCATGCCCAGCAGATCGTTCGGGGCGGGAAGGGTGGGGTTTTGTTCTTCTACCAGCAGCCAGGCGATGGCAGTGGCGTAACGCAGGTTGACGGTCAGTTCCAGGTGCGGCCCACTGAGAAAGGCATGCTGACTGGCGAGGCCGCGAACCAGGCTGGCACGCTCCGGATCCAGCGCCAGGTAGTGATCCCAAAGGGCCTGGTGGCGATGTTCGGCGATCCGGTAGAGGCCGTGGCCACGGCGGTCATGCAGGGCGGAACCGAGGGCGGACTGGCTGGCGGCGATCCCCAGGAGCAGGGATTCGGCGGTTGCGCAGTGACGTCCCAGATAAATCAATGTGGGACGGATCACGTAGCGACACAGTTCGCTGGCAGCGATACCCATAATGCCCTCGATTCTTGTAATGGGCGGCGATACCTGAAGGGGGCCTTGGCAGCGGTGGATCGACTCAGGCTCGCCGGAAGCGGATCAAGCCGCTTGAGTTGAAGTGTAGTGTCATATTCGCGACGTAAAGGCCTGTTTTTAAAATATTTCCGGCTGCGAGCCAAAAGCGTTATATCCGATGGTGCTTACGTGTACATGGCTAAAAGCGAAACATCGGGCAATAAAAAGCCCCGCATTTTGTGCGGGGCTTTTGCTTTTGCAGCCTTTTCGGCTCTCAGGCAATCAATGCCTGACGTGTACGATCGATCACGGCCTGCAGCGGCTCGGCGCTGGAGTATTGATCGGGGTACAGACGCTCGCTGTGGCGGGCGATTCCGTGTTCATTGACCACGGTGAAGCTGAAGCAGCCTTTGCGAGCGGCCATGATCAGGCAGTTCATTGGGGCAAAAGCATTGGTTAGGGTGCGAATGGCATCCTGAGTCTGGATTTGAGTAGACATAGTTATTAGGTGTTCCTACAAATGACACGGATAAGAACCGTGCAACGTTAAAACGTTCCAGTAACGTCGACCACCATTGGTCGTACGAAGAACCCGACTGGAACAAAGCAGCCAGTTTGAAGCGCTATTAAGTTGGCGCGCTTGGGCTGGCAGGTAGGTACTTAGGAGGGCAGGCAGCACATCAAGGGCAGAGGTTCTGGGCCCGGGGTGAAGATCCTGATCAATTTGCAGGTTGGTTCGGTCAGAGTAAGTGTGTTTGGCAACACCCTTTGCATTCATTCAAAGGCTGTGTTGGCGCAAGTTTTACCTGGAAACCATCGAGGGGTCGTTCCCGCTGTTTTCGGTGAGGGGCTTCTTGGAAGAAGGCTGACCGTGGGGATGTGTTCGACCGGAATTGACTTTCAGCTTGGTACTAACGCCGCGGATACTAACGGATCGTTCAGGGCAATGCAAACCCTGCGGCAAAAAAGATTACGGCCGGTAGCGCGGATCATGGATGACAGGACTGGCCTCTTCGCGAGCAGGCTCGCTCCCACAGGGGGCACGGTCTACTGTGGGAGCGAGCCTGCTCGCGAAGGCACCATCCGTCGCCACAAAAGCGTGCAGTGCTGTCCATCACCAGGCCGCTTATCCCCAGCCCGGGATGCAAAACGACCCGAAAAAGCGCATCGATATAACCGGGTAACAGGTACTTGTGCACATTAGTTGCGCAGACCGTCACGCGACTGTCATATCAATCCTGACCCCGGTGGCTGCCTGTATCAAAAGTTTAAGTCAATGAAAAACATCGCTTTTTTTTGTTGGTGAAAAAATCGTCAGTTTGACTGCGAGCCCCATTCCACAAGGCTTTGCGGAGGTTGGAGAGCGGTTGTCCACTGAGTTATCCACAGCTTCTGTGGATTGTCCCTAGCGCTTGCTCTAGGACGGGCGTGCCGGGTTTTTTTCGACTTTACCTGTACGAAAAAGAGAGTAGAGTGGCGCGCCTTCCGATCTACCCCGCAGTGTTTTATGAAGTTTCGCTCAGTATCAGTCTCTGTTACCTCCGAACACCCTCGTGTTACCCCTCCCAAGCGATTTTCCGTGCGTGTGGCCGAATGGCTGCTCGACAGTCCGCGTCTGGGCGACAGCCGCAACGCCAAGCACCTGGCGGGGCGCCTGCTCAAGCAACCGGCGCGCGAAGGTGTGGTCGCGGCGCAGAGCCGTCTCGGTCAGTTGATGTGCCGTGAATGCGGCAACGCCCGGGATCGCCGTATCGGTCAGGACCTGCTGCGTCAGGCCGCGCGTGCCGGTGATCGACGTGCGCAACAGGAACTCGGTCTGCTCGAAGACTGAGCTGTCCAACGTCCCGCACCTTGGTTAACCTTCAGGCTTTATCGAATCGGCAGGAGTGGCTATGGCTATGGACTTGACCAGCGTGTTGCTTGGTCTGGCAGGCGCGGGGTTGCCGTTGCTGGCACTGGCCTGGCAGCTGCAGCGCCGGGCGAGCAACGGACAAGCCGAGGTCGCCTTGCTCGAAGAGCGACTGGCCATGGCGCAACTGGCGCAGGATGGGCTCAACGCGCAGCTGGAAGCCAGTCGCGATGAAACGGTTGATCTGGCGCAGGCCAACGCCGCCAAGCAGGCTGAGCTGGCCGCCCTGCGCCGCGAAGTCGAGCTGTTGCAGATCGAGCGCGATGATGCCCGTGACGCCTCCCACGCCTGGAACATCGAGCGCGCCAACAAGGAAGCCGAACTGCGGCGCCTGGACGCTCAGGCCGCATCGCTGAACGCCGAGCTGCGCGAGCAACAGGATAGCCATCAGCAACGCCTCAACGACCTGCAAGGCTCGCGCGATGAGCTGCGTGCGCAGTTCGCCGAGCTGGCCGGCAAGATCTTCGATGAGCGCGAACAGCGCTTTGCCGAGACCAGCCAGCAGCGTCTGGGTCAGTTGCTCGACCCGTTGAAAGAACGCATCCAGTCCTTCGAAAAACGCGTGGAAGAAAGCTATCAGGCCGAAGCCCGCGAGCGCTTCTCGCTGGCCAAGGAGCTTGAGCGCTTGCAGCAATTGAACCTGCGTCTGAGCGACGAAGCGACCAACCTGACCCGTGCCCTCAAAGGCCAGAAGACCCAAGGCAACTGGGGGGAACTGATTCTTGAACGAGTGCTGGAGCACGCAGGTCTGGAGAAGGGGCGCGAGTACCAGACCCAGGTCAACCTCAAAGGTCCGGACGGCGAGCGCTTTCAGCCGGACGTGATCATTTATCTGCCGGGCGACAAGCAGGTGGTGGTCGATTCCAAGGTCAGCCTCACCGCCTATCAGCAGTACGTCGCCGCCGAAGACGACAGCATCGGCCAAGTCGCGATCAAACAGCACGTGCTGTCGCTGCGCAGCCACGTCAAAGGCCTTGCCGGCAAGGACTACAAGCGCCTGGAGGGCTTGCACAGCCTCGATTTCGTCTTGCTGTTCGTGCCGATCGAGGCGGCATTTTCCGCTGCTCTGCAAGCCGAGCCGACGCTGTTTCAGGAAGCGTTCGACCGCAACATCGTGATCGTCAGCCCTACCACGTTGCTGGCGACGTTGCGGGTGATCGACAGCCTGTGGAAGCAGGAGCGGCAAAGCCAGAACGCCCGGGAAATCGCCGAGCGTGCCGGCTGGCTGTACGACAAGTTCGTGCTGTTCATTCAGGATCTGGACGAGGTCGGTAATCGCCTGCAACAGCTGGACAAGGCCTACAGTTCGGCGCGCAACAAGCTCACCGAAGGTCGCGGCAACCTGGTCAGCCGCAGCGAGCAGCTCAAGTTGCTGGGCGCGCGGGCAAGCAAGAGTTTGCCGGCTGATTTGCTGGAGCGGGCGATGACGGATGTCGATGGCCTCGTCGAACTCCCGGAATAACCCGAAGAGCTTCGCGAGCAGGCTCGCTCCCACAGTGAAATGCATTCCAAAGGGGGGAGCGGGCTTGCTCGCGAAGGCGTCAGCGGTAGCGCTGCAACACTCAAGTCGAACGGTTACAACGGCACATACCGACTCAACAACGCCCGCAACGCCGCCGGTTTCACCGGTTTGGCCAGATAATCCAGCCCCGCCGCATGCACCTGCGCCACCGTCTCCGGGCGACCATCGGCGCTGATCACCACCCCCGGCACCGGCTCCCCCAACGTGGTACGCAGCCACGCCATCAATTGCGTTCCGGTGTCGCCATGGTCCAGGTGATAGTCGACCAACGCCAGTTGCGGCCGCACGCCTTCACTGAGCAACGCCGCACATTCCTCGCGATTGCGCGCCGTCCACACCTGACAGCCCCAACGGCTCAGCAGGCTGTTCATGCCGATCAGAATGCTGTCTTCATTGTCGATACACAGCACCTGCGCGCCGCTGAGCAACTTGCCGTTCAACTCGACCGCTGCGTTCGCCGGCACCGCTTGTGCCCGGGCCAGCGGCACGCTGACGCTGAACACACTGCCGCGCCCCGGCCATGAGCGTACGCGCAGCGTGTGGCCCAGCACTCGACACAAACCATCGGCAATCGCCAGACCGAGCCCGAGGCCTTTTTCGGCGCGAGTCTGATGACTGTCGAGGCGTTTGAATTCCTCGAAAATCACCTGTTGTTTGTCTTCCGGAATACCCGGCCCGCGATCCCACACTTCCAGGCACAGCTCACCACCACGTCGCCGCACGCCCAGCAGCACCGGGCCCTTGGCGTAGCGGAAGGCGTTGGTCAGGAAGTTCTGCAGAATCCGTCGCAGCAACTTGATGTCGCTGTCGATGCGCAAGTGGCTGCCGCGCACGCGGAAGCTCAGGCCTTGCTCCTGGGCCAGCGCCTTGAATTCGGCGCCGAGCGTATCGAACAGTTCGTTGAGTGCAAACGGCTTGCGATCCGGGTTGATCTTGCCGTTTTCCAGGCGGGAAATATCCAGCAAATCGCTGATCAGGTCTTCCGCCGAGCGCAGCGAACTGTCGAGGTGTTGCACCAGTTGCTGCGCCTCGCTGCTCAAACCGTCATCCTGATGGGAGAGGGCGGCAGAGAACAGTCGGGCGGCGTTCAGCGGCTGCATCAGGTCATGGCTGACAGCCGCGAGGAAACGGGTTTTCGACTGGTTGGCCGCCTCCGCATTGCCTTTGGCCTCGGTCAACGCAACGTTGAGCTGCGACAGTTCCTGGGTGCGTTCGCTGACGCGTTGTTCCAGCCCTTCGTTGGCTTCGGTCAGCGCCTGCTCGGCCTCACGGAACGCGGTGATGTCGGTGAAACTCATGACAAAGCCGCCGCCGGGCATCGGGTTGCCGATCAACTCGATCACCCGGCCGTTGGGAAACAGGCGTTCCGAAGTGTGCGCACGGCCCTGACGCATCCAGTGCAGGCGCCGGGCAACGTGAACTTCTGCCTCGCCGGGGCCGCACAGGCCGCGTTCGGCGTTGTAGCGAATGATGTCGGCAATCGGCCGGCCGACACTGATCAACCCGTCCGGGTAGTTGAACAGCTCCAGATAACGCCGGTTCCAGGCCACCAGTTTCAGCGACTGGTCGACCACGCTGATGCCCTGGGTGATGTTTTCGATCGCGCCTTGCAGCAGGGCTCGGTTGAACTGCAGGACTTCCGAGGCTTCGTCGGCGATGCGTACCACATCCTCCAACTGCATTTCCCGACCTTCGATGGCGGCTTTTACCACCGCGCGCGTCGAAGAAGCGCCGAGCACACCGGCGAGCAGGCGTTCGGTGTGGGCGATCCATTCGCCGTCGGCGTTCTGGTTCGGGTTGAAGCCCTTGCCCTGACGGTAGGCGAAACGAATGAAGCTCTGGCGCGCACGTTCCTCACCGACAAAGCGGGCTGCCAGTTGCAGCAAGTCGTCGATCTGTACCGCGAGCATCGAGCGCGCACTCGGCCGAGCGCTGATTTCCTGACCGATGAAACGTCCTGCCTGCCAGTGTTCCGAGACCCGCGTGCGCGACAGCACCGAGACCCAGGCGAACAGAGTGAAGTTGCCCGCCAGCGACAGCACCACGCCTTGGGTCAGCGGGGTTATCGGCAAGTTCAGCGGGTTGCTGTGCAGCCACGCCAGGCCTGGGAAAGTGCTCAGCGACCAGCCAAGGCTGTGGGCGGCAATCGGCAGGATCAGCGTGTAGAACCAGAGGAACGTACCGGCGGCCAGACCGGCGAAAACCCCACGGCGGTTGGCCTGTTTCCAATACAGCGCGCCAAGCATCGCCGGGGCCAGTTGGGTGACCGCGGCGAAGGCGATCTGGCCGATGGTCGCCAGACTCGCGGTGGAGCCGAGCAAGCGGTAGCTGACATAGGCCAGCAGCAGGATCAGCACGATGCTCACCCGACGCACCGACAGCATCCACTGGCGGAACACTTCGAACGGGCGCTCGGCGTTGTTGCGCCGCAGCAGCCACGGCAACAGCATGTCGTTGGAGACCATGGTCGACAGCGCCACACTGGCCACGATCACCATGCCGGTGGCCGCCGACGCACCGCCGATAAATGCCAGCAGTGCCAATGCCGGATGGGCCTGAGCCAGTGGCAGGCTGATCACGAACGAGTCCGGCAGCACGTGACTCGGCAGCATCATCTGCCCGGCGAGGGCAATCGGCACGACGAACAGCGCGGCCAGCGCCAGATAAGCCGGGAACACCCACTTGGCCAGGCGCAGGTCCTGCGGGTCGATGTTCTCCACCACCGTGACGTGAAACTGTCGAGGCAGGCAGATGATCGCCATCATCGCCACGCCGGTCTGCACCACCATCGACGGCCAGTTGATGGTTTCTTTCCAGTATTCCTCAAGCCGTGGCGCGAGCATCGCCTGATTGAACAGGTCGTCGAAACCGTCGTAGAGGCCAAAGGTGACGAACGCGCCGACGGCGAGAAAGGCGAACAGCTTGACCAGCGACTCGAAGGCGATCGCCAGCACCATGCCCCGGTGGTGCTCGGTGGCGTCGAGGTTGCGCGTACCGAAGACGATGGTGAACAGCGCCAGTACCAGCGACACGATCAGCGCGGTGTCTTGGGCGCGGGTGCCCATGGCGTCGGCACCGGCGCCGATCAACAGGTTCACGCCGAGGACGATGCCTTTGAGTTGCAGGGCGATGTAGGGCAGGACGCCGACCAGGCAGATCAGCGCGACCACCACCGCCAGCGATTGCGATTTGCCGTAGCGCGCGGCGATGAAGTCAGCGATGGAGGTGATGTTCTCCTGTTTGCTGATCATCACCATTTTCTGCAAGACCCACGGCGCTCCCAGCAGCAACAGGATCGGCCCGAGGTAAATCGGCAGGAACGACCATAACTGCTCGGCGGCCTGGCCGACCGCACCGAAGAATGTCCAACTGGTGCAGTAAACCGCCAGCGACAGGCTGTACACCCACGCGCGCATCCGCGGCGGCAACGGCGCGCTGCGACGGTCGCCGTAAAAGGCGATGGCGAACATGATGGCCATGTAGGCGAGGGCGACAGCGGCGATCAGCCCGGTGGACAACGACATGCAACACTCCCGACAGAAGACTCCCCGGCACTCCTGCCCGGGCGGACAGTCTCGCATGAGTGCGGCGGTTAGTCAGTGTCGACCAAGGTCGTGGCGTGGCGGGGTGTCGCAGGTTTGAAACCGGGTGGTTTCTGAGTTGACTGGTCGGGCCTCTTCGCGAGCAGGCTCGCTCCCACATTTGGTATGCAATCCCCTGTGGGAGCGAGCCTGCTGGCGATGGCGTCAGCCCTGCTGCAGCGTGATATCAATCAACCGATGCAACTCTTCGACCTCCAGCGCCGCCGCTGAAAACAGAATCCGGAACACCACTGGCGCCACCACCAGATTGATCAGTCGGTCAACACTCGGCGCCGCTTCGTCCGGGTGGCGGTCAATGATGGTCTGCAATTGCGCGCCGAGGATCGTCACGCAATACCCCGGCGTGGCGCTGGCTTGCACGTCGCGCATCATGTTGCGCCCGGGCTCGGAGCTCATCTCGTCGAGGTATTGCTCGGCCCAGGCGCGGATATCGCTGCGCAGGCTGCCGGTTTGCGCCGGCTCGCTGTCAGGGCGCATGCGGGCGAGGGCGACGTCCGCGAGCAACGCAGCCAGATCCCCCCAGCGACGATAGATCGTCGATGGCGTCACGCCGGCGCGTGCAGCGATTTGCGGCATGGTCACGGTACTGCGCTCCTGTTCTTGCAGAAGTGCGCGGACAGCCGAATGAATCGACTCTTGCACCCGGGCACTGCGGCCGCCGGGGCGTAAACCTTCTTTAATAGCCATGCGTCAGACCTTAACACAAAGAATTTGCTTTAAGCCAAAGCCGAGAGCACACTCCGCAAAAGCAAAAAATTAGCTTTTGCGGAGTGTGCCCATGACCAGCCTTGCTTCCAACCGTGGCAGCCTGATTTTTCTGGCGATCACCTTACTGAGTTTTCTCGCTGCTTCCACAGCGCCGACGCCGTTGTATCACCTGTATCAGGATCAGCTGCATTTTTCGGCAGCGGTACTGACCCTGATTTTCGGCGTGTATGCCTTGAGCTTGCTGGCAGCGCTGCTGACGGTCGGTTCGCTGTCCGATCATCTGGGGCGCAGACCGGTGATATTCACCGCAGTGCTGCTCAATGCACTGGCGATGCTGCTGTTTATCAGCGCCGACAGTGTCGCCTGGCTGATCAGCGCGCGGGTGTTGCAAGGCTTTGCCACCGGCATGGCCACCGCGGTTTTAAGTGCGACGCTGCTCGACACCGATCGCCAGCAGGGGCCGTTGATCAACAGCGTCGCACCGTTGCTCGGCATGGCGCTGGGCAGCATGGGCTGCGGCTTGCTGGCCGAGTTCGCCCCAGCGCCGTTGCAACTGACTTACTGGCTGCTGCTCGGGCTGTTTGTGCTGCAAGCGGCGTACATCTGGCGCATGCCGGAAAGCGTGACGCCGCAAGCCGGCGCCTGGGCATCGTTGCGACCAACCCTGCATGTCCCGGTTCAGGCGCGCTCGACCTTGTGGCGCGTGCTGCCGCTAAACACCGCGACCTGGGCCCTTGGCGGTTTTTTTGCCTCGCTGGCGCCATCGTTGGTGCGCACCGCTACCGGGTCGACGTCCAATCTGATCGGTGGCGCGACTGTCTCGGCGTTGACCGTGACCGGTGCGCTGATGATCTTCACCTTGCGCAATCGTCCCGCCAGCAGAGCCCTGCAAATCGGCGCCAGCCTGCTGCCCATCGGCGTGCTGCTGATTCTGCTCGGTGTGCACAGCGCCAGTCTGGCGCTGTTTTTCCTCGGCACACTGGTCGCCGGTTGCGGCTTTGGTTCGGGGTTCCTTGGCGCGGTGCGCAGCCTGGTGCCGTTGGCCTTGCCCCATGAGCGCGCCGGGTTGATGTCGGCGTATTACGCGCTGAGTTATCTGGCGTTCTGCCTGCCGGCGTTGTTGGCCGGGCACTTGACCCGCACTTACGGCCTGCTGGCGACCACCGATGGTTACGGCGTCGCGTTGATCGTGCTGGCCACGAGCGCGCTGTTGCTCAGCCTGCGTCCACGTGCGGCGAAGGTTTGCCGTGCTCCATAAGTGGCGCCGTTTGGGTTAGCCTTGGCCGGCCCTGTTTTTCACGGATCGAGACATGAACATTATCCGCAGCAAATCGTTCACAGCCGAGCGTGCCTGGGGCGCGCTGGACATCGCCAACATGAACGGCATCACCACGCGCCTGCACTGGACCGACCAGCCCTATAAATGGCACGTCAACGATGGCGAGGAAGTGTTCGTGGTGCTCGATGGTCAGGTGCAGATGCGCTATCGCGAACAGGGTGAAGAGAAGCAGGTGCTGCTAGAGGTCGGGGACATTTTCTACGCTTCGGTCGGCACCGAGCACGTGGCGCATCCACAGGGGGCGGCGCGGATTCTGGTGATCGAGAGCGAAGGCAGTGTCTAGACGCTTATCTATGAAGTAGATAACAGATAGAGAAATTACCCGTTATATAGATATTCGATTCGGTTCTACCATGGACTCAACCTCACCTGAGGACAGGAGTTCACGATGACTTGCCCCAACAGCACCAAACCCGGCATCAAGCCGTTCAGCCAGCTTCAGCATCCGCGTGAAGTGATCCGTCAATTCACCCCGAACTGGTTCGCCGCGACCATGGGCACCGGCGTGCTGGCCCTGGCGCTGGCGCAATTGCCGGTGGCGATTCCCGGGTTGCACGCGGTGGCCGAAGGCCTATGGTTGTTCAACATTCTGTTGTTCACCTTGTTTACCTTCGCTTACGCCGCGCGCTGGGTGCTGTTCTTCGATGAGGCGCGGCGGATCTTCGGTCACTCCACCGTATCGATGTTCTTCGGCACCATTCCAATGGGCCTGGCGACCATCATCAACGGCTTTCTGCTGTTCGGTCTGCCACGCTGGGGCGAGGGCGTGATTCATCTCGCCGAAGTGCTCTGGTGGCTCGATGTGGCGATGTCGCTGGCCTGCGGCGTGTTGATTCCCTACATGATGTTTACCCGGCAGGAACACAGCATCGATCAGATGACCGCCGTCTGGCTGCTGCCGGTGGTGGCGGCCGAAGTGGCAGCGGCCAGCGGTGGCTTGCTCGCGCCGCATCTGACCGACGCCCATGCGCAACTGGTGGTGCTGACTACCAGCTACGTGCTCTGGGCATTTTCCCTGCCGGTGGCGTTCAGCATCCTGACCATCCTGTTGCTGCGCATGGCCCTGCACAAATTGCCTCACGAAAACATGGCCGCCTCCAGCTGGCTGGCCCTCGGCCCGATCGGCACCGGCGCCTTGGGCATGTTGCTGCTGGGCAGCGATGCACCGGCAATCTTCGCCGCCAACGGTCTGCCGGGCATCGGTGAAATCGCTGCGGGGCTTGGTTTGGTCGCCGGCATCACCCTGTGGGGTTTCGGCTTGTGGTGGATGTTGATGGCGTTGTTGATCACCGCGCGTTACCTGCGTGATGGCATCCCGTTCAACCTTGGCTGGTGGGGCTTCACCTTCCCGCTGGGCGTGTATTCGCTGGCGACCCTCAAGCTCGCCAGCACGCTCAACCTCGGCTTTTTCAGTGTGGTGGGCTGCGTGCTGGTGACGTTGCTGGCGGTGATGTGGCTGATCGTCGGTAAGCGCACCGTGCAAGGTGCGTGGCGCGGTGAACTGTTTGTCTCACCTTGTATTGCAGGTTTGAAGAAATAACCTGAAAAGTTTAGGTAATGTGTGGCCTGGATCGCGGATCGGGATTCCAATATTCAGATCCAGGCCATTCTCTACCGACCTCAGGGAAACACGGAAGATGAGTCACCCCTCACAGTTCAACCTGCTTCGCACCCGGCGCTTCCTGCCGTTTTTCATCACGCAGTCGCTGGGCGCCTTCAACGACAACGTGTTCAAACAGTCGCTGATTCTCGCCATTCTCTATCGACTGACCATCGAGGGTGACCGTTCGATCTGGGTCAACCTGTGTGCACTGCTGTTTATCCTGCCGTTCTTTCTGTTCTCGGCGCTGGCCGGGCAGTTCGGGGAAAAATTCGCCAAGGACGCGCTGATTCGTCTGATCAAACTCGCGGAAATCGCGATCATGGCCGTAGGATCGATCGGTTTTCTCTTCGATCACCTGTCGCTGATGCTGGTGGCGCTGTTCGCCATGGGCACCCACTCGGCGCTGTTCGGGCCGGTGAAGTATTCGATTCTGCCGCAGGCGCTGCGAGAGGATGAACTGGTCGGCGGCAATGGGCTGGTGGAGATGGGCACGTTCCTGGCGATTCTCGCCGGGACCATCGGCGCCGGGGTCATCATGTCCTCCACGCATTACGCGCCGCTGGTATCGACCGCGATTGTCGGCATTGCCGTGCTGGGTTACCTCGCCAGTCGCAGCATTCCGCGCGCTGCAGCGGCGTCGCCGGAAATGCGCCTGAACTGGAACATCTTCAGCCAGTCCTGGGCCACGCTCAAACTTGGTCTGGGCCAGACGCCTGCGGTGTCGCGTTCGATTGTCGGCAACTCGTGGTTCTGGTTTGTCGGGGCGATTTATCTGACGCAGATCCCGGCCTACGCCAAGGAGTGGATGCACGGCGATGAAACCGTGGTCACCCTGATTCTCACCGTGTTCTCGGTCGGCATTGCGCTGGGTTCGATGCTTTGCGAGAAACTCTCCGGGCGCAAAGTCGAGATCGGTCTGGTGCCGTTCGGCTCGTTCGGTCTGACCGTGTTCGGCCTGCTGCTGTGGTGGCATTCCGGCGGTATCCCGGAGAGCATCACCGGGCACAGCTGGATTGAAGTGCTGGGCTTTGTGCACACTTGGGCGGTGTTGGTCGACATTCTCGGCCTCGGCATTTTTGGTGGCTTCTATATTGTGCCGCTGTACGCCTTGATCCAGTCGCGCACCGCCGAAAACGAGCGGGCGCGGGTGATCGCTGCCAACAACATTCTCAACGCACTGTTCATGGTGGTGTCGGCGATCGTTTCGATTGTGTTGCTGAGCGTGGTCAAACTGTCGATTCCGCAGTTGTTCCTGGTGGTGTCGCTGCTGAACATCGGCGTCAATGCGTACATCTTCAAGATCGTTCCCGAGTTCAGCATGCGTTTCATGATCTGGCTGCTCAGCCATTCCATGTACCGCGTCGAGCACCGCAACCTGGAGGCGATCCCGGACGAAGGCGCCGCGTTGCTAGTGTGCAACCATGTTTCGTTCGTTGATGCCTTACTGATTGGCGGCGCGGTGCGTCGGCCGATTCGCTTTGTCATGTACTACAAGATCTACAACTTGCCGGTACTGAACTTTATCTTCCGCACGGCGGGGACGATTCCGATTGCCGGACGCAACGAAGACATCCAGATCTACGAAAAGGCCTTCACCCGGATTGCCCAGTATCTGAAGGACGGCGAACTGGTGTGCATCTTCCCGGAGGGCAAGTTGACCACGGACGGTGAGATCAATGAGTTCAAGGGCGGGCTGACTCGGATTCTCGAAGAGACACCGGTGCCGGTGATTCCGCTGGCGCTGCAGGGATTGTGGGGGAGTTTCTTCAGTCGCGACCCGAACAAGGGTTTGTTCAAACGGTTGTGGTCGCGGGTGACGTTGGTGGCGGGTTCGGCGGTGGCTGTGGAAGCTGCGGAACCGGCGAAGTTGCAGGGGTTGGTGGGGGAGTTGCGCGGTACTGTTAGATAGTTGTTGTGAGATCGGGCTTCATCGCGAGCAGGCTCGCTCCTACAGTTGAAACGCATACCTCTGTAGGAGCGAGCCTGCTCGCGATAGGGCAGTGGCCTAAGCGCTGACCTTCAGGCCAATCAACCCGGTAATGATCAACGCCACACTGGCCAGGCGAATCAACGCCATCGACTCACCAAACAGAATGATCCCGGCAATCACCGTGCCCACGGCGCCGACCCCGGTCCAGATCGCATAAGCCGTGCCCAGCGGCAATTCCTTCATCGCAAGGCCCAGCAGGCCAAGGCTGATAGCCATGGCCGCAATGGTCAGTACGGTGGGGAGGGGACGGGTGAAACCGTCGGTGTATTTCAGGCCGACGGCCCAGCCGACCTCGAACAAGCCGGCGAAAAACAGAATGATCCAGGACATGAGAGACCTCCATCGATTGACGGGGTCGTCCCCAGATTAATAACTCGATCGAGCCGCAGGGTCGTCCCCGCGTTGCGCAACATATTGACGAGCATTAATCCGGGGATCAAGTTTTGAGGTCAGTCGGCGGCCTGTTGAGCCGCCGTTTCACGATCTTCTTTTTCGCTCATGCGCCGGAAGTACGTCGAGAGCAGTGCCCCGGAAATGTTGTGCCAGACGCTGAAAAGCGCGCTTGGCACCGCCGCCAGCGGCGAGAAATGCGCACTGGCCAGGGCCGCGCCCAGTCCCGAGTTCTGCATGCCGACTTCCAGCGCCAGCGACTTGCGCTGAGCCAGTGGCAGCTTGAACAGGCGTCCGGTGAAGTAGCCCAGCAAGTAGCCGAAGCTGTTGTGCAGCATCACCACTGCCATGATCAACAGCCCGGACTCGGCGATTTTCGCCTGACTGGCAGCCACCACCGCAGTGACGATGATCACGATGCTGACCACCGACACCAGCGGCAACACTTCCACTGCGTGCCGCACCTTGCCACCGAGCAAACGTTGCGCAACCACGCCGAGCACGATTGGCAGCAACACCACTTGCAGGATCGACCAGAACAGCTCCATGAACGACACCGGCAACCACGCCGAAGCCAGCAGCCAGATCAGCGCCGGTGTCAGCAGCGGGGCGAGCAGGGTGGTGACGGCAGCAATTGCTACTGACAGTGCCAGGTCGCCGCGGGCCAGCCAGGTCATCACGTTGGACGAAGTACCGCTCGGGCAGCAGCCGACCAGAATCACGCCGACGGCGATTTCCGGCGGCAGATGAAAGAGCTGGCAGAGCAACCACGCCACGCCGGGCATGATCACGAAATGTGCCACCACGCCCAGCGCCACGCGCCACGGATGGCGGGCGACGGCAGCGAAGTCGTCGAGTTTGAGGGTCAGGCCCATGCCGAACATCACCAGCCCCAGCAACGGCACGATTGCGCCTTTGAGGCCCAGGAACCACGCCGGTTGCAGGAACGCGACGACAGCGAAAATCAGCACCCAGCAAGCGAAGGTGTTGCCGACGAAGCGGCTCAGTGCAGCCAGTGCGCGCATGGCTTGTTCCTTATTATTGAATGAACACCACAAAACCAAATGTGGGAGCGAGCCTGCTCGCGAAGGCGGAGTGTCAGACACATTAATGTTAACTGTCACTGCGCCTTCGCGAGCAGGCTCGCTCCCACGGTTTTGAAACTCGCCGGGCGTTAGATGCCCTGCGGCGTCTCTTCACCACCCAGCGCTTCAACCAATGCCGGCAGGAAGTCGCCGAAGGTCAGCATCATCAGGGTGAAGCTGGCGTCCAGCTGGCCCAGGGCCTCGTCGCCACCGTCCTGTTCGGCCTGATCCTGCAGCAGGTCCTCGAACTTCAGGCGTTTGACGGTCATTTTGTCGTCGAGCATGAACGACAGCTTGTCCTGCCAGGCCAGCGACAGTTGAGTGACCACTTTGCCGGTGCTCAGGTGCAGCTGGATTTCTTCGCTGGTCAGGTCCTGACGCTTGCAGCGCACGATGCCGCCGTCTTCGTGGGTGTCGCGCAGTTCGCACTCGTCCAGGACAAAGAAGTCCGGGGCCGCTTGCTGGGTGGTGACCCATTCGGTCATCACGGCGGTTGGCGCGGTTTTCACGGTCAACGGACGGACGGGCAGGGTGCCGAGCACTTCTCGCATAGTGGAAAGCAGGTCTTCGGCGCGTTTCGGGCTGGCCGAGTTGACCAGAATCAGGCCCTGTTTCGGCGCGATGGCGGCGAAGGTGAACGAGCGACGGATAAAGGCACGCGGCAGGAAGGCCTGGATGATTTCATCCTTGATCTGGTCGCGTTCCTTCTTATAGACCTTGCGCATCTGCTCGGCTTCGATCTCTTCGACCTTTTCCTTGACCGCGTCGCGCACGACGCTGCCCGGCAGAATGCGTTCTTCTTTACGGGCAGCGATCAGCAGGAAGTCACCGCTGACATGCACCAGTGGAGCATCTTCGCCCTTGCCGAACGGCGCGACGAAACCGTAGGTGGTCAACTCCTGGCTTGCACATGGACGCGCCAGTTTGGTGGCCAGTGCAGTTTCCAGCGCCTCGGCATCGACAGGCAGGTCTTGGGTCAGGCGATAGATAAGCAGGTTTTTGAACCACATGGGGTGAGTCTCTCCTTTATACAAAGGGGGGCATTATTGTCTTCGCCGTCTCATAGGCCAACCCTTCTCTAAGCCTTTGGAAGGCCTGAGAAAATTATTTAAAAAAGTGCTTGCCAGAGGTTGGGTCGCTCCGTAGAATGCGCGCCACACCGAAGCGAAGGGTGATTAGCTCAGCTGGGAGAGCGTCTGCCTTACAAGCAGAATGTCGGCGGTTCGATCCCGTCATCACCCACCATTCGTTTCAAGTGTTTAGCGCAGCGGTAGTTCAGTCGGTTAGAATACCGGCCTGTCACGCCGGGGGTCGCGGGTTCGAGTCCCGTCCGCTGCGCCATATTCGGTCACCTGGACCACTGAACGCCAGGTCACCACGGAAAACCCGCTGAGGCGGGTTTTTTTCTGTCTCAAGTTTGTACCTTGTTCCATCGGGTTTGTGTCGTTTCACCGGTTTTCGGATTTTTTTGAAAAAAACTTCAATTAAATCAACACTTTACGAAAACTTGTGGCATAATGCGTCCCGTAACGAAGCGAAGGGTGATTAGCTCAGCTGGGAGAGCGTCTGCCTTACAAGCAGAATGTCGGCGGTTCGATCCCGTCATCACCCACCATTCGTTTCAAGCGTTTCGCGCAGCGGTAGTTCAGTCGGTTAGAATACCGGCCTGTCACGCCGGGGGTCGCGGGTTCGAGTCCCGTCCGCTGCGCCATATTCGGTCACCTGGCCCACTGAACGCCAGGTCACCACAGAAAGCCCGCCTAGTGCGGGCTTTTTGCTGTCTGCGATTCAAGAAATCCCACCCGCCGCCTCACGGCGCAGCATTCTGGCTATGCCGATAGTCACTCACCGCCTCATACACGGCTTTACGCAAGCGGTTGATCCCGCCAATCGGCCGATGTGCCTCGATACCAAACCACGGGTTGAACGACAGGTTGTCACACGCCAGATTCAGCGCCGGTGTGTCGAAGTCCTGCGCAGGCAAGGTGATCCGCGCCACGCTTTCGAATGCTGAATCCTGTTCGCGCCATTCGATGCTGGTGTCCTCGATCGGCATGTACTTGCTCGCGTCTTGACGCTGAATCTGCAACACGAAACAGGCAGGCACGCGATCTGTCGACAGTTGCTGATTCAAGGCGCTGCGCAGGAAGTTCGGCAGGTCATGGTTTTGCGGGGGCAGGGTGTACGCCGGGCAATTGTCCGGATCCGGCGCGACCCGAAACTTGGCATTGGCCTCACCGAACTTGTAGGGCGATACCGAAAAATACGTGGTCCCGGTCGGGCTGTCCGGCGCTGGCGCCAGGGTTGCCAGCGCGATGAGCAAGTGGCGGATCTGCCAGCTGCGCGGATCCCGGCCGGGAAAAAACGCCATGATTTTTTTGCCGTCAGCCTGAGCCGCCACATTCTGACGATACTCGGCGACGTCACTGACAAAGAAGTTCGGGTGGCTGAACATCACGAAGTCTTGCTCGTGGCGCTCCTGACGGTCGCCGAGCAACGGCTTGCCGGGCACATCGAGCAGTTTGATCGCCATGCCCCGGGCGTCGCGGATGCTGTCGAACTGCGGGTAGGCGTTGCCGTTGGACAGACGAATCATCGCCTGCCAGGTTTTACCCGGTTCGCTGAAAACGCCCTGGCGCAGCGCTGGTATCAGTTCCGGCAACACCGTTACTTCGGCTTTCACGCAACCATGCGCCTTGGCATGCGCGTCACGCAGGTAGCGTGTGCCTTCGCGGTGCTGATCGACGATGCGTACGGCAGTCTGGATCACGTCCTGGGTCATGGCCGCTTCGCCGACGGGTATCTGTTCCTGCGCCGACACCGGGCCGCGGTGTTGCCAGGCAAACCATGCGCTGGCGATGGCCCAGCCAAGCAGGCCGACAATCAATAATGCCAACAGGGTTTTGCCAATCAGTCGTCCCAGCCACAACCAGATACGGGCCAGCATGGACGGTCTTTTGTAGGGGGTGATCATCATGGCAATTGCGCCTCCAGCGGCCCGCCCAGCACTTTCAGGTACTCCAGCAATGCCCAGCGTTCTTCCGGTTGCAGCAGTCGACCGATGACGCCATTACCACGCTCGCCGGCGCGGAATTCATGACCGCTGTTATGGTTACCGGTTATCCGTGTGTCGAACAGGAAACCATTGGCAAAGGCCTCGGTGCGGTACCCCAGATGGCGCGGGTCGTACTCGAACGAGCCTTTATAGAACGTCGTGGCGCGCTCATCCTGCGGCGACAGCAGCTGATAAATGCTCGGCACCGAGCCGTTGTGCAGAAACGGCGCAGTGGCCCATACGCCGGCCAGAGGCCTTGCCTTGTAGGCGACTTTTTCGCGCACGCCGATCGGCAGGCCGAAACCATCGAGTTGAGGCTTCTCCTGCGCGGTGACCCCGGCTTCGCGATAGGCGCGGTTCTCAACGAAGGCAGTGACGTAGGCCAGGCCCTTCGCCACCGATAGCTGGCTCAGATCCAGTGGTTGCGTGGGTGTCGGATGCAGCTTGACGTCCATCTGCTCAAGCTCTTTCAGGTCCCATTGCAGTGGCGTCAGGTCGAAACGGTGATTTGCAATGTTGGTGGCGGCGTTCGGGTCGGTGCCGATCACGTCCAACGGCAGCATGTGCAAATGCTGCACCCAGCGCTCGCCCTCCTGAGTCTTGCGCGGCACGTGGCAACCGGCGCAGTTCTCGGCAAACAGCGCGCGGCCCTTGGCGGCCAGCGGTTTGTCGACAGCGCCCAGCACGTCTTCCGGCCAGGCGGGCGGTTGCAGGTGTTGCAAGGTTTCTTCGATTTTGTGCAGATCACGCACGCGCACACTGGAGGCATAACGCGCATCGCCCTGCAGCGGTTGACCGTTGCTGTCGAAGAAATTCAAAGTCGCGCCGACGCCCAGCGCCTCACCGATGTTGCGCGCCATCGGTTGCTGTGCCGAGCCGTTCCATTGCACCCAGTCGAAGGTCCACATGTCCCACAGTTGTGGGTAGTCCACCGGGGCGTTGGCCACGCGGTAGTTGGCGGGGGAGATCGCGTCGCCGAAGGTGGCGTTGGCGATCCGGCCAAAGGCATCGGTGCGTCCCGGGCCTTCTTCGGTCGGGTAGAGGCCACGGTGGGTGTCGTTCCAGGCGACTTTCACGAAGGTGTTCAGCGAGGCCTTGAAGTCCTTGCGCAGTTGCGCATGGCGCGCTTCGTAGTCATTGCCCAGCACTTGTTGGGCGAAACGTTCGAATTTCCATGGGTTGTAGTAAGTCGAAGTCAGACTGGCGACCAATGCCTGTCCGAAACTGCCACCGCGCAGCGTAGGAACACTGGAGGGCAACACGTGCTGCGCTGAACCACCGTCAATGCGTACGGCCTGGCCTTTGAAGCGCAATTCGCCGGTGTGGCAAGCAGCGCAGGTAATATCCAGATATTGCTCGGTGTCGCCTGGATTCTGGTGGCGGGCAAAGCCAACCGGCAGATTGCCGAGATTGTTTGGTGTGGCTTTCTGCTGCGGATCGACCAGAAAACCGAAGCGTGCGAGGTATTCCGGGGACGCAAAGCGCTGCTGGGAGAAGGGCAGTTCGAGCGCCTGGAACCACTCATAACGCAGGCCTTTGACCTGTGTGCCCTGCGGGGTGAAGTAGTAGACCTGGCGTTCCTCTTCACTCCACTGGTTCAGATAATGCACCTGTTGGGCGGGGGTGTAGAACGGCAGTTTCGGGTTGGCGACGTAGTACAGAACCACGGCGAGGACCAGGCCCAGCACTACGATGATCAGGGTCAGTACACGGAATAAGAGGCGCAAGATAAACATCCTTGTCGAGTTGTTGCGCTGTTATGCCTCAGCTGTTGCAGGTGCGGCAAGTGGCCATTACGCCAACTGTCGTAGGAAGTCTCGTCAGTCCTCGTCAGGCCAAGATGACAGAAGCTTCATCGTCCCTTTGCCCGAATGCGTTTTAATCCCTGAACTTATCGGAGGTTTCCTGCTCTCATGCCGGTAGCCATTGGTCGTGGCGGCCTGATAAGCTCGCGGCTTTACTCGATTGCCCTTTCGGCGCATGAACAAGGAAATAGCATGAAACAGCATCGGTTGGCGGCGGCGGTAGCCCTGGTTAGCCTGGTCCTCGCGGGTTGTGATTCGCAGACCAGCGTAGAGCTGAAAACCCCGGCGCAAAAAGCTTCCTACGGTATCGGCCTGAACATGGGCAAGAGCCTTGCTCAGGAAGGCATGGATGATCTGGACTCCAAAGCGGTAGCCCAGGGCATCGAAGATGCCGTCGGCAAGAAAGAACAGAAGCTGAAAGACGACGAACTGGTCGAAGCCTTTGCCGCGCTGCAAAAGCGTGCTGAAGAGCGTATGGCCAAGATGAGCGAAGAGTCGGCAGCTGCCGGCAAGAAATTCCTCGAAGAAAACGGCAAGAAGGCCGGCGTGACCACTACTGCTTCTGGTCTGCAGTATGAAGTGGTCAAGAAAGCCGACGGCCCACAGCCTAAGCCGACCGACGTAGTGACCGTTCACTACACCGGCAAGCTGACCAACGGCACCGTATTCGACAGCTCCGTCGAGCGCGGCAGCCCGATCGATCTGCCTGTCAGCGGCGTGATCCCGGGTTGGGTCGAAGGTCTGCAACTGATGCACGTTGGCGAGAAGTACAAACTGTACATCCCTAGCGATCTGGCTTACGGCGCGCAATCGCCAAGCCCGGCAATCCCGGCCAACTCGGTTCTGGTCTTCGACCTGGAACTGCTGGCCATCAAGGATCCAGCCAAAGAGGACGCTGCCGCCAAGTAATCGGCTGTAGCTTCGAAGACAACGCCTCGCTTATGCGGGGCGTTGTTGCATCTGGACGATGCTGGCGGTAAACAGAGCGAACGGATGGCGCTTACAGCAGTCCTAGAGATTGAGGCTGCCAGCGCTAGACGCCCTGAGCCGCCAAGTCAATGAAATATTGGGGTTTTTTATGTGAGTAAAAAACGCCCGATCTGAGCGCGGCCCTTATAAAACGGGGCTCTCAGCGCTGAAATGCAGCTCTGTTCACAAGGTTATCCACAATTTGTGTGGATAACATTTCAACGGGAGAAATAGATGAAAGCGCCGTGGAATTTCGCCCGATTTCTGCCCCTCGCCGGTCGATTGCTGGCGCGTGGGCGTCTGCCGACGCTGTTGTTCGCGGTGGCGAGCAAGGGGGCCGCGCAGGGCAATCGCCTTGGCAAGCTCAAGGATGATCTGCGTTTGCTTCAGGCGCTGTGCCTGGCCTACTGGCGTGGCGAATATCGGGCCATCAGCCCGAAAGCCATGGTCTCGGTGGTGGCGGGCCTGATGTACTTCCTCAGCCCGGTGGATGCGATCCCGGATTTCATCCCGGTATTTGGCATGCTCGACGACATTGCTGTTCTGGCCTGGGTGATGAAAAGCCTCGACGATGAGCTCAATGCTTTTCGGCTCTGGCGCAACCGGCAGCAGCCGGAAAAACTCGCGGTGGTGGAGCGCCTGCCCGATACCCCGGAACAACTTCAGCTTCAGGGCCCGAAAAAGCCCTGATTCCTTCCTGTCTGCATACAGATAGATGCCCCCCGCGACCTTAGCCGCTGTTAGGATTACACTTCTAGGGAAAAGTGCCGACTCGCTAAGTGTTGTTGTCCTACGGGGTAGTCATGGATATTCAGATAATTGCACGCGATGGCGAACCCGAATACGCGGTTCTGCCATGGGTCCAGTATCAGGCTCTACTGAAAGCAGCAGGCATCAAGGAAACACCGCAGCAGCAGGCGCCAGTGCCGGCCGCAGCATCGCCGGACCCGATTCTTCCAGGTCTGGATCAATTACGCAGTTTGCGCGAAGGGAAGGGCATCGCCATCGAGGCGCTGGCCCGCACGGTAGGCATCAGCCCGTCTTATCTGGCCATGATCGAAAGTGGCGAGCGTCAGCCTGACGCCGCGATTCGCCGCAGCCTGGCCTGGGAACTGACGGTGCCCGGTTGGAGGGATGAATCGTGAGCGTACGCATCAGTCGTCAACATTGGGACGGATTGCTGGGGGAATTGGATCAGGCGCGCCGTCAGCGCCATTTACTGACCTATCGGGCGTTGCTCGAACGTTTGCAACTGCCGACGCCGGCGATGCAGACCCTGACCGCCGCACTGGAACATCTCGCCGCACTCGACGCCAAGGCCGAACAACCGTTGCGCAGTTCGCTGGTGATCAGCCAGGGCGCAAGCCGCCTGCCACGTACCGGTTTCTTTGAATGCGTTGAACGTCTGGGGCGTTTTTCCGGGCCATCTGATGGCGTTGCCGCAGCCTCCTGGCATGCGTCGGAAGTGGTCAGGGTTTTCGAATACGAATACCCGGAATCGGCGGAGGCCTGAGTGTTCTTACGACTCAAGGCGCAGCTCAGTTACTGGCTGGCACGCCGGTTGTTTCACTGGTCGTGGTTTGTCCGTCAGCCTCGAGGCTGGCGTTGGCTCGAAGGGCAGTTCGCGCGCATGGCCAACCTTGGCGACGTCGGCGCGCAGAGCTTTTACGGGCACATTCTGACGTTTCGTGGTGTTGGCCTGGGCGCCCGCGAAGAGGGTGTGCGGTTGTTGCGTCTGGCGGCCCTCGCCGGTGATGGCAAAGCGGCTTATCAGGTCGGGGTGATCAGCCTGGCCGGCACTGCGAGCAAGGCGCCCGATCCGACGGAAGCAGTGCGTTGGTGGACCCTGGCCGCCAAGGCTGGACACCCGTTGGCCGAGCATAAACTCAAAGAGCTGAGTGAGCGGGATTCAACACAGTAAATTCATTTGTGTCGGCCCGATAAACGTGGCGTGAGGGAAACCTCACGCCACGTTTGCGTTTATCGCTATACGTTTTGTAGTAATAGGTCTTTTGCAGATTAGTCCTACAGCAAACGCCTACTCGCCTGACTTCTTTCCTGATTGATTCCCCGCAAAGTCCCCGCGCCTAATTTTTGCGCGAGGGAACGTTCATGTTTGACCCGGTTTTTCATTCCACCCCGCAGGGTGGCGTGCGCTGATGGACGCCGTCAGCCGTATCGAGCAGGAACTCGACAGCTTCCCCGACACCCTCAACCTCTATCGCCAACAGCTTGAGCATTGGTTGAGCCGTGCGGCTGATCAGGTCAGTCACGCGGCGGATCTGCCGTCACTGATGGGCATGGAGCGGATCATCCGCTTCGGCGATCGCGTGACCGCCGTCAGCACTGGCGACAACGATTTTTTCTCCAGCGTCGTCCAGTGCCCGCAGGGCGGGGTGATGGCGATCGAGAGCAAGTTCGAGTCGGTGTACGACATCCCGCTGGGCGACATCGTGGTCGATGTGGTGGCGGTGGATGGTGGAACGATCACCCCGGTCACGCTGGATGCGCAGGGGAAGGGCTCATTCGCCGGCGAGGCGGGCAAGTTCTACCGGGTCCAGGTGCGCAGTGAGGTCACTCCGGAGCAGATCGACGATCTGTTTACCGCTTATGGCGGGTTGACGCGTGAACTGGATGGCTGGCTGCGTAGCGAGTGGCAAGGGTTCAGGCCGCAGTGGTCGCAGTCGGTGGCGACGGCGGCAGGCAACGGCATGCTCGCCGGGAGCTGGGCGGCGATCGAGGGCGTGTGGGACAGCATCGGCATGCTGTCGGAGATTCTGCAGGATCCCGGCAAGTTTGCCGAACGGCTGGGGAGCGCGGCGGATGATCTGATCGAGCTGGCGCAAACCGCTCCACAGGTGATGGAGAAGCTGCAACTGCTGGTCAGCGACGAGGCGGCACTGTGTTTGCTGCTGCGTGCTGCGAGTCTCTGGATGGAGATGCTGCCGCCCAGTCAGATCGCCGGCAAAACCGCTGAAACGGCGTCGATGATGATCGTGCAGGTGCTGATCGATGTGCTGATCGGCGTTGTGCTGACATTCGTCGGGGCTGGCGCAGGTATCGCTTATCTGACCCTGCGCCTGGCGGATCGCGCCGCCCAACTGCTCTCGGTTATGAAACGCCTGGTCAAGGCGATTTTCGGCATTGTCAACACGTTCATCCATTACGTCGACCAGTACAAAACTGTCGCAGCGCGGGGCATTGCCGCCGGAGTGAAAAAGGGCCGCCTGCAGTTGCGCTGGGATGCGAAGCGCAATGCCGCACTAAAGAAAAACGAGCACCACGATAACGCTCCCGATCAAGCGAAAAACCCCAACGGCGACAGCGCCGATTGCGCCCTGCTGACGTGCACCAATGGCTGTCCGGTGTCGATGGTCACTGGCGAAGAACTGCTGACCCTCACCGATGGCACGCTGGATGGGCGCCTGTCGTTCGAGTTCACCCGGTTGTATCGCACCAGCGCGGTCGAGATCGACGTCGGTCTGGGGTTTGGCTGGAGTCATTCGCTGGCGCATCGGCTGGCGTTCGATGGCGATGCGGTGGTCTGGATCGACCATGAGAACCGAAGCACACGGTTTCCCTTGCCCAGTGTTGAACGGCCGGCGATTCACAACAGCCTGTCGCGGGCGGCGATTTTTCTGGGGGATGAGCCGGAGGAGCTGATTGTTGCGCTGGCCGGGGATGCGGCGCGGTTTTATCACTTTCGCGCCGGGCGGTTGGGGGCGATCAGTGATGCGTATGGCAATCGGCTGACCGTTTCTCGTGATCATCAGGAGCGGATTGTTCGTCTCGACAATGGCGCGGGGCGGTCGCTGCTGTTGCGTTATGACCGGGCGCAACTGGTCGCTGTCGACTATCAGTCCTTTGGCTCTGACGGGACTGGCTGGCATACCGAACAGACCCTGATCAGCTACCGCTACGACGCCCGCCAGCGTCTGCTGGAAGCGACCCATTCGGTTGGTGACAGCGAGCGTTACGACTACGACGACGCCCACGTCATCCTGCAGCGGCAATTGACCGGTGGTGCGAGCTTCTTCTGGGAGTGGGAGCGTTCCGGCAAAGCCGCGCGTTGCGTGCGGCACTGGGCGTCGTTCTCGCAGATGGACACGCGTTACGTCTGGGCGGATGACGGCAGCGTCGCCGTGCACTACGTCGACGGCACTGAAGAAGCCTACGTCCACGATGACAGCGCACGGCTGGTGCGCAAGGTCGAGGCCGATGGCGGTGAGTATCTCAAGGCCTATGACGCTGCAGGGCGGCTGATCGCCGAGCAGGATCCGCTCGGCGCCGTCACCGAGTACCGCTACGACGAAGTCGGACGCTTGGTGGCGCTGCTTCCGCCGCAGGACGAGCCGACGTCCTACGAGTACCGCAACGGTTTCCTGCACCGCCGTTCTCGCGGCGAGGCGACGTGGACCTGGCGTCGCAACGCCGAGGGGGATGTTACCGAGGCGGTCGATCCCGACGGGCGAGTCACCTATTACTACTACGACACCCGTGGGCAGCTGCTGTCGATCCGTTACCCGGACAGCAGTCGGCATCAGCTGGCATGGAACAATCTCGGCCAACTGACAGAGGAAACCCTGCCCGACGGCGGCGTGCGGCGTTTTTCCTACGATGCGCTGGGGCGCCGGACGAGCACTTGCGACGAACACGGTGCTGTCACTCGCCAGCAGTGGGACGCCGCTGGCCGACTGGTCCAGACGACCTTGCCTACCGGCGCCACCCGCGCCTACAGCTACGGCGCTTACGGTCAGGTCACCGCCGAGCGCGACGAACTCGGACGCATTACCCGTTACGAGTATGACGACGACCTGCACCTGGTCTCGCGCCGGATCAATCCCGACGGCACGCGGCTGCAGTATCGCTATGACCATGCGCAACTGCTGCTGACGGAAATCGAGAACGAGTCCGGGGAAAAGTACCGCCTGGACTACACGCCCACCGGACTGATCCGACAGGAAACCGGCTTCGACGGGCGGCGCACCGCGTACGCCTATGACCGCAATGGTCATCTGCTGGAAAAGACCGAATTCGGCGATGACGGCTCGACGCGGGTCACCGCTTACGCGCGTGATACGGCCGGACGCCTGCTGCTGAAAACCCTGCCCGACGGGGTTGAAGTGGCTTACCGCTATGACCGCTTGGGTCGGTTAACCGGTGTCGATGACGGCCAGCAACATCCACTGGCCTTCGAATACGACCGGCAGGATCGGCTGATCACCGAGCACCAGGGCTGGGGCACCTTGCGTTACGCCTATGACGCCTGCGGCCAGCTCAAACGCCAGCGTCTGCCGGACAACAGCACGCTCGACTACCACTACGCCAAGGGCGGTGCGCTGACCGCCATCGACCTCAACGGCGCACGGCTGACCAGCCACATCTATCAATCGGGTCGCGAACAACAACGCCAGCAAGGCCTGCTGCGCAGCGACTACGCCTACGACGACCAGGGCCGTTTACTCGCCCACGCCGTAGGCCATCAGCACGACTCGCTGTACCGCCGCGATTATGCCTACAGCGCCAACGGCAATCTGGAGCACATTGCCGACACCCGCCACGGCCAGCGCACCTACGCCTACGACGCCCTCGACCGGCTGATTCGTGTGCGCCACTCGCGCGACGAATTGCCGGAATCCTTCGCCCACGACCCGGCCGGCAACCTGCTGATGCAGGACCGTCCCGGCCCTACCCGGATCAAGGGCAACCGCCTGCTGATGCAGGGCGACCGTCATTACGACTACGACGCCTTCGGCAACCTGATCCGCGAACGTCGTGGTCGTGATCACCTACTGGTCACCGAATACCGCTACGACTGCCAGCACCGCCTGATCGGCCTGACCCGCCCCGACGGCAACACCGCGACCTACCAGTACGACGCCTTCGGCCGGCGCATCCGCAAGACCGTCGACGGGGTCAGCACCGAGTTCTTCTGGCAAGGCGACCACCTCGTCGCCGAAAGCAGCCCGACCCACCACCGCAGCTACGTCTACGAACCCGGCACCTTCCGCCCACTGGCGCTGCTCGACGGCAAAGGCCCGAAAAAAGCCTGCCCGTTCTACTACCAACTCGACCACCTCGGCACCCCGCAGGAACTCACCGACTACAGCGGCGAAATCGTCTGGTCGGCGCAGTACGACGCCTACGGCAAAGTCTCGGCGATCACCCTGGCGGGCGAAGACTACCTGGATCAGCCGCTGCGGTTTCAGGGGCAGTATTTCGATGCGGAGAGCGGACTGCATTACAACCGGCACCGGTATTACGACCCGAGGCTGGGACGGTATCTGACGCCGGATCCCATCAAGCTGGCGGGTGGGCTGAATCAGTATCGGTATGTGCCGAATCCGACGGGGTGGGTGGATCCGTTGGGGTTGAGCTGTAGTTGTCCGCCGCCGGATCCGCGACGTCCGATGCGGTACGAGGCCGGTCGCGTGGTCGTCGAAGAAGGAGCGCCTCCGCTGCCAAAAATGACGGCGCAGGAGCGGCGGGCGAGGCTTGATGAGGTGGCGGAAGAAAATGCTCATCGGCGTTTGGATGAAATGGAGAAAACTAGGCGAGACGCGCACTCCTTGGAGAAACATGGCAAACAGACCACTCTGGCTTCTCAGCAGGAACGTTCAATGACGGGAAGAAACCCAACAACTGGGGAGATTGAGGTTTACACCAACGGAAGACGAGCAGGGCAGCCAAAAATACCCAGTGCGGCCACTCACTTTTTTAGTTATCGAGATCAACTGAACGCCATACATCGTGCTCAACTTATTTTCAGGCGCAATGGCCAAATGGCGTCAAAAGAGCCTATGCATATGGGGAAGGTTGTTGGAGAGGGGTACAAAAGGGGAGGCGTCATTTACGGGCGGCAAACACATGCGGTAGTAGTTCTCGATAGCGTAGCGAATCCGATAACGTCTTATACGGAATTTATGAATTGAAACGTAAGCCTGAATATTTTGTTTTGCGTGGTCTGCTTTTTCTATTTGATATAGAAAATACTCACGACGATGCCCGTGAGAAGGTCATCGTTTCGAAGAATGTCAATGACAGGGAAGAGCTTGCTCAGCTATTTGATATTCTTATGAAGCCTGAGTTTCTTACTTATAGTGGTCATGACCGGGAGTGGTGTATTGACACACTGAAGCACTACTTGGAGGTTGGTGATAGCTTTGATGAGGTATTCACAAGAATCACAACTTATTTTGATGATGACGTAGAGGATCAACGTCAGTTTATGCAGGTTTTGTTGAATTGTTTATTGAAGTATCACGTCGACGACTCAGGGGGGGGGTAAGGCCCAAACAATTAGGCTTATTGGACTACCCCCTTCGCGAGCAAGCCCGCTCCCACAGGGATTTGTGTCGTCTGGGGCGTTAGCGTTGGCCGATTAGTTGTGGAGGGTGGAGGTCGGGCGTGTTGAGGCTATCAATCACATGCACGCTATACCCCGGAACATTCTTCGCATGATGCTTCGCCTGCGAAGCCATCTCCGCCAGTTGGCTGGCATCCAGTTCTGCGCAAGCTGCGGGGTGCAGATGAACGACGCCGATGGAGAGTGACAGCAGTGGAAACTCCTGCCGCACACCTTGACGGTTCGGGGCGATGAAACATCCGGCATCGAGGTGTTCAGGGCGATAGAAGCGCCGGCATTGGCTCTGGAAGTCGTCGAGCAGCTGGTTGAGACGTTTGCGCCAGTCTTCCGGGCCGAGGACGAGGAGGAAGTCGTCGCCGCCGATGTGGCCGACGAAGTCGCGGGACGGGTCGACGCGTTCGTTCAGGCATTGCGCCAGGCACAGCAGGACTTCGTCGCCACGGCCGTAGCCGTAGATGTCGTTGAAGGGTTTGAAGCTGTCGATATCGACGTAGCAGATGATCGATTCGCGGCCCTGTTGCAGCAGGCGGGTCAGGCATTGCTGGATCGGCACATTGCCGGGCAGCAGGGTCAGCGGGTTGGCGTAGCGAGCCTGCTGGATTTTCAGTTCGGTGATCAGTTTGAGCACGTCGATCACCCGACCCAGGCCGAGATAACCGCCGTTGAGGGTGATGATGAAATCTTCTTCGATGCGCTGGCGGGCGCGACTGGTGATCAGGCGGCTGACCTGCTGCAGCGACTGGCTCATTTCCACGGCGAGGAAGTCGTCGTTCATCAGGCGGCTGATCGGCTTGCGTGCGAACAGGTCAGTGGCGAATGGTTTGAGCAGCGCGTCGGACAGCGAATGCCGATGGACGATGCCGCACGGCTGGCCGAGTTCGTCGAGCACTGCCAGTGAGTTGAGATTGGCCTGGCGGCGGAAGGCTTCCAGCACCGTGGCGGTCGGGGTGTCGCGATGCACGGCTGGTTGGTCGTTGAGCAGGGCACTGAGGTCGCTGCCTTCGTCGTTCAACGCGACGGCGCTGCTGTCGTGTTTGGGCATCAGGGCTCGGGCATCGCGCGGCGGATGTTCCTGTGGACGACCGAGCAAGTAACCCTGTACCAGATCGACGCCCATTTCGGTCAACACCGCCAGCTCTTCCGGCAACTCGATACCCTCGGCAATCACCTGCGCTCGCGAAGCCTTGGCGATTTGCAGGATCGAGCCGACGAACTCTCGCTTCAACGCATCCTGATGAATGCCGTCGATGAAGTGGCGGTCGATCTTCACGTAATCAGGGCGCAGCTCGGACCACAGGCGCAAGCTCGAATAGCCGGCCCCAAGGTCATCCAGCGCAATTGAAAAACCCATCGCGCGATAGTGATGCAGCGCAGTTTGCAGCAACTGGAAATCGTCGATCGGTGTCTGTTCGGTGAGTTCGATCACCACTTGGCTCGGTGGTATGCCGAAATCCTGCAGTAGCTGCAGGGTGCGTCCCGGCTGGTGCGCCGCTTCGAGCAGGGATTCCGGGGAGACGTTGAGGAACAGCTTGCCCGGCAGTTGCTGCTCGTTGAAACGGCGGCAGGCAGACTGGCGGCAGGCGATTTCCAGTTCGCTCAAGCGGCCGGCCTGTCGCGCCACGGCGAACAGCGCGATAGGCGAGTGCAGAGGGCTGTTGGACGGGCCACGAGTCAGGGCTTCGTAGCCGAGAATGCGGCGTTCGGAGAGACAGATGATTGGCTGGAACAGACTGTGCAAACCGCTTTGAGTCAGGATCGAGCTCAAGGCACTCAGCTGTTCGGTCGTGGTCATGGCAATCTCTGGCGATAAAAAAAGGACTGGGAGCGCTCTTGCTTGAAGAGGCGCTCCCAGTCCTTTATTTCACGACAGAATGATGACTGTTTGATGACGCTCCGGGGAGCGCCACCACTAAATTGCCATCATCTTACTTCTTGGCTACCTGATTGCTCAGCTTCAGGTAATCCAGCAGCACGCGCCCGGTTTCGCTCAGGTAGGCGTCGTCTTCTGGCTTGACCTTGTCCGGCTCGGCTGCCGCGAGGGCGTCGTCGTCTTCTTTCTTCAGCTCTTTGAGCGGTTCTTCGCCTTTGGCTTTGCGACGGATGTTCTCCATCGCCAGTTGCTTGGCGTCGATGTCAGTGTGCTGGGCACGGCGTTCGGCTTCGTTGAGGCTGACGGTTTTTTCTTCCATCAGCTTCTGCGCCAGGGCCAGCTTGTCGCGTATGAACACGAACTCGGCGTCTTTGGCACTGCGTGCATCATGCTCGGACTTGAGCTGCGCCAGGTACGGCTTGAACGGATCGACCGCAGGCTTGATCGCCGCCTTGATGGTGTCCCACGGCATGGCTTCCGGCAGAGCGCTTTCGCCGATTTCCTTGGTGTCGATGATCGACGGATAATCGATGTCCGGGAGGACGCCCTGATGCTGGGTGCTTTGACCGGAAACCCGGTAGAACTTGGCCAGAGTCAGTTTCAGTTCGCCATGGTTCAGCGGCTGAATGGTCTGCACGGTGCCCTTGCCGAAGGTCTGACCACCGATGATCAGTGCGCGATGGTAGTCCTGCATGGCGCCGGCGAAGATCTCCGAAGCCGAGGCGGACAGGCGGTTGACCAGCAGTGCCATCGGGCCTTTGTAGAACGCGCCCGGGTTTTCATCTTCCAGTACATCGACGCGGCCATCGGCGTTACGCACGAGAACGGTCGGGCCCTTGTCGATGAACAGGCTGGTCAGCTCGGTGGCTTCCTGCAGGGAGCCGCCGCCGTTGTTGCGCAGGTCGATGACCACGCCATCGACTTTCTCTTTCTGCAGTTCGGTCAGCAGTTTCTTGACGTCACGGGTGGTGCTCTTGTAGTCCGGATCACCGGCACGGAACGCCTTGAAGTCGAGGTAGAAGGCCGGGATCTCGATCACGCCGAGCTTGTAGTCCTTGCCGTCCTGTTTCAGGCTCAGGATGGATTTTTTCACGGCCTGATCTTCAAGCTTCACCGCTTCGCGGGTGATCGGCACGATCTTGCTGGTCTGGTCGTTCGGCGCATTGCTGGCCGGAATCACTTCCAGGCGCACCACGGTGCCTTTCGGGCCGCGGATCAGCTTGACCACTTCGTCCAGGCGCCAGCCCACTACGTCGACCATCTCTTTGTTGCCCTGGGCAACGCCGATGATCTTGTCGGCCGGTGCGACCTGCTTGGTCTTGTCGGCCGGGCCTGCCGGCACCAGACGCACGACTTTCACTTGATCGTTGTCGCTCTGCAACACGGCGCCGATGCCCTCCAGGGACAGGCTCATGTTGATGTCGAAGTTCTCCGCGTTATCCGGCGACAGATAGTTGGTGTGCGGGTCGTACGACATGGCGAAGGTGTTGATGTACGCCTGGAAGATGTCTTCCGGACGGGTCTGGTCCAGGCGCGCCAACTGGTTCTTGTAGCGCTTGGTCAGGGTTTCCTGGATCTGCTTCGGCTCTTTGCCGGCGATCTTCTGCCGCAGCACTTCGTCCTTGACGCGTTTGCGCCACAGGTCGTCGAGTTCGGCAGTGGATTTGAGCCAAGGGGCGTCCTTGCGATCGATCAGCAAGGTTTCCTTGGTGGTGAAGTCCATCTTGTCGACGCCCTTGTTCAGCTCCGCAATGGCGAAGTCCAGACGCGCCTTGACGCGGTCCAGATAGCGCTTGTAGATGGTGAACCCGGCGTTGAGGTCGCCGCTTTTGAGGAAGTCGTCGAACTGGGTCTTCCACTTGTCGAATTCGGCGATGTCGCTGGCCATGAAGTAGCTGCGCGACGGATCCAGCAGCTTGATGTAGCTGTCGTAGATGATCACCGAGCGCGCATCGTCGAGCGGCGGCTTGCTGTAGTGGTGACGCTTGAGCAACTCGACGACGTTGAGACTGGCGATCACTTCGTCGCGATCAGGCTGCAAGTTGTCCCAGCTGTTGGCTGCGAATGTTTTGCCCGACATCGGCAAAAGACCGATACCGATGAAAAGAGCGAGGGCGGTGCTGGGGAGCAAATGCTTCATGCTGATTCGACGCGGGGACAATTGATAACGCATATTAGGCCGTCTTTGAAGTCGCCGGTTCTACGAGAGCCGGTCGCATAATGCAAAAAGCCCGGCGCTACAGCTTCGGGCTCAGTCCAGACTCACTATGGAGGCACTGTGAAGGCATTGCAAGGCGTTGAAGGTCAAGTGGCATGGGTTGAAGAGCCGAGTCCTGCGTGTGATGTAGGACAAGTGCGCATTCGCGTGGCGGCAGCCGGCCTCAATCGCGCCGATTTATTACAGAAAGCCGGGCTTTATCCACCACCGCCCGGCGCCAGCCAGGTGCCTGGTCTTGAGTGTTCCGGGGTGATCAGCGAGGTCGGCGCCGGCTCTTCCTGGCAGGTCGGTGACCGGGTCTGCGCCTTGCTGGCCGGAGGCGGGATGGCCGAAGAGGTGGTGGTCGACGGGCGGCATGTGCTGCCGGTGCCCGAGGGCGTCTCGCTGATCGAGGCCGCGGCATTACCCGAGGTTTATGCAACGGTCTGGCTGAATGTGTTTCAGCTGGCGGCGCTCAAACCCGGTGAGAAAGTTCTCCTGCACGCCGGAGCAAGTGGAATTGGTTCAGCGGCCATTCAGCTGTGCAAGGCGTTCGGCAACCCGTGCTGGGTCAGCGTCGGTACGGCCGAGCGCCTGGCCTACTGTGAAGCGCTGGGGGCCCAGGGCGGCGTGGTGCGCAGCGACGACCTGGAGAGTCTGCGCGACTTCGCACCGTTTGACGTGATCCTTGATCCGGTCGGCGGCACTTACGCCGCGCTGAACCTCAAACTGATGGCGCTCGACGGGCGTTGGGTATTGATCGGGTTGATGGGCGGGCGAGAGTCGAAACTGGACCTGGCGCAGGTGCTGGCCAAGCGTGTGCAGTTGCTTGGTTCGACCTTGCGCAGCCGTGATGATCAATTCAAGGCGGACCTGCTCAGTGACCTGGGGCAGCACGTATGGCCGCTGTTTGCCGAAGGGCGGTTGAGTCCGCAACTGGCCAAGGCTTTCCCGGTGAAAGATGCTGAGGCGGCGTTTGCCGAACTGGCGAGCAACACGGTGGCGGGGAAGGTGGTGCTGGTGATTGATCACAGCCTGAGTTGATAACACCGGAAAACCTGTGGGAGCGGGCTTGCTCGCGAAAGCGGAGTGTCAGTCGATAAATTCTTGACTGATTCACCGCCTTCGCGAGCAAGCCCGCTCCCACATTTGAATCTATGTTTACTTCCAGAGGTGGATCGGCCAGCCGGCCTTCTCGGCATGCTCCAGCAACACCGGATCCGGGTTCACCACATGCGGGAAATCCACCTTCAGCAACAACGGCAAGTCATTGCGTGAGTCGGAATAAAAACTCGCGCCCTCAAGGTTTTCTTCCTCGGCGTCCAGCCACTCCAGCAAACGGGTGATCTTGCCTTCGCGGTAGGTCAGGGTGCCAACGGTGTGACCGCTGTAAACGCCGTGCGCGACTTCCAGTTCGATCCCCAGAATTTCATCGATGCCCAAGCGCTCGGCAATCGGTTTGACCAGGTGCGTACCCGACGCCGAGATCACCAGAATCCGGTCGCCGGCCTTGCGGTGGGCGGCGATGGTCTTGGTCGCGTCGCTGAAGATGATCGGCTCGATGAAGTCTTCCACCCACGGGCCGACCAGATGCTCGACTTCTTCCGGAGTGCGCCCGATCAGCGGTTCGAGGCTGAACTCCATGAACTCTTCCATGCGCAATTTGCCATGGCTGTAGGCGTCCATCAGCTCGTTGTTCTTGCGCATGAACGATTCGGGATCGACCCAGCCCAGACGCCCCATCTGCTCGCTCCAGAGGGTGGCGCAGTCGCCGTGGATCAGGGTTTCGTCCAGATCAAAAATTGCCAGGGCCATCGGTTCTCTCCGAGAACAGCTGCGAGCTACAAGCTTCGAGCTGCAAGAATTGGAATCAGGTTCGCCGCAGTCTACAGCTTGAGGCTTGTAGCTCGAAGCTTGCAGCTGCTTTTAAGCTACTTCGCAGAGGGCCGTCGGATCGATGGAAAGTGCCAGGCGCTGACCGTCGGGATGCAGATCCGCCGCTGAGCGGTTGAGCACGTCCACCACCAGTTCCACGCCGCGCGCCTCGACGCGATAGCGGATCACATTGCCGAGCAGGCTGTGGCTGCGGATCTGCGCATCGAGTTCGCCATTGAGGCTCAGTTCGATGGCTTCCGGACGAATCGCGATGCGGTGGTTGATCGGCCGTTGCAGCAGCTTTGATGCGTCCTCGGCGTCGAGCAGGTTGTAATTGCCGATGAAGCCGGCGGCGAACAGATCCACCGGCGCGGTGTACAAGGTTTCGGCGTCGCCGCTCTGGACGATTTTCCCTTGGTTCATCAGGAAAATCCGGTCGGACATGGTCAGCGCTTCTTCCTGATCGTGGGTGACGAAAATAGTGGTCAGGCCGAGTTCGCGCTGGATCTGCCGAATCTGCTCGCGCAGGTGTTTGCGAATCCGCGCATCCAGCGCCGACAGCGGTTCGTCCAGCAGCAGCAGGCGTGGACGGGTGACCAGCGAGCGGGCGAGGGCGACGCGCTGGCACTGGCCACCGGAGAGCTGGTGCGGATAGCGGCCGGCGAAGTCGGCGAGCTCAACCAGTTGCAGCACTTCTGAGACACGCTTGTGGCTGTCGTCGGCATTGACCTTTTGCATCCGCAGGCCGAAGGCAACGTTCTGTTCAACGGTCATGTTGGGGAACAGTGCGTAGCTCTGGAACACCATGCCGATCCCGCGTTTTTGCGGACTCAGCGGCACGATGTCGACGCCATCGAGCAGGATCTTGCCGCCATCGACCGGCGTCAGGCCGGCAATGCAGCGCAGCAGCGTTGACTTGCCGCAACCCGAAGGGCCGAGCAGGGTGACGAATTCGCCCTTGTTGATTTCGCAGTTGATGTCGCTGAACACCGTGGTGCCGGCGTAGTTTTTCTTCAGGTTCTGGACGCTGACATAGCTCATTCGCTTTTGTCCTTGTTCAAGATGTTGGCGATCCAGGTCAGGACCAGCACAAAAAAGAAGTAAGAAATAACCAGCGCACTGGTGAAGTGGCCACTGCTGTTGCGCATGTTGTTCAGATATACCTGCAGGGTTTCATAGCGCGTGCCGACGAGGATGTTGGCGAACACGAACTCACCGAACAGGAACGAGAACGACAGCAGCAGCGCGACCATCAGGCCTTTGCGCAGGTTCGGCAGCACCACCAGGAACGCTGCCTGAAAGGTGCTGGCGCCGAGTAGTTGGGCGGCGTCCATCAGGTCGCGCAGGTTGATCGCCTGCAGGTTGTTGGTGATCGCCCGGTACATGAACGGCAGCGCCACGGTGAAGTAGCAACCGATCAGGATCCACGGCGTGCCGACCATCGCCAGTGGCCCGGAACCGTAGAGCTGCAACAGCCCCACCGACGACACCACCGGCGGCACCGCGAAGGGCAGCAGGATCAGGATGTTCATCAGCGCATCGAGTTTTGGAAAGTGGTAATGCACCACGAACAGCAGCGGCAGAATCAGCACCACTGACAGCACCAGGGCGCCGACGCACACCAGCAACGATTGGCCGAAGGCGTGCAGAAAGCGCGGATCGCTCCACAGCTGGATATACCACTTGAAGGTGAAGCCACTGGGCAGGATGGTTGCCGACCAACTGCTGGCGATCGAGTAGATCAACGTGCCCACCAGTGGCAGCAGCAGGATCGCGAACAACAGATAAACCACGACGCGGTGGTAGACGCCGGCCGGGCCGGATTCAGCGCGAGACATGGTAGCTCCTCTTCAACAGCAGTTGATGCACGACGGTGACGATGGTCATCAACGCCACCAGCACCACGGCCAGAGCGCTGGCCAGGTTCGGGTCCAGCGAAATGTCGCCGGAGACCATCGCCGCGATGCGGATCGGCAGCACGTTGAAGTTGCCGGTGGTCAGCGCGTAGACCGTGGCGTAGGCGCCGAGGGCATTGGCCAGCAGGATCACGAAAGTGCCGAGCAGCGCCGGGGTCAGCACCGGCAGACCGATGTGGCGCCAGAACTGCCAGCCGTTGGCGCCCAGCAGCGCGGCGGACTCACGCCAGTCTTCACGCAGGGCGTCGAAGGCCGGGTAGAGCAGCAGCACACCGAGAGGAATCTGGAAGTAGGTGTAGAGGATGATCAGGCCGGTTTTCGAGTACAGGTTGAAATCCTGAATGATCCCGGCCTGCTTGAGCATGATGGTGATGCTGCCGTTGAAGCCGAGCAGGATGATGAACGCGAAGGCCAGGGGCACGCCGGCGAAGTTGCTGGTCATGTTGGCAAAGGCATTCACGAAGTTGCGCAGTTTCGAGTCGACCCGGCGCAGGGAGTAGGCACCGAGCACGGCGATGATGATGCCGAACACACTCGACCAGAAACTGATCTCGAGGCTGTACTGGATCGCCTGCAAATAGAACTTCGAGCTGAAGATCTTGCTGAAGTTTTCGAAGCCCCAGCCGAACTCTTCCGACTGCAGGCTGTTGATCATCACCCACACCAGCGGGGCGATTTCGAACACGATGAAGAACAGTGCGAAGGGCACGAGGCACAGGGCTGCCAGCCATTTACCACGGGTCATCGAGTTCACTTGAGCAACTCCCGGCACACAGGTTTGTCGTGTGGCACGCCAAGCAGTTCGCAGACAGTGCCGCAGATTTCAGTCTGCTTCGGCGCCGCGTCAGTGTTCAGGCTGAAGGCGTCACCGAGGACGAACAGCGGCACCTGGCGTTCTTCCGGCAGCAATCCGTTGTGCGAGCGGTCATTGTTCATGCCGTGGTCGGCGGTCACCAGCACCTGATAACCGGCGTCGAGCCAGCCTTGCAGATAATCGGCGAGGATGACGTCCGCCGAGCGCGCGCTGTTGCGGTACTGCGAGGAGTCGAGACCGTGCTTGTGGCCGGCGTCATCGATGTTCATCGGGTGGATCAGCAGGAAGTTCGGCGCATGGCGCAGGCGCAGGTTCTCCGCGTCGGCGAACAGGTGCGAATCCGGGTAGTGGTCACTCCAGTAGAAGTGGCCATGCTGGATCGGCAGCGACAGGTTGTCGGTATGCCGGTCGCGTGCTGCCACGAACGGCGAACGGTTGTACAGCTCGCTGACCCAATGGTAGGCCGCCGCCGCGGTTTTCAGGCCGGCGTCGCGGGCGTAGTGATAGATGCTGCGCTGGTTGGACAGGCGCGCAACATTGTTGTGGACGATGCCGCTGTCGATTGGCGGCACGCCGGTGAGGATGCATTCGTAAAGCGGTCGGGACAGGGCCGGCAACTCGCACTCCAACTGATAGAGCGCGGCGCGTCCTGCGCCAACGTAAGCCTGCAGATGCCCCATGGCGTGTCGTGCGACTTCAAAATTGAGGCCGTCGAGCACGACAAGGATGACGTTGTGCTTCATAGGGGCAAAAACTCCGCGAAACAGTAGATTTCAGATTCAACCTGGATCCCCTGTGGGAGCGGGCTTGCTCGCGAACGCGGAGTGTCAGTCGCTAAATGCTTGACTGATCTACCGCTTTCGCGAGCAAGCCCGCTCCCACATTTGGATCTCCAACCAATCACACTACGGTGATTCGCCGCTTTACTTCATCTCGACGATGACTTCTTCGTTCCACTTCTGCGGCAGGGCCTTGGAGGTTTTTTCCCAGGCGTCGGCGTCCTTGATCGGCGTGACCTTCTTGTACTGCTCGTTTGGCAGCAGCTTGGCTTTCACGTCTTCCGGCAGTTGCAGGTGCTCGGCGCGGATCGGGCGGGCGTTGCCGCGTGCGAGGTTGGTCTGGCCGGCGTCGCTGAAGATGTATTCGCGGGTCAGCTTGGCGGCGTTCGGGTTCTTCGCGTACTTGTTGATGATGGTGGTGTAGCCGGAAATCACCGAGCCGTCGGACGGGATCAGCACCACGTAGTCATCCGGGTTGGCCATCTTGGCCTTGTAGCTCAGGCCGTTGAAGTCCCAGACCACACCGACTTCGATCTCGCCTTTTTCCATGGTGGCGATGGTCGGGTTGGCCATCGACAGGCGACCCTGCTTGGCGATGTCTGCAAACAGCAGCAGGGCCGGCTGGATGTTCTTCTCGTCGCCACCGTTGGCCAGGGCGGCGGCGAGAACGCCGTTGGCGGCTTGCGCAGCGGTGCTCACGTCACCGATGGAGACCTTGTATTTGCCGCCCTTGAGGTCAGCCCATTTGGTCGGCACTTCGGAGCCGTGCAGCAGCTTCTTGTTGACGATGAAGGCGATGGTGCCGGTGTAGGCCAGCGCCCAGTTGCCATCCTTGTCCTTGGCCCAGGCCGGAACCTGATCCCAGGTGCTTGGCTTGTACGGTTGCACTACGCCTTGCTTGACCGCGATCGGGCCGAAGGCAGCACCGACGTCGCCGATGTCGGCGGTGGCGTTGTCTTTTTCAGCGGCGAACTTGGCGATTTCCTGGGCCGAGCTCATGTCGGTGTCGATGTGTTTCAGGCCATAGGTCTTGGCCAGGTCTTCCCAGGTGCCTTTCCAGTTGGCCCAGTCATCGGGCATGCCGACGCTGTTGACGGCGCCTTCCGCTTTCGCAGCGGCTTCGAGGGTTTTCAGGTCGGTGTCGGCCGCCATGGCGGCGGTGCACATTGCAATGGTCGAGCCTAACAGTGTTGCCAGGAAAAGCTGTTTCATTCCGAAGCTCCTTGGTCGTGTTCAACGCTGCGATTGCGGTTTGTGTTGGTCTAGGTCAGCAATACCTGAGCCAATTTAAGGGGGCTGGATGACACTTTGATGTCGGCGCTCGTCCGGCAGGGATTTTATTGGCCCGGTTTCGACGGTTGCCCGGTAAGCGTAGACCAAGGTCAAAGCCCCGGTTGGCAAGGGACTTGGCCGATGTATTGCAAGTCATGAGGGCGACCGTCGAGCGGGTTTGTCATCTCTCGGTCATCTGCACTGCCTAGGCTTGCAACACATGGAAACGGTTTGCCGCCGTTCGGTTTTTGCCCCGAAACAGTGCTGGTCTAGTCCAGATAGGTAACGTTGATGCGCGATGAGGCAACAAAAGCGGTGACAGCCATCGGCCAGGTGTTGCAGGAGCAACTGGATCACGGACTGCTCGCGCCCGGTAGCAAGTTGCCGGCCGAGCGCAAGCTCAGTGAGTTGTTCGGTACCACGCGGATTACTGTGCGCGAGGCATTGTTGCAACTGGAGGCGCAGGGGCAGATTTATCGCGAGGAGCGGCGTGGCTGGTTCGTTTCACCGCCGCGTCTGGCTTACAACCTGATGCAGCGCAGCCACTTTCACGCGATGGTCAGTGCGCAGGGGCGGGTGCCTTCGACCGAGGTGATTTCGGCGCGTCTGCAGCCAGCGTCGGTGGCGGTGTGTGCGTTATTGCAGTTGCCGGCGTTGTCGAGCGTGATTCAGATTTGTCGGTCACGGCGGATTGATGGGCGGCTGGTTTTGTATGTGGAGCACTATCTGAATCCGCAGTATTTTCCCGGGATTCTGGGGTTTGATTTGAATCAGTCGATGACCGAGTTGTATGCGCGGCATTACGATTTGCACTACGGGCGAGTGCGGTTCGAGATTGTGCCAACGTCATTGTCGGTGGATGCGGCAGCGGCTTTGCGGGTGTCGGTGGGGAGTCCGGGGTTGCGGATTGCTCGGGTTAATTATGATCAGCATGAGCGGTTGATTGATTGTGATCTGGAGTTTTGGCGGCATGATGCGATTCACGTAGGGGTTGATGTGGTTTGACCTTGGCGGCCTGTGGGCCGACCAGGTTCTTGGGTTCTTGGGTTTTTGGGTGGATATCCGTTGCTGTGGTAACGGCTGCTTAGGGTTTCGCCCTTACGGCGAGTCACTTTTGCAGACGCCCAAAAGTAACCAAAACGCTGGGCCCCGGCGTACGGCCCTCGCTTAGGCTCGGGTTCCTTCGTTACGGGATTCATCCGGGGGCATCGCCTCCGGTTTGCTTCGCTGCACCTCCTCTCGATGTGTTCGACTCCGTCGAACGGTCGCTGCGCTCCCACCCCCGGATGAACCCCTCCACTCAGCCTGCCGATGGGGCCGGCACGGCAAGATCAAGAGCTTTCGGCGAGCTGACACTCGGCCTGTTGAGTGGTGAAAAGCATGTGCTCGGCTTTAGTGCTTCTGTGGGAGCCAGCCTGCTGGCGATGGCGGCCTGACAGCCGATCTATCTCCAACTGACCGCCCCCAATCTAATTGTAGGAGTGGGCCTGCTCACGAAGGCGACCTGACAGCCGACCAATTTCCAACTGACCGCCCCCAATCTAATTGTAGGAGTGAGCCTGCTCGCGAAGCCGTCCTCACAATCCCCCATCTCTATCTGGCAACCTCAGCATTGCCATACAAATAATCCGTCGCCAGCGACGCCATTGTCCTCACCCCAACCACCAGCGCCGACTCATCCACAAAGAACCCCGGATTATGATTCGGCGCGGCTTTGCTCATGTCCTGATCCCGTGGCGTCACCCCGAGAAACACAAACAACCCCGGCACTTCCTTGGCAAAGAACGAGAAGTCTTCCGCACCGCCCACCAGCGGTGCATTCACCACATCATCCCTGGCCGCCCACTTCAGCGTCGGCAGCATTTTTTGGTTATTGTTTTTCTGGCTTCCCTGCCTGTGACCCGCACATCGCGCCCAAGTGCTATTCCTTGGGCTGGCCACCGCCGGCGGTGATCACTTGCACACTCATGCGCGGCGTGGCCAGATCAAGGCCGGCCTCGTCGAGATGGCGTTTGAGCGACAGGTTGAACGCGCGGGACACTTCCCATTGTTTGATCGGTGCAGTTTTGAAGCGGGCGCGCAGGATCGCGCTGCCGGACTCGAAACTCTCCACGCCCTGAATCTCCAGCGGCGACCAGATGTTGCGCCGTTGCAGGGGGTCGGTGCGCATTTTCTGGCCGACTTCGCGCATCAGTTTGATCGCGTCATCGATCTCCATGTTGTACGGCACCGCCACCCGGAAAATCGCGTAGCCGAATTCCCGGGAGTAGTTCTTGATGCTTTTGATTTCGCTGAACGGGATGGTGTGGACGATGCCGTCGATGTCGCGCAGGCGCACGGTGCGGATGGTCAGGCCTTCGACGGTGCCCAGGTGCCCGCCGACATCCACATAATCGTCGATCGCCAGCGAGTCTTCGATGATGATGAACAGGCCGGTGATCAAGTCCGCCACCAGCGACTGCGCACCAAAACCGATGGCCAGACCGATGACGCCGGCACCGGCCAGCAGTGGTGTGACGTTCATGCCCATGTTCGCCAGGGCGACGATCAGCGCGATGATGAAAATCGCCACGAACAGCACGTTGCGGATCAGCGGCATCATCGTTTGCGCGCGGGCGTTCGCCAGGCCTTTGCGCGAGCGGGTGAGGGCGTGGTGCACGGCGGTATCGGCGAGAATCCAGATCAGCCAGGAGAAAATCAGTGTGCCGATCAGGCTGAACAGTTTGACGCTGACGTCATGCCCTTCGCCCTCGGCGAAACCGATCAGCGACTTGCCCCATACACGCAGGCCGAGTTCGATGAAGGTCAGCCACACCAGCAGGTGGGCGAGGGTGTAGAAGAAGCTTTTCAGGCGTTCCGAATACAGCGCGTGGCGCTTGGGGCCGCGTTGCGGTTTGAGTGAGTGGCGGCGCACGAGGCCGTTGATCACCATGCACATCACCAGCAGCACCGTACAGATCAGCGACTGGCGCAGGGCGGTGCTGGTGTCGCCGGCGGAGACGAAGGTGGCGAACAACGAAATCCCGACCAGCACCAGCGCCGGCACGTACCAGAAGGTGCCGAGGATATCGATGGTGTCGCTGAGCGCGCGGCGGGTCAGGCGGCGGGACAAGGGCTGGTTGCGGATCAGGTGCGCGATCGGCCGGCGGAAACGCAGGATGAACAGGCCGGTGAACAGCGCCGCGAGGACATTGGTGATGGTCGCGGTGGTGTGTGCCAGGTGTACGCCGAGGCTTTCCACCAGGCGCGGGTCGTTCAGGGCTTCACCAAACGCGGCGAAGCTGCCGATCAGCCACAGCGGGCGGAACGCCTGATGGCGCAGGATGTACAGCGCCCGGTGCCGGTGCGGGCCGTCGAGCAGCGAGAACGCGATCACGCAGATCGCCGAGAAACAGGTGCCGACCACCAGCGCGTAAGCCAGCACCATCGCCAGGCTTTTGCCCAATGACGACGGCAGCGCGTAGCTCATGTAAACGGTGATGACCAGCGCGATCAGCCACGGCCCGAGCTTGCGCAGGGCGAAGCGCAGCATGTCGAGGGCCTTGGGGTGCTGGGGCAGTTCTTCGGTCAGGCCGAAACGCATGCGCACCCGGTGCCCGAGCCAGATCAGTGCGGCGGCCAGCAGGCTCCAGACCATCAGGATCACGGCAAAGGCGAAGATGATCGGCAGCCATTCACTGGCCGGCAGCATCAGGTTGTCGAGCTCATCCCGGGCCTGATCGAATTCGTTGGACCAGCGGGTGAGCGGGCTGTCGGCGCCGGAGAACTGTTTTTCGAAATTGGCCAGGGTGCCGCCGATCAGGCCCAGCACGCCTTCTTCGGGGGAGGCCTGGGCTTTTTTCGTGGCGTCGCGCAGCTTTTTCAGATCGGTCAGCAACTGCGTCCGCTGCTTGTCGTTTTCCAGCGACTTGATGACTTCATCCAGCGACTGGCCCAGCGGTTCCTGCGCCTCCGGTTGCGCCTTGGTGGTATTGAGCAACCCCGGCAAGCCGACCGCGTGGGCAGGGGCCAGCGGCAGCAGCGTCATCAGGCAGACGAGGAACAGGCAGGGCAGAGCAAACAGACGAGCGAACACTAGGCGGTCAACCTCGCAAAGGGGCGAATTGAGCGAGTGTACGAGCCAGCCAGAATCAATGCGAGCCGAGCGCTGATTTATTCGTTGAGTTTGGCGAGGATCTTGTAGACCACGGTCGCCAGGATCATCAGCATGCCGATCCACATGGCGAAGACACCGGCGTTCTTGTCGCGGAAGTTGAAGCCGATGGCCAGCAGGATCATCCCGGACAGGATCGGGACGAGCATGGCGTGGAACGAAGACATCGAGATCATGGAGACTGCCTTGTCGAAGGGAATGATTTAAGTCTAGGTCGGTTTCTGCAGCAGGGGGTGATGTGTATCAGGAATGTCGGTTCTACGATGAATCATTGTTATCTGAACGACCGCTTTCGCGAGCAAGCCCGCTCCCACAGTTTGAAATGCATTCCAATGTGTGAACAAGCCAGCTCCCACAGGTTGAAATGCATTCCAATGTGGGAGCGAGCCTGCTCGCGAAGCTTTTAAGGCAGCTCGCGCGAGGCGTAGAACGCGCTCAGCACTTTGACCAGGTGTGCCAGGTCGTGGCTGCCACACAGTTCGCGGATCGAGTGCATGGCGAAGGTCGGCAGGCCGATATCAACGGTGCGCACGCCCAGATGGCTGGCGGTGATCGGGCCGATGGTCGAGCCGCAACCCATGTCGCTGCGGACCACGAAGCTCTGCACCGGTACCTCTTCAGCCATGCACAGGTGGCGGAAGAACCCGGCGGTCTCGCTGTTGGTGGCGTAACGCTGGTTGCTGTTGACCTTGATCACCGGGCCGGCGTTGAGTTTCGGGCCGTGGTTGGCGTCGTGCTTCTCGGCGTAGTTGGGGTGTACGCCGTGGGCGTTGTCGGCCGAAACCAGCAGCGATTTCTGAATGGTACGTACGAATTCGTCACCTTCAGGCAGCAGGCGCCGCAGGGTCTGCTCGAGCATCGGGCCGTCTGCACCGCAAGCCGAGCAGGAGCCGACTTCTTCGTGGTCGTTGCACACCAGCACGCAGGTTTCTTCGGTGTCGGCGGTGAGCAGGGCTTGCAGGCCGGCGTAGCAGGACAACAGGTTGTCCAGGCGAGCACCGGCGATGAAGTCGCCGTGCAGGCCGATGATCGCCGCGCTTTGTGTGTCGTAGAAGCTCAGCTCGTAATCCAGCACCACGTCGGCGTTCAGGCCGTGTTCGCGGGCCAGTTGATCAGTCAGTACGGCGCGAAAGTCGACGCGCTCGTCACCGGCGAACTGCGCGAGGATCGGCGGCAGCTCGGTCTGCGCATTGATCGCCCAGCCTTGGTTGGCTTCACGGTTGAGGTGAATCGCCAGGTTGGGAATGATCGCGATCGGTGCCTTGAAGTCGATCAACTGGCTTTCGACCTTGCCGTCGCGGCGGAAGGTCACACGGCCGGCCAGCGACAGGTCGCGGTCGAACCACGGCGCCAGCAACGCGCCGCCGTAGACTTCAACGCCCAGTTGCCAGAAGCCCTGGCGTTGCAGCTCCGGCTGCGGCTTGACGCGCAGGCACGGGCTATCGGTGTGGGCGCCGACCAGACGGATGCCGTCGTGCAGCGGCGAATTGCGGCCCATTTTGATCGCGACAATGGAGGAGTCGTTGCGGGTGACGTAATAACGGCCATTGGCCTCGGTGTTCCACGGCTCGCGCTCGTCGAGGCGCACGTAACCGGCGGCCTCCAGACGCTGAACAAGGCTGGCGGTGGCGTGGAACGGGGTAGGGGAGGCCTTGAGGAAGTCGATCAGGCCTTGGTTCAACTCTTCGCGCATAAGAAGCTCCAGACAGCAATGGGCGGGAGTTTAACGCATCGGCTCGGGGCTTGGGGCATGACAATTCGGATGTTGGTTGCGAACGCAAATCCTCTGGGGCGGGCTTGCCCGCGAAGACGGTGTATCAGTCAATAGCGCTGTCACCGACACGACGCCTTCACTAGCAGGCTTGCTCCCACAGGGAAGGATGTGGATCAGCGGGCGGCGGTCACGCGTTTTTTCAGGTAGTTCATGATGACTTTTTCGTCTTCCGGTTTATCCGGGCGCGGCAGTTGTTGCGGCCAGGGGTTCTGGCTCAGCAGTTTTTTCTGACGGCTTTCATCCCAGCGCAGAATCTCCCGCGAGGCACATTCCCACCATTCGTGTCGGCAGGCGCTGTAATACGGATCCTCGGGCGCAGCGCTGCCGTACAGCAGATCGCGACCGACCTTGCGCAACGTGCCGCTCTGATTGCGCAGCTTCCACTTGATTTTCAGGCGCTGAAACGCCGATGGAAACGGTTTGCCCCGTGGCACATCGGTGCACAGGTCCACCAGGCGCTGGCTGAACTGCTCGCCATGCTGGGAGAAGAAGTACGTCTGCATCGCGTGGAAGAAACGTTTTTCGGCGAAATAGTGGTAGACGTGTTTGCGCGCTTCCATCACCTGACGCCCGCGCATGGCGTACGACAGGGCGATCTGCTCGATGGTATGGATTTCGAAGCCGCCGAGTGTCCATTCATCGATCAGGCGGATCGACTCTTCGAACAGCGCCGAATCGCTGTCGGTCACGCCGCACAAACCACTGTTGTAGAGCTTGAAGCCGTTGTCCGGAGTCACGCCGTGGCTGCGCAGGTCGCGCCCCAGTTTTTGATAGTCAGCGCGCAGGTGTACGTCTTTCCAGTCGTACTCGAAGCGATCCATCACCGAGCAGCTCGGCTCGATGAATTTGAACAGCTGGCTCGGGTGGCGGGTGAACAAAGTGTCGGTATCGACGAACAGGGTTTTTTCCGCCCACTGCATGCCGGCCGCAATCGCGCAGGCCTTGCGTCGGTGGTGATAGCCGTGGGTGCCTTGCCAGCGGGTCTGGGTCGCTGCGTCCAGCAACACCGTGTCGACCGGCCAGCCGGCGTAGTCGTCGGGGCGGTCGGTGAGGATGCGGATGGCCGGACGCTCGCCGTTTTTGGCTTGGGACAACGCGGTCAGAATGCTGAACTTGGCTTCGCGCCGGTACACATCCTGATTGCCGTAAATCAGGTAAAGCAGTTGATGACGAACTTTCTTGAGGGGGGTTACCAGGGAATCAATACAACTCATCCGAAAACAAAATCCTTGTCTGAAAACAGCGCTGCCACTCAGGCAGCACTTAAAACGGTGCCGGGCATTCGAAGCGCAGGCGCTCGCCGGTTTGCGGGTGGGTGAAGCTCAGCATGCTCGCGTGCAGGCACAGGCGTGGCCAGGCGGCCAGGGCCTGTTCGTGGGCGTAGAGCCCGTCGCCCAGCAGCGGGTGGCCGATGGACAACATGTGCACGCGTAACTGGTGTGAGCGCCCGGTGATCGGCGTCAGTTCGACGCGGCACCAGTCGCCGCAACGTTCCAGTACGCGCCAGAAGGTCAGCGCATGCTTGCCGAACTCGTGGTCAACCACATGCCGCGGCTTGGTCGGCGGGTCGTAGCGCAGGGGCAGGTCGATGCTGCCGCTGTCCAGTTCCGGCTGACCCCAGGCCAGAGCGGTGTAGGCTTTCTCTGTTTCGCGGTCGTGAAACTGCCGCGACAGCTCGCGATGGGTGTCGGCGTCACGGGCCAGCAGAATGATGCCGGAGGTTTCCCAGTCCAGGCGATGGACGATGCGCGCTTCCGGGTAGCCGTTTTCCTGCAGGCGGGTGATCAGGCAATCCTTGTTGTCGTCGGCGCGACCGGGCACCGAAAGCAACAGCGTCGGTTTGTCGACCACCAGCACGGCGGCGTCCTGGTGGATGATGCGGATGTTGGACAACGGCATTAAAACAGCCTCGTAACAAATGCCAACGGCGGCTCAGGGCCATTCCGCATTGGGAATGGCCCTGAGCCGCCGTCGTTCCTGCCGGATCGACTCAGCGATCGGGCAGGGTGATGTTGAGTTCCAGAATCGAGCAACTGCCCTGGCTTTCCAGTGCAACATGTACGTCGTCGTTGCCGATGTTGACGTACTTGCGGATCACGTCGACCAGTTCCTTCTGCAAGGCTGGCAGGTAATCCGGCGTGCTGCGCTGGCCGCGCTCATGCGCCACGATGATCTGTAGACGCTCTTTCGCTACCGAGGCGGTACTTGGCTTTTTGTTGGCACGAAAGAAGTCAAAAAGGTTCATTACCTACCTCCAAACAGGCGCTCGAAGAATCCCTTCTTCGTAACATCGAGGAAACGATGTTCTTTTTCTTTGCCCAGCAGACGATCAACTGCATCGCTGTACGCCTGACCGGCGTCGCTCTGGTCGTCGAGAATCACTGGAACGCCCGAGTTGGAAGCTTTCAGGACCGCCTGCGACTCAGGGATGACGCCCAGCAGGGTCACTGCCAGAATTTCTTTCACGTCTTCGACGCCGAGCATTTCGCCATCGCTGACGCGCTGTGGGTTGTAACGGGTCAGCAGCAGGTGTTCCTTGATCGGCTCTTCGCCGAGTTCGGCACGACGCGATTTGCTGGCCAGCAGGCCCAGCATGCGGTCGGAGTCACGTACCGAGGACACTTCAGGGTTGGTCACGATGATCGCTTCGTCGGCGAAATACATGGCCAGGTGCGCACCTTTCTCGATGCCCGCCGGGGAGTCGCAGACCACGAAGTCGAAGTCTTCCTTCAACTGCATCAGGACTTTTTCCACGCCTTCCTGGGTCAGCGCGTCTTTGTCGCGGGTCTGGCTGGCGGCCAGTACGTAGAGGTTTTCCAGGCGCTTGTCTTTGATCAGAGCCTGTTGCAGGTTGGCTTCGCCGTTGACCACGTTGACGAAGTCATACACCACGCGACGCTCGCAACCCATGATCAGGTCGAGGTTACGCAGGCCCACGTCGAAGTCGACGATCACTGTTTTGTGGCCGCGCAGAGCGAGGCCGGTACCGATAGCGGCGCTGGTGGTGGTCTTACCCACACCACCCTTGCCGGATGTAACCACGAGAATCTTGGCCAAGGTGTTTCACCCCTAAGGAAGAAGGACTTTTTAGCCCCTGAAAAACATCTCTTGAAAACTACTGCAGTCGGACAGCCTTGGCTGGAATTCGGCGCAAGTCGCAGTTGCCGGGGGCAAACGCGCCTTGATCCTTTTTCCTACTTCGTTTGAGCCGTTTTCGCTACGTTTTAGAGATGCTTGGAAAATGCGGCAGTATCCGTTAAAGCCGAATGATGTTCAACACGTCGGCCGACAGGCTGACCTGTACGCCGGAGCCCCACAGCGGATCGCGACGCAAATCCTCGGAAACCTTGTAATGCCCGGCGATGGAGATCAGTTCAGCGCTCAATTGCTGACAGAAAATCCGGGCCTTGGTGTCGCCCTTGACGCCAGCCAGTGCACGACCGCGCATCGGGCCGTATACATGGATGTTGCCATCGGCCAGAAGTTCCGCCCCCGGACTGACCGAGGAAACCACTACCAAATCGCCACCCTGGGCGTATATCTGTTGGCCACCACGTACTGGCGTGGTGATGACACGGGTCGGTTTGATGGTCGGCTCTGGCGGCTTTTCCGGTTTCTTTTTGACTTCCGGTTCCGGGGCTTCCAGCGGTCGCTCACGGGCACCGGACGGCGGCAGCACCGGGATGTCGATGGCGATGGCGGCGGCGATGTCTTCGATACGGCTGGCGCGGATCGCCAGGGTGCGCAGGCCATGCTGGCGGCACACGCGCATCAGCCCGGGCAGGTCGACCGCGCCTTCGCCAGGCGGCAGTTTGTCCAGTGCCAGGACCAGCGGTGCATTGCTGAAGAAGTTCGGGGCCTGGGCGACTTTGGCGGCCAGTTGCCGATCAAGGCTGTCGAGGTCGTTGCGGGACAACTCCAGCACCGTAATGGCCAGCATGCTGCCCTTCAACTGGAACACGGGATCTTGGTCTGGCGATTCGTTTTGGCTCATATCGGCATACAACGGCTTGTCACTAAAAGTGCCGAGACTTATAACGAGAACGCCCGCGAGCCGCAAGCCGGGTCGAACGATGTAGAATGCGCGGCCACTGTATTTACGGAAGCTTTAATGGATCGCCCGCGTTTTCGAAAAGCCTATCTTTCCCCCCGCTTCTGGCCGCTCTGGTGCGGTCTGGGGCTGTTGTGGCTGGTCGTGCAGTTGCCGTATCCGGTGTTACTGACGATCGGTCATGCCCTGGGCGCGTTGATGTATCGCGTGGCCGGCGACCGGCGGCGCATCGCCAAGCGCAACCTTGAGCTGTGCTTCCCGGAGAAATCCGCCGCCGAGCGCAAACGCCTGCTCAAGGAAAACTTTGCCTCCACCGGCATCGCCTTCTTTGAAATGGCGATGAGCTGGTGGTGGTCCCGTGAGCGCCTGGCGAAACTGGCGCATGTCGAAGGGCTGGAGCATCTGCAAAAGGCCCAGCGCGAAGGCAAGGGTGTGATCCTCATGGCCGCGCACTTCACCACGCTGGAAATCGGCGCGGCGCTGCTCGGCCAGCAACACACCATCGACGGCATGTACCGCGAGCACAAGAATGCCTTGTTCGACTTCGTTCAGCGTCGTGGCCGCGAGCGGCACAACCTCGACTCGCTGGCGGTGGAGCGTGACGACGTGCGCGGCATGCTCAAGCTGCTGCGCGCGGGCCGGGCGATCTGGTACGCACCGGATCAGGACTACGGCGCCAAGCAAAGCATCTTCGTGCCGCTGTTCGGCATTCAGGCAGCGACAGTGACCGCGACCACCAAGTTCGCCCGTTTGGGCAAGGCGCTGGTCGTACCGTTCACTCAGGAGCGGCTGGCGGACGGCAGCGGTTACCGGTTGGTGATCCATCCGCCGCTGGAAGATTTCCCGGGCGAGACCGAAGAGGCCGACTGCCTGCGCATCAACCAGTGGGTGGAAAGTGCGCTGCGCGCCTGCCCTGAGCAATACTTGTGGGCGCATCGACGCTTCAAGAGCCGTCCACCGGGCGAGCCGAAGTTGTACGCCAAACGGCGTAGTTGATCGACCCATCCCTTTAGGCACCATGGAGCGTTGCGATGAGCCCAGCTGAACCGGTCACAGGTTTGATTCTTTCCGGCGGCGGGGCTCGGGCGGCGTATCAGGTGGGGGTGCTGGCGGCGATTGCCGAGTTGTTGCCGCTGGGCGCGGACAATCCGTTTCCAGTGATCGTCGGCACTTCGGCCGGGGCGATCAATGCGGTCAGCCTAGCCAGTGGTGCCAGTGATTTTCGCGCCGCCATCGAACGCCTGACGCTGTTCTGGCAGGGCTTTCGCAGTCATCGGGTGTTGCGCAGCGACTGGCCCGGGGTGATTCGCCAGGCCAGCCGTTTTGTCAGTCACAGCCTGCTGGGCATGGGCCGGCACCTGCCGGTGGCGCTGCTCAACAGTTCGCCGCTGCGCGACCTGCTCAATGAAAAACTGCACCTGCCCGGCATCGCCGAGTCCATCGCGCGCAAGCAATTGCATGCGGTGGCAGTGACCGCGTTCGGCTACGAGTCGGGGCAGGCGGTGACCTTCTATCAGGGCGGCGGCAAGATCGATGCGTGGCTGCGCCATCGGCGGATCGGCGTGCCGGCGCAATTGTCGGTGGACCACCTGCTCGCCAGTTCGGCGATCCCGTTGCTGTTTGCGCCGGTGAAAATCGGCGAGGAATATTTCGGTGACGGCGCGGTACGGCAATCGGCGCCGATCAGCCCGGCGCTGCATCTGGGCGCGAGCCGGGTGCTGGTGGTGGGGGTCAGCGGCAACCCGCGCGGCTTCGATCCACAGCAGCCGCTGGAGCGCGCCTATACCGGTCAGCAACCAACCCTGGCACAGATCGGCGGGCACATGCTCAACAGCACGTTCATTGACAGCCTGGAGAGCGACATCGAGTTGCTGCAGCGCCTGAACCAGTTCAGTCACCTGATGCCCGAGGGCGTACCGACGCGCGAGTTGGGGGTGGCACCGGTGGAGGTGCTGGTGATTGCGCCGAGTCAGCCGATCGACGAGATCGCGGCGCGGCATCGCCAGGAACTGCCGGCGGCGTTGCGGCTGTTCTTGCGCGGGCCGGGGGCGACTAAAACGAGCGGGGCAGGGGTGTTGAGTTACTTGCTGTTCGAGGCGGGGTATTGCAGCGAGCTGATCGACTTGGGGCGGCGCGATGCACTGGCCAAGCGTGAGGAGCTGTGCCGGTTTTTGGGGATCACCGAGGCGGTGGTTCCGGCCTGAGATTTGTGGGAGGCCATTCGCGAGCAGGCTCGCTCCCACATGGGTTGTGTGCACGACACAGATCCAATGTGGGAGCGAGCCTGCTCGCGAAGGCGTCCTTGCAGACGCCACCTACAGCATCAGAAGTGGAACTTCACCAGGAAGCTGGTCACGTTCTGATTGGTCGTGAAGCCACGGGAGTCTTCGATCCCGTACTTGTCTTTCCAGTAGTCGTATTCAACACCGACGTACAGCTGCTTCTCGCCGAAATGCAGGGCCTTGCCCAAGTCGTATTTGACCTGTGGGTTGAAGTGCAGGTTGGCGTGGTATTCGCCTTTGCTGTTGACGTCGTTGTCGACGACCCAGTCCATGTAACCGTCGATCAGCACGTTCGAGCTGCCGACCGGGATGGTGTAGGACCACACTGGCGTGATCTGCCAGACGTTGTCACCCGGGCGCGAACTGTCGGTGTGGCGCTGGTAGAAGTTCAACTGGAAGTAGTCGAAACCCGGGATCGCCAGGTCGAAGCCTGGACCGATCAGGTACGACTCGACGTCGCCTTCACCGAACTCGTAAGTCATCGCCAGCAGCACGTCTTTGATCGGGCCGAATTCGATCTTCTGATCCAGCACCTTGCCCAGCGAGATGCGTGGCTGGAACTCACCGTAATAGGTGTTGTTGCCGACGTTGTAGTCAGGCTTGCCGTTGTAGAAGATCTTGTCGATGAACAGGAAGTTGTCCCCATACTTCCACGCATCGGCGTGCTCGAAGGTGACAGTCTGCTGGATCGCCGGGTTGACCTTGAAGTCTTTACCGTACAAGTAGGTCAGGCTGTTGTTCTGCCATTGCAGCAGGCCGTCGGCCATGGCCTCGCCGCCGGCCAACATCGATCCCGCGAGCATCAGGCTGGTGCACATACGTTTCATTCGGTTGCTCCCAAAGTAGGTGTTCCACGTTTATTTTTTTAAGATCGGCGCTCTGGTGTGGCGCCTTTTTTCGTTGCTGCAAAAGTCATCCGACCGGTCAGCTTTAGTGCTGTTAGCAAGAGCTGAGCCAAGGCTTTCGAAAAGCAAAAAAACGCCCGTTCGGCTGCTGCAAAACAGTCGATTGAGCGTGTTTTCGGGATGCCTCGGTACTGACCTGGGCCGGGATAAGTTGGCCCGTTGGTCAGGAATTAAATTCGGGCTTTTTTTTAGACCGAATTCAAGAGGCCGCGGAGAATACTGACTCCTCGGCCAGGTCTCAAGTGCCCCGCAACAGAGCACCGACGACAGGTATGGGGCACGGTTGCGGGCCATCTTAAAAGTGCACCTTCACCAGCAGGCTGGCGGTGTTCTGATTGGTGTCGAGGTTGTGGCTGCTTTCGACCCCGTATTTGTTCTTCCAGTAGCTGTATTCGGTGCCGACATACAGCTGCTTCTGGCGCCAGCCCAAGGCTTTGCCCAAGTCGTATTTGATCTGCGGGTTGATGTGCAGGTTGGCGTGGTAGGTGCCGCGCGAGTTCTCGTCGTTGTCGACGACCCAATCGAGATAGCCATCGATCAGCACATCGGAATTGCCCAGGGGAACGCTGTACGACCAGCCCGGCGTGATCTGCCACACGCCGTCACCGGGGCGCGGGCCTTCGGTCTGGCGGCGGAAGATGTTCAGGGTCACGTAGTTGAAGCCGGGCACCTTGAGGTCGAAGCCGGGGCCGATCAGGTAAGCCTCGCTGTCACCTTCGCCGTACTCGTAGGTCATGGCCAGCAGCACGTCCTTGATCGGGCCGAACTCGATTTTCTGGTCGAAGATCTTGCCGAACGAGAAGCGTGGGGTGAATTCGCCGTAGAAGGTGTGCGGGCCTTTGTTGCGGTCTTCCTGACCGTTGTAGAAGATCTTGTCGACGAACAGGAAGTTGTCGCCGTACTTCCACTTGTCGGCGTGCTCGAACGTCACCGTCTGCTGGATCGACGGGTTGATCGCGAAGTTCTTGCCGTACAGGTAGCTGAGGCTGTTGGTCTGCCAAAGCAATAAATCGCCGGCCATGGCCTGACTCGCGGCCAGCAGGCCGCCACTCAACAGAACGTTGGTTTGCGTGCGAATCATCTGTTGCTCCCTCTTGTTTTTATTGTTGAGGCAGGGTGTTGCTGACCCCTGTGGGAGCGGGCTTGCTCGCGAAGGGGGCGTGTCAATCGCTACAAATGGTGAATGACATACCGCTTTCGCGAGCAAGCCCGCTCCCACAAGGGGATTTTTCTCTTGTTAGTGCTGGTGTGCGTGGCAGTCGTTGATGGCCGCGCGTTCGGCGCCGCCAAGAATGTTGAACAACAGGTTCAGCGTCAGTGCGCTGAGCGTGGCCATGGCGATGCCGCTGTGGGTGATCGGGCTCATCCACAATGGCAGGTGGGCGAAAAACTCCGGACGCACCACCGGGATCAGGCCCATGCCGATGCTCACCGCCACCAGCAGTTGATTACGCCGGTCACCTATGTCGGCCTCTTGCAAGATCTTGATCCCGGTGGCCGCGACCATGCCGAACATCGCAATCGCCGCACCGCCCAACACTGCCGGTGGAATCGACGCCACCAGGAACGCGGCTTTCGGCAGCAGGCTCAGGACGATCAGCAGCCCACCGGCAACGATGGTCACCGAGCGGCAGCGCACGCCGGTCATCTGCACCAGACCGATGTTCTGCGCGAACGAGGAGTGGGTGAAGGTGTTGAAGAAACCGGCAACGAACGAGGCGCCGGCATCGCACAGCAGGCCGCGACGCAGCATGCGTGGGCAGACTTCCTGGCCGGTGATCTTGCCCAGTGCGAGGAACATCCCGGTGGACTCGACGAAAATGATCACCACCACCAGGCACATCGACAGGATCGGCGCGAGCTCGAATTTCGGCATGCCGAAGTGCAGCGGGGTGACGAACTGAATCCATGGCGCGTTGGCCATGCCGCTCAGATCGACCATGCCGATCGCGCCGCACAGCACGTAGCCGATGCACATGCCGATCAGTACGGAAATATTGACCCAGAAACCGCGCATGAAGCGGTGGATCAGCAGAATGGTCGCCAGCACCAGGGCGGCGATGGCCAGATAAATCGGTGACCCGAACTGTGCGGCACCAGCACCGCCACCGGCCCAGTTAACGGCCACGGGGAACAGCGATAAACCGATCGAGGTGATGACCGTGCCGGTCACCAGAGGCGGGAAGAAGCGTACGACCTTGGACATGAACGGCGCGATGAGCATGCCGAAGAACCCGGCGGCGATCGTTGCACCGAAGATCCCCTGCAGACCGATACCAGGCATGCCGGCCATGGCGACCATGCTGCCGACCGCGGCAAAACTGGCGCCCATCATCACCGGCATGCGGATGCCCATGGGGCCGATCCCGAGCGACTGGACGATGGTGGCGACACCGGCGACCAGCAGGTCGGCGTTGATCAGGAAGGCAATTTCTTCACGACTCAGGCCAGCGGCCTGTCCAATGATCAGCGGCACCGCGATGGCACCACCGTACATCAGCAGAACATGTTGCAAACCGACCAGGATCAGTTGCAAAAGGGGCAAACGCTGAATGGCGGGTGCGTCGGGGATGCGCGCTTTGGACAGCTCGGACATGCAACACCTCGGATCTTTTTATTCTTGTGATTGAACAGCTGCCGGGTTGCTCACAGCTGTTTCTTTGCATCAGGTAAACCGCGTCAAGGCGATTCGCGAGCAGGCTCGCTCCCACAGGTAATGCGCGATCTCTGTGGGAGCGAGCCTGCTCGCGAAGCTTTGTTGCTTAGTTGGTCTGGGCTCCCTGCGCGATCCATGCACCGATCAGGTCACGTTCCTGCTGGGTCATCTGTGTGATGTTGCCCAGTGGCATGATCTGCGTGGTGATGGCTTGCGCCTGGATCCGCGCCGCGTTCTGACGGATCTGCTCGGGGGTGTCGAACATCACACCGGCGGGCGCCGCGCTGAACAACGGGCTGGTCGGTTTGGCCGAATGGCAGACCGCGCAGCGTTCCTGGATCACGTTGTGCACCTTGTCGAACGCAGGGCCTGCGTTGGACGCTTGCGCCGGTGCCGCAGCAGGGGCTGCTGCTGGCGCTGCAGGTGCCGCCGCTTCAGCCGGTTTCGCGCCTCCGCCCAGTGCCGTTTCCGGCAGCGGTTGGTACTCGATTTTGGCTGGCGCCTTGGCCACGTCCGGCGCGGTCGGCATCGGCGCAGGGCCGGTGACGTACGCCAGGGTGATCATGCCCACCGCTGCCACTGGCAGGGTCCAGGCAAACTTGTGGCTGTCGTGACGGGTGTTGAAGTAGTGACGCACCAACACTGCCAACACCGCGATCCCGGCCAGGATCAGCCAGTTGTACTGGCTGCCATAAGTGCTCGGGAAGTGGTTGCTGATCATGATGAACAGCACCGGCAGGGTGAAGTAGTTGTTGTGACGCGAACGCAGCAGGCCCTTGGCTGGCAGCGCCGGGTCCGGCGTGCGGTTCTCGGCGATGGCCGCGACCAGTGCACGTTGCGCCGGCATGATGATGCGGAACACGTTGCCGACCATGATGGTGCCGATGATCGCGCCGACGTGCAGGTACGCACCACGACCGCTGAACACCTTGCTGAAGCCATACGCCGCGCCAATGATCAGCACGAACAGAATGAAACCCAGCAGAGCAGGGCGTTTGCCCAGGGCCGAGTCGCACAGGAAGGAGTAGATGAACCAGCCCAGGAACAGCGAGCCGATACCGATGGCCACGCCTTCAGGACCGCTCAGTGTGCTGCCCGGAGCCAGCAGGTAGAGCGTTGGATTGGAGTAGAACACCACGCACAGCAGCGCGATCCCCGACATCCAGGTGAAGTAGGCTTCCCATTTGAACCAGTGCAGGTTCTCCGGCATCGACGGTGGGGCCAGTTTGTATTTTTCGAGGTGATAGATACCGCCGCCGTGGATCGCCCACAGATCACCGGCAAGACCGGTTTTCGGGTTGACGCGGTTGAGGTTGTTCTCCAGCCAGACGAAGTAGAACGACGCGCCGATCCAGGCCACGCCAGTGATCATGTGAACCCAGCGCACGCTCAGGTTCAGCCATTCCAACAGATGTGCTTCCACAGTCTTTACCTCTCGCCTGTCACTCTTGTTGTCGAGTGATCAGACCTTCTCTTATTGGTGGGGGGCGAGGATCAAACGCTCATCCTCTTTGAAAAAATGCTCATCGCAGTTATTGCCTGTGCCACTGCGATCAACCACCAGGAAGTCATCCCGCTTTTCGATCGTCAGCACCGGGTGGTGCCAGACGCCGCGATGGTAATTGATGCCCTGCCTGCCGTTGGTGACGAAGGCGCGGACCAAGCCTGATACAGGTTCATCGCCAAGTGGCGCGACCACGATCAGAAAGGGGTTGCCGAGCAGCGGAATGAAAGCCTGGCTGCCCAGTGGATGGCGTTCCAGCATGCACACGGTCAGCGGCATGTCCTGCGCGTCGGCGCGGAAGATGCTGATGATCGCGTTGTCCTCAGGCGTAGCGGTTTCGACCGTCGCCAGTTTGTGGAAGCGCATGGTCGAACCGTTGTTGATCATGAAGTGATCGCTGCCGTCGGTTTCGATCACGTCACCGAAAGGGGCGAAGGCTTCTTTGGTCAGCGGTTCAATCGTCAATGTGCGCATGCTGTTCTTCTTATCCGAATTCGTTGTTGACTGTTCTATTGCTATCGCGAGCAGGCTCGCTCCCACATTTGGAATGCAATCCCCTGTGGGAGCGAGCCTGCTCGCGAATGGGTTCAACGCTTATTTAGCGACCTTGCCCAGTACGCGCAGGCGACTTACACCACCGTCCGGGAACACGTTCAGGCGGATGTGGGTGATCGGGCCCAGCGCCTTGATCTGCTCGACGAAGGTGTGCTCGGCGTGCATTTCCAGCTTCTGGCTCGGCAGCAGTTCACGCCAGAACAGCGACTGGGTTTCGATTTGGCTGTCAGTGCCGCCCTTGACGAACGCGCCCTGGATCGAGCAGGTGTCCGGGTAGTTGCCTTTGAAGTGCAGGGTGTCGACGACGATTTTTTCGATCTCGCCCGGATGGCCCAGCGCGACGATCACCCAGTCATTGCCCGGAGTACGACGACGTGCAGTTTCCCAACCGTCGCCCATGTTGATGCCACGGCCCGGGTTGAGGATGTTGCTCATGCGGCCGAAGTGTTCATCGGAGCAGGCGAGGGCGCGGCCACCGTTGAGGGCTGCTGCCAGATCGACTTGCTCGTTGTCGCCAACCGCCGACCAGTCGCGGAACGGAATGCCGTACACGCGCAGACGGGCCACGCCGCCGTCCGGGTAGATGTTGAAGCGCAGGTGGCTGAACGCTTGGTCGTTGCTGATTTCGTGGTAGTGGTGGCTGTTGCCCTGCAGCTCGACGGCCGACAGTACTTCAGTCCACTGGGTGTTTTCGTCCGGCTCGCCCGAGGCCAGGAAGCACGCTTCCAGCGAGGCCGATGGCGGGAAGTTGCCGGTGAAGAATGAAGTGTCGATGTCCACGCCTTTGATCGAGCCCGGTACGCCCAGACGGATCACCGCGCTGTCGAAGCCTTCAAAGCGCTTGCGGCGCGATTCCCAGCCGTCCATCCACTTGCCGTTGTCGTCGAACACACCCTCCTTCCACACGGCCGGAGTCGGCTGAAACAGACGATTGGCGTCTGCGAACCAGTCATCGGTGACCGAGATGATTTTGGTGCCCAGACGGGCATCGGCCAGGTTGACGAACTTCTCGAAAGGTACGGCGTAAGCTTTCATTCTTCTTGTCTGCCTTTAAATAAGTGGCTGGGGATGCTTGCAAGACCCTGGGTGCTCTCCGCGTCTGATGCACTCGGGTCAGGCTTCGCTAAAGAGTCAGTAAACGGAACAGGGCGATCTTGTTGATCTCCGCCAGCGCGCATTTGAATTCGGTGTCGACCGGGTTGTGAATGCGCGTTTCGAACGCCGCGAGGATCTGATGCCGGTTGCTGCCTTTTACCGCCATGATGAAGGGAAACTTGAACTTGGCCTTGTAGGCGTCGTTCAGCTCGGTGAAGCGCTGGAACTCTTCGGCCGTGCATTGGTGAATACCGGCGCCAGCCTGTTCATTGGTGCTGGCTTCGGTCAACTGGCCCTGGACGGCAGCTTTGCCGGCCAGGTCCGGGTGAGCGTTGATCAGGGCCAGCTGGCTGGTGTGATCGGCGCTCAACAGGATGTCGCTCATGCGCTGGTGCAGGGTTTCGATCTCGTCGATCGAAGCGTCCGCGCCCAGGTCATAGGCCTTCTCGGCCACCCATGGCGAATGTTCGTAGATGTCGGCGAAGGCTTTGACGAAAGCGTCGCGGCTCAGGGTCGACGGTTGCAGGGTTTGAAAGCGGCTCATTTGGCGGCCCCTTGGTACGGGTGGGTTTCGTGCCAGTGGCGCGCGATGTCGACGCGGCGGCTGAACCACACCTGTTCATGACTTTTGGCGTATTCGATGAAGCGTTTGAGCGAAGCCAGACGACCCGGACGGCCGATCAGGCGGCAGTGCAGACCGATCGAGAGCATCTTCGGCGCTTCGCCACCTTCGGCGTAGAGCACGTCGAACGCGTCTTTGAGGTATTCGAAGAAGTCGTCGCCCTTGTTGAAACCCTGCACTTGCGTGAAACGCATGTCGTTGGTGTCGAGGGTGTACGGGATCACCAGGTGCGGCTTGCCGGTCGTGTTGTTCGGTTCCCAGTAGGGCAGGTCGTCGTCGTAGGTGTCGCAGTCGTAGAGGAAACCGCCTTCTTCCATCACCAGGCGGCGGGTGTTCGGCCCGGTGCGGCCGGTGTACCAGCCCAATGGGCGCTCGCCGGTGAGTTCGGTGAGGATGCGGATCGCTTCGAGCATGTGCTCGCGTTCCTGCGCTTCGTCCATGTACTGGTAGTCGATCCAGCGGTAGCCGTGACTGCAGATCTCGTGACCGGCCTCGACCATCGCGCGGATCACATCCGGGTGGCGCTGGGCGGCCATGGCGACGGCGAAGACAGTCAGCGGAATGTCGAATTCCTTGAACAGTTTCAGGATCCGCCAGACGCCGGCACGACTGCCATACTCGTAAAGCGATTCCATGCTCATGTTGCGCGCGCCTTGCAGCGGCTGGGCGGCAACCATCTCGGACAGGAAGGCTTCGGATTCTTTATCGCCGTGCAGAATGTTGCGCTCGCCGCCTTCTTCGTAGTTGAGTACGAACGACAGGGCGATGCGGGCATTGCCCGGCCAGTGTGGGTGAGGAGGGTTACTGCCGTAACCGATCAGGTCGCGTGGGTAGTCAGCGCTCACTGCAGTCTTCCTTCTTATTCGTTGACAGATGTGTGTGGCGGCCTGGCAGGCTGGCGTCACAGCGATGGGCTGATTGTATACAACTTTATTCTCAATTTGTAAGCCTGAATTTTCGCATTTTTCACCGACTGTCATCTTTTGCTGTTAATGGCGTGAGCCTGCAAGAAACCTGCCTGACCAGTCAGCTAATGGATGGGAGGTTCAATAGATAGGCACTTGAGGGGCAGATCAGGGGTAAACGCCCGAATGGCGGGGGTGAGGTGAAAAATGTCGTTTTTATTGTGTACAATTTTTTTGAAAAGTGTCTTAATCAGTCGCTCGCCGCAGCTTTTCGTGCTCCGAATCGGTGCGGTCTCCTTTTTACCTGACTTCGGGAGGCGCGAAGTCTGACTGCTCCACGCAGGCAGGCGCGCAGAATCAATGGGACGTTTGACAACACACGTTTTGGACGCTGCACACGGTTGCCCGGGCAGCTCGATCAAGGTCGAGCTGTACCGCGTTGAAGGTTCGCACCTGGAATTGGTCGCCAGTGCGATAACCAACAGCGATGGCCGGGTCGATGCGCCGCTGCTGCAAGGCGATGACTACCGCACCGGGGTTTATCAGGTGCAGTTCCACGCCGGCGATTATTACCGCGCCCGTGGCGTGCAGTTGCCGGAACCGGCGTTTCTGGACGTGGTGGTGCTGCGCTTCGGCATCTCCGCCGAGCAGGATCACTACCACGTGCCACTGCTGATTTCGCCTTACAGCTATTCCACCTACCGGGGCAGCTGACCCCCAAGCAGCTGCCCCCACCGGGAAGCGACTGCGCATATAGCTTCTTTGGTCTTTCGCCCGCTCACACTGCGGGCTTTTTTTCGCCTTTGGAAAAGTGATGCCTGATCTGACGCCTTCGCGAGCAAGCCCGCTCCCGCTCTGGAATAACGACATCCAGTGCGAGCGGACTTGCTCGCGAAGCTTTTTGCTCTTAGCGGCTCAAAAGTGAAGCCGCACCCGCGCCACTGAACAACCCGGCACTCACCCGGTTGAACCAGCTTTGCCCCTTGCCGCTGCGCAGATAGCGCGCCGCGCCGTGTGCACCCAGCCCGTAAGCCAGTTTGCAGCACAGATCGAGCACCACCCAGGTGGCGATCATGATCAGCAACTGCGGCAGGAACGGCTGTTGTGCACTGAGGAACTGCGGCAGAAACGCGGCGAAGAACAGAATGTCTTTCGGGTTGCTCGCGCCCAATACAAACGCGCGCCCGAACAAGGTGCGAAAGCGCGGTACCGGCGCCGCTTGCGGCACTTCAGCGCCCACGGCTGGCTGGCGCGATTGCTGCCAGCTCTGCCAGGCGAGGTAGAACAGGTACAGCGCGCCGACGATCTTCAAGGCGCTGAACAACTGCTCCGACGCCAGCAGCAGGGCGCCAAGCCCCAGTGCTGAAGCACTGAGCAGGCAGATCGAGGCGATCACGCCGCCGAGAAACGCCGGGTACGAACGGCGCAAACCGTAGTTCAGGCTGTTGCTGATCATCAGCAGCGACAGCGGCCCCGGGATCAGGATCACCACCAATGCAGCGCCGCTGAACAGCAGCCAGGTTTCCAGACTCATCACTTTCCTCCTTTTTTTGTTGTACTCAAGAATGTGCAAAAGCCCCACCCGCGAGGGTGAGGCTGTTTTGACGCTTGAACCGCGTGACGCTTACAAGAAGATGAACTTGGCGATGAAGATCGCGCAGAGCACCCACAGGCTGACGGAAATTTCCTTGTACTTGCCGGTACCGGCCTTCAACGCCACGTAGGTGATGAAGCCCAGCGCGATGCCGTCGGCGACCGAGAAGGTCAGCGGCATCATGATCGCGGTGACGATCGCCGGAATGGCGTCAGTGGCTTCGTCCCACTCGATGTGGGCCATGCCGCCCATCATCAGCATCGCAACGTAGATCAGTGCACCGGCGGTGGCGTAAGCGGGAATCATGCCGGCCAGCGGTGCGAAAAACATCGCGGCTATAAATAGCACACCTACGGTGACTGCGGTAAGACCAGTCCGACCACCAGCGGCTACACCGGCGGCACTTTCCACGTAGCTGGTGACAGGAGGAACGCCAACCACGGCACCGAAGACGCTGGAAGCACTGTCGGCTTTCATGGCGCGCGAGAGGTTTTCGATACGGCCGTCAGCGTTGACCAGATTGGCGCGCTGGGCGACGCCCATCAGGGTGCCGGCGGTGTCGAACATATGCACAAAGAGGAAGGCCAGGACCACGCTGATCATGCTGACGTTGAACACGCCCGCGACGTTCATCGCCATGAAGGTCGGTGCCAGGCTTGGCGGGGTCGACATGATGCCTGAGTAGTGCACGATGCCCAGGCCCCAACCGGCGAGGGTCACGGTGATGATGCTGATGAGGATCGCGCCGAACACTTTGTGGTAGCTGAGGATCGCGATCATCAGGAAGCAGATCGCCGCCAGCAGCGGGCCGGGTTCACGCAGGGAGCCGAGCTTGATCAGAGTGGCCGGGCTGTCGACCACGATGCCCGCCGTCTTCAGGCCGATCAGTCCGAGGAACAGACCGACACCGGCGCCCATCGCAAAGCGCAGGCTGACCGGAATGCTGTTCAGCAGCCACTCGCGAATCCGTGAGAAGGTCAGGATCATGAACAGCACACCGGAGACGAACACCGCACCGAGCGCGGTTTCCCAGTTGTAGCCCATGGTGCCGACCACGGTGTAAGTGAAGAAGGCGTTGAGGCCCATGCCGGGCGCCAGACCTACCGGCCAGTTGGCGTACAGGCCCATCAACAGGCAGCCCAATGCCGCGGCGATACACGTGGCGACGAAGGCTGCACCGTGATCGATCCCGGCATCGGCCATGATGTTCGGGTTGACGAAGATGATGTAGGCCATGGTGATGAAGGTTGTCAGACCGGCAATCAGCTCGGTCTTCACCGTGGTGCCATGCAAGCTGAGTTTAAAGATGCGCTCCAGCACGCCACTGCGTAGTGGCGGCGAGAGTTCCAGCGTCGATGCTTCGGATTTGCGGCTTTCCACAGCGAGTACTCCTCAAGAGTTTTATTGTTATTTCCAGGGCCGGACCCATGAGGGGTGGCAGCAGCCCTTTGAGGCATACGCGAATTTGTTGACCATGCGGTCAGGAACTCGCACGCTGTGGATTATGCTTTTGTGTACAAATAAAGCAAATATTGTTTTTGGTTTTGTTTACGAAAGGTCAGGCGATAGGGATATATCGCCCGTTCCGGTACTTTCGGGAGCAAGCCCCTCCCACAGTGGATCTCCGGTGAACCCGGATCATGGGTACTCAGCAGAACCCTGTGGGAGGGGGCTTGCTCCCGAAGAGGCCAGTCTGATCAATCGAGATGTGCCTGGCTGTCGCCCAACGCCATATTCACCGCCAACCACCCATTCACCGCCGCCTCTCCAGCCTCGGCAAACACCCGTTCAAGCAACTTCACCTGCTCGCGGCGCAACGCCTGCTCGAACTTCGCACCCTCGGCGGTCAGTTCCAGCAGGCGCTTACGCTTGTCCGCCTCTGACGCGACGCTGTCCACCAGGTGCATCTCCTGCAACTGGCGCAACGGCATGTTCAACGCCTGTTTGCTCACGCCGAGCAATCCCAGCAACTCCTTCACACTCAAACTCGGGTACCGCGCGATGAAAAACACGATCCGCTGATGTACCCGGGACAGGCCGCGGCGCTCCAGCATTTCATCGGCCTTGGCGGTGAACGCCTGATAGCCGAAGAAAAACGCTTCCATCGCCTGTTGCTGGCTGGCGGGGTTTTTAAGGTCAAGCATGTTGACGTACTCGCTCAAGCTGTCGTAGTTTCAGTCAACCAGTTTGACTCATTTTTCCCAGGCCTCGCTACCGGTGACTCCCATGGCTTTTTCCGAACGTGTCTCGCGCCTTAAAAGTTCTCTGATCCGTGAAATCCTCGCCGCCGCCCAGCGCCCGGAGGTGATGTCGTTTGCCGGTGGTCTGCCGGCCGAAGCGATGCTGCCGAAAGTCGAATGGGCCGACATGCCGTTGTCCCTCGGCCAATACGGCATGAGCGAAGGCGAGCCGGCGCTGCGTGAAGCACTGGCCGCAGAGGCGAGGGCGCTTGGTCTGGACTGCAAGGCGAGCCAGGTGCTGGTGGTCAGCGGTTCCCAGCAAACGCTGGATCTGGCGGCCAAGTTGTACATCGACAAAGGCACCGAAATTCTGCTGGAAGCGCCCACCTACCTGGCCGCGTTGCAGATCTTCCAGCTGTTCGGTGCCGACTGCCTGACCGTGCCGCAAGAGGCCGATGGCCCGAATCTGGCCCAACTGCGCAGCTGTCTTGAGAAGCATCGTCCGGCGTTCATCTACCTGATCCCGACATTCCAGAATCCCTCTGCCGTGCGCTACAGCGAAGCCAAGCGCGCCGCCGTTGCCGCGCTGCTGGATGAGTTCGGCGTGACCCTGATCGAAGACGAGCCGTACCGCGAACTGACTTTCGACGGCGGCAGTGCCAAACCGATTGCCGGGCGCCTGAAAAAGGCCAGTTGGATCTACACCGGCACCGTGTCAAAAACCCTGCTGCCGGGTTTGCGTGTCGGCTACCTGATCGCCAGCCCGGACCTGTTCCCGCATCTGCTCAAGCTCAAGCAGTCGGCGGATCTGCACACCAACCGCATCGGCCAGTGGCAGGCGCTGCAATGGATCGGCACGGAAAAATATCAGCAGCATCTGAGCGAGCTGCGCGGTTTTTACCGAGAGCGGCGCGATGCGTTTGAATCAGCACTGCAAACGCATTTCTCCGATCTGGCGAACTGGAATACGCCGCAGGGCGGGCTGTTTTTCTGGCTGACTTTGAAGCAACCGCTGGACACCCGCACCTTGCTCAATGAGGCGCTGGCCAATGACGTGGCGTTTATGCCAGGTGAGCCGTTCTTTCCCGATCCCGATAAGAACCTGGGGCATCTGCGATTGAATTTCAGCCATATCGATCCAGCGCGACTGGACGAAGGGCTCAAGCGATTGGCGGCGGTGGTGCGGCAGGCGCAATCAGATAAAGCAGCCTGAAAAAATAAACCGGCTCATGGGCCGGTTTATTTTTGTCTGGGATTTGTGTTGGCTGAGAGGGCCTCTTCGCGAGCAAGCCCCCTCCCACAATTTGGAATGCATTCCCACTGTGGGAGCGGGCTTGCTCGCGAAGACGTCAGTCAGCACGACAAATAAACATCAGACAGCTGCGAAACGCTTGTCCAGATAATCAATGATCACCTTCGACTCATACATCCACGTCGTCTGCCCATTCTCTTCGATGCGCAGGCACGGCACCTTGATCTTGCCGCCCTGGTCCAGCAGCGTCTGGCGATCCTGTTCATTGTTCTTCGCATCCTTGAGCGCTACCGGCACGTTCAGGCGACGCAGGGTGCGGCGGGTTTTCACGCAGAAAGGGCAGGCGTGGAACTGATACAGGGTCAGGCCTTTCGCGGCGGCATTGACCTGGGCCTGAGTTTCGGCCGGGCGCTGTTTCTTGCCGGGACGAGTGATGAAGTCGATAAAGATGATCAGTTGGCCCAGGCCGACACGAAGCGCTTTTACGAACACGTTGAAGCCTCACGGTGCAAATTGAGAAAGGCGCGCAGCTTACCCGATTTTTCACGGGCGAAAAAAAACCGGCGATCAACGCCGGTTTTTTCTGCAGCCGATTACTTGATCAGGCTGAGGAACTCACTGCGGGTCGCCGCGTTTTCGCGGAACTCACCGAGCATCACCGAGGTGATCATCGACGAATTCTGCTTCTCGACACCGCGCATCATCATGCACATGTGCTTGGCCTCGATCACCACGGCCACGCCCAGCGCGCCGGTGACTTGCTGCACCGCATCGGCGATCTGGCGGCTGAGGTTTTCCTGGATCTGCAGGCGACGGGCATACATGTCGACAATGCGCGCAACCTTCGACAGGCCCAGCACTTTGCCGCTCGGGATGTACGCGACGTGGGCCTTGCCGATGAACGGCAGCAGGTGGTGTTCGCACAGCGAGTACAACTCGATGTCCTTGACCAGCACCATTTCGCTGTTGTCGGAGCTGAACAGGGCACCGTTGGTGACCTCTTCGAGCGTCTGTTCATAACCACGGCAGAGGTACTGCATGGCTTTGGCGGCACGCTTTGGCGTGTCGAGCAGGCCCTCGCGGGACACGTCCTCGCCCAGTTGGCCGAGAATCGCGGTGTAGTTCTGTTCCAGTGTCACAGAGGCTGATTCCATAAGGGTTTCAGAGGGGTACTGTTTCTGTCTGTACCAATTTTGTACCAATCAAGCTGTTTTCGAGCTTTCCGAGTTCACCCCAGTCGGTGCTGGAGTTGATCCATCGGGCGTAGGTCGATAGCAACATCTGAACGCTATGACCGAGCTGAGTGGCAATAAACGCAGGGTTCATACCCGCCATGAGACACATGGTAGCGTAAGTATGTCGGCAGTTGTATTGCCGGCGGGCGCGAATCCCCAATTCGGTCAGTGCAGCCTGGAAGTGTTTGTCGGTCACACTGGATTGTTGAATGAACTCGAAGTTCTTGGTTGGCGGGAATACATAAGGCGATTCGGCGCGTTTGCGACGGCTCTGCAGAGTGCGTTGTTGCGCCTCCAGCTCGGCCTGCTCAAGGGCGTGAAGCGCTCGGCTATTGAGCATGACCTGGCGCACGTTCCGGGTTTTGGTGCGCTCCTCGATCTTGTAGTCCGCGACGATCCGACACACGTTGACCAATCGCTTTTCCTTATCGACCTCTTCCCAGCGTAGCGCCGCGATCTCGCTGGGGCGCATGCCGGTGTAGAAGGCGAACTCGAAGTACGCCGCGTAGATCCGCATCGAATGAGTCAGCGTCTTATATAAGTGGTCGATTATTTGGTCAGCCTCGCCGACCGTGAACGGATCGATTGGCTTTTTGGCTTTTACCGGCAGCTCGATGGACTCAACCGGGTTACGGTTGATCAGGCCGTCTTTCACTGCGGTACCGAACACCGTGGTCAGACGCTGGATCGCCGCGCGCTTCACGCCCGGCGTCGGCCATTCAGTGTTCGCTACCACTTTGCGCAGCATCACCGACGTGATGCTGTCGATGGGCAGCATTGCCAGATACGGCATCCAGTACAGATTGAGCGAGCCGAGGTAGTTCTTGCGTGTTCCGGCCACGATCTCGCGACTGTTGAGCCACTCCTGGGCGTACTCCCCGAAACGGGGAGTCGCCGAGTAGTTGGCATAGGTGGAGTTGGGGAACAGTTCGGCATAGCGCTGATCATCCAGCACTCCATGCTTGATCAGGCTGGTTACGTTAGAGCGTAAGTCGGCGGCAGCCTTAATCCCCTTCGGCGTTTGGGGATAGGGGAGGGTTTCGCAACGGCGTTGCCCGTTCCAGGTGAAGCGAATGCGGATGGACTGTCCAGCAAATTCAACTCCGGTGGGCAATCCCATTGGCTCTCGAGCCATGCTTCGTATCTCCTTAGGCTGTAGTAAATGCGGCTATCGATGGTGTTCCAGACACCTTTGGGGATGACACCTCTGGCGCGTTTTCCCTGCAGCGCCCGGCGGGTTGTGCCGACCAACTCGGCCATCTTGTCTTCGGGAATCTTGTCCAAGTGATAGATGGGCAGCGATGACTCAGCAGCATCCTCAATGTGGGCATAGTTTTCACCAAGCAGCCCGGACGGGTGTTTCTGAGTAGTCAGAGTTGGATTGGTACAACTTCCGTGACCGCTGCACATGTGGAAGTGTTGGAATGCATGTTCGATCACGGGTTGACTCCTTGAGCATGCTGGCCAACGAGTGTGTCGTGTTTCCACGCTCTGCGATTCCATGCGGCGAAGCCGGTCCGGTACGCGTAATGCTCACGGGCGAACGAATCGGATGTCTTCGCACCAGGTGCGGTGATGTACGTGTCTCGCTGGGCGCAGTAATGCAGGTCTTCGGGGACTGGGAACTCTTTCTCGAACTCGGCGCGCTCATCGATCTGCGTCTCGTCGACGGCTGCTTGTGATGGGCTTTCGGAGTTGCTGTCAGGGTGCGTATACCCCACAGCAGGCTGCGCGGGCGGGCGATTTTGAGCGATTAGCGTTGCATTGGGTGTGGCTGCCTCGCGCAGCTTTTCGTGGGGTATAAGCGCCTCGGTGGTGCTGCTGGAAGAAGCAATAATGCCTGCTGCTGCGCAGCAGAGGCTGTTTGTTTCTAGTGTGTCGACGCTGGTTTTCTTGCGGAGCAAAGCGGTCGTGGATTGGGTGTTGTGCTGGTCCTTTTGCATGCCGCTTTCCTCCGAGGTTCGAGTGCGCGTTGGTTCATCAGCCTCGGAAGGGGCGTGAGCCGTGTTGCGGTGGGTGTTCGATTGAGGGCAGATCTGGCTCATGCGGCGTTCTCCTGATTTGCCCGCTCCAACAGGGCTGCGATGGCGAGCGCTTGATCGCGCAAGGCGCGGGTTTCGCGCTCAAGTTTTTTCCCTGTGCGGAATGCTGCGAATGTCTCGGTGGCAATGCGGAGCTTTTCAGCGATGTCGAGCAGCGTCTGGCGTTCGGGTTCACCGAGCGTCAATGCTTGCTGGAGGCGTTTGCTGAATTGCGCCAAGTGGGCGTGGTCGGCTTTGATGAAGTCGAGGGAGGCTCTTAGCTCGCGGATGGTCTTGGCACTTTCGGCGCGCAGGATATCGTCGCTTTCTTTCCTGCCGGCGGACATGCCGTCGCTGTGCCCCATGAAGTAGCCGGCCCAGACTAGTAATCCAGCCAAGGTGATAAAGGTGATGAGTGCGCAGATCTGAACTGCAGTCATGTGGTGTGCTCCTGGTGATGTCATTGGCTGGTGGTGGCAGCCGTTTGGTTAGTCGGTGTTACTCGTTGGTGTCGTCCTGCTGTCGCTGCATGTCTTCGTCGGCCTTGTAGGCGCGGATGTCGATCAGTGAGGCGACGTGCCGGATGTGGGCGTACTTCGGTGCCTTGCGGCTGGTGTCCAGCGTGGTGATGGGAAGTTGGATGCGGCCGCTGCTGATCTCGGCCACGAACGATTGCTCGTTGAGGTTGCGGAAGTACTGCTCGCGCACTTTGTCCAGCGGGATCAGGACGTCGCCGAAGATGCGATAGAGCAATTCGACGGTGGCTGACTCCGGGGCCGGGTGCAGGCGGAGCGGGTTTTGTGCTGTGTTACTCATGGCTTAGTTGGGCCTCCTTGCGTTCTTTTCTGCCCGGGTGATTCCAGGCATTCAGGCAGTGCCGTTTGGTCAGCTCGCGCAGATGTTCGGGCACTTCAAGGAGCGCGGCGTTGCGCTCCTCTCGTGTCCGCATGGCGATGATCTGGCGGGCGTATTCCCTAGGCCACGTCACGGTTGTCTGCCGGTATGGCAGGTAGGTCGATGCCCAACTGTTCGGCCAGCCAGCGGATGCCAGGTTGTTTCACCTTGGTCGACTGGCTGTACTGCATGCCGAGCTGGTCGTGGTACCACTGGCCGTCCTTGATCCGCAGGTAGTCACGGTCACGGTTGGGGTAGGCCGGCAGGTTCCGCTCTGTGAGCAAGCCTTTTTCCCGCATGCGAGCGATGAGCTTGGGCCGGGTAAGGCCGAGTTGGGTAGCGGCCTGGGCGAGGGTGCGTTCCATGGCGTCCCCCTCATGCCGCATGGGCGGCTGGGGTGGCCGCTGAAGCGAGGTGGTTGATGGACTCGGTGACCTTGCCGTAGATCTCGACATCGCTGCCGTATACGGTGAAGCACCGGGTGTGCGGGCTTGTGTTGCCGATGCTCAGGATGGTGGTGACGCCCGAGCGCGATTGGGTGCGGTGCAGCGCAACGTGTAGGGGGTAGTCGAAGCCCATGTCGAGGCTCAGCACGCCGCCAGTGCGGACCAGTTCGAATACGCGTTGTTTGTCCGAGACCTCGAAACGGCCATATTCGCGGCTGGCGTGCGAGCGGTGCATCAGGTCGCTGGTGTTGCTCGCGTCGAAGGGGCCGTTGGCGATCTCTTCGATGAAGTCGGCTAGCTTGAGGTGTGTCTTCTTATCGTTCTCCAGGGTCAGCGTGTGGCGTTCGCTGCCCAGCTCAACGACGAAGGTGCTCTCCGTTGCGCCGCGTTCGACCTTGAGGCGGAACGCTAGGCACTCACGCTTAGGCGCTGTCCGGAGGACGTGGTTGAACGTCTCGCTCAGGTTCACTTGGGCGTTGAGTAACTGCAGTGTACGGTTGTCGATTTTGAACTTCATCATGCCGCGTGCCCTCCGCCGTTGGGATCAAATGGGGTAGGAGAAGTGGGCGCTTGCTGCTTCGGTTTGGTGGTGACAAACGAACAGCCACTCTCGCGGGCCAAGCGGCGGATTTCGAAGATTCGGAATGGATCAGCAGCGGCCGGGAGGACGTGCAGGGTTGCTGTGGTGTGCATGGTTTTGCCTCGCTCTGTGGTGGAAGAGTTAGGCAAAATTAACCTTTATGGTTAACTTTTCAAGCTTTTTTTACTTTCTAGGTGATTTTTTCTCGGTAGGTAGATGGCATAGCGCCATTTTCAATGGACAATCGGGTATACGAGACGTAACGTGTTGACGCAGAAAATGCGATCTGATGGTTGCGGTATCAATAAAAAGGTGGGAAATGGATAAGCTGTTAAGGATGTTTAAGGCTAAAGCCCCATTAACTATCGTGGGTGTCTTATTAATTGGTATTGTGTGTTCCGCAATTTATGACGCGGTGGTTAAGCCCGGATTTGGTTTTTTCTCTCAAATACTATTTGATCTTTTTACGTTCGGTTCGCAACGCGCAAAAGACTATACATTCAGCAATGCCGCACTGGATCCATCAACATTGCCTTCAATGTCTATCATGGTGATTGTTGTTTCAGTTGTTACAACATTATTCGTTATATTTAACGTGGAGCAATCGTTCAAGAGTCGCGCGCTGCTAAGAGATATTGCGAGGGACGATGAAATAGCGGCAAGGATCGATGAAATACAGAAGCTTTACGGCGATGATCCACAACGGGTTGCAGCTGAAATGGCAGCATTGCGGATAAAACGAAAAAATCGTACTCCTAAAATGGTGCCTTCTTTATATGCATCTGCAAAAAGAACGTTTCGTATATTAGGTTTTTTCTCATGGATAGTCGCGATTGTAACATTCATTGGAGGCTGGGTTATGGTCAGCGCTACCAATCAGTCGTTGCTGGTTTGGCGCAGCTTCAATGCGGATATAAATATAGTTACACCTTATGTTTCGCAAGCAGAAGTCTCTAATATTCGCTCAAGATTTTCGCAGATGAAGACCGAAAAGGATTATAAAGAAGTGAGAGCGACCCTTGATGCGATCGCAAAACTTAATAAGTTAACCCTTCGAGGCCAGGATGAATAAGTCTGGCGTGAGTTATTATTTTTTTAAAGGTCTGTAATTTTCCAGCGGGCGCGACCACATATAATCCACTCTTCCGTCATTCGAATAATACGATCTGGCCAGTCCGGATTTAGGGCAAATAAATATTTCTCGCTCCCCTCTTGCTTCAGTTGTTTAAGTGTGGCTGCTTCGTCTCGTGTTCTTTTGGCTGCGACAAAATGGCCAGGTAGAGCATCCAAGGAAGGATCGATGACTATCTTGTCACCTTCCATAAATTTTGGCTCCATGCTTATACCTTCAACACGAAGTATGAAAGCTCTCGGGCCAACGGGGCCAGGTGCATCAATCCACTCTTCAGCATTCCGAGGGTCAAAATTCCCGTGCATTTCACACCATGCACCTGCGGCAATTGACCCGATAACCGGTAGCTTACGGCCAGTGTGACTTAGGATCGTAGCGTTGTTAAATTCGCCTATGCCGTACGGCATATCAAGATATCCATCGTGCAGGTGGAGTGCTTTCTCAATTTCTCGAGCGATCTGATCGCCAATCCCTTTAGTCGGGTTTTTTCCGCCAAATGCGCTGACCTGCGCCGGAGCTTTGCCCAACAATTCGGCAATGTCAGTTAAGCGGAGCTTCTGCTCAGCCATGACTCTTCGGAAATTCTGTAAACGAGTATCGGAAATTTTCATCCTTTGATTCTGGCTTGATTAACCTTGCGGGTGAATTCCCTTGTGGGTATTGCAAAAAATAACCTTAAAGGTTAATTTGGTGCTCGGAGGGTAAATTGCATGAATCTACGTCAATACATAAATAGCTTGGATTCCGAAGAACTCACGGCTTACGCCGCACGTTGCGGCATCGCTATCAGCTACCTTCGCCTTCACGTCAAATATGCAAGCAAAGATCCAAGCGTTTCCTTGATCAAGTCATTGGCTCGTGAAAGTGAAGGTGATGTCTCGCTCGCGGAGGTCTTAGAACACTTCGGCGTTACTGAGAAACATCCGCTTAGTACAGCAGAATAGTAAGAAAAAAGGCGACCCAGAGGTCGCCCAGTTCCTCCCGGCACGCACCACCACAGCGCTGTCGGGTCGCGATAAAGGAAGGCGGGCACACCACATGCAACCACCTCTCTTTATCGCGCTTTTCCAAGGCATGGAAGCCTTGGTGTTGCTGCCTTTTCCACCACAGATTGGGCAGCTGTTGCGCCAGGGGTGAGCAACGGATTGCTCGCCCCGGCACGGTGCCGGTATCGATCCCTAAGATCTAGCCGGCGTTTGGGCCCTTTCAAGCCACGCGGCAAATGTATCACCACTGCATGTCGCGCGGCACTGGCAACTTACAAGGATTAATGCCATGAGCCGTATCATTCTGAGCTCCGTTGAGCGGGCGCAGCGGCAAGTTTTGCCACTCGATCTCGCGCTTTACCATGCTGCCCGGGACTACCCCGGTGGCGCCGCCGCCATCGCCGCCACCACCGGCCGTAATGCGACCACGCTGCAGCACAAGCTGTCCCCAACCCATCCCAGCCACACAGTGAACATTCAAGAGTTCGGCGAGATTCTGGAGCTGACGAAGGATCGCCGCATTCTGGATGCGGTGCATGCATTGGTCGGTGACACGACTTGGCAGGAGTTGGCTGAGGCGTACACCAACGACATGCCCGAGACGCTGACCACCGGGATTGCCGAGTACTTCCGGCAAGTGGCGGATCTGGCGGATACCTGGGCCAAGAGCATTGGCGACGGGGTGGTTTCCGATGAGGAACTCGCCGCGATTCGCCTGCAGGTGTTCCGTGGGATTCAGGGGCTGTTGGGGTTGTTCAACCGCGCCACGTATGTCAACCAGACGACGCGGGGTGTTGATCGTGGCTGACATTGCTGACTTCGCAAATGACCTGGTGCAGGAGCGTATCGATCAGGCGCTCGCTGCACGCAACGCCACCAAGCCTGCCTTGGTGGCGCATTCGTTTCTGTTCTGCGAAACGTGTGATGACCCGATCCCTGAGGCTCGTCGTTTGGCGCAGCCCGGTTGCACACAGTGCGTTGGGTGCCTTTCTCTCGTGGAATTGAAGGGGGCACACCATGCTCGATGAGGTATTGGGGCAATTCGCCGATTACGGGCTTGAACCTGCGCAGCCGCTGGTGTTCGGCAAGCTGACACGGTGTAAGACCGCGCAGGACAAAGGGAAGGAAAAGAACGGCTGGTATGTCGTTCACGAGCAGCGCACGGAGAAAGGCGAGACGCTGATTTTCGGAGCGTTCGGTGATTGGCGTTCGGGTGAGTCGCAAAAGATCAAGGTGAAGGCCGGGCGGATGTCGCCGGAAGAACGTGAGGTCATGCGCGCTCGGCAGGAAGAGGCAAAGCGTCGGGCTGCCGAGATCTCGGCCAATGCGGCACGTCGTGCGGCGAATCGGGCGGCGGGGATGTTCAAACGCATGCCGGAAAAGGGCCGTAGCGACTATCTGGATCGAAAGCAGATTGTCGGCTTCGGGGTTCGGTATGCGCCGCGCACCGGGGCGTTTTTGGTACCAATGAGCAACGTGCGCGACGAGATTGTCGGCCTGCAGGTGGTGTTCCCCACCAAGCAAGAGGACACCGGTCGCGACAAGTCCTATTGGCCTTATGGCATGTCGAAAGAGGGCGCTTTCCATCTGATCGGACCGCACCCGGATCCGGGCGAGCCTGTATTGGTATGCGAGGGCTACGCGACCGGCGCAAGCCTGCATATGGCCACGTCACTGACCGTGGCCGTTGCGTTTGATGCGGGCAATTTGCTGGTGGTTTGCAAGGCCATGCGCGAGCGCTTTGCTGGTTGCCCGCTGATCATCTGCCGAGATGATGACTGGAAGACCACGAAGCCGAATGGCGATGCGTGGAACCCCGGTGAAGAGAAAGCGAACAACGCGGCGCTGATTGTCGGTGGCCAGGTGGTCGCGCCGATCTTTTCCGGAGAGCGGGAAGCCAAGTGGACCGACTTCAACGACCTGCATGTCGCGGAAGGGTTGGAAGCGGTGCGTCGTCAGGTGTTGGCGGTGGTCAAGCCGCCGGCCGCTGGTGGCTGGAAGGACATGCTGGCCCGCAGTGAAAGCGGCGCGTTGATTGCGCACATGCAAAACGTCGAGTTGATCCTGGCCAACGATGAGCGTTGGGCCGGCGTGATCAGCTACAGCGCGTTCAGTTCGAAGATCGTGAAGCTGCGTGCGGCGCCTTATGGCGGCGGCACGGGTGATTGGGCGGACATTGATGATGTGCGGGTGATGAAGTGGCTCGCGCAGCAGTACAACTTGCGGGTCAAGGCCTCGCATGTGATTGAGGCTGTGAGCGTGGTTGCGCATGACCATGCATTTCATCCGGTGCGCCAGTACTTGCGCAAGCTGCAGTGGGATCAGGTGCCCCGGCTGGAAAGTTGGCTTACCGATGTCATGGGAGTTAAGGCCACCGACTACTCGTCGAAGGTTGGCAAGCGCTGGATGTTGTCGGCCGTGGCGCGGGTGATGAAGCCGGGTTGCAAAGCTGACTCGGTGATGATTCTCGAAGGTGCGCAGGGTGCTGGTAAATCTACCGCGATGAGCATTCTCGGCGGTGAGTGGTTTATGGATACGCCGTTCGCCCTTGGCGACAAGGACGGGTTTCAGGCGATCCGCGGTAAGTGGATCGTCGAGCTGGGGGAACTGGATAGCTTCAACAAGGCCGAGAGCACCAAGGCTAAGCAGTTCTTTTCGGCGTCTACTGACACTTATCGCGAGAGCTACGGCCGCAGAACGATGGACGTGCCACGCCAGTGTGTTTTCGTGGGTACGACCAACCAAGACGAGTATCTGAAGGACGCCACCGGCAACCGGCGGTACTGGCCGGTGGCGTGTACCAAGGTGGATCTGGATCTGTTGCGTTCGATGCGCGATCAGCTGTGGGCCGAGGCGGTGTTCTGCTATGACGCGGGTGACCTCTGGTGGGTGACGCTGGATGAGGCGGCTATGTTCGGCGAGGAACAGGACGAGCGCTTTGTGGTGGATGAATGGGAAGGGCCGATTCTGACCTGGCTGGAAGAGTCGCAGATCGGTGAGACGACCACCGGGAGCGAGGTGCTGGCAAATGCGCTTAAGTTGGACTTTGGGCATTGGGGCAAACCTGAGCAGATGCGCGTCGGCGCGATCATGCATCGGTTGGGTTGGCGGCGCGTGCGGTTGCCTGCATTGGTGAAGAGTGGACAGCGGCCTTGGGCTTATAAGAAACCGGCAGGGTGGGGCGGTGCTTCGGCGTTGCAGCGTGAAGCGTTTGAGGAGCCTTGCTTTGATTAAGGAGATCGATTCGCTGCTTCGGTTGTGGGCGCAGGAGCTGCACTCCGAAAATTCGAAAGGGGGGCTTGCTGGGGGGAACATGGTTGCGATGATGATGGAGAGCAATGGGCAACTGATCAGGGGGCGGCGGGCCTTCCGTGCGCCGCTTGAAAGTTCGCTGGACATCGAGCTGATCGTGACCAAGCACCTCGCGCCGGAGCTGGTGACGGTGGTGCGTGAGCATTACTGCATGCTCGATGTGGATATGCGCTTGCGGTATGCCCACTGCGGTTGTGGCCGCGACACGTACTACCAGCGTTTGCATGAGGCGCATCTGCAGATCTTCGGCGTGATGATGGGGCTGGCTGCGTGACCCCAGGCATTGCTCCCGCTGTTGCTGTCCCACTGGCCCGTCTTGTCTCGCTGCGTTTTGATGCAGTGGGACAGGTGCGGGCCTTGTCGTTGCTGGGCTGTCCCACCGTCCCGCTTGCGACTCCCTCCCGCCCATGTGTGCATAGCGGGCATCAGCACGCGCTTACGCGCGAACGCGTGTTCTTTAATTTTCTTCCTATACACGAGAAAGCAGAAAGATAAGTAGGACAGTGGGGCGAAGCCCCGCATTTAGGCGCTCTCAGGCGTCCCACTTCGATTATGAAAAGTGGGACGTATGGGACAGCACCGTAACAACAGAATGCCGTGGTGGTGTATTCGCCGACATTCGCTAGGCGTTCACCCTGCGTTACCCACTTATTCACCGGGTGGCATTAAAACAGGGTTGCTGCCACCGGAATCGACCTGTAAAAAGTAGTCATCTTCGATAGGTGCGACCGCAGAGAGCGGCAGGCACCACACCACCAAACCCGGCCATTGCGCCGGGTTTTTGCGTTTAGGGGTTGGCGATGACAAACGAGCAACAAGCGCTGGCAGAGATGCCGATCTGGTTAGTGATCGTCCTGGCCCTGGTCGGCGGCGTATCGGGGGAGATGTGGCGGGCTGACAAGGATGGGGCGCGGGGCTGGGCATTGTTGCGCCGCCTCGCACTTCGATCCGGTGCCTGCATTGTCTGCGGGGTGTCAGCGATGATGTTGATGATCGCCGCCGGCATGACGATCTGGACGGCGGGCGCCTTGGGGTGCCTCACGGCGATGGCCGGTGCGGATGTAGCCATCGGGTTGTACGAACGATGGGCTGCGAAGCGGTTGGGCGTTTCGGAGTCGGCATCGACCGACCGCAGCTAGGTCGGCGGCCGGGCGGGGGCGCCATTTTTCCGGGTCCTCCCTGAGGGCCGCCCCCTACACGGGTTAGCGAACTCGCGGGATCTCTGCAGCTGAGAATTTGGCAGGGATGTCCGTCTTTTTAAAGGGATAGATATGGGCAGGTCAGTTAGCAAGGCCGACTTAAGCGAGATCGTCGGCCGTGATGAACGCACCCTGACCCGATGGCAGAACGACGGCATGCCTGTGACCGAGTTCGGCCTCGGTCGGGGCAACGAAAACCAATACGACACCGAAGCCGTCATTCAGTGGCTGATGCACCAGGCCGCACTCAACGGCAAAAAAGAATCTTCACGCGACCGGCTCGACCGGATCCGTGCCGACCGCGAAGAACTCGCGATGGCCAAGGATCTGGGCGAGGTTGTGATTGCGGCTGATCTGGTTGAGCGTTTCGAAGCCATGATCACCGCTGCCAAAGTGGAGCTGCTCAATTCCTTTCCGGACGCGTTAGCCGCCGAATTGTCGGCGCGCTACGACGTGGAAGTTGACGAGCAGCTCATTCGCGACCCTATTGAAGCCATCCTGAGGAGGCTTTCTGACTATGACAAGGATGATGCCCCGTCAGATGGATATTCTGACGAACCGGACGATTCGGAGGGCCTTGAGGAAGACGGCGACTAAAGCGCTGCGCGGCGCCTGCCGCAAGTGGGCACCGCCGCCCCGCATGAGCATTATCGAGTGGGCGGACAAGTACCGCTGGCTCGCACCGGAAGAAGCGGCACGCCCCGGCAAATATCGCTTTGACGTGACGCCCCACCTGATCTGGCCCGGTGGGCCATTGGAAGCTTTGGACGATCCAGCCGTCAGCGAGATTGTCGGCCGCAAGTCGGCACAGGTGGCCTGGACGTCTGGCGTTTTGGGAAATGCCCTGGGCAAATGGATCGACATTGACCCGTCACCGATTCTGGTGTTGTTTCCCAAAGCCGAAGCGGCCAAACAGTACGTCGGCGAAAAGCTCGAACCAATGATTGAAGCCACGCCACGGCTGCGCAAGAAAGTCGACCTGCGCAGCCGCAAGCTTCAACAAAGGCAGGACTTCAAGCGCTTTCCTGGTGGCTTCCTGAAAATGGTTGGCTCCAACAGCCCGGCGAGCGTGAAGTCCACGCCAGTGCCACGTGTGGCCATTGAGGAACCGGACGACTGCAACCTCAACCTGCGCGGGCAGGGCGATAGCATCAAGCTGGCGAAGGAGCGACTCAAAACCTTTCGTCGTTCGAAAATCATCATCGGCGGCACACCGACCATCAAAGGTCTATCGGCCATCGATGCGGAGTTGGAGCTATCAGACAAGCGTGTTGGCTTGGTGCCCTGTCACGAGTGCGGACAAGAGCACGCTCTGAGCTTCGACAACCTGCACTGCGATGAGGATCCTGAGTACCAGCACGAGGTGTACGGCAAGAAGCGTCCGGAAAAGACTTTCTACTCTTGCCCGCACTGCGGCGGGATCTGGGACGATAACCAGAAAAACGCCAACCTCAAGCATGGGCGCTGGTCAGCTACAGCAGAGTTTCGCGGTATCGCGGGCTACATCCTCAACGAGCTCTACGCAACGTTTTGGGGATCTCGCTTTGAGGTGCTGATGGAAAAGAAACTCCAGGCTGAGCACGCGGCGGCGCAGGGCAACATCGGCCCGATGATCGCCTTCGTCAACAGCTCCAAAGGCGAAAGCTACGAATACCAGAGCGATGCTCCGAAGACTGACGAACTGGAGAAGCGCGCCGAACCCTACGCGGAACTTACCGCGCCCCAAGGTGTGCTCTTGGTCACCGTCGGCGTCGACGTGCAAGGCGACCGCTTGGCGCTAGTGATCACTGGATGGGGGCGGGGTGAAGAGTCATGGCGTCTGTATTGGGGCGAGCTGCACGGCAACCCCATCGATCCGCATGACGCTGTCTGGCAAGAGCTGGACAGGGTCATCTCCAGACCGATTCCCATCGCAAGCGGCGCCCAACTGGCAGTGTCGGCGGTCAGCATTGACAGCTCTGACGGTAATACCAGCGATGCGGTTTATGCGTATGTGCGTGATCGTCAACGCTACAACGTCATGGCGATCAAAGGTGCTTCCGTGGACAGCCGCGACAAGGAGATTTTTACCAAGCCGTCGCAATCGGTGGACACCTCGCAAGACAACACCAAGGCTGCCAAATACGGGCTGAGGGTCCACATCGTTGGCACGCACAAAGCCAAGACCCTGATCGAAGGCCGACTTCGGCTGAAAGGCGCAGGGCCTGGCCGAATGCACTGGTACAGCGAGATCCGCTCTGACTACTACGAGCAGCTCACCAACGAAGTCCTGGCGCCGCACCCACGCAACCCCAGCAAGATGGTTTGGCAGAAAAAGGCCGGACGGCGCAACGAAGCGCTCGACTGCGAGGTGTACGCCTTGCATGCGGCGCGCAGTCTGAAAACTCACCTGCTGCGCGATCACGAATGGGATCAGCTGGAGCAGCAACTGCTACAGCCAACTCTGTTCACCACCGAACAACCGGTCGCACCGGTACCGCGCCGAGCCGTCGCTCGTGGACGGGGCACCCGCAGTCGCGCAGGCTACTAGGAAAACAAACATGACAGACGCACAACAGCGCCTCGCGGAAGTCCGGGCGGCGATCTCTGACGTCCTGAAGAAAGGCCAGCGCTTGCGTCGTGCGGATCGCGAACTGTATCGCGCCGAGCTGAACAGCCTTCGCCTGCTAGAGCAGCAATACGCGAAGGAGGTCGCGCTGGAACAGGCCCAACAACAGGGACGCGGCCGTAACCGCATCTCCTACATGAAGATCTGACTATGGGATTTTTTCGAAAAGACCCGGCCGAGTTGCTGATGCGTGAGGCGATCAAGCTCGCCAAATCGGCAAACGACGCCCGACCTATCGTCGCTCAAGGCGGCGGTGGCGGTGTTGAGACTCGGTGGCGCGGTGCCTCCCGGGTGCTTCGTAGCATGGCCAGCTGGATACCCGGTCTTGGTAGCCCGCGTCGGGACCTCGATCACAATGAGCGGCGAATGCTGGTGGCTCGTTCGCGGGATGCCATGCGCAATCACCTGATCGCCCGTGCAGCCATCACTCGCTTGCGTACCAACGTCGTTGGCACCGGACTGGTTTGCCGCGCACAGATCGACCATGACGCGCTTGGCCTCGACGAGCTGCAGGCCGATGCAATCAACGCCCAACTTGATCGTTTGTGGTCGTTGTATGCCGATGACCCTCGGGAATGTGACGCTGAGGCCTCGCTCAATCACTATCAGCTGCAGGCACTGGTGTTGATATCGTCGATGGTAGGCGGTGATGTATTGGTGGCCAGTCCCGACGATGAGCGTCCTGGCTGTGTGTTCAGTACCCGGCTGCAATTGATCGAATCGGATCGCGTGTGCAACCCGGCTGGGCAACTGGATGGCGTCAACCTGGTGGACGGAGTCGAGTTTGACCGGCTCGGTGCGCCGTTGGCCTATCACGTCTGCAGCGGCTACCAGAACGAATACACCGCCGGCCAAGCGCTTAAGTGGGAACGTTTGCCGGCCTTCGGAGAGGCCACTGGCCGGCGCCGTGTGATGCACGTCATGGCGGACAAGGAGCGGCCAGGACAAAAGCGTGGCGCGCCCTATTTGGCTCCGGTGCTGGAGCCGCTGCAGAAGCTGGAGCGCTACAGCAGTGCCGAACTGATGGCGGCAGTGATCTCGGCGATGTTCACCGTGTTCATCAAAAAGACCAATGACTTTCAGGTGGGCAATCTGCCGCTGACGGCGCTGGCCAACGAAGGTGACGGCGTTGGAGGCGACACCACCGGCGATGGTGAGTTGGCCTTGGGCGAGGGCGCCATTGTCGATTTGGGCCAAGGTGAAGAGCCAGTGATCGCCAACCCAGCGCGGCCCAACGCGCAATTCGATCCGTTCTTTACCGCCGTCGTCAAGGAAATCGGCGCCGCGCTCGAACAGCCAATGGAAGAGCTTTTGCTGCATTACAGCAGCAGCTATAGCGCTGCCCGCGCCGCCATGTTGCAGGCGTGGCGGTTCTACAGCCTGCGTCGTTGGTGGCTGATCTGTGACTTCTGTCAGCCCAGTCGAGAACTGCTGATTGATGAAGCGGTGGCAAGGGGGCTGATCAAATTGCCGGGCTACGCTGATCCGGCCAAACGCAAAGCGTACTGCCAAGCGATCTGGATCGGTCCGGCCCGTGGCGCTATTGATGAACTGAAGGAGGCCAACGCCGCCGGCAAGCGCATTGAAATCGGCGTCAGCAATGAAACGCTGGAAACAGCCGCAATGACCGGCGAACCGTGGCAGCAGGTGTACCGACAGCGTGTCCGCGAGGTCGAGCAACGCCGCAAGGATGGCCTGCATGTCCTGCCCAAAGGACGCGAGCAGGAAACTCCACCGCCTAATAATCCCAACGAGGAATAACCATGCCCCGCGCATTTGAGCTGGCTGCATCGCAGCCTTGGCTGATGCTGCCTGGCGCCCTGGACAACCTGCTGACCATTGCAGATCGGATGGGCGATCCGGCAGCGCTGGAAACCCGCACCGGCATGCGGCTGGATAACAGCCGCACCGTCAGTGTGCGCAATGGCGTGGCCATCATTCCGGTGGTCGGCCCGGTGTTTCGTTACGCCAATCTCTTCACGGAGATCAGCGGCGCGACGAGCACTCAGGTGTTAGCCACCGACCTACAAACGGCGCTGGATGATCCCAAGGTCAGTGCAATCATCCTGAACATTGACAGCCCTGGCGGCGTAGCGGCTGGCATCAACGAGCTGGCAGACCAGATCCATTCTGCCCGTGATCGTAAACGCATTGTCGCCTACATCGGCGGCACTGGTGCCAGCGCGGCTTATTGGATTGCTTCAGCGGCCAGCGAGATCGTTATCGACGAAACCGCACTCGCTGGCAGCATCGGTGTAGTCGTCGAGGCTGTCGTCGGCGGTGAAGAAGCCAACGGTCGCAAGCGCTACCAGATCGTCAGTCGCAACGCGCCCAACAAGCGAGTGGATCTGGCCACCGAAGAAGGTCGGGCCAAGGTCGGCGAGACGGTCAACGCCATGGGCGACGTGTTCGTGGCCAAGGTGGCCCGCAACCTGGGCGTGGATCCTGAGCGCGTTCCCGAGATGGGCGACTTCGGCGGTTTGCGCGTGGGCACCGCCGCCGTTGAGTCCGGCTTGGCGCACCGCCTTGGCTCACTCGAAACATTGATTACAGAACTGGCCAAACCGGCCGCAACCCAACCGAGGAAATACAACATGACCACCGTCAGCAGCACGGCGGAGTTGCGTGAGGCGCTGGCCGCCGGCACGGATCCGCAAACCATCGAGATCGCTCAAGCCGGTCAACCGGATCTTGAGAGTGTTCGCACCCAAAGCCGTGAGGAGGGTGCTACCGCCGAGCGACAGCGCATCACCGGTATCAACGCCATGGCCAGCAAGGGTTTCGAGACCGAGATCGCCGCCGCCATCGATGCCGGCACCTCGGTTGAGGCCACCGCTCTGCAGCTGTTTAAGGCGGCGCAGGATCGCGGTATTTCACTGAGTGCGATCAAGGCTGATGCCACCGGCGCGTCGACATCTAATCCGACGGGCGATGCGGCTCAGGGTGAACGTAAAGCAGTTGTGAACGCCATTGTTGAAGGCGCCTCGCGCCGCTGATTGGAGATCCTCATGAGTAATCCTGAACGCCAAACCTACGTCCCCGACCAACTGTCGGCGGGCGCCTTTCCGGTGATCATCGATACCGTCGTGATTGCTTCCGGACAAAAGCTCAACCGTGGCGCCGTCCTCGGTCAGGTCAAAACCAGTGGTGAGTTTGTCCTGGCCAAAGCGGCAGCAACTGATGGTTCCGAGACGCCACTGGCAATCCTCGATCAGGCCACCGATTCGACCAAAGGCGCGCAGATCGCGCCTATCCGCCTGACCGGCGAAGTGCAGGCCAGCCAACTCACTCTCGGCGAGGGCTTCACCTTGGCGCAGGCGAAAGCCGCGCTACGTGCCCTGAGCCTGTTCGTTCGTTAATTCGGAGTTCTAAATGGATATTTTTGATACCCGCACCATGCTCGAAGCGGTTGAGCAGATGCCGACTGCGCGCCGTTTTTTGCTGAACACGTTTTTCAACGGTGGCAGCCCAGTGACGTTCCCGACCAAAACGGTCGACATCGACATTATCAAGGGCAAGCGAAAAATGGCTCCCTTTGTTCACCCGCGTCTGCCTGGCAGTGTGTCGTTGCGTGAGGGTTACACCACCAGCAACTACACCCCGCCTTACATCCAACCCAAGCGCGAAACCACTGCCGAGTTGGTACTCAAGCGTTCGGCTGGTGACAACCCGTTTTCTTCGCGTACTCCATTGGAGCGGGCAGGGCAGTTGCTCGGCAAGGATCTGCGCGACTTGGACGATGAAATCGTACGCCGTGAGGAGTGGATGTGTGCTCAAGCCCTCACCACCGGCAAAGTCCGCGTGATCGGCGAAGGCGTGGACGACACCATCGACTTCCTGATGTCCAGTGATCACAAGATCAGCCTGGGCAGCGGGCAATGGAACAGTTCTGACGGTGACCCTATTGCCAATCTGCGTGGCTGGAAACGCAAAATCGCCAAGGACTCTGGACGTACAGCCAACACCGTCGCCATGAGCGGTGAAGCACTGGATGCCTTCCAGTCGAATGCGACGGTGATGAAGCAGCTCAACACTCGCCGCGTCGATATGGGCCTGATCAAGCCCGAGGAACTGCCCGACGGTGTGACCTATCTCGGTTATCTGAATGACCCCGGCGTCGACCTTTATAGCTATGACGAGTGGTACCTGGATGACGACGAAGAAGAACAGCCGATGATTCCGGCCGGCGGCCTGATTCTGGGTTCCACCTCGACGCGCAACGCCATGTTGTATGGCGCGATCCAGGATCTGGAAGCCGTGGAAAGCGGCTTGGTTGAAGCGGCGCGCTTTCCGAAAAGCTGGGTGACCCAAGAACCAAGCGCTCGTTGGCTGAAGCTCCAGAGTGCAGCATTGGCTGGCCTGCTCGAACCGGATGCCTTCATCTACGCCAAGGTGGTGTGACATGGCCAAGAAAGCCGAATTTCTGGTGATCGATGGTTGCGTGCAGGATGGTCGCGTCGTTGTCGTAAAGGGCGAGCCATACAGTCCGCCGAATAAAGAAATCGAGGAAGCGTTACTCGCTGAGGGGCGTATCGCCCCGCTCAAGGATCCGCGAGCACAAGAACTGCTGCGCCAACAGTCAGCCGTTGCTGATGAGGACGAAGACAGCGGAGGTGAGTGATGGGCTTTCGCGAATTGAGCGATGCCATGGATGCCTTGGTTCTGGATGGCTTGGGCGATATGGCAACGGTCGGCGGTCGAGAGATCGCCGGTTTCTTTTCTGCGCCTTGGTTGCAGCCGCGCATGGGGCGAATCAACACCGCATTGCGCGAGCCGCAATTTGAGATTCGCGTCGTCGATGCTGCAGGTATAGAGCCGGGACAGCTGGTGGTTGTTGATCTTGCGAGGCAAGACGGGGGAGGCCAGTACGACCTGGTCAAACTGGAGCCAGACGGCACCGGCTGGGTAGCATTGCTATTGAGGCCTAAAGCATGAGCGTTGGCAGTCACTTCAAGCCCTCGGCTGGCGGCGGGATGATCTCGTTGCAGACATCGGCGGTAGACCTGAAAGCCTTTCAGGACTTTGCCGCCGTAGTGCCAAAAGCAGCGGCCAACGCCCAGCGCCGAGCCATCAACAAAACCCTGCGCTGGCTTGCCACACACATTGCCCGCGCTGTCGGCAGACAGGAACGGATTGCAGTCGCTGCTGTTCGGCAGCGGCTGCGGGCCTACCCGGTCAGCGGTGGAGCAAACAGCGGCAAATTGTGGTTCGGCCTCAACGCCATGGAGGCGAGCCGCATCGGCCGGCCCCGGCAGAGTCGGTCCGGTGTGTCAGTGGCGGGGCGCCGCTTTCAGGGGGCGTTCTTCAAGAAGGTTTACGGCAACAGCGCAGACGTCTGGATCCGAACGGCCAGTAAGCATTTCGACGCCAATGACTACCCCGACAGTGAGGTCAGTGGGGCGGGCGGTGCCAGTTCAGGTTGGATCGCCGAACACGGCAGCCGTTTTCCTCTGGCGAAAGCCAAGGTATCGCTGGAGCAGGCACGACCACACTTCGAAAGCTGGATTCGCAAGGCTGACGAACAGTTGGTGCATGTCCTGCAGCAGGAACTCAATTTTGAAGTGCAGAAGCACTTGAAGGGGAAATGACGTGACGGATGAAGTCGACGAGCCGTTCAGTCTTGAGCAGTTGTATCAAGCCATTGAGCGGCGCATTCAGGATCATTTGCCGGACCTTCAGATCGTCGCGACTTGGCCCATCATCGAAAGCAGTATTCCACTGCCAGCGGTGCTGGTCGAACTGGCAGAGATGGAGCCAGGCATCGACCCGGGAACCGGTGAGACGGGCCTGTCGTGCAAGTTCGAAGCGCGGGTGATTACCGACCCGATCCAGCCCGATCACCATCAGCAAGCAGTGTTTATCGTCGGGCAATTGGCTGTGTTACTTCGGATGCAGTCCTGGGGTATCGAGGTCGAACCGGCCGAGTTTGTTCAGGCTATGCCGGACTGGACCAAGCCCGAGCTGGACGGCTACACAGTCTGGGTCGTGGAATGGACGCAGCAGATCTACCTTGGCGAAGCACAATGGCCGTGGCCAGATCAGCCACCGGGCACCCTGCTGTTTGGCGTTGATCCGGATGCTGGGCCGGCCAACCGGGACAAATATTTTGCACCGGAGAATCTGGCATGAGCGGCGGCTATGTCAGCGCCCAGCATGACCGCATGCTCGCCGGCCTGGTCAAGGACTGTTACGTGGTCGCGGTAGATCTGACCTCCTCACCACCGGTGTGCCGGGTGTCCGACGGGGAATGGGTCAGTGGCTGGGTACGCTGGCACAGCATCGCCGCCGGCAAGGCGCGGCACTGGCGGGCGCCTAGCCTCAACGAGCAGGGCACGCTGATCAGTGCCAGCGGCGAGGTAGCACAGGGGACATTCATTCCCGGCCTTTATGGTAATGGCGGCGCGCCGCCGGACAATCGCGATCACGTCGAAGCCTGGCGTTTCGACGATGGCGGATCTCTGGTCTACGACTGGCAGGCCAACAGTTACACCATCACTTTGCCGAGCGGTACGGTCACCATCAAGGTCGGTTCAACACTGGCCGAAGTCACCGACAACGCTGTCAGCGTGAAGTCGGGAACGATCGATCTGGAGGGCGCCGTGAACATCAAAGGGCCGGTCAACATCGACGGCCCGCTGCACGCTACTCAAAGCATTACCAGCGATGCCGATATTCTGGCCGCCGGCCAAAGTGACAATCATCACAAGCACTAACTCAACTTTTTATTCAGCCCGCCGCGTTCGGGCTTTTTCATGCCTGGAGTTCCCATGGCCAAACATCAAGATGATTCAACTGCATCTGAGTCTTCCCTAGTCAGCCCAGTGGTGCTGCCCTCTTCGGTGACCTTTCGCGACACGCTCTACACCTCGCGCACGATCATCCTGCCGGACGGCCGCACGCTCGCCGTGGCGAAAAACAAAGTCACGGTCGATAGCGCCGACGATGTGGCGCTGAAAACCCTCAAAGCCCATGCCGAGTTCGAGCAACTCAAGGAGTAAACCCGATGATCGGAATGGATCGCCACACCGGGCAACCCATCTCCGGCATTGAGCATTTACGCCAGTCCGTCGGTGACATCCTCGGCACGCCATTGGTGAGCCGCCGTGAACGTCCGGAGTACGGCAGCAAGCTGCGGCGCATGGTCAACCTGCCTGTTAACGAGGGCTGGAAAAGCGCCGTGCAGGCTGAAGCCGCCCGGGCGCTGGGGCGGTGGGAGCCACGGTTGAAGCTGGAACGGGTGCGGGTGCTGTCCGTGCTGGGCGGCAAGATCAACATACAAGTCAGCGGCGAATACCTCGGTGTGCGCGGCACGTTGGAGGTGTGGGTATGAGTACCCTAGTGGATCTGTCGGAGCTGCCGGCACCGGACGTGCTGGAACCGCTAGATTTTGAAGAGGTGTATGGCGAAGCACTCGACGTGTTTCGCGGCCACATGGGAGGTAACTGGACGGCCTCGCTGGAGAGTGATCCGGTGACCAAGTTGCTGGAGGTCGGCAGCTACATCAAGCTTGGCAACCGGGCACGGGTCAATGACGCCGCCAAGTCGCAACTTCTGGCCTATGCCACGGGCGCCGATCTGGACCACCTCGCGGCCAACGTCAATCTCAAGCGCTTGGTGATTCAGCCAGCCGACCCGCTGGCGGTGCCACCGGTCGAGGCGGTGATGGAGTCGCATGACGCACTGCGCGAGCGTGTGCAATTGGCCTATGAGGGATTGACCACCGCAGGCCCGCGCAACAGCTACATCCTGCACGCGCGCAACGCCTCGGCGCTGGTGGCTGATGCCACGGCTGAAAGCCCATCACCGGCCTGTGTGGATGTCACGGTGTTGGGTCTCGAAGGTGACGGCACAGCCAGTCCTGAACTGTTGAAGCTGGTCGCCACGGCGGTGAATGACGACGACGTGCGCCCAGTGGGGGACCGCGTCACGGTGCGTGGTGCGCAGATCCTGCGCTACCGCGTCGACGCCGTTCTGCATATGAAAGGGGCAGGCCCGGAAAACGACGCCGCGCTGGCCGAGGCGATCAAGCGGCTTGAGGCCTGGATCAATCCGCGCCGCCGTTTGGGTGTCGAGGTGGCGCGCTCTGGTGTCGATGCGCAGTTGCACATTGCCGGTGTGGCCCGCGTGGAGCTCAAGGACTGGCTGGATCTGAAGCCGACCAAGGCGCAGGCAGCGTACTGCACCGGTTATACCGTCGTGCTGGGAGGTTGATATGCGCAGTCTTTTGCCACTCAACAGCACTCCCCTGGAACGGGGTATCGAGGCGACGTTCGCCGAAAACACGTTGATTCCGTTGCGCACCTTGTACAACCCTGACACCTGTCCGGTGCACCTGCTGCCGCATCTGGCCTGGGCCTGGTCGGTCGACCGCTGGGATCCTTCGTGGTCGGAGTCGGTCAAGCGTGCTGCCATCAAGGCGTCGTTCTTCATCCACAAGCACAAGGGCACCATCGGCGCCTTGCGTCGAGTGGTCGAGCCGCTGGGCTACCTGATCGAGATCGTCGAATGGTTCAACACCGTGCCGCAAGGCGTGCCGGGCACCTTCGCGCTGAAGGTGGGGGTGCTGGACACCGGCATCACCGAGGAAATGTATCTCGAACTTGAACGCCTGATCGACGACGCCAAACCCGTAAGCCGGCACCTTACCGGGTTGGCGATCAGCCTCGAGACCCAAGGCAATCTGAATATCGGAGTGTCCCTTTACGAAGGCGATGTCATCGATGTTTACCCGCCAGTCATGCGTGACATCGAAGTCACTGGCAGCTTTGGCGTGGTCGGCCGCGAACACACCATAGACACCCTGGACGTTTATTATGATTGATGCGAATTCGCAGTTTTTTGCGATCCTCACAAATGTGGGGATGGCCAAACAGGCGAATGCCGATGCGCTCGGCATTGCCTGGAAAATCACCGACATGGGGATTGGGGATGGCAACCCGGCAGGTGTCGCCGCTCCGGCCAATCCCATTCCGTCGGCCAGCCAGACCAAGCTACTCAACGAGTGGCGCCGCAAGCCTCTGAATCAGCTTCGAGTTGATCCGGTCAACCCGGCAGTGATCATCGCCGAGCAGATCATTCCGGCCGATGAGGGCGGCAAGTGGATCCGCGAAATAGGCCTGTACGACGCGGATGGCGATCTGGTCGCCGTCGCAAACTGTGCGCCAAGTTTCAAGCCGTTGCTGTCGCAAGGCTCGGGCCGCACGCAGGTGGTTCGGATGAACTTTGTGGTGTCTAGTACCGGGAACATCACGCTCAGGATTGACCCGGCTGTCGTGCTGGCTACCCGGGAATATGTTGATCAGCGGATCATGGAAGAGCTATACAAACTCGACAACAAACAGTCGGTGCGGGCAGCCACCACGGCCAACATCGCACTGGCGGGCCTGCAGACGCTAGATGGTGTTGTATTGGCAGTCGGTGATCGGGTGCTGGTGAAAAATCAGATCGCCGCCAAGGACAACGGACTGTACATCGCAGCAGCGGGTGCATGGGCGAGAGCAGCTGACGCTGACAGCAGTGCGGAAGTGACATCGGCCCTGTTGGTGTCAGTCGAGCAGGGGACGACTCTGGCTGATACGCGCTGGCAGTTGATCACTGATGGCTCGATTGTTCTCGGCACCACAGCGCTGACCTTCCAGAACGTCACTTATGGGTTTGCCCCCCTGAACTCTCCGGCTTTTTTGGGTACGCCAACCGTACCGACGCCGGGCCAATTCGATACCAGCTCATTGGCGGTCAACGCCGCGTTTGTACAGCGGGCGCTGGGTAACTTTAGCGGCCAAACGACAATCAGCGCTCCGGCGGCCGCACTGACGCCGTCAATGTCGGGGCGTCGCATTGTCGTCACTGGACCCGCAACCCTGACGCTGCCGTTGTTGAGTGCAAGCCCTAGCGGCTCTAAGTTCTACATTCAGAATATTGGGACCGGCGATGTCGTGGTGTCTCGACAGGGCGCGGATGTGATTGTGGCGCTGGCCAAGAACCTGAACAGCATCACTATCCCGCCATCCTCTAACGGTGTGATCGCGTGCGGGGACACCAACTACGTGTTTGAGGAAGGAGTCGCAGCGCTGAAGTATTCAGCGGAGTTTGCTTGCTCGTTCTCGGGAACGTCTTGGAAAAAAGGCCCAGGCGGCGATATCGAGCAATGGGGCACTTACCTCAGCCTTGCAGCCAACACCAATGTCGAGATCATGTTGCCGGTCGCTTTTGTTGACCCGCCGACGTGCCTGAACCTGACGTTTGCCAACTTTTCCAACGATGAGGCTGTTGGCCGCGTGCCGGCGCTTCAAGCGCGTGCGTGGACGAGAAACAGCATCACAGTGAGGAATCTTTCGAGTTTCCCCGCTTCATTTTTCTGGAATGTGAAGGGGCGTTGAATGACGATTTTCTATAGCGCAAAGACTCCCGGCTTTTTCAGTGATGAGAACGAGGCGCCGATTCCGGCGGACGCGGTCCAGATCACCGAAGAAGAACAGGCGGCGCTGCTTGAAGGGCAAACCCGAGGCGGGCGCATTGTGCCCGATAGCAAGGGGTTTCCAGTCTTGGCAGCGGGGCTTGCACCGACTGCTGAGGCGCTTGAGGCGGTCGAACGTATCTGGCGTGATGCCCAATTGCTCCCCACGGATGCGCTGGTCTCACGGCACCGCGACGAGATCGAGGACGGCGGTGTGACTTCGATCACGACTGAGCAGTACGCAGAGCTGCAGGCTTACCGCCGGCAGTTGCGTGACTGGCCGCAAGGGGAGGAATTCCCGCTCGCGGAACACCGACCGACAGCACCGATCTGGCTGACCGAACAAACCACCTGAACGCCCCGCACTGACGGGGCGTTTTTTATTCCCCCACGTGTAACACCATCACCTTGAGCCTCGCACACACGCGGGGCTTTTTCGTTTCTGGAGAATGAGCCTTATGAGTTTCTTTCACGGCGTCACGACCACCTCGGTCGATACCGGCGCACGCACCATCTCGCTGCCGTCCTCATCGATCATCGGCCTGTGCGACACCTTCAGCCCTGGCTTGGTGGGCGGCGGTACGGCCAAGGCCGGCGAGCTCAAGCTGATCACCACCGAGCGCGAAGCCATTGCAGCATTTGGCGCGGGATCGGCAATTACCCAGGCCTGCCTGGCGATCTATAAAAAAGTCAAGGCGGTGATCGTTGCCATCGGCGTGCCGAAGATGGATGACCCGGCGCTGCAGACCTCGGCCATCATCGGCGGCGTCCTGGAGTCCGGTCAACGTACCGGCCTGCAGGGTCTGCTCGATGGCAAGAGTCTGTTCAATGCCCAGCCGCGATTGCTGATTGCCCCCGGCCATTCGGCAAAGCAAGCGGTGGCCACGGCCATGGATAGCCTGGCGCAGAAGCTACGGGCTATCGGGATCATCGACGGACCATGCACCACCGATGAGGCCGCCATGGCCTACGCGAAAAACTTCGGCAGTCGTAACCTGTTCATGGTCGACCCCGGTGTGCAGTTCTGGGACACCGGTGAAAGCAAGACGGTGGACGCGCCCGGTTCGGCCTGGACTGCCGGCCTGTTTGCTTGGGCGGATGCGACCTATGGTTTCTGGGCCTCGCCGTCGAACAAGGAGTTTACCGGCATCACCGGTACCACCCGTGCGGTCGAGTACCTGGACGGCGACGAGACCTGCCGAGCCAACCTGCTCAACAACGCCAACATCACCACGATCATTCGTGATGACGGTTTCCGTCTCTGGGGTAACCGCACGCTGTCGAGCGATCCGAAATGGGCATTCGTCACCCGCGTGCGCACGCTGTTCATCCTCATGGATGCGGTACAGGCCGGCCACAAATGGGCAGTCGACCGCTCGATCACCAAGACCTACGTCAAGGACGTCACCGACGGCCTGGAAGCGTTCATGCGCGACCTGAAAAACCAAGGCGCGGTGATCAACTTCGAGGTGTTCCCGGATCACGAGCTGAACACGGCCAGCCAGATCGAGCAGGGCAAGGTGTACTGGCGGATCCGCTTCACCGACGTGCCACCGGCTGAAAACCCGAACTTCCTTTTTGAGGTCACCAACGAGTGGATGACCGAAGTGCTAGAAGCTGCCTAAGGAGGCATCCTGATGATTCCTGAAGTTCTCTCTAACTGCGCCGGGTTTATCGACGGCGTCAGTTTTGCCGGTGAAATGCCGAGCCTCACCTTGCCCAAGGTGGTTCTGAAAACCGAAGCCTATCGAGGCGGCGGCATGGCCGGCGAGGTCGAGATCCCGACCGGCGTGGAAAAGCTTGAAGCCGGTTTCACCACCAACGGTGTTCGCCGTGAAGCGCTCAAGTTCTTCGGCCTGTCTGATCGCACCGCCTGCAGCGCAGTGTTCCGCGGCTCGTTCAAAGGCCTCAAGGGCAAGGTCATCCCGGTGATCGTCACCATGCGTGGCGGTATCAAGGAAGTCGACATGGGCGACTGGAAGCCCGGCGACAAGGCCGAGACCAAACACAACATGGCACTGACCTACTACAAGCTCGAAGTCGCCGGTCGGGTGGTTTACGAGATCGACATGCTGGGCATGGTCCTGGTCGTCAACGGCGTCGACCAGCTCGCTGACGAACGTTCGGCCCTGGGCCTTTAAGGACACGATGAAATGACGCAAACCAATCAAGCTACTCAAGAAAAACAACTGCCAAGCTGGCTGCAACTGACCGAGGAAGGCTTTCGCATCTCACTGCGACACCCCACCGAGCTGTCTGGTGTAATGGTCGACACGCTGACTCTTCGGGCGCCGTGCGTGCGAGACATTCGAGCCGCGCAAGCGACCTGCAACGGCGATGAAGAAAAGCGCGAAATGTCGCTGTTTTCCTCGCTGACGCAGACCGCTGAACAGGATCTGATGGCCCTCAAACTGGTCGACTACATGCGCCTGCAGAAAGGCTATTTTCGTCTGGTCCAAGACGACGAGGTTTGATGGACCAACGTTGAAGGGGCTGGCCAAGCGGCTGGCCAAGGAGACCGGTTTCTCGGCGGCCGAGATCATGGCCATGCCCTTCAACGACATCGTGTGGTGGCTCACGGACTGAGCCATTTCCAATCATCCTCGACCCCAGGACACGCACATGGCGAAGAACCTCGCACTCGGCTTTGTCATCGGCGGTGCCGTCGATCCGACGGTGGGCAAAGCGTTCAAGGACGTCGAAAGCAAGATCCAGCACTTGGACTCGGTCGGCAGCAAAGCCCGGGTGTTGCAGAACACCATCGGCGACACCATGCGTCTGCGCGAGGAATGGCGCAAGGCGCACGCAACCGGCGCCGCCGGTGCCGACAAGCTGTTGTCCAAATACGAAAAGAACCTCGACCTTCTCAAGAAACAGGGCGTCGAGGTCGGGCGGCTGACTAAGGCCTACGCCACGATGGGCCGTGTCGCCGCCGGTGCTGAACTCAAGGCGCTCGGCCACCGGCAACTGGATGAAGGTCGGCAGGGAATGAAAAGCACCCTCGGCCAGGCCGGTGCACTGACTGCTGCCGTGGCGATTCCGACCAAGGTCAGTGCGGACTACGGCGCGATCATTCGTGACATCGCGATCAAGGCCAACATTGCCAACACGCCGGAAGAAACGCAGCTCTCCAAAACCGTGGTCGACACATCGCGTGATACGGGCATGGCGCGCAACCAGGTCGCTGAGTTGGTCAACGCCCTGGTCGGCGCCGGCATGGAGCTGGATAAGGCATTGGCCTATGCACCGACGGCGGCCAAGTTCGCTGTGGGGCAGGGTTCGGATGGCACTGAAACCGCCAAGATGATCAACGCCTTGGGGCAGAACGCCAAGATCACCGATCCGGCCGTGATGCAAAAGGCGCTGGAGGCCATCGCCTATCAGGGACAGGCAGGCAGTTTCGAAGCGGTCGACATGGCCAAGTGGTTTCCTGAGCTGTTGGCCGGTATGGGCAAGCTGGGCATCACCGACATGGACTCGGTGTCGCAGTTGGGCGCGATGTTGCAGGTGCAGATGAAGACTGCCGGCGGCTCGGACGAAGCGGCCAACAACCTCAAAAACTGGATGGAGAAAATCGGCTCCGGCGAAACGGTCAAGGCCTATGCGAAGGCGGGCATCGATTACAAGGGGTCGATGCAGACCGGTCTGCAGAACGGCAAATCCACACTGGAGTCCAGTTTCGCGCTGGCTCAGAAGTACATCGAAGCGACGGACCCGAAGCGCGCCGCCGAGATGGCCAAAGCTGTGGCCGGCATTAGCAAGGAGAGTGATCCGGAAAAGGCCAAGGGCATGATTAAGTCCCTTGAAGAGGCCTTGCGTACCGGCGACCTGTTTGCCGACATGCAGGTCAAGGCCGCTTTGACCGCGTACATGCAGAACAAGGATCTGTATGAGCAGTTGAAGAAAGACTCGGCCAATGCCACCGGGATCCTCGACAAAAACCTGGCTGAGCGCCGGCAAACGTCTGCGCAAAAGTGGTCCGAGATGGCCCAGAGCATGGACGATGCCATGCGCAGCATCGGTGATGCGATTCGCCCGGTCACTGATGCGGTGGCGGATGGGATCACGAATGTCAGCCGTCAGCTCGCGGGACTGTCCGATGAGTCACCGCGTGTGGTGACGGCCATCGGCACCGCGGTGGCGGGCCTGATCGCGCTCAAGGGGGCTGTCAGTGCATTCAAGATGGGTAAGGGTCTGATGAATATCGGGCGCGGCACCTTGATGGGCAACCCGAACATTCCGCAAAAGGTCATCGTCACCAACCTGTCGGCTATGGGCGGCGGACTGGATGCCGGCGATTTTGATACCGGTCGTGATGAGAAAAAAGGCAAGGGTGGAAAAGGCGGTAGGGGCGGCGGTAAAGAGGGTATCACCCGTGGAGGCGGGGGCGGTCCTAGCGTCGGTTCTGTGGTGAAAGGAACCGCCGTGGTCGCCATCGCTGAGGCAGGTTACAAGGCCTGGGACACCTATCAGAACGCCGAAACTCAGGATGAAAAAGCCGAAGGGTACGGGCAAGCGGCGGGTGGCTTGGCCGGCACATTGGCCGGTGCTGCAGCGGGGGCCGCTATCGGATCGGCCATTCCCATCATTGGCACCATGGTCGGCGGATTGATTGGCGGTTATCTCGGTTACATGGGTGGCGACGCACTTGGCGGTTTTGCGGGCAAAGAGCTGTTCGGAACCCCTGAAGCGCTCAAGAAAGTGCCGGATGCCGGGCCGCTGATGATGGTTAATGCCGGGCAGAACATTCCGCCGGTAATGGGCGATGTCGCCCGTTCATTTGCGCCGGTACCGGTCGTCAAAGACATGGTTCAGCCGCAACCGAAAATGTTGCCGCTGCTGACCGGTGCTGCGCCCGTACCTCAAGCGACTCCCGACAGTCCCAAGCCGTTACCTGCTCCGATGCAAGCGCTGGCGGCACAGGTTCCAAAGTCACCTGTTTCCAAGCCTCTGTTGCCTGAACGGGAGCCGACTGCAACAGCATTGGGGGATGTCACGCGTGCATTGAATCAGACGGCATCCCCGGCGGTACCGGCGATGCTCGCACCGCCTGTTGCTGCGAAACCCCAGTCGACCAAAGTTGAGCAGCGGTTCGATATTCAGGCGCCCCTGCATGTCACGGTACAGGGCGACGTAAAGGATCCGGCGCAACTGGCGCGAGAGCTTCAACCCTACATCGATCAGCAGTGGCGTCAGTCCACCCAGCAGTTGCAAAACCGCTCGCTGTTCGACGAACCGCATGTGTAACGAGGAGAGCCAATGGCCTACATGGAACAGCTGCAATCGGGACTGATGAATCTTGCAGCAGCAGGAGAGAGTGGTCGGCGTAGCCTCGACGGCATGATGGGGCCAGTCAACGGTGCCATCAGCGAGATCAGCGGCGCGGCCTCGGAGCTGGAAGGCATTCCCTTCGTTGGTCCGGCGATGGGGGCAAAGCTGCAGCGTGTCATGCGTGGCGTCAATGCCGCTCAGGCCAAGGTCGGCCAGGTGGTGGCCACGTACAACAAAGCCACGCGTGCTGTATCGCAGATCGATGAACGCATGGGTGAGCTGAAGGAACAGGCCGCCCGGGCGTCCACCGCAATCAACAAAGTCGCCGGCAAGGTCAGCCCGTCGCTGGCCAACATCGTTCCGACCGGTTCGTTGGGTGGTGATGCCACGCCATTGCCGGAAGCGGTGAAGCCGTTCCCGCATCTACTGATCGTGCAACCGCAGGATCCGCAAGCTCAGCCCTACTACTTCAATCTGGACACCGCAGCTTTTGATGAACTGAGGCGCTCGACTGAGTTTAGATGGGCCTCGCAGGAGCGACTGACCCGGCGGCCGGCACAACAAGCGGTCGGCATCGGTGAGGAAAAGATCACGCTCAAGGGCGCGATCTTTCCCGGCTTCAAAGGCGGGATCAAACAACTGGACACTCTGCGCAGCCTCGGTGCCCAACTCAAGCCGATGACCTTGACCACCGGCTATGGCGACGTGCTCGGCACCTGGTGCCTGAAGAGCGTTGAAGAAGAACAGAGCGCGCTGCTGCAGGGCGGGATCCCGCGCAAGCAGGCGTTTACTTTGGAGTTTGTGCGTTATGGCGACGACCTGCAGAACGTCTGATGGGGATCTGCTGGACACCCTGTGTTACCACGCCTATGGGCATCTTGAGGGCACGGTTGAGGGGGTGCTCGATGCCAATCAGGGCTTGGCCGATGAGGTGCAACCTTACCGCGCCGGCATCGTAATCGAGTTCCCGGATCTGCCGGCACCCAGTAATGATGGGGTGATGTTGTGGGAGTAACCGGACATAAGTGGCTGATGTCAATTTGCCGTTAATTTCAGGCGCCGATAGACTCGCCTTTTTTTGCAAGGCGTGAGAGACCCTTTATGGAAAGATCGACAGAGTTAAGGAAAGTAAAACGGAGCCTTTGGGGGGAACTCAACTATCGCCTGAACTGGATAATTTTCGGAACCATCGGCGCAATCCTCCTGTGTTTCATCCCTGTGCTGGGCTGGTTTCTGGCCTTGGGAATGGCGTTCGCGATCCTCTACAAAACCTTTGGGTTTCGGGAAACCTTCTTAGAGGGAAGCTGCCCGGCCTGCACCAAATCGCTCCCTGTCGACCCCAAGACGGATGTATTTGCCTGCCCTGTGTGCCACAGCTGCATTGCTGTGCGAGAAGACAGCCTGGTGATTATCAAAATCGATTGATCTGCAACGCTTCGTCTGCAGACAACGTCATCAACTCAGCCCGCCTTGTGCGGGCTTTTTTATGGACAGCACAAATGACTCCAGCCTTTCGCGTGGTGGCCGATGGTGCCGACATCACCGCGCTGATCAATGACCGGCTGCTGCAGCTGAAAACCACCGACAAGCCCGGCATGGAATCCGATGAGTTCGAGCTGCGCATTGATGACCGCGATGGCGCGGTAGTGCTGCCCCCTCGCGGGGCCAGCATCGAGATCTTTCTGGGTTACGCTGAAACGTCGCTGACACGCATCGGCCGCTATGTCGTCGACGAGATCGAGTTATCCGGCCCGCCGGATACGCTGGTGATCACCGGCAAGGCCAGCGACATGCGCGGCAGTGGCAAGACGATCCGCAGCGGTAGTTGGGAAAACGTACCGTTGTCACGAATTGTGGCCGACGTCGCCGCACGCAATGGCTGGCAATCGGTGTGTCCGGTGCTAACCAAGGTGCCGCGTGCCGATCAGCTCAATGAATCGGACTTCAATTTCATCACCCGTCTGGCCAAGCAGTACGACTGCACGGCCAAGGTCGCCGACGGCAAGCTGCTGGTGATGTCACGTCAGGGCGGGCAGAGCGCCTCGGGCAAATCCTTCGGTGTGGTGCTGATCCAACGGCGCGACGTCAGTCGCTTTCAGTTTCGGCTCGGGGATCGCAACACGCACAAGGCTGTATCGACCAAGCACCAGGACAAGAAAACTGGAAAGCTCGCGGTAGTCACCTTGGACAACGACGAGTCGCCGGACGGGTTGCCGCCGGTGCACAGCGACCGCCACATCTATCCGAACAAGTCTGCAGCCGAAGCCGCTGCTAAGGCTCGACTCACCGCCTTCAACCGCTCCACCGCCGGTGTCCGGCTGGAAATGCCCGGACGTACCGACCTGTTCGCCGAACGCTCGATCAATGCCCAAGGTTTCAAGGTCGGCCTCGATGGCGAGTACCTGGTCGATTCGGTGGAGCAAGTGTTCACCCAAGCCGGCTGGAGCACGACGGTCGAGTGCAACGGCGGCAAGAAGGGTAAAGCGAAAGCCAAGGGCAAGAAGAAAAAAGCTGCAAAGGATCTGAAGGTCGTTCAGCTCAAGCAATAGCGCCGCATCCTCACAAATCAAGGAGACATCGATGTCACTGACCGAACAGCAACTGCAATCCATCATGCCCAACGCCCGCCGCCAAGCGGGCGTTTTTGTATCTGCGCTCAACGCAGCCATGGCCCGCCGGCAGATCAACACCCCGAAACGCCAAGCCGCGTTCCTGGCTCAAATCGGACACGAGTCCGGTCAGCTGCAGTACGTCCGGGAGCTGGGCGGCGACCAATACTTGAGCAAATACGACACCGGTGCCCTGGCCGCGAAACTGGGCAACACCCTGGCAGCGGACGGCGATGGCCAGCGTTATCGCGGTCGGGGTCTGATCCAGGTCACCGGCCACGACAATTACCTGCGCTGCAGCTTGGCGCTGTTCGGTGACGAGCGATTGCTGCGCACGCCTGAGCTGTTGGAACTCCCGCAGTGGGCCGCCGAGTCGGCTGCGTGGTTCTGGTCCATGAATGGGCTGAACGCGCTGGCTGATCAAAACGAATTCAACACGATTACCCGCAGAATCAACGGCGGTCTCAATGGCCTGCAGGATCGGCTGGAGCTGTGGGGGCGGGCGAGGGCGGTGTTATGCGTCTCGGCGAACTGATCCCTGCACCGTATCGGTTAGTGGCCAAGGGCTTGATGCTGGTCTTCATGGCCGGAGGTTCTGTGGCCATTACCTGGCAAGTACAGGATTGGCGCTACGGCAAACAGCTCGCAGAGCAGGCCCGCCTCCACACCGAAACTCTCAACCAACTGAATCTGGCCTCGGCCGCGCAGCAGCGTGACGAACAGGATAGACGCCTCGCGCTCGAGCAGAGCTTGGCCATCAGCGAACAAACCCATTACCGAGCCTTGAGCGATGTCCAACGTGATCAAGGTCGCCTGCGCGACCGCCTTGCCACTGCTGATCTGCGCCTGTCAGTCCTACTCGACGCTACCAACGGCGCCGGCAACGGATCGGTGTCAGCCGCCACCGCCACCGGCGGCGTGGTTCATGGCCCCACAAGAGCCGAACTTGACCCAGCGCATGCTCAACGAATTATCGGCGTCACCGATGACGGCGACCGGGGGCTGATTGCCCTCGCGGCCTGTCAGGCATACGCCAAAGAAGTCTCAACACCGAAGTGAAAAAGAGCGGCCGGTCCGGATGCGTCAACATCCAGACCGACCGCCGTCCCTGCAGATTGCCCCTGCAAGTCCAGCCAAGGCTCTTGCTCCGTGCACAAAGCGCGGCGAGCCTAGCACCTGTTTATCCATACAGTAAAGGTCTTGCTATCAATGTCTACACCCATCATCCCTTGGATGGGCGGCAAACGCCGCCTGGCCGACCGCCTCATTCCGCTTTTTCCGCCACACGAATGCTACGTTGAAGTCTTTGCCGGTGGTGCCGCGCTCTACTTCATGAAGCCCCAGCCATCGCCGGTCGAAGTCCTCAACGACATCAACGGCGACCTGGTCACGCTTTACCGCGTCGTGCAGAACCACCTCGAAGAGTTTGTGCGCCAATTCAAATGGGCGCTCAGCTCGCGGCAGGTGTTCGAATGGCAGAAAATGACCCGCCCCGAAACCCTCACCGATATCCAGCGCGCCGCCCGATTCTTCTACCTGCAGCACCACGCCTTTGCGGGCAAGGTCTCGGGGCAGACGTTCGGCACGGCGACGACTGCCCCGGCCATCAACCTGCTGCGCATCGAGGAAAACCTCTCGGCTGCGTGGCAACGCTTGTCCGGCACCTACGTCGAAAACCTCCCCTGGCTTGAATGCGCAGAACGCTACGACCGTGCCCACACGTTCCACTACATGGATCCGCCCTACTGGCAAACCGCCGGGTATGGTGTGGACTTTCCGTTCGAGAACTACGAGCGGATGGCCGACTTCATGCGCCGTTGCAAAGGCAAGGTGATGGTCAGCATCAACGACCATCCGGACATTCGCCGCGTGTTCGACGGCTTCCACTTCGAGACTCTGGACATCCGCTATACCACAGCCAATCAACGGCAGGGGAAGGCAGAGGTCAGTGGCGAACTGGTGATCTTCAACTGGGAGCCGGCGGCGCTTGGAGGCCTTTTTTAACCATGCGAATGAACACAGCGTGAGCTTCATATTCTGGCGTTTGGCCATGATTGCTGGTGCCGGATTTGTGCCCCATCATGCTTATTCATCTAAGTGATAGATCAACATGAACAAGACCCTGGCTGCGCTTTCTTTTCTAATGACGCTTAGCTGGGTCACTGTTGTGCTGTTGGTGATGTATTTGATGTCGCAGTGAAGGTAAGGGACGATGGAAGGCGTAGTGCTTAATGACAAAATGAAGCGAGAGGCTGACCGCCTGCTCGCTCAAATCGTGGGCGCTGACTCTATGATTGTTGCTGTAAAAGCGGGCGCCAGAGCAGATGGGTTTGTTCTCGGTTTGGAAACCGCCAGGGCGTTGAGGGACGGCGATGCAGACCGGTTATATGTCATCTTTGAAGCGGCTCTTGTTGAGCGGCTCAAGGCCTTGGCGCGCTGAATAAGTCATCAGCCTGATTCGCGTCGATTGGGGCCAGTAAATGTGGGCCTTGATTGCGTACGTTGCCGATGGCCCGATCAATCCTGAACCACTCGAACTTCTGCGCTGGTTCTCCCTGGAGAAGCGCCATTTGCTCGGCGCGCTCTTTAGGCGTGGCTGGGTCCAACCACTCCCTTGCCAACTCAGGTGAGAGAACTACCGGCCTGCGGTCATGGATGTCGACCATGCCGCCTTCACTGTCAGCGGTGATGATTACAAAGCCGTCGTGCTCACCGGCACGTTGCTGTTCATGCGGGTATTGGCCAATGGCCGCGCAGAGGATGGGGGATCGATCCCGATGCCTGATCAGATAGGGCTGCTTTTTTGACTCGCCTTCGTCGACCCATTCGAACCAGTTATTGATCGCGATGATCGCCCGATGCGGCCAGATTGCGCGAAAGAATGGTCCGTGGGCGACCTTTTCCACTCGAGCATTGATCGGTGCGGCACGATCCTTCGCCCAGTGTGGTCGCCATCCCCATCTAACCATATCGGCGTGAAGGTAATCCCCTTCCTGGTGGAAGAGGGCGAGCTGCATGGTTGGCGCGGCGTTATAACGTCGAAACGGCTGCTCGCCGGTCGAGTTGATCATAGCATTCGGCATGCTGAGGGCGGCCACGAAGTCGTGAATGCCATCGTACTGTGAAAGCCGTCCGCACATCACTCGCCCGCCTATCAGATATTTACTACAGAAATTGACCGCAAGACGATCTGAAAGTTAACTGTATATTCGTACAGTTCTGGAAGTCGTGCGTCATGAGCTTTTCAATCGTAGGCCCAATTGGTGTGGCCGGTCGGAAATTACCCCTCTGCCTTTTTCGCGTGCCCGCCGGATTTCCCTCGCCTGCGGCGGATCACATCGAGGCGCATATCTCGTTGGACGAGGTGCTCAACATCCGAGCGCCTCATGTCTACCTGGTGAAAATTTCCGGTGAGAGCATGCAGGGCGCGGGAATCTTTGATGGCGATCTGGCAGTGGTGGATCGCTCACTTGAACCCGTACACGGGCACATAGTCGTTGCTTTGCTGAACAACGACCCACTGTGCAAGCGCCTGTGCATCCGGGGAAAGGACGTCATCCTTCTATCAGAAAATCCGAAGTACCCACCCCGATACGTGCTGGAGGGAGATGAGCTGTCAATCTGGGGTGTGATCATCGGCAGCGTGCGCAGCCATGTCTAACGCCATGCCGGTTTTCGGCCTGATCGATTGCAACAGTTTCTACGCCAGTTGCGAGCGAGTGTTTCGTCCGGATCTGGCAAGGGTGCCCATCGTCGTGCTGTCGAACAACGACGGTTGTGTGATCGCTCGAAGCTACGATGCCAAGCCGTTCGTGAAGATGGGCGAGCCGTACTTTCAGATCAAGCACAAGCTAAAGCAGCACGGCATCGTCGCTTTTTCCTCGAACTATGCGCTGTACGGCGACATGAGTGAGCGGGTCATGACGTTGATTGAGTCGATGGTACCCGCAGTCGAGGTGTATAGCATTGACGAAGCGTTCGTCAACCTCGCTGGCATCCACGAACTGGATAGCCTGGGCCGAGAGATTCGGAGCCGGGTGCTTAGGTGTGCGGGCATTCCGGTAGGTGTAGGGATCGCTCACACCAAAACCCTAGCCAAGCTTGCCAACCATACCGCAAAGCGCTTGCAAGCCCAGACAGGGGGAGTGGTCAATATTTGTGACTCAGTAAAGCGTGATTGGGTGTTGCGCAATACCGACGTCGCGGAGGTCTGGGGGGTAGGGCGGCGTATGAAAGCGCACCTCGATGCTATGGGCATTAAGAGTGCGATGGATCTGGCAAAGGCCAACCCATGTACTCTGCGTAAAAATTTCAGCGTTGTGATCGAAAAGACGGCGCGAGAACTCGCGGGTACGCCGTGTCTAGAGCTGAACGAACCCGATCCGCCCAAACAGGAGATCTGCTGCAGCCGGATGTTCGGTTCTCGACTCACCGAACTAGCGCCGATCAAGGAAGCGGTGGCCACGTATATGATGCGCGCATCAGAAAAACTCAGGGCGCAAAACTCGCTGTGTAAGAAAGTGCGAGTGAGCATCCGCACCGGTATGTTCAACCCGGAGGAGGCGAAGTACGCCAATGGTGTGGTGATCGATATGCCTTACCCCACTGATGACGTCCGGCTACTGACCAAGTCTGCAGTCGATGCGCTGGATCGGGTATATCGCCCTGGGTTTAAGTACAGCAAGGCAGAGGTGTTGCTGATGAACCTGTGTCAGCCAGGTGAATACACGGACGATCTGTTTGCGGCTTCTCAACCGGCGGAATCTTCCAAGGTCATGGCCGTACTGGATCAGATCAACGACCGTTGGGGAAGGGGGACGCTGCGAGCGGCGAGCGTCCCTAGCAAGCCAGAGTGGGCCATGCGGCGTGAAATGATGAGCCAGAGCTACACGACTCGCATGGATCAATTGTGGACGATCAACTGTAGGTAGGAGACGTCTGCTATCGGCCCAGAAGCGGACATCCGGGAACTACTGCCTCCGGCCAAAAGCAGTCATTGCCAATGGTTAACCATCGCGTAGGTCAGGCATTAAATCATCCACTAAACTAATGCGGACAACTACCCAGGAGACATTCTTTCCATGCAAAGCTCGTCTTTATTGGCGTGTCCCTCCTGCTCCTCAAAATTGAGTCGAACAGCGCAACGGCGCATGACTCCTTTTTTTGGGGAGTTTCCCGCAGTCCCGTGTGTTTCTTGCGGGGCACCTTTGCGATGGCATGTGGCTCTTCATCGCAGACTTCGGGTTGGCGGGATGATCTTCCGGCTCGGGGTCTGCGGCATTGCTATAGCATTGCCGTTTGTTTTTCTATTAAGCAAAAATCACTTGGCAATAGTTGTCACGGGGGGCAGCATCATACTTTCATTTGTTGGGATACTTGTCACCGCAACCCGGACAGTTACCCCTCTCGTTGAAGTCATAGAGAGCGATGCAGGAATGCGTTGATGACTGAACGAGAGATGGGGACAGATTTTTTCTGGAATATATCTGTCCCATTTTTTGGTCGTCCCATTTTTGATTTCAAGTGGTGATGATTGCCGAGCTAGCGGTGAATCAGGCGCGGGATCACATCGAAGTCGCCTAACCGGTCGATGTCTGTAGAAGCAGTCGGTGGCTGCTTCTACAGCGCGATTTTTGGGAGATGTCTGGCGCCCGTTCAGTATCCAAGCCTTGACGCATACTCTCGCCAGGGTATCGAGTTATGCCTCGATATCTAAGCACCAAGAGGCTTTGCATCATCCAGCTAGCCGTTGCTTTGCGAAAGGGTATAAAAGCAAAGTTAATAACGACTGAGGACAATCACCACTCACTAGCATATGGAGTTAACTGTGCCGAAATTTGACTATGATGACATTGTTACAGCTATTAGCACAGCACCAGCGTGTGCACGCTCAGGCAGCAAGGCATGGATTGTTGGGGTGTTGGAAATGCCCCGAGGGGAGCTTTTGACCGTCTATCCTAAGGGCGCTGTGTATATAATTGAGTTTGAAGATGGCACCTCAATAGAGATTGAAGAAGGGTGTTTAGAGTTCTTTGTTGATTCCTTCCCTAATAATAGTTAACAAACTCTAGCAGCCGCACTGAATCGCCCAGAGTTTCGTGGACGGTTCTATGCCATAAACCGAGGTACATCAGAATGGTGGATCCCGCTGTTTTGATGAACACCATTGAGCGTCCGCTTCTGGCCGATTCTGTTGAAAAAGTAGCTCCCCTGTCTGGCCTGCGGCAAAATCTCTGCATTGGCCAGCAGGGAAGCACGCAGCATGATGGGACAGTTATCGAGTGGGCAGGAGCGGCTGTTTTACTCGTTCAACCTTGAAGATCACATTCCAGCCAATCACCTTCTGCGCAGCATTGATCGGTGTCTTGATCTGAGCGACCTGCGCCATTACCTCGCCGATTTCTATAGCCCGATTGGGCGTCCGTCGATTGATCCTGAACTGATGATCCGCATGCTGATCGTCGGCTACTGCTATGGCATCCGCTCCGAACGGCGGTTGTGCGAAGAGGCCCATTTGAACCTGGCGTATCGCTGGTTCTGCCGGTTGAGCCTTGAAGATGAAGTCCCCAACCACTCGACCTTTTCCAAAAATCGACACGGCCGTTTTCGGGACAGTGATCTGTTTCGCTGGTTGTTCAATGAAGTGCTGCGTCGCTGCATGGACGCAGGCCTGGTTAAAGGCGAAGGATTTGCCGTGGACGCCAGCATCATCAAAGCGGATGCGAGTCGGCAGCGCGGCGTACCGGGTGATGAACAGGTCAACTGGAGCGATCCGGCCCTGAGCACCCGCGCCGTGCGTGAGTACCTTGAAGGCCTCGATGAAGAGGCTTTGGCCGAAACGCTACCGAAGCGCCTGTCGCTGACGGATCCTCAAGCCCGCTGGACAGCTGCTCCAGGCGGACCAGCGTTCTACGCTTACTCCACGAATTATCTGATCGATACCGAGCACGGCGTCATCATGGATGTGGAACCCACACCGGCTCATCGAACCGCCGAAGTCGAGAGCACCAAGACGATGATCGATCGGGTCGAAGCGCAGTTCGACATCAAGCCAGAGCGCCTCATTGGCGACACCGCTTACGGTACTGCGCCGATGCTGGCCTGGATGGTGGAGGAAAAAGACATCGAACCGCATGTGCCGGTGTGGGACAAAACCGAGCGCAAGAACGACAGCTTTTCGAGTAACGATTTCCACTGGAATGAAGAGGCTGAGGAATACCGCTGCCCAGCCGGCAACGTATTACGCAGTGAATGGCGAGCCTTCAAGAGCGAGCGTTCGCACGTCACAAAAGCCAACACCATCATCTTCCGATCCAGACAGACCGACTGCGCGACATGTCCGATGAAAGCCAAGTGCTGCCCGAACACTTCGATTCGCAAGATCGTCCGCAGCGTCCATGAAGCCGCTCGTGATGTGGCTCGACGCATCGCAGCGACGCCGGAGTACGTGCGCTCTCGCCACGAACGTAAGAAGGTCGAAATGTTGTTTGCCCACCTCAAACGCATCCTGAAACTGGATCGCTTGCGACTACGTGGCATGAGTGGCGCGTCCGATGAGTTCACGCTGGCGGCCGCGGTACAGAACCTGCGACGTCTGGCCAAACTTGCATCTCAAGGGCCACCTTCTACGGGATAGGTGCGCCTGCACGAAGCAAAAAACCTCAAACCAACCCACTAACAGAGCAGCAAAGATCAACGAAGGGCCGAGAAACCACTCAATGTGGTGAGTGGGTTCTCCGGTGGTAGCCATGCCTGAGCTCTGGCGAGCTGAAAATCCGACTTTTTCAACAGAATCGGCCGAAAGCAGACCTCGGTGGGTGAGGGTTAGCTCCCAGTCTTTCCCTTCAGCTTGGCCAGTCCTTGCTTGATGTATCCGGCGTTTTCGCCAATCGCCCACAAGGCACCGCGGACGTTGTCTCCGACTTCAGTGAAACCTTGCTGTTCAACATGGAGCGTCAGCTCCATCAGTGCTGCTTCTAGGCCGAGCTGATTCTGGTAGATCCTTTCCAGCACATCCGATAACGAATATTCGTCAGCCATAGCATCGACTCCTTTCGCAAAAAGAAAAGCATAGTACCGGTAGTGCCCTTTGTGGGCGGTAGTCGCTCAATGCTTAGAAATTGCTACAAAGCATTGTCTTTTTAAGGGCGTGACCAGCTGGCCGGGGTGCAGACGAGGGGCTACGACCAATCCATCATTGAAGAAACTAACGTAATTTTGGAGCGCGTTATCTAATGGAAACTCTATTGAGTACGCTAAGTTTTTATTGATCTGGTTTTACATAGTTCCATTCAATAGTTTTTTTTCGCCAGTGATCTTCAATGGATTGGGTGAAGTCGGAGCGAACAAGCTTTGCTCTGGATTCGCACCATTCTTCAGAGTCGCGTCTTATGATGATTCCTTCTAAGTGACCGGAGCGGTAGTGGCTATCTTGATTCTTCACTAGCTCTACCAGCTGATCAATGCTCACTTTTCCAGTAAAAATACGCGGGACGGTCTGTAGTCCAAGTGCTAAAGCTAATTTGTCACGCTTAGAGCAACTCCAGAATTTATTCTGCTCATGATCAAATACATCAAATACTAGGAGCCAGTCAGGGAGCTTGGTGTAATTCAACGAATGTTTGGCGGCACACCATTCACCGAAAATTATTTGGCCGGGAGTTAAGGCTGTGCGTAATTTTTCATCATGCTGTGCTAGCCACGCCTTCAAACGTGAGAATTGGCCTGAGAACGGGGGGGAGAGGTATTGTCCGCGATTCTGTACTTGGAGTTGCCCGTCAGGTCTTAAGGAAATTCCCAGATTTGCGCCATCAACTTTTTCTTCTACTATTACGCTATTTTCAATCAAAAAGTCGACCTCAGTCGGACTTAAGATTTTGTCCCCGCGAGCGGATCCAGCTGCGAGCCACTTCAAGTGAGGGGTGTGTGGGAATCGAAAAAAATCACTCATGGTGAAGGCAATGTAGGTTGTTGCTTAGTCGGGAATTTATTATTATAAAATCGACAAACATCGTCGGAGCACAAGAATTTAACCTTTATACCCTTGCGATCCAAGGCCTCCCACCAATCTAACCACTTGCAATCTGCGGCTTGCCAAATTACAGGCTTATTAGGGTGTGCATTGGCTACCGCAGCAAATTTACGATCGGGCGGATCGAATACAGCTTGTAAATCCTCGCAAGGAAACTCAAGGAAAGAGTTGTCGTCGCCCTCAGTGATAGTCACTTGGTGAACGAACTTTGTGTTACGTTGGTTCTGTAAAAGCCACTTTAGGAAAACGTCGCCCACTCCTTTAGGTTGGTTAGGCTGTGTTTTATTCTGATATTCGCGCAGTATTCTTCCCTTGTCATCAATCACGGTTACGGATTTTTGTTGAGCTCTGAGCTGGTTGATGCACTCTGTCCGGCATGCCTCTGAGACGCCGTCGTGGCTACCATTCGCCACCAGAAGCACATTGGTATCTATGACAGTTACAGACATTCACTTCTCTCCTGAGCTTGAATTCTGAATCGCTGCAAGTGTCCGAGCTACTATGTCACCCATTTCGTCGCCAAAGAAATTTTCAGGCCAATTGAGTATTTCGCCTGAGTCATCTAGTTTCAGCTCTTCTAGTTCAGCTCCGCCTTTTTTATTTTTTGCGAAATATACCGCTATTTCTTCGGTGGATATTGCTCGTTCAGCAACGCGACGTTGCAGGCGATTAAGGAAGTGCTCTGAATGCGTCTCTATTATCAGTTGAGTTCCGCGAGGTTGTCCGTTTTCATATGACTGGACAGCGCTAATCATAGCGTCAGCCAGATTAGATTGTGCCATTGGGTGAAGATGAATTTCTGGCTGCTCCATCCAAAGCGTAGAGCCGGGTGGGCAATAAAAAGCCTGAACTAGTGCTGGCAATACTTGAGATACTCCGAAGCCGACATCGGTTAATTTAACCTCAGGCGAGTCGGCATAAGTGCGCACCAAAACTTCGTACTCTTTCCGTCCTTTTGCTACAGGCTTAACACGAAACTCTTTGATTATTCCTAGATCAACCAACCAACTGGCAATGAAAGTATCAAAGCGTTGCCGATGTTTCCTATAGCCGCGGTTAAGTCCTCGATTTTGCTCGGTCGCTGCTAATAATGCTGCGATGCTTGACTCTCCCTGAGCACCAACATCAGGAGGAGTATCGCCAGACCACTGATAGACTCTTTTGGCGGGGCTGCGCAATGGACCTAAATAATAAAGAGCATCTAGAACACGTTCAGTTTCCAATGCAAAGTCGGCCAAGAAATCAGCGTTTTGATAGCGTAGTAATGTGCGGTCAGCGAATCGGTAGAACTTCTCGGGCGGTTCTGCCGGCCATTTCCTACCACTTGCATGCATTAAACGCAGAGGAGAGCATTCAAGGGTTCCGCGGGAGCCTGAACCGGCGTGAACGACATCAAGAGTTTTTTCGCCTTCCTGGAGTAAGACATAGCGAATTTCCTTAGTTCGCGGTTGTCCGGAACGGTCCGATATTAAAGCCGCTGATAACGAAAGTTCATTTCCGGCATATACTTCCCCATGAATCGAGGCATTTTTAACAGTGATGGGGCGAGGTAATTTCCAGCGTAGAGTGAACTCTAACTCTCGGGACAAGTCATGGCCATGGAGGCAGTCCGCAAACGTGCCAAGATCTATTAGAGAGTGATCATCTCCTAGCTGAAATGCGCGTTTGCGGTCCGCCATTTGGACAGTTTGTTTTAGTGCTAGTAGCAGGTGGCCTAAGCTGGATTTTCCCGAGCTATTCGTTCCAAAAATTACGGTAAGGGGGGCGAGACGGATTTTACCGGTATCCCTCCAGGCTTTGAAATTTTGTACTCGTAACTCGGTCAGCACAGGAAGCTCCTTTTTTTACTGGTTGGCCGTTATATGACAGCAACGTACTGCACCGTAGTATGGCGATACTCCTAGATATGGACAATGACAGTGCGGTCAAATACTTGGGTGCTCTTCGGACTTTAGACCATAAGTGAAAAACCCCGCACGATCTGGTCGTTGCGGGGTTTCCCGAAGCTGAATTTCTCGTACCAATTTTTGTACCAATCGGCGCGTTTCGGTGTGAGGTTGGGAGTTTCCTTCGGCGCTAATGCCCTGATTTCATTACCGCTAGGGACTTAACTAGCTCCCCTAAACATGGCGGTGTAATTCTGTTCCAGGGACATGAAACTACCTGTGGGGATTTTCGCAAAGGGCAAGGGTACGGTGGCGGACACGACCCTGCAAGTTCGGTGTAACGCGATTATTCGTCGCGGCCTTCCATCATGGTGCGTTTGAGCATCACGTAAACCGCGCCGGCACCGCCGTGTTTGGCCTGGCATGAAGTGAAACCGAGCACTTGCGGATGCTGGCGCAGCCAGGTGTTGACGTGGCTTTTGATCATCGGCCGCTTGCCGTCCAGACGCACGGCCTTGCCGTGGGTGACGCGCACGCAGCGGATTTCGAACCTGGTTGCTTCGGCCAGGAATGCCCAGAGGGTCTCGCGGGCCTTTTCCACGTTCATGCCGTGCAGGTCGAGGCTGCCTTCGAACGGGATCTGCCCGATCTTGAGCTTGCGCATCTGGCTTTCCTGCACCCCGTCGCGGGCCCACATCAACTCGTCTTCTGGGCCGACGTCGATCACGAACTGATCGGACAGGCCATCCACGGTGGTGGTTTCGGTGCGCACGGTGGCGGACTGGCGCAGCTTGGCGATCTGTGCGCGGTCAGCCTTGGGTTTGCCGGTGTCGGCGCGGTCGTGCTTGATCGGCTTGACGCCTTGGATCGCACTTTTGAACAGGGAAAAATCGTCGTCTTGCATGTCAGCCTCCGCGAAGGGCGGCCAGTTTACCCAAGTCGAAACAAAACGGCCCGGCAAAAAGCCAGGCCGGTGATTCAGTCGTGTTTTTTCATCAGGTGCGGGGACATGTTCAGTTCCCGCGATTGCCGGGCGCGACGTCGGCAGCGACGCCACAGGGCCACGCCGAAGTACAGGAACAACAAGCCGACCGCCAGAATGATCGCCGAACCCATCGGCGTGGCATTCAGCTCGCCGAGCGCCGGCGGGTGCCCCAGCAGGCTGGCGGCCCCGGCCATCGCCAGCAGCACACCGAACATCGCCAGAATGGCGGCGATCGCTGCGCCGAATCGAAAACGCCAGTTGCTTTGGCCTTTGGGCCGCAAGCGGCGTGCGTCAAATCCATCGGATAACTTCATTCCGACCTTCCTCAATGGGTATCGGCCCTTCGACCGGGAGTTGACCGGGTTGTTCCTGAGGCTAAGGCAATTGAAGCAAATGCGAGGCTTTTGCGGATGAGCGGCGCTGTGAGCCGCTCAACAATGCGCAATCAGATCAGGTCTTGAGTCAGCGCGAGGGTGGCGAAGTTGTCGGCCATGATGGCCATTTCGGCTTCCTGCACCCGTTCGGCGCTGAGCACACGGCCCTTGAATGGCAGGTCACGGGTGGCGCAGGCGTCTTCCACCAACGTGCAGCGGAAGCCCAGGTTCTTCGCCGCGCGCACGCTGGTGCTGACGCTGGAGTGGCTCATGAAACCGCAGACGATCAGGTCCAGCGAGCCGAGGTTCTGCAGACGATCGAGCAGCTCGGTGCCGTGGAAGGCGCTCGGCAGCAGTTTGCCGATGATGGTTTCATCACCCTGTGGCTCAAGTCCCGGGATGAACTCGCCGCGTTCGCCCTGCGGGTCGAACAGGCCGCCGACGGTGCCGAGATGACGCACGTGCACGATCGGCCGACCGGCTGCACGGGCCGCAGCGACCAGTTGTTTGATGTTCGCGACGGCCGCGTCCATGCCGCTCAGGGCCAGCGGGCCACTGAGGTACTCTTTCTGGGCATCGATGATGACCACGGTGGCATGGCTCAGTGTGGCCGCTGCGTAACCGCGACCGCTGAGTTGAAACATCGTTTTTGGAACGGACATTCGGGGCTCCTTGGGGTGGGGCTTTTGCGGCATTGTCCTCTGGCTGAGCGGTTCTGTGAACCGCTACCATCGTAGACACCGTCGTTACTGGCCTGCAGCCTTGTCAAGTTACACGTTCTGTTCAATAGCTGATGCAAAAATCAGAAAAGTCCTACTGTCGCTCCGCTAATTTTCCTGCGTCGTCGGCGCGCGTTTTGGCTGGTAGAATCGCCAGTCGTTTTTTCTGGAGTTCTGCCCCGTGATCACTTCCCGACTTCGTACCCTGCGCGACCACATCCGTTGGGCCGTCAGCCGCTTCCATGGGGAGGATCTGTTTTTCGGCCATGGCACCGACAACGCCTGGGATGAAGCCCGGCAGTTGGTGCTCGGTGCGCTGCACCTGCCGTGGGAAATCGCCGACAGCTATCTCGATTGCGCGCTGGAAGACGACGAACTGGTCAACCTGCAGCGCTTGCTCAAGCGCCGCATCGAGGAGCGCATCCCGACCGCTTACCTGCTGGGCGAGGCATGGTTCTGCGGGATGTCGTTCATTGTCGATGAGCGTGTGCTGATCCCGCGTTCGCCGATTGGCGAGTTGATCGAAAACCACTTCGCGCCGTGGATCGGCGACGAGCCGGCACGTATTCTCGACCTGTGCACCGGCTCCGGCTGCATCGGTATCGCTTGCGCCTATGAATTCCAGAACGCTGAAGTAGTGCTGGCGGACCTGTCATTCGAAGCGCTGGAAGTGGCCAATCAGAACATCGAGCGCCATGGCGTCGACGAGCGTGTGTATACCGTGCAGGGCGATGGTTTCGATGGTCTGCCGGGGCAGCGTTTCGACCTGATCGTGTCGAACCCGCCGTACGTCGATGCGGAAGATTTCGCCGACATGCCGGACGAGTACCAGCACGAGCCGGAGCTGGGCCTGGCCTGTGGTGACGATGGTCTGAACCTGGTGCGCCGGATGCTCGCCGAAGCGGCGGATCATCTGACCGAGAAGGGCTTGCTGATTGTCGAAGTGGGCAACAGCCAGGTGCACGTCGAAGCGCTGTACCCGGAAGTCGACTTCGCCTGGCTCGATTTCGAGCGTGGCGGGCATGGCGTGTTCATGCTGACAGCCGAGCAGTGCCGCGATCATCAGGCCGTGTTCGCCTCCCGTGTTTAAGCCTTAAAGCTTCGCGAGCAGGCTCGCTCCCACCGTTGGAATGCATTTCCCTGTGGGAGCGAGCCTGCTCGCCAATGGTCGCAACGCGGTCTATCGGTGCGTAGCAATCCAGATCAACAACCCCGCCTGAAACACTGCAAACGCCACAAGGCAGGTAATGGTGAAGCGCAAGCCTGCGTCTTCACGCTTGAACTTGCTGACCTTATCTTCCTGCTTCTTCAGCTTCACTTCCTGCTCAGCCAGGTTCTGCTCGGCCTGCTGCAGCATTTGCGCGGCTTCGAGAATCTCGACGATCTGCAGCTTTTCGCTGTTCCAGTCGCCTAGCAAGTCACCGACCTGCACCTCTTTGACGCTGCCCTTCAAATGCTGGGCATCGGCGTAAACCACGTCGAAACCATGCACGCGCAAGAAGTGATCGCGACGCAGACGGGTGTCTTCGTTCAGCGCGTCCTTGTTGCTCAGGTCCATGCCGTCGACGGTGTAGGCGGGCCAGCGTTTTTTCGCCCAGTTGATGCCCTGGGCAGCCACGAAACGACCGATACCACGGTTCAACGGTTCGATCTGCAAGCCGCTGTCGGGGCCGAAATGCACACGCTTGGTGGTGTGATTGACCCACACGTCCAGCTGGTTCTGCTCTTTGCGCACGCGCTGGCCGGGGAGTTTGATCGCCATGCGCATCAGGCTGTGTTCTTTGCTGTTGCGCTCGGCGTAGCCGAATTCGACAAAGCGCAACGGCCGGCCACCGGTGTGACGGTCAGTCTGCAGCGGGGCCAGGCGGAGCATCTTGTGGTGCTCGACGTGGACGTCCGCCCACGGCAGCTCGACCGCTGGCGGTGCGTCTTTTTCAGCGGTGGTGTCGGGTGAAGTCGGGGTATCAGTCATAACGGCGAGATCCTGTCCAAGCCCTGCTTGTCGCCAGCCGGTACGCTGGCGACAAAGGCTTATCGGCCGTTTCTGACAAGACTAGAGGGCAAACTACGGTTAACGGGTGCGAAGTCCGTCAATAAACTCGATGAGTTTGCCGCCCAGTTCCGCCGCCAGTGGCAAATTCGGGTCCTTGTAGGAGGCCAATTGGCGCTTCACATCGGCGGGGACGATGCGCATGACGTGGTTCATGCCTTCGATGACCACTAATTCGGCGTCGGGTTTGGCGGCTTTCAGGGCCTGCGCATCGCCTACGCCGACTTGCATGTCGTTGCTGCCCTGAACGATCAGCGCCGGCATCTTCAACTGCGCAAAGGCCTTGGCCGGATCCTGCCGGAACAGCGAAATCAGGTACGGCTGCACACTCGGGCGGAAGATCGGTTGCAGCGGCGCCGGCACGTTGGCATCGGTATGGCCGGCCTTGAGGCTGTCGAGCAACTCGTTACTGCGCAGCATCAACGGCGGCGGCAGGCTGCGGGCCAGTTGTTCGCGGATCACCTGATCGACCGGCCGGGCGCTGCCGGACAGGGAAATCAGCGCAGCGGCGTTAGCGCGCGGGGCAGCGAGGGTAGCGATAAGGGCGCCTTCGCTGTGGCCAAGCACAATCAGCGGGCCGAAACGCGGATCGCTTTTCAGCTTCTGGCTCCAGGCCACGACGTCATTGACGTAGGCGTCCACCGACAGATTGCGCTCGTCGGGTGTGGCGGGCAGACTCGCGGCCACCCCGCGTTTGTCGTAGCGCACGCTGGCGATGTTGTGTTTGGCCAGCACCCAGGCCAGGCGCTTGAGGCTGTCATTGCGCCCGCCATCGGGGTTGTTTCCGTCACGATCCGTAGGACCCGAGCCAGAAATGATCAGGACAACCGGCACCGGGTTGTCGGATTTTGGCAGCAACAGCGAGCCAAAAAGCTCTCCGCTGCCGGTGTCCAGAGAGATCGGGCGCTGCAGGACAGTCGCGTGGGCAAAGCCGGTAAACAGGGTAAGACTCAAGATCAGAACTCGCAGCATCATCACGCCATCATTCGCCAAGGTGCCGGTTGGACTCACCAACACCACTAAGGTTCGAGGATGAACTAGTCGGTTAGCCTGCGTATACTGGCGCGCATTACGAATTTGGGTTTGATTTCACGGAGCGTCCTGCATGTCCGGCAATACCTACGGCAAGTTGTTCACTGTCACCACCGCTGGCGAAAGCCATGGTCCGGCGTTGGTCGCCATTGTCGACGGCTGCCCGCCGGGCCTGGAGATCTCCCTCGAAGACCTGCAGCGCGACCTCGATCGCCGCAAGCCGGGCACCAGCCGCCACACCACCCAGCGTCAGGAAGCCGACGAAGTCGAAATCCTCTCCGGGGTGTTCGAAGGCCGCACCACTGGCTGCTCCATCGGCCTGCTGATCCGCAACACCGACCAGAAGTCCAAGGACTACTCGGCGATCAAGGATCTGTTCCGTCCGGCCCACGCCGACTACACCTACCACCACAAATACGGCGAGCGCGATTACCGTGGTGGCGGTCGCAGTTCGGCACGCGAAACCGCGATGCGCGTGGCGGCGGGTGCGATCGCCAAGAAATACCTGGCAACCCAGGGCATCGTCATCCGTGGCTACATGAGCCAGCTCGGCCCGATCGAAATTCCGTTCAAGACCTGGGATTCGGTGGAAGAGAACGCCTTCTTCAGTCCGGATCCGGACAAAGTCCCTGAGCTGGAAGCCTACATGGACCAGCTGCGTCGCGACCAGGACTCGGTCGGCGCAAAAATCACCGTCGTTGCCGAAGGCGTCATGCCAGGCCTGGGCGAGCCGATTTTCGACCGCCTCGACGCCGAACTGGCCCACGCGCTGATGAGCATCAACGCCGTCAAAGGCGTGGAAATCGGCGCCGGTTTCGCCTGCGTCGCCCAGCGCGGCACCGAACATCGTGACGAACTGACTCCGCAAGGTTTCCTCAGCAACAACGCCGGCGGCATCCTCGGTGGCATCTCTTCGGGTCAGCCGATCGTCGCGCATCTGGCGCTCAAGCCAACATCGAGCATCACCACCCCGGGCCGTTCGATCGACATCCATGGCAATCCGGTGGACGTGATCACCAAGGGCCGTCATGACCCGTGCGTCGGTATCCGCGCCACACCGATTGCCGAAGCGATGATGGCCATCGTGCTGATGGACCACCTGTTGCGTCACCGTGGGCAGAACGCCGACGTGCGCGTCAGCACCCCGGTGCTGGGTCAGCTTTGATGGGTGATCTCAAAGCCGCTGCGGCATAACCCCGTGGCGGCGCTCCCGTACTGGCGGCTGTCCAGTTTCTATCTGTTCTACTTCGCCTTGCTCGGGTCGACAGCGCCGTTTCTGGCGCTGTACTTCGATCACCTCGGCTTCAGCGCCGCTCGTATCGGCGAACTGGTAGCCATCCCGATGCTGATGCGCTGCGTGGCGCCGAACATCTGGGGCTGGCTCGGCGACTACACCGGCAAACGGCTGGCCATCGTGCGCTTCGGCGCGGTGTGCACGCTGCTGACGTTCTCACTGATTTTCGTCAGCAAGACCTACGCCTGGCTGGCGATGGTCATGGCGTTGCATGCGTTTTTCTGGCACGCCGTGCTGCCGCAATTTGAAGTCATCACCCTCGCGCACTTGCAAGGGCAAACCTCGCGCTACAGCCAGATTCGCCTGTGGGGCTCGATCGGTTTCATCATCACGGTGGTCGCGCTGGGCCGACTGTTCGAATGGCTGAGCCTCGACATCTACCCGGCGGCGCTGGTGCTGATCATGGCCGGTATCGTCCTCAGCAGTTTATGGGTGCCGAATGCGCAACCGCCGCAAGGTAATCGGCCGAGCGGGGAGGGCTTCCTCAAGCAACTGCGCAGTCCCGGTGTGCTGGCGTTTTACGGCTGCGTCGCGCTGATGCAGATGAGCCACGGCCCGTATTACACGTTTCTGACCCTGCACCTTGAACGACTCGGTTACAGCCGTGGCGTGATTGGCATGCTCTGGGCCGTGGGTGTGGTCGCCGAAGTGCTGATGTTCATGTTCATGAGCCGGATTCTCGCGCGGTTTTCCCTGCGCCGTGTGTTGATGGCGAGTTTTCTGCTGGCGGCGCTGCGCTGGTTGCTGCTAGGTTCGTTCGCCGAGTTCCTGTGGGTGCTGTTGTTCGCTCAGGTGCTGCACGCGGCGACCTTCGGCAGCTTTCATGCGGCTGCCATCGCGTTCGTGCAACGTAGCTTCGGCGCACGCCAGCAAGGCCAGGGCCAGGCGCTATACGCGGCGCTGGCCGGCACCGGTGGTGCGATGGGCGCGCTGTATTCCGGTTACAGCTGGAATGCCCTCGGCGCGACATTGACCTTTAGTATTGCCAGTCTCGCGGCGCTCGCTGCTGCCGTTATCATTGCCACACGTATGCAAGAGGACAGGCCATGAGCCTTACGCGTGAACAACTCGCCCAGCAAATCGTCGACGCCGGGCGTTTTCTTTATGGTCGCGGCTGGTCGCCGGCCACCAGCAGCAATTACTCGACGCGTCTGTCGCCGAGCGAAGCGCTGCTGACCGTGTCCGGCAAGCACAAGGGCCAGTTGGGTCCGGACGATGTGCTCGCCACCGACTTGTCCGGCAACAGCCTGGAACCGGGCAAAAAACCGTCCGCCGAAACCCTGCTGCACACCCAGCTCTACAGCTGGCGCGCGGAGATCGGCGCGGTGCTGCATACCCATTCAGTCAACGCCACGGTGCTGTCGCGCCTGACGCCTGAAGACTTCATCGAATTCGAAGACTACGAACTGCAAAAAGCCTTCAGCGGCATCTCGACCCACGAATCACGGGTGCGCGTGCCGATTTTCGACAACGATCAGGACATTGCGCGCCTCGCCGCCAAGGTGCAGCCTTGGCTCGACGCCCATCCCGATTGCGTCGGTTATCTGATTCGCGGTCACGGCCTCTACACCTGGGGCGCGCAGATGAGCGACGCCCTGCGGCAGATCGAGGCCTTCGAATTCCTGTTTGAATGCGAGTTGAAAACCCGCAGCGTCATGAACCGCCAAGGCTGACTTCACCAGAAGCCGCCCATTCGCCTGATGAAATGCACTGCCCGACCGGTCTGCAAGAACCGGACGGCAAGGCCGATACCGAGGAATTGCCCATGAGCAGCCTGTCCGTCTATCACGTTTCCAGCCCTGACATTCCGAACAAGGTGCTGACCCATTTCGAAGACATCGCCTCGACGCTCGCCGAGCAAGGCGTGCGCTTCGACCGCTGGCAAGCCGCGGCGAAGATCCAGCCCGGTGCCACCCAGGAAGAAGTGATCAGCGCTTACCAAGAGCAGATCGACAAGCTGATGACCGAGCGCGGTTACATCACCGTCGACGTGATCAGCCTCAACAGCGACCACCCGCAAAAAGCCGAACTGCGCGCCAGGTTCCTCGAAGAACACCGCCATGGTGAAGACGAAGTACGCTTTTTCGTCGCCGGCCGTGGGCTGTTTACCCTGCACATCGACGATTACGTCTACGCGGTGCTCTGCGAGAAGAATGACCTGATCTCGGTACCGGCCGGCACCAAACACTGGTTCGACATGGGCGAGCATCCGCATTTCGTGGCGATCCGTCTGTTCAACAACCCGGAAGGCTGGGTCGCCAACTTCACCGGCGAAGACATCGCCGGCCAATTCCCGCGTCTTGAGGACTGATTCGATGTCGATCAAAGCCATTGTCACTGACATCGAAGGCACCACCAGCGCGGTGAGTTTCGTTTTTGATGTGCTGTTTCCGTATGCGGCCAAACACCTTCCGGATTTTGTTCGTCAGAACGCCGAACGTGCCGATGTCGCTGAGCAACTCGACGCCGTGCGCCGTGACAGCAATGCACCGCAGGCCGATGTTGAACGGGTTGTTGAGATTCTCTTGAGCTGGATCGAGGAAGATCGCAAAGCCACGCCGCTCAAAGCCTTGCAAGGCATGGTCTGGGCGCAGGGTTATCACGCCGGGCAGTTGAAGGGGCATGTTTACCCGGACGCGGTTGAAGCGCTGCAACGCTGGCACGCGGCGGGTTATCAACTGTTTGTGTATTCGTCGGGCTCGATCCAGGCGCAGAAGCTGATCTTCGGTTGTTCGGAAGCGGGGGATTTGACGCCGCTGTTCAGCGGGTACTTCGACACCACGTCGGGGCCTAAACGTGAGGCCCAGTCGTACACCAACATCCAGCAAGCCATCGGCGTTGAAGCGGGTGAAATCCTGTTCCTCTCGGACATCGTCGAAGAACTTGACGCCGCTCAAGCGGCCGGCCTGCAGACCTGCGGCCTGGCGCGTGAAGGCGGGGAACTGGGGAGCCATGTCACCGTCGACACTTTCACCGGTATCGAACCCGAAGCATTCTAGAAAACCCACGTCCCCTGTGGGAGCGGGCTTGCTCGCGAAAACGGTGAATCAGACGTAGACAGGTTGCCTGACACACCCCCTTCGCGAGCAAGCCCGCTCCCACAGGGGGGGTGTGACAACCGCAAATGTAAACAGGCCGTGAAGCGAAAGCGCCACGGCCTGTTTTTTTTAAAGCGATTTAAACCTTACAGCGAGTGATACGTCGGCAGCGCAAAACGTTGCTGACTTTGCAGCATCGCAATCTGCGGCAGCTCGCTGGCCTGTTCTGCCAGGTCGCGGCGAATCGCGCTGATTGCCCACGACAGTTGGTCGGCGTTGTGCATTTGCTGATACGTCAGGGCGCGCTTGAACACTTTGCCTTCGCTGCTGCGCAGGGTCAGCAGGATCCCGCCATCGGGACGTGGCGCGGTGGTGACGTTGAAGTTGGAGAACAGGGAGGTAAATTTTTCTTGGATCAGGCTCATGTCTATCAGCTCCGTATGCACTTGAATGGCAAGCATGCAGAGGAGGTTGCAGTGATTGTGCCAGCATTCAAAAAACAATAAATCCTTGTAAATCAATAAGTTATAAATAATGCAATTTGCACTGGTCGTGCAATCTGCATGAATGGCCATCGTGCATCCTGCATTTTGCGGGATCGTCACCGGTTCAACGGAACCAAACGGCATCGGTGCAATCATCGCCGTGTGCTGTCACAGGACGGATACAAAACATTGCAAAAACCGCGTGTACAGGCTGAGAAGCACTGACGTATTTTCGGTCTCGACCTGTGCCTACGACGCAGGTCATGCCACAGCCCGAACAATAAAAAACGGCCAGCCAGGCCGACCGGGGAGCTGCCATGAGTCACGCGCCGAGCGACACGATTACCTGGGGCATGATGCTCCGCAAACTGCCGATGATTGCCAAGGCCCTCCCGAGAGTGGTCAAGGGCATGAAGGTGGCCAACGTCAAGGACCCGACCCAGGCATGTGGGCTTGGCTGGACATTCGAACAAGCGACGCTGCGTAATCCCGAAGGTCTGGCGTTGTTGCAGGGCGATGTGCTGCTGACCTATGGGCAGGTCAACCAGTGGGCCAATCGCGTCGCCCACTATCTGAGCGCGCAGGGGATCGGCAAGGGTGACGTGGTGGCGGTGTTCATCGAAAACCGCCCGGAATTGCTGGTGACCATTCTGGCGCTGGCCAAGCTCGGCGCGGTCAGCGCGCTGCTCAACACCTCGCAGACTCGCGACACGCTGATCCACAGCGTGAATCTGGTGGCGCCGGTGGCGATTGTGCTCGGTGAGGAATTGCAGCCGGCGTTTGCCGCGATCCGCGAGCAAGTGTCGATTGCGGCGCAGCGCACCTGGTTTATCGCCGACCGTGACACCTACTGCCACCCGGGCATTGCGCCCGAGGGCTACATCAACCTGATCAGCGCCAGTGCCGATGCCTGCTCTGACAACCCGCCCAGCAGCCGCGAAGTGTTCTTCGACGATCCGTGCTTTTACATCTACACCTCTGGCACCACCGGCCTGCCCAAGGCCGGCGTGTTCAAGCACGGCCGCTGGATGCGCAGCTCGGCCAGCTTCGGCATGATCGCCCTGAACATGCACCCCGACGATGTCGTCTATTGCACCTTGCCGCTGTACCACGCCACCGGCCTCTGCGTGTGCTGGGGCTCGGCGATCAACGGTGCTTCCGGGTTCGCGATCCGCCGCAAATTCAGCGCCAGCCAGTTCTGGAGTGACGTGCGCCGTTATCGCGCGACCACCATCGGCTATGTCGGCGAGCTGTGTCGCTATCTGGTCGATCAACCGGCCAGCGCCGACGACAGCCGTCACGAGGTGCGCAAGATGATCGGCAACGGTCTGCGCCCCGGCGCCTGGGCCGAGTTCAAGACTCGCTTTGCCGTCGAGCACATCTGCGAGCTGTACGCGGCGAGCGACGGCAACATCGGCTTCAGCAACATCCTCAACTTCGACAACACCATCGGCTTCTCGCTGATGGCCTGGGAGCTGGTGGCGTACGATCACGACAGCGGTGAGCCGCTGCGCAGTGCTGACGGTTTCATGCGCAAGGTCGGCAAGGGCGAGCAGGGCCTGCTGCTGGCGCGGATCGACGAGAAAGCTCCGCTGGACGGCTACACCGACCCGCAGAAAACCGCCAAGGTGGTGCTGCGCGACGTGTTCAGCAAGGGCGACCGCTTCTTCAACACCGGCGACCTGCTGCGCAATATCGGTTTCGGCCATGCGCAGTTTGTCGATCGTCTCGGCGACACCTATCGCTGGAAGGGTGAAAACGTCTCGACCACTGAAGTCGAAAACCTGTTGCTGCAACATCCGCACATCTCCGAAGCTGTGGCCTACGGTGTGCAAGTGCGCAACACCAATGGCCGTGCCGGGATGGCCGCGATCACCCCGGCCGAGTCCCTGGCGACCCTGGATTTCGCCGAACTGCTGGCGTTCGCCCGTCAGCGCATGCCGGCCTATGCGGTGCCGCTGTTTTTGCGGGTCAAGGTGAAAATGGAAACTACCGGGACTTTCAAATACCAGAAGACCCGACTGAAGAACGAAGGCTTCGACCCCGGCCAGACAGGCGATGACCCGATCTACGCATGGCTGCCCGGCACTCAGACTTACGTGCAGGTGACGGAGCAGGTGCTGGCCGATATTGATCAGGGCAAGTACCGCTATTGATATTGGCTATGGTGTGACTTGAGAAAAAGGGGGTGACAGCTATCGTCGCGCTCGGGAAACTGTCGGCTTTGCGATTAACCGAAAGTGGAGTTGCCCCATGTCTGACCAAAGCCGCCAGATGACCCCTGAAGAAGCTGCCGAATTCACCGAGCAGGTTTTCAACAAGGCACGCGACGGTGATGCCGAGATGCTCGATCGCCTGGTCACGGCCGGTTTGCCCGTCAACCTGAAGAACAGCAAGGGCGATACGCTGCTGATGCTTGCCAGTTACTACGGCCATATCGATGCGGTGCAGGTGCTGCTCAAGCACAAGGCCGACCCGGAACTGCGCAACGGCAATGGCCAGAGCCCGATTGCCGGTGCGGCGTTCAAGGGCGATCTGGCCGTGGTCAAGGCGCTGGTCGAGGCGGGCGCCGAAATCGAAGGTTCGTCCTTTGATGGCCGTACGGCGCTGATGATGGCGGCGATGTTCAACCGTGTTGAAATCGTCGATTACCTGATCGGCAAAGGTGCCGACCCGAAAGCCAAGGACGCCAACGGCATCACCGCGCTGGACGCGGCCCGGACCATGGGCGCGGTCGATACCACGGCGCAGCTGGAAAAACTGCTGGCCTGAAACTCGACTCTCCAGTTGCTGTGACATCCTGTGGCGAGGGCGCTTGCTTCTGCTCGACTGCGTAGCAGTCATGAATTCATTGAATGCGTTTTTTCAGATCATTGAATTCAGGGCTGCGTCGCGCCCTAGCGACAGCAAGCGCCCTCGCCACAGTCGTTCTGTGTGCAGTCTGAGGTCGCAATGCGCTATCCTTCGCGCCCTCGAAATTCACCTTCGTCACAGGATCCGCCCTCATGAAAGCCGCACTCGTCGAACTCATCAGCAAAATCAGCTCCGGCTGCATGGGCGAGGACGAGATACTGAACGTGGCCGACGAGGCCGCGCAGGCCTACGCCGATGCCGATGCTTTTCTGACAGCCAACCCCGATATCAACTACGACGACACGTTCCCGATCCCGCTGGGCGAGTGGGTGGTGGTCGGCAGCCTGCCAGAGACCGTGCTGTTCCAGGCCGACACCTACGTTGACCTGTTCGCGCAGATCGTCGCGTCGTTCGGCCCGGGCATCGACTTCAACCTCAAGCCCAAACAACTGGCCAAGACCGAAGCGCTGACCGCCCTCAACCGCATCCAGGTGCAGATGAGCAGCCTGAACAAGGAAAACGGCGGTTACACACTGATGAACTTCAGCCAATTGCTCGACGACGAGCTGCAAGTGGTACTGGTCTACGGCAACGACGTACCACGGGTGCTGGAGTTGTGCGCTCAGGTCGGCATTGCTGCGGCGCCGTCGCTGGAAGCCCTGAAGGTCGCTGTTCACGTCTGAACGCAATAAAAGGGAACCCTGCGCGCGACCGTCTATCCTAAAAGTGCAAGCCACTATTCTGGAGTGACACCATGGGTTCCACGTTCAATGGTCTGATCGGCCTGATCATTCTTGCCCTCGACATCTGGGCCATCATCAACGTGCTGAAAAGCGGCGCCGAGACCGGGATGAAAATCCTCTGGGTCCTGCTGATCATCCTCCTGCCGGTGCTCGGCCTGATCATCTGGGCGATCGCCGGGCCACGGGGCAACGTGCGGATCTGATCCTGAGAACACCGCATTACCCTTTGTAGGAGTGAGCCTGCTCGCGATAGCTATTCCACAGTCACTGAACCTGTGACTGAAAGAGCGCTATCGCGAGCAGGCTCACTCCTACAAGGGATTGTGGTTGGCCGATGAACTGAGGTTCGACCTGTCATCTTCGGCAACGTAGAATGCGCGCCTTTCCCGGGCAATCGTCCCCACGATCAACGCCTGCGCATTCATCGGAGCACTTGACCATGACCGTCACCAAGACCAGCGAATACCTGGAAACCCTCTACGAAGGCTACGGCCAGCGTTTTCGCATGGAAAAACTGCTGCACGAAGTGCGCACCGAACACCAGCACCTGGTGATCTTCCAGAACCCGCGCATGGGTCGGGTAATGGCGCTGGACGGCGTGATCCAGACCACCGAAGCCGATGAATTCATCTACCACGAAATGCTCACCCATGTGCCGATCCTTGCCCATGGCACCGCCAAACGCGTGCTGATCATCGGCGGCGGCGACGGTGGCATGCTGCGCGAAGTGACCAAGCACGCCGGCGTCGAGCACATCACCATGGTCGAGATCGACGGCACCGTGGTCGACATGTGCAAGGAATTCCTGCCTGACCATTCCAAGGGCGCCTACGACGATCCACGGCTGAACCTGGTGATCGACGACGGCATGCGTTTCGTCGCCACCACTACTGAAAAGTTCGACGTGATCATCTCCGACTCCACCGATCCGATCGGCCCGGGCGAAGTGCTGTTCTCGGAAAACTTCTACCAGGCTTGCCATCGCTGCCTGAACGATGGCGGCATCCTGGTGACCCAGAACGGCACGCCGTTCATGCAGATCGACGAAGTCAAAACCACCTCCGGTCGCCTGCGCAGCCTGTTCCCGGACTGGCACTTCTATCAGGCGGCCGTGCCGACCTACATCGGTGGTTCGATGACCTTCGCCTGGGGTTCGACCAACCCGGCCTACCGCAAGCTGAGCCGTGAAACCCTGCAACAGCGCTTCATTGGCAGTGGCATCGTCACCCGCTACTACAACCCGGAAATCCACATCGGCGCATTCGCGCTGCCGCAGTACGTGCTGCAGGCGATCAACAAGCCAAGCAACGACTAAAACCTTGCAAAACCCCTGTGGGAGCAGGCTTGCTCGCGAAGGCGTCCTGTTATTCGACATATTTGTTGAATGATCCAGCGCTTTCGCGAGCGAGCCCGCTCCCACAGAAGCTCGACGGCACAGTAGATGTATTTTTTTTCATGTTCGGCGGATGCAATCCTTTTGAACGATCAATCTCGCCAAAAGTCGAGATAGTAGTAAGCCCATTTGCGGGTTTGATCGAGGAGGCACCGATGCAAAAGTGGAAAGTCACTTTCGTGGACGATCATGGTGAAATTGTCGATGAGGTGTTCGAGCGCGCGGAATGCCCCAGTGATGACGAGGCCGCACGCCTGATCAAGGAACGGCTCCTGCCCGTGGCCGCCGAACTGGATATGAACGATCTGGAAGGCCGCACCGCCGATGCCGGGGTGAAAAGCCTGAAATCCCAGAACAGCATCGAAATCCGCAGCATCACCCCAATCTGAAATTCTTCTTGTCACCCGATACGCCAGGCCTTGGCAGCGCCTCTGTCTTGAGGCTACTCTGCAAGCGAGATCAGCGAACGAATCGCTAAGGTCTGGTCTTGTCAGCTACATGCTTGTTTCCCGCGTGCAACCACGTTGTCGCAGTACTTTGGCCAGAGGCCCGGGGCGGGAATACGGAAAGTCTATCCATCTATCCGAGGGGGACGATTCATGAGCACAGCCTATCAAGAAGACATCAGCAGCAATGTATTGCGCCGCATGAAAGAAGGCGGTTTCGACTTTTCCCGATTCCATCCCATCGAGTTCTACGCCATTTTCCCGGACGAGGAGCGGGCGCGCAGAGCAGCAGGCAAATTTCGCGGTGAATCCATCAATGCCCAGGTCAGTGCGCGCGACGATGGCGCCTGGTCGCTGGAATTGAGCAAAGTCATGTACGCAACCTATGACGACATCGGCGACTTCGAGCAAGGCTTTTCTGCCGTGGTCGAGCCGCTGGGCGGCATCATCGAAGGCTGGGGCGTGAAGCAGGAGGTGCGTAATCGCCATCGTCTGAACTGATCTCTGGTTTCAGGTATTGAGCAACGGCTGACCTTCGGGTTGGCCGTTGTCGTTTCTGGCCGCCGAACCATCCGTGGCAAAACCCTGAAACAAGAATCCCGGGCAAAAAAAAGCCACCGGAGAGGGTGGCTAAAGGGAAGACCGATAAGGAGAGGAAACCGGTCAGGGTTACGGCCTGCGGGGACTGCGCTGGCAGTCCGGATCAGTGAGGCTGAAGCCTTCAGTGGGGAAGTTTTCAGCGGATGCGCCGATTATCCGCAGCCCGGCGCAAGCAGTGAAATCAACTCTGACTATGCTGGTGATAGGCGACAGCACTGCGTCGCAATGAGGCGGGGGCGATCAGGTTGGGGCATTTGCCGCACAGCAATGGTGCGGTGTGGCTGGCGTGATTATCCAACCGATTGAAATCAAAGCGTTTATGCCGCTGGCACGGGCCTTGCGAAGGCCTGTAGGTCCGGGTGACAAAGAGTACGGCATGATCCGCACCTATTTTGATGAAATGTACGATGCCGGCGGCCAGGTCCGCCCGCATTACCGGGAGTTCGCCCGCTGGCTGGCCGACACGCCTGACGAGTTGCTGGCACAACGGCGACGCGAGGCCGATCTGCTGTTCCACCGGGCCGGCATCACCTTCACGCTCTATGGGGACGAGCAGGGCACCGAGCGCCTGATTCCTTTCGACACCATTCCGCGCAGCATTCCCGCCAGCGAGTGGCGGATCGTCGAGCGTGGCTGCATCCAGCGCGTCAAGGCGTTGAACATGTTCCTCGCCGACCTTTATCACGAGCAACGCATCATCAAGGCCGGGATCATCCCCGCCGAACAGGTGCTGGCCAACGAGCAGTACCAGTTGGCGATGCAGGGCCTGGACCTGCACCGCGATATCTATTCGCACATTTCCGGTGTCGATCTGGTGCGCGACGGCGACGGCACTTACTACGTGCTCGAAGACAACCTGCGCACTCCGAGCGGCGTGAGCTACATGCTCGAAGACCGCAAGATGATGATGCGCCTGTTCCCGGAGCTGTTCGCCGCGCAGCGCATCGCGCCCATCGACCATTATCCGAACCTGTTGCTCGACACCCTCAAAAGCTCAAGCCCGATCGACGACCCGAGCGTGGTGGTGCTGACGCCGGGGCGCTTCAACAGTGCATTCTTCGAACACGCGTTTCTGGCGCGGGAAATGGGCGTCGAACTGGTGGAGGGCGCGGACCTGTTCGTGCGTGACGACAAGGTCTTCATGCGCACCACCGACGGGCCGAAAGCGGTGGACGTGATCTATCGCCGTCTCGATGACGCGTTCCTCGACCCGCTGGCATTCCGCCCGGACTCGATGCTCGGCGTGCCAGGGCTGTTGTCGTCGTATCGTTCGGGCAACGTAGTACTGGCCAACGCCATCGGTACCGGCGTGGCGGACGACAAATCGGTCTACCCGTTTGTCACCGAGATGATCCGTTTCTACCTCGACGAAGAACCGATCCTGAAGAACGTGCCGACCTGGCAGTGCCGCAACCCCTCGGAACTTTCCCACGTGCTGGCCAATCTTCCGGATCTGGTGGTCAAGGAAACCCAGGGCTCCGGCGGTTACGGGATGTTGGTAGGGCCAGCGGCGACGACCGCGGAAATCGATGCATTCCGCGAGCGGATCAAAGCCAAGCCTCACGCGTACATCGCGCAGCCGACGCTGTCGCTGTCAACCTGTCCGACCTTTGTCGAAAACGGCATTGCGCCGCGCCATATCGACCTGCGTCCGTTCGTCTTGTCCGGACGTGAAACCCGGGTTGTGCCCGGCGGTTTGACCCGTGTCGCCCTGCGTGAAGGCTCCCTGGTGGTGAACTCCTCCCAGGGCGGCGGAACCAAGGACACCTGGGTGGTCGAGGATTGAAGGAAGCTTGCCATGCTAAGTAGAACTGCCTCGGATCTGTACTGGATGTCGCGTTACCTGGAGCGGGCGGAAAACCTCGCACGGATGCTCGATGTCAGCTATTCGCTGTCGCTGATGCCGCAGGACGGTCGCGGCGACGGTCTGCACGAACTGGCCATGCCGTTGTTGATCACCGGTACCCTCGACGATTACCTGGAGCGCCACGGTGAGCTGCACGCCGAGCGCCTGCTGCACTTTTTCGCCCTCGATGCGGCCAACCCGGCGAGCATCTACAGCTGCCTGGGCGCAGCGCGGGCCAGTGCACATGCGGTGCGCGGGCGGATCACCGCGGACATGTGGGAAAACATCAACGCCACGTGGCTGGAGATTCGCGGGATCGCCGAGCAGGGCCTCGGCCGTTACGGCATGAGCCGTTTCTGCGAGTGGATCAAGGAACGCTCGCACCTGTTTCGTGGTGCGTCCTACGGCACCATCATGCGCAACGATGCGTTCCGCTTCATTCGCCTCGGCACCTTCATCGAGCGCGCGGACAACACGTTGCGACTGCTCGACGCGCGCTATGAAATGGCCGGCGATCAGGCCGAAGCCGTCAGTGACGGCACTGCCCACGCCTATTACCAGTGGAGTGCGCTGCTGAGGGCTCTTTCATCGTTCGAGGCCTACACCGAGATCTACCGTGATGCCCCCGGTGCCCGGCATGTCGCCGAACTGCTGCTGTTGCGCGCCGATGTGCCGCGCTCGTTGCGGGCCTGCACCGAGGAAATCGACCAGATCCTCGCCCAGTTACCTGGGGCGAACGGCCGTCCGGCGCAGCGCCTGGCCGCTGAAATGGACGCGCGTCTGCGTTACACCGGGATCAACGAAATCCTTGCCGAAGGCCTGCACGCCTGGCTCACCGAATTCATCCCGCTGGTGCGCCAGCTGGGCAACGCCATTCACAGTTCATACCTGGAGGCTGCATGAGACTTTCCATAAGCCACGAGACCACCTATCACTATGAAGATCAGGTGCGGGCGAGCATCCAGTATCTGCGCCTGACCCCGCACGACAGCGAGCGTCAGCACGTGTTGAGCTGGCAGCTCGACCTGCCGCGTCCGGTGCGCGCCCAGCTCGATCCGTTCGGCAACATCCTGCATGTGCTGACCATGGACGAGCCGCACGAAGCGATCATCATCGGTGCGCGCGGCCAGGTCGACATCGACGAGTTGCGCGAAGCCGAACACGAGAGTCAGTCGGCGCTGCCGTTCCTGCGCTTCACCCGCCTGACCGAGGCCGACGAGGCGTTGCGGGCGTTTGCCGACAAATCCTGCAAGCAGCGACGGGATCGCACCGCGCTGATTGATCTGATGCACGGCTTGAACCAGCACATGACTTACACGCCGGGCTCCACCGAAGTCGATACCAGCGCGGCCGAAGCCTTCGCCGGGCGTGCTGGAGTTTGCCAGGATCACACCCATGCCTTCCTGGCCTGCGCGCGCAGCCTGGGGATCCCGTCACGCTACGTCTCGGGTTATCTGTACAGCGAAGATTGCGAGCATCTGGCCAGCCATGCGTGGGCTGAAGCGTGGCTCGATGACGCCTGGTACAGCTTTGACGTGACCAACGAACTGGCCCGGCCAGAGCGGCATTTGAAACTGGCGGTGGGCCTGGATTACCTGGATGCCTGCCCGGTACGCGGCATGCGTCGAGGCGGGGGGAGCGAGCAGATGCATGCGAAGGTGTTTGTCTCGCCGACGCCGGTTATCTCCGTGCAACAGCAATAACGCATATCCCCTGTAGGAGTGAGCCTGCTCGCGATCGAGGTATGTCAGTCAGACCATTTTTGACTGACCCACCGCGATCGCGAGCAGGCTCACTCCTTCAAGGGGATAGTGTTCAGGGCTTAACCTTGCGCCCAGCCATGTGCTGCAAATAGCCAATCAGCAACTGCAAATCCCCATCCGGCAACACCTCCACCGAAAACCCTGGCATTTTCGCCTGTGGCCACTGACGCAAGCTCTGCGGATCACGAATGTAACGCTTGAGGAAATCTGCACCGAAATACTCGGTGGGGTTAAACGGAATGTTCAGGTCCGGTCCGAACTGCGCGTCCCCCGCACCGTTCAAGCGATGGCAGGCCAGGCAGTTCTTCTGGAACAGCGCAAAACCCTGATTCACCGGGTCATCGGTTTTCAGTTTGGAATCCGGCAACAGGGCAGGGAAGCGCTCGGCCACTGGCGCCATGCGCTTGATGCTCGCCACTTCGAACGGCCATTGCTCGGGGCTGATGTTGCCGGCTTGCGGGTCGGTCCACACCAGATAGAACGGCCCTGCACTGTGTTTGCCCTCGGACAGCGGTGGCCACGGCTGCGCCGGGTCCTCGATCGCCAGCCACGCCCGTGCGCCCTTGCTGTTGAGCAGCGGTGCAGCGCTCAGCTCGGCGGCAAATCCGTCCAGCGCCACCGCCTGCAAGTGATCGTCCGGTTTGATGCCGGTGAGCAGCGCCGCCACAGGTACGACGCGATAAGTCATGTCCTTTTTGTAGGACACATCATTTTTTATAGTGAGGGTTTGCGCCTGCGGATGCTTGAGCAGTTCCGCGGTCTGCCAAGTGCGGCTGGTGGAGCCCAGCTGTAAATCCAGCTGTGCGGCAGACAAAGGCATGCTCAGCAGCAAGGCCCAGAACACAATAAGCGTTTTCAAGAGATCGCCGTCCATGTCGTGCAAGTGCGCAAAGGTTGGCACAGCCACGCTGGCCCGGGTAGCGGGCCAGTCACATTTTATGTGGCGATGACGGGCGCCTGCCGCTTGAGTCAGCCAATGACCTTGGTGAGGTTGGGCAAAATCAACAACAGCGTCGTGGCGAAAAGAATGAGCCCTGCTTGACGTACTTTCGGTTGTTTGAACATGGCTTGACCGCCTTTATTGTTATTTCCTGATGTTTGCCTGCATATCCATGACGGCAAACGCTGCACTTCCTGTTGAAGAACGTCGGCCTCGGCAAAACCCGACGACCCTGACGTACATGTACTACCTTAGAGCCCGCGTCACGCGCGGCTTAGATCCATTTCGTATGTATTTGCTGCTGCTAGCGATAAAAAACGCATGAGGCGCATTGCCAGCTTCTTCGCCGCCCGCTTGCTAGACAACTCGCCGACCTGAACCGGTTCACCCGATGCTGAATGACCGTCCGTCTGAGCGTGCGCGTCAACGTCATTGAGCGCTGTGGTCATTGAATCCTCGACGGCGCGGGACAACAGTGACAGCACGAAATTCACTCACCGCACAGGTTCGAGGACGTCATGACCCAAGCTTTGATTTTCGATGCGTTACGCACGCCCCGCGGCAAAGGCAAGGCCGATGGCGCGCTGCACAGCGTCAAACCGGTGAATCTGGTCGCCGGGCTGTTGACCGCACTGCAAAGCCGCACCGCGCTGGACACCAGTCAGGTCGATGACGTGGTGCTCGGCTGCGTCACGCCGATTGGCGATCAGGGTTCGGACATTGCCAAGACCGCGGTGCAGGTAGCTGATTGGGATGTCAGCGTCGCCGGCGTGCAGATCAACCGTTTCTGCGCTTCGGGTCTGGAGGCGGTGAACCTTGGCGCGATGAAAGTCCGTTCCGGGTTCGAAGACCTGGTGGTGGTCGGCGGTGTCGAGTCGATGTCACGGGTGCCGATGGGCAGCGATGGCGGCGCCTGGGCGCTGGATCCGCAAACCAACCTGCACAGCCACTTCACCCCGCAGGGCGTGGGCGCGGACCTGATTGCTACCCTGGAAGGCTTCAGCCGTGAGGATGTCGATGCCTACGCGCTGCACTCGCAACAAAAAGCGGCGCGGGCGCGGGCTGACGGCTCGTTCAACAAGTCGCTGGTGCCGGTGCAGGATCAGAACGGCATCATCCTGCTCGACCACGACGAATTCATTCGGGCCGAGTCGACCATGGAGGGCCTCGGCAAGCTCAAGCCGAGTTTCGAAATGATCGGCCAGATGGGTTTCGATGCTACGGCGCTGCGGGTCTATAGCCACGTCGAGCGGATCAACCACGTGCACACGCCGGGCAACAGCTCCGGGATCGTCGACGGTGCGGCGCTGATGTTGATCGGCTCCGAAGCCAAGGGCCGTGCGCTCGGCCTGCAACCACGGGCGCGAATCGTCGCCACGGCGGTGACCAGCACTGACCCGACGATCATGCTCACCGGCCCGGCACCGGCCACCCGCAAGGCTCTGGCCAAGGCTGGCTTGCGCGTGGAGGACATCGATCTGTTCGAGGTCAACGAAGCATTTGCCTCGGTGGTGCTCAAGTTCATCAAGGACATGGCGGTGGACCCGGACAAGGTCAACGTCAATGGCGGCTCCATCGCCATGGGCCACCCGCTGGGCGCCACCGGTTGCGCGATCCTCGGCACCCTGCTCGATGAACTGGAAGCCCGGCGCCTGCGCTACGGTCTGGCGACGCTGTGCGTCGGCGGCGGCATGGGCATTGCCACCATCATCGAACGCCTCTGAGCCCCGAATTCAAGGAACCTTGTTATGAGCGAAGCCATTCGTTACGAAAAAGGCCAGGACGGCATCGTCGTGCTGACCATCGACATGCCGGGCCAGAGCGCCAACACCATGAACGCCGTGTACCGCCAGGCCATGGGCGCCTGCGTTGAACGCTTGCTGGCGGAAAAGGACAGCATCGCCGGGGTCATCATAACCTCGGCGAAGAAAACCTTCTTTGCCGGCGGCGACCTCAATGAGCTGATCAAGGTCGGCAAACCCGAAGCCAAAGCGTTCTATGACATGGTGCTGAGCCTCAAGGGGCAACTGCGCACCCTGGAAACCCTCGGCAAACCGGTGGTCGCCGCGATCAACGGTGCGGCGCTCGGCGGTGGCTGGGAAATCTGCCTGGCCTGCCATTACCGGGTGGCGCTGGATGATGCAACGGTGCAACTCGGGCTGCCGGAAGTGACACTGGGCCTGCTGCCGGGCGGCGGCGGGGTAGTGCGCATGGTGCGCATGCTCGGCATCGAAAAAGCCCTGCCGTATCTGCTCGAAGGCAAAAAGGTACGCCCACAGCAGGCGTTGCAGGCCGGTTTGATCGATGAACTGGCGGCGGATCGTGACAAACTGCTGGCCAAGGCTCGCGCATGGATTGTCGCGAATCCGAACGCCGTGCAGCGTTGGGACGTGAAGGGCTATCAGATCCCCGGCGGCACGCCGTCGAATCCGAAAGTTGCGCAAATGCTGGCGATTGCGCCATCGATCCTGCGGGCGAAAACCCAGGGCACGCTGCCGGCCCCGGAGAAAATTCTCTGTGCGGCGGTGGAGGGCGCGCAGGTGGACTTCGACACCGCGCACTTGATCGAAACCCGTTACTTCACCGAATTGACCACCGGGCAAATCTCGAAAAACCTGATCGGCACCTTCTGGTTTCAGCTCAACGAAATCAACGCCGGTGGCTCGCGGCCGCAGGGCTTTGCGCCCTATGTCACGCGCAAGGTCGGCGTGCTCGGCGCGGGCATGATGGGCGCGGGGATCGCTTTCGTCAGCGCCTCGGCCGGCATCGACGTGGTGCTCAAGGACATCAACCTGGCGGCGGCCGAGAAGGGCAAGGCGCATTCGGCGGCATTGCTCGACAAGAAAGTCGCCCGGGGCCAGATGACCGCCGAAAAACGCGAAGCGGTGCTGGCGCGGATTCAGCCCAGCGAAAATGATGCCGATTTGGCGGGCTGCGACCTGATCATCGAAGCGGTGTTCGAGGATCGCGAGCTGAAAGCCAAAGTCTCGGCGGCGGCGCAGCTAGTGGTCGGGGCCGAGGCGGTGATTGCCTCCAATACCTCAACCTTGCCGATCACCGGCCTGGCGGCGGCAGTGCCGGATCGGAGCAAGTTCATCGGCCTGCATTTTTTCAGTCCGGTGGAAAAAATGCCGCTGGTGGAAATCATCAAAGGCGCGCAGACCAGCGATGAAACCCTGGCGCGGGGTTTTGACTTCGTCCTGCAAATCAAGAAAACCCCGATCGTGGTCAACGACAGTCGCGGCTTCTTTACCTCGCGGGTGTTTGGCACCTTTACCAACGAAGGCATTGCCATGCTCGGCGAGGGCGTGAGTGCGCCGATGATCGAGACCGAAGCGCGCAAGGCCGGGATGCCGGTCGGGCCACTGGCGATCTCCGACGAAGTTTCCCTCAGCCTGATGAGCCATATCCGCCAGCAAACGGCCAAAGACCTGCAAGCAGAAGGGAAACCGCTGATAGAGCATCCGGCGTTCGCCGTGATTGACTTGCTGCTCAATGAATACAAGCGTCCGGGCAAAGCCGCCGGCGTTGGCTTCTACGATTATCCGGTGGGTGGTCAGAAGCATCTGTGGCCTGAGCTGAAGACGCGTTTCGAGAAAGCGGACGGGCAGATTTCGCCCAAGGATGTGCGTGATCGTCTGCTGTTCGTGCAGGCCCTCGAAACCGTGCGCTGTGTGGAGGAGGGCGTGCTGACCTCGACGGCGGACGCCAACATCGGCTCGATCTTCGGCATCGGTTTTGCCGCATGGACCGGTGGTGCGCTGCAGTTCATCAATCAGTACGGGGTGCAGGACTTCGTCGCGCGTGCGCAGTATCTGGCCGAGCAATATGGCGAGCGCTTTACGCCGCCGGCGTTGTTGCTGGAAAAAGCCGCGAAAGGCGAGCTGTTTTAAGTGATCGGGTGAACGCTGCGGGGCTTGCCTTGCCGGGGTGTTTCAAGGCAGGCTCTGGGGTGTTCATTATTCCCATCACGTGTCAGGTATTTTTTATGTCGCTACGCATCTGCATTCTGGAAACCGACATCCTGCGTCCGGAACTGGTCGATCAATATCAGGGTTACGGGCAGATGTTCCAGCGCCTGTTCTCGCAGCAGCCGATTGCCGCCGAGTTCACCGTGTACAACGTGATGCAGGGCGAATACCCGAGCGACGACCAGACGTTTGACGCGTACCTGATCACCGGTAGCAAGGCTGATTCGTTCGGCACCGACCCGTGGATCCAGACCCTCAAGCAATACCTGCTGACCCGTTACGAGCGTGGCGACAAGCTGCTCGGCGTGTGCTTCGGCCATCAACTGCTGGCGCTGCTGCTCGGTGGCAAGAGTGAGCGCGCCACTCAGGGCTGGGGTGTCGGCACCCACAACTACAAACTGGCGGCCAAGGCGCCGTGGATGAGCCCGGTACGCGAAGAGCTGACGCTGCTGATCAGTCATCAGGATCAAGTCACCGCGCTGCCGGAAAATGCCACCGTCATCGCCTCCAGCGATTTCTGCCCGTTTGCCGCGTATCACATCAACGATCAGGTGCTGTGCTTCCAGGGCCATCCGGAATTCATTCACGACTATTCGCGGGCGCTGCTGGAACTGCGCCAGGAAGCGCTGGGTTCACAGATCTACTCTAAAGGCGTCGCCAGCCTGGAGCAGGAACACCATGGCACCACAGTTGCGGAATGGATGATGCGTTTTGTGGCGCACAAGCCAGAAGCGGCCTGAAAAGCTTCGCTCCTACATTGATCCTTGTCGATAACAAGATCCAGGTGGGAGCGAGCCTGCTCGCGGATTGTCCGGCCAACGCAGTCGCTACTACAACCACCCCGACTTCTTGAAACTCGCCCACAAACTCACACACCCCACCGTGATAAACCCCAGCACGCCGAAATAGCCGTAGTGCCAGCTCAGCTCCGGCATGTTCTGGAAGTTCATCCCGTAGATCCCGGCCACCGCTGTCGGGAACGCGAGAATTGCCGCCCACGCGGCAAACTTGCGCTGCACCACGCTTTGTCTTGAAGCCTCAAGCAACACACCGATCTCGATGGTCTGGCTGGCGATGTCCGCCAGCGTGGTCAGGTCTTCCATCTGCCGCGTGACGTGAATCTGCACATCACGGAAGTAAGGGCGCATGTTCTTGTCGATGAACGGAAAGCTCAGCTTCTGCAGCTCCTCACCGATCTCCACCATCGGCGCTGCATAGCGACGCAAGCGCAGGACATCGCGGCGCAGGCCGTGGAGCTTCTGGATGTCGTGTTCGTTCAGCGCACTGCACAGTACGTTGCGCTCCAGTTCATCGATCTCGGCATGAATCGCCTCGCCCACCGGCTGGTAGTTTTCGATCACGAAATCCAGGATTGCATAGAGGACGAAATCTTCCCCGTGCTCCAGCAACAATGGACGTGCCTCACAGCGTTGGCGGACATGCGCATAGGACGCCGAGTGGCCGTTGCGGGCGGTGATGATGTAGCCCTTGCCGGCGAAGATATGCGTTTCGATGAACTGCAAAATGCCATGCTCGCGAATCGGCGAGTAAGTGACGATAAACAATGCGTCGCCAAAGGTTTCCAGCTTCGGCCGGCTGTGTTTTTCCAGGGCGTCTTCAATGGCCAGTTCGTGCAGGTTGAACTGACGTTGCAGTTTGGCCAGCTCTTGAGCGTCCGGCTCTTCCAGGCCGATCCAGACAAAGTGCCCGGTCTTGGCGGCCCAGGCGGCACCCTCATCGAGGGTAATATTGGTGACTTTCTTACCAGCGCTGTAAACCGCAGCAGCAACAACTCGACCCATGGTGGTGGTTCACTTCTTCTTGGCAGATGGCAGGGAGTACAAGGCTTCAGCTTAGCCGTGTCGCTGCTTGAGAGTCAGTGAAATCTGCACAGTTCACCCGGCAAAAGAAAACCCGCACAAGGCGGGTCTGTTTTATCACGCAGCTTGCAACTGCTGATCCATCGCGGCGATGCATTCGCGCATCTGTTCGCGGCACTGGGACATGAGCAAGGGCATGTCATCCATCGTCAGCCCTGCTGTAGGAATAGCCGGCAGCGAGCGTATGAGGATTTTCCCGCTGCGCCAGCGGTTCAGGCGCATGTGCTTGATGTAGCTGCTGACGCACACCGGCACGATCGGCACGCCGGCGGCAATCGCCATCTGGAACGCCCCCTTCTTGAATGGCAGCAATTCTTCACCGAGGTTGCGCGTACCTTCCGGAAACACCCAGATCGAGGTGTCTTCGTTCTGCAAGGTGTTGGTGGTGGTGAGCATCGACTGACGCGCTTTGTGCGCATTGCCTCGGTCGATCAACACATTGCCGGCGAGCCAGAACAACTGCCCGAACAGTGGCACCCATTTCAGGCTCTTCTTGCCGATGCACACGGTGCGACGCGGCACCACGTTACCGAACACAAACAGGTCGTAGTTGGACTGATGGTTGGCGATGATCACGCAGCTGTCCGGCTTGTTCATCAAGCCGTGGACGTCGGACTTTACGCGCAGACGCAGAATGCACATGGCCGGCCAAGCATAGAGGCGGGCGCACAGACGGCTGTTGTCGGGGTTGAAGGGACGGCACAGGCCGAGAATCACCCCCAATACACCGGCCAGAATAAAGTGCAGGCCCATCAATAACATACGAAACACAAACAGCATTTTCAGGCCCACCGGGACAAAAGGTGGCGCAGTGTACGGATGTGCACTGTTTTCGGCAATTGCTGCTATAGAGTCCGGAGATAGGCGATGTTTAAGCGCATGTTTCCGGGGTGATCGTCAGACCTGTCCTAGAGCGGTTGACGGTTGATCAACCGAACGCGCAAGAAAAAGCCCGACACGACGGTCGGGCTTTTCTTCGGCTCGGGAAGAGGCGGCTTAGCCCAGATGTTCCTGGTCCTGGATGATCGCGTTGTCGAGGGCTTCGAGCAGCGCCTTGCGCACTTTGAGCTTGGTGTTCTTGTGCGCATTCATGTTGATCTTCTTCAACTGACGCGCGGCGGCCAGGGCGGCGCCTTGCAGTTCTTCGGCAGCCACCACCTTGTCGAGGAAACCGGCATCCACCGCGCTCTTTGGATCAAACATCTCGCCGTTGATCACCGAACGGTGGAACGCCGAACGACGCAGGCGATCACGTGCCAGCTCGATACCGGCATGGTGCATGGTCATGCCGATCTGCACTTCGTTCAGACCAATGCTGAACGGGCCGTCGACGCCGATGCGGTAATCGGCAGACAACAGCAGGAACGCGCCCTTGGCCACCGCGTGCCCAGGGCACGCAACGATCACCGGGAACGGGTGAGAGAGCAGACGACGGGCCAGGGTCGAACCGGCGGTCACCAGCGACACGGCTTCTTTAGGGCCGGCAGTCATCACCTTCAAGTCGTAGCCGCCGGACAGAATCCCCGGCTGACCGGTAATGATCACAATGGCACGATCAGTCACCGCCTGATCCAGCGCCGCGTTGAACGCCGCAATCACGTCCGGGGAAATGGCATTGACCTTGCCGTTGTTCAAGGTCAGGGTCGCGATGCCGTCTTCGAGGTGGTAGGCAATCAACTCACTCATGACGCAATTCCTTGTAAGAAAGATGGGCAGACGTTACCCACCACCGTAGGCCAGGTAAAGCGCCGTGACTGACTCGCTGGTCACCGTTTCCCGGCTCACCCGGCGTAGCGCGCCGTTCTGCTTCTATATAGAAGGGTCGGCATCACCAGAGATTGGCCGGTTTGCCATCGTCCAGCGCCGGGCCAAACGACTTTTTCTCTTAACCGCATGAAAATTCTGAAAAAAAGTTTGCCATCGGAAAAGCTTTCGACTACATTAGCGCGCCTCGACAGACAGAACATGTTTGAAGAGATACGGTGAAGTGTCCGAGTGGCTTAAGGAGCACGCCTGGAAAGTGTGTATACAGGAAACTGTATCGAGAGTTCGAATCTCTCCTTCACCGCCACATTCAATACACAAAACCCCTGATTTCGAAAGAGATCAGGGGTTTTGTGGTTTCTGGCGTCTGGAAAATAACCCGATAGGATCAATAGGGGGGCTGATGCTTTGTTTCGGTGCGTCAAAAGCAGGCTCAGACAAGCAGGCTTTGGCGTTTCGAATAAAAAGGGCGAAATTTCCGCGTTTCACCGGTTTCCCTAGGTTGTGATTCTGCGCGATAGTGGCGTTTTGTAATCGCCTTCAGGAAGCGCTAAATGCCTGGAAGCTCATCGGCAGTTCAACGCAGGGAAGTGCAGTGAAGACAGTTGTCATGATGGCTCTATTTTTGGGGTTGTGCGGTTGCGTTACCGATTCTCGCAGTTCCGCGCCATCACTCTGGACCGATGGCATCATGCTGGAGCAGAAGACGGTCACCGTAGATGAACTACACGCCAAAGTGATCATGCAGGCATCAGGTGATGCAGCTAACCCGGTAGATTTTGAAGTAGTTCGAGGAAACGACCCGGATAAACGACCCGATAAACTTGGGACCGTCGTCAAACCGTTTCGCAATAAAGTTGGCGCATGGTTCAGTCGTCTCAATAGTGCGGTTTCCAAGCAGTTCCCCCAGCTGGAAATACTGGCCGATCCCGGCCAGACATTGCAAGTGGGCGGATCATCGACGGTCAGAAGCCAAATTCCGGCGCCAGGTTATCGCACGCTTTACAACGAAGACTATGTATTCAACCCGTCGAAGAACAAGTATGAGAAAAAGGTAACCGCCAATCCGACTGTCTCCTCGTATTACACCTGCGGACCGATCACAAGTACCTTTGTTCCCGAGAAGCAAAAGGTTTATCTGGCGGAGTTTGTTTTCGTAGATCGTGGGGAAGGGTGTGAACTTCAGGTCTATGACATCACACAACCCAAGCTGCATGTCCCGGTCGTTGCCATCAAAGGTGCGCTGCCCTCGTCGGGCAGGTCGTTCCACTCACCATAGGCTCTGCAAGAACGAGATTCCTTGCTGAACCTGATGCGCTTGAGAGGCACCGTTTAGTCGGTTGGGTGTTGCTGCTGGCTCGGAAGCTGCCTCAAATACCGAAACTCCACTGTCCCAGCCTGAAGTTTCGAGTCTCTCCTTCACCGCCAAATTCAATACGCCAAACCTCTGATTTCGAAAGAGATCAGGGGTTTTTAGGTTTTTGGCGTCCGGATTTTCTTCGCACCAGGGCAGGACCCTGGTGTTGGCGCAGATAGAGCGAATGCTGACGTCCTGCTCGCGGTTCCAGGTCTGGCTTGGCTCATTGCTTTTTCGGGACGAAACGCGATTCAAACCCAGGGAACAGTCGATCCGGTTCCGCGACGTACATCCCCAATAACACGCCCGGCAACCTTCTATTCATATCGTCCAGGACTGCTTCAGGCGAGCTGCCGATGGCGTCGGCGATTTCTGTGCATTTCTCTCTGAACGTGGCTTCGTGGTGCATGGACACATTGTTCAGGGAGTAATGTTTTTCGGCGAGATCCGAGATGAAGAACTGCAGCACGTTCATGCTGTGGTAGTGAAGAAACACGGCGCTGATGTACGAAGTCACATAGCCAAAGATGCTCATGACCAGCCATTCGGGCTTCAGCGCTGACATGAGCACCAGCATGACGCCCAAGGGCACGATTGCCAGTTTTGCCCTTTTTCGCAAAGTGAGTAACAGGTAGCTGAACCAGCCAATGCAGTTTCCGATCATTGCGTGGCTAGAGAGAGTGAAGAGTTGATCGCGGGTTGAGTAATACTTTTCGGTAAACGACAACGTTTTGAAGTCCGCCAGGAAGTGGTTGGCGTTAACCATAAAGCTCGCATTATCAAACCAGGCCAGCAAGGGCTGGAAGAGCAGGGCGGACCACAGCAGAACGAAGAGCAGCACGGCGTTGAAACAGAGGGCGAAGAACAGAAAACAGCACATTCCTTTTAGGCGAAGCGTGTATTGCATGGGTGATCCTTCGTGTATCGCTGTGCGCGCGTAAAGTTAACAGTGGTGCAGTCGTCGCCAAGCGACGTGTCTGTCAGGAACTGCGATTATAAGGCTACTATCTCGGCGTTTCTCGTTCAGGGTTTACAATCGCGACCTTTATGGACATAGGAACTGCTTGCATGATCATTTCTACCACTCACACCATCGAAGGCCGGCAGATCACCGCGTACCTGGACATTGTCAGCGCGGAGTCGGTGCAGGGGGTGAATGTGATCCGTGACATGTTTGCCGGCATGCGCGATTTTTTCGGTGGGCGCTCGCAGACGCTGGAGCGTGCTTTGAAAGAGGCGCGGGTTCAGGCGACTGACGAGATCAAGGAGCGGGCGCGGGCGTTGCAGGCGGATGCGGTGGTCGGGCTGGATTTCGAGATCAGCATGCCCGCGGGTAAGGGTGGCATGGTTGTCGTGTTCGCGACGGGTACGGCGGTCAAGTTGCGTTGATGCCGTTGCCGGTTCAAGAGAGCCCATTCAGGCGATGAATGGGCTTTTTGCTGTTTGTGCTCAGTTCAGCCCTGTGGATTGCAGATGTTGAATCGGTGCAGCCCATTCGTCGGGCATCAGCCAATCTGAATCACAAGTCCAGGAATGACCGGCTAGTCTCAAAAGCCTTGGAGGTCGATATTTTTTCAGGCAAAAAGGCTTTGCCGGTATCGATCCATTTGAAAGGGGCGAAGGTATGACTGATCCGTATATCGAAGACGATGGCGCTGAATTTTCATTCAACAACTGCGTCCGTTGCGGCCAGACGGAGTATCAGGCGGGCTTTGGCGAGGATCCGGTTCAGACCGGCAAGATCAAGTCCACCGCGCCCAAGGGGCCGAAAGCCAAGTTTCTGCCGAAGGTCTCGGCCCGGTCGAGAAAGTAATCAGCTACCTCATAACCCCGTCTATGAACGGGGTTTTTTATGCCTGAAGTTTATAAGGGAAATCTCCTACAAGCAGGTGGGCAGATTCCGATTTTTTTCACAAACTTTTCACGTCCACGGACGTAGGGTGAAGCCATCCGTTAGAAAGCAAGTCTCCAGCCCGTCTCCCCAGCGGGCTTTTTTTTGCCTGCGATAAAACCTTTTGCCAATTCGCTGTCCAATCGGCGCCAAGTGCGCGGCGGCAGCTGATTTTGTCTGGACTTCAGCCCGTCGGCAGCATTCAATCTCGGCCCCTTTTGATCTCCCTATTTTTGAGGTTCTTGTCATGCGTTTAACGTTGCCCGCTCTGGTTCTGGGTCTTCTGGTTGCTCAAGGTGCGGTGGCTGGCGAAGGCACTGCTGCACTTGGCGGTGGTCTGGGGGGCGCGCTGGGTAATGTGGTCGGCCAGAAAATGGGCGGCAGCACCGGCGCAGCGATTGGTGCCGGTGTTGCAGGCGCAGCGGGCAGCGCGATGGCCGCGGGCAAAGGCAGCCGGACCAAAGCAGCCATCGGCGGTGGTGTTGGCGCGGCCGGTGGCTCGGTGATCGGCAACAGCCTGGGCGGCAGAAATGGCGCGACCATTGGCGCCGGTCTCGGCGGTGCGGCCGGTGGTGCCGTGGGCGCCAACCTGTCCAAGGGTCACAAGCGTCACTGATCGCGAACGCTTGTCAGAAAAAGCCCGGCTCGATGCCGGGCTTTTTCATGGCTGAACGTTTTTCCGGAAAACCTCTCCAAATGACATAGGCCCTGTGGGCATACCGTCCCGATTCGGGAACTGTGAGGTTCAAATGCGTTTGTCATTGTCTGCACTGTTTTTCGGATTACTGATTGCTCAAGGCGCGATGGCCGCCGGAGATGGCAGTGCCGCTGTCGGTGGCGGGCTGGGTGGCGTGCTCGGTAATGTCGTCGGTGGTCAGCTCGGTGGCAGCACCGGTGCGGCGGTCGGCGCGGGCGTTGGCGGAGCGGCGGGTGGCGCGGTCGGCGCGAATAAACACAATCGCACCGAAGCCGCCATTGGCGGTGGCCTCGGCGCTGCCGGTGGCTCAGTGGTTGGCAACAGCCTGGGCGGCTCCACCGGTTCAGCCATCGGTGCAGGATTGGGCGGCGCGGCCGGTGGTGCGGTGGGCAACAACCTGGGTGGCGACGGCGGAAGTGGACATTCCGGTGGCGGTCACAAGCACAACAAGTACAAACATAAAAACCGCCATCATTGATTGACGATTGAAAAGAAACCCGGCCTGGCGCCGGGTTTTTCGTGTCTGGCGGTCTGACGCTGGAACGATTGGCCGTAGGGCTTTTCGAACGTTATACAACCCACTAGACGTAGAGGTTTGCCATGACGCCCGAAACTGAAGGCAAGGAAGAAAAAGGCCCGAGCGGTCTGCCGTTTATCAATGATCCGGGGAACGAGGATCCGGGGTCGCTGATGGATGATGCGACCGTGCCGCTGAATGATGCGGATGATGCTTTGGATGAGGAGTATGAAGAGGATGAGGATGAGCAGTAATTGCTTGTTCCTTTGATCGACCGAGGTAGTGCTGCTTTCGAATCTTCAGGGCCTGAGGTTCTGTCAGGCCCTTTGCGAGGTGTGAGATGGGTGGTGAGCAGAAGGAGGATGATGTCGATGAAACGCCCACAGCATCGCTTTAACTGGCTATTGAACAGAATGAGACATCAATCCTGTCCGCGCTGACTTTAATGAAGTGCCCATTCAGATGGGGGTATTCGTAGTGGATATCCTGATCAGCAAAATCGACAACAGACCGGAAGACCTCTCCATCCAAGTAGCCATAAATGTCACAGGAGAGCCCATCATCAATCCTCTCAATCTGCTTTTTTTTATATTCACTGGCTGATACGCACTCTTCATCGGGCAACAGCATTTCGAACTCCACTTCGTAAGTACCGCCCACCTCTATTTTTGAAGGGCTGTAACTGACGAAGCACCGTACCGAAAAATCCTCAATTACCAGTTCAATAGCGTCTTCTACGACTGGATCGATTCCGACGACTAATGCTTTGTATGTCCTAATCATGAGCAGGCCTCACAGTTTTATCTTGTGCGTTGCCATTGATTGTCCGCCAAAATTCTTTTCCACTCTTGGTGTGTAGCGTCGTAATTTTCATCATTCGAGTTGGTGCCTGCGAAAGCAAATTTTGCTTCACCTTTCCGATTGTTTCCCATCAATAACAAATACCCTGATCGCACCTCTCCTTTGTATAAACACTCCACACGAGTACCTTGATTCACCGGCGGCGGGCAGTTCGACGTCAACCCCAACGGATCCACCCACCCCGTCGGATTCGGCACATACCGATACTGATTCAGCCCACCCGCCAGCTTGATGGGATCCGGCGTCAGATACCGCCCCAACCTCGGGTCGTAATACCGGTGCCGGTTGTAATGCAGTCCGCTTTCCGCATCGAAATACTGCCCCTGAAAACGCAGCGGCTGATCCAGGTAGTCTTCGCCCGCCAGGGTGATCGCCGAGACTTTGCCGTAGGCGTCGTACTGCGCCGACCAGACGATTTCGCCGCTGTAGTCGGTGAGTTCCTGCGGGGTGCCGAGGTGGTCGAGTTGGTAGTAGAACGGGCAGGCTTTTTTCGGGCCTTTGCCGTCGAGCAGCGCCATTGGGCGGAAGGTGCCGGGTTCGTAGACGTAGCTGCGGTGGTGGGTCGGGCTGCTTTCGGCGACGAGGTGGTCGCCTTGCCAGAAGAACTCGGTGCTGACCCCGTCGACGGTCTTGCGGATGCGCCGGCCGAAGGCGTCGTACTGGTAGGACGCGGTGTTGCCGTCGGGGCGGGTCAGGCCGATCAGGCGGTGCTGGAACGCTCCCACTCCCAGAAGAAGCTCGCACCACCGGTCAATTGCCGCTGCAGGATAACGTGGGCGTCGTCGTAGTCGTAACGCTCGCTGTCACCAACCGAATGGGTCGCTTCCAGCAGACGCTGGCGGGCGTCGTAGCGGTAGCTGATCAGGGTCTGTTCGGTATGCCAGCCAGTCCCGTCAGAGCCAAAGGACTGATAGTCGACAGCGACCAGTTGCGCCCGGTCATAACGCAACAGCAGCGACCGCCCCGCGCCATTGTCGAGACGAACAATCCGCTCCTGATGATCGCGAGAAACGGTCAGCCGATTGCCATACGCATCACTGATCGCCCCCAACCGCCCGGCGCGAAAGTGATAAAACCGCGCCGCATCCCCGGCCAGCGCAACAATCAGCTCCTCCGGCTCATCCCCCAGAAAAATCGCCGCCCGCGACAGGCTGTTGTGAATCGCCGGCCGTTCAACACTGGGCAAGGGAAACCGCGTACGGCGGTTTTCGTGGTCCACCCAGACCACAAAATCGCCATCAAACGCCAAGCGATGCGCCAGCGAATGACTCCAGCCAAACCCCAGACCGACGTCGATCTCGACCGCGCTGGTGCGATACAACCGGGTGAACTCGAACGACAGGCGCCCATCGAGCGTGCCATCGGTGAGGGTCAGCAGTTCTTCGCCGGTGACCATCGACACCGGACAGCCATTGGTGCAGGTCAGCAGGGCGCAATCGGCGCTGTCGCCGTTGGGGTTTTTCGCTTGATTCGAAGCGTCGTCGCGAGGTTCGTGATGCTCCATCCGGGTTGTGATCCGCGATTTGTCCCGTGCCATAGGCGCGGGGTTCGGCACGGTCAACACCTGCGAGTCAGCCTGACGAATGTTCAGCGGGATCGCCGGCGTCGGCTTCAATGGCACGTCGCGGGCATTGACCAGCAGTGGCTTCAACGCGCTCGCATGCTGCAGCAGTTTTTCACTGTTGGCCTGCAGGTCGGCGAGCAGGGCGAACAGCTGTTTAATGTCATCCCAGATGTCGTGCAGGGCCTTCTCTAACCCGCGCCAGTCGGCCTGTTGCAACTGGCGGTAACGATCACCGAAACCGGCGCCGGAAAATTCCGTCCACAAAGGCTGAAACCCCGCCCACTCGTCGCGAAGCCAGCCCTCCAGCCCGCCCAGAATCCCTTCGTAAGAGGCGTAAAGCGGTTTGACCTGCGCGGTGGAAACATCGGGAAAGAAGGTGATGCGATAACGCTGGCCCCGGTAGCAGTCGCTGACTTCCAGAATGCCGCTCGGGCCGATGCTGTTGTTCAGGGCGAGAAGCCGATCGGTTTGGAACATTCGCAGGCACTCGCGCACGTGAAAGAGGTGCGCGGACTTTGCGGGGGATCAAACAGGAAAGAAGTCGGGCAAGTAGGCGTTAGCTGTAGGGCATTTCGTTAAATATCAGCGAGCCATTCAACGGCCCGCCGACATTGCCCGTTGCTGAATGTCCGTTGGCCTCGCTATGCTGCTGAACCCATTAATCAGGTCCGAGCAGCGGCGCCGACGATGCCGCCTGGGATGTTTTTGATAACGGATCCGATGATGAATGCACCGATGAAGGCGTTTGGCCCGATCAAGGCCGTGATTTTCGACATGGACGGTTTGTTGCTGGACACCGAAGGCATCTACACCGAAGTCACGTCGCTCATTGCCGAGCGTTACGGGCGGACTTTCGATTGGAGCGTTAAACAGAACATCATCGGTCGTGGGGCCAACGATCTGGCGAACTACGTGGTGCAGGCACTGGATCTGCCGATCAGCGCCGAAGAGTTCCTGGTGATCCGCGAGCCGTTGATGCGCGAGCGTTTTCCCAAGGCGCAGGCGATGCCGGGTGCGGAGGAACTGATTCGTCACCTCAAGGCGCACAACATTCCGATCGCCGTGGGCACCAGTTCGTCGCGACAGTCGTTTGGCCAGAAAACCACGTTGCACCGCGACTGGTTTGCGCTGTTCGATTTCATCGTCACCGCGGACGATCCGGAAGTCGGTGCCGCCAAGCCGGCGCCGGATATCTTCCTGACCGCCGCTCGGCGTCTGGGCGTCGCGCCCGAAGATTGTCTGGTGTTCGAGGATTCGCCATTTGGCGTCACCGCAGCCAAGGCGGCGGGGATGACAGCCATCGCGATTCCCGATGCGGCCATGGCCGATGAGAAATACGCCCATGCCGACGGGATTTTGCGCTCGCTCAAAGCGTTCGCCCCGAGTGCCTGTGGCTTGCCGGCGCTGGAGTGGGCTTGATCAGCCGATAAGCACGCATAAAAAACGCCACCCTCTGCAAAGAGGCGGCGTTTTTTTGTACCCGGAATTCAGCGCAATCAGGCGCCAAAGCCACCGTCGATGGTCAGGCTGGCACCGGTGATGTAGCCGGCTTCAGGGCCTACCAGGTAAGCGACGAAACCGGCGATTTCATCGGCAGTGCCATAACGACCGACCGCCATCAGCGGGATCAGGCTTTCGGCAAAATCACCATGGGCCGGGTTCATGTCGGTGTCTACCGGGCCGGGCTGCACGTTGTTGATGGTGATGCCGCGCGGGCCGAGATCGCGCGCCAGACCTTTGGTCAGGCCGACCAGCGCCGATTTGCTCATCGCATACACACCGCCGCCGCCGAAGGGCATGCGGTCGGCGTTGGTGCTGCCGATGTTGACGATGCGCGAGCCTTCGCCCATGTGTCTGGCGGCTTCCTGAGAAGCAATGAACACACTGCGCACGTTGATGGCCAGGGTCTGGTCGAAGTCTTCCAGTTTGAAATCTTCCAGTGGCGCGATGGCCAGTACGCCGGCGTTGTTCACCAGAATATCGAGGCGGCCAAAGGCTTCGACAGTGGCGCTGACCGCGTTGCGGATGGCTGTTTCATCAGCGCTGTCGGCCTTGATCGCCAGGGCTTTGCCACCCTTGGCGGTGATGCTGTCCTGCAGTTCTTCGGCCTTGGCGGTGGAGCTGACGTAGGTGAACGCGACAGCGGCGCCTTCGGCAGCCAGACGCTTGACGATGGCGGCGCCGATGCCGCGGGAACCGCCTTGAATCAGAGCAACTTTACCGCTGAGGTGTTGAGTGGTCATGTTCGATCTCCAGAAAATTCAAGGCAGGGTGCCTTGTTGTTGGAGCCGAGTATCGGCCTCGCACCGACAACCGTGTAGACCATGATTGCTATAGTCTGTGTAAACCAGAAGTTTATAGTGGCGATCATGGAAACGTTCAGTAGCATCGAATGCTTTGTGCGCAGTGCCGAAGTCGGCAGTTTTGCCGAGGCCGCCCGGCGCTTGAGCCTGACTCCGGCAGCTGTCGGCAAGAGTGTGGCGAAGCTCGAGGTGCGCCTCGGCGTAAGGCTGTTCCAGCGTAGTACACGCAGCCTGGCGCCGACCGAGGCCGGTCAGTTGTTCTTGAGTCAGGTCAGCGCCAGCCTGACGACCATCCAGAATGCCGTGGCCAACCTGGCCAGTGTCGAAGGGCTTCCGGCGGGGTCGCTGAAAGTCAGCATGGGCACGGCTTTCGGCTGCCTGCATATCGTGCCGATGCTCGGCGAGTTTTTGCGGCGATACCCGGCAATCAGCCCGGATTGGCACTTCGATAACCGCCAGGTCGATCTGATCGGGCAGGGGTTCGACGCGGCCATCGGCGGCGGTTTCGAGTTACCCCAAGGTGTCGTCGCCCGCAGGCTGAGTCCGGCGCATCGGGTGTTGGTGGCGTCCACGGATTATCTGCAGGCCAATCCGTCCATTACTGAACCGGACGAACTCAAGTATCACGACGGCATTCTGATCCGCTCGCCGCAAACCGGGCGCGTGCGTTCCTGGCAGTTGACCGGCCGTGATCCACAGATCTGTCGCCCATTGACGCTCAAGGCGCGCATGACCATGAGCGACTCCGAAGCGGCTTGTATCGCGGCGAGCCAAGGCCTGGGCGTTGCCCTGGTGAGCATGCCGTTTGCCTCGGGGTATCTGGAGTCGGGTCGGCTGCAGCGGGTGCTGCCGGACTGGTACATCGACGACGGCTACACCTCGATCTACTACGCCGAGCATAAGTTGCTGCCGGGCAAGACCCGGGCGTTTGTCGACTTTGTGATCGAGCAGTTTGCCGAGCGCGGGTTGGCGCAGCGGTTCAGTGCTATCTGAGTTCGGCTTTTGACCGAGTTGCGGCCATCGCGAGCAGGCTCACTCCTACAGGGGAACGCATTCCAAATTGTAGGGGCAAGCCTGTTCGCGAAGCACGATAACGCGGTCTAGCGGGCAAACCGCTCCGCCCAGCCAATGATCTGTTTCGGCCGTGGCGTCGCATACGTCCGCACCTTGGACGTCGACAACCCCAGGCGCACCAGCGATTCGGCGATGGTCACCGCCGCCGTCACGCCGTCGATCACCGGTACTCCGGTGCGGCGACGAATCTGTTCATCCAGTCCGGCCATGCCGCCGCAACCGAGACAAATCACTTCGGCCTTGTCCTGGGTTACCGCCAGTTCCGCCTGCTGCACGATGGCTTCCAGCGCCCGTTGCGGCTCGTGTTCCAGCTCCAGCACCGCCAGACCGCTGGCCCGCACCGAGGCGCAGCGATCCCACAGGCCCGAGAGTTTCAAACGGTCCTCGATCAGCGGCACGGTGCGATCCAGCGTGGTCACCACCGAATAGGCGTGGCCGAGAAACATCGCGGTGCTGGCGGCGGCGTCGGTGATGTCCACCACCGGCACGTTGAGCAGCTCCTGCAATCCTTCGCGGCCGTGCTCGCCGTAGCCGGCCTGAATCACCGCGTCGAACGGTTGATCGTAAGACATCACCCGGTCCATCACGGCGATGGCCGCCAGGTAACTTTCGAAATTGCCTTCCACCGAGTCGGCGCCGAAGAACGGCGTCAGGCCGACGATTTCCGTGCCGGGGGCCGCGACCGCCTGCGCCGAACGGGCGATGGCCTGGGTGATGGATTCGGTGGTGTTGACGTTGACCACGAGAATTCGCATGAGAAGTCCTTATTGCGGGCAGTTCAGCGGCCCGAAGCCCGGGCCGCGAGGGAGTTAATGGCTGACGTTGTCGACGGCAATGGATTCGCCGCTGACGTCGGCGTAGTGCGGCTGACGCTTGGCGATGATCAGGTAAAGCATGGCGGCAATGCCGGCACCCACCAGCCAGGAGAACGGCGAGATGCTGTGGAAACCCGGCACCAGCGCCAGGACGATGGCGATCAACGCAGCAGGAATGAACGCCGTCACCGCGCGGAAATTCACCCCGTGGCTGTAGTAATAAGCGCCGTTGGGATCTTCGCTGTAGAGCTGCGGGACGTGGATCCGGCCTTTGCGGATCAGCCAGTAGTCGACCATGATCACCCCGTACAACGGGCCGAGCAGGGCGCCGAGACCGGACAGGAAGTACACGATCACCAGCGGGCTGTTATAGAGGTTCCACGGCAGGATCAGCACCGCGATGGTCGCGCTGATCAGCCCGGCGCGGCGGAAGGTCAGGTACTTCGGCGCCAGGTTGCTGAGCACGAAGGCCGGAGCGACGAAGTTGGCCATGATGTTCACCGCCACGGTGACGATCAGGAACGCCAGGCAACCGAGCACCAGGAAGAGCGTGTTGGGGATCGAAGCGATGATTTCGGTCGGGCTTTCGATGATCCGCCCGTTGATCTGAAATTGCGCGCCGCACAGCAGGACGGTGATGGTGGCGAACACCAGAATGTTCACCGGCAAGCCCCAGAAATTGCCGATCCTGATGGTCTTGCGGCATGGCGAAGAGCGGGCGAAGTCGCAGAAGTTCAGGATCAGCGTGCCGTAGATCGCCAGCCACAGGGCGCCGCCGGCAAAGATGTTGCGCCACATCTCGCCGCCGCTCAGCGGTTCGCGGATCGACCAGGCAATGGTGCCGTTGGCCTGGGTGTACATCCAGGCGGCGAGGGCGGCGACAGTCAGCAGAATCACTGGTCCGGCAAAGGCTTCGTAACGGCGGACCATCTCCATGCCGTAGGCGAGGATTGCCAGTTGCACGAACCAGATCACCACGAAACATACCCAGCCCAAGGTGGACAGGCCGAGGATCGAATTGTGGTCGTAATCGGCGAAGCCGGGGTGAATTGCCGTCAACAGCACGCGAAACACTACCGACGCCAGGTACGTCTGAATCCCGAACCAGGCGATGGCGATTACCGCCCGGATCAACGCCGGAATCTGCGCGCCGTGGATGCCGAAACTGATCCGGCTGATCACTGGAAACGGCACCCCGGTTTTCTGTCCCATGTAGCCGGACAGGTTCATGAAGAAGTACACCAGCGCCGCGCCGATCCCCAATGACAGCAGAATCTGCCAACCCCCCAGGCCCAATGCATACAAGCCGATGGCGAACGAGTAGTTGGCGATGTTGTGCACATCGTTGGTCCACAGGGCGAAGATGCTGTATTTGCCCCAGCGCCGACCTTCGGCCCGGGTCGGTGCCAGGTCGCTGTTGTGCAGACGGGGGCTGAGTTGTAACGGTTCAGCCAGGCCATCGTGGGACGATGGCTGGTCGAGGGCCGAGGCGGGCAGATTCAGCGCGATATTGTTGGAGAGACTTGTACGCATTCCGGCAGGCTCCTGATGAGCGGGCCGCGATGACTGTGCATGAGCCGAAGGCTCGACAAATCTTCGTCGCGGCCAGCAAACATCACTGGTTACGGGGCATCTGCAGCCTGTACGGGATAGGGCGCTTCAGGCTTGCGGATCGAAAGTGTGGGTTTATGTTTTGCAGTTTTGTATACAAAACATGTATGCACTTAAGCCAGATCTGTGCCAGTTGACGATCTATGCGTAGCCGTACTCATTTCGAAAAGTTATCGATGAGCGCTAAGTATTTGAAAATAATTGGTTATAAATTGACCGATTGAACAGGTATTTATTTTTGACAGGGGATTTTGCGCAGGTGGCAAAACGCCGGGACGTGCAGAAGGGATGTAACTTTTCAGGGCGTGAAGACCAAAAGTGCACACATAAATGGCACCGATGGTGACATTCGTGTGTACACATTTTTTCATGGCACCACAAAACCAATGTGGGAGGGGGCTTGCTCGCGAATGCGGTCTGTCAGTCACTGGATTTGTTGACTGAAACGACGCCTTCGCGAGCAAGCCCGCTCCCACAGGGGGACATCATTCGGGCAGAGACTTACGCCTTGCTGATGATATTCCCCGCATGCAGCCCGCATTCTTTCTGCGTTGCTTCTTCCCACCACCAACGACCTTCCCGCTCGTGCTGGTTCGGCAGGACCGGGCGGGTGCAGGGTTCGCAGCCGATGCTGATGAAGCCGCGTTCATGCAGGCTGTTGTACGGCAGTTCGAGCATGCGGATGTAGCCCCAGATCTCTTCGCTGGTCATCTGCGCCAGCGGGTTGAACTTGTACAGGGTGCGTTCCGGGGTGGAGAACGCGGTATCGATTTCCATCACCGCCACGGCGCTGCGGGTGCCGGGGCTCTGGTCGCGGCGCTGGCCGGTGGCCCAGGCTTTGACGCCGGAGAGCTTGCGACGCAGCGGTTCGATCTTGCGGATGCCGCAGCATTCACCATGGCCGTCCTTGTAGAAGCTGAACAGGCCTTTTTCCTTCACGAACGGTTCCAGCTTCGTGTAGTCCGGCGACACCAGTTCGATCTCGATCTTGTAATGCTCGCGCACCTGATCGATGAAGCGATAGGTCTCCGGGTGCAGCCGGCCGGTGTCGAGGCTGAACACCTTGACGTTCTTGTTCAGCTTCCAGGCCATGTCCACCAGCACCACATCCTCGGCGCCACTGAAAGATATCCACAGTTCATCGCCGAACTCGGCAAACGCGAGTTTCAGGATGTCCTGGGCGGATTTGTTGGCATAGGTCGTGGCGAGTTCCACGACATCGAACGTTGGGCTCATCAGGGCGGCTTCCTACAGGTCGGTGGCGCTGGGCGCTCTATATGGCGGCGATGTTAGCAAAAAGTGGCGGGTTACGGGGTGCCCGCTGCATTGCGCCGTGGCAGGGGAGTCGCTAGAGTTCGGGCTGGCTGGACCCAATAATCAATGCAAATGGAGTGTCTTGTGGAAATTGCTTGCCTGGATCTTGAAGGGGTACTGGTACCGGAAATCTGGATCGCTTTCGCCGAAAAAACCGGAATCGAATCCCTCAAGGCCACCACCCGGGACATTCCCGATTACGACGTACTGATGAAGCAGCGCCTGCGCATCCTCGACGAGCACGGCCTGAAGCTCTCGGATATTCAGGAAGTGATCGCCACGCTCAAGCCGCTGGACGGTGCAGTGGAGTTCGTCGACTGGCTGCGTGAGCGCTTCCAGGTGGTAATCCTCTCGGACACCTTCTACGAGTTCTCTCAGCCGCTGATGCGGCAACTGGGCTTCCCGACCTTGCTTTGCCACCGTCTGATCACTGACGACAGCGGCCGGGTGACCAGCTATCAATTGCGTCAGAAAGATCCCAAGCGTCAGTCGGTCCTGGCGTTCAAGAGCCTGTACTACCGGGTGATTGCGGCGGGGGATTCGTATAACGATACGAGCATGTTGGGCGAGGCGGATGCGGGGATTCTGTTCCATGCGCCGGAGAACGTGATTCGCGAGTTCCCGCAGTTCCCGGCGGTGCATACGTTTGCCGAGTTGAAGCAGGAATTCTTGAAGGCCTCGAACCGGGATTTGAGTCTTTAGTCGTCGGGTCTGACGCCTTCGCGAGCAAGCCCGCTCCCACATTTGGAATGCATTCCAGGGGGGGGGCGGGCTTGCTCCGGGCGGCGTTCCGACGAAGCGTTTAAGCTTTTAGAGGTTCTGCAAGGTGTCGAGTAGAACCTTCACTTTAGTAATCGACTCCTGATACTCCGCCTGCCAGTCCGAATCGGCAACAATCCCGCCACCGCCCCAGCAACACACCTGCCCATCCTTGACCAGCAGGCTGCGAATGGCGATGGAACTGTCCATCTCGCCGCGCACGTCCAGATACAGCAGCGAGCCGCAATACAAGCCCCGCCGCGTTGGCTCCAGTTCGTCGATGATCTGCATCGCACGAATCTTCGGTGCGCCGGTGATCGAACCGCCGGGGAAGCTGCCGGCAATCAGGTCCAACGCGTCGCGGTCATCCGCCAGTTCCCCGGTCACGCTGCTGACCAGGTGATGCACGTTGGGATAGCTTTCCAGACTGAACAACTCCGGCACCCGCACCGAGCCGATGCGGCAGGTGCGGCCGAGGTCGTTGCGCAGCAGGTCGACGATCATCAGGTTTTCTGCGCGATCCTTGGGGCTGGCCAGCAGTTCGGCGGCGTTGGCCGCGTCTTCGGCAGGTGTCAGGCCACGGGGGCGGGTGCCTTTGATCGGGCGGGTTTCTACCTGCCTTTCGCTGACTTTGACGAAACGTTCCGGCGACAGACTCAACACTGCGCCGCCGTCGGGCAGGCTCTGGAAGCCGGAAAACGGCGTCGGGCAGGCCTCGCGCAACGCGCAATAGGCCAGCCACGGATCGCCCTGACACGGCGCGCGGAAACGCTGGGCGAAGTTGACCTGATAGCAATCACCGGCCTGGATGTATTGATGAATGCGCTCCAGTGCCTGGCGATAGTCATCGGCTGACAGGTCGGCGGTCATCGGCGTGTTCAGCGTGAACGGCGTCAGTGTCGCCGAAGCTGGCTGAGTGAACAGCGCGATCAGCCGCTGCCGCTCACTGTCGGCCAGCGACGGGTGAAACACCAGTTGGCTGGTGGCTGTCTGGTGATCGCTGATCAGCGCCCAGTCGTACAGACCGAAGCGCGCGTCGGGCAGTTGCAGGTCGTCCCGGGCCTGGCTCGGCAGGTTTTCCAGATGCCGGCCGAAATCGTAGCTCAGATAGCCGATCAGGCCGCCGGCGAAGGGCAACTGATAGTCTCCCGGCAGCTGCGCTTCGCCCAGGCGGGTCAGGTTATCGCGCAGGCGTTGCAGGAACAGGCTGCCGCTTTCGTTCGGCAACACCGCCAGTTGTTCCAGCGGCCAGGCGCTGAGCAGGTCATAACGGCCACGGTCGGCACTCGGTCGGCCGCTGTCGAGCAGCACGGCACCGGGCGCATGACGGATGGCCGCGAAGTAGTCGGCGGGATTGGTGCGGTAGGGCAGCGGGTGTACGGAACAGGTCAACATGGGCGGGGCAGATCGGCCATTGAGGCGGGGTGGGGATTGTAGTCCTCTGCGGGAGTTGCTCCTAGAGGGGATGTCGGCGATGAGCGGATTGGGTGCGGGGAGTCCGTCTTCGCGAGCAAGCCCGCTCCCACATTGGATCTTCAGTATTGATCAGATCCCTGTGGGAGCGGGCTTGCTCGCGAAGGCCGCGCCTCGGTGCTGGATCAGCCCTCGACCGCTGGAATATGCCCAAACATTTCCTGAGTAAACGCCACCCGTTCCTCGACCGACTCCGTCACCCCGCGTGCTTTCAGATCCTCCAGATGCGCCTCGACCGCATGCGTACGCTGGGTCAGCCCGCAATCGTTGGCAATCTGGATATTCAGCCCCGGCCGCGCATTCAGCTCCAGAATCAGCGGGCCTTTCTCCTGGTCCAGCACCATGTCCACACCGATATAACCCAGCCCGCACAGCTCGTAACAGCCAGCGGCGAGTTTCATGAAACCGTCCCAGTAGGGCAGTTGCACACCGTCCACCGCGTTGGTGGTGTCGGGGTGTTTGTTGATGATGTTGTTCAGCCAGGTGCCGCGCAGTGTCAGGCCGGTGGCCAGGTCGACACCGACGCCGATGGCGCCCTGGTGCAGGTTGGCCTTGCCGCCGGACTGGCGGGTCGGCAACCGCAGCATGGCCATCACCGGGTAGCCCATCAGCACGATGATGCGGATGTCCGGCACGCCTTCGTAGCTGATGCTCTTGAAAATCTGGTCCGGGGTTACCCGGTATTCGATCAGCGCGCGGTCGCGATGGCCGCCCAGCGAATACAGGCCGGTGAGGATGCTGGAAATATGGTGCTCCAGCTCCTCGTGGGCGAGGATCTTGCCCGACACCGTGCGATAGCGGCCCTCGAAGCGGTCGGCGATCACGATGATGCCGTCACCGCCGGCGCCCTGGGCCGGTTTGATCACGAAGTCGTTGCGCCCGCCGATGATCTCGTCGAGCTTGTCGATTTCCTTCTCGGTGGAGATCACGCCATACAGCTCCGGCACATGGATGCCGGCGGCGATTGCGCGTTCCTTGGTGATGATCTTGTCATCGACGATCGGGTACAGGCTGCGCTTGTTGTACTTGAGCACGTAGTCGGCGTTACGCCGATTGATGCCCATGATGCCCCGGGCCTCCAGGGCCTTCCAGGTCTTCCAGAAACCGAACATCAGGCGTCAGCCTTCTTCAGGAAAGCCTTGAAGCGCACCAGTTCGGTCAGGCGGTAGCCGCGATAGCGACCCATCGCCAGCATGAAGCCCACCAGAATCAGCAGGATCGCCGGGAAGGTGAACACGAAGTACACCAGCTCCGGCACGGTCATGATCAGGTGCGCCAGCGAGGCGGCGAACAGCGTGCCGATCGCCACTTTCAGCGCATGGCTGGCACCGCGTTCTTCCCAGGTGATCGACAGGCGTTCGATGGTCATGGTCAGAATCACCATCGGGAACAGCGCCACCGACAAGCCGCGCTCCAGGCCGAGTTTGTGGCTGAACAGGCTGATCGCCGCAATCAGCACCACCACGAAGGTCAACACCACCGACAATCGCGGCAGCATCTGCAGCTTCAAGTGTTCCAGGTACGAGCGCAGCGACAACCCCAGCGCCGTGATCACGGTAAACAGCAGGATGCCGAAGCCCAGTTGTGTTTCGCGGAAGGCCAAAGCGATCAGTACCGGCGTGAACGTGCCGAGGGTCTGCAGGCCGATCAGGTTGCGCAGGATCAGGATCACCAGCACGCCGATCGGGATCATTACCATGATCATGAACGTCTGCTGGGTTTGCAGCGGCAGGCCGTACAGCGAGTATTCGAGGAAGTTGGCGTCGGTGTTTTCGTCGGTCAGCTTGGCCAGACGAATCGCGTTCATCTCGCTGTTGTTCAGGCTGAAGGTCACGTTGGCTTTCTTCGCGCCGTCGACGGTGATCAGGTTTTCATCACCGGTCCACCACAGCAGGCGGTCGGTCGGCAGGCCTTGTTCACCGGTTTCCGGGTTGAAGTACAGCCAGTCGTTGCCGTTGAAGCTGCGCAGCCACAGTTCCGGGGTTTGCGGTTGATCGGCGACGAGGCGGATGGTGTGGACTTTTTCCACCGGTACGTGGGCAATCGACAGCAGCAGTTCGACGATCTTCGCCTTGTGCGGCGTCGACGGGTCGCCGGCCAGCAGCAGTTTGACGTTGTCATCGTTGGCGTTGTTGACGCGTTTGATCGCCTCGCCAATGAAGGTTTCGACGTCGGCCGAGTGCTGGCGGATCGGTGCGAGCAGGGCTTCGGCGGCGATTTTTTCCGGGCCTTCGATGGCAATGCTGTCGCGGAAGGTCGGGCCTTTGATCTTGGTTTTCTCGGCGGTGTAACGCTTGGTCAGCACCAGGCGGTAATAAAGGGTCTGGTTGCCCTTGGCCCGGCGTGCCGACCAGGTGACCTTGCGGTTGCCGTCGACACGATTGACCGCCACGCCGTAGTTATTGGAGATGAAGCTCTCATTGAGGCTGACGTAATCGCGGCTCAGCGGCGGCACGAACATCTGGATCTTCACCGGATCCTTGGTGCTGGCGACGAACTCGACCTTGGCGTCGATATTCCACAGGTCGTCGGTGGCGTCTTCGGTCACCGGGATGCCGAGCACGAAAATCTGATAGGCCGTAACCGAAACGCCCAAGAGCACCAGAATGGTGATCAGGATTTTCAGGTGGAAGGTTAGAGAACGCATGGAAATTACTCGGCGGTATGAGCGGCGATGGTGCAGGCGGGTTTGCCGGCAGCGTATTTAAGACTGGGGTCGACCAGCGCGTCGAAGCGTTTCAGGGCTTCGGAGCCGATCAAAAGCGGGTATTGGAACGCACTACGGTCGGTCAGGTTCACTTCGATGCTGCGCAGCGCCGTCCCCATGCAGATGTCCAGCTCGATCACCGGGCGGGCTGTGTACTTTTTGCCTTCTTCCGGGTCGTAGTCGCCGGCGCGGCGCTTGATCTTGCTGACCCGGGCCAGCGGCCGTTCGATCGGGTGCGAGTGCGCGGCGTCAATTGCCAGATAGAAACGCACCCAGGACTCGCCATTGCGTTTGAAGCGTTTGATGTCGCGGGCGCTCAGCGAAGCGGTTTTGGCGCCGGTGTCGAGTTTGGCCGCCACTTGCAGATTGATGCCATCAAGCGATGCATATTCGTTGAGGCCGTACACGGTTTTTTCCCCCGCGGCAGCCAGGCCGGGCAGGCAAAACAGTGCAAAAAATGTGGGGAAGGGCTTGAGTCTCATAAATCCTGGTGCGCAGCGTTCCGTTCTCGGTTCAGGTTCCTGGCAAAACTTGCGCAAGCGCCTTCGTGTGCCTATCAGCTTTTTATGACAAGCCGTGCAAATGGCCAGCAAATGCGGGCGGCATTCTAGCACGGTGGTTTTATGGCGCCAGCGCCTGCACAGGTCTATACCCCTTGAGGATTCCCAGTGGGAGCAAGCCCGCCCGCGAAGGCGGTCGGGCATCCTGGAACCGATCTCGACTGACACTGCGCTTTCGCGAGCAGGCTCGCTCCCATATTGGAAGATTACTGACGGTTATTAGACGATTGTCGACAATGTGTATTTATCCTTTGACTGATGCGGGTGAATTGGCTAGTTTTTGCCGCATTGGATTTTAAGGTGTCGACAATATGCTGGATCAACTCGATCCCCCGGTCATCAGTGGCGACGACTCCGAGACGCTCTCGGAAAACGTCTTCCGACGCATCCAGGCGGCCATCGTCAAAGGCGAGATCGCCCCGGGCAGCAAGATCTCCGAGCCTGAATTGGCGCGCACCTACGGCATCAGCCGCGGGCCACTGCGCGAGGCCATTCATCGGCTCGAAGGCCAGCGCCTGTTGGTGCGTGTACCGCATGTCGGCGCACGGGTGGTGTCGCTCAGCCACGCCGAATTGCTCGAACTCTACGAAATCCGCGAATCCCTCGAAGGCATGGCCTGCCGTCTGGCGGCCGAACGCATGAGTGTCGAAGAAATCGACGAACTGCGCCGGGTGCTGGAGACCCACGAGCGCGATGCCGCGTTTCAGGCCGGCGTCGGCTATTACCAGCAGGAAGGCGATTTCGACTTTCATTACCGGATCATCCAGGGCAGCGGCAACCGCACGCTGACGCAGATGCTCTGCGGCGAGCTGTACCAACTGGTGCGCATGTACCGCATCCAGTTTTCCACCACACCCAACCGGCCGCGCCAGGCCTTCGCCGAACACCACCGGATTCTCGATGCCATCGCCGACCGTGACGGTGAACTCGCGGAATTGTTGATGCGCCGCCACATCGGCGCCTCGAAACGCAACATCGCCCGTCATTACCAGGACGGCGCCGACAATAAGACAGCCACTGAACGAGGTGAGTCATGAGTTCCAAGCAGAACACTCCAGGCCAGCGTTTCCGCGATGCGGTCGCCAGCGAGCACCCATTGCAGGTGGTCGGCGCGATCAACGCCAACCACGCGCTGCTGGCCAAGCGCGCCGGTTTCAAGGCGATCTACCTGTCCGGTGGCGGGGTGGCCGCAGGCTCCCTCGGCGTGCCGGACCTGGGCATCACCGGCCTGGATGACGTGCTGACCGACGTGCGCCGCATCACCGACGTCTGCGATCTGCCGCTGCTGGTGGACGTGGATACCGGTTTCGGCTCGTCGGCGTTCAACGTCGCGCGCACCGTGAAGTCGATGATCAAGTTCGGCGCGGCGGCGATTCACATCGAAGACCAGGTCGGCGCCAAGCGTTGCGGCCACCGTCCGAATAAAGAGATCGTCAGCCAGCAGGAAATGGTCGACCGCATCAAGGCCGCCGTTGACGCCCGTACCGACGACAGCTTCGTGATCATGGCGCGCACCGACGCGCTGGCCGTTGAAGGTCTGGAATCGGCACTGGATCGCGCCGCCGCGTGCATCGAGGCCGGCGCTGACATGATCTTCCCGGAAGCCATCACCGAGCTTGAGATGTACAAGCTGTTCGCCAACCGCGTGAAGGCGCCGATCCTCGCCAACATCACCGAGTTCGGCTCGACGCCGTTGTACACCACCGAGCAGCTTGCTGGAGCGGATGTGTCGCTGGTGCTATACCCGCTGTCGGCATTCCGCGCGATGAACAAGGCGGCGGAAAACGTCTACACCGCGATCCGCCGCGATGGCACTCAGCAGAATGTCATCGACACCATGCAGACGCGCATGGAGCTTTACGATCGCATCGACTATCACACTTTCGAGCAGAAGCTCGACGCGTTGTTTGCACAAAAGAAAGGCTGAATAAAATCCTGTGGGAGCGAGCCTGCTCGCGATGGGCGTTAACGATAACGCGGTGTTCCTGATGCGCCGAGGTGTTCCAGCCACCTTCGCGAGCAGGCTCGCTCCCACACGTTTCCCCATACAAATTCAAAAAGATTGGAGAACACAATGGCCGAAGCAAAAGTACTCAGTGGCGCCGGACTCCGGGGCCAGGTTGCCGGGCAAACCGCACTGTCCACCGTGGGCCAGGCCGGTGCCGGGCTGACCTATCGCGGCTACGACGTGCGTGAACTGGCGGCGGACGCGCAGTTCGAAGAAGTGGCCTACCTGCTGCTGTACGGCGAGCTGCCCACCCAGGCGCAACTCGACGCCTACCAGCAAAAACTGGGCAAGCTGCGCGACTTGCCGCAAGCGCTGAAAGAAGTGCTCGAACGCATCCCCGCCGACGCGCACCCGATGGACGTGATGCGCACCGGTTGCTCGTTCCTGGGCAACATCGAGCCGGAGAAAGACTTCTCCGAGCAACGCGACAAGACCGACCGCCTGCTCGCCGCGTTCCCGGCGATCATGTGCTACTGGTATCGCTTCAGCCATGACGGCAAGCGCATCAATTGCGTAACCGACGAACAGTCCATCGGCGGCCATTTCCTGCATCTGCTGCACGACAAGAAGCCGAGCGAGCTGCACGTCAAAGTGATGAACGTGTCGCTGATCCTCTATGCCGAGCACGAATTCAACGCCTCGACCTTCACCGCTCGGGTGTGCGCTTCGACCCTGTCCGACCTGTATTCCTGCGTCACCGCGGCCATTGGTTCGCTGCGTGGTCCGCTGCACGGCGGTGCCAACGAAGCGGCGATGGAAATGATCGAGCGCTTCTCATCGCCCGAAGAGGCGATCAAGGGCACCCTTGGCATGCTCGAGCGCAAGGACAAGATCATGGGCTTCGGTCACGCGATCTATAAAGACAGTGATCCGCGCAACGAGGTGATCAAGGGCTGGTCGAAAAAACTCGCTGATGAAGTGGGTGACAAGGTGCTGTTCGCAGTTTCCGAAGCCATCGACAAGACCATGTGGGAGCAAAAGAAACTGTTCCCCAACGCCGACTTCTACCATGCCTCGGCGTACCACTTCATGGGCATCCCGACCAAGCTGTTCACGCCGATCTTTGTCTGCTCGCGCCTGACCGGCTGGGCCGCGCACGTGTTCGAACAGCGTGCCAACAACCGCATCATCCGCCCCAGCGCCGAATACGTCGGCGTCGAACAGCGCAAGTTCGTGCCAATCGAACGTCGCTGAATGGTGAAGCTGCCACACAGGTAACGGGATAAACCGGAGCCAATGTGGGAGCGGGCTTGCTCGCGAATGCGGTGTATCAGTCGACAAATCCGTTGAATGACACTCCGCATTCGGGAGCAAACCCCCTCCCACCGTTGACCGAGTTGGATTCAGTGCCGGTGTCGTGCCCACCCTTTGAAACTACCGTGACCTGAGTCCTGACCCGATGAACACAGAATTCCGCAAAAACCTGCCCGGCAGCTCCCTGGATTACTTCGACGTCCGTGCGGCGGTCGAGGCGATTCAGCCCGGCAGTTACGACACCCTGCCGTACACCTCCCGCGTGCTGGCGGAAAACCTCGTGCGTCGCTGCGACCCGGCCACGCTCACCGATTCGCTGAAACAACTGATCGAGCGCAAACGCGACCTCGACTTCCCGTGGTTCCCGGCGCGCGTGGTGTGCCACGACATTCTCGGCCAGACCGCACTGGTCAACCTCGCCGGCCTGCGTGACGCTATCGCCCTGCAGGGCGGCGACCCGGCACAGGTCAACCCGGTGGTGCCGACGCAACTGATCGTCGACCACTCGCTGGCGGTGGAAGCGGGCGGTTTCGACAAGCAGGCGTTCGAGAAGAACCGTGCCATCGAAGACCGTCGCAACGAAGACCGTTTCCACTTCATCAACTGGACCAGGAAGGCCTTCAAGAACGTCGACGTGATCCCGCCGGGCAACGGCATCATGCACCAGATCAATCTGGAAAAAATGTCCCCGGTGATCCAGGTGCGCGACGGCGTGGCGTTCCCTGACACCTGCGTCGGCACCGACAGCCACACCCCGCACGTCGATGCGCTGGGCGTGATCGCCATCGGCGTCGGCGGCCTCGAAGCCGAGAGCGTGATGCTCGGTCGCGCCTCATGGATGCGCCTGCCGGAAAGCGTCGGCGTCGAACTGACCGGCAAGCTGCAACCGGGCATCACCGCCACCGACATGGTGCTGGCGCTGACCGAATACCTGCGCAAGCAGAAAGTCGTCGGCGCGTGGCTGGAGTTCTTCGGCGAGGGGGCTGCCGCGCTGACCCTGGGCGACCGCGCGACCATCTCCAACATGGCCCCGGAGTACGGCGCCACGGCGGCGATGTTCTACATTGATCAGCAAACCATCGACTACCTGAAACTCACTGGCCGTGAAGACCAGCAAGTGCAGCTCGTCGAGCAGTACGCCAGGCTCAACGGCCTGTGGGCCGACAGCCTGAAAGGCGCGCAATACGAGCGTGGCCTGAGCTTCGACCTGTCGTCGGTGGTGCGCAACATGGCCGGCCCGAGCAACCCGCACGCTCGCGTGGCAGTGGCGGATCTGGCGGCCAAGGGCATTTCCGGGCAGTGGGATGATGTGCCGGGGCAAATGCCCGACGGCGCAGTGATCATCGCCGCCATCACCAGTTGCACCAACACCAGCAACCCGCGCAACGTGATCGCTGCCGGCCTGCTGGCGCGCAATGCCAACAAGCTCGGGCTGACGCGCAAACCGTGGGTCAAATCCTCGCTGGCGCCGGGTTCGAAAACCGTCGCGCTGTACCTCGATGAGGCCGGGCTGACCACGGAGCTGGAGCAACTTGGTTTCGGTGTCGTCGCGTTCGCCTGCACCACCTGCAACGGCATGTCCGGTGCACTCGATCCGGTGATCCAGCAAGAGATCATCGACCGCGATCTGTATGCCACCGCCGTGCTCTCGGGCAACCGCAACTTCGACGGCCGCATCCACCCTTACGCCAAGCAGGCGTTCCTTGCGTCGCCGCCGCTGGTGGTCGCGTACGCCATCGCCGGCACCATCCGTTTCGACATCGAGAAGGATGTGCTGGGCGTGGTCGATGGCAAGCAAATCCGCTTGAAAGACATCTGGCCGAGCGACGAAGAGATCGACGCGGTGGTCAAGTCGTCGGTCAAGCCTGAGCAGTTCCGTCAGGTCTACATTCCGATGTTCGCCATCCACGAAGACACCGGCCCGAAAGTCACGCCGCTGTACGACTGGCGCGAAATGAGCACCTACATCCGCCGTCCGCCGTACTGGGAAGGCGCGCTGGCTGGCGCTCGACCACTCAAGGGCATGCGTCCGCTGGCGGTGCTCCCGGACAACATCACCACCGATCACCTGTCGCCCTCGAACGCGATCATGCTCGACAGCGCCGCCGGTGAATACCTGGCGAAAATGGGCGTGCCGGAAGAGGACTTCAACTCGTATGCAACGCACCGCGGTGACCACCTGACCGCGCAGCGTGCAACCTTCGCCAACCCGAAACTGTTCAATGAAATGGTTATGGAAAACGGCAAGGTCAAACAGGGTTCGCTCGCTCGTGTGGAGCCGGAAGGCAAGGTCATGCGCATGTGGGAAGCCATTGAAACCTACATGGAGCGCAAGCAGCCGCTGATCATCATTGCTGGCGCCGACTACGGTCAGGGCTCGTCCCGTGACTGGGCGGCCAAGGGCGTGCGCCTGGCCGGTGTCGAGGCGATTGCCGCCGAAGGTTTCGAGCGCATTCACCGCACCAACCTGGTGGGTATGGGCGTGTTGCCGCTGGAGTTCAAACCGGGCACCGACCGCAAGACGCTGGGCATCGACGGCAGCGAAACCTACGACGTGATTGGCGCCCGTACACCGCGCGCCGACCTGACGCTGGTGATCCATCGCAACAACGGCGAGCGACTCGACGTGCCGGTGACCTGCCGTCTGGATACCGCTGAAGAAGTGTCGATCTACGAGGCCGGCGGCGTGTTGCAGCGCTTCGCTCAGGACTTCCTCGAAGAGTCGGCGGTTGCCGTTTAAATCAACTGATACAGGCGTGAGATCCACCTCTCACGCCTGTGGTTAAGGAGCACCATGGCTCACGCACCACAAATCAAGATCCCTGCCACCTACATGCGCGGCGGCACCAGCAAAGGCGTGTTTTTCAGCCTGCAGGATTTGCCCGAAGCCGCGCAGGTTCCCGGCCCGGCCCGCGATGCCTTGCTGCTGCGAGTGATCGGCAGCCCCGACCCGTACGACAAGCAGATCGACGGCATGGGCGGCGCCACCTCGAGCACCAGCAAAACCGTGATCCTGTCAAAAAGCAGCAAGGCTGATCACGACGTCGATTACCTGTTCGGTCAGGTGTCCATCGACAAACCGTTTGTGGACTGGAGCGGTAACTGCGGCAACCTCTCGGCGGCAGTCGGTTCGTTCGCCATCAGCAACGGTCTGGTCGATGCCAGCCGCATTCCGTACAACGGTGTCGCGGTGGTGCGCGTGTGGCAGGCCAACATCGGCAAGACCATCATCGCCCACGTGCCGATCACCCATGGTGAAGTGCAGGAAACCGGTGATTTCGAACTCGACGGCGTGACCTTTCCGGCAGCCGAAGTGCAAGTCGAATTCATGGATCCGGCGGCGGAAGAAGAGGGCGGCGGTGGCTCGATGTTCCCCACCGGCAACCTGATCGATCAGTTGGAAGTGCCGGGTGTCGGCACCTTCCAGGCGACCATGATCAATGCCGGGATCCCGACGATTTTCGTCAACGCCGAAGACATTGGTTACACAGGTACCGAGCTGCAGAGTGCGATCAACAGTGATCCCAAAGCGCTGCAGATGTTCGAAACCATCCGCGCCTACGGTGCGCTGCGCATGGGCCTGATCGCCAATCTGGATGAAGCGGCCAAGCGGCAGCACACGCCGAAAGTCGCGTTCGTCGCCAAGCCCGCGGATTACGTCGCGTCCAGCGGCAAGGCGATTGCCGCCGGTGATGTCGACCTGCTGGTGCGCGCGCTGTCGATGGGCAAATTGCACCACGCGATGATGGGCACGGCGGCGGTAGCGATTGGCACGGCGGCGGCGATTTCCGGAACCTTGGTCAATCGTGCGGCAGGCGGCGTTGAGCGCAATGCCGTGCGCTTCGGCCATCCGTCCGGGACCTTGCGCGTCGGGGCCGAGGCCAGTCTGGAAAACGGCGAATGGACGGTAAAAAAAGCCATCATGAGCCGCAGTGCGCGCGTCCTCATGGAAGGCTACGTCCGCGTGCCCGGCGACGCTTTCTGACCCGACACCGGACAAAACTGTAGGAGTGAGCCTGCTCGCGATTGCTGACTGACATTCAACATTGATGTTGCCTGACACAGCGCTTTCGCGAGCAAGCCCGCTCCCACAGTGGATAGCATTTCAAGGCAGGAGCATTTAGTGCCGTACAGTAATGTTCGCGTGCCCGGCGACGCTTTCTGACCCGACACCGGACAAAACTGTGGGAGCGGGCTTGCTCGCGAAGGCGTCGTATCAGTCGACATTTGCGTTGGCTGACACACCTCTTTCGCGAGCAGGCTCGCTCCCACAGGGGATAGCATTTCAAGGCAGGGCCATTTAGTGCCGGACAGTACTGTTCGCGTGCCCGGCGCCGCTTTCTGACCCGACACCGAACAAAACTGTGGGAGCGGGCTTGCTCGCGAAGGCGTAGTGTCAGTCGACATTTGCGCTGCCTGACCCACCGCTTTCGCGAGCAGGCTCGCTCCCACAGGGGATAGCATTTCAAGGCAGGGCCATTTAGTGCCGGACAGTACTGTTCGCGTGCCCGGCGACGCTTTCTGACCCAGCACCGAACAGAACTGTGGGAGCGGGCTTGCTCGCGAAGGCGTCGTATCAGTCGACATTTGCGCTGGCTGATCCACCGCTTTCGCGAGCAAGCCCGCTCCCACAGGGGATAGCATTTCAAGGCAGGAGCATTTAGTGCCGGACAGTAATGTTCGCGTGCCCGGCGACGTTTTCTGACCCGACACCGGACAAAACTGTGGGAGCGGGCTTGCTCGCGAAGGCGTAGTGTCAGTCGACATTTGCGCTGCCTGACCCACCGCTTTCGCGAGCAAGCCCGCTCCCACAGGGGATAGCATTTCAAGGCAGGAGCATTTAGTGCTGAACAGTAATGTTCGCGTACCCGGCGACGTTTTTTGACCCGACACCGAACCAAACTGTGGGAGCGGGCTTGCTCGCGAAGGCGTCGTATCAGTCGACATTTGCGCTGGCTGATCCACCGCTTTCGCGAGCAAGCCCGCTCCCACAGGGGATAGCATTTCAAGGCAGGGCCATTTAGTGCCGGACAGTACTGTTCGCGTGCCCGGCGACGCTTTCTGACCCGACACCGAACCAAACTGTGGGAGCGGGCTTGCTCGCGAAGGCGTAGTGTCAGTCGACATTTGCGCTGGCTGATCCACCGCTTTCGCGAGCAGGCTCACTCCCACAATGGATCGCATTTCAACCATAAAAAACTAGCCCTGAACCGAGGTCCCATCAACGAACCACTGCAGGAGTGAATCGAACATGAGCGCCAACGTCAACCTGAACAACCGTCCCGACTACGACCGTGTCCTGCAGGACATCGCCGATTACGTCCTCACCTTCCAAATCGAATCTGCCGAAGCCCTCGACACCGCCCGCAACTGCCTGATGGACACCCTCGGCTGTGGCCTGCTGGCGCTGCGTTTCCCCGAATGCACCAAACACCTTGGCCCGATTGTCGAAGGCACCGTCGTGCCGTTCGGGGCGCGGGTGCCTGGCACGCCGTATCGGCTCGACCCGGTGAAGGCTGCGTGGGACATCGGCTGCATCGTGCGCTGGCTCGATTACAACGACACCTGGCTGGCCGCCGAATGGGGGCATCCGTCGGACAACCTCGGCGCGATTCTCGCGGTGGCCGATCACTTGTCGCAAAAGCGCATCGTCAATGGCGAAGCACCGCTGACGGTGCGTGATGTGCTGGATGCGATGATCATGGCTCACGAGATTCAAGGCGTGATTGCCCTGGAAAACTCTTTCAACCGCGTCGGGCTCGATCACGTCCTGCTGGTGAAAGTCGCCTCGACCGCCGTCACCGCGAAACTGATGGGCGCCAACCGCGAGCAGTTGTTGTCGGCGCTGTCCCATGCCTTCGCCGACGGTCAGGCGCTGCGCACCTATCGGCATGCGCCGAATGCCGGGTCGCGCAAATCCTGGGCGGCGGGGGATGCGACCAGCCGTGGCGTGCGTCTGGCCGACATTGCCTTGCGCGGCGAGATGGGGATTCCCGGGGTGCTGACGGCCAGGCAGTGGGGCTTCTACGACGTGTCGTTCAGCCACAGCAACAACGATCTGGCGTTGAAACCCGAAGGCAAACGCGCCTTCAGCTTCTCGCGGCCCTACGGCAGTTACGTGATGGAAAATGTCCTGTTCAAGATCAGTTTCCCCGCCGAGTTCCATGCACAAACCGCCTGCGAAGCGGCCGTCATCCTGCACCCGCTGGTGCGCAACCGGTTGCACGAAATCGACCGCATCGTCATCACCACGCACGAGTCGGCGATACGCATCATTTCCAAGGTCGGGCCGCTGGCCAATGCGGCCGACCGCGACCATTGCATCCAGTACATGACCGCTGTGCCGCTGGCGTTCGGCAATCTGGTGGCGGAGCAGTACGAGGACGATTTCCACGCCGCACACCCGATCATCGATGTGCTGCGCGAGAAAATGGTCATCGTCGAGGACCCGCGTTTCACCCGCGAGTATCTGGAGGCCGACAAGCGCTCGATAGCCAACGCGGTGCAGGTGTTTTTCAAGGATGGCAGCAGCACCGAGAACGTCGTGGTGGAATACCCGATCGGCCATCGTCGTCGCCGCGCCGAGGGCATTCCGTTGCTGGAGGACAAGTTCAGGGCAAACCTGGCGACGCGGTTCACCGGGCAGCGCAGCCACGCGATCTTCTCCCTGTGCAAGGATCAGCAAGCGCTCGAAGCGACGCCAGTGAACCGCTTTGTCGATCTGTTTGTCATTTGACTGCGGCCCCGGACGTGTCGCGGGCTAGAGGCTGCCCTCGACATCCTCCAGGCTGAACGTTTCGGTGTGGTCATCGTAGGAAAAAATCTCCGCATAACGACCCCAGGCCACCACCACTTCCAGGGTTTTCTCGACGAACGCTTCGGTCAGCGAGTCCTCCAGCTCCTGCTCGAAACGCACCCGCGGTGCGCGGTGACCGTTGCGCTCCAGCAACACCTGGCGGATGCGTGCGGCCAGCGGCACATTGCGGATCAGGTGCTCGGCGAACAGGGTTTTGCGCTCCTGGGTGCCGTAGTCGGCGAACAGTTTGCCGGCATCGGTCAGGGTGATGTCGGCGCCCTTGAGCTCGGCGAAACCGAGGTGTTCGAGTATCTCGGCCACCGGAAACAGATCGTCCACTTCCAGCAAGCGTCGCTCGGCCACGGTAGGCAGGCCGGCGTGGCCGTTGTAGGGCTCGGCGGCAAGGGTTTCGATCAGGCCGGCCATCAGGTTGGTCGAGACTTCCGGCAGCGGGCTGCTCATTTTCAGCTCGGGCTTGCCGGCGCTGGCGTCCGCGCTGCGCCGGTCAGTCATCTGCGCGTAGATATCATCGACCATCTGCCGGAAGGCCGGATCCAGGCGGTTGCGTGGATGGGCGAACGGTACTTTGATTTCCGCCACCACCCGTCCCGGGTTGGAAGACAGCACCAGAATACGGTCGCACATCAGCACCGCTTCTTCGATGTTGTGGGTCACGATCAGGATCGATTTGATCGGCAGTTGCTTGCCGCTCCACAGGTCCAGCAGATCATTTCTCAAGGTCTCGGCGGTCAGCACGTCCAATGCCGAGAAGGGTTCGTCCATCAGCAACAGGGTCGGATTGACCACCAGCGCACGGGCGAAGCCCACACGCTGGCGCATGCCGCCGGACAACTCGCGCGGGTAGGCGTTTTCGAAACCGTCGAGGCCGATCAGGTCGATGGCAGCCAGGGCGCGTTTGCGCGCAGCCTTGCGCTCGACCTGCAAGGCTTGCAGGCCGGCTTCGACGTTTTCCAGCACGGTCAGCCACGGGAACAGGGCAAAGGTCTGGAACACCATGGCCACGCCTTCAGCCGGGCCGTGCAGCGGTTTGCCGTTGTACAGCACGTCGCCCGACGAAGGCTCGATCAGTCCGGCAATGATCCGCAGCAAAGTGGATTTGCCCGAGCCCGAGCGCCCCAGCATGCCGACGATCTCGCCTTCAAGCAGGGTCAGGTCCACGCCGCTGAGCACTTGCAGTTCTTCCTTGCCTTTGCCAAACACCCGGTTCACCTCGCTGAGCGAGTAGATTTGCGGGCTGGCGGCGGTTTGTTCGGTAGAGGTATTCATCGCAGCGAATCCCATCAGTTCAGGCGGAGTTTGTTTTCGGCCACGGCGTACATCGGTCGCCAGACCAGACGATTGAAGGCCACGACGAAGAACGCCATCACCACCACGCCCAAGGTGATTTTCGGAAAGTCGCCGGCAGCCGTGGTCTGGGCGATGTAGGCCCCGAGGCCGTGGGCGACGACTTTGTCCTGACCCCAGGAGACGAATTCGGAAACGATGCTGGCGTTCCAGGCGCCGCCCGAGGCGGTAATGGCGCCGGTCACGTAGTACGGAAAAATCCCTGGCAGCATGACCTTGCGCCACCACAACCAGCCGCGAATGCGGAAGTTGGTCGCGGCCTCTTTGTAGTCATTGGGGAAGGCGCTGGCCCCGGCGATCACGTTGAACAGGATGTACCACTGGGTGCCGAGCACGATCAGCGGGCTGAGCCAGATGTCCGGGTTCAACTGGTAGCGCAGGATCACGATGACGAACACCGGAAACAGCAGGTTCGCCGGAAACGCCGCGAGAAATTGCGCCAGTGGCTGGATCTTTTCCGCCAGTGCCGGGCGCAGGCCGATCATCACCCCCAGCGGCACCCAGATCAGCGAGGCGATGAGGATCAGGCCGGCTACCCGCAGCAGGGTGAAGACCCCCAGCAGGAACACGTGACCGACCTCGTCGAGTGTCACTTCGGTGCCGACATACAACACGATGTGGTACAGCGCGTAAGCAGTCAGCAACGCGATCAACGTGCCCCAGATCCAGTCGATCATCTTCGACGTCGCCGGGTTATCCGACGCGATGGCCTGGCGTGTCGCGCGCGGCAGGTTCAGGCGCATGTTGCCCAGCCGGCTGATGACGCGGGAGAACGGGCGCAGCAGGCGCTGGATCAACCGGGTGCGCTGGATCAGATTCAGTACCCATGACTCCGGTGCGGCGGTCTGCGAGGCGGTGTTCTCCATGCGGAACTTGTCGGCCCAGGCCACCAGCGGGCGAAACAGGAACTGGTCGTAGATCAGGATCACCACGATCATCGTCAGGATCACATAACCCACCGCGTGCAGGTTCTGCTGCGCGATGGCCAGCGCCAGGTATGAACCGATGCCCGGCAGGGTGATGGTCTGATCGCCCACGGTGATTGCTTCGGACGCGACCACGAAGAACCAGCCGCCGGACATGCTCATCATCATGTTCCACACCAGCCCGGGAATGGCGAAAGGCACGTCGAGTTTCCAGAATCGCTGCCAGCCGGACAGTTGCAGGTTGGTCGAGACTTCCAGCAGATCGCGCGGCAGCATGCGCAGCGACTGGTAAAAGCTGAAGGTCATGTTCCATGCCTGGCTGGTGAAAATGGCAAAGATCGCGGCGAACTCTGCGCCCAGTACCCGGCCGGGAAACAGCAGCAGAAAGAAGGTCACGGTGAACGAGATGTAGCCCAGCACCGGCACTGATTGCAGGATGTCCAGCACTGGCACCAGCAGTTTTTCGGCGCGGCGACTCTTCGCCGCCAACGTGCCGTAGAGCAAGGTAAAAATCAGTGCCGCGACCATCGCCGCGAGCATGCGCAGGGTGGTGCGCATGGCATATTCCGGCAGGTTGGCCGGGTCGAGGGAAATCACCTCGCTCTGCAAGGTGGCGATCGGCGCCCAGGTTTCCCGGGCAGTGATCGAGAAAAACAGCAAAAAGCCGATCACCAGCGGCATGGCGATCAAGTCCCAGCGATTGGGCAGCAGGCGCCGGGTCGTGGCCGGGATGTAGTGACGGAACACTTTCTTCATAAGAGCAGTGATTCCAGCGGGTTCCAAGTGGGGCGCGGCAGTCTGAGCGTAGCTTCTGTCTGCACGCCCCACCGAGAATGAGCGCGCGCTCGTTCTTCAGGTTCAAGTGGGAGGTGGGTGATGCAGGCCTGTTGAATTCGACAGGCCGAGAGGGCGGGCGCATCGGGGTTTTCGCCCGGATGCGCTGCTTGCGCGGATTGTAGGGTTTGAGATGTTACAAAGACGTAAAGAACGCGTCGGTTTTGGGTGAAGAAATTTTCATCCTCGCCATGCTTGGCAGTTCAGGCAAAACGCAGGGTCACCCGGCGGTTGTGCTGGCTTTTCTTCTCGATCTTTTCGCAATACACCCGGCCGATTTCCCGGGTGTTGAGCACATGCGTGCCGCCGCAGGGCTGCAGGTCGATGCCCGCGACTTCGATCACGCGCAGATCGCCCTGGATCGCCGGTGGCCTGCTGCTCTTGCTGCCGATCTTTTCCTGCAGGGCCGGGTACTCCGCAGCCGGCAGGGTCAGCACGTTGACCGGGCAGGCTCGTTCGATCAGTGCGTTGAGATCGCGGGTGATGCGCTCCTTGTCGAGGCTCATCTCCGGCAGATCGAAATCCAGCCGACCCTTGTCGGCGCTGATGCTGCAGCCAGTGACCGGCGCATCGATAAGCGCGCCCAGCAGATGCAAACAGGTGTGCATCTTCATGTGTTGATAACGCCGCTGCCAGTCGAGGCTGGCGTTGAGCAGTGCGCCAGTGCACAGCTGCGGCGGACACTCCTGCACCTGATGCCAGATGATCGACGGCAACAGAGGATCGCGCACGGTGCCGGTCACCGCGATCCGGGTGCCATCCACCAGGCTGAAATACCCCGTGTCACCCGGCTGCCCGCCGCCGGTGGGATAGAACAGGGTGTGCTCCAGCACGACGGCCTGATCGACCACGGCGATTACCCGAGCACCAAAGGCCCGCCGGTAGGGTTCACTGTTAAACAGGCTGAGGGTTTCCATGGTGTGTACCGACATTTGAACCTCCAATGTTCAAAGTTGAGTGTTGTGTGTGAGCCCTTGTGCTCACGCTGTTCAGCGTTTGAGTGGCAGTTTGGTGATCGCGAAACCGGCCAGCAGGATCGTCGAATACAACATCAGGTCCCGAGAGATTGGCGTGCCTTCGTACCAGGCGCCGATGAGCAGGGCGAACACCGGAAAAATGATGAACACGAACGACAGCAGCACCGGGCTCAAACGTTTGAGCAAGACGAAATACACGATGAAGCCGCCCACTGACGCCACCAGTCCGAGGTAGAGCAGGGCGCCCCAGGAGCGTGCAGTGATGTCCTTGAAGACCGGTGTTTCGAGGTTGAGTCCGACAATGAATAACATCAGCCCGGCGATGCCGATCGGCAGGGTGTTGTAGGTGATCACGCTGATCGCGCTGCCGTGTTTCTTGGTCACCACGTAACACAGCGCATGCATGATCGCGGCGCACAGAATCGCCAGCACGCCGAGCCATTCGGCCTGGTCCAGATGCAGGCCCTGGCTGCGAATGATCATGAACAGACTGGCGAAACCGATGGCGATGCCGAGCATCTGCGTGGGGAGGATTTTCTCGCGCAGAAACAGCGCGGAAAAAATCAGGATAAACACCGGCATGCAACTGAACAGCAGCGCGGTCAGCCCCGATGAAACATGTAGTTCGCCGTAGTTGAGCAAGTAGTACGGCAGACTGAAATACGACAGCGTGACGAACACGAAAAACCAGCGACTCTGCCGTGGGAACAGCAGCGGCTCCTTGCGCAACACGGCGAAGCTCAGGAATAGCGGAAAGGCAATCAGAAAACGCAGCCCCGCCGCTGTCAGCGGCGGCACGCTTTCCACGGCAATCTTGATCCCCAGCCAGGTGGTGCCCCAGCTCAGACAGACAATCAGAAACAGCGTGCTGGTGAGCAATCCGGCGAGCCAGGGTTTGCTGACGTTCAACGGTGCGCCGATGGCAGTCGACATGCTTTGTCCTCCACAGCAGAGAAATTGACCTGGTGGGTGAAAAGGGTTATCCCTGATTGCACCTGTTTCAAGCACGCTATTCGGGGTGACAATGACTGTCAAAGTAAGTATTGCCATGGTGTCAATCCTGCGTGACGGGCTCGTCAATGGCGTGGGCGTGAAGTACAAGCGCCTGGCGGATGCGGCGGAAAAAGCCATTACTGAAGGGGTGATCGGCGCGGGAGCGAAGTTGCCGCCGCACCGGTTGTTGGCCGACAGCCTGGGCGTGACCATCGGCACCATCAGTCGCGCCTATGGCGAGCTGGAGCGGGTCGGGCGGGTAGTGGCGCGTGTTGGCGATGGCACTTACGTGCGTGAACGCGGCATGGAGCGGCCGCAGGACAAAGGCTTTCGCAATGTCAGCGATGAGCCGCGCGCCTGTTTCGACATGAGCCGTAATCAACCGATTCCCGGGCAGGAAGCGGCGTTCATGAGCCAGACCTTGCACAGCCTTGCCAGCGATTCGTACAGCGTGCAGCAATTGACCGGCTACACCGCCGAAAGCGGCTTGCTGCGGCATCGCCAGGCGGGGGCGCACTGGTTGAGCCATGGCGCGTTTCGGCCGCACGCCGACCAGGTGTTGTGCGTCAACGGCGGCCAGCATGGCTTGCTGTGCGCCTTGATGGGCCTGCTCAAGGCCGGCGACACGGTGGTCACCGAGCATCTGACCTATCCCGGGTTGATCGGCGTTGCGCGTCAATTGGGGATCAAGCTTATCGGTGTCGCGATGGATGACCAAGGGCTGCTGCCGTCGGCGTTGGACGACGTCTGCCGCCAGCACCGTGTGTCGGCGTTGTATTGCACGCCGACGATTCAGAACCCTACGGCGGCGGTCATGTCGGTCCCGCGGCGTGAGGCGATTGCCGACATCTGCCGGCAGCACAATCTGTTGATTTTCGAAGACGACGCGCATGCGGTGCTGGCCCGTCAGCGGCCATTGCCGCTGAGTCATTTCGCCGCTGAGCGTTCGGTGTTGATCGGCAGTCTGAGCAAGGCGGTTTCAGCCGGCCTGCGGGTCGGTTACCTGCAGGCGCCGCAAGCACTGATCGGGCGCCTGAGTTCGGCGATTCGTGGCACGTGCTGGATGGCCAATCCGTTGGCGATGGAAGTGGCGAGCCGCTGGATCGAAAACGGCATGGCCGAGCGCTTGCTGGAGGAACAGATCGGCGAGATCGGTCGGCGCAAGGCGCTGGTCGCGCCGCTGCTGGAGGGGCTGACCTACAAGGCCGATGCCCATAGCCCGCACTTCTGGATCGAGGTGCCCGTGCTGTGGCGCGCATCGCAGATTGCTGCGGAGCTGAAGGAAAACAATTACCTGGTGAGCACCGCCGAGGCCTTTGCGGTCGGGCATGGCGCGGTGCCGCAGTTCATTCGGGCGAGTGTGTGCAATTCAGTGGGGGATGACCGGTTGTTGCAGGCAGGTTTCGAGGCCTTGGCCAAGGCATTGACAGAGACCGTGTAATCGTTCTTTGCGAGCAAGCCCGCTCTCACATTCGATCGCATTCCAACGCGAGGAACTCGATCAAAGTGTGGCAGCGGGCTTGCTCGCGAAGGCGTCAGAACACGCCACAAAATTATTTGAAACGCCGCTCCACGCCTTTCTCCACCAGAATCTTCGCCGAAATCTCCTCCACCGAAAAATGCGTGGAATTGATATGCGGAATGTTCTCGCGGCGGAACAGGTTTTCCACTTCGCGCACTTCGAATTCGCACTGGGCGTAGCTCGAATAGCGGCTGTTGGGCTTGCGCTCGTTGCGGATCGCGGTGAGGCGGTCCGGGTCGATGGTCAGGCCGAACAGTTTGTGTTGATGAGCGCGCAGGGCGGTCGGCAGGGTCAGGCGCTCCATGTCATCTTCGGTCAGCGGGTAATTGGCCGCGCGGATGCCGAACTGCATCGCCATGTACAGGCACGTCGGCGTCTTACCACATCGCGACACGCCCACTAGTATCAGATCGGCCTTGTCGTAATAGTGGGTGCGCGCGCCGTCGTCGTTGTCGAGGGCGAAGTTCACCGCCTCGATGCGCTCCATGTAATTGGAGTTGTGCCCGATCGAATGCGACTTGCCGACGGTGTAGGAAGAATGCTCGGTCAGTTCCTGTTCGAGCGGGGCCAGGAACGTCGAGAAAATGTCGATCATGAAACCATTGGAGGTTGCGAGAATCTCACGGATGTCCTGATTGACGATGGTGTCGAAGATGATCGGGCGCAAGCCGTCGGTTTCAGCGGCTTTGTTGATTTGTTGTACCATGGCCCGCGCTTTGTCCGCGTTGTCGATATACGGCCGCGTGAGCTTGGTGAAGGTAATGTTTTCGAACTGCGCCAGAAGGCTTTGACCCAGGGTTTCGGCGGTAATGCCGGTGCCATCGGAGATAAAGAAAGCAGATCGTTTCATTTGCACCTTGGGCCTTAAGCTAATGAGCATTCTTGGATATGATAGGCGCGATTTGCCGGCCGCCATTGGCCCGCATTCTCACTTATTTTCCAGGTCCAGGCCATACAGCCGGCCAACGCTCCCCCGAGCTGCCGGTTTCTGAGCTTTTCCAACACAGTTAGTGGAGAGATCACCTTGGTAGAGTACGTAGTTTCCCTCGATAAGCTCGGCAAACACGATGTTGAGCATGTGGGGGGCAAGAACGCATCCCTGGGCGAGATGATCAGCAACCTGGCGGGTGCCGGTGTGTCGGTCCCCGGCGGTTTCGCCACCACCGCGCAGGCCTATCGCGACTTTCTCGAACTGAGCGGCCTCAACGAGCAGATCCACAAGGCTCTCGACGCCCTGGACGTCGATGACGTCAACGCGCTGGCCAAGACCGGCGCGCAGATCCGTCAATGGATCATGGAAGCCGAATTCCCTGAAAAACTGAATGCCGAGATCCGCACCGCGTTCGCCGCGCTGTCGGCCGGCAACCCTGACGTGGCCGTGGCCGTGCGTTCCTCGGCAACCGCCGAAGACTTGCCGGACGCCTCGTTTGCCGGTCAGCAGGAAACCTTCCTGAACATCCGTGGTGTGGAAAACGTTATCCGCGCCGCCAAAGAGGTATTCGCCTCGCTGTTCAACGACCGTGCGATTTCCTACCGCGTGCACCAGGGCTTTGACCACAAACTGGTCGCCCTGTCGGCTGGCGTGCAGCGCATGGTGCGTTCGGAAACCGGCACCGCCGGCGTAATGTTCACCCTCGATACCGAATCCGGTTTCCGTGACGTGGTGTTCATCACCGGCGCCTACGGCCTGGGCGAAACCGTCGTACAAGGCGCGGTCAACCCGGACGAATTTTACGTACACAAAGGCACCCTGGAAGCTGGCCGCCCGGCCATTCTGCGGCGCAACCTGGGCAGTAAAGCGATCAAGATGATCTACGGTGACGAGGCCAAGGCCGGCCGTTCGGTCAAGACCGTCGATGTCGACAAGGCCGAGCGCGCGCGTTTCTGCCTGACCGACGCCGAAGTCAGCGAGCTGGCCAAGCAGGCGATGATCATCGAGAAGCACTATGGCTGCCCGATGGACATCGAATGGGCGAAGGATGGTGACGACGGCAAGCTGTACATCGTGCAGGCCCGTCCGGAAACCGTGAAGAGCCGCACCCAGGCCAACGTCATGGAACGTTACCTGCTCAAAGAAACCGGTACCGTGCTGGTGGAAGGTCGCGCGATCGGCCAGCGCATCGGCGCCGGTAAAGTGCGGATCATCAAGGACGTGTCCGAGATGGACAAAGTCCAGCCGGGCGACGTGCTGGTGTCCGACATGACCGACCCGGACTGGGAGCCGGTGATGAAACGCGCCAGCGCCATCGTCACCAACCGTGGCGGGCGTACCTGCCACGCGGCGATCATCGCCCGTGAACTGGGCATTCCAGCGGTTGTGGGTTGCGGCAACGCCACCCAATTGCTGAAAGATGGCCAGGGCGTGACCGTATCCTGCGCCGAAGGCGACACCGGTTACATCTTCGAAGGCGAATTGGGCTTCGACGTCAAGAAGAACTCCGTGGACGCCATGCCGGAATTGCCGTTCAAGATCATGATGAACGTCGGCAACCCGGACCGCGCCTTCGATTTCGCACAGCTGCCGAACGCCGGTGTGGGCCTGGCCCGTCTGGAGTTCATCATCAACCGCATGATCGGTGTACACCCCAAAGCGCTGTTGAACTACGACGGCCTGCCGCAGGAAATCAAGGACAGCGTCGACAAGCGCATCGCCGGTTACAGCGATCCGGTCGACTTCTACGTCGACAAACTGGTGGAAGGCATCAGCACTCTGGCTGCGGCGTTCACGCCGAAGAAGGTCATCGTGCGCCTGTCGGACTTCAAGTCCAACGAATACGCCAACCTGATCGGCGGCAAGCTCTACGAGCCGGAAGAAGAAAACCCGATGCTGGGCTTCCGTGGCGCTTCGCGTTACATCAGCGAATCGTTCCGCGACTGCTTCGAACTCGAGTGCCGCGCGCTGAAGCGTGTGCGCAACGAGATGGGCCTGACCAACGTCGAAATCATGGTGCCGTTCGTGCGCACCTTGGGCGAGGCCAGCCAGGTCATCGATCTGCTCGCCGAAAACGGTCTGGCTCGCGGCGAAAACGGTCTGCGCATCATCATGATGTGCGAACTGCCATCCAACGCGATTCTCGCTGAAGAGTTCCTCGAATTCTTCGACGGTTTCTCGATCGGTTCCAACGACCTGACTCAACTGACGTTGGGTCTGGACCGCGATTCGGGCATCATCGCGCACCTGTTCGACGAGCGTAACCCGGCGGTCAAGAAGCTGCTGGCGAACGCCATTGCCGCGTGCAACAAGGCCGGCAAGTACATCGGCATCTGCGGTCAGGGCCCTTCGGATCACCCGGATCTGGCCAAGTGGCTGATGGAGCAGGGCATTGAAAGCGTGTCGCTGAACCCGGATTCCGTACTGGAAACCTGGTTCTTCCTCGCCGAAGGCCAGGCGCAGGCTTGATAAGTAGGTGAATGGCCCGCTCCCCCTGTGGGAGCGAGCCTGCTCGCGAAGACGGACTGACAGGCAACAATGATGTCGACGGATGTACCGCTTTCGCGAGCAGGCTCACTCCTGCAAGGGGCGGGTTTTGAGATTTGAGTAGGGCGGGCTCCTGTAGATGCCGCCCTTTTTTGTGCAAGAGCATTATGCAAAGCAGCAGCAACCTGTTTCCTGTCGCCCTGATCAGCGCCGAACGACGCGGTGATCTGAGCGAAGACGTTTATCGATTGAAACCCGGCAACAGCCCGGACTGGTCCGTGGAGATCGCCGTCACCCGTTTGGGCATGGCCGACGACACGGCGCCCCGTGGCGTGCCGGTGATTTTGTTGCACGGCAGTTTTTCCAATCGACGCTTCTGGTTTTCGCCAAAAGGCCTCGGGCTTGGCGCGTATCTGACGCGACTGGGTTTTGATGTGTGGATTCCGGAGATGCGCGGCCATGGTCTGTCGCAGCGCAACGAGGAATACCGCAGGAACCGTGTTGCCGACTACGCCAAATACGATCTGCCGGCGATTGCCGCGTTCGTGCGTGAGCAGAGCGGGCAGGTGCCGCACTGGATCGGTCATTCGCTGGGCGGCATCACCCTGGCGGCGGCGCTGGGCGGTGAATACTTAGGCGAACCGGCGGTGGCTTCGGCGGCGTTTTTCGGCACCCAGGTCAGCCGCACGTACTGGCCGCTGAAGATCCCGCCGGTGGAGTGGAGCGGGCGCTTCATTCTCAAGCGTTTCGCGCAATTGTCTGGCTCGCGCCTCAAGCGCGGCCCGGAAGACGAACCGATCGGGCTGGCGCTGGAAAGCATGCGCTGGTACGGCCTGTTCGGCCGCTTTGGCGACAAGGACAAGGATTGGTGGGCCGGGCTTGCCGAGGTTCAAGTGCCGGTGCTGGCGGTGACGGCGGCGGGGGATCATCAGGATCCGGCGTGGGCCTGTCGCAAACTGTTCGAACAGATCGGCTCCGAGCACAAGCAGTTCGTCAATCTGGGGCGGGAACAAGGCTTCAGCGACAATTTCGGGCATGTCGAGATGCTGGTGAGCAAGGCAGCACAGGCCGAGGTCTGGCCGCTGGTGGCGCGCTGGCTGCAGGATCAGCACACACCGCTGCTGGGCGAGAAGCCGGACCTGGCCGCGGCGGTTTGAGCGCAGGCTCTGAAAAGGGCATTTCGTTCGTATCGGCTTGCGGCTAAGATATGACGCATTGTGCAATTCTGGTCATATTTGGTGGCTGTTTAGCTATTACGTTTCAGCATTTGTTCAGGTTCGTTCAGCGACCATTGCATGAACTAAGGTAAACAGCGACCGCCGGGACTCGTTTCAACAGAGTGCGACATCCTTGATCGTCTTCCTTGTTACAGGAGTTTTTCGATGAACCATTACCTCACGCCTGACCTGTGCGACGCCTATCCGGAGCTGGTGCAGGTGCTGGAACCGATGTTCAGCAATTTCGGCGGCCGCGATTCCTTCGGCGGCGAAATCGTGACCATCAAATGTTTCGAAGACAACTCGCTGGTCAAAGAGCAGGCCGAACTCAAGGGCAACGGCAAAGTGCTGGTGGTCGATGGCGGCGGTTCGCTGCGTCGTGCGCTGCTGGGCGACATGATCGCCGAGAAAGCGGCGAAAAACGGCTGGGAAGGAATGGTCATCTACGGTTGCATCCGTGACGTCGACGTCATCGCTCAGACCGATCTCGGTGTCCAGGCGCTGGCCAGCCATCCGATGAAGACCGAAAAGCGCGGTATCGGCGACCTCAACGTGCCGGTGACGTTTGCCGGTGTGACGTTCCACCCAGGCCAATTCATTTATGCGGACAACAACGGCGTGATCGTTTCGCCGAGCCCGCTGAAGATGCCTGAATAAAGTTTTCGACAAAGGGATGCGGATGTTCGAGGAAGAAAACGCGCAGTGGGGGCTGGTGCATGCCCTGGTACTGGACGGTAAAGGCGGTGCGCGTTCGATAGCCCGGACTGAGCTCGACGATCTGCAACTGCAGGCTCATGAGAGTCTGTGGCTGCATTGGGATCGCAGTCATCCGCAAACCCAGACCTGGCTGCGCAAATCCAGCGGCCTGAATGAATTCAGCTGCGACCTGCTGCTGGAAGAAAACACCCGCCCGCGCCTGTTGCCGTTGCCGGATGCCGAGCTGTTGCTGTTTCTGCGCGGGGTCAACCTCAACCCGGGTGCCGAGCCGGAAGACATGGTCTCTGTGCGGATTTTCGCCTCCGCCCAGCGCGTGATCTCGTTGCGTCTGCGCCCGCTGCGTGCCACCGATGAACTGCTGGCGCTGTTGAGCGAGGGCAAAGGCCCGAAAACCTCCTCCGAACTGATCCTGTATCTGGCGCAATTCCTCACCAACAAGGTGCAGGATCTGGTCACGTGCCTGTCGGAACTGGTCGATGAAGAGGAAGAAAAACTGGATGCCGACGAACGGTATACCCCCGAGCATGGCTCGATTTTGCACATCCGTCGCCGGGCTGCCGGACTGAAGCGTTTCCTGGCGCCGCAGCGGGATATTTTCGGACAGCTGACGCGGATAAAACTGCCGTGGTTTGTCGACGATGACGCCGACTACTGGAACGAATTGAACAACAGCCTGACCCGCTATCTCGAAGAGCTCGAATTGACTCGAGAGCGCATGGGGCTTGTGCTGGAGGCCGAAGACCGGCGTTTGAACGTGCGCATGAATCGCACGATGTACCGTTTCGGCATCATCACCTGCATCTTTTTGCCGATGAGTTTTCTCACCGGTCTGTTGGGCATCAACGTGGGCGGAATTCCGTTCTCGAGCAGCCCTTATGGTTTCCTCATTGCCTGTCTGACGGTGTTGGCCATGGCCTTTGGTCAATGGTGGTTATTCCGCCGTTTGCGCTGGGTATGAAAATGCAGCATGTGACCCGACCAAATTTGCCCGCGTCTTTCACAGACATCACGAGAGGTGCGTATGCACGATCCGTTTGAACAGTCTTTGCGCGACATGCTCAACGCCTCGCCGTCCAGCCGCGACGACGATGCCTGCCTGGGTCGCGTACTCAAAACCGCCAACCGCCAGGTCGGCGCCGGTGATCTGTTCAGCCTGCTGGGCCGCTGGCTGCCCGCGCTGATGATCGCCCTGAATAACGGCTCGGCCCACGTTTCGCCGGTTTCCCGTCTTCGTAAAACTACCGCTCGCACTGCTGATAAGGCTGATTGAATATGGAACTTGATCTCTGGACTCAGAGCCTCGTCACTGCAATGACTGCGTTGTGGACCAAAGTCGCCAACTTTATCCCGAACCTGTTCGGCGCACTGGTGGTGCTGCTGTTGGGCTTCGTGGTGGCCAAGCTGCTCGATACCTTGCTGTCCAAGTTGCTCGCCAAGCTGGGCCTCGATCGCCTGATGGGCGGCACCGGGTTGACCAAATTGATGTCGCGGGCCGGGCTGCAAGTGCCGATCTCGACCCTGATCGGTAAAATCGTCTACTGGTTCGTTCTGCTGATTTTCCTGGTTTCTGCAGCAGAGTCCCTTGGACTTGAGCGAGTTTCAGCTACGCTGGACATGCTGGCGTTGTATTTGCCGAAAGTTTTCGGCGCCGCGCTGGTGCTGTTGGTGGGTGTTTTGCTTGCCCAACTGGCCAACGGACTGGTGCGCGGTGCGGCAGAAGGCGTAGGGCTGGACTACGCTTCGGGTTTGGGTCGAATTGCTCAAGGGCTGGTGATCATCATCAGTATCTCGGTGGCGATCAGTCAGCTTGAGGTCAAAACCGACCTGTTGAACCATGTGATCGTCATCGTTTTGATTACCGTTGGTCTGGCCGTTGCGCTGGCCATGGGTTTGGGAAGCCGGGAAATTGCCGGTCAGATTCTTGCGGGAATCTATGTGCGTGAGTTGTATCAGGTTGGGCAACAAGTGCGTGTTGGTGAGGTCGAAGGCCAGATCGAAGAGATCGGCACGGTTAAAACCACATTGCTGACCGATGAGGGTGAGCTAGTCTCACTTTCCAATCGGATCCTGCTGGAACAGCATGTGAGTAGCCGCTAACCCGGCAAACCCTGCTAATGTATGCCGCCGCAAAATGCCCTGAGAGGGTAGCGGCGGACATTGACCTGACTGTCGGCACGACTTGTTTTGAATAAAGCCCAAACGCTATCCACGCGCTATGACCCCCGTGAGCTCTCTGATGAGGAGTTGGTCGCGCGCTCGCATACCGAGCTGTTTCACGTGACGCGCGCCTATGAAGAGCTGATGCGGCGTTACCAGCGAACATTATTTAACGTTTGTGCGAGATATCTTGGGAACGATCGCGACGCAGACGATGTCTGTCAGGAAGTGATGCTGAAGGTGCTGTACGGCCTGAAGAACTTCGAGGGGAAATCGAAGTTCAAAACGTGGCTGTACAGCATCACTTACAACGAATGCATCACGCAGTATCGGAAGGAACGGCGAAAGCGTCGCTTGATGGACGCCTTGAGTCTGGACCCCCTGGAAGAAGCGTCGGAAGAAAAGGCGCCGAAACCCGAGGAGAAGGGCGGACTCGATCGCTGGCTGGTGTATGTGAACCCGATTGACCGTGAAATTCTGGTGCTACGATTTGTCGCAGAGCTGGAGTTTCAGGAGATCGCAGACATCATGCACATGGGTTTGAGTGCGACAAAAATGCGGTACAAACGTGCTCTAGACAAATTGCGTGAGAAATTTGCAGGCATTGCTGAAACTTAGTTCAGCGCAAATATCTCTTACGTGTAGGCAAGTTCTGATAGACTTGCCGCCGAGTTGTCCCCCGGTTTGCGGGACTGCTTCACAATCACCAGATGGGGATTTAACGGATGAAACTGAAAAACACCTTGGGCTTGGCCATTGGTTCTTTGATTGCCGCTACTTCGTTCGGCGCACTGGCACAAGGCCAAGGCGCAGTTGAAGGCGAACTGTTCTACAAGAAGCAGTACAACGACAGCGTTAACCACGTCGAAGACGGCTTCAACCCAGGCGCCTCTATCGGTTACTTCTTGACCGACGACGTATCGTTGAACTTGACCTACGACAAGAACAACCACACCCGTTCGAACGACGGCACCGGCAGCCAGAAACTGCACGGCGACAACTTCGGTCTGAACGCTCAATACCACTTCAACAACGCTGGCGACGCTCTGCGTCCTTACGTTTCTGGTGGTGTGAAGCATGGCAGCCTGACCAACGTAGCTGCTGACGGCCACACCGGTCGCGACCAGTCGACCTACCTGACTGCTGGCGCTGGCGTTAAGTACTACTTCGCTGAAAACTTCTACGCCCGCGCTGGTGTAGATGCTGACTACAAACTGGACAACGGTCGCTGGAACTACGCTCCAGTTGTTGGCCTGGGTGTGAACTTCGGTGGCGGCGGCAAGCCAGCTGCTGCTCCAGTTCCAGCTCCAGCTGAAGTCTGCTCCGACAGCGACAACGATGGCGTTTGCGACAACGTTGACAAGTGCCCGGACACCCCAGCCAACGTAACTGTTGACGCTGATGGCTGCCCAGCAGTTGCTGAAGTTGTTCGTGTAGAGCTGGACGTGAAATTCGACTTCGACAAGTCGGTCGTCAAGCCAAACAGCTACGCTGACATCAAGAACCTGGCTGACTTCATGAAGCAGTACCCAGCCACTCACACCACTGTTGAAGGTCACACTGACTCCGTCGGTCCTGACGCTTACAACCAGAAACTGTCTGAGCGTCGTGCAAACGCCGTTAAGCAAGTTCTGACCCAGCAGTACGGTGTTGAGTCGTCCCGCGTTCAGTCGATCGGCTACGGCGAATCCCGCCCAGTTGCTGACAACAAAACTGAAGCTGGTCGCGCTGTTAACCGTCGCGTAGAAGCGCAGGTTGAAGCTCAAGCTAAGTAATTAGCTCGCCGCTTTGAGAAAAGCCCGGCTCAGGCCGGGCTTTTCTTTGCCTGCGATTTGGTGAAGCGCAAATATTTACGCCCACACAATGGCCGACAGACTGCACACCCGTCCTGGGTTCAGCCTCATTAGCACTGCCATGTCGCTGGGGGGGGAGGGCTAAGCCGCCGGTGCCCAGATGCACGGCGTAAATCAGCCCGTACGGGCTGCGGGCGACCTTCCCGGGCTTTGCCCAGACCAAACCGCTGACGACCCCATTGTCCGTGCCTGCAGGCCGCCATATGCCAGTCGGGCTGATTTGCCTGTGTGCCTCGCGCCGAGGGGCGTTGCCCGGCTATAATCGCCGCCTCTTTTCGCCGCCCGAGTCATCGCCGCCCATGTACACCCTGGCCCGTCAGCTGTTGTTCAAACTTTCCCCGGAAACCTCCCACGATCTGTCGCTGGATCTGATCGGCGCGGGTGGGCGTTTGGGCCTCAACGGCATGCTGTGCAAGAAGCCTGCGAACGTGCCGCTGACCGTCATGGGTCTGGATTTTCCGAACCCGGTGGGTCTGGCGGCCGGTCTGGACAAGAACGGCGCGGCCATCGACGGCTTTTCGCAACTGGGTTTCGGTTTTGTCGAGATCGGCACCGTGACCCCGCGTCCGCAGCCGGGCAACCCGAAGCCACGGATCTTCCGCCTGCCGGAAGCCGAGGCGATCATCAACCGCATGGGCTTCAACAACCTCGGTGTCGATAACCTGCTGGCGCGGGTCGCGGCGGCCAAATACAAGGGCGTGCTGGGGATCAATATCGGCAAGAATTTCGACACCCCGGTCGAGCGTGCAGTGGATGACTACCTGATCTGCCTGGACAAGGTTTACGCCCACGCCAGCTACATCACCGTCAACGTCAGCTCGCCGAACACCCCGGGCCTGCGCAGTCTGCAGTTCGGTGATTCGCTCAAGCAGTTGTTGGCGGACCTGGCCACGCGCCGCGCCGAACTGGCCCTGCGTCACGGCAAACATGTTCCGCTGGCGATCAAGATAGCCCCGGACATGACCGACGAAGAGACCGCGCAAGTGGCTCAGGCGTTGATTGAGACCGGTATGGACGCGGTGATCGCCACCAACACCACCCTGAGCCGCGTGGGCGTCGAAGGCATGGAACATGGTGACGAGGCCGGCGGTCTGTCCGGCGCACCGGTACGCGAGAAGAGCACGCACACGGTGAAGGTGTTGGCGGCTGAGCTGGGTGGTCGGTTGCCGATCATTGCCGCTGGCGGTATCACCGAGGGCAAGCACGCGGCCGAGAAGATCATGGCGGGTGCGAGCCTGGTACAGATCTATTCCGGGTTCATCTACAAAGGCCCGGCGTTGATTCGCGAATCCGTTGACGCGATCGCCGCCCTGCGCTGATCCCCTTGTGGGAGCGGGCTTGCTCGCGAAAGCACTGTATCAGTCACCGAAGATGCTGACAGAAGCACCGCTTTCGCGAGCAAGCCCGCTCCCACAGGTTATGTGTGCAGTTCAAGTGATTTTGCAGGCATAAAAAAGGGCTCCTCGAAGGAGCCCCTGGGCCGCAGCCCGCCGTCCGGGAAGGACGTGCATGGTAAGTCGCTAAAAATTCAGATTGTCGTGTCGGAATTAATGCCCTGTGTCAGCCGACGGCGTGAAGTTCGTTGAGTCTGTGGATCCCCGCAGTGCCGGTCATACCGTCCCAGTTGTCGCCGCGTCCTTCTCGCCAGCCGTTGATCCAGGCTTGACGTACCGACGGTAGAGTAAATGGGCAAAGCTCGCGGGATTTGCCACCAACGCCATATTGATATCCGCGCAAAAATGCTCTTTCCAACGGATCACGCTTAAGTCTTCTCATAGGGTGTTTCCCTCACTTGTTGACTGTTTGTGTCGCGTTGACCTCAACCGAGGTCTGGCAGAAAAACTCTGCCGGGGGCGGCTCGCTGCCGGCGTGGCGAGCCAAGGTGTTGACGCCGTTGCGACGTCAACCTGTGTTCAGTTCTAACCAATGAGTCACACCGAGGGAATGATCGTTTTGTCATAAGGACGTAACGAAAATAGTGCTACAGCCATAAGTAACGACGGGTTTCATGAACGTTTTTTCACCAAACCCCGGTATGATCGGCCCCGCGCTGGATGATGGGGTTAATCCTTTAGTGAGAATGACCTACGTTTGCGCTGGGGTACTAAGCGACGAAGGGTCGCTTTAAGACTTTTTGTTTCATCAACTTTTTTATCTGTCCTTGCATCTAAGCTCTTTTAACCCGAGCAGCAGGGATGGAACGGCACACCTTCGTGCCACGCGGGCGCTCTTTTAGAAAAGCGCCTGATTGAAAACCGGATCGGCAATGCGTTGCCGATTCACTAGCCAAAGGCTCTGGAAATACCATGTCCGATCGTTTCGAACTCTTCCTCACTTGCCCCAAAGGCCTTGAAGGCCTGCTCATCGAGGAAGCCGTCGGGCTTGGCCTTGAAGAAGCCCGCGAGCACACCTCCGCCGTGCGTGGCATGGCGACCATGGAAACCGCCTACCGCCTGTGCCTCTGGTCGCGTCTGGCCAACCGTGTATTGCTGGTGCTCAAGCGTTTCCCGATGAAGGACGCCGAAGACCTGTACCACGGTGTACTCGACGTCGAGTGGCAGGACCACATGCTCAGCGACGGCACCCTGGCCGTTGAATTCAGCGGCCACGGCTCGGGGATCGACAACACTCACTTCGGCGCCTTGAAGGTCAAGGACGCCATCGTCGACAAACTGCGCACCCCGCAAGGCGACCGCCCGTCCATCGACAAGCTCAACCCGGACCTGCGCATCCATCTGCGCCTGGATCGCGGCGAAGCGATCCTGTCGCTCGATCTCTCCGGTCACAGCCTGCACCAGCGCGGTTACCGCCTGCAGCAGGGCGCTGCACCGCTGAAGGAAAACCTCGCGGCGGCGATCCTGATCCGTTCCGGCTGGCCGCGCATTGCTGCCGAAGGCGGCGCGCTGGCTGACCCGATGTGCGGTGTCGGTACGTTCCTGGTCGAGGCCGGCATGATCGCCGCCGACATGGCGCCGAACCTGCGCCGTGAGCAGTGGGGCTTCACCGCATGGCTGGGCCACGTGCCGGCGCTGTGGAAAAAACTCCATGAAGAAGCGGTCGAGCGTGCCGCTGCCGGTCTGGCCAAACCACCGCTGTGGATTCGCGGTTACGAAGCCGACCCGCGCCTGATTCAACCGGGCCGCAACAACGTCGAGCGTGCGGGTCTGAGCGAGTGGATCAAGATCTACCAGGGTGAAGTCGCGACCTTCGAGCCGCGTCCGGACCAGAACCAGAAAGGTCTGGTGATCTGCAACCCACCGTATGGCGAGCGTCTGGGTGATGAAGCCAGCCTGCTGTACCTCTACCAGAACCTTGGCGAGCGCCTGCGTCAGGCCTGCTTGAACTGGGAAGCAGCGGTGTTCACCGGTGCGCCGGATCTGGGCAAGCGCATGGGCATTCGCAGCCACAAACAGTATTCGTTCTGGAACGGCGCGCTGCCGTGCAAGCTGTTGTTGATCAAAGTGCTGCCGGATCAGTTCGTCACTGGCGAGCGCCGCACCCCGGAGCAGCGTCAGGCCGAGCGTGAGCAAGCCGCTTACGACCAGACCCCGGACGAGCCGCAAGAGCGCAAGTTCAACAAAAACGGCAACCCGATCAAGCCGACGCCAGCCCCGGCTCCGGTGATCGAGCAGCCGCGCTTGAGCGAAGGCGGGCAGATGTTTGCCAACCGTCTGCAAAAAAACCTCAAGGCCATGGGCAAGTGGGTCAAGCGCGAAGGCATTGATTGCTACCGCGTCTACGATGCCGACATGCCGGAATATGCGATGGCCATCGACCTGTATCACGATTGGGTGCACGTGCAGGAATACGCTGCGCCGAAGTCCATTGATCCGGAAAAAGCCTCGGCGCGCATGTTCGATGCCCTGGCCGCGATTCCGCAGGCGCTGAACGTCGACAAGAGCCGCGTGGTGGTCAAGCGCCGCGAGCGCCAGAGCGGCACCAAGCAGTACGAGCGTCAGGCCGCGCAAGGCAAGTTCAACGAAGTCAGCGAAGGCGGCGTCAAGCTGCTGGTAAACCTTACCGACTACCTTGACACCGGGCTGTTCCTCGACCACCGGCCGATGCGTATGCGCATTCAGAAAGAGGCGGCCGGCAAGCGCTTCCTCAATCTGTTTTGCTACACCGCGACGGCCAGCGTGCACGCGGCCAAGGGCGGTGCGCGCAGCACCACCAGCGTCGACCTGTCGAAAACCTACCTCGACTGGGCGCGCCGCAACCTGTCGCTGAACGGTTTCTCCGACAAGAACCGTCTGGAGCAGGGCGACGTGATGGCATGGCTGGAAAACAGCCGGGACGAGTACGACCTGATCTTCATCGATCCGCCGACCTTCTCCAACTCCAAGCGCATGGAAGGCATCTTCGACGTACAGCGTGATCAGGTGCAGTTGATCGACCTGGCCATGGCGCGCCTGGCGCCGGGTGGCGTGCTGTACTTCTCCAACAACTTCCGCAAGTTCCAGTTGGAGGAGAACCTGGCCGAGCGTTACGCGGTCGAGGAAATCAGCGCGAAGACCATCGACCCGGATTTCGCCCGCAACACCAAGATTCATCGCGCCTGGAAAATCACGGCTCGTTGACACTTGTCCAGGTTGGATCCACAGAGCCTTGATTTTTAACGGCTCTTGGATCCGATCAACGCTAGCCAAATTAATGGCTAATAGCTATAACTCACTCATGGCCAATGGGGCTTTCCCGGAACACTGGCGTAGTGAGTTGCCCTTATGTCGTTGCACCCCGTGCGCCCAAGGATTCTGGGTTTTATCAGCGAAGAAGTCTCGGCCTGGCTGGTCGCGCTGCTGGTATTGCTCGCCGGCGGGATTCTCACGGGGCTGCTCGCCTGGGCCACCCTCAATCAGTTTCATCATCAATTGCTTCAGCGTTTTCAACTGCTCGCCAATGAGCGCTACAGCCGCATCGAAGAACGCTTTCAGGATCAGGAGCAGCGCCTCGACGGTCTGCGCCGTTTCTTCGCCAACTCCGAATCCGTGTCCCGTGCCGAGTTCGACGGCTACACCCAACCTCTATTACTGCGCACCCAGGCCTATTCGTATGCGCCGCGGGTCAGTGCGGCCGAGCGCCCGGCGTTCGAGCAGCGTGTGCGGGACGAAGGCCTGAACACCTTTACCATTCGCGAACTCAACGCACAGGACGAACTGCAACTGGCGGCCGTGCGTGATGAATACGTGCCGGTGTTGTACAGCCAGACCCAGAGCCGCCTCGGCTCGCCCTTGGGCTACGATTTGCTCGCGCAACCGCTGCGCCGCGACACCCTGCAGCGCGCCGAAAAACTCGGCAATCTTGCGGTGTCGCAACCGATGCACCTGGTAAGTATCGAACCCTCTTACGCGCGCGGTGTGCTGCTGGTGGCGCCCGTAACCCGTGAGGCCGGGCGGCGGCCGTTTGGCTACGTAATGGCGGTGATCAGCATGCGTCAGTTGCTGGCCGATGGTTTGCCGGATGCGTTCCATGACTACCTCTCGGTGCGCATCCTCGATCTGTCGACCAGCGATCAACACGAGGTACTGTTCGAGTCGAGCAATCAACCGGCCGCCAGTGAATTGTCGGCGACGCGCCTTGTACGCCTGGCCGATCACGACTATCAGGTCGATATTCTGCCGAGCGAAGCATTTATGCAGGCCAATCATTCGTCAGTCGGCAGTGTGGTGATTCTCGGCGGATTATTGAGTGTGTTGCTCAGCGCGTTGCTCTACGTGCTGGTCAGCCAGCGCCAGCGCGCCTTGCGCATGGTCGAACTGCGCACTCAGGAACTGCACGCTCGCGAGCAGGAACTGCGCGGCACCCACGGTCAATTGCGCGGGGTGCTGAACGCCGCGACCCAGGTTGCAATCATCGCCACCGATTTGCGCGGGGTGATCAACACCTTCAACCCCGGCGCGGAACAGATGCTCGGCTACAGCAGCGCCGATGTCGTTGGCCATATGACTCTGGAAAACCTGCACCTGCCGCGCGAACTCACAGCGCGCTCGGCGGAGTTGAGCGCGCGTTACGGCAAGAGCATTCCGACCTGTCACGCGATGCTGGTCGAGGGCGGCGAGGTGGGCGGTCATGAGGCGCGCGAGTGGACGCTGGTGCGCAGCGATGGCAGTCATCTGCCGGTGAACATGCTCGCCACCCCGGTGCTCGATGAACAGGGCCTGTGGGTCGGTCATCTGGCGATTTGCATCGACATCACCGAGCGCAAGCGCGTGCACGAGGCACTCGCGGCGCGGGATGTGCTGCTGAAAAAACTCAGCGCCCATGTGCCCGGCGGCATCTACCAGTTCAAGATGGAGTTCGACGGACGCTTCAGCGTGATCTACGCCAGCGACGGCATCCGCGAGATCTACGAGTTGGAGCCGGATGTGCTGCTGCTCAATGCCGAGGCAATTTTCACCCGCATTCATCCGCAGGATGTCTCGCGGGTTCGCAGCTCGATCCGGGCGTCGGCAGACAGCCTCAGCCCGTGGCGCGAGGAATACCGCGTGCAGTTGCCCGAGCGCGGCCTGCGCTGGGTACGCGGTGAGGCGACGCCGGAAGAGCTGCCGGGCGGCGGTGTGCTGTGGCACGGCTACATCTCGGACATTTCCGATCTGAAGCGGGTGGAAGAGGAACTGCGGGCGCTGTCGGTTACCGACTCACTGACCGGCATCCACAACCGGCGTTATTTCCAGGAACGCCTGACCACCGAAATGGCCCGGGTCGAGCGTGGCGGCGGCGAGCTGTCGGTGATCATGCTCGACATCGATCACTTCAAACGGATCAACGACCAGTACGGCCATGCCGTGGGCGACCGCGTGTTGCAGGCAGTGTGCGAACGCATCGGCCATCGCTTGCGCCGCACCGATGTGTTCTGCCGTCTGGGCGGCGAGGAATTCATGGTGCTGTGCCCGGATATCGACGGCAAGCACGCCTATATCCTTGCCAAGGAGTTATGGCAGGGGCTGCGCAGTTCGCCGGTGGATGTCGTCGGGGTGGTGACGGCCAGTTTCGGCATCGCCAGCTGGCGACCGGGGGAGGGCGCAGATGCGCTGTTGTTGCGAGCGGATTCGGGCGTGTACGCGGCGAAGCAGGCCGGACGGGATCGGGTTGAGCAGATGAGCTAGCCTGTTACGCCAATCCCCTGTGGGAGCGGGCTTGTTCACGAATGCGTCAGTTCAGTCAGTATTTTTGGTGACTGACACGCCGCCTTCGCGAGCAAGCCCGCTCCCACATTAGATCGGCTGTGTTTTCACAGCGCCGAAGCGGTCTGCGGCAAGCGCGGCTGCTTGTACAGATCCAGCAGCACCTGATCCAGCACCGACGATGCGCCGAACGGGGCCTTGTCGTTGAGGATCGCCACCACCGCCCAAGTGTTGCCATTGACGTCACGGCTGAAGCCGGCAATGGCACGCACGGTGTTCAGGGTGCCGGTCTTGACGTGGGCTTCGCCGCGCATTGCGGTGGTCTTCAGGCGTTTGCGCATGGTGCCGTCAGTGCCGGCAATCGGTAGCGAGCTGATGTACTCGGCGGCGTACGGGCTGTGCCAGGCCGCTTGCAGCATGTTGGCCATCTCGCGGGCGCTGACGCGTTCAGCGCGCGACAGCCCGGAGCCGTTCTCCATCACCAGGTGCGGCGCGGTGATGCCTTTCTTCGCCAGCCATTGGCGGACCACGCGTTGCGCGGCCTTGGCGTCGTCACCGTCGGCTTCGTTGCGGTATTTCTGGCCCAGGCTCAGGAACAGCTGCTGGGCCATGGTGTTGTTACTGTATTTGTTGATGTCGCGGATGATTTCCGCCAGATCCGGCGAATAGGCGCGGGCCAGCAATTTGGCGCTGCTCGGGGTCGCGGCGAGGCGATCCTTGCCCTGAATGCTGCCCCCCAATTCTTTCCAGATCGCGCGCACAGCACCGGCGGTGTAGGTCGCGTGGTCGAGCAGCGACAGGTAAGTCTGCGAGCTGCAGCCATCGCCCAGTTGACCGGCGACGGTCACGGTCACGCTGCCATCAGGCTGGGTCACCGGGTTGTAGCGCACGCCACCGGTGCACTGTTTGGAATTGAGCGCCTTGACCGTGTTCTCGATGTGCACGCTGGCAATCGGCGGCTCCACCGAGATCAGCACCCGGCCACCGTCATTGCGCGCCACAAAGCGCAGGGCCTTGAGGTTGACCAGCAGCGAGTCCGGCTTGACCAGGAACGGCTTGTTCTCGTCGTTGCCGTCGTCGTTGAACTCGGGCAGTTGCGGCTGGATGAAGAAGCTGCGGTCGAGGATCAGGTCGCCGGTGACCTGGGTCACGCCGTTGGCGCGCAGGTCGCGCATCAGCAGCCAGAGTTTTTCCATGTTCAACTTCGGATCGCCGCCACCCTTGAGGTACAGGTTGCCGTTGAGGATGCCGCCGCTCAGGTCGCCGTCGGTGTAGAACTCGGTTTTCCACTGATGGTTGGGGCCGAGCATTTCCAGCGAGGCGTAGGTGGTGACCAGTTTCATGGTCGAGGCCGGGTTGACCGAGACGTCGGCGTTGTACACGGTCGGGTTGCCCGGGCCGTCGAGCGGGATCATCACCAGCGACAGTGCAGTGGGCTGCAGTTTGCTGGCCTTGAGGGCTTTTTCGACGTTAGGCGTGAGGGCGGTGTTGATGGTGGCCGCAGAAACCGGCAGGGCCAGGGGCAGAAGAAGGCCGGCGAGAAACAGTGGACGCAACGATTTGATCATATGAATTAAAACCCTGCAGAAGAGGGGAAAAATAACGAGGGCATGGATGAAAAAGCCCTCAGTGGTCATGAAAGTGTCGGCATTATGCCCCAAGGTGTAACAGCTTGTGCCTTGCCCGTGGCGGCCATTTCGTTATTTTTTTTACAGCTGGTCGGCCACGGTACCCAGAGAGTCGGGCAATTGACCGCTTAAACTGGTAAAGTGCCGGCCGTTATTACTTAAGAGGATTGTTCCAATGGCGACTAACCGTTCCCAGCGTCTGCGCAAAAAACTGTGCGTTGATGAATTCCAAGAGCTGGGTTTCGAACTGAACCTGGACTTCAAAGAAGACTTGTCCGAAGAAGCCATTGACGCTTTCCTCGAAGCATTCATCAAAGAAGCCATGGAAGCCAACGGTCTGGGCTATGTCGGCGGCGACGACTTCGGTCTGGTGTGCCTGCAGAAGCGTGGCTCGGTCAACGAAGAGCAGCGCGCTGCCGTTGAAGCCTGGCTGAAAAACCGTAGCGAACTGACCGGCATGACCGTCAGCCCGCTGCTGGACGTTTGGTATCCGGAAAAGCCGATCAACGCGGCTAAGTGATACTGAAAAAAACGGCGACCTTCGGGTCGCCGTTTTTTTATGCCTGGGTTTTGCGCCAATTCAGGATCAATAACGTCAGCACACCCGCCACAATCCCCCAGAATGCCGAACCGATGGAAAACAGCGTCAGCCCCGACGCCGTGACCATGAAGGTGATCAGCGCCGCTTCACGTTCCTTCACTTCGGTCATGGCAATGCTCAGTCCGTTGATGATCGAGCCGAACAGCGCCAGCGCGGCAATCGACAGCACCAGTTCTTTCGGCAACGCGGCAAACAACGCCGCCAAAGTTGCGCCGAACACCCCGGCAATCCCGTAGAAAATCCCGCACCACACCGCGGCGGTGTAGCGCTTGTTGCGATCTTCATGGGCGTGCGGCCCGGTGCAGATCGCCGCGCTGATGGCCGCGAGGTTGATGCCGTGGGAGCCGAACGGCGCCAGCAGCAGCGAGGCGATGCCGGTGGTGGTGATCAGTGGCGAGGCCGGAACGTTGTAGCCGTCGGCGCGCAGCACGGCGATGCCGGGCATGTTTTGCGAAGTCATGGCCACCACAAACAGCGGGATGCCGATGCTGATGGTCGCGGCCAGCGAAAAATGCGGCGTGGTCCACACCGGCGTCGCCACTTCCAGATGAAAGCCGCTGAAGTCCAGCAGGCCCATGAAGCCCGACAGTGCGGTGCCAATCAGCAGCGCAGCCAGCACGGCGTAACGCGGCGACAGGCGCTTGACCACCAGGTAAGTGAAGAACATCCCCAGCACCAGCCCGGTGCGGTGCTGCGCGGCGACGAAGATTTCGCTGCCGATCTTGAACAGAATCCCCGCCAGCAACGCCGCTGCCAGCGAGGCCGGGATCTTTTTCACCAGGCGTTCGAAGCTGCCGGTCAGGCCACAGATCGTTACCAGCACCGCGCAGGTGATGTAGGCGCCGATGGCCTCGCCGTACGTGACGCCGCCCAGACTGGTGATCAGCAGGGCCGCGCCCGGTGTCGACCAGGCGATGGTGATCGGCGTGCGGTAGCGCAGCGACAGGCCGATCGAGCACACCGCCATGCCGATCGAGATTGCCCAGATCCACGAGGAAATCTGCCCGCTGCTCAGGCCCGCCGCTTGCCCGGCCTGAAACATCAGCACCAGGGAACTGGTGTAGCCAGTCATCATCGCAATGAACCCGGCGACGATGGCCGAAGGCGAAGTGTCGGCGAGCGGGCGCAGCCGGGTGTAGGTGGCGTCGTTCATGACGGCGATGTTCCTTATACAGATGAAGATCCCCGCCACACCACAGGGGGATTGTGTGTAAAAGGCGGATTCTGCGATCAAGCCTAAACTCAATCGTAACGGATCGTTGCAATACAGCCGTGGACACAAACAGCCATACAGTCGTGTTGCCACCTTCCATTGTGTACAATCGCGCTGTTTTTTACGCGATACTTGCCAGCGACCTACTGTGCCGTATTACAGTCACGGTCTATTCGCCGCAGTTCTCCCGACTCGAGTGCCCATGAACGAACAGTTGCAACCCCTCAAGAAACAACCGCGAGCAGGCAAAGCCGGCCGCAGCGGAACCCAGGACGATATTGTCTACGCGCATATCTTCGAGGCCATCCTCGAACAGCGTCTGGCGCCCGGCACAAAATTGAGCGAAGAAGCGCTGGGGGAAATCTTCGGGGTCAGCCGCACCATCATTCGCCGCGCGCTGTCGCGTCTGGCCCATGAAGGCGTGGTGCTGTTGCGGCCGAACCGTGGCGCTGTGGTCGCCAGCCCGAGCGTTGAAGAAGCGCGTCAGGTGTTCATGGCACGGCGTCTGGTAGAGCGCGCGATCACCGAACTGGCGGTGCAGCATGCCACTGCCGAGCAGATCGCCGAGTTGCGCCAGATGGTCAACGACGAACGCGACAGCTTTTCCCGTGGCGATCGCGGCGCCGGTATCCGGCTGTCGGGCGAATTCCACCTGAAACTGGCTGAAGCGGCGAAAAACGCGCCACTGATCAGCTTCCAGCGCAGCCTGGTCTCGCAGACGTCGCTGATCATCGCTCAATACGAAAGCGGCAACCGTTCGCACTGCTCGTATGACGAACACACCCAGTTGATCGACGCCATCGAAGCGCGCAACGGTGAACTGGCGGTGGACCTGATGATGCATCACATGGACCACATCGACAGCAAGCTCAACCTCGACGAGGAAAGCGCTTCGGACGACCTGCATGCGGTGTTCTCGCATCTGTTGCAGACCAAGAAGCCTGGGCGGCCTGCGGCCAAGCTCTGACCGGCACCGAGTCGCGGCATTCGCGAGCAAGCCCGCTCCCACACCGGACCCTCAGTGAACACAAGATTTGTGAGTGACTGATACCCCCCTGTGGGAGCGGGCTTGCTCGCGAATACGATCCAGCAGGCAACAAAAATCCCCCGGGGCTAACACCACCGGGGGATTTTTTTGCCCGCAGAAAACTAGCGCTGATGCACCAGCGCGCCCGCCGCATACGTCTGCTGCACCGTCCGGTCATCCCCCAGCGTCATCAACACGAACAGCGTTTCGGCGATGTTGTTGGCTTGCTTCAGGCGATAGCTCAGCAGCGGTGTAGCGTTGTAATCCAGTACCAGGAAGTCGGCGTCGGAACCCGGTTGCAGGTTGCCGATCTTGTCTTCCAGACGCAGCGCCCGCGCGCCACCGAGGGTCGCCAGGTACAGCGACTTGAACGGGCTCAGGCGCGCACCTTGCAGTTGCATCACTTTGTAGGCTTCGTTGAGGGTTTGCAGCAGCGAGAAACTGGTGCCGCCGCCGACGTCAGTGCCCAGGCCGACATTCAGTTTGTGCTTCTCGGCCATTGGCAGGTTGAACAGGCCGCTGCCGAGGAAGAAGTTCGAGGTCGGGCAGAACGAGATCGCCGAGCCGGTCTCGGCCAGGCGCGCGCACTCGTCATCGCACAGGTGCACGCCGTGGGCGAATACCGAGCGCTCGCCGAGCAATTGATAGTGATCGTAAACGTCGAGGTAGCCCTTGCGCTCCGGGAACAGTTCCTTGACCCACTCGATTTCCTTGAGGTTCTCGCTGATGTGGGTCTGCATGTACAGATCCGGGTATTCGGTGAGCAACTGGCCGGCGAGGGTCAGTTGTTCCGGGGTACTGGTCGGGGCGAAGCGCGGGGTGACCGCGTAGTGCAGACGGCCCTTGCCGTGCCAGCGTTCGATCAGCGCCTTGCTCTCGACGTAGCTCGATTCGGCGGTGTCGGTCAGGTAGTCCGGAGCGTTGCGGTCCATCATCACCTTGCCGGCGATCATCCGCAGGTCGAGCTTCTCGGCGGCTTCGAAGAACGAGTTCACCGACTGCGGGTGCACGCTGCCGAACACCAACGCGGTGGTGGTGCCGTTGCGCAGCAGTTCCTTGATGAAAATGTCGGCGACGTCGTCGGCATGAGCCTTGTCGCCGAACTGGCTTTCGCACGGGAAGGTGTAGGTGTTCAGCCAATCGAGCAGTTGCTCGCCGTAGGCGCCGACCATGCCGGTTTGCGGCAGGTGGATGTGGGTGTCGATGAAGCCCGGAGTAATCAGCGCATTCTGATAATGCGTGATCTCGATGTCTGCCGGCAGGGTCGGCAGCAGGTCGCTGGCGTGGCCAAGGGCGCTGATCTTGCCGCCTTCGACCACCAGCAGGCCATCCTCGAAATATTCGTAGGAGGCTTCGATCCCGACTTCGGCGGGGTCGGCGATGCTGTGCAGGATGGCGGCGCGGTAGGCTTTGCGAGTCAGAGGCATGAGGGTTCTCTAATCAGTTTGAGGCTTTGAGTTTGGCGGCCTGGCTGCGCCGGGAAACCGGCAGCAGTTTGGCAATCGGTTCGGCGCTGGCGGTGTGCTGGCCGAAATTGGCGTTATAGGTGGCGATGATTTCGCCGGCGATGGAGATGGCGATTTCCACAGGCAGCTTGCCTTTGACTTCGCCGATGCCCATCGGGCAGCGCATGCGTTGCACGACGCCGCTGTCGAAACCGCGATCACGCAGGCGATGTTCGAACTTGGCGCGTTTGGTCTTCGAGCCGATCAGGCCGAAGTAGGCAAAGTCGTTGCGCTTGAGAATCGCGGCGGTGAGTTCCAGGTCCAGCTGATGGTTGTGAGTCATGACGATGCAGTAGCTGCCGGCGGGCAGGTCGTCGATTTCATCCACAGGCTCATCGGCGACGATTTTACGCACGCCGTGGGGGATCTGTTGGGGGAATTCATCTTCCCGCGAATCGATCCAGCGTACGCGGCAGGGCAGGCTGGCGAGCAGTGGCACCAGTGCGCGGCCGACGTGGCCGGCGCCGAACACAGCAATCTGCGCCTGCACCTGGCCCATCGGTTCGAACAGCAACACCGTGGCGCCGCCGCAGCACTGGCCGAGGCTGGCACCGAGGCTGAAGCGCTCCAGATGGGTGTCCTGCTTACCGCTGGCGAGCATTTCGCGGGCGATCTGCATGGCTTTGTATTCCAGATGCCCGCCACCGATGGTGTCGAAGGTCTGATTCGCGCTGACGACCATTTTCGAGCCGGCATTGCGCGGGGTCGAGCCGAGTTCTTCGATGATCGTCACCAGAACACAGGGTTCGCCCTGGTTCTGCAGGTCGGCGAGGGCGTCGATCCAGTTGTACATGTTCACCTCGACATCTGTCGTTGTCTGTTCGGGCCTCTTCGCGAGCAAGCCCGCTCCCACATTTGGATTTGCACCAGTCCAACAGTCAGCACATATCCCTGTGGGAGCGGGCTTGCTCGCGAAGGCCGCGCCTCGGTCCTTAAAGCGGAGCCAACTCGGTTTCAGCCTCGACGGCTTTCACCGCTTTCAACTGGCGCATCTGCTCACAACCCCACAACACCCGCTCCGGGGTCGCCGGCGCGTCGATCTGCGGTTGATGCTTGTAGTCGCCAAGGCTGGCCACCGCATCCTTGATCGCACACCACGAAGCAATCCCGAGCATGAACGGCGGCTCACCCACAGCCTTGGAATGGAACACCGTGTCTTCCGGGTTCTTGCGGTTTTCCACCAGCTTCACCCGCAGGTCCAGCGGCATGTCGGCCACGGCCGGGATCTTGTAGCTGGCCGGGCCGTTGGTCATCAGCTTGCCCTTGTTGTTCCACACCAGCTCTTCCATGGTCAGCCAGCCCATGCCCTGGATGAAGCCACCCTCGACCTGGCCGATGTCGATTGCCGGGTTCAGTGAGGCGCCGACGTCGTGGAGGATGTCGGTGCGCAACATCTTGTACTCGCCGGTCAGGGTGTCGACGATCACCTCGCAACATGCCGCGCCGAAGGCGAAGTAATAGAACGGCCGACCACGGGCCTGGCTGCGGTCATAGTAGATTTTCGGGGTCTTGTAGAACCCGGTGCTCGACAGCGACACCTGATTGAAATACGCCAGCTGGATCAGCGCTTCGAAGGTCAGGATGTGGTCACGCACGCGCACGTGGCCGTTGTGGAATTCGACGTCTTCTTCGCTGACCTTGTAGTGCCGCGCGGCAAATTCCACCAGCCGCTGCTTGATGATCTCGGCGGCGTTCTGCGCTGCCTTGCCGTTAAGGTCGGCACCGCTGGAGGCGGCGGTCGGCGAGGTGTTCGGCACCTTGTCGGTGTTGGTCGCGGTGATCTGCACCCGGTCCATTTCCACCTGGAACACTTCGGCCACCACCTGCGCGACCTTGGTGTTCAGGCCCTGGCCCATTTCCGTGCCGCCGTGGTTGAGGTGGATGCTGCCGTCGGTGTAGACGTGCACCAGTGCACCGGCCTGATTGAGGAAGCTGGCGGTGAAGGAAATGCCGAATTTCACCGGGGTCAGCGCCAGGCCTTTTTTCAGGATCGGGCTGTTGGCGTTGTAGCGCCGGATCGCTTCGCGGCGTTCGTGATACTGGCTGCTTTCTTCCAGTTCGGCGGTCATTTCCTCGAGCATGTTGTGCTCGACGGTCTGGTAGTAGTGGGTGACGTTACGCTCGGTCTTGCCATAGTAGTTGGCCTTGCGCACGGCCAGTGGATCGAGGTTGAGGTGCCGGGCAATCGCGTCCATCACTTCTTCGATCGCGACCATGCCTTGCGGGCCGCCAAAACCACGGTAGGCAGTGTTCGACGCGGTGTTGGTCTTGCAGCGGTGACCATTGATCGTTGCGTCACCGAGGTAGTACGAGTTGTCCGAGTGAAACATCGCCCGGTCGACAATCGACGCCGACAAGTCCGGCGAGCAGCCGCAGTTGCCGGCCAAGTCCATGTTGATCCCGTGCAGGCGACCGGTGCTGTCAAAGCCGACGTCGTATTCGACGTAGAACGGGTGACGCTTGCCGGTCATCAGCATGTCCTCGACGCGCGGCAGACGCATCTTGGTCGGCTGGCCGGTGAGGTGGGCGACCACGGCGCACAGGCATGCCGGGCTGGCGGCCTGGGTTTCCTTGCCGCCGAAACCACCGCCCATGCGGCGCATGTCGACAACGATTTTGTTCATCGACACGTCGAGCACTTCGGCGACCAGTTTCTGCACTTCGGTCGGGTTCTGCGTCGAACAGTAAACGATCATGCCGCCGTCTTCGGTGGGCATCACCGAGGAGATTTGCGTCTCCAGGTAGAAGTGTTCCTGACCGCCGATGTGCAGCGTGCCCTGAATGCGATGCTCAGCCGTCGCCAGCGCGGAAACCGAATCGCCGCGCTGATGGGTGTGGCTGTCGAGCACGAAATGACGTTTGCGCAGGGCTTCAACCACGTCCAGTACCGGTTCGAGGTCTTCGTATTCGATGATCGCGGCCATGGCGGCTTTGCGCGCGGTTTCCAGATCTTTGGCGGCAACGGCAAGCACCGGTTGACCAACGAATTGCACGTCGTCGATGGCCAGCAACGGGTCGCCAGGCATCAATGGGCCGATGTCTTTCAAACCCGGCACGTCTTCGTGGGTGATCGCAATGCGCACGCCTTCGAAGGCATAACAAGGCTTGGTGTCGATGCTGATGATTTTCGCGTGGGCGCGGTCCGACATGCGTGCGTAAAGGTGCAGCTGGTTCGGAAATTCCAGGCGATCATCGATGTACTGCGCTTCACCGGACACATGCTTGGCGGCGCTGTCGTGCTTGACGCTGCGGCCGACGCCGGTGGTCAGGTCCCTGGCGAACAGTTCAGCCAGTTCAGCTTGAGTTTTCTCTACGCCGTGATGGTTAGACATAAGCGGTCACCCGAGTCTCGATGTGCGGTGTTTGCAGTTCGATGAAGTATTTGCGCAGCAGGTTCTGCGCACTGAGCAGGCGATATTCCTTGCTGGCGCGGAAGTCCGAGAGTGGCGTGAAGTCTTCGGCCAGTGCGGTACAGGCACGTTCGACCACGGCGTTGTTGAACGGCTGGCCGAGCAGTACGGCTTCGCAGTGGGCAGCGCGTTTCGGAATCGCGGCCATGCCGCCGAAGGCCATGCGGGCATCGGTGACCACACCGTTTTCGACCCGCAGGTTGAAGGCGGCGCAGACGGCAGAGATGTCGTCATCCAGACGCTTGGAGACTTTATAGGCACGGAACAACTGCTCGGCGCTGGCGCGCGGAACAATGATCTTCTCGATGAATTCGCTTTCCTGGCGCGCGGTGACCTTGTAGTCGATGAAGTAATCTTCCAGGTTCAGGGTGCGGCGGGTTTCGCCTTTGCACAGCACGACTTGCGCGCCGAGGGCGATCAGCAGCGGTGGCGAGTCACCGATCGGCGAGGCGTTGCCGATGTTGCCGCCGAGGGTGCCCTGGTTGCGGATCTGCAGCGAGGCGAAGCGGTGCAGCAGCTCGCCGAAGTCCGGGTACTCGGCGTTGAGCGCTTCGTAGCAGTCGGAGAGGGCGGTGGCAGCGCCGATTTCGATACGCTCTTCGAACGTTTCGATGCGCTTCATTTCGGCGACGTTGCCGACGTAGATCATCACCGGCAGGGTGCGGTGGAACTGGGTGACTTCCAGCGCCAGATCGGTGCCGCCAGCCAGCAGCCGCGCTTGTGGGTAAGCGTCGTAGAGATCAGCCAGATCGGCGACGGTCAGCGGCACCAGGCAGCGCTTGTCGCCGCTGTTGAGTTCGCCGATATCGGTCGGGGCGATGGCTTTGAGGCGGGCGATGGTCTCGGCTTCGCGGGCATCGAACTGGTCCGGTTGCTTGCCACAGCACGATTGCTCGGCGGCGGCGAGGATTGGCCGGTAGCCAGTGCAACGGCAGAGGTTGCCGGCCAGCGCTTCGTGGGCCTTGGCATGATCGGGCGCATCGCTGTTCTTTTGCAGGGCGAACAGTGACATGACGAAACCGGGGGTGCAGAAACCGCACTGTGAGCCGTGGCACTCGACCATGGCTTTCTGCACGCTGTGCAGTTCGCCCTGGTGCTTGAGGTCTTCGACGCTGATCAGTTGTTTGCCGTGCAGCGACGAAACAAAGGTCAGGCACGAATTGAGGCTGCGGTAGCGAATGTGTTCGCGGCCGTCGTCATCCGTTTGCAACTCGCCGACCACCACGGTGCAGGCGCCACAGTCGCCGCTGGCGCAGCCTTCTTTGGTGCCGGATTTGCCTACGTGTTCGCGCAGGTAATTGAGCACGGTCAGATTCGGGTCCAGGGCGTGCTCGCTACGGAGTTCCTGGTTAAGTAAAAACTGGATCACGGAAGGCCTCGCAGACTCATTATTGTTGTTAACCGACTTGAGCCGAATTTAGCAGGTCTGACTTTTCGGTCAATGGTTTTCTGACTTAAAGGTCAGGAAAATCCGTTTTGTCGATTAACCTGTGCTCCATTGAGTATTGACCCTGAGCGGATCCACTGCTTTTTTTGCTTGAATCGTGCCAAAAACCGCGCTGCGGGCACTCCGCCATGAGCCCGCATTTGCGCTACACTGCGCCGCTTGTGCAGATCGAAGAGTTTGAAGGACAACCATGACGTTCAAGGCGCCGGACAGCCTCGCCGAGCAAATTGCTCACCACCTCGCCGAACGCATCATTCGTGGCGAAATGAAGCCGGGAGAGCGCATTCAGGAACAGAAGGTCACGCTGGCCCTCAATGTCAGCCGCGGATCGGTCCGCGAAGCCCTGCTGATTCTCGAACGCCGCCACCTGATCGCGATCCTGCCGCGACGTGGCGCCCATGTCACCGAACTCACCGCGCACAAGGTGCAGAGCCTGTGCACGCTGATGAGCGAACTGTACATCCTGCTCGGCAACGCGGTCGCCAATGGCTGGCAGACCCAGGCCGACATGGCGCCGTTCGTGCAGATCCAGCAGCGCCTGACTGCCAGTTACGAGCGTCAGGACATCCGCACCTTCGTCGATGACAGTTTCAGCGTGATGCGCGCTGCGTACCCGTTCGCCAACAATCCGTACCTGCAAGAGACCGTCGAGAACCTGCAGCCGGCCATGAGCCGTGCGTACTTTCTCGCCCTCGAACAGCGCAAGGCCGAAATGAGCGAGTTCCTCGAACTGTTCGAGCGCCTGCTGGCCGCCGTCCTCGCCCGTGATTTGCCGCAGATCCGCATCGTGCTGACGGCTTATGCCCAGCGCAGCTGCGATCTGGTGGTTTCCGCCCTGACGGTTGCCTGAAGGTGCGGCTGAAGTGCATCAAACTGGCGGGGTTCAAGTCCTTCGTCGACCCGACCACGGTGAACTTCCCCAGTAACATGGCGGCGGTCGTCGGGCCGAACGGTTGCGGCAAGTCGAACATCATCGATGCCGTACGCTGGGTAATGGGCGAAAGCTCGGCGAAAAACCTGCGTGGCGAGTCGATGACCGACGTCATCTTCAATGGCTCGACCAGCCGCAAACCGGTCAGTCAGGCAAGTATCGAACTGGTGTTCGACAATTCCGCCGGCACACTGCTTGGCGAGTACGCGGCCTACGCGGAGATTTCCATCCGTCGCAAGGTGACCCGCGACAGCCAGACCACGTATTACCTCAACGGCACCAAATGCCGTCGTCGCGACATCACCGATATCTTCCTTGGCACCGGTCTGGGCCCGCGCAGTTATTCGATCATCGAGCAGGGGATGATCTCCAAGCTGATCGAGTCCAAGCCCGAAGACCTGCGTAACTTCATCGAAGAAGCGGCCGGTATCTCCAAGTACAAGGAGCGCCGGCGCGAGACCGAAAACCGCATCCGCCGCACCCACGAAAACCTTGCCCGTCTGACCGACCTGCGCGAAGAACTCGAACGCCAGCTCGAACGCTTGCACCGTCAGGCCGAGTCCGCCAAGAAGTATCAGGAATTCAAAGCCGAGGAACGTCAGCTCAAGGCGCAACTGTCGGCCCTGCGCTGGCAGGATCTGAACGATCAGGTCGGCCAGCGCGAGTCGATCATCGGCACCCAGGAAGTCAGTTTCGAGGCGCTGGTCGCCGAGCAGCGCAATGCCGATGCAGCCATCGAGCGCTTGCGCGACGGGCACCATGAACTGTCCGAACGCTTCAATCTGGTGCAAGGGCGCTTCTATTCGGTCGGCGGCGACATCGCCCGGGTCGAGCAGAGCATCCAGCACGGCCAGCAACGCCTGCGCCAGTTGCAGGACGATCTGAAAGAGGCCGAGCGCGCGCGCCTGGAAACCGAATCGCACCTGGGCCACGACCGCACGCTGCTGCTGACCCTCGGCGAAGAACTGGACATGCTCACCCCCGAGCAGGAAGTCACCAGCGCCGCCGCCGAAGAAGCCGCCGCTGCGCTGGAAGATTCCGAAAGTGTCATGCACGGCTGGCAGGAGCAGTGGGACACCTTCAACCTGACCGCCGCCGAGCCACGGCGTCAGGCCGAAGTGCAGCAGTCACGCATCCAGCAGCTGGAAACCAGCATGGAGCGCCTGGCCGACCGGCAAAAGCGGCTCGCCGAGGAGCGCGACTTGCTTTCGGCTGATCCGGAAGACGCGGCGATCATGGCGCTCAACGAACAACTCGCCGAGTCCGAAGCGACCCTTGAAGACTTGCAGACCAGCGAAGAAGCTCAGGTCGAAAAGCTTGAGCAACTGCGTCAGGAATTGCAGCAGGCGCTGACTGCGCAGCAACAGGCGCAGGGTGATCTGCAGCGGCTCAACGGTCGTCTGGCGTCGCTGGAAGCCTTGCAGCAGGCCGCGCTTGATCCGGGCACTGGCACCGCCGAATGGCTGCGTGAACACAACCTCGCCGAACGCCCGCGTCTGGCCGAAGGCCTGAAGGTCGAGGCGGGTTGGGAACTCGCGGTGGAAACCGTGCTCGGCGCCGACCTGCAAGCGGTGCTGGTCGACGATTTCAGCGGCTTCGACTTGTCCGGTTTCACTCAGGGTGATCTGCGCTTGCTCAGCCCCGCCAGTGATGGCGTGCGGGTGGCAGGCAGCCTGCTGGATAAAGTCGAAGCGCCAATTGATCTGTCGCCTTGGCTGGGCCAGGTCAAACCGGTCGACAGCCTGGAGCAGGCGCTGGCCCTGCGCGGTCAGTTGACTGCCGGGCAGAGCCTGATCAGCCGCGATGGTTATTGGGTCGGTCGACACTTTTTGCGCGTGCGCCGCGCCAGTGAAGCCGAGAGCGGCATGCTCGCCCGTGGTCAGGAAATCGAGACGCTGCATGCCGAGCGCGAAGAGCGCGAAGCCACGGTCGAAGCCATGGAAACCCGTTTGCAGACCTTGCGTGCACAGCAGCGCCAGCAGGAAAACGGCCGCGAACATTTGCGTCGCTTGCTGCAAGACGAAGCCCGTTCGCAAGGTGAACTGAAAGCCCAACTGTCCGCCGGTAAGGCCAAGGCCGAACAGTTGACCCTGCGTCGCACGCGCCTCGATGAAGAGCTGGTAGAGCTCGGCGAACAACGCGAGCTTGAGCACGAACAGGTCGGCGAAGCGCGCATGCAGTTGCAGGAAGCGCTGGATGCCATGGCGCTGGACACCGAGCAGCGCGAGTTGCTGCTGGCCCAGCGCGACAGCCTGCGCGAGCGCCTCGACCGCGTGCGTCAGGAAGCGCGGCAGCACAAGGATCACGCGCATCAACTGGCTGTGCGTCTCGGCTCGTTGCGCGCGCAGCACGACTCCACGCGCCAGGCGCTTGAGCGTCTGGAAATGCAGGCCGAGCGTCTCACTGAAAAACGCGAGCAGTTGAGCCTGAATCTGGAGGAGGGCGAAGCGCCGCTGGAAGAGCTGCGCCTGAAACTCGAAGAGTTGCTCGACAAGCGCATGACGGTCGACGAAGAACTCAAGACCGCGCAGATCGCGCTGGAGGATGCCGACCGCGAATTGCGTGAGGCGGAAAAACGCCGGACCCAGGCCGAACAGCAATCGCAACTGATCCGCGGCCAGCTCGAACAGCAGCGCATGGAATGGCAAGCGCTGACCGTGCGCCGCAAGGCGTTGCAGGATCAATTGCTCGAAGACGGCTACGATCTCAATGGCGTGCTCGCGACATTGACCCCTGAGGCCAGTGAGCGCGCCGCCGAAGATGAGCTCGAACGGATCAATGCGCGGATTCAGCGCCTGGGCGCGATCAACCTCGCGGCCATCGACGAGTACACGCAACAATCCGAGCGTAAACGTTATCTGGATGCGCAGGACGCCGATCTGGTCGAAGCGCTGGAAACGCTGGAAAACGTCATTCGCAAGATCGACAAGGAAACCCGTAACCGTTTCAAAGATACCTTTGATCAGATCAATGGCGGTTTACAGGCACTATTTCCAAAAGTTTTCGGTGGCGGGCGCGCGTATTTGGAACTGACGGGCGAAGATCTACTCGATACAGGGGTAACGATCATGGCGCAGCCGCCAGGGAAGAAGAACAGCACCATCCATCTGCTCTCCGGCGGGGAAAAAGCCCTGACCGCGCTGGCACTGGTTTTTGCCATCTTCAAGTTGAACCCGGCGCCGTTCTGCATGCTCGATGAAGTTGACGCGCCACTGGATGACGCTAACGTTGGACGCTACGCACGATTGGTTAAAGAGATGTCGCAGACCGTGCAGTTCATCTATATCACCCACAACAAGATCGCCATGGAAATGGCCGATCAACTGATGGGTGTGACGATGCACGAACCGGGTTGTTCGCGTCTGGTAGCCGTGGATGTCGAGGAGGCGATGGCGATGGTGGACGCCTGAGCCAGCGTGGTGTCGGAAGGGTATTGATGTTCTGTAGGACTTTTTTACCGACTTCGACTTGCTGGCCAATCGACATATTCGCGCAAGCCAATGTGACAGACGGTGTAAAGTTGTCTTTGGTCGTGCTAGTTTAATGTCAATTTTTCGTATACGTGGGCAAAACGCCTGTCAGAACATAGAGTTGGCGCCACGTTTTAAAGCGGTTTGCACAGTGTAAACCCCTTATTTTTCAGCATTTTTTATAGAGGCACGGGATTACATGGAAATCGGTCTGCGCGAGTGGCTGATCGTCATCGGCATCATTGTGATAGCCGGTATTCTTTTCGATGGCTGGCGCCGTATGCGCGGCGGCAAGGGAAAACTGAAATTCCGTCTTGACCGAAGTCTGTCCAACCTGCCGGACGAGGACACCAGCGCTGAGCTGTTGGGCCCGGCCCGCGTATTGGACACCCATAAAGAGCCGCAACTGGACGAACACGATCTGCCGTCGGTGAGCATGCCGGCCCGCGAAGCACGCGAGCCTCGCGAATCCGGCTCCAAACGTGGCAAGCGTGGCAGCAATGGTCCGGCCCAGGGCGACTTGAACCTTGACCTGGATCTGGACGGCGGCCCGAGCTTCAGCAGCCGTGACGATGATTTTGTCGAGGACATCAAGCCGTCGCCGGCGGTGGCCGACAAGGATCAACCGCAAGCTGAAGAAGTGCTGGTGATCAGCGTGATCTGCCGCGACGCCGCCGGTTTCAAAGGCCCGGCCCTGCTGCAGAACATTCTGGAAAGCGGTCTGCGTTTTGGCGAGATGGATATTTTCCACCGTCACGAAAGCATGGCCGGCAACGGTGAAGTGCTGTTCTCCATGGCCAATGCGGTCAAGCCGGGCATCTTTGATCTGGACGACATCGACCATTTCAGCACCCCGGCGGTGAGCTTCTTCCTCGGCCTGCCAGGCCCGCGTCATCCGAAGCAGGCTTTCGATGTGATGGTGGCCGCCGCTCGCAAGCTGTCGCAGGAGTTGAACGGCGAGTTGAAAGATGACCAGCGCAGCGTACTGACCGCGCAAACGATCGAGCACTACCGTCAGCGCATCGTCGAGTTCGAACGTCGCGCCCTGACCCAGAAGCGCTGATTGATAAGATTGCCTCGTGATCAGAGGCAATCGGCAAAAATAGATTGAGCAGCCTCGGCTGCTCTTTTGCTTTATGAGAGAACACCCATGACCGCCGCCAAAAACCGCATTCTAGAGCTGCGCGCTGAACTCGATCAGCACAACTACCGTTACCACGTCCTCGACGAGCCGAGCATTCCGGACGCGGAGTACGACCGGTTGTTCCACGAGCTCAAGGCGCTGGAAGCGGCCAACCCGGAACTGATTACCAGCGATTCGCCGACCCAGCGGGTCGGCAGCGTGGCCCTGACCGCGTTCACCCAGGTGCGTCACGAAGTGCCGATGCTCAGCCTTGGCAACGCCTTCGAAGAAACCGACATGCGCGAGTTCGATCGCCGGGTGACCGAAGGGCTGGATCTGCCGGCCGGTGATCTGTTCGGTGGCGGCGCGGCGGTGGAATACAGCTGCGAACCGAAACTCGATGGCCTGGCGGTCAGCCTGCTGTACCAGGACGGCGTGCTGGTGCGCGGCGCCACGCGTGGCGATGGCACCACCGGCGAAGACATCAGCGTCAACGTGCGCACTGTGCGCAATATCCCGCTCAAGCTGCATGGCGAAGGCTGGCCTGCGACTCTGGAAGTGCGCGGTGAGGTGTTCATGTCCAAGGCCGGTTTCGAGCGCCTCAACGCCTCGCAACTGGAAGTCGGCGGCAAGACCTTCGCCAACCCGCGCAACGCCGCGGCTGGCAGCCTGCGTCAGCTGGATTCGAAGATCACCGCCAACCGCCCACTGGAATTCTGCTGCTACGGCATTGGTCAGGTATCTCACGATATCGCCGATACGCACATCGGCAACCTCAAGCAATTGCAGGCGTGGGGCATGCCGATCAGCCATGAGCTGAAACTGGCCAAAGGCATCGGTGAATGCCTGGATTACTACCGCGACATCGGCGAGCGACGTAACGCGCTGGCCTACGAAATCGACGGTGTGGTGTTCAAGGTCAACAGCATCGCCGATCAACGCGAGCTGGGCTTCCGCGCCCGCGAACCGCGCTGGGCGATCGCGCACAAATTCCCGGCGATGGAAGAGCTTACCGAGCTGCTCGATGTGGAATTCCAGGTCGGCCGCACCGGCGCCGTCACCCCGGTGGCGCGTCTGAAGCCGGTCAAGGTCGCCGGCGTCACCGTGGCCAATGCCACGCTGCACAACATGGATGAAGTGGCGCGTCTGGGGCTGATGATTGGCGACACCGTGATCATCCGCCGCGCCGGTGACGTGATCCCGCAAGTGGTGCAAGTGGTCATGGATCGTCGTCCCGAGAATGCACGCGCCGTGCAGATTCCCGAGCGTTGCCCGGTCTGCGGCTCCCACGTCGAGCGCACGCAACTGGTCAAGCGCAGCAAAGGCAAGGAAACCATCAGCGAAGGCGCGGTGTATCGCTGCGTCGGCCGACTGGCCTGTGGCGCGCAGTTGAAGCAGGCGATCATCCACTTCGTCTCGCGCCGCGCCATGGACATCGAAGGTCTCGGCGACAAGAGCGTCGAGCAACTGGTTGACGAAGGTCTGGTCAGTTCGCCGGCCGATCTGTATGCGCTGAAATTCGACGATATTGTCGATCTGGAAGGCTTCGCCGAGGTCTCCAGCAACAAGCTGCTGGCTGCGATCGAAGACAGCAAGAAGCCAGGGCTGGCGCGCTTCATCTACGCCCTCGGTATTCCCGATGTCGGCGAAGAGACGGCCAAGGTGTTGGCGCGCTCGCTGGGTTCGCTGGAGCGCGTTCAGCAAGCGTTGCCGCAAGTGCTGACCTACCTGCCGGACGTCGGGCTGGAAGTGGCTCACGAGATTCACAGCTTCTTTGAAGATGCGCACAACCAGCAGGTGATCACCGAACTGCTGGGGCACGGTCTGCAGATTCAGGATCAGGGCGAGCTGGGCGCCGAGTTTGCGGCCAGCACCACGCTGGGTGGCTTCCTCGACAAGCTGCACATTCCTTCGGTCGGCCCGGGCGGCGCGCAAAAACTGGCGGACAAGTTCGGTTCGCTGGAAGCGGTGATGGACGCCGACTGGCTGGACATGCGACAGGCGCTGCCGGAGAAGCAGGCGAATTCGGTTCGCGATTTCTTTAAGTCGAAAGACAATCAACAGCTTGCCAAAGATTCCGAAAAGCAACTGCGCGATTTCGGCATGCACTGGCAGAGCGAGAAGAAAGTCGTCGAAGGTTTGCCGCTGTCCGGCGAGACCTGGGTGCTGACCGGCAAGGTTGAGCTGATGAGCCGTGATGTGGCCAAGGAACATCTCGAAAGTCTGGGCGCGAAAGTGGCCGGCTCGGTGTCGGCGAAAACTCATTGCGTGGTCGCAGGTCCCGGTGCTGGCTCGAAACTCACCAAAGCCAATGAGCTGGGTGTGAAAGTGATGGACGAAGAAGCGTTTATCGCATTCCTCAAAACCCACGGCCTTCAGGTTTAACGCAAAACCCTGTGGTGAGGGGGCTTGCCCCCTCACCACAATGATTGCCTCGTGGTACTCGTGGGAACGATGTTGTCCTGGCAATGATCTAGTCTTGGCAAGCCCCAGGGAGAGATCGCCATGTACCGCTTTTTCGAGCAGCTCAGTTCTCGCATCGTCGCGCCGTTCATGGGCGAGTCTTCACGCAACAGCAAAATCTGGCCGTGCCGCTGTGGCCAGTCACTGTTCTTTCGCAACAGCCAGTGCCTGGCCTGCAATGCGGCGCTGGGCTACCAGCCTGAAGAAAGTCGCATCACGTCATTGTCGCCCGGTGTGGAGAACGGCACCTGGACGCTGGATGCCGATCCCGATGCCGGCCTCTTTCGCCGCTGCGCCAACCTCGATACCCCCGCCGCATGCAATTGGCTGCTTCCCGCCAATGTCGATGATGCCTTGTGCGTCGCCTGCAGCCTCAACCGCACCATTCCCGATCTGTCCGCCCCGGAAAATCCCGAGCGCTGGCGCAAAGTCGAAATCGCCAAGCGGCGACTCGTTGCGCAGCTGATCACCCTCGGCCTGCCGGTCATTGCGAAAAGCGTGGATGAAGACACCGGCCTGGCCTTCGACTTCATCGGCGTCGATCTTGAGGGCAATGCGCCAATGACCGGCCACGCCAACGGCCTGATCACCCTCGACATCAAAGAAGCCGACGACGCTCACCGCGAGCAGGTGCGGGCAGCGATGCATGAACCCTATCGCACGCTGCTCGGGCATTTCCGGCATGAAGTCGGGCATTACTATTGGGATCGGCTGATTGCCGACGGCCCGTGGCTTGAAGCCTTTCGCAACCTGTTTGGCGATGAGCGCGCCAGCTACGCCGAAGCGCTGGACCGTCACTATCAGCAGGGCGCACCGCTGGACTGGCCGCAACATTACGTCAGCGCCTACGCGACCATGCACCCGTGGGAAGACTGGGCCGAAACCTGGGCGCACTACCTGCACATGATGGACGCGGTGGACACCGCGCTGGGCTTCGGCATGAGTGCGCGGGAAATGGATTTCGACTACCAGCCGTTTCCACCCAGCACCCTGTACGACCCGCAGCACCCTGGCGGCGCGGCATTCCTCTCGTTCGTCAATGCGTGGATCGAACTGGCCGGTATGCTCAACGAGCTGTCCCGCAGCATGGGTCAGCCGGATTTCTACCCGTTCGTGCTGCCGGCGGCGGCGATTGCCAAGCTGCACTTTATCCATCTGGTGATCCAGCAGGCGGGCGGCAGGGCGGACGAGGTGCTTCAGGCGCAATAGCAAGTGCTTGAAGCCCTTCATATTTTTAATCTGAAACCAACGGTTGTAACTTCGCTTCAGATAGGTACAATGGCGCGGCTCGCCGACAGGTGAGTGTCGTTATGGTGACCCTATCGGTCCCCCCGCAACGATTACCCGTGAACCTGGTCAGAGCCGGAAGGCAGCAGCCACAGCGGGAACATTGTGTGCCGGGGTGTGGCTGGTAGGGTTACCACCTAAACGAACATCGAACGAATCAACACCGAACTGCATGGGTTTCGCCCACTGCGGTTTTTTTATGCCTGCGATTTGAGTCTTCACCCCAATCCTGGTGGCAGCGAGCCTGCTCGCGAAGGCAATATCCCCAATGCCTGTTCAGCCACCGAGGTTGAACAGTGGCATACTCCACCGTCTTGCTGCGCGCGTCGTTGACAAGTTCGCGCCCTGGCTACGAGGTTGTATGCACCCGGAACATCACGATTTATCCACCGCCGTTTACTTGCCCGTGACGGATGAAACCTGCACAAGCCTGTTGCAGCCCGAGGGCGCGAAAATCCTCGGCGAGCTGACGGATGCGCAACTGGCCGCGGTGCTGGTCATCCAGAATCTGGCCCAGGCCGCCGAAAAGGATCTCACCGCAGCAGCGGCGGAGAAGGTCCTGGCCAGGCTGATCGCCTGGGCGGTCGATGGCCGGGCAGGGTTATTGTCGGAAGCGCAGCGACTGTTCGATCCGCGTCAGTTGTATTTCGGGCTGAATGCGATCCGGCGACTGAACCTGCGGTTGCTGTTGACTGAGGAAGTGTCGGCGCAGGATTACCTGCTGCCTGACGGCAAATGGGATGACGAGTTCAAGACTCGGCATCACGCCGTGAATAATCCGTTCAGCCAACAGATGATCAGCCCGATCCATCGCGAGCGTTGGCTGAGCACGGCGCAAGACAAACTGGTCAGGACTTTCCGCGCCAATCTGGACGAAGACCTGCACGTGCAAGGCTATGCCGGGATTGGCAAGAGCCATTTGCTCGGTGCCTTGACCGAATGCCTGCCGCCTCAGAAAACCCTGCTGCTGGCGCGCACGCCGGAGAAACTCGCGACGCTCTGCCAGCGCATGGGCGTGACCGCTGACCGCAAGCCCGGCATCACCTTCGAAGCCTTCGCGCGCGGGCTGATTCACGGCCGCAAACCGCAGCCGGCAGGGGCGGTTACCAGGTTGGCGAGCAAGCAGAAGGTGGCGCAGGAGCTGAATATCCTCGGCTTTCGCGGCCATGACGGGCAACGCACCTTCAACGTTTGCCTGGAAACCCTCGAGCGCTACTGTCAGTCCCGGGACTACAGCCTGAGCGCCCAGCATCTGCCGTATTTCCAGCTGTCGTTGTCCAGTCTCGAATCCAAGGTGCTGCTGGAGTATTCCAGTCGAGTCTGGACTTACCTCGAGGCCAACCCGGCATGGGGCCGACAGACTGGCTTCGAAGCATTGTTGTTGATCAAACGCGCGAGTCTGGCCGGCTGCGTGGTGCCGCCTCGCTATACTCACGTGCTGATCGACGAGAGCCAGGACATTCCCGCCTCGCTGCTGCAGATCATCGAACGCGGCCGCCAAGTGCTGATTACCTTGGGCGATGAGTACCAGCACGCGAGCCGCGATCTGGTCAGAAGAAAGCGCGAAGTGCGCCAGAGCGATATCACCTATTCGGTCCGCTCGGGGCGTAACGTCGAGCGTCTGGTCAATCCGCTGATTTCCCGGCACTCGGAAAAGAGCAAGGTGCCTTTCGAAGGCGCGCGCGAGGCGGACGTCGGCATCGAGTTTTATCCACAGGGCTTTGTGCCGCCTGAAGGTTGCGTGGTGCTGACGGCGTCAGCGTGGGACACGATGAAGTGGGCCATGCAATTGCACGATGCCAATTGCCTGTTCAGCTTTGCCGACATGAAAGCGCAGCGCGACCTCGAACACTTCATGACCACCGCCATCGAGCTGTTCAGGGTCGACTTCTACAGTGCCGAGCACAGCGAAAAGGGGCCGCATCGGTATTTCAGCGACTTGCCCGACTGGCAGCAGGTACGCGATGCCAATCAGTTCGACGAGGCGTTTCTGTGGGTCGAGGCCGAGTTGCAAAAGGGCTTCAAGGTGGCGGATCTGACCCGCCTGAACCGGATGATCGGTGGCCCCGGCAAAAGCTGCCTGCTGATGCAGGCGCAGGAGGCGGGCGGCATGGAGTTCGATCGGGTGCTACTGACGCCCGAGCTGCTGACCAACGTCAAATTCAAGGACGCCTATGCGTTCGATGAGCGGATCTGCGCCGTGTACATCGCCATCTCCCGCGCCCGGCAGCAGCTGTTTCTGCCGTACGACGTGGTCGAATGGATCGAGTTTCACGACTATCAGAAATTCCGCGAGTCGCACGGTTACTGAGCACCTGACAACACTCCCACAATGGGTTATGGGGTGTTTTCAGAGGATCCGGTATACAGCCGGATAATGTCATCAATCTCCCCCGACATTTTCATCCGCAGCAACGTACGCAAGATCCGCTGCACCGGCACCTGCGGATCATTCCTCACGTAACAGCCGACATGTTGTTCCTGCAGCACCGCCACCCCTTGCAGTTGCTGCTCGGGCAGCAGGCGCTGATTGAACCAGTCCAGCGTCCATTGATTGCTCACGGCGAAGTGGTAGCGGCCGGCCAGCAGTTTTTCCAGCACTTGCTCCTGATTGCGCGCATCGTCGCGTTGCAGGCGATTGGCGTCGAACAGTGGTTGCAGGGTCGGGTAGCTGTAGCCGAGCACGGTGCCGATCGACTGGCGGGGGAGGCGGGCGGGATCGACATGGGGTGGTTGATCCCGGCGGCTGATCAGCAGGTCGCGCTGGAACAGCAGCGGAATACTCCAGATGTAATCCCCGGACTGATTCGGCAGCCACGATTGTGCGGCATAGCAGCGCACGTCGACTTCGCCGCGTTCCATGGCGTTCTGCACCCGGGTACGCGGCAGGACGTGAAATTCGGCCGGCACACCGACCTGCGTTGCCAGGCTGAGCATGATGTCGTGGAGGATGCCCTGGGTCGGCCGGCCACGTTCCAGTTGCACCATCGGCATTGCCCAGCTGTCAGCCACGACGAAACGCAGCGGGGGCTCGGCCGCCGCCGCGCTCAGGCAGATTCCCAGCAACGCTCCCACGGCCCAACGCATAAACGCTCCGGTAATTCTCGATCCCGGGCCGATAAAAGCCTCTGGTCATGCAGCTTAGCCATATTAGACGAGGACACCGGATGCAATTTTGCCCTTGCTCCGCTAGCATTAGCCGCTTCAGCTTCCTTCGTTGCGACGGTTTTCGATGAGTTATCAGGTTCTTGCACGTAAATGGCGTCCGCGCTCGTTCCGCGAAATGGTCGGCCAGACCCATGTGCTCAAGGCTCTGATCAATGCCTTGGACAGCCAGCGGCTGCACCACGCGTACCTGTTCACCGGTACGCGCGGGGTCGGTAAGACCACCATTGCGCGGATCATTGCCAAATGCCTGAACTGTGAAACAGGTATCACTTCCAGCCCGTGCGGCGAGTGTTCGGTGTGCCGTGAAATCGACGAGGGCCGCTTCGTCGACCTGATCGAGATCGACGCCGCGAGCCGGACCAAGGTCGAAGACACCCGCGAACTGCTCGACAACGTGCAGTACGCCCCAAGCCGTGGGCGCTTCAAGGTCTACCTGATCGACGAAGTGCACATGCTCTCCAGCCATTCCTTCAATGCGCTGCTGAAAACCCTTGAAGAGCCGCCGCCGTACGTCAAGTTCATCCTGGCGACCACCGACCCGCAGAAACTTCCGGCAACGATTTTGTCGCGCTGCCTGCAGTTCTCCCTGAAGAACATGACGCCGGAACGCGTCGTCGAGCATTTGACCCACGTGCTGACGGCCGAAAACGTGCCGTTCGAAGACGATGCACTGTGGCTGCTGGGGCGCGCCGCTGACGGTTCGATGCGTGACGCGATGAGCCTGACCGATCAGGCCATCGCTTTCGGTGAGGGCAAGGTACTGGCCACTGACGTGCGGGCGATGCTCGGCACGCTGGATCACGGTCAGGTCTACGACGTGCTGCATGCGTTGATCGAAGGTGACGCCAAGGCGTTGCTCGAAGCCGTGCGTCACCTGGCCGAGCAAGGCCCGGACTGGAACGGCGTGCTCTCGGAAATTCTCAACGTGCTGCACCGTGTCGCCATCGCCCAGGCGTTGCCGGAAGGCGTCGACAACGGCCATGGTGACCGTGATCGTGTGTTGGCACTGGCTCAGGCGCTGCCGGCCGAAGATGTGCAGTTCTATTACCAGATGGGCCTGATCGGCCGCCGCGACTTGCCGCTGGCGCCGGATCCCCGTGGCGGTTTCGAAATGGTCCTGCTGCGGATGCTGGCCTTCCGGCCAGCCGACACGGCGGACGCCCCGAGGCAACCGCTAAAGCCAGTGGGGATCAGCCAGGCCACAGTTGATTCCGCAAACTCAGTGGCTGCCGCGCCGAAACCTGCTCCGGTAGTCGCTGCGGCGGTTGCGCCGACGCCCGTACCTGCAGCGGCTGCTGCTCCGGCGCCAGTTCCGGCGCCTGTGGTGGTCGCCGAGCCCGCGCCTGCGCCAGAACCGCAGCCAGAGCCCGAAGCGATCGTCGCCGAAGAGGTTGTCGATCTGCCGTGGAACGACCCGGTCGAGCCCGAACCTGCGCAACAACCCGCCGTCGAGCCCGTACTGGAAACCACCGCCGAGCAACCCGAGTTGCCGCCGATGCCACTGCCGACCCCGGACAGCGTCGTCCCGCAGGCTCCGGAATGGGCCGCTGCGCCGATTCCCGAGCCGTCGGTCGCCGACGTTGATGCCGCCACGCCGGGCATGGATCTGGACGACGAGCCGCCGCTGGACGAAGACTACATCGAGCCGGACATGGATTCGGCTTACAGCTACCTTGACGATCTGGCCAGCGAACACACCGCCGAGCCAGTCCCGGAACCTGAGCCTGAGCCTGCCGCCGCGCCGGCCACCGGTCTGGCGCTGCAATGGCTGGAGCTGTTCCCGCAACTGCCGATCTCCGGCATGACCGGCAGCATCGCTGCCAACTGCACGCTGATCGCGGTTGATGGCGACCATTGGTTGATGCACCTGGACCCGGCGCACAGTGCGCTTTTCAACGCCACGCAACAACGGCGCCTGAACGATGCGTTGAACCAGTTCCACGGTCGCCCGCTGACCCTGACCATCGAGCTGATCAAGCCCGAACAGGAAACCCCGGCGCAGGCCGCGTCCCGCCGTCGGGCCAACCGTCAGCGCGAGGCGGAGGACTCGATCCACGGTGATCCGTTCATCCAGCAGATGGTCCAGCAGTTCGGTGCGGTCGTCCGACACGATACTATTGAACCTGTCGACGCCCTGGTCACTCAGGGCTAATAACTGAAGGTGCTCGGCGAGCAATCGCCGGGCGCTGTTTTGATCCAAGTACGTTTGAGGTGATTCCCATGATGAAAGGTGGCATGGCCGGCCTGATGAAGCAGGCGCAGCAGATGCAGGAAAAAATGGCCAAGATGCAGGAAGAACTGGCCAACGCCGAAGTCATCGGCAAGGCCGGTGGCGATATGGTCACCGTGGTGATGACCGGTCGTCACGACGTGAAAAGCGTCAGCATCGACCCAAGCCTGGTTGAAGGCATGAGCGAAGACGACAAAGAGATGCTGGAAGCCGTGGTGGCTTCCGCCGTCAACGACGCCGTGCGCAAGATCGAAGCCAACAGCCAGGAAAAAATGGGCAGCATGACTGCCGGCATGAACCTGCCAGCGGGTATGAAACTGCCATTCTGATTCGCCATTGCGCGGCAGATGAGCTACACAAAATGCCAGGCATCGCGCCTGGCATTTTTGTTTCTGCCGGATCGTCATGTGTTGGCAGGGCTGACGCCTTCGAAGCAGGCTCGCTCCCACAGGGGAATGCATTTCAAATGTGGAAGCAGGCTCGCTCCCACAGGGGAATGCATTTCAAATGTGGGAGCAGGCTCGCTCTCACAGGGGAATGCCTTTCAATTGTGGGAGCGAGCCTGCTCGCGAAGGCGTCGACTCGGTTGATCTGATAAACATCGAACCCGCTACCGCCACAAAGGTCTGCTCCCTATACCCCTGAATTCCCCCATTCACAGGAGACGCTGACATGTCCGACCCTCTGACGCTCAACCAACGCTTCGTCCTCGCTTCGCGCCCGGTCGGCGCGCCGACCCCGGAAAATTTCCGACTGGAACGCGAAGCGCTGCCGGACCTCGAAGACGGCCAGGTGCTGCTGAAAACCCTGTACCTGTCGCTCGACCCTTACATGCGCGGGCGCATGAGTGACGCACCGTCCTACGCCGCGCCGGTACAAATCGGCGAAGTGATGACCGGTGGTGCTGTCAGTCGTGTCGAGGATTCGCGCCATCCGAAATTCCACCAGGGCGATCTGGTGGTCGGTCTCACCGGTTGGCAGAGTCACAGCATCAGCGACGGACGCAACATCATCCCGATCCCGTCCGGCCTGCCGAGCCCGTCGATGGCCCTCGGTGTGCTGGGCATGCCGGGGATGACCGCGTACATGGGGCTGATGGACATCGGTCAGCCCAAGGAAGGCGAAACCCTGGTGGTGGCGGCTGCGTCCGGGGCGGTCGGTTCGGTGGTCGGCCAGGTTGCGAAAATCAAGGGCCTGCGCGCCGTCGGCGTAGCCGGTGGGGCCGAAAAGTGCAGGTACGTGGTCGAGACGCTGGGTTTTGATGCGTGCATCGATCACAAGGCGCCGGACTTTGCCGAACAACTGGCCAAGGCTTGCCCGAAAGGCATCGACATCTATTACGAGAACGTCGGCGGGCATGTGTTCGATGCCGTGGTGCCGCTGCTCAACCCCAAGGCGCGGATTCCACTGTGCGGGCTGATCGCCGGCTACAACGCCTCCGAGGCCCCGAAAGGCCCTGATCGTCTGCCAATGCTGCAACGCACGCTGCTGACCAAGCGTGTGCGCATTCAGGGCTTTATCGTGTTTGACGACTATGGCGACCGCCAGCCGGAATTCATCAGTCACATGGTGCCGTGGGTGCGCGATGGCAAGGTGAAGTTCCGTGAGGATGTGGTGGAAGGCCTGGAGCAGGCGCCCGAGGCGTTTATCGGTCTGCTGGAGGGGCGCAACTTCGGCAAACTGGTGGTGAAGGTCGCCCAGGACTGAGCATTTGACGCTGGCCGGAGGCGCGGGTATAAACCGCGTCTCGTTGTTTTGTCGGACTTTTTACCCATGAGCTTCAGCCCTTTGATTCGCCAACTGATCGACGCCCTGCGAACCTTGCCGGGTGTGGGTCAGAAAACCGCCCAGCGCATGGCGTTGCAATTGCTCGAGCGTGATCGCAGCGGCGGCACGCGCCTGGCCCAGGCCTTGAGCCAGGCCATGGAAGGGGTTGGTCACTGCCGTCAGTGCCGCACGCTGACCGAAGACGATCTGTGCCCGCAATGTGCCGATACCCGCCGCGACGACACGCTGCTGTGCGTGGTGGAAGGGCCGATGGACGTTTACGCGGTGGAGCAGACCGGTTTCCGTGGCCGCTACTTCGTGCTCAAGGGCCATCTGTCGCCGCTCGACGGTCTGGGGCCTGAGGCGATCGGGATTCCGCAGTTGATGACTCGGATTGAAGAGGCGGGCACCTTTACCGAAGTCATCCTCGCCACCAACCCGACGGTGGAAGGTGAGGCCACGGCGCATTACATCGCTCAGCTCCTGAGTAACAAGGGTCTGATTGCCTCGCGCATTGCTCACGGTGTGCCGCTGGGTGGCGAGCTGGAACTGGTGGATGGCGGGACGCTGGCGCATTCGTTTGCCGGGCGTAAACCGATCTCTCTCTGAGTTACAGGGCGTCTGAACAGACGCCTTCGCGAGCAAGCCCGCTCCCACATTGGACCGCATTCAATCTGAATGAACGCGATCGAATGTGGGAGCGAGCCTGCTCGCGAAGGGCGCACCTCGGTTCATCTGATTCGCACAATTGTATTGAAAACCAAGCAAGCGCTCGGTTAACGTCGGCCAACCCTTCGATGGAGTTCGCCGATGCCTGCCTTCCAGGAATACTTCGACCCCAGCCACCAAATGGTCCGCGACAGCGTCAGGCGCTTCGTCGAGCGCGAGATTTTGCCGGACATCGATGCGTGGGAAGAAGCCGAAAGCTTTCCCCGCGAGCTGTACCTGAAGGCGGGCGCTGCGGGGATTCTCGGCATCGGTTATCCCGAAGCGCTGGGCGGCAGCCACGAAGGTGATCTGTTCGCCAAGGTCGCCGCCAGTGAAGAACTCATGCGCTGCGGTTCCGGCGGCCTGGTCGCCGGGCTGGGTTCGCTGGATATCGGGCTGCCACCGATCGTCAAATGGGCGCGGCCCGAGGTGCGCGAGCGGGTCGTCCCGCAGGTGCTCAGCGGCGAGAAAATCAGTGCACTGGCGGTCACCGAGCCCGGCGGCGGCTCGGACGTCGCCAACCTGCAAACCCGCGCGGTGCGTGACGGCGAGTTCTATCGAGTCAGCGGCAGCAAGACCTTCATCACCAGCGGCGTCCGCGCCGACTTTTACACTGTCGCGGTGCGCACTGGTGCGCCGGGTTTCGGCGGCATCAGCCTGTTGTTGATCGAAAAGGGCACCCCAGGCTTCACCGTAGGCCGCCAGCTGAAGAAAATGGGTTGGTGGGCCTCGGACACCGCTGAACTGTTCTTCGATGATTGTCGGGTGCCTGTGGCCAATCTGATCGGTGCCGAGAACATGGGGTTTGCCTGCATCATGGGCAATTTCCAGAGCGAGCGACTGGCGCTGGCGCTGATGGCCAACATGACCTCACAGCTGGCGCTGGCGGAGGCTTTGAAGTGGGCGCGCGAGCGAGAGGCGTTCGGCAAACCGATCGGCAAGTTTCAGGTGATCAGGCATCGACTGGCCGAAATGGCCACGGCGCTGGAAGTGTCGCGCGAGTTCACCTATCGGCAGGCGGCGAAGATGGCGGCGGGGCAGAGTGTGATCAAGGAAATTTCCATGGCCAAGAACGTTGCCACGGACACCTCGGACCGGATCACCCGCGAAGCGGTGCAGATACTCGGTGGGCTGGGTTACATGCGCGAGAGTCTGGTGGAACGGCTGTATCGCGATAATCGCATTCTGTCGATTGGCGGCGGGACGCGGGAAGTGATGAACGAGATCATCAGCAAGCAGATGGGGCTTTAGATTTTGCGGTGGGTCTGCAGGCCTCATCGCGGCCAGGCTCACTCCTACAGAGGAACGCGTTCCAGATTGTAGGCGTGAGCCTGCTCGCGATGGCGACCGGATGGGCGCTGCTTACTTGTCAGTCAAAGCAAACTGCGTCAGGCAGAACGTCGGAATCCCCATGTCTTCCAGACGCTGCGAGCCACCCAGCTCCGGCAGATCAATGATTGCCGCTGCCTCATGCACTCGCGCACCCATGCGGCGGATCAGGTTGGCGGCTGCGATCAGCGTGCCCCCGGTGGCAATCAGGTCATCGAACATCACCACCGAGTCGCCCTCGCACAGGCTGTCGGCGTGCACTTCCAGGAACGCTTCGCCGTACTCGGTCGCGTAACCCTCGGCCAGCACGTCCGCCGGCAATTTGCCCTGCTTGCGGAACAGCACCAGCGGCTTGTTCAACTGATAAGCCAACACCGAACCGATCAGGAAACCACGCGCATCCATCGCGCCGATGTGAGTGAAGTCGGCTTCCACATAGCGGTGGGCAAAGCTGTCCATCACCAGGCGCAGGGCCTTGGGCGACTGGAACAGCGGAGTGATGTCGCGAAAGATCACGCCCGGTTTCGGGAAGTCGATCACGGGGCGGATCAGGGATTTGATGTCGAAGGAGTCGAAGGCCATCGTCGAGGTGTCCTGGCAGGGCTGCAAACGGCGCAGTATACCCGCGGCTGAAACGCTTCGCTCAACCGCGGATCGAGATCAGCCTTCGAGCGAGCCGCCGGCCAGGGCGCAGAGCTGGATCGGGTCGAGGATGTGGATCTCCTTGCCCTCGGCGGCGATCAGTTCGTTCTGCTGGAAGCGGGTGAACACCCGGGACACGGTTTCCACCGCGAGGCCCAGGTAGTTGCCGATTTCGTTACGCGACATGCTCAGGCGGAACTGGTTGGCCGAGAACCCGCGAGCGCGGAAACGGGCCGACAGGTTGACGAGGAACGTGGCGATGCGCTCGTCGGCGGTTTTCTTCGACAACAGCAGCATCATTTGCTGGTCGTCACGAATTTCGCGGCTCATCACGCGCATCAACTGGCGGCGCAGTTGCGGCAGTTGCAGGGCCAGTTCATCGAGGCGTTCGAACGGAATTTCGCAGACCGAAGTGGTTTCCAGCGCCTGAGCCGACACCGGGTGCTTTTCGGTGTCCATGCCGGACAGGCCGACCAGTTCGCTCGGCAGGTGGAACCCGGTGAGCTGCTCTTCGCCGGTATCGCTCAGGCTGAAGGTCTTGAGGGCGCCGGAGCGTACTGCATAAACGGAATCGAAGGTGTCGCCCTGGCGGAACAGGAACTCGCCCTTTTTCAGTGGGCGACCACGTTTGACGATTTCGTCCAGCGCATCCATGTCTTCCAGATTCAGAGAAAGTGGCAGGCAGAGAGGGGCCAGGCTGCAATCCTTGCAATGGGCCTGGTTGTGAGCGCGCAGTTTAACTGGCTCGGACATTTCTTGAATCCTTGTGGGAAAACACACATAAGCCGTAAGGGTAACCCACGGGAGGACATTCAGGCCAGTCCATGGCGACTTTGTCCCACGGGCGTAAAGCCGCGGGGCAAGTGGCCGATAAAGGGGTATCACCACGTATGCAAGGAACCGCTTCGATGGCCGCCATTGACACGCTGAACCCCGGTAACAGCGGCGTTGCGCCTGTGCCGAACACCGCCAGGGCTGGCGCCGGGGCTGAGCAGAATGCCGACACGTCGCTGTTGGCAACCCCGACCTTGGTCGAGGGCGTCAAAGTGTCGCTGTCCAATGCCTCCATCGAAAAAGCCTTCAGCGCCGGGGGCGAGAACAGCGACATCGAAGACAGCGGCTTGCCCGAGAACGTCCAGCAATTGCTGAAGATGATTCGCAAACTGCAAAAAGAGATCGCCGAGAAGAAAGCCCGGATGGCCGCGGTCATGGCCGACAAGCGGCTGTCCAACGAGCAAAAGGTCAACATGCTCGCCGCGCTGCGCGGTGCCATTGCGGCGTTGAACACAGGCCTGATCAGCGCCAATCTTGCCCTGTCCAAAGTCATGGACCAGTCCGGTCTGTCCGCCGAGCAAAACCTCAAGCTTGGCTCACTGCTGACAAAGAACTAGATCACCCGTGAGAAGCGCTGACGGTTCTGTTGTTCCAGATACGCGTCAAACACCATGCATACCGAACGTACCAGCAGGCGTCCGGCCGGCAGTACTTCGATCCTTTCGGGATCCAGCGTGATCAGGCCATCGTTGGCCATGCCTTGCAGTTGTGGCCACAGCGCGCCGAAATAACCCTGAAAATCGATGTTGAACGCTTGCTCGATCGCGGCGAACTCCAGGCTGAAATTGCAGATCAGTTGCTGGATCACCGCGCGGCGCAGGCGGTCGTCGGCGTTGCACACCAGGCCCCGACTGGTCGCCAGTTGCGCGGCGGCGAGGGTGTTCTGGTACTGGTTCAGGTCGCTGCTGTTCTGGCAGTACAGGTCGCCGATCTGGCTGATCGCCGACACCCCCAGGCCAATCAGGTCGCAATGCCCGTGGGTGGTGTAGCCTTGGAAATTGCGCTGCAGGGTCTGTTCTTCCTGGGCGATCGCCAGTTCATCGTCGGGCAGGGCGAAGTGATCCATGCCGATGTAGCGGTAACCGGCGGCGGTCAGTTGTTCGATGGTGCGCTGGAGCATTTCCAGTTTTTGCGCCGGGCTCGGCAGCTCGTTGCTGTTGATCCGCCGCTGCGGCATGAAGCGCTCCGGCAGGTGCGCATAGTTGAACACCGAGAGCCGGTCTGGTTGCAGGCTGATGACTTCTTCGACGGTGCGCGCGAAGTTCTCCGGCGTCTGCTTGGGCAGGCCGTAGATCAGGTCGATATTGATCGAACGAAATTGCAGGGTGCGCGCGGCGTCGATCACTGCGCGGGTTTCTTCCAGACTCTGCAGGCGATTGACCGCCCGTTGCACCGCCGGATCAAGGTCTTGCAGGCCGATGCTGACCCGGTTGAAGCCGAGTTCGCGCAGCAGGCCCATGGTCGACCAGTCGGCCTCGCGTGGGTCGATCTCGATACCGTAGTCACCGGAATCGTCATCCAGCAGATTGAAGTGTTTGCGCAAATGCGCCATCAACTGCCGCAGCTCGTCGTGGCTGAGGAAGGTCGGGGTGCCGCCACCGAAATGCAGTTGCTCGACTTTCTGCGCCGGTTCCAGGTGGCAGGCGATCAGCTGGATTTCCTGCTCCAGCCGTTGCAGATAAGGTTGTGCACGACCGCGATCCTTGGTGATGACCTTGTTGCAGGCGCAGTAGTAGCAAATGTTCGCGCAAAACGGCACGTGCACGTACAGCGACAAGGGACGCAGCGCCTTGCGGCTGTCGCGCAGGGCGTGGAACAGGTCGAAGGTGCCGACCTGACTGTTGAATTGCACGGCCGTCGGGTACGAGGTGTAGCGCGGCCCCGCCAGGTCGTAGCGGCGGATCAGATCAGTGTCCCAACGAATGGCGTCGAGCATGCGGGCATTCCCCGGATAGGCTGGCAGTGTGGCGAGTCTATCGGGGCGCAGCGCGGGGGCTCTTGATTTGCATCAACGGGGAGGAGGGGTGTTGGTCAGGCGGGCCTCTTCGCGAGCAGGCTCGCTCCCACAGGGGATGTGTGGGCTACACACGATCAGTGTGGGAGCGAGCCTGCTCGCGAAGGCCGCACCGCCAATCTAATGCCCCATCAGCCAATGCTGATGCGGGCCGGGCAAGGTCCAGACCCCGAACAGAATCACCAGCAAGCCACCGGCCATGCGCACGCTGCGCTTGCGCAGCAGCGCGGTTACACGTTCGGCGGCAAGCCCGGTGGCGAGCAGCACCGGCCATGTTCCCAGGCCGAACGCGAGCATCAACAACGCACTGTCCAGCGCATTGCCCTGACTCGCCGACCACAGCAGCGTGCTGTAAACCAGTCCGCACGGCAGCCAGCCCCACAACGCGCCAAGCAGCAGGGCGCGAGGCAGTGTCGACACCGGCAGCAAACGGTTGGCCACCGGTTGGATGTAGCGCCACAAGCCACGACCGAGGCTTTCGATACGGGTCAGGCCGCTCCACCAACCGGCCAGATACAGGCCCATGGCGATCAGCAGCAACCCGGCGAGGATACGCATGAACATCGCTGCCGGGCTGTTCGCTACCGCCCAGCCGGCCAGGCCGATCAGCAGGCCGGCAGTGGCGTAACTGAGGATGCGACCGAGGTTGTACGCCAGCAGCAAGCGAAAACGCCGACTGCGCTGTTCCTTGGGGATCGCCAGGGTCAGCGCGCCCATCAGGCCGCCGCACATGCCCAGACAATGACCGCCGCCGAGCAGGCCGAGGATCAGTGCCGAAACCAGCAGGGGCGCCAGCTCAAGCATGGGGTGGCGCCTTGTCCTGCGGTTTGTCGGACTTGGCTTCGTCCACGGCAGCGGTGTGGTTCGGGTCCTGATCATCGAACAGGATGCTGTGGGCCGGGCCGTCGAGGTCGTCGTACTGACCGCTGTCCACCGCCCAGAAAAAGATGTACACGGCGATGGCCACGATCAGCAGGGCGGCGGGGATCATCACGTAAAGGGCTGGCATCGGTACTCCAGGCTCGTGCGGCTCAAGCCGGCAACGGGCGGGTTTCTGAGCGGGTGCCGACGACCGGCGCGCTCGGCAGGCGAGTCAGGCGCAGGGCGTTGAGCACCACGGTCAACGAACTGATCGACATGCCGACCGCGGCCCACACCGGGGTGATCCAGCCGAGGGCAGCGAACGGCAACATGAGGCCATTGTACAGCGCCGCCCACAGCAGATTCTCGATGATTACCCGGCGGGTGCGCCGTGCCAGTGTGAAGGCCTGCACCAGCGCGTCGAGGCGATTGGACAGCAGCACCGCATCGGCACTGGTTTTCGCCAGGTCGGTGGCCGAACCCATGGCCACGCTGATGTCGGCAGCGGCCAGCACCGGCACGTCATTCACGCCGTCGCCGAGCATCAGCACTTTGCGACCTTGTGCGTGCAGTTGTTGCAGCACTTGCAGTTTGTCATCCGGACGCAGACCGCCACGGGCCTCATCAATGCCCAGCTCGGCGGCAACACTGGCAACCATCGGTGAACTGTCGCCCGACAGCAGCAACGTGCGCCAACCGCGCGCCTTGCACGCGGCGAGCAGGGCAGGGGCATCGTCGCGCAGGCGGTCGTCGAGAACGAACCAGGCCAACGGCCCGTGATCGTTGCCGAGCAGCAGCCATTGCCCCGGCTCATGCGGCATCGCTGGCACAGGCGCGCCGCTGAGCTCGCAGACGAATTCTGCCTGACCGATGCGCAAGCGCTGCGCGCCGACCCGTCCTTCGAGACCAAGCCCCGGTGTGCTGTGCACCTCTTCGGCGGCCAGCGGTGCGCGGCCGAAGGCGCGGGCAATCGGGTGTTCCGAGCGGTTTTCCAGCGCCGCGGCAAGGCTCAGGCATTGATCGCTGTTCAGCGTGCCCAGCGGGCGAATCGAACGCAGTACCAGGCGACCTTCGGTCAGGGTGCCGGTCTTGTCGAAAATCACCGTGTCGATCTGGTTCAGGCCCTCCAGCACATGGCCGCGTGTCAGCAGCAGGCCGAGTTTGTGCAGGGTGCCGGTGGCGGCAGTGAGCGCGGTCGGCGTGGCGAGCGACAGTGCGCAGGGGCAGGTCGCCACCAGCATCGCCAGGACAATCCAGAACGCGCGTGACGAATCCAGCTCCCACCACAGCAGGCCAATGGCTGCCGCCGCCATCAGCGACAGCAGCAGAAACCACTGCGCGGCACGGTCGGCAATTTCCGCCAGCCGGGGTTTTTCGGCCTGGGCGCGATCGAGCAGGCGGACGATGGCCGACAGCCGTGTGTCCTGGCCCAGCGCCAACACTTCGACGGTCAATGCGCCTTCGACATTCAGTGTGCCGGCGGTCACGGCGTCGCCCTGCGCACGCGGTTGTGGCAGGTATTCGCCGGTGAGCAACGATTCGTCGATGCTCGACTGGCCATCGAGGATCTTGCCATCGGCCGGCAGAATCGCACCGGGCTGCACCAGTACCCGGTCGCCCAGGCGCAATTCGCTGAGCAGAATACGTTCGCTCTGGCTGTCGGCGTCGAGGCGCAGGCACGAGGCCGGCAGCAGATTGACCAGTTGCGCCGTCGCGGCGGCGGTGCGCTCGCGGGCGCGGCGTTCCAGATAGCGCCCGGCGAGCAGGAACAGCGCAAACATGCCGACCGCATCGAAATACAGCTCGCCGACCCCGGTGATCGAGGTCCAGATCCCGGCGATGTAGGCGCTGCCGATCGCCAGCGACACCGAAACGTCCATGGTCAGGTGGCGTGTGCGCAGATCGCGCATCGCGCCTTTGAAGAACGGCGCGCAGCTGTAGAACACGATCGGCGTGGTGAGGAACAGCGCGACCCAGCGCAGGATCGTGTGCAGCTCGGGGCTGAGGTCGATGTTGAATTCCGGCCAGGTGGCCATGGTCGCCATCATCGCCTGGAACCACAGCAGTCCGGCGACGCCGAGCTGGCGCAGGGCCAGACGGTTTTCGCTGGCCAGTTGTTCGCTGGCGCGGTCGGCCTGGTATGGGTGCGCGGCGTAACCGATGTGGCGCAGTTCGGCGAGGATCTGGCTCAGCGGCAATTGCGCGTCGGCCCAGCGTACATGCAGGCGATGGTTGGACAGGTTCAAGCGCGCCTCGGCCACCGCTGGCAGGGTGCGCAGGTGTTTCTCGATCAGCCAGCCGCAGGCAGCGCAGCTGATGCCTTCCATCAGCAGGGTGGTTTCGGCGAGATCGCCTTCGTGTCGCACGAACGGCTTTTGCACATCGGCGCGGTCGTACAGTGCCAGTTCATCGGTCAGTTGCACCGGCAGTGCTTCGGGGTTGGCCGAGGCTTCGCTGCGATGCTGGTAATAGCTTTCCAGACCACCGGCGACAATGGCTTCGGCCACGGCTTGGCAGCCGGGACAGCAGAACTCGCGGGACTCCCCGAGCACGACGGCGGTGAAGCGACTGCCGGACGGGGCGGGCAGTGCGCAGTGGTAGCAGGGGAGTGGGGTGGTCATCAAAGACATCTATGTTGTCGGCAAGGGCCTCTTCGCGAGCAGGCTCGCTCCCACATTTGATTTGCGCTGTTCACACAACCTGTGGGAGCGAGCCTGCTCGCGAATGCGCGAAGCGCAGGTTTTATTTATCCAGGTCTTCCGCGCCCTGCAGCGGTTCATCACCCAGCAGCAGATCCTTGTCATGGCTGACCTGTTCTTCTTCGAACATGCGCCATACGTGGTCATCCTGAGTGCCCAGCAGCTCGACAAAGCGGCGCCCTTCAACCTTGTCGCCCAACTGGCCGATGTAGCGGCCGGTTTCGGTTTCGCTGCGGGTCAGGACGATCTTGCGATCCTTCTCCGGCTGGGTCGGCGAGATCAGGTTCAGCTCCAGGGTTTTCGGCTGGCTGTCGCCACTGAGGCGCAGGTCGACTTCGCCGGTGACGCTATCCAGGTGCACGTTGGCGCGCATCTTCAGGTTCTGCGCCAGCAGCTCGCGATCCAGTGAGCGGTTGATGCCCTTGCCGGCTTCGTAGTAGTTGTCGTTGACCAGGTTGTCCGGATTGTTCACCGCGATAGTCACCATGGACAGCGTCAGGGTCACCGAGCAGGCCAGAATCCCGATGATGATCCATGGCCAAAGGTGCTTGTACCAAGGACTTGCGGCGTTTGCTGCGGGCATGTTCAGTTCTCTCAACGGTTTTGTGGGCCGATGAATCGGCTCTTGGCTTCAACGTGGACGCTGTCATCGTCGGCATCCTTGAGGAGGAATTTCACCTCGTTGGTGCTCGACGGCAATTGTTCCGGTGCGCTCGACAATTCCACCGGCATGCTGAAGATTTCGCCGGCCGGGACCTTGATCTCGCGTTTGCCCTGCAAGCGCAGGTCTGGCAGGCCGGTGGCTTCCAGCACGTAGGTGTGGTCGCGCTGATCCTTGTTCATGATCTTCAGGCTGTAGACGTTTTCGATTCGGCCTTCGGCATTCTCGCGGTACAGCACGCGGTCCTTGCTGACGTCGAAGCCGACCAGTGAGCGCATGAAAAATGCGGTCACCAACAGACTGATCATCGCCAGCAGCACCACCGCATAGCCGATCAGGCGTGGCCGAAGTTTATGGGTTTTCTGGCCCGACAGGTTGTGTTCGGTGGTGTAGCTGATCAGCCCGCGCGGGTAGTCCATTTTGTCCATGATCGCGTCGCAGGCGTCGATGCACGCCGCGCAGCCGATGCACTCGATCTGCAGGCCATCACGGATGTCGATGCCGGTCGGACACACCTGGACGCACATGGTGCAGTCGATGCAGTCGCCCAGGCCCTGGGCCTTGTAGTCGACGCCTTTCTTGCGCGGGCCACGGCTTTCGCCGCGCCGCGGATCGTAGGAAACGATCAGGGTGTCCTTGTCGAACATCACGCTCTGGAAGCGTGCGTACGGGCACATGTAGATGCACACCTGTTCGCGCAGCCAGCCGGCGTTGCCGTAGGTGGCGAGGGTGAAGAAACCGACCCAGAAGTACGACCAGCCATCGGCCTGGCCGGTGAAGAACTCGAACACCAGTTCGCGGATCGGCGAGAAATAGCCAACGAACGTCATGCCGGTGACGAAACCGATCAGCAGCCACAGTGAATGCTTGGCGGCTTTACGCAGGAACTTGTTGGCGCTCATCGGCGCCTTGTCGAGTTTGATGCGCTGGTTGCGGTCGCCTTCGGTGACCTTTTCGCACCACATGAAAATCCATGTCCATACGCTTTGCGGACAGGTATAGCCGCACCAGACGCGGCCGGCGTACACGGTGATGAAGAACAGGCCGAACGCGGCGATGATCAGCAGGCCCGACAGCAGGATGAAGTCCTGCGGCCAGAAGGTTGCGCCGAAGATGAAGAATTTGCGTTCCGGCAAGTTCCACCATACCGCCTGATGGCCGCCCCAGTTCAGCCAGACCGTGCCGAAATACAACAGGAACAGGGCGGCGCCGCCCATCATCCGCAGATTGCGGAACAGGCCAGTGAAAGCGCGGGTGTAGATTTTTTCTCGAGAGGCGTAAAGGTCGACGCTGTTGTTGGCGTTCTTGCTGGGTGGTGTGACGTCGTGTACCGGAATCTGGTTGCTCATCATTGCATCCCACGGCAGTGGAAAAATGCCTCGGTCGATACGTGCCGACCGCGGTCAGAAAGAGGTGTTGCAGTGGCGCAATGATACGCCGGTCGCTCTGGCTCAAGGGTGCGACCTTTGGTCGCGTTGGGGAAAAAACGTGAATGGTGTAGCGAATGCAGCAAAGCCTGATGCAGGTCAATTGACTTGTTGAGTATGGACAGTTTTGGCGCGGTCGCTAATTCATTGTTCCCAGGGGTTGATCAGGGCAACGCCACTCGCCTGGAAATCACCGACATTGCGGGTGACGACCGTGAGCCCGTGCACCAACGCTGTGGCGGCGATCAACGCATCGCTTTGATTGGCCTGATCAGGCACATGCAGGCTGGCGCAGCGCAGTGCCACGGCGGCATCGACCGGCAGGATTCGCGCTTCGAAGGCCGGCATGACGTGGCGCGTCAGCCAGCTGCGCAGCAGTTTTCCCTGAGCGGGATCGCGCCGTTCCATTCGCAGTACCCCGGTTTCCAGTTCTTTCAAGGTGATGGCGGAAATGTACAGACGTGGGGCGATGACGCCTTTGGCCCAACTGACCACATTGGCATCGGCTTGCGGCTTGCGAAGTTCGGAAATCACATTGGTGTCGAGTAAATACATCAGGACAGATCCACAGGGCGATGGGTGATGACTGCACGCTCGGTTTCGAACTCGATGTCGGCAGCCTCTGGCATGACCAGCAAATCGACGATGTTTGCGTGAGCGCCGCTCAGTTTCTGAAATTCCTCGATGCTCAACAGTACATGAGAGGCCTTGCCACGGTCGGTGATGATCACAGGACCCAGACGCGCAGCCTTTTTGGCGCTGCTGGTGTCCTGATTGAATTCACGGCTGGAGATGGTGGTGATTGCCATCATGGTGGACCTCTCGCAATACAGATGTAGCAACGTTACTACTTCGCCTTGGGGGCGGCAATCGAGGAAGACAGGACTCAGCCGTCCGCTGGTCGGTCCGTGGCTGACATTAGTCGAGCCAGCCTCGCACAAGGCGCAGGCCGGCTCGGGTTGATTCAGACGTGGCTTCAAGACTCAGGGAAGTCTGCCGCCGCCCAAGCTGTCGAGACTGCCGGTATTTCTGTGGGGTTTTGTGGTTCTGTTGGGATTGGGTTGCAACGGGCTGCCGAGTGTCACGGCAATGGATTCCACGGGGTTTTCCGATGATTCGATTGGATGATCAGGTTCAGTAAGAGGCTGATCAACCGGGAGAGGGTTTTTGTCGTCATTCAACATAGCGGCTTCATCCTTGAAGTGGCTCCGATGTGGATCATCGGGCTGTGGAAGACCCTACAGAGCATCGTGAATCGAGTCCATCAGGCATGTGTCTCAAAGTATTAATTTCAAAGGAAATTTCAATATTCCAGAAATATCATTAGTTAATTGATGGGTTTTGTTTTCTGGTTTTTTTCGAATAGCTTAGTGGCTGTTCTGCAGCGTGTTAGTTGCATGTTCATGTTTTGAAAATTAACGGAATAATGGATTGTTATGAAAATCAAGGAAGTTAAAAAAATTTTCGCGTGTCTGTGCCTGTTGTCACTGTCTTCTCTCGCCAGTGCCAATGAAGGTGCTCCGCAGCACATGGTGTTCGCCTCGGATCCGCAATACCCGTGGACGGAAAAGTCGGACAGTGGTGAGGATGAATCGAGAGCGGATTTCGAAAAACGCGCGAAATGGCTGGTGGAAACCCAGTTCGCGAGCATTGCCCAGTTTCGCAGCGAGATGGGCGGGCAGGCCGCCGTGCCCTTGATGATCAACGGTGACATGACCGCGTTCGGCCATGGCTGGCAGCGCTCTTACATCGGTTCGATGCTGAAGAAACACTTTGGCGATCACGTGCTCTACGGATTGGGTAATCACGATTATCAGAACAACGTGAATGATTGTTTCAGTGAAAGTTGTGCAGCGGGCAGTATTGTTGATTACCGTGATCATCATGTTGATAAAGTCGATGAGTTCGATCTGGAAGTCACTGGTAGCTTTGTGAACAAACACTATCTGGGGAGTCTGGCTTATTCAAAAAATGTCGGTGAAGTGCATCTGGTGCAGTTGAACAATGAACCCACTTACGCAGTGAAAATTTCCCATGCCTTGAATCCGACCACATTCGATATCGGGGCGTCGCTGGACTGGCTGGAAAATGATTTGCGAACGGCGCGGGCGCAGGGCTACGCAATCATCATCAACATGCACAAGCCTTACGAGTGGAAAGGCAGTTGGGATCAGGAAAAGCGCTTCTTGAACATGATTGAGAAGTATCAGGTGACGGCGATCTTCGCCGGGCATTTCCATGCCGATGGCGGCATGAAGAGTTACAAGGGCGGGGTGCCGATGTTTCTCAGCGGTTCAGCGTCTCAGCAGACGTACCTGACCGCCAGTTTTTCCAAGGATCGCAAGCAATTGGAGGTGAGTCTGGTCGAGGACAATCAGTGGCGCAAACGTACGCCGGTGGCCACGGTGCCGGTGAAGTCGATCTGGGCCAGTCGTCCATGAAAAAGCCCCCGCCAGATCGCTGGCGGGGGCTTTTCCTTGCATCAGGCGTTGGCCTTACTGGGCCTCGGCTTCCGCTGGTTTATCACCGTGGGACAGGCTGTAAACATACGCTGCCAGCAGGTGCACCTTGTCGTTGCCTTGCAGTTGTTCCTGCGCAGGCATCTGGCCCTGACGGCCGTAACGGATGGTCTGCTGCAGTTGCGCGAAGCTCGAACCGTAGATGAATGCGGCCGGGTGGGTCAGGTTAGGCGCGCCCATGGCCGGGGTACCTTTGCCTTCCGGACCGTGGCAGGCCACGCAGTTGGCGGCGAACAGTTTCTGGCCGTTGGCAACGTCAGCCTTGGTGCCTTCCGGCAGCTTGCGGCCATCGAGGTTGCTCACCACGAATGCAGCCACGTCCGCCACGCCTTGTTCACCGATCACGTCGGCCCAGGCCGGCATCACCGCGTGACGACCGCCCATGATGGTGGTCTTGATGGTTTCCGGTTCGCCGCCCCAGCGCCAGTCGGCGTCGGTCAGGTTCGGGAAGCCATAGGCGCCCTTGGCGTCGGAGCCGTGGCAGACCGAGCAGTTGGAGGCGAACAGGCGGCCCCCCATCTTCAGTGCTTGCGGATCCTTGGCGACTTCTTCGATCGGCATGGCCGCGAACTTGGCGAAGATCGGACCGAACCTGGCGTCCGAGCGAGCCATTTCCTTTTCCCACTCGTGAACGCCGGTCCAGCCGGTCTTGCCGTTGGCGAACGCGGTCTGCTTGTCGTTATCGAGGTAGTTGTAGCCAGGCAGCAGGCCTTTCCAGTTGCCCAGGCCTGGGTACAGCACCAGATAGCCCAGCGCAAACACGATGGTGCCCACGAACAGCATGAACCACCATTTCGGCAGCGGGTTGTCGTACTCCTCGATTCCGTCGAAGGAGTGGCCCACGGTCTCTTCCGTCTGTTCACTGCGCTGGCCCTTGCGGGTCGACAGCAGCAGCCAGGTCAGGGCGAAGATCGTACCGAGACTGAGGACTGTGACGTACAGACTCCAGAATGTAGTCATTCTTTGTTACTCCTAGAAGCTTGCTCGACGTGCTTGATGGCTTCGGGATCATCCGCGAAAGGCAGCAAGGTCGCGTCTTCAAACTCCGACTTGCGCTTGGGGCTGAACACCCACAGCGCCAGACCGATGAAGGCCACCATCACGACAACGGTGCCCAGGCCACGAATCATCCCGATATCCATCTAGATCACCGTTTGCTTTTGATGATGGTGCCCAGGCCTTGCAGATAGGCCACCAGCGCGTCCATTTCGGTTTTACCCTTCACAGCGTCTTTTGCACCGGCAATGTCTTCGTCGGTGTAAGGGACGCCGAGCGTGCGCAACACTTCCATTTTCTTGGCCGTGTCTTTGCCGTCGAGCTTGTTTTCCACGAGGAACGGGTAAGCCGGCATTTTCGACTCAGGCACCACGTTGCGCGGGTTGTACAAGTGCGCACGGTGCCAGTCATCGGAGTAACGACCGCCGACACGGGCCAGGTCCGGACCGGTACGCTTGGAACCCCACAGGAACGGGTGATCCCAGACGCTTTCACCGGCGACCGAGTAGTGGCCGTAGCGTTCGGTTTCAGCACGGAACGGGCGGATCATCTGCGAGTGGCAGCCGACACAGCCGTTGGCGATGTAAATGTCGCGGCCTTCCAGTTCCAGCGCCGAACGCGGCTTCATGCCTTCGACCGGCTTGTTGGTGACGTCCTGGAAAAACAGCGGAACGATCTGGGTCAGGCCGCCAATACTGACGGCGATGACCATGAAGAAGGCCAGCAGGCCAATGTTCTTCTCGACAGCTTCATGCTTCATCAGTGAGCTCCAACGACAGCGATCTGGGCGGCGGCTTCGGCTTCAGCCGGGTTCGAGGCGCGCACGGTGCGCCAGACGTTGTAAGCCATCAGGAGCATGCCGCTGGCGAAGAATGCACCGCCCAGGGCACGGACGATGTAGCCCGGGTGGCTGGCTTGCAGCGCTTCGACGAACGAGTAGGTGAGGGTGCCGTCATCGTTGATCGCACGCCACATCAGGCCCTGGGTGATGCCGTTGACCCACATCGAGGCGATGTACAGCACGGTGCCGATGGTCGCGAGCCAGAAGTGCGCGTTGATCAGGCCGACGCTGTGCATCTGCGCACGACCGAACAGTTTCGGGATCATGTGGTAGATCGCGCCGATCGAGATCATCGCTACCCAACCGAGTGCGCCGGCGTGTACGTGGCCGATGGTCCAGTCGGTGTAGTGCGACAGCGAGTTGACGGTCTTGATTGCCATCATCGGACCTTCGAAGGTCGACATGCCGTAGAACGCCAGCGAGACCACGAGGAAACGCAGGATCGGGTCGGTGCGCAGCTTATGCCAGGCGCCCGACAGGGTCATCATGCCGTTGATCATGCCGCCCCAGCTTGGCGCCAGAAGGATGATCGACATCGCCATGCCCAGCGATTGTGCCCAATCCGGCAGTGCGGTGTAGTGCAGGTGGTGCGGGCCGGCCCAGATGTACAGGGTGATCAGCGCCCAGAAGTGCACGATCGACAGGCGATAGGAGTAGATCGGACGTTCGGCCTGTTTCGGTACGAAGTAGTACATCATCCCGAGGAAGCCGGTGGTCAGGAAGAAGCCCACGGCGTTGTGGCCGTACCACCACTGGATCATCGCGTCGGTCGCACCGGCGTAAGCCGAGTAGGACTTGAAGAAGCTGACCGGCAAGGAGGCGTGGTTGACGATGTGCAGCATCGCGGTAACGACGATGAACGCGCCGTAGAACCAGTTACCGACGTAGATGTGCTTGGTTTTGCGTTTGGTGATGGTGCCGAAGAACACCAGCCCGTAGGAGACCCAGACAATCGCCAGCAGAATGGCGAGCGGCCATTCCAGTTCCGCGTATTCCTTGGTGGTGGTGTAACCCAGCGGCAAGGTAATGATCGCGCCGACGATGACTGCTTGCCAGCCCCAGAAGGTGAAGGCCGCGAGGCTGTCGGAGATCAGTCGCGTCTGGCAGGTTCGCTGCACGACATAGTAGGAAGTGGCAAACAGTGCACAGCCACCAAAGGCAAAAATCACCAGGTTTGTGTGCAACGGGCGCAGGCGTCCAAAGCTCGTCCACGGCAGACCGAAGTTCAATTCCGGCCAGACCAGTTGCGAGGCGATGAAGACACCGAGCCCCATGCCAAGGATCCCCCAGACCACCGTCATGATGGCGAACTGGCGGACTACCTTATAGTTATAAGCAGTCGGACTGATTGCTGTGCTCATTCTAAGGTTCCACGGTTTGGGTGTTTTATTAGGATTAAAATCGGCCGCAAGTATGCAGAGAGCAGGGGGTCATTGCAACGCGCCATGACCTGGGTCAATGCTTTCCAACGCTGATTCTGCGGCCTTTCCATGCGCCGCGTAAGGACAAAATTGGCCTCGGACAAAATGTCGCAGCGGACGAAAAAAGCGAGGGGTTCAGGTCAGTTGTAACGAGGTGTGTTCGAACGCAGTGATCGGGTGACGGACGGTCATTGGCGCGACAGCCGGTATCTACCGGGCTTTGCGCTCTGTCAGTCAGGCGATTTGTCGAACACATCGCTCAAGGTCGACCTGGAACCGGCACGGGCCAGTCCGCATCGAGCAAGCGTAGACCCGAATCGGGGGATCCGAAAGGAGAGGGTACGAAGGGGTGCGACAATGCGTCGCAAAGGGGCTGGGTGCTGCCGCACCGAGAACGGTGCGGCAGAGGTGTACGCAATGCTTACTGTTTGTTGTCTTCAGTAATCAGTTTTTCTGTATTCAATCCGTGCGACAGGCTGTACACATAAGCCGCCAGCAATTGCACTTTGTCGTTGCCCAACAGCTCGTTCTGCGCCGGCATGTGGCCTTGGCGGCCATGGCGGATGGTCTGCTCGAGTTGGGTCAGGCTAGTGCCATAGATAAATCCGGCCGGGTGCGTCAGATTCGGCGCACCCATGGCTTCAGTGCCGTGGCCGGTTGCCCCATGACAGGCTACGCAAGTGGTGCTGAACGCTTGCTGTCCGGCTTGCAGGTCAGCCTTGCTGTCGGCAGGCAATGGCAGGCCGGCCAGTTCATGACGCACATACGCCGCGACGTTCTTCACCCCGGCTTCACCGAGCACTTCGCCCCAGGCCGGCATTGCCGCCATCCGGCCACCCATGATGGTGGTCTTGATGGTCTCGGCATCGCCGCCCCAACGCCAGTCCTTGTCAGCCAGGTTAGGGAAGCCGAAGGCGCCCTTGGCGTCGGAGCCGTGGCACACCGAGCAGTTTGAAGCGAACAGGCGGCCGCCCATTTTCAGCGCTTGCGGGTCTTTCGCCACTTCTTCCACCGGCATGGCGGCGAATTTGGCGAAGATCGGCCCGAACTTGGCGTCAGCCTTGCTCATTTCCTTTTCCCACTCGTGCACGCCCGTCCAGCCGTCCTCGTAACCCGGCAGAATGCCTTTCCAGTTGCCCAGGCCCGGATAGAGGATCAGATAGCCCACGGAAAACACCAGCGTGCCGGCGAACAGCATGAACCACCACTGCGGCAGCGGGTTGTCGTACTCCTCGATGCCGTCGAAGCTGTGGCCCATGGTCTGGTCGACGCTGCCCTTGGTCTCGCCCCGGCGGGTGCCGACCAGTAGCCAGGTCAGGCCGATCAGGCTGCCGATGGTCAGTACGCAGATCCACGTACTCCAGAAGGTGGTCATGGCCGGGTACTCCTTGTTTCAGTTGCAGGGGTTGGGTCGGGTTGCGGTTCGTCGGCAAACGGCAGCAGGCGCGCTTCGGCGAATTCCGGCGTGCGCTTGCGATTGAACACCCAGAGGGTCAGGCCGACGAAGGCCACGAACACCACGACCGTGCCGAGGCCGCGAATCAGCCCCGCGCTCATTTCTAAGGCCATCTCGATCACCTCTTGCTCTTGATCGCAGTGCCAAGCACTTGCAGGTAGGAGACGAGGGCGTCCATCTCGGTCTTGCCCTTGAGGCTGGCCACTGCGCCGCTGATGTCGTCGTCGGTGTACGGCACGCCCAGGGTGCGCATGACCTTGAGCTTGGTTTCGGTGTGGCTGCTGTCGACCGCTTGTGTGACCAGCCATGGGTAGGCTGGCATCTTCGATTCCGGTACGACGTTGCGTGGGTTGTACAAATGCGCGCGGTGCCAGTCATCCGAGTAACGCGCGCCGACCCGGGCCAGGTCCGGACCGGTACGTTTCGAGCCCCAGAGGAACGGGTGATCCCAGACGCTTTCACCGGCCACCGAATAGTGTCCGTAGCGTTCGGTTTCGGCGCGGAACGGGCGGATCATCTGCGAGTGGCAACCGACGCAGCCCTCGCGGATATAGATGTCACGGCCTTCCAGTTGCAGCGCGGTGTAGGGCTTCATGCCTTCCACCGGTTTGTTGGTGACGTCCTGGAAGAACAGCGGGACGATCTGGGTCAGGCCGCCGATGCTCACGGCGAACACCATCAGCAACATCAACAGGCCGACGTTCTTTTCAATCGTTTCGTGTTTCATGGCGGACTCCTCAGGCCATCTGCGCGGCAGCAACGACGTCAGCAGGCTGCGAGGCCCGCACGGTGCGCCAGGTGTTGTAAGCCATCAGGAACATGCCGCTGAGGAAGATCGCCCCACCAATCAGCCGCACGACGAAGCCTGGGTGGCTGGCCACCAGGGTTTCGACGAAGGAATAGGTCAGCGTGCCGTCCTCGTTCACTGCGCGCCACATCAGGCCCTGGGCGATGCCGTTGACCCACATCGAAGCGATGTAGAGCACGGTGCCGATGGTCGCGAGCCAGAAGTGCGCGTTGATCAGGCCGACGCTGTGCATCTGCTCTTTGCCGAAGATTTTCGGGATCATGTGGTACAGCGCGCCGATGGAAATCATCGCCACCCAGCCGAGTGCGCCGGCGTGTACGTGGCCAATGGTCCAGTCGGTGTAGTGGGAGAGGGCGTTGACCGTCTTGATCGCCATCATCGGACCTTCGAAGGTCAACATGCCGTAGAACGCCAGGGATACCACGAGGAAGCGCAGGATCGGGTCGCTGCGCAACTTATGCCAGGCGCCCGACAGGGTCATCATGCCGTTGATCATGCCGCCCCAGCTCGGGGCCAGCAGTACCAGCGACATCACCATGCCCAGCGACTGCGCCCAGTCCGGCAGCGCGGTGTAGTGCAAGTGGTGCGGGCCGGCCCAGATGTACAAAGTGATCAGTGCCCAGAAGTGCACGATCGACAGACGATACGAATACACCGGACGCTCGGCCTGTTTCGGCACGAAGTAGTACATCATCCCGAGGAAACCGGCAGTGAGGAAAAAGCCTACGGCGTTGTGGCCGTACCACCATTGCACCATCGCGTCGGTCGCACCGGCGTACACCGAGTACGACTTGGTGAAACTCACCGGCAACTCAAGGTTGTTGACGATGTGCAGGATCGCCACGGTGATGATGAACGCGCCGAAGAACCAGTTGCCCACATAAATGTGCTTGGTCTTGCGCTGCATGATCGTGCCGAAGAACACGATCGCGTAGGCGACCCAGACGATGGTGATCAGGATGTCGATCGGCCACTCAAGCTCCGCGTATTCCTTGGAACTGGTGTAGCCCAGCGGCAGGCTGATGGCTGCCAGTAGAATCACAAGCTGCCAGCCCCAGAAGCAGAACGCGGCGATTTTCGGCGCGAACAATTGCGTCTGGCAGGTGCGTTGCACCGAGTAGAACGAACTGGCGAACAGCGCACAGCCACCGAACGCGAAGATCACCGCGTTGGTGTGCAGCGGGCGCAGACGGCCGAAACTGGTCCAGGGCAAATTGAAGTTGAGTTCAGGCCAGACCAATTGGGCGGCGAGAAAAACCCCGAGCCCCATGCCGACGATGCCCCACACCACCGTCATAATGGCGAATTGGCGGACCACCTTGTAGTTGTAGGCGGTACTGATAGAAGTGTTCATGGTTCCCCATCCACGGTTCAGCCGAAGTGAGCGCGCGCAGAAAACGCCGCGAATCCTTCGCCTGGAGTTATAGGCAGACTAAAAGCGAGGCAAGCATGGACAAACAGCACAAGGCCAGTATTGACGGGGATCAATGGGCGCAGTGCGTGCGGGATCGTGGGTGGCTTTGGAATGCCGCTGATGGCGAGGCTGAGGCGACGTTGATCCTGGCGCATGGGGCAGGGGCGCCTATGGACAGTGACTGGATGAACGATATGGCTGGGCGCCTTGCGGGGCTTGGTATCAACGTGTTGCGGTTTGAGTTTCCTTATATGGCGCAGCGGCGGGTTGATGGGGTCAAGCGACCGCCGAATCCTGCGGGGAAATTGCAGGAGTGCTGGCGTGAGGTTTTCGCTGAAGTGCGACGTCATGTCGCTGGGGTTTTGGCGGTTGGCGGGAAGTCGATGGGGGGGCGGATAGCCAGTCTCTTGGCCGACGAGTTGGGCGCTGATGCGTTGGTTTGTCTGGGGTATCCGTTTTATGCGGTGGGGAAGCCGGAGAAGCCTCGGGTTGAGCATTTGGGTTCTTTGCGGACTCGGACGCTGATTGTTCAGGGGGAGCGGGATGCTCTTGGCAATCGGGACGCTGTCGGGGCTTACGATCTATCGCCGAGTATTGAGGTGTTTTGGTTGGCCGCTGGGGATCATGATTTGAAGCCGCTCAAGGTTTCCGGGTTTACGCATGAGCAGCATTTGGCTAGCACCGCGCAGAAGGTGGCTGCGTTTCTTCGTTGAGGTTTGGGTGTATATCCGTTGCTGCGGTTATGGCTGCTTAGGGTTTCGCCCTTACGGCGACTCACTTTTTTGACAAACGCCTCAAAAAAGTAAGCAAAAAAACGCTTGCTCCTACGTGCGGCCCGCTCGCTAAGGCTCGGGGTCCCTTCGCTCCGGGATTGATCCGGGCGCATCGCCTACGGTTTGCTTCGCTGCACCTCCTCTCGATGTGTTTGGCTTCGCCAAACGGTCGCTGCGCTCCCACCCCCGGATCAATCCCTCCACTCAGCCTTCCGACGTCGCCCGTGGATCAAGATCAAGAGCTGCAGCCGAGCTAACGCTCATCCTGTTGAGTGGGGCGGCTTTGCCGCGTGGGGGATACACAAATCAAAGCCGTAGGCCTTCGCCTGCTCGCGATGGCGGCCTAAGATCCGACCAATCTCCACCTGAGTCCACTCATTCCAACTGTGGGAGCTGGCCTGCCAGCGATGGCGGCCTACGAGCCGACCAATGCCCCACTGAGCACACCCATTCCCACTGTAGGAGTGAGCCTGCTCGCGATGGCGGCCTATGAGCCGACCAATCTCCACCTGAGTCCACTCATTACAACTGTGGGAGCTGGCCTGCCAGCGATGGCGGCCTACGAGCCGACCAATGCCCCACTGAGCACACCCATTCCCACTGTAGGAGTGAGCCTGCTCGCGATGGCGGCCTACGAGCCGACCAATCTCCACCTGAGTCCACCCAATCCAACTGTGGGAGCGGGCTTGCTCGCGAAAGTGGCGGCCCAGTCACCGCCCAAATCGAGGACAATTTCCGGCTCTTCATGCCCCGTTTACATTACACGAAGCGTTACGTGATAAGGGCTACAACACCTTGCGCCATTACCTACACGTACGCCAGAATCCGCCGGCTTACGCGGCTATGAAGTGGTTGTATCGTTTCCCTGTCACTGAAAAACAGTGATCGGGTTTGGTAGCCCGATTCGGTACCGCCGTATGGCGCCACCTTATTCAGCCTTATTTTTGCGGCTGCGTTTTATATGGTGGACATGCGTGGGGCTCATTCGTGAGCGCCGGGTTTCCGTATCGACCGGTCTACCAACCCGCGCATGGCCGCCACCCATCGTTTGGTAGCGAGGGTGATGGCTCTTATTTATTTCGATACGAGACTTCATCCATGTTCAAAATCACACCAAACCCACCGCACACAGATCCAATCCCCCACGCCCCCGCGCTTGATCCGCAAAAGGTCAAAGAGGCCACCGATCGCGCCCTCGACTATTACCTCAAACCCGAAGACCTGGGCGCTCCCCAAAACTCGTCCAGATTTCGCCCCGTCTATCTCGTCGACCCCACGCTGGATGACGAAACCCTGCTGGTCGAAGCGAGCGAGTCGCTTTCATACGCCCACGCCATGGCCGGCAACATCGCCAACTCGATCGGCGGCCCAGAGCGCAAACCGCTGCTGGCGCTGCAACAGCTGATCATGTTGAACGAGTTGCTGGTGAATCGACTGCTGGACAGGCTATGTTTACAGCAGTAATCGCTGGTAACCGCGTGTAACGCCAAATCAAAAATAAAAAACCGGATAGCTCTCACTATCCGGTTTTTTTGTTATCACCCACTCAATACATTTTCCGAGAACCGGCCAGCCAGTTAATCAAAAGTCGTCGAGGTCGGAATAGATGATTTTTCCCAAAACCCATGGCTCAACAATCTCGCAATGCACCGTGCGCAGAAATGAACCCCACTCACTCCGGTTATGGGCATCGGGGCCAGTGATTGTCAGCAAAAGGTATTCATCCCGGAAAGCATCGTAGGCGTAGATAAGCCAGAAGTCGTTGTCAGGATCGTCAATCAGGGCAGTTCGATAATACTGGCGGTCTATTTTCGCCCACCGCGACTGGTTCGCTTGGGTGCTGGCCAGGTGGATGTGGTGCATATCGCTGAGGTCGAGTCGTTCGTCTCGCCCGAAAAGAACGGGCAGTTCACCGCACACTTTGTAGTTATAAAAATGAGCGGCGAAGTTTTTGCAGTTGTTGATTTGTTCGAAAAGCGCAGAGATTTTGACTGCTGGCATCTATGGCTACTTTGTTATGGGTAGCTTGCCAGTGATCACATATTTATCGAACGCTTTCTGCCCATCACGCGCGGCTTGCCGGACATCAAGAAAAGTCAGTTCATCGCGAATGACTTTTTTAACCGGCTTGTCGATCTTTCTGGTGGTGGCCATCGGAGCCTCCAAAGGAGATGTATTCATACTGACCAGCTTAAGGGATTGGGTATCTACCGGCAAACGATAGAGCCCTCCCAAAAAACGCACCAGTCAGCGGATTCTGGCGTGTTTGTAGGGCATGACGCCCCAATGTGTAGTCACGCGTGAGCCACAATAAAAAACCCGGAAGCTCTCGCTATCCGGGTTTTTTGTATTGCAGAACAATCAGCGGTTAAACCGCTCCACCAACGAATACTGCGTATTAGCCGTCTTCGTCAGCTCTTCACTCAGCAACGCCGAGTTATGCGCCTGTTCCGAGGTCTGGTCCGCCAGTTCCGAAATATTGCTGATGTTGCGGCTGATTTCTTCAGCCACCGCACTTTGCTCTTCCGTCGCCGCAGCAATCTGCGTGGTCATGTCGGTGATGTTGGCCACTGCTTCGCTGATGCCGACCAACGCCTGATCCGCTTCCAGCACCCGCGCCACACCTTCTTCGGCCTGACGATGCCCGGCTTCCATGGTTTGCACGGCGCTTGACGCGGTCTGCTGCAACTTCGCGATCAAGGCATGGATCTGCCCGGTCGATTCGCTGGTGCGTTGCGCCAATTGGCGGACTTCGTCGGCTACCACGGCAAAACCACGGCCCATCTCGCCGGCACGCGCTGCTTCAATCGCAGCGTTCAGAGCCAGCAGGTTGGTCTGGTCAGCGATGCCTTTGATCACGTCGACCACGCCGCCGATTTCGTCGCTGTCCTTGGCCAGTTGGGTCACGGTCAGGCCGGTTTCACCCACGACCACGGACAGACGTTGAATGGCCTCGCGGGTTTCCCCGGCGATATCACGGCCACGACCGGTCAGGCGATTGGCTTCCTGCGTTGCATCAGCAGTGCGCTGCACGTGGCTGGCGACTTCTTGCGTTGTCGCGGCCATCTGGTTGACGGCGGTGGCGACCTGTTCGGTTTCCACGCGTTGACGCTCCAGGCCGCTGGAGCTGTTGTGCGCCAGCGCGTCGGATTGCTTGGCCTGATCGGTCAGGTGTTCGGCGGTGTCCTGCAGACGGGTCAGGCAGGTTTTCAGACGCGCTTCCTGGCTGAGGATCGACATTTCCAGACGCGCCTGCGCGCCACGGCTGTCGGTGTACATCTGCGCGATCAGCGGGTCTGAGGTGGTCTGCTCGGCCAGACGCAGCAGGCGCTTGAGCCCGCGTTGCTGCCATTGCAGGCCCATCAGGCCCAGCGGCACCGACAGACCGGCGGCGAGGGCGAAGCCCCAGTGCGAGTTCAGGGTCGCGCCGATCACGAAGCTCAGTTGGCTGACCAGAATGAACGGCAGCCAGTCCTGCAGCACCGGCAGCCATTTATCGCTGGAAGGGATCGCCGACTTGCCTTGGTTGATGCGTTGGTAGAGCGCTTCGGCTCGGCGGATCTGTTCGGCGGTGGGTTTGATCCGCACCGACTCGTAACCGACCACCTGATTGCCGTCGAACACCGGTGTTACATAGGCGTTAACCCAGTAATGGTCACCGGTCTTGCAGCGATTCTTGACAATGCCCATCCATGGCAAGCCTTGTTTCAGTGTGCCCCACATGTGCGAGAACACCGCAGCCGGGACGTCGGGGTGACGGACCAGGTTGTGCGGCGCACGGATCAGCTCTTCACGCGAAAACCCGCTGATCTCGACGAAAGCGTCGTTGCAGTAGGTGATCACGCCCTTGGCGTCGGTTGTGGAAATCAACCGCTGCTGAGCCGGGAAAGTCCGTTCGCGTTGTGTAATGGGCTGGTTATTACGCATGGTTTTTCAATCCGCAAGGCTTTGAAAGGTTGTCGGCGGTGACAGCTTTTTATTGAAATTTTTTTTCAATATTCAGCACGGCGTCGCAAAACGGCACTTGTCTCAGCCGGCGAGCATCGGATAAGTGAACAGGCCAAAATGCAGCAGATTCAGCCCAAAGTGCGTGGCAATCGCCGCGCCGAGGCCGCCAAAACGGTAGGCCAGACCATAGCCAACCCCCGCCAGACCCGCCAGCAGCACCCAGTGCCACCCGGCGCCAAAGTGCGCCAGGGCAAAGACCAGCGAAGCCAGCAGCAGGGCGAGGTTGTCGCCATGGGGCAAGTGCTTGAAGAGCCGGCTCAGGCCTCCCTGTATATAGCCGCGAAACAGTGCTTCCTCGACCAGTGTCACCAGCAGCAGATTGTTCAGCAGCCACAGCCATGCCTGATCGGGCCATTTCGGCGCCCAGGCAATCATCCCGAGCAATAGCGCGCCGCCCAGCGCGAGGATTGCGCTTAATGTCAGGGCGAAGACGCTGGCGTACGCCGCCTGACGCAGTGAGCGTGCCGCGACAATCCATGGGCAGGCCAGCAACAGCCAGAAGCCGATCAAGGGCTTGTCCAGATTCAGGTACATCACGAATGGCACGGCGTCGTCGGTGAACCGCAGCCGGGCAATGGCCCGACCGTTGTCGAACCCCGGTAACCAGTGCAGCGCCAGCGACAGGGCGAGGAAGATGAACACCGCATGCCCCAGCAGACGCGCCACCGGCACCTGCTGTTGGCGCACGGCAAAAGCGGTTATCAACAACAGACCCAAAGTAATCAGTGCGAGCCAGCCGAGGTGGCCAATACTCAGCGCCCATCCGTAACCGAGGCTGAGAAGTGCCAGATAGAGCCAAGGCAACGCCTTCATCGAAAGTCCTTGTGCAGAATTGGGTGGAAGGGCTTTCTACACGGACGCAGGCGTGGGGACAAGTAAAGGTGCGGCGGGATGCGGGGACAACACACAAAGCTGTGACCAGACGCAAAACTCATGGTGGGAGCGGGCTTGCTCGCGAATGCGGTGCGTCAGTTGACACATCCACTGGCTGTCACACCGCATTCGCGAGCAAGCCCGCTCCCACAGGGGATCTGTGTGTGAATGAGGCATCAGCGCAAGTTGAGTTTCGCCGCCGCGCGCTCGGTGATTTCCGTGCGCAGTTTCAACGATGGCGCTGCGCGCAGGCGGGCCTCCTCGACGATAGCGCGCGGCGCTGTCTGCGGGCTGCCCGACTCGAACGGCGGCGCCGGTGCATATTCCAGTTGCAGTTGAATCAACTGTGCGGCCTCGGTCCCCACCAGTTCTTCGGCCAGCACCAATGCAAAGTCGATCCCCGCCGTAATCCCTCCACCGGTAAACAGATTGCCGTCGCGCACCACCCGATCCTGCACTGCAATCGCGCCGAGTTTCGGCAACAGTTCGTGATAGGCCCAGTGCGTGGTGGCGCGTTTACCTTGCAGCAGACCCGCGGCGCCCAGCACCAGCGAACCGGTGCATACCGAGGTCACATACTGTGCCTGCGCCGCCTGGCGCTTGATGAAACTCAGCGTGCGCTCGTCCTCCATCAACGCGCCGACTCCCGCGCCGCCGGGCACGCAGATCACATCCAGGTCCGGACAGTCGTCGAAGCTGATGGTCGGTTTCAGCAGCAGGCCGGTGCTCGCGGTGACCGGCACCAGATCCTTCCAGATCAGGTGCATCTTTACGTCCGGCAGCGAGGCCAGCACGTCATAAGGGCCGGTCAGGTCCAGTTGCTGCACCTGTGGAAACAACAGAAAACCGATCTGCAACGTCATGGGGTATTTCTCCATTAAGGGGTGGACGGCTTCACTGTAGGCGCGTAGGTTCTGGCGTATACGCCAATAACCCCACCAATTACGCCAAAATGCCCAAAGCCATTCATGTACTCGCGTTTGCCAACATGCAAATCCTCGACGTCACCGGGCCATTGCAGGTGTTCGCCTCGGCCAACGACATTGCCCGTCAGCGCGGTTTGCCCGTGCCGTATGCGCCGTCGGTGATTGCCCGCGAGGGCGGGGCAGTGATGTCATCGGCTGGGTTGGCGGTGCTGGCCGAGCCGTTGCCGCAAGAGGCCAGCGATACCTTGATCATTGCCGGCGGCTGGGGCATTTACCCGGCGGCCGAAGATGTGGCGCTGGTGGACTGGGTGCGCGAACACGCCGCCACCTGCCGACGCGTGGCCTCGGTGTGTACGGGCGCTTTTCTGTTGGCGGCCAGCGGCTGGCTCGACGGCCGCCGCGTGGTTACCCACTGGACCCGCTGCGAGCAACTGGCGCAGCAGCATCCGAAGCTGCAGGTCGAAGCCAATCCGATCTTCATCAACGACGGCCCGGTCTGGACCTCGGCGGGTGTCACCGCCGGCATCGATCTGGCGCTGGCGATGGTCGAACAGGACCTCGGTCGCGACATCGCCCTCGACGTCGCCCGGCATCTGGTGGTGTTCCTCAAACGCCCCGGCGGGCAGTCACAGTTCAGCGTGACCCTGGCGCTGCAAAATCAGGGCAACCGTTTTGACGAGCTGCACGCCTGGATCGCCGAAAACCTCACCTGCGACCTCGGCGTGCCGACCTTGGCCGAACAGGCCGGCATGAGCGAGCGCAGCTTCGTGCGCCACTACCGCGCCGACACCGGCCAGACCCCGGCCCGCGCCATCGAACTGATCCGCGTCGAGACAGCGCGGCGCTTGCTCAGTGACACCGGGCTGCCGGTCAAACGCATCGCCGCCAATTGCGGGTTTGGCAGCGAGGAGACATTGCGCCGCAGTTTCCTGCGGGCGATTGGCGTGACGCCGCAGGCGTATCGGGAGCGGTTTTCGGTCAGTGCTGTTGCAGATCAAGCCTCGGCTTCCGCCACCTGATTGAAATACTTCGTCCGATCCGGGGTAAACGTCACCCGCATCTTCGTCCGCGAACAGGTCAGTGCGCGTTCTTCACCCAGATCAATATCCAGATCCTCGCCACGCAACCCTTGCCATTGCGCCAAATACTTCAGCGAGCCGTATTTCTCGTTTTTCTTCAGGCTGCGGCTCACACCACCTTTCCAGCCGAGCACCGGCAGTTCGCCTGCGAGGCATTGTTGTGCGAGGTCGGGAAAGCGGGCGGCGCGCTGGCGGCCGATTTCCCAGCATTTGATCAGGCCTTTGTCGGCGGCTTCCCAGAGTTGGGTGCGGGTCAGACCGGTGCGCAGGGGCGTGGCGATGGGACGGTGGACGTGCTGGGTCATTCTGGTTCCTTGAATTCGGGTTTTATTGGACAGCTCCGCTGTGCCCGTTGCGGTGGATGGTAGGGGGGGATGTAACCGCTGGCAACAAGGTATTTCAGGGTGTAATTGCAAGTTGCGGGGGGAAGGATTGGGTGGGATTTGTTTAATAGATGCGGGCATCCGATCACGCCATTTGTGGCGAGGGGATTCATGTCCGAACGGCTGCGCAGCCGTTGCAAAGCCCGGCAACGCGGTGTTGCCGGAGAAATCGGAAGGCCAGAAGCGGGGCCGCTTGGCAGCACGACGGGGATAAATCCCCTCGCTACAGGGGATCTGATTCTGTTTATTTCTGTGTAGGGATTAGCCAGTTAAAGAGCCGCGATGCGGCAGATTTCCTACACACGCTGACGAAATTACGGCTGCCACTCACTCTTTTCCCCACTCAAACGCCGGTCCAGAAAGCTTGCCGCACTGATCAGCGCCAGATGCGTCAGCGCCTGCGGTGTATTGCCCAGATGCCGGCCATGGCTGTCGAACTCTTCGGCGTACAGCCCCAGCGGGTTGGCATAGCGCAGCAGTTGTTCGAACTCCAGATGGGCCTTTTCAACCTGACCGGCGCGGGCCAGGCACTCGACGTACCAGAACGAACACGCCGCAAACGCGCCCTCGGTGCCGTCCAGGCCGTCAATGTTGCTGTCATCGTTGCGGTAGCGGTAAACCATGCCGTCGCGCACCAGGTGCTTTTCGATGGCTTGGAGGGTCGACAGCCAGCGCGGGTCCTTGGCGCTGACGAAACGCACCAGCGGCATCAACAGCATCGAGCCGTCGAGGGCGGTGCCGCCCTTGTACTGGACGAAATGCCCGTGCTCCTCGTTCCAGAAGTTGTCCCAGATGTCGGCGTAGATCGCCTGTCGGGTCTGGTCCCACTGGGCGAACGGTGCCGGCAGCGAGCGTTTCGAGGCCAGGCGAATAGCCCGGTCCAGCGCCACCCAGCACATCAGTCGCGAATGCAGGAAGTGATGCTGCTCACCGCGCATTTCCCAAATGCCTACGTCGGTGGTCTGCCAGGTCTCACACACTTGATCGACCACTTCACGCACATGTTTCCAGCCCTCGTGGGAAATCGCGTCGCCGTATTTGTTGACCAGATACACCGCGTCCATCAGCTCGCCGAAGATATCCAGCTGAATCTGCTCATACGCGCCGTTGCCGATGCGCACCGGTTGCGCGCCGCCGTGGCCGCACAAGTGCGAAAGCTCGGTTTCCGGCAACTCCTGGCGTCCGTCCACCGCATACAGAATGTTGAGCTTCATCGGCTGGCCACGGCAATCGCTGACCCGCCCGCGCAACCAGGTCATGTAGGCGTTGGCCTCACCGACAAAGCCCAGGCGCATGAACGCATAGACGGTAAACGAGGCGTCGCGGATCCAGGTATAGCGGTAGTCCCAATTGCGTTCGCCGCCGGGGGTTTCCGGCAAGCCGAAGGTGGCGGCGGCGAGGATTGCGCCGTGCTTGCGTGAGGTCAGCAGCTTCAGCGCCAGCGCCGAGCGATTGACCATTTCCCGCCAGCGCCCGCGATAGTTGGATTGGCCGATCCAGTCGCGCCAGAACTTCAGCGTGCGCTCCAGACACAGTTTGGCGGTGTCATTGCGAAAGCGTGGGTCATCGGCGCCACCCAGAATGAATTCGGCGGTTTGGTTCTGCTTCAAGCTGAACGAGGCGACGGCTGCTGCGTCATCGATGTGCAGCGCCTGATCCGCCACCAGACGCAGCGACGGCTGGCCTTGGGCGCTGAAAATCACCGCCTGCTGGTCCATCTGCGCAGTGGTACTGGCGCGTGCGTAGTCATGGCGCACCGCGCAGCGCATGTGAAAGGTCGCTTCGCCGCTGACCACTCGCACCCGACGCATGAGCATCGGCAGGTCATCCTCGCTGTCGCCCACCGGCAGCAGGTCGGTGATTTCCACCACGGCGTATTCGCTGAGCCAGCGGGTCTGCAGAACATTGGTGTCCGGCAGGTAGATCTGCTCGCGGCGGGCATCGGGCAGGTCCGGTGCGAGCTGGAATATCCCCGCGTCAGGCGTGTCCAGCAGCGAACAGAAAATCGACGGGCTGTCGAACTCCGGCCAGCAGAAAAAATCCACGCTGCCCTTGTCGTTGACCAGTGCCGCACTGCGCATGTCGCCGATGATGCCGTGGGCGTCGATCGGGCTTTGTCGTTCGAGATGATGCTCAGCCATTGCCGCGAAACTCCGGATAAAGACTCATGCCGCCGTCGATGAACAGGGTGGTGCCGACGATGTAGTCGGCGGCGTCGGAGGCAAGGAACACCACCGCGTTGGCCACGTCCTCGACATCGCCGATACGCCCATAGGGGATCAGCTCCAGCAGCTTTTCACCTGCCGCGCCTTCGGTGGCCTCTTTATTGATTGCTGTGCGAATCGCTCCCGGCGCGATGCCGTTGATGCGAATGCGCTGATGACTGACTTCCTGGGCCAGGGTCTGCATCAACTGATCGACGCCGCCCTTGGACGCGACATAGTTGACGTGTCCGGCCCACGGAATACGTTGATGCACCGAGCTCATGTGAATGATCTTGCCGGCCGCCCGGGACACGCCTTCGCGCACCCCTTGCCGATTGAAAATCCGCAGCGCGGCGCGGGCGCAGAGGAACTGGCCGGTGAGGTTGACGCCGATCACCGTGTTCCAGTCTTCCAGTGTCATGTCCACCGCTGCGGCGTCCTTTTGCAGGCCGGAATTGGCCACCAGAATATCCAGCGAACCAAAGGCTTCGAGGGTCTGGGCGAACAGCCGTTCGACCTCGTCTTCCCTCGACACATCCGCGCCAATCGCGATGGCCTGACCACCGTCGGCAACGATCTGTCGAGCCAGCGCTTCGGCCGGTTCGGCCTGACGGTTGTAATTGATGACGACTGCGGCGCCGGCTGCGGCCAGTGCTTTGGCGGCGGCGTGACCGATGCCGGAGCTGGCGCCGGTGATCAGGGCCACTTGTCGGGCGAGAGATATCTGCATGCGAAGTCGTGCCTTGAGTGAGGGCCTATCTAGCTGACTGGTCGCAAGCCTTGAGAGTTCATTCGACGGCGAGGTGCTGTGGTGAATTTGCCGGCCTCTTCGCCAGCAGGCTCCTTCCCACGGCTGGCATGCATCGCCCCTGTGGGAGCGGGCTTGCTCGCGAAGTGGCCTTCACATTCCACCAACAATTGCGCGCTTCCCCGCCACCCGACCCTATGGCAAGTTGGCGGCCCTTGATGAGGCTGCAACCCATGGCAAATCCCTACCGCGAACTGTTCACCGCCCCCGGTGCGCGAAATTTTGTACTGGCCGGGATGATCGCGCGCATGCCGATTTCCATGACCGGCATCGGCGTGATCACCATGCTCTCGCAACTCAAGGGCGGCTACGCGCTGGCGGGTGCGGTGGCGGCGACGTTTGCCCTGGCCACGGCGTTTTGCGCGCCGCAGGTGTCGCGTCTGGTCGACCGCTTCGGTCAGGGCAAGGTGCTGCCGCTGTCGGCGTTGATCGGTGGCGGGGCGCTGCTGATGTTGTTGCTGTGCACGCGCTTGCAGGCACCGACCTGGACGCTGTTCATCTTCGCCGCACTGGCCGGCTGCATGCCGAGCATGTCGGCGATGGTGCGGGCGCGCTGGACTGAAATCTATCGCGGTCAGCCGCAATTGCAGACCGCCTATGCGCTGGAGTCGGTGCTTGATGAAGTCTGTTTCATTGTCGGCCCGCCGCTGTCGGTGGGGTTGTGCGTGGTGGCGTTTCCCGAGGCCGGGCCGTTGGCGGCGCTATTGGCGCTGGCGGTCGGGGTGACGGCGTTTGTCGCCCAGCGCAGTACCGAACCGGCGGTACACCCGCAGGCGTTGCAGCATCAAGGTTCGATTATTGGTTCGACCGATATTCAATGGCTGTTGGCGTTAATGATCGCCATGGGCGTCATTGTCGGCGTGATTGATGTGGTCAGCGTCGCGTTCGCCCAGCAACAGGGGCAGCCGGCGGCGGCGAGTATTGTCCTGTCGGTGTACGCCATTGGCTCTTGCCTGGCCGGTATCGCCTTCGGTGCGATGCGCTCGAAACTGCCGTTGCCGCGTCTGTTTCTGTATGGCGGCATCGCGACCGCCGTGACCACGCTGCCGCTGTTGCTGGCGAGCAATATTTTCGGGTTGTCGCTGGCGGTGTTCGTCGCGGGGTTGTTCTTTTCGCCGACGCTGATTGTCGCCATGGCGCTGGTCGAACGTATCGTGCCACCGGCCAAGCTCACCGAAGGGCTGACCTGGCTGGTGACCGGTCTGAGTATCGGTGTGGCGCTGGGAGCGGCGGGCGCCGGCGCACTGGTAGATGCTTTTGATGCGCGCAGCGGGTTCTGGCTGGCGATTGTCGCCGGGGCGGTGGTGCTGGGCGCGGCGGTGCAGAGTTTCCGCCATCTGAAATGAGTCATGCCGAGGCGCAGGGCTAATTTGCGCCAGGTTGTCTTCGTTCTTCTATACAGACAACTTTTCGAGGTAACCCGGGTGACTCAGCTGACCTTGCTGTGCCTTCCTTATTCGGGCGCCAGTGCCATGGTCTACAGCCGCTGGCGGCGCAAACTGCCACAGTGGCTGACTCTGCAACCGGTGGAGTTGCCGGGGCGCGGCGCGCGGTTCAGCGAACCGCTGCAAACCGACATGCGCGGCCTGGCCCGGCAACTGGCCGCCGAGTTGCAACCGGCCTTGCGTGCACCGTACGCGATTTTTGGCCACAGCCTGGGCGCCTTGCTGGCCTGTGAGCTGGCGCATGCGTTGCGCGCGCTGGGCCTGCCGGAGCCGGTGGCGCTGTTCGCCTCGGGCACGGCGGCGCCAACGATGCGCAGCGACTATGACCGGGGTTTCGCCGAGCCGAAAACCGACGCAGAACTGATTGAACAATTGCGCACCCTCAACGGCACCAGCGAAGAGGTGTTGGCCAGCGCCGAGCTGATGAGCCTGACGCTGCCGATCCTGCGCGCCGATTTTCTGTTATGCGGGACCTTCCGCCCGGTCCAGCGTGCGCTGCTCAAATGCCCGGTGCATGTGCTGGGCGGCACCACCGACCGCGCGACCACCGAACAGTTGATCGGCTGGAGCAAGGAAACCCTTGGCAGCTTCTCCGTGGACATGCTCGCCGGCGGGCACTTTTTCATTCATGAGCATGAAGCCAAGGTGCTGAAGGTGATCAAGGATCAGCTGGATGTGCACCATCGCCGGCACAGTCAGATGGCCGCAACCGCCTGACTCCCCGCCAAACCTGTGGGGGCGGGCTTGCTCGCGAAAGCGCAGGGTCAGTCACTATCTCCGTCGACTGACACTTCCTCTTCGCGAACAAGCCCGCTCCCACAAGGGTTTGTGCAAGTTCGCACGCTTCATTTTCTCCCCCGCCTGATAGTTGTTCTCATTCGCTAATTTTTCCGGTCTGCATTCGTTTTATAGGGACGACGTGCCTTTGTGCTTCCTGCCTACTGATCCGGATGCTGAGAAATGAATGCTGAAGACTCCTTGAAACTTGCTCGCCGGTTTATCGGGTTGCCCCTGGAAAAGCGCCAGATGTTCCTCGCGGCCTTGCACAAGGAGGGCGTGGATTTCGCCCGCTTTCCGATCCCGCAGGGGGTCGAGGCCGATGACCGGCAGGCGCTGTCCTACGCACAGCAGCGCATGTGGTTTCTCTGGCAGCTCGATCCGCACAGCGGCGCCTACAACCTGCCGGGCGCGGTGCGCCTGACCGGGCACTTGAACCTGACGGCACTGGAGCAGGCCTTCGCCCATCTGGTCGAGCGTCACGAAACCCTGCGCACGGTGTTCCAGCGCCAGGCCGACGACAGCCTGCTGCAAGTGCCGGCGACGGCACCACTGCTGATCGAACAGGTGGACTTCACCGGCTTGACCCCGGCCGAACGTGAGCTTGCGGTCGCCGACGCTGCCCAGCAGCAGTCACTGCTGCCGTTCGATCTGGGCGAGGGCCCGCTGCTGCGGATCAAGCTGCTCAAGCTCGACGCGCAGGAACATGTGCTGCTGTTGACCCTGCACCACATCGTTTCCGACGGTTGGTCGATGAACGTGCTGATCGACGAATTCATTCGTTGCTACGACGCGTTTGATGCCGGCCAGCCGGTGCAACTGGCGCCGCTCCCGATCCAGTACAGCGACTACGCCCTGTGGCAGCGCCGCTGGCTGGAAGCCGGCGAACAGGCGCGGCAGCTCGATTACTGGCAGGCGCAACTGGGTGCTGAGCATCCGGTACTGGAATTGCCCACCGATCACCCGCGCCCGGCGATGCCGAGCTATCGCGGCACGCGCTACGAATTCGCCATCGATGGCGCGTTGGCCGAACAACTGCGCGGCACCGCCCAGCAGCACGGCATCACCTTGTTCATGCTGTTGCTCGGCGCATTTAACGTGCTGCTGCATCGCTACACCGGGCAGGCCGATATCCGCGTCGGCGTGCCGATTGCCAACCGTAATCGTGGCGAAATCGAAGGCCTGATCGGCTTCTTCGTCAACACTCAGGTGCTGCGCACCGAGCTGGATGGCCAGACTCGCGTCGACGAGCTGCTGCGCGCGATCAAGGAAACCGCGCTCGGTGCCCAGGCCCATCAGGACTTGCCGTTCGAGCGTCTGGTCGAAGCGCTGAAACTGGAACGCAGCCTCAGCCACACGCCGCTGTTCCAGGTGATGTACAACCATCAGCCGCAAGTCGCCGACATCAGCACCGTCAGCACCGCCTCCGGGCTGGAGCTGGGCGTGATCGAATGGCAGGGCCGCACCACCCAGTTCGACCTGACCCTGGACACCTATGAGAAGGCCGGCAAGCTGCACGCCGCGCTGACCTACGCCAACGATCTGTTCGACCCGCAGACCATCGAACGCATGGCGCAACACTGGCTCAACCTGTTGCGCGGCATGGTCGAGGACAGCCGCCAGCGCATCAGTGATCTGCCGCTGCTGGAGAGTGCCGAGTATCAACGGATCGTCCACGACTGGAACCTGGCGAATACCGAATCTGCCGAAGCGTCGTGCATCCATCGGTTGATCGAGCAACAGGTCGCCAGCCAGCCGCAGGCGCTGGCAGTGACGTTCGGTGAGCAGGCATTCAGCTACGCCGACATCGACGCTCGGGCCAATCGCCTGGCGCACAAACTGATCGAGTTCGGGGTCGGTCCGGAGGTGCGGGTCGGCGTCGCCATGCAGCGTTCCGACACCCTGCTGGTGGCTTTGCTCGCCGTGCTCAAGGCCGGGGGTGCCTATGTGCCGCTGGACCCGGACTACCCGGCCGATCGCGTGGCCTACATGCTTGAAGACAGCCGCGCGCGCGTGCTGCTGACCGAGCACGCCATCGCGCAAACGCTAGCGGCGGGCGCTGACACGCAAGTGTTGCTGCTCGACGTGATCGAAGCCGAGCTGGCGACGTACCCAGGCCATGCCCCGGTCAGCGCCGTGTCGCCGGATAACCTGGCCTACGTGATCTACACCTCCGGCTCGACCGGCAAACCGAAAGGCGTGGCCATCGCACACCGCAACGTGCAGGCGCTGATCGACTGGTCGCGCAGCGTCTACAGCCGTGATGACATTCAGGGTGTGCTGGCCTCGACTTCAGTGTGCTTCGACCTGTCGGTGTGGGAGCTGTTTGTCACCCTCGCCAACGGTGGCTCGCTGATCATCGCGCGTAACGCCCTTGAGTTGCCGCAACTGCCGGCGCGCGATCAGGTGCGCCTGATCAACACCGTGCCGTCGGCCATCAATCCCTTGCTGCGCGACGGCGCCATCGCTTCGAACGTGCGCATCATCAACCTCGCGGGCGAGCCGTTGAAGCAGAGTCTGGTCGAGGCGTTGTATCAGCAGAGCGCGGTCGAGCAGGTGTTTGATCTGTACGGGCCTTCGGAAGACACCACGTACTCGACCTGGACGCGCCGCGAGGCGGGAGGTGCGGCGAACATCGGCCGGCCGTTGACCGGCACCGCCAGCTACTTGCTGGACGCCGATCTGCAACCGGTGCCGCAGGGTGTGGCCGCTGAACTGTATCTGGCCGGCGCCGGCATCACCCGGGGTTATCTGGGGCGTGCGGCAATGACCGCAGAAAAGTACGTGCCGAACCCGTTTTCCGCGACCGGCGAGCGGCTGTACCGCACTGGCGACCTGACCCGTTATCAGCCGCATGGCGCGCTGCAATACGTCGGACGTATCGACCATCAGGTGAAGGTGCGCGGTTTCCGTATCGAACTCGGTGAAATCGAAGCGCGGCTGTTGCAGCAGGACACCGTGCGCGAACTGGCGGTACTGGCACAGGACGGCGCCAATGGTCAGCAACTGGTGGCGTACATCGTGCCGACCGACACCTCGGTGCTGGCAGCAGATGCCGATGCACAGGCGAGCCTGCGCGAAACCCTGAAAGCGGCGCTGCGTCAGCACCTGCCGGATTACATGGTGCCGACATACCTGCTGTTCCTCGAACAGTTGCCGCTGACCCCTAACGGCAAACTCGACCGCAAGGCCTTGCCGGCGGTCGACGGACGCCAGCAGCAGCGTGAACACGTGGCACCGCGCAGCGTCATGGAGAAAGCCCTGGCGGCGATCTGGCAGGACGTACTGTCGCTGGATAACGTCGGCCTGGAAGACAACTTCTTCGAACTGGGCGGCGACTCGATCGTGTCGATGCAAGTGGTCAGCCGGGCACGGCAGGCCGGGATCGTCCTCAGCCCCAAAGAGCTGTTCCAGTACCAGACCATCCGCAGCCTGGCGCAAGTTGCGCGGCACGGTGAACAGCGCTCGATCGATCAGGGACCTGTCGTGGGTGCGGTCGCACTGGCGCCGGTTCAGCGCTGGTTCTTCGAGCAGGACATCGCCCAGCGCCAGCACTGGAACCAGTCGCTGTTGCTGGTGCCACAACAGGCGATGAACGCCGAGGCGCTGGATCGTGCGCTCAAGCAACTGGTCAATCATCACGACGGCTTGCGCCTGCGCTACACCTTGAATGCCGACAGCTGGCAACAGGCCTATGCAGTGCTGTCCGACGAGTCGGTGCTGTGGCAGCGCAACGCCGCCTCCACGCAAGACCTCAAGGCGCTGTGCGACGAAGCTCAGCGCAGCCTTGATCTGAGTCGCGGGCCGTTGCTGCGCGCGCTGTTGGTGGACTTCGCCGACGGCAGTCAGCGCTTGCTGCTGGTGGCCCATCACCTGGTGATAGACGGCGTTTCGTGGCGGGTGCTGCTGGAGGACTTGCAGCAAGCCTATGCCCAGGCGTTGAACGGCACGGCCATCGCCTTCCCCGGCAAGACCAGCGCCTATCAGCACTGGGTCGCACGCCTGCAAGGCCACTTGCCGAACTTCGCGCAGAGCTTCGATTACTGGCAGACGCAACTGCGCGAAGCGGCGCAGGATGACTTGCCGTGCGAGCGGCCGCAGGGCTCACTGGAAAACCGCCACGAGCAGAAAATCGAGCTGACCTTCAGCGCCGAGCAAACCCGCAAGTTGCTGCAACAGGCACCGGCGGCCTATCGCACTCAGGTCAACGACCTGCTGCTGACCGCGTTGGCCCGGGTGGTCTGCCGCTGGAGCGGTCACACCGCCAGCCTGATTCAACTGGAGGGCCATGGCCGCGAAGACCTGTTCGACGACATCGACCTGACCCGCACCCTCGGCTGGTTCACCAGCCTGTTCCCGGTCAATCTGGTGCCGGCGGACACCCTCGGCGCCTCGATCAAAACCATCAAGGAACAGTTGCGCGCAGTGCCGGACAAAGGCCTGAGCTACGGCGCGCTGCGTTATCTGGGCGATGAGCAGACGGCGGCGACGCTGGCCGCTCAGGCCAAGCCGCGCATCACCTTCAACTACCTCGGGCAATTCGACCGTCAGTTCGACGAGGCGGCGCTGTTCGTGCCGTCCAGCGAAGGCGGCGGGGTCGCTCAGGATCCGTCGGCGCCGCTGGCCAACTGGCTGACCGTCGAAGGTCAGGTGTACGGCGGCGAGCTGTCGATGAACTGGGGCTTCAGCAGCCAGATGTTCGACCGCGCCACCGTGCAGCGCCTGGCCGATGAGTACGCCAGCGAGTTGAACGCGCTGATCGAGCACTGCTGTGCCCTCGACGCGCCGCAGGCGACGCCGTCGGACTTCCCGCTGGCTCGTGTGACGCAGGCGCAACTGGATGCGCTGCCGCTATCGGCCGGGCAACTCGAGGATCTGTATCCGCTGTCACCGATGCAGCAAGGCATGCTCTTTCACACCCTGTATGAGCCGCAAGTCGGCGCCTACATCAGCCAGTTGCGCCTGGACATTCACGGCCTCGATCCACAGCGTTTTGCCCAGTCGTGGCAGGCGGCGCTGGAGCGTCATCAGATTCTGCGCAGCAGCTTCCACTGGCATGGCCTCGACGCGGCGCATCAGGCGATCGAGCGTAACGTGGTGTTGCCGTTGGAAGTGCTTGAACTGACCGACACCGACGCATTGGCCGATGCCGAACGCGCGCAGGGTTTCGCTCTGGAGTGCGCGCCGCTGTTGCGGTTGAAGCTGGTGCGCAGCGGCACGGCTGACTGGCACCTGATCTACACCAGCCACCACATTCTGATGGACGGCTGGAGCAATGCACAGTTGCTCGCCGAAGTGATCGAGCACTACAGCGCCGGTCAGGCGTTGCCGGCCCCGCTCGGGCAATACCGCGATTATCTGGCGTGGCTGCAAGCGCAGTCGGCCAGCGCTGGCGAGCAGTTCTGGAAGACCACACTGGCACCGCTGCAAGCGCCGACGTTGCTCGCCGACGCCTTGCGTGCGCCGGTGGCGGGCGAGGGCAGTGCGGAGCATCGCGTGGTCCTCGATAGCCACGCGACCCTGCGCCTTGGTGAGTTCGCCCGCCAGCAGAAAGTCACCCTCAACACCGTGCTGCAAGGCGCCTGGGGCCTGTTGCTGCAACGCTATACCGGCCACGCTTGTGTGGCGTTCGGCGCCACGGTGGCCGGGCGATCGGCACCGTTGGCGGGGATCGAGCAACAGCTCGGCCTGTTCATCAACACCTTGCCGCTGGTGTGCGCGCCCAATCCACAACAGTCCGTCAGCCAATGGCTCGGCGACCTGCAGGGCCTGAACCTGGCCATGCGCGATTTCGAGCACGTGCCGCTGTATGACATCCAAGGCTGGGCCGGTCAGCAGGGTGGTGCGCTGTTCGACAGCCTGCTGGTGTTCGAAAACTTCCCGGTGGCCGAGGCGCTGAAACAGGGCGCACCGGCGGGGCTGTCGTTCAGCAATCTGCACAACCATGAACGCACTCACTATCCACTGACGCTGGGTGTCGAAATCGGCGCGACCCTGACCCTCGACTTCAGCTACGACAGCGCGCGTTTCAGTGCCGATCAAGTGGCGACGTTGTCGGCCAATCTGCAGCACCTGCTGAATCAGTTGGTCAGCAGTGCCGATGTCGCCCTGGGTTCGCTGGCGCTGCTCGATGCCGACGGCCAGGCGCCATTGCTGGCGGTCAGCCGAGCGCCCGTGGTGGCGTTGCAGGACTCGCGCCTGGCCCACGAACAGATCGCCGCCCGCGCCGCGGCCACCCCCCAGGCACTGGCATTGCTGGTCGACGGCCAGACCTTGAGCTACGGCCAGCTCAACGCGCAGGCCAATCGTCTGGCCCATCGTCTGATCGCTCATGGTGCCGGCCCCGGCACCCGCGTGGGACTGGCGTTGAACCGCGGCCCGCAGTTGATCGTCAGCCTGCTGGCGGTGCTCAAGAGCGGCGCGGCGTATGTGCCGCTGGACCCCAAATACCCGGGCGAGCGCCTGCGCTACATGATCGACGACAGCCGCCTCGACGTGCTGCTGTGCGAGTCGGGCCTGCTGGAGGATCTGTCGTTGCCGTCGGTGGTGCGTCTGGTGCTGGATGACAGCGCCGGTTTTGCCGACAACGACCCGCTCACGCAGGCTGACGCGCAGGATCTGGCCTATGTGATTTACACCTCCGGCTCCACCGGTCAACCAAAAGGCGTGGCGATTGCCCAGGGCGCGCTGCGAGAGTTCTGCCAGAGCGCTGCCGAGTATTCGCGGCTGTCGTCGGCGGACCGCGTATTGCAGTTCGCCACGTTCAGTTTCGACGGTTTCGTTGAACAGTGCTTCCCGGCGTTGTGCGTCGGCGCCGCGTTGATCATGCGCGGCGACGCGCTGTGGGATGCCGGGCAACTGGCCAGCGAAATCGTGCGCCACGGCGTCACCGTGGCCGACCTGCCGGCCGCCTACTGGTACTTGCTGGCCCGCGAGTGCGCGAGCGGCGCGATCAGCACCCTGGGCGAGTTGCGCCAGGTGCACGTCGGCGGTGAGGCGATGTCCGTCGAGGGCCTGCGCCTCTGGCATCAGGCCGGCCAGGGCCATGTGCGTTTGCTCAACACCTACGGCCCGACCGAGGCCACCGTGGTGTCCAGCGTGCAGGATTGCCGTCTGGAAGACGCCAGCGACAGCTTCGGTGTGCCGATCGGCCGCGCCATCCCCGGGCGTGCTCTGTATGTGCTGGACAGCGCCGGGCAATTGCTGCCGGCCGGCGGCATCGGCGAGTTGTGCATCGGCGCGCCGGCCTGTCTGGCGCAAAGCTATTTCGACCGTCCGGCGCTGACCGCCGAACGCTTCCTGCCGGACCCGTTTGCCGTTGAGCCGGGCGCACGTCTATACCGCAGCGGCGACCTGGCGCGCTACAACGCCAACGCCGATCTGGAGTACGTCGGGCGTATCGACCACCAAGTGAAGATTCGCGGTTTGCGCATCGAAATGGGTGAGATCGAAGCCTGCCTGCAAGCACGTGCCGATGTGCGGGATGCAGCGGTCATCGCTCAGGACGGTGCGCAGCTGGTGGCCTATATCGTGGCCAGCGGCGTGCTGGCCGATGAGGCGCAGTACCGAGAAACCCTTGACGCGGCCCTGCGCCAGTCGTTGCCGGATTACATGGTGCCGAGCCATCTGGTGCTGATGACCGCGCTGCCGCTCAACAACAACGGCAAACTCGATCGCAGCGCCTTGCCACGAGTTTGCGCCGGCACCGGTCAGCGCGAGTTTGTGGCCCCGGCCCAAGGGCTGGAAACGCAGCTGGCGCAGATCTGGCAGGAGGTATTGCAGGTCGAGCGCGTGGGTCGTGAGGACAACTTCTTTGCGCTCGGCGGCCATTCGCTGCTGGTGCTGCAAGTGATCTCGCGAGTGCGCCAGCAACTGCTCCTGGAGTTGCCGGTCAACAGCCTGTTCTCGGCGGCCAGCCTGGCCGAATTTACCGAGCGCGCCGCGCTGGCCAGCGGCAGCGCGCAACCGGTGTTGCAGCCTGCGGCCAGTGACCGGCCGGCGGTGCTGTCCTACGCCCAGCAGCGGCAGTGGATTGTCTGGCAGCTGGATCCGCAGAGCCCGGCGTATAACATTCCTGCCGCTTTGCGCCTCAAGGGCCGCCTGGATCAAGCAGCGTTGCGTCTGGCGTTCGAGCAATTGCAGGCACGCCACGCCAGCTTGCGCACCACCTTCGAACAGGACGGGCAGCAGGCGCAGCCACGGCTGCATGCGCAGTTGCCGCTGCAACTCGATCAGCATCAGATCGACGCGGCGTCCCTCGACGCGGCTATCGCCGCGCAAATCGCCCGGCCATTCGACCTGCGCAACGGCCCGTTGTGGCGGATGCTGTTGCTGCAGCTCGGCGCCGAGGAACATGTGCTGGTGCTGACCGTGCACCACATCGCCGCCGATGGCTGGTCGATGCAGATCATGGTCGATGAGTTCAGTGCGCTGTATCAGGCCGCTGTCGAAGGGCGTGCCGCCGACCTCAAGCAACTGCCGGTGAGCTACAGCGATTACGCGCTCTGGCAGCGCGACTGGCTGGAAGCGGGCGAGGGCGAGCGTCAGCTCGGTCAGTGGCGCGAGCGCCTGGCCGGCAGTCAGGCGCCGCTTGAGCTGCCAAGTGAGTTGAGCCGTCCGGCGCGCCGCAGCGAGCGTGGTGCCAGCCTGTTGCTGAACGTTGATGCGCCATTGCTGGCAGCGCTGCGTGAATGCGCACAGGCGCAGCAAGTGACCTTGTTCATGTTGTTGCTGGCGAGCCTGCAAACCGTGCTGCACCGCCAGAGCGGGCAGGCGTCGATCAACGTCGGGGTGCCGAGTGCGGGCCGTTCGCGCTTGGAAACCGAAGGCCTGATCGGCTTCTTCATCAACACCCAGGTGCTGCGTGCCGAGATCGACGGTCAGCAATCCTTCAGCAGCCTGCTGCAACAGATCAAGCAGGTGGCGTTGCAGGCGCAGGCCAATCAGGACCTGCCGTTCGAGCAACTGGTCGATGCGTTGCAGCCGGATCGCAGCCTCAATCACAGCCCGTTGTTCCAGGTGCTGTTCAACCATCAGCAGCAACTGGGCGCCAGTGTCGAGCGCACGGTGGCCGATTTGCAGGTCGAGCGTCTGCACTGGCAGCAAACCACCACGCAGTTCGACCTGGTCCTCGACACGCAGGAGCAGGGTGACACGCTGGACGCGAGCCTGACCTACGCCACCGACGTGTATGACCCGGCCTCGATGCAGCGCTTCGCCGAGCAATGGCTGAACCTGCTGCGCGCGGTGGCGGCTGATCCGCAGCAGCGAGTGGCCGAGTTGCCATTGCTGCCGAGCGCCGAGCGTCAGGCGTTGATCGCCGAGTGGAACCCGCGGTTCGAGGTGCAACCGCCGTCGCCGACCCTGCACCAGTTGTTCGAAGCACAGGTCGCGCTGCGTCCGCAGGCGATTGCGCTGGTCTACGAGGGCGAACGCCTGAGTTATGCCGCACTGAATGCCCAGGCCAACCGCCTGGCGCGCAAGCTGCGCGAGCAGGGTGTCGGTGCGGAAGTGCGGGTCGGTATCGCCACCGAGCGTGCGTTGCCGCTGGTGGTTGGTGTGCTGGCGATTCTCAAGGCCGGTGGTGCCTACGTGCCGCTCGATCCGCAATACCCGGCAGAGCGCCTGAGCTACATGATCGAAGACAGCGGCATCACCTTGCTGCTGACTCAGCAACACCTGCGCGACGGCTTGCCGGCGCGCGATACGGTGCAGGTGCTGTGCCTCGACGCGCTGGCGCTGGACGCCTACAGCGCGGACGATCTGCCGAGCCTGAGCAGCCCGGACAATCTCGCCTATGTGATCTACACCTCGGGCTCCACCGGTCGGCCAAAAGGGGCGTTGCTCAGCCACGCCAACGTCGGGCGCCTGTTGAGCGCGACCGCCGGTGAATTCAACTTCGGCGCGGACGATGTCTGGACCCTGTTCCATTCCTACGCGTTCGATTTCTCGGTGTGGGAACTGTTCGGTGCGCTGTGCACCGGCGGGCGTCTGGTGATCGTGCCGTATTACATCAGCCGCGAGCCGCAGGAGTTCCATCGCCTGCTGTGCGACGAAGGTGTGACGGTGTTGAACCAGACCCCGACCGCGTTCCGCCAACTGTTGCCGATTGCCTGCGCCAGTCCGCGCCACCTTGCCCTGCGCCAGGTGATTTTTGGTGGTGAAGCGCTGGAAGTGGCGAGCCTGCGGCCATGGTTCGAGCGCTTCGGCGATCAACAACCGACCCTGGTGAACATGTACGGCATCACCGAAACCACGGTGCACGTCACCTACCGTGCGATCCGCCTGGCGGACCTCGACGGCAAGGCGCAGAGCCCGATCGGCCTGCCGATTCGCGACCTGCGCTGGTACTTGCTCGACAGCCAGTTGCAACCGGTGCCGGTGGGCGTGGCGGGCGAGTTGTACATCGCCGGTGCAGGCCTGGCGCGCGGTTACCACGGGCGCTTCGACCTGACCGCCGAGCGTTTTGTGCCGAGCCCGTTCGATGCCGCGCAGCGCCTGTATCGCAGCGGCGATCTGGCGCGCCAGCGGCACGACGGCAGCATCGACTACCTGGGGCGCATCGACCAGCAAGTGAAGATCCGTGGCTTTCGCATCGAACTGGGAGAGATCGAGGCCGCGCTGCTCGCGCAACCCGGCGTGCGCCACGCGGTACTGAGCGTGCACAGCGACGAGGGCGGGCCGCAACTGTGCGCCTACGTGGTGGCCGAGCAACCCCCGGCCGACCCGATCGCCTGGCGTGACGACCTGCGCGCGGCGCTCAAGGTCGATCTGCCGGACTACATGGTGCCGAGCCACTGGTTGCTGCTCGATGCCTTGCCGCTGACCAGCAACGGCAAGCTCGACCGCAAGGCCCTGCCGTTGCCCGATGCCCAGGCCCTGCAGCGTCCTTATGAAGCTCCCGAAGGCGACCTCGAACGGCAATTGGCGGCGATCTGGGCCGACGTGCTGGGCGTGGCGCAGGTCGGGCGACGCGACAACTTCTTTGAATTGGGCGGGCACTCGCTGCTCGCCGCCCAGGCCAGCGCTCGTGTGGAGCTGGAACTGGGCATCGAGCTGGCGCTGCGTGCGCTGTTCGAATCCAGCGACCTTCAGGCTTATGCCGCCATGGCCGGGCAACTCGCCCCGACTGACAACGATGCACGTCTGGATGCGCTTGAGTCGCTTCTCGACGAGATGGAGATCAACTGATGGAACACACTACCGCCTGGCGCATCGCTACCCGTTTTGCCGCGTTGCCGGCAGACAAGCGCCGCGAATTTCTGCAACGCATGCAAGAGCAGGGCGTGAGCTTCGGCCAACTGCCGATCCCGCCGGCCGCCGAGCCACAAACGGCGTTCGAACTGTCGTACGCGCAGCAACGCCAGTGGTTTCTCTGGCAGCTTGACCCGCAGAGCGCCGCCTACAACATTCCTGCTGTCCTGCGTCTGCAAGGGCCGCTGAACGTCGCTGCGCTGCAACACAGTTTCGACGTGCTGCTGGAGCGTCACCAGAGCCTGCGCAGCCGCTTCGTCGAAGACGACGGTCAGGTCAGGCAAACCCTGGCGGCGGTCACCTCGCTGCCGATCGAACGGCATGACCTGCGCGCGCAGCCAGCGGCCGAGCGTCTGGCCTGCGCCCTGCGTCAGGTGCAAGCGGACATTGCCCGGCCTTTCGATTTGCAGCACGGTCCGCTGTTGCGCGTCAGCCTGTTGCAACTGGATACCGAAGACCACGTGCTGGTATTGACCCTGCACCACATCGTCACCGACGGCTGGTCGATGGGCGTGCTGATCGAAGAATTCTCGCGCCTGTATGCCGGCCATTCGCAGGGCCAGGACGCGCAGCTTGAGGCGTTGCCGATCGAGTATTCGGACTACGCCGCCTGGCAACGCCGCTGGATGGAAGCCGGCGAGCTGGAGCGCCAGTTGAACTGGTGGCGCGAGACCCTGGGCAGCGAGCAGCCGCTGCTGGAACTGCCTACCGACCGTCCGCGTCCGGCCCAGCCAAGCCAGCGCGGTGCACGCCTGGAATTCGCCCTGGAGGCCGATCTGGCTGCCGGTCTGATGTCCTTGGCGAAACAGGCCGGTGTCACCCCGTTCATGTTGCTGCTGGCCAGTTTCCAGGCTTTGCTCTATCGCTACAGCGGGCAGTCGGACCTGCGCATCGGTGTGCCGATCGGTAACCGCAACCGCGATGAAACCCGTGGCCTGATCGGCTTCTTCGTCAACACCCAGGTGATGCGTGTCGAGGTCGATGGGCGTCAGACCTTCAGCCAGTTGCTCGAGCAGACCCGCACCGCCTCGCTGGACGCGCAGGACTATCAGGACTTGCCGTTCGAGCGTCTGGTGCAGGCGCTGCAAGGCGATCGCAGCCTCAGCCACAGCCCGCTGTTCCAGGTGATGTTCAACCATCAACAGACCAAAGCGAGCGCCGTCGGTGGCTTGCTCGCCGGGCTGCGGGTCGAGGCGCTGAACACCACGACGCCGACCACCCAGTTCGATCTGCAACTCGATACTCAGGAAGTCGGCGACCAGTTGTTCGCCAGCCTGACCTACGCCACCGATCTGTTCGACGCCGAGCGCATCGAACACCTGGCCCGGCATTGGCGCAATCTGCTGGCCGGGGCGCTGGCGAACCCGCAATGCCCGCTGGCCGAGCTGCCGCTGCTGGACGCGGAGGAGCGTCTGCACATTCTCGATGAACTCAATGACACCGCGCAGACGTACCCGGGCGAGGTCTGTGTGCAGCGCCACTTCGAAGCGCATGCAGCACGGCAACCTGACGCGACGGCGCTGGTGTTCCAGGGCCAGAGCCTCGGTTATGCCGAACTGAACCGGCGCGCCAACCGTCTGGCCCATCACCTGCGAGCGCAAGGCGTCGGTGCGGAAGTGATCGTCGGGATCGCCTGCGAGCGCTCGCTGGAAATGGTCGTCGGCTTGCTGGCGATTCTCAAGGCCGGCGGCGCCTATGTGCCGCTGGACCCGGAATACCCGCTCGATCGCCTGAGCTACATGATCGAAGACAGCGGCATTTCCTTGCTGCTGACCCAAGAGCATCTGCTGGCGCAACTGCCGACGCCGGACTCGGTGCGCACCCTGTGCCTGCATGCGGATGCCGACTGGCTGAGCGAACTGCCGGACAGCGACTTGCCCAATCTGGCGCTGGCGGAAAACCTCGCCTATGTGATTTACACCTCCGGTTCCACCGGCAAGCCCAAGGGCGCCGGCAACCGTCATGTGGCGCTGCACAACCGTCTGGAATGGATGCAGCAGGCCTACAACCTGCAACCGAGCGACCGGGTGCTGCAGAAGACCCCGTTCAGTTTCGACGTGTCGGTCTGGGAGTTTTTCTGGCCGTTGATGAAGGGCGCGACACTGGTCATCGCCGCGCCTGGCGAGCATCGCGATCCGCAACGTCTTGCTGCGCTGATCGTCGAACAGTCGATCACCACGCTGCACTTCGTGCCGTCGATGCTCTCGGCGTTCATCAGCGCCGACGAGTCGCTGGCCTGCACTTCGCTGACGCGGATTATCTGCAGCGGCGAAGCGTTGCCGATGGAGTTGCAGCGCCAGACCCTGCGCAGTCTGCCGCAAGCCAATCTGTACAACCTCTATGGCCCGACCGAAGCGGCCATCGACGTGACCCACTGGACCTGCGTGGAAGAGGGTCGTGACAGCGTGCCGATCGGTCTTCCGATTGCCAACCTGCGCACCTTGATTCTCGACAGCGAATTGCAGCCATTACCGCTGGGCGCCGTGGGTGAGTTGTACCTGGGCGGTATCGGCCTGGCTCGCGGTTACCATCGACGCGGCGCGTTGACCGCCGAACGGTTTGTTGTCGACCCGTTCGGCAGCGGCGAGCGTCTGTACCGCACCGGTGACCTGGCGCGTTACCGCGGCGACGGGGCCATCGAGTACTGCGGCCGGATCGACCATCAGGTGAAGATTCGCGGGCTGCGTATCGAACTCGGCGAAATCGAAGCGCGCCTGCAAGAACACCCCGAAGTTCAGGACGCGGTGGTGCTGGCGCTGGACGGGCCGAGCGGCAAGCAGCTGGTGGCGTACGTGGTGCCGCAGGATCGGGCGCTGCCCAATGCCGATCTCACGCGGCAGAATGCCTGGCGCGAAACCCTGAAAACGCATTTGCTGGCGAGCCTGCCGGACTACATGGTGCCGGCGCAGACCGTACTGATCGAGCAGATGCCGCTCAGCCCCAATGGCAAACTCGAACGCAAGCGTCTGCCGGCGCCCACGCTGCAAGTCAGCCAGCGTGCGTTCGAGGCACCGCAAACCACGCACGAACAAGCGCTGGCGCAGATCTGGCAGGACGTGCTCGGCGTCGAGCAGGTCGGGCGTCAGGACAACTTCTTTGAGCTGGGCGGCGACTCGATCATCTCGATTCAGGTGGTCAGCCGCGCCCGCCGCGCCGGCCTGAGCCTGCAACCGCGTGATCTGTTCCAGCAGCAGACGCTGCAAGCGCTGGCCGCCGTGGTCAAGGTCCAGGCCGCACCGCTGGCTCCACAGGGGCCGGTGGAGGGCGGGCAGGTGCTGACGCCGATTCAGCGCTGGTTTTTCGACGAGCCGATCCCGCAACGCCAGCACTGGAATCAGGCGGTGCTGCTGGCACCGCGTCAGCCGCTGGAACTGCCGCGCCTGCAAACGGCGTTGCAACGTCTGCTCAAACAACACGACGCCTTGCGCCTGCGCTTCAGCCAGGTCGACGGTCAGTGGTCGGCGCGCTACGTGGGTGCCGACAGTGCCGACGTCATCGACATGCTCTGGACTGCCCGGGTCGCCAGCGATGCGTCGCTGGAATCGGTGTGCGAAGAAGCCCAGCGCAGCCTGAGCCTGCAGGACGGCCCGTTGCTGCGCATCGCCTTGATCGCGCAGGCTGACGGCAGCCAGAGACTGTTGCTGGTGATCCACCATTTGGCGGTGGACGGGGTCTCCTGGCGGGTGTTGCTGGAAGACTTGCAGGCGGCTTATCAGGACAAGGAACTGCCGGCCAAGACCAGCGCGTTCCAGACCTGGGCGCTGAAGCTGCAAGACTATGCGCGCAGTGAGGCGGCGCTCGCTGAACTGGCGTGGTGGCAGACGCAACTGGGCCAGGCCAGCGACCGCTTGCCGGCGGCCAATGCTCAGGCCAGTCAGGCCGGGCATTTGCGTCAGGGCGTGAGCATTGCGCTGGACCGCGAGCAGACCCGTCGTTTGCTGCAACAGGCACCGGCCGCCTATCGCACCCAGGTCAATGACCTGCTGCTGACCGCGCTGGCCCGTACCCTGAGTCGCTGGAGCGGTAACGCGTCGGCGCTGATCCAGCTCGAAGGGCATGGTCGCGAAGACCTGTTCGACGACATCGACCTGACCCGCACGGTCGGCTGGTTCTCCAGCCTGTTCCCGGTGTGCCTGACACCGACGGCGGACATCGCCGGTTCGATCAAGGCGATCAAACAGCAGTTGCGCGAGATCCCCGGCAAAGGCCTGGGTTACGGGCTGCTGCGCTACATGGGCGATGCCGCGGCCCAGGCGGCGCTGAGCGAATTGCCGCAGGCGCGGGTGACGTTCAACTACCTGGGGCAGTTCGACCAGAGTTTTGCCGAGGACGCGCTGTTCAGCCCCGCCAGCGAAGCCAGCGGCGCTGCGCAAGCGGCCGATGCACCGTTGCCCAACTGGTTGTCGGTGGACGGTCAGGTGTATGGCGGTGAACTGAAGCTGGACTGGACCTTCAGCCGCGAATGCTTTGACCACGTTGAAATCGAACAACTGGCGGCAGACTATCGCCAAGAGTTGCTGGCGCTGATCGAGCACTGCCTGAGCGATGAGGCCGGTGGCGTGACTCCGGCGGATTTCCCGCTCGCACGTTTGAATCAGGCGCAACTCGATGGCTTGCCGGTGACGGCGACGCAGATCGAGGACCTGTACCCGCTGTCGCCGATGCAGGCCGGCCTGCTGTTTCACAGCCTGTTCGAGTCGGCGTCCGGGGCCTATGTCAATCAACTCAATGTCGAGGCCAAGGGGCTGGACGCCGAGCGACTGGGGCAGGCCTGGCAGGCGGTGATCGATGCGCATCCGATTCTGCGCAGCAGTTTCCACTTCCCGCAGGGATTCGAGGCGCCGGTGCAACTGGTGCATCGTCAGCTGCAACTGCCGTTCCGTTGCCTGGACTGGCGTGGCCGTGCCGATCAGGCCGAGGCGCTGGCGCAACTGATCGACAGCGAGCGTCTGCAACTTGACCCGGCTCAGGCGCCGCTGATGCGTTTGACCCTGGTGCGGCTGGACGATCAGCGTCAGCAATTGATCTACACCCACCACCATTTGCTGCTCGATGGCTGGAGCAACTCGCTGCTGCTCAGTGAAGTGCTGCAGCGTTATGCCGGGGAAGCGGTGCAGTCCCCGAGCGGGCGGTTTGCCGATTACATCGGCTGGCTGCAACGCCAGGATGCACAGGCTGACGAGCGCTTCTGGCTGGAGCAACTGGCGCCGTTGGACAACCCGACCCTGTTGGCCCAGAGCCTGGCGCATGGCGATCTGAAACAGTCGGACAGCCAGGCTTTTGCCGACCATCTGCAGCGCTTCGACGTGGCCGCGACCCAGCGCCTGAGCGAGTTCGCCCGTCAGCAGAAAGTCACCCTCAACACCTTGCTGCAAGGCGCCTGGGCGCTGCTGCTGCAACGCTACAGCGGCCAGCGTTGCGTGGCGTTCGGTGCGACCGTTGCCGGGCGCCCGGTGGATCTGCCGGGAGCGGAGAGCCAGTTGGGTCTGTTCATCAACACCTTGCCGGTGATCAGTTGCCCGGACGCGGTGGAAACCGTCAGCCAGTGGCTGAGCCGTTTGCAGGCGCAGAACCTGGAGCTGCGTGAGCACGAGTTCACCGCGCTGGGCGATATTCAGCGCTGGGCCGGACGTGCCGGTGAACCATTGTTCGACAGCCTGCTGGTGTTCGAAAACTTCCCGGTGGCCGAGGCCTTGCAACAGGGCGCGCCGGCCGGCCTGAGCTTCTCGATCCCGCAGAACCATGAACGCACCAACTTCCCGCTGACCCTGGCGGCCACCGCAGAAAACACCCTGAGCCTGAACTGGAGTTACCAGTGCGGCCACTTCAGCGCCGAGGCCATCGCCCGCATGAGCGCGCATCTGGCGGCGTTGCTCAATGCAATGGTCGATGCACCCGAGGGCGCCTTGAGCGAACTGGATTTGCTGACCGCCAGCGAGCGCGTGCAGCAATTGCATACCTGGAACCCGGCCTTTGCCGCGAACGAAAATCCGCTGTGCGTGCATCAACTGATCGAAGCCCAGGCCGAGATCCGGCCGCAGGCCACGGCGCTGATTTTTGGCGAAGTGGAGCTGACCTTCGCCGAGCTCAACCGCCGCGCCAATCGCCTGGCCCATCGCCTGCGCAACCTCGGTGTCGGCCCGGAGGTGCGGGTCGGCCTGGCGATGCAGCGTTCGCCGGAAATGATCGTCGGCCTGCTGGCGATCCTCAAGGCCGGTGGTGCCTACGTGCCGCTCGACCCGGCGTACCCCGCCGAGCGCCTGCAATACCTGATGCAGGACAGCGGCATTGTGCTGATGCTCAGCCAATCGTGGCTGCGGGAAACACTGGCGCTGCCGGACGATCTGCCGGTGCTGGACATCGACCGCGAGCCGCTGGAGATGATGGCCGACAGCAACCCGGTCAACCTGACCTGCGGGGAAAACCTTGCGTACCTGATCTACACCTCGGGTTCCACCGGACGGCCGAAAGGCGTCAGCGTGGCCCACGGCCCGCTGGCGATGCACTGCCTGGCGATCGGCGAGTTGTACGGCATGACCCCCGAGGATCGCGAGTTGCAGTTTGCCTCGATCAGTTTCGACGGCGCCCACGAACGCTGGTTGACGCCGTTGGTGTTCGGTTCGGCGGTGATGCCGCGTGACGATGAGTTGTGGAGCGTTGAGCGCACCTGTGCGGAAATCCAGCAGCACGGCATCACCATCGCCTGCTTTACCCCAAGCTATCTGCTGCAGATCGCCGATTTCATGGGCGAAGCGGGGCGAGAGCTGCCGATTCGTTCCTACACGCCGTGCGCCGAGGGCATGCCCAAGCATGCGTTCGACGAAGTTCAGCAGGTGCTGCAACCAAAGCGCCTGATCAATGGTTACGGCCCGACCGAAACCGTGATCACGCCGCTGATCTGGCTGGCCTACCCGGACACTGAATTCGACTCGGCCTTCATGCCGATCGGCCGGCCGGTGGGTAACCGCAGCGCCTACATTCTTGACGGCGGCTTGCAGCCATTGCCGGTGGGTGTGGCCGGTGAGCTGTACCTGGGCGGCGAGGGCGTGGCCCGGGGTTATCACCAGCGTCCGGACCTGACCGCCGAGCGTTTCGTGCCGGATCCGTTCGTGCCGGGTGCGCGCCTGTATCGCAGTGGTGACCTGGCACGCTTTCGTGCCGACGGCGTGGTGGAATACCTGGGCCGTATCGACCAGCAAGTGAAGATTCGCGGTTTCCGCATCGAACTGGGTGAAATCGAAGCCTGTCTGCTTGAGCACGAAGGCGTGCGCGAAGCTCTGGTGATCGATCGTGACGGACCGGTGAGCCGCCAGTTGGTCGGCTACATCGTGCCGCGCGATCCACTGGCCAACGAGCAGGATCTGCAGGCCGCGTTGACCGCGCACCTGCGCAGCCGTCTGCCGGCGCACATGTTGCCGGCGCACCTGATGTGCCTGGCGGCATTGCCGCTGACCCCCAATGGCAAGCTCGACCGCAAGGGCTTGCCGGCACCGGACGTTGCGCGCCAGAGTCAGGACCAGGTGCCGGCTGCGACACCGGCCGAAGCGCTGCTGGTGGAGATCTGGCAGGAGCTGCTGGGCCTGGACGCGCTGGGCGTTACCGAAAACTTCTTCGAGCTGGGCGGTGACTCGATCATCTCTCTGCAAGCGGTCAGCCGCGCCGGGCAACGCGGGTTGGTGTTCAGTCCGAAGCAGTTGTTCGAACAGCAGACCATCCGTGCATTGGCAGCCGTGGCGGTCACTCGTGAAGCGACCTTGAGCGAGGCGCCGACCGTCGCGCCGTTCGCACTGGTGCCGCACATCGACGTCGCCGCTCGCGAAGGGCTGCAGGACCTGTATCCGCTGTCGCCGATGCAGCAGGGCATGTTGTTCCATTGCCTGGATTCACCGGAACTGAACCCCTACGTCAACCAGTTGAGCGTGGCGGTGGACGGCTTGCAGGTGCCGCGTTTCCGTGCAGCCTGGCAAACCTTGATCAAGCGCCATGAGGTGCTGCGTGCGGCGTTCCGCTGGCGCGACGGCCTGGCCGATCCGCTGCAGGCGGTGTTCGCCGATGTCGTGCTGCCAATCGAAGAACTCGACTGGCGCGAGCGCAGCGACACCGAACAGGCGCTGAGCGAACTGGCCGCTGCCGAGCAGGCCAAGGGTTTCGACCTGAGCTGCCCGCCGCTGATGCGGTTTGTGCTGGTGCGTCTGGACGCTGAGCGTTATCAGATGATATGGGTCTACCATCACCTGTTGCTCGACGGCTGGAGTGCGTCGCGCCTGCTCGGCGAGATGCTGCGCCTGTATCACCACGCCAGCCTGCCGGCACTCAATGGCCGTTACGCCGATTACATCGGCTGGCTGCAACGTCAGGACAGCGCGCAGGCCGAAGGCTTCTGGCGCGAGCGTCTGGCGCTGCTGGAAGCGCCGACGATTCTGGCCAAGGCCAGCGGTGCGACCGGTTCCGGGCACGGCGTGATGTACACCGATCTTGACGCCGAAGCGACACGCAGACTGCACGGTTTTGCCAAGCGTCAGCGCGTGACCCTCAACACCTTGGTGCAGGCCGCCTGGCTGCTGCTGTTGCAACGTCACAGCGGCCAGCGCAGCGTGGCGTTCGGCGCCACGGTGGCGGGGCGCCCGACTGGCCTGCCGGGTGCGCAGGAAATGCTCGGCCTGTTCATCAACACCTTGCCGGTGATCCAGACCCTCGACCCGCAACAGCCGTTGGGCGAGTGGTTGCGTGAATTGCAGGACTACAACCTGACCGTGCGTGACTATGAACACACGCCGTTGTCGGACATCCAGCGCTGGGCCGGACTCGGTGGCCAGGGCCTGTTCGACAGCATCATCGTGTTCGAAAACCATCCGGTTGATCGTGCCTTGCGCGGTGGCGAGGAGGGCGAGTTGCGCTTTGCCGAAGTCGGCAGCGCCGGCGTCACCAACGTGCCGATGGACTTGATGGTCAGCGCCAACGAAGACGGCCTGGAGGTCGAATACCTGTACCTGCGCGATCGCTTCAGTGACGCCGAGGTCGAGCAGATCCGCGCGCAACTGGAAGGTTTGCTGCGCACTCTGCCGGAAGATGAGCACTGCCTGATCGGCAATCTCGGTCTGCCGGGCGCGCGTCTGGGCCTGCCACAAGCATCGGCCGACGACAGCGATCTGTTGCATAGCTTCAATGAGCACGTGCGCAACCAGCCGCAGAAAACCGCGCTGTTCTGTGAGGATCGTGAAGTCAGCTACGCCGAGCTAGAAGCACGGGCCAATGGCCTGGCCGCGCAATTGATCGAGCGTGGCATCGGTGCGGAAAGTCTGGTGGCGGTGGCATTGCCGCGCTCGGAACGCACGATCATTGCGTTCCTCGCGGTGCTCAAGGCTGGCGCGGCGTACTTGCCGCTGGACCTGGCGTATCCGCCGGAGCGTCTGGCCTACATGCTTGACGATTCGGCGGCCAGCCTGTTGCTCTGCGACAGCGATCTGGGTGAGCGCCTGACCCTGGCCGACAACGTGCCGCGCCTGTTGCTCGATCAAATGCCGCACGACAACAATGCGCAATGCCCGTTGTCCCAGCCGCTGGCAGGGCACCTCGCGTACCTGATCTACACCTCCGGTTCCACCGGCCAGCCCAAAGGCGTGGCGGTGGCGCGCGGACCGATTGCCCGGCATTGCCGCGGCATCATCGACCTGTACGAACTGGTGCCGGACAGCCGTGAATTGCACTTCATGTCATTTGCCTTCGACGGTGCTCAGGAGCGTTGGCTGAGCGTGTTGCTGGCCGGTGGCAGTCTGGTGGTTCGCGAGGACAATCTGTGGACGCCGGAGCAGACCCTGCAAGTGCTGGAACGTCATCAGGTCACCGTCGCCTGCTTCCCGCCGGCCTACCTGCAACAGATGGCCGAAGTGGCTGAGCGTCTGGGCAATCCGCCAGCGGTGCAGGTGTATTGCTTTGGCGGTGATGCGGTGCCGGAAGCCAGTTTCGAACAGGTCAAGCGTGCCCTGCGGCCACAGCGTCTGGTCAACGGCTATGGCCCGACCGAAACCGTGGTCACGCCGCTGCTGTGGCGAGCCGAAGCCAGCGAACGCTGCGAGGCGGCCTATGCGCCGATTGGCCGTGGCGTGGCCGGGCGTGGTTTGTACGTGCTCGACGCCGATCTCAATCCGTTGCCGGCCGGGGTCAGTGGCGAGTTGTATCTGGGCGGCGAATGTCTGGCGCGCGGTTACCACCAGCGTCCGGGCATGAGCGCCGAACGCTTCATTCCCGATCCGTTCGAGGCGGGCGGCCGCATGTACCGCACCGGCGACCTGGTGCGCCAGCGTGAATGCGGCTTGATCGACTACCTCGGGCGTCTCGACCAGCAGGTGAAGATTCGCGGCTTCCGCATCGAACTCGGCGAAATCGAAGCACGCTTGCGTGAATGCGCCGGGGTGCTGGATGCCGCCGTGGTGGTGCACGACACGCCGACCGGCAAGCAGTTGGTGGGCTACGTGGTTGCGGCAGGTGTGACCGGTCTGGATCGGCGCATCAAGGCTGAGCTGCAGGCGCAGTTGCCCGACTACATGGTGCCGGCGCGGATCATGGTGCTGGAGCGCTTCCCGCTGTCGGCCAACGGCAAGATCGACCGTCGGGCGTTGCCACAACCGGAGTGGGCGCTGGGTGGCTATCGCGCCCCGCGCAATGCGCTGGAGCAAGCACTGGCAACGATCTGGCAGGAAGTCCTCGGGGTGCCGCAAATCGGCATCGACGATAACTTCTTCGAACTCGGTGGCGACTCGTTGCAGGTGCTCAAGGTCATTTCGCGGGTGCGCAGTCAACCGCAACTGGGTTTCGAACTGAAGCTACGCGATCTGATGCAGAAGCCGTGCATCGCCGAACTCAGCGGCTATCAGGCGCAGGAGACGGCCACTGCGCCGGATCCGCTGCTGGCGCTCAATAGTCGCCTCAGCCATGTGCCGGCGTTGTTCTGCCTGCACGCCGGTTTCGGCACGGTGTTCGATTACGAGCCGCTGGCCCGGCGTCTGGAAGGTCGGCGCACAGTCTACGGCCTGCAATGCCGGATGCTGCTCGACCCGCAATGGCAGGATGAATCGTTGCTGGCCATGGCTCAGGCCTACGCACAGCGCATTCGTGCGCAGCAACCGGAAGGCCCGTATTACCTGTTGGGCTGGTCGCTGGGCGGGGCGTTGGTGCAACTGGTGGCCCACGAGCTGGAAAGCCAGGGCGAAACCGTCGCGTTTGCCGGTCTGGTCGACAGCTACGTGGCCGGCACCGCCGAGGCGGGAGACTGGCGTGAAGACCTCGCGGACTTCCTGAAGTTTGTGCTCGGCCTGTCGCTCGAAGAGGCTCAGGTGCTGATGGCTGAAAAAGCCGCTGGCCTCAACGAACAAGCCGCCGCCGCGGCAGTCATCGAGGCCGCCATGCACGGTTCCAGCGGCGATGCCGCGTTGGGCGCCGATGAGTTCACGCGGATCTTCGTCACCGGTGCTGCGCTCAAGCAACTGGCGCTGGCCCAGCGGCAATTGCCGATGGCTCAAGTGGCGGCGCATCGCTGGTGGGTGGCTGAACGCGACGATGAACGCGAGGTGTTTGCCGCCCAGGTCGGGCGCCACGGCGTCGACCGTTTACTGGCCGGCGGGCACTACGAACTGATGCGCGGCGACGAGTTGCTCGATCAGCTGCAAGCGTTGCTCGAACGGCGCACCACTGTCGCTTGATAACTGCCGGGCAGCCAAGGCTGCCCGGTCATTGACCTGTTTTTGGAAGGATGTAAACGATGGCTGTACTGCCAGAACTGCAAGCATTTCTCGAACTCGCCGAGTTCGGCCGACTGACCGGCAAAAGCCGTGCGATGCATGAGCAGACCCCGCAACAGGCACGTGTCGATTTCGAAGCGGCGTCGGGCTTTCTCGATGTGCCGCTGGACAGCGTCAGCTGTCAGGATTTCACCCTCGCTGCACGCGATGGTCACAGTTTGGCGGCGCGCCTGTATCGCACCGGGCAAGCCGCCGACGGTCTGCAACCGGTGATGTTGTACTTCCACGGTGGCGGCTACGTGGTCGGCAGTCTCGATTCTCATGATGCACTGTGCCGACGTCTGGCGGCGCAGGGTGGTTTCGCGCTATTGACGGTGGACTATCGACTGGCGCCGGAATGGCGGTTCCCGACCCCGGTACAGGACGCTTGCGATGCCGCCAACTGGCTGGTGCGCGAAGGCGCAAGTCTGGGTCTGGACGCGGCGCGGACGGTGCTGGCCGGTGACAGTGTCGGAGCGACGCTGGCGACGGTATTGGCGTTGATCGCGGTTCGTGAGCCTGAGGCGTTGAGTCTGCGGCCCAAGGCGCAGGTCCTGGTGTACCCGGTGACGGACGCCACGACGCATCGCGCCTCGCATCGCGATTTCGCCGAAGGCTATCTGCTGGAGACCCCGACGCTGGACTGGTTCTACGCGCATTACGCCCGTACCCCGGAAGATCTGGCCGACTGGCGCTGCTCGCCGTTGCTGGCGGACGACTTGTCTGGCATCGCGCCGGCGCTGGTGTACCTGGCCGGCCATGACCCGTTGTATGACGAAGGCCGTGCCTATGCCGAGCGTCTGCGCGCCGCCGGCAATGACCTGACCCAGCTCGAACAACCGGGCATGACCCACGACTTTCTGCGCATGGCCGGGCTGCTGAGTGAGGTCGAGGCGATCCATGCCGAGGTGGCGCAGTGGGTGCGCTCACACCTCTGACCTGATCCCGGAACCGCCATTGCCGAGTCGGCAATGGCGGTTTTTTTGTGCCCGACACACAGCCCGCGAGGCCAACGACGGGGCAAAAAAAATGCCCGCATCTTGCGATGCGGGCATTGGCGTTTGCGATGTGAATCAGAAGTTGTACTTGGCGGTGAGTTGCAGGTTGCGTGGCTCGCCGTAGAACGTGGTGTCGAAGTTGCCCAGGCCCGTCAGGTACTTCTTGTCGAAGACGTTGTTGGCGTTGACGGTGAAGCTCAGGTGCTCGTCGTACTCGTACTTGGTCATCAGGTCCACCAGCGAGTAGCCGCCTTGCTTGATGCGGGTGTAGTCGCCGGCCGGTGCGCTGTAGATCTTGCCGTAGAACGCGCTCTGCCAGCTCACACCGCCGCCGACGGTGACCTTGTTCAGCACACCCGGCAGGCGGTAAGTGGTGAACGTGCGGAACACGTGCTCGGGTTTGGTGGTGGACAGCGGGTAGCCGTAGATCCGTTGCTCGTCCTGGTCACGGGTACGGGCGTAGGTGTAGCCGGCGGACAGGTTCCAGCCTTCTTGCAGTTCACCGGCCAGTTCCAGTTCGACACCGTTGGTGGTGGCGCCGTCGATGGCTTTGTAGATGCCTTCGTTGGTCACCGGGTTGGTGCCGATCGATTCGGCAACGTTGTCCTGCTCGATGCGGAAGAACGCCAGGCTGGCGTTGAGGCGGCCATCGAAGTAGGCAGCCTTCAGACCGGTTTCGTAGGCGTTGCCTTCGACCGGCGCGAGGGTCTTGCCGTCGGCATCCTTGTAAATCTGCGGCTGGTAGATGTTGGTGTAGCTGCCGTACACCGAGTAGGTGTCGTTGAGGTCGTAGACCACACCGGCGTAAGGCGTGACGACGCCGTGTTCCTTGTAGCTGGCATGGGTGTCGGACATGCCGGTGCCCGCATTGTAGGAGTAGTCCTCGTTGTACTTGAAGGTACTCAGGCGGCTGCCGAGGATTACCGAGAGGTCGTCAGTCGGGCGCAGGCGCGTGGCGAGGTAGATGCCGTTCTGGCTCTGGGTGCGCTCGTATTTGCCGTTCTTCGGGAACTCCTGTTTCGGCAGATGGCCGTTCCAGTCATAGATGCTGCCCGGTACCTGGCTGAAAGCGCTGGTGTCAAACGTCGCACCGGTCTGGCGCGAGTGCGAGGCCATGAAGCCGGCCACCAGTTCGTGCTCGCGACCGCCCAGGGTGAATGGACCGGAGACGTTGATGTCCGCCGAATCCTGGACGCGGTGACCTTCCCAGCGGCCCCAGTAGAGGAACATGCCTTCGCCGGTGGCGCGATTTGGATTGCCGCCGCTGGCCGAGGCCAGTTGCGTGTCGTGATCGGTGATTTTTTCGTTGAGGCTGACCTTGAGTTTCCAGTCGTTGGCCAGGGCCTGCTCCAGCGAGGTGAAGTAGGTCACGGAGTCGAAATCGCGACGGCTCCAGTCGGCGCCCGGGTTGAAGCTGCGCGGGAAGTCAGTCCGTCCGCCGTCGGAGAAGTACACCGGGTTGCCGGTCCATGACGAACCGCGCGGGGTCACGCTCTGTTTGTCGATGCCGAAGGTCAGCAGGGTGTCTTCGCTGAGGTCGGCTTCGAGGATGCCGTAGTACACATCCTTTTTCTGCGTGTAGTGATCGATGTAGGAGTTCTTGTCCTGATAGGCGCCGACGAAGCGCCCGCGCACCGAACCGCTGTCGTTGAGCGGGCCGGAGATATCGCCTTCAGTGCGATAGTTGTCCCACGAGCCGGCCGTGCCGGTGACCGACGCCTTGAATTCCTTGGTCGGCTTCTTGCGCACCAGGTTGACGGTGGCCGACGGGTCGCCCGAGCCGGTCATCAGGCCAGTGGCGCCCTTGATGATTTCGACGCGATCGTAGGTGGCCATGTCGACGTGGGTCGCGCCTTCGTCGTACACGCCGTCGTAGACGTTGTTGACGCCGTCGTACTGGAAGTTGGTGATGGCAAAGCCGCGAGTCGCGTATTCGGTGCGGTCGCTGTCATATTGCTGCACGGAGATGCCGGGGGTGTTGCGCAGCACGTCGCCGATGTTCTTTTCGCCACGGTCGTCCATTTGCTGACGGGTGACCACGGTCACCGATTGCGGCGTTTCGCGAATGGTCAGCGGCAGCTTGGTCGCGGTGGTGGTGGCGCCGGTGGTGTAGGAGCCGCTGTCTTCGGTGGTCAGGCCCAAGGCCTGGCCGGAAATGGTGGTCGCGCCCAGTTGCAGGGTCGAACCCGCGCCGCCCGAGACCAGGGTGACGCTGCTGCCATTGATCTGGAAGGAAATCCCACTGTCCTTGAGCATCGCGGCCAGCGCTTCGGAAGGCTCCAGCGAACCGGACACCGCACGGGATTTGATCCCGGCCACCTGGTCCGGGCTGTAGAGGATCTGCAGGTTGGTTTGCAGGCCCAGTTCGGTCAGCGCGCTGGACAGCGGTTGCACCGCAATGTTGACCTTGACCGGTGCCGCATTGGCCATCGAGCTCCCCAGCAAGGTGGCGGTCAGCAGGACACTGGTCAACAGGGTTTTATGCAAAGTCGGACGCTGTACGGCCAGCGCGAGAGGTGTGCGGCGTGGAAGAGGGTGCATTACTTGCCTGAGCTCCTGAACGTGTTGTGCAGAGTTTTTGTTAATAGGAATTATTATTAAGACGGAGTGATGGCGAAAAACCGGAAACAAACCCGACAAATAAATCGCTGCCGGTCCGGTCCTGTGCACTGAAAAGAGGGGGGGCGCCTTGCGGATCAAATCGCGCAAGGCGTCTGGCGGGCGTGTCAGGCCGGGGTCAATTCACTGACCACCCGGCCGCGCTCCATGCGCACCAGTTGATCGGCGACATCGAAATAGCGGTCGTCGTGGGAAATCACGATGATGGTTTTGCCCAGTCGCTTGAGGTCGGGCAACAGCTCGGTATAGAAGATGCGGCGGAAGGTCGGGTCTTGATCGGCCGCCCACTCGTCGAACACCAGCACCGGGCGTTCTTCCAGCCACGCATTGACCAGCGCCAGGCGCTTGCGCTGACCGGTGGACAGGTCGGTGGTGGTGAAATTGCCGTCCTTGACGCTGACCTTGTGCGCGATCTCCAGCCGTTGCAGATATTTGTTGGCATCTGCCGGGATCTGCATGTCGCCCTGGACCACATCGTCGAACAGGTAGTAGTCGGCAAAAATCGTGGTGAACAACTGGCGGTAGTCATCGCGATTGTGCGCATCGATGCCTATGCCGTTGACGCGAATCTCACCCTGTTGCGGGGTGTACAGGCCCAGCAGCAATTTGATCAGGGTGGTTTTGCCGCAGCCGTTTTCACCGACGATGAAGGTGATGTCGCCTTGCTTGATGGTCAGGTTGACCGGGCCCAGTTGAAACGGCGCGGCGCCATCGACAGCCGGGAAGGCGTAACGCACGTCGGCCAGTTCCAGGCTGTGCACGGTCTTCTCGGCCTGGCCCTGATCGCTGAGCAACAGGTGCGCTTCGGGGGTGGAAAATTGTTCGGACAGTTCAGCGATACGGCGGAAGGCGATCTGCGCCCGGCTGACAATCGGCAGGGTGCTGATCAGATGCTCCAGCGGGCCTTTCATGTACAGCAGCACCAGGACGAAGCCGCTCATGACGGTCTTGTCGGCGCTCGGCCAGAAGGTTTGCAGCGCCAGGGCCAGGCCGATGACCACGAAGAACAGCATCGAACCGAAGGTCTTGGCGATCACAAAGGTGTTGATCGAGCGCACTTGAGTGTTGCAGATGAATTCGGCGGTGGCCTTGATCCCCGACACGAACATGCGCTGACGGCGCGGGCGGTGAATGCGCAGCTCCTTGGCGCCTTCGGCAATTGCGTTGTAGTGCTTTTGCAGTTCGTCTTCGGCATCCCGTGCGGCCATGAAACCTTGCACGCCCTTGCTCTGGGCGTAGGCCTGGATCGCCGTGCCGATCAGGATCGCCGCGACCATGATCAGGAACATCGGCCACGACAGCAGCGCCAGATAACCCATGCAGCCGAGCGTCACGGTGACGGAAATCGCCAAAGGCGCGAAGGCGAAGGCAAAGTCGCTGATGGTGTCGACGTCGTGGGTCAGCACCGGGATCAGCCGATGGCTGCGGTAGCGTTCGATCTGTTCGATCGGCGCCGAGAGGACTTTCTCACCCAGCTGTTTGCGCAGTTTGGCGATGATGTGCTGGCCGACGTAATTGGTGCCGATGTCCGAGCAGATCGAACTGGCCAGGGCCAGCAGGCACAGGCCGGCGAACAGCGCGACCACGCCTTGGGTCAGGCCGCTTTGCGAATGCAGGGCGTTGTTGATGGTCGCCAGCAACACCGTGACGCTCAGGCCGCCGACCATGCCCAGGAAAATGGACGCGGCGACGATGAGCCGAAACGGTTTCAACAGGGCGAACAATTCGCCGATGGCGCCACGGGTAGGCTGGGTCATGGAAGACAGTTCCTTGGGTATAAAGGCAGATACCCAGTAGAACGTCTGGTGGCAGGCTTAATTTAGCCGGGTGCCGACTGGCGGCGACCCGTTACAAACCTGTGGGCGCGGGCTTGCTCGCGAAAGCGTTGTGTCAGTCAACCTTGTCGGCGGCAGACCGTTTGCATTCGCGAGCAGGCTCGCTCCCACAGGGGCATTTCGGTGCTGGTCAGAGTTCGCGCACTACGCGAAAGCCCATCCAGTCGCCACGCTCGTTCGGGTACTGGCTGTTGCGGTTGCCGGAGCGCGAGAACACTGGCGCTTCACCCCAGTCATTGCCGCGAATGCGCACGGCTTCGCAATTGGCTTCCAGCCACGCACTGCCATCGGTCGGCGCGCCGACGTAGTCCGGGTGTTCGCAGTCTTCAACCCATTCGTAGACGTTGCCGTGCATGTCGTACATGCCAAAGGCATTGGGCGGGTAGCTGCCCACCGGCGAGCTGTAGCTGAAACCGTCCGCCGGGCCGTAGGTGTTGGCGTGCTTGGCGATGCTGTATTCCTTGCCTTCGTCGAACGGGAAGGGGAACGGGCCCTTGGTGCCGCCGCGTGCGGCATATTCGCGCTGGGCCTCGCTGACCATCTGGTATTTCTGCCCGGTTTTTTTCGACAGCCAGGCGACGTAGTTCTTCACGTCGTAGTAGTTCATGCACACCGCCGGTTGCCGAGGCCCCTGCGGGTAGCGCGGCTTGCTGGCGACGCATTCGCGCCCCGGGCGGGTATCGCCATTGGCGATGGTCACGCCGCTTTCGCGCACGTAGTTGTCCCACTCTGCGGCGGTGACCTGGAAGCGGCTCATGGCGAAGGGTCTGGCGAAGGTCACGTCATGCATCGGGCCTTCGTCCGGTTCACGACCGACTTCATCGTCCGGGGTGCCCATGGTGAAGGTGCCTGCCGGCAGCACGACCATTTCCGGGCAGTCCTTGCAGTCCTTGAAGACTTTGCCCGGCACGGGCGGTGTGGCGGCCAGCGCGGCACTCGGCAGCAGGCTGCCCAGCAGGGCCGTGAGGGCCAGGGCCTTGAGTGCGCCGATGCCGGTGACGGGGGACAACAGATCACGTTTCATGAGTCATCTCGATTAAAGGAAAGCGGGGCGCTTCACAGGTGCTTGTTGAGCACGGCCATGAAGCGCTCGATGTCGTTTTCGCTGTTGAGCAGGCCCGGGGCGATGCGGATCACCGGACCGACGTCGCGATCCACCGCATCGCACACCACCCGATCCGCCATCAGTTGCGCGGCGACCTGATCGCAGTCGCGGCCCTTGATCCGGAAGAAGGTGAAACCGGACGACAACGCTGCGCTGCGCGGTGTCACCAGCTCGATGGAGGGCTGTTCCAGCAGGCGATTTTTCGCGTAGGTGTTGAGCGCGTGGATGCGCGACTGCACCTCGTTCTTGCCCAGCTCCAGATGCAGCTTGAACGCTTCGTCCAGCGCCCAGCGGTGCTCGAAACAGTGGTAACCGCCCGGGGTCATGGTGGTCGAGAAAGTGGTGGCTTCGGAGAAGGTCGGGATGATCGGGGTGACGTCCTTGAGCTCGCTGGAGCGTGCGCAGATGATCCCGGTGCCGCGCGGGCCGAACATCCATTTGTGGGTGCCGGCAATGAAGAAATCGCAGTGCATGTCGGGGAAGTCGAGGTCCTCGACGCCGAAGCCATGCACACCGTCGACCACGTACAGAATGCGGTCTTTGTCGTCGCGCTGGCGATTGTGTTGCTCGACCAGTTTGCCGATCTCGCCGATCGGCAGTTTCACGCCGCTGCCCGATTGCACCCAGGTCATTCCGAGCACGCGGGTTTCGGGGCGGATGCCGCGATCGATGCCGCTCAGCACTTCGTCGACCGAAATCTTCGCGCTGCTCTCGAAAAGCTTGAGCTTGCGCACCTTTACCCCGTCACGTTGCTGGCGATAACCGAGGGTGTAGTTGGTCGAGTAGTGCTCGTGTTCGGTGGTGAGGATTTCCTGCCCCGGGCGCACGTGAATGCCGCCGTAGATCATTGCCAGGCCTTCGGTGGTGCTGCCGGTCAGGGCGATCTGTTCGGGTTTGGCCTTGAGGTAACGCCCGGCCCATTCGCGCACGAACTGTTCACGCTTTTCGGTCTCGCCCAGGTCCCAGTCCATCGCCCGGCCGGGGTTGCGATCGAGTGTGGCGCGATGGCGTTCGATGGCTTCGCGCACCGGTCTGGGGTGCGAGGTCACGAGGAAGTTGGCGAAGTGCAGGTAGTCCGGGTCCTGCTCGAACAACTGGCGCAGTTGCACCCATTTGTCTGCGGACTCCGGTTGCGAGGTGGCGGCCCGCGCCGGCAGGTTGATGGCGGCGCCCAAGGGCAGGCCGGCGGCCAGAATCCCGGCCTGCTTGAGGAAAGAACGGCGGTTGGTCATGAAGTCGGTTCGCTTGTTCAAATGGGCGTCAGTGGCTGGCCACGGGTTTCGACGATTGCTGCACCTGTTCCCAGACCCGCAGGAAGTTGCCGCCCCATAATTTCGCGATGTCGGCTTCGCTGTAGCCCCGCGAGATCAGTTCGGCGGTCACGTTGCGCGCCTCGCTGACGTCCTTCCAGCCGTCGATGCCGCCGCCGTCGTTGAAGTCGGAGCTGATGCCGACGTGGTCGATGCCGATCTTCTTCACCGCGTAATCGATGGCGTCGCCCAGATCCTTGAGGGTGGCTTTCGGTTCTTCGTCGACGATTCCGTAGAGCTGACTGGCGTATTCGCCAAAGCGCTGCTCGGGCCACACGGTGATGATCGGATCGCCGGGCATCAGCGCCATTTCCAGACCCTGCAGCGGCTGCAGGTCGAATTTGGCACGCAGGGCGTTGAGCTTGTCCTGGGTGTGCTGGCTCAACGGGCGCAGGTAGGTCGGGAAGCCGACAATCTGCACCACGCCGCCGCTGTTCTTGATCAGCTGCATTTCCTGATCGCTGATGTTGCGCGGGATGTCCACCAGTGCCCGTGGCGCCGAGTGCGAGGCGACAATCGGGGCGCGGCTCAATTGAGCGACTTGCTCCACGGCCTTGGTCGACATCTGCGACACGTCGATGATCACCCCCAGATCATTGAGCCGGTGTACCGCCTGCTTGCCGATATCGGACAGCCCGCCGAGGGCGTCGCGGGTGTCATTGAAAAACGGCAGCGGTCGCGACGAGTCGGCCCAGGCGTTGTTGCCCACGTAACTGAAGCCGAACATGCGCATGCCACGCGCGGCCCATTTGTCGAGGGCGTTGAGGTCGTTGCCCAGCGGATAGGCGTTGAGCATGCTCATGAAGATCGCGAACTTGCCTTCGCCGTGCAGGCGCCGGAAATCGTCCGGGGTGTAGGCGATGGCCACCTGATTGGGGAAGTCGCGCACCAGCGTGGTGATGATCTTGTAGCGGGTCTCCTGCTCGAAGCGTGCTTCCTCGATGAAACCCGCGGTAGGCCGGTGCGGGGCGTTGGCGCCGTTCCAGATCTCCGGCCAGCCGAAGATTGTCAGCGCTGCGCCGGAAAGCCTGCCCCGAGCGGTCTTGATCAGATCGAACTGACCGCTGCCGTCTTTGTCGGCTTCGTTGCCGGCAGTACCGAAATCCAGCGGCACGGTGATGTGGCTGTCGAAGGAAATAATCCGGTCCTGCAACTCATCGGCCTGCTTCATGACTTTGGGCGGGTAGCCGGGGTTGTCCTTGAACCAATGCTCCCAGACTGCAAAGCCTGCCGCGGCGCTGATCGCCAGGGCCAGCGGCAGGCCGATGTAAAGAGCCTTTTTCGAACGTGGTTTTGTCATTGCCATCTCAGTCAGGTTCGCCGTCGAGGTGCAGGCACGTGGGCCTTCGCTATCTGGGAGGAACGTCTGGCTGCAAGGGAAATTTAGTCCGGTGCCCAAGCGCTTAAATTTGCACGCGCAGCAAACGTTCTAGCTTGGATAAAGCCTGCTTCATGGCTGACACAGGTAGGGCAATGACGATTTCTCGACGATGGTTCATGGCGGGTCTGGCACTGACCGGCGCCGCCGTGCCTGCAGCGTATTTTGGGCATCGTGAATGGACGAAGCCGGACCCGACGATCACTCCCGGCGAAGCTTCGTTCGACGTGGCGGATGTGGCTGGCCAGCGTCTGGCCGATACCCTGCGAGGTGTCTGGCAGATCCGTTTCGAGGGTCGTGATGCGGGCATTGCCGGGCTGCCGAAGGATGGCCTGGAGGTGTTCCTCGACATCGCTCATAAGGGCCGTGGGGTGATCGGTTTTCTGGATACCGCCGAACGTCTGCGCTCGCCTGAACCACCGCGCTACCGGGTGCTCGCCGATCTGGCCGATGTCAGTGCCGCGCAACTGAGCTGGCGGCTGGTCAGCAACACGGCGGTCGATGGTGCCCCCGATTATGAATTCAGCATGGCCCTGGATGAGGTCTGGGCCGGTTTCGGCAATGCCGGCAGCGGCAGCCTCAGCGGACGGGTGTTGAATCTGGATCGGCCACTGATGTTGCCGGCGCAGGACAACCGCTTTGTCGCGGTCAAGCGGGTGTTCCCTGAAGCACGCGAACGCATCGGTCTCAACCCGACCTTGTTGGCGTGGCTGATCTCGCCCGAGCACCGTTTGTTCCACCAGCTCTGGCATGCCTCACGTGACAAGTGGCACACCTTGTCCGAAGAGAAGCGCGGTGCCTTGCGCGGTATCGGCTGGCAACCCGGCCCCCGCGACAAGGAGCGCGCCGCGCGTGGCGCGAAAAAAGACCGCAACGGTTCGGGCATCGATTTCTTTTTCATGCACCGGCACATGCTGGGCACGGCGCGGTCGATGCAGGACCTGCCTTCGTGGCAGCATTTCCCGTTGCCGCAGCCGGAGCTGATTCGCGATCGCCGGGGCTTTGCCGACTATTTCGACAACCACGACGGCACCTCGCTGCCGCCGACCTGGCTGGCGGAGGAGGATGACGAGTACTCGCAATGGGTCAGCGACATCAAGACTGCCGAGACCTATCACAGCAACTTCCTGGTCTGGGAGTCGCGTTACCGCGATCCGCGCTATCTGGCGAAGCTGACGTTGGGGCAGTTCGGTTCAGAGGTTGAGCTAGGGCTGCACGACTGGTTGCACATGCGCTGGGCGTCGGTACCGCGCGATCCGTCCAACGGGCATCCGGTGCCGTTTGCCCGCGACCCGGCAGACTTTTCCGCACGCTGGTACGCCGCTGAAAACGACTTTCTCGGCGACCCGTTTTCTTCTCACGTAAGTCCGGTGTTCTGGGCGTTCCATGGCTGGATCGATGACCGTCTGGAAGACTGGTTCCGCGCCCACGAGCGCTTTCATCCGGGTGAGGTCACGCGTCTGCAGGTCAATGGCGTGCCGTGGTTCGCTCCGGGACGTTGGGTCGAGGTCAATGACCCGTGGCTCGGCCCGATCACCCACGGCTGCAGCACCGTGCCGGGGTTGCAGGTGGGCAAGTCGGTGGAGATGGACCCGGAAACCATGAAGCTGGCGCTGCGCATCACCTTCAGCGATGACGAGAAAAAGCTCTCGGAGTTGTTCCGCAAAGTACCGAAGCGGCCGTGGTATGCGCGGCATCTGAAGGCTAAACAAGCATCGGTCTGAAACCGCGTCATCGTTCATTCGCGAGCAAGCGGTGGGTCATTCAAGGATGATTCCCCTGACACAGCCCAATCCCTGACCACCCGCCCCGCACATTTACCTGCCGGCGTGAAACACAAATCCTGTGGGAGCGGGCTTGCTCGCGAAAGCGGTGGGGCATTCAAGGATGAGTTTTCTGGCACGCCCCCATCGCTGGCAGTCCTCTTGCCGAGGGATTACCGGCTCGCCGTCTGCCATCCACCCCCCAGCGCCTTGTACAACGCGATGCTCGCTTGCAATCGCGCCAGGCGCAGTTGCACGTTGAGGTCCTGCGCGGCGTACAAGGTGCGCTGGGTTTCCAGCACGGTCAGCAGGTCGGTGGCACCGGCCTGATAGCGGCTCTGGGCGATGTCGAATGCGGTCTGTGCCTGATTCAGCTCTTCGCTTTGCCATTGCCGTTGCTGGTCGAGGCCGCGAATGCTGTTCAGGGCTTTTTCCACATCGGCGAAACCATTGATGATCGCCCCGCGGTAGCTTTCCAGCAGTTCCTGCTGGCGTGCTGTGGCCTTGTCGCGCTCGGCGCCGAGACGGCCATTGTTGAAGATCGGGGCAACGAGGCCGGCCGTGAGGTTGTAGAACGGGCTGCGAAGCAGTTGATCGAACTGGTCGGCACCGGAGCCGAGTTGAGCGGTAAGGGTCAGGCTCGGCAGCATCGCCGCGCGGGCGATTTTGACGTCGGCCTCGGCCGCTGCCAGTTGCGCTTCGGCGCGGGCAATGTCCGGGCGGCGGTTGAGCAGATCGCTGGGTACGCCACTGGCAATCTCTGGCCATTGCAGCCGATCGAAGGGTTGCTGAGTGGCCGGCAGTTGCTGCACCGGTTGACCGAGCAGGGCGGCGAGGCTGATCAGCGCTTCCCGGGCCTGTTGTTGCACCAGCGGCAATTGCCGTTGCTGCGCGGCCACCAGGCTTTTCTGCTGAGCCAGCTCCAGGGCGGTGGCTGAGCCTGCGTCGTAACGGGTCTGCACCAGTTGCAAGACGCTTTGCGCGTTACCCAGATTCAGCTCGGCGATGCGCGCCTGTTCGCGCAGCGACAAGGTTTGCGCGTAGGTGCTGGCGACCCCGCTGAGCAACGTCAGCTCGACGGTGGCGCGATCAAATTCGCTGGCCTGCAAGGTGAACTGCGCGCTGTCGCGAGAGGCGCGTTTGCCGCCCCAGAAATCGACTTCGTAGCTGGCGCTCAGGTTGGTGTCGAAGTAATCCACCGCCTGATTGCTGCTGTCCGCGTCCAGTTGGCTGTAGCCGCTGCCGCGCAGCAGTTTCTGCCGATTGGCGTTGAACCCAGCCTTGATTTCCGGCAACTGCGAGCCGCCGGCGATCACCGTTCCTGCCTGCGCCTGACGCACGCGGGCGACGGCGGCGGCGAGGTCAAAACTGCCCAGGCGTGCCTGTTCGATCAAGTGGTCGAGTTCGGGACTGCCGAACTGCGTCCACCATTGTGGATCGATACGTGCCACGCTGGCAGCATGGGGCGATTGCCAGGCGGCAGGCGTTGGCACGCCACTGTCCGGACGATGAGCGGGGCTGCCGCAGGCGCTGAGGATCAGGCACACGGTCAACAGGCTGAGGCGCGGTTTCATAGATCGATCATTCACTGGTAAGGGCCGTGACCGGGTCGAGCCGGGCAGCTTTGCGGGCAGGCATGAAGCCGAAGACAACACCGGTCACCAACGCGCAGCCGAATGCGCCGAGCACCGCCATCAACGAGAACGCGACGGCGACTTCGCTGAGGATCAGCACGCCGCCGACGATCAGCGCCAGGGCAATGCCGGCAATCCCGCCGACCACCGAGAGCATCACCGCTTCGGTGAGGAACTGGCGCAGGATGTCGCGCTGGCGAGCGCCGGTGGCCATGCGGATGCCGATCTCGCGGGTCCGTTCGCGCACGGTCATGAGCATGATGTTCATCACGCCGATGCCGCCGACCAGCAGCGAAATCGCGGCAATCGAACCGAGCATCAGCGACAGGGTGTTCTGGGTGCGCGCCTCGGCCTGGATCATCGCGGCGTTGTTGGTCAGTTCGAAATCCTTCTTGCCGTTGTGCAGGCGCAGCATCATGCGCTCGATGGCCTGCTCGGTTTCCTTGACCTTGCGCGCATCGGCGGCGGCAATCGCCACGTACTCGGGGTTGTAGGTGCCGAACAACCGCGTGCTGGCGGCGGAGTAGGGCACGGCGATGCGGTCGTCGCTGTCGGAATCGCCGGAGCTGGCGCCTTTTTCCGCGAGCACGCCGACCACTTGAAACGGCACATTCTCGATCAGGATGTATTGGCCGATCGGGTTGGCGACATCCTTGAGCAGCTTGGTCCGGACCTTGTGCCCGATCACCGCCACGGCGGCACCGGCGGCTTCATCGGCGGCAGTGAAATAGCTGCCTTCGGCCACCGGCCAGTTGAAGATTTTCGGGAAGTTGGTGTCGTTGCCGCCGACATAACTGTTGTGGTCGAGGTTGCCGAAACGCACCACCGCTTCGGCGCCGTTGACCGGCATGATCTGCTTGATCAGCGGCAGGGTGGCGAGCACCGCCAGATCGTCCAGAGTGACGATGCCCAAGGGCGCCCGTGGATGCGGGGACGCACCGCTCAAGTAAATGATGTTCGAGCCGAACGCGCCCATTTGCGCCATCACCTGGCGCTTGCTGCCTTCGCCGACCGCCAGCATGACCACCACCGACGCCACGCCGATGATGATCCCGAGCAGGGTCAGCGCGGTGCGAAAGCGGTTGATCCACATCACCCGCCATGCCGCGTGCAGGGCATCGACCAATTCACCTTTCCAGGCGCCGGTAGCTTCGGCGCCCTCGGCCAGGCGCTTGCGCAGGTCGACCGCTTGCAGGGCGCCGGGGTTGGCGCTGGTCTGGGCGTCGGGGTTGTCGCGAGCGCTGTCGCTGATGATCAGGCCGTCACGAATTTCGATGATGCGCTTGGCTCGGGCGGCGACTTCGCGGTCGTGAGTGATGAGGATCACCACGTGGCCCTGGCTCGCCAGTTCGTCGAGCAGTGCCATCACCTCTTTGCCGCTGTGGCTGTCGAGGGCGCCGGTGGGTTCGTCGGCGAGGATGATGTGGCCGCCGTTCATCAGCGCCCGGGCAATCGACACCCGTTGCTGCTGACCGCCGGACAACTGATGCGGACGGTTGCCGGTGCGCGAGGCCAGACCGAGCCGGTCGAGCAGGGCAGCGGCGCGGGCGTGACGTTCGGCGGCGGGGGTGCCGGCATAGATCGCCGGCATTTCGACGTTTTCCTGGGCTGAGCCGGATGGAATCAGGTGATAGCCCTGAAACACAAAGCCGAAGGCTTCGCGACGCAGCCACGCCAGCTCGTCACTGTCGAGGCCGGCGACGTTTTCCCCGGCAAAGCGGTATTCGCCGGAGGTCGGGCGGTCGAGGCAGCCGAGGATGTTCATCAGGGTCGATTTGCCGGAGCCGGAAGCGCCGACAATCGCCACGAACTCTCCGGCGTGGATCGACAGGTCGATGCCGCGCAGCACGTGAACCTCGGGGGCGTCGCCGCCACCGTAGGATTTGCGGATGTCCTGCAGGTCGATCAGAGGCGTTTGCATTCAGCCCCCGTTGCCGTCGGCCGGGCCGATCAGCAGGTGATCGCCTTCGTTGAGGCCGTCGACAATCTGTACCTTGAGTCGGTCGCTGATGCCGGTGCGCACCTCACGGTGCTGGATGTCGCCATTGGCAGCGATCACCTGTGCGGTCTGCAGGTTGGCGGTGGCGCTGCCCTGCAACGCGGCGACCGGCGCGGTGAGTACGTCCCTGGCCTGGTCGGCGACGAAAAACACCTGGGTGGTCATCTCGGCCATCAAGGCGTTGTCGGCGTTATCGACGTCGAGCAGCACGGTGTACAACACCACCCGCGCGCTGCCGCTTTTGCTGGTGCTGGCCGGGCTGCCGCCGCCCTGGCTGGTCTGATCCAGTGGCTTGGGCGGCACCGGCAGAATCTGCCGCACAGTGCTGCTCCAGCGTCGCTGACCGCCGCTGAGGGTAGTGAAGTAGGCGGTCATGCCCGGTTTGACGTGGCCGATGTCGGCCTCGGACACCTCGGCCCACACCGTCATCGGTGACAGTTTGGCGATGCGCAGGATCAGCGGTGTCTGTTGTTGCGCGTTGAGGGTCTGCCCTTCGCGGGCGTCGAGGGCGACCACGGTGCCGGCCATCGGCGCGTAGATCCGGGTGTAGCCGAGTTCGGCCTGATCGCTGCGCAGGCTGGCTTCGGCCTGGCGGATTTGTGCCTGGAACATGTCGATGCGCGCCTGAGTGGCTTTCAGTTCGGCGCGGGCGGTCTGCACATCTTCTTCGCGGGTAGCGCCGCCGGCGGCCAGATGCTGCTGACGCTGGTACTTCTGCTGCGCCAGTTCATGCTGGGCGCGTTGTTCCTGCAATTGCGCCTTGAGGTTTTCGATGGAGAAGCGCCCGGCGTCGAGTTTGGCCTTCTGCGTGGACGGATCGATTTCCACCAGCAACTGGCCTTCCTTGACCACATCACCGACTTCCACGTGGATTTTCTGGATCTGTCCCGAGGCCTGCGCACCGACATCGACATAGCGTCGCGGTTGCAGGGTGCCCAGCGCGGTGACGCTGCTTTCGATGTCGCCACGGGTGACTTGTACGGTGGCGAAGCGGTCCCGGCCCGGCGGCATGATTTGCCACGCGGCGTAGGCAACAACAGGAATCAGACAAAGGACTACGAGCAGGGCGCGTCGGGCGGGGCGGGGACGTTTCATGCAGGGTTCCGGCCAGTGGAATTCGGCCCGTCGTTCGGGTACACGCAGAAAGCGGGCAGCCGCTGAACGCTGTCGCAGGGCGCGACAGACACGGGGAGCTGTCCTGTAAACGATGAAAGCTGCGGGGAATTTAAGCGGAGACACAGGATGTTACAGGTATAGAACGGCACTATTTGGCGGGCAACGACAAACGCCACTTTAAATCTATATGAGAATTACTATAAATTACGCACCTCAAGTTGCCACTATCTTGCTACCCCGTAATCGGGGGCTTTCGATCAGTGTGCTCAAGGATCGAATCCGCATCGAAGCGGCCGGGAGTCATGTTGGAAAACTACTATCGCGAGCTGGTGTGTTTCCTGAACGCCAAGCTCGGCAACCGCCAGGTCGCCGAAGATGTGGTGCATGACGCTTATGTGCGCGTACTGGAGCGTTCCAGCGACACGCCGATCGAGCAACCCCGGGCCTTTCTTTATCGCACGGCGTTGAATCTGGTGATCGACGATCATCGGCGCAACGCCTTGCGCCAGGTCGAACCACTGGAAGTGCTCGACAGCGAAGAGCGCTATTTCACCCCCTCGCCCCACGGCACCCTCGATCATGGCCAGCGTCTGGAGATGCTCCAGCGCGCATTGGCGGAACTCTCGCCGTTGTGCCGCGACAGTTTTCTGCTGCGCAAGATCGACGGCCTGTCCCACCCGCAGATCGCCGAACATCTGGGCATTTCCAAGGCGCTGGTGGAAAAACACATCGTCAATGCGATGAAGCATTGCCGCCTGCGCATCAAGCAATGGGATGCCCATTGAGCCGGCGTCGTTAAATTTTATTTCACTGTCCTCGTTCCTACTCAACAGACGACCTGCTGTCCTGCTCAAGGCCGGTCAGGTCACTTAGGCTCTCCTTTCCCCTTGTTGAGGGGTTCATCCAGAGGACACTGGAAATGACTCAGGCAATTGCATCGCCCATCGTTCACGACCTGATCGGCGTCGGTTTCGGCCCTTCGAACCTGGCGCTGGCCATCGCTCTGCAAGAGCGCGGCCCGACCCACGGCGAGCTGGATGTGCTGTTCCTCGACAAGCAGGCCGACTACAGCTGGCACGGCAACACCCTGTCGACCCAGAGCGAGTTGCAGATTTCCTTCCTCAAGGATCTGGTAACCCTGCGCAACCCGACCAGCCCGTACTCGTTCGTCAACTACCTGAAGGCCCACGGCCGTCTGGTTGACTTCATCAACCTCGGCACCTTCTATCCGTGCCGCATGGAGTACAACGACTACCTGCGCTGGGTCGCCGGGCAGTTCACCGAGCAGAGCCGTTATGGCGAAGAAGTGCTGACCATCGAGCCGGTGCTGCACAACCATCAGGTTGAAGCGCTGCGCGTGATCTCCCGTGACACCGCAGGCCAGCAATTCGTGCGCACTGCGCGTTCGGTGGTGGTCAGTGCCGGCGGCACGCCGCGTATTCCCGAAGCGTTCAAGGCGCTCAAGGGCGATAGCCGCGTGTTCCACCACTCGCAGTACCTTTCGCAGATGGCCAAACAGCCGTGTGTGAACAATCAACCGATGAGCATCGCGATCATCGGCGGCGGGCAGAGCGCGGCGGAAGCGTTCATCGACCTCAATGATTCGTTCCCGTCGGTACAGGTCGACATGATCCTGCGCGGCTCAGCCCTCAAGCCTGCCGACGACAGCCCGTTCGTCAACGAAGTGTTCTCGCCGGAGTTCACCGACCTGGTGTTCCAGCAGAACAGCGCCGAGCGTGAACGTCTGGTCAACGAGTACCACAACACCAACTATTCGGTGGTGGACATCGACCTGATCGAACGCATCTACGGCATCTTCTATCGTCAGAAAGTCTCGGGCATTGCCCGTCATGCGTTCCGCACCCTGACCACCGTCGAGAAAGCCACCGCCACCGAGCGCGGCATCGAACTGGCGGTGCGCAACAACGCCACCGGCGAAGTCACCGTGCGCACCTACGACGCCGTGGTGCTGGCCACCGGTTACGAGCGCCAGATGCACCGCAAACTGCTGGCGCCGCTGCAAGAGTACCTGGGCGACTTCGAGGTTGATCGCAACTACAAACTGATCACCGACGAGCGCTGCAAGGCCGGTCTGTACATGCAGGGCTTCTGCCAGGCCAGCCATGGTTTGAGCGACACACTGCTGTCGGTGTTGCCGGTGCGTGCTGACGAGATTGCCGGCTCGCTGTATGAGCATGGCAAGAACCGCGGGCACAGCCGTTCGATGGCGGATCTGTTGTTGGCGACGGCCAGCTGATTTTTGAGCGCCTGACACACCGCTTTCGCGAGCAAGCCCGCTCCCACAGGGGATCTTCATTGAACACAGATTTTGTGGTCAGCAGAGATCCAGTGTGGGAGCGGGCTTGCTCGCGAAGAGGCCTTCAAACACACCGCAAAAACTCATTCCTGAACCCTTCCTGAACATCCCCGACATTCCCCGACACACATCCTTTCCCGGGTTTACTCTCGCATCATCGAGGCGTAAGCTTCGCGCGTTTTCATCAATAGCGGAGACCCACAGTGGGTACTTGTTCGAGTGACAGTTGTCGGCCGGTCTCGGTAACCGGCAGATTCTCGGCAAGATAACGCGCAGCCTTTCTCTGCCGTTGTCTCGCCGTAAAGCGAGCAGCGGCATCCCGATCATGACCAGCAAGGTCATGTCCCGACGTCCTTCTCATCGACACTGAAAAAGTGTGGTTTCGACCTTTATGGTCGTCATCGCAACTCTATCGACACGCCAGTCTTTCCTGACTGGCGCGCCAAGCCTTGCCGTGCTGGTTTTTCCGGCGCACGAGGCGCGGTCGTACCTGCTCGACGGTTTCCCGGCTGACCATAGGGGCAACAGCCATGAAACTTACGCTCAAGGAATTTTTCGCAGGTTTCCTGCGTACACGCCACATCGCCCGGCACTTCCGCCGTCTGGCGCTGCTGGAGTCAATCAACGACACCACGGTCAGCCGTGAAGTGCCGCCCACCCTGGCCAACACCCTGGTCGATGCGGCCCATCGCGACAGCGGCGAACTGCTGTCTTCGCTGGGCACCCACACTGACGGCCTGACTGACTTTGAAGTCGACGCACTGCGAGCGCAGTACGGCCTCAATGAAGTCGAACACGAGCAGCCGCTGCCGTGGTGGACCCACCTGTGGCACTGCTACAAAAACCCGTTCAACCTGCTGCTGACCCTGTTGGCGGTAATCTCCTGGCTGACCGAGGACCTGAAAGCCGCCACCGTGATTTTCTCGATGGTGGTGCTGTCGACGCTGCTGCGTTTCTGGCAGGAAAGCAAATCCAACCAGGCCGCCGACGCGCTCAAGGCCTTGGTCAGCAACACCGCCACGGTGATGCGCCGCGATGAGCCGCGCATCGAACTGCCGATCAAGCAATTGGTACCGGGCGACCTGATCGTGCTGTCGGCCGGCGACATGATTCCAGCCGACTGCCGGGTATTGAGCGCCAAGGATCTGTTCGTCAGCCAGGCGGCGATGACCGGCGAATCGATGCCGGTGGAGAAGTTTGCGCGCCAGGCCGACCGCGACACGCGCAATCCGCTGGAGCTGGACAACATCCTGTTCATGGGCACCAACGTGGTGTCCGGCACCGCCGTGGCAGTGATTCTCACCACCGGCAACAGCACCTATTTCGGTGCGCTGGCGCAACGGGTCGGTGCGACTGATCGGGCAGTGACGTCGTTCCAGCTGGGCGTGAACAAAGTCAGCTGGCTGCTGATCCGTTTCATGTTCGTCATGGCGCCGCTGGTGCTGTTCATCAACGGGTTCACCAAGGGTGACTGGACCGAAGCGCTGCTGTTTGCGCTGTCGATCGCCGTCGGCCTGACCCCGGAAATGCTGCCGATGATCGTCACCTCGACGCTGGCCAAAGGCGCGGTGTTCCTGTCGCGCAAGAAAGTCATCGTCAAGCGCCTGGATGCGATCCAGAACTTCGGCGCGATGGACGTGCTGTGCACTGACAAGACCGGCACCCTGACTCAGGACAAGATTTTCCTCGCACGCAACGTCGACGTCTGGGGTGACGATTCCGACGACGTACTGGAAATGGCCTACCTCAATAGCTACTACCAGACCGGGTTGAAAAACCTGCTCGATGTAGCGGTGCTGGAGCATGTGGAAGTCCACCGTGAGCTGAAAGTCGGTACAGCGTTTCGCAAGGTCGATGAGATCCCGTTCGACTTCAATCGTCGGCGCATGTCGGTGGTGGTCGAAGGGCGCGGCGAGCCGCATCTGCTGATCTGCAAAGGCGCGGTGGAAGAAGTGCTGGCAGTGTGCACCCGTGTGCAGCACGGTGACGTCGAGGAAGCCTTGAGCGATGAATTGCTGACCCGGATTCGTCAGGTCACTGCAGCATTCAACGCTGAAGGCTTGCGCGTGGTGGCGGTGGCTGCCCGTTCGATGCCGCAAGGTCGTGACACTTACAGCCTGGCGGATGAGCAAGAGCTGACGCTGATCGGTTACGTGGCCTTCCTCGATCCACCGAAGGAAAGCACCGCGCCAGCGCTCAAGGCGCTGGCCGAGCATGGCGTGGCGGTCAAAGTGCTGACCGGCGATAACGAGTTGGTGACGGCGAAGATCTGCCGCGAAGTCGGCCTCGCGCAGCAAGGCTTGCTGCTGGGTAACGATGTCGAGCGCATGAGCGATGCCGAACTGGCCGTGGCGGTGGAGAACACCAACGTGTTCGCCAAGCTGACGCCGTCGCACAAGGAGCGCATCGTGCGCATCCTCAAAGGCAACGGGCATGTGGTCGGCTTCATGGGCGACGGCATCAACGACGCCCCGGCGCTGCGCACTGCCGACATCGGGATCTCGGTCGACAGCGCGGTGGACATCGCCAAGGAAGCCGCCGACATCATCCTGCTGGAAAAGAGCCTGATGGTGCTGGAGGAGGGCGTGCTCGAAGGGCGTCGGACCTTCGCCAACATGCTCAAGTACATCAAGATGACCGCCAGCTCCAACTTCGGCAACGTGTTCTCGGTACTGGTGGCCAGTGCGTTCATCCCGTTCCTGCCGATGCTGCCGATGCACCTGCTGGTACAGAACCTGCTCTATGACATTTCGCAGATCGCGATTCCGTTCGACAACGTCGACGAGGAGATGCTGAAAAAGCCGCAACGCTGGCAGCCGGGGGATGTTGGACGCTTCATGCTGTTCTTCGGCCCGATCAGTTCGATCTTTGACATCCTGACGTTCGCCTTGATGTGGTATGTGTTTGATGCCAACACGCCGGATCACCAGACCCTGTTCCAGTCCGGCTGGTTCGTGGTGGGGCTGCTGACCCAGACGCTGATCGTGCACATGATCCGCACGCCGAAGATTCCGTTCCTGCAAAGCCGTGCAGCCATGCCGCTGCTGGTGATGACCGGGATCATCATGGCGGTCGGGATCTTCCTGCCGATGGGGCCGCTGGCCAACTACTTCAAACTGCAGGCGCTGCCGTCGATGTACTTCGTGTTCCTGCCGATGATCCTGCTGGCGTACATGGCGCTGACCCAGGCGGTGAAGGGCTTCTACATCCGCCGGTTCGGCTGGCAATAACAGCAGGACAACACTGTTTCCCTGTGGGAGCGGGTTTGCTCCCACAGGGGATTTGTGTTTTTTCAAGGAGATGACGATGCAAGCCATCAACAACCTCAACCTCACCTCGCTGCTCGACACCCTTGTCAGCCTCAGCGCGGCGTTCATCCTCGGTGGCCTGATCGGTTTCGAACGCCAGTATCGGCAACGTACGGCGGGCCTGCGCACCAATGTGCTGGTGGCCGTCGGCGCGGCCATTTTTGTCGACATGGCCAACCGCCTTGGCGGCGCTGAAGGCGCGGTGCGGGTCGTCGCCTACGTGGTCTCCGGCATCGGTTTTCTCGGTGCCGGGGTGATCATGCGCGAGGAGGGCAACGTGCGCGGCCTCAATACCGCCGCCACCCTGTGGACTTCAGCCGCCGTCGGCGCCTGCGCCGGTGCCGACCTGCTGGCCGAAGCGGTGCTCGGTACGCTGTTCATTCTGGCCGCCAACACCTTGCTGCGGCCGATCGTCAATAACATCAACCGCCAGCCACTGGACGTGGTGTCGGCCGAAGTCACCAACATCGTTTACGTGATCGCCCGGCGCTCACAGCAGAAAGCCGTGTTCGCCTTGCTCGAGGCCGAGCTGGAGCGCAGCAACTACCCGGCCAGCGACGTCGATGTGCATGCTTTCGGCGCCGACGAAATCGAGATCGAAGCCACGCTGGCGACCACTTCGGTGGACGGCGACGAACTGGATGCGCTGGTGGCGCGGATTTCAACGTCGGCGCTGGTGGTGCAGGCGTTCTGGAGTCCGAGTACCACCGAGTAAGGCTTCGCTTGGGAAATTTCCTACAAGCACGCAGGATTAATCCGTCAGATACATTGCGCCTCGGCCGTCACTATGCCGATCCTCGGGTCTGCGCAGCGACGGATGGAAAATGACCTCACCCCGCGTACTGGTACTGGAAAATCATGCTTTTGCCCGCAGCGTCCTGGTCAAGATGCTGCATCGTCTGGGTGTGCGCGAAGTGGTGCAGGCGAATAACGGTGAGCAGGCGATGGTGCAGATACACCTTTGCGGCGGGGTCGACATTGTGGTCTGCGACCTGATCGATAAAGACCTCGATTGCCTGGCGTTCCTCGCCCATGCCCGGGAAACCGGCATGGTGCGCGCGGTGATTCTGTGCAGCGATTTGCGCCCGGCGCTGCATCGCACGTTGAGCCAGATGCGTTCGTTGTCCGGTCTGCAATTGCTCGGGGTCATGCCGGCGCCGCTGCAGTTGCGCCTCTTGCACAAGCTGTTGCAGCGTTACCGGTTACCGCATCCGGCGTTGACAGTGCTGGAGCCGCCCAGGGAACTGCCCGGCGAAGACGAAGTGCGGCGCGGCCTGGCACTCGGCGAGTTTCGTGCCTGGTTCCAGCCGCAGCTCTTGCTCGCCAACGGTGCTGTCGCTGGCGCCGAAGTGCTGGTGCGCTGGGAACATCCTGGCAAAGGCGTATTGCTGCCGGGTGAGTTTCTCGCGGCGGTGCTGGCGTATGACCTGATCGATACGATGTTCAAGCAATTGCTGGAGCAGGGCCTGTGCCTGCTGGGCATCCTGCGGCGCCAGGGTACGAACCTGACGCTGTCGTTCAACCTGCACGCTTCGCAACTGGCCGGCACTGAACTGGTCGGGCACATCCAGCGTGCGCTGCAGCGCCATGGCTTCAGCGGTTCGGTCCTGCAATTCGAATTGAGCGAGAACGGTCTGCTCGAACTGCCGCCCGACACCCGGGAAAGCCTGTTGCGCCTGCGTCTGCTGGGGTGTGGTCTGGCCATCGATGATTTCGGTAGCGGGTTTTCTTCACTGAAACTGCTCTGCCAATTGCCGTTCAATCAGCTCAAGTTTGACGGCGAACTGCTGCAGCACAGCTACGAGCCATCCTGGCAGGCGCTGGTCGCTACCACCCTGGCGCTGGCCCGTTCGCTGGACATGCAACTGGTGATCGAGGGCGTCAGCAGTCGTTCGATGCAGGAGGCGCTGCTCGCCTTGGGCTGTGAAATGGGGCAGGGGTTTCACCTCGCGCGGCCGATGACCGGGCATGTCCTGCTGCAGTGGTTGTCGTCTGCCGACAGCGCGCTGTGAGCCTTCGCGCAGACTTCGCGGAAAAGCTCTAGAAAGTTCCTACACTGTCCGGATGCTGGTGTATTTTTGAACCGCGCTCCGGACGGTCTCCATCCCGGTTTTTTCACTTCATGGACGATCGTATATTTCGGGGTCATTCCGGCGTGCCTTATAGGGGTTCACATGTTTAAAGCGTTGGTTGTAGACGATCATCCGTTTATCCGCTCGTCGGTGAAAATGCTGCTCAAGCAGGAAGGCTTCGACGTGGTGGCCGAGGCCGACAACGGTGCCGACGCGGTGCAATTGACCCGTGAGCACGCGCCGGACCTGATCATCCTCGACATTGCCATGCCCAAGCTCGACGGGCTGGAGGTGATCGGCCGCATCGGTGCGCTGGGCGTCAAGAGCAAGATTCTGGTGCTGACCTCGCAATCGGCGCTGTTCTACTCCATGCGCTGCATGAAGGCCGGTGCGGCGGGTTACCTGTCCAAGACCAATGACATCGATGAGTTGATCAAGGCGATCAAGGCGATCATGGATGGCTACACCTACTTTCCCAATCTTGCGACCAGTTCCGTGCGCCGCTCCGACGTCGAAGCGACCGAACAGGAAATGATCCAGAGCCTGTCCGATCGCGAGCTGACCATTTTGCAACAGCTGTCCAACGGTCTGACCAACAAGGAAATCGGTGACGCCATGCTCCTGAGCAACAAGACCGTCAGTACCTACAAGACCCGCCTGATTGAAAAGCTCAATGTAAAGTCGGTGGTGTACCTGGCCGATTTTGCCAAGCGCAACAACCTGATCTGAATGCGCCCGATCATTCGAACCTGGCTACTGGCGCTGGCGCTGACCGGTACGTTCAATATGGCGTTGGCGGCCCCGGCCGAAACCCTGCGCGTACTCGGCCGTTCGACGGTGGACAATTACAGTGTCAGCCTCGACGGGCAGGACTGGAGCTGGTTGCGCAGCAAAGGCATTTTGCATCTGGGCGCTTCGGCGCCGGATTACTCGCCGTTTGCAATCACCAGCAATGGCACTGACTACGAAGGGCTGACGGCTGATTACGTGCAATTGCTCGCGGAGTTGCTCAACGTGCGCGTCGAGGTGCGACGCTATGCCTCGCGCGCCGAAGTGCTGCAAGCGCTGAAGAACGGTGAAGTGGACCTGGTCGGCACCGCCAATGGTTTCGAGGCAGCCGACCCGGAACTGGCGATGTCCCGCGCTTATGCCGATGACCTGCCAACCCTGGTAACCCGGGTCGGCGACAGCTCCGATCTGCCCCCGGACCTGGCCGGCAAGCACGTGGCAATGCTCTATCACTACTTGCCGCCGGAGACGGTCAAGGCCTTCTATCCCAAGGCCGATGTGCAGCTCTATCCGTCGACCCTCAGCGCCATCGGCGCCGTGGCGTTCGGCAATGTCGATGTCTATCTGGGCGATGCGATCAGTGCCAATTACCTGATCAGCAAGAACTACCTGAACAACGTGCAACTGGCCGACTTCTCGCAGATGGAGGTGCAGAACTTTGCCTTTGCCCTGCCGCGTGACAATGAGCAGCTGTTGCGCATCGTCAACGCGGCATTGGCGAGTATTCCGGTGGGCGAGCGGATGACCATTCTGCGACGCTGGAGTGCCGGCGGTTCGAGCATGCCCGGTCAGCAGACACTGCATTTCAGCACCAGCGAGCAACGCTGGATGGCGCAGCATCCACGCCTGCGGGTGGCGATTGATGACAGTTTCCTGCCGCTGTCGTTTTACGGTCAGGACGGCGAGTTCCGTGGTATCAGCGCCGACGTGCTGGCCAAGGTCGCGCTGCGAACCGGGCTGAAATTCGACGTGCAACGTGCGCAGTCGGTGTCGGAGCTGGTCGAGCAGATTCGCGATAATCGTGCCGACCTGTTGATCACCCTGACCCCCAGCGCCGAGCGCGAAGGCACCCTGCGCTTCACCCGTCCGTACCTGAGCATGCCGTTCGTTCTGGTCAGCCGGATTGGCGCCGACAGCCCGGGCACGCTGGATGACATGGCGGGCAAGCGTCTGGCGCTGATCCGCGGCAATCCGCTGCGTGAAATGCTGGTGGCGGATTACCCGCGCGTGACGCTGGTCGATGCCGAAAACGCTCAGCAGGCGATGACGCTTGTGGCCAACGGTCAGGCCGATGCGGCGGTCAATTCGCTGATCACCGCGCGTTACATGATCTCGCGCCAGTACCGCGAGCGTCTGCGCATCACCAGCACCGTCGGTACCCAGTCGGCACAGGTGTCGTTTGCCACCGCACGCGGCTCGCTGGAGCTGTATTCGATCCTGGAAAAAGCCCTGCTGAGCATCCCGCCCGAAGAGCTGGATGAGGTGACCAATCGCTGGCGCAGCGAAGTGGTGGTCGATGACAGTTACTGGCTGCGCAACCGCACGGCGATCATTCAGGGCTTTGCCCTGGCGGCGGTGCTGTTGCTGGTGGCGCTGGGCTGGATCGCCTATCTGCGGTTGCTGATGCGCAAACGCCGGCAGGCGGAAATCGCCCTCAACGATCAACTGGAATTCATGCGCGTATTGATCGACGGTACGCCGCACCCGATCTATGTGCGCGACCGCGACGGTAAGCTGCTGGTGTGCAACGAAGGTTATTTGCAGGTGTTCGACGTCCAGCGCGATGCGGTGATCGGCAAGACCGTGCTCGAAGGCGTGCTGAGTAATCGCGATGAGGCTCAGGCCTATCACCGCGACTACCTGCACGTGATGAGCGAAGGCTTGCCGCGGGTACAGGATCGCAGCCTGAGCATGGGCGACAAGGTGCTGACCATCTATCACTGGATGCTGCCGTATCGCGGCAGCGACGGCGAGGTCAGCGGTATGATTGGCGGCTGGATCGACGTCAGTGAACGTCAGCATCTGCTGCAGGAACTGCGCGAAGCCAAAGAGGGCGCCGACGACGCCAACCGAGCGAAAACCACGTTCCTGGCAACCATGAGCCATGAGATCCGCACGCCGATGAACGCGGTGATCGGCATGCTCGAACTGGCGATGAAAAAAGCCGATCAGGGCATCATGGATCGCTTCGCCATCGAAGTGGCGTCGGGGGCTGCCCGGGGGTTGCTGGACCTGATCGGCGACATCCTCGACATCGCGCGTATCGAGTCGGGGCGCCTGTCGCTGACCCCGGAACGTGCCAATCTGCGCGAACTGGTGGAGTCGGTGGTGCGCATCTTCGAAGGGCTGGCGCGGCAGAAGCATTTGCGTCTGGTGCTGGAACTGGATGCAGCGGCCAATCGCGATGTGCTGATCGATCCGCTGCGCTTCAAGCAGGTGCTGTCGAACCTGCTGAGCAATGCAATCAAGTTCACCGAACAGGGCCGGGTGCGGATCAGCGTCAAGGTCGAGCCGGGCCGTGACGATGAGCGTCTGAACCTCGCGCTGCAGGTCGAAGACAGCGGCAGCGGCATCAGCGCCGAAGACCAGCAGCGCTTGTTCAGCCCGTTCACCCAGGCCAGCAACAACACGCAGTCGGCGCGCAGCGGTTCCGGGCTGGGCCTGGTGATCAGCCGTACGTTGTGCGAAATGATGGGCGGCCAGTTAAGCCTGCACAGTGAGCTGGGGCAGGGCACGCGAATCGACGTGCAACTGGCCTTGCCGACCCTGCAACCGCTGAAGGAAGTGCCTCGTGAAAACGCTGAACCGGCAGCTCCCGGGCATGCGTTGAATATTCTGGTGATCGACGATTACCCGGCCAATCGCCTGTTGCTGTCGCAGCAATTGAGTTATCTCGGGCACCGGGTCAAGGATGCCGAGGACGGTGCCCATGGTTTGCGCGCCTGGCGTGGCGAGACCTTTGATGTGGTGATCACCGACTGCAACATGCCGATCATGAACGGCTATGAACTGGCCCGGGCCATCCGCGAAGAAGAGACGACGCGTCAGTTATCGCCCTGCCTGATTCTCGGCTTCACCGCCAATGCCCAGCCCGAAGAGGTCAGCCGCTGTCGTGTGGCCGGGATGGACGACTGCCTGTTCAAGCCGATCAGCCTCAAGGATCTGAATGCGCAACTGGCCCAAGTGAAACCGCAACCGGTGCAGCAGGCCACTAAGTCTGCGGATACGCCGTTGACCGATGAGATTGATCTGACCAGCCTCGAACAGTTGACCCGAGGCGACCACGCATCGATCAAAAGCCTGCTCGGTGATCTGGCCAACAGCAATGACGAAGACATGGCCCGACTGATGCGTTTGTTCACTCGCAACGATTTGCCGGGCATGGCCGACCTCGCGCACCGGGTCAAGGGCGGGGCGCGGATCATCCAGGCGCGTGCGCTGATCAATGCCTGCGAGCACCTCGAGACAGCCTGCAACGGGCTGGATCCGGCGCAACTGACCGAGGCCGTCGATGGCTTGCAGCAAGCCATGGAACGGCTGGCCGATCAGTTGGAACCGTTACTCGTTTAAGTTGTTGCTGGGAAATGTCCTACATGCCGCAGGGAATGCGCCTACGGGACTGACCTCTCCAAAAGACCAAGATAACTCCGTCGCCCAGGCAGATGGCTTGTAACTCTCGACGCATTTCGCGTCGGACAACCATCCAGACTTTCGCGACAGATTCGTCTCTTACTTTTGGAGTTGTCCCATGAATCGCAAAGCTCTCGCCATCGCCGTACTGGTTGCCGCCACTGGCGCTCAATTCGCCAACGCCGCCGACGGCACCATCAACTTCAACGGTGAACTGCGCAACCAGACCTGCACCATCGCCGTTGACGGCGTGGTTTCGCCAGCCATCGCCACCGTGACCCTGCCGACCATCTCCACCGGTCTGCTGACCGCTCCAGGGCAGGTTGAAGGCCAGACCGGTTTCAACATTCAGTTGAGCAACTGCGTCGGCACCGCGACCACCGCCGCTGCGTTCTTCAACTCGGGCGCCACCGTTGACCCGATCAGCGGCAACCTGAAGAACATGACCGGCACCGCCAACAACGTGCAACTGCAACTGGTCGACCAACAGGGCGGCGCTGTGATTCAGGCCGGTAACACCAACCAGATCACCAACACCACCCGCAACACCATCGACGGTACTGGCGCGGCCAACATGCCGTACGCCGTGCAGTACTTCGCCACCGGCGCGACCACACCGGGCACGGTGATCAGTTCCGTGACCTACAACGTCGACTACCAGTAAGCCATAGTCACACTGACGCGCCCGGCCAGGGGGGGCAATGGCGCGTCAGCGTGCGGGCAATGAGGTGCGCATGCGTTACGCAAGTGTTATTCGAATCGGCGCAATACTGACGCTGTCCATGCTCATGTATGCGCAAGCCAAGGCCGGTGTGGTGATCACCGGGACGCGTGTGGTGTATCCCGCGAGTCAGAAAGAAGTCACTGTCAAATTGAACAACAACGGCGCACGTCCGGTACTGGTGCAGTCGTGGGTCGACAGCGGTGATCTGCAATCGAGCCCGACCAGTTCCAAGGCGCCGTTCGTGCTGTCGCCGCCGGTGTCGCGTATCGACCCGAACAAAGGCCAGAGCCTGCGCCTGATGTTCACCGGTGCGGCGCTGCCGGCCAGCAAAGAGTCGGTGTTCTGGCTAAACGTACTGGAGATCCCGCCGAAGGCCGAAGGCCCGACGGACCTCAACGTGCTGCAAATGGCGTTCCGCTCGCGGATCAAGATTTTCTACCGTCCCGACGGACTGCCCGGCAACCCCAATGAAACACCGCAGCAGATGCAGTGGAAAGTCGTCGCGGTGGACAAGGGCTATGCGTTGCAAGCCTTCAACCCGAGCGCCTTTCACATGTCTCAGGTCGAGCTCGCACTGACGGTCGGCACCCAGCGCTACGACAGTGAAAACGGCATGGTCGAGCCGGGTGAAACCAAGCTGTTTGCCGTGCCCGGGCTCAAGTCGATGCCCGCAGGTGCTGCCCAGGTCGAGTTCAACGCGATCAACGACTACGGCGCGCTGGTGCCGATCAAACAACCGCTCAAGCCCTGACCTCTCCGCGAACGTTTTAGTGCACGAGTAACCTATGAAAGCTCATCCACGCCTGGGGGCCAGCCCGCAGGCTCGCCCTCGCTTTGCCCTGAATCCGCTGACCGCGCTGGTGCTGCAGACGCTGGCGGGGTTCTCGGGCGCGTTCGCCACCCCGGCCGCGCTGGCCGAAGACGTGCAGTTCAACGACGCGTTCCTGCCGGAAGACTCGCGTACGCTCGATCTGAGCGCCTACCAGCAGGGCAACCCGGTGTTGCCCGGTGAGTACCGCGCCGACGTCGCCGTCAACGGCAAACTGGTGACCCGTCAGGACATTCGCATCAATGCCGAGGCCGATGGCAGTCACCCGACCGTGTGTTTCAGCCGGGGCGTGCTCGAGCTGATCGGCGTGGACTTGCGCCGGTTGTCTGTCCAAGCCACAGCCAGTGTCGAGAGTGGCGCTGCGTGCCTGGACATCGCACAGTTGATCGAGGGCGCGGGCGCGGTGTTTTCGCCGTCCACCCAGCAGTTGGATGTCAGCATTCCACAGGTTGCCCTGCGCCGTGATGCCCGTGGTTATGTCAGCCCTGATCTGTGGGATCGCGGTGTGACCGCCGGCACCCTGAGCTACAACTTCAACGCCAACCATAACAAGACCGACACCGGTAACTATGACTCGGCGTACCTGGGCTTGAACGCCGGGCTGAACGTCGGTGACTGGCGTTTGCGCCACAACGGCTCGCTCAGTTGGGACAAGTTCAACGGTCAGGACTACCAGACCCTCAACACCTATGCCCAACGCGACATCACCTCGCTCAAGAGCCAATTGACCGTGGGCGAGGCCAATACCAGCGGCGAGATCTTCGACACCCTGGCCTATCGCGGTGTGCAACTGGGCACCGACGACCGCATGCTGCCCGAATCCCAGCGCGGTTACGCCCCGGTGATCCGTGGTATCGCTCGCACCAGTGCGCGGGTGGCGGTGCGTCAGGCCGGCAATCTGTTGTATGAAACCACGGTGGCGCCGGGCGCCTTCGTGATCGATGACCTGTACTCCACCGGTTATGGCGGTGACCTCGATGTCACCGTCTACGAAGCCGATGGCAGCGAGCAGACGTTTATCGTGCCGTTCGCCTCGACCGCGCAATTGCTGCGTCCGGGCACCTCGCGTTTCAGCGTCACCGCCGGTGAAACCCGCAACAACTACATCGACAGCCAGGCGAAGCTGATTCAGGGTACGTATCAGCTTGGCCTGAGCAATATCTTCACCGGTTACGGTGGTTCGCAACTCAGTGATGATTACCGATCGGCCCTCGGCGGTCTGGCGTTCAGTACGCCGGTCGGAGCGATGGCAGTAGACGTCACGCACGCCCAGACCGACCTCAAAAGCGGCACCGCCAGCGGCCAGAGTGCGCGCCTGAGCTACAGCAAAAACATCCTTGAAACCGGCAGTAACTTTGCCGTGGCAGCCACCCGGTTCTCCACGCAAAACTACCTGGATTTCAGCAACGCCGTGCAGTTGCTCGACGCCGAGCGCAATGGGCTGGACACCAGCCTGTTCGGGCGTCCGCGCAGTCGACTGTCACTGACCGCCAACCAGAGTCTGGGCGACTGGGGGCAAGTGGCGTTCAGTGGTTATTCGCAGAATTACTGGAACCTGCCGGGCCGCGATCTGCAGTACCAGTTCAGCTACAACAAGCAGGTCGGCGCGGTCAGTTATGGCGTCAGCGCCAACCGGGCACGGGTCGGTCTGGGCGAGATGGACACCAGCCTGCTGTTCACCGTGAGCATGCCGCTGGAGTTCGGTTCCTCCGTGAACCGCCCGCAGCTGTCGGCGCGGGTCATGCGTGATACCGATGGCCAGTACAGCCAGCAGGCGACCCTGAGCGGCACCGCCGGTGAAGACCGCCAGTACAACTATGGCGTGACTGCCGGCCACGATGGTGCGAGCCGCACCAACAGCACGTCGGTCAACGGTCAGTACATCGGCCCGAAAGCCATCGTCGGTGCGACTGTCAGCCAGGGCGCGGGTTACGACAGCCTGTCGCTCAACGCCAGCGGCAGCGTGGTCGCGCACCCCAACGGCGTGACCCTGACCCCGTATCGCGGCGAAACCATGGCGGTGATCACTGCCGAAGGTGCCGAGGGCGCCAAGGTCGTTGGCTTCCCGGGGCTGAAACTCGATCGCCATGGCAACGCCGTGGTGCCGTACCTGCGTCCGTATGAACTGAACGAAGTGGCAATCGATCCGCTGGGCACCTCGCTGGACGTTGAGCTCAGCGAAACCAGTCAGCAAGTCGCGCCACGTGCCGGTGCCGTGGTCGCGCTCAAATACGGCACCCAGAACGGCCAGGCCTTGCTGCTCAACGTGACGCTGGACGATGGCAGTGCGTTGCCGTTCGGCGCCGGCGTGGTCGATGACCGTGGCGTTTCGGTGGGGGTGGTCGGGCAGGGCGGGCAGCTGTATGCCCGGGTCAAGGAAGGTGCACGCCGGTTGTTGATCAGCTGGGGCACCAAGGCCGATCAGCAATGTGCGTTGCCGTTGCCGCCGGGCAAGAGCGAAGGCAAGCAGTTGCAACAAGTGAGCGCGGTGTGCTCGGTGAACCATTCAGATAATCGCGTTGCTTCTGTGAACAGCGCACAGGGGTACAAGTGATGAAGATGATGCGTTTGCTCAAATCGGGTGCGGCGGTGGCGGGTTTGTCGTTGGCAGCGGGTGCCGCCATGGCTGACTGCGGCTTCATTGATGGCACATCGAGCATGGTCAGAACCCAGCCGTTGCTGGGCGGCAATTTGACCGTCGGCCGCGACGTGCCGCTGGGCGCGGAGATTTATCGGCAGACGTTTCAGGCGGCCACGTTTGTGCGGTTGTCGTGCTCTGCCGGGTTGTACAACATCGAGACTCGTCGAGGTCTGCCGGTCAGGCCGCTGGCCTTGTCCTCCTGGGCTGGCACGCCGTGGGCGGGAAATGTCTATCAGAGCGGCGTGCCCGGCATTGGCGTTGCGATCTGGTATGCCGGTAATGCATTGCCATTTTCCGGGAATGGGACCAACTGCGGCAGCGGCACCAATGTGTGTGTCTGGACGATACAGAACACCCTGACTTTCGACATGTCCTTCATCAAAATTGGTGACGTGTCTCCTGGCACTATTCAGGGCGCCCAGCTACCAACGGGTGACCAGCAACAACCTTGAAGTCAGCCGTGTGAACTTCTCCGGCAGCATCAACATCGTCTCGCGTACCTGCCAGACCCCGGACGTTTCAGTGCCGATGGGCACGCACATGCTCAACGAGTTTTCCGGCAAGAACTCGTTTACGGCGTGGAAGGATTTCGCCATCGCGCTGAACAACTGCCCGGCGTTCAATGGTTACTACCAGAATACCGGCCCGCGTTGGTTGAGCGACGGCAGCAGCAACAACCTCGACTCACGCAGGAACAACGTCCTGCAGGTGCGCCTGGAACCGACCCGCGCGGCCATCACCCCCAACCTCGGGATCATGAGCCTCAACCCCAGTGCACCCGGCGAAGACCCGGCGGCCACCGGCGTCGGCCTGCAAGTCGCTGATAGCAACGGCACGCCGCTGCCGCTGGCGACGCTGCGCGCCAGCGGCATCACTCCGCGTGCCGTCGAGGGCGCCAGTTACACCATCCCGTTGAAGGCCCGCTACATCCAGACCGGGGACAGCATCACCGCAGGTCCCGCGAATGCCACGGCGACCTTCACCATCAATTACTACTGATTGGCCGACTTGATTGAGCGCAACCCGTCCGGGTCCACAGATCAATAACGACCGGCCCCGGACTCCACTGTTAGGAGTGTTAGATGACTATTGAACGTGTGTTTTCCCACGCGCGCGTATCGGCCTGCCTGCTGATCGTGGCCGGGGCCTTGAGTGCCTGTGCCAGCGCACCGGTGCCCGAGCAGCAGATCACCCTGTCGAGGGATGCCGTCAGTCGCGCGGTGTCCGCCGAAGCGACGCAATACGCGCCACTGGAGATGAAAGCCGCGCAGGACAAGATGTTTCTGATGGAGCGGGCCATGGGCGAACGTGATTACGTTCAAGTGCGAACCCTGGCCGAACAGATCGAAGCCGATGCCAACCTCGCCGAGCGCAAGGCGCGCGCGGTCAAGTGGCAGAAACAACTGGTCGATGCGCGCAGCGGCATTCAGGTGCTCAAGCAGGAAATGCTGCAAGACCCGGCCACCGGTTTCAACCCGCCAGCCAGCGCTCAATAAGGAACGTTTCATGTCGACTTTCAAATTACTGCCCGTCGTTTCGTTGTGCGCGCTGGTGCTCGCCGGCTGCGCCACACCGCCGGAGAACCCGCAATTGCTGCAAGCCCGTGCGCAGTTCGCCGCACTGCAACACAAACCTGAATCGAACACGCTGGCAGCCCTCGAAACCCGCGAGGCGTTCATTGCCCTGAACAAGGCCGACCAGGCTTCACTCAAGGATCGCAAGGCTCCGGACGTCGAGCAGTTGACCTACCTCGCCAGCCAGAAAATCGCTGTCGCCGAGCAGACCATCGCCATGCGCCAGGCAGAAGGCGGGCTAAAAAAGATTGATGCCGAACGCACGCAGGTGCAACTGGACGTGCGCACCCAGCAGCTCAGGGCCTTGCAGGCAATGAAGGCGCAGAAGACCGAGCGTGGCGAAGTGGTGACTTTCGGTGACGTGCTGTTCGACACCGGCAAGGCCGATTTGAAGTACGGCAGCCAACGCAACTTCGAGCAGTTGGCGCAGTACCTGACGGCCAACCCGGAGCGCAAAGTGCGGATTGAAGGCTTTACCGATGACGTGGGCAGCGATGACTTCAATCAGCGTCTGTCGGAGCGGCGTGCCGATGCGGTGGCATTTGCGCTGAAGCGCATGGGCATCAGCGCTGATCGCCTGATCACCAAGGGTTACGGCAAGCAGTTTCCGATTGCCGACAACGGCAGTGCGCACTCGCGTCAGCTCAATCGTCGGGTGGAGGTGATTATTTCCTACGGTGCGGCGCCCGTCGGTACTCGCGGTTGATCCATGGCAAGCGAGCCTGCAATGGGCTCGCTTGTTTGATTGTGCTGACACTGGCGGTCAACACCGATCAGTTCTCTTGGGAAATTTCCTACAAGCATAGGGAATTTTCCTACTCAGAATTTTCGCTCAGCTCTCTAAATTGGCAGCCTCTTCGGGTTTGAACAGTGCCATGGCGTGTTTCGAACTCAGTCCGAAAAGCGCCGATGTCGAGATCGGCCCCCCTGAGGTCAAGCGCATGAAAGCCTTTGTTCCTGCATTTCGTCGAACGCCCGTCGCGGTAGCGGTAGCCTTGCTTGTACCGCTGCACGCCAGCGCCTATACCGCTTCGGTCAACAGCGGAGCAGTGGTCTATGACGAAAATGTCACCGCCGGACTGCAATCGATCGGCACCTCTGGCACGGCGTATCGTACGACCGTGAGTGGCAGTGGCTCGCAAAATGTGTTCATGAATGGCGTCACGCACGACACCTTGGTCGACGGTGCGACGCAGAGTGTCTCCAGTGGTGTCAGCCATGGCACGGTGGTCAACAACGGCGGTACACAACTGGTCGGTGCCAGCGGCACTGCCAATGACACCGTTCTCAACGCCAGCCAGCAGACGGTGACCCGTTCTACGGCCAACCGCACGCTGATCAACGCCGGTAGCGTGCAGACCCTGGATGTCATGTCCATCGCCAATGACACACAGATTGGCAATAACGGCGTGCAGAACCTGATCAACATGGCCGTTGCCAACGGTAGCGTGATCGAAGCCGGCGGCGAACAGACGCTGCGCAGAGGTGTTTTGGGTGGGGCGGTGGCCAATGACACTCAGGTCCAGGGAGGTACCCAAAGCGTTTACGACACTGGCACGGCCAACCGCAGCACGGTGAGTAACGGCGGCCAGATCAATCTGTACAGCGGCGCGCAGGCCAACGGTGTAGTGGCAGGCGCCGGTGGCACGGTCAATATCATGGACAACGGCGTGAAAACCGTGGACTCGCTGACCCTCGACGGCGGTCGCCTGGCCTTCGTGCCGAGCACCGACGGCAGCTTCAAGACCTTCACCGTCAACGCCTTGTCCGGCAGCGGCAGCATTCTGATGAACACCGATATCGCCAGTCAGCATGATGACTTGCTGGTAGTGCAGGGCGCTGGCCTGGCCAGTGGCGACCACACGCTGATCGTCGGCGATTCAGGCCGCGAACCGACCTCGGCGGACGGGCGTCTAGTGCTGGTGGACACCCATGGCGGCAGCGCGAAGTTCGGCCTCTATGGCGGGCATGTCGATGCCGGCGCGTTCCGCTACACCTTGCAGCAGCAAGGCAATGACTGGGTGTTGGCCAGTTCCGGGAACACGCCAGTAGATCCGGTTACGCCCGTAGATCCGGGTACACCGGTTGATCCGGTAACGCCTGTCGATCCGGGTAAACCGGTGGATCCGGTGGCGCCTGTCGATCCCGGCAAACCGGTGGAACCGGTAACGCCTGTCGATCCGGGTAAACCGGTGGATCCGGTGGCGCCTGTCGACCCGGGTAAACCGGTGGGTCCGGTGACGCCCGTCGATCCGATAACGCCGGTTGATCCGGTCACTCCCCCGCGTCCGGTGGACCCGGGGCCGGAGCATCTGTCCAAGGGCAGCAACGCCGCGATTGCCGCACACACCGCAAGTGCAGGTCTCTGGAGTGCGCAAATGAACGCACTGGTCAAACGCCTGGGCGAGTTGCGCATGGGCCAGGATGACGGCGGTATCTGGACTCGGGCCATCGGCAAGCGCTTGGATGTCAGCGAGCACTCCAGCCGTGCCTACCGCCAAGACATCAGCGGTCTGGAAGTGGGCGCCGACAAGGCGTTCGCCCTCGACAGCGGCAAAGTCTATATCGGTGGCATGCTCGGCACGGCCCGCTCGGACCTGGACTTCGGAGAAGGTGCGTCCGGCGAGATCGACAGCCGTATGTTCGGTGTCTATGCCACCTACCTGAATGACAACGGTGTCTATGTCGACAGCGTGTTGAAGTACAGCCGCTTCGACAACGACATCAAGACCCCGAGCAATCTGGGCGAGTCGGTCAAGGCGTCCTACAACACCAACGGCATTGGTGCGGACATCGAGGTGGGTAAACGCATTGCGCTGAAGGACGGTTGGTTCGTCGAGCCGCAAGTCGAAATCACCGCCACCCGCGTACAAGGTGCGAGCTACACCGCCAGCAACGGGCTGCGGGTCAAGTCCGATGACCTCGATTCGCTGCAGAGCCGCGTCGGCTCGTTGTTTGGGCGCAGTCTGGAACTGAGCAACGGCATGAAAGCCCAGCCGTACGTCAAGGCGTCCTACGTCACCGAGCATGCAGGCGCCAGCAAGGTGCGGGTGAATGGCAATTCGCTCGATGCCGATCTGCCGGGCAATCGTGTCGAACTGGGTTTCGGCGGTGTATTGCAGGTCAGCGAGAAGAGCAAGATTTCGCTGGATGCCGAGTACGCCAAAGGCAATGACATCGAGCAACCCTTCGGTGTGACCGTGGGCTATCGCTACCTCTGGTAAGAATAATCGCCGCATGGGTCAGACCTGTGCGGCGATCTTGTCGGCTTTCCAGAGGTTTCTGCCTGTCTTTAGGACTTGTCCTACATAGATCACCAGGGGACTTGGTTAGCGTGATCAGCACATTTCCCACGCTGTTGAATTCTATGTCCTACAAGTGCAGGCGAATTGTAATCGTCGAAGAGCAGCCCGTTCTGCAGTCCCGGATTGTTCGAGTCTTTCACGAGCTGGGCTATCGCGATCTCACGCCAATCCGTTCGTTTCGTGAACTGCTGGCGTTGACGCACTACGCTCATGACCCGTTCGAGCAATACGATCTGCTGATCATCAATGGCGAACTGATTGCCGCCGCAGGGATTGATCCGGTGCGGTTCTTTCAGGGCAACCCGCAGATCCGCCATGGCGTGATTCACGATGCCCGGCGTGGTCAGCCCCGGGCCGAGGCGATATTCGTAACCGGTCGAAGACAGCTGTTGATGCTGCGTACGCCGGATCGCCAGAGCCTTGGCGCCGTGCTGGAGCACCTCGATGTCTAGGACATTTCCCACGCAGCTTCAGACCTTTCCTCACGAGTTGAACGCTCAGGTAGCGGACACTCACAGGCCTTTCACCCACAACGAGCCCACCACCATGTGCAACCCGCCGCTTCGTATCCTGGTGCTTGAAGACCACCCGTTCCAGCGTTCGGTGGCGGTGAGCATGCTGCAGAGCCTGGGATGCCATCAGGTGTTTGAAGCCAGTGATGGGGCGCAGGCGCTGGCGCTGCTGGATGAGGTTGGCACGGTCGACATCGCCCTGTGCGATTTGCAGATGGAGGGCATGGACGGCCTGGAATTCCTGCAACGGATCGGGGCATCGGGGCAAGTGAAGGCGGTGATCATCTGCAGTTCGTTGTCGGCGGATCTGCGTCGCGCGGTGCATCAGATGGTCACGCTGCTCGGCCTGAAGCTGTTGGGCGATGTCGGTAAACCGATGCAAGCGCAGGTGTTGGCCGGGCTGTTGGACACGTTCATCGACCGGCCGCCCGTCGCCGATAGCCCGGCGGGGGCTGTGACGTTGGCCAGTGAGGCTTCGGTACGCCAGGCGTTGGCCGAGCAGCAACTGCATGCCTGGTATCAACCCAAATTCAATCTGCACACCGGTGAGGTCTGCGGTGTCGAGGTGTTGTGCCGCTGGCTGCACCCGACCCGGGGAATTATTGCCCCGGCGCAGTTCATGCCGGTGCTGGAGCGCTGCGGCTTGCTCGACGACTTGCTGTTTTCCCAGCTGGAGCAGGCGCTGAAGCTGCACCAGAGCGCCCGGGCCAAAGGCTTTGCACTGAACATGGCGTTCAATCTGCAAACCGTGCAATTGGCCCATCCGGAACTGGCCAACACCCTTAAAACCACGCTGGCGCGGCATGCTGTGACGGGTTCGAGCCTGACTTTCGAACTGACCGAAAGTGGCTTGCTGGAAGCACCGGCCACCAGTCTGGAGAGCCTGGTGCGGCTGCGGATGATGGGCTGTCGCTTGTCCATCGATGACTTCGGCGCCGGGTTTTCTTCATTGCAACGTCTGTGTCAGTTGCCGTTCAACGAAATCAAGCTCGACGCCGAGTTCATCCGCAGCCTTGAGCATGAGCCACGTTGCCGGGCGGCAATCAGCAGCACCCTGGCGCTGGGTGAAACACTGGGCATGGCGGTGGTGATCGAAGGCATCGAAACCGATGCGCAGCGTCGTGAATTGCTGGCGCTGGGGTGTACGCAAGGGCAGGGCTACTGGTACGCACGGCCGATGGCGGGGGCCGATCTGTTGAATTGGCTGCAACGGCGCAACCATGGCAAAGGAACAGATGAATGAGCGGATTTTTAGGAAAGATCCTACAGAGCAGTTCTGGCGCGATGCGTAGTCTTGGCGCACCCCCACCTGACCTTCGGGAGATCGAGCATGATCAATAAAACCCTGCGCATCCTGATTGCCGACCCACAGCATTTTCACCGGATGAAAATCGAGCGCCTGTTCAACCACCTCCAATACTTCCGCGTCGCTCCGGTGCAGAGCCTGCTGGAGTTGCTGACGCTGGTGGAATACGGCTGCGAGCCGTTCGACGCAGTGGTCATCAATGCCGAATTGGCGGCCGGGTCGTTGGACCTGCCGGACTTTTTCCTGAACAACCTGCATGTGCGTCATGTGCTGATTTACAACGAGCCATCAGCCCCGGTGCAGACCCCAGCAGGCTTCGCTCAGGAGAACGTGCAGATCAGCCATGCCGCATTGCCGAACCTGGCAGCGATCGAGCACCTGATGGCCCGCGTCGATGTTCGGCCGGTGTGCGCATCGAATGTCTGGAACCCGGCGTCGGCCTTGCAACGACGGGCCTGAGCACGGTTTGGTGTTTGTCGCAACTGTCAGATCTGACAGGTAGATCCCATGTGATTCCCGTGTAACAGTCATAGCGCAGCCACTGCGTCAGGAGCAGCCGATGCCGGTGGCGCCTTTGTCATGTTGTTGCACGGGGAGCCGTCATGAAGTCAGCGCTGATCGTCGACGATCACCCGGTGGTGCGGGCTGCCGTGAAACTGGTGCTCGAAACCGAGCGCTTCAAGGAAATTCACGAAGCAGCGAGCGCCAGCGAAGCCATGGCATTGCACCGAGAGCACAAGCCCAAACTGGTGGTGCTCGACCTCAAGCTGGCAGGGGTCGGCGGCCTGGAAGTGCTGGAGCGGCTCAAGGCCAACGATCCCGGGTGCAAGGTGCTGATCTTCACTTCCCAGGACCCGCAGTATTATCAGGACCGCTGCCTGCGTGCCGGCGCCTTGGGCTACGTCGCCAAAACCAACCAGCTGCTGCAATTGCACAAGGCGATCCAGGCACTGATGTCGGGCTATTCCTATTTTGCGGCGCCGTCTGACAACGACTATACGTCGGCCCCGTTGCACCGCAGCGAAAAGCAGATGATCGACGAACTCTCCAATCGCGAGCTGAACATCCTCGAGCAATTGGCGCACGGCAAGCCCAACAAACTGATCGCCGAAGACATGCACCTGAGCCATAAAACCGTCAGCACCTACAAAACCCGCTTGATGAAAAAACTCGGGGTGAACTCGACAGTGCACTTGCGCGAATTCGCCAAACGCAATCATCTGATCTGAGTGACCTGATGAGTTCGCGAGGCTGGTTGTGTGTGTTGTGGTTGAGCATCACGACCACCTGTTGGGCCAGTGACTCGCCGCAACGCCTTGAGTTGTTGCCGCAAGCCGGACTGGACAATATCCACATCGCGCTCGATGAGCGTGACCGGCAATGGCTGCGCCAGCACCCGGTATTGCGCATGGGCATCTCCGGCCCGGATTATCCACCGTTCGAAATCACCCGCAATCAGCAAGAGCTGGAAGGGCTCACCGCCGATTACGCCGAGTTGCTGGCGCAATTGCTCGGTGTGCGCATCGACGTGCAGCGCTACGCCAACCGTGACGCGGTGATGGCCGCGCTCAAACGCGGCGAGCTGGACCTGCTGGGCACTTCCAACAATTTTGAACTGGCCGACCCGGACTTCAGGCTGTCGCGCCCCTACGCCGAAGACCAGCCGATGCTGGTGACCCGGCTCGATGAAACGTTACCGGCGGATCTGGCGGGCAAACGCATCGCCATGGTCGAGGACTATCTGCCACTGGCCAGCGTGCAGGCGTTCTATCCCCGGGCGGACGTGCAGCGCTACCCCTCCGCGATGGACGCACTCGGTGCGGTGGCGTTCGGGGTCGATGACGGGTACCTGGGTGACTTGATCAGCGCCAATTACCTGATCAACACCAATTACCGCAATGACCTGCAACTGGCCGGGCCATCGGGGCTGGACGCCAACCCCTTCGGTTTCGCCCTGTTGCGTAGCGAGGTACGCCTCAAACGCATCATCGACAGGGCGCTGGCGGTGATTCCCATGGAACGCCGGCAACTGATCGAGCAACGCTGGAGTGCGGGGCGCGCGCAAGTGGCCGCACAGTCTCGGGTACGCCTCAGTGTCAGTGAGCGGGAGTGGCTGGACCAGCATCCGGTGGTACGAGTGGGGGTGATCGAAGACTTCGCGCCGCTGACGTTTTTTGATGCCGAGGGGCGTTTCAGCGGGTTGTCGGCGCAACTGCTCAACCTCATCAGTCAACGCACCGGGCTGCATTTCGAAGTTGTCCGGGGGCGATCGCTGGACCGCCAGATCGAGCAGCTCAAGGCCGGTGAACTCGACGTGTTGCCGGTGGTGACGCCCAGCAGTGAGCGCGAAGCCGAGCTGCAGTTCACCCGTGCATACCTGAACAATCCGTTTGTGCTGGTCGGATCGACAGCGCCCCGCAGCCCTCGTAGCCTCGACGACCTGCAAGGCAAACGGCTGGCGATTTATCGCGGTCATCCGTTGCGCGACTACATTCTGCGGCGCCTGCCGCGAGTGCGTCTGGTCGAGGTCAGCAGCCCCGCCGAGGGCATGGAACTGATTGTCAAAGGCCAGGCCGATGCGACCGTCAGTTCATTGCTGGTGGCGCGCTTTCTGATTGCCCGCCATTACCGCGAGCGCCTGCGCGTCACCAACACCATCGGCGATCAGCCGGCTCGCATCGCTCTGGCTACCGCACCGCAGGCCACGGCGCTGCACACGATCCTGAACAAGGCGCTGCTGAGCATCGCACCGCAGCAGATGGACGAACTGGTCGAGCGCTGGAGCCATGATGTGGTGGTGGAGGAGAGCTATTGGCTGCGCCACCGGCGCGAGATTGTGCTGGGGTTTGCCGCTGCAGCGGGGTTGTTGTTGCTGGCATTGGCCTGGATCGGTTTTCAGCGCTGGCAATTGCGTCAGCGTCAGCAATGGCTGCATCAACTGCAGCAGGCCAAGGATGCCGCCGACGACGCCAACCGGGCCAAGACCACGTTTCTGGCGACCATGAGTCATGAAATCCGCACCCCGATGAACGCCTTGATCGGCATGCTCGAACTGGCGCTTAAACGGGCCGAGGAGGGTGTGACCGACCGCTTGGCGATTCAGGTGGCGTCCGGTGCCGGCCAGCAATTACTGGCGTTGATCGGCGACATTCTCGACATCGCGCGCATTGAGTCGGGGCATCTTTCCCTGGCACCGGAACGGGCCAATCTGCACGAACTGGTGAACTCGGTGTGCCGGGTGTTCGAAGGGCTGGCGCGACAGAAACACCTGGTGTGGCGCGTCGAGCTGGATGCTCACAGTGAAGTCGACGTGATGCTCGATCCGACACGCTTCAAGCAAGTGCTGTCGAACCTGTTGAGCAATGCGATCAAGTTCACCGAACACGGCCAGGTGAGCCTGCAATTGTCGGTGAGCGCGACGCCGCTCGGGCTGTTGGACGTGACGGTGGAGATTGCCGACAGCGGCATCGGTATCAGCGCCGAAGACCAACAGCGCCTGTTCAGCCCGTTTGTTCAGGCCGGCAATCCTGGCCAGTCAGCGCGCAGCGGCTCGGGACTGGGGCTGGTGATCAGCCGCAGCCTCTGCGAAATGATGGGCGGCACGCTGCACCTCGACAGCACGCCGGGCCACGGAACCCGGGTGGAAGTCAGACTGCAGTTGCCACGGCTGAGCCCGCGCAAGCTTGAGTCGACACGCCCCGAAGTCGTGGATAAACCCGCGCGCTCATTGAGTGTGCTGGTGGTGGACGACCATCCGGTCAACCGTCTGTTGCTGTGCTGGCAACTGAGTGAACTCGGCCACCGTACGGTCGACCTTGACGACGGTGAGCAGGGCCTGGAGCGCTGGCGGGCACAGCCGTTTGATGCGCTCATCACCGACTGCAACATGCCGCGACGCAACGGTTACGAACTCGCTCGGGCGATTCGTGACGCCGAGGCGGCGAGTGGCAGGGCGCGTTGCCTGATTCTCGGCTTTACCGCCAATGCACAGATCGAGGAGAAGGTGCGCTGTCTTGCGGCTGGCATGGACGATTGCCTGTTCAAGCCGATCCGCCTGGCTGATCTGGATCTGGCGTTGCGCGCTGCCAGTCACCAGGAGAGAGACCTCGACCCGAACCTGGCAGCGCCGTTGACCGAACTCGATCTGAGCGCGCTGGAGCAGATGGCCGGAGACGATCACGCGGTGATGCAACGACTGCGCGACCAGGTGTTGCGCAGCCTGCAGGACGATCTGCAACGGCTGGAAGATTTGCGTCCCACCCTTGATCCGGGCGATTTACGCACTCTGGCGCATCACATCAAGGGCGGTGCGCAGATGGTCGGTGCCGCGCGAGTGGCGGCGGCCTGTGCGGATCTTGAACAGGCCTGTCGAGACGCTGAAACCCAAGCGGTCGAGCGCTCGGTGGAGGCGCTGCGCGTGGCCATGCTGAGCCTCGCGCAGCGTCTTCAAGGCTGACCGATCAATCCCACTGCGGGGCGATGCCTTTCGGGCTGGTCAGGCGCTGGCCGCGGTCCAGCGTGGCGATCAACGCCATGTCGGCGTCGCTCAGGGTCAGCGCGGTCGCGCCGAGGTTGCTTTGCAGGTTGGCGCGTTTGGTCAACGACGGAATCACCGCGTAACCCAGTTGCATCGCCCAGGCCAGGGTGACTTGCGCCGGGGTGGCCTGCAGGCGTGCGGCGATCTGCTGGATCAGCGGGTCCTTGAGCACTTCGCCATAGGCGAGGGTCATGTACGAGGTGATCTGGATGCCCTGGCTCTGGGCGAACTCGACCACTTTGCGGTTTTGCAGGTACGGGTGCAATTCGATCTGGTTGGTGGCGATGTGGTCGGCACCGACGGCTGCGATCGCCTGTTGCATCAGCTCGACGGTGAAGTTGGAAATACCGATCTGCCGCGTCAGGCCCAGACGCTTGGCTTCCAGCAGCGCGCCCATGAATTCGGCGACCGGCACCTGGTTTTCCGGTGATGGCCAGTGAATGAGCGTCAGGTCCAGATAATCGGTTTGCAGCTTGTGCAGGCTTTCCTTGAGACTGTCGATCAGGCGGTCCTGAGCGAAGTTGGCGACCCAGATCTTGCTGGTGATGAACAACTCGTCGCGGGCGATACCGCTGGCAGCGATGGCCTGGCCGACCTCGGCTTCGTTTTCATAGATCTGCGCGGTGTCGATGGCCCGGTAACCGAGTTCAAGGCCCGTGCTCACCGAATCGATGACCACCTGACCTTGCAGGCGAAACGTACCCAGACCAAAAGCGGGAACAGACATTGATGACTCCAGGGTTGCAGTGGGAATGGGCAGGAGTATCCGCGTCTGCGTCCTTGAGAAAAACCGCTGGTGGGGCAAAGCACTGTTGAGCAGAAGTCATGAATCTTTCCCAGGAGTTGTGTGGTCTGGGCTGGCCTCTTCGCGAGCAGGCTCGCTCCCACATTGGATTGCGGTCTCCTGTGGGAGCGAGCCTGCTCGCGAAGGCCGCACCAACGATTCAGGCTATATCGCTCTGCGCAAAATCCTCCCCAGGAAAATCAATCAACGTGCGCACCGACGGTAGCAGTCCCCGACGCCCTTCCGGCGGCGAATCCATGATGTTCCACCACTTGGGTGAAGTAGTAGAGGCTGTTGAGGTCTTCCACCATCGTTCTCCAGATAGAACGCTAAGGCCGATTTTTGCAGTCTAGTGCATTAATGGATACGGATTTATGCTTAATCCAGTGCATCACTCACCCCAATTGGAGACAACCATGAAAAACATCATTGGTATCTACACCAGCCCGCGCGGCCATTGGGTCGGCGATGGTTTCCCGGTTCGCACACTGTTTTCATACGACAATCTGGGCAAGCACATCAGCCCGTTCCTGCTGCTCGATCACGCCGGTCCGGCGTCATTCACCCCGACCACCGAGCGCCGTGGCGTTGGTCAGCATCCGCACCGTGGTTTCGAAACCGTGACAATCGTCTACGAGGGCGAAGTGCAGCACCGCGATTCGACCGGCAGTGGCGGTGTTATCGGCCCGGGCGATGTGCAATGGATGACCGCCGCTTCGGGGATCCTGCATGAAGAATTCCACTCGGATAACTTCGCCAAAACCGGTGGCAACCTGGAGATGGTGCAGCTGTGGGTCAACCTGCCCGCCAAGGACAAAATGGCTGCGCCGGGCTACCAGACCATTCTCGACAGCGACATTCCGAGCATCGCGCTCAAGGACAACGCCGGCAGCCTGCGCCTGATCGCCGGTGAGTTCGATGGCCACACCGGTCCGTCGCGCACCTTCACCCCGATCGACGTGTGGGACCTGCGCCTGAATGCCGGCAAATTGCTGACGCTGGACCTGCACGAAGGTCGCAACACGGCATTGGTGGTGTTGAAAGGTTCGGTGCAGGTCAACGGTCTGGAAACGGTGCGCGTAGGGCAGTTGGCGCTGTTCGAGCGTGACGGTTATCAGTTGACGCTTGAAGCCAGCCAGGACGCAGTGGTGTTGCTGCTCAGCGGCGAGCCTATCGACGAACCGATTGTCGGCCACGGCCCGTTCGTGATGAACACCGAACAGGAAATTCACCAGGCGTTCGCCGACTTCCAGTCCGGCCGTTTCGGCCAGATGCATGCTTGACGCAAAAAACACTGCGCTCTACACAGGACGCGTAGGCCGGTTCGAAGGCCAGGGACGGCCTGCCCACCGCCTTCGGGAGCAAGCCCCCTCCCACAGGGGAACTGTATTCCAGGCAGCTCCTGCACTTTGCTCCGAGGCAACAAGCCACACACTCGACCCCTGACACACCACAAAACCCATGTGGGAGTGGGCTTGCTCACGAAAGCGGCGGGTCATTCAGCGATGATGCTGGCTGACCCACCGCCTTCGGGAGCAAGCCCCCTCCCACAGGAATCTCTATTCCAGACAGTTCCTGCACTTTGCTCTGAGTCACCCAGACACACTCGACCTCTGACACACCACAAAACCCCTGTGGGAGTGGGCTTGCTCACGAAAGCGCTGGGTCAGTCACCGATGATGTTGGCTCACACCGCCATCGCGAGCAGGCTCACTCCTACAGGGATTTTGGGGTGTTTTCGGGGACGGGTTCATCCTGCCAAATCAATTACTCCTACACTTGCCCAATCTGTGCGATCTTCTCGCGATTGGCCCGTGTCGGAGTGCTTTGATGTTGTCTTTTTTGACTGAACATCCGTTGTTTTGCGCGTTGATCCTGATCCTCCTCGATCTGGGCCTGTGGCGCCTGATCAGCTCCCGTGGCAGCGAGTGGAAGCTGCTGGTGCGGGTGCTGATTTTCGGCCTGTTCAGTGCGGTACTGTTCAACGAAGGCCTCAACCCGATGGAGCCGGCGCCGTGGGCCGACAACGTGCCGCTGCACCTGGCGGCGACCGGGTTGCAGATCGGCTGGTGGCTGTTCGGCGCGCGCACCCTGACCGTGTTGATCGGCGCGGTGATGATGCAGCGGGTCGGGCACACCGGGCGCCTGTTGCAGGACCTGCTCGGTGCGGTGATCTTCCTGATTGCAATCATCGCCGCGCTGGCCTATGTGCTCGATCTGCCGGTCAAAGGCGTGCTGGCGACCTCCGGAGCCTTGGCGATCATCGTCGGTCTGGCGTTGCAGAGCACCCTGAGCGACGTGTTCTCCGGGATCGTGCTCAACACCACCAAGCCGTACCAGATCGATGACTGGATCTCGATCGATGGTACCGAAGGCCGGGTCATCGACATCGACTGGCGCGCCACGCGTCTGCAAACCAGTCAGGGCAGCATGGCGGTGATCCCCAACTCGCTGGCGGCCAAGGCCAAGATCATCAACTTCAGCCGGCCGAGCAATATGTTCGGCCTGGCCGTCAGTGTGCAGGTCAGCCCGCATGCGCGACCGACCACGGTGATCGACGCACTCGAACGGGCGATGCAGGGTTGCCGTCCGTTGCTGGACAACCCTTCGCCGAGCGTGGCGCTGAAAAGCTCCAGCAGCACCGGCGTCGAATACGAAATCAGTGGCTTCGTGTCGTCGATGGACCAGAAACGTCCGGTGCGCAATCAGCTGTTCGATCTGGCCTACCGGCACTTGCAGGCGTCCGGGGTCAATCTGTTGTCGAGTGTGGAACCGAATGCGCCAAGCGGCCTGTCGCGGCCACGGGCGCTGCTCGACAGTTCACCGATTTTCTCCACCTTGCGCCAGGAAGAGAAAGATACCTTCAGCCAGAACATGACCCTGCAAACCTTTCGTGCCGGCGAGACGATTCTCGACGCCGGGGAGGTCAGCGATCATTTGTTCATCATCGAATCCGGTGTGGTCACCGTGACCCTGACCCGCCACGGCAGCCCGTTCGAATCCGGGCGCATGGGGCCGGGGGAGGTGATCGGCGAGGCCGGTATCCTGTCCGATTCTTCGGTGCCGGCCACCTTCGCGGCGAAAACCTTCTGCGCGCTGTACCGCATCGAGAAGACCTACCTCAAACCCTGCCTGGATGCCCGCCACGACATCAACGAGGCGATGAAGGCCTTGCTCGATTACCGACTGCACAAGGCCCAGACGCTGACCCAGGACGTGCCGGCCGTGGTGGCAAAAACCGGCTTCCTGCAGTGGTTGCGCAACCGGGTGTGACGCGGTGGTCTACTCGTCTTCCGGGAGATTGGCTATTTGCCCGGGGCAGGGTCGGGACTACCTTAGTCACACATTCACTGGCCCCGGACACTCACCATGAAAGCTCGTACCGATTTCTACACCGCTTCCCCTGACGCCCTGAAAGCGATGATCGCGCTGGAAACCGCGGTCTCGAAACTGCCGCTTGAAAAGACCCTGGTCGAACTGGTCAAGCTGCGCGCTTCGCAGATCAATGGCTGCGCGTTCTGCATCGACATGCACACCGCCGATGCGATCAAAGGTGGCGAGACCCCACGCCGGTTGTTCGCGGTGACCGCATGGCGTGAAGCGCCGTTCTTCACCGAGCGTGAACGCGCTGCGCTGCTGTGGACCGAATCGCTGACCCAACTGAGCCTGACTCACGCCCCGGACGAAGACTACGAAGTCGTCGCCGCGCAGTTCTCGCCCAAGGAAATGGTCAACCTGACGGTGGCGATCAGCACCATCAACAGCTGGAACCGTCTGGCGGTAGGCTTCCGTAAAACCCCACAGCTCTGACCGTTCACGGTCGATAACTGTGGGAGCGGGCTTGCTCGCGAAGGCGTCGTGTCAGTCACATTAGTGGTTATCTGACACACCGCTTTCGCGAGCAAGCCCGCTCCCACAGTGGAAAGTGCATACCACTCAGAAGGGTGATCAGTGCGCATCCGCACTCGGCGCGGCCGGTGGTTGCACCTTGCGCATCAAGGGCACCATCGCCGTGGCGATGACGAAGCACAGCATGATCATCAGGAAGGTGTCGCCGTAGGTCTGGGTTTGCGCCTCGCGGTACGTCAGCAGCCACAGTTGATGCAGGCCGGCGGTGATCCCGACGTCACCGCTCTGGCCCAGCGTCGCGAGATTGCCGCTGACCTGCGCCAGCCACTGGTTCATCGCCTCGTTGCTGCTGTTCAGATGTTCGGCCAAACGGGTGAAGTGCAGGTTGGTGCGGTCGTTGAGAATGGTCGCACAGGCGGCAATCCCGATCGCTCCACCGAGGTTGCGCATCAGGTTGAACAGGCCCGAGGCGTGCTTGAGCCGCGCCGGTGCCAGGCCTCCCAGAGTCAGAGTCACTGCCGGCGGCACCGCCAGTTGCTGGGCGATCCCGCGCAACGCTTGCGGCAGCATCAACTGAGCGGCGCCCCAGTCGTGGGTGATCGGACTGAATTCCCACATCGACAACGCAAACAAGCCCAGCCCGATCATCATGATCCAGCGCAAATCCATACGATTGGCGAGAAAGGCGTACAGCGGAATCGCCATGATCTGGAACACCCCGGTGGAAAAAACCGCCAGTCCAATGTCCAGCGCGCTGTAACCGCGCACTCGCCCGAGAAACAGCGGCGTCAGGTAAATCGTCGCGAACAGGCCAATGCCGGTGACGAAGGAAAAGAAGCAGCCGAGCGCGAAGTTGCGGTCCTTGAGGGCGCGCAGATCGACGATCGGATTGGCCACATGCAACGTGCGGCCGATAAAGGCCAGACCCGCCAATGCGCTGATCCATGCCGTGGTCAGAATCGTCTGATCGCTGAACCAGTTCCAGCGCGGGCCTTCTTCGAGGGTGTATTCAAGGCAGCCGAGAAACAGCGCGAGAAACACCATGCTCAGGTAGTCCGCGCCTTTGAGCAGCGACAACTCCGGCTGGTCGATTTTCACCAGCATCGGCACCGCCACGGCGACGAAAATGCCTGGAACCAGGTTGATATAGAACAGCCAGTGCCACGACGAAATGTCGGTGATCCAGCCGCCGATCACCGGCCCCAAGGTCGGCGCCAGCGACGCCACCGCACCGATGGTCGCAGCGGCAATCACCCGCTGTTTGCCGGTGAAGAAAAAGAACGCCGTGGTGAACACCAGCGGGATCATCGAGCCGCCGAGAAAACCTTGCAGCGCGCGAAAGGCGATCATGCTCTGGATGTTCCAGGCCACCCCGCAGAGCAGACTGGCCAGGGTGAAGCCAACCGCCGAAGCGCAGAACAACCAGCGCATGGAGAACACCCGCGACAGCCAGCCCGACAGCGGAATCACGATGATTTCGGCGATCAGGTAACTGGTCTGCACCCACGCGGTTTCGTCGGTGCCCGCCGAGAGTCCGCCCCCGATGTCACGCAGCGACGCCGAAACGATCTGGATGTCCAGCAACGCGATGAACATGCCGATGCACATCGTGGCGAAGGCGAACACTTTGGTCGCGGTGGCCATGTCGGCGGCATTGAACGGTTGCGCCGGGGCTGCGAGGGCAGTGCTCATGGCGCGACGGCCACGGCGGCGGTTTCAGCTGGCGCGCGGGTGTCGACTTCGGCGGTGACCGACAACCCCGGCCGCAGGTGGCCGAGCACGCCGTCGGCCGGGTCGAGCAGGATTCGCACGGGCACCCTCTGGACGATTTTGGTGAAGTTGCCGGTGGCGTTCTCCGGCGGCAGCACGCTGAATTGCGAACCGGTGGCGGGGGCGAGGCTGTCGAGGCGGCCATGGAACTCTTGGCCGGAGAGCACGTCGGCGCGGATGCTCACCCGTTGTCCGGGGTGCATTCTGGCGAGTTGGTCTTCCTTGAAATTGGCATCGACCCACAGCCCGCTGGCCGGCACCACCGACAACTGCTGCGAACCGGCCTGGGCATAGGCGCCGACCCGCGCGCGGCGGTTGCCGATCACTCCGTCAACCGGTGCGCGCAGTTCGGTGTAGCCGAGGTTCAACTGCGCCAGCTCACGTTCAGCGCGGGCTTGTTGCAGGGCGGCGCGGGCCTGTTGTTTCTGGGTGTCGATGACCGCCAGTTGGCGTTGTGCGGCGAGCAGTTCGGCCTGGGCTCTGGCACTCAAAGCTTGCGCGGTCTTGAAAGTGGCGTCGGCGCGCTGGGCGCTTTCCACCGACACGGCATTGGTGCTCACCAGCCGTTTGTAGCGGGTGTTGTCGTCCCGCGAGCGAGCGGTTTCGGCGCCAGTGGCATCGATGCCGGCACGGGCCTGGCCGATCACCGCTTGTTGCAGTTGTTCGGTGGCGTCGAGGTTGGCCAGCAGCGCCTCTTCGGCAGCCACGGCGCCTTCGGCTTTGGCAAGGTTGGCGCGGTAGTCCCGTGCGTCGAGACGGATCAGCACGTCGCCGGCCTTCACCGACTGGTTGTCGCTGACCAGCACTTCTTCAATGTACCCGGCAACCTTCGGCCCGATCACCGTGACATCGCCACCGATGTAGGCATCGTCGGTCTCCTCCAGAAAACGCCCGGTGCCCCACCAGTGAGCGGCGTACACGCCGACCGCCACCAGCGCGATCAGGCCGGCGCCGGTCAGCAGCAGGCGTTTGCGCAGGAGCGGTTGGGCAGTGGCGACTGCAACAGACAGGTCGGGCTCGAGGGTGGGCATGCTGGTCATGGCGTAATACCTGCGGAAACGGATCGTTATTACGGCTGTAATATGACGCGAGTAATATTTTGTGGCAATTGAATTTTTATGCCGGTCGTCAGTTGCTTATCTCAGCCAATGGCTGGGAGTGGTGCCGCTCATGGCCTTGAAGAACGCAATGAACGCGCTGTCGCTGGCAAACCCCAGCGCGTAGCCGCAGTAACTGATACTGCGCCCGGTGGCGAGCAATTCCATCGCACGCATCAAGCGCCACTGCTGGCGCCATTGCTGATAGCTCATGCCGGTTTCCCGCTGGAAGATCCGCCCGATGGTGCGGCTGCTGGCGCCGATCTGTTGCTCCAGCACGTGCAATTGCGGCGGCAGTTGTTCGGGCGCCGACAGCAGCGACGCCAGGCGTTTGTCTCGGGGCAGGGGCAGCAGCATCGGTTGTTGTGCAGCCTCTCGAATCTCGCTCAGGCACAGGCCAAGCAGATGAAACAGCCTGCCCTGATGCCAGTCGCTGGCGAATTCGGCCTGCGCCATCGGTTCCAGCACCGCGCGCAGCAACGGGCTGACTTCAATCACGCACACCTGCTGCGGCAGCTCGCGGCACAGTTCGGGCAGCAGCCAGATCGAACGGTAATCGACGCTCTGTTGCATCACCGCCCGATGGCTGATACCGGCGGGAATCCACGCCGCTCGTGATGGCGGCAGGAGGCACAACTGCTGCGCCAGGGTGATGCGCGTGCAGCCTTGCCGGGTGTAGAGCAGTTGCCCGCGTTGATGGCAGTGCAATCCGGAATCGTGATCGCCAAGGGTGGAAGCGATGCCGATGACCGGTGCGCTGAAGTGATCAGGGTTGAAGGTCGCGTGGGCGTCGAGCCAGGCCATGGATTGTCCGATTTCAGCGATAAGTTGGCAGGGTTTGGATAATACGTCAGTCGAGACTTTTTAAACTCTTCGACGCTTTCACTTTGAGGAGAAAATCTCGATGAACAACAAACCTCTATTGTTGCTGGCGATTGCCCTGCTGATGTTTCCGCAGCTCGCCCAGACGCTCTACAGCCCGGCGCTCGGCGATATCGGCCGGGCCTTTGGCGTCGGGCCACAAGCGGCGGCGCAGACCTTGTCGGTGTATTTCCTGGCGTTCTCCTTCGGGGTGGTGACGTGGGGGCGGGTGTGCGACCGGATCGGTCGGCGTCCAACGATGCTCACGGGGCTGGCGATCTACGCGGCGGCCTGCGTCATCGGTTTGAGTGTGCGCAGTTTCAACGGCTTGTTGCTGGCTCAGGCCGTGGCGGCGTTTGGCGCAGCGGTCGGTTCGGTGGTGACCCAGACCCTGTTGCGCGACCGCTTCCACGGCGCGGAACTGGCGCAGGTGTTTTCGCTGGTGGGCATGGCGCTGGCGGCCAGCCCGGCGATTGGCCTGTTCAGTGGCGCAGGGCTGGTGCATGGCTTTGGTTATCGCGGGGTGCTTGGGGCCTTGCTGTTGATCGCAACGGCGTTGTGGCTCTGGAGCTGGCGCGCCTTGCCGGAAACCCGCCCGTCAGCGCGGCGCTCTGTGGGGTTGCTGGACACCCTCGGGCGCATGCTGAGGGATGTTGGCATCTGGCGCTCGGCCCTGTGGATCGCCGCGTTCAACGTCGCCCTGTTCAGTTATTACAGCCTCGGCCCGTTCCTGTTCGAACGGCTTGGCCTGAGCGGCGCCGCATTCGGCTACAGCGGGGTGATTCTCGCGTTGGGCTCAGGGTTTGGAGCATGGCTCAACCAACGGTTGCTGCGGCGCGGCTGCCACGCGCTGCAACTGATTCGCCTTGCCGCGATCTGCGCTCTGCTCGGGGGGCTGGGTGTGTGGCGGCTGCAGGACAGTGGCGCATTCGTGCTGCCGATGTTGCTGGTGGTGTTGGCTTTCGGCATGGCGATCCCGAATATTCTCGGTTCGGCGCTGGTCAATTATGCCGATCGCCTGGGCACCGCCGGGGCCCTGCTGGGGCTGTTTTATTACCTGCTGATCGGCGTCGGACTGATGCTCGCTGGCTGGGCGCAAGCCCTCGGGGAAACCCTGATGGCCTGCAGCGGCGTGGCCTTGCTGCTGACCTTCAAGGCTGATAAATCAAATGTTTAAGAAATGTAAGCGCTGTAGGAAGCATCTTGCATTTGTGTAGGAAGGCTCTGACTATCACCAGCATTGATGAAGTGGCATTACGCCATTTTATGATTGCAAGGATGTTGCGTGCCGTATTTGCTTCGCGCTGTTTTTCGTCGTCGTTCCACGCGTTGCCCGCTGTTGTCGGCCTTGGTGTTGAGTGCGTGTGCCTCCTCGATTCAAGCGGCTGACCCTGTTGCGCCGGGCCAGGAAGTGCTGCGCCAGCAGCAACAGCAACAGCGCGATCTGCAACAACTTCAGCTGGAGCAACGCAAGCGCCAATTGGAGCGCGGCGCGTTCGGCCCGGCGCCCGCCACACCGGCGATCCCGCAGACAGTCGCCCCCGATGAACGCTGCTGGCCGTTAAGTGGCACGCGCATTGGCGGCGTCACCCTGATCGACAGCGACAAACTCAACGCACGGATCAAACCGTTGCTGGCGCCGTGCATGGGCGTCGGCCAGATCAACCATCTGCTGGCGACCATCACTGCGATCTACGTCGAGCAAGGGTACATCGCCAGCCGCCCGTACCTGTCAAGCGCGCCGGCGGCGGGGCAGTCGCTGGATATCATGATCGACGAGGGCTACATCGAGTCCATCGAACTGGCCGATCAGAGCCTGCCCGTGTCATTGGGTGGCGCGTTCCCGCACATGCTCGGCCAGCCGTTGAACCTGCGCGATCTGGAGCAGGGTCTGGATCAGTTGAACCGCTTGCGCTCGATCGACCTGACTGCCGACATTGCCCCCGGCAGCCAGCCCGGTGCGTCGCGGATCATCCTGCGTTCGCGCACCTCCGGGCAGTCGCGCTGGGCGCTGGGGCTGGGGATCGACAACCTCGGCAGCGCCAGCACCGGGCGTGATCGCAACAGCGTCAGCCTGAGCTTCGACAGCCCGCTGCAACTCAACGATCTGTTGAGCCTCAGCGCCAGCGATACCTTGAATCAGGGCGACCGTTACAACCGCAACGCCAGCCTGTATTACGCGATTCCCTACGGCTACTGGACCTACAGCGTGTTCGCCAGCCACGCCGAATACCGCGCGCCGTTCAAACTGCCCAGCGTGACTTTCCACAGCACCGGTATCACCGATCAACTGAGCCTGCGTGCCGACCGCGTGTTGTGGCGCGACCAGAGTCGCCAGCTCAGCGCCAACCTGCAACTGGCGCACAAGGACGTCGACAGCTATCTGGAAAATGCTCGCCTGGGCATTCAGAGCCCGACCCTGACCGTGGCCGAAGCCGGGCTCAATCTGTTCTGGCTCGACCGTGCGGTGTGGAACCTCGACTTCACCTATTCACAAGGCTTGCGCTGGCTGGGCGCCGATGATGACGCCAATCATGCGGTCAATAACGTGCCCAAAGCGCAATTTCGCAAGTATCGCGCCGGCCTCAGCCAGTGGCGCAACGGCCAGTTCGGCGCGCAGGCCTGGCAGTGGCAGAGCCAGCTCAATCTGCAATACAGCCCCGACCCGTTGCCGGCCATCGAACAGTTGCTCGGCACCGACGATTCAGCGGTGCGCGGCTATCGGGTCAGCAGCGCCTCTGGTGCCAGCGGCGCGATCTGGCGCAACACGTTGCGCCTGCCGCTGCGCACCGACTGGCCGGTGCAGATCACCCCGCGCGTGGGCCTGGACAACGGCTGGCTCAAGGCCGACCACGGTGCACCGGGTCAACGCCTGAGCGGCGCCAGCGTCGGGCTGAACCTGGGCTGGAAGAATCTGCAAGTGGACGTCGATTACCAACGCGCCCTCAACACCCCCAACGGTTTGCAGCACGAGCCGGAGACCTGGCTGATGCGCGTGGGGTTGCAGATATGAGCACCACCAAGACTCAACAAGCAGTGAACAGACAGCCGTCGGATCTGAGCGCGACAGCCACGGCCAATACTCAATCGCGCGCCGTGATGCCGTACTTACATGGAGACGTTTTTATGCCAGCACACACCTTTGCATTCCATCTTTCTCCTCGGGGCAAATTGCGCTGGGCGATCGCCAGCCTGTTCTTCGCCGTGCACCTGCCCAGCGCCATCGCCGGCGGTGTCGTGGTCGCCCCCGGCCCCGGCGGCACCGCGCAATTGCAGACGCAGGGCGGCGTGCCCATCGTCAATATCGTCGCGCCCAACGGCTCGGGCCTGTCGCACAACCAGTTCCTCGACTACAACGTCGACCGTCAGGGCCTGGTGCTGAACAACGCCTTGCAGGCCGGCCAATCGCAGCTCGCCGGGCAACTGGCGGCCAACCCGCAACTGCAGGGCCAGGCGGCCAGCGTGATCCTCAACGAGGTGATCAGCCGCAACCCTTCGGCGATCAATGGTGCCCAGGAAATCTTCGGCCGCGCCGCCGATTATGTGCTGGCCAACCCTAACGGCATTTCGGTAAACGGCGGCAGTTTCATCAACACGCCGAACGCCAATCTGGTGGTCGGTCGTCCGGAATTGAACGACGGCAAACTGCAGGCTCTGAGTACCCGTGACGCCAGCGGTCAGTTGCAGATTCACAGCGCCGGTCTGCGCAACGGCGAGGGCTCGATCAACCTGATCGCCCCGCGTATCGACAGTCAGGGTCGCATCGATGCGCGCGATCAACTGAACCTCACGGTCGGGCGTAATCAGCTGGACTATGCCAGTGGTCAGGTGAAAAACGTGGACCCTGCGGGCAACACCAATGACCAACGCATCGACGCCAGCCTGTTCGGGGCGATGCAGGCCGGGCGCATCAACATCGTCAGCACCGCCGAAGGTGCCGGTGTGCGCGTGGGGGCGGTGCAAGTGGCCGGGCGTGACGGCGTGCAGATTCGCTCTGCTGGCGACCTCAGCGTCAGCGGCGAAGCGATCCCCAACAGCCTGGAAGTGACCCGTGCCGGTATCCGCAGCAGCCAGGGCGATGTCGGCCTGCACAGCGGCAAGGACCTGACGCTGGCCGCTGCCGATGTCAGCGGTCGCGACGTCAGCGTCGATGCCAAGCGCAACCTGACCCTGAGCACCGTCGAAAGCCGCAAGCTCCAGGAGAAGCGCGAGAACTGGAGCAACAGCACCATCGGCATCACCTGGGAAACCTACGACCGCACCCAGACCGACAGCGATTCGCGCCAGCATGGCAGCCAGATCGTCGCCAGCCGCGACGCCAAACTGTCCTCCGGCAAAGACACTGAACTCAAAGCCGCCAAGGTGGAAGCCGCGAAGAATCTCGATGTGCAGAGCGGCGGCGACCTGCGCCTGACCGCAGCCACCGAAAGCCACACCCAGACCGATCAGGGCAACCACCGCAAGCACCTGTGGAAGGCCGACTGGAACACCAGTAGCGAAGACCAGCGCAGCATCGGCAGCCAGTTGAAGGGCGGCAATATTGCCCTGCAAACCGCTGCTTTGTTGCGCTCCGAGGGCGCTGAACTGAACAGCGCCGGCGATGTGAAACTGGCGGGCAAGCAAGTGGACGTCACCACGGCCACACGCACCCATCGCAGCAATGACAACAGTTATTCCGGCGACCTGGTCGGCGGTGGTTTCTTCGGCAAGACCGGTGACGCCGACAAGGGCCAGACCCAGCACCAGGGCAGCAAAATCAACGCCACCGGCAAACTGCTCGTCAAGGCTGACGAAGTGCGCATCAGCGGCAGCCAGGTCCGTGGCGGCACCGAGGCCAGCGTGATCAGCGACCAGGGTTCGCTGGTGATCGACGGCGTGCAGGACACCTCGCACAGCAACAACCACGACAAGGACAGCAAGTTCTTCGGCATCACCAAGGACGAGTCGCGGCAGAACGCCAAGGACAGCACCACGGTGCGCAGCGAACTGGTCTCGGACAGCAACCTCAAGCTCAAGAGCGCCAAGGACATCGAGGTGGCCGGCTCCACGGTCAAGGCCGGCGCTGAGCTGACGGCGGACGCGGCGGGTGATGTGAACGTGCATGCGACGCAGAACACCCACGACAGCAGCTCGACCACCGAGACCCGTGGCTTCGACGCCTATGCCAAGGAGCAAACTGCGGAGCAATACCGCGCCGGGGTGCATTACGAAGACAAGCAGCAGACCGTCACCCGCAACGACGTCAACCAGCAAGGCTCAAGCCTCAGCGGTGGCAGCGTGCAGGTGAATGCCGGCGGCGATCTGACAATCAAGGGCAGTGAGGTCAAATCCACTGCGGGCGACACCACGCTGAGCGGCAAGAACGTGTCGTTGCTGGCCGAGCAGGACAGCCACAAAACCTCGACCGATACCTCCAGCACCGGCGGCGGTTTCTACTACACCGGTGGCCTCGACCGCGCCGGCAGTGGCGTTGATTTCGCCCACAGCACCACACAAGACACCAGCAGCAAGACCACCGCGCAAACCACCGCAGTGCAGAGCAGCGGCGCCCTGAACATCAACGCCGACAAACTGGTAACTGAAGGCGCGCAGGTCAAGGCCGGCAACGGTCTGAACGTCGTGGCCAACGAGATCGACAACCGCGCGGCCAGCAACACTGATAGCAGCACGCACAGCCAGAGCAACTGGTCGGCGGACATCGGCGCCAATGTCGAGTACAAGGATGTCGCCCGTCCGATCGCAGGTGCGGTCAAGGATGTGCTCAACGGCAAGGTGCCGGACAAGGAAGCCCTGAGCAATCTCGGCCAGCCGAACGTCGGCATCGACGTCGCGATCGGTCACGGCAGCGCGGACAAGTCCGAGCAGAACAGCAACGCGGTGGTCAGCCGTTTCGACGGTGGCAGCGTCAACGTGAAAACCGCCGGTACCCTGCACGATCAGGGCACGCAGTACAGCGCCAGCACCGGCAAGGTCAACATCAGCGCCGACAAACTGGTTGCCGATGCTGCGAGCAACACCCACAGCAGCACCGACAACTCGGTGGACGCGAAGGTCGACGTGCGCGTTTACACCAAGACCGGCGAAGACGTGAACGTCGCCGGCAGCGGCGCGGGCGGCAATCGCTACAGCAGCAAGGACAGCAGCACGGCGGTGGTTGGCGGCTATGCCGGCAACCAGGGCGTGAACATCAATGTCGGGGGTGACGCGCAGTTCGCCGGCAGCCGTTTCGATGGCGGGCAGGGCGGCGTGAGCATCAAGACTGGCGGCGATCTGGCGCTGAACCAGGCCAACGACCGCCAAAGCAGCAGCGACTCCAGCCTGCGCGGCAACGGCTCGCTGACCGTCGGCACCTTGCCGGGCACCGATGGCACCAACGTCAACCTCGGCGCCGGGTTCCAGCTCGACCACACCGGCAAGCAGACCAATGACAGTCAGGCCCACGTCGCCAGCATCAGCGGCAACGGTGCGGTGCAACTGAGCAGCGGCGGCAATCAGGTCCAGCAAGGCACGCAGATCGACAGCGCGGGCGCCATCGATCTGCACGCTGACGGCAAGCTTGACCTGCAAGCGGCCACCGATACGCATACCGCAACCGGGAGCAATCTCGGCGGTGGCTTGAAGGGTGGCGGCAGCAAGTCCAGTAGCGAGAAGAGTCGGGATCAGGGCGGCAATCTGAGCGGCAACTTCAACATCGGTCGGGTCAACGAAAACTCGCAAACCCTGACCGGTGGCCAGCTCAACAGCTACAGCGGTATCGCGTTGAGCGGTGATGCAGTGCACCTGCAAGGCACGCAAGTCGGCGCGCCGCACGTCACCGTCGATGCGCAGAAGGGCGGTTTCGTCCAGGAGTCGGCGCAGTCCACCGAGAGTCGCAATAACTGGAACGTCGCGCTGAATGCCGGCGGTAACCTGAGCAGCAAGACCCCGACCGCCGCTGACGAAAAGGCCAGCAGCGATCACGGCTTCAACGCCGGGGCCAAGGTTGGCGTCGATTACCTGCAAGGCACCACCCAGCAGAACAGCCAGATCAAGGCTGACACTGTGGTGCTGAACAGTGCCGGTGATGCACAGCTGTCGGGTGCGCGGATCGACGCGAATACGGTCAGCGGCAAGGTTGCCGGTGATCTGACTGTCGACAGCCGTCAGGACTCGAAGACCCAAGCCAAGGTTGATGTTGATCTGGGCCTGACCGCGAAGAAAAATCCACCGAGCGACAAGGAAAAACTCGCTGGCACCGACTACAAGCCGACGCTGAAGGCGCAGGGCGAATACACGCACAAGGACAGCGTGGCGCAGGCCTCCGGCATCAGTGGCAATCAAGGTGTGAAGTTGAACGTTGGTGGTGGCACCCAACGGACCGGCGCGCGGATATCGGCGCCTGAAGGCAAGGTCGATCTGGGCGGTTCGAAGGTGGGTAGCAGCGATCTGGTCAACCGTGAGTACGGCGTGAAAGCCGGGTTGGACCTGCCGCAGAAAACCGACGAGAACGCACCGAAGGTGTCCTTCGATAACGGCAATCTGAAAGTCGGTCCGGTGACCCTGAGCGGCAATCTGGACAGCCAGACCCTGCAAGCCGGGATCGACGAAAAAGGCTAAGCACTACCGCTGTAAAAGCTGTGGGAGCGGGCTTGCTCGCGAAGGCGGTGATTCAGTCGATAAATCAGCTGACTGAATCGACGCCTTCGCGAGCAAGCCCGCTCCCACATTAGTCTTCTGTCTCGACCAGATCCGACTATTAGTTCGACGCCTTCGCCTTACCCGCATTCAGCAGCACGATCACCGCCAGCAGCGCGGACAGGATCGAACCCAGCAACACGCCAACCTTCACCGAGTCGACCAACTGCGGTGCGCCCGGGAACGCCAGCGCACCGATGAACAGGCTCATGGTGAAGCCGATCCCGCAGAGCAGGGCGACACCGTACAGTTGCAGCCAGCTGGCACCTTGCGGCAGTTGCGCCAGACCACTGCGAATCGCCAGTGCGCCGAGGCCGAGGATGCCGATCTGCTTGCCGAACAACAGGCCCAGCGCCACGCCAAGCGGTACCGGCTCGAGCAGGTTGCTCGGGGAAATGCCAGCCAGCGACACGCCGGCGTTGGCGAAGCCAAAGATCGGCACAACAGCGAACGCCACCCACGGATGCATTTTTTCCTCGAGGTACAGCAGCGGAGAGTTGTGCTCGTCTTCCGGATTACCCAGCGGAATGCACAGCGCCAGAATTACCCCGGCGAGGGTCGCGTGGATGCCCGATTGCAGCATGAAGAACCACAGCAGGGCGCCGGCGATCAGGTACGGCCAGAGTTTTCTGACACCGCAACGGTTGAGGATCACCAAAAACGCGATCACTGCCAGCGACGCCAGCAACATGCTCACCGATAGCCCGCTGGTGTAGAAAATCGCGATGATCACCACCGCACCCAGGTCATCAAGGATGGCCAGCGCCGACAGGAAGATTTTCAGCGAAACGGGTACGCGTTTGCCCAGCAGCGACAGCACGCCCAAGGCGAAAGCGATGTCGGTGGCAGCGGGAATCGCCCAGCCGCTCAAGGTTTGCGGATTGCCCCAGTTGATCGCGACATAGATCAGTGCCGGCACCAGCATTCCGCCCAAGGCGGCGAAACCCGGTAGCGCGCGTTGGCCCCAGGTCGACAGCTGGCCGGCGAGCATTTCGCGTTTGATTTCCAGGCCCACCAGCATGAAGAAGATCGCCATCAGGCCATCATTCACCCAATGCTCGATCGACAAACCGGCGATCTTGATGTGCAGGGTCGAGAAGTACGTGGCCGCCCACGGCGAATTGGCGATCAGCAGTGCGGCGAGCGCAGCCGCCATCAGGATCAGGCCACCGGCAGATTCGGCAGCGAAAAAACGGGAGAGAAAGGCCATCGCAGACGGCGAGCCCTGACGGGCTTGGGTAGCATGCAGGCGTGACGGATCGTGGCTCATAGGCACGGCAACTCCGCGCGGCGGCCCGACCTGCGCTGAATTAAACCTGCCCTGCCGCGTTGTTGCGGTGGCACCCGGGCGGCATTTTACACAATAGCGGGGGGCTTGGGGGGAACGCGGGCGCAGTTTCGCTGACAGGTACGCCCGGGGCTGTGAAGGGCTGCAAGGAAAGCGACGGTGGGTCGCTGCCCGGCAATTTCTCGATACGAAGAAAGGGCCTTGCAGTTGTGTGCTTAGCTGTACGCCGTTTGTTTTAGCCTCTGACCTTATACAAAAATGAAAATAGCATTCGTCGCTTTACTCGGTTTGTTATCAGTCACTCAAGCGGCACCGTCCGTTGCGGATAATGCCAACGGCAAGAATCTGTATACGCAGCGATGTGCCGTGTGCCACGGCGCAGATATCAAGGCAACAGGCCCTTTGGCCAACAAAAGCAATCCGCCGACCCCTGACCTGACAACAGGCGCTTTCAAGAAGCGCCTGAATGATTATCCGGGCGTTATCGTATCGTCGATAATCCTTCGGCCCAATGGAAACCTGATTCCAGACACCTTGCGGGAGAACGGCGTAAAGATCGCGCCGCACGCCTGGAGCGTCAGGGATCTGCGCGATCTGCATCAGTACATGAGTGAGGTGATTGCAAAATCACGATGATCCAGAGATGAGCGGCGAACCCGGCTTCCAAGGAATAAATTGCCGGGCTTAATAGGAAGCATTACTATTCACGCCCCTTTCCACAGCACGCTGTCATGAACCCCATGCTGCCCCGCAGACCCGGCTTTTTCGAGCATTACGAAGAGTTGATCGGCACCTGGACCCGCCGCCTGCGCAATCGCGCGCAGGCCGAGGATCTGGCGCACGACACCTTTGTGCGGGTGCTCGAATCCGATTCGGCAGCGGTGCAGCAGCCACGGGCGTATCTGCACCAGACCGCACGCAACATTGCGGTCGACGGTTATCGGCGTGAGGACCGGCGGGGTGCCATGGAGTCGCAGGCAATCGATCACAGTGTGTCGTCAACTGGCGACCCGGAGCATTACATGCATGCGATCCAGTTGGCCGACTCCATCGAGCGGGCGCTTCAGGAATTGCCGGTCAATTGCCGCAGGGTTTTCGTCTGGCAGAAGATCGAAGGCCTGACCCAGGCCGAAATCGCCGAGCGCCTGGGGCTGTCCAGAAACATGGTCGAAAAGTATATGATCCGCACCCTGCGGCACTTGCGCGATCGTCTCGACGGCTTGCAGTCATGAGTGCTCGCCGCTTTTCATCCCCAGCCCGACAGGACATTCCATGATGGATACCCGTGATTGCGCGTGCGGGCAAACAACGGTGCGCGATGAGGCAGCACGCTGGTTTGTGCGTTTGCAGGAGCCACTCATCAGTGCCGACGAACAGCAGCGCTTCGACGCCTGGCTGAACCAGCATCCGCAACACCGTGACGAATTTCAGTTGCTGCAAGGTTTGTGGACGGCGGCTGATCTGCTGCCGGCGCCGCGTCTGCAGGCCCTTGTTGCAACACCGCCAGCGCGTCGCGAACGACGTCCGTTGCTGCGTTATGCGGTGGCCGCCAGTATGCTCGCGGTGGCACTCGGGCTCGGTCTGTTCAGCGGGCTCAATCATCCGGGCGGCTACCGCGCCGAGTTCGTCACGGCACTGGGCGAGCGCAAGCATGTGGCGTTGCCGGACGGATCGGTGATCGACCTCAACAGCCGCAGCCGTTTGCAGGTGCGTTATGAACAGGATCGCCGGCTGATTGAATTGACCGAGGGCGAGGCGATGTTCAGCGTCGAGCACGACACCTCGCGACCGTTCGTGGTCGAGGCCGGCAGCGGCAAGGTCACGGTCACCGGCACGCGTTTCGATGTGCGCCGCGATCTGACGCAAACCCGGGTTGCGGTGGAGCAGGGCACGGTCAAGGTGCAGGGGCGCAATGCGCCGGACAATCAGTTCATCAACCTGACCGCAGGTCTCGGCACCCATATCGATGCCGAGGGCAAAGTCGCTGCAGCCTATGCGGTCAACCCTGGCGAACTGACGGCCTGGCGTGGCGGAAAACTGGTGTTCACCAACGCCAGCCTCAGTGAAGTGGTAGCCGAAGTGTCGCGTTATCGCGAGAAACCGCTGACTGTCAGCAACCCTGCGGTAGGCAGTCTGCGCCTGACCAGCGTGTTCAAATCCGACAACACTGATGCCTTGCTCAAGGCCCTTCCAGGCATCCTTCCGGTGGCCGTTCGCACCCATGCCGATGGCAGTCAGGAAATAATTTCAAAATAAAATTCAGGTTTTTTTCGAGTTCATCGTCTTCCTGTTCAACTGCAACTGGTTTGCATTAACAGACGCACACTCTTGCGATCCACAGGACAACGTTCGACGTGAAAAACACCTCAGCCAACAACAAAAAATCCCCTTGGTTGCCGCTGGCTCTTGCGCTGGCGGTCAACGCTGCTGTGCCGCTGGCCTTCGCCGGTGACGCCATTCACATCCGTGCACAGCCCTTGGGCCAGGCCCTGAGTGAACTGGGTCAGCAAACTTCGCTGCAAGTGTTTTTCAGCCCGGACCTGGTCGCCGGTAAACAGGCACCGGCGGTCGATGGCAATATTTCGCCGGAGCAGGCGCTGCGTCAGTTGCTGCAAGGCAGCGGTCTGGACTACCAGCTCAACGAAGGCTCGGTGACCTTGGCACCGGCCGCCACTGCCGCTACTAACGGTCCACTGGAACTGGGCGTGACCGACATCAAAGTGGTCGGCGACTGGCTCGGCGACGCCGATGCCGCCGTGGTACAGAACCACCCGGGCGCACGCACGGTGATCCGCCGCGAAGCGATGGTCGAGCAGGGCGCGATGAACGTCAGTGAGGTGCTCAAGCGCGTGCCGGGCGTGCAGGTACAGGATTCCAACGGCACTGGCGGCAGCGACATCGCGTTGAACGTCGGCGTGCGGGGGCTGACTTCGCGTCTGTCGCCACGCTCCACTGTGCTGATTGACGGCGTACCGGCCGCGTTCGCGCCGTACGGCCAGCCGCAATTGTCGATGGCGCCGATCTCCTCGGGCAACCTCGACAGCATCGACGTGGTGCGTGGCGCCGGCTCCGTGCGGTACGGGCCGCAAAACGTTGGCGGCGTGATCAACTTTGTTACCCGTGCCATCCCGGAAAAAGCCACCGGGGAAATCGGCACCACTCTGGAAACCACCCGTTACGGCGGCTGGAAGCACATCGACACGGCGTTCCTCGGTGGCACCGCCGACAATGGCATGGGCGTGGCGCTGCTGTATTCCGGGGTCAACGGCAACGGTTACCGCGAGCGCAACAACGACAACGATATCGACGACGTGCTGCTCAAGACCCATTGGGCACCGACCGATCAGGACGATTTCAGCCTCAACTTCCATTATTACGACGCCAGCGCCGACATGCCCGGCGGCCTGACGCAGAAGCAGTACGACGACAAACCGTACGACTCGGTGCGCGACTACGACAACTTCAGCGGCCGGCGCAAAGACGTGTCGTTCAAGTGGATCCGCCAGATCGACGAGCGTACTCAGGCAGAAATTCTGACCTACTACACCGACAGCTTCCGGGGCAGCACCATCGCTGCTCGCGACCAGAAAACCCTCAGCTCGTACCCGCGTTCCTACTACACCCTGGGTGTCGAGCCGCGCGTGTCGCGGGTGTTTGACGTGGGCCCGACCACGCAGGAAGTCAGCGTCGGTTATCGCTACCTGAAAGAGGCCATGCACGAGCAGTCGAGCCGTCTGGCGCTGGTCAACAACCAACCGGTGGTCACTCGCACCTCAGACGGCCATGTGTTCCAGGACCGCACCGGTGGCACCGAGGCCAACTCGGTGTATGTCGACAACAAGATCGACGTTGGCAACTGGACCATCACCCCGGGCATTCGCTTCGAACACATCAGCACCGACTGGCATGACCGCGCCGTGCTCGATACTTCGGGCAAACGCGTGCCGGAGAAAAACCGCAGCATCGAAAGCAACGAACCGCTGCCGGCGCTGAGCGTGATGTATCACCTGTCGGACGCGTGGAAACTGTTCGCCAACTACGAAACCTCGTTCGGCAGCCTGCAGTATTTCCAGCTCGGCCAGGGCGGTTCGGGTGACCAGACCGCCAACGGTCTGGAGCCGGAAAAGGCCAAGACCTACGAGATCGGCACGCGCTATAACGATGACGTGTGGGGCGGGGAAGTGACGCTGTTCTACATCGACTTCGATGACGAGCTGCAATACATCAGCAACGACGTGGGCTGGACCAACCTTGGCGCAACCAAGCACCAGGGCATCGAAGCGTCGGTGCATTACGACATGGCGGCGCTCGATCCGCGCCTCGACGGGCTGACCGCCAACGCCGGTTTCACTTACACCCGTGCGACCTACGAAGGTGAGATTCCGGGTTTCAAGGGCCGTGATCTGCCGTTCTATTCGCGGCAGGTGGCGACCGTGGGGCTGCGCTACGACATCAATCGCTGGACATACAACATCGACGGTTTTGCCCAATCGAAGCAGCGCTCGCCGGGCACCGGGGTCAACGCCGATGGCAGCTTCAACGGCAACTACATCACCGAAGGCACGGCCGACGGACAGTACGGCGACATCCCGGGCTACGTGACCTGGAACGTGCGCGGCGGGTATGACTTCGGCCCGCAGGTTTCGAACCTGAAGCTCGGCGCCGGGGTGAAAAACATCTTCGACAAGCAGTACTTCACCCGTTCCAGCGACAACAACTCGGGGATGTATGTAGGCGCGCCGCGGACGTTCTTTGTGCAGGCCAGTGTAGGTTTCTGATAAACCGTGTCGTCCCCGTCGCGAGCAGGCTCACTCCTACAGATTCAGGGTGATACTTGTAGGCGTGAGCCTGCTCGCGAGGCTTTTAGACTTTGAGTGTTTTGCCGCCGATGGCCACTGCCACCAGCAGCACCGCCATCAGCCCGAAAGCGAAACTCAAACTGCTGGCATGGGCGACAAAACCGATCACCGCCGGCCCCGCCAGAATCCCTGCATAACCCAATGTAGTAATGGCTGGCACCGCGATGCTTTCCGGCATCACCGTCTGCTTGCCCACAGCGGTGTAGAGCACTGGCACGATGTTCGAGCAACCGGCACCAACCAGCGCATAGCCCACCAGCGCCGCCTCCCAGCTCGGGGCGAAGGTCGCCAGAAACAGGCCGGCCGCCGCCAACAGACCGCCGAACAGAATAATCCGCGTGGCCCCCACACTGCGCACGATCCGGTCCCCCATCAAGCGTCCCGCCGTCATGGTCAGGGCAAATGCTGCGTAACCCAGACCCGCGTACGCCGTGTCGATTCCGCGTTCCTGCGCGAGGAACACTGCGCTCCAGTCCAGCGCCGCGCCTTCGGTGAGGAACACGATGAAACACATCCCGCCGATGAACAGCACGATGCCGTGGGGCACGGCGAACGCCGGTCCCGAGCTTTCACTGCCGTACGGCAGCATGTGGGGCACCGCTTTGAACAGCGCACCGATCAACACCGCAACCACCACCAGCATTGCCGCCAGCGGCGTCAGCCCAAGGCCGAGCAGGGCACTGACACCCGCCGCGCCGACAATCCCGCCGAGGCTGAACAGGCCGTGAAACCCCGACATCATGTTTTTACCGCTGGCCCGTTCGACGATCACCGCTTGCAGGTTGACGGTTGAATCCACCGTGCCCAAACCGGCGCCGAACATGAACAGCGTGGCGATCAACGCCGGAATCGACGACACCGTCGCCAGCAACGGCAACGCCGCGCAAATCAGCAGGGTGCCGCCGGTGGCCACTTTGCGGCAACCGAACCGAGTGGCGAGAATCCCCGCCAGCGGCATCGCCAGAATCGAGCCAACCCCCAGGCACAGCAACAGCATGCCCAACGTCCCTTCATCGAGCCCGGCCCGGGCCTTGGCGTACGGCACCAGCGGCGCCCACGCGGCAATGCCGAGTCCGGCGATGAAGAAAGCGATGCGCGTCGACATCTGTTGCAGGCGTCCGGGGACGAAGGTGTCTTGGGGGTTGAGGCTGGTCATATCGATCCTTGGCAAAAAACGTCGCGTCCCCGAATGACCATACTGGCGCGGCGAGGTTCGATCGCAGGTCACGGGGAAGTGCAGCCGACATCCTAACCTGTAGGCGTTCGCCTGCTTGCGATAGCGCAGTGTCAGTCAAAAAATATATCGACTGATGCGCCGCTTTCGCGAGCAAGCCCGCTCCCACATTGAAAGGCGGGCGCTCACAGATTTGCTGTCATGCGCAGATTCCTGTGGGAGCGGGCTTGCTCGCGAAAGCGGTGGTTCAGGCGAAACACCGGGTGCCTGACAGACCGCCTTCGTGAGCAAGCCCACTCCCACATTGAAAGGCGGGCGCTCACAGATCTGCTGTCATGCACAGATTCCTGTGGGAGCGGGCTTGCTCGCGAAGGCGGTGGTTCAGGCGAAAACCGGATGCCTGACAGACCGCCTTCGTGAGCAAGCCCACTCCCACATTGAAAGGCGGGCGCTCAGCGATTTGCTGTCATGCGCAGATTCCTGTGGGAGCGGGCTTGCTCGCGAAAGCGGCAGTTCAGGCGAAAACCGGATGCCTGACAGACCGCCTTCGTGAGCAGGCTCACTCCCACATTGAAAGGCGGGCGCTCACAGGTCTGCTGTCATGCACAGATTCCTGTGGGAGCGGGCTTGCTCGCGAAGGCGGTGGTTCAGGCGAAACACCGGGTGCCTGACAGACCGCCTTCGCGAGCAAGCCCACTCCCACATTGAAAGGCGAGCGCTCACAGGTCTGCTGTCATGCACGGATTCCTGTGGGAGCGGGCTTGCTCGCGAAAGCGGTGGTTCAGGCGAAACACCGGGTGCCTGACAGACCGCCTTCGTGAGCAAGCCCACTCCCACATTGAAAGGCGAGCGCTCACAGGTCTGCTGTCATGCACGGATTCCTGTGGGAGCGGGCTTGCTCGCGAAGGCGGTGGTTCAGGCGAAACAACGGGTGCCTGACAGACCGCCTTCGCGAGCAAGCCCACTCCCACATTGAAAGGCGAGCGCTCACAGGTCTGCTGTCATGCACGGATTCCTGTGGGAGCGGGCTTGCTCGCGAAAGCGGCGGCTCAGGCGAAACACCGGGTGCCTGACAGACTGCCTTCGTGAGCAAGCCCACTCCCACATTGAAAGGCGGGCGCTCACAGGTCTGCTGTCATGCACGGATTCCTGTGGGAGCGGGCTTGCTCGCGAAGGCGGTGGTTCAGGCGAAACACCGGGTGCCTGACAGACCGCCTTCGTGAGCAGGCTCGCTCCCACATTGAAAGGCGGGCGCTCACAGATCTGCTGTCATGCACGGATTCCTGTGGGAGCGGGCTTGCTCGCGAAGGCGGTGGTTCAGGCGAAACACCGGGTGCCTGACAGACCGCCTTCGTGAGCAGGCTCGCTCCCGCAGGCGATTGCGTTTTACAGTGGCCGCTTCAGGGGATTTAACAGTAAGGGTCGGTGATGACGCAGTTCTTTGATGCGCGGGGCAATATTTACGGGGTGATTTCGCCGCAGACACTTCGCGATTCGGGGATCGATTTGCCGATCGGTGCCGCGCAGTGTGCTTTGTCGAGACCGGCATGGAGTCAGGCGGCGATTGCCCTGTGTTGCGACTGGCCCGAAGGCGAACGCCCGGCCGGCAGCAAATCCCACCGCAGCGATGGCCTGTTGATCGGTCCGTTCCAGTCAGCGCCGCCGTTCGACGTGCTGATCGTCAACACCGACGGCACCCTGGCAGAGCGCAGCGGCAACGGCCTGACGATTTTTTCCCAATCGTTGCTGGAGCAGGCATTGATGCCGGCGGAAGGCGCGTTATTGCGGGTTTATCACGACAAGGGTGACGCCGTGGAAACCTCGGTGAAACCAGCGGAAGTCGACGGTGTGCGCGGCTTCTGGCTGGACCTCGGTCAACCGTGCTTCGGGCCGTCGGCGGTGGGTGCGCAGACTGTTGAACGTCGTGAGTTCAATGGTCATGAAGTCAGCCACGTAGCGCCATTGGCCCAGCTCGATCCCGCGTGGCAGCACAGTCAGTTCGTGCGCATCGGCAACCCGCATTGCGTGACGTTGCTGACCGACGTTGCCGCGTTGCCGAGCAATCGGCAAATGGGCGAATCGCCCTGGGCCGAAGGCCTGACCCGTATCGCTTACGCCATGCCCGTCGGCGCCGGGCAACCTTGTCCGGCGGGCGTTAATCTGCAGTGGGCCGCGCGCGAATCGGCGCAACGCATCGTCGCCCGGGTGTTCGAGCGCGGGGAAGGGCCGACGGCGTCTTCCGGCACCAGTGCCAGCGCGGTGGCTTGTGCGGCGTGGTCGGTGGGCTGGGTGGCGAGCGGTGCGGTGCAGGTGGTCATGCCGGGCGGGACGGCGCCTGTTTTGCTTGAACAGGAGCGGGGGGAATTGGTGCGGGTGAGGCTGTTTGGTACGGCTCGATCGATGGGTTGAAGCGGCAATCGCCTTCGCGAGCAGGCTCGCTCCCACAGGGAATGCAGCCCCGTGCGTGATCGCGAGCAGGCTCACTCCTACAGGGAAATGCAGCCCATGTGGGAGCGAGCCTGCTCGCGAAGGGGCCAGTCGATTCAGCTCAGATCGGCACTGAACTCCACCACCGGCATCTGCCGCTTCATCAGCACTTTGCCACCGCGAATCGAATACAGCGGCAGACCCTGGCTGCGGATCACTTCGTAATCGCTGTCCGCCGACAGAATCAGCAGGTTTGCCGGGCGACCCGGTTCCAACCCGTAACGTTCGCCCAGGTGCATGGCCCTGGCGCTGTTGTCGGTGACCAAATCCAGCGCGTTCTGCAAGTTGCGGTAACCGAGCATGTGGCAGATGTGCAAGCCGGCTTCGAGCACGCGCAGGATGTTGCCGTTGCCCAGCGGGTACCACGGATCGACGATGGAGTCCTGGCCGAAACACACGTTCATGCCGGCTTCGAGCAGCTCGTTGACCCGGGTCACGCCACGGCGTTTCGGGAAGTTGTCGAAGCGCCCCTGCAAGTGAATGCTTTCGGTCGGGCACGAGACAAAACTGATCCCGGAATGCCCGAGCAGGCGGAACAGTTTGGCGCAGTAGGCGTTGTCGTAAGAGCCCATCGCCGTGGTGTGGCTGGCGGTGACCCGTGCGCCCATGTCGCGGCTGCGCGCCTCTTCGGCGAGCACTTCGAGGAAGCGCGAATGCGGGTCGTCGGTTTCGTCGCAGTGCACGTCCACCAGGCAGCCGGTACGTTCGGCCAGGTCCATCAGAAACTTCACTGAGCTGACGCCCTGATCGCGGGTGTACTCGAAATGCGGAATGCCACCGACCACATCGGCGCCCATGCGAATCGCTTCTTCCATCAGCTCGCGACCGTTGCGGAACGACTCGATGCCTTCCTGCGGGAACGCAACGATTTGCAGGTCGATGAGATGACGGCTTTCCTCGCGCACTTCGAGCATCGCCTTGAGCGCCGTGAGCTGCGGGTCGGTGACGTTGACGTGGGTGCGCACGTGCTGGATGCCATGGGCGGCCAGCGTCTGAATGGTCTTCTTGGCGCGGGTCTTGGTGTCCTCTTCGGTGATGGTGACCTTGCGTTCGCCCCAGCACTCGATGCCCTCGAACAGTGTGCCGCTCATGTTCCAGCGCGGCTCGCCGGCGGTGAGGGTGGCGTCGAGATGAATGTGCGGTTCGACGAACGGCGGCACCACCAGATTGCCGCCGGCGTCGAGGTCGCCGGGGTTGAGGTTCGGGGCTTCGGTCTGGCGGCCGATGCTGCGGATCAGGCCGTCTTCGAGGTGCAATTCGTGCAAACCTTCCTGGTTACGCAGTCGGGCGTTGATGATGTGCATCAGGCGAATCCTTCTTATAGGTCTTGTAGTGGCGCAGTGGCGCGACGGGCGCCGAGCAGGCCGGTGACGATGACATACGTTAGCGCGGCGGCGGCGATCCCTACCAGCGGCGCGATCCACGGCGAGTGGAACGCAGCGAGCGTGCCGACCGCGTAAGCTCCCAGCCCCGGCCAGTTGAATGCCGGCAGCCGCGCGTCGGCCAGGCGTGGATAGCGCCCGCGCCAGCGGAAGAAAAAGTCGGCCATGATCACCCCGCCAATCGGTGGGATCACCGTGCCCAGCAGAATCAGGTAGGGCACCAGCATGTCGTACATGCCCAGCAAGGCGAGCAGGGTGCCGATCACCGCACCCGCCAGGGTCACCGTCTTGCGCCGTCCGGTGCGCAGCAGGTTGCAACCGGCGACGGCGAAGTTGTAGATGGTGTTGTCCTGAGTGCTCCAGATATTGAGTAACAGCATCGCCATCGCCGCCATGGCGAAGCCTTGCAACAGCAACACCTCAACCACGTCCGGCTGCTGATAGACGATCGCACCGTAGGCGCCGATCAGCACCATAAGACCGTTGCCGATGAAAAAACCGATCAGGCTGGCCAGTACCGCTACCCGTGCCGAACGCGAGAAGCGTGTCCAGTTGGTGGCTTGGGTCGCGCCGCTGACGAAGGTGCCGAACACCAGGGTGATCGCGGTCGACCAGTCCAGTGAACCCGTCGGCACCACGCTGAGCAAACCGTCGAGGCCGCCGACTTTGACCGTGGCGACCCACATCGACAGCATCAGCAGCAGCATCATCGCCGGCACCGCGATGTACGACAGAATCTCCAGACCGCGATAACCGACATACGCCGTGGCGCAGAACATCAGGCCGAACAGCACCATCAGGCCGAGCACTGTGCCTTGATCCAGTTCAAAGTATTTGCCCAGCACTACCGCAGCGGTCGCGGTGCCCCAGGCGTACCAGCCGATCTGAGTGAAACCGAGGATCAGGTCGCTGAGCTTGCTGCCGACCTCGCCGAAACAGAATCGCCCCATCAACACCGAGTTGAGGCCGCTCTTGAAGGCGATGTAACCCAGGCCTGCCGCGTACAGCCCGAGCAGCAGATTGCCGACGATGATCACCACGAGCATCTCACTGAAACTGAAGGCCACGCCGAGCTTGCCGCCAGCAAACATGGTCGCGGTGAAGAAGGTGAAACCCAGCAGCACCATCGCCGTCGAGGCCAGGCCTTTGCGTGCGTGCAGGGGGACTTCGCTGAGGGGGTAGTCGTTACCGGGATCGTTCTGCGTCATGGGGGCGTTCCTTGCTGAAAGGGGAGGACGCGGGGTGGGTTGCAGTGGTCGTGCCAAATGCCGATTGGCGCGGGTATGTATAGACGAGTCGTGTGGATTGGCGCGAAAGCAGTGCAACTGGGCGCACCGAAGCCCAATGTGGGAGCGAGCCTGCTCGCGAAAGCGGAGTGTCACGCGACCTCTGCAGTGACTGACATTCCGTATTCGCGAGCAGGCTCGCTCCCACAAGGGATTGGGTATGGGTCAGAGAAATCTCAATAACGCGGCGACGATGGCTTCGGGGGCGTCTTCCTGGACGAGGTGGCCGGCGTTGCGGATGGCGTGGAATTGCGCACCGGGGATCATCGCGTGCAACGCCCGGCCCCGTTCGATGGGGATCCACTGATCCTCTTCCCCCCAGAGAATCTGCACCGGGCAGCGAATCATCGGGTACAAACTTTCGGCTTCTTGGGTATAGCGTTCGTCCATTTGCGCGATCTGCCGATAGAACGCCGCTTGCCCCGGATCGCCGAGCCACGGTTGCACGTAGGGCGCCAGTTCGGCGTCGGGGATGTCGCGGTGAATCGCCCCGCGAATGTAGGTCGGGACGATGGCGCGCTGGATGTAGTCCGGCAGGCCGCTGAACGCCGCTTCATGCCGGCGGACATGCTGCACGAACGGCGAACCCCACGGCGTCAGCGCCACCGGATCGATCAGCGTGAGGCTGCGGTAGTCCTTGCCATTGAGCAAATGCGTGCGCAACGCGGTGGCGCCGCCGAAGTCGTGGGCGACCACGTCCGGGCGCTGGATGTTCCAGTGATCGAGCAACCGCGAGAGAAGTTGATTCTGCACGCCGAGGGAAACATCGGCGTGAGGTTTAGCGGAGCGCCCGTAGCCCAGGAGGTCGAAATAATGCACCCGGTGGCTGGCGAAGAAATGCGGCGCGATGCGGTGCCACACACAGGAAGAAAACGGTGTGCCATGCACGAACACCAGCGGCGGGCCGTCACCGCGCACGGCATGGCGTATTTGATGCCCGTTGAAATCAAAGACCTGATCCAGCAGCCAGTCCGTCATCGGCCTGTCCTCTTGGCGGGTTTGAGCCAAAAAGCATAGGCATAAAAAAACAGCCTCGGGGGCTGTTCTCTGTTTTCCTGACAAACACCGATCCTTTGTAGGAGTGAGCCTGCTCGCGATAGCGGTGTATCAGTCGACATCTATGTTGAATCTCAATCTGCTATCGCGAGCAGGCTCACTCCTACAAGGGGGATTCGCGTTGCGTTATTCGCCGCGATAGATGCAACCACTGGTGCAGGTCTCGTGAATCCGGATCGCGCTGAGTTCCGGCAGCAGTGGCTTCAATTCATTCCAGATGAATTTCGCCAGCACTTCGCTGGTCGGGTTTTCCAGGCCGGGAATATCGTTCAGGTAATTGTGGTCCAGACGCTCGTACAGCGGCTTGAAGATCGCCTTGATTTCCGAGAAGTCGCGGATCCAGCCAGTGTGCGGATCGAGGTCGCCGCTGAGGTGAATCGCCACTTTGAACGAGTGACCGTGCAGGCGGCCGCACTTGTGGCCGTCCGGTACGTGCGGCAGGCGGTGGGCGGATTCGAATGTAAATTCCTTGAAGATTTCCACAGTATTTTCGGCTCTGTTCAGGTGGCGTTCGCCGCAGCGATTCGGGCAGGCGGCGAGTTTACCAGCTTGTGTTTGGCGATGCGGGAAAACACTGACTAAAGGGTCAGCAAGCGCTCGGCGAGGCGACCGCTGGCGCTCAGCTCAAGAAACTCGTCGCCCAGGCGGCGGCTCTCGTCCATTGCCGCGTGCCAGTATTTCTGCCGGCTCGGCGCATCCCCCATGAAGCGCTTGAAGTCGTTGCGGTCGGGCAGCTTGCCGTAAGGCAGGCGCGCCAGATACTCCTTCGATGGCGCGAGCAACAGCACGTCCTGCAAGCGCTCGACCGAGGCGCGGCGCCAGGGCAGGGTCTTGTCGAACCAGCCGGGGATCACCCGGCCGGTGAAGTGTGGATAGAGCACGATGCCGTCGCCGCTGTAGGGCAGGTCGAGGTGATAGTCGAGCAGACCGCCGTCGCGGAACGTGCCGGCGCCGGCACCCGGCAGGTCGCGCACGCCTTCCATGACCATCGGGATCGAGCCGGAGGCCAGCAGCGCCTGCCGCAGGTTGCCGGCGTTGAGGGCGACGAAGCGTGACGGGAAGTCGTGCAGCGCGTTGACCGGTGGCGCGAGGCGCGGGTCGTGAATGATCAGGCGTTCGAAGTGCCGCGACAGCCGCGCGCGCCCGCGCAGGTTATCGGCGATCACCGAACCCAGCGCCAGGCCGAGGCGAGCGCGATGGTCATCGGCCAGGCGCCCGTGGCTTTTGACCACCATGATGTTCAGGCGGTAGTCGGCATTGTTGAGGATGCTGGCATCGCGGCCGTCGAGCAGGTCATTGAGCATGCGCTGCGAGCTCTGGCTGATCTCGGCCATGCTCACGCCCTTGTTGAAATTCTGCTCGGTGTACAGTTGGCCGAGACGGCGAATGCCTTCGGCTGCATCCGGCAGACAGGCGCTGGCGAAGCGCCAGGAGCCGACCGACGCGCCGATCAGCGAGCGCTCACGCGGCGCGCTGGGCAGCCATTCGCCGAACAACGCCAGATCCAGCCCCTGAATCCCCAGTGCCTTCGGCCCTCCGGCGGCACCGGGCAGGGTGCCGACGTCAGCGGCGTTCAGGCCCTGGGCACGAATGCGCGCCATGGCCCGAGGGCCAGCCTTGAGGGTGAGGGCGGGGAACTTGATGTGGATGGCGGTCATACCGGTCTCGATCGTTAGCAAGCGAACAATTATAAGCACATGTTGCAAAACCTTGTAGGAGTGAGCCTGCTCGCGAAAGCGTTGTATCAGATACGTGAATGTTGAATGACACACCGCTATCGCGAGCAGGCTCACTCCTACAGGGGGAAATGTGTTGAGCCGGGGCAATGATGGCCATTCAGTTTCAGTTAAGTTGATCCCGCTAAGGTGCCGACCGGAGCAACACATAAAAAACGGAGACACTCATGAAAACCCTGACTGCCCTGTCCATTGCCTCGATCATCGGCCTGACTGCCAGCCTCGCCCACGCCCGCGATCTTGGCCCCGATGAAGCCCTGCGCCTGCGCGACGCTGGTACTATCGTGTCCTTCGAGAAGCTCAACGCCACGGCGCTGGCCAAACACCCGGGTTCGACCATCACCGATACCGAGCTGGAAGAGCAGTACGGCAAGTACATCTACCAGATCGAAATGCGTGACCCACAGGGGTTGGAGTGGGACCTGGAATTGGACGCGGTCAGTGGGCAAGTGCTCAAGGATCATCAGGATACTTAATGAAGCCGTATTTGTTACAGCCACGCACCGGGAGCCGCCTGGCCCTGGTGCTATTGGCATTCTGCTCGGTGGCGGTGGCCCGTGATCTTGGCCCCGATGAAGCGCTGCGCCTGCGTCAGCAGGGGGTGATTCTGCCGCTGGAGCAAGTGCTGCAAAAGGCGCTGGATCGCTATCCGGGGGCCAAACTGCTGGAAGTCGAGCTGGAGGAAAAGCACGACGTCTATGTTTACGAAGTCGAGCTGCTGACAGTCGACGGGGTGGCGCGCGAGTTGCACCTGAAGGCCGACAGCGGCGAATTACTGAAAGACAAGGAAGATTGATCGATGCGTTTGCTTCTGGTGGAAGACCACGTGCCGCTGGCCGACGAATTGCTCGCCGGCCTGCAACGTCAGGGTTATGCGGTGGACTGGTTGGCGGACGGGCGCGATGCGGTCTATCAGGGCAGCAGCGAGCCTTATGACCTGATCATCCTTGACCTCGGTCTGCCCGGCGTTCCGGGGCTTGAGGTGTTGGCGCAATGGCGCGCCGGAGGCCTGTCGACCCCGGTGCTGATCCTCACCGCCCGCGATTCCTGGGCCGAGCGCATCGAAGGCCTGAAGGCCGGTGCCGACGATTACCTGACCAAACCGTTTCATCCCGAAGAGCTGCACTTGCGGGTGCAGTCGCTGTTGCGCCGCTCCAAGGGCCAGGCCAACCAGCCGACGCTGAAGGCCGCGGGGCTGCATCTGGATGAGGGTCGTCAATGCGTGATGCGCGACGGCAGCGAGATTCAACTGACCGCCGCCGAATTCCGCCTGCTGCGCTATTTCATGCTGCACCCGGAACAGATCCTGTCGAAAACCCACCTCGCCGAGCACCTCTACGACGGCGAGACCGAGCGTGATTCCAACGTTCTCGAAGTCCACGTCAATCACCTGCGGCGCAAGCTGGGCAAAGCCGTGATCGAAACCCGTCGCGGCCAGGGTTACCTGTTCGGCGGACAAGCTTCGTGAGGTCGATCCAGCGCCGCTTGAGCCTGGGGTTGATCAGCGTGATGGTGATCGTCGGCGTGGTGCTGGCGCAGATCAGCCTGTGGTTGTTCGAAGTGGGGCTGCAGCGCTATCTCGAAGCCGGCTTGCGCAACGACAGCGAAAGCCTGCTGGTGGCGCTGGTGCGTGGCCCGCAAGGCTTGCAACTGGATGAGCGGCACCTGTCGCCGGCGTATCAGCGACCGTTTTCCGGGCATTACTTCCGTATCGATTTTGCCGACAGCCACTGGCGCTCGCGGTCGCTGTGGGATCAGGACTTGCCGCTGCTCGAACATCCCGGTCTGCACAGCAACCTGCAACTGGGCCCGGACGGCCAGCAGTTGCTGGTGTTGCGTTCCGATTACCGGCGCCTGGGGCAGTCGATCTCGATCAGTGTCGCGCAGGATTACACCCCGGTGCGCGAGAGCTTCCAGCGCATGCGTCAGATCGGGCTTGGTCTCGGGCTGGCCGGTTTGCTGCTGATTCTGCTGCTGCAGCGCATCACCGTGCGCCGCGCCTTGCGCCCGCTGGAGCGGGCGCGCGAGCAGATCGCCCAGTTGCAGCAGGGCCAGCGTTCGCAACTCGACGATCAGGTGCCGGTGGAACTGGAGCCACTGGTGGCGCAGATCAACCATTTGCTCGCCCACACCGAAGACAGCCTCAAGCGCTCACGCAATGCGCTGGGCAATCTGGGGCATGCGTTGAAGACGCCGCTGGCGGTGCTGTTGAGCCTGGCGTCGAGCGAAAAACTCGATGCGCATCCGGAGTTGCGCAAGATTCTCAAGGACCAACTGGAACAGGTGCAGCAGCGGCTCAATCGCGAACTGAATCGCGCGCGCCTGTCCGGTGATGCGCTGCCCGGTGCGCTGTTCGATTGTGACGCGGAACTGCCGGGACTGTTGGCGACGCTGAACATGATCCACGGCGAGCATTTGGCGCTGAGCTACGTCGCGCCGCCGGGTCTGCAACTGCCATGGGACCGTGAGGATTTGCTGGAGCTGCTCGGCAACCTGCTGGACAACGCCTGCAAATGGGCGGACGCCGAAGTGCGCCTGAGTGTGATCGAGCGCACGGATGGCTTTGCCCTGAGCGTGGAAGATGACGGCCCGGGGATCCCCGAACAGCAGCGCAGTCAGGTGTTCAGTCGGGGCACGAGACTGGATGAGCAGACTCATGGTCATGGTCTGGGGCTGGGGATCGTCCGGGACATCGTCGAGACGTGGGGCGGGTTGCTGGTGTTGGGCGAGAGCGAGTGGGGCGGGTTGAAGGTGGTGATCGAGTTGCCTAAACGCTGATCCCGGTCAGTCCCCAACCCCCTGTGGGAGCGGGCTTGCTCGCGAAGGCAGTGTGTCAGTCAGTATTGCTTTGTCTGATACACCGCTTTCGCGAGCAAGCCCGCTCCCACATTGGAATTCAGCTGGATGCAAGTCCGCGTCAGACCCGGAACTGATCCATCAGGCTCTGCTGCTGATTCGCCAGGCTGTTTAGCGACTGACTCACCCGCGCCGACTCGTTGGCCTGCCCGGACAGCGATTCGGTCACGTCACGGATGGTCGCCACGTTGTTGTTGATCTCCTCGGCCACCGCGCTCTGTTCTTCCGCCGCGCTGGCGATCTGCAGGTTCATGTCGCTGATCACCGTCACTGCATCGCCGATCTGGCGCAGTGCGGTCACCGCTTGCCCGACCTGTTCGACACTGCCCTGGGCCTGACGATGACTGTTGCCCATCGAGCCGACCACGTCCTGGGTGCCGGTCTGCAGTTGCTCAATCACTTGACGGGTTTCTTCCACCGATTCCTGCGTGCGGCGGGCGAGGTTGCGCACCTCGTCGGCGACCACGGCAAAACCACGACCGGCCTCACCGGCACGCGCCGCTTCGATCGCGGCGTTGAGCGCCAGCAGGTTGGTTTGTTCGGCGATGGCGCGGATGGTTTCCAGCACGGTGCCGATCTTCTCGCTGTTGGCGGCCAGGCCTTCGACCTGGACCATCGCTGCGCTCATGTCGGCGGCGAGGGTGTCGATGCTCGCGGTGGTGCGGTCGATCACGGTCAGGCCCTGACGCGTGGCGCGATCGGCGTCCTTTGCCGCTTCGGCGGCTTGCGCGGCGCTGCGTGCGACGTCTTGCGCGGTGGCGCTCATTTCGTGAGACGCGGTGGCGACCTGATCGACCTGGCGGTATTGCTGCTCCATGCCAGCGCTGGTCTGGGTGGCAATGGCCGAAGACTGGTCGGCGGTGTTGCGTGCGTCCTGCACCGAGCGTTTCACCTCGGCGATGATTGGCTGCAACTTGTCGAGGAACTTGTTGAACCAGCCGGCCAACTGCCCGAGCTCATCCTGTTTGTCATAGGCCAGACGGCGGGTCAGATCACCTTCGCCACTGGCGATGTCTTCGAGCATGTTGGCCACGCCGAGGATCGGCCGGGTCACGCTGCGCGCCATCAGCCACACCAGCAGCAAGCCGACCAAGGCTGCGAGCACGCCGAGGCTCAGTTCGATCAGGGTGCCTGAATTGTTGCTCGCATCCAGTTGCTGCTTGAGTGCTTCGGCGCGGCTGACCAGGACCTTTTCCGGCACATCGAGCAATACGCCCCACGCCGGGCCGCCGGGGATCGGCTGGAACGGCGACAGCACTTTCAACTGGCCGTTGCTGTGCAGGCTGCTGACGCTGCTGCTGGCGCCGAGTTGACGCAGCAGTTCAGCACCGCTGACGGTGTCCACGGCATCCAGACGCTTGCTCAGCTTGCTCGCGTCCGGGCTGTAACCGGCGAGCAGGCCGGTGGGGCTGATGATGCTCACGGCGGTCTGGCCGTCATAGAGCTTTTTGCTCGCGCCCTGGCTGATCGCTTGCAGGCTGTTGAGGTTGATGTCCACCGACAGCGAGGCGATCACTTTGCCGTTGACCATCAGCGGGAAGACGATGCTGGTCATCAGTACGTTCTGGCCGTCGATCACGTAGAAGTACGGTTCGATCACGCACGGCTTGAGCGTGGTGCGCGGGCAGGTGAACCAGGCGTTGGCGGCCTGGCCGCTGGGGCCGGTGCTGGTGTCGGCCATGTCGCTTTCCGGCAGGGCCATCGAGGTGACTTTGCCGGGAGTCGGCTGCGACCAGTACAAGGCGAAACGGCCCTTGTCGTTGCTGCCCAGTTCGGCCTGACCGGCGAACAGTTCATCCTTGCCGTCCAGTGCGTTGGCTTCGAACACCAGCGACAGGCCGAGCAGTTCCGGGTTGGCCTGCAGGGCGGATTTGACCTGACGGGTCATGTCTTCGCGCAGATCGAAGGCATCGAGGAAGCGCTTTTCTGCCTGTTCACGCAGGAACAGCACCTGGCGCGAGAAGCCATGGCCGTATTGATAGGCGTCCATGAACTGCTGGCGAATGCCGGCAGCCTGCACTTCGCCTTGCGATTCAATGCGCGCCTGGGCCGATTCGGTCAGCATCTCCATGCTCGACGCCTTCACCAGCTCGGAGCTGTGCTCCATGCGGTACAGCGAAAGACCCACCAGCAGGGTCACGATGCCCGCCAGGCAGAGGCCGGCGAGCAGGGTGATTTTCCATTGAATGGAAAGTTGTCTGAGCGACATGGAGACGTCCTTATTCGATAAATATCTGAGACTTTGCACTGTAACGGCCGCGTTTCAGCTTTCTTTATTGTTCAAGTGCAATATGACCGATTGCCGCAGTCGCCGAATTCCGCCTACAGGGTTCTTCATCGGTTGTTACATTCGCTCGCTTTGACACTGCGGTCACTCTGCGGCACAGTGCGCGCCCTTCTAATAAGACCCTCTTTGCAAATCCGCCGGTGCTCCGTGGGCGGACTCATCCTGTCTGGCGGTGATAATTTCATCGCAGTGTTTTTTGAGGTAGTGAAATGAATGCAGTGATTGCTGCGGTCGGCATCATGCTGATCCTCAGCCTGTCCCGTGTGCACGTGGTGATCGCCCTGATCGTCGGTGCGCTGGTCGGTGGCCTGACCGGTGGTCTGGGCATCGACGCCACGCTCAAGGCGTTCAACAGCGGCCTGGGCGGGGGGGCGACCGTGGCGTTGTCCTACGCGCTGCTCGGCGCTTTCGCGGTGGCGATTGCCAAGTCCGGTCTGGCCCATGCGCTGGCCGACAAGGCCCTGGCGATGGTTGACCGGCAACACGCGACCGGTGGCGGCAGCGTCAAATGGCTGCTGATCGGCCTGCTCTGGGTGGTGGCGATTGCCTCGCAGAACATCCTGCCGATCCACATTGCGTTCATTCCACTGCTGGTGCCGCCGCTTTTATATGTGCTGACCAAGCTGCAACTCGATCGTCGTCTGATCGCCTGCGTCATGACCTTCGGCCTGATCACCCCGTACATGTTCCTGCCGGTGGGTTTCGGCAACATCTTCCTCAATGAAATCCTGCTGGCCAACGTCGCGCGCAGTGGCGTCGACATCAGTGGCATCAACGTCACCCACGCCATGGGCATTCCGGCGCTGGGCATGGTGTTCGGCCTGGCCATGGCATTCATCAGTTACCGCAAGAAGCGCGTCTACGACCTGGCGAAAATCGAGCAAGTCGAGCAGGTAGCGGTGCAGTACAACCCGCTAAGCCTGATGATCGCCGGTGTGGCGATTGCAGCGGCGTTCATTGTGCAACTGCTGCTGGACTCGATGATTATCGGGGCGCTGGTCGGTTTTCTGATCTTCTCGGTGTCGGGCATCGTCAAGTGGCGCGAGACCGATGACCTGTTCACCGAAGGCATGAAGATGATGGCGATGATCGGCTTCATCATGATCGCCGCGTCCGGGTTCGCCGAAGTGATGAAGGCCACCGGGCAGGTGCAGACCCTGGTCGAATCGTCGGCTTCGTGGATCAATCACAGCAAGGGCGTCGGCGCACTGTTGATGTTGCTGGTCGGGCTGCTGGTGACCATGGGCATCGGTTCGTCGTTCTCCACCGTGCCGATCCTTGCGGCGATTTTCGTGCCGCTGTGCGTGCAACTGGGCTTCAGCCCGCTGGCGATCGTCTGCATCGTCGGCACTGCCGGGGCCTTGGGCGACGCTGGTTCGCCGGCTTCGGATTCGACCCTCGGGCCGACCTCCGGTCTGAACATCGACGGCCAGCATCACCATATCTGGGACACGGTGGTCCCGACCTTCCTGCATTACAACCTGCCGTTGCTGGCGTTCGGCTGGGTGGCCGCGATGGTCCTCTGACCACCACAAATCCCAGACTGTGGGAGCGGGCTTGCTCGCGAAAGCGTCGTGTCAGTCAACAATTGTGTTTCTGATACACCGCCTTCGCGAGCAAGACCGCTCCCACAGGGATACGAGGCATCTCCAGACTCAACTTTTGTTTGCGCGTGCCGTTAACGCCTTTAACCACGCCAATAAAACCAAAAGAGTGAGCTCCCCCCATGCGCTTGAGTCTCAAGGCCAAAGTCCTGTCGCTTGCCGTCCTGCCGGTGTTGCTCTTTGCGCTGGTCATCAGCCTGACCACGCTGTTCATCCTCAAGCAACAGGCGCACACCGAGGTCGAGCAGACCCGCGAGCGTTTGCTCGCCGACGCCAAGGCCACGCTGCAAAGTTACGTCGCCGTGGCCATGACCACGATCAAGCCGTTGTATGACGCAGCCGCCCCCGGTGACAACGAGGCGCGGGCGCAGGCGATCAAGCTGCTGTCGGGGATCCGCTACGGCAAGGACGGCTACTTCTTCGGCTACGACTCCGAGACCGTGCGCCTGTTCAAGGCCAACGACCCTGAAGGCGTGGGCAAAAGCTTCAAGGACAACCGCGACCCCAATGGCGTTTACGTCAATCGCGGCCTGGTGAGCGTGGCGAAGGACGGCACCCACTATCTGCAATACAGCTCGCCGTTGCCGGGTAACGCCAACGTGCTGGTGCCGAAACTCGGCTACACCGAGTACCTGGCGAAGTGGGACATGGCGGTGGGTACGTCGGTCAACCTCGACGGCATTGAAGCGCAGGTGGCGGTGGTCGAAGGCCAGGTGCAGGAGCGGATGGAAGGCGTGATCCTCAGCATCGTCGGCGTGGCGGTGCTGGTACTGTTGGTGATCGCCGCAGCGGGGATGCTGCTGGCCAATGCCATTTTGCGGCCGCTGACTCTGATGAAAGCCAACCTCGACGACATCGCGGCGGGCGAGGGCGACCTGACGCGCCGGCTGAACATCACCAGCCAGGACGAACTCGGCGAACTGGCTGGCTCGTTCAACCGTTTCGTCGACAAGATCCACGGCCTGGTGCGGCAGATCACCGAGATGACCACGCAACTGACTGGCCTGGTGACCCAGGTCTCGGATCAGGCCCAGCGCTCTGATCAGGCGATGGAGCGTCAGCGCCACGAGACCGATCAAGTCGCCACGGCGATCAACGAGATGTCTGCCGCCGCTCAGGAAGTGGCCAAGAGCGCGCAGAATGCCGCCGTCGCCGCACAGCAGACCGATGAAGAAGGTCAGAGCGCCAAGCGCGTGGTGGCCGGCAGCATCAAACAGATTCATGCGCTGGTGGATGACATTCGCAGCAGCGGCGTGTCACTCGACAGCCTGCAGCAGGACGTGTCGTCGATTGTCGGCGTGCTCGGGGTGATCCGCTCGATTGCCGAGCAGACCAACCTGCTGGCGCTGAACGCTGCAATTGAAGCGGCGCGTGCCGGGGAGGCCGGGCGTGGCTTTGCGGTGGTGGCGGACGAAGTGCGGGCACTGGCCAGCCGCACGCAGATCAGCACCCAGGAAATTCAGGGCATGATCGATCGCTTGCAAGCGGGCACGCAGTCGGCGGTCGAGGCGATGCGCCGGTCCAGCGAGGCGGGCGATGGCACCTCGGCGCAGGCCAATCAGGCCGGGGCGTCGCTGGATGCGATGGCGGAGCTGATCGCGACCATCAACTCGATGAACGCGCAGATCGCCAGTGCTGCCGAGGAACAAACGGCGGTGGCCGAGGAAATCAACCGCAGCGTGCATCAGATTGCGGTGGCGGTGGACAGCGTGGCGGATGAGACCCAGTTGGGCGCGCAGACCTCGCGCAGCTTGGCCGAACTTGGCCAGCGATTGGGCAAACTGGTGGGCCAGTTCCGTATTTAAAGGTTGCTGCAAAAACTTTGTGGGAGCGGGCGTGCTCGCGAATGCGCTGTGTCAGATACAGAATGGCTGACGGACACGACGCTTTCGCGAGCACGCCCGCTCCCACATTGGGTTTTGTGCAAGGCTCAGGGTCTGTCCCAGTAGGGGATTTCGCCGAAGCATTCCATGAAAAAATCAATCACCGTGCGCACCTTCACCGACAGCCGCCGGCTCCCCGGCCACAGCACGGCAATCTGCTGCGGCTCCAGGCTGTTCGACACCTGATATTCCCCCAGCACCGGCACCAGCGTGCCTTCGCGTACCGCTTCACCAATCAGCCATGACGGAAACATCACCAGCCCCAGACCCTGTTCGGCGGCTTGGGTGAGGGTGTCGGCGTGGTTGCCGGTGATCGGGCCTTTGACCGAGTAGGGTGTCCAATCGCCCTGATCCTGCCGGAAGAACCAGCGCTGCTGGCCGGTCGCACCTTTGTAGGCCAGGCACTGGTGTTGCGCGAGTTCGTCGGGATGTTGTGGTGTGCCGTGCTGCTTGAGATACGCCGGGCTGGCCGCGACCTGAAAGCGGTGCGGTGCGAGAATCCGTGCCTGCATGCTCGAATCGTGCAGCGGGCCGATGCGGAACAGCAGGTCGGCGCCTTCCTGCAGCGGGTCGACGTAATGGTCGGTCTGCTGGATGTCCAGTTGCAGCTTCGGATAGCGCGCACATAACTGCCCGAGCCACGGTGTCAGATGCCGTTGGCCGAACACCACCGGCGCGTTGATCCGCACCAGTCCGGTGGGGTCGCTTTGCTGTTCCTGCAACGCCTGTTCGGCTTCCTCCAATTGCACCAGCACCAGCCGCGCGTGGTGGCCGAGCATGCGCCCGGCTTCCGTTGGCGTCACGGCGCGGGTGTGGCGGTAGAGCAATTGCTGGTTCAGCGCCTGCTCCATCAACTGGATTTGCCGCGAAATCGAAGAGGGCGCAACACCCTCGCGGCGGGCGACTTCGGAAAAGCTGCCATGGTCGAGCACCGCCACAAACAGCCTGAGTGTCTTGAATCCCAGTTCATTGAGCCCGTGCATGAGTCGTCCTGCTGTGCGGGTTGCGCAAAAGTGTTGTCCGGATGCTCCCATTTATCGCACAGCGTCGCCAGCCGATAATCCGCGCCATCGTTTATTTGCACAGGTTTTGGTTATGCAGACGTTGGATGAGGTGAGTGTGGCGACGCCGGTGCGCAAGCCGGGGTTGCGCCTGTTGTTGCTGCCGCTGGTGATTCTGGCCGGTATGGGCTTGTCGGTGGAGGCGGGTCTGCTCGGGCCGTTGGGGGTTCAGGTCGGGCATCTGTGGGCGACCTTGAGCATCTTCGGCGTGGGCTCGGCGATCCTGTTTCTGCTGTTGCTGTTCGCGGGGCCGCAGAAGGGCACGGCGCTGACCGATCTGCCGCGCTGGCAATTGATCGGCGGCTTTCTCGGACCGATGTATGTGGTGGTGCTGACCCTGGCGACGCCACATATCGGAATTGCGATGACGATGATCGCGATTCTCTCGGGGCAGGTGGGCAAGAGTGTGCTGATCGACCATTTCGGCTGGTTCGGCGCGACGCGCAAGAAGGTCAATGCCGAGCGCTGGCTGGCGCTGGGCCTGATTGTGGTGGCACTGGTTTTGATTGCGCGGGGTTGAAGATGAGTCTGGTTATTTTGTTGGCGGTGGTGGTGTTGGCCGGTGCGGTGTTGAGTGTGCAGGCGGCGATCAATGGACGCCTGGGTGAGACCGTCGGGGTGTTGCGCAGCAGTCTGCTGACGTTTTTTGTCGGCGCGGTGACGACCGGGTTGTTGATTGTGTTTTTCGAGCCGGCGCATGCGGTGAGTTTGCTCGATGTGCCGAAGTGGCAGGTCTGCGGTGCTTTGTTCGGGGTGGTTTACATGATGGTGATGGTCGGTGCGGTGCCGGTGGTGGGGACGGCGGTGGCGACTGTTGCGGTGATTGTCGGGCAGTTGGGGATGGGGATGTTGATCGATAATTTTGGCTGGTTGGGGAATCCGGCGATCGAGCTTTCGTCTTCTCGGGTGTTGGCGATGGTTTGTCTGGGGTTGGCGTTGGTTTTTATGTACCGGAGCGGTGTTCGTCGTTCTGATTGAGTTTTGGGTGCATATCCGTTTTTTGGGTTGGGGGCTGAGCAGGGTTCCGCCCTTACGGCGGGTCACTTTTGACAAACGCCTCAAAAGTAACCAAAAAGGCTTGCCCCGGCGTTCGGCCCTCGCCGTGGCTCGGGTTCCTTCATTGCGGGATTCATCCGGGGGCATCGCCTCCGGTTTGCTTCGCTGCACCTCCTCTCGATGTGTTTGGCTGCGCCAAACGGTCGCTGCGCTCCCACCCCCGGATAAACCCCTCCACTCAGCCTGCCGAAGGGGCCGGTACGGCAAGATCAAGAGCTTTCGGCGAGCTGACACTCGGCCATTTGAGTGGGGCGGCTTCGCCGCATGCCGGGCACGCTCTTTAAACTGTAGGAGCCCGCTCGCGATGGCGGCCTACGAGCCGACCAATCTCCAACTGAACACCCACATTCCCATTGTGGGAGCGGGCTTGCTCGCGAAGGCGGCCTACGAGCCGACCAATCTCCAACTGAACACCCACATTCCCATTGTGGGAGCGGGCTTGCTCGCGAAGGCGGCCTACGAGCCGACCAATCTCCAACTGACCCCGCCCATTCCCACTGTGGGAGCGGGCTTGCTCGCGAAGGCGGCCTACCAGCCGACCAATCTCCAACTGAACACCCACATCCCCACTGTGGGAGCGGGCTTGCTCGCGAAGACGGCCTACGAGCCGACCAATCTCCAACTGAACACCCACATCCCCACTGTGGGAGCGGGCTTGCTCGCGAAGACGGCCTACCCGCCAACCAATCTCTAACTGAATACACCCAATCCCATGCATGAACTGCCGAAGGCTGTGATCTTTTGATCTGCTATGCCTTTGGCTCTCGACGTGGCTGTTGATCTCAAGCCCCTTCGGATGGACACCACAGCGAGGGAACGCTGAGCCTAAGCGAAGTGCCGTACGCCGGAGGCAAAGCCTTTTGGTTCCTTTTTTTCGTTTGAAAAAGAGACTCGCGGTAAGAGCGAAGCCGCCAGCGGCAGCACCCGCAGAAACGGATATCCCCCAATCCGCAGGTAAAACGCAGAACAGAACTGCTCTTGCTTCGAAAAAATCCAGATCAAAAGTTCGCAGCCTTCGGCAGCTCCTACACTGATCTTTACGGCTTGCCCCGGCAAGCCGCAGACAACCACCAAAAAAGGAGTCCGCCCCCATGCCAGATAGAAAATGCGATTGCCCCAACTGCAAATGCACAATCAAGGAAGGCGACCACGCCTACGCCGTACACGGCAAACACTACTGCTGTGAAGCCTGCGCGCACCACCACAAGGGTGGCGAGGAGTGTTCAAGCAAGGGCTGCCATTGCGCCCACCCCAAATGACGACATGCAAAAAAAAGTGGAGCCTAATCAGGCTCCACTTCCAGTTTCAGGCTTTCATCATCCAGCCGTTCGGTATGGCGTACCGTGCCTTGCAGCCGTCGACCTTCAACCCTGACCACCACGGTTTTCGCCTGGTCGAGGTCTTCCGGTAACGGTGCCGGTACGCGCAGGGCGAAGCAGTATGGGTCATCTTCGACGGGTTCCAGGCCCACTCGACAGTCGACGCTTTTGGTGATGCGGCCGAACAGGGTGTCAAGGCCGTAGTCCAGATGCGCCGGGCTGAAGATGCTGGTCATGTGTATTCCCCCAAATGTCCCCATTGCCTGGCGAGAGTCTAGCTCGCCGGTCGCCATGTGACATTTTCCACGCCGAATTTTTCCGCCATCGGTTTGCTGGTCTTTTGCACTTTTTCCCGGCCGAAACGCGGGATGCGACCCACGCCGGCGTCGCAGCTTGCCCAGTGCCACGCCTCGGCATTATCCATTTTGTCCGAACGGATAATGAACGATTTGGGCGTGCCGTGAAGGGTGTAGTCGATGACAAACAGTTTTGCGTTGTTCATAAAGCCCGTATTCCTCCCTGTGGTATTAGAAGGATCGCGGCGCGCCGGGAAAATTCACTCGGATTGTCCGACGGTATCTATCGTTGGCGACACATCGGCGCACTGGGTACCATGGCCGCTCTGCCAACCCCAATGAATGCTCGCCATGGCCCTCGCTGCGCCTCCCGATCTGAGTGATACCGATGTGCCGGTGCAACCGCTGGCGCGCACCTATCCGCGTGGGTTATTCATCGAGCCGCACGAGCATGTCTGGGGTCAGTTGCTGTATGCGATGAGCGGGGTGATGTGGGTCGAGACCCCGCATGAAGCGCTGGTGGTGCCGCCGCAACGGGCGGTGTGGTTGCCGCCCGGGGTGCCGCACGGGATTCGCGTGGTTTCGGACTTGCAGATGCGCAACATCTACCTGCGTCCGGCGCTGGCGGCGACGCTGGATGCGACGGTGCAGGTGATCGAGGTTGCAGGGCTGCTGCGCGAGTTGATCGTCGGGCTGGTCGAGCAGGGTGACAGCGGTGAGCCGGCCTATTACGACGCATTGGTCGGTCTGGCGTTGCTGGAGCTCAAGCGTGCCCGGCGCTCGCAATTGAAGATCGCAATGCCGGACGATTCCGACCGGCGCCTGATGAACCTGTGTCAGGCGGTGATGGCGGCGCCGTCGCTGGACATTCCTTTCGAGCAGCACGCGGAAAACGCCGGGGCCAGTGTGCGTACGCTGGCGCGGTTGTTCAAGGACAGCCTCGGTATGGGCTTCGCCGAATGGCGGCGGCAGGTGCAACTGGCGACGGCCGTGGCGGAGTTGATTCAGGGCGTGCCAGTGAGTGCGATCGCTCGGCAGCTGGGCTATTCGCCGAGCAGTTTCAGCGACATGTTCCGCCGGGAACTGGGCGTAGCACCCTCGCAATTCATGAGCACCTGAACACAACCCCTTTGGGAGCGAGCCTGCTCGCGAAAGCGCCGGGTCAGTGACTTCATTCTTCACAGGCATATCGCATTCGCGAGCAGGCTCGCTCCTACAGTGGCGTGTGGCGAATTCAACGGATTTGGCCGAAATTCAGAAGTCCTTGGCCGGCGCCTCCGCCGATCCTTCCCTAGACTCTGCCCATCCCTTTCACGCGGTGGAGTTCCCCCATGAACTACCTGATTTCGCTGGCCATCGGTCTGGGCGTCGGCCTGCTCTATGGCGCGCTGCATTTTCGTTCGCCGGCACCTCCGGCCATCGCCCTGGTGGGGCTGCTCGGCATGCTCGCGGGTGAGCAGTTGTGGCCGCTGGGTCGGCAACTGGTCGCTGGCTGGTTCTCGTGAATTTTTCTTTCTCTCTTCGGTGGATGTCCTCATGAAAGCACTGCAATTCGATAAAACCGGCGACCTGTCCTCCCTGCGTTTGGTCAACGTAGCCACTCCGGTGCCCGGCGCTGACGACGTGCTGGTCGAGATCAAGGCGGCCGGTCTGAACCCCAGCGACGTAAAGAACGTGCTCGGGCGTTTCCCCTACACCACATTGCCACGGATTCCCGGGCGCGATTTCGCCGGCGTCGTGGTTGCAGGGCCGCAGGCCTTACTTGGTCAGGAGGTGTGGGGCACCGGGCGCGAACTGGGCTTTTTCGCCGATGGCTCGCATGCGCAATTCGTCAAGCTGCCGGCCAACGGCGTGGCGCATAAACCGTCGCACCTGAGCTTCGCCCAGGCTGCCAGCCTCGGCGTGCCGTACACCACGGCATGGGATGCGCTGGAACGCAGCCTGGTGAGTGCTGAAACCCGTTTGCTGGTGATCGGTGGCGGTGCGGTGGCGACGGCGGCGTTGGCGTTGGCCAAGGTCCGTGGGGCGCAGATACTCGCGGCGGCGCGGCGGCCAGAGCAGGTCAAGGACTTGCAGGCACAGGGTTTTCAGACAATTCAGCTGGATAAGCCCGAAGACCTCGGTGCACAGGTCCACGCGGTGTACAGCGGCGGCGCCGATGTGATCTTCGACACCACCGGTTTCTGGCTGCCGGCCTCGGTAGCGGCGCTGGCACCGTTCGGTCGTATCGCGATTATCGCGGCCCCGGTCGACGGCCATGTGCAGTTGCCGGCGCTGGCGCTGTACCGCAAGGGCGGTTCGGTGGTCGGGATCAACTCGCTGCTGTATGGCGTGCAAGCTTGCGCGGCGATGCTGGAGCAGTTCGGGCGGTTCTTCGATGAGGATCGGCTGCCATTGCCGCAGGGTTTGGTCGAGGTGCCATTGGCGGAGGGGTTGCAGCGCTATGCCGAGGTGAATCAGGGCAGTGGCGACAAAACTATCCTTATCCCTTAACGCCACAAAACAACTGTGGGAGCGAGCCTGCTCGCCAAAGCGGCTCGCCATTCAACCAAAAACCGCCTGACCCACCGCCTTCGGGAGCAAGCCCCCTCCCACATTTGAAACGCATCCCCCTGTGGGAGCGAGCCTGCTCGCGAAAGCGGTATTTCATTCAACCAAAAACCGCCTGACCCACCGCCTTCGGGAGCAAGCCCCCTCCCACATTTGAAACGCATCCCCCTGTGGGAGCGAGCCTGCTCGCGAAAGCGGTATTTCATTCAACCAAAAACCGCCTGACCCACCGCCTTCGGGAGCAAGCCCCCTCCCACATTTGAAACGCATCCCCCTGTGGGAGCGAGCCTGCTCGCGAAAGCGGTATTTCATTCAACCAAAAACCGCCTGACCCACCGCCTTCGGGAGCAAGCCCCCTCCCACATTTGAAACGCATCCCCCTGTGGGAGCGAGCCTGCTCGCGAAAGCGGTATTTCATTCAACCAAAAACCGCCTGACCCACCGCCTTCGGGAGCAAGCCCCCTCCCACATTTGAAACGCATCCCCCTGTGGGAGCGAGCCTGCTCGCGAAAGCGGTATTTCATTCAACCAAAAACCGCCTGACCCACCGCCTTCGGGAGCAAGCCCCCTCCCACATTTGAAACGCATCCCCCTGTGGGAGCGAGCCTGCTCGCGAAAGCGGTATTTCATTCAACCAAAAACCGCCTGACCCACCGCCTTCGGGAGCAAGCCCCCTCCCACATTTGAAACGCATCCCCCTGTGGGAGCGAGCCTGCTCGCGAAAGCGGTATTTCATTCAACCAAAAACCGCCTGACCCACCGCCTTCGGGAGCAAGCCCCCTCCCACATTTGAAACGCATCCCCCTGTGGGAGCGGGCTTGCTCGCGAAAACGGTATTTCATTCAACCAAAAACCGCCTGACCCACCACCCTCGGGAGCAAGCCCCCTCCCACAGTCAGAACGCAAGCCCGCGCCCACATTTTTTGCTGCACAGGTTTCAGGATTGCGGGACGCCGTTCTCCCACGCCGACCAGTTTTTCAGGATGTCCTGCACCAGCGGATTACCCGTGCGATAGAGATTCTCCAGCGCCGGCACGAAGCCGCCTTGATCGGCGTACTTGAGCAGGTTATCCACTTCGCTGCCGCCCGGTGCGGGCCGGTCGAAGTCGGAGCCAGCACGCACTACCGCCAGCCGTTGCACGTCCACCAGACCTTCGCGACTGGCGCGCTGCAAGGCCTCGTAGGTCGAGTTGTCTTCCTGTTGCGTGGTGCAATATTCACCTTTGTTGTCGGTCAGCAGTTGGGTCCAGACCTCGGCGCGTTCGCTCAGGCGTGTGCCGGAGAACCAGGTGTTGCCCGCCAGCGTATCGCAGCGGGTAACCACTGGCGGCTGGTTGGCCGGGGCAGACGGGTATTTCAGGCGCCACGCCGCCGATTCCTTGCTTTCGCTCAGCTCGACCTTGTGGCTCAGGGCGAAGGCTTTCGCCTGTAATGTCGGGTTGAGTTCGAAGACTTCGGTCTTGTAGTCCAGCGGCGGTTTTTCGTTGGGGCCCTTGGTGTTGATGCCGATATAACCGGTCGGCCAGTTCGACGGCGCGTCGCGCGAATCCAGTTCCCATTGCGTACCGAATTCCACCAGATAGTGCGCCCACGCGGCGGTGCCGATGGTCCCGTGTTTCGGGCTGATGCCGGCGATCCCGGCGATCAGGAAGTAGCTTTTGCGCAGATCGAATTTCGGCGACAGGGCCAAGGCCAGGGTCGAGGCGGCGGCATTGGTCTGGCCCATGCCGGTGGTCAACAGGCACACCTGCTGCGCGTTGCAGCGGATGGTCGGGTATTCGGCGGACAACCCCGACACGCGGATTTCCTGCTTGAGGTTAAGGCGCTCGATCCAGTGCTGTGCCTCGGGGGCGAACATGGTGATCAGCACCACTTTCGGCTGGATCGGCGCTTCAGCCGCCCATGTGGTGGAAGAGAGCAGGGCCGCAGCGGCCAGGGTCAGACGCGTCATTGCTTGCATGAGAATCTCCTGAATTCAGAACTGATAGCCGATGCCGGCGTAGTAACCCCACCCGTTGGAGCGTGCGCGGAAGTTGCCGTCGCCGAAGTTCAGCTCGCTGCCGTCCTCCCAGTTGCCGCCGTTGTGGAAATAACGGCCGACCAGGGTGAAGCGCAAGTGGGTGAACGAGTACAGCAACACGTTGGTCGCCACCGTGGCATTGGCGGTGCGCGCCGGGTTGTCCTTGTGCAGGTCCGAGCCAAAATCGAAGTTGGTGAAGCCGATGTAGGTCAGCGAGGCACCGTTGCTGAATTTGTCGATGGGCACGATGTACTTGAGCTGCGCGCGGTAACCGTCCCACGAATACTCATTGCTCGCGCCGTAGTTTTCCCACTGGTAGCGCCCGTACAGGTTGGCCGACAGGTTGACCCGCGAATGAGTGTCGATGTCGGTGCCCAAGCCGCTGTACAGCGTGTTGGCGCGATTCTCCTTACGGCTGCCGTGATCGTAGATCCAGTCGAACGCCACGTACCATTCCTTGAACGGACCGATGGCCAGACTGCGGCCGGCGAGGTAGTCAATGGATATGCGTGGTTCGTGCTCCATGAACACCGGTGAGCCGTGGTCCCACACGCCTTTGTCGTGGCTGTTGCCGATGTTGAAGATCTTCGGAATGTCGACGTAGCCGTACAGCTCGAACGGCCCCTTGCGCCCGAAGTATTCGTATTCCAGGTAGATATCGTCGGCCGGTTGCGGGCCGAAGCTGATGTCCTTGCTGCCGATCAGCGTCAGGTCCTGGTTGTACCAGTCCGACAGATAGGCGCCTTGTTTCGGCGGACTGGCTTCGGGGCTGAGGGTTTCGCCCTGGGCAGATTCTTCGGGCAAGGCCGGCTGCGCCAGCGCGCTGTGGCTGAGAACTCCGGTAACGCCGGTCAGTAGCAAGGAAACAGCAAACGTGCGCGCAAATGGGGCGCGAAGAGGGGAAGCGGCGTGCATTCAAAGTCCTTTTTTGCGGATCGAGGCCCGGGTTCTGCGGGTCTGTACGGTTTTGTCACGAAAAAGCCGTTATAGGCAGGTCGCAAACGTTTGCACAAGGCGTACCAGTTTTCCAGATACAGCTATTTCACTGTGGGAGCGGGCTTGCTCGCGAAGGCGTCGGGTCAGCTGACACAGGCTTCATCGTTACACCGCTTTCGCGAGCAAGCCCGCTCCCACGGGGGGGCACCATGAGGTCAAAATCCTGTGTTTGCTGGTCGAAAGCCTCGGTTTAGACGGCCTAGTATTAAAGTATTAACACCATTTAATCAGTGCCCCATGGCGGGGCGTCTACTAGCTTTGTCCCCAATCAACGGTTTTGTGATGACCGTCGCAGTCTTGATTCGCGTGTGGAATAAGCACGGCTGCACGCCTTCAAGGAAGAAATTGGCCACGACAAGGAGTAGCCCGTGGAAGCAAGGTTCGGTGTCGCCCTCGTTTCGCGTTTTTCCCCTCTTTCCCTTGCTGTGCACCTGAGCGTTGCCGGCCTTCTGTTCGGCGGGGTCAGCGAGCAGGCGCTCGCGACCTGCTCGGCGGCGGGCTCGACGATTACGTGTACGGGTGTTCCGACCCTGCCGCTGTTTCTCAATGACTACAGCAGCGCCACCAGCGGCCTGACGGTCAACGTCGCCAACGGCGCGCAGATGAACGCGACCCTTGGCGGCAAGGTGATCAACCTGACCGGGGCCAATATCAACCTGAACAACTCCGGCACCCTCGACCCGGCCTTACTGGGCCTGGTCTCGATCCTCAGTGGCGGCGCATTCATCGGCACCGGCGCGACCAGCACGGTGAGCATCGTCAACAACACCACCGGGCTCATTCGCGGTACCGGCATGCTGCTCGGCCTCAACCTGACCAGCATCGATGGGCTGGGGATTGCCGTGAACAACTCGGTGTCGGGCACTACGACCATCACCAACGACGGTACGATTACCTCGACCGGGCTGTCGGTCGGCGGTATCACCCTGGCCGATACGCCAGTGGTCGGGGTGTATGGCGGTTCGCAAGTCAACATGACCAACAGCGCCAGCGGTACGATCAACGGCCGGGTCGCGTTCGAGACGTCGGTGGCGGGCAACACCTTCACCAACGCCGGCAACATCACTGGCGGCGTGTCGATGGGCGCGGGCAGTACCAACACCTTTTACGCGATCACCGGTTCGAGCGTTAACGTCGGTGACGGCGTGCAAGTGACCGTCGGCCTCGGTGGCCTGATCGGCGTCAACCTGACTTTCGCTCCGACCGGGACCATCGATGGTGGTGCGAGCGGTACCAACAGCCTGATCCTGCAAAACCCGATCGGCCTCGGCGGCGGCACCACCGGCACCGGCACCGCGTCGAGCTCGACCTACGTCAACTTCAACAACCTGACCCTCAATAGCGGCACCTGGACTTTGCAGGGGCCGTTGGTCAGTGGCGCAACCACCCTCAACGGCGGTGTTGCGCAGTTCAACAACAACGCCACGTTTGGCAGCGGTGTGATCACTTCCAACGGCGGGATCATTCAAGCCAGCAACGCCGGTCTGAACCTCGGCAACCTGATCTCGCTCGGCGCCGGCGGCCTGACCGTGCAAGGCATCAACGGCTCGACCCTGAGTGGAGTGATCTCCGGCAGCGGCGGCCTGACCAAGATTGGCAGCGGCCAGTTGAACCTCAACGGCATCAACACCTACACCGGCAACACCGTTCTCAACGGTGGCGTGGTGGCGGTGGGTAACAACTCGGCATTCAGCACTGGCGGCATTACCATCGGCGGCTCTTCCAGCTTGTCGACGTCGGGACCGATTTCGCTGAGCAATGCGCTGACCCTCAACAGCACCCTGACCGCGACCGGCACCGGTGCACTGACCCTTGGCGGGTTGATCAGCGGCGCCGCCAACCTGACCAAAACCGGCAGCGGCAGTCTGACCCTCAACGGCGCCAACACCGGTTTCAGCGGGATTACCACCCTGAGCGCCGGCACCTTGCGTGTCGGCAACAACAACGCATTGGGTACCGGCGTACTCAACACCAGCACCGGCACCAGCCTCGACAGCACCGCCAACGTGACACTGGCCAATAACGTCGGGATCACTGGCGCGCTGAACGTGCTCGGCAGCAATGCCTTGACCCTGGCCGGCATCGTCTCCGGCACCGGCGGCATTACCAAGAGTGGCAGCGCCAGCCTGACCCTGACCGGCAACAACACCAACAGCGGTACCACCACGCTCAATGGCGGTACTTTGCTGGTAGGCAGTAACACCGCCCTCGGCACGGGTGCGTTGAACGCAGCGGCTGGCACTACGCTGGATGCAACGACTGCGGTGACGTTGGCCAACGCTGTGGCGCTGGCGGCGGATCTGACCATTGGCGGCACGCAGGCATTGGGCCTGAGCGGCGTCATCAGCGGCGCCGGCAATCTGATCAAGAACGGCACCGCGAACCTGACCCTCAGCGGCAACAACACGTTTGCCGGCGGCACTGCGCTCAATGCCGGTACGCTGATCGTCGGCTCCAACACCGCGCTCGGCACCGGCGCACTGACCACGGCGGCGGATACCACCCTCGACGCCAGCACCGCTGTGGCGCTGAGCAACGCTGTCGCCCTCGGTGGCAATCTGAACGTCGCCGGCAACGCCAACCTGACCCTCGGTGGCGTCGTCAGCGGCAGCGGCGGTTTGACCAAGAACGGCGCGGCCAACCTGATTCTCAACGGTGCCAACACGTTCAGCGGTGGCACCACCCTCAATGCCGGCACCCTGACCGTCGGCAATGCCGCGGCACTGGGCAGCGGTAGCCTGACCGTCGCCAACGCCGCGACCCTCGACAGCAACACCTCGGTCATCCTGAACAACAACGTCGCGCTCAACGGCAACCTGGCCATCGGCGGCAGCAACGGCATGATCCTCGGTGGCGTGCTCAGCGGCGCCAGTCAGTTGATCAAGAACGGCACCGCCAACCTGACCCTGAACGGCGTCAATACCTTCACCGGTGGCACGGCGCTCAATGCCGGCAGCCTGACCGTTGGCAACGGCGCGGCACTCGGCACCGGCACGCTGACCGTCGGTGGTGCGGGCGCAACACTCAACAGCAGCGCCAACGTGACGCTGAACAACGCGATTGCGTTGAACTCCAACCTCACCGCCGGCGGCGCCAACCCGCTGACTCTCGGCGGCGTGATCAGTGGTGGCAGCAACCTGATCAAGACCGGCGCCTCGACCCTGTCCCTGACCGGCAACAACACCTACACCGGCGCTACGTCGTTGAATGCCGGGACACTGATCGTCGGCTCCAACACCGCCCTCGGCACCGGCGTGCTCAACGCCGGCAACAACACCACGCTGGACGCCAGCACCGCGACGAGCCTGGCCAACAACGTCAATCTCGGTGGCAACGTGACCATCGGCGGCAGCAACGCGCTGACCCTCGCGGGTGTGGTCTCCGGTGTCGGTGGCTTGACCAAAAGCGGTCCCGCCGACCTGATTCTCAACGGCGCCAACACTTACTTCGGCAACACCGCGTTGAACGTCGGCAAATTGATCGTCGGCAGCAACACCGCGCTGGGCAGCGGTGCATTGAACGCGGCGGCCGGCACCACGCTGGATACCAACACTGCCGTTACTCTGGGCAATCAGGTCAACCTGGCCGGTGCTATGAACATCGGCGGCAGTGCGGATCTGACCCTTACCGGCACCGTCGCCGGAGCTGGCAGCCTGGTGAAAAACGGTGCGGCCAACCTGAACCTCAACGGCACCAACACCTACATCGGCGGCACCACACTCAACGCCGGTACGGTAACCGTCGGCAACAGTTCGGCGCTGGGCACCGGTGCCTTGACGGTTGGCGGCGCGGCGACGCTGGACAGCAGTTCGCCGCTGGCCAGTCTGGCTAACGCAGTCGTGCTCAATGCGGCACTTGGCGTCGGCGGCACCCAAGACCTGACCCTCGGCGGCGTGATCAGCGGCGCCGGTCAGTTGATCAAGAACGGCGCGGCCAACCTGACCGTCAACGGCACCAACACCTACAGTGGCGGCACCACGCTCAATGCCGGTACGCTGACACTGGGCTCGGCCTCTGCACTGGGCAGTGGCGGCCTGACCGTCGGCGGTGCTTCGACGCTGGATACCAGCACCGGCATGACCGTCGGCAACAACATCACCCTCAACGCCGGCCTGACCCTGGCCGGCAGCAACACCCTGAACCTCAGCGGTGTGATTGATGGCGCCGGCAGCCTGACCAAGGATGGCTTTGGCGATCTGACGCTCAGCGGCAACAACACCTTCACTGGCGCGCTGAACATCGCTTCCGGCAGCGTCACCACCGTGAGCAGCGGGGCGCTGGGCAACACCTCCGGCGCCAACATCAGCGCCGGTGCCAATCTCTATCTCAACAGCAGCGCCAGCCTCGACGGGCTGAGCGGCAGCGGCAGTGTGCAGATCGCCGGCGGTAATACTCTGACCGTCGGCGGTGTGAGCAATACCAGCACCTTCGACGGCGACCTCGGTGGCAGCGGTGCCCTGACCAAAGTCGGTACCGGGACGTTGAACCTCACCGGCAGCAGCGGCATCACCGGCAATACCAACGTTAACGCAGGTACGCTGAATCTCACCGGTTCGCTGGCCAGCACCCAGCTCAACATCAACAACGGCGCCACCCTCACAGGCACCGGTTCGGCGCTTGGTTTCATCACCATCAACAGCGGCGGTCATCTGGCGTTGTCCTCGGGCAATACCTTGTCCACCTCGTCGCTGATCCTCACCGCCAACAGTAATGTCGACGCGAGCCTTGCAACGCCATCGACCAGCTCGCTGATGAACATCGGCGGCAACCTGACCCTCGACGGCAATCTCAATGTCACCGATGCCGGCGGGTTCGGTGTCGGTGTTTATCGCTTGTTCAACTACATCGGTGCGCTGACCGACAACGGCCTGACCGTGGCCGGTGTGCCGGTGGGTTACGGCCTCGGCGACATACTCGTGCAGACCCTGGGTAATCAGGTCAACCTGATCGTGTCGGCGCCGAATACCAACCTGCGTTTCTGGGACGGCAGCCAGACCATCCCCAACGGTACGGTGGATGGCGGCACTGGCACGTGGAATGCCGGCGGCACCAACTGGACCAACTCCAACGGCACGCTGAACCAGACCTGGGCCGGCGACTTCGCAGTCTTCCAGGGCACGGCCGGCACCGTGTCGGTCAACGGCACGCAACTGTTCACCGGCATGCAATTCCTCACCGACGGCTACAACGTGGTCAATGGCACGTCAGGGCTGCTCACCGCCGTCAATGGCAGCGGTGGCACCACGGCGATGCGCGTTGATCCGGGCGTGACCGCCACCGTCGGCGTGAACATCGACGGCAGCGGCATCCTCAACAAACTCGACGCCGGCACTCTGGTGCTCAACGGGGCCAACACCTACACCGGAGGCACCCAACTGGATGGCGGCACGCTGGTGGTCGGCAGCAATACCGCGCTGGGCACTGGCGCGTTGATCGCCAATGCGGGTACGCAACTGGACAGCAACACCGCCGTGACACTGGCCAACGCGGCCACCCTGAACGGCAACCTGACCGTGCTCGGCAGCAATGCGCTGACCCTCAACGGTGTCATTTCCGGCACAGGCGGCTTGATCAAGAACGGTTCGGCCAGCCTGACCCTCGGCGGCAACAACGCCTTCCTCGGGCCGGTGGCACTGAACGCGGGCGGTCTGATTCTGGCGTCGAACAGCGCGCTGGGCTCGGCCACCCTAAACGCGGCGAATGGCACCACACTGGATGCCAACGGCGCCTTTACGGCGGGTAATGCGATCAACTTGGCGGGCAACCTCGGCATCGTCGGCAGCAACGACCTGACACTCAGCGGCGCCATCAACGGCGCCGGCAGCCTGACCAAGAACGGCGCGGCCAACCTGATCCTGAGCGGCGCCAACAACTTCCTCGGCGGCATCACCCTCAATGCCGGCACCCTGACCGCCGGCAGCAACGGCGCCCTCGGTCTGGGTAACCTGACCGTGGCCGGTGCCTCGGCACTGGACAGCAACAGTGCGGTGTCCCTCGGCAACAACGTGGTACTCAACGCCAACCTGACCAACACCGGCACCAGCGACGTAGCCCTCAGCGGCGTCGTCAGCGGCGCGGGCGGCCTGATCAAGAACGGCGCCTCCAACCTGACCCTCAACGGCATCAACACCTACAGCGGCGGCACCACGCTGAACGCCGGCACCGTGACCCTCGGCACCTCGTCAGGCCTGGGCTCCGGCGCGTTGACCGTGGCGGGTGCTTCGACCCTCGACACCACGGCGCCTCTGGTACTGGCCAATAACCTCAACGTCAATGCCAATCTCAGCGTGGCGGGCAACAACAACCTGACCCTGGGTGGCGTGATCGCCGGGGCAGGTACCCTGACCAAGAACGGTCTGGCCGACCTGACGCTGTCCGGCAACAACACTTTCAGCGGCACCTTCGATGTGCAGTCTGGCAGCCTGACCACGCTGGGCAACTCGGCACTGGGCAGCAACGCCGGAGTCAATCTCGGCGCTGCGGCGACTCTCAACCTTGGCGGTTCGGGCAGCCTTGCCAGCCTGACCGGCAGCGGCACCGCACTGATCGGCGGCGGCAACACGCTGAGCATCGGCGGTAACAACGCCAGCAGCATTTTCGACGGCGTGCTCACCGGAACCGGCGAGTTGAACAAACTCGGCACCGGTACGCTGACGCTGACCGGCATCAACAGCCTGACCGGCAACACCACGGTCAATGCCGGCACCTTGAACGTCAACGGCTCGCTGGACAGCGCCAGTGTGCTAGTCAACAACGGCGGCACGCTGGGTGGCAGCGGCTCGCTCGGCGGAGCCGTTACGGTGGCTGATGGTGGTCATCTGGCCGGTGCTACTGGCAGCACCCTGTCGGTGAATTCGCTGGTGTTCAACGCCAACTCGAACTTCGATGTCGGCCTCGGCGCTCCGGTCTCCGGTGGCGGCAATGCGCTGGTCAATGTCGGCGGTAATCTGACCCTCGACGGCACCCTCAACGTCAGCGACATCGGTGGTTTTGGCAGCGGCGTGTATCGCCTGATCAACTACACCGGCGGCCTGACCGACAACGGCATGCTGATCGGCACGGTGCCGGGCAGCGTCACCCCGGGTGATCTGACCCTGCAAACCGCGCTGGCCAACCAGATCAACCTATTGGTCACCGCACCGGGCGTCACCGTGCAGTTCTGGGACGGCAACCAACTGGTGGCCAACGGTTCGGTCGATGGCGGCAGCGGTACCTGGGGCACCGGCACCACCAACTGGACCGACGTCAACGGCACCACCAATCAGGCCTGGACCAACAACTTCGCGGTGTTCCAGGGCACGCCGGGCACGGTCACCGTCAACGGCGCGCAAACCATCACCGGCATGCAGTTCGTCACCGATGGCTACAGCCTGCAGAACGGCACGGCGGGTTCGCTGAACCTGGTCAACGGTTCGCTGGGTAACGCCACGGTGCGCGTCGATCCGAACGCCACCGCGACCCTCGGCGTAGCGCTCAACGGCGCCGGCACCCTGGGCAAGTACGACACCGGTACGCTGGTGCTCAACGCCGCCAACGGCTACACCGGCGGCACCGCGCTCAACGGCGGCAAGATCGTCGTCGGCAATAACTCGGCGCTCGGTACCGGCGTGTTGACGGCTGCGGCCGGCACGGCACTGGACAGCAACGCGGCGGTCAGCCTCGCCAACAATGTGGTGCTCAATGGCGGCCTGAGCGTCGCCGGCAGCAACGCCTTGACCCTCGACGGCGTAGTCAGCGGCGCAGGCAGCCTGATCAAGGCCGGCGCATCGAGCCTGACCCTCAACGGCAGCAACACCTATAGCGGCGGCACTCAGCTCGCTGGCGGCACGCTGGTGCTGGGTAACAACAGCGCAATCAGCAGCGGCGCACTGAGCGTGACCGGCAACGGCACCCTCGACAGCACCTCGGCGGCGCAACTGGCCAACGCGATCAACCTCGGCTCGCAACTGACCCTGGCCGGCAACCAGAACACCACGCTGCTTGGCGCTGTCACTGGCACCGGCAGCCTGGTGAAAAACGGCAGCGGCAGCCTGCTGCTCAGCGGCGCCAACACTTACAGCGGGGGCACCACGCTGAACGGCGGCAGCACTACCGGCGACACCAGCAGCCTGCAAGGCGCCATCGTCAACAACGCGGCGCTGACCTTCGCGCAGAACGCCGATGGCAGCTACACCGGCAACCTCACCGGCGCCGGCACGCTGACCAAAACCGGCACCGGCCAGTTGCTGCTGACTGGCAATAACACCTTCACCGGGAACACCTCGGTGCAGGCTGGCAACCTGCTCGTCAATGGCGTACTCAACAGCGCCAACGTCAGCGTCGCCAGCGGCGCGAAAATCGGTGGCAGCGGGCAACTGGGCGGCAACGTGCAACTGGCCAGCGGTGCAACGCTGACCGGTGGCGGCACGGCCACACCGCTGTCGGTCGGCGCGCTGACGTTGTCCTCGGGCACTAATCTGGACTTCAGTCTCGGCTCGGCCGCCAGTTCCACCACGGTGGTCAACGTCGCCGGCAACCTGACCCTCGACGGCACGCTGAACATCAGCAACGCCGGCGGCTTCGGCACCGGGGTCTATCAACTGTTCCGCTACGGCGGCAGCCTGACCGACAACGGTCTGGTCTACGGCAGCCTGCCGGTCTCGGCAGCCAACCTGACCCTGCAAACCGCGATTGCCAATCAGGTCAACCTGCTGGTGCAGGGCACACCGGGTGAAGTGCAGTTCTGGAACGGTGGCACCACCAACCCTGACGGCAGCATCGGCGGCGGCAGTGGCGTGTGGGGGCCAGGGACCAACTGGACCGATCCAAGCGGCACTCAAGCGTTGGCTAACAATGGTCAGTTCGCCGTGTTCGGCGGTCAGGCCGGCACCGTCACCGTGCTGGGCAATCAGAACTTCACCGGCCTGCAGTTCCTCACCAGCGGCTATAGCCTGGTGCCGGGGGCTGGCGGGACGTTGACGCCGGTCAACGGTGCCGGCGGTAGCCTGGCGCCGGTGCGGGTCAATGCCGGGGGCAGCGCAGAAATCGATGTGCCGCTGATCGGCACCGGAGGTATCGAGAAACTTGACGCCGGTACTCTGATTCTCACTGGCGCCAACACCTACAGCGGTGGCACCACGGTCAGCGGCGGTACGCTGATCGGTAACACCACCAGTCTGCAAGGCAACATCACCGACAACGCTACGCTGGTGTTCCAGCAAAATGCCAATGGCCAGTTCAATGGCATCCTGAGCGGCACCGGGGAGCTGGCCAAACGCGGCACTGGCACCTTGTTGCTTACTGGTAATCAACCGTTCAGCGGCACCGTGTCCGTCGATCAAGGCGCGCTGCAAGTCGGCAGCCGTGGAGCGCGGGCTTCGCTGGGCGGGCAGGTCACCGTCGCCAACGGCGCAGGCCTGAGCGGTAATGGCAGCGTCGGTTCGGTGGTCAACCACGGTGTGGTGGCTTCCGGTGGTGCCGACGGCACCTTGAGCGTGGCCGGCAACCTGACCAACGCGGCGGACGGTGTGCTGGCGCTGACGGTCAGTTCGCCAACCGCCACACCACTGGCAGTGGGTGGCACGGCGGCGCTGGGTGGCGGTCTGGTGGTCAACAGCCTTGCGCCGTTCACCGGCAACACCACTTACTCGCTGATCACCGCGGGTGGCGGCGTGACCGGCACCTTCAGTGCGGCCGATCTGCCGCAGTACGCGTTCCTCAGCAGCTCGCTGGTCTATGGTGCCGATTCGGTCACCCTGGCCGTGAGCCGCAACGGCAACTCGTTCGCCGACGTCGCGGCCACCGGCAACCAGCGCGGTGCCGCCACGGCACTGACCAATAACGGGGCGGCCGGCGCGGCGCTGCAGAACCAGATCGTCAACCTCAGTGTGGCCGGTGCGCGTAACGCCTTCGACAGCCTGTCTGGCGAAATCCACGCCAGCACCGCAAGCGCCATGCTTGAGGATTCGCGCTTCATCCGCGAAGCGGTCAATGACCGCATGCGTCAGCCGTCGTGCAGCGCCTCGGACGACCCACGCAGAACCCTGGCACCGAGCGATACGCAACTGAGCAGCAACGGTTGCCACGGGGAAATGGTCGGCTGGATTCGGGCCATCGGTGCATGGGGTGACATGGGCGGCGACAGCAACACGGCGAAAGTCGATCGCAACCTCGGCGGTTTCATGCTCGGCACCGACAAGGCGCTGGACGATACCTGGCGTGCCGGGATGGCGGCCGGCTACACCCGCAGCAACCTCAACGCACATGATCGCAACTCCGATGCGAAGGTCGACAGCTACCACCTGGCGGGTTATCTGAACTCGCAGTTCGATGCACTGGCCGTGCGTCTCGGCGCGGCTTACAGCTGGCACAGCATCGAAACCAAACGCGATGTCAGCGTCGGCAGCTACAACGATCGCCTGAAGGCCGATTACGACGCGCGCAGTGCTCAGGTGTTCGGTGAAGTGGGCTACGCGATCAGCGCCGCAGGCGTCGCCATCGAACCGTTCGCCGGTCTGGCTTACGTCAACTACGACAGCGACACCGCCAAGGAAAAAGGCGGAGTGGGGCGCTTGAAGGCCGACGCCGATCAGGACATCACCTACTCGACCCTCGGTGTGCGCATCGGCAAGTTGGTGACCCTGGCCAACGGCAGCCAACTGACGCCACGTGCGGCCATCGGCTGGCGTCATGCCTACGGCGACACCAAGCCTGACGCCGACCTGACCTTCATCGACGGCGGCGCCTCGTTCAGCACCCAAGGTGTGCCGATTGCCAAGGACAGCGCACTGCTCGAAGCCGGCATCGACTTCCAGGTCACCCCGACCGGCAAGCTGGGCATCGGTTACTCGGGTCAGGTGTCGAGCGACAACAACGACAGCGCGTTCAACATCAGCTTCAGTCAAAGCTTCTGAATCATGGTCGAAGTACTTTAGCCGCCCGAAAGGGCGGTTTTTTTTTGCCGGGCGTAATAGAGCGGCTTTTATCGGTCCGGCGATGAAGTGGTGGCGACCGGTCGATCGCTTTCGCGAGCAAGCCCGCTCCCACCATTGGAATGCGTTCCCCCTGTGGGAGCGGGCTTGCTCGCGAAGGGGCCATGACATTCAGCGCAAAAATCTGCCAGCTCGCGCTCTGCTAGAATTCGCCCCATTCCCTGCCAGAGACTCTCCCATGAGCGAGCCGATTCGTCTGACCCAATACAGCCACGGTGCCGGTTGTGGCTGCAAGATTTCCCCGCAGGTGCTGGAAGTGATTCTGGCCGGTAGCGGTGCGCAAAACCTCGATCCGAAACTCTGGGTCGGCAATGCTTCGCGTGATGACGCGGCGGTGTACGAGATCGATGCCGAGCGCGGTGTGGTATCGACCACTGACTTCTTCATGCCGATTGTCGACGACCCGTTCGATTTCGGCCGGATAGCCGCGACCAACGCGATCAGCGACATCTATGCGATGGGCGGCGATCCGTTGATGGCGATCGCAATCCTTGGCTGGCCGGTCAATGTACTGGCGCCGGAAGTGGCGCGGGAAGTGATTCGCGGCGGTCGAGCCGTGTGTGACGCCGCCGGCATTCCGCTGGCCGGTGGGCATTCGATCGATGCGCCGGAGCCGATCTTCGGTCTGGCCGTGACCGGGCTGGTCGAAAAACGCCACATGAAACGCAACGACACGGCGACCGCCGGCTGCCTGTTGTACCTGACCAAACCGCTGGGCATCGGCATCCTCACCACCGCCGAAAAGAAGGGCAAACTGCGCCCCGATGACGTCGGCGTGGCCCGCGACTGGATGTGCACCCTGAACAAACCCGGCAGCCGTTTCGGCAAACTCGCCGGCGTCACTGCGATGACCGACGTCACCGGTTTCGGCTTGCTCGGGCATCTGGTGGAAATGGCCGACGGCAGCCACCTGACTGCGCGTATCGGCTACAACCATGTGCCGCGTCTGGACAGCGTCGAGTACTACCTCGAACAGGGCTGCGTGCCCGGCGGCACCTTGCGCAACTTCGACAGCTATTCAAGCAAGCTCGGCCGTCTGCAGGAGTTGCACAAACGCGTGCTGTGCGACCCGCAGACCAGTGGCGGCCTGCTGATTGCGGTCACCCCTGAAGGCAACGCCGAGTTCCTCGCGGTCGCCGCCGAACTGGGCTTGAACCTGGCGCCGATCGGCGAACTGGTCGAACGACAGACCCACGCAGTCGAGGTGATTTGATGTCACGCGACTGCACCGATTACCGCGACATTTTCCTCAACGACCGGCCGATGATGGACGCCCGTGCGCCGGTCGAGTTTCACAAAGGCGCGTTCCCCGGTGTGGTGAATCTGCCGCTGATGAACGACATCGAACGGCAGAAGGTTGGCACCTGCTACAAGCAACACGGCCAGCAGGCTGCCATCGAACTGGGCCAGCAGTTGGTGTCTGGCACGGTGAAGGCCGAGCGCATTCAGGCCTGGGCCGATTTCGCCCGGGCCCATCCTGATGGATACCTCTATTGTTTTCGTGGCGGCTTGCGCTCGCAGATCACTCAACAGTGGCTGCGCGACGAGGCCGGTATCGACTATCCGCGTGTCGGTGGCGGTTACAAGGCCATGCGTAACTTTCTGATCGACACCCTTGAGCAGGGCCTCGCCCAGTGTGATTTCGTGTTGTTGGGTGGCATGACCGGCACCGGCAAGACTGAGGTGCTGGTGCAGTTGCGCAACGGCCTGGATCTGGAAGGCCACGCCAATCATCGGGGCTCCAGTTTCGGCAAACGCGCCACCGGGCAACCGTCGAACATCGATTTTGAAAACCGTCTGGCCATCGACATCCTCAAGAAGCGCGATGTCGGTATCGAGCAGTTCGTGCTGGAAGACGAGAGTCGGGTGGTCGGCAGTTGTGCGCTGCCGTTGCCGCTGTATCAGGGCATGCAGCAGTACCCGATGGTCTGGCTGGAAGACAGTTTTGAGGATCGGGTCGAGCGGATCCTGCGTGATTACGTGGTGGACCTTTCAGCCGAGTTTTCCACAGTGCATGGCGAAGACGGCTTCGATTTGTTTTCCGAGCGTTTGCTGGAAAGCCTGAACAATGTGCAGAAGCGGCTTGGTGGCGAGCGGCATCGGCGATTGCTGTTTTTGATGGAGGACGCGCTGGCCGAGCAGGCAGGTCGCGGGGCGGTGGATCTGCACCGTGGCTGGATCGAAGGGCTACTGCGTGAGTATTACGACCCGATGTATGCGTTCCAGCGTGAGAAGAAGGGCGGGCGGATCGAGTTTGCCGGGGAGCAGGGGGCGGTGCTGGAGTATCTGCGCGAGCGGGTGAATCAGCGGATTTGAGGGTGTCTGGGCGGGCCTCTTCGCGAGCAAGCCCGCTCCCACACTGGATCTTCACGGGGCAGGCATCCCCTGTGGGAGCGGGCTTGCTCGCGAAAGGGTCGGCACAGGCACCGCAGGCCTCAAGTCGGGCAGGTAACCTTGCCGTTATCCAGCCCCTGCTTGTAGCTGTGGCTCTGCAAGCTGGCCTTGCCGTTGTGCCAGGTCAGGGTCAGCACATACAGCGAATCGAAGTCGCCGGCCGCCCAGTCGTCGGTGATGGTCTGCTTTTCGCCGACCGCCTTGCCCGCGACCTTGTTGATCAGCTCCGGCAGGTAGCCGTGCGACCACGCGGTATAGATCGTTGAGTTGTGGTACTTGTCTTCGGTCAATTCACGCGCCAGGTCGCTGGTGTCGTTGGCCGAGAACTCGATGTTCACCGGCAGGCCGAGCTTGATCGCGGCGGGGCTGATGGTCATCAGGGGGCGGATATAGCTGTAGGAGTTGTCCTGCTCACCTTCCTCGACATTGCGCGTCGGGTTGGCGGCGAACACGTAATCGGCCTTGCCGAATTTTTCCGGCAGCAGGGTCGACAGCTCGATCGCCCGGTTCAGGCCCTGGCAGTTCAACTGGCCGAGACCGCCGGCGGGTTTTTCCGCGTGGCGCAGGAAGACCAGGGTCTGGGTGCCGTCTACCGGTTGGGCGCGAATCTGGCTCGATTCCAGCGACAGGAGCAACGCACTGACTGCCAGCAGGGCGGGCAGAGCCACATAAGCACGATGTTTGAAGCGTTTGGCGAAACGCATAAGGTTCGTCATGTATTAAAAGTTTCTTCAGCGTGTTCGGTTAAGGCTGACAAACCCTTACACCGCAGGCTCCCAGCACCAGGTGTTGTCCATGTCGTGTGTCGCGCTTCCCTTGCGAAAGGCATAGCTCAGAGTCCCCTGAGGCCGGTTTGGTTCGATTCGCGCCAGAGCGCCGCACTCTAACGGCAACGATGAGCGACTGATGGCAGAGGTTAACCACAGGATGTTGCGGATTTAAGTCCCGCCTGTGTCTGTCCGGTAAAGAACCCGAGCTTGAGCGGCCGATCATGGATTATGCTCAGGCCTTTAATTTGTGACTGGATGCTTCCCATGACTGATCTGTCCGCGTTCCCGATCACCCGGAAATGGCCGGCGCAATACCCTGACTGGATTCAGCTCTACTCCCTGCCGACCCCCAATGGCGTCAAGGTCTCGATCATTCTCGAAGAGATCGGCCTGCCGTACGAGCCGCACCGCGTGGGCTTCGACACGCAGGACCAGTTGTCCCCCGAGTTCCTGTCGCTGAACCCCAACAACAAGATCCCGGCGATCCTCGACCCGCACGGCCCCGAAGGCCAACCGCTGCCGCTGTTCGAATCCGGCGCGATCCTGATCTACCTCGCCGACAAGAGCGGCCAGTTGCTGGCGCAGGAAGGCGCGCTGCGCTACGAGACGATTCAGTGGCTGATGTTCCAGATGGGCGGAATCGGTCCGATGTTTGGCCAGCTGGGCTTTTTCAACAAATTTGCCGGCAAGGACTACGAGGACAAGCGTCCGCGTGATCGCTATGTCGAGGAGAGCAGGCGCTTGCTCAACGTACTCGACAAACGCCTGGACGGCCGTGACTGGATCATGGGCGAGCGCTACACCATCGCCGACATCGCCACGTTCCCGTGGGTGCGCAACCTGATCGGCTTTTATGAGGCCGGGGATCTGGTTGGCATCAGCAATTTCCCGAACGTCACTCGGGTGCTGGAGCGCTTTCTGGCGCGCCCGGCGGTCATTCGGGGCCTGACCATTCCTTCCTGATTTGCGCATTCCCCCCCTGTGGGAGCGGGCTTGCTCGCGAAGACGGTGTATCAGCAACAAACGCGTTGCCTGACACGACGCCTTCGCGAGCGAGCCCGCTCCCACAGGGGATTTGTGCTGTGACGCAAGGATTATTGCGCAGCCGGTAATGCACTCTTGATTGATCCAGGTTTGTACCTGCGCCCGACGAAGGCATAAGCTTCGCCCCCTACGACTTTCGTCTCATCTTCCGATTTCAGGAAAGCCCCATGTCCAGCCAGTTCCCCGAAGCACGTCCCCGCCGTCTGCGCCGCAATGCGAGCCTGCGCAGTCTGTTCCAGGAAACCGAGTTCACCCTGAATGATCTGGTGCTGCCGATTTTCGTCGAAGAAGAGATCGACGACTTCGTGTCGATCAAGAGCATGCCGGGGGTGATGCGTATTCCCGAGCGCAAGCTGGCCAGTGAAATCGAGCGCTATGCCCGTGCCGGCATCAAGTCGGTGATGACCTTCGGCGTGTCCCATCATCTGGATGCCAACGGCAGTGACACCTGGCGCGAAAACGGCCTGGTCTCGCGCATGTCGCGCATTGCCAAGGACGCGGTGCCGGAGATGATCGTGATGTCCGACACCTGCTTCTGCGAATACACCGACCACGGCCACTGCGGCGTGATGCACCACCACGAAGTCGACAACGACCAGACCCTGATCAACCTCGGCAAGCAAGCCGTGGCGGCGGCGCGTGCCGGTGCCGATGTGATCGCGCCGTCGGCGGCGATGGACGGCCAGGTGCAGGCGATTCGCCGCGCGCTGGACGAGGCCGGGTTCACCCAGACCGCGATCATGGCTTACTCGACCAAATTCGCCTCGGCGCTGTATGGTCCGTTCCGCGAAGCCGGTGGCAGCGCGCTCAAGGGCGATCGCAAAAGCTATCAGATGAACCCGATGAATCGCCGCGAAGCCCTGCGTGAGTCGCTGCTCGACGAGCAGGAAGGCGCCGACGCGCTGATGGTCAAACCGGCCGGGGCGTACCTGGACATCATCCGTGACATTCGTGAAGCCTCGAACCTGCCGCTGTCGGCGTATCAGGTCAGCGGCGAGTACGCGATGATCAAGTTCGGCGCTCAGGCCGGAGCGATCGACGAGGATCGCGTGGTGCGCGAAAGCCTGGGCGCGATCAAGCGTGCGGGTGCGGACCTGATCTTCACTTACTTTGCGATGGATCTGGCGCTGGCGGGGATCTGACAAACACCACACCCCCCCTGTGGGAGCGGGCTTGCTCGCGAAGGCGTCGTGTCAGTCAACCTATTCGTTGCTGCTACATCGCCTTCGCGAGCAAGCCCGCTCCCACATTGGCGTTGTGCTGTGTCAGGGGCCGGCAAAGAATGGCCGGATCCCGTGATCGCGAAAATACCGCTCGATCACCTTCGGATCGGCGCTGTTATCAGCAATCGCCACATAGGTGTCCGGGCGCAGCAAGTAGAAGCCGTTACGTCCCAACCCCGCCGTTTCAAACGCAGGACGCCAGTCGAACACGTGCAGCGGCAGGTGGTGTTCGTTGCACCAGGCGATCATCTCGTCGCTGGTGTCGCCGTACACATGCACCTGCCAGCAGGGCTGCCGGAGCGGCTCATAGTTATCGCCCTCACCATCATGCGCCCACGGCAAGCGGTCACCGCCGTGCACGTGGCCGGCGCTGCCCTGGCTCAGCGGCATGCCGCGATAGTTGAGGGTGACTTGCGAGACGGTGCGAAACAGGAACTCGCGACTGGCCTCGAAGGTGGCCATTTTCGGAATCAGAAACGGCGCCAGGCGCGTGCGCAGCAGATCGGCAATGCGCCCCTCGGCGGTGACGAAGGTGAACACCTTGTCAGTGGTCGAGACCAGTCGGCGGGCGAAGGCGATGCGTTCGGTTTCATAACTGTCGAGCAGTTTCGTCGTAGCGCTGCCGTCGAGCACGGCGGCGAGTTTCCATGCCAGGTTGATTGCATCGCCGATGCCGGTGTTCATGCCCTGGCCGCCAGCGGGGCTGTGCACGTGCGCCGCATCGCCGAGCAGAAACGTCCGGCCGCTGCGAAAGTGCTCGGCCACCCGGTGATGCACGCGGTAGGTGGAGAACCAGTTGACCTCGTCGATGTGGACTTTCAGGTGTTCGATGGCGCGGCTGCTGACGTCGGCAAATTGCAGGGTTTCGGCGTGGTCGGCGCGTTCGTCGCGTACCGTGCCGATCAGCCGCGCACGGCCTTCGCCGGCCAGCGGAAATACCGCAAGAAAATCCGCTTCGTCCAGATCCAGGTGCAGTTCGCCATTGAGCGCCGGGCCGCTGGCTTGCACATCCGCGACGTAGAAAATCTGCTGATAGGTGCCGCCGGGAAAACCGGTGTCGAGGGTTTTGCGCACCACCGAGCGCGCGCCGTCGCAACCCGCGAGAAAGCACGCCTGGCAAACTTCCTGGCGCCCGTCCGGCAAGCGCAGATGCGCCGTGAGGCCGTCACCGGTTTCTTCGAAACTCTCAAGTTCGGTGTTGCGCTCAACCACCACGCCATAGTCTTCGAGGCGTTCGAGCAGCAACCGTTCGTGTTGGTCCTGAGGGAAGATTTCAATGAACGAGTAGGGCGTCAGGCCTTCGCCGATGCGCGTGAGCGGCAACTGTGCGACCGGCTTGCCCTTGACCCAGAAGTTCGCCGCCGCGACCTTGTGACCGTTGCGCACCACGGTGTCGGCCAGGTCTAGTTGCCGGTACAACTCCAGGGTCCGCGCCTGCACCGCCAGCGCCCGCGAGGTGGTGCCGGGGGCGGAGGTCTTGTCGAGAATGCGCACGCGCACGCCCAGTTTGCTCAGCCACAGAGCCAGCACCAGACCGGTCGGGCCGGCGCCGATGATCAGTACGTCGCTGCGGTTCATGGGCCTGTCCTCTGGTGGCTGTGCAGCAAGTATGGATCAGCAGGGCAGGGCGGCCAGTCCGACCGTCATCGCGAGCAGGCGCGCTCCACACTGAAGGATGTACGGCAACGCGATGTGGGAGCGAGCCTGTTCGCGAAAAGTCTTTCCACACGCCACAAAAGCCAAAAAGGCCCCGCAACCGTAAAGCTGCGGGGCCTTTTCATTGTGCGGCGAGGCTTAGAAGTCGATTGTCCCCGACAGTTTCGCCACCCGTGGCTCACCCTGGGTCAGATAACCGCCCTGAGCCGATTCCCAGTATTTCTTGTTGGCCAGGTTCTCGACGCCCAGACGCAACGTCACGTCTTTCTGCGAAACCTTGAAGGCGTAACGCGCACCGGCGTCGAAGCGGTTCCAGGTCGGCAGGCTGAGGTTGTTGGCCGCGTCGGCGTACTGGCCGCCGGTGCGCAGCATCCGCGCATTCAGTGCCACGCCTTGCAAGCCCGGCACGTCCCAGTCGGCGCCGGCGTTGAACTGGAAGCTCGGCACGCCGATCGCGCGATTGCCGTCGTTGGCGCCGTTCTGAGTGTTGCGCAGTTCGGTGTCCATCAGGGTCAGGCCGCTGATCAGGCGCAGGCCGCTGAGCGGCTCGCCGAACACGTTCATTTCCACACCTTTGTTGATCTGCTCGCCCTCACGCACGTAGGTGCAGGTGGTGGCGCTGTTGATTTCGCAGTAACCGTCGCTTGGCTGCTCGATGCGATAGACGCCCAGGCTCGCGCCGTAAGTGCCCATGTCGACCTTGACCCCGGCCTCGGTCTGCTTGGAACGTGCCGGTGCATAGACTTCGTTGCCGTTGGTCACTTTGAAACCGCCGGTGCTGGTCGGCGAGGTGGGGCCCTGGGCCAGGCCTTCGATGTGGTTGGCGTAAAACGAGACATGCTCCCACGGCTTGAACACGATGCCGTAGACCGGTGTGGTGATCGATTCGTCGTAACTCGACTTGCGACTGCCACTGCCATAACTGGCGTAGTTGTAGCCTTGCACCACCAGTTGCTGACGACGCAGGCCGGCGGTGATCAGCAGACGGTCATCGAAGAAACCGAGGGTGTCGGAGAGCGCGAGGCTGCGGTTGAAGGTCTTGCCGACAATGCCCGGATCGCTGACGTCGCCGCCGGAAAAGTTGCCGACCGGCGACGGGGTCTCTACCGGGTGGTAGATGTTGTTGGCGTACTTGGTCAGGTCGAAATCGTAGGCGCTGCGCTGTTCGGCCCACAGACCGCTCAGGCCGAAGTTGAGCTTGTGGCTGACGGCGCCGGTGGTGAATTTGCCGTTCAGTCCGGCCATCAGACTGGTGTTGTCTTCATCGTGGGGGATGAACGAGCCGGTGGTGAACGAGGCGCCGCTGTTGCCCACCAGGGTGGTCGAGTTGTAACGACCGACTTCGCGGGTGTGCTTGGCGCCGCCGGCGACGTATGCAGTCCAGTTGTCGTTCAGGTCGTACTCGGCGCGCAGCATGCCGAAGGTGTCTTCGATGTCGGTGTAGCCCCACTTCGGCGCGTAGTTGGTGTCGGCCGATGGCGCGTCCGGGATGTGCGTGGCGGTACCCAGGTTGACCGAGTTGCGGCCACCGTTGACGCGTTCCTTCTGGTAGGCGAAGTCACCGGAAAGGCGCAGTGCGTCGCCACGGTAGTCGAGGCCGATGGCGAACAGTTTCGAGCGCTGGTTTTCGTGATCGATGCCGGTATCGCCTTCGCGCTGAGACAGGTTGATCCGTGCGCCGAAGCGGTTGTCTTCGCCGAAACGCTGGCCAATGTCGAAGTGTTGACCGATGCGGCCTTCACTGTTGATGTCGGTGGTGTAGCGGCGCAGCGGCTCGTCGCCGGCGCGTTTGGGCTGCAGGTTGACGCCGCCGCCGATGCCCGAGCCGGTCGGGGTCACGCCGTTGATGAAGGCGTTCGGGCCTTTGAATACTTCCACACGCTCCAGCGCATCGCTGGAAATGATCTGCCGTGGCAGCACGCCGTACAGACCGTTATAGGAAATGTCATCGCCATTGAGCGGCAGGCCGCGAATCATGAACACCTGCGCCTGGTTGGAGAAACCGGAAGCCTGGCGCACCGATGCATCGTTGAGCAGGACGTCGGCAACGTTTTCGGCCTGTTGATCCTGAATCAGCTGTTCGGTGTACGACGCGGCGCTGAACGGCACGTCCATCATGTCCTGATTGCCCAGCACGCCGAGCTGGCCGCCACGGGCTACCTGACCGCCGGAGTAGGCCGGGGGCAGGGCGTTGGGGGTGGGTGCCTGGGCATTGATGTTGACGTTGTCGAGGACCAGCTCTTTGCCGTTTTCATCGGCTGCGTAGGCGGTAACGCTCAGGGAGCACAGCAGGGCGAGAAGGGTCGGGCGAAAAGGGACACCGGGTCGAGCTGGAGTGGGCATGTTTCGTACCTGGCGGCGCGCCGCCGATGAGAAAATGTTGAACGGCGCGGGGAACTCCTTGCGCAAATGCGACTCCAGGCGCAAATGATAGGAGTTCGCAGTAACGTTTTGCAAACTCTTTTATCGAGTCTGCCTGTATCCGGACTGTGCCAAGGGAACGGGGCTTGCGCGGTTGCAGTCCTAGCCTGCAACACACCTTTGATCGTATGGTGAACCCGGCTCAACGCATGCCAAGGAGCGCTATGCACCCCCCTCGATTACTGATCACCCTTGCCGCACTGCTGGTATTGGCCGGTTGCGCCGGCCAGCGCAATCAAGAGGCGGTACCGCGCGCGCCCGCCGAAGTGAAGGCCGAGATCGTGCGGCTGATGCCGGCAAAAGTGCCCGACCGCCAAGGCTGGGCCACTGATATCTACGCCGCGTTCGCCGCGCAGGACATCAGTCCGACCACGCAAAACCTCTGTTCGGTGCTGGCCGTGGCCGAGCAGGAATCGACTTTTCAGGTCGACCCGACCGTGCCGGGTCTGGGCAAGATCGCCCGCGACGAAATCGACCGCCGCGCCGGCAAGGCGCACATCCCGGGGATGCTGGTCAGCGCCGCCCTGGCGGTGCGTTCGCCCACCGGCAAGACTTACAGCGAACGCCTGAGCGCGGCGCGCAGCGAAAAAGAGTTGAGCGCGATCTTCGACGATTTCATCGGCATGGTGCCGATGGGTCGCACGCTGTTTGGCGGATTCAACCCGGTGCACACCGCCGGGCCAATGCAGGTCAGCATCGAATTCGCCGAGCAACACGCCAAGGCGTATCCGTACCCGGTCGGTGGCACGATCCGCCATGAAGTGTTTACCCGCCGTGGTGGCATGTATTTCGGTATCGCCCATTTGCTCGGCTACCCGGTCAGTTACCGCGAACCGCTGTACCGTTTCGCCGACTTCAATGCCGGTTGGTACGCCAGTCGCAATGCGGCGTTTCAGAACGCGGTCAGCCGCGCCTCGGGCATTGCGCTGGCGCTGGATGGCGATCTGATCCGCTACGACTCGATCATGCCCGGCAGCACCGAGCTGGCGGTGCGCACCCTCGGCAAGTCGCTGGGCATGCGCAACCCGACCATTCGCGATCAACTGGAGCAGGGCAAGACTTTGGCATTCGAGGAAACCAAGCTCTATCGACGCGTGTTCGAGCTGGCCGAGCAGGCGGAAGGCAAGACATTGCCCCGTGCGATATTGCCGGGGATCGTGCTGCAGAGTCCGAAAATCACCCGCAAACTGACCACCGCATGGTTCGCCAAACGAGTGGATGAGCGTTACAGGCGTTGCATGGCCAAGGGTTGAACCTGCCGTTGGCAGCGAAGCAGCTACAGTTGACCCTGAAGACCGCGCACACAAGTTAAAGGGAGGCGTCATGTATCAACTCTATGGGCACAGAAACTCGGGCGCAGCGGCCATCGAAGCGGCACTGGAGTTGTGCCAGATCGCCTATCGCTTCATCGATATCGAAGCCTCGACCGAAGCGGCCGAGGCACTGTCGCGCCTCAATCCACTGAAACAGGTACCGACCCTGCAATTGCCCGACGGCAGTGCGATCACCGAGAGTGTGGCGATTCTGATTCACCTGGGCCTGAGCTTTCCCGAGTCTGGTCTGTTGCCGGCCAAGGCCGTCGATCGCGATCAGGCGATTCGTGGCATGGTCTACATCGCCAGCAATTGCTATGCGGCCATCGGTGTCATCGATTACCCCGAGCGCTGGCTGGTGATGCCTGACGAAGCCTCGCGGCAGAACCTGATGGCCGGCGCCCGTGAGCGCTTGCACTGGAGTTGGGAAGTGTTTGCCGACCAGTTTTCCGCCGAGCTGTACCTGGACGACGAGACGCCTGGAGCGCTGGATCTGCTGGCGGCGGTGGTGACGCGCTGGGCGGGCAGTCGCGAACACCTGCGCCAGACCCGCCCGGGGTTTTATGCGTGGTTGCAGCGCATCGACCGGCACCCGGTGCTGGCACCGGTGTTTGCGCGGCATTGGCCATCCTGAACACCCTATAAGCCCATGTGGGAGCGAGCCTGCTCGCGAAAGCGCTATATCAGTCAAAAATGCTGCGACTGACAGGACGCTTTCGCGAGCAGGCTCGCTCCCACAGGGTATGGAGGGGAATTCTGAGGGGCTATTCTCCGCGAATATACTGCTCCAGCTGCTTGATCAGCTCCGCCTGTTCGGCGATCGCTTCTTTCACCAGGTCGCCAATCGACAGCAAGCCGATCAGCTTGCCATCCTGCACCACCGGCAAGTGCCGCAGGCGTTTGTCGGACATGATGCCCAGGCAGGTGTCGACGGTCTGATGGGTGTCCACGGTGATCACCGGCGAAACCATGATGTCGCGCACCGGCGTGCCTACCGACGAGCGCCCATGCAGCACCAGTTTGCGCGCGTAATCACGCTCACTGATGATGCCGACTACCTGGTCGTCTTCTACCACCAGCAAGGCCCCGACGTTTTTCTCGGCCATCTTCATCAGCGCTTCGAGCACCATGTGATCGGGCTTGATCTGGTGCACTTCCTGATTTTTCTGATCTTTGAGCTTGAGCAGTTGGGCGACGGTCTTCATGGCGGTTACTCAGGTGTTGTCGTTGTTCTCCAAGCATCGTAGACCCTTGCGCGCAGGGCAAGGTGGCAAAGCGGCAGATAGCACGCAAAAAACGTCATTTGCCGAATTTTCTTGCCCCATCACCACAGGAGTCAGGTCAACAGGGAAACCCTGTATCAGGACGGGCAGCGTAGAATGCCCCTCTGATTCAATTCCTGAGGTCGCAGTGGTGGATTTACAGCAGGGCTTCGTCCTGACCCGGCATTGGCGCGATACCCCGGCCGGCACCGAAGTCGAGTTCTGGCTGGCGACCGACGCCGGGCCGCGCCGTGTGCGCCTGGCGCCGCAGACGTCAGTGGCGTTTATCCCCGCCGCACAGCGTGAGGCGGCCGAGCGCCTGCTGCACGACGAGAAAAACGTCGAACTGCGCCCGCTGGCCCTGCTGGATTTCGAACATCGCCCGGTGCTCGGCCTGTATTGCCAGCAACACGGCCAGTTGATGCGCCTGGAAACCGCACTCAGCCGCGCCGGCGTCGACATCTTCGAGGCCGACGTGCGCCCGCCGGAGCGCTACCTGATGGAGCGTTTCATCACCGCACCGGTGTTGTTCGGCGGTACGCCTGATGCCGACGGCGTCTTGCTCAATGCCCAGCTCAAACCTGATCCCAAGTACCGACCTCGACTGCGGCTGGTCTCGCTGGACATCGAAACCACGGAAACCGGCGAGCTGTATTCCATTGCTCTTGAGGGCTGTGGCCAGCGCCAGGTGTACATGCTCGGCGCGCCCAACGGTGACGCGAGCATCGTCGACTTCGATCTGGAGTACTGCGATTCGCGCACCGTCATCCTGAAGAAACTCAACGACTGGTTTGCCCGCCACGACCCTGACGCGATCATCGGCTGGAACGTCGTGCAGTTCGACTTGCGCATCCTCCACGAGCACGCGCGACGCCTCGGTGTACCGCTGAAAATCGGCCGTGGCGGCGACGAAATGCAGTGGCGCGAACACGGCAGCCGCACCCATTACTTTGCTTCGGCAGCGGGGCGGCTGATCATCGACGGCATTGAATCGCTGCGTTCGGCGACCTGGAGTTTCCCTTCGTTCAGCCTGGAAAATGTCGCCCAGACCCTGCTCGGCGAGGGCAAGTCGATCGACAACCCGTACCAGCGCATGGACGAAATCAACCGCATGTTTGCCGAGGACAAACCGGCGCTCGCCAAGTACAACCTCAAGGACTGCGAACTGGTCACGCGGATCTTCGCCAAGACCGAATTGCTGACGTTTCTGCTCGAACGCGCCAGCGTCACCGGCCTGCCGGCCGATCGCAGCGGCGGCTCGGTGGCGGCGTTCACCCATTTGTACATGCCGCTGATGCACCGTCAGGGCTTCGTGGCGCCGAACCTGGGCACCAATCCGCCACAGGCCAGCCCGGGCGGCTTCGTCATGGATTCGCAGCCGGGGCTGTACGAGTCGGTGCTGGTGCTCGATTACAAAAGCCTGTACCCGTCGATCATCCGCACCTTTCTGATCGACCCGGTGGGGCTGATCGAAGGCCTGCAGCACCCGGACGATGCCGATTCGGTGCCGGGGTTTCGCGGTGCGCGGTTCTCGCGCACCCGGCATTGCCTGCCGTCGATTGTCGCGCGGGTCGCCGAAGGCCGCGAGACCGCCAAGCGCGAGCACAACGCGCCACTGTCGCAGGCGCTGAAGATCATCATGAACGCCTTCTACGGCGTGCTTGGTTCCAGTGGGTGCCGGTTTTTCGATACGCGCCTGGCGTCGTCGATCACCCTGCGCGGCCACGAGATCATGCTGCGCACGCGCAAACTCATCGAAGCGCAGGGCCACGCGGTGATCTACGGCGACACCGACTCGACCTTCGTCTGGCTGCGTCGCCCGCACGGACAGGAAGAAGCAGCGCAGATCGGGCAGGCGCTGGTCAGGCACGTCAACGACTGGTGGCGCGAGCATGTGCGCGAGGAATACGGCCTGCAAAGCGCCCTCGAATTGCAGTACGAAACCCACTACAAACGCTTTCTGATGCCGACCATTCGCGGCGCGGAAGAGGGCAGCAAGAAACGCTATGCCGGGCTCGTGACCCGCGCCGACGGTAGCGAAGAAATGGTCTACAAGGGCCTGGAAACCGTGCGCACCGACTGGTCGCTGCTGGCGCGGCAGTTCCAGCAGGAACTCTACGAGCGAATCTTCCAGCGCAAGCCGTATCAGGATTACGTGCGCGATTACGTGCGCAAGACCCTCGCCGGTGAATTCGATGATCGACTGGTTTACCGCAAGCGCCTGCGCCGTACCCTCGACGACTACGAACGCAACGTGCCGCCGCATGTTCGAGCGGCGCGGCTGGCCGACGATTACAACGCGCAGCACGGTCGCCCGCGGCAGTATCAGAACGGTGGCTGGATCAGTTACGTCATCACCCTGGCCGGGCCGGAACCGCTGGAAGTGCGCCGTGCCGCGATCGATTACGACCACTACATCAGCCGTCAGCTGCAACCGGTGGCGGATGCGATTCTGCCGTTTGTCGATGACGATTTCTCAACCCTGATCGGGGGGCAACTGGGCTTGTTTTGAATCCAGCAGTTGCAGGGTCCATTCGTCGAGGATGCCGTGGAAGTAGCGTTCCAGAGCCTGCGTGAACGGGCAGTCGGCGGCGCTGAACTGGGCAAACAGGGTCATTGAGGAGTGGAACTTCAGATCATCAGGGTGACCGAAAATCTCGGCAATCGAACGCTGGCGGATGTTCAGCACCAGCTGCGTGCAGATGCGCAGCCGCGCGCCGAGCAGGTCGTGGGCCAGATAGGCCCGGGCTTCCTCGGCAGACTGAATGGCGAAGCGCCGGGACATCTCGCTGCCACCCAGCCCGGCGAACTGCGGGAACACAAACCACATCCAGTGGCTGCGCTTGCGCCCCTCGTCGAGCTCCCGCTGGACGCGCTCGAAGACCGGGTCCTGAGCCTGGACGAAACGCTGCAGGTTGAACGGGTCGTACTGATCAGTGCTTCTCATGCCGAAGCCCTCGCCAGTGGTCAGCGACTCAGACCATCGCCAGCCGCTGCTTGCGTTGTGGCGCTTTGAATACCTGATCCAGCGCCGCCAGATCCCCGGCGTCCAGTTGCAACTGCGCCGCTTGTGCATTGAGTTGCACGTGTTCGGGCCGCACAGCCTTGGGAATCGCAATCACCCCATCCTGACGCAGAATCCACGCCAGCGAAACCTGCGCGGGGGTCACGTTGTGACGAGCGGCAATCTTGTTCAGCACCGGTTCAGCCAGCATCGCACCGCCCTGGCCAATCGGGCAGTACGCCATCAGCGGCATGCGCTGCTGTTGGCACCAGGGCAGCAGATCGAATTCGACGCCGCGCTCTTCCAGGTTATACAGCACCTGATTGGTCGCGCAGGCCGGGGAGGCCAGCTCTTGTAGGTCGTCGACGTCGAAATTCGACACGCCCCAACGGCCGATCTTGCCGTCCGCGCGCAAACGCTCGAAGGCTTCGACGGTTTCTTCCAGTGGATACTGGCCGCGCCAATGCAACAGATAGAGGTCGATGTAATCGGTATCGAGCCGGCGCAGGCTGCGCTCGCACGCTTGCGGGATGCCTTTGCGGCTGGCGTTATGCGGATAGACCTTGCTCACCAGGAACACCTGGTCGCGCAGGCCGGCGATGGCTTCGCCGACGATAGATTCGGCGCCGCCTTCGGCGTACATTTCTGCGCTGTCGATGAGGCTCATGCCGAGTTCGATGCCTTGGCGCAGCGCCGCTACTTCACGCTTGTGCGCCGAGCGGTCTTCGCCCATGCGCCAAGTGCCCTGGCCGATGACCGGAACCTGCACGCCTGCCAGTTCGAGGGTACGCATTCAAACCTCCTGTGCTGATGGTCGATACCTTGGTGGGCAGCAGGATAGCCCAGGGGTTCCAATGGCTTCCAGAAAGGAAGTAAATCGGGGTTGTGGCGAGGGGATAAATCCCCTCGCCACAGGAACCCGCTTCACCCTTTGCGGGTGTCAGGCAGGCTCTTTCGCGGAAAACTTCAACACCACGCTGTGGTGGTAAGTCTGTCCCGGATCGAGACGCGTGCTTGGGAAATCCGGCTGATTCGGCGAATCCGGATAGTGCTGGGTCTCCAGGGTAAACGCGCCCCAGTGCGGATAGACCTTGCCACCCTTGCCCTTGACCGTGCCATCGAGGAAGTTGCTGGTGTAGAACTGCACGCCCGGCTCGCTGGTGAACAACTGCAAATGGCGCCCGGAATGCGGATCGCTGACCTCGGCGGCAACCTTGCTCACCTCACCGTTGGTATCCAGCACCCAGTTGAAATCAAAGCCGCCCTGTTTCGGTTCGGCGAATTTCAGCTGCGGGTGATCGGCCTTGATGTGCGCGCCGATGGCGGTGGGCCGGGTGAAATCCATCGGCGTGCCAGCCACAGGGGCCAGTTCTCCGGTCGGGATCAGTTTGCCGGTCACGGGCGTGTAACGGCTGGCATGCAGGGTGGCGAGCTGTTTCAGCACGTCGCCATTGCCGGCACCGGCGAGGTTGAAGTAGCTGTGGTTGGTCAGGTTCAGCACCGTCGGTTTATCGGTGCTGGCCTTGTAGTCGATGCGCAGTTCGTTGCTGTCGGTCAGGCGATAGGTCACTTGCGTGGTGAGGTTGCCGGGGAAGCCCATTTCACCGTCCGCCGACAGGTAGGTCAGGGTCACACCGACTGAATCCTTGTCTTTGACCGGCTCGGCTTTCCAGACCTTTTTATCAAAACCCAGCGTGCCGCCGTGCAAGGCGTTGGATTTGTCGTTCTGCGGCACCTGATAGCGCTTGCCATCGAGTTCGAACGTGCCGTCGGCCAGGCGATTGCCGAAACGGCCGATGGTCGCACCGAAATACGCCGTGCCCTTTTGGTAGCCCTGAACATCGTCGAAGCCCAGCACCACATCGGCAGACTTGCCGTGTTTGTCCGGTACCAGCAGCGATTGCAGGGTCGCGCCGTAGGTAATGACAGTCGCCTGCATGCCGTGGCTGTTGCGCAGGACGTACTGCTCGACAGGCGTGCCGTCATTGGTTTTGCCGAAGGTTTTGTGTTCAGCAGTCAGGCCGCTGGCGTGGGCGCTGGCAGTGGCGATCATCAGGGACAGTCCTATACCGCAAAGCAGGTGACGGGAATGATGCATGGTTGACCTTCCTTTTTGTTGTTGTTTTCGAGCGCGACGTTCCATCGGTAAAACCGAATGGATGGATGTCGAAATTAGTCGGACTAAATAGTTGTCAGGTAAAAATTTATAGCGGGTTAATCGTTTATATCAACAATAAAGACTGACTAATTTGCTTGGCGTTCGTTCGCCAAAAATCGACTGAGCCAACCCGCCACTGCACTTTTTCGCAATTACCGGCTCTATCCATGGCCAGGATGCGGCGACGCCCGCCGCGCAGGAATGTGCCCGTTCGAGAATTCATGCCGAGTGTTTGTGACCTGATCGCTGCTGTTGTTCGCCGCCCGTGCCTGCTGCTGGTGTGCCTGTTGTCGTTGTTGTTCAGCGGTTGCAGCCACCAGGACGGCAACGGTTTCATCGCTCAGATACGTGAGGGGCAGCCGCAGGAATTCCTGCAGACCAGTGTCGACCGCATGGCCACATTGGCGATGCGCGACAACCTCAACAGCCTTTACCGGTTGATGGGCAAACTGTATTTGCGCAATCCGGAAGAACTGCGCAAGTCGGGTTTCCTCGACATCAACACCGCCGTGAAACAGGTACGCCTGGCGGTCGAGCAGCAGCAACCGTTGCCAGTGCTGGGCGGGCGCAAGGATCTGGCGGCGCTCAGTTACGCGATGAGTCCGCAATTTCTCGGTGACCGGGTCGGCGCGTTCATCTATGCCATCGGCAGCATGCTGGTCACCGCCCACGGCAATCGCATCGAGTTCTATATGACCGATGCGATCAACCCGACCTTCGTCCACAACGCGGCGCGCAACATCGAGAAAGCCACGTGGATTCTGTCCCAGCGGCAGAACAAGGAAGGTCAGCCGCTGCTGTTCTCCAATGAAATCTCGGAGGAGGGCAGTAACCTCAGTTTTGCCACCGAGTTCGGCAAGATCGTCGCGCGGCTCGACTTGCTGACGCAGATGCTCGACGAGCGCTACCGGCGCATTGGCCTGAATTACGCGCAAAGTCTGTTGTTCCTGAATTTTTTGCCGGTGCAGTAAGCCGAGTCGGGTAGAGTGGCGGCCGGATGGTTTGTATACAATCTTCCGTCATCTTGACTCCAAGGGAGCTGCACCTGTCATGACCGACTCCGCAAGCACCGAATTCACCCGCATCGATCACGCCGCCCGCAGCGAAAAACTGCCATACGCGGCGTTGCTGGCGTTCGCCATGACCGGCTTCATCGCCATCCTCACCGAAACACTGCCGGCCGGACTGCTGCCACAAATTGGCGAAGGGCTTGGGGTCAGCGAAGTGCTCGCCGGGCAACTGGTGACCCTGTATGCGCTGGGCTCGATTGTCGCGGCGATCCCGCTGACCGTGGCCACCCGAGGCTGGCCACGGCGGCGGGTGCTGCTGATGACGGTTGGTGGTTTCCTGCTGTTCAACACGGTGACCACCTTCTCCAGCCACTACGGCCTGACGCTGGCCTCGCGGTTCCTCGCCGGGATGGCGGCGGGGCTGTCGTGGGGGATCATGGCGGGTTACGCGCGGGGAATCGTGCCGGTGCATCAGCAGGGGCGAGCACTGGCGATCGCCATGCTTGGCACCCCGGTGGCGCTGTCGCTGGGCACTCCGGCGGGAACCTGGCTGGGCAACCTGATCGGCTGGCGCGCTTCGTTCGGGATCATGTCGGCGCTGGCATTGGTGCTGGCGGCGTGGATCGTCATTGCGGTGCCGGACCGTCCGGGCCAGGCCAGCGTCGAGCGCCTGCCGTTGCTGCAATCGCTGCGTCTGCCGGGCGTGCGACCGGTGCTGTTCGTGGTCCTGACCTGGATGCTCGGGCACAACATTCTCTATACCTACATTGCACCGTTTCTGATGCAGGCCGGACTGGCCGAGCGGGTCGATCTGGTGCTGCTGGTGTTCGGCCTGTGTTCGCTGGTGGGAATCTGGATCATCGGCGTGCTGGTGGATCGCTGGTTACGCTGGCTGACCCTGATCAGCCTCGCGGTGTTTGCCGTGACCGCACTGGTGCTGGCGCTGGTGGCACCGTCGCCGTGGCTGATCTACGCCTGCATGGCCGTGTGGGGCCTGTCGTTCGGCGGCTCGGCGACGTTACTGCTGACGGCAGCGGCGGACTCGGCCGGGGAGCATGTGGACGTGGTACAGGCGATGCTCACCACCTCCTGGAACGTGGCGATTGCCGGCGGTGGCTTGTTCGGCGGGTTGCTGCTGGACCGGGCGGGGGCGATGTCGTTTCCGTGGGCGCTGCTGATTTTGTCGCTGATCGCACTGGCGACGGTGTGGATCAACCGTCATCACAGCTTCAAACCGGGCCGGCGCGTGCATTGATCTACCAAACACCGCATCACCCTGTGGGAGCGGGCTTGCTCGCGAAAGCGGCTTGTCAGTCAACTCATGCGTCGACTGCTACGCCCCCTTCGCGAGCAAGCCCGCTCCCACAGCGGATAGGGGGTGTAGCGGGAAGGCATAACCATAGACCGCATCGATATATGTGGTTATATGAAAAATCGCTATGCTGCGGGCCAGATTTTTCCTGTCGTTTTTCTGGACGTCTTAATGGAATTGGCAAATTTCGGCCTGGTCATCGCCGGGTTGGTGGTGGGTTTTATTGTCGGTATGACCGGAGTCGGCGGCGGTTCGTTGATGACGCCGATCCTGCTGTGGTTCGGCATCAACCCGGCAACCGCAGTGGGCACCGACCTGTTGTACGCGGCCATTACCAAATCCAGTGGCGTGCTCGTTCATAAAAAGAACAACAACATCGACTGGGCCATCACCGGCTGGCTGACCCTCGGCAGCGTGCCGGCGGTTGCCATGACCCTGTGGTTCCTCAGCACCCTGCACACTGCACCCGACGCGATGAACGCGATCATCAAGCAAGCCCTGGGCTTCGTGCTGTTCGCCACGGCGCTGGCGATTCTGTTCAAGAAGCGCTTGCTGGCATTCGCCCACAAACGCGCTGGCGGCAACTACAACCCGAGTGGCGTGCGCCTGAACGTGATGACCGTGATCACCGGTCTGATCCTTGGCACCATGGTTGCTCTGACCTCGATCGGTGCCGGCGCTCTGGGCACCGTGGCGTTGTTCATCCTTTATCCGTTGCTGCCGACCCGACGTCTGGTCGGCACGGAAATCGCCCATGCCGTGCCATTGACCCTGGTCGCCGGCCTCGGCCACGCCAGCATGGGCAACATGGATTGGGGCGTGCTGGGTTTCCTGCTGGTGGGTTCGCTGCCGGGCATCTGGCTCGGCAGCCATCTCACCGGGCGCATTTCCGATGAATTGCTGCGCCCGTGCCTGGCGACCATGCTGCTGTTGATCGGCTACAAACTGGCGTTCTGATCGATTGCCATGAGCGAAACCACCCTGCATTGCAACGAGCGTCTGGCCATCACCGTCGCCCCCCGGGAAATGCGCATGAGCCATTGGCTGTATGCGCCGCGCGTGGTCGATCAACAGAGCGGGCGGGTGCTGCTGGATCTGAGTGACAGCCTGTGGGATCTGCTGTCCACGGCCGACGAAACGGCCAGTGGCATTGATCTGGTGCTGCGCAAGTATCCGGGGGATGGCCCGGCGCTAACGCTGAGTGTCAGCCTGGAGGACGGACAGCTCAGGATTGCCGGGCGCCTTGTCGATGCTGCAATGCTGGAGTCCGCGCTGGGCTGACTCCTCGTCAAAGGATCAACGCTGGATGACAAACGTCATCACCGTCACCGGCAGATCGTCGTACACCAGATCCTCGACCACCTCCCAACCCAGGCGCGCATACAGCGCTTGCGCGGCGTCGGTGTACAGATACAGCTGCGAGACGCCAAGTGCGGCGGCTTCATCGACGATCCTGTTGACCAGTTGCGAAGCGACGCCACGTCCGCGCTCTTCTGCCTTCACATAGACCCCTGCCAGCCACGGCGTCAGTTGCGGGCGGATCTTCATGTCGCTGGCGATCAGCAGAGCGCCACCGAGCAACCTGCCGTCTTCAATGGCCACCACCACGCTTGGGATCGTGCCCTTGCCGCAAGCCGCGCGCATACGATTGGTCCGGGCCTCAAGGGTGTCTGCGGGGCGGAATTGGCCCCACTCCTTGAAATTGAGCTCGGCCAGTTCCTCAATCAGGTGCGGATGGTCACACAGATAATCGATGTGCATGCGGGTGAACTCCATTTCGTCGGCAGAGCAGCCACCCTACTGTGCTCATAAAAGGTAATCAAATCCCCATTGCGATCACGCCGATGATGTTGCGCAATGTCGTGGCTGTCCTAAGCTTCTGACAAGGCGAAACATATTTGCCGGGCATGCCCGGAACAATCGCCACGATGCGCAATCATTAGAGCGTGGATATCAAAAGGAGATGCGCATGCTCATCAGGTCACTGACCCTGACACTCTTGCTGGCGATTGCCGGCCCCTTGTTCGCCGCAGAAAACGATTCGCCCATCGCCGGGGACATGGGCCGATCCAGACCGCTGATCGTCATCGCCTCCAGCACCGTCGATCCGGTGTGGGTAGGCCTGAAAAAGTCGCTGGAAGATCCGGCGAACAAGAAGGGCGTCACCGATCGCAACATCAAGGTCTACACCATCCTCAATATGGCCGGTCAGCTTGACGGCAAGGATCTCGGCCAGCAGGACACCATGGCCCTGCTGCGCTCGCTGAAGCTGGGCGCGGGGGCGTATCCGAAAGTGTTCCTGTTGGGCAAGGACGGCGAGACCAAGCTGTCGGCCTCGGGCGATGAAGCGAAGTCGGTCGATCTGAAGAAAATCTTCGACACGGTGGATGCGCTGCCGGCGAGTGAGAAAGACATCAGCGCACCGACCGTGGCCGAAACCGCCGCCGCTGCCGCTGAGCCTTCAGCCAAAAAAGGCGACAAGGGCGCCAAGTCGGCCAAACCAGCGAAACCCGCAAAACCCGCCAAGCCACCGGAAATGCCGGATGACTAATCCCGCGACCTGAAACAAAAAATGGGCGACCTGCACAGGTCGCCCATTTTTTTCGCTGCTTTTGAGCGTTAGTCAGTCAGTGCACTGAAGATGCTATGCGCAATCTTCACCCGCTCGGCATTCGGGTAGTTCTTGTTCGCCAGAATCACGATGCCGAGGTCTTTCGACGGCACGAAGGCCACGTAGGCACCGAAACCGCCGGTGGCGCCGGTTTTGTTGTAGAGCACATTGGCCGGTTCAGGCTGTGGTGAGGCCAGCCATGTGACCTTGTGCGCCTCCATGGCCATTTCCGTGGAGTTGCCGGCTTGCAGCCGCGCGAGGCTGATCGGGTAGGGGTAGCGTTCCCAGCCAAGACCCTGGGTCATGTCGCCGACGGTGTAGTACCCGGTGTGGGTATTGGCGATGGCGTGTTGCAGCGGTTGTTCAAGGCCGGCCGGTTTCAGGTTGGCCTGCACGTAACGCAACAGGTCCGCCGCGCTGGTCTTGATGCCATAGGCTTCGGCATCCAGTGCGCCGGGGCTGACGCGCACCGGCTGGTCGTTCTTGTCATAGCCCTGAGCGTAGAGTTTTTCTTCGGACGCCGGCACCTGCAGGTAGGTGTGTTGCAGGCCGAGTTTTGGCAGCAGGGTTTCGCCTATCGCCTGATCAAACGGCTGGCCAAGGCTTTTCGCCGCCAGGTAGCCGAACAGGCCCAGGCTCGGGTTGGAATACAGGCGATGGCTGCCGGCCGGATACAACGGTTTCCACTGCTGGTAGTAACCGAGCATCTTGTCCGCCGAATCCGCTTCGGCCGGGAATTGCAGCGGCAGGCCACCAGCGGTGTAGGTGCCCAGTTGCAACACGCTGATGTTGTCGAAGGCGCTGCCCTTGAGGTCCGGCCACAGATGGCTGGCCTGGGTCGCCAAGTCCAGTTTGCCAGTGGCCTGGGCATAACCGGCGAGTGTCGCGGTGTAGGTCTTGCTCACTGAGCCGACTTCGAACAGGGTGTTTTCACTGACCGCTTGTCCGGTGTCCTTGGCGGCAATGCCGTAGTTAAAGTAATGCGCCTGGCCGTTAATCGTGATGGCCACGGCCAGGCCGGGGATGTGCTGTTGCTGCATCACCGGGGCCACGGTGTTTTTCACCAGGACTTGCAGTTGCTCGTCGCTGGGCGTGGCGGCGATGCACGCGGTGGCGCCGAAAATAAGGCCGACGGCGCTGCAGGAAATGACTTTGCTCGGGGTGATGAAGGACATGAGTGAACCACTTTCCATGAGTGTTGATGGTGTTATCCCGCTACACTGCGGGCGATTTTCCCGTTGGGCGGCTGATCAGCGCCGTCAATTTAGGCAGTCCGGGGGCAATCGACAAACGATGAATTTTCGCATGAGCCATTAGAAAAATTTGGGACTGGGCATGATTCGACCGCAATTGCCGCTCAATGCACTGCGCGCATTCGAAGCTTCGGCGCGGCATCTGAGCTTTACCCGCGCTGCCGTGGAGCTGTGCGTGACCCAGGCGGCGGTGAGCCATCAGGTCAAAAGCCTCGAGGCGCAACTCAACGTTACCCTGTTCAAGCGCCTGCCGCGTGGGTTGATGCTCACCGGTGAAGGCGAAACCCTGCTGCCGGTGCTGACCACTTCATTTGATCACATTGCGCAGATGCTCGAACGACTGGCCGGTGGACAGTACCGCGAAACGTTGACCGTCGGGGCGGTGGGGACGTTCGCGGTCGGCTGGTTGTTGCCCAGGCTGGCGGACTTTCAGGCAACCCACCCGCTGATTGATTTGCGCCTGTCGACCCACAACAACCGGGTCGACGTCGCTGCTGAAGGGCTGGATTACGCGATTCGTTTCGGCGCCGGGGCGTGGCATGGCATTGAGGCAACGCGACTGATCGAGGCGCCGCTGTCGGTGCTGTGCGTACCGGAAATCGCCCGGCAACTGCACACGCCGGGAGACCTGCTGCAACAGCGTCTGCTGCGCTCCTATCGCACCGATGAATGGCCAGAGTGGTTTCACGCTGCCGGCCTGGCGACCCACGCCGCGCCGCCACAGAGCATTGTGTTCGACTCATCGCTGGCAATGATGGAGGCCGCGCTGCAGGGCAGCGGGGTGGCGCTGGCGCCGCCGTTGATGTTCGCCCGGCAACTGGCGGCGGACTTGATTTGCCAGCCGTTCGCGATTGAAATCACCACCGGCAGCTATTGGCTGACACGATTGCAGTCGCGGCCGGAAACGGCGGCGATGAGCGCGTTCAAACAGTGGATGCTACAAATCTCCGCCTGATACACCCCCCCCACAGGTTGAATGCGCGCGCTGTAGGAGTGAGCCTGCTCGCGATAAGGTCATTCGCCTCACTAAAGATCCTCGATCAGACTTCAACCGGTCGCACCACCACCCGCCGTTCCAGATTCAACGCCAGCACACTGATCAACACCACGGCAGCCCCTACCAGCACCATCAGCGACGGCTGCTCGCCCAGACCTACCGAAGCAAAGGCCATCGCCGTTGGCGGAATCAGGTACAGGCTCATCGTCGCCCGGCTCAAATCCACATGCTTGAGCACAAAGCCCCAGGCCAGATACGCCAGCGCACTGGGAAATATCCCCAATGCCAGCACTGCCCACTGCACCCGCAGCGGCGCCTTCAACACCGCGTCACTCAGCCCCGGCAGGTAAATCAGCAACAGCAGCGTCCCCGACCACACCGCGTAACACGCAAGGCTAAAACCGTCATAACGCCGCGCGTGATGTTTCTGCAGAGCGAAATAAATGCTCCACGACAGCGCTGCCAGCAGGATCAGCAAGCCATGCGCATCGATCCGCCCCAGGCCCCGATCGGCGCTGACCACGATCACCACGCCGATCAGCCCCAGCAGCACACAACTCCAGCGCCAGGCACTGACCTGATCCTTGAACAGGTAGCGCGCCAGCAGCGTACTGAACAGCGGGCTGGTTTGCGCCAGTACGCTGGAGGCGCCGGCACTGACGCTTTGCTGGCCGATGTTCAGCGCCACGTGATGCAGGCTGACCGCGAACAACCCCAATGCGAACAGCAGCGGCACGTCGCGTCGTTGCGGCAGGCGAATGCCCTTGAACGCCGCGATCAGCGCCATGAACAGCGATGCCAGGAGAAACCGCAGCAACGCCAGATGGCCGGGTTCATAGGCTTGCAGTCCGAGATGGATGCCGGTCGGCGAATAGGCCCAGCAGGCGACCACGAAGACCATGGCCAGAACGACTTTCAAAGGGGAGGGGGACGACATGATGAGCGCACCAGTGAGGTTGATGCGCCGAGTATCCGGGCGCGAAATCATTCGCCACAACTGACTTATACTGTGCTCAATGTTCACTTTGAGTGATGAGTATGGAGCTGGCACAGATCCGCATGTTCAAGTCCGTGGCCGATGAGGGCAGCATTGTCCGGGCCGCTGAAAAGTTGTTTTGCGTGCCGTCCAACATCACTGCGCGGATCAAGGCGCTGGAGGCGGAACTGGGTGTCGCGCTGTTTCTGCGCGAAGGGCGCGGGCTGCGAATCAGCCCGGCGGGGCAGACGTTTCTGGCGTATGCAGAGAAGATTCTGGCGCTGACCGCCGAAGCCAAGCGTGCAGTTGATCCCGCTGCCGAACCGTCCGGCCCGCTGCGCATTGGCGCCATCGAGTCTTCGGCCACCGGGCGTTTGCCTCGGCTGTTGGCGAAATTTCATCAGCGCTACCCGCAGGTGGCGCTGGAACTGACCACCGGCACCTGGGGCCAGTTGCTCGACGACACCGTCAGCCATCGCCTCGACGGCGCCATCGTTGCGGTGGATGTCGAGCGCTCGCAGCTCAAGCGCACACCGATGTACCGCGAGGAGCTGTTGCTGATTGCCTCGACGTCATTCGGGACGGTGCGCGACATCCACGATCTGCAGGACAAGACCGTGTTCATGTGGCCGCAGGGCTGTCCATATCGGGCGGCACTGGAGCACTGGCTGTTGCGTCAGGGGCAGGCGCTGCCGATTGTCAGCCTGGCGAGTTACGGGGCGATTGTCGGTTGCGTGAGTGCCGGTGCCGGGGTCGCGCTGGTGCCCAAAGGCGTGTACGAGCAATACGCCAAAGGGGCCGGGTGTGTCGGCTACGAATTCCCCGAGCTGACGGCCATCGAAAACCTGTTCTACTGGCACGAAAACGCCGGGGTGCACCCGGCGCGTGAGGCATTTGTAGCGATGTTGCGCGAGGAGTTTCAGGCCTGAGAGCCGGTGACATCGCGCATCAACAATCCAAAGCGCAAATCCACCGCATCCGGAATCGGCAGATACACCGTGTGCCCATCGCCCGGGGCGACTTCGATGGCCTCGCCCTTGGCACTCTGCAACTGGTGCAGATCGAAGTGGAAATTGCCCTTGGGCGTCATCAGCTCCAGGTGATCACCCAGTGCAAAGCGGTTCTTCACCTTGACCTCGGCCAGCCGGTCGCGGCGCTCGCCGGTCAACTCGCCGACGAACTGCTGGCGCTCCGACACCGAGCTGCCGTTCTGATAATTCTGGTATTCGTCATGCACATGCCGGCGCAGGAAGCCTTCGGTGTAGCCGCGCTGCGCCAGTGACTCGAGATCGGTCATCAGGCTGCGGTCGAACTCGCGCCCGGCCACGGCATCGTCGATCGCCCGGCGATAGACCTGAGTGGTGCGCGCGCAATAGAAGTGCGACTTGGTGCGGCCTTCGATCTTCAGCGAGTGCACGCCCATGCGGGCCAGGCGCTCGACGTGCTGCACCGCGCGCAGATCCTTGGCGTTCATGATGTAAGTGCCGTGCTCATCCTCGAATGCGGGCATCAGTTCGTCCGGGCGATTGGCTTCCTGCAGCAGGAACACTTGATCGGTCGGTGCACCGATGCCCAGCGTCGGCTCGGGCTGAAAGGTCTGCACGATTTCGCCGAGCTGATTTTCCGTGGCCTGCTGCGCTGAGTATTTCCAGCGGCAGGCGTTGGTGCAGGTGCCCTGATTGGCGTCGCGCTTGTTCATGTAGCCCGACAGCAGGCAGCGCCCGGAGTAGGCCATGCACAGCGCGCCATGAACGAACACTTCCAGCTCCATGCCTGGCACCTGCTCGCGGATTTCGCCGATTTCCTCCAGCGATAATTCCCGCGAGAGGATGATCCGGCTCAGTCTTTGTTGCTGCCAGAACTCGACGCTTGCCCAGTTCACCGTGTTGGCTTGTACCGAGAGGTGGATCGGCATCTGTGGAAAGTGCCGGCGCACCAGCATGATCAGCCCCGGGTCGGACATGATCAGCGCGTCCGGCGCCATCTCGATCACCGGCGCCAGGTCCTTGAGGAAGGTTTTCAGTTTGGCGTTGTGCGGGGCGATGTTGACCACCACGTAGAAGCGCTTGCCCTGAGCCTGCGCTTCGCGAATGCCGAGTGCGAGGTTGGCGTGGTCGAACTCGTTGTTGCGCACCCGCAGGCTGTAACGCGGCTGCCCGGCGTAGACCGCATCGGCACCGTAGGCGAAGGCGTAGCGCATGTTCTTCAGGGTGCCGGCGGGGGCAAGCAGTTCCGGGACGGCGAGGGGCAGGTCAGGGATCATGGCGGCATCGGTCGCAAAAGCGCGGCAGGGTAGTGCAGCTGCCATCGTGGAGTATTGATCTGGATCTACCTTTGCGCAGGTCGCGCTGATCTGTGCAGAACAAGCACAGATCATGTGCAGGTTTCACTGTGTTCGGTGCAGTGCAGGCTTCTTAAGATGGGCGCATCCACTCAACCGAAGCAGGAACATCCCATGCAGAACTTCACTCGTCGTTGGCTTGCCGCTTGTGCATTTTCCGGTGTGTTGGCCAGCACCGCAGCGATGGCCGACAACCACCCGACCATTCGGGCGATGTCTGGCGCGACACCGGTCGATCATTTGCCGGCCGGCAAATCGGCACTGCTGGTGATCGATTTCCAGAATGAATACTTCAGCGGCAGGATGCCGATCCCGGACGGTGCTGCCGCCCTGGCGAAAACCCGTGAACTGATCACCTTCGCCGACCGCCACAAAATCCCGGTTTATCACGTACAGCACGTCGCGCCGGCGGGTTCGGCGGTGTTCGCCATCGATGGCGAGACGGTAAAGTTCCACAAGGACATGCAGCCACGGGCCAGGGATGTGGTGCTGCAAAAGAGCACCGTCAGCGTGTTCGCCAGTACCGACCTTGACCAGCAGTTGAAAAAAGCCGGCATCCAGACGCTGATCATTTCCGGCCTGATGACCCACGCTTGTGTAGCGGGTGCGGCACGGGATGCCGCGCCATTGGGCTACAACGTGATCGTCGCCGCCGATGCCTCGGCGACCCGCGCCATCACCCGGATCAACGGCGTGTCCATCGACAAGGACTCCCTGCACAAGGCGGCACTGGCAGAAGTCGAAGACACCTTCGGCGACGTGCTCAGCACCGAGCAGATTGTGCAGTTGCCAGTGCGCTGACGGCGTTTGCCGTTCGGCAACTATGCTCCATGAACAAAGATGGCACTCGCGCGCGCCCCGGCGGACTAAGTTGCGGGGCGTGCGAGACGCCTGACTGACATGGATCGGACATGAACGAGAAAACCCTGCAATTCAAATCCCTCACCGTGTTGCTGTTATTGGTGACGGTCGCTTTCATCTGGATTCTGTTGCCCTTCTACGGCGCGGTGTTCTGGGCGGTGATCCTCGGCATACTGTTTGCGCCGATGCAACGCCGTTTGCAGCAGAAATTCGGCTGGCAACGCAACCTGACGTCTTTATGCACGCTGGGCATTTGCCTGATCATCGCGATTCTGCCGGTGATCATCCTCAGCGTGTTGTTGGTCCAGGAAGGCGCGACGCTGTACAACAACATCGAAAGTGGCCAACTGGACATCGGTGCCTATCTGGCACAGTTCAAACACAGCCTGCCGCCGTACTTTCAGCACTTGCTCGACCGCTTCGGCATGGGCGAACTCAACGGGCTGCGCGAGAAAATCGTCAAGGCGTCGATGCAGGGCAGCCAGGTGCTGGCCACTCAGGCGTTCAGTTTCGGCCAGGGCACGTTCGAGTTCGTGGTCAGCTTCGGCATCATGCTGTACCTGCTGTTTTTCTTTCTGCGCGATGGCGCCGAACTGGTGCGCAAGATCCGCACCGCCGTGCCGCTGGAGGAGCACCAGAAACGCCGCTTGCAGCTGAAATTCAATCGGGTGGTGCGCGCGACCGTGAAAGGCAACCTGGTGGTGGCGGTCACTCAGGGCGCATTGGGCGGGGCGATTTTCTGGTTTCTCGATATCCCCAGCGCGTTGCTGTGGGCGGTGTTGATGGGGTTTCTGTCGCTGCTGCCGGCAGTGGGGGCGGGGATCGTCTGGGCGCCGGTGGCGGTGTACTTCCTGCTCAGCGGGATGATCTGGCAGGGCGTGGTGCTGGGGTTGTTCGGGGTCTTCGTGATCGGCTTGGTCGACAACGTGCTACGGCCGATTCTGGTGGGCAAGGACACCCGCATGCCCGATTACATGATTCTGATCTCGACCCTTGGCGGCCTGGCGGTGTTCGGCCTCAACGGTTTCGTGATCGGGCCGCTGATCGCGGCGCTGTTCATGTCCAGCTGGGCGCTGTTCATCGAGACCAAACCGAAAGTCCAGTTGCCTTAAGCGTGGAACGGCGCGCTGACGATTTTCTGCGACAGGGCCTGCGCCGCCGGCAGCGACGTGAGCGGGCCACTGATCGGCTCGCCGTCGCGCACCAGATACCAGCAGGCGAGCAATCCCGTCGCTCTGAGGGAGGCGGGAACAGCGCTGCCGATAACGGACATGATTTGAACCTGAGCCATGAAAAGTACCTCCATCAATCTATGGAGCTACCTTATGGATTCGCTGCGCTCAGGGACAATCAACGCTTTCGATAGTCGTCATTGATAACAGTGAGGACTGTTTCAGTCGACAACCTGATCAAGCATGTGCACCACTTCGCGCTCATTGAGCAGGCCCTTGTGCACCAGATTCTCGGCCAATAGCGAAAGAAACTTGGCGCAGCGGTGGCCTTCCAGGTGCTTGAGTTCGGTCAGCGCGCTGTACACCTTGCTTGAGGTGCATAAGCCGACGATGCGGTGCGGGTTTTGAGTAGGCATACAGTCGTCCTTGTTGTTATCAACCTGTTGTTTACGGACGGATTCAGATTGCGGTTCCGTCATGACAAATAAATGACCGTTTTGCGATTTGCCCCCAACGGTCAAGTCCATCATGCCGACTTTAACGGTTCAAACTGTCCCGACAGCGACCTTTACAAGATTTTTTCAGACTTTGCCCGACCGACGGTCATAAAAAAGCCCCGCTATAAAGCGGGGCTTCGTATTGCTGTTACCAGCGACCACCGTAGTAGTGCGGGTGGCCGTAGTAACCGCGTGGTGGGCCGTAGTAAACCGGGCCCGGCACGTAAACCGGTTGTTGCACGTAAACCGGGGCTGGCTGGTAGTAGACCGGTGGCGGCGGCTGTTGCACATAAACCGGTGCCGGTTGAGCGTAAACAGGCTGTTGCACATAGACCGGCCGGTCCTGATTGATCAATGCCGAGCCGATGATGGCCGAGCCGACAATCGCACCAAATACTGCCGGACCCTGCCAGCCACCGCCGTGGGCTTCTGCCTGACCTGTGATAGCGAATGCACCAATCAACAAGGCCACGATGGGGAGTTTACGAATCATGATAATTCCTCGGTTCTTCGACCCGGCGTCCGGGCCTGCACCAGGCCCAAAGTTGTCGCGGGGATACTTCTATGACAGCGAAATTCTGAAAATCAGCACAGCCGCTGGGTAAATTTTGTGTAAGGTCTGTACCGGCTTCTTTACCGGTGGGTCAAAGGGGCACGCGGCCCGTTGCAGACAGGCGCTCATGATCGTTCAGAACCCGATGGAATGGCTAACTCCGTCCATCCGAAAGTCCGTTTGAAGGAGAAGTTTCATGCAGATGAATCCCAACAAAGACACCCAGCTGTGCATGTCCCTGTCCGGGCGCCCGGGGAATTTCGGTCTGCGCTTTCATAACCATCTGTATGAGCAGTTGGGCCTGAATTTCTATTACAAGGCGTTCAGCAGTCAGGACCTGTCGGGTGCCGTGGGCGGAATTCGCGCACTGGGGATTCGTGGCTGCGGCGTGTCGATGCCGTTCAAGGAAGCGTGCATCGCGCTGGTCGATGAACTGGATGCGTCGGCGGCGGCGATCCAGTCGATCAACACCATCGTCAACACCCAGGGCCACCTCAAGGCCTACAACACCGATTACATTGCCATCGCGCAGTTATTGGAAACCCACGCGGTGCCGCAAGGTACGACGTTCGCCCTGCGCGGCAGCGGCGGCATGGCCAAAGCGGTGGCCAGCGCCTTGCGCGATGGTGGCTACAAAAACGGTTTGATCGTGGCGCGCAATGAGCGCGCCGGCCGGGCACTGGCGGACTCGCTGGGTTATCGCTGGCAGGCGGAACTGGGCGAAGAACGTCCGCAAATGCTGATCAACGTCACACCGGTGGGCATGGACGGTGGGCCGGAGGCGGGGCAACTGGCGTTCGCGCCTGAAGTGATCAAGGCGGCTGACACCGTGTTTGATGTGGTGGCGATTCCGTCGGAAACGCCGCTGATCGTGCGTGGCCGGGCTGAGGGTAAAAAGGTCATTACCGGGTTGGAAGTGATTGCGATCCAGGCGCTGGAGCAATTCGTGTTGTACACGGGTGTGCGACCGACTGAAGAGCAGTTTGCGGCAGCGGTGGCGTTTGCACGTAGTTGATTGCGTGTATGCAGGACTGGCCTCATCGCGAGCTGGCTCACTCCTGCAATGAAATGCATGGCCCTGTGGGAGCGAGCCTGCTCGCGAAGGCAGCAACCCGGTCTCAGATCGGGTTACCTATACTGCGATATCAGCAAGCAAAGACTTGCCCCCTCATAAAAACCTGATCGAGGCTCCCCATGCATCCGCCCATCCTCAACCTGCACCAGGTCGAACTCGAACCTTTACCCGAAGCCCTCGCCCCCGAAGGCGAAACCGCGGCTCGTTACCAGCAACGCATGGCCCGCATCGGCCAGCAGTTGGGCGCGCAGAAACTGGGCTATCGGCTGTACGCACTTCCGCCGGGCATGCGCGGCAGTCCGTTTCACAGTCATCGGGTCAATGAAGAGATGTTCTATGTGGTGGCGGGCGCGGGCGAAGTGCGCCTGGGCTCCGAACGCTTCCCGATCCGCGAGGGCGATGTGATTGCCTGTCCGCCGGGCGGCCCCGAAATGGCGCATCAGATCATCAACACCAGTGACGCCGAGTTGCGTTATCTGGCGGTCAGTACCCAGCAACAGCCGGACATCTGTGAGTATCCGGACTCCAACAAATACGCGGTGATGGATAACTTCAAGGTCGATGCCCAGGGCAATGCGTCAGGCTTCGTCGCCGTGGCGCGGCTGGCGGATGGGGTGGATTACTGGGATGGCGAATAATCCGTAGATCCCATGCAGGCGTGAGCCTGCCCGCGATGGTGGCCTGTCAGGCAATGAATTTTTGAATGAGCCACCGCAATCGCGAGCAGGCTCACGCCTACAACGGATTGTGGTGCTATTCGAGGCGGGCCAGGCGCTCTTCCAGCGCGGCGATCCGTGCTTCCAGCTCCTCGATGCGCTCGACCGAAACACCGCCGCTCGCGCGTTCCCCGGGATTGTGCCGCGCCGCCAGAATCGCCTCGATGTCCGCCGGATCGCCCAGTGCGTGGGTGTAGCGGTCTTCACGCTGACCGGCCTGACGCGGGATCAACACCGCGAGCCCGCGCGCGATCAGGCGCTCAAGCTGATGCACCACTTGTTCGGCATCTTCGAAATCATGCATGCGCCCGCTGCGGGTCAGCAGTTCGTTGACCGTCTGCGGGCCGCGCAGAAACATCAGCCCGGTGAGAATCACCTGGGCCGGCACCAACTCCAGCGCCTTGTCGATCTTGTGCTCCCAGCGATCAGCGCGACTGCCCATGACAAGCTTGGTATAACCGTGACTCTCCAGCGCCCGCAGGCTCTGGCCGACCTGGCCCTGCGTCAGGTTCATCACCGGTTCGCGGCTGGTTTTCTGATTGCAGGCCAGCACCAGTGCGTTGAGGGTCAGCGGGTAGGTTTCCGGGCTGGTGGCCTGTTTTTCGATCAGCGAACCCAGAATGCGGATTTCCGTGGCGTTGAGCCGTGGTTCGTCGGTGATGGTTTCAAGTTCGGTGGTCATCGCGCGTTCCCTCTGCAGTCGAAGGCGCCTAGCCTAATCCTTGGCTAACAAAAGGCAAGCCGTGTGGTCATCAAGCATGGCTATAATCGCCTCCACGTTCCACCCAGCCCCCACACGAGACTGCCATGACCATTTCCCTGTACGCCGCATCCGTCCCGGTTTTTCAACAAATGCTCAACGCCCTGAGCGATGTCCTGAAAAAGGCTGAAGCCCACGCCACCGAGAAAAACATCGACCCGAACGCCTTCCTGCAAGCGCGCCTGTACCCGGACATGTTCCCGCTGGTGCGCCAGGTACAGATCGCCGTCGACTTCGCCAAGGGCGTTTCTTCGCGTCTGGCCGAAGTCGAGATCCCGAAATATGACGACACCGAAACCACCTTCGCCGAGCTGCAGGCGCTGATCGCCAAGGTCCTGGCCTACATCGGCGAGATCAAGCCCGAGCAGATCAACGGCAAGGAAGGCATCGAGATCGTTACCCGTCCGGGCACCCCGAAAGAAAAGCGCTTCAGCGGCCAGGCTTACCTGCTGAGCTACGGTCTGCCGCAGTTCTTCTTCCACGTCACCACCACTTACGCGCTGCTGCGTCACAACGGTGTTGAAGTGGGTAAACGCGATTTCATGGGCGCGTACTAAAACACCCGGCAACAAAAAAGCCCGCCAAGGTTTGCGCCTTGGCGGGCTTTTTCATTTCCCGTGCGGGACGGCGGTTATGCGGTGCGTTGGGCTTTCGCTTCTTCGCCCAGGCAAGCCGCAGCGGTAAACAGCACGTCGGTAGAGGAGTTCAGCGCGGTTTCAGCCGAATCCTGCAGCACACCAATGATGAAACCAACCGCCACCACCTGCATGGCGATTTCGCTCGGGATGCCGAACAGGCTGCACGCCAGCGGGATCAGCAGCAGCGAACCGCCGGCCACGCCCGAGGCGCCACAGGCGCAGATCGCGGCGACGAGGCTGAGCAGGATCGCGGTCGGAATGTCCACGGCAATGCCCAGTGTGTGTACGGCGGCCAGGGTCAGCACGGTGATGGTGATTGCCGCGCCGGCCATGTTGATGGTCGCGCCGAGCGGGATCGAGACCGAGTAGGTGTCTTCGTGCAGACCCAGACGCTTGCTCAGTTCCAGGTTGACCGGAATGTTCGCCGCCGAGCTGCGGGTGAAGAACGCGGTGATGCCACTCTCGCGCAGGCACTTGAGGGTCAGCGGGTAAGGGTTGCGGCGCAGTTTCCAGAACACGATCAGCGGGTTCATTACCAGCGCCACGAACAGCATGCAGCCCAGCAAAACCGCCAGCAGGTGCGCGTAACCGATCAGCGCGCCGAAGCCCGAGGTGGCGAGAGTCGAGGCCACCAGGCCGAAAATCCCCAGCGGAGCGAAGCGAATCACCACGCGTACGATCAGCGTCACACCGTTGGACAGGTCGCCGACCACTTCACGCGTGGTGACGCCGGCATGGCGAATGGCGACGCCCATGCCGATCGCCCAGGCCAGAATGCCGATGAAGTTGGCGTTCATCAGCGCGCTGACCGGGTTATCGACCACGCTCAGCAACAGGCTCTGCAGGACTTCAGCGATACCGCCCGGCGCCGTCACTGCCACGTTGTCGGTGGACAGCACCAGGTGAGAAGGGAATGCCATGCTGGCGACAACCGCGACCACGGCCGCCGCGAAGGTACCGAGCAGGTACAGGAACAGAATCGGCCGGATATGGGTTTCCTGACCGTGCTTGTGGTTGGCAATCGAGGCCATCACCAGCACAAACACCAGAATCGGTGCCACGGCTTTCAGCGCCGAGACAAACACTTTGCCGATGAACGCCGAGCCTTTCGCCGCTTCCGGGGCGAACAGCGCCAGTGCGATGCCGGCAATCAGGCCGATCAGGATCTGCGTGACCAGGCTGAGATTTTTCAGGCGTTGCAATAGAGAAGGGGATGAAGCGGTCATAACGGCATCTCTGGTTTTTTATAGGGTGCAAGGTTGCGTGCAGCCGGTGATACATCGGGGGCAGGTCACCGGCACGAACCGAAAGGGTTGGTGCGCTACCAACGGCATTAAACCGGTCGTTGATCTGGGTGTACGTTTTTCGGGGCGCGGACTTTATCACAGCGTAGGCGTTATCCCTCAGGCCTGTGACGATCTGCCACCCGATTGATCGGCAAGTCGGCAGGTTTGTGCAAGTCAGCGCTGAAACACTCTGTTAAGATTCGCCATCCTCATTTTAATAGTTGCCAGCGGGCCTTTCGGTCATCGCTGGTGTCGTCGTTTTGCTGGAGTTGCTCATGCTGTTGCCCATCCTTCTGTTGTCCGCTGCCGGATTCACGGTGCTGACCACGGAGTTCGTCATTGTCGGCCTGCTGCCGGCGATTGCCCGCGACCTGGCGGTGACCATCCCGCAAGCCGGTCTGCTGGTGACTCTATTCGCGTTCACGGTAGCGATGTTCGGTCCATTCTTGACTGCCTGTTTCGCCCGTTTCGAGCGGCGCAAACTGTTCATCACCATCCTGATCATGTTCGGCCTGGCCAACACCGTTGCGGCGCTGGCGCCGAACATCTGGGTGATGGCGATCGCCCGGTTGATCCCGGCGCTCGGCCTGCCGGTGTTCTGGGCGCTGGCCAGTGAAACGGCAGTGGACATCGTTGGTCCGGACTACGCCGGCCGCGCGATTGCCAAGATCGGCTTCGGTATTGTCTGCGCCACGGTGTTCGGCATCCCGGTGGGCACGTTGATTTCCGATGCGTTCGGCTGGCGCAGTGCGTTCGCGATTCTGGCGGTCATCGCCTTCGCCAAGGCCTTGCTGCTGTTTGTCTATCTGCCGAAAACCAGCCTGCATCAGCATCAGGTCAGCTTCGCCTCGCAGTTCAAGATCCTGCGCAGCCCACTGATGATTGGCCATGTGCTGTTGTCGATCCTGGTGTTCAGCGGCATGTTCACCGCGTACACCTATCTGGCCGACATCCTTGAGCGTCTGGCCGGGTTCAACGGCACCGTGGTCGGCTGGTGCCTGATGGGCTTTGGTGCGGTCGGGCTGATCGGCAACTCGCTGGGCGGCCGCGCGGTGGATCGTCATCCGCTGGGCGCTTCAGTGCTGTTCTGCGCGTTCATGATTGCCGGCATGGTGGCGCTGGTGCCGAACATTCACTCGACGTTGGGGCTGGCGGTTGCCATGGGCATCTGGGGCATCACCCAGGCCGCGCTGTTCCTGGTCAGCCATGTGCGTCTGATGAAAGCCGCACCCCAGGCACCGGCCTTTGCCGCCTCGCTGAACATCGCCGGGGCCAACCTCGGGATCGGCTTGGGTGCGATGATCGGTGGCCGGGTGATCGACAGTGCCGGTCTTGGGTTTCTCGGGTTCGCGGCGGCCGGGTTCATTCTGTTGTCGGTCTTCCTCGCCATGGTGCTGATGACGCTCAAGCCGCGCGAAGCCAGCGCCCAGGTGTCATAACGCAGTAAACAGTTCGCGTCGGGCACCTTCGGTAATCGCAACGATGCCGGGGTGCTTGACCTTGCGTTCCACCGAAATGGCATAGAACGACTCGGTCACCGCATCGGTCTGGCCAATCACCTCGACGCCGTACTGGCGTTTGACTTCGTCGGCAATCACGCTCGGGCCGATGAAAATCCCGCTGCCCGATTGGCCGAAGGCCTGCATCAGGGCGCTGTCATCGAATTCCCCAACGATTTGCGGCTGAATCTGCTGCTCGGCAAACCAGCGCTGCAAACGGCTGCGCACCACGGTTTCGGCGCCGGGAATCAACAACGGCGCGCCACTGAGACTGCGCGGGAAATCCTGTCCGTATTGCGCCGCCAACTGCGCGGTGGCGAAGAAACTGATCCCGCATTCCCCAAGCTTCTGGCTGTAGCCCTTGATGTCGAGGTGCGAGGGCATTGGGCTGTCGGAGATCACCAGATCCAGGCGCTGGATCGCCAGGTCCGCCAGCAGGCGTTCGAGTTTGTCTTCGCGACAGGTGATGCGCAGCGGCTCGTTGAGCTCCATGGTCGGCGCAATCAGGCGATAAACGATGGATTTGGGCACCACATCCGCCACCCCGACGCGGAACAGGATCTGCTGTTCGTTGGGCTGGGCACGCAGCATCAACTCCAGCTCGCCACCTAACTGGAACATCTGCTCGGCGTAGGGCAGGGCCTGGCGCCCGGCTTCGGTCAGTTCCAGTTGGCGGCCGACCCGTTGAAACAGTTCGATGCCATAAGTTTGTTCGAGCAGCGAAATCTGCCCGCTGATGGTCTGCGGCGTCAGGTTCAGCTGTTCGCAGGCGCGCACGATGCTGCCGGTCTTGGCGACCACCCAGAAGTAATGCAGTTGTCGGTAATTGAGCATCGCGCAATGGCCTCTGCGGGGAGAATGCTGGGTTCGTAAAAATCGAAGTATAGCCGCTAAAAATACGAATTTTCCTGAAGTGTTTGTCTCCCTAGAATGCCCAGCCATCGACGTGTGGTCTGTGACCCGGTCTGTTCATTCGAAGGAAGCCTCATGAAATACACAATTCCAGCACTGATGTTTACGTCTTTACTGCTTATGGCCGGTTGCGACCAGGCCGAGAAAAGCGCTCAGCAGTTGATGGGCAAGGCGGCGGAAAGCGCCAAGCAGGCGATCGACGATACGCACAAAGCCGCTGAACAAGCGCTCAGTGACGCCACCGGCGGCCTGATCGAGAAAAAAGAAGCACCGGAAAAAGACGCGGAAAAATCCGAATCTTCCTCCAAGACCATCTAAACCGTCTTACAAAGAGTCAGGACTGACCCATGGAATATCTGTTAGAACTCGCCGCCAGCCCCGCCGCCTGGGTTGCTTTGGCCACACTGGTGGTGATGGAAATCGTGCTCGGCATCGATAACCTGATCTTTATTTCGATCCTGACCAACAAGCTGCCCGTGCAGCATCGGCAGAAAGCCCGTCGTATCGGTATCGGCATGGCGCTGATCTTGCGTCTGGCCCTGTTGAGCACCATCGCCTTCATCGTCCAGTTGACCGAGCCTGTGCTCGACATCATGGGTCAGGCGTTCTCCTGGAAGGACATGATCCTGATCGCCGGTGGCCTGTTCCTGGTGTGGAAAGCCACGACCGAGATCCATCACAGCATGGACCCGGCGCCGCAAGACCCGAAAAGCGCAACATCGACCGTGACCCTCGGCTTTGCTGCCGCCATCGGTCAGATCCTGATGCTGGACATGGTGTTTTCCATCGACAGCATCATTACCGCGGTGGGCATGACTGAACACTTGCCGATCATGGTGATCGCAGTGGTGGTCTCGGTGATGGTGATGCTGTTCGCCGCTGAGCCACTGGCCAAGTTCATCAACGACAACCCGACAGTGGTGATGCTGGCCCTGGGCTTCCTGATCATGATCGGCATGACGCTGATCGCCGAAGGCTTTGGCGCTCATGTGCCGAAAGGTTATGTGTACGCGGCCATGGCCTTCTCGGCAGCGATTGAAGTGCTGAACATGATGTCGCGCCGGGCGAAGCAGAAGAAACTGGCTGAGCACGTGTAAACACCGTAAAGCCAAAAGCCCCTTGAACACCGGATGTTCAAGGGGCTTTTTTTATGGCGGGTGCATTTGAGGTTTCAGTGCGCGGTCGCGTGGCGGGCGTTGTGTTTTTGCGGTTTCTCGACCGCTGCAGGCGGCAGTGGGTGATGGTGGCGCCGGGCAATGCGCAGCACGCCCCAGAGCATGGCGGCGGCAACGGCCAGCCAGCCGGCTATCAACATTACGATGGTCATGGTCAGGCTCATCAGTGCCTCCTCTTTGCCCTGCGTCGGGCACACACTTTTTCAATTCGCTCTGTTTCAGTGACAGTCTAGTCAATGAGGTGTTTCAGACTATTGACCAAAGGTCGGTGATGACCAATCAGTTCGCTCTATGCAATCGATCGGTCTGCGGTTTAAGGCTATACCGCAGGCGTGCGCCGCCCTATGATCGCAGGCGTTGCCGGAACACGATGACCGGCGTCTGATCAGAGAGTGACGATGGTGCAGGTATTGACTCGATTGCGAGGGGCGTTGCTGGTGGCCGGTTGCATGGCCGTGTTGGCGGGGTGTGCGGGCAGTGTGGCGCCGCAGGTCAAGCGCTTGCCGGAGCGGGTCGAACTCAGCGGCACCTTCTATCGGGGTGAAGCCAACCAGAGTGGTCCGCAAGTGCTGGCCAGCCTGTTGTCGCAACAGGGCGTCATGATCACGCCCGGTCTGCTGGAGAAACCGCTGCATCTGCCAGGCGCGCAGGATCAGTTGCAGCAGAACCTGCAGAATCTTGCCCGCGAATACGGCATGGTGGTTTATCCGCTGGACAGCAACCTGCCGGCCTTGCTGACCCAGGTCGCGGCCGGTTATCCGGTGATGGTGCGTTTCAGCGAAGGCTCGGCGTTCTGGGCTGAACCGCGGTACGCAATTCTTTCCGGATATGACCGGCGCAAGCAGAAAGTGCTGTTGCGTGCTGGCATGAACCATCGTGAACTGATGAGCTTCAGCTCTTTTGAGTCGGCATTCGAAAAGTCGGGCGGCTGGGCCGTGCTGATCCAGAAACCCTCGCAGATTCCCGCCGAGGTCGACCGCCAGCGCTGGCTCAAGGCTGCTGACGAGTTGGCGCAGGCTGGTCAGGAGCGTGAAGCGGCGCAAGCCAAAAAGGCCTTGGCCGCACATTAAGTTCCGTTCGTCATCTGCCGGGCACCCTCACGTCCGGCAGACCTCTTATTGATAGAGCCCGAATGCGCGGGTGAATCAGGAGGCGAGCATGGCAGATTCCCCATCCCCGAAAGGCCCACACTCAAGCGAGCATTCCTCCGGTCATGAGCTGGGCTTCGATCCGGATTCGCCGGACCTCGACGATCCCCAGGTAGACCCGGTCGGCCCGGCCAAGGCACCGAAAGACGTGCAATCCGACGACGGCAGCAAGCGCCCGGCCAAACCGTATGACCCGTTAGCCGATCTGAAACCCTGAAGTGAGGTGCGTATGAGTACCGATTCCAGCTTCGACGATAAACATCCGGACAGTCTGCCGACCACGCCTGAAGAGGAGGTGGACCCGGTGCTGGACCCGGACAGCCCGCTGCGTGATCCGTTGGCTCGGCCTAATGTGCTGACGCCTGAGCATCATCGTGATCCGAGTGCCGGCGATGGCATTCCCGATGACGAGCAGATGCCGCTGCCCAATGACTGATGTGCAGGCAATAAAAAGCCCCGACATGTCGGGGCTTTTTATTGTTTCGCGAATTACTTGGAGGCTTCGACCACGCCGCTCTGGCGTCCCTTGAGGTTTTTCTCGGCCTTGTATTGCTGCGCTACTGCCGGGACGCTGGTGCTGCGTCCGGTTTCCATCCAGCTGCGGATGCGGCTCGCGTCGGCGAAATGGGTGTACTTGCCAAACGCATCGAGAATCACCAGCGCGACTGGGCGGTTGCCCATCCGGGTCACTAGCACCAGGCAATGACCGGCCGGGTTGGTGAAGCCGGTTTTAGTGATCTTGATGTCCCAGTCGGCCTTGTTCACCAGGTGATCGGTGTTGCGGAAACCCAGGGTGTAATTGGGTTTGCGGAACGACACGGTTTTTTCCTTGGTGGTGGTCAGCTCACTGAGGATAGGGTGCTTGCTCGCGGCCACCAGCAATTTGCTCAGGTCGCGGGCTGTAGAGACGTTGCGCTCGGACAGACCCGTTGGCTCAACGTAGTGCGTGTTGGTCATGCCCAGCGCCTTGGCCTTGGCGTTCATTGCTGCGATGAACGCGGCATAGCCACCCGGATAGTGGTGGGCCAGACTGGCGGCCGCGCGGTTTTCCGAGGACATCAGGGCGATCAGCAGCATCTCTCGGCGCGGCAGTTCGCTCTTCAGTTTGACTCGGGAGAACACACCTTTCATTTCCGGGGTGTGACTGATGTCGACGTCGATCCATTCGTCCATGTTCTGGTGCGCTTCAACCACGACCAGTCCAGTCATCAATTTGCTCACCGAGGCGATCGGCACGATCACGTCCGGGTTGCTCGAATAGATGACTTTATTGGTCTGCAAATCCATAAGCAGGGCGCTGCCGGAGGCGATCTTCAGTTGCGAGGCATCGCGAGGCGCGGCGGTGGTTTCAGCGGCGTTGACGGTTGGCGTGACGAATGTGCCTGAAACAGCAAAAACCAGGCTCAGGATCGAAAGACGAATTTTCACGCGGGCGAACTCATAAAGGTTGGATATTCCGTTAGTTTGTAACGGGTTATTTCTTAGAAACGGCGCATTTTAGGAGTATGGCTGAAGAACTGTCGATGGTTGTTTGAATGAGCTGAAAATCTCGTGAAAACGCCTGTAAAAAGAGGGGTTTCCGGCGAACGGTTAGTGTTTTTTCTCAGATACAAAAAACCCCGCACAAGGCGGGGTTCTTTTACTGCTGAAAATTTGCCTCAGGCGTGCAGGGTTTCTGCTGCGTAGAGGGTATTTTCCAGCAGGCAGGCACGGGTCATCGGGCCAACGCCGCCCGGAACCGGAGTGATCCAGCCGGCGCGAGGCAGGGCGGTTTCGTACACCACGTCACCGACCAGCTTGCCGTCGTCCTGACGGTTGATGCCGACGTCGATCACGATCGCGCCTTCCTTGATCCACTCGCCCTTGACCAGGCCCGGCTTGCCGGCGGCCACGACCACCAGATCAGCGCGGCCGACGTGGCCGGCCAGATCCTTGGTAAAACGGTGCGTGACGGTCACGGTGCAACCGGCCAGCAGCAGTTCCATCGCCATCGGGCGACCGACGATGTTGGACGCGCCAACCACCACCGCGTCCAGGCCGTAGAGGTCCACGCCCGTGCTTTCCAGCAAGGTCATGATGCCTTTCGGGGTGCAGGGGCGCAGCAGCGGGATACGCTGGGCCAGGCGACCGACGTTATAAGGATGGAAGCCGTCGACGTCTTTGTCCGGGCGGATGCGTTCCAGCAGTTTGGAGGCGTCCAGATGCTCGGGCAGCGGCAGTTGCAGCAGCACGCCGTCGATGGCCGGGTCGTCGTTGAGGCGATCGATCAGATCGGTCAGCGCTTCTTGAGTGGTTTCGCAAGGCAGGTCGTAGGCTTGAGAGAGGAAGCCAACCTCCTCACAGTCTTTACGCTTGTGCGAGACATAAACCTGAGAGGCAGGATCGCTGCCGACCAGGATCACCGCGAGGCCGGGAGTGCGCAGGCCTTGCTGGCGACGCTCGGCAACTCGTTTGGCGATCTGCTGGCGCAGGCTGGCGGCGATCGATTTGCCGTCGATTAGTTGTGCAGTCATTGCGCGTGATTAACCATCGAGAGGGGAAAAAAAGAGAACGCATTCTCGCATGTCAGGCGGTGAGGGCAAAGGCGCTTGGTCAGCAAATTCCCCTAACTCCTTTAATTAAATGAATTTTTTTCAAAAAGGATTTGACGACCTTGGGAGCGCTCTATACTATTCGTCGCACTTGTCGGGCACAGCCTAGCACTGGTTAAGAAGGTCGAGCGGAATTAACGTTCTGCAAGACTGGAAAGCATTTAGTTTGTAGTCCTTCAAGGGTACAGATTAATAAGGCGCCCGTAGCTCAGCTGGATAGAGCATCCGCCTTCTAAGCGGATGGTCGCAGGTTCGAGTCCTGCCGGGTGCGCCATTAGGCAGCTTTGGCACAAGTAACGCGATATGGTGGGCGTAGCTCAGTTGGTAGAGCACGGGATTGTGACTCCCGTTGTCGTGGGTTCGATCCCCATCGTCCACCCCATATTTCGAAAGGCGCCAGATGTAACAGTCTGGCGCCTTTGCTTTAAAGCTTCATCTGCGGATGTGGTGGAATTGGTAGACACACTGGATTTAGGTTCCAGCGCCGCGAGGCGTAAGAGTTCGAGTCTCTTCATCCGCACCAATTAAAGCTTCATTCATGCCGCAGGCCTGATGAAGTTCCGCAAGCAAGTCGAAAGGCTTTTTTGCAATGCAATATGGTGGGCGTAGCTCAGTTGGTAGAGCACGGGATTGTGACTCCCGTTGTCGTGGGTTCGATCCCCATCGTCCACCCCATATTTCGAAAGGCGCCAGATTTAACAGTCTGGCGCCTTTTTTGTTTTACGGCTTGTGGTTGGGTTGTGCAGGTTTCGGGCCGCAAGGGCAGGGCGTTTCGTCGTGTTCGTGGGCCTGGGATTATCGTGCCGACCGCCGGCCATGTTCACGGGATCGGCCGTCAGGGAGATGGCGCGCAATGCTTCTATATATAGAAGCGGTTGAAGCAGAGCCCTGGCGTGATGATCTTTATTCGTCTTCGGGGTGGGGTGCATTGATGCATTCACACCTATAAATGGCCTGCTGTTTTTTTACCCGTTTTCAGTAGGGTGACTTCTTGAGTTTGACCCACTAGAATGCATGCCCTTGATTCTGGGGTCGGAAACGGCCGGCTTACGTCTGTGCAACGAGGAATATCCATGCAAGTTTCTGTTGAAAATACTACTGCTCTTGAGCGCCGCATGAGCGTCACCGTGCCGGCTGAGCGTATTGAGAGCCAGGTCAACAAGCGTCTGCAGCAGACTGCCCAAAAGGCCAAGATTGCTGGCTTCCGTCCAGGCAAAGTGCCAATGAGCGAAATCAAGCGCCGTTTCGGTGCTGACGCTCGTCAGGAAGCTGTTGGTGATGTCATCCAGTCGTCCTTCTACGAAGCTGTGGTTGAGCAGAAGCTGAACCCGGCCGGTTCGCCTTCGATCGAACCAAAATCGCTGGAAGCAGGCAAGGACCTGGAATACGTAGCCGTATTCGAAGTGTTCCCTGAGTTCACCGTTGCCGGTTTCGACGGCATCACTGTCGAGCGCCTGAGCGCTGACGTGGCTGACGCTGATCTGGACAAGATGCTGGACATTCTGCGCAAGCAGAACACCCGTTTCGAAGTGGCCGATCGCGCTGCTCAGAACGAAGACCAGCTGAACATCGATTTCGTTGGCAAGGTTGACGGCGAAGCATTCGCTGGCGGCTCCGCCAAAGGCACTCAGCTGGTGCTGGGTTCCGGTCGCATGATCCCGGGCTTCGAAGAAGGCCTGGTTGGCGCTAAAGCGGGCGAAGAGCGCGTTCTGAACCTGACCTTCCCAGAGGACTATCAGAACCTGGACCTGGCTGGCAAAACCGCCGAGTTCACCGTGACTGTCAACACCGTTTCCGAGCCTAAACTGCCTGAGCTGAACGAAGAGTTCTTCGCTCAATTCGGCATCAAGGAGAGCGGCATCGACGGTTTCCGCACCGAAGTTCGCAAGAACATGGAGCGTGAACTGCGTCAGGCCATCAAGTCCAAGGTCAAAAATCAGGTGATGGACGGTCTGCTGGCCACCAACCCGATCGAAGTGCCGAAGGCTCTGCTGTCCAACGAAGTTGACCGTCTGCGCGTGCAGGCTGTTCAGCAGTTCGGTGGCAACATCAAGCCTGACCAACTGCCGGCCGAGCTGTTCGAAGAACAAGCCAAGCGCCGTGTAGTGCTGGGTCTGATCGTGGCTGAAGTGGTCAAGCAATTCGACCTGAAGCCTGACGAAGCCCGCGTTCGTGAAATGATTCAGGAAATGGCTTCGGCTTATCAAGAGCCTGAGCAGGTCGTGTCCTGGTACTACAAGAACGAGCAGCAACTGAACGAAGTTCGTTCGGTTGTGCTGGAAGAACAAGTTGTGGATACTGTTCTGCAGAAAGCTAGCGTGACCGACAAATCGGTCTCTTACGAAGAAGCGGTCAAGCCGGTAGAAGCTCCAAAAGCCGACTGATTGTTTTTGCGTTAAGAAGTACACACATAAGCCAGCCTTCGAGCTGGCTTATGCGTATTCAAGACATAACTATTTGGGAGTGACTGCAGAGCATGTTCCGTAATTCGTATATTCAGCAGAACTCTGATATCCAGGCCGCAGGCGGCCTGGTCCCGATGGTTGTCGAGCAATCTGCTCGTGGCGAGCGCGCCTATGACATCTACTCGCGCCTTCTGAAGGAGCGCGTAATCTTTCTGGTGGGTCCTGTAGAGGACTACATGGCCAACCTGATCTGTGCGCAATTGCTGTTCCTTGAAGCGGAAAACCCGGACAAGGACATCCATCTTTACATCAACTCCCCAGGCGGTTCGGTGACAGCGGGCATGTCGATCTACGACACCATGCAGTTCATCAAGCCAAACGTATCGACGACCTGCATTGGTCAGGCCTGCAGCATGGGTGCATTCCTGCTGACGGCCGGTGCTCCCGGCAAGCGTTTCTGCCTGCCGAACTCGCGCGTGATGATTCACCAGCCACTGGGCGGTTTCCAGGGCCAGGCATCGGACATCGAAATCCATGCCAAGGAAATCCTCTTCATCCGCGAGCGCCTCAACACACTGATGGCCAAGCACAGCGGTCGTACGCTTGAAGAAATCGAGCGCGACACCAATCGCGACAACTTCATGAGTGCAGAAGCTGCGAAGGAATACGGCCTGATCGACGAAGTCATCAGCCAGCGTCCCGCGTAAAATAAGCAGCTCAAAATAAGGTTGGTCGGCAGGTCCGACCACCAGCGGGCTTGAAAAAGCCCGCAATAGCCTTCATCTTGTGTTGCAAGCCTATCGGATTTGGATCGAACGAATGACTGACACCCGCAACGGCGAGGACAACGGCAAGCTGCTCTATTGCTCCTTCTGTGGCAAAAGCCAGCATGAAGTGCGCAAATTGATTGCCGGCCCCTCGGTCTTTATCTGCGACGAGTGCGTCAACCTGTGCAACGACATCATCCGCGAGGAGGTGCAGGAAGCACAGGCCGAAAGCAGCGCGCATAAATTGCCTTCGCCTAAAGAAATCAGCGGCATCCTTGACCAGTACGTAATCGGTCAGGAACGTGCGAAAAAGGTTCTGGCCGTAGCGGTGTACAACCACTACAAGCGTCTGAACCAGCGTGACAAAAAGGCTGACGACGTCGAACTCGGCAAGAGCAACATCCTGCTGATCGGCCCGACAGGCTCGGGTAAGACCTTGCTGGCCGAAACACTGGCCCGCCTGCTGAACGTTCCGTTCACCATTGCCGACGCAACCACCCTCACCGAGGCCGGTTACGTAGGTGAAGATGTCGAGAACATCATTCAGAAACTGCTGCAAAAGTGCGATTACGACGTGGAAAAAGCCCAGATGGGCATTGTCTACATCGATGAAATCGACAAGATTTCCCGCAAGTCCGACAACCCGTCGATCACCCGCGATGTTTCCGGTGAAGGCGTGCAGCAGGCCTTGCTGAAGTTGATCGAAGGCACGGTCGCTTCCGTTCCGCCGCAAGGTGGCCGCAAGCATCCGCAGCAGGAATTCCTGCAGGTCGACACCCGTAACATCCTGTTCATCTGCGGTGGTGCGTTCTCTGGTCTGGAAAAGGTTATTCAAAACCGTTCCACCAAGGGCGGCATCGGTTTCAACGCAGAAGTGCGCAGCAAGGAAGAAGGCAAGAAAGTCGGTGAATCCCTGCGTGAAGTCGAGCCTGACGATCTGGTCAAGTTCGGTCTGATCCCGGAATTCGTCGGTCGTCTGCCGGTCCTCGCGACGCTGGACGAGCTTGACGAGGCTGCGCTGATGCAGATCCTCACCGAGCCGAAAAATGCTCTGACCAAGCAGTATGCCAAGCTGTTCGAGATGGAAGGCGTGGATCTGGAGTTCCGGACCGACGCACTGAAATCGGTCGCCAAGCGTGCCCTGGAACGTAAAACCGGTGCCCGTGGGTTGCGTTCGATTCTCGAAGGTGTGCTGCTCGACACGATGTACGAAATCCCCTCGCAGTCCGAGGTGAGCAAAGTCGTCATCGATGAAAGCGTGATCGAAGGCAAGTCCAAGCCACTGTATATCTACGAAAACAGTGAGCCGACGGCCAAGGCAGCGCCGGACGCGTAAGCGTTCACACTGCCGGAACAAAGAAGGGGCCTTCGGGCCTCTTTTTTTTATGTCGTTTTTTACATCCGCTTTGCGCTTGTTTTTTTTCAAGGCAGCCCCCATCTTGGTTTCAAGCTTAATTCCATCTGATTACGGCCATATGGCCGCCGTAGAGGCGAAATCATGAAGACAACCATCGAATTGCCTCTCCTGCCATTGCGTGATGTCGTGGTTTATCCGCACATGGTTATCCCGCTGTTCGTGGGGCGCGAGAAATCCATCGAAGCCCTCGAGGCCGCGATGACGGGCGACAAGCAGATCCTGCTGCTGGCCCAGAGAAACCCGGCTGACGATGATCCCGGTGAAGACGCTCTCTATCGCGTAGGTACAATCGCCACCGTACTGCAGTTGCTGAAACTGCCGGACGGCACCGTCAAGGTTCTGGTCGAAGGTGAGCAGCGTGGGGCTGTAGAGCGCTTCAGCGAAGTCGACGGGCACTGCCGTGCCGAGGTCTCGCTGATCGACGAAGTCGACGCTGCCGAGCGCGAGTCGGAAGTGTTCGTGCGCAGCCTGCTGTCGCAGTTCGAACAATACGTTCAGTTGGGCAAGAAAGTCCCGGCTGAAGTCCTGTCGTCGCTCAACAGCATCGATGAGCCTGGCCGCCTGGTCGACACCATGGCCGCGCACATGGCGCTGAAAATCGAGCAGAAGCAGGAAATCCTCGAAATCATCGATCTGTCGGCCCGGGTCGAGCACGTGCTCGCCTTGCTGGATGCCGAGATCGATCTGCTGCAAGTTGAAAAACGCATTCGCGGCCGCGTCAAAAAGCAAATGGAGCGCAGCCAGCGCGAGTACTACCTGAATGAGCAGATGAAGGCCATTCAGAAGGAGCTGGGCGACGGTGACGAAGGTCACAACGAAATCGAAGAGCTGAAAAAGCGCATCGATGCTGCCGGCTTGCCAAAAGATGCCCTGGCCAAGGCCACCGCCGAGCTGAACAAGCTCAAGCAGATGTCGCCGATGTCCGCTGAAGCCACCGTGGTGCGCTCCTACATCGACTGGCTGGTGCAGGTGCCGTGGAAGGCGCAAAGCAAGGTACGCCTCGACCTGGCGCGTGCTGAAGACATTCTTGATGCCGATCACTACGGTCTCGAAGAGGTCAAGGAGCGCATCCTTGAATACCTCGCCGTGCAGAAGCGTGTGAAGAAGATCCGTGGCCCGGTGTTGTGCCTGGTGGGTCCTCCTGGCGTGGGTAAAACCTCGCTCGCGGAGTCGATCGCCCATGCCACCAACCGTAAATTTGTGCGCATGGCCCTTGGTGGTGTGCGTGACGAGGCGGAAATTCGTGGTCACCGCCGAACCTACATTGGTTCGATGCCGGGAAGATTGATTCAAAAGATGACAAAGGTGGGTGTACGCAACCCGCTGTTCCTGCTCGATGAAATCGACAAAATGGGCAGCGACATGCGTGGCGACCCGGCGTCGGCGTTGCTGGAAGTGCTCGATCCAGAGCAGAACCACAACTTCAACGATCACTATCTGGAAGTCGATTACGACCTGTCCGACGTGATGTTCCTGTGCACCTCGAACTCGATGAACATCCCGCCAGCACTGCTGGACCGGATGGAAGTGATTCGTCTGCCGGGCTACACCGAAGACGAAAAGATCAACATCGCCGTCAAGTACCTGTCGCCTAAGCAGATCACCGCCAACGGTCTGAAGAAAGGCGAGCTGGAGTTCGACGAAGAAGCCATCCGCGACATCATCCGTTACTACACCCGTGAAGCCGGTGTGCGTGGCCTTGAGCGGCAGATTGCCAAGGTCTGCCGCAAGGCCGTCAAAGAGCATGCGCTGGAAAAACGCTTCTCGGTGAAAGTGACAGCTGATGCGCTGGAACACTTCCTCGGTGTGCGTAAGTTTCGCTATGGTCTGGCTGAGCAGCAGGACCAGATCGGTCAGGTCACCGGCCTCGCCTGGACTCAGGTGGGCGGCGAACTGCTGACGATCGAAGCAGCCGTCGTGCCGGGTAAAGGCCAGCTGATCAAGACCGGTTCGCTGGGCGATGTAATGGTCGAATCGATCACCGCAGCCCTGACGGTGGTGCGCAGCCGCGCCAAGAGTCTGGGCATTCCGGTGGACTTCCACGAGAAGCGCGACACGCACATCCACATGCCGGAAGGGGCGACCCCGAAAGACGGTCCTAGCGCCGGTGTGGGCATGTGCACGGCACTGGTTTCGGCATTGACCGGGATTCCGGTACGCGCCGATGTCGCCATGACCGGCGAGATCACCCTGCGTGGTCAGGTGCTGGCGATTGGTGGTCTGAAGGAAAAACTGCTCGCGGCTCACCGTGGCGGAATCAAGATTGTGATTATTCCGGAAGAGAACGTGCGTGATCTGAAGGAGATTCCTGACAATATCAAGCAGGATCTGCAGATTAAACCGGTTAAATGGATTGACGAGGTCCTGCAAATTGCGCTGCAATACGCGCCGGAGCCCTTGCCGGATGTGGCTCCGGAGATAGTTTCCAAGGACGAAAAACGTGAGTCTGATTCAAAGGAAAGAATTAGCACGCATTAATACGTTTTTGCCTGGGGGGCTTCCTTGACAGCTTTTTAGAGCCCTTGTTATAAAGCGGCTCTTAAGTGTCTGTAGGCCATTCAGCACTCGTTTTTGCTTTCACCAAAAAACTTAGAATCATCTCAAAATAGATATAAGGGGACTTAGAGTGAACAAGTCGGAACTGATTGATGCTATCGCTGCATCCGCTGATATCCCGAAAGCTGCTGCTGGCCGTGCGCTGGACGCTGTAATCGAATCCGTCACTGGCGCTCTCAAGGCTGGCGACTCCGTTGTTCTGGTTGGTTTCGGCACTTTCTCCGTGACTGATCGTCCAGCTCGCGTTGGTCGTAACCCACAGACCGGCAAGACGCTGCAAATCGCTGCTGCTAAAAAGCCAGGTTTCAAAGCCGGTAAAGCACTGAAAGAAGCGGTTAACTAAGTTAGTTTGTTTCAGGTTTTTACCCATCCGGGTCGGGGTCATGCCTGACTTGGCAGCGGAGCGGTAGAGCAGGTCGCTGAAGCAGTGGCCTGTAACGCCGGGATCGAGGGTTCGAGCCCTGTCCGCTCCGCCAGTTACGAGAAGGCGCATCCTCGGATGCGCCTTTCTTCTATCCGGATTCTACCCACGCTCCACGGTTGCCAAATTTTTGAAGTTCAACCGTTTCTGGGGGACGCATGCTGCAGAATATCAGGGACAATTCACAAGGCTGGATTGCCAAGACCATTATCGGGGTCATCGTTGCACTGATGGCTTTGACCGGTTTCGATGCCATTTTCAAGGCCACCACGCACACCAACGATGCGGCCAAGGTCAATGGTGAAGAAATCAGCCAGAACGAGCTGAGCCAGGCCGTTGACATGCAACGCCGTCAGCTGATGCAACAGCTGGGCAAGGACTTCGATGCTTCCTTGCTTGACGAAAAAATGCTCCGCGAATCGGCCCTCAAGGGTCTGATCGATCGCAAGCTGCTGCTGCAAGGCGCAGAACAGTCGAAATTCGCTTTCTCCGAAGGTGCACTGGACCAGGTGATCCTGCAGACCCCTGAATTCCAGGTGGACGGCAAGTTCAGCTCCGAGCGCTTCGACCAGGTGATCCGTCAACTGGGCTATACCCGCATGCAATTCCGCCAGATGCTGGCTCAGGAAATGCTGATCGGTCAGTTGCGTGCCGGCGTGGCGGGCAGTGGTTTCGTCACTGACGCCGAAGTGCTGGCCTTTGCCCGTCTGGAAAAACAGACCCGCGATTTCGCCTCGCTGAACGTCAAGGCCGACCCTGCCGCAGTCAAGCTGACCGACGATGAGGTCAAGGCTTACTACGACGAGCACGCCAAGGAATTCATGACCCCTGAACAGGTGGTTGTCGATTACGTCGAGCTGAAGAAGTCTTCGTTCTTCGACCAGGTTGCCGTGAAGGACGAGGACCTGCAGGCGGCGTATCAGAAAGAGATTGCCAATCTGTCGGAACAGCGTCGCGCGGCGCACATCCTGATCGAAGTCAACGACAAGACCACCGATGCTCAGGCCAAGGCGAAGATCGAAGAAGTCCAGGCGCGTCTGGCCAAGGGCGAGAAATTCGAAGCGCTGGCCAAGGAGTTCTCGCAGGATCCGGGTTCGGCCAACAATGGCGGTGACCTCGGTTTCGCAGGTCCTGGCGTCTACGATCCAGCCTTCGAAAAAGCCCTGTACTCGCTGAACAAGGACCAGGTGTCCGAGCCGGTGCGTACCGACTTCGGTTATCACCTGATCAAGCTGCTGGGTGTTGAAGCGCCTGAAGTGCCGACCCTGGCCAGCCTGAAAGACAAGCTGACCCGCGAGCTGAAGACCCAACAGGTTGAGCAGCGTTTCGTCGAGGCGACCAAGCAACTGGAAGATTCGGCGTTCGAAGCATCTGACCTGGCCCAGCCAGCGGCTGATCTGAAACTGACCGTGCACACTTCCAAGCCGTTCGGCCGTGAAGGTGGCGAGGGTATCGCGGCCAACCGTGCTGTGGTGGCGGCTGCCTTCAGCCAGGAAGTGCTGGAAGAAAACGCCAACAGCACCGGCATTGAGCTGGATCCGGAAACCGTGGTTGTGCTGCGCGCCAAGGAACATCTGAAGCCTGAGCAGTTGCCGCTGGAAGCCGTGAACACGGCAATCCGTGCCCAACTGACCAAAGAGCACGCCAGCGCTGCTGCCAAGACCAAGGCTGATCAGTTGATTGCCAGCCTGCGCGATGGCAAGACTCCTCTGGACAAAGCGGTTGATGGTCAGAACTGGAAGGTTGTTGCTGCGGCGACTCGTGCTCAGGAAGGGGTTGACCCAACTGTGCTGCAGGCGTTGTTCCGTATGCCGAAACCAGTGTCCAAGGACAAGCCGACTTTCAGCAGCGTGACGTTGCAGGACGGTAGCCTGATGATCGTGCGCCTCAATGGCGTGAACGAAGCGGTGGCGCCGACTGATGAAGAGAAGGCGCAGTACCGTCGCTTCCTTGCTTCTCGTGAGGGGCAGCAGGACTTTGCGGCGTTCCGCAAGCAGTTGGAAAGTCAGGCGGACATCAAGCGGTATTGATGTTTGACTGAGTCGTGACAGGAAAGCCCCGATCTGATGGTCGGGGCTTTTTTTTGGCCTGGGTTTTTGGTCGTGGCGGCCTGACCGCCGAGCATTCCCCCACTGAACAAACCCAATCCCCCTGTGGGAGCGAGCCTGCTCGCGAAGGCGGCCTGGCAGCCACCCACCCCCTCAAAATCCCAATCAAGCAAACCCATGCCCCCGCGCCCTGACCGCCGCACCCAAGGTCAAAACCAGCAGCCCCACCACAATCCACGGAAAGCCCCCAACTCCCAGATTCCCCAGCAGCAAACCACCCGCCAGCCCACCCCCGGCAATCCCGACATTCCACAGCGTCACCAGCATCGATTGCGCCGTATCGGCAGCCTCTCCAGCGGATTTTGCCGAGGCAGTCTGCAGCAGGGAAGGCATCGCGCCGAATGCCAGACCCCACACGGCGACAGCGCTGTAGACCACTGACGCCGATTCACGCCACAGGCCAAGAGCGACGGCCGAGAGCATGAACAGCACCGTGCTGATCAGCACCAGTTCGCGCAGCCAGCGATCGATCAGGCTGCCGACGATCCACAGACTCAGCACCGAGGCCAGACCGAACACCAGCAACACCCGATCGATATCACTACCCAGTCCCGATGGTTGCAGGAACGGTGCGATGTAGGTGTACAGCAGGTTGTGGGCGATCACGTAGGACAGGGTTACGAACAGCACTGAGCGCACTCCGGGCAGGGTAAAGACCTGACGCAAGGGCAGGCGTTTTCCTGTGCGTTCGCCGGCGAAATCCGGCACTTGCAAACGCACCCAGATCACCAGCAGTAGCGTCAGTGCGGTCATGATGGCGAAGCTCAGGCGCCAGCCCACCAGGGTGCCGAGCAGCGTGCCGGCTGGTATGCCCAGCGACAGTGCAAGCGGCGCGCCCAGCATGGCGACGGTGATCGCCCGGCCTTGCAGGTGGGGGGCAACCATGCGGCTCGCATAGCCTGCCAGCAGCGCCCACAACAGTCCGGCAAAGACCCCGGCGAGCAAGCGTGCGATCAACGTCAGCCAGTACAGCTCCGACAGGGCGGTGATGCTGTTGGCGATGGCAAACCCGCCGATGGCTGACAACAGCAATGGTCGACGACGCCAGCCTCGGGTGGCGATGGTCAGCGGGATGGCCGCCAGCATCGAGCCGATGGCATACAGCGTTACCAGTTGCCCGATCAGCGCCTGTGAGACATTCAGGCCCGCGCTCATTTGTGGCAACAGGCCGGCGGGCATGGCTTCGGTCAGCACCGTGATGAAGCCGGCGGTGGCCAGGGCCAGCAGGGCGCCCAAGGGTAGTCGTTCGCGTGCCTCGGCCGGCTGGGTGAGGTCTGCGGAGGTCAGTTGTGCATCGTTCATGAGTCAGCGTCCATTTGCCCAAGAGGGTGAAGGCCATAGGCTAGGGCGCTGCGCATTAGAGAAAAATGGGTTACGGTTCCGAACATATCGGACACAAGTGTCGTGAATGGGAGGATCGGGATGGACAGCCTGGGCAGTATTTCGGTGTTTGTGCAGGTCGCCGAAACCCGCAGTTTTACCGAGGCCGGGCGGTTGCAGGGGGTCTCGTCTTCGGCGGTCGGCAAGAGTATTGCGCGGCTCGAAGCGCGACTCGGCGTACGGCTGTTCCATCGCACCACTCGCAGTATCACGCTGACCAGCGAAGGCGCGCTGTTCCTGGAGCGCTGTCGCAAAATTCTCGCCGAGGTGGAGGCCGCCGAGTTCGAACTGTGCAATTCGGCATCACAGCCGCATGGCAAGCTGCGCATCAGCCTGCCGCAGGTGCACGGGCTGGTGATGCCGGTGATGAACGCATTCATGGCGCTGTACCCGCAGATCGAGCTGGATCTGGACCTCACCGATCGTATGGTCGATGTGGTCGAGGAGGGCTTCGATGCGGTGATCCGTACCGGTAAACCGCGGGATTCACGGCTGATGGCACGGCCCCTGGGTGAATTTCACATGGTGCTGGTGGCAAGTCCGTCGTATCTGCAGCAGCGCGGTGTACCGCAGGCACCTGCCGATCTGGCAGAGCATGCCTGCCTGCGGCATACCTTCCACGCCACCGGCAAGCTGGAGCCTTGGCCGTTGATCCGCGAGGAGGGCGCGCCTGAGCCGAGTTTGCCGACGCGGCTGGTCAGTACCTCCATCGAAGCCGTCAGCCATGCCGCCCTCGCCGGGATGGGCATCGCCTGCCTGCCGGACTTCATGACCCACGAGGCGGTGGGGCAAGGACGCCTGCAACGAGTCCTCGATGAGCATCTGCAACATGTCGGTCAGTTCTGGGTGTTGTGGCCTTCAAGCCGCCATGCAACCGCCAAATTGCGGGTATTCATCGATCATTTATCGACGCGGCTTTTTCCAGACGCTCATCATCGGTAAAGTTGTAACTGTTTTAAGACACTAATCCATACGCCGCGGGGCCGCGATCTGTAGCACAATACGCCCCGGACCGTTTTCCCTCAGGATGTTTAATGTTGATTTCAACTCCCATGCGTGTCGTTGGGTTGGCGCTGTTGTTGACCGCTGTTGCCGGCTGTTCGAAAGACAAGCCGATCTATGAGCATGAGAATTTCGACGATTCCGGTACGTATTCTCGCAATTACCCGGTGGCCGATGTCGCCAGTTGCGAGGCGGCCCGTCGTGCGCTGCTCAGCCAGGGCTACATCATCACCAGCAGTGACCCGAAACTGGTCAGTGGCCACAAGAGCTTCCAGCAGACCGGTGAAACCCACCTGGAAATCAGCTTCAACGTAGTGTGTGCCGAAGACGGCAGTGCCAAGCACCATGCCACGGTGTTCGCCAACGCCTTGCAGGACCGCTATGCGTTGAAGAAGACCAACAACTCCGCCAGCCTTGGGGTCGGCGTGTTGGGTTCGGTGTCGATGCCGATCGGCTCCTCGGACGACTCGATGGTCAAGGTTGCCAGTGAGACTGTGACCTCGCAGAAATTCTATGAGCGTTTCTTCACCCTGGTTGAGCTGTTCCTGCCGGCCGATGCGAAGAAAGCCGCGCACATCGAAGAAAAGCCCAAGACTGATCTGGGTGTGCCGGAGCCGAAGCCTGCCGCTGTAGCGCCGACAACTCCTGCAACACCAGCGCCCGCAGTAGAGACAGCGCCCGCGCCACCTCCGGCAGGGATTGTCGAGCCAGCCCAGACGATCACACCGGCAGCCCCGGCAGCGACACCCGCGCCAGCCCCGGTTTTACCGGCGCCGGTGGGTTCCGAGCCGGTGGTGCCGCCGGCCGAGTCTGCGCCGATCACTCCGGCGCCGAGTGCAGACCCTGCACCGGCCACCGAGACGATCACGCCGCCGGCCAACCCGAGCAATATTCCGCCGCCCTCCGAGCCGATTCCTGCGATGCAGTAACCGGCCAACAAGCTGCGAACCCTGTGGGAGCGGGCTTGCTCGCGAAAGCGTTGTATCAGTCGACATAGGCATTGACTGGCACTGCGCCTTCGCGAGCAAGCCCGCTCCCACAGTTGTTTCTGCAACATGTGAAATCTCGTTACATTCCCCCGACAAAAATCCCGCGATAAATTCCTGACCACCTGCTACGTTTTATTCATGAAGGCCAGGTTTCACTTTTCCTTCATACGGGCACGATATGCTCGAGGCACTGGTCATTTGACCGGGCTATTTTTCAAGCGGGCAGTAGGGGGATGACACGATGGACGACTATCAAGAAGAACTGCTCGAATACCAGGCGTTTGAACTGGATCAGCCAGAGCCGGCCGAAGACGCTACCGAGTTGTAAGGTGTCAGGCGCTTTTGCGGTGACTGCGGCGAAACTCGCCGGGTGTCTGACTGCTCCAGCGTTTGAAGGCGCGCTGAAACGCCTCGGCTGAAGCAAAGCCCAGCAGGTAGGCAATCTCGCCGAACGCCAGTTCGGTGTCGCGAATGTAGGTCATTGCCAGGTCGCGGCGGGTGTCATTGAGGATCGCGCGAAACTGCGTGCCTTCCTCGGCCAGTTTGCGTCGCAAAGTCCAGGTCGGCAGCTTCAGGCGTGCCGCCACTTCTTCCAGATCGGGTTCCCTGCCACCATTGAGCAACGGCCCCAGCAACTGAGTGATGCGTTCACGCAGGCTGCGGGTGCGGGTCAATTGTTCCAGTTCCCGCTCACACAACGCGAGCAAATGCTTCCAGGTACTCGGGCAGTGTTCCGGGTTGCGCAGGGCCAGACTGTTCAGGTTCAGACGCAGTTGATTGCGTTCGGCACCGAACTGGATCGGGCAGTCGCCCAGTACGCTGTAGGCATCGCGGTAGTCCGGCTGGTCAAACTCGATGTCGATACGCTCGGCCCGCAGTGGCTCGCGGCCGACGCTGGACAGCTGATGCAGCCAGCCGGCGATGATCGAATCCACCACAAAGCGGTTATAGGCGTTGTACGGGCTGATCGAGTAGAAGCGCAGCCACGCGCCATGGGCGTCTTCGTGAAAACTCGATTGCCCACGGTAGTTGGAGCCATACAACGGCTCGAAACGGATCAGGCAGCGGGCCGCTTCGCGTACGGTCGGCGCTTGCGCGGCGGTGACTCCGGCGAGTCCAGCCTGGCTCAAGCGGCTGAGCTGGCCCATGCGCAGGCCCAGCGCCGGATCGCCGGTCAACTGGATCGCGCTGTGCCCCAGACGCATGTAGCGCGGGATCGACAGCCGCGCACCGGCCTCGGCCAGTCGCGCGGTGTCCAGGCCATACTGTTCGAGTAGCGGTTGCGGATCGGCGCCATGGCTGCGCACCGCATCGGCAAGGCTGTGGACGAAACCTACCGACAGATCCCCAAGGCGCATCGGCAGTGGTTTCATGGCTTACAACCAGATATTCAGCAGGCGCGCGCCACGGGCCTCGCCATCGGCGAATTGCTGACCGTTGCTGCTGAGGAAGCTTTGCCCCGCACTGGGCTTGTCCCAGAACTGCCCGCGCAGGAACACGCTCATGCCGGCGATGGCACGGCTGCTCGGTGGCTGCGCAGTCAGGGTCAGGCGATGCCAGGCCTGGCCTTCACTGATTTCCCCGGGCTTGAGGCTGACCGAGTCCGGTGTACTCGAACCCTTGTAACCGCCCCACGGCTGGTTCCACGCACCGTGACCGACCACAAACGCCGGGACCGCCACCAGTTGCGCGCCGAGTTCGTCGAGTTGGCGATAGTTGTCCGGGTACCAGCTGTCGCTGCCGATCAGCACGCCGAGACGCCCGGCCGGGGTATCGACCACGGTGATCGCATGCTCGTCTTCGCTTTCGATCACGTCGCGTTGTTCGAAGATCGGGTGCATCTGCCGCTGGGGCTGGCCCAGCGGCACGCCATCACGGCCAAACACCACGCTGCTGTTGAACAGCGAACCGCTGCCGGGCTTGAGTTGGCCATCACGGATGCTCGGCTCGGGCAGCACAATGGAGCCGGCCACCAGCGTTACATGGAACTCTTTGGCAAGACCGCCGAACAGGGCCTGGTAATCCTTGGCCATGGCCCTGGACTTCATGCGCAGGTGCGCGTCGTCGAGGCGGTTCTCGCCCTTGGCGCTGAGCCAGGCGCGGGCGAACAGCAGCGGATTGCTCGCCGCCAGCCAGTTCATTGCTTCAGCGAGGGTGGGAGCCTGATACAGCTCGTCTTTCTCGCCGCTGATCATCAGCCAGGTGCCGACATGCTCAGGCAGGACCACCACGGTTTTTTCGTTCAACAGCCCCTGATCCTGCGCCTGCTGCAGATAGGCCGCGAGTTTGCGGTGCAGGCGTTCAGGGCTTTGGTAGTCGGTAGGAAACAGTTCTGGCTGAATCCCCAGCAAGTTGCCGCGATCGGCCGGTGTGCCCTGATCGACCGCCAGTTTGATGCGCAGGTCAGACAGGTAATGCCCCGCCGGCCGGTCCGCCGCCCACATGGCGTAGGTGGTAAGGGCGGCAACGATGGCCATGGAAAAGAACAGGTACAGAAGTTTGCGCATGAAAACCAACAACAACCGGGTACAGAGAATGGCAACTAGGGTAGGGCGCATGCTCGCGCTTGCCAAGGGGCGCTGCGCATTTGGATCAATAAGTTGTCAGTTTCGGTCATTGAGTGACAGCAGTGCGACTCTTAGGCTGTCGAACATGACTGATGGGGGACGCAGAGCTCCCGCAATTTCCGTGATCGCTCGTTGTGGAGTTACCGATGACCGCCGCTCATTACCCGCACCTGTTGGCCCCGCTGGACCTGGGATTCACCACGCTGCGCAACCGTACCCTGATGGGCTCGATGCACACTGGCCTTGAAGAGAAACCGGGCGGCTTCGAACGCATGGCGGCCTACTTCGCCGAGCGCGCCCGTGGCGGTGTCGGCCTGATGGTTACCGGCGGCATTGGTCCGAACGACGAGGGCGGCGTGTACTCCGGCGCGGCCAAGCTGACCACCGAGGAAGAAGCGCTCAAACACCGCATCGTCACCCGCGCGGTGCACGAGGCGGGCGGCAAGATCTGCATGCAGATCCTCCACGCCGGGCGTTATGCCTACAGCCCGAAACAGGTCGCGCCGAGTGCGATTCAGGCGCCGATCAACCCGTTCAAGCCCAAAGAGCTGGACGAGGAAGGCATCGAGAAGCAGATCAGCGACTTTGTTACTTGCTCGGTGCTGGCGCAGACCGCTGAGTACGACGGTGTGGAAATCATGGGTTCGGAAGGTTATTTCATTAACCAGTTCCTCGCCGCACACACCAACCACCGCACCGACCGCTGGGGCGGCAGCTACGAGAACCGTATGCGCCTGCCGGTGGAAATCGTGCGCCGCGTGCGTGAAGCGGTCGGCCCGAATTTCATCATCATTTTCCGTCTGTCGATGCTCGATCTGGTCGAGGGTGGCAGCACTTGGGAAGAGATCGTGACCCTGGCCAAAGCCATCGAGCAGGCCGGCGCGACCATCATCAACACCGGTATCGGCTGGCACGAAGCGCGGATCCCGACCATCGCCACCAAAGTGCCGCGCGCGGCGTTCAGCAAGGTCACCGCCAAGCTGCGCGGATCGGTGAACATTCCGCTGATCACCACCAACCGCATCAACACCCCGGAAATCGCCGAGCAGATTCTCGCCGAAGGCGACGCGGACATGGTTTCGATGGCGCGGCCATTCCTCGCCGACCCGGACTTCGTCAATAAGGCCGCAGAAGGCCGCGCCGACGAAATCAACACCTGCATCGGCTGCAATCAGGCGTGCCTCGATCACACCTTCGGCGGCAAACTCACCAGTTGCCTGGTCAACCCGCGTGCCTGCCATGAAACCGAGCTCAACTACCTGCCGGTGCAGCAGATCAAAAAGATCGCCGTGGTCGGTGCCGGGCCTGCCGGTTTGTCTGCCGCGACCGTGGCTGCCGAGCGTGGCCATCAGGTGACCCTGTTCGATTCGGCCAGCGAGATTGGCGGCCAGTTCAACATCGCCAAGCGAGTACCGGGCAAGGAAGAGTTTTTTGAAACCCTGCGCTATTTCAAGCGCAAGCTGCAAACCACCCACGTCGAGGTGTGCCTGAACACCCGCGTCAACGTGGCGAAACTGGTTGAAGGTGGCTACGACGAAATCATCCTTGCCACCGGCATCGCGCCGCGAGTGCCAGCGATTCCCGGCGTGGAGAACGCCAAGGTGCTGAGCTACATCGACGTGATCCTTGAGCGCAAACCTGTTGGCAAACGTGTCGCAGTGATCGGTGCGGGCGGTATCGGTTTCGACGTCTCGGAATTCCTCGTGCATGAAGGCGTGGCCACCAGCCTGGATCGCACCGCATTCTGGAAAGAATGGGGCATCGACACTCACCTGGAAGCGCGGGGTGGCGTGGCCGGGATCAAAGCCGTACCTCATGCGCCGGCCCGCGAAGTATTCCTGTTGCAGCGCAAGAAAACCAAGGTCGGCGACGGTCTGGGCAAGACCACCGGCTGGATCCATCGTACCGGTCTGAAGAACAAGCAGGTGCAGATGCTCAACAGCGTTGAATACCTGAAGATCGACGACGAAGGCCTGCACATCCGCATCGGCGAAGCCGGCGAGCCGCAAGTGCTGGCGGTGGACAACATCGTGATCTGCGCCGGCCAGGATCCACTGCGTGATCTGCAGGAAGGTCTGGTGGCAGCGGGGCAGAACGTGCACCTGATCGGCGGCGCCGATGTCGCGGCGGAGCTGGATGCCAAGCGTGCAATCAATCAGGGTTCGCGCCTCGCCGCTGAACTTTAAGCTCCGCCGCTTAACCTGTGGGAGCGAGCCAGCTCGCGAAAGCGGAGTATCAGCCAATACACATGTCGACTGACACGACGCCTTCGCGAGCAGGCTCGCTCCCACAGGGTTTGTGTTGTTCACAGATTCGGTGAGCACCATCGATCCAATGCAGGAGCGAGCCTGCTCGCGACGGCTGCTGATGAGCGACTAGAATGCCGGCTCTGTCCAGATCGAATCGCCGCCCATGCTTTTGCCTCCCTCCGATTGGCTACCCCAAGCCCCTCTCGAACGGCTTCAACTCGACTGGCTCACCCACGCCGCCATCGAAGTCGCGATCCTGCGTCTGGATCAGATCGACCCGCTGATCAGCGGCAACAAATGGTTCAAGCTCATTAAACACCTCAAGGTCGCTGACCGCGCCGGCGCGCAGGGCATCATCAGCCTCGGTGGCGCGCATTCCAATCATCTGCATGCGTTGGCGGCTGCCGGTAAACGTCTGGGATTCGAAACCGTTGGCCTGTTGCGCGGGCATCCGCAGCAGACGCCCACGGTGACGGATCTGCAGGTGTTCGGCATGCAATTGCACTGGCTCGGTTACGGCGGCTATCGGGCGCGGCATGAACCGGGGTTCTGGGAGCCTTGGCAGGCGCAGTACCCGAAACTGCACGCAGTACCGGAGGGCGGTGGCGGATTGGCGGGTGCCTTGGGCTGCAAGGCGCTCAAGGAACAGGTGAGCGCGCAATTGAGCAAGCTGGGCTGGCGCGATTATCACGCTTGGTGGCTGGCCTGCGGCACCGGGACGACACTCGCCGGGCTGGTGCTCGCCGAGGCCGGGGAGCATCCGGTGTACGGCGCGCTGGCGGTGCCTGATGATCATGGCGTGGCACCGCAGGTTGAGGCGATTGTGCGGGAAGCGGGACTGAGTGCGGCGGGTTACGCGTTGTTCGATGCTAGCCGGGGTGGCTTCGCCAAGGTTGATCCGGTGTTGCTTGAGTTCATCGAGCATGCTGAACAGAGCAGCGGCGTCCCCTTGGAGCCGCTGTATACCGGCAAGGCGTTATTGGCGCTGAAGCAGCAGGTTGCAGCGGGCAGGTTCGAGCAAGGCACGCGGCTGATCTTCGTGCATACGGGAGGGTTGCAGGGGCGTCGAGGATTCATCCCCGGCAGTTGAACGTCTGTGGCGAGCGAGCAAGCTCCCTCGCCACTGGGGATTTCACCGAGGCCATGTTCAGCCGCGCTTGGGCATCATCCGCAACAAAGTGTTATCGCCCACCACATAATGGTGATAAAGCCCCGCCAGCGCATGCAGGCCGATCAGCCAGTAGCCGGTGTTGCCGATCAACACGTGCCAGTGCTCCACCTGCTTGGCGAAAGCTTTGTCTTCATGGACCAGCAACGGCAAGTCGAAACCGTAGAACATCACCTGATGCCCCTCGGCGCTGGTGATCAGCCAGCCGAGAATCGGCATGCTGATCATGAACAGGTACAACAGCCAGTGCATCACCCGCGCCAACAGGGTTTGCCACTGCGGCGAAGCCGGGAAGATTTTCGGTGCCGGGCCAATGCTGCGCGCCACAAGGCGAAACCACACCAGCACGAACACGGTCAGGCCGAGCATGTAATGCACTTCGCGGATCAGCGTGCGCCCGCCACTGCCTTTGGGAAAGATCCCGCGCAACTCCATGCTGGCATACACCAGCACCAACAGGACCAGCATCAGCCAGTGCAGCAGGACGGACACGGTGCTGTAGCGTGATTCGGAACTTGTCCACGGCATACGGTATTTCCTCACAGATCAGGGTCACTACTGCCGCTCTTGTGCGACGGCATGCTTTAACTGTAATCCGCTTTGGCGGATTTGCCTGATGCTGATCGGTCTTTCAATGCGCTGAATCAGGGGTTCTGCTGCTTTTTCATGAAAAAACGCCAGTGTCATAAAGACTCTGGCGTTTTTTAGTGCTGCAACGAACTGCGTAAGTGGCGCGATCAGCTCGATTGCGGCATTTCACCCTTGGCCAGGCGTTTGTTGATGTCGGCAATCACCTCCGGCAAATCGCTGATGGTGTCGATCATGTAGTGCGGGCGCGAACTGGCGAACAGCGCGTGGATGCGCTCGCGCTCGCTGGCCAGTTCGTCGCTGCCCAGCGCGCGGTAGCCGGCGTAATCCAGGCCCAGCGCATTGCCCGAGCAGATCAGCGCCACGGTCCACATCCCGGCACGGCGGCCTTCGAGAATGCCCGGCACGGTGTCGTCGATCTTCACGCAGGCGCCGACGTCGTCGATGCCCAGCGCGATCACGTTGGCCAGGGCCTGAGCCGGCCATGGGCGACCGTTCGGCACTTCGTCGGTGGCGACAACATAGTCGGCGACGTAGCCGTTGGTGGCGGCGAGGGCCACGACCTTGTCCATCACCTGTTTCGGGTAGCCGGAGCAGGAACCGATCTTGATCCCTTGCTGGCGCAGGTTGGCGATGGTTTCCAGCGCGCCGGGAATCAACGCCGAGTGTTCGGCGATCTTCTCGATCTGCAGCGGCATGAAGCGGTTGTAGATCGCGGTCACGTCATCGTCGGTCGGGGTGCGGCCGAACGCTTTGCGATAACGTTCGGCGACCTGCGGTTGGTCGCACAGGGTGCGGATGTGGTCCCACTTGCCCATGCCCATCGGGCCACGGGCCTCTTCGATGGAGACCTGAACGTCGAACTCGGCGAAGGCTTCGACGAAGATCTGGGTTGGCGCGAACGAGCCGAAATCGACCACGGTGCCGGCCCAGTCGAGGATGGCGGCTTGCAGTTTGTTTGGGTTTACATAGTTCATGGCAATCAATTCCTGAGTTGGCAATGCAATTCAAAATGGTGGGAGCGGGCTTGCTCGCGAATGCGCTGGCACATTCAACATTGATGGCGGCTGACACGACGCCTTCGCGAGCAAGCCCGCTCCCACAAGGGATTTTTGGTGTGGGTCAGATTTCCAGCACTTCCATCTCGCGCAGCACTTCACCCACTGCCGCCACGGCCTGGCGCATTTCGTCCGGGCTGACGTGGCCGATGCAGCCGACGCGGAAGGTTTCGACTTGGGTCAGTTTGCCGGGGTAGAGGATGTAGCCCTTGGCCTTGACCCGCTCGTAGAAATCCTTGAACTGGTAGCGCGGGTCCCGCGGGGCATGGAAGGTGGCGATGATCGGCGCCTGGATCGCGGCCGGCAGGAAGCTGCGTAGCCCCAGCTTGCCCATTTCTTCCATCAGTGCCTGACAGTTGGCGGCGTAACGTGCATGGCGCGCCGGCAGGCCACCTTCTTCGTTGTATTGCAGCAACGCTTCGTGCAGCGCGGCGACCACGTGGGTTGGCGGGGTGAAACGCCACTGGCCGGTCTTCTGCATATAGGCGTGCTGGTCATGCAGGTCCATCGCCAGCGAGTGCGAATTGCCGGCCGCTGCAGCCAGCGATTCCTTGCGAGCGAACACGAAGCCCATCCCCGGCACGCCTTCCAGGCACTTGCCCGAAGCGGCGATCAGCGCATCGAACGGCACCTTTTGCGCATCCACCGGCAATGCGCCGAAGGAGCTCATGGCGTCGATGATCAGGCGCTTGCCGTGTTGCGCCACAACCTCGGCAATTTCCGGCAGCGGGTTGAGGATACCGGTGCTGGTTTCGCAGTGGATCAGCGCGACGTGGGTGATGTCGCCATCGGCGCGCAGCAGACGGTCGACGTCAGCGGCGGTGGTCGGTTCGTCTTCAGCGGTTTCGAAGGTGCTGAACGAGCGCCCGAGCACTTCGCAGATCTTCGCCAGACGCTTGCCGTAGGCGCCGTTGATCAGCACCAGGACTTTGCCGTCACGCGGCACCAGCGTGCCGATGGCCGCTTCGACAGCGAAAGTGCCGCTGCCCTGCAACGGCACGCAATGGTGAGTGGCGGCACCGTCAAGGATCGCCAGCAATTGTTCGCAAAGGCTGGCGGTCAGTTGGTTGAAGCGGTCATCCCATGACCCCCAGTCAACCATCATTGCCTGGCGGGTGCGGGCCGAGGTGGTCAACGGGCCGGGAGTGAGCAGGATGGGTGCGGCAGTACTCATTCGTGTGTCCTCGCGATAGCGCTGTGGGATGAAGCTACGGGGCATACGTTGCAATTGAGCGTCGCATCAATCAAATTGTTTGTTGTTATGCCAGCCATCAGTGAGGGTTATTCATGAATCTGTTCCAGCTGCGCGCCTTCGACGCCGTGGCCCGGGAAGGTAGCTTCACCCGCGCCGCCGCGCGGTTGTTCATCAGCCAGCCGGCGGTCACCGGGCACATCAAAGCGCTGGAGGAGCATTACCAGATCACCTTGTTACGGCGTACCGCGCGACGCGTGGAGCTGACCGAGGAGGGCATCAAACTGGCGGCGATCACTCGGGCCATGTTCGGTCTGGCCGAGGAAGCGCAGACCCTGCTCGAAGCCAACCGCCAATTGCTCACCGGGCGCCTGGAAGTGGCGGCAGACGGCCCGCACATGGTCATGCCGATGCTCGCGAGCCTGCGCGCGCGGTATCCAGGGATCACGGTGAACCTGCGACTGGGCAATGCCCAGGAAACTCTCGCCGCGTTGTTGTCGGAGCACGCCGATGTGGCGGTGCTGACCGAAGTCGAACCGCGCAAGGGCCTGCACCTGCAAGCCTTGAGCGAATCGCGGATCTGCGCGCTGGTGCCCGCGACGCATCCTTGGGCGCAGCGCGCTGGCGAGGTGCGGCTCAGGGAGCTGGATCAGGTGATCATGGTCCTGCGTGAGCCGGGTTCGATTACCCGGCGCACGTTTGATCAGGCGTGCGCGCAGGCGGCGGTCAATCCGCGAGTGTTGCTGGAACTGGACAGCCGCGAGGCGGTGACCGAGGCGGTGGCAGCTGAACTGGGGGTGGGCGTGGTGTCATCGGTGGAAGTCAGTCATGACCCACGGGTGGTGGCGATTCCGATTGTCGGGGACGGGCTGGTCAATCGGCACATGATCGGGTGCATGGAGCGGCGGCGGGAGCTGCGTCTGATTCAGGCGTTTTTTGGTCTGGCGCCGGCCTGATACACCGTGGTGCGTCCTTCGCGAGCAGGCTCGCTCCCACAGGGGATTTGTATGTGCCGCAAGACCAATGTGGGAGCGAGCCTGCTCGCGAAGGGGCCAGAACTGTTCACACCAGACTCTCGCGAACCATATCGAGGAATGTCGCCACCACCCGCCGCGAGCTCTGCTCACGCAAGCACACCAGGGTCTCGGTCAAACGCCGGGTGCAATCGGTGATCGGCAACGCGCACACCCGCGAGTCGGCACCAAATTCCGCCGCCGACACCACCCCCACACCAATTCCTACCACCACCGCCTCGCGCGCCGCCTCCCGGCCCTCGACCTGAATCGCCGGACGAATGCGAAATCCGGCCCGCGCCATTTCCTCTTCCAGCGTCTGTCGGGTCACCGAGCCGTGCTCGCGCAGCACCAGCGGCGTGTCATCCAGATCCGCCAGGCAGATCGACTCACGCTCGGCCCATGGGTGATGGCGCGAGACGAACGCCACCATCGGGTCGTTGCGCAGCGGCACGCAGAGCAGGCGCTCATCACTGACATCGCGCCCGAGCAGCGCCAGATCGGCCTGATAGTTGAACAGGCGAAACAGCGACTCATCGGTGTTGCCGGTCTCGATCTTTACGCTGATTCCCGGGTAGCGCTCGCAGAACCGCGCAATCTGCGGCAGCACGTGCACCGGGGCGTCGACCGCGAGGATCAGGCTGCCGGTCTGCAGGGCCTGTGATTCCTGCAGCAGTTCCTGCGCCTCGGCCTCAATCACAAACAACCGCTGGGTGATTGCCAACAGGCGCTCACCGAGATCGGTCAGGCGCACCGAACGTTTATTGCGGTGAAACAGCAACACGCCGAAGCGTTCTTCGAGCTTGCGCACCTGGTCGGAAATCGCTGGTTGGGTGAGGAAAAGCCGTTCGGCGGCTTTGGTGAAGCTTCCATGCACGGCCACGGCGTGGAAGGCTTTGAGCTGGGCGTGGGAGACAGACATCGTGACTCCAGTAACAAGCTGAGCTTATGTGTGAAATACGATAAATCGATTTTATTTATTAAACAGTAATTGCTTTGATCCGCTCACGCCAGCGCTGACTGCCCGTTCGGGCAGCAACGCTGGCGATGAGCCTGGGCGTGCATCAACAGGACTCATCTGACCGTTATCGCCATAGGGATGGGGGCGATAGCGCAGTGCTCAACAATAAAAAACACAGGCGTTTACTCAACGATTCTGCCGGCACACTCACACCCTGAGGTCAGAACCACAATGAACAAGCACATCGGCACCATTGCGCGTTGGCGCATGCAGATCTTCGCTGTCACCTGGCTCGCGTACGCGGCTTTCTACTTCACCCGCAAAGCCTTTTCGGTGGCCAAACTGGGCATCGCCGAAGACCCGACCTTCATGCTCGACAAGATGGCCATGGCCAACCTCGACGCAATCTATCTGGCGGCCTACGCCATCGGTCAATTCACCTGGGGCATGCTCGCCGACCGCTTTGGCCCGCGGGTCGTGGTGCTCGGCGGCTTGTTGATTTCCGCTGGTGCCGCGTTGGTGATGGGCAGTTTCGCCACGCTGCCGATCTTCGCCACGTGCATGTTGATCCAGGGGCTGGCGCAGTCCACCGGGTGGTCGGGGTTGTGCAAAAACCTCGGCAGTTTCTTCCCCGCCGAACAGCGCGGGCGCGTGCTCGGTTTGTGGAGTTCCTGCTACGCGTTTGGTGGTCTGGTCGCCTCGCCGTTCGCCGGCTGGTGGGCGTATACGCTGATGGGCACCTGGCACGCGGCGTTCATTTCCAGCGCAGCGGTAGTGGCGGCGGTGGCGGTGCTGTTCTTTATCTTCCAACGCAACAAACCGGAAGACGTCGGCCTGCCGGCGGTAGAGCCGGAGCCGGAATTGAGCGCAGAAGAAACCGCAGCCAACAGCAAACTCAGCGTCTGGGAGCCGTTGAAGGAAATCCTGCGCAACCGCACGGTGCTGGTGCTGGGCCTGGCGTACTTCATGTTGAAACCGGCGCGTTACGCGATTCTGCTGTGGGGGCCGGTGATCGTCTTCGAACAGATGCCGAGTGTCGGCAAGGTCGGCGCGGCGATCATTCCCACTTCGTTCGAGCTGGCCGGGTTGCTCGGGCCGATCATGATCGGCATGGCCTCGGACAAACTGTTCGGCGCCCGGCGCATGCCAGCCTGCGTGCTCAGCCTGCTGGCGCTGACCGTGACCCTGGCGCTGTTCATGGGTGCGCTACACACCGGCAGCGTGATGCTGGTGGTGGCGCTGCTGTTTGTCATGGGCCTGACCCTGTACGGGCCGGACTCGATGATCAGCGGTGCCGCTGCCATCGATTTTGGCAAGGCCAAGGCCGGTGCCACGGCGGCCGGGTTCGTCAACGGTTGCGGCTCGGTCGGCGCGGTGCTCGGCGGGTTGCTGCCGGGTTACTTCGATTCGGTGACGGTGTTCATCGTCTTCGCTGGCTGCGCATTGTTCTCGGCGCTGGTGCTGATTCCGCACTGGAACAGCCGCCCGGTCGGGGTGATGGAGCCGCGCGCGTCCATTCCCAATTGCCCGCTGACAATCAAACCGCTGCGTTCCTGAAACCCTTGGCCTCGCGGCCTGCTGCGGTGTTCGCGGCAGGCTGTGGCGTGGCCGTATGACTGGAGAATCCCATGAGACCGTTTTGGCTCGAGCAAGCCTTGCAGGCTGATCCATCCTCGCTTTGCCCGCCACTGCAAGGTGAAGTGCGCACCGACGTGTGCATCGTCGGCGGCGGCTACACCGGGTTGTGGACGGCGATCATGCTCAAGCAGCAGAACCCTGAACTCGACGTGCTGCTGATCGAAGCCGACATCTGCGGCGCCGGTGCCAGTGGGCGTAACGGTGGGTGTGCGCTGTCGTGGTCAGCCAAGTATTTCACCCTGGAGCGCCTGTTCGGCGTCGAGGAAGCGGTGCGCCTGGTCAAGGAATCCGAGCGCAGCATCCACGCCATCGGCGCGTTCTGCGAACAGTACGGCGTCGATGCCGATTACCGCCTCGACGGCACGCTGTACACCGCGACCAACAAGGCGCAGGTCGGCTCGACCGACGCGGTGATCGCGGCGCTGGAGCGCAATGGCATCAACTCCTTCACGCAGCGCCCGGTGGCCGACGTGCAGCGCATGGCCGGTTCGAGTAAGCATCTGGAAGGCTGGTTCTCGCCGGCGGCAGCCAGTGTGCAACCGGGCAAACTGGTGCGCGGGCTGCGTCGGGTGGCGTTGCAACTGGGCGTGAAGATCCACGAAAACACGGCGATGACCGGTCTGGAAGAAGGCCGTCCGGCGCGAATCCACACCGCCAATGGCTGGGTGATCGCCGACCGAGTGGTGCTGGCGATGAACGCGTGGATGGCTCGGGCGTTCCCGCAGTTCGAGCGCAGCGTGGCGATCGTTTCCAGCGACATGCTGATCACCGAACCGCGTCCGGATCTGCTGCAGGAAATCGGTTTGACCAGTGGCGTCACCGTGCTCGACTCGCGGATTTTCGTGCACTACTACCACAACACCCCGGACGGCCGGATCATGCTCGGCAAGGGCGGCAACACCTTCGCTTATGGCGGGCGGATGCTGCCGGTGTTCGATCAGCCTTCGCCGTATGCCGGGTTGCTCAAGCACAGCCTTGGCGACTTCTTCCCGGCGTTTGCCGAGGTAAAAGTGGATGCGACATGGAACGGGCCGTCCGATCGCTCGGTCACCGGTTTACCGTTTTTCGGGCAGATGAGCGCCAGTGGCAATGTGTTTTATGGTTTCGGTTATTCCGGCAGTGGCGTCGGTCCGTGTCATATGGGCGGGCAGATTCTTGCCTCGCTGGTGCAGGGGCTCGACAACCCTTGGACGCGCTCGCCATTGGTCAACGGGCCGCTGGGGTATTTCCCGCCGGAGCCGATCCGTTATCTGGGGTCGTTGATGGTGCGCAACGCCATTCGCCGCAAGGAGCGTGCCGAAGATCATGGGCGTCGGCCGCGGCATCTGGACGTGCGTCTGGCGAAGTTTGCGGCGGCGGCGGGTAAGGCTGACAAGGGTTGAATGCACCGGGAAAATCCATTGCTGATGTACCCGAACCCACTGTGCGGGCTTGCTCGCGAAAGCGGCCAACCGGTTTCCGGCAGGTGTACTCGAATCCACTGTATGGAGCGGCTACGGATCGGCGCTGTTGAGCAGCCAGTCGAGTAACAGGCTGCTGTCGCGGTTTGGCGCAGTTTCACGCGGTGGCGCTGGGCGCGGGTTGGCGAGGCACAGGATCGGTCGATCCGGATCGGCGTCGAGGAAACTCACCCATACTTCGCTGCCGGCGTGGGGCAGTTCGTGGGCGGCGAGGCGGCCATTGGCGCCGGTCAGCGCAATCGGCAACCACAGACAATCAACATCCTCAGTCTGCGCAGGCCACAAGTTGACAGCGATGCGCCCCAGATCATCCAGTTGCGCGGGCTGACCGGGCGAACCCACCACCCGTGCCAAGAAATAGCCACCAATATTCGGACGTGGCTGTACCAGCGGCGGGCGAAAGTCGGTGGACCAGGGCAGGGCGCTGAAATCGTTGTGGTAGTGATGCACATTGGTTGTCGGATCGAGGATCGAGGGGTGCTGGCCTTGATGCTGAAGCTCGGTGATCAGCCATTGCTCGTTGAACGCATTGATCGGGTGCCCGTTGATCTGCAGCAGGTGCCCGCTGCGCAGTGCGCTGCAATCGCTGCGCCCCTGGATCGAGCGGGACTGGCAGCGTTGGCGCTGCAAGTGGCGACGGCTGCGTTGTTCGGCGTGGCGCTGTGCGCCCGACAGTTGCAAGGGGACAAGTGTGGGCACGGGGTGATTGGCCGCGTCTTCGGCAATCACCTGCTGGCCCCGGTTGCGAATGCCCTGTGCGGGCATGAACGGTGTCGCGTCATGGCGCTGAAAAAGTGTGCTGAGGCGAGGTGAGGAGGTATCGTCAGCGCCGGCGAACGGCAGCGGCAGCGGCTCCTGGGGCAGGCTCAGGTTGTCATCGGCAAACACCACTACGTGGCCATCCGGGCGATGTTCGAAGTGATAGTGAATGCCTTCCTCCTCGCACAGGCGTTGCAGCAAGGCGAGATCGCTTTCCTCGTATTGAATGCAAAACGGCCGAGGCGGGTAATGGCCGACGCTCATCTCGATCCGGTAGTTGTCTGAAGTCAGCCCGTGCTCGCCAAGTATCTGGGCGAGGATCGCCGGTACGCTCGATTGCACGAAGACCCGGCGCCGCGGCGCCTGCGCCAGCCCCAGCAGCTGCGGAACCAGAATCAGCCGATAGCCGATCCGGTGGCTGGCGCGGTGCTCGCAACTGACGCTGTGGATCAGGCCGTGAATTCCGTGATCGGTGCCCAGGCGCAAATATGCCGGTTGGTGCAGCAGGCTGCCTGGAGGCAGGGCCGGGGCCAGACCGATCACGTCAATCTCGAATCGAAAAGGCTGGTTGAGTGCTTCCGTGCCGCTGAAACGCAGCACCGGCAGGCACAGTGGGCCGTCGGTCAGGGTCAGGGTGAACGGGCTTTGCTGATCATTGAGCATGCATACGGGCTCTGTGGGGCAGTACGGACGGCAGAGGGTACGAAAACGCGAGCACGAATGGTCATGGCCAGTGGGTTTTTCAGAATCGCCCTACAAGGTGTGGTGAAGATGTCGATTCAACAATGCATTTTTTTGGTCGATTGCCGACTTTAGGCCGTATAAACTTGGCGCCACGCGTCGGCCAATAGATGTCTCGGCGCCACAGATCAAGAGAGTGAGTAATGGGCGCACAGTGGAAGGTTAAACACAAAGAAGCGGCAGCCAACGCCAAGGGCAAGATCTTCGGCAAACTGGTGAAAGAAATCACCATCGCTGCCCGCAACGGTGCCGATACCGCCACCAACGCACACCTGCGTCTGGTGGTCGAACAGGCCAAGAAAGCCTCGATGCCCAAGGAAACCCTGGACCGCGCCATCAAAAAAGGCGCCGGTCTGCTGGGCGAAACCGTGCAATACCACCGTGTGACCTACGAAGGTTTCGCGCCGCATCAGGTTCCGTTGATCGTCGAGTGCGTCACCGACAACATCAACCGCACCGTCGCGGAAATCCGCGTGGCATTCCGCAAGGGTCAACTGGGTGCTTCCGGTTCCGTGGCCTGGGACTTCAACCACGTCGGCATGATCGAAGCGTCGCCGGATACTCCGGACGCCGACCCGGAAATGGCCGCGATCGAGGCCGGTGCCCAGGACTTCGAACCGGCTGAAGAGGGCGCGACCCTGTTCCTGACCGATCCGACCGACCTCGACGCTGTGCAGAAAGCGCTGCCTGAGCAAGGCTTCACCGTGCTGTCGGCGAAACTCGGCTACCAGCCGAAGAACCCGGTCAGCGGACTGAGCGCCGAGCAGATGGCTGAAGTCGAAGCGTTCCTCGAAGGCCTCGACAACCACGATGACGTGCAGGACATGTTTGTCGGTCTGGCAGGTTGATCGGCTGAGTCACTGATACCGTCTTCGCGAGCAGGCTCGCTCCCACACTGGATCTGTGGCGTTCACAAATCCCCTGTGGGAGCGAGCCTGCTCGCGATTGACCGCGCAACGGTCACAGCCGCTCCAGCACCTCAATCACTTCGCTGAACCCCGGTCGCGCCAGCACATCCGCCTGGCAGCAACGCCGTTCCAGATCCTCCAGTACCTTGCGCCGTTCGACACTCAACCCCGCGTCGATGCGCGCCAGCAATTCGCCGAGCAGAACCCCGAACGCCCGTACTTCGATGCGTTGCAGCGCCTGTGTTTCCAGATTGTCGGTCGTGGCATGGAACGACGCCGCGCCAAAATCCCCCAGCAGGCAATCGCCCTGATCGTTCAACAGGATGTTGTGCCCGTAGAGATCACCGTGAGTGATGCCCTGTTGATGCAGGTGCTCGGCCGCCGACGCGATGCCTCGGGCAATGTTCAACGCGACCTCGGCACTGAACCGGCAATCCTCGCTGTAAACATCCCGCGAGCAGCTCGCCAGGCTTGGCAGTGCCGCAAGGTTGCGAAAGCTCGGGTCGATCAGTTGCATCACCAGCCCCTGTTGCCCGTCAGGATGTCCCTGAATGCGGCCCTCCACACGGATCAGGTTCGGGTGCAGGCCGGCGGTGATGCAGGCGTTCATTTCGTGCAGCGGCGAACCGTCGCTGGTCATTTCACCTTTGTACAGCTTCACCGCGACCGGCACCGCCGAGTGTTCGGTGCGCTGCCACAGCGCCCGGGAAATCACCCCGGAAGCGCCTTCGCCCAAACGTTGTTCCAGACGCAGCCGCGACCAGTCGATCAGCGGCGTGGCCTCCAGTGCGGCGGCGTCGGCTTCGGTTTCCAGCGGATTGCCGGCATACGCCAGCCAGGTCAGGCTCGGCAGGGTCAGCAGCCACTGCGGCAGTTCGCGCATCTGGTTGGCGGCGATGCGGATCAGCTCCAGGCGATGACATTGGTGCATGGACGCCGGCAGCGCTTGCAGGCGATTGCCGGCCAGCAGCAATTTTTGCAGATAGGGGCGCTCGCCCAGTTCGCTCGGCAGGGTTTCGATGCAGTTGTCGGTCAGGATCAACCAGCGCAACAGCGGCGGAAGGGCTGCGCCCGGCACGTGACTGATGCGGTTGGCCTTGAAGCCGATCATCGTCAGCGCCGCACATTGACCGACGCAGGCCGGTACCTCGGTGAAGTGGTTGTCCGAGCAAAACAGAATGCGCATCTTCGTCAGCCGATGCAGGTCGTCCGGCAGGCTGCTCAAGGCATTGCCGCTGAGGTTGAGCACCTCCAGCGTATCGGCCAGCTCGAAAATTTCCCGGGGAAACTCGGTCAGTCCGCAGGACAGGTCCAACCGGGTGATGCCCGACAACTCGCCGGCGCGCAATTGAGCAAGGGTGTGCATGAAGGTGGTCACTATCAAGGGAAAGAAGCGCCAGGCGCCTGGAATGGGCGACATGATAACGGCAATGGCTGGATTTGCACTGATCTGACCCTCGATAACTCCGCAATCCCTGTGGGAGGGGGCTTGCTCGCGAAGGCGTACTGTCAGTCAGTAATCCGTCGCTGACACTCCGCTTTCGCGAGCAGCCCGCTTCCACGAAAAGGGATCTCCAGGGTCAGTGGATTTCCTGCAACTGCCCCAAACGGCTGCGCGTGCGAGCGAGGTCGATGGCGTTGCCGCCAAGGGCCTCGCGCAGCGGCAAGCGGCTGAGCAGGGTCAGGTGTTTGTCCTGGTCGTAAAGCACGTCGATCAGGTTGATGAAGCGCTGTTGCGCGGCGATCGAGCATTCATCCAGTTCCGGCAGATCGTCGATGATCCACTGGTCGAAACGCCGGCACAGCTCCAGATAGTCCATCACTGCCGTCGGTTGCTCGCACAGATCGTCGAAGGTGAAAGCGACCCGGCGGCCATCGCACAGGCGCGTCTGAACGTGCCGGCTGCCGACCGCCAATGCAATGGCCGGGGCACCCTCGGGGGGCAGGTTCAGGGTCTGGCGCTGTGTCGGTGTGGCCGGCCATACATAGTGGCCCTGAGTGAACAGTTGGTGCGCGTGGTTGCTCGCGTGACTGCGGTAATCGAGCGGGCCGCCGACCTCCATGATTTGCATCCGTGCGTTGATCAGGTCGATCACCGGCTTGAAACGAGCGTGATAGAGCGGATTGGGCAGCAAACCTTCCGGCGGATAGTTGGAGGTCACCAGCAACAGGATGCCGCGCTGGAACAGGGCCTTGAACAGTCGGGTGATGAGCATCGCATCGCCGATGTCATGCACATGAAATTCGTCGAAACACAGCACCCGGCAATCGTCCAGCAACTCGTCGAGGGTAACGGCGAGGGCATCGTCATGTTCACGGTGGTTGAACATGCCCTTATGCAGTCGGGCAAAGAACGCATGGAAATGCACCCGTTGTTTCTGCGCAGTCCGCAGCGCCTGGAAGAAGCCGTCGAGCAGCCAGCTCTTGCCGCGTCCGACCGCGCCGTGCAGGTACAGGCTCACTGGCGTTTGCGCGCGGGCGCCGAACAACTGGCTGGCCTGTTGCGCCATGCAGTCGATCACCCGCTGTTGGCTGTGGCTGAGGGTGTAACCCTGGCCATGGGCCTTGTGGCGAAAGTAATCACGGATTGCTTGGCCACTGGCGTCATGCCCGCAGTTGCCCGGCCGGCCATTGGCGAGCCAGCGGCGCAGCGCCGACCAGCGTTGGGTCAGTGGCGATCGTTTGGGCGCTCGAGAGGGCACAGTGCGGTCACTCCGTGTTCATCAGACCGGCTCCCGGGAGCGCGGCGACGTAGTGTAACCAGAGGCTGCAGCAGCCTGCCATCGCGGCTCGTCGACAGTGGGCGATAACTGAACAGCATTGTGCGGTACGTACAGCAATTTTCAGCGATGTAATTCGCCTTGTTGCCAACCTTTCGAAACATATCCCGACAGTTCGATGGATCCAATCGACTGGCGGATTCGTCGACCGTTGCTAACCTGAAACACAGTAACGTCATCCAGGTGTTCCCTCACAAGGAATGGGACAGTGATTGCACGTGTGGTGGTGGGCTTGCTCGGGTTGCTTGGCGGCTTGGTGTACGCGGCGGATCTTCAGGTCGAAGTCCGTGTTGACGTGCAGCGTGGATGCCAACTGGTCGGCCAGCAACGTGAGGCGGGTATTGAACAACTGGGCGTGCTGGATTTCGGCAGCACTGCGCGTCTCGACGACCCGGCCGGGCCGTTGAGTGCGGCGCTGACCAACCAACGGTTGCCACGCCTGGAGTGCAACCCCGACACGCCGTATCAGTTGCGTGTCGACGGTGGCTTGCATGGTGGTGTCGGTGAGGTTCGTTACATGGCGGGGGCGGCGGGGAGCAAGCCGATTCCGTATCGCTTGTATCAGGACGCGGCGCGCCGGGTGCCGCTGGTGGTCGACGTGCCGCTCAGCGGCCGGGTGCCGGACACCGGCACCGTGGAACTGCCGCTGTACGCACGCATCGAGCGTCTGGCGCAGGTGCCGCAAGTCAGCCGCTATTCGGATCTGGTCAAGGTCACCGTGACCTGGTGACGGCAGGATTTCAGGCATTCCGCTGGAGGCGGTTTGCGCAGGGAAGGGGCGTTCAATGATGAACGCAAGGTTCGCAAGCATCCTGAAGGAGTAGGGACGGGCGCAATGACAGGCAAGCACTGGATGGTCATCGCCACAGGCACGCTGCTGTTGCTCGCTGAAGACGCACAGGCGGCGGTCAGTGGGCAGATACATGCGCGGCTGATCCTGATCGCCGGCTGCGAAGTCACCAACAGCGCCACGCCGGCAATCCCCGTGAGCAATCTGGGTACCCTCGATTTCGGTCAGCAGGGGCCGACCTGGACCGCACCGATCAAGGCCAGTCTCGACGGTGACAGCAGCGGCAAGCTGAATGTCGCCTGCAATCCTTCGGTCACCGGATTCACCGTCTCCATCGACGGCGGCTCCCACGGTGACGGCACCACTCGCCGCCTGAGCAACGGGCGCCAGACCCTGCCTTATCAGCTGTTCCTGGACGCCTCGGGCAGCCAGCGTTACAGCATCGGCCAACAACACAATTTCGCTGTCACCAGCGGTGCGCAGATACCGATTCCGGTATTTGGCTCGGTGGTGGCGAATACCCGCGCGGTACCGGCAGGTGTCTATACCGACACGCTGACAGTGACGCTCGACTGGTAACCCCGTAGAGGACGGACACCATGCGCAAGTTTGCATCAAGGATTGGTTTGTCGTTGCTTGGCCTGACGCTGGTTTCCAGTGTCAACGCCGCCACCACTGTCACCGGCCAGATCACTGCCAGTCTGACCCTGATCAGCAGCTGTCAGGTCAATGGCGCCGGTGGTTCCACCGGGCTGAACTTCGGTGCCCTGAACTTCGGCACCGCCAACAGCCTGTTCACCACCGCCAGTGGTCAGGTATTGGGCGGTGGCGGCGGCGCGCTGTCGATTCTTTGCTCCAGCGGCACGACACCGGTGGTCAAAGTTCGCGCCGGCGCTCACGACGGACAATCGCCGGGTGGCGCTCGTGCGCTGTACGACGGTGTCGCCAACTACGTGCCGTACGACTTCTACACCGATGCCGGGCATTCGACGCTGCTGCCGATTGACGGGACGATCAACCTGGCAACCAGCACCGGTGTGGCGCAAACGGTGAACCTCTATGGTCAGGCAGTGGGCAAGGCCGGGTTGCCGGCGGGGACGTACACCGACACCGTCGCTGTTGAACTGACATTCTGATGCCATGCGCCGCCATGGCTGCGTCGCGCTGTTCCTGCTCTGTGCGGGCAGTGTGCCAATTCCCGTCGCAGCGGCGACCAGTCAGAGCTTTCAGGTCAGCGCCACCATCACCCCGGGGTGCCTGGTGGTCGGCGGGGTATCGAACTATGGCGGGCTGAATTTTGGCTCGAATTCGGCGCTTTCCACCGGCACCGTGAAAGTGGCGCTGACCGGAGGCGTACAACTGCAATGCACACCGGGAGTGACGCTGAACATGAGCGTCGATGGTGGTCAGTACAACAGCAGTGGCCGTCACATGCAGCTCAACAGCGGCAGTGCGCGGGTGGCATACGCGCTGTTTCGCGATGCGGCTTACAGCCAGAGCCTGGGCATTGGCCAGAGTGTGGCGGTGGCCTACAGCGATGCGAACAACATCAGCCTGCCGATTTACGGTCAGGTGCAATTGCCGGGCAATCAGCCTGGGGGGGCGTACAGCGACGTGTTGCAGGTGCAACTGTCGTGGTGAGGCGAATTTGAATGGCCGACAAGGAGCAGGTTCATGGGGGCAGTTACGTCACGGCATGGGTGTGTGCAGTACGCGATGTTGGCGTTGGTCATGCTCGGAACCGGCAGTGCGCAGGCCGCCAGTTCGGTGCTGATCTGGCCGATCGATCCGGTGCTGGAAGCCGATCAACAGGCCAGTGCGCTGTGGCTGGAGAACCGCGGTACGGAAACCGCCAACCTGCAGATCCGCGTATTCGGCTGGAGCCAGAGTGGCTTTGAAGAGCAATACCAGAACCAGCGCGACGTGATCGGCAGTCCGCCGGTGGCGAAGATCGAGCCGGGCCAAAAGCAACTGGTGCGCCTGACCCGAACCAAGGACGTGCCGCCGGGGCAGGAACTGGCCTACCGGATCATCATCGACGAAATCCCTTCCGCTCAGCCGCCTGCTGCCGAGGGCGGCAAGACTGCGGCTGCGATCCGCTTCCAGATGCGTTATTCGGTGCCGTTGTTTGCCTACGGCGCGGGGCTGTGGAGCAAGGAAGACACCACCCGTCCACGTGATCCCAAGGGGATCGGTCTGCCACAGTTGAGCTGGCGCACGGTGGCGGTCGACGGTCGGCCTTATGTCGAAGTGCGCAACCAGGGCGCGGTGCATGCGCGGCTGACCGACGTGGTGCTCAAACAGGGTGGACAGAGCAAGCCAGTGGCCGAGGGGCTGTTGGGTTACGTGCTGCCGGGCGCGGCGATGCGCTGGCCGGCACCCGGGCCGCTGGCCGGCGAGTCGGCGCTGCAGGTGCGGGTCAATGGCGGAGCGCAGGTGCAGAGTATTGCGCCAGCGAAGTAATGGCCGGGCCGAGCAGTGCTCGTTAAGTGATTCTGTGGCGCATGAGCTTGCCCCCGTCCAACGGCGCTGCAGTTGTGATACGCGCCACTCAGTGGCGTGGGTAAAAGCAAGGGCGCTTCGCAGCCCCACGGGGGCAAGCACCCTCGCCACAATGAGGTGATCAGCCTCTTGTAGAGGGCAGTGGTATCAGGAGGATTCAGTCCATTGACGGACGTAAAGCGTGTATGAGCCCGGGATGGGCTCGCCGTATTCAGCGTCCGTTGTGGCTCATGACCGGCGCGTGGTGCCTGATGTTCGTTCAACCATCCGGGGCCGGGGAACTGCCGCCGCCTCCCAGCGGCATGGAGGCCGTGAGTGATGCACAGCTGTTTCTGGAATTGGTGGTCAATCAGATGAACACCGGGCGGGTGGTGGCGGTGCAGCAGCGTGACGGGCATCTGTTCCTGCCGGCTACCGCGTTGCGTGAAACCGGGATGACGCTGCCAGACAGCAGCGGTGAAGACGTCGACCTCGACGGTCTGCCGGGGCTGCACAGCGAATACGACAGCGTCGGCCAGCGCCTGCTGCTGGAGGTGCCGCCGCAGTGGCTGCCGGACCAGTTCATCGGCAACCGTCAGAACTATCCGCGCACCCCGGCCCTGAGCAGCTTCGGCGCACTGTTCAACTATGACTTGTACCTCAACGACACCGACGATGCCGGCACCTATCTGGCGGCATGGAACGAGGTGCGACTGTTCGACAGCTGGGGCACGCTGTCCAACACCGGGCAGTACCGGCGCACCTTGTCGGGTGACTCGGTCAGCACGCTCGACAATGGCTATCTGCGCTACGACACCACCTGGCGCTACTCCGATGACGAACGAATGCTCACTTACGAGGGCGGCGACGTGATCAGCGGCGCCTTGCCCTGGAGCAACTCGGTGCGTCTGGGCGGCGTGCAGTTCTCGCGGGACTTCGCCGTGCGCCCGGATCTGGTGACCTATCCACTGCCGCAGTTTGCCGGTGAAGCGGCGGTGCCGTCGTCGGTGGATCTGTTCATCAACGGCTACAAGTCCAGCAGCGCCGACCTGCAACCGGGGCCGTACACCTTGACCAACATTCCGTTCATCAACGGTGCGGGGGAGGCGGTGGTGGTGACCACTGATGCGCTGGGGCGGCAGGTGTCGACCACGGTCCCGTTCTATGTCACGAGCAGTTTGCTGCAAAAAGGCCTGAGCGATTTTTCCGTGGCAGCCGGTACGTTGCGCCGCGATTACGGTTTGAAGGACTTCAGCTACGGCACCGGCGTCACCTCCGGCAGCCTGCGTTATGGCGTCAGTGACAGTTTCACCCTGGAAAGCCATGCCGAAGCAGCAGACTCGCTGACCCTCGGCGGGATTGGCGGCAACCTGCGCCTGGGCAACTTCGGCGTACTCAACAGCGCCATCAGTCAGAGCCGTTTCGAAGGTGACGGTGGCGACCAGTTGAGCCTCGGTTATCAGTACAGCAGCCAGCGCTACAGCTTTTCCTATCAACGCCTGCAACGCCGCGACCAGTATGCCGACCTGAGCGTGATCGATACCCCTTACGTCAGCCTCAGCCGTCGTAGCGAACAGGCGACCCTGAGCGTCAACCTCGACCGCTGGGGCAGCCTCGGTGCCGGCTATTTCGACGTGCGCGCGGCGGACGATTCGCGCACGCGACTGCTCAACCTGAGCTGGAGCAAGCCGTTGTGGCGCAACAGCAGTTTCTACCTGTCGGCCAACCGCGAGATTGGTGACAGCAACTGGGCGGTGCAGGCGCAACTGGTGATCCCGTTCGATCTGCGCGGCAGCCTGGCGATCAGCAGCGAACGCAGCAAGACCGGGCAAAGTCAGCAACGGGTCAATTACAGCCGTTCGGTGCCGACCGAGGGCGGGGTCGGCTTCAATCTGGGGTACGCCAAGGGTGATGGTGCGGATTATCGACAGGCCGACGTGACCTGGCGTCTGCAATCGGTACAGTTGCAGGCCGGGGTCTACGGCACCTCAGACGCCGAAACCCGTTGGGCCGATGCCAGTGGTTCGCTGGTGTGGATGGATCGGCAGGTGTTCGCTGCCAATCGTATCGACGACGCATTTGTGGTGGTCAGCACTGAGGGCTTTGCCGACATTCCGGTACGCTACGAAAACCAGCAGGTCGGTCAGACCGACAAGAATGGCCATTTACTGGTGCCGTGGAGCAGCGCTTACTACCGAGGCAAATACGAAATCGATCCACTGAATCTGCCGGCCAATGTGCGCAGTCCCAATGTCGAGCAGCGTATTGCCGTGCGTCGGGGCAGTGGCTATTTGCTGGAGTTTCCACTGACCCGAGTGATCGCCGCGAGCCTCGTGCTGGTGGACGCGCAGCAACGAGAACTGCCGCTTGGCGCGGGCGTGCTGCATGAGCAGAGCGGCACGCGCACGGTAGTCGGCTGGGATGGCCTGGTCTACCTGGAAAACCTGCAGGCGCAGAACTCGTTGCAGGTGACACTGGCGGACGGCAAGACCTGCAAGGCGCAGTTCAGCGTGGACATGCAGCAGAGCCAGGTGCCGCTGATCGGCCCATTGGTGTGCCAGTGATCGCTGCCCGGATCTGTCTGTGCCTGGTGTTGCTGCTGCCGGGGGCAGCGCAGGCCCTGTGTTCGGTGACCAGCACCACGCCGGCGGCGTTCGGCTCGATCAGTTCGATTGCCGTGCGCACCACGACCCAGCCCAGTTCCACGCTCAATGCCGGGTTGAGTTGCACCGGCTCGCTGCTGTCACTGCTGACCAGCAACGACCACTTCTACGCCACCATCACATCGACCCAGAGCGGTCTGCTCGGACCCACGGGCGATGTCATCGGCTACACGATCTACGCCAACAACAGCACCAGCTACCCGGTGACCCGTGGCACCGCCTACGACTTTGCCCGCAACGGCATCATCGACGCCTTGGGGCTGCTCAATGGCACCACGCCGAAAACCGTGCCGCTGTACCTGGGCACGACCATTGGCAGCAACGTCGCCGCCGGGGTCTATACGGAAACCCTGAGTATTTTCTGGAACTGGAATTACTGCTCGGGCATTGGCATCGGTGCCATCTGTCTCGGGCGTGATATCGCCAACGGCACTGCCACGTTGACGGTGAACCTGACCGTGTCCAACGATTGCACGATCAGTGCGCCGAACATCGCCTTCGGCAGCGCGCCGGTGATCAGCGCTTTCACCCCGGTGACCGGGCAGACAATCAATCTGGCCTGCACCAAGGGCAGCGCCTACACCGTCGGTTTGAGCGACGGGCAAAACCCGGTCAGCGTTGGCGGCCGACGGCGGATGATTTCCGGGAGCAATTATCTGGCCTACGACATCTTCAAAAGCGCCGGCACTACCCGTTGGGGCAGTGTTGGCAGTGCCCGTCGCAACAGCACCGACGCCGAGGTCAATCCGGGGAACGGTCTGGGCACCGGGAGCCAGATCTTCAATTACAATGCGAAGATCTACACCGACCAGACCACGCCACCGGCTGGAACGTATCTGGACAATGTGGTGCTCGACGTGGGGTTCTGAATTCACACAGTCCCTGTTGGAGTGAGCCTGCTTGCGATAGCTTTCTGTCAGTGACATCTGATCTGACGGGTACACCGCTATCGCGAGCAGGCTCACTCCTGGAGGGGATTTGAGGCGCTTTCAGAATTGCATTGATTGCTTGAGTTGTTTTGCCGCTGGCGAATCTGTCGGGCTGACCATCGCATAGTTGTACCCGCCACCGGACCAGTAATCGGCCTGCAGATCACCATCGCTGCGGCTGCCGCGCGGCAGGAAGGTGTTCTTCGGCCCCGGTGGGCGTACGTAGAAACTGACCTTGTGGCCGCCGCGATCCTCGTACATCACCATCGCCGCCGGGCCTTCGTCGGTGCTGAGCAGACGGCCGCTGACCGGTTCGAATCCAGCGGATTTCAGGTCCGGCAGGCGACTGGCCCGAGTGAAATAACGGTCGAGCCAGCGCTGCATGTCGCCGTCGGAGTCGACCTTGTAGTCCGCCGGCAAAATCCCTTGCTGAGCGATCAGTCGATAGGCCTGCAGGGCGTCGGTCATCGGTAGCAGGGAGGAGCGCACCAAGGTCATCTCCCGCGCCTGCCAGCCACTGAAACCGCCGATGCCCACTGCGATCAGCAACACCGCCGCGCTGGCCAGGTGACGCCGCGCCTGTCGCTTGAGGCGCTGGCGAATCAACGCCGGATCCAGGTGCGGATTGGCCGGTTGCTGCAATGCGCCGCCCAGTGCCGCACGCAATTGTTGGGCATCCTGCTGCCAAGCATGAACCTGCGCGGCTGCGTCCGGGTGATTGGCCAGCCAGGCGTCGAGTACGCGCCGATCGGCTTCGCTGAGTTGGTGGTCGACGTAAGCGTGCAGGTCGCGCTCGCTGGGGGGCATGCTGATCATTTGAGAATCCGCAAAGAAGGGCTGCTGATTTCGCCGTCGCTGAGCTGGCGTAACGCCTGGCGCGCACGGGACAGGCGTGACATCACGGTGCCGGTGGGGACGTCGAGGATGTCGGCGACTTCCTTGTACGTCAGGCCTTCCACCGAGACCATCAATAGCAGGGCACGCTGCTCGGTGGGCAGGCGATCGAAGGCTTGCAGGGTCGCTTGGGCGATCACCGTGCGCTCGGTCGACGGCTCGGCATCGTCGCGGCCGGTGAAGAACTCCAGCATCCGCGCATAACGGCGGGAACGGCGATGGGCATCGAGAAACTGCCGGTAGAGGATCGAGAACAGCCAGGCGCGTACGTCGCCGTCGGCACGTTTGCCACCCCAGCCGGACAGGGCCCGCTCAAGGCTGGCCTGCACCAGATCGTCGGCGCTGCTGCTGTTGCGGGTCAGTGACACGGCAAAGCGGCGCAATCTGGGAATGATTTCTCTCAACTGTTCGTCGAATTCGCTCATGAAATTCTGCTAGTCACTACGCTGTGGACTAGGGAGACGTCTACCGTTCGAGGTTATTCCACGTTCGGAAAAATAAATACCGGGCCATGGAATAAATCCTGCCGGGGTGCGTCTTGCTGATTCTTCCTACTTGTGGCCGATGGCCCTGGAGTTGTTCATGGTTGATCGCACTTCACCGCCGGGCAGGCCGCCGCGTCCGCCCTTGAGTGCCGCAAGCGCAGTGTTGCGCCTGACGGCCATAGCCGTGGTGGTTGCCGCAGTGGCCGGGGCGTTTGCCTACGTGCACGGTAACCTTGACCCACAACGTCTGACGCCCAAGGCACTGGTCGATGTGCTGGAGAAAAACAACGGCGTGCATCCCGGGTTTCGTCGTAACCATGCCAAGGGCGTGTGCGTGATCGGGCATTTCGAGAGCAGCGGCGAAGCGCGGGCGTTTTCCTCCGCGCAGGTGTTCAACGAGCCGCAGACCCCGGTGGTCGGTCGTTTCGCACTGCCGGCGGGTAATCCTTACGCACCGGACAATAGCGTGCCGATCCGCAGCCTGGCATTGCGTTTCACCCAGGCCAACGGTCAGCAATGGCGCACCGGGATGAACAGTATGCCGGTGTTCCCGGTCGGCACGCCCGAGGCGTTCTATCAGTTGCAGCAAGCCCAATCGCCGGATCCGGCCACTGGCAAACCGGACCCGTCGAAGGTGCCAGCGTTCTTTGCCGCACATCCGGAGGCGGTGCCATTCCTGACTTGGGTGAAGACTGCCAAACCGTCGGCCAGCTATGCCACCGAAACCTACAACAGCGTGAATGCGTTCTATCTGGTCAACGCCAGTGGCCAGAAGCAGGCTGTGCGCTGGAGCGTCACGCCACTGGCGCGTGATGCCGCCGGAGCCACGGCGCCGGAGGGTGCGGATTTTCTCGAGAAGGATCTGGTGCAGCGTCTGGCGGAAGGGCCGTTGCGCTGGCAGTTGAACATCACCCTGGCCAATCCCGGTGATCCGGTGAACGACGCCAGCAAGACCTGGCCCGAGGGGCGCAAGGTGTTGAACGCCGGCACGCTGGTGCTGGAGAAGACTCAGCCGCAACTCAGCGGCGAATGCCGTGACATCAACTACGATCCGCTGGTGCTGCCGGCCGGTATCGAAGGCTCCGACGACCCATTGCTCGCCGCGCGTTCTGCCGGTTACGCCGATTCTTACCTGCGGCGTACCAGTGAAGTCAGCCAATTGCCCGCCGCCAAGCAGGAGGCTCGCCCATGAGCACGCAACCGACTCATTTCGCACTGCTGGCGCGGCTGCTGCACTGGCTGATGGCGCTGATGATCATCGCCATGTTGTTCATTGGCGCCGGCATGGTCACTTCCGTTTCGCAGCGGCATGAATGGCTGATTCACCTGCACAAACCGCTGGGCATCGCGATTCTGCTGCTGGTGGTCGTGCGCCTGTTTGTGCGGTTTTCCACCCGACAGCCGCCGTTACCGGCAGATCTGCCCGGCTGGCAGGTGATGGCGGCCAAGGCGTCGCATGTGTTGTTGTACGCGTTGATGCTGGTGCTGCCGGTGCTCGGCTGGGCGATGATCAGTGCGTCAGGCGAGCCGGTGATGCTCAGCAGTACGTTGCAGTTGCCGTCGATCCTGCCGGCCGATGCGCAGCTGTTTGCCGTGCTGCGCAAGGCGCATGGCTACCTGGCGTATCTGCTGTTCCTGACCGTGCTGCTGCACCTGGCGGCGGCGCTGTTCCATGGTTGGGTGCGCCGCGACGAGGTGCTCGACAGCATGCTGCACGGTCGGGATCGCGACTAGCCTGCCTGGGTGGCGCACCGCTGCGGTGCGCCACTGTTCAGGGTCAGCCACCAGTAACCCAGCGCCAGCGCATTGATACCGGCACCCAGCAGGCACACGCCGGTCCAGCCGGCCCATGCGTACATCGCCGTCGAAATGAGCGAACCCACTGCGCTGCCGATCGAATAAAACAGCATGTAGCCGGCGGTGAGGCGGCTTTGTGCTTCGGGGCGCACGCTGTAGATCATGCTCTGGCTGGTGACGTGCACGGCCTGCAAGCCCAGATCGAGCGTGATCACGCCGAGCAACAGGGCCCACAGCGACGACTGAGTGAGGGCGATCGGCAGCCACGACGCCAGCATCAGCAATAACGAAAGTCCACTGACCCATTGGCCAAGCCCCCGGTCAGCCAGATGTCCGGCGCGTGCCGCAGCCAGTGCACCGGCGGCACCGGCCAGGCCGAACAAACCGATTTCACTGTGGGACAACGACAGCGGCGGCGCGGCCAGCGGCAGCACCATCGGCGTCCACAGGACCATGGCGCTGGCGAAGGTCAGCAAGGCGAGTATCGCCCGTTGTCGCAGCACTGGTTCTTGCCTGAACAGGCTGAACACCGAAGTGATCAGCGCGCCGTAGCCGCTGGCCGGCTGCGCGGACTCATCCTTAGGCAAGACGCGCAACAGCAACAGCGCCATCAGCAGCGTCAGCCCTGCCGACAGCATGTAGATCGCCCGCCACCCGGCCAGGTCAGCCATGGCCCCGGCCACAGTACGCGCGAGCAGGATACCGACGACGATGCCGCTGGTGACGACCCCGACGACCCGGCCACGTTGCGCCGGGAGGGCCAATGTCGCGGCGTAGGCGACCAAAACCTGCGTCACCACCGCGAGCAGGCCGGTCAGGGTCATGCCGAGCAGTAGCCACACGCTGCTGGGGGCCACCGCGATCAGCAGCAGGGCGGCTGCCGAGAGCAGGGTCTGGGTGACGATCAGCCGTCGTCGGTTGAGCAGGTCGCCGAGCGGCACCAACAACACCAGACCGATGCCATAGCCGATCTGCGTCAGGGTGATGACGATGCCGATGGTTGCCGGCGACATGGCAAATGCCTCGGCCATGGCGTCCAGCAGCGGCTGCGCGTAATACACGTTGCCCACGGCCAGACCGCAGGCAACGGCGAACAGCAGCACCACGCTGTTTTTGAGTGATTGAGGTTGCATGCCCTGATTCCTTTTCGGGTTTCAAAATAAAACCAGAATCACGGTAAGCATTCTGGTTTTAATTTGCAACCTTGTTGGTCGTGGCGTTTGATTGCGCAAAAAAAAGATCGCAGACACAGCTGCGATCTTTTGGGTGTGGCGGGGGAGGGATCAGCGCAGGGTATCGACCATGTCGGCGATGGTGGTCAGTACGTCCTTGCCCAATTGTTTAGAGCGCTTGCCCGACCAGCCAGTGAGCGGATTCGGCGCGTCATCGTGGTCCTTGAACGGCATTTCCAGAGTCAGCGACAGGCAGTCGTATTTCTCGCCAACGCTGTTGCACGCCAGGGTCATGTTGGCCTGGCCTGGTTCGTCGCGGGTGTAGCCGTATTTGGTCTGGAAGTCTTTGGTGGTGTGCTTGAGGTGCGTGCGGAAATGCTCTTCGAGCTTCTCGATACGCGGCGTGTACCCCGGGTTGCCTTCGCAACCGGCAGTGAACACGTGGGGGATTTCCTCGTCTCCGTGTACGTCGAGGAACAGATCGACGCCGTACTTTTCCATCTGCTGCTGTACGAAAAGGACTTCAGGGCTGATGTCCTGACTGGCGCTTTGCCAGGCACGGTTCAAGTCCTGACCCATGGCGTTGGTACGCAGGTGGCCGTGGAAGGCACCGTCCGGGTTCATGTTCGGCACCAGATACAGGTCGGCACTGGCCAGCAGTTTGTTCAGCACCGGATCTTCGTGGCGTTCCAGACGCTCGATTACGCCTTCCATGAACCATTCGGCCATGTGCTCGCCCGGGTGCTGTTGCGCGATGATCCAGACTTTGCGCTGGCCCTCGGCGCCGCTGCCCTTGCGCAGCAACTGAATGTCACGACCTTCGACGCTTTTGCCGGTGGCCAGCAGTTCAGTGCCGGCCTTGGTCAGCGCCTGTTCGATCAGCCAGTCATGACGGCCACGGCTGTAGGGTTCGAAGTAGGCGAACCAGGCGTGGGTCTGCTCGGCTTCGAGGCAAAAGCGCAGGCTATCGCCTTCGAAACTGGTAGGAATGCGGAACCAGTTGACGTGGTCGTAGGAAGCAACAGCCTGATAGCCGGTCCAGGCTTTGTTATAGGAGGATTGGCTGGCGTTGACCAAGCGAAACCAGTGCTCTTGATGAACATGCAGGCCGCTGGCCTTGAAGTGAAACCACTGAAAATGCGCGCTGCGGGTATCCGGACGGATGGCCAGAACCGGGTTGAGCGGATTGGAGATGTCGATGACTTGAATGTTGCCGCTGTCGAAGTTGGCGCTGATGTCGAACGAAGATTTGGCCACGGTCATAATCGGTTCCTGAATATGATTTTTATGGCGGCTACTTTACACGCAAGACTGGGGGGAAACCGAGGGAAATTGCGGGGTTGCGGTGGGGGGCGTCTTCCATGACGCGCAAGCAGCTTAGAGACTGTGCGATTGATTCTCAAGTGCTAATTGTCATTAGTTTGCCCCAATCTGGCCGGGCTTCGCTTGCCAAGCGATATTCTTTTGATATTATCCGCGCCATCGAATTTGCAGCACCTAAAGACTTCATTAGCCTGAAGCCATAAGCCCGAAAACGGGCAAAAAAAAGACCCGGCAAAAAGCCGGGTCAAAAACCGTGATTAGCCTGATGAGGAGATAGTCCAGAAGACCGACCTAAGGTCTCTGGTCCATCGACTGATCTCGCGACCAGTTGCTTGCAATAATAATCATTATCATTTGCAAGTCAAATGTTTTTATCTGTGCGATGGGGAAATTCTTTCCTGTCCGCTCCTTTCCGCGTTCTTCAGAGCTGTTCGCCATCAATTGAATGGTCGACCATCGCTCGCGCCATATCCACCATGTGCACCACCGAAAATGCCAGGTCGCGACTCGCGCCCTGCAGGTTTTCTGCTGCCTTGAAGGCGGTGGCGGCTGCACAACGCAACAGGTCGGAGGCATGCACCAGAGCCTCTTCGCCACTGAGATGACGTTTTACATCGAAAAAACGCTCCTCGACCTCGGGTTCTGACACAGCCGGTTTCAAGTAATAATCCAGCGCCCGCTGCGCTGCCGCGTTGCCTTGAGGGGAGGTGAACGTGGTGTCCATCTGCAGATCGGGCAAGTCTTTGCTGCTGATATTCATGGTGAAAGGTCACTCCTTGTTCGATTGAAAATCCGTGCTTTCAGAATAGTACGGTACGTAGTTGTGACCAGAATTTAAATACTACAATATGTGTTTTGCTGGCCGAAGGCGTCCACGTAAGGTGCCCCATATGGATAAATGGATTGAGTTGGTCAAGGCCAAGATGAGTGAACTCAAAATCACTCAAACAGAGCTCGGAGAGCGCGTCGGCATGTCCCAGGGCGGCATCGGCCATTGGCTGAACAAGCGTCGCGAACCGGGCATCACCCAAATGAACCGAGTGTTGCAGGCGCTGGGGATGGAGTTCCTCGAAGTGGTGCTGGTGATCCGTGAACCGCAGGAAGCGGCGGATGACGAAATGCCGCTGGCGCAGAAGTACAACCCGTACTTTCGCTACCCGGTCAGCGACTGGCGCACCTCGTGCGAAACACGTGAGAGTGCAACCACGGCTTATGCCCCGGCGCAGGACAAGCAGCGCTTCGAGTTGACGGATTATCACGCCCGTGGTGCGGCGTTCTGGCTGACGGTGGCGGGGGATTCGATGACCGCACCCACCGGCCAGAGCATTGCCGAAGGCATGCTGATCCTGGTGGACCCGGAAGTGGAGGCGGTGCCCGGCAAACTGGTGATTGTCCAGTGGCAGGCGAGTGAAGAAGCGATCTTCCGCAAACTGGACGAAGAGGGCGGCCAGCGTTACCTGGTACCGCTCAATCCGACTTGGCCGAAAGCCCTGTTCACCGACGAGTGTCGAATTATCGGCGTAGTGGTTCAGGCAACGGCGCGTTTCTAGTCAGATCGATCCTCGCCCGGCGTAGGATCGATCTACCCATTTACACGGCTTCCAGTTCAACCAAGGCGCTGCCTTCGCCAACCATTTCGCCTTCCTGGCAATACAGCGCCTTGATCACTCCCGCATGGGGCGCACGGATGCTGTGCTCCATCTTCATCGCCTCCAGTACCACCAGTTGCGCGCCGGCCTCGACCGCTTGCCCGGCCTCCACCAACACCCGCACGATGCTGCCATTCATCGGTGCAGTCAGCCCGCCCTGATGGCTATGGCTCGCGTCTACGGCGCTGATCGGGTCGTAGGCCTCGATGCGGCGCAACTCGCCGTCCCATTGCAGATACAGTGAATCGCCTTGGCGAAGGGTGCGCAAAGTACGGCGCACGCCATCGTGCTCGACCACCAGTGCTTCATCCGACAGTTTGGCGTTGCCGGCGCTGCCCAAGGTCAGCGCTCGATCCTGACCTTCACAGCTCAAGTGCAAAGTGATTTCCGCCGGCAGCCCCGCGCGCAAACCATTGTTCAATGCCCATGGCGAGCCCAGGTCGTCCGCTCGCACCGCGCCCGGCAGACTCTGCGCGAAAGCCTGCGCTGCGGCATTCCAGAAGTCGTCGCTGAGCGCGCCTGGTGCCGGCAACAGCTGCTCCTGATACCGCGGAATAAAGCCGGTATCCAGCTCCGCCGCGGCAAAGGCCGGGTGCGCGATGATTCGCCGCAGGAAGTTGATGTTGGTCTTCAAACCGCCAATCGCGAACTCGTCGAGCATGCTCAACAGCCGCAGCCGCGCCTGCTCGCGATCCTCGCCCCAGGCGATCAGCTTGCCAAGCATCGGGTCGTAGAACGACGAAATCTCGTCACCTTCTTCAACCCCGCTATCAACCCGTCGCCCCGGGCCGGCAGCCGATTCGCGGTACAACGCCAGGCGCCCGGTGGCTGGCAGGAAATCATTCGACGGGTCTTCAGCATACAGCCGCACTTCAATCGCGTGACCGTTGAGCGGCACTTGATCCTGAGTGATCGGCAACGCTTCACCGCGTGCCACGCGAATCTGCCACGCCACCAGATCGAGGCCGGTAATCGCTTCGGTCACCGGGTGCTCGACCTGCAACCGGGTGTTCATTTCCATGAAGAAGAATTCGCCACGGGCGTCGAGCAGAAACTCCACGGTACCGGCACCGACATAACCGATCGCCTGCGCCGAACGCACCGCCGCTTCGCCCATGGCGCGGCGCAGCTCTGGGGTCAGGCCCGGCGCCGGTGCCTCTTCGACGACTTTCTGATGGCGGCGCTGGATCGAGCAATCACGCTCGTTGAGGTACAGGCAGTTGCCGTGCTGATCGGCGAACACCTGGATTTCCACGTGACGTGGTTTGAGCAGGTATTTCTCCACCAGCATCCGCGAGTCACCGAACGATGATTGCGCCTCACGCTGGGCCGAGGCCAAGGCTTCAGCCAGTTGGCTGACCTCCTCGACCACTTTCATGCCCTTGCCGCCGCCACCGGCAGTGGCCTTGAGCAGCACCGGATAGCCAATGCGTTGACAGGCATCGCGGAAGGTTTCCAGATCCTGCGCCTCGCCGTGATAACCCGGCACCAGCGGCACGCCAGCGGTTTCCATCAAGGCTTTGGCGGCAGACTTGCTGCCCATGGCGTCGATGGCCGAGGCGGGCGGGCCGAGGAAAATCAGTCCGGCCTGCTCAATGGCGCGGGCGAATCCGGCGTTCTCGGAGAGAAAGCCGTAGCCCGGATGAATCGCCTGCGCGCCGCTGGCCTTGGCCGCCGCGATCAGTTTGTCGATTTGCAGATAGCTGTCCGCCGCTTTGCTGCCGCCCAGGTCGACGCGGATATCCGCTTCCCGGCTGTGCCGCGCTTCGCGGTCGGTGGCGCTGTGCACGGCGACGGTGGTCAGGCCCAGTGCCTTGGCGGTACGCATTACCCGGCACGCGATTTCGCCGCGGTTGGCCACCAGCAGGGTGGTGAGAACAGGTGCGCTCATCAACGCGGCTCCTTGGTGGTGGTTGCGGCTTGCCAGCTCGGCGCACGTTTTTGCAGGAAGGCGCGCAAGCCTTCCTGGCCCTCAGGGCTGACTCGGATGCGGGCGATGGCGTTTTCGGTGTAACGGCGCAGGGCCGGAGTCAGCGCGCCGTTGCCGACTTCGCGCAGCAGATCTTTACTGGCGCGCATCGCGGCGGGGCTGTTGAGCAGCAGGTTGTTGATCCATTGTTCAACCTGTTGATCCATTTCTGCAGTTGGATAGCTCTCGGATAACAAGCCGATTTCCCGCGCACGCTGGCCGCCAAAACGCTCAGCGGTCAGCGCATAACGACGTGCGGCGCGTTCGCCGATGGCCTGCACCACGAACGGGCTGATCACCGCGGGTGCCAGGCCGATGCGCACTTCCGACAGGCAGAACTGCGCGTCATCGGTGCCAATCGCCATGTCGCAGCAACTGATCAGGCCCAGCGCGCCGCCGAACGCCGCACCTTGCACCACGGCCAGCGTCGGGATTTTCAGCTTGGCGAGGTTGTACATCAGCTCCGCCAACTCGCGCGCATCGTCCAGGTTGGTGTGGTAATCGAGTTCGGCCGACTGCTGCATCCACGCCAGATCGGCGCCGGCGCTGAAGTGTTTGCCACGCCCGCGCACCAACAGGAAACGCAGGCTGGCGTCGCTGGCGACCTTGTCCAGCGCCAGAATCAGCTCGCGGATCATCTCGGCGTTGAACGCGTTGTTCTTTTCTGCGCGGTTGAGCCACAGGGTCGCGAAACCGCGTGGGTCGTTCTGCAGCTCAAGGGTGTTGAAATCGCTCATATTCATCCGTCTCCACGGTTTCTGCGGGAGCGAACCGGCTCGCGAAGAACGATGACGCGGTCAGGCCGACAAACCGCGCGGAAGCCTTCGCGAGCAGGCTCGCTCCCACAAAAAAGCATCACATCCGGAACACGCCGAAGCGGCTCGGTTCGATAGGCGCGTTCAACGACGCGGACAAGGCCAGGGCCAGCACATCGCGGGTCTGCGCCGGGTCGATGACCCCGTCGTCCCACAGCCGTGCGCTGGAGTAGTAAGGGTGACCCTGTTCCTCGTACTGGTCGAGGATCGGTTGCTTGATCTCCGCTTCCTGCTCGGCACTGAAGGCCTGGCCGCTGCGTTCAGCCTGCTCGCGCTTGACCTGCACCAGCACGCCGGCCGCCTGCTCGGCGCCCATCACGCCGATGCGTGCGTTTGGCCACATCCACAGGAAGCGCGGGTCGTAAGCGCGCCCGCACATGCCGTAGTTACCGGCGCCGAAGCTGCCACCGATGATCACGGTGAACTTCGGCACCTTGGCGCAGGCCACCGCCGTCACCAGTTTCGCGCCGTGTTTGGCGATGCCGCCGGCCTCGTATTTCTGCCCCACCATGAAGCCGGTGATGTTCTGCAAGAACAGCAGCGGGATGCCGCGCTGGCAGGCCAGCTCGATGAAGTGCGCGCCTTTCTGCGCGGCTTCGGCAAAGAGAATGCCATTGTTCGCCAGAATCGCGATCGGGTAGCCGTGCAGGTGCGCAAAACCACACACCAGCGTGGTGCCGAACAGCGCCTTGAACTCATCGAACACCGAGCCGTCGACCAGCCGCGCAATCACTTCACGGACATCGAACGGTTGCTTGGCGTCGGCCGAGACCACGCCATACAACTCATCGCTGGCGTACAGCGGTGCAACCGGCGCGCGTTGCTGCACCTCGCCGAGCTTGCGCCAGTTGAGGTTGGCGACGCTGCGGCGGGCGAGGGCGAGGGCGTGTTCGTCGCTCTCGGCGTAATGGTCGGCCACCCCGGAAATCTTGCAGTGCACATCGGCACCGCCGAGGTCTTCAGCGCTGACCACTTCGCCGGTCGCCGCTTTCACCAGCGGCGGGCCGGCGAGGAAGATTGTCGCCTGATTGCGCACCATGATCGCTTCGTCCGCCATCGCCGGCACATACGCGCCGCCGGCAGTGCACGAGCCCATGACCACGGCGATCTGCGGAATGCCCATGGCACTCATGTTGGCCTGGTTGAAGAAGATCCGGCCAAAGTGTTCACGATCCGGGAACACCTCGTCCTGACGTGGCAGGTTGGCGCCGCCCGAGTCCACCAGATAGATGCACGGCAGGCGGTTCTGTTGGGCGATAGTCTGCGCGCGCAGGTGTTTTTTCACGGTCAGCGGGTAGTACGAGCCGCCCTTCACCGTCGCATCGTTGGCGACGATCATGCACTCGACGCCTTCGACCCGGCCGATCCCGGCGATCACGCCTGCGGCGGGTACATCTTCGCCATACACGGCGTGTGCGGCGAGCTGGCTGATTTCCAGAAAGGGCGAGCCAGGATCGAGCAGGCGATTGATGCGTTCACGCGGCAGCAGTTTGCCCCGCGAGGTGTGACGCTCCTGGGCTTTCGCGCCTCCACCCTGGGCCACTTGCGCGAGCAGGGTGTGCAGGGCGTCGACCTGTTCGAGCATCGCCGCGCTGTTGGCGGCGAACTCCGCTGAACGGGGGTTGAGCTGGGTATGCAGGATAGCCATGGACAGCTCCGTTAGCGGGTTTCGTTGAACAGTTCGCGACCGATCAGCATGCGACGGATCTCACTAGTGCCGGCGCCGATTTCGTACAGCTTGGCGTCACGCAACAGACGGCCGGCGGGGAATTCGTTGATGTAACCGTTACCGCCGAGAATCTGGATTGCGTCGAGGGCCATTTGCGTGGCGCGTTCGGCGGTGTAGAGGATCACGCCTGCGGCGTCCTTGCGGGTGGTTTCGTTGCGCTCGCAGGCCTGGGCCACCGCGTACAGGTAGGCGCGGCTGGCGTTGAGCTGGGTGTACATGTCGGCGACTTTGCCCTGGATCAGCTGGAATTCGCCGATGCTCTGGCCGAACTGTTTGCGGTCGTGGATGTACGGCACGATCAGGTCCATGCACGACTGCATGATCCCGGTCGGTCCGCCGGACAGCACCACGCGTTCGTAATCGAGGCCACTCATCAGCACTTTCACGCCGCCGTTGAGCACGCCCAGAATGTTTTCTTCCGGCACTTCGACGTCATCGAAGAACAGCTCGCAGGTATTGGAGCCGCGCATGCCGAGCTTGTCGAACTTGTTGCTGCGGCTGAAGCCTTTCCAGTCGCGCTCGACGATGAATGCGGTGATGCCGTGCGGGCCTTTTTCCAGATCGGTCTTGGCGTAGATCACGTAGGTGTTGGCGTCGGGGCCGTTGGTGATCCAGGTCTTGCTGCCGTTGAGCACGAAACGGTCGCCGCGTTTGTCGGCGCGCAGTTTCATCGAAACCACGTCGGAACCGGCGTTCGGCTCGCTCATCGCCAGTGCGCCGACGTGTTCGCCGCTGATCAGTTTCGGCAGGTACTTGGCTTTCTGTTCGTGGTTGCCGTTGCGGTTGATCTGATTGACGCAGAGGTTGGAGTGAGCGCCGTAGGACAACGCCACCGAAGCCGAGCCGCGGCTGATTTCTTCCATCGCCACCACGTGCGCCAGGTAACCCAGGCCCGCGCCGCCGTACTCTTCCGGGACGGTGATGCCGAGCAGGCCCATGTCGCCAAACTTGCGCCACATGTCGGCCGGGAACAGGTTGTCGCTGTCGATCTGCGCGGCGCGCGGAGCGACCTCTTTGGCGACAAAGGACTGAACCTGATCGCGCAGCATGTCGATGGTTTCACCGAGGGCGAAGTTCAGGGATGGATAGCTCATGGGTCACCTTTTGGCTTTTTTGTAGGGCGGGGAGAGCGGCGGTTCGGCTCTCACCTTTACGTTAACGTAAGCCTGTGGCGAATGGCTGTCAATCACCCTTTACGTTAACGTCAACTTGAGCGAGAGTAGGGACAGTTCTGAATGGTCGGAGCTGATATGGCTCCGGTCCAACACCCGCTAATAAAGACAATCGGGGTCGTCATGGATCAACCCAGTGCAAATCCGCAGCGCAGCTATACCCGTGGTTCCCAGGACAAAGCCTTGCTGGCGATGACCATCGGAAAGAAGTTCGACGAAACTGTCGCGCAGTACCCGGATGGCGAAGCGCTGGTGGTGCGTCATCAGCAGCAGCGTTACACCTGGCGGCAATTGGCCGGGGCGGTGAACGTACACGCCAGAGCCTTGCTGGCGCTGGGTTTGCAAGCAGGGGATCGGCTCGGCATCTGGGCACCGAACTGCGCGCAGTGGTGCATCACGCAAATTGCCACGGCGAAAATCGGCGTGATTCTAGTCAATATCAACCCGGCCTACCGCAGCTCCGAGCTGGAATACGTGCTCAAGCAGTCAGGCTGTCAGTGGCTGGTGTGTGCCGGGGCATTCAAGTCTTCGAACTACCACAGCATGTTGCAAGGCCTGGTGCCGGAACTGGCTGAGCAATCCATCGGCGAACTGCGCAGCGAGCGTCTGCCGGATTTGCGCGGGGTGATCAGCCTCGACGCACAACCCCCTTCAGGTTTCCTGCCGTGGTCACAATTGACCGACATGGCGTGCGGCGTTACCCCAGAACAACTGAGCGAACGCAGCGACAGCCTGCACTTCGATCAACCCGTGAATATCCAGTACACCTCCGGCACCACCGGTTTTCCCAAAGGTGCGACCCTCAGTCACTACAACATCCTCAACAACGGTTACATGGTCGGCGAAAGCATCGGCCTGACCGCGAGCGATCGTCTGGTGATTCCGGTACCGCTGTATCACTGCTTCGGCATGGTCATGGGCAATCTCGGCTGCATCACCCACGCCAGCACCATGATTTACCCCAATGATGCGTTCGATCCGTTGCTGACATTGCAAACCGTCACCGAAGAACAGGCCACCGGTCTGTACGGCGTGCCAACCATGTTTATCGCCATGCTCGATCAGCCGCTGCGCGCCGAGTTCGATCTGTCGAGCCTGCGCACCGGGATCATGGCCGGGGCCACTTGCCCGATCGAGGTGATGCGCCGGGTCATCAGCGAGATGCACATGAGCGAAGTGCAGATTGCCTACGGCATGACCGAAACCAGCCCGGTGTCACTGCAAACCGGTCCGGCGGATGAGCTGGAACTGCGCGTGACCACCGTCGGCCGCACGCAGCCGCAACTGGAAAGCAAGATCATCGACGAGGCCGGCAACCTGGTGCCGCGCGGCACCATCGGCGAACTGTGCACCCGCGGTTACAGCGTAATGCTCGGTTACTGGAACAACCCGCAGGCCACCGCCGACGCCATCGATGAGGCCGGCTGGATGCACACCGGCGACCTGGCGAGCATGAATGATGAGGGGTACGTGAACATCGCCGGGCGTAACAAGGACATGATCATCCGTGGTGGCGAGAATGTTTACCCGCGTGAACTGGAAGAGTTCTTCTTCACCCATCCGGCGGTGGCCGACGTGCAGGTGATCGGCATTCCGTGCTCGCGTTACGGTGAAGAGATTGTCGCCTGGATCAAATTCCACCCCGGGCACAATGCCTCTGAGCTTGAGCTGCAAACCTGGTGCAAGGAACGCATCGCGCACTTCAAAACGCCGCGTTACTTCAAGTTTGTCGAAGAGTTTCCGATGACGGTGACGGGCAAGATCCAGAAATTCCGGATGCGCGAGATCAGTATCGAAGAATTACGCGAAAAGCACGCCTGACAAAGATCAAATGTGGGAGCGGGCTTGCTCGCGAATGCCGTGTTCTATTCACCAAGCATGTTGACTGACCTGACGCATTCGCGAGCAAGCCCGCTCCCACAAAGGGGGCGGCGGTGAAAACAGGAATCACAGGAAGCACAAAGGGGAGCCGAAGCTCCCCTTTAATTTTGTCGTCGCGTGCTCTTTTTTATTATTGAGGGGCGGTCTGTTGTTGTTTTTGGCAACCGTGGCCCTTTACCGCTGTTTTTTGGCGACCCCCATCCGGGGTCAAGAGCAAACGTATTTTTTTGAGCGCTGATCTGCTTTCTCGCCAAGCGATCCAACCGATTCGGGAGCTACCTGAAGGTAGTTTTATTGTTCTCTGCCCGGTTGCGGGTCACTCCTGAGAGCACCCTGAAAAGCACACCTTCTCCAAAAAAATCTGTTAGCTGCGTCTCTGCCGTGTTGTTTTTGTTATGTCAGAGTCGGTACGTCTTATTTTTATTGGTTTGCTGCTTTTTATTCTTGTTATGCCATAGAGATAGCAGAAGCCGTGCCAACTTTTAAAAATCCTTTTAAATCAATGAGTTGAGTTTTTGAAGGAATTTTCCTTCAGTGCAAACCAGACAATTTGTTTCCGTGTTACTCGTCTATGCCCACGTTTCGGACACAGCGGTAACACCTTCGCCCTCACTGTGCGCTACGGGCCTTGGCCACGCGCGAACCGCTTGGGCGACCGAGTACTGCGCTGATCTGCTGACCCGCAGCAATCAAGGCGTCGAGGTCGATACCGGTCTCGATCCCCAGGCCGTTGAGCAGGTACACCACGTCTTCGGTGGCAACGTTACCGCTCGCGCCTTTGGCATACGGGCAGCCGCCGAGGCCGGCGATAGAGCTGTCGAACACCGCGATGCCTTCGAGCAGGCTGGCATAGATGTTGGCCATGGCTTGGCCGTAAGTGTCGTGGAAATGGCCGGCGAGCTTTTCCCGTGGCACTTGTGCCGAAACCACTTCGAACAATCTGCGAGTCGCGCCAGCGGTGCCGGTGCCGATGGTGTCGCCGAGAGAGACTTCATAGCAGCCCATCGCATACAGCTCGCGGGCGACCATCGCCACTTGCTCCGGGGCGACCGAGCCTTCATACGGACAGCCGAGCACGCAGGACACGTAACCGCGCACGGTAACGCCGTGCTGTTTCGCCGCTTCCATGATTGGCGCAAATCGCGCCAGGCTTTCGTTGATCGAGCAATTGATGTTGCGCTGCGAGAACGCTTCGGACGCGGCGGCGAACACGGCGACTTCTTTCACGCCGGCGGCCAGCGCGTCTTCAAAGCCGCGCAGGTTTGGCGCCAGCGCGCCATAGGTCACGCCGGGCTTGCGCTGGATCTGCGCGAACACCTCGGCCGAACCGGCCATCTGCGGTACCCATTTCGGTGAGACAAAACTGCCGACTTCGATGTAACCCAGACCAGCGGCGCTCAGGGCGTCGACCAGTTGCACCTTGTCAGCCACGCTGATCGGCTGGGCTTCGTTCTGCAGGCCATCACGCGGGCCGACTTCGATCAGGCGTACTTGGGAGGGGAGGGACATGGCGGTTGACCTGCTCATTTTCGGAATGACATGAGTTCCCCTGTGGAAGCGGGCTTGCTCGCGAATGCGGAGTGTCAGATACCAATGTGTCGACTGTCACAGTGCATTCGCGAGCAAGCCCGCTCCCACAGTGGGAGATGTTGGGTTCAATTACTGCGCTATCTGCTGACTCTTGAGCGTCTGCTCCAGCGCCTGCACGCAGCGCTCCTCAGCGGTATCGAGTTCCAGTTTCATCTGTTCGATGTCGAGCAACTGCTGCTCCAGCTGCTCGCGGCGTTCGCTGATTTTCGCCAGCATGCTGTTCAGCTGTTTGGTGTTACCGCTGGACGGGTCGTAGAGTTCGATCAATTCGCGACACTCGGCCAGCGAGAAGCCGATGCGTTTGCCGCGCAGGATCAACTTCAGGCTGACCTTGTCGCGCGGTGAATAGATGCGTTCCTGGCCACGGCGCTCAGGGCTGAGCAGGCCTTGCTCTTCATAAAAGCGGATCGCCCGGGTGGTGATGTCCAGCTCGCGGGCGAGGTCGGAAATGCTGTAGGTCTGGCTGCTCATGAAAGCGCTCGAAAAAAGGTCTTGGCGCTAAGCTAATGGGTGGTTGACGTTTACGTCAAGGTTCAAGGTGTGTGGTGTGAGTGCTGGCCTCTTCGCGAGCAAGCCCGCTCCCACATGGGCACCGTATTCCAATGTGGGAGCGAGCCTGCTCGCGAAGAACGATGACGCGGTAAAAAGCCCTACACCTTATCCAGCTTCTTCTCCTGCGCCACCACCTGCTGGCACAACTCGATGATCTGCTCGCGCATCCAGCGGTTGGCCGGGTCCTGATCAGTGCTTTCATGCCAGTACAGGTGGGTCTCCACCGGCGGCACGTCGTTGACCGGCAGGTTGACGGCATGCAAGTCGTTACGCCGGGCAAAGCGCTCGGGCACGGTCATCACCATATCGGTCTGCTGCATCACCTGAGACGCCATCAGGTAATGCTGCGAGCGCAGGGCGATCTTGCGCTGAATGCCCATTTTACCCAGCGCCAGATCGACATAACCCAGACCGCTGCGGCGGCTGGAGATGTGAATGTGGGTCATTGACAGGTAATCGTCGAGGCTGAGTTTTTCCTTGCCCGCCAGCGGATGGCCCTTGCGCATTGCGCAGACATAACGGTCTTCCATCAGCTTGACGTGGCGTACCTGCGGGTCGGTATTGAGCGGTGCATCCACGGCGAAATCCAGACGCCCGGCCGCCAGTTCCTTGGTGGTCTCGCGGCGTTTGGACAGGAAACTTTCGATGATCACTGTCGGTGCCAGACGGCGCAAACGCTGGAACAGCGGCGGCAGAATGACGGCCTCGGTGAGGTCGGTCATGCTGATGCGGTAAGTCTTCACCGCCTGGGCCGGGTTGAAGATCCGGCTCTCCTGCACCGACACCCGCAGCAATGACAGCGCGTTGCGCACCGGACCGATGATGTTCTGCGCCATCGGCGTCGGCACCATGCCCTGGGCGGTACGTACGAACAGCGGATCGTTGAAGGTCTCGCGCAGCCGCGCCAACGCGTTGGACACCGCCGGCTGGGTGATGCCGACAATCTGCCCGGCGCGGGTCAGGTTGGCTTCGGTGTAGATCGCGTCGAAGACGATGAAAAGGTTGAGGTCGACCTTACTCAGATTCATAACGCGGCTTCTCTTGTTTTAAGGGCGGGTGTTTTAGGGGCTGGCGATCAGCGAATCATATATCGGTGATGAATGTTTATACACGCCGAGAATAGGCTAGGTAAATTATCAGCGCTGTTCTAGCATCGATTGCATGATCTGAACAACCTCTGCCCATAGAAGGTAATTGCTCATGGATTTCGCTTATTCGCCCAAGGTGCAAGAACTGCGTGAGCGCGTGACCGCGTTCATGGACGCTTACGTTTACCCGGCCGAAGCCGTATTCGAACGCCAGGTTGCCGAGGGCGATCGCTGGCAGCCGACCGCGATCATGGAAGAGCTCAAGGCCAAGGCCAAAGCCGAAGGCCTGTGGAACCTGTTCTTGCCGGAATCGGAACTCGGCGCGGGCTTGACCAACCTGGAATATGCGCCGCTGGCGGAAATCATGGGCCGCTCGTTGCTCGGCCCAGAGCCATTCAACTGCTCGGCGCCGGACACCGGCAACATGGAAGTGCTGGTGCGCTACGCCAACGAAGAACAGAAACAGCGCTGGCTCGAACCGTTGCTGCGCGGCGAAATCCGCTCGGCGTTCGCCATGACCGAACCGGACGTGGCCTCGTCCGATGCCACCAACATGGCCGCCCGCGCCGTGCGTGATGGTGACGAGTGGGTGATCAACGGCAAGAAGTGGTGGACTTCAGGCGCCTGCGATCCACGCTGCAAGATCCTGATCTTCATGGGCCTGAGCAACCCGGATGCTCCGCGCCACGCGCAGCACTCGATGATCCTCGTGCCGGTCGACACCCCCGGGGTGAAAATCGTCCGTCCGCTGCCAGTGTTCGGTTACGACGATGCACCGCACGGTCACGCCGAAGTGCTGTTCGACAACGTGCGGGTGCCGTACGAAAACGTGTTGCTCGGTGAAGGCCGCGGTTTTGAAATCGCTCAGGGTCGCCTTGGCCCGGGGCGGATTCACCATTGCATGCGTTCGGTCGGCATGGCTGAGCGTGCGCTGGAATTGATGTGCAAACGCTCGGTCAGCCGCACCGCATTCGGCAAGCCGCTGGCGCGGCTGGGCGGCAACGTCGACAAGATCGCCGACTCGCGGATGGACATCGACATGGCCCGCCTGCTGACCCTGAAAGCGGCGTACATGATGGACACCGTGGGCAACAAAGTGGCGAAGAGCGAGATTGCGCAAATCAAGGTCGTCGCGCCGAATGTCGCGTTGCGCGTGATAGATCGGGCGATCCAGATGCATGGCGGGGCCGGGGTGTCGAACGATTTCCCGCTGGCCTACATGTATGCCATGCAGCGCACCCTGCGCCTGGCCGACGGCCCGGACGAAGTGCACCGCGCGGCGATCGGCAAGTTCGAGATCGGCAAGTATGTGCCGAAGGAACTGCTGCGCAGCGGTCATTAAGACCGCACCGCCTGCTTCGCGAGCAGGCTCGCTCTCACATTCGACCGCATTCCTGTTGGAACAATGCGATCAAAAGTGGGAGCGGGCTTGCTCGCGAAGGGGCCGATGCAGCCAACACATCACCATCAGGCTCAGTACACCCAAACCTCAACCCGCCGATTCTTGATCCGCCCCTCATCCGCGCTGTTCGCCGCCACGGGCATCAACGCACCAAACCCGCGCACCTCGCGTAACACCACGCCGTTCTTCACCAACTCGCGCCGTACTGCCATCGCCCGCAGCTTCGACAGCAAGTCGGCCCGCGCCGGGTCGTCTTTCTCGTCACCAAAGCCCACCAGCGTCACCGCACGTTCGGTCTTGTCGTGGCGCTTTATATAGTCGAGCACCCGCGCCAGATCCTGTCGCGCCTTGTTATCGAGGCTCGCGCTGCCTTCTTCAAAACGGAAGTTCACTGTCAGACGCTGGGCATGTCGGCTGAGCGATTGATAACCCTCGGGCATCAGCGCATTCGGCGTGACGGTCATCGCGTGCACGGTCTGGCTGATAAAACCGTTGCCCGCGACAATCTTCTGACCCTGCGGACTTTGCGCAAACGCCACCAGCGCCGATGCCCAGGGATTTTTGCTGATTGGAGGCAGGTAAAAGAACAGGCGACGTGACAGTGGATAGTCTTCGGTGGCAATCAGGCTGTTGAGCGGCAACATCGATTGCGACGCACCGTCAGCGATTGCCACAGCTTTGGCCTGGCGCACATACGGCAGGCCGATGAAACCGATGCCTTGCGGATCACTGCTCACCGCATCGGACAATTGCTCACTGGACTCGAAGCGTTTCGCCGTGGCACTCAGATTTTTCCCACGACGACCCAGTACCAGTTCCTTGAACGTGTCGTAGGTGCCGGACTGATCATCGCGCGCATATAAATGAATCGCACCGCCGCGACCGCCAAGGTCTTCCCAGGTTTTCACCTCGCCGGCGAAGATCCGCGCCAGTTGCTCGGTGTCCAGCTGCTGCAGCGGGTTGTCGGGATGCAGGATGATCGCCAGGCCATCGATGGCGATGACCTGTTCGGCGGCGGGGCTTTTCAGATCGCCGAGTGCTTGCAGGCCGAGCAGTTCGCTGTCCTTGATCGGACGGGAGGATGCAGCGAGATCGGCACTGGCGGTTTTCAGCGCGGTGAAACCGGTGCTGGAACCGTGGGCGGCGACCTCAATCACGACCCGTTGACCTTGTGCGGTCTGGCCGACGATGTGTTGTTCATTGGCGGTGTCGGGGTTTTCGCGGTGAATCTTCAGCAGGCCCTGTTCCTGCAGGAAACCTTCGACCAGCGCGGGGCCGAGGTCGGCGCCAATGGTGTTGGAGCCCTGAATGCGCAGTGCCGGACCGTTTTCGGGGATGGGCAGGGCGGCGGCGGACACCGACAGCCATGCACTCAACACACAGACGAACAGAACACGCAGGGTCATGCCGGCACCGAATCAAGCCAAGGGGATTGCCGGGGAGATTAAGTCAGGCGCATGACCAAAACATGACAGCCAGGCCCTGCGGGAACGGGTTTGCTCGCGAATGCGCAGTGTCAGTCGACAAATGTGTTTCTGATAAACCGCGTTCGCGAGCAAGCCCGCTCCCACAAGGAGATTTCAAGCGATTTGCAGGTCAGGCCAACTCAAGCCAGATCGGCGCATGATCCGACGGTTTTTCCATGCCGCGCAGTTCGTAGTCCACACCCGCATCCTTCACCCGAGGCAGCAAGCCATGGGAGGCGAGGATCACGTCGATGCGCAGGCCACGCTTGGGCTCATCCTCAAAGCCGCGGCTGCGGTAGTCGAACCAGCTGAACATGTCGGTCACGTCTGGATTGAGGTGACGATAGCTATCCGTCAGGCCCCAGTTTTTCAGGCGGGCCATCCACTCGCGCTCTTCCGGCAGGAAGCTGCATTTGCCGGTTTTCAGCCAGCGCTTCATGTTGTCCGGGCCGATGCCGATGTCGCAGTCTTCCGGGGAAATGTTCACATCGCCCATCACCACCAGCGGCTGTTCGTTGTGGAACTGGCTTTCCAGCAGGGTTTGCAGGTCGCTGTAAAAGCGTTGCTTGGCCGGGAACTTGGTCGGGTGGTCGCGGCTTTCGCCCTGTGGGAAGTAGCCGTTCATGATGGTCACCGGCACGCCGTTGGCGTCGGCGAAGGTGCCCCAGATGAAGCGGCGCTGGGCGTCTTCTTCATCGCTGGCGAAGCCCTTGTGAATGGCAATCGGCTCGTTGCGCGAGAGCAGGGCAACACCGTAATGGCCTTTCTGCCCGTGGAAATAAACGTGATAACCCAGCGCGCGCACTTCTTCCAGCGGGAACTGGTCGTCGTGGACCTTGGTTTCCTGCAGGCCGATCACGTCTGGCTGATGCTTTTCGATCAGCGCTGCCAGCTGATGCGGACGGGCGCGCAGTCCGTTGATGTTGAAGGAAACGATCTTCATGGTCGGCAGTCCTGGCAAAAGGGCGATGCTAGCTGACATGTGGGGTGGGGGCCAGTGTGGGGTGGGAGAAATCATTTTCATCTGTGGGATTTGCGTTGCCTGGACAGGCCTCTTCGCGAGCAAGCCCGCGCCCACAGGGGCATGCATTCCAAATGTGGGAGCGGGCTTGCTCGCGAAGGCGTCAGTCGAGTCGATGAAGATCCAGCCGTGGTCTATACCTGTGGGGAACCGCACCACCCGCAAAAGGTTCGTACCAACAAGAGCGCCGCCCTTTGCATGCGCCCCGGGGGAGAATCACTGTCATGCCTGAAACCCAGACTGCCATCGCCGACATTCATATGCTCGACCGCGGTTACTCGCGTGAAGCCCGATCGCTGCTGTATCAGGCCTATCGCCACGAGCCGACCTTCGGCTACCTGTTCGAGGCCGAGCGCCCGGGCTACGAGCAACGCGTGCGGGCGACGGTGCGCGAGCTGGTCAAACAGCATTTTCTGCAGGATCTGCCGGCCATCGGCCTGCTGGTCAACGATCGCCTGATCGGCATCGCCCTGATCGCTCCGCCGCAGCGTCGTCTGGGCATCACCGAGAGTTGGGCGTGGCGCCTGCGCATGGTGCTCAGCACCGGTTTTCGCTGCACCCGGCGTTATCTGGAATATCACGATGCGGTGACCGCGTGTGTGCCCAGCGACTCGGTGCACATGTTGCCGCTGCTGGGGATTCATCCGCAGTTTCAAGGCAAACACTTCGGCGAGCAGTTGCTGACAGCGGTGCACAGTTGGTGCGCAGTCGACGAAACCTCCCAAGGCGTGGTGCTCGACACCGGCAACCCGCGTTACCTGGAATTCTATAAACGTCAGGGTTATGAGGAGATTGGCGAAGTTGCCGTCGGCCCGGTGCGCGAACACGTATTTTTCCACGCCAATCCGCAGGTGTTACAAACTGCAACAGCATGACAATCGAACTTCTTGGGAAATTTCCTGTTCTATCACGCTCCCAAGCCCGTGATAGCATCCGCGCCTATGAAGTTTCCAGGAAGATTTACCAGTGGCGTGCTCATGCTGTTAACCAGCTGCGCGGCGCTGGCGCAAAGTGAATTGGACGTGCGGATCAAACCGTCCAACGATGAACTGAAAGCCAACATAGAAGGCTATATCGGTAGCCTCGGCGATCGTGACGAAGAAGCCTTGCTGCGCTTCAGTCGCGGGGCCGAAGAACAGGCGCGCAAAGCAGCGCAGGCCCTGGGCTATTATCAGCCGCAGATCGACAGTGACGTGAAGGGCGGTGAAAAACCGCGCCTGGTGCTGAACATCGATCCCGGCGAACCGATTCGCCTGCGCAACGTCACCCTCCGGGTCGACGGGCCTGCTGCCTCCCTCAAATCCTTTCGTGTGCCGAGCAGCGACACGCTCAAGTCCGGTGCCGTCCTCAACCATGGGCGTTATGAAGACGCCAAACGCCTGATCCAGAACCAGGCGTCGCGCTTCGGTTTTTTCAGCGGCCATTTCACCAGCCAGAAACTGCTGGTCAACCCGCGCGCCGGGGTGGCCGATATTGAATTGATCTACGAAAGCGGCCCGCGTTATGCGCTGGGCAAAGTCAGTTTCGAGGGCGACACGCCGTTCGACGAAGACCTGTTGCAGCGCATGGTGCCGTTCAAGGCGGGCGACCCATACGACTCCGAACTGATCGCCGAACTCAACCGCGACCTGCAATCGAGCGGCTACTTCGAAGGCGTGCGGGTCGATGCCGCACCGACCGCAGCGAAGAACGACGTAATCCCGGTGGACGTCAAACTCGACACGCGCAAGCCGCGCACCATGGGCCTGGGCCTCGGTTATTCGACCGACGTCGGCCCACGGATCAAGGCCAACTGGACTCGCCACTGGGTCAACCCACAAGGTGACAGTTATGGCTGGGAGGCCGAACTGTCGGCGCCACGGCAAAACGTCGGACTGTTCTATGACATCCCGCTCGACCCGCCGCTGACCGACAAACTGCGTTGGGCCGGCGGTTATCAATATGAAGACATCGACGGTTCCGACACCCTGAGCAAGCTGCTGACCTTCGGCCCTGAATGGCACAGCAAGTTGCCCAGTGGCTGGCAGCGGGTCATCTCGCTGAAATGGCAGCGCGAGGAATATCAGCTCGGCGACGACTCGGGCCTCAGCACCTTGTTGATGCCCGGCATCAGCTATTCCTACCTGAAGAGCGACAACCGCATCGACCCGCACAACGGCTATCGCCTGACCTTTGAAAGCAAAGTGGCGAAGGAAGGCCTCGGTTCGGACAACAACCTGTTGTACGGCACCGCGTTGATCAAAGGCCTGACCACCGTATTCGACAACCACCGCTTCCTTGGTCGGGTGCAGGTCGGCGGCAGTGCCACCAACGGCTACAACTCGGTACCGCCATCGCTGCGCTTCTTCGCCGGTGGCGATCAGAGCGTGCGCGGTTACGACTACCAGAGCCTGTCTCCGGAGAACTCCAAGGGCGACCGCATCGGCGGACGCTACATGGTCGCCGGCAGCGTCGAGTATCAATATTCGATTGCCGAGAAGTGGCGAGTCGCGACCTTCGTCGACCAAGGCAACTCCTTCAACAAACTCGAATTGCCGAACCTCAAGACCGGGGTCGGTATCGGTGTGCGCTGGGTCTCGCCGGTGGGGCCGATCCGCCTCGACCTGGCCCACGCGCTGGACGACGATGGCGGCATCCGGCTGCACTTTTCCATGGGGCCTGAGCTGTGAAGCGTGGTTTGAAAATGACTGCACTGGCGTTGTTGGCGCTGGTGTTGCTGGTGGTATTGAGTATCGCCACTGTACTCGGAACACAGGCTGGCAGCCGTTGGGTGCTGGGTCTGGTGCCGGGTTTGAGCGTAGAGAATTTCCAGGGCCGCCTCGGCGGGCAATGGAGCGCCGATCACCTGATATGGCAGCAGGACAGCAGCCGGGTCGAGCTGAACAAGCCGATCTTCGCCTGGTCGCCGCTGTGCCTGACCCGCATGACCCTGTGCATCGAACAGCTCAAGGCTGATCAGGTCATTCTGCAATTCCCGCCGAGCGCAGACACCGGCGACAGCGGCCCGATCAAACTGCCTGACTTGCAACTGCCGCTGGCGATCGAGCTGGGCGACGTGCAGGTCGGCAGTCTGCTGTTCAACGGCAGCGAGCAACTCAAAGGCCTGCAACTGGCGGCGTACTGGAGTGCCCAAGGCCTGCAGATCGACAGCGTGAAGCTGCAGCGCGACGACCTCAGCCTGAACCTCTCCGGCCTGCTGCAGCCGACTGGCAACTGGCCGCTGAACATGGCCGGCGACCTGACCCTGCCATCGCCCGGTGTCGGCCCCTGGACGCTGGCGCTGAAGGTTGACGGCGATCTGCTGAAAACCCTCAACCTGCATGCCGACAGCCACGGTTACCTCGACGGTCAGTTGAGCGGTGAGCTGCAACCACTGACGGAAAACCTGCCGGCCAAGGTGCGCATCACCGCGGACGCGTTCAAACCCAGCGCCGACCTGCCGGATACCCTGCAACTCAATCAATTGGTATTGACCGCCGACGGCGACCTGAAAAACGGTTACCAGTTAAACGGCAATGCCACGCTGCCCGCCGATAAAGGCCCGGTGGCGTTGCTGCTCAAAGGCAAGGTAGATGCCAGCGGTGCGCAGATCGCCGGCCTCGACCTGACGGCCAACGACAAGCAAAGCCTCAAGCTCACCGGCAGTGTCGATTGGAGCAAAGGCCTTGCCGCGCAAGCCAACATCAACTGGCAGGATTTCCCGTGGCATCGGCTCTATAACGAAATCGACGAGCCGCAAGTCGCGTTGCGCACCTTCACTGGCGAAGTCTCCTACACCGACGGCCAATACATCGGTAATTTCGCCGCCGCACTGGACGGCCCGGCGGGGGCGTTCAGCCTGAGCAGTCCGTTCAGCGGCAGCCTGAAACAGATCGCCTTGCCGCAACTGAAGATGGAAGCCGGGCAGGGCAAGGCCGAAGGTCATGTCAACGTGCAGTTCGCCGACGGCATCGCCTGGGACACCGCGCTCGAACTGTCGGCGCTGAACCCGGCGTACTGGGTCGCGGAGTTGCCGGGCACTTTAGCTGGACCGCTGAAAAGCACGGGCGAAATGAAGAACGAGCGCGTGAGCCTCACCGCCGACCTCGACCTGAAGGGCAAACTGCGCGGCCAACCGGCGATCCTTCAGGCCAAGGCTGACGGTGCCGGCGAGCAGTGGAACCTCAACGCCCTGCAAATCCGCCTGGGTGACAACAGCATCAGCGGCAAAGGCAGCCTGCAACAGAAACTCAGCGGCCAGATCGACATCAAGCTGGCGCGGCTGGCCCAACTTTGGCCGCAGCTGCGCGGGCAGGTCACCGGCCAGGTCAACGTCGCCGGGACGCTGAAGGCGCCGCAAGGCAAACTCGGTCTGCAAGGTTCGCAACTGGCGTTCCAGGACAATCGCCTGCAAAGCCTCAACCTCGACGCCAGCCTCGACAGTGCGCAACGGGCGAAGATCGATCTGAAAGGCAGCGGGATTCAGGCCGGCGATACCAACCTCGGCGTGTTGACCGCCAGCGCTCAGGGCGACATCAAGAGCCAGAAACTCAACCTCGATTTGCTTGGGCCGAAGCTGAAACTGGCCCTCGGCCTGGACGGCAATCTGGACAAGGGCAACTGGCGCGGACGTCTGGCCAGTGGTGACATTCAGGCCGGCGGCCAGGACTGGAAACTGCAGAATCCGGCCAGGCTCGAACGCCTGGCTGACGGCAAGATCAACTTCGGCGCGCATTGCTGGATGTCTGGCAATGCCAGCCTGTGCGGTGAAGACCAGCGGCTGATGCCCGAGCCGAAACTGCGTTACCACCTCAAGCAGTTCCCGATCGAAAGCCTCGCGCAATGGTTGCCGAAAGACTTCGCCTGGCAGGGCAAACTCAACGCCGACCTGCAACTGGATCTTCCGGCAAGCGGCCCGAACGGCGTGGTCAGCATCGACGCCAGCGGCGGCACCTTGCGCATGAAGGAAAAGGATCAGTGGCTGGACTTTCCGTACCAGACCCTGAAACTCACCAGCAAACTCACACCGAAGCGCATCGACACGGACCTCAACTTCGTTGGCGGCAAACTCGGCGAATTGATGGTGCAGGCGCAGCTCAATCCGCTGCCGAAAAACAAACCGTTGAGCGGCTCGTTCCGTCTCAGCGGGCTGGACTTGTCGGTGGCGCGGCCGTTTGTGCCGATGGTCGAGAAACTTACCGGGCGTCTGAACGGCAGCGGGACGATTTCCGGCGGCCTGCTGGCACCGTTGGTCAACGGCACGGTGAAGCTCAGCGACGGGGAAGTGTCCGGCGCCGAGTTGCCGATGGAGTTGCAGGACCTGCAACTGCAAGCGGTGATTGCCGGTGAGTCGGTACGTCTGGACGGCGGCTGGAAAAGCGGCAAGACCGGCCAGGGCAGCCTCAACGGCAATGTCGCTTGGGGTCAGGCGCTGGTGGTCGATCTGGCGCTCAAGGGCACGCAGCTGCCAGTCACCGTTGAGCCGTACGCCAAGCTGGAAGTGGCGCCGGACCTGAAAATTTCCATGGCCGATGATGAGCTGAAGATTGCCGGCAAGGTGCAAGTGCCGAGAGGCGAAATCACCGTGCGTGAACTGCCGCCATCGACGGTGAAAGTCTCCGACGACACGATCATTGTCGGCGCGCAGACCGAAGAGGGCAAACCGCCGATCGCCATGAAAATGGACATCGACGTGGTAGTCGGCGAAGACAAACTGAGTTTTGCCGGGTTCGGCCTGACCGCCAACCTGCAAGGTCACGTGCACATCGGCGACAACATGGACACCCGTGGCGAGCTGTGGCTCAACGACGGCAAGTACCGCGCCTATGGCCAGCGCCTGAGCGTGCGCCGCGCGCGGCTGTTGTTTGCCGGCCCCATTGATCAGCCGTATCTGGACATCGAAGCGATTCGCCAGACCGACGACGTCATCGCCGGCATTCGCCTGAGCGGCAGCGCCGAGCAGCCGACCACGCAGATCTTCTCCGAGCCGGCCATGAGCCAGGAGCAGGCGTTGTCGTACCTGGTGCTCGGACGTCCGCTGAGCACCAACGGCGAAGACAACAACATGCTCGCGCAAGCGGCGTTGGGTCTGGGCTTGATGGGCAGTTCCGGGGTCACCAGCGGTCTGGCCAAAGACCTGGGGATTCAGGATTTCCAGCTCGACACCCAGGGCAGTGGCAACACCACCAGCGTGGTCGCCAGTGGCAACATTTCCGAGAAGCTCAGTCTGCGTTATGGCGTCGGCGTGTTCGAACCGGCCAACACCATCGCGCTGCGTTACAAGCTGAGCAAGAAGGTTTATCTGGAAGCAGCGAGCGGCGTCGCCAGCTCGCTGGATATCTTCTACAAACGCGATTTTTAGGTCGCGCAATCAATAGCCGGATCGCACCGCCGCGATCCGGCTTTTCCAGAATGAATTAGACTCATCGCAGTTCAAGCGCTGCGCGGTTGGCGGCTGCCCGAAGAGAACAGGGGCGCATATGATCCGCTTGAGTATGGTTTTGCTCGGTAACGACTTTGTCCGCAAACGCTGGTCAACGCTGGCGCTGACCGGCATTGTCTGGGGCGCGGCCGGGGTGGCCATCTTCATCGATGCGCTGGACGGCGTGCTGTATTTCCCGCTGCATGTCTTTGGCTACCTGTTGTTGCTCGAAGCGCTGATCATTCTGCTGGTGCCGGCACCGCAAACCGGGACTGCGGCGGCGTTGCGCAAAGCGCGGGGGCTGGCGTTCCTGATACTCGGGCTGCTGATCGTCGACCGGCAACATGCCGCCAGCCTGATTCTGGCGGTGCTGTTTGGTGTGGCGTTTCTGCTTGATGGCGGTTTTCGGCTGGCGGCTGCGGTGGTGGTGCGCTTTGTCGGTTGGCGACTGTCGCTGCTGACCGGTTTGTTCGAAATCGGCTTTGGCCTGTTCATCCTCGAACCGTACCCGACGCTGTACAAGGGCACGGTGCCGTTCTGCATTGGCATGAGCATCTTTCTCTCGGGTTGTGCCTTGCTGCAGCAGGCGGTGCGCTTCAAAAAACAGCCGGCGATGACAAGCCCTTCCGCGGTCAGTGTGCCGGCACACGACACCGCGCTGGTGATCCATGTCTGGACACCCAGTGGCACCGTTGATGACGTCCTGGTGCGCAACCGGTTGCTCAACCGCTACATCGCGGCAGTCGACATCAACGGTGTGATTTCCGCCGGCCACGCGGCCCTCGAATGTGGCCCGGATATCTACATCAGCCATTACCCGCTGGACGACATCGACCGGTCGGCGGGGGACTTCGTGCGCTTGCTGCGGGCGACGCCGAACAACGATGTTGCCGGCCGGTTTCTGCCGGACTATGCCGGCGAGGTGGCTGACTGGTGCCCGTCTTCAGTGCAAGTCAGCTTTGCCCACTATGACGCGCGGCGGTTGCAGGCATTCTGGGCCGAGTATCGGCGCAACAGCACGTACAACCTCACCAGCCGCAATTGTTCGAGTGCCGTTGCCCATAGCCTTGAAGCGGCCCTTGAAGGGGCGATGAACCGGGGGCATTCGAGCATGCGTGATTTCGCCCGGGTCTTTCTCAGTCCAGAGTTCTGGGTGGCGGCTCAAGTGCGTAAACGCGCCGAGGTGATGGCCTGGACACCCGGGCTGGTGCTCGACTACGCACTGGCGCTGCACGCGGCCATCGAGCCCGCGCCGCCGGGTTGGCACAGCATGTACGCGGGGGCCAAGCGCGCCTGGGGTTATGCGGTGACGGCCATGCGCGGGCGCGAGGTGCATCCGCTGCAACCGTCAGCGCCTGCCAAATCTTCCGACGAGAACTGACCGGCGTTCCACCGAATTACGGCCTTCGCGAGCAGGCTCGCTCCCACATTGAATCTCTGGCGGACACACATTTGTGTGCGCTGTGGAACCCTGTGGGAGCGAGCCTGCTCGCGACGGCGCCCGCGTGCTCAGCGCAAAAACCAACTCCATTGGTCAACTAATTACAAAGCAACCTAACTATTACGTTGACATTCGCTGCCTAGGCAGTAACATCTCGACATACATTCACTGCCTAGGCAGTTATTAGGTGAGCACATGAAGCACTTCACCCCGGACGAATTCAAACATTGCCATCTCGGCCTGTTGCTTGGCCGTGCTGCGCTGCTCAAGGACCGGATCATCGACACCCACATGGAACCCCACGGCATCACCGCCGCGCAGTTCAAGGTGTTGATCATCATGGCCCAGTACGGCGTCGATACCCCGGCCGAGTTGTGCCGGCACCTGTCGCTGGACAGCGGTTCGATGACGCGCATGCTCGATCGTCTGGAGCAGAAAGGTTTCCTGGCTCGCCAACGCAGCGAAGGCGATCGCCGGCAGGTGCAGCTCAAGCTCACCGAGCAAGGCCAGCAACTGGCCGATCGCCTGCCGCACATCGGCGCCGACGCAATGAATGAACTGGCCGGTGCCGTCACTACGGACGAGTTGAAAACCCTGGAATACATCCTCAAGAAAATCCTGCTGGCAGCCGGTGACCCGATCACTATCCAGCGGTTAGGTGAACACAATGAGCGGTAAAACCTTGCGCAGCAGCCTGACCCTGGTGCTGTCGGCGATGATCCTCGCCGGCTGTGCCAACTACAGCGGCCTCGACACTCAAGGCAAAAACCTTGATGCGAAAAACCTCAACGTCAGCCAGTCCCTCAACGGTGTCAGCTTGTCGCCGGCCGCGTGGCCGAAGAGCGACTGGTGGACCAGCCTCGGCGACCCGCAACTCGACGGCCTGATTCGCGAAGCGTTGCACGACAGCCCGGACATGCAGATCGCCCAAGCCCGTGCGCATCAGGCCAGCGCCGCGGCGTATGCCGCCGATGCCGAACGCTATCCGACCCTCGACGCCAGCGCCGGCATCAGCCGTTCGCGTCTGGCCAAGGATCAGGACCCGCGAGGGCAGGGCGATGCCTACGCCACCGTGCGTAACGTCAGCGCCGGCTTCAATTACAACTTCGACCTGTGGGGCGGCCAGCGGGATGCGTGGGAAGCCGCACTCGGTCAGGCCCGCGCCGCCGAAGTCGACCGTCAGGCCGCGCAACTGACCCTCGCCGCCGATGTGGCCCGGGCCTACAGCGATCTGGGGCAGGCACACATCGTCTACGACCTGTCCAACGACGATCTGAAACGCACCCAACAGATGCTCGACCTGAGCCAGCGTCGCTTGAGTGCCGGGATCGACAGCCAGTACCAGTTCCAGCAAACCCAAAGCCTTGAGGCCAGCTCCGAAGCCAGCCTGATCGATGCACAAAAACGCTTGAACAGCGCCAAGATCGCCCTGGCCGTGTTGCTCGGCAAAGGCCCGGATCGTGGCAACGAAATCGCCCGGCCGAAAGTTCTGCAAGCCAGCGCCGTGGCCGTGCCGTCGGTACTGCCGGCAGAGCTGCTCGGTCGTCGCCCGGATCTGGTCGCCGCGCGCTGGCGCGTGGAGGCGGCGAGCAAAGACATCGACTCGGCGAAGACCCGCTTCTACCCCAATCTGAACCTTACGGCGTCCGCCGGTGCCGAATCCTTGTTGGGTGACGCAATGTTCGGTTCGGCCAGTCGTTTCTTCAGCATCGCCCCGACCATTTCGCTGCCGATCTTCGACGGTGGGCGCCTGCGCGCCAACCTCGATGCACGCGACGCCGATTACGATCTGGCGGTGGCGCAGTACAACAAAAGCCTGGTGAAAGCACTGGGCGATGTCAGCGACACGATCAACCAGCTGCGTGATATCGGCCGGCAGATCGGCGCGCAACAACACGCCACCGACATTGCTCAGGATTCTTACAACACCGTCGTCCAGCGTTACGGTTCCGGCATCGGCAACTACCTGGACGTGCTCAGCATCGAGCAGCAATTGCTGCAGGCCCAGCGTCAGTTGGCCAACCTCAATGCCGAGCAGATCGACCTGTCGATTCAACTGATGCAAGCGCTGGGGGGCGGCTTCCAGGGTGAAGCCCTGACCGCCGCCAACACCACCCCAGCCACGTCGCACAACTAATTCAGGTATTTGTCATGGCCACTGCCGAAAACACTCAAACTCAAGACAACACCCCGGACACCGGCAATCCGCGCAAGCGCAAAGTGATGCTGCTGGTGCTGGCCGTGGTGGTCCTGCTCGCCGGTGCCGGCGTCTGGGCGTATCACGAATTCATCGGGCGCTTTAACGAAAGCACCGACGACGCCTACGTCAACGGCAACGTGGTGGAAATCACCCCGTTGGTCACCGGCACCGTGGTCAGCATTGGCGCTGACGATGGTGATCTGGTTCACGAAGGCCAGGTATTGATCAACTTCGACCCCAACGACGCTGAAGTCGGCCTGCAAAGTGCCCAGGCGAAACTGGCGCGCACCGTGCGTCAGGTGCGCGGCCTGTACAGCAACGTTGATGGCATGAAAGCCCAGGTCAACGCGCAACAGGCTGAAGTGCAGAAAGCCCAGGACAACTTCAACCGCCGGAAAAACCTCGCCGCTGGCGGGGCAATTTCCCAGGAAGAACTGTCCCACGCCCGCGACGACCTGACCTCGGCGCAAAACGCCTTGGCCAACGCTAAACAGCAACTGAAAACCACCAGCGCGCTGGTCGATGACACGGTGGTTTCCTCGCATCCGGACGTGATGTCGGCGGCTGCCGATCTGCGTCAGGCTTACTTGAACAATGCGCGCAGCACCCTGATCGCGCCGGTCACCGGTTACGTCGCCAAGCGCACCGTGCAACTGGGCCAGCGCGTCCAGCCGGGCACCGCGCTGATGGCGGTGATTCCGCTGGATCAGTTGTGGATCGACGCCAACTTCAAGGAAACCCAACTGCGCGACATGCGCATCGGCCAGCCGGTGGACATCGAGTCCGACATCTATGGCAGCAGCGTGAAGTACAGCGGCACCGTCGACAGCCTCGGCGCCGGTACCGGCAGTGCGTTTGCCCTGCTGCCGGCGCAGAACGCCACCGGTAACTGGATCAAGATCGTGCAGCGCGTGCCGGTGCGGATTCACATCAACGCCGAAGAGCTGGCGAAACACCCACTGCGGGTCGGTCTGTCGACCAACGTTGAAGTGAACCTGCACGACCAGAGCGGTCCGGTGCTGGCGCAGCAGCCGCCGCAAAAGGCCTCGTTCAGCACCAACGTCTACGACCAGCAACTGGCCGAAGCCGACGCGATGATCGCCCAGCTGATTCACGACAACAGCGCTGCGGTCAGCAAAACCGCGCAACGCTGATATCGACTCCGGCCCAATGGGAGCGGGCTTGCTCGCGAATGCTGACTGACATTCAACATGGATGTTGACTGACGCACTGCTTTCGCGAGCAAGCCCGCTCCCACATAGGGCGCAGCGCCAACCCGGTTTCATAGGATTCACAATGAGCAATAACGCCTCTTTCACGCCGCCCAGCCTGTTGCTCAGCACCATCGGCCTGTCGCTGGCGACGTTCATGCAAGTGCTCGACACCACCATTGCCAACGTGGCCCTGCCGACGATTTCCGGCAACCTGGGGGTGAGTTCGGAGCAGGGCACCTGGGTGATCACCTCGTTCGCCGTGAGTAACGCCATTGCGCTGCCGCTGACCGGTTGGCTCAGTCGGCGTTTCGGCGAAGTGAAGCTGTTTCTGTGGGCCACCATTCTGTTTGTGCTGGCCTCGTTCCTCTGCGGTATTTCCACGTCGATGCCGGAACTGATCGGCTTCCGCGTACTGCAAGGCCTGGTGGCCGGGCCGCTGTACCCGATGACGCAAACCCTGTTGATCGCCGTGTATCCACCGGCGAGGCGCGGGATGGCGTTGGCGCTGTTGGCGATGGTCACGGTGGTGGCGCCGATTGCAGGTCCCATTCTCGGTGGCTGGATTACTGACAGCTACAGCTGGCCGTGGATCTTCTTCATCAACGTGCCGATCGGCATCTTTGCGGTGATGGTGGTGCGCTCGCAACTGGCCAAGCGCCCAGTGGAAACCAGTCGGCAGCCGATGGATTACGTTGGCCTGATCTCGCTGATCATTGGTGTGGGTGCGTTGCAGATCATCCTCGACAAGGGCAATGACCTGGACTGGTTCGAATCGAACTTCATCATCATCGGTGCGGCGATTTCGGTGATTGCGCTGGCGGTGTTCATCATCTGGGAAATGACTGACAAACATCCGGTGGTCAACCTGCGATTGTTCGCTCACCGCAACTTCCGCATCGGCACGCTGGTGCTGGTGTTGGGTTACGCCGGGTTCTTCGGCATCAACCTGATCCTGCCGCAGTGGTTGCAAACCCAGATGGGCTACACCGCGACCTGGGCCGGTCTCGCCGTGGCGCCAATCGGTATCCTGCCGGTATTGCTGTCGCCGTTTGTCGGCAAGTACGCGCACAAGTTCGACCTGCGTCTGCTGGCCGGGCTGGCGTTCCTGGCGATTGGCCTGAGCTGCTTCATGCGGGCCGAGTTCACCAACGAGGTGGACTTCCAGCACATCGCCCTGGTGCAACTGTTCATGGGGATTGGCGTGGCGCTGTTCTTCATGCCGACCCTGAGCATCCTGATGTCGGACCTGCCGCCGAGCCAGATTGCTGACGGCGCCGGGCTGGCGACTTTTCTGCGGACCTTGGGCGGTAGCTTTGCGGCGTCGCTGACCACGTGGATCTGGATTCGCCGCGCCGATCAGCACCATGCGTACATGAGCGAAAGCATCAGCACCTTCGAGCCGGCGACCCGCGAGACCTTGAATCATTTAGGCGGGGCGAGCCAATCGGCTTACGCGCAGATGGACCAGATCCTCACCAGCCAGGCGTACATGCTCTCCACCGTGGATTACTTCACGTTGTTGGGTTGGGGGTTCATGGGGCTGATTCTGATTGTGTGGCTGGCGAAACCGCCGTTTGCTGCAAAAGCAGGCCCGGCTGCTTCCGGGCACTGACCTGCAACACGATCAAATGTGGGAGCGAGCCTGCTCGCGAATGCAGTGTGTCATTCAGCACTGAAGTGCCTGACACAACACTTTCGCGAGCAGGCTCGCTCCCACATTTGTTTTGTGCCTGGGTTTTAGATTGACGGGGCGGGCAGGGCTGGAGGCGGGGCGAAATCGAACGGCGCCAGGGCAAACCCGTTCTCATCCACCTGCAACGCCCAGCCCTGACGATCCCAATCCCCCAGTACAATCCGCTTCGCCGCCTGCTCGCCGAGCTGCAGCTTGTGGATCGCCGGGCGGTGGGTGTGGCCGTGAATCAGGGTTTTCACCCGGTATTGCTGCATGAGCCGCGGAATCTCTTCCGGGGTGACGTCAACAATGTCATTGGCCTTCATCCGCGTCTGCGCCTTACTCTCGCTGCGCAGCTTGCGCGCCAGTTTGTGGCGGGTGCTCAGGGGCAAATGGCGCAGGATGAACAGGGTGATCGGGTTGCGCAGGTAGCGACGCAGCTTCATGTAGCCGACGTCGCGCGTGCACAGGCTGTCGCCGTGCATCAGCAATACCGGTTCGCCGTAAAACTGCACGACACTCGGGTCTTTCAACAGCGTACAGCCGGCCGCTTTGCAGAAGGCCTTGCCGAGCAGGAAGTCGCGATTGCCGTGCATCACAAAGATGGCCGTGCCGCTGTCGCTCAATTCGCGCAGGGCCTGGCAGATGGAACGCTGGAAGGGCGTCATGGCATCGTCGCCAATCCACGCCTCGAAAAAGTCGCCGAGGATGTACAACGCACTCGCCGAGCGGGCGCGTCCGGCGAGCAAATCCAGAAACGCCCGGGTGATGTCCGGGCGCTCCTCTTCCAGATGCAAGTCTGAAATCAGCAATATCACGCTTCGATGATCTCGGCTTTCTCGATGATCACGTCGTCTTTCGGTACGTCCTGGTGGCCAGCTTTGGAAGTGGTCGCAACGCCTTCGATCTTGTCGACAACGTCGGTGCCTGCAACGACTTTACCGAACACGGCGTAGCCCCAACCCTGAGCGGTCTTGGCGGTGTGGTTCAGGAAGCTGTTGTTGGTGGCGTTGATGAAGAACTGCGCCGAGGCCGAATGCGGCTCCATGGTGCGGGCCATGGCCAGGGTGTACTTTTCGTTCTTCAGGCCGTTGTCGGCTTCGTTCTGGATGCTCGGGCGCTTGTCTTTCTTTTCCTGCATGCCAGGCTCGAAACCGCCGCCCTGGATCATGAAACCCTTGATCACGCGGTGGAATACCACGTTTTCGTAGTGACCGTTTTTAACGTATTCGAGGAAGTTGGCAGCGGTGATCGGCGCTTTTTCCGCGTCCAGTTCGATGACGATGTCGCCGTAGTTGGTGGTCAGTTTGACTTGAGTCATGATCGGTGCTCTTTTTCAATGAAGCATTTTATAAAGAATTCGTGGTTCTGGGACATTCAGCCCCACAACCGGTTCAGCCTGCTTCGGCCAAGGTGCGCAGTTTAGCGTGACAGGCGCGAATTTCGAGGCTGTTTTTCAAATCCCGGCGATTAAATGCGCTCCTTTATAAGCCGCGCTCTGTCAGCCCCTTGACAGCATCGGCTATGATAGCGGCTTTGTTTTGTCTGGCCCCCTTTTGCGGCCGCGCACATGTAAGTCAAGGATCCTAATGAGCAAGCCCACTGTCGACCCTACCTCGAATGCCAAGTCCGGCCCTGCCGTGCCGGTCAATTTCCTGCGGCCGATCATCCAGGCAGACCTGGACTCGGGCAAGCACACCCAGATCGTTACCCGTTTCCCGCCTGAGCCCAACGGCTACCTGCACATCGGCCACGCCAAGTCGATCTGCGTGAACTTCGGCCTGGCCCAGGAGTTCGGCGGCGTCACGCACCTGCGCTTCGACGACACCAACCCGGCCAAGGAAGACCAGGAATACATCGACGCGATCGAAAGCGACGTCAAATGGCTGGGCTTCGAGTGGTCCGGCGAAGTGCGCTACGCCTCGCAGTATTTCGACCAGTTGCACGACTGGGCCGTCGAGCTGATCAAGGCCGGCAAGGCCTACGTCGACGACCTGACCCCTGAGCAGGCCAAGGAATACCGTGGCAGCCTGACCGAGCCGGGCAAGAACAGCCCGTTCCGCGACCGTTCGGTTGAAGAGAACCTCGACTGGTTCGCCCGCATGCGCGCCGGTGAGTTCCCGGACGGCGCCCGCGTGCTGCGCGCGAAGATCGACATGGCCTCGCCGAACATGAACCTGCGCGACCCGATCATGTACCGCATCCGTCACGCGCATCACCATCAGACCGGTGACAAGTGGTGCATCTATCCGAACTACGACTTCACCCACGGTCAGTCGGACGCCATCGAAGGCATCACCCACTCGATCTGCACCCTGGAATTCGAAAGCCATCGTCCGCTGTACGAGTGGTTCCTCGACGCACTGCCAGTGCCGGCGCACCCGCGTCAGTACGAGTTCAGCCGCCTGAACCTGAACTACACCATCACCAGCAAGCGCAAGCTCAAACAACTGGTCGATGAAAAGCACGTCAATGGCTGGGACGACCCGCGCATGTCGACGCTGTCGGGCTTCCGCCGCCGTGGCTACACCCCGGCGTCGATCCGCAACTTCTGCGACATGATCGGCACCAACCGTTCCGACGGTGTGGTCGACTTCGGCATGCTTGAATTCAGCATCCGTCAGGACCTGGACGCGAACGCCCCGCGCGCCATGTGCGTGCTGCGTCCATTGAAGGTCGTGATCACCAACTACCCGGAAGATCAGGTCGACAACCTCGAACTGCCGCGTCATCCGCAGAAAGAAGAACTCGGTGTGCGCAAGCTGCCGTTCGCCCGTGAAATCTACATCGACCGCGATGACTTCATGGAAGAGCCGCCAAAGGGCTACAAGCGCCTGGAGCCGAACGGCGAAGTGCGTCTGCGCGGCAGTTACGTGATCCGTGCCGACGAAGCGATCAAGGACGCCGACGGCAACATCGTCGAACTGCGTTGCTCGTACGATCCGGAAACATTGGGCAAGAACCCTGAAGGCCGCAAGGTCAAGGGCGTGATCCACTGGGTGCCGGCCGCTGCCAGCATCGAGTGCGAAGTGCGTCTGTACGATCGCCTGTTCCGTTCGGCCAACCCTGAGAAGGCCGAAGACAGCGCGAGTTTCCTGGACAACATCAACCCTGACTCGCTGCAAGTGCTGACCGGTTGTCGTGCTGAGCCATCGCTCGGCAATGCACAGCCGGAAGACCGTTTCCAGTTCGAGCGCGAAGGCTACTTCGTCGCGGATATCAAGGACTCGAAACCAGGTCAGCCGGTATTCAACCGTACCGTGACCCTGCGTGATTCGTGGGGCCAGTGATCAAGTCTTAAGGAACCATCGTGCTTTCGATCTACAACACGCTCACCAAGAGCAAAGAAGTCTTCAAGCCGCTGGATGGCAACAAGGTGCGCATGTACGTCTGCGGGATGACCGTGTACGACTACTGCCACCTGGGCCACGGCCGCAGCATGGTCGCGTTCGACCTGGTGACCCGCTGGTTGCGGTTCAGCGGTTATGACCTGACCTACGTGCGCAACATCACCGACATCGACGACAAGATCATCAACCGGGCCAACGAGAACGGCGAGTCGTTCGAAGCGTTGACCGAGCGCATGATCGCGGCGATGCACGAAGACGAAGCGCGCCTGAACATCAAGAAGCCGGACATGGAGCCGCGCGCCACGGATCACATTCCGGGCATGCACGCGATGATCCAGACCCTGATCGACAAGGGTTACGCCTACGCCCCGGGCAATGGCGACGTGTACTACCGCGTCGGCAAGTTCATGGGCTACGGCAAGCTGTCGCGCAAGAAGATCGAAGACCTGCGCATCGGTGCGCGGATCGAAGTCGACGAAGCCAAAGAAGATCCGCTGGACTTCGTGCTGTGGAAAGGCGTCAAGCCGGGCGAACCGAGCTGGGAATCGCCGTGGGGCGCCGGGCGTCCGGGCTGGCACATCGAGTGCTCGGTGATGTCCACCTGCTGCCTGGGTGAGACTTTCGACATTCATGGTGGCGGCAGCGACCTGGAATTCCCGCACCACGAAAACGAAATCGCCCAGAGCGAAGCGGCCACCGGCAAGACCTACGCCAACGCGTGGATGCATTGCGGCATGATCCGTATCAATGGCGAGAAGATGTCCAAGTCCTTGAACAACTTCTTCACCATTCGCGACGTGCTCGACAAGTACCACCCGGAAGTCGTGCGTTACCTGCTGGTGTCGAGCCACTACCGCAGCGCGATCAACTACTCGGAAGACAACCTCAAGGACGCCAAGGGCGCCCTCGAGCGTTTCTACCACGCGTTGAAAGGCCTGCCGAACGTTGCGCCGGCTGGCGGCGAAGCGTTCGTCGAGCGTTTCACTACAGTGATGAACGACGACTTCGGCACGCCCGAAGCCTGCGCCGTGCTGTTCGAGATGGTTCGTGAGATCAACCGTCTGCGCGAGAGCGATCTCGATGCAGCGGCCGGTCTGGCGGCGCGTCTGAAAGAACTGGCGAGCGTGCTGGGTGTGTTGCAACTGGAAGCCGACGACTTCCTGCAGGCCGGCGCCGAAGGGCGTGTCGATGCAGCCGAAGTCGACGCGCTGATCGCTGCGCGTCTGGCGGCTCGGGCTGGCAAAGACTGGGCCGAGTCCGACCGCATCCGCGACCAGCTCACCGCCATGGGCGTGGTGCTGGAAGACGGCAAGGGCGGCACGACCTGGCGTCTGGCTGACTGACTGCTGTGAGTGCTACAAACAAAACCCGCCTTGTGCGGGTTTTTGTTTTTCTGCTGTTCAGGCGGTGGTTGCTTTTGCTCTGCGCGTAGGTCTTGATGTCTGACGCGGCCAACATGGGCTGCAGCCCTTGCAGCGGGATGCTGGTCGGCGACGTTTATGGAATGGAGACATCATGGCAAACCACTATCGCGAACTCCTGACAACCCCGGGTGCCAAGGGGTTGGTGCTCGCGAGCGCTATCGCGCGATTGCCGCAGGCAATGATCGGCATTGGCATCATTACCATGCTCGTGGAGCAAACGGGTGTCTACTGGCTGGCTGGTGCAGTCGCCGGTACGTTTACCCTCGCCAACGCACTGATCGGCCCGTACATCTCGAAACTGGTTGATCAGCGTGGCCAAAGCCGTGTGCTGCCTGTCGTGACGACGTTCAGCATTGGCATGTTGCTGGCGCTGATCAGCGCCGTCTACATGAGGGCGCCGGCGGCATTGCTTTTCGTTCTGGCGGCATTGGCCGGGACAATGCCAAGCATGCCGTCGATGATCAGGGCCCGCTGGACGCAATTGTTCCGGGGCAAACCGCAGCTGCACACGGCGTTCTCTCTGGATACGGTGCTGACCGAGCTCGCTTATATCATTGGCCCGCCACTGGCGATCGGCCTGAGCGTGAGCTTTTTCGCCGAAGCCGGGCCGCTTGTCGCGGTCGCGTTGCTGGCCGTCGGAGTGACGGCGTTTGTCCTGCAGCGCCAGACTGAACCCCAGGTTGTCGTGGGTCATGCGAGGCATACGGGCTCAACCCTGCGGATTCCGGGCGTTCCGACCATCGTGCTGGCGCTGTTGGCGATGGGCGCAATCGGCGGCTCAATCGATGTCGCCGTTGTAGCCTTCGCCAATGCGCAAGATTGGCCTGCTTCTGCGACCTTCATTCTCGCAGCCTATGCGTTCGGATCGCTGGTGGCGGGCCTGACGTTCGGTGCCTTGAGGGTTTCCCTGCCAATCGAAAAACAGTTCTTTATCGGCATACTGGTCACGGCCATCACAGGCGTATTACCGATGTTTTCTCCTGACGTTTATGTCCTCTCGGCGATGCTGTTTATTGCCGGCATATCGTTTGCACCCACGATGGTCGTGGTCATGAAGCTGGGGACGATCATCATCCCACCGTCAAGGATCACCGAAGGGCTGACATGGATGACCACCGGCATCAGCATCGGGGTGGCGCTTGGCGGCATGCTGGCGGGGTTGATCATTGATGCCTGCGGCGCTCGGGCAGGGTTTGGCGTATCGATTTTTGCGGGATTGGTGATGGTGTCGGTAGTGCTGATCGGGCTGCGTACATTGAGTGCCGTTTCAACCAGGAGTGTTGAGTCGGCTTATCCTTAATGTGCTGTGTGCACAGGCATTAAAAACAAAACCCGCCAAGTGCGGGTTTTGTTTTTCTCGCTCAAATCAACTCAACAGCCCGGTACTGACCGCAACGATCAGGAAAATCCCCAGCACTGCGCGGTAGATGACAAATGGCCAGGTGGAGAACTTCTCCAGAAAGCGCATCAGGCCCCAGATCGCAAAGAACGCGGAGATGCTGGCGATCACCAGACCGAAAATCAGATGCCCCCAGACTGAGGCGGGAAGGTCGGCATGGAACAGCACCCACAGCTCTTTCAGGCCCGCGAGCGCAATCGCCGGCAAACCCAGCAGGAACGAGAAGCGCGCCGCTTCTTCACGTTTGAAGTTGAGGAACAGTGCCGCCGTCAGCGTCGACCCGGAGCGCGACACCCCGGGAATCAGCGCGCCGATCTGCGCAATGCCGACGATCAGCGCATCACGCAGGCGCATTTCGCTCACTGTGCGGCGATGCCGGCAGGTGAGCTCGGCCGCAGCCAGCAGGATCGCCATGACCACGCAGGAGATCCCGATCACCATCAGTCCGCGCAGGGGCGAGTTGCAGGCATTGAGCGTCGAAGACAACGCTATGCCGGCGATACCGATGGGAATGGTTGCCAGCACGATGGCCACCGCGAGGATGAACCACTGATTGTTGAAGTCACGTTGACGCACTGCCTCGACGCTGCCGCCCACCACCTGCCTGACGTCACGCCAGAAATAACTGACCACTGCGGCCAGCGCTGCGAGCTGCATGGCAGCGGAAAACGCCGAGCCCGGATCCGGCCAGCCGAGCAGGGCCGGGACGATGCGCATGTGCGCGGTGGAGGAAACAGGCAGCAGCTCAGTGATGCCTTGAATGATGCCGAGGATGCCGATCTGCAGGTAGTCCAGAGAGGCAAAGCCGATATCAAGGCCGGTAGAACAGATGTTGGTCAAAGCACTTATCCTGTGAGAATCAGGAGGAGGGAGGTGTCTGGATCAAAGGCATGGCGAAAAGCTGAAACATTTCGTCACAGTCTAGTCGGTTCGGTCAATGAGGGCGGATTGATAGTTGTGTGGTGACGGGGCTGGCGCCTTCGCGAGCAAGCCCGCTCCCACACTGGATTTTGGGCATGTCTGACTTTTGTGTACGACATTCCCCCCTGTGGGAGCGGGCTTGCTCGCGAAGAGGCCGGTTCAGCCACCCTGTCACTCAGCCTGACGCAAGCGCTTGTAGAGGGTATTGCGACTCACCCCCAGCCGCCGCGCCAAATGCGAAATATTCCCCCCGGCCGCCAACAACTCGCGGTTCAACGCCTCGCCATCATTCAGATCAACCCCCAGCGGCTGCGCCACCTCAACCGGTTCCATCTCCAGATCGACAAAAAAATCATCCGGCAAATGCTCCGGTCGCACCGGTTGTTCCTCGGCCATCGCCAGTGCCACCTGCATCACGCTGCTGACCTGACGCAGATTGCCCGGCCACGGATGCCGGCTGAACAGCTCCAGCACCTCGTGGCTCAGGCCGGCCCATTGCGTCGGTTCGCGATGCTGCTCCCACAGGCGCTTGAACAACGCTTGCTTGTCACTGCGTTCGCGTAACGGTGGCAATTCCAGGGTCAGGCCGCCAATGCGGTAATACAGGTCCTCGCGAAACCGCCCCAATTGCACTTGCTCGCGCAGCGAACGGTTGGTCGCCGAAATGATCCGCAGGTCTACCGGGAACAAGTCGCTGCTGCCCACCGGCTGCACGCAGCGCTCCTGCAACACCCGCAACAGCCGTGCCTGAGTCGGCAGCGGCATGTCACCGATTTCGTCAAGAAACAGCGTGCCTTTATCAGCCTTGCGGATCAGGCCGATGCTGCCTTTCTGGTTGGCGCCGGTGAATGCGCCTTTCTCATAACCGAACAGCTCCGACTCCACCAGTTCGGCGGGGATCGCCGCGCAGTTGACGGCAATGAATGCCTGTTTGCTGCGCGAGCTGGCTTGATGCAGGGCTTTGACGAAGACTTCCTTGCCGACCCCGGTTTCGCCGTGGATCAGCAACGGGATGTCTTTTTCCAGCAGCCTTTCGGCCTGGCGCACGGCTTTTTCCACGCGGCTGTCGCCGAAGTGCAGGGCGTTGAGGCTGATCGCCCCCGGCACCGTGGCAGGCGTTGGCGCGGATTTCGGTTCGGCAAAGATTCGAGGCTGAACCGGCGCCTGTTTCGGTCGCTTCAACAAGCACTGGAAGCGGTTGCGTCCGGCGGTCTGTAGAGCGAACGGCAAGCCGTCGGGCTGGTTCATCAGTTCCAGCAGCGACACATTGAACAGGCTTTCGACACTGACCCGCGACAGGCGCACACCGAGCAGATTGTCCGCCCGGCGATTGGCCGAGAGCACCTGACCGCTCTCATCGAAAATCAACAACCCGGCCCATTGACTGTCGAGGTTGTTCAACCCTGTGTTGAAGGTCAGTTGAAAGTGCTGACCGTGGAACAGGTTGAGGATCAGCCGGTTTTCCACGGTCTGGCTCATCATCTTGACCATGCCCAACGTGTGCGAGGGCGGCAGGTAGCTGTCGCTGGACACGTCGAGCACCGCGATGACCTTACGCTCGGCGTCGAAAATCGGTGCGGCGGAACCGGTCATGAACCGGTTGGCCTTGAGGAAATGCTCATCGTGCTCGATGTGCACCGCTTGTTCGCAGGCCAGTGCGGTGCCGATCGCATTGGTGCCGCTGGCGCGTTCCATCCAGCTCGCCCCGGCGCTGAATCCTCGGGCCAGGTTCGGTTCGATAAAACGCTGGGTACCCCACGACGTCAGCACCTGGCCCTGATTGTCGGCGAGCATGATCAGGCAATTGGAGTTGCTCAGGATGTTCTCGTAGTACGGCAGCACTTCCTGATGGGTGGTTTGCACCAATGAGTGATGACGGTCGAGCAACTGCGCGATGCCGGCGGCAGGCAATTGATCGAAGGCCGGAGCGCTTTGATGGCTGAGACCGAAGGCGCGGCAACGTTGCCAGGAGGTCTGGACGAGCGCGTCGTGGGACAGCGGCGGGGCAGGTGTGGCCATGCTGGTCAGCCTCTAAAGGGCATTTTTATTGTTGTTATGGCACTACTTTCAAAAGCTGCACAGACCAAAACGGTGGGAGCGGGCTTGCTCGCGAAAGCGGTATATCAGACAGATTCAGATTGGCTGACACACCGCTTTCGCGAGCAACCCCGCTCCCACACTGGATGTTCATTGTTCACGAAATTCGGGCAAAAAGCGTTCATAGAGTGTTGTTCACGATTGTTCATTGTCAATCGCCCAACTGTTCAAATGTGTTCAGCGATGAATACCCATCTCCCACGTTTTCGGCACTTTTCACGACAAATCAACCACTTGCCATTTCTGGCACGAATGTCGCTCTGCTGCACAGGTCGCTTGACTCCAATAATAAAAAAGGCCGAGCCATGTCACTCACCCTGGAGCACGTCAGCCGTACCGTCGAGGGCCAGATCTGGATCGACGATGCCTGCCTGAAATTCGAACCCGGATCCTTCAACGTTCTGCTCGGCCGCACACTGTCCGGCAAAACCAGCCTGATGCGCCTGATGGCAGGTCTGGACAAGCCCGACAGCGGGCGCATCCTGATGAACGGCGTCGACGTCACCCAGCGCCCGGTGCGGTTGCGCAATGTGTCGATGGTCTATCAGCAGTTCATCAATTACCCGACCATGACCGTGTTCGAGAACATCGCCTCGCCGCTGCGTCAGGCTGGGGTCTCGAAAGACATCATTCACGGCAAAGTGCAGGAAACCGCGAAGATGCTGCGCATCGAGAAGTTTCTGCAACGCTATCCGCTGGAGCTTTCCGGCGGTCAGCAGCAGCGCACGGCGATGGCCCGGGCGCTGGTCAAGGACGCCGAGCTGATCCTGTTCGACGAGCCGCTGGTCAACCTCGACTACAAGCTGCGCGAAGAACTGCGCCAGGAAATGCGCGAGTTGTTCAAGCTGCGCCACACCATCGCGATCTACGCCACCACCGAGCCCAACGAAGCGCTGGCACTGGGCGGCACCACCACCATTCTTCACGAGGGCCGGGTGATTCAGAGCGGCCCGTCGACCTCGGTGTATCACCAGCCGCAATCGGTGCTGGCGGCGGAGTTGTTCTCCGAGCCGCCGATCAACCTGATGCCCGGGCGCATTGTCGGCAATGAAGTCAGCTTCGCCAACTTCGTGCACTTCCCGTTGAACGTCGATCTGCGCCCGGTGGGTGAGGGCGAGTTCCGCTTTGGCGTGCGCCCAAGCCATATCTCGCTGGTGCCGAGCAACGATGACGACCTGGAACTGGCGGTCACTGTCGAAGTGGCGGAGATCAGCGGTTCGGAAACTTTCCTGCATGTGCGCAACGAGCATTTCCTGCTGGTGCTGCACCTGCCCGGGGTTCACGAGTACGACGTCGATGCGCCGATCCGCATTTACATCCCGACCCACAAGCTGTTCGTGTTCGATGCGCAGGGCCGTCTGGTGCAGGCACCGGGCCTGCGTGTCGCGAGGGTTGCCTGATGGCCGAAATCCGTTTGCAGCACCTCGCCCACAGCTACAGCAAAAACCCGAGCGGGCCTGATGATTATGCGATTCGCGAGATGGATCACGTCTGGGAACAGGGCGGTGCCTATGCCTTGCTCGGCCCTTCGGGGTGTGGCAAGTCGACGTTGCTCAACATCATTTCCGGCCTGCTCAGCCCCTCGCAGGGCCATGTGTTGTTCGACGGCAAAGCGGTCAACGACCTGACGCCGGAGAAGCGCAACATCGCCCAAGTGTTCCAGTTTCCGGTGGTCTACGACACCATGACCGTGTTCGATAACCTGGCTTTTCCCCTGCGCAATCAGGGCATGGCCGAGGCGAAAGTGCACAGCAAGGTGCAGGAAATCGCCGAAGTCCTCGACCTGCAAAACCTGTTGAGCAAGAAGGCGCGCAACCTCACTGCCGACGAAAAACAGAAAGTCTCCATGGGCCGAGGCCTGGTGCGCGACGACGTTTCGGCGATCCTCTTCGATGAACCGCTGACGGTGATCGACCCGCACCTGAAGTGGAAGCTGCGGCGCAAGCTCAAGCAGATCCACGAGCAGTTCAACATCACCATGGTCTACGTCACCCACGATCAACTCGAAGCCTCGACCTTTGCCGACAAGATCGCGGTGATGTACGGCGGGCAGATCGTGCAGTTCGGTACGCCCCGCGAATTGTTCGAGCGGCCCAGCCACACCTTTGTCGGCTACTTCATCGGCAGCCCCGGGATGAATCTCATCGAAGTGCAGCCGCAGCCGGGCGGGGTCGGTTTCGCTTCGACGCACCTGCCGCTGTCCGAGGCCTTGCAGCGGCATATCGAACACGGTCAGTGGAAAAATTTGAAGGTCGGCATCCGTCCTGAATTCATTCACGTCTGGGACGAGCCGTTTGACGACGCGATGCAGGCCCGGGTGGTACACGTCGAAGACCTCGGCACCTACAAGATCCTCACCCTCGACCTCGATGGTGCGCCGCTGAAGGTGCGCCTGGCGGAAGACAAACCGGTGCCGCAAGGCACGGCGTATATCAGTTTTCCGGCGCAGTGGCTGATGGTCTATGCCGACGAGTTCCTCCTGGAAGACACCGACCCTGCCGAGGTGCAGCCATGAACAAGGTACAGAACAACAAGGCCTGGTGGCTGGTGTTGCCGGTGTTCCTGCTGGTGGCGTTCAGTGCGGTGATCCCGATGATGACCGTGGTCAACTATTCGGTGCAGGACATCTTCGACCAGTCCAGCCGCTACTTCGTCGGTGCCGACTGGTACAAGCAGGTGCTGCTCGATCCGCGTCTGCACGATTCGTTGCTGCGTCAGTTCATCTACTCGGCGTGTGTGCTGCTGATCGAAATCCCGCTGGGCATCGCCGTCGCCCTGACCATGCCGACCAAGGGCCGCTGGTCGTCGGTGGTGCTGATCATTCTGGCGATTCCGCTGCTGATTCCATGGAACGTGGTCGGCACCATCTGGCAGATCTTTGGTCGCGCCGATATTGGTTTGCTCGGGTCGAGCCTGAATGCGCTGGGCATCAGCTACAACTATGCGGCCAACACCATGGACGCCTGGGTGACGGTGCTGGTGATGGACGTCTGGCACTGGACTTCGCTGGTGGCGCTGCTGTGTTTTTCCGGGCTGCGGGCGATTCCCGACGTGTATTACCAGGCCGCGCGCATCGATCGCGCTTCAGCGTGGGCAGTGTTCCGGCACATTCAGTTGCCGAAGCTCAAGAGCGTGCTGCTGATCGCGGTGATGCTGCGCTTCATGGACAGTTTCATGATCTACACCGAGCCGTTCGTGCTCACCGGCGGCGGGCCGGGCAATGCCACGACCTTCCTCAGCCAGACGTTGACCCAGATGGCTGTCGGCCAATTCGATCTGGGACCGGCAGCGGCGTTCTCGCTGGTGTACTTCCTGATCATCCTGTTGGTCTCGTGGCTGTTCTACACCGCCATGACCCATTCCGACGCCAATCGTTGAGGCCCGGCCATGAGCAAAAGAAAGCTTATTCCGTTGCTGGTGTACATCCTGTTCCTGCTGGTGCCGATCTACTGGCTGCTGAACATGTCGTTCAAGAGCAACACCGAGATCCTCGGCGGCCTGACCCTGTTTCCGCAGGACTTCACCTGGCACAACTACAAGGTGATCTTCACCGACCCGAGCTGGTACAGCGGCTACATCAACTCGCTGTACTACGTCAGCCTGAACACGGTGATCTCGCTGAGCGTGGCGTTACCGGCGGCGTACGCGTTTTCGCGCTATCGCTTCCTGGGCGACAAGCATCTGTTCTTCTGGCTGCTGACCAATCGCATGGCGCCGCCGGCGGTGTTTTTGCTGCCGTTCTTCCAGTTGTACTCATCGATCGGGCTGTTCGATACGCACATCGCCGTGGCGCTGGCGCATTGTCTGTTCAACGTGCCGTTGGCGGTGTGGATTCTTGAAGGCTTCATGTCCGGCGTGCCCAAGGAAATCGACGAAACCGCCTACATCGACGGCTACAGCTTTCCCAAGTTCTTCGTGAAGATTTTCATCCCGCTGATCGGCTCCGGGATCGGCGTCACGGCGTTTTTCTGCTTCATGTTTTCCTGGGTCGAACTGTTGTTGGCGCGCACGCTGACCTCGGTCAACGCCAAGCCGATTGCCGCGGTGATGACGCGCACGGTCTCGGCGTCAGGCATTGACTGGGGCGTGCTGGCAGCGGCGGGGGTGCTGACCATCCTGCCGGGCATGCTGGTGATCTGGTTTGTTCGCAATCACGTGGCCAAGGGCTTTGCCTTGGGTCGGGTCTGAGGAACGCATGATGGAATGGATGAGCTGGACCACCCCCACGGCGGGGTTCTTTATCGCCATCGGCCTGTTGCTGGTGGGCATGACCACCTGGGAATTGCGCTCGCCGAGCATCCTGCGGCGAGGTTTTCTACCGATTGCCACCACCCGTGGCGATCGCTTGTTCATCGGTCTTCTCGGCAGCGCCTACCTGCATTTGCTGGTCATCGGCGCCACCGACTGGAGCATCTGGGTAGCGTCCGCGCTGTCTCTGGTGTGGCTGTTGGTTGTGATGCGCTGGGGCTAGTCGAGTCGCTCGGCAATCGTGCTCCGAAACTCTAACTGGAGGTCTCTATGTTCGATAAAAACAATAAGCTGCGACATAGCATTTCATTGGCAGCCATGCTGGCACTCAGCGGTTTGAGCGCATCTGCTTGGGCCGATGCCTATGAAGACGCTGCGAAAAAATGGATCGGCAGCGAATTCAAACCGTCCACCCTGACGGCCGATCAGCAACTCGAAGAATTGAAGTGGTTCATCAAGGCTGCCGAGCCGTTTCGCGGCATGGAAATCAAGGTGGTTTCCGAGACCCTGACCACCCACGAATACGAGTCGAAAGTGCTGGCCAAGGCCTTCACCGAAATCACCGGGATCAAGCTCACCCACGACCTGCTGCAAGAAGGTGACGTGGTGGAAAAAATGCAGACGGTGATGCAGTCCGACAAGAACATCTACGACGGCTGGGTCAACGACTCGGACCTGATCGGCACGCACTTTCGCTACGGCAAGACTGAATCGATCACCGACCTGATGGCCAACGAAGGCAAGAACTTCACCTCGTCGACCCTCGATATCAAAGACTTCATCGGCATTTCGTTCACCACCGCGCCGGACGGCAAGATCTATCAACTGCCCGACCAGCAGTTCGCCAACCTGTACTGGTTCCGCGCCGACTGGTTTGAACGGGCGGACCTGAAAGCCAAGTTCAAGGAAAAGTACGGCTATGAACTCGGCGTGCCGGTGAACTGGTCGGCCTATGAAGACATCGCCAAGTTCTTCAGCGAAGACGTCAAGGAAATCGACGGCAAACGCGTCTACGGGCACATGGACTATGGCAAGAAAGACCCATCGCTCGGCTGGCGCTTCACCGATGCCTGGTTTTCCATGGCCGGCGGCGGCGACAAGGGCCTGCCCAACGGCTTGCCCGTGGACGAGTGGGGGATTCGCGTCGAGGATTGCCACCCGGTCGGTTCCAGTGTGACCCGCGGCGGCGACACCAACGGCCCGGCCGCGGTGTTTGCCACGCAGAAATACGTTGACTGGCTCAAGGCCTACGCACCACCGGAAGCGGCGGGCATGACCTTCTCCGAGTCGGGGCCGGTGCCGTCGCAGGGCAACATCGCGCAGCAGATTTTCTGGTACACCGCGTTCACCGCCGACATGACCAAACCCGGCCTGCCGGTGGTCAACGCCGACGGCACGCCGAAATGGCGCATGGCGCCGTCGCCACGCGGGCCGTATTGGGAGGAGGGCATGAAGTTGGGGTATCAGGACGTGGGTTCGTGGACGTTCATGAAGTCCACGCCTGAGAAGCAGAAGCTGGCGGCGTGGCTGTATGCGCAGTTCGTGACGTCGAAAACCGTCTCGCTGAAGAAAACCATCGTCGGCCTGACACCGATTCGTGAGTCGGACATCAACTCGCAGGCGATGACCGATATGGCGCCGAAACTCGGTGGCCTGGTCGAGTTCTACCGCAGCCCGGCCCGCGTGCAATGGACCCCGACCGGGACCAACGTGCCGGACTATCCACGGCTGGCGCAACTGTGGTGGAGCCACATCGCGGAAGCTGCCAGCGGCGAGAAGACCCCGCAACAGGCGCTGGATGGCCTGGCCAAGGATCAGGACGCGATCATGACGCGCCTGGAACGCTCCAAGGCCCAGGCTGTTTGCGCACCGAAGATGAATCCGGAACGCGACGCGCAGTATTGGTTCGATCAGCCGGGCGCACCAAAACCGAAACTGGCGAACGAGAAGCCGAAAGGCGAGACCGTGAGCTACAACGAACTGCTGAAATCGTGGGCGGATGCGCGCAAGTGATAGCGGCACTGTGAAAGGCGAACGGCACCGAAAGGTGCCGTTTTCATGTGTGCCTGAGCGGCCGCCTTCGCGAGCAAGCCCGCTCCCACAGGTTTCGGCGGCGTCCACACATTTTGCGGATGACCGCGATCACTGTGGGAGCGGGCTTGCTCGCGAAGGCGGTGTGTCAGATAACAAAAAGGTGCCTGACCCAACGCCTTCGCTTGCAGGCAAGCTCCCACAGGTTTCGCGGTGTTCACAACTGCAGGGCTCACCGCCGATCACTGTGGGAGCGGGCTTGCTCGCGAATGCGATGTCTCAGATAACAAAGAGGGGACTGACCCGCCGCCTTCGCTTGCAGGCAAGCTCCCACAGGTTTCGCGGTGTTCACAACTGCAGGGCTCACCGCCGATCATTGTGGGAGCGGGCTTGCTCGCGAAGGCGGTGTGTCAGATAACAAAAAGGTGCCTGCCCCAACGCCTTCGCTTGCAGGCAAGCTCCCGCAGGTTTCGCGGTGTTCACAACTGCAGGGCTCACCGTCGATCACTGTGGGAGCGGGCTTGCTCGCGAAGGCGGTGTGTCAGATAACAAAAAGGTGACTGACCCAACGCCTTCGCTTGCAGGCAAGCTCCCACAGGTTTTGAAGTGTTCACAACGCCGATCATTGTGGGAGCTTGCCTGCAAGCGATGGGGGCGTTCCTGTCACCGCAGGAAAACCAAGCCTGAACACCGTCATCACCCCCGGCAGGCTCTTCACCTCGGCCACCCCCTGATGCAGGCTCATGATCGAGCGCACGATGGCCAGGCCCAGCCCGGTGCTGCCTTGCGAGCGCGAGCGGGCGCTGTCGACGCGGTAGAAACGGTCGAACAGGTGCGACAGATGCCGGGCCTCGATGCCGGGCCCAGGATTGCTCACCAGCAGCGAGCTTTGCGTTGCACCTTGCTCGATCAGCAATGTCACGGTTTTACCGTTCGGGCAGTGTCGCAGCGCATTCGACAGCAGATTTGAAATCGCCCGCTGAATCATCAGCCGATCGCCCGCCACCGTCGCGCAGCCCACCACGCTCAGGTGAATGTCCTTGTCCTGCGCCGACAGCGAAAACATCTCCGCGACCTTCGCTGCTTCATCCTCCAGCGCCACCGGCTCAAACGGCGCCAGCGCCGACGGATGGCTGACCTGCGCCAGAAACAGCATGTCCGAGACAATCCGCGCGACGCGCTCCAGCTCCTCAGTGCAGGACACCAGCACGTCCTTGTACTCTTCGGTCGTGCGCTCGCGGGACAAGGTTACCTGCGCCTTGCCCATCAGGTTATTGATCGGCGTGCGCAATTCGTGGGCCAGATCATCGGAAAACTGCGACAACTGCTGCACGCCGGCGTCCAGCCGATCCAGCATGAAATTGATGCCTTGTGCCAGTGCGCTCAACTCCTGCGGCATGTTCACCACCGACAGTCGATGCTCCAGATCCTGGGTCGAGACCATCGCCGCCACCTTGCGGAACTCGCGCAGCGGTGCCAATCCGCGTTGCACTGCGCCCCAGGCGGTCAGGCCGATGAACACCAGCAGCAACGGCAAGGCAACCAGCGTCGAACGCAAATAGGCACTGAGCAGCGTCTGATCATGGGCATTGTCCATCGACAACAGCACCGGCACGCTGCTGCCATCCTTGAGGCGAATCAGCTTCGAGGCAGTGAGGAATCTGGCGCCTTCGGCATCGGTGCTGTCGCTGTAGGCCAGTTGATCGGTGGTCCCGCGAACAGCTCTGAGTTCCACCCGTGGATCGGCCAGCCCCGAGCCAGACTTGAGCAGCGGCGAGCGCAGATTCAAACGGTCATAAATCGTCAGTGTCAGGTTGTCGTGGCCCATCACCTGATCAAGCAGAATGTGCGGCTTGCCGCTGACTTCATTGGCATCGATGTACAGCGACAGGCTGTGTTCAACCTGCGCCATCTTCTTTTGCAGGCTGTCGCGGGACAGCGCATTGAGCTCATGGGTCAGGGCGAAATACGCCAGGATCGCCAGAAACACCACCAACATTGCGCCCAGCGTACTCACCGTCAGACCAAGGCGCATCGACAGGCTGGCGGGCTTCATTCCCGCGCCTCCAGCACGTAGCCGACACCGCGCAGGGTGTGGATCAGCTTGTGGTCGAACGGGTCGTCGATCTTTGCCCGCAAGCGGCGGATCGACACTTCGACCACGTTGGTGTCACAGTCGAAATTCATGTCCCACACCAGCGAGATGATCTGCGTACGTGTCAGCACCTCGCCAGACTGGCGCATCAACAGATGCAGCAGGGCGAATTCCTTGGTGGTCAGGTCGATGCGCTGCTCGCCACGAAACGCCCGATGTCGGCCCGGATCGAGTTCCAGATCAGCGACTTTCAGCACCGGCGGCACCGGGATGTTTTCGCTGCGGCGCATCAATGTACGCACCCGCGCCAGCAGTTCGGGAAATTCGAACGGCTTGACCAGATAGTCGTCGGCACCCAGATCCAGACCACGAATCTTGTCGGCCAGGCGCCCGCGTGCGGTGAGCATCATCACCCGCGTTGAGTGCGTGCGGCGCAGTTGTTCCAGCACGCCCCAGCCGTCGAGTTCCGGCAAGTTTACGTCGAGAATGATCAGGTCATACGTCTGCTGTTGCGCCAGATGCAAACCGTCGGCGCCATTGATGGCGTGGTCAACGACATAACCACTTTCGGTCAAACCCTGATGCAAGTATTCGGCCGCTTTAAGCTCGTCCTCGACGACAAGGATTCGCATGATCTATCACCACTTTTATTTAATGGATATTTAATTAAGGTGGTCGGGAAAGTTATTGTTTTTGTAAGAGCTTCCGGACGGATTTCAATAAGTGAATGGCATATACGGTAAAGGCTGTAGCGGCTACAGGGTCAACCAAAAAGGCCTTTAAAATGGCCATCCGCGACAGCCTGTCGCAGCTTGAGTGCGCTAAAAACATGTATTGCATTCAGGCAAGTGCTATTCGGCAGATAACTACTGTGTATTTGTTTCCGTGTGTTGCGGCAAAGCCTTTTGCACTTCGCATCCTAGAACAAAACAACTTCCGTAAACCGTGGATAACGGATTTGTAATGTTTCAGTCACCTTGTCGATAAGTTCAAAACCCTACCGTGGCGGCATCGAAAAATCCTGAACTAAAGGAAGTCTTCCATTGCCCGGTTTAATAGAACTGACGGCGCGATCACGCCTGAAAAAAACCGCCAGCGGGCTCTTGTTGCTGGTCGGCAGCAGCCTGGCCAGCGCATCGACCCTGACCCTGGATCAAGCCCTGCAAAGCGCCTTCGCCGGCAACCCGGATCTGGCCGCCGCGCAATGGGAAATCGGCATTGCCGAGGGCGACCGCAAGCAGGCGGGCCTGATTCCCAACCCCGAAGTTTCCTGGGAAGCCGAAGACACCCGGCGCAACTCGCGCACCACCACAGTGATGCTCAGCCAGCCGATTGAGCTGGGCGGCAAACGCGGCGCCCGCATCGACGTCGCCAGCCGCGCGCAGGATGCTGCCGGCATCGAGCTGGAGCGCAAGCGCAACGCCTTGCGTGCCGATGTGATTCAAGCCTTCAACAGCGCGCAAACTGCGCAGCAACGTCTGCAGCTGTCGCGCCAGTCATTGCAACTGGCCGAGCACGGTTTGCGTGTGGCCCAAGGGCGCATCGAGGCCGGCAAATCGTCGCCGGTCGAAGGCACGCGGGCACAGGTGCAGCTTTCTGAAGTGCGCCTGGAACTGAGTCGCGCCGAGCGCGATCAGGCCAACGCCTATCAGCAACTGGCGCAGGTCATGGGCGCACCGTTGCCGACTTCGACCAACGTGCAGGCCGCCACACAAAACCTCACCAGTGTGCCGCCGCCGACCCGTTTGCTCGAGCGTTTGAACGAGACTGCCGAACTGCGTCTGGCGAAGTTGCAGATCGATCAGCGCGAAGCGTCGTTGGGCCTGGAAAAGTCCCAGCGTATCCCTGACCTCACCGTGAGCATCGGCAGTCAGTACAGCGAAACCGAGCGTGAGCGGGTCAACGTGGTCGGCCTGTCGATGCCGATCCCGCTGTTCAACCGCAATCAGGGCAACGTGCTTGCCGCAGCACGGCGGACCGATCAGGCGCGCGATCTGCGCAACGCCACCGAGCTGCGCTTGCGCACCGAAATCCAGACCAGCCTCGAGCAATGGCAGACCGCCAACGGCGAAGTCAAAGCGTTCAACCAGACCATCCTGCCCGCCGCGCAAAGTGCGGTGGACAGCGCTACGCGCGGCTTCGAAATGGGCAAGTTCGGTTTCCTCGACGTGCTCGACGCCCAGCGCACGCTGATCGCCGCCCGCAGCCAATACATCCAGGCCGTCAGCGAGGCGACCGACGCTCGCGTGCGCATCGAACGGATCTTCGGCGACCTCAGCGTCCGCCCTTGAATTTCACTTTCAGACAACTGCGCGATGGCACGGCGCAGAGGAGTTTCCATGGACAAAAGACTGATGGTTGTCGCGGTGGCGACGTTGGCATTGGGCATCGGCATCGGCGCGATGTGGCCGGCCTCGAGCAATATCGAAGCGCACGCCGACGAGGCTTCCGAACACGCTGATCACGCCGAGGAAGGCGCTGCGGCCGACGGCGAACATGACGAAGAAGGGCACATCGAACTAAGCACCGAGCAGATCACTGCCGCAGGCATTCAACTGGCCGAGGCGCGGGCGCAGAGCATCAGTCTCGGCCTGTCGTTCCCCGGCGAAGTGCGCTTCGACGAGGATCGCACGGCGCATGTCGTGCCGCGAGTGCCAGGGGTGGTCGAGTCGGTGGCGGTCAACCTCGGGCAATCGGTGAAAAAGGGCCAGTTGCTGGCGGTGATCGCCAGTCAGCAGATCTCCGATCAACGCAGCGAACAGGCTGCCGCGCAACGGCGTCTGGTTTTGGCGCGGACTACCTACGAACGCGAGAAAAAGCTGTGGCAGGACAAAATCTCCGCCGAGCAGGATTTCCTGCAGGCGAAGCAGGCGCTGGAAGAGGCGGAAATCGCCATGAACAACGCCCGACAGAAAATCAGCGTGCTCAGCGGCAGCGTGGTCGCCACTGGCGGCAATCGTTACGAACTGCGCGCACCGTTCGACGGCGTGGTGGTGGAAAAACACCTGACGCCAGGGGAGGTGGTCGATGAGACCACGGCAGCATTTACCCTTTCGGATCTGTCGCGGGTGTGGGTCACCTTCGGTGTTTCGCCCAAGGATCTGAACAAGGTGCAGGTGGGCAAACCGGTCACCGTCAGCGCTGCGGAATTGAAAGCCGAGGTCACCGGCACCGTGGCCTATGTGGGCAGCTTGCTTGGTGAACAAACCCGTACCGCGACTGTTCGCGTCACCCTGGAAAACCCGCAAGGCTCGTGGCGCCCGGGGCTGTTCGTCAACGCGCTGGTCGCCACCGACAGCCGTCTGGCAAAAGTCGCCGTGCCGGAAACCGCGATCCAGACCGTCGAGGACAAACCCACGGTATTCGTGCGCACCGACGATGGCTTCAAGGCGCAAGCGGTGGAGCTGGGCAGTCGCGCCGCCGGTTTAGTGGAAGTCACTCAAGGGCTGGACGCCGGCGCGCAAGTCGCCAGCGCTGGCAGCTTCGTTCTCAAGTCGGAGCTGGGCAAAGCCTCAGCCGAGCACAGTCATTAATTCTGGAAGGTCCTCATGTTCGAACGCCTGATCCAGTTTGCCATCGAGCAGCGCATCATCGTGCTGCTCGCCGTTCTGCTCATGGCCGGCCTCGGCATCGCCAGTTATCAAAAGCTGCCGATCGACGCCGTGCCCGACATCACCAACGTCCAGGTGCAGATCAATACCGGCGCCGCCGGATTCTCACCGCTGGAAACCGAGCAGCGCATTACCTTTGCGATTGAAACCGCGATGGCCGGTTTGCCGGCGCTGGAGCAGACTCGTTCGCTGTCGCGCTCCGGGCTGTCGCAAGTGACGGTGATCTTCAAAGACGGCACCGACCTGTTCTTCGCCCGCCAACTGGTCAACGAGCGTCTGCAGATCGCCAAGGAGCAATTGCCCGAAGGCGTGGAAGCGATGATGGGGCCGATTTCCACCGGCCTCGGCGAGATCTTCCTGTGGACGGTGGAAGCCAAGGAAGGTGCTCTCAAGGATGACGGCAGCGCCTACACGCCGACCGATCTGCGGGTGATTCAGGACTGGATCATCAAGCCGCAACTGCGCAACGTGCCTGGCGTGGCCGAGATCAACACCATCGGTGGCTTTGCCAAGGAATACCAGATTGCGCCTGATCCGAAACGCCTGGCCGCGTACAGACTCACGCTCACCGATCTGATCACTGCGCTTGAGCGCAACAACGCCAACGTCGGCGCAGGTTATATCGAGCGTAGTGGCGAGCAGTTGTTGATTCGCGCCCCAGGCCAAGTCGCGAGCACCGAGGACATCGCCAACATCGTCATGGCCAATGTCGACGGCACGCCGATCCGGGTGAAGAACGTCGCCACCGTGGAAATCGGTCGTGAACTGCGCAGCGGTGCGGCCACGGAAAATGGTCGCGAAGTGGTGCTTGGCACGGTGTTCATGCTGATCGGCGAGAACAGCCGCACAGTGTCGCAAGCGGTCGCGAGCAAGCTTGAACAGATCAACAAATCCCTGCCGCAAGGCGTAATCGCTGTACCGGTGTACGACCGCACGCACCTGGTCGATAAAGCCATCGCCACGGTGAAAAAGAACCTCGTCGAAGGCGCGATTCTGGTGATCGCGATTCTGTACCTGTTCCTCGGCAACATTCGCGCGGCGCTGATTACCGCGATGGTGATTCCGCTGTCGATGCTGTTCACCTTCACCGGCATGTTCAGCAACAAGGTCAGTGCCAACCTGATGAGCCTGGGTGCGCTGGACTTCGGCATCATCGTCGATGGCGCCGTGGTGATTGTCGAAAACACCCTGCGCCGCCTGGCCCATGCGCAGCAGCATCACGGGCGATTGCTGACCCGTGCCGAGCGTTTCAAGGAAGTCTTTGCGGCGGCGAAAGAGGCGCGGCGTCCGCTGATTTTCGGCCAGTTGATCATCATGGTGGTGTACCTGCCGATCTTCGCCCTGAGCGGTGTCGAAGGGAAAATGTTCCATCCGATGGCGTTCACCGTGGTCATCGCATTGCTCGGTGCGATGTTGTTGTCGGTGACCTTCGTGCCGGCGGCGATTGCGTTGTTCGTGACCGGCAAGGTCAAGGAAGAAGAGGGCGCGGTGATGCGTGGCGCACGTCGTGTGTACGCACCGGCGTTGGACTGGGTCATGGCGCATCGCACGGTGGCCGTGGGCGCGGCGTTGGGCGTGATCGTGTTCAGCGGCGTGTTGACCAGTCGCATGGGCAGCGAGTTTGTACCGAGCCTCAGCGAGGGTGATTTCGCCCTGCAAGCCTTGCGCGTACCGGGCACCAGCCTGACGCAATCGGTGGACATGCAGCAGCGTCTGGAAAAGTTGATTCTGGCCAAAGTGCCGGAGGTCGAACGCGTCTTTGCCCGAACCGGCACCGCGGAAATCGCTTCCGATCCGATGCCGCCAAACATCTCCGACAGCTACGTGATGCTCAAGCCCAAGGATCAATGGCCGGACCCGGGCAAGTCCCGCGAAACCCTGATGGCCGAACTGCAAGCGGCCGCCGCGACGCTGCCGGGCAGCAACTATGAACTGTCGCAGCCGATCCAGCTGCGCTTCAACGAACTGATCTCCGGCGTGCGCAGCGATGTCGCGGTGAAGGTGTTCGGTGATGACATGGACGTGCTCAACGCCACGGCGGCGAAGATCGCGGCGGCGATGCAGAAGGTCACCGGCGCCTCTGAAGTGAAGGTCGAGCAGACGAGCGGGCTACCGGTGCTGACCATCAACATCGACCGCGACAAGGCCGCGCGTTATGGCCTCAACGTTGGCGATGTGCAGGACACCATCGCCGTGGCGGTGGGCGGGCGTCAGGCCGGCACCTTGTACGAGGGTGATCGACGTTTCGACATGGTGGTGCGTTTGTCCGATGCCATGCGCAAGGACATCGACGGTTTGTCGGCGCTGTTGATTCCGGTACCGGCGCTGAGCGGCGCGGCGAACCAGATCGGGTTTATCGCACTGAAGGACGTCGCCAGCCTCGACCTGGTGCTCGGGCCGAATCAGGTCAGCCGTGAAAACGGCAAGCGTCTGGTGATCGTCAGCGCCAACGTTCGTGGGCGCGATATCGGCTCGTTCGTCAGCGAGGCCGCTGAGGTGATCGAACGCGACGTGCAAGTCCCGGCCGGTTACTGGACCAGTTGGGGCGGGCAGTTCGAGCAACTGCAATCGGCGGCCAAGCGCCTGCAGATTGTGGTGCCGGTGGCGTTGCTGCTGGTGTTCGGCTTGTTGTTCATGATGTTCAACAACCTCAAGGACGGTTTGCTGGTGTTTACCGGGATCCCGTTTGCCTTGACCGGCGGCGTGATGGCGCTGTGGCTGCGCGATATTCCGTTGTCGATATCGGCGGGCGTCGGGTTTATTGCCTTGTCCGGGGTGGCGGTGCTCAACGGCCTGGTGATGATTGCGTTCATTCGTAATCTGCGTGAGGAAGGGCGGTCGCTGGCGGATGCGATTAATGTCGGCGCGCTGACACGATTGCGCCCGGTGTTGATGACCGCGCTGGTGGCGTCGCTGGGCTTTATTCCGATGGCGCTGGCGACGGGTACGGGGGCCGAAGTGCAGCGACCGCTGGCCACCGTAGTGATCGGCGGAATCCTGTCCTCCACGATCCTTACGTTGCTGATCCTGCCCGCGCTGTATCAACTTGCCCACCTGCGGGATGAGGATCCGCTTCTCACTCGGTAGGTGATTCCCCCTGTGGGAGCGGGCTTGCTCGCGAAGAGGCCGTGTCAGTCGACATCAATGTTGAATGCCACACCGCCTTCGCGAGCAAGCCCGCTCCCACCGTTTTTTGTCTGGTCTGGAACCTGTGCCAGGCACATTACGGATATGTAATTTCCACGCCACCGTCACGAAAGGTTCGGATTGTTACCTTGATCCCGTCAGTTACTTAAACGAGGAATCAAAGATGAAAATCGTACAGATGGGTGCTTTTGTAGTGGCGTTGGCGATGTCTTCCCTGGTCGTGGCTGAAGGCGGCGGCGACCGCACTTTCGACCGGATGATGACCAACAACGACCGCTCCATGGAGCTGTTCGTGGCCAAGGAAAAAGCCGCCGGCAACCCGGTGGTGGTTAATGAAAAAGCCGTCGACAACAGCAAGAGCCTGTAAGCGACAGCACTTGATCAAGCCCGTCATCGCGCATCGATGCTGGGCTTTTTTTTAAGCCTGGGTGGGAAGGAAATGGATATGAAAATGCTCAAGTTGATCGCGTTCGCCGGTGTCATGGCGATGTCTTCTCTGGTCATGGCCGAAGGCGGCGGTGACCGCACCTTCGAGCGCGCCTTCAGCGCCAACGCCAAAGCCATGGAGCAATACGCCGCCGAGCAAGGCAAAGCGGCGCCAGTGGTGAAGGACTACGAATACGGCATGAAGCTGGACGTGGTGAAAATCGTCAGTGTGGTGAAGCCGCAGCCAGGTTGCGCGGTGGTCCCGACGGCCATGACCTACGAGGATTCGAAAGGACAGCTCAATACGCTCAAGTACAGCGTGGCGGGTGTGTGCCGCAACAGCGGTGGCTGAGGACGCACACGTTGCGTATTTCAATTCGGAATGTTTAAAACTTGTGTGGGAAATGCTGAGCTTTCCCACACAAGTTTTCAGGTTGCCCGTCGGACATCCGCTCTCTACCCAATGTTCCAACCTGCGTACAACTTCCCCCTTTCCTTCGCCTCGGCCACGGTGATGCTCGGCGACTTTGCTGCGTTGCTGGAAGGCACGCATTGCAAGACGCTGCTCGGCATCGCCCAAGTCGTCATGCTCGGCGAACTGGCGGTGAACAAGGCACTGGATAACGTCAATCCTGCCGCATAACTCGGTGGGAGCGGGCTTGCTCGCGAAAGCGGTGTGTCCATTCAATATTGATGTCGACTGACACGGCCTCTTCGCGAGCAAGCCCGCTCCCACAGGTATCTGCGGTGTGATATCGATCGGGGCACAAAAAAGGCGTCCCGAAGGACGCCAAAAATTCACCTCTGACCAAAGGAGCAAGGAGCTTCTAAAAGGTGAATGGTATTGCTCGTTAAACTCAGAGAATCGCCAGCGGGTATTCGACGATCACGCGTACTTCATCCAGGTCGGATTCGAACGCCGTGGCGCGGGTGGTGGCCTGACGCAGGCGCAGCGACAGGTCTTTCATCGAACCGCTTTGCACCACGTATTTGACTTCGACATCCCGCTCCCAGCGCTTCTGGTCGGTCAGCGGATTACCCTCGGCATCGCGGCGCATGTACACGGCGTTGGCGTTGGAATAGTCCGCGTCAGTGCCGCGTGCGTAGCGGGTCATGAAGGACAAACCGGGTACGCCGTACGCGGTCATGTCGAGGTCATAACGCGCCATCCACGAGCGTTCTTTCGGCGAGTTGAAGTCGCTGTACTGGATGGAGTTGTCGAGGAAGATCGAGTCGGACTGGCGCAGGTAGTCGAAGTCGTCGTTTCCGTTGTTGCGCTGGTGGGAGAGGGCGACGGAGTGGGCGCCGAATTTCACGCCGACACGGCCGCTCCAGATGTTGTTGTCGAACCGCCCGAGCAATTGCTTGCCTTCGTCGACAGCCTTGTAATAGTTCAGGCCACCGAACAATGACACGTCATCGGACAGTGGATAGGTCCATGCGGTGCCGGCGTAATACTGATTCCAGGCGTCCTTGAGGCGACTGGAATAGAGGCTGAAGCTGAGGTTCTTGTTCAGCGCATAATCGCCACCGCCGTAAGCGATCCACGGCGAATTGACCGGGCCTGCGTAGAAGGTTGCGAAGTTCTCGCGCATGTCGCTGGAAACCGGTTGGCTCATCGCGTGCAGGCGTCCACCCTGAATCGACAGGCCTTCGATGCTGGTGTTGCTCGCTGTTACCCCGCGAAAACTTTCCGGCAGCAGGCGCGAGTCACCGGCCGCCACCATCGGGTTGGCCGGGAACACATCACCGACCTTGACCACCGTATCGAACGCCCGCACTTTCGCGGCGCCACCGACCTTGGTGTATTCATCCCGCGCCTGACCGTCGCTGTTGACCGGCAACACATCAAACGAACTGCGGCCACCGTTGCGCCCGTCGCCGGTGTCGAGCTTCAGCCCGATCATCGCAAACGCATCGACACCCACCCCGACGGTGCCTTGGGTGAAACCGGATTCGAACTTGCTGATCACCGCATGCGCCCAGGCTTCGGAATAACCGTTGCCGGTGGGGCTGGACTGGCCGTTACGATGATCACGATTGAAGTAGAAATTGCGGTTGAGCACCGTCAGGCTGCTGCCTTCGACAAAGCCCTCGGGCTTGTCTTCGGCAAACACCATGGACGGCCCGGAGCCGACCACCACCGCTAAAGCGGCCATCGACATTTTTTTATGGTTAACCATCAAACACTCCTTGGGATCGGCAGAGCGGGAACGTGCTTCGGCGTAAGTTTTATTGTTCGGCGGGGCAGGGCCCGCCGGCATTGGTCGCCGGGTGACATCGTTACAAGCTGCGGATAACGCCAAGGTGATGGGGGAATTACAATTTCGTCATGTGAGTGGAGTGAAAACGGTCAGGTCAGGGCTGCGAGCTGTTCGATAGTTTGGGGGAAACGTTCGACCAGACGGATCAGGGTTGTGGCCTGAGCATTGGGCGTTGCTCGTCCTTGCTCCCAGTTTTCGAGTGTTCGCGTGTTGGTGCGTAGATACATCGCGAATACTGACCGGGAAAGATTAAGTTGCTGACGGATGGCTACGACTTCCTCCGCAGTGATCGGCATCAGTTTTGGCAGCTGAACCTTGTGGGTACGCAAGGTGATTTTGCCTTGGCGTTCATCGGCCAGTGCTTCCAGTCCATCCATCAATTCGGAAAAAATGTCACGTTTCATAGTGGGTTCTCGCGTTGAGTTCTCTATCCAGTGTTTTTCTGAAAAGTTTTTTCTGGGCAGGTGTCAAATCGTCCTGCTCGTTTTTGTTGTAGACGGTAAAGAGCCAGAACTGATCGAAGCCTGACCACCAGTAATAAATCACTCGTAATCCGCTGCGCTTACCTTTGCCTCTTCGTTGGTCGCTAAAGCGAATTTTACGAAGCCCGCCTGTGTCCTCAATGAGATCGCCCGCTTGCGGATTTTTCAGCAACTCCAGTTGAAAGCTGCGAAACAGTTCGTCATCCAGATAGTCGTCTCGGTGCTTCTGAAACACAGGCAATTCGATAAATAGAGCATCCATGTTCTGTACGCTACCTACGTATAGTGTTGTCTCGATAATCGAATCGGTCAAGGCCTCCTGGCCCTGCTTTTCGTCCCTTTTTCAACGGTAGACGCCGGTCGTAAAAACACCTGTAGGACGAATTGACGGGAGCTGTAGGAACGTTCGACTGATCTGTGAAGAGGCTTCGCAACTGGCGTGTCGGAACAATCGCGCAGCAGTGTCCAGCGCCGAATGGCGAAAGTGGCGGGGTGTGAAGCTATGAAGAGGGTGGATGTGCCGACGCCATCGCGGGCAAGCCACGCTCCTGCAGTAATCCGGGGTGGCACAGAATTTGTGAATGACACACAGCCTGTAGGAGTGAGCCTGCTCGCGATAGCGGAGTGTCAGGCACTGAATATGGTGGAAGTGCCGACGCCTTCGCGAGCAGGCTCGCTCCCACATTGGTTTTTGGGTGTACCCGGATTTTGTGAGCGACGCACAAACCTGTGGGAGCCGGGCTTGCCCGCGATGAGGACAGCGCAAGCGCTCGAGATATCGAATCCTGTAAAAACAAAAACGGCACCCGAAGGTGCCGTTTCTTTTGTTGCCAGTTCTAACGGAGCAATCAGCCCGCCAGACCCGCCTGCTGAACCAGTGTCAGCAATGGCTGCGGGTACACACCCAGGAAGAATGCGACCAGGGCGATGGCCAGCAGCATTACGCCGCCTGCCTTCTGTTCCCAGTGCAGCTGGGCGTCATGGCGACGCAGGTTTGGCTCGATCAGGTACAGGGTGACCATCACGCGCAGGTAGTAGAAGACGCCGATGGCGCTGCCCAGAACCAGCGAACCTACCAGCCACCACTGGTGCGATTCGACACCGGTCGCGATGATGTAGAACTTGCCGATGAAGCCAGCGGTCAGCGGGATACCGGCCAGGGACAGCATCATCACGGTGAGTACGGCGGTCAGGTACGGACGGCGCCAGAACAGGCCGCGGTACTCGTACAGTGCGTCGGCGTCACGGCCGTTGTACGGCGAGGACATCAGCGTGATCACGCCGAACGCGCCGAGGCTGGTGATCACGTAGGTGACCAGGTAGACGCCGATGGCTTCCACCGCCAGACCCTTGCTCGCCACCAGTGCGATCAGCAGGTAGCCGAAGTGCGCGATGGACGAGTAACCGAGCAGACGCTTGAGGTTGCTCTGAGTCAGGGCCAGCAGGTTACCGAACAGGATCGAGGCAATGGCGATGACGGTCAGTACGTCGCTCAGCACGCCACTGCTGGCAGCAGGGGAGATCTGGAACAGACGCACCATGACCGCAAACACCGCAACCTTCGAAGCGGTCGCAAGGAAGGCTGCGACCGGTGCCGGAGCACCTTCGTAGACGTCAGGCGTCCACAGGTGGAACGGTACCAGCGACAGCTTGAACGCCAGACCGATCAGCATCATGCCCAGGCCCAGTTGCGCCAGCGAGCTAGGCAGGCCGGTTGCAGCCAGTGCCTGACCGATACCGACGAAGCTCAGCGAACCCGAGTCGGCGTACAGCAGCGCCATACCGAACAACAGGAACGCGGAACCGGCGGCCGACAGCACCATGTACTTGATGCCGGCTTCCAGCGAACGCTTGTTGAAGAAGGCGTAAGCCACCAGACCGTAGACCGGTACCGAGAGCAGTTCCAGACCGATGAACAAACCGGCGAGGTGCTGCGCGCTGACCAGAACCAGACCGCCGGCGGCGGCCATCAGGATCAGCAGGTAGAGTTCTTCACGGTTGCCCGGGTAACCCGAACCGCCATCGCCCAGATAGGCGTGGGCGAGGGTGACGCAGGCGAGGGTGGCGACCAGGATCAGCGCCATGTACAGGCAGGCGAAGGTGTCGATCTGCAGCAACGGGGTCACGGCCAGAGGCGCGACTTTCAGTGCCGGCAGGATCGACAGCAAGGCCAGGTTCAGACCGGCGACCGAGATCAGGAAGGTCTGCGAGTGGTTGCGGCGCCAGGCGATTGCCAGCATCACCACGATAATGGTGAGGCTGGTGATCAACAGTGGCGCAAGCGCAATAAAGTGTTGAATCGTGAATTCCATAGCGCTCTTACCGGGCCGAAGCGAGTTGAGTGAAGGCGGTGCCGAGCCACTGCTGCACGCCATGCATCGTGGCGGCGGAAGTGTCGAGGAACGGCTGCGGGTAGACGCCGAGGTAAACCAGCAACGCCGCAAGGCCCAGCACCATGATCAGTTCGCGACCGTCCATACCGTGCAGGATCGAATCCGATTTGGCCGGGCCGAAGTAGGCGCGGTGGATCATGATCAACGAGTAGACCGAACCGAACACCAGACCGGACGTGGCAATCGCAGTGATCCATGGCGCACTGGCGAACGTGCCGATCAGGATCAGGAATTCGCCGACGAAGTTACCGGTCCCCGGCAAGCCCAAGGATGCGGCGGCGAAGAACAGGCTGATTGCCGGCAGGTAAGCGATACGCGACCACAGACCGCCCATCTCACGCATGTCACGAGTGTGCAGACGCTCGTACAGCTGACCGCTGAGGATAAACAGTGCCGCTGCCGACAGACCGTGCGCCAGCATCTGGATCACAGCGCCTTGCAGCGCCAGTTGGCTGCCGGAGTAGATGCCGATCAGGACGAAACCCATGTGAGAAACGGACGAGAAGGCGATCAGACGCTTGATGTCGGTTTGGGCGAACGCCAGGAATGCACCGTAGAAAATCCCGATCAGACCGAGGGTCATGGCGATCGGCGCAAACTCGGCCGAGGCGTTCGGGAACAGCGGCAGGGCGAAACGCAGCAGACCGTAGGCCGCGGTTTTCAGCAAGATACCGGCGAGGTCGACGGAACCTGCGGTCGGTGCCTGGGCGTGAGCGTCAGGCAGCCACGAGTGGAACGGCACCACTGGCAGCTTGACCGCGAAGGCGATGAAGAAGCCGAGCATCAGAATGTACTCGGTGGTCATCGACATCTTGGTTTTCAACAGGTCGGCGTAGTTGAAGGTAATCACGCCGGTGTTGTTGAAGTTGACCAGCACCAGACCCAGGATCGCCACCAGCATGATCAGGCCGGAAGCCTGAGTGAAGATGAAGAACTTGGTTGCTGCGTAGATCCGGGTTTTCTTGCCGTCCGAAGAACTGTGACCCCAGAGCGCGATGAGGAAGTACATCGGCACCAGCATCATTTCCCAGAAGAAGAAGAACATGAACAGGTCGAGGGCGAGGAACACGCCGACAACGCCGCCCAGGATCCACATCAGGTTCAGGTGGAAGAAGCCAACGTGACGTTGAATCTCTTTCCACGAGCAGAGTACCGAGAGGATACCCAGCAGACCGGTCAGCAGGATCATCAACAGCGACAGGCCGTCGAGGGCCAGGTGCACGTTGATGCCGAAGCGCTGGATCCAGACATGCTTGAACTCAAGCGCCCAGGTCGGATCGGCGCCAGGCGCCGGAGCAAATGAATAGTCACCGTGGGCCCACAGCCAGAGGCCGAGGGCGAGTTCCAGGGTCATGGTCAACAGCGCAATCCAGCGGGGGAGGGTAGCGCCGAAGCGCTCACCCATCCAGCACAGCAGGCCGCCGATGAAGGGGATCAGGATTAGCCAAGGCAGAATCATGACGGGCTCGTTTCCTTTCGCAAATTCGCAAGGTTCATATCAGACCGCTACCAGCACGATGGCGCCGATTACCAGCACGGCACCAGCAGCCATCGAAGCAGCGTACCAACGCAGTTGACCGGTCTCGGTGCGGCTCAGGGCGGTGTGACCACCCTTGGCCATACGCGGGATCAGACCGATGGTCTGGTCGAGCGGGTCTTTGCGCAGCATGTGGCTGATCGCAAGGTACGGCTTGACGAACAGTTTGTCGTAGATCCAGTCGAAGCCCCAGGCAGCGAACCACCAGGCCGAGAGGAAACGGCCGATGCCGCTGTTGGCGATTGCCGTCACGAAGCGACGCTTGCCGAGGAACAGCAGGGCCGCCAGCAGGATACCGGCCAGGGCGATGGCGCCCGAAGCGATTTCCAGACTGTGCTTGGCTTCGCCACCGGCATGCCCAACGCTTTGCGGCAGTACGCCGTGCAGCGGTGGAACGATCATGGCGCCGACGAAGGTCGACAGCACGATCAGCACCGACAGTGGCAGCCAGTGAGCGATGCCGTGACCGGCGTGGGCTTCAGTCTTGGCTTCACCGTGGAACGTGATGAAGATCAGGCGGAAGGTGTACAGCGACGTCATGAACGCGCCGACCAGACCTGCGTAGAGCAGACCGTGGTTGCCGCTGGCGAACGCTTCCCAAAGGATTTCGTCCTTGGAGTAGAAGCCCGCGGTGACCAGTGGCAGAGCGGCCAGCGCAGCACCACCGACGATGAAGCTGGCGTAGGCCAGTGGCAGTTTTTTCCACAGGCCGCCCATCTTGAAGATGTTCTGCTCATGGTGGCAGGCAACGATCACCGCACCGGAAGCAAGGAACAGCAGGGCCTTGAAGAAGGCGTGGGTCATCAGGTGGAAAATCGCGCCATCCCATGCGCCAACGCCCAGCGCCAGGAACATGTAGCCGATCTGGCTCATGGTCGAGTAGGCGAGGATACGTTTGATGTCGGTTTGTACCAGTGCCGCGAAGCCTGCGAGAACCAGAGTCACACCACCGACGATGCCGACCAGGTGCAGGATTTCCGGTGCCAGGGTGAACAGACCGTGAGTACGGGCGATCAGGTAGACACCGGCGGTCACCATGGTCGCGGCGTGGATCAGTGCCGAAACCGGGGTCGGACCGGCCATCGCATCCGCAAGCCAGGTTTGCAGTGGCAGTTGCGCCGATTTACCGACTGCGCCACCCAGCAGCATCAGGGTTGCCAGAGTGATCCAGAAGTCACCGACCTGGAATTTCTGCGGTGCCAGCACCAGCAGTTCCTGGATGTTCAACGTGCCCACTTGCTGGAACAGGATGAACAGGCCGATGGCCATGAACACGTCGCCGATCCGGGTCACGATGAAGGCCTTGAGTGCGGCGTTACCGTTGTTGCGGTTGCTGTAGTAGAAACCGATCAACAGGTACGAGCACAGGCCCACGCCTTCCCAGCCGAAGTACAGGAACAACAGGTTATCGCCGAGCACCAGGAACAGCATGCTGGCGATAAACAGGTTGGTGTACGAGAAGAAGCGCGAGTAACCCGCTTCGCCGCGCATGTACCAGGACGCAAACAGGTGGATCAGGAAACCTACGCCCACCACCACGCCGAGCATGGTGACCGACAGGCCGTCGACGTAGAGGGCGAAGTCAGGCTTGAAGCCTTCCACCGCCATCCACTTCCAGAGCACCAGGGTGTAGTGACCGCCTTCGGGTGGCGCGACGTTGAATTGCCAGATGACGTAGGCGGCGACAATCGCCGACAAGCCAATGGAACCCACGCCGATCAGCGCCGAGAGGTTTTCCGACCAGCGTCCACGGGAGAACGACAGCAGCAGGAAACCGATCAGGGGGAATACAAAAGTCAGAAAGATTAGGTTCATCCGCGCATCTCACTGGCAGCGTCGATATCGAGCGTGTGGAAGCGGCGATACAGTTGCAGCAGGATCGCCAGACCAATACTGGCCTCGGCGGCTGCAAGGCTGATCACCAGAATGAACATGATCTGTCCATCCGGTTGCGCCCAGCGAGCGCCCGCCACGATGAAGGCCAGTGCAGAGGCGTTCATCATCACTTCCAGGCTCATCAACACGAACAAAATGTTGCGGCGGACCATCAGGCCGACCAGACCAAGGCAGAACAGGATGCCGGCAACGGCCAATCCATGCTCGAGAGGGATAGCAGGCATGTCTTACTCCTTCGCCTCGTTACGGCCCAAATGGAACGCCGTGACGGCTGCGGCGAGCAGCAGCATCGAGGCGAGTTCGACCACCAGCAGGTACGGGCCGAACAGGCTGATGCCCACGGCTTTCGCGTCCACGGTGGTGTGGCCGATGGCCTGACCGCTCTGGTGAGCGAACAGTACATACAGCAGTTCGGCGAGCAGCAGGGCGGCGAGAATCACCGGGCCCGCCCAGATACCGGGCTTGAGCCAGCTGCGTTCCTGCTGAACCGAGGCTGGGCCCAGGTTCAGCATCATCACCACGAACACGAACAGCACCATGATGGCGCCAGCGTAGGCGATCACTTCCAGCACGCCGGCGAACGGTGCGCCGAGTGCGAAGAAGGTCATGGCCACGGCGATCAACGAGATGATCAGGTAGAGCAGGGCATGCACAGGGTTGGTGTTGGTGACCACACGTAGCGTGGACACAACCGCGATACCCGATGCGAAATAGAAAGCGAATTCCATCGTTCTTCCTTAAGGCAGCAAGCTCTTCACGTTGATCGGTTCGGCTTCGTTCTGCGCAGAGCCTTTCGGCTTGCCAGCGATTGCCATACCTGCAACACGATAGAAGTTGTAATCAGGGTTTTTGCCGGGGCCGGAGATCAGCAGATCTTCTTTCTCGTACACCAGGTCCTGACGTTTGAACTCGGCCATCTCGAAATCCGGGGTCAGCTGGATTGCGGTGGTCGGACAGGCTTCCTCGCAGAGACCGCAGAAAATGCAGCGCGAGAAGTTGATACGGAAGAAGTCCGGGTACCAGCGACCGTCTTCGGTTTCAGCTTTTTGCAGCGAGATGCAACCGACCGGGCAAGCCACGGCGCACAGGTTGCAGGCTACGCAACGCTCTTCGCCATCGGGGTCGCGGGTCAGGACAATACGGCCACGGTAGCGTGGCGGCAGATAGACCGCTTCTTCCGGGTATTGCAGGGTGTCGCGCTTGCGAAAGCCATGGCCGAAGACCATGACCAGGCTGCGCAACTGGGTACCGGTACCCTTAACGATGTCGCCAATATATTTGAACATGGGTCAAATCCTCACTGAACCGCAACCGCAGGTGTGTTCCACAACACAACCGCAGCGGTTATCAGCAAATTGATCAGGGTCAGTGGCAGGCAGAATTTCCAGCTGAAATCCATCACCTGGTCATAACGCGGACGCGGGATGGAAGCGCGCAGCAGGATGAACAGCATGATGAAGAACGCGGTCTTCAGTGCGAACCAGACGAAGGACAGTTGCGGCAGGATGCCGAACGGACCGTGCCAGCCACCGAAGAACAGGGTGACCAGCAGCGCCGAGATCAGGATGATGCCGATGTATTCACCGACGAAGAACATGCCCCATTTCATACCGGCGTATTCAATGTGGTAACCGTCGGCCAGTTCCTGTTCCGCTTCCGGCTGGTCGAACGGGTGACGGTGAGTCACAGCCACGCCAGCGATGAAGAAGGTACAGAAGCCGAAGAACTGCGGAATGATGAACCACAGGTTCTGCGCCTGGTACTCGACGATGTCGCGCATGTTGAACGAGCCGACCTGCACCACGATGCCCATCAGGGCCAGGCCCATGAACACTTCGTAGGACACGGTCTGCGCCGAGGCACGCAAGCTGCCGAGCAGGGCGAACTTGTTGTTACTCGACCAGCCGGCGAACAGCACCGCGTAGACCGACAGGCCGGCCATGGCGAAGAAGAACAGCAGGCCGATGTTCAGATCCGCCACGCCCCAGGTCGGGGTGATCGGGATGATCGCGAAGGCGATCAGCAGGGCGGACATGGCCACCACCGGCGCCAAAGTGAATATCACTTTATCGGCAAACGGCGGGGTCCAGTCTTCCTTGAAGAACATCTTGAGCATGTCGGCGGCGATCTGGAACATGCCGAACGGGCCAACGCGGTTCGGGCCGTAACGGTCCTGCCACCAGCCCAGCAGGCGACGTTCGACAAAGCTGAGCAACGCGCCTGCGACCACAACGGCCAGCAGAATCACGATGGCTTTGATGACCGTCAGGATCACATCGATCACTTCAGGGGTGAACCAGGTCATTGCGCTGCCTCCTGCAGACCGTCGACGGACACGCCGGCGAATGCCGGTGGAATGCCGGCGATGCCCGCAGGCAAGGCCACCAGACCAGCGCCCAGTTCTTCATTGATGCGCAGCGGCAGACGCAGGGTCTGACCGGCCACGTTCAGGCTCAGCAGGGCACCGTCGTTGACGCCCAGGCGATCTGCTTCGGATTTCGCCAGAGCAACATAAGCAGCCGGGATGCGCTCTTGAACCGGCGCGGCTTTCGACGAGTTTTCGTCGCTGCCGAACAGGTGGTAGAACGGCACGGCTTGCCAGGTGCCCGGCGCCGGGTTGAACGCACGCGGAGCGGCAGCGAACCAGTTCAGCGAGTCGCCAGTGCTTTCGATCAGGCGAGTGCCCGGATCGCCAGCGCGCAGGTGACCACCGACTTCGTCCTGGAACTTGTTCCAGGCTTGCGGCGAGTTCCAGCCTGGCGACCAGGCGAAAGGAACCTGCTGACGCGGCTCAACCGAACCCGAGTAACCTTCCATGGAGAAGGCGAACGCGGTGTCTTTGTCCTGCGGAGTGCGTGGTTCGTGAACGCTGATGTCGGCGCGCATTGCGGTGCGACCGGAGTAGCGCAGCGGCTCACGCGCCAGTTTCAGACCCTTGATGCGGAACGCGGCAGACGGAGCGGCATCAACGATACGCGCCAGTTGCTCAGTGCTCGAGGCAACGGCAGCGGTAACCTGGTCGAGTTGCGTCCAGTCGATTGGCTGGTTCAGCAGGGTCGCGCGCAGGGCGTGCAGCCAGCGCCAGCCTTCGTGAACCAGGATGCTCGCATCCATGTACTGCGGATCGAAAACCTGGAAGAAGCGCTGGGCGCGACCTTCCTGGCTGACCAGCGTACCGTCGCCTTCAGCGAAGCTTGCCGCTGGCAGAACCAGTTGCGCTCGATCGGTGGTGGCGGTCTTCTGGTGGTCGGCAACGATCACGACTTTCGCCGCGTTCAATGCCGCATCGACCTTGGCTTTCGAGGTGCGGGTGTACAGATCGTTTTCCAGCACGACGATGGCGTCGGCCTTGCCGTCGATCACCGCTTGCAGCGCTGCATCAACCGATTCGCCACCGAGCATGGCCAGGCCAAGGCTGTTGGCTTCCGGCACGATCAGGCTGATCGAACCGTTCTTCTCGCGCAGCTTCAGGGCCTTGGCGATGTTCGCAGCGGCTTCGATCAAGGCTTTGGAGCCCAGCGAAGTACCGGCGATGATCAGCGGACGTTTTGCCGCGAGCAGGGCATCAGCAATGCGCTTGGCCAGTTCCAGTGCTTCGGCGTCCAGACCTTCAACGGCTGGTGCGCTGGCGTCCAGGGCGTGAGCCACGGCGAAACCGATGCGCGCCAGATCGTCAGGCGCTGCGTGTACGCATTCTTCAGCGATGTCGTCGAGCTTGGTTTCAGCCAGGCTGGCGATGAACAGCGGGTTCAGCGCGTGCTGACCGATGTTCTTCACTGCCGCGTCGAGCCAAGGCTGAACGCGCATGGCTTCGGCCATGTCTTCGGCTTTGCCCTTGACCGATTGACGCAGGGCCAGGGCCATACGGGCGGCGGTCTGGGTCAGGTCTTCACCGAGCACGAATACCGCGTCGTGGTCTTCGATGTCGCGCATGTTCGGCACAGGCAGCGGGCTGTCTTTCAACACTTGCAGAACCAGGCGGATACGCTCCAGTTCGGATGCTTCGATACCGGAGTAGAAGTGCTCGGCGCCGACCAGTTCACGCAACGCGTAGTTGCTTTCGAGGCTGGCACGCGGCGAACCGATACCGACGATGTTGCGACCACGCAGCAGATCAGCAGCTTTATCCAGTGCGGCGTCGAGGCCCAACTTGGTGCCGTCGGCCAGCAGCGGCTGACGTGGACGGTCGGTGCGGTTGACGTAGCCATAACCGAAACGGCCACGGTCGCACAGGAAGTACTGGTTCACCGAACCGTTGAAACGGTTTTCGATACGACGCAGTTCGCCGTAACGCTCGCCCGGAGAAATGTTGCAACCGCTGGAGCAGCCATGGCAGATGCTCGGCGAGAACTGCATGTCCCACTTGCGGTTGTAGCGCTCGGAGTGAGTCTTGTCGGTGAACACGCCGGTCGGGCAGACCTCGGTGAGGTTGCCGGAGAACTCGCTTTCGAGGGTGCCGTCTTCAACGCGACCGAAGTACACGTTGTCGTGGGCGCCGAATACACCGAGGTCAGTGCCGCCGGCGTAATCCTTGTAGAAACGCACGCAGCGGTAGCAGGCGATGCAGCGGTTCATTTCGTGGGAAATGAACGGGCCCAGTTGCTGGTTCTGGTGGGTGCGTTTGGTGAAGCGATAACGGCGCTCGTTGTGGCCGGTCATCACGGTCATGTCTTGCAGGTGGCAGTGACCGCCTTCTTCGCACACTGGGCAGTCGTGCGGGTGGTTGGTCATCAGCCATTCGACAACACTGGCGCGGAACGCCTTGGACTCATCGTCGTCGATGGAGATCCAGGTGTTGTCGGTGGCAGGCGTCATGCAGGACATGACGATGCGACCACGGGTGTCGTTCTCGTCGGTGTACTGCTTGACCGCGCACTGGCGGCAGGCCCCGACGCTACCAAGCGCGGGGTGCCAGCAGAAATAAGGGATGTCGAGGCCCAGCGACAGACATGCCTGTAACAGGTTGTCTGCCCCGTCGACTTCGAGCGCTTTGCCGTCTACGTGGATAGTGGCCATGGTTCAAAGGTCTTCGTTGGCCCGGTGTCAGCGGGCGTGGCTAATGGAATCTTGTTATTCGTCCGAATCCAGTCAGCCCCGAAAGGCGTCATCGGACGAAAGGCGAAGGGCACGGACCCTTCGCCTTTTTAAGCGTTTACGCGCCGACTACGATCGGCCTTGCCAGAGGCGGGACGGCGGCGCTTGCAGGCGCGATACCGGCTTCGAACTCTGGACGGAAGTATTTGATGGCACTGCCCAACGGCTCCACGGCACCCGGTGCGTGAGCACAGAAGGTCTTGCCCGGGCCGAGGAAGTTGACCAGACCCAGCAGGGTCTCGATGTCACCTGGCTGACCGCGGCCTTGTTCGATCGCCATCAAGAGCTTGACGCTCCATGGCAAACCATCACGGCACGGGGTGCAGAAACCGCACGACTCGCGAGCGAAGAACTGCTCCATGTTGCGCAGCAGGGACACCATGTTGACGCTGTCGTCCACCGCCATGGCCAGGCCGGTACCCATCCGGGTGCCCACTTTGGCGATGCCGCCGGCGTACATCTGTGCGTCGAGGTGCTCCGGCAACAGGAAACCGGTACCGGCCCCACCTGGCTGCCAGGCCTTGAGCTTGAAGCCGTCGCGCATGCCGCCGGCGTAGTCTTCGAACAGCTCGCGACCGGTGACGCCGAATGGCAGTTCCCACAGGCCAGGGTTCTTGACCTTGCCGGAGAAGCCCATGAGCTTGGTGCCCATGTCTTCACTGCCTTCGCGAGCCAACGATTTGTACCAGTCAACACCGTCGGCAATGATTGCCGGCACGTTGCACAGGGTTTCTACGTTGTTCACACACGTCGGCTTGCCCCACACGCCCACGGCGGCAGGGAAGGGCGGCTTGGAGCGCGGGTTGGCGCGGCGGCCTTCAAGGGAGTTGATCAGTGCGGTTTCTTCACCGCAGATGTAACGCCCGGCGCCGGTGTGGACGAACAGCTCGAAATCGAAGCCGCTGCCCAGGATGTTCTTGCCCAGCAGGCCGGCTGCCTTGGCTTCTTCCACGGCACGGTTGAGGTGCTTGGCGGCGGTGGTGTACTCGCCACGCAGGAAGATGTAGCCACGGTAGGTTTTCAGTGCGCGGGCACTGATCAGCATGCCTTCGATCAGCAAATGGGGCAGTTGCTCCATCAGCATGCGGTCTTTCCAGGTGTTCGGTTCCATTTCATCCGCGTTGCACAGCAGGTAGCGGATGTTGATGGATTCGTCTTTGGGCATCAGGCCCCACTTCACGCCCGTGGGGAAGCCTGCACCGCCGCGACCTTTGAGGCCAGCGTCTTTCACGGTCTGGACGATGGCGTCCTGATCCATGTCGGCGAAGGCTTTGCGCGCAGCGGCGTAACCGTTCTTGGCCTGGTATTCGTCGAGCCACACGGCTTCGCCGTCGTCACGCAGACGCCAGGTCAGCGGGTGAGTCTCGGCCGAACGCTGGATGCGGTTGGCAGGACCGAAAGATGTCAGGGTCATACGTAGCCCTCGAGCAGTTTGGCCACGCCAGCAGGCTGCACGTCGCCAAAGGTGTCGTCGTCGATCATCAGCGCCGGTGCCTTGTCGCAGTTGCCGAGGCAGCAGACAGGCAGCAGGGTGAAACGACCGTCGGCGGTGGTCTGACCCAGGCCGATGCCCAGATTGTTCTGGATTTCGCTGACCACCGACTCGTGGCCACCGATGTAGCAGACCATGCTGTCGCAGACGCGAATGATGTGACGGCCAACCGGCTGACGGAAGATCTGGCTGTAGAACGTCGCCACACCTTCAACGTCGCTGGCCGGGATGCCGAGGATCTCGCCGATCGCGTACAGGGCGCCATCCGGCACCCAGCCGCGTTCTTTCTGAACGATCTTCAGGGCTTCGATCGACGCCGCGCGCGGGTCTTCGTAGTGATGCAGCTCGTGCTCGATGGCCGAGCGCTCGGTTTCACTCAGGGTGAAACGGTCTGTCTGGATAAGCGTGCTGTTCATGCTTAGCGGTCCACGTCGGCCATAACGAAGTCGATACTACCCAGGTACGCAATCAAGTCCGCGACCATGCTGCCTTTGATCACTGAAGGGATCTGTTGCAGATGCGGGAAGCTCGGAGTGCGGATCCGGGTACGGTAGCTCATGGTGCCGCCGTCGCTCGTCAGGTAATAACTGTTGATGCCCTTGGTCGCTTCGATCATCTGGAAGGATTCGTTGGCCGGCATGACCGGGCCCCACGAAACTTGCAGGAAGTGCGTGATCAAGGTTTCGATGTGCTGCAGCGTGCGCTCTTTCGGCGGCGGCGTGGTCAGCGGGTGATCCGCCTTGTACGGGCCTTCCGGCATGTTGCGCAGGCACTGGTCGATGATCTTGATGCTCTGGCGCATCTCTTCGACGCGGACCATGCAGCGGTCGTAGGCATCGCCGTTGGCAGCCAGCGGAACTTCGAACTCGAAGTTCTCGTAGCCGGAGTACGGACGCGCTTTACGCAGGTCGAAGTCGCAACCGGTCGAACGCAGGCCGGCACCGGTGACGCCCCACTCCAGGGCCTCTTTGGTGTTGTAGGCAGCGACGCCGATGGTACGGCCCTTGAGGATGCTGTTCTGCAGGGCAGCCTTGGTGTATTCGTCGAGGCGCTTTGGCAGCCATTCAACGAAGTCTTTCACCAGTTTGTCCCAGCCGCGTGGCAGGTCGTGGGCAACACCGCCGATGCGGTACCAGGCCGGGTGCAGACGGAAACCGGTAATGGCTTCAATCACCGTGTACGCCTTCTGGCGGTCGGTGAAGGTGAAGAACACCGGAGTCATGGCGCCGACGTCCTGGATGTAAGTCCCCAGGAACAGCAGGTGGCTGGTGATCCGGAAGAACTCGGCCATCATGATGCGGATGACGTCGACCTTCTCGGGCACCTTGATGCCGGCCAGCTTCTCGACCGAGAGCACGTACGGCAGGTTGTTCATCACGCCGCCGAGGTAGTCGATACGGTCGGTGTAAGGGATGAAACTGTGCCAGGACTGACGCTCGGCCATCTTCTCGGCACCACGGTGGTGGTAACCGATGTCCGGCACGCAGTCGACGATCTCTTCACCGTCCAGTTGCAGAATGATGCGGAAAGCACCGTGCGCGGAAGGGTGGTTCGGGCCGAGGTTGAGGAACATGTAGTCCTCGTTGGCACCGGAACGCTTCATGCCCCAGTCTTCAGGACGGAAGCGCGCGGCTTCCTCCTCAAGCTGTTGCTTGGCGAGGTTGAGGCTGTACGGATCGAATTCGGTGGCGCGCGCCGGGAAGTCCTTGCGCAACGGGTGACCTTCCCAGGTCGGCGGCATCATGATGCGCGACAGGTGCGGGTGGCCTTTGAAGTCGATGCCGTACATGTCCCAGACTTCACGCTCGTACCAGTTGGCGTTCGGCCAGATGCTGGTGACGGTCGGCAAGCTCAGGTCGCTTTCGGACAAGGCGACTTTGATCATCACGTCACTATTACGCTCAAGCGACATGAGATGATAGAACACGGTGAAGTCGGCGCCCGACGGCAGCCCTTGACGCTTGGTGCGCAGACGCTCGTCCACGCCGTGCAGGTCATAGAGCATGACGTACGGCTTGGGCAGGTTGCGCAGGAAGGTCAGGACTTCGACAAGTTTGGCGCGAGCCACCCACAGCACCGGCATGCCGGTGCGGGTCGACTGAGCGGTGAACGCTTCGGCGCCAAAACGGTTGTTCAATTCGACGACCACATCCTGGTCGTCTGCCTTATAAGGCGGGATGTACAGAGCGCTGCCTGTAGTCATGGTTATTTTTTCGCTTTCGGTCAACGTAAAGAATGAAGCCAGCTTCTCGTTTCTTTGTAAGAACAGACTGGATCAGACTTCGTCAGGGCTGCGCAGGTTGGTGACTGCGATTCGCTGTTCGCGGCGCTGTTCTTTCTGCGAAGGCATGTCGGCGCGATAAACGCCTTGATCACCAACGACCCAGGACAGTGGGCGACGCTCCTGGCCAATCGATTCCTGCAACAGCATCAAGCCTTGCAGAAATGCTTCTGGACGGGGCGGGCAGCCAGGTACGTAGACGTCCACGGGCAGGAACTTGTCCACCCCTTGAACCACGGAGTAGATGTCGTACATGCCACCGGAGTTGGCGCACGAGCCCATGGAAATCACCCACTTCGGCTCGAGCATTTGCTCGTAGAGACGCTGAATGATCGGCGCCATCTTGATGAAGCAGGTGCCGGCGATAACCATGAAGTCGGCCTGACGCGGTGATGCCCGGATAACTTCGGCGCCAAAGCGCGCGATGTCGTGGGGCGCCGTGAAGGCGGTGGTCATTTCCACATAGCAGCACGAAAGGCCGAAGTTGTACGGCCACAGGGAGTTTTTACGCCCCCAGTTGACCGCGCCACTCAGCACGTCTTCGAGCTTGCCCATGAAAATGTTTTTGTGGACTTGATCTTCTAACGGATCGGAAACGGTTTCCCGTTCGCCAATCGGATATTGCTCGTTAGGAGCATCGGGGTCGATTCTGGTGAGATTGTATTGCATTGCCAAAGCCTCATTGTTTCAGCTTCGCCTGCCGCTTGCGACGAGCTTCCGGAGCCCAGTCAAGGGCGCCCACTCGGAACAGGTAGACAAGACCTGCCAACAGAATTGCTATGAAAACGAGAGCTTCGACGAATCCGGTCCAGCCGCTTTCGCGGACGGACACAGACCATGCAAAGAGAAAGAGGGCTTCGATATCGAAGATCACGAACAGCATCGCGACCAGATAGAATTTGGCTGAGAGCCGCAAGCGGGCGCCACCGGTAGGTAGCATGCCGGACTCGAACGGTTCGTTTTTGCTGCGGCCCCAGGCTTTTGACCCGAGGAGGCTAGAGACGCCGAGCATGAAGGCACACAGGCCGACTACACCCAGAAGGAAAATGGCAAAGCCCCAGTTGTGGGCCATGAGTCCTGTCGCTTCGGGCATGCTGGTAATCCTTAACAGAGAGCAAAGGTCTCTGAGCTTGATAAAGAAATAAGGCAGTGACGATATGTCGCAGCAATCAATCGGGCTGATTTTATGGCTAAACACCCAGCAAGTAAAATTCCTATAGCGAAATTATTTATTGGAATAAGGACATAGCGCACCTCCAATGCCCTGCAGCCCATGCGTTGCGGGCATTAGCCGGGTTTACGCGAATTATGTTTTGTGGGAAATGTAACGAACATAGTTGCTGCTAAATGATAATTGATATCGTTTGGAGTGGTTTTGTAACTGTTTAGCGGTGCAGTAATCGGAAAGTTGTCTTATATGCCCGTTACTGCAAGTAGCGGTGGCGAGCGTTTTACCGGTTTTTTGTGACGCGGGTACCGCTCTGGATCAATGTTTTTTGTCGCGGCTGACGCTTTTCCTGTGGGAGCGAGCCTGCTCGCGAAAGCGGTGGATCAGTCGCTGCATGTGCAAGCTCACACAGCGCCTTCGCGAGCAGGCTCGCTCCCACAAGGGATTTGCGGTGCCGGTGAGGTTTTCAAAAGCAAAAAAAACGCCCCGAACCAGTCGGGGCGTCAGTCGTGCAGCTCTGCGGTTAGCTTTCTATCCGATCCGCAAAGGCCGTTTGCTCAGCGAAGCCGAATCAGTGGAACTGTTCTTCTTCGGTCGAACCGGTCAGTGCGGTGACCGAGGACGAGCCACCCTGGATCACGGTGGTCATGTCGTCGAAGTAGCCAGTGCCCACTTCCTGCTGGTGAGCCACGAAGGTGTAACCCTTGGCGGCGTCAGCGAATTCCTGCTCCTGCAGCTTCACGTAGGCAGTCATGTCGTTGCGGGCGTAGTCGTGCGCCAGGTTGAACATGCTGTGCCACATGTTGTGAATGCCGGCCAGAGTGATGAACTGGTGCTTGTAACCCATGGCGGACAGTTCGCGCTGGAACTTGGCGATGGTCGCGTCGTCCAGGTTTTTCTTCCAGTTGAAGGAAGGCGAGCAGTTGTACGACAGCAGTTGGTCCGGGTATTCCTTCTTGATCGCCTCAGCGAAGCGACGGGCTTCTTCCAGATCCGGCTTGGCGGTTTCGCACCAGATCAGGTCGGCGTACGGCGCGTAAGCCAGGCCACGGGCGATTGCCTGATCCAGGCCGGCACGTACCTTGTAGAAGCCTTCCTGAGTACGCTCGCCAGTTACGAACGGCTGGTCGTACGGATCGCAGTCGGACGTCAGCAGGTCAGCAGCGTTGGCGTCGGTACGGGCCAGGATGATGGTTGGCGTGCCGGCAACGTCAGCCGCCAGACGTGCAGCGGTCAGCTTCTGCACGGCTTCCTGAGTTGGAACCAGTACTTTGCCGCCCATGTGGCCGCATTTTTTCACGGAAGCCAGTTGGTCTTCGAAGTGAACGCCGGCGGCGCCTGCTTCGATCATGCTCTTCATCAGCTCGTACGCGTTCAGCACGCCGCCGAAACCGGCTTCAGCGTCAGCCACGATTGGCGCGAAGTAGTCGATGTAGCCGTCGTCACCCGGGTTCTTGCCGGCTTTCCACTGGATCTGGTCAGCACGACGGAACGAGTTGTTGATGCGCTTGACCACGGTTGGCACCGAGTCCACCGGGTACAGCGACTGGTCCGGGTACATCGATTCTGCGGAGTTGTTGTCCGCAGCTACCTGCCAGCCCGACAGGTAGATTGCCTGGATACCGGCTTTAACCTGCTGAACAGCCTGGCCGCCGGTCAGGGCGCCCATGCAGTTGACGAAATCTTTCTCTGGGCGGAAGGACGGCTTGGCACCCTGGGTCACCAGGTTCCACAGCTTCTCGGCGCCCATTTTCGCAAAGGTGTGCTCAGGTTGAACCGAGCCACGCAGACGGACGACGTCAGCAGCGGAGTAAGTGCGAGTCACGCCTTTCCAGCGCGGGTTTTCAGCCCAGTCTTTTTCAAGGGCTGCAATTTGCTGTTCGCGTGTCAGTGCCATGGAGATAAACCTCGTCGCGTCTTTATGAAAAGTTGTTCTGCGGTGGAAAATTCCTGCGCTCGCTGACCAGAAGCTTAGGTGGTCAAGTCGGATTCGGCGGGGTAGGCGACGGGATGAACGATGGGCTCGAGGGGAAGTGAGCAGGTAGTGGCGCACTGCGGAGCGCATTCGGGCGTCGTGGGCCTTTATACGAACTACAGCGTGAAGCCGGGTTACCTAATTACGCTTCCGTCCCTCGGGACAACTTCGTTCCAGTCGGCAACCTCGTCAAACACACCTTGTGGGCGGTACAGACACGAAGCGGTTCGCGGGGTAGGTGCGAAACATCGCTTCGAAGGCCCTTGCCAGGGCCTCTGATTAGCGGGAGCGAGGCCATCATGCCTTCGCTTTTTTGCCTCGTCAAACGTTTTGTAGTGCTTTTTTTCAAGCACTACATCTTTCGTCTAATACGACTAATCAGTCAGTTTTCGGTGCTTTAGTCCAGCGTGTCGACTTTCACCCTTAAAGTCATGTCATCGCGGCCTTGAGTAGAGTAGCTGCGGGTCTGGCTCTGTTTGTCGGCCTGGGTTTCGCGGTTTATGCCGGCGAGGGTGATCCACTCTCCCAACCGGCCGCTGACGGTTGTGTCGGTACTTTGCACGTTCACTACATCGGGACGTTCCTGGCTCATGCGGTCACGGTTGGTACTGATTGCCAGGTGAACGATGTCGCCGGTGACGCTGGCGGTGACGTAGAAGCCCTGGGTGACGTTGCGGTATTGGGTCTGGCTGCTGTAATCGCCGTAGGAGTTGGTCTGGCTGCTGGTGATCGGCACGCTCTGGCCGACCTGGATCAGTGCCGGTGCGCCTTCGCTGGCCTGTACCTGCTGGATACCGCCATCACGGCTGGCGGTGCTGTAGTTGATGATCCTGGTCTGTTGGTCGCCGGTGTTCTGCTGGTTGTTCTCGTTGGTGTCGACGGTGATCAGCAGGCGCTTGGGCACGGTGTCGAGCTGAGTGATCAGGGCTTTGAGTTCCTGGATCTTGTCTGGCTCGGCCTTGATGATCAGCTGGTTGCCATAGGCGCTGACCTGGCCGTCCCTGCCGATGAAGTCTTGCGCCATCGGCAGCATGTCGGCGCTGGTGCGGTACTTGAGGGGCACGATTTCAGTGGCTGCCATCACCGAAAAACTGCAGGCGAGCAGCAGGGTGGTGAGCAGGGTGCGTAGGGACATGTCCGTTATCTCCGCTTTCGAAAGGCTTGATATTGCCAGTTTGTCGGCCCGGGGTGGGGCAAGTTGAATCGTAGACAGCAAAACGCCCCGGCATCGTGAGATGGCGGGGCGTTTTGAGTGTTCTTGACGCCGCTATCGCGAGCGGGCTCGCTCCCACAGGTTCAGTGCAAATCCTGTGGGAGCGAGCCTGCTCGCGAAAGGAGCGCCTCGGTCTTACGCCGAATGCCGAACCATATCGACATGCGGAATCCCGGCTTCGAGGAATTCCTCACTGACCAGTTTGAAGCCCAGACGCTCATAGAACGCCGTGGCTTGCACCTGCGCGCTGAGCATCTGCTGCTTCAGCCCGCGGGCTTCAGCTTCGGCGATCACTGCTTGCATCAGTGCGTCGCCCACCTTCATCCCGCGCCAGTCTTTGAGCACTGAAACGCGACCGATGTGCCCATCAGGCAACAGGCGCGCAGTGCCGATCGGAAAGTCGCCTTCGAACGCCAGAAAATGCACGGCGGTCGCGTCATCCGCGTCCCATTCCAACTCAGGTGGCACCGATTGTTCGGCAATGAACACCGTTTCACGAATGCGCCGGATCTCGGCGATGTCCTTCTGCCAGTCTGCGACACGTACGCGAATCTTATTCATCGGCGAATCCCAGGCTGCCCTGTTTGACCAACTCGCACAGCAGGCCGCGGCCGTCTTCGTCGTTCAGCCACTCGCCGAGGTTGTCCGCGTGCAGCGCGTCGGCGGCGCAGATCATCTTCAGCAGCTCGCGCAGCTTGCCCGGCAGGTAACGGCTCTGGCCGCTGGCGAACAGCAGCAGGTCGTCATCGACTTCCGACCAGGCCAGGCGCGCGCTCGGGTTGCGGATCAGCACGGCACCGTCTTGCAGGGCAGCGAGGAAGTCATCTTCTTCGACGTCTTCCGGACCGACCACCAGTTCCGGGTAGCGCGGCTCGGTCATGTACTGGCCGAACCAGGTCAGCAGCAGGCGCTCATCGCTCATGTGCTCGGCGAGCAGGCTTTTCAGGCGATCCAGTGCATCGTGCTGAATCTGATGCGGATCGACGGCTGGCTTGGCGTCGGCATCGGTGTAGCGCTCTTCGTCAGTCAGGAACTGGCTGAGGAAATCGGTGAAGTGAGTCAGCACTTCGGAAGCGCTCGGCGCACGGAAGCCGACCGAGTAGGTCATGCAGTTGTCCACGGCTACACCGCAGTGGGCCAGGCGCGGCGGCAGGTAAAGCATGTCGCCCGGTTCCAGAACCCACTCTTCGGTCTCGTGGAATTCGGCGAGGATGCGCAGGTCGGCGTGTTGCAGCAGCGGGCTTTCGGAGTCGCACATCTGGCCGATTTTCCAGTTGCGCTTGCCGTGGCCTTGCAGCAGGAACACGTCGTAGTTGTCAAAGTGCGGACCGACGCTGCCACCCGGAGCGGCGAAGCTGATCATCACGTCGTCAACGCGCCAGCTCGGCAGGAAACGGAAGTTTTCCAGCAGCTCGCTGACTTCCGGGACGAACTGGTCAACCGCTTGCACCAGCAGGGTCCACTCTGTTTCCGGCAGTTTGCTGAACTCGTCTTCAGCGAACGGGCCGCGACGCAGTTCCCATGGGCGCTCGCCGTGTTCGATCACCAGGCGCGATTCGACTTCTTCTTCCAGGGCGAGGCCGGCCAGTTCGTCGGCGTCGATCGGGCTTTCGAAGTCAGGAATCGCCTGGCGGATCAGCAATGGCTTTTTCTGCCAGTAGTCGCGCAGGAACTCGCGCGCCGTGATGCCACCCAGAAGTTGAAGAGGAATATCGGGATTCATATGTAACCTATTGAAAAAAAGCACTTTTCAGACGGGAATAAAAACGCCCGGCGCGGCCGGGCGTCTCAAACGGGTCAAGCGGTCGATCAGATGCGTTTGGCTTGTGCTACAGCGTTGCCGATGTAGTTGGCCGGAGTCAGCTGTTTCAGCTCGGCTTTCGCTTCGGCTGGCATGTCCAGGCCGTCGATGAAAGTCTGCAGCGCTTGCGGGCTGATGCCTTTGCCGCGCGTCAGTTCTTTCAGTTTCTCGTACGGGTTTTCAATGTTGTAGCGGCGCATTACGGTCTGGATCGGCTCAGCCAGGACTTCCCAGCAAGCGTCCAGGTCAGCAGCAATCTTCTGCTCGTTGAGCTCCAGTTTGCTGATGCCTTTGAGGCTGGCTTCGTACGCGATCACGCTGTGGGCGAAGCCGACACCGAGGTTACGCAGTACGGTGGAGTCGGTCAGGTCGCGCTGCCAGCGGGAGATCGGCAGTTTGCTCGCCAGGTGCTGGAACAGTGCGTTGGCGATGCCCAGGTTGCCTTCGGAGTTTTCGAAGTCGATCGGGTTGACCTTGTGCGGCATGGTCGACGAGCCGATTTCGCCAGCGATGGTGCGCTGCTTGAAGTAACCCAGGGAAATGTAGCCCCAGATGTCACGGTCGAAGTCGATCAGGATGGTGTTGAAGCGCGCGATCGCGTCGAACAGCTCGGCGATGTAGTCGTGCGGTTCGATCTGCGTGGTGTACGGGTTGAAGCCCAGGCCCAGCTCGTCTTCGATGAAGGCGCGGGCGTTGGCTTCCCAGTCGATCTGCGGGTAGGCCGACAGGTGCGCGTTGTAGTTGCCGACAGCGCCGTTGATCTTGCCCAGCAGCGGCACGGCAGCGACTTGAGCGATTTGACGCTCGAGACGGTAAACCACGTTCGCCAGCTCTTTACCCAGAGTAGTCGGCGAGGCTGGCTGACCGTGGGTGCGCGACAGCATCGGCACGTCAGCGAAGCGGATCGCCAGTTCGCGGATGGCGTTGGCGGTCTGGCGCATCAGCGGCAGCATTACGTCGTCACGGCCTTCGCGCAGCATCAAGGCGTGGGACAGGTTGTTGATGTCTTCGCTGGTGCAGGCAAAGTGGATGAACTCGCTGACCTTGGCCAGCTCCGGCAGCTTGGCCGCCTGCTCCTTGAGCAGGTATTCGATCGCCTTGACGTCGTGGTTGGTGGTGCGTTCGATCTCTTTGACGCGCTCGGCGTGCTCCAGCGAGAAGTTTTCAGCCAGTTCATTCAGAACGGCGTTGGCCTCGGCGGAGAAGGCTGGCACTTCCGGGATACCGGCGTGGGCGGCCAGGCGCTGGAGCCAGCGCACTTCAACCAGAACGCGGGCACGGATCAGGCCGTACTCGCTGAAAATCGGGCGCAGGGCCTGGGTTTTGCCGGCGTAGCGGCCGTCAACAGGGGAAACCGCAGTGAGCGAAGAGAGCTGCATGGGGTGTTCTCGGACAGTCGGGCAACGAAATGGGGCGCGTATCATACATGAAAAAATCCGCCGGTCCGTTGCCAACTGACCGGCGTATTACGCGCTACAGACTACAAAACTTTTATTGCGCGACGATTTACTCGCTGCGCATCAACGGATACAGCTCTTTGAGCAGCTTGCGCCGGCTGATCACCAACTGCCAGCGGTGGCCGCCGAGCTGTCGCCACAGGCGTGCCGAGCGGATGCCGGCCAGCAGCAGGGCGCGGATCTTCGAAGCGTTGCTCGGTTGCTGCAGGTTGCGCATGTCGCCATGCACCTGAATGCGTTGGCGCAGGGTGCTCAGGGTGTCCTGATACAGCGCGCCACAGGCAGCGACCACGTTTTCGTGGGCCGGGCCGAAGTGTTCGACCTGCGACTGGATCTGCGGCAGGCGCTTGCCGATGGTGTCGAGCATGTCGTTACGTTTGGCCAGTTGCCGCTCGAGGCCAAGCATCGACAGGGCGTAGCGCAATGGCTCGCGCTGCAGGGTGCTCGGGTCGCGTTCGAGCGCGCCGATCAAGGCCCGGTAACCTTCGCGCAGATTGATGTCGTCGCCGCCGTACACGTCCAGTGTGTCCTTCGGGTCGCGCACCAGCAGGCTGCCGAGCATGCAGCTCAGGCCCGCCTCGCTGGTCTGGCCGGTCTTGGCGATCCGGTCGACCAGCACGGCGGCGAGAAACACGCCGCCCAGCGCCGTCAGTTGCTCCTGAGTCGGGCTCATGCCTGGCCGCTCCACGGCTCGGCGACTTCGATCACGCCGCCGCCAAGGCAGATTTCACCGTCGTAGAACACCACGGACTGGCCCGGAGTGACCGCGCGTTGCGGTTCGTCGAACACGGCGCGGTAGCCGCTGGCGGTTTTTTCCAGGGTGCAGGCCTGATCGCTCTGGCGGTAGCGAACCTTGGCAGTCAGGCGCAGCGGCTGGCTCAGGTCGATCGGGTTGACCCAATAGATTTCCGAAGCGAGCAGGGCGCTGGAGAACAGCCATGGATGATTATTGCCCTGGCCGACGATCAGTTCGTTGGTGTCCAGATCCTTGCGCAGCACGTACCACGGTTCGTCGCCGGCATCTTTCAGGCCGCCGATGCCCAGACCCTGACGCTGGCCGATGGTGTGGTACATCAAGCCGTGGTGACGGCCGATGACTTCGCCTTCGGTGGTTTTGATTTCGCCCGGTTGTGCCGGAAGGTATTGCTTGAGGAAGTCGCTGAAACGACGTTCACCGATGAAGCAGATCCCGGTGGAATCCTTCTTCTTGGCGGTCGCCAGCTCGTATTTCTCGGCAATTGCGCGTACTTCCGGTTTTTCCAGTTCGCCGACCGGGAACAGGGTCTTGGCGATCTGTTCGCCGCCGACGGCGTGCAGGAAGTAGCTCTGGTCCTTGTTCGGATCCAGGCCCTTGAGCAGTTCGGTGCGGCCCTCGATGTCACGGCGACGCACGTAGTGGCCGGTGGCAATCAGGTCGGCGCCGAGCATCATGGCGTAATCGAGGAACGCCTTGAACTTGATCTCGCGGTTGCAGAGGATGTCAGGGTTCGGCGTGCGCCCGGCCTTGTATTCGGCCAGGAAGTGCTCGAACACGTTGTCCCAGTACTCGGCGGCGAAGTTGGCGGTGTGCAGCTTGATACCGATTTTGTCGCACACAGCCTGAGCATCCGCCAGGTCGTCCATGGCGGTGCAGTATTCCGTTCCGTCGTCTTCTTCCCAGTTCTTCATGAACAGGCCTTCCACCTCGTAACCCTGCTCGATCAGCAGGAGAGCGGAAACGGAAGAGTCCACGCCGCCGGACATGCCGACAATGACGCGCTTCTTGGATGTGTCAGAAGGGGCTGGATCACGCATAGGGATTCAATGAGTGTCTTGAAAAAGGACGCGATTCTATCAGGCTCATGGCCTCAAGGCTAAAGAGAAGGGCGGATCAGTTCGAGACTGAAGTGATGACCGGCCAGATAATCGTCGATGCAGCGGATGATCAGCTCGCTGCGCCAGTTATCGCGCTGGGCGATTAATTCGTCGCGGGTCAGCCACTTGGCGCCGACGATGCCGTCATCGAGTTGATAGTCGGGGTGGTGTTGCACGGCTTTGGCGCTGAAGCACACGCGCTGGTAAGTCACGCCGTTGCTCGGAGCGGTATACAGGTAAATGCCGATCACGCCGGTGGGTTCGACGTCCCAGCCGGTTTCCTCGAGGGTTTCGCGCACGGCGGCTTCGATCAGGGTTTCGTCGGGGTCGAGATGGCCGGCGGGCTGGTTAAGCACATTACGTCCGGCCTTGTGCTCTTCGACCATCAGGAAGCGGCCGTTGTCTTCGACGATGGTGGCGACAGTGATGTGGGGGAGCCATTCCATAAAACTTCCTCAATCTCTTGGTTAAAACCCGATCCCTTGTGGGAGCGAGCCTGCTCGCGAAAGCGGTGGGTCAGTCAATGAAGATGTTGAATGATAAACCGCATTCGCGAGCAGGCTCGCTCCCACAGGGGGGGGTATTGCAGGCAGAAACACAAACCCCGGCACGGGGCCGGGGTTTGTTTACCGCGCTACAACCTTATACCAGCGCAGCAATCGCCGCGTTGAAGGTTGCGCTTGGGCGCATGGCCTTGCTGATCAGCTCGGCATCGGCGTGGTAGTAACCACCGATGTCCACTGGCTTGCCCTGAACGGCGTTGAGTTCGGCAACGATGGTCGCCTCGTTCTCGGTCAGGGTTTTGGCCAGGGTCGCGAACTGCGCTTGCAGTGCAGCGTCTTCGGTCTGGGCGGCCAGGGCCTGAGCCCAGTACAGCGCCAGGTAGAAGTGGCTGCCGCGGTTGTCGATGTTGCCGACTTTGCGCGATGGCGACTTGTTGTTGTCGAGGAACTGGCCGGTAGCCTGATCCAGGGTCTTGGACAGCACCAGCGCTTTCGGGTTGTTGTAGTTCACACCCAGATGCTCGAGGGACGCTGCCAGTGCGAGGAATTCGCCCAGCGAGTCCCAGCGCAGGAAGTTTTCTTCAACCAGTTGCTGCACGTGCTTCGGAGCCGAGCCGCCGGCGCCGGTTTCGAACAGACCACCGCCGTTCATCAGCGGCACGATCGACAGCATCTTGGCGCTGGTGCCCAGTTCCATGATCGGGAACAGGTCGGTCAGGTAGTCACGCAGAACGTTACCGGTGACCGAAATGGTGTCCTTGCCTTCGCGGGTGCGCTGCAGGGTGTACTTCATCGCGTCGACCGGGGCCATGATCTGGATGTCCAGACCGGTGGTGTCGTGATCCTTCAGGTAAGCCTGAACTTTTTCGATCACTACGCCGTCGTGGGCGCGCATCGGGTCCAGCCAGAAGATTGCCGGGGTGCTGCTTGCGCGAGCGCGGTTGACGGCCAGTTTGACCCAGTCCTGGATCGGGGCGTCTTTGGTCTGGCACATGCGGAAGATGTCGCCGGCTTCAACAGCCTGTTCCATCAGCAGGGTGCCTTTGCTGTCGGTCACGCGAACCACGCCGTCAGCCTTGATCTGGAAGGTCTTGTCGTGCGAGCCGTACTCTTCGGCTTTCTTCGCCATCAGGCCAACGTTTGGCACGCTGCCCATAGTGGTCGGGTCGAAAGCGCCATTGGCTTTGCAATCTTCGATCACGGCCTGGTAGATGGTCGCGTAGCAGCGATCCGGGATCACAGCCTTGGTGTCGTGCAGTTGGCCGTCGGTGCCCCACATTTTGCCGGAGTCACGGATCATCGCCGGCATCGAGGCGTCGACGATAACGTCGCTTGGCACGTGCAGGTTGGTGATGCCCTTGTCGGAGTTGACCATCGCCAGCGATGGGCGAGCGGCGTAGACCGCTGCCATGTCGGCTTCAATCTGAGCTTGTTGCTCGGCTGGCAGGGCCTTGATGCGCGCGTACAGATCGCCGATGCCGTTGTTGAGGTTGAAGCCGATCTGGGCCAGCACGTCAGCGTGCTTGGTCAGGGCGTCTTTATAGAACTCGGCAACGATCTGGCCGAACATGATCGGGTCGGAGACCTTCATCATGGTCGCTTTCAGGTGAACCGACAGCAGCACGCCTTGTGCCTTGGCGCTGTCGATTTCAGCGGCGATGAACGCACGCAGGGCGTTTTTGCTCATCACGGCGCAGTCGAGGATCTCGCCGGCCTGAACAGTGGTTTTTTCTTTCAGGACGGTAGCGGTACCGTCTTTGGCGATCAGCTCGATCTTCACAGCGTCAGCGGCGTCGATCAGGGCAGCTTTTTCGCTGCCGTAGAAATCGCCGGTGCTCATGTGAGCGACGTGGGACTTGGAGTCCTTGGCCCAGGCGCCCATTTTGTGCGGGTGCTTGCGCGCGTAGTTCTTGACCGACAGCGGAGCGCGGCGGTCGGAGTTGCCTTCACGCAGAACCGGGTTCACGGCGCTGCCCTTGACCTTGTCGTAACGCGCCTTGGCGTCTTTGTCGGCGTCGCTGGTCACGGTTTCCGGGTAGTCCGGCAGGTTGTAACCCTGGGCTTGCAGCTCTTTGATCGCCGCTTGCAGCTGAGGAACCGAAGCACTGATGTTCGGCAGCTTGATGATGTTGGCTTCAGGCGTAACGGCCAGAGCGCCCAGTTCGGCGAGGTGGTCGGCTACGGCTTTGTCGCCCAGTTGCTCGGGGAAGCTGGCCAGGATGCGTGCTGCAAGAGAGATATCGCGGGTTTCCACGGCGATATCGGCCGAGGCGGTGTAAGCCTCGATGATCGGCAGCAGGGAATAGGTGGCGAGGGCTGGAGCTTCGTCGGTGAAGGTATAGATGATCTTCGAGCGGGTGGGCATATTCGGATTAACTCTCTCTTCTTTGCTAAAGCGTGCGCAGAAACTCGAGGGGCGCCGGGTAAGCGCGTTCGTTCAAAGTCATCCATGAACCGAATGTCGAGATTCTTCGCGGTGATGTTGGGTGCATCAGTAGAGCGTCAAGCAGTCGGACTGCGGTAACAACCCGACCAATCAGGCGGAAAGTCTCGTGCTAGAGAGGCCAGCCGTCGTGACCCTTTGGTCAGCGGGCGGCATTATACATAGGTAGCTGGCAATCTGCCGATGGTTCATATGCAACGATTCTCGTCCATTGGTCTAAAGGTCGCAGGGCAGGGTGGCGCGTAGAGTCGCTGTGAATGCTTGAGTTTGGCGCTTTTCCCTTTGCTTTCAGGCTTGTACGAAACCAGATGTGCCCGCGCCGTGAACAGAGGGTTTGCGTGTTGATTTAACTGGGTTACGCTCGAACCAAGCCAGATGTTCAATCCAAACAATGGAGTTCAGCATGGGTTACAAGAAGATTCAGGTTCCAGCCGTCGGCGACAAAATCACCGTCAATGCAGACCATTCTCTCAATGTTCCTGATAACCCGATCATCCCCTTCATCGAAGGTGACGGCATTGGTGTCGACATCAGCCCGGTGATGATCAAGGTTGTCGATGCTGCTGTTCAGAAGGCCTACGGCGGCAAGCGCAAGATTTCCTGGATGGAAGTCTATGCCGGCGAAAAAGCCACTCAGGTTTACGACCAGGACACCTGGCTGCCCCAGGAAACCCTGGACGCGGTCAAGGATTACGTGGTTTCCATCAAAGGCCCGCTGACCACGCCGGTCGGTGGCGGCATCCGTTCGCTGAACGTGGCCCTGCGTCAGCAACTCGACCTGTACGTCTGCCTGCGCCCGGTGCGCTGGTTCGAAGGTGTGCCAAGCCCGGTGAAAAAGCCTGGCGACGTCGACATGACCATCTTTCGCGAGAACTCCGAAGACATCTACGCCGGCATCGAGTGGAAGGCCGGTTCGCCGGAGGCCACCAAGGTCATCAAATTCCTTAAAGAAGAAATGGGCGTCACCAAGATCCGTTTCGACCAAAACTGCGGCATCGGCGTCAAGCCGGTTTCGCTCGAAGGTACCAAGCGTCTGGCGCGCAAGGCCCTGCAATATGTGGTCGACAACGATCGCGACTCGCTGACCATCGTGCACAAAGGCAACATCATGAAGTTCACCGAAGGTGCCTTCAAGGAATGGGCCTATGAAGTGGCGGCCGAGGAGTTTGGCGCGACCTTGCTCGACGGCGGTCCGTGGATGCAGTTCAAGAACCCGAAAACCGGCAAGAACGTCATCGTGAAAGATGCCATCGCCGACGCCATGCTCCAGCAGATCCTGCTGCGCCCGGCCGAGTACGACGTGATCGCGACCCTTAACCTCAACGGCGACTACCTCTCCGACGCTCTGGCGGCGGAAGTGGGCGGTATCGGTATCGCGCCGGGCGCCAACCTGTCCGATACCGTGGCGATGTTCGAAGCGACTCACGGTACTGCGCCGAAGTACGCCGGCAAGGATCAGGTCAACCCGGGTTCGCTGATTCTCTCGGCCGAGATGATGCTGCGCCACATGGGCTGGACCGAAGCGGCGGACCTGATCATCAAGGGCACCAACGGCGCCATCGGTGCCAAGACCGTGACTTATGACTTCGAACGTCTGATGGATGGGGCCAAGCTGGTTTCGTCTTCGGGCTTCGGAGATGCGCTGATTTCGCACATGTAAGCGATGCGGGTACAAAAAAACCGCCTTCGGGCGGTTTTTTCATGGCTGAGTGACGGGTAGCGTCAGCTCGACACCTTTTCGGTATGGTGCGCAGGCACGGCCGGCTCGCTGGCAGCTGTCGCAGCTTTGATCTTGACGGCGTGCAGGCCTTTGGGGCCTTGAACGATGTCGAAGCTCACGGCCTGTCCGGCCTTGAGGGTTTTATACCCGTCCATCTCAATGGCGGAGTAGTGCGCAAAGAAATCAATGTCTTTGCCATCCTCGTCGCGTCCTTCGCGGGCATCGGTGTTGATGAAGCCGAATCCCTTGGCATTGTTGAACCACTTGACCTTGCCGACAGCCATGCTCAAATCCCTCTGCAACAGACTCCATCGCTGGAGTATCATCCAGGACATCCGCAATCGAATTCGGTTAAATGAATTGACTCCGCGGATCTTTTTTACCCACTGTGGGCTCTATTGGTTGTAACACCGTTTTCCCGATAGTCAAGGTGACCGGGCAGTCGGAGTTGAAAAGGTGCACAACCGCCCCCACCACTGTATTTGCACAACTGACGAACCTTTCTTTCCATGCATGCAATCAGCCAGATTCGACTAACATTCAATCAGGATCGCCCGCTTCTCCAAAAGGATCTTCCACAGGAGCACGACGACGATTCGGCAGGCGTTGCTGTTCAGGAAGCAAAGCCTGCGTTACAGGCGCCGCCGATGTACAAGGTGGTTTTGTTCAACGATGACTACACACCGATGGATTTCGTCGTCGAAGTGCTCGAGGTGTTTTTTAACCTGAATCGCGAGCTGGCGACCAAGGTCATGCTGGCCGTCCACACAGAAGGACGGGCAGTATGTGGAGTGTTTACCCGCGACATCGCCGAGACAAAGGCCATGCAGGTCAACCAGTACGCCAGGGAAAGCCAGCATCCGCTACTCTGTGAAATCGAGAAGGACGGTTAATCGCCGACCACTTGGGTATGAGGTGAAGCTATGTTAAACCGCGAGCTCGAAGTCACCCTCAATCTTGCCTTCAAGGAGGCTCGTTCGAAGCGTCATGAATTCATGACCGTCGAACACCTGCTGCTGGCCCTATTGGACAATGAGGCTGCCGCCACCGTATTGCGTGCCTGCGGCGCAAACCTCGACAAACTCAAGCACGACCTGCAGGAGTTCATCGACTCCACCACGCCATTGATCCCCGTCCATGACGAAGATCGCGAAACCCAGCCAACCCTGGGCTTCCAGCGTGTACTGCAACGTGCTGTTTTTCACGTACAGAGCTCGGGCAAACGCGAAGTGACTGGCGCCAACGTGCTGGTTGCAATCTTCAGTGAGCAAGAGAGTCAGGCCGTGTTTCTGCTGAAACAGCAGAGCGTTGCGCGCATTGATGTCGTCAATTACATCGCCCACGGCATTTCAAAGGTGCCTGGGCACGGCGATCACTCTGAAGGTGAACAAGATATGCAGGACGACGAGGGCGGTGAGTCTTCTTCCTCAGGCAATCCTCTGGATGCTTATGCCAGCAACCTGAACGAACTCGCGCGCCAGGGCCGCATTGACCCGTTGGTCGGCCGCGAAATGGAAGTCGAGCGTGTCGCGCAGATTCTTGCGCGTCGGCGCAAGAACAATCCGCTGCTGGTGGGTGAGGCTGGCGTGGGTAAAACCGCGATTGCCGAAGGTCTGGCCAAGCGTATTGTCGACAACCAGGTGCCGGATCTGCTGGCCAACAGCGTCGTCTACTCGCTCGATCTCGGTGCTCTGCTCGCGGGCACCAAGTATCGCGGTGATTTCGAGAAGCGCTTCAAGGCGCTGCTCAATGAACTGAAAAAACGTCCGCAGGCGATTCTGTTCATCGACGAAATCCACACCATTATTGGTGCGGGTGCTGCGTCCGGTGGCGTCATGGATGCCTCGAACCTGCTCAAGCCATTGCTGTCGTCTGGCGACATTCGCTGCATCGGCTCGACCACGTTCCAGGAATTTCGCGGCATCTTCGAGAAGGACCGTGCTCTGGCGCGGCGCTTCCAGAAGGTCGATGTCGTCGAGCCATCGGTGGAAGACACCATCGGTATCCTGCGCGGCCTGAAAGGGCGTTTCGAACAGCATCACAACATCGAATACAGCGATGAGTCGTTGCGCGCCGCTGCTGAACTGGCATCGCGCTACATCAATGACCGGCATATGCCGGACAAGGCCATCGATGTGATCGACGAGGCGGGCGCCTATCAGCGTCTGCAGCCGGTCGAGAAGCGCGTGAAGCGCATTGACGTGCCGCAGGTTGAAGACATCGTGGCGAAAATCGCGCGGATTCCGCCGAAACACGTCACCAGTTCCGACAAGGAGCTTCTGCGTAACCTGGAGCGCGACCTGAAGCTGACGGTGTTTGGTCAGGACGCAGCGATCGATTCGCTGTCGACCGCGATCAAGCTGTCCCGTGCCGGCCTGAAGTCGCCTGACAAACCGGTCGGTTCGTTCCTGTTCGCAGGGCCTACCGGTGTCGGTAAAACCGAGGCTGCGCGGCAGCTGGCCAAGGCATTGGGGATCGAACTGGTGCGCTTCGACATGTCCGAGTACATGGAGCGCCACACCGTATCGCGTCTGATCGGTGCGCCTCCGGGCTATGTCGGTTTCGATCAGGGCGGTCTGTTGACCGAAGCGATCACCAAGCAGCCGCACTGCGTATTGCTGCTCGATGAAATCGAGAAGGCGCATCCGGAAGTCTTCAACTTGCTGCTGCAGGTGATGGACCACGGTACGCTCACCGACAACAACGGGCGCAAGGCGGACTTCCGCAACGTGATCATCATCATGACCACCAACGCCGGTGCCGAGACCGCAGCGCGTGCTTCGATCGGTTTCACCCATCAGGACCACTCGTCTGATGCGATGGAAGTGATCAAGAAGAGCTTTACGCCTGAATTCCGTAACCGCCTGGACACCATCATCCAGTTTGGTCGCCTCAGCCATGAGGTCATCAAAAGTGTGGTGGACAAGTTCCTCACCGAACTGCAGGCGCAACTGGAAGACAAGCGTGTGTTGCTGGAGGTTACCGACGCGGCGCGCAGTTGGCTGGCGGCCGGTGGTTACGATTCGGCCATGGGCGCACGTCCGATGGCGCGCTTGATCCAGGACAAGATCAAGCGTCCGTTGGCGGAGGAGATTCTGTTTGGCGAGCTGGCCGAGCATGGCGGTGTGGTTCACATCGACATCAAGGATGGTGAGCTGACGTTTGACTTCGAGACTACGGCTGAGATGGCCTGACGGCTTGGTTGTGGCTTCGGAAGGCGCCTTCGGGCGCCTTTTTTGTTATCTGGAGTTTTTGGGTTTTGGGTGTATATCCGTTGCTGCGGTAACGGCTTGTTAGGGTTCCGCCCTTACGGCGGGTCACTTTTTCCAGACGCCGAAAAAGTAACCAAAAAGGCTTTACCCTGACGTTCGGCCCTCGCTGTGGCTCGGGTTCCTTCGCTCCGGGATTGATCCGGGGGCATCGCCTACGGTTTGCTTCGCTGCACCTCCTCTCGATGCATGCGGCTGCGCCGCACGGTCGCTGCGCTCCCACCCCCGGATCAATCCCTCCACTCAGCCTGCCGACGGGCCTTGAGATCAAAAGCTTTACTCGAGCTAACGCTCATCGTGTTGAGTGGTGAAAAGCACAGCGTGCTTGGCTTTGGGGTGAGGGGCTTTTGATCTTGTTTTGGCTTTGGCTTTGGCTCTTGATTTTTTGCCCCTTCGGCAGGCCGAGCGTAGGTGTTCATCAGGGGGTAGGCGCGCAGCGCCGTGCGGCGAAGCCGCATACATCGAGAGGAGGTGCAGCGAAGCAAACCGTAGGCGATGCCCCCTGATGGACACCGTAGGGAGGGAACACTGAGCCTCAGCGAAGTGCCGTACGCCGGGGCAAAGCCTTTTGGTTCCTTTTTGGCGTTTGAAAAAGGGACTCGCTGTAAAAGCGAAACCGCCAGCCGCAACACCCGCAGCAACGGATATACACCCAAAACCAAAACCCAAATCGCAGACAAACAAAAACGCCCGGCATAGCCGGGCGTCTTGTATTGACTTGATTAGCGAGCGCGGTAAGTGATGCGCCCTTTGCTCAAGTCATAGGGCGTCAGCTCGACGCGCACTTTGTCACCGGTAAGAATACGAATGTAGTTCTTGCGCATCTTGCCGGAAATATGCGCGGTTACGACGTGCCCATTTTCCAACTCCACACGAAACATGGTGTTGGGCAGGGTGTCGACGACAGTGCCTTCCATTTCGAAGCTGTCTTCTTTCGACATGCAGTAAAGCCCTCGGTGTCCAATGAATGGCCCGGTGCAACTGCGCCAGGCAAAAGCGGCGTGCATTGTGCCCGAAAAAGGGGGTTTAAGCCAAGGGGTTTAGGGCCTGCGATTAGTTCAGGATCACCCAGCGCTGATTAATCAGCAATTCGATAGGGCGATACTGGGTCTTGTAGTTCATCTTTTTGCAGTTCTTGATCCAATAACCGAGATACACCGCTTCCAGCCCCAGCCGCTGGCTTTCGGCGATTTGCCACAGGATCGCGAAACGTCCCAGGCTGCGGCGCTCCTCGTCAGGTTCGTAAAAGGTGTAGACCGCCGACAAGCCGTTGGGCAGCAAATCGGTCACCGCAACGGCGAGCAACCGTCCGTCGAGACGAAACTCATAGAAGCGCGAGAAGGGCAGGTCACGTACCAGAAAGGTCGAGAACTGGTCACGACTGGGTGGGTACATGTCGCCGTCGGCATGCCGCTGCTCGATGTAGCGCTGGTACAGGTCGAAATATTCTTCACTGAAATGCGGTTTTATCGGGCGCACCTGCAGATCGGCATTGCGTTTGAAAATACGTTTCTGCTGACGGTTTGGGTTGAACTGCGCCACCGGAATGCGCGCAGGCACGCACGCATTGCAATTCTGGCAATGGGGCCGATACAGGTGATCGCCGCTGCGACGAAAGCCCATTTCCGAGAGATCTGCGTAGACGTGCACATCCATGGGCTGACTCGGGTCGAGAAACAGCGTCGTCGCCTGCTCCTCGGGCAGATAACTGCAGGAATGAGGCTGAGTGGCATAGAACTTCAAGCGCGCCAACTCGGTCATGATCAACCCTCGGGATAAGCTGGTGAATTAAGTGTAAGCCACGCGCGCAAAAGTCGCTCAGCAAACCCAGGTGGCACGACTGGGTTGATCCAGATGGCGGGCCAGATAGTCGGCGAATTCGTGGCGAGGGATCGCCCGGGCGCCGAGGCTGTGCAGATGATCGGTCGGCATCTGGCAGTCAATCAGGACGAATCCGGCGTCTTTCAGGTGCTGCACCAGGGTGGCAAAGCCATATTTGGACGCATTGTCGGCGCGGCTGAACATGGATTCGCCGAAAAACAGCTGCCCCATCGCCAGGCCATAGAGGCCGCCGACCAGTTGGCCTTGATCCCAGACCTCGACGGAGTGGGCGAAACCGCGGCGGTGCAGTTCCAGGTAGGCGTCCTGCATGGCTTCGGTGATCCAGGTGCCGTCAGCGTAATCCCGGGGCGCGGCGCAGGCGCGAATCACGGCGTCGAAATCCTGATCGAAGGTCACCTGATAGCGTTCCTTGCGCAGCAGTTTGCCGAGGCTGCGCGAGACGTGCAGTTCGTCGGGAAACAGCACGGTACGCGGATCCGGCGACCACCAGAGAATCGGCTGGCCTTCGGAAAACCACGGAAAACAGCCGTGCCGGTAAGCCTGCACCAAGCGGTCGGCGGACAGATCGCCACCCGCAGCCAGCAATCCATTGGGATCGCGCATGGCCTTTTCCAGGGGCGGGAAGGTCAGGGAGTTGCGTTGTAACCAAGTCAGCATGGCGTCCAGGCTTGCAGAAGGGGAGGGCGGTGCGGGCGCAGGGCCCGCGATAAAGTGTGCCGTTAAATGACAGGAATGTCGTCCAGATACTTCTCCGCGTCCAGTGCCGCCATGCAACCGGCCCCGGCCGAGGTCACGGCCTGGCGGTAGACGTGGTCGGCCACGTCGCCGGCAGCGAAGACGCCGGGGATTTCGGTGGACGTCGCGTCACCGTCACTGCCGCCTTTGATCAGCAGATAGCCGTCGCGCATCGGCAACTGGCCCTGAAACAGATCGGTGTTGGGTTTGTGGCCGATGGCGATGAATACGCCAGCCAGTGCCAGTTCACTGGTTTGCCCGGTGTGGCTGTCGCGCAAGCGTGCCCCGGTCACGCCACTGGCGTCGCCCAGCACTTCGTCCAGATTCTGGTTCCAGTGCAGGCGAACGTTGCCATTGGCGGCTTTTTCGAACAGTTTGTCCTGGAGGATTTTCTCCGAGCGCAATTTGTCGCGCCGGTGGATCAAATGCACCTCCCTGGCGATGTTCGACAGGTACAGCGCCTCTTCGACGGCGGTGTTGCCGCCACCCACCACGGCGACGACCTGGTTGCGGTAGAAAAAACCATCGCAGGTCGCGCAGGCTGATACCCTCTTGCCGGCGAAGGCATCTTCCGAGGGCAGGCCCAGGTATTGCGCCGAAGCGCCGGTGGCGATGATCAGCGCGTCGCAGGTGTAGGTGCCGCTGTCACCGATGAGCTCGAACGGACGCTGCTGCAACTTGGCGGTGTGGATGTGGTCGTAAACGATCTCTGTGGCAAAGCGTTCGGCGTGTTTTTGCATGCGCTCCATCAGTACCGGGCCGGTGAGGCCTTCGACGTCACCGGGCCAGTTGTCGACCTCGACGGTGGTGGTGAGCTGGCCACCGGCCTGTAGCCCGGTAATGACCACCGGTTTGAGGTTGGCGCGGGCGGCGTACACGGCGGCACTGTAACCGGCGGGGCCGGAGCCAAGAATGATCAGGCGTGAATGCTTCGCTGCGTTCATCAAATACACCTCATAAGCCTTTGTCACAAAAGACAATGCATGCTCAAATTGAGCCGCAGGATTTGTGGGGTTGGCTATGCTCTGCTATGGGGTTTGAAGCATGGCATCAGCCGCACAAACCCGTACAATGCCGGGCTGTTACAAAATATTCGCCGTGAGCCGTGTTTATAGCCGTGTTTATAAAAGCTGCGGCACAGTGTTAAAAGTAGTCTCAGATGTGCCGGTTCACTTTTTTACCTGCCTGGATTGGGCAGTTTTTTATCGTCATTCAATAGATGGACGCGCCCCGGGCGCAGGAAAAGAAGCGTTTTGAAGAAATCCACCGCAGCACCAAAAACAGTCGTTCCGCTCTGGCGTCAGCAATTGCACTACCGGCTCAAGGAAGGTGCACTGATCGCCATCGGTGCCTTGTGCCTGTTCCTGATGATGGCCTTGCTGACCTACGGCAAGGATGATCCGGGCTGGAGCCATAACAGCAAGATCGACGACGTGCAGAACTTCGGCGGCCCGGCCGGCTCATACAGCGCCGACATCCTGTTCATGGTGCTGGGTTACTTCGCGTACATCTTTCCGCTGCTGCTGGCGATCAAGGCGTATCAGATCTTCCGTCAACGCCACGAACCGTGGCAGTGGAGCGGCTGGCTGTTTTCCTGGCGCCTGATCGGTCTGGTGTTCCTGGTGCTCTCCGGTGCTGCGCTGGCGCATATCCATTTCCACGCCGCCACCGGTCTGCCGGCGGGTGCGGGCGGGGCGCTGGGGGAGAGTCTTGGCGATCTGGCGCGCAACGCCCTGAATATCCAGGGCAGCACGCTGTTGTTCATCGCGCTGTTCCTGTTTGGCCTGACGGTGTTCACCGACCTGTCGTGGTTCAAGGTGATGGACGTCACCGGCAAGATCACCCTCGACCTGTTCGAACTGTTCCAGGGCGCGATCAACCGCTGGTGGTCGGCCCGTACCGAGCGCAAGCAACTGGTCGCGCAACTGCGTGAAGTCGATGATCGCGTCCATGATGTGGTCGCGCCGACCGTCACCGACAAGCGCGAACAGGCCAAGGTCAAGGAGCGCCTGATCGAACGCGAGCAGGCCCTGAGCAAACACATGTCCGATCGCGAGAAGCAGGTACCGCCGGTCATCGCTCCGGCACCGGTCAAGGCGCCCGAGCCGAGCAAGCGCGTGCAGAAAGAGAAACAGGTGCCGTTGTTTGTCGACAGCGCCGTGGAAGGCACCTTGCCACCGATCTCGATTCTCGATCCTGCGGAAAAGAAACAACTCAATTATTCGCCTGAATCCCTGGCAGCGGTCGGCCACTTGCTGGAGATCAAGCTCAAGGAATTCGGCGTCGAGGTCACAGTGGACTCGATCCACCCGGGGCCGGTGATTACCCGTTACGAAATCCAGCCTGCCGCCGGCGTCAAAGTCAGCCGCATCGCCAACCTGGCGAAAGACCTGGCGCGTTCGCTGGCGGTGACCAGTGTGCGGGTGGTCGAGGTAATTCCGGGCAAGACCACGGTCGGTATCGAGATTCCCAACGAAGACCGGCAGATCGTGCGTTTCTCCGAAGTGCTGTCGACCCCCGAGTACGACAACTTCAAGTCGCCCGTCACCCTCGCTCTGGGCCACGACATTGGCGGCAAGCCGGTCATCACCGACCTGGCGAAGATGCCGCACCTGCTGGTGGCCGGTACTACCGGCTCCGGTAAGTCGGTGGGTGTGAACGCGATGATCCTGTCGATCCTGTTCAAGTCCGGCCCGGAAGACGCCAAGCTGATCATGATCGACCCGAAGATGCTCGAACTGTCGATCTACGAAGGCATTCCGCACCTGCTGTGCCCGGTAGTCACCGACATGAAGGACGCCGCCAATGCCCTGCGCTGGAGCGTTGCCGAGATGGAGCGCCGTTACAAGCTGATGGCGAAGATGGGCGTGCGCAACCTGTCCGGCTTCAACGCCAAGGTCAAGGAAGCCCAGGACGCCGGCGAGCCGTTGAGCGATCCGCTGTACAAGCGCGAAAGCATTCACGACGAAGCGCCGTTGCTGCAGAAGCTGCCGACCATTGTCGTGGTCGTGGACGAATTCGCCGACATGATGATGATCGTCGGCAAGAAAGTCGAAGAGCTGATCGCCCGTATCGCGCAGAAGGCGCGTGCCGCCGGTATCCATTTGATTCTCGCGACCCAGCGTCCTTCGGTGGACGTGATCACCGGTCTGATCAAGGCCAACATTCCGACCCGTATGGCGTTTCAGGTGTCGAGCAAGATCGACTCGCGGACCATTATCGACCAGGGCGGCGCCGAGCAACTGCTGGGCCACGGCGACATGCTCTACATGCCGCCGGGCACCAGCCTGCCGATCCGGGTTCACGGCGCGTTCGTCTCCGACGATGAAGTCCACCGTGTGGTGGAAGCATGGAAGCTGCGTGGTGCACCTGAATACAATGACGACATCCTCAACGGTGTCGAAGAGGCGGGCAGCGGTTTTGAAGGCAGCAGCGGTGGTGGCGACGGCGATGATCCTGAAGCCGACGCGCTGTATGACGAAGCCGTGCAGTTCGTCCTGGAAAGCCGCCGTGCTTCTATTTCCGCGGTACAGCGCAAGCTGAAGATCGGCTACAACCGTGCCGCACGGATGATCGAAGCCATGGAAATGGCCGGGGTCGTCACCTCCATGAACACCAACGGTTCGCGTGAAGTTCTGGCCCCGGGCCCGGTACGCGACTGATTGCAAAAGCAAGAGGCGGGACAATGATGTGCCGCCGCTCTCCCAACGAGTATTCACGAGGACTCCCATGCGTCTTATCCGCATGCTGTTGCCAGTACTGGCGCTGACCACGCTCACGGCCCACGCCGATGACAAGGACGTGGCGCGTCTGACCCAACTGCTGGAAACATCGAAAACCCTGACCGCGAACTTTTCCCAGCTGACCCTCGACGGCAGCGGTACCCAGTTGCAGGAAACCACCGGTGAGATGACCCTGCAGCGTCCAGGTCTGTTCTACTGGCACACCAATGCGCCGAACGAGCAGACCATGGTCTCCGACGGCAAAAAGGTCACCCTGTGGGACCCTGATCTGGAACAGGCGACCATCAAGAAGCTCGACGAGCGCCTGACTCAGACTCCGGCACTGCTGCTGTCCGGTGACGTATCGAAGATCAGCCAGAGCTTCGACATCACCGCGAAAGAAGCGGGCGGCGTGATCGACTTCACTCTCAAGCCGAAAACCAAGGACACCCTGTTCGACAACCTGCGTCTGTCGTTCCGCAATGGCCTGGTCAATGACATGCAACTGATCGACAGCGTCGGCCAGCGCACCAACATCCTGTTCACCGGGGTCAAGGCCAACGAAGCGGTACCGGCGTCGAAGTTCAAGTTCGACATCCCCAAAGGTGCCGACGTGATCCAGGAATAAACCCATAACCTTTGTGGGAGGGGGCTTGCTCCCGAAGGCGGTGGATCAGCCGCCATCGAGGTCGGATGGCACACCGCTTTCGCGAGCAAGCCCGCTCCCACAGGGGTAAATGATCGATCTTGAGATCAAATAGAGGTTTCAACGCTACGTGATGGATCTGTTTCGCAGTGCACCGATTGCCCAGCCACTGGCCGCGCGTTTGCGTGCGACCAATCTGGATGAGTATGTCGGTCAGGAGCACGTGCTCGCTCGCGGTAAACCTCTGCGTGAGGCGCTGGAGCAGGGTGCCCTGCATTCGATGATCTTCTGGGGCCCGCCGGGCGTGGGCAAGACCACACTGGCGCGGTTGCTCGCGGAAGTCTCGGATGCGCACTTCGAAACGGTCTCGGCGGTGCTTGCCGGGGTCAAGGAGATCCGTCAGGCGGTTGAAATCGCCAAGCAGCAGGCCGGCCAGTACGGCAAGCGCACGATCCTGTTCGTCGATGAAGTGCACCGCTTCAACAAGTCGCAGCAGGATGCGTTCCTGCCGTACGTTGAGGACGGTACGTTGATCTTCATCGGCGCCACCACCGAAAACCCTTCGTTCGAACTCAATAACGCCCTGTTGTCGCGGGCGCGCGTTTACGTGCTGAAAAGCCTCGACGAAACGGCGCTGCGCAAGCTGGTGCACCGCGCGCTCACCGAAGAGCGTGGCTTGGGCAAGCGCAATCTGACGTTGAACGATGAAGGCTTCCAGATGTTGCTGTCGGCCGCCGATGGCGATGGTCGGCGTCTGCTCAATTTGCTGGAAAACGCCTCGGACCTGGCCGAAGACAACAGCGAGATCGGCACTGAGCTGCTGCAAAGCCTGCTCGGCGACACCCGTCGGCGTTTCGACAAGGGCGGTGAAGCGTTCTACGACCAGATTTCCGCGCTGCACAAATCGGTACGCGGCTCCAATCCCGACGGCGCCCTGTACTGGTTCGCGCGGATGATCGATGGCGGATGCGATCCGCTGTACCTGGCCCGACGTGTGGTGCGCATGGCCAGCGAGGACATCGGCAATGCCGACCCGCGCGCGTTGAGCCTGTGCCTGGCGGCGTGGGAAGTGCAGGAGCGCCTCGGCAGCCCGGAAGGTGAGTTGGCAGTGGCGCAGGCCATTACCTATCTGGCCTGCGCGCCAAAAAGCAACGCTGTGTACATGGGTTTCAAAACCGCCCTGCGCGCCGCCGCCGAACACGGCTCGCTGGAAGTGCCGCTGCACCTGCGCAACGCGCCGACCAAGCTGATGAAACAATTGGGTTACGGTGACGAATACCGTTATGCCCACGACGAGCCGGATGCGTATGCCGCCGGCGAAGATTATTTCCCGGAAGAACTCGACCCGATCCCGTTCTATCAACCGGTGCCCCGAGGCCTGGAATTGAAGATCGGCGAGAAGCTCAACCACCTCGCCCAGCTCGACCGTTTAAGCCCAAGGCAGCGGAGAAAATAGTGCTTCCATTGATCGTTGCAGTCTCCGCCGGCGGAGTCGCTGGCACCTTGTTGCGCTTCGCAACGGCCAATTGGGTCAACGCCAATTGGCCGCGGCACTTCTATACCGCGACGCTGGCCGTTAATATCGTGGGCTGTCTGTTGATTGGCGTGTTGTACGGCCTGTTTTTGATACGCCCGGAAGTACCGATCGAGGTGCGTGCCGGGTTGATGGTCGGCTTCCTCGGGGGGCTGACGACTTTTTCATCCTTTTCACTGGATACGGTGCGCCTGCTGGAAAGCGGGCAAGTGCCGCTGGCCCTGGGCTATGCGGCACTCAGCGTATTCGGCGGGCTGCTCGCAACGTGGGCTGGCCTGTCTTTGACCAAACTTTGATAACGAGAAACCGACATGCTCGATTCCAAACTGTTACGTAGCAACCTTCAGGACGTAGCGGACCGCCTGGCTTCCCGTGGCTTTGCCCTGGATACCGCGCGCATCGAAGCGCTGGAAGAACAGCGCAAGACCGTCCAGACCCGCACCGAAGCACTGCAGGCTGAGCGTAACGCGCGTTCCAAATCCATCGGTCAGGCCAAGCAGCGCGGCGAAGACATCGCGCCGCTGATGGCGGATGTCGAGCGCATGGCGGGCGAACTGAGCGCCGGTAAAGTCGAGCTGGACGCGATCCAGACCGAACTGGACTCGATCCTGCTCGGCATCCCGAACCTGCCGCACGAATCCGTTCCGGTCGGTAAAGACGAAGACGACAACGTCGAAGTGCGCCGCTGGGGCACGCCGACCGCGTTCGACTTCGAGGTCAAAGACCACGTCGCCCTGGGCGAGAAGTTCGGCTGGCTGGATTTCGAAACTGCCGCCAAGCTGTCCGGCGCCCGTTTCGCCCTGCTGCGCGGCCCGATCGCCCGTCTGCACCGCGCGCTGGCGCAGTTCATGATCAACCTGCACGTCAACGAGCACGGCTACGAAGAGGCTTACACGCCTTATCTGGTTCAGGCCCCGGCGCTGCAAGGCACCGGTCAGCTGCCGAAATTCGAAGAAGACCTGTTCAAGATCGCTCGCGAAGGCGAAGCGGATCTGTACCTGATCCCGACTGCCGAAGTGTCGCTGACCAACATCGTGGCCGGTGAAATCGTCGACTCGAAACTGCTGCCGATCAAGTTCGTCGCTCATACCCCGTGCTTTCGCAGCGAAGCTGGCGCATCGGGTCGCGACACTCGCGGCATGATCCGTCAGCACCAGTTCGACAAGGTCGAGATGGTCCAGATCGTTGAGCCGTCGACGTCGATGGACGCGCTGGAAGGCCTGACCGCTAACGCCGAGAAAGTGCTGCAACTGCTGGGCCTGCCTTACCGCACCCTGGCACTGTGCACCGGCGACATGGGCTTCAGCGCCGTGAAGACCTACGACCTGGAAGTGTGGATCCCGAGCCAGGACAAATACCGTGAAATCTCGTCGTGCTCCAACTGCGGCGACTTCCAGGCCCGCCGCATGCAGGCGCGTTTCCGCAACCCGGAAACCGGCAAGCCTGAGCTGGTGCACACTCTGAACGGTTCCGGTCTGGCGGTCGGTCGTACCCTGGTTGCCGTGCTGGAGAACTACCAGCAGGCCGACGGTTCGATCCGTGTGCCGGACGTGCTGAAACCGTACATGGGTGGCCTTGAGGTCATCGGCTAAATGAAATATCTGCCGCTGTTTCACAACCTGCGCGGCAGTCGTGTGTTGGTCGTCGGTGGGGGGGAAATTGCCTTGCGCAAATCCCGCCTGCTGGCCGATGCCGGTGCGCTGCTGCGGGTGGTCGCACCTGAGATCGAAAGCCAACTGCGTGAACTGGTCACTGCCAGCGGTGGCGAGTGCCTGTTGCGTGGGTACGTGGAAGCGGACCTGGACGGTTGCGGGCTGATCATCGCCGCCACCGACGATGAAGCGCTGAATGCGCAAGTGTCCAGCGATGCTCATCGGCGCTGTGTGCCGGTCAACGTGGTCGACGCGCCGCAGTTGTGCAGCGTGATCTTCCCAGCGATCGTCGATCGTTCGCCATTGATCATTGCGGTGTCCAGCGGCGGCGATGCGCCGGTGCTGGCCCGTTTGATTCGCGCCAAGATCGAAACCTGGATTCCTTCGACCTACGGCCAGCTGGCCGGACTGGCTGCGCGTTTCCGTCATCAGGTGAAAAACCTGTTTCCGGATGTTCAGCAACGTCGCGGTTTCTGGGAAGACGTGTTTCAAGGCCCGATTGCCGACCGCCAACTGGCCGGGCAGGGCGCCGAGGCCGAACGACTGCTGCAAGCCAAGATCGATGGTGAAGCCGATATCACCACCGGCGAGGTGTATCTGGTGGGCGCCGGGCCGGGTGATCCGGACCTGCTGACCTTCCGCGCCTTGCGCCTGATGCAGCAAGCCGACGTGGTGCTGTACGACCGTCTGGTCGCGCCGGCGATTCTTGAGCTGTGCCGTCGCGATGCCGAACGCATTTACGTCGGCAAGCGTCGCGCCGACCACGCGGTGCCGCAGGATCAGATCAACCAGCAATTGGTCAACCTGGCCAAGGCTGGCAAGCGTGTGGTGCGGTTGAAGGGCGGTGATCCGTTCATCTTCGGTCGTGGTGGTGAAGAGATTGAAGAGCTGGCGGCCCACGGGATTCCGTTCCAGGTGGTGCCGGGTATTACGGCGGCCAGCGGATGCGCGGCGTATGCCGGAATTCCGCTGACCCATCGCGATTACGCGCAGTCGGTGCGGTTCGTTACCGGGCATCTGAAGGACGGTTCCACCGATCTGCCGTGGGCCGACCTCGTCGCGCCGGCACAGACGCTGGTGTTCTACATGGGCCTGGTGGGCTTGCCGATCATCTGCGAGCAGTTGATCAAACACGGCCGCTCGGCGGCTACCCCGGCGGCGTTGATCCAGCAGGGCACCACGGTCAATCAGCGGGTCTTTACTGGCAGGCTGGCCGACCTGCCGCGTCTGGTGGCGGAGCATGAAGTGCATGCGCCGACATTGGTGATCGTAGGGGAAGTGGTGCAACTGCGCGAGAAACTGGCGTGGTTCGAGGGGGCTCAGGCGCAAGTCTGAACACCGAGCAGCCCTCATTCGCGAGCAAGCCCGCTCCCACACTGGATTTGTGCATGACACAGATCCAGTGTGGGAGCGGGCTTGCTCGCGAAGGGGACCCTCAAAAATCGCACAAATATCAACCCCTGCGCCAAACTCCTTTCCCGTTTAGCCGCGCCCGATCGTGCGCCACGCTGAAATCCTGCTCCGGTCCCTTCGGTACTATCCCCGTCGGGTTAATGGTCTTGTGACTGCCGTAGTAGTGATGCTTGATGTGCTGAAAATCCACCGTCTCGCCAATGCCCGGCATCTGATACAGCTCACGCAACCAGTTCGACAGGTTCGGACAATCGGCAATCCGTCGCAGGTTGCACTTGAAGTGCCCGTGGTACACCGCATCGAAGCGAATCATCGTGGTGAACAAGCGTACGTCGGCTTCGGTCAGGTACTCGCCAGTCAGATAACGGTTGGCGCCCAGCACCCGTTCCAGGTGATCGAGCTCGGCAAACACCTCGTCGAAGGCTTGTTCATAGGCCGACTGTGACGTGGCGAAGCCTGCGCGATACACGCCGTTGTTTACCGCCGGGTAGATCCGCTCGTTCAGCGCGTCGATCTCGCCACGCAAGGGCGCGGGGTAGAAGTCCAGTTCGTTGCCTGTCAAGTCATCGAAGGCGCTGTTGAACATACGGATGATTTCCGCCGATTCATTGCTGACGATGCGCTTGAGTTTCTTGTCCCACAGCACCGGAACGGTGACGCGGCCGGTGTAGTCCGGTGTGTCGGCGGTGTAGCGCTGGTGCATGAAATCGAAGTGATCGAGCTTGTCGCCGGTCGAGCCGTGGGCCTTGTCGAAGGTCCAGCCGTTTTCCAGCATCAGCCAACTGACCACGGACACGTCGATCAGGTTTTCCAGGCCTTTGAGTTTGCGCAAAATCAGCGTGCGGTGCGCCCAAGGGCAGGCGAGGGAGACATAGAGATGATAACGCCCGGCTTCGGCGGCAAAACCACCTTCACCGCTCGGCCCGGGCTGGCCGTCAGCGGTGACCCAGTGGCGGCGTTGTGCCTGTTCGCGCTGGAACGCGCCGTCCTTGCTGCTTTCGTACCACTTGTCCTGCCAGCGGCCATCGACGAGTAAACCCATGATCAAGACTCCACAATCCAATAAGCGTTGGAGCCGAGTCTATTCCGATGAGTTCGAACAAAAAGCGCAAAGATCGGGCGTCAATGATCGGTTAAATCGATTTGTTGCGTGCTGCCCAGTACTGTTCGGCCGTTTCGAACGCTTGCTCGCGGCTTTGACCAAGGCCGCGCAGGGCCAGGGCCATGGTCGAGATCAGGGCCATTTGCGGATAGCTGTCGAGCGTCTCGCCGCGCCACACGGCCTTGAGGTGTTCCACGTCCAGCGTGGCTGGCTTGACGTGGCGCTGGCTCGACAGTTGCGGCCATTCCTCGTCCCAGCTCTCGCCGCCAGTGGTGCCGTACAGGTGGCTGTCGGCATCCGGGTTGATCTCGATTTCGCCGCCATCGCCCTTGACCACGATCGCCGTGTCACCGAGCAGGCCGCTGGCATCGCGATGCACAGCTTGATAGCCCGGGTGGAAAATACTTTGCAGGCCACACCGCGCGCGCAGCGGATTGAGAATCCGGGCCAGCGAATGGATTGGCGAGCGCAGGCCCATGGTGTTGCGCAGGTCGATCATCTTCTGCAACGACGGCGCCCAGTCCATCAGCGGCATGAACGCCAGGCCGCCATTGTCCAGCGCACTGCCGACTTGCTGCCAGGTGCGGCACAGCGGGATGTTCAGCTCGCCGAGCAGTTGTTCGGTGTACAGGCGCCCGGCAGTGTGTGCGCCGCCGCCATGCATGAAAATGCGCACGCCGTTTTGCGCCAGACATTTGGCCGCCAGCAGATACCACGGCAGATGACGTTTCTTGCCGGCGTAGGTCGGCCAGTCCAGATCGACGTTCAACGCCGGCGCCTGCAAGCGCTCGCGCAAGGCTTCGGTGAAACCGGCCATCTCCTCGGCGCCTTCTTCCTTGTGCCGTAGCAACATCAGGAAGGCCCCGAGCTGGGTGTCTTCGACCTTGTCGTCGAGCACCATGCCCATGGCTTCCCGGGCTTCCTCACGGGTCAGGTCGCGGGCGCCGCGCTTGCCCTTGCCGAGGATCCGCACGAATTGAGCGAACGGGTGTTCGGCGGGCGTTTCAAGGGTCAGCGCTGGAAAGTCGGTCATAAGCAATTCGTCGGTTTGGGCAGGCCCGCCAGTTTCGCGGCGAGTTTGGCAGGGGTGCCTTTGAACAGTCGGTTCAGGTGCAGGCTGTTGCCTTTGTCCGGGCCGAGTTTCAGTGCGGTGTACTTGATCAATGGACGCGTGGCCGGCGACAACTGGAATTGCGCGTAGAAGTTGCGCAGCAGTTCGAGGACTTCCCAGTGTTCGGCGGTCAGTTCGATGCCTTCGGCGGCGGCGAGGGCGCCGGCGACATCACGGGACCAGTCGCTGAGGTCGACCAGAAAGCCGTCCTTGTCCAGTTCGATGGCGCGGGCGCCGACGGTCAAAGAATTCATAGCCAGCTGTTGACCTTGTCGTGATGAATCGACAGCTCGACAAAGCCCGGGTAATCGATGGCTTTGGCCCAGTCCGGCACCTGCACGGCACGCGCCTGTGTATCTTCGGCCAGCACCCAGAGTTTCACCTGACGGCTTTGCAGCGCAGTGAACGGCGCGGTGCCGGGTTGCAGGGCATACACCGCGTCGCCGGTCAGCAGCAAGGCATCGTTGGCGCCGATCACGCGCAGGCAACTGGTCAGGCGCTCGTCGCCGAACGGGGAATGAGACAACACATGCAAAGTCGACATCAGAGGGTGATCACCTGGTCGTAACGGTCAATAAGGGCGGTGATTTGCTCGGCGCCAAGTGGCTGCGCGTCGTCCAGCGACAGATCGCTCAGGCTACGCACGCTGGCGCTGTCGGCGCAATAGAACAACTCTTCAACGCCGAACATCGGTAGTGCCTGCAGGTTGGCGCTCAGGTCTTTCTGCTGCAAGGCCTTGGCGTTTTGCCCGGCGGCCAGTTGCAGCACGCCGTCATCGAGAAACAGCAGGCCGATCGGCAGGTCGAACGCGCCACCGGCCAGCACGATGTCCAGCGCCTCGCGGGCGCCGGGGCCAGACCACGGCGACTGGCGGCTAATGATCAACAGGGATTTGGCCATGTCACGCGCCTCCGAAACAGATCAGTCGATCGGCGTCCTGCACCGCATCGTGCAACTGGCCGAGGCCGGACAGTTCCCACGGTGCGCTGACCGAGACCGCCTCACGCTGGTAGCGCTTGGCTTCTTCGCCGTTCAATGCGCCACGGCGCAAAGCGGCGGCGATGCACACCACGCCGTCCAGTTGCTGCTCGGTGATAAATGCGCGCCATTGTTTGGGCAGGTCCAGTTCGTCCTGCGGGGTAACCACCGCGTCGGAGGCGTTGTAGACGCCGTCCTGATAGAAAAACAGCCGGACAATCTCATGCCCACCGGCCAGCGCTGCCTGAGCGAACAGCAGGGCGCGGCGAGAGGAGGGCGCATGGGCGGCGGAAAACAGCGCAATGGCGAACTTCATGACAGACTCGATCAGCAAAACTGCGCTCATGATAAAGCTTTATGAAGTCATGCACATGCCCCCTGTGGGAGCGGGCTTGCTCGCGAAAGCGGCGGTTCAGTCAAAGATGTTTCGAATGACACGGCGCATTCGCGAGCAAGCCTGCTCCCGCAAGAGCGCATTTCAGCGTGGCATGTAGCCGAGTTGCCAGCGCCGCGGAATGCTCAGCGACAGCACGCCAAGCACCGCCGCCAGCAATCCGCTGGCGAACAATGCCCGAAGCCCGAAATGATGCTCCAGCACCGCACCCAGGATCGCGCCGATGAACATGCCGGTCCACGGCACCAGTTGCACCCGCCAGCCGTTCCGGCGTTCGCCAAGCATCCAGCGCCCAAGTCCTCGACCAAACCGCGATAGCGCCCCGGTCACGTAGGTCAGGCCGACCGGCAGCCCGTTCACTTCCTCGACCGCGGCGTTGAGCATGCCCATCGCGACGATCGCCGCCAGCAGCGCCGGCAGTTGCGTGTCAGATGGCAACGCGGCGGCCACGCAGAGCAGGGTGGCGATGCATAGCAACAACGGCAGTGTGCGCCGACCGCCCACACGCCCGATCACAATCCCCAGGGCATTGCCGAGCACAAACGTGGCGACAAGGATGACCAGGCGCAATGTCAGCCCCAGATCGCCGACACTGATCGCCACTGCCAGCCGTGTGGTGTTGCCGCTCATGAACGAGACGAAATCGCCGCTGGCCATGAAGCCGATGGCGTCGGTCATCCCGGCCAGTACCGAAAGGCTGGCCACCAGTGCCAGACCGATGCGCCCGCGCCATTTCTGCCGATGCAGATGCCCGGAAGTGGCGCGGTGAGTGGAGGTGGAGGGCAGCATCGATATCCTTGAGCGGTGGTTAGGGTTCCAGCCCGTACAGGTCGCAATAATCCGCCCAGCTCATGTGCGCCATTTCCGCCACTTCGCGATGCACCTCCATGCGCTGGGCCTGATACTCCTCGGGCGTTGCCGCCGTCAGCAGCAAGGTCAATTCCCAGGCGAACAGGCCTTGATTCTCAGCCTCGGCCTCGAAGGCCTCGTGCAGGCGCTCTTCACGGTATTGCGCCGCCGTTTCACCTTTGGCCTGGGCCAGCAGCGGGTTGAGATGATCGAGGGTTTCGCGCAGTTCGGGGCGTGCGTCGAGAAACAGTTTCAGGGCTTGTTCATGTCGCTGATCGGTGGGCGCCATGTGCGTTCCTTGTGAGGCTGATGACCCTAGGGTGCCGGAGCGGCCCGTGCGTGTCGCGCTATTAATGCAGTAAAGCAGAACGATTTTGCCTGTTGCGGTGATACAGTCCGCTTTTTTCTGAATGAGCGAATGCAATGCGAATTCTGATGGTAGCGCTGGCCGCGACGGTGTTGGCCGGCTGCGCGGGATCGGTAATGGACGATTCTCGCACCAAAGCCCCCTACAAGGTCCTGACCTCGGACAAACCCGAGAAAGTCGTGGCCCAGTGCGTGCAATTCGGCTGGCAGGACGAAGCGGTGTTCGGCGTGGATGCCGGGGCGTATCTGCAACCGGGCAAGAAGGGCGGGTCGACGGTTTATACCCGTTCGGCGGAATCGTTTGTCGACGTATCCACCGATGCTTCCGGGACCGTGCTCAATTACTACGCGCAGAAGGATGACTTTGTTGCCAAGCGGCGGTTGGCGGCGTTGGCGACCTGTCTCTGATCAGGCGTTGAGGCAACTGCCGTCATCGCGAGCAGGCTCACTCCTACGTTGGATTTGCGTTTGCCACCATCCTGTAGGTGTGATCCTGCTCGCGAAGAGTCCTGCGGATCAGCCGATCAACCGCTTCTGGAAATAATGGCGGCTGTGCCCCGGCGGGTAATCGATGATCTCGCCAAACTGGCTGAATCCCAGCTTCTTGTAGAATTCCGGCGCCTGAAAATCAAAGGTGTCCAGCCAGATCCCCAGGCAACGCTTCTCGTTGGCCAGTTCTTCGGCCATGGCCATCAGTCTTGAGCCAATGCCCTGGCCGCGTCCCTGTTCCGGCACTGAAAGCAACTCGATGTACATCCACTGGAAAATCACCCGGCCGTACAAACCGCCGAGAATCGCGTCGTGTTCATCCCGCACCATCAGCGCGAAAGGTTCCGACGTGGAGCCGCCGGTCTTGGCGTCGTTATAGGCAATCAGTGGCTCGAGAATGGCTTTGCGTTGTTCTTCGGTGGGGTTCTGCGACAACTCGATTCGCAACGTCATGTGCAACTTCCTTGTGAGATGAACTCGCAGCCTATCCTGTCCGGAGGGCGTGTTCCAAGTCCTTCCTCAACCCTTTGGAACCGTCGTTGATGCGCTGGGGTCTAGCCTTTACAGCGTCATTTCCGAACGCGGTTGATGAGGACCCTCCATGAACATTTTCGAAGCCCTTCGCGAAAGCCACGACCGCCAGCGCAGTTACGCCAGGATTCTGGTGCAAACCAGCGGCGACACCCCCGAACGGGTTGAGGCCTACCAGCAGCTCAAGGCTGAGCTGCAGGCCCACGAAACGGCTGAGGAGCGCCACTTCTACATCCCGCTGATGGAGTTCGACAACGGTGTCGACCTCAGTCGCCATGCCATCGCCGAGCACCATGAAATGGATGAAATGATGGAAGAGCTGGACGAGACCGAGATGTCCAGCCCGGCGTGGCTGGCAATCGCGAAGAAGCTCTCGGACAAGGTCCATCACCATCTCAAGGAAGAGGAGCAGAAGTTCTTCCAGATGGCCGGCAAGTTGCTCGACGACAAGCAAAAGGAACAGCTCGCGGGCCAATACGAAAAGGAATACCAGGCACAACTGCCGTGAGCGGTGAATGGCGGTTTTTGCAGCGTTGGCGTGTAGTCTTTTAGCCATGCGTCGGGTGGGTTTTGTCGTAATAAACTGTATATGCATCCAGTATTTTCGGCGTTTTCAGCCATCAAGGGTGAATGCCTGTGACAAAACCGCCGATGGACAAAAAATCCACCTCCGTTAGCTTGAAGGCCTCTCCTCGGGAAGGAGAGTTCTTAAATCAACGGAGTGAACAACATGAATCAAGCAAATCCTGAAACCCAACTGCGACACGGTCGCGTCACCTCCCCAGCCAGCCGTGGCTCGGTCGCCATCGACCTTGGTCTGCTGGCCGGCTGGCAAGTCAACGAAATGGAAGGCGGCAAGAACTTCCCGGCATTGGCGGCCGGGCCGTTCCCGGCGCCGTATGGCTCCGACAGTGACAGCGTCACGCCGCCGGCCGATGGCTACGTCCTCAGTGGCGGCAAGGCCGATGCCCGTGATTGCGTGAACTTCACCAGCGCCGAAATGAGCAAGAAGCTCAATCGCCCATTCGAGTGGCCGCTGCTCAACGTCACCCCGGGCCAGACTCTCAAGGTCAACTGGGTGTACACCGCGCCGCACACCACCCGTGGTTATCGCTGGCTGATCACCAAGGATGGCTGGGATCCGCAGCAGCGCATCAGCCGTGCGCAACTGGAAGCACAGCCGTTCTTCGAGGATTTCTACACCCAAGTGCCGTACTACAGTCATGCGGGTGAGATGAAGGCCAAGGTCGATCACGAAGTGAAACTGCCGGCCAACAAGAAGGGGCATCACGTCATCGTGCTGATGTGGATCGTCGCCAACACGGGCAACGCGTTCTATCAGGCGTTCGACGTCGACTTCAAATAACGGCGCAACGTCGTCAAATTCACAGGTTCTGAAGGATTAGAACATGTCAAAAATCGACTTTTCATTGATGCAAAACGCGGCGGGTGATGCTGCTTCGTTAATGCCGAGCATCGCCGGCAAGAAGATCCTCATGGGCTTCTGGCACAACTGGCCGGCCGGTCCGAGTGACGGCTACCGTCAGGGCCGGTTCGCCGAAATGCCTCTGGAGGCAGTGCCCAAGGAGTACAACGTGGTCGCGGTGGCGTTCATGAAGGGCAGCGGAATTCCGACCTTCAAGCCATACAACGTCTCCGATGCCGAGTTTCGTCGTCAGGTCGGCGTGCTCAACAGTCAGGGGCGGGCGGTACTGATCTCCCTGGGTGGCGCCGATGCGCACATCGAACTGCGTGCCGGACAAGAACAGCCGCTGGCCAATGAAATCATCCGCCTGGTGGAAACCTATGGCTTCGATGGACTGGACATCGATCTTGAACAGAGCGCGATTGATTTCGCTGCCAACAAGACCGTGCTCCCGGCCGCACTGAAACTGGTCAAGGATCACTACGCAGGCCAGGGCAAGCACTTCATCATCAGCATGGCCCCGGAGTTTCCGTACCTGACCACCAATGGCAAGTACGTCGGTTACCTGCAGGCGCTCGAAGGCTACTACGACTTCATCGCCCCGCAGTTCTATAACCAGGGCGGCGACGGGGTCTGGGTGCCGGAAGCCAACAACGGCAACGGTGCGTGGATCGCGCAGAACAACGACGCGCTGAAAGAGGACTTCCTCTATTACCTGACCGAAAGTCTGGTGACCGGTACCCGTGGCTTCACCAAAATCCCGGCAGACAAATTCGTTATCGGCCTGCCGGCCAACGTTGACGCCGCCGCTACCGGTTATGTGATCGACAGCACCGCAGTGGGCAATGCGCTCAAGCGCCTGGCGATCAAAGGTCTGCCGATCAAGGGGCTGATGACCTGGTCGGTGAACTGGGACAACGGCGCCAGCAAGGACCGCGTGCCGTACAACTGGGAATTCAGTCGGCGTTATGGACCGCTGATTCACGGAGCCCGCACAGCGGCGCAGGAGACGGATGACGCGTTGTCGCGCCTCGCCCGTTAAACGCAAATAAAGAAGCCCGGTAGCGCTGCCGGGCTTTTTTGTGCAGCCAGAGTGCTGAAGGGGCTGAGGTGAATGGCCATCGGGCGGGTCGTTTATTCAAGCGTGGTGTTCGGCGCCTTGAGTGAATGAGTTGATAAGATCCAGCAGGCAGGCAGCAGCATGGTTTATCTGCTCATCAGTGAGGGCTGCGTAGCCAATCAATACGCCCGGTTTGACCGTGTGGCTGCTGGTAAACGCCGAGACGGGTTGCAGGCAGAGGTTGAAGAGGGTCGCGCGTGCGCAGAACTCTTCTTCATCAATGCCGGCCGGGAGTGACAGCACAAAGTGCAGCCCGGATTGCTCGCCGGAAATTTCCAGATCAGGGTTTTCTCGCAGTTTGGCGATCAACAAATCTCTTCGATGCTGATACGTCTGCCGGGAAATCCGCAGGTGTCGGACATATTTTCCGGTGCAAAGAAACTGGTTGAGCGCGAGCTGGCCGAGTATGCCTGGGGTCTGCCCGGTGTCTTCGATAAGGTTGATTATTTTCTTCTGCAAGTGCCTGGGAATAACCATGAAGCCCAGGCGAAAGTTGCTGAACAGGGTTTTATTGAAGCTGCCGCAGAAAATAACCCGGTCATGTTTATCTATCGATTTGATGGCGGGAAGGGGAGCACTGCCATAGTTGTACTCGCTGTCATAGTCGTCTTCGATAATGATCGCATTCATTTCTTTCGCCGAGGCCAGTAGTGCCTGGCGTCTTTCCATGCTCATGCAAACGCCCAACGGGGCCTGATGTGAAGGCGTTACATAAACAGCGTGGACTTGCTTGATTCGAGACAACGCTTCAACGATCAAACCCGCATTGTCGACTGGAATATCGATGATGGTGTTGGCGGAACAATTGAATATTCGCCTTGCCCAGTAATAACCAGGATCTTCCATTGCAACTACTGCATCTTTTCCCAGTACCCGACTGATCAAGTCAAGGCAGTGCCTGATGCCGTGAGTGATCACGATGTCCTGAGGCGAACAATCAATGCCCCGATAGATCTGGATATGATCACAAATAGACTTGCGCAAGTTTTCATCGCCTCCCAGCGACGAAGCCGATACTGCGGTGGCGAGGTCTTTGGCCGAAGGTGTGCAGAGCGATTTCACATCTTTCTCTTCAAGCAAACCGGGATCGGCCAGCCTGGAAATAAACGGTACATAAGGCTGTAAATAGGTGATTGGCGCAGATGTTTCAGATGACCGGTCGGTATTAGGCCTGACTTGCAGTTCTGAGGTTTTGGCTGCCGCGAGCAGATTGTCCGGCAATGTCGCGCAGACAATCGAACCGGCACCTCGTTTGCGAAGGATGAAACCTTCTTCGCGTAATTGATCGAAAACCGTCTCCAGAGTACCTCGGGAAACGCCCCATCTTTGCGAGAGCGTGCGGGTGGAGGGCAGTGCTTCGCCGGGCGCAAGCCGCCGCGAGCTGATGAGGTGTTCAAGGAAACGATACAAAAGCTGGTGTTTGGTGGACAGCGAATGTGAGGTCAATTCGAACGGCAAGACTAGATCGAGGCCAATTGGCCGCTTACCTCTGGTCATAGTGGTACACACCAAAATCCATTTAATGGATCTTCATCTTATCGCGGCATACAAATACGCTCAACGCCGCTCAAGCTAACGCGTTGAGAGGCGACGCGCGAGTCATTGGGGTCAAGAAAAACTGGATTGGTATAGGGATATCGTCGGCAATGACTGCTTTTGAAAAACTGTCAACACTCAATAAGACTAATCATCGCGAGCCGCAACTAAAGATTGCGATAGTCGGTGGTGGAGCAACAGCGATTAGTGTAATTGATGCGTTGCAGCGAGACGCAAAGCTGAACAATATGGATGTTGCAATTACCCTCTATGAACCCGACAAGAAAATCGGGCCTGGTCGCGCCTATCAAAACGATGGTGATTATGGCTTGATCAATCGTCAGGCCAGATTCATGTCCGTTAAAAGTGATGACCCCAAGCACTTTGTCGGATGGGTCACCCATAAATATGGCAGCGCGCTGGCGCAGCATGATTTTCTGCCACGCCATTATTTCGGTGAGTACCTGTCCGATTGTTTTGCCGAGCAAGTTGCTCTGGCACGAGAACTGAAACGTCCGATTCGCGTTATCGGGCAAAAGGTCACCAGTTTGTCGATGCATGATGATAAAGCGGTCGTGGGCATCGAAAACGGGCCGCAGCAGGTGTTTGACCGTGTGATTCTGTGTATCGGTACAGCGGAGCCGGCGGATATCTTCTCGTTGGCCTGTTCCCAGAACTACATTGGCAACCCTTATCCGATGTGGACAAAGTTTTCCGCCATTGGTGTTGAAGACCAGGTGTCGATCATCGGTTCCAGTCTGTCCGCAGTCGATGCCGTCCTGGCTCTGAACGCCCAGGGGCATCGAGGGAAGATCGTCATGTTGTCGCGCAATGCATTGCTGCCGGCGGTCCGCATGCCGCATCACGACTTCTCCTACAAGGTCATCACCCGAGATCGAATCGAAGAACTTCGCGATGACGAAGGGCTGATTTCCTGGTCGAAGTGGCTTGGCCTGATCACCTTCGAAATGACGGCGCAAGGCGTCGATCTGGAAAAACTCAAGGCCGAACTGGCACCCGGCCAACTGCCGTTCGAGCGGCTTGAGCGCCATCTGCAAGCCTCGACCAATGGCGACAAGTGGTTGTCCATCCTGATCGATATCGCCAACGATTACGTTGAGCTGGCCTGGGACAGTCTGAGTGCCGCTGACCGCCGCTTTTACATGGCCAACTATCACTCGATCTTCATGAGCCTGTGCAATCCGATGCCACCGGCCACAGCCAACAAGTTGCGCAACATGCTCGAAGCCGGGCAACTGGTTATTCGTCCGGGCCTGAAAGAAGTGGAGCTGTGCCCTGATGGCGGTTTCGTTCTGAATTACCAGGCAGGGGCCTGTCATTCGGACTGGGTCATCAACGCCACGCGATCTGAAACAGGTGGAGTAGGCCAGGCCGGGACCGAGCTGGTGTCGTCGATGGTCAACAATGGCGTTGCTCAACACCACCCGTTTGGCGGCCTGCATGTGTCTTTCGGTTCGCACAAGGTGATCGACCGCAGCGGCAAGGCCAGCGATGTCATTTATGCCCTGGGACAACTGGCGGCAGGCAACCACTACTACACCAGCTCGTTGGCGATGATCACGCGTCAGATTGACCGGGTTCTGCCGCACTTGTTGACGAGTGATCAATACCTCAAGGAGCTTTCTGCGTGAAATCCAGCAGTCCCGGAATCCTGTTGCCTGCCGCACTGTTGGCAGCTGTAATTGTGCCGCAGCTTGGGCTCGGCCTGATGACTCCCACCGTTGCAAAACTGGCCGAGGAGTTTCGAGTTCCCCAAGAAGCCATTCAGGAAACATTCGTTGTTTACATGGTCGGGTATGCGTTGTCCGTGGTATTGGCAGGAATTCTTGCCGATCGTATCGGCCCCCGCCGCGTACAACTTTCGGGGTTGCTGATTTGCGCTGCCGGTTGCGTGCTTGCCGCGTTCTCGGATTCTTTCTACCTGTTTGCGATCGCGCGTTTCATGCAGGCCCTGGGCGGCTGTGTGGGGACGGTAACCACGCGGCTGATTGTGAAATCGAACTACCCGGAAAGCGGGCGGCTTCGAATACTCACGACCCTGGCCTCGGCCATCGCCCTCACACCGTGTATCGCACCGTTGTTAGGCGGCTTGTTACTGCCGACGATGGGATGGCGCTGGATGATGGGCGGCGTGGCGGTCTTCAATCTTGGCGCGTTGCTGCTCTTCTGGCGCGTCGAGACATCCCCGGGCGCGAGCGATTCGACGGGACGGAGCATCATTGCCGTCTACGCCGATAACTTCAAAAACACCGATTATCTGATTTATGCAGCGGGCATCAGTCTGGTTTGGATGAGTTACTTCGTCTTTTTGTCGTGTTCGACTTACGCGCTGCAGACCGAACTGGGAATGTCCAGCATCGGCTACGGTGCGGTGATCTCCCTGTGTGCGGTCGGTTATGTCGTTGGCAGTACGCTGGCGCGCGCATTGAGTACCCGGTGGGCGTTGAACGAAATCCTGTTGCTGGGGAGCCGGGTGGGCATGGTCGGTTGTATTTTGCTGGCCATTTTGTTGTCGGTGTTTGGCAGTGTGTTGCCAGCGCTGCTGCTTCCGATGGTGTTCATTCTGTTGTCGGTCGGCATGGTGATTCCTGCGACTCAGGCTGGGCTGTTGAAGAGTGTCAGCCGCGATATCGGTATTTCCTCGGGACAGTTTTTCTTTTTCCAGATGGCGGCCGGCGCGGGTTACGGGTTGTTCGTCAGTTCGTTTCCTGAACTGGGTGTTCGTGCCTTGGCACTGTTTATCGCAATTCCCATCGTCGTGCTGTTTGTCTTCCTGAATATGTCGCGGGCGCTGTCGAAGTCTGCGCCCAAGGAATTGAAAGCAGTCTCTCGGACCTGATGATTGTTGTTGCCGCGGTCCTGATAAAAACAACAAGGAAGTTTGATCGTGCAGTATCTGAAATCGCTGAAACTGAACAGTGTGTGTTATGACATTCGTGGCCTGGCACTCGAGCAGGCCAAAAAGATGGAGGAGGATGGCCAGCGCATTCTCAAGTTGAACATTGGCAATCCGGCCCCCTTTGGTTTCGAGGCACCCGACGAAATTCTCCAGGACGTGATCCGCAATCTGCCGACAGCGCAAGGCTACAGCGACTCAAAAGGCTTGTTCAGCGCGCGCAAGGCGGTCATGCAGTACTGCCAGCAGAAGCAGATCGAGGGTGTCGGCATCGACGACATCTATCTGGGTAATGGCGTCTCCGAACTGATTGTCATGTCGCTGCAGGCGTTGCTCAACAACCGGGATGAAGTCCTGGTGCCTGCACCGGATTATCCGTTATGGACCGCCGCGGTCAGTCTTGCCGGTGGCAACGCGGTGCACTACAGGTGCGACGAGCAGCAGGACTGGTGGCCAGACCTTGACGACATCCGCGCGAAAATCACCTCCAATACCCGCGCGCTGGTCATCATCAACCCCAACAATCCCACGGGCGCGGTGTACCCCAGAGAAGTACTGCTGGGGATGCTGGAGATTGCGCGCCAGCACAACCTGGTGGTGTTCTCCGATGAGATCTACGACAAGATTCTCTACGACGAGGCCGTGCACATCAGCACCGCCTCGCTTGCGCCGGACCTGCTGTGCCTGACCTTCAATGGTTTGTCCAAATCTTACCGGGTGGCCGGCTTTCGCTCTGGCTGGTTGATCATTTCGGGGCCTAAACACAACGCGGCCGGCTACATCGAAGGGATCGACATGCTGGCGAACATGCGCTTGTGCGCCAACGTGCCGGCACAGCACGCGATCCAGACCGCGCTGGGTGGCTACCAGAGCATCAATGACCTGGTGTTGCCCCAAGGCCGCCTGCTCGAACAGCGCAACCGGGTACATGCATTGCTCAACGATATTCCCGGCGTCAGTTGCGTCAAGCCGATGGGCGCGCTGTACGCGTTCCCGAAAATCGATCCCAAGGTCTGCCCGATCATGGATGACGAGACGTTTGTCCTTGAGCTGCTGATGTCGGAACGCTTGCTGGTCGTTCAAGGCACCGCGTTCAACTGGCCCGAGCCGGACCATTTCCGTGTGGTGACGCTGGCAGCTGTTCCGGATCTGGAGGATGCCGTGGCGCGGATTCATCGATTCATCAGCCGTAAGTCGGTCAAAAACCTGAGTACTCGCCGTGCGTTGAATAGCGCCCGGGATCTGTGGCCAGTGTTCTGATTCAAACAGCAATCAAGTAATCAAGTTGTCGGTGCCAGACGCAAGTTTGTGGCAGGCGTGTCAGCGGCGCGCGTCAGGCTGGATGCCACGCTCGGCCATCTTTCCAGGTTGTGCAGCATAAAGGGAATTAGTATGCGGAACTTTGATATGCAAGTTTCTTATCGAGTCATGCTCTCTCAGGATGATGTAAAACATCGCGGGGCCGATTGGGAGAAAGATGCCTTGGGCGAGTTGGCAGAGCGACTTGAGGCAGGCTCTGATTTTCCCTGCATCTTTTCGAAAAACGCGTTCAAGAAGTCGGCGATCAAGTTTGTGTTTGTCGAAACGCTGGATGCAACAGGCCTGGCAAAACTGGCCGAAGGTTTGAAAGAGTATGTAACGCTTTCCAGAACCTGGAGCGGTTCAATCGAAGACGCTTATCCGCTCATCGTGTTTTTCGCAACTGGTGCCATTAGCGCCGATACCGCCCAGGCCTATCACTCGGCCGGGTGGGGCGTGCTGCAGAGCCTGCATTGGCTGGACGAAAGTCCCTGGCCGGAAAGTGTCGATGTCGATCCGGAGTCTCCGTTCTGGTCGATGTGCTTCGCTGGCATGCAACTGTTTGTGAATATGAGTTCTCCGGCACATCAACAACGCAAGAGCAGAAACCTGGGGTCAAGATTTGCGCTGGTGATTAATCCGCGTGAACGCTTTGATGTGTTTGCCGGCGATACCGTGGGTGGACGTAATGTTCGGGCGAATATACGTAAACGCATTCTTAAATATGATTCGGCGCCCCACGCTTTGCAATTAGGCGGTTTTGGATCTGGCGCCAAAGAGTGGTGGCAATACGGTTTGATTGAAGAAAATGCAGAGCGCACGGATGTTTGTCCATTCAAACATTCCAGCCATAAAAATAAAGAGGAAGCCTGATGTTCAAGTTGATTGTATCCAACGGCAGGGTAGCGGACCGAACTGCCTTTACACGCATCGGTGCATTGAAAGCCGCTTCGGCACTCGAAGAAAAGTACGCGGTAGCGCCGCTGTATGTCGGTAACGCAAAGTGCGAACCGGCAGCCGATGACTGGACGGTCAGTCTGCCAGCCGGGCGTGAACAGATTGATTCACTGCACCGCGCCGTGGCCTGCGCGCTGGAGCAAGAGCAGCTCACTGTGGTCATCAACGGAACCTGCCCGGCCAGTCTGGGCAGCATCCCTGCCGCAGCCCGGCAATACCCTGACCTGTGCCTGTTGTGGGTTGATGCCCACGGCGATTTCAATATCCCGGCGACGACCGACACGGGCTACCTTGGCGGGATGGTGGTGTCTGCGCTGTGCGGTCTCTGGGACAGCGGCTGCGGCGCGGGCATACGCTCGGAGAACGTGGTGCTTTTGGGCGCTCGCGACATCGACGCGCAAGAGCGCCAACTGTTGAGCGCCCATAACGTGCGCACGATTGCACCGCAGGACGCCACTGCCGAGAACGTGCGCCGCGCCATCGGACAATCGAAAGTCTGGGTGCACATCGATTGGGACTCCCTTGAGCCGGGTTATGTGCCAGCCGACTACGCGGTGCCCGGCGGCCTGCTGCCGCAACAACTCAGCTCGATTCTGGGAGCAATTCCGCTCGAGCAGATCGTGGGCCTGGAAATCGCCGAGTTCAATGCCTCCTGCGATGCCGCCACGGCCCAGCGTGCGACGAACTACATCATCGATATCGTCGACCCGATCCTGTCCAAGGCGCACCTTGAAGCGAGCGTGTGTCATGCATAAACACACCGCCGATACTGGGCGGCTGCGTTTCAGCAAAATGCACGGCGCGGGCAATGACATGATCATTCTGGATCTGCGCAATGCACAGGATCCGTCGCGCGAGCTGTGCAAGTACCTGGCGAATCGCAATAAAGGAATCGGTGGCGATATGGTCCTGGGCGTCAAGGCGCCGCGCAATCCGTTGTCTGTCGCCTCGTTCGATATCTGGACTGCACAGGGCGAGTCGTCCCGGCAATGCGGCAATGGCGCGCGATGTGTGGCGGCATGGCTGGTACGTGCAGGCGTGACTGACGCGTGCGAGTTCACCCTCGACAGTCCTTCCGGGACCCATCGGGTCCGGGTCATGGAGGGTGGCAATTATCAGATCAGCATGGGCGCGCCGAACTTCTCGCCCGCTGCAATACCGGTCTTCGGCTTCACTGAGCCGCAGGCGGATTATGAGGTCGAAGTCGCCGGGCAGAACCTTGTGTGTGCCGCCGTATCGATGGGCAATCCCCACGCGGTGATCGATGCCCAGGACAAGGATTACCCAATCCCGGCTGTCGGCAGCGCCCTGCAAAACTCCGGGTATTTCTCTCCAGACGTCAACGTCGGGTTTGTACAGCTGGAGTCGCGAAACAAGATAAAACTCAAGGTTTACGAATACGGCGCCGGCGAAACCCTGGCTTGCGGCAGCGGCGCGTGCGCGGCTGTCGCGGTGTTGGCGCGTGCCGGACGGGTCGACCGTTCGGTCGATGTCGAACTGCCCGGCGGAACCCTTGGAGTGACATGGGAGAGTGATTTGTCCGCGATGTATCTCTCCGGCCCTGCTGAATTCGTATTTGATGGAGAACTCGCTCATGCCGTTGTATGAAAGCATTCTGGACACGATCGGCCGTACGCCAATCGTCAAGTTGCAAAGACTCGCCCCGGAACACGTCACCGTCTATGCCAAGGTTGAGTCGTTCAATCCCGGTGGTTCGGTCAAGGACCGGTTGGCACTGGCCGTGGTCCTCGATGCCGAGGCCAAGGGGCTGCTCAAGCCTGGCGATACGATCGCCGAATGCACCTCCGGTAATGTCGGGATTGCGCTGGCGATGGTGGCAGCGGCACGTGGCTACAACTTTGTGGCGGTGATGTCCGACAGCTATTCCATGGAGCGGCGCAAACTGATTCGCGCCTATGGGGGCAAGGTCCTGCTGTTCCCTGCCCACCTGGGCAGCAGCGGCGGCAACCAGTTGGCCGATGAGCTGGCGCAGAAATTCGGCTGGTTCAGGTCCCGGCAGTTCGATAACCCGGCCAACCCTTCCTATCACCGCGAAACCACCGCTGCGGAAATACTCGGCGATTTTGCCGGTAAACGGCTGGATTACTTCGTCACCGGTTTCGGCACCAGCGGCACGCTGACCGGCGTCGGCCAGATGCTGAGACTCGCCCGGCCGGCGGTGCAGATCGTGGCAGCGGAGCCGGAAAACGCCGCGCTGCTGTCGGGCGGTACCTGGGGCGTGCATCAGATCCAGGGGCTGGCGCCCAACTTCACGCCGACCATCATGGACAAGACGGTCATCGATACCGTCCTGACCGTGAATGAGTATGAAGCGCGCGATACGTCTCAACGGCTGGCCAGGGAAGAGGGCATTTTTGTCGGTATTTCTTCCGGGGCCTCGGTTGCCGCAGCGCTGAAAATTGCCGAGACCGCGCCGGCAGGTTCGGTGCTGCTGGCCATGCTTCCGGACACCGGTGAGCGTTATCTCTCGACCTTCCTGATGGACGGCATCGCCGAAGGTTCCGACGATGACTGGCTGCAATCGCTCGATCAGTAACAGGGAACGGTTACTTCGCAGAGCACCTGTTCTAAGGGATTGGCATCATGGTGGAAACTCTTCCGGCAGCAGCAGATTACATAGCGTTCACGCGCCCGTTTCCAATGCACCGTGGTGGTGTACTGGAAGATCTCAGGCTAACGTATGAGACGTTCGGGCAACTGAATGAACGTCGCGACAACGTCGTTCTGATCCTCCCCGGCATGTCGGCCAACAGCCATGTCTGCAGTGTCGCCCGCGATCCTGAGAGCGGGTGGTGGGAAGACTTTGCCGGCCCGGCCAAGCCGATAGATACAGACCGCTGGTTCGTGATCTGTTTCAACTACCTGGGCGGTTGCAAGGGAACGACCGGGCCGATGTCCATCGACCCGAGGAGCGGCAGACCTTACCGGTCGCGTTTTCCCGAGCTGGCCATCGAAGACATCGCTGACACGATCGTCATGGCCATGAAGGCGTTGGACATGGATGAAGTGGCCTGCCTGATCGGTACCTCGATGGGCGGCATGTGCGCGCTGGCCCTGTTGACCCGGCATCCGGGGTTTGTCCGGCATCACATCAACCTCTGCGGCGCCGCCAGTTCGCTTCCGGTGTCCACGGCCTTGCGGTCATTGCAGCGGGAAGCCATTCGCAGTGACCCGCTCTGGGCCGGTGGCGAGTACTCGCCGGATGCGCGGCCGATTCACGGGATGACGCTCGCCCGCAAGATGGGCCTGCTGAGTTATCGCTCCGGCGCGGAGTTGAATCGCCGATTTGCCCGCCCGGATGAGTCGGCAGGGAAATCAGCGGGCACGGCTCACGACTTCGAAGTTGAGGATTATCTGCAAGCCAATGCCTGTCGATTCGCCCGGGACTTCGATCCCAACAGTTATTTGCAACTGAGCCGCGCGATCGACCTTTATGCCTGCCTGAAAAGCCCCCGGGGCGGTTTTCAGACTGTAGGCCTTGAGCAGGTTCTGGTGGTGGGGGTCGAGAGCGACACGTTGTTTCCTGTTGCCCAACAGCAATACATCGCCCAAGGACTCGGACAGGATGGCGCGCAGGTGACCTTTGTCCGGCTGGATTGCCGTGACGGGCACGATGCCTTTCTGACCGATCTGCAAGCGTTCGGGCCACTGCTGGAAAATTTCATGAATCGTATTGGCTCCGTCCTTCCTGCGGGCAGGGCGGAGCGTCGCCTGGAGTTGCACGATGAACGATTTTGACAAGGTTGCATTGGTGACCGGCGCCAACCGTGGCATCGGTTTCGAGGTGGCACGCCAACTGGCCGGTGAGGGGGTGACGGTCGTGCTCAGCGGCAGGGATTATCAGGCTGTCGCGCAGGCCTGCGATACGCTGGTCGGCATGGGTCTGAAGGCCTTTCCGTGCCTGCTGGATGTCACGGATGAAGACAGCATCGCCTCGGCGGCCAAACTGCTGGAGGCGCGGTTCGGTCGGCTCGACATCCTGATCAATAACGCCGCGATTCGCATCGAATCCTACGGGTTGAACCCTTCGCAACAGCCACTCGAACAGTGGCGACAGACGTTTGAAACCAACCTGTTCGGCATGGTCGCGGTGACGCAGCACTTATTGCCGTTGATTCACAAATCCCCGGCCGGACGCATCGTCAACGTCTCCAGCCTGCTGGCATCGCTCACCACTCATACCGACGTTGATTCGTACGCCTATTCACCGATGTTCAAATCCTTGCCGGGGTATAGCGCCAGTAAAAGTGGCGTGAATTCGTGGACGGTGCACCTGGCTTACGAACTTCGCGACACGCCGATCAAGGTGAATGCGGTACATCCCGGTTATACCAAAACCGGCATGAATGACGGTGCCGGTGATCTTGAGGTGCAGGAGGGCGCGCGGACCAGTGTCGCGCTGGCAATGATCGGCGCCGATGGCCCCACGGGCACCTACCGGCATCAGGACCGCGTCATCCCCTGGTGAGTCAATGGCGGTTTTTATTCTTGTTGTTCAGTAGAAGGGATTCTTCATGATTAAGCTTGCACTCGTCACAGATAAGCCGAACCTGCACATCGATTACGACATGCCGCCATTGCTCCAGGCTTGCGAGCAACTGTCGATCAAGGCTGATGTGTGCTTCTGGGACGATGAGTCAATCGATTGGGCGGCCTACACCGCCGTGTTGATCCGCTCACCGTGGGATTGCATTGAAAACCTCGACGCGTTTTTTGCCTGGTGCGACAAGGTGCACGCACTGACCTGCCTGTTGAACGTGCCGTCCGTGGCCCGTTGGGGATTGAACAAGTTGTACTTGAAGGACATTGCTGCGCGCGGCGTGCCGATCATTCCCAGCGTGTTCCTGGCGCCTGACGATACTCCCGAAGGATTTCTGGCGGACTTCCTGCGGGCGAACAGCGACAGCCATGAGTTTGTCGTCAAGCCGACCATCGGCTCGTATTCGCGCGGGGTCAAACGGTTTGTCCGCGATGACAGCGCTGCGGCGCTGACGCATATCCGTTCGCTGCAACAGCGTGGTTCGCATGTGATCATCCAGCCGTACATCACCACCATCGACACGTATGGCGAAACGGACCTGACGTTCTTCGATGACACGTTCAGCCATTCCATCCGCAAGGGCGCCATGCTCATGGCGGACGGCACGGTCAACGTTCCGACCCCCGAGTTTCGCCAGCCGCGAGAGGCGGATGCCGAAGAGCAGGCGGTGGCGCTTTCCGCGCTTGTGGCGTCTGCGCAGGTGTTGGGCCTGGAGCTGCCGCTGCTCTATGGCCGGGTCGATGTGATCCGCGATTATGCCGGCCGGCCGATGATCATGGAGATGGAAATATGCGAGCCGTCGCTCAACCTGCCGTTTCGGGCTGACAGTGCGATGAACCTGATCCAGGGCGTGCTCAAGCGCATCGATCGGCATTTGGTTGATCTGTGAAGCCACGTTGACGCCCGTAAACGAGCCCGGCTGCACTGCCGGGCTTTTTTTGTGGGCGCGATTATTCGACTATGGGGGCTTTGCGATGACAGAAGGATCATGCGTCATGTCCGACACAGCCAAGCGGGTCAACATTGTCGACACCCAGGTGTTGTCCCACGACTGGTACCTGTTGAAAAAAATCACCTTTGACTACCTGCGCAACAATGGCGACTGGCAGCGCCAGACCCGTGAGGTCTACGACCGTGGCAACGGTGCAGCGATTCTGCTGTTCAACCGCGACAAGCGCAGCGTGGTGCTGACCCGACAGTTCCGGCTACCGGTATTCGTCAATGGCCACGATGGCTTGTTGATCGAAGTGGCGGCGGGGCTGCTGGAAGGTGCGGCGCCGGAACAGCGGATCCGCGACGAGGCCGAAGAGGAAACCGGCTACCGCGTGCACGAGGTGAAGAAGGTGTTCGAGGCCTACATGAGCCCTGGCTCGGTGACCGAGAAACTGCACTTCTTCATCGCCGAGTACGACGCGAAGTCGAAGGTCAGCGAGGGTGGTGGCCTGGAAGAGGAGACCGAAGAACTGGAAGTGCTGGAATGGGCTTTTGATGACGCGTTGGCGGCGTTCCATCGCGGCGAGATCTGCGACGCCAAGACCATCATGCTGTTGCAGTATGCGGCAATGAATAATCTGTTCAGTGCCTGAGTCAGAACAGATCCCCGGTTGTGCCAATCGCTGACCACTGGCCACCCTCCAGCGTCAGCAAGCGCTCCTTGGCCTCAAGCCCTCCGGCAAATCCGGTCAACTTCCCCGACGCGCCGATCACCCGATGACACGGCGCGACAATGGAAATCGGATTGCGCCCGTTCGCAGCGCCCACCGCTCGCGAGGCGGATGGACTGCCGATCTGTTCGGCGATCTGGCTGTAGGTGCGGGTTTCGCCAAAGGGGATGGTCAGCAGCGCAGCCCAGACCTTCTTCTGAAAATCGGTACCGACGAAATCCAGCTCCAGATCGAAGCAGTCGCGGTTGCCGGCAAAATATTCTTGTAGCTGCCGAGCGGCTTTCTGCAGGAACGGATCGTCCGGCGCTTGCGTCATCGGCCCGAGGCGCACCCGGCCTGGTTTATCGTTTTCCCAGAGGATGGCCGCCAGTCGTGCGCCGTTCGCGACCAGCTTCAATTCGCCGACCGGTGAGGGCAGGGTGATGAACGTGTAAGGCATGGGCAGAACTCCGGTTCGGCACGGCAAGAGCGCCCAGCATACTGCCTGATCGAGGAGGCGCAAATCGCAATAGCGACCATACTGCTTGTTGCTTTTGAAGCGTTCCCGTCTGTCCTGCACAGAATCCAAAAACAATAAAAGAGATCGACTCATGAAGTACGAACCTTTGGCCAAAACGCTGATTGCGACGTCACTGGCACTGAGCTGCCTCATGGCCCACGCTGCGTCGGTGGCACCGGTTGCCGCCGAGAACGGCATGGTGGTCACCGCCCAACACCTGGCCTCCCACGTCGGCGTCGATGTGTTGAAAAACGGTGGCAACGCCGTGGATGCTGCGGTTGCCGTTGGCTATGCGCTGGCGGTGGTCTATCCCGCAGCCGGCAATCTCGGCGGTGGCGGTTTCATGACCATTCAGCTGGCGGACGGGCGCAAGACGTTCCTCGATTTCCGCGAAAAAGCCCCGCTGGCGGCGACCGCCAACATGTACCTGGACAAGGACGGCAACGTCGTCCCGGACCTGAGCACCCGTGGCCATCTCGCCGTGGCAGTGCCAGGCACCGTGTCAGGCATGGAGCTGGCGCTGAGCAAGTACGGCACCAAGCCGCGCAAGGACATGATCGCCCCGGCGATCAAACTGGCTGAAGACGGTTTCGAACTGGAGCAGGGCGACGTCGATCTGCTGGACTACGCCACCGATGTGTTCAAGAAGGACATGCGCGATTCCGGGTCGATCTTCCTGCACAACGGCGAACCGATGCAGGTCGGGCAGAAACTGGTGCAGAAGGATCTGGCGAAAACCCTGCGCACCATTTCTGAAAAAGGCGCCGATGGTTTCTATAAAGGCTGGGTAGCCGACGCCATTGTCACCTCCAGTCAGGCCAACAAGGGCATCATCACCCAGGCCGATCTCGACAAATACAAGACCCGCGAACTGGCCCCGGTGGAGTGCGACTACCGTGGCTACCACGTGGTTTCGGCGCCACCGCCAAGCTCTGGCGGGGTAGTGATCTGCGAGATCATGAACATTCTCGAAGGCTATCCGATGAAGGACCTGGGTTTCCATTCGGCCCAGGGCATGCATTACCAGATCGAGGCGATGCGCCACGCCTATGTGGACCGCAACAGCTATCTGGGCGACCCGGATTTCGTCAAGAACCCGATTGAGCACCTTCTGGACAAGAACTACGCAACCAAACTGCGCAACGCGATCCAGCCGCAGAAGGCCGGGATCTCCGCCGAGTTGAAACCCGGCGTCGCGCCGCATGAAGGCAACAACACCACGCACTATTCGATCGTCGACAAGTGGGGCAACGCGGTGTCGGTGACCTACACCCTCAACGACTGGTTCGGCGCCGGCGTGATGGCGAGCAAGACCGGGGTGATCCTCAACGACGAAATGGACGATTTCACCTCCAAGGTCGGCGTGCCGAACATGTATGGTCTGGTCCAGGGTGAAGCCAACGCCATCGCGCCGGGTAAAACCCCGCTGTCGTCGATGAGCCCGACCATCGTCACCAAGGACGGCAAAGTGGTCATGGTGGTCGGCACGCCGGGTGGCAGCCGGATCATCACCGCTACCTTGCTGACCATGCTCAACGTCATCGACTACGGCATGGGCCTGCAGGAAGCGGTCGACGCACCACGTTTCCACCAGCAATGGATGCCGGAGCAAACCAACCTCGAAGACTTCGCCGCCAGCCCCGACACGAAGAAGATCCTCGAGAGCTGGGGCCACAAGTTTGCGGGGCCGCAGGACGCCAACCATATCGCTGCGATCCTGGTCGGTGCGCCGTCGCTGGACGGTAAGCCGGTGGGCAAAAACCGTTTCTACGGCGCCAACGATCCACGGCGCAATACCGGGTTGTCACTGGGTTACTGACAGGCGTAAAAGAGGGGGGCGGACTCTGGTCCGCCCCCGTCTCAAGGATCGATCAAGGAAGGCCCATCATGTCTAGCGCATTGCTGATCATCGACGTCCAGCAGGTCCTCTGCTCCGGCCAGTACCAGTGCTTCGACATCCACCGCGTCATCGCCACCATCAACCAGCTCAGCACGCGCGCGCGTGAGGCCAGTGTGCCGGTGGTGCTGATTCAGCATGAAGAAAAGGACAGCCCGCTGGCCAACGACGCCGAAGGCTGGCAACTGGCCGAAGGCTTGCTGACTGACACGCAGGACCTGCGTGTACGCAAAACCACCCCGGATTCGTTCTACCAGACCGACCTGGGCAAACTGCTGCCCGGCGAAGACTTCGAACGCCTGATCATTTGCGGCCTGCAAACCGATTACTGCGTCAACGCCACCGTGCGTCAGGCCCATCAACTGGGGTATGACGTGGTGCTCGTCGCGGACGCCCACTCCACCCTCGACAACGGCAACATGAGCGCCGAAGACATCATCGCCGAACACAACAAAGACTTGGCGCACCTGACGGGTGCTACCGGCCGTATCGACGTCAAACCCGCAGCCGATATCGTTTTCTAGAGCCCGCGAATACCCCTGTAATAGCGAGCCTGCTCCGGGCGGCGTTCCGACGAAAGCGGTGTGCCAGTGACGCATGTGTTGGCGGGCACGACGTCTTCGCGAGCAAGCCCGCTCCCACTGGGGATTGTGGGTGGATGAAGGATTTGCGGCTGACCGAGATCAAAAGTGGGAGTGGGCTTGCTCACGAATGCGCCGGCACAGCCAGCATCAATGTCGACTGACCTGACGCCTTCGCGAGCAAGCCCGCTCCCACAATAATGTGTGGTGTTCGCAGGTTTCCCTGTCCGGCATAAGTCCCCTGTGGGAGCGAGCCTGCTCCGGGCGGCGTTCCGACGAAAGCGGTGTGCCAGTGACGCATGTGTTGGCGGACACGACGTCTTCGCGAGCAAGCCCGCTCCCACTGGGGATTGTGGGTGGATGAAGGATTTGCGGCTGACCGAGATCGAAAGTGGGAGTGGGCTTGCTCACGAATGCGCCGGCACAGCCAGCATCAATGTCGACTGACCTGACGCCTTCGCGAGCAAGCCCGCTCCCACAATAATGTGTGGTGTTCGCAGGTTTCCCTGTCCGGCATAAGTCCCCTGTGGGAGCGAGCCTGCTCGCGAAGGTGGCAGCACTGACAACACTTCGCTGGCATAATGCCGCCGCCCCGAAGAATGGAATCTGTCGATGTTGTCTTTGAAACCCCGCCACGCTTTTCTGCTGGCGTCCCTGATGTTCATTCCCGCTGTACACGCCAGCAGTTTCGATTGCGCTAGCGCCACCAGTCCGGCTGAAAAAACCATTTGCTCTGATCCCTATATCTCGAATCTTGATGAGAAACTGGGCTCGCTGTGGCGTGCTACGTTGCCGAACGTTGTGGATTCGAAAGCCTTGAAGGTCGATCAACGAGGCTGGCTGAAGCAACGCAATGAATGTGCTGCGGATGTTGCTTGTTTGCGCCGGCAATACCTGATGCGCCTCAAGGCCCTGGAGTTCATGACAAAACCCTTCAATTGGGATGCGACATGGCAGCTCATTCCATGGGGCGTCTCAGCGGCGGTTGTGGTGAATACCAAGCGTATCGATGCCACTCATATCGCCTTTGATATTTCAGGCGTGGCCGGCGCCAACTCCGGCGACATGGATGGCGTCGCCACCATTGAGGGCAGCGAAGCGCACTATGCCCAAGACGACTGTTCGTTGAAGTTCAGCGCATTCAACGGACTGTTGGACATTGCACAAGATGGTGCAGACCCTACTTGCGGTGGTGGTATGGGGGTCTATTACGGCGGGCGCTACGTGGCGTCGGAACAGTCACTGTCGATTGATTACGACCTGCTCAGTCTGGGGGTGGCGCGGACTGAGCAGGAAAACGAGCTGTTGCACACGCTGCTCAAAGGCGATTATCAGACGTTGTTGCAAAACAGCGGCTCGATGGTGACGGGGGAGGCTTCCAGCGATGTGCCGGATGCTCAGGTCGATGAGTTCTGGTTACGTGGGCTGGCCAATACCAATGCAGGCATCCTGATGCGAGCGCCGGACGCTCGGATATGGCTCGTGTTATTGGTGTTCGATGAGCAGCGTCAATTGCGTGCCCGCTATTACACCAACGTACCGCAATGGAAAAAACGTGTGCCCGAAGCACTGCTTGCCTGGCATAAGCGAATAGCAAACGGTGAGACTTTGCCGCTGGATTTCATGCCCTGATTCTCTGCCGCGAGGGACTGAGCGACACATCGACGGGGCTGCCCTGCAGGCCCCGCTTGGCTCAAGTCGCAAACATCCACCCTCGCGCACTCGCCACCGGCTCCGACACCACCCCCTCCAGCACCATCCGCGTGATCGTATCCGCTGCCGTTTGGTAGTCCTCATCCTGCGGCACCGGGCGCCCGGTGATGCAGCCCATTTGCCAGCCGATGTTGGTGTAGGTGCGGGTTGCCGACCAGATGAACAGCATCAGATGCTCCGGGTCCACCGGTGCCAGCAAGCCGCGCTCGATCCAGCTGCGCAGGCAGTCGACGTTGCGTCGGGCTTCGGCGTGCAGCAGGTCACGGCATTCGTCCGGCAACTGTCGACCGCCGAGCAGCAGTTCACCACTGAACACTTTGGCAATCGCCGGATGCTCGCGGGCGATGCGGATGCGTGCGGCGACATAGGCGCGCAGGCCAATCAGCGGATCGTCGCTTTCGCGCAGCGCTGCCGAGGCTTCCAGCAGCGGTTCGACGAACCCCAGCAGGACTTTGCAATACAGGTTTTCCTTGGTCTGGAAGTAGTAATACAGGTTGGCCTTGGGCACGCCGGCGCGGGCGGCGATGTCGCGTGTCTGGGTCGCGTCGAAGCCGTTGGCGGCAAACTCCTCGCTGGCGGCGGTGAGGATCAGTTGCTCGTTGCGTACGCGGATGGCGCTCATGGGAATACGATGTGAGTGGATGGCATGGGCAGGTTCTGGCGAATTCGGTTTCGCAATATACAAAACTATATAGCGGTGAGGCCAGCTAACTCGTCGGACAGCGCTATGCTGGTTCGATCATTGGAATAACGGGGAGGGGATATGACTATTCAGGTAATGCGCGCGACCACGGCTCAGTTGGAGGCGGTGGCAGAGCTGTTCGACGCTTATCGCGGTTTCTATCAGCAGCCGTCGAATCTGGCGCAATCGCGAGCGTTCATTGCCGAGCGCATGGCCGGCGATGAGTCGGCGATTTTTCTTGCGCAGGATGAAAACGGCGGAGCGCTGGGCTTTGTACAGTTGTATCCGACGTTTTCCTCGATCGATGCCCACCGCACCTGGCTGCTCAGCGACCTGTTCACCGCGCCTGCCGCCCGTGGTCGCGGGGTCGGACGATTGCTGATGAACACGGCCCGCGACTTTGCGCTGCAGACCGGCGCCAAAGGGCTGGTGCTGGAAACCGCTACCGACAACTTCACTGCGCAGGGGTTGTACGAGTCACTGGGTTATGTGCGTGATAGCGGTTATTACACCTATATGCTCGATCTGCGACAGGACTGACTTTTTGTGTAAATTTCCCGATTCAGTCTTTCCTCAAGCGACTGCTCTCTCTAGAATCCGCCCGGCCTCCGCAATGGAGGCTCTTTGATATCACTTGGCTCGGTTCAGATAGGGAAGACAATATGCAATTCGGGAAAATCCTGGCGCTGGGGCTGGTGTTTACGCTGGGTGGTTGTGCCAGTTTCACCAAAGACGAAGTGGCGCCGGTCAAACTGCCATCGATGGCCAGCTACGCCAACAAGCCCAATGTCTATGTGGATTTCGACTTCTATCAGGGCGAGCCGAAAAGCGCTTCGGCTGTAGAGGTGCCGCAGGCACGTGACCAGCTCAAACCAGAGCTGCAAAAGATTCTGAGCGATTCCGGCCTGTTTGGCCGTGTCACGCTGGACGAGTTCCAGAAGCAACCGGGCGATTACAGCCTGCGCCTGAAAATGTACAACCATCCGCCGAATGCCGGTTCGATGGTGCTGGGCTTCATCAGTGGTTTCAGTCTGGGGGTGATCCCGGCATACGGCACTGATCAATACACCATGAGCCTCGAAGCCGTGGACGGAACGGGTCAGGCCCTGACCTCCGCGAGCAACCACGATGCGGTGGGTACCTGGATCGGCATCTGGTTCATTCCGCTGATGGGCAATACCCCGAAGGCGGCGGTCAATGACACGTTCGCCCGTCAGGTCAATGCGCTGCTCAAGCAAATGATCGACAACAACCACCTGAAATACTCGGCGCTCGAGACGCGTATTCCACGGGCGTGATGCGAAAAAAAAGAGCCGCAATCGCGGCTCTTTTTTTTGCCCTTATTTCAGGGCCTGAATGAACTGAGGATCGCTGTACAGTTCCTTCAGCAGATCGCGCAGCATCGGGTTGTAGGCATTCACCGCATTCGGAATCGCAATGAAACCGAAGAAGCTGCTGCTCCACTGGCTGCTGACATTCTTGGTCGCGTCGTAGACCACGTGCTGACCGTCAAGCAGCGTAAAGCGTGCAGCGAGTTCGCCATCGCCTGTGCCCATGCCGGCCGACAAGTTGTTCTTCACCACCAGCACTTTCAGCTGACGCTGGGCTTGCGGATCAAGCAGGCCGGCCTTGCGCAGCTCTTCGGTGATGGCGTCCTGAATGTGCGCCGGGATGCTGCCGGACGGCGAGCGCACCGGGTTGGCCCGCACCGTCAGCGAACCTTCGCCGGACTCGGCACTCACTTGCGGATTGCTGATCGCATGCAGGGGAGGGGTCTGCTTGAGCTTCTGAACGTTTTCGTAGCTTGGCTCATAGCGAGTCATGGTCATGCCACAACCTTGCAGCAGCACGGCCAGCATCGGGATCAACAACAGAGACTTTTTCACGGCGTTTCCTTGCGTGCGGAATAAAGGGGGGGCGAATTATGGGCAGAGTGCCATCATTGGGCAACCGTCTTCGCCCATGAAGCGCTCAGTGCTTCAATAGACTCTCGATCTGTGCCAGCTCCCAGGTGCTGAGCAGATTCACCGGGTCGGTGCCGTAACGGCTGTCGAACCGCCATTCGCGGCCGTCCGGACAGCGGCAATGGTCACAGTGATGCAAGCGCCCACCCTCAACATCCAGCAACAGACGCCAGCCCTCGATATCGACCGCAGCCAGTCCGCCGTCGACGGGTGTCATGCATCTTTCGAACTTCAGTACACCCAGCGCTGCCTCGCGCAGGCGCTGGCAAACGTCGCGGGCACTCAGCAATGCAGTCATGGTCGTACTCGATGGTGGCAGAAGCGCGTCAGCATAAATCGCGAGTCGACGGGTGTCAGCGATCGCTGGCTCGATTCCGAACTATTCCGTAACATCCGCACCCCGCTTTTTTACGAACATCCGCGGCCACGCTCGTCGGCCGCTCAGTCAGGTAAGCCATGAAACCGATACGTCTGCGCGCCGATGTCCTGGCCGGACTCACCACCTCGTTTGCCTTGTTGCCCGAATGCATTGCATTTGCGCTGGTGGCCCACCTCAATCCGCTGATGGGCCTGTACGGCGCCTTTATCATTTGCACGTTGACCGCGTTGTTCGGCGGCCGGCCGGGGATGGTTTCCGGGGCCGCGGGTTCGATGGCGGTGGTGATCGTTGCGCTGGTGGTGCAGCACGGGGTGCAATACCTGTTGGCGACGGTGCTGCTCGGCGGCTTGATCATGATGGCTTTCGGCTTGCTGCGCCTTGGCAAACTGGTGCGCATGGTGCCGCACCCGGTGATGCTCGGGTTCGTCAACGGCCTGGCGATCATCATCGCGCTGGCACAACTGGAGCACTTCAAGAGCGGCGAACACTGGCTCAGCGGCACACCGCTGTACCTGATGACCGGGCTGGTGCTGCTGACCATGGCCATCGTCTACCTCTTGCCACGCCTGACCCGCGCGGTGCCGCCGGCACTGGTGGCGATCCTTGGTGTGGGGCTGCTGGTTTACCTGTTCGGTTTACCGACCCGAACCCTTGGCGACATGGCGCATATCGCCGGCGGCCTGCCGAGCTTCGCGCTGCCGGACATCCCGTGGAACCTGGCGACTCTACAGATCATCGCTCCGTACGCGATTCTGATGGCGCTGGTCGGCCTGCTGGAAACCCTGCTGACCCTCAACCTCACCGACGAAATCACCGAAACCCGTGGCTACCCGGATCGCGAGTGCGTGGCGCTGGGTGCGGCGAACATGGTCTCTGGCGCATTCGGTGGCATGGGCGGTTGCGCGATGATCGGCCAGACTGTGATCAACCTCAGCTCCGGCGGACGCGGGCGCTTGTCCGGGGTAGTGGCGGGGGGGCTGATTCTGTTGTTCATCCTGTTTCTGTCGCCGCTGATCGAGCGTATTCCGCTGGCGGCGCTGGTGGGCGTGATGTTTGTGGTGTCGCAGCAGACCTTCGCCTGGGCCTCGTTGCGGGTACTGAACAAAGTGCCGCTCAACGATGTGCTGGTGATCATCGCGGTGACCACCATCACCGTGTTCACCGACCTGGCTACTGCCGTGCTGTGCGGGATCATCATCGCTGCGCTGAATTTTGCCTGGCAGCAGGCCCGTGAGTTGTACGCCGACGCGCACCTCGAAGCTGACGGTAGCAAACTCTACCGCCTGCACGGCACGCTGTTTTTTGCCTCGACCACGCCGTTCCTCAACCAGTTCGATCCGGCCAATGACCCAGCCAAAGTCACGCTGGATTGCCGGCATCTGAGCTTTGTCGATTACTCGGCAATTGCCGCGCTGAAAACCTTGCGCGAGCGTTACGCCAAGGCTGGCAAGGAGTTGCAGGTGTTTCACCTGTCCGAGCGCTGCAAGAAACTGTTGAAACGCGCCGGAGTGGAACACCACTGATCAATTGTGGGAGCGAGCCTGCTCGCGAAAGCGTCAGGTCAGTCGACATCAATGCCGGATGTACCGCCCCCTTCGTGAGCAAGCCCACTCCCACCCTCGATCTTGGCCAGCCCCCGAATCCTTCATCCACCACCAATCCACTGTGGGAGCGGGCTTGCTCGCGAAGGCGTCAGGTCAATCAAAATCGATGCCGGATATGCCGCCCCCTGTGGGAGCGAGCCTGCTCGCGAAAGCGTCAGATCAGTCGACATCAATGCCGGATGTACCGCCCCCTTCGTGAGCAAGCCCACTCCCACCCTCGATCTTGGCCAGCCCCCGAATCCTTCATCCACCACCAATCCACTGTGGGAGCGGGCCTGCTCGCGAAGGCGTCAGATCAATCAACAATGATGCCGGATGTACCGCCCCCTTCGTGAGCAAGCCCACTCCCACCCTCGATCTTGGCCAGCCCCCAAATCCTTCATCCACCACCAATCCCAGTGGGATCCCAAAGAGGACTACCGGGCGAATTTCTTGGCCCCGGCCACGCAGAGGATGACGCCTACCGTCACCGCCAGCATGCCGATGCTGACGTGCTCATGCAGTAACGTCGCTGCCAAGGCCAGGCCAAAAAACGGTTGCAGCAACTGTAACTGTCCGACGGCCGCGATCCCGCCTTGGGCCAGTCCGCGATACCAGAACACAAAGGCAATCAGCATGCTGAACAGCGAAACGTAGCCCAGGCAGACCCATGCCGACACGCTGATGCCGCTGAACGACGGCGGCGCCAGCCACAGGCTCGCGACGACCATCAATGGCAGCGACAAGACCAGCGCCCAACAGATCACCTGCCAGCCACCCAGCGTGCGCGACAGCTTTGCGCCTTCGGCATAACCGAGGCCACAGACCAGAATCGAGGCCAGCATCAGCAGGTCACCGGTGGGCGAGGCGGACAGCCCTTGCGACAAGGCAAATCCAACCACCAGCGCGCTGCCGAGGATCGAGAAGATCCAGAACACCAGGCGCGGACGCTCGCCACCGCGCAACACACCAAACAACGCAGTCGCCAGCGGCAGCAAGCCAACGAACACAATCGAATGTGCCGACGTCACGTGTTGCAGGGCCAGCGCCGTCAGTAGCGGGAAGCCGAGCACGACGCCCAATGCCACGATGACCAATGACAACCACTGATCCCTTGCCGGTCGCCGTTCACGGAACAACCACAACAAGGCCACGGCCAGCACGCCGGCAATGGCCGCACGCGCGACGGTGAGAAACACCGGGTCAAACTCCAGCACTGCCAGGCGCGTGGCCGGCAGCGAGCCGCTGAAGAACACCACGCCAATAAAGCCGTTGATCCATCCGCTGGTTTTTTCCAGTGCAGGGCTGCTCAGGTTCGAAGTCCGTTCCATACGATTCACGCTCATTGTGGGTTGCTTTGAGAGAATCCTATGATCGAGAATCAGGACAATCAAAAAATTGTCATGGATACATCCCGACATGTCGCGTTCCCGTTACAAGACCCTCGTTGACACTTACGCCGCCGACATTCGCACCGGTCGACTGGCGCCCGGCACGCGACTGCCGACGCACCGGCAACTGGCCACGCAGGAAGGGCTGGCGCTGGTCACGGCCTCGCGGGTGTATGCCGAACTCGAAGCCATGGGGCTGGTCAGCGGCGAAACCGGGCGCGGTACTTTTGTGCGTGAAACTTCGTTGTCACCGGGGCAGGGCATCGATCAGAAAGATGTCGCGGCCGGCATGATCGACCTCAATTTCAACTACCCGTCGTTGCCCGGTCAGACGCAGTTGTTGCGCAGCGCCTTGCGTCAGTTGGCGTTGTCCGGTGACCTGGAAGCCTTGTTGCGCTATCAGCCGCATGCCGGTCGTGCTCATGAGCGGGCCTCGGTTGCCCGGCATTTGCGCAGTCGCGGGGTGACGGTGGATGCCGAGCAAGTGCTGATCGTCAACGGTGCCCAGCAGGGGCTGGCGGTGACGCTGATGGCGTTGCTCAAGCCCGGCGACGTGATTGCCGCCGATGCGTTGACTTATTCCGGGTTCAAGGTGCTGGCCGAAGCGTTGCATCTGGAAGTGGTGGCGATCCCGGTCAACGAGCACGGGCCGGATCTGCCAGCGCTGGAAAAACTCTGTCGCAGTCGTTCGGTACGTGCCGTGTACAGCATGCCGACCCTGCACAATCCGCTGGGCTGGGTGATGCCGCTTGCGCAGCGCGAGGAACTGGTAGCCATCGCGCGGCGGCATGATCTGACCCTCATCGAAGACGCGGCCTACGCCTTTCTGGTGGAAAACCCGCCGCGGCCCTTGGTTGATCTTGCGCCGGAGCGCACGGTTTACGTCTCTGGTCTTTCGAAGAACATCGCCACCGGCCTGCGCGTTGGCTTCATCGGCGCACCTGCAGCCAGCGTGCCGGCATTGGAGCGGATTATCCGCGCAACCACCTGGAACACGCCGGGGCTGATGACCGCGATTGTCTGTGGCTGGCTTGACGATGGCACCGTGATCGAGTTGGAAGCGCAAAAGCGCAGCGACGCTCAGGCCCGCCAGGCACTGGCCGCCCGGTTGCTCAAAGGCTTGCCGTGCGTTGCCCATCCGAATTCGTACTTCCTGTGGCTGCCATTACCGGAAGACGTGCGCGCTGATCAGATCGTGGTGGAGTTGATGCACGAGCAGATTTCGGTGACCACGGCCGAGCCGTTTGCGGTATCGGCGCATGTGCCGCATGCGATTCGGCTGGCGCTGGGGTCGGTAGAAATGGATGTGTTGGAGCAGGCGTTGATCACTGTCAGGAGGATCATCGCTGCTTACCTGTAAAACGAGACCCTGAGTACAAATGCTACCCTTGCGCAGCCAGATTCAAGCCGTTCCGGAACCTTAGATGAAAAACACCGTTGCACTCTTGCTAGCCTTGACCGCCACCGCGGTTCTGTTCAGCTCGACCACCCGCGCCGCAGGCGACCCAGGCGCTGGCGAAAAAATCTTCCCGCGTCTGTGTGGCGGCTGCCATCAGGTGGGGCCGGACGCCCGTCCGGGGTTCGGCCCGCAGCTCAACGGCATCATCGGTCGAGCGGCCGGAACCTCGGCCAATTACGTGTATTCCGACGCCATGAAAAACTCTGGCGTGACCTGGGATCGCGACACGCTGACTGCGTATCTGAAAGACCCCAAAGGCGTGGTGCCGGGCACGCGGATGATTTTCTGGGGCCTGAGTGATCAGGAGAAAATTGATAACCTGCTGGCGTATCTGCAGCAATTCTCCGATTAAAGATTGTGCTCGGCCTGCCTGGCAAACCACTGCATGACCACCTCGCACGCCGGATTTGAAGCCGCTGCCGGCTGCAGGCACAACGCGTAAATTCCGCCGGTCTTCAACGGCTGCCCAAACGGCACCACCAACACTCCACGCTCGATGGACTCCGCCGCGAGCGTCATGTCCGTCACCGCCACGCCCAGACCTCGCGCCGCCGCATCCAGCGCCAACTCATCGAGGTTGAACGGGATGTGCCGGTAGCGCTCCAGCGGCTGGCCGTCATTGGCTGCCAGCCATTCGATCCAGGCCTGCCGATCGGCCGAGCGATGCAGCAAGGCGAAACGCTGTAACTCATCAACTGACCGGGGTGCCCCCGCAAGGCTGGGCGCGCACACCGGCACCAGGGTTTCCTCGAACAGCGTCAGACAATCCGCGCCAGCGGACGGCTGCGACAGATAAAGGATGTAGGCGTCGCTGTCACTGGCCGGTTCGACGACTTCGGTGGCAACGGTTTCAATCGCCAGCGAGACCTCGGGGTGGCTGAGGTAGAAGTCGCTGAGTCTGGGCAGCAGCCAGCGTACCGCCAGTGACACGTGCATACGGATACGGAACGGGCGCTTCTGCGGGACGAGGCGTTCTTCGAGGGTTTTCAGTTGGTCGAGAATGCTGATGGCGCTGGCCAGAACCTGTTCGCCTTCCGGAGTCACGCGCAGGCTGCGGCTGGTGCGGATGAACAGCGCGACGTTGAAATGGCTTTCCAGTTGCTGAACCTGCCGGCTGACGGCGCTCTGGGTCAGGCACAGTTGCTGTGCAGCCTGAGTGAAGCTGGCGCAGCGGGCGACTTCAACCAGCGTCTGCATGGCTTGCAGCGAGGGCACGTGGCGGATTTTATCCATGCGTTTTCAGAATGGCTCGATGATTTTATAACGTTGGTTGGGCAAGCCAGGACCTTATAGATTTTAGCTCTGGCGGCGACCTTTGCAGTTTTTTCATGCGATTCACGCATGGAGCAGGGCGAAAGGCAAGCCGTGGAACGACAGTCGAATGAGGTCAGTAATGGAAAACGTATGTGGCTGGATCGCGCAGGCCGGCAGTTCGCCACAGCGCGGTCGCCTGAGCGATACGCAACACGCCGACTGGCTGGTGATCGGCGCTGGCATCACCGGTCTCAGCGCCGCGCACAACCTGGCACAAATGCACCCGCAGGCGCGCATCGTAGTGGTGGATCGGCAGCGCGCGGCGCAAGGCGCTTCGGCACGTAACTCGGGATTTGTCGTGGCCCACGAGCATCCCGCCGACAGTGAATTGATCGGCGCACCAGGCTTTGCCGGGTTTGAAATCGACACGGCGATTTCCCGTGCGGCCAGCGACGCCGTACGCCAGTGCATCGCCGACCATGCGATTGACTGCGACTTTCGTGACAACGGGTATTTCTTCGCTGTCAGCGACGCCGCCAAGCTCAGCCATGTCGACGCCAAACTGGCGACCTTGCGCGCCCTGGGTGCCCGCGCTGAATTTCTTCAGGGCGCGGCACTGGCGCAAAAGCTCGGCACACCGCACTACACGGCGGCGATCTGGTGCGGCAACGGCAATGCACTGCTGCAACCTGGCAAATACGTGAAAGGTCTGCTCAATGCGTTGCCGGGCAACGTCACGGTTTACGAACACACCGACATCACCCGCCTGGAGCGCATGAGCCACGGGCGACTGCGAGCCAATGCGGTGAGTGGCAGCGTCGAGGCCAAACGGGTGCTGGTGTGCCTGAATGCCTTCATCCCCCGGGTCGGAATCCATGACAGCAGTACCTTCCCGATGGAACTCAGCGCCAGTCTGACTCGGCCGCTCAGCGATCAGGAGTTTCAGGCCATCGGCGCGGTCGAGCCGTGGGGCGTGCTGTCGACCCGGCCGTTGGGTGCCACGGTGCGGCTGACGCCGGATCGTCGGGTGATGATCCGTAACACTGCCGAATACCGCACGCGGGATCTGTCCGAGAGTGAATTGGCAGTGCGCCGTCAGCACCATGTTCGCGGCCTGCAACGGCGCTTTCCGTTCCTCGGTGAGCAAGACCTGCAATACACCTGGTCCGGTCACTTGAGCGCGACCCGCAGCGGTCAGGCGTTTTTCCAGCGCGTGGAAGAGGGCGTGTTTGCCGTGGCCGGTTGCAATGGTTCAGGGGTGGCGCGCGGCACGCTGTGGGGGCGTTTACTGGCGGAACTGGCATCCGGCGTTGATTCACCGCTGCTGCAATCGGTGATGCAACGGGCCGAACCCGGTTGGCTGCCGCCGCGACCTTTTTTCGACATCGGTGCCATGCTTCGCATGCGCGTGGAGGCAGTCAGGGCCAGAACAGAAATCTGAATATTCGCCTACCGCACAACAACAAAAGCCACTCAACACAGGTGACAGACCATGCGCGTCAATCCACTTTCCCTGGCGATTCTGCTCGCGGCCAGCACGGCCGCTTGTGCCGACGAAACCGTCAACATTTCCAACTGGAACAGCTACATCGCCCCGGACACCCTGGCCAATTTCACCCAGGCCACAGGGATCAAGACTACCTACGACATTCACGACAGCAACGAAGTGCTGGAATCGAAATTGATGACCGGCAACACCGGTTATGACGTGGTCAGTCCGTCGAACCACTTTCTCTCGCGGTTGATCAAGGCCGGAGCGATTCAGAAGCTCGACAGGGCGCAACTGCCGAACTGGAAAAACCTCGACCCGGTGCTGCTGCAAAAGCTGCAAGTCAACGATCCCGGCAACCAGTACGGCTACCCCTACATGTGGGGCACGGCCGGGATCGGTTACAACGTCGAGAAGATCAAGGCGATCTTCGGCAGCACCGATGTCACCCAGTCATGGGACTTTTTCTTCAACGAAGAAAACATCAAGAAGCTCAGCCAGTGCGGCGTGGCGTTCATCGACAACCCGACACAGGTGCTGCCGATCACGCTGAACTACCTGCACTTGCCAGCGCACAGTCATGAGCCAGCGGATTACAAACAGGCCGAACAGGCCTTGCTGAAAATTCGCCCGTACATTCAGTACTTCCACGCTTCGAAGTACATCAGTGACCTGGCCAACGGCAACGTCTGCGCGGTGATCGGCTTCAACGGCGACATCGTTCAGGCTGCCGCCAGTGCCAAGGAAGCGAAGAACGGCATCAACATCGCGTACTCGATTCCGAAAGAAGGCACGACCTTGTGGTTCGACATGGTGGTCATGCCCAAAAGCGCGCCGCATGAAAAGAACGGTTACGCCTACATGAACTACCTGCTCGACCCCAAAGTGGTGGCCAACATCAGCAACAGCATTCACTACGCCAATCCGAATGCGGCGGCCGAGCCGTTCCTCAATGCGGACGTGAAGCAGGATCCGGCTATCTACCCGCCCAAGGACGTGATGCAACGGTTGTTCACGGTAGAAGAGTTGCCGGCAGCGATTGCGCGGTTGTCGACGCGCTTGTGGACCAAGTTGAAAACCAATACCTGAGTGCACGCACTCGACTCGCGCTGTGCAGGGATGCACGGCCTGTACCCGCAAGGCTTCACTCTTGTCTGTGCGCTGACACCGCAATCGGGATGGCGTCCGCGTGTTCAATGACGCCAACCCCATCGGCTATTCACCCGAGCAATACGCCATCGATCCCGAGGCATTGTGCAAGGCATTCAGGCTGATCAAGCCACCTGATTGCGTCCTGCCGCTTTCGCCTGATATAGCTGCTGGTCGACGCGTTTGATCAGCATGGCGTGGCTGTTGTCCGCCGGATCGGCCAGGCCGACGCCGATGCTCACGGTAACCTGTCCGATGTTGGGGAAGTGCGACTGGGCCACGGCGGCGCGGATTTTCTCCGCGACCACGTCCGGCGTATCGGGCTGGGCGATTTCCGGCAGCAGCACGGCGAACTCCTCGCCGCCGTAACGGGCGACGAAATCGGTGGCGCGGACGTTGACCTCAATGATCTGCGCCAACTGCTGCAGCACGTCGTCGCCAATCGCATGGCCGTAGGTATCGTTGATGCGCTTGAAGTGATCGGCGTCGACCAGCAACAGGGCAAACGGTCGCCCGGTACGGCGGAACAGCAGGCTGTATTCACTGAGTTTTTCATCAAGGCGACGCCGGTTGTAGACGCCGGTCAGCGCGTCGTGGGTCGCCAGGTTCAACAGCTCGGCGTTGGCCTGCATGAGCGCGGCGGTGCGCTGGGTGACGATGGCTTCAAGCGAGGCGTTCGCTTCCTGTAGCTCGCGTTCCTTGGCCAGCAGCGACCGGGTCATGGCGTCGATTGACTGACCGAGCTGGGCGATTTCCAGTACCGGGTGCTGTAACGGGAAGTGTGCGCCAGGCTGCTTGTTCTGTACCTGTTTGGCCGAGTGCGCGAGTTGCTCGATCGGGCGGCTCAGGTATTGCGCCAGGTAGTACGCCACCAGGGCGAATCCGACCGCCGCCGCAACGCCCAGCAGCAACAATTTATAGAGCAGCAGACGCGCCGGCTCCAGGGCGGTGTCCAACGGCTGGCGTACGGCGATCGACCAGGACAGCGCGGTACTCGGCGGCGTCGGTACGCTGACCATGCTGGTCAGGTAACCGTTGCCAACCGACCAGCCCGACGACTTCGCATCATTCACCGCCAGTTGCTGGCCCACCAGCGCTTCGGGGTACAGCACCTTGCCGTCGTGATCGATGATCAGCGCCTCGATATCCGGCGATGTGTTTTTATGGGAGAACGCCGCAGACTCGACGATGTGGGTCACCCAGCTCCAATGCGCGTGCGCTCCCAGCACACCAATCAGCTGGCCGTCGGCGTTGCGGATAGGCGCGGCAAAGTCGATGAAACGCAGCGGTTCGCCGTTGGGCATTCCCGGTAGCAATTTGGCCAATAACACGGCTTCGTGCGGATCGCCGGTGTACTCGCCGCGCAGACCGGCCTGAAACCATGGTCGCTGTTGCACCGATTGACCGACCAGCAGATTGTTGACCGCTTGATGCACCTGACCTTGAGCATCGGTCACGCCCATCCACGCATATTCGGCACGGGCCTGGGTGCGCAGTTGCATTGATTTGAGAATCGCCGGGTTGTCCAGATCGCCCCGTTCGAGGTGCGGCGCGCGGCTGAGCAGGTAAACCTCCAACTGGCGTTCGCGCAACTGATCACCGAGCAACGTCGCTGCCGAACGCGCGGTATTCAACAACGCATTGCCGCTGGCCTGTTTCATCTGTTCGGTGGCGATATGACCGACATAGAAACCGACGCTCACCAGCGTCAACAGGGACAAACCGGCAAACCAAAGGGTCAGGTGGCTTCGCAGACTGGCTTTGAGCATGGGCGGGCGAATTCTGTTTTGGAGTTGTCGGCGCATGGTATGCGCAATGAGCGTCGGGCTGCCAGTCAGTCGATTCGGTCACTTCTTGTCGGAGCTTTCGCCAGTGCTCGCTACCGCGTCGTCATTGCTGACGGCCTGTGTTGAAACAAGCCACAACTGCAAAAAATCGAGATGAAAAAAAGCCCGGCTGATCAGGCCGGGCTTCCGGGGAGAACCATTGGTTCAGGCGTTGCGACTTTCGATCAGGCGATCCGAGCCACCTTCAGCAACGCGACGTTCCAGCAGACGATCCGAGCCACCTTCGGCAACACGACGTTCCAGCAGACGATCCGAGCCACCTTCAGCAACGCGACGTTCCAGCAGACGATCCGAGCCACCTTCAGCAACGCGACGTTCCAGCAAACGATCCGAGCCACCTTCGGCGACACGACGTTCCAGCAGACGATCCGAGCCACCTTCAGCAACGCGACGTTCCAGCAAACGATCGGAGCCACCTTCGGCAACGCGACGTTCCAGCAAACGATCAGAACCACCTTCAGCCAGACGGCTTTCTATCAACTTGTCCGAGCCGCCTTCAGCGACCAGGGTGTGAGCGGGCGTTGCTGCAAAAGCGTTGACTGCGAGAACCGAGAAAGCGATGCCGAGGATGGTTTGGCGTTTCATGATCGTGTGCTCCGGGGTGTAGTTGGTTTGTCTGGAGCCGATGTTACGCCGCGGATTTTTTATGAGAACTTCATTGGCGTGATGGTGACTATCGACGCCAGCGATGTGTGCCGGAACCCGCGATTCAGAGGCCCGCCGCCCGAATGCACAGCTCCCCGGTGGCGCGGGTCAGGGCCAGATCGTGCAATGCATCGTGGGTCAGACCCTGACGCGCCCTGGCCAGCCAGACCGGACAATCAGGGTCACGACGATAAGGGACGAAGTCGGCGTATTGGCGCAGCAGACGGCTCTGCAATTGGTCCAGTTGCGGGCGAATCTGTTTCGCCAGATCCGGTCGCGGCGTGTCCGGCGCGCGACCTGCCGCCTGCCATTGCGCCAGCAGCCCGTACTGCACCAGTTTGTTCGCTTCCATTTGCGCGGCGATCAACTGGGCGACTTCTTCGGGATCAAGCTTGTATTCGCTCGCCAGCGTCCGGGCATTGGCGATGACCTGTGCTTCGCGCGGGCTGTCCTGAATCGGCTTGCCGCTGTCCCATTTGGTCAGCGCTACGAGGTCGCCGATGTTCAGGCGTTGGTTCAGGGTCGTCAGCAAAGGCTGCAGTGGATCAGGTGTCGCAGAGGGCATGGCGGCATTGGCCGTGCTGGCGAGCAGAGCCAGCACGGCGCCTGCAGATACACGCAAGGTGCAGGACATGAACAGTGTCTCAGTGGATGAACGAACCTGCGGTTTATCACGATTGTGTTGAAGAGGGTACCGGTTACGCGCACTCGACCCGGTCTGCCGGCGACCGATAAAAAGTGGTCACTCTCTACGGTTCGACGGTAATCCTCGCAGCAATAATAAAAAACGCGTGTAAACCGTGGGGCCGAGGACATCGAGATGAAAACTTCAACATTCACCGAGAAGTTCGTTGATCATCGCCCTGAACTCACCGAAGCTGTCGTCTATCAGTCCCCAGCAGCCGAGATGGATCTGCCCTCAATGCAAACCCCCAGTGCCACCAAACCCCTCTGGCAAACCTATCTGCTGTTCCTTGCGCCGATGGTGCTGTCCAACTTCCTGCAGTCGATGTCGGGCACGGTCAACAGCATCTACATCGGGCAGATGCTCGGTACGCAGGCACTGGCGGCGGTGTCGGGGATGTTTCCGATCATCTTTTTCTTTATCGCGCTGGTGATCGGGCTGGGCGCGGGCGCCGGGGTGTTGATCGGCCAGGCGTGGGGCGCGCGCGAGGCGCATATGGTCAAGGCAATTGCCGGGGCGACGTTGTTGCTGGGCGTGTTGATCGGGCTGGCGGCGGCGGTGCTCGGCAGTGTGTTCGCGCGGCAGGCTTTGCAGGGGTTGGGCACGCCGGCGGATGTGCTGGACGATGCAGTGGCCTATGCGCACGTGATGATGTGGATTCTGCCGTCGATGCTGGTGTTTGTGCTGTTCACGCAATTGCTGCGCGGGGTCAGCGATACCGTGTCGCCGTTGTTGGCGTTGATGGTGTCGACCTCGGTCGGGCTGGCGCTGACCCCGGCGTTGATTCGTGGCTGGTTCGGTTTGCCTCAGCTGGGCATCCAGAGTGCTGCCTACGCCGGCCTTGTGGGTAACCTGTCGGCGATGGCGTGGCTGGCGTGGCGGCTGATTCGCAAGAACCATCCGCTGGCACCGGATCGCGAGTTCTTCGCCGCACTGCGGCTGGACGCGGCGATTCTCGGCAAGGTCCTGCGCATCGGCCTGCCGACCGGGGTGCAGATGATCGTGTTGTCACTCTCGGAGCTGGTGATTCTCGCGCTGGTCAACCAGCACGGCTCGCAGGCCACGGCGGCCTACGGCGCGGTAACGCAAATCGTCAACTACGTACAATTCCCGGCGCTGTCGATTGCGATCACCGCCTCGATCCTCGGCGCGCAGGCCATCGGTGCCGGGCGCTTGGAACGCATGGCGCCTATCCTGCGCACCGGGCTACTGATCAACGTGTGCCTCACTGGCGGTCTGATTGTGCTGGGTTACCTGTTATCGCACTGGTTGCTGGGGCTGTTCCTGACCGAAGATTCGACCCGGGTGATGGCAGAACACTTGCTGCACATCATGCTCTGGAGTCTGCTGGTGTTCGGCTTCCAGGCGATCATTGGCGGGATCATGCGCGCCAGCGGCACGGTGCTGGTGCCGGTGGCGATTGCGATTGTCTGTGTGGTTGGCGTGCAACTGCCGGCGGCTTACTGGCTGGATGGGCAGTACGGCCTGCAAGGCGTGTGGATGGCGTTCCCGGTGGCGTATCTGGGCATGCTGGTGTTGCAGACCCTGTATTACAAACTGGTCTGGCAGCATCAGAAGATCGAGCGGTTGGTCTGAGGTTGAGCCTCTTCGGCAGACAGGTGACATGGCGCATTCGCAGGTTGTTTGCTTAAGTCAGTCGAAGCCTTGAAGGTTTGCCCTGTCCGGAGAATCCCATGCGTGCCCGATTCACCGCTGCGGCACTGTCTGCCTGCCTGTGCGTCATGCATGTCGCGCAGTCCGCTGAATACAACCGCGTCAACACGACTGCCAGCCAGATCAGTTTCACCTACAACCAGATGGGCTCGCAGATGTACGGCACCTTCGGCAAGTTCGACGCGACGCTGCAGTTCGACAGCGACAACCTCGCCGGCGCCCACACCACGTTGCACATTGACCTCAACAGCATCGACGCCGGCAGCACCGATGCCAACACCGAGCTGGTGAAGCCGGCGTGGTTCGATACCCAGCGCTTTCCCGTGGCGCTGTTCGAGTCCAGTCGGTTTACCCAGGTGGCGGACAATCACTATCTGGTCACCGGCCAGCTCACCGTCAAAGGCATCACCCGCGAGGTGCAGGTGCCGGTCGAGCTTAAACCGGACAGCGCGATCGGCATTTTCGACGGCGAACTGGTACTCAAAAGGAGCGAGTTCGGGCTGGGGGCGGGGGAGTGGGCGGACACGGTGGTGTCCAACGACATCGCCATCAAATTCAAAGTGGTGGCGCCACAGCAGTGACGCCAGCCCTTTGGGTCAATAGGCCCGCCAGTGTCCTGGCACCCAGCGCCATTCATTGCCGCCCCAGCGATAATGACCGGCGACCCAGTGATAACCCGGCGCAGGCATGACCGGCACGACTTCCACCGGCGGCGGTGGTCGGTGCGGACGCGCCGGGGCAACGACGCATCCGGACAGGGTGATGGCCACCAGTGAAGCAGCGAGCAAGGCTTTAACGGTTCTGGACATGGGAAGTTCCTTATAGTTGAGAGGCTCAGGTTGACGAGATTTCAGCGCACCCAGCGCCCTTCAACCCAGAACCAGTTCGGCCCGCGAGCCTGCCAGTGCCCCGGCCGCCAATGCGCGCCGTAGCGCACCGGTTGCCAGTGACCGGGCATCCACACATAACCACGTCCTTCCCACCGCCAATGGCCCTGGTCCCAGACATAACCGTGACGCGGCCCGGGCATCACTTCCATGCGCATCGGCGGCGGGGCTTGCTGGACGATCACCACTTGTTGGGCGAACACCGGCGCACTGGCCAGCGCCGCCAGTGTCATCGGCACCAGCAGCAGGGTCTTTCGCCATTTGAACAGGGAACGCAAAACGTTCATGACAACTCCTCAAGGCCTGCGTGAAAAAGACATCGCAGTTGAAGAATTGGACGCCAAATCGGCGAAAGATCCGGTTTGCAGCAGATGAAATTTTCTTCAGGGTCGAGCAGGTGGCAGCAGGGTTCGTCGAGCGCTAAGGGGCTTTCAGTTCACGGGTGAGTTCGGCCAGGAATATGCGGACATCCGCTTCGTTCAGTTCGGCATTGATGCGGGTGCAATCGCTTTCCGAAATGGGCGCATGTGTCAGGCTGATCATCAGAGAAATGAGTCGGTAGTCTTGTTTATTACCCTGTCCGGCATTGTTCTTGATGATCGCAGCGAGATCATCGACTTTGCTGCGCTCCCCGGCGTGTTGCGGATCTTTGAGCGTGTCGAACAGGGCGTGGATGTAAACATCGAACGCTCGGTAATTCTCGCCGGCATAAACGTCATCCGGGCTCTGGAACAGCGCGAAGAGATGCCCGTAGGCCTCGGGGTAGGCATGGGGGGCTTCAAGCGGTCCGTAGACATGGGCATAGCTATCGCCGAGGGCGTGGATCAGGAAGCCGGTTTTCCAGTCCGACGTTGTGCCCCTCGCATACGAGGCAGCCACCAGTCTTTGCAGGTTGGACCGTCTGGCAGCGACGGCCTGGCTGTCGCCGCCATGCAATGAATGCAGTGAATTGACGATCTGGTGCCGCCAGGCTCGGTCGTAGAAGGTATTTTTGATCGAGACCGGAATGGCGTTGTAAGTGCTTATTGCGTCCGGCGCCTGAGAAAAACACGTCAATCTGTCGGCTCTGCTGCGTTCGACACCTGCCAGCTCGGCGATATAAGAAACGGTGTAGAAGTGTCCACCTATCTGATACAGCGGGATCAGATGAGCAGGAATCGCGAACTCCTTCTGCAGCACCTCTGCGGTAGGGACATCCATGTGTGGCGCGTTAAACGTGGGGCCGTCGGCGGCGGAACTCACAGGTGCTGCAAGGAACAGCAAAGTTGCCAGCAAAAATCGACGTCGTGTGTTCATTCCATGCTCCGAGCATCCTGGTCAGCGCCACCCGTGCAAGCGGGAGCGGGCGTATCCCGCTCATCCTGTTTGTAGTTCGCAATCGGCAAACACGCCAACATGCCATGGCATCAAAGGATGCGCAGCGCATCAATAAAACCGGTCTTGCTCTTTCATGGCCTGGATCTGCCAGAAGGTGCGGCCCGAGATCAGCAGGCACAGCAGCCCGAGCAGGAAGCCGCCGGTCATGATGTAGAAGCCTGGACGATAGGTGTGAAGCTCGCTGGCCAGGGTGCTCTTGTCCGGCAGCCAGCGCGATACCAGCAGCGGCACCGGGCCGTCGACTGCGTATTGGCTGTGCTCGGCGTAGCGTTCGTCCTGATACTGGCCCTCGTGAGTCTGGCCGTGAGTGTCGCTGTAACGATAATGAATGATCTTGCCGTTGCGGTTCATCATGATCTCTTCCAGCTCCGTGACGGTGCCGCTGACTTCCAAGCCGTTGAAATTCAGCGCGCCATACACAATGCCTTGCTGTCGGGCCATGCCGGCCAGCAGCAACAAGACGCAGCAGGCGACGGTCAGCAAGACGATACGGTTGTAGAGGTGGTCTCTTGCAGATTCGCGGGGATAGAACATGACCTGATCCTTGGTGATGGCAGACGCTGGAAGTCGCTGCATCGGCGCTGGATCCGGGAACTTTAGGCCGTGGCCGGGCCGGGCACGGTATGATGTCGCGGTTCGCTGGCAGCCCGACCGCCGGCAACATGTCTTTACCGCCGGAGTTCAGCTGTCATGCCACGCATCACCCACTACAAATCCCCATGCCCCGAAAGCGTCAACAGTCAGATTCTGCAACTGGTGGTCGACTATCTGACCGACATCAGCGCGGTCGGTCTCGGCCCGAGCAACCTGCTGTACAACGTCTATCAGTACGCGGTTGGCTATGAGGTGCATCTGTATCTGGAAGCGCTGAACGGTGAGAAGGGCACCGAGGTGGAGTTGCTGGTCGCGACGGCCGAGGACGACCCGGAGCTGGTCATCGGTTTCCTCTTGTACCTGCCGGTGCAGGGCGATTGGGAAGCGTGCAGCGTCGCCTACATGGCCGTGCGCGAAGGGTACCGGCGCCAGGGTGTGGCGCGGGCGATGATCGGCGAGATGGTCACCCGTTATCCGCATGCCGAGCTGACCTGCAGTGTCGGCAAAGTGCCGTACTTCGAGGTGCTGGGTTTCGAGGTGATCGGCGCGCGTGAGACTCAGGTGCTGATGAGTACCCGGCATTACCGCAGCAACGGCTTGCGCGGTTTTATCGACACTACGCCGATCTACCGCTCACTGGAAGTGCAGCAGATCCACACCTACCTGCTGCAGAAGAACGGCAAGCGCGCGATGCTTGATGCCGAGAAACAGCGCGACCGGCAGCTGGATCAGGTCACCCGGCACACCGAGGCATTTGTCCGCCAGCGCCTGACGCTGCACTGATTATCCGTCTGCCTCCAAAAGCCTTTGTTGCGCGTCCCGCAGCAAGGGCTTTTTTGTGGCTATGAATTCGAAGCAGGGGACCGAATGCGACACCAGCGTCGGCGCGATCTTTCACCATTTCGGCAACAGGAAAGGGCGGTGGCGGTGCTGATCATCGGCCAGGCCGACAGTTATTGCCGGGCGTGGCGTTCGATTCGTGGTGCTGACGGCGCTGACACCTGAAATGCACAGACAAAAAAAGAGCCTCAAAGCTCTTTGATGGGGAGGAAGTAGAGCCCGTGAGGCTCAAGGTGCGCGTGGAACAAGGCGTGGGCTTGATTGGGGTTCAGAACACCCGCGCCTACGCAGCGCTGGAGGAGCCAAGTCGCTGCGTAACTCCATCCTAGGAGTGTGCCGGGGTCGGCTCAAGTACCGCCAGTCGCACGGGCGGCGGCGCGTTCGACCATTGCAACGATGGTCGCAAACAACTCGTCGCTGGCCTCTGCAGCACTGATCTCGCCATTGGCGGCGGCATGCGACAGCGCTTCGGCCGAGCCGAGCATGGCGCGCAGTCCGGCCTGGGTGATCTGTCCGCCATTGGCATGGGGCGCCAGATCGCTGCGGCATTTTTCGAGGAAGATCGCCTCGTAATCGCGCTTGATTCTCTCAAGCTCCGGGCTGCTTGCCAGCGCGGCAATCACCCCCGGTATCTCGTTGCCCTGCAACAACACGCAATCGACATACGCCGTGGCGATCACCCGTGCGGTGCCGGTCAATGTCGGCTCGGCATTGGCAATCGCGGCGTTCATCACTGCGGTCTGGCGGGTGTCGAAATCCCGGTACAGCGCGGCGAGCAGGCCGGCACGTGTGACGAAGTGGTCGTAGACCACCGGTTTGGTCACCCCGGCCTGTTCCGCAAGATAGCCCAAGGTCAAGGCATCGGTGCCTTCGGCGCGGATGATCTGCCAGGCGACGTCGAGCAGTTGGCGATTGCGGTCTTCGCGCGACAGACGGCGGCGCGGTTGGGCAGGGGAATCGGCTTCGCTCATTTCAGTGGTTGACATCGCTAATATACCAAACGTAACTTACTGTTCGTAACTTACCAAGAGTATATAGCCCTTGGTCAGCGCAAACTTACAGGAGAATCCCCATGCACGCATTGATTGTTATTGCGCATCACCAACCGCGTTCGCTGACGCACAGCGTGGCGATGCAGATTGCCGAGGGCCTGACCCTGGCCGACTCCGCCAATACCTTTGAAATCGCTGATTTGTACGCCGAAGGTTTCCAGCCGGTTTTCGGCGCAGCGGATTTTGCCGTGCATCACCGCGAAGCGCATCCGCCCGCCGACGTGCAGTCCGAGCATGCGCGAATTGACCGCGCCGACGCGCTGGTGCTGGTGTTCCCGGTGTACTGGTGGTCGATGCCGGCGCTGCTCAAGGGCTGGATCGATCGGGTGTTCAGCAATGGCTGGGCGTTCGATTACGGCAGTGACCAGAAGCATGTGAAGAAGCTGCAGCGTCTGCGGGTGCACTTGGTCGGGCTGGGAGGGGCGGACGCCGGGGCGTTTGAACGCCACGGCTATGGCGCGGCGATGAAAGCGCAGATCGAGCACGGCATTTTCGATTACAGCGGGGCGATGGTGCAGAGTTCGACGTTGCTGCTGGAATCGGAGTCGAGTGATCCGCTGGTGCATCTGCAGACGGCGCGCAAGCTCGGTACCCGGATATTCCCGGTTCTGGGTGGGAGCGAGCCTGCTCGCGAAGGCGCCCATGACGTTGAACTGATTGCCAACTGACAGACCGCTTTCGCGAGCAGGCTCGCTCACACAGGGCATCTTAATGTCAGCGGGTGCCGGGCCAGCCTGCCCTGGCAAGGGCGGCGAGCAAGGTTTCCTTGTCCAGCCCCGGCACCGCATGCCCGTTGCCTGCGGTGCTGTCGCTGGCGAGCAGGGCGTTAATGATCGCCTCTTCTACCGCTTCGGTGGCAGCCAGGAACAACTCGCTGATGTGGTCGTTGTTGACCATGCGCAAACCGTCGCAGGTGGGTGCACCTTTGCCTTCATACGCGGCGGGCGGGACGTGATCATTGCCGGTGGCGAAGGCGATGAAGATGTCTCCGCTGTGGTCTTCGTTGCCGCCGCCGCTGCGCGCCAGGCCGAGGCTGGCCCGTTGCGCCAGACGCGTGCACTGATGCGGCAGCAGCGGGGCATCGGTGGCCAGGCAGACCACGATCGAACCCATGCCCGGGTGTGGCAGCGCCGCGCGCAGGAACGGCGAATCCACCTGCTCCATGTAACGACCTACCGGATAACCGTCGACCCGCAACTCGCTGCGAATCCCATGGTTGGCCTGGACAATCGCCCCCACCGTCCATCCGCCTTGCGCGCTGTTCAAACGGCGCGATGCGCTGCCGATCCCGCCCTTGAATTCATGACAGATCATGCCGCTGCCGCCGCCGACTGCACCTTCTTCGACGGCACCGTCATGCGCGTCATTCAGCGCCTCGGCGACATGCTCGGGGCGCACGTGGAAACCATTGATGTCGTTGAGCAAGCCATCGAACGTCTCCAGCACCACCGGCATGTTCCAGTAGAGTCGGCCGTCGTCTGGTTGCTGCTGGCGATCCAGTGCAATCAGCGCATCGCGCACCACGCCAAGGCTGTGGGTGTTGGTGAAGGCGATCGGACTGGTCAGCAGCCCGGCCTCGCGAATCCACTCAAGGCCGGTGGCATCGCCATTGCCATTGAGCACGTGCACCCCGGCGAAACACGGTTGCTGGTTGGTCGAGCCGCGACGCGGTTCGATCACGGTGACGCCGGTGCAGATGTCGCGTCCGGCATCGCTGCGCCCGCGCACATTACTGTGGCCGACGCGCACGCCGGGGACGTCGGTGATGGCGTTGAGCGGGCCGGGTTGCAATTGGCCGATGCGGATATTGAGGTCACGGGCACGCGGTTTCATCGAATTCAGTCTCTCTAAAGTTGCTGGATTGTTCACCGACCCCACAAGGGAAATAGTGGTGGGTTTACTGGCCGTTCTTGACCTTGCTCCACACCCGCGTGCGCACCCGCTCGGTGGCTTTGGGCAGCGGTTCGAGGGTGTACAACGTGGCCATCGCGGTGGCGGACGGATACACCGCCGGGTTATCACGAGTGGCTTCGGCCACCAGTGGCGTCGCGGCGCGATTGCCGTTTGGATACGACAGGTGATCACTGACTGGCGCGATCACTTCCGGGCGCAGCAGGTAGTCGATGAATGCCAGGCCCTGAGCGCGGTTCGGCGCATCCTTGAGCAGCACCAGTGTGTCGAACCACACCGGCGCGCCTTCCTTGGGCAGGCTGTAGGCGATCTTCACGCCGTTGTTGGCCTGCTCGGCATTGGTCTTGGCTTCGAGCATCGCGCCGGACCAGCCCACGGCTACGCAGATGTTGCCGTTGGACAGGTCGCTGATGAATTTCGACGAGTTGAAGTAGGCAATGTGCGGGCGCAGTTTGAGCAGCAGCGCTTCGGCTTTCTGGTAGTCCTCGGGGCGGGTGCTGTTGGGCGGCAACCCGAGGTAGTGCAGGGCCACCGGGAGCATTTCCGACGGCGAATCGAGCATCGCCACACCGCACTGGCCAAGCTTGGCGAGGTTCTCTTCGTTGAACACCAGGTCCCAGGAATCCACCGGCGCCTTGTCACCGAGGGCGGCGCGAACCTTGTCGACGTTGTAACCGATGCCGTTGGTGCCCCACAGGTACGGCACGGCGTATTGATTGCCGGGGTCGTTATTGGCCAGTTTGCTCAGCAGGTCGTTGTCCAGATTCTTCCAGCCCGGCAGTTGATCGCGCGGCAGCGGGGCGAGGGCGCCGGCCTTGATCAGCGTCGGCAAACTGTAGTTGCTCGCCACCACCACGTCGTAACCGCTGCGACTGGTCAGCAGTTTGCCTTCGAGCACTTCGGCGCTGTCGAAGGTGTCGTAGACCGGTTGAATGCCGCTGTCGCGCTTGAAGTCAGCCAGGGTCGTGGGGCCGATGTAGTCGTACCAGTTGTAGACGTGCACGCTCGGTGCATCGGCGGCACTGGCGGCGCCTGCGACGCTGATGCAGGCCAGCAGGCCCAAGTTGATATAGCCACGGTGACAACGCATGATGCGGCACTCCTGGCCTGCGGCAGGCCGGTGATGATCGGGAGTGCTCAGCCTATCGGGCCGGTCACGCCTGACCCATTCCCATCATGGGTTACTCAAAAGGGGTAGTGCGTGGACGCGTTGTTGCAGGAGTTGCCGGTGCATCAAAGTCTGGCGCGGGTATTTGCCGCGGTCGGCCAGGACGCTTTCTGGCGCGCGCTGGTGGACACGTTGCGGCTGCTGGTGCCGCTGGACAATGCGCTGGTGGCGTTGATGAAGACGGGGCAGGCGCCACGATTACTGATCGATTTCGACAGCAAGGGGCGCGCCGATGAGCAGGAGGAACTGGCCAGCTACAGCGCCGGGATGTACCTGCTCGATCCGTTTTATCAAACCGCTTCGACCGGCATTGCCGACGGCTTGCACAGCCTGGCCTCGGTGGCGCCGGACCAGTTTCTGCACAGCGAGTATTACCAGAGTTATTTCCGTTCGGTGGTGGGCGAGGACGAGTTGCAGTTCATGATCAACGTCGAAGGCGGTGTGCTTGGCTTGTCACTGGGGCGCTCGACCGCTTTCGATCTGGCCGAGCAGGGGCGCTTGCTGTGTGTGCGCGACTGGGTGCTGGCAGCGATGCGTCGCCATGTGCAACTGTTGCCGCCGCAAGGGGCGGGCGCCGAACCTGTGGCGGGGGACCTGGCGACCTTGCTCGACCGCTTCGATGCGCGCCTGACCGCGCGCGAAGTCGATACCGCGCGGCTGATTCTGCAGGGTTTCTCCAGCAAGGCCATCGCTCAGCAGATGGGCATTTCGCCGGAGACGGTGAAGGTGCATCGGCGCAATCTCTATCACAAACTCAATGTGAACGGGCATGGCGAGCTGTTTGCGCTGGTACTGCGCCCACCCACTCCCTGACCCACCACACCCCCTGTAGGAGTGAGCCTGCTCGCGATAGCGCCTGTTCATCCAGCACATGTGGTGACTGACACACTGCTATCGCGAGCAGGCTCACTCCTACAGGGGCGCGCGGGGTGTCAGGTTACTCCGTGCGTTTGAAGACCAGCGCTTTAAGGCCACTCTGCGGATCAACATCCGCAAACTCCGGCGGATTCTCCAGCCGCTGCTCGAAGCGCAAGCTGGGTGCTTCCTGAGTCACGCCATCAATCAGAAAGTCCGAACCGAACGAGGGGTCATTCATGCACGCCAGCACCGAGCCTTGTGGCGTCAGCAATTCCGGCAAGCGGCGCAGCACCCGCTGGTAATCCTTGGTCAGCAGAAAGCTGCCTTTCTGGAACGACGGCGGGTCGATGATCACCAGGTCGTACGGGCCGCTGTTGATCACCTTGCCCCAGGACTTGAACAGGTCGTGGCCGAGAAAACTCACCTTGCTCAGGTCATGCCCGTTCAAGCGATGATTGTCGCGGCCACGGCTGAGGGCGGCGCGGGACATGTCCAGATTGACCACATGGCTGGCGCCGCCTTCGATCGCGGCCACGGAAAAGCCGCAGGTGTAGGCAAACAGGTTAAGCACCCGTTTGCCAGCCGCCTGCTCGCGGACCCAGTTGCGCCCGTAGCGCATGTCGAGAAACAGCCCGGCATTCTGCTTGCGACCGAGATCGACGCGGTACTGCAAGCCGCCCTCGACAATGCTTATCTCGTCGATTTCATCCCCCAGCAGCCATTCGGCGGTGCTTTGCGGCAAGTAGCGATGTTGCAGCAGCAAAGTGTGGGCGCCGCACTGTTGCCACTGCGCCGAGGTGCTGATGTCGAGCAGCAATTGCTTGAGCGCCTCGAGCTGCTCCGGCGCTGGTTCCTTGAACAGTGAGACCAGCACCACGCCTTGCAGCCAGTCCACCGTCAGTTGCTCCAGCCCCGGCCAGCAACGTCCGCGCCCATGGAACAGGCGGCGGGTTTCGCTCGGTGCCGCGGCGAGTGCAGGCAGCAGATGGGCGCGGAGGGTGGCGAGGGCTTCAGGGTTCATCAGTCATGGTCGGCAAGTAAAAGGGCCGGCATTTTAACCACAAAAACCGCTTGGCGAACGCCTGTCGCCCAAGGCCGCTCCGCACTGTTAAGAAAAGACCTGTATCAAAAATGAATTTATGCAGGTCGCGCTGCTCATACCAGATAAGCAGCGGATTCGAGCCGCTAAATCGTTAATGCAATTCAGGGAGTGCCAGTTCATGAGTCCAATACCGACGTCGAGCGCGCACCTTCCTGGCGGGTTGATTCTAGTGGTTGAGGACGATCCGTTGATTCTGGAGTTTCTCTGCGAAATTCTTCAGGAGGAAGGTTTTGTGGTCGAACCGCGGACCAGCGCGGATGACGCCAAGCTGTATCTGGAAGAGCACGCGCCCGAGGTGGCCTTGCTGCTGACCGACATCACCATGCCCGGTGAAATCAATGGCGCTGGGCTGGCCAATCTGGTCGGCGAGCGCTGGCCGGACAAACCGGTAATGGTCATGTCCGGTTATGAAACCCCGGAGACGTCCGGGGTCAAGCATCCGGTGGCGTTTATCAAGAAGCCCTGGGCTATCGGCCAGTTGCTCGACTGCGTGGACAGCGCGTTCAAGTCCAAGGCTCCGCGCCTGCACTGAAGTGGCAGGTCGAATCGCAGGGCAAAAATGCTACATTGCCCGGCCAATCTGCCAAGTCTTGTCAAAGGATGCGACCTTTTGTCTGCTCACGATAACGTCTTCGACCGCGCGTTCGGCGCGTTCCTGTTCGACATGGACGGCACCGTCCTCAACTCCATCGCCGCTGCCGAGCGGGTCTGGGCCGCGTGGGCAGAGCGCCACGGGGTTGATGTCGAGACGTTTCTGCCGACCATCCACGGTGTGCGCGCCATCGACACCATCCGCCGCCTGAGCCTGCCGGGAGTGGACGCCGAGGCGCAAGCGGCGTTCATTGCCCAGGCGGAAATCGACGACGTGCAAGGGATTGTGCAGATTCCCGGCGCTGCCGAGTTTCTCGCCAGCCTGCCCGCCGGGCGCTGGGCCATGGTGACCTCGGCGCCACGGGACCTGGCCTTGCGCCGGATGGCGGCGGCGGGGATTTCCGAGCCTGCGGTGATGATCACTGCTGAGGATGTGAGCGTCGGTAAACCTGATCCGGCCGGTTATCGCCTGGCGGCGAAGCGCCTTGGGGTCGAACCTGGCGACTGCCTGATTTTCGAAGACGCCACCGTTGGCATCCACGCAGCAGAAGCGGCGGGCGCAGCGCTGATGATCATCACCACGACGCACCAGCATCCCCTCGAAACCAGCCATGCGACCGTCGGCAGTTACGAAGCGCTCAGCGTTACCGTCGACGGCAAAGGTCAATTGCACCTGCAAAAAAGCTGACACAAAACAGCCCGTGTGGGAGCGGGCTTGCTCGCGAATGCGGTCTGTCAGTGGCAGGCGATGTCGACTGATCCACCGCATTCGCGAGCAGGCTCGCTCCCACAGGGATTTGCGGTGACCTCAGGTCAGTAAACCCCCGGCAATAACCGCCAGCTGCGCGCGCAATAGGCATCGTACTCAGCGCCGAACTGGCCACGCAGCAGTGCCTCTTCCGAGTGGATGCGGGCGATCAGCGGGATCAGTGTCAGCGCCGCCAGAATCAACCCGACGCTGGAACGAAACGCCAGCCCCCAGCCCATCGCGTTGACCACCAGCCCCAGATAGCTCGGATTGCGCAGGCGTCTGTAAATGCCGTCAGTGACCAGGCGATGCCCCGGTTGAATCGCCACCAGCCCGCTGAACCGCCGGCCCAGCACAAACACCGGCCACAGTCGTAGCGCACCACCGACGATAAACAGCAAGGCACCGAGCCAGCGCACACCTTCGGCGCCGAAGGTCCAGAAGTCGACGCGGTCGCAATACGCCGGCAGAAAACCGCTGACCAACCCGATCACCGCGAACGCCGGAATCACCCAACGATTGGCGCGATCCTCACGCTCGCCGGAGCTCATGTTCACATCGGTGAACAGTGACGCCACCACCATCAGCACGGTTGCCAGCGCAATCACCACCAGCGCCCCGTGGGCAAAGAATACCGCCGGCCCGCCAATGCCCCACACCGCAAGGCCCAGGTAGGCGAGGGTGGCGAGCACCGCGACCACGATCATTTGTGCAGACATCTTCATGGGCACCTCACGGCAGATCGCTCGTCCCCTGAGTGTAGATCGCCAGTGGTAGCGCTGTACCCGTGGGAGCGGGCTTGCTCGCGAAGGCGGAGTGTCAGTCAGCATATGAGGTGGCTGACATGGCCTCTTCGCGAGCAAGCCCGCTCCCACAATTTTAATTGGGTGGTGTCAGGGGCACAGGTACAGCGCCGGCCCCATGTGGGAGCGGGCTTGCTCGCGAAGGCGGAGTGTCAGTCAGCATATGCGGTGGCTGATATGGCCTCTTCGCGAGCAAGCCCGCTCCCACAATTTTAATTGGGTGGTGTCAGGGGTACTGGTACAGCGCCGGCCCCATGTGGGAGCGGGCTTGCTCGCGAAGGCGGAGTGTCAGGCAGAATATGCGGTGGCTGACATGGCCTCTTCGCGAGCAGGCTCGCTCCCACGGTTTTAATTGGGTGGTGTCAGGGCACTGGCGCAGCGCCGGCCCCATGTGGGAGCGGGCTTGCTCGCGAAGGCGGAGTGTCAGTCAGCATATGCGGTGGCTGATGTGGCCTCTTCGCGAGCAAGCCCGCTCCCACTGTTTTAATCGAGTGGTGTCAGTGTCACTGGCACAGCGCCGGCCCCATGTGGGAGCGGGCTTGCTCGCGAAAGCGGAGTGTCAGTCAGCATATGAAGTGGCTGACATGGCCTCTTCGCGAGCAAGCCCGCTCCCATCGTTTTAATCGAGTGGTGTCAGTGTCACTGGCACAGCGCCGGCCCCAAGTGGGAGCGAGCCTGCTCGCGAAGGCGGAGTGTCAGTCAGCATATGCGGTGGCTGATGTGGCCTCTTCGCGAGCAAGCCCGCTCCCACTGTTTTAATCGAGTGGTGTCAGTGTCACTGGCACAGCGCCGGCCCCATGTGGGAGCGGGCTTGCTCGCGAAGGCGGAGTGTCAGTCAGCATATGAGGTGGCTGACATGGCCTCTTCGCGAGCAAGCCCGCTCCCACAATTTTAATTGGGTGGTGTCAGGGGCACTGGTACAGCGCCGGCCCCATGTGGGAGCGGGCTTGCTCGCGAAGGCGGAGTGTCAGTCAGCATATGCGGTGGCTGATATGGCCTCTTCGCGAGCAAGCCCGCTCCCACGGTTTTAATTGGGTGGTGTCAGGGCACTGGCGCAGCGCCGGCCCCATGTGGGAGCGGGCTTGCTCGCGAAGGCGGGGTGTCAGTCAGCATATGAAGTGGCTGATATGGCCTCTTCGCGAGCAAGCCCGCTCCCACGGTTTTAATTGGGTGGTGTCAGGGACGCTGGCGCAGCGCCGGCCCCATGTGGGAGCGAGCCTGCTCGCGAAGGCGGTGTGTCAGTCGCTGATGATGTTGGATGTGTCGGCGCCATCGCGAGCAGGCTCATTCCTGCAGGGGAGTGTGTGCTGGTCTGCGGGGGCGGTCAGGACTTTGCGGAAGGTCTCCACCAACGGCCGCAAATTGATCCGGTGCCACGCCGCCCACAACGGTGTGGTGAACGCCAGCCACGGCACTTCGCGCAGGATCACGCCGGGTGGTGCGTTGTGGCTCAGGCCTTTCTGAATCATCGCGATCCCCAGCCCGGACGCCACCAGCCCCAACGCGGTGAATGGTTCGGTGGCCTGCATGCGCACATCCGGAGTGAACCCGGCGCGGATGCAGGCACTGACAAACTCGTCGCTTGCGCCCTGACGCGATTGCACGCCGATCCACTCCTGATCGGCCAGATCCGCCGGACGCAGCACCGCCAGCCGGGCCAGTGGATGCTGTTCCGGGAGCGCCAGCAGCATCGGATCGTCCAGCACCTGAAAGCCCAAAAGGTCCGGATCGTCATCGGTCGGCGGCTCACTCACCAGGGCGATATCGAGACTACGCTGACGCAGGCCTTCGAGTTGTTCAGCGGCGCTCAGGTTGTACAGCGCGACATGCACATTCGGCCGATCGACCCGCAACACCCGCAGCGCATTGGGCAACACCCCGGCGTGCATGGCGTTCTCGCTGTAGCCGATGCACAGGCCGCCTTCTTCACCGCGGCCCAGGCGTTTGCCGAGGGATTCCAGGCGACTGGCGTGAGTCAACAGGGCGCGAGTTTCGGCGAGGAAAGTCTGGCCATCGCGAGTCAGGCGGATGCGCTGCTGACTGCGTTCGAACAGCGTCAGGCCCAGGCGCTCTTCGAGCTGGGCGATCTGCCGGCTCAGTGGCGACTGGGAAATGTGCAGCCGTTCGGCGGCGCGGCCGACGTGTTCTTCTTCGGCGACGGCGACGAAGTAGCGCAATTGGCGGATGTCGATCATGTAAGACCTATAGGGACTCAAGTGCTGCACATTATGTCTTGGACGGTCTCGGCGCCGCAATCTAGGATCTGCCCAACGGTCACACAGACCCAGACACCTACGAGGACTCCTCAATGAGTTTGAAAGACAAACTGCCTGGCCAACTGGGCTTCGGCACTGCGCCACTGGGCAACATGTTCCGCGCCATCCCTGAAGACGAAGCGCAAGCCACCGTGCACGCCGCGTGGGACGCCGGCGTACGCTACTTCGACACCGCGCCGTTCTACGGCTCGGGCCTGTCGGAAATCCGCTTGGGCGAGGCGCTCAAGCAATACCACCGCGATGACTACGTATTGAGCAGCAAAGTCGGCCGGGTGATTCTCGATGAAGTCGAGGACGCCGCCGCCCGCGACCTGGGCGAAAAAAGCGGGGTGTTCGAACACGGTCGGCCGAACAAGATCGTCAACGATTACAGCGCCGACGCCACTCTGCGCTCGATCGAAGACAGCCTCAAACGCCTGCAGACCGATCGCCTGGACATCGTCTGGGTTCACGACATCGCTCAGGATTTCTACGGCGATCAGTGGCTGGAGTACTTCAATCAGGCCCGCACCGGGGCCTTCAAAGTCCTCACCCGCCTGCGCGAGGAAGGCGTGATCAAGGGCTGGGGGTTGGGTGTGAACAAGGTCGAGCCGTGCGAATTGACCCTCGACCTTGCGGAAGCGCAGCCCGATGGCTTCCTGCTCGCCGGGCGCTACACCTTGCTTGATCACGAGCGTGCGCTACAACGTCTGATGGACGCGGCACTGGTGCAGAACGTCGAGATCGTGGTCGGCGGCCCTTACAGCTCGGGGATCCTGGCCGGCGGCGCGCACTTCGAATACCAGAAAGCCAGCCCGCAGATCATCGCCAAGGTCGAGCAGATCAAACGCATCGCCGCTACGTTTAACGTCGATGTAAAAGCCGCCGCCCTGCAATTTTCGCTGGCCAACCCGGCAGTGGCAGCGGTGATTCCCGGTGCGAGCAAGCCGGGGCGCATTGCTGAAGATGTCGCAGCATTGTCGGCCACGATTCCGGCCGGTTTCTGGCAGGCCCTGCGCGACGCAAAACTGGTGTCCGAACGTGCACCGTTGCCAATCGATGAGGTGAAAGCATGAAAATCGATCTGAGTGGAAAACTCGCAATCGTCAGCGGCAGCACCGCCGGCATTGGTCTGGGCATCAGTCAGTCGCTGGCCGAGGCCGGCGCCACCGTAGTGGTGATCGGTCGCGAAACGGCCAAGGTCGAACAGGCACTGGCGAGCATTCGGCAGAAGGTGCCAGGGGCGCAGTTGCGCGGTCTGACGGCCGATCTGGGCACCGCCGAAGGCGCTGAAAAACTCTTCGCCGCCGAACCGCGCGCGGACATTCTGGTGAACAACCTCGGGATCTTCGACGCGGTGGATTTCTTCGATACCCCGGACAGCGAGTGGACACGTTTCTACGAGGTCAACGTGATTTCCGGCGTGCGCCTGTCGCGGCATTACGTGCCGGCGATGGTCGAGCAGGGCTGGGGCCGGGTGATTTTCCTGTCTTCTGAATCCGGTGTGGCGACGCCGGCCGACATGCTCAACTATGGCGTGACCAAAAGCGCTAACCTCGCGGTGTCCCATGGTCTGGCCAAACGGCTGGCCGGCACTGGCGTCACGGTCAATGCCATTCTGCCGGGGCCGACCTTCACCGATGGCCTGGAGCAGATGCTCAAAGGCGCCGCGGCCGAGTCCGGGCGCAGCCTGCGTGATGAGGCTGACGCCTTTGTACAAAAGGCCCGCCCGACCTCGATCATCCAGCGCGTGGCCGATGTCGAAGAAGTCGCGCATCTGGTCACCTACATCGCTTCGCCGCTGTCTTCGGCCACCACCGGCGCGGCCCTGCGGGTCGATGGCGGCGTCGTCGACAGCATGGCGATCTGACCCCGAATCTTTCTGGAGCAACGTTTATTTATGGCAACTGCATCTGCAACCATCGACATCCCGGCCTCGGCCGATCAGGTCTGGCAATTGATCGGCGGCTTCAACACGCTGCCGGACTGGCTGCCGTTCATTCCCAAGAGTGAACTGAGCGAAGGCGGGCGCGTGCGCACCCTGCAAACCGCCGATGGCGGCGTAGTCATCGAGCGTCTGCAAGCGTTCGACAACGCAGCGAAGACCTACAGCTATTCGATTGAACAGGCGCCGTTTCCGGCCACTGACTATCTGGCGACCCTCAAGGTTGAAAGCCATGGACAGGGCGCTCGCGTGACGTGGTCGGGGCGTTTTACCGCCAAAGGCGTGAGCGATGAGGAAGTGGTGGCGTTGTTCAGCGGCATCTACCAGGGTGGTCTTGAGGCGCTGCGGGCGAACTACCCCGCGTGAGGTGACAAAGATCCCCCTATGGGAGCGGCGGTGCGACGATTCCCATAGGGGGGCCATGTCCTGTCAGGTATTGGCGATCAAACTCTGCCGACAATCCAGCACCAGTTTCGCGCCCCCCAGCTCACTGCTGCCCACCTCAAGATTGAAGCCATGCAGGCTGACAATCGCCGCGACAATCGACAGTCCCAGGCCAAAGCCACTTTGCGGTTGTCCACCTTCGGCCCGATAAAAACGCTGGAACACTGCCTCACGCTCGGCTTCGGGAATCCCCGGCCCGGAATCGTGGACCTCGATCCGCGTATGCCCGCCGTTATTCACGCCACGCAAGATCACAGTCCCGCCAGTCGGGGTGAACTTGATCGAGTTGCTCAACAGATTCGCCAACGCCTCGAACAGCAGCGCCCGGTCACCGTTCAGGCGTGGCAGGGTTTCCGGCATGTTCAACACGAACAGCAGTTCGCCTTCCTCGGCCAGCGGCAGGTAAAACTCATGCAACTCTTCCAGCAACTGCACCGGATCGAGTTCGATAAACCCTGAGCGGCGCTGGCGGTCTTCCAGCTCGGAAATCCGCAGCAACCCGCGAAACCGCGCCATTAACGTATCCGCGTCGGCCAGCACCAGATCCAGTTGCGCGGCTTCCTGTGAGCCTTCGCCCGCCTGTTGCTGCATGCGATATAACTGCGCGCGCAAACGCGTCAGCGGCGTGCGCAAGTCGTGGGCGATGTTGTCGCACACACCTTTGACTTCATGCATCAGCCGTTCGATGCGATCAAGCATGGCGTTGACGATGGCGGCGAGCATGTCCAGTTCATCGCGGCGATTGGACAGCGGCAAACGGTGGGTCAGGTCGCCGGCGACAATCGCCTGAGCGCTGTCCTGAATGGCCCGGATGCGGCGCATCGGTCGGCGGCGCAGCAGATGCCAACCGGCAATCCCCGGCAGAATCGTCAGCGACACGCCCCAGAACAACGCATGCAGAATGATCCGCGTCACTGCGAACAGCGAACCGTTGTCGCGCAGCAACACCAGCCAGCGACCGTCACGGGTCTGGGTCGCCACCGCGTCGCAACTGTCGGCGGGCAGGGTCGGGTCGTCGGAGTCAGCGCAGTCATCCAGGGTGTGGATCTTGCCGTCCAGCGGCAGGCCTTCGGGCAGTTGCTGCAGCGCACCGCCGAGGTACACGCCCTGGGCGTCGAACAGGCCATAGGCGTCGATGCCGCGGATGTCGAAGGTCATGCTGGCGGCGAGCGCTTCTTCCAGTTGCTCACCGCGAAAGTGCGAAAACAGATGCTGACGCTGCATCAACGAATGCTTGGCGAGGTTGTCGAGGTAACCGGAGACCTCGAAATACATGACCCCCATGAGGATCGCGCTCCACGCCACGAACAGTGAACTGTACAGCGCCAGCAAACGGCTGCTGGAGGAACGCCAGCCGTCAGACGGGTTCGGCAATGACATAACCCGAGCCCCGTACCGTGCGAATCAGCGGAACATTGCCCGCCGCGTCGATCTTCTTGCGCAGACGACCGATGTGCACGTCGATCAGGTTGGTGCCCGGGTCGAAGTGATAACCCCAGACCTCTTCGAAAATCATCATCCGCGACAGAATCTGTCCGCTGTTGCGCATGAGGAATTCCAGCAGCTTGTATTCGGTCGGCAGCAGTGTCAGCACCTGTTCGGCGCGGCGCGCTTCGTGGCTGATCAAGTCCAGTTCGAGGTCGGCGACCTGCAGCGTGGTGGCCTGAGTGGCGACGCTGTTCTGGCGGCGCAGCAGCACTTCCACGCGCGCCGCCATTTCGTCGGTGGCGAACGGCTTGGTCAGGTAGTCATCACCGCCAGCGCGCAGGCCACGCACACGTTCATCGACATCGGAGAGCGCGCTGATCATCAGAATTGGCGTGGCCACGCCCATGGTGCGCAGGGTGGTGACGATGGCCAGGCCATCGAGTTCGGGCAGCATGCGATCGAGGGTGATCAGGTCGTAGTTGCCGCTGACGGCACGGTCCAGGCCTTCGCGGCCATTGTCGACCCAGTCCACCTCCAGGCCGTGGCTGCTGAGTTCGGCGACGATTTCACGGGCAGTCACGGCGTCGTCTTCGATGGTCAAAATACGAGTCATAGGGCAGGCCTTGATCGGTTCAAACGGAATGGCAGCATTTTGCCAAGTATTTTCCGTGACGCTTTAAATTAACTTTCATGTTTTAGCTGCGATTTGCCAAGGCTGCGGAATTATTTCCGCGATCATTGATATCATCTGGCCATAATTTTCGACAGGAGTGGTTCCGTGCGTACTTCGATTCGCCGCGGCTGGATGCCGATCACCGGTTTGTTGCTGATGCTGCTGAGCACTGCAACCCTGGCCGGCAACACACCGTGTTCCGGGAAGAAGGGCGGCATCGATCGCTGCGACGGCGATCTGTTTTTGTGCAACGACGGCTCCATCAGTGGTTCGAAGAAGAGTTGCGCAGCAATGTTCGGAATCAAGGGCCAGGCGCGCTCACAGCAATTTCTGCAAAGCGATGATGGCTGCACCTGCGGTACCGGCTCATTCTGCACCGGGCCGCGTGGCGGCGTGTATTGCCTGACGCCAAGCGGAAACAAAAGCTACAAGCGCAAATGACTCGCCTTGTGCCAATGCATAAAACCCGCTGCTTTCAGTGCTTTGTTGCAAATTGCAATGATTCTAGAAGTTCAGTCTTTTTAACCTGTTGAAAAATAAGGATTTATTTAAAGTTGATAGATGGCACGGTCGCTGCAATTCCTCTGATGACGAGTTGTAACACCATTTTTCATGCCTGGAGCACTACAACAATGAATAGATCCTCTGATGGGTTTTATCCTGCCTTCGAAGGAGAATCGAGCAACGTGTCAGGCGTGTCCTGGGGCGCGATTTTCGCGGGCGCAGCGGCGGCCGCAGCACTGTCGATGATTTTGGTGCTGCTCGGCTTCGGTTTGGGATTTTCTGCCGTTTCACCCTGGGCCGGGGAGGGCGTCAGCGCCAAGAGCCTGGGGATTTCGACGATTGTCTGGCTGGCGGCGACGCAAATCATCGCGTCGGGTCTTGGCGGCTATATTGCCGGTCGCCTGCGGGTGAAGTGGGCCAACATGCACGGTGATGAAGTGTATTTCCGTGATACCGCCCATGGTTTCCTTGCCTGGTGCGTGGCCACGCTGGTGACCGCGGTCCTGGTGGTCGGCTCGGTCAGCAGTGTGATCAGTGGCGGTGTGCAGGCCGGTGCCAGTGTGGCCGGTGGCGCCGCAGCTGCCGTGACTCAAGCGGCCGGTACCGCTGCTGCGAACACCAGCAGCGACCAGTACGGTTACTTTGTCGACAGCCTGTTCCGCGACGATCGCCCGGCATCCGTCAGCGATGACGCCGCCCATGGCGCCGTGACCCGGATCTTCGCCCAAAGCCTGGCCAACGGCCAACTCAGCCCTGAAGACCGTACCTACCTGGCGCAACTGGTCGCCCAACGGACCAACCTGAGTCAGGCCGACGCCGAACGTCGTGTCGATGAAGTCTATGCCCGCACCCAGAAAGCCATTGCCGACGCCAAAGTCAAAGCCCAACAGGCTGCCGACACCGCTGCCAAAGTCGCTGCCTGGACTTCGTTGTGGATGTTCATCGCGCTGCTTGCCGGTGCGTTCTTCGCCAGCCTCGCCGCTACCTTCGGCGGTCGTCGCCGGGATGCGGTCGAGTACGTAGAAGTCGACACCTACGCCACCACTACCACCACGCTGCCTCCAGTCCGTTAAGCAAGGAGAATCACCATGCGCTCATTACTGCTGTTTTTCCTCGGCGTGCCGATCCCGATCATCATCCTGATCGCCCTGTTCGTACACTGATCCCTCTGAGGCGATTGCCTCGGCCGCTTCCACTTCACGGTGGAAGCGGCTTTTTGCTTTCTGCAGTCCAACAAGGCGAGAATCGGCGGCTGAAGCGCTGCGCTTCATACCGCGAGCCCTCTATTTAAGGAAAAGTACGTTGGACAAGAAGGAAATCAAACGTCAGGCCATGCAGATGCTTGAGGCGGGGCGCTCGAAAACCGAGACCTTCCAGGCGCTGGCAGGTGGTGCGGTCAAGGACAAGGTGCTGGCTTACTGGATCGGCTCCCGCCCGGATCCGCAATTGCTTGAGCGTCATGCCGGCAAGATCAAAGTGTTGTTGGGGCTGATTTACGTGCAGGCGTTGATCGGGCTGCTGGGCGGCTATCTACTGGGGCTGACCATCAGCAGTGGTTTTGCGATCTTCCTCGGATTGCTCGGTGGCGGTGTGCCGCTGCTGTTCGCCTGGGGTTTTTACCGCAACTCGGCGCAGACCTACACCGTGTACATGCTGCTTTCGATCAGCCAGTTGCCACGGCTGTTCAAGGATTACGCCGAAGACCCGGTGTCGGTCATCATCGGTGCGGTCATCACGCTGGCCATGGTGTTTTTCGTGGCCTGGGTGAAAAACCTGCTGTTTCCCGACCTCGGTTTCATGGGCTCGAAAAAGATCAAGGGGCAGTTCGTCTTCTCCAACTGAGATCGTTGAACAATCCGACCGCTTTCACTGGCCTGGATCAATATTTCGTTCGGTCATTTCGCCTAACGTAAATGATCCAGGCCTTTGCTGAGGTATGAACTACAGTGCTTCACGCGCATCTCGTTGCGCTGACGAAGTACCCGCGTCGACGCCCCAATCAAAGCAATAAAAGTCGACACGGTGTAGTGCAGCAAGGAGCTGACACAACCTCAACCGAACATTCACGGATGAACATTGCAATGCACTGCCTAGAAAGAACCTTCGATATCCAGCCCCTGACCCAGGCGGATATGACCGTCCACATCAACGGCCAAGCGGTGACTGCCGCCATCGGCGAAACCGTCCTCAGCGTCATCCAGTCCATCGGTGTGCGCCAGATTGCGCGCAATGATCATGACCAGATCAGCGGTGCCTACTGCGGCATGGGCGTGTGCCAGTGCTGCCTGGTGAAAATCAACGGTCGGCACAAGCGCCGTGCCTGCCAGACCGTCGTGCGTGACGGCATGCAGATCGAAACCCAGGTCAATCGCGTTGCTGCGCAGGAGGTCGTATGAGCCAGCAACCGGTGATCGTCGGCGGCGGCCCGGCGGGGATGGCGGCAGCCATCGAACTGGCGCGCCACGGGGTGCGCTGCACGTTACTCGAAGAAGCATCGCGCCTTGGAGGTGTGGTCTATCGCGGGCCGTTGCGCGACGGTGTGCAGCTCGACTATCTGGGGCCACGCTACTCCGAGGCACTGGGCAAACTGCACGGTGATTTCCAGGAACACGCCGCTCTGATCGACGTGCGCCTGAACCACCGCGTGGTTGGCGCCGAAGGCACCCGGGCGCTGGTGGTGCTCGATGGCGACGAGCAACTGCACGAGATTGGCTACCCGCAGCTGTTGCTGGCTGCCGGTTGTCATGAGCGCAGCGTGCCGTTCCCCGGCTGGACACTGCCGGGAGTGATCATGCTCGGCGGCCTGCAACTGCAAATCAAAAGTGGCGTGGTCAAACCGCAGGGGCCGGTGATCATCGCCGGTACCGGGCCGCTGCTGCCGTTGGTGGCGACCCAGTTGCATGCGTCCGGCGTCAAGGTCGCGGGCGTGTATGAAGCCTGCGCGTTCGGCAGGATTGCCCGCGAAAGCCTGGCGCTGCTGAACAAACCACAGCTGTTCCTCGATGGCCTGAGCATGCTCGCCTATCTGAAACTGCACGGCATCGCGATGAACTACGGCTGGGGTGTGGTCGAAGCGCACGGCGACGGTGAGCTGAAAAGCGTCTCGGTGGCACCGTACTCGGCCACCTGGGAGCCGGATCTGACGCGCATCGAGCGCTTCGAAGCCAAGACCCTCGCCGTCGGCTACGGCTTCATTCCGCGCACCCAGCTCAGTCAGCAAATGGGCCTGGATCACGGCTTCAGTGACGACGGTTACCTGCGCGCCAATTCGAATATCTGGCAGCAAAGCAACGAGCCGCACGTGCACCTGGCCGGCGACATGGGCGGGATTCGCGGCGGTGAAGCGGCGATGCTCGCCGGCAAGATCGCCGCGACCTCGATCCTGCTCCAGCGCGAGATTATCGAAGAAGATCTGGCGCGGGTGCGTCGCGACCGCTTCCTGAGCAAGCTGAAAACCATCGTGCGTTTCCGCGCGGCAGTGGACCGCTACACCGAACGCGGTGTCGGCCAGACTGCGCTGCCGGCCGCTGACACAGTGATCTGCCGCTGTGAGCATGCCACTCGCGCCGACATCGATCTGGCGCTGGAGCAGGGCGTGCAGGACATCGCCAGCCTGAAGATGCGTACCCGGGTGAGCATGGGCGATTGTCAGGGGCGGATGTGCGTCGGCTATTGCAGCGACCGCCTGCGCCAGGCCACCGGGCGCAAGGACGTCGGCTGGTTGCGCCCGCGTTTCCCGATCGATCCGATTCCTTTTTCCGCGTTCCAGTCCGTCGGCACGGAGGCCGCTTCCCATGAGTAAGTTCTATGACGTGATCATTGCCGGCGGCGGTGTGATCGGGGCGTCCTGCGCCTATCAATTGTCCAAACGCCAAGGCCTCAAGGTCGCGCTGATCGACGCCAAACGCCCGGGCAATGCGACCCGTGCGTCGGCGGGTGGTTTATGGGCCATCGGCGAGTCGGTGGGGCTGGGGTGCGGGGTGATTTTCTTCCGCATGATGTCGGCCAATCGCAAGCGCGAAACCCAGGGCGCCGCTGTGGCGGTGGATGCCAGTACGCCGCACATCCTGCCGGAGTCGTTCTTCGATTTCGCCTTGCAGTCCAACGCGCTGTACCCGGCGTTGCACCGAGAGCTGAAAGACAATCACGGCATGGATTTCAAGTTCGAAAAGACCGGGCTGAAATTCGTCATCTATGACGACGAAGACCGGCTCTACGCCGAGCACATCGTCGGCTGCATTCCGCACCTCGCCGATCAGGTGCGCTGGCTTGATCAGGCGGCGCTGCGCGAAGCCGAGCCGAGCGTCAGCCACGAGGCCCGTGGTGCGCTGGAGTTCCTCTGCGATCACCAGGTCAGCCCGTTCCGCCTCGCGGATGCCTACATGGAAGGCGCGCGGCAAAATGGCGTAGACATTTACGTCAACACCAACGTCACCGGCGTGTTGCACCACGGCACCCGTGTGACCGGTGTGCAGACGACCGAGGAGGGTGTGTTCCACTGCAAGACCCTGATCAACGCCGGCGGTGCGTGGGCGGCGGACCTGAGCGAGTGGGCCACCGGGGTGCGCATTCCGGTGAAACCGGTCAAGGGCCAGATCCTGCTGACCGAGCGCATGCCGAAGATCCTCAACGGCTGCCTGACCACCAGCGATTGCTATGTGGCGCAAAAGGACAACGGTGAAATCCTGATCGGCAGCACCACCGAGGACAAAGGCTTCGACGTCACCACCACCTACCCGGAAATCGCCGGACTGGTGCAGGGCGCAGTGCGCTGCCTGCCGGAACTCAAGGACGTCAATCTCAAACGCACCTGGGCCGGTCTGCGTCCGGGGTCGCCGGATGAGCTGCCGATACTCGGACCGATGCGTGGGGTGGAGGGCTATCTGAATGCCTGCGGGCACTTCCGCACGGGCATCCTGACCTCGGCGATTACCGGGGTGCTACTGGACAAACTGGTCAATCACGAAGCGCTGCCCCTGGACATCACGCCGTTTCTGGCAGATCGGTTTGAGGTCGCACCAGTGCAAGAGGTGCGCGAACTGGAACTGGCCTGACCCACGTCCAGGGCCAACCCCAGCGGGCGCGAGCCTGTTCGCGAAAGCAATCTGTCAGTTGCCGGCGTGTTGGCTGACACATCGCGTTCGCGAGCAGGCTCGCTCCCACATTGATCAATGGCATGCCGATCATTTGCGCACGACACCAAACCCTGTGGGAGCGGGCCTGCTCGCGAAGGCGTCCGGCCAGGCGAAATCGATGTTGAATGTGCCGGCCTCTTCGTGAGCAAGCCCACTCCCACAGGTTTATCGGGCGTTCATAAAGTCCAGGTACGTCACAAAACCCCGTGGGAGCGGGCTTGCTCGCGAAGGCGTCCGGACAGGCGAAATCGATGTTGAATGTGCCGGCCTCTTCGTGAGCAAGCCCACTCCCACAGGTTTCTCCAGTGTTCACAAAGTCCAGGTACGGCACAGAATCCCGTGGGAGCGGGTTTGCTCGCGAAGGCGTCCGCTCAGGCGAAATCGATGTTGAATATACTGGCCTCTTCGTGAGCAAGCCCACTCCCACAGGTTTCTCCAGTGTTCACAAAATCCAGGTACGGCACAAAACCCCGTGGGAGCGGGCTTGCTCGCGAAGGCGTCCGGTCAGGCGAAATCAATGTTGAATGTTCCGGCCTCTTCGTGAGCAAGCCCACTCCCACAGGTTTCTCCAGTGTTCACAAAATCCAGGTACGGGACAAAACCCCGTGGGAGCGGGCCTGCTCGCGAAGGCATCCGGTCAGGCGAAATCAATATTGAATGTACTGGCCTCTTCGTGAGCAAGCCCACTCCCACAGGTTTCTCCAGTGTTCACAAAATCCAGGTACGGCACAAAACCCTGTGGGAGCGGGCTTGCTCGCGAAGGCGTCCGGTCAGGCGAAATCAATGTTGAATGTACTGGCCTTTTCGTGAGCAAGCTCACTCCCACAGGTTTATCGGGTGTTCACAAAATCCAGGTACGGGACAAAACCCCGTGGGAGCGAGCCTGCTCGCGAAGGCGTCCGCTCAGGCGAAATCGATGTTGAATGTACTGGCCTCTTCGTGAGCAAGCCCACTCCCACAGGTTTATCGGGTGTTCACAAAATCCAGGTACGGCACAAAACCCCGTGGGAGCGGGTTTGCTCGTGAAGGCGTCCGGTCAGGCGAAATCGATGTTGAATGTACTGGCCTCTTCGTGAGCAAGCCCATTCCCACAGGTTTATCGGGTGTTCAAGAAATTGCAGGCAATAAAAAACCCGCCAATGGGCGGGTTTTTTATTGGCTAAGCGAAGATTACTCTTCGATGTTGCCCATGGCGGTGGTGTTGAAGCCGCCGTCCACGTACATGATTTCACCGCTGATGCCCGACGCCAGGTCGGAGCACAGGAAGGCGCCGGCATTGCCGACTTCGTCGATGGTGACGTTGCGACGCAGCGGGGTTTGCGCTTCGTTGGCGGCCAGCATCTTGCGGAAGTTCTTGATGCCCGACGCTGCCAGGGTACGGATCGGGCCAGCCGATACGCAGTTGACGCGGGTGCCGTCCGGGCCCAGGGAGCCGGCCAGGTAACGTACGCCAGCTTCCAGCGAAGCCTTGGCCATGCCCATGACGTTGTAGTTCGGCATGGTGCGCTCGGCGCCCAGGTACGACAGGGTCAGCAGGCTGCCATTGCGGCCTTTCATCATTTCGCGACCCGCCTTGGCCAGGGCCACGAAGCTGTAGGCGCTGATGTCGTGAGCGATGCGGAAACCGTCACGGGTGGTGGCTTCGGTGAAGTCGCCGTCCAGTTGGTCGCCCGGGGCGAAACCAACGGAGTGCACGATGCAGTCCAGGCCGTCCCACTTCTTGCTCAGTGCTTCGAAGACCTTGGCGATTTCTTCATCGCTGGCCACGTCGCACGGGAAGCACAGCTCAGGGCTCGAACCCCAGCCTTGGGCGAATTCTTCAACACGACCTTTGAGTTTGTCGTTCTGATAAGTGAAGGCAAGCTCAGCGCCCTCGCGATGCATGGCGGCAGCGATGCCGGATGCGATGGACAGCTTGCTGGCGACACCGACGATCAGTACGCGCTTACCGGCGAGAAAACCCATGTGTTGCTCCTCTTTCAGGTTATTGCGCAGTGGCTGGTGCCAAAAAAGCGGCTTCCAGCAACTGCTGTGTATACGGATGTTTAGGGGCGGCAAAGATTTCTTGCGCGTCTCCCTGTTCGACCACTTGGCCATGCTTGACCACCATCAACTGGTGGCTCAGCGCTTTGACGACAGCCAGGTCATGGCTGATGAACAAATACGTCAGGTTGTACTTGGCTTGCAGTGAACGCAACAGCTCCACCACTTGCCGCTGCACCGTCCGGTCGAGCGCCGAGGTCGGCTCGTCCAGCAGGATCAGCGCCGGTTTCAGCACCAAAGCCCGGGCAATGGCGATACGTTGCCGTTGCCCACCGGAAAACTCGTGGGGGTAGCGGTGCCGGGTTTCCGGATCCAGACCTACCTCCTTCAATGCCGCAATGATCGCCGCTTCCTGTTCGGCTGCGGTGCCCATCTTGTGAATCCGCAGGCCTTCGCCAACGATGTCGCTCACGCACATCCGTGGGCTCAGGCTGCCAAACGGGTCCTGAAACACCACCTGCATCTCCCGACGCAACGGGCGAACCTCATTCTGCGTCAGGCAGTCTAGCTGCTTACCTTCAAAGCGGATCGCGCCTTTGCTGCCGATCAACCGCAAAATCGCCAGACCCAGCGTGGATTTACCGGAACCGCTTTCCCCCACAATCCCCAGAGTCTGACCCTGAGGCAGGCTGAAGTTGATGCCGTCCACGGCCTTGACGTGATCCACCGTGCGCTTGAGCAGGCCTTTCTTGATCGGGAACCAGACTTTCAGGTTCTCGACCTCAAGCAGCGGCGCGCCGATTTTATTGCTCGCCGGGCCTCCGCTGGGCTCCGCGCCGAGCAATTCCCGAGTGTACGGATGCTGCGGCGAACGGAACAGCTCTTCGCACGATGCCTGTTCGACGATGCAACCGCGCTGCATGACACATACGCGATGCGCAATTCTTCGCACCAGGTTCAAATCGTGACTGATCAGTAACAGCGACATGCCCAATCGAGCCTGAAGTTCCTTGAGCAAATCGAGGATTTTCAGCTGAACGGTCACGTCCAGCGCAGTGGTCGGTTCATCGGCGATCAGCAGTTCCGGCTCGTTGGCCAGCGCCATGGCGATCATCACCCGCTGGCGCTGGCCGCCGGACAATTCGTGGGGCAGGGCCTTGAGGCGCTTGTGCGGCTCGGGGATGCCGACCATATCCAGCAGCTCCAGCGTGCGCTTGGTCGCGACTTTGCCGCTCAGGCCCTTGTGGATGCCGAGGATCTCGTTGATCTGCTTCTCGATCGAGTGCAGCGGGTTGAGCGAGGTCATCGGCTCCTGAAAGATCATCGCGATCCGGTTGCCACGGATGTGGCGGATGGTTTTCTCGCTCAGCCCCAGCAGATTCTGCCCGGCGTAATTGATGCTGCCGGCCGGATGCCGGGCCATCGGGTAGGGCAGCAAACGCAAGATCGAGTGCGCAGTCACCGATTTGCCCGAGCCGGACTCGCCGACCAGTGCCAGGGTTTCGCCGCGTTTGATGTCGAAACTCACGCCTTCGACCACGCGATGCACGCGCTCGCCGAAACCGAATTCGACGGCCAGGTCGCGCACTTCGATCAGATTGTCCTGATTCATTTCACTTCCTCGGGTCGAAGGCATCGCGAGCGGACTCGCCGATAAACACCAGCAGGCTCAACATCAGGGCCAGCACGGCGAACGCGCTCATGCCCAGCCACGGCGCTTGCAGGTTGGATTTGCCCTGAGCCACCAGTTCACCCAGCGACGGACTGCCGGCCGGCAAGCCGAAGCCGAGGAAGTCCAAAGCGGTGAGGGTGCCGATGGCGCCGGTGAGGATGAACGGCATGAAGGTCATGGTCGAGACCATCGCGTTAGGCAGGATGTGGCGGAACATGATCGCGCCGTTGCGCATGCCCAGCGCCCGTGCGGCGCGCACGTATTCGAGGTTGCGCCCACGCAGGAACTCGGCACGCACCACATCGACCAGGCTCATCCACGAGAACAGCAGCATGATCCCCAGCAGCCACCAGAAATTTGGCTGGACGAAGCTGGCCAGAATGATCAGCAGGTACAGCACCGGCAACCCCGACCAGATCTCCAGAAAGCGCTGCCCGGCCAGATCGACCCAGCCGCCATAGAAACCCTGCAAGGCCCCGGCAATCACGCCGATGATCGAACTCAATACCGTCAACGTCAGGGCGAACAGGACCGAAATACGGAAGCCATAGATCACCCGTGCCAGTACGTCACGGCCTTGATCGTCAGTGCCCAGCAGATTGTCTGCCGAGGGTGGCGCGGGTGCCGGGACTTTCAGGTCGTAGTTGATGCTCTGGTAGCTGTAGGGAATCGGCGCCCACAAGACCCACGCATCCTTGGCCTTGAGCAGTTCGCGGATGTACGGACTCTTGTAGTTGGCTTCCAGCGGGAATTCGCCGCCGAAGGTGGTTTCCGGGTAGCGCTTGATCGCCGGGAAGTACCAGTTGTTGTCGTAGTGCACCACCAGCGGTTTGTCGTTGGCGATCAGCTCGGCGCCCAGGCTCAGGCCGAACAGGATCAGGAACAGCCACAGCGACCACCAGCCACGCTTGTTGGCCTTGAACAGTTCGAACCGGCGGCGGTTGAGAGGGGACAGGTTCATCTCAATGCTCCCGGCTGGCGAAGTCGATGCGCGGATCGACCAGGGTGTAGGTGAGGTCGCCGATCAGTTTCACCACCAGCCCCAGCAGGGTGAAGATGAACAGGGTGCCGAACACCACCGGGTAATCGCGATTGATCGCCGCTTCGAAACTCATCAGGCCGAGCCCGTCGAGGGAAAAGATCACTTCCACCAGCAACGAGCCGGTGAAGAAAATGCCGATGAACGCCGACGGGAAACCGGCAATCACCAGCAGCATGGCGTTGCGGAACACGTGGCCGTAAAGCACGCGATTGCGCGTCAGGCCCTTGGCCTTGGCGGTGACTACGTACTGTTTGTTGATCTCGTCGAGGAAGCTGTTTTTGGTCAGCAGGGTCATGGTTGCGAAGTTGCCGATCACCAGCGCGGTCACCGGCAGCGCCAGGTGCCAGAAGTAGTCGAGGACCTTGCCGCCCAGGCTCAGCTCATCGAAGTTGTTCGAGGTCAGCCCGCGCAACGGGAACCAGTCCAGATAACTGCCGCCGGCAAACACCACGATCAGCAGGATCGCAAACAGGAACGCCGGAATCGCATAACCGATGATGATCGCCGAACTGGTCCAGACGTCGAAGTGACTGCCATGCCGCGTGGCCTTGGCGATCCCCAGCGGGATCGACACCAGGTACATGATCAGCGTGCTCCACAGCCCCAGCGAGATGGAGACCGGCATCTTTTCCTTGATCAGGTCGATGACCTTGGCGTCGCGGAAGAAGCTGTCACCGAAGTCCAGCTTCGCGTAGTTCTTGACCATGATCCACAGGCGTTCCGGGGCCGACTTGTCGAACCCGTACATGTGCTCGATTTCCTTGATCAGCGCCGGGTCCAGGCCTTGCGCGCCGCGATAGGCGGAACCTGCCACCGACACCTCGGCACCGCCACCGGCGATGCGGCTGGTGGCGCCCTCGAAGCCTTCGAGCTTGGCGATCATCTGCTCCACCGGGCCGCCGGGAGCGGCCTGGATGATCACGAAGTTGATCAGCAGGATGCCGAACAGGGTCGGGATGATCAGCAACAGTCGCCGAAAAATATACGCCAGCATCTGATTACTCCGTGCCCACAGGGTCGGCTTGCAGTTTGGTTTCGACTTCTATGGCGGGTTTCGCGTCGGGCTTGACCCACCAGGTGTTAATCCCGATGTCGTATTTGGGCGAGACTTTCGGGTGACCGATGTGGTTCCAGTAGGCCACGCGCCAGGTTTTGATGTGCCAGTTGGGCACCACGTAGTAACCCCATTGCAGCACCCGATCCAGCGCCCGGGCATGGGCCACCAGGCTGTTGCGCGAATCGGCGTTGATCAGGTTTTCCACCAGATGATCGACGATCGGGTCCTTCAGGCCCATGGTGTTGCGGCTGCTCGGTTTGTCGGCGGCGGCGCTCATCCAGAATTCGCGCTGCTCGTTACCCGGCGAGTTGGATTGCGGGAAGCTGCCGACGATCATGTCGAAGTCCCGCGAGCGCACGCGGTTGATGTACTGCGAAACGTCGACGCGGCGGATCACCAGATCGATGCCGAGGTCGGCGAGGTTACGCTTGAACGGCAACAGCACGCGTTCGAATTCGGTCTGCGCCAGCAGGAATTCAATGACCACCGGTTTGCCCGTGGCGTCGACCATTTTGTCGTCGACGATCTTCCAGCCGGCCTCTTGCAGCAGTTGATAGGCCTCGCGCTGCTGGGCGCGGATCATGCCGCTGGCGTCGGTCTTCGGGTTCTCGAACGCTTCGCTGAACACCTGGGCCGGGAGCTTGCTGCGAAACGGTTCGAGGATCGCCCGTTGTTCGGCGTCCGGCAGGCCGGTGGCGGCCATTTCCGAGTTCTCGAAATAGCTGCGGGTGCGAAAGTAGGCACTGTTGAACAGTTGTTTGTTGGTCCATTCGAAATCGAACAGCAGGCCGAGCGCCTGACGCACGCGCACATCCTGGAACACCGGGCGGCGCAGGTTGTAGACAAAGCCCTGCATGCCGGTCGGGTTGCTGTTGGCGATCTGTTCCTTGATCAAGCGACCTTCGGTGACCGCCGGAATGTTGTAGGCGTTGGCCCAGTTCTTCGCGGTCATTTCCAGCCAGTAATCGAACTGGCCGGCCTTCAGCGCTTCGACGGCGACGGTGTTGTCGCGGTAGTAATCGGTGGTCATCACGTCGAAGTTGTAGAACCCGCGATTGACCGGCAGGTCCTTGCCCCAGTAGTCCTTGACCCGCTCATAACGCACCGAGCGCCCAGCCTTCACGTCGGCGACCTTGTAGGGGCCGCTGCCCAGCGGAATCTCCAGGTTGCCCTTGGTGAAATCGCGAGTGGCCCACCAGTGCTTCGGCAGCACCGGCAACTGCCCGAGAATCAGCGGTAACTCACGATTGTTGTTGTGCTTGAACTTGAACAGGACCTTGAGCGGGTCTTCGGCGATGGCCTCTTCGACATCGCTATAGTAGCCGCGAAACAGCGGCGAGCCGTCCTTGGTCAGGGTCTGGAAGCTGAACACCACGTCTTCGGCGCGCACTGGATGGCCGTCATGAAAACGTGCTTCCGGGCGCAGGTAGAAGCGCACCCAGCTGTTGTCCGGGGCTTTTTCGATTTTGGCGGCGATCAGGCCGTATTCGGTGAACGGTTCGTCGAGGCTGTGCTTGGTCAGGGTGTCATAGATCTGCCCGACGTCATCGGCCGGTACACCTTTGCTGATGAACGGGTTGAGGCTGTCGAAGCCGCCGAACCCGGCCTGACGGAAGATCCCGCCCTTGGGCGCGTCGGGGTTCACATAGTCGAACTGCTTGAAATCGGCCGGGTATTTCGGCGGCTCGTTGTACAGGGTCACGGCGTGTTGCGGGGCGGCGCAGGCCAGCCCGGCGAACAGCAGACCGCTGGCCTGCACGAGCAGGGCGCGGATGGGCTTCATTTATTGTTCTCCGAAGATTTCAGCCACCACGCGCTCAGGCCCAGGGTGTAGGGCGGCGTGGTAACGAAAGCCAACCGGTTGCGGTAGGCCAGTCGGTGATAATTGAGGTACCAGTTGGGAATGCTGTAGTGCTGCCACAGCAGCACGCGGTCGAGCGCCTTGCCGGCGGCGACCTGTTCATCGCGGGTTTGCGCGGCGAGCAGTTGTTCGAGCAGGTGATCGACCACCGGGTTGGCGATGCCGGCGTAATTCTTGCTGCCTTTGACCCCGACCTGGCTGGAATGGAAGTACTGCCATTGCTCCAGACCCGGGCTGAGGGTCTGGTTGAGCGTCATCAGGATCATGTCGAAATCGAACTGGTCCAGACGTTGTTTGTACTGGGCGCGATCCACCGTGCGCAGGCGCGCATCGACGCCGATGCTGTTGAGGTTCTCGATGTACGGCTGCAGGATCCGCTCAAGGTTCGGGTTGACCAGCAGCAACTCGAAACTCAGCGGCTGTCCTGAGGCGTTTTGCAGACGCTGGCCGTTGAGTTTCCAGCCGGCTTCGGCGAGCAATGCCAGCGACTTGCGCATGGTTTCCCGCGGGATGCCGCGACCGTCGGTTTGCGGCAACGTGAACGGCTCGGTGAACAGCTTGGCCGGCAGTTGCTCCTTGTACGGCTTGAGCATCAGCCATTCATGCCCGACCGGGAGCCCCGTCGCGCAAAATTCGCTGTTGGGGTAATAACTGGTGGTGCGTTTGTAGGCGTCGCTGAACAACGCGCGATTGGTCCACTCGAAGTCGAACATCAGCCCCAGCGCCTCGCGAGTCTTCACATCGGAAAACGTTGCGCGGCGGGTATTCATGAACAGACCCTGGCTCTGGGTCGGGATCTGGTGCGGGATCTGCGCCTTGATCACTTCGCCACGGCGCACGGCCGGGAATTTGTAGCCGTTGGCCCAGTTCTTTGCCTGATGTTCGATGTAGATGTCGAATTCACCGGCCTTGAACGCTTCGAAGGCGACGTCGCTGTCGCGGTAGAACTCGACCTCCATGCGATCAAAGTTGTACTTGCCGCGATTGACGGCGAGGTCCTTGCCCCAATAGTCCTTGACCCGCTCGAAGATCAACTGGCGACCTGGCGTTACCGAGGTGATGCGGTACGGCCCGCTGCCCAGCGGCGGTTCGAAGGTGGTGGCCTTGAAGTCGCGACCTTTCCAGTAATGTTGTGGCAGCACCGGCAGCTCGCCCAGACGCAGGATCAGCAGCGGATTGCCCGAGCGCTTCATCACGAAGCGAACGCGTTGCGGGTTGAGGATGTCGACGCGTGAGACTTCCTGCAGGGCGGTACGGTACAGCGGATGTCCTTCCTTGAGCAGTAACCGATAGGAGAACGCCACGTCGTAGGCGGTGATCGGCGTGCCATCGTGAAAGCGCGCCTCGGGGCGCAGATTGAACACCACCCAGCTGCGATCTTCGCTGTACTCCACCGATTGTGCGATCAGGCCATAGCTCGACGCCGGCTCGTCACCAGACGGCGAATACTGGCCGGTGCCGACCATCAGCGGTTCGTTCAGTTCGTTGATGCCGTACTGCAGGAAGTTCGGTGTAGTGACCGGGCTGGTGCCCTTGAAGGTGTACGGATTGACCGTGTCGAAGGTGCCGAACGCCATCACCCGCAACGTACCGCCCTTGGGCGCTTGCGGGTTGACCCAGTCGAAGTGGGTAAATCTGGCCGGGTACTTGAGCGTGCCGAACTGCGCATAACCATGACTTTCGGTAATCGTCGCGCTTGCGGGTGAGCTCAAGGCCAGGCTGATCAGGAGCAGGAGGAGGGGACGCTTCAAGTCAGATCCGGTCCAGGCGGCTTGGGCTTTGTGGGCCGTACAGTAACAGCTTGTCTGGACAGGAAAAAGACAGCGGTTTAATGCGCTGTTAATCGTGTTCTATCGCTTTTGCTTTTGTGGGAGCCAAAAGCAAAAAAAGCCCCTGAATGTCAGGGGCTCTTCTGTCAGTGCGGCTGGTAAACCGTGAGCATCTGCCCAGGTTTCAACGCCTTGCCGGCACCCGGGTTCCAGCGCTTGAGATGCTGCATCTCGACGTTGAAACGCTTGGCCACTACGTACAGGGTGTCGCCACGCTTGACCTTGTACTGGGTCTGCTGCTGGCTGTCGGCCTTGCCTTTGGTCTTGCTGTTGGCGGCGATCACCGTGTTGACCCGGCCACCGCTGCGCGCCGGGGTGCGCTTGGTGGTGTCCTGCATCACCAGGGTCTGGCCGACCTTGAGGTTCTTGCCAGTCAGCTTGTTCCAGCGCTGCAGATCCTTGACTTCGACCTTGTTGGCCTTGGCGATGGAGCCGAGGTTGTCACCGCGTTTGACCCGGTAGGCGCGCTTGAGCTTCGCCACTTCGCTTGGGTCGGCGCCGTCGAACACCGGTTTCAGCGAACGCGGACTGATCAGTTCTTCAGGCCGCATGGTCTGCAGGCTGGCGGTCAGCAGTTGCGCCTTGGACGTCGGCACCAGCAGATGCTGAGGGCCATCGACGGTGGTGCGTTGCTTGAACGCCGGGTTGAGCTGGAACAGTTCGTCTTCGTCGATGTTGGCCACTGCCGCGACCTTGGACAGGTCCATGCGCTGGTTGATTTCGACGACCTGGAAGTACGGTTCGTTGGCGATCGGGTTGAGGTTCACCCCGTAGGCTTCCGGGGCCAGCACCACTTGCGATAAGGCCAGCAGTTTTGGCACGTAGGCCTGGGTTTCCGCCGGCAACGACGACAGGTTCCAGTAGTCGGTGGGCAGGCCGAGCTTCTCGTTGCGCTCGATGGCGCGGCTGACGGTGCCTTCACCGGCGTTGTAAGCCGCCAGGGCCAGCAGCCAGTCACCGTTGAACATGTCGTGCAGACGGGTCAGGTAATCCATCGCGGCGGTGGTCGAGGCGGTGATATCGCGACGGCCATCATAAAAACGGGTCTGGCGCAGGTTGTAGTAGCGGCCGGTGGACGGGATGAACTGCCACAGGCCCGACGCGTCGGCCCGGGAATAGGCCATCGGGTTGTAGGCGCTCTCGATCACTGGCAGCAGGGCCAGTTCCAGCGGCATGTTGCGCTCTTCAAGACGCTCGACGATGTAATGAATGTAGAGGCTGCCGCGTTCGCCGGCGTTCTCGAGAAAGGACGGGTTGCTGGCAAACCACAGGCGCTGTTGCTCGATGCGCGGGTTCACGCCCAGGCCGTCCTGCAGCTGGAAACCGCCGCGCATGCGCTCCCAGATGTCCTGAGGCACCTGTGGGCTTGGCTTTTCAGTCAGCCAGATCGGCTTCTGCTTGGCTCGCGCAGCAATGTTCGGCGTATGGCTCGCTTCAGTCTGCGGAGCATGGCTGGAGCAGCCCGCCAGCGTGGCGGACACAGCCACCGCGATGGCTTGCGCCAAGCGGGTCAACGTGTCTGAATTGACGGACTTACGTATGGATGACGACATTGGCTGGAAGTAAGTTCCGGGCAAAAATGTCGGGCGATTCTAGAAAGCGCACCCCCTGCGGTCAACCATTCAGAATTTTTGTACCGAGTGGTGAGTCACTTAGAACGTATCTTTCCAGGCCCGCAGAGCCGCAAAAACCTCACTCGGCGCCCGGTTTTGAGCGCCTGCCCGTTCGTCCACTTTTTGTGTAACCAATGTTTCAGCGGTGCGCAAAAACGGATTGGTGAGCTTTTCCAGGGCCAGGGTCGAGGGCAGGGACATGACGCCTTTCTCGCGTTTTTCGCTGACCTCTTTCAGACGGGCGGCGATGTCCGGGTTGCTCGGTTCGACCGCCGCGGCAAACTTCAGATTGCTCAGGGTGTATTCATGGGTGCAATACACCAGCGTATCCTCGGGCAGGGCGGCGAGACGGCTGAGCGACTGGTGCATTTGTTCCGGCGTGCCTTCGAACAAGCGTCCACAGCCGGCGGCGAACAGGGTGTCGCCGCAAAACAGCAGGCCGTGGTGGTAATAGGCGATGTGGCCGAGGGTGTGACCCGGCACCGCATAGACATCGAAGTCCCAGCCGAGGACGCTGACCGTGTCGTTGTCCTGGAGCGGCACGTCGCGCCCCGGAATGTTCTCGCTGGCCGGACCGTAGACTTTGGCGCCGCTCGCCGCTTTCAGACGCTCGACGCCACCGACGTGATCATGGTGGTGATGGGTAATCAGAATGTCGCTCAGCACCCAGCCCGGGTGCGCGGCCAGCCAGGCCTGCACCGGCGCGGCATCGCCCGGGTCGACCACGGCGCAACGCTGGGTGCGGTGATCCTGTAACAACCAGATGTAGTTGTCGGTGAACGCGGGCAGGGCACTGATCTGTATCATCGTCGGAATTCGCCAAGCGGAAAACATTGGCGCATCTTAGAGCTTCTAGCGGCGTTGGAGAATGACATGACCGATAAAGCGTTCGCTCAGGCCGATCCCGACTGGCTGGCGTTGATCGGCGCGGCCCGTGAATGGCTGGCCGGCCCGCTCGGGCAATTTCTGCTGGATGAAGAACGGCGCATGCTCGAAGACGAGTTGGGCCGCTTCTTCGGCGGTTATCTGGTGCATTACGGGCCCTCGGCCCAGACCCCGCCGTCAGCGCCGCAGGTGCAGCGCAACGTGCGCCTCGGTGCGCCGTTGCCGGGCGTGGAGATCGTCTGCGAGGAGCAGGCCTGGCCGTTGAGCGAGCACGCCGCCGACGTGGTGGTGTTGCAGCATGGCCTGGATTTCTGCCTGTCGCCCCACGGTTTGCTGCGTGAAGCGGCGAGCAGCGTGCGGCCCGGCGGGCATTTGCTGATCATCGGCATCAACCCTTGGAGCGCCTGGGGGCTGCGCCATGTTTTCGCCCACGACGCCTTGCGCCAGGCGCGCTGTATCTCGCCGTCACGGGTGGCTGACTGGCTTAATCTGCTGGGCTTTGCGCTGGAGAAACGCCGCTTCGGGTGCTATCGTCCGCCGCTCGCGTCGCCCAAGTGGCAGGCCCGACTGGCCGGCTGGGAACGCAAGGCCGGTGACTGGCAACTGTCGGGCGGCGGCTTCTATTTACTGGTCGCGCGCAAGATCGTGGTCGGCCTGCGTCCGGTGCGCCAGGAGCGCCGCGAGCCGATGGGCAAGCTGATTCCGCTGCCGATGGCCAAGGTCAACCGCCGTCGTATCGAACCGTAAACCTTCTTTTTATAGTGGCCGGACTTGCTCCGGCCGCGGCCATCGTCGATCCGCGATTGACGGGGCCAGGCATTTTTCTGGATAGAGTGGCATGAGCGAAAGCGTCGATAGCGTAGAACTGTTCACTGACGGCGCCTGCAAGGGCAATCCCGGCCCCGGCGGCTGGGGCGCCTTGCTGGTGTGCAAGGGCGTCGAAAAGGAACTGTGGGGCGGCGAAGCCAACACCACCAACAACCGCATGGAACTGCTCGGCGCCATTCGTGGCCTCGAAGCCTTGAAGCGGCCGTGCGAAGTGCTGCTGGTGACTGACTCGCAATACGTGATGAAGGGCATCAACGAGTGGATGGCCAACTGGAAAAAACGCGGCTGGAAAACCGCAGCCAAGGAGCCAGTGAAAAACGCCGACCTGTGGAAAGAGCTGGACGAGCAGGTCAACCGGCACAAGGTCACCTGGAAGTGGGTGCGCGGGCACATCGGTCATCACGGCAACGAGCGGGCTGACCAGTTGGCCAACCGGGGGGTTGACGAAGTGCGCGGTTACAAGCAGAGCTGATTCCCTCCATTGCACCGAGTCGTGGCCTTCGCGAGCAGGCTCGCTCCCACATTGGAATGCGGTTACCTGTGGGAGCGAGCCTGCTCGCGAATGGGCGCGATACGGTCTGACTGAAACACCCCGCCGAGCGTGTTAACATCGCCGCCTTTGCACGATTGACCCCGTTGAGAATTGAACACTGATGGCCACCAGATCCGTTGTACTCGATACCGAAACCACCGGCATGCCGGTGACCGATGGTCACCGGATCATTGAAATCGGCTGTGTCGAACTGATCGGTCGGCGCCTGACGGGCCGACACTTTCACGTTTATCTGCAACCGGATCGCGAGAGTGACGAGGGCGCGATCGGCGTCCACGGCATCACCAACGAGTTTCTCGTCGGCAAGCCGCGTTTCGCCGAAGTGGCCGACGAGTTCTTCGAGTTCATCAACGGCGCGCAGTTGATCATCCATAACGCGGCGTTCGACGTTGGCTTCATCAACAACGAATTCGCTCTGATGGGCCAGCACGATCGTGCTGACATCACGCAGCACTGCAGCATCCTCGACACCCTGATGATGGCCCGGGAACGTCACCCGGGGCAGCGCAACAGCCTCGATGCATTGTGCAAGCGTTATGGTGTCGACAACTCCGGCCGTGAACTGCACGGCGCCTTGCTCGACTCGGAAATTCTCGCCGACGTCTACCTGACCATGACAGGAGGCCAGACCAGCCTGTCGCTGGCCGGCAATGCCTCTGACGGTAATGGCACGGGCGAGGGCGCGGACAACTCCGCCACTGAAATCCGCCGCCTGCCGGCTGATCGTCAGCCTGCGCGGATCATTCGTGCGACGGAAGAAGAGCTGGCGGCGCATCAGGTGCGGCTGGAAATCATTGCCAAATCCGCTGGCGGCCCGGCGCTGTGGACGCAGATCGCCGAGGCTGATGCTCAGGCCTGATCCCCTCTGTGGCGAGGAAGCTTGCTCCCTCGTCACAAAAAGCACTGCTCTCTGGGCTGCTCGGCCACTGTGCTCAATGAAGCCAACTGGCCACCCTCGCCACTTTCGCTGCAACCCTCTACCCTGAGTGCATTGGCAGACATTGATCCGCCGCCTCAGGACACTGAGCCTCATGTACAAAGATTTGAAGTTTCCGGTGTTGATCGTCCACCGCGACATCAAGGCCGACACGGTCGCCGGTGACCGTATCCGTGGCATCGCCCGTGAGTTGGAGCAGGAAGGTTTCAATATCGTTTCGGCCATCGACTACACCGAAGGGCGGTTGGTGGCGTCGACCCATCACGGTCTGGCGTGCATGCTGATCGCTGCCGAAGACGCCAGCACCCATTCGCACTTGCTGCAGAACATGGCCGAGCTGATCGGCCTGGCCCGGGTGCGGGCGCCGGATCTGCCGATCTTTGCCCTGGGCGAACAAGTCACCCTGGAAAACGCCCCGGCCGATGCCATGGCCGAGCTCAATCAACTGCGCGGCATTCTCTATCTGTTCGAAGACACTGTGCCGTTTCTGGCCCGGCAAGTGGCGCGGGCGGCGCGCAAGTATCTTGATGGCCTGCTGCCGCCGTTTTTCAAGGCGCTGGTGCAGCACACCGCTGATTCCAACTATTCCTGGCACACCCCCGGGCATGGCGGTGGCGTGGCGTATCACAAAAGCCCGGTCGGGCAGGCGTTTCACCAGTTCTTTGGCGAAAATACCCTGCGTTCGGATTTGTCGGTATCGGTGCCGGAGCTCGGCTCGCTGCTCGATCACACCGGGCCACTGGCTGAGGCGGAAGAGCGTGCGGCGCGCAATTTTGGCGCCGATCACACCTTTTTCGTGATCAACGGCACCTCGACCGCCAACAAGATCGTCTGGCATTCGATGGTCGGCCGTGATGATCTGGTGCTGGTAGACCGCAACTGCCACAAGTCGGTGCTGCACGCGATCATCATGACCGGGGCGATTCCGCTGTACCTGTGTCCGGAACGCAACGAGCTGGGGATCATCGGGCCGATTCCGCTAAGCGAATTCAGCCGCGAATCGATCCAGGCCAAGATCGACGCCAGTCCGCTCACCAAGGGGCGCGCGCCGAAAGTCAAACTGGCGGTGATCACCAACTCGACCTACGACGGCTTGTGCTACAACGCCGAGCTGATCAAGCAAAGCCTGGGCAACAGTGTCGAAGTGCTGCATTTCGATGAGGCGTGGTACGCCTATGCGGCGTTTCACGAGTTCTTCGCCGGGCGCTATGGCATGGCCACTTCGCGCACCGCAGACAGCCCGCTGGTGTTCACCACCCATTCCACGCACAAGCTGCTCGCCGCGTTCAGCCAGGCCTCGATGATTCATGTGCAGGACGGCGGCGCGCGGCAACTGGATCGTGACCGTTTCAACGAAGCGTTCATGATGCACATTTCGACCTCGCCGCAATACAGCATCATCGCCTCGCTGGACGTGGCCTCGGCGATGATGGAAGGGCCGGCCGGGCGTTCGCTGTTGCAGGAAACCTTCGACGAGGCCCTGAGTTTCCGTCGTGCGCTGGCCAATCTGCGCCAGCATATCGCTGCGGATGACTGGTGGTTCTCGATCTGGCAGCCGCCGGGTGTCGAAGGCATCGACCGGGTGCAGACTCAAGACTGGCTGTTGCAGCCGGACGCCGACTGGCACGGCTTCGGCGAGGTCAGCGACGACTACGTGCTGCTCGATCCGATCAAGGTGACGCTGGTGATGCCCGGCTTGAATGCCGGTGGCGCGCTGAGCGAGAAGGGCATTCCGGCGGCGGTGGTCAGCAAGTTCCTCTGGGAGCGCGGGCTGGTGGTGGAGAAGACCGGGCTGTATTCGTTCCTGGTGCTGTTCTCGATGGGGATCACCAAGGGCAAATGGAGCACGCTGCTCACCGAGCTGCTCGAGTTCAAGCGCAGTTACGACGCCAACGTCAGTCTGGCGAGCTGCCTGCCCTGTGTCGCGCAGCAAGATACCGCGCGCTATCGCGGCATGGGTCTGCGTGACTTGTGCGATCAACTGCACGCCTGCTACCGCAGCAACGCCACCGCCAAACACCTCAAGCGCATGTACACGGTGCTGCCGGAAATCGCCATGAAGCCGGCCCACGCCTACGATCATCTGGTACGGGGCGAGGTCGAGGCCGTGCCGATCGATGAGCTGGAGGGACGGATCGCCGCGGTGATGCTGGTGCCGTATCCACCGGGCATTCCATTGATCATGCCCGGCGAGCGCTTTACCGAATCGACTCGCTCGATCATCGATTACCTGAAATTTGCCCGCACGTTCGATAGCAGCTTCCCCGGTTTTGTCGCTGATGTGCATGGACTGCAACATGAAGATGAAGGCAATGGACGGCAGTACACCGTCGATTGCGTCAAGGAATGAGGACTTTTCCGAGTATGCAACCGGTCATGAATCCAAAATACCCAGGGCTGTCGGTGCGCGTTGCCGACGATGGTTTTGCCGCCTACATCTGGGGCAGCGACTTCAGTTTCGAAGTGGCGTCCTACGGCGCGGCGGTGATCGGTCAGCCCGTGGCGCAGTGGGCAGTGACGCCGATTGTGCCGTACCGCAAATGCTATGGCATCGATCCCGAGGAGTTCAGCAGCTATCGTGATGCCGCCGACAGCGCGATTTTCATGGCTTATCTGGACGACGAGCCGGTCGGTCATCTGGTGATCAGCACCAATTGGAACGGCTTCGCGCACATCGACGAACTGGCGGTGCATGCACCGGCGCGCCGACATGGCGTGGCCAAGGCGTTGCTGGATGTGGCGCAGTTCTGGAGTCGCAAGAAGAAGCTGCCGGGGATCATGCTCGAAACCCAGAACAACAACCTCGGTGCCTGTCGCCTGTATGAGCGTTGCGGCTACGAGATTGGTGGCGTCGACCACTTGCGTTATCGCGGCATCGATCCGAACACCGCCGAAATCGCGTTGTTCTGGTATCGACTGTTCGGTAACCCGTTGGAAAACCCGCTCAACTCGCCAGCATCGCCCCGGCTTGTTCCGTGACGATCGTCAGCAGGGTCTGAATCGCCGCCGGCGTGGCGCTGTGCTGGTAGGTCAGTGCATACAGGCTGATCGGCACCGCCGGTGACAATGGGCAGACGTCCAGTCCGCCCGCTCGCGCGCCGAGGGCGGTGAACGGGTCGACGATGGCCAGTCCTTCACCGGCCTCGACCATGCTGCGCATCATCTGATGGGTTTGCACCCGGGTCTGGATGCTCGGCGCCGGGTGCAGGGCCTGGAGTTTGTTGTCCAGTGCCGGGTTCAGTGGGTCGTGGCCTTCGAGGCCGACCATCGCCTGCCCGGCCAGGTCCTGCAGGGAGATGTATTTCTGCTTCGGCTGCAGCCAGCCGTGGGGCGCGAGCAATTGCAGCTTGCCTTGGGCCAGCGGCCGGGCGTGGATGTCGGGGTGTTCGGGGTCGTGCAGGCTCAGGCCCAGATCGCTTTCGCGCAACAGCAGGCTGCGCACGATGTCGCACGTGGCAGCGCTGAGCAGACGGCACGGCGCATCAGGCAAACGCCGACGCAGCAGCGCGATGCTCTGTGGCAACAGGTGTTGCGCCAGCGGCGGGGTACCGATGATGCGCAGGGGCGCGGCGAGGTATTGCTTGAGGCTGCTGGCAAGGCGCTGCACCGGCTCCAGCGCTTCATAGACGTGAGCGATCTCGACTTGCAGCGCCCGCGCTTCAGGCGTCGATTGCAGCCGGCCGCGAACGCTGGCGAATAACATGAACCCCAACTGACTCTCGGCTTCGCGCAATCGCTCTTCGACCTCGGTCACTGGGAGCTGCAGCCATTCGGCAGCGGTGCCCAGGTGACCGGTCTGCAAGAGCGCCTGAATCACTTCGATATGACGTAAACGCATGCGTGAAGTCCATGTTCAGCAGGTGGGGTCAGTGGCTGAATCCTACCCCAAGTCTGCGCATATGACTTCTGCTCATAACGCGCGGTTATTGAGCGACGGTTGGCTCGGGTTCGCGGATCAGGGTGATGTCCGACTGAACCAGCAAAAACTCGCTGTCACTGAGCTTTTTGACGCGATCGCCAATGGCCAGCTTGTAGGTGGTGACAGGCTCCATGCCGGTGAGACCGTCTGCCGACGGGGTGGATTCCTGGAACTCATGCACGGAATAAACGCGGCCTTCCGCATCTCTTGCATGGAACTGACCGACGAGTACTGCTGCCATCTGCTTAGAACCTCTGGAGATAAAACGCTTGATTTGCGGCTTGGTAGACCGTCATCAAGCCCTGTAAGTTTTCCTACAGGAAAAAAATAATCAACGCGGAGGAATTTCCCTCGCTCACTGGTGAAACCGTCATCGAATCATCTATAACTACACGCTCTTCCCACGGACAGTCGAGAGTCTTCCATGAGCAATGTCTACAACGTCGCTGTAGTCGTCGGCAGCCTGCGCAAAGCATCGATCAACCGCAAAGTCGCACTGGCGCTGGCCGAGCTGGCACCGGCGAACCTCAAACTGAAGATTGTCGAAATTGGCGATCTGCCACTCTACAACGAAGACATCGACGGCGATTCACCGCCGGCAGCCTACAGCACTTTCCGCCAACAGGTGGGCTCTTCCGACGCGGTGCTGTTTGTCACCCCGGAATACAACCGCTCGGTGCCGGCGCCGTTGAAGAATGCGATTGACGTGGGATCGCGGCCCTATGGCCAAAGCGTCTGGGGTGGCAAGCCGGGGGCGGTGATCAGCGTCTCGCCGGGGGCCATCGGTGGTTTTGGTGCCAACCAGCATCTGCGTCAATCCTTCGTGTTTCTCAACGTGCCGTGCATGCAGCAGCCGGAAGCGTATCTGGGCGGCGCGGGCTCGGCGTTTGACGAAGCGGGCAAGCTGAGCGAGTCGGTCAAGCCGTTCCTGCAGAACTTCATCAATGCGTATGGGCAGTTTGTGGAACAACACAAAAAATAATCTGGTCAGATCTGCGGTAAAACAGAGATCCTGTGGGAGCGGGCTTGCTCGCGAAGGCGGTGTGTCAGATGACAATTTTGCATCCGACACTCCGCCTTCGCGAGCAAGCCCGCTCCCACATTGGGGTCTCCACTCATTTGAAATTTGAAGGCTGTCGCGAATGCTCGCTGCGTCACTGATCTTCCTGCTGACCATTACCCTTGTCATCTGGCAACCCAAAGGCCTCGGGGTCGGTTGGAGCGCGACGCTCGGCGCGGTGCTGGCGCTGATCTGCGGCGTCGTGCACCTGAGCGATATTCCGTTGGTGTGGCAGATCATCTGGAACGCCACCGGCACGTTCGTCGCACTGATCATCATCAGCCTGTTGCTCGATGAAGCGGGTTTCTTCGCCTGGGCTGCGCTGCACGTGGCGCGTTGGGGGCGGGGCAGTGGACGCAAGCTGTTTGCCTTCATGGTGCTGCTCGGCGCGCTGGTGTCGGCGCTGTTCGCCAATGACGGCGCCGCACTGATCCTCACCCCGATTGTGATTTCGATGCTGCTGGCACTGCGCTTTTCACCGGCGGCGACCCTGGCGTTCGTGATGGGCGCCGGTTTTATTGCCGACACGGCGAGCCTGCCGCTGGTGGTGTCGAACCTGGTCAATATCGTCTCGGCGGACTTCTTTCACATTGGCTTCAACCGCTATGCCGCGGTGATGGTGCCGGTCAACTTCGTCAGTGTGGCCGCGACGCTGGGCGTGTTGCTGTGGTTCTTCCGTCGTGACATCCCCAAGGTTTACGACCCCGAACAACTCGACCAGCCGCACACGGCAATCCACGACAAAGCCACGTTCTACGCCGGTTGGGTGGTGCTGGTGATCCTGCTGATCGGCTGCTTCTTCCTCGAACAACTGGGCATTCCGATCAGCGCGATCTCGGCGGCCTGCGCTGCGCTGCTGCTGGCGATTGCCGCCCATGGCCACAAGATTTCCACGCGCAAGGTGCTGAAAGAAGCGCCGTGGCAGATCGTGATTTTCTCGCTGGGCATGTACCTGGTGGTCTATGGCCTGCGCAATGCCGGGCTGACCGGGTATCTGGCCGGTTGGCTGGACGTGTTTGCCGGGTATGGCGTGTGGGGCGCGGCGCTGGGCACCGGGGTGCTGACGGCGTTGTTGTCGTCGATCATGAACAACTTGCCGACGGTGCTGATCGGCCTGTTGTCGATCGATGCCAGTCAGGCCAGCGGTGTGGTCAAGGAAGCGATGATTTATGCCAACGTGATCGGCAGCGATCTGGGGCCGAAGATCACCCCGATCGGCAGTCTGGCGACCTTGCTCTGGCTGCATGTGCTGGCACGCAAGGATATCCGGATTGGCTGGGGGTATTACTTCAAGGTCGGGATTGTGCTGACGGTGCCGGTGCTGTTGATTACCTTGGCGGCTTTGGCGCTGCGGCTTTCCATCTAGACCGCGTTGAGCCCTTCGCGAGCAAGCCCGCTCTCACATTTTGAACGGCATTCCAATTGGAATGCAGTCCCCCTGTGGGAGCGGGCTTGCTCGCGAAAGGGCCGGAACAGACGCTACAAAAACTCACGCCTGGCCAGGTACATTCGGCCAAAGATCCGACACCAGAAACAACCGCTCCGCCTCTTCCCATTCGCCCCGTGCGTTCTCGATCAGGCGTACCATCAGTTGCGCCGGGGCCAGCGGTTCCAGGGCCTCCAGCCACATCTGCAGATGGTCAGCGTTCCAGGTCTGATCCGCCGGGTAATGCGCCGGCGCCAGCCACGCATGCCGGGGCAGGGGTTGCCAGCGCCCGGGCGGGCGCTGGTCGACAAACGCCGGCCAGTCCTTCTGGTGCAGCCAGCTGCCGCGCAGGTGCTGCGGATGCGCGCCTTTTGGTGGTTCGGCCTGACCGGGCCACGGATACAGCAGATAACCGCCCAGCCACAACTGCGCACTGAACACTTCAATATCCAGCTTCGCCAGCACCGCGCGGCTTTCCGGGCGCGCCGAGATCGGCAGTTGGTGTTCCGCCAGGTGCGCCAGTTTACGGTCCAGTCGATCGTGACAGCCCGGGCCCAGCCACTGCGCCGTATCATGCCCGTTGCCATGCTGCGGGCCGAGGTAGAGCTTGATCGCCAGTTCCAGGTGATGCACGCCGTCACGATCGCGCAGCAGCATGTCCAGTTCGCCGAGGGTGTGGCCCTCGCGGCGAATCGGCAGGTTGGCGGCAATCAGTTCAATGCCCGGCGCATGCTCCACGGCAAACTGCCACAACCGCTCGTAATACAGACCCAGCCGCCGGGTGCGCGCCTGGGACAGCCAATGCAGCAAGCCATAACTGTCGCGATCGAGTTGCCGCAGCCACTGCTCCAGGCGCTGCGGATCGCTCACCCAATCGCTGCCCGCCAGCGGGTGACGCTGCGGCCACGGCGTCGTTGCGAGCATTGGCGGGGCGAGAATCACCCACGCCAGATCCCGCACCTCCGGATGGCGTAATTGGTGTGGCAACTGGAGCAGCTCGGGAAACAGGATCATCTTGCGAGCATAGCCTGAAACACGAGCGCACCCTTGAGGCTGAAAGGATTTTGTCTATGGCGGGCTTTCGCCCATAATCGTGTTTTTCGCGTTTTCGATTGTCCGCAGAGGTCCCATGGAGCAATTTCGTAATATCGGCATCATCGGTCGCCTGGGCAGCTCCCAGGTGCTGGATACCGTCCGCCGACTGAAACGCTTTCTGCTCGATCGTCACCTGCACGTGATTCTCGAAGACACCATCGCCGAAGTCCTGCCGGGCCATGGCCTGCAGACCTCATCGCGCAAGATGCTCGGCGAAGTCTGCGACATGGTCATCGTCGTCGGTGGCGACGGCAGCCTGCTCGGCGCTGCACGGGCGCTGGCCAAGCACAATATTCCGGTACTGGGGATCAACCGTGGCAGCCTCGGCTTTCTGACCGACATTCGTCCCGATGAGCTGGAAGTCGAAGTGGCCAAGGTGCTCGACGGCCATTACCTGGTGGAAAACCGCTTCCTGCTGCAAGCCGAAGTTCGCCGCCATGCCGAGGCCATCGGCCAGGGCGATGCGCTCAACGACGTGGTGCTGCACCCGGGCAAATCGACGCGGATGATCGAGTTCGAGCTGTACATCGACGGCCAGTTCGTCTGCAGCCAGAAGGCCGACGGCCTGATCGTCGCCACCCCGACCGGTTCCACCGCTTATGCGCTGTCCGCCGGCGGGCCGATCATGCATCCCAAGCTGGACGCCATTGTGATCGTGCCGATGTACCCCCATATGTTGTCGAGCCGGCCAATTGTGGTCGATGGCAACAGTGAGCTGAAAATCGTCGTGTCGAAAAACATGCAGATCTACCCGCAGGTCTCCTGCGATGGGCAGAACCACTTCACCTGTGCGCCGGGCGACACCATTACCGTCAGCAAGAAAGCGCAGAAGCTGCGGCTGATTCACCCGCTCGACCACAACTACTACGAAGTCTGCCGGACCAAGCTCGGCTGGGGCAGCAAGTTGGGTGGTGGAGGCGACTGATGCTCGATCCCGCGCGCAGTTATGACTTGATTGGTGACGTGCACGGATGCGCCCTGACCCTGGAACACTTGCTTGACCGACTCGGTTATCACAAGCAAGGCGGGGTCTGGCGGCATCCATCGCGCATGGCCGTGTTCGTCGGCGACATCATTGACCGTGGCCCGCGGATCCGCGAGGCACTGCACATCGTCCACGACATGGTCGAGGCCGGACAGGCGCTGTGCATCATGGGCAACCACGAATTCAACGCACTGGGCTGGAGCACGCCGGCCCCTCCGGGCAGCGGCAAGCAGTTTGTCCGCGAGCACACGCCGCGCCATGCGCGTCTGTTGCACGAGACCCTGACCCAGTTCGAGGGCCACTCCGGCGACTGGCACGATTTCCAGCGCTGGTTCTACGAGTTGCCGCTGTTTGTCGATGCCGGGCGGTTCCGCGTGGTCCACGCCTGCTGGGATGCCGGGCTGATCGAGCCGCTGCGCGCGTTGTTCCCCAATGGCTGCATCGACGAACACTTCCTGCAGGCCTCGGCAGTCCCGGACAGCTTTGCCTGCACCGTGTTCGATCGCCTGTTGCGCGGCACCGACATGCGCCTGCCGGATGGGCTGACCATGACCAGCGGCGACGGTCTGGTGCGTTCGTTCTTTCGTACCAAGTTCTGGGAAGACGACCCGAAAACCTACGGCGACATCGTCTTCCAGCCGGATGCACTGCCGGAGCCGGTGGCGCAGAAGCCGCTGACCTCCAGCGAAAAAAACAACCTGCTGCGCTACGGCGTCGATGAGCCTTTGCTGTTCGTCGGCCATTACTGGCGCAGCGGCAAACCGGCACCGATCCGCCCGAACCTCGCGTGTCTCGATTACAGCGCGGTGCTCTACGGCAAACTGGTGGCCTATCGTCTGGATCAGGAAACACGCCTGGATCCGCATAAATTTGTCTGGGTCGATGTCGAGCGGCCGGAGGTGCTGCAATGAGTGCGGTAGCGGTATTGCGTCTGCCGTTGGCGGTAGACCTGAGCGGTTTTGTCAAACTGTTGCAACGCATGCAGGTGCCCCATCGGGTCAGCGAGGAGGCGGGGGAGCAGGTGCTGTGGGCACCGTCGGAAATCAGTGAGGATGTGCGTTCGCTGTACGAGCGTTTTCCGGCCGGCGATCCCGATCAGCAACTCGACATCCCGCTGGCCCCGACCTTCAAGCGTCCAAGCTTCGCCGAGCAACTCAAACACGCCAGGGCCACCGGTTTCATCCTGCTGCTGAGCCTGCTGGTCGGCGGCCTGACGTACCTGGGTGACAACCTTGAGACCGTGCGCTGGCTGACCTTCCTCGACTTTCGCGTCGTCGGCGATTACATCCACTTCACACCACTGGCCGACAGCCTCGCGGCGGGGCAGTGGTGGCGGCTGTTTACGCCGATGCTGTTGCACTTCGGCATCCTCCACCTGGCCATGAACGGCATGTGGTACTGGGAACTGGGGCGGCGCATCGAATCGCGCCAGGGCAGCATCAATCTGCTCGGCCTGACGCTGCTGTTCAGCCTGGTGTCCAACTACGCGCAGTTTGCCTGGAGCGGCCCGACCCTGTTCGGCGGCCTGTCCGGCGTGTTGTACGGGCTGCTCGGTCACTGCTGGATCTTCCAGTTGCTGGCACCGAACCCGGCGTATCGCCTGCCGCGTGGTGTGCTGGTGATGATGCTGGTGTGGCTGGTGATCTGCATGTCCGGGCTGGTCTCGATGATCGGTTTCGGCCAGATCGCCAACGCCGCCCACGTCGGCGGGTTACTCATCGGATGCTTCACCGGTTTGTTGGGTGGTTTGTATAACCGCCGTAAACTGGCCGCCTAAAATTTCAGTGAATAAAGAGCACGGAGACCCTGATGTCCTCTTTTAACGACATGATCAACAACATTACCCCGGACATCTACGAGAGCCTGAAACTGGCCGTGGAAATCGGCAAGTGGTCCGACGGTGGCAAGCTCACCGCCGAACAGCGTGAGCTATCGCTGCAGGCGATGATCGCCTGGGAGATCCAGAACCTGCCTGAAGACCAGCGTACCGGTTACATGGGCCCGCAAGAGTGTGCGTCGAAGTCGATCGAAGTGCCGAACATCCTGTTCAAGTCGGACGCTATCCATTGATCGAGATTGGCCGCGGTGCAATCAGCAAAATGTCGGCGCGCCTGGACGGGCCGAATGTGCAATACGCGTTTCGTCTGGATGACGTCGAGGTGCCGGTCAATCCCATGATCGGCACCACGGTGCGTCTGGAATACCTGGGGGCGATCCATTGCACCCATTGCGGGCGCAAGACCAAAACCAGTTTCAGCCAGGGTTACTGCTATCCGTGCATGACCAAACTGGCGCAGTGCGACATCTGCATCATGAGCCCGGAGCGCTGCCACTTCGAGGCCGGCACCTGCCGCGAGCCTGCGTGGGGCGAGAAATTCTGCATGACCGATCATGTGGTGTATCTGGCCAACTCGTCGGGGATCAAGGTCGGTATCACTCGCGCGACGCAACTGCCGACCCGCTGGCTCGATCAGGGCGCGAGTCAGGCATTGCCGATCATGCGCGTGGCGACTCGGCAGCAGTCTGGCTTCGTCGAAGACCTGTTTCGCAGCCAGGTGGCGGACAAGACCAACTGGCGCGCGCTGCTCAAGGGCGACGCGGCGGCGGTGGATCTGGCCCAGGTACGCGATCAGCTGTTCGCCAGCTGCGCCGAAGGGCTGCAGGGGCTGCAACAGCGATTCGGCCTACAAGCAATTCAGACGATTACTGATGTAGAACCTCTCGAAATCCGCTATCCGGTCGAGCAATACCCGGCCAAAATCGTCAGCTTCAACCTGGACAAGAACCCGATTGCCGAAGGCACGCTGCTGGGGATCAAGGGCCAGTACCTGATCTTCGACACCGGCGTGATCAACATTCGTAAGTACACGGCTTATCAGCTCGCCGTGCATCAATAAGGATTCCAGCATGCGCACCGAACAACCGAAGATGATTTACCTGAAGGACTATCAGGCGCCCGAGTACCTGATCGACGAGACGCACCTGACCTTCGAGCTGTTCGAGGACCACAGCCTGGTTCACGCGCAACTGGTGATGCGCCGTAACCCGGCGCGCGGCCCGGGCCTGCCGCCGTTGGTGCTGGATGGGCAGCAGCTGGAGTTGCTGTCGGTGACCCTGGCTGACCAGGAACTCGGCGCCGACGACTATCAGCTGACGGAAAACACCCTGACCCTGCAGCCGGCCAGCGCCAGCTTCACCGTCGACACCAGCGTCCGGATCCACCCGGAAACCAACACCGCGCTGGAAGGCCTGTACAAGTCCGGCACGATGTTCTGCACCCAGTGCGAGGCTGAAGGCTTCCGCAAGATCACCTACTACCTCGACCGCCCGGACGTGATGAGCAAGTTCACCACCACGGTGGTCGCCGAGCAGCACAGCTACCCGGTGCTGCTGTCCAACGGCAACCCGATCGCCTCCGGCCCGGGCGAAGATGGCCGGCACTGGGCGACCTGGGAAGACCCGTTCATGAAACCGGCGTATCTGTTCGCGCTGGTGGCCGGTGATCTGTGGTGCGTCGAAGACACGTTCACCACCATGACCCAGCGCAACGTCGCGCTGCGCATCTATGTCGAGCCGGAAAACATCGACAAGTGCCAGCACGCGATGAACAGTCTGAAGAAGTCGATGCGTTGGGACGAAGAGGTCTACGGTCGTGAGTACGACCTGGACATCTTCATGATCGTCGCGGTAAACGACTTCAACATGGGTGCCATGGAGAACAAAGGCCTCAACATCTTCAATTCCAGCGCCGTGCTGGCCCGCGCCGAAACTGCCACCGACGCCGCGCACCAGCGGGTCGAGGCGATCGTCGCCCACGAATACTTCCACAACTGGTCGGGCAACCGCGTGACCTGCCGCGACTGGTTCCAGCTGTCGCTTAAGGAAGGCTTCACCGTGTTCCGCGACGCCGGCTTCTCCTCGGACATGAACTCGGCCACGGTCAAGCGCATTCAGGACGTGGCGTACCTGCGTACCCACCAGTTCGCCGAAGATGCCGGGCCGATGGCCCACGCGGTGCGTCCGGACAGCTTCATCGAGATCTCCAACTTCTACACCCTGACCGTGTACGAAAAGGGCTCGGAAGTGGTCGGCATGATCCACACCCTGCTGGGCGCCGATGGCTTCCGCAAGGGCAGTGACCTGTACTTCGAGCGCCACGATGGCCAGGCCGTGACCTGCGACGATTTCATCAAGGCCATGGAAGATGCCAACGGGGTCGACCTGACCCAGTTCAAGCGCTGGTACAGCCAGGCCGGCACACCGCGTCTGGCGGTGAGCGAGTCCTACGACGCGGCGGCAAAAACCTACAGCCTGACCTTCCGCCAGAGCTGCCCGGAAACCCCGGACAAGGTGGAAAAACTGCCGTTCGTGATCCCGGTCGAACTGGGCCTGCTCGACAGCAAAGGCAACGAGATTGCCCTGCGTCTGGCCGGTGAAGCGTCGGCGCAAGGCACCAGCCGCGTGATCTCGGTGACCGAAGCCGAGCAGACGTTCACCTTCGTCGACATCGCCGAACAGCCGCTGCCATCGCTGCTGCGCGGTTTCTCGGCGCCGGTGAAGCTGAGCTTCCCGTACAACCGCGACCAGTTGATGTTCCTGATGCAGCACGACAGCGACGGCTTCAACCGCTGGGATGCCGGTCAGCAACTGTCGGTACAGGTGCTGCAGGAGCTGATCGCCCAGCAGCAGAAGGGCGAGAGCCTGGTGCTCGATCCGCGTCTGATCTCGGCGTTGAAAACCGTGCTGTCCGATGAGTCGCTGGATCAGGCCATGGTCGCCGAAATGCTCTCGCTGCCAAGCGAAGCCTACCTGACCGAAATCAGCGAAGTGGCGGACGTCGAGGCGATCCACAACGCTCGCGAATTTGCCCGCAAACAATTGGCGGACAACCTGTTCGAAGCGCTGTGGCTGCGTTATCAGGCCAACCGTGATTTGTCGAAGCAAACCCCTTACGTGGCCGAGGCCGAGCATTTCGCTCGTCGTGCGTTGCAGAACATTGCGCTGTCGTACCTGATGCTCAGCGGCAAGCCCGAGGTGCTGGCCGCCACCCTTGAGCAGTTCGAAAACAGCGACAACATGACCGAGCGTCTGACCGCGCTGGCTGTGTTGGTCAACTCGCCGTTCGACGAGCAGAAAGCGCGGGCGCTGGCGAGCTTCGCCGAGCACTTCAAGGACAATCCGCTGGTCATGGATCAGTGGTTCAGCGTGCAGGCCGGCAGTACTTTGCCGGGCGGTCTGGAGCGTGTGAAAGCCTTGATGCAGCACAAGGCGTTCAACATCAAGAACCCGAACAAGGTGCGCGCGCTGGTCGGTGCGTTTGCCGGGCAAAACCTGATCAACTTCCATGCCGCCGATGGTTCGGGCTACCGCTTCCTCGCGGACCTGGTAATCGAGCTGAACGGCTTCAACCCGCAGATCGCTTCGCGCCAATTGGCACCGCTGACCCGCTGGCGTAAATACGACACTGCGCGGCAGGCGTTGATGAAGGCCGAACTGGAGCGGATTCTGGCTTCGGGGCAGTTGTCGAGCGATGTGTACGAGGTGGTGAGCAAAAGCCTGGCGTAACCCGTAACGAAATGTGGGAGCGGGCTTGCTCGCGAATACGGCGTGTCAGACACAGAGATGTCGACTGATGCACCGCATTCGCGAGCAAGCCCGCTCCCACCGTTTTTATTGGGGCGAACACGTATTCTGTCCCCGCCACAGATCCTTGGCAGGAGTGAGCTTGTTTGAGAATGCGGTGTGTCAGACAAGGAGATGTCATCTGATACACCGCAATCGCGAGCAGGCTCACTCCTACAGGGGGTTGCGTCTAGCCAGCTACTTCAGGTCAAACCGATCCAGGTTTGTCACCTTCGTCCAGGCTGCCACGAAGTCCTTCACGAACTGTTCTTTGGCATCCGAACTGGCATACACCTCGGCCAATGCCCGCAGTATTGCGTTGGAACCAAACACCAGATCAACCCGCGTCGCCGTCCATTTCACGCTGCCCGTTTTGCGGTCGCGTCCTTCGAACTCGTCCGCCGCCGGTGACGTCGGTTTCCACTCCACGCCCATATCGAGCAGGTTAGTGAAGAAGTCGTTGGTCAGCGCTTCGGTGCGTGTGGTGAACACGCCATGCCGGCTCTGCCCGACGTTGGCTCCCAATACCCGCAGACCACCCAGCAGCACGGTCATTTCCGGGGCGGAAAGGGTCAGCAGTTGGGCCTTGTCGATCAGCAATGCTTCGGCTGAAACGGTGTATTTGCCCTTGCTGTAGTTACGGAAGCCATCGGCAATCGGTTCGAGGAAACCAAACGACTCGACGTCGGTTTGCTCCTGAGTCGCATCCGTGCGCCCTGGATTGAACGGCACAGAAACCGAGTGCCCGGCGTTTTTCGCCGCTTGCTCGACCCCGGCATTGCCCGCCAGCACGATCAGGTCCGCCAGCGAGACTTTCTTGCCGGAGGCGCCGGCATTGAACTCGTTTTGAATGCCTTCGAGGGTCTTCAGCACCTTGTCCAGTTGCTCAGGCTGGTTGGCCTGCCAGGAGCGTTGAGGCTCCAGACGCAGACGGCCACCATTGGCGCCACCGCGTTTGTCGGAACCGCGAAACGTAGACGCCGCGGCCCACGCGGTGGAGACCAGTTGCGACACCGAGAGGCCGGATGCCAGCACTTTGCTTTTCAGCGCCTGCGCATCGTTGCTGTCGATCAGCGGGTGAGTGGCGTCAGGAATCGGGTCCTGCCACAGCAGTTCCTCGTTGGGCAGTTCCGGGCCAAGATAACGCGAGAGCGGGCCCATGTCCCGGTGGATCAGCTTGTACCAGGCGCGGGCGAAGGCGTCTGCCAGTTGATCCGGGTTGGCCAGGAAGCGCCGGGCGATCGGCTCGTAAATCGGGTCGAAACGCAGGGCCAGGTCGGAGGTGAGCATGGTCGGCGAGAGTTTCTTGCTCGGATCGTGGGCATGCGGAACGGTGCCGGCCCCGGCGCCGTTTTTCGGTTTCCACTGGTGCGCACCGGCCGGGCTTTTGAACAGTTCCCACTCGAAGCCGAACAGGTTTTCCAGATAGTTGTTGCTCCACTGGGTCGGGGTGGTGGTCCAGGTCACTTCAAGACCGCTGGTGATGGTGTCGGCGCCCTTGCCGCTACCGAATGCGTTGCGCCAGCCAAGGCCTTGTTCTTCCAGCCCGGCGGCTTCCGGCTCAGGCCCGACGTTGTCGGCGGGGCCGGCGCCGTGGGTCTTGCCGAAGGCGTGACCGCCGGCGATCAGGGCCACGGTTTCTTCGTCGTTCATGGCCATGCGGCCGAAGGTTTCGCGGATGTCGCGACCCGATGCGACCGGATCTGGATTGCCTTCAGGGCCCTCCGGGTTCACATAAATCAGGCCCATTTGTACGGCGGCCAACGGGTTTTCCAGATTGCGTTCGCCCTGATCGGTGCGGCTTTGCTCTTTGCCGTGCAAATCGGGTTCGGCTACCAGCGTGCCGTCACCGGGTTCCTGCATGGCGGCCTTGTCTTTGCCATAACGGCTGTCGCCGCCCAGCCATTCATGTTCCGACCCCCAGTACACGTCTTCATCCGGCTCCCACACATCAGGACGGCCGCCAGAATAACCGAAGGTCTTGAAGCCCATCGATTCCAGCGCGACGTTGCCGGTGAGGACGATCAGGTCGGCCCAGGAAATGTTTTGCCCGTACTTCTGTTTGATCGGCCACAGCAGGCGGCGGGCCTTGTCGAGGCTGACGTTGTCCGGCCAGCTGTTGAGCGGGGCGAAACGCTGTTGTCCGGAACCGGCACCACCGCGGCCATCGGCGGTGCGATAGGTGCCGGCACTGTGCCAGGCCATGCGGATGAACAGCGGGCCGTAGTGGCCGAAGTCTGCCGGCCACCAGTCCTGAGAGTCGGTCATCAGCGCGCGAAGATCTTGTTTCAGCGCCTGGAAGTCGAGGCTCTTGAAGGCTTTGGCGTAGTCGAAGTCCTTGCCCAGCGGATCGGACTTGGGCGAGTGCTGGCTGAGGATCTTCAGGTTCAGTTGATTCGGCCACCAGTCACGGTTCGTCGTACCACCACCGGCGGCGTGGTTGAACGGGCATTTCGATTCGTTTGCCATGTTCGGGTCCTTATCAGGTCTTCTACGGCCGGCTCGTGCCGACTTCGGACTAGTAAGGCTAGACCCGACTCGGGCAGTCAGCTAATAGGCCGACTATTGGAGGCTGATAGCCGCAGTCTTTCAGCGCCTTCAGGCGCTCTTGCAGGCTGCCGGGCCGTTTGACCAAAGCCGCAAATCCGCGTCCTTGAGCGCTTGCTGTACAACAAATTGCAAGAATCGGGATGACAGAAAGAAATGTTATTGTATAACATAAAAAAGATTTCATTCTGTTTCTGCCGGTAATCATCAGCAAAACGCCGGCAGCGATTCTCATTGTTCTGCTCATGGAAGTTCTGAAATGCCTGCCCGTTCCCAGCCCCTTCAACGACGCCTGACGCCTCTGGCCGCCGCGCTGCTGCTTGCCTCGCCGGTGTTCGCCGCCGAACCGCTCGAGCTGCAACCACAAGTCATCACCGGCAATCCACTGGGCAGCCAGACCCTGGCATCGCCCTCGACCGTCCTCAGTGGCGACGACCTCACGTATCAGCAGAAAGGCAGCCTGGGCGAGACCCTGAACAAGCAGCCCGGCGTGTCCTCGTCATACTTCGGCCCGGGCGCGAGTCGGCCGATCATTCGGGGTCAGGACGGTGACCGCATTCGCATCCTGCGCAACGGCGTCGGCGCGCTGGACGCTTCGTCGCTGTCCTACGATCACGCGGTGCCGCTGGATCCGGTCAATGTCGAGCGCATCGAAATCGTCCGCGGCCCGGCAGCGCTGCTGTACGGCGGCAGCGCGATCGGCGGGGTGGTCAACACGTTCGATAACCGCATTCCTACCGAAGCCATCGACGGCATCCATGGCGCCGGCGAGCTGCGCTACGGTGGCGCCGACACGACCCGCAGCAGTGCGGGGAAACTGGAAGCGGGCAACGGCCAGTTCGCCTTGCACCTGGATGCCAGCGCCCGTGAATTCAACGATCTGAAAATCCCCGGTTACGCCAAGACCGGCGCTGCGCGCGCCAACGACGACGGTGATTCGCGCAAGCATCGGCTGGCCAACAGCGACGGGCGCCAGGACGGCGGCGCTGTTGGCGGTTCCTACACCTGGGATGACGGTTACGCCGGTCTGTCCTACAGCAATTACGATTCGAACTACGGCTCACCCGCCGAAGATGACGTGCGCATCCGCATGCAGCAGGAGCACTACGCGTTTGCTTCGGAAATCCGCAACCTCGACGGCCCGTTCAGCTCAATCAAACTCGACGCGGGTTACACCGATTATGAGCATCGGGAAATCGAGGGCGGTGAAGTCGGTACAACCTTCAAGAACAAGGGTTACGAAGCAAGGGTTGAGGCTCGGCACCGGCCGCTGGGGCCGTTCAATGGGGTGATCGGCGCTCAGGTCAGTCGCAACGAATTTTCGGCGCTGGGCGAAGAGGCATTCGTGCCGCACACCGATACGGATGCCGGCGCACTGTTCATTCTGGAAGAGTTACAGGCCACCGAGCGACTGCTGTTCACCCTCGGCGGGCGACTGGAACACACCACGGTCGATCCGGATGCCAAAGGCAACGAGCGCTTCGCCAACGCCGACCGCTCCAGCAGCTTCACCGCCGGCAGCCTGTCGTCCGGCGCGGTGTACACGCTGACGCCGATCTGGTCGGTCGCCGCGACACTGGGCTACACCGAACGCGCCCCAACGTTTTATGAGTTGTACGCCAACGGCGCGCACGTCGCGACCGGCACCTATGAAGTCGGCGACGCCGGACTGTCGAAAGAAAAAGCGGTGTCCAGCGACCTGGCGTTGCGCTTCGACAATGGCACGCACAAGGGCAGTGTCGGCGTGTTCTATAGCCATTTCTCCAATTACATCGGTCTGCTAGGCACGGGTCGCACGCTCAATGACGAAGGGGAACAGGACGCCGGTGGCATTCCCGAATACACCTACTCGGGCGTGCGCGCACGTTTCAGCGGCATCGAAGCGCAGGATCGCTGGACGCTTGGCGAAAATGCCTACGGCAAGTTTGCCCTGGAACTGTCGGGCGATTACACCCGTGCGAAGAACCTCGACAACGGCCAAGACCTGCCGCGCATCGCGCCGTTGCGCTTGAACAGTGGTTTGTTGTGGGAACTGGATCGCTGGCAGGCGAGGATCGATATCGAGCACGCCAGCTCGCAACATCGCGTGCCGGCCAGCGAAAGCAGCACCGATGGCTACACCACGCTGGGCGCCAATGTGGGTTATCACTTTGATGTCGGTCAGAGCAAATGGCTGGCTTTCGTCAACGCCGAGAACCTGACCAACCAGACCGTGCGTTACGCCAGTTCGATCCTGCGCGACGTTGCGCCGGCAGAAGGGCGCAGCATTCAGGTGGGGTTGCGCACGACGTTCTGATTGGACCCGGCGATTGCCAACGTCACGCCAGGTGCGTGACGTTGGCAATACCTCAACTCGATTGCGCGGTGTCGTCGTCTGGCAGCGCATCCAGTGGATCTTCCTGCCCTGGCAACTCAGTGATCACACTGAAATCCGTGACCTCGACCGCCCCCAGCCCATAGCCCAGCAAGTGGAACGAGAAGGCCTTGCGCTGTTTCGGGTTGTCGAAACTGAAATCCATCTCCAGTGGCTGGTCCGCCGTGGCGACCATCTCGGTCGGCAGTCCCAATTGCACGTCCTGTTCGAACTCCTTGGCCTTGAGCTGAATGTACGCCGTCTGCTGTGGATCGACTGAACGCACGGTCAGGCGCACGCGAGTGTGCGAGCCCTTGGGCATTTCCAGGTATTGCGCGCCGATCAGGTTGTCGGCCCAGTCATCCTTGATCTGCGCCTGCAGCGGGATCACGTTGTTGCTGCCGAACTGATAGCGCTGATTGAGCGGTGTGCGCAGCAGCGACAGGTCCAGCGCCATGGCGCGCGCCGCAATCTGTCGGGCCTGCTGGCTGCTTTCGTTGCCCTTGAAGGTGGCGCTGTCGGCAATGAACCCGGCACTTTCGTAGTAGCGGCAACGGCGCGGCATGTCGCACTCGGAGAACGTCCCCTGACCGTTGTGGTAGCGCAGTTTGCCGTTGGTGTAAGACATGATTTCACGCCCGCTGGCGTAGTCGCGAAACAGCGAGCGGCCGCTCAATGCCGTAGGCACCGGCAGGTCGAAATAGTCGAGGATCGACGCGCTCAGATCGACATGCCCATAGACTCCGGCATTCAGCCGCGGCAGTTGTTCGTGTTCCGGCGCCAGCGTCAGGTTGAAACCCCAGGACGATGCCAGGCGCACGCCATCGATGCCGTGGGATTCATCCGAGGTGATCACCACCAGCGTGTCCTTGAGCACGCCCTGGCGTTCGAGACCGCTGAGGAACTGCTCCAGCGCATCGTCGAGATAACCGACGGCGGCCTGTTTCGGTGTGTCGTAACGCTCCAGGTATTGCTCCGGTGCGGAGTAGGGCTGGTGCGTGCCGACGGTCAGCAGGGTGAGCATCCACGGTTGTTTCTGCTTCTTCAGTTGGCTGACGTAATCCAGTGCGCCTTCGAAGAACGCCTTGTCATCCTTGCCCCAGGGGAATTCCAGGTAGTTGGCGTTGGTGAACCACTCTAGACCATGGGTCGCATCGAAGCCGATGTGCGGCATGATCTTGTCTTTGGCCATGAAGCGCAGCCCGGCGCCTTGCAGGTAGTGGGTGCTGAACCCGTTCTGCCGCAGTTGCGCCGGCAGGCATGCCTGATTGCGTTCGTGCTGGGTGAGCATTTCCACGCCCTTGGGCGTACCGTTGTTGAGTTTGTCGTAATCGCCACAGAGCATGGCGTACAGGCCGCGAATGGTCTGGTGGGTATGCAGTACGTAATCGGGCGTGTTCATGCCGCGCTCGGCCCAGCGGCTGAGGTTGGGCATCAGGTCTTCCTGATAATGGCTGCCGATCGCCTCGCGGTTGGCGCGGATGTAGGCGCCGGGAATGCCTTCCAGCGCAATGATCAGTACGTTGCGCGCCTGCCCCGGCGCGGCCAGCAGTTTGCGTCCGTTGAGGTCCAGATCCGTCAGTCCGGTCATCTGCGGCGCGGGTTCTTCGGCGTCACCGTCCAGCCATTCTTCGGCCTGCAATTGCAGATCGGCCACCTGCGTGGCGAGCAAGTGGTGCGGCAGGTTGTACAGGCGCCACGGGTCTTGATCGTTCGGCCACAGGTTCTGCACACCCCAGTGCGCGGCAAACAGCAGCGCCGGTGCCGCCCACAGCGAGCGGGGCAGTGCGGGCGCGGGTTGGGCGCGATTGGCGAAACGGGTCGCTAGCCAGAGGATCAGCGCCAGTCCCAGAATGATGCCCACGGCAGGATGGGCAAGACCGCCCCCCGTGGAGTTTTCCACGAACTGCGGGTCAATCAGATAATGCAGATCGGCAGGGTTCGGCAGTCGGCCGACCGCGCTGACCAGCTCGGTCGTAGCCACCGCCAGCAGGCCCCAGAACAACAGCAACGGCAACGCCAACCACCACGCACGGCGATGCAGCAACACCAGCAGCAGGCTGCCGATCGCCAGATCGGACAAGTAGCCCAGCGGCGATGACCAGCCCAGCGCCGCGCGCAGGCACACCGGTACGATCAGTACCAGCAGAATCAGAGAAAAGAGGCGGGCGTGTGGTTGCCGCAACCAACGAAAAAGAACGCTCACAAAAAGATCTTCCAGCCATCAAACCGTCATAAAAGTGTGCGCGATGATACCAAGGGTGGGCTGTCTGATCGCCTTTTTAAACACATGCCTGATCTGCTCTCGTCAGCCCGGCAGATGCCCTCACGCCGTGCCAGGCGTTCGTGTCAGCCGAATAGGGGACCGATGACGAGTGGTGTGCTCCGGTGGATTTATTGTTTCAGACTGTTTAAGGGGCGCCGTCGCAGGCTCCGGTCGATGTGCTTTGTGGACAGGGTGGTAGGCACTCAGTAGCATTTGCGCCCAACGGATTTTCCCTTTGCACGTCGCCCGGCGTGGAACTCTCAAGGAATCGACATGCGCAACACCCCCAATGGCCAACAACGAACGGTCGTGACCCTGGTCAACGGCGAGATTCACCATAAAACCCGTATCAGTTCCAGCTCGGGGATGTCTCGGCAAAGTGTGCGTGATGCATTGGCACGAAAGCATTGATGACGACAGGTCAGAATTAGCCATGCAAGCGTTCAAGAGTGGAAAGGTCGTCGTCGAGTTCGCTGATTTCAGAGGAACGATGGTTCGCCATGAGCAGTTTTTGATGCCTGACAGCGGGCGTCAGGATCGATATTGGGTCAGGACTGCACAGGGTGACCTGCCGCTGGATCTGTTCAACAAGGACCTGCCGGTCAAGCGGGGCCATGAGATATCGGTGCTCTACGGTTGCGTGCCGGGCGGCGAGCTCAGGAGCGCGATCTGTGTGTTCAACCACTGCGAGGGCCGACTCACGCCGCTGTCGGAGGGGAAAGCACTTCACGAAGAATTGTTTCCTCGCAGCCGGAAGAACCTCCCGTTTATTGCCTGCCTGGCGACTTGCGCAGTGGCGGGGGCCTACTTCGATTGGTGGGGCGCGTCTGCGGGCTTTGTCGTTTACTACCTGCTGAAAGCCGAGAGCGCCAAACGCAACATGCTTCTGGTCAATGGTCTGAATCTGCATCTGGAGAAATTGAGCAAGGGTTATGTGCGTGAAGCGACTCGGCGCAGGATCACGCGGTTGCTCGCGCGAAATCTTTGAACCAAGGGATGTGGGACAGTTATTCGCCGACGACTCATTTATGAACACAGCGGCTGCGTTTGGGCGGCCAGACACATGATCACCCGCGCGATTGCGCCAACGTGTAACGCGCAAAAAAAAGGGGCGGCCTGATCAATCGATCGGGCCGCCCCTTTTTCATTACCGCAAAGTCGGATCAATGCATCTTGCTGTGATCGTGACCTTCCATAGTGGTCAGCGAACGGACTTGGGCTTTGACTTCAACGGTCTCTTTCTCGCCCTTGGCGCTTTCCACGGTGAGGGTCAGCGGCACGCTTTCGCCTTCCTTGAGCTGGCCGTTCAGGCCCATCAGCATCACGTGGTAGCCGTTCGGGTCGAACTTGACGGCTTTGCCGGCCGGCAGGTCAACCGATTTGACCGGGCCCATGCTCATCACGTCGTTCTTCATCGACATTTCGTGGATCTGCACATCTTTGGCCACTGGCGAGGCAACGCTCAGCAGTTTGCTGTCGCTGTCGGCGGTGACGGTCATGAACGCGCCGCTGGCCGATTGGGTCGGCACGGTCGCACGCACCCAGGCGTCGTCGACCTTGGTCTGGGCGGAAACCTGAAATGCCAGGCCCAGCAGGGACAGACCGAAAACGGCGCGTTTGATGTTGTTCAGAACGGGGTGCATCAGCAGACCTCCATAACGGTGAGCAAATCTTCCGTGCACTCTTGTGCCGAAAGCGATACAGACAGACCCATGCGCAGCTGGCCGCGCGAGTCGTAGACGTAACTGGTGGACGTGTGAGAGATGGTGTAAGTGTCGCCCGCCGGCACCTTCTCGTAGAACACGTCGAATTCCTTGGCGGTGGCCTTGGTTTCTTCCAGCGTGCCGTACAGCGCGACGAAGCTCGGGTCGAAGGCTTTGACGTAGGCGTCGAGGATCTGCGGCGTGTCGCGCTCCGGGTCCAGGGTGATGAAAATCACCTGCAGACGGTCGCCGTCCTTGCCCATCAGTTTCTTGATTTGCGCCGCGCGGGCGAGGGTGGTCGGGCACACCGCCGGGCATTGGGTGAAGCCGAAGAAGATCATCGGCATCAGGCCACGGAAGCTCGACAGCGACATGGTTTCGCCGTCGGTGTTCTTCAGTTTGAAGGTGCGTCCGAGGATCTTGTCACTCAGGTCCTTGCCGTACTTGTACGACAGTTGGCCACGGGTGTCGCAGCCGGCGAGCAGGCCCAGGCCCAGCACGCCCATTCCCGCAAGCACCTTGCGGCGAGTCAACAAAGCCGTCATCTAATACCGCCTTTTGCAGCCCGTCAGTCAGCATGACTGGCGGGGGGTTAACCGTAAAAGCGGCGCATGATACCAAACTGCAGGCAGACGCCGGCCGCGGATCGCCGCGCAGCGTAGGATCGGGCGACAAAAGGTGTAAGAAAAAGTGACGAGTGACTACTGAACGCTGACCTCATCGGCCCGCCAGCCGCCGCCCAGCGCGGTGTACAGGTTGACCTCGGCGACCAGCTGCGCCAGCCGGTCAGTGATCAGACCCTGCTGCGAACTGAACAGTGAGCGCTGTGCGTCGAGAAACGTCAGGCTGCTGTCGACGCCGTTCTGGTAACGGTGTTGCGCCAGGTTGTAGTAGTCCTGCGTGGCCTGCACCAGGTCGCGTTGCGCCTGCAGTTGTTGCTGGTAGGTGCCTCGTGCCGCCAGTCCGTCGGCGACCTCCTGGAACGCGGTCTGAATCGATTTTTCGTATTCGGCGACGGCCACGTCTTTTTGCAGTTTCGAATAATCCAGGCTCGCGCGCAGGCTACCGGCGTTGAAAATCGGCAGGTTGATTTGCGGCTGGAAAGTCCACGCACCGGACCCTGCGCTGAACAGCCCGGCGAGATCGCGGCTGGAGGTGCCGGCGTTGGCGGTCAGGCTCACGCTGGGGAAAAACGCCGCACGCGCCGCGCCGATATTGGCGTTGGCGGCCTTGAGTTTCGACTCGGCCTGAAGAATGTCCGGGCGCCGTTGCAGCAGGTCCGACGGCAACCCGGCCGGCAGTTGCTGCACCAGATCGCTGGACAGCGGCTGCGCGGGCAACGTCGCGGGGACCTGAGTGCCGACCAACAGTGTCAGGCTGTTCAGATCCTGAGCCACTTGGCGTTGATAGCGCGCCAGATTGGCTCGCGAGCTGTCGACGCTGGTCTTGGCCTGAGCCTGTTCCAGCGCCGAGGACTTGCCGGCATCCCGGTTGCGGGTGGTCAGGCGCAGGCTCTGTTCGTCGGCCGCGAGGGTCTGGCGGGTCAATTCGAGCAGCTCCTGATCGGCACGCCAGGTCAGGTAGGCATTGGCGACGTTGGCCACCAGGCTCAGCTCGGCACTGCGCCGCGCCTGTTCGGTCGATAGCCAGGTCTGCAACGCCTGCTCGCTGAGGCTGCGTACCCGGCCGAAAAAATCCAGTTCATAGGCGCTGACGCCCAGATTCACCCCATAGGTCGAATTGATCAGCGCTTTGCTGCGGGTCACGCTGGGCGGCACGCGCTGGCGCGATTCACTGGCGTTGGCCGACACCGCCGGCAGCAGGTCGGCGCGTTGGATCCGGTACTGCGCCTGAAACGCTTCGACGTTCAGCGCCGCCACCCGCAAGTCGCGATTGTTGACCAGTGCGCTTTCGATCAACTGTTGCAGCGCCGCGTCGTTGAACAGCGTGCGCCAGTCTTCAGTGCGCGTTGCAGGCTGTGTCTGTGCCGGGTAAACGGCGCCTTGCGGATACTGCGCAGCGCTCGGCGAGGCAGGGCGCTGGTACTCGGGAATCAACGAACAACCGGCCAACACAACGGCCAGGGACAATAAGGAAATGCGCAACATCGAACGTTCTCATGCAGAAAAAAGGCGTGCCCGTTTCGGCACGGTCGGGCCAGGGCACTGCAGCCCCTCGGCCCAATGGAAAATCCTGATTGCGCTTGTCGGGGATCAGGCCCCGGCCATCCACCGTGCCAGGCCATGCCGCCCGCTGACCCCGAGTTTGGCGGTCGCACGTTTGAGATAGGTCTCGACCGAACTGCTCTTGACCCGCAGCTTCTCGGCCAGCTGCGGCACGGTGCCGCCGGTCAGCAGACCGAGGCAGACTTCTTTTTCCCGCGCCGACAGGACGACGCCGCCCAGCGCCAGACGCTCATCGAACACCTGCTGCAAGGGTGCCTGTTCCAGATCGGCCAATGGCTGGCGTGGCTGTTTGGCGATGATCTGCCGACTCAGGTGCGCGTGGCGCTCGATCAGCGGCAACAGCGTGTCGGACAGGCTTTTGAGAAACGACAGCTCCGGCAGGGAAAACACCCGTTGCGTATGCGGCCGATAGAACGAGATGACACAACGGCGGTTGGAGGTGCGCGATACCAGATTGCACTGGTGCACGCTGTGCTGCGGATGTCTGGGCTGGAGCGATGCTTTGAGTTGAATCAGCAGTGAATCATTCATCTCGATCATCTTCTGCAACAGCGGATGATCGTCCGGGCGTTGCAACGGATCCGGCGGCGGGAAGGTCTGCGGCAGGCCCGCGCTGCCCAGCGCCTTGATCTCGACCACGCTGGCCTGGCGTTCGTCCAGCGTCCATTCGCTGAGATCGACCCGGTTGACCGGCACCAGGGTGTCGACCAACTGGAACAGGTTGCTGGCGAAATGATCGTCGCCGGTGCTGGCAATCAGTTCTCCCAGTTGCCAGTAGAAATGCGGGTTTTCCATGTTGCGAATGCTGCCGGTCAGATTCATATCCTTGTCATCCCTGGTTCCGAGTCATCACCGAGTCGTCCGCTGTTTATGCAAAAGCCGCCCACGCAATCATCTCTCCTTGAAACTGATCTGGGGCGGGATTTAAGCCTATGGTTTTGCCCTGCGTCTGTAGGGGAAACCGGGGACACAAAGTGCCATCATTTCTGAAAGTTGGCGCCGGGCTTCTGACGGTGTTTGGTACAGGTGCCGTGCTTTGTATGACTGTTTGGTCACGTTAAAGCCCCGGAAACCGGGGAAGTTGCGCTGTTGTGTGCTGGCTGAGCAGGTCGATGGCAGCGCTAGCGTGTGGCATTTTTCCTACAAGCTTTTCAGTGTTTCCTCTCCGAACTTTTAGAAAGTTCCGGCCCTATCAGGCACAACAAGGGCTGACAGCCCCGTGCGGCGGACCGGATTGTCCGGGTTTCACGTGTCATGTCAGCGCCGGGGGCGATGCTTGAATAGGCGCAAAATCACATGAGAAGGATCTTATGCCGCCTATTTCTGCCCCTGCGGTGGACACTCCGTCCGCATCGCTCCAGACGTATCCGCTGACTGCTGCGCAGCTGGACATCTGGCTGGATCAGCTGAGTCGCGGCGATTCGCCGTTGTACAACATCGGCGGGTATATGAACCTGAGCGGCCCACTGGATCCGGCTTGCATGCAGGCGGCCCTCGAAGGTCTGGTGGCCCGGCATGACGCCATGCGCACGGTCCTGTTGCCGGGCGCCGGTGTCGATGGCCTGCCTTTGCAGCGATTTGCCCACGCTTTGCCTGCACCGATGCCGATTCACGATGTGTCGGCGCACGCCGACCCGGAGTCGGCAGCGCGGGCATTGATTCAGCAGCGCATCGATCAGCCCTTCGTGCTGGATGGCGGTCCCCTGTTCCGTTTCCTGCTGATCCGCCTCGACGAGCAGCGGCATTGGTTGTCGATTCTGGCCCACCATTTGATCGTCGATGGCTGGAGCTTCGGAGAAATGCTCAAGTCGCTGGACGAGATCTACAACGCCTTGGCGCACGGCCGGCCCGCACCGGCCACCGCGCCGTCGTACATCGACTTCATCGAAGACAATGCGCGCTATCACGGCTCGCCCCGCTATACGCTGGACCGTGCCTACTGGCTGGACAAGTACCGAGAATTGCCCGAGCCGCTGCTGCTGCCGCGCCACCAACAGAGTCTGGCCGGCGCCGCTGCCCAGACTCAGGTCCTTGCGCAGCCCCTGCCGGCGCTGCTGCACCAGCGCATGAAACAGGTGGCGCGGGAGTTTGGCGCTTCGGCGTTCCATGTCCTGCTGGCGGCGTTGCACGTGTATTTCAGCCGCACCGCGCAGCGTGACGAATGGGTGGTGGGGCTGCCGATCCTCAACCGCTCCGGTGCACGCTTCAAATCCACCCTCGGGCTGTTCGCGCAAATCAGTGCAGTGCGCATGGGCTTTGGCCGCGAACAGACATTCGGTGAGCTGATCAGGGCCATTCGCGATGAACTGAAAAAGGATTTCCGTCATCAGCGCTTTCCCTTGAGTGAGATGAACCGCGCCCTGGGCCTGTTGCGCGAGGACCGTTCGCAACTGTTCGAACTGACCGTTTCCTACGAGCAGGACACCCACGATTACCGCTATGGCGAGGCGCTGGCGCGGGTTACCAAGGTCTCCAACGTGGAAGAGGCGACGCCACTGGCGGTGCACCTGCTGAGTAATCTGGCCAACGATGACGCGCGCCTGTACCTGATTTACAGCGAGGCGTATTTCAGTGCCGAGGAGGTCAAGGCTCTGGCCGAACGCTGGCTGCTGATCCTGGAACAAGGACTGGAGGCGGTGAACCTGCCGGTCATGGAGTTCAGCCTGAGCACTCCTGAAGAAGTCGCGCTGCTGCAACAATGGAATGCGACGCGGGTGGACTATCCGAGCGTAACCACGATTGAGCAGCGCATCGAGGCTCAAGCGGTGCAACGGCCGCAGGCGTTGGCGGCGGTTCACCAAGGGCAATGCCTGACTTATGCCGAGCTCAATCAGCGCGCCAACGCGCTTGCTCATCATCTGCTCGATCTCGGCGTGCGCCCGGATGACCGGGTGGCGATCATCGCGCGGCGCGGGCTCGACACGCTGGTCGGGCTGTTGGCGATTCTCAAGGCTGGCGCCGCCTATGTACCGCTCGACCCGGCGCACCCGGCCGAACGCCTGAGCTATCTGCTGGATGACAGCGCGCCGCTGGCGGTGCTGACTCAAAGTGCATTGCGCGGGCATCTGCCGGCGTTGTCGGTGCCGGTGATCGAGCTGGATCGCCAGACCTGGTCCGCCGCCAACCTTGGCGCGCCGAAAGTGCCCGGACTGACCCCGGCAAACCTCGCCTATGTGATTTATACCTCCGGCTCAACCGGCCTGCCCAAAGGGGTGATGGTCGAGCACCGGACCTTGTGCAATCTGGTGGATTGGCACGCTGACGTTTTCGACTTGAATGCCGGCAGCCATACCTCAAGTCTCGCCGGGTTCGGTTTTGACGCGATGGCTTGGGAAGTCTGGCCGGCGCTGTGCGTGGGCGCGATCCTGCACCTGGCGCCCGCCAGCGATGGCAGCGAAGACATCGATGCGCTGCTCGACTGGTGGCGTGCGCAGCCGCTGGATGTCAGCTTTTTGCCAACCCCGATTGCCGAATACGCGTTCAGTCGGCAACTCGATCACCCGACCTTGCGCACCCTGCTGATCGGTGGTGATCGCCTGCGTCAGTTCCCGCGCCAGCAATCGTTCGCGGTGATCAACAACTACGGCCCGACCGAAGCCACGGTGGTGGCGACCTCCGGGCGTATCGACGCCGGGCAGGCGCTGCATATCGGCAAACCCGTGAGCAACGCCACGGTGTATCTGCTCGATGAGCAGCAGCAACCGGTGCCGCTTGGCGTGAGCGGTGAGTTGTACGTCGGCGGGGCCGGGGTCGCCCGTGGTTACCTGAACCGTGCGGACCTGACCGCCGAACGCTTTCTGCGCGACCCGTTCAGCGCTGAAACGGGGGCGCGGATGTACCGCACCGGCGACCTTGCACGCTGGCGCGCCGACGGCCATCTGGAATATCTGGGGCGCAATGACGACCAAGTGAAAATCCGTGGTGTACGCATCGAGCCGGGGGAAATCGAGAGCGCACTCGCCAGCCATGCGGCAGTACGCGAAGCCGTGGTGCTGGTGCGCGACGGGCAGTTGTTGGCCTGGTTCACCGAGCAGGCGCCGCTGGACATCAATCAATTGCACGGGCACCTCAAAGAGCGCCTGACCAGCGCCATGCTGCCGAGCGCCTACGTACGCCTGCCGGCTCTGCCGCTGACCGCCAACGGCAAGGTTGACCGCAAGGCGCTGCCGGTGCCCGGGCCGGACGATCTGATTCGTCGCGAATACGAAGCGCCGCAAGGCGAGGTCGAAATGGCCTTGGCGCAGATCTGGGCTGAAGTGCTGCAAGTCGAGCGGGTCGGGCGTCACGACCATTTCTTTGAACTGGGCGGGCATTCGTTACTGGCGGTGATTCTGATCGAGCGCATGCGCCAGCTCGATTTGAGCAGCGACGTGCGCGTGCTGTTCAGCCAGCCGACCCTGGCGGCACTGGCCGCCTCGGTCGGCAGCGGGCGCGAAATCGAGGTGCCGGCCAATCGCATCGCCGCCGATTGCACGCACATCACTCCAGCGATGCTGGCGCTGGTGCAACTGCAGCAGGCGGACATCGAGCGAATCATCGCCACGGTGCCGGGCGGAGCTGCCAACGTGCAGGACATTTATCCGCTGGCGCCGTTGCAGGAAGGCATTCTCTACCACCACATCACCGCCGCGCAGGGCGATCCGTACCTGCTGCAATCCCAATTGGCGTTCGACAGTATCGAGCGCGTCGAGGCCTTCGCCGCTGCGTTGCGCCAGGTCATGGCGCGTCATGACATTCTGCGCACGGCGGTGGTCTGGGAAGGCTTGAGCACGCCGGTGCAGGTGGTGTGGCGTGACGCGCTGCTGCCGTTGCAGGAAGTCGAACTTGATCCGCTTGACGGGCCGATCCTCGAGCAGTTGCACGCGCGCTTCAACGCCCGGCGTTATCGTCTTGACGTCAGTCAGGCGCCGCTGATGCGTCTGGTGTATGCCCGTGACCCGGCGCTGGGCAGGGTGGTGGGGATTCTGCTGTTCCATCACCTGGCGATGGACCACATCGCCCTCGAAGTGATGCGCGGCGAGTTGCAGGCCAGTCTGTCGGGGCAGGCTGTGGCGCTGGCGCCGCCAGTGCCGTATCGCAATTACGTGGCGCAGGCGCGGCTGGGCGTCAGCGAGCAGGAGCACGAGGTTTTTTTCCGCGAACAACTGGCGGACATCGATGAACCGACCCTGCCGTTCGGCCTGCAAGAAGTGCAGGGCGACGGGCGCGGCATCGACGAGGCGCAGCAGGCGCTGCCGACAGACGTCTATCAGCGTTTGCGCCATCAGGCGCGCCAGGCCGGTGTCAGCGTCGCGAGCCTGATTCATCTGGCGTGGGCGCGGGTGCTGGCGGCGACGTCCGGTCAGCAACGTGTGGTATTCGGCACGGTACTGATGGGACGCATGCAGGGCGGCGAGGGTGCTGACCGGGCGCTGGGGGTGTTCATCAATACCTTGCCGCTGCGCATCGACGTCGACGCCGGAGTGCTGGACGCCGTGCGTGTCACCCACGCGCGGCTGACCGCGCTGCTCGGGCACGAACACGCTTCATTGGCGCTGGCCCAGCGTTGCAGCGGGGTGGCGTCGCCGTCGCCGCTGTTCAGCGCGCTGCTCAATTACCGGCACAGTGATGAATCGGAGTTGCTGGAACCGTCCCGGCAGTCCTGGCAAGGCATCGAAACCCTGGCCAACGAAGAGCGCACCAACTATCCGCTGACCATGAGCGTGGATGATTATGGCAACGGCTTGCGCCTCACCGGCCGGGCTGTGGCGCAGATCGGCGCGCAGCGGATCTGCGGTTACATGCACGCGGCGTTGAGCGGCCTGGTGCAGGCGTTGGAGCAGGCGCCGCAACAGCCGTTGAACCGTTTGCCGATTCTGCAAGCCGATGAGTTGCAGCGCTTGTTGGTGGACTTCAACGCGACGCAAGTCGAGTGCCCGCTGGAGCAACCGCTGCACGCCTTGTTCGAAGCACAAGTGCAGTGCAAACCGGACGCCGTCGCCGTGCAGACGGCGGAACAGCGCCTGAGCTATCGCGAACTCAACGAACGCGCCAACCGCCTGGCCCATCACCTGCGCGAACTTGGTGTGCAGCCGGATGCGCGAGTGGCGATCTGCGTCGAGCGCGGGCTGGATCTGGTGGTTGGTCTGCTCGGCATTCTCAAGGCGGGCGGCGCCTATGTGCCGTTGGACCCGGACTATCCGCTGGAACGTCTGAACTACATGTTGCAGGACAGCGCGCCGGTCGCGCTGTTGGTGCACGGCGCCACACACCAACTGCTCGGTGACCCGGGTGTGGCGCTGATCGACCTGGATCGCGGCAGTTGGGAGCAGCAGCCGACAGGCAGTCTTCAGGTACCAGGCCTGAGCGCTTCGAACCTCGCTTACATGATCTACACCTCGGGTTCTACGGGCCTGCCGAAGGGCGTGATGATCGAGCACCGCAGCGCCTGCAACATGGTGCACTGGGGTTCGCAGCTCAGTCCGCCAACCGAACACGGCGCACTGCTGCAAAAGGCGCCGTTCAGCTTCGACAGTTCGGTGTGGGAGATCTTCTGGCCGCTGTGCTCCGGCATGCGTCTGGTGCTGGCGCGGCCCGACGGCAACCGCGATTCGGCGTACGTGGTGCAGACCATCCGCCAGCAACAGGTGACGGTGGTCAAGTTCGTACCGGCGTTGCTCCAGCAGTTCATCGAGCAGGAGGGTGTCGAGCAATGCACCAGCCTCACCGACGTGCTCAATGGTGGCGGTGAACTCAGTGCCGCGCTGGCGCGGCAGGTGCGCGCACGGCTGCCGTGGGTGCGTTTGCACAACGTCTATGGCCCGACCGAAACCACGGTCGACAGCACCGGCTGGACGCTGGAACCGGCAATGCCGGTGCCGGACAGCGCGGTGCCGATTGGTAAAGCGTTGAGCAACACGCGTTTGTATGTGCTTGACGCTTACGACCAACCGGTGCCGCAAGGCGTCAGCGGTCAGTTGCACATTGGCGGTGTCGGCGTGGCGCGGGGTTATCACGGCTTGCCCGAGATGCAGGCCGAGCGTTTCATCGACAGCCCGTTTGTAGCGGGTGATCGGCTGTACCGTACCGGCGATCTGGTGCGTTACAACAACGACGGCGAACTGGAGTTTCTTGGCCGCAACGACTTCCAGATCAAGCTGCGTGGCTTGCGTCTGGAGCCAGGAGAAATCGAGGCGCGGCTGATCGAGCATCCAACAATTCGCGAAGCGGTGGTGATGGTGCGCGACGAGCGTCTGGTGGCCTGGTACACGGTGCGCTCTAGCGTAGATGAACCCAGCCTGGAGACCTTGCGCGCCCATGTGCTGGAGCGTTTGCCGGAGTACATGGTGCCTGGTGCGTTCGTGCGGCTCGACGCCTTGCCGCTGACACCAAACGACAAGATCGACCGCAAAGCCCTGCCGGAACCGGGGGCGGACGCGGTGATCAACCGGCCTTACGTCGCGCCTCTGGGTGACGTCGAAACCACGCTGGCGCAGATCTGGGGCGAGGTGCTCGGCGTCGAACAGGTCGGGCGGCACGACAACTTCTTCGAGCTGGGCGGGCATTCGTTGCTGGCGGTGAGTCTGGTGGCGCGCATGCGTCAGAGTGGTCTGCACACCGACGCCCGGGCGCTGTTCAGCCAGCCGACGCTGGCGGCGCTGGCGCTCAGCACCACCGATCAGGCGCAGCAAGTGCTCATTCCACAAACCACCATCCCGAGCCTCAACCGCAAACGCCGGCTCTGACCCGGAACTGATTGTGCAAACCAAACCCTGTGGGAGGGGGCTTGCTCCCGAATGCGCTGTAACAGTCGCCATCAATATCGACTGAACCAGCGCATTCGTCGGAACGCCGCCCGGAGCAAGCCCGCACCCACAGGGAGGATCTGCGGCGCCAAGGCCGGCCGCTTGTCCCCGCTTCCCATGTCAGCCCCCCAGGCCTCGATGTTTTAGCTTTTCCCGGCTGCGCGCATCTCGCACGGACTCGCGGCTGCGCGCTCCTTTTTCTCGTATTTACAGCAGGTTATCCCATGCATTTCAGCGAACTGATGGCTGTTATTTCCACCCATGCGATCCGCCTTCAACAGGAAGATGAAGACTTGGTCATTCTGGGCAGCGACGACGCGCTGGACGATGCGTTGTGGGACAGCCTCGCTGCGCACAAGGCGCAATTGCTGGAGCTGGTCGCCCGTCACGGTGGCGACTGGCTGAGCCCGGCATTTCGCATCACCCCGGACATGCTGCCGCTGGTGCAGCTGGATCAGCCAACCATCGATCGGCTGGTCGCCAACGTACCCGGCGGCGCTGCCAACCTGCAGGACATTTACCCGTTGGCCCCGCTGCAGGAAGGCATGCTTTACCTGCACTTGTCGGCGCCTGCTGGTGATCCGTATGTGTCGCAGGCGCGGTTCGCCTTTGACAGTCGCGAACGCCTGGACGCCTTCGCCGAGGCGCTGCAATGGATGATCGAGCGGCACGATATCCTGCGCACCTCATTCGTCTGGGAGCGCCTGGATGAACCGTTGCAAGTGGTGCAACGGCATGCACCGCTGCACTGCGAAGAAATTGCCCTGGACCCGGGCGTGGATGTGCTGACGCAACTGCTGGAGCGCCACGATCCACGGTCCTTCCGGCTCGACGTGCAGCAGGCACCGCTGCTGCGTCTGGTTCACGCCGCAGACCCGATCAACGGGCGCGTGGTCGCCTTGCTGCTGTTCCATCACCTGATCATGGACCACGTCGCCCTCGACGTGGTGCGCCGGGAAACCCGTGCGCATTTGCTCGGGCAGGCCGCGCAGGTCGGGCCGGCGGTGCCGTACCGCGATCACCTGGCCAAGGCGCGCCTGAGCCTGGATGAACAGGTTCACGAACAGTTCTTCCGCGAGATGCTCGCCGACATCGACGAGCCGACCTTGCCCTGTGGTTTGCAGGATGTGCAAGGCGACGGCCAGGGCATCGAAGAAGCCTTGCTGATGCTCGACACCGATTTCAGCCGGCAACTGCGCGGCCAGGCGCGTCAGCTCGGGGTCAGCGTCGCCAGCCTGATGCACTTGGCGCTGGCGCGGGTGCTCGGGCAGTTGTCGGGGCGCACGGCGGTGGTGTTCGGCACCGTACTGCTGGGGCGGATGGAGGCGGGTGAGGGCGGCGAGCAAGCGCTGGGGATGTTCATCAACACCTTGCCGCTGCGAGTGGATGTCGGGCAGGACGGCGTGCGTGCCGGGGTGCTGGCCACTCATCGGCGCCTGACCGCATTGCTCGGCCATGAGCAGACGTCACTGGCGCTGGCCCAGCGCTGCAGCGCGGTGGCAGTGCCGACGCCGTTGTTCAGCGCAATCCTCAACTACCGCCACAGCAGCCGCGAAGAGATTGCTGACGTCAGCGAGCTGGTTCCGGGTGTGCAGGTGCTGGGCGCCCGCGAGCGCACCAACTATCCGCTGACGATCAACATCGATGACCTCGGCGAGGACTTGCGCATCACCGCGCTGGCGGATGCAGCGCTGGGCGCCGAACGCATTGCCGGCTATCTGCACACGGCATTGCGCAGCCTGTTGCAAGCCTTGCAAACGACCCCGGATGCGTCGCTGCAACGGCTGAATATTCTGCCGGCCGCCGAGCGTGAATACCTGGTGCACGGGGTCAACTCGCCGTTGCCACAGTTCCCCGAAACACCGTTGATTCATCAACAGTTCGAAGCCCACGCACTGGCGCGGCCCGAGGCCACCGCGCTGATTTTCGAAGAGCAGACGCTACGCTACGGCGAACTCAACCGCCGCGCCAATCAACTTGCGCATCACCTGCTGGCGCGGGGCATTCGCCCGGATCAGCGCGTGGCGATCTGTGTCGAGCGTGGCCCGCAAATGATCATCGCTCTGCTCGGCGTGCTCAAGGCCGGCGCCGGTTATGTGCCGATCGACCCGGCGTATCCGCTGGAGCGCATTGCCTACACCTTGCAGGACAGCGCCCCGGTGGCGGTATTGACCCAGGCCGATACGCTGGACAGGGTTGGCGCGCTCAACGTGCCAATCATCGATCTGGACAGTGTGCAGTTGCAGGCTGAACTCAGCAGCAATCCGCACATTCCCGAGCTCACTCCAAGTCATCTCGCCTACGTGATCTACACCTCGGGTTCCACCGGGCTGCCCAAAGGCGTGATGGTCGAACACCGCAACGTGGTGCGGCTGTTTTCGGCAACCCATGACTGGTTCAACTTCAATCCGCAGGACGTGTGGGCGCTGTTCCATTCCTTCGCCTTCGATTTCTCGGTGTGGGAAATCTGGGGCGCGCTGGCGTTTGGCGGCCAGTTGCTGCTGGTGCCGCAGGCGGTCAGCCGCTCGCCGGACGACTGCTACGCGTTGCTGTGCCGCAGCGGCGTGACCGTGCTCAATCAGACCCCAAGCGCCTTCCGTCAGTTGATCTCGGCGCAGGGCCGCAGCCCGTTGCAGCATTCGCTGCGTGAAGTGATTTTTGGTGGCGAGGCCCTGGAACCGGGTGTGCTCAAACCCTGGTACGCCCGGGTCGGCAATGCCGGCACGCGGCTGGTGAACATGTACGGCATCACCGAAACCACCGTGCACGTCACTTATCGACCGTTGGTGGCGGCGGATGCGCAATCTGTTGGGCGCAGTCCGATTGGCGTGGGCATTCCCGACCTGCAACTGTACGTGCTCGATGAACAGCGCGAACCGGTGCCCACCGGCGTGATCGGCGAGTTGTACGTGGGCGGTGCGGGTGTTGCCCGAGGCTACCTCAATCGCGAGGCGCTGACCGCGGAACGCTTTATTGCCGACCCGTTCAGCGGGCGTGCCGAGGCGCGTCTGTACAAGACCGGCGACCTCGCACGGCGGACCGCAGATGGCAGCCTTGAATACCTGGGGCGCAACGACGATCAGGTGAAGATCCGGGGCTTCCGCATCGAGTTGGGCGAGATCGAAGCACGCCTTGCAGCTTGCGCCGGTGTGCGCGAGGCGGTGGTGATCGCCCGCGAAGACAGCCCCGGCGATCAGCGGCTGGTCGCCTACTGGCTGGCCGCCGAAGGGCCTGAGCCGAGCGCCGCGCAATTGCGTGACGAGTTGCTGCTGTCGCTGGCCGAATACATGGTGCCGAGCGCCTTTGTGTGCCTCGAGGCGTTGCCGCTGACCACCAACGGCAAGCTCGATCGCAAAGCCTTGCCGCAACCCGACAGCGATGCCTTCGCCCGTCGCGGCTTCGAGGCCCCGGTGGGCGACGTGGAAACGCTGATCGCCGGCCTCTGGCAGACCCTGCTCGGTGTCGAACAGGTCGGGCGGCATGACAATTTTTTCGAACTTGGCGGCCATTCGCTGCTGGCGGTGAAACTGATCGAGCGCATGCGTCAGCACGATTTGCAGTGCGACGTGCGCGTGCTGTTCGGCCAACCGAGCGTGGCGGCGCTGGCCGCGACCCTGGGCAGCGGCCACACCGTTGCGGCCCCGGCCAGTCTGATCGGCCCCGACTGCACGCAAATCACCCCGGACCTGCTGCCGTTGGCGGTGCTGGATCAGGCCGGGATCGACCGCATCGTGGCGACGGTCCCCGGCGGCGTCGCCAATGTGCAGGACATCTATGCGCTGGCGCCGTTGCAGGCGGGGATTCTCTATCACCACCTGGCGACCAGTGCCGGGGATCCGTACGTGCTGCAGGCGCAATTCGCCTTCGCCGGTCTGGCGCAGATCAAGGCTTTCGTCCGTGCACTCAACGCGGTGATCGAACGTCACGACATCCTGCGCACCAGCGTGGTCTGGGAAGGCCTTGAAGAACCGATGCAAGTGGTCTGGCGTGAAGCGCCACTGGCGCTGGAGCGCATCGACGCCGACCTGCTGCAAGGCGACGTGCTGGAGCAGATGCAGGCGCGCTTTGACCCGCGCCACTATCGCCTCGACCTGCGCCGCGCACCGCTGATGCGCCTGGCCTACACCGAAGACCGCGAACACCAGCGCTGGATCGGCATCCTGTTGCTGCATCACATCGTGCTCGACCACACCGCACTGGAAGTGTTGCTGGCGGAAATGAACGACAGTCTGCAGCCAAGTGGTCGCGACCTGCCGACGCCGGTGCAGTACCGCAACTACGTCGCGCAGGCGCAACAGCAGGCCAATGCCCAGGCGCATGAAGCGTTCTTTCGTGACATGCTTGGCGACATCGACGAGCCGACCGTGGCCTTCGGTCTGCAGGACGTGCATGGCGACGGCAGCACGGTTGTCGACACCGTACAGGCACTGGATTCAAGTGTTGCCCGCCGTTTGCGTGAACAGGCGCGGCGGCTCGGTATCAGCGCGGCGAGCCTGGTGCATCAGGCCTGGGGTCAGGTACTGGCGCAGGTCTCGGGGCGCGAAGAGGTGGTGTTTGGCACCGTGCTGCTCGGGCGCATGCAGGGTGGCGAAGGTGCCGAGCGGGCCCTGGGCATGTTCATCAATACCTTGCCGCTGCGGGTCAGTGCCGGCGCGACCGCGGTGCAACAGGGCGTGCGTGCTACCCATGAACGTCTGGCGCAACTGCTCGCGCACGAACAGGCATCACTCTCGCTGGCCCAGCGTTGCAGCGGCGTTTCTGCGGCGCTGCCGCTATTCAGCACCTTGCTCAACTACCGCCATAGTTCTGAGAAATCGGCAGGCGTGGCCTGGGACGGGATCGAAATTCTCAGCTCCCGCGAGCGCAGCAACTACCCGCTGGTGGTCAACGTCGACGATCTGGGCGAAGGCTTCCGACTGACGGTGCAGGCCTTGCCGCAGGTCGATGGCACGCGGGTCGGCGATTACCTGCAAACCGCGTTGCACCATCTGCTGCTGGCGCTGGAAGACAACCCAGCGACTCCGCTGCAACAGTTGTCGATTCTCTCGCCGGGCGAACGTCAACGGGTGTTGGTCGGTTTCAACATCACCGGTCGCGAGTATCCGCGCGAGCAGACCGTGCATCGCTTGTTCGAAGCCCAGGCTGCACGCCGTCCCGCAGCATTGGCGGCGGTGCAGGGCGAACAGCGCCTGAGCTACGAGCAACTGAACCAGCGCGCCAACCGCCTGGCCCATCATCTGATCGGCCTCGGCGTGCAGCCGGGGCACAGCGTTGCGACCTTGCTTGAGCGTTCGCTGGAGTTGCTGGTGTGCCAACTGGCAATCAGCAAGTGCGCCGCGGTGTACGTGCCGCTGGACATCAACGCCCCGGCCGACCGGCAGGGCTACATGGTGCAGGACAGCCGCGCGGTGCTGCTGTTGACCCGCAGCAGCGAAACCGTCGGCTACCCGGCGCGGCGCCTGGACCTCGACACGCTGACGCCGGCCGAGTATCCGGCGCACAACCCGAACCTGCCGCAGTCCGCCGAAGCGCTGGCGTACATCATGTACACCTCCGGCTCCACCGGCGCACCGAAAGGCGTGCTGGTGCCGCACCGGGCGATCAGCCGATTGGTCATCAACAATGGCTACGCCGAGTTCAACGCCAGTGATCGGGTCGCCTTCGCCTCCAACCCGGCGTTCGATGCCAGTACCCTCGAAGTCTGGGCGCCGCTGCTCAACGGCGGCGCGGTAGTGGTGATCGATCAGAACCAGGTGCTGTCCCGCGAAGGCTTGCTCAACGAGCTGCTGGCGCAAGCCGTCAGCGTGTTGTGGCTGACCGCCGGACTGTTTCACCAATACGCCGATGACCTGATGCCGGCGTTCCGTCGCTTGCGTTATCTGCTGGTCGGCGGTGATGTGCTGGACCCGGCGGTGATCGCCCGGGTTCTGCGTGACGGCGCGCCGCAGCACCTGCTCAACGGCTACGGCCCGACCGAGGCCACGACCTTTTCCACCACCCATGAAATCCGTGCGCTGGAGGCCGGCAGCATTCCGATTGGCCGGCCGATCGGCAACGCCCGCGCCTACGTGCTCGATGCGCGTCAGCAGCCGTTGCCGGTGGGCGCCGTCGGCGAGCTGTACATGGGCGGCGCGGGGGTGGCGAAGGGGTACCTGAACCAGCCACAACTGACTCGCGAGAAATTCCTCGCCGACCCGTTCAGCGAAGTCCCGGGTGAGCTGATGTACCGCACCGGCGATCTGGTGTGCTGGTTGGCCGACGGCACCCTGCAGTACCTGGGACGCAACGATCAGCAGGTGAAAATTCGCGGCTATCGCATCGAGCTGGGCGAGATCGAAAACCGCCTGGCCGAATGCGCCGGTGTGCGCGACGCCGTGGTCCTGCTGCGTGAAGACGTGCCCGGGGACAAACGACTGGTGGCCTGGTTCACCGCGCAGGACAACGCTCACGCGCCGGCAATCAGCGACCTGAACGAACAACTGCAAGGTCGGTTGCCGGACTACATGTTGCCTTCGGCCTACGTACGCCTTGAAGCCTGGCCACTGACCGCCAATGGCAAGCTGGACCGCAAGGCCTTGCCGGCGCCGGATGAAGGCGCGCTGCTCAGCCGCGAATTCGCCGCGCCACAGGGCGAGGTTGAAATCGCCCTGGCGCAGATCTGGAGTGATCTGCTCAAGGTCGAGCGCATCGGCCGCCACGACCACTTCTTTGAACTGGGTGGGCATTCGCTGTTGGCGGTGAGCCTGATCGAACGCATGCGCCAACTCGGCCTCAGCGCCGATGTGCGCGTGCTGTTCAGCCAGCCGACCCTCGCCGCACTGGCCGCCGCCGTGGGCAGCGGTCGCGAGATCGAAGTGCCGGCCAACCGCATTCCGGATGGCTGCACGCACATCACCCCGGACATGCTGACCCTGACCGAACTCGATCAGCCGAGCATCGAGCGCATTGTCGCCACGGTGCCGGGCGGGGCGGCGAACGTGCAGGACATCTATCCGCTGGCGCCGTTGCAAGAGGGCATTCTTTACCACCACTTGAGCGCCGAGCAGGGCGATCCGTACCTGCTGCAATCGCGGCTGGCGTTCGACAACCTCCACCGTTTGCAGGGTTTCGCCGACAGCCTGCAAAAAGTCATCGCCCGTCACGATATTCTGCGCACCAGCGTGGTCTGGGAAGGGTTGGCGAGCCCGCAGCAAGTAGTCTGGCGCCAGGCGCCGCTGATGGTGCAGCACGTGGCGCTGGACCCGGCGCAGGGCGATGTCCTTGAACAGTTGCACGCGCGCTTCGATGCCCGGCACAACCGTCTCGACCTGACCCAGGCGCCGCTGATGCGCATCGTCTACGCCGAAGACCCGGCGCAGCAACGGGTGGTGGCCATCGTGCTGTTCCAGCACTTGATCCTCGACCATACCGCCATGGAGGTGGTGGGGCAGGAAATGCGCGCGTTCATGTTCGATCAGGCCGACCGCCTGAGCACGCCGATGCCGTACCGCAACTACGTGGCGCAGGCGCGACTGGGCGCCAGTGAGCAGGAACACGAGGCATTTTTCCGCGACATGCTCGGCGATATCGACGAACCGACGCTGCCGTTCGGTCTGCACGACGTGCAGGGTGATGGCGGTGACATCGAAGAGGCGCAGCAAGCGGTCGATCCCGAACTGACCTGGCGTCTGCGTGAGCAGGCCCGGCAACTCGGTGTCAGCCCGGCGAGCCTGATGCACCTGGCCTGGGCGCAGGTGCTGGGCGTGCTTGCCAACCGCCGCGACGTGGTGTTCGGCACGGTGCTGATGGGCCGCCTGCAGGGCGGCGAGGGCGCCGACCGTACGCTGGGGGTGTTCATCAACACCTTGCCGTTGCGCGTGGACGTCAGCGAAGGCGTGCGCAGCGCGGTCAAGACTACCCACGCACGGCTGACCGCGCTGCTGGCCCACGAGCATGCGCCACTGGCGCTGGCCCAACGCTGCAGTGCGGTGTCCGGCGCGCCGCTGTTCAGCGCCTTGCTCAACTACCGGCACAGCGCGGCCGAAGCGCAGCCGCGTGACGGTCAGGGCATCTGGGAAGGTGTGCAGTTGCTCGGTGGTGAAGAGCGCAGCAACTACCCGCTGACCCTCAGCGTCGACGACCTGGGCGAAGGTTTTGCCTTGGCAGTGCTGGCGCTGGCGCAGATCGGCGCGCAGCGCATCTGCGGCTACATGCACACCGCGCTTGAGCATCTGGTGAACGCGCTGGAACAGGCGCCGCAACGCCCGCTCAACCGCTTGCCGATTCTTTCGGTGGAGGAATACGAGCACTTGCTGGTCGGTTTCAACCCGACAGCGGCGGCATACCCGCGCGGCGCGACGATTCAGGCCCTGGTGCAAGTGCAGGCCGAGCAGCAACCGCAGGCGCTGGCGGTGGTGCAAGGCGCGCAGCAACTGACCTATGCGCAACTCAATCAGCAGGCCAATCGCCTGGCCCATCACTTGCTCGGCCTCGGCGTGCAACCGGACGACCGGATTGCCGTGTGCCTGCAACGCGGCCCGCAGATGCTGGTCGCGATGCTGGCAATCCTCAAGGCCGGCGCCGGTTATGTGCCGGTCGATCCGGCATACCCGGCCGAACGCATCGCGTACCTGTTGCAGGACAGCGATCCGGTGGCGGTGCTGGCGCAGGCTTCGACCCGCGACCTGCTGGGCCGGGTGCCGGTGATCGATCTGGACAACCCCGTCTGGCAGGCCCTGCCGGACTCCAATCCACTGCTGCCGACGCTGACCCCGGCGCATCTGGCCTACGTGATCTACACCTCCGGCTCGACTGGCCAGCCGAAAGGTGTGATGGTCGAACACGCGACCGTGGAAAACCTGGTGCACTGGCACTGCGAGGCGTTCGACCTGCGCGCCGGCAGCCACACCGCGAGTGTCGCTGGTTGCGGTTTCGACGCGATGGCCTGGGAAGTCTGGCCGGCGTTGTGCGTCGGCGCGACCCTGCACCTGCCGCCGCCGTCGATCAGCAACGAACACCTGGATGACTTGCTCGACTGGTGGCGCGGGCAGCCATTGCAGGTGAGTTTCCTGCCGACGCCAATCGCCGAATACGCGTTCAGCCGTGAACTGCAGCACCCGACGTTGCGCACGCTGCTGATCGGCGGCGATCGCCTGCGCCAGTTCAATCGCGAGCAAAGCTTTGCGGTGATCAACAACTACGGGCCGACCGAGGCCACGGTGGTTGCAACCTCCGGACAGGTCAATGCCGGACAGTTGCTGCACATCGGCCGGCCGATGAGCAATGCCAGGGTTTATCTGCTTGATGACTTGCAACGCCCGGTACCGGTCGGGGTCGCCGGCGAGTTGTACGTCGGTGGCGCGGGCGTGGCCCGGGGTTACCTGAACCGTCCTGAGCTGACTGCCGAACGCTTCCTCGAAGACCCGTTCAGCGACGAACCGCAGGCGCGCATGTACCGCACCGGCGACCTCGCGCGCTGGCTGGCCGATGGCAACATCGAGTACCTGGGGCGTAACGACGATCAGGTCAAACTGCGCGGCGTGCGGGTGGAACTGGGGGAAATCGACGCCGCGCTGTCCAGCCATCCGGCGGTGCAGGATGCGGTGGTGCTGGTGCGCGAGGCGCGCCTGATTGCCTGGTTCACTGCGCGCACGGCGGTCGACATCGAAGACCTGCGGCTGCATCTGCAGGCACGCTTGCCGCAGGCACTGGTGCCCGCCGCTTACGTGCGCCTGCCAGCGCTGCCGCTCACCGCCAATGGCAAACTCGACCGCAAGGCCTTGCCCGAACCGGATCAGGACGCCTGGCTCAGCCGCGAATATGAGGCGCCGCAAGGCTCGGTGGAAACTGCGCTGGCGCAGGTCTGGGCCGAGGTGTTGCAGGTCGAACAGGTCGGGCGACACGACAACTTCTTCGAACTGGGCGGCCATTCGTTGCTGGCAGTGACCCTGATCGAGCGCATGCGTCAGCTCGGCCTGAGCACCGACGTGCGCGTGCTGTTCAGCCAGCCGACCCTCGCCGCACTGGCCGCCGCCGTGGGCAGCGGTCGCGAAGTCGCGGTGCCGGCCAACCTGATTGCGCCCGGATGTACGCGCATCACCCCGGACATGCTGCCACTGGTGCAGCTGGATCATGACAGCCTCGAGCGCATCGTCGCGACGGTGCCGGGCGGGGCGGCCAACGTGCAGGATATTTATCCGCTGGCGCCGTTGCAGGAAGGCATTCTTTATCACTACATCACCGCCGAGCGCGGCGATCCGTACCTGTTGCAATCGCGCCTGGCCTTCGACAGCCTTGAGCGTTTCCAGGCTTTCGCTGCCGCTCTGCGCCAGGTCATGAGCCGGCACGACATCCTGCGTACCGGGGTGGTCTGGCAAGGGTTGGCAACGCCAGTGCAGGTGGTTTGGCGCGACGCCGAACTGCCAGTGCAGGAAGTCGCTTTCGACCCGGCGGCCGGTGATGTTCTGGCGCAGTTGTACGAGCGTTTCGACGCGCGGCATTACCGCATCGATATCAGTCAGGCACCGTTGATTCGTCTGGTGTATGCGCAGGATCCGGTCAATGACCGGGTCGTCGCCATGCTGCTGTTCCATCACATCGCCATGGACCACACCGCGCTGGAAGTGGTGCAGCAGGAAATGCAGGCGATTCTCTTCGGGCAGGGCGAAGCGCCGATGCCGGCCGTGCCGTACCGCAATTACGTGGCGCAGACGCGTCTGGGCGTCAGCGAGCAGGAACATGAAACGTTCTTTCGCGCGATGCTCGGTGATATCGACGAGCCGACGCTGCCGTTCGGTCTGCTGGATGTACGCGGCGACGGCAATGACATCGAAGAAGTGCGCCAGAGCGTGCCCGAGGCCCTGGCCCTGCGCTTGCGCAGTCAGGCGCGGCAGTTGGGCGTGAGCGTCGCGAGCCTGTTCCACCTGGCCTGGGCGCAAGTCCTGGCAGCGACCTGCGGGCAGGACCGTGTGGTATTCGGCACGGTATTGCTGGGGCGGATGCAGGGCGGTACCGGTGCCGATCGCGGCCTGGGGATGTTCATCAACACCTTGCCGTTGCGCGTGGACCTGGGCGACACCTCGGTGCGGGCCGGCGTGCGTGCGACCCATGCGCAACTCACCGCGTTGCTCGGCCATGAGCATGCGTCGCTGGCGCTGGCCCAGCGTTGCAGCGGGGTGGCGGCGCCGGCGCCACTGTTCAGCGCGATGCTCAATTACCGGCACAGCGTCAACGAACAACAGCAGCAAGCCAATCGCCTGACCTGGCAAGGTATCGAAAACCTCTCCAGCGAGGAGCGCACCAACTATCCGCTGAGCCTGAGTGTCGACGATCTGGGCGACGGTTTTTACCTGACCACGCTGACCCCGGCGCACATCGGCGCTGCGCGGATAGGCGGGTACATGCAGATGGCGCTGGCGGCATTGGCCCAGGCGCTGGAGCAGGCCCCGCAACAGTCGCTCAATCGCCTGACGGTGTTGCAGGCGCCAGAACGGCACAGGTTGCTGGTGGACTTCAATGCCACCGAGGTCGATTTCGATCTGCAGCAGACCATTCACGGGATGTTCGAGGCTCAGGCCCGACGCACGCCACAGGCGATTGCCGCGCAAGCCGGTGAACGTCAATTGAGTTATCGCGAACTCAATGCGCAGGCCAACCGACTCGCCCATCACCTGCGCCTTCAAGGCGTCGGGCCGGACATCCCGGTGGCGATCTGTGTCGAGCGCGGGCTGGAGCTGTTGATCGGTCTGCTCGGCATCCTCAAGGCGGGTGGTGCCTATGTGCCGCTGGATCCGGGTTACCCGGCCGAGCGCCTGAGCCATATGCTGCGCGACAGTGCGCCGCGGGTGGCACTGGTGCACGGCTCGACCCGCACGTTGCTCGGCGATTTCGGCGTGCCGCTGCTGGATCTGGATCAGCACGACTGGCAGGGCCACCAGGACAGCGATCCGCAGGTGCCGGGGCTCAGTGCGGCGAACCTCGCCTACGTGATCTACACCTCCGGCTCCACCGGGACGCCGAAAGGGGTGATGGTCGAGCACCGGGGCCTGTGCAACCTGGTGCAATGGAGCGCGCGCACCTGCCCGACCTCTGCGCAAGGTGCGTTGCTGCACAAGACTCCGTTGAGTTTCGATGCCTCGGTGTGGGAGCTGTTCTGGCCGCTGACTTCGGGCCTGCGTCTGGTGCTGGCACGCCCGGACGGGCAGCGTGATCCTGACTACCTGAGCGAAGTGATTCGCGAGCAACAGATCAGCGTGATCCAGTTCGTGCCGGCCTTGCTGCAGCAGTTCCTCGAAGCCCGGGACGTCGCCGAGTGCCGCAGTCTGACCGACATTTTCTGCGGCGGAGGCGAGTTGACGGCGGCGCTGGTGCATAGCGTGCGCGAGCGTCTGCCGCAGGTGCGCCTGCACAACGTCTACGGGCCGACCGAAGCCACTGTCGACAGCACGCTGTGGACGCTCGAGCCGCACACACCACTGACGGGCAACCTGCCACCGATCGGCAAACCGGTCGCCAATACCCGCCTGTACATTCTCGATGCGCAGCGCCAGCCGGTGCCGCAAGGCGTGATCGGCGAGCTGTATCTGGGTGGCGTGCAGGTGGCGCGCGGTTACCTCAACCGGGCGCAATTGAGTGCTGAACGCTTCCTCGACGACCCGTTCAGCGCAACACCGGGCGCGCGTCTGTATCGCACCGGGGACGTCGGTCGTTATCTGCCCGACGGCAGCGTGCAATACCTGGGGCGCAACGATGATCAGGTGAAAATTCGCGGCCTGCGCATCGAACCGGGGGAAATCCAGGCGCGCCTGAGCCAGATCAGCGGCGTGCAGGATGCCCTGGTGCTGGCCCGCGAGGAGGCCACGGGTGGCCAGCGACTGGTGGCGTACTACACCGGCGAACGGCTGGAAATCGAGTCGTTGCGCAGCCATCTGCTCGAGCATCTGCCGGACTACATGGTGCCGGCGCTGTTCGTGCACCTCGATGCCTGGCCACTGAGCCCCAACGGCAAACTCGACCGCAATGCCTTACCGCTGCCTGATCAGACCGCGGCCCTCAGCCGTGAATACGAAGCACCGGTCGGTGAAGTGGAAATCCTCCTCGCACGGCTGTGGGCCGAGTTGCTCAACGTGGAACGGGTAGGGCGTAACGATCATTTCTTTGAACTGGGTGGTCACTCATTGCTCGCGGTCAGCCTGATCGGCCGCTTGCGTCAGGAAGGCATGGAAGCTGATGTCAGGGCGTTGTTCGAACAACCGACCCTGGCCGGCTACGCCGCAATTACAGAAAGAATGGAGATCGTCCTGTGAATGTGCTCGAACTGTTGGCGACACTGAAGGCAAAAGACATCCAGTTGACGGTCACGGACGACCAGTTGCGGGTGAACGGCAACAAGCAGGCCTTGAGCGATCCGGCACTGCTGGCGGCGTTGCGTGAGCACAAACCGGCGCTGATCGAGCTGATCTCGGCCGGTGAATATTCGGCGGCGCGCACCGGTCAGGTCGAGGTGCCGGCCAATGGCATCGTGCCCGGCAGCACACACATCACCCCGGCGATGGTGACGCTGGCCGAGGTCGATCAGCCGACCCTGTCGCGTATCGTCGGCGACGTGCCGGGCGGTGCCGCCAATGTGCAGGATATTTATCCGTTGGCACCGTTGCAGGAAGGCATGCTCTATCACCACATCAGTGCCACCCAGGGCGACCCCTACGTGATGCAGGCGCAGTTCGAGTTCGCCGGGCGCGAACGCTTGCAGGCGTTCATCGGTGCGTTGCAGGCCGTCATCGATCGGCATGACATCCTGCGCACCGCGATGGTCTGGGATGGCCTGGATACGCCGCTGCAAGTGGTGGTGCGCCAGGCGCAATTGCCGGTCGAGGAGGTGCTGCTCGACAGCGCCGATGGCGACGTGCTCACGCAGTTGCAGCAACGCTTCGATGCGCGGCGGTTTCGCCTCGACGTGACCCGGGCGCCGCTGCTGCGCCTGGTGCATGCCTGGGACGATATCGGTCAGCGAGTGGTCGGCATTCTGCTGTTTCACCACATGGCCATGGACCACTCGGCACTGGCGGTACTCAGCCAGGAAATGCAGGCTTGCCTGTCCGGGCGGCTCGCACAGTTGGGCCAACCGGTGCCGTTTCGCAATTATGTGGCGCAGGCGCGGCTGGGGATCAGTGAAGCGCAGCATGAGGCGTTCTTTCGCGAGATGCTGGGTGACATCGACGAGCCGACGCTGCCGTTCGGTCTGCACGACGTGCAGGGTGAAGGGCATGACATTGCCGAGCTGTGCCTGCCGCTGACGGCGGCGCTGGGCGAGGGACTGCGGGAGCAGGCGCGGCAGCTCGGCGTGAGTGCCGCGAGCCTGTTTCACCTGGCCTGGGCGCAAGTGCTGGCGGTGGTCGCCGGCAAGCCGCAAGTGGTGTTCGGCACGGTGCTGATGGGCCGTCTGCAGGGCGCCGAGGCCACCGAGCGGGCGCTGGGCATTTTCATCAACACCTTGCCGCTGCGGGTGGATGTGAACGGACAAGACGTGCGCGCCGCGGTGAAGGCCACGCATGCACGCCTGACGACCCTGATGCGCCACGAACATGCACCGCTGGCACTGGCCCAGCGATGCAGCGGGGTCAGCGCGCCGACGCCACTGTTCAGTACCTTGCTCAATTACCGTCACAACGCCCACGCAACCGACGCCGAGGCGCACGCCGCCTGGGAAGGCATCGGCATGCTGCATTCGGAGGAACGCACCAACTATCCGTTGGCGCTGAGTATCGATGACTATGGCGACAGCTTCAGCCTGAACCTGTTGGCGAGTCGCCAGATCGATCCGCAGCGGGTTTGCGCCTACATGATGTGCGCGCTGGAAAACCTCACGCTGGCGCTGCAGCAGGCGCCGCAGACACCGCTCGATCAATTGTCGATCCTGCCCGAAGCGGAGCGCGAGCGAGTGCTCGTCGCGTTCAATGCCACCCGGGCCGACTATCCGCAACCACTGACCATCGCACAGCGGATCGAGGCTCAGGTGGCCGAGCGCCCGCAAGCCATCGCGGCAGAGTTTCAGGGGCAGACGCTGACCTACGCCGAGTTGAATCAGCACGCCAATGCCCTGGCCCTGCACCTGATCGATCTGGGCGTACGCCCGGACGCCCGCGTGGCGATCGTCGCGCGTCGGGGCCTGGACACTTTGATCGGCCTGGTGGCGATTCTCAAGGCTGGCGCCGGTTATGTGCCGATCGATCCGACGCACCCGGCCGAGCGCCTGAACTATCTGCTGGGCGACAGCGCGCCAGTGGTGGTCCTGACCCAAAGCAATCTGCGCGAGCGCTTGCCGGCGCTGGCCGTGCCGGTGATTGAACTCGACCGCTGCACCTGGCCGTCGAGTGCGGCGCCTGACCCACAAGTGCCGGGCCTGACGCCTCGGCACCTGGCCTACGTGATCTACACCTCCGGCTCCACCGGCTTGCCCAAGGGCGTGATGGTCGAGCATCACACCTTGAGTAATCTGGTCGATTGGCACTGCACAGCGTTCGACCTGTGTGCCGGGCGCCACACCTCGAGCCTGGCCGGTTTCGGTTTCGACGCCATGGCCTGGGAAGTCTGGCCGGCGCTGTGCGCGGGCGCGACCCTGCATCTGGCGCCGACCCACGAGGGCGTTGAAGACATCGACGCGCTGCTGGCCTGGTGGTGCGCGCAGCCGCTGGACGTGAGCTTCCTGCCAACGCCGGTGGCCGAATACGCCTTCAGCCAGCACCTCGAACACCCGACCTTGCGCACGCTGCTGATCGGCGGCGATCGCTTGCGGCAGTTCAACCGCCACCAGCATTTCGACGTGATCAACAATTACGGCCCGACCGAGGCCACGGTGGTCGCGACCTCGGGCCTGGTGGAAAGCGGCGATGCGCTGCACATCGGCAAACCGGTGAGCAACGCCACGGTGTACCTGCTCGACGAGCAGCAACGCCCGGTGCCGATCGGCGTTGCCGGTGAGTTGTACGTCGGCGGTGCCGGTGTCGCCCGTGGCTACCTGAATCGCCCGGAAATGACCGCCGAGCGCTTCCTGCACGACCCGTTCAGTACGGCTGCCAACGCGCGGATGTACCGCACGGGTGACCTCGCGCGCTGGCGCGAAGACGGCACGATCGAGTACCTGGGGCGCAACGACGATCAGGTGAAAATCCGTGGCGTGCGCATCGAACTGGGGGAAATCGAAACCTGCCTCAACCAGTTGCCGGGGATTCAGGAAGCGGTGCTGCTGGCCCGCGAAGACCAGCCCGGGCAGCCGCGACTGGTGGCGTATTTCACCGAACAGGCGCAGGTCGAGGCGCTGCCGGTGGGCGAGTTGCGTGCGCAATTGCTCAGCCGGTTGCCGGAATACATGGTGCCGGCAGCGTTCGTCAAACTTGCCGCGCTGCCGCTGACCGCCAATGGCAAGGTTGATCGCCGGGCCTTGCCGGCGCCCGATCTGGCAGCGTTGTTCACCCGCGAGTACGTGGCGCCCGAAGGCGAGGTGGAAACCGCGCTGGCACAGATCTGGGCTGATGTGCTGCAGGTCGAGCGGGTGGGGCGTCAGGATCACTTTTTCGAACTGGGCGGCCACTCGCTGCTGGCGATGCGCATGGTCTCGCAGGTGCGGCAACGGCTGGGTGTCGAGTTGGCACTGAGTGATCTGTTTGCCAACGCCGAACTGGCGGCGGTCGCTTCTGTGCTGAGCGAGGCCGGACGCTGTGCGCAACCGCAGATCCTGCCGGTACCGCGTGACGGCGCCTTGCCGTTGTCGTTCGCCCAGCAGCGCTTGTGGTTCCTCGCACAAATGGAAGGCGCCAACACCGCCTACAACATTCCCGTGGCCCTGCGCCTGCGTGGCCGTCTCGACGACGCGGCGCTGCAACGCGCACTGGCGCGCATCGTCGCCCGCCACGAAACCCTGCGCAGCCGCTTCGCCCAATTCAACGACCAAGCCCAGGTGCTGATCGCCCCGGTGGATACCGGCCTGCTGCTGCGGGTCGAAGACCTGCGCCAGCACCCGCAGCCCGACGAAACCCTGCAAGCGCTGATTCAGGGCGAAGCCTCGGGGCCGTTCGACTTGCAGGACGATCCGCTGATTCGCGGACGGCTGGTGCGGTTGGCCGACGATCACCATGTGCTGTTGCTGACCCTGCACCACATCATCTCCGATGGCTGGTCGATGGGGGTACTGACCCGCGAACTGATGGCGCTGTATCAGGCGTTCAGTCACGGTCAGCCGGACCCGTTGCCGCCACTGGCGCTGCAATACACCGACTACGCGGTGTGGCAGCGGCGCTGGCTCAGCGGCGAAGTGCTGCAACGTCAGAGCGAGTACTGGCAACAGACGCTCGCCGGCGCTCCGGCGCTGCTGATGCTGCCGACCGACCGTGCGCGTCCGGCGCAGCAGGACTATGCCGGCAGCAGCGTCGAAGTGCTGCTCGATGAGCGTTTGAGCGCCGGGCTCAAGGCCTTGGGCCAGCGCCATGGCGTGACCTTGTACATGACGCTGATGAGTGCCTGGGCGATGTTGCTCAGCCGCTTGTCCGGGCAGTCGGACGTGGTCATCGGCTCGCCAGTGGCCAACCGCACCCGCGCCGAGATCGAAGGCCTGATCGGCATGTTCGTCAACACCCTGGCCCTGCGCATCGATACGTCGGGCGACCTCAGCGTCGAAGCGCTGCTGGCGCGGGTCAAGGCGCAAACCCTGCAAGCGCAGGCGCATCAGGACCTGCCGTTCGAGCAGGTGGTGGAAATCACCCGGCCGGTACGCAGCCTGGCGCACAGCCCGGTGTTTCAGACGTTGCTGAGCTGGGACGGCCTCGAAAGCCCGGCGCTGGCCCTTGGCGAACTGACACTGGAAGGCGTGGCCGAACCGAGCCACTTTGCCAAGTTCGACCTGTCGCTGAGCCTGGGCGAATCCAGCGGGGCGATTCGTGGCTCGCTGGAATACGCCACGGCGCTGTTTGACGAGGCAACCGTGCAGCGTTTTGTCGGTTACTTCCAGCGCCTGTTGCAGGCAATGGTCGCCAACGATCAGGCCGTACTGGAACATGCGCCGCTGCTGGCGCAGGAAGAGCAGCAGCGTTTGCTGGAGGGGTTCAATGCCACGGCGGTGGATTACAACCTCGAACAGACCATTCATGGTCTGTTCGAGGCGCAAGTGGCACGCACGCCGCAGGCCATCGCGTTGCAAAGTGATCAGCTGCGCCTGAGTTTTGCCGAGCTCAATGCCCGGGCCAATCAACTGGCGCGGCACCTGCGTGGATTGGGTGTGCAGCCGGATTCGCGGGTCGGAATCTGCGTCGAGCGTGGTCTGGACATGGTGGTCGGGCTGTTGGCGATCCTCAAGGCCGGCGGCGGTTACGTACCGCTGGATCCGGCGTACCCGCTGGAGCGCCTGGCCTACATGCTGGAGGACAGCGCGCCATTGGCGGTGCTGGTGCAGGGTTCGACCCGCGCATTGCTGGGCGAGGGCGCGGTGCCGCTGATCGATCTGGATCAGCCGCACTGGCAGTTGCTGCCGACGGATAATCTCGCGGTCGCTGGACTGACCCCGCAGCACACCGCCTACGTCATCTACACCTCCGGCTCCACCGGTCAGCCGAAAGGCGTGATCAACGAGCATAGCGGGGTGGTCAACCGTCTGCTGTGGATGCAGGACGCCTATCAACTGACGGCGGCCGATACCGTTCTGCAGAAAACCCCGTTCAGCTTTGACGTGTCGGTGTGGGAGTTCTTCTGGCCGTTGATGACCGGTGCGCGACTGGTCATGGCGCAGCCGGGCGGGCACAAGGACCCGCTGTATCTGAGCGAAATCATCGAGCGTGAACACATCACCACGCTGCACTTTGTACCGTCGATGCTCGACGTGTTCCTCGCCCACGCCGACACCGCACGCTGCGGTGGCTTGCGTCAGGTGATGTGCAGCGGCGAAGCGTTGCCGGGCAGTGTAGTGCGGCGTTTCAAACGGCAATTGCCGGGCAGCGAATTGCATAACCTCTACGGCCCGACCGAAGCCGCCGTAGACGTGACCGCGTGGAACTGCGCCGGGCCGCTGGAGCAGACCCCGGGCAACACACCGATCGGCAAACCGATTGCCAACACCCGTCTGTACATCCTCGACGCACAGCAGCAACCGGTGCCGCACGGCGTGGTCGGCGAGCTGTACATCGGTGGTGTGCAGGTGGCCCGCGGATATCTGAACCGCCCGGAACTGAACGTCGAACGCTTCCTCGACGATCCTTTCCAGGCCCATGGGCGCCTGTACCGCACCGGCGACGTCGCGCGCTATCTGGCCGACGGCAATATCGAGTACCTGGGGCGCAACGACGATCAGGTGAAGATCCGTGGCCTGCGCATCGAACTGGGTGAAATCCAGGCACGCCTGACCCAGCTCGACGGCGTGCAGGAAACCGCTGTGCTGGCCCGCGAAGACGTGCCCGGTGACAAGCGTCTGGTGGCGTACTACACCGGTGAGCCGTTGGACATCGACGCGTTGCGCAGCCATCTGTTGGAGCAGTTGCCGGATTACATGGTGCCTGCCGTGTTCGTGCACCTCGACACATTGCCACTGAGCCCCAACGGCAAACTCGACCGCAAGGCACTGCCTGTGCCGGATCTGGCGTCGCTACCGGGTCGCGCATACGAAGCACCGGTCGGTGAAGTGGAAACCGTGCTCGCCGCGCTTTGGGCCGAGCTGCTCAACGTCGAGCGCGTAGGGCGCCACGATCATTTCTTTGAACTGGGCGGGCATTCGCTGCTGGCGGTCAACCTGGTGGCGAAAATGCGTCGTGCAGGGCTGACGGCAGACGTTCGCGTGTTGTTCAACCAGCCGACCCTGTCTGCACTGGCCGCGGCTGTCGGTGGCGAGCCGCAGGCTGACGTGCCGGCCAACCGCATTGCGGCGGATTGCCCGCGCATCACCCCCGAGCTGCTGCCGCTGGTGGCACTCGACCAGGCCGCCATTGACCGCATCGTCGCCAGCATCCCGGGCGGCGTCACCAACGTGCAGGACATTTATCCGTTGGCGCCGCTGCAGGCGGGGATCTTTTTCCATCACCTGTCGGCGCCTCAGGGCGACCCTTATGTGCTGCAAGCGCAGTTTGCCTTCGCCGACGAGCAACGTCTTGAAGCTTTCACCCAGGCTTTGCAACAGGTGATCGAGCGTCACGACATTCTGCGTACTTCGCTGTTCTGGGACGGACTGGAGGAGCCGGTGCAGGTGGTCTGGCGCCACGCGCCGCTGGCGTGTGAGGGCGTGCTGCTGGACGCGGCGAATGCTGATGCGCTGGAGCAACTGCGCAGCCGCTTTGACGCCGGTCACTATCGGATGCCGATCGATCAGGCACCGCTGTTGCGTGTGGTCCACGCGCCGGACACGGTCAATCAGCGCGTGGTGGCGATCCTGCTGTTCCATCACCTGGTGATGGACCACGTGGCACTGGAAGTGCTGCAACACGAAATGCAGGCGTTCCTGCTCGGTCAGGCGCAGCGTCTGGCCGAACCGGTGGCGTACCGCAATTATGTGGCGCACACCCGTGCCGGGTTGAGCGCTCAGGCGCACGAAAGCTTCTTCCGCGAAATGCTTGGAGACGTCAGCGAACCGAGCGTGCCGTATGGCCAAAGCAGTGTTGCGCAAGGTCTCGGTGAAGAAGCCCGGCGCTCGCTCGACCTGGATCTGAGTCAGCGCGTCAGGGCCAAGGCCCGGCGTCTGGGCATCAGCGCGGCGAGCCTGATGCATTTGGCCTGGGCGCAGGTGCTGGGACAACTGTCCGGGGGGGAAACGGTGGTGTTCGGCACCGTGCTGCTGGGCCGCTTGCAAGCGGGCGAGGGCGCCGAGCGGGCGCTGGGGGTGTTCATCAACACCTTGCCATTGCGCATTGATCTGGGCCAGCGCTCGGTGAAGGACGCCGCGCTCGCCACCCACCAACGATTGAACGCGCTGCTGCAACACGAGCATGCGCAATTGGCTCTGGCCCAACATTGCAGCGCCATGCCTGCCGGCACGCCGTTGTTCAGCACCTTGTTCAACTATCGCCACAGCGCCACTGCCGGCGCGTCTTCCCGGGCTGCAGCAAGCGCGTGGCAAGGCATGCAGTTGCTCAATGCCGAGGAACGCACCAACTACCGGCTGAGCCTGAGTGTCGATGACCTGGGCGAAGGCTTCAGTTTCACCGCAATGGCCGGCGACGGCATCGACGCCGGGCGCATCTGCGAGTACATGCAACTGGCCGTGGGCAATCTGTTGCACGCGCTGGAACAGGCGCCGCAGTCGAGCGTTGATCAGTTGTCGATTCTGTCGCAGGACGAGCGCCGGCAACTGCTGGTCGAGTTCAACGCCAGCACGCGTGAATACCCGCAGACGCTGACCGTGCATGCCCTGTTTGAAAGGCAAGTGCTGGCCGACCCACAAGCCATCGCCGCCGTGCATGGCGGACAAACCTTGAGTTATGGCGAACTGAACGCCCAGGCCAACCGCCTGGCGCATCACTTGATCGGCCAAGGCGTGCAGCCGGGCGACCACGTGGCGATCCTGTTGCCGCGCTCGTTGGAACTGCTGGTGGCGCAACTGGCGATTGCCAAGTGCGCGGCGGCCTATGTGCCGCTGGACATCAATGCGCCGAGCGAGCGTCAGGCGTTCATGGTCGAGGACTGCCGCGCAGTGGCGTTGCTGACCCTCAGCAGTGAAACCATCGATTACGCCGCGCCGCGCATCGACCTTGACCGGCTCAAGCTCAGCGGCCAGCCGACGCACAACCCGAACCTGGCGCAAAGCTCGGAGGCGCTGGCGTACATCATGTACACCTCCGGCTCCACCGGCACCCCGAAAGGCGTGATGGTTCCGCACCGTGGCATCGGGCGTCTGGTGCTGAACAACGGTTATGCCGATTTCAACGCGCAGGACCGCGTGGTGTTCGCCTCCAACCCGGCGTTCGACGCCAGCACCATGGACATCTGGGGCCCGCTGCTCAACGGCGGGCGCGTGGTGGTGATCGATCACCAGACCTTGCTCGATCCGAACGCTTTTGGCCGCGAACTGAGCGCAATCGGGGCAACGATCCTGTTCGTCACCACCGCGCTGTTCAACCAGTACGTGCAGCTGATTCCGCAGGCGCTCAAAGGCTTGCGCATCCTGCTGTGCGGTGGTGAGCGCGGTGATCCGGCGGCGTTCCGCACGCTGCGGGCTGCTGCGCCGCTACTACGTATCGTGCATTGCTACGGCCCGACCGAAACCACCACCTACGCCACCACCTTCGAGGTGCTTGAGGTGGCTGAAAACGCCGAGAGCGTGCCGATTGGCGGGCCGATTTCCAACACCCAGGTGTATGTGCTCGACGCGCACCAGCAACCGGTGCCGATGGGCGTGACCGGCGAGTTGTACATTGGCGGACAGGGCGTGGCGCTGGGTTACCTGAACCGCCCGGACCTGACCGCCGAGAAGTTCCTGCGCGATCCGTTCAGCGACCGGCCTGGCGCGTTGCTCTATCGCACCGGCGACCTCGCACGCTGGCTGGCACCGGGGCAACTCGATTGCATCGGGCGCAATGACGATCAGGTGAAGATCCGGGGTTTCCGCATCGAGCTGGGGGAAATCGAGAGCCGTCTGCTGGGCTATCCGGGCATCAAGGAAGCCGTGGTGCTGGCGCGCCGTGATGCTCAGGAGCCGCTGCGGCTGGTGGCTTACTACACCGCCCACGATGGCGCTGTGGACATTGCCACTCTGCGCGAGCATTTGCAGGCGCGGCTGCCGGAATACATGGTGCCGAGTGCGTGGGTGGCCCTCGACAACCTGCCGTTGAACAACAACGGCAAGGTCGATCGCAAAGCCTTGCCCAAGCCGGATGAGGCGGCGCTGTTCACCCGCGAATATGCTGCGCCGCAGGGCGAGCTGGAAATTGCATTGGCGCAGATCTGGGCCGAGGTCCTGCAAACCGGGCAGGTCGGGCGGCATGACAACTTCTTCGAACTCGGCGGGCATTCGTTGCTGGCGATGCGCATGCTGTCGCAGGTGCGCCAGCGTCTGGGCGTCGAGCTGCCCTTGAGTGAATTGTTTGCCGATCCGCACCTGAGCGCGGTGGCCGAAGTGCTGAACCGCGCCGGGCGCAGCACGCTGCCGGAGATTGTGCCGGCACCGCGTGATCAGGCGCTGCCGCTGTCGTTCGCCCAGCAGCGCCTATGGTTCCTGGCGCAAATGGCTGGCGGCAACTCGGCGTACAACATTCCGATTGGCCTGCGCCTGCGCGGGCGGCTCAATGGCGAAGCGCTGCAACACTCGCTGGGGCAGATCGTGGCGCGACACGAAACCTTGCGCAGCCGTTTCATCAGCCTTGACGATCAGGCGCAGGTGACGATTGCGCCGGTTGATAGCGGCCTGCTGTTGCAGGTGGAAGACCTGCGCCAAGACCCTCAGGCCGAAGCGACGTTGCAGGCGCTGCTTGCGCAAGAAGCAGCGACGGCGTTCGACCTGCAGCACGACCCGCTGATTCGCGGGCGGCTGGTAAAACTGGCCGACGAACACCATGTGCTGTTGCTGACGGTGCATCACATTGTCGCCGACGGCTGGTCGATGGGCGTTCTGACCCGCGAACTGATGGCGTTGTACCAGGCCTTCAGTCAGGGCCAGCCCGATCCGCTGCCACCGCTGGCGCTGCAATACGGTGACTACGCCGTGTGGCAACGGCGCTGGCTCAGCGGTGAAGTGCTGCAGCGCCAAAGCCAATACTGGCAACAGACCCTCGACGGTGCGCCGGCCTTGCTGACCCTGCCCACCGACCGTCCGCGTCCGGTGCAACAGGATTACGCCGGCAGCACGGTCGAGGTGCTGCTGGACGAACGTCTGAGCGCCGGGCTCAAAGCCTTGAGTCAGCGTCACGGCGTGACCCTGTTCATGACCGTGATGAGTGCCTGGTCGCTGCTGCTGAGTCGCCTGTCCGGGCAGTCCGATGTGGTGATCGGCTCGCCGGTGGCCAACCGTACCCGGGCCGAGATCGAAGGTCTGATCGGCATGTTCGTCAACACCCTGGCCTTGCGCATCGACACCTCGGGTGAGCCGAGCGTGGCCACGCTGCTGGCGCGGGTCAAGGCGCAAACCCTGCAAGCCCAGGCGCATCAGGACTTGCCGTTCGAACAGGTGGTGGAAATCGCACGACCGGTACGTAGCCTGGCGCATAGCCCGCTGTTCCAGACCACACTGAGCTGGGACAGCAGCGTCGGACCGAACCTCGCACTGGGCGACCTGAGCCTCGAAGGTGTGGCCGCCCCGGGGCAGGTCGCCAAGTTTGATTTGACCCTGACCCTGGGCGAAGCCAACGGGGTGATTCGCGGTTCGCTGGAATACGCCACGGCGTTGTTCGATCAGTCGACCATCCAGCGTTATGTCGGCTACTTGCAGTGCTTGCTGGCGGCGATGGTCAGTGATGATCAGGCGGTGTTGGAGCGGGTGCAGTTACTCGCCGAGGATGAGCGTCAGCGCTTGCTGTGCGGGTTCAACGCCACCGCGCGCGAGTACCCGCAGACGCTGACCGTGCACGGGGTATTCCAGCAGCAGGCCGCAGCGCATCCAAAGGCTGTGGCGGCGGTGCATGGCGAGCATTCGCTGAGCTACTTTGAACTGAACGCCCAGGCCAACCGCCTGGCGCACCACTTGATCGGCCAAGGCGTGCAGCCGGGCGACCACGTGGCGATCCTGTTGCCGCGCTCGCTGGAGCTGCTGGTGGCGCAACTGGCGATTGCCAAGTGCGCGGCGGCCTATGTGCCGCTGGACATCAATGCGCCGAGCGAGCGTCAGGCGTTCATGGTCGAGGACTGCCGCGCAGTGGCGTTGCTGACCCTCAGCAGTGAAACCATCGATTACGCCGCGCCGCGCATCGACCTTGACCGGCTCAAGCTCAGCGGCCAGCCGACGCACAACCCGAACCTGGCGCAAAGCTCGGAGGCGCTGGCGTACATCATGTACACCTCCGGCTCCACCGGCACCCCGAAAGGCGTGATGGTTCCGCACCGTGGCATCGGGCGTCTGGTGCTGAACAACGGTTATGCCGATTTCAACGCGCAGGACCGCGTGGTGTTCGCCTCCAACCCGGCGTTCGACGCCAGCACCATGGACATCTGGGGCCCGCTGCTCAACGGCGGGCGCGTGGTGGTGATCGATCACCAGACCTTGCTCGATCCGAACGCTTTTGGCCGCGAACTGAGCAACTCCGGGGCGACGATCCTGTTCGTCACCACCGCGCTGTTCAACCAGTACGTGCAACTGATTCCGCAGGCGCTCAAAGGCTTGCGCATCCTGCTGTGCGGTGGTGAGCGCGGTGATCCGGCGGCGTTCCGCACGCTGCGGGCTGCTGCGCCGCTACTACGTATCGTGCATTGCTACGGCCCGACCGAAACCACTACCTACGCCACCACCTTCGAGGTGCTTGAGGTGGCGCAAAACGCCGAGAGCGTGCCGATTGGCGGGCCGATTTCCAACACCCAGGTGTATGTGCTCGACGCGCACCAGCAACCGGTGCCGATGGGCGTGACCGGCGAGTTGTACATTGGCGGGCAGGGCGTGGCGCTGGGTTACCTGAACCGCCCGGACCTGACCGCCGAGAAGTTCCTGCGTGATCCGTTCAGCGACCGGCCTGGCGCGTTGCTCTATCGCACCGGCGACCTCGCACGCTGGCTGGCACCGGGGCAACTCGATTGCATCGGGCGCAATGACGATCAGGTGAAGATCCGGGGTTTCCGCATCGAGCTGGGAGAAATCGAGAGCCGCTTGCTCAGTTGCGCCGGGGTCAAGGAAGCGGTGGTGCTGGCGCGTCGCGACGGCCAGGCAACCCCGCGTCTGGTGGCCTATTACACCGTGCACGATCAGCCGCTGGACAGCGCCGACCTGCACGCGCAATTGCAGGCGCGGTTGCCGGAATACATGGTGCCGAGTGCCTGGGTGCAACTTGCGACGTTGCCGCTGAACAACAACGGCAAGATCGACCGCAAGGCGTTGCCCGCGCCGACCCAAGAGGCGCTGCTCAGTCGCGCTTACGAGGCCCCGGTCACGGCGCTGGAAGCCAGTCTGGCGCGGGTCTGGGCCGAGGTGTTGCAGGTTGCGCAGGTCGGTCGTCACGACAACTTCTTTGAACTGGGTGGGCATTCGCTGCTGGCGATGCGCATGTTGTCGCAGGTGCGCCAACAACTGGGGATCGAGCTGGCGCTGGGTGAGTTGTTCGCCAACCCGGAACTGGCCGCCGTGGCGGACGTGCTCAGCCGTGCCGGACGCAGCACGCTGCCGGATATCCTGCCGGCCCCGCGTGATCAAGTGCTGCCGCTGTCGTTCGCTCAGCAACGGCTGTGGTTCCTGGCGCAGATGGGTGGCGGTAATAGCGCCTACAACATCCCGGTCGGCTTGCGCCTGCGCGGCCGGCTGGACGAAGACGCGCTGCAACGGGCGCTGGCGCGGATCGTTGCGCGCCACGAAACCCTGCGCAGCCGTTTCCATCAGCTTGACGATGAGGCCCAGGTGCAGATCCTGCCGGTGGACACCGGTGTGGTCCTGCGTGTCGAAGACTTGCGTGGCTATCCGCAGGCCGACGAGGCCCTGCACAGACTGGCCGAGGCCGAGGCCTGCGCGCCGTTCAATTTGCTGGACGATCCGTTGATGCGCGGTCGTCTGGTGCGGCTGGCGGACGATCACCACGTGCTGTTGCTGACCCTGCACCACATCGTCTCCGACGGCTGGTCGATGGGCGTGCTGACCCGTGAACTGGCGGCGTTGTATCAGGCGTTCAGTCACGGCCAACCCGATCCGTTGCCGCCACTGGCGCTGCAATACACCGACTACGCGGTGTGGCAACGCCGCTGGCTCAGCGGTGAGGTGCTGCAACGCCAGAGCGATTACTGGCAACAGGCCCTGGCCGGCGCACCGGCGTTGCTGACCCTGCCCACCGACCGACCGCGTCCGGCGCAGCAGGACCACAGTGGTGGCAGTGTCGAAATACAGCTGGGCGAACAGCTGAGTGCCGGGCTCAAGACCCTGTGTCAGCGCCGCGCAGTCACGCCGTACATGGTGATCATGAGCGCGTGGGCGATGACCCTCAGTCGCCTGTCCGGCCAGACCGAGGTGGTGATCGGCTCGCCGGTGGCCAACCGCACTCGCGCCGAGATCGAAGGCTTGATCGGCATGTTCGTCAACACCCTGGCCTTGCGCATCGACACCTCGGACGAGCCGAGCGGCGAGGCGTTGCTGGCGCGGGTCAAGGCGCAAACCCTGCAAGCGCAGGCGCATCAGGACTTGCCGTTCGAACAGGTGGTGGAAATCTGTAAGCCGCTGCGCAGCCTGTCCCACAGCGCGTTGTTCCAGACGCTGCTCAGTTGGGACAACAACGACGGGCCGGCCCTGACCCTGGGTGAACTGAGCCTTGAAGGCGTGGCCGGGCCGAGCCGATTCGTCAAATTCGACCTGTCGTTGACCCTCGGTGAGCACCCGAGCGGGATTCGCGGGGCGCTGAACTACGCCACGGCGCTGTTCGACGAAGCGACCATTCGCCGCTTTGTCGGCTACTTCCAGCAACTGCTGGCGACGCTGGTCAACGATGATCAGGTGGTGCTGGCGCAAGTACCGTTGCTGGCGGCGGACGAGCGTCAGCGCTTGTTGATGGACTTCAATGCGACGCAAGTCGAGTGCCCGCTGGAGCAACCGCTGCATGTGATGTTCGAAGCACAAGTGCGGCGCCGACCGGACGCGGTCGCCGTGCAGACGGCGGAACAGCGCCTGAGCTATCGTGAACTCAACGAACGCGCCAACCGTCTGGCCCATCACCTGCGCGAACTTGGTGTGCAGCCGGATGCGCGAGTGGCGATCTGCGTCGAGCGCGGGCTGGATCTGGTGGTCGGTCTGCTCGGCATCCTCAAGGCGGGCGGCGCCTATGTGCCGTTGGACCCGAGCTACCCGACGGAGCGTCTGGCCTACATGCTCAAGGACAGCGCGCCGACGGCGGTGCTGGTGCAGACGGCGACTCGCGGGTTGTTCGATAACGCGGCAGCGACGCTGATCGACCTTGACCACAGCACCTGGCAGACCCTGCCGGAGCATGACTCGCAGGTGCCGGGCCTGAGCGCTTCGAACCTCGCTTACATGATCTACACCTCGGGTTCTACGGGCCTGCCGAAGGGCGTGATGATCGAGCACCGCAGCGCCTGCAACATGGTGCACTGGGGTTCGCAGCTCAGTCCGCCAACCGAACACGGTGCGCTGCTGCAAAAGGCGCCGTTCAGCTTCGACAGTTCGGTGTGGGAGATCTTCTGGCCGCTGTGCTCCGGCATGCGTCTGGTGCTGGCGCGGCCCGACGGCAACCGCGATTCGGCGTACGTGGTGCAGACCATCCGCCAGCAACAGGTGACGGTGGTCAAGTTCGTGCCGGCGTTGCTCCAGCAGTTCATCGAGCAGGAGGGTGTCGAGCAATGTACCAGCCTCACCGACGTGCTCAATGGTGGCGGCGAACTCAGTGCCGCGCTGGCGCGGCAGGTGCGCGCGCGGCTGCCGTGGGTGCGTTTGCACAACGTCTATGGCCCGACCGAAACCACGGTCGACAGCACCGGCTGGACGCTGGAACCGGCAATGCCGGTGCCGGACAGCGTGGTGCCGATTGGCAAAGCGTTGAGCAACACGCGCCTGTACGTGCTCGATGCTTACGACCAACCGGTGCCGCAAGGCGTCAGCGGTCAGTTGCACATTGGCGGTGTCGGAGTGGCGCGGGGTTATCACGGCTTGCCCGAGATGCAGGCCGAGCGTTTCATCGACAGCCCGTTTGTAGCGGGTGATCGGCTGTACCGCACCGGCGATCTGGTGCGTTACAACAACGACGGCGAACTGGAATTCCTTGGTCGCAACGACTTCCAGATCAAGCTGCGTGGCTTGCGTCTGGAGCCAGGAGAAATCGAGGCGCGGCTGATCGAGCATCCGGCAATTCGCGAAGCGGTGGTGATGGTGCGCGACGAACGTCTGGTGGCCTGGTACAGCGTGCGCTCTGGCGTGGATGAACCCAGCCTGGAGACCTTGCGCGCCCACGTGCTGGAGCGTTTGCCGGAGTACATGGTGCCCGGTGCGTTCGTGCGGCTCGACGCCTTGCCGCTGACACCAAACGACAAGATCGACCGCAAGGCCCTGCCGGAACCGGGGGCGGACGCGGTGATCAACCGGCCTTACGTGGCGCCGCAGGGTGACGTCGAAACCACGCTGGCGCAGATCTGGGGCGAGGTGCTCGGTGTTGAACAGGTCGGGCGGCACGACAACTTCTTCGAGTTGGGCGGGCATTCGTTGCTGGCGGTGCGGCTGGTCAATCTGATGCAAAGGGCCGGGCTGAAACTGTCGTTGGCCGAGCTGTTCCAGCATCCGAGCGTCGAATCTGCCGCCACGCTGCTGAGTCAGGACGAGGCGGGCGGGCAGCCGGACGGGCTGGTCGTGGTGCGCGCCGGGGAGCACGGTACGCCGTTGTTCCTGATGCATGAATTCAGCGGCCGCGACGTGTATTTCCCGACGCTGGCCCAGCACATTGGCGGCGAGTTCCCGATCTACGGCTTGCCCGGCGTGACACTTGGGCAAGCGCAATTGCGCACCCTCGAGTGCATGGCGCAGCGCATGGTCGGGATCATCCGCGCGGTGCAGCCGCACGGGCCGTATCGTCTGGCCGGCTGGTCGTTTGGCGGCGTGCTGGCGCATGAGGTCGCGCAGCAATTGCTTGGCCTCGATGAACCGGTGGCGTTCATCGGCATGCTCGACAGCTATGCACCCAATCCGCTGGCCCAGGACAAGGCGATGTGGAGCGGTGAAGGGCTGGACAAACGTCAGTTGCTCGGCCATTGCCGTGGGCGTTCGATGATGCTCGGTGCCGAAGGCGAGGCGGCACTGGCGGCAGTGCAAGCGCTGGAAGCGCAGGTCGAACAGCTGGATTTCATTGAGCTGTTCCAGCGTTGCCAGGCGCAACAACTGACCGACCCGGAACTGGCGACGGTCAGCGCGGCGGATGCCTGGCACTACTTTGATCGCGAAGCGGCGCATCGCCTGGCGCTGGCGCATTACCGGGTCAGCCCGGCGAGCCAGACGATCCACCTGTTCCGCGCCCAGGCGTTGATGGACGGGCAGTCCTTGCCGAGCCCGACCCGTGGCTGGGAAGAGCGTTTCGACCCGACATTGCTGCGTTGCATCGACATCCCCGGCGATCACCGCACGATGATGAAACAGCCGCATATCCAGGCCCTCGGTCAGGCGATTACCCAGGCGCTGGAAACTCTGGTGGCGCCGGAGCCGACGCCGTATCAACCGCTGCTGACGATCCAGACCGGACACGTAGGGCATGCGCCGATTTTCTGTGTGCCGGGGGCGGGTGACAGTGTCACCGGGTTCATTCACCTGACCGAAGCCATCGGCCCGGAATGGCCGATCATCGGCCTGCAACCCCGGGGGCTGGACGGCGTCAGTGTGCCGCACAGCGAAGTGGAGGCGGCCGCGGCGTTCTACCTGCAGGCGATCGCGCAGATCTACCCGCAAGGGCCGGTGCATCTGATCGGCCATTCCTTCGGTGGCTGGGTGGCGCATGCAATGGCCGCGCAGTTGCAGGCGGCAGGACGTGAGGTGGCTTCGCTGACGTTGATCGACAGCGAGGCGCCGGGCGGCGACGGCACGGCCGGCAAACCGTACACGGCCACTGCCGCGCTGCAACGGCTGATCGACACCCTGCAGTTGTCCTGCGGCAAATCGCTGGGCATCGATCCTGCGCTGTTCGCCAACGCCGATGACACCACGCAATTGCGCTTGCTGCACGAAGGCATGGTGCGCGCCGGGGTGTTGTCGGAGCGGGCGGCGCCCAACGCGATGCACGGCCCGGTACGCACCTTCTCCAGCGCCTTGCGCACGGTTTATCAACCGCGTCTGGCCTATACCGGGCCGGTGCGACTGGTACTGGTCGATGACCCGACGCTGGACGAATGGGGCAATCAGCGCGAACAGGCGGCGGTGCTCGAGGGCTGGCAGCGTCAGGTCGACGATCTGGCGGTGTGGTACGGGCCGGGCAACCACTTCACGATTCTCAAGGCGCCCAACGTCTTCAGTTTCGCGGCGTGGTGGCACGACGGCCTGTCGGTCGCGGTCGGCCAAGTGCTGTCCTGAATGGTGTTTTTCTATCAAGACCCGGCCGCTGGCCGGGTTCATCCCTGAACGGACTTGTGGTTATTTATGGAAAAGTCGAAGTTGCGCAAAGTCGGTATGGGGTTGGCGTTGGCGGCGGTGGCCGGGTTGGTGCTGTACACGGTGCAGGCCCCCGCCGAGGCACCGAAATACCAGACGGCGCCGGTCGAGCGTACGGACATCGAAAACACCGTACTCGCCACCGGCTTGCTGGAGGGCATCAAGCAGGTGGACGTCGGCGCTCAGGTGTCGGGGCAGTTGAAGTCGCTCAAGATCAAGGTTGGTGACAAGGTGAAGAAGGGCCAGTGGCTGGCGGAAATCGATCCGCTGGTACTGCAGAACACCCTGCGACAAGCGCAGGTCGATGAGGAAAACCTGCAGGCGCAAAAGCGCGCGACACAGGCTCAGCTCAGGCAGACCAAGGCGATCTACGAGCGCTATCAGAACCTGCAGGAAGACGCGTCGATCTCGCGTCAGGATTTCGAAACCGCGCAATCGAACTACGAAGTGCAGCAGGCCAACCTGTTGTCGCTGGACGCGCAGATCAAGAGCGCACACATCCAGATCGACACCGCCAAGGTCAACCTTGCGTATACGCGGATTGTCGCGCCGATCGATGGCGACGTGGTCGGGATCGTCACTCAGGAAGGCCAGACGGTGATCGCGAACCAGTTGGCGCCGATCCTGCTGAAACTGGCGGACCTGGACACCATGACCATCAAGGCTCAGGTGTCGGAGGCCGACGTGATCCACATCGCACCGGGGCAGGCGGTGTATTTCACCATTCTGGGGGAGGACAAACGCTATTACGGCAAATTGCGCGGCACTGAACCGGCGCCGCAGAATTTCCTCGAAACGCCGCCGGCCGGTACGCCGAAACAAAACAGCGCAGTGTTCTACAACGCGTTGTTTGAGGTGCCCAACCCCGACCACCGCTTGCGCATTTCGATGACCGCGCAGGTGCGCATCGTCCTCGACACCGCGCAATCGGTGCTGACGGTGCCGGTGGCGGCGCTCGGGCCGCGCAATGCCGATGGCAGCTTTACGGTGCGGGTTCTGGATGCCAAGGGCCAGGCGCAGTCGCGCAACGTGCAGACCGGGATCAACAACAACGTCAAAGTGCAGATCAATCAGGGCCTGAGTGAAGGCGACCGGGTCGTGATCGGTGATCCGTTACCTGCCGTGGCGGGGGCTTGAGCATGACGCAACCGCTGCTGCAACTGACCGGCATCACCCGCAGTTTCACCGCTGGCGATCGCGAGTTCCTGGCGCTGAAAAACATCAATCTGACGATCGAAGCCGGAGAAATGGTGGCGATTATCGGTGCTTCCGGTTCCGGCAAATCGACCTTGATGAACATCCTTGGTTGCCTCGATTACGCCACCGCCGGCAGCTACAAGATCAACGGTCAGGAGACCCGCGACCTCGACGATCAGGCGCTGGCCGAACTGCGCCGCGATTACTTCGGCTTCATCTTCCAGCGTTATCACTTGCTGCCGCACCTGAGCGCGATGCACAACGTCGAGATGCCGGCAATCTACGCCGGCACGCCTGCACCGCAGCGTCACGCCCGCGCTCGCGAGTTGCTGGCGCGGCTGGGGCTGGAGGGGCACCTGACGCACCGTCCAAGTCAGCTCTCCGGGGGCCAACAGCAACGGGTGAGTATCGCCCGGGCCTTGATGAACGGCGGTGAAGTGATCCTCGCCGACGAACCCACCGGCGCCCTCGACACGGCCAGCGGCAAGGAAGTGATGCGCATCCTGCTGGAGCTGCACGCGGCGGGGCACACGGTGATTCTGGTGACCCACGACCCGAAAGTCGCGGCCAACGCCGAACGCATCATCGAGGTCAGCGACGGCGAAATCCTCAGTGACCGCCTCAACGTGCGCGACAGCGGGCAACTGCCGAGCGAAGAGGACGTCGCGCCGAAACCAGCGGCGACCCGCCGGCTGGTGGCCAGCCTGGGCCTGTTCAAGGAGGCGTTCAACATGGCTTGGGTGGCGCTGGTGTCGCACCGCATGCGCACCTTGCTGACCATGCTCGGGATTGTCATCGGCATCACTTCGGTGGTGTCGATTTCGGCCATCGGCGAGGGCGCCAAACGCTACGTGCTCAAGGACATTTCGGCGATCGGCAGCAATACCATCGATATCTATTCCGGCACCAGTTTCGGCGACAAGCGCGCGGCCTCGATCGAGACGCTGGTGCCGGCCGACGTTACCGCGCTGAATCAGCTGTATTACGTCGACAGCGCCACCCCGGTGGTCGGCCGCAGCATGCTCCTGCGTTATCGCAACATCGACCTCGACGCACAGATCAACGGTGTCAGCGACCAGTATTTCCAGGTACGCGGGATCAAGTTGGAGGCGGGCATCACCTTCAGTGAAAACGATGCCCGACGTCAGGCGCAGGTGGTGGTGATCGATTACAACACCCGGCATCGGTTGTTTGCCGAGGGCGTCGATCCGCTGGGCCAGGTGATCCTGATCGGCAACCTGCCGTGCACGGTGATCGGGGTCGCGGCGGAGAATAAAAACCTGTTTGCCTCGGGCAAGACCCTGAACGTCTGGGTGCCTTACGAAACCGCCGCCGGCCGCCTGTTGGGCCAGCGGTTTCTCGACAGCATCAGCGTGCGGATGAAGGACGGTCAGTCGAGCAAAGTGGTGGAAGAGCACGTCAACCGACTCATGCTGCAACGCCACGGTATCAAGGACTTCTACACCAACAACCTCGACAGCGTGATGCAGACCGTGCAGAAAACCAGCCGCTCGCTGGCGTTGCTGCTGTCGCTGATCGCGGTGATTTCGCTGGTGGTCGGTGGCATCGGGGTGATGAACATCATGCTGGTGTCGGTCACCGAGCGCACGCGGGAGATCGGCATTCGCATGGCGGTCGGTGCGCGTCAGTCGGATATTCGCCAGCAGTTTCTGGTGGAGGCGGTGATGGTCTGCCTGCTGGGTGGGGCGATCGGCATTTCCCTGTCGTACGCCATCGGGCACCTGTTTTCGGTGTTCATCAAGGAATGGGAAATGGTCTTCTCGCTGGCCTCGGTGATCACGGCGGTGATCTGCTCGACCTTGATCGGCATCGTTTTCGGCTTCGTACCGGCGCGCAACGCCTCGCGTCTTGATCCGATCGAGGCGCTGGCCCGGGACTGAACGACGCCAAAAAAAACCGCTGCCCGGGGAGGGCGGCGGTTTTTTGCGTTCGGTCGCGGGCTCAGGCCGCCGTGGTGGCGTGGCTGGTGTCCTCGGGTGAATACATCCAGCGCATCAACGAATGCCGGCCGCTGATGCCCAATTTGATCGCGGCGCGCTTGAGATAGCTTTCCACCGTATTGACCTTCAACTGCAACTGCCCGGCCAGCTCCGGTGCGGTGCGCCCGGCAAGCAGACCGATGCACACCTCGGTTTCGCGATTGGACAGGCTCAGACCCAGTTGATCGAGGCGCTCGGCAAAGCGTTGGCGCAGGTTTTCCAGACCCGGTTGCGTGCCGTCGGCGTGGATCAATTGATCGTCTGCGCCGGGCCGTACCGGTTGCAGCGCATGGATGTGTTTTTCCACCATCGGTAACAGCACTGGGGAAATATCCTGCAACAAACTTCGCTCCTGGGCGGAGAAGCGCTGCGACTGATCGTTGCGATACACCGAGATCACATAGCGGTAGCCGTCCTTGCGCCGGGTGAGGTGCAGTTGCGAGGCGTCGGTACTGGCCGCCGGTAATGCGGCGGCCGGCTCAGCGGAGCGTGCGGCACTGTGTTCGGAGAACACTGTCTCGGCCAGCAGGGCCGGGTCTTTGCCGATGTCCGGCTGATTGTGACTGGCGGTACGGCCCACCGGCTCAACGCGCACCTGGCGAATATGCGTGGCGTCCACCGCCAGTTGGGTCTGGATCAGGTCATGCAGCATCCGCGGAAAGTGCCGGCTGCCGGTGCTGGCGATGACTTTACCGATGTGGGGGAACAGGTGTGAGTTCATAAGCGTCATCCATGATTACAGGTGAAACAATCCATTCCTGGCCTGCGTCGACCGTATTCCTTGGCCGAGGCAAACTTCAGGAATTGGATCCTATCCTAGTACAACGTTTGGAAGACGGTTTAATGAAGGTGTTATTAGCTCATAACTGCCGACCCTCGGGATTTCTGTAGGCAGCGCCTGCAGCTCTTGATCGATTGTCCCTTTTAAGTTGACAGTAAAACGCGTTTCAACGGATTTATCCGATCAGGTCGTGTCCGTAATCTGTGCCCATGTTCAACGCAACCCCAACCATCACAACCAAGAAAAGGGATTCAACCATGAGCACTGCAACCTACAACCGCCTGAACAAAGACGACGCCGTAGTCCTGTTGGTCGACCACCAGACTGGCCTGATTTCTCTGGTTCAGGACTTCTCGCCGAACGAGTTCAAGAACAACGTCCTGGCCTTGGCCGACCTGGCAAAATTCTTCAACCTGCCGACCATCCTCACCACCAGTTTCGAACAAGGCCCCAACGGCCCGCTGGTTCCGGAACTCAAGGAAATGTTCCCCGACGCACCGTACATCGCCCGCCCAGGCCAGATCAACGCCTGGGACAACGAAGACTTCGTCAAGGCGATCAAGGCCACCGGCCGCAAACAGATCATCATCGCCGGCGTCGTGACCGACGTCTGCGTAGCGTTCCCGACCCTGTCGGCACTGGCGGAAGGCTTCGACGTATTCGTTGTCACCGACGCCTCCGGCACCTTCAACACCACCGTCCAGCAAGCCGCCTGGAGCCGCATGACCCAGGCCGGCGCACAAATGATGAACTGGTTCTCGGTCGCCTGCGAACTGCACCGCGACTGGCGCAACGACATCGAAGGGCTGGGCAATCTGCTGTCGCAGCGGATCCCGAACTATCGCAACCTGATGAACAGTTACTCGGCGATTACCGCAGCGCAGAAGTAAGCGTTGGTGCCAGACTGAAAGCCTGCTTTGGAGAGCAGGCTTTTGTTTTTTCGACACCCGCAGCGCTGATCATCCCCAGCGCTAAGCTAATGCAAAAAAGATATTTGTTCGGTGTTTTTAATATCGTTTAGTTTTGGCTCACAGACGAACCAAAGCATCAAACCGATAGACCTCCCGATTGCCATGACGGCACACGCTGAATCGATCACAGGCTCTTCAGGTTTGATTCACACGGGAGTGAATCATGCCGCACGCATCAGTCATCAACACGCTGCCTATTCTTGATCTTTCGCTGCTCGACGGCTCGGCGCAGCAGCGCCGGCAATTTCTCGAAGACCTGCGCCATGCCGCCCGTGACGTCGGGTTCTTTTACCTGGCCGGGCATGGCATCGACGGTTCCCTGCTCAGACAGGTCCAGGATCAGGCACGGCAGTTCTTTGCCTTGCCGCAAAGCGATAAAGCCGCTGTCGGCATGATCAATTCGCCGCACTTTCGTGGTTACAACCGTGCCGCTTCCGAAATCACTCGCGGGCAACCTGACCTGCGCGAGCAGTTCGATCTTGGTGCCGAGCGCGAAGCGTTGCCGTGGTCGCCGGACAGCCCTTTCTGGACGCGGTTGCAGGGGCCCAACCAATGGCCGCAGGCCCTGCCGCAACTCAAGCCGTTGCTGCTCGACTGGCAGCAGGCGATGACGCGTATGTCGCTGCGTCTGTTGCGGGCGTTTGCCGAGGCGCTGTCGCTGCCGGCCGATGCCTTCGACCGCTTGTACGGCGACAAGCCCAACGAACACATCAAGCTGATGCGCTATCCGGGGCAGGCACGTGAGGCCAGTCATCAGGGGGTTGGCGCGCATAAGGATTCGGGGTTCCTGAGCTTTTTGCTGCAAGACCAGCAGGCGGGGCTGCAAGTGGAAGTCGAGGAGGGGCGCTGGATCGATGCGCTGCCCCGCGACAACACGCTGGTGGTGAACATCGGCGAACTGCTGGAGCTGGCCACCAACGGTTATCTGCGCGCCACCGTGCATCGGGTGGTGTCGCCACCTGAAGGCAGCGAACGTCTGTCCATCGCGTTTTTCCTCGGCGCGCAACTCGACGCCGTGGTGCCGCTGTATCCCTTGCCCACCGTGCTGCTGCGTGAAGCACGCGGCCCGGCGAGTGATCCGCTCAATCCGTTGTTTCGCGATGTCGGCTGGAACTACCTCAAGGGCCGGTTGCGCTCGCACCCCGACGTCGCCCGACGCTTTTATGCCGACGCACTGATGCCCGTTGCACCGGTTCGCAAGACCGCCAACGCCTGATTCATCACTCGCACAAGGATTACGCCCATGTTGAAAAAAGCAGGTTTGACCCTGGCCGTGCTCGGCGCGCTGGTGACTTCGTTTGGCGCTCAGGCGCTGGAGCCATTGCGGGTGGCGGCGGACCCGGTGCCGCACGCGCAGATCCTCGCCTACATCCAGAAGATCGATCCGCAACTCAACCTCAAGGTCATCGAGATCCCCAACGGTGTGAACTCCAACGAGCTGCTGGTGCACGGCGATGTCGATGCCAATTACTTCCAGCATCTGCCGTACCTCAAATCCCAGGAGCAGGCGCTGGGGCAGCAACTGGCGGTGGCGGCCACGGTGCATATCGAGCCGTTGGGGATTTATTCACGCCGGCACAAAAACTTCGCCCAAGTGCCGGAAAAAGGCACCGTGGCCGTCCCCAACAACGTCACCAACCTGAGCCGTGCGCTGTACCTTTTGCAGGACAACGGCCTGATCAAACTCAAGCCCGGTTTCAAGGACCCGGCGGCCGATCAGGCGACGCCCAAGGACATCGCCGAGAACCCCAAACAGCTGAAGATCCTAGAAATCGAATCGCCGCAGATTCCCCGGGCGCTGGACGATGTCAACCTCGCCGTGATCAACGGCAACTACGCGCTGGAAGCCGGGCTGGTGCCGGCCAGGGATGCGCTGGGGCTGGAGAAGGCTGAGCACAATCCGTACGCCAACATTCTGGTGACCACGCCGAAATTGCAGAACGATCCACGGATCGCGCAACTGGCCAGGGACCTGACTTCGCCGCAAGTGGCGAAATACATCACCGACACCTTCAATGGCTCGGTGATCCCAGTGGTGGATGCCACGCCATGATCGTCGTCGAGCAGGTCAGCAAAACGTATCCGGCATCCACCGCGCCGGCACTCGATCAGGTGTCGCTGAGCATTCCCGACGGCGCGATCTACGGCATTCTCGGGCGTAGCGGTGCGGGCAAATCGACCCTGCTGCGTTGCCTTAATCTGCTCGAACGCCCGGACAGCGGACGCATCCTGATCGACGGCGTGGACTTGCTGACGCTGTCCGCCAGCGACCTGCGCCGCCAGCGTCAGCGCATCGGGATGATATTCCAGGGCTTCAACCTGCTGCACTCGCGCACCGTGTTCGACAACATTGCGGTGCCGCTGGAGATCGCCAACGTCGGCAAACCGTGGCGCCATGTACGGGTGCGCGAACTGCTGGAACTGGTCGGCTTGAGTGACAAGGCGCAAGCCTTTCCCTCGCAGTTGTCCGGTGGCCAGAAGCAACGCGTGGGGATTGCCCGCGCGCTGGCAGCAGAGCCGGCGTATCTGCTGTCGGACGAAGCCACCAGCGCGCTGGACCCGGACACCACCGCATCGATTCTCGACCTGTTGCGCGACATCAATCGGCAACTGGGCTTGACCATCGTGCTGATCACCCATGAGCTGGACGTGGTCAAATCGATCTGTGATCACGCCGCCTCCATGGCTGGCGGGCGACTGGTCGAGGCCGGGCCGGTGCCGCGACTGCTGGCGGATCCGCAGTCGCTGCTGGGCGCCTCGCTGCGTCCGACCTGTGGTCTGCCGTTGGGGCATGCCGCGCCGGGGCTGAGCTTCCTCAAGCAATACGGCGTACGGGCGGCCCAGTCATGAACCGCACAATCAATTGGGATGAAATCCTGCAACTGGTGTTCAACGCCACCGGCGAAACCCTGTACATGGTGCTGCTCGCCGGGCTGTTCACGCTGCTGATCGGTCTGCCGCTGGGGGTGTTGCTGTTTGTCAGCCGGCGCGACGGACTGTGGCCGCTGCCACGGCTGAATGCGGCACTGGGTTCGCTGGTCAACCTGGGGCGCTCGCTGCCGTTCGTGGTGATGCTGATCGCGCTGATTCCGCTGACCCGGCTGGTGGTCGGTACGACACTGGGCAGCACGGCGGCGGTGGTGCCGATCACCATTGGCGCGTTTCCGTTTTTTGCGCGGATCGTCGAGAACGCGCTGGATGAAGTCGACAAGGGCCGGATCGAAGCGATCCTCGCCATGGGCGGCGACATCCGCCACGTGATTTGCAAAGTGTTGCTGCCCGAAGCGCTGCCGGCGTTGCTGGCGGGGATCACCCTGACGCTGGTGATGCTGATCGGTTTTTCTTCCATGGCCGGGGTGATTGGCGGTGGTGGTCTGGGCGATCTGGCGATCCGTTATGGCTACCAGCGTTTCAACAATGAAGTGATGGTCGCCACCGTGGTGGTGCTGGTCATTCTGGTTCAGGGCGTGCAAAGCCTCGGAGACCGGCTGGTGCGGTCGCTGGCCCATCGACGTTAAGGAATTGTATGAGTGTCGTCGTGGCTCAAAAGCCGCTGATTCAAGTGCGCGAACTGAGCAAGACCTTCGGTTCGAACCGCGCGCTGGATAGCGTCAGCCTGCAGATTCATCCTGCCGAAGTGGTGGCGTTGCTCGGTGCCAACGGTGCGGGCAAATCGACGCTGGTGAAGATTCTGGCCGGCAGCCAACGTGCCGATGCTGGCGCGATTCATGTTGATGGGCAGCTCCGGCAGTTCAGCTCGCCGCTGTCGGCGCGGCGGGTGGGAATTGTCGCGGTGCATCAACAGATCAACGAGGGCATTGCCCCCGGTTTGAGTGTGGCGGAAAACCTGCTGCTCGATGAGTTGTGCAAACCCGACGCCGACTTCTGGCTCAATCGCAAGCGCCTGCTGGAACGCGCTGCGAGCATCGCCGCCGGGCTGGGGCTGGTGTTGCCGCTGGAGCAAACCATTGATCATCTGGGCCAGGCCGAACGGCAGTTGGTGGTGCTGGCTCGGGCCTTTGCCTTGCAGCCGCGCCTGCTGATTCTGGATGAGCCGACGGCGGCGTTGTCCGACGCCGAGGCGCAGCGCCTGTTCGGTCTGATCGACACCTTGCGCAGCCGTGGAGTGGCGATCATCTACATCTCTCATCGCCTGTCCGATCTGCAACGAGTGGCGGATCGCGCCATTGTCTTGCGTGACGGGCGCCTGGCCGGGGAGTTCAGCGCGCGGCAGTTGCCCGAAGCGGTTCACGCGATGCTCGGGCAGGCGCTTGACGGGCATGTCTACAGGCCAGGGACTGTGGGGCGAAAAGTCCTGGGTGTGCGCGGCCTGCAGATTTTGCCACGCTCGCAACGGTTCGATTTCGACCTGCACGAAGGTGAGGTGGTGGTGCTGACCGGGTTGCTCGGCGCCGGCAAAAGCGAGATTGCCGAAGTGTTGTTCGGCCTGCGTCAAGCTGTGGCTGGCAGCCTGCAACTGGATGGCGTGGACTGGCAGCCGAACTCGCCAAGGGAAGCCATTCATCGCGGCGTGTTTCTCGCGGCGCAGGACCGGGCCAGCCAGTCGCTGGTGCCTGATTTTTCTTTGCGCCGCACACTGACGCTGCCGTTTCTGCAGCGCTTTACCCGCGCCGGTTTCATTCGCAACCGCGCTGAAGCAGCGGCGGTCGAGGCGCAAGTTGCGGCGCTGGGGATCAAGACCGCTGGAATTGAAGTGCCGATGAGCGCGCTGTCCGGCGGCAATCAACAGAAGGTCGTGCTGGGTCGCTGGTTGCTTGGGGCAGGGCGGGTGTTGATTCTCGACGAGCCGTTTCAGGGCGTTGATGTCCGGGCCCGCCGTGAGATCGGTCAACTGCTGCGCGACAGTGCCGTCGGCCGGGCGACGCTGGTGATTTGCGCGGATGTCGACGAAGCCCTGGAAATCGCTGATCGAATTCTGTTGTTGCGTGATCACGCGGTGGTCGCCGACTTCCCGCGCGCCGGTCTGCAACGCGCCACGCTGGTCGCCGCGCTGGCCGGCACCGAGGTGATCGAACATCCCTTTCATGCCACGCCAAGGAGCAGAGCGAGTGCCTGATTCGAGTTCACTGTTATCGAGCGCAGCGGCACCCGCCGAGCGCTTGCTACAAGCGTTGATCCGCTATGGCCTGTTGTGGCTGCTGGCGCTGATCGTGGTGTTTTTCAGCGTCGCGGAGCCAGCGTTTTTACGCGTTGGCAACCTGTTCAGCATCTTGCAGTCGGTATCGATTGTTGCGCTGCTGGCGCTTGGTGTGACGCTGACCATGGCCGTTGGCGGGCTGGATTTGTCGATCGGTGCGGTGGCTGCGATGAGCCTGATGATTGCCAGCTACGTCATGGTGGTGCTCGGTTGGGGCGCGGTGCCGGCGGTGCTGATCAGTCTGGCCGGCGGCGCATTGGTCGGACTGCTCAATGGCTGGCTGATCGTCAAGCTGCGGGTGCCGGACATTCTCGCGACGCTGGGCAGCATGTTTCTGGTGATCGGGGTGCAACTGATTCCCACCGGTGGGCGCTCGATTGCGGTGGGCATGACTTTGCCCAGTGGCGAGGAAACTGAAGGGGCCTTCAGTGCGGCGTTTCTCGCCCTGGGTCGCGGACGGCTGTGGGAGGTGGTGCCGGTGCCGGTGTTGATCACTGCGCTGGTGGCGCTGGCGGTGTGGTTGTTTCTCGAGCGCACGCGCGTCGGGCGTTTGTTTTATGCGATTGGCGGCAACGAGCAGGCGGCGCGGCTGGCGGGGGCACCGGTGCAGCGCTTCAAGTTGCTCGCTTACGTGCTGTCGGCGCTGCTCGCATCGCTCGGCGGTTTGTTGTTGGCTGCTCGCTTGGGTCGGGGCGACGTCAGCTCCGGCAATGGTCTGGTGCTGGACGCGCTCGGTGCGGCGCTGATCGGTTTTGCCGTGCTTGGCGCGAAGAAGCCAAACGCTTTCGGCACGCTGGTCGGGGCATTGCTGGTGGCCTCGCTGCTCAATGGCCTGACCATGCTCAACGCGCCGTATTACGCGCAGGATTTCGTCAAGGGACTGGTGCTGGTGCTGGCCCTGATGTTCACCTTCGGCCTCGCGCATCGGGCGCGCTGAGTCGACATCGTTCAAGGAAAGTCGTATGCATGGTTCACTCAAACAGTTCGCGCGCCATTGCCTCGCCGGCGCCATGCTCTCGGCGTTGGCCTTGAGCGCTCAGGCCAAGGCCTTACCGGGTGCGCCGGCACCGTTTGACAAGGGCCAGGTGCAGATCGCTCTGGTCGGTTATCTGTTTTCCGGGGACTTTCCCGAGGCGTATCTGCGCGGCGTGGAGAAACAGACCGAAGCGCTGGGAGCCAACCTGCGGGTATTCGATGCGCGGCAGCAGGCGGCGAGTCAGGGCGAGATGATCGATCAGGCGATCGATCTCGGGGTCGACGGGATCATTGTGCAACTGGGGTTGGCGGAAACCCTCAAGGGGCCGATTGACCGGGCGATCGCCAAAGGCATCAAGGTGGTGGCGTTCGACGTCGACCTGAACAGCCCGCAAGTGACGCAGGTCGAGCAGGATCACCACGCGCTGGCGCGACTGGCGCTGGAGCAGGCGGTGAAGGACAACGGCACACGGTTCGACGCCGGTTACGTGTACATCAGTGGCTTCACGCCGATGGAGCGTCGCGACGAGATCTGGAGTCAGGTGAAGAAGGCTAATCCGGGCATCATTGAAAAGGCGCGATTCGGCACGCTCAACCCGCCGATTGCCAACTCGGTGGCGGATCAGGCCAGCGCGGTGTTACGCGCCAATCCGGGGATCAGCGTGATCTTCGCGCCGTTCGACGAGTTTGCCAAAGGCGCGAAGATTGCTGTCGACGAGGCCGGGTTGGGGCGCAAGGTGAAGATCTACAGCGCCGACATTTCCACCGCCGACATCCAGATCATGAAAGAACCGGACAGCGCCTGGGCGGCGACCGCGGCGGTCAATCCGCAAGTGGCGGGGGCGATCAGCGTGCGCAGTCTGGCGATGTTGATTGCCGGCGAAAATCCGGGGCATCAGGTGCTGGTGCCACCGACCTTGATCACCCGTCAGCAGTTGCTGGACCTGGACGTGAAAAACGTCCGCGACCTGGCGCAGAAACTCCCGGCCTTCGGTGATACCGCCAATGTGGCGCGGGCCGAGTGGATACCTGTGGCCAACTGAAAACTATCATCCAACGACAGATTCCGTGGGAGCGATCCTGCTCGCGAAGAGGCCAGTCCAGTCGGCATATTCGGAGACAGATACACCGCTTTCGCGAGCAGGCTCGCTCCCACATTGGATCTATGTCGTACGGATAATCTGTGTTCCCCCCAATAAAAACTGTGGGAGCGAGCCTGCTCGCGAAGAGGCCAGTCCAGGCGGCATATTCGGAGACTGATACACCGCTTTCGCGAGCAGGCTCGCTCCCACATTGGATCTATGTCGTACGGAAAATCTGTGTTCCCCTCAATAAAAACTGTAGGAGCGAGCCTGCTCGCGAAGAGGCCAGTCCAGGCGGCATATTCGGAGACTGATACACCGCTTTCGCGAGCAGGCTCGCTCCCACATTGGATCTATGTCGTACGGATAATCTGTGTTCCCCCCAATAAAAACTGTAGGAGCGAGCCTGCTCGCGAAGAGGCCATTCCAGGCGGCATATTCGGAGACTGATACACCGCTTTCGCGAGCAGGCTCGCTCCCACATTGGATCTATGTCGTACGGATAATCTGTGTTCCCCTCAATAAAAACTGTAGGAGCGAGCCTGTTCGCGAAGAGGCCAGTCCAGTCGGCATTTTCAGTGACTGATACACCGCCATCGCGAGCAGGCTCGCTCCCACATTGGATCTATGTCGTACGGAAAATCTGTGTTCCCCCCCAATAAAAACTGTGGGAGCGAGCCTGCTCGCGAAGAGGCCAGTCCAGTCGGCATATTCGGAGACTGATACACCGCCATCGCGAGCAGGCTCGCTCCCACAGGTGTGGTGGTTATGCTTGAGTTAGTTGTTGGTTAGTTGAATTGCTGTTGTTCTGGCAACACTTGTGTTGCCCTTAAAACAACTAACGGGGCTGATCTAACCTAAGTGTTATTGGTTCTTTTGCGCCCGGCACCGGCTCGTCTAGCATCAGCATTCAAGGGGGAATGACTTACTTTGGGGGTTCTGCGCTTCAGCCACTAACCACGTTAGAACAGCCTTCACCGCCTTCCTGATTTCTAAAACTACAGCAGACATTGCCGCGCATTGATTGCCGAACTCTTTATTGTCGGCAACGGCCGGGTATTAGCTGCGATAAAGGAGCCGTAACATGCATCAGCGTTCCCGTTCATTACTCGCCATCGCGGTTGTCGGTGCGATCTGGCAACTTCCGGCGCAAGCCGAGGACACGTCCACGCGTGTTGACGATGACACACGGCTGGGTACCGTGCTGGTCACCGGCACCCGTGGCACTGCGCGCACGGTGCTGGACTCACCGGTGCCGGTGGACGTGTTGACCGCCGCCGACCTCAAGTCCACTGGCGCTGCCGACGGTGAGCTGGGCCAGGCGCTGCAGACGTTGCTGCCGTCCTTCAGCATGCCGCGTCAGTCCAACTCCGGTGGCGCTGACCATGTGCGCGCCGCGCAGCTGCGTGGCATGAGCCCGGATCAAGTGCTGGTGCTGGTCAATGGCAAGCGCCGCCACACTTCGGCGGTGGTCAACGACTCATCAAAAATCGGCCGCGGCACGGCGCCGGTGGACTTCAACTCAATCCCCATCAGCGCGATCAAACGCATCGAAGTACTGCGCGACGGTGCCGGGGCGCAGTACGGCTCCGATGCGATTGCCGGGGTGATCAACATCATCCTCGACGACGCCCCCGAAGGTGGTGAAGTGTCCACCAGTTACGGTGCCTATCACACCCATCAGGATGCGATCGGCCGCACCACCACCGACGGCCAGAACAGCGTGACCACCGCCAAGATCGGCACGCGTCTGGGCGAAGAGGGCGGTTTCATTCGCGGCGGTACCGAGTACAAAAACCGCAACCCGACCAACCGCGCCGGTTTCGACGGTTTCGCCGATAGCCCCGAGCAGCGCAACTATGTGATGGGGGACGGTCTGGCGCGGGACGTCAACCTGTGGTTCAACAGCGAGGTACCGCTGGCCGGCGGCAAGGCTTATAGCTTCGGCACCTACAACCAGCGCCATACCACCGGCGCCGAGTTCTATCGCTACCCCTACGAGCAGCCGCAATTCTATCCCAACGGCTATTTGCCGCAGTCGCTGGGCGACAACAAGGACATCTCCGCCACGGCCGGTTTCAAAGGCATGATCGGCGAAGACTGGGATTTCGACAGCAGCGTCACCCATGGCCGCAACCGGTTTGACGGGTCCACCCGCCGCACCCTCAACGTCAGCCTCGGAGAAGATTCGCCGACGAAGTTCGACACTGGCGATTACGAGCTGCGCCAAACCACCACCAACCTCGACTTCAGCCGAGAATTGCGCCTCGGCGGGCGCTCGTTTGTGTTGGCTCTGGGCGGCGAATACCGCTACGAAAACTACCTGACCTACGCCGGCGACGAAGCCTCTTACATCGGCTCTGGCGCTGACGGTGCGAATGGCTTGCGCCCCAGCGAAGAGTCGGACCTGGACCGCAACGTGTTTGCCACTTACGCCGAGGTCTCGGGTGATCTCACTGACCGCTTCTTCGTCGACGCCGCAACTCGCTGGGAACATTACGACGATGCCGGCAGCAAACTCACCGGCAAGCTCAGTGGCCGCTACAAACTGACCGAACAGTGGGCGTTGCGCGGCGCGGTGTCGAACAACTTCCGCGCGCCGTCGCTGGCCCAGAGCGGTTTCCAGAACACCACCAGCAATTTCGGCGAAGGCGGCACCCTGACTGACATTCGCGTGCTCTCGGTCAACGACCCGATCGCCCGTGCGCTGGGGGCGCAAAAGCTCGATCCGGAAACCTCGAAGAACTTCAGCCTCGGCCTGACCTTCCAGTTGAACGAACGTTTCGACGCCTCGCTCGACGTGTTCCGCATCGACGTCAAGGACCGCATCACCCTGTCGCAGCGCATCGGCAGCGACGCCATGGAGCAATACATCAACGACACCTTCGGCGTGCCGGGGGTGCACGACGTCAATTTCTTCACCAACGCCGCCGACACCAGCACCCACGGCGCCGAACTGGTGCTCAACTACCACCAGCCGCTGTATGACGGACAACTGGGCTTGACCACCGCATACACCTATAACCACACCAGCGTCACCCACACCAAAGGCACGCCGTCGCAGCTCAGCGCGTTGGGCATCGGTGGCGACGCTCTGGTCGGCGTCGAAGAAACCAACACCCTGACCGACGCCGCGCCCAAGGATCGTTTCGTGTTCACGGCCAACTGGGCCAGCGAACACTGGGGCCTGCTCGGTCGTCTGACCCGTCAGGGCGAGACCACCCGGGTGTTCGATTTCGGTGACTCGCAACCGGAGCAGACCTATGGCGCGGTGTGGCAACTGGACGCTGAGGTGACCTACAAATTCACCCCGAAATTCAGCGTGGCGCTGGGCGGCAACAACCTCACCGACAACTACCCGGAACGCTCCGGCTCGGCGATCAACTACGGTGGCAACCTGCCGTATGACGTGCTGTCGCCGATCGGCACCAATGGTGCTTATTACTACGCCAGCGCCACCTACGGCTTCTGAGCCGAACCGCCACGGACGGCGGATCTTCTGCAGGACTGTTTATGAGCCACTCGAACGGCCCCAAGCGCCATTTGCCGGTGTTGCAGGCGTTGCTGATCACGCTGGGCATGGTGATCACTACCGACATCCTCAAGACTGCGCCGACCGTGGCACTGAACGTCGGGCCTTCCTGTTTTTACTGGGTCTGGGTCCTCGGCGGTCTGGCGTCGATGGCCGGAGCCTTGTGCTTCGCCGAAATGGCCACGGCCTTTCCGCATCCGGGTGGCGACTATCACTTTCTGCGCACCGCCTATGGCGAGCGCATGGGGCTCCTGTTCGCCTGGTCGCGTTTTTCGGTGATGCACACCGGGTGGATTGCCTTGTCGGCGTTCATGTTTGCCGATTACTTCAACGCCGTGGTGCCGCTCGGTCGATACGGCCCGGGACTGTTTGCCGGTGGAATAATAGCGGCGCTGGTGCTGCTCAATCTCACCGGCAAACACATCGGGTTCATCACTCAGACCTTGCTGGTGGGCTTGTTGGCCCTGGGCTTTTTGAGCATTGCCAGCGCAGGTGTGTGGCTGGCGTGGCAGGGGAACGAAGCAGCGGCTCCGAGCGTATCGGTCACGCCGGAAAACACTGGCATGGCCGGGTTCTCGGCGGCGATGATTTTCGTGTTTCTCGCATTCGGCGGCTGGAGCGATGCGGCAACGTTGTCGGCGGAAGTGCGCGACGGTCAACGCGGCATATTCATTGCGATGCTCGGCGCACTGACGGTGCTGATGGCGATCTACCTGGCGCTGAACTGGGCGTTTGTCCAAGGCCTGGGTTTTGCCGGACTGGCCGCGAGCAACGCGCCCGCGGTGGAACTGCTGAACCGGGCGTTCGGTGCGCCGGGCGTGCTGTTGATTCTGCTGATGGTCGGTATCGCGGCCATCGCCACTATCAATTCGACCTTGCTGGTCGGCGCCCGCACCACCTACGCCGCCGCCCGCGATGTACCGCAATTGCGCCGCTTCGGCGAGTGGAATGAACGCGACGGCGTGCCGCGCAAGGCTTTGCTGGCGGAGGGCGCGGTCGCGTTGTTGCTGGTGCTGTTCGGCAGTTTCACCCAGAGCGGTTTCAACACCATGGTCGAGTACCTGACACCGGTGTACTGGCTGTTTCTCAGCTTGAGCAGCCTGGCCTTGATCATTTTGCGGCGGCGCTTTCCCGAGGTGCCGCGGCCGGTTCGGGTGCCGTTGTATCCGCTGTTGCCGCTGCTGTTTTTCGGTCTGTGCCTGTACATGCTCTATTCGAGCGTGACAGTGGTGGGCTGGGGCGCGTTTCTGGGGATTGGCGTGTTGCTGGTGGGCGCGTTGCTGCTGGCGGGATTGAGCCGCCTGGCGTCGACGCCTCGGCAAGCTCTTGGACCTGTCGCTGATTAAAACGAAACGTGCGCCGGTTGCGACAGGCGCAATACCGACAAGTCTCCGGTGATGCGTTTGTACGCCAGCCGAATCGCCTCGATGTTGCCGTCATTCTGCGGATTGTTCTCGTGCAAAATCACGATGACCTTGGTGCTCAGGCGCTCAGGCTCCTTTGCCCCATGATCGCGCCACTGTCCGTAGGCATCGAAGACGGTGAATCCGTCGGGAAATCTGGAGGTGACTTCCTTATCGAGAAACTCGCGCCAGCGCGCGGGGCTGACCGCACCTTCCTTGCCATCCACCGTGCCCACCGAGAAGTACAACTCGGTGCGAATCCACTGTGCCTGCGCCGGACGCGTGGCGTCGCCTTGCAGGGTCGAACTGGCGGGGTCTTTGGTGTGCACGGAAACCGCAGGAGGACTGGCGCACCCGGCGACAGCGACGAACAGCGCAGCCAATAACAGGCGTCTTTGCATGGAACATCCCTTTTGATGAGTTGAGTGCCGACGCGCAATTATAGAAGGCGAGGTTAATAGCGATAAAAGATTAAAAAATGGTTCTGTGTTCTATTTCTGGAATAAGAAAAGTCATCTGTCCGGGGCTTGAACGATACCTTGTACCAGAATCGCGGCTTCCAAACGATTCACTGCGAACACAAGTCTGGCGACCGATACGAACACTGTGGGAGCGAGCCTGCTCGCGAAAGCGCCGGGTCAGTCAAGGCGATGCCGGAGGTGCCGACGCCTTCGCGAGCAGGCTCGCTCCCACGGGTTTTGTGGCATGCCCAAATCCGCTGATCGACACGAACACTGTGGTAGCGGGCTTGCTCGCGAAAGCGCCGGGTCAGTCGACACGATGCCGCATGTGCCGACGCCTTCGCGAGCAAGCCCGGCTCCCACAGGTCTCGCAGCGTGCCCCAATCCGCTGATCGACACGGACACTGTGGGAGCGAGCCTGCTCGCGAAAGCGCAGAGTCAGTCAACACGATGCCGGATGTGCCGACGCCTTCGCGGGCAAGCCCAGCTCCCACAGGTCTCGCAGCGTGCACAAATCCGCTGATCGACACGAACACTGTGGGAGCGGGCTTGCTCGCGAAAGCGCCGGGTCAGTCGATGCGATGCCGGATGTGCCGACGCCTTCGCGAGCAAGCCCGGCTCCCACAGGTCTCGCAGCATGCACAAATCCGCTGATCGACACGAACACTGTGGGAGCGGGCTTGCTCGCGAAAGCGCCGGGTCAGTCGACACGATGCCGGATGTGCCGACGCCTTCGCGAGCAGGCTCGCTCCCACGGGTTTTGTGGCATGCCCAAATCCGCTGATCGACACGAACACTGTGGGAGCGAGCCTGCTCGCGAAAGCGCCGGGTCAGTCAAGGCGATGCCGGATGTGCCGACGCCTTCGCGGGCAAGTCGGCTTCCACGGGTTTCGCAACAGCTTTCTCGCTGCAGTGACGCCTCACTCCGCCGCTTCGATCTTGTACTGACCATAGCCATATGCACTTCCGGCATCGACCGGGACAAATAACCCGTAGGTTTGCAGATAGGCGTAGGTGGCGCTGTCCTGGCCCTTGTCTTTGCGTGCGCAGGTGATGACCTTGGCGGTGCCGCTCAACGATGGATAGAACTCACTGGCAGGTTTGTGCGACTCCACCTGGCAGTCAAATCTGGAGTCCTCCGGTTCAGGCGCTTTTTGATATCGGGCGGAGGCGCGTTGCACGGTATAGGCCAGGTGGCTGCCGACCGGCATGTTCGTCCAGTCACCTTCGAATCGGAGATCGGTGATGGCGTTTTTTCTGACCCTGACTCCGTAATGGTCCTTGGTGTAGTCAATGCTGGCCAGCTCGGTCAGCCCGCGAAAGCTGACGTTGACCACTTGGCGCGTGTTGCCATCGTAGCGCTCCATAAACTGCTTGCCAGGCTGGTAGGGCAGATAGCGAGTGTCACGCCCGGGGTTGCGTAGCCTGTCCTTGAGGATCGACAGATCCAGTTGTTCTGCGATCTTTTGTTCGTGTGCTTCGTTAAAGCTCTTATAGGAAAGGCGCAGATGCTCGATGCTTTTTTCCGGCGCCGGCAATTTCAACGCATCGATGGACTTCACAACCGAGGCTGGCAGTTGCGGATCCGGCAATACGAAGGCAGTTTGCGTCCGGCCCGGGAAAGGCTTGTATTGATCCAGCGCCTGCTGCGTACCGCAGGCCAGCGTCAGCAACTGGCGCTCATCGGCATCCGGGTTTTGCAACACGGCGGGTTGCTGGACCATCGCGCCGCCGATCACGCGGTTGTCCCTGTCCAGATAAAACGTGCTGAGCGAGGTCAATCGCTGCTGAGCGCAGTCGGCACTCCAGCGTTGCCGGACTTGCGCGTACAGGTCTTTATCCGACGGCATCAACGCCTCGGCAGCGGGAACCCGGGCAGACCAGAACAACGTCTGGCCGTCCTTTTGAATCAGGCTGGCGCGATCCAGCAACTGCCAGTCCTGCTGTTCGGGCGCGGCAATGACACGCCATTGAGGTACGGGCGTCTGGGCGCACACCTGCTTGAGTTGGGCGCTCTGCAAAAACAGTTGTTTCTCTGCGCCAGGCATTTGTCTGCCTTCCGCCGTTGCACTTTTTCGATCGACCGCCAAGCGCAGCATTCCACCCGTGGTCAGGTGAGCCATTTGCGCGTCTGGCAGGTGGCAGTTGGCATCGAAGCGCACAAGATGGCGGATGTTGCGGCCGTTGAGTTCCATCACCACGTAGGTGACGTAGTCTCCCTCACGCACGATCGAATGTGATTCCGGTTGAAGGGCCAGGGCTGCGCTGAGTTCTTCACGGCCCATTGCGTCGAGGTCGGCCGAGGTCTGTTTCTTCGCAGGGCTTTGGCAGGCGGCGAGCGCCACGGCCAGAGTAACTAACGACAAGCAATTGAAGCGCCGAATCAAGGCATCCATGCGGGGACACGCCATCAAGAAAAAAAGTGATGGCATATTAACATGCGCTCAGCGCCCCTCATGCTGCTTGCGATAGGCCCCCGGTTGCACGCCCACCGACTTGGCGAACGCCCGGGTAAACGCGGCAATCGACTGATACCCCACCGCCGCACACACATGCTCCACCGTGTGGTTGGCGCGCAGTAACTGGCAGGCGTGGCGGATGCGCAGCGCCAGCAGCACTTGCCCTGGTGATTGCCCGGCGAGTTCGTTGAAGCGTTTGAAGAACGCCGAGCGCGACAGGCCGATGCGCGCCGCCATGCTTTCCAGTGACCACGGCAATTGCGGCTGCTCGATCAACTGATCCAGCAGCGGCGCGAACTGCGGATTGCGTGCCAGTGCCACGAGACCGCCGAGGCGCTGGTTGTCGGCCATTTGCTGACGCAGCACGTAAAGAAACAGCAGATGACTCAAGCGCTCCAGCAGGGCCGAGGAGGGGGCAGGCAGGCGTTCGCACTCGTGCAGGATCAACTCGAACAAGGCCCGCGCCGCACTCGAGCTCGGGTCGCCTGCGCGCAGGATGATCCAGTCCGGCAAGCCTTCGATGATCAGCGATGACAACCCGGACTTGAAGTGAAAGAAGCCGCAGACCAGCCCGACACCGTCCTGCGCCTGACTGTCGAGCGCGGTCATGGCCACGCGCGGCAACGTGTGGGCGATGGCCGGATTTTCGGCGTTGGAGAGCCGGTAGTTGAGGTCGCGCAGCAGGAATACCGCATCGCCGCTGTCCAGGCGCAGGGCCACTGGATGACCTTCGATGTGCAGCCAGCAATGGCCCTGCACGATCAGATGGAAACTTGCGCGCGCCAGCCCATGAGTGCTCGCGTGCCACGCACCGCAGTAGCGGCCGACGTGGAACAGGCGGGCGTCGAGTTCGAGGCTTTCTAATAACCAATCAACCAGTGGGCTGGACGAAATCATCTAATGGAAACACTCAGGAGCAAGTAATCGCTACTTTAGAATATGGATCGGAATTTTTATAACTAACAGACTTGCCGGACACTCATCAGCAGGAGTCTCCACCATGTCGCGAGTTACCTTACACACCGTGCAAAGCGCACCCGAAGCGGCCAGGCCGTTCCTCGAAAATGCGCAGAAGAACTCCGGGTTCATCCCCAACCTGCTGGCCGTATTGGCTAACGCCCCAGCCGCGCTGGAAACCTACGTTACGGTATCGGTGCTCAATGGCAAAGCCGAACTCAGCCTCGCCGAGCGCGAAGTGGTGCAACTGATTGCCGCGACCAACCATGGTTGCGATTTCTGTGTCGCAGGTCATACCGCCGTCGCGCTGAATAAGGCCAAACTGCCGCCGGAGGTGGTCAGTGCGCTGCGTGAGAAAGCCACCGTGCCCGTGGAAAAACTGGAAACCCTGGCCGCGTTCGCCCGTGAAGTGATTGCCACCCGGGGCAAGGTCAGTGATCAGACCTTCAATGAGTTCAAGGCCGCCGGCTACACCGAAGGCAACGCGCTGGAAGTGATCCTCGGTGTCAGCCTCGCGACCCTGTGCAACTTCGCCAACGTGTTTGCCGACACGCCGCTCAACCCTGAGCTGGCCCCGTATCGCGCGTGATCGGCGAGCGCTTCAGGCTGCATCGTCTATGGTTGATGCGGCTGCGTACAAGGAGAGAAACGACATGCTCAATCCGGCATTGATTGAATGGCTGGAACACAACGCCCAGGCCCTGGATACGGGCGACGGCGATTCGCAGCAGGTGCTGACGCAGCTGGCACAGGCCGGGGTGCTGCGCGTCGGCATCGCCCCGGCGCTAGGCGGCAGCGGGGGGCACGTCAGCGACGCCGTGGAAACCCTGGCCGCCGTTGCCAGCCATTCATTGGCGGCGGCGTTCGTGTTCTGGGGCCAGCGCGCCTTTATCGAATACCTGCTGCACAGCCCCAACACCGTGCTGCGCGACAGACTGCTGCCGTCGTTGCTCAGCGGCGAACTCGCTGGGGCGACCGGTTTGTCCAACGCGATGAAGTTCCTGTCCGGCATCGAAGCGCTGCAAGTGCGCGCGGCCAGTGCCACCGACGGCTGGACCTTGAACGGGCGTCTGCACTGGGTGACCAACCTGCGTCAAAGCGGTTTTGTAGTGGCCGCAGCGATCGAGCACGTAGAGGGCGGTTCGCCGTTCGTGCTGGCGATCGCGGATGACGCTGGCGGCGTGCAACGTTCGGCCGATCTGCAATTGATGGGACTGCAATCGAGTAACACCGCGGCCATCGATTTCACCCAGGTGACGGTCGCTCGCGAATGGTTGTTGCATGAGGATGCGCGCACGTTTCTGCCAGCGGTGCGTCCGGCGTTTCTCGGCTTGCAGTGCGGCATGGCGATCGGTCTGGCGCGACGTGCGTTGGCCGAGGTCGAAGGGCATTTGCAAGACGGTCGCTCGGTTCTGCTGGAGCCGCTGCATGAGCAACGCGAGCAACTGGCGAAGACCGTTGGCGAGCTCAAGCAAGGCTTGCAGGATGGGCGTTTCCTGACGCATCCGGCGGCCTTGTTCCGGGTTCGCATCGCGTTGGCTGAGTCCGCCGCCAGCGCCGTGCAACTGGAATTGCAGGCCAGCGGTGGCAAGGCTTATCTGACCGCGCACGGCAGTGGTTTCGCCCGGCGTTGGCGTGAGTCGGCGTTCGTGCCGATTGTCACCCCGAGCCTGGTGCAACTGCGCGCCGAATTGCAGCGGCAGAAACGGGAAGCGACGGCATGACTACGCCGTTGCTGGAGGCGCAGGGCATCAGCCTCGGTTACCCTCGGGAGCAGGGCTGGCACACCGTGCTGGAACACTTCGACCTGCAACTGCAGCCCGGCGAAGTGGTGACGATTCTTGGGCCCAGTGGCGTCGGCAAATCCAGTCTGCTGCGGGTGCTGGCCGGTTTGCAGGCGCCGCAGCGGGGCCGCGTGAGCCTGCTTGGCGAGCCGTTGACCGGCGCGCATCCTCGGGTGGCGGTGGCGTTTCAGGACCCGAGCCTGCTGCCGTGGTTGACCCTGGAAAAGAACGTCGCCTTCGGCCTCGATTTCGCCCGGCAGCCGCACCTGACCGCCGAACAACGCAAGGCGCGGATCGACCACGCGATTGCCGCCGTCGGCCTTGAGCACGCACGGTTGCAGCACCCGGCGCAGCTGTCCGGCGGCATGGCCCAGCGCACTGCGTTGGCGCGCTGTCTGGCGCGGCAGCCGCAGGTGCTGTTGCTTGATGAACCGTTCGGCGCGCTGGATGAAATCACCCGTGCCGACATGCAGCAGTTGCTCTTGCAACTGATTGCCGAACACCACACCGCAGCCGTGTTGATCACCCACGATATCGACGAAGCCCTGCTGCTCTCCGAGCGGATCCTGCTACTGGGTAACAGCCCGGCGCACATCCTCGGCGAGTGGCGCATCGACCTGCCTCAGCCGCGTGCCGAGCTGGTCGAGGAACTGGGCGCGCTGCGTATCGACATTCTCAAAACCCTTCGGCGGGCGAGCCGCAATCCTCTTACTCAACCTGTGCCCGCTACGTCGGAGATTGACCATGTGCCTGGACGACTTCACTCACACACGTCGTGACTTCCTCAAACTCAGCGCCTTGCTGACCGCTGGCGGCGCGTTGCCGCTGCTCAACAGCCTGAACGCCCGCGCTGCATCCGAGCCAAACGCGCCGGTGCGCATCGGTTATCTGCCGATCACCGACGCCACGCCGTTGTTGGTCGCGCACAACAATGGCCTGTTCGAGGCCGAAGGCATTCAGGCCGAGCGCCCGGTGCTGTTGCGCAGTTGGGCGCAGGTGATCGAGGCGTTCATTTCCGGGCAGGTCAATGTGATTCACCTGCTGTCGCCAATGACCGTGTGGGCGCGCTACGGCAGCAAGGTGCCGGCCAAGGTCGTGGCGTGGAACCACGTCGGCGGCTCGGGCCTGACCGTGGCGCCGGGCATCACCGAGGTCAAGCAACTGGGCGGGCAGTCGGTGGCGATTCCGTTCTGGTATTCGATCCATAACGTGGTGGTGCAGCAGCTGTTCCGCGACCACGGGCTGGTGCCGGTGAGCAAGCCGGCCAGCGCCGCGCTGGCGCCGAACGAGGTCAACCTGCTGGTGTTGCCGCCGTCGGACATGCCACCAGCCCTGGCCACCAAGCGGATTGCCGGTTACATCGTCGCCGAGCCGTTCAACGCTCTGGCCGAGGAGCTAAAGGTGGGCCGCGTGCAGCGCTTTACCGGCGACGTCTGGCGCAATCACGCCTGCTGCGTGGTGTTCATGCACGAGCAGGACTTGAACAACCGTCCCGAGTGGTCGCAGAAAGTGGTCAACGCGATCGTCAAGGCGCAGGTCTGGACCCGCGACAACCGCACCGAGGCGGCCAAACTGCTGTCCAGGGACGGCGCCAATCGCTACACGCCCCACGCGCAAACGGTGCTCGACCGGGTGTTGGCGCCGGCCGCCAGTGATCGTGAGTTGTACCTGAGCAGCGGGGCGATCCAGCACAGCCATTGGGATGAGCAGCGCATCGACTTCCAGCCGTACCCGTTCCCCAGCTACACCGAGGAGCTGGTCAGGCGCCTGAAGGACACCTTGATCGAAGGCGACAAGGGTTTCCTCGCCAGCCTTGATCCGCAGCAGACCGCCAGGGATCTGGTAGACGATCGCTTCGTGCGGAATGCCATTGCTGCAGTCGGCGGGATGAAGGCATTCGGCTTGCCGGAAAGCTTCGAGCGCAGCGAGGAGTTCAGCCTCTGATGCGTCAGCGATCTTCCTCGACCTTGCACGGCGCGCTGGGTGTTGCCGGGTTGTTGTGCCTGTTGCTGCTGTGGTGGCTGGGCGTGCACCTGCTCGGCGGCAACGACAGCCTGGCGTTGCGTTTTTCCCCGGAAGCCACGCTGGCCAGCCTCGGCGAACTGCTGCTGCGCCCGGAGCTGTACGAGCATGTACTGGTCAGCCTGAAGCGGATTCTGCTCGGCCTGCTGCTGGCGTTGCTGATTGGCGTGCCGCTGGGGCTGATGATCGGCAGCTACCGGCATCTGGAAGCAGCGACCACCCCGGCATTTCAATTTCTGCGGATGATCTCGCCGCTGTCGTGGATGCCGGTGGTGGTGATGCTGATGGGCGTGGGTGATCAGCCGATCTACTTTCTGCTGACCTTTGCTGCGGTGTGGCCGATCCTGCTCAACACCGTGGCTGGCGTGCGCCAACTCGATCCGCGCTGGCTGCAGCTCAGTCGCAGTCTCAGCGCCACCCGTTGGGAAACCCTGCGCAAGGTGATTTTGCCCGGCGTCCTCGGCCATGTGTTGACGGGTGTGCGGTTGTCGATCGGCATTCTGTGGATCGTCCTGGTGCCGTGCGAAATGCTTGGGGTCAGCGCGGGGCTGGGCTATTTCATCCTCGATACGCGGGACCGCCTGGCGTATTCGGAACTGATGGCGATGGTGCTGCTGATCGGTGTGCTGGGCTTCGCCCTGGACGCGTTTGCGCGGTGGCTGCACCGGCGCTGGGCGCCGGCCTGAGCCCATTCGCGAGCAGGCTCGCTCCCACAAGGGATTTCTGCCAGCCATCGATCCTGTGGTTAGCAGGTACCCCCTGTGGGAGCGGGCTTGCTCGCGAAAGCGGTGGTTCGGTTGGCCCCGATGTTGTGTGAAGGCCACTTATTTCAACCGCGTATAAATGCCAGCAGATCCGCGTTGATCGTTGCCGCCTCTGTCGTCGGCATCCCGTGCGGAAAGCCCGGGTATGACTTCAGTGTGCCATTTGGCAGCAGTTTCGCCGACAAAGGCCCCGAATTCGCATACGGCACGATCTGGTCATCCTCACCATGCATGACCAGCACCGGCACGGTGACTTTCTTCAGGTCTTCGGTGAAATCGGTCTGCGAGAAGGCGACGATGCCGTCGTAGTGCGCCTTGGCCCCGCCGATCATGCCTTGGCGCCACCAGTTGCCGATGATCCCTTCCGAAGGCTTGGCGCCGGGCCGGTTGTAGCCATAGAAAGGACCGCTCGGAATGTCTCGATAAAACTGCGCCCGATTCCCCGCCAGTTGCGCCTGAAAATCATCGAACACCGATTTCGGCAGCCCGCCGGGATTGTTCTCGGTCTTGACCATCAACGGCGGCACGGCGCTGATCAACACACCTTTGGCGACGTTGTCCTGCCCATGCCGGGCGATGTAATGGATCACCTCGCCGCCACCGGTGGAGTGGCCGACATGCACGACGTTCTTCAGCCCCAGGTGTTTGACCACGGCCAGGGCGTCGTCAGCATAGTGGTCCATGTCGTGGCCGTCCCACACCTGGCTCGAGCGGCCGTGGCCCCGGCGATCATGGGCGATCACCCGAAAACCTTGCCCGAGAAAGAACAGCATTTGCGCATCCCAATCGTCCGAGCTGAGCGGCCAGCCGTGGTGGAAGTGAATCACCGGCGCGTCTTTCGGGCCCCAGTCCTTGTAGAAAATATCGACCCCGTCGTTGGTGGTGACAAATCCCATGTTCGCGACTCCTGAGCAATGTGATGAATTAGCGCGCACGCTGCAGACCGGTCGTGATGGCTCGGGTGAGCGCCGTTATCAGCCGTAGGATTAAAGTCGACATTTTTGCGTTGAGGCATGACCGGTGGTCGCAACGTCTGGCTTGCGGCGCAAATTAGGCTTTGCTGAAAGGGATAAGCCGAGGCGCGCACAGGCTTTGCCGGCTGTAGCGACGCCCCCTTCAGAACACCGTGAGTCTGAGGAAATCCCCCGATGCTGACCTTGAATATCAATGGCAAGGATCAGGAACTCGATGTGCCGGCCGACATGCCGCTGCTCTGGGTCCTGCGTGATGTGGCGCACCTGACCGGTACCAAATTCGGTTGTGGCATGGCGCAGTGCGGTGCCTGCACCGTGCACGTCGATGGGGCGCCGTTGCGCGCCTGCATCACGCCCGCCACCGCGGTGGCCAACGGCCAGAAAATCCTCACCATCGAAGGCCTGTCCACGGACGGCTCGCACCCGGTGCAACAAGCCTGGGCCGAACTGGACGTGGTGCAGTGCGGTTACTGCCAGTCCGGGCAGATCATGTCGGCCGCCGCGCTGCTGGCGAAAATCCCCAAGCCCACCGACAGCGATATCGATCAGGCGCTCTCCGGCAACATCTGCCGCTGCGGCACCTATCCGCGAATCCGCGCGGCGGTGAAACGTGCGGCCGAGATTGGCTGATTGGGAGGTAGACGATGAACAGTCCTGTATCGCGTCGCGGCTTTCTCAAGGGCAGTGCCGTGCTGGGTGGCGGTCTGGTGGTGGCGTTTGTCGTGCCCGGTGCCCATCGGTTTGCCCGGGCGGCGGAGAATGAAGGCAAGGTCTTTGCGCCGAATGCGTTTTTACGGATAGCCGCGGACAACAGCGTGACGGTTCTGCTCGGGCATTCGGAAATGGGCCAGGGCATCTGGACCGGCCTGACCATGCTGATTGCCGAAGAGCTGGACGCCGACTGGTCGAAGATCCGCGTCGAACACTCGCCGGCCTCGGCGGCCAATTACGGCATGCCGGCGTTTGGCGGGATGCAGATTACCGGCGGCTCGACCTCGACCTGGATGGAGTTCGACCGTTACCGGCTGGCGGGGGCCACGGCACGGCAGATGCTGGTGGAAGCAGCGGCCAAGCGCTTCAATGTCGCTGCGTCGACGATCCGCACCGAATCGGGCGTGGTGATTGCCGGCGATAAACGCGCGACCTACGGCGAGCTGGCGGACGACGCCGGGCAACTGCCGGTACCGGATCCGAAGTCGATCACGTTCAAGGAGGCCAAGGACTGGAAGGTCATCGGCAAACCGACCAGGCGCCTCGACACCCCTGAGAAAATCACCGGGCGCGCCAAGTTCGGCATGGACGTGCAGTTCGAAGGCTTGATGACCGCGATGGTCGTGCGGGCGCCGGTGTTCGGTGCCACGGTCAAATCCTTTGAGGGCGCCGAGGCGCTGGCAGTGCCTGGCGTGCACAAAGTGGTGCAGGTGCCGACCGGTGTGGCGGTGATCGCCGAGCATTATTGGGCGGCCAAACTGGGCCGCGACGCCTTGAAAGTCGATTGGGACATGGGGCCGCACGCCGACCTCAGCAGCCAGGGCCTGCTCGACAGTTTCCGCAAACTGGCGGCGACGCCGGGCACATCGGCCGCCCAGGCCGGGGACCCCAAGGGTAATTTCGACAAGGCGGCGAAGAAAATCGACGTCGAGTACAGCGTGCCGTATCTGGCCCACGCGCCGATGGAACCCCTCAACTGCACGGTGAAGATCAGCGCCGAGAAGTGCGAGATCTGGACCGGCACGCAATTCCAGACCCTCGACCAGATGATCGCCGGCAAGATCACCGGGCTCAAGCCCGAGCAGGTGGAGATTCACACCGAGTTTCTCGGTGGCGGCTTCGGGCGCCGGGCCAATCCGACGTCGGATTTTGTCGCCGAAGCGGTGCAGGTGGCGAAAGCCGCCGGGGCGCCGGTGAAAACCGTGTGGTCCCGTGAGGATGACATTCGTGGCGGTTATTACCGTTCGATGTTCCTGCATCAGGCGCGCATCGGTCTGGACGGGCAGGGTATGCCGCTGAGCTGGCAGCATGTGCTGGTCGGCCAATCGATCATGACGGGTACGCTGCTGGAAGCGACCATGGTCAAGAACGGCATCGACCCGACCTCGGTCGAAGGCGTGGCCGACAGCCCGTATCTCAAAGGCCTGGCCCATCAGCAGGTGGAGCTGCATTCGCCGCAGACCGGAATCAATGTGTTGTGGTTGCGTTCGGTGGGGCATAGCCACACCGGGTTTGTCATGGAGTCGCTGATCGATGAAATGGCCACGGCGGCGGGCAAGGACCCGGTGGAGTATCGACGAACACTGCTCAAGGATCATCCACGGCATCTGGGCGTGCTGAACCTGGCGGTGGAGAAGGCCAACTGGAGCGCGCCGCTGCCGGACGGGCATGCGTTGGGCGTGGCGGTGCACGAATCGTTCGGCAGTTACGTGGCGCAGGTCGCCGAGGTCTCGCAGGACAACCTGGCGATTCGCGTGCACCGGGTGGTGTGTGCGGTGGACTGCGGGATTGCGGTCAATCCGCAGAGCATCGCGGCGCAGATGGAATCGTGCATCACCTTTGGCCTGGGCATGGCGCTGCACAGCAAACTGACGGTGAAGAACGGCATGGTGGTGCAGTCCAACTATCACGATTATCAGGTGCTGCGGCTCAACGAGATGCCGCTGGTCGAGGTGCATATCGTGCCCAGCAGCGACAAGCCCGGGGGGATCGGCGAGGCCGGTGTCCCGCCAACCGCGCCGGCGGTGGCCAATGCGGTCTTTGCCCTGACCGGGCAACGCCTGCGTGAACTGCCGCTGCAACTGTCGGGGGTGTGAGATGAAACGACATTTGCTGTTGGGCACGGTGATCCTGCTGGGTCTGGGCGGTTACGCCTCGGACCTGTTTGCCGATGACCAGGAAGCGCTCAAGGCGTTCGGCACGGTGCAGAAGGTGTTCCAGAGCCCGCGCTGCCAGAACTGCCACATCCCGGGTGATTCGCCGCTGCAGTTCGACGCCGGCACCCCGCACGCGATGAATGTAGTGCGCGGCATGGACGGCAAGGGCGCCGCCGGTTTGCCTTGCGCCACCTGCCACGCCGAAAGCAACCCGCCGGCCAGTTACGGCCCGCATGCGCCGCCGGGTGCACCGCACTGGAGCCTGCCGCCGGCGGCACACAAAATGGCCTGGATCGGCCTGCCGCCCGACAAGTTATGCGCCATGATCAAGGATCGTTCCAGCAACGGCGACCGTGATTTCGCGGCGCTGATCAAGCACGTCAGCGACGACAAACTGGTGCTGTGGGGCTGGAATCCCGGGGCAGGGCGCACGCCGGTGCCGGTGCCGCATGACATTTTTGTCGAGCAGTTCAAGCTTTGGGCCGATGCCGGTGGCCCATGCCCGGTGGCGGGCGGCTGACCAAAGGTAACAGCGCAGAGGAGTCAAACACCGCATGGTCTACTCTGAAGCGGTAGACCCCTCGATGGAGTAACCCATGCTGGCCCCGGAAAAACCCGCCAACGAACAGGCCCGTGTCGCGACCCTGCGCGGGCTCAATGTGCTCGATAGCGCTCCCGAAGAGCGATTCGATCGGCTGACGCGCCTGGCGCGGCGAGTGTTCGACGTGCCGATTGCCCTGGTCAGCCTCGTGGATACCAATCGGCAGTGGTTCAAGTCGTGCGTGGGGCTGGATGCCAGTGAGACCGGACGCGACGTGTCGTTTTGCGGGCATGCGATTCTGGGGGACCAGATTCTGCACATCAGTGATGCGGCACAGGATGAACGCTTCCACGACAATCCGCTGGTGACCGGTGCGCCGGGCATCCGCTTCTATGCCGGTTGTCCGCTGCAAGTGAGCGATGGCAGCAAACTGGGCACCTTGTGCCTGATCGACACCAAACCCCGGCAACTCGATGACGAGGAGCGTGAACTGCTGCGCGATCTGGCGCGCATGGCCGAGCAAGAGTTGATGGCGGTGCAGATGGCGAGCATGGACGAGTTGACGCTGCTGTCCAACCGCCGCGGCTTCAAGGCCCTTGCCCAACACGGTCTGGACGCCTGCGCGCGCCTGCAGAAACCGGCGACGTTGTTGTTCTTCGATCTCAATGACTTCAAGCAGATCAATGATCTTTACGGGCATGCCGAAGGTGACAGTGCGCTGAAGACATTTGCCGACGTGCTGCGCATTGCCTTTCGCGAGAGCGACGTGGTCGGACGCCTCGGTGGTGACGAGTTCGTGGTGTTGCTGACTGGCTCCAGTCACGTCGAAACCACGGCGATCATGACGCGACTCAAAGACATCCTCGACGAACGCAATGCGATGTTGCAACGCGGCTATGACATTCGTTTCAGTGTTGGCCAGATCGAATACGACCCGCCGCGTCACGACAGCGTCGATCGCCTGCTGGCGGATGCCGACGGAGCGATGTATGCGCACAAGCAGGCGTTGAAGCGGCGCTGATTCGGGCGTCACACCCACAGGATGGGGTTGTGCATGCAGTCTCGGCCACACCTTGGACACTGTGGGACCGGGCTTGCTCGCGAAGGCGTCCGGACAGGCGCAATCGATGTTGAATGTGCCGGCCTCTTCGTGAGCAAGCCCACTCCCACCGTTTTCTCTGGTGTTCACAAAGTCCAGGTACGGCACCGTGTGGGAGCGAGCCTGCTCGCGAATGCAATCTGTCAGTTGCCTGCGTGTTGGCTGACACACCGCGTTCGCGAGCAGGCTCGCTCCCACATTGACCAATGGCATGCCGATCATTTGCGCACGACACCAAACCCTGTGGGAGCGGGCTTGCTCGCGAAAGCAATCTGTCAGTTGCGGCTGTGTTGCCTGACACCGCGCCATCGCAAGCAAACCCGCTCCTGCATTGGATTTGTGTGAAGGTCAGGCCTTGCGCGATTCCTCTTCAAGCTGATCCGACTCGAACAATCGCGCCAGTTCCGCCCGGGCTTCCTGGGCGGTCTGCAGGACTTTTGCAGCGTCATCGTAGATCGCGTGCTGGGCTTCCAGCACCTGTTCGTCGTGGTGCTTGAAGCGTTTGATCCGCGCATCGGCCTGAGCCTGGGTCAGACCAAGCCCTACCAGGGTGCGGCGACTCATTTCCAGGCTGGAGTAATACGTCTCTCGAATCGGCTCGGCGCCGACATCGACCAAACGGTGCACGTGCTGACGGTTACGTGCCCGGGCGATGATTTTCATGTGCGGATACAGCTTGCGCACGATCTCGGCGGTCTTGATGTTGGTCTCCGGATCATCCGTGGCGATGACAAAATATTCCGCCTCGCCAACCTTGGCCGCGTTGAGGATCTCCGGGCGCATCGGGTCGCCGTAGAACACCGGCACCCCGCCGAAGCTGCGCGACAGTTCGATGGTTTCCACCGAGGTGTCCAGCGCCACAAATTTGATGTTCTGCGCACGCAGAATCCGTGCCACGATCTGCCCCATCCGGCCCATGCCGGCGATCACCACACGCGGCGTCTCGGTATCGATTTCGCGGAATTTCTCCGGCACCTCCACCGGCTGCACCTTCGGGCTGACCAGCCGTGCACAGATCAACAGCAACAAGGGCGTCAACGCCATCGACAGGGTGATGGTCAGCACCAGCAGGTCGTACAGGCGCGGTTCGAACAGACCCTGATCGCGACCGATCTTGAACACCACGAAAGCAAATTCACCACCGGCCGCGAGCACAATGCCCAGGCGGATCGCACTGACCTTGTTCAGCCCACCCGCCAGACGCCCGACCACAAACAGCAGCGGCAGCTTCAAACCGATCAGCAACAGCGTCAGTCCCAGCACGGTGATCGGCGCACTGAGCAACAGGCTCAGGTTCGCACCCATGCCGACGCTGATGAAGAACAGCCCCAGCAGCAGGCCTTTGAACGGCTCGATCTGCGCTTCCAGTTCATGGCGATATTCCGAGTCCGCCAGCAGCAGGCCGGCGAGGAATGCGCCGAGCGCCATCGACACACCGACCAGATCCATCAGCCACGCCGTGCCGATCACCACCAGCAATGCGGTGGCGGTGGAGACTTCAGGCAGACCGGTTTTCGCCACCACGCGAAACACCGGACGCAACAGATAACGCCCGCCGACCACCACCACAGCAATCCCGCCGAGCACCTGCAAACCGTGGTTCAGGCTTGCGGCGTTACTGGTGTCGTGAGCACCGCCGGCGAGCATCGGCACCAGCGCGATCAGCGGGATCGCAGCGATGTCCTGAAACAGCAGAATCGCGAACGCCAGCCGCCCATGGGGGCTGGTCAGCTCCTTGCGCTCGGCCAGGCTTTGCAGGCCGAAAGCCGTGGACGACAACGCCAGGCCCAGGCCGAGCACAATCGCACTGTTGAGCGGTTGCCCGAACACGTACAGCGCCAGCACGCCGATGACCGCAGCAGTCAGCAGCACCTGCGCCAGCCCGACGCCGAACACTGATTTGCGCATCACCCAAAGACGGCGGGGCGACAGTTCCAGGCCGATGATGAACAGCAGCAACACCACGCCCAGTTCCGAGATGTGCGCAACGCTTTGCGGGTTGCCGATCAAGCCGAGCACTGACGGGCCGATGATCACTCCCGCCAACAGGTAACCGAGCACGGCACCCAGTTGCAGGCGCTTGGCCAAGGGTACGGTGAGCACTGCCGCCAACAGAAATACGACAGCGGCTTGTAACAGGTTGCCTTCATGGGGCATGGGTTGTCTCCTGACAGCGGTACGGCGGGGGCGTCAAGGATAAAGGCTGATTCCCAGTCGCACCACAGGCGCTCTTGGCCAGCGTTTGATCGATCAATGTCTTTTTTGTCGCAAGTGCCAGGTGCCGATGATCATCGAAATAACTTCAAAGTTATCGAATTGCCGTCAACGAGTTAAAGTTGGTTTTGCAGTTATATGATTAAGTAAAGTTAGACTTTGGTCTTATGGGTGGCGGGCGCGATATCGCCGAGCCATTGTGTGATGGCTCGATAATCGCTGGCGATGGGCGAAGTTGTGAAAGATAAAGCGCTTGCTGCGGTAAGTCGGAGACTTAGACAGCCGATTCGATAATGTAAAGCTTGCAGTGCCATGTTCTAGATGTGTGCCCGTTGTGATTGCGTGAACCAGATAGTTCATAGTTTGCAAATGACCATTAAATGTTTGTTACAGCGATTGACAAGGTGCACACTCCGAACCTACTATTTTTCCGCCAAGATGCTGGCCGTTTATAACGGCCGTAATAAAGCGGCCAGGATGGTCGCAAAGTTTTCATAAGGAATTGAAACTTGTATCTGGATTCCATTGGATCGGAACCTCTGCGATTTCGGCTCGATCAGCTCGCTTCCTGTTTTGTCCGGGGCGTGACACAAGATCGTGGACAGGCAGAAATCATGGCGCCATTGTCACGTCGCCAAATTCATGACAATCATTTGACCGGGTCCCGAAGAATCGTGGACTCGGCCGGATCGATCATTTCAAAAAACCGAATAGCCCCTGTGCAGCAGCTTGCTCTCCAAGCCGCAGGTGATGCGTTTCCGAACGGTTCATGACGTCGGCAACTTCAGTTGAATCGGATCCCCGCGAGCCGTCACGCGCTTATAACGCCGTCACTCTTTCCGGGGCGAATTCGCCAGTCTGAAGTTGTGCTCGCCGAGGCGAGAATATCCATCTATTTGAAGTAAAGCTTTCACAAGGATTTGAAACTTTGTGCCTGTTTTTCTGCTGCCTGCTTAAAAGGACTGAAATAACTCGATGTGCTCCCGAAAAGTCGCGGAGCCATGCGGGTGCGTCTTTTCGTGCGGCCAATCAGGTACTGGTACTCCCGTATTTCCGTCGTATAGCGGCCGAAAGTTTTGATGCAACCTCTGCTGTAGTGCGCAAAAAAGCACATTTAATGTGAAGTTTTCATAAGGATTTGAAACTGTGTACTTAGATTCCATTGATTCAGAACGTCAACGCCTGCAACCCGACAAACTCGCGAGTACTGAGGCTCAGGCTGCGCTGTCGCGGATCGAGCAGTACGACAGTCGCTCGATGTATTGCCGGGAACACGCGCAGCCCAACGAACGGATCTTTTTGAGCGGTCAGCAGGCGCTGGTGCGGCTGCTGCTGTCCCAGGCCGAACTTGATCGATCCAACGGCATTCGCACGGCGGGGTTTGTCAGCGGTTATCGCGGCTCACCGCTGGGCGGCGTGGACCGCGAGCTGGTCAAGGCCAAGGCGGTTCTGGAAAACGCCAACATCCGCTTTCTACCGGCGATCAACGAAGATCTGGCGGCCACGGCCCTGATCGGCACCCAGCGCGTGGAAACCGACCCGCAACGTCTGTATGACGGCGTGTTCGGCATGTGGTACGGCAAGGGGCCGGGGGTAGATCGCTCGGGCGATGCGATCAAGCACGGCAGCTCCTATGGTTCCTCGCCCAACGGTGGCGTCCTGGTGGTCACGGGTGACGATCACGGTTGCGTGTCGTCGTCGATGTCGCATCAATCCGACCGCACGCTGATCGCCTGGGGCTTGCCGGTGATTCACCCGGCCGGCCTTGGCGACTATGAGCGATGTGGCCTGTGGGGTTGGGCGCTGTCCCGGGTCTCGGGATTGTGGGTGGGGTTCAAGGCCATCACCGAAACTGTCGAGGCGACCACCTCCGTCGAGTCGATCACGCTGCCGACATTCGTCACCCCGGATATCGATCCGGGGCCGGACGGCCTGCATTGGCGCTGGCCGGACCTGCCAGGCATGCAGATCGAACGCCGGACCGCGTTCAAATTCGACGCTGCCCGTGCCTTTGCCCAGGCCAATCCGATCGATACCGCCGTCACCGCGCCAGCCCGGCCAACGCTGGTCATCGCGGCAGTCGGCAAGGCCTACGGCGACGTGCGCCAGGCCTTGCAGCAATGCGGTATCTCCCTCGAACAACTGGAAAACGCCGGCGTCGCGCTGCTCAAGATCAACCTGGTGTATCCGCTGTCGCCGGTGCTGGACGCCTGGACCCAGCGCGCCGGCAAGGTGCTGGTCATCGAGGAGAAGCAGGCGATCGTCGAAGAGCAGCTCAAACAGAAGTACTACAACGCGGCCCACGACCAGCGTGCCGTGATCATCGGCAAGACCGACGAGGATGGCCAGGCGCTGATCTCGGACCACGAAGAGCTGCGACCGTCGCGCATCGCCGCACTGTTGCAGCAGCGCCTGCAAGGCCTGGGCATCGACCTCAGCCTTCCGTATTTCTGGCGTATGCCTGGTATTTCGCGGGCTGGCGACTGGATCCGGCGGACGCCTTATCTGTGTTCCGGCTGCCCGCACAACACCTCGACCCAGGTGCAGAAGGGCAGTGAAGCGCGGCTCGGCATCGGCTGCCACGCAATGGCGGCGCGCATGCCGGAACGCTCGACCACCGGTAGCGTGCAGATGGGCGGGGAAGGGGTCGACTGGCTGGGCCAGGCACCGTTCGTGCAGACGCCGCACATCTTCCAGAACATCGGCGACGGGACCTTTTTCCACTCTGGGTTCCTCGCGGTGCGCCAGGCCATCGCGGCCGGTGCGACCATCACCTACAAACTGCTCTACAACGATGCGGTGGCCATGACCGGTGGTCAGCCTATCGACGGCAAGCTGACGGTGAAAAAAGCCGTTGAGCTGCTCAAGGCCGAAGGCGCGCAGCGCATCGTGGTGGTGGCGGATGACCTGCAGCGCTATCAGGCGCATGACAGTCTGCCCCAGGGCATCGAAGTGTTTCACCGCGAAAGGCTGGAAGAAGTGCAGTTGCAGCTGCGCGACACTCGCGGTGTCAGCGTGCTGATTTTCGATCAGGTCTGCGCTGTTGAAGGGCGCCGCCGCAAGAAGCAATTGCCGGCACCGCTGGTAAAGACTGAAGTGGTGATCAACGAAGCCGTCTGTGAAGGTTGTGGCGACTGCCAGGTCAAATCCAACTGCCTGTCGGTGATCCCGGTGCAAACACCGTTCGGCGCCAAGCGTCGCATCGATCCGCACTCGTGCAACACCGATCTGTCGTGCATCAAGGGCTTTTGCCCGAGCTTCGTGACGGTGACCGGCAAACCACGGCAGCGTCCGCGCAAACTGGCCGACAGCGCCCAGGTGCTGGCGCGGGCCGAAGCGCTGGCGATGCCGCCAGTGCCGCGCTCGCTCGAGCTGCCGTATGAAATGCTGCTGGCGGGTGTTGGCGGTACGGGTGTAGTGACCGTGGCGCGGGCGATTGCCATGGCCGCTCACCTGGATGGGCGTGCAGTCAGCGTGCTTGACTTCACCGGGTTCGCGCAGAAGGGCGGTGCTGTGTTGAGCCATGTGCGCCTGGCCGGCAGTGCCGATGCGCTGCACCAGCACCGCATCGATATCGGCGGGGCCGACCTGCTGCTTGCCGCCGATCTGGTGGTGGCCAGCGAGGACGATGCATTGGTGACGCTGCGGCCAAACAAGACCGTGGTCATTGCCAACAGTGCCATGACCCAGACCGGCGCGATGCTGCGCAATACCCAACTGAATATCGAGACCGACGCGATTCAGGCCTTTTTGAAAGAAAAGGTCGGCGCCGAGCACTTCCACAGCCTCGATGCCGGGGAGTTGGCGAACTCGCTGGTCAGTCCGATGCAAGCCAACATGCTGTTGCTCGGTTATGCCTGGCAGCAGGGCACAGTGCCGGTGTCGCTGGCAGCGTTGAAAAAGGCCATCGACCTGGCCGGCAGCGCCGCCACCAACCATCTGGCTTTTGCCTGGGGCCGGCTGTGGGCGCAGGACGCAGCCTTTGTTGCGCCTTATCTCGATCAACCGGTGGACGCCGTGTCGACGATTGCGATTCGCGACATCAGCGACATGCGTGGTCGCCGCGAAAGTCTCGAGCAGTTGATCAACAACCGCAGCGAGTTCCTGACCCACTACCAGAACGCTGCGTATGCAGCACGTTATCGCAAGGTCATCGCGCAACTGCGGGCGCTGCCGGCAGCCGGTGATGACAGCGCGCTGACTCAGGCGGTGGTACGCAATCTGTTCAAGCTGATGGCCTACAAGGACGAGTACGAAGTCGCGCGGTTGCTCACCACGCGCAGTTTCACCGACTCGCTGAAAGCCCGGTTCGACGGGGGCATTCGCCTGAAATTCCACTTTGCCTTGCCGCTGCTGCGCAAGAACCAAGAGAGCACCGGCGAGCCGAAAAAAATCGCGTTCTCCGGCTGGATCCTGCCGCTGCTGAAGGTCCTGGCCAAGGGCCGCGTGTTGCGCCATACCCGGTTTGATCCGCTGGGTTATTCCGCTGAGCGCCGCGAAGAACGCCGTCTGCTGAGCGATTACGAGCAAACCCTGCAACGCCTGTTGCCGAAATTGAGCTCGGAGAATCTGTCGGCGTTCGTTGCCTGGGCGAGTCTGCCGGATTCGATTCGCGGCTACGGCCACGTCAAGGACCGTTCGATTGCGGCGGCACGTCTGCGCGAGAAAGAACTCATCGAACAGATTCTGGCGGACAAACCGGTCATCCACGGTGTCGAGTCATGGCAGCCATCCGCTGTCATCGCCAGGCAACTGAGTGAAGAAGAGGAACGCGACGTGATGGAAGCCTCGTAACCGAAGGCTGTCGCCAGCCCCGTACAACAAAAAATACAACCACTACCGAGATGAGCTGACCATGATGAATAACGACAGCATTTCGCCCGATCTCCTGCACAAAGGTTCGGCGGACGACGTATTGATTTGCGCCCCCAGAGACGCGCTTCCGTTGTATCTGGACGAAGCCCTGATTGAGGCCAACGGGCATAACCCGCTGGTGCGCAACTATGCCTTGAGCGCCAACCAGCAGCCGCGCTTCGACATTGCGCCCGAGCTGCAGAAAAAGACCCGGATGGCCGGCGTCGGCGCCGATGATGAATGGAACAAGGTCAGGGCGCTGCCCTATCAGATCGTCGCTGCGCAGTTGGGGGCGGTCCAGACGAAGGGCGACAACCTGGAGTTCTCGGTGGCCGCACTGTGCGAATCGATTCCGGCCATTCGCCGCGCCAGTTCGTTTCGCTTCATCAATAACGCCGACAACTACTTCTTCTACCGCAAGGCGCACGAACATGTGCCGGGTACGATGTTCATCGAGGCGGCGCGCCAGGCGGTCTATCACCACCTGTACCACCACACCGATCATGCACGCGGTGCCGTCACTGTCAGCGTCAACGAGCTGAACGCGAGCTTTTTCGCCTACGCCGAGCTGATGTATCCGATCGAACTGGTGGTCGACAACATGACCCCGAGTGATGCCACATCGCCGAAGAAAATCCATTTGCGGGTTGCGTTCTATCAACGCCAGACCTTGTTCGCCACGGTCGACACCAAGGCCACTGTGATCGATATGCCGCTGTTCGAAAAGACGCGCAACATCTTCATCCACTCCAACGACTGGTTTGCCCCGCTGCAACCATTGAAGCTGGCCTGCACCCTGAGCGACAAGCAGGGCCGCAGCGCCGGGGTGCAGCTGTTGGGCCTGGGCAAGAGCGGTTGCGTGACGACGACATCGGATCTGCCTGACCCGGTCAGCCTGAATATTGTCTTCGAAGGCAAATTCAGTTTTACCACCGGCATTCGCCGTGCCGGTCAGGGCGAGCATTCGTCGTGGGAGTTCGCTGAGGTGGACTTCAACGGCTTGCAGGTGATCAGCGACATCATCAAGCGCGGTTTTGTCTACCTCGATGAGGCGGCGCTTGCGGCGCTGAAGCAATGATCAAGCAACCCCCGACCTTCGAGGCCGCCACGCAGGCGTTGCATTTCGGTGCGCATGCGGTGGCGAAGAATCGGCTGTATTTTTCCTCGCTCGGCATGGATCTGTGTGACGAACATGGCTTCCCGCAGCCGGCGTTTTTCGCGGTTTATCAAACCTTGATGGACGGCGGCGCCGGCTTCGGGTTTCTCGGTAATGCCAGCGTCGACGCCGATGCGCGTTACAACAGCCGTGGGCTGCGGCTGACTTCGGCGGCCCACGCGCAGGCCCTGCGTCCGCTGTTTGATGCGGCGCGGGCGCGGGGTTTTCCGCTCGGGGTACAACTGCAGCATTACGGGCCGCAGTCTCTGCCGTCGAAGCAGGGGATTATTCTGACCCCCAGCGCCATTGCGTCCCCAACCATCCTCAGCGCGCATCCCGAGGCGCGGGCGGTGGCAATGACCGAGGCGCAGATCCAGCGCTGCATCGAGCATTTCTGTGCCGCCGCACGCTATGCGCAGCAGGCCGGGGCCACGCTGATCCAGTTGCAGGCGTCCAACGGTTATCTGATCAGCAGCTTCCTCTCGCCGAAGACCAACCGGCGCGAGGACGATTGGGGCGGCACGCCGCTCAAGCGCGCCAGGCTGTTGCTCGCCATCGTGGCGGGCATCCGCGAGGCCACCGACCACAAGGTCGCGGTCACCGTGCGCCTGGGCATGGACGATGGCCTCGGCGAAGAAGGGCAGCACGCCGCGTTGCTGGGGGATGTCGTCACCGCTCTGGAGGCCAGTGGGGTTGCGGCGATTACCTGTTCGCTGGGCATCAGTGAGACCTTCCGCTTCTTTTTCAAAAATACCGAACAGGCCCTGGCCATGTCGCGCGCCGGATGCCGCTATCTGAAGCGTTTCGTGCGGATACCACTGGGCTTTACCGGTTCGGTCGCGGACGTGGCGCAAGCCAATGAAATCATCGCCAGCGGTGATGCCGATTTCGTCGGGTTCGGCCGCGCCATGCTCGCCGATCAGCGCTTTGTCGCCAAGCAACTGGCGGGCCGAGCGGATCAGGTCAACCGCTGCCGAGGCGATGCCTTTTGTTTCCGCGACAAAAAAGACCCCATGGCCGAGCGCGTTTACTGCTGCGTCAATCCTGACTATCGACGGCCAGAACAACTACAACAGCACTATGAGGAAACCCTGAAATGAACTTCAACGCCAAGATCGCCCTCGTTGTCGGCGGCACACGCGGGATCGGTTTCGATGTCAGCCAGAAGCTGATCGAGGCCGGCTGCATCTGTTACATCACCGGGCGCAACGAGGACGATGGCCTGACGGCGCAAAGTCGCCTCGGCGACAACTGCACGTTCATCAGAAGCGACGTCACCGATGAAGCCTCGATCATCGAGCTGTTTCGCATCATCAACGACAAACACGGTCGCCTTGATCTGGCTGTCAACAACGCCGGCGTCACCTCCAAACACGCGCCGATCCGCGACATGGATTTCCCAGACTGGAAACGCGTACTGGAGATCAATCTGCTGGGCCCGCTGCTGTTGCTCAAGCACGAGACCAACCTGATCTCGAAACATGCCGGCGGCTCGATCGTGAACGTCTCGTCCTGCGCCGGTCTGCTCGGGGTGGCCAAGCAAAGCGCCTACTCCACCAGCAAGGCTGCGCTGAACATGCTGACCCAGGTGTGCGCGATCGAGTGCGCTGAAGAAGCCTTGCCTGAGCGCCATTCGGTTCGCGTCAACGCCGTGTGCCCCGGCCCGACATTGGGCGGCATGAACTCGGAAGAACGCCTGAAGGCCAACCCGGAATCGACCAAACACAAGTTGCAGGTGACGGCGATGAAGCGTTTCGCCAATCCGGGCGAAATCTCTGCCGCGATCCTGTGGCTGCTGAGCGACGCCTCGTCGTTTGTCACCGGCACCGTGATGCCGGTTGATGGCGGTTTTTCGGCCGGTAAATTCTGATGCACACGGTCAAACGCAACGCCACCACAGGTCCCCGCGAGAAGGGCAAACAGCGGGTGTACATCACCGGCGTGAGCAGCGGCATCGGCGAGGCGCTGGCGCAACTGCATCTGCAAAACGGGCACACGGTTTTTGGCACCTCGCGCCGTCAGCCGTATCAGCTGATGGGCCATCCGAACTTCCACTTTCGGCCGTTCGACCTCTCCCGGCCGAGCGAGATGGGCGAGTTGTTCAAGGACAACTTTGCCACCGTTCTGGAGCAGGGCGTCGACCGGTTTTTCCTCAATGCCGGGGTCAGCGGAAATGTGCCGGGGCGTGGTGGGGAGTTCTCGCTGGATGAGTTGCAGCATGTGCTCAACGTCAACGTGCTGGCGAACAAGGCCATTCTCGACTTGATGCTGTCTGCCGCGCACCGTCCAGCGACCTGCGTGCTGTCAGCCTCGATGGCCGGCGTACGCTTTCGTGCGGGTACGCTGCCGTACAGCCTGTCGAAAGCTGCGCTGAAGGCATTGGGCGGCGTGTATGCCGAGGAAAATCCGGAGATCTTCTTCGCCGTGCTCGGCCTGTGCAATGTCGACACCGGGCTGTCGCGGCAGGTGAGCTTCAGCCAGCGTACCGCCGACTTTGCCGATCTCAAGTCCTTGCAGCAAAGGGCGTTGGCGCCCGGCTACATGGTCTCTCCCGCGCAACGTGCAATCGACATCCTGGCGATGATCGACGCACCCGATGCCTACGGAATCAAGAGCGGGATATTTGTCGACATGCGCACGGCGCTGGCCGATCACCAGAAAGCGCACCAGCCATTGTCTCAGGCGTAGTCAACGCTGGGACCTGCATCAGCCAATAAAGGAATGTTGGAATGTTCAATGAAGTCAAAGCGCTGACCGAGTCAGCCATTCGGCAACAGGATCTGTTGTTGAGTACCCCGATCGATTTGTCCCATGGCGAAGACAGCCGCCTCTATGGCGTGGACGGCAGCATCGACTCGCTGACCCTGGTGTCGATCATCGTCGATGTCGAAGAAAAACTGCGCAGCCAGTTGGGCGTTGACGTGCGTCTGGCCGATACCACCGACCTGCCCGAAGCCGCCACACCGTTTGCCACGCTGGGCACGCTGATCGCCTACATCATGGACCGGTTGTCTGCAGCGCAAGCTCAGGTTCCAGCCGTTTGACCGAACGAGGGGTTGGGGTATGCAAGTAGCAGCATTTTTGGCTCATCTGAAAAGCGCCGGCAGCCAATTGGCGATCGTCAGTGATGAGGGGCGCTTTACCTATGATCAGTTGCACGCGCAAATAAACGCTTATGGTGCGGAACTGGCGGCAAAGTCCGTCTGCGATTCGTGCGTGCTGCTGGTCGACAACTACAGCTTCAACAGTGTCTGCATGCTGTTCGCGTTGTGGCTGCACAACAACGTCGTCGCGCTTTCTGTGCCCAAGGGCGAGGAGCAACTGGCGCAGTTGGCGGGCGCTGCGGGCGCGCGGTTTTCGGTGATCGGCGGGGGGGCGGAGTCGGCAGTCATTGCTCACGGCAACAATCAGGTACCGCCCACGGTCGACGGACTGCTGTCGCAACATCAGGCCGGTTTCATTGTGTTTTCTTCAGGTTCGACCGGGCCGGCCAAAGGCGTGGTGCACAGCATCGCGCCATTTTTCGAGCGCTACCTGAGTGCCGAACGCTGCGGCACCATTCTGGCGTTTTTGTTGTTCGATCATATCGGTGGCCTGGTCACCGTGCTGCAGGCGCTGGCGACCCATGGCACGCTGGTGTTGCCCAAGGAGCGTTCGCCGCAAGAGGTCGGTCGCTGCATCGAATCGTTCAACGTGCAAACCCTGCACGTGTCGCCGACGCTGCTGAACCTGGCGACGATCACTGGCGTTTTCCAGAAGTGGGACACGACCAGTCTGCAGCGCATCTATTTCGGCTCCGAGCCGAGTTCGCCGCAAGCCATCCAGCGCATTGCCAACGTGATGCCGCAAGTGCAATTGCAGCAGCTGTACGGGATGTCGGAAATCGGTGTGCTGCCGTGCCGCAGCAAGGATGGCGACAGCGCGTGGATGAAAATCGAGGACCCGAATTACAGCCTGCGGGTGGTCGACGGCATTCTGCACGTGCGTGGCGCAACCAACATGCTTGGCTACCTGGCGAGCGCCGGCGACCTGTCGAGTGACGGCTACCTGATCACCCACGATCTGGCCGAGGAACACGAGGGCTACTTTCGGGTCACGGGGCGGGCGGTCGATCTGATCAACGTCGGTGGCAAGAAGGTGTTTCCGTCGCACGTGGAAAGCGTGCTGATGGGCCTGGAAAACGTCTGCGACGTGGTGGTCTACGCGCAGCCCAACCCGCTGCTCGGGCAGATTGTTGCCGCGCAGTTCACCTTGTTCGAACCGGAAGCGCTGGAGGCCTTCAAGGTCCGCCTGTATCAGCACGTTCGCGGCGTTTTGGCCCCGGAGCAACTGCCACGGGTGGTGTCCATTGCCGAGACTCCGCTGTACACCAGCCGCTTCAAGAAAATGCGTCACCCCGGCGTTCTCGCCCAGTCGTGAGACCGGTTTACTCATCACGTTATAAGGAAATGACAAATGGTTGATCTGGTAAAAATGCGCGCAAGCATCGCTGAAATCCTGTTCATTCCGCTGGCCGAGCTGCACGGCGAAACCGTGCTGGAAAACAGCGACAACTGGGACTCGATGGCGCGAATCGGGATTGTCGCCCTGGTGTTCGAACAGACCGGCGTGAGTGTGTCGGGCGAAGAGATCGAGCGCGTGGTCACGGTGCAGGATCTGTTCGATCTGATCGACCGGAAAATCAAGGACGCCGCATGAGCCTGCTGACCATTGAAGGCGTCGCCATCCGTGCGGTCACGGCAGCGCTGCCCGAGCGCCGTGTGACTGAAGAGGACTTCGCCGAACTGTTCGGCGCCAAGGAAGTTGCGCGCATCGCCAAGAGCACCGGCATCCAGTCGATTCGGGAAACCAAGACCCTGCACACCTCCGACCTGATCATCGCCGCGTGCCGCAACCTGCTCGACCAAGGGCATGCTGCGGCAGCGGACATCGATGGCCTGATCGTGGTGACCCAGACGCCCGATTCCTGGGTGCCGGGTGTCGGGTTCATGGTGCAGCAGGCTCTCGGCCTGCCGCAGCATTGTCTGGTGCTGAACGTGGCCGCTGGCTGCTCTGGCTACATCAGTGCGCTGGTGCAAGCGGGCGCACTGATTTCGTCCGGCGTCTGCAAGAAGATCCTGCTGTGTACCGGTGACGTGACCACGCGGATCCTCGACGAGCGCGACCGCCACGTGAAGATGCTCTTTGGCGACGCTGCGTCGGCGACCTTGCTGGAGCCGGGTGCAGGCAAGTTCGAGTTCATCTGCGGCGCCGACGGCAGCGGCGGTGCGGCGCTGCAGTCGGACATCGGCTACGCCCGGGAGGAGGGCAGCCACGTCTGCGCGACCATCCAGCGTTTGCAGATGGATGGCACGGCGGTGATGAACTTTGCCCTCAACCGGGTACCGCAGACCGTCAAGGCCTTGCTCGACGCCACCGGGTCGAGCCCCGCCACGCTGGACCTGCTGGTGCTGCATCAGGCGAACGCGTTCATGCTCAATTACCTGCGGCGGATGATTGGTGTGGCGGCGGAAAAAATGCCGGTCGACATCGATGGTGTCGGCAACACCAGTTCCACCTCGATTCCGATCGTGTTGTCGCGCCATGCCGCGATCGGCACGCCGCAGGCCGAACACGTTGTGTTGTGCGGTTTCGGCGCCGGGTTGTCGTGGGGCGCGTTGAAGGTCGACCTGCGCCAGACCCTCGCTGTGGCACCCTGCGAGGTGCCGGAGAAGTCCGGCCTGGCGGACACGCCGGCGCAGGCAACAGGTGAGCGCCTGCAAGCCTGACCCAGCCATTGACCGGCGATACGCAGCACCTTTGCGGCGATGCCCGCATCGATCCGCAAAGGTGCCGCGCTCTGGTTCACATCGTCTGATCACACGGGACCGCTGATTCATGAACCGCACATTCTGCAACGCACTGGGCATCATCGGGCGCAGGGACAATCTGCTGTGGGAATATCCGTCGCCTTTTCTGCGATTGTTCCAGTTTCACGAGTGCCACGAATCGGGTGCGATCAGTGCGCAACCCGAGGCCATCATCGCTGCTGTTTGCGCGCTGGACATGCGCGAAGACCGCGTGGTCGATACGCTGCTATCGCTGCGCGAATTACCCGGAAAAATACTGCGCAAGTTCGGCGACCCCACACTGCAACAGCAAACCGCGCCCTTTGGTTTTGATGCCTTCACGCTCCTTGAGCGCACCGCCTCTGAAGTGACCTTCGGTTTGGCGGGACGCTTCTGGCGCCCGGATCTGAAGACCGGCCGCATCCCTGACGCTCAAGCTTTCAAGGCATTGGACGACCCGAACGTCGCCAAACTGGTACTGCGCTTTCAGGTCATCGAGCATGCTCAGGGCATTCGCACGCTGCGCACCGAAACCTTCGTCTATTGCGCCAATACCCGCACGAAAATGCTGTTTACCCCTTACTGGCTGCTGATCCGCCTGGCCAGCGGCTGGATCCGGCGGCGCAACCTGGCTTCGATTCAGCGGCAATTCTCGACGCAACGCGCTGTGTAAAAGCACGCATCAATTGGTTACATTGATAGCCTCTGCGAATCAGTCCTTTGCGAGTCCCGCCATGGCCATCAACTTCGATCTCAACGACCTGCAAGCCTTTCGCGCCGTGGTCGAGCAAGGCAGTTTCCGCAAGGCCGCCGACACCGTGCGCCTGTCGCAACCGGCCCTGAGCCGGCGCATCGAAAAGCTCGAAGACGCCCTCGGCGTGAAGCTGTTCGAGCGCACCACGCGCAAGGTCAGCCTGACCCAGGCCGGACGCGGTTTCATGCCCAGCGTCGAACGTTTGCTCGATGACCTGGACGTGGCGCTGCTGGGCATCAGCGAAGTGGCCTCGACGCGACTGGGGCATGTCACGGTCGCCTGCGTGCCGTCGGCGGCGTACTACTTCATGCCGCGTGTGGTCGCCCGTTATCACCAGCAGTTTCCGCGAATCAAAGTCAAAGTCCTCGATTCCAGCGCCCACGATGTGCTCAGCGCGGTGGTTAACGGCGAGGCGGATTTCGGCTTGAGTTTCATGGGCACCCAGGAGGCCAAAGTCGAATTCGAACCGCTGGTGCAGGAAAGCTACGTGGTTGCCTGTCGCCGCGATCACCCGTTGGCCGGGCGCAGCAGCGTGACCTGGGATGAGTTCTATCAGCAGGACTACATCTCGCTGGACAAGACCTCGGGTAACCGCTTCCTCCTCGATCAGGCCTTGAGCAGCGTGGTGCCGCAGCGCCCGAGCATCTGTGAGACGCGGCACGTGACGACCATGATTGGATTGGTGGAAGCAGGGTTGGGCGTGGCGGCCGTGCCGCTGATGGCGATGCCCGGCCCGGATCATCCGATCCTGACGCGGGTGCCGCTGACCGATCCGCAAGTGATGCGCAGTGTCGGCATCATCAAGCGCCGGGATCGCACGTTGACCCCGGCGGCATTGGAACTGGAGCGGCTGGTGGTGGAAATGAAGGTCCAGCCGCCCACGATCAGCGCTTGACCGAATCCAGCCCGGTGGCCTGCACATCCGCCTGGGCGGCGGGTGCGGCGAGGTAGGCAATCAGGGCTCTGGCCTCTTTTGGATGCTGCGCGCCGACCGGAATGCCGGCGGCGAAGCGTGTGACCGACTGCACCGACTCCGGAATCTTGCCGACAAAACTCACCCCCGGCACTGGCAGCAATTCGCTGACCTGCTGGAAGCCCAGTTGATAGTCGCCAGTGGCAACCACCGAGCCGACCGGGATTTTCGGGATCATCTTCGCCTTCGGTTTCAGTTGATCCTCAACGCCGAGCTTCTTGAACAACTGCTGCTCGATGTACACGCCGCTGGCGCTGTCGGAGTAGGCCACCGACTGTGCGTCGAGCAGGGTTTTCTTCAGGCTTTCGACGCTGCTGATGTCGGGTTTCGCCGCGCCTTCACGCACCACCAGGCCGATGCGCGAGTCCGCCAGTTCGACTCGCGAGGCCGGGTCGACCTTGCCTTGTCTGATCAGGTCGTCGAGGGCATAGCCGACCATGATCACCACGTCGGCGTGTTCGCCACGAGCGAGCCGATTGGGGATTGCCTCCGGGGCTTTGCCCATCGAGGGGCCGAGTTGGGTGTCGAGGGTGTTGCCGGTGGCGGCAGCAAATTTCGGCCCGAGGATTTTGTACGCGGCGGTGAAGCCGCCCGACGTCATCACGTTCAGCTGTTCAGCGTGTGCCAGGGCGCTGAATGCGAAGAGGGCGACGGCGCTGAGGTTGATCAGTTTTTTCAAAGTGATTGCTCCTTATGCGGCAACCGGTTGCAACCGGCCGCCTGCGCGGCGATAGAGGTACAACGTGGCGCACAACGCACACAGTGCGCCGACGCTCATCCAGTAACCGGGCGCGGCCTTGTCACCGGTGTACTGGATCAGGAAGGTCGACATCGCCGGGGTGAAGCCGCCGAAAATTGCGGTCGCCAGGCTGTAAGCGAGAGAGAAACCGGCCACCCGCACTTCCACCGGCATGATCTCGGTGAGCGCCGGAATCATTGCGCCGTTGTACATGCCGTAAATGAACGACAGCCACAGCAGCGACAGCAACATGTGGCTGAAGCTCGGCGCCTGCACCAGGTATGACAGCGCCGGATACGTGGTGGCCAGGGCCAGCAGCGACATGGTGATCAGCACTGGACGCCGGCCGATACGGTCGGACAACATGCCGCCAATCGGCAGCCAGAAGAAGTTCGACACACCCACCAGCAAGGTCACCAGCAGCGCATCGGAGGTGCTCAGGTGCAGCACGGTTTTGCCGAAGGTCGGCGCGTAGACGGTGATCAGGTAAAACGCGGTAGTGGTCAGTGCGACCATCAGCATGCCGCCAAGCACCACCACCCAGTTCTGGCCGAGGGTGCGGAAAACTTCGCCCATGCTCGGGCGGTGTTTGCGTGCGGCGAACTCCTCGGTTTCCGCCAGGTTACGGCGCAGCAGAAAGATGAACGGCACGATCATGCAACCGACGAAAAACGGAATCCGCCAGCCCCAATCAGCAATCACATTGGGGGCCATCCACGCATTCAGCGCATAGCCCAGCGCAGCGGCGACAATGATCGCCACTTGCTGACTGGCCGACTGCCAGGCTGTGAAAAAGCCCTTGCGGCCCGGGGTGGCGATCTCCGAGAGGTACACCGAAACCCCGCCCAGTTCCGCACCGGCGGAGAAGCCTTGCAACAGCCGCCCGATCAACACCAGCGCCGGAGCGAACAGACCGATGGTTTCGTACCCGGGCACCAGCACGATCAGGATCGTGCCGCTGGCCATGATCGACAGGGTGACGATCAGCCCTTTGCGCCGACCGACATCATCGATGTAGGCGCCAAGCACGATAGCCCCCAGCGGGCGCATCAGAAAGCCTGCGCCGAACACGGCAAACGTCATCATCAGGGAAGCGAACTCACTGCTCGCCGGGAAGAACACCGCCGCGATCTGCGTGGCGTAGAAACCGAACAGAAAGAAGTCGAACTGTTCGAGGAAATTGCCCGAGGTCACCCGGAAAATGGCGCCGGCCCGCGAGCCGCCGTGAGGGATTGAGGCTGTCATAGAAAAGAACTCCACCGCTTTTATGACGTGCGCGACGTGGAAGCGGCGCACGGTTGTTATTGCGGCGGATAGTGGCGCAGGTGTAACCGGATGTTAATTGCATTATTGGTATGGATTGATGCGCCAAGTGGATCAATCCTCTGAATTACCACCGCACCTGTGGGAGCGGGCTTGCTCGCGAAAGCGGTGTATCAGGCGAAGAAAATATTGGATGTGCCGGCCTCTTCGCGAGCAAGCCCGTTCCCACAAGTCAGTGGGTTGTCTGCAAATCTTGTTAACGCCACTGGGCCCTGTGGGAGCGGGCTTGCTCGCGAAAGCGGTGTATCAGGCGAAGAAAATATTGGATGTACCGGCCTCTTCGCGAGCAAGCCCGTTCCCACAAGTTAGTGGTTTGACTGCAAATCTTGTTAACGCCACTGGGCCCTGTGGGAGCGGGCTTGCTCGCGAAAGCGGTGTATCAGGCGAAGAAAATATTGGATGTGCCGGCCTCTTCGCGAGCAGGCTCGCTCCCACAAGTTAGTGGGTTGTCCGCAAATCTTGTTAACGCCACTGGGCCCTGTGGGAGCGGGCTTGCTCGCGAAAGCGGTGTATCAGGCGAAGAAAATATTGGATGTGCCGGCCTCTTCGCGAGCAGGCTCGCTTCCACAGGTTTGTGGGTTGTCTGCAAATCTTGTTAACGCCGCTGGGCCCTGTGGGAGCGGGCTTGCTCGCGAAAGCGGTGTATCAGGCGAAGAAAATATTGGATGTGCCGGCCTCTTCGCGAGCAGGCTCGCTCCCACAGGTTTGTGGGTTGTCTGCAAATCTTGTTAACGCCGCTGGGCCCTGTGGGAGCGGGCTTGCTCGCGAAAGCGGTGTATCAGGCGAAGAAAATATTGGATGTGCCGGCCTCTTCGCGAGCAGGCTCGCTCCCACAGGTTTGTGGGTTGTCTGCAAATCTCGTTAACGCCACTGGGCCCTGTGGGAGCGGGCTTGCTCGCGAAAGCGGTGTGTCAGGCAACGCCAATGCTGGATTGTCTGGCTTCTTCGCCTGCAATTTCTTTCTTGCTGGTTTGCGTTTCGGGTGGTGTGACCAGGAAGGGTGGTAGCGGGCAATCGAGCAGATCCGCCACCGCACGAAACAACTCGGCCTCCGCCACAGTGATCACCCCGTCATGCATCACACACCGGGTCATGGCATTGAGCAGGGCGGGGCGCTCCTCGGGCATCAGGTGACGCAGGCGTTTGATTGAGGCTTCGAGCCCTTGCAGATCCTCAAGCTCGACAGGCAATTCCAACGGTCGCTCGAACGGCAATTCCTCCCAGGCAAAATGCAGCGCCTGTAACGCCACTTGCTGATTCTGCTGACCGGCGCGCGCCAGCGCATTCAACAGCACCAGCAGTTGTTCGGCGCACTGGAACAGGCCGAATTTGAACTGTACCGCTGGCGCGCCCTCGACATTGCGTTCGACGATGCGCAGCAGCGTCCACTCCAGCAACTCGGTTTCGTTATCGGCGTCGATCAGTAGATTCAGGTTGCGCTTGACCTTGGCAAACGATTTTTTGTCCAGCTGTTGCAGGCTTGGAATCGCCAGATCAAGCAATGGCAGACGCAGGCCGGGATTGAGCTGCGCTAGCGGTTCACGCAACAGACCCACGGCATCAAACACACTCTCGTCGATTTCCCGCCGCAGTGCATCAAGTTGAGCCCCTTGCAGGGAACCGGAACGTGACAGCAGCAGCCCATAAACAATGGCCTGTGCGCCCTCAATGTTGCGGGCTGCGGATTTGAGCGTTTGCTCAATGTCTTCCAGCACACGGCGAGCTTCCATCAGGTGTTCTTTTTGCGGGGCACCCATGGCCGCAACAGAAGCCTGAACTGCATTCATATCGTAAAGCACCGACTTGGCCGCAGCGGGAACACCGCCGAACGCCTCCGGTAGGGGCGGTCTGGCGGTGGACTGCGTCTCGGTTTGCGCTGCTGCGATTTTGATGAAGCTGCCGTCCCATTGCGCATCGACTCGGCGAATTCGCTCCTGCAGATCAGGATGGGAAGCCGTCGAGTCGGTGTTCGAGTAACCCGGTCCGAAGTACAAGTGGCTGTATTCCTCCGCGCGCGCGGAACTGATGGTTGCGCCCAATTCATAACCGCCAATTTTCTTCAACGCACCGGCGATGCTTTGCGGGTCGCGGGTGTATTGCACAGCAGTTGCATCGGCGAGGAATTCACGCTGTCGACTGATTGCAGATTTGATCAGATTGCCAAAAATCGTCCCCGCGATACCCACAAACAACAGTACAAAACCAATCAACATCGGTATCGCGACGAACTTACTGCGCTGCAGCGGGGTTTTGCCGACCTGTTCTGTGCCTTCCAGGATATAGCTGCCGGTCAACCCGAGAACCATGATCCCGTGGACGATGGCAATCAGTCGGGTGTTGAGGCGCATGTCACCGTTATAGATATGACTGAACTCATGGGCGATCACCCCTTGGAGCTCGTCACGGGTCAGCACACTGATTGCGCCTTGGGTGACGCCGATGACGGCGTCCTGTGGCGTGAGTCCCGCCGCGAAGGCGTTGATGCCCAGATCGGGCAGCAAGTACACCGTGGGCACGGCGGTTCCGGAGGCGATGGCCATTTCTTCCACCACGTTCATCAATCGCTGCTCTTCCAGCGTCTGTGCGCTGTGGTTGATCACGCGCCCGTCGAGGCGTCGCGCAACCACTTTGCCGCCTTCTGACAAATCCGCAAGCTTGGTCAGACTGCCCAGCAGCACGATGCTGACGACCACCGCCGATACGGTCATGACCAACTGCCGATCGAGCTTCAAATCCATCAGGACGTTACCGCTGCCATCCTCGACCGGGATGGTCATCAGCACACACGACATTGCGATCAGACTGAGTACTGCCATGAACATCAAGAAAATGAGATACACGGTGCGGCGCTTGGCCTGGCGCTGTTGCTGGAAGAAATTCATCGTAATGTCCTGAAATTGTCGAGTGCGCCTGAGGCATCGTGCTCAGGTGTGCAGGCGGTTACTGCGCGGGCGGTAACGTAAACTGGCCGTCCCATTGCGGATCGATCCGCCGGATGCGCTCACTCAAGTCAGGATGGGTGGCGAACAGACTCTTGAAGAATGTCGTCGAGCCGGCGCTGAAATACAGGTGGCTGAATTCTTTGGCCCGTGGCGAACTCAGGGTCGAGCCCTGGCTGCCGATTTTTTTCAGCGCGCCGGCAATGCCTTGTGGGTTGCGGGTGAATTGCACGGCGCTGGCATCAGCGAGGTATTCGCGCTGTCGGCTCACGGCAGCCTTGATCACGTTGGCAAAGAAGCTGCCGATGAAACCGGCCACGCACAACACCACGCCCATGAACCCCAGCAGCAGCAAAAGATATCCGTCATCGTTCTTTTTGCTTTTCTTCGACCTGGTCAGACCAAACAGCAAATAGGCGCCGGCCAGACCCACCACCAGAATCCCGTGGACAGTCGCCACCAAGCGGGTATTGAGGAGCATGTCACCGTTGTAGATATGGCTGAACTCGTGAGCGATCACCCCTTGCAGTTCCTCGCGCGTCAGCAGCGATATCGCGCCCTGGGTGACGCCGATCACCGCATCCTTGGGGGTGAAACCCGCTGCGAATGCATTGATGGTTTCGTCGGGCAGCAGATACACCGCCGGTATGGCGACGCCGGAGGCCAGCGCCATTTCCTCGACCACATTCATCAGTCGACGCTCATCCGCTGTGCGCACGTCGTCGTTGACCGGACGCCCGCCAAGCTTTTCCGCGATCACTTTGCCGCCGCCCAACAGTTGAAAATACTTGAACAGACTGCCGAGCAACACGATGCCCGAAACGATCAGGGCGACCACGGCTGTGGTGTGCAGGGCTTTGGTCCTGGCCTCGCTGTCATGCTGGTTATCAAGGACGCCGATGACAAATGGCAGACTGGCAAGGGTGATCAGGCAGAGCACTGCGATGATCATCAGCGCGACGAGCAAAGCGGTCTGGTGACGCGCCTGGCGTTGTTGTTGGAAGAAATTCATGAGGCCGTCCGTGGGCAGAGAGGGGTCAGAAAGAAACTTTGGGGGCGACTTTGATTGCCAGCGTGTCGGCGAATTTCAACGGCGCCGCGTCGCTGCCGTGACCGAATCCGGGGGCCAGCAGCAAGGCCGGAAAGCCCTGCTTGAGCGTGTTGTAGGCCATTACCGCATCGTTGTAGGCCTGGCGCGCAAAACTGACCCTGTTTTCAGTGCTGCTCAACTCTTCGCTGAGTTGTTGCATGTTTTGCGAAGACTTGAGGTCGGGATAAGCCTCCAGCGTCACATTCAGCCGACTCAAAGCGCTGCTGAGGGTGCTGTCCGCCAGGCCCAACTGTTCGATGTTTTTTGCGCTGCCCGGCTGCGCCTGTGCAGCCTCGAGCCCGACCACTGCGGCATTGCGCGCTGCAATCACCGCTTCGAGGGTTTCACGCTCGTGGGCAAGGTAGCCTTTGGCAACCGCTACCAGATTGGGGATCAGGTCGTAGCGGCGCTTGAGCTGGACTTCAACCTGGGCAAAGGCGTTTTTGATTTCATTGCGCCGGGCAACCAGCGCATTGAACAGGTACACGCAATAGAGCGCGCAGAGTCCGAGCAAAACCAGATTGACGACAAGATAGGTGTTCACGGTGATGTCCTTGTTCACTCGGCGGGATTTTGCGCGGCATGTTAGCGCAAAAACACGCGGTTGAGCCCGGATCCTGTGGGCGCGGGCTGGCTCGCGAAAACGGCCTGTCTGCCAACTACACTCTCCCGGCCAGCCCAGGCAAAAAAACAAGGAATGATTCTGTGACTCCGCAGTCGGAGTTCAGGTATCACACATCTGAAGGAGGTTCACCGATGAACAGCAAAACCCTAATCGCCAGCCTGGCCCTCGTCGCCGGCATTGCCGGGATCAGTCCACTTGTTCAAGCGGCGCAAACCTCAAGCGAACCTGCTGTCCAGTCCCCGACCAGCGACCGTGAATTGAAGGTCAACGACCGGGCTCCAGACATTTATCAGCGCAGCGACAAAGCCTTGAAAAACTGGAAACAGAAAGGCTTGAAAGCACCGATCGAACAGGCGCAGTGGGTGCAAATCAACGACAAGTACGTGATGGTCATGATCACCAACGGCACCATCGTCCAGATGCAACCAGTCGAGCGTTAAGCACCGGGCTCAAAGGCCCTGCACATGCACTCGTGCAGGGCTTTCGCCGCCCAACCGATACTGATTGTTCCCACTGCGCTTGGCTTCATACATCGCCAGATCGGCAATGTGCAGCAGCCGATCCATGGTTGGCGCATGGTCGGGAAACACCGCCACCCCAAGGCTGGTACCGATGTGGCGCTGGTCGTTGCCGATGCCGATCGGTGGCGACAATTCGATGAAAATCTTCTGGCAGATGCGGCGGGCTTCGTCTTGCAGATTGAGGCTCGGCGCCAGGCCTTGCAGGATCACCACGAACTCGTCGCCGCCGATGCGCGCGACGGTGTCGGTGGCGCGCAGGATGCGTTTGAGGCGGGTGGCGGTGGTGATCAAGACGCGGTCGCCAGCGGCGTGGCCGTAGTGGTCGTTGATGTTTTTGAAACCGTTCAGGTCGACGAACACCAGTGCCACGCGAGTGTTGGTTTGTCGCGCCTGGTCCAGTGCTTCGGCCAGGCGCTCTTCCAGCACCAGTCGATTGGGCAGTCCGGTCAACGGGTCGTAGTGGGCGAGGTGCTTGAGGTAACTGGCCGAGGCTTTTTCTTCGGTGATGTCGCGCACCACGCCCATCATTTTGATGACCGCATCGTGGTCGTTGCGCACCACGTTACCAGTCTCCCGCAGCCAGCGAATCGTGCCATCGGGCCAGACCACGCGGTACTCCTCGTCGTGGTTTTCGCCGGTTTCCAGGCAACGCAACTCGCCGTCGCGCACGCGCAGGCGATCGTCCGGGTGCACGCAGGAACAGAACAGCGCATAGGACGGAGTGATCTCGCCGATCTTGAACCCGAACATGCCGTAGATCGCGTCCGACCAGTACAGTCGATCGGTGTCGACTTCCCAATCCCAGGTGCCGATCCGCGCAAAATACTGGCTGCGCTTGAAGCGCTCGGCGTCGTGATCCTGATGGATGTTTCTGCCTTCGGCGGCGCGGGCCAGCAGTTCTCGGTATTCGGCTAACTGCCGGCGCAAGTCGCGTTCGCGCAAAACCAGCACGGCAATCACAGCAAGCATGACGACGCCAATGGCAAGGCCGATCCAGAGCTGAATCATTGGGGCGCTGCCAGCATGAGGAGTCGATCCGAGAAGTAATGGCGGTTTGCTATGTTAATGCTTGGTCACTCACTTCGGATACAGCGTTGATCTGCGCTTGCGGGTTGCCAATCACCGACAATTCTGGGAAAACGGCCGCCAGCTGAACAATAGAGTGAATGTTATGAATGATGAACTGCAGGTAATCGATCTCCAGGTGGGCGAGGGCAAGGCCGCCGTCAGAGGCGCGCTGATCACCACTCATTACACCGGTTGGCTGGAAGACGGCAGCGAGTTCGATTCTTCCCACAGTCGTGGCAAACCGTTCCAGTGCGTGATTGGCACTGGAAGGGTGATCAAGGGCTGGGATCAGGGACTCATGGGCATGCAGGTGGGCGGCAAGCGCAAGCTGCTGGTGCCCGCGCACTTGGGTTATGGCGAGCGGACGATGGGCAAGATCCCGCCGAATTCGAATCTGCTGTTCGAGATCGAGTTGCTCGAGGTTTTGACGCGGGACGATTGAGGATCACGCCTTCGCCTCTTGACCTGAGAACGTGTCGCGCCAGGCCAGCCAGCGGCGCTCCAGCCCCGCAAGCAACCCGTCGCTGAGTTTGCCGAGCAGGGCGAGCACGATGATGGCCGCCAGCACGATGTCCGGTCGCGAGGTTTCACGCCCATCGCTGAGCAGATAGCCCAGACCCTTGGTCGCGGCGATCAGTTCGGCGGCCACCAGAAACATCCACGCCAGGCTCATGCCGCTGCGCAGCCCGGTGAACAGACCGGGCAGGGCGGCCGGCAACAGAATTCGCCGAACCAGTTGCAGGTGGCTGAAGCCATAAATGTGCCCGACCTCCACCAGTTTTCGATCAATGTTGCGAATCGCCGCGACCACGTTGACGTAGACCGGAAAGAACGCGCCGATGGCGATCAGCACGACTTTGGAGGTTTCATCGATGCCCAGCCACAGCAGCAACAGCGGCACCCAGGCCAGGCTCGGGATGGAACGCAGGGCGGCGAACGTCGGCTCCAGATACGCTTCGGCCTCACGGCTCAGACCGACCCAGGCGGCAAACACCAGTGCCAGGCTGGCGCCGATCGCAAACCCGAGCAACACGCGAGTCAGGCTGGCACCAATGTGCTTCCACAAAGCGCCTTCGGCGAGGTCGGTGAGGGTCAGGGCGATCTCGCTCGGGGCGGGCATTTGGTAGGACGGCAGCCAGCCGATGCGCACGATGAACTCCAGTGCGACTACGATCAGCAGCGGCAGGGCCAGGCCTTTCAAGCGCCGTCGCCAGGTTGGATTGAGCGGGGAAGGACGCGTCTTCGACAGGCGCCGAGGTGCGGGCAGTTCATTACTGCGTGTGGTCATACGTGGGCTCCGTTCACCGCGAAACCGCGTCAGGCGCAGGTTCGCGGTGAGTCTGATCGATTACTGTCGGGCGACGGCTTGCTGCACACCGCTGTCGAGCAACTGATCGATGACTTGATCGACATTCCCCCCACGCCGTACCAGCTCCTCGGAAACCAGAATCGGCGCCGCTGCCTTGGAGGCCTGCACATCCTTGGCGGTCAGTTGCGGACTGCTCAGGTCGGTGCGCGACAGTTGCAGCTTGGCCACGTCCAGCGGCAGGCCGGACTCCTTGGCGAGCAGGGCGGCGAACTCATCCGGGTTTTTCAATGCCCATTCCCGCGCCTGTTCGTAGGCTTTGATCACGCTGGCGATGGTTTGCGGATGCTCCTTGGCGTACTGCTCGGTGACGCTGACCACGCCATAACTGTTGAACGCCGGGTTGCGATACAGCAGGCGCGAACCGGCCTGGACTTGGCTGGCCGCCATGTGCGGGTCAAGGCCTGCCCAGGCGTCGACATCACCCTTTTCCAGCGCGGTGCGGCCGTCCGGATGCTGCAGGTGTACCAACTCCACGTCGTCTTTTTTCAGCCCGGCCTGTTGCAGACTGCGCAGGGTGAACAGGTAAGGATCGGTGCCCTTGGTGGCGGCGATTTTCTTGCCTTTGAGGTCGGCAACGCTCTGGTACGGCGAGTCTTTTCGCACCACCAACGCGGTCCATTCGGCGCGGCTGTAGACGTAGACCGATTTGATCGGGCTGCCGTTGGCGCGGCTCAGTACGGCAGCGAGGCTGGCGCTGGAGGCGAAATCGACGCCGCCGCTGTTCAGGTATTCCAGCGAACGGTTACTGCCCTGGCTGAGCACCCAACTGACTTTGGTCTGAGGCAGGGCTTTTTCGAGGAAGCCAAAATGCTTGAGCACCAGGCTCACGGGGGAGTAATAGGCGTAATCCAGATGAACCTCGGCGGGCGCGGCTTCGGTGGCGTGGGCCAGCGGTTGCAGGCCCAGCGCCATGGCGCTGGCGACCAGCAGCGTTTTGAGACGGGAAAACGGTAAGAACGATGTCATGGGGGGCGCTCCGGCAAAAGCACTGTTTTTATGTCCGAAAATATATTTTTAACGGCTGCGTCCTGCATCAATGGAATATTGCAGGCTCTGTGCCATGTGTGTCTGAGCCCGTGTTTACGGGAGGATTGCCAGGTTTGCTGGTGTTCAGCTGTTGCTGGAGCAACAGTGTGACGAGGGGCTGTTGCGTAACGGACAGCGAGCATTCAGGGTACTGAGCTTATGCATTAATCGAATTTAAAAATGACTGATCAAGAGCGTTATGGTCTATGCAAAATCCATTGCAGGACCCGCCATGAAGCTCTCCCGTTTCCTCCGTACCACCCTGATTGCCGGACTGTTCGCCACTCCGCTGGCCTACGCCGCTGAGCCATTGGTCCTGCACGTCGGTGATCAGAATTACTACAACATCCGCGCCTCGATAGAAGCGTCCGGGGTGTTGAAAGACGCGCCTTACAGCGTTGACTGGAAGCATTTCCAGGCGGCTGCGCCATTGGCCGAGGCGTTGCAGACCGGTTCGCTGGATCTGGGCTTTCTCGGCGATTCCGGTTTTCTGTTTCTCGCCGCCAAACAGGCGCCGGTGAAGCTCATCGGTGTATCGCGGCAGAACCCGGACACCATCGCGTTGCTGGTGCCGAGAGATTCGCCGGTGAAAACCATCGCCGATCTGAAAGGCAAGAAAGTCGCTTATTGGCCCGGGGCCTGGAGCCAGCAATTGACCTTGCGTGCGCTGGAGCAGGGCGGTCTGCCGGAAAATTACGTCGAGTTCGTCAAGCTGATGCCGATCGATGCGGCGGCTGCGTTGCCGCAAGGCAGTATCGACGCCTTCCCGGTGTGGGAGCCGTACATATCCCAGCAAATCGTGTTTTCCGGTGCGCGACCGATTCTCACCGCGAAGAACCTGATGCCGGGCCTCAGCGCCATTGCGGCGTCGGCGCCATCAATCGACAGTAAACGCGCAGCGATCACCGATTTTCTCGGACGTTTGAAGCAGGCACGAGCCTGGGTCGACAGCCATACCGACGAATACGCAGATCTCTGGGCGAAGAAAGCCAACCTCGATCAGCAGGTGTCACGCCACTGGTTGCGTCAGGCGCACATGACGGTCGGGCCAGTGGATCAACAGGCCGCAGCAGACCTGCAAAGCACCGCGGACTTTCTGTTCAAGGTCAAGGCATTGCCGGCGCCACTGGCCACCGCCGGGATCATCGACACCTCGTTTCAGCAGGCACTGGCTGACTGAACGAGCGCCGGAACCAAAGCCTGTGTACCCTATCCAAACCTGGCTCGAACAGCCGGGCGCAGGGATGGATCAGGGCGAGGGAGTTTTGCCAGTCGACAACAGGGCCGCAACGGTCAGGCGCAAGGCAAAACATGAAATACGCTTTCAACTTTCTCTGTGCTGCGGCCATCGCGCTCGGGCTGGCCGGCTGCATAGCGGCGCCCATCGAGATGACCGCGCAAACCGCCACCCGTCTCGAATCCCAGGCGCCGGTGCGGTTTCTGCTGACGTTCGATGACGGCCCGAGCGCTTCGAGCTTCTGGAACCCGTCGGCGACGGTGCTCGACAGCCTCAAGGTCAACCCGGTGCAACCGGACATCAAAGCGGTGTTCTTCGTCCAGACCCGCGCGCCCCGTGCCGGCAACAGTGAGATCGGCCGCGGCATCATGCGCCGCGAGCACGCCGAAGGGCACATCCTGGGGTTTCACACGGCCACTCATTGGCACACCAACCATCGCTCGCTCGACCCGCAGGAACTGGAGCAGTCGTTGACCAACGGCAGTGCAGATATCGCCGCGATCACCGGGGCGGCGCCAATCCTGCTGCGGCCGCCATTCTGGAATTACGACAAACGCACGTTCGCGGCCTATCAACAGCACGGCCTGCACGTGTTATTGACCGATTTGAGCGCCAACGACGGCAAGATCTGGGGCTTCAACGCCAGCCCCAGGCGTCGGGCGAACATGTTGCGGCAGCTGTCGGAAGTCCGCGAGCGGATTGCCCTCGGGGAATTTCCGACCGTGGACGGGGTGATTCCGGTGGTGGTGACCTTTCATGACCTCAACCGCTATACCGCACGCCATACCCGCGAGTACCTGCAAATCCTCCTCGACAGTGCCGCAGCCACTGGCGTGAGGTTGGCGGACAAGCCGTTTTACGATGATCATGCGGCGTTGCAGAAAGCGGCGCTGGCGCGTACGGTTCAGCAAAGTTCGGAGCCGGTGCAACTGCCGGGGATGTGGAACTGGATCTGGGATCATGATGCGCACTGAGGCTGCGCCAGAAATGTGATCGGGTTGGCAATTGCCGGGGCGGCAGGTCGGCGAAGCCTCATCTATGCTAAACGGGTCGACCGACTCATCGCCTGCGAGGCGTGCGCCCATGCTAGCCATTGCCGACATTTGCCGGATAGTCGAATCCGGCTTTCCGTCGCTTGAATGCGAATGCACCCAAGTGGAGCAGGGACTGTTGCGGATCAAGGTTTATGAGCCTGACTCCGGACGGGTCGAGTTGTTGCTCAATGGTGTGTCGCCGGAACACCTGGTGACGATCCGCGATATTTCCAACTTCATCGGCGAATTGCGCACGGAAATGAGCGCCGGACGCCGAGCGTTCGCCGGTTGAAACCTCACAAGCGTCGCTGAAATGCCTGCACGATGCGCAGCGTCGCTTCGCTGGTGGGCAGATTCTGCACGGCGTCCAGCGGATGCCAGATGCATTCGGTGATCTCGTTTTGCGGGCGCAACTGTTCGAGGTTCAGCACTGACGCCTCGTAGACATGATGCTGGGTGCTGCCGCTGCGCAACTCCATCAGATAAAGCATCTGTTCCGCCTCCAGTGCGGTTTCTTCCTGCAGCTCGCGCGTTGCTGCGGTGGCTTTGCTTTCCCCGGGCTCCACCTTGCCACCCGGCAAGGTCCAGCGACATCTGGGTTTGCGCACCAGGAGGATGTGTCGATCCTGCTCGCAAATGACGGTTGCACGTACTTTCATCTGTTACCTGTTTACTGCGTGTCACATAGATGAAATAAATCTGCAATATTCGAGCCGGGCCGCAAACCAGAGGTTCCGTGGGATCTTGGATTGCCCGGTCGAGCAAAAAGTGCCGGAACGCTGGCGCGACACTCGGTCGGCACACCGGCAGCAGCTGGGTGTAAGGTAAAAAGGTATGGCTGAATCAATCGCCGGCAGAAAAGGAGGTACCCATGAGCATTCCTGTACTGAACAAGATGCACATGAACGGCTACGACGTACTCAGCGTGAACAACGGCCCATGGCGGGTTTGTACCCAGGGCGACCGCCTTGCGTCGTTTGGTAGCAGAGAAGAGGCGCTGGCTTACGCCGCCGCGTTGCCGGGTTACAAACAACGCTCGGCGCGGGCGCGAAGTCACACCACAAGTTGACGCAAATGTAACGAAAGAGCCCCGGTGATTGCCGGGGCTTCTGTTGAGGGGCGGGCGCTGTCAGTGGACTTTGCTTCGGCTGATGGTGCGCGTCTTTACTTCCCTGGCATACAACTGCAGCCGCTCTTCATCGCTTTGCAGCACCTCGCAAGACCTGAGCACTGCCTGGGCATCCGCTTCATTGCCGCTCTTGCGCAGTTGTTCGGCAATGCGCTTGAGGTCGACCGCCGACCACCTCAGGTCCGATGCAACGGCTTGCAGGTCGCGCTGAAGTTCGTGTTCGTATTCATTGAGCCGCATGATCACCTCCGGAACATTCTCGGTAGAAAAGAGTAGCCGTATTTTTTCATCGAGGGTGCACAGCTCGTCTGCCACCGGACGCAATGGATGTAAATATTTGTCCAATTTCCCCTGTGGGCGTGGTGCCACGATGGATGTGCACCCAGTTACACGTTACATTCGCTTTTTTTCAGATCAGGGAAACACCATGCGGATATGGATCGGGAGTTTGGCGTTGGCATTGCTTGCAGGTTGCTCGTTGCCGGCGTCACTGGTACCGGGTGAGCCGAATCTCAGCAAGACCAGCACCAAGGCGCCTAAAGACTATGCCGCGTGCCTGTTGCCGTTGTGGCAGAAGGACATTCCGAAGACCACGCAGACGGCGATCTCCAACGGTTATCGGATCACTGCGCCCAGCATCGTTACTGCTGACGAGATTCTCGACATCATCAAGTACAAGGACGGCAGCCGGGTTTCGCTGTACCAAGGGCCGCCATGGGCCAAGTCCGGGTCGTTGCGCAAATCGGTGCGTGACTGCCTGTAAAACCCAGCCTCAGCTGCAAAAGCCCGCCGCCAAAAAAAGCAGAAACCGGATCACCGGTTTCTGTTTTTTTTTGGCTTTTTGCTCAGGCCGCGATGTTGCGCCCGAAGGCTATGACCAAAACTCATGGCCCCATGATTTTTAATGGTTACAGCCCGCGCAAACCCCGGTGTTAAAAAATCGCAAACACAGCTCATCAATAACAACCAGAGAGCGTTTGCAGCCATGTCCCGTTTCCCTCGCCACATCTCCCTACGCCCGTTATTGAGCGCACCGGCCATTCGGCCCGCGTGAGCTATCGACCATCCCTCGCAGCGCAAAAGAGTAATGACTGATGAAAGAACTCGACCTGTACATCGGTGAAGGTTTCGAAGGCCCGGGCTTGAACGCCGCACACATCAATATCCTGATCGGCCCGCGCAATGGCCCGGCCGGACAGGCGTTCGCCAACAGCCTGGCGTCGCCGAGTCAGGGCCATTGCCCATTCATGGTGATCGCCCAGCCGAACATTCCGGTCAAGCCGATGACCCTGTATGTGAACAAGGCCGCGATCAGCAGCGACCTGCACGGCAATGCCACCTGGGGCGCGTCGCAGGCCGGGATCGCCAAAGCCGTGCTCGAAGCGCTGCTCGACGGCACCTTGCCGCCGGAAGCCGAGGACGAGTGGGCGATTGTCACCGCCAACTGGGTCAACCCGGCCTGCGACGACCTCGATGCGGTCTACCTGAACAACTACAACGCCTGTTGCACCGCGATCCGCGCCGCCCTGACCGGCAAGCCGCAAACCGCGCAGCTGGCCGATGTGGTCAATCACATCAGCAACCCTTTCTACACGCCAAAAGCCTGAGGTCCGCGCCATGCAATACATTCGTTTGGGCCACTCCGGCCTGCAGGTTTCCCGTCTGTGCCTGGGCACCATGAACATGGGCACGCCGGACTGGAAACCGTGGATCTTCAATGAAAAACAGAGCGAGCCGATCGTCGCCCACGCGCTGGGCAAGGGTGTGAACTTCATCGACCTGGCGGACTTCTATTCCGCCGGTGTCGGCGAGGAAGTGGTGGGGCGCATCGTCAAGCGCCTGGCTCGCCGCGAGGACCTGGTGATCACCACCAAGGTCGGTTACGGCACCCGCAGCGGGATCAACGCCAGCGGCCATTCGCGCAAGCACATCATGGACAGCATCGACGCCTCGCTGAAACGCCTGAACATGGATTACGTCGACGTGTTCATGCTGCATTACTTCGATGTGAACACCCCGGTCGAAGAAACCATGTCGGCGCTGAACGACATCGTGCGCTCCGGCAAGGCCCGTTATATCGGCGTGTCGACCATGCTCACCGGGCAGTTGGCGAAGATCCTCATGGCCTGCGAACGCAATGGCTGGGTCAAGCCGATCAATATGCAATTGCAGCTGAACTGCGCTTACCGCGAAGAAGAGCGCGAGATGATTCCGTTCTGTCGCGATCAGGGCATCGGCGTCTCGGTGTTCAGCCCGCTGGCCCGTGGCCTGCTGACTGGCGACGTGCAGTCGACCCGCAACCAGACCGACTTCTTCACCCAGCAGATGTACAGCGACGAAGCCTCGTTCGAAATCGCCCACTCAGTGCAGCGCGTGGCCCGCGCCCGTGGCGTGTCGAATGCGCAGATTGCCCAGGCGTGGGTGGCCAACCATCCGGGGGTCGATTGCATGCTGGTCGGCGCCGATACCACCGCGCAGTTCGACAGTGCGCTGGCGGCGCTGGAAACCAGGCTGGATGCCGATGAGCTGCACGAGTTGGAGCGCAATTACACCCCGTGCGATGTGATCAACGACTACACCGCCGGCAAGCGCATCCTGCGCACGGCACGCCCGGGGCTTGAGCGGTTCACCTTGCAGGGGGCGGTGGCATGAGCGAGTTGATCCGTCACGGCAATTTCATCGATGGTCAGTGGGGGCAGGGCGGTGCGACCTACGCGGTGCGCAACCCGGCCAACGGCGAACTGATTGCCGACGTGCAAAAGGCTGGCGCCGAGCAAACCAATCTGGCCATCGATGCCGCCAACCGTGCCCTGCCGGCGTGGCGCAAACTCACCGCCAAGGAGCGTAGCCAGCGCCTGAAACGCTGGAGCGATCTGATGCTCGCCCACCAGAAGGACCTGGCGACATTGCTCAGTCGCGAACAGGGCAAACCGCTGGCCGAAGCCATGGGCGAGGTGGTCTACGCCGCGAGTTTTCTCGAGTGGTTCGGCGAGGAAGCCAAGCGCGCCTACGGCGACGTGATCCCGAGCCACAAGGCCGATGCGCGGATCATCGTGGTCAAGGAAGCCATCGGCGTGGTCGCGGCGATCACCCCGTGGAACTTCCCGTTGGCGATGGTCACCCGCAAGGTCGGCCCGGCGCTGGCGGCGGGCTGCACAATGATTCTCAAACCGTCGGAGGAGACCCCGCTGTCGGCATTTGCCCTGGCAGTGTTAGCTGAGCAGGCAGGGATTCCAGCGGGTGTGTTCAACATCGTTTCCGGCGATGCAGTGGCGATTGGCGGTGCGCTGCAAGCCTCAAGCGTCGTGCGCAAACTGTCGTTCACCGGCTCCACGCGCACCGGCAAACTGCTCATGCGTCAGGCTGCCGACACCCTGAAGAAAGTCTCGCTGGAACTGGGTGGCAACGCGCCGTTCATTGTCTTCGACGATGCCGATCTGGACGCCGCGGTCAAAGGCGCGATGGCCTCGAAATTCCGCAATACCGGGCAGACTTGTGTGTGCGTGAATCGCTTCTTTGTTCAGGACAGCGTCTACGAGGCCTTCACCGGCAAGCTTGCCGAAGCAGTCGCCGCGATGCGCGTCGGCAGCGCGCTCGAGGGTGAGACCGAGCAAGGTCCGCTGATCAACACCGCCGCGCTGGCCAAGGTCGAAAGCCATGTCAGCGATGCGCTGGCGAAGGGCGCCACGTTGCTGTGTGGCGGTCGTCGCCACGCTCTCGGCGGCACCTTCTATGAGCCGACCATCCTCACCGAGGTCAACGGCGACATGCTGATCGCCCAGGACGAAACCTTTGGGCCGGTAGCCGCGTGCTTCCGCTTCAAGGATGAGGCCGAAGTGCTGGCGCGGGCCAACGACACGCCATTCGGTTTGTCGGCGTATTTCTACAGCCGCGACATCGGCCGGGTCTGGCGCATGGCCGAAGGCCTTGAAGCCGGGATGGTCGGGATCAACGAAGGGATCATTTCCACGGAAGTGGCGCCGTTCGGTGGCATCAAGGAATCGGGCCTGGGGCGCGAAGGTTCGAAGTACGGTCTGGATGACTATCTGGAGATCAAATACCTGTTGATGGGCGGTCTCTGAACCCCACCACCCCTTGTAGGAGTGAGCCTGCTCGCGATGACGGTGCATCAGGCAATACGGCTTTGACTGACACACTGCTATCGCGAGCAGGCTCACTCCTACAGAAGAAGCAAGAGCAATCCGTTTCTCCGTCAATAACAACAATTGGAGACGAACATGTCCGCTCAACCAGTAAAAATCGACGACCTGCCCATCGGCCGGTTTCATATCAAGATCGCCGGGCTGACCTTCGGCGCGCACTTCACCGACGGCTACATCCTCGGCCTGATCGGCATTGCGTTTACCTTGCTCAGCCCGCAGATGCACCTGGATGCGTTCTGGCAGGGATTGATCGGCGCGTCGGCGTTGATCGGACTGTTTCTCGGCAGTCTGTTTTTCGGCTGGATCTCGGACAAGGTCGGCCGGCAGAAGATTTTCCTCGTCAGCTTCGTGCTGATCACGATCGCCTCGGTGATGCAGTTCTACGTCGAAAGCGCGATGAGCCTGTTTCTCTGCCGGGTATTGATCGGCATTGGCCTGGGCGGTGATTTCAGTGTCGGACACGCGATGCTCGCCGAGTTCTCGCCGAAGAAACATCGCGGCGTACTGCTCGGTTCGTTCAGCGTGATCTGGACCTTCGGTTACGTTGCCGCAACCTTCGTCGGCACCGCCATGCTCAGCCTCGGCGACGATGCCTGGCGCTGGATGCTTGCGTCGTCGGCGATCCCGGCGGCATTGATTCTGATCGCGCGCATCGGCACCCCGGAATCACCGCGCTGGCTGGTCAACCAGGGGCGCATCGCCGAGGCGCGGGCGATCGTCAAAAAGCATCTGGGCGACAATGTCGAACTGGACGAAACCCGCACCACGCAAACCCGCTCCGGCTATGCGGTACTGTTCAGCCGCGAGTACCGCAAACGCACGGCGTTCAACTGCCTGTTTTTCGTCTGCATCGTGATGCCGTACTTCGCGATCTACACGTTCCTGCCGTCGATCCTGCAGAAGATGGGCCTGGCCGAAGGTTTCGGCACTGAACTGATGCTCAACCTGTTGCTGATCCTCGGCGCCTTGATCGGTATCTGGTGCACGATCAGGTTCAGCCGTCGCGGCTTCCTGATCAACTCGTTCATCATCCTCGCGGTGGCGCTGTTCCTGCTGGCGGTGCTGCCGGGTAGCGCAGCGTGGCTGATGGTGCTGGTGTTCGGTGTGTTCACCCTGGTGCTGTCGGCGGTGAGCAATCTGGTCGGGGTGTTCCCGGCGGAGAGTTTCCCGACCGAAGTGCGTGCCAGCGGCATTGGCCTGGCCACGGCAGTCAGCCGTTTGGGCTCGGCGGTCAGCACCTTTCTGCTGCCGGTGAGTGTGGCGGGGATCGGCCTGAGCCCGACCATGGGCATTCTCGCGGCGATCCTGGCGATTGGCGCATGGCTGTCATGGGCGTGGGCGCCGGAGACCAAGTCGCTGACACTGAGCCAGGCGTGCAAGGCGCAAAGTCCGGTGGAGGGAAGCGTCATCACCGTGACCAAAATCGCCACCCCGATCTAACGGCCTGCCCCCTAAAAACTGTGGGAGCGGGCTTGCTCGCGAAAGCGGTGTGTCAGTCGACATTGATTTCAACTGATCTGCCGCCTTCGCGAGCAAGCCCGCTCCCACATTGGTTTTGCGGTGTCAGGGGTTGCTCACCAGGCTCAGCCAGTCGGTGAACAGCTTCACTTTCGACAAGCCCTGCTTGTCATTCGCCACGTCCAGCCAGTAGCCATACGGGCCGATTACTTCAATCGGGGTGATCGGCAACAGGCTGCCGTTAGCCAGTTCCTTTTCGATCATCTGCCGGTCGATCACCGCCAGCCCGCCGCCGGCCAATGCGGTGTGAATCACCTGGTCCAGGGTGCTGAATTCCAGACCTCGGGCAGCATCGATGTCATCGCGTCCCATGGCTGCCAGCCAGTTTTCCCAGACCTTCAAGCGCTTGCCGTCGTGGAGAATGTGCAGCAATGGAAATTGCCGCAGATCCGGTGCTTGCTCGCCGTCGAACAGCTCCGGGCTGGCAACGGCGATGTGGCGTTCCATCACCAGCAGTTGGCTGGCGCAATGGGTGGCCGCTGCGAGGCCGAAACGGATGTGGCAATCGATCTCGGCGAGGCTGTCGTGGCTGGCCTGATTGGTTACGCTGAGGCTGATGTCCGGGTAGCGCTGGCAGAACGCGCGCAGGTGCGGCGACAGCCAGCGCGTGGCCCAGGTCGGTGGCGCGAGCACGCGCAGGCGTTGGCGCAGATTGGGCACGCGCACCGCTTGCAGCGCACGCTCCATGTGATCGAAAGCTTCGGCCAGATGCGGTTTGAGGTTGCTGCCGGCTTCGGTCAGTGACAGGCCTTGCGGCGTGCGCACGAACAGCGCGACGCCGAGGTAGTCTTCGAGTTGTTTGATCTGGCGACTGACGGCGCCCTGGGTGACGTTCAGGCCCAGTGCGGCCTGACTGAAACTGCGATGCCGCGCGACTTCTTCGAACACGCGCAGGGTGTTGAGCGAGGGCAGTTGACGCATGGAGGTGGAACTCCGGGTCGAGCGTTTGGCTCGGTTTTGTTTTTGTAGGTTTTGTTGGTAGGGGTTATCTGACTATTGGTGAGGGGGCGGATGCAAGCGTTGTTTGGCAGGACGCCTTCGCGAGCAAGCCCGCTCCCATATTGGATGTGTGTCAGACACACATCCGGTGGGAGCGGGCTTGCTCGCGAAGGCTGACTTTCAGGCGCGGTAAATCCCGGATCAGAAGTAGTAACCGACGTTCACATACAGCTGATTCTCCCACTGATCCAGCCCACCCGCACCGAGGCTCTGGGTGTAACTGCTGCCACCGATGTACGGGTCATTCCTGCCAAACAACCACTCGGTTGCGACCCACAATTTGCTCACTGAAAACGAGCTGCCGAGGATCATCCGTTCAGAAGTCTTGAAGCCGCTGGCGGATTTGTCGAAGGCACTGTAGTTGGCGTAGAGCTTGATTCCGCTGACCTGATCGAACAGGTATTTGCCAGCCACGTCGTAACTCAGATCCGCCACGTACAGATTGCCGCGACTGGCAACGTTGTAAGTGCCGTCGTAACCGCCAAGGGTCACCCGCTCATCAGTGCCGGCATTGCGCGGCGACATCTGCTGGCGTGCTGCCTGCAACTGCACGCCCCACGGGCCATTTTTGCCCAGATAATGCACGGCCACGGCGTTGCGCCGGCCATCGTTGTCGGTGTCCTTGTTTTCCAAGGTCGAGGTCAGGCCGGAGATCCCCACTTCGGATTTCCACGGCCCCAGCTCCAGCGCTTTCGCCACCCGCAGCACCACGGTGTTGCGTTCCTGGTTGTCGCTGCCGTCCGCCACGTAGCTGTCAGCCCCGGACACCACGCTGGAATAGGTGACGCCTTTGCTGGTGCCTTTGCCTTGCCACGCCGGACGCAAGTAGTAACCGGCCTGAACATTCCAGTCGCCGCTTTGCTGGATGTATTTGGCGCCGACCTGTTGCACGTCTTCCAGGCCAATGACGTTGCCCAGGGTTTCGTAGAAAGTGCTGCCGAAATACGGCTGCAGGCCGAACGGCACACTGTTCAGGCCGACTTGTACCTGTTGGTCCGGATTGAACTTGTAGCCGACCCAGGCGAACTTGGCGAACTGAATGTCGCCATAGTTTTTCGTGTACTGGTAAGGGTAGGAGCGACCGTAGAAGCGATACTGCGCCTCGCCGATCCAGCTGTCGGAATTGTATTTGGCGCTGAGGAAGACCGTGTCGAGGCCAAACTTCTGAATGTCGCGATCCGGGTCCACGTCCCAGCGCGCACGAATGGCGCCGCCAAGATCAAGGTTGTCGGTGACTTGTACCGCCATCGCCGGAGCGGCAACGCTGCAGAACAGAACGATAGACGTGGTGCGCAGGCGCAAGGATGCAGGGAAGGGCATGGAGCGGCTCTCGATTGTTTTTATTAGAGATGCCGCGCAGTTTTGCCATCCGCTGGAGGTTGAACAAACGATAAAAACGATGCGCAAACCTGCATCGAATGCATGTTACTCAAAAAACCCTGTAGGACAGTCCGGCACAGGCATGGGATGCTTTACGCCTTGTCAGTGGTTTTCGAGTGCCTTGATATGAAACGCAAAATGCCTGGCCTGAACGCGCTCAAGGCGTTCGAGGTGGCCGGCAGCACCGGCAGTTTCACCCGCGCCGCCGAGTTGCTCAACGTCACCCAGAGTGCGGTCAGCCGTCAGGTGCGGCAGCTGGAAGAACAACTCGGTGAAAGCCTGCTGGAACGCCGGCATCATCATCTGGAGCTGACCGCCGCCGGCAAGGTGCTGCTGCGGGCACTGCACCAGTCGTTCGACAAGATCGAACTGACGGTGCGCAGCATCCAGCAGAAAACCCATTCCAACCGGTTGCACATCAACGCGCCGCCGACCTTCACCAGTCGCTGGCTGATGCCGCGCCTGGGGCGTTTGCGCGAGCAGCACCCGGAACTCGAACTGAGCATCACCACGCGCTTGCAGGACAGCCTGGCGGAAACCAGCACACTCGACTGTGCGATCCGTTTTGGCGACGGTGAATGGGACGGCCTCGACAGTTCGCTGCTGATTCAGGAACGGCACATTGCGGTGTGCGCGCCGTCGTTGTATGCCCGCGAGGGCGGCGAGCAGGGCATCGACCTCAATCACCTGACGCTGCTGCACGTGCTGGCCAAGGAAGATCAGCGCTATCTGACCTGGAAACACTGGCTGGACGCGGCGCGCATCAGCGGAGTCGATACCCAGGGCGGTTACGAATTCGATCTGCTGGACCTGGCGATTCGGGCCGCGACCGACGGGCTGGGGATCACCATTGCCGACTGGCACATGGTCGCCGCTGAGTTGGCCAGCGGGCAGTTGACCCAAGTGCTGAATGTGCACGTGGAAGGGCACCAGTCCTACTGGCTGGTGACCCGGCCGGAGCAGACCGAGATGCCGCAGTTGCAGGTGTTTGCGCAATGGCTGCAGGAGGAAATCTGGCTGGCGCAGCGCCAACTCGAGCCCTCGACCGCTGCAACCTGACCCACCCCAAATCCCCTCGTGGGAGCGGGCTTGCTCGCGAATGCGGTGCGTCAGCTTGCATCGTCAACGCCTGACACCCCGCTTTCGCGAGCAAGCCCGCTCCCACACAGGATTCTGCGCACGCGAGGGTAACCTGCATTTTTCGAATGTTTAAGCGCCCTTTAAATCGTTTGTTCAACCCGCCAGCGATGACAAGACTGGCGGCATTGATAAAAACAAACGATGGGCGATGCACATGCGAATCGAGCGAAATTATGTAAACGGCCACTTCATCGAGCCTGCCAGCGCGGCGCTGATCGAGGTCTATAACCCGGCCACTGAAGCGTTGCTCGGCCATGTGTCGGCCGCGACCGTCGAGGAAGCCACCGCAGCCGTCGATGCGGCAGCAACCGCACAAAAGGTCTGGGGCAAGCTCACCAGCATCGAACGCGCCGAACATCTGCGAGCCTTTGCCACTGCCCTTGAAGAGCGTGCCGAAGCCATCGGCGCCGCACTGGCTGCCGAGTCCGGCAAGAGCGTCGCCGACGCCAGCAACGAAGCGCGTTATGCCGCGCAGATCACCCGCTATCACGCCGAGTGGGCACGCCGCATCGAAGGCGAGATCATTCCCAGCGACAGCCCCGACGAAAACCTGTTTCTGCACCGCGAGCCAATCGGTGTCGTTGCCTGCCTGATCCCGTTCAACTACCCGGTTTATACCCTGTTGCGCAAAATTGCCCCGGCGCTGATTGCCGGCAACACCGTGGTGGTGCGCCCGAGCAACAACACCCCGACCTCGGCGTTCGAAATCGCCAAAGCGGTGCAACAGTCGGGCATGCCGGCGGGCGTCATCAATATTCTGACCATGGATCACGCGACCGCAGCGACAGTCTGCACCCATAGAGCCGTGGGCCTGATTACGTTGACCGGCAGCGTCAACGCCGGGCGCATCGTCCTCGACTACTGCAAGGCCAACATCGCCAAGCCATCGCTGGAGTTGGGCGGCAAGACCCCGGCGATCATCGAGGCCGATGCCGATCTGGAAGCCGCAGCCACGGCGATCGTTGCGTCGAAAACCACCCACTGCGGCCAGTTGTGCACGGCGGTGGAGCGGGTCTACGTGCAGGAAAGCGTTCATGACCGCTTCCTCGCCTTGCTCAAGACCAAGATTGCCGCCGTGAAATTCGGCGATCGCGCCACGGACGCCAGCCTGATGGGGCCGTTGGTCAACGCCAGTTCGCAGCAGAACATCCACGCCATGGTCGAGCGCGCCATCGCCGACGGTGCGGTCCTCGAAAGCGGCGGTGTATTGCCACAAGGCCGTGGGCATTTCTATCCGCCGACCCTGCTCAGCGGCTGCCGCCAGGACATGGAAATTGTCCAGGAAGAAATCTTCGGCCCGGTACTGCCGGTGCTCAAGTACCGCGACATCGATGAGGCACTGGCGATGGCCAACGATCATCAGTTCGGCCTGTCGTCGGTGCTCTACACCGAGAACTATCGCACCGCGCAGAGAGTCGCCAACGCTATCGAAGCCGGCGAGCTGTACGTCAATCGCACCCCGGCCGACCCGTATCAGGGCTACCACGCCGGCTGGAAACGCTCGGGCCTGGGCGGCGATGACGGCAAGCACGGCATGCTCGAATTCACCCAGACCCGCCTCGTGGTCATGAAGTACTGATCCACCGCAACACGCCTCATGCTGCACCTATAAAAACAATTATCAGGGGCGCCCGGAGCACGGGTCGCCCGAGGTCACTTCAATGTCCAAGCATGCATCCTCTGCTGCCGCTGTTCAGGGTTCCAACTCGGCTGTGAAAAGCCAGAGTGACAAGGGAAGTCGCTATGTCCAATTGATGTTGCTGGTGCTCGCGGCCGGCGCGATCTATCCGATTCTGTACCTGCGTCAGGTCTACCAGACCACGATGCTCGAAGTGTTCCAGATCAACCACAGTGAACTGGGCTATCTGTACTCGATGCTCGGCACGATTTTCCTCCTCAGCTACTTGCCCAGCGGCTGGCTGGCCGACCGCATTGCGCCACGCTTTCTGATTTTCTTTTCGCTGGTGGCGACCGGCGCGCTGGGCCTGTGGTATTCGACGGCGCCGTCGATGAGCGGGCTGATGATCATCTTCGGTTGCTGGGGCCTGACCACCGGTTTGACCTTCTGGGCCTCGGTGCTCAAACGGGTGAAGATGATTGCTCATCACACCGAACAGGGGCGCTTCTTCGGCATCCTTGATGGGGGTCGCGGCCTGGTCGAGGCGCTGCTGGCGACGGTTGCGCTGGCGCTGTTCGCCTTCGCCACCGAAACCCGTGGTGAATCCACCGCCGAAGGCTTCCGCCATGTGGTCTATCTGTACGCCTTCACCTGTATCGCCATCGGCTGCGTGCTGGTGTTGATCAAGGATCCGAAATCGATGGCGGACACGCCGCCGGTGGAGAAGGGCAAGTTCAACCTGCTCACGGATCTGGCGACGCTGGTGAAGATTCCCGAGCTATGGCTGGTCACTGCGATCGTGTTTTGCGGTTATCACATCTTCTGGGCCACCTACAGCTTCTCGGACTACCTGCAAGGCAGCGGCCTGACCGCCGTCATGGCCGGCACTATCACCACGATCAAGTTGTGGATGCGCCCGATCGGCGGCATCGGTGGCGGCTGGCTGGGGGACAGGTTCTCGAACATTTCGGTGCTGATCGTCGCGCTGTTGCTGGCGAGTCTGGCGATCGTCGGCCTGATCGTATTCCCGGCGCTCAACAGCATGGGGCTGCTGATTGCCACGGTGATTTTTATTGGCCTGATGACTTACGCGATTCGCGGTTTGTATTGGGCAATTCTCGACAGCTGCAACATTCCGCTGCGCATCACCGGTCTGGCCATCGGCATCGTCTCGGTGGTCGGCTATATGCCGGATGCCTTTATTCCGCTGATCAACGGCTACCTCACCGAACGGTTCCCGGGAGCCTTTGGTTACAAGCTGTATTTCGGCTACATCGCCTTTATCGGACTGCTCGGCACTCTGGCTGCTGTGACCTTGCGTGCCCGAATCAATCGCAAATCCTCGAAGAAAACTGGTGCCTGACATGAAAATCATCGCCCTGGAAACCCATATCGTCGCCGTACCGCCACCGCACATTGGCGGCATGTACTGGCTGTTCGTCAAGCTCAGGACCGACTGCGGCATCGAAGGCGTCGGCGAGATCTACGCCGCGACCTTCGGCCCCAACGCCATGCTGCCGATCATCGACGACGTGTTCGAACGCTACCTGCTCAATCAGGACCCGCACCATATCGAACGCTTCTTCCGCCAGGCCTATTCCAGCGGGTTCACCCAACGCCCCGACCTGACCATGATGGGGGTGGTCAGCGGCCTGGAAATGGCCTGTTGGGACATCATCGGTAAAGCGGCGAACAAGCCGGTCTACGAACTGCTCGGCGGCAAGGTCAATGAGCGCCTGCGCTCTTACACCTATCTGTACCCGGTCAACAGCCGTGGCGAGTACGACTACGACGATCCGGATCTGGCGGCTGAATGCGCCGTGGAGAATATGAACAAGGGCTTCACGGCGGTGAAGTTCGACCCGGCCGGCCCGTACACCGCGTATTCCGGGCACCAGATTTCGCTGGAGGTGCTGGAGCGCTGCGAAACCTTCTGCCGCAAGATCCGCGAAGCGGTGGGCAACAAGTGCGACCTGCTGTTCGGGACTCACGGGCAGATGGTGCCGTCATCGGCCATTCGTCTGGCCAGGCGCCTGGAAAAGTACGACCCGCTGTGGTTCGAAGAGCCGGTGCCGCCGGGGCAGGAAGAGGCCATGGCGCAAGTCGCGGCCAAGACCAGCATCCCGATTGCCACGGGCGAACGGCTGACCACCAAGTACGAGTTCTTCAAGCTGTTGCAGGCCGGCGGCGCGTCGATTCTGCAGATGAACGTGGCGCGCTGCGGCGGCCTGCTCGAAGCCAAGAAAATCGCCAGCATGGCCGAGGTCTACTACGCGCAGATCGCTCCGCATCTGTACAACGGACCGATTGGTGCTGCGGCCAGTTTCCAGTTGGCGACCTGCACCCCGAACTTCCTGATTCAGGAAAGCATCGAGACCTGGGGCGGCTTCCATGCCGAGATCCTGAACAAGCCGCTGCAGTGGGAGGACGGCTACATCATCCCGTCCACCGAACCGGGCCTGGGCGTGGAACTGAACATGGACGTGGTGCGCAGGCATTCGCCGTACACCGGCGAGCGCCTGCACCTGCAAATGGCGCCGACGCCAGTGGACGTCAAAGACACATCCCCGGCCAAAGGCTGACGCAGATCCATTGTGGGAGCGGGCTTGCTCGCGAAAGCGCTGGGTCACCCTCTGAAAGTGGCGGCTGATACGACGCCTTCGCGAGCAGGCTCGCTCCCACAGGGGAGTGTGGTGCGCTTTTCGATTTGTACAACGACTTACGCGGTAACCGTGCATGACATACGACTACATCATCGCTGGCGCCGGCGCAGCAGGCTGCGTGCTGGCTAATCGGCTCTCGGCCTGCGGGCAATACACGGTGCTGCTACTGGAAGCGGGCGGTAAAGACAGCTCGCTGTGGTTCAGGATTCCGGTCGGCTTCGCCAAAATGTATTACAACCCGACCTTCAACTGGATGTACTACAGCCAGCCGCAGAAGCAACTGGGCAATCGCGAAATCTACGCCCCGCGCGGCAAGGTGCAGGGCGGTTCGGGTTCGATCAACGCGATGATCTACGTGCGTGGCCAGGCCCATGACTTCGACGACTGGGCGGCCAACGGCAACGACGGCTGGGGCTTCAAGGAAGTGCTGCCGTATTTCCGCAAACTGGAAAACCATCCGCTGGGCGACAGCGAATACCATGGCGGCAGCGGCCCGATCAGCATCACCCCGATGAAGGGCCAGACCCACCCGATCTGTGATGTGTTTCTTGAGGGCTGTTCGCAGCTCGGCTATCCACGCAGCGACGATTTCAACGGGGCGAAATTCGAAGGTGCGGGCTTGTACGACGTCAACACCAAAAACGGCCAGCGTTGCTCCAGCAGCTTTGCACATCTGCATCCGGCACTGAGCCGGCCGAACTTGACGGTCGAGCATTACGCCCTGGTGGATCGCGTGCTGTTTGACGCTGCGCAGCAGCGCGCCACTGGCATCTCGATCACCCAGCACGGTGTGACGCGCACGTTTACGGCGCGCAAGGAGGTGATCCTGTGTGCGGGCGCGGTCGATACGCCGAAAATCCTGCAATTGTCCGGCGTGGCCGATCGCGAGTTGCTCGCCAGGCACCAGATTCCATTGGTCAGGCACCTGCCGGCGGTGGGGCAGAATCTGCAGGATCACCTGTGTGCCAGTTACTACTACAAGGCCAACATCCCGACGCTCAATGATGAACTGAGCTCGCTGTTCGGCCAGCTCAAGCTCGGCATCAAATACCTGCTGACCCGCAAGGGCGCACTGGCGATGAGCGTCAATCAGGCGGGTGGGTTCTTTCGCGGCGACCAGCAGCAGGTGCATCCCAACTTGCAGTTGTACTTCAACCCGCTGTCGTACCAGATCCCGAAAAACAACAAGGCCAGTCTCAAGCCGGAACCGTATTCGGGCTTCTTGCTGTGCTTCAATCCGTGCCGGCCCACCAGTCGCGGGCGCGTCGAAATCGCCTCGAAAAATCCACGGGACGCGGCGTTGATCGACCCGAACTACCTGAGCACGCAGAAGGACATCGATGAAGTGATTCAGGGCAGTCGCCTGATGCGCAAGATCATGAACGCCCCGGCGCTCAAGAGCATCACCGTCGATGAAGTGTTGCCCGGCCCGGCGGTGCAGACCGATGAGCAGATGTTGCAGTACTTTCGCGACAACTGTGGCTCGATCTATCACCTCTGTGGTTCTTGCGCGATGGGGGCGGACGAGCAGACATCGGTGGTCGACAAGCGCCTGAAGGTACATGGCTTCGAAGGGTTGCGGATTGTCGATGCGTCGATCTTCCCGAACGTGACGTCGGGCAATACCCATGCGGCGGTGCTGATGGTGGCGGAAAAGGGTGCGGATCTGATTTTGCAGGATGCGCAGGTTTAGCGGCTGGCGTAATGCGCTGTGACAGTTGGGCGAAGGCATTCTTTCAGCGTGCACTAGGCTTTGATTGCCGGTCACTTATCGGGCCGGCAAGTCTTTCAAGGAGCCACGGATCATGGATGATCTGGTCAAAGAAGTGATTCCGTTGTTGCAGTATCTGATTCCCGGGTTTGTCTCGACCTGGATTTTTTATACGCTCACCGCATTCAAGCGACCCGACACGTTTGGGCAGATTGTGCAGGCGTTGATTTTTACGTTTGTGATTCATGGGGTGGTGCTGGGGATCGGGGCTGCCTGTTTGTGGATAGGCTCGAAGGGTATCTCTGTAGGAAAGTGGGATGGTAAAGCCGAGGCTTTGTGGGCGTTTATCGTTTCAATGGCGCTTGGGCTGTTGTCGTGTGCTCTGGCTTCGAATGACAAACTGCACAAATGGTTACGAAGTAAAAATGTAACGAATAAAAACTCTTATCCCAACGAGTGGTACAGCACGTTTGTCCGCCACAATCGGCTGGTAACTCTGCATTTGACGGATGAGAGGCGATTGTTTGGCTGGCCCGTCGAGTGGCCTTCCGGACCTCTGGAGGGACAGTTCATCATGCTCAATCCAGGCTGGCTGGGGGAGGATGGCGTGGCGCTGCCTTTTGGCGCCGAACTATTAGTGATAGATTCCTCGAAAGTTCAGTGGGTCGAATTCAGTTCTATCGAAGAGGTTTCAACATGAGCGCAAAAGAGCCTACTCCCATGCCGCCTAGCGTCAGACGCCTCTTTTATGGCCCGGACGGCAAACTGCTGGCCAAGCCCCTCGTCAAAGGGCCGAGTGCGCCGCCTCCGCTAAAGCGCCAGTCCAGGGATTGACTGAACGCCGTTCATCGAGCGGCGTTTCGTTATGTTTTGCATGTGCGGGGGCGCCGATCACAGCATGTCCACCAACCAATCCCGAAACGCCTTCAACGACGGCAACGCCTCGTTACGCGGCGGATACACCAGGTAATAGCTGCGCCGACTGGTAATCGGTTCCCCCAGTTGCAGCAGCTCGCCGTTAAGCAATTCATCCTCCACCAGAATCCGCGGTACCAGCCCCACGCCGATATTGGCCCGCACCGCCTGAATCAAGTGCGAGGTCATTTCAAAGCTCGGCCCGATGCGCATGCTGCGGTGCGGCAGGCGGTGATGAGTGAACCATTCCGCCCAGGCCTGGGCGTTGCTGCTGACATTGAGCAGCAGCTGTTCGGCAATCTGCTGTTCGGCGTCCTGATACTCGACTGCTGACAGCTGTGCACTGGCGATCACCACCAGTTCTTCGGTGTGCAGGGGCAGGGCGCTCAGTCCCGGCCAGTGACCACCACCGACACAGATCGCGGCATCGATCTCGCTGGTGTCGAAGTCGATCGCTTCGATCCGCGAATGCAAGTGCACGGTCATGCCCGGGTGCGCGGTGTAGAAATCCTTGAGTCGTGGCAGCAGCCATTTCGAGCCGAAGGTTGGCAGCGTCGCCAGCCGCAGGCTGTGGATGCCCGAACCAAACGCCATGGCCTGCAAGGTCGCGCTGCGGATCTGTCCGAGCGCTTGGGCCAGTTCGCGCTGATACATGCGCCCGACATCGGTCAGCACTACTTGCCGGCCTTCGCGGCTGAACAGACGCATGCCGAGCATCTTTTCCAGAATCTGCACCTGGCGGCTGACCGCACTCTGTGTCAGCGACAGTTCGTGGGCGGCGCGGGTGTAGCTTTCATGGCGCGCGGCGGCCTCGAAGGCCAGCAACAACGACATGGAAGGGGTGAGGGTTCGCGGATTCATTCGTTTTAGTCATGGATTGCGGGTCGATTTTACGCTTGTCCCGATGGCGCCAAGCAATGAACATAAGCACCATGAGATGGCGGGAGCGTGACGCAATCATTCATTGCGCACAACTGTTCACCGCCACACGGCCCGATTTTGACCGAGATTCCCTGACCGATGATTGCCCAGCTGTCGCCCGCCACCGCATTGACTGCCGATTACCAGCAGTTCCTCAACGCCCTGAAAGCCAGCGGTTTTCGCGGTGAGATCAGCGCCGATTACGCCAGCCGCGTGGTGCTCGCCACTGACAATTCGATCTACCAGCGCCTGCCGCAAGCGGCAGTGTTTCCGATGGACGCCGAGGATGTGGCGCGGGTCGCACGACTGATCGCCGAGCCGGCTTACCAGAAAGTGGTGATCACCCCGCGTGGCGGCGGCACCGGTACCAACGGTCAGTCGCTGACCGATGGCATTGTTGTCGACCTGTCGCGGCACATGAACCGTATTCTGGAGATCAACGTCCAAGAGCGCTGGGTACGCGTGCAGGCCGGGGTGGTCAAGGATCAGCTCAACGCCGCGCTGAAGTCCGCCGGGCTGTTCTTCGCTCCGGAGCTTTCGACCTCCAACCGCGCCACTGTCGGCGGCATGATCAACACGGATGCCAGCGGTCAGGGCAGTTGCACCTACGGCAAGACCCGTGACCATGTGCTGCAACTCGAGATGATCCTGCGTGGCGGCGAGCGCCTGCACGGCGAGGCGCTGGCTGAAGACGATCTGGCAGCGCTGTGTGCGCGGGAAGATCGGGTTGGCGAAGTCTACCGCTGTGCGCGGCAGATCATTGATGAGCAGGGCGAACTGATCAAACAGCGCTTTCCTGATCTCAATCGCTGCCTGACCGGCTACGACCTTGCGCACCTGCGCGAGGCTGACAAGCGCTTCAACCTCAACAGTGTGCTGTGCGGCGCCGAAGGCTCGCTGGGGTTTGTGGTCGAGGCCAGGCTCAATGTGCTGCCGATTCCCAAACACACGATGCTGGTGAACATCCGCTACGCCGGGTTCATGGACGCATTGCGTGATGCCCGGGCGCTCATGGCGCTCAGGCCGCTATCGATTGAAACCGTCGACTCGAAAGTGTTGCTGCTGGCGATGCAGGATATCGTCTGGCACGGCGTCGCCGAATACTTCCCGCAAAGTGCCGAACGGCCAACGCTGGGGATCAATCTGGTGGAGTTTTGCGGTGATGATCCCGAAGACCTGCAGCGCCGAGTCGAAGCGTTCCTCGAACACTTGAGCAACGACACCACGGTCGAACGCCTGGGCCATACGCTGGCGGTCGGTCAGGCGGCGGTGAACAAGGTCTATGGCATGCGCAAACGCGCGGTGGGTCTGCTCGGCAACGTCGCCGGTGAAGCGCGGCCGCAGCCGTTTGTCGAGGACACGGCGGTGCCGCCGCAGCACCTGGCCGAGTACATCGCCGAGTTGCGCGAGCTGCTCGACAGCCATGGGTTGCAGTACGGCATGTTCGGCCATGTCGATGCCGGCGTGCTGCACGTACGGCCGATTCTCGACATGAAAGATCCGCAGCAAGCCGCGCTGGTGCGACCGGTGTCCGATGGCGTGGCAGCGCTGACCCAGCGCTACGGCGGCCTGCTGTGGGGCGAGCACGGCAAAGGCCTGCGCTCGGAATACGCACCGGCGTTTTTCGGCGAGTTGTACCCGGCGCTGCAAGCGTTGAAGGCCGCGTTCGACCCGTTCAACCAGTTCAATCCGGGCAAGATCGCCACTGCGGCCAACAGCGGCGCGACACTGCTGAAGATCGACGAGGTAACCCTGCGCGGTGAACTGGATCGGCAGATCGACGAGAAAGTCTGGCAAAGCTACGGCGCGGCCCTGCATTGCAACGGCAACGGCGCCTGCTACAACTTCGATCCCGATGACGCCATGTGCCCGTCGTGGAAAGCCACCCGCGAGCGTGCGCAATCGCCCAAGGGCCGCGCATCGCTGATCCGCGAATGGCTACGGTTACAGGGCGAGGCGGGCGTGGATGTGTTGTCCGATGCGATCCGTCGTCCGGGCTTCTTCAGCAGCCTTTGGACGCGCTGGCGCAACAGCCGCAGCCAGGGCGCCGACTTTTCCCATGAGGTCTACGACGCCATGGCCGGTTGCCTGGCGTGCAAGTCCTGCGCGGGCCAATGCCCGGTCAAGGTCAATGTGCCGGAATTCCGTTCGCGCTTTCTCGAGCTGTATCACACCCGTTATCTGCGCCCGGCGCGGGACTATCTGATCGCCTCGCTGGAGTACAGCATCCCGTACATGGCGCGGATTCCGGCGCTGTACAACGGTGTGATGGGCGCGTCGTTTGTCCGCAATCTGCTTGAACGTCTCGGTGGCATGGTCGATGTGCCGTTGCTCAGCCGCTTTGATTTCCACGCGGCGCTGCGCCGCTGGAAGGTGCAGCCGGCGACGGTTGCCAGGCTGGCGGCACTGACCCCGGCGCAACGCGAGCGCAGTGTGGTGCTGGTGCAGGATGCGTTCACCCGTTACTTCGAGGCGCCGCTGCTGGCGGATTTGCTGGAGCTTGTTTCGCGACTCGGCTATCAGGTGTACCTGGCGCCGTTCAGTGCCAATGGCAAGCCGCTGCATGTGCAGGGCTTCCTCTCGGCGTTCAACCGCGCGGCGTTGCGCAATGCGCAGCAACTGCGTGAGCTGACCGATGTCGGTGTGCCGTTGCTGGGACTGGACCCGGCGATGACCCTGGTCTATCGCCAGGAATACTTGAAAGTACCCGGCATGCAGCAGTGCCCGGAAGTCGCGCTGGTCCAGGAATGGTTGCTCAAGGTGATCCCGGAGCAGGCCGCCGCAGATTCGGCCCAGGCGTTCCGTCTGCTGGCGCACTGCACCGAGAAAACCAACGCACCGGCCGCCACCCGGCAGTGGGAGCAGGTATTCGAGCGGGTCGGGTTGAAACTGGCGACGCAGGCCACCGGTTGTTGCGGCATGTCCGGGACCTACGGCCACGAGGCGCGCAACCGCGAAACCTCGGCGGTGATCTACGAGCAATCCTGGGCCAACCAGATCGAGGCGCCGGGCGAGCGCGGCGAGGCGCTGGCCACCGGTTATTCGTGCCGCAGTCAGGTCAAGCGCCAGTCGGATCGGGCGTTGCGCCATCCGTTGCAGGTGTTGCTTGAGGTGGTGCGTCGCTGAGTGGCTCGTCCTCCGGGGCGTTGTCCCAGATCAGTCGCGGATCGAAGCTCATCGCCGAGAGCATGGTGAACACCACGACCAGGCCGAAGAACAGAATGCCCGGTCGTGGCTCGATATCGCCCAGCGCCTGGAACTTCACCAGCGCCGCAACCAGTGCGACCACCAACACGTCGAGCATCGACCAATAACCGATCAATTCGACGAAACGGTACAGCTTCGAGCGCTCGCGGCGCGCCCAGCCGCTGTCGCGCTGTACGGTGATCAGCAGCAGTGTCAGGGCGACGAACTTGATCCCCGGCACCGCGATACTGGCGATAAAGATGATCAGGGCGATGTCCCACGCACCACCTTCCCAAAATTCCAGCACGCCGCTCATGATCGTGCTGTCGGCGCCATTGCCGAGCATCACGGTGTTCATCACCGGCAGCAGATTGGCCGGCACGTAAAACGCCAGCGCAGCGAACATGTAGGCCCAGGTGCGGGCCAGGGAATTGGTCTTGCGTCGATGCAGGGGCGCCTCGCAACGCGGGCACTGGTGCGGCTCATCGGTCATGTCGCAGGCCAGCCCACAGCTGTGGCACAGGCACAGGTTGAGTTCGCTGGCGGTCGGTGGTCGCTTCATAGAATGTCCCACAAATCACGAATGTCGCGACCGGCGATGCGGATCATCATCAGGCTCAACACCGCCAGGGCGAACAGACCGATGCCCGGCAGTACATCGAGCAGACCGGCCAATTTGAACACCGCCACCATCGCCCCCAGCAGACAGACTTCGAGCATGCTCCACGGGCGCAGCGTCTCCAGCCAGCGCATGCACAACCTGAACCCCGGCGCGCGCCGCGAGGACAGGGCGAAACTCAGGACCCAGATCAACAGCACCAGCTGAAACGCCGGGGCGATGATGATCGAAATTGCCGCGACCATCGCCATGAACGTGATCGGTCCCTGACTCAACGCCAGCACCGAATCCCACAGCGTCGCGCTGTTTTTCAGGCCCTTCATGCTGATGCTCATCACCGGGTAGAAATTGGCGAACAGCCACAGCATGGCTGCGGTGAAGCTCAGGGCCAGGCGCTGCTCGACGGTCAGGCCGTTATAGCGCTGCAGCACGCCACCGCAACGCACGCAGGAGGTTTTCTGGTGTTTGCCGAGCACGACTTTCTCGTACACGCAATCGCAGTGCTCGCAGATGATCAGGTGTTCGGTCTGGGTCATGGACAAGGCTCGACAGCAGGCGCAAAGGGCGGGGGGCGCCTGATCACTATAGAAGCCTGACGTGATAGGGCAAATGGCGGCTAAGGTTCTGCGGCTTTTTTGAGAACCGGTAGCGTCTGGGTTGGGCTTCGATTATTAATGTTATAGAGTAACGAGAATTCACAGGGAAGCCGCGCCGTTGCGATCACCCCGATTCATCCATTCGATAGCGAAATGTCCATGACGATTGCGTGTGCTCCTTCCAGCCCGGCGCCGACCGGGCGCTTGTTGTCCATTGATGCGCTAAGAGGTCTGGTCATCCTGTTCATGCTGCTGGACCACGTGCGCGAGACGTTTGTGCTGCACCGTCAGGTCTCCGACCCGATGGACATCGCCAGCACCGAGCCGGCGTTGTTTTTCAGCCGCACGCTGGCGCATCTGTGCGCGCCGGTGTTCGTGTTGTTGACCGGATTGTCTGCGTGGTTGTTTGGCGAGAAGTACGCGGGCAAGACCGACGTCAGTGCCTTTCTATTCAAGCGGGGGCTGTTTCTGGTGGTTCTGGAATTCACTCTGGTGAACTTCGCCTGGACGTTTCAGTTGCCGCCGAGTGTGATCTATCTGCAGATGATCTGGGCGATTGGCCTGAGCATGATCGCGTTGTCGCTGCTGGTGTGGCTGCCGCGCTGGCTGCTGCTGACGCTGAGTCTGGCGATCATCGCCGGGCATAACGTGCTCGATGGGCTGCATTTCGCGCCGGAGTCGGCACTGCATGTGCCATGGGCGATTCTGCATGACCGCGGCTGGATCGACGCCGGCGACAGCTTGCGCTTGCGTACCTCGTATCCGCTGTTGCCGTGGATCGGTGTGATCGGGCTGGGTTATGCGCTGGGCCCTTGGTTCGCGCGCATGGCCGATGCCGGGACTCGTCAGCAGTGCCTGTTGCTGGGCGGTGTCGCCGGTCTGCTGGGTTTCGTGGGGCTGCGGCTGCTCAACGGTTACGGCGAAAAGCCCTGGGCGCTGCACGACACGACCGTGCAGACGCTGATGGCGTTTTTCAATATCACCAAGTACCCGCCATCGCTGTTGTTCATCACGCTGACGTTGAGTGTGGGACTGCTGTTGTTGCGGGTGTTTGAGCGAGTGCAGACGCGTCGCTGGATTCGCTGGCTGTGCGTTTTCGGTTCGGCGCCGATGTTTTTCTATCTGCTGCACCTGTACGTGCTGAAGGTGCTGTATCTGATCGCCGTGGCGCTGTTCGGCCTTAACCACGGTAGCTACTTCGGCTTCGATTCAGTGGCGGCGATATGGCTGGTATCGGCGCTGTTGACGCTTGCGCTGTACCCGGCAGTGCGCTGGTTCTCGGCGCTGAAGGCGCGGCGCCGCGACATTGGCTGGCTGAAATACCTGTAAAACCCTAGCAACCACTGCGCTCGCGCGCGAACTCGATAAAAGCCTTGAGCGGCGCCGGTACATGGCGCCGGTTCGGGTAGTACAGATGCAGGCCCGGGTAGTAAGGGCACCAATCGGCCAACACCTGAATCAGACGCCCTGATGCCAGGTGTTCGCTGACCATTTCATCGAACACATACGCCAACCCCAGGCCTTGCAGCGCAGGGCCGACCATCAGGCTGACGTCGCCCAGGGTCAGTGGGCCGCTGACCTCGATTTCCCGGGCAATGCCTTCACGTTCGAACTCCCAGCGATACATCGTGCCACTGGGATAGCGGTGGCGAAGGCACGGCAAGTCGTGCAGGTCTTCGGGTTGTTGTGGCGCAGGATGGCGCTCAAGGAATGCCGGCGAAGCGACCACCACCGAACGCATTGCCGGGCCAATCGGCAGCGATACCATGTCGGCCTCCAGTCGATCACCAAAGCGCACGCCCGCATCAAATCCGCCGGCGACGATATCCAGTAGCGCCTCGCTTTCGACCACTTCCATTCGAATGTCCGGATACGCCTGCAGGAACTCGCTGGCAATCGGCAGCAATACCAGTTCGCATGCCTGGCGTCCGCAGGTGATGCGCAGGTTGCCCGTGGGTTTGTCGCGAAAATGGTCGAGGTCTTCCAGTGCGTCTTCGATGTCGCGGAACGCCGGTTTCAGTCGCGCGCACAGGCGCTCGCCGGCCTCGGTCAACGCCACGCTGCGGGTGGTGCGATTGAACAGGCGCACACCAAGGCGATTCTCCAGTGCCTTTACCGAATGGCTCAGGGCTGATGGTGTCAGGCCAAGTTCGACGGCGGCTTTGCTGAAGTTCAAGTGTTGTGCCGTGCAGAGGAATACTGAGAGGTCTGCCGTTGAGGGTGATTTCATCTGTGAATGCCTTTCATAAAGTCATGCAGGTTTGCTGGGATTATCACATCAATAGCACGGCCTTACAGTCGCAGCCTGGCAAACTTCATAAAGGACGAATTCATGACACCTGTCGCTCAACAGCAAGGAGCGCGTAACCAGCAGCTGATCCTCGCAGCGGTGTGCCTGTCGGCACTGGTACTGCCCTTGAGTTTTACCGGTGGCGCGGTGGCGACGCCCGCCATTGGCCGTGATTTGGGCGGCAGTCCCGTTGCCCTGACCTGGATCACCAATGCGTTCATGTTGTCGTTCGGCAGTTTGCTGATGGCGGCAGGGGCGTTGGCCGATGTCTATGGGCGTAAACGCCTGTTCACCTTCGGCATGTTGCTGTTCACGGCGGCATCGCTTGCCCAGAGCGTGGCACCGTCGGTGTTCTGGCTGGACGTGCTGCGAGCTGTTCAAGGTGTGGCCGGGGCTGCGGCGCTGGCCAGTGGTTCGGCGGCGTTGGCGCAGGAGTTCGAAGGCCATGCCCGCACTCGTGCCTACAGCATGCTCGGCACCACGTTCGGTATCGGTCTGGCGTTTGGCCCGTTAGTGGCCGGGGCATTGATCGAAGCGTTCAATTGGCGGGCGATTTTCGTCTTCACCGCGCTGATCGGCGTGATTGCCATGGTCTTCGGCCTGCCACGCATGCGCGAAACCCGCGATCCGGATGCCAAGGGGCTGGATTGGCCGGGCACAATCACCTTCAGCGCGATGCTGGCGCTGTTCACTTCTGGTGTGATCCAGGCACCGGAAAGTGGTTGGGGCAGCCCGCTGGTGGTCGGTCTGCTGAGTGCTTCGGCATTGATGCTGACATTGTTCGTGATGATCGAAATGCGTGCCAAACGACCGATGCTCGATCTGACCCTGTTCCGTTTTCCGCGCTTCATCGGCGTACAAATGCTGCCGATCGGCACCTGCTTTTGCTACATCGTGCTGGTGGTTATGTTGCCGCTGCGCTTTATCGGCGTGGAAGGCTTGAGCGAAATCGACGCCGGTCTGCTGTTGCTGGCGCTGTCCGCTCCGATGTTGGTGGTACCGATGCTGGCGGCATCGATGACCCGGTTTGTCTCGGCGGGCATCCTGTCGGGGGGCGGTTTTCTGATAGCCGCGCTCGGGCTGCACTGGCTGAGTCTGTACAACGTCGGCGAGCCGAAACATGCGCTGATCGTGCCGATGGTATTGATCGGTATCGGTGCCGGCCTGCCGTGGGGGCTGATGGATGGTTTGTCGGTGAGCGTCGTGCCAAAAGAGCGCGCGGGGATGGCCGCGGGGATTTTCAACACGGTGCGGGTGGCGGGTGAGGGTATTGCTTTGGCGAGTGTCGCGGCGATTCTGGCTTCGCTGCTGCAGAACGATCTGTCGAGTGCAGTGACAGGCAATGTCGATACGGTGCTGATTGCCGAGACGGCGCACCGGGTCACCACGGGGGACATGGTGCATGCGATCAACACGCTTCCGGGGCTGGCCAATGAGCGTCTGGTGCAGGGTTATGCCTCAGCGTTTCAATACTTGCTGCACATCCTGACCGTGATCACCCTGGCCTCGGCGGCGGTGGTGCTCGGGCTGTTGAGCAAGGATCGAACGGTCGCAAAGGCGCAACAGGCAGCGGCTTGACGCCAGGCCACAGTGGGGGCGGACTTGCTCGCGAGAGGGCAGGTCAATCACTGCAAAAGTGACTGTTCCAGCGCTTTCGCGAGCAAGCCCGCTCCTACAGATTTCGGTGTCGCTCGCAAGGTCGTTGCCAGGCCCCAGACCTGTAGGCGCTGCGGAAGGTGATGTCTCGGGTTATTTGCGATCCAGCCACACCGTCTGTGCGTTGCAGAACTCGCGTACGCCAAAGTGCGACAGCTCGCGCCCGAATCCGCTTTTCTTCACGCCGCCGAACGTCACGCGCGGGTCGCTGGCGGAGTAGCCGTTGATGAACACGCCACCGGTTTCCAGTTCGCTGGTCAATTGCTGGGCCAGTTGCACGTTGGCGGTGTAGATCGTGGCGGTCAGGCCGAAGTCGCTGTCATTGGCCAGGGCGATGGCGTGGGCACAATCGCGGGCGGTGATGATCGACGCCACCGGGCCGAACAGTTCCTGTTTGAATGAGGTCATGCGGTCGGTGACATCGGCCAGTACGGTCGGCTCGTAGTAGTTGCCCTGGCCTTGCGCCTTGCCGCCGCCGAGCAGCAGGGTGGCGCCTTCTTCGAGGGTGTCGCGCACTTGCTGATCGAGTTCGTCACGCAGGTCGAAACGTGCCATCGGGCCGATGTAGGTGTCAGCGGACAGCGGATCGCCAACCTTCAGCTTGCGAGTGGCCTCGACGAATTTGCGGGTGAATTCCTCGACCACGCCTTCTTCGATGATCAGGCGCTTGGCGGCGGCGCACACCTGGCCGGAGTTCTGATAACGACCGATAACGGCAGCCTGCACGGCTTCGTCGAGATCGGCATCGTTGAGCACGATGAACGGGTCGGAACCGCCCAGTTCCAGCACGCATTTCTTCAACGCGGCACCGGCCTGGGCGCCGATGGCCATGCCGGCGCGCACGCTGCCGGTCAGGGTTACGGCTGCGATGCGCGGGTCAGCGATGGCACTGGAAACGCCCTCCGGGGTGACGTTGATCACTTCAAACACGCCATCAGCGAAACCGGCGTTCTTGAAGGCATCGCGCAGCAGGTAGGCGCTGCCCATCACGTTTGGCGCGTGCTTGAGCACGTAGGTATTGCCGGCGATCAGGGCCGGTACTGCGCCGCGCAGCACTTGCCAGATCGGGAAGTTCCACGGCATCACCGCGAGGATCGGGCCGAGCGGACGGTACTCGATCCGCGCTTTGCCGCCTTCGACTTGCGTCGGTTCGGCATCGAGCATGGCCGGGCCATTTTCGGCGTACCACTCGCACAGCTTGGCGCATTTTTCGATTTCGCCACGGGCCTGGGCGATCGGCTTGCCCATTTCCAGAGTAATCATGGTCGCCATGGCTTCGGCGCTGTCACGCAGCGCACCCGCGAGAGCGCTCAGGGCGCGGGAGCGGTCCTGCAGCGGCTTGCGTTTCCACTTCGAAAAACCGAACGCGGCGCGGGTCAGCGCGGCGTCGAGGGCGGCGGCGGATTCAAAGGCGTAATGACCAATCTGCTCGCCGGTGGCGGGGTTGATCGAGATGGCGTGGGTCTGGCTGGAAATCGGGCTCATGGCTGGCTCCTGCGAGTTCAGTGGATGGGCCTAGAGTAGGGTGGCGTTTGTTTTCTGGAAACTGAATAATAAAGATCGTTTCTTTCACGTTTGGAGAATGACTGTGGATCTGGTGCAACTGGAAATCTTCAAGGCCGTTGCCGAGCACGGCAGCATCAGCGCCGCCGCGGCGCAGATCCATCGCGTGCCGTCGAACCTGACCACGCGGATCAAACAGCTGGAGCAGGATCTGGGCGTCGACCTGTTCATCCGCGAGAAAAGCCGTTTACGCTTGTCGCCCGCCGGCTGGAGTTTTCTTGAGTACGCGCGGCGCATTCTCGACCTGGTGCAGGAAGCCCGCGCCACCGTCGCGGGTGAAGAGCCGCAGGGCGCGTTTCCTCTGGGGTCGCTGGAAAGTACCGCGGCGGTGCGTATTCCCGAGTTGCTGGCGGCGTACAACCAGTTGCACCCCAAGGTCGATCTGGACCTGTCGACCGGGCCGTCCGGGACGATGATCGATGGCGTGCTGTCCGGGCGGCTGGCGGCGGCGTTCGTCGACGGCCCGGTGTTGCACCCGGCCCTCGAAGGTGTGCCGGCGTTCGAAGAGGAAATGGTCATCATCGCGCCGCTCAATCACTCCCCGGTGCTGCGCGCAGCGGACGTCAACGGCGAGAACATTTATGCGTTCCGCTCCAACTGTTCCTACCGTCACCACTTCGAAAAATGGTTCAGCACCGACGCCGCCGTGCCAGGCAAGATTTTCGAGATGGAGTCCTATCACGGCATGCTCGCCTGCGTCAGCGCCGGGGCGGGGCTGGCGCTGATGCCGCGCAAGATGCTGCAGAGCATGCCCGGCAGCGCCACAATCAGCGTCTGGCCGCTGGCGGCGGATTTTCGTTATCTGACCACGTGGCTGGTGTGGCGACGGGGCACAGTGTCGCGTAGCTTGAGCATGTTCGTGCGCTTGCTGGAAGAGCGCGGTGTGGTGCGTGCAGAAGAGTAATTGACACCTTGTGTCATGGCTGTATCTTTATCTGCGTTTCGCAATATAAAAAACTATACAGCGTAGCCATGAGGAACAAGGAAATGAGTGCAGCCCTTAGCGGTAAAGAAGCGGTCGGCGAACGGTTTGTGCTGGAAACGATGCGTCACGCGCAAGGCCTGACATGGAAAGCCGTCGACGCCATCGCCAAGGTGATCAAGCCCGGCATGCGTGAATCCGAAGCGCAGGAGCAGGGCAAGCAGATCCTCGTCGAACTGGGCATGGACCGCATCTGGCATCCGCTGCTGATCCGCTTTGGCGCCAACACCCTGAAGACCTTCAAGCAGCGTTCCGACGGCGATCCGGTGCTGGGTGAAAACGACATTTTCCTCATCGACATGGGCGTGGTCTGGCAGGGGCACGAAGGCGATGCCGGCGCGACGTTCACCACCGGTTCCGACCCGGAAATGATCGCTTGTGCTGCGGCAGCCAAGGAGCTGTTTGATCGGGTCGAGGCGTTTTGGCGCGAAGGCGTGTCCGGCGTCGAGTTGTACCGCTATGCCACCGATCAGGCCAACGCCATGGGCTGGGTGTTGCACCTCGACATCAAGGGTCACCGGGTCAGCGACTTCCCTCATGCGATTTACAAGGGTGGCAATCTCGGCGATTTCGACCAGGCACCGCATGCCGGTGTATGGATTCTGGAAATCCAGATTGCCCACCCGCAGCGACCGTTCGGCGCGTTTTATGAAGATCTGCTGATCTGATCTATCGTTGTTCGGCAGCTCTCAAGTGTGGCAACAGGGCGCAGCGCTATAGTTGTTTCTACATAGCGTTTACTCCGATGATGCAGGCCGTTTTTCCTAACTCTAAAGTCAAAAAAGGAAGCCCGTCATGAAAGTCAGCGCACGCAACGTATTCAAAGGCCAAGTCAGCCAGGTTCAAGCCGGCGCAGTCAACGCCGAAGTGGTTCTGACTCTGCCCGGGGGCGAGCAATTGGTTGCTGTCGTGACCATGGAAAGCATCAAGAACCTCGGCATTGCCGTTGGTAAAGAAGCCGTGGCGCTGGTCAAGGCGCCGTGGGTGATGCTGATGACCGAGTCCAGCGACATTCGCCTGTCGGCACGCAACTGCCTGGAAGGCAAAGTACTGAGCGTGACTGACGGCGCGGTCAATGCTGAAGTGGTGATCGAGCTGGCCGGTGGTTCGAAGGTCTACTCGATCGTCACCCGTGATGCCGTTGCAGAGTTGGGTCTGGCCAAGGGTGTCAGCGCCACGGCGGTAATCAAGGCTTCGCATATCATTCTGGGCGTGCCTGCCTGATCTGCTGTTCAGGTCAATAAAAAACCTCTGATTCCGAACGCTGGAATCAGAGGTTTTTTTGCGTCACGGCGTACCGTTTCTGCCGTAGAGCCGAAAGCCTTCGCGTTGGCTCAGACGCTCGTAATACGCGCTGACGGCGGGATAGTCCGGATGCGCGAGCGGCGTTTCATACCAGCGATTCACCGACAGTCCGATGGGAATATCGGCCAGCGAAAATGCTTCGCCGCTGACGTAGGCGCCAGTCTTCTGTAGCTGCCGGTCGAGGATCGCCATGTTCCTTGACCATTGCGCGATGCCGTTAGCCAAAGCAGCGCTGTCCTGATGATCCGGTGATTGGCGCACCAGCGAGACAAACGCATACGACCACGAGCGGTTCAGTTCCGAGGCCTGCCAGTCGATCCACTGATCAACCCGCGCGCGGGCTCGCGGCTCGGCGGGGTAGAGGTCTGCGCCGTCATGGGTGGCCGCCAGGTAACGAATGATCGTGTTCGATTCCCACAACGTGAAATCACCGTCCTGAATCACTGGCACCATGGCGCAAGGGTTGAGGGCCAGAAACTGCGGTGTGTCAGTAGGTTTGAAGCCCGAGCCCCAATCCTCGCGTTCGAACGGCAACTGCAGTTCGGCGCAGGTCCACAGCACTTTGCGCACATTGATCGATGACGCCTTGCCCAGAATTCGCAGCATGGGATTCCCTGTCTCGTGGGTGCCTGTCGGGCCTCAACAAATACCACACTGCAATGCAGAAGGCCCGCGCATGGAGGGCCTTCTTTTGTCATGCGGGCACCCTCACAGACTGCCCACCAGCTTCGCGCCGGTCAGCATCCGCCGGCGATAGGCGCTGTCACGACTGGCCAGCCAGAAGTACAGCGGCGAGGTCACCAGCAGGCCCACCAGCCACGACAGGTCCGCGCCGTCGATGTGTGCCGAGATCGGGCCGACGTACAGCGGGGTGTTCATGAACGGGATCTGCACGGCGATGCCGATCGCGTAGGCCAGTAGCGCCTGCGGGTTGTAGCGTCCGTAGATGCCGCCGTCGACCTGGAAGATCGACTGGATGTCGTACTGGCCTTTGTGGATGGCGTAGAAGTCGATCAGGTTGATCGCAGTCCACGGCACCAGCACCACCAGCAGCACCAGCACCATGTCGACGAAATGGCCGATGAAGTCCTTCGACGCGCCCACCGCGGCGAAGCAGCAGGCCAGCAGGACGATGATCGAGATCACCGCACGGCTTTTGGCGGTCGGGATCCAGCGGTACGCGAAGGTCTGCACCAGGGTAATCAGCGACAGCACTGCGCCGTACAGGTTGAGAGCGTTGTGGCTGATCACGCTGAGCAGGAACAGCACCAGCATCAGCGGGCCGATCGAGCCGGTGGCCATTTTCACCGCGTCCATCGTGTCCATCCCCACGGGCGTCGCCAGCACGGCGACGGCACCGAAGATGAACGCCAGACTCGAGCCCAGCGCCGAACCCAGATACGTGGTCCAGAACGTCGACGAGACTTTGACGTCGGCCGGCAGGTAACGCGAATAGTCGGACACGTAAGGGGCAAACGCGATCTGCCACAGCGCGGCGAGCGACACGGTGGCGAGCCAGCCGGAGAGGTTGAAGCTGCCCCGGGTGAGGAAATCATCGGTCTGGATATGGGTGAAGATGTAGCCGAAACCGATCACGATGCCGATCCCCAGCACCCAGGTGCCGATGCGATTGAGCACGTGGATGAAGCGGTAGCCGATGATGCCGATGATCCCCGAACCGAGGGCGCCGATGACGATGCCGACCGGCACCGGCACGCTATCGACCACGCCGTGCAGCGACTTGCCGGCCAGCACGATGTTGGAAGCGAAGAAGCCGATGTACATGACGCCGGCAATCAGCACCACCAGCAGGGCGCCGAGCGAGCCGAACTGCGCGCGGCTCTGGATCATCTGCGGAATGCCCATCTGCGGGCCTTGCGCCGAATGCAGCGCCATCAGCACGCCGCCGACCAGATGACCGACCAGAATGGCGACGATGCCCCAGACCAGATTCAAGTGGAACAACTGCACGCCCAGCGCGCCGGTGACGATGGGCAACGGCGCAATGTTGCCGCCGAACCACAGCGTGAACAGATCCCTGACCTTTCCGTGGCGATCTTCGGGGGGCACGTATCCTATCGTGTGTTTTTCAATGAGCGGGGCGGACGTTGTTGCAGAGGTGGACATGACGAACTCCAAGGCAAGGATGAGTACGTGGACGTACTTCGGTAAGCGCCGACACGGACGGCGCATTTCTTGTTGAAGCGATCATGTGCAAAGGCCCGGGATAGATAAATTAGTAAGTTTGTTGCTTCAGACCTTAAAAAATATATGCCCCGGGTCCGGGGGCTGTCCGGTATGTTCAGGCTTCGCTCTTTTCTGGATTTACACAGTTCTGTGGTGAGGGGATGAATCTCCTCGCCACAAACGCGTCGTTTCTCTGCAGAGGTTTTATATGGCTGCCTACAACCTGCGCCAGCTCAAATACTTCGTCACCACCGCCGATTGCGGCAGCGTCGCCGAAGCCTCGCGCAAGCTCTATATCGCCCAGCCGTCGGTGTCGACCGCGATCAAGCATCTGGAAGAAAGCTTTGGTGTGCAGCTGTTCATCCGTCATCACGCCCAGGGTGTGTCACTGACGCCCAGCGGCTCGCGGTTTTATCGCAAGGCTATGGAGTTGCTGCGAGTGGCGCATGAGTTCGAGCAGAACGCGCTGGCTGATAACGACGTGGTCTCGGGGCAGATCGATATCGGCTGTTTCGAAACGGTCGCGCCGCTGTACCTGCCGCGTCTGATCGCCGGTTTCAAGGAGCGTTGGCCGGGGGTGGAAATCCGTATTCGCGATGGCGAACAACAGGAGCTGGTGCAGGCCCTGACCGCTGGCAGCATCGATGTGGCAATGCTGTTCGAACACGACCTCGACACCACTATCGACACCACGCCGCTGATGCCGCCGCAACAGCCTTACGCCTTGCTGCCGGCCGATCATCGCTTTGCGCAACAGGCGAAAGTCTCGCTGCACGATCTGGTGCTGGAACCGATGATCCTGCTCGACGTGGTGCCCAGCCGCACCTACTTTGTAAGCATCTTCGAAGAGCGCGGACTGACCCCACACATCGTCTTCAGCTCGCCATCGATCGAAATGGTGCGTGGCATGGTCGGGCGTGGTTTCGGCTTTTCGATTCTGGTGACCCGACCGTTCGGCGAGTACACCTACGACGGGCAGAAAGTGGTGTGCGTGCCGCTGGTGGAAACCGTGACCGGCTCGGGATTGTCAGCGGCCTGGCTGCGCCGGGTGCAACTGACCAAACCGGTGCAGTTGTTCGTCGATCATTGTCGCGAGGAGTTGGCCCGACTGTACGCCTGAAGGCAGGCAGCCGGGCCGAAGGGGTCAGGCGCGAATCGAGCTCAGCATTCGTTGCAGCATCGCATCGCAGGCATCGAGTTGTGCACGACTGACAAACTCATCGGGTTTGTGCCCCTGGTCCATGCTGCCGGGACCACAGACCACGGTGGGTATACCCGCCGCATCGAACAGCCCGCCCTCGGTGCCGAACGCCACGGTGCCGAATTCCCGGGAACCGCAGAACGCCGCGATCAGTTCAGCCGCCTGACTCTGCGCATCGGTGACCAGGCCCGGATAGGCTGACAGCTCACTGAAGCGGATTTCACTGTGCGCACTCACCGCACGCATGCGCGGCAGCACCTGCTGCTCGGCGTAGGTTTGCAGCTGCTGCGCGACCCGCGCCGGATCCTGCGAGGGCAGGGCGCGGATCTCGAAGTCGAAGCGGCAGTCGGCAGGGACGATATTCAGCGCTTTGCCGCCGCTGATCACCCCGGTCTGCACCGTGCTGTAGGGCGGGTCGAAACGCCCGTCGTGATGCTCGGGCGCTTGCAGTTGCTGGCCGATGCGCCCCAGTTCGCCGATCAGTTCGGCGGCGTACTCGATGGCGTTGACCCCCAGCGGTGCGTAGGCGGAATGACATGGATGACCGTGCACGTCACAGCGCATCGCCAGCTTGCCTTTGTGGCCGAGCACCGGTTTCAGTTCGGTGGGTTCACCGATGATGCACAACAGCGGTTTGACCGGGCGCTGTTGCAGTTCGGCGAGCAACGAACGCACTCCGAGGCAACCGACTTCTTCGTCGTAGGACAGGGCGATGTGCACCGGCATGCGCAGTGCTGCGGCGACCAGCGTCGGCACCAGGGCCAGCACGCAGGCGATGTAGCCCTTCATGTCCGCCGTGCCGCGTCCGAACAGCTTGCCGTCGTGTTCGCTGAGCTCGAACGGCGCCACGGTCCAAGGTTGACCGTCGACCGGCACCACATCGGTGTGCCCCGAGAGCACAATGCCCGGTTGATCGGCCGGGCCAATCGTCGCGAACAGATTGGCCTTGCTGCGCTCGGCGTTATAGATCAGCGTGCACGACACATCGAAACCGGCGAGGTAATCACGCACGAACTCGATCAGTTGCAGATTGGATTCGCGGCTGGTGGTGTCGAACCCTACCAGCGTCTTGAGCAACGCGACGCTGTTCATCGATCATCACCGGCAACGCCATAGCCCGGCGCTTTGGCCGGGTCGAGCGCGCGGTCGATGTAATCCTGCAACTGCGGCTGATAGGCGTCCCAGAGTTTTTGCAACTGGCCGATCGGGTCTTCGTCAGCCCAGTCGACCCGCAAATTCACGATCGGCCAGGTCTGTTCGCCGACCACCACCACGGCCGCCGAATGCACCGGTCCGGCTTCGCCTCCGAGGGCTTGTGCAGCGTGCAGGGCCTTGAGCAAACGGTCGGCCAATTGGCCTTCACCGTCTTCAAAGGCACTGACCATCGCCTCGATCACCGCGCGTCCGGCGAGCATGTTACCGGCAGCCACGCATTGTTCGCCGCTGACCGCGTTGTGCACGCCGAGGGTTTGTGCGCCGCTGAAATGCGCGGTCTGGCCGAGGTGGTTGATCGCGGTGATCTGCCGGTATTGACTGTAGCCGTTACGGGTCAGCACTTTGTCCAGCGCAGCGTCAGGCGCCAGACCTTGCTCCATCAACGCGAGGACTTCCGGGCCGAGGGACGGCAGGGTGATGTTCTGGCTCGACACTGCGCCGACACCCGGCAGCAGCCAGGGGCAGCGCGCGCCGACGGCGATGCTGGAAGAACTGATGGCGACACCGAACTGGCCGGTTTCGGGGCAACGGGCTGCGATTGAAAAGGTCATGGTCTAACTCCGTTCCAGGAATTTGTTGTCCTTGCGGGCCTCTTCGCGAGCAAGCCCGCTCCCACAATTGGAATGCATTCCCCTGTAGGAGTGAGCCTGCTCGCGATAGCCGCGACGCGGTCTGCCGACTTACTCGGGAATCACCGCCACCACATCAATCTCCATCAGCCACTGCGGCTGCCCCAGTGCCGACACCACCAGCCCGGTGGAAATCGGGAACACGCCTTTGAGCCACTTGCCGACTTCCTGGTACACCGGCTCGCGGTAGCGCGGGTCGATCAGGTAGGTGGTGGTCTTGACGATGTGGCTCATGTCGCTGCCGGCTTCTTCCAGCAACTGCTTGACGTTGCGCATAGCCTGTTCGGCCTGTGCACGCGGGTCGCCGAGGCCTACCAGATTACCGTCGAAATCGGTGCCGACTTGCCCACGGACATACACGGTGTTGCCGGCGCGCACGGCCTGGCACAGGTCGTTGTCCAGGGTCTGGTTAGGGTAGGTGTCCTTGGTGTTGAACATACGGATGCGGGTGTGGGTTGGCTTGCTCATGTACAGCTCCAGACAGTGGCGGCGACGGTGCACCGGGCACCGCCGCGAAAGAGGGAGGTCAAGCGTCGACGGTGTCGGCGGTTTTCGTGTTGGCGGTCGAATGCAGGGCGGCTTCACGCTGCTCGGCATCTTTGTAGTCGAGGTATTTGCGCTGGGTGGCGATGTGATCGGCCACGTGTTTGGCGTCGTGCCACACGCCCCAGATGAACGACGAACCGCGCCGCGACTGCCATGGCAGCCCGAGGAAATACACCCCCGGCTCGCTGGACACACCGCGCTGGTGCTGCGGTTTGCCCTTGTCATCAAATGCCGCGACCTGCAGCCAGGAATAATCCACGGCGAACCCGGTGGCCCAGATGATCGAGGTGATGCCGGCCTTGGCCAGGTCGAGATCGAGCAGCGGATTTTTCACGCACTCGGGATCCGGATAGGTCTCGCGCGCTTCAGGTTCCTGCGGCAGGTCGAGGCCGTTGCGCTCGATGTAGGCGTCGGCGGCGTCCAGCAGGGCCAGGTAGTTGTCATCGCCGCGTTTGAGGTTGTCGACCAGGTCCTGCTTGAAGGTCACCACGCCGTTGTTGAACGATTCGGTCACGCCGACCAGAGTCATGCCACGATGGGCCAGACCGCGGAAGTCGATGGTGCGCCCACCGTGGGCACCGCTGACGGCGATGGTCACGTGCTCGCGACCGGGTTTCATCGCGGCCTGATCCCACTCGCCGAGCACCCCCAGCCACCAGCAGAAATCACGGTTGCGGTAGGCCCGCGGCGGACGGTCGTGGGCACCGACCGAGAGGTAGACCTGCTTGCCGGAGCGCTGCAATTCATCGGCGATCTGCACACCAGACGAGCCGGCACCGACCACCAGCACCGCGCCGTCGGGCAGTTGCTGCGGATTGCGATAGTCAGCGGAGTGGATCTGCAACAGACGCGGATCCTGCGGGGCGATCGGCGGGATCACCGGACGCTGGAACGGACCGGTTGCCGCCACGACGCGGCTGGCCTCGATCACCCCTTCGGAGGTCTCGACGGTGAACCCCGGACGGCCGACATTGCGCACGACACTTTTGACTTCGACGCCGGTGCGGATCGGCGCATTGAATTTCTTCGCGTAGGCTTCGAAGTAGTCCGCCACCCGTTCTTTATGGGCGAAACCATCAGGGTCGACGTCATCGAATTCCAGTCCTGGAAAGCGGTCGTGCCACGCCGGACCGTTGGCCACCAACGAGTCCCAGCGTCCGGTGCGCCAGCGTTCGGCAATGCGGCTGCGCTCCAGCACCAGGTGCGGCACGCCGAGTTTGCTCAGGTGCTCGCTCATCGCCACACCGGCCTGTCCGGCCCCCACGACAAGCGTGTCTGTTTTTATTATTTCAGTGGTCATTTCTACATCCTTCCTGGCAAGGCAAGTGGATTCGGATCGCTTCAGGCTTGTCCGTTTTGCTTGCGGTCAGACTAGGCAGGAGGGGGGTATCGGTAAAATATTATTAAGCTGGGATGTGAATACAAATTGCTGAAGCAGAAAGGACAAGCCCAGTAAAACCGTGGCCTGCAGGGCAGGGGGAGGGTTGTCCCGGGCGGGAAAACCCGGGACAGACAGGGAAAATATCTACTGCAAGGGCGCCAGGCGCTCAGTTCAAGTGACTGGGGGCGATGCCCAGCAGCCCGGTCAGCGTGTTCATGATCGCCTGCTGCCGCGCGCGATTGGCCTGATACTCGGCTTCGGCGGTGGCGACATCGGCGTCGCAATGCGGACAGCTGACCTCGTGCGGATAAATGTACTGCAGGCAACTGCGACACAGGCTCAGCTGCGGGGCGATCCGGCCTTGTTCCGGAGACTGCTGGCCCTGATTGATCCACGCCAGTTTGACCACCTGGCCGCTGTCACTGACGCTGCTGACCTTCTCGCCGGTGTCGATGCGTTCGGTGATCAGGTCGAAACGGCCGACTGCAAATGATTTCTGCGCGGCTTCCTCGACCTTGACGATGCGCTCGCGCAGTCCACGTTTTTGCAGTTCCAGCGTTCGGTAATGGCAGTAGGGGTTGTTGCCGGGTTTGCCGAGCAGTGAGTGCGAGGTCCAGGTACAACCGCCGCGACAGACATCGTTGTAATAACAGCCGCGACAGTAACCCCACATATCATCCACCGAGCGCAAACGGCCGAAATGCATGCCTTCGCTGTAGTGCCAGATGTCGTGCAGGCTCATGTTGCGCACATTGCCTCCGGAGAAACCGACGGTTGCCAGGGACGGGCAGCCCTTGACCGTGCCGTCAGCTTCCAGCGCCAGCACCGTCTGGCCGGCGGCGCAACCGGTCCAGTGCACACGTTCGTCACCGAAGCCGCGCCACAGGTGTTCATACGGTCCGTAATAACCGATGTTGTTGCCGACGTTCATCAGCAGGCCACGGTCGACGCCTTCGCGATACAGCCGAGCCAGCAACGGCATCACGTCCAGCAGTTGATAGGGTTGCAACAGCAACTCCGGATGATCCACCGCGTTACCCATGGCCACGGTGATCTGGATCTGCCAGTGGGTGGCGCCGAGTTCGATGATGGTGTCCATCAGCGCCGGCAAGTCCGGCAGTGTGGCGGCGCCGATCTGGGTATTGACGCTCACCGCCAGCCCCGCGGCCTTGGCCCGGCGCAGGGTGTCCACGGCCTTGTCGAACGAGCCGGGTACGTTGCGCACCGCGTCGTGCAGCGGCGCCAGGCCGTCCAGGGAAATGCCCACGCCGTCGAGTCCGGCATCGACCGCCGCCTGCATTTTCGCCGGCGTCAGATTGCGTCCGCCGGTCTGGATCGCGCAGTACATGCCGTGGTCGTGAATGGCTTTGATCAGTTGCGTCCAGTCCTTGCGCAGATAGGCTTCGCCGCCGATCAGAGTGATCTCGCGGGTGCCGAGCGCGGCCAGCGCGTCGATGACGTCCAGGCACTCGCGGGTGTTGAGTTCGTCAGGCCGTCGATGCCCTGCGCGGGAGCCGCAATGCAGGCATTTCAAGTCGCAGGCCAGGGTGATCTCCCAGACTACGTGCACCGGCACATAGCGTTTGAGATCGGTGTCGCTGAGGTAACGGGCGGGGCGCACGTCTGACATGGGAAATCCTTGCGCACAATCCTGTGCGCGCTACGAAGGGATTGACCGCGGTTGGACAAGCCCCGGGCAAGATCCGTTGCGATCTCGCCCGGGGCTACCGGTTAGCGCGCTTCCAGTCGCGCGATTTCCGCTTTCAAATGCTCAAGGGCACTGCGCAATGCACCTTCGTGCGCCACTTGTTGCTCGGCCTGTTGCACCACGATTTTGAGCTGCGCCAGATCGCCGCTGGTCTGCGCCTGCTGCACAGCCACGGCGTACAGCGGCTGCGGATGTGGCCCCGGATGCGGCTGCTCGTTGGGAGCCTGATGCACTGCAACGTGCTTCACTTCGTGCCACTGGCCCTGTTCTTCGTAGCGATAATCGACAAAGCCGCTGGCCCAGTCGCTGCCCAGAATGCCTCTTAGGTGGAACGTCTGGGCAATCTGGCTGAGCGGGCCGCTCGGGCCGCCGTCGAGGGTAAGGATGATGTGGTTCTCGACGTTGGCCGTCAGCTTGGTTTCGGAAAAGCTGCCCCAGACCTGCGCCCGGTAATTGACCGTCGGCCAGGTGGCTTGAAACACGCTGGCGATCCCGCTGACACGTTTGTGCGCGGTATCGACCAGCAGATCAAGGGTCAGAACCGGTGCGCCCGGCAGTGCATTGCTGATGCTGAGACGGGTGTGAAAAAGTCCGATCGACATGGTGCTACTCCCTAAAGTGAATGGCGGATCAAGTGGCCTGACTCAGCGGCTCTGCAGCCGGCTGACTTCTTTCTTCGCCGCTTCCAGTGCGCTCTGCAGTTGCGGTTGCTGGTCCAGCTGCTGCTGGGCGAGTTTGGCCAGATTCTTCATCTGGGCCAGATCACCGCTGGCGATTGCGCTCTGAATCGGCGCGGCGTACAGCGGCAGGATTGGCGGGTGCGGAATGATCACAGGGCCTGGGTTGTACGGTGATGGCAGCGATTCCTGCAGATGCGCCGGGGCGTTATTGACCTCGTGCCAGCGTTGACCATCGAAGTAGCGATAGTTGGCGACGCCTTCGCGCCAGTCGGTACCCACCACCAGGCGCACATCGAAGTTAATGATCGAGTTGGACCCCGGGCCGCCGTGATTGCCTTGGGCGGTCACGAGGATTTTGCTGACCCCGGGCGACATCACGGTGAGGTAGGTGTACTCGCCCCAGACGTCTGAATGCACGTCGAGTGGCGGATTGGTTGCCTGGGTGATCGCTGCAGTACCGTTGACCTTCGTATTGGGTGTCGAGACCAGCAGGTGCAGTGCCAGCGACTGGGCACCGGGCGCGCCGGTGCCGATGCGGTAGCTCACCGGAAACAGGCCGACATTTTCAGTAGAACCGGACATGTTGTTTGCCTCCATTGCAATGTGATTGATGGCTTCAGGACTTTTCGTGCCTGGAAACTTCCCTGGCCAGGTTTTCGTACGCGTCTTTCAGGTCTTGCGCTTCAGGTTTGCTGGTGTCGCGTTGTTGCAACAACGTCTTCATGTGCTGCACATCGCCTTGTTTGATCGCACTTTGAATGGCGACCCCGTAAGGCGGGATGTTGGCCGTTGAACGGGTCATAACGAGGGTTTCCTCATCCGTGCTGCAGAACCGCCCCTGGTGAAGGGGCGCCTTACCTGACAGACAGGCAGCCTCTGCCTGCAAGAACACCGGCAAGCGGCGTTCTCGGCGAGCGAGCAACCTGATCCGTCGGGATCTGATCGAGTGGTATTTTCAGTTTGCCCAGCATCGGCGCGCAGACACCGGCGCTGGCGCGCGAGTCCTCAGCCGAAGCCGCCGGGCTGGGCTTTCGGAGCGTCGCGCGTGGCCTGTCGCAGTGACAGGCGAGAGGAATTGACCGGTACGTTGTTCATCTTTCTGTCCTTGATAGAACACAACGAAACGCAGGGATCAGTGGTGCGCTCGGCTAGAGCGCAGAGGGAACCGCAAGCACAAAAACCATCCCTGATTTCTTTTCCAGTGCCGCTACGGGCGAGCGTCTGTCTGACGTTCGCGGGTCGCTGGCATATCGCCAGCCACGCAACCCTAGATCCGATTTCGCAGGCCTGCCAGAGAAAGCGCCGAACGGTCGTGCGCGGGACATTGACGGTAAACCGGGCGTGCTCGCTCAAGGCCTCCAAGCCTTTGAGCGGACACGGTTATCGGTAGGACAGAAAGGAGCACACAACGGATGGATTCATTGGCAATAAGCAATGCACCCGCCAGGCATATTCGAGCAGCGCTGTCCGGTGCTGGGCGAACTAATTGCCGTCGGCAACCTTGCGTTCGATCGCATCGGTCTTACGCTTGAGTTCCTCGGCCTCCTGTTCCTTGGTGCGGATCGAGGTTGGCGTAATCACCTCGTCCACGGCCCTGGTGTCGTCGTCGCCGTCCTGCAGATCGCGGCGAACGACATCCACCGGTTTGCCCGCCGCGTCGAGCGGTGGTGCGTTGTGAGGGGTTGCAGGCTTGCTGTCATCGGTACTTTTCATTTTTCATACCTCCATTGGCTTACCACGTTGGATACCACGACATGACGCGAGTTCGAGAAATTTCATCGGTGATCGGCGCGCTGCTCGGCGCCGGTTTGCTGCTGGCCGCCGAAATGGCATGCGCCGCCAGCTTCGATTGCGCCAAGGCCAAGGCTGCGGACGAAAAAGTGGTCTGCGCCAACCGCGCGCTGAACGATCTGGATGTGACCATGGGCGAGCTGTTCAGCCTCGACAAACGCTTGCTGCCGATGGGCGGGCGCGACGCCTTGATCGGCGAGCAACAGGCCTTTCTGAAAAGCCGCAAGGCCTGTGGCGCCAAGGTCGGTTGTCTGACGGATCTGTATCAGCGGCGGGTCGAGGCTCTGCGCAATATCATCGAGACGCGGGTGATGACGCAGGGGCCGTTCTGACCCGCTGCATGCCTTGAGTGACGGTCAGCTCATGCGGTCAGAGCAGGCTCCACGACACCCCGACATAAACCCCCAATCCTTCACCCGGCGTAGACCGCGCCGCGTCCTGGCCCTTGTCGTCATACCCCGGAGTGACCGTCGCGGCGTAGTGCTGGTTGGTCAGGTTGCGCAGGTCCAGCCAGGTTTGCCAGTCGTTTTTCGGCGCGTTGTAGCCGACGCTGGCGCCGAAAAGCGCGTAGGGATCGGCGTAGTAGCTGTTGGCGTAATCCACCGCGACTTTGGACACCAGTTGCGTATTGACCGCCGCGAAGAAGCCTTGCGGCCAGTCGTGGCGCAGTTCGCCCTGGTAGTAGTGCATCGGCAGGCCGGGCAGGCGGTTGTCGCCGAAACGCTCATCGTCGCGGTAATGGAAGTCGCTGAAGGTGTAAGCCTGGCGCAGGCTCAATTTGCGCCCGTCGGCGGCTGACCACAGGGTGCTTTGCAGGCTGGCTTCCACGCCTTGATGCACGGTGGGGCTGGCGTTGAGTTCGTAAGGCGTGACGGCGTTGGCGTCCGGCAGCACCGAAAGCAGTTCGTGGCGCACCTGCGCGTAGTACCACGCCAGGCTCCACTGGCCGATTGCGCTGTCGCCACGCCCGCCGAGTTCGAGGGTGGTGGCGGTCTGGTTTTGCAGTTTGATCGGGTCGCTCTGGGTGCCGGTCGCCGCACCGTTGCCGGCCGGGAAGCGGATGTTCGAGCTGTAGATCAGCGACCACGGATGCGGTGCCTCGACCGAACGGCTGAGGTTGCCGAACAGTTGCAGGTCCGGCGTGAGCTGATAGCGCAAGCCCAGGCGCGGTGCGTAGTCCCAGTCGCTCAGGCTGGTCTTGCCGCCGCTTTGCGGGTAGGTGACGGCGCTTTCGCGGCGGGTATAGATAGCGGCGAGACCGGTCGTCAGCCACAGGTCATCGGCGATTTCCAGGTCGTTGCCGACGTGCAGAACCGTGTCCGAACCCTGATAGGTGAAGTTACGCATGCGGGTGCCAGGCGCATAGCCGGCGGTGTTGCCGCTGGGGATGCGCACGAACTCGCTGGCGCCGTCATTGGGCAGGTGTTTGGTGGTGCGCAGGCCGACGGTGCTGCGGCTTTCCATACCGAAAATGCTGTCGCGGCGCTTGTAATCGAAGGTGCCGCTGACGTCGGTGTAGGCCACTTTCAGCCGGTTCGGGCCTTCGCGCAGGTCCATCGGGTAGTCGTGGTAGACCAGCCCGGTCTGAATGCTCGAATCATCATCGATGTAGTAGGTGGTCTTGTTGCCGATGAAGGTGCTGCCCGGTTGCTTGCGGCTGTCGTCGCGCGACACGTAGGCCGGGTTGGCCGCTCGCGGGTCGTGCTCGATCGAGTGCTTGGTCATGCGCCCGGCGAGGTCGTTGTCGGTCTGCCGGTAGCGGAAATAGAAACGGGTTTCCAGGTTCGGGTTGAAGCGATAGCCGAAATTGGCGATCACCCCCTGACTGTCGCTGGCGGTGTGATCCTGATAGCCGTCGGCGTTCGAATCGGTCAACGACACGTAGTAGTCGAAGTCGCCCAGCACCTGCCCGGAGCTGACCTGACGCTGCTGATAACCATGGCTGCCGGTGGCGTAGCGCACCTGCAATTTCGGCGCGTCGTAACCGGTGTGGCTGACGTAATCGATGGCACCGCCCAGCGCCAGAGCGCCCCGATCGAAGCCGTTGGCGCCGCGCAGCACCTCCACATGGTCGAGCCACAGCGGTTCGAGCAATTCGTAGGGCGTGCCGCCCGGGCCGGTCAGCGGCAGGCCGTCGAGCATGGTGTACAGCCCCGAAGCATGAGCGCCGGGTGCACGGTTGATTCCCGAGCCACGGATCGAGATCTTCACCCCTTCATTACCCGCCGACTGCGCGTAGACCCCCGGCTGATACGCCAACACGTCCTGATTGCTCGCCACCCGACCTTGCAGCGGCTGGCGCAGGTCGACCACGTTGGTGCCGCCGGGCACCTGCGCAAGGCGCGCCTCGGCCTCGGCCACGGAGGCATCGGCGCCGCTCTGTTCCTCGGCCGAAATCAGCACCTGGCCCAATTCCATGCCTTTGGGTTCCTCGGCCATGGCCGGGCAGGCGAGGGCGAGGCCCAACAGGGCAGTGGGCAGGGATTTTGACGCGGGCATCGAGGAACTCCAGACAGGAACGGGCAATGAACAGTGCGACGCAAGAAGGAACGATGGAAACACATGGCAATTTTGCTTTTTTGCCGGGGCGCGGGGCGCGGGGCGAGGCAAGCGGTGTGGCTGCTCAGATGACGGCACACAGAGCGGTAAACGCAGACGACTGGCGCTTTCGATGGCGGCCAGTCGCCCGGGTTGCCTGCGCGTCAGTCGCTGCGCAGGCAAGGATCAAGCAATTTTCAACGCCTGGAGAATGCCCAGCGATGTCTCGGCAAATGCCTGGGCCTGCTCAGTCAGTTCGGAAAGGTTTTCTGCGGCGGTGAGCAGCGGCTGATCACCTTTGAGCAGCGCTTCGCCTTGGGCACTGATGACGCCCCACGCCAACTCTGCCCATTCGCCTGGATGCGTCATGCCTTGCTTGAGCGCAATCAGGAACAACTGCTGGAAGCGGCCGACCGGCACGCCACCGCCGGTAACCGGGCTGGCCAGCACCTGAATGTTGCTGTTGAACAGCGCACGCTTGCACAGTTGCAGGTTGAGGGTGTTGCAACGCTCCTGCACCTGTCGTTCGGCGGCTTCGCTCTGGCACGGCGCAACAACGCCCATGCCAATCAGCACGGTGACGGCCTGCAACAGATCGTCATACGAAACGGAGCCGACCGCCATCAACAATTGCTGCAGGGTTTTCGGCTGGCAGGCGTTGGCGGCGAGCGCTGCGAGCACCGGACTGTAAATCTCCGCTTGCAGCGCAGCCTCGCCCGCCGGACCGGTCACCGTGCCCGGAATGCTTTCAACGGTCTGCAACAGGGCAAAGCGGGTCCTCAGCAGGCCGTCACGGTGCTCGGCGGCAGACAGCCGATTGGCGCCACGGATGTACAGATCCCGACGGAAATTCTGATTGACGAAGTAGTCACGCGCTTGCTCGCGCATGACCGGATGCTCGATGCCCTCGAGAAAGTCCATGCCTTCTGCGCTCAGGTTCAGCGGGGCCACAGTGTCCAGCGGCACGGCGGTCGCGGCGTAGTCCAGTTTGGCTGCGGTCATGGCGTCGACCACGTCAGTGAAATACATGCAGTTCCAGTCGCGGTTGAAATACTCATGGGCCACGTACTGACGATTCTGGCCCTTGATGCTGTTCAACTGGGCGCCCAGGCTCGGCGCTGCGTGAGCATATTTCGGATTGGCCGCCAGCAGCGCTTCGGAAAACTGCAGTGCGGCATCGATGCGTTTGGCCGGGCTGGTAGAAATCTGGCTGGCAAAGCGGTTGTGCAGGCTGAACAGATTGCGCAATGGCGCCGAAGGCGACCAGCCCGGGAAGCAGTTGTAGCTGACATACAACAGGCCCCCCGGCTTGAGGTGGCGACGGGCGAACTCGACGATCAGTTGCTGATTATCCCGGCTGACCCACGTCCAGATGCCATGCAGGCTGATGCTGTCGAACGCCGGCAGATCATCGCGGGCCAGCAGTTGCTCGAAACTGTCATCGTACAGCCGCGCCTGGCTGTTCCAGTCGTTGGCCAGAGCGATGGCATGCGCCGCCTGGGACGGCGTGAAGTCCGTGCCGACGTAGTTTCCCGGGTTGGCGGCGGCGTGGATGTTGATCGAGACGCCCTGACCGAAGCCCAGCTCGCAGTGATAGCCGCCGGCATTTTCCAGCGTGGCAAAGCCACGCAACAACAGACAAAAGCGCTGGAACACCGGGTTGATTTCCCGGCTGTACGAGTAGGTGTAGCCCTCGTCGGTGAAATACCCTTCGTTCCAGGCATTGCTCATGTGTACATCCTTTAGTTCGAGAGAAAGAGCCGCTCTTATAAGGGGTTGGCATTGCACACGACAAGCGGAAAAACACCTCGGCGGCTCTTACGATTGCAACGGCACGTACACGTCCGTTTGCCATTGCTCCTGCGGCGTCTGCGGATACACGCTCAGGTAATGGAAAAACAGCGGATGATCGCGCAATTCCTCGCCGCTGGTTGGCAGCCAGTCGCGGTAGATCGGGTAGATCGTTTCGCCGATGTGATCCGGTGAACCCACGTGTCGTACCACCACACAACGACCGCCGGGAATGACCATTTCGCGCACGCCGAACGTATTGGGTGTGACGGCCTGGTCAATCTCACCGCAAATGGCGAAGCGAAAATCCTCCGCGGGTGTGGTGTCGGGGTTGTTGTAGGGAATGCCGAAGGTGCGACTCGACGCCACGGGCGACTGCCCGCTGTGCATGCGCCACGCAATGAATCTCTGCACGCTTTGCTGAACCTCACCCGGCGAGCCGCAATGCTCAAGTGCGGCGACCCGTACGGTTGGGAAATCGATGATTCTGGTGTGCATGATGACGCTCCTGGAAAAGTGAGGGATGGCGAACACCGCATTCCAGGTCTGCCAGTTCGGCTGCTTCCTGAAGGCACTCGGCGTCATGCCGAAGTCGCGCCTGAACGCTCGGCTGAACGCTTCCGGACTCTCGAACCCGGCGTCAGACGCGGCGTCGAGTATCGAGTGCTCCGGTTGCGCGGCCAGCCGATGCGCCGCTCGGCGCAATCGCATCAGCTGCACGTAGCGCGAGACCGGCACGCCGACGAAGGCGCTGAATTGCCGATGGAAGTGAAACACCGAAAAGTTCGCCACCTGACTCAACGTACTCACCGACAAGTCGTCCTCGAGATGGGCCTCGATATAGGCGAGCACGGCGTTGAAGCGTCGGGTGTAGGCGAAGTGGATCGGCAGCTCGGACACGGGTTGGAAACTCCTGGGAAGTGCGGTCTGCGATAGCTTCTGCGTTTTCGACAGGGTCGCGCCTAGCCGCGTTTGCTCTATGCCTGTCGCCCGTGAGCTGCGTCTGCCAGTTGCCCGGTATCGACCCGCACAAACACCGAATCGCCAATCGCCGTCAGCACATCCCCGGCGTACACCTCGCAGATCACCCGCGTCTTGCGCCCGACGTCGCCCTCGACCTTGGCGCGCAAGGTCAGTGGCACGCCCATCGGTGTGGGTTTGATGAACTTGATGCCGAGGTTGCCGGTCACGCAGTCGATACGCGGCAGGCTGCCCGGTGCACGCTGTTCGTTGCGGTAGTGCCAGGCCATCGCCGTCCAGTTGGAATGGCAATCGACCAGCATCGCCAGCAAGCCGCCGTACACCAGATCCGGCCAGCCACAGTATTTGTCGTCCGGCAGGTGTTCGGCCATGACGTGCACGCCGTCTTCGTGCCAGAAGCTTTTCACGTGCAGCCCGTGCGGATTGCGGCCGCCGCAGCCGTAGCAGACGCCTTCGGGGGCGGCGAGGTCTTGCAGGGGAGTGTCGAAACAGGGCATGGGTCTGGTCATCCTGAAGAGGTGAGTCCGGTCAGGCGCAGGCGGTTGCGTCCGCCGCGCTTGGATTCGTAGAGTGCGGCATCGCCTTGCTCGATCAGTGCTGCGAGGCTGGCTGGCGGCTTGTTGAACAGGGTGGCGCCGATGCTCAGCGTCACCGGCTCCGAGGTCGGGAATGCCTGAATGGCGCTGCGCTGAAACTGATCGCGCAGGGTGTCGCCGAGGGCGACGATGCGTTCACTCGGCGCGTTATTCAGCAATATCACGAACTCGTCTCCGCCCAGTCGGGCGGCCAGTGCGCCGTCGGGTGATTCGGCACGGATCATCTCGCTCAAGGCCACCAGCAGGCGGTCGCCGGCAGTGTGGCCGTACTGGTCGTTGACCAGTTTGAAGTTGTCGATATCAATCAGCAGCAGCGCTCCGGGTTGCTGCGCAGAGACGTCCCTCAGCAGGCGCGGGGCGCGCACGTCGAGGGCGCGGCGGTTGAAAAGGGCGGTCAGCGGATCACGGGCGGCCAACCGGGCGATCTGCTCTTCACGCCGGTAGCGTTCGGTGCCGGTCATCGACAGCGCGATCAGCATGATCGCCATCGCGCCCTCGACCAGCGAGATCTGGATGATTTCGCCACGGAACGCGGCCAGATCGATCAGTGTCCCGGGGATCATCACCGTCAGGGCCTTGGCCACATAGAAAATACCGTGGCCCAGCAACACGTAGCGCAGTTGCACCGCGCCGACGCTCAGCGATTTGCCATGCGGACGCAGCAGCAGACTGGCCTTGAGCGTCGAGGCGGCCACCAGCAGCGAGTTGGCGGCCAGCATCACCTTCGACCACAGCGGCCCGTCCGGCAGCAGCAACATCACCAGCCAGGTGACGAAGATCAGGTACCAGGCCCGGGACAGCCGAATCCGGGTGAAGCGCGCCACCCCCAGCAGAAACAGGAAATGGGCGGTCACCAGCAGGCCGTTGGCGAACCAGATGCCGATCAGCAAAAAGCCGTTGCTGCGCAGCAGGGCCAAGGTGGAACCGACGGTAATCGTGGCGAAACCGGCGCTCCACAACAGCAGCGAAGGCTCACGAATACTGCGCCACTCGACCGCCAGGTAGAGCGCGGCAGCGGCCGCTAGAGCGATCGAGATGGTCAGCATCGTTGGTGGATCGAGCGGCATTTCTTGAAGAGCCTGTCTGAAGTTCGGTTAGACCGGCGATTGTAAGCGTTTGGGCCTGTTTTGGCAGGAACGGCGGCGTCTGCACGGGCAGGCGCCGCACGGTTTCGTTACTGGCTGGCGTCGAGCACCACGCGATAGCGCGCCTTGCCGCTGCGCAGATGGTCGACCGCCTCGTTGACCTTGCTCATGGGAAACATCTCGACCTGCGGCAGAATCTGATGCCGGGCGCAGAATTCGAGCATGGTTGCCATCGTCCCGGGCGAGCCGACCGGGGAGGCGGACAGGGATTTCTGCTGCGGGATCAGGTCGAACACATGCACCGGAATCGCGCTGGGCACGATGCCGACAAAATGCAGCCGGCCGTTGCCGCGCAGGGTGGCGAGCATCGCCGTCCAGTCAAGGTCGGCGTTGGCGCTGATCAGCAAGAAGTCCAGGGTACCGGCAATCGCTTTCAGCGCATTGCTGTCAGTCGAGGCGACCACGTTGTGCGCGCCCAGACGCCGGGCTTCGTCCTGTTTGTTCAACGACGAGGTAAACGCGGTGACTTCGCAGCCCCAGGCGTTGAGAAAGCGCAGCGCCAGATGACCGAGGCCGCCGATACCGACCACGCCGACGCGGTCGGTGGGTTTGACGCCGAACTGCAGCAACGGGTTGAACACGGTGGAGCCGGCGCAGAACAGCGGGCCGACCATGGCCGGATCAAGATTGGCGGGCACCGGAATTGCCCATGCCCAGTGCGAGCGCAAACGGTCAGCGAAGCCGCCGTGGCTGCCGATGATGGTCGGTTGGGCGGTGCCGCACAGCTGTTGTGAGCCGCTGATGCAGGATGAGCAGTGCATGCAACTGCCCTTGTACCAACCGATGCCGACGCGCTGGCCCAGTTCGAGACCGCGCACCTGCGGACCCACGCGCACGATTTTGCCGACCACCTCGTGGCCCGGCACGAACGGGTAGCGGCTGATGCCCCAGTCGTTGTCGATCAGTGACTGATCGGAGTGGCAGACGCCGCAGTATTCCACCGCGACTTCCACGTCTTCTGCGCCTAACGGGCCGGGGTCGTAGCTGTAGCGTTCCAGCGGGGCGCCGGCAGCGGTGGCGGCCCAGCCGTTGAAAGTTGCAGGTTCGGTGTTGCTCATGGGGACACCTCCGGTTCGACTGACGGGACATTGGCAGCCCGGCAAGTCTAGTCGGTCATGGCGCCGGCGCGAGCCAGGTGTCGATGACCCGTCGATCCAGTTCTTCCCAGTAGGCCATGCCCAATACCCGTGTGGTGTTCAACCCGCGCAGGTAGCCGCGCAGCTGATTGGCGGTGTCACGCTTGAGCTGCGCATCGGTGATGCCTTTGTCCAGCAACACGCTTTCGTACTGCACCAGATATTCGGCCACCCGCTCGCGAAAGTCGGGCAAGACCGCGTCGCGGATCAGGTCAAAGGTTCTCAAATCGGCTACCTCACTGTTGTTCTGGTCGTTGTGGATGAGTGTGTACCTGTCTTTATCGTGCGCAACTATCGCTAGAAGTAATAGTGACCATCACGAAACGCAAGTTCAGCTTTGTATGCAATAGGCGGAAAATTGCCTTCATTGAACACGCAGCTCAAGGAAATTGCGCGATGAAGACACTGACCCGACTGGCGCTGATCGCCCTGCTGATGGGCGGGGTGATGACCACCGCACCGTCTTTCGCAGACGACGCCTGTGCGTGTCATCTTCAACCGATCGCCGGCAGCGTCGCGACGTTGCAGCATTCGCAGAGCGTGGGTGTGCTGTACAGCGAAAACACCCGGGAAAACCTGCAGTACCTGACGCGTTACCACGACATGGCGCTGCACGGGGCCAAAGATGCGCTGGACTCGCAGATTCGCGCAGCCTTTGTGCGCAGTTCTGATCCGGAGCTGGCGATCGACTGGTTGCTCAGCTCGCTGCAGCGCCAGTTCATGTCAGTGACTGTCTACGACAACCTCGATGCGCTGATTCAGGCACATCCGGACATCGTGGTGAAACTCGACACCTTCAACCGCTTGCTGACCCAGCAGAACAGCCTGTTCGAAGCGCACTTCATCGCGCGTTTCTACGACGCCGACCTGCAGTACATCGGCAAGGCCGAAGGCTCCGTCGAGAAACAGATCCCGTCGGTCTGGGTACACGACAAGGCGGCGCATGAGATTGCCGCGCAGATCGAGAAACAACGTGACCTGCAACTCAATGCCTTGAAGCAGTTCGATGCCTCGCTCAAGGCGTTGGTGGCTTCAAGCTGAATACTCAAAAACATAAAGGGCAGAGGCGGCGCCGTGACGCTGAACCACTGCCAGTTGAACCGAACCTTTATTTTCAGGATTACACCGATGCGTTCTTTATTTGCCCCGACCCTGGCCGTTGCCACGTTGCTGCTCGCCGGTTGCGCTTCCGCGCCGAATGACCCGACGCTGACCTTGCAGACCAGCAAGACCCCGGCGCAGTACGCCGATTGCGTGGTGCCGAAGCTGCAGCTCAGTGCGCTGAACCCGACTGTCTCGCAAACGCAGCGCAGCTACCGGATCGTGGTACCGAGCAAAGTCTCGGCGGACAACGTGCTGGAAGCCTACAAGGCCGGCAGCGGCGGCAAGGTGTTCATCTACGAGCGCCACTTGCTGGCCTCCAACTTCCTGCCATCAAGCTTTGAACGCGCTGCCCAGGATTGCCTCTGACCCAGGCTTGCGAACTGTTTTAACCGCGCTCCTTTGGTTGGCCGCAACCAACCAATCCTTTGCCCCGCACCTCATTCGGTTGCGGGGCTTTTTTTTTCCCTGATTTTTTGCCGCTCAGGCGACGTCGATCACCACCTTGCCAATCGCCGTGCCCTGTTGCACCGCGTCGTGTGCCTGTCGCGCCTGGCTGAGGCTGAAGCGTTCAGCGTGCATCAACGGCTTGACCTTGCCTTCCTCGATCAACCGCGTGGCGTAACCGAGGATTTCCGCGTGGTGCTTGCGCCCGATCCCGGTGAGCATCGGCAGCAACACGAAAATCCCCGACAGAGTCGCACTGCGCAGCGAACCGGTGGCCAGGTTGTGGGTGCCGAACGCCGCGCAACTGCTGACGTGGCCGTAGAGGCGGATCGCTGCGAACGCATCATCCAGGCTCTGGCCGCCGACAGTGTCGTAGATCACGTCAAAACCCTTGCCGTCGGTGAATTGGTTTACGTACTGCTCGACCGGCACGCTTTTATAGTCGATGGCGGTGGCGCCGTAGCCTTCGACAATCGCACGTTTGCCCGGCGACACCGTGGCGAACACTTCAGCGCCCAAGGCCGCAGCAATTTGCACCGCCATGTGCCCGACACCGCCCGCGCCACCTTGCACCAACACCTTCTGACCGGCCTTGACGTGCGCGCGGTCGACCAGACCTTCCCACGCCGTGAGGAACACCAGCGGCACTGCTGCCGCCTCACGGAACCCGAGGTTCTTCGGCTTGAGCGCCACCAGGTCGGCATCCACCGCCAGGTATTCGGCCAGCGACCCCGACAGGCCGCGCACGCCGCCGACCATGCCGAACACCTCGTCGCCCACTGACAGATGGCTGACGTTGGCGCCGACCGCTTCAATCACGCCGGCCATGTCAGTTCCGAGAATCGCTGGCAGCTGCGGCATGGCGTACGGTGCGTTGCCGGTGCGGATCTTGTAGTCGATGGGGTTCACGCCACTGGCCACGATGCGCACCAGTACCTCGTTGGCTTGCGGCACCGGGCGTTCGATCTGTGCTTCGCGAAAGCTGTTGTCGGCGTAGTCATCAAGGATCAACGCGCGGATGGTGGATTGGCTCATTACAACGCCTCGCTGTCATTTCAAGGAAAGGGGCCATGGTGGAACCTGCTGCCGGATTTGTCGACCCGATGCGTTTGGCTGTTACTCAGCGTAGTCGGCCCGTTGCACAGCGGTAGCGGATTATGGTTGTATCGTACAACCATTTTTCAGAGGCGATTGGTCATGACGATTGCCCCAGCGTTGATCGAAGACATCCGCACGGCGTCGCGCACCATGGTGCGGGAACTGGGCTTCATGCGCGCCACGCTGGCAGCGACCGACTACTCCGCCTCGGGTGTCCACGCGTTGCTGGAAATCGAGGCAGGGGACGGTGTGAGCGCTGCGCAGTTGGCGCAAAGCCTGGGGCTGGACAAGTCGAGTGTCAGCCGCATGGTCGGCAAGCTGATCAAGGCCGGCGAGATCCAGGAGCGTGCCGCCGAGGACGCTCGCGTCAAGCGCTTGCAGCTGACGCCGCAAGGCCGGCAGACCGTCGCCGCCATTCACGCTTTCGGGCAGGCGCAGGTCAACAAGGCATTGCAGGCGCTCAATCCCTCGCAGCAACAGAGCGTGGCGCAAGGCCTCACGACCTACGCCCACGCCCTCAAGAGCATTCGCCTGGGCGCTGAACAGACACTCACGCCGAACCTGTCGATCAGCGCCGGCTACCGCCCGGGCCTGATTGGCCGCGTGGCGCAAATGCATGCCGATTACTACTCGCGGCATGCCGGTTTCGGCGCGATCTTCGAAAGCCGGGTCGCCAGTGGCGTGGCAGAGTTCGTCGGGCGCCTCGATCAGCCGTGCAACCAGATCTGGGTCGCGACCCTCAACGAGCGCATCGTCGGTTCGATCGCGATCGACGGGCAGGACCTGGGTCATCAGCAAGCGCATTTGCGCTGGTTCATCCTCGACGATGGTTGCCGCGGGTGCGGTGTCGGCCGGCAGCTGCTGAATGCGGCCGTGGCGTTTTGTGATCAGCAGGGTTTTGACGCCATTCAGCTCTGGACTTTCAAGGGCCTCGACGCCGCGCGCCGACTGTATGAAGCGTCCGGCTTCGAACTGAGCAAGGAAGAGCAGGGCAATCAGTGGGGCACGCTCGTGACAGAACAGCAGTTCACCCGCATCAGACCGCACGCAGCCGATTTACCCTGAAGGTTGATTCAGCGCCACCACGTAAGCGCTGAACATGTCCGCCAGGCCGTCGGCGAATGCGGTGATTTCCAGATCGGCGCGTGGGCTGGCGGAAAAATCCTTGCCCACCGAACTGAGCGTGGTCAGGATCAGTTCGCAGGCCGCCGCGCGCGTTGGCCCGCTGGCTTCGGGCAACAGTTGCGAGATGAACGCGGCGAAGATCTGCCGTCCTGCCGCGCGCACTTCGTGCGCTTCGGGGGCGTCGCGATACAGCGGCGCGGCATCGTTCAACGCGCCGCGCATCTGTGCCTCTTCACACTCCGAACGGACAAATGCCTGCACCAATGTGCGCAGGCGCAGAAGTGGTGGCTGCTCGAGATTTTCCAGAATCCGCTGCAGCATCTGCGTGGTGTGCAGCCACTCATCGCGCTGCAAACGGAACAGGATCGCGGCCTTGTTGGGGAAGTACTGATACAGCGAGCCGATGCTCACACCGGCCTTTTCCGCGACCCGTGCGGTGGTGAATCGGGTGGCGCCATGCTCGGTCAAAACCTGAACAGCCGCCTGCAGAATCGCCGCGACCAGATCGGTGGAGCGTGCCTGCTGCGGCTGTTTGCGTGAGGAAATACGGGCGGTCTGGCGATTGCTCATTGGCGGCTCGGGCCTCGGGGGAAACGCGAATAGCGGATCGGGTGAATCACTCGCATCATTTAAATGCGACGAATTGCTCGCATCTTAATCCCCTGTTGACGGAAAGCAATCATGACAACCCTGACCACTGAACCACTGGCGAGCCTGATCGAACGCCTCTACAACCAGGCCAGCGCCGCCACCAGTCCGCTGCTGGAAACGGTATCCGGCGCGGAGCGCGAACGCCTGATGCACAGCAAGACCGAGTACCTGAAGCTCTACGCAATGCTCAAGGACTTGTGGCTGCCGGTCTCCCGTGACACCGGCAAGCTGTTGTACATGTTGGCGCGCAATGCCAGGGCCAAGGCGATTGTCGAGTTCGGCACCTCGTTCGGCCTGTCGACCCTGCACCTGGCGGCGGCGCTGCGCGACAACGGTGGCGGCGTGTTGATCGGCAGCGAATTCGAACCGCAGAAAATCGCCCTGGCGCGTCATCACTTCGTCGAAGGCGGCGTCAGCGACTTGGTGCAGATCCGTGAAGGCGACGCACTCGTCACCCTCGCCAGCGACCTGCCGCCTTCAGTTGATCTGCTCCTGCTCGATGGCGCCAAAGCGTTGTATGGCGACGTGTTGAACCTGGTGGAAAAACACCTGAAACCGGGCGCGCTGGTGGTGGCGGATAACACCAACTATTGCCCGGAGTACCTGGCTTACGTGCGCGCACCGCAGAACGGTTACCTGTCCGTGCCGTTTGCCGACGACATCGAACTGTCGATGCGCTTGGGTTGAGGCAGGGTTCTGCGAGCGGGCAAGCGTCTACAAACGCATGCCCATTTCAAAGGCGCGGGGTTCAAATCCGAACTCCGCATACATCCGCGCGGCACGGCTATTGAACGGCCAGACGGTCAAACGCAGATCCTGAGCATCCTGTTCGACTGCCCAGTTTTTCACGAGCGCCATCAGCCCGCGCCCTATGCCTTTGCCCGAAAACGGTTCGGCGACACACACCGAGCCGATGCGCACAACGTTTTGCGGCTGCATCAATGGCCCTGAGCTGGCCGACAGGCTGGCGGTGATAAACGCCACCGCTTGGTCATCGACACTGGCGATGAAAACAACATGGCCCGGCTTCTCGAAAAGGCCTGACCAGTGAGGCAGATCGCGGGAAAACTCCACGGTGGCCGGGGCATAAATGTCGGGGCGGGCCGTGTGGTGCACCTCATTGAGCAGTTGGCCCAGCTCACACATGCTCAGTGCGTCTTCGACCGTCGCAGTTCGGTAAGTGATGGTTTCATCCATGGGGTGCAGCGCTCCTTGATGGCGTGGTTGCCTCGAAAGGCTCGGGCTTTTGTCTCACAGACGGGAAGGTATTCCAATGGGGAAATCGGTGATGAAACCGACTACATGAACAATCGCGTCGTGCTTACCATGAGTATCGTTTCGATGGGAGCCACCTCCGGGAGACGGATTATCTGGTTGCCAAAGCGCTTCGGGCATTTTTCCATCGAGATACTGCAAGAGAAAACGCTGGAGGCCTTTGTCGAGGCTGCGTTTATCTGAGAATTCGCGGATCCCGGTCGGGCCGAGCAGGGGACGACATTAGTTGCCGCCCCCGCTGACTGACAATCGCATTAGCAAGTTACTGCTTGGGCTGCCAGGCCGTAGAACCCGCTGCCGCCTTGAACTTCGCACGATTCTGCGCGGTGGCCGGTGGTTCCGAGTCGCCGAAAATCGCTTTGAGCCAGTGCCCATCGGTCGGGTTCGGGAAAATAATGAACTTGCGCCCGAACTGCTCCTTGTCCTCGGTCATCAGGCTGGTGCGCTGTTTGACGTCTGCAACGTAGTACTTGCGCTTGAAGTCGTTGAGGTTGTCACCGAGCATCACCACCACATCGTAATCCTTGGCGATCTCCTGTTGACGCGGCTCCTTGTTGGAGCTGTCACGGTAAACCGTCAGGTGTTTCTCGTCGGCCACCGGCAGGTTGTTTTTGCGCAGGTTCGCCAAGGCGTATTCATAGGTTTTTTCACCCTGGTCGCGGCTGGTGACGTAAAAAATCTCAACGCCTTTGGATTGCGCATAGCTGAGGAAGTCCACCGCACCGGGCGTGGCAACCGGGCCATTGTCAGCCACCCATTGGTCCCAGGCCGCGTCGTCGAAAAACTCCTTGTCGGCATTGATCATGTAGCCCCAATAGCTGTTGCTGCTGAGCACGGTGTCGTCGACATCGCTGATGATCGCCAATGGTCTATCGCCCGGCTTGTGCGCCTGCAGCGCTCGATCCAGTTGCATTCGGGCGATGTTGAACCCTTGGTAATAAAGCGCCTCGAACTCGGCGGCGGTCTGCTTCCAGGCGACGGCGGCGGTCAGAAGATTCGATGGCGGGCTGGCGGCTTCTTCGGCAAAGGCGGGAGCGCCATGCAGCATCAGTAGAGAGAGGAACAAGGGGGAGATCTGGTTTATTTTTATTTTCACGTTTGAGCCCTTAAAACACGGATTGAGCCACTGCGGCCAATGCTGCCAAGGTGTTCTATCTCAGCCGGGATTCGGGCTCAACGTGGGTGTCGCGTTTGTGGACTAATCGGGCGTAATTCCTGTCATTTGTTTGTAATAAAGGCTGGAGATGGTGTTCATTTGAGTAATCGGCAATAGCGTCCATGGTGTGGCCCTCCAATTGAAGCGGACGATGCTGGCGCTGTAGCGTTGGTCATGTTCAGTGTTTGCATACGGTGGTTTTCTGCTGTTAATGGCTGACGGCTTTCGGCTGTGGCCGGGGGCAACGTTATCAATCATGCGCCCTGAACCTATGGCTCGACAAAATAACGGCTGGGCACTTCCCCCAGCAATTGCTTGAACACCGTCGCGAAAGCACTTGAGCTGCTGTAACCCAACGCCAGGGCGACTTGTGTCACCGGCTGACCTTTGCCTAGCTGGACAATCGCTGCGAGCAGGCAGGCTTGCTGTCGCCATTCGATGTAGCTGATCCCGGTATGCAGCCGAAAATGCCGGGTGAAGGTCCGGCGACTCATTGCGGCGCGCAGGGCCATATCGTCGACGCTCACCTCCAGCGAAGGTTGGGCCAGAAACTCACGACAGACCCTCGCAAGACGCGGGTCTGTCGGCAGCGGGGCATTGAGGGACAGCGCGGGCATGTCGGCAATTTCGTGCAGCAGCAATCCCATCAAATGACCGTCACGTCCCTGAATGGAGTATCGCGGGGGCACATCGATGGCCTTCAACAACAACTGGCGCAACAACGGCGAGACGTCCAGCACCTGACATTGCTCCGGCAGGCCCAGTCGGCGAGCCGCGTGTTTGCGGATATAGGTGTTGTGCAGGGTGACCGGGCCGCGCATCTGCATGGAGTGGGGGAGTTGCGCCGGAACCCAGATGCCGCGTTGGGGTGGCACGACCCAGTTGCCGTCATCGGTAAACACGGTGATGACACCACTGGCGGCGTACGCAAACTGACCACGTTGATGGTCATGGCGCGGGAACAGTGCGCCGTCGGCGTAGTCGCGCGCCGTCACGACGGCATCGCGCGCAATATTCTGATAGGTATCCTGGATTGTTTCTCGCATGGCCCGATTCTAATGAAAGTTGGCCTGCCACGGAAAGCAGGCCAGATCGATTGCCTGCATATTTCTCTGCGCACGAGCATTTCCGCTGTGCGTCGAGAAAGACTGAATATGCAGAAAAAACATGTATTACTCGCCGTGTTGGTAACGGCTGTCTGGGGATTGAATTTCCCCGTGACAAAGCTTGGGCTTGCCGGCATCGACCCGCTGCTATTGACCGCGATGCGTTTTGCGCTGGCTGCCTTGCCTTGGGTGTTTTTCGTCAAACGGCCGCGCGTTGCCTTGCGCTGGCTGGCCGCCTACGGGCTGATTTTTGGCGTGGCGATGTGGGCGTTGATCAACGTCGGAATCGCTTGGGGCGTGCCACCCGGCACTGCGTCGCTGCTGATCCAGTGCAGCGCATTTTTCACTTTGGGCTGGGGAGTGATTTTTTTCGGTGAGCGTCTGCGGCGGGCGCAATGGGTCGGGAGCGTGCTGGCAGCCGCAGGGTTGCTCGGGATCGTGGTGAGCAGCCCCGGCGATGCATCGAGGGCCGGTGTGGCGCTGGTCATCGGTAGCGCAATGGCATGGAGTATCGGCAACGTTGTGATCAAGGTCTCGAAGGTCCGTGAGATCTTCGCCTTCGTGGTGTGGGCCAGCCTGTTTCCGCCGATTCCGCTGCTGTTGCTGACGTGGTTGTTGCATGGCTCGGCGCCGTTCAGCGCGCTGCCTTCACAGTTCAATGCAATGACCTTGTTTTCACTGGCTTTCCAGGTCTACGCCGCGACGCATTTCAGTTACTGGGGCTGGAACCTGTTGTTGCGTGAATACCCGATGTCGCGGGTAGCACCGTTGTCACTGTTGATTCCGGTGTTTGGCATCTTCAGTTCGATGGCGATCCTCGGCCAGCATCCAGGTGCCACTGATTGGCTGTTGATCATGCTGGTGCTGTTGGCGATTGCCATAAGTTCGGGGCATTTGCAGGTATTGGCGTTGCGCCTGAACGGCGGCAGATGAGGTGCCAGGTGGATCGGGTTTCGAGGCCTTGGCCCGTTGCGGCAAGAGCCTGGGCAGAGAGTGGCTGGTGCGTAGCCTTGAGCACGCACCCTGCCTGATGGATATCCCGCTCAAAGCGCCGCATAGACCAGCGATGAGAGCCGGCCAGGGCGCGGATCAATCATCGAATGGCTGCCCGAGGTCGTGGTAACGAAACCAAAGCTCACTTGCTTTTCGGGGTCGGCAAAACTTATCGGGCCACCCAGGCCGATATGACCAAAGGTGTCCGGGCCCATGGCGTGGGAAGCTGTCGGGTCGATTTGCTGTTCCAGCATGCAGCCTAATCCATAACGCATTGGGCGCATCCATACCCGATCCATGCCATGACTGTGCTCTTGAGTGAATTCGCTGAGCAGTTCGCGACCGATAAAGCGTCCGGCCAGCAATGCGCTGTAGAAACCGGCGAGGCCATGAGCGGTGCCGTGACCACACACAGCCGGCTGACGGTAGGCCCACCAGCGAGGATCACTGGTTCGTCGAGGCACCATCCCGGGGTTGGTGAAGGCGAGTGTCGCGACATGTGCTGGCTGGTTTTTCAGCACGGTTCGCAAGGCTTGCGAGTACGGATCACCAACGCGTCCCGTGGCACTGTCGAAACGAGCAATTCGATGAAAGTCCTGGTCGTCCACGCCAAGGTGAACGTCGAGTTCATGGGGGGCCAGAATCTCTTCGTGGATGAAGACACAGGGATCTCGTCCGTCCACCCGACGAATCAACTCACCAAGAATCCAGCCAAAGGTGGTGGTGCCGTACCCCAGGTCTGTTCCTGCTTCCCACCAAAGCGGCTCGGCCGCGAGGATCCGCACCATATGCTCCCAGTCATACATCATGGGGTTATGGTCGGGTGCGCGCAGTGCCGGCAGGCCCGCAGTGTGGTTCATCACCTGACGCAGGGTGACCCTGGCTTTGCCGTTTTGGGCAAACTCCGGCCAGTAGCGGGCCACAGGCGCATCCAGTTCGAGCTTGCCGGCCTCGACCAACATCAGAATGGCCACCGCAACATAGGGTTTTACAACGCAAAAGGTATTGGCCAGCGTATCGCGGGCCCAGGGCTTCTTGCCCTCCTGATCGGCCATGCCGGCCCACAGGTCGACAACCATTTCTCCGCCGACCTGCACGCAGAGCCCGGCCCCGCGCTCTTGAGGATCATCAAACATGTCTTCGAAGGCTTGCTTGACCGCTTCGAACTGCTTGGCACACATCCCTTGCGCTTTCATCCCTCGAGTTCCTCCTATTTGAAGTGCTTCAAACAATTAGTGTTTGTTGGGAAATTCACCCCCGCGACCGAGTGTGAGAGTGATCCATGGAGAAGCGGTTCGCACGCTTGTAGGTGCCGAAGTCATTGAATCTGACACCTGCCTCGGCCATGACTTTATGAGCATAAGGTGCCGTCATCTGACGAAGATAGAACGGGTCTCTCACCACGAAGTGGTGAATGCTGTGAGTGCTGCCAAAGTTGAAACAGAACAGCTGAAACGGCCACAACCACCAAGGATTCATTACTTGGGTTTGTTGTAGCGCATTGCGTGGGGCAACATCGCCGTAGTAGTGCATGTTTGAGCTTATAAAGAACAGGCAGAACTGCCGTATCATGTTTGGGGCGATCAGAATAACAACTACGCTATTGATGATGTTCATTAACGTCAGCGTCGCAGCAGAGCTATGGATTTCCTGTCCAATGATCGAGCCAAGCCAGACATACAGATGGTAGCCGAGGAACAGATACCAGCATCCCCAATATAAAAGACCGAACGGTGTATTGAGGCGGATAATCTTGCCCAACAATTTTACCTTTTGCCGCCATCCCGGAGCAAAAACTGCATTTAGAAAACCAAATACAAATCCATCCATGAGTTTCAATAACCGAAGTATTCCCCACGGATTGCCACTGGTGGTGATCCACGCCTCGACATCCGTCTCGGTTCCGGATTCCTTGTGATGATGAAAGTGCAAATTGCGCCTTAGCCACGGACTGGGCATTCCCGGCCGGGCCAGCCAGCACAAAAACATCATGGCATTGTGCGCAAGCGGCTGTTTTCTGAAGTAAAGACGATGAATCAAATCATGTTCGATTTCATGAATGAACGAAGTCAGCAGCGCATTGACCAGAATACACAGCCATCCGGGGATAAAACCCTCCAGGTAGAGGCCACCCGTGACGACCATCCCTATCAGGGAAAACGCCATGACGCTCGCACCAAGAGCATTCTGATACTGCAGGACCGGATAACGCTTGCGTAGATAATTGCCATGTTCGGTAATGCGCCTGGTTACATTCTCGATCTTTTCCTGATCGGTATCAGGGCGTTCAAGTGGGCTGGTGTTTTCCATGACATTCATTTATTCATCCTCTGTTTGCGCCGGGGAGTTACCCGTCCCGTCAAGCCGGTCACGTCAATTGTTCGAGCGATAAAACATCAGGTGCTAAAAAACACCGCGCAAAGTGCGTGCGCGCTATTCAATAAGTGCCAAATCGACGGCATTCCAAAAAGCTTGCTAGAATCATTTCGGGTTTTGAAATGATAAGGCAAGTACCCGTCTTTGCAACTGTGTATTTTGGGTGGGTCAAGTGTTACAGGTGTTGTGTAATTATTTGATTATTTAGTTACAGTTTGTACAAATATAAAATGCATGCGTACAAGTATTGCCAAGGAGGCACCATGAGATTGCACCGCATAAAATATTTCCGGCTGTCTCTACAACCGTCCGAGGACAACACAGAGAAAATCAGCCGTCATGATGTATTTGACGCAATGTTTTTCGATGAGCTTGCCGACAATTCCGTGAATCGCGCAGGCCTTCAAAGGCTGATTCGTTACGTGCAATGCGGAGACACCGTGGTGGTGGACAGCATGGCATCGCTCACCTCCAGCACCGAACAGTTGTGCAGCATCATTCGGCAGATGATGGAAAAACAGGTAACGCTCGAGTTTCTGAATGAAAGCCTGATTTTTCGCCATGACTGTCTTGAAGTGGTGGAGCCCATCATTGCCGTCATGGAGCAGCTCGCAGAGTTCGAGCGTGCGGCGACCAGGGAAAAACAGGCCGCAGGAATTGCTACCGCAAAGAGTCGGGGGTCCTACAGAGGCCGCAAGAAAAAACTGTCTGACAGTCAGGTTGTCAGTTTGATTGGCCGAGCCAGCAACGGGGAAAGCAAATCCAGATTGGCACGTGATTTTGATATCAGTCGTCAGACGCTTTATCGGTACTTGAAACCTACCTAGAGTCTTTTCGGCAATGCGGGCCATTCATCAACCCGGCTTCGGAAACTAGCTAAGCAAGTTAGCTATATGTTAGCTTGGCTTTTCTCATCACGATCAGCCTCGAAATTCTGGATAGCCGCTAAGCATGAAGTCACCTTCACCCCCCGCCGAAGACCCACGCAATCTGCAAATCGCCAGCGACACCGTCGGCCAGCAGCTGCAGCAGATCGCTATCCTGACCCGAAAATCGGCGAGCCATCTGGGCATGGCCCTGGGCATCAATCAGACCGACATGGCCGCGCTGGAGCACCTGATCACGGACGGACCGCTGCCACCCACCGAGCTTGCAGCGCGGCTTTCTGTGACCACCGCAGGCATTACTCAAGTCATCGACCGACTGGAGCGCGCCGGGCATGTGGTCCGTGAGCGCCAGCTCGATGACAAGCGTCGGGTGCTGGTCTGTCCCGTAGCCGAGTCGGTGGCGCAGGCTTATCGGCATGTCGCGCCAATGCTCAATGGCCTGAGCGCTGTGCTCGGCGCGCTCGAAGGGCGGGAGCGCGCGGTGGTCGAGGGGTTTCTCGGGCAGGTGATCGAGGTCTACCGCAGTACCTTGCCCGGTAGCGCTGATCCTGACGCTGAACAGCAGGGCGCGCGATGAAAGCAAAAAAAGTGCTGGTGAGCGGAGCAAGCATCGCCGGGCCTGCCCTGGCCTATTGGCTGTCCCGGCAGGGCATGGACGTCACCGTGGTCGAGAGGGCGCCGGCGTTTCGCGATGGCGGGCAGACGATCGACGTGCGGGGTGCCGGTCGTATCGTCGTTCAGCGTATGGGGCTTGAGGGCCAGATCCGGGCGAACACGACCCATGAGCAGGGCATCGCCTTTGTTGACCGGGGCAATCAGACCAAAGCGTTCATTGATGTGGATGCGTTTGAGGGTGACGGCCCTATCGCCGAACTGGAAATCCTGCGCGGCGAACTCGCCAAACTCTTGATCCGCCACAGCCAGGAGCGGGTCACGTATCGGTTCGGCGACAGCATCGAAACCATCGAGGACGATGGCGAGCAGGTGCAGGTGCGCTTCGAGCAGGGAAGTGAGCAGGTTTACGATTTGGTGATTGTCGCCGAAGGCATCGGCTCGGCGACGCGCAATCAGGTATTTGGCGATGAAGTCCAGCGCCGCCTCCTGAATCTCTACACCGCCTATTTCACCGTGCCTCGGCAGCCGAGCGATGGTCAGGTCATGCGTTGGTACAACATCCCCGGCGGCCGCTGTGTGTGTTTGCGCCCGGATAATCTGGGCACCACGCGGGCCTTTTTGTCTTTCCAGCAAGCGCCGAGCGGGTACGAGAAACTGCCGAAGGATCAGCAGGTGTCGTTGCTCAAGCACATGTTCGCCGATGCCGGTTGGGAGACGCCTCGCGTGCTCGCTGCGCTGGAGGATGCAACCGACCTTTATCTGGACGCAGTGGGGCAGGTCAAGATGCCCCGTTGGTCCAAGGGGCGCATCGCGCTGGTGGGCGATGCAGCCTATTGTGCCTCGCCCATCAGCGGCATGGGCACGAGCCTGGGATTGTGCGGCGCGTATGTGCTGGCCGGTGAACTGGGCCGCCACGCCGACCACACCCAAGCGTTCGCGGCTTACGAAAAGCGCCTGCGTCCTTACGTGACGCAGGCGCAAAGCGTGCCCGGGTTCGCGCCGAGACTGGCATCGCCACATTCACGTCTGGGCATTGCACTCGGCCACGCAGTGTTGAGGATGGCCACCGCACCGGGGTTGAGGAGCTTGTTCGCAAAGATTCTTTCACCGAAGGCTGACGCAATCGACCTGCCGAATTATGAAGATCCGCAGGGCATGTAGCGGGAGCGTTTCCGGCCGAAAGCCAGGCTTGCTAATGACACTGTGTGTCATATAGTCTTTTGCGTGTCGCTCCATCGCGCCTCCCATCAAGGATTTTCAATGAACGTTCATTTCGTGGTTCACGAAGCATTCGAGTTGCCCGGTGCCTATGAGACCTGGATTCTGCAGCGAAGGTACAAGGCAAGCTATTCGCATGTCCACGCGTTCGATGCCTTGCCCGAAAGCGTGGAGAGCATTGACCTGCTGGTGGTGCTGGGTGGCCCGCAATCGCCGGCGACTACGCTTGAGGAATGCCCGCATTTCGACGCGGCTGCCGAGTGCGGATTGATCGCTAAAGCCATCAAGGCGAACAAAGCGGTAGTGGGCGTCTGCCTGGGGGCGCAACTGGTGGGTGAGGCGCTGGGGGCTGCACACGGTCACAGCCCGGAAAAGGAAATCGGCAAGTTTGCGATCAGGCTGACGGAGGCGGGGAAGGGCAATGCGAAGGTGGCGCACTTCGGCGATGTGCTGGAGGTAGGGCATTGGCACAACGATATGCCGGGGCTGACGGCGGATGCGAAGATCCTCGCCGCAAGTGAAGGTTGCCCGCGACAGATTGTCGAGTACAGCGATCTGGTCTACGGCTTTCAGTGCCACATGGAGTTCACGGCGGATGCCGTGGAGTCCTTGATTGGCGCGTCCGGCGACGAGTTGGCAGCGGCGACTGGACGTCGATTCGTGCAGCAGCCGGCGGCGCTTCGAACCAATGTCTATGAGGAGATGAACCTCAAGCTCTTCGAGTTTCTCGACCAGTTGGTGGCACAGTATCAGCGGCAACGCTAGGGCTGGAAAACTCATCAAAGGCGCCGTCAAGCCACGGTTTCACGGCGCATTCTGTTCAGATCCAGACGTCGTTGTCCGCCGTGCGCTCCCCACCTTCGTGCCCGGTGTTACGTACGCCCCGAGGCTCGATCATCATCAATCGCGCTTCTCCCTCTGCTGCCGTCCGATGCTCGATCCCGCGTGGCACGACGTACAACTCACCTGGTCCGATGTAGACGCTGCCATGGGGCAGATCGATCCGCAGCGTGCCTTCGATCACGATAAAGGCTTCATCGGTTTCCGGGTGGGAGTGCCAGATGAACTCACCTTCGATGCGAACCACCTTGAACTGGTAGTCATTCATTTCGGCGACCACTCGCGGGCTCCATTGCTGGTCGATCAGTGCGGCTTTTTGCGCCAGATTGATGGCGTGCAGACTCGGTTCTTTGCGGGTGTGTGGCATGACAGATCCTCTCTCAAACGGGAGTCGTCAGCCTAGCGAAGGGGCGATTGGCAATGCTTGTACGATCCTGCAAGTTGATCCTGTGCGCGCACGCGCTCCAGCCAACGCGACGGAGATACACCATAAGTGCGGGTGAAGTGTCGGGTCATGTGACTCTGGTCGTGAAAACCCGCCGCCAGCGCGGCGTCCACCAGCGAGAACCGGTCAAGTACCAGCATGCGGAATACATCCAGGCGACGCAGGGTCACGAAACGATAAGGGCTGGTGCCGAACAGCACTCTGAAGTCCCGGGAGAGGCTCCACTTTTCACGGCCGCTGGCGTGCTCCAGCATCTCCAGCGTCACGCTCTGGTGCAGGTGGGCCATGATGAATTCTCTGGCGCGCTCGGCTGCCGGGTAGTCGAGCAGTTTGCGTCCACGAGGTTTGCCCGCCACCGCTCGCAGGGCCATTGCCAGCTCAAACAGGGCGTCCTGTTCTTCCAGCGGATCGAGTGCGTGATCCATCGCCTGCACGAAGGATTCGCTGGCCCGATACAGACGCGGATCGCTGGAGAGGCCGCCGGCGATAAAGGGTAACGGCTCACCCTTTAAAACCTGCTGAATCAGGGCCGGGTCGATATAGGCCATGCGATAGTGGAAACCTGCTTCGGTCCCGGCCATGCCGTCGTGCAGTTCATCTGGATGCAGCAGCAAAGTGTTTCCCGGCAAACCGTGGCGCAAGGTGCCCTTGTAGTGAAAGCTCTGCACGCCGGAGAGTGTGCGGCCGATCGAATAAGTGTCGTGCCGATGTGGCTGGTAGCCATGGCCGCCAAACCAGGCCTCGATGCGTTCTATCCGCCCCGGCTGAGTGCTGCGCACTACCCAATCGGAACCTGGATCTGGTTTGGACTTTTCCATGGTTTAACTGTCCCTGAAGGAGAAAGCCAGCTGCGAAGGATGATAGCGAACCTGATCGAAAGCCGGGTGCTTACAGCTCCATCACCGTTGCCCCCGCGTGTTTTGCGCCAGACGCTCACGCCAGTTGCCACCGTGCGTGCGCAGGCACTCTTGTTCGGAGTCGAAACGCACGCAGCGGTCTGAAGGGATCAGTTCGATGTCGGCTTCCCTCAGTGCGGTGGCCGTCAGTTCGAAGATGCGTGCTTTGGCTTGCGTCAGGGCGAGCGTTTTGTCTGCCTCGGTTTCGAACACCCAGATGACTGTCAGGGTTTCCGGCAACTCGTTCAGGTCAGCGGTGTGGGTCAGCCAGGTGAACCCTTTGATTTCACCTTTTGCGGTTTCACACGCGTCAGTGAGCGTGGCAATCAAGCGCCGCTCGATCCGCGCCAGTTCACGTTTTCCAGGGGGCATTGCGAGTTCCTTTGCCGACAATGGCCAGCGATCAAAAGCGCTCATCATATATCGCCGGCAGCGAGGAAGTCGTACGCCGGATCAAAGGCGAACTCTTCGCGTATTCCCAGGTTTGTAGATCAGCGTATCCAGCTCTTTACCCGCCACTGCCTCCGGGTCAGGCCCGGTACTTTTTTCCATCGCCTGAATCCGCGTGCAGAGAGCTGAAGCTGCGGTAACATGCCTCACCTCACTACCCACGAGCATTGAAAATGGATTCTCACTCGATTCTGACCTTCACCCTGGTTGCGGCAATTGCCATCGCCAGTCCCGGGCCTGCGACTTTGATGGCGATCAACAACAGCCTGGCTCACGGGCAGCGCAGCGCGATCTGGTCATCGCTGGGCAATGCCAGCGGCCTGTTCTGCCTGTCGGCGGCGGCGATGTTGGGGTTGGGGGCGTTGCTGGCGAGTTCCGAGTGGCTGTTCAATGCGGTGAAAATTCTTGGTGCCGGCTACCTGTTCTATCTGGGGCTCAAGCAGTTGTTCAAGAAAGGCCCGATGCTGCCCGACGGCATTGCCGATGACGTGAGCAAGAGCCGGCCGACCCGGACGAAGCTGTATAAGTCGGCGTTCCTCACGGCGGTGACCAACCCCAAGGCGACGATGTTTTTCACCGCGCTGTTCCCGCAGTTCATTGATCAGGGCGCAACGCTGTTGCCGCAGTTCCTGATCCTGACCTCAATCTTCATGGCATTGTCGGTGACGTCGCTGAGCCTGTATGCCGCGCTGGCCTCCCGGGCCAAGGGTGTGCTGACCCGGCCCGCGTTGTCGCGTTGGGTCAGCCGGGTGGTGGGCACCACGTTCATCGGTTTTGGTGCGGCGATTTTGACCATGCGCCGGCAAACCGTTTAAGCCCTGGAATCAATCCAGGTCGCTGGCCTGATGCCGTTCCGCGACCTGGCTCGCCTCGTCACCCCAGGTGCGGTTGACGCGTTGCCCGCGCTTGACTGCCGGTCGCTGGGCGATGTCTTCTGCCCAGCGTTGCACGTGGGTGTACTCCTGGGCCGCTAGAAACTCGGCAGCCGAATACACGTTGTTGCGCACCAGTTGGCCGTACCACGGCCAGACGGCGATGTCGGCGATGGTGTAGCTGTCGCCGGCCAGATAGCGGCTTTCACCGAGACGGCGGTCAAGCACGTCGAGCTGTCGCTTGGCTTCCATGGTGAAGCGGTTGATCGGGTACTCGAGCTTCTCCGGTGCATACGCGTAGAAATGCCCGAAGCCACCACCCAGATAAGGCGCCGCGCCCATCTGCCAGAACAGCCAGTTGAGGGTTTCGGTGCGCCCGGCTGGGTCTTTGGGCAGGAAGGCGCCGAATTTCTCCGCGAGATACAACAGGATCGAGCCGGACTCGAACACCCGAATCGGCGGCTGTGCGCTCCGGTCGAGCAGTGCCGGAATTTTCGAATTCGGGTTGATCTCGACAAAGCCGCTGGAGAACTGATCGCCTTCGTTGATGCGAATCAGCCACGCATCGTATTCGGCACCGGTGTGCCCCAGTGCGAGCAACTCTTCCAGCAGGATGGTCACCTTCACGCCGTTGGGCGTTGCCAGCGAGTAAAGCTGCAGCGGATGCTTGCCCACGGGCAGCGTTTTGTCATGCGTCGGCCCGGCAATCGGGCGGTTGATGCTGGCGAACTGGCCGCCGGACGGTGCTTCGTGCTTCCAGACTTTGGGCGGTACGTAGGGCGCTTTACTCATGAAACGGGCCTCATCGTGATTGTGCCGAGAATGACCTGACGGGTATCAGACGCGACAGCATAAACGCTCTGGCTCAAGTCTGCGCAACCCCCGGGATCATCAAACAGGCTGCCAGGCCAATCAGAGCGGCACCAATCACCTTGTCGATCGTGACGATTTCCATTGGGATGCAAGCGTGCATGGCGTGACGATTTGCGAGGAGTGGATCGGCCCGGTCTGCGTGCCGTCCAGTCGTCCCGCAAGCGATCATTTGCGCAGCGCCTGCTTATTGCGCAGCAAGACCCGCCCGCAGGCGTGGAACAACTGGCTGCGGCTGGCGGATATGACCGCGGCAGACGCCAGCCGGGTCGATTACGCGCATTTCTACCTGTGCATTCAGGCGGCGCTGGCAGGGTTGGGGATTGGCATGGCGTCGTTTCTGATGGTGCAGGACGAACTCAAGTCCGGCCAGTTGATCGCGCCATTCGGTTTTGTGCGCGACGGTTCGAGCTATTGCCTGTTGTCAGCGCGACCGTTTGCGCAGAGCACCAATGCCATGCTGTTTCGCGAATGGGTGACGCAGCAGATGAGTGCGTGCGGTCGGCAACTCGGGGATGGAATTACGGTTCGCTCACCCGAGTCTGTTTAACCCCGCCATCAGTCGCCGCTGTGTACCATCAGTGCCGGGAAAATCGGCCTGTGATCGACAGTTCAGTGCTAGCGATGTGGCCAGTGATCTTGAATTTCATACCACGAAGCTTTGGATGTCACCTCGACATGCTGCTGTTTGTCAGGGATAAAAACCGTATCCAGTGTTCCCAGCGCTATTGAGATCCAGTCCGAGAACTCACCTCGGCTGCGGGACCAAAACAGCGAAGCCCCGCAGTGAGTGCAAAATTGACGCAGCACTGCTTCAGAAGATGGATAAGACTTGATGTCGTCGTTGCCCTGCAACAACTCGAGGTCATTACGCAGCACGCTGCCATAGCTGGCAAATGCTGCACCATGGCTTTTGCGACACTGACTGCAATGGCAGTGAGCAACCGCTTTTGGTTTTGAGTTGATCTGGTATTTGACTGCGCCGCAAAGGCAACTGCCTCGCAAGGTCTCGGATGGACTTTTTAGCGAGTCCGGATCGAATGATGTGTTGGCGATCTCGCTGACGTCAGGTGCTAGCTGCCATTGACCGCAGGTGCCTGTGATCTGGCGTACAACCCATTGCTGCGGGCCCGTCCAGGATAGCTCGAGGTAGGGGCCTGCAAGCTGCGCGTTGGCGATCAGCAAGCTCGCTTCATCCGCCGGGCCGGGGCACATGCCTCCGGCCGCGAAAGGTACGCGCGCAAGCATCAGCTCGTTGAGCAGGCGTACGAGCTCGGCGTGGGACGTGAACGTTAGCGTGCGTTCTCCGGCTGCAGCACCGGCAAACACCAGATGGCCCGTCATCGAATCGGTCGATTTGATCGACGCCAGATGTACGGGGGGCTGCCCTGAGTCTTTTGCATAACGTGGCGTGTTCACTGCAAACCCTTTTCATCAGGTGTGTGAAACGCGGTGGCCAAAGCATTTTCCATCGGCCAGCGCTTCTTCAAATGTTCCGTCAAATATTCCATGAACGCTCGGACCTTCGGCGTCAGCGCCGCACGCTCCTGCACGCAGGCAAAGATCTCCATCGGCTCGCCGTAAGCCTGGTGTTCAGCCTGGTATTGCTCGAACAGCGGCAGCAGCTGACCGCTTTCGAGATAGGGGGCGGCGACGAATTCGGCCAGGCGTGTGACGCCTGCGCCGTTGACGGCCATTTGCGCCAGGGCGTCGATGTCGTCGCTGATGGCGGTGGCGTTGATCGGGGTGTCGTAGTGCTGGCCGTCGCGGATAAAACCCCAGCGCAGAAAGCGCCCGTCCAGCGGGTAGCGGAACGCCAGGCAGGCGTGGTGCTGCAGGTCTTGCGGCGCTTGCGGTACACCGGCGCGCTCAAGGTAGGCAGGGGCGGCGCAGAAGACGAAGGGCAGGGACACGATCCTGCGTGCCACGATGCCGTCTTCCAGTTGTGGCTTGATCCGCAGGCTCAGGTCGATGCCGTTCTGGATGTGGTTGATCTTGCCATTGGTGATCGACAGTTCCACCAGCAGGCGCGGGTGCAGCGCGGCGAAACCGGCAATCAGCGGTGCCAGCACATGCCGGCCGAACGCGGAGGTCGAGGCGATGCTCAAGCGACCTTGCAGCTCGCCTTGATCGCTGATGATCGAGCTTTGGGCTGACTCCAGATCCGCCGCGATGCGCCTGACCTTTACGTAATACTGCGCGCCGTTTTCGGTCAGGGCCATGCGGCGGGTGGTGCGTTGCAGCAGGCGTACGCCGAGGTGCGTTTCGAGGCGATTGAGGGTCTGGCTCACGGCGGCCGCACTGACGCCCAGAGTCTTGGCGGCGCCGACGATGGAGCCGGCTTCGACCACTTTGATAAAACTGGCAATCGCCGCCAACAGATTCATCCGTGTCCCGCCGAGTGGGTTCGATTCGTAAGTTCTGCTTTATAAAGTACCTGTGGCGGGCCGTCTAGTTGGGGGGCAGGGGCTTTGCTAAGGTGCCGGCTCCCTGTCAATGGATGGAAAAGCCATATGAATCAAAGAACAACCACCGAAGCCTTGTATCCCTCGCGTCGCAAGCTGTCGTCGCGGGTGACGCCGTATGTGTTTGCGCTGTACATGGCGACGATCATGGCGTTCCTGATGTCGCTGGTGATCACCGCCGCCAACTCCGGCATTGATAACGACTACCTGAGTAATGCGTTGCACGCCTACAAGCTGGCGATGCCGGTGGCGTTTCTGTGCATCCTCGTGGTGCGGCCGATTGTGATCAAGCTTGTGTCAATGACGGTGCACCCGCATCGCTGATTTCACACCTCAGAAAAACTCGTCCAGCAGCTGATAGAAGGCGACTTTTTGCTGATCCGGCTGGACCCCGTAAGCGTCGAAAAACACCGGCACCCATTGTTCGCCGAGGTTGTAGGCAATGCTGTGGGCCGCCAGCGCCAGGTCCTGAAAACGGTCGGCCACTCCCAGTCGCCCGCAGTCGACGAAACCGCTGAAGCGGTCGTTGTCGGCGAGCAGGTTGGGCAGGCACGCGTCGCCGTGGGTCACCACCAGGTCTTCGCTGGCCGGGCGTGCGTCGAGCATCTGCTGGAACACCGCTTCGGCGCTTTGGCCGAGGCGCGAATCGTCGAAATCTTCTTCGTCGATCAGACCGGCCAGCAGGTGCTCCCGGGCCAGGGCGATTTTCGGATCAAGGCGATGGTCGAACGGGCATTGGGTGATGTCGAGCGCGTGCAATGTGCGCAAGGCATTCGCCGCCAGTGTGACGATTTGCTGTGGGGTGAGGTGCTCGCTGCTGGCGAGGTCGCGCCCCGGTACAGCGCTCATCAGCAGCCAATAGCGGTCCTGCTCATCGATGCTGTCGAGGACCCGCGCCGCCGGCAAATCCTGCTCTGCCAGCCAGCGCAGGCGCTGCACTTCGCCGGGCAGTTCGGCAAAGGAGATGCGTGGTTCCGATTTGACGAACAGCGGCGCCGAGCCGGCGGGCGTCAGGCGAAACACGTCGGCGCGGGATTCGCCGATGGTCTGTTGTTCGCAGGCGCTGTCAGCGAAGCGGCTGCGCCATGTCTGTGGTAGCTGCATTTTCATTCGTCCCTTGCGGTAATGGGCGCCAGTGCGCCTTCAGAAACTCGATAAACACTTTGACCTTGCGCGTGCTGCGGCGGTGGGCCAGATACAGCACGTAAATCCACGGGCCGAATGCGCTCGGCTCACGCCAGTATTCGGGCATCACCTCGACCAGTTCGCCACGCGCCAGATACGGCGCGGCGCTCCATTGCGGCAGAAACTGCAGGCCCTGGCCCTGTAGCAGGCAGGCCAGCAGAAAGTCGTAATTGTCGCTGGCCACGCGCGGGCTCGGCTGGGTCAAACGTATCCGCCGGTCCCCTTGCTTGACCCACCAGAAATGCCGGTTGAGCAGCGGGTGCCGGAAGATCAGCCAATCATGTTGCTGATAGTTGTCCAGCGACACCTCTTGACCTTTGCGTGCCAGATACGCCGGGCTGGCGCACAACACCACCTGATTTTCGACGATGGGCTGGGCGATCACTCCCGGCAGATCGATCGGGCCGTCGCGCAGCGCCAGATCGTAACCGCCATCCACCGGATCGTCATAGCTGTCGCTCAAGTCGACCTCCAGATGCACCTGCGGATGGGCGTCGAGGAAACGGCAGCAGACTTCGTTGAGAAACGCCGGGGCGAAGGAGGGCGGGGCGGTGATGCGCAAGCCGCCGCTCAATTCGTGCTTGAGCTGTTCGACGCCTTCGCAGGCCAGTTGCAGTTGCATCAGCGCCTGCCGCGCGCCGTCCAGATAAATCCGCCCGGCCTCGGTCAGCGCCATGCGCCGCGTAGTCCGGTCGAACAGCCGTGTACCGAGTTCCTCTTCCAGCTGTGCCACGGCTTTGGTCAGGGCTGACGGGGTCTTGCCGAGCACCTCGGCGGCGCGGCTGAAATTACCGTGTTCGGCGGTGGCGACGAACATGGTCAGGGCGCTCATCTTGTCCATTGATCTATTCCTGCTGGGCACAGAAGTTGTGCGCGAGGTGGCATTCAGTTATCGCCAGGGCTTGGATAGGCTTGTTCGCAGCCTAACAAAAATAACGAGAAACCTCATGAAGCAGCTACTGACCCTGATGGTGTCATCGGCACTGGCCTGTGCCTCACTGGAAAGTCTGGCGTCAGCCGAGCTGATCCTGCACAACGCCAAGGTCTACACCGCCGAACCCGGCCAGGCCTTGCAGCAAGCGGTCGCGGTGGAGAGCGGCAAGATCCTCGCAGTGGGTACGGATGCGCAGGTGTTGCGCCTGAAAACGGCGGCCACGCAGGTGATCGACCTGCACGGCAAAGTGCTGATGCCGGGCTTCATCGACTCGCATTCCCACACGATCAAGGGCGGGCTGCAGTTGTTGCAGGCCAACCTCGATGGGCAGTTGTTGCCGCTCGAACAACTGGAGCAACGCCTGCGCCAGTGGCGCCAGGACGGCAAGGCGCAACGCGGGGAATTCCTCAGTGTCGGCGGGTTGCCGTCGACCTACTGGAGTGACGTCGCGGCTCTCGAACAGCGCTTCAATCAGGGCGAATGGGCGAACCAGCCGATCCTGCTGTTGGGCTGGGATCTGCACACCGGGTGGGCCAATCGGGCCATGCTCGAACGTGCCGGCGTCACGCCTGAAAAGGTCAAGGCCCTCAAAGGTGAAGAGCAGGCGACCATCGGCCATCACCCCGACGGCACCCCGGATGGCTTCCTCGTCGATGCCGGTCTGTACCCGGTGCAGGCCTTGCTGCCGCCGCCGACGGCTGAGGCGTTGCTGGCCGGCGGGCGCGCGGCGCTGAGCTATTACAAGCGTCTGGGAATCACCGGGTGGATGGACCCGATTGCCAACGAAGTCCCCGGCAGTGACGTCACCAACAGCACGCTCGGGGTGTTGCCGACCTATAAGCAACTCTCGGAGAACGGCGAGCTGACCGCCCACGTTGCGGCGTTGCTGATGGCCGATTCCAAGGCTACACCGGCCGACCTCGATGAGCTGGACAAGGTCCGTCAACAGTTCCTCGGTGTCAGCAACCTGACTTTACCGGGGATCAAGATCTTCGCCGACGGCGTTGCCGAAGTGCCGGCGCAAAGTGCGGCGATGCTTGAGCCGTACAGCAACTCGAAAAAGACCGGCGAGCTGCTGATCGACCCCGCGCATTTCGGCGAACTGGTCAACGCCGCCGATGCGCGCGGCTGGCTGGTGCATATCCACGCCATTGGCGACCGCGCGGTGCGTGAGTCGCTCAACGGCATCGAGCAGGCGCGCAAGGATCGCCAGAGTGGCATCGCGCACTCGATTACCCATCTGCAAATGGTCAACCCCAAGGAGTTCGCCCGCTTCAAGGCGCTGAATGTGATCGCTTCCATGCAGATGTTCTGGGCCGCCGCCGATGAGTCGAGCATGGATCTGGTCAAGCCCTACGTCAGCGCGATGGCCTTCATGTACACCTACCCGGCGCGCTCGCTGCTGAAGAACGGCGCGACTATCGCCGGCGCCAGTGACTGGCCGATCACCACCCCCGAGCCTTGGAAAGCGATCTATCAGGCCGTCAGCCGCAAAGGCCCGAAAGGTGTGCTCAACGCCGCCGAAGACATCGATCGCCAGACCATGTTCCAGGCCTACACCCTCAACGCGGCCAAGGTCCTGCGCCTGGAAGACCAGATCGGTTCGCTCAAGCCCGGCAAGCAGGCGGACATGATCGTGCTCGACCGCGATGTGTTCAGTGTCGAGTCCGAAGCCCTGCGCGACACCCAAGTGCTCACTACCTGGTTTGCCGGTCGCGAAATCTACCGCCGCAAGCCTTGATGGCCTCTCTGTGCAACGTAAACAAGGAAACCCTTTCGTGAATGTTCATTGCTTCGTCACCGACACCCGTAATCCGCAGATTCGCGGGCATCAGATTGGCGCCACCTGGGCCGCGCAGATCCGCCAGACGGTGGCGCTCTATCTGGATTTCTTCAATCAGGTCGGTGTGCCCCAGGCACAGGTGCAGGCCATCGGCGAAGCCAGCCTGCAAACCCTGCAAGGCTGGTGCCCGAGCCTCGCCGAAGAAATCGTCGCCACCGCTGAAGGTGCTGGCGTGCCGCTTTGGCAGCTCGCCAGCCTCAACGCCCGCACCGAGATTCTGGCGGTGATGCCGGCGTCCACCGAAGGCGAGTGCTCGACCGCCGTGTTCGCGCCCAACGGCGCACTGCCGCCGCGCACCATTCAGACCTGGGACTGGCACGATTCGCTGGTGCCCAACGGGCTGCTCCTGCAACTGACCACGGCCGGGGGCATGACGGTCAAGCTGTTCACCGAATTCGGCATGCTCGGCAAGATCGGCGTGAACAGTGCGGGGCTGGGGCTGCACTTCAATATCCTGCACCATGCCAGCGACAACGGGTCTGCCGGAGTACCGGTGCATGCGATTGCCCGGCGCATTCTCGAAGAAGCCACCTGTATTGATGAAGCGATTGCCCTGGCGCGTTCGGCGCGGGTGAGCGCCTCCACGGTGCTGACCGTGTTCTCCCGTGAGGACTCCAGCCCTCGTGCGGTGAGCATTGAAATGTCACCGGCCTTCACCGCTGTGGTGCGACCTGATGCCGAGGGCTGGATCACCCACACCAACCACTTTCTCGACCCCGAACTGAGCCTCGGCGAACGCACGCCTGACGCTTCGACGACTTACGCGCGCTTCGCCCATGTCAACGCGGCGCGGCAAAGCATGGCCAGTGGCAAGCTGAGCCGTCGGGCTGACGCCATGTGCGGCGAGGCGGGCGAAGACGCGCCGATCTGCTTCCACCCCGACCTGAGCATGCCGGCCACCGAGCGCTGGGAAACCCTGCTGACGATTGGCATCGACACTGAAAACAGCGTGCTCGAATACGCTGCCGGCAACCCTAAACAACTGGCCCGAAACGGCTATCTGCGTTTCTGAGTCGCTGCTTCCAATAAAAACAAAACGAGCATTGCACATGGCTACCGAGATTGATCGCAAGAGCGGTTCCCCGTCTGCGCTGAGGACGTTTTTCGTCTCCGGCATGGGCACCGCCCTGGAGTTCTATGACTTTGTGATTTACGGCACCGCCGCCGCGCTGGTGTTTCCCAAGGTGTTCTTCCCGCAGATGGATCCGCTGACCGCGACCCTGGTGGCGTTCGGGGCTTTCGGTGCGGGCTTCTTCGCCAGGCCGCTGGGCGGCATGGTGTTCGGGCATTACGGCGACAAGCTGGGCCGGCAGAAAATGCTGGTGATCACGCTGCTGCTGATGGGCTTGAGCACGCTGCTGATCGGTTGCCTGCCGGGCTATGCCACCCTCGGCGCCGGCGCGCCGGTGTTGCTGGTGCTGCTCAGGCTGGTGCAGGGCTTTGCCGCCGGTGGCGAGTGGGGCGGTGCGGCGTTGTTCGGTATCGAATCGGCGCCACCCGGACGACGGGGGCTGTGGGGCAGTTTCACCAGCATGGGCATCGGTATCGGCGGGATTCTCGGTGCCGGGGTGTTCGCCATCGTCAGTGTCGTGTCGCACGATGACCTGGCCGGATTCGCCTGGCGCATTCCGTTCTGGCTCGGTGGTGTGCTGGTGCTGATCGGCCTGTATGCGCGTTTGCAGAAGCCGCTCGAAACAACGGCCGAACCGCAGGCGCACGTGCGCATGCCGCTGCTCGAAGCACTGCGCGCACGGCCCAGAGCCATGCTGTTGTGCACCGGCATTGCCTTTGGCTACGTGACCATTGCCTACATCGGCAGCACGTTCTTTCTGTCGTACGCCACGCAGCTGGGTTATGGCAGCACTGACGCGCTGGTTTTCGACTTGTCGCTGTCGATCGCCATCGTGATGACCGCGCCGCTGTTTGCCTTGCTCTCCGACCGGATCGGCCGTCGCAAGGTGATGGTTCTCGGCGCGGTGATCATGGCCCTCGGCTTCTTCGCGTTCTTCCCGTTGGTCGGCCTCAAGAGCCTATGGATTTCTACCGCTGCGTACATCGCCATCGGTGCATTCATGGGGGCGACGCAAGGTCCGATTCCGGCGTTCCTGGCCGAACAGTTTCCACGGCAGATGCGTTATTCGGGGATGTCGGCGGCCTATCAGATCGGCGCGGCGCTGGGTGGCGGGACGGCATCCAGTGTGGCCACAGCGATTCTGATCGCCAACCATCACGACGCGTTCGGGGTGGCAGTTTACGGCGCGATTGCGCTGGGCATCGTGGCGCTGTGTTCATTGCTTCTCAAGGAGACGGCTCACCTTAGTCTTGAGCAGATCGACGAGGCCGACTGGGCGCAGACAGCGCCGGTCGTCACGGGTTAGCGGCAAAAACAATCGAAACTTCGCGCGCGCCTCGACTGTCCAGACCCTTGTACCGCCCGGCGGATATCACGCCGGGCAAGCTTCATGCATCGGTGACAGGCGAGGAACGAGATGACGACGACAGTGGGAGATTTTCTGGTTGAGCGGCTTGGCCAATGGGGCGTCACGCGGATTTTTGGTTATCCGGGAGACGGCATCAATGGCGTGTTCGGCGCGCTCGCCCGAGCCAACGGCAAGATCGAATTCGTTCAGGCGCGGCACGAAGAAATGGCCGCGTTCATGGCCTCGGCCCATGCCAAGTTCACTGGCGAACTGGGCGTGTGTATTGCCACCTCTGGCCCCGGAGCTTCGCACTTGATCACCGGGCTGTATGACGCCCGCATGGATCACCAGCCGGTGCTGGCGATTGTCGGCCAGCAGGCGCGCACCGCACTCGGCAGCCACTATCAGCAGGAGCTGGACCTAGTCTCGATGTTCAAGGATGTGGCCGGCGCCTTTGTGCAGCAGGCGTCGGCGCCGTCGCAAGTCCGGCATCTGCTCGACCGAGCGGTACGCACGGCGGTTGGCGAGCGGCGGGTGACGGCGATCATCCTGCCCAATGATTTGCAGGATCTCGAGTACGAGCCACCGGCGCGAGCGCACGGCACCGCGCACTCCGGCGTCGGTTATACCAAGCCGAAAGTGCTGCCCTATGAGGCGGATCTGCAGCGTGCCGCCGACGTTCTGAACAGCGGCGAAAAAGTCGCGATTTTGGTGGGCGCCGGTGCATTGCAGGCGACCGATGAGGTGATCGCTGTCGCGGAAAAGCTCGGCGCCGGGGTGGCCAAGGCACTGCTCGGCAAAGCCGCGTTGCCGGACGACTTGCCGTGGGTCACCGGCAGCATCGGCCTGCTGGGCACCGAGCCGAGCTACAAGTTGATGAGCGAGTGCGACACCTTGCTGATGATTGGCTCGGGGTTCCCTTACGCCGAATTTCTACCGAAGGAAGGTCAGGCGCGCGGCGTGCAGATCGACCTGCAGCCGGACATGCTCAGCCTGCGTTATCCGATGGAGGTCAATCTGGTCGGCGACTCCGCAGAAACCCTCGCCGCGCTGCTGCCCTTGCTCGAACAGAAGACCTCGCGCAAGTGGCGCAAAAAAGTCGAAGGCTGGCGCGGCAGCTGGGAGAAAACCCTGGAAAAACGCGCCATGGCCAAAGCCGACCCGATCAATCCGCAGCGGGTGGTGTATGAGCTGTCACCGCGTCTGCCGGAGCAGGCGATCATCACCAGCGACTCGGGCTCTTGCGCCAACTGGTATGCCCGCGACCTGAAGATTCGCCGCGGCATGCAGTGTTCGCTGTCCGGTGGCCTGGCTTCAATGGGCGCAGCGGTGCCGTATGCGATTGCCGCCAAGTTCGCACATCCCGAGCGCGCGGTGATTGCGTTGGTGGGCGACGGAGCGATGCAGATGAACAACATGGCCGAGCTGATCACCGTCGCCAAATACTGGCGTCAGTGGGAAAGCCCGAAGTGGATCTGCGCAGTGTTCAACAACGAAGACTTGAATCAGGTCACCTGGGAGCAGCGGGTGATGGAGGGCGATCCGAAGTTTGAAGCCTCGCAAAGCATCCCCGACGTGCCGTATCACCTGTTCGCCATTTCCATCGGCCTGAAAGGGATTTTCGTCGATCGCGAAGAAGACGTCGCCGCCGCCTGGGAGCAGGCGCTGGCCTCGGACGTACCGGTGCTGATCGAGTTCAAGACCGACCCCAACGTGCCGCCGTTGCCGCCACACATCAAGCTCGAACAGGCGAAGAAATTTGCCACGACGCTGCTCAAGGGCGACCCGGACGAAGCGGGCATCATCGTGCAGGCTGCCAAGCAAGTGCTGGGCGCGGTGCTGCCGCACAAGAAATAGCGATGAGGGAGAGCGATTGACGGCACCAACGATTTTCATCGGCTGCGCGGGCTGGAGCCTCGGGCGCGAGTATCGGCCTGAGTTTGCGCAGCAGGGCACTCACCTCCAGCGCTATGCGTTGCGGCTGAATGCGGTGGAAATCAACAGCTCGTTCTATCGCCCGCATCGTCGTCAGACCTATGAGCGCTGGGCGGATTCGGTACCGTCGGACTTTCGTTTTTCGGTGAAGGTACCGAAACGGATCACCCATGAATTGCGCCTGGAAAACTGTGATCAGGCGCTGGATGAGTTCCTCGGCCAGTGCGGCGGCCTGGCGGATCGGCTGGGATGTTTGCTGGTACAGCTTGCGCCATCGCTGGCATTTGCGCCGGCCAGTGCTGAAGCATTTTTCGTGGCGTTGCGACAGCGATTCGACGGTGACGTGGTGCTTGAACCACGGCATGAATCGTGGGTGGCGGCGGAACCGATGTTGCGGGCGTATCGCATCGCCCAAGTGGTGGTCGATCCCTCGCGGATCAGTACCGATGGCTCAGTGCAGGGTTGGCCGGGTATACGCTATTGGCGGCTGCACGGCTCACCACGCATTTACCACAGCACCTACGACGAACGTTATCTGCAAGCGTTGGCACAGCAGCTGAAAGTCGCGACAGCAGAAGGCGCCGCGACCTGGTGTATCTTCGACAACACCGCCAGTGGCGCCGCCTTGGGGAACGCATTGGCACTGGCAGCATTGGTCAGGGGTTGAATCAGGCGGACAAGTGTTCGTACAGAATGGTCGCGCCGACGATCATCAACACCACGCCACCGACGATTTCCGCACGCTTGCCGACCACTGCGCCGAGTACCCGACCGAGCATCACGCCGATGGTCACCATGGTCATGGTCGCCAGGCCGATGGCCGCTGCGGCCACCCAGATATTCACGTCGACAAATGCCAGGCCGACGCCGACCGCGAGCGCGTCGATGCTGGTGGCGAACGCGGTGACCGCCAGAATCAGGAACGAGTGTTGACCGGGTTTTTCTTCTTCCTCGTCTTCGTGTTTGAGGCCGTTGTAGATCATGTGCAGACCGAGGATGACCAGCAGGGTGAAGGCGATCCAGTGGTCCCATTCGGCGACCCATCGGGTGGCGGCCTGGCCGATCAGCCAGCCGATGATCGGGGTGATGGCTTCGATCACACCGAAGATCAGACCGGTGCGCAGTGCTTCGCTCAGACGCGGTTTGTGCAGGCTGGAGCCTTTGCCGATGGCCGCGGCGAACGCGTCCGTGGACATGGCCAGGGCGAGGAAAATGAGGGAAACAGGATTCACGGGGGCACACTTCCAGTCGGGCTATGAGTCAACGACACAACCACACGCCCGACTTTAGGCATGGATGTGTCGTCGGTCTCACCAACCAAAAGGTGTTCGCACCACGGCGTGTTGCCGAGAATGTTGATACGAACGCTTCCGAGGGACTCGGAAACAGGCTACTCCCCAACGAGGCCCCGGATCTTAATCGGGCAAATATGAAAATTTTGTCAAAAGAGTCGAGCTGAAGAGGTCCACTCACCTTGAGCCTTCTGTGATCAGAATTTCCTGTGGCGAGCCACTGGATTTTAACTGGCCGATGCCAGGCCCTTGGGAACTTCGTTGATCCGCAACTCGGCACACAACCCGCCCTGCGCTCGGTTATACAACTGCAGCGAGCTGCCGATCTTGCTGACGATCATCTGCACGATCGCCAACCCGAGTCCGGCGCCATTGCCGTGGCCGTGGCTGTAGAAACGCTCGAACAGCCGCGCGTATTCCAATTCGTTGATTCCGGGCCCGGCGTCCTCGACGCTGATGTACACCGCACCGCCTGCCTGCGGTTGCACCTGCACCCGCACCTCGCTGCCGGGCGGGGCGAAATTCAGGGCGTTGGTCACCAGATTCTGCAGGGCGATGGCGAGGGCTACCGGGTCGGTTTCGATTGGGCAGGGGTGCTCGCTGTCGAGGATCAGTTCGACGTCTTTTTCCAGGGCCAGCGGCGCCAGTTCGGCGAGCTCTTCGCGGACCAGTTCGGTCAGGTCCACCGCGCTGGTTTCGGGGTTGGCCAGGCGCGGTTCGATACGCGCCATGGTCAGCAATTGGCTGGCGATGCGCGTCGCCCGATCCACGGCGCTGACCAGATATTCCAGGGCTTCTTCGCGCTGTTGCGAGGTCGCGGCCAGTTGCGCGTTTTGCGCATGGATCCGCAGGATCGCCAGTGGCGTGCGCAGTTCGTGCGCGGCGTCGGCGATGAAGCGGCGCTCGCGGGCCAGCAGATTGTCGATCTGCTGCAACAGGCGATTGAGCGCGGTTTGCATCGGCTCCAGATCATGCGGCAGAGGGCTGAGGTGCAGCGGTTTCAGGGTTTCGGTGTCACGCCCGCGAATGCTCTGCGCCATGGCGCGCAGCGGTTGCAGGCCCCAGCCGATGGTCAGCCAGATCAGCGCGGCCAGCAACGGTACGCCGATCAGGCTCGGCCACAGCGTGTGGCCGACGATGCGCTCGATCAGGTCCTGGCGAATATCGTCGCGCTCGCCGACCCAGATCAGCAGCCCCTGTTGCGGATCCTTGAGCAGAAAGGCGCACCAGTCGCGGCCATTCTCCATCAGGTCATGCGAGCCCGGAGTGGTCGGTGGCGCCGCGAGTTCCGGCGCCTCGGCCGAGCGCACCAGCAACTGCCCGTCGCTGCGCCAGACCTGAAAGGTCAGCCGGGTTTCGTAAGGGTGCGCGGCCTCGCCGTCGCCGACCCGGCTCATGGCTTCATCGAAGGCCTGATAGAGCCGGCTCCAGTCGTTGTCGCCCGGCGCGCGCTGGGCCAGCACGCCTTGCAACAGACGGGCACTTTGCGCCAACTGGGCATCGTAGACTTCTTCGATCTCATGGTGGCTGTCACGCAGCACCAGCCAACTGATCAGCACATCGCCGATCAACACCAGTATCAGCACCGGCACCAGAATCCGCGCACGGATGGAAATCATGCTTTGAGCTCCAGCACATAGCCGACACCGCGCACGGTGCGGATCAACTCGGTCGAGAGCTTTTTGCGCAGGTTGTGGATCAGCACTTCGAGGGTGTTGCTCTCGACTCGTTCCTGCCAGCCATACAGCGCCCGGGACAGGCGTTCGCGAGTGACAACCTTGCCGGGGCGGGCCAGCAGTTGGTGCAACAGTTGATATTCCATCGGCGTCACCACCACCTCGTTGCCGTGCCAGCTGACCTGTTGCGTGACCGGGTCGAGGCACACTCCGGCGTGCTCCAGCACCGGTTGCGCGCGGCCCTGACTGCGGCGCAACAGGGCACGGATACGCGCTTTCAATTCATCGACATCGAACGGCTTGATCAGGTAGTCGTCGGCACCGGCGTCCAGCCCGGCAATGCGTTCGGCGGTGCCGTCGCGGGCGGTGAGGATCAGCACCGGCAGATCCAGTTGTTCGCCGCGCAGCCGTTGCAACAGCGCCAGGCCGTCGAGGCGCGGCAGGCCGAGGTCGAGCAGCAGCAGATCGAAGCTTTCACTGCGCAGGGCATGCAAGGCGCTGACCCCGTCCTGCAACCAGTCGAGGGTGTAGCCTTCGCTGCCGAGGGCAACGCGAATGCCTTGGCCGAGGGCGCGATCATCTTCGACCAGCAGTAGGCGCATAGCGGATTCTCTTGCAGAAACAGGGCGGGTGACCGGCCGCATCATGCCGCTGCGCAGCCGGCTGTGGCAGCTCACCCGACGGGAAAGATGTAACGACTCGTTGCCAACTAAGCTTTCACTAAGGTTGCTTTTGCACAGTGAGGCCTTCCTCATCGAGCGAGAGTGTTTCCATGCGCAAACTTCTGCTGTTGTCCCTGATCGTTGCCAGCCCGTTGGCCGTCGCTGGCCCGCAATGCACCACCGCCGAACGCTCGCAATGGCAAGACCAGAAAGCCTTTCAGGAGCAGCTCAAGGCCCAAGGCTACGAAATCAGCAAGTTCAAGGTCACCGACGGCAACTGCTACGAGATCTATGGCTTTGACAAGGACAAGCGCAAGGTCGAGATCTACCACGACCCGGTCAGTGGCAAAGCGGTGAAGACCGAGATCAAGGGCTGATGCCGAGCGCGTCCCTGCGCCTGTGGGACCCCGTGGTGCGGCTGTTTCATCTGTCCATCGCGGGCGTCTTCGTCGCCAATTATTTCTTCAATGAAGCCGGGGATGACTGGCACGTCTGGCTCGGCTATTACGCGATGGGCTGGCTGCTGGTCCGACTGCTGTGGGGCTTTGTCGGGCCACGCAGTGCGCGCTGGGCGGATTTCTGGCCGACGCCGGCGCGGCTGATCGCCCATGCGCGTTCGCTGATTGCCGGCAGGCCCGAGCATCGCCTCGGGCATTCGCCGATTGGCGCGCTGGTGATGATTCTGATGCTGCTGGCGATGTTCACCGCTGGCGCAAGCGGCTGGGCCATGGAAGAGGTCGACGCCTTGTGGGGCGCCGACTGGCCGTTGCAGGTGCACGAAACCGCGGTCGACACCTTGCTGGTGCTGGTGTGTCTGCATATCGCCGCCGCGCTGTTCGAAAGTTATCTGGTTCGCGACAACTTGCCGTTGTCGATGCTCACAGGACGCCGTCGCCGCTTGCCGGACGATCCGACGCGCTGACAAGGATGTTTTGCCGATGACCCTCCATCCTGTCCTTGCCGTGAGTCCACTATGCGTGCGCTGTCCTATCGCTTGAAACTGACCCTTGGCGGACTGGCCGTGTGCCTGATTTTCTGGGGTGCCTGGCGCAGTCACCCGGCCCATGTACTGGCGCCGTTTGCCGTGGCGACGCCGCGGATCGATGCGTCGTTGCAGGCGCCGGAACCGCTGTACAACAGCCGCTTCGTCTCCTCGCAATTGAATGATTTCGTGCATTCGTCGTCGGTCACGGCGCTGCCGGGCGGCGACCTGATGGCGGTGTGGTTTGCCGGCTCCCGCGAGGGCGCTGCCGACGTGCAGATCCGCACCGCGCGTTACGACGCCGACACGGCGGAATGGGGCGCCGAGCAAGTGCTGGCCACCCGCGAATCGACCCGCGACGGCACCCGGCGTTACATCCGCAAACTGGGCAACCCGGTAATTGCCCTCGCGCCGGATCAGCGCCTGTGGATGTTTTACGTGTCAGTGTCCGTCGGTGGCTGGGCCACCAGCGCGATCAACGTGATGGTCTCCGATGATTTCGGGCGCAACTGGACGGCGCCACGGCAGTTGATCACGTCGCCTTTTTTCAACATCAGCACGCTGGTGCGCGCGGCGCCGGTGTTCCATGCCGACGGCTCGATCGGCCTGCCGGTGTACCACGAGTTCATGGGCAAATTCGCCGAGTATCTGTACCTGAGCGCGGACGGCGCGGTGATCGACAAATTCCGCATCAGCCGTGGCAAGCATTCGTTGCAGCCGACCATCGTGCCGCTGGACGGGCGACGTGCCGTGGCGATGCTGCGCTATGCCGGCGAGACCCATCATCGGGTGCTGGCCAGCCGCACCGAGGATGCCGGGCAGACCTGGAGCGAGCCGTACCCGTTGGAGCCGGCCAATCCCAACTCGTCGCTGGCGGCGGTGGGCACCGATGACAACGGTTTGCTGGTGGCGCTGAACGATCTGCAGGACGGACGCTTCAAGCTCAGCCTGTACGGTACCGATGCCGACCTGAATCACTGGCGCAATGTGATCGAACTTGATCAGTCGCCCGACCCGCTCGGCCAACCGTTCGCCCCGCAAGCCTACAAGGCGATCATCGGCGAAGGCTTTCGCGCCTCCAGCGGTGCCCGACGCTTGCCGCTGGAACAGCGCTTTCTGAGCAATCTGGATTACCGGGTGTGCAAGCCGCAGGGCTGTGATTTCGAGTACGAATATCCGTACTTCAGCCGGGGCAGCGACGGGCTGTATCACCTGGTGTATTCGTGGAACAACACCTTCATCAAACACGTCAGCTTCAATGAAGCCTGGCTGGCGGAGCGCCTGTGATGCTGTTTCTCTGGCAAGCCCATTTGACTTTCATCCTGCTCGGTTTCGTCCTGCTGGGTTCGATGCACTGCACGCAACGCTGGCGTCCGTGGCTGCTGCCGGTACTGGCGGCGGTCAGTTTCATTCCGGTCGGTGATCTGCCTGTGGCGGCGTACCTGCGCAGTTTTACCGACGATCTGGCGATCACCACCCTGGTGTTGCTCGGCTGGGCCAGTCTGGTCCGGCTCGGCGTCGTAAGGAAGCAGGCACTGTCGGCGCGGGTTCAGGTGCTGGTGCTGTTTGCCGTGCTGGCCGCGCTGTTGTATCCGGCGACGATGGGCCTGACGTATGTCGATCCGTACCGCTGGGGCTTCAACCCACGGTCGCTGATCGTCGCTATCGGCCTGCTGACGCTGGCGTTGTTGTGGCTGGGCAATGCGTTGGCAGTCTTGATGCTCGCGCTGGGTACGCTGGCCTTTGCGCTGCGACTCAAGGCCTCGGAAAACTATTGGGATTACCTGATCGATCCGCTCCTGGCGGGTTATTGCCTGGTGGCCGGTGCGACGCTGTGCCTGCGCGAGGTCTGGCGTTTGCTGCGACCTGTACCGGCGGCCCCGACATCTTCTATCTGAACCAATGACACAGAGGTCAATGATGGGCTGGTTGCAATCGCGCCGCCTGCGCTACGGCGTGGGTGCGGCAGGTTTGGCGTTCTTGTTGTTTGCTGTGCTCAGGCTGGTATTCGTGCTGGGATTTTCCGGGATCGCGCCCGGCGAGTTCATCGATAATCCGGCGCTGCGCGAAACCCTGGGCATCGGCTTGCGCTTCGATCTGCGTCTGGCGGTGTTGCTGATATTGCCGTTGGCGCTGCTGGCCTGGCTGCCACGCTGGAACCTCACGCGCCTGCCTTGGTTGCGCGTGCTGGTGCGGGTTTACTGGTTGCTGGCGCTCGGTGCGGTGGGCCTGCTGTACATCATCGATTTCGGCCATTACGCCTACCTCGGCGTGCGGATCAACGCTACGGTGCTGCGTTTTCTGGACGACACGCAGATCTCGCAGCAGATGGTGTGGGAAACCTATCCGGTGGTGTGGATCGCCCTTGGCTGGCTGGCGACACTGGGCCTGTGGTTCTACGGCTTTCTAGCGCTGGAGCGTCTGACGCTGGCCCGTGAACCCAAGGTCATCCGTCGTTCGTCGCTGGCACTGGGTGCAGGGTTGGGTGTGGTCGCGGTGCTGCTGGCATTGCTCGGCCGGGTGGAAAATCTCAATCTGGAAAATCCGGTGCCGCTGCGCTGGAGCGATGCGTTTTTTTCCGGCAACGGCCAGATCGCCGCGGTGGGCCTGAACCCGGTGCTGTTCCTGTACGACACGCTCAAGGCCGGGCAGGCGCAGTTCGATGAGCAGCAAGTGCGCGAACATTACCCGGTGGTGGCGCGGTATCTGGGAGTGGACCAGCCGAATGCGCAGACCCTGACTTTCGAGCGTCAGCAAGCCGTGCAGCCGTATCAGCTGAAGGGCACGCCGAACGTGATGTTCGTCATGCTCGAATCGCTCGGCACCAGCGCCGTCGGCGCCTACGGCAACCCGCTGAACCCGACGCCGAACCTCGATCAATTGGCGGCCCGCAGCTGGTTCTTCAAGCACTTTTATGTGCCGGTCACCGGCACTGCGAAAACCGTGTGGGCGAGTATCACCGGGGTGCCGGACGTCACCCGTCGCGAAACCGCGACACGCCATCCGCTGATCACCCGCCAGCACACGCTGATCAATGCGTTCAGCGATTACCAGAAGCTCTACATGATCGGCGGCAACGCCGGCTGGGCCAATATCAATGCGCTGATCCAGCAAAGCATCGACGGCGTGCGCTTGTATCAGGAGAGCGACTGGCGTTCGCCGCTGGTGGACGTGTGGGGGATTTCCGATCTGGATCTGTTCAAGGAGAGCGACCGGATCCTGCGCGATCTGCCGAAGGACCGACCGTTCTTTGCCTACGTGCAAACCTCGGGCAACCATCGGCCGTTCACCATTCCCAAGGACAACGACGGTTTTCAGATCAGCAATCTGTCGCTGGAACAGGTGCAGGCCGCCGGTTCGCGCAGCGTCGAGCAGTACAACGCGGTGCGCCTGCTGGATTTCAACATCGGCAAGTTGATGGCGCTGGCCAGGGCGGGTGGCTATTACGACAACACGATTTTTGTGTTCTTCGGCGACCACAACACGCGCATCAGTCAGATCCCGCACATGCCGCCCGCGTTCGAGCTATTGGGGCTGGAAAGCAATCATGTGCCGATGCTGATCCACGCACCGGGGCTGCTGGCGCCCAGGGTTATCGAGGACGCGGTGGGGCTGGCAGATCTGTTGCCGACCGTGGCGGGGATGGCCGGCATACCGTTTCGCAACGGCGCGATGGGCCGCGATGTCCAGCAACCGGCACCGGAAGGTGAGCGTGTGGTGCCGCTGGTGTTGCGCGAGGGGACGTTCCCGTTGATTGGCGGGGTGACGAAGGATTTCCTGCTGCAGATGGAGCATGACGGCAGTTTACCGACGCTGCATGACCTGGCATCGAATACGCCGCTGGATAACGTGGCGGAGCAAAACCCGCAGGAGTTCCAGCGTCTACTGGAATTGACGCGGGGGCTGCACGAGAGCGCGCGGCTGATGCTGTATCGCAACGTGCGCTGACCAGGCGGGCGCCCGGTCAGCGCGGCGTGTCAGCGGTTCAGGAAGCCCAGCAGGTCTTCATTCAGTGCCTGGGCATGCGTCACGGCAAAGCCATGAGGTGCGCCGGCGTAGACTTTCAGCTCGGCGCCTTTGATCAGCGCCGCCGCCTGCTTGCCGGTGGTTTCGAACGGCACGATCTGATCGCCGTCACCGTGGATCACCAGGGTCGGTACGTCGATTTTCGCCATGTCCGGGCGGAAGTCGGTTTCCGAGAACGCAGTGACGCAATCCACGGTGCCTTTCAACGAGGCCAGCAGGGCGACGTTCAGGGTTTGCGTCAGCACGCCGTCGGAGACAGTCTGGCCCTGATGGGTGCCGTAGAACGGCGCGGCGAAATCGGCGATGAATTGCGCGCGATCCTTGAGCAGGCCGGCCTTGATCCCGTCAAACACCGCCGTGTCGACGCCTTGCGGGTAGTCGGATTTTTTGCCGAACAGCGGCGTCACCGCGCCCAGCAGCACCAGGCCGGCAACGCGTTCGCTGCCGTGGCGGGCGATGTAGCGGCTGACGTCGCCGCCGCCCATGGAGAAGCCGACCAACGTGACCTCGCGCAGGTCCAGGTGCTGGATCAGCTGCGCGATGTCATCGGCAAAGGTGTCGTAGTCGTAGCCGTTCCACGGTTGATCGGAGCGCCCGAAACCGCGGCGGTCGAAGGCAATTGTGCGGTAGCCGCGACTGCTCAGGTACTCCATCTGGTATTCCCACATGTCGGCGTCCAGCGGCCAGCCATGGCTGAACAGCACGGGTTTGCCGCTGCCCCAATCCTTGAAATAGATCTCGGTGCCGTCGTCGGTGGTGAATGTGCTCATGGAAACTCCTTGCTTGAGTGGGCGTACGGGAGGGACTTTGAAAGCAGGATTGACTATCCGCGCAATCGAACGTCGCCACTTGTATGCAGGTGCTGCGCTGTCGGCGTGGGGTTCTTTTGCGCGAGCACAGTTGTAAGATGCAACCACACGCCAGGATTGAAGGAGATACCCCCTGTGAAGCGCAAAAGCCTGCACGGCAACGCTTGCCCGGTCGCCCGCACGCTGGACCTGATCGGCGACTGGTGGTCGCTGCTGATCATCCGCGATGCGCTGGAGGGCATTCGTCGCTTCAGTGATTTCCAGAAGAACCTCGACATCGCCAAGAACATGCTCAGTGCCCGGCTCAAGGGCCTGGTGGAGCAAGGGATTCTGCAAACGGTGCCGGCCGCCGATGGCGGTGCCTATAAGGAATACGTGCTGACCGAGCGCGGCAAAGCCTTGCAGACGGTGATTGTTGCGCTATCGCAATGGGGTGGGGAGCACATGTACGCGCCGGGGGAGGCGGGTTCGGTGATGGTCGATGCGCAGCAGCGTCAGCCGATCAGGAAGCTGGAATTGCGTTCGGCCGACGGCCGCCTGCTGGCACCGCAAGAGGTGGCGACGCAACTGGGCGTTGTGCACTGACCGAAGCGTTGAACGCAAACGCCCCGAAACATTGTCGGGGCGTTTGCTTGCTCGATCTCAACCCGCAGAGTCCTTAGCGAAACGCCGGCACCACATGTTGGATGAACAGCTCCAGCGATTTTTTCTTCTCCGCATGCGGCAAGCTGTTGTCACACCAGAAGCTGAACTCGTCCACCCCCAGTTCCTGGTAGTACTTGATCCGCGGGATGATTTCTTCGGGCGTGCCGATCATCGCGGTCTTGTGCAGACTCTCCAGTTCAAACTCCGGACGGCCAGCGAATTTCTCTTCCGGGCTCGGGGCCAGGAAGCCGTTGACCGGGGTTTGCTTGTTGCCGAACCACGCATCGAAAGTGCGATAGAAGCGGGAGATCGCCTTGGCGCCGACTTTCCAGCCGTCCGGGTCATCGGCGGTGTGCACGTGGGTGTGGCGCAGCACCATCAGTTGCGGACGCGGGACGTCGGGGTTGTTGTCCAGGGCGGTCTGGAATTTGTTCTTCAGGTCGACCACTTCTTCGTCGCCCTTCATCAACGGCGTGACCATCACGTTGCAGCCGTTGGCCACGGCGAAGTTGTGCGAGTCGGGGTCGCGGGCGGCGATCCACATCGGTGGGTTTGGCTTCTGAATCGGCTTCGGCACGCTGGTCGAGGTCGGGAATTTCCAGATGTCGCCGTCGTGGGCGTAATCGCCTTGCCACAGGGCGCGGACCACCGGAACCATCTCTCGTAGGGCCTGGCCACCGCTGGAGGCGGGCATGCCACCGGCCATGCGATCGAACTCGACTTGATAGGCGCCACGCGCCAGGCCAACTTCCATGCGCCCGTTGCTGATGACGTCGAGCAGGGCGCATTCACCGGCCACTCGCAGCGGGTGCCAGAACGGCGCGATGATGGTGCCGGCGCCCAAGTGAATGGTCGTGGTTTTGGCGGCGAGGTAGGCCAGCAGCGGCATCGGGCTCGGCGAGATGGTGTATTCCATGGCGTGGTGTTCGCCGATCCACACAGTGCTGAAACCACCGGCCTCGGCCATCAGGGTCAGTTCGGTCAGGTCTTCGAACAGTTGGCGGTGACTGACGCTTTCGTCCCAGCGTTCCATGTGGATGAACAGGGAAAATTTCATGACGCTTCCTCGGATCTTTTATTGTTGAGGCTACAAAACTGTGTGGGAGGGGGCTTGCTCCCGAAAGCGGTGGATCAATCGAAATCTCTGGTGGCTGACACACCGCCTTCGGGAGCAAGCCCCCTCCCACAGTGGATTTTTGTGGGGCTGAAATTTTGCTCAGGCCAGAACCGGCAGGGCGCCCATCTTGCCGTGGCAGTACACCAACGGTCCGCTGTGCTGCTCGGGCACGATCAGGTTCTGCACCGCGCCGACCATGATCGCGTGGTCGCCGCCTTCGTATTCGCGCCACAACTCACACTCGATGATAGCTGTCGCGTTGGCCAGGATCGGGTTGCCCAGTTCGCTCAATGTCCACTCGATGCCTTGCGCCTTGTCCTTGCCTTTACGGGCGAAGGCATAGGCTTCGCTTTGCTGGCCACCGGACAGGACGTGGATCGCGAAGCGTTTGTTCTTGATCAGCACGGGGTAGGAGTCAGAGCTGTAGTTGGGGCAGAACAGCACCAGCGCCGGGTCCATCGACAGTGAGCTGAACGCACTCGCGGTCAGGCCGACAATCTGACCGTCATCGTCCAGCGTGGTGATAACGGTTACGCCGGACGGGAACGAGCCCATGACTTGTTTGTAGATGGCGGCATCAATCATTGGACGGTCCTCGGGTGTTGTAACGCTATTTTTATGTGTTTGTTGGTCTGATGGTATACCAGTATTTTTTCTTTGCAAGGGCTTTTGGGCTAAACCGATAAACGTAGTTGTTTCGTCGGAAACTCAGCGTTTATTGGACTTCTGGCTGGCCTGCAGGCCGCGGTATCAGTGAGGATGGCGTATCAGATAGCGCTGCAAACTACGGATCAGTCTTGTGAAATGTTTGGAATACCATAATATGGTCTGCATCTGAGGGGCGGCCACAGAGCTCCCCCGATTTGGCTTCATACAAAGATAAGAACAGACAAACTCGAGTTCATGCATATGTCCCAGATGTCCCGGCAAGATCCGTTGATCGAGAATCATACGGTCGACTACGTCCCACTCGCGGAACGCCACGGGAAGGCCCGCGACCTTTTCACCTTGTGGTTCAGCACCAACATCGCGCCACTGCCCATCGTCACCGGCGCCATGGTGGTTCAGGTGTTTCATCTCGATTTGCTCTGGGGGTTGCTGGCAATTGCGCTGGGGCACCTGATCGGCGGGGTAGTGATTGCCCTGGCGTCGGCGCAAGGCCCGCGCATGGGCATTCCGCAAATGGTCCAGAGTCGCGGCCAGTTCGGGCGTTATGGCGCGTTGTTGATCGTGTTCTTCGCGGCGCTCATCTACATTGGTTTCTTCATTTCCAACATCGTCCTTGCCGGCAAATCGATTGTCGGCATTGCGCCGTCGGTGCCCGCGCCGCTGAGCATTCTGACGGGTGCGCTGGCGGCCACGGCGATTGGTGTGATCGGCTACAACTTCATCCATACGCTCAACCGCATCGGCACCTGGGTGATGGGCAGCGCGCTGCTCGCCGGTTTCATTTACATCTTTGCTCACGATTTGCCAGCGGACTTTCTGACGCGCGGTAGCTTCAACCTGTCGGGCTGGCTGGCGACGGTGTCGCTGGGGATCATCTGGCAGATCAGCTTCTCGCCATACGTATCCGACTATTCGCGTTACCTGCCGGCGGACATCGGTATCGCCAAGCCGTTTTTCGCGACTTACCTGGGCGCGACGCTGGGCACGATTCTGTCTTTCAGTTTCGGCGCCGTGGCGGTGCTGGCAACGCCTGAAGGCACCGAGGCGATGGCGGCGGTCAGGCAGTCCACCGGGTGGTTGGGGCCGATTCTGATGGTGCTGTTCCTGCTCAATATCATCAGCCATAACGCCTTGAATCTGTACGGCGCGGTGCTGTCGATCATCACCTCGATCCAGACGTTTGCCAGCCAGTGGACGCCAAGCATCAAGGTGCGCGTGCTGCTGTCGAGCGTGGTGTTGGCGGGTTGCTGTGTGGTCGCGCTGGGGGCCTCGGCGGATTTCATTTCGCAGTTCATAGGGCTGATTCTTGCGTTGCTGCTGGTGCTGGTGCCGTGGGCGTCGATCAACCTGATCGACTTCTACCTGATCAAGCGCGGCGTGTATGACATCACTTCGATCTTCCGTGCTGACGGCGGGATTTACGGGCGCTTCAACCTGCACGCGATCATTGCCTATTTCATCGGCATCATCGTGCAGCTGCCATTCGCCAATACCTCGTTGTACGTCGGGCCATACGCCAACCTGGTGGACGGTGCGGACCTGTCGTGGCTGTTCGGCCTGGTGGTGACGGTGCCGCTGTATTACTGCCTCGCCACTCGTGGGCAGACTCAACGGAGCAGGGCGGCGCGGTTGGGTTACACCGACTGAGTTCGTCTCCCCTTTGAAATGCCCGGCACTGCGCCGGGCATTTTAGTTTCCGCATTCCGGCGGTCATTCAAATTGGCCATTTCGATCCCCTTTTGGCCCATCACCCACTGTGCCGCGACCCCGCTGTCGGCAAGAATCAACGCTACAACGAAACGCTGAACCTTCCTTGCCCTTGGCTACCTTTACAGCCACTGCCGTGTACAGAACATAAAAACCATCGATCTCACGTCGCAATCCGGGGAAACAACCATGGTCACGATCAAACGCATTCTGGGTGCCACCGTGTGTGGGCTGACGCTGCTGGCCAGCGCGGTGCACGCCGAACAGCGCGAGCTGCGGGTGTACAACTGGGCGGATTACATCCTGCCGTCCGTGCCCAAGGATTTCGCCACGAAGACCGGCATCAAAGTGACCTGGGACACCTTCGACACCAACGAATCGCTGGAAGCCAAGTTGCTCACCGGCAACTCCGGCTACGACCTGGTGGTGCCGTCGAACCAGTTCATCGACACCCAGATCAAGGCTGGCGTGTTCCAGAAACTCGACAAGTCGAAACTGCCGAACTGGAGCCACCAGGACCCGGCGCTGCTCAAGCTGCTGGATGCCAACGACCCCGGTAACCAGTATGGCGTGCCCTACATGTACGGCACCGTGCTGATCGGCTTCAACCCGGCCAAGGTCAAGGCTGCATTGGGCGACAACGCACCGGTGGACAGTTGGGATCTGGTGTTCAAGCCGCAGAACATGGAGAAACTCAAATCCTGCGGCGTGGCGATGCTCGATTCGCCGTCGGAGATTCTGCCGCTGGCCCTGCATTACCTCGGCCTCGACCCGAACAGCCAGAACCCTGCCGACTATGAAAAGGCCAAGGATCTGATGCTGAAGATTCGCCCTTATGTCACCTACTTCAACTCGGCCAAGTACATGACCGACATCGCCAACGGCGACATTTGCGTGGCCATTGGTTACTCCGGCAGCTTCTATCAGTTCGGCAATCGCGCCAAAGAGGCGGGCAACGGCGTGGTGGTCGACTGGCGTCTGCCGAAGGAGGGCGCGCCAATCTGGTTCGATACTTTCGCGATTCCAAAGAGCGCGAAGAATGTCGAAGAGGCGCATGAATTCCTCAACACGCTGCTTGACCCGAAAGTGATTGCGCCAATCAGCGACTTCCTCGGTTACCCGAACGTGAACAAGGACTCGATGTCGCTGGTCAACAAGGACATCACCGGCAACCCGAACCTGACGCCGACCAGCGAAGCGCTGAAAACCCTGTACGTCGTCCAGCCACTACCGCAGAAGCTCGAACGCGTACGCACCCGGGTGTGGACCAGCATCAAATCCGACAAGTAAACCGTTCCCCTGCAGGAATGAGCCTGCTCGCGAAGGCGCCGGATCAGCCGACATCTTCAGCGGATGACACACCGCCTTCGTGAGCAAGCCCACTCCCACCCTTGATCCCGGATAGCCCCGAATTCTCCATCCACCGCCAATCCCCTGTAGGAGTGAGCCTGCTCGCGAAGGCGCCCGATCAGCCACCATCTTCACCAAATGACACACCGCCTTCGTGAGCAAGCCCACTCCCACCCTTGATCCCGGATAGCCCCGAATTCTCCCTCCACCGACGACCCCCTGTGGGAGATTCTATGTTGCAGGGGAACCCTGCAACCTCACATTCGGTTGGTATTCGCTCTGATTTTTCATGAGAGCGAATGCCACTCGGCAGAGCTTGCGGGCGAGGATGACCAAGGCTTGAGTTCTGGCCAGACCTCTTGCCAAGTAGGACTCATAGAACGGTTTCCAAACAGGAGACCGGCAGGCAGCCATTGCGGCATTGTGCGCAAGACGCCTTAACTCTCCATCACCTTTTTTGCTCAGGTGGCGAGGACTGTGCTTTTTCCCTGAGTCCTTTGCCCTCAAGTCCATCCCCAAAAAGGCTATAAAAGCGTCGGCGCTGGCGAAATCACCACGCATAAAAGTGGTAGCCAAGCCCGTGGCCGTCAACTCACCGATCCCTTCAATCGCCTTACAGCGCCGGATATTTTCGGTGATGCCCGCCTCCTCGCTGATTTCGCGCAGCAATTTCTGAATCACCTGTTCAGAGCGTTTGAAGTGTTCCCGCTCTTGGACCGAGAGTTCTTTCAAAAGAGGTTCGCTTGACCAGCTCAGCATGAGGCCAGCGTGGTTTTTTACCAGCTGTGCACGCTTATTAAGCAGGCTTTTCAGCACGGTATAGAGCTGAGGAGGTGGACTCCAGACCCGCAGTCGTTGCTGCTCGCTGGAAAGATAACGCGCCAGCAGGCGCGCATCGCAGGGGTCAGTTTTTGCTCTCTGACCAACACCTTCGCGGTAATGGCTCACCCGGTAAGGGTCCACAATATAAACACGGTGCCCCATGCCGTGAGCCAGCTCAGCCGTATCGAGGTGGTAAAGGCTCGTGGCCTCCAGGGCAATCGAGCTATGAGCAGGTAGGGTCTTGAGCCAGCGGCCAATCGATGCGCGATCGTTGCTGATGAACTGGATATTTTTCAAGTCTTCGCGGTAAACGACGATTTCGGCCTTGGCGACATCGATACCAACTACCGTTGGCGAGGTAAGGATTGTCATGACGAATCCTCGGAGCTAGGGTTTAGGTGCTTGTTGGGGTCTACCGTAGCGCTGGCTTGCCTCTATCGTCGGTTCTACCGATGAATTCTTTATCGGCGCTTTAGGTAGAAGGGGCGGAACGAGAAGTCTCCCACGGTCCGTACTGGCTAGAGTCGGAATCGAGCTTTTAGTCCCGCCCACCCCTTCAAGTCTAAACATACAAGCGGGCTTGCTCGCGAAGGCGCCGGATCAGCCACCATCTTCACCAAATGACACACCGCCTTCGTGAGCAAGCCCACTCCCACCCTTGATCCCGGATAGCCCCGAATTCTCCATCCACCGACTATCCCCCTGTGGGAGCGGGCTTGCTCGCGAAGGCGCCGGTTCAGCCGACATCTTCAGCGGATGACACACCGCCATCGCGAGCAGGCTCGCTCCTAGAGTTGGACGTTTTCCTTGCGGGTGACGATCAGGCTCAACACCACCGATCCCAGAATCACCCCGCCCACCACCGCCAGTGACCATTCCACCGGCATGTGAATCCAGGGCATCAATGTCATCTTGCCGCCGATGAACACCAGTACGATCGCCAGTCCGTACTTGAGCAGATGAAAGCGGTCGGCCATGTCCGCCAACAGAAAGTACAGCGCCCGCAGGCCCATGATCGCGAAGATGTTCGAGGTGAAGACAATGAACGGGTCGGTGGTGACGGCGAAGATCGCCGGGATGCTGTCGACCGCGAACATCAGGTCGCTGGCCTCGATCAGTACCAGCACCAGGAACATCGGCGTCGCCCAGCGCACGCCGTTCTGCCGGACGAAAAAGCGTTCGCCATGAAAGCCCTTGGTGATCCGCAAATGCCCACGCACCCAGCGCAGCAACGGGTTGTTGTCGAGGTCCGGTTGCTGCTCGGCGAACATCAGCATCTTGATCCCGGTGATGATCAAGAACACCCCGAAGGCATACAGCAACCATTCGAACTGCGACACCAGCCACACGCCGGCGAAGATCATCGCCGCACGCATCACAATCGCCCCAAGCACGCCGTACAGCAGCACCCGGCGTTGCAGTTCCGGCGGCACGGCGAAGTAGCTGAAGATCATCACGAAGACGAACATGTTGTCGATCGACAGCGATTGCTCGATCAGATACCCGGTGAGGAATTCCAGGGTCTTGCGCTGAGCGATTTCGGCGCCGAACTCGCCGTTCAAGTACCACCAGAGCAATCCAGCGAACGCCATGGCCAGCGCGCACCAGGCGATCACCCAGCATGATGCTTCCCGCACCGACACTCGATGCGCCTTGCGTCCGCCGAAGACGAACAGGTCCAGTGCAAGCATGGCGAGGACGAAGACGATAAAGGTGCCCCACATCCACGGTTCGCCGATATTCAGGGGCGACATGGCGTTCTCCTTGTCCGAGCGGGTTTGGGAGTAGACGAGGCCATGCTAGCGGGGAGATTGTGCGCAAGAAAAATCGCTTATTCCTGAGCATCAGTTCGGGAAAAACGAAGTGTTGGAGGTGAGCGCAGGCGGGAAGTGCGTTAGAGGACGGGATCGAGACCTTTGCGGCCCCAATCCCGTCCTGTGTTGTTACTTGCCGGAAGTCAGCGCCGGCGTGCGCGGCGGTACCTGACGCTTCGAGCCGGTGGCTTCAAATGCGGAGGCCAGGCGCAGCAGATTCGAGTCATCATAGGCGCGACCGGCGAAGGTCAGGCCGACCGGCATGCCGATGTCCGCCATGATGCCCATCGGCACGGTGACGGTCGGTACGCCCAGGTGACGGATCGCCAGGTTGCCGTTGGCGACCCAGATGCCGTTGCTCCAGGCAATGTCCGCCGATTCCGGATTGATATCGGCATCCGCCGGGCCAACGTCGGCGTTGGTCGGGAACAGCACCGCGTCGAGTGTGAGCGTGTCCATCCAGTCTTCCAGGTCGAGCTTGCGGGTCTTTTCCAGGCCGCGCAGGCCGTCCGGCAGGGTCGGGATCTGGTCCCACGGGGTGATGCCGCGCTCGGCCATGCGCACGTATTCGTCCATACCGGCGGCCAGATCGCCTTCACGGTTGGGCAGGGTGCCGGGGTCGTGCGGGAAGATCTTCGGCCCGTCGACGTCGGCCAGACGGTTGAGCTTCGGATCGCCATTGGCGCGCAGGAAATCGTCGAAGGCCCAGGCCGACAGGTCCCACAGCTCGTGGTGCAGAAACTCCTTGGAGACGATGCCGCGATTGAACACGGTCGGTGCGCCGGGGCGGTCGCCTTCGCAGTTGGAGACCAGTGGGAAATCCACTTCGATGACTTCGGCGCCGGCCGCTTCCAGAGCGGCGCGGGCCTGTTTCCACAGGTCGATCACCGATGGGCGGGTGTTGATGCGTTGCCCGGTCGGGCCACCGATGCCCGGGGCTTCACTGGTGCCAGCTTCAGGGTCGGCGTTGATGTACATCTTTGGCACGCCGAGGCGTTTGCCGGCCAGTGCAGCAGGCTTCACTGCCAGTTCGGCGTAGGAGGCGGGGCGCACCGAGTCGACGCTCGGAATCGGCACCCACGGCTGCAGGCGCCACAGATCGCCACGGGTGTCGGGGTCTTGCGCGACCACCACATCGAGCACTTCGAGCAGGTCGGCCATGGTTCGCGCGTACGGCACAACCACGTCCATGGTTGGCGTCAGCGGCCAGTTGCCGCGCACCGAAATCACTCCGCGCGACGGCGTGTAGGCGCACAAACCGTTGTTCGAAGCCGGGCCGCGCCCGCTCGACCAGGTTTCTTCCGCCAGACCGAAGGCCGAGAAGCTCGCGGCGGTGGCGGTGCCGGCACCGTTGGACGAACCGGAGGCGAACGGCGCCGTCAGGTAGGCGGCGTTGTACGGGCTTTCGGCCCGGCCATAGACACCACGCTGCATGCCGCCATTGGCCATCGGCGGCATGTTGGTCTTGCCCAGGCAGATTGCCCCGGCGGCGCGCAGGCGTTCGATGGTGAACGCGTCGCGATGCGCCACCAGATCGGCAAACGCCGGGCTGCCGGAAGCAGCGGTCAGCCCCTTGACCAGGTAGCTGTCCTTGGCGGTGTAAGGGATACCGTCGAGCGGGCCCAGGGTTTCGCCCTTGGCCCGGCGCGCGTCTGAGGCCTGGGCTTCGGCCAGTGCCTCGGGGTTGCGCACCACCACGGCATTCAGCGCTGTGGCGGTGTTCGGGCCGTCGTAGGCGTCGATCCGGGCCAGATAGGCCTGCACCAGTTCAACCGCGGTGGTCCGGCCGGCGTCGAGCGCCGCGCGTAATTGAGCAATGGAGACTTCAGTGACTTCGATCATGCTGTTACCGCCGACAGGTTCGCTAAAGGGGTGGGTCATTATGGTTATCGTCGAAACGTGTAAAGAATTCCGTATGGGCGAAACTCTACCCTGAACTTTGCCGAATGGCATGTGCTAATTCGATAAATATCGACAAAACTCAACGAAAAAACTCTCCCGGCGTCTCGCCAAACTGCTGCCGGAAGGCAGCGATGAACGCCGATGTCGAGTCATAACCGCAGGCCAGAGCCACATCGGTGACGCGTTCGCCGCGCTCCAGCGGGGTTAACGCGCCCAACAGGCGCAGGCGTTGGCGCCAGGCGCGGAAGGTCAGACCGGTGTCGCGTAAAAACAAACGGCTGAGGGTTTTTTCGGTGATGCCGAATTGTTCGCTCCAGTGCTGCAGTGTGGTCTGCTGTTCCGGATGTTGCTCCAGGCTTTGATAGATCTGCCGCAGACGACTGTCCTGCGGCAGTGGCAACATCAGGTCGATCTGCGGCGCCTCGGCCAATTGATCGAGGATCACCTGGGCCAGCCGGCCATGCGCACCGTTCTGGTCGTATTCCACCGGCACCCGACTGAACGCGCGAATCAGCTCGCGCAACAGGTCGCTGACGCCGAGCACATGACAGCGTTCAAGCGCCCAGCCGGCCACGCTGCAATCGATGTACAAGCTGCGCATTTCGGTGTGCGGCGAGCTGAACACACGATGCGGAACGCCTGCCGGAATCCACACCGCGCGCTCCGGTGGTGCGACGAAACGCCCGGCGCTGGTCTGCACTTCGAGCACACCCTGAATCGCGTACGACAATTGCACCCACGGGTGACTGTGACGCCGGGTCAGTGCGCGATTAGGCAACGATTCGGTGCGCCCGTACAGCGGACGCGGCAGGCTGGGTAGCCCGGGAATGCTGCGCCGGAAGCTTTTCTCGTGTCCTTTAGGCGGCATCTACTGGCTCTTCGGCGTTAGTCGGTAATTTCTGCTCACGTTAGAGTCGCAGTCACGTACTGGCAACCCCCGGATGAACAAACCCATGACCCGCCCAAGATTCCTGCCCGACAACTTCACCCTGACCCTGATCGGCGTCGTGCTGCTCGCCAGTTTTCTGCCGGCCAGCGGTCAGGTCGCGGTCGGGTTCGGCTGGCTGACCAACATCGCCATCGCACTGCTGTTCTTCCTGCACGGCGCCAAGCTGTCGCGCGAATCGATCATCGCCGGTGCCGGCCACTGGCGCTTGCACCTGTTGGTGTTCGGCCTGACCTTTGTGCTGTTCCCGATCCTCGGGCTGGCGTTGAAACCGCTGCTGTCACCGCTGATCGGCGACAAGCTGTACATGGGCATGCTCTACCTCTGCGCGTTGCCCGCCACCGTGCAGTCGGCGATTGCCTTCACCTCACTCGCCCGGGGCAATATTCCGGCGGCGATCTGCAGTGCGGCGGCGTCGAGCCTGTTCGGGATTTTCCTCACGCCGTTGCTGGTGACGCTGCTGTTGAACGTGCACGGTGATGGCGGCTCGACACTGGATGCGATCCTGAAGATCAGCGTGCAATTGCTGCTCCCATTCATTGCCGGGCAGATCGCCCGCCGCTGGATCGGCGCATGGGTCGGGCGCAACAAAAGCTGGCTGAAATTCGTCGATCAGGGCTCGATTCTGCTGGTGGTCTACGGCGCGTTCAGCGAGGCGGTCAACGAGGGCATCTGGCATCAGATTCCGGTCGTCGATCTGCTGGGTCTGGTGGTGGTCTGCTGCATTCTGCTGGCGCTGGTGCTGCTGGCCTCGACGCTGCTGGGCAAGGTGTTCGGCTTCAGCCAGGAAGACCGCATCACCATTCTGTTCTGCGGTTCGAAGAAGAGCCTGGCCACCGGCGTGCCGATGGCGCAGGTGCTGTTTGCCGGCAGCACGATTGGCGTGTTGATTCTGCCGCTGATGCTGTTCCATCAGATTCAATTGATGGTCTGCGCGGTGTTGGCGCAGCGTTATGCAAAACGGCCGGAATCGGTGCCGGAGTTGATGGCGCAGGTCGATCCGTAATGCTGTGTTGCCCGGCGGTCAGCCTTCGCGAGCAGGCTCGCTCCCACAGTTGACCGCGCAGGGCATGGTCAAGAAACAGCCTTTCAGTCCTGAGTTACATGTTTCGGGCCGGCCAAGGCCCAGGCAATCAGGCCAAACAACGGCAGGAAGACGATGGCGATGATCCACACGCCCTTGTTGCTGCCTTTGTCTGCGCTCTTGCGCACCCTGTTGATCGCCCACAATTCTATGATCACAAGAACGACGGCGAGTACGATCCAGACGGGTTCAATTTGCATGGGCTACCTCCTGATGGTCTCTCAGTTAGGTGAGCCTCGGCGCGCAGGGTTCATTTAAATTGTCCCGCTGCCTCCCGAATACTTCACGGCGGCGGCTGCCCGCGACGGCACGTTCAGCGCGCGCAACAACGACGACACATGGATGCGCACGGTGAACGGCGAGATATCCAGCGCCCGGGCGATTTCCTTGTTGGTCTTGCCTTGGGCGATCAGCCGCAACACGTCCTGCTGACGCGGGGTGAGGGCGGTGCCAGTCTCCAGCGGTAATAGCCCTGAAGGTGCGAACCTCACCAGCACTTCGCCTTCCCGGATCGCCAGGATCGCCTCACCGATTTCGTCCGGGGCGATGTTCTTGCCGATGAAACCGTCGATGCCGGCCGCCATCACTTCACCGATCAGGGCTTCGTCGTCCACCATCGACACCACGATCAATGTGGTGCGCGGCAACTTTCGGCGCAGGTCGGCGAGTTGGCTGATGCACGTCAGGCCGGGGAAACGCAGGTCGAGAATCAGCGTGTCCGGCTCGCTGCCGCCGGGCAGCAAGGCCTGCACGGCGTCGAGATCTCCGGCTTCCTCGAGCGTCGCCTCGGGCAGCAGGCGCTGCACGGTGCGCCGCATGGCTTCGCGAAACAGTGGGTGATCGTCGGCTATGATGATTCGGCATGTCATGGCGTGACCCTCCCTGGATCAGGCGTTGTTCACGGCATGCACCTTAGCACCGCCGACGCAGTTTGCCTGTCGCCGGGTGCTGAATCTGACGACGGTTGCACAAGGACGTTGCCCATGAAGTTCGAGAAAAACACCGAGCTGGATCAGGCCAATCTGCGGATTATCATCGCCAGCATTGCCATGGTGTATATCTGCGCGCTCGGTGTCTTGCCAGGTCAGCGCTTCGACACCTATGTGCCGGTGGTGGTTTACATCGCCCTGTTTCTGCTGGCGTCGATCGGCCTGCGCCAGGCCATCGTGCGTTGGCCCGGGCATTATCCGGCGCGGCGGATTTTCGGCATGGTCCACGATTACACCGGCACCTGCTTTGGCCTGGTGATCGGTGGCGAAGCGGCGTTGCCGCTGTATGCGGTGATCATCTGGGTCAACCTGGGCAACGGCATGCGCTACGGCTCGCGCTATCTGGCGATTGCCACGGGGCTGGCGCTGGTGGCGTTGATGGCGGTTTATCGGCTGACGCCGGTGTGGCAGGCGCAACCGTACATGGTGTTGATGCTGATGCTCACCAGCACGGTGATCCCGTTCTACGCGCACTTGCTACTGGAGCGTACGCGCAAGGCGTCCGAAGAGGCCGTCGCGGCTAATCTGGAAAAGTCGCGGTTTCTGGCTCAGGCCAGTCACGATCTGCGCCAGCCGATTCACTCTATCGGCCTGTTTACCGCGTGCCTGCGCGAGTCGCCGCTGGGTGCGGACGAGCGGCAACTGGTCGACAACATCGACCGTTCGTTGCTCAACGTTTCGCAGTTGTTCCGCTCGATTCTCGATCTGTACACCCTCGACAACGGACGCGTCCTGCCCAAGCTGCAGGTGTTCAATCTGGGCGAGTGGCTCGCTGATCTGGTCCGGCAGAATACCGAAGCGGCGCGTTGGGCAGGCGTGGAACTGCGCTTGCGACCTTGCCCCTACTGGGTGCGAACTGATCCGGCGCTGCTCGCGACCATGGTGCAGAACGTGCTCTCCAATTGCTTCAAATACGGGGCACATCGTCCGGTGCTGATGGGTGTCCGTCGGCGTGGAACCGGGCTCGCGATCGTGATTTATGACCAGGGCAACGGGATCGCCGAAGAGCATTTGCCCAAGGTTTTCGAAGAGTTCTACCGGGTGCGCCAGGTGCGTGACAAGGACGTCGAAGGCGTGGGTCTCGGGCTGTCGATCGTCAAGCGTCTGGGGCAGTTGGTGGGTGTCGATGTCGCGCTGCGCTCGCAGCTTGGGCGGGGAACGGCGGTGACCTTGTTCGGGTTGCCTGTCGCTGCGCAGCCGCCGTTGTCGACCGGTCGTGATGACGCGCGGCAGGTCGGTCTGTTGACCGGTTTGAAGGTGTGTCTGGTGGAGGATGACCGCAACGTGCTGCTGGCAACCTCGGCGCTGCTCGAGCGTTGGGGCTGCGTGGTGCAGGCGGAGCTGACGGGCGTTGATCTGCTGACGGACTGCGAGATCATCGTCGCCGACTATGACCTCGGCCCGCACAGCAACGGTATCGAGTGCATCGACGCCGTGCGGCGTCAGCGCGGCTTCGCGGTGCCGGCCATGATCATCACCGGCCATGACATTGAAAAAATACAGGCGGCCTTGCACGACCGCCAAATTGCCATCCTGTCCAAACCGGTACGCCCGGCCGAGCTGCGCGCGACCTTGCGGGCCCTGCGCGACCGGCAAACCGAACCGGTCGAGGTCTGAATCAACGCTTGCAGAGGTAGTCCTGAGTGATGGTGGTTTGCAGGCAGTTGTACTGGCCCATGGTGCGGCAGATGTTTTTCTCCGAGCCGGTCACCTCGGCATTCTTGTAGCCCCAGGTCTTGCAGCGCTCCATCGCGACCGTCAGGCCTTGCGCGGCGCTGGTCTGGCCGCTTTCAAACTGGCCCAGTTCATAGGAGACCTGAACGACGCCGTCGTTCTTGCTGCCACCAGTGGCTTCCCACTGTTTGGGCGTGGCGCAGCCCGTCAGGGCGAAGGCGGTGAGGGTGAGAGTTGCGATCAGGGTTTTCATGATGGGACGGCGTCCTTTTCCGGGAAAATGAATTACTGAACTGGCAGTGGTGAGGCGCCTTTCGGCAGGCAGGACAGCGGCGGGCTCATGATGCCCATGCTCGCCACCGCGACAATGGCGCCGCTGGGTAACTCGCAGTTGTACTCGCCGGCCGGGGTGTAGGCGGTGTAGTAGGTGAGGGTGCTGTCGCTGCGGATGTTGTCGATTTTCGACACCGGTTTGCCGATGACGGTCTGGGCGCGTTCTTTCATGCTGGCTTCGGTGGGCTTGGCGGTCTGGCAACCGCTGGCGCCGACCAGCACGGCGCCGACGATGGCGACTTTGTACAGGTTTGCAGGCAGTTTCATGGTGCTTCTTCCTTGGTGTTGTTCTGATTTCCAGGCACAACGATCCCGCGCACTGCACAGCAGCAATGTTGGGGAGCATCGGGGGGTGCGAGGGAATATAACGCCGGGCGGCGGGGCGGTCGATTAGCACAAATGTGCTAGTGCGGCGGTGGGTGAGGCGACCCGGGCGGGTCGCCTCATGCCGATTATTGCGGGCTGTTGAACTGGTCGGAATAGCTGCCGGTCATCAGCGCCGAGGCAACGCGATCGGAGCCGACCCCAACGCGCGAATAGGCATAACGGTTGGCGCCGACCTTGTCGGTCCCGTCGGAGGCCAGGGTATTGGCGCCGACATGATCGGAGCCATCGGAAGCGACCGCTCCAGCGCCGACATGATCGGAACCGTCGGAAGCGACTGCACCAGCGCCGACATGATCGGAACCGTCGGAAGCGACTGCACCAGCGCCGACGTGATCGGAACCGTCGGAAGCGACTGCACCAGCGCCGACATGATCGGAACCGTCGGAAGCGACTGCACCAGCGCCGACGTGATCGGAACCGTCGGAAGCGACTGCACCAGCGCCGACATGATCGGAACCGTCGGAAGCGACTGCACCAGCGCCGACATGATCGGAACCATCGGAGGCAACCGCTCCAGCGCCTACATGATCAGATCCATCGGAGGCGACCGCCCCAGCCTTCACATGGTCTGCGCCATCGGAAGCCACCGCCTGCGGCTGTGCAGCCCAGGCCGTTGGCAGCATGACGGTCGCTGCGACCGCAAGAATGGCGCCAGACAAAAGCGTGTGTTTCATGATTTTCTCCACGACCCATCAGCCACACAGCATTCGTTGGCCCGGGGTTGACCAGATTGGCGATTGGCACGGGCGCACTGCAAAGCGCACGGGTGTCGACGTATTGCATGAAACCGCGATAGCGAACTGAAAAGTATAGATCGGTAAAACGGCGGCACCGGTGGCGGGCGCGAGGAAGCGATAGTCGGTTAACTTCCTTGCACAAGACTGCTTGAAGGAAATCAGTCTAAAAACAGGCGCCCATGGCTACGAGGCTTTTGCTAGCCTCAAAGGTGTAGGCGAAGACGCAGACTGATGCGCAAGCGGATAGCAAGGGGACGTGGGGCGCGTTCCGAAGGGTACACGGTTAGAAAGATCTCCGCGCTGAGATCCAGCCCTTATGCCGTGTGAGGCAGCAAAGCGCCGCTCTTTTTCCATGGTTGCTTTGTACTGTGAGAGGCCCGATAAACCTTGTAAGCCAGAGACCAGCACTGGCCGCCTACTCGAACACCAAAGCCCGCATTGCTGCGGGCTTTGTCGTTGTTGCAGGATCAGATTTTCGACAGCGCGTGTGCCAGATCGGCGCGCAGGTCTTCGAGGTCTTCGACACCCACCGACAGACGTACCAGGCCATCGCCGATGCCCAGTTTCGCGCGTGTTTCAGCTGGAATGGTCGCGTGGGTCATGATCGCCGGATGCTCGATCAGACTTTCGACGCCACCCAGGCTTTCGGCCAGCGCAAAGATCTTCACGTTTTCCAGAAAGCGCCGTGCGCCCTCCAGATCACTGTTCAGATCCACCGAGATCATCCCGCCAAAACCGTGCATCTGCCGTTTGGCCAACTCATGCTGCGGGTGCGACGGCAGGCCCGGATAGTAGACGCGTTTGACCTGCGGTTGCTGTTCCAGCCACTTGGCCAGTTCCAGCGCGTTGCTGCAATGACGCTCCATGCGCAGCGCCAGGGTTTTCACCCCGCGCAATGTCAGGAACGCGTCGAACGGCCCGGAAATCGCGCCGACGGCGTTTTGCAGGAAGCCGAGTTTGTCCGCCAGTTCGGCATTCTGCCCAACCACCGCAATGCCGCCGATCACGTCCGAGTGCCCGTTCAGGTACTTGGTGGTCGAATGCAGCACGATATCGAAACCCAACTCCAGCGGCCGCTGGATATACGGGCTGGCGAAGGTGTTGTCGGCCACGCTGATGATCCCGCGTGCGCGGCAGATACGGGCGATAGCGGCGAGGTCCGACAGGCTCAGCAATGGGTTGGTCGGTGACTCGACGATGACCAGGCGTGTGTCGTCCTGCAGCGCCGCTTCGAACGCCGCCAGGTCAGTCAGATCGACGTAGCTGAAACGATGCCCGGCACTGCGCTGGCGCACCTTGTCGAACAGGCGGAACGTGCCGCCGTACAGGTCATTACCGGAGATGACGTGCGAACCGGCATCGATCAGTTCGAGCACGGTGGAAATCGTCGCCAGCCCGGATGCGAAGGCGAACGCGCGGGTGCCGCCCTCCAGATCCGCCACGCAACGCTCCAGAGCGAAACGCGTCGGGTTGTGCGAGCGCCCGTAGTCGAAGCCCTTGTGCACGCCGGGGCTGTCCTGCAGGTACGTCGAATTGGCGTAGATCGGCGGCATCAGCGCGCCAGTGGTCGGGTCCGGCGTTTGCCCGGCGTGGATCACCCGGGTCGCGAAGCCTTGGGATTTATCGTCGTGCTGACTCATGCGAGGGATCTCCGTAATTGGTTGAGCATGTCGGTGCGCGTAATCAGGCCATGGAAGCCCGAGGCGTCGGCGATGATCGCCACGAGGCCGCGACTGAGCACCGATTCCAGCTCGGCGAGGTGGGCGTCGGGCGCGAGGGTTTGCAGCTTGTCGGTCATCACGCTGGACACCGATTGACTGAAGCGTGCGGCGTCTTCGTGCACCGCCAGCAGGATGTCGGATTCGTCGATCACGCCGACCAGCTGTTTGCCTTCAACCAGCACCGGTAGTTGCGAGACGTCTGCCAGGCGCATGCGCTGGAACGCGGTCAGCAGGGTGTCGTCGGGGCCGACGCTGATCACTCGACCGTCTTCGAAGCGGCGGGCGATCAGGTCGCGCAGGTCGCCATAACCCTTGCGTTGCAACAGGCCCTGATCGGTCATCCACTGATCGTTGTAGACCTTCGACAGATAGCGCGTGCCGGTGTCGCAGACGAAGCTGACCACGCGTTTGGGCTCGGTCTGTTCGCGGCAATAACGCAGCGCGGCGGCGAGCAGGGTGCCGGTCGACGAGCCACCGAGAATGCCTTCGGCGCGCAGCAACTGGCGGGCATGATCGAAGCTTTCTTCGTCGCTGATCGAGTAAGCATGGCGCACGCTGGTCAGATCGGTGATCGACGGAATGAAATCCTCGCCGATGCCTTCCACTGCCCACGATCCGGGTTTGGGCATCGTGCCGTCGCGGCTGTATTGCGCCATCACCGAACCGACCGGATCGGCCAGGACCATTTCCAGATCCGGCTGTACACGCTTGAAGAAGCGGCTGAGGCCGGTCAGGGTGCCGGCGGAACCGACGCCGACCACGATCGCATCCAGGTCATGCTCGGTCTGCGCCCAGATTTCCGGTGCGGTACTGCACTCGTGGGCCAGCGGGTTGGCGGGGTTGTTGAACTGGTCGGCGAAGAAGGCGCCGGGAATGTCTTTGGCCAGGCGTGCGGCGACGTCCTGGTAGTATTCGGGGTGGCCCTTGCCGACATCCGAGCGGGTGATGTGCACCTCGGCGCCCATGGCTTTCAAGTGCAGGACTTTCTCGGTGGACATTTTGTCCGGCACCACCAGCACCACGCGGTAGCCTTTGGCGCGGCCAACCAGCGCCAGGCCCAGGCCAGTGTTGCCAGCGGTGGCTTCGACGATGGTGCCACCCGGTTGCAGGCGGCCATCGCGTTCAGCGGCGTCGATCATCGCCAGGCCGACGCGATCCTTGATCGAGCCGCCAGGGTTCTGTGATTCGAGTTTGAGAAACAGTGTGCACGGTCCGGTATCGAAGCGAGTGACTTGAACCAGCGGAGTATTGCCGATCAGCCCAAGTACGGCAGGGCGTGATTCCTTTGACATTTCTTCACCTCTTAGTGGTGTTGATCGCGTTCCATTCGCGGGGAAAAGCTCGCGTGCAACATAGGCTCAGACATGATCTGTCGCAACCTTTAGTCAGTCGTGAATTCAGCCATTTCGATCTAACCATAGAACAAAATCGAAGCCTGCAAGGGGCCGGTTATGGCGGGTTTATATCGAGGCGCCATTGAGTATTCAAAGGGCGTCGTATCGATCATCAACGGCTTGATCTGCTGATCAATATCCTGCAGTGCACACCCCTGGGTGAGGCGTGAACGGGATCGTTGCGAGGCGATAAGTCGCGATCATTCGAATATGAGGGAAACTTGTGATCATCAAGATTAAAATGAGTTTGTCTCACCAAGGCTTGATCTCGACAATGGCCACCATCAACAAGACATTGGAGTTTTTTGTTATGGCACTGGCCCATTCCCTCGGATTTCCGCGCATCGGTCGCGACCGCGAACTGAAGAAGGCGCAAGAGGCGTTCTGGAAAGGAGAACTGAACGAGGCCGGCCTGCGTGAGGTGGGTCGTGAGCTGCGCAAGGCCCACTGGGACCTGCAGAAAAACGCCGGCATCGAACTGCTGCCGGTGGGCGATTTCGCCTGGTACGACCAGGTGCTCACCCACTCGCTGATGTTCGGCGTGATCCCCGAGCGCTTCCGACCGCACGACGGCAAGGCCGCGCTGCAAACCCTGTTCGGCATGGCCCGTGGCGTCAGCGACAGTTGCTGCGGCGGTGCCCACGCTCAGGAAATGACCAAGTGGTTCGACACCAACTACCACTACCTGGTCCCGGAATTCAGCGCCGATCAGCAGTTTCAGCTTGGCTGGGAACAGTTGTTCGAAGAAGTCGAAGAGGCCCGGGCACTGGGTCACAACGTCAAGCCAGTGATCATCGGGCCGCTGACTTACCTGTGGCTGGGCAAGGCCAAAGGCGCCGAATTCGACAAGCTGGAATTGCTGGATCGTTTGCTGCCGCTGTACGGGCAGATCTTCGCCCGGCTAGCCGCACTCGGTGTTGAGTGGGTACAGGTCAACGAGCCGATTCTGGTACTCGATCTGCCGCAGGACTGGAAGAACGCCTTCGAGCGCGCCTACAACCAGATTCAGCGTGATCCGCTGAAGAAGCTGGTTGCCACCTACTTCGGTGGTCTGGAAGAAAACCTCGGTCTGGCCGCCAATTTGCCGGTCGATGGCCTGCACATTGATCTGGTGCGCGCACCGGAACAGTACCCGACCATCCTTGATCGTCTGCCGGCCTATAAAGTGTTGTCGCTGGGTGTGGTCAATGGTCGTAACGTCTGGCGCTGCGATCTGGAAAGTGCCCTCGTTACCTTGCAGCATGCGCATGAGCGTCTGGGTGATCGTCTGTGGGTCGCGCCATCGTGCTCGCTGCTGCACAGCCCGGTGGACCTTGGCCGCGAAGACCAACTCGATGCCGAACTGAAAAGCTGGCTGGCGTTCGCCGTACAAAAGTGCGAAGAGGTGGCTGTTCTGACGCAAGCGGTCAACCAGCCGGAAGCACCCAACGTGCTGCGCGCATTGACTCAAAGCCGCTCGGTTCAGGCGGCTCGCGCCGCTTCCCCCCGTATTCACAAACCTGCCGTCGAGGCGCGTGTTGCCGCGATCACAGGCAAAGACAGCCAGCGCCAGTCGCCGTTTACCCGGCGCATCGGCAAACAACGCGCCAGGCTCGACTTGCCATTGTTCCCGACGACCACCATCGGTTCGTTTCCGCAGACCGCTTCGATTCGTCTGGCGCGCCAGTCATTCAAGCAGGGCAAGCTGAGCGAAGCCGAATACACCGAAGCCATGTACAGCGAAATCCGCCACGCCGTGGAAATCCAGGAGCAACTGGGGCTCGATGTACTGGTGCATGGTGAAGCCGAACGCAACGACATGGTCGAGTACTTCGCCGAGCAACTGGACGGCTACGTGTTCACTCGTTTCGGCTGGGTGCAGAGCTACGGTTCGCGCTGCGTCAAACCGGCGGTGATCTTTGGCGATCTGAGTCGTCCGAAGGCCATGACTGTGGAGTGGATCCGCTACGCCCAAGGCCTGACCAACAAGGTCATGAAAGGCATGCTGACCGGCCCCGTGACCATGCTGATGTGGTCGTTTCCCCGCGAAGACGTGTCCCGTGAAGTCCAGGCTCGCCAACTGGCGTTGGCGATCCGCGATGAGGTGGTGGATCTGGAAGCCGCCGGGATCAAGATCGTGCAGATCGACGAAGCCGCGTTCCGCGAAGGTTTGCCATTGCGTCGGGCGCAGTGGCAGCACTATCTGGACTGGGCCACCGAAGTATTCCGCCTGTGCGCTTGCGGCGTGCGTGACGAAACCCAGATCCACACTCACATGTGCTACAGCGAGTTCAACGATGTGATCGAGTCCATCGCCGCGATGGACGCCGACGTGATCACCATCGAAACCTCGCGCTCGGACATGGAACTGCTCGATGCTTTCGAAGCCTTCGCCTACCCGAACGAGATCGGCCCGGGCGTCTACGACATCCACTCGCCACGCGTCCCGGATGCCTCGGAAATGGCCAACCTGCTGCGCAAGGCCGCCCAGCGGATTCCGGCAGAGCGGCTGTGGGTCAACCCGGACTGCGGCCTGAAAACCCGTGGCTGGCCGGAGACTGAAGCGGCGCTGGTGCACATGGTCACGGCCGCTCGCCAACTACGCAAAGAACTGGCCTGAAGCCCGGAGCACAATCCCCCTGTGGGAGCGAACCTGCTGGCGAACACGGTGCATCAGCCAAGGATGTGTCGACTGACACTTCGCCTTCGCGAGCAAGCCCGCTCCCACAGGGGACAGTCGGTGGATGGCGGATCTGCGGCTGGCCGGGATCAAGGGTGGGAGTGGGCTTGCTCACGAAGGGGCCGGTTGATTCAGCACGGGTGTTGGCTGATCGGACGCCTTCGCTAGCAAGTCCGCTCCCACTGGGGATAGTTGGTGGATGGCGGATCTGCGGCTGGCCGGGATCAAGGGTGGGAGTGGGCTTGCTCACGAAGGGGCCGTTTGATTCAGCGCGGGTGTTGGCTGATCGGACGCTTTCGCGAGCAGGCTCGCTCCCACAGGGGATAGTTGGTGGATGGCGGATCTGCGGCTGGCCGGGATCAAGGGTGGGAGTGGGCTTGCTCACGAAGGGGCCGGTTGATTCAGCACGGGTGTTGGCTGATCGGACGCCTTCGCTAGCAAGTCCGCTCCCACTGGGGATAGTTGGTGGATGGCGGATCTGCGGCTGGCCGGGATCAAGGGTGGGAGTGGGCTTGCTCACGAAGGGGGCGGTTGATTCAGCACGGGTGTTGGCTGATCGGACGCTTTCGCGAGCAGGCTCGCTCCCACAGGGGATAGTTGGTGGATGGCGGATCTGCGGCTGGCCGGGATCAAGGGTGGGAGTGGGCTTGCTCACGAAGGGTCGGTTGATTCAGCACGGGTGTTGGCTGATCGGACGCTTTCGCGAGCAAGCCCGCTCCCACAGGGAGTTGTGCAGTTTGGCAATTGGGGAGGCGGGCTCACACCGTGTCAGTGGCGGCTCATCAACCCGTGAAGTACGCCTAGGCGCAGCCCGGGTTCCGACGGCACCATCTGCGAAATGCCGAACACCTTGAACGCCGCCAGCATCAGCACCAGCCCGCCCGGGAGGATGCTCTGGCGATGCGGCTGCAAGCCGGCAAGCTTCAATTGCTGGACGTCCTGCACTTTCAGCAGAAGGAGCGACAGGCGCAACAGGCCGCCATAGGTGATGCCGTCCTGGCCGAAGTCGTTGAGCCGATTGGCCTTGAGCACTTTTGCCAGCATGCGTGCGGTGCCTGACGAGCCGATGGTCTGCTGCCAGCCCTGTGCGCGGTAGCGCCGGGCGACTTTCTCGAATTGCAGGATGGCGACACGCTCGGCTTCTTGCAGCGCGCCGGGAGCGATACGTCCGTCGGGAAAATAGCGTGAACCCAGCGTGCCGCTACCAATGGCGATGCTTTCAGTGAGCAGCGGTTGCGTACCCTGGCCCAGAATCAGCTCGGTGGAACCACCACCGATGTCGACCACCAGCCGCAAGTCTTCGGCGCCTGCCAGCGTGTGGGTCACGCCGGCGTACACCAGGCGCGCCTCTTCATGGCCGCAAATGACGTCAATGGGAAAACCCAGATGCCGCTCGGCGCTGGCGAGAAACAATTGCGCATTGTCGGCCTCGCGTACGGCGCTGGTCGCCACCGCTCGAACCCGACCCGCTTCAAAGCCGCGCAGTTTTTTGCCAAACCGTGCCAGCGCCTGCCAGCCACGATCCAGGGCCATCGTGTCCAGTGCACCGCCTTCGAAGCCCTCGGCCAGCCTTACCGGCTCGCGCAAGGTTTTCACCTCCTGAATCACGAAGCCCTTTCGGCTGCGAACCGACTGGCCGATCATCATTCGAAACGCGTTCGAACCCAGGTCGATGGCGGCAAACAGCGAGGCGTCTGATTTCATGGGAGTCCTTGCAAAACGTCCGTCGAAGGCGCAAGACGGTTTGCGAGGATTCTGCCGCTGTCTTGATGACATCCTGATGACGGGGCAGGGGCGGTTCAATGAATTTGCGGTTGTCACGACACTGTCATTATCCGGCGTCTATGCTGAGCCCAATCAATCGCGTGTTCTTAAAGTTTTTGCTGCCTCTTTTGGCAGCTTTTTTTTGCCTGCGATTTGCCAATCCCTGCGCAAGGTTGCAATCGCCGACGGCACTTGGCTAATATACGATCCATATACATTTCGTATCGGATTCGGATATGGGCATCGTAAAGATTTCAGAAGACATGCACGAGAACCTGCGCATCTCCAGCACCGCACTCAGCCGCTCGATCAACGCGCAGGCTGAGCACTGGATGCGCATCGGCATGCTCGCCGAACTGCACCCCAACCTCGACCACAGCGCCATTTGCCGCTTGCTGATCCGCGCCGAACAGAACGGCGGGCTGGATCTGCATCAACTGACTCAGGAAGCCGTCAGCGCATGAGAAACCAGATCAAGATCAACACCCCTGCCGAAATCGCCCAGTCGCGCGCTGCCGGCAAGCTGGCCGCCGAAGTACTGGCGATGCTGGTGCCGCACGTCAAGGCCGGGGTGACTACCGATGAGCTGGATCGGTTGTGCAACGATTACATCGTCAATGTGCAGAAGGCGATTGCGGCCAACGTCGGTTATCACGGCTTCCCGAAAACCGTCTGTGCATCGGTCAACGATGTGGTGTGCCATGGCATTCCCTCGGGCACACCGTTGCAGGACGGCGACATCGTCAACCTCGACATCGCGGTGATCAAGGACGGCTGGTTCGGCGACACCAGTCGCATGTACGTGGTGGGTGAGACGACGCCTGAGGCGCAGCACCTGATCAAGACCACTTACGAGGCGATGTGCGCCGGCATTCGCATGGTGCGCCCGGGCGCGACGCTGGGTGACATCGGCCATGCGATCCAGAGCCTGGCGGAGAAGGAAGGTTTCAGCGTGGTGCGCGAGTACTGCGGCCATGGCATTGGCAAGGTCTATCACGATGAACCGCAGATCCTGCATTACGGTTTTCCCAATCAGGGCATGAAGCTCAAGGCGGGGATGATCTTCACTGTCGAGCCGATGCTCAATGCCGGCAAACGCCATGTGAAGAACATGCCGGACGGCTGGACCGTGCTGACCAAGGACGGCTCGTTGTCGGCGCAGTGGGAGCACATGGTAGCGGTGACGGAGACGGGCTTCGAAGTGCTGACGGCATGGCCGGACGACATTGAAGGTTTCACCCCGATTAGCTGAGTGCCCCAAAGAACGGTGGGAGCGGGCTTGCTCGCGAATGCGGTGCGTCAGTCACTGTTGATGCGAATGACACAGCGCATTCGCGAGCAAGCCCGCTCCCACAAGGGGATTTGTGGTGTTATTGAGACCCTCAGTGAGCGCCGGCCGCTTTGTTGAGGTCGCTTTCAGTCCACTCGGTGTACACGCAGGCATCGGCGGTCGCCCAGCGCACTCGCACCGCATCTGCGGCCTTGAGCGGCATGCCCGCCGCCGACAGCGCCTTCACCGTCATCGAAGTCCCGCCCGAGGTGACCACGCTGCAAGTCTGGCTTTCTCCCAGGAACAGCACTTCCACGACCTTCGCCGACACTTCATTCCAACCCGCTGCCAACGGCTCATCATTTGCCTGTTGCACGCTCAGCGCCAGGGCCTTTTCCGGGCGCACCATCAGCAGCACATCCTGATCGGTGTGCAACCCGGCAGTCAGTCGAATCGACAGCGACTGCCCCTCAAAGCTCGCCGCTGCGTTGCCCTGCGCCTTGAGCTTGAGGAAGTTCGAGTTGCCGAGAAACGATGCGACAAACGCATTCGGCGGGTTCTGGTACAAGTCATAACCGCTGCCCAGACCGACAATCTTGCCGTGACTGAAAATCGCGATGCGCTGTGACAGACGCATGGCTTCTTCCTGATCGTGGGTCACGTAGACGATGGTGATGCCCAGGCGTCGATGCAGCTGGCGCAGTTCGTCCTGCAGATCTTCCCGCAGCTTTTTGTCCAACGCTCCCAGCGGTTCGTCCATCAATAGAATGCGTGGCTCGTAAACCAGCGCCCGGGCAATGGCAACCCGTTGCTGCTGGCCGCCAGAGAGTTGCGAAGGACGGCGGTGAGCGAACTGTTCCAGTTGCACCAGTTTCAACATGGCGTCGACGCGCTTGTCCCGTTCGGCGGCGGCGAGTTTGCGGATCGCCAGCGGGAAGGCGATGTTGTCGCGCACCGACAGATGCGGAAACAGCGAGTAACGCTGGAACACCATGCCGATGTCGCGCTTGTGCGGTGGCACATTGACCAGCGACTGACCGTTGACCAGGATCTCGCCGCTGCTTGGCGTTTCGAATCCGGCGAGCATCGACAGCGTGGTGCTCTTGCCCGAGCCGCTGGAGCCGAGGAACGTCAGGAACTCGCCGTCCTTGATGTCCAGCGAGATATTGTCGACGGCGGCAAAGTCGCCGTAGTGCTTGTTCAGGTTGCGCAGGCTGACCAGGGGTTTGTCGTTCTGCTGGGATGCGTCTTTGATCACGGCACTCATGTCGTACTCCTGGCGCTCAAGCGCTGATTTCGTTGCGCCGGCGCAATGCGGCGGCGATCACCATGACCAAAACAGACAAGCCGATCAGCAGCGTCGAAGCGACGGCGATCACCGGTGTCAGGTCCTGGCGCAGGGTGGTCCACATTTTCACGGGAAGGGTTTGCAGGGTCGGGCTGGCCATCATCACGCTGAGCACCACTTCGTCCCACGAAACCAGAAAGGCGAAGAGGGCGCCGGCGACCATGCCCGGGCGAATCGCCGGGAAGGTCACCTTGAACACCGCTTGCAGGCGCGAGGCGCCGCAGATCACCGCCGCATCCTCAATCGACTGATCGAACAGTTTCAGCGAGTTGATGATCGAGATGATGGTGAACGGCAGCGCGACGATCACATGGCTGACGACGAAGGCGAACATCGTCCCGGTATAACCGAGCTTGAGGAACAGCGCGTACACCGCCACGGCGATGATCACCAGCGGCACGATCATCGGCAGGGTGAACAGGCCGTAGAGTATTTCCCGGCCGGGGAAGCGTCCGCGCACCAGCGCAAAGGCAGTCGGCAAACCGAGGGCCACGGCGCAGATCGTGGTCAATACGGCGACCTTGAGGCTGGCCGCTGCAGCGTTCATCCAGTCGGCATTGGAGAAGAACTGGCCGTACCATTTCAGCGTCCAGCCCGGCGGCGGGAACACCAGCCACTGGGATGAGCCGAACGACAGCAGGACGATGAACACGATCGGCAACAGCAGGAACAGACCGATCAGCCCGGTGGTGGCGTAGAGGCCGAAGCGCATCCGCCGGCTCATGGCATTGGGAGTCAGGAGCATCTCGGCTTACCTCGCGTTGCTGGCGCCAACCGGGGATTCCGGCTGAAGCTTCAGGTAGAAGTAGAACAGCACCAGCGTGATCGCGATCAGCAACGCGGCCCCGGCACTGGCCAGGCCCCAGTTGAGGAACGATTGCACCTGCTGAATGATGAACTCCGGCAGCATCATGTTCTGCGCTCCGCCCAGCAGCGCCGGGGTGACGTAGTAACCGAGCGACATCACGAACACCATCAACCCGCCGGACGCCAGACCCGGCCGGCACAGCGGCAGGAACACCCGGAAGAAGTTGGTCCACGGACTTGCGCCACAGATCGAGCCAGCCTGCAGGATCATCGGGTCGATGGCCTGCATCGTCGCCTGTAACGGCAGCACGATGAACGGGATCATGATGTAGCTCATGCCGATCACCACGCCGGTCAGGTTGTGCACCATTTCCAGCGGCTGATCGATAATGCCCAAGGCCATCAGCGCCTTGTTGATCACACCGGACGCTTGCAGCAATACCAGCCACGAATAGGTGCGGGCGAGCAGGCTGGTCCACATCGACAGCAACACGATGTTGAGGATCCAGCGTCCCCAGCCGCGTGGCACCAGCGTGATTGCCCAGGCCAGCGGAAAGCCCAGCAGCAGGCTGAACAGCGTCACCAGCCCGGCCACCGAAAAGGTGTTGAGCAGGACGCGGGCATACGCTGAGTTGGCGAACAATTGTTCATAGTTGCCAAGGCCCGGGGTCGGTTCCAGCACGCCACGCAACAGCAAGCCAATCAACGGCGCGAGAAAGAACAGGCCGAGGAACAACAGCGCCGGTGCGAGGTTGCCGGCGCCGCGCCAGCGTTGTCTGAGGGACGGGGCTTGCTGCATCGCAACCGCCTGTTTTGCGTGGGCTGAACCGGCAGCGCTGGTAGCGCTCCCGGCGACAGAGGAGGGACGGGACGCAGTGGCCGCCATTTTCATTTGACCAGCCATTCGTTCCACCGTGTCGCGATGGCTTGACCGTTCTTGGCCCAGTACGCGAAATCAAGAGTGATCTGATCCTTAGCGTAGGCAGTCGGCAGGTTCGGGGCCAGTACCGAGTCCAGGCGCGCCACACTGTCGACGTTGACCGGGGCGTAGGCGGTCAGGTTGGAGAAGTCGGCCTGGCCTTTGGCGCTGCTGGCGTTGGCCAGGAACTTCATCGCCGCGTCCTTGTTTTTCGAGCCCTTTGGAATCACCAGAATGTCGGCCATGACCAGGTTCTGTTTCCAGCTCACGCCCACCGGTGCGCCGTCTTCCTGCAGGGCGTGAATCCGGCCGTTCCAGAACTGGCCCATGCTCGCTTCGCCGGACGCCAGCAGTTGCTGCGACTGCGCGCCGCCGCCCCACCAGACGATGTCTTTCTTGATGGTGTCGAGTTTCTTGAAGGCGCGATCCAGGTCCAACGGGTAGAGCTTGTCGGCCGGCACGCCGTCAGCCAGCAGCGCCAGTTCCAGCACGCCGGGGCTTGGCCATTTGTACAGGGCGCGTTTGCCGGGGAAGGTCTTGGTGTCGAACAGCGCGCTCCAGTCCTGCGGCTTGTTGGCGCCGAGCTTGCCCTCGTTGTAGCCGAGGACGAAGGAGAAGAAGAATGAGCCGACGCCGTAGTCGCTGACGAAACGCGGGTCGATCTTATCGCGCTGGATGACTTTGAAATCGAGGGGTTCGAGCAGGCCTTCGGCCGCGGCGCGCAGGGCGAAGTCGGCTTCGACATCAACCACGTCCCACTGCACGTTGCCGCTTTCGACCATGGCTTTGAGTTTGCCGTAGTCGGTCGGGCCGTCCTGCACCACGGTGATGCCGCTGGCCTTGCTGAATGGATCGGCCCAGGCCTGTTTCTGCGCATCCTGGGTGCTACCGCCCCAGCTGACAAAGTTCACACTCTCGGCGGCCATCGCGGCCTGGCCGGTCACGCTCAGCAGTCCCGCAAAAAGGATTGCGGTTGCAGCTTTGTTCAACACCATTTTTACGCCCTCATTGTTGTGTTTTTGAGCGGGCTTGCGTTGTTGCCCGCCTGTCGGGAGCAGTAGCTGGACGGTTTTTCAGGTCGTCCGGTCTATGGAATATCATATTATGGTATTCCAAACTTTGTGCAAGCACTTTGCCTTACCGGCTATCTGGCGAATGTGCTTTTTTGGGGTTGTGAGATGCCGATCTGAAATGCAAAACACTTGTGGGAGGGGGCTTGCTCCCGAATGCGCTTGATCATTCAACATTGATGTCGACTGATACGGAGCCTTCGGGAGCAAGCCCCCTCCCACAGTTGGAATTGTGTTTGGCTTCGGTTATTCAGTGAACGGGATGCTCTCGACCACTTTCAGGTCATACCCGGTCAACCCTGCATACTTGAGCGGCGGGCCGAGGTGCCGAAGCTTGCCTACCCCAAGGTTCTGCAGAATCTGCGCCCCGGTGCCCACCTCTGAATAGATTCGCGATTGCGAGCGGCTGAACTGACGCGGCGGCTGAGTCAGCTGCGGAATGCGCTCCAGCAGCGCCTGGGAAGATTCATGATTGGCCAGCACCACGACCACGCCATGCCCTTCGGCCGCGACCCGTTGCAATGCGGCCCACAACGTCCAGTTCGTCGGCCCGCTGTACTCGGCGCCCACCAGATCGCGCAGCGGATCGATCACATGCACGCGCACCAGCGTCGGCTCTTCACGGCGCAGATCGCCCATGACCATCGCCATGTGCACGCCACCCTCAATGCGATCTTCGAAGGTGATCAAGCGAAAGGTGCCATGCACTGTCGGCAGCTCCCGCTCGCCGATGCGTTCGATGGTGTGTTCGGTGCTCAGGCGATAGTGGATCAGGTCGGCGATGGTGCCGATCTTGATCCCGTGCTTGCGCGCGAACACTTCCAGGTCCGGGCGGCGGGCCATGGTGCCGTCGTCGTTCATCACCTCGACGATCACCGAGGCCGGCGTGAAGCCCGCCAGCCGCGCCAAGTCGCAACCGGCCTCGGTGTGACCGGCACGGGTCAGTACGCCACCTTCCTTGGCGCGCAACGGAAAGATATGGCCGGGCTGCACCAAATCCTCAGCGCGGGCATTTGGCGCCACAGCAGCAGCAACGGTGCAGGCGCGATCGGCGGCGGAGATGCCGGTGGTCACGCCGACCGCCGCCTCGATGGAAACCGTGAACGCGGTACTGAACACGCTGCCATTGCTCGGCACCATTTGCTCCAGCCCCAGTCGCTGGCAATGATCGTCAGTCAACGTCAGGCAAATCAGCCCCCGGGCCTCACGGGCCATGAAACTGATCGCCTCGGGCGTGCAACGGTCGGCGGCCAGCAACAGGTCGCCTTCGTTTTCCCGGTCTTCGTCATCGACCAGCAGCACCATTTTGCCGAGGCGATAATCTTCGATGATTTCTTCGATGCTGTTGAAGGCCATGCTGGACTCTCGATGTGGATGAAATTTGTGGTATACCATAATACAAATTCAACCAAGAGGTCACTATGAAGGCGTACTGGATTGCCCACGTGGATGTCGCGGATGCCGAGCACTACAGCCAATACACCCAGCGCGCGCCGAAAGCGTTCGCCGAGTTCGGCGCGAAGTTTTTAGCCAGAGGCGGGCGCAGCGAAGCAATGGAAGGGCGGGCGACGCCGCAGCGCAGCGTGGTGATTGAATTCGACAGCTACGAGCAGGCAGTGGCGTGCTACCACTCGGCGGCGTATCAGGAAGCGAAGAGCTACCGCGAGGAGTGGGCGAGGGCGGAGATCATCATCGTCGAAGGCATCGCCCCGCTTTAAGCCACACTACAAATCCCTTGTGGGAGCGGGCTTGCTCGCGAATGCGGTCAGTCATTCAACATTTCCAACGACTGACACGACGCCTTCGCGAGCAAGCCCGCTCCCACAGGGGTAGAGCTGATGCTCAGCGCATGAAATGAATCTTGCCGCTGTCGTCATTGCCCATGTAGATCCCATACACCCCGGCCTGGCGTTCCTCGATGTAGCGTTCGAGGATTTGCCGGATCGCCGGGTAGTAGATCTGCTCCCACGGAATGTCCTCGGGGGCGAAGAACTTGTAGTCCAGGGTCTCGGGGCCGAACTGGCCGGTGATTTCCAGCGCGAGGGCGCGGAAGATGATGTAGACCTCGCTGATCTTCGGCACGCTGAAGATCGAGTACGGCGAGACGATTTCCGCGCGTACGCCGCTTTCTTCCCAGACTTCGCGCAGGGCGGCCTGTTCGGTGGTTTCGCCGCTTTCCATGAAGCCGGCCGGCAAGGTCCAGGTGCCCGGGCGCGGGGGAATCGCCCGTTGGCACAAAAGGTATTTGCCGTCCTGCTCGATGATGCAGCCGGCGATGATCTTCGGGTTCACATAGTGAATGTAGCCGCAGCCACGGCACATCAGGCGCTCGTGCGTATCGCCCGGCGGCACTTGCTGACCGAGGTCGGCGCCACCGCATTTCGGGCAAAAGCTCGGGCTGAACATGTCAGTGACCTATGCGTGGTTCTTTCAGCGCGATGGGCAGGGTGATCGGTGGCGTTGCTCCGGTCTCTTCCTGTTTGCGCTTGAGGTAATCGAGGGCCACGGCCGCGGCAGCGCGCACGTGATCGACACAGGCCTGATGCGCCGCCAGCGGATCGCCGCTCTTGATCGCCTCGACCATTTTTTCCATTTCCTGGTTGCTCGCGCCGCGACGGTTTTCCTGGGACACCGACGTCGCCCGCAGGTAGCTGATGCGCGCCTGCAACTGACGCAGTTGAGTCGCCGCGACATGGTTGCCGGAGCCTTCGAGCAGTACGTCGTAGAAACCCTGAACCGAATCGATCACCTGTTGCAGCTCGCCGTCCTTGAGCGCCTTGCGGTTCTCGTCGAGGGCTTTTTCCAGGGCCTTGATGTCTTTGGCCTTGGCGCGCAGGGTGAACAACTGGACGATCAGGCCTTCGAGTACGCAGCGCAGCTCATAGATGTCGACCGCGTCGGCGAGGGTGATGATCGCCACGCGCGGGCCCTTGGCGTCGGCGAACTCCACCAGGCCTTCGGATTCCAGGTGACGCAAGGCTTCGCGAACGGAAGTGCGGCTCACGCCCAGACGATCGCACAGATCGCGTTCGACCAGACGATCGCCTGGCAGAAGCTGGAAGTTCATGATGGCGCTTCGCAGTTTATCCAGCACGATTTCGCGCAGGGTAACGGGGTTGCGATTGACCTTGAAGCTGTCGTCGAGTGGCAGGCGTTTCATGGGGTCCGCTCTTTAAGTTGGCTGTCCATGCCAGACGGGCATTCAAACAGCCGAGGGGTTAACTGGAGGCCTCGGCGTCGGCTTCGGCGAAGGCTTCACGGGCGAGCCGGAAACTGTCCACGGCTGCCGGGACGCCGCAATAAATACCGACCTGAAGCAGAATTTCGCGTATTTGCTCACGACTCAGGCCGTTACGCAAGGCGCCGCGCACATGCAGCTTGAGTTCATGCGGGCGGTTCAACGCGGAGATCATCGCCAGGTTGATCATGCTGCGCTCCTTGAGCGACAGGCCTTCGCGTCCCCAGACATGGCCCCAGCAGTATTCGGTGACCATTTCCTGCAACGGACGGGTGAAGTCGTCGGCGTTCTCGATCGAGCGCTGCACATAGGCTTCGCCCAGCACCTGAGTGCGGATCTTCAGGCCCTTTTCGTACTTCTCGTTACTCATAAATCCTCCAGTCACCACAATTCCCTTGTGGGAGCGGGCTTGCTCGCGAATGCGGTAGCTCATTCAGCATAGAGGTCGACTGACACGACGCCTTCGCGAGCAAGCCCGCTCCCACACTGGGATTTGTGTGAATCTTTCAGGCCAGGGTCGGCAACGGCCCGAGCTTGCCCTTGTGATAAATCATCGGCGTCACCGGTTGCGCCGGCAGAATCAGGTTTTTCACTGCGCCAACAATGATCGCGTGATCGCCGCCGTCATATTCGCGCCACAACTCGCATTCGATGATCGCCGTGGCCTTGGCGAGGATCGGATTACCGAGTTCGCTCAAATGCCACTCGATATTCCTGGCCTTGTCCTTGCCTTTACCAGCGAACGCATAGGCCTCGGCGGTCTGGTCGGCGGACAGCAAATGGATCGCGAACTTCTTGCTGTCGCGCAGTACCGGGTAGGTGTCGGAGGCGTAGTTGGGGCAGAACAGCACCAGCGCCGGATCAATCGACAGCGCACTGAAGGCACTGGCCGTGATGCCGACAATAGCGCCCGCCGGGTCGAGGGTGGTGACCACCGTGACCCCGGACGGAAACGAGCTCATCACATCTTTGTAAATGCCGGGTTCGATCATGTCGCAGGACTCCTAGCGCATCACAAACGGATCAGGCATTGGCGCCTGGGAGAGGTTGATCCACACCGTTTTCAGTTCGGTGTAGGCCAGCACCGAGTCGATGCCGCTTTCGCGTCCATAGCCACTGTTCTTGAAACCGCCGATCGGCGCCATGGCCGATACGGCGCGGTAGGTGTTGACCCAGATGATCCCCGAGCGTACGTCGCGCGCCAGGCGATGGGCACGGCCCAGGTCGCGGGTCCAGATGCCGGCGGCGAGGCCGAACTGCGAGTCGTTGGCGATGGCCAGCGCTTCGGCTTCATCTTTAAAGCGAATCACCGAGGCCACCGGGCCAAAGACTTCTTCCTGCATGATCTTCATCGAATTGCGGTCGCATTCGAACAGCGTCGGCTCGTAGAACCAGCCTTCACCGAGACCGCTCGGACGCTTGCCGCCGGTGCGCAACCGCGCTCCTTCGGCGATGGCATCGGCCACCAGTCCTTCGACCACCGCCAGTTGCTGCGCGGTGGCCATCGGGCCCATCTCGCTGCTGTCTTCCTGCGGGTTGCCGATGCGAATGCGTTGGGCGCGCTCGACCAGTCGATTGACGAACTCGTCGTAGATGTCGTCCTGCACCAGCAGCCGTGAGCCGGACACGCAGCTCTGACCCGACGCAGCATAGATCCCGGCAATCGCACCGTTGATCGCGCTGTCCAGATCGGCGTCGGCAAAGATGATGTTCGGCGACTTGCCGCCCAGTTCCAGCGACAACTTGGCGAAGTTCTCGGCGCTGCTGCGCACCACATGCCGGGCCGTGGCCGCGCCGCCGGTGAAGGCGATCTTGCGGATCAGCGGATGGCGGGTGAGGGCGGCGCCGGTACTCGGGCCGTAACCGGTGACGACGTTGACCACGCCCGGCGGAATCCCGGCTTCGAGGGCCAGGCGCGCCAGCTCCAGAATGGTGGCCGAAGCGTGCTCGGACGGCTTGATCACGATGGTATTGCCGGCGGCGAGGGCCGGGGCGAGTTTGATCGCGGTCAGGTACAGCGGGCTGTTCCATGGAATGATAGCGGCGACCACACCCATGGCTTCGTGCACGGTGTAGGCAAACAGGTCGGGTTTGTCCAGCGGCAGGGTGCCGCCTTCAAGCTTGTCGGCCAGGCCTGCGGTGTAGTGGAAGAACTCCGGCAGATAACCGACCTGACCACGGGTTTCGCGGATCAGCTTGCCGTTGTCGCGGCTTTCCAGCTGCGCCAATTGCTCCTTGTTTTCGGCGATCAGGTCACCAAGGCGGCGCAGCAGTTTGCCGCGTGCGGTGGCGGTCAGGCCACGCCAGGCCGGGCTGTCGAAGGCGGTTTGGGCCGCTTGCACGGCACGTTCGACGTCAGCTTCATCGGCGTCAGGCAGTTCGGCCCAGGCTTGTGCGCAAGCCGGGTTGAGGCTTTCGAAGGTCTTGCCGGAGAGGGCGTCGACCCATTCTCCGCCGATGCACATCTGGAAGCGTGCGAGTGTCATGCAACGATCCCCTTTATAGAGTTTTGTCGGGAGTGTGCGAATTCGAGAAATTCCAGCAGCGTCTGGTTGACCAGGCGCGGCGACTCTACCGGCATCATATGCCGTTGCTCGGGCAGCACCGCAACCTTCGCACCGGGGATGCGCCGGGCCAGTTGCTCGGCCATTTGCGGAGTGGAACCGGGGTCGAGCTCGCCAGTGGCGATCAGCGTCGGCGCCTGAATGCTGCTCAGGTCGTCTGCGCGGTACATGTCCTGGGTGGCGAACAATTCATAGGTCGTCAGATAGCCTTGCGGATCATTGCCGGCCAGGGTCTGGCGAATCGCGGCGATCTGCGCCGGATTGGCTGCCTGATACTCGCGGCTGAACCAGCGTGACAGCGCCGCTTCAGCGTTGGCGTCGGGGCCGTGTTCGGCCGCTTGCGCGGTACGAGCGATGACCCCGGCGCGCTGTTCTTCGCTGCGGTTGAACACGCTGTTCAACACCACCAGGCTTTGCAGGCGCTCCGGGTAATGCAGGGCAAACGCTCGTGCGACCAGACCGCCCATGGAGAAACCGATCACCGCTGCCTGCGGCAGTTTCAGGTGGTCGAGCAGCTCCAGCAACTGATCGGCGTAACCGAGCAGGTCGGTGCCGTTGGCCGGTCGCGGGCTGGCGCCATGGCCGAGCATGTCGTAGGCGATCACCCGGTATTGGCTGGCGAGGCCGACAATCTGCCCGCCCCACATTTCTTTATTCAGGCCCACGCCGTGGATCAAGACCACGGGCTGGCCTTGGCCGGTCGCCAGGTAACTGGTGCCAGCCGGGGTGAGTTCAGCGGTGAGCCGAATCATGGAGCGCTCCTGCAATGCCTTTTTATTGTGATTACTGGGCTTTTTCGGCGGCCAGTTCTTCCAGATCGATGTAACGGTTACCGATGCGCGGGTGCAGGCGACCACCGTCGGCGCAACCGAGCACCACGACGATTTCGTCGGCACGCGGCGCGTCTTCGATCTGCATTTCCAGGGTGATGTAGTGCGAACGCTGACCTTCGTCGTCCTTGTGCATCATCGGGATCTGAATCGAGGTGCCCGGGCCGCCGCGCTTGTTGGTGAAGCTCAGGTAGCTCTTGGCCTTGACCGCTTCGCGGTAGTGGTTGCCAAAGCGCAGGGTGTGGATCACCGCCGAGGCGTGTTCGATTTCGCCGTCGGCACCGACCACTGCTGCCTTGCCGTAGGCCTCGATCTTCTCGGCGCCGCCGATGATGCCCACCAGACGCTCGACCATCATCGCGCCGAGGTCGGAGCAGTTGGCGCGGATCTGCGGTTTCAGGTCCTCGACAAAGCCGTTGCCTACCCAAGGGTTCTTCATCACCACGGCCAGGCCGACCATGGTCACCGGCTTGTCAGTCGCCTTGCCGCCTTCGATGAAGGTTTCTTCGACATAGCTGACGATCTTGCGAATTTCGAAACTCATGAGCTGCTCCGTAGGGGAATTGAGAGTGTCTGTGCGTCTGATGGTATACCATAATACCGATCGTGCAAGTCCCCCTTGCAAGATTTGCCCATCGACCCGGCGAATGGCGGTGTATTGATCCGCCACCACAAATCCCACAGACACCACTACACCCTGTGGGAGGGGGCTTGCTCCCGAAAGCGGCGCATCAGTCGACATTTATGCTGGCTGACACGACGCCTTCGCGAGCAAGCCTGCTCCCACAATGGAATTCAGCGGCTACACAGGCTTCTTCCGGTTAACAAATGTGGGAGGGGGATTGCTCCCGAAAGCGGTGGGTCAGTTGACATATAGGGTGGCTGACACAGCGCCTTCGCGAGCAAGCCCGCTCCCACATTGGAATTCAGCGGCTACACAGGCTTCATCCGGTTAACAAAAGATAACGTGGCGCCGATTGTCAGACGTTTCCAAAGCCCGATAGGATGAGTCAGCTTCCCAAGGCGCTCTGGACTGCGGGTTTCACGGCTATGCTTGTGACCCATCAGTCACCACGAGCCCCCTTGCGGCGCCCTAAGGCCGAACGGCCTAACAATAATAAATAGGGGAAGGTCTATGAGTCGTTGCCGCCCGCCGGCGTTACGCAACACCGCGTTGCTGGCCACAGCACTCACTCTGCTGGGCTGTGCTGCCTTGTCGGCACCCGTACTGGCCGCCGAAGCGCCAGCTGACGGGGTGTATTCCACCGAATCGGCCAAAGCCGCAAAAAGCCTGATGCTCGATGTCGTCCACGCCGGCACCCGGTTGGTGGCGGTCGGTGATCGTGGGCACATTCTCTATTCCGACGACCAGGGCAAGACCTGGACCCAGGCCAAGGTGCCAACCCGGCAACTGCTGACGGCGGTGTATTTTGTCGATGACAAGCACGGCTGGGCAGTGGGGCACGACGCGCAGGTGCTTGCGAGCGAAGATGGCGGCCTGACCTGGAGCAAACAATTCGAAGACCTCAAACGCGAAGCACCGCTGCTCGATGTCTGGTTCCAGGACGTCAATCATGGCGTTGCCGTGGGCGCCTACGGGGCCTTGCTGGAAACCACCGATGGCGGCAAAAACTGGCAGGACGTCAGCGACCGCCTCGACAACCAGGACCAGTTCCACCTCAACGCCATCGCTGCGGTCAAGGACGCTGGCCTGTTCATCGTCGGCGAGCAGGGCAGCATGTTTCGCTCTCCCGACTGGGGCCAGACCTGGGAAAAACTCCAGGGCCCGTATCAGGGCTCGCTGTTCGGCGTGATCGGCACCGCGCAAGCACACACCCTGTTGGCCTACGGCCTGCGCGGCAACCTCTATCGCTCCACCGACTTTGGCAGTACTTGGCAGCAGGTCGAACTGAAGGCCGCGCGCGGCGCGCTGGAGTTCGGCCTGTCCGGCGCAACACTGCTCGCGGACGGCTCGATCGTGATCGTTGGCAACGGCGGTTCGGTGATCAGCAGCAGCGACAACGGCGAAACATTCAGCGTCTTCAATCGCCCGGACCGCATTTCGCTGTCTTCGGTGACGGCCGCCGGCGACGGCAATCTGATTCTGACCGGGCAGGGTGGCGTTCATACCACGCAGCCAAACGGCGCCGAGATCAATAATAAGAAGGCGGGGCTATGACTTCCTTGAGCACTCATCATCAGGACAAGGCGACGTTTCTTGAACGTCTGATTTTCAACAATCGCCCGGCAGTGATCCTGATCTGCCTGGTGGTCAGCGTCTTCCTGTTCTGGCAGGCCACGCTGATCCGGCCGTCCACCAGTTTCGAAAAAATGATCCCGCTCAAGCATCCATTCATCGAGAAGATGATGGAGCACCGCAACGATCTGGCGAACCTGGGCAACACCGTGCGCATTTCGGTGGAAGCCAAAGACGGCGACATTTTCTCCAAGGAGTACATGGAGACCCTGCGTCAGATCAACGACGAGGTGTTCTACATCTCCGGCGTCGACCGCTCCGGGCTGAAGTCGCTGTGGAGTCCGAGCGTGCGCTGGACCGAAGTGACCGAGGAAGGCTTCGCCGGCGGTGAAGTGATCCCGCAGAGCTACGACGGCTCGCCGGACAGCCTCGACATGCTGCGCAACAACGTCCTCAAATCCGGGCAGGTCGGGCGGCTGGTGTCCAACGATTTCAAGTCGAGCATCGTCGACATCCCGCTGCTGGAGTCCTACCCGGACCCGCAGGACCAGGGCAAGCTGCTGGCGCTGGACTATCGCCAGTTCTCCCACGAACTGGAAGACAAGATCCGCAACAAGTTCGAAGCGCAGAACCCTAACGTCAAGATCCACATCGTCGGCTTCGCCAAGAAGGTCGGTGACCTGATCGACGGTCTGGTGATGGTGGTGATGTTCTTCGGCATCGCTTTCGTCATCACCCTGATCCTGCTGCTGTGGTTCACCAACTGCCTGCGCAGCACCATCGCGGTGTTGAGCACCACGCTGGTGGCGGTGGTCTGGCAACTCGGGCTGATGCACTTTTTCGGCTTCGGGCTGGATCCGTATTCGATGCTGGTACCGTTCCTGATCTTCGCCATCGGCATTTCCCACGGGGTGCAAAAGATCAACGGTATCGCCCTGCAATCGAGTGAGGCGGACAACGCCCTGACCGCCGCGCGGCGCACGTTCCGGCAATTGTTCCTGCCGGGGATGATCGCGATTCTTGCCGACGCCGTGGGCTTCATCACTTTGCTGATCATCGACATCGGGGTGATCCGCGAATTGGCGATTGGCGCGTCCATCGGCGTGGCGGTGATCGTGTTCACCAACCTGATCCTGCTGCCGGTGGCGATTTCCTATGTCGGCATCAGCAAGCGTGCGATTGCCAAGAGCAAGAAGGACGCGAATCGCGAACACCCGTTCTGGCGCATGCTGTCGAACTTCGCCAGCCCGAAAGTCGCACCGATCTCGATTGCTCTGGCGCTGATCGCTTTCGGCGGCGGCCTCTGGTACAGCCAGAACCTGAAAATCGGCGACCTCGACCAGGGCGCGCCGGAGCTGCGTCCGGACTCGCGCTACAACAAGGACAACAACTTCATCATCAACAACTATTCCACCAGTTCCGACGTGCTGGTGGTGATGGTCAAGACCGCCACCGAAGGCTGCTCGCGCTACGAAGCGATGGCGCCGATCGACGAACTGATGTGGAAGATGCAGAACACCGAGGGCGTGCAGTCGGCGATCTCGCTGGTGACCGTGTCCAAGCAGATGATCAAGGGCATGAACGAAGGCAACCTGAAATGGGAGACCCTGTCGCGCAACCCGGACGTACTGAACAACTCGATTGCCCGCGCCGACGGCCTGTACAACAACAGCTGTTCGCTGGCGCCGGTGTTGATCTTCCTCAATGATCACAAGGCCGAAACCCTCGACCGTGCAGTGCATGCGGTGCAGGAATTCGCCAAGGCCAACAACAAGGACGGTCTGGAATTCATCCTCGCTGCCGGTAACGCCGGGATCGAGGCAGCCACCAACGAGGTGATCAAGCAGGCCGAACTGACCATCCTGATCCTGGTGTACATCTGTGTTGCGGTGATGTGCATGATCACCTTCCGCTCGTGGGCGGCGACCCTGTGCATCGTCCTGCCACTGGTGCTGACCTCGGTGCTGGGCAACGCGCTGATGGCGTTCATGGGCATCGGCGTCAAAGTCGCGACCCTGCCGGTGGTGGCGCTGGGCGTGGGGATCGGCGTGGACTACGGCATCTACATCTACAGCCGCCTGGAAAGTTTCCTGCGCGCGGGGCTGCCGTTGCAGGAGGCCTATTACCAGACCTTGAAGTCCACCGGTAAAGCGGTGCTGTTCACCGGTCTGTGCCTGGCCATCGGCGTGTGCACGTGGATCTTCTCGGCGATCAAGTTCCAGGCCGACATGGGCCTGATGCTGACCTTCATGCTGCTGTGGAACATGTTCGGTGCGCTGTGGCTGTTGCCAGCGCTGGCCAAGTTCCTGATCAAGCCGGAGAAACTGGCGGGGCAGAAGGGCAATTCGCTGTTTGCCCACTGATCGGCAGGCCTGAAACGACAAAGCCGCAACCCTCGGGTTGCGGCTTTTTTTATCCCGCGAACTTCACACAATCCATTGTAGGAGTGAGCCTGCTCGCGATAGCGGTGTGTCAGTCAGTGATTCTCTACCTGATAGACCGCTATCGCGAGCAGGCTCACTCCTACAAGGGGAATTGCGGTGTGTCAGGAGAGTTCAGTGCCGAGCACTGCACTGAGAGCACTGCGCGCATCGTCCAGTTGCACGAGCGTCGCGTGGCGGGCGCCAAGGGCATCCCGATTCTCGATAGCGGTGAGAATCGCCTTGTGCCGTGGCAGCGCCAGCTCATGCAGGTTCGGTCGCTGGTTCGAATGCTTCAACGCCTCGGCGATCGCTACCGAGAGCATGTTGCACAGGTTCGCCAGCAAATCGTTGTGGGTCGCATCGGCGATGCGGCTGTGGAAATCCAGATCCGGCTGCAGCAAGGCTTCCGGGGTCGGAGCTGCTTCCATGCGTTGATAGGCTTCGCCGATGGCCGCAATATCGGCCTCGGTCGCATGCTGGGCGGCGAGGGCGGCAGCGGCCGGTTCGATGATGCTGCGCACGCTGGTCAGCACATTGAAGAATTCATTCTGCGGGCTGCTTTGCATCAGCCAGTGCAGCACGTCCGGATCGAGCATGTGCCATTCCCGGCGCGGTTTGACCACCGTGCCGACCCGTGGCCTGGAATACACCAACCCCTTGGCCACCAGCACCCGCGTGGCTTCGCGCAACACCGGCCGGCTGACCGCGTACTCCTCGCACAACAAGGCTTCGGCGGGCAGCTTGTCGTCGGGCAGAAAGCGTCCGGAGACGATCTGCATGCCCAGTTCCTGGACGATGCGCGAGTGCATGCTTTTGCGGTCGGAAGGTTTGCGGTAATCCATGGGGAACGGCGCGATCCTGAGCGATGGAGATGCCGCGCATCATAGCAGGCACGGCACAATCTTGAGGCAGATACACACGCCAAATGTGGGAGCGGGCTTGCTCGCGAATTCGGTGTGTCAGTCATGCATATTTCGACTGGCACACCGAATTCGCGAGCAAGCCCGCTCCCACAGGGGGAATGGCGGATTAGTGGGAATGGCGCGGGACTTCAGCGCCTCGGCAACCGACCAGGAAGTCAAAGTCACAGCCCTGATCCGCCTGCAGCACATGGTCGATGTACAGCTGACGATAGCCACCCACGAGCAACTGTTGCGGTGGCTGCAGATCCGCCATGCGCGCCGCCAGTTCGGCCTCCGGAATGTCCAGATGCAGCCGCCCACTGGCGCAATCGAGTTCGATCCAGTCGCCTTCCTGCACCGCCGCCAAAGGCCCGCCGGCAGCGGCTTCCGGCGCCACGTGCAAAACGACGGTGCCGTACGCGGTGCCGCTCATCCGCGCATCGGAAATGCGCACCATGTCGGTCACCCCCTGCGCCAGCAGTTTGGCCGGCAAGCCCATGTTGCCTACCTCGGCCATGCCCGGATACCCCTTCGGCCCGCAGTTCTTCATCACCAGAATCGAGTTGGCATCCACGTCCAGCTCCGGATCGTTGATCCGCGCCTTGTACATGTCGAAGTTCTCGAACACCACCGCACGCCCACGATGCTGCATCAGTTCCGGGGTCGCAGCGGAGGGCTTGAGCACAGCACCGAGCGGCGCCAGATTGCCGCGCAATACGCAGATGCCGCCGTCCGCGCGGATCGGGTTATCGAGGGTGCGGATCACCTCATCTTCGCCATAGATCGGCGCGTCCCTGGTGTTCTCGCCCAGCGTTTTGCCGTTCACCGTCAGCGCATTCGGATTGGGAAGCAGATTGGCCTCGCCGAGACGGCGCAGCACCGCCGGCAAACCACCGGCGTAATAGAACTCTTCCATCAGAAAACGCCCGGACGGTTGCAGGTCGACGATGGTCGGCATGCCGCGCCCGATGCGCGTCCAGTCATCCAGATCCAGTTCGACGCCGATGCGACCGGCGATGGCTTTCAGGTGAATCACCGCGTTGGTCGAACCGCCGATGGCGGCGTTCACCCGGATAGCGTTCTCGAAGGCTGCTTTGGTCAAAATTTTCGACAGTTTCAAATCCTCGCGAACCATCTCCACCGCACGCATGCCGGACATGTGCGCCAGCACATAACGCCGCGCATCCACCGCCGGAATCGCCGCGTTGTGCGGCAAGGACGTGCCCAGTGCTTCGGCCATGCAAGCCATGGTCAACGCGGTGCCCATGGTGTTGCAGGTGCCCGCCGAGCGCGACATGCCGCCCTCGGCCGCGAGGAAGTCGTCGAGGGTGATGGTGCCAGCCTTGACCTGCTCGCTGAGCTGCCAGACCACCGTGCCGGAACCGATGTCCTTGCCCTTGTGCTTGCCGTTAAGCATCGGCCCGCCGGTGACGACGATCGCTGGCACATCGCAACTGGCCGCGCCCATCAGCAGCGCCGGAGTGGTTTTGTCGCAACCGGTGAGCAAGACCACGCCGTCAATCGGGTTGCCACGAATCGCCTCTTCAACGTCCATGCTCGCCAGGTTGCGGGTGAGCATGGCGGTGGGGCGCAGGTTCGATTCGCCATTGGAGAACACCGGGAATTCCACCGGGAAGCCACCGGCCTCGATCACCCCGCGTTTGACGTGCTCCGCGATCTGGCGGAAATGCGCGTTGCATGGGGTCAGTTCCGACCAGGTGTTGCAGATGCCGATGATCGGCTTGCCCTGGAACTGGTGGTCGGCGATGCCCTGATTCTTCATCCAGCTGCGGTACATAAAGCCGTTTTTGTCGGCAGTGCCAAACCATTGGGCCGAGCGCAGAGTGGGTTTCTTCTCAGACATGATCGATTCTCTTATTGTAAGACTATTGTTTGCGAGTCACGGCTAAACATAAGCTCAAAATCGGCGATTTGGAAGTGTTGTTGAGCAATTAGTATTACTATATAGTCGTTTTCGACGGAGGGATCGGCCCTGGCGGTTTCCGCGAGAGGCGTCCCCCGAGGTTCTATAAAAACAACAATCGGAGACCGATCCCATGAGCCAGGAACTGCGGCTTATTCGCCGCATCACGCTGAAACTGATTCCTTTCCTGATCCTGCTGTACCTGATCGCCTATGTGGATCGCTCCGCCGTCGGCTTCGCCAAACTGCACATGGGCGCCGACATCGGCATCGGTGATGCGGCCTATGGCCTCGGTGCCGGGCTGTTTTTCATCGGCTATTTTCTGCTGGAAATCCCCAGCAACCTGATGCTTGAACGCTTCGGCGCGCGGCGCTGGTTCGCGCGGATCATGATCACTTGGGGCGCGATCACCATCGGCATGGCGTTCGTCCAGGGCCCGCACAGTTTCTACGTGATGCGCTTTCTGCTCGGCGCGGCGGAGGCGGGGTTCTTTCCCGGTGTTCTGTACTACATCACTCAATGGTTCCCGGTGCGCCATCGCGGCAAGATCCTCGGCCTGTTCATCCTCTCTCAACCGATCGCGATGATGATCACCGGTCCCGTGTCCGGCGGCTTGCTGGGCATGGACGGGATCCTTGGCCTGCACGGCTGGCAGTGGCTGTTCATCGTCATCGGCACCCCGGCGATCCTGTTGACCTGGCCGGTGTTGCGCTGGCTGCCGGACGGCCCGCAGCAAGTAAAGTGGATGGATCAGAGCGAGAAAGACTGGCTGACCGGCGAGCTGAAAAAAGACTTGCAGGAATACGGCCAGACCCGTCACGGCAACCCGTTGCATGCACTCAAGGACAAACGTGTGTTGCTGCTGGCGCTGTTTTATCTGCCGGTGACCCTGAGCATTTATGGCCTCGGCCTGTGGCTGCCGACGCTGATCAAACAGTTCGGCGGCAGTGATTTGGTCACCGGTTTCGTATCGTCGGTGCCGTATGTCTTCGGCATCGTCGGCCTGCTGATCGTGCCGCGCAGTTCCGATCGCATGAATGATCGTTATGGGCACCTGGCGGTGCTGTATGTGCTGGGCGCGATTGGCCTGTTCATGAGTGCCTGGCTGTCGTTGCCGGTGGCGCAGTTGGCGGCGCTGTGCCTGGTGGCGTTCGCGCTGTTTTCCTGCACGGCGGTGTTCTGGACCTTGCCCGGGCGGTTCTTTGCCGGTGCCAGTGCGGCGGCGGGGATCGCCTTGATCAACTCGGTGGGCAACCTCGGCGGCTACATCGGGCCGTTCGTGATCGGTGCGCTGAAGGAGTACACCGGGAATCTGGCTTCGGGTTTGTATTTCCTCAGCGGGGTGATGGTGTTCGGGCTGGTGTTGACCGGCGTGGTTTACCGCGTGCTTGAGCGCAAGCATGTGCTGCCGGTAGACCAATTTGCCGCCAGTGCACGCTAATCCAATGTGGGAGCGAGCCTGCTCGCGAAGAGGCCGGCACATTCAATTTTTTCGCTGACTGACACACCGCTTTCGCGAGCAGGCTCGCTCCCACAGGGGAACGGCGGTGTTTTGAAGGAATAGGAGAAAAACATGCATCTGGTTCAATTCGAATTGATTAACGGCGAGCGCCGCGTCGGCGTGGTCGACCACGGTCTGGTGCGCGAAGTGCAGGACGCTCGCAGCGTGCGTGACCTGGCCCTGGCCGCCATCGAAGCCGGTGGCACTCTGGAGCAGCAAGTGCAAACCCTCGGCCTCGGCATCAGCCATGACTACGCCGAACTGCTGGGCACGCGACGCATCCTGCCGCCATTGGATCATCCGGACCCGGCGCACCTGCTGGTCAGCGGCACCGGCCTGACGCACTTGGGCAGTGCTTCGGCTCGCGACAAAATGCACCAGCACGCCGCTGACGAAGCGCAAATGACTGACACCATGCGCATCTTCAAATGGGGCGTGGAGGGCGGAAAACCGGCAGCCGGGCAGGCGGGTGTGCAGCCGGAATGGTTCTACAAGGGCGACGGCAGCATCGTCGTGCGCCCGGGCGAGGCGTTCCCGCTGCCACCGTTCGCTGAAGACGCCGGTGAGGAACCGGAAATGGCCGGTCTCTACGTCATCGGCCGTGACGGCAAACCGTATCGTCTCGGTTTCGCGGTGGGCAACGAGTTCTCCGACCACGTCATGGAGCGCAAGAACTACCTGTATCTGGCCCACTCGAAACTGCGCAGTTGCAGCTACGGCCCGGAGCTGCGCACCGGTGAGCTGCCGCAACATCTGGCCGGCAGCAGCCGCATCCTGCGCAACGGCGAAGTGCTGTGGCAGAACGAATTCCTCAGCGGCGAAGCCAACATGTGCCACAGCCTCGCCAACCTCGAATATCACCACTTCAAGTACAGCCAGTTCCTGCGCCCGGGCGACGTGCACATTCACTTCTTCGGCACCGCGACCCTGTCGTTCGCCGATGGCATCCGCACGCAACCGGGCGATGTGTTTGAAATCACCCAGGCCGAATTCGGCGCACCGCTGGTCAACGGCATCGCCCCCGCAGTAGCGGCTTTTCAGCCCGACAGCATCGGCACCCTTTAAGGAGCTCCCATGACTCAGATTCTCGGCCACAACTACATCGGCGGTCAGCGCAGTGCGGCGGGCGACGTCAAACTGCAGAGCGTCGACGCGACCACTGGCGAACACCTGCCTTACGATTTCATCCAGGCCACAGTTGAAGAAGTCGACGCTGCCGCCAAGGCAGCTGCTACCGCGTACCCGGCGTATCGCAGCCTCAGCGCCGAACGCCGCGCGCAGTTTCTCGACGCAATTGCCGATGAACTGGATGCGCTGGGCGATGACTTCATTGCCGTGGTTTGCCGTGAGACCGCGTTGCCCGCGGCGCGAATTCAGGGTGAGCGCGGTCGTACCAGCGGTCAGATGCGCCTGTTCGCCAAAGTCCTGCGTCGCGGTGATTTCTACGGCGCACGAATCGACCTGCCGCTGCCGGATCGCCAGCCGTTGCCGCGCCCGGACCTGCGCCAGTACCGCATCGGCCTCGGCCCGGTGGCGGTGTTCGGTGCGAGCAACTTTCCGCTGGCGTTTTCCACCGCTGGCGGCGATACGGCGGCGGCGCTGGCGGCTGGCTGTCCGGTGGTGTTCAAGGCCCACAGCGGCCACATGGCTACAGCAGAACGGGTCGCTGATGCACTGATTCGCGCGGCGGAAAAAACCGCGATGCCGGCCGGGGTGTTCAACATGATCTACGGCGGGGGCGTCGGCGAATGGCTGGTCAAACATCCGGCGATTCAGGCGGTGGGCTTCACCGGTTCGCTCAAGGGCGGTCGGGCGTTGTGCGATATGGCGGCGGCGCGACCGCAACCGATTCCGGTGTTCGCCGAGATGTCGAGCATCAACCCGGTGATCGTCCTGCCGCAGGCGCTGGCCGCGCGTTCGGAATCGATCGCCCGCGATTTGACCGCGTCGGTGGTGCAAGGCTGCGGTCAGTTCTGCACCAATCCCGGTCTGGTGATCGGTATCCGCTCAGCGCAATTCAGCGCCTTCGTGCAGCAAGTCGCCGGGCTGATCGGCGATCAACCGGCGCAAACCATGCTCAACGCCGGCACCCTCGGCAGCTACGGCAACGGCTTGCACAAGCTCTTGGCGCATTCCGGGATCGAACGTCTGGCAGGCAGCCCGCAGCAGGGCAATCAAGCTCAACCGCAATTGTTCAAAGCGGATGTCAGCCTGTTGATCGGGGGCGATGAAGTGCTGCAGGAAGAAGTATTCGGCCCGACCACGGTGATCGTCGAAGTGGCGGACAAGGCCCAGCTCAGCGCGGCGTTGCAAGGGCTGCATGGACAACTCACCGCAACGATCATCGGCGAGCAGGCGGACTTCGAACGCTTCCCGGAACTGACGCCATTGCTGGAGCAGAAAGTCGGGCGGATCTTGCTCAATGGATATCCAACCGGGGTCGAAGTGTGTGATTCGATGGTCCACGGCGGGCCGTATCCGGCAACGTCGGATGCACGCGGCACATCGGTCGGGACCCTGGCGATCGACCGTTTCCTGCGCCCGGTGTGCTTCCAGAACTACCCGGATTTCCTGCTCCCCGAACCGCTGAAAAACGCCAACCCGTTGCGCATCCAGCGTCTGGTCGACGGCAAACCCTCGCGCGACGCGTTGTAACTGATAGCCAGCATTCCATGTGGGAGCGAGCCAGCTCGCGAATGCATTCTGCCAGTCAGCCTTTCATGGTCTGACACACCGCATTCGCGAGCAGGCTCGCTCCCACAGGGGTTCCAGCAAGGCCTCTGGATCACATTGAGCTATCATTGGCCCTTTCCCCCTAAGAAAGACTGTTTGCCATGACTGCCCAAACCCTTCTCGACGTCCTCGAACACAGCGATATGGTCGAAATCGATGGCTTGCACGCCTTCGAATTCGCCCTCGACGAAGATGACAACCTGCACATCGAATGCATGGATGGCCGAGCGGCCAAGCATTGGGAGTTCACGCCGGCGCAGGTTGCAGCAGCAACTTTTGATAACGACCTGCAGAGCTGGTTGATCGTTGGTGATTCCGGCGAGCACCGCCTGGTCTGCAGCGAGGCCTTCGGCGGCAGCGATGACGAGGACGAAACCGATGAACATGCGTAAATTCTGGCCGCTGCTGATGGCCGGCAGCGTCGGCGCGATGGGCCTGTCCAGTGCCAGCGCCGAGAACTATCAATTGCTGGTCGGCTCGTACACCGCCGGCACCAGCCAAGGCATCTATCGAATGAATTTCGACAGTGCCACCGGCCTGATCGCCGCCAAGCCGCTGCAAGTGGTGAAGAGCGAAAATCCGTCGTGGCTGACCCTGTCCAAGGACCAGCATCGGCTGTTCGTGGTCAATGAAAACGGCCCCGGCCAGAAAGACCCGGTTGGCCGCGTCAGCAGCTATTCGATCGACCCCAAGACCCACGTCCTGAGCCTGATCAATCAGGTGCAGAGCCTGGGCAATGAGCCGACCCATTCGAGCCTGAGCGGCGATGCCAGCCACCTGTTCGTCAGCAACTACTCGGTGATGGAAGACCCGGGCGGCACCCTCGCGGTGTTGCCGGTCGGCGCTGACGGCAAGCTCAAACCGGTGGTGCAGATGAGCGCGCACCCGGCGAGCCGGGTCAACCCGGAGCGTCAGGCGTCCAACCACGTGCACTCGACGGTGTCCTCGCCGGATGGCCGCTACGTGTTCTCCAACGACCTGGGCGCGGACAAGGTCTTCATCTACAAATTCGACCCGAAAGCCAACCCGGACCTGCCGCTGACTCCGGCGAAAACCGTTTCGGTGTCCATGCCTGCCGGCAGCGGCCCGCGTCATCTGCTGTTCAGCGCGGACGGCAAGCACGCCTGGCTGACCATGGAAATGAGCGCGCAGGTCGCGGTGTTCGACTACAACGACGGCGTGCTGACGCAAACTCAACTGGTCGATCTGGCCGCCGGTCAGCCGACTTCGGACAAGGCCGGTGCAGCGCTGCACGCCTCGGCCGATGGCAAGTTCCTCTACGTCAGCAATCGCGGCACCGCCAATCAACTGGTGGTATTCAGCATTGACCCGGCGACCGCTCAGCTCAAAGAACTGCAAAAGCGTTCGGTGGAAGGTGATCACCCGCGCGAATTCAGCCTCGATCCGAGTGGCAAATTCCTGCTGATCGCCAACCAGAAGAGCAACGAAATTGTCGTCGTCGAACGCGATGCCAAGACCGGTCTGCTCGGCAAAACCGTGCAGAAACTGCCAATGGACGCCCCGAGCGACCTCAAGTTCCTGGTGCGACAATAAGCCACAGGCCCCGGTTTACGGGGCCTGTCTCTTTGTATTAATCGCGCTGATATCCGGTAATGCTACAAAGCATTTCAAGCGATCAGCCTTCGAGCGTTAAGTTTGCTTCACGGCCCAACCGGGCAAGCAAGCCAACCGAACACGAGGGTTACCGCCATGAACTTCAATCTCTTCTCTGTCATCGCCGCTTCCGCCATCTCCGCCACCGTTGCGCTGCCAGCCAGTGCCAACGTTGAAATCAACAGCAAAAAAGCTCACACCCAGAGCTACACCCAGAAATACCTGCAACAGAGCGCCAACTTCTACGCTGCTCTGGATCACAAAGTCCAACACTGAACGTCCCGCGCTGCATCCGATATGCAGGAGCGAAGTCACTTGTGTCGATGATCGTTGTCACGATCGGCGGCCAGAGATGTGATGTCGCTCCTGCATATCGCATTTTCGGTTCCCATAAATATTCTGTAATATCCCTATAGATCGGCTTAATGATCAATGAAGCTGATATTTACTATGGCAAACCCTGAGTGGTTGCTACGGCTTTTTTGATTGATCCTGACGGCACTGAAACATGCCCACGGAGAATATCATGGCCAGTTCAATCATCACCTCAGCCAAGCGCGGCGCCTACCTGGCCATCGGTCTTTACCTGGTCCTGGTGCTGTTCGTCAGCGTCGCCTCGCACACTCAACACAGCTTTGACGCACCGATCGAGGTCGCACACCCCGGCATCCAGTTCGAACACCGCGCGCAAGGCGTGCTGGTCGATCGGGCGGGACTCGCAGGAGTGGGCGCAGCATGAAAGGCTACAGACTCTGGGTCATCGCCGCCCTGGCACTGATGACCAATGGTGCGGCACTACTGGGCTTCGGTCAGGGCTCGGTCGGCGCGCTGGCACGGGCCATAGAGGCCAATCACACCATCGCGCACAACATCGAACGGGCCAACTCGCAGGGGCTGCTGGCCGGTAACCCGCCGATCAAGGCCGAAGTCGATTTTCTTGGGCCGTTTGAAGTGGATTGCTCGGCACTGGGGATGTGTGACGCACTGGCTTAGACTGAGCGAACACCTTGTGGCGAGGGGATGAATCCCCTCGCCACAAAGTGTTCGGTAGCAGAAATTCGGGGTTACTTCTTCATGATCGCCGTAAACAGCCCGGATTCGAGCAAACGCTGCAACCACGCCTGCAACCGCACGTAAGGTGTCTGCGCAAACCACTCGCGGTCGACATGCGCGAACTGCCGCACGAACGGCAGCAGCGCCACATCCGCCAGGCTCAAGTGCTCGGCCAGCAAGTAATCGCGATCCGTCAGCAACTCATCCAGCCGCTGCAAGAACAAGGCGCCCTCAGCCCGATAAACCTCCATCGGCTGCTCGGGGTAGCGCTCGGCGTACTTGTAGCGATTCAACTGCACCTTGAACCCTTGATCGTTGGCTTCGATCAACTCGGCAATTCGTGCATCACCTCCCAATAACCAGCCCTGCGGATCATGCTGCGCCAAGGCCCAATGCATGATCTCCAGGCTCTCGTCGATCACCCGGCCATCGGCGTCCAGCACCGGCACCGTGCCCTTGGGCGAGATCGCCAGCATCGCGGCCGGTTTGGCCTTGAGGCTGACTTCGATGATGTCTACCGGCGCGCCCGAGTAACGCAGAGCCATCCGCGCGCGCATCGCGTACGGGCAGCGGCGGAACGAGTACAGCGTGTTCATTTCACCTCCAGGGTGCTCAGGCCATTGCCTTGGCGCTGTACCTGAATCTGCACCGGAATCCGTTCGTGCATTTCCTGCACGTGGGAAATCACCGCGACTTTGCGCCCCTGGGCCTGCAAGCCGTCGAGGGCGTCCATCGCCAGTTGCAGGGATTCCGGGTCGAGGCTGCCGAAGCCCTCGTCGATAAACAGCGATTCGATCTTCAGCGTGCTTGAGGCCATCGACGCCAAGCCCAGCGCAAGGGCCAGCGACACCAGGAACGTCTCGCCACCGGACAGCGAATGCACCGAGCGCAATTCATCGCCCATCTCGGTGTCCATCACCAGCAGACCGAGCATGCTGCCGCCGCGTTTCAGGCGATAGCGCTTGACCAGTTGGCGCAGCTGCACGTTGGCGTGATGCACCAGCAGGTCGAGGTTGTAGGCCTGGGCGATCTTGCGGAAGGTGTCGCCGGTGGCCGAGCCGATCAACGCATTGAGCCGCGCCCAACGCTGATACTCGGCGTAGGTGTCAGCGATCTGCTGCGCCAGTGCCTGATTGGCGTTTTGCCGGCGCTGATCCTCGACCTGTTCGGCACGCAATTCGGCGCATTGCTGTTCGCTGACGGTGAACTGGTCCTGCAGGTCGGCGAGGGCGGTGGCGAGTTGTTCGGCATCGAGGTTGCCGTTGTGTTGCGCCTGATGATCGAGCAACAAGCGATCACGTTCCTGCAGCAGCACTTTGGCCTGCTCGATGGCTTTTTCGTTGTGCTGCAAGCGCTGGCGCAGTTCGCCGACCTCAGCGTCATCGACGCGCAGCAGGTCTTCGAGACCGCCGTCATCCAGCTCCGGATGACGTGCGCGCCAGTCGGCGATCTTGCCGGTCAGATCCTGATCTTCGCTGTGCAGCGCTTGCAAACGCTCTTGCTGCGCCTTGAGTTCGGCGGCGATCTGCACGAGTTGCGTGCGCAGGTTTTGCAGGTCCTGTGCGGTGCCGGTTTCGGCCTTGCGCGCCTGTTCAACCGCGTGCTCGAGTTGCTGTTGCCAGTGCTCGGCGCTGCTGTGCTCGCCGAGCAGTTGCGCGAGTTTTTCCTGGCAGGTGCGTTGCTGTTCGGTCAGCGCAGTGAATTGCTGTTCGGCGCTGAGCAACTGCTGTGCACGGGTCTGCTGACGATCCTGTTCTTTCTCCAGCGTCTGCTGACGCTGTTGCTGTTCGGCCTGTTCTTCCTTCTGCTGATCGACCTGCGCCAGGCGCTCGGCGATCTGCCGGTCGAGCTGCATGAACGTCGCTGCGGGCTCCTGACGCAAAGCCTCCAGGGTGTCCGCTGGCAGCAGATTGCCGAACGCTGTGAGTTCTTCGTCGAGACGCTGACGGTCGCTGCTCAGCTCTCGCTGCTGATTGCTCAGGTGCTGCGTCGCTTGTTGATGCGCAGTTTCGGTCTGACGCAATTGCTGGGTCAGACGCGCGGCATCCTGTTGCAGGGTGAGCAGGGCGCTCTGGCGTTGTTCGTCCTGAGTGATGCTCTGGTTCAACTGGTCGTTTTGTCGGGCGAGCCAGGCATCGCGTTTGTCAGCGTCCTGATTGAGCAACTGCGCGGCCAGCGGATGCGCGTCGAGGCTCGGCGCCAGCGCTTGTTGCTGGGTGGCCAGGTGTTCCTGTTGTTGCAGCAGTTCTTTTTGCTGAGCAATGACGCCACCGACTTCGGCGCGCAACTCGATGAGCTTTTCCTTGAGCTGATCGACCACCTGCTGGGCGTTGGCCTGCTCGCTTTCATCGTGGCGACCGAAACTTTGCAGCAGCGCTTCCGGTTGGTGATACGGATGCTCGTTGCTGCCGCAGACCGGGCACGGCTGATCGTCCTGCAACTGCGCGCGCAACTCTTCGACACTGGCACTGCGCGCTAGACGCTGGCGTTCAAGCAGTTCGCGGGTGACGTTGAGAGTCTGCTCGGCGACGGTCAGCTTGGCTTTGGTTTTTACCCCGTCCTGAGTCAGGCGTTCGCGTTCCTGCTGGGCGCTGAGCTGGCGTTGTTGCAGCTCGCTGCTGCGCTTGTCGAGATCCTGCTGCGTGGCCCACAGGCGTGACAGGTCTTCGAAGGCGCGCAGTTGTTTGCGGTTGTCCTGCAGTAGCGTGCCGAGGATGCCGATCTGTTCGGCGACGGCATCGGGTTCGGCGCCGGCCTCTTTGAACAACACTTCAAGTTGCTGCTTCTGCGAGGTCAGCTCGGCGGCGCTGCGGGTGGCGTTTTCTTCGAGGCTCGCCAGTTCCGCCTGGCCTTTGTTCAAGCGGTTGCCGATCAGCATCAGCTGTTGCAGGCGATCGCGGTAGGCATTCCACGCATCACTCAGCGGCGCCAGATGAGCGCTCTGCTCAAGTTCGGCGGCGATGCGTTGCAGGCGCTCGGCGACTTGGGTCTGTTTTTCCAACAAGGCGTGAAGGGCGTTCTGGCCCTCGGTGCACGCCTGTTGCGCATTGAGTCTGGCGTCGGCGCTGTGGGCGACATCCTTGACCAGACGGGCGAGGGTGCTTTGTTCTTCAAACGCCTGACGCAACAGCGGCGCGTTTGCGGTTTGCCGATGCTGCGCTTCGCTCAAAGCGACTTTCGCTGCTTCGAGGTCCTGCTCCAGTTGTGTCTGGCGCTCGCTCAGCTCGGCGTGTTGCTGCGTGTGCGCGGCTATTTGCGCGGCCAGTGGCGTCAGCAGGGCATCGAGTTCGGTTTTACGCGCGAACTGATGCCGTTGCGGGCCGAGCTGTTCCAGACGCGTCAACTTCATGCGTTCGCCGGCCAGGCCTTCCGACGTCTGCTGGGCGCTGTGCAGTTGTTCGGCGGCGGCTTGCTGCGCGTCCTGCAACACACGCAAATCCTTGAGCCAGCTGTGCTGTTGCTCGAGCTGCTTGAGCTGCGCCTGCTGCAACTTCAACTGTTGTTGGGCGGCGTTGAAACGCTCGTCCAGCTGCGCTCGAGCCTCAGGCGCCAGCGGGGTGACGCCGGTGGCCTGATCTTGCAGCAGCTTGTGCGCTTCGCGGGCTTCTTTGGTCTTGTCGAACGCGCGACGGCCGAGGCGGGTGTAAAGCGCGGTGTCGGTGAGCTTTTCCAGCAGTTCGCTGCGGTCGTTGTCGTCGGCCTTGAGGAACGCGCTGAACTCGCTCTGCGCCAGCAGCACGGCGCGGGTGAACTGTTCGAAGTTGAGGCCGAGCGCGGCTTCCAGCTGGGTCTTGTATTCGCCTTTCTGGCTGGCGAGCAGTTGATCCTGATCGATGTCGCGCAGGCTCTGACGGCTGGCCTGCAGCTTGCCGCCCGCCTTCTCGCGAGCCCGGTTGGCTTCCCAGCGGGCGCGATAGCGGCGGCCATCGACGCCGACAAAATCCACTTCGGCATAACCTTCACCGGTGCCGCGCCGCAGCAAGGTGCGCGGGTCGCCGGTGGCGATTTCACCGTCGGCATCCGGGACTTTGGCGTCACGGCCAGTGTTGTTCAGGCGCGGCACGGCGCCGAACAGCGCCAGGCACAGGGCATCGAGCAGGGTGCTTTTGCCGGCACCGGTCGGCCCGGTGATCGCGAACAGCCCGGCACTGGCCAGCGGTTCGGCGGTGAAATCGATTTCGAACGGCCCGGCCAGCGAGGCGAGGTTCTTCAAGCGAATGGCGAGAATCTTCATGGCTGCTCGCCCTCCAGTTGTACGTCCTGCAGCAGTTCGGCGAAGTCCTTGAGGGTCTGTTCGTCGACCTCGTTGCCGTAGTTGTCGAGCCAGGCGCGGCTGAACAGTTCCTGCGGGGTGAGCTGATCGAGTTCGATCAATGCGCTGCCGTCTTCGGCACCGTCAGCACCGCGGTTGCCGGCATATTCGGCAGCGATCCGCACCAGACGCACGGCTTTGCCTTGCAGGGCGCTTTCCACCTGATGGCGCAGATCCGGCTGCGGCTCGTCGAGGGTCACGCGCACTTCGAGCCACGGTTGGCGCTGGGTTTCGGCGAGCAGATCAATGTTCGGCAGGTCTGCCAGTTGCAGCAGGATCTCCGCCAGCGGCGCCGGGCCTATGCGTTGCAGGTTGACCGATCTTGGGATCAGTTTCGGTTCAACGCTGACCAGGGTTTCGCCGTCGAGGGTGATGTCGAGAATCTGGTGCTGATAGCCGATCTCCGAGAACGACAGCGGAATCGGCGAACCGCTGTAGCGAATGCGTTCTTCACCGTTCACTTTCTGCGGCTTGTGCAAATGGCCGAGGGCGACGTAGCTGATGCTCGGCCCGAACAGGCTGGCGGGCAGCGCTTCGGCGTTGCCGATGATCAGGCTGCGCTCGGAGTCTTCCGAGACCGAGCCGCCGGCCATGTGCGCGTGGCTGATCGCGACCAGCGCCTGACCCGGTTGGCGCTTGGCGTTGGCCGCTTCGATCAGCCATTCATGCACCTGACCGATGCCGCGCAAGTAGTTGTCACCCAAGTGCGCACCGGTGACTTCGGCCGGGCGCAGGAACGGCAGCGCCAGGCACCACGCGGCGATTTCGCCTTGGGCATTCGGCAGCGGCAGCAACAGCCGTTCGGCATCGAGCTGACCGTCATCCAGCCACAACACCCGCCCCAGCGCATGGGTGCGCAAACGGCGCATCAGCGGCGCCGGCAGTTCGATGCGCGAGCCGGAGTCGTGGTTGCCGGCGATCATCACGATGGTCAGCAATGGTTGCTGCTCGTGGGCGCTGACGATGAAATCGTAGAGGCGTTCCTGGGCTTTGACCGGCGGATTGACCGTGTCGAAGATGTCACCGGCAATCAGCAGCACATCCGGCTGCGCCAGTTGCAGTTGGCGCAGCAGCCATTCGAGAAAGCACGCATGCTCGAAATCGCGCTCCTGGCCGTGCAGGTTTTGCCCAAGGTGCCAGTCGGAGGTGTGAAACAGACGCAAGGCGGACTCCGCAACAGTTAAAGAGGTGATGGCCGCAGGGAAATGAGGGGGCGGCGAAAGAGGGGGAGAGTTTACTGGCAAATGCGTGGGCGTGCCCAAAGCCTTGATGAATCGCGCGATATCAACCGCTCACTTTACGGTCGGTATGCTGGCGCTGTACTTCAGCAAATATCGCGGTGATCGCCCGGTGTGGCAGGCGTTTTTGTAGTGTCCTGACCTGGGCGCTCATTCGCAGCAGTTCTTCGCTGGGTTTCGCCCATTTCTGCTGTGGCAACGGCTCTGACCACTGGCGCATGACTTCGGGCAATACGTGTTGGCCCATGGCCTTGATGCGGCGGATTTCCCATTCGACCAAATGATTGGGCAGCGTCCAGAAGGTCATGACGTGATACAGGTACCAGAAGAACCCCGACACCCGGCCGCGCTCGCCATCACGGATCTGCTGATGCATGCGCGTGCGGGCGTTATGGAATGTGTGCAGGCCTTCGTGGGGCGGATCGTCGGGGCCTTGCAGGTCTTGCTGGTACTGAATCGATTTGAGGTCGTTGACCTCGAACTCCATGTAGCCGCGGATGGCTTCCCAATGGCTGATGGCGATGGGCAGGCCGGTGCAGGGGAATTCGACGCTGGTGAGGATATCGCCATGCTGGAAGCCGATGCCCATGCCGTATTGGCGGCGGGTGCCGTACTGGGTGGCGCTCTGGGCTTCGATGACCCAGGCCGAGAGCGATTCCCACGGGACGAAGAGCGGTTCGGTGGCGTCCTCGGGCATGAAGCAGACCTCACGGCGTTGGCGGTTGAAGCGGGTGGGGATGGTTTCAGCGCGTTTGTTGTGATTGTGGAGCCAGACGCAGAGGCCGATGAAGAGGGTGCCGAAGCCGGCTATTGGCGCGTTTCCATAACCTTCGTGGAATACCCCGATCATTGAGTCCCAAATAGCTTCTCCTCCATAACCAAAAACGACCCCAAGAAATCCCGTAAACAGCGGGAACAGAAGAGTAATCATGAATACGAGGGTAAAGGGACCCCCTAAAATAATTTGCCATGAGAACACTTGCGGCGATCCCAACCCGAAGTCCATGTACACCTCATTTAACTCCCCAATATGCGGGCCACGAGGTGGCAGTAGTGTCGGCAGCGGCAACGGCGCGAGATAGGTGATCTTCCCGCTGGGAAAAGGCTCGACATCGCCTGCCTTGCGAGGTTGCTCGAGGTGCGGTGCCGGCACGGGATCAAGGCTTTTGGGCATGGTCGACCAGCTCCAGCAAATGGGTTTCAACCAGTAACACGGTGGATCATCTCCTTGCGTTCGCTTCATGCGCGATGTGTGGTGCTGCTGTCCATTCGCTGCACTTCAGCAAATATCGCGGTGATCGCCCGGTGTGGCAGACGTTTTTGTAGTGTCCTGACCTGGGCGCTCATTCGCAGCAGTTCTTCGCTGGGTTTCGCCCATTTCTGCTGTGGCAGCGGCTCTGACCACTCGCGCATGACTTCGGGCAACACGTGTTGGCCCATGGCCTTGATGCGGCGGATTTCCCATTCGACCAAATGATTGGGCAGCGTCCAGAAGGTCATGACGTGATACAGGTACCAGAAGAACCCCGACACCCGACCGCGCTCGCCATCACGGATCTGCTGATGCATGCGCGCGCGGGCGTTATGGAATGTGTGCAGGCCTTCGTGGGGCGGATCGTCGGGGCCTTGCAGGTCTTGCTGGTACTGAATCGATTTGAGGTCGTTGACTTCGAACTCCATGTAGCCGCGGATGGCTTCCCAATGGCTGATGGCGATGGGTAGGCCGGTGCAAGGGAATTCGACGCTGGTGAGGACTTCGCCATGCTGGAAGCCGATGCCCATGCCGTATTGGCGGCGGATGCCGTACTGGGTGGCGCTCTGGGCTTCGATGACCCAGGCCGAGAGCGACTCCCACGGGACGAAGAGCGGTTCGGTGGCGTCCTCGGGCATGAAACAGACTTCACGGCGTTGGCGGTTGAAGCGGGTGGGGATGATTTCAGCGCGTTTGTTGTGATTGTGGAGCCAGACGCAGAGGCCGATGAAGAGGCTGATAAAGGCTGTTAGTAGCCCGAGTTTTGACGCTTCAAAAAAAACATCGGTCGTAAACTCCCAAGAGTAATCCCACTCGTACCCCAAAACGAGAGCGAAAAAAAAGCAGAACAATGGGAAAAGGGCACTAAACATAAAGGCTAAGGTTAACGGCCCGCCCAATGTCACCTGCCACATAAAGACTTGAGGCGATCCCAACCCGAAGTCCATGTAAACCTGGTTCAACTCTCCAATATGGGGGCTACGAGGTTGCAGCTGAGTGGGCAGCGGCAACGGCGCGAGATAGGTGATCTTCCCGCTGGGAAAAGGCTCGATATCTCCGGCTTTGCGAGGTTGCTCGAGGTGCGTTGTCGGCACGGGATCAAGGCTTTTGGGCATGGTTGACCAGCTCCAGCAAATGGGTTTCAACCAGTAACAGGGGCGGGGGCTCGGTGACGGATTTGGGCGGTAAAGAAGGGTAATGACCTTCGCCTCGAGGGTTGAGATGAATGAAGTGCGTGCGAGAGATCCACTCGCCTTTGCCGTTGAGCTTTTGCACGCACACGCCCAACTCGAGTGTCTCGACCGCGGGGGTCAGCGGCGCCTCACGATTAAGCGGATATTGCAGGCACAGGATCAGCGGATTTGTTTGCACGATCTGCAGGCTGTCCGCCACTTCATTGCTGATCTCATCCTTGCGTTCCCGCGCGACCCCGCGGCTGTCGAGCGGGCGAAACAACCGATGGGCGCCGATGCCCAGGCGGTGGGACGCTTTACCGCTTAACGGTGGCTGGAAGTCACTGAGTTGTACGCCCGGCAACTCCAGATGAATATCACTGGGCTTGGCGCGCAAAAACAGGTTCTTCAGCAGTGAGTCATGCTTTTCGGGGCCGAGTAGTGCAAAGGGTGCATGAATCAGGTCGCCAAGGTAACGCTGGTACTCATCCAGGGTGTAGTTACCGCGTTCATCACTGTCCAGGCTCCAGGGTGTGGTTCTCAGCCACTTGTCGTGGGTGCTGATGTTGTAGCGGTTGTACAGCCAGGTGCCACCCAGCTCCAGTACGGTGAACAATGCACCGGCCAGATTGACCCGGAAAAATACGGTAGACAGCCGTGTGCCGGCGGCAGCCCACGCGGCTGTTCTTGCTGCGGAACTTCTAGCGATCAGTAATGTGTAACCCGCTTGCAAAGTTTGACCAAAGCCATAGGCATTGACGCTTGTCATGCCGGCTGCGCCAATTGTGGCAAGAGCAGCACTCCCCTGGGCCGCGTGATTTCCGCTTCGCGTCGCGCTCTGCCAGTTCTGTAGCTGAGTATTAAGACTGGCCGATGAAGCTATGATCCCAAACCCGTAGGTAGCAAAACCAAGTCCCAAATGCATTTTCCCCATCTGCACATGCACGTTCTCTAACGCGTGATGTTGAGCTGATCGGACCAGCCTATCGCTCTGCGTTTTCAAAGCGGTATCTGCCAGGCTTTGTGCTGCGGAAAATCCTGCGGCACCTGTTGCCGCTGCTGCATTCAACAACGGTCCAATAGTTCTTTCGTTTCGTGATTGCTTGACTGTCTCTTTCAAAACCCCCACCAAATTCACCGCCTGCGCCAAAAACACCAACAACCCAACCCCTTCACTCTTGATCAAATCTGCCCTCGGCACACTCTGAACCCCCAGCCGAATGTTCTTCAGCAAACTCCTCACCTCCTGCTGTTGCGCCGCAGCGAACACCACCGTCACTCCCGCCCGGGCGGGGGCGGCGCCGTACAGGCGCACCGATGCATCCGGCAATTCGGCAATCGGGCTCAGCGCGCCCGCGAGCCTGCCTTCAAGTTGAGTCAACCCGGCACGCACCCGAACGATCTCGGTCTGCAACTCCATCGCACGTGCAGTCTTGTGGCCCGCGAGATTTTTATTGTGGGTAAGCCGGTTGCGCTCATTGTTGAGTAACTTGAGGTCGGCACGTTCGCGGAGCAGGTCCTTGATGTCGGTTTGCAGCGCCTTGTGTTCGGCCGGGGTGGCGACGGTGAAGGTCACTCCGGTGCTTTTCGCCGCATCGAGGATGCGTGCCGGCAATGCCTTGGGCAGATGGCGGAACAGTTCGTCAAGGTCGGGGATTTTCCCTTGCGCCAGGTCGAAGCCTTCCAGTGCGCGGCTCAGCCCCAGATTCAACGCCGGGCTGTAACTGTGTTGCACCGCGTCGGCGAGGGCTCGGGTATGTTCGGGTAAATCATCGAGGGCCGGCAGGTGCGGATGCTCGATGTTGCGCAGGGTTTCCAGCCAATCGGGAAGGTTGTTGAACAGGCCGGCTCCGGCATTCGACAGCAGGCTGTATTGCACCAGCAGGTCAGGTCTGACCCGTAGCGGCAAGGTATAGAACGGCGACCGCGTCATCTGCGGGTGTTCTTCCAGAAACCCCAGCATTTTTTCACTGGCGTGGTCGCTGCGGCAGATGTCTTTGATGCAGGCGTATTCGGCCGCGAAGGCCTCGGCCAGTTGCTGCGGGTGGTGCGCATCGTAATACCAGGCCGAGCGATGGAAACGCCCGGCACATACAAGGTCCGTGCGGTCGGCGGTGATGCGTTCGAGCAAGCGGTTCCAGCGCTTGAGGTCGGCGCGGTGTTGAAACAGCGTCTCGTCCATGGCCGGGCGATCAATGAAATCGTTGATCCCGCGTTTGCCGGAAAGACGGGAGCCTTCAAGCACGTCCTCAATACGGTTGTTTTGCTCCCTGCCGAGTTTGATCAGCGTTGCGAGATGCCGCTCAACGAAGTCGAGAGGTGCCATCGCAAAGTGTTGGCGGGTGTAGTAGGTGCGGTCGGCGTCTTCAATGGCGCGCCGGTGCGCATTGAGGTCTGGCGCTGCGCCCTGAAGCATAAGCATCTTCTTTGCTTCAGCCGCCGCCGCGCTGCGCAATTGCTCGAGTTCGGGCGGGACGGGAACACCGTCCACCTCGACCTTGCCGCCCTTGTTCAGGTAGTTAAGCAAGGCTTCGCGCGTGCGTCCCTGAGTGGGCTCAGGCAACTGTTGCAGATCGCCCAGCAGGGCGTTGACCGCCGGGTCATCGCTGGCCTTGTTCAGGTTGCCGACATCTGCCGGACTGAGCTGGCTCAGGGACTCGATATAGCAGGCCAGTAGATAATCACGCTCGTTGTTGTAGGTATTGCTCCAGTGGTCGAGCCAACCGGCCACTGTATCTTGATAGTTGGCGAGGTCACGCAGCACCCCGAGATCGTCCTCAATCACGAGAAACAGCGTGTCGTCCTGATAAGCCGGGCGCACCCGCCCGAGAAACTCACCGATATGCGCGTCGCGAAAGCGTCGAGGCTGCTCCCACAGATAAGGTTCGCGTTCGTGCTCGGGGGCGCTGTAGACCTCAACTTCGGGCATTAGAACCGCGTCTGCTGGCGAAGCTTTTTTCAGCATGGCGCGATTTTCTTCAGCCTGTGCCTGCTTGGCCGGCACGGTCGCGATCTCTGCCATCCATGTCCTCGCCTGTGTGACCGTCAACAGGTGCTCGCCACCGGTTTCGCAATTCACCGGGCCGAGATCGATGGCCTGCATGAAGTACTCGCGCTCCTTGGGGTTGTCGGTCACTTGCGCGCATTTGGCCGCGGCCCACTGGACTTCGGCAAAGCACACATGCAACAGGCTGCGCCGGGAAAACACCAGTGCCGGGCGCTCTTCGATCGCTGTGCGCTGGTCACTGTCGACCTTGGCGCCTTTGTGCAGCAAGGCGCTGATCGATCCATCGAGAACCCGGTACTCATGCAAGTGGCCGGTCACGCTATCGATCACATATAACCAGCCATCGCGCAGCCTGCGGATGCCCAGTTGTCGGGTCTGCAGAGCGTAGGGCAGTTTCAGCGAGGCGCCGGGGGCGACGATTTTTTCCACCAGGCCGTAGCGCAAAGGCAGAAGCTGCACGTGGGTTTTGCGCAAGGGGCAGGCGCCCAGCGAGCCAATCGGCGTTTTGGAGGCCGCAGCCGCGGCGAGGTTGGCGAGTGATGTCATGATTGGCCCCGTTGAATGGCCCACTGATGAGCAAGCTCTGCAGCCAGCGCAACGCGCTCATCGGGCGGTTGCAGTGATGACGTCTGCAGCAATTGATGAATGTGCGAATGCTGTTCGGGCGTCGCGCCCTCCATTGAGGCCATGACGTTGGCGTAGAAGAACAGTTCGGACTTGCTGCTCAAATCCAGCGCACGGGCCTGCTCCCGTAGCTGTTCGAGCCGTGGCCAGCGCTGGGCCAGGGTTTTACCGTCATGGTGGGCCGGGAAGTAGCTGAGCAGATGGGCGTCGAGTTCGATCAGCGCGCGGCGGTGATCCGCCTGGTCCAGTGCTGAATTTTGCTCAGCACTCAGGCGATAGGGCGTCGGCAGGTCGAGGCGCTCAGGCAGACGAGGCTGGTGTCGATGCCAATTCGCAGCAACGCAATCAGCCGTCAGGACACAGGACAGCGGGCCAAACAGTCGTTGATCGTCGCTGCCAAACAGCACGTTCGCCACGGCAGCATCGGCCAGTCGCAGCATGACTGGCAGGTCCTCCGTGATTTCAACGGCCAGCAGTTTTCGCAAATGCTGTGCCACGGCATGGGCAGGCTCAGGGCTGAACAGCAGCACCCCCCATTCCTCTTGGGCATGCTCGCAATAGAACTGAAAAATGGCCGCCTCAGGGTGTTCAATCGTCACCAACAGCGGTGAGATGTCCCGTAGCTCGGTGAAGGGCGTGCCGTCGAACAGGGCGATAGAGCTGACGCCGGGGTCATGCTGTTTCAAGCGCTCCAACAGGTTTGTCTGGGTCGCGCCGTCCAGCAATACAAAAGCGAGTTGCTCATTCCACGGCAGGTCTGTGGGCAGTAAAGGCGAGAAGTTCATGCTGGGCTCGCCTCGCAAATCAGGCAGCGTGATGTGCTGTTTGAAAGCAGATTGATGCGTTGCTGAAGCGGATCTACCGTCAGCTTCAACAACGGCAACGCGCCCGCTACCAACGGTTCTGCGGGCTGCCCAACCGCAGGCGCGCCCCCCTGGACAATCGGCACGCTGCTGCATAGGCCCTCAGGCCCCAGCGTCAGCCAATGCCCGCCCGCCTTGATCGTTACATGGGTGCCGCCATCGATGACCACTTGCTGGCCAGCGCCGAGGTGAATTTGCTCGCTGGCACTGAGCCGTTGGCTGGCGACCCGAATATGGCGGTCGCCCTGCACCCAAAGATGGTCGTCCCGCTTGAGTTCGGTGAGGCGATTGCCGTGGGTCAGATGATGCTCATCACTGCGCAGGTCAAGACTGCAAACGCCGCCGACGACCATGGTGTGCGAGTTGTCGACCTGCACCCGTTGGTCATTGAGCACCCACTGAGCCAAGTCACGCTGGGCGCGAATGGCGATTTCTTCAACGCCCTTTCTGTCCTCGATGCGCAGTTCGTTATAGCCGCTACCGCCGGGGCTGCTCTGGCTACGCCAAATGCTGCGCGTGCGTTCGGCCGGCAGATCCAGCGGTAGCGGCGTCGTCGCATTGGGCAGGCAACCTGTCACAAACGGCTTGTCCGGATCGCCTTCGGTGAACCCGACCAGTACTTCCATGCCAACGCGCGGAATCTGCACGCTGCCGTATCGGTCATGGGCCCAGCCAGTGGCGACGCGCAACCAGCAACTGGATTGCTCGTTGAGCTGGCCTTCGCGATCCCACAGCAGTTGGACTTTTACTCGTCCATAGGCGTCGCAGTAGATTTCTTCGCCGGCCGGCCCGGTCACCACGGCGTGCTGGTGGCCGGTCATTCGTGGTTTTGGGTGTTGCAGTGCGGGACGGAAAATCACTTCCCAAGGCGTCGCGACGAAGGTATTGCGATAGCCCTGACTGAAGCCATCGTCCGTAGTCGGGGCGGCTGATGCTTCCTCAAGCACTTGCGGTTGTCGGCCGACGTGTTCAACACGGGTCAGCAGCCACAAGCCATTGCAGTCGGCGCGTGGGTGTTCACTCACATCGACGAAACTGCCGCTGCGCATCAGGCTTTGATAACTGCGCCCCTGACTCTGACGGTAATCGGCGCGGTGCCGCTCAAGCGCGCGCCGACTCAAATGCTTACCCTGATCACGATGAGTGAACTGCCCCGGAAAACGGTAATCCTCAAGCGCCGGCAACCGTTGCTCTTTGACTTCCGCGTCCAGTTGCACCGTGGGTTTTTCGAAGTGATAGTCGCGGCGACTGACGTGGCTGGTACGAGTTTCCAGGCGCACGTTGAAGCGGTCGATCACCGACTTGTCGGCCACCATGCCCCTGCCTTGCGCATAAGCGGTTGGCGCGTCAGGTCTGGGGAAGACGGTCTGGTCGTCGCCAAACACCAGCAGATGCCCATCGCTGCTGTGCTGGAAATGAAAGTGCAGGCCTTCTTCCTCGCACAAGCGCTGGATGAAGTGCAGATCTGTCTCGTCGAACTGCACACAGTACAGGCGTGGCGGGTAATCGGCACCGAGTTGAAAACGCCAGGCATCGGGCTGCAGACCATGGTCGCTCAAGAGGGTGGCGATGATTTGCGGAACGCTTTGCTGTTGAAAGATCCGCTGATTGTGGCGGTGGGCGAGGTAAGCCAGATACGGCACCAGAACAATCTGGTAGTGCGTCAGGCGAGCACCGGAGTCACCTTGGGCGATTCGATAAATCTGACCATGCAGGCCATCGCCGTTGGCACAGAATGAGAGAAACGCTGGACGGTGCAGCAAGGACTCGAGATCAAGGTCGCGATGCTCGCTGACCAGTTCGAGTTCGACCCTGTAGGTTTGGTTGAGCGCCTCAATGGCGCAGAACTCGTATACCTGAAAGTCGTGGGGAACGTCCTTGATATCGAGTCTGAAAACGACGGATTGGTCGGCGGTAAGCATCCACATTTCCCTGTGTCTGTGTAAGGCACAGGACTGTGGGGGAAGATGGGCACATCGGTGAAGTCAGATAAATCGGCGTTTGACGTAGGGCCTTTCCGGTTGGGCTGAGCGGCTTGCTGTCAGGCTATAAATCCTACAGAAATCACTTCGGATAAAGCGGCGGCAAGCCGCTGTCACCCACCGGATCCTGCACTCGCTCCGCCGCCGGAATCGTGCGGATCGCCCGCCACAAATCCTCACCCTGCCAGTGCTGACCGGTCTCGCTGTACAGCGCACCGTTGAGGCCGTCGAGCGCATCCGACAACGGCACAAACCGCGCTGCCATGTCCGCTAGCGTTTCCGGCTGCTGCCGCGCCCACGCATCCAGCGCCTGTCGCGTCGCTTGCGGATCGTTCGCCTGGCTCGCCCGTTTGATGTCGTCCATCAAGGTGCGCGGGCTCGGGCCGGTTTGTGCGGCGCGGTGCACCGCCGGTTGCCAGCGCGCACGCCACCACAGACCGAAGCCCAGCAGGGTGGTGCAGGCGAGGATCAGCGTGCTGAGTTTCCACCACCACAGGGTGTCGCTGTCGACGCTGGCCGATTGCAGGGTGCCGGCCGGGGTGTCGACCTGCAGGCTTGGGTTGTTCGCCACTTGTAGAGTGCGCGCCGGCAGGCTGGTGTGTTCCAGGTGATCCTCGAAGGTGTTCCACCAGATCACGTCCACGGTCGGCAGTTCGATGGCGCCGCTGCGGCTGGGCACCAGCGCTTCGCGTTCTTCACGGCTGCCGATCAGGCCGCGCTCGCCGCTCTGGTTGCTCAGCACCGGTTGATCCGGGTAGCGACGCAGGCCGTTGGCGTCGGTGGCGGGCAGGGCCGGCAACTGTGAACTGGCCAGGCCTTCGGCTTTCAGGGTCAGGCTGCGGGTCAGGGAGTCACCGACCTGAATGTGCTCCGGCTCCGGGTTCCAGCTTTCGCTCAGGCTCAGGCTGCGTGCGGGCAGCCATGGCGCATCGGCCGGATAGGTCAGCGGTTTCGGTTTGACCGTCAGCGCAATCTCGGCGGAATTGACGCGCAGCAGCTTGCCCGGTTTCGGTCCTTGCGCGGTGGCGTCCTGACTGGGCTGGGTGTCGACCAGCGTGGCGCTGAACGTCTGCGGGGCGATGAGCAGCAAGCCGCTGTGCTGCGGGTAGATCGCGTAGCGCATCTCGATCACGCCATGGCGCACGCCGTCGATGTCTTTTTCGTAGGTGCGTGTGTCGCCCAGTTGCTCGATCCGTGCATCGGCGATCTGCAGCGGGGTCAGGCTGCTGTCGTCGTACAGCGACACCGAGTGGTAAATACGCAACGTCAGGATCGCCTGCGCCTGCACATACACGCTGGACTGGTCGAGACTGGCCTCGATGAACACCGGAGCCGGATTGCTTTTTTCTTCGCGGGTGTCGCTCTCGACCACTTGCACGGTGATCGGCTGGCTCTGCACATCACCCAGTTGCAGCGGCGGAATGACCACGCTGCCGTTCTCTTTCGGCAGTAGGGTGATGATCCAACGGGTGGTGGCGCGGTTGTCGCCGCTGAGGGTGTTCAACTGGTTGACCTGGCGCGTACCGCGCACCTCGAACAACGGCTCCAGCGGCGTCAGGTCAGGTTTGCCGAACTGCGTGACATCACTGGTTTCGAGGGTGAGTTCGACCGTCTCGCCGGAGTTCAGGCGACTGCGATCCACGCTGGCCGTCAACTCGGCCGCCTGGGCTGTGGCCGTGCAGATCAGCAGGGGCAGCAAGAGAGCGGTGAAACGGGTCATCGAGTTTTTTCCTGATCCTGATGTTGTTGCTGTTCGTACCAGAATTTGCGTCGTAGCAGTTCGCCCGGGTCGTCGGGGATTTTGCCCAGCCATTGTTCCAGGGCCTGACGTTGCTCACCTTCGAGGTTGTCCTCGCTTGGACGCAGCGTCGGCACGGTGTTCGTTTCTTCCGCTTCATCAATGCCCGGCACTTCGTTGGGGCCTGGCTGCGGCGGCGTGGTCGGCGGCGGTTCACTGGTCGATTCGCCGGGTTGCGCCTCGCTCGGGGTCTCGCTTTTGACTGCCGCTGGCGGCGCGGTCGCCGGCGGTGGCTCATCGCCGGGCAGGTTCGGCTGGGCCGGTGGCGTCTGCGGTTCTGCCGGCGGCGGAGTCTGCTTCTGCTTGAGCAGGTTTTCCACCAGCGCCTTGTTGGTCAGTGCCGGGCGCAAATCCGGTTGCAGTTCCAGCGCTTGCTCATAGGCGTCGATGGCTGCTTCCAGCTCGCCGCTTTTCGCCAGGGCGTTGCCACGATTGTAGTGGGCGCGGGCATCGCTGCCTTCGGCGAAACGCTGAGCGGCGCCACTGTAATCGCCGGCCTCATACAACGCCAGTCCTTGCCACTGGTGATCTTCAAAGTGCTCGGCGGCGTCGGCCGGGCGCTTCTGCTTGAGCAGGTGCAGGCCCTGTTGGTCGGGACGCAGCCACAGGTCTTCGAAGTCGAAAGCGTAGCTTGGCTGCGGCAGGCACAACAGCAGTGGCAGGCAGAACAGCCAGCCACGTCGCCCGGCGCAGGCAGCCAGCAGCAACAGCGGCAACAACAGCCAGTAGCCCTGATCGGCCCAGGTGTCGAGGCGCACGGTCTGGCCATCGTTGCGCAGGCTGCGGGGGCCGTCGAGCAGGCCGAGGGCGTGCAAGTCGGTCTCGTCCAGCCGCGCGCTGTGGTATTCGCCGCCGACGCTGGCGAGAAAAGCGCCGAGGCTCGGGCTGTCGAGTTGCGGCACGCGGATCGCGCCTTGTTCGTCCTTGAGGAAGCTGCCGTCCTCCTGGGCAATCGGTGCGCCTTCGGCGGTGCCGATGCCGAGCATCAGCAGTTGCGCCGATTGTTTACCGAGGGCGCGGCGAATGCCTTGGCGTTCTTCTTCTGTCAGCGAGGAGCCGATCAGCAGAATCCGCCCCTGACCGAGCGCGCCTTGCTTGAGCAATGCCAGTGCCTTGCTCACGCCAAGGTCGGCGCGGTGGCCGCTTTCCGGCATCAACGACGGCTTGAGCGCGTCGAGCAGATTGCGACTGGTCGCCAGGTCATCCGACAGCGGCACCAGCGTATGCGCGCTGCCGGCGTAGACGACGATCGCCGTTTGCGCATCGCTGCGGGCCTGCAACAGGTCGAACAGCTTGCGCCGGGCCTGTTCCAGACGCGTGGGCGGTGAGTCGGTGGCGAGCATTTCCGGGGTCAGTTCAAGCACCACCACCAGCGGATCGGCAGGCTTCTGGCTGTTCTGTTCGACCCGCTCCCAACTGGGCCCGAGCAGCGCGACAAGGGTCAGCAGCCAAGCCACCCCGAGGGCAACCCACGGCAGTTTGCTGTCGCGTCCGCTGCCACCGCTGAGCAGGGTGGCGTGGAACGCCGGCGGCAGAATCATCTGCCAGCGCCCGGCGCGCTTCTGCCGGTGCCAGAGTTGCCAGAGCAGCCAGCCCAGCAGCGGAAACAACAGCAGCCACCAGGGGCGGAACCAGTGCGGCCAGAGCGCGATCATCGGCGCCTCCGCAGACGCAGGCGTTTGAGGCGCGCGCGCCAGTCAGGCAACGGACTTTGCAGATACAGCTCCTTGGTGAACAGGCGTTGCAGCGGGTTGTCCGGCCACAATTCACGGGCGACCAGCAACAGGCTCAGCAGCAAGGCAAACGCCAATGGCCACTGATACAAGGCTTGTGCCGGGCGCGCCTGCGTCGGCTGCTGGGTTACCGGTTCGAGTTGATCGAGGGTCTCCTTGATCGCTTGCAGCTCCTTGCCGTCGCGGGCTCGGAAGTACTGACCGCCGGTGGCGGCGGCGATGGCCTTGAGTGCCGGTTCGTCGAGGTCCAGGCTCGGGTTGACCCCGAGCAGGCCGGTGCTGCCACTGTCTTGCGGGTCGGCCCCGATGCCGATCGGGTAGATTTTCACCCCCTCGCTGGCGGCCAGTTTTGCCGCGGTCAGCGGATCGATTTCGCCGCCGTTGTTGGCCCCGTCGGTCACCAGAATCAGTACCCGGCTTTGTGCCGGACGCATGCGCAGGCGCTTCAGCGCCAGGCCGATCGCATCGCCGATGGCGGTGTTCTTGCCGGCAATACCGATGCGCGCCTCATCGAGCCAGACGCGCACGGTGTGGCGGTCGAAAGTCAGCGGTGCCTGCAGGTACGCCTGACTGCCGAACAGGATCAGACCGACCCGGTCGCCGTCACGGCTTTCGAGAAAGTCGCCGAGCAAATGCTGGACCAGCGACAAGCGGCTGACGTCTTCGTCCTGCCACTGCATGTCGGGAAAATCCATCGAGCCGGACACATCCACCGCCACCAGCAGATCACGACCGCTGGCGGCAATCGGCAACGGTTCGCCGAGCCATTGCGGACGCGCGGCGGCGCTCAGCAGCAATAGCCACAGCAGCAGGAACGGCGCTTGTTGGCGCCACGCCGGCAGGTTGGCGCGGGCACGTCGACGCGCCAGGCCTTCGAGGTCGGACAAAAAACTCACGCGCAGCGCCGGCTCGCCGCTGTCGGCCACCGGCAGCACCAGGCGCATCAGCCACGGCAGCGGCAGCAGCACGAAGATCCACGGCCAGGCGAACTCAAACATGCTTGCGAATCCAGGTGTCGACGGCTTGCGTCAGGCCGGCGATGGCTTTGTCGTCGAGTTTGCATTCGGGTTTGTAGGCGCCTTCGACCAGCACCATCCAGCGTGTCAGGCCGGCGGCCGGGCAACGGTTGTCGAGAAACGCCAGCCATTTGCGGCCATTGAGGGTGTGGCTCTGGCTGTAGGGGTAATGGTTGCGGCACAGGCGCTTGAGCAAGCCGTTGAGTTGCTGCAGCCACGCCCCGGCCGGCGCGCCGTCGTAGGGTTTGGGCATTTGTGCCAGTTCGGCCAGTGCGGCGATGCGCACCGGGTCCAGTGGTTGCTCGGCGCGTACGATCGGGCGTTTCCTGGTCGGTATGAACCGGCGCAGGCGCCACGCCGCGAAACCCAGCAGCGGCAACAATAAAAGCAGCAACCACCAACCTGGCGCCGGCGGCCAGAAGTCGATCGGGGGCGGGGAGATCAGGGGTTGCAGTTGCTCGAGGCCGTTCATCGACTGCTCCCCGGGCGCTGCGGATTGAGGAATTCACGCATCTGCTCGACCATTTCACTTTGCGTGCTCAACGGCATCAGCAGCACCCGCAGTTTCTGCGCGAGCAATTCCCAGCGCGCGATGCGGGCTTCGGCCTGAGCGCGATAAGTCTGGCGCAGGTCGAAATTGAGCGTGTCGAGTTCCAGTTGCGCGCCTCTTTCCGCGAACCTCAAAAGCCCGGCGGCGGGCAGGGCGTGGTCCAGCGGATCGGACAGCGGCAGCATCAGCAGGTCGCAATGGCGCGACAGCAGGCTCAGTTGCTGTTCGGCGCTGTCAGACAGCGCACGCTCATCGCAGATCACGATCACCAGGCTGCCCGGGCGCAACACCTCGCGGGCCCGGCGCAGCGCCACGCCGAGGGCGTCGCGGTCCGGCTCGCGTTCGCTGTGCAGCGACTGATTGACCTTCACCAGGCGATTGAGCAACTGCAACAGGCTCTGCTTGCTGCGGCGCGGTTTGATTTCGTAATGCTCGTTGTCACCGAACACCAGCCCGCCGACCCGGTCGTTGTGGCCCAGCGCGGCCCAGCCGATCAGTGCCGCCGCTTGCGCCGCGAGCACCGACTTGAACATCAGCCCGGAACCGAAAAACAGCCGGGTACTCTGCTCGACCATGATGAAGATCGGCCGCTCGCGCTCTTCATGGAACAGCTTGGTGTGCGGCTCCTGGGTGCGCGCCGTCACGCGCCAGTCGATGGTGCGCACGTCGTCGCCGGCCTGATAGACCCGCACTTGATCGAAGTCGACCCCGCGACCGCGGAATTTCGAGTGATGCAGGCCGATCAGCGGGCTGCGCTGGCTCGGCGTGGAAAACAGCTGCACTTCGCGCACACGGTGACGCATCTCGATCAGGTCGGTGAGGCTGATGCGGATGCCCGGTTCGGACGGCAGGGGGGCGCTCATGGGGGTCAAGCGACGGCTACGACGTCGAGAATCCGCTGCACCACCCGATCCTGATCGATGCCGGCGGCTTCGGCTTCAAACGACAGAATGATGCGGTGACGCAACACGTCGAACAGCACCGCCTGAATGTCTTCGGGGCTGACGAAGTCGCGTCCGGCCAGCCAGGCGTGGGCACGGGCGCAGCGGTCAAGGGCGATGGAGCCGCGCGGGCTGGCGCCATAGGCGATCCACTCGGCCATTTCCGGGTCGAATTTGGCCGGGGTGCGGGTGGCCATGACCAGTTGCACCAGGTATTCCTCCACGGCGTCGGCCATGTACAGACCGAGGATTTCCTTGCGCGCGGCGAAGATCGCCTGCTGGCTGACCCGGCGTTCAGGCTTGGTTTCGCCGTTCAGCGCTTCGCCACGGGCCTGTTGCAGAATCCGGCGTTCGACGGCGGCGTCCGGGAAGCCGATTTTCACGTGCATCAGGAAGCGGTCGAGCTGCGCTTCCGGCAGCGGGTAGGTGCCTTCCTGCTCGATCGGGTTCTGCGTGGCCATCACCAGGAACAGTGGCGACAGTTCGTACGTGCTGCGCCCGACGCTGACCTGACGTTCGGCCATGGCTTCGAGCAGCGCCGATTGCACCTTGGCCGGGGCACGGTTGATTTCGTCCGCCAGCACCAGGTTGTGGAAGATCGGCCCCTGCTGGAACACAAAACTGCCGGTTTCCGGGCGATAGATCTCGGTGCCGGTAATGTCGGCCGGCAGCAGGTCGGGGGTGAACTGGATGCGATGGAACTGGGCTTCGATGCCCTCGGCGAGTTCTTTGATCGCTTTGGTCTTGGCCAGACCCGGAGCGCCCTCGACCAGCATGTGGCCGTCGGCGAGCAGGGCGATGAGCAAGCGCTCGATGAGTTTTTCCTGGCCGAGAATCTGCGTTGAAAGAAAGGTTCGCAGCGCTAGCAGCGCTTCACGATGTTCCATCGGTGACTGTTCCTGGAAAGGGTGGCCCCAGGCGTTCGGATAACGCCGGGGCTGGGGGCGTTACTTTAATCCATCGAGGGGGGTGGCGACTAACGGCATTTTGCGCAAAGTGCAGGAAATGACCGGGGTAATTGTTGGATTTTTGTAGCGGGGGGAGAGGTGCGGTGTTCTTCAAGGCCTCTTCGCGAGCAGGCTCGCTCCCACATTTGAACGGCGTACACCGGTCAGAGTGGGAGCGAGCCTGCTCGCGAAAGGGCCCGTGAGGCCAACATCAAATCTGGCTGATGTAAGTCCCGGTGCCATCCAGAATGTTCTTCAGGGTTTCCTCAACCTCATCCAGATCCACCATATCCGGGTTGAAGGTGATTTCCAGCACATCATCCCCATTCAACGCATCGGCATCCGCCGCCGCGATTTCGATTTTCAGCAGCGTCTTGCTCAGGGTGACCTTTACGCCGTCGAGGGTCGAAGGTTCGCCATCCAGGGTGATTTCCAGTTCGTCCTCGTCCGGGTAGCGGCTCATCAGAAACATATCGCCCTTGTCGCTGTGGCAGCAGAGCATGGCCATGTTGTCTTCTTCGTCGTCGCACGGATTGACGATCAGTAGGGCGGTGGTCATTTGCATGGGGAATTCCTGCCTCGGCGGGCGTGTTGGTCGCAATTGGGCGCGATTCTGCCAGCCCGAGAAGATTTCTGCTGCTAGATCTTGGCCGCTATCTAACAACGCCCGGTGGTGGATGAACGAGAGAGCGACTGAAACAGGAGGAGGCTGAGGGCGTTTTCTGCTTCTTTTGCCTGAAATATCCGACACCTTTGTAGGTGCGCGGAATCTGGATCATATTTCACCCCTATTTAGGGGGTATCGCTTGTTTTCGCGGCATTTTTACAACTATTTTTACATTCGAACGCAAAGGCGTGCGCAGACAAAACCTGAAAGCAAGGAGTTTTCAATTGAATCAGTATTTCGAGTTGGCCGACGAAATCCGGCATCTTTCCGAGGCACAGATCGAGCAGATCTATAAGCGCTATCTGAGTGGCGAGAAAAGTGCCAACCTGATGGCCGAGTTCCAGATTCCCGCGACCGTTCGCAGTTTGCTGAAGGTGCTGCCGCCGATTGTCAGTCGGGAGTTGACGTGTCCCTACTGCCGCCTGCCCATGTGGGTTCGTCAACAGGCCAAAGGTACGCCGGTCTCATCGCGCAAACCCTATCAATGTGTCAGTTGCGAACATCAATATCAGCCACTCGGCCCTCGGCGGCGTGCGCCGTGTACATGCAGCGCGTGCATGAGTGAGCGCGAGCAGAAAACCGCGGCTCAGGCTGAGCGCTTGTCCGATCTTTCGCAGGTGTTTTGCCGGGAGTGCGACTCTCCCAATATCGACGTCAGCATGAACAAACAGATCTTGCGGACGACGTGCTACGACTGCTCCACGATCAGCAAATTCAGAGCCTACGAAGAGTTGCCGGACTGATCCGCGTCAAACGCTGGCGCTGAACCCAATGTCACGCTCAGGGCCGATAAAACGTCCCTGGGCGTTTTCGTTTCTGGATATGTAGCGTCGCGAAGGCCGTTTCTGGCACGAATGTGCCGTAAAGCCGGGCATTCAGACCAGCATTTTCCGCCGTGGCTGCTAGTGTTTACCGTTGCCAAAGCCTTGGTTTACGTGCCAATGACCGAATATGTCGCAGCACCGCAAGCAGACACATTGTCGCACCCATTAAGCTGCGCAACGGATGAGCACCCGTAAAGACATTGTCGGCAGCCCCGACAGTCGTTTTTGCAGATGCCCATTCAATGGAAGGTGAATGTGACCTGAGTGTCTCGTCCAGCTTCACCCACCTGTCCCCCTGTTTCCTCTGCCCGAGAATCAGGAACAGGGCGACACAAGCCCCGAAAGGGGTGTTGCACGCGACGCTTTCCATCAATAACAAGCTTAAGCGGAGTACCACAGATGGCGTTCTTCACCGCAGCCAGCAAAGCCGACTTCCAGCACCAACTGCAAGCGGCACTGGCGCAGCACATCAGTGAACAGGCACTGCCACAAGTGGCGCTGTTCGCTGAACAATTCTTCGGCATCATTTCCCTGGACGAGCTGACCCAACGTCGCCTCTCCGACCTCGCTGGCTGTACTCTTTCCGCGTGGCGCCTGCTTGAGCGCTTCGATCACGCGCAACCGCAAGTGCGCGTCTACAACCCCGATTACGAGCGTCATGGCTGGCAGTCGACCCACACCGCGGTCGAAGTCCTGCACCATGACCTGCCATTTCTGGTCGACTCGGTCCGCACCGAGCTGAACCGCCGCGGCTACAGCATCCACACCCTGCAAACCACCGTGCTCAGCGTGCGTCGTGGCAGCAAGGGCGAGTTGCTGGAAATCCTGCCAAAAGGCAGCACCGGCGAAGGCGTGCAACATGAATCGCTGATGTACCTGGAAATCGACCGCTGCGCCAACGCGGCCGAACTGAACGTGCTGAGCAAAGAGCTGGAACAGGTGCTTGGTGAAGTGCGCGTCGCGGTTGCCGATTTCGAGCCGATGAAGGCCAAGGTGCAGGAAATCCTCACCAAGCTCGATAACAGCGCATTCGCCGTCGATGCCGACGAAAAGACCGAAATCAAGAGCTTCCTGGAATGGCTGGTGGGTAACCACTTCACCTTCCTCGGCTACGAAGAGTTCACCGTTGTCGATCAGGCCGATGGCGGCCACATCGAATACGACCAGAACTCCTTCCTCGGTCTGACCAAACTGCTGCGCACCGGTCTGACCAACGAAGACCGTCACATCGAAGACTACGCCGTGAACTACCTGCGCGAACCGACCCTGCTGTCGTTCGCCAAGGCTGCGCACCCGAGCCGCGTGCACCGTCCGGCTTACCCGGACTACGTGTCGATCCGCGAAATCGATGCTGACGGCCACGTCATCAAGGAACACCGCTTCATGGGCCTGTACACCTCCTCGGTGTATGGCGAGAGCGTGCGGGTTATCCCGTTCATTCGCCGCAAGGTCGAAGAAATCGAACGCCGTTCCGGCTTCCAGTCCAAGGCTCACCTGGGCAAGGAACTGGCGCAGGTTCTGGAAGTACTGCCGCGTGACGACCTGTTTCAGACCCCGGTCGACGAGCTGTTCAGCACCGTGATGTCGATCGTGCAGATCCAGGAACGCAACAAGATCCGCGTGTTCCTGCGCAAAGACCCGTACGGTCGCTTCTGCTACTGCCTGGCCTACGTGCCGCGTGACATTTATTCCACCGAAGTGCGCCAGAAGATCCAGCAAGTCCTGATGGAGCGCCTGAAGGCTACCGACTGCGAATTCTGGACGTTCTTCTCCGAGTCCGTGCTGGCCCGCGTACAGCTGATCCTGCGCGTCGATCCGAAGAACCGCCTCGACATCGACCCGCTGCTGCTGGAAAAAGAAGTGGTACAGGCCTGCCGCAGCTGGCAGGACGACTACGCTGCACTGACCGTCGAAAGCTTCGGTGAAGCCCACGGCACCAACGTGCTGGCGGATTTCCCGAAAGGCTTCCCGGCCGGCTACCGCGAGCGTTTCGCTGCGCATTCGGCCGTGGTCAACATGCAGCATTTGCTGAGCCTGAACGAAAAAAATCCGCTGGTGATGAGCTTCTATCAGCCGCTGGGTCAGGTGTCCGGTCAGCGCGAGTTGCATTGCAAGCTGTACCACGCCGACACCCCGCTGGCGCTGTCCGACGTATTGCCGATCCTGGAAAACCTCGGCCTGCGCGTGCTGGGTGAATTCCCGTACCGCCTGCGTCACACCAACGGCCGCGAGTTCTGGATCCACGACTTTGCGTTCACCGCTGCCGAAGGCCTGGACCTCGACATCCAGCAGCTCAACGACACCCTGCAGGACGCGTTCGTCCACATCGTCCGTGGCGATGCCGAGAACGATGCGTTCAACCGTCTGGTGCTGACTGCCGGTCTGCCATGGCGCGACGTCGCGCTGCTGCGCGCTTACGCCCGTTACCTGAAGCAGATTCGTCTGGGCTTCGACCTGGGTTACATCGCCAGCACCCTGAACAACCACACCGACATCGCTCGCGAGTTGACCCGGTTGTTCAAGACCCGTTTCTACCTGGCGCGCAAGCTGGGCAGCGATGATCTGGAAGACAAGCAACAGCGTCTGGAACAAGCGATTCTGACCGCACTGGACGATGTTCAGGTGCTCAACGAAGACCGCATCCTGCGTCGTTACCTGGACCTGATCAAAGCCACCCTGCGTACCAACTTCTATCAGACTGATGCCAACGGCCAGAACAAGTCGTACTTCAGCTTCAAGTTCAACCCGCACGCAATCCCTGAGCTGCCGAAGCCGGTTCCGAAGTTCGAAATCTTTGTGTACTCGCCACGCGTCGAAGGCGTGCACCTGCGCTTCGGCAACGTCGCTCGCGGTGGTCTGCGCTGGTCCGATCGTGAAGAAGACTTCCGCACCGAAGTCCTCGGCCTGGTAAAAGCCCAGCAAGTGAAGAACTCGGTCATCGTGCCAGTGGGCGCGAAGGGCGGCTTCCTGCCGCGTCGCCTGCCATTGGGCGGCAGCCGTGACGAGATCGCGGCCGAGGGCATCGCCTGCTACCGCATCTTCATTTCGGGTCTGCTGGACATCACCGACAACCTGAAAGACGGCGCCCTGGTGCCGCCGGCCAACGTCGTGCGTCATGACGACGATGACCCGTACCTGGTAGTCGCCGCGGACAAGGGCACTGCGACCTTCTCCGACATCGCCAACGGCATCGCCATCGACTACGGCTTCTGGCTGGGTGACGCATTCGCGTCCGGTGGTTCGGCCGGTTACGACCACAAGAAAATGGGCATCACCGCCAAAGGCGCGTGGGTTGGCGTACAGCGCCACTTCCGCGAGCGCGGCATCAATGTCCAGGAAGACAGCATCACCGTGGTCGGCGTGGGTGACATGGCCGGTGACGTGTTCGGTAACGGCCTGTTGATGTCCGACAAGCTGCAACTGGTCGCGGCTTTCAACCACATGCACATCTTCATCGATCCAAACCCGAACCCGGCGACCAGCTTCGTCGAGCGTCAGCGCATGTTCGACCTGCCGCGTTCGGCCTGGACCGACTACGACACCAGCATCATGTCCGAAGGTGGCGGTATCTTCTCGCGCAGCGCGAAGAGCATTGCCATCTCCCCGCAGATGCAGGAACGCTTCGACATCAAGGCCGACAAACTGACCCCGACCGAACTGCTGAACGCCTTGCTCAAGGCGCCGGTGGATCTGCTGTGGAACGGCGGTATCGGTACTTATGTCAAGGCCAGCACCGAAAGCCACGCCGATGTCGGCGACAAGGCCAACGATGCACTGCGCGTGAACGGCAACGAACTGCGCTGCAAAGTGGTGGGCGAGGGCGGTAACCTCGGCATGACCCAACTGGGTCGTGTGGAATTCGGTCTCAATGGCGGCGGTTCCAACACCGACTTCATCGACAACGCCGGTGGCGTGGACTGCTCCGACCACGAAGTGAACATCAAGATCCTGCTGAACGAAGTGGTTCAGGCCGGCGACATGACGGGCAAGCAACGCGATCAGTTGCTGGCAAGCATGACCGACGAAGTCGGTGGTCTGGTGCTGGGCAACAACTACAAGCAGACTCAGGCCCTGTCCCTGGCTGCCCGCCGTGCCTACGAGCGTGCCGCCGAGTACAAACGCCTGATGAGCGATCTGGAAGGCCGTGGCAAGCTGGACCGCGCCATCGAGTACCTGCCGACCGAGGAGCAGCTCACCGAGCGCGCCGCGACTGGCAAGGGCCTGACGCGTCCAGAACTGTCGGTGCTGATCTCGTACAGCAAGATCGACCTCAAGCAGCAGCTGCTGGACTCGCTGGTGCCGGACGACGACTACCTGACCCGCGACATGGAAACCGCGTTTCCACCGAGCCTGGTCAGCAAGTTCGCCGATGCCATGCGCCGTCACCGTCTGAAGCGCGAGATCGTCAGCACCCAGATCGCCAACGATCTGGTCAACCACATGGGCATCACCTTCGTTCAGCGACTCAAAGAGTCCACCGGCATGACCCCGGCGAACGTGGCGGGCGCTTACGTGATCGTGCGTGACATTTTCCACCTCCCACACTGGTTCCGTCAGATCGAAGCGCTGGACTATCAGGTCTCCGCTGACGTGCAACTGGAGCTGATGGATGAGCTGATGCGTCTGGGCCGTCGCGCTACGCGCTGGTTCCTGCGTGCCCGTCGCAACGAGCAGAACGCTGCCCGTGACGTCGCGCATTTCGGCCCGCATCTGAAGGAGCTGGGTCTGAAGCTGGACGAACTGCTGAGCGGCGAAATCCGCGAAAACTGGCAGGCGCGTTATCAGGCTTACGTCGCAGCCGGTGTACCGGAACTGCTGGCGCGTATGGTGGCGGGGACTTCCCACCTCTACACGCTGCTGCCGATCATCGAGGCTGCCGATGTAACCGGTCAGGATCCAGCCGAAGTGGCCAAGGCGTATTTCGCCGTGGGCAGCGCGCTGGACATCACCTGGTACATCTCGCAGATCAGCGCCTTGCCGGTTGAAAACAACTGGCAGGCCCTGGCCCGTGAAGCGTTCCGTGATGACGTCGACTGGCAGCAACGCGCGATCACCATCGCTGTCCTGCAAGCGGGTAACGGCGATCTGGACGTGGAAGCACGTCTGGCGCTGTGGATGGGTCAGCACGAAGCCATGATCGAACGTTGGCGCGCCATGCTGGTGGAAATCCGTGCCGCCAGCGGCACCGACTACGCCATGTACGCGGTGGCCAACCGTGAGCTGAACGACGTGGCGCTGAGCGGTCAGGCGGTTGTGCCTGCTGCTGCAGCGACTACGGAGCTTGAGCTTGCTTGAGTAGCCGTTGAATGAAAAAGCCCCTGCATTGTGAGATGCGGGGGCTTTTTTATTTCTGCTGATTTATTTGTGTCCGTTAAATCTTACCCCCTCACCCCAGCCCTCTCCCCCAAGGGGGAGAGGGTTAGGGTGAGGGCAGCGGTCAACTATCACCGCACATTAAGACCTTGTTTAGTATCGAGCATCGACACTTTATCTGTCGGCCTGGTCAACAAATTACTGAGCGACTGGTCAAACTTCTGCAATGCCCGAACCTGAACTTCCTGCTGCTGATTAATATCCGCAACAATTTCCTCTGAACGCTTGAAGTCCGCCCACACCGGCGTCAACTCTTTCGCCTCAGCCCCCTTGGCCGTCCCGATATAGTTAAACTCACCGTCATAAAAATCCGCACTCACATCCGCCTTGATGTCGGAACTGCGCGAGGTCATCAACTGACTGTGAGTGTCGACGATCGCCACCACATCCGGGTTGGCCGCACGCAGGCTCTGCATGTCCGGGTACACCGTCACCGAGCCGAACTGGCGTTGCAGCGAGGCTTTCACCCAATCCACGGCCATGTCCGGTTTTGAGGTGGCGACATAGGCGTCATGGATCGGTTGCACCAGCAAACTCTGGCCGAAACCGGTGCCAGCGTTGGCCTGATAGTCGCGCAGGTATTCGCGGTTGGTCTGGGTGCTTGGGCTGTAGACCACGCCCAGTGAGACACCGGGACCGCTTTTGGCCTGGGCGGCGCTGCTGCGGCCGACCGGCTGGGTGAACAACGTGTCGAGTGAGGAAACCGCTGTCGGGGCGGTAGGAACAGAACAGGCGGACAAGGCTAAAACCGATATCGCCAATGTACTGGCAAATGCAAGTTTCATGGTGAGTCTCCTGTGAAGCAACTTCAGTCGGAAAGTCAGAGGTGTCGGGGTTGATTAAATAAAACCGGCGACAGTGGCCTCAGACTACTCCCGCCAAACTGAAAACAACCTGACAATTTGCTGAATGACTGTCATGCAATAGTTTTATTGGCTGTAAGCGTTATTGATTAATTGCCGCAGGAAATAAAAAAGGCGCGAATCAATGATTTGCGCCTTTTATTTATGGCTGGTTAAACAACCATCAGTTTTTCAATGGGATCAGCACTTGCTCGTCAGGCGACAGCACCATGAACACCAACAACTTCGCTGGCCTGGTTTTGCTGGCGTTTTTCGACACCAGATGTTCGGAGCCGGCCGGTTCGTACCAGAACTGACCCTTCTTGTAGGTGATCGCTTGTTCGCCCTTGACCTGGGAAGTCACTTCGCCTTCGAGCACATACGCCATGGCCGTGCCATCGTGTTTGTGGGCGATGGAGGACTGGCCGGGTTTGTAGTCGACTTCGATCATCATGGCTTTTTTGCCGGGGACGTTTTTCAGCATCTGGTCCTGCAGGACCGAGACCTTTTCCGAGGCATCGTGAGCCAGGGCTGGAACGGAAAGGCTGAGGGCGAGGGCGGCGGCGAAGCCGTGCAGGAGTTTCATGGCGGGTCACCTGTGAAGTGGAGGAATCGGTCTTCACAGTAGTCCGCGGAGTGAGGCATTCAAACGGCCAATATTGGGGAAGTTCGGGTGACCAATCTGGGGGATATCAGCGCATTCAAATACGCCATCGCGAGCAGGCTCGCTTGTATGTTTAGACTTGAAGGGGTGGGCGGGACTAAAAGCTCGATTCCGACTCTAGCCAGTACGGACCGTGGGAGACTTCTCGTTCCGCCCCTTCTACCTAAAGCGCCGATAAAGAATTCATCGGTAGAACCGACGATAGAGGCAAGCCAGCGCTACGGTAGACCCCAACAAGCACCTAAACCCTAGCTCCGAGGATTCGTCATGACAATCCTTACCTCGCCAACGGTAGTTGGTATCGATGTCGCCAAGGCCGAAATCGTCGTTTACCGCGAAGACTTGAAAAATATCCAGTTCATCAGCAACGATCGCGCATCGATTGGCCGCTGGCTCAAGACCCTACCTGCTCATAGCTCGATTGCCCTGGAGGCCACGAGCCTTTACCACCTCGATACGGCTGAGCTGGCTCACGGCATGGGGCACCGTGTTTATATTGTGGACCCTTACCGGGTGAGCCATTACCGCGAAGGTGTTGGTCAGAGAGCAAAAACTGACCCCTGCGATGCGCGCCTGCTGGCGCGTTATCTTTCCAGCGAGCAGCAACGACTGCGGGTCTGGAGTCCACCTCCTCAGCTCTATACCGTGCTGAAAAGCCTGCTTAATAAGCGTGCACAGCTGGTAAAAAACCACGCTGGCCTCATGCTGAGCTGGTCAAGCGAACCTCTTTTGAAAGAACTCTCGGTCCAAGAGCGGGAACACTTCAAACGCTCTGAACAGGTGATTCAGAAATTGCTGCGCGAAATCAGCGAGGAGGCGGGCATCACCGAAAATATCCGGCGCTGTAAGGCGATTGAAGGGATCGGTGAGTTGACGGCCACGGGCTTGGCTACCACTTTTATGCGTGGTGATTTCGCCAGCGCCGACGCTTTTATAGCCTTTTTGGGGATGGACTTGAGGGCAAAGGACTCAGGGAAAAAGCACAGTCCTCGCCACCTGAGCAAAAAAGGTGATGGAGAGTTAAGGCGTCTTGCGCACAATGCCGCAATGGCTGCCTGCCGGTCTCCTGTTTGGAAACCGTTCTATGAGTCCTACTTGGCAAGAGGTCTGGCCAGAACTCAAGCCTTGGTCATCCTCGCCCGCAAGCTCTGCCGAGTGGCATTCGCTCTCATGAAAAATCAGAGCGAATACCAACCGAATGTGAGGTTGCAGGGTTCCCCTGCAACATAGAATCTCCCACATTCAAATGTGGGAGCGAGCCTGCTCGCGATGGCGTTAGTTCAGACGATAGGGAAACTGTTGAAATCCACACTATTGGCCAGCCGACTGTCAATCAAGTCGATAAACCCCTGGGCCTCAGGCCGATTGAAGTGCGCCTGCATTGCCGCTTCCGACTGCCAGTGGGCACTGACCGTCCAGCGGTGGCTGTCGTCGGGGCAGCGGTCGACCATATAGGAATCGCAGCCAGGGGTTTCGCGCAGGGTTTCGACAATCTTCTGCAACTGCCGGCCGAGTTCTTCCGAACGCCCGGCTGCAGCCCGCACCTCAACGGTGTTGATCACTTCGTTGGACATTGCTCACACTCCTGAATCAGGCCGGACGAATCCTGCTCATTGAGGGATAACGCCAGTGCAGAATAGGCCTGCACCCCGTGATCACCAATAACCAATCGGCGGTTAATCGCCCAGACCAATCATTCACGCGACTTGTTGCAGAATGTCGCGCAAGCGATCCAGAGCGATGTCGATGTCCAGCGTCTCGATGGCACCGAAGCCGAAGTACAGGCCGTTTTTCGCCGGTTGCTGGTGATAGAAACCATTGATCGAATACAACCCGACCTCGACCTTTTTCGCCAGGTCGATCACCAGCGGCAGATCGATCGGCACTTTGCAAAACACCGCCATGTGAAAACCCGCGCTGGCCGGCACCGCGTCGAGCCAGGGCGACAGATCGGTCGCCATGCGCGCCAGAATCCGCTCCCGGCGCTGGGCATAAATAGTGTGGCAGCGGCGGATGTGCTTGAGCAGGCAACCCTCGGCGATGAACTTGGCCAGCGCCCATTGCGGCAGGGTGGAGGCGTGCAGGTCGGTGAGTTGCTTGGCGCGGATCACCGCTTCGAGGATCGCCGGGGGCAGGATCGCGTAGCCGAGTCGTAACTCCGGCAGCAGGGTCTTGGAGAAGGTCCCGACGTAAGCGACGATGCCGCGCTGATCGAGGTTGTGCAGCGAGTCCGTCGGCCGGCCCTCGTAGCGGAACTCGCTGTCATAGTCGTCCTCGATGATGATCGCGCCGAGTTCGTAAGCCCGGGCCAGCAACGCCTCGCGCCGCGCATGGCTCATCGGCATGCCCAGCGGGAACTGGTGCGACGGTGTCACGTAGATCAGCCGCGTGCCGTCGGGAATGTGCTCGACCTGAATCCCTTCCGCATCCACCGGCACCCCGACCACGGTGGCGCCATGAGTGCCGAACAGCAGCCGTGCCGGCGGATAACCCGGATCTTCCATCGCCACCAGACTGCCGGGGCGCAGCAGCACCCGGGCGATCAGGTCCAGCGCCTGTTGCGCGCCGTTGCACACCACGATGTCTTCGTCCTGGCAGTTCACTCCACGGGAAAACGCGATGTGCCGGGCAATCGCATTGCGCAGCGCCGGCAAGCCTTCCGCCACGCTGTAGAAACCCTTGGAGCCCGCCATCTGCCGCATCGCATGGGACACGCAGCGGCGCCAGTCATCGTGGGGGAACTGGCCCTTGCTGGTGGCGCCGCCGATGAAGTCGTAGCGCAGCGAGCCTTCCAGCGTCGGATGGCGCAGAAATACCGGCAGGTTGCACCAGCTCTCGATCACCTCGGAACTGGCCAGTTCGGAATGGCTTTGCTTGCGCTGCACCGGCGTCGAGCGCGCATTGACGTAAGTGCCTTTGCCGATGACGCCGGTGAGGAAGTTTTCGTACGTCAGCTGCGCGTAAGTGTCGGAAATGGTCTTGCGCGAAATCCCCAGTTGCTCGGCCAGCAGGCGGCTGGGCGGCAACTGCGTGCCCGCGGCCAGGCGCCCGGATTCAATGGCGCCGCGCAGTTGCTGATACAACTGACCGGCCAGATCCTTGCGGCCGTTGATCACGACATGCAGTTCCATACTGACGGGGCTCCTGGGGGGCGATTGAAGTGTCGGCCAGATTACCGCTGTTGCTGATCGGGAAGTAGTTGCGCACGACAAATACCTTGAATTGGTCACCGTCACTTGTGGGAGCGGGCTTGCTCGCGAAGGCGTCGTGTCAGGCAACTAAAAATCGACTGGCCCACCGCCTTCGCGAGCAAGCCCGCTCCCACAGGTTCAGTGTGTATCCGTAGTTCAGTGGTGTACCGGTTTTCCGTGGAATTGGGGCTGTAACGTTGCCGAACCAGCGCTTACCGTGAAATCACTCTTCTGCTGCCCGAGACTCACCCATGTCCCCGCGTCTGGATTACTACAGCGCTTCACCCAAAGCCATGAAAGCGATGATCGCCCTGGAAGCACTGACCAGCAGCCTGAGCATCGAGGCGCCGCTGCTGCACCTGATCAAGATCCGCGCCTCGCAACTCAACGGCTGTGCGTTCTGCACCGACATGCACTCGGTGGATGCGCGGCGGGCCGGGGAGACGGATCGACGTCTTTACGCCATCGCAGTCTGGCGCGACAGCGGCTTCTTCAACCTGCGCGAGCGGGCCGCACTGGCCTGGGCCGAGGCGGTGACGCTGCTGGCGGAAAGTCATGTGCCGGACGACGTCTACCAACAGGCGCGGGAGCAGTTCAACGAAGCCGAACTGGTGGACCTGACCATGGCCGTCAGCACCATCAACAGCTGGAATCGCCTGGCGGTGAGTTTTCGCCAGATCCCCGCAGACCATTGATCAATGCCAACTAAAAAATCCTGTGGGAGCTAGCCTGCTGGCGAGGGCGGTTTGTCTGTGCAAAGCCCACACTGGATCTCCAGCAGCCGCCAACCCTGAATTCAGCACATAACCCTGCAGGAGTGAGTCTGCTCGCGAAGGGACATCATCAGCCGACATCGCGTTGACCGGTCCACCGCTTTCGCGAGCAGGCTCGCTCCCACAGGTTGATGAGAGGGGGCCTGAAGTTTATGCAGCAACCTGATTCCTTATGGACAAAAAGCGCGGCCTACGGCCCAATCGCGCAGCCATTTCCTTCGGCAGTCGTTCTGTCATATTCGGTATCACTTGATTGCAGATAGTAGCCAGCCCAACGCTAATTCCAATGAGGCTGCACTGTGTTTCAACGTCTTGTGTGTTCGCTGTCCGTTCTGAGCCTGTCCATCGCTGCTGCCCACGCTGCCGAGCCTGTCGCGCTCGACACGCCACGGCTGAAAAGCATCGACAACTTCCGTGATGTCGCCGGCCTCACTACCGCGTATTCCACGGCCCACGACGGCACGATGCGCGGCGGCGTGTTCTACCGTTCCAACGCGATCACGCCGTCGGCAGCGGATCTGGCGACCCTCAACAGCCTCGGCATCAAAGCTGTCTACGACCTGCGCACCCCGAGCGAAATCGCCGGCACGCCGGACACCTTGCTGACCGGCGCGACCTACCAGAACATCGACATCATCGGCAGCACCACTTCGGGCGCGAACATCACCACCGTATCGTTCAAAAGCGCCGCCGACGCCATCGCCATGATGGAACAGACCAACCGCGCCTTCGTCAACGACGCGGGGATGCGCGGTCAGTTCGGCAAGCTGTTCAACGAACTGGCCACCACCGACGGCGCACAACTGTTCCACTGCACCGCCGGCAAGGACCGCACCGGCTGGACCGCCGCCGTGTTGCAGAGCATCGCCGGGGTCGACAATGCGACCATCATGGCCAACTATCTCGCGACCAACGACTACACCGCCGCCCGCGTCGCCGCGACCCTCAAGGCGCTGCCGCCGAGCATGGCCTCGATCTATGCGCCGTTGCTCGGCGTGCAGGCCAGCTACTTGCAGGCCGGTCTTGATGAAGTCACCGCCGAATACGGCAGCATGGACAACTACCTCAAACAAGGCCTCGGCCTGTCGCAAGAAACCCTCTACGTCCTGCGCGGCAAACTGGTCGAGTACAACAGCCTGCCGGGGCAGGCCGGGTTGATCGGCAACGCGGCCGCCGGTGCCGAATTGCTGCGCGAGTTGCAGAACACCAACCTGTCCGGCACTTACAGCGCCTACAACTATTACCTGCAATCGGCCATCGACGCCGGCACCCTCGGCGGTGTCGAATCGCAGGTCGGCGGCCAGGTTCACGCTGACGCCGCCAGCTACCTGCTGCGCCAGAACGCGCTGATCGAACAAGCCGCCGCACCGTACGCCAGCGGCTCCGACCTGACGGTCGGCCAATACCGGCTGTGGACCACGGCGCTCGCCGGTTACCTCGGCACCGACGGCTCGTCTCACGCCGAGAGCAGTAATGAACACAGCCAGGGCCTGATGGTCGGCATCACCCAGCGCTTTTCCGAACAACTCAGCGCGCGCGGCGGATTCGGCTACAGCAAAGGCACTGTCGGCGGCGCGGGTGGCGAGGCTGATACCGACTTCACCTTCTTCAACCTCGGCGCCCGCTACGGCTTCATCAGCCTGGAACGCGGCCTGTTCGTCGATGCCAACGCCAGCGCCGGTTACGTCGACTACGACAGCAAGCGTGAGCTCGGTGGCGGCCTCGGCACGGCCAAGGGCGACACCCACGGCAACCTCACCGGTGCCACCCTGGCGCTGGGTTACCGCGCCCCGGTCAACGGCATGATCCTCGAACCAAGCCTCGGCTTCCGGGTCAGCCACCTCGACCTGAAGGGCTTCAAAGAGAAGGGCAGCGAACTGTCACTCGACGTCGACGACAACACCGCCACCCGCCGCAGCGCCGTCGCCAACCTTAACGTGGCGTTCGCCCCGGTGGCGATGGGCGCCTGGCAATTGGTACCGGGCGTGCAAGTCGGATACGAGCGCACCTTGGGCAACAACGACGTCAACAGCCAGGGCCACTTGTTGGGCCTCGACATCGAACAACGCGCCGCGTTCGACAACCGTGACCAGTTTACTGGTGGCGTCAACCTGATGGCCAGCCTCGGCCCCGTCAGCGTCGGCGCGGAAGTCGGTGCCAGCGGTGGTGGTGACAGCCATGGTTTCAGTGGCAGCCTAAAGGCCAGTTACGCGTTCTAAAAGTACGAATAAAACCGCAAGGTCAAGGACGACCGCCATTCACAAAGCACCAGATAAACCCTGTGGGAGCGGGCTTGCTCGCGAAGGTGCCATCTCATCCAACCTCACCATCAACCGACCCACCGCTTTCGCGAGCAAGCCCGCTCCCACAGTTGAAATGCAATCTCCTTGTGGGAGCGGGCTTGCTCGCGAAGGCGCCATCTCATCCAACCTCACCATCAACTGACTCCCCGCTTTCGCAAGCTCAACAGGCATCCCCGCCTATGAACCCATCAACCCCGTCCCCTCAACTCCGCCGGACTCACCCCATAAGCCTGCTGAAAATACTGACAAAACCGCCCGACATTACTGAACCCAAAGCGCAACGCAACCTCCGTCACTGACGCCGAATGCCGTTGCCCCAGCACCTCGAAAGCCCGCTCCAGCCGCACCTGACGCTGATACGCGACAATCGACGTCCCGACAAACCGCCGAAACCCCTCCTGCAACGCCCGCTGACTGACATTGCTCAACCGCGCCAACTCAACGCCACTCACCAATTGCTCCGGATGCGCCTGAATAAACTCCACCGCCAACTTCACATGCCGCGGCGCGACCCTCGGGGCCGGCTGGCGCAACGCCTCGGTAAAATTGTGCGGCCACGCCTCCAGCACCGCATCAATCAACATCTCGCGTAACCGCGACGGCATCAGCGTGCCGCTGTTGAGCAACAGATCAAACTCCGTCCCCGTCGCCAGATCGATCAACGCCTTGATCCCCTGAAACGCCGCCGTGTGCAGATCCACCACCGGCTCAAACACAAGCTTCTGCACAATCGGCCGCCCCAACAACGCCGACAACCGCTCAGTCAACTGCCCCCGATTCACCGAAATCCCGTGCTGCGCATGATTGTCGAGAAACCGCATTGAGCGGATATCCGCCTTATCGATCGCTAATCCCACCTGGGCCACACCGACGGATTCCGTGCTGTGGTTGAACACAATCTTGCCCGCCGTGGGAATCACGAAAGTGATCTCATCCTGCGGGTCGGGAAAGGTGACGGTGAAATCGCCGTGGTAATGCATGCGACGGAAACTCACGCCGTCGTGTCTGCCGTAGACGCCGCCGATGATGATGTTGGAGGGAATCGGCGGGGTGTCGGCGTGGCGGTTGCCAAAGAGACGGGAGAAGAGGGCGCCGAAGTCTTCGGAATGGAGGTTTTCGGAGCGCAGGATGATTTTCTGGCGGGGTGGGGTTGGGGACACCTTGGGGGGTACCTTGGGTCAGGGGCTCTTGGGTAAGGGGGCGGTGGGGGGAGGTTAGCAGTTTGGGGATGACAGATTTGTGACGGGGAATCGAGTCGCGGGTGTTGGGTCCGCTTCGACCAGAAAAAGAGCGCAGTCGATGGCGGTTTTCGACCAGGAGGGGATGCGCAAGATAGATCTTTCCCCTTTCTGCGTTCCCGAAACTTGTTTGCAGAGCGTTGGAGCTCGCCGTAGTCATTGAAAAGTTCAGGCTAGGCGAAACTCCAGGCTTTCCAGCTCGACTTCGGCACAGGCCCCGACTTCGCCCCTATAGAGAAATACTGTGGGCACTCTCGCAAGGTGGAATGGATTTTGGCGGATTCGATTGCTGCAGTTAGGCTCGCCATTGCTCGATCAGCAGCGCCAGGGCGATCAGAATCATGATCAGCCCCGAAGCACGGCTGACCCTGCGCGCCGCTGCAGGCCTGGCGCGCAGTACCGCTTGTGAGCCAAACCCGACCATCAGGTAGATCACCGCGCAACTGGCGGTATGCACCAGGCCGAGCGCGACCATTTGCATCGGCACGGGCCACGGCGCGGCGGCGTCGGTGAACTGCGGCAGCAGGGCGAGAAACAACAGGAACACTTTCGGATTCAGCCCGCTGACGCATAGGCCCTTTAAGGCCCAACGCGTCCATGAGTCGCTGGTCTGGCTGGCGCCGGCATGCGGAGTGGAAGGGCAGGCGAACAGGTTGGCGCCCAGCCACAGCAGGTAAATCGCGCCAGCCATGGTCAGCACCGTCAGGGCCAGCGGATGCCCGGCGAGCAGCGTGCCGACCCCGGCCGCGACGATCAGCGTGGCGAGCAAGTGCCCGGAGAGCAGACCGCCCACGGCGGGGAGCACGACGCGGTGCTTCAGGCCTGCGGAAATCGCGTAGGCCCAATCGGCGCCGGGAGTGATCACAAACAGAATCGATACCGCCCAGAAGGCAGCGAATACGCTGAAGGTCATGGCGTCACCCATGGCCGTTGATGTGGCGTTGCTTTGCTCATATTGGTTTCCCATCAATCAGGTGTCGCGCCGGTTGCAGCGGCGCGGTTACTTTTGGTTGAGGGAAGAATATGCAAACCAGGCTAGAATATTTTTTCAAAGATACTCGCCTTGGCGCTACAGATTGGAAGGTTCTACTGCATGGACAGAATTGATCGGAAGATTCTTGCTGAGCTGCAAAAGGATGGTCGGCTGTCGGTCACTGAGCTGGCTGATCGCGTGGGCCTGAGCCTTTCGCCATGCCACCGCCGTGTGCGGGCGCTGGAAGAGTCCGGAGTTTTGCTCGGCTACCGCGCAAAACTCGACCCCGTCGCGCTGGGGCTGAACTTCTCGGCGATGGTCTTCGCCACGTTGCGTGAGGGTGACCGGCAAGCGGTGGACGCGTTCGAGGCGGCGCTGGTGGAGATACCTCAGGTGGTGGATGCACAACGGTTGTTCGGCGAACCGGACTATTTGCTGCACGTCATCACCCAGGATCTGCCGGCGTTTCAGCGCCTGTATGACGAGTACCTCTCGACATTGCCGAATGTGCAGCGGCTGACCTCGACGCTGGTGATGAAGCGCGTAGTGCAGGATCGGCCGTTACCGTTGTGAGAGAGGCTGTATCAGCAAGTTGAATAGGCAACTGCGGGGTCGGTTCTGCAGCCTGCGGCAGCTTCGGGTTATTCGGTGACTGGGCTGACGCTTTCGCGAGCAGGCTCGCTCCCACATGGGTTTTGCAGTGTTCGCGAACGCTACGGCAGACGCAAAACCTGTGGGAGCGAGCCTGCTCGCGAATGGGGCATCCACGATACTCAGGTTTTATTCATCACCATTCTGGACACAGTGTTTGTCCAGCCGACCGATTTTTGCCGCCCGCTTCAACCCCTAACATCGTCTCCACTCCGTGAACAAACACGGTTCCCCACGAGACGGTGAACATCATGAAGCTTTCAAAAATCGTTCTTCTGCTAGTCCTCGGCGGTATCGGCGCGCAAGCCTTTGCGGCGGACGAAACCGCGCAAGTCGAGGCCTACAACGCTGCCGCTCAACCGGACATCGCGCACGTGGTGTCGATCTCCGATGCGGCTAACCAGTGCGGTGCGGTGCCGGTGCAGATGACTTATGACGACTCGACCGGTGCGCGGCATGTCGTGCAATACCAGGTGATGGGCAGCGGTTGTTCTAACGGTTGATGTCGGTGCAGGCGTTGGAGGGTCGACACTCCAGGTCTGCGGCACTAAGCATCAGCGAGTTCTTTGGCCCCGGCCATGTCTTCATCGGACGCCAGCAGTTGCGGGATGGCCGTTTTCAGGAACTCCACCCAGGTCTTGATTTTGGCGTCGACGAATTTGCGCGACGGGTAGATCGCGAACAGGTTGTATTCCTCCAGGCGGTACTCCGGCAGCACCCGCACCAACGTGCCTCCCACCAATCCTTCGACGGCCGATGCCAGCGGTTGAATGCCAATGCCCATGCCATTTCTGATCGCGGTGGCCATGCCGTCGGCGGTGTTGATGTGGAAGGGCGAGTCGGGGATATTCTGCGTTTCCATGCCTTGTGGCCCTTCGAATACCCAGTTTTCTGCGGGCATCACCGTGTTGACGATGCGCAGGCAGTCATGCGCGGCGAGGTCGGCGGGCGTTGCGGGGTGGCCGCGTTTGGTGAGGTACGACGGCGAGGCGCAGAGGATGCTGTAGGTGGTGCCCAGGCGTTGCGCGACGAAGCCGGAATCCGGCAGGTCGCGGGCGAGGACGATCGACATGTCGTAGCTTTCTTCGAGCAGGTCGGGCAGGCGATTGCTCAGGGTCAGGTCGAACATCACCGAGGGGTGAATCTCGCGGTAGCGGGCGATGGCGTTGATCACGTAGTGGTTGCCGATGGCGGCCATGGCGTGGATCTTCAGACGCCCGACCGGCAGGGTCTGGGCGGTTGCGGCTTCTTCATCAGCTTCGCGCAGGTCATCGAGGATTTTTTCGGCGCGCTGCAAGTAGCGCACGCCGGCTTCGGTCAGGGCGAGGCGGCGGGTGGTGCGGTTGATCAGGCGCGTGTGCAGCCGGGCTTCGAGGCTGGAGACGGCTTTGGACACGTTGGTCGTGGTGGTGTCGAGCACGTCGGCTGCAGCGGTGAAGCTGCCGCTCTGGGCGACGGCGACGAAACAGCGCAGAGTCTGAATAACGTCCATCGTGTTGTTGTCTCTGTGGATGGGGCAGCCATTCTAGGGTTTGCCGTGGGTGGTGTTGCAAATGTTTGCGAACGAGGGGCAGGCGTATGGCGGGTGAAGGGCTTGAGGACATTCTGGCGCCGGGGCTTTCGGTGGTGTTTTGCGGGATCAATCCGGGGTTGCTCGCGGCGGCGCAGGGGCATCATTTTGCCGGGCGCAGTAATCGCTTCTGGCGCACCTTGCACCTGGCCGGGTTCACCCCGCATGAACTGCAGGCGGAGGATGATCGCAGGCTTGTGCAATTCGGTTGCGGATTGACAGCGGTGGTCGAGCGGCCGACGGCGCGGGCGGATCAGGTGGCAGTGGAAGAGTTTGCCGCAGCGGCCATGGGCTTTGAGCAGAAGATCACCCGCTATGCGCCGCGCTATGTGGCGTTTCTCGGCAAGCCTGCGTATGCCGCGTTGTCGGAGCAGAAAGTCGTGGCGTGGGGGGCGCAGGCAAAGACCTTTGGCGGCGCACGGGTGTGGGTGTTGCCCAATCCCAGCGGCAGGAACCTCGCGTTCAATCTTCAGCAACTGGTGGACGCTTATCGTCTACTGCAAGTGGCGTCGTCTACGCCGAAAACATAAGCATCGCAACTGCGCAAAAAGTTGCGCACCTGCTTCGCCGATTTCACCCGCTAACGCCCTTCAAACCCTTATAAACCGTGCCTTTCAGTCAAGTGCGCAAGAAGTTGCACAGTACTGCGCAACTTCTTGCGCACTTTTTTCTGTTTATCGAAGTTTAAAACACCAAAACGTGAAGGCATCGTCGCCAAACCCTTGATCCGTAATGGCTAGATGATGGCTGGCACGGAACTTGATAACTGAACAGGCACCCGGACAGGCAATGGTGCCTGTCGGTTTGTGTTTTCAAGCAAGGAGAGCATCCCCATGGCAACACCAGCGTACATGTCCGTCACTGGCGAAAAACAAGGTCTGATCACTGCCGGCGCTTTCACTGCCGACTCCGTGGGCAACACCTTCCAGGAAGGTCACGAAGACCAGGTCATGGTTCAGGCATTCACCCACGACGTGATCATCCCGCGTGACCCGCAATCCGGTCAGCCAACCGGTCAGCGCGTTCACAAGCCAGTTGTGATCACCAAGGTCTACGACAAGGCTTCGCCTCTGCTGCAAGCGGCTCTGACCTCCGGCGAGCGCATGAGCGAAATCGTTATCCAGTGGTACCGCACTTCGGCTCAAGGTACCCAAGAGCACTACTACACCACCAAACTGGAAGACGCGATCATCGTCGCCATCAACAACAAAATGCACAACTGCCAGGACCCAGGCAACGCGCACTTCACCCACCTGGAAGAAGTGCAGTTCACCTACCGCAAAATCACCTGGACCCACGAAGTATCCGGTACTTCGGGTTCCGATGACTGGCGTGCTCCAGTCGTTTAATTACGGCTGATTGTTGTACTGCCCCGGCCAGTGCGGCTGGCCGGGGCGGCTTTGACCTACAGATTTTTTTGCGTGCGCCACGCTTCACGGACGGGCGCCCGTCGCAGCATTGCGCGAGGAACAAGGGATGTTCTCACCGGCCAACCAGCCTCATTTCAATCTGACCATCGATGGCGCGGACAGCGATTTCCAGGTGCTATCGTTCACCGGGAAAGAGGCGCTCAACACCCCCTTCGAGTTCGAGCTGGAACTGGTCAGTGAGAAAGCCTCGATCAACCTCGAAAGCCTGCTGCACAAACTCGCGTTCCTGCAGTTGTCACCCAGCGGCACGGGGATTCACGGGCTGATCTACAGCATCGCCCAGGGTGAGGCCGGCAAGCGCCTGACCCGCTACAAAATCTCCCTGCGCCCGCAGCTGTCGTACCTCGCGCATCGAGTCAACCAGCGCATCTTCCAGCAGATGACCGTGCAGCAGATCATCAGCAAGGTGCTGGAAGAACACGGCATCCTCGCCAGCGACTATCACTTCCAGCTGAGCGCGATTTACCCGGAGCGCATCTACTGCGTGCAGTACGACGAAAGCGACCTGCATTTCGTCCAGCGTCTGTGCGAGGAGGAGGGGATTCACTACCACTTCCAGCACACGTCCAGCGGCCACAAACTGATGTTCGGCGATGACCAGACGGTGTTCCCGAAACTCGCGCCGGTGGCCTATCAGCAGGACTCCGGACTGGTCGCCGACAAACCGGTGGTCAAGCGTTTCGGCCTGCGTCTGGCCACCCGCACCAGCCGCACCACGCGGCGCGATTACGACTTCGTCAAACCGAAAATCGAGCTGGAAAGCGATGCCAAGAGCAGCGCCCAGCCGGATCTGGAAGACTACGATTACCCGGGCCGTTTCGTCGATCGCGAGCGTGGCAAGCACCTCGCCAATCGCGCACTGGAACGCCATCGCAGCGACTATCGACTGGCTGAAGGCAACAGCGATCAGCCGATTCTGGTCAGCGGGCATTTCCTCGCCCTGACCGAACACGCCAACCCGACGTGGAACGATCTGTGGCTGCTGACCGAGATCTTCCACGAAGGCAAACAGCCGCAAGTGCTGGAAGAGTCGGTGACCAGCGACACCACCGACAACAAGGACGATTTCCACCAAGGGTATCGCAACCGCTTCAACGCGATCCCGTGGGACGTGCCGTACCGTCCGCCGCTCGATCACCCGAAACCGAAGGTGCTCGGCACCCAGAGCGCGGTGGTCTGTGGCCCCGAGGGCGAAGAGATCTACTGCGACCAGTACGGCCGGGTGAAGGTGCAGTTCTTCTGGGACCGCGAAGGCGAGCACGACGACATGACCAGTTGCTGGATGCGTGTCGCGTCGAGCTGGGCCGCCGAAACCTTTGGTGCGATCAACATTCCGCGAGTCGGCATGGAGGTGTTGATCACCTTCCTCGAAGGTGATCCCGATCAGCCGCTGATCACCGGTTGCCTGTACCACGGCGCCAACCTGCCGCCGTACAAACTGCCGGACTTCAAGACCCTGGCCACGGTCAAGAGCAAGGAATACAAGGGCAGCCGCGCCAACGAACTGCGCATTGACGACACCACCAGCGAAATCAGCATCGCGCTGCGCAGTGACCACGGCGCGAGCGCGATCAATCTCGGTTATCTGACCCATCCGCGCCCGAGCGGCGGACAGCCGCGTGGCGAAGGTTTCGAGTTACGCACCGACCGCCATGGCGCCGTGCGTGCCGGGGCCGGTCTGCTGATCACCACTGAACCACGTCCGAACGAATCCAAGCATCACAAGGATTTGCCGGAAACAGCCGAACGCCTCGCCACCGCCAGCGATCAGCAGGACGGCTTCGCCACCCAGGCCAAAGAGCTTCAGGCCCAAGAGGCTGGCGATCAGGACGACGTCGCCAAAGCCCTGCACGCGCAGCATCAAGGTGTGCTTGGCAGTGGCCCGGCGAACATGACCGCCAACGAATTTCCGGAATTCACCGAGCCGCATCTGGTGCTCGCGAGCCCGGCCGGCATCGCCCTGACCACACCGCGCTCCAGCCACATCGCCACCGGCGAACACCTGGCGCTGAGCAGCACCGGCCACACCAGTTTTTCCATCGGCAAACGCCTGCTGGCCAGTGCCAGCCGTGGCATGCGCCTATTTGTGCAGAGCATGGGCTGGCGCCTGGTCGCGGCCTCCGGCGACATCGACGTCAAGGCACTCAAGGACAGCATCAACCTGCTGGCCAAACTCAACATCACTGCCAACGCTGACCGCATCACCATCACCGCCAAGACCGAACTGGTGATTCAGGGCGGCGGCAGCGCCACCACCTACAACGCCGGCGGCATCACCCACGCCACCAGCGGCCCGTACACCGCACACGCGGCAAACTTCGCCTACACCGGGGCGAAAAGTCTGGCGGGGGTGTTCCCGGAACCGCCGAAACCGGGCAAGGGCAATCTGGAATTGTTCAACCAGTACGCCGGGCGTCAGGGCATCAAGGACGGCGATTACGAAGTCATCGACGCCTTGGGCAAAAGCATCAAGGGCAAACTCGACGGCAAGGGTTTTGCCAGCGTCGCGGGTGCAGCGCCGGGGCCGGCGCGGGTGCTGTTCGGCAAGGACCCGGCGGACACCTGGAGCGACGGCAGCTACATCGGCAAACCGGAATGGCCGTTGAATCCACCAGGAGCCGAAGACATTCCGAGCCAGGTGCAGGCGATGGTTGCGCAGGCGCTGCCGAGCAAGAACTGGAACATGTTGGAGAAGGGCAAGGAACTGGCGCAGACAGGGATGGGCGCCATGCAGACTGCCCAAGGCGCAATGCAAACGGCGCAGCAAGTGAAAGGGGTGGTGCAGGGCGGAGCGGCCGGGTTGCCGAAACTGGCGAGTGCGGCGCTGCCGAGTGCTTCGGGGATTTTGGGGGCGGCGAGCAAGAGCGGCAAGTTACCGGGGCTGCCGGCGCCGTCGCTACCGAAGCCTTCCTTGAAAACCCCGGATTTGAGTTTCGCTTCCACTCTGCTGCCCGATGAGAAGTTGTCATGACTGCACCAACACCTGTTGTGAAAAAACGCGAGCCGCAAGTCGCGGTCGTGCCGCTCAACACTATCGATATCAAGGACGTCGGGCGTGGGGCTGCCAGGTTCGATGCGTGGCTGCAGTCGATCAGCGGTGGCGTGGTCACGCTTGAACGAGTCAAGAACGTTGCCGGCGCGCTGCCGGTAGTGGGCAATATCATGGCTCTGGTTGACGCCCTCGGAGACATAGTCACCCTGGCGAAGAGCAAGCAGCGTCAATTGCTGGATTGGGTCAGCCTGGGTATCAACCTGATCGGCGTACTGCCGGCACCGCCGACCATGGCGTCGGCGCGGATGACCTTGCGTCCGACGTTATCACTGGTTCGTCAGGAACTGCGCAACAGCGCGAAGATGTTGTTGGGCGACTCTTTGATCGAGGTGTTGATCGGGCATTTGAATGCCACCATCGTTGGTACGATCGATGACTTTGTGGAGCAAGCCAAGCCCAAGCTGGCAAGCATCCTCGATGATGCGGGAGAGCTAGGTCAGAAGGCGGTGAACGAGATCGCCAAGGGTCTGGAAACCGTGGTTAACGGCAAACTCGACGCCAAGGGTGACCTCAAGGCGGCGGGTGCCAAAATGAGTGCCGCGGGCAACCAGTTCTGGCATGACCCCAAAGCATCAATCGGTAACTTTCTTGAGGCTACATACAGTGCCTACAAGGCGGCGGGGAAAGGTGTCGCCAACAGTGCTGCGAAGCATTTGCTGCCGGAAGACGCCAAGGCACTTGTGCTCAGCAACACCGGGATGCTGCGTACCTTGGGTGTGGAACTTAAAACGCAGATGAAAAAGCTCGGTGATCCGGGCGTGCAGCACTCCATCGGTTGGTTGCTGCAGATGTTGGCGGGCGCTGTCGTGACCTGGCGCAAGCGCCGATCACATGGGCAAGGCGCAAGCGTCAAACCGGGAACTACCTCGAAGTCTCAACATCGTGCGGGAGAGGGTCGCCTGGAGTCCACCAGTCAACAGGCTCCGGCAACTCACGCACCGGACCCGCAGAAAAACGGCACCTGCAGCAGCACCTGTAACAGCATTAATTTTGCATTGGGTTCGGAAACCCTCAGTCATACCGATTTCAGTTTGCCTGGGCCGTTTCCGGTCGAGTGGACGCGAACCTACCACTCACGCCTCGGGGCTTATGATCAGGGCGAAATTGGCGCTCGCTGGATCAGTGAGTTCACCACGCGCTTTGATTGCGTTGACGATGGCCTGTCGTTCCACGATGCCGACGGTCGCAGCCATTCGTACCCTCTGCCCAAGGCAGGCTTGTCCCATTACGACGCCATCGAAAACACCACCCTGATTCGGGCCAGCGACGATCAGTTGTTGCTGTGCCGTGGCTTCGAACGCAAGGAAACCTACGTCCGGCGTGGCCAAACCTATGTGTTGACCGGCATCGTGTTGCGCAATGGCGCCGGGATCATGCTGCATTACGAGCATCGTCACGGCGAGCGAGCGGTGCTCTCAGACCTGATTACCTATCAGGAAAACGACATCAGCAAAGTCCACTTGCACCTCGGCACCCTGATCGATCATCACGGGCGCCTCACAGGCCTTTGGGAAATTTGCAATGGCGCACCGCTGCGCCAACTCTGCGCTTACCGCTACGACGATTTTGGCGATCTGATTCAGGCGCAAGACGAGAATGGTGCGGCATGGACGTATGAGTTCCAGCATCACTTGATTACCCGTTACACCGACCGTACCCACCGCGCAATGAATCTGCAGTGGCAGGGTACAGGTGCCGATGCCAGAGCCATTCGTGAATGGGCAGACGATGGCAGCTTCGATACACGCCTTGAGTGGGACGAAAACATTCGCCTGACTTATGTCACCGACGCGCATGGCGGCGAGACTTGGCATTACTACGACATTCTTGGTTACACGTACCGCATTCGATACCCGGATGAGCGTTCGGAATGGTTGTTCCGAGATGAAGCCAAGAACGTGATTCGTCATGTACATGCCGATGGCAGCACGGATCAGTATCGCTACGATGAGCGCGGCAACCGTCTCGAACACATCCAGGCTGATCACACGGTAGTGCATTTCGCTTACAACGATCAGGACTTGCTGATCAAGATAAGTGACGCGGAGGGCGGTCAATGGCTTCGTGCCTACGATAATCAGGGGAATCTCGTCGAAACTGTCGATCCGTTGGGCAACAAGACGGAATACGCCTACGACAAGACTGGCCGGCCGACCGCGATCAAGGACGCCAACGGCAACGAGAAAACGCTGGCCTACAACAATGCCGGACAATTGGTGGAGTATGTCGATTGCTCGGGCAAGACCAGCGCCTGGGAATACAACGAACCGGGCCAGATGGTTTGCTTCACCGATGCGCTCGGGAACAGCACTGAATATCAATACAAGGCTGGGCACCTGGTATTGATCAAACACCCGGACAAGACCGAGGAGCGCTTTCAGCGCGATGCCGAGGGGCGGTTGCTGGCTTACACCGATGGACTGGATCGTTGCACCACCTGGAGCTACACCGCCGCCGGATTGATTTCCGAACGAGTCGATGCAGCCGAACAGACCTTGCGTTATCGCTGGGATCGGCTCGGAAGATTGACGAATCTGGAAAACGAAAACGAGAGCAGTGCGCAGTTCCACTACGACCCGGTGGGACGTCTCCTGATGGAGACCGGCTTCGACGGTCGAACGACACGCTATCAGTACGACTCCGTCTCAGGTCGGCTGGTGGGCACCCGTACCGCAGAGCGCAGCATTGCTCTGAGCTACGATCCGATGGGCCGCATAACGGAGCGTCGCGCCAGTCTGGGCAATCAACAGCAAAGCGAGACCTTCGCCTATGACGGCAATGGAAACCTGGTCATGGCGAGCAATGCTGACAGCCGACTGCAATGGTTCCATGACCCTGCCGGGAACCTGCTGCGTGAGCACCAACACTATCTTGGCCTGGAAAAGCCACTGGTTGCGGTCTGGCAGCACGAGTACGACGTACTCAATCAGCGTGTCGCAACGACGCGTCCTGATGGTCATCGGGTCAGTTGGCTCACGTATGGCAGCGGCCATTTGTTGGGGCTACGGCTGGACGAGCACGAACTGGTCGGCTATGAGCGCGACGATTTGCATCGAGAGGTGGTTCGTCATCAGGGTAATCGCCTGCTGCAAACCCAAAAATGGGATCCGGCCGGGAAGTTGCAACAGCAACTGCTCATACACGGCGACAGCAAAACAGCCGTATTGAAGCGTGAGTACAAATACGATGCCGTGGGTGAACTGACGGATCTGGACGACAGTTTTCATGGTTTGTCGTCCTACCGTTATGACCCGGTGGGACGCTTGCTTGCAGCCACCACTCGACAGGGAGTGGAAACCTTCGACTTCGATCCGGCCGGTAATCTTCTGGACAACCAGACCACGCAGATCCGCCGACCGCTGGAACAGACGCCGCTACGCAGCAAACTGATCGATAACTTGCTGCGCCACTATGCAGGTACCCATTACGAATACGACGAGCGCGGCAATGAGACGGTGCGTTGGCATAACGGTAGCCGCCGCGAGATGCGCTGGGATCTTTTCGATCGACTGGTGCATTTTGACGACGCTCGCCTGGCCGTGGATTTTGCTTACGATGCTCTGGGCCGACGTCTGTATAAAAACTCCAACGTGCATTTCAAACAGCGCCCGGAAGCGGGTTCGCTGTGGAATCAAAGTGAATATGCTCGAAAACAGCGGGAGTCTGGCTGCGGTTTCACATTGTATGGATGGGACGGTGACAATCTTGCCTGGGAAAGCAGTCCGTCCCAACAGGACGTCGGCACGGGGCGCACCGTGCATTACATCTTTGAACCCGGCACTTTTGTTCCGGTTGCCCAGGCGCTGATCCATAGAGCCATCGACCTGACGGGATTGCCTGATTCCAGTGGTGATTACAGTCTGGAAGATGATCCGTTATGGAACCATAAAGTTGCCATTCAACCTGTTGACGTATTGAACTGGTATCAATGCGACCATCTGGGAACGCCGCGAGAGTTGACCGATGCGCAGGGTGAGATCGCCTGGAGTGCCGAATACAAGGCTTGGGGCTCGGTTCAGGAACAGCGCTCTTCGGGTGCACGGCGAGAGGGTGTAACCAATCCGCTACGGTTCCAGGGGCAGTACCATGACCACGAAACCGGACTTCATTACAATCGACACCGCTATTACGATCCCGATACCGGCCGATTTATCGGGCAGGACCCGATCAGCTACGTCGGTGGATTGAATCTTTACAGTTATGCACCCAATCCTACCGGCTGGATCGATCCGCTCGGGCTGGCAAAAACCTGTTGCTGTGGTGAGCCTTACGTCAACCAGGACGCGCGCTGGCGCCAGGTCATGGAAGATCCGAATACGCCGTCTTCAATGCGCGGCTGGATCAAAAATCAGGCAAGCCGAGTAGATGCCGGCAAGCAAGCCAATATCAAGGCACCGCCAGGCTATGAGTTGGCACACCGTCCACGGTTCGAGAATGACTCAGGGTATGACTATTCTCACGCCGACCCGATGCTGGCAGCCGATCACCGTGGCATTCAACACCGTTACTGGCGAAAACGCGGCGGATGCTGGACTGCGAGAATGCCTAAATCGGGTTTTCCGGGAACGGGTAAGTTAAGTCTGCCTAAACGAGGGGCGCTTCCATAAGCGAGGATTTATGTCTAAGACACGTGTGATTGGTACAACGACAGACGCTATTCAGGAAGAAGAAAAGAAACTGGGCCGAACACTGCCCAAGTCCTTTTCCGATTGGCTTCTTTCAAATAACGGGAAGTCACTGGGGGCGTTAACGATTTTCCCCGTTCTGGACGCTCGTGACCCAAGGAAGACCTGGGAATCGATCGATCATCACTTTAAGAAGGACTGGCAGGACTGGTTGGAGAATTTTTCCGATACCTCTACCGACTTTTCAGGACTTCTGCCGTTCGCCGAGTTTGGCACGGGGGATTATTACTGCTTCAACTATGCGGTAACGGGGCAGACAGGAGAGCCGGTCGTGGTCTTGTGGTCTCACGAAACCGGTGAAATTGACCAGGTAGCGGAAAGTTTTGCCGCATTTCTTGTCATGCCGGGGCGGCCAGGCTGATGTTTTGATGCTGGCGCTAGTCATGAGTAGTCGCAGCCTGCTCACAGGTGCGAAATTGATGCTCGACCCCGAAGGGTTTGAAGGCAGCTGGATGACGGAGTAACGCCATCCAGCTCAGAGTCAAAGGAGTGACAACATGAAAGACGCCATTCGCTTGGGCGACTCCACCACCCACGGTGGCAAGGTCCTCGAAGCCTTTTCTCGGACCGACCTCAACGGCAAGCCGATTGCCGGGCTCGGTCACAAGGTCAGTTGCCCGTTGTGCAAAGGGATTTTCCCGATTGCCGAGGGCAGCAGCACCTACACCGTCGATGGCGTACCCATCGCACTCGACGGCATGAAGACCGCCTGCGGTGCGGCGTTGATTGCCAGTGGGCCGAAAGGGGCTGTGATCAGCTGAATCCATATTTTGTGCATCGATTGCCTTTTGCAGGGCGGTGGGTTCCTGCCGCCTGTTTGAAGGGTACTTGAAGCATGAATGAAGTCGTTCTACTGCATCGCCTGAATATTGATGCCAACCAACAAGCCGAGGGTTTTACAGGCTGGATCAACGTCAGGCTGTTCGAGTAAGCCGGTAATTGAAGTAACGATGGAACTCAAAACTCTCTGGATGTTAAAGGAATAAATATGAAAGCCACTTCTTTGTTTCTCGCTATCGCCGCCACTGTCGGCCTCTCTGGTCTGGCCCACGCAGAAGCGCCAGATCCCGCTACCCTGAAAGGCATGTACGACAGCGGCCGTAACATGTCGGGCCTGATCAAGCATTGCGTCGACAAGGGCTACCTGAAAGCGGACAGCACTGAAAACGCCAATAAAATGGTGGCGTTCGTTGCGAATATGCCGGGCGAGTTCGACAAGGCCGATGGCGACAAGAGCGAAGGTTTCGGTCGCAAAGGCGAAGTGTTGGCCGACGGTCAATACAAGAGCCTGGAAGGCAACCTGCCGCCGGATCTGAACCTCAAGCAATGGTGCGAGCAAGCGGATCAAGGGATGCGTGAGGGGCTCAAGCAAATCGGCTTGTAATCGAAACGATTCAAACGACACCGAGGAGAACCTCGCCATGAAACCCGAAAAACCGCTCACCGACGCCTCGGCACTCATCGACGCTCGAATCGCTGAACTGGTCGATTGGCGTGGTGCCATCCTCGGCGAGATTCGCAAGGTCATTCACCAGGCTGACCCCGAGGTGGTGGAGGAGTGGAAGTGGCGGGGTGTTCCGGTGTGGTCGCGGGGCGGCATCATTTGCACCGGGGAGACCTACAAGGCGGCGGTGAAGATGACCTTCGCCAAGGGCGCGGCGCTGGCCGATCCTGCGGGGTTGTTCAACGCCAGCCTTGAGGGCAACACCCGGCGGGCGATTGATTTTCACGAGGGCGACCAGGTCGATGCGCAGGCCTTGAAAGCGCTGATTCGCGAGGCGATTGCGTTGAATTTGTCGAAGTGAATCGCGGCGTTTGTCTTGGTTCAGGAATAACTGGCTGTTTTAAAACAAATTTTTTTGCACGCAGGGCTTCCCAGATCAGAAAAAGGTTGGTAAATTGCGGCCCATTCTCGCAGAGCTTGTTACAGAGCTTGAGATACAGGGGCGTCGCCAAGCGGTAAGGCAGCAGGTTTTGATCCTGCCATGCGTTGGTTCGAATCCAGCCGCCCCTGCCATATTCAGAAAAACGCCAGTCCGAAAGGGCTGGCGTTTTTTTATGCGCGCGATTTGTGTCTGGCCTAGACAGTTGCCTGAGCCGGAGCGATTGACTGTTGTAAACTCCCCCGCGAAAAGTCCCGGCAGGTTGTTTGTCGGCGACCCTCACTCTCTCCAGACAAGAGACTTACATGGCTAATCATGACCTCAGCTTCACCCCTGATCCGGATGCGGATTCGATTTCCTCCGACGTTGTCGGCTTCAACGGCATCCTGGTTTCGACCCAGATCCCGACCCGCGCCGACGGCAGCCTGGAGCTGGGCGACATCACCCTGCAAAGCGAATGCACCTTGCAGGCGCTGAAGGTGGCGCTGGAGCGGGCGGGCAGTTCGATGGATCGGGTCATGCACCTGACCATCTACCTCACCGATATGGCTGATCGCGCGGCATTCAACGAAGTCTACAAGCGCTTCTTCGCCAAGCCATGGCCGGTGCGCGCTGCTGTTGGCGTGGCGTCGCTGGCGGTTGAGGGTATGCGCGTGGAAGTCACAGCAATGGCCGCCAAGGCCTGATTGCCTTGTGGGAGCGAGCCTGCTCGCGAAAACGCCTGTCAGACAAAACATCTCTGACTGACAAATTGCTTTCGCGAGCAGGTTCGCTCCCACATTGATTTGTGCGAACCCGCCTATAGCGGGCCACCGCAGTTCCCTGTGGGCGTCAGCCAGCCTATCTGCCAAAAATACCTTCAACCTGCCGCAGATTCCCTGGCACAAGGCCTGCCACTTGGCAGCACAGGCGTGCCGGCCAGGCGTTTCGCAGCTACAATGCGCGCCTTAACCGTGACAGCCTGACTAAAAAAACTATGTCCTTGCCCAAGCATCACCTGGAACTGCTCAGCCCCGCCCGTGACGTGGCCATTGCCCGTGAAGCCATCCTGCACGGCGCCGACGCCGTGTACATCGGTGGCCCGAGCTTCGGCGCACGCCATAACGCCTGCAACGAGGTGAGCGAAATCGCCGAGCTGGTGGAGTTTGCCCGCCGTTATCACGCGCGCATCTTTACCACCATCAACACCATCCTGCACGACAACGAACTGGAGCCAGCACGCAAGCTGATCCACCAGTTGTACGACGCCGGTGTCGACGCGCTGATCGTCCAGGACCTGGGCGTGATGGAACTGGACATTCCGCCGATCGAACTGCATGCCAGTACCCAGACCGACATCCGTACACTTGAGCGGGCAAAGTTCCTCGATCAGGCCGGTTTCTCGCAACTGGTGCTGGCCCGTGAGCTGAACCTGAAAGAAATCCGCGCCATCGCCGATGAAACCGATGCCGCCATCGAGTTCTTCATCCACGGCGCCCTGTGCGTGGCGTTCTCCGGGCAGTGCAACATCTCCCATGCGCAAACCGGCCGCAGCGCCAACCGTGGCGACTGCTCCCAGGCGTGCCGCTTGCCGTACACCCTGAAAGACGAAAAGGGTGGGGTGATCGCCTACGAAAAACACCTGCTGTCGATGAAGGACAACAACCAGAGCGCCAACATCCGCGCGCTGGTGGAGGCCGGTGTGCGCTCGTTCAAGATCGAAGGTCGCTACAAGGACATGGGCTATGTGAAGAACATCACCGCCTATTACCGCCAACGCCTCGACGACGTGCTCGAAGACCGCCCGGACCTGGCCCGCGCCTCCAGCGGCCGTACAGCGCATTTCTTCCTGCCGGACCCGGAAAAAACTTTCCACCGTGGCAGCACCGACTACTTCGTCACCGATCGCAAGATCGACATCGGCGCGTTCGATTCGCCGACCTTCACCGGCCTGCCAGTGGGCACGGTCGAGAAAGTCGGCAAGCGTGACATGCAGGTGGTGACCCAGGAGCCGCTGTCCAACGGCGATGGCCTCAACGTACTGGTCAAGCGTGAAGTCGTGGGTTTCCGCGCCAACATCGCCGAGCCCAAGGGCGAGTTCGAAGAAGACGGCGAGAAGCGCTATCGCTACCGCGTCGAGCCGAACGAGATGCCGGACGGCCTGTACAAGCTGCGCCCGAACCATCCGCTGAACCGCAACCTCGACCACAACTGGCAACAGGCACTGCAGAAGACGTCCGCCGAGCGCCGCGTGGCCCTGAGCTGGGTTGCGCGTCTGCGTGAAGAACAGCTGGAAGTGACCGCCACCAGTGAAGAGGGCATCAGTGCCAGCGTGACCCTGAACGGTCCGTTCGGTGTGGCCAACAAGCCGGAGCAGGCGATGGAGCAACTGCAAGACCTGCTCGGCCAGCTCGGCACCACCCAGTACCACGCGATCGACGTGAAGCTGGATGCACCGCAGGCGTTCTTCATTCCTAACTCGCAGCTCAAGGCCTTGCGCCGCGAAGTGATCGAAGCGCTGACCGCCGCCCGCGTCGCGGCGCACCCGCGGGGTGGCCGCAAGGCCGAAACCACGCCGCCGCCGGTGTACCCGGAGTCGCACCTGTCGTTCCTCGCCAACGTCTACAACCAGAAGGCGCGGGACTTCTATCACCGCCACGGTGTGAAGCTGATCGATGCGGCGTACGAGGCCCACGAAGAGGCCGGCGAAGTGCCGGTGATGATCACCAAGCACTGCCTGCGTTTCTCGTTCAACCTGTGCCCGAAACAGGCCAAGGGTGTGACTGGTGTGCGCACCAAGGTTGCGCCGATGCAGTTGATTCACGGCGACGAAGTGCTGACCCTGAAATTCGACTGCAAGCCGTGCGAGATGCACATCATCGGCAAGATGAAAGGCCACATCCTCAACATGCCTCAACCGGGCAGCGTGGTGGGTCACATCAGCCCCGAAGACCTGCTGAAAACCATCCCGCGCGCGCCACACTGAGTGACGGGCGGGCGTGGCGCTACGGTGTCACGCCTGCGCGGGCTCTCGATCCGCCAGTTCTTCGAGCAAGTCGGCTGAAGGCACGAAAAACAGGCCCCCGGTGACCGCCGTGCTGAAGTCCAGCAAACGGTCATAGTTGCCGACGGGTTTGCCGACAAACATGTTCTCCAGCATCTGCTCGATCGGTTCGGGCGAGCGCGCGTAGCCGATGAAGAAGGTGCCGAACTCGCCAGCCCCCGGGCGGCCGAACGGCATGTTGTCACGCAGAATCTTCTGCTCCTGGCCGTCCTTGGTGATGGTGGTCAGGGCGCTGTGGGAATTGCTCGGTTTCACTTCTTCACCGAGTTCGATGTCGGCCAGCTTGGTGCGGCCGATCACCTTTTCCTGAGCTTCGACGCTCAGCGCATTCCACGCCTCCATCTTGTGCAGGTACTTCTGCACCAGCACGTAGCTGCCGGATTCGAACGCCGGGTCTTCATTGCCGATCAGGGTGAAGTGGTCAGCCTTGCGCCCCACCGGGTTCTCGGTGCCGTCGACGAAACCGATGATGCTGCGCATGTCGAAGTAGCGAAAACCCTGCACCTCATCCACCACCGTGATCGCGCCATTGAGTGCGCTGCACAACTGCGTCGCCAGTTCGAAACACAGGTCCATCTGGTCGGCACGGATGTGCAGCAGGATGTCCCCCGGCGTCGCCACCGCGCGGCGGCCTTCCACGCCGAACTCACGGAACGGATGCAGCGATGCCGGGCGCGGGCTGCCGAACAGGGCATCCCAGGCGCTGGCGCTGAAACCGCAGACACACGACAGGTTGCCGTTGGGCACGCGTTTGCCGACCGAACGGGTGAGGGCGGCGATGTCGCCGCACCAGCCGCGCACCTGGCTGGCGGCGCCGCTGCCGGGCATCAGCGTGGCGACGATGAAAATCGCGCTGCTGGTGATCGGGTTGCAGATGGCTTGCGGCTCGGGTGTCTGGTTATCCATTGATGAGGTCATAGTCGGTTCCATGTGCGCGGGGCTAAGGTCGGCGCTCATTATGAAACCAAAAACGTTTCATCGATATCTCAGAAGCGATCCAGCCGATAGGCATCCAGTGCCGGCAAGTCGGAATGTGTTCCCGAGGAGACCAGTTGCGCGACCAGCTCCGCCGTTACCGCCGCTTGCGTCAGCCCCAGGTGCTGATGACCGAACGCGAGCAGCACCTTGCCGTCGCAGACCTTGTCGATGATCGGCAGCGAGTCCGGCAGCGACGGGCGAAAGCCCATCCACGGTGTCGCGTCTTCAGCGTTCAAGTCGCCGCGGAACAAACCCTTGCTCAAACGGTGCAACTGCCAGGCGCGCTCCATGAACGGCGGGCGCTCAAGGCCGGCGAACTCCACCGTACCGGCCAGCCGCAGGCCGCCCGCCATCGGGGTCATGATGAACTTGCGCTCCAGCGAGGTGACGGCGAACGGCAGGCGCCCGTGCTCATGCGGCAGCATCAGGTGATAGCCGCGCTCGGTGTCCAGCGGCACCTGTTTGCCGGTCAACTCAGCAGTGAGTCTGGCCGAGTGCGCGCCACAGGCGATCAGCACCTGGCGCGCGGTGAAGCGGCCTTGAGTGGTGTTCAACGCCACGCAATGTTCCTGCAACTGGCCGCCCAGCACCTCTTGTTCGAGAAACTGCACGCCGGCCGTTTTCGCGGCGTTCACCAGTTCACACACCACTCGATACGGGTCGAGAAAGTGCCCGGTGCGCGGAAAGAACAAGCCGCCCTGAATCTGCGCGCTGAGTTGCGGCGCGCTGTTCTGCACAGTATTGGCCGACCAGAAATCCACCGGTACCTGTTGCTGACGCATGCGCGCCTGCAAGGCTTCGATGGCTTGTCGCGATTCGGCGCGTTCGAACACCAGCAGCGAGCCGTCCTCCTTGAGCAGATCGGTTTGGCCGATGCTCTGCAGCAAGCGATTCCACGCCGCGAAGCTGCTCTCGTTGAGCGCACGCAGGCCAGCGATCGTGCGCTGGAACGGCGCCGGGCGCAGGTTCAGCAACAAACGGGTGAACCACGGCACGGCGCGCGGCATGTACTTCCAGTCGAGGCGCAGCGGTCCCATGGGGTCCATGAGCATCGCCGGTAAACGCTTGAGGATCGACGCGTCGGCAATCGGAAACACCTGCTCGGTGGCCAGATGTCCCGCATTGCCGAACGAGGCGCCGTGGCCTGGCGGCTGACGGTCGATGACCACCACCCGCCGGCCCTGACGCGCCAGTTGCAGGGCGCAGGCGACGCCGATGATGCCGGCGCCGATCACCGCGATGTCGGCGTTGTCCGCTGTGAAGTTATCGGACATGTTTCAGGCTTCCCTCTGACCGTCGAGCAAACGCCGCAAGTGCAGCGGGTTGGCTTTTTGCAACGCTGACGGCAGCAGGCTGTCGGGGAAGTCCTGATAGCACACCGGGCGCAGGAACCGCAGGATCGCCGCGGTGCCCACCGAGGTGCTGCGCGAGTCCGACGTGGCCGGGAACGGCCCGCCGTGGACCATCGCATCGCACACTTCGACCCCGGTCGGCCAGCCGTTGACCAGCAGGCGTCCGGCCTTGCGCTCCAGCGTCGGCAACAAGGCCCGGGCGCGGTCCAGATCGGCGTCATCCAGTTGCAGGGTGGCGGTCAACTGGCCTTCCAGGTGCTCGCAAACCTGATGGATTTCATCGTCGTTGGTGCACTGCACGATCAGTGACGCTGCGCCGAAAATTTCCCCTTGCAGACGTGCGTCGGTGAGGAAGTCCTGAGCCTGTGTGACGAACAATTGTGCCTGGCACTGGTTCGGCCCTTCAGCGGCGAGACCACTGGCTACGCGCTGCGCTTGCGGATGTTCGGCCAGCGCGCCGACGCCGGTTGTATAGGCGCGGAAAATTCCCGGTGTGAGCATGGTCTGCGCCGGACTGCGCTGGACCAGCTCGGCGGCCGTTGCGATGAAACGGTCCAGTGCCGGCCCTTGGTGAGCAATCACCAGCCCGGGGTTGGTGCAGAACTGCCCAGCGCCCTGGGTCAGCGAGGCGACGAAGCCTTGCGCCAGCGCTTCGCCCCGCGCCGCGAGCGCCGCCGGAAACAACAGCACCGGATTGATCGAACTCATTTCTGCGTACACCGGAATCGGCTCGGGCCGCGCCTGCGCCGCTTTGCTCAGAGCGAGGCCGCCACTGCGCGAACCGGTGAAGCCCACGGCCTTGATGCGCCAGTCGCTGACCAGCGCAATGCCTGCTTCGTTGCCGGAACCGAACAGCAGCGAGAACACGCCCTCGGGCAAGCCCGATTTTTTCACTGCGCGAGTCAGCGCCTGGCCGACCAGCTCGCTGGTGCCGGGATGCGCGCTGTGTGCCTTGACAATCACCGGGCAACCGGCGGCCAGTGCCGAGGCGGTGTCGCCGCCCGCCACTGAGAACGCCAGGGGAAAGTTGCTGGCGCCGAACACGGCTACCGGCCCCAGCGCGATCTGCCGCTGGCGCAAATCAGAACGGGGCAGTGGCTGGCGTTGGGGTTGCGAGTGATCGACCCGCACGTCCAGCCACTCGCCGGCACGCACGGTGCGGGCGAAGGTGCGCAGTTGCCCGCAGGTGCGCCCGCGCTCGCTTTGAATACGTGCACGCGGCAGACCGCTTTCGGCCACCGCACGGTCAATCAGCGCATCGCCGAGGGCTTCAATCTCATCGGCAATGCTTTCGAGAAATTCGGCGCGAACGCTCAGGGAGGTCTCGCGATAACGGTCAAACGCTTGCCACGCCAGGGCGCAGGCCTGTTCGACATGCTCAGCGCTGCCGCCGGCGTAGGCCGGTTCCAGCACGGCGTTGGTGGCGGGGTTGATCGCGCGGATCGCTTCACGGCTGCCGGCAATGGCTTGGCCGCCGATCAGCATGTGGCCTGTCAGAGTCATGACGCTTCCTGATATCTGGGGGGTGAAGCCCCGGCGAAACGCCGGGGCAGAGACAGCGGTCAGGCGAGGTTCTGTTCGGCGGACCAGTTTTTGTACCACTGGCGGAACAGCGCGTACTGGGTCTCGGCGTAGCGGCGCTGGGCGTCGCTCAGGGCGTCGGTTTCGTTGAAGTGCAGGGCGTATTCGCGATCGCCGTTGAGCACCATCAGGTGCTTGTAATACAGCACCAGGTCGCAGCCTTCATCGAACGACGACAGCACCGCCAGCGCTGCTTCCAGCTCACGGGCCAGGCGCCGCGCCTTGGCGTCACCCTTGGCCGCTTGCTTGCTCAGGGCCACCAGTTGCAGGACTTCGCGGGGCAGGGCGTTGCCGATGCCGGTGATGGCGCCGGTGGCGTTGCAGTTGACGAAACCGTGCACCACCTGGGTGTCGACGCCGACCATCAGGGTCACGGCATCGTCCTGCGAGGTGATGTTCTCGGCGGCGTAGCGCAAGTCGGCGCCGCCACCGAACTCCTTGAAGCCGATCAGGTTCGGGTATTCGCGGCGCAGTTCGAAGAACAGGTCGGCGCGGGTGGCGAAGCCATAGTAGGGGCTGTTGTAGATCACCGCCGGCAGGTTCGGTGCGGCTTGGAGAATGGCGGCGAAATGGGCTTTTTGCGCGGTCGCGGAGGCGCCACGGGACAGCACCCGTGGAATCACCATCAGGCCATGGGCGCCGACTTTCGCGGCGTGGGCGGCGTGAGATATCGCTTCACGGCTGTTGACCGCGCCGGTGCCGACGATGGTCGGTACGCCGGCAGCCACCAGACGCGCCACGCCTTCCTGACGCTCGGCCTCGGTCAGCAGCGGCCAGTCGCCCATCGAACCGCAGTAAACCACCGCGCTCATGCCGATATCGATCAACTCGCGGCCCTTGGCGACCAGGGCGTCGAAGTCAGGTTTGCGCGCGGCGGTGCACGGAGTCATCAGGGCCGGAATGCAGCCAGTGAAGATGTTATCGCTCATTGTTGTAGCTCCTCGGGACATTCATTCAGATCGGTAAAAAAAGCGGGGCAGGTCAGATGCCCCAGGCGAAAGGGTCTTGTTCGTCGATCAACAGGGTGGCGTCGGCGGTCATGTAGGCGCGCCCGGTGATGAACGGGCGCACGCGCTCGCCTTCCCATTCGAAGCGGCCTTCGAACTGGCTACCGGTGATGCTCGCCTGGGTCCAGACCTGGCCTGCGGCGAGTTTGCCGTCGGCGGCCAGGCAGGCGAGTTTGGCGCTGGTGCCGGTGCCGCACGGCGAGCGATCGTAGGCCTTGCCCGGGCACATGACGAAGTTGCGGCTGTCAGCCTGGTCGTCGGCGGCGAACAGTTCGACGTGATCGATCAAGGCGCCGTCCTCGCCGTGGATACCTTGGGCTTCCAGGGCCTTGAGCATCGCCCAGGTGTAATCGGTCAGGGCTTCGACGTTGCTCATCTGCAGGTCGTGGCCGTGCTCGGAGACAAGGAAAAACCAATTGCCGCCCCAGGCGATGTCGCCGAACACGCGACCGTAACCCGGCACTTCCACCGGCACCTGTTTGCGGTAGCGGTAGGCGGGCACATTGCGCAGGGTCACCGCGCCGTCCTCGTGCAAAGTCGCGCTGACCGGGCCGACCGGGGTGTCGATCTGGTGCACGCCCGGTTCGATGCGCCCCAGGTGATGCAGCGAGTTGATCAGGCCGATGGTGCCGTGGCCGCACATGCCGAGGTAACCGGCATTGTTGAAGAAGATCACCCCGCAGGTCGCATCCGGCGAGACCGGCTCGCAGTACAGCGCGCCGACCAGCACGTCGTTGCCACGCGGCTCCAGCAGGCAGGCACGGCGCCATTGGTCATGCTGGGTGCGCAGGCTGTCGCGCTTTTCGGCCATGCTGTTGCCGTGCACGTCGGGGAAGCCTTGCATCACCAGGCGCGTGGGTTCACCGCCGGTGTGGGAATCGATGATGTGTATTCGTTTCATGAACTCGTCCCTTGCGTGAAAGTTAGGCGTGAGCCGGGCGTTGGCCGGTGGCGGTGCTGGCGGAGGATTCAGCGGCTTCGCTTTCGTCGTCCTCGGTTTCCAGGCGAATCAGGTGCGCCGGTACGCCGGTGGCGGCGCCCCAGTAGTAGATGCCCAGCGCGCAGACCGCGACGATCACCGTGTCGAACGGATGGCTGAGCACGCCGATACCACCGAAGCTGCCGAGTTTGGAGAGGACGATGGTCACGGCGTAGAAGCCGATCAGCCATGCCGACGAGCGCACTTGCTGGCCCAGGTTGAGGTGCGCGGTCGGCACCATGCGGCCACACAGCAGGTAGATGACGAACATCAGGATTTGCAGGCCGAGCAACCACGACACGGTGCCCCAGCCCGACCAGTAGACGATCAGCGCGGCGATGATGAACGACAGCGGCCCGAGCACGCTCATGCCCTTGACCCGGAACGGACGCGGCATGTCCGGTGCACTGCGGCGCAGTGCGGCAACTGTCACCGGGGCCACGGCGTAGCTCAATACCAGCGCGGCGGAGACCACGTTGATCAGCGCTTCCCACGACGGGAACGGCAGGGTCCAGAACACTGACAGGCCGAAGGTCAGCCACAGCGCCGGACGCGGGATGCCGGACTTCTCGTCGATGCGGGTGAAGATCTTGAAGAAGGTCCCGGTCTGCGCCCAACCGTAGATCACCCGTGGGGTGGCGTTCATGTAGATGTTGCCGCAGCCGCTGGGGGAAATCACCGCGTCCGCCACCACCAGGTACGCCAGCCAGCCGACGCCCAGCGCCAAGGCGATATCGCGATACGGCAGGGCCAGTTCCTTGGCGACGCCGGCCCAGCCATTGGCGAGCATTTCGGTCGGGATGCCGCCGAGGAACGCGGTTTGCAGCAGTACGTAGATAGCGGTGGAGAGCAGCACCGAAAGGATCAGCGCAATCGGAATCGTGCGTTGCGGATTCTTCACTTCGCTGGCCACCGAAATGATCGGCGTCAGGCCCAGATAAGCGAAGATCACACCGCCGGCCGACACTGCCATTTCGATCCCGGACAGGCCGAACGGGGCAAAGCCATGCACCTCGAAATTGGCCGGTTTGAAGAAGGTAAACAGCACGCCAATGACCAGCAGCGGCACGATGAACTTGAACACGCTGACCAGATTGTTGGCCATGGCGAAGGTTTTCACGCTGCGGTAGTTGAGCAGGAAAAACAGGCACAACAGACCCAATTGCACAAACCAGCCGAGCACGGTCGGGTCGCTGGAACCGGCCTTGGTCAGTTCGGGAAACCACGCCGCCGCATATTGCCGTGAGGCGACGACTTCGATCGCCACCAGGCTGGAAAACGCGATCAAGGTGATGAAGCCCATCAGGTAGCCGAGCAGCGGCCCGTGGGAGTAAACCGGGTAGCGCACCACGCCGCCGGCGCGGGGCAACGCGGCGCCCAGTTCGCAGTAGACGATGCCCAGCAGCAACACGGCGAACCCGCCGAGCAGCCAGGAAAAAATGCCTGCCGGACCGGCAATGGCGGACACGTGACTGGCCGCGAACAACCAGCCTGAACCGAAGATCGCCCCCAGTCCGATGAACGTGAGGTCTATCAATGAAAGTTGTTTTTTGAACTTGCCTTGGCCTGTCATAGCGTCGCCTTCTTGTTGGTTGTTGGAGGGGCGTGCAGTGGCGCTACAGTGAACTCATCAAGCGTGGCGCGATTGATGTTTTTTGCTGGAAGCGATGACGAATTCAGCACAGTCGCTCACGCGAAAGCCCCGGCTCGACAGGCTGTCAGCCTTGGGGCAATCTGCGCGCAGGTAAATGCGCAACGTGGGGAGTGAGGGGCATGATGCAGAATGCGTTTGCGATCCTGAGCCAACAGAACGAGGCGAGCCGGCCAGAGACCCTCGACGATCTGCTGGCGGGCATGGCGCTGCTGTTACCGATGCTGGACGTGATTCCCAACGCGGCGATCTTCATCAAGGATTTGCAGGCGCGCTACGTCATGGCCAACCGCACGCTGGTGCAGCGCTGTGGTTTGAAAGACCTGCGCCCGTTGCTCGGCAAGACCAGTGCCGAGGTGTTTCCGGCGCAACTGGGCCCGGGCTATACCGAGCAGGACCGGCGGGTGCTGGAAGAGGGATTTGTGCTGGAGGATCAACTGGAACTGCATCTGTACGGCAGTCGCGAACCCGGCTGGTGCCTGACCCACAAACGTCCGCTGTACGACCGCAACAATCAGATCATCGGCCTGGCAGGGATTTCCGTCGATCTGCAAACCGCCAGCGAAACCCATCCGGCCTATCAACGCCTGGCGGCGGTGGACGAGTACATCCGGGCGAACTTCAATCGCCGCGTCAGCCTCGGCGAACTGACGCGCATCGCCGGAATTTCAGTGGCGCAACTGGAGCGTTACTGCAAACGGGTGTTCCACCTGACACCGCGGCAGATGATCCAGAAAGTACGCCTTGAGCATGCGCACCGGCTGTTGCACGGCGACTTGCCGATCACTGAAGTGGCGCTGCAGTGCGGTTATACCGACCACAGCGCGTTTACTCGGCAGTTCAAGGCGTCGACCGGGTTTACCCCCCGTCAGTATCGGTTGGCGACGGGGAGCTAGGGGCGCGCCGGGGATCTAAGGGGTTCAGTCGCTTCCCTTTTGAAGTATGTCTTCCGCAATACGTTTGTAGAACTGCCGGGTCAGGCTGAAAAAGGAACTGAGTTTCCCATTTTGAGGTAGTAGTTCATTGCTGGCGAGACGTTGAAGAGCGCTCTCATCGTTTTTGTATTTTTCATAGAACTCATTCAATTCATGTCTCCATTTCCGTCGTTCTGTGCGTAAGAAGGGGCTGTCCAGGTTGAGCACATCGATGGTGTATAGCGCACAGTCTTTATCTTTTTGATTCAACCCTTCAGCAGGAACGACGCTTCCGTCCGGTAGATACCAGAAATAGCGAGCGCAATCAGCCTGGCGAGGTGAAACAAAACGTTGCATGTCGACAGCTTTCTGTTTTTTAGGAGCATGACCACCGAATATCATCTTGGGATGTTTGACAGGCTGAGCTGCTTTAAAGGAACCGATCTCGTCGCTGCGTAAGGCGCTCGCCGCTATATTGCTACTGTCGAAAGTACGCTGAGGGCTCTGGCTTTTGTTCTCTAGATGCTCAATGTGATATCCCAGTTGATACTGATCAGCGCGTAATTCGCTGTAGCAGCACAGAAAGCATTGCTCGGAGAGCATGATGTTCAAAATTTTCTGTCTGTGCTTGAAATAGTTCCATTTGAGTGATGCATGTCGAGATGTCTGAGGTGGTTCTTTTTTCAGGTATTTTTCCGCGTTTACCCGCTCACGGATATATTTCATCTGCTCAGCGCCTTTTGTCGCTGAATGTCCCGTTTGAGCCTAAGCAGTTGTGGGTGCAATTCACCCAACGTGGCAATCAATTGCTCCATTAACAGAACACTTTCAGGGGCTTCATGGAACCCTTGGTCAACGAGTGCGGTGAGTCGCTTCAGGTCGGTTTTCTCTGGTACGGGCGGCAGTGGATCCACCTCCATTACACTTTGCAGTACGTCACCGCTAGATTCGCCATAAGTGTGGACAAGGGGTTCACTTGCCACGATTTGACCATCGGCATTGCGGTCGACTACCCGAATGTTTTCCCGGCGCACCGTACTTAGTACTTGAGGACTGTGCGTCGTGACAATGAACTGTATTTTTGGGAAGGCGTCCTGCAGTTGCTTCAGGATTGTTTGTTGCCATCCGGGGTGCAGGTGCATATCGATCTCGTCAATAAGCACAACGCCAGAGGTTTTCTTCACGGCGTCTTTTTTATAATAGTAATTCAACAGCGCGCAGCGGCAGGCAAGATCACCGACCAGTTCAATCATGCAGCGAACACCATCGCCCAGTTGAGAGAGCTTCAGCTCCTCGGAGCCATGCTTGAAAAGCAGATCCTTTTCGCCAGGCTTCGGGAGTTGAACCTGCCAGCCAGTGACGGTGCAGATCGCATTACCCACCCCCTTCCACAGTAGAGCAATTGACTCACGATTAAGTAATCCACTGTTCGCTGAAGAAAATAGAAACATAACGAACCATTCGAACCTCATGAAGCTCGATTTAACGCTCGTTGCACCGTCGTATCCCACAAATCTGAGAGTAGAACGACTAGTTGCTTTAAGACCTGCACTTCTTTTCCAAAGGCGATTTGTTCCGTAACAGGCGATAACCGGTAGATCAGTAGCCCGTACATTTTCTCCCAAAAGAAGATCAAGATCTTCAGATACAGCATCCATTGCCTTTTCGGCTGCACGCACGTCGACAAAACTACCGCGTAACCATTGAAGTCTGGCTTTTTCAGTCTTTAGCGCACAGCCAGTTTTATTGAGAGAAAGACTCTCAAAGAGATCGTCCTCGTCATCCTCATCAAAGGCGTCCGAGTCCCAGTCTTCAGGAAAGACAAACTTCCCTTCAACCGAGCACGGAAACTGCAACGCAATGACACCGTTTGCAGTCTGGATGCGATGTACATCGTCGATGTCGATTCGAGGTGGTGATCCTGGTCTGACATCGTTCCCATAGTTGCGAACATAGGACCAAAGTAGCAGCCTCAAAGCGCTCATCAACGTCGTTTTGCCGCAACCGTTCACACCCACAATGACTGTCAGATCGGGGTGTAATTTGAGATTAAATTTTTCGAAACCTCGGTAGTTTTTCAGGCGAATGTTACCGAGTCTCAAAGGGCACCCTCCGATCCGTCTACTGTGATCGATAGATTGGGGAAATTAAAGTTGCATCCAGGGCAGAGCTGATTGCTAGTACTAATGTTTCTGTGCGCTTGCATGTTGAACCTTGAGCGTCCATGAACGGGCATGACTATCCGAAACAGGCAGCAATGTTAGCAGTACAAATTCTGACGAGCATTGTAATAGTCAGGCCTTGACCCAACGCTGCCGGCTCCAGGCACTCAGCGAATCCACGCCCAGCACCAGAATCAGCATCGCCAGAATCACCGTGCTCGCCTGCGCTTCCTGAAACAGGCTCAGGCTGACATACAGCATCTGCCCCAGCCCGCCGGCGCCGACGAAGCCCAGCACGCTGGCCATGCGGATGTTGTTTTCCCAGCGGTACAGGCAATAGGCGAGTAACTGCGGGGCGAGGTTGGGCAGGGTGCCGTAGCAGAAGGCGAGCACCGGGTTGCCGCCCTGCAAGCGGATCGCTTCGGCCGGTTCGGGTGGGGTGTTTCCCAGCGCTTCGGCGAACAACCGGCCGAGTACGCCGGTGGTGTGCAGGGCCAGCGCCAGGGTGCCGGCGTTCGGGCCGAGGCCGGCGGCGAGCACCATCAGCGCCGCCCACACCAGTTCCGGAATTGCCCGCAGACCGTTGAGCAACAGGCGCGAGGCGCTTTGCAGCGGCCAGCCGAAACGCCCGGCAGCGGGTAGCGCGAGCAGGATGCCGAACACCGCCGCGAGCAGGGTGCCGAGGGCCGACATGGCGAGGGTTTCCATTGCCCCTTTGAGGATCGCCTGCAAGTGCGTGGCGCTCATATCCGGGCTGAGAAAACGCTGCGCGTAGGCGCCCATCTGCTTGAGGCTGGTGCTGCTGGCCAGTTCACCGAGGTCGAGTTCGAGATAACCGAATGAGGCGATAACCGCGACACCAATGCCGACGATCAGCAACAGATTGATCAGGCGATTCATGTCAGCCTCCAGCGCAGCAGGCGGCTGAGTTGATCGGCGCCGAGCACCAGGATCAGGAAGGTCAGCAACATGCTCGCCACTTCACCACTGGCGAACATGCGCAGCGACAGGTCGATCTGCTGCCCCAGGCCACCGGCACCGACAAACCCCATCACCACCGACGCCCGAATCGCGCACTCCCAGCGATAGACCGTGTACGACAGCAGCTCCGCCGCGACATTTGGCAGAATCCCGTAAGCAAAACCTGCGAGCCGCCCGCTGCCGGCCTGCATCAAGGCATGCGCCGGACGCTGATCGGTGGACTCGAAAATTTCCGCATAAACCTTGCCGAGCATGCCGCTGTAGGTGATGGCGATCGCCAGCACACCCGCCGCCGGGCCGAGGCCCACGGCGCGCACGAACAGCAGCGCCCAGACGATTTCCGGCACGCTGCGCAGGAAGATCAGCAGCCCGCGCACCGGCCAGCGCAGCAAGCGCCCGGCCCGGCTTGGAACACCACTCCGTGAGGCTGCAGACAGCGACAGCGCACGGCTGGCAAGCAAACTGGCCGGCACCGCCAGCAGCAAAGCCAACGCCATACCGGCGGTGGCGATGGCCAGGGTTTGCAGGGTGGCTTTGAACAGAAGTTGGAGGAAATCGGCGTCGTGCGCCGGCGGCCAGAAGCCCGCGATGAAACGGCCCATTTCGGTCTGGCTGTCGGTGTGCAGCAGCACCCCCAGATCCAGTTCGCTGAGCTGGATGCCCGGCCACAACAAGACGATCGCCAGCAAGGTCAGCAGCAGTCGCGGCGCGGTCGCCGGGTCTCGTGTATCGACCTTCAGCATCGCGGGATCTGCACGATCAGCGGCGCACTCGGCGTCGTCGGGCTTTGTAATTGTTCGTTGGCGTAGAGCGTGTCGAGCATGTCGCGGCTGACCTGTTCGGCAGGGCTGTCGAACAGGATCTGGCCGTCGCGCAAACCGATGATGCGCGGAAAATGCGCCAGCGCCAGTTCCACCGCGTGCAGGCTCGCCACCAGCGTGACGTGATGCGCCCGGGCATGTTGCGAGAGGATCGACAGGGTGTGCCCGGCCAGTACCGGGTCCATTGCGGAGACGGGTTCGTCCGCCAGCAGAATGTCCGGTGCCTGATACAGCACCCGAGCAATGCCCACACGCTGCAATTGGCCGCCAGACAATTGCTGGCAGTGAGCGAACAGCTTGTCGTCCAGATCCAGCCGTGCGAGTGCCGCACGGGCACCGGCAATGTCCAGCGGATGCAGCAGATTCAACAGGCTCTTGCCCAGGCTCCATTGCCCGAGCTTGCCGGCCAGCACCGCCGTCACCACGCGTTGGCGCGGCGGCAGCGGTGGTGCCTGATGGACCAGACCGATGCGCGCACGCAAGCGTTGGCGTTGGTGAGTGGAAAGGTGCCAGGGACGTTCGCCCAGGATCTCGATTTCGCCGCTGCTGGGACGCAAAGCCGTGGCCAGCAGGTTCAACAGACTCGACTTGCCGGCCCCGGACGGGCCGATGATCGCCACCTGTTCACCGGCGCCAATCTGCAGGTCGACGCCGCGTAGCGCGTCGACCCCGTTGGCGTGGTGCAGGCGGCCTTGTTTGAGGCTCAGGGTCATTTCAACAGATCGGCGGCGCGAGCAGCTTCCTCGATGCCCTTGTAGTTCTCGGGCTTGGTGTCGATGAAACGGCTGGCTGCCTGAAGATCAAGAATCTTCTTCTGCTCCGGATTGGCCGGGTCGAGGTCCAGGAAGGCTTTTTTGATCTTCGCCGCCAGTGCCGGGTCGAGCGTGCCGCGCACAGTCCAGTTGTAATCGAAGTAGGCCGGGGTGGTGGCGAACACATGAACCTTGCTGGTATCGACCTTGCCGGCGTCCACCAGTTTCTGCCAGACGCTGGCGTTCAATACACCGGCGTCGACCTTGCCGGCCTGGACCCAGGCAACCGTGGCGTCGTGGGCGCCGGAGTAGGCGACGCGACTGAAATAGGCTTCAGGTTTGATGTTGTCGTTCTTCAGCATGAAGTAACGCGGCATCAGACTGCCGGAGGTGGACGACACCGAGCCGAAGGCAAAGGTTTTGCCCTTGAGGTCGGCGAGGCTCTTCACGTTCGGGTCGGCGGTGATGAACTTGCTGGTGAACTGCGCATCCTGCTCGCGCTGCACCAGTGGGATCACCGGAGTGGTGGCGTCCGTCTTCAGGCGCGCCTGAACAAAGGTGAAACCGCCCAGCCAGGCCATGTCGAGACGATCGGTTGCCAGTGCTTCGACCACTGCCGGGTAGTCGGCCACGGGGACGAACTGCACTTTCATGCCCAACTGCTGCTCCAGATAAGCCCCCAGCGGCTCGAACTTGCGCAGCAATTCGGTCGGGGCTTCATCGGGAATCGCGCTGACCCGCAGCACATCGGCGGCATGCGCCACCAGAGTGGAAAAAGTCAGGGCCAGGCCAGCGGTCAGTGCGAGGGTGCGTTTGAGCATGGAAATCTCCGTTTCATGAGCGTCGCATTCTAAGCGCCGCGGGACGCGGTGTCGCGGCCGGGCGCTCAATCAGGTTAGACGAAACGGCGAGGTTATACGCAGCCGCAGGCGTATGCGCCAGAGTCGACATGGTTGGCCTGCGGGAGAAGTGTATCTTCCTGATTCGCTGTCAGCCTTTTCCCACGCTGGCAGTGTCGGCGGTTCTGCTTCTTGAATGACCAAGATGGAAGAACTCAGGACTTGGCTGCACCCGTTTTCGAGACGGGTCGATAGGCACTCAGATCGACATCTATTTCATGCTTATTGAGCTTCTGATCACCCACCTGCGCTGTATAGAACTTCGCGTAGCGCCCATCAATCTCCAACAGTCCCCGGATGCTTTTGTATTTTTTGTTCAGCAGAAGCTTGATGTGCTCCCACTTGGGTTTCCCGTCATTCTTGACGTAATCGACGTTTTTCAACGGTTTAAAGTAATTGATCAGTTCCGCTTCGGTAATGGTGATCGCTTCGGACTTTGTAAGCGTTTTCAACTCTTTGTTCGAAGTGAGATCGAGGCCTCGCATCCTGAACCCAAGCAAGTGAATGATGAGCGACTCATATTCGTTTCTGGCGAGTTCGCTATTCAGCTCGTTCAGCCTGGTATGGGGAAACAGCCTATCAAATGGCTCTTGCTCCGTTTTTCCGATGTAGGCGATGCGCTGATTGCCCACATCAAGATCAAAGTGGTTGGCAATCTGATCAATGGTCAGCCGGCGGTTTGCCCGGCCTTCGGCCCCGGGTAACAGGCTGTAATCCACCTTTTCGGTTTTTGTGGTGTCCCACATGGCATTGTTCAAGGCGTGAAAGTCAGGATGGTTTTTCCTCGAATCAATGGCTTTTTTATCGTCTGTGACGGCATCCCAAAAAGGATCGAAGATTTTTATCTCGTAACGTGTGTCGTGATCGAATTCGACTTCCCGGGAATAAATGCCAAGCAGGATTTTCAGCGCAAAGCGTTCACTGAGCCATTTCTTGGCATGCGCGCGTATCGTCGCCAGATAAAGCTGTCGCTTGACCTTTTTTTGGGGAAGGTAGCGCTCCAGTAGAAGGTATCGGAGGAACGTGTCCCGCTCGGGAAACTTGCTCAAGAATCCAGGCAGAGAGTGCAGCATATCGACCAAGGGGAAGGAGCACTGCAAATAGCGGAATGTCCTGTTTTCGGGGTCGCCGATTTCCACTTCACACTGAAGGTCGCCATTTAGAGTAACTCTGGTCTTCTTCGGGTTGAACCGACAGACGTTCATGATCGAGAGAAAGTAGATGTTGGCATCTTGATAGTGTTTGTGAGCCAGACGAAGCTTTCCCTGTTCACCGTACATTTGTTCGGGGGTCAGAAAGGCCCAGCTTGGTCCGTCAAAGTGGAAAATTTTCATACGTTGTCATCCATAACACTGAATTGAGGCGGTTGGCCACCATCGTCCTTGAACCCGGCAAGCGGTTGCAAGCGTAAACGCTGAAGTTTCAGGAAAGCGGTGCTTCAAGATGGGGCTTGCGTCATTTCTCTAAACAACCACTCGCTGAAGCATCGCGCCATCGGGTCGTTCTCGCTGTCGCGGTGGGTCAGCAGCGCCCAGTTCGGGCCGCGAATGGTTTGCTCAACCAGCGGCTGCAACAGCCCGCTGGCCTGCGCCTGACGGCTGAGCAACTGACTGACCAGCGCAATCCCCAGGCCGGAACACGCAGCATCCAGCAGCAGGCCCGGATCGGAGAAATTCAGCCCCTGATCCTGCTGCCCGACGTCGATCCCGGCCTCGACCGCCCAATGGCTCCAGTCCATTTCCCGTTCGCCGTGCAACGTGGTGCGCTGCGCAGCGGGTTGCGCCAATACGTTCGGATGACAGGCCGGGTAGAGGCGGTCGGCGTGCAGCACCTTGAAACTGCATTCGGCCTGGGAACTGATGTCGTCACGCACGGCAATATCGATGGTTTGTGTGGCCATGTCCGGCACTTCATCGGTGCTGTAGATCCACAGATCCACCTCTGGATGCCGAGCGCGAAAATCCGCCAGACGCGGCAACAACCAGTGTCGGGCGAATGCCGGTGTGGTGTTGAGCACCAGTTGATTGGGCTTCTGATATTGCCCGAGGCGACGGATGCCAACCGCCAATTGCTGGAGCATCGCCTGCGTGGTGCTGAGCAGATCGTGGCCGGCGTCGGTCAGCGCCACGCTGCGCCCGCTGCGAAAGAACAGCGGTTGTTCGAGGTACGCCTCGAGGCTGCGGATCTGCTGGCTGATCGCAGATTGAGTGAGGCTCAACTCTTCAGCGGCCTTGTGAAAACTGCCAAGGCGGGCAGCGGCTTCAAAGCCGCGCAGGGAGCTGAGTGGCGGCCAGTGTTTGAGCATATCGATAAGTTCCTCTAATCAGTTATCCGCTAAATCCATCGTTTGTTTGCCTGTTTATGCGTCCGTAGCATGGTCGTCGTGAACACATTGGCTTAACTAACGAGGCTTATCATGCAGCACAATGACAATAAAAACAGCGCCTGGATGATGCCGGCGGAATGGGTCACCCACGCCGCCACATGGATGGTCTGGCCGCATAACCAGGCCTTGTGGGAGTCGGGTTGGCGCGTGACCCTGGCGCAGGTGCAGGAAGACTTCGCCCGGGTGGCCAATGCCATCGCCCGTTTCGAGCCGGTGAAACTGGTGGTCGATCCGTCAGCCATCGCCAGTGCCAAGGCACTGTGCGGGCCGAACATCGAATTGCTCCCGCTGGCGGTCAATGACAGTTGGTGCCGCGACTCCGGCCCGAGCTTCATTTGCCATCCGCAGCAAGGGCTGGCGGGTGTGAGCTGGCGCTTCAATGCGTGGGGCGGTAAGTCGGCGCACGATCTGGACGAAAGCCTGGCACGCCGCGCACTCAATCATCTTGGCCTGGAATGCTTCGGCACGCCGCTGAGTAACGAGGGTGGGGCGATTCACGTTGACGGCGAGGGCACGCTGATCACCACCGAGTCGGTGCTGCTCAACCCCAATCGCAACCCGGGCATCGGCAAGGCCGAGATGGAAGAGATTTTCAGCCGCTTGCTGGGGGTGAAGAAAACCATCTGGTTGCCGGGCGATCCGGATTACGTCACAGGCGACATGACTGACGGCCACGTCGATGGCGTGTGTGCGTTCGCCCGGCCCGGCGTGTTGTTGGTGGATGCGACCCACGACCAGAACTCGGTGTACGCCGAAGTGGCGCGCGAGAATCGCCGCGCACTGGAGCTGGCGACCGATGCACAAGGCCGTAAATTCGAGCTGATCGAACTCTACGAAGCCAGCGAAGCGGTGGACGCTGAAGCCGAAGTGTTCTGTGCCTCGTACACCAATTTCTACATCGCCAACGGCGCGATCATCATGCCGGCCTACGGCATCGAGGCTGACCAGGTCGCTGCCAAAGTACTCGAACAGGCGTTCCCCGGACGTGAAGTGGTACCGGTGCGCATCAATCACCTGGCCCATGGCGGCGGGGGCGTGCATTGCATCACCCAGCAGCAACCTGCCTGGCCGCTGGAGGGTTGATCGATGAGCCATCTGACCATCGCCACTACCCAAATGCCGTGCACCTGGGACCTGCAGCACAACCTCGATCAGGCCGAGCAACTGGTTCGCGAGGCGGCCGCGAAGGGCGCGCAGGTAATCCTGTTGCAGGAGCTGTTCGCCACGCCGTACTTCTGCATCGAGCAAAGCCACAAACACTTGGCGCTGGCCGAGGAGTTTCGCGACAGCCGCATGCTCCAGCGCTTCGCCGCACTGGCGAAAGAGCTGGGCGTGGTGCTGCCGTTGAGCTGGTTCGAGAAGGCCGGCAATGCGTATTTCAATTCGCTGACTGTCGCCGATGCCGACGGGCGCCTGTCGGGGGTGTATCGCAAGACCCACATCCCCAACGCCATTGGTTATCAGGAGAAGGAATATTTCAGCCCCGGCGACAGCGGCTTCAAAGTCTGGGACACCGCGTTCGGCCGCCTCGGCGTGGGCATCTGCTGGGATCAGTGGTTCCCCGAAACGGCGCGTTGTCTGGCGTTGATGGGCGCTGAAGTGCTGCTGTTTCCCACCGCCATCGGCTCTGAGCCTGGCTGTGCGGCGCTGGATTCTCGCGACCACTGGCAGATGACCATGCGTGGTCATGCGGCCGCCAATCTGTTGCCGGTGGTGGCTTCCAACCGTGTCGGGGGCGAGGTCGCGACCACCGATCCGGCGCTGCACATGCGCTTCTACGGCTCGTCGTTCATCAGCGACCACAAGGGCAAGTTGCTCGCCGAGGCCGACCGCGACAGCACCGGCGTGCTGGTGCGCAGCCTCGATCTCGACGCCATGCGCGAGGAGCGCCTGAGCTGGGGCATCTACCGTGATCGCCGGCCGGACATGTATGGCGCACTGCTCAGTCATGACGGTCGCCACCTGCATGCACGCTGGAATACTCAAGGGGTTTGAACATGGCTACGCACCACAAACGACTGCTCGGCGCGCTGGGTCTGGCGCTGACTTGCGTGATCCCGTCGCTGCATGCCGAGGACAAAACCCTGCGGCTGTACAACTGGGCCGATTATTTTGCCGAAGACACCCTGAGCCGGTTCACCGTCGAAACCGGGATCAAGGTGATCTACGACGTCATGGACGGCAGCGAAACCCTCGAAGCCAAGATGCTCTCCGGTGGCAGCGGCTACGATCTGATCTTCCCCGGTGACACCGTGGCCGAGCGCCTGATGCGTGCCGGCAGCCTGATGCCGCTGGATCAATCGAAGCTCACAGCACTGGCCGACATCGAACCCGGCCTGCAGAAATTGCGCAGCCATTACGAACATTCCAGCCAGGCCACCGTGCCCTACACTTGGGGCACCATCGGCCTGACGTATAACGCCGCGCAGATCCAGCAGCGTATGGCCGATGCGCCGGTCAACAGCCTGGATCTGCTGTTCAAACCGGAACTGGCGGCGAAATTTGCTGATTGCGGGATCTCGATGATCGACTCGCCGGATGAGGTGCTGGCAGTGGTGCTCAATTATCTGGGACGCGACCCGCGCAGCGCCAAACCGGCAGATCTGGCGGCGGCCAGTGACTTGCTGATGAAACTGCGCCCGTACATTCGCAAGTTCCAGTCGCAGCCGGTGACCGATCTGGTCAACGGCAACCTGTGCCTGTCGCTGGGTTACAGCGGCGACATGACCCAGGCTCAACGCACCTCGGACAGCGCTGGCAAGATCACGAAATTCCAGTACCGCATTCCCCGCGAGGGTACTACGGTGTGGATGGACACCATGGCGATTCCGGTCGATGCCAAACACCCGGAGTACGCCTACGCATTCATCAACTTCGTGATGCGCCCGCAGAACATGGCCGCGATCAGTAACTTCACCGGCTACCCGACCTCCAACGCCAAGGCGCGAGCCAGTGTCGATGCCGCCATGCGCGACAACCCGGACATCTACCTCGACGACGCGACCTATGCTCGATTGATCCCGGGCAAGGACATTCCCCAGGCCGACATGCGCGCCCGCATGCGTACCTGGACAAAGTTCAAAACCGCCACCCCGTGACGCAACCGCCGGCGCCTGGTCGCCGGCCATTTTTCAGGAAAGCCAACATGTCGACTCGTCGTGAGTTCATCAAACAAGTATCGGTCGCCGCCGGTGTCAGCGCCGCGTTCATGGGCCTTGGCCTGTCGCCGGGCAAACTGCTGGCAGCCAGCGCGCCGGATTGGTTCATGCCGGACGAGGGCGACCAGCACGAACGCGCGTTCATCGCGTTCGGTGCGCAGGACGCGATCTGGGAAGACTTCACCGCTGACGTGCAGGCCGCGCTGGGCCGCATCGCCCGCGCCATTGCCCGGTATGAGCCGGTGACGGTGTTCTGTCGCAAAGGCGAGCGCAGCCTGGCCGAAGAGTATTGCGGCACGAGCAATGTCACTTACGTGACTGCGGCGCTCGACGACATCTGGATGCGTGACATCGGCGCCAACTTCGTCATCGACGACAAGGGCGGTCTCGGTGCGGTGGACTTCAACTTCAATGGTTGGGGCGACAAACAGCAGCACAGCAAGGATGCGAAAATCGCCGCGACAGTGGCCCATGATGCGCAAGCGACTTACCTGCGCAGCGAGCTGGTGGGCGAGGGCGGCGGCATCGAAGTCGACGGTCACGGCACCGGGATCATGACCGAAAGCAGCTGGATCAACAGCAACCGCAATCCGGGCTGGAGCAAGGCTGACGTCGAGGCCGAACTGAAGGCGCGGCTGGGCTTGCGCAAAATCATCTGGCTGCCGGGGATCAAGGGCAAGGACATCACCGACGCCCACGTCGATTTCTACGCGCGGTTCATCAAGCCCGGCGTGGTCATCGCCAACCTCGATACCGACCCGCAATCCTACGATCACCAGGTCACGTTGGCGCACCTGGAGATTCTCAAGAAGGCCACCGACGCTGACGGCCGGCCGCTACAGATCCACACCGTTTCGCCGCCGCTCAATCCACGCAAGAGCAAATTCAGCAAGAACAACCCGGATTTCGCCGCCGGTTACATCAACTACTTCGTGATTAACGGTGCGATTATCGCCCCGGAATTCGGTGACAAGGCGGCCGATCAGAAGGCTTACGAGCTGCTGTCGAAGCTATACCCGGAGCGCAAAGTCGAGCTGCTGAACATCGATGCGATTGCTGCCGGCGGCGGCGGGATTCACTGTGTGACCAGTCATCAGCCGCAAGCGTGATTGACTCTTTGGCCCATCGAGCCAACTATCGGCGGATAACAACATGACCGATGGGCCAGACCTTGATCGAACGACGTCAATTCAGCGGAGGCATGAAGGGCAAAAATCTCCGCTATCTGAATGAACAATCTGCTGACTTCTGCCTCACCCGCACCGGTTTCCTGCTGCTGGAACACTTTTCGCTGCCGGCCTTCACCCAGGCCCTGGATACGATCATTACCGCCAACCTGTTGCGTGCCGGGCTGTTCGCTTCGCGCACGTTCGGTCTGGGTGAAGGCGAGGTGATCAGTGATCTGGGCCTGGTGATTCGCCCCGATGCACGCATTGACCCGGCCAGCCTTGCCGAGCTGGATCTGTTGGTGGTGTGCGGCGGTTATCGCACGGAACTGAAAGCCAGTGAGGAGTTGATCAGCCTGTTGCGCGCGGCGGCGGAACGCGGTGTCAGCCTGGCCGGTTTGTGGAACGGTGCGTGGTTCCTCGGGCGGGCCGGGTTGCTCGATGGTTATCGTTGCGCGATTCACCCGGAACACCGGCCTGCGCTCACGGAAATTTCCAAGTCGACTCAGGTCAGCAGCGAACCTTATGTGATCGATCGCGACCGGCTCACGGCGTCCAGCCCGTCGGGGGCTTTCCACATGGCGCTGGACTGGATCAAGGGCCTGCACGGCAAGGCATTGGTTGAAGGGATCGAAGACATTCTGGCATTCGAGGAGTCGCGGTATCGGCGGATCAAGCCGGATGAAAACCTCTGCGTCAGCGCACCGTTGCGCGAGGTGGTCAAACTGATGGACGCCAACCTCGAAGAGCCGCTGGAGCTTGAGCAACTGGCGGTGTATGCCGGCCGCTCGCGACGGCAGTTGGAGCGTTTGTTCAAGGAGCAACTGGGCACCACGCCGCAGCGCTACTACCTGGAACTGCGCATCACCGAAGCTCGCCGGCTGTTGCAGCACACCGAGCTGTCGCAGATGGAAGTGCTGGTGGCGTGTGGTTTTGTGTCGCCGAGCCATTTCAGCAAATGCTACAGCGCGTTTTTCGGCTATCGACCGTCCAAGGAAAAGCGCCTGGTCAAATAGGCCGAGCCGTTGTTCGTCTCCAGCCAAAGACGCCTCCCCATGTGGTCAGAACCACAGGCCCAGCGCATCCCCATGTGGGAGCGAGCCTGCTCGCGAAAGCGGTGTGTCAGTCAGCATATGAGGTGGCTGATATGGCCTCTTCGCGAGCAAGCCCGCTCCCACAATTTTGATTGGGTGGTGTCAGGGCCTCTGGCGCCGCGCCGGCCTATGGTTGTGTCGTGCTCAAGTCCTTGGTGGCCCAACTCGTGAATCGGTTCCATACTCCTGCGGCGGTTTGGCAAACATCTTCGATCCTGACAGGAGCAAGGCCATGAGCAATAAACCGACGATCGTGCTGGTACACGGTTTCTGGGGGGGCGCGGCGCATTGGGGCCACGTCATTGTCGAGCTGACGCGCAAGGGCTACACGGATATCCGGGCGGTGGAGATGCCACTGACTTCGCTGGCCGACGATGCCGAGCGCACCCGCAAGATGATTGCGCAACAGCCCGGGCCGGTGCTGCTGGTCGGGCACTCCTACGGTGGGGCGGTGATCACCGAGGCCGGTAATCAGCCCAACGTTGTCGGTCTGGTGTACATCGCCGCGTTCGCCCCGGATGCCGGTGAAAGCCCGGGCGGCCTGACTCAGCAACATCTGCCGCAAGCTGCGCCGAATCTGGAACCGGACAGCGACGGTTTTCTGTGGCTCAAGGCTGACAAGTTTCATGAAAGCTTCTGCCAGGACCTGCCGGCCGATGAAGCGCTGGTCATGGCGGTCACCCAGAAAGCGCCGGTGGCCAGCACCTTTGGCGATCCGATCAGCAACCCTGCGTGGAAAAACAAGCCGAGCTGGTATCAGATCTCCAGTCAGGATCACATGATCCACCCGGACAACCAGAAGATGATGTCGGCGCGCCTCGGTGCGAAGAAAGTCATCACGCTGGATGCCAGCCATGCTTCGCTGGCGTCACGCGCGGCCGAGGTGGCGGCGTTGATCGATGAGGCGGCGACGTCAGCGTCGAGCGCCTGAGGTCGCGGAGCACGTAAGCGGCTTATCTGGCCCGCAGCAACTTACGGTAATCCACCGGCGAGATCCCGCGGGCCTGGCGGAAGGAATGACTGAACGAGCTGGCCTGCGAGTAGCCCAGCATCAGGGCGATGTTCATGATGCTGGTCTCGGTGCGACGCAGGTAATGGTCGGCCAGTTCCATGCGCATGGTTTCCAGTACCTGATTGAAGTTTTCGCCTTCCGCCGCGAGTTTGCGCTGCAAAGTACGCGGCGAAATCGCCAACTGCCGGGCCAGGCTTTTCAGGCTGAAATCGCCGGTCGGCAACTGTTCGGTGAGCAGGGCACGCAAACGGTCGGTCACGGAAAACGCCGGGTATGACAGACACAACTGCCAGTCGGCTTCCAGCAGCATGCTGCGATGCATGCGCGGGTCGGCGCCCTGGATCCGCGCCGAGAGTGTCGACTCGGCAAACACCAGCGCGTTGCTCCCGGCCTCGAATTGCACCGGGCAGCCAAAAAAATGCTCATACAACGCCGGTTCGCCGACAGCGGCATGCATCATTCGCACCTCCAGCATCGGTTGGTTGCTGGCGATCAACCAGCGGCCGAACGCCGCCCAGCCAACCATCAGGGCTTCCTGATGCAGGGCGCAATAAGGTTCCAGTTCATTGGTGCGCTGATCTTCGAGGGTCACGCGGCCGTCGCCGATGACGATCCGGGTCTGACTGGAAGGGCTGTCGTAGACGATCTTGCCGAAGCGCAAAATCATGTTCAGCGACTCACCCAGTGTCGCGCTGGTCATCAGCACATAACCCAGCACGCCGTAGGTGCCGGGGCGTACGGCCGCGCCGACCAGCAGGCCGAAATGCGTCAGGTTGCTGCTGCGCGCCGCCAGTTCCAGCAGGGCACGCAGCTGCTTCATGGGAATGCGCACGATGGAGTCGGACAACTGCTCGCGTGAGAGTCCGGTCTGGTGCAACAGCCAATCGCCATCGCAGCCGTGTTGTTCGGCGACATCAAGGACGTGGTTGACGAAGGCAGCGCTGGAGGTGGCGGGTCGCATGGGGGGAGGGGAAGTCCGGTAATCCGGTGATCTTGCTTTTCCGAAAGGTGAAGGAAGCGACGTCGCCAAGGCGCGCGGCGTCAGTAGACCCTACATGCGCCCGATCACCGGGATGCCGGTACCGGTGACCGCCGAAGCTTGTTCCGAGATCAGAAACAGAATGACCGCCGCCAGTTGGGCCGGGGTGACCCAGCGCTGATGCTCGGCGTCGGGCATGGCCTCACGATTTTGCGGGGTGTCGAGGATGCTGGGCAGCACGGCATTGACGGTGATGCTCATGTCCTTGAGCTCTTCGGCCAGGCTTTCGGTCAGACGCAGTACGCTGGATTTCGACGCGGCGTAGGCGCCCATGCCCAGCCCGGCTTTCGCGGCCATGCTCGCACCGATATTGACGATGCGCCCCGCCGAGGACTGCAGCAGCAACGGCAGCAGGGCCTTGCTGGCGTTCAATGCGGTTCGAAGGTTCAGCGTGTAGAGCCGATCCCAGGCGTCTATCGCCCCGCCGAGCAACGGCTCCCACGCATAGCCGCCGGCGCCATTGACCAGCGCATCGAGTCGGCCGAAATAGCGGTTGATCTGCCGGGCGACCTCCTGGCAATCGGCGAGAGACGCCAGATCAATGCCGGACAGGACCAGTCGATTGTGCGAACTGGGCAGCGCAATCGTCGCCTGATCGATCAGCACCAGATCCGCGCCCTGGGCCGCCGCCATGTCCGCCAGGGTCTCGCCGAGATTCCCCAGGGCGCCGGTAATCGCCACAACGCGCCGTGAGAGTGACTGAGTCATCGAGAGTCCTTTCCTTTTTAAGGGCGCATACTCTAATGATATCGGTCGCCCATGGCATGCTTTTGGATGTCAACTTGTTGTGCAAAAGTGCCAAAATTTCAGGCTTGGAGAAACCCGCGTAAAAGGTCGTGAAACAGGCGTCAGAAAGTTGGCTGTGGGCGGGGGCGCAGACCTCGGAAAGTGCCGTTTCATCGCGTATGAGCGGAATCCGCCGATTGTCGATTTCAGCTCCAGTCTGATGTTGAAAGCCTGATGATGGTTTGCTCTGGCATGCTTGTCACCGTTGCGCCGAGAGCGAAACTGCGCGCTTGAAATCCAGGACTCGGCTCGTGCGGGCCAGGCGTTGCAAAGCAGAAATACGCTGCATAATCCGTTGCTGCTTGTATCCTTGTTCACGACAAGGACAGGCGGCTGCCGCCTTTGAGTCGATCCACCAGTCGCTGGAACGGAAAACCGGACTTTCCAATAGGTAGTAATGTGAAGCGTGATACCCGCCTCGTGGTGCTTTTGTTGTTGGTGATCGGTTGCTCCCTGGCGTCATTGACGGTGTGGAAGGTGTTGGCCTCTCGAGAACGGGCACTGGAAGAAGTCGATGTTCATGGCTTGAACCTGACCCAGGCGCTTGCGACTTACTCCGAAGGTATCGTCCGCCAGAGTTCACTGCTGTTGCTCGGACTCGTCGAACGCCTGGAAACCGAAGGCAGTGGCCAGGCACAGATCGAGCGGCTGAGCGCCTTGGTCGACCGCCAACAGCCGTTGATGCCCCAGCTCAGTGGCGTCACCATCTACGATAATCAGGGACGCTGGCTGATGTCTTCCAATCGGCCGATTCCCGCCGGGGCGAGCAGCCGCGATCGCGTCTATTTCATCCATCATCGCGACGATCCATCCCGTGAGACCTTTATCGGTCCGCCGATTCAGAGCCGCTCCAATCAGGAGTGGGTGATTACCGTCAGCCGCCGTTTCAACGATGCTCACGGCGCGTTTGCCGGCGTGGTCGCGGTGACTTTGGGCGTCGAGAACTTCCTGCGCCTGTTTGGCAAGATCGACGTTGGGCAGGACGGCGCCATCGGCTTGTCCTATACCGATGGCACGTTGCTGGTGCGCTATCCGTTTCGAGAGCAGGACATGGGGCGCAACTTTTCCAGATCGCCGATTTATGCAAAGTATCTCGTCGATCGATCCGTCGGTACGGCATCGTTTACCTCCAGCCTGGATGGTGTTGAGCGGCTCTACGCCTTCCGCAAGAGTGATCGGCTGCCGCTGATAACCACTGTCGCACTCGGCAAGCGTGAGGCCCTCGCTGCCTGGCGCATGGAGGCATGGCTGTCGGCCGTGGTGGTGACGGGGCTGCTGGGGCTGACCGGCCTGATCGGCTGGTTCCTGATCCTGGATATCCGTCGGCGCACCAGGGCGGAAGATCAGTTGCGCGGGACGCAGCAGCAGTTGCTGTCATCCAATCGCCAGCTTGAGTTGCTGGCGATGAAGGACGCCCTGACGGGGCTGGCGAATCGGCGCTGCTTTGACCAGAGCCTCGCCATGGAGGCACGGCGTGCACAAAGGGATGGTACGACGCTGGCCTTGCTGATGATCGATATCGACTACTTCAAGCTGTACAACGATTCGTTCGGACATGTTGCCGGCGATACCTGTCTGCAGACCATTGGCAGAATCCTTGAGGCGTGTGTGCGGCGACCGTCAGATCTGCTCGCTCGTTACGGTGGCGAGGAGATGGGCGTCATCATGCCGGACACCGACAGTGGCGGCGCCGCAGTGGTGGCGCAGCTCATTCTCGACCGCCTGAAGCAAGAGAACATTGCGCACAACGCCAGTCCGTTCGGACGGCTGAGTGTGAGTATCGGGATCGCGACGGGCACAGGCCCGCAACTGGATCGTCTGCAAGGGTTGATCGAGGTGGCTGATCAGGCGCTGTACAACGCCAAGGCGCAGGGACGTGACCGGTTTGTGCGGGGGAATGGCTGACCTGCGTTTCCGGCGAACCCCGGCGCAGCGTCAAGTCAGCTGTCCTGCGCAGGATTGAGCGCAGCGCAGCATGTCGAAATCAGGCACGACGATGCCGCTCACGGGCCATTTTCGATCAGCGCCTGCCACGTAAGGTGACACATCGTTTCGTCGCCACCCTCAGTCAGTACGCCCGAACGTCGATCACCAGAGAACAACAAAAACAATGAATAGCTTGAACTCGAAGGACTCGAACGGTCAGCTGGCGCAGGGTTTCAAGCCGCGCCACGTCACCATGTTGTCAATTGCCGGGATCATCGGCGCAGGATTGTTCGTAGGCTCCGGACACGCCATCGCCGCGGCGGGTCCGGCCGTCATGCTGGCCTATCTGTGTTCTGGTCTGCTGGTGGTACTGGTCATGCGCATGCTCGGCGAAATGGCCGTGGCGCACCCGGATACCGGGTCTTTTTCCACCTATGCTGACCAGGCGATCGGTCGCTGGGCCGGGTTCACCATCGGCTGGCTCTACTGGTGGTTCTGGGTGTTGGTCATCCCCATCGAGGCGCTTGCTGCAGGCCACATCCTCAACCAGTGGTTTCCCCAGGTCGATGCCTGGCTGTTCGCGTTGTTGTCGATCGTGCTGCTGGTGATTACCAACCTGTTCAGTGTGTCCAAGTACGGCGAATTCGAATTCTGGTTCGCGCTGGCCAAGGTCGTGGCGATCATCGGCTTCATCGGTCTTGGCTTCGCGGTACTGATGGGCTGGTTGCCTGAGCATCAAGCCAGTGGGGTGAGCCAACTGATGGAGCAACACGGCGGGTTTGCACCCAATGGCTTGTCCGCGGTGGTCGGGGCCTTCATCACCATCATGTTCAGTTTCATCGGTACGGAAGCGGTGACCATCGCGGCGGCGGAATCGAGCAATCCCGCACAGAACATCGCCAAGGCCACGCGCTCGGTGATCTGGCGCATCAGCGTGTTCTACCTGTTGTCGATTTTCGTGGTCATTTCCGTTGTGCCCTGGAACGACCCTTTGCTGGCGTCCGTTGGCTCCTACCAGCGCGCGCTGGAGCTGATGAGCATTCCTCACGCGAAATCCATGGTCGATGTCGTCGTGCTGATCGCGGTTGCCAGTTGCATGAACTCGTCGATCTACATCTCGTCACGGATGCTGTTCTCGCTGGGGCGCCGTGGTGATGCGCCGCGCGCTTTGAAAGTGACATCGCCGGCAGGGGTGCCAAGGGCCGCCGTGGTCGCCAGTACCGTCATCGGCGCCGGGGTGACGCTGTTCAGCTACTTCATGCCCGCCGGACTGTTTCAGTTCCTGCTCGCCAGCTCCGGCGCCATCGCGTTGCTGGTGTATCTGGTGATCGCGATATCGCAGTTACGCATGCGCCGGATGCTTCTCCGTCGCAATGTCCAATTGGCCTTCCGGATGTGGCTGTTTCCCTGGCTGACCTATCTGGTCATCGCGTTTATCTGCGCCGCCCTGGCGGTGATGATGTTCACACCCGAACACCGGCTCGAGGTGACCTCGACCATTGGCCTGGCGTTGCTGATTTCCTTTATCGGGCTGATCGCTGCACGCCAGCATGGCGCGTCCAGGCCAGGGCTGGCGGTGGGGGAAGTCTAGCCATTGACTCGTTCAGTTCGCGACTGCACCGGGCGCTTCTGCCTCAAATGGCTGCCCGCGTAACAGGGCAATGTCGCGACTCGGCGCGGTGCCGAACAGGCGGCCATATTCACGGCTGAATTGCGAAGGGCTTTCGTAGCCGACCGCAAACGCTGCCCGCGAGACGTCCAGTTGCTCGGTCAGCATCAGCCGACGGGCCTCGTTCAGCCGCAGCCATTTCTGATATTGCAAAGGGCTCATGCCGGTGAGTTGGCGGAAATGATGGTGGAAGGTCGGCGTGCTCATCTGCACCCGCGCCGCCAGCTCTTCGATGCGCAGCACCTCGGTGTAGTTGACCTTGAGCCAGTCGATGGCTTTGGCGATGCGATAACCCTGGCCATCCACGGCAATGATTTGTCGCAGCCGCGCGCCTTGATCGGTATTGAGCAGTCGATAGTGGATTTCCCGCAGGATCAACGGCGCCAGCACCGGGATCGCCTCGGGCTCATCGAGCAATGTCAGCAGGCGATCAAGGGCGTCTTCGAGGGCGGGCGAGAGGCTGCCAATGCCCGCGCCTGTGCTCATCGAAGGATGGCGCCTGGCGGGCAAACCGCCCTTGCTGAGGGCCTCGGCGAGCATGCCGACATCCAGTTTCAGCACCAGCCCGACACAGGGCTGATCTGGACTGGCAAGCATCACCTCGGAGTTGGCGGGCAAGTCCAGTGAGGTGACCAGAAACCGCGACGGGTCGTAGCTGTAGCCCTCGCCACCGACCCACAAGCGTTTTTCACCACGGCCCACCAGAATCAGGCTCGGCTCGACCATACACACTGCCGGGGGCGCCGGCTGATCGCGACGAAACAGCGACAGCCCGGGTATGGCTGTGGCGAAGTCACCCGGCACGCTCACGCGCGGGTCAATGTTCAACGCCAACGGTGATTCATGGCGCAGGGGGCTATCGATCATGTGGGGGTCACTCCTGTTGATCGAACTCTAATCCGCTGCCGAGGCGTTTCCTATCCATCGCCCTGCATCCTCAGAGGATCAGGCAAGCATTCAAGAGGAATGCACTAGGGCAGAGGCGGATCGACCGGGAGAATGTGTCGGGCTGTTACAGGAAAGCCCTTATAGGAGAGTCCCTATGCAAGTCTTCGCTTATGGCGCCCATGCCGGCGATAAACCGCTTGAACCTCTGCGCATCACGCGTCGCGATCCCGGCCCGGAAGATGTACAGATCGAGATTGCCTACTGCGGTATCTGCCACTCGGATCTGCACCAGGTGCGCGCCGAATGGGAGGGTACGCAATACCCTTGTGTGCCCGGCCATGAAATCGTCGGTCGTGTCACGGCGGTAGGCCAAAAGGTCAGCGGGTTCGCCCCGGGCGATCTGGTCGGCGTGGGCTGCATCGTCGACAGCTGCAAGCATTGCGAAGAGTGTGCCGAAGGCCTCGAGAACTACTGCGACGGCATGATCGGCACCTACAATTTCCCGACCCCGGATGCCCCGGGCTGGACCCTCGGTGGCTACTCGCAGGCGATCGTTGTGCACCAGCGCTACGCACTGCGTATTCGTCATCCCGAAGCGCAGTTGGCTGCCGTGGCGCCGCTGCTGTGCGCGGGCATCACCACCTGGTCGCCGCTGCGGCACTGGAACGCTGGCCCCGGCAAGAAAGTCGGCGTGGTGGGCGTCGGTGGCCTCGGTCACATGGGCATCAAACTGGCACATGCGCTGGGCGCGCATGTGGTGGCGTTCACCACCTCGGAATCGAAGCGTGAAGCAGCGAAAAGCCTGGGTGCCGATGAAGTGGTGGTCTCAAGCGATGCGCAGCAAATGGCCGCGCACCTGAAAAGCTTTGACCTGATCATCAATACCGTCGCTGCCCCGCACGACCTCGACGCTTTGCTGGTCCTGCTCAAGCGTGACGGCGTGATGACTCTGGTGGGCGCGCCGGCTTCGCCGCACCCATCGCCCAACGTGTTCAATCTGATCATGAAGCGTCGCACCCTGGCCGGATCGATGATCGGCGGCATCCCGCAAACCCAGGAGATGCTCGATTTCTGCGCCGAACACGGCATCGTTTCGGATATCGAGTTGATCCGTGCCGAGCAGATCAATGAGGCATACGAGCGCATGCTCAAAGGTGACGTCAAATACCGGTTCGTGATCGACAACGCGACGCTGGCGCAGTGAAAAACAGCGCGTCCGGGCAATCGCCCGGACGCCTCTCGTACCCCAGGTAGTTCCAATGACCTCTCTTTCCACAGAAAAGCGCGGCTGGAGCGCTGTGCTGGCCATGTCGTTGGCCGCATTCGCCCTGGTCGCCTCGGAATTCATGCCCGTCAGCCTGCTGACGCCCATTGCCGCAGAACTGCACATCAGCGAAGGCCAGGCCGGGCAGGGGATTGCCGTCTCCGGTGCCTTCGCCTTGTTCACCAGCCTGGCGATTGCCGCGGTCGCCGCGCGCGTTGAGCGCAAGAAGCTGCTGCTGTGCCTGACCTTGCTGATGATCGTGTCTGGCACGGTGGTCGCGTTTGCGCCGGGCTACCCGTCATTCATGTTTGGACGGGCCTTGATCGGCATCGCCATCGGCGGTTTCTGGTCATTGTCGGCGGCGACCGCCATGCGTCTGGTGCCGCCCGATCAGGTGTCCCGGGCGCTGGCCATCGTCAATGGCGGTAACGCGCTGGCGACAGTCATCGCCGCGCCGGCGGGTAGCTTCCTCGGCTCGCTGATAGGCTGGCGCGGAGCATTTTTCTGTGTGGTTCCCGTTGCGGCGATTGCGGCCGTGTGGCTGCTGATAAGCCTTCCATCTTTCAAGAACGAGCGCCAGGCGGGGAGCGGCAATGTCCTGCGTCTGATGAAGCGCTTGCCAGTCGCATTGGGCATGATCGCCGTCAGCGTATTTTTCATGGGGCAGTTCATGCTGTTCACCTACCTGCGCCCATTTCTTGAGGGGGTCACTGGCGTCGGCGTTTCGACGTTGTCCTTGATGCTGCTGGGACTGGGCCTTGCCGGTTTCATCGGCACTTTCCTGATCGAACGATTCATCGCCAAAGGCCTCTATCGCACGCTGACGGTGATCCCGCTGATTATGGCGATCATCGCACTGGCGCTGGTGAACGTCGGCGCCTCGCCATTGCTCACTGCAGCGCTGCTCGGCCTCTGGGGACTGGTCGCTACGGCGGCACCGGTCGGCTGGTGGACATGGCTGGCGCAGACGCTTGCGCAAGATGCTGAAGCCGGCGGAGGGTTGCTGGTGGCCATCGTGCAACTGGCGATCGCCGCAGGCGCAATCGTTGGTGGCCTGGCATTTGATCTGAGTGGTTACAAAGCCACATTCGAGCTTAGCGCAGCGGTGCTGGTTGTTGCGTCTGTGCTTGCCTGGCTGGCGGGGCGCACTGCGCAAAGAGATGCCGGTCATGCCCACCGCATCAACCCTGCCGAGCAGGGTCAGACTCAACGATCAAATATGCAGCCAGGCCAGTGAACCCAACATGACCCCCAAACCCGCAGCCCCAAAAGACACGCGTCTGAGCCATTCCTTGCGCGTCAGCAAGGTGATGGCCGCCAGTGAAATGGCGATCTGAATCGCGGTCATCGCCTGGGCCCAGCGGTGGTGCTGATGCAGCATCTGCTCCGATTTCTCATCCCATTCGTGCGCCTGTTGTTCAAGGGCTTCGGCCTTCTTGCGCGCTTGCTCTTTCTGCTCTCCGTAGCGCTGCACCTCGGCAACATAATGGGCGGAGTCCAGCCCCGGCAGATGGCTGGCCAGCTCCGACAGGTTCTGCCGGCTGGACTTGGCCTGGTAGTAACTCCATTCGTTGGCGGCTTCGGTCTTCTGGATGGCGGCGTTGTTCTTGTCCATCGCCGCCTCACTTTCCGTCGAGCCGGCCTGATAGCTCATCAAGGCACCGACAGTCGCCATGATCGCCGTCATGACTGCGATCTTGCTGGCAAAGCGATCGCCTTGTGCATGGGCATGGTGGGTAGTGTGTTCAATATGTTGTTCGTGAGGGCTTGGTACTTCGAACTCTTCAGGCATGGCTGTCGAACTTTGATGAGGGAGTCGGGAGGGGCGGCATTATGAGTGGTGGCTGGTTATTTAGACACAGGTGAGTGCTCGGGTCTGGTCTACAGTTGACGCGTGCGCTACCGGATGTGGAGAACGTGAATGTTCAACAAATATCCCGAACAGAAGGAGAGCCGAAGAGTATTTGGGGCACTTGGAGCAGCGTTCCTGGTGTTGGGGATATTTTTGATTGCCATCGAGGGAACAGGCGGTGTTCTTTTCACTGTCATGGGGAGCGTTCTGATGCTGCTAGTGCTGCTTTCGAATGAAAAGACGTATGCGAAGGTGCTGCGTGTTTTGGGTTGGTTCGACGGGCTTTCGTGAGTGGGCTCTGCGAGTGACGGTGCACTTGGGCATCGTCGGTTTCATCCGATGGTGCCGTTGGGCGCGAAGGGGAGTGCATTCGGGTGGCGTCGGCCGGTGGCGTGGATCATGCAGCCGTACGAACCCATCTTGAGTCGGTGCATGCTCATCGAATTACTGCCATCACCGAAACCGGCGATCAAGGGTTGAGCGTGTTGCAGGGGGGCCGAGCGTTATAAGAACCCTCATTACTCCGTGACGCTTGTTCCGGCCTTACCGTAGCCGCTCCCCGCACCCGTCAGGTTCGCGTAAAAAATGCACCCGATAAGTCTCGCGAATAGGCCTAATGTGTCCGCAAGATCCGGGTCATCAAACAAGACTGCCCGAGAATCCAAAGCACATAGCGCTCCCCACAGTTGTCCATCGGGAAGGAAAATAGGTGCTCCTGCGTAACTTTCAATCAAATATTGCTTCACAACTAATCGCGCAGAAAATCTGTCATTTTGACTGACCTGGGGAATGAAAAGTACTTGAGGATCCCTTCGGAATTCGCTGCAAAGCGTCGTTTCCAACTCCAAGGTATCCCCGGCGCTTATCCCTAGGCCCAGCGGATCGTAGGCGGAGCAAACTATCCATTCTGCTTCGGTGAATTTTGCGATTGCGGCAAAACGCGTCCCCGTCATCCGAGTGACGAGTTGCAGAATATTTGTGGTCGCCTCGATTTCAGCGATGGAGGAGCGCTCCTCCGCGCTGAGCGCTGCTCTGTGAATCGTGTCGCTAAGAGGCATACGTTCTTCTCCCGGTGATAAAAATTGCCAAGCAGCCATTGTTTTGCGTACTAAAAGTTAGCGTTATGATTCTAATCAAGTTTGAATCGTTCAATAGGTCGGTTTCTAATGGCTGTGATAGGAAAAGATGATTTGCGCGAATCTCAGGGTGCCATTCAGCCAGCGCATTCCCGCCGTTCTGTCTGACTGGCAGGAAGCTGATCGGCAGTCTTGATTTTCCATCCTCAATCGGATGTATTTAATTTTCAGACTTTGAGCCCCATGAACAAAACGTTTGCAGGATTGGAGGTTCTTTCGTCCTTCGTCTGGATCGCGCTTGTGTTTACGGTGATTTATTGGATATCGCATTAAGGTGATGGGTGGCAAATGTGGAAGGCGTAGTGCTGAGCGAAAAGATGCAGCGAGAAGCAGATCGACTGCTGGCGCAAATTGTCCGGGCCGACTCGATGATCATCGCTGTGAAGGCAGGTGCTCGGGCGGATGGCTTCGTGCTTGGACTGGAAACCGGCGGTGCTTTGCGTGCCGGCGATGCTGAAAAGCTGTACACCATTTTTGAAGCCGCGCTGGTGGAGCGTCTTAAAACTCTGTCGAAGCGCTGATCAATCGACCGGCTTGATCAGCTCCGGGCCTTGATTCCGGACGTTCCCCACGGCCCGGTCAACCTTGTACCATTCGAACGTCTCTGTCGGCTCGCCCTGGTGCAGCACCATCTGTTCGGCGCGCTCTTTCGGGGTGGCCGGGTCCAACCATTCCCGGGCGAGCTCGGGCGATAGCACCACGGGCCGGCGATCGTGAATATCGACCATGCCGCCGGCGCTGTCCGCGGTGATGATCACAAAGCCGTCATGCTCGCTTGGCGCGTGCTCCTCGTTCGGGTATTGGCCGATGGCGGCGCAGAGAATCGGCGACTGGTCCCGATGCCTGATCAGGTAGGGCTGCTTTCTCGGTTCTCCTTCGTCGACCCACTCGAACCAGTTGTTGATCGCGATGACCGTCCGGTGCGGCCAGATCGCGCGGAAGAACGGGCCATGGGCGACTTTCTCGACCCTGGCATTGATCGGCGCGGCGCGATCCTTGGCCCAGTGTGGTCGCCATCCCCACCGGACCATGTCGGCGTGAAGAAACTGGCCGTCCTGGTGGAAGAGCGCAAGTTGAGTGGTCGGCGCGGCGTTGTACTGCTCGATGGGCTGATCCCCGGTCGAGTTGACAAGTGCATTCGGCATGCTCAGCGCCGCCACGAAGTCGTGAATGCCGCTGTACTGGGAGAGTCGTCCGCACATCGACTGATTCCTCAAAGTGAACCCTGAGCCTAGCCCTCAGCTGTTCCTCTCGCGAGCTTCCCTCAGTAGGCGCTGATTCTCAAGGAAGAGGTGGTCACGCTGATCGGACACAACCTGTCCGAGTAGCTCTGCTCGTTAGCTTTGGAGTCGCGCAGCATCAGCGAAGGATTTCTTGAGTGCGACTTCTGCTTTGGCTTTGCCAGCAGACAGTTCATCGTTCATCTCGACCAGCTTGAATATGCGCTCTCTGGCTTGGCGCAGTTGCAGGTTCAGTTCCTCGAACTCATTTTCGTAAAGGGCGAGCTGCTGCGGGCAGGTTTCGAGCGGCGTCGGGCAGCCGAGCCAGTCGTCGGTGTTTTCGATGTCGGAGGGATCCACAGAAGCGCCTTGCTCTTATACGGTGATCGAGGCAGCAAAAGCGGGCTAGGGTTATGCAACGAGCTGTAATGAGCGGCTGCTTTCGGCCAGAAGCTGACATTTGCGAGCTGATAAGTGTCACCGTTCGCAGTGGCTGCTTTTCCGCAACTGCGAAATTAAAGCTTCGAGTGGCGATGCTTCTGTTAACTCTGAGGATACAACGTCGCCGCCACGAGCAATGACATCCAAGGTTGTATCCTGGAACGTAACCACCCAATGCCTCGCGCCCAATGTCCGCCAGTAGTTCGTTTCTTCAGTGCCTGTCAGTTCGTTGAAAGAGTACGGCTGCAAGCCGCTCGCCACGTAGCGATGGCGCCCCAAGCCCTGATCATTGATGGGGGCCAGACGATGGTCTATAAGCCCCGTAAACCTCACAACGGCAAGCGTTTCGTTTCCCGGCCGGAAGTATGCCACCCAGAGGCTAGCTGACGCTGCCAGTATCGCGGGTGATTCAGGAGTACCCAACTCGGGAGCGATGCACCAGATTGAGGATGTGACGTTTTGCATTTTTCCTATCACCTTAAGGCCAGAGCCAGGAGGGGTTTTCAGCAAGGGAATACTAAGCTTTTTTGCGACGTTTTCTACTTCTCGCGAAAGGCTGAAATCGGCCAGGAGCGGACGTGCCCCTCGCGGGTAATTCCAGTCGTACAGATGTGTCCCGCAAATCAGAAATATTTTTATTCCTCAAGAAGTAGCTTTTGATTACGGTCTACGCTCGACACATGGGTTGAAAAAGGGGCGCGCCAAAAAATGACAGGTAAAATAGATGCGATGCTTTACATCACAGAGAGCAGCTTTACTAGGAAAATCCTATTGCTTTCGAAGCTGACGAGTAAAGCGCGACTTGAACTAGTGATTTGGCTTTACCCAGAATCGAGCGCCGAAAGTATAATTGGCTTTCACGCCGACTCTCCAACCACAGTCAATGCTTTGCCGGTTACAACTTACCCGAGCCACATTGTCGGTAGATGCACTCAGCGACTTCAAATCACCGATGACTTAATTAAAATTATTGCCCTTAATGAAAGTGATTTTATTGGCGAGTGTGACAGCTTGTGCGTTTATCACCCCGACAAGGTCGAATGGGAAGTAGGCGTTATATTCCACGAAGGAGTTATCTTAATTAAGGATAGCTCTCTACTCGTTAACTTAGAGGCCCTTAATTTCAAGATTTCACCACACGCTCCATCTTGGTGGTGAACCACCGTTCGCTTCGAAACAGGTCAGGAAGCCAATGTTGACCTACTGGTGCCAGTCGCGACAGGCAGAAAACTGCCGATTCTGTTGAAAAAGTCGGATTTTCAGCTCGCCAGAGCTCAGGCATGGCTACCACCGGAGAACCCACTCACCACATTGAGTGGTTTCTCGGCCCTTCGTTGATCTTTGCTGCTCTGTTAGTGGGTTGGTTTGAGGTTTTTTGCTTCGTGCAGGCGCACCTATCCCGTAGAAGGTGGCCCTTGAGATGCAAGTTTGGCCAGACGTCGCAGGTTCTGTACCGCGGCCGCCAGCGTGAACTCATCGGACGCGCCACTCATGCCACGTAGTCGCAAGCGATCCAGTTTCAGGATGCGTTTGAGGTGGGCAAACAACATTTCGACCTTCTTACGTTCGTGGCGAGAGCGCACGTACTCCGGCGTCGCTGCGATGCGTCGAGCCACATCACGAGCGGCTTCATGGACGCTGCGGACGATCTTGCGAATCGAAGTGTTCGGGCAGCACTTGGCTTTCATCGGACATGTCGCGCAGTCGGTCTGTCTGGATCGGAAGATGATGGTGTTGGCTTTTGTGACGTGCGAACGCTCGCTCTTGAAGGCTCGCCATTCACTGCGTAATACGTTGCCGGCTGGGCAGCGGTATTCCTCAGCCTCTTCATTCCAGTGGAAATCGTTACTCGAAAAGCTGTCGTTCTTGCGCTCGGTTTTGTCCCACACCGGCACATGCGGTTCGATGTCTTTTTCCTCCACCATCCAGGCCAGCATCGGCGCAGTACCGTAAGCGGTGTCGCCAATGAGGCGCTCTGGCTTGATGTCGAACTGCGCTTCGACCCGATCGATCATCGTCTTGGTGCTCTCGACTTCGGCGGTTCGATGAGCCGGTGTGGGTTCCACATCCATGATGACGCCGTGCTCGGTATCGATCAGATAATTCGTGGAGTAAGCGTAGAACGCTGGTCCGCCTGGAGCAGCTGTCCAGCGGGCTTGAGGATCCGTCAGCGACAGGCGCTTCGGTAGCGTTTCGGCCAAAGCCTCTTCATCGAGGCCTTCAAGGTACTCACGCACGGCGCGGGTGCTCAGGGCCGGATCGCTCCAGTTGACCTGTTCATCACCCGGTACGCCGCGCTGCCGACTCGCATCCGCTTTGATGATGCTGGCGTCCACGGCAAATCCTTCGCCTTTAACCAGGCCTGCGTCCATGCAGCGACGCAGCACTTCATTGAACAACCAGCGAAACAGATCACTGTCCCGAAAACGGCCGTGTCGATTTTTGGAAAAGGTCGAGTGGTTGGGGACTTCATCTTCAAGGCTCAACCGGCAGAACCAGCGATACGCCAGGTTCAAATGGGCCTCTTCGCACAACCGCCGTTCGGAGCGGATGCCATAGCAGTAGCCGACGATCAGCATGCGGATCATCAGTTCAGGATCAATCGACGGACGCCCAATCGGGCTATAGAAATCGGCGAGGTAATGGCGCAGGTCGCTCAGATCAAGACACCGATCAATGCTGCGCAGAAGGTGATTGGCTGGAATGTGATCTTCAAGGTTGAACGAGTAAAACAGCCGCTCCTGCCCACTCGATAACTGTCCCATCATGCTGCGTGCTTCCCTGCTGGCCAATGCAGAGATTTTGCCGCAGGCCAGACAGGGGAGCTACTTTTTCAACAGAATCTGCCAATAGCAGTCGTTCAGGTCGGTACAGACGCCTGACTTTATACTCTGGAAAAACGCGTGGTTGAGTTATCTTGTCGAGCTGCCTATTCGCTCAGCACTCCAAGGAAGCCAATGCTCAGTTCACTCATATCAAATGGTCAGCCACAAACGACTGACCGATTAGAACTGATGATCCCTTGGTGGAGTTTTACGAAAACAGTATTGGCTGCAACAGCCCTGTCGTTGGTTCGTGATGGACTCATCGGGCTGGACGAGCAAATTCCTGAACAGCTTTTCACGTTACGTCAATTACTGCGGCATGAGGCGGGTCTGGCCGATTACGGCGAACTTGCGGAGTATCACGCCGCTGTCAGGAATAATGTGTCGGCCTGGTCGGTAGATGACATGATGCGGCGCCTTGACGGCACCAGACTTCGATACTGTCCCGGAGCCGGTTGGCATTACTCGAATGTTGGCTACTTGCTCATCGGCAGGCTAATTGAACGGCTAACTGATCTGACGTTTGATGAAGCAGTGATTCAACGAACACTTTCCCCACTTGGCCTTTCGAACGTTCGCTTTGCTAAAACGCGAGCAGACTTTCAAACGACCCATCTTGGAGACGCCTCAAATTATGACCCTGCTTGGGTTTATCACGGCCTGCTGATCGGCCCAATTTCGCAAGCAGCGCTATTTCTGGATCGACTCCTCTGCGCAGACCTGCTTCCTACAGGCTTGCTGCAGGAAATGCAGGTAGCGCGAATATTAGGCGGCCCGATTCCCGGGCGCCCATGGATCACGCCGGGTTACGGCCTTGGTGTGATGCAGGGAGCGATTGACGGCGGATTTACCCTCTGCGGGCACACGGGCTGCGGGCCAAACAGTGTAATTGCTGTCTACCGTATTTGCGATGGAGACGCATCGGCTTGTTGCGCTGTTTTCGAGACGGACGCCAGTGATGGCGCAGTCGAAACCAAAGTTGTTGGACAGCTGATGCAAGCTTTGCAGAGTGGCTGAAAGAAGGCATCTGTAGTGGTCAACTAATCCCGGACACGACGTTAAGTTTTTTCTCAGCCTGAGCTGGGGCCAGTCCGTTGTTGAATTGGTGCGGTCTAATCCAGTTGTACCGATGCATCAGGTAATGACTGATGTCGCGGTGCGCTTCTTGAGCTGTCATGTAGCCCACGGTCGGTATCCATTCAGTTTTCAAGCTGCGAAACACACGCTCCATCGGCGCATTATCCCAACAGTTTCCACGACGGCTCATGCTTTGGCGCATGCGGTAACGCCAGAGCCGTTGGCGAAACTGACGGCTGCCATATTGCGAGCCCTGATGCGAGTGAAACATTAGCCCTTGAGGCCTGCCACGCTGCTCGTAAGCCATGTCCAACGCCTTGATGACCAGATCCGCATCCGGCTTGTTTGACAGCGCCCAGCCCACAATCCGGCGTGCGTAGAGATCCAGAACGACTGCCAGGTAATGCCATTTCCCTTGAGCCCAGATGTAGGTGATGTCGCCACACCAGACCTGGTTGGGTGCCGGAACATCAAACTCTCGATTCAAGATATTCGGAATGTCAGGCCGCTCGACCGTCGCTTGTTTGTAGGCATGTGATCCAGGTTGTTTGCTGACTAGCGCCAGTGCCCGCATCAGGCCTCGCACCTTAAACCGCCCGATCTGCTCGCCGTCTTCCTGCATCATCGACACGATACTGCGGCTACCGGCAGCGCTTCGACTTTGCGTGAAAAGTTCGTTGACCCGACTGCGCAAACGAAGCCGCTCAACGTCGGGATTTCGGCGCCTGAGGCGGTGGGCGTAGTAACACGAACGAGTGACATCAAAGACTGCGCAAAGCCAATCGACCGGCTCTTGGGTACTTAACTGATCAATCAGCGTGTGCGCTCGTGCTCTTCCGACATCAAGAGCGCGGTAGCCTTTTTTAAAATGGATTTCTCCCGCTCAAGACGAGCAATACGCGCTTCCAGTTCTTGGACTTTCTGCTGCTCAGGCGTCAGCGCTTTGCTCTGCGGAGTAACGCCGCTGCGCTCCTGCTGGAGTTGGTTAACCCAGCGACGCAACGCGGACTCGACCACTCCAAGCGAACGGCTGGCTTCGGTATGGCTATAGCCTTGATCGAGCACGAGGCCTGCGGCCTCGCGTTTGAATTCAGCGGAAAAGGAACGACGTTGTTTGGTCATCAGACACCTCTATCTGGCGAGCATTCTCGCCTAAATGGGTGTCCGGTTTCATTAGACCACTACAAACAGAACCTCCTTCCTGGACGGCAGTCCTCAGGGCGGAGGGTGCTTCATCCATACATGTACAAAAGGTCGTCGATCAGCTCAAGCTCCTGCTTTGTGTACTGGACCTTGTTGTACCGTCTAATGTCCTCGAGCACACCTCTGATCGGAACTTGCCGCGAAGGGTCCTGTACAATTTCGATCAGGCGGTCGTAATCCGGATCTCTTCCCTTGAGGTATTTTTCAATCAGTTCTTTGAGCGCTATGCGCGCCTCTAGATCGGTCAGCACTGTTACTTCTCCGGCAAGATGGTGACTTCATCCGCTTTAATGATGGTGGTGGTACCCGGTTTCGGAATGAGTTGTCGCGCACCACCCGTACCGTAGTCAGGGTACGCTTTGGTGAACGGTTCCAGATTCGGACCCTTACCACCGAGCTCATACGGCACTGTAACGGTTGGCTCGCCATCCTTATAGAGCTGCAGTGTGTCGAACTTCAATCGCAGGCGACCATCACTCCACGCCGGGTCGGGATCAGCAGGAGTGACATGCTTTGGCGCTCGCATCTGCAATGCTTCTGTAGCAGCGTCTCCAGTCTCAAATTTGTCGAACCCAAAATAGGATAGTCGTGCGTCGCCGGTGTTGATCGTGTTCTGCGCGTGAGTGTTTACTGTTCCGTCAGCGTTTTTGTAGCCCATGTATCGATATGCCGTCGAAGGTAATGTCGAGTCCGGTCCGGATGGGCCAACGTAAAAATCTGGCTTCGACTCGACGACCGCCGGTGGAGTGACGTCTCCAGTCTTTACGCTGGAGTCTGCAGGAGTAGGGGTAGTGTTCGGAGAAGATGATCCTCCAGGCTTGGGGCAGTTCGCAGCGGGCTTCAGTGGTGCTTTTTTCGCAACACCAGAAATCGCTTTAGTAATCGCCCTGAACATTAGTCCGAGCGGGTCTACCCAGCCGGTAGGGTTGGGGGCGTACTGGTAATTGTTTAGGCCACCTGCAAGCTTTACCGGGTCGGGGGTTAGAAATCGTCCTGTGCTCGGGCTGTAGTACCGATGGCGGTTGTAATGAAGTCCGCTCTCTGCGTCGAAATACTGGCCTTGAAACCGTAGCGGGTTGTCGATCTCCGCGACATCCAGCGTAGCCAGGTTGCCGTAGGCTCGATACTTGGCCGACCACATAATTGCGCCGCTGTAATCGGTGAGCTCCTGCGGCGTGCCCAAGTGATCGAGCTGGTAATAAAACGGCGTGGCTTTCAAAGGGCCTTCACCGTCGAGCATCGTCAAGGGGCGGAAGCTGTCTGGCTCATAGACATAGGTGCGATACCGACTTTCACCGCTCTCTACAATCAGCCGTTCGCCTTGCCAGAGGAATTCGGTGGTGTGGCCATCGACTGTTTTCTCGATACGTCGACCGAAGGCGTCGTACTTGTAGGTCGCGATACTGCCGCCGGGTAGGCTGACGCCGATCAAGCGATGCTGGCAGTCATAGCGGTATTCAGTGACGAGCTTCTGCCCGGTACCGCGGCGCTCGCGAATCAGATTTCCGTAGGCGTCGTAGTCGTAGTGGCGGTCACCCTGCATCAGCAGGCGGTTGCCTTTGACGTTGGCAAGGTTGGCGGTGCCTTCGTTGTTCTGGCCCAGCAGATTGCCAGCTGGGTCGTGCGCGAAGCTCTCCGGTGTTGCTCCCCGAACACTGATCAAGCGATCAAGCGGATCGTAGTGGAAGTTACGGGCACCCTTTAGGCTGTCATTGATGCCTGCGAGGTTACCTGCCGCGTCGTAGTTATATCGGCGCTGCAGCACGATGCTGTCGCGTTGGCTAACGCTGTGAGCCTGCAAGCGCCCCTGATCGTCGTATTGATACTGACTCAACAGCAAGCCTTGCTGACGTTGCTGTTCACGACCAGCTTTGAACTGGTGAGATGTCAGGCGAGAACCGTTGAGGTCAATGCTGCTGAGATTGCCGCCGGGTAACCGGCGATAGTCGAGCTTGCTACCGTCCGGTAGACGGCAATGCTTTAGTTGGCCTACGTTGTCGTACTCGTAGCGCAGGGTGCCCCAACCCTGGTGCTCGGTAATCAGCCGATCTTGGGAGTCGTATTCATAAGCCAGTGGCCAATGACCGTCATCAACATTGACCAAGCGACCGAGTGCGTCATAGCTGTAGTGAACTTCCTCACCATCGGCCAATTTCTTCACAAGCAAGCGGCCAGCGGAGTCACGTTGGTATTCAGTGACCAGCTCGCTACCGTCGTCGCCGTACTCAGTTCTTTTCAGCAGGTTGCCATTCAGGTCATATTCGTAGGCAGTACGGCGACCATCAAATCCAGTTTCCTGCTGTATGAGCCCGTTTGAGTAATAGTTGAGCTGATAATGTTCGCCGCGCTCGTTTTCGATCTCAGTCAGCAGCAGGCGTGAGTTGTCGTAGCGATAGCGCAGCTCACTGCCGTCCGGGTTGATGCGGCGGCTGACAAGTTGCAGATTGTCGGCGTATTCGTAGCGTGTGATACGGCCTAGTTCATCGCGCTCGGCTGTGACCTTGCCGTAGGCGTTATAGGTATAAGTGCGGGTCGCACCGCCAGGCTGTGTGGTCTGCGTCAAACGGCCAGCCGCATCCCATTGGTAATGGGTGATCGAGCCGTGTTCGTCCTGGCGGGTGATTTGACGACCCAGTGCGTCGTAGCGGTATTTACGACGACCACCATCGGGCAATGCTTCTTCGAGCAATTGACCCAGTCCATTCCAGGCGAGCTGATGCCGTCCGCCGTCTGGATGAACGATCTCCAGCACACGACCTTGGGCATCGTAGCTGTAGTGTGTTTCGTTGCCGTCAGGATCTGTCTGGCGGGTGATATCGCCTTGGCTATTTCGCTGGTATTTCCAGCTCGCTTTACCTCGGTGAATCTCACTCACAAAGCCATGTCGATATTCGTAGAACGTCGGCGCATCTTCAGGAGGAATAACAACGGCAAGCAGGCCGGCATCGTTGTAACGGTATTCGGTAATTGCTCCGAGAGGGTCCTTTTCTGCAATCAGCCGACCTTTGTCGTCATAAGCCTTTTGAGTCTCAGCGCCGTCCGCAGCGATCTCGCTGATGAGTCGAGCATTTTCGTCATGCACATAAACCTGCTCGCTCCCATCCGCGTTTGTAACGGTAACCTTGCCGGCATCGTCCCAAGCGTATTGCGAGTCCATCTGCGAAAAGCTGGCCCAGTGACGGATGCTGCGTGACGATTTGCCTTCGTTTTCCCACTCCCAGAAAAAGCTCGCACCACCGGCCAGTTGTCGTTCCAAAATGACGTGTTGGTCGTTGTAACGATAGTGTTCAGTTTCACCGGCAGCATTGGTGGCGCTGATGAGCTGGCCCTGTGCGTTATACCGATAGGTCACTAGCGTTTGAACGGTGATCCATGGCTCCTGCCGTTGACCCTGCTCCGTGTACTCAGCACGGCGCTGCTGATAATCCACGGCAACGATGTGACGATCTTCGTGGCGGACTAACAGGGAGCGTCCGGCGTTGTTGTCGATACGCTGGATTCGGTCAGCGAAGTCGTAACTTAGCTGTAACTGGTTGTTGTACGCGTCACTGATGGTGATCAAGCGTCCCGCACGGAAATGATAAAAGCGCGGATTCTGCCCGGCCTGCGTCAGGATGAGTTCGCCTGGTGTCGATCCCAGGTAGATGGCCGCTTTCGACAGGCTGTTGATGATGGCGGGGCGTTGCTGTGTCGGCATCGGAAAACGAGTGGTTCGGTTTTCGTTATCCGTCCACAGGACGCCTTCATCATCCAGATCCAGTCGGTGAGAAAGTGCGTGGCTCCAACCAAACCCAAGGCGGCTGTCGATCTCGACCGCACTGGTGCGATAGAGGCGCGTCCACTCAAACGGAAGCAGACCATCGAGTTGACCATCGGTAAGAGTCAGTAATTCTTCGCCCGTGACCATCGAGACAGGGCAGCCGTTGGTGCAAGTGTCTTGCGCCGGCGCCGCACTCTTGTCGTCAGGATTCTTCGATTGTTTCGAGGCGTCATCGGGACGCTTGCCGTGCTCAACTGTCGCATTACGTTTGCCATCAAAGCGTAGCTGCGCGACTCCTTTCTCTACACGAGTCGCCACTCCACGAGCTGCGACAGCGACGTATTTACCGACGTAACCCATGAAGCCCTTGATGATGCTGAATAACGACTTCACGAATCCGGTGACAGCTTTGACGATGATCTGGCCGTACTTCGCTAAACGTGCGGCCAGATAAAATAGCCCGGCGCCTTCGGCTGCTACGGTCAATACGACCGAAATCACGATGTCGATGAGAATTCCGATGACGGCTGCAGATGTCATCTTCGCCGTTTGGCCAGCCGCCTGCGTCGGTGGCAATGCTGAAACCCAGATTGAAGCGCAATGCACCATCAAGAACAGCGCGGCCTCGTCGCTGGCAAGCAACATGGCCTGTTTCATCACATCTGGCGCCTCTTTGGCCAGCTTGATCAGTTCCTCTGCACCGGCCCCTAAATCCTCTGCGAACTTTTTAGGGTTTTGAAGGATGTCCAAGGCCTTTGAGATGCCATCCCAAACGCCTTTGATAGCTTCCCATCCACCTTCGAGAATGCCGACCCCAATTGCCATCGCTTTGGCTGACGCACTCTGATTCGACCACTGCGGTTTGAAGCCTGCCCATTCTTTGCGCAGGAATCCTTCTAGATCGGCAGCTAAGCCGTCGTAGGATTTGAAGAGCGTGTCGATCTGCGCAGGCGTCACTTGATCGTGGACGTGGATCTTGTAGGATTTTCCAGGCTGTCCCTGAAAACTGCCTTTACCCTGTTTATCCAAGGTAATCGTCGACTTGGCGCCTCCATCCACGGCAATGATATCGACCTTGATATCGCCGATAGGGATGTCGAAAACCGATTCGAATTTGCTCTCAATCAGCAGTGGTCCTACAAGCGGGCACTTGGCGACGTATGAAAAATCTCCATCAGTCATGCTGACAGATTTGCTGGAGTCACCGGCCTTGATCACGCGCTCCATACCAAGAAGGGAGGGCATGTCTGCAGCTCGGCTGGCTTTGTCAGCAAGCTGTGCGTACCAGCTCTTGGTTTCCTCGCGGTACAGCTTGAGGCTGTTTTTGAAGGAGTCCAATTGGGTTTCGATAGTGGCAACGCGATCCATCAGCCTTGCTCCAGAATCAGGTGGTTTAACAGTGCTTCTTTAAGGTTTTTCGGCGCATCCGGGCGGCGCACGAAACGGCTGACTTTCAGCTTCAGGTTGTTCTCTGGCCAAGCGTTGTAAAGGTCCGGACGTTCTTCTTCGAGCCATTGCAGGAGATTGCCAATCAGTGTCGAAGGGTTTTCCTTGGTCAAACTGTCCAGCAACGGCTTCGGCACTTCCCACCACGGCCAATCCCGCACCTTCGGCAAAACCCGTGTCCCAACCTCCAGCGTTTGCCCGTTAATCAGATACCGCTCAAACACCGGCAGTACTTCCCCAGCCTTCTCCCCAAGCCCCTTCAGAATCGGGTAGATATGCCTGCCATCCCAGAACCGGAAAAACACCTCAGTCCCGTCCGGCATCTTCACCTGCGTCAGGCTGCGCAGATGCTCAAATACACCATTCGGTTCGGCGCGTGATACTGCAAGCCAACCCCAGTCGAGGGCGTCGGTTTCGGCGATCCATGGCAAGAATGGCGAGTTGGAAGTCAGCTCGGTAACGTAGGGCATCACCGGTTGCCAGGTGGAGTAGGGCGTGCCGCCCCAGATCGGCAGGAGCCGGGCGGTGGGTTCGGTCAGGTACAGGGTTTTCAGCGCGTCGGCATCACTCGCCGCACTGATGACCAGATACAAACGCTCGCCAGTCTGCAGCGGCTGTTGTGCCAGCCAGTCCTTGGGCGTAATTCGATCAGATGGCACAGGCACCTGCCTTGCATTTTTCGCATTCTTCGCAGAACGGCGCGTTACGTTTGAGGGTGTTGATCTGGGCCGGGGTCAGGACCTGGCCGGCCTTGTCGGCGTCGGCCTGTTTGAGGATGCCGGGCATCAGCGGGGCGGCGCCGGTGCCGCTGCCGGGGCTGCCGCCGGAGTTCATGTTGATCACCGGGCCGCTCATGGTCACGCCGCCGGCGTCGATCTTGATGAAGCTGCCGCCGCCGATCAGGGTCAACTCGGCGCCGGCTTCGAGCACGACTTTCATGCCGCTGCTCAGGTGGATTTCCTGGCCGGCGTCGATGAATTGCCCAGTGCCGATCTTGATGTGCTGGTTGACGCCCACGGTCAGGTGGTCGTTGGCGCGGGCTTCGACTTTGCGGTCGGCGTAGACGGTGTGGTGTTCTTCGGCCTTGAATTCCGTGTAGCTGTTTTGCTCGACGGTGTCGTGGCGTTCGTTGCCGACGCGGATTTTCTGATCGTGCTCGATGTTCTCATCCCAGTCGCGCTGGGCGTGCAGGTAGATCTGCTCCTGACCTTTCTTGTCTTCGACGCGCAGTTCGTTGTAACCGCCGCCGCCCATCGAGCTCAGGGTCTTGAAGGTGCTGCGGGTCTTGTTCGCCGGCAGTGCGTACGGGACGGTGTTTTCCTTGTGGTACAGGCAGCCGCTGATCAGTGGTCGATCGGGGTCGCCTTCAAGGAAGGTGACCAGCACTTCCATGCCGATGCGCGGGATGGCGATGCCGCCGTATTGGGCGCCGGCCCAGGCGGAAGAGACGCGCAGCCAGCAACTGGTCTTGTCGTCGGCCTGGCCTTCGCGATCCCAGTGAAATTGCACTTTGACGCGGCCGTACTGGTCGCAGTGGATCTCTTCGCCTTTGGGGCCGGTAACCACGGCGCTCTGGCTGCCGAGGATGCGCGGTTTCGGGTGGCGCAGCGGTGGACGGTTTGGCACGTCCCACGGGGTGGCCTGAAAGCGGTTGCGATAGCCCTGATGGAAGTCGTCTTTCAATGCGGTGGTGTCGCTGGTCACCGACTCTTCGAGCACTTGCGGCTGTTTGCCTTCGTGCAGGACTTCGGTGAGCAGCCACAGGTCGTTCCACTTGGCCTTCGGGTGCTCGGTCAGGGCGAGGAAATGGCCGCTGACCAGCAGCGGCTGGTCGCTCTTGCCTTCGGCGAGCTGGAAATCGCTGCGGTGGCGTTCGAGGGCGCGTTTGGCCAGGTGCTTGCCGCGCTCGCGGTCGATGAAGCGACCCGGGTAATCGTAGTCTTCGAGGTCGGGCAGGGCGTCGCCACGGTTTTCGCTTTCCAGCGTCAGGCGTGGTTTTTCGAAGTCGTAGTCGCGGCGCGTGGTGCGGCTGGTGCGGGTTTCCAGGCGCAGGTCGAAACGCTTGATCACCGGGTTGCTGGCGACCATGCCGGAGTCTTGCTGGTAGGCCACAGGCTTGAGTTTCGGGAACACCGTCTGGTCATCGCCGAACACCAGCTTGTGCGCCGTGGCGCTGTGCTGGAAGTGGTAGTGGATACCTTCTTCCTCGCACAGACGCTGGATGAAATGCAGGTCCGATTCATCGTATTGCACGCAGTAGATGCGCTCGGGATAGATCGAACCGGTCTTGAATTCGTAGGCGTTGCTCTGGATGCCGTGCTCTTCGAGAACCATGCCGATGATTTTCGGCACCGTGAGGTTCTGGAAGATGCGTTGGTTGACGCGGTGCGCCAGGTACGACAATTGCGGGCGCAGGGTCACCGAATAACGGGTCAGGCGTTTGCCCGAGTCACCTTGCGCGGCGCGATAGATCTGGCCGTGGATGCCGCTGCCATCGGGCGACAGCTGCAGGAAGGCCGGTTTGTGCAGCAGGGTTTCGAGGTCCAGCGACGGCTGCTCACTGACCAGCTCCACCTCAAACACAAAAGGCTGGCTGATGGCTTCCCGGCCGGTCAGGGTGAATACCTGAAAATCGGCGGAGAGCCCTTCGATGGTCAGGGCAAAGTGGGTTTCATTGGCCGGCGCGAACATCCCTTGTTCCTCGTGCTGTACAGCGGCGTTCGTCGACTACCGCCAGGCGGATCAACGCACGCGAAATTCTGGAGGGGCGTAAACAACATCGACCAGCAGGGCTGGTCGATGCTTGTAACGATCAGCCGTAATTAAACGACTGGAGCACGCCAGTCATCGGAACCCGAAGTACCGGATACTTCGTGGGTCCAGGTGATTTTGCGGTAGGTGAACTGCACTTCTTCCAGGTGGGTGAAGTGCGAGTTGCCTGGATCCTGGCAGTTGTGCATTTTGTTGTTGATGGCGACGATGATCGCGTCTTCCAGTTTGGTGGTGTAGTAGTGCTCTTGAGTACCTTGAGCAGAAGTACGGTACCACTGGATAACGATTTCGCTCATGCGCTCGCCGGAGGTCAGAGCGGCTTGCAGCAGAGGCGAAGCCTTGTCGTAGACCTTGGTGATGATCACTGGCTTGTGAACGCGCTGACCGGTTGGCTGACCGGATTGTGGGTCACGCGGGATGATCACGTCGTGGCTGAAAGCCTGAACCATGACCTGGTCTTCGTGGCCTTCCTGGTAGGTGTTGCCAACGGAGTCGGCGGTGAAGGCGCCGGCAGTGATCAGGCCTTGTTTTTCGCCGGTAACCGACATGTACGCTGGTGTTGCCATGGGGTGCTCTCCTTGCGGAATAAATTTAGGGTGCCCGGGGCGGAATCGCCCGGTGGGTGCCTGACTGTTATCAAGGAGCGTGCCAGGTTTGCTGAAGGTCCCGGAAGCCGGGGGTGAAGTGGCTCTAGTCTGCGGTTGGAGCGATGTTTTTCACTGAATCGAGGTCGAAAGTGCGCAACTTCTTGCGCAGTACTGCGCAAGAAGTTGCGCACTTGGCTGCGAGTCACGCCAATCAAGGCCTGTAGCGTGATGGGTGGTCTTTTTCGCCAAACAAGTGCGCAAGAAATTGCGCAGTATGGCGATATGCCAGTCGCACCGATGTGTCTTACAGCATCTGAACGTGAGGAGGAAGCTGGCAGCTATCGGCCGATTCTGTTGAAAAAGTCGGATTTTCAGCTCGCCAGAGCTCAGGCATGGCTACCACCGGAGAACCCACTCACCACATTGAGTGGTTTCTCGGCCCTTCGTTGATCTTTGCTGCTCTGTTAGTGGGTTGGTTTGAGGTTTTTTGCTTCGTGCAGGCGCACCTATCCCGTAGAAGGTGGCCCTTGAGATGCAAGTTTGGCCAGACGTCGCAGGTTCTGTACCGCGGCCGCCAGCGTGAACTCATCGGACGCGCCACTCATGCCACGTAGTCGCAAGCGATCCAGTTTCAGGATGCGTTTGAGGTGGGCAAACAACATTTCGACCTTCTTACGTTCGTGGCGAGAGCGCACGTACTCCGGCGTCGCTGCGATGCGTCGAGCCACATCACGAGCGGCTTCATGGACGCTGCGGACGATCTTGCGAATCGAAGTGTTCGGGCAGCACTTGGCTTTCATCGGACATGTCGCGCAGTCGGTCTGTCTGGATCGGAAGATGATGGTGTTGGCTTTTGTGACGTGCGAACGCTCGCTCTTGAAGGCTCGCCATTCACTGCGTAATACGTTGCCGGCTGGGCAGCGGTATTCCTCAGCCTCTTCATTCCAGTGGAAATCGTTACTCGAAAAGCTGTCGTTCTTGCGCTCGGTTTTGTCCCACACCGGCACATGCGGTTCGATGTCTTTTTCCTCCACCATCCAGGCCAGCATCGGCGCAGTACCGTAAGCGGTGTCGCCAATGAGGCGCTCTGGCTTGATGTCGAACTGCGCTTCGACCCGATCGATCATCGTCTTGGTGCTCTCGACTTCGGCGGTTCGATGAGCCGGTGTGGGTTCCACATCCATGATGACGCCGTGCTCGGTATCGATCAGATAATTCGTGGAGTAAGCGTAGAACGCTGGTCCGCCTGGAGCAGCTGTCCAGCGGGCTTGAGGATCCGTCAGCGACAGGCGCTTCGGTAGCGTTTCGGCCAAAGCCTCTTCATCGAGGCCTTCAAGGTACTCACGCACGGCGCGGGTGCTCAGGGCCGGATCGCTCCAGTTGACCTGTTCATCACCCGGTACGCCGCGCTGCCGACTCGCATCCGCTTTGATGATGCTGGCGTCCACGGCAAATCCTTCGCCTTTAACCAGGCCTGCGTCCATGCAGCGACGCAGCACTTCATTGAACAACCAGCGAAACAGATCACTGTCCCGAAAACGGCCGTGTCGATTTTTGGAAAAGGTCGAGTGGTTGGGGACTTCATCTTCAAGGCTCAACCGGCAGAACCAGCGATACGCCAGGTTCAAATGGGCCTCTTCGCACAACCGCCGTTCGGAGCGGATGCCATAGCAGTAGCCGACGATCAGCATGCGGATCATCAGTTCAGGATCAATCGACGGACGCCCAATCGGGCTATAGAAATCGGCGAGGTAATGGCGCAGGTCGCTCAGATCAAGACACCGATCAATGCTGCGCAGAAGGTGATTGGCTGGAATGTGATCTTCAAGGTTGAACGAGTAAAACAGCCGCTCCTGCCCACTCGATAACTGTCCCATCATGCTGCGTGCTTCCCTGCTGGCCAATGCAGAGATTTTGCCGCAGGCCAGACAGGGGAGCTACTTTTTCAACAGAATCGGCCAAAAGCAGACGGCCAGGGCTGACCGCTTATGGCCGTTTTCTGTCTGTCGCGACGAACTGGAAACGACCGTGAAAACTAGCGGAGATAGAGGGAGAAATTGAGGCGGATGAGTTTGTATCAAAGCGTTGGAAACTTTGCCGTGAAGGTGGTGCCACTCTCCGGTGTTGAATTCACCGATACGAAACCGTCGTGCGCCCTGACGATCTCTCGAACGATAAAAAGTCCGAGCCCCACACTTCGCGCATCGCTACCTGTCTCTGTCCCCCGAATCATTGGCTCAAACAAAACGCCCATCAACGACTCGGGAATGGCAGCCCCCTGGTTTTGTACCGATACAAGGGTGTGATCCTGCTCGACGCATGAAGTGATCGTGATCGGCTGTTGTAAATCACCATAAGCCACACTGTTAGCCACGAGATTGCCAATAATTTGCTGCACCCGGTCCTCATCCAGACGGGCGCTGCCTGTCCCCACGCACCGATGTATCAACGTGGCTTCGGGGAACGCCATACGCAATTCATCGACGCTGGCGCCCACGAAGGCATGCAAGTCCACCGTCGAAGGACTGATCGAAATGCCTTGCCCAACTCTGGCTAGCGCCAGGTCCAGCAGGTCGGCAATCATGCGTTCAGCACGATCGGCCGACTGACTAATGTGGCCGAGCATTTTGGTTTCCCGGGCGGTGCGTTCACCTCGGGCCAAGATGTCAGAGGCCATTTTGATAGCCGTCAGCGGATTTTTGAGATCGTGGCTGACGATGGCGACCATTTGCTCTGCGAACGTGGCGCGAAGCTGGGCCTTTTCGTAGGCGCTTTTCAGCTCGGCCTGGGCCTGCCTGAGGGCCGTTTCGGCGGCGGCTTTTTCGCGCAGCAGGTTTTCGGCTGCCTTGCGTGCGTTGACCAACTCACGCTCGTACTTGTCACGATCTTTGGTGCCAAAGAGCGCCAGCTCATAAAACACACCGCTGGAGTGCTCGCGTCGGACGCCATTGAGCAACATGGTCACAATGTGTTTGTCATGGTGAACCAGATCGAGCTTTACCTCCGCGACGGAGCCTAGCATCTGCATCAGTGGCGACCAATGCGTTTGATGGAAAATGCGACCGCCCATGGTCAGTAGGTCCTGGAAACGCCGCCCGATGATCGCCTGTGCGTCCAGGCCGATCGAATGGCTGAACGTCTTGTTGCTACGAAGAATCGTGCCGTCTTCTTTCGTCACCACCAATCCGCAGGGGGCTTCATCGAATAGCGTCTGATTATCAGGCGGCCACTGATGGTCATTCGACATGTTCGCCCATCCAGGGTGACAGGAAGTTCTCCATGGCCTCCGAGCATGCACTGGGCGCGCTCATATGGGGGCAATGGCCGACGTTAGCTATCAGGCAGAGCTTGCTGTTGGGCAGCACAGCGTGCAGGTAGTCGCCAACGGCGGTGGGTGCGATCAGGTCGTCGGTGGATTGCAGGATCAGCGTGGGTGTTGCCAGCCCTGCGATGTCCTGGCGGTTGTCGGACATGAACGTCACTCGCGCGAATTGCTTGGCGATATCGGGTTCGGTGCGGCAAAAACTGTTGGTCAACTCCTCGCCCAGCGCCGGTTGCCCAGGCGCGCCCATAATCACCGGAGCCATGGTGCTGGACCAGCCCAGGTAGTTGCTGTCTAGCGTGTCGAGCAGCGAGTGGATGTCCTCCAACTTGAAACCACCCACATAGTCGTCGGTGTCGATGTAGCAGGGGGAGGGGCCGATCATTATATGGGCGGCAACGCTTCCGGGCGCCTGACGATCGGCCAGTGCACCGATCATGCTGCTGACGGAATGGCCGACAACGATCACGGGGCCGCGGGCATACTGGTCAATGATTTCATTCAGGTCCCGGGCGTAACCGTCCAGCGAGTTATATTTTTCCCGATCATAGGCTTCGATGTCCGACTGGCCCGCGCCAACCAGGTCGTACAGCACAACTGTAAAGCGATCGTTGAAGCCTTCGGCGAGATAACGCCACATCGTCTGATCACAGCCGAAACCATGAGAAAAGATCAGCGTTGAAGGACCATCGCCCATGACTTTTACATTGTTGCGATGTTGAAGGTCCATGGATGTTGCCCCGGTCGCAGCAAAGGTTTTTGGCTTCTGCGGCAGTTTAGATAGTCAAGGGGATCGCGTCACGCGGTATAGGATTATGACGCCTTGATGAGGTCGAATTTACCTCGAGCAAACGTTTTGATTCTGGCGCCCAGATGATGACGATATTTGTGCGCTTGTGGCCCGTAGCTGCCCTCAAGAAGGTGCACTGTTAGTCGAGAGCAGCCTTTCGTGACTTGCTGCTGTTGGCCGAAAGCAGCCTATCGCTACACTCCAAGCTCGTCCGTCACATCAAATCTGCAGTTGAAACTGACGGGAGGAGGGCGGTCTGAAAGGTAGGGTTGCGGAAATGGCCGAAAAGATGCGGAAACGATCCATAGTGAGACGAGCAAAATTCCCAAATGCCAGAAACGACAAAGCCCTGAATAATCAGGGCTTTGTCGTATCAAATATGGCGGAGGCGATGGGATTCGAACTCATGGACCTGTTACAGTCGACGGTTTTCAAGACCGCTACGGAAAGCCGCTGAATACGCGGCCTCAGACGCTTTTTCGTTCCAATACTTCTGTTTTGCAGCACCTCTACAGACCGCATTCTACAAGGGGCGCCTTTCGGGTTATGGAACTCTTTTTCGGCCTATTTTGAGGGTTTCGCGATGGCACCAACGCGACGGTAAACCCGCTCGGTAATGTCACCTTTCGTGTGCCCGAGCAGCAGGCTGGCGTCACCCACATCACTGATCTCCGATGCCGCCTTCGGTCGAATGTCCCGGAACTGGAATTCACCGATCCTCTTTGCCAGCAGCTCGTCTCCCTGCTCAAGAGCTTCCAGCTTTGCCTTCTCCCGCGCGGCATCCCATCGCTTCCTCAGCATCGTCGCCGTCATCCGTTTACCGCTCCGGTTGATGATCAGGTAGCTCGAAACGTGCGCAGCGTTCCGCTCTGTGATCGCAGCGATCAGAATGCCCAGGCTGTTCGCCTCTCCGGCGGTCGTCATCTGAATGCGCAGCTTCTTGTGCGTCTTGTTCTGCTGAACAGTCAGATATCCGCCTTCAACATCATCCTTCCGCATTACCAGCACGTCTGCCGGCCTTTGCCCGGTCAGATAGGCCAGGTCCATCGCTTCCTTAAGCTCCTGAGCTGCCTTCTTGTATACCGCCTCCCAAACGACATCATTTGCGTAGTAGTCCCTCGGCGTTTCCTTGTTCTTGCGCACCCCCTGGCAGGGGTTTTCCTTTGTTGTCAGGCCCCACTCCCGGGCAATGTTGAAAATATGGGAGAGGGTAGCGATCTCGCGGTTGGCCCGGACCTTTGCCGATCGCGCGTCTCGGTAGCCAGCAATCGTTGCTGGCGTGATCGAGTCGATCGGGGCGCTATCGAACATCGGCCGAAGCTGCTTGATCTCCGCCAGGTTGTCCTTCTGCGTGCGCGGTGCTTTCTTCGGCACCACATCGCGAATGTACCGATCGAAGATTCCCTTCATGGTGCGCAGGTCGAGCGGTTTTTCCTTGGCTTCGAGTTCGGCCCACTTCAGTCTGGCCTTATCGAGATCCTTGCCCAGGGGGATGTCATTGCCGAGCAGGTCGCGGTAGTAATACGCGGTCCAGGTACTACCGTTTTTGCGCTTTCGGGATCGCTTGTACATTCGAGGGGGCAGGTGCTGGTGCTCGGTCTTGCGGGGGCGCATATCAATTCACTCGCGAATAATCAGGTGTCCATACCGGTGCGGCCGGCGGCGGGTTCGGATCGGCGATGGTGGGGCTGATCATGCCCAGCTTCATGCGGGCGTACATCCGCCCCACCAGCGGGCGCTTACCGCGGCTTTCGACAAACACCCACTGGCGATCAATCAGCCAGCGGCGCTGGTATGCGCGGGCCTTGTAGCCGGTGAGTTCGGCCAGCTCCTCGTCAGAGAGGATTTCGGTTTCCATGAGGTATTGCTCCATGCCGCGCGTGGCGGCAGAAGGTGGTGATGGGTTATTCGTCGTCATCCAGATCGAGGTCGTCTTCGCCGTCTTGGCTGACGCTGATCGGCAGTTTCCCGAGGCGTTCGAGGGCGAGCACAAGGCCGATCCGCAATCCCTTTGCCATGTCCTTTGTCAGGACTATTTCGACGGGGTCTTCGATGCCGAGCTGAAGCGTCACGCCTTCCTTTGCGTTGTCGCTCATCATCTTTACCTGGTCGGCATGCCGCTTGTGCCAAGCCAGTAACGACTGGATCATTTCGCCGATGTCCTGCGGGGCGTTGACCGATCCCTTAAGCGCGCCGGTGACCAGCTTCTTCAGTTCCGCTTTCTCTTCTTCGGCACGTTCGAGCTGATCATCTGCGGCGAACGGCCCGCCGACCATTGACCAGCTACTGGCGAACACTTGGGCCTGTTCCATGATGGCTTTGATATTTTTCTCAGACATGCGAATTCCTCGCCCGCCGTATACCGGCAGGCTGTTGAGTTGGGGGAGGGGTTACTGCTGGAACAGTTCGGCGGGGACTTTCACCGTGGCGCCGCGCTTGGCAAAGACCACGGCGCGGAACACGGCGATGGTTCGGGTTTCGCCGCTCTGGCGGTTGAACGGCTCGTTGGTAAGATCGGCCAGCCATGGGTGCCGGTGGCCAACATCGACCCAGACGCCGTACTTCGTGATCAGTTGCTCGGCGTCGGGCAGGGCGAAGAGTTGCAGCTGACCGGTGTCCGGCTACTGATCACCCTCGATCTCGTTGATTGCCCAGTCCAGCGCCGGGCCGGTCAGTTCCTCGGTGCGGACGCTGACCACGCGGCTCATGGATAATTGTCGTAGTTATCGAAGCAAGAGCCACACATGGGCCTCCATCCTTGGCTAATTGCTTGGGGATGATCCTTCCGAACCCATCGCCATTTCTGGACGAATGCACCGCAGTCGCGGCACCGGATATAGTGGTCGACGGCTTTTCGCTGAGCAATTTCAATCTTCTCGCGCTCCAGATCCAGACGGAGCGCTTCTTGTTGCTCGGCGAACCACTGCTTTTCCTGCTCCACCGTCATTTCCGGAAAGATTTCGCTCATCTGTGTCATCGCCACGGCCCCCTGTAGATCAGGTAGGCCATGTCGAGCGGGGCGAAGATCATGGCGTCACCTGCGAACCAGGCAGTTTCGGCACCGGCACTGCCCGGCGACCCCAAACGCACACCGGGCCATCTTCATGATCGTGGACCGTCAGGATGAACCAGCCGGGCTCGGCCGGATGCTGGATTTCCCACGCAGAACAATCGCACTGGCCGTCATTCATGTAGGCATCGAAAACTTCGAAAGAAACGTCGCTTTCCATGTAGGAGATTTTCGTTTCAACCTGGTGGCGCAGGCACCATTCCTGAAACTGCGCCTCAGTGAGCTCATCGTCGTATTCCGAGAGATAGTCCGGGTGCGACCACCAGCCGTACTCATCGCGCTCGACGGGTAATGGCTGGATGATCGAAAACTTTTCTTCAGGCATGACTTCGTCCTTGCCGCTATAGCGGCTGACTTTGAAGGGGAGGGAGTAGAGGTTTTTGAAGCTACGGCTACTATCGATATGAGTCAGTTATTGCGGTGGCCCAGATGCTCAACGAGACAGATAAGGTTGGAGAGACGTTCAAGCGTGCGTTCTTCCGCGTCGATGGCGTGGCGATGTACTTCTTTTGGGCAGTTTGGATGGGGTTAGCAGTCTGGCAGCTATTTGATCCAAGTAAGCCAAAAGGCGTGTCTCTCATTTTTGTTGTGGGTGGCATGATGAACCCTTTTATTTTTCTCCTGTTCGGCGTGATGCGCACACCCGCTCCCTGGACTGCGTTACTTATCGTCGGGCTGAATGTTCGCTTCCTGATATTTGGCTGACTTTGAAGGGGGAGGGGGTTAAGGCTTGGCGTGAATTTCGAGGAGGTGCTCGACTTGGTTGGACATCTGCCCGCCGTCCTGCGCGGCTTCGATAAGTTCGAGCGCCCAGTCTTCCAGCCAGTTGCGCGGCACGCCGATAATCTGCGTGTCCGGTGCATCGGAGCAATCCAGCGGCCACGCCCGGAGAACCTTGTCCCCTTTGTACGTCAGCAAAGGCTCACCGGTTTCTTTGTCAGTCCACTTGCCGCCGGCGTCGAGCATGGCGAACGTCAGTACAACATCGCGCTCGCCATCCCAGTTGTCGATGTGCCGCACGGCATAGAGACCTGGCTTGTAGGAAGGCGGCTTGCCATCCATGCCGAGCGCCTTCGCCGCGATATCCCTGATCATGTCAACGGAGGCGACCAGCATGCTGCGACCGTCTTCGGCAAAGGCTTCAGCGCGGTCGTGGATCCGCATCAGCGCGACTCGCTGCTCGCAGATCAGCTGATCCGCTGCGTTCAGGCGCTGCTGCAGGGCGTCACGTTCTTTGATCACAATCGCATGCTTGTTACGCCAGTGCAGCACTGAGTCGAGTTCTTCTGCCGCTGTAGCTGGTGTTGCCGGTTTGTTTTCTATGGGCATGGGGGTACCTCGCGGCTATAGTCGCCAGAAATGGATTGGAGTTGAATTCGTGCTTAGTTACCTGAACTACAAAATCGCGCTACGGAAAATTGCAAAGGCCGAGCTTGAACTTGAAAAGCGCCGGCCTCCCAACTCTGTCCAGGCCAATGAGTCCGGCGAGATGGCAAGTTACATCAACGAGTCCGACGATTTGTACGAGTGGAAACGCCTGATTCAGACAGATTACTACCGCAGCAAAGCCGATCGGCTTCTAGTGCCCATGCCTTCATTCGAAGATCCGAAAATGTATGCTCGTGTCGAATGGGATAAGGATGTTTTGGAGCCACGGTATCTCACCGATGACGGTTTGCGAGCGATTCGTGCAGCTATAAGGGAGGAAGAAAAACATCGTCGAGACCGAGTCAGTTACTGGTTTGCTATAGCTGTGGGCCTAATTGGGTCAGTTGCCGGCCTGATCTCTGCATTTAAGTAACCAGTGCGCGACTTAACTCTCTCGGCTAGCCGTCCTATGCCGGGGCATGCCCGGGCGGTGGAGGGTGGTGTGGGATCAGCTACAGTTGAATGGTCATTCACAAGGAGGATCGAGAAATGACCTGCTTAATCTGCAAAGGCGCTGCCGAGACTTACGAATCTGGCGGCGATTGGCATGAGCGAAACTGCTCGGGCTGCGGACGCTATCGAGTATCAAGGACTCTGGTGGACACGATGGCAGGCCTCAAGCAGTCGTTTGACGTAGCCCGAACAAGGACATGGATTGCAATGAACAAGGCAGCAACTGCTTCGCCAATAATTTCGAGCTTTGATGCGGAAAGGAATCAGCTGATTGCTTCATAGCTGAATGCGCCGGCGGCTGCAGAAGCAGTATCTTCCCTTGGTTAGGTCAGGCGGTACCGAACAGATCGAGCTGAACAGATGCGGCTTGTTGATCTTGCTGGCGGGTTACTTCGTGTTCGATCCGCGCCCGGGCGATCGCCGCGTATTGCTCGTCGATCTCACAGCCGATGAACCTGAAGCCTTCGCGTATCGCGGCTTTGCCGGTGCTGCCGCTACCCATGAATGGATCGAGCGCTACGCCGCAGGCCGGGGTCACCAGGCGCAGCAGGTACGCCATCAGATCAGTCGGCTTGACGGTCGGGTGGATGTTCCCCGTCGTCGGGGTGTTCTCGACCTTGCGCAGGGTGGTGCCGCGGGTGAACTGCGGGCCGGGATTGGTCAGGCCCTCGTGCCGATCGGTACGACTGGTCTTGGCGCAGTAGAAAAACCGGGCTGCGCTGCCACTGTCACCGTGGAAGGCGCCGGCCACGCGCTCGCGCATGCCGCTGTACTTGACTGCGCCGCTGAAGCCGTTGGCCGTGGGTTCGTTGCCTGTTACCGGCGCCGACGCGCCCGCCTGAGCGGGGAACAGAGCGACGACTTCGGCGCTGCCATCGTGGATGAGATTGGCGGGCCAACGCCCAGATGCAGCAGTGCCACCACCGGCGCGAAGGTCGGTCGCGCCTTTTTCCTCGTTCGATCGAGTGCCGTCATGGCCGCGATCGCCCGAGCAGTTTCGGGCGTAGGCCGCGTCGACCACGCCGATCCGGCATGCGTCGATGTTCAGCGCTCCGGTGCCGTGTACGGCGACATTGTCCGCAACAGTCCCGGTAAACGGCTTGCGGGCCATGCAGATGGGCTCATGCGCAGGCTTCAGCGCGGTGCCCTTGCCTTCGTGCTCGCCCTTGAGGTTGTGCGACTTCGGGAAGCCTGAGCCGAACACCCACATGATCTGGTCGCGGATCTCGAAGCCAGCCATCTCGATGCCGACCGCCATGTGGTGATAGGTGCGGGCCGCGGCGAACGAAAGCAGGTGGCCGCCGGGCTTGAGTACACGCAGGCACTCGATGGCCCATTCCAGCGTGAAAGCCTGAAAGGCGCGCATGCCGTCGGGCGTCAGATCGTACTTGCCGGCTTCGGCCGCGATCGAGCGGTGACCGCCGTTCGGCCCGCAGGCGCTGGCGTGCGAAGGCATACTGGCCCGGTAGGCGGCGCGGTCTTCGATATCCTTGCCGTCCCAGCTTTTGCCCATGAAGCGGATCCCGTAGGGCGGATCCGTCACCACGCTGTCGATGCTGTTATCTGGCAGGGTGCGCATCATTTCAATGCAGTCGCCGACCAGGACCTGGTGAGAAGGTGGCATAGGGGATCCTCGCCGGCTGGCGTGATTCGTAGAAGTGGGGTATTTGTGTGTTTCAAATACAGCGAGGGAACGCAGATGCCGCCCATTACGAAAAAATTTGAAATGACGCTCGACGAGTCGATTCAAAAATTTCCGTGCAAAAAGTGCTGCCTTGAGTCAAACCACAAGGTGGTGGCGACTTACACTGAAAGAGGTTCTGAGGATTGCGGCGGCGGTAATACGTTTGATTGGACTTCTGCCAATCAGATAATCCAGTGCTTGGGGTGCGAAGAAATCTCTTTCAGAGTTGAGTCGTCAAACTCTGAAGATTGGGATCATGATGAAGATGGTAATACCTATTGGATCTCGGCGATTACCTATTACCCTGGTCGCGTCGTGGGCTCCAAGATAATAGATCACACCTCCCTGCCATTAGACATCGGGGAGATCTATCAAGAGGCGCGGAGCGCGCTAGATAGCGACCTCCTGATCATTAGCGGCATCGGTATAAGAGCCATACTGGACACCATCTGCTCTGATGTGAAAGCCAAAGGTCGAAACCTCGAACAAAAGATCGACGATCTACATGAGCGATCTTTAGTGACTAAAGAAGGTGTTCAAACACTTCACCAGATTCGTGTATTGGGGAATAACGCTGCGCATCGAGGAACGGCTCACTCAAAAAGCCAGCTGCTGTTAGCGCTTGAGGTCATCGAACACATACTGATCGGTACATACATAATTCCGTATCGCGCAAAAAAGGTGTTCAAGCATATTGAGCCTAAAAAAATTTCTGCTCCAGTCGCACCCGATAGCGAACCAGCCGCGTAACAATCACTCCGGGATGGCGACATCGTCGTCAGGCTCAGGCGGATCGTCGGCAAGCGATTTAATGCCAGCCGCCCGAATGATGCACGACACCTTTTCAGAAACAACAAAAGGTGTCGTGACACAATTCAGCATCTGGGCCTGCGTTTCGAAGTCGGCGGCGATCAGGTTCCGCAGCAGGTTCTGATAAATCTCCTGCTGGTTGTTGAAGCCGTGCGCTGCCATGACCCGCTTGAGGTCAGGCTTGAACACCCCGGCGACCTCAACCGTAAACTTCTCGACGCCCAATGCAGCGTCCTTTGCTGCAGCCTTCTCGCGCTTTTTCTTCTGCTTGATGGCTTCCTTCGTCGGCTCTTGTACTTCGGCCATGGCCTACCTCTTCAATTCCGCTGGCCGGCAAGTCCAGCCAGGTCTGTCGTTTGCGTTGCTGGGGTCTTGAACGTCTCACGCAGCTACCTTCACCTGATGCCAGGCGCCGGCGGCGTAGAACAGCTTCGCGGCTTCGGCTTCATCCATCGAAACTTCGTCCGGGATGGCGATCCATCCTGATGCGACCAGATGAGCCGGGTTCGCGCTGTTACGCAACTCCAGGTAGTAATGCTCAATCGCATCCGTGAGGCGCTCGACCTTGTAGATGCCCTCCGGCGAGATCTCGACCGACTTGATGTACTCGGCGCCGCGCTCATCGCGACACATGGCGCCGATGTAGATCGTCCAGCGATACGAGAAATCGAAGATCGCGTTGGCGATCGCCAGACTGCGGATCTGCTTGCAGCTCTTCCAGTTCGCCATTATCTGGCTGCCGCTGGGGTCGATGTTCACCACCGCGACGTGGTTGGTGCGCAGCAGCGCCCGGCAACTGCGTTCAGCCCGGGCGAAGCCGTTGTTGGGTTTGCGTTTTGACTTCATAGCGAGTCCGCCATTTTGCGCAGAGCCTTGCGGTCGGCTGCAGATATCGGCTTCGGGCGCCGCTTGAGTACCGTTTCAGGGTCTATTTTGTTCGAGCGCGGTGGCGGCAGCGGATTGCGCGGTGGGCTTTTCAGTTGATCGATCCGCCCGCCGGCGGCCAGGTACTGCGCGATTCGTTCAGAGATCGATTCGGCGTCCGGTCGGTGCTGCTCGACGTCGTTGAGGTGGTTACTGATCATGCTGCCACCTTCACCAGCCTCACGCCGGCCATGCTGAATTTGCTGCCCTGATCGGCGACAAGTGCGTCGAGGTTTTCCCAGCTCACTGTCAGCACCGAGATAGGCGCTTGGCCGTAGGCAACTGCTTTGATCAGCTCTTCCAGATCGAACACTTCGGCCTGCACGTTCACCGGTGCCGAGGTTGTGGTTGCTGGCTTCGAGGCGGGCTGAACCGGCACGGAGGCTTTCACAGGTGCTGGACTGGCGACCGGTGCAGGCTCGACCGGCGCCTTGGCTTTCGCCTCGTCATCGATTCGCTTCAGTTCCTGCTGGCGGATCTGCTCGCGTTGCGCCTCGGCTTTCTGCTCCTCGGCCTTCTGGTGTTCGGATATCCGCACCTTGATCAGGGCGACCAAGTCGTCGTTCGCTTTCATCACCAGCTGCTGCACATCGTTGAACAGGAACATGTAGTCGGTTGCGAGCTCAGCCAAGCTGGCCAAGTTGCTCCGGATGCTGTCACCGATCTGGCTGGCGGCGATCTTCGCCCGGGCCAGCTCGGAATCGGCAGAGTCGCGCAGGCTGCTGATCGTCTTTTTGCCTTTGATGGCTCCGGCGAAATCTGCAGGCACAGCTGGCATACGCGCTTTACCGCCAAGTGAAGCGTTAATCTGGTCGATGTGGACCTGCAGCGCCTTAGCTGCATCCATGACGATGTCTTCACGGATGCTCAGCTTGCGGGCCTTCACCAGCTTGTCGAGCATCAGGCGCTTGGCGCGGGCTTCAGCGCTGATCTCGTCGATGGTGCGGAACAGTGCGTCAATGCTTTCGGTTTGGCTCAGGGCGTGCTGCTTGGCAGCTTCCAGGCGCTCTTCGACCTCGCCGCACCACTTGACCGCTTTCTCGGCATCGGCGAAGTGCTGATCCGTTTCCAGCTCGGTGTTGATCGAGCCAAAGACAGCCAACGAGTGGGCTTTGAACTGCTCCAGGTTGCTGGCGGTGACCATGCCGGTCACTTCGATGCGCAGCGCTGGCAATGACTCCGGGGTTTTGCCAACGGCTTCCGGCACCACCTCGGCCGGAGTGAAATCTAGCAGGTCAGCCTGGAACTGTTTCCAACCTGCGACGAGCGTTGCGGCGCGGCCTGGCACCGGCGCGTATTCCATCGACACGAAGTTTTCCTCGGTGCCGTCGGAGCAGACGAAGATCACTTTCTCGGCGCCGCTCACCAGCAGTTGCTGTTCGAGCTGCCAGTAGTAGTGCGGGTCGAGGCTGCCGGCGCGAACGTCAGCAGCGAGCTGCTCATTCCACATCTTGTGTTCGAAAAGCACGTCGCCAAGGATCGTGCAGCCATCGAGGGATGCGAGCAGATCACCTTCGGTGCCGACCACTGGAAACAGGTCTTCGCCGATCCGCGCTTCGAGTATTGGGCGGGCCAGAGCTTCCGCTTCGTGGCCTTTATCGAACAGGTTTTTCTGCACCCACCACGATACGTCTCGGTCGAGACCGGTCTTCTTCGCGTGCAGCAGCTCGGTGCGCTTCATCTGTTTCGATGCACCCATCATTGCCGGCGCTTCGGAGGCGGTGAAGTAGTTGGCGCGGAGCGCATGCCAGGCTTCGGAACCCTGAGCGACATTGTGGATTTTCATTCGTGGTCTCCTTCAATCGGCGCGAGCGCTTTGATCTTGGCGATCTGCTCTTCGCTCAGGGTGAATTTGCTGCTGACGGTTGCGATCAGGTGATCAGGGGCGGAGCGTCCGGCGTCGACCGCGATTTGCCATTTGGGCAGGTTTTCCGCGAGCTTCTCGTCGGGGTAGGGCGGAAGTTCAGCTGGTGCCGCGCTACGCGCCGGTGATACGTCGCGAATGGTGGGCGCGGTTTCTTCCAGCTCGTCCGGGCTGTACACGCCGAGGATCACGTCCGGGCAGTAGAGGCGCGACCAGCGCTTGGTGGCGAGGTACGCCAGTTGCTGGCGAGGGTCATCAGCCCAAAGTGTGCTGTTGCGGGTGCGAGCCTGGGCCAGCAGCAACTCAAGGACTCGCGGCTCGTCTTCGCCTCGGAAGGTCGCCCAGACCTTTACGCCCAGACCTTCCTCGTCCTCAAGCTTCCAGCCCGGGACGCGGTACTCGCCTTTGTCACCGTTCTTGATGGTGAATTTGCCGATCACCTTTTCCCAGGCGCCGTACCACTCGTAGTGCAGGCGATCCACCACCGGTGCGCAGGTAGTGATCACCGCATTTACCAGCTGCGCTTCGTAGCCCAGCACGCCGTTCACCAAATGCGTTTTCTGCGCCACGGCGAACGGGTTCATCTTCCACTGCATTGACTGCATGATGACCGCCAGACAATCCGCCGGGTTGCCGTTGAAGTGCTTTGGCAGTGTGGCGCGGCCGGTGGCCATGACCTCGGCGAGGCGCATCATCTTGTCCAGACTATCGCCGTCCAGCACCAGAGCGCTGGTGCTGGTTGCTGCATGCGGAAGGACATGGAGGTTTCGGTCGTGCGCCACCGGCGCAACGCTTTGAGCGGACATGACTGTTCCTTGCCGCGCGGTGCGCAGCGAATGAAAATTAGATGGGATCGAAGTGGTCAGACGTTGCTGTATTGCTCGTCCGATAATTCAGGACGCGGATCTTTGTGTCGGTGAATTCGACACGACTGTTGAGGCAAGAGGATTGAAGGGTTGGCTCTTGGGAGGAGCGTTGTGCATTCCGGGCAAGGAACGCCGTACTTCGCGCGCAGCCGCTTCTTGTGCTCTTTGATGCCCTCATACATTTCTGCTACTTCGCTCATGCCGCATCCGCCTTGCGCTGTTCCGCTAGGTCAGCGGCGCGCTCCGCCTCCAGTTCTTCAGTACGAGCCCGGCCATATTCGTTGGCGTGCGGCCGAATCAGTGCTTCAGCGACGTCATGCAGCGCTGTCGGGTGGTCGCCTTTCGGCTGGCCCAGCGCAGAGATGGCGAGGTCATAGACGGTGCCGTGAGCCCGGCGACCGTCAGCGATAATCTCGCAAATCATTCGCTCAATCGGATACTCGCGGTTATCCGTGAGCAGCGGGGCAATATGTTCTTGTGCGCCCAAGTGTTCGGCCAGTGCCTCCCAAAGCGATTGCGGAGTTACCAAAGCAACCGTCTTGCCGTGAGCTCGCGGCGCCGTGACGTTGTCACCGCAGATCAGCGAATTGATTGCGTCATGGAGCCAGTCCGGCCCTTCAACGGTGTCGAGGAAATCGGTCATGGTCTACTCCAGAGATTCAAGCTTGCGCGCCAATGCGCAGGCCGCGTTGTGATCGCGACGGAAGCCACGAGCTTTGCCGGTGCGGGCATCCACAACATGGAAGAATGCAACACCTGCCGGCTTCACAACGAAGCGAGGCATCTTTACCGGTAATGGCCGGCCGAGCAGTGAGTAGAGGTCTTCCGTAGCGATGCGAGAACGAATGCGCAGTGCTGCGCGCACTTCTTTGCCGAGCTGAACGCTTGGGTGCATGGGCGCCTCCAGAGTGTGATGTTAGGCGGCGGCTTTGGCTGCAATTAGCTGCTTGGCCTCTATCTCTTCGTCGAATGACAGAAGGTGAGGCGCCGCTAGGTAAAGGTTGAGCAGCCGTTCGTTTTCATCCGTTGACCATGTCTGGTCGGCTAAGCGTTCTTCGTCGCATTTGGCATAAGCCAAAAGAGCCGACTCGATAACTCCACTCATGGTTCTGCGCTGGATGCGACCCATTACGTCAAGCATGTACTTAACGCGCGGACTTATTCGAACGCCGATTTGGGCGCTCCGGGTTTTCACGCCAACCTTCTTGGCCATGACTCTCTCCATTCGTTGGTTCACCGGTTAGGCGGTAGCGATGACTGATTCACGAAACCGCGATGGGCTCCAGTCGCAAGACTCGTCGGCCGGGATATGGCCGAACATCGCGGTGCAGCGCTTGCAGTGCACGCAGTCGCCGCAGGTCTTGCCCTCGGGCAGGTTCATCTGATTGGCGTTGTCCGCCGACCTTGGATACGGCGCTCGTTGCTCGGCCATGATTTGCTCCATGTGGTTGATCCAACAAAACTCGGATGCACTCGTTCGCTCCGCTGGTTGCCGTTGGGCGCGGAGGGGAGTGCATTCGGGATTGGTCGGGAAGGGTGGCCCGGTCTCGCTGCTGGCGACAGACCGGGTTTGCAGCGTCAAGTTGTCTTCGTGCGCTGGGGTGGCCTACCTCATTCGGCCGATGCGCGGTGACATCGACGGCCTACTGTCCGCTGCCTGTATAGGTGATGGGCGCCGGCCTTCAGGCTTGCCGAGCCGCGCAGGTGGGTCAGGTCATCTATTTCATGATGGTCATCCTCCAGTGCGCGCCGTTGGCATCTTGGCGGGCGCTCGCCGGTCTCAATATGTTGCCGGTTACGTCTCCGGCGCCGAGTTCCACGGCCGTGTTCAGTTCGCCAGCGCTCGATGACAACCGATTCTGGGATTGATGCAGGTCGGCGGTTATAGGCCGCAGTTTCGTCCGCATCGGACTGCTCTCAGGCTTCCGGTGGAGGTTCTTGAACGATCTCAAGCCTGCCGTGAAAGGTGGAGAGCAGTCCGATGCGCTCTCATAGAGAGGATCGGGCAGTTAACCGTGATTCGAGAACTCGCCATGGAGACGAGCCCTTAAAGCAATGGCAACTGCTTCCGCCTCGGCGATATCTGCATACATACCGCCGTTGTGGATCTTTCTGTTGACTGCGACCTGAACGTGCCATTTCTTTCGGCGACCAGACCACGAAACGCCCTTTACCCCTGACTTGTTGTTGCGGCGTAAAGAGCTGTTATGGCAGTTCTGGCTTCTGTTGCACTCCCGAAGATTAGCGATTCGGTTATCAGCGCGGTCACAGTTGATATGGTCGACATCGCCGGCTGGCCACCTACCGTGATACAGCGCCCACGCCAGTCTGTGAGCTTTGAATGTTCCTTTCGCCACGTTTATACGGAGGTATCCATCGTGGTCGAGGCGCTGCTTCACGGCGCTGTCACCGCCGACGATGTAACGCTTCCTCACGAAAAGCCCGGTATCAGGGGCGTAGTTCAGAAGCTCAGCTATTTTCTCTACTGGAACGTCTTTCACTCGCACCTCCTATCAGGCTGTCGTGGCGCTGGTTGGTCAGTCGTAGATGCCGTAGCTGAACTCGTCCTCATCGCAATCGACGATGATTTTGGATTTACCGAAGTAAAGTGCAGCAACCATCTTTTCGAATGGAGAGCGGAATTTCAGGGTTTGGCTGATCTTCTCGTTGTCGATTTTGGCGGCATATACCGATCCGACCTCATGACCCTTTTCGTTTCGGTCCTTCCCGTAACGGTCGAAACTGATGTGGATCGCGTTGCCGAGCATGTATTCACTGCGCTCGGAGCGTCGGGAGTAGGTCGAAGCCCCGTGATCCTTCGGTTCCTTGTCGAAGTAGATGTGCATGCCGCCGTAGTCGGATGGCTGGAAACGAATGTCCGGAGCTTCCCAGTGCTCTTCGGCTGCTGACTCTTTGTGGTCTTCGACGAAGGCCTCCAGCAGCGCCTGCAAGCTGATCACTTCCGGCATTGCATCTTTGTTCAGCACTTCGTCGATCTGTTTCTGCGCCAGGCGCACCATGTCGGCTTCGACGCCGCTGTTTTCCCACTTTTCCTTCAAAGCAGCAGCGATCATTGCGTTGTAGCGAGTCAGCTCAAAGATTTCGGTCAAATTGGCTGGCAGTGCGGCCTTGATTGCCTCTTCAACCTGCTTGCCCATGTCGCCATAACGGCCGAAGCAATTGTCGACCACGTTCGTGAACATCTTCTTGACGTGCTCGTCGATGATTTCGACTGGCTTATCGCTGTTTGCAAAAGCAGTGACGCGCTCGGCGAGCAGCGCTTGAAGTGTTTGTTCGCTCATTTGATGCTCCGTGCTTGATCGGTTGTTTTCCCAATGCACCCGTCACCAGGTGCATCAGTGAAACTTTCCAAAAGCCCCCGGCCTCGCTACTGGCGACAGGTCGGGTTTGTTGCGTCAGCGATGTTGGCCAGTTACCCGCAGCTGATTGCAGGGCTGGCCTATCTACGTCGGTGTGGGCGTCGAGCTTCCTCCCCACGGCGTCAAACAGCATCTGTTCGCCTTGGATCACAGGTCCTTACAACATGCACGCTACAGCTCTGAATGCCCTGATTGAGTGGGGCAGGGTGCATGAGGTCCGGCGGTCCCAGCCGAGGCTATCGGGTCCGCTAATTGTTGAATCTGTTATCGCGCCTCCTACCAGGTCATTCGCCAGTTCGGTCAACACCTCGTCCGCCGTCGCAGTTCTGCGCGTTGGTAGCCTTTCGGGGCTATCGGATCGCCGGTCGCCAGTAGTGGCGGCGCGATTTTGTTCACCTGACTTCATCTCGCCCCACAGGTGTGGCCGGGGCTGACCTCCCAGCATGAGCCGGGTAATCGTTTATGGCGCGGGTTGTTAAAGAGCGGCGCGGCTTTCGCTGCTGGGCCAGTGCTACCTGACTTGCGAATAAAAGTAGCAGTGCTGCTATTTAAAGTAAATAGCGCTGCTAATAATATTTTTTCTAGGCGTAAAAAAACCCGCATTTGGCGGGCTAGGTAAGGGGCGCCTGATTTCACATTGTCATGGCGAGGACCTTGCGCATACCTTCCATATCGTCTTGGGAAATTTTCCCCTCGGTTTCCGCAGACTTGGAACTGCTGAAGCTTGCGCGCTGGCTTTTTTGACGGTGATGACTGGTGGGAGATGGTGTCGGAAGCGGGAGTTTTCTACGCGAGAGCAATCGATGGCCCTGATGGGGAGCATAAAAGACTTCGGGCGCTTACAAATGTAAACGCCCGAAGGTGCTTTTAGATCCTGTGAATCTGGGTGATGTGCGGCTTGCCATTGATAGGCGCATAGATTTCCACAATCGCTTGCCAGCTGCTTGGTGAGCCCGGCAACGTCGCCTTCGACTTATAGCGATAGTTCGTGCCATTGACTACTTGGCTCGAAACTTCCTCGGGGGTGTAGTTCACACCTACAAAACCCGCCAAAGCTTCTTTGAAGACTTCCTGATCCTTAGGGGTCAGTTTGTGATAGGGAGTCCATCCACCAACAAGATGTTCTTGAGCAGTCATGAATTAAATCTCCATATTTAAGTTCCTACTCGTCTGGCTTTTCGGAGTTCGCCCCGTTTATTCAATGGTTTCCGGAATCCATTTCGTAATTCGTCATCCGAATGTCCCTCCTTACTGCAGAATTGGGCGTTCGGAAAACACCTACTATCCTACTGCCGGCGGGGAGAGTGTAGGTCAGGCTCCGAGGGGGTCAAGCGAACCCACAAAGGAATTGCGGGGATCCACTTGCCCTCTCGAACCACGATCAAGGGGTTATGGTTGGAGGTGAACTGTTCCCGGTAGCGTCTTGAAGAGGAAGCGGCTGTACGCACATCGTCTCGCTCTCCCCAATCGTCGTGTATTCCTTCCTCAGATCTCTTAGCTCCTTATTTCCCATCGCCTCAAGATTCAGTGCCGCGTTCTGGGCCTCCTTGTTGGCGCGGATGAGCTCGTCAATTTTAAGATGAAGGATGTCATTGTCGCGGTTTTGGGTGTTTTGAATAAGAAAGACCATCAGGAACGTGATGATCGTTGTTGACGTGTTGATGATCAGTTGCCAAGTGTCGTTGTAGTGGAACATCGGGCCGGTGCTTGCCCAAATCAGTATCAATACCACCGCAGCAAGGAAGGTTCGTGGGCTTCCCGACCAATTACACAGCGTTTGGCAGAGTTTTGAAAATTTCATTGCGGCAAGTCCTTGTTGTTTGTAACAAATAGACACATTTGCCGTGCTTTAATTCTCGATCAAAAGCAGCTTTGACCGATGATGAAGAAATCTTCATTTTACGATGTGCAAAGAGCTCCATTCGTCATTGCTGCTCAGGGCAGTTAGCTTTTAATGAGGGGAGGAAAGAACTTAGCAAATGCGAGTGAAGGACTCGAGGGCGGAAGGCAGTCGGGCAGATACAAGAAGCCCGGCTCTGGGCCGGGCTCCTTTGGCAAATAGAGCAAGCGACATCTTCAAGCCGCCAAGTTCCCTTTGCTCAAGCTTTTCTTCAGTGAAGCCTTCATCACTTCCATCTGCTCTCCCAGCTCATTGAGCTTCGCCTTACCCAAAAGCTTTTTGGCTTGAGGGAACATTTCAGTTTCCTCTTCTTCTATGTGGTGCTCCAGAAGCTCTTTAACGACTTTTACGCGACCGGCAAACTCCGGTGTTGAAGGGTCAGTGCTTTTCAGATCTGGGAGCACCAGGGAGTCCACTGTGCGATGCTCCTCCTTCGCCTCGTAGTACATCTCGTCTTGCTCCTTACCACCGGCCTCTTTGAATGCGGGGTAGAGGATCTGCTCTTCCAGCTGGGTATGGATGGTGATCTCCATCTCCAGCTTATCGAGCAGGTCGACGCGTTTTTTTAGAGCGCGGTCAGTGGATTCGCTCAGCTGGCTCAGGATGTTTTTTACTTTTTCGTGGTCGGCTTTGAGAAGGTCAATTGCGTTCATTTTTGTATGCCTCAACTATCACAGGTTTGCGTCAGCAGCTCTCCGACTGCGGTTCACGTTCTCCCACTAGTTAGGGCATTTTCTGTGCCAAGTGCCCAATGGCAGAAGACTCAACGATTTCAACCATTTCGGAGAACTGATGGCGAGGTGAGGGCATGCAGTCTGCACGGATACCTATTTATCCGCCTTGCAGAAGACGGTCATCGCGTGCAAAAAAAGCCCGCCAAGGGGGAGGTGGGCTATCAAGTCATGAGGAATTTTGAGAATAGCCGACGGGAAGCTATTTGCGTGCGGCACAGGAACTGCCGCGGAATTCTTCCGTTTCAGGAGCCGGCGCGTCAACGGTGATGATGGGTGGCGCCGTTAGAGAGGGTGATGGGCTCTGGTCGAGGAGCTTGAGAGCGGCGCGTAATATTCAGGCCAGCATGAATAAGCCGGCGGTTCGCCGATCTGTGCATGAGCTGGAAGGTACTGCGCGAGACTATTCTGCTTCTTGGCTCAGGCTGCGCTCAGCTTTTGCTTATGGAAATAATTATTCGAAAGAAACCCATTCCCGCGCTTGAAAGCTGGATTGCGATGTTGATGTCGCAGCCTGCCGCATGACCTGGTAGCAGCGGCTATGAAGCGTGGTACAGAAACACACCTTCCTCGTCGGCTTCGTTTGAAGCCATCAGAGCTCGAGCTGCAAGTGCCGTGGTTTCATAATGGTCGAAGTCATAGCGCGGAGGCATGATTAATACGCTAGTCCACCAAGGCTCTCCGTCGATCAGGAGGGGAAGCTCGTGGCACTGCAGAGCATCCTCATCTGATCTCGGACCCAGTGCAATTCGAAGTGACTTTGTGAGGATTGAAGCCCCAGGGCGATTGTGATGGTTAGCCACCACACATCCGTAAGCCTTTAAAATGCTGACAATCCGATCTAAATCTGACTCATCATTCAAAACGGCCACCACCGGCATATCGCTCTCCTTTGCAATGCTGATAAAAGTTCCTTGCCCGACGTCCCGGTGGCTGTAACAGAGGTGCTCAGCTTATCTGGAATACATTGCCCACCAGAACACATGCCCCAGGATCGAGATCTGCTGTTCCTGGATCTGCTGGAACGTGTAGTCCTCGTCTGGATGTTCATCACGGTTGAAGCTGCGCAGGCGAAGTCCGGTCGGTATGCGGTAGACCTGCTTCACGCGAAGCTGGCCATTGTGGTTGATGGCGTACATCTCGCCGTCGACGATATCGCTCAGGGAGTTTTTCCCCACGTTCACGCCTACAGTGGCGCCGTCGCGCAACACGGGCATCATGCTGTTCCCGCCAACCTTCACGCACTTCGCGTTGCTGAACTGGACGCCATTGTGGCGCAGATCCTTCTTATTGAAGCGTAGACGTGAGTTGGTACTTTCCTCAATCGCAAATCTGCCAGATCCGGCCGCCAGTTCGACTTCATGAAGGAAGGGGACGTAGACCTCATCGTCATCGAGCGGGGTTTCGTCGTCCCAAGTCTCGATGCTTCCTAATTTTACGCTTGGCTGTATGCGGTCCTGCTGCACGCTAGCGACAGTGGATAACAGTCGAGAGCTGACCTCGCTTGCATCGAAGTTGAGCGCCTTCGCTAGCTTCAGCAGCGCTTCAACATTTAGTGGCACCTTGCCGGTTGCGTATTGGCTGAATGCGCTTTGCCCGGACCATCCGCATGCTTCGGCAACGTCCGCCTGCGTCAGGCTGCGCCCGGCCGCTTTAGCAGCTGATTTCCGCTGTTCGTAGATAGCTTTGAGCCTGGCGCTCTCGGCGACTTCTTCGGGGGTGAGGGGGCGACGTATTTTCATAAGAACAAGAGTATTAGCAGAGCTGATATTTAAGCAAACAGCGCTGCTAGTATTTTGTTGCTGATAAAAAGCAGCGCTGCTACTATCCATGGCAGATATCAGGCCGTGGAAATTCCATGAAAAAGATCCCTTTGAGCAAATACCTAGAAGAGCACGGCACTCAAGCCGCGCTTGCTGCTGCTCTCGGCGTGAACCAGAGCGCGATCTCGCAAATGGTTCGAGCCGGCAGAAGCATCGAAATCACCCTTTATGACGACGGCCGTATTGAGGCGAATGAGATTCGTCCGATCCCGGCGCGCCCAAAGCGCACAGCAGCCTGAGGCAGTCATTGCTACTGCCCGAACGAATAATCGCCCACGCACCGGCAGGGCGCCACGGAAACAAATTTGAGATTTTACGAATGGAAGATTTTCTGCGGGCCTGCCAGAGCGCTGTCCTCGATAACGAAGCTAAGACCCTTGCTGCAAAGATGGGCGTTCCTCACGTTGGCCTGCTTCAGCGCGCCAATCCGGACAACGACGCACACCACCTGACCGTGGAGCATTTGTTCGGGATTCTGTTGCACACCGGCGACATGCGCCCTCTGGCTGCACTGGCGAGTGAATTTGGTTTCGACCTCGTTGCGAAAGCTGCGCCGGAGCCGCAAGCGTTGACCAAATCACTGATCAACGTCGGCAAAGAGGTCGCCGATCTGACCATCGCGGTTCACCAGGCGCTAGATGACAACCACGTCAGTTCTTTTGAGAAAAACTTGATCCGCCAGGAGATCAACCACGTTCGGCGGAGCCTAGACGTGATGGATGCCTCGGTGAAGGCCGCCTGAATCCCGGGCACAAAAAAGCCGGGATTGCGCCCCGGCTAATTCATTAACACTTGATGAGGCCGATTATGCATAGCCAACCCATCTCAAGCAATACCCCCAACAGTGTCGCGACACAATTTGGCAACGCTGAAAACGTGTCGCGGGAAAAAATGAGCAGCTTCGACTTGCTCGACCTGGTCAACGCGGCGCGCAAGGAGTTTGGCGAAAGCGAAGTTCGTCGCAATGATTTCACCGCGCGGTGCCGCGATGAGCTGGACGGCGAATACTACGAAACTTTCGTAGTAAGGAATCAGCGCGGGCCAGCCTCTGAGGCGTTGATGCTGACCAAGGATCAGTGCCTCCTGATCTCCATGCGCGAATCGAAAGCAGTTCGCCGCTCGGTCGTGTCCAAGATCAATGCTCTATCTCAGCCGCGCGAACTGTCCCGCATGGATCTTATCCAGATCGCATTCGAGGCTGAGCAGCAGCGCCTGCAGTTGACCATCCAAGTAGAAGCCCAAGCCTCGAAAATCCACTCTATGGAAAACCTCTTCAAGGAGGGGATGACCCACACCCAATTCTGCAAGGGCCTCAATGGGGTCAACGTCATGCAGGTGGGCAAATTCCTCGAGGGCCGCAGCTGGCTCTACAACGAGAGCAAATCCGGCCTGCGTTTCCGTGTGGCGTCCTACGCCCGCGACAAGTACATGACCGAGCATCAGCACGAAGTCACTCCCCACGGCAAAGAGCCGTTCGTTTCCTTCACGCCAGTTCTGCTCAAGAAGGGCGCCGTGCGCCTCTACGACCTGTACCTGGCCGGCGAACTGCCCATGAAGAAGAACTGGAACGGGCTGTTCACGCACGACAAAGCTCTGCGCGGTGCGGCATGAGCATGGGCCTGATGGTTGCCGCAATGAAACTTCGCGTCGGCAATCCCCTGCGCAAGCTGGTACTCATCAAACTCGCAGACAATGCCAGCGATATGGGGGAGTGCTGGCCGTCCTATCAACACATCGCCGATCAGTGCGAGATTAGCAAGCGTTCCGTTATGAACCACATCACCGCGCTGTGTGAGTCAGGGCTACTGCGCAAGGAAATTAGGAAGGGTGGGCCGAAGGGCAACTCGTCGAACGTTTACTTCCTGACCCTTGATGGTGGTGCACCTCCTGCACCAGGGGTAGTGCAGCAGATTCACCAGGGTGGTGCAGCAGGTTCACCCCCTAGTGAATCTCCTGCACTAGGGGGTAGTGCAGGAGCTGCACCCAGAACCAGTCACTCTTCTGAACCAGTCAATGAACCGGTCATTGAACCAATTGCACCCCCGGCTTCCGCCGAGGTTGTGCCGGCTCAGTCCCGCAACTTGGTGCTGGTGGTTGATCGCACCGATACGCCACGGGTTGAGATTCCCGCTGACATGCCGGGCCCAAAAGACCAGTCCTGCAAAACCTTCAAAGTCTGGGCGAACTACGCCATGGCCTACCGCAAGCGCTACCACGGTGCTTGGCCGGTGTGGAACGCCAAGGTCGGCGGTCAGCTCGGCCAACTGGTCGACCGCCTCGGCGCCGATGTTGCCCACCACGTCGCCGCACACTTCCTGAAAACCAGCGATGCCGCCGTTCTCCGCAAGTGCCACAGCCTCAACGAGCTGCTGGCCAACGCCGAGAGCTACCACACCCAGTGGGTGACCGGTCAGCGCATCAACGGGGCAACTGCACGCCAGATGGAGCGTACCGAGGCGAACGTCTCCGCCGCCGAACAGGCCGCGCAAATGGTCTTGGCCAAGCGCCAAGCGGGAGAGCGCAATGAGTACCTTTGAAATGAACGATCAACAGGTTGCCGGGCTCGCTGCTGCGATCTGCGCCACCGCCGAGGCCATGGGTCAGGAAATGAACCCAGGTACCGCGGCGATCATGGCCGAAGATCTCTGTGCTTACCCGGTGCCGGTGGTTAAGGCCGCGCTGAAGGCTTGCCGCTTCGAAGTGAAAGGCAAGTTGGCCATGGCTGACATCCTCCAGCGCGTCCAGGTTGCTGATGGTCGCCCGGGCAAGGACGAAGCATGGGCAATCGCCATGACCACGAATGACGAGTTTGAAACCGTGGTGCTGACCGACGAGATTCAGCTTGCGCTGGCTGCTGCGAAACCTGTCCTCGACGCCGGCGACAAGGTTGGTGCGCGTATGGCGTTCAACAGCGCTTACGAGCGCTTGGTGGGGCAGGCTCGGGAGGACAACAAAAACGTCAATTGGCACGTGTCGGTCGGATTCGACGCCAACCGCCGCACACAGGCGATCACCAAAGCCGTGCAGATGCAACGGATCCCACAGGAGCGCGCTCAGCAGTACCTGGCCGACTTGAGTGTCGCGCCGGTCACTGAAGACGGTAGAGCCGTCGTTGCGCTGCTCACCGGTGAGGTCGCGCGGCCTTCGCCAACGCTGCGCGAAAAGCTCGCCGCGGTGAAGGACTCGATGCTCGCCATGCGCAAAGCATCGACCGAGAAAAAAACAGAACTGCGAATTCTGGCAGCCAACGAGCTGGCGGATCGCCGGGCGCTGCTCATTCAGCAGGCCGAACAATTGAAAGCAGGGAGCGCGGCTCAATGACCGATATCAATGACCAGAAACAGCAAGCTGAGGCCAGCTTCAAAAACTTCCACCGCCGCCTTTGCAAGCGCTTTGGCTATTTCCACGATGAGATCGACTGGCAGCGTGATCAGGTGTCGCTGGAAGAACACATCGCCTCGCAGTTCAGCCACGTCAACGCGGAGAACGTCGCGCTGCGCGGGCAGGTTGACGCTTTGCAGCGGGGCGCTGGCCAGTTGCAGGAACAGAACGACGCTTTGCTCGAAGGCATGACCCGCATCATGCAATCGACTCGCTTGGGCGAGCCAGCGTTTGCCATAGCGTGCGAAGTGGTTGGAGAGCTTGAGCATTCCCCTGGCAGTCGAGCGGGCGGGGAAGGAACAGAATCCAGCCTCTCGCTTTCGCTCAGACTTCCGAAAGGTTCGCGCGCGCATGAGGCTGGTGAGCATATTTTATGCAACGGGAAAACTGTGATCAAGGGGGTGGAGCATGGCTGAGCTCGCCCTTATCCGCACCGCGCAAGGCTTGGTTCCAGCCACTGAGGCCGACCGTGAAGTAACCCAAAAGTGGAAGCTCGGTCAGGTCATCCACGGCAAATTCACGAAGATGCGCAACGCCAAGTTTCACGGCAAGTTCTTCTCGATGCTGGATCTGGCGTGGGAGTACTGGGAGCCGGTTGGCGGCCTGGTCCCGCGTCAGGAAATGCGTGGCATCCGTGGTCTGGCCAAGTTCTTCGAGGCTGCCAGCGGCAAGCCCGGTCAGTTGTCGCATGCCGTGGATTCCTACATTGCCCACCTCGAAACCGAGCGGGCCGAACGTTTCCCGACCGTGGACAAGTCTCGCGAAGCTTTCCGGGAATGGGTGACGATCGAGGCCGGTCATTTCCACCTGGTGCGAACTCCTGACGGTGTTCGCAAGGAGGCCAAGTCGATCAGTTGGGCAAATATGGACGACACGGCCTTTGAGCCGCTTTACCGCGACGTGTTCAACGCCTGCTGGCGCCTCGTCCTGTCAGCGCACTTTGAGACCGAAGATGCCGCCCTGAGTGCTGCTGAGCAGATCGGGAGCTACGCATGAAGCGCACACCACTACAGCGCAAAACGCCGCTCAGGTCTGGCGCTCCACGGCGAAAGCGCTGCCCAGAGTGCCGGATGATGTTCGTACCTGCGCGGAATGGCCAAACCGTATGCGGAGAGATCAAGTGCGCCATTGCTTATGGGCAGTCGGAGAGGGGGCGCGCAATAGCCGGAAAGGCCTTGGCCGAAGTAGGTCGCCGCGAGATCAAAGTCCGCAAGGAGAAGCTGAAGAGCAGGGCGGATCACCTGCGCGAAGCCCAGGCGGCATTCAACGAGTGGGTTCGCCTGCGTGACGCCGATCGCCCTTGTATCAGTTGCGGCCGCCACCACGACGGCCAATACCACGCCGGGCACTACCGATCCGTAGGAGCGAACCCTGAATTGCGATTCGAGCCGCTCAATGGCTGGAAACAGTGCGCCCCGTGCAATACACACCTGTCAGGCAATTTGGTGAATTACCGAATCTCACTCCTACAGGGAATCGGCGCCGAAAAAGTCGAATGGCTTGAAGGGCCTCATGAGTCCCGCAAGTACACCGTCGAAGAAATCAAAACCATCAAGGCCGAATATCGGGCAAAGAACAGAGAACTGAAGAAGGGGCACGCAGCATGAAAATCAATTCGGCGCGCCAGGCATGGCACGACTGCAACTACAACCCGGCCCCGGGCCAGACTTCCGACGCTGCCGAACTGGGTGTAGTAGTACAGAGCACTGAGCGAGGCCCGACGGCGAACCCTGCGATGCACGCGGTGCTGGCCGGTCACATTCAGTCGGCTATCGCACGGCTTCACTTTCAATTGCGGGCTTTCGGCAATGCAATGTATGCGGCTGAGCCGACAGATGACGATCGGGAGGAGGCCGAAGCTGCGGTTTTCAATCTTGCATGTTCGCGAGCAGCACGCATGACCGCCAGCAAGCGGGAGCGGGCCGAGTACGTTGCCAAGGGCGTTTTTCGTCGTTACCGCTACATGCACCAAGGCGGACAATCGGCCAACGCCGATCCTCTGATAAAGCCCGAGTTGTTTAGAGCCTGGATGAAAGGGGTGTACGACGTCGAGCTGCCATCCGCAGCTTGGGGCCGTGATTGGGAGCCATTCGTGCAGCTTTGCTTCGATGCCTGTTACGACATCGACGCGCGCGCATTGAGTCCAATTGGCGGGGTGATTTATAAAATGAAAGAGGCCGCTTGACTTCCCGCACGGCTGAGGGCATGATTTCCCCATAGTTAGTATTTTGCCTTCGGCAACTTACTTAAAAAACCGGTTTTAAAACCGGTTTTTTTATGCCCGCCAGAAAGCAAAAAGCCCCGACAAGTTCGGGGCTTTTTTATGCGCGGAGAAAAAGAGAGGGCGACTCCAAAGGGTGCTGTAACACCCAAGGGAGACGCCAGATCGCAGATAGTGCCTGCAAGCCAGCCAAGGCCCTCACTGCTCGCGCGAGCGGGACGGAGCCTAGCAGAAAATCAAACGGACTTGCAGATGTTGAAAGAATGCAGATGTGGAAAATGCAACAGACTTCTCGCCCGGGTGGGTGAGTTTACCGAGCTCCAGATCAAATGTTCCCGATGCGGGACGTTGAATCATGAGAAGGCCACGAGCCTCGAGCGATCGCCTACGAGCGACTCAAGTGCAGCAAGCGCTGCGAAATTTAAATCATCGTAGGAAAGAAAATGAGCGCAATCGAACTACCACCAATTTATGTCACAGCTACACAGCCAGGCTACTCGAGTCCTAGCGGCGGCCAACCTTTCCCAGGCCCTAACCCTGCGCTCGTCATGCTTCAACAGCAACAGGAGCGTAATACTTTTTATGCTCAAGGTTACTGGCGTGAAATGCTCATGAAAATTTGCAATGAGCAGGCATTTTACATGAGAAATGGAAAGGTCCCTTCTCTGACGGCTGCCATGGCCGCGGACATGGGTACGATGGCATGGGCTGACACATTCTCCTGTAAAAATCCCGGCCAAAGTCCTGCGCAAGCTTTGACCTATGTCGGCATTCAAGTGGGCAAAAAAGCGGTTTTTGATAACAACACTGAATTCTCCGGCGGTACATTGAGTCCTACAGCGGCGCTGAGTCATTTTGTTATGGGTAAAGGCGCAACGGCCAAAACCAACATCAACAATCTGGGGCTTAACCTTTCCGCCACTCCGATTCCAATGCTAGAGGCGGCTTTTGCGGCAGCACAGGTAGGAAGCTCCCCAGTTTTCCTAGACAAGGTGCCATACAACACCTCTGACGATTCATGGTTGACAGCTTCTTGGCTTGGTCATATCACTTTGAAAATCGAAGGCGTCGTCAACAAGGATGCGAACGGGCGAATCTCCTTCAATGGTACTGCTCGGGCATACAATGATATTTATGACGCCAACCCTAGCAATTTCCGCAGCGTGATCGGCGAAAGCGCGACCTCGGTACTTGCTGCCGTGCAGGAATACATGCATGCTCAGCCATACCAGATCGCAATCGAAGGTTCGCTTGGCTTTTCGATTAATCGTTAATTAGTTGGGGTAGGTGCCCTATTTCTTGGGGCACCTTCTAGCAGGGGAATATGAGAGTTTTTCGAGGAATATTTACACCGACGGCGCTAACTCTTGGGGGGGCTTTTCTTCTTTGGTACTCGCTGCATGGCTCCATGGCTGCAGTCAATGTGGGTGACAAAAGCCCGCCAGAATTTTTTATCGTCATATATGCGCTTTATTTTTCTATTGGTTTTTCATTGCTTCAGTTGACCGCTTCTGGGCTTCTAATGCTAGGCAAAAACGCACAATGGACAAGGATTCTAGCGCTAGTCATTTGCTTGCCTGTGGTTTTATTCGCACTCGCTGCTGGTGCTTTGAGCGCTGCAATTGGTGTCAATAATACAGGGCTCGCTTTCGCAGCGGCCGTTTCGTATTGGGGAGCTTCAGCAGTTCTTATTCGCCAGTTCTATTTGGCGTTGAGAAACGCATAACGCTCGCGGTTATGCGTCGCATCAAATTCGAGCCTCGACGTCTGTCGGGGCTTTTTCGTTTTCGGCTTCATACACCCATTTCTCCGAGCTGGGAGTGCAGACGGAGCTGATCCAAATCCGCGGGAAAGTCCCTGCCAATTGACCATCACTCCCTGACGGGGAGGAACAGAGATGCCAAACATGCCAGACAAACCAGACACATGGGCGATAGCGCTTGCGTGGTTGAGCCAGCATTCGCCGATCCTCTATGCGGCTGCGCTGTCCTGCGCGATGGCCGTCTTGCGGATCACTTACGGTGGAGGCACTCGTCGCCAGATGCTGGTGGAAGGCGCTATCTGCGGCGGCCTAACACTGACCATCATCAGCGGCCTGGACTTCTTCGGCCTGCCACAGAGCATGGCCACCTTTGCCGGTGGCTGGGTTGGCTTCCTGGGTGTGGAGAAGATCCGGAACATCGCGGATCGGGTGACTGACTTCAAGTTGCCCAGCCGCAAGGCCGAGTAGTCGCGACACGTCTTGCGAAATAGCAAACTGTGTCGCGACATTCTCATGCCGTCCCTAGAATTGTCTTTGTGGTGCAGTTGGTGAAATCGTATTCAGCCAGTGCGGTTTGCTTGTTCCCCCAAAGATGTTCTAGCCCATTTGCAATTTTTTGACTGGTGAGGACTGGAACTGTCTTCAAACCCATGTCGACTAGAGCGGTTGTTCTATGCCTGCCATCGCAGAATCGAACATGCGGATGCACGTTGTAGTAGATGATGGGAAGCTCCAGCGGTTCTGGGGGAGATTGCTTCAAGAATCTCAGGCAAGCATTGAGCTTAAACAGGTCGGGGCCATCCCAAAAATCGTCTTTGTAGTGATCCTCCGCAACCTGATTCGCCTTGCTGGCTTCAAGGATCAGGATAACTTCTTCATCAGCACTCGTAATTCCAGGTGAGATGGTATTAAGGGGGAGTCGATTTTGGTCCGTGACAGCGATCGGCATTGATAAGTCCTTAAAGTGGTAGGCGTCGACATAATGAGCCGGCGTTACAAGCAGTAGTGAAGGCAGGTTTTTTGCTTTTCAAGCATTCCAAGCAGTGGACTGGGTCTAGCGGATACGTATAGCGGAAATCCTCGAAGGCAAATGACCGTTGTAGTGGAATCTACCAAGTCAAGTTGCGCTAGGGGGGAGGTGCTCAGGGTTTGGCTGCAAGGCAAGCTATTACCCCTCTACCGTCGTAACATTCCGGATCGACCAAATAGCCAAGTGCGGCTATTACCAAGGCAATGACGATGACGCGCTTCATAGGATTACTCGAAGTGGTGAGCTTCGAGTGAACCACGTCGAAAGATTCTTTTTTGACTCAATTTGCCCCTCTCAAGGGGGAGGGATAAATGACCCGACGACCGATCCCGCCTCCCGATCTGCTTCAGTCAGCAGCTATATCGCTGATTCCAGCTCCTGACGTGTGGGAGTGGCTCCAGTCCGAAATCCTCGCGGAGACCGGCAGCATCCACAACGAAGACCATGCCCATCTGATCGATGCGGACATCCGTGTGATGTGGGCGTCTGCAGCCTTCACGAAGAAGGGGCGCACGGTGGTGGGCCAGGCCGAACAGGTCGCGTTCCGCGCCGGCGGTTGGCAGAAGGCTCGGATGGAACAACAGATGCTGGATTGGTTCGGCGATGTGCCGGACTTCATCATCACCTTGGCTGCCGACTACTGCTCTCAGTGTTCCGACGCTGACTTCTGCGCATTGGTCGAGCATGAGCTGTACCACATCGCCCAAGCGACTGATCAGTACGGCGCACCCAAGTTCACCCATGAAGGATTGCCCAAGCTTGAGATGCGCGGACACGACGTTGAAGAGTTCTTCGGTGTGGTGCGTCGGTATGGTGCAAGCCCGGCGGTTCAAGAGTTGGTGGACGCTGCAAACAAGCCTGCTGAGGTAGGAAAAATGAACATTGCGAGGGCCTGCGGAACCTGTCTGCTCAAGTCGGCCTGATTCTGGACAGGCTCTGGACGGATGAGAATCTATGGCAGCCCTTCAAAACGACGTGAAGGCCTTTATCGTTCAGGCCTTGGCGTGCTTCGACACGCCTTCACAGGTTGTTGAAGCCGTCCAAAAGGAATACGGGATCACGGTGACTCGCCAGCAGGTTGAGACACACGACCCCACAAAGACATCAGGGAAAGGCCTGGCCAAGCGCTGGGTGACGATGTTTGAAGATGCCCGCAAGCGCTTCCGTGAAGAAACCGCCGAGATCCCGATCGCCAACCGCGCCTATCGCCTCCGAGCGATGAACCGGTTCGTTGAGAAGGCCGAGACGATGAAGAACATCGGCCTGGCTATGCAGATCCTCGAGCAGGCGGCGAAGGAAGTCGGTGACGTCTACGTCAACCGGCACCGGAAGGATGAGCCGGACGATGAGCCGGCAATCCCGACGCGCATTCAGGTCGACGTAGTGGATGCGAGGAAGCCGAATGCCGAGCCTTAACGTTCCGCAGTCGCAGTTCCTTCTGTTGCCCCACAAGTTTCGCGCTTTCGTTGCTGGCTTCGGCTCTGGGAAAACCTGGGTCGGATGCTCAGCGCTCAGCAAGCATTTCATGGAGTGGCCCGGCGTCAACGCCGGTTACTTCGCTCCGACTTACCCGCAGATCCGCGACATCTTCTATCCCACGATGGAGGAGGTGGCCTACGACTGGGGGCTGAAGACCAAGATCAACCAAGCGAACCATGAGGTTCACATCTACAGCAGCCGGCAATACCGCGGCACTGTGATTTGCCGGTCGATGGAAAAGCCGCAGACCATCGTCGGCTTCAAGATCGGTCACGCACTGGTCGACGAGCTGGACGTGTTGACGTCGATCAAGGCGCAGCAGGCGTGGCGCAAGATTATTGCCCGGATGCGTTACAACATCCCCGGCCTGAAAAACGGCGTGGACGTGACCACGACGCCGGAAGGCTTCAAGTTCGTCTTTCTCCAGTTCGTGAAGCAATTGCGCGACAAGCCTGCGCTGAAGGAGATGTATGGGCTGATCCAGGCCAGCACCTTCGACAACGAGTTGAACCTGCCTGACGACTACATCGCCTCGCTGATGGAGTCGTACCCCGAACAGTTGATCCGCGCTTACCTGAACGGCCAGTTCGTCAACCTGACATCCGGATCGATCTATCACGCTTACGATCGCAAGCTGAACCAGTGCTTCGACACGGTCCAGCCCGGCGAGCCGCTATTCATCGGCATGGACTTCAACGTCGGCAAGATGGCGGCGATCACCCACGTCAAGCGTGACCAGGGCCTGCCGCGCGCCGTGGACGAGTTGATGGATGGCTATGACACACCGGACATGATCCGTAGGATCAAAGAGCGGTACTGGGAACACACCGGCAACGACTACAAGAAGACCTGCGAGATCCGGATCTACCCGGACGCCTCCGGCGATTCGCGCAAGTCGGTCAATGCCAGCCTCACCGATATCGCCATGCTGAAGCAGGCAGGCTTCACGGTCATCGCGCCAGCGGCCAACCCGCCGGTGAAGGATCGGATCAACGCCATGAATGCCATGTTCTGCAACGCGCAGGGCGAACGTCGGTACCTGGTCAACCCGTTTACATGCCCGACATACGCCGACGGCCTCGAACAACAGATCTGGGCGCCTAACGGCGAGCCAGACAAGAGCCAAGGAAACGACCACGCCAACGACGGCGGCGGTTACTTCATTCACCGCGAGTACCCGATCATCAAACCGGTCACCGCTATCAAAATGGGATACGCCCGATGAGCAACGACGTCTCCTTCAAGCGGGCGGACTACATCGAAGTGCTGGATCGCTGGGCAACCGTGCGCGATGTTTGCGCCGGTCAGCACCGCGTTGTTGACCGACTGCCGTACATCAATGCTCACGACAAGTCGCCGGAGAACGTAGACCGAAACAAGGCCTATCGCGAACGGGCGGTGTTCAAGAACGCCACCGGTCACACGCGCAATGGCTTGCTCGGTTTGGCGTTTCACAAAGACCCGACGCTGACAGTTGCCAAGAAGATGGAGTACTTGCAGGACAACGCCAACGGCTCCGGCGTGAGCATCTACCAGCACTCGCAAGGCACACTCGAAAAGGTGCTTGAGGCTGGGCGGCATGGTCTTTACGTCGACTATCACCAAGACGCCGGCACCGGTGGGCACTCGGTGATCCTGTCGTACTGCGCCGAAGACATCATCAACTGGCGTACGGGCATGGTGAACGGACACTGCGTGCTGACCCTGGTGGTGCTGCGCGAATCGCCGGAAATCGAAGACGGCTTCGGCTTCAAGGTGATCGAGCAGTACCGGGAACTGGCTCTCGAGGATGGTGGCTTTGTCTGCCGCGTTTGGCGCCGATCCGGGCCGAAAGGCGGCGGGCCGCTGGCTGTTGTTGAGGAGTTCAAGCCCACCGGTGCCGCCGGCCGCCTGAAGGAGATCCCGTTCACCTTCGTCGGCGCGCAGAACAACGACCCGAGTATCGACGAGTCACCGCTTTACGACATCGCCATGATCAACCTGGGCCACTATCGGAACAGCGCCGACTACGAGGACAGCGTCTTCTGGTGTGGACAGGCTCAGCCTTGGATTTCCGGATTGGATGAGCAGTGGCGCGACTGGATGGAGAAGAACGGCGTTTACGTCGGCTCCCGCGCGCCGATGATGCTGCCGGCAGGCGGAGCCTTCGGTTACGCGCAGCCATTGCCTAATACGCTTGTCAAGGAGGCTATGGCTGACAAGAACCAGATGATGATCGAACTGGGCGCCCGAATGGTCGTGGCTTCTCTCTCATCCAAGACGGCGACCGAAGCCCGTGGCGATCAGTCGGCATCGACATCGGTGCTCGCCGGCTGTGTGGCCAACGTCAGCGAGGCTTACACCCGGGCGATCATGTGGTGCTGCACCTACATGGGCGTCGACGACGCGAAGGTTGCCTACCAGATCAACCAGGAATTCGTGGAGCTGACGGCTGATCCGCAAATGATCACCGCACTGGTCGGTCTCTGGCAGAACGGCGGTTTCGCCAAAGCGGATCTTCGGGCGTACCTGCGCAAGTTGGGCCTGATCGCGCCGGAACGCACAGACCAGCAAATCGACGGTGAGCTGGCAGAGCAGGGCGACGGCTTGGGTCTGGACGACGAGGACAAAGTAGATGGCGGCAAACCAAGCATTCCTTGACGCCACGATTCGGCACGCGGTCTTCCTCGAAAAGCTGAAGGCTGGGGAGGTCGGTAAGTTCGCTCCCTTCCTTAAGGAGATCGACCGCTCGATTCGCGACAGGCTCACCCAGTCGGATCTGACCGAGTACAACGTGAAGCGGCTGGAGGCGCTGCTGAAAGAGGTGGACAGCCTGCTGCTGGGCATCTTCGACCGCTACAGCGCGCAACTGAACCTCGACCTGATCGACATCGCCAACTACGAGGCTGAATTTGAGGCGTCGAGCCTGGGCCGGTCAGCGCCGGTTGGCGTCTCGCTGGATGTGGTCGTTCCGATGGCAGCGGCTATCCGCACCGCGGTGCTGACCAATCCCCTCAGCGTGCGCGGCACCGGTGGCGGCAAGCTGCTGAAGTCGTTCATCAAGGGCTGGACCAGTGCCGAGCGCGAGCGCGTCACCGGCACGATTCGGCAGGGATTTTTCGAAGGTCAAACGAACTTCCAGATCATCCGCAACATTCGCGGCACCAAGGCATCCGGCTACAAGGACGGCATTCTTGCTACCACCAACCGCAATGCCAGCACGGTTGTGCACACTGCGATTCAGCATGTGTCGTCTCAGGCGCGCATGGAGGTGGCCAAGGCCAATACGGACATCGTGTCCGAAGTCGAGATGGTCGCCACGCTGGACAGCAAGACCAGCCAGCAGTGTCGGTCGATGGATAAGCGACGATTCCCGGTCGATTCCGGGCCGCGTCCACCGTTTCACCCGAATTGCCGTACTACGTTCATCCTGCTGACCAAGCTCAGCGAGATGTTCGCCAAGGGCGCCACGCGGGCGGCGGTGGGCGCAGGTGGAGCGGGGCAGGTCAGTGCGAGCCTCGATTATTACCACTGGCTACAGCAGCAGCCGGCGTCGTTTCAGGACGTGGCGCTTGGGCCGGTGCGGGCCAAGCTGTTCCGCGAGGGGGGACTGAGCGTCGAGCGCTTTGCCGAACTACAGCTAGATCGCAATTTCGCGCCGCTGACCCTAGCGCAGATGAAGGGACTTGAGCCGCTGGCATTTGAGCGAGCAGGGCTCTAGACACCATGCAAACCACCAAGTTTTGACCCTTGAAAATGCCCTTACCATGGCACCTGAATCAGCAGTGAGGTGCTACATGGGTATGAAGTTCGAACAGGGTGTAAGGGTGACTGGTGATCTGATTGAGTCTTTTTTCAAGCTACTGGCTAGCTACCCAAGTGGAACGGGCGGCTTTGATGATTTTCCGATTGAAGGGCCAGTTGATCGCAAAGAAGAAATCTACCAGCTGGTGAAAAAACGGCTGCAGGGAAGCTACCCGTGGGTTGAACTCACGCTAACGACGGGGGGAAGGATTCGTTGCTCTGGCATCACTCCATAACCCTCCCGCTGAATCAACAGCCCTGGCATTAGCTGGGGTTTTTTATGCCTGCAAAGCGGGTAACACATACCCAAGGGGTGCATCAACGTGGCAGAAGAAAACGAAATCGACCTGGACAATCCGGCAGTTAAGGCCGCTATCGCGACTGCCGTTGAGACCTCTGTTTCTGGTCTGAAAACCAAAAACTCCGAACTGCTGGGCAAGCTGAAGGAAACCACCGGCAAGCTGACCCAGTTCGAAACCCAATTCGAAGGCATCGACATTGACGCCGTCAAAGGCCTGCTCAGCCGCGCCGGCCAAGACGAGGAAACCAAGCTGCTGACTGAGGGCAAGGTGGACGAGGTGTTCAATCGTCGCACCGAGCGCTTGCGCGCCGACAACGATAAGCAGTTGAAGGCGCTCACCGCGCGGGCCGAGAAGGCCGAAGCATTCGCCGCCAAGTTTCAGGGCAAAGTCCTGGGCGACTCGGTACGCGGGGCAGCACTCAAGGCCGGCGCACTTCCTGAAGCAACCGACGACATCATCTTGCGCGCCAAAGGCGTGTTCTCGCTGAACGAAGAGGGCGAAGCGGTCGCCGTTGATGAATCCGGCCAGGTGATCCTCGGTAAAGACGGCAAGACCCCTCTGACTCCGCTCGAATGGGCGGAATCCTTGCGCGAAAGCGCACCTCATCTGTGGCCAAGGGCTTCAGGGACACAAGCCCCGGGCGGGGGTGGCGGCCAGGCTGCATTCAAGCGCTCCGAAATGACTGCCGAGCAAAAGCGCGACTACCAGCGCAAGCACGGCCAAACCGCATATCTGCAATTGCCCAAGTAAGGGGATTCACCCATGGCAACGACTGTGAACAGCGACCTGATCATCTACAACGATGAGGCGCAAACCGCATACCTGGAGCGTGTCCAGGACAACCTCGATGTGTTCAACGCATCGTCCAATGGGGCGATCGTGCTCGATAACGAGCTGATCGAAGGTGACTTCCGCAAGCGCTCGTTCTACAAGATCGGCGGCTCGCTGGAGCATCGCGACGTCAACTCCACCGGCAAGGTGACCGCGAAGAAGATCGGCGCGGGCGAAGCCGTTGGCGTCAAGGCGCCGTGGAAGTACGGTCCGTACCAGACCACCGAAGAGGCGTTCAAGCGCCGCGGTCGTCCGGTCGACGAGTTCTCCCAAATCATCGGCGCCGACGTTGCTGACGCCACACTGGAAGGCTTCATCCAGTACGCCACTGCTGCTTTGCGCGCATCGATCAGCTCCAACGCTGAGATGGTGGTTTCGGCCAACATCGAGTCCGACGGCAAGAAGACCCTGACCCGTGGCATGCGCAAGTTCGGCGACAAGTTCGGCCGTATCGCGCTGTGGGTCATGCACTCCAGTGCTTACTTCGACATCGTCGACGAGGCGATCGCGAACAAGGTCTACGAAGAAGCCGGTGTCGTAATCTACGGCGGACTGCCAGGCACCCTCGGCAAGCCGGTGCTGGTCACCGACACCGCGCCCGCAGATGTGATCTTCGGCCTGCTGCCAAACGCTGTGGTGATCACTGAATCGCAAGCGCCTGGCTTCCGCTCCTACGCGGTGAATGACGAAGAGAACCTGGGTATCGGCTACCGCGCTGAAGGCACCGTCAACATCGATGTGCTCGGCTACAGCTGGAAGGAAGCCGCTGGCGGCGTGAACCCAACGCTTGCCGCCGTGGGTTCGGCTGCGAACTGGGTCAAGCATTCCAACAGCAACAAGGTGACTGCTGGCGTGCTGATCACCCTGACCACCACGCCACCAGCCGGCGGCTGATAATGGCCCTGACAGCGGCCAGCAATGGCCGCTACGGAGACTTTTATGGAACTGGTTTACTCCACTCAGAACTCGGACTTCGATCCGGAAAAGCGTTACCGCAATCCAGCGCACTTTGATCGGCCTGAAGCGGGTGTGACTCATGCAGTTGTGATTGGCGACTGGCCGAAGGTAGTCGATGCCTATGAAGCGCTGGGCGTGGAGGTTTCGGTGCTGGAGCCTTTGATCAGCCACCCGGTTGATTCGGGTAATGCTGGCGCCATTGCCGGCCTGGAACAGGACAACGCCACGCTGCGCGCCGAGCGTGACGGCATTCTGCGACTGATCGACGCCGCCGAGGGGCAATCGGATCTGGAACACCCGGGCGCCGGCGAATTGCCAATCCGCTTGTTCGGTGCGCTGGAGGCCATTCATGAAGGTTTCGAAACCCTCACGGGTGAACGTGACAACTTGGCGGGCGAGGTTGAATCGCTCCGGGCTGAAGTCGCGCGCCTGAAGGCTGCTGCAGAGCCAGTCGACAATGCCGAAAAGATCGCTGGCCTCAAAGCGAAGCTCGACTCCGCCAACGTGACGTATCGGGCGAATGCTTCGGTAGAATCGCTGGAAAAGGCAGTTGCTAACCTGCAGCAGGCGTAAGAATCCGGGTGCCCGGTAACGTGGCATCCGATCCAGAACACGATAGCGAGCTGATTCATGACTCTCATCATCGAGGACGGCACCGGCAAGCCCGACGCCGAAAGCTACGCGTCCGCCGAAGACCTGGCCATGTACGCCATGAAGTTCGGCGTGACCATCCCGGCGGAGATGCCAGCGCAGGAAGCGCTGCTGCGCCGGGCCGCTCTGGCAATGGACGGTATGACGTGGAAAGGGCGAAAGTCTAATAGCGAGCAGGCCCTATCCTGGCCGCGTCGGGGCGTTGAGCTGGACCGCGAGATCAAGCCCGACAACTACCTGCCGGCGCGGATCCAGTACGGACAGATGGCGCTGGCTGCGGAGATTCACACCGACGACGTCGACCCGATCGAGAAGCGCAAAGGCGCGGTCACGCTCGAGCGTGTCGAGGGCGCGGTAACTCGCGAGTACGCGACGATCCCGAACACCAGCGGCCGACTGTTGCCGGCGGCGCCGGATCGCCCGAGCGCGACACAGTTTGCTGACTACCTACAGAAGCGCGGGCTATTTGCCGTCCGGGCATAGCGTAACTATCCTAGCCAAAACAATAATTCACCAAATAGGCTAAGGATGGCTTTGACATGATTGGTTCTGGGTTGCTTGCGAACTTATTGGCTTTGGCAATTTTCATGGTCACCATTTTCGAATGGTTCTACCTTGGAGTGATTTGCGCATTTGGGCGACAGCGATTGTTAAATTCTGTCCGGCGAACTCTCGGGCCGCTCGTTCCTCAAGGACTTATCGCCTTGATGGCCATCGCATCAATTTTGCTTTTGTACTTCCTTCACGATGATCGCCAAGTGGATCTGCTGATCTTGCTATTGGGCGTGTCCATTCCCGCAATAGGCATTGCATACCTGACTTCAGGGGCAGATTTCGAAGCCGCCCCCTAAAACTAGAACCTGATCTGGAGCCCTCATGGCCTTCTACGATGAAATGGCCGTGATGGCTCTGGAGATGATCACAGAGTTCGGCCAGCCCGTGACCATTAGCAAGACGCAGCCGGGCGAGTACGATCCTGAAACAGGTGGCGATTCACCGGGCGCCACCATTGAACAGACCGCCCAAGGCATCCTGCTCGACTTCACCGGTCAGGAATTCCAGAACAACAGCCTCATCAAGCAGGGCGACAAGAAGCTCAAGATCGCCGCGCAGGGCCTGGAGTGGGTACCGGACTTGCTGAACAAAGTGATCATTCAGGGTCGTACCTGGTCCATCGTGCCGCCGTTGAAAGAGGTGAATCCCGCCGGAACACCGATCCTGTATGAGCTGCAGGTGAGGTCATGAGTAGGGCTGGCGCCGGGCAGTCCGGCAGCTTCGCCCTGAGCCTGGCCGAGTTCGCGGCTCAAACCAGTGAAGCGATCGACGCCAGTGTGCGCGAGATCATCATCGAGGTCGGCAGTAGCCTGATCCGCATGTCTCCAGTGGGTAACCCGGAGATCTGGGCGCAGAATGCTGTAGCGACCCAGTACAACAAGGCTGTAGACGACCACAACAGCGCTTTGCGCAGTGACCCTGCCAACCTCACGAAGGGCGGCAGACTGAAGAAGGGCCGCAAGCTCAACGACGGCATGGACATCAAGGCGCCTGAAGGCTACGTCGGCGGCCGGTTCCGCGCGAACTGGCACATTTCCCTCGGTGTGGTCGAAAGCGTCACCTTCGACGAGGTTGACCCGAGCGGCGCCGAAACTACCGCCGCGCTGGTCGCCGCGATGAGCGATTTCACTGCCGGCCAGATGGCGTACATCATCAACAACTTGCCCTATGCGATTCCTCTGGAGTTCGGCCATTCCACTCAGGCCCCCGGCGGAATGGTTCGGGTAACCGTGGCCCGCTTCCAGCAGATCGTGCAGGAGGCCATCAGGAACAATCAGGTATGAGTCACGCACGCGCCCGTCAGGCCATCGAAACGAAGCTGGCCGCATGGTCGGCTGCGCGTCCAATACGAGTGGCCTACTCAAATCAGCCTTTCACGCCAAATCCATCTGAAACCTATCTGCGAGCTTTCCAGCTTCCAGCCAGTACCACTTGCCGTTACCTCGGCGGGGACGCGTACGAGTACACCGGCGTCTATCAGATCAGCATCGTTTGTCCATCTGCCCAAGCCATGGCCACCGCAGAGACGCTTGTTGAAGAGCTGACCCAACTCTTTCGCGTAGACACGCCACTGGCCCGCAACGGGTTTGATGGCCTCATCACGGAACCAGTGGATCAAGGGCCAACAATCACAGAGTCGGCGACCTACACGGTCCCGGCCAGTTTCACCTACGCAGGTGTCGCAGACCAACCGCCCGCTGGGGCATAACCTACCGCCGTCAGGCGGGCACTCAAGAGGAAACACACCATGGCCGCACGCTTCCCGCTGCCGAACGGCGCTGTGCTGGAGATCGCCAGCATTATGGGATCCGCCGTCGCTTTCACTGCTTTGACCAATGCAAAACCGCCGGTCGCCGCCTCTGTAGGGCACGACATTGAAAACGGCGACGTTCTGTTGATCAACTCCGGCTGGGCGCTGATAAATGACCGCGCAGTAAAGGCGTCCGGCGTTACCGCTGATGCATTTGCGCTGGCCGGCCTCAATACCACCAACACCGACAAGTTCACTGTGGGCGCGGGTACCGGCTCAGTGATCCCGGTGTCCGGATGGACGCAGATCTCGAAAGTTACGTCCTTCACATCCTCCGGCGGCGAGCAGCAATACCAAACTGTCGGCTACCTGGAAGATGACGACGACAAGCAGTTTCCAACCAACCGCAACCCGACCACGATCACCATCGTGGTTGAGGATCAGCCGACCGCTCAATACGTCGAGACTGTCGAAGGCTTCGATGACACCAAAGAGCTGGCCGTCGTGCGCATGAAGTTGCGCAATGGCGATCAAATCCTCTACCCAGGCTATGTGAGCATCACCCCCGATCCAACGATGGAGCGCAACAACGTAATGACGCGCACCATCAGCATCGGGCTTTCGGCTCGCTCGCTCCGCTATTTGGCCGGCGCATAAGGACTTCCCATGGCAAAGATCAGGATCGCCCAGAACCCTACGTTCAAGGCTCTCGTCCACATACCCATCGTCGGGTGCGAGCCCGAGGCAATCGAGTTCACCTTCAAGTATCGCGATCGCCCGGCACTCGCCGCGCTGTTTGACGAGTGGAACTTGAAGGCGAAGGAAATGCGCGAGGGGTTCGGGGATGGCACCACATTGTCGGATGTCGTTGCTGCCGAAACCGAATATCAAGTTCAGCAGGTCAAGGACTTGGTCGCTGGATGGGGCTTCGATGACAAGTTCGACGACAAGAGCATCCTTGCCCTTGTGAAGTCGTGTCAGGGGACCGCCGAAGCGGTAGTGAATGCCTATCAGAGCGCGTTCAATCAGGCCCGCTTGGGAAACTGAGGGAAGCAGCCGCGGCGTTGTACGAAAGCGGGCCCTCTGCTGAGCAGTTGGCCATCCTCGGGCTGACGGCTGCCGATATGTCGGGTGACGATGTAGAGGTCTGGCCATGCAACTGGCCAGCCTTCCTCTTGTTCAACCGAATGTCCACGCAGTGGCGGGTCGGCTCCGGTGGCGCCATCGGCCTCGATTACAACTGCATTCGCGACGTAGCCGGCTTCCTCGGCATCAAGAAAAAGAAACTCGCTGAAATCTTTCCTGACCTGCAGGTGCTGGAAGGCGAAGCCCTGCGCGTCATGGCGGAGGAAAGGGAAAACAGCCCGTAGTCACGGGCACTTATTCAAGGTGAGTCGATGAACATTGCAGAACTCGGCGTCAAGATCGACTCGGCCGATGCGATTGAGGCCAAAACGAGCCTGGATGAGATGGCGAAGGCCGGCGCCCGGGCCGAGCAGTCCGCCATTTCGCTGATGAACGAAATGCAGGCGCTGGAGAAGTCGCTTTCTACCAGCGCCAAGACCACGCAGGACCTTGCCAAACAGCGCGATGCGCTGGCGAAGCTGACCAAAACCGGCGCCTATGGCGAGGCTGAGGCCGCGAAGATCTCGGCGCACCTCGACAAGCAGCAGATAGCGCTGGCCAAGTCGACCATGGATGAACAGAAGGCGCTGAACAGCCTACTGGGCGCCATTGACCCGGCCCGCGCCGCACTGGCGAAGCTGGACACCCAGGTCGAGCAACTGGGCAAGCATCTGGATGCCGGCCGGATCAGCCTGGACGAGTACAACACCGCCCTGAGCAAGATCGACAAGGATTACGACAAGCTCAACAAAACCACCACCGGTTTCGACAAGCTGCGCCTCGGCACGCGTCAGGCACAGGAAAACGTCGTTCAATTGGGCAATGCACTGTCCTCGGGGGACTGGGGAAGTGGCGTACGTGCGGTTGCGCAATTGGGCGCCGGTGCAGGCGCGGGCGCTGCGGGACTGCTCGCCATTCTCGGACCGCTCGCGCTTGCCACCGCTGCCGTAGGTGGTCTGGCGTACGCTTTCTACAAGGGGAGCGAGGAACAGGACAGTTACAACAAAGCGCTGATCCTGACCGGCAACTACGCCGGTGTGAGCGCCGGGCAATTGGGCGACATGGCCCGCCAGGTCAGCGCAACCGTTGGCACCGCTGGTCAAGCCGCAGCTGTGCTCGCTCTGCTGGCCGACAACGGCAAGATCGCCGGCGAAAGCTTCACCGGAATAACCCAGTCTGCCGTGTCGATGCAGGAGGCAACTGGCAAGGCCGTAAGCGAGACCGTGGCCGAGTTCGCCAAGCTCGCTGACGACCCGGTCAAGGCGTCTGCTGCGCTGAATCAGCAATACCACTACCTGACCGCATCGGTTTACTCGCAGATCGCCGCGCTGGAGAAGCAGGGCGACCATGCCGGTGCTGTGAAGCTGGCGACAGAGCAGTACGCTGATGCGATCAACGAGCGCACCCCGCGAATCCTGGAGAACCTGAGTTTCTGGGAGAAAGGCTACAACGCTGTTGCGCGTGCCGCGGATAATTTGAAGAACCTTGGCCGACCGGATATCAACGCCGATATCGAACAGGCGCGCCGCAACCTGGAATCTGCCCAGTCGGGCAATGTTGGTCTGTTCCAGAACAAGCAGGAGATGATCGATCTCTACCAGAATCGTCTCAACATGCTTGAAGATCAAAAAGCAGCTGAAGCCGATATCGCCAAATGGGAAGGGGAACAGGCAAAAGCCCAGGGCGAAGCTGTTACCGCCATGGGCAAGATCGACGCACTCACCAAGTCGGCGTGGACGAATGAACAGAAGCGCACCGAGGCGATCAAGGAGTACAAGCGGCAGCTCGAAGATATTCGCAAGGTCGCCCCCAACGACCCGCGCCTGAATCAGGCCGCGATCGACAAGAATCTGGCGAACATCAACGACCAGTTCAAGGATGCGAAAACGGCAGGTACTCAGGTCGATCTGACCGGCTTCGACAATGCCAAGAACAACCTGGCAGCCATCAGCGAAGAGTACAAAAACGCCCAGAAAGAACTGGACGCAGCGCAGAAGGCCGGGCTCGTTTCGCAAGCCGACTACGCCCTGAAACGCGAAGCGCTGATCGGCAACGAGCGCGACGAGGTGACTGCGGCCTACGAGGCAGAGATCGCCGCACTGGAAGCCGCAAAGGCTAAAAAGACCACCTCTGCCGCGCAAAGCATTCAGCTGGATCAGAAGATCGCCGACGCGCGCGCTGGCATGGTCAAAGCGCAGAAGGATGCGGACAGCCAGCTCGAGGTTCTTGCCTCGAACGAGACCGGCCGTCTCGCCCGACAAGAGCGTGCGATCACGACCTACGTTCAGGCGCTGGCTCAACAGCAGCGAGCGCTGGAACTGGCAGGGCAGCGAGCCGTTCTCGGCGTCGGGCAGGGTGATCGTCAGAACGCGCTCAACAATGAGCTGAACAGCCAGCAAGACCGGTTCGCTCAGCAGTCGCTAGAGCTCGCAAACCAGAAGTCCGATCCGTCGCGGAATATGTCCGAGGAGGAGTTCAGGCGTAAGTCGCAGGCTCTCGCCGACGCGAACAAGGCGGCCACCGACCAAATCCGCCAGAACTACGCGGATGTGGAGGCAGCGCAGGGTGATTGGACCAAAGGCGCGACATCGGCCTGGGCCAACTACCTGGACTCGGCGAGCAACATTGCCGGCCAGACGAAAACCCTGTTCGGCAACGCCTTCAGCTCGATGGAGGACGCGGTCGTCAACTTTGCCATGACCGGGAAGCTATCGTTCGCCGACTTCACCAAGTCCATTCTGGCGGACATGGCGCGGATCGCGACCCGACAGGCCAGCTCTGCGTTGTTGAGCAGCCTCGTCGGCGCTGCCACCAGTTACTTCACGGGCGGTGGTGGCGGGAATGGGCTGGCGGCTGGATCAGCAGGTGCGACGTCGTCGAATCTCGGGGCGTCCTCGGCTGGTTACTCCAGCAACTACTTCCCGCAAGCGCTCGGCGGCGCCTGGTCATCCGGTGTGCAGATGTTCGCCAATGGCGGCGCCTTCACCAACAGCATCGTCAGCACGCCGACCGCCTTCGGGATGGCCGGCGGCCGGGCGGGGGTCATGGGGGAGGCGGGGCCGGAGGCGATCATGCCGCTGACCCGGACTTCCAGCGGCAAGCTGGGTGTTCTCGCCGCCGGCGGTGGCTCCGGGACTGCAATCAGCATCAGCGCTCCGGTCACGGTGGTGACCCAGGATCGAGGCTCCGAAGGCATGCAGATTGACCAGCAAGCCCTTTCGAAAAATCTCCAAACACAAATGCGCGCCGTTGCGGAAAGAGTCGTGGCCGACTCTTGGCAGCCTGGTGGAGCCAGCTTCCGACGCGCAAATGGGAGGGCCTGATGGCCATCGAGAAATTCACCTGGCCAACCGAGCGCGGGGAAACACCCGATATCAATTATCGGGTGCGCACCTCGAAGTTTGGTAACGGCTACGCGCAGAACGTCGGCGACGGCCCGAACAACAAAGAGGACTCCTATCCAGTTACCTGCGTCGGCCAGAAGGCCAAGGTGTTGCAGATCATGGCGTTTCTCGACCGACACGCCGGGGCAAAGGCGTTTCTCTGGACAACGCCGCTCGGCGAGCTCGGGCTGTTCACCTGCAAAAAACCCGCTCCCACACCAATGGGCGGCGGAGTCTTCAAACTCACCGCCACGTTCGAGCGGGCATTCCAACCATAAGGGGCAATCATGCCGCTGATCAGTGATATCCAGGTGCTTGAGCCTGGCAGCGAAGTGCTGCTCTTTGAATTGGACGGCACGGACTATGGCGCGGACGTTCTGCGCTTCCACGGGCACGCGATTCCGCACACGGCGGCCGAACTGATAGCCGCCGGCGATAACGCCGATCAATTGCCGGCGAAGGCCATCTACTGGCAGGGCAACGAGTACAGCGCTTGGCCGATGCAGATCGACGGCATTGAGGCGAACGGCGACGGCACAGCGGTACGGCCCACGCTGTCGGTCGGCAACGTCAACGGACGCATCACCGCGCTCTGTCTGGCGTTCGAGGATCTGCTCGAGTTCAAGCTGACGATGCGTCACACGTTGGGCACCTACTTGGACGCGGCGAACTTCCCGGCCGGCAACCCAAAGGCAGACCCAACCCAAGAGACGATCGAGGTCTGGTACATCGACCAGAAAACGAACGAGGACGGAGAAAACGTCAGTTGGGAGCTTGCCAGCCCGGGCGATGTCGGCAACGAGTCGATCGGGCGGCAGGCCACGACGCTTTGCCACTGGTGCCTCACCGGCGGTTATAGGGAGGCGAACTGTGGCTACACCGGCCCGTACGTGACCAAGGACGGCGTCGTTACTGACAACCCGGAACTGGACGAGTGCGACGCCACACTGGGCAGGGGCTGCATCCCGCGCTTCGGCGAGGGCAACCCGCTGCCTTTCGGCGGCTTCCCGGCCGTCTCGCTGATCGCACGGAGCTGATATGCGTAAACACATTTTGAACGCGATCCAGGCGCATGCAGCTGCCGAGTACCCGAAAGAGTGCTGCGGGCTGCTGCTGGCCGTGGGCCGCAAACAGCAGTATTACCCGTGCAACAACGTCTCGACCGAGCCGAACGAGGAGTTCCGGATCGATCCCGAGGAGTACGCAGCTGCCGAAGACATCGGCGAGGTGATCGGCGTGGTGCATTCGCATCCGGATGCCACCAGTCGCCCGTCACCGCGCGACCTGGCCATGTGCGAGGCGACGGCCATGCCGTGGCACATCCTCAGTTGGCCCGAGGGCGATCTGCGAACCATCACACCGTCCGGCGAGGTGCCGCTGCTGAAGCGGTCATTTGTGCACGGGGCTTGGGACTGCTGGCAGGTCTGCGCCGATTGGTACAAACGCGAGTGGGGGCTGGAGTTCGAAGCCTTCCAGCGCACTGATGGTTGGTGGGAAAGCAAGGACAACGCCAGCCTGTACGAGGCGAACTACGAGGCAGCCGGCTTCTACCGGGTCGACCAGCCGCAGCGCGGCGACATGATTGTGATGGAGGTGGGACGGACGGTTTACACGAACCACGCCGGGATTTTTCTCGGCGCTGACCCGGCGCTGCCAGGGGAGGATGCGGCGACGTTCGGGCCGGGTCCGTTCCTGCTGCACCACCTGTACGGCAGGCCATCTGAAGTCATTGTCTTCGGCGGGCCGTGGCTCGACCGTACGCGCCTGATTCTCAGGCACAAAGATGCCCACTCTGCCTACTAAGCCTGCCTACAGGACATGTCGGAGAGTGGCTGGATCAACACTGCAAAGGAAGTTGTGTACCCATGAAAGTAGAGAGCCGTGATCCTGCGCGGATTGAGCGCGGGGAAATATCGTTATCAGATATTGCGGATCGCTTCCGCGGAACCAAAACTCCCGATACTCCCATTTCACATTTTGATGAAGTGCGTCGGCAAGGCCAGGATGGGCGGAGCAATGTTCTGTCGACCATTCCAGCCACAAGCGGTAAATGCCTTTAATCAACTCTTCGTTCTGAGCGAGCAGATGATCTCGAGGAGTGAACTCAACGTAGGAGTAGTAGGCCCCATCCACTTCCCCGGTAAGACAACCCAGCGTCATGAATGCCCGGTTTGGTGCGTTCATCGAGATAAGCAGCTCTTTTAAGCCGTTTTCTGCCGTAGCTTCGTGAATGACATCGATCAGCTCCGGGTTTTCTATCAGATTGATCCCGCCGTTGTTGCGGTCCCCATTTACTGAGACATCGGCCGACTGAAAAGGCCAGATCTTGTAACTTGTAGAGTCATCGACCTTTTTCATGTCGGTGTTTACCGGTGCTGCTTGACTCATCGACACACTGACCTCCAGGTCATAAACGCGCCGAAGTTGGCGCAATCCCAGTCCTTGGGCTTGCAGGCAAAGGACTGGGAGATCCTTTTTCTCAACATTGCTTCACTTGTTTCCAAGTGGTCGCTGTCTTCTTCGCAATCCTGATTCTTTCCTGTCGGGCTTCACGATCCTGTGCGCGCTTCGGCGACTTAAATCGCGACGGGATTTCTCTTGTAAATCCACACCTGAGGCGACTTGTTTCTTGAAGCAGTGTATCAATGAAAGCTTTTTGGAGAAGCCACCAGACTTCGAACCCGAGCGGGGGAAGCATGTAGATAAATATATAGATTATCCGAGCTGGGGTAATTGGGCCTTGGGCGAGAATCAGCATGGTCCCCAGCGCGACCATGGCGGAGACCAAAAAGGCACCGAATAGTGCGCTTTCCTTCAGTAGTTGCCGGTGCACCGCAAATGTATTCGCGCGAATTCCCTTCGCCTTCCTCAATTCCTTATATCGAGACCTCCGGAGAGCTCGGCCAGCTGAGCGCTGAATTGGAATGAAAGCTTTTTTGAACCCCCAAAATGCCAACGCAACCAGAACAGGGAGATACAAATCTTTATAACTAGGCAAATCAGTAGCGAGATCCATCCGCAAGCCTTCCTGGCAAATTCACTTGAAGGCGAAACGCTACTACTTAACGCGAGCAGGGCGTTACTGGGGATTCGTACAGGCTGAAACCGGTGTTAAAGTCCGTGCTTTAAGGATGAGGACGAGCCATGAGGATGATCAAGTTCGCCGCCGCTGCTGTATTGGCGTTTTCGCTTTCAGGCTGCGCCGGGACGAATTTTTCGTACGACGAAGCCAGAAAAGTGAAGGTCGGAATGACCGAAGAAGAGGTAACCCAGATTATGGGACCTCCGTACTCCGTGGTGTCTCGGGCCGATGGTCAAATGTGGGTCTGGAGTCATGCGAACGGCATGACCGGGGCGAGTCGTGTGATCTCATTCAGAATGGTCGACGGTAAGGTTGTCGAAGTGCCAACCATCCCAGCCAGCTTTAAATAGGAGTGACCTGCATGAAATTGATCGTAGGAGCGCTGGCATTTGCGCTATTGGCGGGTTGCTCTGATAGCGGACCGATAAAGGTTGGGCCTGATACCTACACGATTTCGACCCGGGTGCCTTTCGGCGGCCCTGCCTCTGCGAAAGGGCAGGCACTCAAGGAGGCGAATGTGTTTTGCGCCTCACAGGGACGCGAAATACTCCTCGATCACATGCAGGCGAGTGAGTGTGCGCTGCACGGTGGCTGTGGTGAAGCCGAGATCTATTTCTTCTGCCTGGCTGCTGGCGATCCTCAGTTGAAGCGCCAGAAATACAGCCCCGACCCAACTCAGAAAATTGAGATCGACCAGCGTTAAACTGCTGAGGCACTAATTCGGCATGACCGGCCGACGGCCAAATTCATAGGGAGCAAACATGCGGATTTTCATAGGAGCGTTAGCGGTAGCACTGTTGGCGGGGTGTGCGACTTCACCAACGCCTTCCAGTGAGGCCAAACAGGCGCCGACTAGTCAGCTTTCGGCGTTCCAGGCCAAGCCAACAGGGGCATATGGGACACTGCAAGTGATCCGTGACTCTGGGCAGACCGGGAGCCTTTGCGCGATGGCTGTTTTTATCGATGGTAAACAGGCCGCAAAGCTCGAGCCGGGCCAGAAGGCATCGTTCTATCTGCCGCCTGATTCGGTTTCAGTCGGCGCGGCTTACACCGGCTCTGGCATCTGCTCCATGGGGGCTGCGAGAGTGGAGCGGGAAGCGATCGTGAAAGACGGCGCGATCAAGAAATATCGAGTTTTTACCGGGGGCGATGGGCAGATCGACATTCTGCCCACGACCCTTTGAACAGACCGCCTCCGGGCGGTTTTTTATTGCCTGGAGAATGGCATGTGCTCAGCAATTACCTACACTCCGATGACGAAAGTGATGCTGTCCGGCTCGCTCGCCAAGAAGTTCTTTCGAAGCAAGCAATTCCTTCTCGACGGCGGGTCCGCCGGGGAGGTTTTCCGCGCGCTCAATGCGACGATTGATGGCTTCGCTAAGGAAATTAAGCGGCTGGAGCGCCTTGGGCTAAAGTTTGCGATTTTCCGGAACCGCGCGAACATTGGGATGGACGGATTCGATCTCGGCGGCACACGGGAAATTCGCATTGTTCCAGTGATCGGTGGCAGCAAGCGTGCCGGTGGATTACAGACCATCGTCGGTACAGTCATGATCGCTGCAGCGTATGTGATGTCGTTCACACCGTTTGCGGCCGCGTCACCGTTTTTGTACGCGGCCGGTGCGTCCATGGCGATCGGAGGTGTTATCCAAATGCTCAGCCCTCAAGCCTCAGGCCTGAAACAGAGCGCATCCCCCGAAAACGCCCCGTCCTACGCCTTCGGCAGTGCCAAGAACACCACGGCCAGCGGCAACCCGGTGCCGATCTGTATCGGCGAACGCCGGTGGGGCGGGATGATCATCTCGGCCTCGGTCCTGGCTGAAGACAAAGTGTAAGCAGGACAGCAACACACCAACCGCCCGTGAGGCGGTTTTTTTATGCCTGGAGGAAAGCATGGGCGCAGCGGAAAAGATCGAGATCCACGGCGAGAAGGGCGGCAGCAGCAAGCCGAAGTCGCCGGTCGAAGCCAGCGACAGCTTGCGCTCGACGAACCTTGCGAAACTGCTGATCGCCGTGGGCGAAGGCGAGTTCGACGGTGTGCCGACCGACTACAACATCTACCTGGACAACACGCCGATCCGAGATGCCAGCGGAAACTACAATTTCCCGAACGTGAAGTGGGACTGGCGCCCGGGCTCGGTGGATCAGACCTACATCCCGGGCATTCCGTCCGTGGAGAATGAGACCTCCTTGAACATCGAGCTGCGCAGCGATTCGCCGTGGGTGCGCTCGATCAGCAACACCCAGCTATCGGCCGTGCGCATGCGCCTGGCGTGGCCGGCCTTGCAGCGTTCGGACGATGAGGGCAACGTCGGCGGCTACCGCATCGAATACGCAATTGACGTTGCCACCGATGGCGGTGCCTATCAGCAGGTGCTGGTGGACGCTGTCGACGGCAAGACCACCACGCGCTACGAGCGCTCGCGCCGCATCGACCTGCCGGCTGCCACCACGGGCTGGCAGATCCGCGTGCGCCGTCTGACGCCGAACCAGAACAGCAACAAGGTTGCCGACACCATGCTGGTGGCCGGCTACACGGAAGTGATCGACGCCAAGCTGCGCTACCCGAACACTGCGCTGCTCTACATTGAGTTCGACGCCGAGCAGTTCACCAACATCCCGGCGGTGACCGTGAAGTGCAAGGCCCGGCGCTGGATGGTGCCGAGTAACTATGACCCGATCTCCCGGACCTACACCGGGACGTGGGACGGCTCGATGAAATCGGCCTGGACCAACAACCCGGCATGGATCACCTACGGCATCTGCACCGAAGACCGTTTCGGCCTGGGCAAGCGCATCAAGCCGTTCATGGTCGACAAGTGGGAGCTTTACCGAATTGCCCAGTATTGCGACCAGCTGGTGCCGAACGGGCTTGGCGGTCAGGAGCCGCGCTTCCTCTGCGATATGAACCTTCAGGGCAAGGCAGACGCCTGGTCGCTGCTGCGCGATATCTCGGCGATTTACCGGGGCATGACCTACTGGGCGCAGGGCCAGCTGGTGATGCAGGCCGACATGCCGCGCGCGCAGGACTTCGACTACGTCTTCACCCGGGCCAACGTCATCGACGGAAAATTCTCCTACGGTAGCGCCTCGGCGAAGACCCGGTACACCCGGGCACTGGTCAGCTACGACAACCCGGCGAACAACTACGACACCGACGTCATTCCGTTCGCTGACCTGGACCTGCAACGCCGCTACGGCGACCGGCCGACCGAGCTGAGCGCCATCGGCTGCACCCGCGCCTCCGAGGCCCAGCGCCGTGGCAAGTGGGCGATCCTCAGCAACAACCAAGACCGCACCGTATCGTTCAAGACCGGCATGGAGGGCGTGATTCCGCTGCCGGGCCATATCATTCCTGTGGCTGACTCGCTGCTGGCTGGGCGGGAGGTCGGCGGGCGGATCTCGTCAGCGGTTGGCCGAGTCGTCACGATCGATCGCGACACCCAGGCCAAGGCGGGTGATCGGTTGATCATCAACCTGCCTGGCGGCCGTGCCGAGGGCCGCACCGTGCAGAGCGTCAATGGTCGCGCCGTGACAGTGACTGTCGCATACAGCGAGCCACCAGTCGCGCAGCTGCAATGGGCGCTCGACGCCGATGATCTGGCGATCCCGCTGTATCGCGTGCTGCGCACCAAGCGCACCACCGAGGGCGACTTCGAAATCAGTGCGCTGCAGTTCGAGCCGAGCAAGTTCGCGCACATTGACACCGGCGCTCGTCTGGAAGAACGGCCGATCAGCGTGATCCCGATCACCGTGGTTCCGGCGCCGGCAAGCGTGTCCCTCACATCGACGTCGTCGGTGGTGCAGGGCTTGGCCGTGGCCACCATGACCATCAGTTGGCCCGCGGTGGATGGTGCTGTGGGCTATGACGTCGAATGGCGCAAGGACAGCGGCAACTGGATCAAGGTGCAGCGCACCGGCATGACCAACGTGGACGTGGTCGGTATCTACGCTGGCGCCTACGTGGCCCGGGTGCGTGCGGTAAGTGCGTTCGACATCTCGTCGCAATGGCGTAACTCGATCCTGACCAACCTGAAAGGGAAGGAAGGTCTGCCGCCGGCGCTCAGCTACCTGACGGCCACACCGCTGCTGTTCGGCATCTACCTGAAGTGGGGTTTCCCCGCTGGCGCTGGAGACAGCCAGCGGACTGAAATCTGGTATGGCCCGACCACCAGTCTTGAGGCTGCCACCAAGCTGACCGACCTGGCCTATCCACAAAGCGATTTCTCAATGCTTGGTCTTGCTGCTGGCGTGACGTTCTACTTTTGGGGGCGGATCGTCGACAAGATCGGCAACATCGGGCCGTGGTATCCGATCGGCTTGGGCGTACAAGGTCAGTCCAGCTCGAACGCTGGGGACATTCTGGAAATGATCGCCGGCAAGATCACCGAGACGGAGCTCGGCGAGGATCTGCTCAAGGAAATCGAGAAGATTCCAGGCCTGCAGGCGCAGATCGATGCGCTCGATGGTCTGAAGACTTACAACCCGGACGACACCTACGAGGAATACGACCTTGTAGTCGTTGGCAAGCGGGTCTATCAGGCCACTGGCCCGGTACCGAAAGAGACGCCACCGCCGAATTCTGCCTACTGGCTCGATGTTGGCCAGACCGTGGAAACGGCAAACGGCCTTGCCCAGCAGGTGGCGACCAATACCGTCGATATCACCGAACTCGACGGCGCCGTAACGGCCACAGCAACGTCATTCGAGGCGCTGCGGGCATCTTCTCGGGACGATAGCGGGGAAGGCGACCTTGCTGATGCTTTGAAGGGTTGGTATAGCACCGCTGCGATCGCAGCAGAAAGCAAGGTGCGGGCGTCTGATAATGAAGCGATGGCACAGCGCCAGGTGACGCTGGACGCGCGAGTTGGGCGCAACGAGGCGACCATCACCGAGCTTGATCGCGTGGTCACCACCACCAACTCGGCGACGTCGACGAAGATCGATCAGTTAACCGCCTCCGTTGGGCAGACCACCGCGCAGATTCAGCAGACCTCGACCGCCTATGCGGACACGGCAGGGAAACTGTCCACGATGTGGTCGGTGAAGATGCAGGTAAATGCCCAGGGACAGTACGTCGCGGCTGGCATCGGCTTAGGGATCGAGAACACTGGGGCAGGGCTTCAAAGCCAATTCTTGGTGAGCGCTGATCGTTTCGCCATCGTAAATGGAATCAACGGCAATTTGTCCGTTCCGTTTGCGGTTCAGAACGGCCAAGCCTTTTTGCAGTCCGCGTTCATCCTCGACGGAACAATCACCAACGCCAAGATCGGCAGTTACATCAGCTCCACCAACTACATTGCCGGCCAGCAAGGCTGGATTCTCAACAAAGACGGCACACTCGAGATCAACGGCATTGTGCCAGGGCAGGGGCGGTTGGTGATCAACTCTCTCAACGTCTCTGTCTACGACGCCAACAATGTGTTGCGTGTCCGTCTCGGCTATCTGGGGTAATCAATGGCTTATGGGATGCGAATCTGGGGCGCCGATGGGGAGCTCCAGCTTGATGAAAACTCGTTCACGCTCAGGCTCGTCTTGTCTACTTTGGTGACTTTCAATTCCGTAAAAGGGATACAGGACTTTTTGGTACCCGGTTGTAATCCGAGCAACTCTATTGCATTTGTTCTGCCTGCGGGACCTGTAACTTCCGGACAGCGTCAGTTTGAGACGGAAATGTTGGATGGGGTTGCCAGAGTCTATAATTACACGCGCACATTCGACGCCAGCTACACCGCTAGTGGAACGATGCGTCTTTTTGTATCAAGGTTTCGATGATGGATTATGGACTAAGTTTTTCTAATAATGATGGTGTTGTTATTCTTGATTCAGAGTATGCAAGGCTTTGCGTTATTTATAGCGGGCGTTATGCTCCGAACTTTGGTCCCGGAAATTTTGGAGCGCTAGTCACATTTCCTGCACCGATAACAACTCAGGAGCCTCCTTTAATATTTATTAGGCCGGATACTGTCAACGGTATACTGAAAATGGGGGTGGCCGCGTCTGTTCAGGGTACTCCAGGCAATTGGACGGGATTTCTAACCGGGATGTACGATCAGGTGGGGTTCTACCCTCACGGCAGATATATCGTGGCTTCCTTCAGCGCTCAACCTGTAGCCGATTACGGCCTAAGATTGTTTTCGGCGTCAGGTGAAGTCATATTCGACTCTGGCACGCCAAATGTCCTTTTTACCCGAGCATTTCAGAACTGGACTTATGTTACAACCAGCCGAAAGCCGCAGGGTGAGTATGTGAATTACTATACTGTGAAATTCGAGTTTCCTGAGAATGAATATATTCTAGGTAATTCATTCAATATGCGTATGACCAATGATGATGGTATCGGGCGGTCTCTTTATACGTGGTGGGATTTTCCCAATAAAATTTTATATGCAGTGACTATTGGTTTCTCCAATCCTTACGCCTTTTGGCTTCCCGCGCTGTTTGCGAAAATCGCTGCCTAATATCATCCTTAGGAAAAGAATATGCCCTGGTATAAATCGGGAACGGTCTCTGTCACCCAAAATTCCAACGCGGTGATCGGTGCCGGCACTGCCTTTATTTCCAATGGCCGAGTCGGCGATGCGTTTCGCGGCCCGGACGGTGGTTGGTATGAGGTCACCAACATTGCCAGCGATACAGCGCTGTCCATTTCACCGCCTTACAAGGGCGCGACCGCTGCCGGTGGCAGTTACGCGCTCGCACCGATGCAAGGCTACGTGAAGGACTCGGCGGATGCGCTCAGGGCGCTGGTGAACAACTTCGGCGATCTGATTGCGTCCATTCCCAACAAGCAGCCTCTCTCCGGAAAATTGACCGATCTGGCTGGCGCCTCCTCGGTTGCGAACCTCGTCGTGCTGGCAAACGCGGGGTACGCCCCGGTGCAGATGGGCACCGGTCCCGGCCAGACTGGTAATCAGGTGAAGATTGGCTGGACCACGGGAGGCTTCCTGCGGGCGGCGGTCGATTCAACGGATCTTGGCCAGCTCTACACGGAGTACACCGTGGGAACAACGCCGTGGATTCCTGCCACCTTGCAGAATGGCTGGTCGGTAGTAGCTGGTTACCGGGCGGTCTACAGGATTGTGCTGGGGCACATTGAGTGCCAGTTCTACATCAGCGGCGGCACCACCGCCAACGGCACGCTTCTTTGGACCATGCCAGTCGGTTACAGGCCGGCAGCGCCCGTGGTGGTGCCGGTCAGATCGATTCCTGTGAGTGGCCAGGCTTCGCCGAGCATCTTTTTGGCGGCGGACGGGAGCGTCACTACCAGCAATATTGCCGGTTCAATTGCCGGCAGCTTTTGGATTCCTCTCTCATGATCAAAATCAATAAGCTTGACGCTGCCGGCTTCTATATCGGCGATGTGATCGTCGGCACAACCTCGATTTATCTCGTCGACACACCGGAAGTTGAGATCGTCGATGGCGAGTCCGTCGCAGTTATTCGCCGCAAAACGGTGCTGCCAGAGCACTGGACACGGACGCTCGTCGGAGATGGCTTTTTTAAGGCCCAGTATCAAGGCGCGTCACGGGACAGCAATGGCGAGTGGTCCGCTGGCGACTGGGTAGAAACAGGGGCGCCGCCCTTGATCACTGCCGAGCGCCAGTACCAGATGCGGGCTGAGCTCAGAAGCGTAGCGCTGGCCGCCATCGCACCGCTGCAATACGCCGTCGATCTGGACATCGCCGAAGAGGCCGAAGCCGCTCAGCTGAATGAGTGGAAAAAGTACATGGTCGACCTCAACCGCATTGATAAGCAGCCCGGCTGGCCTACCGAGGTGACTTGGCCAAGTCCGCCTGCCTGACCTGGCTGTCCACCAACACCGCCCGCGAGGCGGTTTTTTATTGCTTGGAGAAAGTGATGACTGCAACCGAGAAAGACCGCGACGTCCTGGCACGTACGCTGTGGGGAGAGGCGCGCGGCGAAGGCACGGCCGGTCAGATCGCCGCGGCCTGGGCGATCCGCAATCGCGTGTTCGATGGAAAGACCAATTCGTGGTGGGGCGAGGGCTACGCCGGCGTGTGCCAAAAGCCGTACCAGTTCAGTTGCTGGAACAAGACCGACCCGAACTATCAGTTCCTGATCGGCGTAAAGGAGATCCCGTTCCGCGAACTGGCGCAATGCCGGATCGCCGCTGACAAGGTCATCGATGGCGCGGTACCGGATCCCACTGGTGGCGCCACGCACTACTACGCGGCCAGCATCAAGGCGCCGGCTTGGGCGGCGAAGGCAAAGCAGACCCTGAAATTGGGCGGGCACGTCTTCTTCAAGGATGTGCCGTGATGGTCGTTCCTTGGAAGATGGTCTGCGCGGTTGTGCTGGTGCTGCTCGGTGCCGGCAGCGCCTGGCAGTTTCAGGACTGGCGCTACGGCCGCCAACTGGCCGAGCAGGCGCGGCAGCACGCCGAAACCCTCAATGAACTGACCCAAGCCGCAACCACCGCGCAGCAGGTCGAGCAGGGCAAGCGTCTCGCGCTCGAGCAGCGGCTGGCGGCCAGTGAGCAAACCCACTTCAGGAAAATGACCGATGCCCAACGTGACCAAGATCGCCTGCGCGATCGCCTTGCCACTTCTGATTTGCGGCTGTCAGTCCTCCTCGACGCAACCGACACTGCCAAAGGCTGTGGTATGCCAGCCACTGCCGGCGCCGGCGGCGTGGATCATGCAGCCGTACGAGCCCGACTTGACCCGGCGCATGCTCAACGAATTATCGCCATCACCGACACCGGCGATCGCGGACTGATCGCGCTGCAGGCCTGCCAAGACTATGTACGGGAGTTGCAGCGCTAATGGCACCGAGCCATTCTTGCGAGACAATCAGTCGTGAACCATCATTCTTGTTTGAATGTTGATGTGATCTGCATGGATAAGCGACTGGCTGGACTCTCTTTTTTGATAACGCTCACCTGGGTCACGGTCGTGGTTGCGGTTATGTATTGGATGTCACGCTGAAGTTAAAGGTGGCGAATGTGGAAGGCGTAGTGCTGAGCGAAAAAATGCAGCGGGAAGCGGATCGACTGCTGGCGCAAATTGTCCGGGCCGACTCGATGATCATCGCTGTGAAGGCAGGAGCACGGGCGGATGGCTTCGTGCTTGGACTGGAAACCGGTGGTGCTTTGCGTGCCGACGATGCTGAAAAGCTGTACACCATTTTTGAAGCCGCGCTGGTGGAGCGTCTTAAAACTCTGTCGAAGCGCTGATCAATCGACCGGTTTGATCAGCTCCGGGCCTTGGTTGCGGACGTTCCCCACGGCCCGGTCAACCTTGAACCATTCGAACGTCTCTGTCGGCTCGCCTTGGTGCAGCACCATCTGTTCGGCGCGTTCTTTCGGGGTGGCCGGGTCCAACCATTCCCGGGCAAGCTCGGGCGTTAGCACCACGGGCCGGCGATCGTGAATATCGACCATGCCGCCGGCGCTGTCCGCGGTGATGATCACAAAGCCGTCATGCTCGCTTGACGCGTGCTCCCCGTTCGGGTATTGGCCGATGGCGGCGCAGAGAATTGGCGTCTGGTCCCGATGCCTGATCAAGTAGGGCTGCTTTTTCGATCCTCCTTCGTCGACCCACTCGAACCAGTTGTTGATCGCAATGATCGCCCGGTGCGGCCAGATCGCGCGGAAGAACGGGCCATGGGCGACTTTCTCGACCCTGGCATTGATCGGTGCGGCGCGATCCTTGGCCCAGTGTGGTCGCCATCCCCACCGGACCATGTCGGCGTGCAGAAACTGGCCGTCCTGGTGGAAGAGTGCAAGTTGAGTGGTTGGCGCGGCGTTGTACCGCTCGATGGGTTGCTCTCCTGTCGAATTGACCAAGGCGTTCGGCATGCTCAGCGCCGCCACGAAGTCGTGAATGCCGCTGTACTGGGAGAGTCGTCCGCACATCGACTGATTCCTCAAAGTGAACCCTGAGCCTAGCCCTCAGCTGTTCCTCTCGCGAGCTTCCCTCAGTAGGCGCTGATTCTCAAGGAAGAGGTGGTCACGCTGATCGGACACAACCTGTCCGAGTAGCTCTCCTCGTTAGCTTTGGAGTCGCGCAGCATCAGCGGAGGATTTCTTAAGTACGGCTTCTGCTTTGGCTTTGCCAGCAGACAATTCATCGTTCATCTCGACCAGCTTGAATATTCGCTCTCTGGCTTGGCGCAGTTGCAGGTTCAGTTCCTCGAACTCATTTTCGTAAAGGGCGAGCTGCTGCCGGCAAGTTTCGAGCGGTGTCGGGCAGCCGAGCCAGTCGTCGGTGTTTTCGATATCGGATGGTTCCACGAAGGCGCCTTGCTTTGTACTGTTTGGATATACAGTAATTGAGCCGCGGTGCCCGGGCGAGCGGTAGGCGACGAGCTGTCAGTCGGGCGCCATCAAAACCGCCAAGGTCATTTTGATGAACTCCTCGTTCTTATCGATCGTCCAGAGTGCGCCGCGGACGTTCTCGGCTACGTCGGCCGATCCGCGTTGCTCGACCCAGTTGGACAGTTCCATGATGGCGGCTTCGAGGGCGAGCTGGTTTTCGTTGATCTTGAAGAGTAGGGAAGGGAGCAGGTCGGAATTTGGCATAGGCGTTCCTCCGTGAAAGAGCCCAGCGTAGCACCATGTTACATGAAGAGTATTTAACGATCTGCAGGACGCCGGGGAAAGGGGGGAAACCGCTTGAGTTATGGAACGCGTCCACAAAAGTTATGGAACACATTCTGAAAAGCGGAAATTTTCGTGAGCCCCAGAAACGACAAAGCCCTGAATAATCAGGGCTTTGTCGTATCAAATATGGCGGAGGCGATGGGATTCGAACTCATGGACCTGTTACAGTCGACGGTTTTCAAGACCGTTGCCTTAAACCACTCGGCCACACCTCCGTTGCGTTGCGGGCGCCATAATACCTGAATGAAACACACTGTCAAACTCTGTGCATGGCTTGTTACAGAGCGTCTGTTATGATCTTTGCGACTGAACGTTTCAAACCAACAGGAGTGTCGCCATGCGCGAACAGGATTACGCAGTTCACAACAGCGTGCAGGCTGAGCAGCTAGAGGTTAGCCGCGTCCTGCGCAACACATACGGCTTGCTGGCGCTCACCCTCGCTTTCAGCGGTGTGATGGCTTTCGTGGCCCAGCAGATGCGTGTCGGCTACCCGAACATTTTCGTGGTGCTGATCGGCTTCTACGGGCTGTTCTTCCTCACCAACAAACTCCGTGATTCGGCCTGGGGCCTGGTGTCTGCATTTGCGCTGACCGGTTTCATGGGTTTCCTGCTCGGCCCGATCCTCAACCGTTACCTGGGCATGCAGGGCGGCGCTGAAGTGGTCAGCTCCGCATTCGCGATGACCGCGCTGGTGTTCGGCGGTTTGTCGGCCTACGTGCTGATCACCCGCAAGGACATGAGCTTCCTCGGTGGCTTCATCACCGCCGGTTTCTTCGTCCTGCTGGGTGCGACGCTGGCGAGCATGTTCTTCCAGATCAGTGGTCTGCAACTGGCGATCAGCGCAGGTTTCGTGCTGTTCTCCTCGGTGTGCATCCTGTTCCAGACCAGCGCCATCATCCAGGGCGGCGAGCGTAACTACATCATGGCGACCATCAGCCTGTATGTATCGATCTACAACCTGTTCATCAGCTTGTTGCAGATCTTCGGCATCATGAGCCGCGACGATTGATCGCTGCTGCTGAATCAACAAGAAACCCGCCTAGGCGGGTTTTTTGTTGTCTGCGAAAAAGTACAAGTGAGATCAATTGATCACGATGCTGCCATCGACCTGCTGTTTGTAGATGGTGTAGGGCAGGAGCAAGGTGTCGAGTACACCGGACGCTGCAGCATCGATCAGCACGCCGGGATTGGCATTCTTGTAGTCGAATGCATCAACGCCATCCTTCAGCTCTGCGTTCATCAGACAGAAATCATACGTCACGCCACTGTAGATCCGTGGGACGGCGCCACAGTAGGTTTTCTCTTTCCTGAGTCGCTCTGCCGTCTTGTGATCACTGCTCACAACCGTCTGCACCGTCCCGCAGCCGGTAAGCACCATTGCCGCCAGCATCACTGCCTGAATTTTCATCACCGCCAGTCCTTCGCCGGAAAAACCTTAATCTACGCCAAACAGGCGCGAAACACACTCATGCCATTGGCGGTAACCGGCGTTTGACCGGAGTTTTCTTGACGATCGCGGTGTTGGTTTCGGCCAGCGTATTGAGCCGGTCGAGCAGGGTGTCCAGTTGTTCCATCGAGCGCACGTGCAGACGGGCGATGAAGCAGTCTTCGCCCGTGACCTTGTCGCACTCGGTGAACTCCGGGATCGACAGGATCTGCCGCTCCACTTCCTGCAATTGCCCAGGCAGCGGTCGTACCCGGACGATGGCCTGCAATTGATAACCGAAGCATTTGGGATCGATCTCGACGGTGTAGCCCTTGAGCACGCCACGTTCCTCCAATCGGCGCAGGCGTTCGGCCACGCTTGGCGACGACAGGCCGCTGATCTGCGCCAACGCCTTGAGCGAGCGGCGCGAGTCTTCCATCAAGGCGCTGATGAGGATCTGGTCGATGTCGTCGGTCATAAGGCAACTCCGCAATCAGGCATTTGAAGGAAACCACCCGCGATAAAAAAGGCAGAAACCGAGTTTAGCCTGCTTTTTGCGCTGGAGAGGCGCGGTGTCGGCTTGGCATACTTTTGCCACGCTTTCGTCAAATGCCAAGGGAGATCGATGATGGACAACACAATCCGGCGCGGCTCGTTCGAAATGACCGCTGCCATGCTGATTTCCGGAACCATCGGCTGGTTCGTGCTGGTGTCCGGGCAACCGGTGCTGGACGTGGTGTTCTGGCGCTGCGTATTCGGCTCCGGCACCTTGCTGCTGATCTGCGCCGCGTTCGGCTTCTTGCGTCCAGGCATCCTGACCCGTAGCACGTTCCTGTTGGCGGTGTTCAGCGGCGTTGCGATTGTCGGCAACTGGGTGTTGTTGTTCGGCTCGTATTCGCGGGCCTCGATTGCCATCGGCACGGCGGTCTACAACGTGCAGCCGTTCATGCTGGTGGGCCTGGCCGCGCTGTTCCTCGGCGAAAAAATCACCGCGCAGAAACTGTTCTGGCTGGCGATTTCCTTTCTCGGCATGTTGGCGATCGTCAGCGCCCATGGCGGGCAGGGTGAGAGCGGTGGCGACTATCTGCTGGGGATTGCGCTGGCGCTGGGGGCGGCGCTGCTCTACGCGATAGCGGCGCTGATCATCAAGCGTCTGACGGGCACGCCGCCGCATCTGATCGCGCTGATTCAGGTCTGCACCGGGGTGCTGCTGCTCGCGCCGTTCGCGCATTTCAACGGCCTGCCGCAAACCACTGGCGCGTGGGCCAGCCTGGTGACGTTGGGCATCGTCCACACCGGCCTGATGTATGTGCTGCTGTACGGCGCAATCCAGAAACTGCCGACGGCCCTGACCGGTGCGCTGTCCTTCATCTACCCGATAGCGGCGATTTTCGTCGACTGGTTCGCCTTCGGCCATCGCCTGCAGCCTCTGCAATGGCTCGGTGTGGCGGCGATTCTGCTGGCCGCCGCCGGCATGCAGCAGGGCTGGGGCCTGAAGCGTCGCCCGCTGGTTACCCAGTAGCGTTCAGATATTCCAGCGCGGCGCGGTTTTGGCCAGACGCTGGCGCAGTTCACCGATGTTGGCCGCCAGTTGTCGGGTCAGCAAACGGTAACCGTCCAACGCGCTGTAGACCGGCGTGTCGAGGCTGGCGTCGGGCAGTTCAAGCGGGCGCTCCAGACGTTGCGCCGCACCGGATTTCAAGGCGCGCGCCATGCCGATCAGTTGCACCCGGATCAAGCGGTGCTCGGCCCGCAGCGCCGATTGCAGATGGGCCATGGCGTCGGGATCGTTGGCATCCGGTCGGGTGTTGCCGAGGATTTCCAGGGTGCTGACGCACATGCGCAGGTTGCGTTGAATCGCATCCAGTTCGGTCATGGAAATCTTCACTTCCTTGGACACCGAAGGCATCAGCGAACGCAGTTGCACCATGACCGAGGTCACCCGGCCCATCAGCTTCAGGTGGTCATCGGCGCTGACCGGTTGGCCACTGATGATTCGCCCGTACAACGTGGCGCAGTCGCGCAAGGCATCGGCCAGGTTGTAGCGCCACGAATACACCGCGTACAGCGGCAGGGCGAAGGAAAACGCCAGGGCCAGGGCAATACCGATCAGGATATCGACCCCGCGCCACAAGCCGTCGGTAATCGGGTTGTCGCCATGCCCGGCGACAATGAATACGGTGATTGCCGAGAGCAGGGCGGTGTAACCGCCCTTGCCAATCGCGTGATAGGAGAAAAACCCGCACACCACTGCCATGGCAAAGTACGTCAGCCACGGCAGGCCCAGCCATGCCTGTTGCGCCACCAGCACCAGACCGACGCCGGCACCGATCAGCGTGCCGATGGCGCGTTCGGCGGCTTTCTTGCCGATGTTGCCGTGGTGTTGCAAGCCGCCGATCACCACCAGCATGGTCACCGAGGCCCACTCGCCGTGGGGCAGGTTGATGCCGGTGGTCAGCAGGATGGTCGCCAGCAATCCCAGTGCCACCCGCACCGCATGGATCAGTCGGGCGTGCTGGTAACGGCGATACGGGTCCAGCAACGGACGCAGGATTCGCCGCAACAGCGGTGGCAGTCGGTGGGTGCTGAATGTACTCAGTGCGATGTCCTCGTCAGAAAATGTAGTCGGTGGTCAGAAAGCTTGAATCGCGGCCGCGAATAATCTCGCTGATCAGATCCTTGTTGCTGTCCTGGAACTTGGTCGCCACCAGCGTGCGGATCGAAAACACCCGCAAGGCATCGTGTACCGACAACGTGCCCTCGGCGGAGTTCTTGCGCCCGTTGAACGGGTAAGTGTCCGGCCCGCGCTGGCACTGGGCGTTGAGGTTGATCCGCCCGACCTGGTTGGCGAACGTATCAACCAGTCGACCGATCGCCACCGGGTTGGTGCCGAACAGGCTCAACTGCTGACCGAAATCCGATTCCAGCACGTAATCGATCACCGTATCGAGATGACGGTACGGCACGATCGGCACCACCGGACCGAACTGCTCCTCGTTGTACACGCGCATCTGTGGCGTCACCGGGTAGAGCACGGCCGGGTAAAAGAACGACTCCCGGCTCTCGCCGCCATTCGGGTTGACCACTTTTGCGCCTTTGCTCTGCGCGTCGGCCACCAGACCGTGCAGGTAATCGACCTTGCCCGATTCCGGCAGCGGCGTCAGTGACACACCACTGTCCCACGGCATGCCCGGTTTCAGCGTGGCCAGTTTGGCGTTGAATTTCTCGATAAAGCTGTCGACCACATCTTCATGCACGAAGAGGATTTTCAGTGCCGTGCAGCGCTGGCCGTTGAACGACAGCGAACCGGTCACCGCTTCATTGACCGCATTGTCCAGATCGACTTCCGGCAGCACGATCCCGGGGTTCTTCGCGTCCAGGCCCAGTGCCGCGCGCAGACGGTGCGGTTTGGGGTGCAGTTTCTTCAGGTCGCTGGCGGCCTTGTTGGTGCCGATGAAGGCGAAGATGTCGATCTTGCCGCTGGCCATCAGCGCACTGACGGTCTCGCGGCCGCTGCCGTAGATCACGTTGATCACACCGGTGGGGAAGCTGTCACGGAATGCTTCGAGCAGCGGACGGATCAGTAGCACGCCAAGCTTGGCCGGCTTGAACACCACGGTGTTGCCCATGATCAGTGCCGGAATCAGCGTGGTGAAGGTTTCGTTCAACGGATAGTTGTACGGCCCCATGCACAGCGCCACGCCGAGCGGTACGCGGCGGATCTGGCCGAGGGTGTCCTGTTCCAGTTCGAATCGGCTGGAGCGGCGGTCGAGTTCTTTCAGGGCATTGATGGTGTCGACGATGTAGTCGCAGGTGCGGTCGAACTCTTTTTCCGAGTCCTTGAGGTTCTTGCCAATCTCCCACATCAGCAGCTTCACCACTGCATCGCGCTGTTGGCGCATGCGCCCCAGGAAAGCTTCGACGTGCTGGATACGTTCGGCCACGCGCATGGTCGGCCACAGGCCCTGACCACGGTCGTATGCCCGTACAGCGGCGTCGAGAGCGGTGAGGGCGGTGTCGGCGTCGAGCAGCGGCGTGCTGCCCAGAATCACTTGTTCGTCGCCATTTTCGCCATGCAGATAGACCGGGCTGCGCACTTGGGCGAGCGGGCCGTCCCAGCGCCGCAGTTGGCCATCAACTAAGTATTCGCGTTGCTCGACCTGACCGTCGAGACGGTATTTTTCCGGGATGTCGCTGACAGAAGGGAACAGATTGCCAAGGATGTTTGCTGTGGTCATGTCGCTACCCCGTGTTGATGTCCGCATACCAATCAAAAAGTCTTTACAGGTTATACGCCTGAATACGCCGAAATTTAAACCCGCCAATGTCACGCGAATGTCACGCAAGGCGCAGAACAGAGCTCTAAGAGGCACGCGACATCTATCGTGGGCGTGGCGGTGTGCTCGCGAGTGCGCTGGGTCATTCAATGCAGTTGTTGACTGGAAGCCTCTTCGCGAGCAAGCCCGCTCCCACAGTGTCAATCGCGGTGAACACACGTTTTGCGTGCGCCACCGATCCAGTGTGCGAGCGGCTGGCCCACGAAGCCCCCTTCGTTGTCCTGCAATGCCCTCAACCCGCTGACGTCGCTGCCTTAAGGTGTGATCACAACAATAAGCGGCACTCACGCGAGGATTGTTATGCGGGCCATCCGACTCTCTTTATTGCTGGCACTGGCCATGGTGCTGCCCGGTTGCGGCGAGGAGCCCAAACCCCCGGCCACCCACAACACTGCCATTCCCCAGGACCCGGCGCTGGCGCAGATCTACACCAACAGCTGCCAGCTGTGCCACGCCAACCCAGCGGCCAACGCGCCGCTCACCGGTGATCGCAAAGCCTGGGCGCCACGCATTCAGCAAGGTGTCGACACGCTGCTTGACCATGCGATAAATGGCTACAACGGCATGCCGCCGATGGGCCAGTGCGTCGAGTGCACCGAAGAACAATTCCTGCAACTGATCGGCTTCATGGCCGACCAGCCCCTCCCACAATAAGGGCGCGCGCATGACCATGGACCTGACCCGGCGTCAGTTGTTGCAACGGGCAAGTATCGTCGGTGCGTTCAGTGCGCTGGCGGCCAACCCCGCACTGGGGCAGTTGATGCGCGCCCCGCGATTGATCCCCTGGCGTAACTGGTCGGGCGGGCAGAGTTGCCTGCCGGCAGCGCGGCTGGCACCGAAAAATCTCGATGAATTGACCTCGGCGATTCGTCAGGCTCAGGGCAAGATCCGTCCGGTCGGCTCGGCGCATTCGTTCAGTGCGCTGGTACCCACCGACGGTACGCTGTTGTCGCTGAGTTACTTCACCGGCCTGCTGGATCACGACCCGAAAACCCTGCAGGCCGAATTTGCCGCGGGTACGCCGATGTCGCGCATGGGCCTGCCGTTGAAGGACATCGGGCAGGCATTGCAGAACATGGCCGACATCGATTATCAGACCCTCGCCGGGGCGATTGCCACTTCGACCCATGGCACCGGCAAAACCTTTCAGTCGTACTCGGCGCATGTCTGCGGCATGCAGTTGGTGACGGCCAGTGGCGACGTGCTGGACTGCGACAGCCAACGCCATCCTGAGGTGTTCAATGCTGCGCGGGTGTCGCTTGGCGCATTGGGTGTGGCGACGAAAATCCGCCTGCAAAACCGTCCGGCCTATCGCCTGCGCGAACGTCAGTGGATCGCCAAGACCGAAGAATTGCTGGAAGACCTCGACAAGAACACCCGCGAGAACCAGCACTGGGAAATGCTGGTGGTCACCCATTCCGACTACGCGTTGTCCATCGCCCTCAACGAAACCAGCGACCCGGCCACGCCGCCGATTCCGCCTGAAGAGGAGGGTGGTAACGAGTTCGTGACCCTGATCGAGAAGATCGACAAGTACGGCAGCGACTTCCCCGACCTGCGTCGCACGCTGCTCAACAGTCTGCGCCATCTGGCGAGTTTCGATGATCGGGTGGGCGACTCGTTCGACATCTACGCCAACGTGCGCACCGTGCGTTTCAACGAGATGGAATACTCGGTGCCTGCTGAGCACGGCCCGGCCTGCCTGCGTGAAATCCTCAAGCTGATCCAGGACAAGGACCTGCGCACCTGGTTTCCCATCGAGTACCGCTACGTCAAGGCCGACGACATTGCGCTGAGCATGTTCGAGGGCCGCGACAGCTGTTCGATCTCGGTGCACCAGCATTACCAGATGGATCATCACAACTTCTTTGCGGCGGTCGAGCCGATCTTCTGGAAGTACAACGGCCGCCCGCACTGGGGCAAGTTGCATACGCTCAATGCGCGAACCTTGCAGCCGTTGTACCCGCGCTGGCGCGAGTTCGTCGAGGTGCGTCAGGCGCTTGATCCGAGCGGAAGGTTTCTCAACGCACATCTGTCGTCGATTCTGGGGGTGAGCTGATGGCGGTCAACCGACGCAATTTTCTGCTCGGCACGCTGGGTGTCGGCGCTTTGCTGGTGGGTGTGGGGGCCTCGCTGCGACCGGGTGATCGTGGCGGGCCGTACAGCGAGTATTACCGCGCGCTGAATAAAGAGTTGAAGGACAACGGCCCGATGCGCCCGGTGTTGCTGATAGATCTGGATCGCCTGGACCACAACATCGACGTGGTGATGCAGTCGGTCAGACGCGGCGGCAAGCAACTGCGGCTGGTGGAAAAATCCCTGCCATCACCGGGCCTCTTGAACTACATCGCGCAACGGGCCGGAACGCAAAAACTCATGTCCTTTCACCAGCCGTTTCTCAATCACGATGCGGTCACATTTCCCCAGTCCGACATCCTGCTCGGCAAGCCGTTGCCGGTGCGTTCGGCCGAGCTGTTCTATCAAATCCACAAAGGCCCGTTCGATCCTTCCCGGCAACTGCAATGGCTGCTGGACGGGCCGGAACGCTTGCAGCAATACCTCGCATTGGCGCAGGGGCTGGGCACACGGATGCGCATCAACATCGAACTGGATGTCGGCTTGCATCGTGGCGGGGTCAGTGATGTGAAGGTGTTGGGGCAGATGCTCACGCTGATCAGTGCCAATGCGCAGCATCTGCAGTTCGCCGGGTTCATGGGCTACGACCCGTTCGTGGGCATGGGCGTGCCGGGGATTCTCGGCTCGCCTGAAGAGCTGTTCGCCAAGGTGATGGTGATTTATCAGCGCTACGTCGATTTCACCCGCCAGCAGTTTCCGGCGTTGTGGAATGACCACCTGTGCCTGAACACCGCTGGCAGTCCGAGCTACCGCATCCACGAAAACGAGACGCTGAGCACCGAGGTTTCGGTAGGCACGGCGATGCTCAAGCCGACGCACTACGATTTGCCGTCGCTGGTCGAACATGAGCCCGCGGTTTACATCGCCACGCCAGTATTGAAAAGCACCGGTGCGGTGAACATCCCGGCGCTCGACGATAAATCCAGGCTGTTCTCATGGTGGGACACCAACCAGCGCCAGACTTTCTTCATTTACGGCGGCAACTGGATGGCCGAGTTCGAATCGCCGCCCGGATTAAAAAGCAACAGTGTCTACGGCCGCAGTTCGAATCAGGAGATGGTCAATGGCTCCAGTGCTGTTGGCCTGACCATAGAAGACCAGGTCTTCCTGCGCCCGACTCAGACTGAAGCGGTGCTCCTGCAATTCGGTGATTTGCTGGCGGTGCGTGGCGGCAGGATCGTCGATAGCTGGTCTGTTTATTCCTGAGTTAAGGGTTGTTGATTGTTGTCGGATGGTGATTTTAGTGTTTTGTCTACTGTCAAGTTTGACAGTAGACACTCTTTTTCTCGCGGTTTATTACTAAAGCCTGACGACGTTCTTCTTTGTGAACTGGACGATCAGTCAGTCGACTTTTTTGAAACTTGATAAAGTGAGAAATTAATCATGAGCACGACAGGTACATTTGAAGTAGTAGCGGATTCTCCTTTTGGGGCGCTTAAACCCTCTGAAATTGAGTTGTCTCCTTCTGAGGGGGCCTACAAGGTGAGAGTGCGTGAGAAAATTGGCAACGCCGGAAGGGGGTGGACAAACATGGAGCTGACGTTTCCAAAATTCGATAAGTTCGCAGTGTTTGATGCCGACAAGTTGTCTTCAGTGAGATTTTCGAGTTTATCGGATTCTTACTTGGTGAATTATTTGCCGTTGTCGGGGAAGCTGACTGTTTGGTACGCAAGAGGTGGGGCAATTAACGGGGTGTTTACTTTTGAAATGGGGCAGAATGAAGAACAAGGTTATCCTCATAGAATAACGGTTACTGGATTGTTTTCTCTCATTAACGAATGATTGTTTTATTCGCGAAAAAGTATAAGGGCGAGGCAGGTTGGCTCGCGAATTGAGCTGATCACGCAAAAGATCAAAAGATCGCAGCCTTCGGCAACTCCTACAGAGATCAAGTATCCCTCTAGGAGTTGCCGAAGGCTGCGATCTTTTGCTTTTGGCTCCTCCCCTGTAATGAAGCTTTTATGACAAAAGTTCGGTAGCACATAGCCAGTCCGGTCATGCCTATGTAACGCGCTTGAGGGGCCCAACAGGGCGCTTTTCACAAGCCGAGGCGGGACGCCGGGAGTGAGGCAATGGGGACTATGGAACGCTACTCGAAAGTGGGCATGCAGGAGCTTGATCAGCGCCTGTCGAAGATCGTCGAAGCGGCGCGCAAGAAGCCGGTTTCGGTGTATCGCTACGGTGCGCCGTGGGTCTGGATCGTGTCGCAGGATGATTGGCAGAGCGCCTTGAAAGAGGTCTCCAGCTACATTCCGCCGGGCCATTCGCTGGTGTTGCTGCGCCCGCAGATCGACGACATGCTCGATGCCCACCAAGGCCTTCTGCACGACCTCAATGCCGAGCCCGGCATGCTGATCCCCGCGCAAACGGTCATGCACATCCTGCTCCTGCAGCTGCTGTATTCGGTGCCCAGCGAGCAGCAACTGTATGAACAGCTCAATTACAACCTGCTGTTCCGCTGGTTCGTCGGCCTCGGCCTGAACCAGAAAGTCTGGAGCTTCAACGTCCTCAGTCGCGACATCGCCACACTGCTCAATGAGCCCCGTGCGGTGCTGCTCATTCAAAAAATCATCGGCGAAGTGTTCTGCGGAGCCTTGCTGCAAATGCCCGAGTTCTCCTTGAACTTCGCGCTGCTGCACACCTGGCTCGGCAAGCACAGCGGTGCCTCGCACGTCAGCAATTAGCCGCACCAGCCATTGACGCAACACACAAGGCGCGCAGCTGCGCCAACAGGACATCGCGAATTCAGGGGGTAGTGTGGATCAGATTTTCACGTCACGGCTGGCGCTGTGGGGCTGGCTGCTGGTGACGGCCGGCGCTCATCCGGCGTTCGCCGACGAGGCTGCCGAAAACGCCGCGCCGCAGCGCCTGGTGGACGTCAACGAATACTTCGTGCGCGGCAACACCGTGCTCGACGCCCGAGCGATTGAAGAGGCGGTGTACCCGTTTCTCGGCCCGCAAAAGGGTATGAGCGATATTGAAGGCGCCCGTGATGCGTTGCAGAAGGCCTACCAGGAGCGCGGCTACCAATCGGTGTTCGTCGAACTGCCGGAGCAAGCGGTGGCGGATGGCATCGTCTACCTGCAAGTCAGCGAAACCAAGGTTGGCCGGGTGCGTGTGGTCGGCGCCAAACACTATTCGCCGCTGGACATTCGCGACAACGTCCCGGCGCTGAAGGAAGGCGAGGTGCCGGACTTCGCCAAGGTCCAGGGCGAGCTGGCGCAACTGAACAAGACCCCGGGCCGTCAGGTCATGCCGCTGGTGCGTGAAGGTCAGCGCCCCGGCACCATGGACGTGGATTTGCAGGTCGAAGACCAGAAACCGTGGATTGCCAGTGTCGGCCTCAACAACGACTACAGCGCCGACACCGAAAAACTGCGCGCCGTGACCAGCCTTGGCTACAACAACCTCTGGCAGCTTGGTCACAGCATCAACCTGACGTACTTCACCGCGCCGCAGGACACCGACAACGCCAAGGTCTGGTCGGGGTCCTACACCGCGCCACTGACCGATCGCTGGAGCGTGCAGTTTTCTGGTTACCAGTCCGACAGTAACGTCGCCACCATCGGCGGCAGCAACGTGTTGGGCAAGGGCCATTCCTACGGCGTGTCGGCGATCTACACGCTGCCGTCCAGCGGCAGTTGGTCGAACTCGCTGTCGGCGGGCATCGACTTCAAGAACTTCGACGAGCGCCTGACCCTGTCCGGCGAGAGCGACAAGGTGCCGCTCAAATACGCGCCGTTCACCTTCGCTTACAACGGCTTTCGCTACACCGAAAAGAGCCAGCTGGGCCTCGGTCTGAGTCTGGTGGCGGCCACGCGCAGCCTTTTCGGCTACGGCAGCTCCGACGAAGATTTCGATTACAAACGCTACCGCGCCAAGCCGAGTTTCGCCGTGCTCAAAGGCGACAGCAACTTCACCTGGACCTTCGACAACGATTGGCAGAGCGCGAGCAAAGGCGCGTTCCAGTTGGCGTCGGGGCCACTGGTTTCCAACGAACAATTCTCCGCCGGCGGCGCGACCTCGGTGCGCGGCTACCTGGCGGCTGAACGCACCGCTGATGACGGCGTGCTGCTGAGCCAGGAACTGCGCACGCCGTCGCTGGCCAAGTACGCCGGCAGCTGGATGCAGGAATGGCGTTTCTACGCCTTTGCCGAAGGCGCGCAACTGTATCTGCGCGACGAACTGCCGGACCAGGACGCCAGTTACGCCTTGGCCAGCGTCGGCCTGGGCACCCGCGCCAGCCTCAGCAAATGGCTGTCCGGCAGCCTCGACTGGGGCTATCCGCTACTCGAAGGGCCGAACACCTCGAAACAGGAATCGCGCCTGCACTTCAACCTTCAAGCCACTTTCTAAAGGAGCACGTTCATGCAGCGCCTCATTCTTTCGTTGTTGATCTGCCTGGGCTTCGTGCTCCCGGCCACGGCTCAGGCCTGGTGGCAGGACGACTGGCACTACCGCAAACAGATTGCCGTCGATACCACGCCGCAGGGCGCCGGGATCAATCAGGCGCTGGGCCGCACCGCGCTGCTGGTGCGCCTGCACACTGGCAACTTCACGTTTGATGGCGTGAAAGAAGACGGCTCGGATCTGCGCTTCGTCGCCGCCGATGACAAGACCGTGCTCAACCATCAGATCGAAAGCTTCGATGCGCTGATGGGCATGGCGCTGATCTGGGTCGACGTGCCGAATGTCGAGGGCGGCCAGCGCCAGGACATCTGGATGTACTACGGCAACCAGAAAGCGCCGGCCACCGGCAACGGCCAACTGACATTCGATCCGAATTACACCGCGCTTTATCACTTCGAGGGCGCCACTGGCACCCCGGCGAAAGACACCACTGCTTACGGCAACACCGCGCAGAGCGCGACCGGCGCCGCGATTGACGGCGTAGTAGGGCGCGCCTTGCAGTTCAGCGGTCAGCCATTGCTGCTGCCGGCCAGTCCGTCGCTGCAGCACAACGCCGGCAGCGCGTTCACCTTCAGTGCCTGGCTGCGACTGGATCAGGCCAATGGCGAGCAATTGATCCTGGCCCGCCGCGAAGGCACCAACAGCCTGCTGGTCGGTGTGAATCAGGGCGTGCCGTTCGTGGAGATCGACGGCCAGCGCGCCGTCGCCACTCAACCGCTGAATCCTGGCCAATGGCAGCACGTCACGGTGACCGCCGAAGGCTCGAAAGTGACGCTCTACCTCAACGGTCGTGAAGGTGCGGCACTGGCCCAGGCCATGCCGGCGTTCAATTCGGTCATGGCCATTGGCGCCGATCTGCACGAAGGGCCTTACCAACCGTTCGTGGGCGCCATCGACGAACTGCGCCTGTCGAAAGTCGCTCGCCCGGCGCCGCTGTTGCTGGCTGACGCGAGCTCGCAAGGCGCCGAGTCGAAACTGGTGGCCTATGGCGTCGACGAGGAACAGTCCGGTTTCGGTTTCGGCAGCCTCGGTTTTCTGCTCAACGCGGTGCCGGTAGACGCCTGGGTGATTATCGCCGTGCTGGTGCTGATGATTTTCCAGTCGTGGATCATCATGCTGCGCAAGAACCGCACTCTGAGCCGCGTCACGGCGGCCAACGAAGACTTCCGCGTACAGTTCGCCAAGGTCGGCACACGCCTGGAAATGTTCGCCGACGACGCGCAACTGGCCCAGCGCCTGCAGCATTCGCCGCTGTGGCGCCTGTACTCGGTGGCGGTCAAGGAGATCCGCACCCGTCGCGAGCAGGGCGCCGATACCTCCTCGGTGTCTGCCGCAACCATCGAAGCCATCCGCTGCTCGATGGACGGCGTGCGTACCCGCGAGAACCAGGCGCTCAGCTCGAAACTCTCAACCCTGTCCAACGCCATCGCCGGCGGCCCGTACATCGGCCTGCTCGGGACCGTGCTGGGGATCATGGTGGTGTTCCTCGGCACCGCAATGGCCGGCGACGTCAACATCAACGCCATCGCCCCGGGCATGGCCGCTGCGTTGCTCGCCACCGCCATGGGCCTGTTCGTCGCGATCCCGGCGCTGTTTGGCTACAACCGCCTGATCACCCGTAACAAGGAGGTCAGCGCCGACATGCGCGTGTTCGTCGATGAGTTCATCACCCGTCTGGCAGAGTTACATGGCGAGAGCCAGATCAGTGAGGCGTCGCACCCGCGCGGCCATCACGCCAACCACTCCGTACCGGCCTGAGGAGCACTGACATGGCGTCTGTAAATGCCTCCCACGACGATGACGAAGATGCAGCGGTCGACAGCATCAACATCACCCCGCTGGTCGACGTGCTGATGGTGGTGTTGGTGATGTTCATCCTTACTGCCACCGCGCAGGTTTCGGGGATTCAGATCAACCTGCCCAAGGCCAGTGCTGCGGTTTCACTGTCGGAAGCCAAGACCAAGGCGATTTCGGTCAATGACGGCGGCCAGGTGTTCCTCGATGCCTATCCGGTGACGCTCGCCGAGCTGGAAGAACGCCTGCGCATCGAGAAAGCGCAGAACCCGGACTTCCCGGTGATCGTGCGCGGCGACGCCACGGTGCAGTACCAGAAGGTCATCGAAGTGCTGGATCTGCTGCGCCGGCTCGAACTGTCCCAGGTCGGTCTGGTGACCGGCAAACCGAGTCAGGGCTGAGTCATGACCGCACAAATCCCGATCGAGCCGTTACCGGTTAAAACGCCTGCGCTACGTTATGCGAAGTGGGGCGTGGGGCTGGTCATCGGTGCGCTCGCCGCTTGGTTCCTTTGGCAGTGGGCCAACGACATGAGCGGCATCCGCCGTGAAGCACCGAAGGTGCCGACGATCATTCCGTTGCCACCACCACCGCCGCCGCCCCCGGAGAAACCGCCGGAGCCGGAAACTCCAGTGGAAGAGAAAATCGTCGAGCCCGAGCCGACGCCCGAGCCGCAAGAGGTCAAGCCCGAAGAGCAAGCACCGCCATCGCCTGCCGACGATCTGGCCAACCCGATGCAAATGGACGGCGATGCCCAGAGCGGCAGCGACGCGTTCAACATCGGTGCGGGCAAGGGCGGCGGCATGGCCGGTGCCGGGGGCGGGCGGCTGGGCACCGGCACCTACAGCCAGTTCCTCGCGTTCACGTTTCAGAAGCTGCTGCGCGAGAACCCGGACCTGCGCAACCTCGCGTTTTCGCTGCAGGCCGATGTGTGGCTGAGCAGCGTCGGCGAGATCACCCGCGTCGAGCTGATCAAGTCCAGTGGCAACCCCGAAATCGACACACAGGTGCTGGCGGCGCTGCGCAATGCGCCGCACCTGAGCGAACGGCCACCGGCCTCCATGACTTTGCCCGTGCGCCTGTCCCTGCAAGGGCGGCGTCCGGGTTAACCGAACCTATTTATTGCCAAGCATTCAAGCTTTGCCAAAAGGAGTTGTGTGCAGATGATTTCCAATGTGAATCGATTGTCCCTGGCGATCGGCATGGTCATCGCGACCCTGGTCGGTCAGGCCGCGGCAGCGCCCGCGCCTTCGGAGAACGCCACGATCAATCTGATCCGCTTGCTGGTCGAGCAGGGCATTTTGAAACAGGACAAGGCCGACGCGCTGATCGCCCAGGCACAGAACGAAGCCGTCCAGGCCAAACAGGCGGCAGCCTCCACAGCGGTGGCAGCAGGCCCGGTGGCCGCACCGGGCGATGTGCGCGTGCAGTACGTGCCGGCCGCCGTGCGCGATCAGATCCGCGATCAGGTCAAGGCCGAAGTCATGGCCACCGCCAAGCAGGAAAACTGGGCCGCGCCCAACACCTTCCCGGAGTGGACCTCACGCATCAGCTTCGATGGCGACATCCGTCTGCGTGACGAATCGCGCTACTACTCGGACAGTAACAGCAACGAGATCGTCGACTTTGCCAAGCTCAACAACAACGGCCCGTACGATGTGAATCCAAACAGCAGCACCAATCTGCCGCCGTTGCTCAACACCCGCGAAGACCGCACCAATCAGTTTCGCATTCGCGCACGTCTGGGCATGAAGGCCGAGATCGCGCCGCAATGGACCGCCGGCATTCGCCTTGGCACTGGCTCCGACAACAACCCGGTGTCGACCACCCAGAGCCTGGGCGGCGGTTTCGCCAAGAAAGACATCTGGCTCGATCAGGGTTACCTGAACTGGAAGCCGACGGATGAGTTGACGGTGACCGGTGGCCGCTTTGCCAACCCGTTCATGTCCACCGACATGCTGTACTCCAACGACCTCAATTTCGACGGCGTGGCAGCGATTTTCGACCACAAACTTAACCGCGACTGGGGCGTGTTCGGCACCGTCGGCGCGTTCCCGGTGGACTACACCAACGACACCAGCACCAGCAACGGCTTCGACAAGGAAGAAAGCGACAACAAGTGGCTGTACGGCGCGCAGATCGGCGCCAAGTGGGCGATCAACAGCAACAACCGTCTCAAGGGGGCCTTGGCCTACTACCGTTTCGACGACATTCAGGGCCAGCGCTCCAGCCCTTGCGCACCGTGGGCCGGCGCCCCTGGCTGCGACACCGACGGCTCACGGGTGGCATTCATGCAGAAGGGCAACAGCGTGTTCCTGCTGCGTGACATCACGCCAAACCCGGCCAACCCTACGACCACACCGCAACCGCAATTCGTCGGTCTGGCGTCGGAGTTCAACCTGCTTGACCTGAATCTGGTGTGGGACGCCGATCTGCCGCAGGACTTCAAGTTGCGTAGCCAGGGCAACTACATCCACAACCTCGGTTACGACGAGGGCGACATGCGCAAGCGCTCCGAGGGGCAGATCGTCAACAACCTCAACAGCAGCGGCGACATCGAAAGCGGCGCCAATGCGTGGATGGTGCAGTTCACCCTCGGCAACGCGCTGGACCTGAAACGACAGGGCGACTGGAATCTGTTCGCCGGCTACAAGTACATCCAGCCGGACGCCTTGCCTGACGGCTTCAACGATTCGTCGTTCCACCTCGGCGGCACCAACGCCAAGGGCTATTTCCTCGGTGGCAACTACGGTCTGGCGAAGAACGTCTATGCCACCGGCCGCTGGATGAGCACCGAGACGGTGTACGGCGCGCCGTTTGATATCGACGTCTTGCAGCTTGAGATCAACACGCGCTTCTAAGGCGCCGGGAGTACGGTCATGCACGCACGAGTTTTACTGTTGGGGCTGAGTTTTTTCATCGCTCAAGGGGCCAATGCCGAAGGCATGGAGGAGCGTCTGCGCACCCAGTTGCGCAGCACCACCCAGCAATTGCAGGCCCTGCAAAGCCAGCAGGCCCAGGCCAGCGCCGCGCAACTGGCGGCGCAGAACGAGGCCAAGGCCGCGCAGGCGCAGATCAAGCAATTGACCGCCGAGCTGGCCAAGGCCAAAGGCGTTGCCGAGCAGTTGGCCGACCAGCAGCAGAACCTGCACAGCCAGGCCCAGGCGCAAGTCGCGGCGAGTAACGAGCAGGTCGGCAAGTTCAAGAAGGCCTACGACGAGTTGTTGGTCATGGCCCGTGCCAAAGAGGCAGAACGGTCTAAGCTTCAGGCGCAATTGGCTGAACGTGACACACAAGTGCAGCAATGTTCAGTCAAGAATCAGCAGATGTACGGCGTCGCCAAGCAGATCCTCACCGCCTACGAAAACATCGATGTGGCCGAGGTGATGAAGATCCGCCAGCCCTTTGCGGGCAGCGCCCGGGTCAAGTTCGATGAACTGGCTCAGGGGTTCGGTGACGAGCTTTACAAGACTCAATTCGACGCGCCGCAAGCCGCGCTCGCACACTGATTTAAAAGACTGATAAACAAGGAAGAAACAATGACTCAATTGATCACTCACGTATCGCCACAATCCCTGACTGAAGTCCTGCAGGCCGCCGGTTATCGCGTCAACCAGACCGAACAGAACGGCATCGTGCAATTGCTCAGTGCCAGCCAGGGCATCGGTTATGCCGTGCGTTTCGGCAACCCGGCGGTTGAGCAGGGCAGCTACGTCGATTTCACCTTCAGTTGCGCGCTGCGGGTGCAAGGAGAGTTGCCACAGGGTGTGGCCGAACAGTGGAACGCCAGCCGCCGGTTTGCGCGGTTGTCGTTGCAGGGTGAGTTTCTGGTGATGGAAATGGACGTGGTGGTCGCTGCTGGCGTGAGCAACGACCACCTGCGTGGCAACCTCGAATTGTGGGATCGCCTGTTGCAGGAGTTCATCGTCTATCTGCGTGATTTCAGCCAGGCCGCGCAAACTTCGACGGCCAAAGTCGCCGTTGCCGAGCAAGAGGAAGTCGCGCTGTGAAAAAGCCTGCCATGGTGATCGGCGCCGGGGCAGTGGCGCTGTTGGTGGTAGCCGTGGCGCTGGTGCTGCGACCGGGTACAGACCCGGTCGCCGCGCAGCAATCGTCGCCTTTGGCGGCGGTTGCAGCCGGGCCGGCAGTGGCGCGGTTGGGCAATCAGCAGGTGACGCCGCAGGAATTGCAGGCGTTGCTGGCGACCGTCCCGCCAACGACTCGCGAGCAACTGCGCGGTAACCGTGAGGCGCTGGAGCGCTGGCTGCGCACGCGTCTGGCGGAGAAAGCCGTGCTCGAACAGGCCGACGCCCAGGGCTGGGCGCAGCGTCCGGACGTGGTGCGGCAAACCCGGGCGGCGACCGAGCAAATTGTCTTCCGTGATTACCTGCGCTCGGTCAGCGAAGTGCCGGCGGACTACCCGAGTGCGGCCGAGCTGCAGCAGGCCTACGACGCCGGCAAGGCTGAATGGCAAACCCCGGCGTTGTATCGGGTGAGCCAGATTTTTCTCGCCGTGAATGACCCGCAGAACCTCGAAGCAGTGCGCAAACAGGCGACGGAGCTGAGCAAAAAGGCTCAGGCCACGCCCGGGGATTTTGCTGCGCTGGCGAGCCAGTATTCGCAGGACCGGCTGACCGCCGAGCGCGGCGGCGACACCGGGTTGCAACCGTTGCAGCAGTTGGTGCCGCAGGTACGTGGCGCGGTGGCGCGGCTCAAGGTCGGCGCGGTGTCCGAGCCGCTGCAGAGCGCCGCCGGATTCCACGTGATCAAACTCACCGAACAGCAACCGGCGCGCACCGCGACCCTCGACGAATTGCGTGACCAACTGACTCAGGCCTTGCGTGCCCAGCGTCAGGAGCAGATCGCCCAGGCGTATCTGGACGGCATGCTCAACACGGCGACGCTGAGTATCGACGGGGCTGAGCTGAACAAGGTCCTGGAAGAGAAACGCTGATCGTGATTCACCGCAGAACCCGGGTGGGAGCGGGCTTGCTCGCGAAAGCGGTGTGGCATTCAACGGACACGCTGGCAGGCATGGCCCCTTCGCGAGCAAGCCCGCTCCCACAGTAGAACCGTGGTGTTTTTCAAAATACAAAGATCGACAGGGAGTCATCGATGTCATTCACCGAACCCGCAGGACGACAGGGTAGCCCCGATTATCGCTGGGCACAGGGCGAGCGCGAGCCTTGGCTGGCGCAAGCTGCGACCATCGATGCCGACGTCGCGCAATATTTTCTGGTCAGCGCTCGCTGTGGCTGCTTCATGCAGGCGGCGCGCAGCCTCAACGTGCGTTCGACCTTGCTGCGCAAGCAACTGGCGCAGCTTGAACAAGAACTGCAGCACTCGCTGTTCAGCTTTCAGGGCAGTGCCCTGAGCCTGACCCGCGAGGGCCTGCAACTTCAGGCGCAACTGGTGGCGCTGGCTCACGAGCGCAAACTGCCGGTGGTCGAGCAGCCGCTGGTGCGTCTGGCCGTCGCCGAGTCAATCCTGCATGACATCCTCGGTCGCGACCTGATCGCGCTGTTGCGCCGCAACGCCAGCGTGCGCCTGGAAATCATTGCGCTGGACAGCGAACTGGCACTGCGCGCGGTCAGCGCTGATGTGGTGCTGTGGCTGGCCCACGGTGAAACCCCCAATCCCGGCCCGACCTTCGCCACCAGTCAGCCACAGGCACTGGCGCGGCTGGATTACCTGCCGCACATCGCCAAACGTTATTCGCGCGTCACCGCGCGCCCGGCCAGTGCCGACGACCTGAGCGATTTCATGCTGGTGCAATGGCAACACGACCGGCAGATCGACAGCTTCCGGCCGTGGAATGAGCTGGTCGAACAGCGCCTGGCCGGCGTGGTGCAGATGCAGTCCTATGAGCTGATGCTGGAAATGATCCGCTGCAGTGCCTGCATCGGTTTGCTGCCGGCGTACATGAGCCGCTTCGATCGCGGGCTGATTGCGCTGCCGGGGCTGTTTGACGAGCCGATGCAGTTGCAGGCATGGCTGGCGGTCAACGTTGAATCGCGAGACGTCGCCGAAGTGCAGACCCTGGTCGAACTGATCCAGCGCACCTTCAACGAACGCCACGAATGGTTCCAGAGCTGAACACATAACCCCTGTGGGAGCGGGCTTGCTCGCGAATGCGGTGTTTCATTCAACGGTAAGGTGTCTGACACGGCCCCTTCGCGAGCAAGCCCGCTCCCACAGTCTGGGACCTCGCCAAATAGATGACCGGCAGTTTAGAGTGTCTGGCCACACATCGATCCAGGAAGGATCCGCCATGCCCGACTACAACCCCGCCATCACCCTCGAACGCTTCAACGAATCGCACCTGGAGTCTGTCACCGCGCTGTACAACGATCCGGCCGTGACCCGCCAGGTGTTGCAGATGCCGTTTCAATCCACTGAGATCTGGCGTCAGCGGTTGCTGGCGGAGAACGAGCGGATGCTCAAACTAGTGGCGCTGCATCAGGGCGCGGTGGTCGGTCATCTCGGGCTGGAAAACTATTCGCGGATTCGCCGTGCGCACGCCGGCAGTGTCGGCATGGCGGTCGCTGTGGCGTGGCAGGGCAAGGGTGTCGGTTCGAAACTGCTGGCGGCGGCGCTGGACGTCGCCGACAACTGGATGAATTTGCACCGGGTCGAACTCTCGGTCTACGCCGACAATGAGGCGGCCATCGGTCTGTACCGCAAGTTCGGTTTCGAGAACGAAGGCCTGTTCCGTGACTACGCCGTGCGCGACGGGCAATGGGTCGACACCCTGAGCATGGCCCGCCTGCGCACGCGCGGCCAAGTCTGACTCAGTCGTCCAGGGCGAACGCTACCGCCGACTGCGCATGCAGCTCGGTGGTGTCGAGCAGGGGCAGGGCGCTGTGCTGGGGTTTGACCAGCAGGCCGATTTCCGTGCAGCCGAGGATGATCGCCTGGGCGCCGCGCGCGGTCAGTGATTCGATCACCCGTTGATAGATCTTGCGCGACTCGTCACTGATCACCCCGACGCACAACTCGTCGTAGATGATCCGGTGCACCTCCTTTCGCTCGGCGTCATCCGGCACCAGCACCGTCAACCCCTTGGCAATCAGACGCTGCTTGAGAAACGTCTGCTCCATGGTGAACGCGGTGCCGAGCAAACCGACCGTGTGCGCATCGATGTCCAGCGCCGCCTGCGCTGCCGGTTCGGCGATGTGCAGGAACGGGATGCTGATCGCCGCCTGAATTTGTTCCGCCACCTTGTGCATGGTGTTGGTACACAGCACCACGCATTGCGCGCCGCCGGCCTCCAGCCTGCGCGCGGCATCCACCAGAATCGCCGCCGCATCGTCCCAGCGCCCGGCATGCTGGGCCTGTTCGACCGGGCCGAAGTCGACGCTGTGCATCAGCAGTTGCGCCGAACGCAGCGGGCCGAGGCGATCGCGGACCTGTTGATTGATGAGGCGATAATATTCGGCGCTGGACTCCCAGCTCATGCCGCCGATCAGGCCGATGGTGCGCATTGAAATTCCTCTGGCTTGGACCTGGAACGAACAACCAGGTCTGCACAGAGTGTCCATTTGTTCATCGAAGGACGCCAGCGCAAATCAGCTGTACCGCCAATCCTTCTGCCAGGTGTAACGGTGCCGTTTGCCATAAACCGCCGCTGTTCATTGGGTAACCACTTGATCCGCTGGCGCGAACGTAAAGCTCGCCGATCCCCCGTTACTGGCAGAGGGTGTCAACCGAATGATGGGCACGAGAATTTTCGGATTGGTCGAGTTGTAGAAGTCGCGCTGGTTGTATTGCGCGTCCGCCAGGCCGGCGTTGGCGCCTCCGTAAACATAGAAAAACGCCATGATGGGAAATCGGTTGGGAGGAAAACTCGAAGCACATGATTTTGCCGGGTCGGAGGAGACCGGATCGCACCAGGTTTTTATCAGCAACTCATTGTGTTCATTGTAGCCAGTGACATTCGCAAACGCCCTGGCGCGCACGGATTGATAGAACGCCGGGCCCGCCAGATGATTGCGCTCGTCGCTGACGTCAAAGCCACATTGGCGCTGGTTCGGGTTGCCTCCCGCTATCGTCCAGACCGCGTACCATTGCTCTGCGGTGGTGACACCGGCGTTCTGGCAGAGCTGACTTTGCACCGGATAGCTCGGGTGGGCAGCGCACACGGCGTCAGTCCGCCGTGTCCAGGTCCAGGCATCGTAGGGATAGGCACACAGATAATCGAGGTCGAGCTTGTCTTGGGGGGACTCAAAGATCGGATAAACAATGTAGCCGTTGCCATTGCCCCAGGCGAGTCGGCCGAAGTCGGCATCCTGGCGCAGGTAGGAAAATGACACGCCTCCACTGGTCACAGATGTCGGGCTTGGGTCCCAAACCTTGTATTTGTTGGAGGGATCCTTGACTGTCACCCTCAGGGTCACACCGGAGCACAGGAACGCTGGTTGGGAGTCGCTCTTGTTGCAGTTGGGAAATTTTCGCCCGTAAAGCGTATTGAGCTGAGTGGCGATGGCCGGGCCGTTGAGCACCTCAACACCACTGACGCCGATGGCCACCGGCGGTTGGGTGGAGGTCTGCGTGCAACCCATCAGTAATGCAATAAAAAGCGCTGCGGCGATTGTTCTCATGATCAAACCCTTGCCTGAAATGGGGATTGCGTTTGTCAGTTGAAAAACTTGGTCAAGCGTTACGGCACAGGTTCGGGCAACGGCTCGACAGATTGCGGGGGCAGCGCCATGCAGAGATTGAGCAAGGCAATCAAGGTGGAATCTGATCTTTCTCGCCCTTTTTGTTGCTGTTGCAAGCTCATTGAGCCACCGCCTGATCTGCTGCCGAGTAGGTAAAAGTCGCCGGTGCTGCGGCGCTGGCTGCAGGCGTCAGGCGAATAATGGGGACGACGATTTTCGGGTTGGTCGAGTTATAGAAGTCGCGCTGGTTGTATTGCGCGTCCGCCAGGCCGGCATTGGTGCCGCCGGCGATGAAAAAGAACGCCATGATCGGCAGAGCGTTGGCCTGCCCGGCAGCCCAGCTGCGAATGACGATTTCATTTTGTTGACCAAACCCGGTGGCGCCCAGCAAGGTCTTGGCTCTGAGCGATTGATAGAATGCCGGGCCGGCGAGGTGATTTCGTTCATCCCTGACATCGAACCCGCATTGCCGCAGATTTTTGTTTTCGTAGGAGACGTCCCATGCCGTCTTGGCCTGTTCACCGGTGAAGACCCCCGCCAGATGACAGGCCTGGCTGACATTCGGGTATTGGGGCGCCGGACCACAGACGGAGGTCGCGCTGCGACTCCAGGTCCAGGCATCCATGGGGTAGGAGCACAACACCTTCAGATGCAGTTTGCCAGGGGGCTGCTCAAGGAATGGATAGAGGATGTAGCCATTGCCGTAACCCCAGGCCAGGCGCCCGAAATTGGCATCCTGGCGCAAATAGGAGTAGGAAATGCCGCCACTTTTCACCGAGGCCGGACTCGGATCCCAGACCTTGTATTGGCCTGCCGGATCCCTGACGGTGACTCGCAAGGTGACTCCGGAACAGAGAAACGCTGGCTGCGATTCGCTCTTGTTGCAATTGGGAAACTGCCGCCCATACAGCGTGTTGAGATGCGAGGCGATTTGTGGGCCGTTGAGCGCCTGAGCATCGCGTGTACCGATGACCGCTGGCGGTTGAACGGCTGTGTGTGAGCATCCCAGCAGTAACGTAATGAACAGTGACGCTGCCAATTTACGCATGTGCAGATCCTCGCCGCGGACAGCGGCGGATTCGCTTGAATAATTTGCAAGTCGACTGCAAGCCCTTTACAGCGTCACTCGCAGGTACCAGGAAAAAATGATGGGTTCGCCCGTGCCCGTCTTTCTGAGGGTGTAATTGAACAGACCGAGTTTTCCCTTGTTCGGCGTGATCCAGCTCGACGGGACAGCGACGTTGGTATAGGACGGCTGGGTGATGTTGAATTCCTCGCTGTCGTAGCGAGTCGCTCCAACGGTCAGCGATATTCTTACTTTGTAAGCACCGTCCAGCGTCGGGTAGTAGGCCCTCAGGTTGTCCTTGGCTGCACTCAGCGTCGGTTCCGGCAGGTGATGCTTTTGTCCGGTAATGGTTATGTTCCGCCGCTTGGATAGGAGATCAACCGTGGTGTCCGGTAACCGGACGGTGAAGGACGCCTCGGCGCCGCTGCCAACGGTGTCGACCACTTCTGCGCGTGGCACCAAAAACTGCAACGTCTGGCCGACAGACGTGACGGTTTGCATCTCGCTGACATAAGTGGAATTGCGACCTTTCCAATAAGCCTTGACCGATTGCCCCGGTGCCGAGCCGATGTAGGACACAACGATGGTCGCATACTGCGCTTCATAGAAGTCTCGAACAAAATTCAGCCTGTTGCCGTTGTCCTCTCTGGCTTCGAGCACTGTGGGGGCAAGCAGATCCAGCACCGGTTGACGAATATGCACATCGACGAAGGTGGTCGCCGACCAGATCGCCTGCGGCCCCGAGGAGTTGCCGAGCAGGTCGGTGACGCGAAAACTCAAGGGGAACCGCTTATTATCCTGCCAGAAGTCATTGGTGGTCAGCTTGATCACCACTTGACCGGCTAGAACCTGCGCCGCGGTCACGGTTTGCTGGATATGGTGCCCGTCAAGATCGACAGTGATGACGTCCCCCGCCCGCATATAGACATAGCGCAGCGTAACGTCAACGCCTTGCGCCGCACGTGCTGCATCGATGCCATTGGCGATGACATCGGCCGGCAGGGTCATCAGCAAGTTCGGATTAATGCCGCCCCCGGCGATCTCTCCGCCGGGGCGTGGCGTATGGAAGAGCACACGTAACTCCACTGAAGTTTCGGGCATCGGTTGCGCGATCCGCGTCACCCGCAGGAACAGCAGGTTGATTCCATCCCTCAGCAAGGACGCATTAAAACTCATGCTGAACCGTTGATTCAGCTCCGTCCGCGTGATGGTTTGTGCGGCAATAATGGTTTGCGACTCGTTGAGCAGTAGTTGAGCACTGTCATCCAGGCTCTGGTTGATCCAGGGATCAACGAGAACCCGGATAAGTCCATTGGTGACCAGCGCGAGCGGAATCCCGCCGTGCGGATTCAGCGGATGCTGGATCGGTGAAACCCATCCCGGAATGAGTACCGGGTCGATCGTCAGCAGTTGATTGTCGTTGTTTTGGTTGGCCATTTCGTCCGCTCCGCAAAGGTTTGCTCACTGGATTCATCTAAAACCTTCGCGTACGGCTTGCCTACTGTCAGATCTGACAGGTGACCGCATAAAAGACCCACCGTCCGTCGCGCCAGCCTGAGTTGAGACCGGCTGGCATTCGAGGTTTTACGCGCACTGGCGTGTTGATCTGTCACTATGGGTTTCGCAGGCTCACCCCGAGGAACGTACCGATGAACGACGTACAACAACTGGGCGAAATGCTTCGTCACTATGCCGAGAGTGAAGCGCACAAGAAGCAACTGTTCGAAACCCAGTCGCAGGCGTGGTCGGCCCGGATCAGCGAGCTGTTCGGCCATATTCAGCAATGGCTGGAACCGGTGCAGGCACCGAATCTGCTGGAGGTGAGCCGCGAGGCTTACGTCGCGTTCGGACCGAGTACGCCGGTGGAGACCTCGACCTTCAAGACCGAGAAACTGAGCATCGTGATTGCCGGCAAACCGGTGGAATTCGTGCCGGACGTGATGGGCAGCGCCGGGCAGATTTCCCTGGCGGTGATGGGCCTGACGGCGGCGCGCTATGGCAGCATTTCGCTGGTGGGGCTGCCGAGCGGCGAGTGGCAGTGGCGCAAGACCAACGGCTTGAAGGATCCGGACACGTTCGTGTTCGATGCGGATTTCCTCGCACAGCAGCTGCAGAGCCTGATCCCGCGCGACCGTAACTAGACTTCAAGGACTTGCAAATTCCCCTGGTGGGAGCGGGCTTGCTCGCGAAGGCGGTGTGTCATTCAACATTTCGGTGACTGATCAGACGCTTTCGCGAGCAAGCCCGCTCCCACAGGGGCAGATGGCAGTTCTACATTTGCAGGTTGATCCAGCCTGGTTTCGCCTCTTCCGGTGCCACCGCTTTCACGGTCTTGCCGGTCGCCAGCTCCACCCGCCGCGCCACCTCCGGATCATCGGCAAACGGCACCATGCTCGCATCATCCAGGCTCTCTGAAGTCTGATGGCGCAGGCAGTACTCCACCGCCAGCCACAGAAACACCACCCCCAGCACATTCAAGAAAATTTCGAACATCATCAGCTCCCTGACTCAGGCGATCTGCGCCTGGCTGCGCGCCAGCGACACGTCGGCTACCCGCACCGTGCGCCACACGTTGTAGGCCATCAACAGCATCCCGGTGAGGAAGAACACCCCGCCGGCAAAGCGCACGATGAACCCCGGATGACTGGCCTGCAGCGCTTCGACGAACGAATAGGTCAGCGTGCCGTCCTCGTTGATCGCACGCCACATCAGGCCCTGGGTGATGCCGTTGACCCACATCGACGCGATGTACAACACCGTGCCGATGGTCGCCAGCCAGAAGTGCAGGTTGATCAGCGGCGTGCTGAACATCTGCTCGCGACCAAAGACTTTCGGCACCATGTGATAGGTCGCGCCGAAGGTGATCATCGCCACCCAGCCCAGCGCCCCGGCGTGGACGTGGCCGATGGTCCAGTCGGTGTAGTGGGAGAGGGCGTTGACGGTCTTGATCGCCATCATCGGGCCTTCGAAGGTCGACATGCCGTAGAACGCCAGCGACAGCACCAGAAAGCGCAGGATCGGGTCGGTGCGCAACTTATGCCAGGCGCCGGACAAGGTCATCATGCCGTTGATCATCCCGCCCCAGCTCGGGGCCAGGAGGATCAGCGACATCGCCATGCCGAGTGACTGTGCCCAGTCCGGCAGCGCGGTGTAGTGCAGATGGTGCGGGCCGGCCCAGATGTACAGGGTGATCAGCGCCCAGAAGTGCACGATCGACAACCGGTACGAATACACAGGACGGTTGACCTGTTTGGGCACGAAGTAATACATCATCCCGAGGAACCCGGTGGTCAGGAAGAATCCCACCGCGTTGTGCCCGTACCACCACTGCACCATGGCGTCGGTCGCCCCGGAATACACCGGATAGGACTTGAACCAGTCCACCGGGATCGACAGGTGATTGACCAGGTGCAGCATGGCGATCACCAGAATGAATGCGCCAAAGAACCAGTTGCCGACGTAGATATGTTTGGTTTTGCGCTGCACCACGGTGGTGAAAAACACGATGGCGTAGGCGACCCAGACCACTGCCATCCACACCGCACCGGAGAATTCGATCTCGGCGTATTCCTTGGTGGTGGTGTAGCCCATCGGCAGGGTGATCAGCATGACCACGATCACCGACTGCCAGCCCCAGAAGGTGAAGGCTGCGAGCTTGTCCGAGTACAGCCGCACCTGGCAGGTACGCTGCACCGCGTAGTAACTGGCGGCGAATTGCGCGCTGCCGGCAAAGCCGAAAATCACCAGGCTGGTGTGCAGTGGCCGCAAACGGCCGAAGGTGGTCCAGGGCAGGTCGAGATTCATGTCCGGCCACACCAGTTGCGAGGCGATCCATACCCCCATCGCCATGCCCACGACACCCCAGAAAACCGTCGCGATAACGAATTGGCGGACGACCTTGTAGTTATAAGCCTGTCCGATTGTTGCTGTGCTCATGGTCAGTTCATCCACGGTTGCAAAGTCTTGCCAGGCCACCCGGTCTGGCATGCACTGCACTGTAGGAATACCGTCAGAAACAAAACAGGCTCAGGAATCTTTCATTTGTACGGATCAGATTGAAGTGCTGCCTGCGGCCATCTGCCGCGCCCTGATACGGTTTTTATCGTTTCAGGTGAATCTGTTGCGTGCTGCGCCGTTCGTCCATAGTCAGGAAAAATCCTGTGGGAGCGGGCTTGCTCGCGAAAGCGGTGTGTCAGCCAACAATTCAGTTGCCTGACACACCGCTTTCGCGAGCAAGCCCGCTCCCACAGTTTGAGTACGCGTTCAAACCTGATGGGGTGGCAGCTGCATGTATCAATACGATGATTACGACCGGGCGCTGGTGTTCGAGCGCGTTGCGCAGTTTCGCGATCAGGTCGAGCGCTTCATGGCCGGGGAGTTGAGCGAGGAGGAGTTCCTGCCGCTGCGTCTGCAGAATGGCCTGTACATGCAAAAGCACGCGTACATGCTGCGAGTCGCCATTCCCTACGGCACCCTGAGTGCTGAGCAGATGCGCACCCTGGCGAGCATCGCCGCCGATTACGATCGCGGTTACGGCCACTTCACCACCCGGCAGAACCTGCAATTCAACTGGATCGAACTGAGCGAAGTGCCGAACATTCTCGAACGCCTGGCGCAGGTCAACATGCACGCGATCCAGACCTCCGGCAACTGCGTGCGCAACATCACCACCGAGGCCTTCGCCGGGGTCGCAGCGGACGAAATGATCGACCCGCGTCCGCTGGCAGAAATCCTTCGGCAGTGGTCGACGATCAACCCGGAATTCCTCTTCCTGCCGCGCAAGTTCAAGATCGCCATCTGCTCGGCCAGGCAGGATCGCGCGGCAATCATGATGCATGACATCGGCCTGTACCTTTACCCGGGGCGCGAGGGGCAGATGCTCCTGCGGGTGATCGTTGGCGGCGGGTTGGGGCGCACGCCGATCCTGGGGCTGCAGATTCGCGAAGGCTTGCCGTGGCAGCATCTGCTGTCCTACGTCGAGGCGATCCTGCGGGTCTACAACCGCCACGGTCGGCGTGACAACAAGTACAAGGCGCGGATCAAGATTCTGGTCAAGGCGTTGGGCATCGAGGCGTTCGCCCGGGAAGTCGAAGAGGAATGGCAACACCTCAAGGACGGCCCGGCGCAGTTGACCGACGCTGAGTACGAGCGCGTCGCCAGTGCGTTCGTGCCGCCGATCTACCACACCCTGGCCGACACCGATCTGGATTTCGGCACGCGCCTGGCCGAGAGCCCGGCGTTCGCACGCTGGGTCGCGCGCAACGTGCAGCCGCACAAGAAACCCGGCTACACCAGCGTGGTGCTGTCGACCAAACCGGGTCTGGCCGCGCCACCGGGCGATGTTACCGGGTTGCAGATGCTGGCCGTCGCCGACTGGTCGGAGCGCTTCGGTTTTGGCGAGATCCGCATTGCCCATGAGCAGAACATCGTCCTGCCCGATGTGCAAAAGTCTGACCTGTATCAACTCTGGCAACTGGCCTGCGAGCGCGGTCTGGGCAGTGCCAACGTCGGCCTGCTGACCGACATCATCGCCTGCCCGGGCGGCGATTTCTGTGCGCTGGCCAACGCCAAGTCGATCCCGATAGCCCAGGCGATTCAGGCGCGATTCGACAACCTCGATTACCTGCACGATCTGGGCGACATCAGCCTGAACATCTCCGGCTGCATGAACGCCTGCGGCCATCACCACATCGGCAATATCGGCATCCTCGGCGTCGACAAGAATGGCAGCGAGTGGTACCAGATCACCCTTGGCGGTGCGCAGGGCAAGCACAGCGCACTGGGCAAAGTCATCGGCCCGTCGTTCAGCGCCGCCGAAGTACCGCAGGTGATCGAGCGGATCATCGGCACCTTCGTGCGTTACCGCGAAAGCGAGGAGCTGTTTGTCGACACCGTGGCGCGCATTGGCCTGGAGCCGTTCAAGGAGCGGGTCTACCCGAAAGCGCTGGAGGTGACGGCATGAACAATCTGCTGCGGTTGGAGCAGGGTGTCGCGCGGCGGGTCGAGGACGATCCGTGGACGCTGGTCCGCGAGCCGGAGCAAGACCGGCCGCAAGGGTTGCTGGTACTGCCGCTGGCGCACTGGCTGCAATCGCCCTCGACCCACGCGGTGTGGCTGGGGCCGGACGATGAGGTTGAAAGTGTGGTGCCGTGGCTGGCCTCGCTGCCATTGATTGCCCTGGACTTCCCGAGCTTTCGCGACGGTCGCGCTTATAGTCAGGCGTATCTGTTGCGCAGCCGTTTTGGCTGGGCCGGGGAGTTGCGCGCGATTGGTGATGTGTTGCGTGATCAGCTCAGCCACATGCGCCAGTGCGGGTTCGACAGCTTTGCGGTGCGTGAGGACAAGTCGGCTGAAGATGCGTTGAAAGGGCTGGCCGGAATGAGTGTGCTGTATGGGCGCTCGGTGATCGAACCACGTCCGCTGTTCCGCAGACGCTGAAGATTCTGTGGCGAGGGAACACGCGCCCTCGCCACAGGTGTTTGGCATTGCGCGCACAGGGGAAACCCTTAGATCCTGCGCTATTCCCGGATTTTCCCTTGGGTCGATGCTGGCCTTTTGGTAGAGTCCCCGTCGCCAGCGGGTTTTCGGCTGGACGATGGAACGAAGAAGGGAGTCAGGGTAGTGAGCGCGGGCAAAAAGATTTTGGGCCTCACGGCGTTGCTGTTGATGCTGACGCTGTGGGCCAGTTACTTCTATGTGATCAAGGAAAACCGCGACGGCCAGTTGGGCGGCGCCGGTGAAAGCACCGCGTGGTGCGGCACGCCGCCGTCCACCGAAGCGGCGCTGTTGGGCAAGGATCAACTGACCTTGCGCGTGACCAACAACCTGCGCGGCGAGTTCATGCTCAGTGGCTCGCTGGTGGTCTCCGAACGCACCTTCAACCGCTATGACCTGGGCCGCAACGAACTGCGCCTGCGTCTGGAACCCTTGCAGTGGTCGTACGGCGTCACGCCGATCTTCCTTGAACAGGTCAAGGTCCAACCGCTGAGCCGCAACCTCGCTTCGCCGACCAAGAGCGCTTATGCCGAGCTTGAGCCGCGGCCGATCGGCGTACAGGGTCAGGTCACCGAATTCCCCTTCGACACCTATCGCTACGGCTACAAGCCGGTGCTGTATTACCTCAAGGGCAGCGAGCGCATCGACCTGCGCTTCAAGAACATCACCACGCTGATGGAGATGTCCAACACCTTCACGCCCATCCAGAAGTACAACCGCGTCGAGTACATCAACGAGAAAAACTCGATGATCCGCGACGAGGACTACAAGGCCTACGGCCCGCACGAATGCGCGTTCAGCGTCGAGCGCAAAGGCTCGTTCAAGGTCGTGGTGCTGTTGTTGCTGTTGGTGCTGTGCCTGCCATTGCTGCACGTGTTCTATCGCGATGAGCCGGGGATCGACTTCCTCGCCACCCTGGTCGCGATTGCCGTGGTGCGCGTGGTGCTGGTGGGGCCGGTGCAGGACTTCCAGTTGTACAACATCGACTTCCTGTTTGGCGCGGCGATCCTGCTGGTGGGCTCGGTGTCGCTGATCAAGGCGATGCGCGCCAACAGCCGGCGGGAGATGGCGTTGAAGAGCGGGGCGACGTCTTCGTGGTAGTCCGCGCAGTATCAGACTCACGCTGACCTTGTGGGAGCGAGCCTGCTCGCGAAGGCGATCATTCAGCCAACATCCCTGGCGACTGATGTACCGCATTCGCGAGCGGGCTCGCTCCCACAAGGGGGGGCGGTGGGTTCTGATCGGTCACTTCAGCGCCGGATCGCCCATGTTCATCTTCTTCCAGCCCTGCAACAGCACCTGCGCCTTCGGCTCATGGCCGTTCTCCAGGTAGTACTGGATCAGCGACAGCCGCGCATTGCGGTTTGCCGGTTGTACCTTGAGCAGACGCTCCAGCACTTCACACGCTTCATCGACCTTGCCGCTGTCGTGCAACGCCACCGCCAGCACATAACCGTACTGCGCGTTCTGCGGTTCCAGCTGCACGGCTTTGTGCAGTGCGCTCATGGCCTCGGTGGTCTTGCCAGCGCGAATCAGTGACAGGCCACGGGTGTGTTGCAACAGTGCCGCATCCGGGTGCGCCTTGAGGCTGTCATCCAGCAGTATCTGTGCTTCCTGCCCACGGCCACTGGCCTCCAGCCATTGCACCAGTGTCACCAGCGCCGGGTAGAAATCCGGATCACGTTGCAGTGCGCTGCGCAGCAAGCCTTCGACTTCACCACTGCGACCACTGGCCTGATAGAGCATCGCCAGATTCAGGTTGGCTTCGGCACGTTCCAGCAGGCTCTTCTGCACTGCCTCGTACTCGGCAATCGCCGCGTCCCAATGGGCTTGTGCGGTGCCAAGGCCGTTGTTGCGGGCCACGCTCAGCAGGTCCCGGGCGACGACGATGCGCACCGCTTTGACCGGGTCATTCAACAGCGGCGTCAGCAGCGGTGCGCGCTCCGGTGGCGGCAGGAAGGCACTGATCGCCCGCACCGCACTTTCACGCACCTGCGGCTCGGGGTTTTTCAGGTCCTGAGTCGCCAGTTTCAATGCGTGTTCACTCGGGTACAGCGGCAGTTCCGCCAGCAGCGTCGCACGCTGGATCGCCGGCAGGTGGCTGCGCTGCAATTGCTCGTACAGCGCGTTGGCGGCGCCGGGCTGGCCATTGCGGATCAGCCACAGGCTTTCGTCATAACGCGGTGCCTGCGGGGCGGCGGAAGCGCTCCACAGCTTGAACTGCGCGGTAATCCTGTCGCCGGCCTTGCCCTGGTGACACGTCAGGCAGGCGTCCGGGGTGCCGAGCTTTTGCGCACGCTCGGGGTTGGGAATGCTGAAACTGTGGTCGTGGCGCAAGTCGTTGCCCATGTAGAACTTGCCGGGCATGTGGCAATCGACGCACTGTGAGCCGGGCTGGCCCATCGCGTGGCGGGTGTGTTCGACGGAGTCGTACTGCTTCGCCTGCAGGCCATGGCCGTCGACGCCCTCGACGGCGGTCTTGCCAGCGCTGTTGTGGCATTGCAGGCACACCGCGTTGCCCGGGGCCTTGAGTTCGGTGCTGTGCGGGTTGTGGCAATTGCTGCAACGCACGCCCTTGTCGAACATTTTGCTTTGCAGGAACGAGCCGTGTTCGAACACTTCATCCTTGATCTTGCCGTCCAGCGAATACAGTTCGCGGGTGAGGGTGCTCGGCAGGTAGTCGTCCATCAAGCGCTTGCCGACGGTGTAACCATCGCCCAACGGCGCACGGCGCGCATGGCAACGCGCGCAGGTCTCGATCTCGACGGTGGCGTTCTTGTCCTTGAGGTCGACGGCAAAACCCCTGTGGATCAGGTCGTCCTTGTTCTGCGCCCATTCCAGGTGATTCGACGCCGGACCGTGGCAGGCCTGGCAGCCGACGCCAAGGCTGTTCCACTGACTATTGAAGGTGTTGCTGGCCGCATCGAAATTGCGTTTGAAACCAGTGGTGTGGCACTCGACGCACATGAAGTTGGCGTTCTGGCTCGGCTTGCTCCAGTGCAGCGGATTCTTGAAGTTCACGCCCTGGCCGGGGTAGAGATGAAACCAGCGGTGCTGCTCGGTATCCCACGCCACGCCGAGCGCCTGCAAGCGGCCTTGGCCGACCTCGATCAGGTACTGCTGCAGGGGCGCGATACCGAAGGTGTAGGCGACTTTGAAGTCGGCGTTCTTGCCGTCGATGCCGGGCGTGTTGACCCAGAATTCGTCGCCCTTGCGCGAGAAACGGGTGGTCTCGTTCTCGGCCTTGAAGGTGATGTTATTGAAGTCGCCGAGCACGCTGTCGGCATGGGCGGCCTGCATCGCCAATTGGTGGTGCGAGCCTTGCCAGTCCTTGACCTGCTCGGTGTGGCAGCCCTGGCATGGTTGCTCGTCGACCAGGCTCGCGGGTTTGCGCGCCACCGGCGGTGGTTTGGCGACAACAGCTGCCGGCGCGCTGACCGGCAAGGCTTTGAGCGGGGCCGGCGCGGGGCTGAACAGAAACCAGCCGATAGCGGCCACGGCTGCCAGCAGTACGCCGATGGTGACGGGAAACAGGTAACGGGAAAGGGACGGTCGGGACGAATCAGGATCAGGCTGTACGATTTTATTTTTATGCTTGGGCATTACGACTTCCATGGTCCAGGTGCATTTGCCATCTGGCGTGCGTTCAAGCTCGATGCAGCTTTGCCGGATGCTCGGCTCCTGTCAAATGACGGTTGTGATCAGCCGCGCAGCCTGAGTTGAATTTTGTGCTTTCGAATCGCAATTGCCGGGGTTTTAGCTATACCTGTAACTCCCCCCCAATCCAAAAAGTTTCTGGCCTTCTGACAGGAGTTACAGCATGAAGCTAGCAGTAATGATGGGCACCCTCTGCATTGCCACTCTCGGCGTGGTGGGTTGCTCCAGCAGCACCGTCGCTCCCGACGAATATTCCGGCTTCCTCAAGGACTACAGCCAACTCAAGGAGGCCAAATCCCCGTCCGGTGCCGAAGTGATGCGCTGGATCGACCCCAAGGTCGACATCAACAAGTTCACCAGTGCCTACATCGAGCCGACTCAGCTCTATCCGAAACCCCAACCGACCGCGAAGATTTCCCAGCAGACCCTCAACGGCATCACCTCCTACTACGATCAGGCGCTCAAGCGTGAAATTGGCAAAGACCTGCCGTTGGCCACCGGCCCCGGGCCGGGGGTGATTGTGGTACGTGCGGCGATCACCGCGGTCAGCAGCAAGAATGAAGGCCTGCACGCATATGAAGTGATCCCGATTGCCCTGGTGGCCGCAGCGGTCAGCACTGCCAGCGGTATCCGCGATCAGGAAACCACTCTGGCCACGGAAGCGGTGTTCCTGGATGGCGCGACCAACAAGGTCGTGGCGCAAGTGGTGCGCAAAGGCACCGGCAAACCGCTGGAAAATGACACGCAGGCGATGAAGGCCTCCGACGTCAAACCGGTGATCGATGGCTGGGCCAATGACATGCATCAGATGTATTTGAAGCTCAAGGCCAACTCCAAATAACGGCTGAAAGCTTCGCGAGCAGGCTCGCTCCCACATTGGCTTTGTGCACGGCACAGTTCAGTGTGGGAGCGAGCCTGCTCGCGAAAGCGCTCTATCAGGCACCGGGTTATTGTCCGGTAAACCAACGGAAGTACGGATTCCCGCCATCCCATCGCATCACTTCACGCATATCCCGCCCCCACGCATCCCGATCTCCGTCATACGCATGCAGGCTCGCGCGGTAAAACTGCATCAGACGCTGACGGTGCGTTTGCATCCGTTCACTGAATCCGGCATCGGCATTGACCAGTGGCGGCGGCTGATAGAGGTCCAGCAGCGCCGGCAGTACCCGGGTGATTTCCTTGCTGCGTACCCACGGCGCGTATTCGATACGTGGCTGATCGTCCGTCACTGCCGGGGCATTCGCGGCGAAGCGCTCAAGGCCCGCGCGGTCGGTGACCCAGGTCGCGAGCAACGCGGCGGCCGAGCCGATCCCGACATCCTGCAAGGTGCTGCGCACAGTGTCCTGCTGGAAGCGCTCGGTGATTTTCGCCGCGTCCAGTTCCATCGGTTGCAACGAGCCGACCAGCAGCATCTCGTGGAACTCGCTGGTCCACAGCGAGGCATACGGGAACACGTCGAGGAAGCTGCGCACCAGTGAGCGTGAGTCATCAATGTTCTGCGTCGGCAGCGGCAGCCATTGCGCGACGATGCCTTGATGCTGCAAGCGGCTGGCCGCCAACTGATAGAAATCCCGCGAGTACAGGTTGACCACACCAGCCGCCGACGGCGGTGGCGGTTCGAGGGTGATCAGGTCGTACGTCTGTTCGCTGCGCAGCAGTTCCTGGCGGCCGTCGCGCAGGCGCACATCCACTGCAGGATCGCTGGCCGCATTGAAATTGCCTTTGAACAGCGGAGCAGCTTTGACCACTGACGGCAACAGCTCGGCGACTACTCGATGTTCCAGCCCCGGATAGCGCAGCATGGCGCCGGCGGTGATGCCGGTGCCGAAGCCGATCACCAGTGTCGAACGCGGCTCGCCGTTGTGAATCAGCAGCGGCAACAGCGCCTGAATGCGCATGTAGCGCAGCGACGGCATGGCATCGCCGGTGTTGGACACGCCTTGAATGTACAAACGGTGGAACGCGTTTTCGCCACGGCCCTGCGCGACTACCGCCACCGTACCGCCTCGGCCTTCTTCATAGAATGTCAGCGCGCCGTTACGCGCCCCGGGCAGCAGGCTGGCGAGTTTGTCGACTGGCGTCAGCACGGCCAGCGCGACCGACACCAGCCCCAGTGCGACCACGGCCTGACGTCGGCCTTTCTTGACGTGATGGCCTTTGCGCACCGCAACGTAACCGACCGCCGCCGCGATGATCGCCAGCAGACCCAGCGTGCGCACCAACCCCAGCAACGGGATCAGCAGGAAACCGCAGAGCATCACCCCGACGATCCCGCCCAGGGTGTTGAACGCCACGACGGCGCCCACATCACGACCGACATGCCCGTGGCCGACGCTCAGCCGCAGTGCCAGCGGGAAAGCTGCGCCCAGCAACAAGGTCGGCACGAACACAATGCTCAGCGCCGCCACGGCAAAACGTGCGCTCATGCCGACCAGTTCGCTGGCACCCAGGCTCAGCAACCACATCTCGGTCTGAGTCTGCGCGAGGATCAGCCAGCGACCGAGCACGGCAATTTCCACCAACGCGACCAACCCGGCACCGGCAATCAACAAACCGAAGACTCCCCACGGGTCACGAATGCGCTCGACGCGACGGGCAAGCAGGGCGCTGCCGAGGAACAGTCCGGTGAGGTAAGTGGCCAGAACCACAGCAAACGCATAGGTGCGGGTGCTCATGAACTGCACGATCGATTGCGACCAGACCACTTCATAGCCCAGCGCCACGCCACCGGCGATCGAATACAGCCACAGCGCGGTGCGGTCTGCAGCTTTTTCGTTGTGATGTTTGACCAGCGCTGCCACCGCTGTCGGGTGCTGACGCTGCAGCCACAGCGCACCGGCGGCGGCGAGCAGATTGAGCATCGCGGCAAACAGCGCGCTGCCGCGCACGCCGAGGGTGGCGATCAGCACGAATGCGGCGAGCAACGTGCCGACAATCGCGCCCAAGGTGTTGGCGGCGTACAACTGACCGCCGGCCTTGCCCGGATCAGTCGTCAGCGAGCGCACCAGCACCGGCAGGGTGCCGCCCATCAATACGGCGGGGAGGCCGACCAGCGCAAACGGCAACAGCCAGGCGAGCAAACCGACGTGACCTTGCAGCCAGGCAAACCCGCTGGCGGAAACACTCAAGGCAAACGTCGCGCCGACGCCCAGTATTGCCACCAGCACTTCCAGCCCGGCGTAGAGCAGCACCGGTTGCTGCAGGCGATCCGCCCAGCGCCCGAACCACCAGCCACCGATGGCCAGTCCTGCGAAAAACGCGCTGATGCCGGTGGTGATGGCGTAGACCTCGACTCCGACCACCAGCGACAGTTGCTTGATCCACAGCACTTGATACACCAGGGCCGCGGCGCCGGAGACGCACAGCAGCAGGGCGGGAAACAGCAACGCTGCGCTGGCGACTTGCGGGGCGGGTATGGCCGACGGCTTGCTGGCGATACGTGAGGGCATGCGGATTGCCTTATTTCAATTCGGAAATGGCGGTGACGGTGCTGGCCTCTTCGCGAGCAAGCCCGCTCCCACACTGGACTTGGGTTCCCCCTGAATCCCCTGTGGGAGCGAGCCTGGTCGCGAATGAGGCCGACACGGTCCCAAGTCAAAACATGGTCGTCCGCCGCTAAGGGCGGACGACAGTCCAGCGGTTTACTGTGCAGCCGGTGCCGCTTTCATCTTCTCGGCAATCTTGGCGTCTACCGCAGCACGGATCTGGTCGATGCTGAAGCTGGCCGGTTTTTGGCTTGGCGGGTAGTCGATGAAGGTCTGCAGGAAGCCCGCCGCCTTCTGTACCGCTTGCGCCGCCAGGTAAACGTTTTTGGTCTGCCAATCGTAGTACTGATCGGAAACTACGTCGGCGCGCTCGTACGGGTCCATTCTCAGGTTGAGGATCTTCGGTACGCGCAGGCACACGAAGGGTTCGCTCCAGACTCTGAAACCACCCGGTTGACGTTGCTCGCAGAACACCACTTTCCAGTTGCCGAAGCGCATCGATACCAGCACACCGTCATCGTTGAAGTAGTAGAACTCCTTGCGCTCGCCGGCAGGTTGCTGTCCGGTCAGGTACGGCAGTTGGTTGAAACCGTCCAGATGCACTTTGAAGTTGGTGCCACCGGCAGTCGGCGCCCAACCCTTGAGCAGTTTGTTTTTTACGTCGGCATCGCCTGCCGCTGCAAGCAGGGTCGGAAACCAGTCCATGCCCGAGAACAGCTCGTTGGACACTTCTCCCGGCTTGATCTTGCCCGGCCAGCGAATCATGGCCGGTACGCGATACGCACCTTCCCAGTTGGAGTTTTTCTCGTTGCGGAACGGCGTGGTCGCCGCGTCCGGCCAGGAGAACTGGTTCGGGCCGTTGTCGGTGGTGTAGACGACGATGGTGTTGTCGGCGATTTTCAGGTCATCGATGGTTTTCAGCAGCTTGCCGACGTCGGCATCGTGTTCCAGCATGCCGTCCGCATACTCGTTGCCGGGCATGCCGCTCTGGCCCTTCATCGAATCACGCACATGGGTGAACACGTGCATGCGGGTGGTGTTCATCCAGACGAAGAACGGCTTGTCAGCCTTGGCTTGTTTCTCGATGAACGCCTGCGCGGCGGCGGTGGTTTCGTCGTCGATGGTTTCCATGCGCTTGGTGGTCAGGGCGCCGGTGTCTTCGATCTTGCCGTCGGCGAAGCTGTGGATCACGCCCCGCGGGGTGTTGGCCTTGACGAAATCGGCGTCGTCTTTGGGCCAGTACGGACGCTCAGGCTCTTCCTCGGCATTGAGGTGATACAGGTTGCCGAAGAATTCGTCGAAACCGTGGTTGGTTGGCAGGTATTCATCCTTGTCGCCCAAGTGGTTCTTGCCGAACTGGCCGGTGGCATAACCCAGGCCCTTGAGCGCCTGGGCAATGGTGATGTCACGTTTTTGCAGGCCCACCGGTGCGCCGGGGATACCGACTTTCGACAGACCGGTACGCAATGGCGTCTGCCCGGTGATGAAGGAGGAGCGTCCGGCCGTGCAGCTGTTCTCTGCGTAGTAGTCGGTGAACATCATGCCTTCTTTGGCAATCCGGTCGATGTTCGGGGTCTTGTAGCCCACCACGCCCATGGAATAGGCACTGATGTTGGTCTGGCCGATGTCATCGCCAAAGATCACCAGTATGTTGGGTTTTTCGGCCGCTGTGGCGGTTGCCGACAGCGCCATCACCGAGGTTGCCACCAGGGCGAATTTCGGTAGCCACTTGCGTATGCGAGTCATCTGACTTGCTCCTTTTTGTGGGGGTCGTTTATTGCGACTTACGTTTCCTGCAGTCCTGCATCACGCTTTTTCTTATTGCACCTGCTCGTTTGCCGGTGGATCGAACGGATAGATCCGGCGCCATTCGGCTGCCATGTCCACCACGGTCCAGCCGCGGGAATTCGCTTCGTCGAGGGCCTTGTCGAGCCGGCCAATGTCTGATTTGCGGTCGTAGGCCCACTCGCGCTTGGCGTCGGTGTGGTGCACCAGGCCCATGAAGCGCTTGCCCGGCCCGGCGGCGGTCCACTGCAGCATCTGCAGGTCGCCGTCGGAATTGCCGAAGGCGAGGATCGGCCGCTTGCCGATCACCGCATCGATACTTTCCGGTTTGCCCGGGCCATCGTCGTTGTGCGCCAGTTTTGGTGTGCGCAGGATCGAGGCTTTGCCGTCCTTGAGCTGGAACGCGGTGACGAACGTGGTGCCAATCACCTGTTCCGGCGGGATGCCGTAGACCTTTTCGGCGAAGGCCCGCATGAACGCGGTGTCGCCGCCGGAAACGATATAGGTCTTGAAGTCCTGGCTGCGCAGGTAGTCGAGCATTTCCAGCATCGGCTGGAAGATCATTTCGGTGTAGGGCTTGCCGGTCTTCGGGTGGCGCGCCTGACTTAGCCAGGTCTTGGCGTAGTCATCGAAGGCCTCGGTGGTCATGCCGGTGTGGGTAGCGCCGAAAATCTTCAGAATGCCGTCCATACCGGCAGCCGCGAGTGCCTTGTGGTCGTTTTCCAGCACCGCCTTGAACGGCTGGGTGGTTTTCCATTCCGGGTGTTGCGGCGCATTGCGTTTGACTTCATCGAGGGCGAACAGCAGCTCGAAATACATCGGCTGCTCGCTCCACAGGGTGCCGTCGTTGTCGAAAACGGCAATCCTCTCGGCGGGTTTGACGAAGTCCTTGCCGGACTGGTCGGTGACCGCTCGCACGAATTCGATGATGCTGTTTTTGGCCGGTCCGTCGTTCCATGACGGCAGCGGTTCCGTGGCCTGGGCCAGCAGTGGCAATGCCAGCGCAAACCACAGCGCAAGGCTGAAACGTTGACGGTGCTGTGGCGGGTTCGTCATGGGAAATCCCTTTCGTGGACGGGGTTGAGCGGGCGCAGGGCCGGGACTGGTTTGTGCTGCTGTTGTTCGGCCTGACTGTGAAGCGTAGTCAACGATTGGCGCAGTTGAACGAGTGTTTGTCCGGGTGTCGGTTCGCGACCGTAAAGACCGCGCAACAGGCCTTGCAGGCGCGGGCCGGCATCGACCAGCTTCAGCCCCAGCCGACTGCGTCGCAGCCACAGGTACAGCGCAGTCATTTGCGCCGGTTGTGCTTGCAGTTGTGGCTCGATTTGCTGCCAGGTGAAAGCCGCTGATTGCTCCCAGGCCAGTTGCCGCGCACGCTGGCGTGCCTGCCAATTCCGGTGCGCATGCAGGATGGCCGGGCGTAGCCAATAACCGGCGCCAATGACGGCCGCGAGCAGCGCCAGCCACAGCAGCCATGCCGTGGAGAAATACAGCCTGTTGCGGTCCAGTTGCTTGAGGTCTTCGGTGATCGAAAACACCTGCTTTTCGGCACTGGTGGCCGCCGCTTCGAATGTCACCGCCGGCACCTGCGTGGTGCGCGATTGTCGGGTTTTGGCGTCCCACCATTTCACCTCGATGGCGGGCAGGGTGTGCGTGCCGGCCTTGTCGATGCGGTAGGTGACGCTGTCGATACGCTGGCCGCCGAGCAAGGCGCCGCGGCCGTCATCGAGGTTGCTCACTTGCGGGGTTTTCGCATAGCGACTGAGGCCGGCGACATCACCCATCGTCGGCACGGGCAGGGCCATCGCCAGTGCGCCGTCGGCCTGCAAGGTCAGTTGGCGAGTGATGCTGTCGCCGACTTTCAATGGCGTTGCCGAGTTGATCACGCTTTGGGTAAAGCGCACGCCGTTGGCCACCAGCGGCGGTTCTCCGGGTTTGAATCCGGGCGGCTGGGCGGCGCTGAACTGCAGCGGTTGGCTTTGCGCGCTGATTGCAGTGGCGGCCTGCCCCGGCGTTGCGCTGACGGTCAGCGCCGGAATCTCGTAGCGCTGCGCGACATTCGGGGTGATCAGGTAGCTGTAGCGCATGCCGCTGAAGGACTGACCGTCGATGATCTGGTTCAGGTGCTGCGCCTGGCTGTCGGGCGGCATCACCAGCGCGCCGTCGAGTTTCAAGTCGGGCAGGGTGGCGGCGCTGGTAAACCAGGTGTCAGTGAGTACGTCGACTTGCAGCTCGACCAGGCCGCCGACCATGGCGCCTTCGGCGGGTTGCAGGTGGGCCTGGACTTTGAGTTGGGGGGTGGCGGCAAAGGCATTCAGGCTGAGCAGGCTGGTCAGCAGCAGACTGCTGATTTTTGCGGCTACTGATCTGGCCTCTTCGCGAGCAGGCTCGCTCCCACTGTGGGTCGGGTTCATGGCTTGCCTCCCGCCTGATCCTGCAAGCTGAACTTCTGCTTGAGGAATTTCGCCGGCGAGGTGCTCAGGTTCTGTAGCCACAGCGCATCGGATGCCGCTTGTTCGGTCTCGACTTTTTTGCTGTGGCCCTTGCCCGGCGCCTTGTCGAACTTCACCTCATCCGGCTTGGTCTCGGGGGCGTTTTTGCCGGCGCTGTCGGTGTCCTTGAGCAAGGCCTGCGCCAACGCCAGATTGGCCGTGGCTTCGGGGAACTGCGGTTGCAGTTTCAAGGCCTGGGTGTAGGCGGCAATTGCCTGATCGAACTTGAAGCGCCGCACGTAGATGTTGCCCAGGTAGAAGTAGGCCTGCGGCGTGTCCAGCCGGGCAAAGGTCGCCAGTGCGAGGTCGTAGTCAGAGGCGTGATACGCCGCCACGCCTTTCCAGTACGGATCGACAAACAGCGCCGCCGCTTGCGGCCAGTGCTCATGTTCGAAGGCCCAGCGTCCTTGCTGATCGCGGGTGAAGAATGCATCGGTCAGCGCGTTGGCCTGCGCTGGTGCGGCCGGCCAGCCAAGGCCTGCGGCCAATAGCAGCGCTGGCACCCAGTTGACGCTCCAGCCCTTGCGCACGCCGACCAGTGCCAGCAACAACAGCGGCCAGCACAGCCAGTAACCGGCGTCCTTCCAGTGCAACTCCTGCTGTTCGGCGCTGGCACTCTGGAAGTGCTGTTGGGCGTGCAATTCGATCCAGTCCAGATCATCGTCGTTGAGAGTCAGGCTGCCCAGCGGCGCGTCGACGGCGGACGCCAATTGCTTGAGCGCCGCCTGATCGAAACTGCCGAGCACCGGGCGCCCGTTGCTGTCGGTTTTCGGCTGGCCATTGGCGCCCTGAATGACCCCGCCGTCCTCGTTGCCGACCGCGAGCACCAGCACTTGCAAAGCGCTGCCGCGCAATTGCTGGTCGAGTCCATCGAGTTGCGCCGCGTCGGCGCCGTCGGTGATCAGCAGCAGCGTGCCGGGCGTTTTTTCGGCGCTGAGCAGGCGTCTGGCTTGCTTGATGACGGCACTGACGTCCTTGCCGGGTTTATCGATCAGCCCGGTGCCCAGGGCCTGGATAAAGCTGTCGAGCAGCGTCGGATCGTCAGTCGGCGGCAGTACCAGATGCGCGCTGCCGGCGTAGGCGATCAACGCGGTGCGGGCGCCGGCGCGGCGCTGGATCAGGTTGTGGAGTGTGTGCTTGGCCGCTTCCAGGCGTGTCGGTTGCACGTCACTGGCGTCCATTGACGGTGACAGATCGACGGCCACGATCAGCGGTGCGCGGTTCTCCAGGAAGTCCGGGCGATCCTGCTCCCAGGTCGGCCCGGCCGTCGCGATGGCGCCGAGTATCAGCAGCGCGCACAACCAATGCACGGGGCGCAGGCGTTGGTGATCCTGCGGGGTGACCAGCAGGTGCGGTAGCAGGTGTTCGGCGATGTTGCCGCGCAGCCGCCGCTGCAGGTCGCGGCTGCGGCGCCAGATCAGCGGCAGCAGTGCCGCAAACAAAGCCAGCAACAGCCACAGCGGACGCAGGAAATGCAGGTCACTGAGGTTGATGTCCATCTCAGGCCTCCTGTCGCTGGCGGGCAAGTGACAGCCGTGGGCGCAGCATGGCGCCCAGGTGATACAAGGCCAACAAGGCCAGCGCGGCGCCCAGCGGCCAGTAGAACAACTCGCGCTGTGGCTGGTGGCTGAGGGTTTTCACCTGATGCGGAGTGAGGCGGTCGAGGGTGCTGTAGACCTGATCCAGCGCGCTGCGGTCTTCGGCACGGAAGAACTGCCCACCGGTGGTCTGGGCGATTTGTTCCAGGCCCTGCAGATTGACCTTCGCCTCGCCTGCAGCGCTCGGATCGCCGATGCCGATGGTGTGGATCACCACGCCTTTGTTGGCAGCCATTTCGGCGGCATGGTCCGGGGTGATAGCACTGCTGGTGTCGTTGCCGTCGGTGAGCAGGATCAGCACTTTTTCCTGCTCGTGGGCCTGGTCCAGCAGCTTCAGGCTCAAGCCGATGGCGTCGCCGATGGCGGTGTTCGGCCCGGCCATGCCGATGCCGGTGTCGGCCAACAACAGCGACAGGCTGGGGTGATCGAGGGTCAGCGGCGCTTGCGGATAGGCACCGCTGCCGAACACGATCAGGCCGATGCGATCATCCTTGCGCTTGTCGATGAAACCTTGCACCACCTCTTTGACGGCCGCCAGGCGATTGATTTTCTCCCCGCCAGCATTGGTGAAGTCTTCGGTTTCCATCGATTGCGAGAGATCGATGGCGAGCATCAGGTCGCGCACCGGTTGTTGGCGCTCGATGGGTTTTTCGACGAACACCGGGCGGGCAGCGGCCAACAGGACCAGCGCCCAGATCAGCAGATTCAATAGCAGTTGCCAGCGATTGCGCCGGTTGCCGACGCTGCTCGGTGTTTGCCCGATCGCGCGGCTCATGGCAGCAAAAAACGGTACGCGCACCGCGCTGCGGGCTTCGTTGTAGGCAGGCAAGTAGCGGTAAGCGAGCCAGGCTAGCGGCAACACCAGCAACAGCCACGGGTAATCAAGCTGCCACATGGTGCTGCTCCACCCAATGCTGGCAGGTGTCGAACAACGCCTGGCGCTGTTCGGCGGGGAGGGCGCGCAGAGTGGCGTCCGGGGCGTAGGCGAGTAGGGCGAGTTGGGCGCTGAAATCGGCGGGCAGCGCTTTTTTACAGTGCTGCTGCAAGTAACGTTGCCAATCCAGTCCTCCAAGCGCCGCAAGACCCTGCGGGAGCGGGCTTACTCGCGAAAGCAGTGTGCCAGGCGACATGGATGTTCGATTTGCCGATCTTTTCGCAAGCAGGCTCGCTCCCACAGGGCGGGCGTTCCAGTGCCGGTAATGTGCGGGTATTGAGAGGGCCACGCGTTTTAACAGCTCCGGCAGTTCGCGCAGGGCGCTGAGGTCATCACTGCGCCCGCGCAACTGCGCCAGGCGCTGCAGCGCCTCACGCCGATACTGATCCCGTCGCCATTGGCGATAACGGCGCAGCCCCATCAGCATCGCGCTCAACAGCAGTATCGCGAGCAACACCCACCAGCCCCAGGTCTGCGGTGCATAGCTGACGGGTGCGGACAAGCCCAGCTCCTGGAGCTGGTCGATGCTCGGGATGTTCGGCGTCATCGCCGTGCCCCGGCACTCTTACCGAGTTCGGCGCGCAATTGCTCATGCGCTTCTTCGGCGGTGCTGAACATCATCAGCGGCACCTGACTGCGGCGCAGCAGGGTGGCGACATCCTTGAGCCGGCCGCCGAGGTAATCGCCCAACGGTTGATGCACGTTGCGCTTTTCAACGGCCAGTTCCACTTGCAACTGGCCCTGGGTGACCAGCAGCCGGCCGTCGCCTGGCAGCTTCAAGGCGAGCGGATCGTAGACTTGCAGAGCGATCACGTCGTTGTGCGCCGACAGTTGTCGCATCAATTGCAAGGTGCGCTCGCCGGCCCCGGCAAAGTCACTGACAATGCACATCAAATGGTCATGCCCGGCCAGTGCCAGGCAGCGTTGCAAGGCTTTATCCAGTTGGTCTTCGTCTTCGGCATCGGGGTTGGCAGCGTTCAGCGCCTGATTGTGTTCGACGACGCGACTGAGCAGCGCTTCAACCCGTTTGCGGCTGCGCAACGGCGCGATGCTGTCGATACGCTGATCGTTGAACACCAGCCCGCCGACCCGGTCACCGGCGTTGAACACCATCCATGCCGTCAGCGCCGCGAGCTCGGCAGCCAGCGCAGATTTGAAGCTGCGCTGCGAACCGAAGAACATCGACATGCGCTGATCGACCACGATCAGCGCCGGGCGATCACGCTCTTCGGTGAAGGTGCGCACCACCGGTTTGCCGGTGCGCAGCGAGGCACGCCAGTCCAGATGACGCAGGTCGTCTCCGGGCTGATAGCGGCGCAGCTCATCGAAGTTCAGGCCGCGCCCGCGCAGGCGCGAGGCATGGTTGCCGGCAAGGATGCTGCCCTGCGGCTGGCGCGCCAGAAAACTCAGGTCACGGGCCTTGAACTCCAGCGCCATCAATTGCGCCAGAGAGACATAGACCAGCCCGTCGCTGCTTTGCATATTCAACCTCAGGCAGGAATCGCCACTTTGTCGAGGATCCGGTCCAGCACTTGATCTGCCGTCACGCCATCAGCCACCGCGTCGTAGCTCAGTTGCAGGCGATGGCGCAGCACCGGGTGCACCACCGCGCGCACGTTGTCCGGCGAGACAAAGTCCTGCCCCTGCAACCACGCATCGGCGCGGGCGCAGCGGTCCAGACCGATACCGCCGCGAGGGCTGGCACCAATGGCGATCCAGCGGGCGAGGTCTTCGTCGTAATCGGCGGGGTGGCGGGTGGCGTTGATCAGGTCGATCAGGTAGGTGTCGATGGCCGGCGAGACATGCACCGCACTGACCTCTTTGCGCGCGGCGAAGATCACCTCCTGCGCCAGGCTGAAACCCTTGGCCGGCGCGGTGTTCGCCCCTTGACTGAACTCTTCGTTGCGCAGCAGGCGCAGCACCTGGCTTTCGTTTTCGGCGCTGGGGTAATCCAGCAGGACTTTCATCAGAAAACGGTCCATCTGCGCTTCCGGCAGCGGGTAAGTGCCTTCCTGCTCGATCGGGTTCTGCGTCGCGACCACAATGAACAATTCCGGCAGTGCATGGCTGTTGCCGGCCACGGTGATCTGCCGTTCCTCCATGGCTTCCAGCAGCGCCGCCTGGACCTTGGCCGGCGCGCGGTTGATCTCGTCGGCGAGGATCAGGTTGCCGAACAAGGGACCGGGCTGGAAGCGGATCTCGTGTTTGCCCTCGACCTGATGCAGCACCTCGGCGCCGGTGATGTCCGAGGGCAGCAGGTCGGGCGTGAACTGGATCCGGCTCATTTTCGCATCCAGGTGCTTGGCCAGCGCCTTGACCGTGCGGGTCTTGGCCAGCCCCGGCAGACTTTCCAGCAGCAGGTGCCCGTTGGCCAACAGACCGAGAAGGATCTGCCGAATGACTTGATCCTGGCCGAGTACCGCTTCGGCGATGCTGGCTTGCAGGGCGTTGAGGTCGGTGAGTGCAGTCATGAGACAGTCCTTTGCAGGTCTAGAAGAACGCCAGGGTCATGTTGATGGCGAAACCATTGCCTTCCGGGCGGTTCTTGGTATCGAACTCGGGCACCCAGCGCGCGCTGATGCTGGCCTGGGCATCGGCGAACTTGCCGGCCCAGCCGATCACCGGGCCGGCACCGACCGAGCGGCCACGGAAGCCATTCAGTGCGTCGGCGGTCTGGCCCTTGTCGTCAGTGACCTGCTGGATATAACCGGCCGCCAGACCGGCGCTCCAGCCACTGCCAAAACCGTGGGTCCACAGCGCATCGAGGGTGAAGATGTTGCCGTTGCGATAATCAGTGGTGGTGTTTTCGGTATAGAACTCCAGACCGCTGGACAGGGTGAACTCGCCACCCTTGCCATCCAGGTGGGTGAAGGCCACGGTCGGCATGAACGTGTAATTGTTCTGGCCCGGGTTGGCCAGACGGTTCTCGTTATAGGCACCGGTCGGCACGTAGATCGGCAGGGAGAACGCGATGTGGTTCAGTTCATCGAAGTGGTAGCCGGCGGCAATCGGCGTCACCAGTGCATCGGCAAATTGAGTGCCGTAATCGCTGGTGCCGAGGGTCCGTCCGCGCGGGCCGGTGATGGCTGCGTCAACGTCGGTGTACTGCAACGGAATGCCGACCGCCGAGGCAAAGTTCCACGGGCCTTTGCCGGTGTCCCAGACGTGGGTCAGGTTGGTCATGGTGTAAGAGACTTTCATGTCGATCCCGGCGCTGATTTCGCCGGAAATCGGCGCACCACGGCTGCCCTTGAGCGAGCCGTCGTACCAGATGCTGGTCACCGAAACGACCCACCCGGGTTCCGGCGGTACGATCCCGGCATTGGAAAACACCTGCTGACCGGTGATCGGTTGACCCACACCACCCTCGGCGGCATACAGCAGCGGACTGCCGATCATGCACAGCGCCAATAAGGGACGCACAACGTAAGGCTTGACCATCACTGACTCCGCTTATTGTTTTGAGTTGACGGGGTTGAGCTGCGGTATTTTCCATTCGCCGCTGGCCACTTCCGGCTTCGGCAGATATAGGCGCAATACTGCGTAGAACGGCCCGTTCGGTGCCGGCAGCCAATTGGCCTGTCGGGCTTTACCCGGGTTCTTGTGCTGCACATACAGGGTCAGTCCGCCGTCGGCATCGAGTTTCAGGTCCGGCAGCATCCGTGAATTGATCAGGTAGCGATTGAGCGGATTGGCGACCAGCCATTTGCTTTTGCCGTCGTACATCGTCAGCGACCAGAACGCGTCGGCGGGGGGCAGGGCGCCCTTGGCGAAATGCAGGGTGTAATCGTGTTTCGAGGCGTCGGCCGGTTGGCCGTCCTTGTCGACGAAGTAGCCGAAGTAGTTCGCCTCCTCGGCCGAGTTGCCGAAGATGCCCATGTTGGCGCCGGCGTAGCGATAGAGGTAATTGCCCTTGAGGTGATCGCGGGTGCCGAACAGGTCGCCGCTGCTGATCTCGTGGGTATCGACCTTGTCTTTCTTGAACGCGGCGAATTCAGCCTTGGCGTCGCTGATGCCGTCCTCCAGTGCCTTGCGCTGCTCGGCAGTGAGTTTGCCCGGATCAAACGGCTGGCCAGCGCCGATGCCGATTTTGGCGAAGCGCTCGAGCAGGTCTTTCTCGACATCTTGCGGCGGGGTGAAGGCGAGCATGAAGTTCAGGTAACGGAACAGGTCCGGAGTTTCGCTCATGGTTGGCGTGGGTGCCGGCCAACTGATTTTTGGCGCCGGCGCCGGGGCTTTCTGTTTCAGGTAATGGCTGAGGGTTTCGACCTTGTAGCCTTTCTGGATCTGCCGGACCTTGCCCAGATCCTTTTCATCGAACAGTTGCGTGCGGTACAGCGCGTAGGTGATGTTGCTTTCGCTGCGCAGCAGGCGGTCGATATTGACCGGTTGCTGACCCTGCCACTGTGGTCCGGCAATCATGAAATGGCCGCCGTTATTGCCGGTGCTGCGCGTGCCCAGATAAGCGAAGTTCTGCGTGTAGGCGTCAATCAGTTGCACCGAGTAGTAGCGGTGCTCCTCGATGGGCGGCAGGGTCAGGATCAGCGGCTCGGTGCGCAGGTCCATCCAGACGAACGAGTAGGGCGTGTCGGCGTTCGGCGTGACGAAGGCGGTGTCCTTGGCGGTGAAGGCCTTGGCGGTGTTGCCGATCTGATTGAACGGCGCCTTGTAGTTCGGGCTCTTGCGATCGACTGCCTGGGTGTAGAGGGTCTTGTACATTTCCACCACCGGGAAACCGTACAGGTAGGCCTCTTTGGCAATACCCCGGGCCTCTTCAGGGGTGGCGCTGAAATCGGCCCAGACGTTGGTGCTCAGGGTAAGGGCGAGGCCGGTCAGCAACAGACTGCGTGTGTGCATGGTGCGTCCTTGTTTATGGCGCGAGCGTGATGTCGTCGAGTTTCCAGCTCTTGTCGAAATACGCTTCGGTCGGCGCGTACAGACGGAAATAACTGAACCAGTGCTTGCCAGGCAGGGTTTGTACCCAGTTGTTCTCGAACCCTTTGGGGGCGGTAGGGCCGAAGTACAGGTCCACCGAACCGTCGGCGTTTTTCTTCAAGTCCTGACGCGAAGACAGATCAGCCTTGCGCTGCGGGTTGTCGATCAGGCAGCGGCTGGCGATGTCGTACACGGTCATCGACCAGAACTGCTTGGCCGGCGGATTGGCGCCGAGGTGCAGGCGATAACGCTTGCCGCCGTCGAGCCAGTCACCCTTGGCGTCGGAGTAGGCGCCGAGGTAGGTCTGGCCCAGTCCGGGCGTCCGGGAAATCATGCCTTTGGTGTTGGTGACTGCCTCGTAGAACCACGCGCTGCGTTCCCACAACTGGTCGTAATAGGCCACGCGTTGCGACGGCTCGGCGATGTTCAGCACCTTGTCCCAATGCCGGTCGGGCCAGTACTGGGCGTCGGGAAAGCGCTTGGCGAAGGTGTTGGCCTTGGCGATCAATTCGCCGACCTGTACCCCTTGTTCCAGTGCCTTGCGTTGCCGGGTATTGGGATTGAACGGTTTGTCCTTCTCGATGCCAAGGCTGGCAAGCATCGCCATGTAGAAGCGGTCACGTTCGTTGACCGGTTCTTTCTGGATGATCTGATGCAGGCGCTGCCAATAGGCAATGCCCCGGGGCTGCGTGCCGGACCACGGTCTGCCTTGCGGTGAGAGCAGGCGGGTTTTGCCGGGGGCGCTGCGTTGCGCGTACGGGTACATCTTGAAATTCTCGACCAGCGCCTTGCCTTTGGCCGGATCTGGATCAAGTACGCGAAACCCCACCAGCACGTTCATGGTTTCCGATTTGGCCAGGTAATACTGGCCGGCATCCGCTGGTGGCTCGGCGCCTGGAGGCAGCACCAGATACTTGCCGCCCTCGCCCTTGTCGGGACCGGTCTGGCCCATGTCGATAATTGCCCGCTGCCAGAAATCACCGATACCGCCGGCGGTTGGCCCCGGCGGCAACTCGATCACCAGAGGCCCGGTTTCACTCAAGTCGACGAAACCCAGAATGTAGGGCGTGGTGGCGTTGGCAGTGATCACGCCGAGCTTGTCTTCATAGCTGTCGAGGACCATCAGATCGCCGCTGCGTGCGCCGAGTTTGTCGCGAAACTCTTCCTGCCACTGGGCGTAGGACACCAGCGGCAAGGCCCACAGATAACTCTGGGTGGCCTGCTGGAAATCGAGTTCGGCGTACAGGCTGGCGATCGAATCATGGGCCGGTAACTCGCCGTCCATGGCAATCTTGCCGATGCGAGTATCCAGGTCCTGCGCACCGACGCCGCAACTGGCGAATAATGTCATGAGGCTGAAACCGGCTGCGCGCAGTGCAATGTGCATCGCAATATCCTTATTTTCCGAATGTCACGTTGATGCCTGTGTACAGGGTGAACTGCGGCAGGCCGTCGCCCTTGCGGTCTGCGGTCCACTGCGGCTCGACGAACGCGTTGAGGATGTTGCTGCCCGACTTCCAGACCTTGCCCAGGCCCAGCCCGACAGGGATGTAGTGAGTGTTGTTTTTCAGGTCGAAGGTCCAGGTGCCGGTGGAGCGCAGGTACCAGCCCTTTTCCAGGTTATGGATGATGAACGGCTGCAGCGTGGCGCTTTCGACATGGGCGCGGGCGCTGTCGCCGGCAAACGAGCTCTGGTACTGCACCAGTGCGCCGAGCAGGCCGCGTGGCGAAGAATCGATGGCCACCGCGGCCAGGCCGCCCTGCCATTTGCCGGTGCCCAGTTCATTCTGTTCGGCGGTCGGTGCGGTGATCAGCGGCCCGATGCCGAGCTGTATGCCTTCGGTTTTCAGGATGAAGATATCGAACAGGTTCAGATCACCGATGCCGGTGCTGTAGCCATTGTGCGGATCGGGGCGGGTGCTGATCGGCAATGTTGCGCGCACCAGTTGTGGTACGCCGATGAAATCGTTGGGCGCTATCGGCAAGGTGCCGCGCAGCAACACGTCGTTGGTATGCGCGTTGGAGTCATAGAGTCGGGGAGTGTAGGAATCCTGCAGGTTCGCGCCCGGAGCAATGTTCAACGGGTTGTTGCTTTTATTGGCCTCTTCGGCGTTATCCGCCTGGGCGCACGTAGCGGCCAGCGACCCGGCCAGAAAGAGAGTCTTCCCCACTCGATTGAACTTCATCCCCGATTCCCTGGTGGCTTATAGACAGCTCGGCACTTGTCGGCCGTTTGGTCGTAATTTCTTTTTTATCAAGCCTGTAGGACAGTCCGATTGACGCTAGCAGCTTATGGGGAGTTAGCCAGTCGAATGGATTAATTCTTCGGTTTTGTATACAGAATCACACTTGTGTTGTGTGCTAAGGGTTAAGTGTTTCGCCAGAGATGGCGCCTTCGCGGGCAAGCCCGCTCCCACAGTTGTTTTGTGGTGACGCTGCTGGATGCGTAACCCGCCATCCATTTCCAGAATCCGCCCGGTGTAGAGATCGATCACCATCAGCGACGATTGATTGGCTGACTGAATGCAACCCGTTGTGGGAGCGGGCTTGCTCGCGAAGGCGGTGTGTCATTCAACTCATCAGTTGTTTGATCCGCCGCCTTCGCGAGCAAGCCCGCTCCCACAGTGGTTTTGTGGTGACGCTGCTGGATGCGCAACCCGCCATCCGTTTCCAGAATCCGCCCGGTGTAGAGACCGATCACCATCAGCGACGATTGATTGGCTGACTGAATGCAATCCATTGTGGGAGCGGGCTTGCTCGCGAAAGCGGTGTGTCATTCAACTCATCAGTTGTTTGATCCGCCGCCTTCGCGAGCAAGCCCGCTCCCACAGTGGTTTTGTGGTGACGCTGCTGGATGGGCAACCCGCCATCCATTTCCAGAATCCGCCCGGTGTAGTGATCGATCACCATCAGCGACGATTGATTGGCTGACTGAATGCAATCCATTGTGGGAGCGGGCTTGCTCGCGAAGGCGGTGTGTCATTCAACTCATCAGTTATTTGATCCGCCGCCTTCGCGAGCAAGCCCGCTCCCACAGTTGTTTTGTGGTGACGCTGCTGGATGCGCAACCCGCCATCCATCTCCAGAATCCGCCCGGTGTAGTGATCGATCACCATCAGCGACGATTGATTGGCTGACTGAATGCAATCCATTGTGGGAGCGGGCTTGCTCGCGAAGGCGGTGTGTCATTCAACTCATCAGTTGTTTGATCCGCCGCCTTCGCGAGCAAGCCTGCTCCCACAGTGGTTTTGTGGTGACGCTGCTGGATGCGCAACCCGCCATCCATTTCCAGAATCCGTCCGGTGTAGAGATCGATCACCATCAGCGACGATTGATTGGCTGACTGAATGCAATCCATTGTGGGAGCGGGCTTGCTCGCGAAGGCGGTGTGTCATTCAACTCATCAGTTGTTTGATCCGCCGCCTTCGCGAGCAAGCCTGCTCCCACAGTGGTTTTATGGTGACGCTGCTGGATGCGCAACCCGCCATCCATTTCCAGAATCCGTCCGGTGTAGAGATCGATCACCATCAGCGACGATTGATTGGCTGACTGAATGCAATCCATTGTGGGAGCGGGCTTGCTCGCGAAGGCAGTGTGTCATTCAACTCATCAGTTGTTTGATCCGCCGCCTTCGCGAGCAAGCCCGCTCCCACAGGACTGAGGGCTGCCCACAAATCGGTGACCTGTGGGAGCGTGGCTTGCCCGCGATGGCGATCTCAAATTCAGCAAGTGTTTGTGGATTCAAACGTTTTTCTTGGCCTGTTCGCGGGTGCGTTCTTCTTGTTCGCGCGCTTGCGGGGTGAACTCGGCGCCGAAGTCTTCGGCGGAAAATATCTGCCGAATCTCGATTTCAGACTCGCCCGGCATCGGGTTCGGGCAGCGTTTGACCCATTCGATGGCTTCTTCCCTGGATTTCACTTCCCAGATCCAATAACCGGCCACCAACTCCTTGGTCTCAATGAACGGCCCGTCGATGACGGTGCGCTTGTCGCCGGAGAAGCGTACGCGAGCGCCTTTGTTGCTGGGGTGCAGGCCGTCGGCGTCGATGAGGATGCCGGCCTTGACCAGTTCTTCGTTGAAATTGCCCATGGCGGTGATCAACTCTTCGCTGGGCATGATGCCGGCTTCGGAATCGGCGCTGGCTTTGACAAGGATCATGAATCGCATGGCGGTTGCTCCAGGGTATTGGGGGGATTCACTGCATAGTCGAACGGGCTAGGCTTGAATCGACAGGGTCGTTAAATAAAAGATGCAGCCCGGCGTTTTAACAAGTACCTACTCACTACGGAATGTGTCCGCGATGCCTGTTCTGGAACTGACCACGCTGATCCCCGATCGTACTCCGGCGCAGGTGCTGGACTTTTGTCTTGAAGGGGAGAATTTTCCAAAGATCTTCCCTGAGCGCATCACCCCACTGGGTGATATCGATCCGGATCAACTGCGGATCGAGGCTGGGCGGCAGTTTCGCTTTCGGCACTGGATGTTCAACCTGATTCCATCAAACTGGACGGTGGTGATTCGCGAAGTCGGTAACAGCCATTTTGTCGATGAGATGCTCAAGGGGCCGCTGCGTGCTTTTCGTCATGAACATCGGGTGGCCGCGGGTGAGGGCGGTACTCTTTATACCGATCGGGTGACATATGCAGCGCTTGGCGGTCGGTTCAGCGAGCGTCTGCTGGTGGACGCATACATGCGGCGAATCTTCGAGGCGCGGCACCGCAACATGCTGCAATTGCTCAAATGACAACGCAAATCCCCTGTAGGCGTGAGCCTGCTCGCGATTGCGTCAAGTCAGTCACCGAATTGTTGGCTGATGAGCGGCCATCGCGAGCAGGCTCACGCCTACAAGGGGATTCCTGCGGGTTGTATACAATTTTTTGTGCGAGCACCCAACAATTTCAATCGGGGCATAGGTCGTCGGACAATTTCGTGGTTAACTTCTGCCTCTTGCATGCTCAATAACCACGTTCAGAAGGACTAAAGTCATGGCTCAAGTCACCCTCAAGGGCAACCCGGTTCAAGTCAACGGCCAGTTGCCACAAGCCGGTTCCAAGGCGCCAGCCTTTTCCCTGGTTGCCGGTAATCTGTCCGACGTCACCCTGAAAGACTTTGCCGGCAAGCGCAAAGTGCTGAACATCTTCCCAAGCGTCGACACCCCGACCTGCGCCACTTCGGTGCGCAAGTTCAACGCTCAGGCCAACGACATCGCCAACACCGTGGTGCTGTGCATTTCGGCTGACCTGCCGTTTGCCCAGGCTCGCTTCTGCGGCGCCGAAGGTCTGGAAAACGTGCAGAACCTGTCGACCCTGCGCGGCACCGAGTTCATCCAGAACTACGGCGTAGCCATCGCTGACGGTCCGCTGAAAGGCCTGACCGCCCGTGCGGTCGTTGTGCTGGACGAAAACGACAACGTGCTGCACAGCGAACTGGTCAAGGAAATCGCTGAAGAGCCAAACTACGAAGCAGCACTCGCCGTACTGAAATAAGCGTTTTTACAATTGTTAACGGCCTGGCCCTGTCCAGGCCGTTTTCATTTGTGTATCAGTGTTTTGCCTCACACCTTGAAACGTAAGTTGAAGGTAAATTGCCGGTAAAGCTGCTTTGCTAATTCCCTGCCAGTGCTTATCGTTCAGCCTCCCGTAAAAGAAGCCCACGCGCCCAATGGTTAATCACTCCATGCAATCGTCCCCTCGCAACTCCCGTCGCTGGCTGATCAGCCTGCTCGTCCTGTTGGTCATCGCCGTGCTCTGCTGGAAATTCTGGCCCGCCGGTTCGGCCCACAAGGAGGGCGGTGAGAAGGCTGCGAACGGCCATGCCGGACGTTCGGGGATGATGCGCCCAGGCTTCGGTGGCGGCACCGGGCCGATTCCGGTGCGCGTGGCCCCGGCAGTCACGGGTGACTTCCCGCTGTATTACAAGGCACTGGGCACGGTGACTGCGCTCAACACCATCAACGTGCGCAGCCGGGTGGGCGGCGAACTGGTGAAGATCAATTTCGAGGAAGGGCAGATGGTCAAGGCTGGCGACCTGCTGGCAGAGATCGATCCACGTCCGTACCAGAACGCCTTGCTGCAGGCCGAGGGCACCTTGCTGCAGAATCAGGCACAGCTGAAAAACGCTCAGGTCGATGTCGAGCGTTATCGCGGCCTGTACAAGGAAGACAGCATCGCCAAGCAGACGCTGGACACCGCCGAAGCGCTGGTCGGCCAGTATCTGGGCACGGTCAAGACCAATCAGGCGGCGGTCAACGACGCCAAGCTCAATCTCGAATTCACCAGGATCCGCGCCCCGATTGCCGGTCGCGTCGGCCTGCGTCAGCTTGATGTCGGCAACCTGGTCGCCGCCAACGACACCACGTTCCTTGCGGTGATCACGCAGACCCAACCGATCAGCGTGGTCTTCACCCTGCCGGAAAACAGCCTCGAAACCGTGCTCGCCCGCTACCACAGCGGCGCCAAACTGCCGGCCGAGGCATGGGATCGCGGCGATACCAAAATCCAGGCCAGCGGCGTGCTGCAAAGCCTCGACAACCAGATCGACGTTGCCACCGGCACCCTGAAATTCAAGGCCCGTTACGACAACCGCGATCAATCGCTGTTTCCCAACCAGTTCGTCAACGTCCACCTGCTGGCTGACACGCTGAAAAGTGTCGTGCTGGCGCCGTCGGCGGCGATTCAGTTCGGCACCAACGGCACTTTCGTCTACGCGCTGGACGGCGACAAGAAGGTCACCATCCGCCAGCTGAAAATCGGTGCGAGTGACGGCAATAACACCGTGATTACCGAAGGCCTCGCGGCGGGCGACCGCGTGGTGCTCGAAGGTACCGACCGCCTGAAAGAGGGCAGTGAGGTGGAAGTGGTCAACGACAGCAATGACGTGCCAACCACTCCAACCGGGCACCTGCAGGGCAAACCCGCTGCCAACGTGCCGGACGCCGCTGCGACTGACAAGGCCAAGAAGGGCGCATGAACATTTCGCGGCTGTTCATCCTCCGTCCGGTAGCCACCACCCTGAGCATGCTGGCCATTGTCCTGGCCGGCCTGATTGCCTATCGGCTGCTGCCGGTATCGGCATTGCCGCAGGTCGATTACCCGACCATCCGCGTCATGACCCTGTACCCCGGCGCCAGCCCGGACGTAATGACCAGCGCCGTGACCGCACCGCTCGAACGCCAGTTCGGGCAGATGCCGGGCCTGACGCAAATGGCTTCGACCAGTTCCGGCGGTGCTTCGGTACTGACCCTGCGTTTCAGCCTCGACATCAACATGGACGTCGCCGAACAGCAGGTGCAGGCCGCGATCAATGCCGCGACCAACCTGTTGCCGACCGACTTGCCGGCGCCGCCGGTGTACAACAAGGTCAACCCGGCGGACACCCCGGTGCTGACCCTGGCGATCACCTCGAAAACCATGTTGCTGCCCAAGCTCAATGACCTGGTCGACACGCGCATGGCGCAGAAAATCGCCCAGATCAGTGGCGTCGGCATGGTCAGCATTGCCGGCGGCCAGCGTCAGGCGGTGCGAATCAAGGTCAACCCTGAGGCGCTGGCGGCCAACAGCCTGAACCTGGAAGACGTGCGCACCCTGATCGGCGCGTCCAACGTCAATCAGCCCAAGGGTAACTTCGACGGCCCGACCCGGGTCTCGATGCTCGATGCCAACGACCAGCTGACCTCGCCCAAGGACTACGCCAACCTGATCCTCGCCTACAAGAACGGCGCGCCGTTGCGGCTCAAGGATGTGGCGCAAATCGTCGACGGCGCCGAAAACGAGCGTCTGGCCGCCTGGGCCAACGAAAATCAGGCGGTGCTGCTGAACATCCAGCGGCAGCCAGGCGCCAACGTGATTGAAGTGGTCGACCGGATCAAGGCGCTTTTGCCGAGCATCACTGACAACCTGCCGGCCGGCCTCGACGTCACCGTGCTCACCGACCGTACCCAGACCATCCGCGCCTCGGTCACCGACGTGCAGCACGAACTGCTGATCGCCATCGCGCTGGTGGTGATGGTGACGTTCCTGTTCCTGCGTCGCGCCAGTGCCACGATCATTCCGTCCGTGGCGGTGCCGCTGTCGCTGATCGGTACCTTTGGCGTGATGTACCTGGCCGGGTTCTCGGTCAACAACCTGACCCTGATGGCGCTGACCATCGCCACCGGTTTCGTGGTCGATGACGCGATCGTGATGCTGGAAAACATCGCGCGCTTCATCGAAGAGGGCGACAGCCCGATGCAGGCCGCGCTCAAGGGCGCCAAGCAGATCGGCTTCACCCTGATTTCCCTGACTCTGTCGCTGATCGCGGTACTGATTCCGCTGCTGTTCATGGCCGACGTGGTCGGGCGGCTGTTCCGCGAGTTCGCCATCACGCTGGCGGTGGCGATCCTGATTTCCCTGGTGGTCTCGCTGACGTTGACCCCGATGATGTGCGCGCGACTGCTCAAGCGTGAGCCGGAAGCCCACGAACAGGGTCGTTTCTACCGGGCCAGCGGTGCCTTCATCGACTGGATGATCGCCGCTTACGGGCGCAAGCTGCAGTGGGTACTCAAGCACCAGCCGCTGACCCTGCTGGTGGCCATCGGCACGCTGGCGCTGACTGTGTTCCTGTACATGGTGGTGCCCAAGGGCTTCTTCCCCGTGCAGGACACCGGGGTGATCCAGGGCATATCCGAGGCACCGCAGTCGATCTCCTTTGCCGCCATGGGCGAGCGTCAGCAGGCGCTGGCCAAAGTGATTCTGCAGGATCCGGCAGTGGAGAGCCTTTCGTCCTACATCGGCGTCGATGGCGACAATGCCACGCTCAACAGCGGCCGCCTGCTGATCAATCTCAAGCCCCACGGCCAGCGTGACCTGAGCGCTACCCAGGTGATCGCGCGTCTGCAGCCACAACTGGACAAACTGGTCGGCATCCGCCTGTTCATGCAGCCGGTGCAGGACTTGACCATCGAAGACCGAGTCAGCCGTACCCAGTACCAGTTCAGCATGTCGTCACCGGATGCCGAACTGCTCAGCCAGGGGAGCGGGCGTCTGGTCGAGGCGTTGGCCCAGCGTGCGGAACTGACCGACGTCGCCAGCGACTTGCAGGACAAGGGCCTGCAGGTCTATCTGGTGATCGATCGCGATGCGGCCTCGCGCCTCGGCGTTTCGGTGCAGAACATCACCGACGCGCTGTACGACGCCTTCGGTCAGCGACAGATCTCGACCATTTACACCCAGGCCAGCCAGTACCGTGTGGTGCTGCAGGCGCAGGCCGGGGAGACGATCGGGCCGGCGGCGCTGGACCAGATTCATGTCAAGACCACTGACGGCGCACAGGTTCGCCTGTCGAGTCTGGCCCACGTCGAGGAGCGTCAGGCGCAACTGGCGATCACCCACATCGGCCAGTTCCCGGCGGTGATGATGTCGTTCAACCTCGCACCCGGTGTGGCGTTGGGGCACGCGGTGGACATCATCGATCAGGTGCAGAAGGACATCGGCATGCCGATTGGCGTGCAGACCCAGTTCCAGGGCGCAGCCGAAGCGTTCCAGGCCTCGCTGTCGAGCACCTTGCTGCTGATTCTGGCGGCGGTGGTGACCATGTACATCGTGCTCGGCGTGCTCTACGAGAGTTACATTCACCCGATCACCATCCTGTCGACCTTGCCGTCGGCGGCGGTCGGCGCCTTGCTCGCCTTGCTGCTCAGCGGTAATGACCTGGGCATGATCGCGATCATCGGCATCATCCTGCTGATCGGTATCGTCAAGAAGAACGCGATCATGATGATCGACTTCGCCCTCGACGCCGAACGCACCCAGGGCATGGCGCCGGAACAGGCGATCTATCAGGCGGCGCTGCTGCGCTTCCGGCCGATCCTGATGACTACTCTGGCCGCGCTGTTCGGCGCGGTGCCGTTGATGCTCGCCACCGGTTCCGGGGCTGAGTTGCGACAGCCACTGGGTCTGGTGATGGTCGGCGGTTTGCTGGTGAGCCAGGTGTTGACCCTGTTCACCACACCGGTGATCTACCTGTATTTCGACCGCCTGGGCCGGCGTTTTGGCAAGACCAATGCCGACCCTGATGAGGTGGCGGTATGACTGTCTGGACCCATACCCCTTGTGGGAGCGGACTTGCTCGCGAACGCGCTGGATCAGTCGCTATCAATGTTGAATGTCACATTGCATTCGCGAGCAAGCCCGCTCCCACATTGGGTCGGTGTGATGCTGGGGATTGCGGTCAATGAACCTCTCCGGTCCTTTCATCAAGCGCCCGGTCGCGACGATGCTCCTGAGCCTGGCGATCATGCTGCTGGGTGGCGTCAGCTTCGGTCTGTTGCCAGTGTCACCGCTGCCACAAATGGATTTCCCGGTGATCGTGGTTCAGGCCAGTCTGCCCGGCGCCAGTCCCGAGGTAATGGCGTCCACGGTGGCCACGCCGCTGGAACGCTCGTTCGGTGCGATTGCCGGCGTCAACACCATGAGCAGCCGCTCCAGCCAGGGTTCGACCCGGGTCATTCTGCAATTCGACCTCGACCGCGACATCAACGGCGCCGCGCGCGAGGTGCAGGCGGCGATCAACGCTTCGCGTAACCTGTTGCCGAGCGGGATGCGCAGCATGCCGACCTACAAGAAGGTCAACCCGTCGCAGGCGCCGATCATGGTGCTGTCGCTGACTTCGGATGTGCTGGAAAAAGGCCAGCTCTATGATCTGGCTTCGACCATTCTGTCCCAGAGCCTGTCCCAGGTGCAGGGCGTGGGTGAAGTGCAGATCGGTGGCAGTTCGCTGCCGGCGGTACGTATCGAACTCGAACCGCAGGCGCTGAATCAGTACGGCGTGGCCCTCGACGATGTGCGCAAGACCATCGCCGGGGCCAACGTGCGCCGGCCCAAGGGCTCGGTCGAAGACGGCGAGCGCCTGTGGCAGATCCAGGCCAACGACCAGTTGGAGAAGGCCAAGGATTACGAATCGCTGATCATCCACTACAACAACGGCGCGGCCCTGCGTCTGAAGGACGTGGCCAAGGTCAGCGACGGCGTCGAGGACCGTTACAACAGCGGCTTCTTCAACGATGACGCGGCGGTGCTGCTGGTGATCAACCGCCAGGCCGGCGCCAACATCATCGAGACGGTCAACGAGATCAAGGCGCAGTTGCCAGCCCTGCAAGCGGTGCTGCCGGCCAGCGTGAAGCTGAATCTGGCGATGGACCGTTCGCCGGTGATCAAGGCCACCCTGCACGAGGCGGAAATGACTCTGCTGATCGCCGTGGCGCTGGTGATTCTGGTGGTGTTCCTGTTTCTCGGTAACTTCCGTGCTTCGCTGATTCCGACGCTGGCAGTGCCGGTGTCGCTGGTCGGCACCTTCGCGGTGATGTACCTGTATGGCTTTTCGCTGAACAACCTGTCGCTGATGGCGCTGATTCTGGCCACCGGACTGGTGGTGGACGATGCCATTGTGGTGCTGGAGAACATCTCCCGGCACATCGACGACGGCATCAAACCGATGAAGGCTGCGTATCTCGGGGCCAAGGAAGTCGGTTTCACCTTGCTGTCGATGAACGTGTCGCTGGTGGCGGTGTTCCTCTCGATTCTGTTCATGGGCGGGATTGTCGAGAGCCTGTTCCGCGAATTCTCCATCACCCTGGCGGCGGCGATCGTGGTGTCGCTGGTGGTCTCGCTGACCCTGACGCCGATGCTCTGCGCACGCTGGCTCAAGCCGCACACGCCCGGGCAGGAAAACCGCCTGCAACGCTGGAGTCGCAAGACCAATGACTGGATGGTCGGCAAGTACGCCACCAGCCTCGACTGGGTGTTGCGCCATCGGCGTCTGACCTTGCTCAGCCTGATCATCACGGTCGGGGTCAACGTCGCGCTGTACGTGGTGGTGCCCAAGACATTCATGCCGCAGCAGGACACCGGCCAGTTGATCGGTTTCGTGCGCGGCGACGACGGCCTGTCGTTCAGCGTGATGCAGCCGAAAATGGAAACCTTCCGCCGCGCCGTGCTCAAGGACGAAGCGGTCGAGAGCGTGGCCGGGTTCATCGGTGGCACCAACGGCACCAACAATGCCTTCATGCTGGTACGCCTGAAACCGATCAAGGAACGCAACCTCTCGGCACAGAAGGTCATCGAGCGTCTGCGCAAGGAAATGCCCAAGGTTCCCGGTGCTCAACTGATGCTGATGGCAGACCAGGACCTGCAGTTCGGCGGTGGTCGCGAGCAGACCACCTCGCAATACAGCTACATCCTGCAAAGCGGTGATCTGGGGGCGTTGCGCGAGTGGTACCCGAAAGTCGTCGCTGCATTGCGCGCACTGCCTGAGCTGACGGCCATCGATGCCCGTGAAGGGCGCGGTGCGCAGCAGGTGACGCTGATTGTCGACCGCGATCAGGCCAAGCGCCTCGGGGTCGACATGAACATGGTCACGGCAGTGCTGAACAACGCCTACAGCCAGCGGCAGATCTCGACCATCTACGACAGCCTCAACCAGTATCAGGTGGTGATGGAGGTCAATCCGAAGTACGCGCAGGATCCGGTGACCCTCAACCAGGTGCACGTGATTACCGCTGACGGTGCACGGATTCCGTTGTCGACCATCGCCCACTACGAAAACAGCCTGGAAGACGACCGGGTCAGCCACGAAGGCCAGTTCGCCTCCGAAAGCATTGCCTTCGACATGGCCGAAGGGGTGACGGTGGAGCAGGGCAGCGCGGCGATCGAGCGGGCGATTGCCAAGGTTGGTTTGCCGGAAGACGTGATCGCGAAAATGGCCGGTACCGCCGACGCCTTTGCCGCGACCCAGAAGAGCCAGCCGTTCATGATCCTCGGTGCGCTGTTGGCGGTGTATCTGGTGCTTGGGGTGCTGTATGAAAGCTACATTCACCCGCTGACGATTCTGTCGACGTTGCCGTCGGCCGGGGTCGGCGCGCTGCTGTCGATCTATGCACTGGGCGGCGAGTTCAGCCTGATCTCGTTGCTCGGGTTGTTCCTGTTGATCGGGGTGGTGAAGAAAAACGCGATCCTGATGATCGACCTGGCGCTGCAACTGGAGCGTCATCAGGGCCTGTCGCCGCTGGAGTCGATCCGCAGCGCCTGTCTGCAACGGCTGCGACCGATTCTGATGACCACCCTGGCGGCGATCCTCGGCGCCTTGCCGTTGCTGCTCAGTCGCGCCGAGGGCGCGGAAATGCGTCAGCCGCTGGGCCTGACCATCATCGGCGGGCTGATCTTCAGCCAGGTGTTGACCCTTTACACCACCCCGGTGGTTTACCTCTATCTCGACAAGCTGCGCCACCGCTTCAACAAGTGGCGTGGCGTGCGTACTGACGCCGCTCTGGAAACTCCGCTATGACTGACCGTTCGCTTATCAATCTGGCCACTGTCCGGGGCTCGCGTTTGTTGAGCCTGTCGCTGTGCGTGGCGATGCTCAGTGCCTGCGCTGTCGGCCCGGACTATCAGCGTCCGCAGACCGCTGACGTCGCGCAATACAAGGAAGCCAAGGGCTGGCGTCAGGCCAACCCCAGTGACTCACTGGCCCGCGGCGCCTGGTGGGAGCTGTATGGTGATCAGCAACTCAACGCTCTGGTCGCGAGGCTCAACAACGCCAACCAGACCGTCGCCCAGTCCGAAGCCCAGTACCGCCAGGCCCAGGCCCTGGTGCGCAGTGCCCGCGGGGCGTTCTACCCGAATGTCGACCTGAGTGTGGGCAAGACCCGCTCCAGCCAGGGCACCGGCAGCAGCAGTTCCAGCCTGAGCAGCTCCTCCAGCGGGATTCGCGACACCTATAACGCGCAATTGGGCGTCAGTTGGGAAGCGGACGTCTGGGGCAAGCTGCGCCGTGGGCTTGAAGCCAACGAAGCCAGCGCCCAGGCAAGCTTTGCCGATCTGGCGGCGATGCGCCTGAGCCAGCAATCGGACCTGGTGCAGAACTACCTGCAGTTGCGCGTCATCGATCAACAGAAGCGCTTGCTTGAATCGACGGTGGCGGCGTACGAGAAATCGCTGCAAATGACCCAGAACCAGTACCGCGCCGGGATCTCCGGGCGTGATGCGGTGGCCCAGGCGCAGACCCAGTTGAAAAGTACTCAAGGCGATCTGGTCGATCTGATCTGGCAGCGCGCGCAATTCGAAAACGCTATCGCGGTACTGACCGGACAGGCGCCGGCCGAGTTCAGCATCGCTGAGACGCAGAACATTCCGAACCTGCCGCAGATTCCCCTGAGCTTGCCGTCGCAACTGCTGGAGCGGCGTCCGGACATCGCCTCGGCCGAGCGCTCGGTGATCGCCGCCAACGCCAATATTGGCGTGGCGAAGGCTGCGTACTACCCGGACTTGACCCTGAGCATGAGCGGCGGCTACAGCAGCAGTACCTCGAAAGACCTGTTCAGCCTGCCCAACCGCTTCTGGTCGGTCGGTCCGAAACTGGACTTGCCGATCTTCGACGGAGGTATTCGCTCGGCCGAAGTCGATCGCACCGAAGCGGTGTATGACCAGACTGTCGCCAAGTACCGCCAGACTGTGCTCGACGGCTTCCGCGAGGTGGAAAACTATCTGGTGCAATTGAAGGTGTATGAAGACGAAGCGGCGGTGCGTCAGGAAGCGCTGGATGCCGCGCGCGATTCGTTGCGCCTGACCCAGAACCAGTACAAGGCCGGATTGATCGCCTACATCGATGTGGTGGTGGTACAAGCCACTGCGCTGAACAACGAACGCACGGTGCTCAATATTCTGCAGAGCCGCTTGATTGCCAGCGTGCAATTGATTGCCGCGCTGGGCGGTGGCTGGGATGGACAACTCGACGTCAGCGACAATCGCTGATCTGCGGTAACGCAATATCTGTGGGAGCGAACCTGCTCGCGAAGGCGTCAGTTCAGTCGACATCTGCGTTGAACCTGACGGCTTTTTCGCGAACAGGCTGGCTCCCACATTGATCTTGCAGCTTGCACAAATCGTCGGGACAAGGCCCGGGCCAGAGCCTTGCAGAACGATCAAACAAGCGTTTCATCGGGTTGATGGCAAAATGCTTACTTTGTCAGTGCGTTCTTCTGCGCAATCAGTACAATCGCCGCATTTGCCCGGCCGAGAATGGACGCAGTACGGCGCGGGTGGTCGCGAGAATCCCCATGCTCATCGGTAATTATTCCTTCACTCTGGTTTTCATTTCGCTGTGCGTGGCGATTCTGGCGTCGTATACAGCGCTCGATCTGACCGGGCGCATCGCCACCGCCCGTGGGCGCGCGGTGCATTTCTGGACGGCGGGCGGCGCGCTGGCGATGGGCGTCGGCGTGTGGTCGATGCATTTCATCGGCATGCTCGCGTTCAAGCTGCCGATCGACCTGGGCTACGACATCACGATTACTGCACTGTCGCTGCTGATTGCAGTGCTGTCCTGCGGGTTTGCCTTGTGGCTGGTCAGCCAGCCGAAACTGCCGGTTCTGCAACTGGCTTTCGGTGCGTTGATCATGGGCGCCGGGATCAGTGCCATGCATTACACCGGCATGGCAGCGCTGCGCATGACCCCGGGGATCGATTACGACCCGACGCTGTTCGGCGCCTCATTGCTGATCGCGGTCGGTGCTTCGGCAGCGGCGTTATGGATCGCCTTTCGCCTGCGCCAGCACTCGCCTTATGTGCGCCTGATCCGTGGCGGCGCGGCGGTGATCATGGGCATTGCGATTGTCGGCATGCATTACACCGGCATGGCCGCCGCGCAGTTTCCCGATGGCAGTTTTTGTGGCGCGACGCTCAACGGGCTCAAGGGCAACGGCCTCGACAGTCTGGTGCTGATCACCACGCTGGCGGTGCTGTCGATTGCCTTGCTGACCTCGATTCTCGATGCCCGCCTCGAAGCGCGCACTGCCGATCTGGCGCATTCGCTGACCCTGGCCAACCGCGAGCTGACGCAACTGGCGCTGCACGACACCCTGACCGGCCTGCCGAACCGCATGCTGCTGGACGACCGGATCAATCAGGCGATGAAAAAGGTCGAAGAGCAGGGCGGGTGTTTTGCGCTGATGTTCATCGATCTGGATGGTTTCAAACCGGTCAACGATGCGTTTGGCCACCACATGGGTGACCAGTTGCTGCGCGAAGTCGGGGTGCGTCTGCGCGAAGACTTGCGCAGCCAGGACACGCTGGCGCGGATCGGTGGCGACGAGTTCGTCCTGCTGGTGCGCCTGACCGAGCCCAACGATGCCCTGAGCCTGGCGGCCCGCCAGGTCGGCTTGATCGCCCGGTCGTTCCGCGTGGCCGACCATGACCTGCAGATTTCCGCCAGCGTCGGCATTGCCCTGTACCCGGGCAATGGTCACAACGCCCAGGAACTGTTGATGAATGCCGACGCAGCGATGTATCACGCCAAGGGTGGCGGCAAAAACGGCTACAGCTTCTTCGACGCCTCGATGAACAACAACGCCCGCAAGCAACTGCAACTGTTGCAGGATCTGCGCGCCGCGCTGGAGCACAATCAGTTCAGCCTGCATTACCAGCCCAAGTTCGATGCCGCCAATGGCCGTCCGGTCGGCGCCGAAGCGTTGCTGCGCTGGCAGCACCCGACCCAAGGGATGTTGCTGCCGGACAAGTTCATCGATCTGGCGGAGAAGACCGGCGTGATCATCGCCATCGGTGAGTGGGTGCTCAACGAGGCCTGCCGGCAGATGCGCGAATGGTACGTGCTGGGTTACACCGATTGGCGTATCGCGGTGAACCTCTCGGCGTTGCAGTTTTGCCACGCGGGGCTGGTGCAGAGCGTGGCGAAGGCGCTGGCGACGCACCATTTGCCGGCCAACAGCTTGACCCTGGAAATCACCGAAACCACGGCCATGAGCGACGCCGATGCGAGCATGACGGTGTTGCAGGAGCTGTCGGACATGGGCGTTGATCTGTCGATCGACGATTTCGGCACCGGCTATTCGAGTTTGATGTACCTCAAGCGCCTGCCGGCCAACGAGTTGAAGATCGACCGCGGTTTTGTCCGCGATCTTGAGCATGACAGTGATGACGCGGCGATTGTCTCGGCGATTGTCGCGTTGGGTCAGGCGCTGGGTTTGCGGATCGTCGCCGAAGGCGTGGAGACCGGTGTGCAGCAGGATTTCCTCACGAAACTGGGCTGTGATTCGTTGCAGGGCTATCTGCTGGGGCATCCGATGCCGGCGGATCGCTTCATGCAGAGCATCGTCAGTGCGCAGCAGGCGGCGCTCTGATATCGATGTGGCGATGATCAGACCCCATGCAAAACCATCCAATGGCGGTTATTCTTCCCCCCGACTGTTACGTGTGCATTTGGGGGAAGGGCCAGCATGGATAAAGTCATTGTGATCACCGGTGGCGGGCGCGGAATCGGCGCGGCTACGGCGTTGTTGGCTGCCGAGCAAGGCTATCGGATTTGCATCAACTACCAGCAAGACGAGCAGGCCGCGCAAAGCGTGCTGGAGCAAGTGCGGGCGCTGGGGGCGCACGCCATTGCGGTGCGCGCCGATGTCAGCATCGAAGACGAAGTGATCGCACTGTTTCACCGGGTCGACACCGAGTTGGGGCGGGTCACCGCGCTGGTGAACAACGCCGGCACCGTCGGGCACAAATCGCGGGTCGATGAAATGTCCGAATTCCGCATTCTCAAAATCATGAAAACCAATGTCCTGGCGCCGATCCTCTGTGCCAAGCACGCGATCCTGCGCATGTCGCCCAAGCACGGCGGGCAGGGCGGCAGCATCGTCAACGTGTCGTCGGTGGCGTCACGCCTGGGCTCACCGAATGAGTATGTCGATTACGCGGCGTCCAAAGGCGCGCTCGACAGCTTCACCATCGGTCTGTCCAAGGAAGTGGCGGGCGAGGGGATTCGGGTCAACGCGGTGCGTCCGGGCTACATCTACACCGATTTCCACGCTTTGAGCGGCGATCCGGATCGGGTCAGCAAATTGGAGTCGGCGATTCCGATGGCCCGTGGCGGGCGGCCGGATGAGGTGGCGGAGGCGATTGTCTGGTTGTTGTCGGACAAGGCTTCTTATGCGACGGGGACGTTTGTTGATCTGGGAGGTGGTCGTTGATCTTCGGTAGTTGTATTGCCTGATCCGGCCTCTTCGCGAGCAAGCCCGCTCCCACAGTCCACCGAGTTTTTCAAGATGGAATGCGGTCTACTGTGGGAGCGGGCTTGCTCGCGAAGGCGTCATTAGTGGGAACATCGAACGGTCAGAACGACCGCACGATCCGCCCCAACGTCTCCATCGCCTTTTCCGAGTCCTCGGTCCACGGGCTGCCGTAATTCAAGCGAATGCAGTTCCTGAAGCGCTGGGTCGGCGAGAAAATCGGCCCCGGGGCAATGCTGATCCCCTGCGCCAATGCCATTTGAAACAACTTCAGCGAATCCATCTGCGGCGGCAATTCCAGCCACAAAAAGTAGCCGCCCGCCGGCTGGCTGACCCGCGTCTGCGCCGGGAAATAGCGGGCGATCGCTGCGAGCATCGCGCTTTGCTGTTCTTCCAGGGCGTAGCGCAATTTGCGCAGGTGGCGATCGTAGCCGCCGTGTTGCAGGTAGTCGGCGATCGCCGCTTGCGCCGGCATCGAGGCGCACAGCGAGGTCATCAGTTTCAGTCGTTCGATTTTCTGCGCGTAGCGCCCTGCGGCAACCCAGCCAATGCGGTAGCCGGGGGCCAGGCTCTTGGCAAACGAGCCGCAGTGCATCACCAGCCCTTCGGTGTCGAAGGCTTTGGCCGGTTTCGGTGCTTGCTGGCCGTAATAGAGTTCGGCGTAGACATCGTCTTCGATCAGCGGCACCTGATGCCGGCGCAGCAGTTCGACCAATTCCTGTTTCTTCGCCTCGGGCATGGTTGCGCCCATCGGGTTCTGGAAACTGGTCATGCACCAGCAGGCCTTGATCGGATGGCGTTCCAGGGTCTGCGCGAGGACGCCGAGGTCGATGCCGTCACGCGGGTGCACGGGGATTTCCACGGCCTTGAGTTTCAAACGCTCCAGCACTTGCAGGCTGGCGTAGAACGCCGGGGCTTCGATGGCCACCAGATCACCCGGCTCCGTCACCGCTTGCAGGCACAGGTTCAGCGCTTCAAGGGCACCGTTGGTGATCAGCAGCTCTTCCATCGGCAGCATCAGCCCGCCGACCATGTAGCGCAGGGCGATTTGCCGACGCAGTTGCGGGTTGCCCGGCGACATGTCGGTGACCACCATGCGCGGGTCCATCTCCCGCGCCGCACTGGCCAGTGAGCGCGACAGGCGCTGCAGCGGGAACAGGGTCGGGCTGGGGAACGCCGAGCCGAACGGCACGGTGCTCGGGTCCTTGATCGATTCCAGCACCGAGAACACCAGTTCGCTGACGTCGACTTCAGTGGAGTCGTTGACGTGGCTGCTGATCACCGGCTCCGAAAACGGGCTCGGTGCATGGGTGTTGACGAAGTAGCCGGAGCGCGGCCGGGCGCGGATCAGACCGCGACGTTCCAGCAGGTAATAGGCCTGGAACACCGTGGACGGACTGACCCCGTAAGTCTGGCTGGCATAGCGCACCGATGGCACCCGTTGCCCGGGGCCGAGGACGCCAGAGCGGATCAGTTCAGCGATGTCGTCGGCGAATTTTTCGTAGCGTTTCATCATGGGTCCGGGTTGGGTTCATTCTGGAAGACCGCGTCGCCTTCATTCGCGAGCAGGCTCGCTCCCACATTGGAATATGCTCACCTGTGGGAGCGAGCCTGCTCGCGAATGGCCGCGCCGCAGTCTAAGGGATCAGCGATTCATCGGCGCCACAAACCTGCTTTTCGCTACGCTATAAATCGCAGGTTCGTCGCTGTCGGCAATCTTGAAACTCAAGGTCTGCGAGCTGCTGGCCGGGCGTTCCGTGGTCATTGCCACCGACACCGGCACATCGACAATCTCCCCCGGTGCCAGGCTCAGTTCGGTCTTGCCCTGCAACTGGAAGCCGTCGCCATCGACCAGGCTCAGGTTGTAGTCCTGACGCTGTTGGGTCTTGTTGATCACCTTGAGGGTGTAGATGTTCTCGATCTGGCCCTGACCGTTCTCGCGGAACAGCCCACGGTCCTTGGTCACGTCCAGCGAGACCATCGGCCGTTCGACCAAGGCCAGCGCGAGTGCACCGATCATCGCCACCAGCACGACGACGTAACCCACCAGTCGTGGTCGCAGCAGATGGGTCTTGCCACCCTGCAATTCGCGTTCGGAACTGTAGCGGATCAGGCCGCGCGGGTAGTTCATTTTGTCCATGATCGAGTCGCAGGCGTCGATGCACGCTGCGCAACCGATGCATTCCATCTGCAGGCCGTCGCGGATATCAATGCCGGTCGGGCAGACCTGCACGCACAACTGGCAGTCGATGCAGTCGCCCAGGCCGGCTTCGGCAGGCTTTACGTCGCGTTTGCGCGGGCCACGGTTTTCGCCCCGGGCCACGTCATAGGAAATCGCCAGAGTGTCTTTGTCGAACATCACGCTCTGGAACCGCGCATACGGGCACATGTGCATGCACACGGCTTCGCGCAGCCAGCCGGCATTGATGTAGGTGGCGGCGGTGAAAAACAGTACCCAGAACAGGCTGACCCCGCCGATTTGCAGGGTGAACAGCTCTTCGGCCAGCGGGCGGATCGGCGTGAAATAACCGACGAAGGTCAGCCCGGTCATCACGCTGATTGCCAACCACAGGGTGTGCTTGGCCGCACGCCGGGCCAGTTTGTTCAGGCCCCACGGCGCCGCTTGCAGCTTGATCCGCTGATTGCGTTCGCCTTCGGTGATTTTCTCGCACCACATGAAGATCCACGTCCAGGAACTCTGCGGGCAGGTATAGCCGCACCAGACCCGGCCGGCGAACACGGTGATGGCGAACAGACCGAACGCGGCAATGATCAGCAGTGCCGAGAGCAGAATGAAATCCTGTGGCCAAAAAGTCGCGCCGAAGATGTGGAACTTGCTTTCGGCAAGGTCCCACAACACCGCCTGACGGCCGCCCCAGTTGAGCCACACGGTGCCGAAGAACAGCAAAAACAGAAACCCCGCGCCGCTCATGCGCAGGGTGCGGAACAGTCCGGTGAAACTGCGGGTGTGAATGTGATTGTCGGTGGAGCCGGCCTTCGCCTTCATTGGGCGACCAGGCACACTTTTTATGGTTGGCGTTGCTTCTACGGTTCGGACGGGGATTTGTTCGCTCATGGTCATTCGCTCATCAGCCTCCATCAGGCGAATGAACTATGAGCGTCGATCTGTTTGCATAACAGACTCAGCTATTTGAATAAAAAGCGGATCAGATGCGCTTTTCAAGCTTGCCTGCGACAACTTGAAGCAGCCCGCCGACAAAGGCGCAAACGCCTATCGCAGACGTTTGCACCGGGTGTTGATCAGGGTCAGTCAAATCACCGAATCACTCTCGTCAGCCTTCAGGTGCTTGCGACCGTCCTTGGCGCCTGCGACGGTCAATGCGTCGGCTTCTGCTTCGGTGATGTAAATGCGCCGACCTTCTATTTCAACGAACGACATGGCTTTCTCGCTATCGGTCCTGACCTCCAGGGTGTCGCAAATGCGAATTTCCTCGCCATTCTCGACAGTGAAAAAACACACTTTTTGCTCGGGATTGCTTTCATCGACTCGAAGGGGCATGGGGGCAGTCCTTTTTTCAGGGGTGTCTGAAAGATTAGGGCGCAGGCGTCGATGATCGTTCTGCGCAACTGATTAATGGTCGCCGCTGTCCATCCTCTATCGCCCCTTTACAAGGACTGCCGGATGAACGCGTGGTGGCATGAAGTGTGGGAAACCCTGCAAGCGGAGTTCGCCGACATTGGCGACGCCTCGCAATTGACACGGATCACCGTGCGCCTGCTGATGGCGGCCGTGCTCGGCGGAATTCTCGGGTTTGAGCGTGAACACAAGGGCAAGGCTGCCGGTGTGCGCACGCACATGCTGGTGGCACTCGGGGCGGCGCTGTTTGTGCTGGTGCCGCAGACGTCCGGGGCCGAATCGGACGCCATGAGCAGGGTGTTGCAGGGCGTGATAGCCGGGATCGGTTTTCTTGGTGCCGGGACTATCCTGAAGAATCACGAAGGTGATGAAAGCCATGTCAAAGGGCTGACCACCGCCGCCGGGCTGTGGATGACCGCCGCCATTGGCGTGGCTGCCGGCCTGGGCAAAGAGGCGACGGCGCTGCTCAGCACCTTTCTGGCGCTGGTGATCTTCAGCGTGATGCCGCACATCGTGAAACTCTTTGAAAAAGACCCGCAGAAGAATGATCACCTCTGACCCGATTGCTCCCACGCAGGGTGTGGGAGCAATCCAATGAACCTCAGACGATCACCGGCGGCATTGTTGTCGGCGGTTCTTCCTTGGCTGGTGGCGTGGTGCCGGGTGGTTCCTGCTCCGGAATCGGTTGTGGTTCGGTCTCGGGCAGGGTGGGTTTGTCGATGTTCGGATCAGGTGTTTCGGCCGGAATCGGGATGTTCATCTATAGACCTCCGTGTGGCACATGGCGTGAGAAGTGCTTAAGTGGATTGACCACCTCGTGGCGATTTCGATCCGCTTTTTTGTCCAGGCAAATCCCTGTGAACTTTTCCCCGCGCCGGTCGCTCGGAACCTAAGTGAGTTCAAGTCGGGGCCGGTGCCTCGTCGTGAATACTGATCCGGCACAAGAGCGTCCTTGGGGCGTTAAGGAGAGATGCTCGATGACTGCTGAAAAACCTTCAGAGCTGAGCTACAACCCGCACATGCCGCTGTCGCAGGCGCTGCTGCTGCCGCGCATCGTGATCGAAAATACCATGCCGACCCTCGATGGCGGGCAGTTTGCCGTCAAGTCGATTGCCGGGCGTGACGTTGTCGTCACCAGCAAAGTGTTTGCCGACGGGCACGACAAGCTCGCGGTGCGTATCCGTTGGCACGAAGAAGGCACACAGACCTGGCAGAGCGAGGTCATGACCGACCTGGGCAACAACAGCTGGGAAGGGCGCTTTCGTCCCGAGCATCAAGGGCGCTTTGTGTTTTGTGTCGAGGCATGGATCGACCACTTCGCCAGTTTTCAGTACGAACTGGAGAAAAAACACCACGCCGCCGTCCCGGTTTCACTGGAGTTGCAGGAAGGCCGAAGCATGGTGCAACAGGCCGCCGAACGCAGCGAAGGGCCGCTCAGCGAACAACTCGCGGCACTGCACCACGAATTGTCCGGCCTGCTCGAAACCGAGCAGGTGGCGCTGTTTCTGCACCCGCGCAGTGCGCAACTGATGGCGCAGGCCGATCACCGCGCCTACCTGAGCCTGAGCGCCGAATTCCCGATGGACGTCGAGCGTGAACTGGCCGAGTTCGCCAGTTGGTATGAGCTGTTTCCCCGCTCGATCACCGACGATCCCAACCGTCACGGCACCTTTAATGATGTACACGCGCGTTTGCCGATGATTCAGGACATGGGCTTCGACGTGCTCTATTTCACCCCGATCCATCCAATCGGCCGCGCGCACCGCAAGGGCCGCAATAACTCCCTGACCGCCGGGCCGGATGATCCGGGCAGCCCTTATGCGATCGGCAGCGAGGAGGGTGGCCACGAGGCAATTCACTCGCAACTCGGCAGCCGCGAGGACTTCCGCCGGCTGGTGGCTGCTGCCGCCGGGCACGGCCTGGAGATTGCTCTCGATTTCGCCATCCAGTGTTCCCAGGACCACCCGTGGCTCAAGCAACATCCAGGCTGGTTCAACTGGCGGCCGGACGGCACGATCAAATACGCGGAGAACCCGCCGAAGAAATATCAGGACATCGTCAACGTCGACTTCTATGCGCCAGAGGCGATCCCCAGCCTGTGGGTCGAGTTGCGCGACATCGTGGTCGGCTGGGTTCACGAGGGCGTGAAGATCTTCCGCGTCGACAACCCGCACACCAAACCGCTGCCGTTCTGGCAGTGGTTGATTGCCGATGTGCGGGCGCTGCACCCAGAGGTGATCTTCCTCGCCGAAGCCTTCACCACGCCGGCGATGATGGCGCGCCTCGGCAAGGTCGGTTACACCCAGAGCTACACCTATTTCACCTGGCGCAACACCAAGGCCGAGCTGGCGAGCTATTTCACCGAACTCAATCAATCGCCGTGGCGCGAGTGCTACCGGCCGAATTTCTTCGTCAACACGCCGGACATCAACCCGGCGTTCCTGCATGAGTCCGGACGCCCGGGGTTTCTCATCCGCGCGGCGCTGGCGACCATGGGCTCGGGTCTGTGGGGCATGTATTCGGGGTATGAACTGTGCGAGTCGGCCCCCGTGCCGGGCAAGGAGGAATACCTCGATTCGGAGAAATACGAGATCCGTGTCCGCGACTTCAACGCGCCGGGCAACATCATTGCCGAAATTGCCCAGCTCAATCGCATCCGCCGGCAAAACCCGGCGCTGCACACGCACTTGGGCTTGAAGGTCTACAACGCCTGGAACGACAACATTCTGTATTTCGGCAAGCGTAGCTTCGATGGCAGCAACTTCATTCTGGTGGCGGTGAGCCTCGATCCGCACCACGTGCAGGAGGCCAATTTCGAGCTGCCGTTGTGGGAGATGGGGTTGCCGGACGACGCCACGACTCACGGTGAGGACTTGATGAATGGGCATCGCTGGGACTGGCATGGCAAATACCAGTTCATGCGCATTGATCCGGCGTATCAGCCGTTCGGGATCTGGCGGATTACCACCTGAGCACCGACCCATTGTAGGAGTGAGCCTGCTCGCGATAGCAATCTTGCAGGTAACTATTTTGTTGAATATCAAACCGCAATCGCGAGCAGGCTCACTCCTACAGGTTGCTCGTCGTGTTTGAGTCAGGTGATCGGCTCACGGTTTTTCTAGAATTGAACAGGAGTTTCACATGGCGAAGAAACCCAAAGCAGCTACCTTCATCAAAGACCCGCTCTGGTACAAGGACGCGGTGATCTATCAAGTACATGTCAAATCGTTTTTCGACTCCAACAATGACGGGATCGGCGACTTTCCCGGCCTGATCGCCAAACTCGACTACATCGCCGAACTCGGCGTCAACACCATCTGGCTGCTACCGTTCTACCCTTCACCACGACGCGACGACGGTTACGATATCGCCGAATACCGTGGCGTACACAGCGACTACGGGACCATGGCCGACGCCAAGCGTTTTATCGCCGAGGCGCACAAACGCGGTTTGCGGGTGATCACCGAGCTGGTCATCAACCACACCTCCGACCAGCATCCGTGGTTCCAGCGCGCGCGCAAGGCCAAACCAGGTTCTGCGGCGCGGGACTTTTACGTGTGGTCGGATGACGATCAAAAATACGACGGCACGCGGATCATCTTCCTCGACACCGAAAAGTCCAACTGGACCTGGGACCCGGTTGCCGGTCAGTACTTCTGGCATCGCTTCTATTCGCACCAACCGGACCTGAACTTTGACAACCCGCAGGTGATGAAAGCGGTGTTATCGGTAATGCGTTACTGGCTGGACATGGGCATCGATGGTTTGCGTCTCGACGCCATTCCGTACCTGATCGAACGCGACGGCACCAATAACGAAAACCTGCCGGAGACCCACGACGTCCTCAAGCAGATTCGCGCCGAGATTGACGCCAATTACCCCGACCGCATGCTGCTGGCCGAGGCCAATCAATGGCCGGAAGACACCCAGTTGTACTTCGGCGACACCGATGCGGCGGGCGTCAATGGTGACGAATGCCACATGGCGTTTCACTTCCCGCTGATGCCGCGCATGTACATGGCGCTGGCCCAGGAAGATCGCTTTCCGATCACCGATATTCTGCGCCAGACCCCGGAAATTCCCGCCAACTGCCAGTGGGCAATCTTCCTGCGTAACCACGATGAGCTGACGCTGGAGATGGTCACCGACAAGGAGCGCGATTACCTGTGGAATTACTACGCTGCTGACCGTCGCGCGCGAATCAACCTTGGCATTCGCCGGCGTCTGGCGCCGTTGATGGAGCGTGATCGCCGCCGCGTCGAACTGCTCAATAGCCTGCTGTTGTCGATGCCGGGCACGCCGACCTTGTATTACGGCGATGAAATCGGCATGGGCGACAACATCTATCTTGGTGACCGCGACGGCGTGCGTACCCCGATGCAATGGTCGATCGACCGCAACGGTGGTTTCTCCCGCGCCGACCCGGCAAGCCTGGTGCTGCCGCCGATCATGGACCCGCAGTACGGCTACCTGTCGGTGAACGTCGAAACCCAGGCTGGCGACCCGCATTCGCTGCTCAACTGGACGCGACGCATGCTCGCCGTGCGCAAGCAGTCCAAGGCCTTCGGGCGCGGCACGTTGAAGATGCTGTCGCCGAGCAACCGGCGGATTCTGGCCTACACCCGAGAATTCACCGACGCCGACGGCAAGCATGAAATCATCCTCTGCGTGGCCAACGTGTCGCGCAGCGCGCAGGCGGCGGAGCTGGATCTGTCGGCCTACGTCGGCATGGTCCCGGTGGAGATGCTCGGCGGTAACGCCTTCCCACCAATCGGCCAGTTGAATTTCCTCCTGACCCTGGCGCCGTACGGCTTCTACTGGTTCGCCCTGGCCACGGAAAACCAGATGCCGAGCTGGCATGTGGAGCCGGCGCAGAGCCTGCCGGACTTCACTACGCTGGTGCTGAAAAAACGCATGGAAGAGCTGCTCGAAGCGCCAACCCGCAACACCCTGGAGCAGGGCATCTTGCCGAGCTGGTTGCAGAACCGCCGCTGGTTTGCCGGTAAGGATGCGGCCATTGAGCAGGTGCATCTGGCCTACGGCGTACGCTTTGGCGATGCGCAGCATCCAGTGCTGCTGAGCGAGATTGAAGTGACCAGCGGCGGGCAGACCAGCCGCTATCAATTGCCGTTTGGTTTCATCGCGGAGGATCAGGTCGGCCCGGCGCTGCCGCAGCAGCTGGCGTTGTCGCGGGTACGGCGCGGACGTCAGGTCGGGCTGATCACCGATGCGTTCAGCCTCGAAGCGTTCATTCGCGCGGTGCTGCAAGGCATGCAGAACAACACGGTGCTCAATTGCGAAGAGGGCGAGATTCGTTTCGCCCCGACTGCACAGCTTGCAAAACTTGGCCTCGGCGCCGAGTCGGAAGTGCGTTATCTGTCGGCTGAACAATCGAACAGTTCGGTGGTGATCGGCAACAGTCTGGTGTTGAAACTGATCCGCAAGGTCGCCTCCGGGGTGCACCCGGAACTGGAAATGAGTGCCTGCCTGACCGAGGCCGGTTTCGAGAACATTTCGCCGCTGCTGGGTTCGGTGGTCCGCCGTGATGCCAACGGCGAAGACAATCTGCTGATGATTGCACAAGGCTATCTGAGCAATCAGGGCGATGCCTGGGAATGGACTCAGAACAACCTTGAGCGGGCGCTGCGCGATGAACTGGCCGACGCCATGTCCGAGCAGGAGCAGCATTACAACGCCCTGGGTGAGCTGAAGGACTTCGCCGCCATGCTCGGCCAGCGTCTGGGCGAGATGCACCAGGTGCTGGCGGCGCCGAGCGACAACCCGGATTTCGCCCCGCAGACCACCAGTGCCAAGGATGCACAAACCATCGGCAAGGACGTTGCGGCGCAAGTGGAGCATGCGTTGAAGCTGCTCAAACAGCATCAGGGCCAGTTGGGCGCGGCGGATCAGAAACTGGTCAAACATCTGATCGACGAAAAGAAAACCATCCTCACGCACGTGCAGGATCTGGCGAAACAAGCGGTCGGCGGGTTGCGCATTCGCGTCCACGGCGATCTGCATCTGGGCCAGGTGCTGGTGATCAAGGGTGATGCCTACCTGATCGATTTCGAGGGTGAACCGGCACGGCCGCTGCACGAGCGTCGTGGCAAACATAGCCCGTACAAGGATGTCAGCGGAGTGCTGCGCTCGTTCGATTACGCCGCAGCAATGACCATCAACGTACACAACGTCGATCACAGTCCTGAATCCGAAGCGGCGCGTCATCGCGTCGCCGAGCGCTACTTGCGCGAGGCCCGCGAGGCATTTGTGCAGGCATATCGCCGGGCGGCAGCTAGTCTTGATCATGCCTGGCAGGATCCTGCAGGTGCCGACGCTGCGCTTGCGCTGTTCGGCCTGGAGAAGGCGGCCTATGAAGTGGCCTATGAAGCCGAAAATCGCCCCACGTGGCTGCCCGTGCCGTTGCACGGTTTGTATGGGTTATTGACGGGGCTTAAACCCTTTTCCGATCTTGGTGGAGAGTAGTCATGAGTTTCTCGAACAAGGAACAGGGTCACGCTAAAGAAGCGTTATTGCCGGCGGCGCAGGACATCGATGCCTTGGTGCGCGCCGAACACCACGACCCGTTTTCCATTCTTGGCCCCCACGGCGATGGTGCCGGCGGGCAATTCATCCGGGCTTATCTGCCCGGTGCGTTGAAAGTTGAAGTATTGGACAGGGACAGCGGCGAAGAGCGCGGCGAACTGACGGCCACCGAAACCCCGGGGCTGTTTGTCGGGCACTTTGCGCAGGCCCGGCCGTATCGGCTGCGCACGCGCTGGGCCGGGGGCGAGCAGGTAGCGGAAGATCCCTACAGCTTTGGCCAGTTGCTCGGTGAAATGGATTTATATCTGTTTGCCGAAGGCAATCACCGCGACCTGAGCAGTTGCCTCGGTGCGCAACTGACCACCGTCGAGGGCGTGGAGGGCGTGCGCTTTGCCGTCTGGGCGCCGAACGCCCGGCGCGTGTCGGTGGTGGGCGATTTCAACGTGTGGGACGGGCGCCGGCACCCGATGCGTCTGCGGCATCCGTCCGGGGTCTGGGAGCTGTTCATTCCGCGCCTGCAAGCGGGCGAGTTGTACAAGTACGAAATACTCGGCGCCCACGGCATTCTGCCGCTGAAGGCCGACCCGATGGCGCTGGCCACCAGCCTGCCACCGGACACCGCGTCGAAAGTCGCCGCGCCGCTGCAGATCAACTGGCAGGATCAGGAGTGGATGAGCGGCCGTCGCCAGCGGCAACAGCATTCGCAGCCACTGTCGATCTACGAGCTGCACGCTGGATCGTGGCAGTGCGAACTGGACGATCTGGGTGAAGTCGCCCGCCAATACACTTGGCCGGAGCTGGCCGAGCGGTTGATTCCTTACGTCAAGGAACTGGGCTTCACCCATATCGAACTGATGCCGATCATGGAGCACCCGTTCGGCGGTTCGTGGGGCTATCAGTTGCTCTCGCAATTCGCCCCGAGCGCGCGATACGGCACACCGGAGCAGTTCGGCGATTTCGTCAACGCCTGTCACCAGGCCGGTATCGGCGTGATTCTCGACTGGGTGCCGGCGCATTTTCCCACCGACACCCACGGTCTGGCGCAGTTCGACGGCACGGCGCTGTACGAATACGGCAACCCGCTGGAAGGCTTCCATCAGGACTGGGACACGTTGATCTACAACCTGGGGCGTACCGAGGTGCACGGTTACATGCTGGCTTCGGCGCTGCACTGGTTGAAGCATTTTCATGTCGATGGCTTGCGGGTCGACGCGGTGGCCTCGATGCTCTATCGCGACTATTCGCGCAAGGCTGGCGAATGGGTGCCGAACCGCCATGGCGGACGGGAAAATCTGGAAGCCATCGATTTCCTCCGGCACTTGAATGACGTGGTCGAGCTGGAAGCCCCGGGTGCGCTGGTGATCGCCGAAGAATCCACCGCATGGCCAGGCGTCAGCCAGAGCACCCAGCAGGGCGGCCTCGGTTTTGCCTACAAATGGAACATGGGCTGGATGCACGACTCGCTGCACTACATCCAACAGGACCCGGTGTACCGCGCGCATCATCACAACGAACTGAGCTTTGGTCTGGTCTACGCCTGGTCCGAGCGCTTCATCCTGCCGATTTCCCACGACGAAGTGGTGCACGGCAAGCACTCGCTGATCGACAAGATGCCCGGCGATCGCTGGCAGAAGTTCGCCAACCTGCGCGCCTATCTGAGCTTCATGTGGACCCACCCGGGCAAGAAGCTGTTGTTCATGGGCTGTGAGTTCGGCCAGTGGCGTGAGTGGAATCACGATCAGCAACTCGATTGGTATCTGCTGCAGTATTCCGAGCACAAAGGCGTGCAGAAACTGGTTGGTGACCTCAACCGCTTGTACCGCGACGAACCGGCGCTGCACGATCAGGACGATGCGCCGCAGGGCTTCCAGTGGCTGATCGGCGATGATGCGATCAACAGCGTGTATGCGTGGCTGCGCTGGAGCAAGGACGGCAAACCGGTGCTGGTGGTGGCCAACTTCACCCCGGTGCCGCGTCAGTCCTATCGCGTGGGCGTACCGTTTGCCGGGCGCTGGACCGAGCTGCTCAACAGCGATGCCGACACCTATGCCGGGTCCAATTACGGCAATGGCGGTGGCGCGTTCACCGACGAGGTGGCGAGCCACGGGCAGTCTCTGTCGCTGGAGTTGAATCTGCCGCCGTTGGCGGTGTTGATTCTCAAGCCTGAGGGCTGATCCGGCACCACGTCGATCCTTTCGCGAGCAAGCCCGCTCCCACAAGTACGATGCAAGACCTGTGGGAGCGAGCGTGCTCGCGAAGGCGTCGGTCATGACACCGCAGGCCCCGGCCCTCAGTGATCGCATACAGCGCGAAAAGCGCGCCCGGCTATTGGTCTACCAACTGATGCGAACACCCAGATTTCCGGCCAGGCCACGCAGGTCATTGCTATCAATATTGCTACTGTAATCGGTGCTGGCGTAGACACTCACGGCGCGGTCGAGGGTCAGCACGACGCCGAGTCCGACATCCGCAGTCGAAGACTTCTGTTCGCTGTCGATGGTGTCGGTGCCGTCGAATGTCACTGAATCGGTGCCGGAAAAGGTGTGCCACAGATTGGCCCGCAGGTAGGGTTCCAGCGGCATCCCGTTGACCTGATAACGGCCCTTGAGCCGTGCGCCAAGACGCCCGGTCCAGGCGCCGTCGGAGTCGAACGATACCCGGGAGATGCCATCATCCTGGCTGTCGAGGGAGATGTTCTGGTGGATCACTTGCACTTGCGGCTCGACCAGCCAGGTGTCGTTGAGGGCGAACGGATAACCGGCCTCGGCGGAGAGCGTGAGCGCGTGGCCGCGGTTGTCCAGTTTAAGGCCGCGGTCGGAGCGGTTGTCGCCGTCGAATCGCGTGCCCATCGCCACCGTATCGATGTACCAGCCGCAGGGATCGGTCAGCGTCCAGTACAGGCCATAGCTGTCGCCCTCCAGCTTGATCTTGCCCGCACTGTTGTGTTCGAAGCCTTCGTTGAAACCGTCGACATCGCCTTGAATCCGGCTATGGCCGACAAACAGACCGATGCGTTGGGTCTGACCGCCAGAGGTCGGCGAGCTGTACAGATCGTTGCCGACCTGGAAGCCGTTGAGCGAGCCGTCCAGGCGCGGCGTGACAGTCCCGGCCCAGGTGTGGTCGAGGTTCTTGCCGTAGACCCGACCCCAACCGGCGCCAAACGCACCGGTCTCGCTGAGCAGGCGCTGTTCGCCCTGACGGTCGTGGAAAGTGCCGAGGGCGCTGAGGGTCAATTGTGCGGCGGCGGGCGGCAGCACTGACCAGGTTGGCACCTCGGGACGGTAGATCGGGATCGGTGCGGCGCCTGCCACGGCGACGGGCAGTACCGGCTGCACAGCCAATGCCGCAACAGGCGCAGCCGGGGGCGATGCCGGGGTTGTCGGCGAAGCCGGTTGCCCGGGAGGCGAGGGCGCGATCACAGGGGCCGGGATGATGGCGGCCGCGACCGGTACAGGCACCACTGGCACAAGAATCGGCGGCAGCGTCGGATCGGGATTGGGCACGCTCACCACCTGAGGCGCGACCACCGCCGAGCGCAGATACCAGCTGTTTTCGCTGCCGGCGGTGACACCGCCCTTGAACAGGTAGTAATCGTAGGCACCGGCTGAAATCGGGCCGTTGAGGACGAACGCGGAATTGTTGCTCACGGCAGTACCTTGGGCCTGTACCAGTTGAATGCCGTTTTCCAGCGTCAGCCCACCCAGCCCGCCGAGATTGCTGACGGTGATGGCGGTCATGCCGCTCAGGCTGCCGTTGTTGACCACCAGTTTGTCACTGGGTGCGCCGTCGCCATCGAGCACGCTTTGCAACAGCAACTGCCCGCCATTGCCGACATAGTTGCCATTGACCGTCAGTGTGTCATCGGTGCGACTGTTGTTGCGGGTCAGGTCAATGACCCCGGCGTTATTGAAAGTCACCGCTTGCCCGGCCACGGCAGGTGACACGGCGCCCTGGGTCGAGTACACGCTGCTGCTGGCGTCGACGTTCAGCGTACCCGTGCCACTGACGGCATCGCCCAGCAGCAAGGTGCCCGAGCCCAGTTCCAGTTGCGAGGCGTTGTTCAGGTTCACTGTTTCCCAATGGCTGAAGCGCGCCGGCAGTGCGGTGCGGGTATTGTCGAAGGTCAGCACATCGTTGCCGGCGCCGCCATCCACGCTCGGTGTCAGCGTGAGCAGGCTGTCATCCAGATTGCGCAGCGTTGCGTTGTCGTTGCCGTCGCCCATAAGAATTGCCGAGCGGATGATCCCGCCGCTCCACAGCAAGCTGTCGTCACCGGCGCTGGCGCGAATCTCACCGCCAATTTCACCGCCGGTCACGGTGATGCTGTCGTTGCCACCACTGACGCTGATGTTGCCGCCGATGCGCCCGCCGGAAACGATAATGGTGTCGGTGCCGAAGCCGGTCACCAGATTGCCGAGGATCTGCCCGCCGGACAGATCGAAGATGTTGTTGTCGAGTTTCATGTCGACGCGGCCGATGGTGCCGCCGGTCATGCGCGCAACGTCGCCGTCCTCGAAGGCACCGACGATGGTGCCACCGGTCATCAGAAAGGTATCGCGGCCGTCGCCCTGTGCCAGCGAGCCAATGGAACCGCCGCTCATGACGAAGTCGTCGATGCCGGCACCCTGGCTGACCGCGCCGGTAATCACCCCCGATTGCATGTTCACCCGGTCGGCGCCGGCGCCAAAGGTCACGCTGCCATTGATCTGGCCGGTGCCGTTGGCGGGGAAGGTCAGGCTGTTGTTGCCGGCAAGATCAGTCAGCGACCCGCTGCTGCCGCTGTCACAGGTGAAGGCGTCGTTGCCGGGACCTGCAATCAGCGAACAGGCAGCAGAGGCGGGTGGGCTGTTGAGCAACAGGAGTGAAGCAGGCAGGAGCAAAGCCTGCGGCAGTGCCCGCAGGTGTCTGGCGTAGCGCGTCATGGCAATTCCCTTCGGCTGAATTCGGGAAATCCATCCTTGAGCGAGCCTTGGCTCGGCCTCCCGATACAACTGAGGCACAACGTGAGAACCATGCTCTAACGAATTGAATGCGCTACTCCTTGAGCTGTTTTAGGTGTAGAAGGTTTTGCCCGTCGATCAAGCAGGGCTGACCAACGGTCATGTCAGAACTGCGTTTACAAATGCACTTCAACCGCCAGCGGCAAGTGATCCGACAGGTGTGTCCACGGCCTGTTGCCCAGTATTTGCGGGTCGTGGCTGCTGGCATTACGCAGGTAGACCCGGTCCAGGCGCAACAATGGAAAACGTGCCGGATAGGTCTTGGCCGGACGACCGTGGTGGCGCTCGAACGCTTCGTGCAAGTCATCGCGGCGGGCGAGGGTCAGGTTGCCCTGCAACTGCCAGTCGTTGAAGTCACCGGCAATGATCACCGGTGCATCGTCGGGCAGTGATTCGAGCAACTGGCAGAGCAGTTGCAACTGCAGTTGCCGATGGCTTTCCAGCAAACTCAAATGCACGCAGATCGCATGCACTTCGGCGTGCCCCGGTACGTCCAGCACACAATGCAGCAAGCCTCGGCGTTCGGGGCCGGTGATCGACACGTCGAGGTTGCGGTATTCGCGGATCGGGTACTTCGACAGCAGGGCATTGCCGTGGTGACCATCGGGGTAGACGGCATTGCGCCCGTAGGCGAAGTCGCTCCACATACTGTCGGCGAGAAATTCGTATTGCGAGGTTTGCGGCCATTCGTTGTAGCGATTGGAATGGCGTTCGTGTTCACCGACCACTTCCTGCAGAAACACCAGATCGGCGCAGGTGCTGCGCACTGCTTCGCGCAGTTCCGGCAGGATGAAGCGCCGGTTGAGGGCGGTGAAGCCCTTGTGGGTATTGACCGTCAGCACGCGCAGGCGCTGGATGACGGGGGCGTCGACGGCGTGACGCTTGGGATCGCTGGACACGTTCACTCCTCTGAAAACGGCTTCCTTCTTATGCGACTGATGCAGTGGGGCGGCAGTTCCTTGTAGATGCTGTATGAGCGCAGGCAAAAAACTATGGGAGCGGGCTTGCTCGCGAAGACGGCGGGTCAGACACCTGTGATGTTGCAGGTGACGACCTGTTCGCGAGCAAGCCCGCTCCCACAGGGTTGTATGCTTCAGACGAAGACTATTTCGTAGGGCAGGCGCATGCGCTCCAGGATCACCCGCGGCAGCAGGGGCGCGATGCCGATGGCCGGTTCGCCCTTGAGCTGGCTGGCATAGGCATGGGTGGCGTGGCTCTTGCGCGCGACAGTCCAGGTGTCGAGCCGCAATTTGCGCGCACGTTCCCAGGGGATCAGGTGCTGATCGCGTTCCGGCCAGTGCCAGGCCCAGACCGGCACGTCATGAAAGGTTGCTCCGACCTGCGCTGCCGCTTTGGCGCTGGCATTTCCGACCGCCTCGTGGTCGTCACTGCCGTCGCCGGCCCAGGTACTGAAGACCACATCTCCGGGGCGCAGGTAGCGCGCGATGAAGTCGGTGAGGTCGGCTTCGCGCTCCAGCAACGCATTGTCGGTGAACCCGCCGCGTACCCATTTCAGGCTGTGCATCGGCAGACCGAGGCGGCGCAGGGCCTCGACGCTTTCTTGCGGGCGGAATACGCTCAGGCGTTTTTCCGACCATTGTCGCGAGCCGGGGTGGCTCGCGCTGCCGTCAGTGATCGAGAGCAATTGCAGGGGGTGGCCGAGGCTGGAAAGTAATTGCAGGAGGCCGCCGCAGGTCACCACTTCATCACCAGGATGCGGTGCGACCACCACCGCTCGGGCACCGGGGGGCACCAGACTGTGGGTGTTGATGACGGGAATGTTGTCCAGCTGCGGGGCGCTGTTCCATATCTGCGCCGGCAGCGGATTGTCGCTGAGGGATAACGGTTTCATGGGTGTTACGTCCTTGTCGTGTCTGGCCCTCAGTCGTACAGACGCCGTGGAAAATCAGGCGCGCGCGACCCGTGAAGGCTGATGGATTGCCGTGCGACGCTCCGAACCCTGGATTGCCGCGCAGCAGAGTATTGCTCATGACGGCCGGTTCGTCGCGTCACAGATCAATCTGATCCGCTTTTTTTTGATCGAGCTGTGCCAAATGTCGCAGATAATCACCGAATCCACCGCGTGCACGACTGTCCAGTCGGGCGCTGGTGTGCACTTGCGGGCGATGGCTCCAGGCGATGTCGGCGCCGGACAGTTCCAATTGCCGCACCAGTTGCACGTCTTCATCGCAGGCCAGCGGTTCGAAGCCGCCAGCCCAGCGGTAGGCGTCGGCGCTGATTCCCAAGTTGGCGCCGTGGATGTGCCGATGCCCGTCACGCGCCTGATAGTGGCGGTGATAGCGGATCTGCGCGGCCTCGTCGAACGATTGATCCCAATGCTCGACGGTCACGGTGCCGCACACCGCGTCGGCCCCCAGCCCCAGTTGCGCCACCAGCCAGTCATCGGCCACCCGGCTGTCGGCGTCGGAGCAGGAAATCCACCGCGCACCGCGCTCCAGCAGGACTTGCGCACCGGCGGCCCGGGCCTGACCGACATTGCGCGCGTCGATGTGCAGGCTCAGCACGGGAAAGCCGCTGACGATCTGCGCCGAGCGGTCGGTGCAGCTGTCGAGCACCACCAGCACTTCCACCGGTTCGCCGGCCAACAGCCCGTGCTTGCTGGCGCGCAGCGCAGCGGTGAGGCATTGCCCCAGCAGGTCTTCCTCGTTGTGTGCAGGAATCAGAATGCCGATCATCTCAGGCCCTCCAGCGCTGCCACCGAGCGCGGCTCGCGGCTCCAGACTTCGAGAATGAAGTCGGCTTCCTGGTGCAGCGCCAGGCGCGGCAGCGGCAAATGTTCGTGGATCAGGTCGTGAACCTGACGTGCATTGAGCGGGCACCCCTCGATTGGCGGGCGCCAGTGACAGGCCAGCAATTGCCCGTCGGCGGTCAGGCAATCACTGATGCGCCGGATCACTTCTGTCAGATCCCGGGCATCGAGGTAGTAGCCGATTTCGCTAAATACAATCAGGTCGAATTTTTCCTCCGGCCAGTCGCCGGGCAAGCGACTTTGGCGCACTTGCGCGTGGTCAAAAAGACTCAATCGGGTACGCGCCAGACTCACCGCCGCACTGGCGGTGTCGCAGCACAGCAGACGGTCGCAACGGCTGGCAAGTTCGGCGCTGAGTTCGCCATTGGCGCAACCGGGTTCGAAGATTGCCCGGTAGTGCGCGCGGGGCAGCGCAGCGAGAGTGATCGCGCGTTTGCGCTGCTCGTACCAGCGTTCGCGAAAGGCCCAGGGATCATCGTTGGCGCTGAACAGGCCGTCGAAGTAGCGATCATCGACGCTCATAGGAACACCACTTCGAAAGGTTGCAGCAGCCGCTCCAGCACGTAGGGCGCCAGCACTGGCGGCAGTCCGGCCTGCGGATCGCCTTCCAGTTGACTGGCGAATGCATGCACCGCGTGGCGTTTGCGCGCGACTTGCTCGGTGGATAACGCAATCTTGCGCGCTCGATGCCACGGCACCGAGGCATCTTCGGGATCGGCCCAGTGCCAGGTCCACACCGGCAGTTCGTGACAGCTGGCGCCAACGCGCCGGGCAGCCTCGATGCTGGCGCGGCCGACGGCTTCGTGGTCGCAATGGCCATCCTCGGCCCAGGTACTGAACACCACGTCGCCGGGGTGCAGGTGGCGTTCGATAAACTCGACGAGCGCCGGCTCCTGAGCGGCGACTTGGGTATCGGTGAAACCGCCGCGCAGCCATTTCATCCGGTGCAGCGGCACACCGAGGCGCCGCAGGGCTTCAGCCGATTCCTGTGGACGCACCACGCTCAAGCGCTCGACCGGCCAGCGCTCGGAGCCCGGGTGGCTGGCGCTGCCGTCGGTGACCGAGATCAGTTGCAAGGGCCGGGCAGCCGCAGCGAGCAGTTGCAACAGCCCCCCGCAACCGAGGACTTCATCGTCCGGGTGCGGAGCGACGATCACGGCGCGGGCACCGGGTGGTACCAGACTAAGGACATCGATGCTGTCCAGCGCAGCCAGTTGCCGGGAGTGTTGCCATTGGTCCAGGGAAGTGCCTTGGCCGACGATCGGGTTGGGTTTGCTGGCAGCGTTCATAGTGTCCAGGCCTCCTCGGAGTGTTCGGCAATCTGTTGGCCGAGGGCAGCCAGGTCGCGCTCGGCGTGGCTTTGGCGCAGGAATACGGGCAGGTCGGCGCTCAACCGGGCGAAGTGCCGATCCTTGCAGAAAGGACCGGCGCCGAGCGCTCGCCCGACTTCGCGCAGTACTTGCTCGGCGGTTTGTTCGACCACGGCGCGAGCACGCCGGGCCAGCAATCGAGCATTGGCCTCGGGGTGCGTGTCGATGTGCAGCGCACTGAAGCGCAGCACGCTGGCCGCCGCGTACAACGCCGAATCGACCGCGCCGAGGTGGGCGAGGGCGTGCGGCTCTTGGCGTTTTGCACAGTGTTGGCGCAGTGCCTCGGCGATCTGCCGCGCCGCGCCGTACCAGCACGCGGCGATACCGATCCCGCCTTGCCAGAAACCGGGGCGCTGCAGGTAATCGCCGGGATTGCCGATGGCTTGCGCTTCGGCGCCGTTGAACTCTACTTCAACGCTGGCGGTGGCCCCCATGCCGACGGCTTGCCAACCCTGATCGGTAATGGTCACGCCCGGTTGATCAAGCGCCACCGCGACCAGTTGCTGACGTTCATCAGCGTCCCACGCGGTCAGCAGCGCATGGCTGAGTACTGCCGCGCCGGAGCACCAGGCCTTGCGCCCGTCGAGGCGAACCATGTGCCCGGTCGGCGTTACTTGCACCCGCGCCTGCGGCGGTTCGGCCGCCCACATGCCCCAGGTGCTGCCCGGAGTGGGCGAACCGCCGAGTTGTTCGATGATCGCCAGCGCGTCGGTGTGGCCTTCATACAGTTTGCACAAACCCAGATCGTGTCCGCCGACTTCCGCCAGGCGCTGAAAGCGCTCCAGCGTACGGCCACTGCCGGGTAGTGGCAGTTGATCCAGCCCGGCCTCGACCATCGCCCGCAGGCACTGGCCGAGGGATTCGCTGTCGGGATAGTGCGGCGGGCGACGCGCCAGATAGCAGTGCAGGTCCATGTCAGTCTTCTTCTTCGCGTTGCAGCTCGAACAGCAGCAGTGAACGGCCGGTGACGGAATATTCATGGCCGAAGTCGAAGCGCTCCTGACCGCGAACCGCCGGTTGATTGGTGTCGATCATGCACGTCCAGAAACTGCCTTCAGGCACTTCCGGCAGCGTGAAGTTGACGATGTCGTGATGCGCGTTGACCACCAGCAGCAATGTCGCATCGCCCCCCTTGCGGCGGATCCCGGTTTCCTGGGCGCGGCCATCGAGGAGCATGCCCAGGCAACGGTTATGCGCGTCGTGCCAGTGTTCGGTGGTCATCTCGGTGCCGTCCGGTGCGAGCCAGGTCACGTCCTTGACGCCGATATCCTCGTTGTACTCGCCGACCAGAAAGCGTCCGCGTCGCAGGATCGGATAAGCCATGCGCAACTTGATCAGGCGCTTGACGAACTTGAGCAGTGCCTTGCCGTCCTCGCTCAGGTCCCAGTTGACCCAACCGATCTCGCTGTCCTGGCAATAGGCGTTGTTGTTGCCGTCCTGGGTGCGGGCGAATTCGTCGCCGGCGACGATCATCGGTGTGCCCTGGGACAGCAGCAGGGTGGCGAAAAAGTTGCGCATCTGCCGGTGGCGCAGCGCATTGATTTCGGGATCGTCGGTCGGGCCTTCGACGCCGTGGTTCCACGACAGGTTGTTGTTGCTGCCGTCCTGATTGTTCTCGTCGTTGGCCTCGTTGTGCTTGTCGTTGTACGACACCAGGTCATTGAGGGTGAAACCGTCGTGGGCGGTGATGAAGTTCACCGACGAGTACGGCCGCCGCCCGCGCTGGTTGAACATCTCGCCCGACGCGGTCATGCGGCTGGCGAAGTCGGCGACCTGGCCGTCGTCACCTTTCCAGAACGCGCGCACGGTGTCGCGGAACTTGTCGTTCCACTCGACCCAGCCCGGCGGAAAGTTACCCACCTGATAACCACCAGGACCGCAGTCCCACGGCTCGGCGATCATTTTCACCTGACGCAGCACCGGGTCCTGACGGCAGGCAACGAGGAAGCTGTGACGCTCGTCGAAACCGTCGTGATAACGTCCGAGAATGGTCGCCAGATCGAAGCGGAAACCGTCGACATGCATCTCGCTGGCCCAGTAGCGCAGCGAATCGGTGACCATTTGCAGAACGCATGGGTGGCTCAGGTCGAGGGTGTTGCCGGTGCCGGAATCGTTGATGTAGAAGCGCTTGTCGTCAGGCATCAGCCGGTAGTACGAGGCATTGTCGATGCCGCGCATCGACAGGGTCGGGCCTTGCTCGTTGCCCTCGGCGGTGTGGTTGTAGACCACGTCGAGGATCACCTCCAGATTGGCCTCGTGCAGGTGCGCCACCATCTCCTTGAACTCGGCGATCTTGCCGCTGGCCAGGTAGCGCGGGTCCGGGGCAAAGAAGGCGATGCTGTTGTAGCCCCAGTAGTTGGTCATGCCCTTGTGCAGCAGGTGCTGGTCGTTGACGAAAGCATGGATCGGCAGCAATTCCACACTTGATACGCCGAGCTTGCGAATGTGTTCGAGCACATCGTCTACCATCAACCCGGCAAACGTGCCACGCACGTTCTCCGGCACTGCCGGGTGACGCATGCTGATGCCGCGCACGTGGGTTTCATAAATGATCGTCTTGTCCCACGGCACGCTGACGCGGTGGTCGTTGCCCCAGGTATGCGCCGGATCAATGACCTTGCACTTGGGCACGAATGGCGCGCTGTCGCGTTCGTCGAAACTGAGGTCGGCATCCGGGTGGCCGATGGTGTAGCCGAACAGCGCCTCGGACCATTTCAACTGGCCTACCAGTTGTTTGGCATAGGGGTCGATGAGCAATTTGTTGTGATTGAAACGATGACCATTGGCCGGGTCATAAGGCCCATACACGCGATAGCCGTAGATCAGCCCCGGGTGGGCATCGGGCAGGTAACCGTGGAAAATCTCATCGGTGTATTCCGGCAGTTCGATGCGTTCGAGTTCGACTTCGCCGGCATCGTCGAAAATGCACAGTTCAACCTTGGTGGCGTTGGCGGAAAACAGCGCAAAGTTCACCCCCAGACCATCCCAGGTCGCACCCAGCGGGAAGGGCAGGCCTTCACGGATTCTCGAGGGCTCGGCGTGCGCTGCGGGCTCGGCTTGCTTTGGACGGGTCATGATTGCTCCTGCAAAAACGGGGAAATTCTCGGCTGATACAAAACCTTGTAGGAGTGAGCCTGCTCGCGATAGCGGTCTGACATTCAATCCGGATTTCGCCTGATATATCGCTATATCGCGAGCAGGCTCACTCCTACAGGGAGGTTGTGTGTTTCTTGAGGACGAGTTGGCCCTCGGTGGCGAGTGAGCCCGCCACACGGTCATTCAGTTCAATATTCCGGGTGTGTCAGTTGGCCGGGGGCTTGCGTGGGGCCCGGGGCTTTTTCTCGGTGGCCTTTTCACCCGGTGGTACGACTTTGGCGGCACTGGCCGGCTTGGTTTTGGCTGCCGCCGGAGCCTTGGGCGTGGCCGCCGGGGCCTTGCTGTCAGTGCCTTTGCCGGCGGTCTTGCTGCCCGCCGCTTTCGGTGATTTCTTCGGCGCCAGGGCCTCGGCTTCAGCCAGTTTGCGCGCCATCTCCCAGTGCCGCGCTTCATGACCTTCAGGTTTACCTTCCGATTCCCAGATCTGATAGGCGAACTCGCGGATGCGTTTATCGTCGGTACTCATCGCAATGCTCCTGAACTGAACTCGTCGTTACGTAAAGTGTTGGATAAAGAGATTGACCGGGATATCCCCCAGCGCGGCGCTGACGTTCAGCTCCCTGTTTTTTGTGACTGCGCGGCTTTGAAAAAGTCCCTTCAGGTTTGTCTCAGAGGCGGCGAACGGTAAAACCACCCGCGTATCGCCCCAGCGCAGCGCATCGACTTGCGGCACGGCACTGTTTTCCAGCAGCGTCGCGCAGCGGATCGGCGCGATCACGATGGCGTACGTCCCCGCGTGTTCACGGGCAAACGCGAGCACGTTGTGCGCCTGGCTGCCCAGCACCTCCAGGGCCTGGTACGTGCCTCGCCGAAACAGCTCGGCGTGTTCGGCGCGCAGGCGCAATACCTGAGCGATCAACGCTTGTTTGATACGCCCGTCACGCCAGTTCGCCAGCAAGTCCTCCAACGGCGGCTGCCGGTGCAAGGCTTGCTCGCGTGCGGCGTAATCCACCGGCCGGCGGTTGTCCGGATCGACCAGGCTGAAATCCCAGAACTCGTTGCCCTGATACAGATCCGGCACCCCCGGCACGGTCATGCGCAGCAAGGTTTGCGCCAAGCCGTTGAGCGCGCCGGCAGCGGCGATGCTGTTGACGGTCTTGCTCAGTGCGGCGCGCAGCAGTTCGCCCTCTTCACCGGTGAGCAGACGCTGGGTGAACGTCTGTGCGGCGTTTTCATAGGCTTCGTTGGGCGCGCTCCAACTGCTTTGCAACTTGGCTTCGCGCAGGGCTTTCTGCTGCCACTGCCCGATGCGCTCGGCGTAGTCGGCGAAACCCTGGCGATCATCATCGCGCAACTGCAGCGGCCAACTGCCGAGCAGTGCCTGATAGAGGATCAGTTCATCACCGGACGACGGCACCTGGTCATCGTCACGCAGCGGCCGGGCGAGGGCGCGCCACAACTCGACCTGTTCGGCGTACCAATGGCTGCGTTCGCTGAGTACCGCCAGCCGCGCCCGGGTGTCCTCGCCGCGTTTGTGGTCGTGGGTGGCAGTCGCCAGCAGGTTGTCGGGGAACGTCTCCAGTCGTTGTTGATTGACGGCATGAAAATCACTGACCGGTGCGCTGAACTGCTCGGTGTTGTAGCCGACGTCATTGCGCGACAGCAGCACCGCCGAGCGATACAGCGCGGTGTCTTCCACAGCTTTGGCCGCTGCCGGTGAGGTCAGTTGCTGGAAGCGTACGCAGGCGTGCTTGAGGATCTTGCGCGAGCGCCCGTGCGGTTTGTTGCGCCACGGCGTGCCACCGAGCCAGGCCGCCACGCAGTCGAGCACCGGCCAGTCGCCTTCGCCCAACGTCTGACGGGCACCGTCCATGGCCTGCTGGAAAAACCGTTCATCCTGCGCCGAGCGGCCCAGCGCGCTGATGTAAGTGCGATAGACCGGGAAGTGCACGATCAGCGCCTGCAACACCCGGCGGATCGCGCCGAGGGTCAGGTCGCGGGTCATCAAGTCGTCCCGCGCCACTTGCAGCAATGCCTGGGCGACGCTTTCGCAATCGCTGGCCAGCGAGCCGTTGAGGATCTGCTGGCGCGCCAGTTGTGCTTCTTCGATGAACGCTGCCGGGCGCTCGGTGCGCCGCTGCCACAGGTCGCCGAGCACGTATTCGCCGTCGGGATCGTGTTGCAGCAGTGCCAGTTGATTCATGAATTCGTAGCCGGTGCTGCCATCCACCGCCCAATCGCGGCGCAGGGTTTCGCCGGCGCCGAGAATCTTCTCGACGTAGATCGGCAGATGCCGGCCCGGTGCGAGCAGGTCAAGGCGCCGACGCAGCTTGCGGCAGTAACCGCGCGGGTCGGCGAGGCCGTCAATGTGGTCGATGCGCAAACCGTCGACCAGGCCTTCGGCGATCAACTGGAAGATCTTGCCGTGGGTCGCTTCGAACACGGCCGGGCGTTCGACACGCAGGCCACCGAGTTCGTTGATGTCGAAAAAACGCCGCCAGTTGATGTCATCGGCAGCGGTGCGCCAACTGGCCAGACGGTAGCTCTGGCGTTCCAGCAACTGATGCAGCTTGTGAAAGCCTGCCTCGGTGGTGGAGTCGTAGTGCGTCAGGTTGTGTTCGATGGCTTGGAGGATCTGCGGGTCGCTTGCCAGCTCGCGCAATTCTGCCTTGAGCGGCATCGCCAGCGAGTGGGCGTCGGTCTGGTAACTGAGGGTACTGAAACGATCGGCCAGGGATTTCAGTGCTTCGACCGGTTTGAGCAACTCACCGTAGTCATTCGGGCAGATCGGGAAGTGATGCTCGTAGTGCTCGACGTGAAAGCGCCCTTGCTGCGCATCGAAGTGCAGTTTCAACGTGCCTTCCTGCAGGGCGATGCCGTAATCGCTGCCGAGAAACGGCAGCAGCAATTGGCCCTCCATCAACGGGTCCGGCGAGTGCCACTGGATGTCGAAGAACTCGCCATAAGGGCTTAGCCGACCCCACTCCAGCAGGTCGAGCCACCACGGATTGTCACCGCCGCCGACCGCCATGTGGTTGGAAACGATGTCAAGGATCAGCCCCATGCCGTGTTCGCGCAGGGTGCTGACCAGCCGCCGCAGCGCCGGCTCGCCGCCGAGTTCCGGGTTGACCTGAGTCGGATCGACCACGTCGTAACCGTGCATCGAGCCGGCCCGGGCCGCGAGCAGAGGCGAGGCGTAGAGGTGGCTGATGCCGAGACTGGCAAAGTACGGCACCAGTGGCACCGCCTGCTCCAAAGTGAAGCCCTTGTGAAATTGCAGGCGCAGAGTCGCGCGCAATGGCTGGATGAGCGTCTGGTTCATTGGTCACGCTCGGCAGCCTGCAGGCGGGCGCAGGCCAGCAGTTCCAGGCGACGGGCCGCATCGACGCCATCGAGCAAGGCTTCGCTGTTGCCGGGCAATCGTCGTGACCAGTTCGGGTGGCTGTCGATGGTGCCGGGCAGGTTGGCCTGTTCATCGATGCCCAACGCATCTTCCAGCGGCAGCAACACCAACGGCGCGCGGGTATGGCCGAGGAAACGCACGCTGGCGTCCACCACCTGATCGGCTTCGTGGGACTCTTCGCGAAAGTTCTGCGGGTCCTGGCTCAGTGCGCTGCGCAAGCCTTCGCGCTCACGTTGGCGATAACGGCGCCATTCGATTTCACCGTTGCCGTCGACGAAACCCAAACGCGAATTCCAGTCGATGTCGCGACCATGCCACCAGCCGTTGAGCGTTGGCAGGTCGTGGGTGCTGGTGGTCGCCAGGGCGTTGTCCGGCCAGTCGAGAATCGGTTTGAAACGGGTGTTGTCCTGTTCGAACAGCAGCACGCGCATGCCGAGTATCGAGCGGGCGCTGAGCTTTTCCCGCAGGCCGTCGGGCACGGTGCCGAGGTCTTCGCCGAGGACGATGGCCTGATGGCGATGGGATTCGAGGGTCAGCAACCGCAGCAGATCGTCCACCGGGTAATACAGGTACGCGCCGTCCGCCGGTGCGGCGCCGTTGGGGATCACCCACAGGCGCTGCAGGCCCATCACGTGGTCGATGCGCAGCCCGCCGGCATGGGCGAAGTTGGCCCGGAGCATGTCGATGAAGGCGCGAAAGCCGTTGCGGATCAGGCCTTCGGGAGAAAACGCGGAAATCCCCCAGCCCTGACCGGAGCGGTTGAGAATGTCCGGTGGCGCGCCGACGGTGAGCGAGGCGAGCAACTCGTCTTGAAAACTCCAGGCCTGACTGCCGGCACCGTCAGCACCGACAGCGAGGTCGGCGATCAGGCCGATGCCCATGCCGGCGCTGCGTGCGGCGGTTTGCGCACGCTCCAGACAACGGTGGATCAGCCATTGGCAGAAGGCGAAGTAACCGATGCGCTCGGCGTACTCCTCGGCAAACGCTTCGAGGGCGGCGCCGCGCGGGTCGTGCCAGTGTTCGGGCCACTCGCGCCAGTCAAGGCTCTCGCCACGGGCGGCGCGCATCTCCTGAATCGCCTCGAAGCGGCAGTGGTTTTCCAGTGCTTCGCCGCCGCTGTGGCGGAAACTGGCGAAGTCCGGATGCAACGGATGCTCGCCGGCGACGAAACCGTCGTACAAGGCTTGCAGCAGTTTCTGTTTGGTGTCGGCCGCCGTCGGCCAATCGATGAGTTTAAGGTCTTCCAGCTGCCGGAATTGCTCGGCCAGACCACTGGACTCGATCGCATCACGCAGCGCCCGTTCACCGAGGATTGCCCCAGGGGCGGCATACAGGGAGTTGAGGAACAGACGGCTGGACGGCGAATAAGGGCTGTAGCGCCCGGTGTCGGCACTGAACATCGCGTGCAGCGGGCTGATCGCCAGCGCTTCGGCACCGCGCTCACCGGCGACCCGCGCCAGTTCTTCCAGCGCTTGAGTGTCGCCGAAACCGCCATCGCCGGGGCGGCGCAGACCATACAGTTGCACGCTCAGGCCCCAGACGCGGGGGATCGGGTTGTCCACGGCATCACCAACGCTGAAGCAACGCTGCGGCGCCACGGCCAGGGTGAAATATTGATCGCCGATGTGCACCTGTTGATAGCCGACCGGGATCAGCCCGGGCAGTACCGCCTCGGCATCGAGTTTGAGGTTCAGCCGTGAGCCGTCTTCGAGGTGGATTTCGCACGGGGTTTGCGCTTCGAAATAGCGCGCCAGGTCCACGCCGACGCCCACGTCTGCAGTCAGCAGCGGCGGCAAGTGGCGGTCCTGCTGCACTTGTTGCAGTTGCAGCAGGCTGGCGTCGATTTCCTGAGCGGTATTGGCCGGATGGCCCAGCCCGGTGAGGACATTGCGCAGCACCGCAGGGGCGACTTTCTGCGGGCGGCCATTGGCGTCGATCCAGTCGACGGCGAGGCCGGCTCTGCTGGCCAGAATTTCCAGTTGCGCATCGCTCATAGGCGCTCTCCATCCAGAGGTTGCAAAGGGGTTGCGGCCGTGAGGCTGACAAGCGCGCAATACGCGGGCAGTTGGCCCGGTTCCGACAGGGCAACGGCCGGCGGCTGCTGAAACAGCCACACGGCGTCGGTCTGTGCAGGGTTGACCACTGGCGTGTCGCTGAGGTTCAGGTCAATTCGCAGCTCACTGCCATCGCCCAGGCGCCAGCGCGCACTGACCGCGCCATGGCCGAGCAGATGCGCGCCGAGCGCCTGGGTGCCGGACAGATTCGGGATGATGTAGCGATGGCGCAGTTGCAGCAGTTGCCGGTACAGCGCGAGGGTTTGTTGCTGTTTCGCACTGCCGTTGCCAATCAACCGCGGCTGTGAGGCGTGAAAGGTCTGTTCGGCGTTGGGGTCGGGAATCTGCTCACGCTTGTGCGGATCGGTGAACGCGCTGAACGCCGCGAATTCATTGCGCCGGCCTTCTCGCACCTGTTCCGCCAGTTCGCCGTGATGGCTGGTGAAAAACAGGAAAGGCTGTTCAGCCGCGTACTCGTCACCCATGAACATCAGCGGAATCATCGGAGACAGCAGCAACAGCACGGTTGCTGCCTGCAAGGCACGCGGGTCGGCCAGTTGATGCAGGCGCTCGCCGAAAGCCCGGTTGCCGATCTGGTCGTGGTTTTGCAGGAACAGCACGAACGCGGTCGAGGGCAGATGTTCGCTGGGCTCGCCGCGCGGTTCACCGTGGCGGGTGATATGGCCCTGGAACACGAAACCCTGGCTCAGGCAACGGACCAGTTGTTCGGTGGGTTGGGCGGCATAGTCGGCGTAATAGGCATCGGTTTCGCCGGTCAGCAGCACGTGCAGGGCGTTGTGCCCGTCATCGTTCCACTGCGCGTCGTAGTCGTATTCCAGAAGGCTGGACTGGTTGAGTTCGTTTTCCACGGTCAGCCAGACGTGACGGGTCGGATCGATCTGCTGGCGGATGCGCTGCGCCAGTTCCGGCAGGAAATCCGGGCTTTCAATTGCGTGAACCGCGTCCAGACGCAGCCCATCGAAGCGGTATTCCAGCAACCACATCAGCGCGTTTTCGATGAAGAAATCCCGCACTTCACGCTGGCGGAAGTCGATGGCGGCGCCCCACGGCGTGTGTTTGTCTTCGCGAAAGAAACCCTTGGCGTAACGGTTGAGGTAATTGCCGTCGGGGCCGAAGTGGTTGTAGACCACGTCGAGAATCACCGCCAGACCATGGCCGTGGGCGCTGTCGATCAGATGTTTGAGTTGTTCCGGCGTGCCATAGGATGCTTGCGGTGCGAAGGGCAATACGCCGTCGTAGCCCCAGTTTCGACTGCCGGGAAACTGCGCCAGCGGCATCAGCTCGACGGCGGTAATCCCCAGTTCGACCAAGCGCGACAGGTGCTGCTCGACTTCAGCAAAGCCGCCGAGTGCGCCAACGTGCAGCTCGTAAATCACCGCTTCGCTCCACGGCCGACCTTGCCAGGCGGTGTGGCGCCAGCGGTACGCCAGTGGATCGACCACCACGCTGGGGCGGTCAATGTCACCGTCCTGGGCGCGGGAGGCCGGGTCGGGCACCTCCAGTTCGCCGTCGATGTTGTAGCGGTAGCGAGTGCCCGCCGGGCACCGGGTCTTGATCACGAACCAGCCATCGCCCTGCGGCAACATCGGCAGGGACTGGCCGTTTTCGAGCTCGACACTGACGTAAAACGCATCCGGCGCCCACAGCGCAAATTGAGTGTGTTCGGCGTCCTGCATGATCGCGCCGTGGGGCCAGTTTTCTTGGGTCCGTAACGGCATCGTGGAAAACTCCCTGAGTTATTTGTGGCCGGCTTTACCCAGCGCCTTGGCGACCAGTTGTTCGTAGAGTTCGGCGTAGGGTTCGACCGCTTTGCACCAGTTGAACGGCGCGGCCATCGCGCGGCAACGCATGGCATTGAGCAGTTCGGGGAAGGCAAACACCTTGAACGCACGGCTCAGGGCTTCGCGGTAGCTGTCGGCGGTGGACTCGTTGAAGAGGAAGCCTGTGACGCCGTTCTCGATGGTGTCGGCCAGCCCGCCGGTGTTGCGCGCCACCGGCAGCGAACCGAAGCGCTGCGCGTACATCTGGCTCAAGCCGCATGGTTCATAACGCGACGGCATCAGCAGAAAATCGCTGCCGGCAAACATGCGCCGGGCGTCGGTTTCATTGAAGCCGATGCGCACGCCGATCTGCCCCGGGAAGCGCAGCGCCAGCTCACGCATGGCCTGTTCTTCTTCCGGCTCGCCGCGACCGATGATTGCGATCTGGCCGCCGTTCTGCACGATGTACTCGGACACTGCCTGCGTCAGGTCCAGACCCTTTTGATAGACCAGACGTGAGACCACGGCGAACAGCGGGCCTTGCGAGTCCTTCAAGCCGAACAGTTCACGCACGTGGGCCGCGTTGATCGCTTTGCCTTCCCAGTCGCCAATGGCGAATGGCGCGAACAGGTGCGGGTCGGTGGCCGCGTCCCAGCTCTCGTCGATACCGTTGGGGATGCCACTGAGCAAGCCTTGCTGGGTCTTGGCGGCGAGAAAACCGTCGAGGCCGCAGCCGAAATCCGGGGTGGTGATTTCCTGCGCATAGGTCGCGCTGACCGTGGTGATGTGGCTCGAATAGGCCATGCCGGCCTTGAGGAACGACATCTTGCCGTAGAACTCCATGCCTTCCTGTTGCAGGGCGTGGGTCGGGATACCCAGTTCCGGGCACGAACCGAGGCTGGTCACGCCTTGATAAGCGAGGTTGTGAATGGTGAACAGGGTTGGCGTGCGCTGCCCGCGCCAGTGCATATAGGCCGGCGCCAGGCCCGCCGGCCAGTCGTGGGCGTGCACCAGATCCGGGCACCAGTGAATTTGCGCCAGGTTGGCGGCGATGTCGGCAGCCGCCAGACCCAGACGGGCGAAACGAATATGGTTGTCCGGCCAGTCGCGACCGTTGTTGGCGCCGTAAGGCGAGCCTTCCCGCTCATACAGTTCAGGGCAGATCAGCACGTAGATCACCAGCCCGTCCGGCATGTCCATGCGGCCGATCTTGCACGGTGGCAGCGCGGCGTGCCCACCGAGTTCGCCGATGATGTGGATCGGGTTTTCGCTGTGCATCACCTGCGGGTAACCGGGGATCAATACCCGCACATCGTGCAGATGTGCCATGGCGCGGGGCAGGGCGGCGGAAACGTCACCCAGACCGCCGGTCTTCACCAGGTCGGCGATTTCCGAGGTCACGAACAACACTTTCTTTTTGTTGGGATTCTGGCTGGCGACCGGCGTCAGCGTTTTGGTGCCCGGGACGTTGATCGACCGGCTGCCGGGAAGGCTCACGCTGCTCGATTCGCCAACGGCCTGCTGAGCACGCTCTCCCTGAATATCCAATGCCGCACTGATCATATGAATCTCCCGTCTCGTTGATCTGATTCTTGTCTTGAACAAGCGATGTCCTTGGCCAAGTCCTGTGGCCGGGCGCAAACGCGCCACGCATCGGTGAGCAAACGCTACCCAACACGCGCAAGCAGAATGGGTGGAGGGGGCGTTGCAAGGATTGCACCAGTCGCGTTGCCCCTGTGTTTCAGATGACCCGTCGCTTCGCGCAAAAGTTTCGACTTTTTTTCCGCACTGTGACCGGCAGGTCGAGCCCCGCGAAAATCAGTCTAGGCCAGATCCTAGAGCGGGCCAGAGCAAATGGGTAAATTGTTCGACAATCGGTTTGCAGGCAGCGAAAGTCGTGGCGCGCCGGGGCGCACGCACCGACGAAGTGCAGGTTTTTTTGCTGGAGAGGGCCAAAACGGTGACTGGTCGGTCACGCTTTTGTGCTAGCGAGAAGGAAGGATGCACTGTTGTGGTGCGGGCAGTTTGTTGATGGGGTGTTTGTGAGGGACTCTTCGCGAGCAGGCTCGCTCCCACAGGGAACGGCGTACACCGATCAAATGTGGGTGCGGGCTCCCACAGGAGCAATGCATTCCAAAAAGGTGGGAGCAGGCTCTCACAGGAGGATGCATTCCAAAAAGGTGGGAGCAGGCTCTCACAGGAGGATGCAGTCCAAAAGGTGGGAGCGGGCTTGCTCGCGAAGGCGTCAGTCGGTTCACCGCCCTCCAAAAATGGCGATCAGTTCAACAGGCGAACCGGGCTCCCCGCCGCCCAGCCCTGAATATCCTCGATCATCTGCGAAAAGAACTGCGCGTAGTTCTGTCGGCTGACATAGCCCACATGCGGCGTGGCCAGCACGTTGTCCAGAGTGCGAAACGGGTGTAGCGCCGGCAACGGTTCCTGATCGAACACATCCAGCGCGGCCCCGGCGATGAGTTGTTTCTGCAGGGCCTTGATCAGGGCCGCTTCATCGACAATCGGCCCGCGGGCGGTGTTGACCAGCAGCGCCGTTGGCTTCATCCAGCCCAGCGCCTGCGCATCGACCAGCCCGCGACTGCGCTCGCTGAGCACCAGATGCACCGACAGCACATCAGCCTGTTCGAACAATGCCTGCTTGCTGACGTAAATCACGCCGGCCTGCTGCGCGCGCTCGGCGGTAAGGTTCTCGCTCCAGGCGATCACGCGCATGCCGAACACCTGGCCGAATTGCGCGACCTTCTGGCCGATGCTGCCAAGGCCGAGGATGCCCAGCGTCCTGCCGTGCAGGTCACCGCCCAGCCCTTGCTGCCAGCCACCGGCGCGCAGTGAGTTGGCTTCGTTCACCAGATTGCGCGTGGCGGCCATGATCAGCGCCCAGGTCAATTCCGGCGCTGCGTGCTTGTAGCTGTCAGTGCCACAGACCTTGATCCCGAGGCTGGCGGCCGCCTGCAGGTCCAGAGCCGCATTGCGCATGCCGCCGGTGACCAGCAGCTTCAGATTGGGCAGGCGCTGGAGCAGGTCTTGGTCGAAGCGTGTGCGCTCGCGCATCACGCAGATCACCTGGTACCGGCCCAGGCGCTCGGCCAGGGTGGCGTTGTCTGCCGGGTAATCATGCTCAAACGTCACGTCGCCAATGCTGTCGAGCACCGACCAGTCGGCCACATCCCGTGCCACATCCTGCCAGTCATCAATCACTGCAATCTGCACCGCCATCTGCCTTACCTCATCAACGAACGGGATTGGTATTGTTCAGCCAGCCCAGCAAGGCTTGGTGAAACTTTGCCGGCTCTTCCATTTGCGGCGCGTGGCCCATGCCGGGGAATTCCACCAGCGTCGACCGGGGGATCAGCTTGGCGACCTGCTTGCCGAGTACGTCATAGTGGCCGATTTTCGCCTTGACCTCTGGAGAGGCGAGGTCCTTGCCGATGGCGGTGGTGTCGGACGTGCCGATCAGCAACAGGGTCGGCATCTTCAGGTCCTTGAACTCGTAGTACACCGGCTGGGTGAAGATCATGTCGTAGATCAGTGCCGAGTTCCACGCCACCTGGGTTTTGCCCGGGCCATTGCTCAGGCCGGCGAGCATGTCGACCCAACGGTCGAATTCCGGTTTCCAGCGGCCGTCGTAATAGGTGTTGCGTTCGTAGTCGCGAATGCCTTGGGCAGTGACTTTGAGTTCGCGTTGATACCACTGGTCGACGGTGCGGTAGGGCACGCCGAGCGCCTTCCAGTCTTCCAGGCCGATCGGGTTGACCAGTGCCAGTTGTTCGACCTGATCCGGGAACAGCAAGGCGTAGCGGGTGGCGAGCATGCCGCCGGTGGAGTGGCCGAGCAGGGTGGCTTTCTGAATGCCCAGTGCCTTGAGCAATTGCTGGGTGTTGGTCGCCAGTTGCTGGAAGCTGTACTGATAGTGCTCGGGTTTGCTGGAGGTGCAGAAGCCGATCTGATCCGGTGCGACGACCCGGTAACCTGCCTCGCTCAGGGCCTTGATCGAACTGTCCCAGGTGGCGGCACAAAAATTCTTGCCGTGCATCAACACCACGGTGCGGCCGTTGGCCTTGCCGTGGGCGGCGACGTCCATGTAACCCATCTGCAAGGAGTTACCCTGGGACTGAAAGGCAAAGTGTTTGAGCGTGTAGGGGTATTGAAAGCCTTGCAACTGCGGGCCATAGGTCGGGCCATCGTTAGCGGCTGCACCGGGCGCTGCTTCAGTGGGTTCGGCGGCATGGGCAAACAGCGGCAGCGCAGCAGTCAGGAACAGGCCGGGCAGCCAGCGGGATAGCGTGACGGACATGAGGGCAAACTCCATTGAAATCGGCCGATGCTGGAACGCCTGGATTAGGGCGACGTTAACCACAGGCAACGGCAACGGCGGAATGTTCAACTGAGCCAGCCCAGTGTCAGCATCGCCACCACGGCGTAACGCGCGCCCTTGGCAAAGGTGACGATCAACAGAAAGCGCCCCGGCGGCTCACGCATGACCCCGGCGATCAGGGTCAGCGGATCGCCAATGACCGGCACCCAGCTCAGTAACAGCGACCAATGCCCATATCGCTCGTAGTGTTTGCGCGCAGTGGCCATGTGCTTGGGGCTGACAGGGAACCAGCGTCGATCCTGAAAGCGTTCAATGCCGCGTCCCAGCCACCAGTTGACCAGCGAACCCAGCACGTTGCCCAGCGTCGCCACGCCCAGCAGCCCCCACAGCCAGTAGCGGTCGCTGGCGATCAGGCCGACCAGCAGCGCTTCGGACTGTAGTGGCAGTAGTGTTGCGGCACCGAACGCCGCCGCGAACAGTCCGACGTAACCGGCGCCCATCAGTGGGCCGGGTAGTCCGCCACCACCACATCCGTGCCGTCCTTCTTCAGGCCGATCACTTGGTAGGCATCGCTCATGCCGTCCATTTCCATACCCGGCGAGCCCATCGGCATGCCCGGTGCAGCCACGCCCAGCAGGTCGTCCCGCTTGCTCAGGGCCAGCACTTGTTCCGCCGGCACATGGCCCTCGACGAACTTGCCGTTGATCAGCGCGGTATGGCACGAACCCAGGCGCGGAGGCACGCCGTGTTGCTGCTTGAAGCTGCTCATGTCGGATTCAACGTGGTTCTGGACTTTGAAGCCGTTGGCTTCGAGGTGGCTGATCCACTTTTTGCAGCAGCCACAATTGGCATCACGATGCACTTCGATCGGGATCAGATCGGCAGCCTGGGCCAGGGAGGACAGGAGCAGGGCGCTCAGGGCGGCCAGTCGCAAGGAGGTTCGCATGATGAGGTCTCGGCTGGAATGAGGGTCAAAAAGGAATGCATTTTGACCGGTTTATCCTGCCCGGCATCAACGGAGTGTTTCAAGTTGATACAAAGCACCCCCTGTGGGCGCGAGCCTGCTCGCGAATGCGGTCTTGCAGCCAACACGTTTGTCGACTGACACACCGCTGCCGCGCGCAGGCTCGCTCCCACATTGGTAATCTGATTGGCAGAAAACCAATGTGGGACGCAGGAATCAACGTACCTTGAACCGCCCCATGATCGCGCTGACCCGGCTGTTGGCTTCCAGCAACTGGCGGGTGTTGAGTTCGCTGGCCTGGCCGCTGTGCACCAGTTCTTCCACCATGTGGCGGATCTGCACCATGCTGCGGTTGATCTCTTCGGTCACCGCACTTTGCTGTTCGGCGGCGGTGGCGATCTGGGTGCTGAGGCTGTTGATGTGGCTGACCGAACCGGCCATTTCGTCCAGCCCCGAGTTGACGCGCGCTGTGGCGTCGGCGGCGGACTGGCAACTGGCCTGGGTATTTTCCATGGCGCTGACCGACGAACTCACGCCTTGGGTCAGGCGGGTGAGCATTTCGTTGATCTCCGAGGTGCTGGCCTGGGTGCGGGCGGCGAGGGCGCGCACTTCATCGGCAACCACCGCAAAACCGCGCCCCTGTTCACCGGCACGGGCGGCTTCAATGGCAGCGTTGAGCGCCAGCAGGTTGGTTTGCCCGGCGATTGCGCCGATCACCCCGAGAATCTCGGTGATGCGCTGCGCGTCCTGCTGCATGTTTTCGACTTTCTGAGTGGCACTGGCCACTTCATCGATCAAGGCCACCACGCTGTTGGTCGCTTCGCCCACCACCACCCGCGAGCGGTCGGCGTTTTCGTTGGCACGTTGGGTGAAGGCAGCGGTTTCGGCGGCGTTCTGCGCCACGCTGTCGGCGGTCGAGCTCATTTCGGTGATGGCGGTAACGGTCTGATCGGTTTCCGAAGCATGGCGCAACAGGATCTGGCTGGTGTGCGCCGACGTCCGCTGCAGGTCGTCGAGGCTCGTGGCCATGGCGCCGGTGGCCTGGGTCACTTCACCGATCATGTTTTGCAGGTAGGCGATGAAGGTGTTGACCGAATGGCCGATGGCCCCAAGCTCATCTTCGGCACGGATGGTGATGCGCCGGGTCAGGTCGGCATCGCCACTGGACAGCAAGTCGATGTTGGCTTTCAGCGCTTTCATCCGCGAAACCAGTTGGCGGATCGCGTAGACCTGCAACAGCACCAGCAGGATCACCAGCGGAATCTGCAACAGGCTCAGGCTGCTGAGCACATCGTCGCGCTGGGCGGTGAGCATTTTGGTCGGCAGGGCCGTGGCGAGGAACCACGGCGTACCTTCGATCGGGCGCATGAAGAAGGTGCTGGCCTCGCCGTTATTGTCGAACTCCACACGTTGCGCCTGATCCCGATTCTGCAGGCCGGCCTTGACCTGGCTGGCAAAGGTCGAGCCGGCGGCCAGTTCGTTGATATTCTTGAGCACGATCGGCCCGCTGATGCGCGAGCTGTTGCTGATGATCTTGCCGTCGGCCTCGACGATCAGCATTTCGGCGTTCAGGTCTTTTTCCTTGCGCGCCACCAGGTCGTTGAAGAAGCCCAGGGTGACGTCGATGGTCGATACGCCCCAGGCCGCGCCGTTTTTCTGGATTGCCATGGCGCAGTTGGTGCGCGGTTCGGCGCTGGCGTCGTCTTTATAGGCGGCAGCCCAGGCGCACTGGCCGCGCGGGGTCTGCATGCCGCCCTTGTACCAGCTCTGGTCGTAGTAATTGGGCGCGGCGTCGCTGTTCCAGAAGGTGTTCACCGCCAGTTTGCCCGAGGCATCGCGGTGCCAGAAGGTACTGAATTTGTTGCGTCCGGCCTCACGCTGGCCCGGCAACGGCCAGATCCCGCCACCAAACACTTTCAGCTCGCCGTACTGGTCGACAAGTCCCGGCAACACGGTGTCGATGGCCGCGCTGTCGAGCAGGGGAATGGTCTGGGTGATGCTGCGTTGCTGCGCCTGCACTTTGTTCAGTTCGCCCTGAATCTGCTCGGCAACTTCGGCGATGCGATTGAGCACGACCTGCTCTTCGGTATGGCGCAGCTTGGGCGCGACCAGTTGGCTGATTCCAGCCACGGTCAATACCGACAGCAGCAGGATGAACAGAACCAGAAATAGCGTGTAGCGAGCCTGAATGGTGCGAAATGCGGGCATGGATACCGGTCCTTGATCTGCGATTTTTTATTGTGGCGTCGGGGGAAAAACGGCGGGGGTACACCAGCGTATCGTCGGCGAGCGGGGAAGCTTTAGGTACTTTCGTACAAGAACGCACAAGGCAGGCCAAAGGTGCGTATCGGCCTTGATACAAATAAGTTGAGCGCCGTGTGCAAGCGCGCAAAAAACCATCGACGAGGTTCGCCCAACCGGGAGAAACGCCCGAGATAGCGCATCTGTGGCGATTTGTATCTAGAATGTACAAAAATTGTAAGCGACTGCACTAAAAGGGTTGGTGCCACTAGTTGGCCGGTAGATACTTCACGGCATTCGAGTGGTCCATCAAGGACATTTCATGGTTTTTTCACAGGGAGTCTTCTCATGACGATCGGCATTGTCGGCGGCTGGGAGAGCAAGGCAGGGGTGCTGGTTCGCAATACGGGCGCGAAAAAGCAGGTGGCTCAGAGCGTCAAGGTGCAGCAGATGCTGTCTCTGGTCGGCAACGATCCGAACGCGCTGAACACTGCAGAAATGGACAAGCAGGGTCTGCGCAAGAATCTCAAGGGTTTCGATCCGGCGAACACCTCTGTAAAGCAATTGGGCAACCTGAGTGCGTTCCTGCGTGGCCGTGGGCTGATCTCTGAAATCACCTCCTTCACGTTGCTCAATGCTGGCGACAAGTTCGACCGGTTCGGCGTGACCAAAGACGTTGATGCCAAATTCAACGCGCTGGAGTACTTCGCGACCCAGCTCGACGCCATCCAGAGCAATGGCCTCAATGGCAACGCTTACGGCAAGAATCTGATCCCCGAGTACAAGAAGGCGATCTACGTGCTGCAGAACCTGAAAACCTACGGTGAAGGCAACGCGCCCAAGCCTGTGGATCAAGGCGTCAAGGCCAAGGCTTAAGCCGACCCTCTGCGGCCCGTCCACTCTGTGGACGGGCCGTTTTCATGTCTACTGCGGTTTGATTTCACTGGTCTGTCGGATTTGTTCCTGCAGGCGTTGCATGTGTGAGCAATGCAACGTCAGCGCGGGTTGCTGATAGCCGCGATGAAACAGTGCCAGCCAGCCTTCGGTACGGTCATCCGGGGCGATCCCGGTGAAGATGAAACCCACGGCAGCCAGTTTGTGCAATGCACTGGCAAACCCCTCGGCGAGTCTGAGCCGAAGCGAAATCAGCCACTGCGCCGGCAGTTGATCCAACTGCTGAAACAGGTCGTCCTCGAGTGCCTTCAACACCATGTCATAACGCCCCGATGCATATTCAAAATGCACCTTCGGGCCTTTCCAGGGTGCAGCGTTGTCTGTGGTGCCAAACGCTGTCTCCAGGTGCAGCATCAACTCGCGACAGGCCTCTGGCCAGACCAGCTTCGGCAATGGACGTCGATAGCCGTCGATGCAGCAGTGGCCGACAATGATCGTCTCCCGTCCCGGCCCTCCAAAGGGCGTGGCCACGTAGTCCGGTAACAAGCCGCAACTGTGAAAGCCGAGACCGGCGGCCATGCGCTGCGTGTACGGGTGCTGCGTCACCTGTTTGATCGTGACGCCCCGGCAATCAAGTGCCTGAGCATGAATCAGCAACTGCTGGCCTAATAGTGTGGCGATGTTCTGTCCGCGAGTCTCGGGGTGTACCACGCTCAACGCCAGTTCTGCCGTCAGTGAATGGCTGGCCGCCTGGCGAAACAACGTGGCGTGCCCGCAGATTTTGTCGCTCATCAGCGCCACTAACGAGTGCCAGCGACCTTCGCGGTGGTTTTGGCTGATCATCCAGGGCAGATAGACGTGCGGTTGCACATAATGGTCGCCATAGACTTCCCGGAACAGGCAATTGACCGCCGCTGCATCGTCGATCCGATAGCGGCGCAAGGTTACCGCATCCATCATTCTTGCCTCAGGCACGGGGTGCCATATTCGCGCCGGTCGACGACCCGCTGTCGCTTGCCGGAGCGCGGATGACACGCCAGTTCGTCGTTAGCGCAGTCGATCACGTGCAGGTCGAGCAGATGTTCGGCGTGCATCTGCTCGATCAAAGGGTATTGGTCAATCAGTGCGCTGCGCAGCCTTGTGGTCGTCAGGGCGATATCAGACGTTTGCGTGCCCGGTACCCAACGCAGACTCAGCAGGTCTTTCTTTCCCTGTTGTTCGATGAGCAGTTGCCAGTCATCACTGGCACCGTGGGCACGGACCAACTCGTCGATATCCCCCGTGTCCAGACTCAAAACGCCTACCCGCACACGCTGGCTGTGCATGCTGCGGCCCGCCAGGGCAAATTTGCGCAGGGGTGTCCCGGCGGGTTCGCGCCAGCAGGCCAGGTCGCCGACCGGGTAGCGAATCACTGGCATCAGACGCCGCGTCAGGTTGGTCAGCACCAGTCGGCCATTGCGATTGCACTCTTCGATGATCTCCCCGGTCACTTCATCGATGATCTCCAGCACACTGTGGGTTGCCAGCATTCGGTGTTCGCCCAGGAGGCAATCGCGGGTGCTGATGCCGATCAGCCCTGCATCGACGCTGGCGTAGCCGATGGAGGCGATGCGGGCGTTCGGGAACACCCGGCCGAGCAATTGCAGTTGCGCGGGGAACAGGCTTTCACCGCCATAGAGCAGCGTTTCGACAACCTCCAGTGTCCGTGACTGACGCTCAAGCCAGGCGGCGAACGTCAGCAGTTGGGCGGGTACGCCCGCCAGTGCGTTGATGCGATAGGCAACGATCGAGTCGGCCAGTACACCGCTGTTGACCTCCCCGGTGAACGGAAACTCGCAGACGGGTGTCTCGACATGGGCCAGCGCATCGTGGACGAAGATGAAACTCGCATACAGGTCGCCGACGAAAAACAGATTGGCAACCCGGTCGCCGGGGTTCAGTTGTGCCGTGAGGTGGCGGCCGAAATCGCGCACCAGGGTTTGCCATTCCGCGCGGGTGAATAGCGACAGTTTGCCGGCGCCGGTGGTGCCCCCGGTCTTGAAGATCAGCGCATCGTGCAGGGGGCCGGTCAGTACCGGCCATTGGTCTGGGCGCTGGCTGTCGCGCCAGTAATGCGCAGGGTCGATCACGGGCAGTTCGGCCAATGCGCTGATGGGTGTTGCGACGTGCTGGAAGTGCTCGCGCCAATAATCGGAATGCTGGCGGGCGAAGTTGAGCAGGGTGGTCAATTCAACGGTTGTGTTCATGATCGTTTCTTATAAAAGGGCGGAGGGCCGCGTGCAGGTACCTGCGGTCAGCGGCGCTGGTCAATCAGCAGCGGTGTCTTGCCGCTGTGCCTGTTGCGGGAGAACTGCTCGACGGCACATTGCTCGACGTCCACGGTGAGCAGGCCGATCTGCACCAACGATGTCAGCTTCGGATACGCCTGCAGTTGTCGATCGGTCTCTTGCGGTGCCTGAGGGCTGCGCAAACGCATGCGCTCCAGGCCCTCGGGTCCGTGATCGAGGATCAGTTGAAAGGGCGCTTGCAGGTGCTGCGCCAGCGTCGTCAACGAAATGAAGTCGGTGCCGATGCGCAGCAACTTGCCGTGACGCTCCAGCAGTTCGAAACGCGGCGAAGGCAGGCCGCATTCACACAGGCCAGGCAGCCAGCGCCCGCTGTCGCCGAGGTCATAACGCCGCACGGAGTGGCCCTGACGTGCCCGAGAAGTCACCAGCAAACGACCGGATTCGCCATCACTGACGGGGCTGTCATGATCAAAGTCGACGATTTCCAAGTGCTGGATGTCGCTCATCAGGTGAAAGACGCCATCAGGCGTGGCGTGACAGGCGTGACCCAGAGGGCCTGCATCGACGCTGCCGTAAAGCGCTGAACGAATCAGGCCGACGCCGCAGCTTTGCAGCAACTCTCGGGTATGCTCACTCAGGTGTTCGCCGCCGAGAAAGACTTTGCTGATGGCGCCGTAGCGGCGCAGTGTCGGTTGCTCGTTGAGGAACAGTCGGTGCAGGGTGCCGGGCATGCCGATCAGCACGGTGATCTGCTGTTCGACGATGATTTGCGCAATCTCGCGGTAATCGTCATCCGCCGGTGCGCCCATCGGCCAATGCCTGGCCTCGAGTTGTTCCAGCACTTTGCTGAAACTGGAAAAACCGCCGTATAGCCCACCGCTGAAGAACAGGTTCATGACCCTGTCCCGCGCCGGGTCCAGGCCTGCTGCAAACAGGCCGTCGGCAGCGGCACGCATCTGGCGCTGGAAATCGTCGTGGCTGAAGCCCGAAAGGACCGGTGCGCCGCTGCTGCCCCCGGAACGAAAATACAGCTGCGCCGTCGGATCGGGCGGCTGATCGGCAAAGGTTTGCTTGTCCATGATCGATACGTCGCAAAGCGCAGGCGGCGCAGGCTGGCGATCAAGCGTGGCATGGCTCGACAGCATGCCCGGTGGCAGACTGACCGATACCCTTCGGCTCAGGCGTTGCAGGGCGTAGACACCGTCATGCGGTTCGCCGTCGTAGCCATCGTGGATCGCGCCGATCGGGGCAATGCGGGTGACACCGGCGGCAATCAGCGTTTGTGCCAGTTCGCCGACCTGCGTCGGTGCACACACCAAGGCACAGCTCTGCAACACGTTGCGCCAGGGCAGCAGCGTGCCGGCAAGCAGTTCGCGGGGGACGGGCTTGAGCAGCAGGCTGCGAAACAGCGCAGAGGGTTCAAGCTGGCGGTCGTGGCTCCAGATCACTCGCCAGCCCCGCGCATTCCAGACCCGGCCGGTTTGCCCGGTAAAACTCTGCGCCAGCCGCGCCATCGCCATACTGGTGATGATCTGCGAAGCTTCCTCAGGCGTCGGGGTGAGGGCCGGCCATTGTCCGGCGCGGCGTTCGAACGCCTCGGCCAGTTGCGTGCCAATGCCTTCCATAACGGCCGGCTCGTCACTGTCCACCAGCAGCCATTGCGGACTGGAACAGGCTTGCTGATCAAGGCGACAAACCTCATCGACGATGGCATCAAGCACTGCCGGCGAAAGCGTATCCGGGGTCAGATAGGCGAAACTGATACGGTGGCCCCAATCGATCCAGCGGCAGCCTGGCGCAAGCTGCTGGCGGATCGCGTGCAATGCACGTTCGCCACCCCAGGCGGCGACACCGTTGGCGTGTTTGCACAGTTGGCCGATTTGTCCGGTGGTCGTCGGCAGCACCGCCACGTAGCCGGCGAGTTGCCCGCTCGGATCGCATTCGAGCAGCGCCTGGAGCAATTGCGCGGTGAAGCCGCCGTCGCTGCTGCTGGGGCGCAACCAGTTGACGTTACCGCTCAACAGGCTCTCCAACACCGCACAAAACGCCAGCAATGGAGCATTGGCCGGGGTGATGTGCACCACCAGACCCAGCGGGCTCCAGCGCTCGAAGCGTGACTGGCGATAGTCGATGCGGCGTAGCGAATCGGGTTGCCGACCGAGCTCGCGATCAAGCTTGGCCTGCAGCGCGGCAGGCTGGCAGAAATCGATCAGTGCCTGACGTTGCCCCGCATCGAGCGCCGACACCGACGTCTGATGCTGCAGGCGTTCGGCGAAGGCTTCGGTGGCCGCCAGCAGCGTGCTGGTTTCAAGCGGTGTTTGCAGCCGCTGGGGTAGTTCCAGGTGCAGTTGCTGCAAAACGCTGTCGAGGTTGCCGTCGCTGCGCAGTTGTCCATTGATCAAGAACATGTCAGTGCCTCCCCAGCAGTTCGGAGGCAGCCATGGCGCAACTCCTGGCGGCTGTAGTGCCGGCGCGGCCATGCAGTTCGAACCAGTCGCTGAGCAGTCCGCAGTCACAACGTGTGCCGGGGTGCAGCGTAGCAAGGTCGTTCATGACCACGGCGTGCGCCGGACTTGAGGATATGTACGGTGAGACCAGACTCAGCAAACCCCGCTGTCCATAGGGCAAGACGGAAAAATCCAGCGCGCTGCGCACGTAGACTTTTGAATAGACCGGCACGTGAAAGTGGTGGTGAGCGCATTCGATGTAAGGCACCGCATGCTCGACCGCACCATAGCCATCGCGACAGTCTTGGGCGTCGATGCCCAGTTGTTGCTGGATCCGCGCGTACAGCTGTTGTTTGGGAACCTCCTCGGTGGCACGGGTTTTCCAGCCACCGCCGAAAAATGCCAGTGAGCCCGCCGGCAGTTGCAGATCCGCCACACCGGTGGCGCGCATGCGTTGCAGGGTTTCCCAGAGAAACGCCGGGAAGCCGAATATGCGTACCGGCAGGCCTTCTTCGGCAAACGCCTGCAAGGCTGAGATCACACCGAACAGATCAAACTGATGCCCGTCGCCATTGGTGCGCAGCGCATACACCAGCCGATTGACGGGGGCAAAGCGACACAGGAATTGATCGGTGAAGGAGGTGCCCAAGGTGATTGTTTGCTCTGGTTCGTAGCTTAGTAGCAGGTAATTGCAAGGCGTGTGCGGAGTGATCCAGCCGTACTGCGCGAAAATTCGTCCGACCATGTACTGCGCGGCCCCGAGGCTGCGCGAGTCGTAGCGCATGCGGCTCTTCTGCCCGCTGGTGCCAGAGGAGGTCAGTTCCAGTGCGTCTTCACCCGTGGGGCTTAGCAACAAGTGCTGCTTGAAGAAGCTGGCGAAAATCGGTGGCAGTTGCGCCCAGTCGTCCAGTGTGTCCAGCGCATCGATATCGATGGAGTGGGCGCTCAACCAATGGCCGTAACCGGGCGTATGGCTCGCATGGAACCGAGTGATTTCAGCCATGGCCTGATTGAACAGCCCCGCGGGTACGGAAGCCGGGCAATAGGGTTGCGGCAACGCGCATAACGCATCGCTGTGGGGGAATCGAGTCATCGAATATCCTTATTGATGGGTGTTTGGCGCGGCGGGCGCCGCAGGGTTGTTGCGCAGCAAGCAGTGGAGCAGGGGCAGGCACAGCAGACCGCCGAGGGCCGCCCACAGGGAGAAGGACTGGAGGCTCTCGCCGCCGCCAATGAGCGCAATCGATGATCCGCCGGCCCCCATCACGGCAATCGACAGCATGCCGATCATCGCCGAGACCAGACCTTTGCCTTCATCGCTGGAAAACAGTGCCAGCCGGTACAGCGCAGCGTTGCTCATGCCCAGCCCGAGCGCGTACGCAGCAAGACCGGCAACTGCCCATACCAGAGACGCTGATAACAGGGCTGCGGCGATCAGCATCAGCAAGCCGAAGCAGAACGGCCATAACGACAGGCCGATCACCCGCAATAGCGTGTGCGTGGTCAGCAATCGATCCAGCAGCAGATTGCCGATGATCACCGCCGAGAACACCGGGATCTGCCACAGGCCATATTCCAGCGCAGACAATTCCAGGCGCTGCATCAGCAGCACCGGGGCCAGCCCGATCCAGGCAATCAGGGGCAAACTCATCAAGCCCAGCGCCAGGCTGCTGCCGACGAATCGGCGGTTGCGCAGCAGTACGAGGTAGCGGTGGCGGAGTTGCCTGAACGAGAATGTTGCAGGTGCCTGTTGCTGCCCGTCGCGCCGCACCACACCGATGGTTTCCGGCATCCAGACCAACAGACCGAGCCAGACCACGGCACTCGCCGCCCCCAGGCCGAGAAACAGCTGCCGCCAGTTCAGCCATTCGAGCAACAAGCTGCCGAGCAACGGCCCGAGCAGTGGCGACAACAGCGCCACGTTGCCCAACAAGGCCATGAGCCGCACCGCGTCGGCTTCGCAGAACACCTCCTGCAACGTCGGATAGCTGACGGCAACCACGAAGCCCAGGCCCATGCCTTGAATCAGGCGCAACGCGTTGAACGCTTCAATGCGCTGCGTCATGACCGCAGCGCCGCACGCCAGGCCGAACAGCGCACAGCCGAGCAACAACAAGCGCCGTCTGCCATAACGGTCGGAGAGAGGGCCGATCAGCCACTGCAGGCAGACGCCGCCGATCAGGTACAAATTGAAGGCGTTGGGTACATGCCGGGCATCGGCGTTGAATTCGTCGGTCACCGTCAGCATGGCGGGCATGATCATGTCGCTCGCCATGTACGTGATCAATTCAAAAGCGGTAATGGCCAGGCAGAATCCAATTATCTGCACCGGTCTCATTACGATCAAAGTTCTCTGCATGACATCCCTGTTCCATTGATCGAGAAAGTCCGCAGAGACTAGAGGCGGAGTCGTCGCAGCCTCTAATGCTTTGCTGCGACATGAAATTTCAAATACTTACAACGTATTTAAGTGACTCGGTGCCCGTCGGGTATCGGTGCTTTTCCGGGGGTGGCGCGCGCAAAAAAATGCCCGCCGGGCGGCGGGCATGGTGGTTGCTGAAAAGACTTGTGGTGTTTCTCGGCCGGTACTTCAGGCGTATCGGCAGGCGAACAATCCTGTTCTATCGATGGTAATAACCGGGGCCTTCCTGGTAGCGATGGTGATCGTCATGCCAGCCTCCGTGGGGAAAAATGATGCAGCCACTCAAGGTCAGTACGGCAAGGACGGGAATCAGCCAGGTGATTCGACGGAACATTTCAAAGATCCTCATGGTTACGCCGTCATGAAGCCAAAACTCTTCATCGGCTGTAACATGAGACCGCGTTTGCCCCGGCCCATCCCCGTGACACGGTATGTGCATGGCATGCAATCGGATACAAACCGGATACATTTGAAAGTTTCAGGAACCCGCAATGACCCAGAAGCAACGTTTGAAATACTCGATACTGATCGCCCTGTCGGTGCTGGCGATCATGCTCGGCCTGTCCTGGCTGCAGAACGCCGGGATGATCAGCGAGAAGATGTTCCAGTACATCGCCATCGGCGTGGCGGTGGTCGTGGTGGTGATCAACGGGGTGATGCGCCGCAAGGTCAAACCCTGACGGCGATCGCGGGACGCTTCAATCGTGATTGAGCACTGCAGCAGCCTGTGGATGCAGGCTGTAACTCTTGTCCGGGTTGAAGGTGACGACACCTTCGGCGCACAGACGCTTCAATACTTCGCGCACACTGAGAAACGACAGCGGGACGTCCAGGTCCAGCAGTTGGCTGTGCACGCCGCGCACGCCAAGGCGTCGATCGCTTTGCGCGGCGACCAGCAGGGCGTCGATGACTTTAAGACGAATCAGGCTGGTACGCAGGCCAAAGCTTTTGAGCAGCAGGCGAATGCGCTCATTGCCCTGTCGCTCGGGGCTGGGTGCGAAACTGCTCGCGCGGGGGCTCATGGAAGCTCCTTGTGACGCCTGGCTACCGTCCGTTGGTAGTTGCGAGTTGTACATGGGGTTACTCCTTTTCAGAGCCTGATCAGGAAACGTTTTGGCAGCTCTCACTGAACAAGACGTTTCAGCACGGCGAATCATGAAAGGAAATATGTAGAAATTTTGTCGCTTATTCGTTGTTTTCCCGTAACCACTGGATTGTCCGGTGGGCGCGCGGCCTAAATTTTTTCCCCCGGATTCGTTTCCTGATCAGCCACCTTGCGCCCAGGCGCATGCGTCAACTTCAGACTGGATCCGGCGCACGCGTCGATCCTTGTCCTATCGATCAGGAGCGTGTGTGATTATTTCCAGACAGTTAACCGGGCTGGCCTTTGCCGGCGCGTTCCTCGGGCTCAGTCTGTCGGCCCATGCGTTCAGTCCCGCCACTCAGGCCAGTGCTGCTCAGGCCAGCGCCGAGATTCGCCGCACCGGGTTTGGCGTGCCGCACATCCGGGCAGAAAACGAGCGGGGCCTGGGCTTCGGTATCGGTTACGCCTACGCCCAGGACAACCTGTGCCTGCTGGCCAACGAGATCGTCACGGTCAATGGTCAGCGCTCGCGTTATTTCGGCCCGGACCAGTTCACCGTCGAGGAACGCGAAAACCGCGTCAGCGATGTGTTCTTCGCCTGGCTCAATACCCCGCAGGCAGTCGCCGCGTTCTGGCAGGCACAACCCACGCAAGTGCGCGAGCTGGTAGAAGGCTATGCCGCAGGCTACAACCGCTACCTCGCCGAGCGTCGCCAGCAGGGTTTGCCGCAGCAGTGCCAAGGTGAATGGGTGCGCGAGATCGCCGCCGAGGACCTGGTGAAACTCACGCGTCGGCTGCTGGTCGAGGGCGGGGTCGGGCAGTTCGCCGAGGCGTTGGCCGGCGCAACACCGCCGCAGGCGTCGGCACAGATCGACAGCAATGCACACGCCTATCAGGTCGCGGACGCGCGCATGCAGCGCTTCGCCCTGGATCGCGGCAGCAACGCCGTGGCGGTCGGCAGCGAGCGCTCGTTCAACGGTCGCGGCATGCTGCTGGCCAATCCGCATTTTCCGTGGGTCGGCGGCATGCGTTTTTACCAGATGCACCTGACCATTCCCGGCAAACTCGACGTCATGGGCGCAGCATTGCCGGGGTTGCCGATGATCAACATCGGCTTCAACCAGCATCTGGCCTGGACCCACACGGTCGATTCATCCAAGCACTTCACCCTGTACCGCCTGCAACTTGATCCGAAAGACCCGACTCGCTACCTGCTCGACGGCAAATCGCTGCCGATGAGCAAGCAGACCGTGACCGTGCAGGTCAAACAGGCGGACGGTCAGGTTGTGCCGGTAGCGCGCGATGTCTACAGCTCGCAGTTCGGCCCGATCGTGCAATGGCCGGGCAAGCTCGACTGGGACCATCAGTACGCCTACAGTCTGCGCGATGCCAACCTGGGCAACGATCGCGTGCTGACCCAGTGGTACGCGATGAATCAGGCCGAAAACCTCAAGGATTTGCAGGATTCGGTGCACAAGATCCAGGGCATCCCGTGGGTCAACACCCTGGCGGTGGATGACAAGGGCCAGACGCTGTACATGAACCTGTCGGTGGTACCCAACGTCAGCGCTGACAAACTCGCCCGGTGCAGTGATCCGCGTGCGGGTTTGCAGATGATTGTGCTGGACGGTTCGCACAGCGCCTGCGCGTGGGATATCGACCCACAAGCCGCGCAGCCGGGCATCTATGCCGCCAACCAGCTGCCGCAGCTGCTGCGCAAGGATTTCGTCCAGCATTCCAATGATTCGGCGTGGCTGGCGAACCCGGCGCAACCGCTGACCGGTTTCTCGCCGCTGATCAGCCAGGACGGCCAGCCACTGGGCCTGCGTGCGCGATTTGCTCTGGATCGTCTGAGCACGCTGGGCAAGCAAGGGCCGGTGGCGGTCAAGGATCTGCAACAGATGGTGATGGATGACAACGTGTATCTGGCGACGCAGGTGCTGCCCGATCTGTTGAAGTTCTGCGCTGCCGATCTGGCTGCCGACGCGGCCGCACTGAAGCCGGTTTGCGCCGGCCTCAAGGGTTGGGACGGCCGGGCGAATCTGGATTCGGGCATCGGGCTGGTGCATTTCCAGAACATCATGCAGGCGTTGCTCGAGTCACCGGCTATCTGGCGGGTGCCGTTCGATCCGAAAGACCCGCAGCACACGCCGCGCGGGCTGGCAATCGAACAACCGGCGGTGAGCAAGGCGCTGCGTGAAGCGATGCTGGCGTCGGTCGCTACCACTGAGAAAACGGGGCTCAAGCCTGACACCCGCTGGGGTGATATTCAGGTGGTGAGCAGCGGTGCCCGGCAAACGGCAATTCACGGTGGACCGGGGACGCTGGGCATTTACAACGCGATCCAGAGTGTGCCGCGTGAAGACGGCAAGCTCGAAGTGGTCAGCGGCACCAGCTATCTGCAAGTTGTGACATTCGACGACAAAGGCCCGCAGGCGCAGGGGCTGCTGGCGTTTTCCCTGTCCAGTGACCCGGCGTCGAAATACTCCCGGGACCAGACCGAAGCGTTTTCGAAGAAGCAGTGGAGCGTCATGCCCTTCACCGAAGCGCAGATCAAGGCTGACCCGCAGTATCAGGTGCAGGCCATTCGTGAGGCTGCGGTTCAGCCGGCCAAGGTGGCCGAGCAGTAAGCGATTGATTGAGGCCTGAACGAAAAAGCCGCTGCCCCCTGAAGAGGAGCAGCGGCTTTTTTGTTGTCAGGTTTCATGCTTCAGGTTTTGGTGGCTGGCGGGGCATCGAGTTGATCACCGGGTCACCCTCGGTGTTGCGGGTCAGGTAGACCGGCAGCACCTTGGGCAAGGTGTTGACCAGTCCGCCGAGCTCTTTGATGTTGTAGACGCCGCCGACGCGGATCGCTCCAGTACTGGCGTCAGCGAGCTTCAGCGGCTTGCTCAGGTATCGATTGATCAGTGGCAGGGCTTCGTTCAGTGCCAGGTTGTCCAGCACCAGTTTGCCGCTGCGCCAGGCCAGCGCGTTGTCGTTGGGATAGGTCTGGCTGATCTGTGGCATGTAGTCGCCATGCCGGTACTGCGCCTGCATGGCCGGCCCCAGACGCAAGCCGTCGCCGGGCAGTGCTGCGTTGCTGGTTACCAGCACCGAGCCTTCGATCAGATTGACCCGCACCTGGTCTTCATAGAGCCAGACATTGAAGCGGGTGCCGGTCACGCGGATCTTGCCCTCGGCGGCCCGAACCACGAAGGGGTGGGTGAGGTCGTGACTGACCTCGAAAAACGCTTCACCTTTTTTCAGGGTGACCCGACGTTCGTCCTTGTAATTGCTGAAGGTCAGTTCGCTGTTGAGGTTGAGTTCGACCTGGCTGCCATCGTTCAACGTGACCTGACGGACATTGTCGGTGGCGGCGAAGTGCTGGTAGCTGTTGGGCAGCCAGCCAAGGTTCCAGCCGCTGTAGGCGGCCAGTGGCAACGCCAGGGCGCAGATGCTGGCGGCGATTGCGTAGCGCCGCCAGGCAAGGGCGGGTTTGTTCAGTGGCACATTCAGGGTCGGTTGCGGGCGTGGCAAATGCTCAGCGACGCCCCAGATTTCCAGCATCGCTTCATATTCGAAGGCGTGCAGCGGATGGGCGTCGCGCCATTGCTCGAAAGCCAGACGCTCCTCGGCGGAACAATCGACAGCGTGCAGACGCATGCACCAGTGCGCGGCGGCATCGGTGATCGCATCGTATTCGGCTTCCGAGAGGGATTCTTGGGTCATTGACTCGTCCTGGTTTGCTGCATTCTAACCTTGCGGGCCAAGTGCCGAGAACAACCGTCATGGCAATTGCCCATCAAAGTGGAACTTATTTTTCCGTCTGGCGCCCAAAAACAGGACATCCGAGGAACATCATCCACAAATGGAGTGAAAAAATGATCAAAAGAACCTTTGCCGCTGTTATCGCCACCGCCGCCTTGTTCAGCGCGGGTGCCGCCATGGCCGACCGGCCAGGCGCAGGCTGGGTGACCATCGAGAAGGCTATCGAGATCGTCAAGACCAAGGCCGGTTATGTCGAAGTGTATGAGATCGAGGCAGACAACAATGGCTACTGGAAAGGCGAGGGCCGCAAGGCGGATGGCGTCGTCTACGAATTCCGCATCGATGGTGCTTCCGGCAACGTATTGCGCGATCAGAAAGACTGACGCTGACACGTAGCAGGCGCATGCGCAGGCCCATGGGCCTGCGTTTTTTTGCTCAACTGAGCTCTTCAACAGGCTGAGTGAGCGGGTCGAGTTGTCGACCCATTTCACAGATCAGGAAAGCAATCGAGTCGGCATTGCGCAAGATCGTGTCGATGCGTGCGTCAGCGTTGCGCGGGTTCAGGAATGCCCTTCGCGCCTCCTCCATGGTCGTGCTGGCGGTGGCCTTGAGGATTTCCTTGCCGACGTGAGACAACCCGGGAATCGAGTCCACGCTCATCCATTCGCGCAGTGCGTGGCTCCAGACTGCGAACAGTTCTTCGCGGGGGGTTGCGAGCGACAGTGCTTCACGTTGAAAGCGTTTCTGGCTTTCTTTCATGGCTGCACCGTAACCGGTCACCGTTGCAATCAGATCGGTAAACGGACGCCGGGCCTCCAGCGAAGCAATGTCCACTGCCTTGCCAAACTGATGCGCGAACTCGTGGATCAGCGTCAACGCCTGGGCGTGGCCCTGAACATTGAACGGCTCGGTCAGACCGTCGCTGTACCAGTCGAGTCCTTGATTGAAGAAGTTCTCGGTGAAATGCACTTTGCGGCGTGAGTCGTCATCCAGCACAAAGGCGATCAGGCGGGTCTGTCGGTGTTTGTTCGAACCGACGACGAAGCGTTCGGTGTTCATCAGGTCTTCAGTCGGATCTACCAAGGCTTTGCAGATGGGCACGATGGCCTGTTTTATTTTCGCAAGCACATTGGCGTCGATTCGCGATACGTCAAAAAACCCCTTGAGGAAGCTATCCAGCCGAGTGCCGGGGGCATGGTTCTTCAGTTGGGCCAGGTTGTGCAGACTGTTAAAGGCGTAGTAGCGGGCCAGATCGACTGCCTGCTCCAGGGCACGGGCCTTTTCCGGGTGCCGGGCGCGAATTTCGGTCATGCCTTGGGCTTCGATGTTCAACCAGAGCCTGGTTTCCCGGTCGTTGGCAAGGCGGTTGTGCATAGTCGACAGCGCCTTGCCGAAATGGACCGTATGCTGATCCGGGTCGAGAACCAGTAGCCCAGACGCAGTGTGCTGCAACACCGGCCCGGCCTGATCGGCCCCCTTGATACGCCAGACCGCACCGGGCCGCTCCACCGGATAGACTTTGCCGGCGACGGCGGCGTAGCGGGTGTTATTCGCCACGTCCTGATAAGTGCCATCGGCCGGATTCGGGGTCAGGTCCTGCAAGGCAATTGTCGGCGTTTCGAACGTCTGCAATATCGTCCGGGCTGGGGCCGTTGGTTGGATCTCGGTCCAGTGAGGAGCACTGACAGGAGGCGCAAGCGGTGTTTGCTCAGGTGCAACCTGCGGCACCAGCTTTGACTCCAGTGACAAGCGCCCCAGCGAGATCATCTCTACGCCGCCGGCGATGAAGGTTGCCAGCGCGCGCGTCCAGTGATGGTCCTGCAGCGCTTCGGCAGAGTCGAGGAAGTCCTTGTAGCTTTGCCAGAGAAACTGCGCATAGGCCAGTTTGCCCGGGAGCAGTCCGCGGATCAGCTGGATGCCTTGACTGAACAGGGTTTTCACCGCCTCCCAGTCCGCATGGGCCGAAGGTATCGCATGACTGCCGAGCAATCGTTTCAGCAGCGGCAGGCTTTCATTGAAAAGGTATTCAAGCGCATTGCCAGTGAATGCAGAGGAGGCCAGCGTCATTTCGCTCGTCTGGCCGGCGCTGGCCTTGAACAGCGCTGCAAAGCTCGATTGTTGATTCTGCGGCAAGCGCCGCAGCAGCGAGTCTTGCAAGGCACCTGGCAGGTTGAAGGCGGCGATGACGGCAGCATCGTTCTCGAATTCGCTGAACACGCGTTCACCGTGATACGGCGAATAAAGCACCTGTGGCCCGGCATGTCCGGACGCCGGGCCGATCAGATACAGCCCAAGCGCCTTGATCGCAGCAGCGCCTGCGGTCTTGATCAACTTTACCGGTCTGATCATGGCGTTCGCGCCCGCCACTGTCGCACGGGCGAGCGCATCGGGCATGTCCAGCACCTGGGTCAACAGATCGAAAGCCTTGCTCGAAAGATGCTGTTGCAGTTTGAGCTGATGGGCATGTTGCAGCAGTTGCCAGGGTAACTGGCGGATGAATCGTTGCTTGCGCTGCGCAGCGTTGGCGTCATTGTGGGTCAAGGTGGTGTAAATCGCATCGGCGAAAGCGCCAATATCCAGAGACAGCAGCAGGCTGCGTATCGCCTGCTGGTCGAGTCCGGCCGGCAGCATCTGCGCGCTGCCCGAGGTGATCTTGAAGCGGGTTTGCTCAGCGATATGGGGATGGATCAGAGCGAAGTCGACCAGGTTCACGGCCGGGCCGGCGAGGGCCCGCAGCGGGGTGATTTCGATGTGTTCCGGGTCAAGTTCCGGGGCCTGGAAACGGCTGCTCAGCAGGCTCTTGAGTCGGCGATGGATGTACTCGCGCAAGGTCGGCAAGCCATGCAGGTAATCCTTGCCATCGCTGGCGCTGTGGCGCCATTGCTCGAGCAGTTCAAGGTGCAATTGCTGTTCGTCGAGTGTGGCCATGCCTAGCCAGGTGGGCAGCGTCTGCTGCGTGTTGAGTGCCCTGGCCAGAGCGATCGCTCGCCGCAGATTGACGTTGATCAGTTGTCCGCTCAGCGCTCTGAGGGCTTGTTCCTCGCGGGGTGTTGTGAGCTTCAGGTTGCGCACCCGCTCGCAACGCTGGAGAAAGTGCTCGATGGCCGATTGCGTGCGGTTTTGCAGTACGTTGTCGTTGATCAGGTGCAGAGGCCCCAACGTGTACCGCTGATGAAATCCGTCGATCAACGGTGAGAGGTTTTCCAACAGTGCCAGGCGCTTGTCAGGCTGGCACAGGCGCTGGTTCAACACCTGCCGGGCGCTGTCGATGGAAGCGAATACTTCCAGCCCCATGGCTGGCGACCACAACACTGTGCGCCCTGAGTGCTGTGCATCCAGTCCGCCGCGCTCTGTCAACAGGACGCAGTTGGCCAACGGTAGTTCGGCGTCCTGTCCCGTGGTCTGCACAGTCAGAGACCAGGCATCTGGCCGGAAGCCGTTGAGCCCGTTACGGCGCTGCTGGTCCGGTCGATTGGCGTTGAATACCGTGTCGACGATCGCTTGTTCGGCAAGCCGCTGGCTGCCGCCGAGGACACGCAGTCGCGCTTCACCCGTAACACCCACATAAAACGAATGCGCCAGTTTGGCCAGGATACCTTGCAGATGGCTGCGCTGTTGCACCGCGCTGGTGATTGGCTGCGCCGCGAACTCTTCGGCGATCGGCGGCAGCACGCTGTTGAACAACCTGATTTGCGTGGCAGCGACATCCGCCAGCAGCATTGAGGGTAGCTGGCTGCCAGTGATTGCCAGCCGGGTACTCCAGCGCCCCCCGGTATCGAGTTTGAGGAGTTGTTCGTGGAGCATCGAACGAATATCCAGTGCCTTGTCGAACAGGGCGGCGATATTGATTGCTCCGTCGCTGTGGCGGAACACCTGCAGGACATACTCGATGTTCTTGCGTTGCTTGGTGATGATGGCCTCCATCAGCCCCTTGAAGATCTCGCCGCCGAGCGGTTCGCCCGAGACATGCGGTTGATCGAACCCGATGAATCGCTGGCGCTCTTCAAGGCTCAACAGGCCGTACAGTTCATCGTCGTGGCCGGTCGTGTGGAATTTGCTCAGCAGCGTGTCCTTGAGGTCCTTGTAGTCCTCGAGTACCTGCAACCCCTGAGAGGGTGTGTACAGGCAGGCATCGGTGTGATTGAGCATCAGCGAGCCGGCCAGTTCGACGTGGTTGGGCGGGTATTGCCACAGGTGTACGGCTCCTAGAGCGCCTCGTCGTCCGGAGGTGCCGTGCGGGTCGATCCAGGCCAGCACGTTGTCGCATTTGTCGGCGTCGATGATCCGGGCTTCACGTTTGAGCAGGATGTCGGCCAGGGCCTGTTCGCGCAGCACCCGACAGAAAAACTCCCGCCGTGAGGTGCCGTCGGCGCATACCGCATTCCAATAGGTCTCCATTCGTTCGTATAGCCGCACGAGCAACTGGCCAGACACGGTTTTTACTGCCGCGTCCCAATGATCCTGGTCACCGGCCAGCGAAGGCTTGCGCGGGTGGGAGTAGACGCGCGACTGCGCGCCCGGCCAGCCGGAATGTCGATAGTGCAGCAGCACCGCATTGCCCAACGTCATTGCATCGAGCCAGCGTCCCGGACGGCTGGCTTGTGCCAGTTCATCGTCTGGTGCCAATGCAGCATAGAAACCGACCCTGGTCAGGGCCTGATTGACCCCGGGCATGGCCCCGATGAGCTGATCATTGAGAATCTCCCCGAGCAATATGTCGAGTTCGGGCAGCTGCACCAACTCGTCGAGCATGGCCTGGACGTTGAGTTGCCGGCAGTGCTCGATGGCGGCTTTCTGATCGTCGAATATGTCGCCCTCGATGAATTGGAAGGTCACGCGGATGCCGCGTTTCTCCAGCAGATGTTTGCGTTGCGAGACTGCAAGCAATGCCAGCAGCCGGTCGTCTTCATCCGCGTCCTCAAGCCGCTGCTCCAGGTGGCGGGTCAACGTGGCGAGGCTGTCGAACTTCTTCAGCCCGTCGAAGGGTGTGTAGAGCAGAAACGCCCGGTCATCAGGGGTGCTGCTGAGAATGAAGCTACCCGCCAGGATTATGGCCAGGGGTTCTTCGGTGTTCAGCAACACGCGGTGGGCAACCAGCGGCGGCGTTTGCTGGTGACGCAGTGCTGCGGTTGCGAGTCGCACATGGGCCAGCCAGTCAAAATCCTTGATCGACAGACCGTGGATGTTGCCAAGCGACCTCCACAATCCGGGCGCATCGAGGATTTGTGGGAACAGCAGTGGGGGGACGGGCACAGACATTTTCGGGTCTCTGTCAGGGCGCGGACGAACTCGCCGGTGGATGGAGACGACAGACTAAGAACCGGAAGAGGCGCAAGGGTGGTACATAGTTACCGCACGCAAAGCGTCGCAGTGTGTCTGTGCAACGGCGCGCGATCACCGCAACGGTTGACAGCACCCGGGCCTGACGTGGTTAATCGACGGGCAAGTCGTTCACACGCTGTTGTTCCCTCCAATAATTAGTCTGGAGCTTCAGATGTCTGCGCCACACGATCATGTGTCTTCTGCTGTCTCGCCATCGTTGTCACTCGAGGCGTTGACGCAACTGCTCGAAACGATTTTTCTGCGTCATGGCACCTCCGCCGAGGTCGCCCGCTCACTCGCCGCCAACTGTGCCGGAGCCGAACGTGACGGTGCGCACAGCCATGGTGTGTTCCGGATTCCCGGGTATGTGTCGACCCTCAACAGTGGCTGGGTCAACGGTCAGGCGGTGCCACAGGTAGAAGATGTGGCCCCCGGATTTGTGCGCGTCGATGCCGGCAACGGTTTCGCCCAGCCAGCGCTGGCAGCCGCCCGGTCGTTGTTGGTGGAGAAAGCTCGTAACGCCGGGATTGCCGTGCTGGCGATCCGTAATTCTCATCACTTCGCCGCTTTGTGGCCGGACGTCGAACCCTTCGCCGATGAAGGGCTGGTGGCGTTGAGCGTGGTCAACAGCATGACCTGCGTGGTGCCCCACGGCGCCGACCGGCCGTTGTTCGGCACCAACCCGATTGCCTTCGCCGCCCCTCGGCTCGGTGGCGCGCCGATTGTGTTCGATCTGGCGACCAGCGCCATTGCCCACGGCGACGTGCAGATTGCGGCGCGCAAGGGCGAACGGCTGGCAGCCGGAATGGGCGTGGACAGCCTCGGCCAGGCAACGCAGGACCCGAAAGCCATCCTTGAGGGCGGCGCGCTGTTGCCGTTCGGCGGGCATAAGGGCTCGGCGCTGTCGATGATGGTCGAACTGTTGGCCGCTGCGCTCACGGGTGGCAATTTTTCCTTTGAGTTCGACTGGTCGAATCATCCCGGCGCCAAGACCCCGTGGACCGGGCAATTGCTGATTGTCATCGACCCGAGCAAGGCCGCCGGGCAGAGTTTTGCCGAGCGCAGTCAGGAGCTGGTGCGCCAGATGCACGGCGTCGGACTCAAGCGTTTGCCGGGCGATCGCCGACACTTGCAGCGGGCCAGATCGCTGGCAGAGGGGATCGTGCTCGATGAACAGACGCTGGGCCAGTTGCGCGAACTGGCCGCCGGCTGAGTTTATGCAGGACATGAAAAAGGCGAGCCGGGTGGCTCGCCTTTTTTGTGCGTAACGACTTCAGCGGCGACCGAGCAACAAACCGACCACCAGGCCAAAACCCGCGGAGATCGCGACGGTTTGCCAAGGATGGCCGCCGATGTAGTTTTCGGTGGCATCCACTGCCGGTTTGGTGCGGTCGCGTACGCTGGAAACCGAATCCAGCGCCTGTTGCAGCTTCAGGGCGATTTGCCCGCGCAGGGTCTCCGCTTCTTCGCCGACCAGTGAGGCGCTGCTCTTGAGCAGTTTGTCGGACTCTTCGATCAGAGCCTGAAGTTCGCTGAATGCCTGATCCTTGATTTGGTCTTCGGCGGCTTGCACGGTGGATTTGCGGGCCATTGGGTGACTCCTTGCAGGTGAATGGACAGTGAACAATGGAGTGTGGCGTTGTCTGAAAAGTTGCACTGATTTTAGGTACGGAACAAAAACCTGCGCAGGAGATTTCTGTCGAGCGTGTAAGATGTCGCCATTTTACGCAGCAGGTATTTCCCCATGAGTTTCAATTTGGCCGACAAATCCCTTGCCGAGCGCGCTGCGCTGGAAGACGAGAAATCCCGTCTGTTCGAACTCTGGCAGAACAATCTGGGCAAAGCCAAAGGCGAAGCCGCGCGGTTGTTCGGCGAGCGCGGCAAGCGCAAGGGCAAATGGGCCGAGTGGGTGCGCTCGGAACTCGACGGCATGTCGCCGCCGGAATTTGCCAATATGGTGCGCAGTGAAGTCAACCGGCTGATGGCGGCCAACAAGTAAACGCACTTACGGCGTGCTAAACGCCGCCACAATGGCCTCACGCACCTTGATCACCAGCGGATCGACCTGCGTGCTGGTGCGCCAGCCCAGTTCGATCGGGTAACGCGGCAAGGCCAGCGGGCAGGGCAGCAAGACCAGTCCGCTGAGGGCCGCGATGGCCTGGGCGGCATGCGTCGGGATGGTTGCCACCGCGCTGCTGCCCTTGAGCAGATGCGGCAACGCGGCAAAGTGCGTGGTCGAGGCGCAGACCCGGCGGCTCAGGCCCAGTGTTGCCAAGCCCTCATCGGTGATGCCGATAAAGCCGCCCGAGGACACCAGAATGTGTTCGCGGGCAACAAACGCCTGTAGATCGATCGATTGTTGCCCGGCGGCCAGGCTGCCCGGGTCGACCAGGCACGCATAATCCCCTTCGCCCAACACCTGGCGGCTGAGCAGGCGTTCGGCAAACCCGCCGGCGGTGATCGCCAGGTCGATGCTGCGTTCCATCAGCGCGCGGGCGACGATCTGACTGTGGGTCTGGCGGAAGATCAGCCGCAGCTTCGGCGCGCTGCGGGCAATTTCTTCGATCAGGCGTCGGCCATAAGCGATTTCAAAATCATCCGACAGGCCCACCGTCACCGAGCGGCCCTCGTACTGATGCGCCGCCGGGTCGACCATCGCCAGGCTCTGGCGGCATTTATTCAAGGCCTCGCTGACCACCGGTTTCAGTTGATTGGCCTTGAGCGTCGGCGCCAGTCCGCGACCGGTGCGCACGAACAACTGATCGCCATACACCTCGCGCAACCGGCGCAACGCCGCGCTGACCGCCGATTGCGTCACGCCCAGCCGCAGCGCCGCACGACTGGCGCCGGACTCTTCATGCAGGGCTTCGAAGACTTTCAGCAGGTTGAGGTCAACGGTCGCGATATTCATAAGGCTCATATCATTCAGCAGTGAATCGGTCTTTATTCATGATCCCGCGCCGCCGCAGAATCGGCAACACTTGAACCCGATGGAGTGACCGCGATGCCCAAATCAATTGTTGCCGCCCTGCAGATTGGCGCCTTGCCCGGTGGCAAAGGTGAAACCCTGGAACAGATTCTGCGTTGGGAAGACGCGATCAGCGAGTCCGGCGCGGCGTTGGTGGTAATGCCTGAAGCGCTGCTGGGCGGCTACCCGAAAGGCGAAGGTTTTGGCACACAACTGGGTTATCGCTTGCCCGAGGGGCGCGAGGCCTATGCCCGCTACTTCGCCAACGCCATCGATGTGCCGGGGGCTGAAACCGAGGCGTTGGCCGGCTTGTCGGCGCGTACCGGGGCCAATCTGGTAATCGGCGTGATCGAGCGCGCCGGCAGCACACTGTATTGCACGGCGCTGTATTTCGATCCGCAAGCGGGGCTGGTGGCCAAGCACCGCAAACTGATGCCGACGGGCACCGAACGGCTGATCTGGGGCAACGGCGATGGCTCGACGCTGCCGGTGCTCGACAGCCAGGTCGGACGCCTTGGGGCTGTGGTGTGCTGGGAAAACATGATGCCGCTGCTACGCACGGCGATGTACGCCAAGGGCATTGAGGTCTGGTGCGCGCCGACGGTGGATGAGCGTGAGATGTGGCAGGTCAGCATGCGCCATATCGCCCATGAGGGCCGCTGCTTTGTGGTCAGCGCCTGTCAGGTCCAGGCTTCGCCGAAGGCGCTGGGCGTGGAGATTGCCAACTGGCCGGCGGATCGACCGTTGATTGCCGGCGGCAGCGTAATTGTCGGGCCGATGGGCGATGTGCTGGCAGGGCCTTTGCGCGGCGAGGCGGGATTGCTGACGGCGCAAATCGATACCGATGAACTGGTTCGGGCGCGATATGACTATGACGTGGTTGGCCACTATGCGCGGCCTGATGTGTTTGAGTTGAGTGTCGATGAACGCGCCAAACCCGGCGTACGCTTCACCGCATAAGCCCGCTCCCACAGGGAATGTGTGTGCAATTGATTACCACGTCGCAGCAGTGGCTCTCGGCAGGCTGAGCTTGCCGCTGTCGACAAATCGCATGGTGCCGAACAAGCCACCGGCCAGTTTGCCGCGCAGCACGTAGGGCAGGTTATCGAGGGTTTGCGTCTGGCTCAGGCCCAGCGTCTGGCGCAGCACCGAGAACGCGGAAACACTGACCGGCACGCTGACCACGGTTTCCGAGAAACGCGGGATCGAGCCGACCTGATCACTCACGCCCGAGGCCAAAGGATGGCCGTTGACCTCAAGGTCGAGGGCGATGCCGGTGTAATCGATGGCGGTTTCGTTGGGGTTCTGCACCCGCAACTTGATCGCGAAGCGCACTTCCAGATCCTGGCTCGGCAACGGTTCGAGGCCGACCACGTTGATGTTCACCGGATCTCGGTTGGGAAACAGCGCGCAGGCGCTCAGGGACAACAGCAGCAGGGACAGGATGACGGCGTGGAAGCGGCGCATAAACAGTCTCTCAAAAAAAGGGCCGAACCGTTGCCGGCTCAGCCCTTTGTTCAAGGCGCAGCGTCAGCGGTTCAACTGTGCGACCGCCGCGGCGGTTGCAGGTTCAGCTTTGGCCGGCAGATCGGGATTTTCCATGACCTGCAGAATCGACGCTTCCGGATCGAAATCGTCTTCCTCAAGCTCCATGAACTCTTCCGGCAGGAAGATATTCAGCACGATAGCGCACAACGCACCGACGGTGATCGGCGATTCGAAGATGTTGCGCAGCGCCTGCGGCAACTCGCGCAACACTTCAGGCACAGCCGCGATGCCCAAGCCCATGCCGATAGAAATCGCCACGATCAGCATGTTGCGCCGATGCAGCCCAGCCTCGGCGAGAATCTTGATCCCGGCCACGGCTACAGTGCCGAACATCACCAACTCAGCACCGCCAAGCACCGGTTTGGGCATCAGTTGCAGTACCGCGCCGATCATCGGGAACAGGCCCAGCAGCACCAACAGGCCGGCGATGAAGAACGCCACGTAGCGGCTGGCAACGCCGGTCAACTGGATCACGCCGTTGTTCTGCGCAAACGTCACCATCGGCATGCTGTTGAACACGGCTGCCATGGCCGAGTTGAGGCCGTCGGCGAGCAGGCCGGACTTGATCCGGCGGATGTACAGCGGGCCTTTGACCGGTTGCCGCGAGATCATCGAGTTGGCGGTCAGGTCACCGGCCGCTTCCAGCGGCGAGACCAGGAAAATCACCGCCACCGGCACGAATGCCACCCAGTCGAAGTTGAAACCGTACTTGAACGGTACCGGCACGCTGACCAGCGGCACCTCGGGCAGGTTGGCGAAATCCACCGTGCCCATCAGCCACGCGACCACATAGCCAAGGGTCAGGCCGATGACGATGGCGCCCAGGCGCAGAAACGGCACATCGACCCGGTTCAGCACAACGATGGTGCCCAGCACCAGCGCCGCCAGGAACACATGGCTGGCCGCGCCCAGATCGGCAGCGCCGAAGCCACCGGCGATGTCGGTCATCGCCACTTTGATCAGCGACAGGCCCATCAGGGTGATGATGGTGCCAGTGACCACCGGGGTGATCAGCATGCGCAGTTTGCCAATGAACTGGCTCAACACCACTTCGATGAATGCGGCGAAAAAGCACACGCCGAAAATCGTCGAGAGGATTTCATCGGTGCCGCCGCCCCGGGCCTTGACCATGAAACCGGCGCTGAGAATCACACTGATGAAGGAAAAACTGGTGCCTTGCAGGCATAACAAGCCTGAGCCGACCGGACCGAAACGCCGCGCCTGAACAAACGTGCCCAGCCCCGAGACGAACAGCGCCATGCTGATCAGATACGGTATTTCACTTTGCAGGCCCAGGGCGCCGCCCATGATCAGGGTCGGGGTGATGATGCCGACGAAGCTGGCCAGCACGTGCTGCAGTGCGGCGAATACGGTGGCAGTCAGGTGTGGACGGTCGTTGAGGCCGTAGATCAGATCGTTGTTGCGCGGGACTTTTTCAGAGGCGGTCATGGTGTTTTGCGCGCCGTGAGGCGGGGCCGGGTCAGAAAATGGAGGCGCAGGATGCCGGAAGAGGGCGGCGAGGGCAACGAGCAAAAATTGCCTGAAAGGTCAGGTTTTATTGGGCGAGAGGGGTTTGGGCATAAAATCGCAAATGCAAGTAAAGCCCTGGTGAGCCAGCAAGTCCGCCTCGCCACAAGTAGCAGTCTGGCTCATAAATTAAATGCACTGAGCAAATCCTCTTCAAACGCCTTCTGTGCATCCCCTGGCACCTGCGCCCGATGTCGGGCCAGATGAAATGCCACCTCGAAGCTCAATGCTCCTGGCCGCAGTGCCCGCAGCAGGCCCTTATCCTCCCAGACCCGTGCATAGTGATCGGGCAGATAATCGACGTGCTTGCCGGAAAGAATGAAGGCGAGGGTGCCCTCGACCTGTTCCGAACGCGCGGAAAAGCGCTTGTCCGCGAACGGCTCGCCCGTGCGCATGAAGCGGTACGGATGATCGACCCGGTCGCAGGCCTGCAGCGCCGCATCGTCCGGCGTATCGACGGTAAACAGCGGATGGCCCTGCGCGCAGTACAAATGCTGGGTTTCCCTGAACAGCTCGTGGTAATCGAAAGCGCTCTGTACTTGTGAGAAATAACCGATGGCCAGGTCCAGTCGCTGTTGCAGCAGCAGGCGCTCCATCTCCCCAGGCATCGCGCTGATCAACTCGATGCGCACCGACTCATCGCGCCCGCGAAAGCGCCGGATTGCCTCCGCGACCCGCAGCAGTACCGACTGATCGAGCGCTTCCGACAAGCCCAGGCGCACTTCACCGATCAACCGTCCGGCGACGCCGTTGGATTGATGGCGGAAGGTTTCGATGGATTCGAACAACGTACGGATCGCAATCAGCAACTGCTCGCCCTTGGGCGTGACGCTGAAGCCGCCCTTGCCACGGCTGCACAGGCGATAGCCGAGGCGCGTTTCGAGTTTGGCCATTTGCTGGCTGATGCTCGACTGACTCAGGCCCAGTTCACCTTGTGCGGCACTGAAGCCGCCACATTCCACGACCTGCACAAACAGGCGCAGCAACTGCAGGTCGATATCGTGGAGTTGACCGAGCATTACATTACCTCTGGATAAAGTCAGGTTAACAAACTTGATATTCCCGCAATGTATCCGAGCCCGCATCCTGCAACCACTTCCTCCGGTCAGGTGTTCGTCATGGCTCCCGTGTTCAAGCTGTGTTTTCCCGCGCTGTTGTTATCCGTGGCCCTGCATGCCCAGGCCGAGGACAAAACCCTCAACCTCTACAGCTGGGCCGATTACGTGCCGGCGCAAACCCTGCAGCGCTTCGAGCAGGAAACCGGTATTCATGTGCGTTACGACACCTTTGACACGTCCGAGGTGCTGGAAACCAAACTGCTGACCGGTGGCAGCGGCTATGACGTGGTCGTGCCGTCCTCCAGCGTTCTGGCCCGAGGGTTGGCCGCTGGCGCGCTGAAGGAAATCCCCCATGAAGGCCTCAAGGGTTACACCAATCTTGATCCCGATCTGCTGCAGAAACTCACGGCAGTCGATCCCGGCAATCGCTACGCCGTGCCCTACACCTGGGGCACGCTGGGCTTGGGCATTAACGTCGAGGCAGTGAAAAGTCGCCTGCCGGACGTGCCGCTCAACAGCCTGGATCTGCTGTTCAAGCACGAGTACGCGAGCAAACTCAAGGACTGCGCGATTGCCGTGCTCGACTCGCCGCAGGAGGTCATTGGCCTGGCACTGCACTATCTGGGCAAAGATCCCTACAGCACCGACAAGACTGATCTGGCCGCTGTTGAAGCGTTGTTGCACAAACTCCAGCCCTCGGTGCTGTACGTCGCCACTGGCCGGCAGATCAGCGATCTGGCGAACGGCAGCGTGTGCCTGGCGCTGACCTACAACGGTGACGTGAGCATGGCTGCCGATCAGGCGCACAAGGCCAACAAACCTTATGAGGTCGCTTACCGAATTCCACGCGAAGGTACGTTGATCTGGCAGGACAACCTGGCCATTCCCAAGGACGCGCCAAACCCGCAAGCGGCGCGGGCGTTCATCGAGTTCATGCTGCGCCCCGAGTCTGTGGCCGAGCTGACCAACACACTGTTTTTCGCCACCGCCAACCAGGCCGCGACGCCGCTGGTGGATGAAGCGGTGCGCAACGATCCGGACATTTACCCGCCCGCCGAAGTGCGCGACCGCTTGTACGCCGATCGCAGCATGAGCCTCAAGGACATGCGTCAGCGTACGCGCCTGTGGACCACTTTCCGTAGCCATCAATAACCAGAGGAGCACACCAATGGACGTGCCGATGCTCAACGACCAAGCCATGACCCGTGACAGCCTGTACGGCACTTGCGCCGAAAGCACCTACGCCGGGATCACCAGTTTCATGCGTCGCCGCTACAGCCGTGATTTGCGCGGCGTCGACGTAGCGGTCAGCGGCGTACCGTTCGACACCGCCACCAGCAACCGCCCGGGCGCGCGTTTCGGGCCACGGGGGATTCGCGCAGCGTCCACCGCGATTGCCTGGGAACGGCACTGGCCGTGGGCGTTCGACCCGTTCGATCATCTGGCGGTGATCGACTACGGCGACTGCGACTTCGATTACGGCTCGGCGCACACCATCCCGGAAAGCATCGAGGCTCACGCCGAGCGGATTCTCGATGCCGGCAGTGCGATGCTGACGTTTGGCGGCGACCACTTCATCACGTATCCGCTGCTCAAGGCCCATGCACGTAAACACGGTGCGCTGTCGTTGATCCACTTCGACGCGCACAGCGACACCTGGCCGGACGAGGACGGCAAGCGCGTCGATCACGGCACCATGTTCTGGCACGCCGCCAAAGAAGGGCTGGTGGATCCATCGCGCTCGGTGCAGATCGGATTGCGCACCACCAATGACGATCATCAGGGTTTTGCCGTACTCGACGCACGCCAGGTGCATCGGCGGGGCTGTGAGGCGATTGTCGAGGCGATTCGTGCGCGAGTCGGTGACAACCCGGTGTACCTGACCTTTGATATCGACTGCCTCGACCCGGCATTCGCACCGGGCACTGGCACTCCGGTGTGCGGCGGATTAAGCACGGCGCAGGCGCTGGAAATACTCGGCGGTTTGCGCGGGATCAACCTGGTGGGGATGGACGTGGTGGAAGTGGCGCCGGCCTATGACCATGCGGAGGTGACGTCGCTGGCGGCGGCGACCCTCGCCATGGAAATGCTCTGCCTGTATGCCGCCCGACACAAAGTCGACCTCTGAAACACCACAAAAAACCTGTGGGAGTGGGCTTGCTCACGAAAGCGGTGTGTCATTCACCGATGATGCTGGCTGCCCCACCGCCTTCGGGAGCAAGCCCCCTCCCACAGAGAATCTCTATTACAGGCAGTTCTAGCACTGTGCTCCGAGGCAACAAGACACACACTCGACCTCTGACACACCACAAATCCCCTGTGGGAGTGGGCTTGCTCACGAAGGCGGAGTGTCATTCACCGATGATGCTGGCTGCCCCACAGCCTTCGGGAGCAAGCCCCCTCCCACAGAGAATCTCTATTCCAGGCAGTTGTTGTACTGTGCTCCGAGGCAACAAGACACACACTCGACCTCTGACACACCACAAATCCCCTGTGGGAGTGGGCTTGCTCCCGAAGGCGGAGTGTCATTCACCGAAGATGTTGGCTGACACCGCCATCGCGAGCAGGCTCACTCCTACAGGAATCTGTCTTCCAGGCAGTTGCTGCACTGTGCTCCGAGGCACCAAGACACACACTCGACCTCTGACACACCACAAATCCTCTGTGGGAGTGGGCTTGCTCACGAAGGCGGAGTGTCATTCACCGATGATGTTGGCTGCCCCACCGCCTTCGGGAGCAAGCCCCCTCCCGCAGGGATCTTCGGAGCAGCCCGCTCCCACAAAAGTCCACCTGTTTTTCAGGGACATCGTGGCATACTGCCGCGCATGACTTTCGACTCTCCCTTAAGCGCCTGGCAACACGCGATCCAGCACAAGGGTTTCATCCAGGATGAAGCCCAGGAGCACGCGGTCTGGGCGTTGCAAAAATGCCATGAAGCCTTGCACGCCGGTGCTCGTTCGGTCACCGGCGTGTACTTGTGGGGCCCGGTCGGGCGTGGCAAGACCTGGTTGATGGATCAGTTCTATCAAAGCCTGCGGGTGCCGGCCCGGCGTCAACATTTTCATCACTTCATGGGCTGGGTGCATCAGCGCTCATTCCAGTTGACCGGGATTGCTGACCCGCTGCGGGCACTGGCCAGGGAACTGGCGGCTGAAGTGCGGGTGCTGTGTTTTGACGAGCTGTTCGTCAACGATATCGGCGACGCGATTATCCTCGGGCGGCTGTTCCAGGTGATGTTCGACGAAGGCGTGGTGGTGGTCTGCACCTCCAACCTGCCGCCGGATGAGCTGTATGCCGATGGTTTCAACCGCGACCGGTTTGTCCCGGCAATTGCCGCGATCAAGGCCCACATGCAAGTCGTTGCGGTGAACGGTGCCGAGGATCATCGCCTGCACCCGGGCACCGCCCGGCAGCGATATTTTGTCGCAGAGCCTGGGCAAGGCAGTGCGCTGGAGCCAGTCTTCCAGTCGCTCAACGCCGGGCAACCTGCCAGCGCGGAGCCGGTCCCTGTGGGACACCGGGTACTGAACGTGGTGCAGGCCAGTGCGGCGGTGCTCTGGTGTCGCTATGCCGATCTCTGCGAGCAACCGTTCGCTGCCATGGACTTCATTACCCTGTGCGATAGCTATCGATCTATTCTGTTGAGCGAAGTGCCGAACCTCAGTGCACAAAAACGCGAGGGGCGTATCGCTCGCGGTACGGAAGACGGCTCGGCGCAGGTGGTGGCCGGTGACCGCGAGTTGCCGCAATTGTCGGTTCACGACGACGGTGTGCGCCGCTTCATCGCGTTGGTCGACGAGTGTTACGACCGTAAAGTCCCTCTGTACATCGAGGCTCAGGTACCGATGGAGGCGCTGTACACCGAGGGGTATCTGGAGTTCCCGTTCCGCCGCACCCTCAGCCGCTTGCAGGAGATGCAACTGCAGCGTTTTGCCGAATGAGCGAAGAGGGCGCAAGCATGAGCCAACCGCTGTCCCATCACTTACTGACCATGGCTTACCAGAACGCGTGGGGGACATTGAACAGCCGGTAACATTCCTCGCCGACGATTTTCATCTTTAGAGGTTGTAGGTTGAATCAGCCTCGCGTTATGGTCGAACAGCCTTTCAGGTGCGCGCCTTGCACGCCGGGGTCATGATCGGGGATGGAAATGGATTCCGCAGAAGTTCTTGTGCTTCAAGCCAGCTACACCAACCCACTGCACGCCGAAGCCATCGGCATCGTGCTCAATCACTACGCAGAAGATCCCATGGGTGGCGGTCATTCGCTTGCCCCCGAACTGCTGCGTCGCGTGCCCGAAGAGCTGGCGCGCAGACCCCATGCTTTCAGCGTGCTGGCTTTTGTCGGCGGTGAACCGGCAGGGCTGGTGAACTGCTTCGAAGGCTTCTCGACGTTTGCCTGCAAACCGCTGGTCAATGTTCATGACGTGGCGGTGGTGGCGAAATTTCGCGGCCTCGGGCTGAGTCAGAAAATGCTGCGCAAGGTCGAGGATATTTCCCGCCAGCGCGGTTGCTGCAAAATCACCCTGGAAGTACTCGAAGGCAACGCCGTGGCGCAGAACTCTTATCGCAAGTTCGGTTTTGCCCCGGGGATGTTCGACCCCGAGCATGGTCGCATGCTGTTCTGGATCAAGGATCTGCAGGCATAAAAAAAGGCGCCCCGAACAGGGCGCCCAACTGTCGTCTCCGAGGCCAGAGCGGAGCCATCGGAGGTCCATCGGTTGCTCGTTGAATCAGTCGCGATAAGACTCGGTGACTTGTGCGGTCTGATCGTCTGGAACCTTCAGTTCCACCGTTTTGGATGCGCTCTGCTGCTCGCTTTGCGCGTGGTGGACCGGGAAGTTGTCGTAGTAATGCCGCATGCGTTCGGCGCCGCCCTCGGCAAAGGCGCTGGCGGAACCGAGGGCGAGTAGCCCGGCAAGGATTACGGTGCTGGTGTTCATGGTGCCTCCTACTGAAAAACGTGGGAGCCGTTCGTCCATGAAGCAGATCTCGGGGCACAGTGTCCCCAGCGTGAATTAACTCGGGGTTAACACTTCGCCAGGGATTGCCCTGTAATGGCGCGATGCGCTGGATCAGAGCTTCCAGTCCAGGCTCAGGGTCACCGTGCGCGGGTCGCCCCAGTACACGCCGTTGTAGAAGCCGACGTTGTCGTAATACTTCTTGTCGAACAGGTTATCGACGTTGAGCGATGCCGACAGGTGCCTGTCGAACTCATAACGCGACATCAGCTTGACCACGGTGTAGGCGCCCTGACTGATTTGCGCGCGTTCGGTGATGAGCCGGCCATTGGCACCACGACCGACCGGACGGTTGGATGCACCATAGACATCGCTCTGCCAGTTCACGGCGCCCCCTACGGTCAGAGCGTGCCAGTTGCCCGGCAGGCGATAGGCCGTGGACAGGCGCAACATGTTCAGCGGCTCATTGGTGTTGGTGCGCTGTTTTTCGCCGTTGACCGAGTGGGTGTAGGTGTAGCCGGCGGTCATGTTCCAGCCGTCGAGAACCTCCCCGGAGACCTCCGCTTCAAAGCCATTGACCTTGTTGCCCTTGCCGCCGGACTTGTAGAACTGCTCGCCGGTCACCGGGTCCGGCACCACTGAATCGTCCAGTTCGGCGACGTTGTCCTGCTTGCTCCAGAACAACGCCGTGGACAGGTTCAGGCGCTCATCGAGCAGGCTGCCCTTGAGGCCCACCTCGTAGTTGCTGCCGACCACCGGCTCGATGTATTTGCGATTGGCGTCGCGTTTGGTCTGTGGTTTGAAAATGTCGGTATAGCTGACGTAGGCGGTGTATTCCGGCGTCAGGTCGTACAGCAGACCGGCGTAAGGCGTCCACATGTCGTTGTGTTGCTGGCTGCTTTTGTCGACGCCGCTCAGGTGCAGGTTATCGTCGTAGGCGTTGGTGGTGCTGGCTGTCTTCCAACTGCCGTAACGACTGCCGAGCACCGCATGCAGTTCATCGGTGAAGCTCAGGCGCGTTGCCAGGTAACCGGCCTTTTGCCGGGTGTAATCCTTGAAGCCGCTCAGTCCGGTCACGGTGTCCGGGAATTTGCCGATGTCGCCCATGTACTTCCAGTCACGGATGGTGTCGTAACCGGCCGGCAGCGCACCGGCGATGGTGTACGGGTCATCGGAGCGGCGTTCGGCTTCGCCGTAGCCGAACATCATTTCGTGCTCGCGTCCGAGCAGCGAGTAGGGGCCGGAGACGTTGAAGTCATACGCCTTCATGGTTTGGTTGCCGGCCATGTGGCTGGTGTTGGCGGACATGCCGCTGCGGTCGGCTTCGGGGAAGCCGCCACCGCCGTAGTAGATCTTGCCGTCGGTGTCGCTTTTACGATGGGTGTAGGCGGCTTTCAAGTGCCAGCCGCCGGCCATTTGCTGGTCGAGGTTGGCGAACGCGGTCTTGTCGCGCAGCGGCCAGGAACTCCAGGAGGTGGCCATGTTGGTCGAGCGCCCCAGCCCGGCCTTGCCGCCCTCGGCATTCCAGTAGGGCACGGTGCCCCACGAGGTGCCCTGAACCTGTTTGTCCTGATAGTCATAACCGACTGCCAATACGGTGGAGTCGGTCAGGTCGGCTTCGAGGATGCCGTAGCCGACTTCACGTTGCAGCGCGTACTTGTCGCGGAACGACTGGCTGTCGCGATAGGCCAGTACCGTGCGCCCGCGCAAGCGACCATCGAACGCCAGCGGGCCGCCGACATCGACGTAGCTGTAGTAGTCGTCATAGCTGCCGCCGCTGACGCCTGCCAGCGCTTGCAGTTGGGCAGTCGGACGTTTGCGCACCATGTTGATGGTTGCCGAGGGATCGCCGGCGCCGGTGGTGAGTCCGGTTGCGCCGCGCACCACTTCAATCCGGTCGTAGATGATGGTGTCGGCGTCGGACTTCATGTAGCTGAAGGTGTTCAGCATCCCGTCGATCTGGAAATTGTCGATCGAGTAACCGCGCGCCGAGTAGCTGACCCGATCCGAGTCGTTGTGCTGCACGACGATGCCGGTGGTCTGGCTCATGGCGTCGGACAATGTACCGAGTTTGAAATCGTCCATCTGCTGACGCGTGACCACCGACACCGATTGCGGGGTTTCCTTGATTGACAGGTTCATCCGCGTTGCGGTGCTCATCGCGCCGGTGGTGTAGGCGTGAGTGTTTTCGGTGTTGATGCCCAGGCCCTCGGCGCTGACGCTGGTGGCTGCCAGCTCCAGTGCCTGGGCGGCGGATTGCGCCGGTGTTTCCGGGGCAGCGTCAGCCAGCAGATCGGGACTCAACGCGGCACTGCACAGGCCGAAAGTGAGGGTCATGGAACGGGTGATGGGCGCGAACATCGCAGCCGACTCCTTGTCTTCGAGAGAAAAAATCCGTTGGTTCAGAGACGAGGTGCAGCCCGGCGATTTAGTAACAAACGAGAAATATTATTATTTGGAGAGGTTGTCCGACTTGGCCGCCCAAGGTGAAAAGCTGCGCACAGCGCTTGCCCAATGGAGCGCTGCGGGTATGCTGATGGCCTGCCGAGGAGATAGAAATGGCCTACGATTTTGACCTTTATGTGATTGGTGCCGGTTCCGGCGGTGTACGCGCAGCGCGTTTTGCCGCCGGTTTCGGCGCAAAAGTGGCGGTGGCCGAGAGCCGCTATCTGGGCGGCACTTGCGTCAACGTCGGTTGCGTGCCGAAAAAGTTGTTGGTGTACGGCGCGCATTTCGCCGAAGACTTCGAGCAGGCTTCCGGTTTCGGGTGGAGTCTTGGCGAAGCGAATTTCGATTGGGCGACATTGATCGCCAACAAGGATCGCGAGATCAATCGCCTCAACGGCATTTATCGCAATCTGCTGGTCAACAGCGGCGTGACCCTGCACGAGGCGCACGCGAAGATCGTCGGCCCGCACGAGGTCGAGGTCAATGGTGAGCGCTTCACCGCGAAAAACATCCTGATCGCCACTGGCGGCTGGCCGCAGATCCCGGAGATTCCGGGGCACGAACACGCGATCAGCTCCAATCAGGCGTTCTTCCTCAAAGAGCTGCCGAAACGTGTGCTGGTGGTCGGTGGCGGTTACATCGCGGTCGAGTTCGCCGGGATCTTCCACGGTCTGGGCGCGAATACCACGCTGCTGTATCGCGGTGATCTGTTCCTGCGCGGTTTCGATGGCTCAGTGCGCAAGCACCTGCAGGAAGAGCTGACCAAGCGCGGCATGGATCTGCAATTCAATGCCGACATCGCGCGCATCGACAAACAATCTGACGGCAGCTTGAAAGCGACCCTCAAGGATGGTCGCGTGCTGGAAGCCGATTGCGTGTTCTACGCCACGGGTCGTCGTCCGATGCTGGACAACCTGGGCCTGGAAAATACTGATGTGCAGCTCACCGACAAGGGCTTCATCAAGGTCGACGAGCAATACCAGACAGGCGAGCCGTCGATTCTCGCGCTGGGCGATGTGATCGGTCGCGTGCAGCTGACGCCGGTGGCACTGGCCGAAGGCATGGCGGTGGCGCGGCGACTGTTCAAGCCTGAGCAATACCGTCCGGTGGATTACAAGATGATCCCGACGGCGGTGTTCAGCCTGCCCAACATCGGCACTGTCGGCCTGACCGAAGAAGAGGCGCGGGACGCGGGTCACGAAGTAGTGATTTTCGAGAGCCGCTTCCGTCCGATGAAGTTGACCCTGACCGAATGTCAGGAGAAAACCCTGATGAAGCTGGTGGTGGATGCCAAGACCGACAAAGTGCTGGGCTGCCACATGGTCGGCCCTGATGCGGGTGAGATCGTCCAAGGCCTGGCGATCGCGCTGAAGGCCGGCGCCACCAAACGTGACTTCGACGACACAATCGGGGTTCACCCGACGGCCGCCGAAGAGTTCGTTACCATGCGAACGCCGGTCGGCGCTTAAGCGTCCTTCGGTTTGGCCGTGTCTGGCGCTGCCGCAACGGTAGCCGCCAGACGCAGGCTGTCTTCGAGGCTCGCCTGAGTCTTGGTCAACTCTTTTTCCAGTGACTGATTGAGCAGCAGCTGTTCGTCGACGTTCTGTTTCAGCGTCTGACTTTCCAGCAGGGCCACGCGCAGGCGTTCCTGGAGGAGGGTGCGTTCGCTGTCGACACGGTTGGCCTGTTCGAGCAGTTGATCCTGGCGCTGATTGCTGTGCTTGAGCTGATCCTGCATCAGGCTCAGTTCGCGCTGGGTGCCACGGTTCTCGGTAAGCAAGCGTTCGTTGTCACGGTGCAACTGGGTGATCTCGTCCTGACGCACCAGCGCACTTTGTTGCGCCTGACGCAGCTCCATCTGCAACTGCTGGATCTGCCCTTCGTGACGAGCCTGTTCCTGCTCGCGCTGCTCTTTGGTGGCGTTGCGGTAGTGCTCCAGCGCATCGCGGGCGTGCAGGTGTTTTTCTTCCAGCGAGCGGATCTGCTCGTCCTTGTCCTGCAAGCGCAACTCGAAGTCGGCCAGTGCCTGGTTCAGCCCGGCGTTGCGCGTTTGCTCGGTCTGCAGCATCGAGCGGGTGTCGTTCAGCGCCTCGGATTCCCTGGCCAGCGCGGCGCCTTGAATATCGTGCTGCTGTTCCAGTTGCTCGAGTGCCTGGCGCACTTGCTTCAATTGCGCTTCCAGCGTTTCGCGCTGTTCTTCGAACTGCTCGCGGGCTTGTTCGATGGGCTCTTGCGCCTGTTCTTTGAGGCGCTGGGCGAGGCGCGAGACCAGTGCCGTCAGCTCGTCATTGATCGGTTCTGCGGGCGCTTCGACCGGCTGACTGCCGTCGTCCAGCTCTTTCAGATAGCGATGGATCGTGGTTTTCGAACCGGTATTGCCCAGTTCGATGCGTACTGCATCGATGCTCGGGTGTTCGCCTCGGGCCAGAATCGCTGTGCGCGCTATCTGAACCACCGCTTTATTTACGCCGCCACGGGCCATGTGAACTCCTACCATTTCGTACTGTGGTACATGCCACCAAAGTACGCAGTGTACCACGCTGAAAATAAAGTTAAATGATTGATTATAAAGAGGCGGGATATACTGGTATTACCCAATGTCAGGTGCTTAAATGGCTTTTTTGCGCCCTGAATCAGTACGTCTGCGAGAACACAGCCCATGAGCGATATCGATCGCTATCTGCAAGCCGCCACCCGTGACAACACCCGCCGCAGCTATCGCTCGGCAATCGAGCACTTTGAAGTGAAGTGGGGTGGCTTCCTGCCGGCGACGGCCGACAGCGTTGCGCGTTACCTGGTCGAGCATGCCGGGGTGCTGTCGATCAATACGCTGAAGCTGCGCCTGTCGGCACTGGCGCAATGGCATAACAGCCAGGGCTTTGCCGATCCGACCAAGGCGCCGGTGGTGCGCAAGGTGTTCAAAGGCATTCGCGCGCTGCATCCGGCGCAGGAGAAACAGGCCGAGCCGCTGCAACTGCACGATCTGCAGCACGTGGTCGATTGGCTGGAGCAGGAAGCCAGCAGTGCCCGACAGCAGCAGGATCGCCCGCAACTGCTCAAGGCCTATCGCGACCGGGCGCTGATTCTGCTCGGCTTCTGGCGCGGCTTTCGCAGTGATGAGCTGTGCCGGCTGCAGATCGAGCATGTGCAGGCGCACGCCGGTAGCGGCATCACCTTGTATCTGCCGCGCAGCAAGGGCGATCGCGAAAACCTCGGGCAGACCTATCAGGCGCCGGCGCTGCTGAAGCTGTGCCCGGTGCAGGCTTATATTGACTGGATCACCGAAGCGGCGTTGGTGCGCGGCCCGGTGTTTCGCGGGATCGACCGTTGGGGCCATTTGAGCGAGGAGGGCTTGCACGCCAACAGCGTGATTCCATTGCTGCGCCAGGCGCTGGAGCGCGCCGGGATTTCAGCCGAACGCTACACCAGCCACTCCCTGCGCCGCGGCTTTGCCACGTGGGCGCATCAAAGCGGCTGGGATCTGAAGTCGTTGATGAGTTACGTCGGCTGGAAGGATATGAAGTCAGCCATGCGCTATGTTGAAGCCAGCCCCTTTCACGGGATGGCTCGGATTACGGATAAACCGCTTACGTCGTAGATATCGTTTTCTTCTATTAATACAGTCAGCTAATAGCGAAAACAAATCAGCAGCATCAGGTTTGCCAATGAGCCATCCGTCGAGTGAGTGGGTAGGATTCACCCATCGAATTCACAACCCTGACGGAGAGTCATCAATGCCTATCATCAACAGCCAAGTAAAACCGTTCAAAGCTACCGCGTTCAAAAACGGCGACTTCGTACAAGTCTCGGACGCTGACCTGAAAGGCAAATGGTCCGTAGTGTTCTTCTACCCAGCCGACTTCACCTTCGTTTGCCCAACCGAACTGGAAGACCTGGCCGACAACTACGCTGCGTTCCAGAAACTGGGCGTGGAAATCTACAGCGTTTCGACCGACACCCACTTTGCCCACGCTGCCTGGCACAACACTTCGCCAGCCATCGGCAAAATCGAATACACCATGATCGGCGACCCGACCCACGTCATCTCCCGCAACTTCGACGTGCTGATCGAAGAAGCCGGTCTGGCTGACCGTGGCACCTTCGTGATCAACCCTGAAGGCCAGATCAAAATCGTTGAACTGAACGATGGCGGCGTTGGCCGTGACGCTTCCGAACTGCTGCGCAAGATCAAGGCTGCTCAGTACGTTGCTGCTCACCCAGGCGAAGTTTGCCCAGCCAAGTGGAAAGAAGGCGAGGCCACTCTGGCACCGTCCCTGGACCTGGTCGGCAAGATCTAAGTCTGTGACACGCAACTCAGGGCGGTACGCCGCACCTTCTTAAGTACGCTGCACCGCCCAATAAAAATGCCCGGGCGAGATTCGCTCGGGCTTTTTTTCGCCTCAAATAAAGGAAATCGCCCGTATGTTGGACGCCAATCTTAAAGCCCAGTTGAAATCGTACCTGGAACGGGTCACCCAGCCGATCGAGATCGTTGCCTCCCTCGACGACGGTGCGAAATCCCGTGAAATGCTGGAACTGCTGAAAGACGTTGCCAGTCTTTCGAGCCAGATTACCTTGATCGACAACGGTGACGATGCACGCAAGCCATCGTTCTCGATCAATCGCCCGGGGGCCGACATCAGCCTGCGTTTCGCCGGCATCCCGATGGGCCACGAATTCACTTCCCTGGTGCTGGCCCTGCTGCAAGTCGGCGGCCACCCATCGAAAGCCAGTGCCGAAGTGATCGAGCAGATCCGTTCGCTCAAAGGTGAATTCACCTTCGAAACCTACTTCTCGCTGTCGTGCCAGAACTGCCCGGATGTGGTCCAGGCGCTGAACCTGATGGCTGTGCTGAATCCGAACATCCGTCACGTTGCCATCGACGGCGCGCTGTTCCAGGACGAAGTCAACGATCGCAAGATCATGGCCGTGCCGAGCATCTACCTTAATGGGGAGAACTTTGGTCAGGGCCGTATGGGCCTGGAAGAGATCCTCGCCAAACTCGACACCGGCGCCATTGAGCGTCAGGCCGAGAAAATCAGTGCCAAGCAAGCGTTTGATGTGCTGGTGGTTGGTGGTGGCCCGGCCGGTGCTTCGGCAGCGATCTATGCTGCGCGTAAAGGCATTCGCACCGGTGTCGCGGCTGAGCGTTTCGGTGGTCAGGTGCTGGACACCATGGCCATCGAGAACTTCATTTCCGTGCAGGAAACCGAAGGCTCGAAACTGGCCACGGCGCTGGAAGAACACGTCAAGCAATACGACGTTGACATCATGAACCTGCAACGTGCCGATAAGCTCATCCCGGGCAAGAACGGCGAGCTGCACGAAGTCCACTTCGCCAGCGGCGCGACCCTCAAAGCCAAGAGCGTGATTCTGGCGACCGGTGCGCGCTGGCGTGAAATGAACGTGCCAGGTGAGCAGCAATACCGCAACAAAGGCGTGGCGTACTGCCCGCACTGCGACGGCCCGCTGTTCAAAGGCAAGCGCGTGGCGGTGATCGGCGGCGGTAACTCCGGCGTTGAGGCGGCCATCGACCTGGCCGGGATCGTGGCGCACGTGACGCTGCTGGAGTTCGACGTGCAACTGCGCGCCGACGCGGTACTGCAACGCAAACTGCACAGCCTGCCGAACGTCACCGTGATCACCAGTGCGCAAACCACTGAAGTCACCGGGAACGGCGAGAAGGTCAATGGCCTGCGCTACAAGGATCGCAACAGTGATGAACTGCGCACCGTCGAGCTGGAGGGGATCTTCGTGCAGATCGGTCTGCTGCCCAACACCGACTGGCTCAAAGGCACCATCGAGCTGTCGCCGCGCGGCGAAATCATCGTCGACAACCGTGGCGAGACGTCGATCCCGGGCATCTTCGCTGCCGGTGACGTGACTACCGTGCCGTACAAGCAGATCGTGATTGCGGTGGGCGAGGGCGCCAAGGCTTCCCTCAGCGCGTTCGATCACTTGATCCGCACGTCGGCTCCGGCGTAAACGCCAGTCGCTGAAACGAAAAAACCCATGAGCGATCATGGGTTTTTTTATGCCTGACACATATTCAATTGCAGGAGTGAGCCTGCAGGAGATTGATGTAGTCAGTTACAGCGGCGCAGGCTGAATGATTTCAACCCAGTAGCCATCCGGGTCCTTGATGAACGCCAGGCTTTTCATGCGGCCGTCAGTCAGGCGCTTCTGGAAATCACAACCCAGCTCTTCAAAACGTGCACACGCAGCAACGATGTCCGGCACCGAGATGCAGATGTGGCCGAAACCACGCGGGTCGGTGTTGCCGTTGTGGTAGGCGAATTCGGCGTCGTTTTCGGTGCCGTGGTTGTGGGTCAGTTCGAGGATGCCGGGAATCGACTTCATCCACTCGGTGCGGGCAGCGGCGTCGGCCGGGATCTGCGCCTTGTCGACCAGAGCGAGGAAGTACAGGCTGAATTCGGCTTCCGGAAAGTCACGCTTCTCGACCAGTGAGAAACCCAGTACACGGGTGTAGAAGTCCAACGACTGAGTGATGTCTTTCACACGCAGCATGGTGTGGTTGAAGACGAAGTTGCGGGTTGCGCTGTCCGGGGTGGCGGTAACGCCGGGGAAAGTGTTCAGTTCGTGCAGGCTCATAGGCCCTCCGTAACAATGGGGCGAGTGAATGGGCGCAATGATACGCATGCGGGCCGGCATCGCCAAACCGAATGCGCGGCTTGCTCTGTGAACGGGCCGGCCTCAGACTTTACTGCTCAATCTGCGAGTGCCTCTGGTAATGATCCGACCGTTCAAAGCGCTGTTCGTTGTCCTTTTCTCGTCGCTGCTGGCCGTTCCGGCACTGGCGGATCAGCCGAGTATCACCTGGCCTGCCGGTTGGGAGGTCCAGGCATTGCCCGACACACCGCCGCAAGTGTCCCGCCAGCGTGCGGTGAAAAACGACGCCGACGGCAATCAGGTCATGGTGATGGAGTTGACCATGACCCAGGTCGAGGCTGGCCATCAGGTCAATGTGCCGGGCGTTCTGCTGGAGATGCGCAAGTCGATTCAGAAAGACTTCTTCCAGGGCGGTTATCAGAGTGTTTGCAACAAGGTGCACCCGGCAAAACTCGGCGCTCTCGATGCACTGGAGACCACCTGCACGATCACCGAAAACGGCCGTCATGTGTTGTCGCAAACATTGGTCGCTGCGGTCGAAGCGGATAAGGCTTATGTACTTTCTTACGCCGGTCAGGCTGAGGTTTATAAGGCCAGCGCTGACGAAATAGTCGCCGCGAGAAACAGCTTGAAACTTTAAGCCTCTGTTCGCTGATCGGTGGGCGTTAGATACCCGAAGGCATTAAGCACAAAGTTAGCGCAGGTTACGCTGGTAACATCCCGGCGCAAAATGTTTAGCCGCGCGTCTTGTGGCTGTTAAAGCCGCTTCATAACTAGCCCTAGGGAAATCGTTGCTTTTGTTAGATATTGTCCAAAAAAAAGCCCTGCATAATGCAGGGCTTGTTTGTTGACGCAAGATCAACCGCGCAACCAGGAATCAACGGTGGCTGCACCGTACTGTTCCTTCCAGGCTTTCAGGCCACGGTGGTTGCCGCCCTTGGTTTCGATCAGTTCACCGGTGTGCGGGTTCTGATAGACCTTGACCACGCGAGCGCGGCGGGTTTTCGGTGCGGCAGACACTTGCAGGCCGGATTTGCCCGGGTTCGGATCGAGGATGGCGATGATGTCTTTCAGGCCTTTGCCGTAGGTTTTCATCAGCCCCTGGAGCTTTTCTTCGAATTCGATTTCTTTCTTGAGCCCGGCATCGTTCTTCAGCGATTCCAACTGCTTGAGCTGTTCCTGAAGGGCCTTTTCAGCTGCACGAAATTCAGCGAGTCTGGACAATATCTTTACTCCAATAGTGTGTTTGGCTGATACCAACCGCAAACAAAGCTATAAGCCAAGAGCCTTGAAGCGACTCGGTGATAAATGGCTCACCTGCCAATCTTGCACAGGCTGAAAAAATTGTAGTAGTTAATGCGCCAAGAGTAAATCCTGTTGTTGTCGTCATGTAACAACAGTGGTGTTTTGTATCAATTTGGTGCGTCGGCTCGCAGCGCCCGGGGTTAATTCATTTTAGTTAATGGTCACTTAATGCCGCGATGAAGTCGGCGCCGGGCATGGGTTTCCCGAACAGATAGCCCTGCAGGAAGTTGACGTGGTGTGCAGTCAGATAATCGGCCTGTGCCTGAGTTTCTACACCTTCGGCAACAATACCCAGATCGAGCTTGGCCGAAAGTTCGATAATCGTGTCCAGAATATGCCGTGACAGCGCATCAATTCCGATCATCGCGACGAAGCTTTGGTCGATCTTGAGAAAGTCGACGTTGAATGTTCGCAGGTAGCCCAGGCTCGAGTGCCCGGTACCGAAGTCGTCAATGGCGATCATCACACCCAGCGTATGCAACTGCTCGAACAACTGGTGCGTAATGTCGGTTGGCTCGATCAGTTCGCGCTCGGTCAACTCCAGTACCAGGCTGACGCTGGCGGGCGCAAATGCAGCGAGAAACTCGCGGCAGTCGTCGACCAGTTGCAGGTCCTGACAGTGACTGGCAGTGATGTTGATGCCGATGTGGAAGGGCTTGTCGAAGTCCGGGGACAGCGGGCCGAGCAGGGCGGCGGTCTGCTGCATCAGCGCGCGGGTCATGGGCACGATCAGGCCCGAATGTTCGGCGAACGGGATGAACAGGTCCGGGCGCACCAGACCTTCCTTGGGGTGCTTCCAGCGCATCAGCACTTCAGCGCCGGACCACTTCTTGCTGTCGCCATGCACCACCGGCTGGAAGTACGGGATGAACTCGCCGGCCTCCAGTGCACGGAGCATTTCATGGCTGGGCGAGGTGGAACGTCGTTGCAGGACATGGCCGATAGCGCCCGAAATCACCCCGAAAAATATCAGCAGGCTGAACAACGGCGGGTACTCGTCGGCCATGTAGCGCCAGGTCTCGCCTGGCGGGAAACCGGCGCTGACACTGAAGGCGTAGCGCGAAGACGCCAGCATGCTCTGCGCCACCGGCAATGCTGGCAGCGCACCCTGATGCACCTTGCCATCGGCCGACAGCCAATTGTCGCCGACCTGCAGCAACAACAGCGTCTGCCGACCAATCAGGCGCAGCACGTTGCTCAGGTGGTAGCCATCGAGCGTGGTCAGTGCGCCGCCGCGACCTTCGCTGAGCCGATACACCAACAGCGCGGTGTTCGGGGTGACGGGGTTGCCGTTCATCAACCACAGTTTGCCCTGGGTGTAGTCGCCCGGGTTCACGGCTTCCTTGAACTCACCGAACAACGAGCTGCAATAAAGGTTGTTGTCCCACACCAGATTGGTCGAGCGCACGAAGGGTCGACGGGTCACCTGTTCGCGTAATGCCAGTTTTACGCTCTCGCAGGGCTGGCCGGCCAAGGGCAGTAGATCACTGGCGGCCTGGGCGGTGTTGTCGAGCATCAATTCGAACTGACGCAGCGCTTCGTCGGCGGTGTTTTGCGTGCTCTGTTGCAGGGTCCGCTGGGCCTGCATATACAGAATCGCGCTGCCCAACAGGACGGGCAGCAGACCACAAAGCGAGGTCACAATGATGCGCACGCTACGTTTGCGGCGGGGTCTGACGGTCAAGGGCATGGGCGCATCCTGATGCGATAGGGTGAAACTCTCGAATGCAGGCCTGGCAACGGCGCGCCTGTGAAAATCAGCGGAGTCAGAAGGGATGATAGATGGCCGTTGACGCTTGTGCTGCTCACGGTTGATGGATCTGTGTCGCCAGTTCGATAAAGGCCAGCGTGGCCGGAGATGCCTGGCGCTGATCGAGGACGGCAAGGCCGATCTGGCGCTGCACGGTGGGCAACAGTGGCTTCTTTACATAGCGCTGCGTTGCAACGTCCGGTAAGGAGCCTTCGGCGACGATAGTGATCGCCTCGCCACGCCCAACGACATCCAGCGTGCTGAGCAGTTGCGAGCAACGATAGCGGATGTTCGGTTGCAGGCGCGCGGCATTGAACAAGCGTGAAACCAGCTCCGAGGAGCCAGCCTCGGTCAGCACAAACGGATCGGCGCACAAGTCCTTGAGGCTCAGTGCGGGGGACGCGGCCAATGGATGATTGACCGGCAGCAGTGCGACCATCTGGTCTGCGGCCAGGGCGAAGGTATCGAAACGTTCCTCGGGCAGCACCACAAAACCGATGTCGATTCGCCGTTCTTCCAGCCACTGGACAATCTGCCGATCCGGCCCTTCATCAATGTGCACTTCGATGCCCGGATGCGCTTGGCGATAGTGGCGGAGAATCGGCGGGAGCAACTTGATCGACGAGGTGGGGCCGAACGAGCCGATGCGCAACGTGCCGCTTTTCATGCCGCGCGCATCGGCCGCTTCCTGGCGCAAGGTGTTGGCCAGGCCAAGCATGGCCCGCGCGCGCTGCAGCAATTGCTCGCCGATGTCGGTGAGTTCGACCTGCGACTGATGCCGGCGTAACAGTTCGACGCCCAGTTCCTGCTCCAGCGACTTCAGCGCATGCGACACGGCCGACTGCGAAATTCCCAGACGATGGGCGGCGAGGGTGAAACCGCGCAGTTGCGCGACCAGCGAGAAAATCTCCAATTGAGTGAGGGTCATGAGTGTTTGCTCATTTTACGATGACAAGGAATGAGGTGAATGATACGCCATCCTTCAGCTTTCTTCGTTTGGAGCCTCATGCGTAACGTTGAGCAAACCCACACAACAGCCTCCGACCGCCCGGTTTATCTAACCCTTGCAGCGGTCACCATGATTTGGGGCGGGACCTTTGTCGCCGGGCGTTTTCTGGCAGGCAGCCTCAGCCCGCTGTTCGCTGCCAGCCTGCGTTTCCTGCTCGCCAGTGCGGCGCTGCTGGGGTTTCTGTGGATCGCGCGAATCCCGCTGGCGCGGCCAACGCCCCGGCAATGGCTGCAACTGACGCTGCTGGGGTTCTTCGGAATTTTCTTCTACAACCTGTGCTTCTTTTATGGCTTGCACTACATCAACGCCTCGCGTGCTTCGTTGATTGTTGCTTTGAATCCGGCAGTGATCGGCCTCGCCTCATGGTTGCTGTTCAAAGAACGCCTGGGGCGGGTGAAAGTCGCTGGCATCGCGCTGTGCATCGCCGGCGCCAGTCTGGTGATTGTCAGCCGCAATCCGCAATTGCTTGCGACGACACCTGACGCGTGGATCGGCGATCTATTGATTCTCGGCTGCGTAGTGGGGTGGGGTGTCTACTCGCTGTTTTCCCAAGGTCTGAACCGGTCCCTCGGCCCACTGCAGACCGTGACGTTCTCGGTTTTGATCGGCACCGTGATGCTATGGGGGCTGGCGGTAATGCGCGGCGAAGTGAGCGGGGCAGCCTTGATCAGCCTCGGCACGCCACAGTGGCTGAGCCTGATCTACCTCGGCGTGCTCGGCTCGGCGCTGGCTTACATCGGCTATTACGACGGCATCCGCAAAATCGGGGCGACCCGTTCCGGAGTGTTCATTGCGCTGAATCCGTTGACGGCGGTGGTGCTCGGTGCGCTGTTGCTCGGCGAACAGCTGACATTGACCCTGTGCCTGGGCGGCGGCTTGGTACTGGCGGGGATTTACCTGTGCAACAAACCCCTTGCGCCCGCGCCAAAAAGGCGGATTTTATAGAGAGGGCAGACAACCCTATTTACGCTGTGTAGAATCGGGTTACGCATACAATAATAATCGTCTTCTGGCAGCAGAAGCCTCGCCCGCAAGAGCCTTGGGTCGACAATGAAGATATTCGGGTTTCAACTGATCTATGGCGACTTCCTCGCCCGCAGTGTGCGAGGCATCTCCTGCGCACCTCCCGCCGGTCTCAGCATTACTGACAAATAACTCTGGTTAATTGATAAGAATGATGAGGCGTCACCATGACCGATTTATACGAAAACCCAATGGGCCTGATGGGCTTTGAGTTCATCGAGTTCGCATCGCCGACTCCTGGCACCCTGGAGCCGATCTTCGAGATCATGGGCTTCACCAAGGTCGCGACCCACCGTTCCAAGAACGTGCACCTGTATCGTCAGGGCGCGATCAACCTGATCCTCAACAACGAACCCAACAGCGTCGCATCGTACTTCGCGGCCGAGCATGGCCCGTCGGTGTGTGGCATGGCGTTCCGCGTCAAGGACTCGCAGAAAGCCTACAACCGTGCCCTGGAACTTGGCGCCCAGCCCATCCACATCGAAACCGGGCCGATGGAGTTGAACCTGCCGGCGATCAAAGGCATTGGCGGCGCTCCGCTTTACCTGATCGACCGTTTCGGCGAAGGCAGCTCGATCTACGACATCGATTTCGTGTTCATCGAAGGCGTTGACCGCAACCCGGTTGGAGCCGGTCTGAAGATCATCGACCACCTGACCCACAACGTTTACCGCGGGCGCATGGCCTACTGGGCCAACTTCTACGAGAAGCTGTTCAACTTCCGCGAGATCCGCTACTTCGACATCAAGGGCGAATACACCGGCCTGACCTCGAAAGCGATGACCGCGCCGGACGGCATGATCCGCATCCCGCTGAACGAGGAATCGTCCAAGGGCGCCGGGCAGATCGAAGAGTTCCTGATGCAGTTCAACGGCGAAGGCATCCAGCACGTGGCGTTCCTCACCGACGACCTGATCAAGACCTGGGATCAGTTGAAGAAGATCGGCATGCGCTTCATGACCGCGCCGCCGGACACCTACTATGAAATGCTCGAAGGCCGTCTGCCGAACCACGGCGAGCCGGTGGATCAACTGCAATCGCGCGGCATCCTGCTCGACGGCTCGTCGAACCCGGACGACAAGCGCCTGCTGCTGCAGATCTTCTCGGAAACCCTGATGGGTCCGGTGTTCTTCGAATTCATCCAGCGCAAGGGCGATGACGGTTTCGGCGAGGGTAACTTCAAGGCCCTGTTCGAGTCGATCGAGCGTGACCAGGTGCGTCGTGGTGTACTGACCACCGAGTAATTTTCGACACTGCTACAAATTGTGGGAGCGAGCCTGCTCGCGAATGCGGTCCTTCATTCAACATCAAAGTTGACTGAGTTGACGCTTTCGCGAGCAGGCTCGCTCCCACAGTTGTTTTGTGCTGTTTTTAAGGTCGGCGTTGCCGCATCAGGTGCTTGAACCCTTCAAACACCAGCACCACCACCGCCATCCAGATCGGAATGTAGGTCAGCCATTCGCCAGCCTTGATGCTTTCGCCCAGCAACAGCGCCACACCGAGCAGCAACACCGGCTCTACATAGCTGAGCAGGCCGAACAGGCTGAACGGCAGCAAGCGGCTCGCAATGATGTACACCACCAGTGCCGAAGCGCTGATCAGACCGAGCAGCGGAATCAGCCACAGCAGGCCCGGATACTGATCGAACACACCAAAGCCTTGCTCGCCACCGCGCACAAACCAGTACGCCACCGGCAGCATCAGCGTCATGTCGACCCACAAGCCGCCGAGGTGATCGGTCTTCAGGCGTTTGCGCAGCACGAAGTACAGCGGGTAGCCAACCACGACCACCAGCGTCGCCCAGGAAAAACCGCCGACCTGATACAGCTCGTTCGCCACGCCCAGGGTTGCAAAGAACACCGCGATTTTTTGCAGATACGACAGGCTGTCGCCGTATACGATGCGCCCGGTCAGCACCATCGCCAGTGGCAGCAGGAAATAGCCCAGCGACACGTCGAGGCTGTAGCCGTTGAGCGGCGCCCACATGAACAGCCACAGCTGCACGCCGAGCAACGCTGCCGAAACGAGCAGGCCACCGATCAGCTTCGGAAAACCGGCCACACGCCGCAGCAATTCCAGCACCCGCCGCCATTCTCCGGAGACCAGCATGAACACCGTCATGCACGGCACGGTCAGCAGCATTCGCCAGCCAAAGATTTCCACGCCGCTCAACGGGGTGAGCAGCGAGGTGTAGTAATACATGACGGCAAACAGCACCGAGGCTGAAACCGATAAAGCGATACCTTTAGACAAACTGTCCTCGCGGGTGGGTGATCAAACAGGGCGCGCAGGATACGTGGTTTTTGTGTTGAATATTGGCCAAGTGATCAATATTCCCCACATCTTGAAGATAAGCACAAATCCTGTGGGAGCGACGCTACGACGATTCGGTCTGCTCGCGAGAGGGAAGCAAACCTGACATCTTCAGAGACTGATCCACCGCTTTCGCGAGCAAGCCCGCTCCCACAATGGGGTCTGCGGCGAGCCACCCATCCCGATCCAGCCCGCAATCCCGTGTGGGAGCGGGCTGAATCGCGAAGGCGTCCGCCTATTCAACAATAGTGCTGCCTGATCCACCGCTTTCGCGAGCAAGCCCGCTCCCACAATGGGGTCTGCGGCAAGGCACCCATCCCGACTCAAACCTCAATCCCCTGTGGGAGCGGGCTTGCTCGCGAAGCTTTTATGCCTGACGCGGTTTACGGCCCGACACAAAATGGCTCACATCATTGAACCCCGGTGTCGACGCATGCCCCGGTGTTACCAGAGAGTCGATGAACGCCTCATCCTCAGCCGTGATCTTCACCGCCTGCGCCTTGGTGTAGGCGTCCCACTGTTGTTCGGTGCGTGGCCCGACGATCGCCGACGTCACCGCGCTGTTGTTCAGCACCCAGGCAATCGCGAATTCGACGATGCCAACCCCGCGGCCTTGGGTGTATTGCTGAATCTGTTGGGCAATGCGCAGCGATTCCACGCGCCATTCGGTTTCCAGAATGCGTTTGTCCTGACGCCCGGCGCGGCTGTTGGCGTCCGGGGTTACGTCCGGCGCGTATTTGCCGCTGAGTACGCCACGGGCCAGCGGGCTGTAAGGCACCACACCGAGGCCATAGGTTTGCGCGGCGGTGATCTGCTCGGTCTCGGCCTGGCGGTTGACGATGTTGTACAGCGGCTGGCTGATCACCGGGCGGTCGACACCGAGCTTGTCCGCGATGCGAATCACCTCGGCAATCCGCCAGCCACGATAGTTCGACAGGCCCCAGTAACGGATCTTGCCCTGGCGAATCAGATCGCCAATCGCCGATACGGTGACTTCCAGCGGGGTGTTGTGGTCTTCGCGGTGCAGGTAATAGAGGTCGAGGTAGTCGGTGCCGAGACGCGTCAGGCTGGCCTCCAGCCCGTTGAAAATATGCTTGCGGCTCAAACCGCTGCGGTTCGGCACACCGTCCACCGGGCCGAAACCGACCTTGGTCGCCAACACCCAATCATGCCGGTGGCGGGCAATCGCCTCGCCGACGATCTCTTCGGAGCGGCCATTGGTATAAACGTCGGCAGTGTCGATGAAATTGATGCCTTGATCCCAGGCCTTGTCGATGATGCGCAGCGAATCCTCTGCGCTGGTCTGCTCGCCAAACATCATCGTGCCGAGGGTGAGGGTAGACACCTGCAACCCCGAGTGCCCCAGTGTGCGATAGCTCATGCCGAAATCCTTTTGTCGGTGGGAAAACTCCAATCAAATACCAGAAGCGTCCGATGCGGCAAAGTGAATTATCGGCTGAGTAACGCACAACGCGCCTGCAAAAACGTCTGCAGTACCCGGACTCGCTCGGACACCTGCACCCGATGCGGGCACAGCAGGTTGAACGGCACGCTCTCGCCTTGCCAGTCATTGAACAGCGTCACCAGTCGCCCGGCGTGCACGTCTTCGGCGACGTCCAGCCAGGCCTTGTAGGCGATGCCATGCCCGGCCAGCGCCCAGCGCCGTGCAACTTCGCCGTCATCGCTTAAGTAGTCGCCGTGGACTTCGACTTCCAGCGTTTCGTCCTCGCGACTAAAACGCCAGGTGTTGTAAGGCCGCCCCTTGCGCAGGTAGAGCAGGGCGCTGTGCTCGCTCAATTCGCCGGGATGTTGCGGTGTGCCATGGCTGGACAGATAGTCGGGGCTGGCGCAGGCAACCCGCCGATGCGCCGGCAGAATCGGCAACGCCACCAGCGTCGAATCGCTGGGCACGCCGTAGCGCAGGGCGACGTCCACGGTTTCGCGAAACAGGTCGGCCTGGCGATCGTTGAGCAGCAACTGCAGCTGGATATTCGGATGTTCGCGCTTGAAGTCGTCCAGCCACGGCAGCAACACGTTGCGCCCGAAGTCCGACGGCGCCGCGAGTTGCAGCACTCCGCTCAGGCCTTCGCCGTGTTGCTTGAGCGCTTGTTCACCTTCGGCCAGCGCACCGAGGGCGATGCGCACGCTGTCGAGATAACGCCGACCTTCTTCGGTCAGGCGCATGCTGCGAGTCGAGCGGGCGAGCAGGCGGATACCGAGCCGGGTTTCCAGCCTCTTTAGCGCAATGCTGGCAGCGGCGGGCGTCAGTTCCAAGGCACGGGCAGCGGCAGAGATACTGCCGGAATCGGCCACGCGGACGAAGATCTCCAGATCGAGAATCGAGCTCATTGGTAAAAATCCTTTAAAGATCTTTGCGCTTTTGCGGGATTTTTCCGTGATTGGCAAGCCCAGCTGCTGCAATCAGTGAGCTGCACGCTTTTGCCTGAAAGCAAAAAGATCGCAGCTTGCGGAAGCTCCTACATAGAAATACGTGTTTTCTGTAGGGGCTGCCGCAGGCTGCGATCTTTTGATTTAAAGCGTTATTACGCGCGTAACGTGCGCGTCATGCGCAACGCCAGCAAGCTGCCGCCGACGATCACACCCGCCAGCAGGTACAACGCCGCATCGGTCGAACCGGTGCTGTCCTTGACCCAGCCGACCAGGTACGGGCTGAGGAAACCCGCCATCTGCCCCATCGAATTGATCAACGCCAGGCCACCGGCAGCAGCACCCGCGCTCAACATGGCGGTCGGTACCGGCCAGAACATCGGCAGACCGGTCAACGCGCCCATGGTCGCAAGGGTCAGGCCGAGGATGGCGATGGCCGGGTTGGCGGCGAAGTTCACCGCGATGACCAGGCCGATGGCGCCCATCAGCATCGGCACCACCAAGTGCCAGCGGCGTTCTTTGCGCAAATCCGCCGAACGCCCGACCAGCAACATGAACACCGCCGCCAGCAAGTACGGAATCGCGCTCAGCCAACCGATCACCAGGTTGTCGCTGAAGCCAAGGTTCTTGATGATCGACGGCAGCCAGAAGTTGATCGCGTACACGCCGCTCTGGATGCAGAAGTAGATCAAGCCGAAGGCCCAGATCGCCGGGTTCTTGAACACCGCGAGCAGCGAGTCGGACGTGGTCTTTGGTTTGTTCGCCAGGTCTTCGGCCTGATCAGCTTCAAGGACGGAGCGCTCATGTGCGGTCAGCCACTTGGCGTTGGCGAAGCTGTCGCTGAGCAGGAAGTACGCGAGCACGCCGAGGATCACGGTCGGGATGCCTTGCAGCAGGAACATCCACTGCCAGCCGGCCAGACCACCTTGCCCGGCGGCGAAGTGATTGAGGATCCAGCCGGAGAACGGACTGCCGAGCAGGCCCGAGACTGGGATCGCCGACATGAACAGCGCCATGATCCGCCCACGGCGGAACGTCGGGAACCACTGCGAGAGGTACAGCACCACGCCCGGGAAGAACCCGGCTTCGGCCGCGCCGGTAAACAGGCGCAGGGTGTAGAACTGGGTCGGCGTGGTGACGAACAACAGGCAAGTCGACAGCGTGCCCCAGGTGATCATCATCAGCGCGATCCAGCGTCGTGGGCCGAATTTGGTCAGCGCCAGGTTGCTCGGTACGCCGCACAACACGTAGCCGATGAAGAAGATACCGGCACCGAGGCCATACACGGTTTCGCTGAACTTCAGCGCGTCGAGCATCTGCAGTTTGGCAAATCCAACGTTGACCCGGTCGAGGTAGTTGAACAGGTAGCAGATGAAGATGAAGGGGATCAAACGCAGGGTGATGCGTTTGTAGACGGCGTTTTTACCGTCATCGATGGTCTGGGTAGCTGCGGCGCTCTGCGACATAGCGGCTCTCTCTTTATTATGATTTTTTGCGATGCACAGGTTAACGTTGATCGCTCTGAGAGTCTCGGCCACCTGTGGCCGGATTGTCTTTGTGCCTGAGCACAGGGTTTGCCGTCAGACCCTGTGCGGGTGAACAACCGTCCGCCGCCGCTGCTTGAGGATTTTGCCGATCATGTTCGAACTCGATCACGACCTTGCTCAGGATATCGTCGACCGGGCCATGGCCATTTTGCCCTACAACGTCAACGTCATGGACAGCCAGGGCTTGATCCTCGGCAGTGGCGAGCCGGAGCGCATCAATACTCGCCACGAAGGCGCACAACTGGTGCTGGCCAACGGTCGTGTGGTCGAGATCGACGCGCAGACGGCGGTGCATCTGAAAGGTGTGCAACCGGGGATCAACTTGCCGCTGTTACTCGATCAACGTTTGATCGGCGTGCTCGGCATTACCGGTGAGCCGGAACAACTGCGCACCTACGCCGAACTGGTGCGCATGACCGCGGAAATGCTGGTCGGCCAGCGCAATCAGCAAGCCGAACAGCAATGGCGGCGCCAGCGTTGCGATGACCTGCTAGCGTTGCTGTTGAGCGAAGCCGGGGACTCGCCGCGCCTGGTCGATGAGGCGCAGCAACTGGGGCTCAAGCCGCAATTGACCCGGGTGCCGTATCTGTTCGAACTGGGCCTGGAACATGGCCCGGGGCAAACCGTCGAGGCGTTGAGCGCCTGGTTGACCTCGCGTTATCCGGACAGCTGGTGCGTGAGTTCGGCCAAGTCATCGCTGCTGTGGTGTCGCCCGGCGGCTCAGAACGTTGAGCATGATCGTTTGCTGGAAAAGCTTGACGGCCTCGGCTGGAACATTCTGCGCATTGCTGTCGGTGGGCAGGCGGACGGGCTGGCCGGGTTGCGTCGTTGTTATCGGCGGGTCGGCGATCTGCTTGCCTATGGCCGGGACGTGTTACCGCACTCGCGCTTGCTGACCCTCAATCGCTATCGCTTGCCGGTGATGCTCTGGCGCCATCGCAACGATGATGCGCTGGACGAGTTGCTCAAACCGTTGCGTAAAGTCATCGCCAAAGACGGCAACGGCCAACTGCTCGCGACCCTGCGCAGTTGGTGCGAGCACGACGGACAGAGCCAGGCGTGTGCCGATGCACTGGGCATTCATCGCAACAGTTTGCGTTACCGGATGGAGCGGATTGCCGAGATCAGCGGGGTGGATCCGCTGCGTCTGGATGGGATGTTGGCGTTGTACCTTGGGGTGCAGTTGTTGCCGCAGACTGATCCAGGCTGATCGGGTGTTTTCAAAGACGCCTTCGCGAGCAAGCCCGCTCCCACCTTTGGAATGCATTCCTCCTGTGAGAACTTGCTTCACCTTTGGAATGCATTTCTCCTGTGAGAACTTGCTTCCACCTTTGGAATGCATTCCTCCTGTGAGAACTTGCTCCCACCTTTTGGAATGCATTCCTCCTGTGAGAACTTGCTTCCACCTTTTGGAATGCATTCCTCCTGTGAGAACTTGCTTCAACCTTTGGAATGCATTTCTCCTGTGAGAGCTTGCTTCCACCTTTTGGAGTTCACTCGTCCTGTGGGAGCGGGCTTGCTCGCGAAGAGGCAGGTACATACAACACATCTCTCGCTGAGCTTTTGTGGAAATGAACAATAAACGCCCACCCCGCTTGTGCAGCGGACAGGCGTCAATGCGCATGCCGACTGGCAGCATGAGAAGCATTGGAACTGGAGAATTCGCATGAAGATCGTCATCGCCCCCGATTCGTTCAAGGACAGCCTGAGTGCCCAAGGCGTTGCCGAGGCCATTGCACTGGGCCTGGCGCAGGTCTGGCCGCACGCCACACTGGTCAAATGCCCGATGGCCGACGGCGGCGAGGGGACGGTGGAGTCGATTCTTGCCGCCTGCGAGGGCGAGTTGCACCGCACCCGGGTGCGTGGCCCGCTGGGCGCGCCGGTCGACGCTGCGTGGGGCTGGTTGCCGCATAACCACACCGCGATCATCGAAATGGCCGAAGCCAGTGGCTTGCAACTGGTGCCGCCGGGGCAGCGTGATGCGTGCATCAGCAGCACGTTCGGCACCGGTGAACTGATTCGCGCCGCGCTTGATGCCGGCGCGCAACGGGTGATTTTGGCGATTGGTGGCAGCGCGACCAACGATGGCGGCGCAGGGGCCATGCAGGCGCTCGGGGTCAAGTTGCTCGATGCGCAAGGTCAGGCTCTGGTGCCGGGCGGTCTTGCGTTGGCGCAACTGGCGCGTCTGGACCTGAGCGCACTTGACCCACGTCTGGCCCAGGTACGCTTCGACATCGCCGCCGACGTCAACAACCCGCTGTGCGGCCCGCACGGTGCCTCGGCAATTTTCGGCCCGCAAAAAGGCGCGTCACCGACCCAGGTGCAGCAACTGGATCAGGCACTGGGGCACTTCGCCGAACTTTGTGCGCAAGCGCTGGGCAAGGACGTTCGCGATGAACCGGGAAGCGGTGCTGCGGGTGGATTGGGCTTTGCCGCCAAGGCATTTCTCGGCGCGCAATTCCAGGCCGGGGTTGAAGTGGTGGCGGAACTGGTGGGCCTGGCCGACGCCGTCAACGGTGCCGATCTGCTGATCACCGGCGAAGGCCGCTTCGACGCGCAGACCTTGCGCGGCAAGACCCCGTTCGGTGTGGCGCGGGTCGCCAAACAGCACGGTGTGCCGGTGATCGTCATTGCGGGCACGCTGGGCGAGGGTTATCAGGAACTCTACGAGCACGGCATCGATGCGGCATTCGCCGTGACCAGCGGCCCGATGACCCTGGAACAAGCCTGCGCCGAGGCGCCGCGCTTGTTGCGCGAACGGGCGACGGATATTGCCCGGGTCTGGCAGATGGCCAAACTCAATATCTGACGCACTGAAAACATTGTGGAGAGGGGATGAATCCCCTCACCACAGGGGGGCAAGCTGCAAAGGTGTTTCAGCTCTGAAACACCTTGAAAAATATTTCCGCTTTACACGAAACCTTCCTAAAGCCCGGCCGATACAGAGATCAGGCGCACACAGATTCCCTCGAACAGTGACGCCGGACTGAACCCGCCCAAGGGCCAGTGATGACGGCAAGGACGCTCGCAGTTACCTCTATCCGAGAGTCCAACCATGTCCTTGCGTAACCTGAATATCGCGCCCCGTGCCTTCCTCGGTTTTGCCTTTATCGCCTTGCTGGTGATCGTCCTTGGCGTGTTCGCCGTCAATCGCATGTCGACCATTCGCCAGGCCTCTGTCGATATGGAAACCAATCAACTGCCCAGCGTCGCGTACCTGGGCAAGGTCACGGAAAACGTTCTGCGCCTGCGCATTCTGTCGTTCCGCGTATTGGTCAACCGAGAGCCGGCGGCGTTGCAGGATGCCCAGACCCGCATCAACGAACTGGTGGACAAGGTGCGCAGCGCCCAGGCCGCTTATGCCGCGTTGCCGGCCGGAGGGGAGGAACTGGCGCAATACAAGGTCTTCGCCGCGACGCTCGACAACTACTTGCAAGCGCAAAACCAGATGATGGAGCTGTCGCGCCAGGACAAGGTCGAAGAGATGCGCACCCTGATCAATACACGGATCAAGGACGGCACCGATCAGATGGGCGAGCAGCTCAACAAACTGATCGCGATCAACGCTTCGGATGCGAAAGACGCCTCCGCTCAGGCCGGCGAACATTACGACAGCGCCATTACCGGTATCGTCATTGTTGCCGTTGTCGCGGCACTGGCTACCGTGCTGCTGGCCTTGCTGCTGACCCGCAGCATCGTCACCCCGTTGAACCGTGCAGTACTGGCGGCGCAAACCATCGCCGGTGGCAACCTGAGCAAAACCATCGAAGTCGATGGCAAGGACGAAGCCACGCAGTTGCTGCAGGCGCTGGCCACGATGCAAACCAACCTGCGTAAAACCATCGAGCAGATCGCGGGCTCCGCCACCCAGTTGGGCGCCGCCGCCGAAGAACTCAGCGCGGTCACCGAAGAAGCCTCGCGTGGCTTGCAACAGCAGAACGACGAGATCGAACAGGCTGCGACGGCCGTCAACGAAATGACCGCCGCCGTGGAAGAAGTGGCGCGGAACGCCGTATCGACCTCCGAGGCCTCGAACCAGTCGACCCACGCCGCCCGCGAAGGTCGCGATCAAGTGGTGAAGACAGTCGACGCGATCCAGATCATGACCCGCGACGTGCAGAACACCGCGCAGATGATCGAAGGCCTGGCCGCGCAGGGCCGCGACATCGGCAAGGTGCTCGACGTGATCCGCGCCATCGCCGAACAGACCAACCTGCTGGCCCTCAACGCCGCCATTGAAGCGGCACGTGCCGGTGAGGCCGGGCGTGGGTTTGCGGTGGTGGCGGACGAGGTGCGCGCCTTGGCCCATCGCACCGCGCAGTCGACCCAGGAAATCGAGAAAATGGTCGCCGGCATTCAGAACGGCACCGGTGAAGCGGTGTCGTCGATGCAGCAAAGCAACCAGCGCACTCAGACCACCCTGGAAATGGCCCGCGCCGCCGGTGTGGCGCTGGAGCAGATCACCCAGTCGATCCATCAGATCAACGAACGCAACCTGGTGATCGCCAGTGCCTCGGAAGAACAGGCGCAGGTGTCTCGCGAAGTCGACCGCAATCTGGTCAATATCCGCGATCTGGCCACGCAATCGGCTGCCGGGGCCAATCAGACCAGCGCTGCGACCCATGAGCTGTCGCGTCTGGCGGTGGATTTGAACGCCATGGTGGCGCGTTTTGTGATTTGAGATAGGGTGAAGGCTGGAGACCGCGCAATCAGGAGACGTACATGCGCTATTCAGCCTTGACCCAACGAATCGCCGGGGAGGGAGCAGCGGCCTGGCAGATTCATGACCGAGCGCTGGAGTTGCGCGCCGAGGGTGTCGATATCCTGCTGCTGAGCGTGGGTGATCCGGATTTCGATACGCCGCTGCCGATCATCCACGGCGCCATCGATAGCCTGTTGGCGGGTGATACGCATTATTCCGAGGTGCGTGGCCGTTTGGCGCTGCGCAAGCTGATCGCTGCTCGTCATCAGCGCCGCAGCGGTCAGGTGGTGGATGCCGAGCACGTGATCGTGCTGCCCGGCGCGCAATGCGCGGTGTATTCGGTAGCTCAATGCCTGCTGGATCCGGGCGATGAAGTGATCGTCGCCGAACCGATGTACGTGACCTATGAGGGCGTATTCGGGGCGTGCGGCGCGACGGTGGTGCCGGTTCCGGTGCGGCCGCAGAACGGTTTTCGCGTTGACCCGGCCGATGTCGCGGCGCGGATTACACCGAAAACCCGCGCCCTGTTGCTTAACAGCCCCAACAATCCGTCCGGCGCGAGCCTTTCCCTAATGATCTGGCAGGAACTGGCGGCGCTCTGCGTGCGCCACGACTTGTGGCTGATCAGCGACGAGGTCTACAGCGATCTGCTCTATGAGGGCGAGCACGTCAGCCCGGCGAGCCTGCCGGGCATGGCCGAACGCACCGCGACCATCAACAGCCTGTCCAAATCCCACGCCATGAGCGGTTGGCGGGTTGGCTGGTCGATCGGCCCGAAAGTGCTGGCCGAGCATTTGGTGAACCTGTCGTTGAGCATGCTGTTCGGCTTGCCGGATTTCGTGCAGAAAGCTGCGGAAGTCGCGCTGGAAAGCGATCTGCCGGAAGTGGCGCTGATGCGTGAGGAATACCGTTTGCGCCGGGATCTGGTGTGCGAGCGGTTGCGCGGTTGTCCGGGGTTGCAGCCGATTCGTCCGGATGGCGGGATGTTCGTGATGGTCGATGTGCGTCAGACCGGGTTTGGCGCGCAGGCGTTTGCCGAGCGGTTGCTGGAGGGTTACGGGGTGTCGGTGCTGGCTGGGGAGGCGTTTGGGCCTAGCGCGGCGGGGCATATTCGCATCGGGCTGGTGCTGGACCGGGTGAAACTGGGCGATGCCTGCGCGCGGATTGCGTTGTGTGCGGCGCAGCTGTTGCAGGCGCGCAGTGCCTGAGAGATGTGTGTGGTTTGAACCGGCCTCTTCGCGAGCAAGCCCGCTCCCACAGTAGATGGACGTGTACAAAACATTTTCTGTACACACTGGCCCCCTGTGGGAGCGGGCTTGCTCACGAATGCAGTCTGCCATTCAGCGCATTTTCAGCCCTGCCAAGCTACCGGGTTGACCAGATTCGCCGGCTTCTCCCCAGCCAGCGCAGCAAGCAGGTTCTCCACCGCACAGCGCGCCATCGCTTCGCGCGTCTCATGCGTCGCCGAGCCCATGTGCGGGGTCGCCACCACATTGTTCAGCTGCAACAGCGGCGAGTCATGATTCAACGGCTCACGCTCGAACACATCCAGCCCCGCCGCACGAATCCGCTGATGGTGCAGCGCGTCGATCAGCGCCGTCTCATCCACGACTTTGCCCCGCGAAATATTGATGAAGATGCTCTCCGGGCGCATCAGCGCAAACTGCTCGGCACCTATCAGGCCTTCGGTCTGTGCGGTCAGCGGCAAGGTCAGGCAAATGAAATCCGCCTCTTGCAGCAGCGCTTCGAGGCTGCGGTACTGCGCATCGAAACGTGCCTCGACCGCGGGCTTACGCGATTGGCTGTGATAAAGCACCGGCATGCCAAAACCGAAATGCCCACGCTGGGCCAGGGCCTCGCCGATACGGCCCATGCCGATGATGCCCAGGGTCTTGCCATGCACATCGGTGCCGAAATGCGCCGGGCCGATGTTGCGGTGCCATTGGCCGCTGCGCACCATGTTCGCCAGTTCCACCACGCGCCGGGCCGTGGCGAGGATCAGCGCGAAACCGGTGTCGGCGGTGGTTTCGGTGAGCACGTCCGGGGTGTTGCTCAGCAGGATCTTGCGCCGGGTCAGGTAGTCGATGTCGTAGTTGTCGACGCCCACCGAAACGCTGGCGATGGCCTGCAGTTGCGGCGCCAGGTCGAGCAGCGCCGCGTCGAGTTTCAGGCTGGCGCCGAGCAAACCGTGCGCGCCGGGCAGGGCGTCGCGCAGCTTCATCAGGCCGTCGGCATCGAGGCTTTCGATCAGCGTCACGTCACAGTGTTGTTGCAGGCGCGTCATCAGCGCCGGCGAGAGTTTCTTGTAAAGCACGACTGTTTTTTTCATGGGCAGAATCTCTTCAGGAATGCGCTGGCACGGGACGCGTGGCAACGGCTTTGGCCACGACGCGGTCACTGGCACCGGGCTTGAGAAAAATCGTCAGCACCACCGACAGCAGCAACGCGCCACTCATCAGCAGGTACGAGGCACCGGGCGAGCCGGTGGAGCTGTTCAGGTAACCGACCAGGTACGAGCCGCCGAACGAACCGAGCGCGCCCATGCTGTTGATCAGCGCCATGGCGCCACCGGCGACGTTGGCCGGCAGGATCTCCGGCACGATGGCGAAGAACGGCCCGTAAGGCGCGTACATGCAGGCGCCGGCAATTACCAGCAAGGTGTACGACCACCAGAAGTGTTCCGCGCCCAGGGCGTAGGACCCGTAGAACGCAATAGACGCGATCAGCAGTGGCGGCCAGACGAAGCGTTTGCGCTTTTGCAGTTTGTCCGAGCCCCACGACACAGCGAGCATGCCGATCACCGCCGCGAGGTACGGCAGCGCCGACAGCCAGCCGGCTTCGATCATGTCCATTTGCGCGCCGGCCTTGAGAATCGACGGCAGCCACAGCACGAAACCGTAGACGCCGATGCTCCAGCAGAAGAATTGCAGCGCCAGAATGATCACCTTCGGCGAACGGAACGCCTCGGCGTAGTTCTTCACTGCCTTGATGCCGACCTGTTCGGCGGCGAGGGCGCTTTCCAGGTCATGCTTTTCCTGTTCGCTCAGCCACTTGGCCTGAGCGGGGCGATCATCGGCCAGCTTCCACCAGATAAACGCCCAGATCACCGCCGGCAAGCCCTCGATGATGAACATCCAGCGCCAGCTGAAATGCTGCACCAGATAGCCCGAAACCACCGACATCCAGAGCATCGTTACCGGGTTGCCGAGGATCAGGAAAGTGTTGGCGCGCGAGCGTTCGGCACGGGTGAACCAGTGGCACAGGTAAACCAGCATCGCCGGCATCACTGCCGCTTCGACCACGCCGAGCATGAAGCGAATCACGATCAGCCAGTAGGCGTTGGAAACGACCCCGGTGAGGGTGGCGAGGCCGCCCCAGAAAATCAGGCTGAAGAAGATCAGCTTTTTCACGCTGTGCTTTTGCGCGTAGATCGCGCCGGGCACCTGGAAGAAAAAGTAGCCGAGGAAGAACAGCGCCCCGAGCAATGAAGACAGGCCCGGGGTGATCATCAGGTCGGCGGCCATGCCCGAGGCAGCGGCGAAGCCGTAGTTGGCCCGGTCCAGATACGCCAGGCTGTAGGTGATGAAGACGATCGGCATGATGTACCACCAGCGGCGGGTGGCGAGGGTTGCAGTTTTCATGGTCTTGCTCCTGAGCTTGTTGTTTTTGTCGCAGCAGGTTCAATTAATGGTTTGTCTGGGCGGGCCTCTTCGCGAGCAGGTTCGCTCCCCCAGGGGAATGCGTTTCAAATGTGGGCGTGAGCCTGCTCGCGAAGGCGGACTCGAATTCAGCGATGAGTTCGGATCGGGTCGGCAAACCCTCCATATCCCCGCGACTCTGCACCGCCCGACTGCCAATCCAGTTCGCACGCTGCACTGCCTCGGCAAAACTCTGGTGTTCCAGCAGGGCGCTGATCATGCCGACGGCAAACCCGTCACCCGCGCCGACGGTATCAACCACGTTGGTCACCGGTACTCCGGCGACAAAGCCCTGATCCAGTTGCGTGCGGTAATAGGCGCCCTGAGGCCCCAGCTTGATCGCCACCGCTTCAGCGCCTTGATCGAGATAAAACGCGGCAATGTCCGCCGGGTCTTCAAACCCGGTGAGCAAACGGCCCTCACTCAACCCCGGCAACACCCAGTGGGCGAGGGCAGCGAGACGATTTATCTCGCGGATCATTTCCTGCTCGCTGGCCCACAGGCTCGGACGCAGGTTCGGGTCGAACGACACGCTGCGCCCGGCCTGGCGCATGCGGGTCATCAGCTCGAAAGACATTTCCCGCGCGGTGGCCGACAGCGCCGGTGGAATCCCGGTGGCGTGCAGGTGACGGGCACTGAGCAGCATCGGAGTGATCGACTGCGGTGACAGATGACTGGCTGCCGAGCCGCGACGGAAGTACTCGACCGTTGGGTCGCTGCCATCATCGTTGCGGGACTTGAACTGGAAACCGGTCGGGTACGCGTTGTCGACTTCGACATGGCCGCAATCCAGGCCCTCGCGGGCCAATGTTTCAACAACAAATCGTCCCAGTGAATCAGCACCGACGCGGCTCAGCCAAGCGACCTTGAAGCCCAGCCGAGACAGTCCGATGGCGACGTTGCTGTCCGCCCCGGCAATCCGCCTGTGGAACTGGTCGACGAATGCCAGATCACCGCTCTGTTCGGCGACAAACATGGCCATGGTTTCGCCGAACGACAGGATATCGATCTCAGACATGAGCAGGCTCCAGGCGCGATTGGCCGAGGCGGGCGAGGGCGGCGACGTGTTCGGTGGTGAGTTGCACCAGGTCATCGCCCTGCAACGGATATTCGGCGGCGCGCATAACGCCTTGGGCCATGTGCCGCAGCAGTTGTTCCCAAAGATGCAGGTCGCTGACGGCCGGCGGCACCGCCACCAGCTTGCCGTCGGCACGCCGAGCCACGGCTTTGCAATGTACGTAGCCGACATGCCGCCCGAGCAAGCGTGCGGCGTTGGCGGCCGATTGGTCCTGCCACTGCCAGTTGCCGATGTCGAAGGTCATTTTGACCGGCAGGTTGTGCTGCTCGACGGCGGCGAAAAAGCGCTGGAACGGTTCGATACGGCCGCCGTGCAGGGTTTGGTCATTCTCCACCAGTACCTGCACCGGGCTGTTGCCGAGCAGTTGCTGCAACGCCTGCAGATCACAGTTATCGGTGAAATAGCCGAGCGAGACTTTCAGCCATTTCGAGCCGAACGCCTGGGCGTGTTGCAGAGCGCTGATCAATTCGGGATTGGGCCGCGCCTGGCCGGCGAGCCATAGTTCGGTCGGCGACGAATAGATGCTTTGCAGACCCTGCGCCTGAGTGGCGGCCCGCAGTTGCTCGGGCACTTCACGGGTCAGCAGCTCTTCACGCCATTCAATACGATCGGCGCCGGCAGCGGCCAACACATCGATGAAGAAGTCCTGCCCGCGCTGGCGTACCAGTTCGGCGCCGTAGCTGGACAGGCTGATGGAAACGGCAGGTTTATTCATTCTTATCTACCTCTGAAACCGGTTTCATTTTTGTTCAAAAAAATCGTTCTCTCGAACTTCATCGCTGGCAAGCCAGTTCCCGCAATGTCACTGGAAAGCTCAGAACCTGTGGGAGCGGGCTTGCCCGCGAAGAGGCCGTATCAGTCACCGCAAAATCCACGGGTCGAACCGCGCTCTATGAGCACCGGCGCAAAATCCAGCATTCGTGCCGCTTCATCATCCCCCCGCAAACGCTTGAGCAAACACTCAAAAGCTCGCGCGCCAATCTCCTCTGTAGGCTGGGCGAGGGCAGTAATCCCGCTGCCCACCAACGGATACCAATCCAGATCATCCAGCGCGATCAGCCCGACATCCTCGAACAACCGACAGCCAACTTCGCGCAAGGCCAGCGTGCAGGTCAGCGCCGCCACGCCATTGGCGCAGAACAGGGCTTTCGGGCCCGAATCAGGTGTGTTCAAAAAGGTTTGAAGATCGTTCGCAAGGCTTGGGCCGGTCTCCAGCACCGCGCCATGCATGTCTTCGCGCTGGCCAATCTGCTGCTGAAAGCTGCTGACCCGCTCGATCCGCGAACTGGTGCCGTCATAGGGTTCAGTCACCAGCAGTACATCGCGATAGCTGCGCTGCTGAAGGTGTTCGAGCGCCATCTCGATGGCCTGCGGGTTGTCCAGCCCGACCATGTCGCTGTCCAGGCCTTCAACCTTGCGATCCACCAGCACCAGCGGCATTTCCCGCTTCAACTCATCCAGCTCATCCCGGTGATGACCGAGGGTGTTCACGATCAGCCCTTCGATGTTGTACGAGCGCAGGAGCGCCAGGTGCTGGCGTTCCTGCTCGTCATCGCGGTCGGTGTTGCACACCACCAGGCTGTAGCCGTGCGCACGGCAGGCGGTTTCCACCCCGTGCATCACCGCAATCGAATAAGGGTTGCGGATATCGGCCACCAGCATGCCGATCAGGCGGGTACGCCCGCGTTTCAGACCTCGGGCCATTTGATTGGGGCGGTAGCCGAGTTCGGCAATCGCCTGTTCGATGCGCTGGGCAATGGCATCGGAGAGCAGGGCACGGTCATCGCCGATAAAACGCGAGACGCTGGCCTTTGACACGCCAGCGCGCTCGGCGACATCGAGCATGGTGACGCGGCTGCGCTGGGCGGCGGAGAAGTCGTTCAAGGTTTGAACCTTTTATTGGAGTTATACATTTCAATGGTTATGAAACCGGTTTCAGAAGACAACAATAACGCTATGCCGTCAAGTCTGGACACAGGGCAGATCCAGAAGTCCGGCGACGAGCGGTAGCTTTACCTGTCAGATATGACAGTAGGCAGTTGTGGGAAAACAGCGCTCAATCACTCCCAGTGTGAACCGAAGAAATCTGTGCTTGAGACGTAGATCATCTGGAGACGCATCCACAATGTCGCAGCCCAAAGAGCAAATTACCGCCGCGCCACTCAGGGTCGAGGGGGTCAGTGATCTGGATCCGGATGGCCGAATTCCATTGGACAAGTTAATCAATGGAACCTCGGTCATCATTCCCCGATGGGTGAGATTTCCAGGGCCGCAACAACCCGGCGATCCGGTCGAACCCTATACGGATCTATATATTTATTGGTTGCAGAATGGTGTCGAGAAAGAACTGTATCGCAAACGCTATACCTTCATTGACGACCAACCGGAGTTTAAGTACGCACTGACCCCGGCAATGTTGGAAGACGATGGCAGCGCCTTCATCCGTTACGTACTCGAAGGTTACGACGGGAATCTAGATCCCTCACCCTCCCGGAAATTGACGATTGATCACACGGTACACCCAGATCTTCAGAAACCCGGTTTTCCTGACGCTGACTTCTGGGGCAATTTGAACTGCAAAACGCTGCCACCCATTTGGGAAAAGATCCGTATAGAAGTAAAGCCTGAAACGCTGTTTCAAACACTTGATGTCTGTGAACTCCAATGGCAGGGGTTTGCTTCATTAAATGGCAGTCCGCCGGCGCTGACGCCGCTGCATATATTCAGTAAGACATTAAATGAAGTTGATGTCAGGCAAGGATTTGTTCTGGATATCCCCTTTGATCCCTATGTTCGACCGATGTTTGATAAACATTCTGGAACTGCGATGTATACGTTGGTGCGCAGTGGTGTTCCGCGGGCGAAGTCTGGTGTTGCTTTGGTAAAGATTGACCGAATTATTCCGGGGGAAACAGTGCCCTGCGGAGGGAGAGCGTAGATAACGATGTGGTTGTGCGTTAGGTATGACTTGAATGCAGTTGTCTCAACTTTAAATGCTTGCCTTATAGATCGGCATGATCAAATTGATTGGAGAAAAAAATGACTATCCAGGAAAAAATCGGTAAAGGAAAAAAACTGACGGCACAGGAAATTGCCGAGAACTCGCGTTTGGCATTGAGGACTTCTTCACTCAATGTCAGCATTCTGGCGCAGCCTCCGGTCATAATCGGGAAGATTGTCGATGACTTGATTCCAAAAGCCATTCTGGACCCGGGCCCCATGATCGTTCGTTTCGATACGACCACGATCATTGCACCGCATGATGGTGATGAATGGGCGCTCTACCAGCGCAAGGGAATAAACGGTAGCCTGGTTTTGATCAAGGAAGACGCATTCGGTCCCATCGCAACACGCCCGCAGTTCCTGGACATCGACGTGCCCACCGCTCCATTGCTGGATGACGATCTGGCGAAAGCTTCAACGACGTATCAGTACCAGTTCATCTTTTACAGGGGGGCTGACGGCAACCCGGATGCCTTGGCTTGGGTGACTGCGGAAATCGACCGTACCGCACCTGAGCAGGATAAGACCTCGGGGCGTAAATTCAAGCCAGAAGCAGCGGTTTTTACGAACTTGCCAGCCCGCGGCACCATTGATGATGAATGGCTGGCGAATAACCCGTTTCTGAATTTGATAGTGAATATCGGGTATGAATGGTATCGCCCGGATGACACTGTAGATGTTTACATTGGTCAAAACTATGGTGTGGGCTCACCGGTTTACAGTCAGCGATTGACCTCGGCCAGTATAGCGGTTCCGCGTGATGTCTTACCGAAGCTGGATTCGCTTTACTATTTTTGGTGTGTATTTCGCGATGTGGTAGGCAATGAAAGTGAGCAGTCACTCTCGAGCTCGTTCAATGTCCAGCGCCGTCCCCCTCCATCGCTGATACCTTGTGTCATTCCGAAAGGCATTTTGCCGGATGTTGTCGATCTGAAAGATCTGGAAGGCCCGGTTTTTGTCAATGTGCCCTATACCACCAATGGCCAGGAGAATGATCGAATCCTTCCAAGCGTTACTTCTGCGGCATTGTCGGTCAATTTGGGCAATCAAGCGTTGGGTTCAGACTCGACGAAAACACTTCAGTTTCCGATCTCGATCAGCCGGTTGTTGGCATTGTGGAATAACGCAACGGCAGAAGTGCCGATTGTTGCCAATTACAAGTTTTCTCGCGGGGTAGAGCCACTGGTACCAGCCGTTGACACACCTTCTGCGCTGGACTTTACCTACCGTGGCCCTGTAAATCCGGTTTTCCCCGACCTGGAAAATCCCGACATGACCAAGGTCACCGTGCTCGGTGCTTCGTCAACGCCTAACCATATCACCGCCGACGACCGGGGCAAGGACGTGGAGATCAGTACGCCAATGATTACCGCTCCGACGACATGGGTACCGTTGGGGGACGAGACAGCAAAACTCTGGTTCAACGGTTCTGTAGTCCATACTGAATTATTAACCGCCGGGGTGGTATCACCACTGACGGCCACCATGGACTCTGCGACGATTGATGCGGCGGCCCCTGTAACTGTTGCCTGGTGGACAATTGAAGAAACCGGCGGCGTGAATGTCATGAAATCGCCTGATCAAAAGGTGATCATTGATAATATTCGGGTCGATCTTCCGCCACCTTCAGTGCGTCTTTTCAATGGTTTTGTATCCTGCAGGTATCTGACGATTCCGGACTTTGAATTACCAGTGACGGTAACCATCGATCAGATTCACATGCCAACAAATACCGTTGTCACGCTCAGGTCGGTGGGCACCACAGATGCGGCGGGACAAAACGAAATTTCCGGGACGGAATATAGCGGCACCTACTCAATCACCGGCTCGGAAACAGGCGGGGTTTTCGTAAAAAACATTCAGCCATACTTGACCAAGTTGAAACCTATTCAGCCACCGGCAAGTTCGGGTCTGCCACGGGGCTACATAAAAGTCTGGTACGAAGTCACGATTCTCGGGACGGTCACTCCGTCGCGGCCTTTCCTGAATCAAGTGTCTTTACTCAATGAAAGCAATAACTACTGCGAGGGCACTCCGAATATTTGAGTGTGGGATATGACTGCCGGGAGTGTGTGTCCTCCCGGCATTTTCCTGACGGCATTAGGTAATAAATCCTCGCGAATTGAAGATTATTCCTACATACCTGTTTTTTATCGCACGGTAGTGTGCCAACCCTTCCGGGCGAGGTCGTATCGCCTGCAATCCAAATCACCATTTTTCGGTGAACAACGTGGGTGCGTTTTCATGTGGTCAAATACTCCTCACGGCGCTGAATCCTTCACAAAAGTCTGGTGGGGCAGCTCTTCTCTGTGTTTCTTCCTGCTGATATCTCCTTCTGTAAAGGCGGGAGGGCTGGTGGGAGGCAGTCAGACAATCAGCGCCGGTGCGCCTGTTGAGCAATGGACGCTTTCCCAAGGCGCCACGTTGAATGTCAACGGAGCTCAAACACTCGATGTCGCGGTTTTTCAGTCGACATTGAATACCAATGGTGCGACGACCCGGCAGATTTCCGCCTCGCAGGGCTCAACCCTCAGTGTCGTCAACTCGACGATAAACGGCGGTAATGCGCGCTCAGGACTGGAGCTGATCAACAGTGCTGCGACCATCACCGGCAGCACCATCAACGCCAATCGGCTGGGCCTGCAAGTGGCGCGTGACGTCAAAACCAGCTCCGGTTCCAGTGCAACAGTTTCGGACAGCACGATTTCAGGCGTAACAGGCGGTGCTCGCGCAACGGCCTTCAGTACCCTGACGATGTCCAACTCGATAATCGAAGGTTCCGCTGCAACCAGTTCCGGCGTGGCTCTGTTGAGTGCTACGGCCTCTGCCAGCAATGGCACCCGTATTGTCGGGGGACAAAACGGTATGACCCTGGGAATTGAAGGCGCTGGACTTCCGGCCAGTCAGTTGCAGCTCGATCGTTCGAGTGTCGAAGGCAAGACAGGGTCGGCCATTCTGGTCGATCATGCCGGAGTGTCCGCTCCTGTCTCACGAATTGCCGTTCTGAACGGGTCGTCCCTGACCGGGGGCAATGGGACGATTCTCGAAGTCCGCGGCGCTGCCGATGTGCAGATGAACGTTGCGCGCAGCAACCTGTCGGGCAATGTTCAGGTGCACGATAGCAGTGTGGCAGCGTTGAATTTTGTGCAGGGCTCATTAAACGGGAACGTGACAGGTGAATCAGGCAGTAACGTTTCCGTCAACTTGCAGCAAGGCTCACAATTGACCGGCACCTTGAATAACGTTGCGACTGTCAATATCGATGGGCAATCTCGTTGGGAATTGACCGGCAACAGCCAGGTCGGCGATCTGAATCTAACGGGCGGTACAGTCAAATTCGGTCCGGATAACGTTTTCTATCAATTGAACGTGCATAACCTTTCCGGTCATGGCCTGTTTGCGATGGGAACCGATTTCGCAACCAACCAAACCGACGTGCTCAATGTCACGGGGACTGCAACAGGCGATCATCAACTGCTGATCACCAGCACCGGCATCGATCCGGCCAGCGGTCAGCCAATCACTGTGGTGCACACTGCTGGTGGCGATGCAAAATTCTCCCTGGCCAACGCAGAAGGCAAGGTCGATCTCGGTACGTTTTCCTATGGTTTGAAGCCCGACGAGAGCGGCAAAAACTGGTTCCTGGATCCCGCAGAGCGCACGGTCAGCCCTTCTACCCGTGCAGTTACAGCTCTGTTCAACACCGCGCCGACGGTATGGTATGGCGAGCTGACCTCATTGCGCAGTCGCATGGGAGAGCTGCGCTTCAATCAGCAGAAATCCGGGGCTTGGGGCAGGGTCTATGGCAACAAGTACAACGTTGCCGACGCATTCGGTGATGGCTATCGGCAGACTCAGCAGGGATTCACATTGGGTGCGGACGCCCCATTACCGGTCGGTGACGGCCAGTGGCTGCTCGGTGTGATGGCGGGTCATAGCACCTCCGACCTGGATTTGCACAATGGCAGCAGTGGCACCATCAAGAGTTACTACGTTGGCTCCTATCTGACATGGATGGATGACATCAGTGGTTACTATGTCGATAGCGTGCTCAAACTCAACCGCTTCCAGAATGAAGCCAAAGTCGGCATGAGTGATGGCACTCGCTCGAAAGGCGATTACGATAACAGCGCGCTCGGTGGTTCGGTCGAGTTCGGTCGTCATATCAAACTGGAAAAGGATTATTTCATCGAGCCGTTCACTCAATGGTCTGCTGTGGTGATTCAAGGCAAGGATTACAACCTCGACAATGGCCTGCGAGCTGAGGGAGATCGTACCCGGTCGCTGCTGGGCAAGGCCGGTTTAACGGCAGGGCGAACCCTGCAGCTGGAGAGCGGTGCAATGGTCCAGCCGTATGTCCGTGCAGCATTGGCTCATGAATTTTCAAAAAGCAATGAAGTCAACGTCAACAACACCGTGTTCAATAATGATCTTTCCGGTTCTCGCGCAGAGTTGGGGGCGGGTATTGCTGTAAATTTGTCGGATCGCTGGCAAGCGCATGCAGAAGTCGAATATATGAACGGGAAAAACATCGAGATGCCGATCGGCGGCACCGTGGGGCTGCAGTTTAAATGGTAGAGCGAACGCCAAGTCTCTTCAGGTGACCATGAAAAACCCCGGACGATGCCGGGGTTTTTTTTATTTATTCTGGAGATTGACTAAGGATTGTGTCGAACTCACCATTGCACAGATAAGTGCCACTGCCATCAGCTTTTTCAATGGGCGCGTTGAACTTTCCGCTGAATTTCAGGGTTGGCAGATCCAGCGCGTACTGGATAGTGCCCGCTTTTGCCTTTTGCAGGGTCGGATTGTCGGGGTTCTTGTAGTTATTCAAAAAAAGGGTGGCGCTGTTATCTTCATCGGTGATGCTCGTAATTGTGTCTAACGCGTCTTTTGCGAAGGTAATAGTGAACGTCATGGCATGTCCACCATGGAAGGAAGTTGCAATAACCACATAGATCTCTCCTCGACCAGGTGTAGAAGAGCCTCTTAGTTCAGTCAGTGTTGCGGAAAAGGCCGAGCCATCTTCAAGGTTTGCTACAAAACGTTCTGTAGGATCGATAAAAGGGCAAATTTCTTTCAAGGCTGCACTGCTCATGAGTTAGTTCTCCATAGGGTAGGGCGGAAGTCCGGGCTATCTTGAGGGATGAGTGCACGGATAACTCATATAAGGCCAGTGCCGAGGCTTTGTATACTGTCAGGTATAACAGGTATACAACGTTGTTTTTTTATGTTCTCCGTAATGACTCATGGCGTCACTGCGGTAGTGTCTGGCTGGCCTGTGCGCACACCGATCATCCAAACAGTCCTGCTGCAATATTGATCGAAAATCCCAGAATCGCCGTATTGAACACGAAGCCGATCAGCGACTGCGCCAATACGATCTTGCGAATATCGCGGGTTGCGACGCCGACATCCGCAGTCTGCACCGCCACACCGATGGTGAACGAAAAATACAGGAAGTCCCAATAGTTGGGCGTGGTCAGGCCTTCGGCAAAACGCAGGGCCGGTTCCTTGCCGTCCCAGGTGTAAAACAGGCGCGCGTAGTGCACACAGAAGATCACCCCGATCAGCAGCCATGAGCCCACGACCGTGAGGGCGGTGAACGCGTAATGCAGAAGTTTGCGATGGGTATCCAGATCCTTGGTACCGGCCAGTTCCAACGTGATGGCGGCCAGGCTCGCCAACGCCGCGATACACACCACGAACAGCACCAGCCCGGCGTTTTCGTCCTCGACGACGGCGATGCGTTTAACGTCCGGTGCCTTGGCGCGCACGGTCAGCCAGAACATCAGGATCAGGTAGGTCCAGACGCCGGCGTTCCAGCCGATGAGGATTTTGCCGACGATGGATTCGGCAGGCATCAGAAGACCGGTGGCAAGGCCAACCAGGGCAGCGGCGGAAAGGCGAGGGTGGGTACGGGCGAGGAAACGCATGGGAACTCGATGGGCCAGGATGATTCAGACACATTAGCCCAGCGACGTCCGGGATGACTATAGGGTTGGCTGTTCGAAGGACACTGTGGGAGCGGGCTTGCTCGCGAAAGCGTCGTGTCAGTCGATGTCCAATCGCCTGAAAATCCGCCTTCGCGAGCAAGCCCGCTCCCACAGGGGTTAGTGGTGTTTGCTGAAGCGCTGTACCAGCTTCATCACCACCACAAAAAACAACGGCACAAAGATCACCGCCAGCGTTGCCGTGATCATCCCACCGATCACTCCGGTGCCGATCGCTTGCTGGCTCGCTGAACTGGCGCCGGTGGCGATGGCCAACGGCACCACGCCAAGGATGAACGCCAGCGAGGTCATCACGATCGGGCGCAGACGCAGGCGTGCTGCCTGCAACGTGGCATCGATCAGGTCGTGGCCTTCGTCATACAGGCTCTTGGCGAACTCGATGATCAGGATCGCGTTCTTCGCCGACAGACCAATGATGGTGATCAGGCCGACCTTGAAGAACACGTCGTTGGGCATTCCGCGCAAGGTCACAGCCAATACCGCGCCGAGCACACCCAGCGGCACCACCAGCAGCACCGAGGTCGGAATCGACCAGCTCTCGTACAACGCCGCCAGACACAGGAAGACGATCAGCAACGACAGACCGAGCAGGATCGGCGCCTGGCTGCCGGACAAGCGTTCCTGCAACGACAGACCGGTCCATTCCTGACCCAGACCTTTTGGCCCCTGAGCCACCAGACGTTCGATTTCCGCCATGGCTTCGCCGGTGCTGTGGCCTGGCGACGGTTCGCCGGAAATCGCAATCGCCGGGTAACCGTTGTAACGGGTCAGTTGCGCCGGGCCCTGCGTCCATTTCGCCTGAACGAACGCCGACAGTGGCACCATGTGCCCGGCATTGTTGCGCACGTGCATTTTCAGCAGGTCATCGACCTGACTGCGCTGATCGCCTTCGGCCTGCACCACCACCCGTTGCATGCGTCCCTGATTGGGGAAGTCGTTGATGTAGGAAGAACCCACGGCGGTGGACAGGACGTTACCGATGTCGGCGAACGACACCCCCAGCGCGTTGGCCTGCTTGCGGTCCACTTCCAGTTGCACCTGCGGCGCCTCGGCCAGTGCGCTTTCACGCACGTTCATCAGTACCGGGCTTTTTTCCGCAGCGGCGAGCAGTTCACTGCGCGCCTGCATCAACGTCGCGTGACCGAGGCCACCACGATCCTGCAGACGGAACTCGAAACCGCTCGACGTACCGAGGCCATCCACCGGTGGCGGCAGAACAGCGAACGCTACCGCGTCCTTGATCTGGCTCAGGGCAATGTTGGCGCGGTCGGCAATGGAACTCGCCGAGTCATCGCTGCCGCGATGCGACCAGTCCTTGAGGGTGGTGAACGCCAGCGCGGCGTTCTGCCCGCTGCCGGAGAAGCTGAAGCCGAGAATTACCGTGCTGTCGCCGACCCCGGGTTCGCTGGCGTTGTGCGCTTCGATCTGTTCGACCACCTGCACCGTACGGTTCTTGCTCGCACCCGGCGGCAGTTGAATATCGGTGATGGTGTAACCCTGATCCTCCACCGGCAGGAACGAGGAGGGCAGTCGCGCAAAGCACAACCCCATGCCGATCAGCAGCACGCCGTAGATCAGCAGATAACGCCCGCTACGCTTCAAGGCGTAACCGACCCAGCCTTGATAACGGTCGGTCAGTTGTTCGAAGCGGCGGTTGAACCAGCCGAAGAAGCCGCTCTTCTCGTGATGTTCACCCTTGGCAATCGGCTTGAGCAGCGTTGCGCACAGCGCCGGGGTCAAGGTCAGGGCGAGAAACGCCGAGAACAGGATCGAGGTCGCCATCGACAGCGAGAACTGCCGGTAGATCACACCCACCGAGCCCTGCATGAACGCCATCGGGATGAACACCGCCACCAGCACCAGCGTAATACCGATGATCGCCCCGGTGATCTGCTTCATGGCCTTGCGCGTCGCCTCTTTCGGCGACAAACCTTCGGTAGCCATGATCCGCTCGACGTTCTCCACCACCACGATGGCGTCGTCCACCAGAATACCGATCGCCAGCACCATGCCGAACATGGTCAGCACGTTGATCGAGAAACCCAGCGCGAGCATCGTCGCGAAGGTGCCCATCAGCGCCACCGGCACCACCAGCGTCGGGATCAGCGTGTAGCGGATGTTCTGCAGGAACAGGAACATCACCGCGAACACCAGCAGCATGGCTTCGCCGAGGGTGTAGACCACTTTGGTGATCGAGACCTTCACGAACGGCGAAGTGTCGTAGGGGATCTTGTATTCCACGCCGGCCGGGAAGTAGCGCGACAGCTCGTCCATTTTCGCCCGGATCAACGTCGCGGTCGCCAGAGCATTGGCCCCCGGCGCCAACTGTACGCCTACGGCGGTCGACGGCTTGCCATTCAGCCGTGTGCCGAACTGGTATTCCTGACTGCCGATCTCGACCCGCGCCACATCCTTGATGCGCACAGTGGAACCGTCCGGATTGGCCTTGAGCACGATGTCGGCGAACTCTTCCGGTGTCGACAGTTGTCCCTTGACCAGAATCGTCGCGGTGATTTCCTGACTGCCAGGGTTCGGCAGATCGCCAATGCTGCCGGCCGACACCTGAGCATTCTGCGCGACGATGGCGGCGTTGACGTCGGCCGGCGTCAGGTTGAAACCAATCAGCTTCTGCGGATCGATCCAGATCCGCATCGCCCGTTCGGCGCCGTACAGCTGCGCCTTGCCGACGCCGTCGATGCGCTTGATCTCGTTCATCACGTTGCGCGCCAGATAGTCGCTGAGCGCCACGTCATCGAGTTTGCCGTCGCTGGAGGTGAGAGTGATCAGCAGCAGGAAACCGGCGGAGACTTTCTCCACCTGCAAGCCTTGCTGGTTGACCGCTTGCGGCAGGCGCGACTCGACCACTTTGAGGCGGTTCTGCACGTCGACCTGGGCCAGTTCCGGGTTGGTCCCCGGCTGGAAAGTGGCCTTGATCGTGGCACTGCCGAGGCTGCTCTGCGATTCGAAGTACAGCAGGTGATCGGCGCCGTTCAGCTCTTCCTCGATCAGGCTGACCACGCTTTCATCGACGGTCTGCGCCGAGGCGCCCGGGTACACGGCATAGATTTCGATCTGCGGCGGCGCGACGTCGGGGTACTGCGCCACCGGTAATTGCGGGATGGCCAGCGCACCGGCCAACAGGATGAACAACGCGACGACCCAGGCAAACACCGGGCGGTCGATAAAGAACTGCGGCATAGAAGAGCGTCCTGCTTACTGACCAGAGGTCTGGGCAAGTGGAAGAGGGGTGTCGTCGATCTGCACCACTTCGCCCGGACGGGCGTGTTGCAGGCCTTCGATGACAATGCGGTCGCCGGGTTTGAGGCCGCCGGTGACGATCCAGCGGTCGTTCTGCACGGCGCCCAGTTGCACCGGCTGCTGGGCCACACGCATTTGCTCATCAACGGTCAGCACCTGAGCAATACCCGCGCTGTCACGCTGCACCGCACGTTGCGGCACGGTAATGCCGTGCGCAAGGGTCGCTTGTTGCAGGCGTACGCGGATGAAGCTGCCCGGCAGCAGGTCGAGGTCCGGATTCGGGAACTCGCTGCGCAGAATGATCTGGCCGGTGCCCGGGTCGACCGTGATGTCGCTGAACAGCAGCTTGCCCGGCAATGGATAGAGGCTGCCGTCATCCTGAATCAGCGTGGCCTTGACCTGATCCTGACCGACTTCCTGCAACTGTCCGGAACGGAAGGCGCGGCGCAGTTCATTCAGTTCACGGGTCGATTGGGTGAGGTCGGCGTGGATCGGGTTGAGCTGCTGAATCAGCGCCAGTGGCGTGGTTTCGTTCTGCCCGACCAGTGCACCTTCGGTGACCAGTGCACGCCCGACGCGTCCTGAGATCGGCGCAGTGACGGTGGCATAGCCCAGGTTCAGTTTCGCGCGCTCCACCGCAGCCTTGTTGCCGGCTACGTCGGCAGCCGTTTGCCGGGCATTGGCGCGTGCATTGTCGTAGTCCTGGGCACTGATCGCCTTGTCGTCGATCAACTGCGCGTAACGCTGCTCCTGCAGCTTCGCCTGGAACGCGTTGGCCTCGGCCTTGCGCAGCGCGGCTTCGGCGCTGTCGAGGTCAGCCTTGAACGGCGCCGGGTCGATGCGAAATAGCACATCGCCCTTTTTCACGTCGCTGCCTTCGCGGAAGGTGCGCTGCAGCACCACACCGGCCACCCGCGCGCGCACTTCGGCGATGCGTGGCGCGGCAATGCGTCCGCTCAGTTCGCTGCTGATCGACAGGGGGCGGGCCTCGATGGTTTCGATGCGCACGGTGGCCGGTGGCGCTTCCTCTTCGGCCTTAGAGGACGAATCACAGGCACTCAGCGACAGTGCGATTGCGATCAGGCCGAGCCCGGCCAGAAGATTTTTCGACATGTACCACCCCCAATATTGAAGCCCGCATCCTACGGCCAGACGCCGAGGGTAGCGGTGAAGCTTTGTAGGCGCTGTGTGAAATTGTGTAAGGGTTTTACTCAGGGACGGGTGAGCGCGTATATCCTTTACGCCTTGAATTCTTTTGTGACGGTTGGACCGCTTTCGCGAGCAGGCTCGCTCCCACATGGGTTTTGTGATCGACGCAAAATCACTGTGGCAGCGAGCCTGCTCGCGAAGAGGGTCTGACATCCACCACAGCAATATCTGGAACACCCCCATGCCCAACATTCTCCTGGTCGAAGACGACACCGCCCTCGCCGAACTGATTTCCAGCTACCTGGAGCGCAACGGCTATTCCGTCAGCGTGATCGGGCGTGGCGACCACGTGCGCGAACGGGCACGGATCAATCCGCCGGACCTGGTGATCCTCGACCTGATGCTGCCCGGCCTCGACGGCCTGCAGGTCTGCCGCCTGTTGCGCGCGGATTCGGCGACGCTGCCGATCCTGATGCTCACCGCCCGCGATGACAGCCACGATCAGGTGCTGGGCCTGGAAATGGGCGCCGACGATTACGTCACCAAACCGTGCGAGCCACGGGTGTTGCTGGCACGCGTGCGGACCTTGCTGCGCCGCAGCAGCCTCGGCGAACCGATGACCGTCAATGACCGGATCGTCATGGGCAACCTGTGCATCGACCTGTCCGAGCGCACCGTGACCTGGCGCGAACAACCGGTGGAGCTGTCCAGTGGCGAATACAATTTGCTGGTGGTGCTGGCCCGGCATGCCGGCGAAGTGCTGAGCCGCGATCAGATCCTGCAACGCCTGCGCGGCATCGAGTTCAACGGCACTGACCGCTCGGTGGACGTGGCGATTTCCAAGTTGCGGCGCAAATTCGACGACCACGCTGGCGAGGCGCGCAAGATCAAGACCGTCTGGGGCAAGGGTTACCTGTTCAGCCGTTCCGAATGGGAATGCTGAGCTGATGTTCAGAATCCTGTTTCGCCTGTACCTGGTGACGATTGTTTCCTATAGCGCGGCGATCTACCTGGTGCCGGATCTGGTGATCATGGCGTTCCGGGATCGCTTCATTACCTACAATCTCGACTATTCGCGCGGCCTGCAATCGCTGATCACCCGCCAGTTTCATGCCGTGCCGCATGATCAATGGCCGGCGCTGGCACAGTCGATGGACAAGGATTTCCAGCCGCTGCACATTGCTCTGGCGCGCATCGACGATGCCGAATTCACCACCGCCGAGCAGGCGCGTTTGCGTCGCGGGGACAACGTGGTGCGCATTGGCGACTGGGGTTGGCGTACGTTGGCGGTCACGCCGCTGAACGATGACGTTGCGGTGCAAATGGTGGTCCCGCCGGATCCGATGGACGTCAATCTGTTGTACTGGAGCATCAACGTGCTGATCGGCGCGAGCATGCTTGCCTGCCTGCTGCTGTGGATTCGCCCGCACTGGCGCGACCTGGAGCGTCTCAAAGGCGCTGCCGAGCGCTTCGGCAAGGGGCATCTGAGTGAACGTACGCAGATCCCCGGCAGCTCCAACATCGGCAGCCTGGCGAATGTCTTCGACACCATGGCCGGCGACATCGAGAACCTGCTCAACCAGCAGCGCGACCTGCTCAACGCGGTGTCCCACGAATTGCGCACGCCACTGACCCGGCTCGATTTCGGTCTGGCGCTGGCGCTGTCCGACGACTTGCCGGCGACCAGCCGCGAGCGCCTGCAGGGGCTGGTTGCGCACATTCGCGAACTGGATGAGCTGGTGCTGGAGCTGTTGTCCTACAGCCGCCTGCAAAATCCAGCGCAATTGCCCGAGCAGGTCGAGGTCTCGCTGGACGAGTTCATCGACAGCATTCTGGGCAGTGTCGATGAAGAGCTGGATTCACCGGACATCGTCATTGATGTGCTGCTGCACGGTCAGCTAGAACGCTTTTCGCTGGACCCGCGCCTGACCGCGCGGGCCATCCAGAACCTGCTGCGCAATGCCATGCGCTATTGCGAGAAACGCATTCAGATTGGCGTGCAGGTCAGCCCCGATGGCTGCGGGATCTGGGTCGACGACGATGGCATCGGCATTCCGGATGACGAGCGTGAGCGAATTTTCGAGCCGTTTTATCGGCTTGACCGCAGCCGCGACCGGGCCACCGGGGGATTTGGTCTCGGGTTGGCCATCAGCCGTCGGGCGCTGGAGGCGCAGGGTGGGACGTTGACGGTGGAGAGCTCGCCGTTGGGTGGGGCGCGGTTCCGGTTGTGGTTGCCTGACATGGCTTGAACCGAAATCTGTGGGAGCGGGCTTGCTCGCGAAGGCGTCCTGTCAGCTGACATGTTCATTGCTGATACACCGCATTCGCCAGCAAGCCCGCTTCCACAAGGGGCACGCTTGGGTCAGATCAATTGGTTCGATTGAATCAGGCCAACTCCGGCGGTCTGCATCCGCTCCATGGCCGCCGCCAGTGATCCGTCCCTATCAATGGCGCGACAGGCATCCAGCAGCACAAACGTATTGAACCCGGCCGCCCGCGCATCCAGCGCGGAAAACATCACGCAGAAATCCAGTGCCAGACCGACCATGTACACCGTGTCGATACCGCGCTCCTTCAGATAACCGGCCAGCCCTGTGGTGGTCCGTCGGTCCGCTTCGAGAAACGCCGAGTAACTGTCGATATCCGGATTACAGCCCTTGCGGATGATCAGTTGCGCGTGGGGCAGATCCAGTTTCGGATGAAACTCGGCGCCGGCCGTGCCTTGCACGCAATGTTCCGGCCAGAGTGTCTGTTCGCCGTAGGGCAACTGAATCACATCGTAAGGATTGCGCCCGGGGTGACTTGAGGCAAACGAGGCGTGGCCGGTTGGGTGCCAGTCCTGGGCAATGACCACCTGTTTGAACAGGCCGCCGAGGCGATTGATCAGCGGCACGATCAGATCGCCTTCGGGCACGGCCAATTGGCCGCCGGGGGTGAAGTCGTTCTGCACGTCAATGACCAGCAGGGCGGTGCGAGGTGAAATCTGCATCGGTGCTTCCTCCTTGGATAATCACCCGCTCAGCATAGTGGCAGCGGTCATTACGCGCTCAGCTTGTCGATCAAGTGTTGTGCCAGGTCTTCCAGCGCTGATGCCGGGTTGTGCCCGATCAACATCCAGGCATGTTCACCTTCGGTCCAGTACACCACGTTCATTTCATGCCGCCGTTCGTGAGCGAGTGGCCGACTGCCGCTGTTGGAACGGGTCACGCACAGTGCCAGCGGGCCATGCCTGGCATCCAGATACGTCAGTTGTGCAATCGGTACGCCGTCGTACTCGAGCATTTGCGCACGCTTGAGTTCGGCGCCTGGCAACTTCACCAGTGCCGGTGACAGATTCAGCCCCAACCGTGCGTCCACCGTGCGCAGTTGCGCACGTTGACTGGCTTCGTCGCTCGGCAGGTGGTCGAGGGTCTGTGGCACATAGAGCGCCATGTAGTCGCCCACCAGCGCGCGCCAGTTATGCGCTTGCTGCGCCTGCCAGGCGATAAACAGGCGATCGGCCAACACGCCGCCAACCAGCAGGCCTGCGGCGGTTGCACCGATAAACCAGCGCCGGCTCAGGCCCGCCCGCTGGGGCGCGGTGATGGCATCGAGGCGTGCCTGCAAACGCTCCAGTGGCGCCTGTTGCGCCAGTTCGTCATAGGCTTGCTTGTACGGCAGGCTGCTGCGGTCGAGCCATTGCACACGCAGGCTGAGCAACGGGTCGTCGGCAATCGCGCTGTCGAGCTGGCTGCGATAGGCCGGGTCCAGTTCATCATCGAGGTACGCCGTCAGTTGTTCGTCGGAGGGCTTGTTCATGGGTGGTCACCTCCGGTGGTTTTCGGCACGGCTTGCAGGGGCGGGTATTGCGCCAGTTTCAGGCGCGCGGTGGCCAGGCGACTCATGACCGTGCCGATCGGCACTTGCAGTATTTCGGCAACTTCGCGGTAGGACAAACCTTCGACATAGGCCAGGTACACGGTTTCGCGCTGGGCTTCGGGCAAGGCGTCGACCCGACGGATGACTTGCGCCGCCATGACGTGAGTCTGCGCGGCGTATTCGCCGTCGAAGGCCAGTTGACCGTCGGCATCGACCTGACCCGCGCCCTGACGGACCCGGCGTGCGCGCACTTCGTTGAGCCAGATCGAATGCAGAATGCTCAGCAACCAGCGATCCATGCGCGTGCCAGCCACATACTGACTGGCGCGCTCCAGTGCCCGCACACAGGTCGCCTGCACCAGATCCTCGGCCACGTGCCGATTGCGTGACAGCAGCAGACCGTAGCGCCACAGGCGTGCCAGGTGCTGTCCGAGTTCTGCTCTGAATGCCTGATCGCTGACGATGATGGCGTTCCTTTATCTATTTCAGGTTTTCGATGAATCGTTGATGGCTTCAGCCAGGTCCTGGTATTCCTCGCAAGAGGTGCCGCAGATCGATTTGATCCGCTGCAACTGTTCCTGCGCGAGGTCGACGCGGCCTTTGATCACATAGGCCTCGCCGAGGTATTCACGCACTTGCGCGTACTGCGGATCGAGTTTTACCGATTGCAGGTAATAGCGGATGCCTTCATCGGTGCGCCCCAGTTTCCGCGTGGCGTAACCACGGTAGTTGAGGGCCTTGGCGGTGTTCGGTTGTTTCAGGGTGTCGAGCAGCGCCAGGGCCTCTTCGTATCGACCGTCCTTGGCCAATCTGTAGGCGTAGTCGGTACGGTCGGCATCCGGCACGGCGCTGCTGGTCTGCATCACGCATTGCTTCGATTTGCTGTCCCAGACCTGGCCTTTGGGGCAGTTGGGTTTCTGCACGGGCGCGCTTTCATCACCGTTGGCAAACGCCATCGATGCGGACAACGCGGTCACCAGTAGCAACGGGGCGGCGAACATAACGGAACGGATAGTCATGGGCAAGGCTCCACAGTGGGTCATGTTTCACTTTGAACACCGCAGGACGGCAATTTATTCATTGCTTTGTCAGGGTCTGTTCAAGGTACGCGCAAATTGTGGCGTTATCCTCAGGAACGCCAGCCGTCCATCCAGCGTTGCCCGCCCGCAACGCTGCCCCACGAGGAACTGCCATGAAAGATCAGGTCCATCACTCCGCTGCTGCCGGCTACAAGACCGCCGCCGATACCTACGTCAAAGGCCGCCCCGACTATCCGCCGCAGGTCAGTCAGTGGCTGACGCAAACATTGGGCCTGGACAGTCACAAGACCGTCATCGATCTGGGCGCCGGCACCGGCAAGTTCACCGGGCGGCTGGCGGCGACTGATGCTCAGGTGATCGCCGTGGAACCGGTGCCGCAGATGCTGGAAAAGTTGTCCGCCGCCTGGCCTGAGGTGCTGGCCGTGAGCGGCACCGCGACGGATCTGCCATTGCCCGATGCATCGGTGGACGTGGTGGTCTGCGCACAGGCGTTTCACTGGTTCGCCACCCCCGAGGCCTTGACGGAGATTGCCCGGGTACTCAAGCCCGGCGGCAAGCTCGGCCTGATCTGGAACCTGCGCGACACACACGTCAGCTGGGTGCCGAAACTTGATGCGATCGTCAACGCCCTGGAGGGTGATACGCCGCGCTACTACACCGGCCAATGGCGTGAGGCGTTTCCGCATCCGGCGTTCGGTGCCCTGCAATTGCAGCAGTTTCACCATGGGCACACCGGATCGCCCGAAGACGTGATTTTCAATCGGGTGCGCTCCACCAGTTTCATTGCTGCACTGCCTCAGGCGCAGCGCGACAAGGTCGATGAACAGATCCGCGCATTGATTGCCTCGGAGCCGGCGTTACGCGGTCGGCATGTGCTGACGGTGCCTTATGAGACGGCGGCGTATGTGGCGGTGAAGGGCAGCTAGATCGGTGGTGCAGCTTTTCGCGAGCAGGCTCGCTCCCACAGGGGCAGTGGGTGACGGCAGAATCGCTGTTCACTGAAGATCAACGTGGCAGCGAGCCTGCTCACGAAGAGGCCGACCCAGTCCCGCATTTGGCCGAACCGCCATCGTGATGCCTTGTTATAGTTCGGGCCTCATTTTCTGCCCGGTAAAGGATCACTGCCATGTCTCAATACACCGCCTTCAGCGTCGAACTGGCCGACAACATCGCTCATGTGCAGATCAATCGACCGGAAAAGATCAACTCGATGAACGCCGCGTTCTGGAGCGAGATCGTCGAGATTTTCCAGTGGATCGATGACACCGACGAAGTGCGGGTGGTGGTGCTCAGCGGCAACGGCAAACACTTTTCCTCCGGCATCGACCTGATGATGCTCGCCGGCGTCGCCAATGAGCTGGGCAAGGACGTCGGCCGTAATGCGCGCCTGCTGCGGCGCAAGATCCTCACCCTGCAAGCCTCGTTCAACGCCGTCGACAATTGCCGCAAGCCGGTGCTGGCCGCGATTCAGGGCTACTGTCTGGGCGGCGCGATCGACCTGATCGCCGCCTGCGACATGCGTTACGCCGCTGAAGACGCGCAATTCTCGATCAAGGAAATCGACATCGGCATGGCCGCCGATGTTGGCACTTTGCAACGGTTGCCACGCATCATCGGCGACGGCATGCTGCGTGAGCTGGCTTACACCGCACGGACCTTTGGCGCCGAAGAGGCGCGCAGCATCGGTTTGGTCAATCGCGTGTACAGTGACAAGGAACTGCTGCTCGAAGGCGTGATGGACATTGCCCGCGACATCGCCGGCAAGTCGCCGATCGCGGTCATCGGCACCAAGGAAATGATCAGCTACATGCGCGACCATCGCATCGACGACGGTCTCGAATACGTTGCCACCTGGAACGCCGCCATGTTGCAATCCACCGACTTGCGCGTGGCCATGGCCGCCCATATGAGTAAACAGAAACCCGAATTTCTGGATTGAGAAACCATGACAGCTCGCTGGACCACTGCAGTACTGGACACCGATCAACCCGGCGGCTGGGCCGTGGCGCACAGCCCCGAAGGCTTTCTGTTCGATGACAACGGCGCGCTGTTCCCCCGGGAATGGCTCAAGTGTCAGGACTTGTCAGTCCTCGTCGAACACGGCATCGGCCATCTCGACGGCGAGCCGGTGTATCTGCTGGAGTTGCGCAGTTCCGGCGAAGTGCCGGGCTGCAGCTGGAAAGGCTTGCGGGCGTTCATGCTCGAAGGCGATCACACCGTTTACAAGGTGCTGGGTTATGCCGCTCAGATCGGCACCTGGGCGCGCGAACATCGCTTTTGTGGCAACTGCGGGCAGGCGATGGCGCAGGTGCCGGGCGAGCGGGCGATGTATTGCCAGCCGTGCGACCTGCGCAGTTATCCGCGCATTTCACCGAGCATGATTGTGCTGATCACGCGCGGTGACGAGATTTTGCTGGCGCGCTCTCCGCGCTTTGTCAGCGGGGTTTACAGCACGCTGGCCGGTTTTGCCGAGCCGGGCGAGTCGGCGGAAGACTGCCTGGTTCGCGAAGTGCGCGAGGAAGTCAGTATCGAGGTGAAGAACATCCAGTACATGGGCAGCCAGTGCTGGCCGTTCCCGCATTCGATGATGCTCGGCTTCCACGCCGAATACGCCGGGGGCGAGATCATCTGTCAGGAAGACGAGATCGAAGACGCCCAGTGGTTCAACGTGCACGATCTGCCGCCGTTGCCAGCGTCAAAATCGATTGCCCGTTACCTGATCGACGTCTACGTGGCGCGGCGCTTAGGCCACGCTGAACCAGTGCTGCCAGGCTAACCGCACGGTCAGCCCCAACACCACGGTGATGAACACCGGGCGAATGAACTTGGCGCCGCCGCTGATCGCGGTGCGCGCTCCGAAGAACGCGCCGACCATCACCGACAGGCCCATGCTCAGGCCGATGATCCAGTCCACCTGCCCGGAAAACACGAACACCGACAGCGCTGCAATATTGCTGACGAAGTTCATGCTGCGCGCCACGCCGCTGGCCTTGACCAGATCAATCGGGTAGAGCAGCAGACTGCTGACAGTCCAGAACGCGCCTGTGCCGGGGCCGGCCACGCCGTCGTAGAAACCGAGGCTGAAGCCCTGACTCGATTGCCATTTCTTCTTGATCGGCGCATCGCTGTCCAGCGGCGCCTTGGGCGTGCCGCCGAACAACAGATACACGCCGCAGGCGAAGACGATCACCGGCAGCATCTTGTTCAGCCATTCTGCCGGCAGGTAGTGGGCGACGATGGCGCCGGTCAGCGCGCCGACCAGAGTACCGATGATCGCGTGCGTCCACTGCCGAGGGTGGAACAGCTTGCGCCGGTAGAAGGTGAAACTGGCGGTGGCCGAACCGAAGGTCGAACTCAACTTGTTGGTGCCCAGCACCAGGTGTGGCGGCAGGCCAGCGGTGAGCAGCGCCGGGGTGGTCAGCAGACCGCCACCGCCGGCGATGGCGTCGATGAAACCGGCAATGAATGCGACGAGGGCCAGAACGGCCAGGGTAGTGAGGTCAACGCTGAGTTCGAAAGGCATGGAATCGGCTTATTCGGCAGGGCGCAGAAGGGCTGCGGGGAGGTCGGCCATGTTACCTGTATCCGGCTGTTGCGGCGACCCGTCGGACGCCTTCGCGAGCAAGCCCACTCCCACATGTTGCATCTGTGGGAGCGGGCTTGCTCGCGAAGAGGCCAGCTCAGGCACTGACTATTCAACTGTTGCCCACCCAACACCTCGACAACAAATCACCCTCCAACAATGCAACTCCATCAGCCTCAAGCCCAATAAAAACGGATCACTGCACCCTGGCACGCTTGCTGCTCTGACTCATTGACCTTCCCAATGTCCCGAGGACACGCCAATGAGCAAGCAAGCCGTGAAATTCGCCTACTGGGTGCCGAACGTCAGTGGTGGTCTGGTGGTCAGCAAGATCGAGCAGCGCACTGATTGGGGCATCGACTACAACCGCAAACTGGCGCAGCTCGCCGAGGCGGCGGGGTTTGAGTACGCCCTGACGCAGATCCGTTTCACCGCCGGCTACGGTGCCGAATTCCAGCATGAGTCGGTCGCATTCAGTCACGCACTGCTGGCCGCCACCAGCCAGCTCAAAGTGATCGCGGCGATCCTGCCGGGGCCGTGGCAACCGGCGCTGGCGGCCAAGCAATTGGCAACCATCGATCAACTCACCAACGGCCGGATCGCGGTGAACATTGTCAGTGGCTGGTTCAAGGGCGAGTTTCAGGCGATCGGCGAGCATTGGCTGGAACACGACGAGCGCTATCGGCGTTCCGAGGAGTTCATTCGTTCGCTGCGCGGGGTCTGGAGTCAGGACAACTTCAGCTTTCGCGGCGACTTCTACCGGTTCGACAATTACAGCCTCAAACCCAAACCGCTGGGGCGTCCGGAGATTTTCCAGGGCGGCAGCTCACGTGCCGCCCGAGACATGGCGGCGCGGGTGTCGGACTGGTATTTCACCAATGGCAACAGCGTCGAAGGGATCAAGGCGCAAGTCGATGACATCCGCGCCAAAGCGGCGGCGAACAATCATTCGGTGAAAATCGGTGTCAACGCCTTCGTCATCGCCCGCGACACCGAAGAAGAGGCGCGCGCGGTGTTGGCGCAGATCATCGAGCAGGCCGATCCGGACGCGGTGAATGCTTTTGGCGACGCCGCGAAGCAGGCGGGCAGGGCATCGCCAGAGGGTGAGGGCAACTGGGCGAAATCGACGTTCGAGGATCTGGTGCAATACAACGATGGCTTCAAGACCAACCTGATCGGTACGCCGTTGCAGATTGCCGAGCGGATTGTGGCGCTGAAGGCGGTGGGGGTGGATCTGGTGCTGGCGGGGTTCCTGCACTTTCAGGAGGAGGTGGAGTATTTCGGCAAACGAGTGTTGCCGTTGGTGCGGGAGCTTGAGGCTGAAAAGACTGCTGCAGTCGCCTGAACACCACAACCCCCTAAGGGGAGCGGGCTTGCTCACGAAGGCGGTGTGTCAGCGACATGGATGTTGGCTGACACGGCGCGTTCGCGAGCAAGCCCGCTCCCACATGTTTGACTTATGTGAAATTACAGACCGAGTTCGGACAGCCCCGGGTGATCATCCGGGCGCCGCCCCAGCGGCCAGTGGAATTTGCGCTCGCTTTCCTTGATCGGCATGTCGTTGATGCAGGCATAGCGCTGGAACATCAGGCCGTGCTCGTCGAACTCCCAGTTTTCATTGCCATAAGAGCGGAACCAGTTGCCCGAATCGTCGTGCCACTCATAGGCATAACGCACAGCGATGCGTGTGTCCGAATAGGCCCAGAGTTCCTTGATCAAGCGGTAATCCAGCTCCCTGGCCCATTTACGGGTCAGGAAGGCCTTGGCTTCTTCGCGGTTGTGGGCGAACTCGGCGCGGTTACGCCATTGGGTGTCCAGGGTATAGGCCAGCGACACCTTTTCGGGATCGCGGGAGTTCCAGCCGTCTTCGGCCAGACGCACTTTTTCAATGGCCGATTCACGGTTGAACGGCGGTAAAGGCGGACGCACTTGGGCAGCAGTCGACATTTTCAGTCTCCCGATCTAATTAACGATTAAACAACGGTCAGGCTTATTTAAGGCGTTACAGGTCCAATAACTTACGCGCCATGCATTGCGCATTATCAGCGGCACTGTGATCACCCATCACAAGCGCTACGGTAATGGCGCCGTCAATCAGGATCAGCAACTGTCTGGCGAGCATTTGCGGATCTTCGGTGCCATGTTCGGTACACAGCTCGCACAGGTAGTCAAGCAGCTTCTGTTTGTGGTCTTTGGCGACCTGACGCACCGGGTCTTGCGGGTCACCGGTTTCGCCACTGGTATTGATGAAGGCGCAGCCGCGGAAGCCTTCCGAGGCGAACCAGCCCTTGAGCACGGTAAACAGGTTGAGCAGGCGATCGGCCGGGGTTTCGGCCTGATCGACCGCGCTGCGATACCAGTGCATCCAGCGCACGTCGCGGCGTTGCAGAGCGGCGACAGTCAACTCCTCCTTGTTGGCGAAGTAGCGGTAGATGCTTTTTCTGGAGACGCCGGCGGTCTTCACCAGCAGATCCATGCCAGTGGCCGCGATGCCACTTTTGTAGATCAGCTTTTCGGTGACATCCAGAATGATGTCGCGGGTTTCATTGCTGGTTATTTCGTTCATGCGGCGAACAGTAGAACGATCGTTCTCCTTGGTCAAGTGGATATTTTGGTGTTTGCCATACCGCTTTCGCGAGCAGGCTCGCGCCCACCGGGATCGCCTTTCAACTGCAGGCGTGAGCCTGCTCGCGAAGGCATCATCACAGACAGTTACAAGACCCGAACCGAGCGATGGTGTAAGCTCTCGGGTTCTTCGGATTCGACCCATTGCGAGCCCTATGCCGTTGCTTTTCAAACGCTCTTTGCTGCCCAAACTGCGCAGCTTTCCGCTGACTGCCGAGGCTGTGACCATTCTGTCCGGCGCCGCCGAGTTCCGTCGCTGCCTGCTGGAGAAAATCGCCGAGGCGACCCAGCGCATCTACATCGTCGCGCTGTATCTGCAGCACGACGAGGCCGGTCAGGAAATCCTCGATGCCTTGCACGCCGCCAAGCTCAAGCGCCCGACGCTGGAAATTGTCGTGGTGGTCGACTGGCTGCGCGCCCAGCGCGGGCTGATCGGTGCCGGTAAACAACCGGGCAACGCAGCGTGGTACCAGGAAATGACCCGCACTCACCAGAGTGAAGTGCCGGTCTACGGCGTACCGGTGCAGACCCGCGAGCTGTTCGGCGTCCTGCACTTGAAAGGCTTCGTGATCGACGATTGCGTGGTCTACAGCGGTGCGAGCCTGAACAACGTGTACCTGCACAAGTTCGACAAGTACCGTTTCGACCGTTATCACGTGCTGCACAGCCGCGAACTGGCGGACTCGATGCACCATCTGGTCAAGCACGGCCTGATCGAATCCAAGGCCGTGCATCGCCTCGATCTGCCGAACCTGCCGACCACCCGCAGCCTGCGCAACGACATCGGCGACCTGCGCAGCCGTCTCAAATACGCGGCGTACGACACCAGTGCCGGCAGTACTGCACACACCGGCCTGTCGGTGAGTCCGCTGTTAGGCGTGGGCAAGAACAACCCGTTGAACCGGGTGATTGTCGAGCTGATCGCCAGTGCGCAACAGCAACTGACCATCTGCACGCCGTACTTCAATCTGCCGCTGCCGATCATCCGCGAGGTCAACCGTGCGCTGGCCCGAGGGGTGAAGATCGACATCGTGGTCGGCGACAAGACCGCCAACGATTTCTACATTCCGCCAAGCGAGCCGTTCAAGGTGATTGCGGCGCTGCCGTACCTGTACGAAATCAGCCTGCGCCGCTTCGCCAAGCGTCATCAGCGCAACATCGACAGCGGGCAGTTGAACCTGCACCTGTGGCGTGACGGCGACAACAGCTATCACCTCAAGGGCATGTGGGTCGACCAGCGCTATACGCTGCTGACCGGCAACAACCTCAATCCACGGGCATTTCGTCTGGACCTGGAAAACGCGTTGCTGATCGATGATCCGCAAGGCGAGTGGCTGCAGCCACGGGCGCAGGAGCAGGCAGAGATTTTCCGCAATACCACGCGGATTGCCAGCTTCCAGAACCTGGAGACCTTGCCGGAGTACCCGGCGGGGGTAGCGAAGTTTTTGAAGCGAGTGAGTCGGGTGCGGATCGAGCGGTTGCTCTACCGGATTTTGTAACCCTTCAAATCATGTCGTGCGGCTGACAATGCCTTCGCGAGCAAGCCCGCTCCCACAAGGGGGGGCTATGGCGACCACAAACAAGGTGATCGACACAGATCTACTGTGGGAGCGGGCTTGCTCGCGAAGGGCTGGTTCAGGCGTTACAAAAACTCAGTTCAGCCCCAACTTGCCACGCAATGTGGACAGGTCTTCAGCCAAAGTATTGACCGGCCCGACCAGCGCCTTGCGGTCGTTATCCTTCACTTTGTCGTAAGTCTCGAAACCACCGTCCTTGGTCTTGTACTTGGCAAGGATCTTGTCCACGGTGGCAAAGTTCTTGTCCACTTTGGCGACAAATGCCTTGTCCTGCTTCTCGATCTGAGGACGGAACAGGTCGACGATTTTCTTCGCGCCGTCGATGTTGCCCTGGAAGTCGTACAGATCCGTGTGGCTGTAGCGGTCTTCTTCACCGGAGATCTTGGTCGCGGCGACTTCTTCCAGCAGTGCAGCAGCGCCACCGACGACTTTTTCCGGCGGGAAGGTCAGGCCGGCGACGCGGGTCTGCAGGTCTTTCACGTCGCTGTCGAGCTTGTCTGCCAGAGTGCCCAGGCCTTCAGTGGTCTTTTCCGAGAACAACGAGTATTCGATGCGGTGGAAGCCGGTGAAGTCTTCGGCTTTCACACCTTTTTCGTGGTCGTCGACACGGGAGTCGATGGACGCATCGAGGTCACTGAACAGCTCGGCGATCGGCTCGATCGACTCGTAGTAAACGCGAGTCGGTGCGTAGAGCTTTTGCGCGGTGGCCAGATCACCTTTTTTCACAGCGTCGGTGAATTGTCTGGTGTGGCTGCCCAGCTCATCCAGTTGCTCAGTCACATAGATCTTGTAGTCCGAGACTGGCCCGACCAGATCCAGAGGCGCCGTCGCGGCGAAAGCCGAAAACGGGGTGTTGAGCAAACCGAGGGTCAGCAATAACGCGAGTGGCGACTTTTTCATGGAGCGGCTCCGAGGGCTTTTATGGTTATGCAGCTGTTTTGGGTTGTGTGGCATTAAGCAGTGAGCGACCGATGAAGTCCTTGTCGCTCGTGACACCCGGCAAGGTGAAGAAGTAGCCGCCGCCGACCGGTTTGAGGTATTCCTCAAGCGGCTCGCCGTTGAGCCGGGTCTGTACGGCAATGAAGCCTTTTTCCAGGTCGGCCTGGTAGCAGATGAACAGCAGGCCCATGTCGAGCTGGCCGTTCTTGTTCACGCCGTTGGAGTAGTTGAACGGGCGGCGCAGGATCAGATTGGCCTGACTCGCAGCGGTGCGCGGGTTGGCGAGACGGATGTGCGCGTCGAGCTTAGTCAGCTTGCCCTCCGGATCCTTGCTGTAGTCCGGAACCTCGGTCTCATGGTTGGCGCCCATCGGTGCGCCGGTGGTCTTGACCCGACCAATGATGCTTTCCTGCTCTTGCAACGGCGTACGGTCCCAGCGCTCGACGAAGTTGCGGATGATCCGTACCGCTTGATAGCTGCCGTGCGCCGCCCAGGCCGGCTCATCGTGGCCCGGTTGCACCCAGACGATCTTGTCCATCGCGTTGGCATCGTTGGAATCCGGGTTGGCCGAGCCATCACGGAAACCCAGGAAATTGCGCGCCGATTGCGCCGGCACACCCGGTTTCGCCGGAGCTTGCGGTGGCACGCTGCCTTCTTGTTTCCAGCGAACCAAGAGCAGGTCCGGCAGGTTCTTGACGATGTCGCGCAGGGCGTGGATGTTGGTGTCGGCAGTGTTCGAGCAGAACTGCAGGCTCAGGTCGCCGTGGCAGCAATCGGCCTCCAGCGCATCGTTGGGGAAGCCGACCATGCGTTGCAGGCGCTTCGGTTTGGCGTCGGCCAGACCAAAGCGCTCATCGAACAGCGACTCGCCCACCGACACGGTGATGGTCAGGTTGTCCGGGGTCACGACCGGGCCGAGGATGCCCGAATCCGGTGGTGGCAGTTTCGGGTCGATCTGTGCCACGGGGCCGCCCTTCATCAGGAACGCAATGCGCTCGTTGAGGGTGCGGAACAGCCGCTCCAGATCTTCGCGATCACTGGCCAGCACATCGAACGAAACGAACATGCCGGACGCCGGACGCGGGGTGACAATGCCGGTCTGGTGCACACCGTGGAAGTCGTGACGGTCTTCGGTCTTGTCGCTGCTCGGGGCTTCGGTGACTTGTGCCGGGGCCGCAGCCATGGCCGGGCAACTGAGGGCCGAACCGGCCAGCGCGACCCCCGCAACCCCCATGCCCATCAGGACGCGGCGACGTTGCAGATCGAGGTTTTCTAAATCTTTCATCGGTATTCGTCTTCTGCTTACAGGCCGGAAAGGCCGAGGGCGGGGTCGATGCCATCCAGAGCGTCAGCCAGGGCCTGAGCCTTGTCGGCGATCTGTTTGCGTTGTTCGCCACTGACCGTGTCGTAAGTGGCGTAGCCGTCCTTGACCTTGAAACTGTTCAATTCGTTGTCGAAATCACTCAGCGCCGCGTCGATTTTCGGCAGCAGCTCCGGCGCCGATTTGCTCAGCATTGGCCGCAGCAACTCGACCACCTTGTGTGCGGTTTCCAGGTTGCCGGCGAAACCGTTCAGGTCGCCGTGGCTGTAGCGCTCCTCTTCGCCGCTGGCGGCGCGCACGTCGGCCAGGGTGTTGAGGTTGCGCACCACGATGTTGACCAACTGCTCCGGCGGCAGGGACTGGGCCAGCAGTTGCTGTCTGAGCGTGGTGACGTCTGTCAGCAGGCGCTCGGCGACCGGGTTCAAACCATCGATTTTGCGCTGTTGGAACAGCGCATATTCGACTCGGTGGAAGCCGACGAAGGCCGGATCCTGTTCGCGTTTTTCGAAATAGTCGGCGCGGGCATTGATGCTGTTGTCCAGTTCGGCCAGGCGTTGCGCGGCCGGAGCCAGGCGCTGGTAAGCGGCACGCGCCGGCAGGTACAAAGCCTGTGCCTGGGCCAAGTCGCCGCTTTCAATCGCCTGATTCAACGCAGTCACCGCTTTGATCAGCGCGCTGCCCTGGCTGGCGAGGTACACACGAAACTCTGACAGTGGTCCGACGAAAGCGACCATCGACGGCTTGGCCTTCGCAGCAGCATCGGAAGCCGCCGTCGGCGTCACGTGCAGCACGCCACGCGGGTTGCTCAAGAGCCCGCAAGTGATGGCGTAGTCGCCGGGTTGCAGGTTGGCGTTGATCACCTGGCTGAGGCCCGGGGCGATGTTCTCGCGCTCTTCGATCACCAGCACGCCGTCGAGGATTTCCCATTCCACCGCCCGATCGGAGCGGTTGACGATACGGAAACTGGCGCGTCCGGCCGGTACGCTCAGTTCGTTCGGATCGCAACTGTGGGCGTTGATGTTGACCACCACTTCGTCATGGTTGTGCTGACGCTTGGCCGCCGCCATTTTCGAGGCGTAGTAGAACAAGCCACCGGCGGCGATCATCACGACCACCGAACCGGCCACCGCCCAGCGCAGCGCGCGGGGAGGGGAGGCCTGAGGAGTATTAGGCTTTGACATGGGTGCCCTTATTGGCTGGAAGCGGAAGACGAATTGGCAGGTTTGGGCGCAGCAGGCGCGGCAGGGTAGAAAAACATCACCAGCGCCACCACCAGATAGAGCAGATACGCGCCGAGGGTGCTGACGGTCGGCGCATCCTGATAGCCGAACATGCCGGCCAGCACCGAGCCCAACGGGCCATCCATCGGCAGCGTCGCGCTGAAGTCGAACAGCACGGTTTGCAGGTGATTCCAGAGGCCCGCTTCATGCAGGGCCTGCACCGAGTTGGCCAGAATCCCGGCGGCGACCACGAGGATGAACAGCCCGGTCCACTTGAAAAACGCCGACAGGTTCAAGCGCATGCTGCCGCTGTAGATCAGGAAGCCGACGATGATCGCCAGCACCAGGCCGAGCAGGGCACCGATCGGTGCTCCCGGGCCTTCGCTCTGCTGGAACACGGCAAGCAGAAAGAACACGGTTTCCAGTCCTTCGCGGGCCACGGCGAAGAACACCATGGCGATCAGCGCGATCACCTGATGCTTTGAAGACGTCAGGGCGTGATCCAGCGACGCCTGCAGCGAATGCTTGATCGAACGCGCGACCTTGCGCATCCAGAACACCATGGAACTGAGAATGCCGACGGCGACCAGCCCGACCACGCCCTCGAACAGTTCCTGTTGTTTTTGCGGGAACTCGGCGCTGACCAGCTCCAGGCCACCCCCGACCAGCAGCGCCAGCGCAGCGGCGAGAAACACGCCGATCCACACTGCCGGCATCCATAGGCCACGGCCGGTCTGTTGCAGGTAACTGGCGATGATGCCAACGATCAGGGCGGCTTCAATGCCTTCGCGCAGCATGATCAGAAAGGGAACGAGCATTGCGGCAACCATGAGTGATTTAGATAGGTGGCTAAGTTGTAACATAATGACACTCATTCCCAAATGGGGATGGTTGACATTTACCTGAACATTCGCTGAACGGCACGTTTTTTAGTCAGCCACTGTTCAACCTTGTGGGAGCGAGCCTGCTCGCGAAGGCCTCCTGTCATTCGGCACAGTTTTTACTGACCCACCGCTTTCGCGAGCAGGCTCACTCCTACAGGGATCTGTGTTGTGCCGAGGATGGCTGCGTTAAGATGCCCGTCACTGAAAAACAACAAGGTTTGCCTCGCTCCATGTCGGAAAAAGACACCATCGCCGTTCAACTGGTGCGTGAAGCGCTGCTGCAAAGTTGTGCTCCGGGCGTGGCCACGGAAGACGTCTTGAACAAGGTCGGGATTGATCCGGCGAAGCTGCTGAGCACAGAGGGCAGGGTGCCCGCTTCGCAATACGCGAAACTATGGCGTTTGCTGGCGCGGCGCGGCGATGACGAGTTCTTCGGCATGGATCCGCGTCAGCTCAAGTCCGGCAGCCTCGAATTTCTCTGTCGCAGCGCCATGGCGCAACCGACCCTGGCCGCTGGCTTGAGCACAGGGCTGAATTTCCTTTCGCTGATGCTGGAAAAAATGCCGGCGCAACTGCTGCACCAGCAGAGCCTGGCGGAAATCGTCCTGCTTGAAGATGATCCCGAACCACGACGGGCGTTCACGTATTTCACTTATTGGATGATCGTTCATGGCGTGGCCTGCTGGCTGGCGGGGCGGCGGATCCCGATTCTGGCGATCGAGTTGCGCTGCGCCGAGCCGGAGTTCTGCGACGACTATCGGGTGATGTTCTCGGAAAACCTGCGTTTCGATCGTCCGCGTACGCGGATGATCTTCGCCGCTGACTGCCTTGATCTGCCGATCAAGCGCACCGCCGAGGAACTGAAGCGCTTTCTGGCCCATGCGCCGGCGAACATTCTGGTGAAGTACCGCGACCCGGAGAGCCTCGCCAGCCGGATCAAGCAGGACCTGCGGCAGTTGCCCGCCGAGCAGTGGCCGGAAACCGAGACTCTGGCGCAACAGCTGTGCATGTCCGCCTCTACCTTGCGTCGGCGTTTGGCGGAGGAGGGGCAGACCTATCAAGGTCTCAAGGACAGCGTGCGCAAGGAACTGGCGATCACCTGGCTGGCGGAGCCTTCGATCAGTTTTGTCGAGATCGCGACGCGGCTGGGGTTTGCCGATGCGAGTTCGTTCTACAAGGCGTTTCGCAAGTGGTCGGGATCGAATCCGGGGCATTACCGTACGCTGATCCTGAACGAAGCAGTCTGATCCGGATTGCTTGCCGCCTGACCAGCCCCCTTCGGGAGCAAGCCCCCTCCCACCTTTGAAAATGCATGCTCCCTGTGATTGCAGCTTGCCTGGCAATCACAGGTGATCCTCCCTTTGAAATGCATCCTCCCTGTGATTTCAGCTTGCCTGGCAATCACAGGTGATCCCCCTTTGAAATGCATGCTCCCTGTCATTGCAGCTTGCTCGGCAATCACAGGTGATCCCCCTTTGAAATGCATGCTCCCTGTCATTGCAGCTTGCTCGGCAATCACAGGTGATCCCCCTTTGAAATGCATGCTCCCTGTGATTGCACCTTGCCTGACAGTCACAGGTGATCCTCCCTTTGAAATGCATCCTCCCTGTGATTGCACCTTGCCCGGCAATCACTGGTGATCCCTCCATTTGAAATGCATGCTCCCTGTGATTTCAGCTTGCCTGGCAGTCACAGATGATACCCCTTTGAAATGCATGCTCCATGTGATTGCAGCTTGCCCGGCAACCACAGGTGATCCTCCCTTTGAAATGCATCCTCCCTGTCATTGCAGCTTGCTCGGCAGTCACAGATGATCCCCCCTTTGAAATGCAATTCCCTGTGGGAGGGGGCTTGCTCCCGAAGGGGCCAGTCCCGGCGACACATCTGCGCAACCTTGGCCAAACCAGTCATCCAACTTGATGGCTTTGACCATTGCCGCATCCGCGCTGCAGCGCGACTATCCCTCTGTTGTTTACGGTTCCCAGCCTAATAAAAACACAGAGGGATTCTGGCAATGCGCGATTACTTGTCTGCCACCGAACAGTTCAACTATCAACACACTGTGGACGCTGCGCTCAGCGGCTCGCTGGAGGCGCTCAACGCCTGCGTCGAATGCTGCGACCGCCACGCCTTGCCGGGGCGCATTGCACTGTTCTGGGAGGGGCGCGACGGTGCAAGCGCCACGTACACCTTCAGCGATCTGCAGGACAAAGCCGCACGTTTCGCCAATTTCCTTCTCGCCCAGGGCGTGCAGAAGGGCGACAAGGTCGCCGGCCTGCTGCCGCGCAATATCGAATTGCTCATCACCGTGTTCGCCACCTGGCGCATTGGCGCGGTGTATCAACCTCTGTTTACTGCCTTCGGCCCCAAAGCCATCGAACATCGCCTGAACAGTTCCGGCGCCAAAGTGGTAGTCACCGACGCCATCAATCGGCCGAAACTCGCTGAAGTCGCCGCTTGTCCGACCGTGGTCACTGTCGGCGGCGCCAAAGGCGAGGGCATCGTCCGCGGTGATTTCAGTTTCTGGGCCGAACTGGCCAACTATTCCAGCGTCTGCGAACCGGTCCTGCTGACAGGCGAAGACCCGTTCCTGCTGATGTTCACTTCAGGCACCACTGGCCCGTCGAAAGCGCTGTCAGTGCCGCTCAAGGCCATCGTCGCATTCCAGAGCTACACCCGCGATGCGGTGGATCTGCGCCCCGAAGACTCGTTCTGGAACGTCGCCGACCCGGGCTGGGCCTACGGCATCTATTTCGGCGTCACCGGCCCGATGTCGATGGGGCATCCGATCACTTTTTACGACGGTCCGTTCACCCTCGAAAGTACCTGCCGGGTGATCAACAAATATGGCATCACCAACCTCACCGGCTCGCCGACGGCGTATCGCCTGTTGATTGCCGGCGGCAACGAGTTCGCCAAGTCGATCAAGGGCAGGCTGCGCATCGTCAGCAGCGCCGGCGAGCCGCTGAACCCGGAAGTGATCCGCTGGTTCGCCGACAACCTCGGCGTGGTCATTCACGACCATTACGGCCAGACCGAACTGGGCATGGTCCTGTGCAACCACCATGGCCTGGAACACCCGATCCACCTCGGCGCCGCTGGTTTCGCCTCGCCGGGCCATCGCATCGTGGTGCTCGACGAGCGGTACAGCGAACTCGGCGTCGGCCAGCCTGGCATTCTCGCCATCGACCGTACTCAATCGCCGATGTGCTGGTTCGGCGGCTACGAAGGCGTGCCGACCAAAGCCTTCGTCGGCAACTATTACCTGAGCGGCGACACCGTGGAATGGAACCCGGACGGCAGCATCAGCTTTGTCGGGCGCAGCGATGACGTGATCACCACCTCGGGTTACCGCGTGGGGCCGTTCGACGTCGAAAGCGCATTGATCGAGCACCCGGCAGTGGTCGAGGCGGCAGTGGTCGGCAAGCCGGACCCGGAGCGCACCGAACTGGTCAAAGCCTTCGTCGTGCTCAACCCGCAATACCGCGCGGAACCCGCGCTGGCTGAAGAGTTGCGCCAACACGTGCGCAAGCGTCTGGCCACGCATTCGTATCCGCGTGAAATCGAATTTGTCAGCGAATTGCCGAAAACCCCAAGCGGCAAATTGCAGCGCTTTATCTTGCGCAACCAGGAAATCGCCAAGGCTCAAGAGGCCGCGGCGCACAACGTTTCAGCTTGAATCAGGAAGTCAGTCATGCAGATCGAGAACAAGGTTTTTATCGTCACTGGCGGCGCGTCCGGCCTGGGCGCGGCCACCGCTGAATGGCTGGTCAACGCCGGCGCCAAAGTGATGCTGGTGGACATGAACGCCGAAGCGCTTGCCGCGCAGGCCCAACGCCTCGGCGCGCAAAGTGTTGTCGCCGATATCAGCAACGAAGCCGCCGCCGAGGCCGCCGTGCAGGCGACCGTCAAAGCCTTTGGCAACCTCAACGGCCTGGTCAACTGCGCCGGCATCGTCCGGGGCGAGAAGATCCTCGGCAAGAACGGCCCGCACACGCTGTCCAGTTTTGCCCAGGTGATCAACGTCAACCTGATCGGCAGCTTCAACATGCTGCGCCTGGCGGCAGCGGCCATCGCCGAGAGCGAAGCCAACGCCGACGGCGAGCGCGGGGTGATCATCAACACCGCGTCGGTGGCGGCGTTTGACGGCCAGATCGGCCAGGCGGCGTACTCGGCCTCCAAAGGCGCGATCGCCAGCCTGACCCTGCCGGCTGCCCGTGAACTGGCGCGCTTCGGCATCCGCGTGATGACCATCGCCCCGGGCATTTTCGAAACCCCGATGATGGCCGGCATGACCCCGGAAGTCCGTGAGTCGCTGGCCGCTGGCGTACCGTTCCCGCCGCGCCTGGGCAAACCGGCCGAGTACGCCGCACTGGTTCGGCATATCATCGAAAACAGCATGCTCAATGGTGAGGTGATCCGTCTCGACGGCGCCTTGCGCATGGCCGCCAAGTAAGGAGGATTTGTCATGACTATTTCCAACGATCCGATTGTTATCGTCAGCGCCGTCCGCACCCCGATGGGCGGTTTTCAGGGCGAACTGAAAAGCCTCACCGCCCCACAACTCGGCGCTGCCGCGATCAAGGCTGCAGTGGAACGCGCCGGGGTTGCCAGCGACGCGGTCGACGAAGTGCTGTTCGGTTGCGTATTGCCGGCCGGCCTCGGCCAGGCGCCTGCACGCCAAGCTGCACTGGGTGCCGGACTGGATAAATTCACCCGTTGCACCACGGTCAACAAGATGTGCGGCTCGGGCATGGAAACCACCATTCTCGCTCACGACATGCTGATCGCTGGCAGCGCCGATGTGGTGATTGCCGGCGGCATGGAAAGCATGTCCAACTCGCCTTACCTGCTGGACCGTGCCCGCGCCGGTTACCGCATGGGCCATGGCCGGGTGCTCGACTCGATGTTCCTCGACGGCCTCGAAGACGCCTATGACAAGGGTCGCCTGATGGGCACCTTCGCCGAAGATTGCGCCGAAACCAACGACTTCAGCCGCGAAGCGCAGGACGCTTTTGCCATCGCCTCGACCACCCGCGCCCAGCAGGCGATCAAGGATGGCAGTTTCAAGGCGGAAATCGTGCCGCTGAGCGTAACTGTTGGCAAGGAACAGGTCCTGATCAGCAACGACGAGCAGCCGCCAAAAGCCAAGCTGGACAAGGTCGCCTCGCTGAAACCGGCGTTTCGTGAAGGCGGCACAGTGACGGCGGCCAACTCCAGTTCGATCTCCGATGGCGCGGCGGCACTGGTGCTGATGCGCCAGTCGCAGGCGCAGAAACTCGGTCTGAAACCACTGGCAGTGATTCACGGTCACTCGGCGTTTGCCGACACCCCGGGGCTGTTCCCAGTGGCGCCGATTGGTGCGATCAAGAAGCTGGTGAAGAAGACCGGTTGGGCGTTGAACGAGGTCGATCTGTTCGAAATCAACGAAGCGTTCGCCGTGGTCGCGATGGCGGCGATGACCCATCTGGAAATCCCCCACGACAAACTCAACGTGCATGGCGGCGCCTGCGCCCTGGGCCATCCGATCGGTGCGTCAGGTGCGCGGATTCTGGTGACCTTGCTCTCGGCCCTGCGCCAGAAAGGCTTGAAACGCGGGATTGCGGCAATCTGCATCGGCGGCGGTGAAGCCACGGCGATGGCCGTGGAATGCGTTTACTAAGATCAACACCCATCCCGATTGTGGGAGGGGGCTTGCTCCCGAAGGCGGTGTGTCATTCAGAGATTATTTGACTGACACGGCCTCTTCGGGAGCTAGCCTCCTCCCATAATGAATAGGGGGTTTGACTAGAATTAAGGACTCACCATGATTCCCAACGAAGACCAGACCCAGATCCGCGACATGGCCCGGCAGTTCGCCGAGGAACGGCTGAAACCGTTCGCCGCCGAGTGGGATCGCGAGCACCGTTTCCCCAAGGAAGCCATCGGCGAGATGGCCGAACTGGGCTTTTTCGGCATGCTGGTGCCGGAGCAGTGGGGCGGCTGTGACACGGGCTATCTGGCTTACGCCATGGCCCTGGAAGAAATCGCCGCCGGCGACGGTGCCTGCTCGACCATCATGAGCGTGCACAACTCGGTGGGCTGCGTGCCGATCCTCAAATTTGGCAACGACGACCAGCGCGAACGTTTCCTCAAACCGCTGGCCAGCGGCGCCATGCTTGGTGCCTTCGCGCTGACTGAACCACAAGCCGGTTCCGATGCCAGCAGCCTGAAAACCCGCGCACGCCTTGAAGGCGATCACTACGTACTCAACGGCTGCAAACAATTCATCACCTCCGGGCAGAACGCCGGGATCGTGATCGTGTTTGCCGTGACCGACCCGAGCGCCGGTAAACGGGGCATCAGTGCGTTCATCGTGCCCACTGATTCGCCTGGCTACAAAGTCGCCCGGGTCGAAGACAAGCTCGGCCAGCACGCCTCGGACACCTGCCAGATTCTCTTTGAAGACGTGAAAGTGCCGGTTGCCAACCGCTTGGGCGAAGAGGGCGAAGGCTACAAGATCGCCCTGGCCAACCTTGAAGGCGGACGCGTCGGCATCGCTTCGCAATCGGTGGGCATGGCCCGCGCCGCGTTCGAAGCGGCCCGCGATTACGCCCGTGAGCGCGACACCTTTGGCAAACCGATCATCGAGCACCAGGCCGTGGCCTTCCGCCTCGCCGACATGGCCACGCAGATCGCTGTCGCCCGGCAAATGGTGCATTACGCTGCCGCCCTGCGTGACAGTGGTCAGCCAGCCCTGGTCGAAGCCTCGATGGCGAAACTGTTCGCCTCGGAAATGGCCGAGAAGGTCTGCTCGATGGCGCTGCAGACGCTGGGCGGTTACGGTTACCTCAACGACTTCCCGCTGGAACGCATCTACCGCGATGTGCGTGTCTGCCAGATCTACGAAGGCACCAGCGACATTCAGCGCATGGTTATTTCGCGCAATCTCTGACAAGGAATCTTGCCCATGACTTACGAAACAATTCTGCTGGAAAACCACGGCCGCGTCGGTCTGATCACCCTGAACCGCCCGCAGGCGCTCAACGCCCTGAATGCGCAACTGGTCAGCGAAGTGAACCACGCCCTCGATGGCCTCGAAGTGGATGCGAATATCGGCTGTATCGTCATCACCGGCTCGAAAAAAGCGTTCGCCGCCGGTGCCGATATCAAGGAAATGGCCGAGCTGACCTACCCGCAGATCTACATGGATGATCTGTTCAGCGACAGCGATCGCGTGGCCAACCGACGCAAGCCGATCATCGCGGCAGTCAACGGCTTCGCCCTCGGTGGCGGCTGTGAACTGGCGCTGATGTGCGACTTCATTCTGGCCGGCGACAATGCAAAGTTCGGCCAGCCGGAAATCAACCTCGGCGTGCTCCCGGGCATGGGCGGCACCCAGCGCCTGACCCGTGCCGTGGGCAAGGCCAAGGCCATGGAAATGTGCCTGAGCGGACGTTTGATCGATGCAGTCGAAGCCGAGCGTTGCGGCATTGTCGCGCGGATCGTGCCGAGCGATGAGTTGCTGGACGAAGCGCTGAAAGTCGCTGCAGTGATCGCCAGCAAATCGCTGCCGATTGCGATGATGGTCAAGGAAAGCGTCAACCGTGCTTTTGAGGTCAACCTGACCGAAGGCGTGCGCTTCGAGCGCCGGGTGTTCCATGCGGCGTTTGCCACCCAGGATCAGAAGGAAGGCATGGCGGCGTTTGTGGCCAAACGGGCGCCGGAATTTCAGGGCAAATAATGCGTTGACCTGACTGACGCCTTCGCGAGCAAGCCCGCTCCCACAGTGGATCTGCGTCGTACGCAAAGTCCCTGTAGGCGTGAGCCTGCTCGCGATGCTTCTAGAGCTGGTAGTTCTTCAGTTCACGCGCAATCACCATGCGCTGAATCTCGCTCGAGCCTTCGTAGATCTGAGTAATCCGCGCGTCGCGGTAGTATTTCTCGACCGGATAATCCTCCAGGTACCCATACCCGCCATGAATCTGAATCGCCGAGGAGCAGACCTTCTCGGCCATCTCGGACGCGAACAGCTTGGCCTGTGAAGCTTCCGACAGGCACGGTTTACCCGCCGTGCGCAGACGCGCCGCGTGCAGGATCATCAAGCGTGCCGCGTTGATTTGCATGTGCATGTCGGCCAGCAGGTTGGCGATGCTCTGGTGTTCGTTGATCGGCTTGCCGAACTGGATGCGTTCACGCGAGTAAACCAGCGCTGCTTCAAACGCGGCCCGGGCAATGCCCAGGGCTTGTGCGGCGATGCCGATGCGTCCGCCTTCGAGGTTGGACAGGGCAATCGCCAGGCCCTTGCCACGCTCGCCGAGCAGGTTAGCTTGGGGAATGCTGCAGTTGTTGAGCGTCACGGCGCAGGTGTCGGAGGCGCGGATGCCCATCTTGTGTTCGGTACGGTTGACGATGAAGCCCGGGGTATCGGTGGGCACCAGAAACGCGGAGATGCCTTTCTTGCCCAGATCCGGATCAGTCACCGCAAATACGATTGCCAGTTTCGCCCGTTTGCCGTTGCTGACGAATTGCTTGGCGCCGTTGATCACCCACTGGCCGTCACGCAGTTCGGCGCGGGTGCGCAGGTTGTGCGCCTCGGAGCCGGCTTGCGGTTCAGTCAGGCAGAAGCAGCCGATGGTCTGACCGCTGGCGAGGTCGGCCAGCCAGGACTGTTTCTGCTCTTCGCTGCCGTAATTCATGACCGGCCCGCAGCCCACCGAGTTGTGGATGCTCATGAACGCGCCGGTCGCGCCGTCGCCGGCAGAGATTTCTTCCACGGCCAAGGCGTATGCCACGTAATCGACGTAAGTGCCGCCCCATTCCTCGGGCACCACCATACCCAGCAGGCCCAGTTCGCCCATCTTCGCCACCAGCGCGTCGTCGATCCAGCCGGCCTTTTCCCAGGCTTGCGCATGGGGCGCGATTTCGCCACGGGCAAAGTCCCGGGCCATGTCGCGGATCATCACTTGTTCTTCAGTCAGTTCGAGATCGTGCATGGCTCAGCTCCCGCTCTCAGTAAACCCGTGGAAAAAACTCGCGACGTGCCCGGCGTCCAGCGCAGCGAGGGTCGGCGGGTTCCAGCGTGGTGTCTTGTCTTTGTCGATCAGCAGGGCGCGCACGCCTTCGATCAGGTCGCCGCGTTCGAACCACTGGCGATCCAGATGCAGTTCGAGGGCGAAGCAGTGTTCCAGGCTCAGTTGCCGGCCGCGCCGGAGCATCTCCAGGGTCACGGCCATTGCCAACGGTGAGCGGGTCTCCAGCAGGTCAGCAGTGGCGGTGGCCCAGGCGTGACTGTCGGCGACCGTCACCGCACGCAGTTGCTCGACGATGCTCGGCACGTCCGGCAGGGCGAAGAAGTGGTCGATGGCCGGGCGCAGCTGTTGCAACGGTGCATCGGCCAGGGTCTGCACGCCATTTTTGGCGAGCAGGCTTTGCAGGTCCTTGAGCGGCGTGTCGTGCCACTCCAGTTGATCGAGTTGCTCGTCCAGGCTCGGCAGTTTGCTGCTGTCGACGTACCAGTCGGCCAGCCCGCAATACAGCGCATCGGCCGCGCGAATCTGCACGCCGCTGACGCCCAGATAGACCCCCAGTTCACCGGGAATCCGCGAGAGGAAATAGCTGCCGCCGACATCCGGAAAATAACCGATGGCCACTTCCGGCATCGCCAGGCGGCTCTTTTCGGTAACCACCCGCAAATCCGCACCTTGCACCAGGCCCATGCCGCCGCCGAGGACAAAGCCGTCCATCAGGGCCAGCACCGGTTTGCGGTAGTGATGAATCGTCAGGTCGAGGGCGTATTCCTCGACGAAGAAATCTTCGTGCAGCGTGTCGCCGCTTTTGAAACTGTCGTACAGGGAACGGATATCGCCACCGGCGCAGAAAGCCTTTTCCCCGGCACCGCGAAACACTACGGCAAGCACACTGGGGTCAGTGGCCCAAACGTCGAGTTGCTGCTGCAACTGGCGAACCATGTCGAGGGTGATGGCGTTGAGACCGGCGGGGCGGTTGAGGGTCAGGTGACCGATGTGATTGCGAACCTCGGCCAGCACTTCGTTTTGCGTGGCATCCATGGACGGGGTCCGGGGGGATGAAGCCTGAGCAGTCATCACTAACTCCCTGCTTTTATTGTCTTTATTCGAGAAGCTCGCGCGCGAGCGTTAACGGATCGTAACAGTGCAAATTTGCCGTGTACAACGGGGATATGTGCAGGGGGAGTTTGCGTTTTTGCAGCAGCGCACGGCTAGTCATTGTGGCGAGGGAGCTTGCTCCCTCGCCACAATGATTCAGGTGTTTATCGGGTGAAAACTTCGCCAATGCTGCGGCGTTTGGCGTGCAGCTCGCTGGCGTGAATCAGTTGTTCGAGATCCTCGGGCGTGACGTCGATAAACGCTTGCATATCCGCCAGTGCCAGTTTCAAGTCAGCGGCGGTGATGGCCTGGTTGTCGATCGGCGTCATCAATGGCGCGGGCTCGGTCGGGCGTTTCGGGTAGCGGATGCGCGTCAGGTTGTTGTAGACCAGAGCGCTGAGCAGCATGCACGCAGCGGCCAGCATCACCGGCTCCATGGCTTTCCAGTCCAGGGCGACGGTTGCCGGATCGGCCAGTACCAGCGTCAGCGCGAGCGCACCGGCCGGTGGGTGCAGGCAGCGCAGCCAGCACATCAGGATCAGCGCCATGCCTGCCGCCAGACACGCGCTGCCCAAGGTTCGACCCAGCACGTGGGCCACCAGTAGCGCGACAACACTGGCGCACAGGTAGCCGCCGATGATCGACCACGGTTGCGCGAGCGCGCCGGAAGACACAGCGAACAGCAACACCGCCGATGCGCCCAGTGGCCCGATCAGGTGATAGGCGACTTCATAGCCGAACACCTGACCGCACGCCCAGACGCTGAACAGCGTGCCCAACGCCATGCCAATGGCGGCGCGGCTCCATTCGGTGGGGCGGGTGTTGATGGCGGCGGGCAACCAGCGAGCGAGCATGTGAATCGGGTCCTTGCGCTAAATTCGGGGCAAAAAAAAGGACTTGTCCGTTTCGGAAAGTCCTCGAAGCGTTCCAACTATTGGGGGAGGAACGCGCACAGTGTGCCGTGCAAACTCGATGCTGACAAATTCATATAAATGCTGCTTCAGTGCATTATTTTTGAATTGTCGCCACACGCCGCCCACTGACAAAACACAAATACCCACCCAGCGCCGCCAAAGCGCTCAAAGCGTAGAACATGCTTGGCGCCGGCGTGTGCATCAGCAGGAACCCACACATCACCGGGCTCACCGCGCCGCCCAGCGCGGCGAGGTTCTGTGCACCGTAGTAACTGCCGCGCAGTTCTTCTGGAGCGAGAGTGTCGACAAAAAGGAAATCCGCCGGGTAGATGATCATCTCGCCGAGGGTGAAGATGAACATCGCCACGCACCAGCCAACGAGGCTGTCCGCCAGGCTGAAGCCGATCAGACCGACGATGAACAACGCGGTGCCGCCGGCAATCCAGAAGCGCAGGTGCTCGCGCTTGAGAAAACGGCCGATCTGGTATTGCAGCAGGATCACTGTGATCGCGTTGCAGGCGAGCAGGGCGGCCATGGTGTCGAGCGTCTGTTGTTGGGTGTGGGTCGCCAGCAGGTATTGCGACAGGTACAGGGTGAAGCGCCCGTGCACCAGCGTACTGAGCAGGCAACCGAGGGTAAACAGGATCATCGTGCGGTCGTTTTTCAGGATGATCAGGGTTTTCACGAAGCTTTGCGGTTGGCTGGCCGACGCCAGAGGGTTCACCTCACGGGAGACGCCCAACAACAGGAGAATGCTGCCACAGGCAATCAGGCCCGCGACGATGAACGGCGCCGAGGGCCAGATCCCGGCAATCACTACGCCAATCATCGGGCCAATGGCGTAACCAATATTGGTCAGTGTGTAGTTCAGCGAAAACGCCTTGACCCGCTGGCCCACCGGCAGATTTTCACTGAGGATCGCCTTGGAGCAGATCAGGAACAGCGCTGAAGCCGTTTCACTGATGATCAGCACCAGCGTGACCAGATACAGATTTTGCGCGAAGGTCAGCAGGATCAGGCCAATGCCGCTGGAGAGCATGGTCAGGATCAACAGCCGGCGCTTGTCGAGCCGATCGATGATGTAACCGCCGTACAGCGAGAACAGCGTGGCGCTGAACACCGCGATACCCAGCAACAAGCCGACGTCCTGCGGGTTGAGGCCCAGTTTGTTGCTGAGGAACAGGGTCAGTAGCGGACTGATCAGCGCACGGCTGATGACGATGGTCAACGAGGTGACCATCAGGCGGCGGATCAGGCGGGAGTAAGTGGCCACGGCTGTGCAAATGTCCTTATTTTTGGGAGCGAGCCTGCTCGCGAGTGCCGGGTTTCAGGCGCCAACACAGTTGATCGAGAGGACGCTATCGCGAGCAGGCTCACGCCGACAAGGGATTTGTCGGCTCAGGGCAATATCAGGTGCATGGCGCAGCGTCGCTCGGCGGCAAAGCCATGTTCGACTTCCTTGTGCAGCGCCTCGAGCAAGTGCGCCTCAAGCTCATCCGGCGCGGCGATGACAAAGCCCATCCGCTGATAAAAAGGCGCATTCCACGGCACATCGCGAAAGGTGGTCAGGGTCACGGCACGCATCTGCCGGTGGCGCGCATGCTCAATCGCGGCCATCACCAGTTGACGACCCGCGCCTTGTCCCTGAAACGCCTGGCTGACCGACACTTCTTCAATGTGCAGTTGGTCGCCGACGTCCAGCGCGCGGATAAATCCTGCGAGTTGCGCAGTGGCGCTTTCGGCAACCCAGACGTGGGCCTGCTCGATGGCCTGGCGATGTTGTACGGCGCTCGCCACGTCACTGTCGGCGAGCCAGGCAAGGGTCGGATCGACGCGAAACAGCTCGGCGGCCGAGCGTTCGATGGCGGGGAGGGCGGATGCGTCAGTAGCCCGTGCGGGGCGAATCGTGAGGGTCATGTAAGCGGTGCCGATGGCTGCGATCGTTTGATCTTGAAAAAGACCAGAAGATCGCAGCCTTCGCCAACCGCTACAAGGGGTTGATGTACAACAGCACGTAATCGTTCTTGTCGAAGCTACCCGTCACCACCGGTTGCAGGCCGGCCAGCGCGGTGCCTTGCAGTGTTTGCAGGTCCTTGCTGTCCATCATCAGCCACGCCGGGCCCTTGATGGTTTCGAGTTGCTGCACCGTCTCGGTGAACTGCGGCTGCAGGTCGTGCTCGACGTTGACCATGAACTTGATCGCCTTGGCGTCTTTGCCCATGCCGTGCAGCACCAGCGGTGCCGGGTTGGCCTGGACTTGAGCGAACGCGGCGCGACTGAACGTCTGCGTGTCATACAGACGCCGCTCCACCGGCTCGAACACCGCGGCATACACCGTCCACAACGCGAGAACCGAGCACAGTGCCAACACTTCGGCACGCCAGCGCGGGAACAGTAAACGCGAAAGCGCGAGCAATTGCAGGACGCCCAGCACGACCAGTATCAGGGTGAGGCCGTTCAGTTGCTCGGGAAACCGCCGCTTGGCCACCAGCAGAACCACCATCAGCAAACCCGGCGTCAGCAGCCACAGCCCCTGAATCAAGCCGCGCAATACCCGGAACACCCGCCCGTGCAGTACCTGGAACGGGTAGGCTGCGATGATCGCTGCCATTGGCAGCATCGGCAGCAGGTAACGCGCCTTCTTCGCCTGCGGAATCGATAGGCCGACCATCACGATCAGCCCGGCGGCCGCGCAGTATTGAACCAGGCGCAACGCCGGACCACGTTGATGCGGTTTGCTCAGCCAGGTCGCGGCCAACGCGAGGATCGCCAACGGATACGCCAGCGCGTAGTTGCCCATGGAACTGGTGAAGTAATACAGCGAGCCGCTGACGCCTTCACTGCCATCCATGCGCCCCATGAACTGCATGCGAATCACGTCCTGCAAGAAGGCTTCGCCACCGCTGAGCTTTGCCAGCCACAACAGCAGGCCGACGCACGCGGCGAGCAGGATCGAGGCGAGCACACCGAACACCAACAGGCGTTTCCACTCACGGTTGAGCAGAAAGTAGCTGCAGAGCATGCCGGTCGGCACCACGAGGCCGATTGGCCCGCGAATACCAAAGCCCAGCAACAGCAGAACAAAGATCAGCGGCGAGCGGCGGCGGGAGCCGAAATGGTCGTGCGCGTAGCCCAGGTAAAACACCGACAGGGCCACGGCGGCGAGCATCAGGTCCTGCGATACGGCGCGCACTTCGGTGATGAAGGTGCTGGTGAGCATCAACAGCGCAATGCTGATCAACGCCCAACGCTGCGAATGCACCGCCAGCAAGCGGTACATCAAAGTCACGATCACCGCGCCGGCAATCGCGCTGGGCAGCCATGCTGTCAACGTGTTGACCGCGCCGAAGGGCAGCGACAACAACCAGATGAACAGCGTCGAAACCGCCGAATAATCGGCGTATGGCTGGCCGTAGGTGGTCGGGAATACCGTAGGCCCGTGTCTCAACATCTCTTGGGCAAACAGTACGAAGCGTGAATCGAAGCCAATGGGAGCCTGTCCGTAAACCCCGGCTATAAACAGCAACAGTGCCAGCAGCCCTGCGATCAGGGACTGCCGGCGGATGACAGGCGACAACGTGATCAAGCGACGTCCACGGAGTTAGGCCACTGTTGCAGCGGGATCGGCAATTTGCGCGAATCACCACGGCCGATCGGGAAGTACTTGAAGCCGTTGCGCGCCAGACGTTCGGCGTCGTACAGGTTGCGGCCGTCGAAGATCACCGGGGCTTTCAGACGTTGCTCGATCAGGTCGAAATCCGGCGCCTTGAACTGCTGCCATTCGGTGCAGATGATCAGCGCATCGGAGCCCGACAGCACCGATTCCGGGGTGCCCATCAGCATCAGTTTTTCTTCGTTCGGGTACAGATGCTGGGTTTCCTGCATCGCTTCCGGGTCGAACGCGCGCACGCTGGCGCCAGCGGCGAACAGCGAGTCGAGCAATACACGGCTTGGCGCATCGCGCATGTCATCGGTGTTCGGCTTGAACGCCAGGCCCCACAGGGCGAAGGTCTTGCCGCGCAGGTCGCCCTTGTAGAACGCGTTGATGCGGTCGAACAGCTTGTGCTTCTGCCGCTCGTTGATCGCCTCGACCGCTTGCAGCAGGTCGCTGGAGCAATGGGCCTGCTCGGCGCTGTGGATCAGGGCGCGCATGTCTTTGGGGAAGCACGAGCCGCCGTAACCGCAGCCCGGGTAGATGAAGTGATAACCGATGCGGGTGTCGGCACCGATGCCCTGACGGACCGACTCGATGTCGGCGCCCAGGTGTTCGGCCAGTTCGGCGATCTGGTTGATGAAGCTGATCTTGGTCGCCAGCATGCAGTTGGCGGCGTATTTGGTCAGTTCGGCGCTGCGCAGGTCCATGAACATGATGCGGTCATGGTTGCGGTTGAACGGCGAGTACAGGTCGCGCATCACGTCGCGCACTTCGTCACCTTCACAGCCGATGACGATGCGGTCCGGACGACGGCAGTCGGACACCGCCGAACCTTCCTTGAGGAATTCCGGGTTGGAGACGATATCGAACTGCAGTTGACGGCCAGCCTTGTCCAGCGCGGCCTGGATGTGCGCGCGCAGGGTATCGCCGGTGCCGACCGGTACGGTGGATTTCTCCACCAGAATCAGCGGCTGCTCACGATGACGCGACACGGCGTCACCCACCGACAGCACGTACTTCAGATCGGCCGAGCCGTCTTCGCTGGACGGCGTACCGACCGCAATGAACGCAACGCGACCGTGTTGCACAGCGAGTTTTTCATCGGAGGTGAAATGCAGGCGGCTGGAGTCCAGGCCTTCGCGTACCAGGCTCGAAAGCCCCGGTTCAAAGATGCTGACGTGACCCTGGCGCAGCAGTTCGACTTTCTTCTGGTCGATGTCCATGCACACGACGTCGTGACCGACTTCGGCCAACACGGCGGCCTGCACCAGACCGACATAACCGCTACCAAATACTGTGATTTTCATGGAGCACTCCTGAATTCGGGCGCACGAGACGGACGAGTGTTAATAGTGATGACCCCGAGCATGACCAGTGCCACGCCCAGTGATTTAGTGAGACTGAATGATTCGTTGAACAGCGGCAGACTGGCCGCCAGCAGATAAACCAGCGCGTAACTGATGCTCAGCAGCGAATAAGCCCGACCCAGCGGCAGATCGCGCAGGGCGGCGAGCCAGCAGAGCATCGACAGCGCGTAAGCCAGAATGGCCACGAACACCACGCCCAGCGCGACAAGGTCGACGCTGCCGGCAGTGAGCGCCGACCACCATTGTTCCGGCTGCGGCAGGCGCGTCATGCTCCAGCGCATGCCCAACTGGGCACCGCTGACCAACAGCACGCTGCCCAGAGCAAAAGCGATTCCACGTCCCTGACTCATGAGTGTTGCCCCAACAGCACCACACCGCCGATCACCAGGGCGACGCCCAGCCAATGGCGGCGGTCGACCGGTTCACGGAAGACAAACCGTGCGATCAGCGTGATCAGTACAAAGTTGAGGCTGAGCATCGGGTAAGCGATGCCGACTTCCAGCCGTTGCAGGACCAGCAGCCAGACCAGCAAGCCGCTGCCCAGCGCCACAAGTGCCAGCCACAGCCAGGGCGAACGCAGTTTGTCCGCCCAGGATGAGTCGACCCCGCGCCAGCTCTCAACCGCGTATTTCTGCGCAACCTGACCCAGGCAGGTCAGCAGGCATGCCGTCAGCAGCAAGATCCAGCTCATGACGGGTCCTTGGGCAGAACCATGATCACCAGATTGCCTTGCTCGTAGCGGGTACCGTCCTTGGGCAACAGGTCGACTTCGTGCAGCTCGTCATCGCCCTTGACCCGCATGACCACGCCGACCGAACCGGTACGACGGGCATCACGCATCCAGGCTTGCACCTTGTCGGTGGTGATCCGCTGTTCGGCGCCTTCCGGGTAGGACAAGCCGTACTTCAACTCGCCCACGGTGTTGTACAACGCGACGTTTGGCCGCTGCAGACGCCAGGCCAGCGCCGAGGCCGCGCCCAGGTCGTTGCTCAACAAGTGAGTGGTGCCGGACAACTCGTCCAGGTGATGCAGGATGAACTGGTCCGGAGTCTTGTTGGACACCACGGACTTGGGCAATGCCGCCGGCAGGACACCGATCAGCAGCAGGCTGCCCAGCGCCGGTGCCGCCCAGCATTGCAACGGCAGGAACGCTTGCGCCAGGTTGGCGATGATCCAGCCGATCAGTGCAATGAACACCAGCACCATGCTGTGCAGTTCGTGGTCATACACGGGCTTTTTCAGTTGCAGATAAACCAGCGCAATCAGCAGCACAATGCCCAGCAGCAGATTGAGCAGGCCGTTGATGCTCAAGGCACGGCCCTGTTCAAGGCGCAACCGGTCCGCCAGCGCATTGCCCAGCAGCAACGCCATCGGCAGCAGGCAAGGCAGGATGTAGGTCGGCAGCTTGCCGTTGCTCAGGCTGAAAAACAGCAGTGGCATCAGCAACCACAACAGCAGGAACGCAATGGCCGGTTGAGCGCGGGTTTGCCAGGCTTGCTTGAAGCTGGTCGGCAACAGACCGACCCACGGCAAGCTGAACGCCACCAGCAACGGCAGATAGAACCACCACGGCGAATCATGCTGGGCATCGTCGCCGGCAAAACGGCGAATGTGTTCATGCCAGAAGAAGAACCGCCAGTAGTCCGGTTCATGGGAATGAACCGCCAGTGCCCACGGCAGGCTGACCGCAATCGCCACTACGATCGCCACCGGACCGAAGACCAGCAGCTCACGCCAGCGCTTTTGCCAGAGCATCCACGGCAGGGCGATCAGTACCGGCAGCGCCCAGGCGAGAAAACCCTTGGTCATGAACCCCATGCCGCACGCCAGGCCCAGTACCGCCCACGCTGCGAAGCGTTGCCCGCCAGAGCGGCTGTCCAGCGCAAACCACAGCGCGACGAGGCTCAGGTTGACCCAGAAGGTGAATTGCGGATCGAGGTTGGCGTAACCGGCCTGGCCGGCAACAATGGTGAAGCTCATGTAGAGCAGGGCGCAGACAAAGCTCTTGCGTGGGTCGTTCCATAACCGGCGAGCGATCAGGTAACCCAGCAAAACGCTCAAACCGGTGCTCAGCGCCGAAGCGAAACGCACGCCGAACAGGTTCTGTCCGAACAGTTCCTGACCGATGGCGATCATCCAGTAGCCGGCAATCGGTTTTTCGAAGTAACGCAGCCCCATGAAGTGTGGCGAAACCCAGTCCCCGCTCAGCAGCATGCTCTGGCTGATTTGCGCGTAACGGGTTTCATCGGGAATCCACAAACCATGGGTGCCCAGCGGCAGCAGATACGCCAGCAGGCAAAGTACTACCAGCAACGGCAATGCCCAGCGTTTACTCATGCGCCTTGCACTCCCAGCCAGCCTTCACGGCCTTCAAGTGCGCCGCGTTGTACGTGGCCCACGGGCAAGGTGTTGAAAAACTCGGGCAACAAGTCGCCCAGTGGTTTGAAGTCAATACTGCGCTGGCGTGCAGCGGCCAGCAATTGACGAAAGTCCTGAGCCATCAGAATCCCTTCTACTTCGGCATGAATGGTGTAGACGTTGAGTGCTTGCTGACGGAACCGGTCGAGGATGAAGGCGTTGAAGTCCTTGGCAGCCACGGTCGGACCGACGACTTCATCGAAGGTCGGCATGTCCACCGGGATTTGCGGCGCGCCCGGTGTGCCATCAGCCAGCAGCGGACGGAACAGGCTCTGCCCGCGGCAATCGCTGTTGTAGCGAAAGCCGAAGGTTTGCTTGGCCTGGATCACGCGTTCGTCCGCACGCCAACCGGCGGAGGCCGAACACTGGATCTTTTCCCCGAGAATATCGCTGAGGGTGTCGACACCCCGACGGATCTGTTCGATCAGTTGCGCCTCGCTCCAGCGCCCGGCGTTGGCCTGCCAGCCATGGTGATCCCAGGCGTGCAGGCCGACTTCGTGACCGGCGTCCCGGGCCTGACGCATCAGGTGCCCGAGATCGCGACCAATCGGTTTGCCTGGCCAGGCAGTGCCGGCCAGCAGAATGTCCCAGCCGTACAGGCCGGCAGCGTTGGAACGGAGCATTTTCCAGAGGAACTGCGGGCGGATCAGGCGCCACAGATGCCGGCCCATGTTGTCCGGGCCGACACTGAAGAAAAACGTTGCCTTGACCTGAGCCTCGTCGAGCATCTCCAACAGTCGCGGCACACCTTCACGGGTGCCACGGTAGGTGTCGACATCGATACGAAGACCTGCCTGCATTACTTCTTGTCCGCGATTTCGAGCATGGCTTCACGCAGGAAGAAGTCCAGGGTATTGCCGATGGTCTCGCGCATTTCCACGCTCGGCTCCCAGTTCAGCAGGCGCTTGGCGTTGGCAATGCTTGGCTTGCGGTGTTCCACGTCCTGGTAACCGGCACCGTAGAACGCCTTGCTTTCCACGTCGCGGAAACCGGCGAACGGAGGGAAATTGTGACGCAGCGGGTGCGCTTCGAACTGACGCAGCAGCTCTTCGCCCAACTGGCGGATGCTGGCTTCGTTGTCCGGGTTGCCGATGTTGATGATCTGGCCGTTGCAGACATCGTTGTCGTTATCGATGATGCGGGCCAGTGCCTCGACGCCATCAGCGATGTCGGTGAAGCAGCGCTTCTGCTCGCCACCGTCGAACAGACGGATTGGCGTGCCTTCGACCAGGTTGAGGATCAACTGGGTGATGGCGCGGGAGCTGCCGATACGGGCCGAATCCAGACGGTCCAGGCGCGGGCCCATCCAGTTGAACGGACGGAACAGGGTGAAGTTCAGGCCTTTGGCGCCGTAAGCCCAGATCACGCGGTCCAGCAGTTGCTTGGAGACCGAGTAGATCCAGCGCTGCTTGTTGATCGGACCGACGATCAGGTTCGAGCTGTCTTCGTCGAAGTTCTTGTCCTGGCACATGCCATAGACTTCCGAAGTCGACGGGAAGATCACGCGCTTGTTGTACTTGACGCAGTAGCGAACCAGTTTCAGGTTCTCTTCGAAGTCCAGTTCGAATACGCGCAGCGGGTTGCGGGTGTATTCGATCGGGGTGGCGATGGCCACCAGCGGCAGGACCACGTCGCATTTCTTGATGTGGTACTCGATCCACTCGGAGTGAATGCTGATGTCGCCTTCAACGAAGTGAAAGTTGGGGTGGCTGCGCAGACGCTCGATAGCGTCGGAACCGATGTCCAGACCATAGACTTCGTAGCGGTCGTCACGCAGCAGACGCTCGGACAAGTGGTTACCGATGAAGCCGTTGACACCGAGGATCAGCACGCGGGTGCGACGTGGTGCACGACCGGACTCGGCACCGCGCAGCAGCGAACCGTCAACCAGACCCAGTTCGTTGGCCAGTTGCGGGCCGCTGAGGTACAGACCGTTGTCGTTGCGCTGACCGGCGTTGATCACCAGCGAGTCTTGACCGCAGGCAATGCGCAGCGGATCGACGCTGATCACGCGGCCGGGTGCCTGGCCTTCGTTGCCTTTGACGACTTCGGCGCTCCAGACGATCAGTTTATGCTCGCCCACAGCGCAGAAGGCGCCCGGGTAAGGACGGGTGACGGCGCGAACCAGGTTGAACAGTTCTTCGGCCGGTTTGGCCCAGACCAGTTTGCCGTCTGCCGGGGTACGACGGCCAAATACGGTGGCCTTGGATTCGTCCTGCGGGGTTTCGGTGATCTTGCCTTGCAGCATGTTCGGCAGGGTGTCGCGCAGCAGGTCGCTGGCGGCCGTGCGCAGTTTGGCGTGCAGGGTCAGGCCGGTGTCGCTGCGCTCGATGGCAACGCGCTGCTGGGCGACGATGGCGCCGGCATCAGCACGTTTGACCATGCGGTGCAGGGTGACGCCGGTTTCGGTTTCGCCGTTGACCAGCACCCAGTTCGCCGGAGCGCGGCCACGGTAGCGTGGCAGCAGCGAGCCGTGCAGGTTGAACGCGCCTTTTTTGGCCAGGGCCAGCAGTGGCTCGCTCAGCAGGTTGCGATAGTAGAAGGAGAAAATGTACTCCGGGTCCAGCTTGGCGATGCGCTCGATCCACAGTGGGTGGTTGGCGTCTTCCGGCGCGTGCACCGGGATGCCTTTGCTGGCGCACAGTTGTGCAACCGATGCATAGAAAGCATTTTCTTTCGGATCATCGGCGTGAGTGAACACTGCTGCAATGTCATAGCCGCTGTTGAGCAGGGCTTCAATGCCGGCGCAGCCAATATCGTGGTAGGCGAAGACAACAGTTTTTGCACTCATGAGAGAACCTGATCGGAAGTGGAAGAAGTAGCGGTAGAAGAAAGACCATCAACGGTGACGGCAGGGGCCGGATCGGCCGGCTGGCTGCGCAACACCTTTTCGATGAAGAAACGTGGGCGGGCACGCACATCGCTGTACATACGGCCCAGGTATTCACCCAAAAGCCCCATGCCGATGAATTGACCACCGGTAAACACGAACAGCACGGCGAACAGCACGAAGGTACCGTCGCCGGCCCAACCGGCACCGAAGGCCAGACGCAGAATGATCAGTGCAACGGCGAACAACACACCCAGGCCGGCCATGGCAAAGCCGACGATGCTCAGCAGGCGCAGCGGGGTGGTGGTCATGCAGGTGACCAGATCGAACATCAGGTTGATCAGGCGCATCGGGCTGTATTTCGAGTCGCCGTGTTCACGCTCGGCGTGGGCCACGACGATTTCGGTGGTGTGACGGGCGAAGCTGTTGGCCAGTATCGGGATGAACGTGCTGCGTTCGCGGCAGGCGAGCATCGCGTCGATGATGGTGCGGCGGTAGGCGCGCAGCATGCAGCCGTAGTCGCTCATGGCCACGCCGGTGGAGCGTTGCACGGCAAGGTTGATGAGCTTCGACGGATAACGGCGCAGGGCCGAATCCTGACGGTTACCACGCACGGTGCCGACCACGTCGTAACCTTTTTCGGCCTCGGCCACCAGTCGTGGAATTTCTTCTGGCGGGTTCTGCAGGTCGGCGTCGAGGGTAATCACCACGTCGCCCTTGCACTGTTCGAAACCGGCCATGATCGCCGCGTGCTGACCATAGTTGCGGTTGAGAATGACCGCCACGAACGGGCTGTTTTCACGGCCGGCGGCTTCTTCGAGCATGTTCGCCGATTCGTCACGGCTACCGTCGTCGACCAGCACGATTTCAAAATCGTGATTCAGCTGACGGCAGGCCGCTTCGGTACGGCGCAGCAGTTCCGGCAGGCTTTCCTGTTCGTTGTAGACCGGGATGACGATCGACACACTGCGGATTGGATAAGGTTTCACAGGCGTTTTTCCATGATTTGTTCGATGGCACCGACCACGCGGTCAAGGTCTTGACCGGTCATGTCGGGGAACAGCGGGATCGAGCACAGCCGCGCCGAGTTCCATTCGGTATTGGGCAGGTACAGGTCTGGGTCACGCTGGCGATACCAGGTGTGCAGGTGGGTGGCAATGAAATGGATACCGGTGCCGATGCCCTGATCCTGCAAAGCTTTCATGAAGGCTTCGCGGTCCATGCCACAGCGCTCGCTGTCGATGCGCAGGATGAACAGGTGCCAGGCGTGTTGCTGGGCGTAGGCGGGCAGGGCCAGCGGTTGCACCGGCAGGCCTTCGAACCTTTGCAGGTAGTGGGTGGCCAGTTCGGTGCGACGGGCGTTGATTTCGTCCAGGCGTTGCAGCTGCACCAGGGCAATCGCGGCGTTGATGTCGGCCAGGTTGTATTTGAACCCCGGCTCCATCACTTGCGCCTGCGGCTTGCGGCCACCGGTCAGACGGTCGTAGGCATCGACGCCCAGGCCGTGGAATTTGAGCATGCGCACGCGGCTGGCCAGCGCTTCGTCGTCGGTGACGAACATCGCGCCTTCGGCGCAGGTCATGTTCTTGATCGCGTGGAACGAGAAGATCGCGGTGCCTTGCGAGCCGACGTGACGCCCCTTGTAGCGGGTGCCCGCAGCATGAGCGGCATCTTCGATGACCGGGATGCCATGCTTGTCGGCCAGGGCATACAGCGGATCGAGATCGAATGCGGCGCCGGCGTAGTGCACCGGGATGATCGCCTTGGTGCGCGGGGTGATGGCCGCTTCGATGCGCGCAGCGTCGGTCATCAGCGTATCGCGGTCGACATCGACGAACACCGGTTTGGCGCCGAGCAGGGAAATCATGTTGGCGGTCGACACCCAGGTCTGCGACGGGGTGATGACTTCATCGCCCGGGCCGATGCCCAACGCCAGCAGGGTGATGTGCATCCCGCCGGTGGCCGAAGACAGTGCCACGGCATGTTTGCTGCCTACGTATTGCGCGAATTGTTCTTCGAGTGCCTGATTTTTTGGCCCGGTCGTGATCCAGCCTGAGCGTAAAACCTGCTCGACAGCTGCAATTTCTTCTTCGCCGATACTAGGGCGGGAGAAGGGGAGAAACGCCTGAGACATGGGCACCTCGTAACGGATAATGATGGACAGATCCCTCTGATTTTCATCGGATCCAATTCCAGAGTAGACGCAAAAAAAGGTTTTGCATCAAGCGTTTGCCTAAAAGACAGGACGTCGGGAGCTGGTTGACTTTTCAGGCGTTGCCCGGCAGGTTGGGCGATATCGGCTGAGGATCAGTCGGGCCCAAGGTTATTCCCGATTTTGTGAAAGGAATATGAAAAACCGGTCGGTGAATCATTTATCTCCCCTTCATACAGCCACTGTTCAGGCTTGCAGCGTTTATCGCGGCGCTTTTTTGCTAAGTCCGACAGAGTCACGCGTGTTTTATATTAAGTAGATTGCAGTTGTTAGTTGTTGTGTTGAACAGTTTTTAATCAAGGCCTTTCGTTTGATTGACTTACCCGCTTTACCTGCCGTTACCCCGAAAACCAACCCTATGTCCTTGTATCTGGCTCGTTTGGCCCCTTCCAGCCAACTCACCATGCGTTACGTTTTACAAGACGCTGCCGACCGTCTGGGGTTCGAAGACATGAATGTCGAAGAGATCCCGTGGCACGCGTTGCAACCGGAAGATGTCGTGGCGTTAGTCGCTGCTTTGCGCGAAGACAACTACGCGCCCAATACCTCGTCACTCTATGTAAATGCGGTGCGTGGGGTAATGAACGAAGCGTGGCGCATGAGCCTGATTACTCAGGAACACCTGCTGAAGATGCGTTCGGTAAAAGGCATCGCCGGCACCCGGTTGTCGCAGGGGCGTAATCTGAAACGCACGCTGATTCACGAATTGATGGAAGTCTGCGCCGCCGACCCGCGCCCGCAGGGCCTGCGCGATGCCGCAGTGATTGCACTGCTGTACGGCACCGGCATGCGCAAGTCGGAGTCAGTGGATCTGGACCTGAACCAGGTCGATTTCAGCGAGCGCAGCCTGTGCGTCACCGCCAAGGGCAACAAGCAGTTGATCAAGTACGCCCCGGCCTGGGCCTTCGCCAAACTCGATGCCTGGCTTGAGTTGCGCCGTTCGCAGCTCAAGGAAGGCGAGAGCGACGATGCTTTCCTGTTCAACCGCATTCGCCGTGGCAGCCACATCACCCGCGAGCGCATCACCAAACACGCGATCTATTACATCGCCCGTCAGCGCGGCACGCAGGTGGGGGTGAAGATCATGCCTCACGACTTCCGTCGCTCGTTCATCACCCGGGTGATCGAGGAGCACGATCTGTCGATCGCGCAGAAACTTGCTCACCACAGCAACATTCAAACGACCGCCAATTACGATGTCCGTGATGACAACGAACGGCGGCGGGCGGTGGACCGCTTCGACCTGTGATCAGCGCATGTCAAAAACGTGCGCTGCACCGAGAATCGACAACTGCACGGCGCTACCGGCCGGTGGCGCATGCATGCCGGTACTGCGCACCAACAGCGAACGCCCGATGTCCTGAGCGGCCTGCGGGCGCAGTTCGACGGTCAGGGTGCAGGTGTTGCCCCCGAAATCCCGCTCGGTCACGACCGCATGGCAGCCTTGGGTCTCGGCAGGAACCTCGCAAATCTGCAGTTGCTCGGGCCGCAGCATGATCTGCGCGCTGCCGGCAAAACCGTTGGTGTTGACGGCCACACGCCCGAGATCGCAATGCGCCCAGCCGGACTCGATCCGCGCTGGCATGACCACGGCTTCGCCGAGGAAGTGCGCCGTCTGCTCGTCGCTCGGATAGCGATAAAGGTCCATCGGATGCCCGGATTGCACCAGGCGACCGCCGCGCATCACCGCCAACTGGTCGGCGAACGACAACGCTTCGCTTTGATCATGGGTAACCAGAATGGTGGTCACCCCGGCGTTCTCCAGCAGCCGTGCCACCATTTTGCGCATGGCCCCGCGCAAACCGGTGTCGAGCGCTGAAAACGGCTCGTCGAGCAGCATCAGGCGAGGTTGTTGGGCCAAGGCCCGCGCCAGCGAAACACGTTGCTGCTGGCCGCCGGACAATTCGTGAGGCCAGCGCGTCGCCATGTTGGCGTCCAGCGCTACGCTGTCCATCAACTCAAGGATGCGCTGGTTTCTCTCGGTGCCGGTCTGGGTCAGGCCGAAGCCGATGTTGGCGGCAACGGTCATGTGCGGGAACAGCGCGCCGTCCTGCGGCACATAGCCGATCTGGCGTTGATAGGCTGGCACCGCGTGAGTGCTGTCGACCAGCACTTCGCCGTTGAGCGACAGGCTGCCGGCATCGGGAAACTCGAACCCGGCAATCATCCGCAACAAGGTGGTTTTGCCGGACCCGGACGGCCCGACGATGACCGTACGGCTGCCCGAAGGCACTGAGAGGCAGATATCATCCAGCGCGGTCTGCGCGCCGAAGGCTTTGCTGAGGGAGGTGATTTCGAGAGCGTTCATCGGCCAGCCGTACGTCTTGATTGGTGATAGAGAATGGCCGTCAACGGCAGCGAGAGCACGATCATCAGCAGGGCGTAAGGCGCTGCGGCGGCGTAGTCGATTTCGCTGGTCATGGCCCAGAAACCGGTGGCCAGGGTGCGCGTGCCGTTAGGCGCGAGCAGCAGGGTGGCGGTCAATTCATTGGTGATCGCCAGAAACACCAGTGCCGCGCCGGCAGCCGCTCCCGGCGCAGCCAGGCGCAGGGTGATCAGCCACAGGGCGCGCACGGGGGATCGGCCGAGGCTTTGGGCGATGTTTTCCAGCTCTACCGGTGCCTGTGCGAAACCGGCGCGCAGGCTGACCAGCGCGCGCGGCAGGAACATCAGCAAGTACGCCAGCAGCACGGTAAGGGTGGTCTGGTAGATCGGCCGCGCAAAGTGAATGGTGACCGTCACCAAAGCCAGCGCCACAACAATGCCGGGCAGCGAACTGGTGATGTAATTGCAGCCTTCGAGCAAGCGCTGCAATCGGCCGGGAGCACGGATCGACAGCCAGGCTATCGGGATCGCCGCCACAGTGGTCAATAGCGCGCCAGCGACACCCAATGCCAACGTTTGAAGCAGCGCCGGCAGCCACTCGCCACCTTCCCAGACCTCTACGCCACCGGCAATCAGCCAGCGGCCCAGCGTCAGCAGCGGCACGCCGAGGGCCAGCAGGCAGGTGACGATTTGCAAGCCGAGGCCAAAGACCATCGCACCGCGACTCAAGCGCACCGTGCGCTGCTCACGGGCGCTGCCCGAACCGACCCGGGCGTAGCGCGCCTTGCCACGGGCAGCGGACTCGGCGCTCAGCATTGCCAGGCAGCAAAGTGCCAAGACTCCGGCGAGCATGTTCGCGGCCGGGCCGTTGAAGGTCGATTTGAACTGGTCGAAGATGGCCGTGGTGAAGGTGTCGAAACGGATCATCGCGTACAGGCCGTATTCGGCCAGCAAGTGCAGGCCGACCAGCAACGCACCACCGCAGATTGCCAGCCGCAGTTGCGGCAATACCACGCGCAAGAACACCGCCCGGGGTTTGAGTCCGAGTGATTCGGCAACGTCTTCAATGGCTGGATCGAGACGACGCAACGTCGCGGCCACCGGCAGATAGAGAAACGGAAAGTACGCAATCACCGACACCAGCACCCCGGCCGGCAATCCGTGAATCGAAGGCATCAGGCTGACCCACGCATAGCTGTGGACGAACGCCGGGACCGCCAGCGGCGCTACCGCAAGCAATGACCAGAGGCGTCGCCCGGGCAGATTGCTGCGTTCGGTCAACCAGGCCAGCGCCGTGCCGAGCACCACGCAGATGGGCAGGGTGATCAGCACCAGCAGAACGGTGTTGATCAGTAATTCGGCCACGCGTGGGCGAAACACCATGGCTTCGATGGTTGCCCAGCCGGTGTACCACGACACGCCGATCACGAATCCGATCGGCAGCAGCGACAGCAAGGAAACGATAATCGCCAGAACGACCACCCACGATCCCCCTCGACCAGTGAGGGCGCGGGTGGCACGTGAGCGCTGGGCGAGGGATGCCGAAGCAACCCCCGCCGGCAGGGTTTCAGGCATCACTTACAGCAGTCCGGCCTGAGTCATCAGCTCGACGGCTTTTTTACTGTCAAGTTTCGAGGCATCGACCTTCGGCGCATCGAGATCTTTGAGTGGCACCAGTTTCGGGTTGGACTGAGCGCCCTTGCCGACGGCGTACTCAAACGAATTGCCGGTGTGCAGGACTTCCTGGCCCTGTTTGCCGGTGATGTATTTGAGGAATTGTTGAGCTTCGTCCTGATGCTTGCTGGAAGCCAGCACGCCCGCACCGGAAATGCTCACGAATGCGCCCGGGTCCTGATGTTTGAAGTAGTGCAGTTGGGTGTTTTTGCTGTTTTCACCGGTCTTGGACTGATCGACGAAGCTGTAATAGTGGTAGATCACGCCGCTGTCGATCTGGCCGGCATTCACCGCTTTGAGCACGGCGCTGTTGCCGCGATAGATCGTTGCGTTGGTTTTCATGCCTTTGAGCCAGTCCAGCGTGGCGGCTTCGCCTTTCTGCTCAAGTACGGCGGCGACGATCGCCTGGAAGTCGGCACCGGCAGGCGAGGCGGCCCAGCGGCCTTTCCAGTCAGGTTTGGCCAGATCGAGCAGGGATTTTGGCAGGTCTTTCTCAGTCAGTTTGGCCGGGTTGTAGACGAACACCGTCGAGCGGGCAGCGATGCCGACCCATTGGCCGTGGGCCGGGCGGTAAGCTGAATCCACTTGCTCAAGCGTCGTCGGCGCTACCGGGGCGAACAGCTTGGCGTTATCGACCAGCACCATGGCTGGAGAGTTTTCCGTGAGGAACACGTCAGCCGGCGAGGCCGAGCCTTCCTGTACGAGCTGGTTGCCCATCTCAGTGTCGTCACCATTGCGGAGGGTGACCGGAATGCCGGTTTCCTGGGTGAACCCGTCAACCCAGGCTTTGGTCAGGCTTTCGTGCTGCGCGTTATAGACCACGATACCAACGGCGTCGGCAGCCACTGCGTGGCCGGCAACGAGCAGGGCGGTCGTCAGCAGAGCGGGTTTGAAAAACGATGCAATACGTGGGTGCATGACCAGTGAGCTCCTGTTTATAAGACGTTATGAGCAAGCCTTCGCAGCGTGATGCAATGCGAATGATTTGCAAGTGTTAAGTCGCAGGGCAATTTAGGGGGGCAAATGAGAAAAAAACGTCAAACAAACCGTTAATACTTGTCATTGTCATTCAGATTAGGCGACGACGTCATCGGGCGCACGATTGCTGTGCGCCCGATGACGTGTTTTTTTCAGGAAGGGTTTGGAACGTAAGCGACGCTCTGGTCTTCACGGCCGTGAAACATCTGCTCGCCGCGGGTAGGCGTGGTGGTGATGACCTGATGATCGCTGCTCAGATAATTCAGCGGCGGTGTATCGCCGGTGCGGTATTGGGCGACAACGATCGTGCGTTGCGGATCCCAGTGCTGGCCGCTGGTGCGTTCCAGCCAGGTCATCAGCGCTGCGGTGTCACCCGTGCGCGGAAAGTCCTGACCTTCTTGCACGTAATAGAACGGTGCACCGCCGGTTTGCAGGTACATCGGCACTTTGTTGTCGACCTCGACCATGACCATGCGCCACTGGTTGAGCGGCGCCTGCTGGCTGGCCTGCTGACGTACCGAGTCGCCAAACGGAATCGCGCCGCCGCCGCTGTTGGTCCACGGATAGAGGACGCCGAGAATGGCGACCAGGGCGACGGTGGCAACGCCGAAGCCGATTTTCCAGCCACGGCCTTCGGAATTGCGCTGCGCCATGCGCCGGGTGATCCACCAGGCGCCGAGCAGTTGCGCGAACGGCACCAGTGGCAGCACGTAATAGCTGCGACGGCTGCCGCTGGCGGTGAAAAACAGCATCAGCAAGCCGAGGCCGAGGATCAGCCAGCGGGTGTCTGGCTCGATGTCACGCCAGTTGCGGATCGCCACCCACAACGCAATGATCCAGCACGGCGCCCAGGGCAGGGTGTAGACCGGCAGATAGATCAGGTAGGTGTAGATCGGCCCGAATTGATCGAACGGCTGGAAAAACCGCACGACGTTTTCCCGCAGAACCAGGCCCAGGCCGCTTTCGCCATAGTTCGGCGCGCCGTAGAGGTGCGACAGCAGGAACGGCACCATATAGAAGGCGCCGGCAATCAGCAGGGCGGCGCACAGGCGCAGGTTCAGGTGGCGCTTCCAGCGGTGTTCGCCGAGCAGATGCGGCAACAGCACCAGCCCGGGCAGGATGAAGCCGATCAGGCCTTTGAACAGTGAGGTCAGCGACAACAGCCCGAAGAACACCAGATAACGCGAAAATCGCGTGTCCTCCGGTCCGCGCCAGTACCACCAGACCGCCGCCAGAATCCCGCAGACGGTGAGGATGTCGGCCGTGGCGACCCGCGCCCAGAACACGAAATAGAAGGTTGTCGCCAGCATCCAGCCGGCGATCAGTCCGGTGCCTTTGCGAAACAGTTGCTCGCCCAGCAGATACACCAGCCAGACGCTGAACCAGGCGGAAATCACCGAAGACAGGCGCAGCGACCAGTGGCCCAGGCCACCGGTCAACCAGGCGGTGCCGGTTATCAGCCAGTAGGACAGCAACGGTTTGTCGTAATAGGGCGTGCCCTTGAGGTACGGGTCAAAATAGTCGCCACTTTGCAGCATCTGCAGGGCGATATTGGCCCAGCGGGTTTCCGCGCCCCACAATTCGCGGCTGCCCAGGCCGAGCAGCAGCATCAGGGCAGTCGCGGCCAGCAGGAGCAGCAGTGGCCCCCGTTCAGACGTATTCCGGGTCATGGCTGGCTCTGGTTGAAGATGAGGATTTCCAGTTGGCCACGGCGGTAATGCTTGCCGTCGATGGGCAGCAGCTCAAGTTGCTGAGCGTCCGATGTGCTGTTGACTCGCATTACCACGCCGACCGAGCCTTTTTTGCGGGCTTCGGTCATCCACTGGCCAACGTCTTCCAGACTGACTTTGCGCGAGGCCATGGCCGGGTCATCGAGACCGTACTTGAGTTCGCCGACGGTGTTGAACAGATCCACCTGCGGACGACGCAGACGCCAGGACAACGCAGATGCTGCGCCCAGGTCGTTACTCAGCAACGAGGTGGTTTCGCTCAGTTCCTGCTGGTGCTCGGCAATGAACTGATCCGGCATTTTGCTGTTGACGATGGTTGCCGGCATGGCGGCCGGCAGCAACGCGATGAGCAGGCCAATGCCCAGCGCCGGTGTCGCCCACAACGTCAGCGGTCGCAATGTTTGCAGCGAGCCGGCGATGAGCCAGCCCAGCAGCACGATATAGGCCAGCGACAGGCTGAACATTTCGGTGTGTTCGTAAATTTCGCGGGTCGCTTGCAGATAGATCAGCGCGACCAGCGCGGCAATGGCCAACACCACGTTGACTACGCCGTTGCTACGCAACACGCGACCGTCCTGGCGATCAAGCCAGCCCATCACGGTGTAACCCATCAGCAACGCCAATGGCAGCAGGCACGGCATGATGTAAGTCGGCAGCTTGCCGCTGCTCGCGCTGAAAAATGCCAGCGGCAGCACGAACCACAAGGCCAGGAAGCCGATTTTCGGGTCGCGTTTTTCGCGCCAGGTGCGCAGCAATGTCGAAGGCAACAGCAGCGCCCACGGCAAGGTGGATGCAAACAGCAGCGGCAGATAGAACCACCATGGGCGCGCATGCTGGGCATCTTCACCGGCGGCAAAGCGGCGGATGTGTTCGTGCCAGAAGAAGAAGCGCCAGAAGTCCGGTTCACGCGCATGCACGGCCAGTGCCCACGGCACGCTGACCAGTGCGGCCACCGCAACGGCAACCAGCCCATAACGCACCAGTTCGCCAAAGCGACGCTGCCAGATCATGTAGGGCAGGGCGATCAGTACCGGCAGCATCAGGGCAAGAAAGCCTTTGGTCATCAAGCCCATGCCGCAGGCGAGCCCCAACAATGCCCAACCACCCAGCCGACCGCGCGGGGTATTGCTGTCGATGGCAAACCAGATCGCCACCAGGCTCAGGTTGACCCACAAGGTGAACTGCGGATCGAGGTTGGCATAACCAGCCTGGCCGGCGATCAGACCGAAGCTCATATAAAGGAGGGCGCAAGCCGCGCTGATGCGCGGGTTGTTCCACAGACGGCGGGCCAGCAGATAGGCCAGCCATACACTTACGCCGGTGCTCAGCGCGGAAGCGATGCGCACGCCGAAGAGGTTCTCGCCGAAAATCGCCTGACCGATGGCGATCATCCAGTAGCCGGCAATCGGTTTCTCAAAATAGCGAATGCCCATGAAGTGCGGCGCTACCCAATTGCCACTCTGCAGCATTTCCTGGCTGATCTGGCCATAACGGGTTTCATCGGGAATCCACAGGCCGTGGGTCATCAGTGGCAGCAGATAAAACACTACGAACGCCAGTACCAGACCGGGGATCGCAAAACGCTCGATCACGGTGCTCGGTTGGAGGCGAGGCAAATTCAAAGCCGCATGGTGCAGCGGTTTGTTCTCAGACGTCATGACTGGACCTTGGTGCAGTACAAAGTGTGCGTTTCAATGACGCGCCTGGCGATTTCCGTAGCAGGCGTGACACCGGGTTGGATGAATGCAGGCGCAAGCACGTCCGGTGGACGTTTCCTGCATTCAGAGAACTGGCGTGCTTCCAGCTCTAAGTTCTCTCTGGAAAGACAAGCTTTAAAACGGAATATGTCCAGTTTTCGAAACTTAAAAACATTTATTATTACAAATTGGCGGGTGCAACGCGCGAGCCAGAGGCGTGTTTGCGCAATACCGAAAAGTTGTACAACACGCCTGCCTGTTATTTGTTCATGCGTTGCCAGCCTTCGGGATTCATGAGGCCAATGACTTTAAGCTCGCCTTGCGCGTCGATCCGCACTAAAACAGCGCTGCCATATTCGGCAGCGACTGCTCGGGGATAACCGGTTTGCCTTTCAAAATCGGCGATGCAGCCGCTGTGCGTCACCAGAATCATGTTCTGCCCGGGCGTCTTGTGCGCCACCACCTCATTGCGCAGTGTCGGGCCACAGGTTTCCAGCCATTCCTGGGGCACCGCATCGTGACCGAGCATGTAATGTGCAGTCTGCATGGTGCGCGTCAGCGGGCTGCTGAAGACCTGGGTTTTCTGCAGGCCCAATTGCATGAAGCCTTGGCCGACGCCGGCTGCAGCAATGCTGCCCACCTGAGTGATACCGTCCGCCGGCCCCAGGCAGGTATTGGTCGAGCGGTCGCAACGCTCGGTATGACGCACCAGTGCGACGACTTCGCCGGCCTGCCAGGCGCTCACCCATTCCTGGGTGGCAGATGCACTGGCATAGCGCAGGTTGGCGGGCGAGCGTTGCATCCAGACGAAGCCGCAAATCAGTGCGATGAGCAGCAAACCGACAGCAATGATTGCCCAGGTGCGCGGACGAGACAGGTCCCATCGCTTGGACGCTGATTGTACTTGTACTAATTCAACCAAAACGTTGCCCCTTGTCATTCCCGAGTTCCATTCAGTACACACACAGTGCAACGTGAGCTCGAGAAGGTTAGTTACTTTACGGTGGTTTGCTTGAATGGCTGCTGAACACTACGGTCAGACGCGTGTCGGAGCAGTGAAGAACTTGTGAAAAATTTGCGAGGGCCAACCTGTTTTAACTAAAACGGCTATTTGATAAACAAACTCAAATACTCGTTTTGTTTATCGGCGCTACTTAACAACGACGGCCGTGGAGGCGAAGCTGCGCCCCTTGGGCCCGTGGCATCGCGCGCTACCTTGTCTGTTGTTCTGAAATCAGCACTGGAGTCATGAAACCGGATGGACCTCAAGCAAAGCCTCGCCAATCGGATCGTGATTGTGTTCGCCTTGATGAGCGCTCTGGTTGCGGGTGTGTTCGCGATGGGCATTGTCGCCACCGTGCATGTCGTCGAGCACAAGTTGACCATGACCGCCCTGAACGGTGGTTTGCGCCGCTTGCTGGCAATGGACGACATCAGCCAATGGCGGCATGAGCCGGAAAAAAGCGAATTGTTTTTCTTCGAAAACGGTCCCGGTCCCATGGCGCTGACCGAACCACTGGCGAGCCTGCCCCTGGGTTTCCAGGAGATAACGTTGAATGGTGATGACTTCTACGCCATGGTCGACGCGGTTGGCGGACGCAAATATGTGCTGCTGCGCAATCAGGAAAGCTTTGAACAGCGAGAGCATCTGCTATTTGTCGTGGTGATCGTCGGTTTCATCCTCAGCGTCATTTTGGCTGTCACGCTCGGCAGGCTGTTGGCACGGCAGGTCATGGCACCGGTGATCCGCCTGGCACGACAGGTTCGCCATCGTGATCAATTGATTGCGTTGGCGCCGGCACTGCACCCTGACTACGCCGACGATGAAGTCGGGGCCCTGGCACTGTCTTTTGACCAGACTCTTGGCCGCTTGCGAGACACCCTGAATCGGGAAAAACTCTTCACCAGTGACGTGAGCCATGAGCTGCGCACGCCGTTGATGATTCTGGCCAGCTCCTGCGAACTGTTGCTGGCCAACCCCTCGCTTGAACCGCGCTCCACCGAGCACGTCAGACGGATAGCCCGGGCCAGCAGTGAAATGCGCCAACTGGTCGAGACTTTTTTGCTGCTCGCGCGCAAGCCCGAAGAGCTCGGAACCGCCTCCACCTGCACGCTCGAAGAGGTTGCCGATGCCCAGGTCGAAGTCTGGGGGCGATTGATTCGCGAGAAGGGTCTGGCGTTCATCTATGAGTCGAAGCAGGCCGGCACGGGGCGATATGACCTGACCTTCCTGCAGTCGGTCATGGGCAACCTGCTGCGCAATGCCTGGCACTACACCGATCAGGGCTTTGTGCGTCTGACCCTGCTCAATGACAGTTTTGTGGTCGAGGACAGCGGCATCGGGATCCCTGAAGAGAAACGCCACGCCATGTTTCAGCCGTTCGTTCGCGGGGACGAACAGCGCGGGGAGGGCCTTGGACTGGGGCTGTCGCTGGTGCAGCGAATCTGCAGCCATCAACAGTGGCAGGTGCAACTGGTGACGCGCGAACCCAACGGTTGTCGCTTCACCGTCACGCTGTAGCCGATGGCTCAGGACGCCGATGGACAGCTACGCGGGTTGCCCGCCGCCTGACTGATCAACGCCGCCAGGCGCCTGACGTTGTTCTGTTGCGCGGCCACCAGATCATCAATCCCCGGGCCTGACGCCGTTTGCAACGTGGAGCGGCACGTCAGCAAGCTGTTTTCCGCCGCGCCACTGGGGCGCAGACGCCATTTGACGTCAATCAGTCCGTACTGGCCGGGGATCGAATCAAAACGCTGCACGTCGATGCGCACAGAGACATTGCCGCGAGTGCCGGTATTGCTCAGTTGATCGTTCAGTGCACTGCGTAACTCATCCGCCAGACTCGCTCCCCACCATTGGGTTTCCAGAATCGCCAGGCCACTGCTGCCTTGGCGGATGACAATTTGCGGGCGGTCGACTTGCGGGGGCACGGTGATTCCCTCAATGGGAATCTGCGCCCCGGCCCGGGTGTTGGGCAACTGCACCGGCGTCAGCGTGTGAAAGCTGATCGGGTCGCTGCGGCAGGCCCCAAGGAGCAGGAACGCAGCGAGCAGGGTGATCTTCAGCGGTAAAGCCATGGGGTAGCTCCTGTGCTCAATTGCGCGGCGGTCCTTTCAGATCCAATGGCGCGGCGTTGTCCGGGCGGCCACGTATCAGCGACTCCGGATGCCGTCCCAGATAATCCGACAGCTCACGCAGCGAACGCGACATGCGCCCGAGCTCGTCGAGGGTCTGCGTCAGTTTTTCACGCTGCGGCGAGTCTTCGGCCAATGTCGAGCTGGCGGACTGCAAGGTCTTGCTGACGTCGGCCAGGGTGGCCTGCACACCCGGCAGGGTTTTCGCGTTGAACTGGGTCAGGCCTTTGCGCAGCTCGACGAGATTGCTGTCGAGGTTGCCGGCAATCCGTTCGACCGGCAGTTTGTTGAGTTTGTCGACCATCGCTTCGAGCTTTTCCTGCAGCTGTTCGAGGCTGCCGGGAACGGTCGGCAGGATCACAGGCCGAACGGTCGGATCGAACGCAACCTTCTCGGCTTTCGGGAAGAAATCCAGCGCGATGTACAGTTGCCCGGTCAGCAGGTTGCCGCTGCGGGCCTGGGCGCGCAGGCCATTATCGACAAAGGTGCCGAGCAGACGAATGCCGGCGGCTTCGTCGTTGGGATCATGCTTGAATTCGGTCAGCATCTTTTTGTAGGCCTGACCCAGACGCTGCGGGTAAATGACGATCCCGACATTAAGCGGGAAGGTGCGCTTTTTCGCATCGAAATCCAGGTTGATGCCCACCACCCGACCGATCTCCATGCCGAGGAACTCGACCGGCGCATCGACCTTGAGTCCGCGCAGCGACTGGTCGAAACGCAGCACCATGTATTGCGCCTTGCCGTTGGGGGGGGCGAGAGCGGTCTGTTGGTCGGCGAACAGCTCGAAGTCCTTGTCTTCGCCTGCGGCCACGTCGTTGGGGCTGTAGTCCGGAGCGCGGAAGGCGATGCCGCCCACCAGCAAAGTCGAAAGCGATTCGGTTTTCACCGCAAACCCGTTGGCGCCAAAGTTGACGTCGATGCCGCTGGCATTCCAGAACCGGGTGTTCTCGGTGACAAACGCATCGTTCGGCGAGTGAATGAATACTTCGATGTCGACCCCTTTGCCATCGGGGTCGAGGGTGTAGGTGACGACCTGGCCGACCGGGATCTTGCGGAAATACACCGGTGAGCCGATGTCCAGCGAGCCCAGATCGGAGGCGTGCAGCATGAAGCGCTTGCCCGGTTCGCCGTAGGTAATCGGCGGCGGGTTTTCCAGGCCTTTGAAGTGTTTCGCACGGCCATCGGCCTGGCCGATGTCGGCGCCGATGTAGTCGCCGGAGAGCAGGGTGTCGATGCCCGAAACACCGCCGGCGCCGATGCGTGGGCGCACGACCCAGAATTGCGAGTCTTCGCGAGTGAACGTTTCGGCCTGTTTGGACAGTTTGATGGTGGCGTCGACGCTCTTCTGGTCGCCGCTCAGCTCGACGTCAGTCACCTGACCGATCACCACGTTGCGGTATTTGACCTCGGTCTTGTTGGCGGTCAGACCGCTGCCGGTCTTGAAGTTGACGATGATCGTCGGGCCTTCCTGCATCAGGTTGTGCACCACCAGCGAAATGCCGACCAGCACCGCGACGATCGGGACGATCCACACCAGTGAAATACTGAAGCGTCGGGTCTTGATCGGGGCTTGCCCCGGTGCTCGCGGCTCATCGGCGGCTGACGACTTCATCCATGTCCTCCTCGGTTTGTTGGGCACTGAGCGTCAGGAACGCAAAAGCACTTCATCAATATAGAAGTGCCTTGCGATAGAGCAAACCGAAAGGATTAATTGCCCGAGCGCCGTCAGCCCACCAGCTCACGCAGCCGATACCAGAACATGCCCAGTGCCAGCAGCGGCGAACGCAGTGCCGGGCCGCCGGGAAAGGTCATGTGCGGCACTGCGCTGAACACGTCCATGCCCTGACTGTGCCCGGCATGAATCGCCTCGCCCAGCAGTTTGGCGCACCAGTGCGTGACGTTCAGGCCATGGCCGGAATACCCCTGAGCGTAGTACACGTTCGGCTGCTGCTTGAGTCGGCCAACCTGGGGGAAGCGGTTGGCGGTGATGCCGATCTTGCCGCCCCACTGATAATCGATGCGCACGTCTGCCAGTTGCGGGAAGACCTTGAGCATCTTCGGTCGCATGTAGGCCGCGATGTCGGCAGGATCGCGTCCGGAATAGTGGCATGCGCCGCCGAACAACAGGCGTCGATCCGCCGAGAGCCGGTAGTAATCGAGGCCGACTTTCTGGTCGCACAGTGCAAGATTGTGCGGGATCAATTGCGCGGCGCGCTCCTCGGACAACGGCTCGGTGGCGATGATGTAGCTGCCGGCCGGCAGCACCTTGCCGCTGAGCTGCTGTTCGAGTTCATCCAGGTGGGCGTTGCAACCGAGCACCAGACTGCCAGCACGCACGGTGCCGTGGGCGCAACGCACCTGAACGGTTTCGCCATGAATGATCTGCTGCACCGGGCTCTGCTCGAAGATCCGCACGCCGAGGGACGCCGCCAGACGTGCCTCGCCTTGCACCAGATCCAGCGGATGCAGGTGGCCGGAGCCCATGTCCACCAGACCACCGGCGTAGACCTCGGCGTTGACCACTTGTTGACGGATCTGCTCGGGGCCTACCAGCCGGGTTTCATGGCTGTAGCCAAGCTCGGCAAGGCTGACTTGCTCGTCCTTGAATGCCGCGAATTGTGCGGGGGTGTTGGCCAACTCACAGAAGCCCCAATGCAAGTCGCACTCGATGTGGTTGTCAGTGATGCGCTGGCGTACCAGCTCCACCGAATCGATCCCGGCGCGTTGCAAGTAACGCACGCCGTCATTGCCGACATAGCGGGCAAAGCCTTCGACTTCATGGCCAATGCCGCGGATCAACTGGCCGCCGTTGCGCCCGCTGGCACCCCAGCCGATGCGCCGGGCTTCGAGCAACACCACCGACAGGCCGCGCTGAGCGAGTTCGATGGCGGTGTTGACCCCGGTGAAACCACCGCCGATGACGCAGACATCAACGTTCAGATCGCCGTCCAGCTTGGGGTATGGCGTGCTTGCCCGCGCCGAGGCTGCGTAATAGGAGCGGGCGTGTTCCTGGGTGTACTGATTCATTTGTTCGACTTCACTTTGCTCCAGGAACGGGTCATCAGACGCATGATCGACTGGGGTGGGGTGGTGGAAATGTACAGTTTGTCGAGGACTTCCTGCGGCGGATAAACCTCTGGGTTATTCACCAGCGCGACGTCCATGTACTGTTTGGCGGGTGGATTCGGGTTGGCATAACCGACCGAGGCGCTGACCTTGGCGATCACCTGCGGGTCGAGCAGGTAATTAATGAAGGCGTGGGCTTCTTTCGGATTGGCGGCGTCGGCCGGAACTGCCAGCAGGTCGAACCACAGGTTGGCGCCTTCCTTGGGAATGGCGTACGCGATGTTCACGCCGTTCTTGGCTTCCTTGGCGCGATTGGCGGCCTGGAACACGTCGCCGGAATAACCGAAGGCCACGCAGATATCACCGTTGGCCAGGTCCGAGACGTATTTGGAGGAGTGGAAGTAGGTGATGTACGGGCGGATGCTCAGCAGTTTGGCTTCAGCTTTTTTGAAGTCTTCCGGGTTTTCGCTGCGTGGGTCCATGCCCATGTAGTTGAGGATCGCCGGGAACACTTCGTCGGCCGAGTCCATCATCGACACGCCGCACTGCGACAACTTCTTGATGTTTTCCGGTTCGAACAGCACGGCCCAGGAATCGATGTGATCGATGCCCAGCACTTGCTTGACCTTGTCGACGTTGTAACCGATGCCGTTGGTGCCCCAGAGGTACGGCACCGAGTGCGCGTTTTGCGGGTCGTTTTTCTCCAGCAGCGCGAGCAGTTTCGGGTCGAGATTTTTCCAGTTCGGCAACTGCTCGCGATCCAGTTTGAGGAAGGCACCGGCCTTTACCTGACGGGCAAGAAAGTGGTTGGACGGCACTACCACGTCGTAACCGGTACGACCGGCGAGGAGCTTGCCCTCCAGGGTTTCGTTGGAATCGAAAACGTCGTAGATCACCTTGATCCCGGTCTTGGTCTGGAAGTCGGCGAGGGTGGTTTCACCGATGTAGTCGGTCCAGTTGTAAACGCTGACCTGTGGCTGAGCCAGCGCTGCAGTGCTGCACACCAGCGCCAGAGCGGCAGGGACCATGGATTTCAGTAGACGCATATCGACACCTCTTGAAGTTATTGGATTTTTTCAGGTGGTTCTGGATTTTCAGGTCGCTCATTGTTCCTCTGTGGGCGGGGGCTTGCTCGCGAAGAGGCCAGCACGTTCAGCATTCTGTTGACTGATACACCGCTTTCGGGAGCAAACCCCTCCCACAAAAGCCCCTCCCGCAAGGGGGCGAAGGGGCTTTGCGGATTGGCTTAGACGCTGAGCAGCAGGAACTCGCGTTCCCACGAACTGATCACGCGCTTGAAGTTTTCGTGCTCGGCGCGTTTGACGGCGACGTAGCCGCGTACGAACTTGGTGCCCAGGTACTCGGCAACGGTGTCGCACTCTTCCATTTGCGTCAGCGCTTCTTCGATAGTGATCGGCAGGCGCAAATTGCGGCGCTCGTAGGCCCGACCTTCAACGGCGGCGCTCGGCTCGATGCCTTCGATCATGCCGATGTAGCCACACAAAAGGCTCGCGGCAATGGCCAGATACGGGTTGGCGTCGGCGCCCGGCAAGCGGTTTTCCACGCGCATGGATTCCGGGCCGGAGGTCGGCACACGCAGGCCGACGGTACGGTTTTCTTCGCCCCATTCGACGTTCACCGGTGCCGAAGTGTCCGGCAGGAAGCGGCGGAACGAGTTGACGTTGGGCGCGAACATCGGCAGCACTTTCGGGATGTATTTCTGCAGCCCGCCGATGTGATGGCGGAACAGCTCGCTCATCGTGCCGTCGGCATTGGCGAAGATAGGCTTGCCGGTGGCGATTTCCACCACGCTCTGGTGCAGGTGCATGGCGCTGCCGGGTTCGTCGCCAATCGGTTTGGCCATGAACGTCGCGGTGACGTTGTGCTTGAGCGCCGCCTCGCGCAGGGTGCGTTTGAATACGGTGATCTGGTCAGCCAGATCCAGTGCGTCGCCGTGACGGAAGTTGATTTCCATCTGCGCCGGACCGTCTTCGTGAATCAGCGTGTCCAGGTCCAGACCTTGCAGCTCGCACCAGTCGTAGACGTCTTCGAACAACGGATCGAATTCGTTGGCGGCGTCGATCGAGAACGACTGACGACCACTTTCCGCGCGGCCCGAACGACCGAGCGGCGCCTTGAGCGGCAAGTCCGGATCTTCACAGCGCTGGGTCAGGTAGAACTCCATTTCCGGCGCCACAATTGGCTTCCAGCCTTTGTCGGTGTACAGCTGCAGGACTTTCTTCAGCACGTTGCGCGGCGACAGTTCGATCGGGTTGCCGAACTTATCAAAGGTGTCGTGGATGACGATGGCGGTCGGCTCGATCGCCCACGGAATCACATACACGGCGTCGGCTACCGGCTTGCAGACCATGTCGATGTCGGCAGGGTCGAGCAGGTCGTAGTAGATATCGTCGTCGACAAAATCCCCGGTTACCGTTTGCAGCAGCACACTTTCCGGCAGGCGCATGCCTCGTTCATGCAGGAACTTGTTGGTCGGTGCGATCTTGCCGCGGGCGATGCCGGTCAGGTCACTGACCACACATTCAACTTCGGTAATCTTGTGATCTTTCAGCCAAGTGAACAGCTGATCGAAAGGGGCATTCATAAAGACCTCGTTATTGGTTTTATAGACGCCGGGGAGGGCGGGTTTCATCTTCCGCCCCTTCCCCTGTGGCGCGTTGACGACTATCTTGGGCGTGCCTTGCAGTTCCATCTATCCACTTTAAGCAGCACCAAAGCGCACCAAAAGAGTGCGCAAGGTCTCCCATGACAACGTGCAATCCGCTACAGGTTCAGGCTTTCAATACCGCTGATGTCTCCGAGCAAATCCGTGCCACGCCGGGTTGGGTTCAGCATTACCAGCAGATGTCTCCCGGACATTTCGCCGGGCAGATTCGCTATCTGGATTTGCAGGGCGTGCAGGTTTACGAAGAACAGATGAACACCCGCGTCGAACAGAATTTCAGCGCCCCAGCGGGTGCCTTGGCGTTTTGTTTCGATCGCAGCGACAACGCGCTGTATCTGCTCAACGAAGAGAGCCGCAACATCTGGATCACTCCGGAGAACTACCAGGAAATTGCCGTGGTTTTTGGCCCGGAATTCGTCCGGCAACACGGTCTGGACGTGTCCCGACTTGAAGGCCTGTTCATGGCGCCGTTGAATTGCGGGCAGAACGCCTTGTTCAGTCGCTGGTTAAGCTCGACACTCACGAAGTTGTCGCAAACCCTTGATCAACCAAGCAAAGAAGCCCTGACTCAACAGTTGCTGGAAGACTGTCTGTTCATCCTCGACAACGCCCGTGCGCGTCTTGATCGCGGCGGCCTGCAGCGCCGTAGCGAGGAACGGACGATCATGAAGCGAGTAGGGGAGTGGGCGGCCGATTCGCCGGAAGAGACGGTCAATCTGCTGGAACTGGCGCAGGTGGCGGGCGTCTCGCTACGGCAGTTGCAGCATGCGTTCAAGAACTTCACCGGCATGACGCCAAGCCACTGGTTGCGCCTGCGGCGATTGAACAGCGCGCATCGTGAGCTGCTCATGCGCGCGCCGACGGAAACCACAGTGGCCGAAGTGGCGATGAACTGGTCTTTCTGGCATCTGGGGCGGTTTTCCAGCAGCTATCGGGCGCTGTTCAATGAGTTGCCAAGTGAGACGCTCAAGCGTTGTTGATCGATCGCGCCTTTATGGTGTGTGCGCATAAAATCTGAAAACGTGCAGCTATCGTCGGCTAACTACACTAAATATCCGTTTAGTTGAGCTATCGGAGAATCTACCTTCAAATCAACGGAGCAGACCATGAACCCAGGGAGATCAGGCGTTAAGGAGGTGATTGCGGCGCTGGATCCGCAGCCTCACGTCGAAGGCGGCTATTTTCGCAGGACGTTTCAAGCTGATGAGCGCGCCATGCTGCAAACCACCAATGGACCCCGTTACCTGATGACTGCGATTTATTACTTGCTGACCGAGGATTCGCCGGTGGGCCAGTTTCATTTCAATCAGTCGGAAATCCTGCATTTTTTTCATCTGGGAGATCCCATCGAGTACAACATGATCCACGCTGACGGTTCGCTGCAGACGCTGATAATGGGCAACGACGTTCTGGCAGGTCAGCATTTGCAAATGCACGTGCCTGGTGGAATCTGGAAAGCTTCGCGGCTACTCGACGGTGAACATGGATTTGGATTGATCAGCGAAGCGGTATCGCCAGGATTTGATTTTGCGGACATGCAAATGGGTGACCGCAAGAAACTCACAGCGCAATTTTCGCAGCATCGAACGCTGATTGAAAAACTGACGCGGGATGATGATTGAGGCTTGGGAAAAGCGAGGCTCACGAGCAAAGGCTCTGGATTGAAATCTGGCGTGCAACCGGGCTGATCGCGAAACATCTTGTCGCTGAAAATAGGTATAGCCGGAGACTGTTGCTGCAGTATTTATTATAAGTTTCAAGCAACTAAGTGCGCGCTCGGTATTTTGTAGTTGCACAACCAAAAATTGAATGTTTGTTGCCTGAGTAATTCAATTTATACGCAACATTTTTCGATGTGCTGTCACATGCAAGAGCACAGCTAAAAGTGATTCTGTTGCGGTTCATCGCTACCTTTGTCTCTTCGCCGAGTCGCTCCTAGCCGGTCGCTCCCCGACATGACAATGCAGCCCCAACTGACCTCCCAACAATGGGTTAAAGCTCTTGGCCCGTGGTTGTACATTGCGGCTTGTGAGCGACTTGTCTCCAGCGTCCTACTAAAGTTATTCGCCCCTAGAACAATTAGAGGAAATTGATATGGAGGCGCGGCGCCTTGCCATTGTCGCCCTCCAGGTCTTACGCACTTACGGAATCAGTCAGTGGAAAGGCCACTTCGGGGGAGATGAGCAGATGCTTGAGCACCTGGAAATGCGCCCCGACGCCGGCCGACGACAGATTTTCCGAACCGACGTAGCGAGGTTCCTCGCTCCAGACTTTGCCGATGTCCCAATAGCTGTAGTACTGAGTGGGCAAGACAAAATCCTTGATCTTGCGCAGGCGGTTGTACTGAAATTCAACCTTGCCCGCGACGCCGCTACCGTCTCTTGAAAACGCGCCCTTTAGTGGCTCCAGCCAACTCGCGCTTAAGTCGGGCAGTTCACCTCCCCTAAAATGGCGTATTGACATCAATGCGCCGACTTTGGCCTACTCGCGGACACCTATTGATGCCCATAGCCTAACGTGAGAGCGGCGGCTGTCCGATGGTCACCCCCGTGGTTGGATCTCAAATGCTAGAAAAGGAGTTCTTTACATGTTCCTGAATGACCAGGAAACAGCCACTGACCTGCTGTATTACGCCCCCATTGCCAAAACGGTAAAGCGCCTACTTGATGAATCTCGGGGAACCCCGGTCACTATTGGTGTGCACGGCGACTGGGGGGCGGGTAAATCCAGCGTCTTGAAGATGACTCAGCAACTACTCAACGCTGATGAGCGCGTCTGCTGTATCTGGTTCAACGGCTGGACATTCGAAGGATTTGAGGACGCGAAAACTGTCGTTATCCAGACCATTGTAGATGAATTGCAGCGGGCACGGCCGGGCTCCAAGAAGATCGCCGACGCCGCGAAGAAGGTCTTGCTACGTGTTGATTGGTTCAAGCTGGCGAAGCATGCCGGAGGTCTCGGGTTCACCGCATTGTCCGGCATCCCCAGCATTGACCAGCTCAAAGGGGCAGTGGAGTCCATTTCGGCCTTCGTGCGTAACCCGGGCGACCATCTCAGCATAGAAAGCCTCACCGGCCTTGCTGAGACGGCCGGTGGCTTCATCAAGGATGCTGAGAAGGAGTCTGAGCAGCTCCCCGAGCACATGCACAAGTTCCGGGCCGAGTTCGAAGAGCTTCTGACGGCCGCGGACATTGACCAACTGGTGGTCATCGTTGATGACCTTGATCGATGCCTGCCCAAGCTACGTGTAATGTATATTATGTTAAATCATGTATTACGCTACGCGCCTCTTGCATCAACACTTGCCTCCATTCCAACGATCACACCAGCACCCTGTAGATATCAGAAACCACCTGCATCGTAGCGTCTTCAATCGTTCCCTCGTTACGGCATAGAACCCAACCATGTTCCTTGACCGCTCGCTCGAACATCACCGTACACGCCACATGTTCTGCATGCTGCTGGATCACGGTGCCGCCTAATCCTCGAGATCGCGCCGCAGCCCTTGCCCATGAAATATCCGGATCAGTCACGACGCCGACATGCAGGTCCGGCACTCGCACGTCTCGATCCAGGTTCAACTGGAGAATCTCGGCAAACGGGATGGTTTGGCGAAACGCGGCATCAGACGGATACCAGCGATCGATCAGGACAATGCTGTCCAACGGTTGCTTCGTCAGTACGTGTCGGGAGATCCAGCGACGGCTATCAGCCAGGCGCTGGCACACAGCCCATTCCAGATCCGCCGAAGGATTTCTGGCAAGCGTGTTTATCAGGGCCATGGTTTCACCCCGAAAAGGATCGCTTTTTCTCTCGCAAAGCCTTATGACTTTCTTGTTGGCTGCCCTCAGTGTCTTTGTAACCGCCTCCAACAGTGTGGTTTTACCGGTGCCCTTGGGCCCATCGAGAGAAACAAACAGCGGACGATTCATTGTTCACATCGCTTGGTTGTGGCCGCCGGACCGAGCGTCTCGATCAGAAAGTCGATAAACACATTGATCCGGCTGGAGAATGATTGTGCATCACTGTTCCCTCCTCGTCTTGTGCCGCTGTGATTGAACGCAAGTGCTGACAAGCCGGGCAACCTTGTCATTTGCCACGGCTTGAGGCAGGGTCGATACCACTACATCTCTGCCAAAGGAGTTCCGCCATGTCAAAGCTCTATCCCGGTATCGATCCTGAGGGACTGGTCGAGTACTCGGTGGTCTACACCGACCGCTCGCTCAACCACATGTCGCAATCCTTCCAAGGCGTGATGAAGAACATTTCCAAGACCCTGAAACAGGTCTACAACGCCGAAGCGGTTGCGGTGGTCCCGGGCAGCGGCACTTTCGGCATGGAAGCGGTGGCGCGGCAGTTCGCCACCGGCCAGCCATGCCTGGTGATACGTAACGGCTGGTTCAGTTATCGCTGGAGCCAGATCCTTGAGATGGGCAACATTCCGGCGGCCACCACGGTGCTCAAGGCGCGACCGGTCGACACCGACCGCCACGCTGCCTACGCCCCGCCTCCTCTGGACGAAGTGCTGGCAGCCATTGCGGCACATAAGCCTCAGATAGTCTTCGCGCCCCACGTTGAAACATCATCCGGGATCATCCTGCCCGACGAGTACTTGCGGGCGGTCGGCGACGCCGTGCATGCGGTGGGCGGTCTGTTTGTGCTGGACTGCATCGCCTCGGGCACGATTTGGGTTGATATGCACAAATGCGCAATCGACCTGCTGATCAGCGCGCCGCAGAAAGGCTGGAGCGCCTCCCCTTGCTGCGCCCTGGTGATGTTCAGTGCGCGGGCCCTCGAACGCATCGAACAGACGCAAAGCAGCAGCTTCGCCTGCGACCTGAAAAAGTGGCTGCAGATCATGCAGGCCTACGAACAGGGCGGCCATGCCTACCACGCGACCATGCCCAGCGATTCCCTGGCGCGGTTCAACGATGTGATGAAAGAGACGCAAGCCTACGGTTTCGACAAGATCCGCGACGAACAACAGGCGCTGGGTGATCAGGTACGCGCCCTGTTGACCGGCAAAGGCTTCAAAAGCGTGGCTGCTGCCGGTTTTCAGGCTCCCGGCGTCGTGGTGAGCTACACCGAGGATGGCGACATCAAGAACGGCAAGAAATTTGCCGAGCACGGCCTGCAGATCGCCGCCGGAGTACCATTGCAATGTGACGAGCCGGCCGACTTCCAGACCTTCCGCATCGGGCTGTTCGGACTCGAGAAGCTGCAGAATATCGAACGTACGGTCAGCCTGCTTGAGCAGGCACTCGACGAAGTGATGGCTGACTAACTCATCTTGCCTCGGTCGATTTCATGTACTGCATTCCCGACGGGAATGCAGTCATCAGCAGCCAACGCCTCTTTATTGGCGAACACCTCGCGACGACGGTCGCTGGGTGATTCCGAGATCACTCATCAGCAAAATGATGAGTATGCGCCAGCAGCGAATCGGGTATTCCGTCGCGGATCAATCCGCCCTCCTCTATCCAGGTCTGAGTTGACTGATAAGCCCGTTGCAGCAGTTGGTCTGTCTGGTTGAAGTCGAACACTGAAGCGTCCAGTGGGCACAGCGGCGGGACCACATGGATGGCTGCACGTGCACGGTACAGCTCGATGTCACGCACCAGTTGACGCATGCTCATCAAGTTGAGCGTGTGCAAGGCCAGCGCAACGAGTCCAGTGGGCGGACAGGGGCAGGCACAACCGAACCCGGTGGGCAGCACCAGAACCCGTGTTGCGCCCAATGCCACCGCACTGGCGATCGGTGTGTTGCTGCTGACGCCGCCGTCGACCAAAAATTTTTCTCCGACTCGTACGCTGGGAAACACCAGCGGAATCGCCGCGCTGGCGAGCAGTGCCTGTTCGGCGCTGCCACTGGACAATAGCTCCTCGGCACCGCTGAGCAGATTGGTGGTGACGATATAAAGTGGTAACTCGGTGTCTTCGATCCGTTTGACCGGCAGTGATCTGCTCACTAAACGGTGCAAGGCGGATGCACTCAGCAAGTGCCCGCGACGATTCAGAATGCCCTTGAGGGTGTCGAGCGCAGAGAACGGGAACACATCCGACTTGCGCAGGCTGCGCCAGAAGTCCGCAAGTTCGCTCACGCCTTTGGCATTCGGTCTGGCGGCGAAGTAGGCACCGTTAATGGCGCCGACCGACGCGCCAACCACCAGGTCGAATACGACGTCAGCCTCAACCAGCGCCTGTAACATCCCGACCTGAACCGCGCCCAGGCTGCCACCACCGGCCAGGACAAGCGCTGTTTTCGCCATTGGCATAACCACCTCCTCACCTCGTGCCTCAGCTCACAAGCCTAGCTGGAGATGGCATTGCAGGGAGGCATGGTGGTTCGGGTTAGCGTCTACACTGGACAGTAGGTTATGCCGTTGTTCGGATTTGGAGCCTCCTCCAATGTCATCTGCACCTGAAACTACCCGTTCCGATACGCAGAACAGCCATCCTGCCTGGTTGAGGCTCGCCCATTGGCTGAATGCTTTGGCGATAGTGGTCATGGTCACCAGTGGATGGCGCATCTACAACGCCTCTCCTCTTTATGGCTTCGATTTTCCCAATTCGATCACCTTGGGCGGCTGGCTGGGCGGCGCGTTGCAATGGCATTTCACGGCGATGTGGCTGCTGGTCGTCGTCAGCCTTCTCTACCTGCTTTTCAATGTTTTTAGCGGTCGGTTGTCACGACGATTTTTTCCTGTATCACCCAAAGGCTTTTTTCATGACCTTTGGTCTGCGCTGCATGGCCGGCTGGGGCATGACGATATTAGCCATTACAACCACGTGCAGCGTGTGGCGTATCTGTTCGTGATACTCGACGTGACGGTGCTGGTGATTTCCGGGTTGGTCTTGTGGAAGTCAGTGCAGTTTCCGTTGCTGCGCGAACTGCTCGGCGGCTACGACAGTGCGCGGCACGTGCACTTCATTGCCATGTCTCTGTTGGTGGCGTTCATCGCCGTGCATCTGCTGATGGTCGCGCTGGTGCCAAAGACGTTATGGGCCATGATTGTCGGCCACAAGGAGCGTGTATGAGCAAGCGCCCAGCGTTGGATAAATCGGCCATTCTGCAGGACGCACGGAACATCATTTCGCGGCAAATCGAAGATCACTCAAGACGCGCCTTCCTGTTGCGTAGTTTGACCCTCGGCGGCGTGGCCATGTTATCCGGCTGCAACATCTCCGATAACGATCAGGTTGAAACGGCCCTGTCGTCCATGTCGCGCTTCAATGACAGGGTCCAGGGCTGGCTGTTCAACCCCAACGCCATGGCCCCCACTTACCCTGAGTCGATGATTACGCGGCCATTTCCGTTCAATGCCTTTTACGGCATCGACGAGGCGCCGGTCGTCGATGAAGACACCTACCGTCTGGAAGTTACCGGCCTGGTTGCTGACAAGCACAGTTGGCGGCTCGAGGAGCTGCGGGCGATGGCGCAGACCGAGCAGATCACCCGGCACATTTGCGTCGAGGGCTGGAGCGCCATCGGCCGCTGGGGCGGCGTACGCTTCAGTGATTTCCTCAAACGCGTTGGCGCCGACACCGATGCCAAGTACGTCGGCTTCAAATGCGCCGACGATTACTACACCAGTATCGACATGCCCACCGCCCTGCATGCGCAAACGCTACTCACGCTGACTTACGACGGCGCCGTACTGCCGCGTCAATATGGCTTCCCGATGAAGCTGCGCATGCCGACCAAGCTGGGCTACAAGAACCCGAAACACATTCAGGCGATTTTCGTCACCAATACCTATCCCGGTGGCTACTGGGAAGATCAGGGCTATAACTGGTTTGGCGGTAGCTGATGCAAGCGGCTAGACATCACGAAGACGCTGATCACACGGCCTGCTCATAGCCATCCGGGTCGATGAAGTGGGTGCGCTCAGCTTTGCAAAAGCCGCTTCGTCATCACCATCGACGTCTGCAGCGACTGCCCCGTGCGCTGCAACTTGTTCAACAAACTGGCCCCCAACCAAAGCTGATAAAGGGTTTCGGCCAGTTCGCGCGCATCGGTCTTCGGCAAACTTTTATCCAGCTGCCCTTCTTCCAGGCACGTCGTGATCCGCGCAACGATGCGTTCGGCGCCGTCGCGCAAGGTGAGGCGCATCGATTCGGACAGGTCGGCCACTTCTGCACTCAACTTCACCACCAGGCATTCATCGCCATGGCCTTCCAGGGTGCAGCGGTTCTGCCAGCCCTGCCAGTAATCCATCAGCCGCTCATAAGCGCTGAGACCGGGCAGTGTCAGGCGGCGCTCCATGTCGGCAAGGTAGCCGACAAAGTAGTCCTCGAGCAGCGCCTGGCCGTAGAGTTCCTTGGATTTGAAGTAGTGATAGAACGAGCCCTTGGGCACGCCGGCGGTTTGCAGGATGTCGCTCAGGCCAACGCTGGTGAAGCCCCTCTCGGCCATCATCCGGTGGCCGGTATCGAGCAGGTGTTGGCGAGTGTCGTCGTAGGTCGGTTTCATGGGGCGCAAAATACCAAACAATAGACTCGTCGTATATTTCTGATGGGCAGGAGTTTGCCACAGCGAGCATTCGGAAACACGGTCGAAAAAATTTACTAGACGACCGGTCTAATTGGATTCTATGCTGTGCCCCGTCAATCCTTCCGACGGTGTCGAACGTGAACAGTTTCCCGACACCACACCAACCCAGGGTGCGCTATGAAAATCTTGATGGTTCTGACTTCCCACGATCAGCTCGGTAACACCGGCAAGAAAACCGGCTTCTGGCTCGAAGAGTTCGCAGCCCCCTACTACGCCTTCAAGTATGCCGGCGCGCAGATCACTCTGGTTTCCCCCGCTGGTGGCCAGCCACCGCTCGATCCGAAAAGTGATGAGCCCGGTGCGCAAACCGCCGAAACCGATCGGTTTCGCAACGACCCTGCGGCCCAACAGGCACTGGCCAATACCGGGCTTTTGGCAGAGGTCAGCGCTGACGATTTTGATGCTGTGTTCTACCCGGGTGGTCATGGCCCGTTGTGGGATCTGGCCGAAGACCAGCATTCGATCGCCTTGATCGAAGCCTTCGACCGCAGCAACAAGCCTCATGGTTTCGTCTGCCACGCGCCGGGCGTGCTGCGTCACGTGGTTGCCGCCAATGGCAAGCCGCTGATTCAGGGCCGAGACGTGACCGGTTTCACCAATGCTGAAGAAGCGGCAGTCGGCCTGACGGATGTCGTGCCGTTCTTGATCGAGGATGAATTCCAACGTCTCGGCGGTCGCTACTCGAAAGTGGCGGACTGGCAGGTTCATGTCGTCGCTGATGGGCAACTGGTAACCGGTCAAAACCCTGCGAGTTCGGCGGCCGTCGCCGAAAAATTGCTGAAAATGCTCGCCTGACGGCTAGCGAATCAACGTCCCATGCACCGTGCACGTCCTGCACGGTGTTTTTTTTACCGCATTAATAGTCGACTGGTCTAATAAAGCCAGAACAGGAATCACATGAAAAACAGCCCTTTCTTCACCCCCGTCACCTTGGGCCTGCACACCTTGAAGAACCGCATCGTCTTGCCTCCCCTCACCCGCCAGCGCAGTTCGCAACCGGGCAATATTGCCAATGCATTGATGGCCGAGTATTACCAGCAACGCGCCGGCGCCGGGCTGCTTGTCACTGAAGGCACGCAGATTGAGCCACGCGGCCAGGGCTACGCCTGGACTCCAGGCATTCACACCGCTGAACAAATTGCCGGTTGGCGCCAGGTCACTGAGGCCGTGCATGCCGAGGGCGGGGTGATTTTCGCTCAGCTGTGGCACGTAGGCCGCGTATCCCACATTGCGCTGCAACCCAATGGCGCGGCGCCGGTGTCGGCTTCCGCTATCGCCACCGATCGAGTCAGCGTTTTTATCGAAACCGCTCCGGGTGCCGGCGAGCTGGTTGCGCCATCAACCCCGCGAGCGCTGAGCACCGATGAAGTTCAGGAACTGGTTCAGCTCTACATTCAAGCGGCGCGCAATGCCATGGACGCCGGCTTCGACGGCATCGAATTGCACTGTGCCAACGGGTATCTGGTGAACCAGTTCATTTCCGCTCACAGCAATGTGCGAACCGATCAGTACGGTGGCTCTCTGCACAATCGCCTGCGGTTTCTGCGTGAAGTGGTGGCTGGCGTCGCCGAGTGCATCGGCAAGGAAAAAGTTGGCGTACGTTTCGCCCCGCTGTTCACCACCACAGACGAAGCGCGCACCTATCTGGGCCTGGTCGAAGAAGACCCGCACACCACCTACATTGAAGCGATCAAAGTGCTTGAGGACGTGGGCATTGCTTACCTTTCGATTGCCGAAGCCGACTGGGACGATGCGCCGGCGATGCCACACACTTTCCGTCGCGCCGTGCGGGATACGTTCAGTGGCGCGATCATCTATGCCGGGCGCTACAACGCCGAGTCCGGCGCGCAATTGCTTGAATCGGGTCTGGCGGATCTGGTGGCGTTCGGCCGGCCGTTCATGGCCAACCCGGACCTGCCGGCGCGCATCGCCAATGACTGGCCACTCAATCCCCTGAACCCGGCCACGGTCTACGGCGGCAATGCCGAAGGCTATGTGGATTACCCGATCTACGGCGAATAAATCCCCCGACGCACACCCGCGCTCCCACTTCCTCGGGAGCGCACCCTTTCCTCCCCGCTACACCAACAACCTCGCGCGCCGCGCTGCGAGGTTTTCGCATCTGCACAAAAAAGATTGCCGATTCATTGTCAGGTGGTTTCTTTCAGCCTATCTTGAGTAAAACCTATACAAGATGCAAAAGTACGTATAACTCTTGAGCTATGGATTGGTCTTCACGCACGGCACCGCCGCGAGAACCCGGAATGAACCCGCTACTTGCCTGCCATTACCGTGAAATTCTCGTCGGTGTTGGCCGGAGTCCTGAGCGCGAAGGCGCTTTTGGATTCGTCGAAGCGCGGCGTAGAGAAGCGGAATTCGATCATGACGCCCTCGGTGATGCTGGGTGCCTTTCGCAACAGCTCGACGGCGCGTCAGGCGTTTCTGCCGCGCAATGGTCGACGATAAACATGTACAGGGCTTGCTCACTGTACAAGACCGGAATTCGGCATTTCACCCTCATCAGCTTTGCACTCAGGGAGTAAGGCAATGCCCCGACTTTTGCTGTTACTGGCGCTGGTACTCAGTGTTGCGAGCTGCGGCAGCGTGGATGTCGCCCGTTATGCGGACCAGCAACCGGCATTCGATTTACAGCGTTTTTTCAGCCAGCCCGTCAAAGCCTGGGGGATGTTTCAGAAGCGCAGCGGTGAGGTGGTCAAGCGGTTCGAGGTCAACATCGTCAGCCGTCGTGAGGGCAACGACCTGATTCTCGACGAGCGCTTCCTGTACAGCGACGGCACTCGCCAACGCCGCGTCTGGACCCTGACACCCGAGGGCGGAGGACGCTGGAGCGGTCGCGCGGATGATGTGGTGGGAGTCGCCCAGGGCCAGCTCGCGGGCAACACGCTGCACTGGCGTTATCGCCTGAACCTGCCGGTCGATGACTCGACCTACGAAATGAGCATGGACGACTGGATGTACTTGATGTACTTGATGGACGAGGACACGCTGATCAACCGCACCCGCATGTCCAAGCTCGGCGTAGAGGTTGGCCAGGTGACGTTGTTCTTCCGTCGTCAGGCTGCCGGAGCACGTCAATGAATCCCTCGTTGGGCATGACTTCTCTCGGCGACGGATATCACGCGCTGGTGATCGGCGCCAATGGTGCGCCCGTCCGGCAGGCGTTGCCGCTGACCCGTTACTGACCTTGATTGACCAGAGGCCGAGTTTTACTGAATGAACGTTATTCCCCGTTTGTGCCTGGTGCTGGGCGATCAGCTGTCCTTTGACCTGCGTTCGTTGCAGGCGCTCGATGCCGAGCGCGACACGGTGCTGTTGGTCGAGGTCATGGAAGAAGCCAGCCATGTGCCGCACCACCCGCAAAAGATTGCCCTGATCTTCAGTGCCATGCGCCATTTCGCCAAGGCACTGCAAGAGCGTGGTGTGCACGTCGAATACGTCACCCTGGACGATCCGCACAACAGCGGTTCGGTGCCGGGTGAATTGCAGCGCTGGCAAGCGCTGTTGCAGGCCGAAGAAGTGCACGTCACCGAATGCGGGGACTGGCGGCTGGAGCAGTCGATCAATGACTGTGGCTTGCCGATCCACTGGCATGTAGACACGCGTTTTCTGTGCAGTCGCGCGGAGTTCGCCGCGTGGGCTGAAGGTAAAAAGCAGCTGCGCATGGAGTTCTTCTACCGCGAGATGCGTCGCAAGAGCCGCTTGTTGCTCAATGGCGACGGCTCGCCGGTGGGCGGCGCGTGGAATTTCGATGCCGAGAATCGCAAGGCGTTGACCAAAGGCGTGAAAGCCCCCTACCCGGCCCGCTTCCACAATGACGACATCACCCTTGAGGTGTTGGCGCTGGTCAAGGCGCGCTTCAGCCATCACTACGGCGCGCTCGACGATTTCAATTACCCGGTCACCCACGCCGATGCGCAAGCGCTGTGGGCGTATTTTCTGGATTATGGCCTGGCGGGGTTTGGCGATTATCAGGACGCCATGGCCAGTGATGAGCCGTTCCTGTTTCATGCGCGCATCAGCGCTGCGCTCAACATTGGTTTGCTGGATTTGCGGCAACTGTGCAGCGACGTGGAGTCGGCGTATTGGGCCGGGAGCGTGCCACTGAATGCCGCCGAAGGTTTCATTCGGCAACTGATTGGCTGGCGCGAATATGTGCGGGGCGTGTACTGGCTGAAAATGCCTGACTATGCGCTGGGCAATTCCTTCGGCAATAGCCGGGCGCTGCCCGAGTTCTACTGGAACGGCGATACGCAGATGAACTGTATGCGTCAGGCCATCGGGCAGAGTCTGCAGCACGCCTACGCGCACCACATTCAGCGACTGATGGTCACCGGTAATTTCGCCTTGCTCGCCGGCATCGCGCCGAGCCAGATCTGCGAGTGGTATCTGGCAATCTACATGGACGCCTTCGACTGGGTGGAGCTGCCCAATACGCTGGGCATGGTCATGCATGCCGATGGTGGTTATCTCGGCTCCAAACCCTATTGCGCCAGTGGCCAATACATCAATCGCATGTCTGATTACTGCCGTGGCTGCGCTTATAAAGTCAGCGAAAGCACGGCGGACAACGCCTGCCCGTTCAACGCGCTGTACTGGCATTTCCTGATGCGCCACGGTGAGCTGCTGCGCGGCAATCAGCGCATGGCGATGATGTACAAGAACCTCGATCGCATGCCGCAGAGCAAACAGCAGGCGCTGTGGCAGCGCGGGCAAGACCTGTTGGCCCGGCTCGATAGCGGGCAGTCGATTTGAATTTGAACCTGCGCCTGCAAGCGTTGTGCGCTGGCGGTGAAACTTAACGATGACCCACCCGGTCAACGGATGAACGGCGTGAACAACCCCTCGGTGCGCGCCATGAGACCAACTCCCAAAAAAACTGGAAAAGCAGGTGTGATGGACAGCCTCAAACATCTTGATCGCGCAGCGCTTGAGTCAGAGGCCAGGCGATTACGCGCGGCACTCGAGAATGCTCAGGTCGCCACACGGGCGATCGACATCGAGCGCGATATGGCGGCGCAACTGCAGGCCAGTCGGGATGCGCTCGCCCGCAGTGAGGCTCGCTTCAGCACCATTCTGGAAACCATCGAATCGGCGTTTGCCATCGTCAAAGTCAAATTCGACGCCGACGACAAGCCCGTCGACTACTACTTCGTCGAGGCCAACCCGGCGTTCGAACACCAGTGCGGAGTCAACTTGCGTGGCAAGTGGGTAACCGAGTTCGCACCCAATCTGGAAAGCTTCTGGTTCGAAACCTACGGCCATGTGGCCAAGACCGGCGAACCAGCAAATTTCGAGAATTACGCCAATACCTTCGAGCGCTGGTTCGACGTGCGCGCGGTGCGTGTCGGCGATCCGGCCGACCGGCAGATCGCGATCCTTTTCAACGACGTCACCGAGCGCCGCGACGCCGAAGAGCGCTTGCGGGCCAGCGAGGCGATTGCCCGGGAAAACGTGGAGCGCGTGCAACTGGCCCTCGCGGCCGGCGCCATTATCGGCACTTGGCACTGGGACCTGCCCACCGATCGCTTTGCCGTGGACGAAGCCTTCGCCCGGGTGTTTGATCTTGCCCCGGCGTTGGGCCGCGAAGGGCTGAGCCTCGAACAAGTGATCACCACCGTGCACCCCGATGATCGCGACGGCCTGACTGCCGCGATCAACGAAGCCATTGGCCGCGGTGGCGCCTATTCGCACCAGTACCGCGTGCGCCGTACGGACGGCAAATACCAGTGGATCGAGGCCAACGGACGGGTTGACTGTGCGGAGGATGGAACGCCGCTACGCTTTCCCGGCGTGCTGATCGATGTCGAGGAGCGGCGCAATGTCGAAGCCGAGCGTGACCGTGCTATCGCTGCATTGCGTGCGCTCAACGACACCCTGGAGCAGCGCGTGTCATCGCGCACGGCGGAGCTGATGCAAGCCGAGGAAAAACTGCGTCAGTCACAAAAGATGGAAGCCGTCGGCCAGCTCACCGGTGGCCTCGCGCATGATTTCAATAATCTGTTGGCCGGTATTTCCGGCGCACTGGAGTTGATGGACGCGCGCATCCACCAGGGCCGGCTGAGTGAAGTCGACAAATACATGGTGACCGCACAGGGCGCGGTCAAACGTGCCGCTGCCCTGACCCACCGCCTGCTGGCGTTCTCCAGACGCCAGACCCTCGATCCACGGCCCACCGATGTCAACATGCTGATGATCGGCATGACCGAACTGATCCAGCGCACGGTCGGCCCGAGCATTCTCCTGGAAACCCGTGGCGCTCACGGGCTCTGGCCGACGCTGGTCGATGCCAGCCAGTTGGAAAACGCCTTGCTCAATCTGTGCATCAACGCCCGCGATGCCATGCCCGATGGCGGACGCATCACCATCGAGACGGCCAATCGTACGCTGGATGCCGAGACTGCCCACACGCTGGACATGCCCGAGGGCGAATATCTTTGCCTGTGCGTGACCGACACCGGCACTGGCATGACCGCCGATGTGATCGCCAAGGCCTTTGATCCGTTCTTCACCACCAAACCGCTGGGCCAGGGCACCGGGTTGGGGCTGTCGATGATCTACGGCTTCGCCAAACAGTCCGGCGGTCAGGTGCGCGTGCATTCGCAGGTCGGTCGGGGCACCGAGATGTGCATCTACCTGCCTCGTTACTTTGGGGAGCCGCTGCAAAATCAAGATGACAAAAACACCGCGCCGGCGGCATTGCCCAAGGCCGGCGAGACGATCCTGGTGGTGGATGACGAACCGACGGTGCGCGCGCTGCTGACCGAAGTGCTCGGTGATCTGGGCTTTACCCTGATTGAAGCCGCCGACAGTGTTGTCGGGCTGAAACTGTTGCGATCCGATGTGCACATTGACTTGCTGATCACTGATGTGGGCTTGCCGGGCGGCATGAACGGTCGGCAACTGGCCGACGCTGGTCGGGAAGTCCGTTCGAACCTCAAGACCCTGTTCATTACCGGGTATGCGGAGAACGCAGTGATCGGCGCCGGGCAGCTCGGCCCGGGCATGCAAGTGCTGACAAAGCCCTTTGCCGTCGACACGCTGGTGTCGCGAGTCAGTGATCTGATGTCGTCGAAAACCGAATGAACAGCCGTTGCGGCGGTGCAACCCAAGCAGACTGGCTGCGGCCAAGGAGCGACACATGGTGAATTTTCTGATCTTTCTGATCGCCTGCGGTGCGGCGGCAACCACCGGGATGATCTTCAAACCCGGGCAATGGTACGCAGGGCTCAACAAACCCGCGTTCACCCCGCCCAACTGGGTGTTTCCGGTGGCCTGGACGACGATCTATCTGCTGCTGGCGTGGGTGGGCTACCGCTTGACGCTCATTCCCGGCGGACAACAGGTGCTGGCGTTGTGGGCGGCGCAGATCGCCCTGAACACGCTGTGGACGCCGGTGTTCTTCGGTGCGCAGCGGATTGTCGCGGCGATGATCATTCTTGTGCTGCTGTGGCTGGTTGTTGCGGTGATGGTGGTTCTGGCATTGCGCCTGGACGTGATCACCGGGTTGTTGCTGTTTCCTTACCTGGCCTGGCTGTGTGTGGCTGCGGCGTTGAATTTCTCGATTCTGCGCAATAACCGTGGCACGGAACGCCAGCTGTCATAAATCACATTTTTCCTGACAAAAATTCTCTTTGGCAGGTTTTCAAAAATGTCTTTGCAGCCCGTTGAAAGCGCAAGTCCCCGCTCAGGAAGGGGATTTCGCAATGAACAACAGTTCATTGCTGAATTAGTGATTTAACTAGGTAGTTACCTATCTATATAATGCGCGTCTCATTTCAACGGGACATTCAACGTGAAGCAGAGTCAACGCCTCTCGGGCATATCAACATTCATTCTGGTCGGGCTGGGCGTAGTCATCGCCCTGCTCGGTCTGGCACTCGCTGCTGGTGGCGTGAAATTGGTCAGCCTGGGAGGCTCGTGGTACTTCCTGCTGGGTGGCTTGGCGATGGCCGTTTCCGGCCTGCTGATTGCGCGCTTCAAGCCGGCCGGTGCGTGGTTGTTCGCAGGGTTCCTGGTCGCAACGGCGATCTGGGCGGTGAGCGACGCCGGGCTGGTGTTCTGGCCGGTGTTCTCGCGCCTGTTCATGTTCAGTGCCATCGGCGTGGTCGTGGCGCTGGTGTATCCATTGCTCAAGCGTGCCAACGGCGGTGTTCCAGGGCGCGGCGCTTATGCGCTGGCCGCTGTGCTCACTATCGGTGTGGCTGTCGCGGCCGGCAACATGTTCGTCGCGCACCCGACTGTCGCCGCCACAGGCACAGGCCCGGGCCTGACTCCGGTTGAGCCGGAAAACGCGCAAAAAGACTGGGCGCACTACGGTAATACCGAAGGCGGCAGCCGCTTTGCTGCGCTGGATCAGATCAACCGCAATAACGTCGATAAGCTGAAAGTGGCGTGGACCTACCACACCGGCGACATCGCCGAGAGCGATGGCAACGGCGCTGAAGACCAGCTCACCCCGCTGCAGATCGGCAACAAGGTGTTCATCTGCACCCCGCACAACAACCTGATTGCGCTGGATGCCGACACCGGCAAAGAACTCTGGAAAAACCCGATCAACGCCCAGTCGAAAGTCTGGCAGCGCTGCCGTGGCATGGCTTATTTTGATGCCACTAAAACCATCGCCCAACCCAGCAATTCGAGCATCATCGAAGCCAAACCCGCGCCGGCCGCCAACTGCCAGCGCCGTTTGCTGACCAACACCATCGATGCGCGTCTGATTGCGGTCGATGCCGATACCGGTGAGTTCTGCCAGGGTTTCGGCACCAACGGCCAGGTTGATCTGAAGGCCGGTCTGGGGGATGTTCCGGACAGCTACTATCAGCTCTCCTCCGCGCCGCTGATGGCCGGTACCACCGTGGTGGTTGGCGGTCGCGTGGCCGACAACGTGCAAACCGACATGCCGGGCGGCGTGATCCGTGGTTTCGACGTGATTACCGGTGCCATGCGCTGGGCCTTCGACCCGGGCAACCCGCAGGATAAAAAGGCCCCGGCCGACGGCAGCACCTATGTGCGCAGCACGCCGAACAGCTGGGCGCCGATGTCCTACGACCCGGCGACCAACACCGTGTTCCTGCCGATGGGCAGCTCGTCCACCGATATCTACGGTGTCGAGCGCAGCAAACTCGATCACACCTACGGCGCCTCGATTCTCGCGCTGGACGCCACCACTGGCGATGAACGCTGGGTGTTCCAGACCGTGCACAACGACCTCTGGGACTTCGACCTGCCGATGCAGCCGAGTCTGATCGACTTCGACAAGGACGGCAAAACCGTACCGGCAGTGGTCATCGGCACCAAGGCCGGGCAGATCTATGTGTTGGATCGTGCCACTGGCAAACCGCTGACCGACGTTAAAGAAGTGCCGGTCAAAGCCGCGAACATCCCTGGCGAGCCCTACTCGCCAACCCAGCCGAAATCGCTGGGCATGCCGCAGATCGGTGCTCAGCACCTGACCGAATCCGACATGTGGGGCGCAACGCCGTACGACCAGCTGCTGTGCCGGATCGATTTCAAATCGATGCGTTATGACGGCCTGTACACCGCGCCGGGCACCGACAAATCGCTGAGTTTCCCGGGTTCGCTGGGCGGCATGAATTGGGGCAGTCTCTCGACTGACCCGGTCCACGGTTTCATCTTCGTCAATGACATGCGCCTGGGCCTGTGGATTCAGATGATCCCGTCGCAGAACAAGGCTCAGGCCTCTTCCGGTGGCGAAGCGCTGAACACCGGCATGGGCGCCGTGCCGCTCAAAGGCACGCCGTATGCGGTGAACAAGAACCGCTTCCTGTCGGTCGCCGGCATTCCTTGCCAGGCTCCGCCGTTCGGCACGTTGACCGCCATCGACATGAAGACGCAGAAAATCGCCTGGCAGGTTCCGGTCGGCACCGTTGAAGACACCGGTCCTCTGGGTATCCGCATGCACCTGCCAATCAAGATCGGCCTGCCGACCCTCGGTGGCACCCTGTCAACGCAAGGTGGCTTGATCTTCATCGCCGGTACTCAGGACTTCTACCTGCGCGCCTTCAACAGCGGCAACGGTGAAGAAGTCTGGAAGGCACGTCTGCCAGTGGGCAGTCAGGGCGGCCCGATGACTTATGTTTCGCCGAAAACCGGCAAGCAGTACATCGTCATCACCGCCGGTGGTGCGCGCCAGTCGACCGATCGCGGCGACTACGTGATGGCTTACGCCTTGCCGTAAGCCGCAGTGCCCGCCTCGCTGGCGGGCATGCTCTCTGTGCGCGGCACCTGCGGGTGCGGCGCCGCTTTCCGATATCGCTATAGATTTGCGCAGGAAGATCTCCATGTTTCGTTTTACTCAATCGGCCTGGGTCAACGGTGTGCTGTTGGGCCTGACCTGCAGTGCCGCCCTGCCCGCCTTCGCGGATACCGATTCAAACCTGTTGACCCGTAATACCCTGACTGGCGACTGGGGCGGCCTGCGTCACCAGATGGACGAGGACGGCATCAAGTTCACCGGCGACTACAGCGGCGAAACCGCCTACAACGCCGAGGGTGGCCTGCACCGTTCGGCGCGCTACTCGCAGAACATCAAGCTCGGCGTGCAGTTCGACCTGAGCAAACTGTACGGCGTGGACAACGCGGGCAAGGTTCAGTTGACCATCAACGACCGACGCGGCAACAGCGCCTCCGAAGACCTGGTCGGCAACCGTCTGCCAATCCAGGAAAACTACGGTGGGCTCTACACCCGCCTGACCGAACTGAGTTACGAGCGCAGCCTGTTCACCCCGGCGCTCAACGTGAAGCTGGGCTATATGGCCATGGGCAACGACCTCGGCGGCCTGGACAGCGGCATTCTCTGCAACTTCATGAACGCCGGTTTCTGCGGCCATCCGCTGAACATGTCCGGCGGCAGCGGCTGGACCAACTACCCCAACGCCCACTTGGGTGTGCGCGTCAAGTACGACCTGTCGCCGTCCTGGCAACTGCGTGTGGCCGCATTCAATGTCGATCCCGAGAGCAACGGCAACTCCAGCCGTGCCTGGCATCTGGGCCCGAAACACACTACCGGCACCGTGGTGCCGATCGAGCTGGTGTACAAGCACGCGGGCCCGTTGCCCGGCGAATACAAGGTCGGTTACTACTACGACAGCTCCGACGTGAAACGCATCGGCAGCGATAAGGAAGTATCCGGCCGTGGCGGCCATTACCTGCTGATCGATCAGGCTGTGTGGAGTTCGCAATCCTCCGAAGGCCGCAGCCTGCACGCCTTCGGCCAGTATTCGGCGGCCAGTGAAGCGGCTTCGCCGTTCAGCAAGTGGTATGGCACCGGTCTGGTTCTGTACAAGCCGTTCGAAGGTCGCCCGCGTGACACCGTCGCGCTGGGCTACGGTCGCGCCGTGCCCAACCCGCGCAGCCGCGACGTGCAGCAGGACGCCGCGCTGGCCAATGGCGCAGCGTTCCCGAACCTGGACAGTGGCGAGCAATTGATCGAACTCGGCTACGGCTATCAGGCCACGCCTTGGCTGACACTGCGCCCGAACATCCAATACATCATCGAACCGGGCGCGTTTTCCGGGCAAGACATCGACAATGCACTGGTGCTGGGATTGCAGGTGAAAGCGGCGCTCTGAGGCATGCGAAGCAAAAAAAACCGGCGCAAGGCCTAATGCCGATCAGTCAAGTGAACTCAATGCTCAAAGCAACGAAGATCAATTGTGGGCGCCGGCTTGCTCGCGAAGACGTCGGCCCAGCAAACATTGACGTTGACTGCCCCAACGCTTTCGCGAGCAAGCCCGCTCCCACAAAGGGGCCGCGCTTGACTGATCGGCATTCGGCGCAAGGCCGGTTTTTTTGTGCGCGATGATTACGCCTGATCCAAGGCCTCCACCACGCCCTTGTCCTCCCCCAGGAACCCGCCGCTCTGATGCTGCCACAGCCGCGCATAGACGCCGTTCTTCTCAAGCAGTTCGGAGTGAGTGCCCTGTTCGATGATGCGTCCGTCGTCCATGACGATGAGCCGGTCCATGGCGGCAATCGTCGACAAGCGGTGGGCGATCGCGATCACGGTCTTGCCCTGCATCATCTCGTCGAGGCTTTCCTGAATCGCCACTTCGACTTCCGAGTCCAGCGCGCTGGTGGCCTCGTCGAGCAGCAGGATCGGCGCGTTCTTGAGCATGACCCGGGCAATCGCGACACGTTGGCGCTGGCCGCCCGAGAGCTTGATCCCCCGCTCACCCACCAGCGTGTCGTAGCCTGTATGGCCTTGCCGATCGCTGAGTTGGCTGATGAACTCGTCGGCCTGAGCATTGGCCGCCGCGCGGCGGATCTGCGCGTCGGTTGCATCGGGTCGGCCGTAGGCGATGTTGTCGCGAATGGAACGGTGCAGCAACGAAGTGTCCTGCGTGACCATGCCGATGGCGCTCCGCAGGCTGTCTTGCGTCACGTGCGCGATATTTTGCCCGTCGATGCGAATCTCCCCGCTGTCGACGTCATAAAAGCGCAGCAACAAGTTGATCAGCGTGGACTTGCCCGCACCCGAGCGGCCCACCAGACCGATTTTTTCGCCCGGGCGGATACTCAGGCTCAGGCCATCGAGCACCTGGCGTTCGCCGCCGTAGTTGAAACGCACCTTGTCGAAGATGACTGCGCCACCGGAGGTCACCAGTTCACCGGCATCAGGCGCGTCCTGCACTTTGGTGCCTTGGGTTAGCGTCGCCATGCCGTCCTGGACAGTGCCGATGCTTTCGAACAGCGAAGTCATTTGCCACATGATCCAGTTCGACATGCCATTGATCCGCAACGCCATGGCGGTGATCGCCGCCACGGCGCCGGCGCCGACATCCCCCTGGTGCCACAGCCAAAGGGCATAGCCCCCGGCCGACATGATCAACCCCACCACCAGTGCCTGATTGACGATTTCGAACAGACTGACCAGACGCATCTGGCGAAAGCCGGTTTGCTTGAAATCCTCCATCGCGGCCCGTGCGAAATGCGCTTCCCGATTGGAGTGGGAGAATAGCTTCACCGTGGTGATGTTGGTGTAGGCGTCGGCGATACGCCCAGTCATCATCGAGCGCGCGTTGGCCTGCTCCTGCCCGACCTTCCCCAGGCGCGGCACGAAGTACCACATGGCCAGACCGAACAACACGACCCAGGCCAGGAACGGCAGCATCAGTTTCAGCGCAAAGCCGCCGGCCAGCGCAATGATCGCAATGAAATAAACGCCGATCCCCGGCAAAATCTCGATCATGGTAAACAGCACGTCGCGCACCGCCAGCGCGGTCTGCATCACCTTGGTCGTGACCCGGCCGGAAAACTCATCGGAAAAAAACGAAAGGCTCTGCCGCAGCATCAACCGATGGAAATCCCAGCGCAGGCGCAGCGGCAGGTTAATCGCCAACACCTGATGCTGGACCATGGTGCGCAACGCCACCAGCCCGACGCTGAACACCATGACGATGCCCATGCCCCACAACACGCGACTTTCCTGCACCGCCGCTTCACCGCCGGCCTGCCACGTCGAAAGCAGGTCAACGACCTGGCCGAGGAAGGAAAACAGCCACGCCTCATAAATCGACACGCCGGCACTGAGCAGCGCCAGCGCCAGGATGTAACCGCGGGCACCCCGGGTGCAGGCCCAGAGAAATTTTGCCAGGCCATTGGGCGGCGGTGGTACCTCGTCAGGCGGGAAAGGGTCGAGTCTTCGTTCAAACACACGAAGCATGGTGTTCTCCAAAACAATCAAGTCAGGGAGATTCTGCCATTGAATGGATGTCAGGGGTGTTTTGCACGATGGTGGACGTTCATCAGTCCAGTCCTGCGAACAGTTTGAACCCCCGCCTCCTGTATGGCTCCGCTGTCATGCTCAGACCGCAATACCTTCGCTGTCGAGCCCGGTTACGCGACGCCGGCGTTCGAACCAGAGATAGACCACAGGTGTCGTGTACAACGTCAGCACCTGCGAAACCGTCAGGCCACCGACGATCGCGATACCCAATGGCTGTCTCAGTTCCGACCCGGCGCCATGCCCGAACGCGAGAGGAACAGCCCCGAGAAGTGCAGCAAGTGACGTCATCAGAATCGGCCGCAGGCGCAGCAGGCAGGCTTCTCTGACGGCGTCGCGGGCTGACAGACCTTGCTGCTGCGCCTGCAACGTGAAGTCGACGATCATGATCGCGTTTTTCTTGACGATGCCAATCAGCAAAATGATCCCGATCATGCCCAATACCGAGAGATCCTGGCCACAGAGCATCAGTGCCAGCAGCGCGCCAAACCCGGCGGAAGGCAGCGTGGAGATGATCGTCAGCGGGTGGATGGCATTTTCATACAGCACGCCAAGCACGATGTAGACCGTCAGGATCGCCGCCAGAATCAGCCAGGGTTGCGACTTGAGCGAGTCCTGAAACGCCTGGGCTGTGCCCTGGAAACTGCCCGTCACCGTATCGGGCAGCGCGACCGCCAGGGATGCCTGGTTGATTGCGCTGACTGCGTCACTCAAGGCATGACCGGGGGCGAGATCGAACGACAGGGTAATGGCCGGGAATACGCCCTGATGGTTGATGATGATCGGCACCTGCTCGGTCTTGACGCTGGCCAGCAGATTCAGCGGCACCAGCGCTCCGGAACCGGCGCGGACGAACAGATGCGCAAGCGTCGCAGTGGATGTCTGCCAGGCTGGATCGAGTTCCAGAATCACGTGGTTCTGATCCAGTTGCGTGAACATCGTCGCAATCTGCCGCTGACCGAACGCGTCATATAGCACATCGTCGATGGCTTGTACCGTCACCCCCAGGCGTGCCGCCGTCGGTCGGTCGATGACCAGGGTCGATTGTGCAATGGCCTGCTGCTGGTCGGACGTCACATGTTGCAACTGAGGCAGGCTCTTGAGTTTGGCCAGCAGCACCGCGCTCCAATGATCAAGCTCGGCGCTGTCCGGATCCTGCAAGGTGTATTGATACTGGGTTTTACTGGCCCGGCCGCCAATCTGGATATCCTGATTGGCCTGCATGTACACCTTGATCCCGGACAACGCGTCGAGCGCCGGTTGCAGGCGCCGGATGACTTCAGCGGCGCTGACGGTGCGCTCGCTGAACGGCTTGAGGTTGATCATCACCTTGCCCTGGCTCACGGTCGGATTCGGGCCGATCCAGAAGTACACTCGGGCGACCGCCGGATCTTCACCGATCACTTGCGCGGCGCGATTGACCTGCGCGCGCATGGCGAGCGGAGAAATGTCCGCCGCTGCTTCGGCCACGCCCTGAATCAAGCCGTTGTCCTGTTGTGGAAAGAAGCCCTTGGGGATGCCGACATACAGGATTGCCGTCGCGACTACGGTCGCGATGGCCACGGCCAGGGTCGTGCGCTGATGATCGAGTACCCAGTCCAGACTGCGGCGATAGCCGTTGTGCACGCGTGCGAACCCTCGTTCGCAGGCCTGGGCAAAACGTCCTTCCACTTGGTCGTCATGAGGCTTGAGCAACCAGGCACAAAGCATGGGCGTAAGGGTCAGGGAGACGATGCACGACATGCTGATTGCCACACTGACCGTGACCGCAAACTCACGCATCAGGCGCCCGACAATTCCCGACATCAGCAGGATCGGCAGGAATACCGCAATCAGCGACACCGTCATCGAAACAATGGTGAAGGCCACTTCCCGCATCCCGTCAACGGCCGACTGCAGTCGGGATTTACCCATTTCCAGATGCCGGACAATGTTCTCCATGACCACGATGGCGTCGTCCACCACGAACCCGACGGCAATCGCCAGGCCCATGATCGACAGATTGTCGAGGCTGTAGCCCAGCAGGTACATGACGCCGAACGTGGCCACCAGCGACAGCGGAATGGTCAGGCTCGGAATCAGTGTCGCCGTGGCTTTGCGCAGGAAGACAAAGATCACCACGACCACCAGGGCGATGGACAACAGCAACGTGAACTGCATGTCATTGACTGACGCTTCGATGGTCTGGGTGCGATCACCCACCACCTGCACTTGCACATCGCGCGGCAGCGAGGCTGTCAACTCGGGCAATTTGGCCTTGATCGTGGCAATGGTCGACAGCAGGTTGAAACCCGGTTGCTTGTGAATGTCGACGATGACGGTCGGGTCGGCCCCCAATTGCGCCGCCTGCTGGGTGTCCTCGGCCCCGGCGATGACCCTGCCGAGATCGCCCAGTTTGATCGGCATGCCGTTCTTGTAGGCGATGACCTGATCGCGATAATGCTGCGGGTCCAGCAACTGATCGGTTGCACCCAGCGTGATCGAACGGCTTGGGCCATCGAGGCTGCCCTTGGGCTGATCCAGAGTGCTGACGCCAATGACGCTGCGCACGTCTTCAAGGGTCAGCCCCCGGGCAGCGAGTGCATCAGGATCAATCTGTACGCGCACCGCCGGTTTCTGTTCGCCATGGAAATCCACCAGGCCCACCCCGGGCATCTGCGACAGACGCTGGGCGATGTAGTTGTCGGCGAAGCGATCGAGCTCCGGCAAGGTGCGCGTTGGCGAAGTGACCGCCAGTGACAACACAGTGCCTTCGGCCGGGTTGACCTTGTTGAAGGTCGGCAAGCTGGACATGGTCTTGGGCAGGTTGGGGGTGGCGGTGTTGATCGCCGTCTGCACGTCCTGCGCAGCGCCATCGATGTCTCGGGACAGATCGAATTGCAGCACGATCTGGGTCTTGCCGGCGGCGCTCGAAGAGGTCATTGAGGCGACTTGCGGCACAGCGGCAAACGCGCGCTCCAGCGGCGTGGCAACCGACGACGCCATGGTTTCTGCACTGGCGCCGGAGAGCTTGGCCGTGACCTGAATGGTCGGGAAATCCACCGTCGGCAAGGGCGCCACCGGCAATTGAAAATAGGCAAAAGCACCGAGCAGCATCACGCCCAGTGCCAACAGGCTCAGGCCTACCCGTCGTTGAATCAAACCGGCCAGGGCGTTCATGGATTCACCTGCGCCAGATCAGCATTGGCATCCGTTTTGACCGGCACGACTTTCAGTCCCGGCGCAACGCGGGATTGACCCTGCACAACCACCGTTTCGCCAGCCGTCAGTCCCTGGCGTATCCATTGTTTGCCGCCGACCACGGTCGCTGCATCCACCTGTCGCGGTTGCACGCGTTGCTGCGCATCGACCACGTAAACGAAATGGCCCTGACGTCCCAACTGCACGGCTTCAGCCGGCACGACCGCCACATTGCGCCGGGTTTGTACCAGCAGGCGCGCACTTACCAGTTCACCGGGCCAGAGTTTTGCAGCGCTGTTGTCGAACTGGGCCTTGAGCTGGATCTGACCACTGGCGGCGGTCACCTGGCTGTCGATGAAACTCAGTTGACCACGGGCGATTTCCTGTTGACCGTCGCGGCTCATCGCAACCACTTGTAACGCGCCCTTGGCGTTTTCTTCGAGGATCTCTGCAAGGTCGTCTTGCGACACGGCAAACGCCACGGAGATCGGATTCATCTGCGTGATCGTTACCAGCCCGGAAGCTTCCGCACCATGAGCTATCGCGCCGACATCCAGCAGGCGCTGGCCGGTTCGGCCGGTCAGCGGAGCCTTGACCTGAGTGAACTCCAACTGCAGGCGCGCAGTATCCAGCGCCGCCTGATCGGCCTGTACCGTGGCCTGCTGGGCCGCCAACTCCGCGCGATACGTGTCGACGTCCTGAGTCGGCCCGGCCTTGGCGGCGGCAAGTTTCCCGGCGCGTTCGAGATTGACTCGCAGGTTGGCCAACTGGGCCTGATCCTTGGCGACCAGCGCCTGGGCCTGAGCCACCTGGGCTTGATAGACGCGCGGGTCGATCACCGCCAGCAGGCTGCCGGCATTGACTGTCTGCCCTTCGGCGAACAGCACTTTCTGCAGCTCGCCGTCGACCCTCACCCGCACATTGACGCTGTTGAGTGCCTGCACATTGCCGATGGCACTGATCCAGATCGGCAAGTCCTCGACGCTGACCCGAGCCATTTGAACCGGCACCGCGCCTGCCTCGGTGTTTACCGGTGTGGCCTGGGCACGGCGGACCCATTGCGCAGTACCGAGGACAGTGGCCAGCACGACCAACAGCAGACTGCCCAACACAATCGGACGACGTAAGCGGGAAACATTCATGGGTAAGCCACCTGGGCAGGAGAGAGAGAAGCGAGGGTGTTCGGCGCGAAGTCCCCGCCCAGCGCGCGGAACAGTCCGACGGCGGCTTGCAGGTGTTGCAGGTGTACCTGCAACAGCGTGTCTTCGGCCTGATATTGAGTGCGTTCGACGATCAGCAGAGTCTGGAAATCGGTTGCCCCCAGTCGATAACGCACTTGCGCCAACCGCGCCGCTTCGCGCGCCGACGCCACCGCCGACTGGTTCAGCGCGTAGCTTTTATCCAGTTCGCGCGCGGCGCTGAGCTGGGTTTCGACGTCTTGCAAGGCTTCGATGATCGACTCGCGGTAACTGGCAGTCAGCTCCTCGACATGCGCCTGATCAAAATGCAGTTGTCCATTGAGCTGGCCACCGGCGAATACCGGCTGGCTGAGGGTGCCGATGGCGCTCCAGATTTTTCCACCGGTGATCGTGTCGATACCGCCCAGCAAGTCCAGCGACAGATTGGGCAGAAACGCCGCGCGAGCCACCCCGACATCGAAATTGGCCGACACCAGCCGCGCCTCGGCAGCTTGAATGTCCGGACGCTGGCGCAGCAGACCGATCGGCAGCCCCGATGCCGGGTGCGGCACTTGCAGAGCGCCCAGACCGTTACCTTGCACATGGAAACCCTGAGGCTGCGCGCCTACCAGCACCGCCAATTGATACAGGGCCAGATCGCGCTGCTGACGCAACGCAGGCATGGCGGCTTCGAACGTCTGCATGGCGTTGCGCTGCTGCTCGACTTCGAGGTTCGACACGGCGCCCTGGCTAGCCTGGACTTCCACCAGTTGCAGAACCTGCCGGGCATCGTCGGCAATCGACTGCGCCAACCGCAGCCGATCTTCCAGGGACAGCACCTGAAAGTAACTGTCGGCGATACTCGCGCCCAGGCTCATGCGCAAAGTATGGGCATCAAATACCGTCGCTTTGGTCAGGGCATCCGCAGAATCGGCGGCAGCGCGCTGCTTGCCCCAGAAGTCCACTTCATAAGTGGCCTCGGCAAATACACTGCGTTTTTGTGTGGTGCCGTAATTGTTCTGGCGTTGGAAGTTGCCGCCCAGGTTCAGCGCCGGGTATTGCCCGGCACCGACCACCTGCGCCGATGCTCGCGCTTCGTCGATGCGGCTGGCCGCCGCTTTGAGGGTGTAATTGGATGTCAGGCCCCGGGCGATCAACGCGTCCAATTCAGCGCTGTGAAACTGCAGCCACCACTGCCCTCCTCCCGCTGAAGACGAGTCAGCAACGCCGTCCCATTGCCGAGCCAGTGGTAAATCCGGTTGCCGGTATTCAGGCACCATCGAGCATCCGCCGATCGTCATCGCGCCGGCAAGCACTAACATCACAGATAAATGCAACGCCCGGAGTACACGGCGCGTCGGCAAGGTTGTAACTGACATGGGCAAGCTATCCCCCGCTTGAGCCTCTGTGGCCTGCGCCACGAATGCGGGGAAGATAGCGAGGGGCGCCTGCCAGAGCGTTCGCCGGCAGATAAACTTTTATTTAACTGCCCCGAACGCGGGCTTCACTCCTCGACCGGCGCGACCTGAAAACTGTACCCGGCGCCTGGTACCGTCCTGATCAGCGAGTACGCGAAGCCCTCATCAAGTTTGCGGCGCAAGCGGTGGATGTGTTTATCGATGACGTTGTCGTTGGGGTCGAAATCGTAGTTCCAGGCACTGTCGAGCAACATGTCGCGCGTTACCACCTGCCCGCTGTGGCGCATCAGTTTTTCCAGCAACAAGGCTTCTCGGTGCTGCAGGGCAATGACCCGCCCGCCGCGCACGGCGGTACGCGTGGCGCAGTCCAGTTGCAGTTCGCCAACCGCCAGTTGCCGCGCCGGACCGCTGACTTGATCGCGACCACGCAACAAGGCATCCAGACGCGCCAGCACTTCGGCGAACGCATAGGGTTTGCCCAGATAGTCATCGCACCCGGCTTGCAGCCCTTCAACCTTTTGCGCAGTGGTCGACTGCGCGCTGAGCATCAGGATCGGCACGCGCAACTGTTGTGCACGGATGGCTTTGATCAGGCCAATGCCATCCAGACCGGGTAGGCGCCGATCGACAATCAAGGCGTCATGAATCCGCTCCAGGGCCATGTCCAGACCGCTGTTGCCATCGCTGGCGATATCCACCACGTGGCCACTTTCACTCAATCCGCGCTCCAGATAAGCCGCCGTCTGAGCGTCGTCTTCAACCACTAGAATGCGCAAGGAAAACTCTCCATCGATCGAACCTGAACTTTTATTTACCTGGTGGGAACGTGGCGCCCCGCCAAGCTTTGCCACACTATGCCATCTCAGTCTGACAATGTGAGCGGTTCAACTGCCATGACCCATGTTCTGGTCGTCGAGGACGACTTGCCTACCTGCCGTGAAATCGAAGCGGCGCTGTCTGATCACGGATTTACGGTGAGTTGCGTCAACAATGGGCGCGATGGCTTGCTCAAGGCCTTGAGTGAACCGTTCGATCTGATCGTGCTTGACCGGATGTTGCCCGGTGGCCTCGACGGCCTGGGCGTGCTGACGTCCTTGCGCGCCGCGAGTGTGACCACGCCGGTGCTGATTCTCAGCGCCCTCAGTGCGCTCGATGAGCGAGTCCGTGGCCTGCGCGCCGGTGGTGACGATTACCTGACCAAACCGTTCGAGTTCATCGAGTTGACCGCTCGCCTGGATGCCTTGAATCGTCGCCGCAACGAAGTGCCGACGCAGGCCCGCGAAACCCGTCTGCGGGTTGCCAGCCTGGAAGTCGACCTGCTGAGCCGGACCGTGCGACGCGGTGAGCGGGTCATCGATCTGGTCCCGCGCGAGTACGCCCTGCTCGAACACTTGATCCGCAACGCCGGTCAGGTCGTCACGCGCACCATGCTGTTCGAGGCCGTGTGGAATTACAGCTACGACGAACGTACCAACGTGATTGAAGTTCACATGAGTCGTCTGCGCCGCAAGATCGACGGTGAAGGCGAGCTGCCGATGATCCATACCATTCGGGGAGCCGGTTATGTTTTACGTTCACCTGAGTGAAATTCCGCGCACCATCAGCTTTCGCACCGGGCTGTTGTTTCTCGGCCTGTTCGGCGCCTCGTTCCTGGCGTTGTTCGGCTACATCTATTGGCAAACCGCGTTCTACCTGAAAACCGAAGCCGATACGGCGTTGTATCGCCAGGTGGAAAACCGCAGTGCGCAGCCCCCCGAGTTGCAGCTCCAGGAAATCCGCAAACATGCCGTGCAGGATGCCGAAGCGCGTTTGCCGCATAGCCTGTTCGATGCGCAGGGCAAGTTCATCGCCGGTGCCATACAGGAACTGCCGCCCTACTCCGCTTTTGACAAACCGCAGGAGTTTCGCTGGCTCAAGGCCAACGGTCACCACCGCCCTGTGCGGTTCATCGTGCACCGTCAGGCCGACGGCAAGCTCCTGATGGTGGCGCAAGATGTTCATGACATCCGCGAGTTCGATGAACTGCTGATCAATGCGCTGATTTCCGGCGGTGTGCTGTTACTGGTTGTCGGTCTGTGCGGAGCAGTCGCCCTGGGGTATTCGGCTCACCGGCGCCTGGACAAAGTCAGTCGTTCGATCAAGGGCATCATCGAAGGCGATCTCACCGGACGGCTGCCCATTCAAGGGACCAACGACGATATCGACCGTCTCGCTGATGTGGTCAACGGCATGCTGGATGAGCTGGAACGCCTGATGAGCGAAGTCAAAGGCGTGTGCGACGACATTGCTCACGATTTGCGTACACCGCTGACCCGGCTGATCGCCGGGCTTGAACGTGCCCAGCGGCGCGGACTGGATGAAGCGCAATACGCTGCCAGCATCAACGCCGCTTTGACTGAAGCCAAGGCGCTGCTGCTGACGTTCAAGGCGCTGCTGCGTATCTCGGAAATCGAAAACAGTGCACGCCGCAGCCACTTCGCGACGCTGGACCTGAACCTGATCTGCGCCGACGCCGCCGAGCTCTATGAGCCGTTGGCCGAAGAGCGCGGTATCAGCCTGACGCTGACTGAAAGCCGGCTTCCGGCGATGATCGCCGGCGATGCGCAACTGTTGTTCGATGCGGTCTGCAACTTGCTGGATAACGCCATCAAGTTCAGCCCGGACCATAGCCAGGTACGCCTGAGCGTTATCGCTGATCAGGAGTCGACAGGCATTCAGGTAGCGGACAACGGCCCGGGAATTGCGCCGGCGGAACGTGAAGCGGTGTTGCGCCGACTTTACCGGGCCGAATCAAGCCGTCATACACCGGGCAACGGCCTGGGGCTGAGCATGGTAGCGGCCGTTGCACGCCTGCATGATATGAAACTCAGCGTCAGCGATGCGTCTCCGGGCTGCCGGATCGATCTGCTCGGCAAGACCGGAGCAAACGCCCTCGCGTGATTGCTATGATGCTCCCCGTTTTGCCCCCCGGGCCGCGCCCAGACCTCCAGACACCTTTGGAATGTGAAGAACATTGATGCCGTTGCGAAAAAACCTGCTGGCCCTTGCGAGCCTTGCTACCTGCCTGCTCAGCGTCCAGATGACCCAGGCCAGCGAACCGTTGCTGTACACCGTCAGCGCCACCCAGGCCTTGGCGGGTGAAGGCCACAGTTGGGGCTTTGGCGCACTTGATCCGCAACGGCCTTACTTGTTCATTGCACGCCGGGAAAACGGGCTGTCGGTGTTCGACGTCGAGCGGCAACGGTTGCTGAAAACACTCGACAATTCCGCCGGCGCCAATGCCGTCACCTTCGTGCCTCGGCATAACCGCCTGTATGTGGCGAACATGGACGGCTCGCTGAGCATCGTGGCGCTGGATCGGCTGCAGGTGCTGCAGCGGCTGGAACTGGACTCAGGCAACCTGAACAATCTGCTCTACGACGCAAGTCGCGACCGGGTGATTGTCACCAGCGGTCGCCGTGGGGATCATTCGACGCTCTACCTGATCGATCCGAAAAGCGACCGGCTGACGGGCTCGGTCGATGTCCCGGCACAAAAGCTCGATGGCCCACTGGTGCTGGATAACGGCACCTTTTTAGTCCCCATGCGGGATGAAGACCAAGTGGCCGTGCTGTCCGGTGCAACGCTGGCGCAGCAGCAATTCTGGACCTTCGAAGGCTGTAGCAAGCCCGGCGCGATCGCCGCCGATCAGGTGCATCAGCGTTTGTTCGTGGCCTGCCGGGGTGACAAGCCTCGCTTGGTCATCGCAGATCTCGCGACCGGAAAGTTACTGGATACCCTGCCCATCGGGCACGCGGTCAACACGCTGGCCTACGACCATCAACGCGACCAACTGCTGGCTCCCAGCGGCGCCGATGCGAGTCTGGCAGTGATTCAGCGCAGCGCTCAGGGCAGCTATCGTTTGCTTGGTTCGATCGGCACACGGCCTTGGGCACACAACATGGTACTGGATGCCAAGCGCGGGCAAGCCTACCTGTTCAGTGCCGATTTCACGCAGCCGGCCCCGAGTCAGGATCAACCCAGACCGGACCCGGTGTTCCATCCGGACACGTTTACGGTGCTGACATTGCAGGCGAATTGAGGCAACGGTACGGCGCAGTCGTCGGGATCCGACGGTTCAGGCGCGTTATCCCAGATACGGTTTGAGCATGTCCTGCGCCTGGGGAGTAAAGCGGTAGCTTCTGTCCGATTGAGCGGTGATCACGTCCACCTCGGCAAGACGTTTGAGTACTTCGCGCACGCTGACAATCGGCAGTTGGGGAAAAGACGCTTCTATATAGGCATGCACGCCGGGCACGCCGATCAGGCGTCCCTCTTGCGCAGCGAGGATCAGGGCGTTGATCACCTTCAACCGAAAGAGGCTGGTGCGCAGTCCGTAAACCCGCAACATCTCACGGATGTGGCGATTGCCGCTGCAATCAAATTCGAGGGGGAGTTGGTGAGTCGTGACTTGAATCGGGCGACACTTGATTGTCGAGGTAAATCCCGGATTTTCCAGCATGCGAGTACTCCTGCCCGCCCATTGAAAATGGCAGACAGCAGCCAACCGGCTGTGCCTGCCCTCACGCATCAGAAATCGACCGTAGCCGACAGCTGCAAGGTGCGCGGATAGCCCGGCGAGAACGCGCCGTAAGAAGCAACGCCCGACCAGTACTCACGATCAAACACGTTCTGCACCGTAGCGCGGAAGGTCGTCGGCCGGCCTTCGATTTTCGTTGCGTAGCGTGCGCCGGCATCGAAACGGGTCCAGGAATCCAGTTCCTGGGTGTTGGCCTGGTTGACGTATTGACTGTCGGTGTAAATGGCCCCGCCCGTCAGGGTGAAACCCTCCAGCCATGGCGTATCCCATTCAGCCCAAAGATTGGCCTGCACGTCTGGCACACCCACTGGCTTGTTACCTTTGTTGGCCGCTGTCGCTGAATCGGTCAACTTGCCATCCAGCACCGTCACGCCGCCCATCAAGCGCGTGCCCGGTGCCACTTCGCCGAACATGCTCAATTCGATCCCGCGATTGCGTTGTTCGGCTTGCACCGAGAACACGTTGTCGGCGCCGACTTCACCGCTTGGTTTCTCGATCTGGAACAACGCCAGGGAGGTCATGAACGTACCGTGCTCGTACTTCACACCCAGTTCATGCTGCTTGGATTCATAAGGGGCGAATGTCTCGCCAGCGTTGGCCGCTGTGCCGGGAGCAATGTCGCCTTTACTCAAGCCTTCGACATAGTTGTAGTAGAGGGAAACGTCGTCCCAGGGCTTGACGACTACCCCCACCAGTGGCGTCGTCGCGCTGTCGTTGTACTTCGAACTGACGGAGCCCGACGCATTGTAGTTGCGCGACTCGATGTCCTGACGGCGCACGCCGAGCGTCAACTGGAAGCGGTCGTCGAGCATCGACAGCGTGTCGGTGAACGCAACGCCGGACAGATCCGATTCGGAAACACGCAGCACCTTCGGCGAGCTGATGTATTGCTTGGGCACATCGACCGGGTGATAGATGTTCGAACGGATTTCCGTGCCGTTGTTGATGCCGCGGGACAACTCGTCCTGGTACTGGGTCGCCATCAATGTGGTGGTGTGGGTGATCGGCCCGGTGGCGAACACGCCACGAATGCCGACATCGGCGGTGGAACGATCAACGTTGAATTTGTAGTAGCCGGGGATGTTGCTGGTATCCCCCGCCTCGTTGAGGATGCGTGGCACCTGGTCGGACATGCGCTTGACGTCCGACTTGCCGCCACCGGCATGGGCAAATACGGTGACCGTATCGCTCAGGTCATATTCGCCGCCGAGCAACGCCGACTGCTCTTTGGTGTCCGACCAGCCCCAATCCTGCGACAGGTTGGTGCGGCCATTCGGCGCGGACGGTACAGCGACGCCCGCTGCGATGGTGAAAGGTCGCGAAGCGCCCTCCCAGCTTTCTTTCTGGCTGATGTAGTCCAGGTTCAGGCGCAAGCGCTCACCGCGATAATCCAGGGCGATGGCACCGATACCCAAATCACGGCGCTGATCATCGATGGCCGTGTCGCCGCCTTGCAGGTTGCCGTTGAAGCGCACGCCAAACTGGTTTTCCGAGCCGAAACGACGGCTGAGATCCAGATGACCGCCGACCTGGGAATCCGACGCGTAGGTGGTAGTGACCCGTGTCAGGTCTTCGTCCAGTGGACGCTTGGGAACGATGTTGATCACCCCGCCTACGCCACTGTTCGGTGAGATGCCGTACATCAGCGCACCCGGCCCCTTGAGCACTTCGACCCGTTCGGCGTACTCGGTGAACACCCGGTAATTGGGCGCGACGCCATACACGTCGTCGAACGCCAGCTCTCCCAGGTTGCCTTCGCCAATCGGGAAGCCACGGATGAAAAACGAGTCGACGATGCCGCCCGTCTGGCCGGTGGAGCGCACCGAGGGATCACGCTCCAGCGCGTCCGCGACCGTGACGGTTTGCAGATCGGCGAGGGTTTTGGCGGTGTAACTGGTGACGCTGAACGGTGTGTCCATCACGTCTTTGTTGCCCATCATGCCCAGCCGCGCACCCCGTGCAACCTGGCCACCGGCGAGGGTTTCCGGCAAGGCCGTGGCGCCGTTGTAACGGGCGTTGACGTTGGTGGTGTCGAGGGTCAGCGCGTCCGTGCTGTCGTCGGCCAGAGAGACTGGCGCGTTCGAGGTTTTATCGGCGGCAACGTCTTGTTGCTCGGGGCTGGCGGCCCAGGCGTTGGCGCTTCCTGCGACCAGAACGAAATTCAACATGGCGGTACGCACGGCGAGTGTTAACACCCGCTCACCGCTAGGACGACTGACAACAGGCATGACGAGAGGATCCTTTCATCGAGAGAAAATGGTAATCACTCCTATTGCCAGTCGATCTGCGAAAAAGTATCACCTGCAGTCAAAGTTTTTTGGTTTTGATCCGGTCCGGGTCAGTCGTAGAGGCGTTCCAAAGGGATCGCGACCACCGGTAGCGCGGGGTCAAACGCGTGTCGGGTGGTCTTGTACGGGAAGATCTCGCCACGGGCGATGGTGCTGAAAATCCGCGCGACTTCGAACGCTTGCCCGGTCTGCCAGTGCCGCACACACACCCGCGGATCGGCGTAATCGAGCTGGATGCACGGCACGCGCTTCAGGCCCAATTGCAACGCCGCGTTGAAGCGGTGATTGCCGTCCATGACGATGCCTTGCGAGCGCTCGACGATGATCGGTTCCAGCCAATGGCCGGCGCGGACAATCGACTCGCGCAGCATCGTCACATTGGCCGGATCGACCTGCTCCGACTGCTGCACGTCACACAGCGGCCGCAACGCAATCTGATAACCGTGTTCCATGGTGGATCTCCTGATTGAGCGGGTTTCAGCAGGCGTCGGCGCGGGGAACCGGCGCGTATTGGCTGGCCACATCGAGCAGCCGCTGGGCGTGCTCGATCAGCGGCAAGTCGACCATCTCACCATCCACTTGCACCGCGTGGCTGCCCGTGGCGACCGCGCTCATCACCCGACCGGCCCAGGCCAGTTGATGCGAATCCGGCAGGAAGGCGCGCTGTACCGACACCAGTTGCGCGGGATGGATGCACAGCTTGGCGCCGAACCCCAGCGAGCGTGCGTACTGCGAGTCTTGAGTGACCACCGCCAGGTCGCTGATGGCGGGAGTAACGCCGTCGATCGGTGACGGCAAATCCGCTGTCCGCGAAGCCAGCACTATGCGGTTGCGGGCGAACAGAAATGCTTCGGGAGTCTGGCTGCAGTCGATATCCAGCGAGAAATCCAGCGAACCGAACGCCAGCCGCGCCAGGCCCGCAATCGCGGCAATCGCCTCGACCTGCTGCAGGCCTTTGGCGGTCTCGATGATCGCCACGATCTGCAGTCGTGGCTGCCACTCCAGCAAGTGTTCAACCACCCGCGCCAGGGTTTCGGGGCATTCGGCCTTGGGCAGGAATATCCCGTCGCATCGTTCGGGGTGGCGCATGTCGCCGAGCCAGGCCAGGTCCTGGCGAAACAGCGTGCTGCTGACGCTGTTCAGGCGAATGTATCGCTCGCAGGCAACCTTCGGCGTGTTCTCCTGCCATGCGCGGATCGCGGCGCGAGCGGCGGCTTTGCTGTCGGGGTGAACGGCATCCTCGAGGTCGAGAATGATCGCGTCCGGGCCAGCCTCGACGGCTTTGGAAAACCGCTCGGAGCGGTTGCCCGGTACGAACAGGTAGCTGATCGCGGGTGGGGTTTTGCGGCTGAGTCGATCGGATTGCATGGCGTTGCTCCTTGGCGTGAACCAGTCATGATTTCTGAAAAATTTCAGGCCCTGCCGACAGCGATTTTCGAGGCGCTGCCAGGGCTTCTCGCAACAACCCTCAACGCCTTGTTGATCAAGGAATCGAGGGGCTTTTTTATCTCAGGGCGAACGTGTCCTTGAGCGTGTAAATACACGTTCATTGATTCGCCTTTCGCAGGTCTTTATTCAAAAATATTTGAAAACCTTACTTGATAATCGTTCCTGTTCGCAATATTGTTCACGCCGCCAAGAGGAACTATCCTCGTTCCAAAGCAGATAGTCAGCGTCACGGGAAGTACATGTCAGTGATGTCATTTGAATGTCAGTTACTGTTCAAAAACCGGAATTGACCGACAACTAGCGGTCAATTAGCACATCCGTACAAGCCTTAGGGAATGGGGTTCTCATGCAATTGTTTGGTGAACCATTTATTACGATCGATGCTGCGAATTTATCTTCATTTTTTATCTGGCCGCCGCCAGTATCGCATTTAAATACTCGCAGCTGACGAGTAACAAATACGACACTCATCGATAACGATCGGTTATCGAAACATCAATGGCGAGATTATTTTCGACGCCAGGGGCCAACTATGCCTACAACAAATGCAGCACCTGTTGAACAGCGAAATAAAGTTCATCATCCGGAACTGTTAAAGCCGTTGATTGACCCGTTTATTTCCACATTTATCAATGACTTTCCGAGCAAGCTTGAGAACCTGGTTAAACAACACGGTTCGCCGCTGAATGTGGTCTGGCCCCACGCATTTGAATTGAATGCACACGCGTTGTTGGCGGTATTACAGCAATACAACGTGGCGCACGCGCTCTTCTACGGAGCCAAGGCCAACAAGTCCCAGAGCCTGCTCGGCGCGGCGGTGAATTCGGGCATCGGCGTCGATGTATCGAGCATCCACGAGTTGCACGCCGCACTGCGGGCCGGTACGTCGCCAGGCAAAATCTGCGCCACGGGACCGGCCAAAACCGTTGCGTTTCACCAGGCGCTGGTCAGCGCCGGCTCGTTGATTTGCGTGGACTCGCTGGAAGAATTCGATCACCTGACCCGTGTGCTCGCCTCACAGGCAACGACGATGAAGGCCAGGTTTTTACTGCGTTACCGGCCGAAAAGCAGTCAGGAGAGCCGATTTGGAATGGGCGCGGAAGACGTGCTTGAATGCCTGCAACGCCTGACCGGGCAGCCCACGTTTTTCCATTTCGAAGGTTTCCACTTCCATCTCGGCGGCTATGGATACGAATCCCGTGCACAAGCCTTTCGTGAGGTGACCGGCTTCGTCGAAGCCGCCAGAGAAATGGGCCTGAATCCGCAGATGATCGATATTGGCGGAGGCTTGCCGATCCGCTATGTCGAGCCGCAGGCCTATGCCCGGTTTCTGCAGAACGACAATAACTCCGGCAACTATTACAGCCAGAAAGTTCCGACCACTTATTATCCCTATGGCAGTGAATTGACGGCGCCACAATGGCTGGCATTATTGCTCGAAACCGAGCATTCACAGGGTTTGTCCATCGCCGGTTACTTGAAGCTTCATGATATAACCCTGGCCCTCGAACCAGGCCGTAGCCTCGTCGATCAAGCGGCCATTTCGATATTTCGCGTCACCCGAAGCAAACAATTGGCCGATAACAAAACCGTTCTGTTTGTCGAGGGCAGCAGTTTCAGTGCCTGTGAAACATGGTTCGCCTCTGAATACCTGGTCGACCCAATACTGATCAGTGCCGAACAACTACCCGGCACACCCACCCAAGCCTATATCGCCGGCCATAGTTGCCTGGACGATGACGTAATAACCCATCGCCTGATCAACTTTGCCACTGCCCCCAAGGCCGGAGACTTATTGATCTACGTCAATACTGCCGGTTATCAGATGGACCTGCTGGAGAACGAGTTTCATCGCCACCCCTTGCCCCGGCGGTTGACGGCGACCTGCTGTACGGAAGGTAACTATGTGTTTTCACCTGACTACTAAAGGGAACAATTGAAATGATATTGAATAAAGTATCGGACCTTATCGGTAATACACCGATGTTGGGCATAGATGTTCCGGACACCAACGCCCGCTTGTTATTGAAGATTGAAAAGAACAACCCCGGCGGCAGCATCAAAGACCGCATGGCGCGCAACATGGTGCTGGCCGCTCTCAAGTCCGGTCGTTTGAAACCCGGCGGCGTGGTTGTCGAGTCGTCGTCCGGCAATACCGGGATCGGTCTGGCGATGGCAGCGGTCGAGTTCGGTCTGCATTTCATTGCGGTGGTCGATCATCACGCCGCGCAAGACAAGATTGCCGTGATGAAAGCCCTCGGTGCCGACATTCGCTTCGTCAAAGGCACCTATCGCGAGGACGAAGTCGCGGTGGTCGAGCGCCAACAGATGGCCGCGCAACTGGCGACCGAGATTCCCGGTGCCGTGTTCATGAACCAGTCCGACAACGCAGCCAACGCCGGCGGCTACAGCGATTTCGTCCGCGAAACCGTCGCTCAGGCTGAAGGCGCTATCGGTGCTTATGTCGGCTGTGTCGGCACCGGCGGCTCGATGACCGGAATCGCTCGCGGTTTGAAAGTGCACAACCCGGACACCGTCACCGTCGCGGTGGAACCCGCCGGTTCGATCGTCTTCGGCCATCCCGGCTATCCCTATTATCAATCGGGCACCGGCACGCCAGCTGGCGACACCGTGGGCCTGGTGCTCGATTACAGCTGCATCGATCTGGGTGTGCAGGTCACCGACTCTCAAGCGTTTGAAACGGCCCGTTACATCGCGCGCAATTTCGCGTTGTTGGTGGGCGGTTCGACCGGCGGTGCGATTTTCAAGGCGCTGGAGCTCATCCACAAAGGCGTGCTGAGCGGCAACGTTGTCGTGCCGATTGCCGACGGTGGCGAAAAATATCTGCACACCGTGTTCGATGACACATGGCTGCAGGAACGCGACCTGATCGACGCAAGCATCGCCCCGCAACTGGACGCCTGGCTGGGCAAGACCCAATGGCTGGAATCCGTTTCCGCGCCGCTGCAACTGAGCGTCGCATGACCCACCCTTCACACAGGAACGCCTCTCGATGAATCTGTTGAAAGTCGCCATTTGCGGTGGTGGCAGGACCGGTCACCTCAACGCCATCCTGTTCAAACAGCTGCCCGATGTTCAGGTTTCGATGCTTACCAGCAACCTGGAGATCATCGAACAACACGCCCGTCAGACGCCAATGCAGGCGCTGCTGCCTGACGGTTCGACCCTGAGTGCCCGACTGGATCGGGTGACCACCGATGCCAGAGCTGCCGTCGAGGATGCCGACATCGTCATCATCACCGTACCGGCCCATGCCCGCGCGCAAACCCTGAAGGACATCGCCCCGCATCTGAACGCGAGCAAACCGGTGTACATCGGTGCGATTCCCGGTTTCTGCGGTTTCGACTGGCTGGCCGAAGCCACCCTCCCCGACCGCCCGAACCTGGTGATCTGGGGCATGAAGGATGTTCCGCACACCGCGTTCGAGTTGACGCCGGGCCGTTCGATCAAAATGGGCGGCGGCAAAAGCCAACTGTATGTTGCGACTCACGCCCGGGAGCCGCAAACCGCCCGCCGACAGCTGGAGAAGATACTCACCAGGCTGTACGGCCCCTGCGTGACGATGCTGGACAATTACCTGGAGATCACCCTGACGCCGGGCAACCCGATCATGCACAGCTCGGTGATCTACGGACTGATCGGCCCCTACGGCCAGTGGCATCGCAAGATTTTTCCGCAGCGTATGTGCTGGTGGACCGAGTGCCCGGAACTGGGAGCCTACTTCCTCGAGCGCATGGACCAGGAAAGCCAGGCGTTGTGTGCGGTCATCAGCCAGCGCATGGGCGTTGACCTGTCCTCGGTCAAGTCACTGAAACAGGAAATCGTCGAGGCCTACGGCGAACAGATCCGTGACCAGAGCAGCATGTTGTCGATTCTGCGCACCAATCAGGCCTACAACGACATCCTTGCACCCATGGTGCCCGCCGCCGACAACCGCGCCGGTTACGTGATCGAACGCGAGAGCCGTGCCTTCAACGAAGACGTTGCCTACGGCCTGGTGCTGTTGGTGGAGATGGCCAAGCGTTTCGACCTCAAGGTGCCCTACATCGAAGAAGTCTTGCACTGGAGCGTTGGCTACATGCAGGGCCTGCGCGACTCGGCACTCGACTATTTCCCCAGCCACTGGCCTCGCACGACAAGCGCCGCCGCGTGATCTCTTTATTCAATTTTCGACGAGCAGACCGCTGATATGGATGACTTCAAGACACTGATCGCCTACTCCCGTAAAAACGCCATGCGCCGCTTGATTCGCTGCCTTTTTGCGGAAAACATCCTCGAGCGTTCGGCACTGAGCTTTTGCGCCGAAGGCAACCAGGCCACTTACCCGCTCAAGGGCGGCCGCGCTCATCTGGCCTTTGCCGATATCGCCAAAGGCCCGGCCGACACGGTGGTCAACGACGGTGACGTGGTGCTGGTGACGGATGAAGGCGTACGCCAGGTCATCACCAGCCATCAGGACATGCTCGATGTGCTGCGCGACAGCTTCGACTTCGAACCGACTGACGAAGGCTTGGCCGGGCTCAAGGCCGACATGGAAAACAGCCTGACCAACGACGCTCACGCCCGTCAGCATCGCCAGCGCTGGAACGCCCGATTGGAGCAGGCTGCCAAGGATGCCGGGCTAGACAGCTTCACCGACTACCTGCGCCAGCACGCCAGTACCAAGGACGCTGCCATTCTTCTGGACCAGTGGGGTTCGCTGGAAGGTCACCCGTATTACCCGACCTGGAAAGCCCGCCCGGGCCTGACCGATAAAGAAGTCGAACAACTGTCACCCGAGTTCAATGCACAAGTACCGCTACGCATCGCCGCGCTGCGCGCCGACAACGCGAAAAGCGAAAGCATGCCGCACGTGATCGATTACCGCGCCTGGTTCGCAGAAAACTTCCCGGCGCAATGGGAGCAATGGAAAGCCTCGCTGAACAACAAGGGGCTGGACGAAAATCACTGGTTGCCATTGCCAATCCACGGTTGGCATTTGCAGGCCTACGTGCTGCAGAATTTCGCGCAAGAAATCGCCGACGGCATTCTGATTACCGACGGCCCCGACCTTCCAACGCTACCGACCATGTCGTACCGCACGATGATGCCCGTGCTGGATGAATGCGCGCCGCTGATCAAGCTGCCGATTGCCGTGTGGATGACCAGTGAGTTGCGCAGCCTGCAAGCCAAATCGATTCACATGGGGCCGCGTATCAGCACCGTGATCAGCAAGATTCTTGAGGTTGAAAACGGCTTTGATCAGCGCCTGGAAATCTTCCCGGAAGAAATCGGCGTGCGTTACAAAAACGCAGTCACTCAGGACGATCATCCGGGCCGGCACTTGTCCGTGGTGTATCGCGCCAGTGCCCCTGCGTTCGAGCGACGCGACGATTGCCTGCCAATTACCGTAGCGTCGCTGTTCACCCGTTTACCGGGCAGTGGTCGTCCGTTGTTCACCGATCTCATCGAGCGTGATGGCGTGCGGGCCAACGTTGCACAAGTCGAGAGCTGGTTCCGCGAGTACGCGAAAGTGGTCACTCACCCGGTGGTGGCGATCTATCTGATGTACGGCGTGGCCCTCGAAGCCCACCAGCAGAACACCATGGTGCTGTTTTCCCCTGACGGCAAAGCACGTAGTCTGCTGATCCGCGATTTCGGCGATGGCCGCACTTACGCGCCGCTGCTTGAAGAACGTGGCTACAGCCTGCAACCGCATGTGCAGCCGGGCATTCTGCCGACTGTATTCTCGGGCGACATCGAGCCGGTGCGCATGTTCGTCCTGGATGCGGCGTTCCTCACGCATCTGCACGAAATGGCCCTGTGGCTGACCAAGGAATACGGCTTGGACAACACCCGGTTGTGGCAGGTATTGCGCGAGGAAACCGACCTGGCCTTCGAGGCTGTGCGCGATCGTGTCGCGCCAGCGCTGTGGGAAGTCGAGCACAAGGCGTTCGTCGAAGATCCATGGCCAACCCGCTCGTTGTTGCGCATGCACATGATGCAGTACAGCAACTATCGTTTGCAGCACACCCTGACCAACCCGCTCGCTAGCGTTTAACCGAGGCAGACTCATGTCCCATGCAGGTGTCATCCAGGGTTCGAGAGTAAGAATCCTGATTTATCTTCTATTCGCGATCCAGTTAGTGTCGATGGGCGCGATGGAAATGAGCGGGCCGTTCTGGCCTGTCCACCTGCGTGGGCTGACGACGTCGGAGTCGGTTTTCAGCTTCGCCAGCATCGCCGTGTATGTCGGGCCGATGCTGGGCATTATTCTGACCAGTGCATTCTGGGGCCGTATCGGCGATCGCTACGGCCACAAGTTGATGATGATCCGCGCCCTCGCCGGCTTGTCGTTGACCCAGCTTGGGCTGGCCCTCTTCAGTGATATCTGGGTCATTCTGATTCTGCGTTTTCTGCAGGGAGCCTTCGCCGGCTACATTGCCCCGGCACAGGCTTACGGAGTCAGCATCGAGGCCCCTTCGCGGCGAGCGCGACTGTTCGCCATCCTGCAAATCTCCACCAACGTCGGCTCGTTGCTCGGCGCGGTGGTCGGCGGGTTGATCCTCGATTACGCGACGTTCTTCTGGATCAACATCATTGCCTCGGTACTGTGCGCCGTGTGCACGGTGATCGCTGCCGTGACCTTGCCGGACGTACCGCCGGTGAAGAAAACGCAGGTCGCGGACAACGCCGCCCCTGCGCGTCGTTCCGGCAGTCTCTGGCAAGGTTCGCCATTGCTGTCGTTGCTCGGGGTAATGGGCATTCTGCTGTTGGCGCGGATGCTGCCGCAGACCTCGTTCTCGCTGTATGTCAGCTCGGTGTTCGAGGTCAGCAACTCGGTGGTCGGCCTGTGCTACGGCTTGCTGGCACTGGGGTTTATTCTGTCGGCCACAGCCTGGTCGCGTTACTTCGAACACCGGAGCCAGCAGGACACCCTGCACCGCATCACTTACATCGTCATCGGCTGCATCGCGCTCACTGCTGTGGCAGGCGTCACGCGTAATCCGCTGGTATTTGTGGTCGCCTACTTCATCTGGGGCGTATTGCTGGGGGCTACCACTCCCGTGCTGATGGCCTTGATTTCGAAAACCGCTGACAGCTCACAGCAGGGTCATGTGCTGGGCATCGCTCAGGGCACCGCGCAGTTTGCCTCGATCGCCGGGATTTCCGCCGGTGGCCTGCTCAGTCAGGTCTACGGCTTGCAATACACCTATCTGTTCGTTTGCCTGGCCTACGTGGTGGCGCTGATCCCGATTATCGCCCTGCGCTACTGGCCCGCGGTGATGCAACCGAGTGCAGCCCCACCGGGGGACTGATCAAGGAGTCTGCTTTTGAACATTGAACAACTGCGTGCCGACACACCCGCTGTCGCGCACCTGATCCATTTCAACAATGCCGGCGCAGCGCTGATGCCCGCGCCGGTGATCGAAACCATGACCCGGCACATTCAGCTTGAAGCGAATCTTGGCGGATACGAGGCCGCCGGGCAGTGCTCAGCCGAGGTGGAAAGTGTCTATGGCGCCATTGGCCGCTTGATCAACGCGCAAGCCGATGAAATCGCAGTCACCGAAAACGCGACGCGCGCCTGGGACATGGCGTTCTATTCGTTGCCCTTGCGACCGGGCGATGTGGTGCTGACCTCGACCACCGAGTACGCCGGCAACTACATTCCATACCTGCAATTGCAACAGCAGCGGGGCATCGAGATTCGCATCATGCCCAACGATGAACACGGCCAGGTCTCGTTATCGTCGCTCAAGGACATGCTCGACGATGATCGGGTTGCCCTGATTTCCCTGCCCGTGATCGCCACCAATGGCGGGCCGGTGCAACCTATCGAACAGATCGGTGCCCTCGCCCGTGCGGCCGGCGTGCTGTATTTGCTCGATGCCTGCCAGGGCGTCGGGCAGATGCCGATCGATGTGCAGAAGATCGGTTGCCACATGCTCGCCGCCACCAGTCGCAAATACTTGCGCGGGCCGCGTGGCATGGGATTTCTGTATGTCGAACGCGGGTTGTGTCAGAACCTTGAACCGGCCTTCCTCGATTTGCATGCGGCCTCTTTGCAAACCGCTGACAGTTTCACCATTCGCCCGGACGCGCGACGTTTCGAAAATTGGGAATGCAACGTCCCGGCCAAACTGGGCCTTGGTGCAGCGGTGGAATACGCGTTGGCGCAAGGTATCGAACCGATGTGGTTACGAATTCAACACCTGGCGGAGTACCTGCGCCAGCAACTGACGGAGATTCCGGGCGTCACTCCGCGAGACCTTGGCGCGATCAAGTCTGGCATCGTCACCTTCACTCATCGCGATAGCAGCGCCGCGCAGATTCAGCAGTGGCTGGCCGCTCAGGGCAAGCGCATCAACGTCACAACGTCGACCTGCCGTTCGACACTGCTCGACATGCAGCACAGAGACTTGCTGGAAGTCAGTCGCGCGTCACTGCACGCGTACAACACCGAGGCGGAAATCGACACCATGATCGCGGCTCTGCGCCAACTGCCATCAGTCTGAACCGGACACCAATCGGCGCTTGCGTCACAGCCAGTTTGTAAACTAGCATTGGGAATACTTCTCAATTGCATGAATGCCTGCAGCCATGAGCCAAACCCTTCCCGCGAACAACGACAATCACCTGCGCGCGATCGAAGCCTTGTACAGCGGCCATCACGGCTGGCTGTACGCAACGCTGAGAAAAAAAATGGGTAACGCCATGGATGCGGCGGATCTGGCGCAAGACACCTTCACGCGCATCCTGGCCTCGCAAGTCACTGTCATCGAGCAACCGCGGGCCTATCTGAGCTGCGTGGCCAAGGGCATTCTGGTCAACTGGTATCAGCGCAAGGCGCTGGAGCGCGCCTATCTGGACGCTCTCGCCCACGTGCCTGCGCAGGAAGTACCTTCGCCGGAATTGCGCTTCATGGTGCTGGAGACCCTGCATGAAATCGACGCGATGCTCGACGCGCTGCCGCCACTGGTCAAGCGTGCGTTCCTGCTCTCGCAGATCAGCGGCCTGAAATACGACGACATCGCCGAAGAGTTGGGCGTGTCGCTGATCACCATCAAACGCTACATGAAGCAAGCCTTCGTGCAATGCCTGCTGCTGGTGGAGTGAATGCTCACCCTGCGCAGTCAGCCTCATCCCGATCAACAAGCCCTAGAGGAAGCGGCCGACTGGCTGATCCGCTTGAGTGAAGGCGAGCTCAGCGACACTGAGCAAGCCGAATGGGAATACTGGAAAACCAGCACCCCCGAACGCAGTCGCGCCTGGGCGCGGGCGCAGTTGCTGCAAAGCAAACTCGGTGGGTTGCCGCCGTCGTTGGCGATGTCGTCGCTAGATCGTCCGAGCAGTCCCGAGCGCCGTGCGGCACTGGGCAAACTGGCGATGATCCTGGCGATCCTGCCGGCCGGCTGGGGCAGCTGGAAGCTGGCAGAGTCTCAGCAATGGTCGGCCGACTATCGCACTGCTGTCGGCCAGCAACGCGAACTGACCCTGGCCGACGGCTCGAAAATCACCCTGAATACCGCCACCGCCATCGACGTCCTGTTCGATGCCAATCAACGGCTCGTTCATCTGCGCGAAGGCGAAATACTGGTGCAGACCGCAACGGACAACTCGCCGATGCCCCGTCCATTTCTAGTCAGCACCCGGCAAGGCCGCATGCAGGCGCTGGGCACGCGCTTCACCGTTCGAGAGCTGGAGTCGCGCACTCACCTTGCGGTGCTCGAGGGCGCGGTAAAAGTCGAGCTGGCGGAAAATCGTCAGGGGACACCACTGATCGTCAATGCCGGGCAACGTACCGAATTTTCGGCGCATACCTTCGGCCAGGTCAGCATCGCCGACCGCTACGTCGGCGCCTGGGCGCAGGGCATGTTGATGGCCGACAAGATGCGCCTGGCAGACTTCGTCGACGAGCTGACTCGCTATCGCCGTGGGTTTGTGCGCCTCGACCCGGCGATTGCCGATCTGCGTGTGTCCGGTGCCTACCCCATCAGCGACACCCAGCGCACCTTGAACATGCTCGCGCAAACCTACCCGATCCTTGTCAGCGGCCATTTGAATGGCTTCTGGGTCATGCTTTCCCCCGCCTGAATCAAAAAAATATTTACCGATCCGGTGATACTTTTTCTGATCTCGACTGGCTAGTAGGGAGAAGCACTCTACCGTCCTGTTTATAGGTCCATCCATTCATGCTCGCTGCACGCCATCTGCGTCCGGATCGTCAGTTCAAACCAGTTGTTCGCAGTGCGTTGCTCAGCCTTGTCCTGATCGCGGCCGTCAGCCCGCTGGTGGTGGCGGCTGTGCCAGTGCAACTGGACACTGTTGCGGTGCGTGCCTACAACATTCCCGCAGGGCCGCTGGGCGCGACCCTGTCGAGTTTTGCCGTGGAGGCCGGTATCGCCCTGTCGTTTCAGCCATCGTTGACCGAAGGCCTGAACAGCCCTGCGCTGATCGGCCAGTTCTCTACCCGGGACGCGGTCAATCGCTTGCTCGAGGGCAGCGGTCTGGACATGGTGTTACGCAGCGACGGCAGCTACACCCTGGTACAGCGCCGACTGACGCTGGACGAAACCGCGGTGATCGGCAGCGAAAAAACCACCGATGCCTTGCCTCCGGTGTACGCCGGCGGGCAGGTGGCCAATGGCGGGCGCCTGGGGATCCTCGGCAATACCGATGTGATGGACGCGCCATTCAGCGTCAGCACCTACACCTCAACGCTGATCAAGGACCAACAGGCGGTCACCGTGGGGGATGTGCTGGAGCGCGATTCTTCGGTGCGCTCCACAGGCCAGACCGGGGGCATCGTCGACTCGTTTTTCATCCGTGGTTTTCCCGTCGGTGAGGGCAACCTCGGTGAACTGGCATTCGACGGCGTTTACGGTGTGGCACCCAACTACCGAGTGTTTACCGAGTACGCCGAGCGTATCGAGCTGGTCAAGGGCCCCGGCGCCTTGCTCTACGGCATGTCGCCGAACAACGCGGTCGGCGGCGTGATCAACGTGGTGCCCAAGCGTTCCCTCGATGAAGACCTGACCCGTTTCACCGCCAGCTACGCCATGAACTCGCAGTTGGGCGGCCACCTCGACGTCAGCCGGCGTTTCGGCGAGGAGCGTCGGTTCGGCGTGCGACTCAATGGCAGCACGCAACTGGGCGACACGGCCATCGACGATCAATCGCGGCATGTCGATATCGGCGCGCTGTCCCTTGATTATCAAGGCGAACGCCTGCGCACCAGCTTCGACTGGCTCAATCAGGAAGAACGCTTCGACGCCGCTTCTCGGCCCTTTTTGATCGCCCCCGGCGTGGACATTCCTTCGGCAGCCAATGGCCGCATCAATGTCAGCCAGGACTGGGGCTGGTCGCGAACCCGTGACCAATCCGCCCTGCTCAGTGGCGAATACGACCTGAGCGACGCCCTCACGGTGTTCGCCCACGCCGGCGGCGGCAAGTCGGATGTCGCGCGGATGTCCGACCAGACCCCGACCATCATCAACGCTGCCGGCGATACCTCCTCGACTCCCGGCTATTACAAGTTCGAAGTCGAGCGCTACACCGTGGACGCCGGTGCGCGCCTGCGATTCGACACCGGGCCGATCAGTCACCGCGCATCGCTGCAGGTCAGCCGTTATCGTGATGTGCTGTCGCGCGGGATCATTTCCGGCGCACCGATCCTGTCGAATATCTATCACCCGGTAGAGCGCCCGAAACCCTACATCCCCAAGCCGGACACACCGAAAGTCTCCGAGAGCGAACTGACAGGCGTGGCACTGGCCGACACCCTGTCGGTACTCGAAGACCGGGTGCAACTGACCGTCGGCGTACGCCAGCAGAACATCAAGTCCGACAACTACAACGCCGCCGGGGTTGTCACCACGTCCTATGACGACGGCCGGGCCACGCCGCTCTATGGCGCGGTGGTGAAACCCTGGGACCACGTTTCGTTTTACTACAACTACATCGAAGGCCTGAGCAAGGGCGACATTGCCCCCTCCACGGCATCGAACGCCGGCGAAATCTTTGCCCCCTACATCTCCCGCCAGCACGAACTCGGGGTCAAGGCCGATTACGGCACCTTCACGTCCACCCTCTCCCTGTTCCAGATCACCAAACCCAGCGGCGAACTGGCTTCCGGGGTGTTTTCGGTGCAGGGCGAGCAACGCAATCGCGGGCTTGAGCTGAATGTGTTCGGCGAAGTCGTGCCGGGCACGCGACTGCTCGGTGGCGTGACCCTGCTCGATGCACAACTGACCAAAACCTCGGTGGCCGGCAACCGTGGCAACAAACCCGTGGGCGTACCCGAGGTGCAAGCCAACCTGTGGGCCGAATGGGACACCTCGTGGCTCGAAGGGCTGACGCTCACCGGTGGTGCGATCCATACCGGCAGTCAGTACGTCAACCAGGCCAACACGCAGAAACTCGATGACTGGACCCGCTTCGACGTCGGCGCGCGCTACACCACGCGCATCGACGAACGACCGACCACGTTTCGCGCCACCGTGCAGAACGTGTTCGATCACGAGTACTGGTCGGGCGTCGCCTCCTATGGCGCGTTCTCCCAAGGCTCACCGCGCACTTTATTACTGTCGGCAACAGTCGATTTCTGAAACGTTCAGTCCGGTGGCGGTGTGAACCGTTGGCCGAACTGACTTTGCAAAGGCTTTGAGCATGGTGATTTTCAATCGACGCAGCTACGCGCTGGCGGCGCTGCTGATGGCAGGACTGCTGGCTCTGTTTTCTCTGGTGCCGCGCACGGCGCACGCCGCCGAAGCAGATGCGGCACGCACCGAGGTGACCGACCTGCTGGGGCGCAAGGTCAAGGTTCGCCTGCCGGTCAGACGCGTCATTCTTGGCGAAGGACGGCAGTTGTATCTGGTCGCCGCCCTCGACACGCAAAATCCCGTCGAACGCATCGTCGGCTGGCGCAAGGACCTGATTCAGTCGGACCCGGACACCTACAACGCCTACCTGCGCAAGTTTCCCGACATTGCCAAAATCCCTACCTTCGGCGGCTTTGAAGACGGCACCTTCGACATCGAGCAGGCGATCTCGCAGCGCCCGGACGTGATCATCCTCAATGTCGAGGCGCAGCACGCCACCGAGGATGCGCGCTATATCGAAAAACTCGACGCACTGGGGATTCCGGTGGTGTACGTCGACTTTCGCAACAACCCGATGCAGAACACCGAACCGACCATGCGCCTGTTCGGCCAACTGTTTGGCAAAGAACAACGCGCGCAAGCGTTCATTGACTTTCGCAACCAGCAGATTCACCGCGTTACCGACGTCATCGAAAAACAACACCCGGCCCGGCCCAGCGTGTTCATCGAGCGCATCGGCGGTTACACCGACGATTGCTGCCTGAGTTTCGGCAACGAGAACTTCGGCCTGTTCGTCGATATGGCCGGCGGCAACAACATCGCCCGGCGCATCATTGCGACCACGTTCGGCCAGTTGAATCCCGAGCAAGTGATCGTCGCCAATCCGGCCCACGTGGTGGTCACCACCGCCAACTGGGAAGCGTTTGCTCCTGGCGGTCATTGGGTCGGCGTCGGCCCGGGTGCCGACATGGCCGAGGCGCGCAAGAAACTGGCCTGGTACACCCAACGGCCAGCGTATGCCGGTATCAAGGCGCAAGACACGCAAGCCTTTCACGCCATCTGGCATCAGTTCTACAACAGCCCGTATCAGTTCGTCGCCATCCAGCAATTGGCGAAATGGTTTCACCCCGAACTGTTTGCCGATCTCGATCCCGACGCGTCATTTCGCGAACTGCATGAGCGCTTCCTGCCGGTGCCTTATGAGTCTGGCTACTTTGTCAGCCTGCGTGCGCCTGAGGTCAAGCCATGAGCTCATTGACTGACGCGGTGGTCGTACAGCGCGAAGCCTATCGTCGGCTGGTGCTGCGCAAACGGCTGATCCTCGCAGCACTGGTGTTCTTGTTGCTGTGCAGTGTGCTGCTCGACCTGGCATTGGGGCCGGCGAGTTACAGCCTCGGTGAAGTCCTCGGTGCCCTGATTTCACCGGACAGCGCCTCGCCGCAGGTGCGTGTGGTGATGTGGGACATTCGTCTGCCCGTCGCGCTGATGGCGGTGGCCGTGGGTGCGGCGCTGTCACTGGCGGGTGCGCAGATGCAGACCATCCTCAATAACCCGCTGGCCAGCCCGTTCACTTTGGGCATTTCCGCTGCCGCCGGTTTCGGCGCGGCACTGGGCCTGGCGTTCGGTGTCGCGCTGTTTCCGCTGGCGGCGCAATTCATGGTGCCGCTCAATGCGTTCATCATGGCCATGCTTTCGGCGTTATTGATCCACTTCCTGAGCATGCGTCGTGGCGTCACTGCCGAAACCATCGTGTTGCTCGGCATTGCGCTGGTGTTCACCTTCAATGCGTTGTTGGCACTGGTGCAATTCTTCGCCACTGAGCAAGCCGTGGCCGCCGTGGTGTTCTGGACCATGGGCAGCCTGACCAAAGCCACCTGGCCAAAACTGGGGGTGATCTGCGTGGTAATCCTGATCACCCTGCCGATCTTCGCCAAACGCGCGTGGGCCTTGACGGCCCTGCGTCTTGGCGACGACAAGGCCGCCAGTTTCGGCATCAACGTACGCAGCCTGCGTTTTCAGACGCTGATCATGGTCAGCCTGCTCGCCTCGTTCCCCGTGGCCTTCGTCGGCACCATCGGCTTCATCGGGCTGGTCGGGCCACACATCGCGCGCATGCTGATCGGTGAAGACCAACGGTTCTTCCTGCCCGCCTCACTGCTGACTGGCGCACTGATTCTGTCGGCCAGCTCCGTGGTCAGCAAAACCCTGATCCCCGGCGCGATTTTTCCCATTGGCGTGGTCACTTCGTTGATCGGCGTGCCGTTCTTCATATCTCTGATTCTGGGCGGGAAGAAAAACTCATGGTGAAGCTGCAACTGGACAATATCGGCGCCCGTTACGGCCAGCGCGAAATCATTCGCGAGGTGTCGACGGCGATGTTTTTCGGCGGTCAGGTAGTGGCCGTGGTGGGGCCGAACGCTGCGGGAAAATCGACGCTGTTCAAACGCATGGCCGGGCTGATCGACGGCCCCGGGCAAGTGATTCTGCAGGACTCGAAAAAAGGTCCGGCAGGCATCAGCTATATGCCGCAGGGGCTCAATGCCAGTGCGCGCCTGACGGTCTATGAGTCAGTGTTGCTGGCCCGCAAGCAACTGACCCCGGGGTGGGCGGTGAACGATGACGAGTTGAAACTGGTCGACGAGATTCTCGCGGCACTGGGCATCAGCGACCTGTCCTTTCGCAACCTCGGCGAACTCAGCGGCGGGCAACAACAACTGGTGTCCATTGCGCAGACGCTGGTGCGCGAGCCGGAGGTTCTGCTGATGGACGAACCGACCAGCGCTCTGGACATGCACCGCCAGGTGCAGGTCCTGGACTTCATGCGCACGCTGGCCCGGCGCCGCGAGGTCATCGTGTTCATCGCCATCCATGACCTGAACCAGGCACTGCGCTTTGCCGATCAGGTGCTCGTCATCGCTGGCGGCACCACACAAGGCAGCGGCCCCAGCGGTGAAGTCATTACGCAAGGGATGCTGCGCGAGGTGTACAAGGTTCAGGCGAGAATCGAGCAGTGCAGCCGCGGGATGCCGCATATTCTCATCGACGGTGTTGTTTGAGCTCCGGCAAAGTGAATGTCCACTGTTGCAACCAGTACGAGCCAGAGGCCTATCGGCGCTCACCACACCGCAATATGCGAATCGGCCCTTGGCTCAGTCCCACCACACAGCACGCCAGTCACCGGGTCACGCAGAATGATCTGCCCTCTCCCATAATCCGTCAGGTCGCTGGCGATCTGCACCTCATGCCCTCGACGGGCCAACGCATTGGCCAGATCCCTTGAAGCGCCCTGCTCGATGCCAACCTTGATACCGCCCAGCCATTGCCAACGAGGAGCGTCCAGTGCCGATTGCGGGTTCAAGCCGAAATCCACCAGGTTCATGACCATCTGCACATGCCCTTGCGGCTGCATGTAGCCGCCCATCACGCCGAACGGCCCAAGCGCCTGGCCGTCCTTGGTGAGGAAGCCGGGAATGATCGTGTGGAAGGTCTTCTTGCCCGGCGCCAGCGCGTTGGCGTGCTCGGGATCAAGGCTGAATTCCTGCCCGCGATTTTGCAGGGCAATGCCGCTGTCAGGCAGTACCACGCCCGAGCCAAAGCCGTGGTAATTGCTCTGGATGAACGAAACCATATTGCCTTGCCCGTCGGCCGTGGCCAGATACACCGTGCCGCTGGCGTGAGGGTCTCCAGGCTTCGGTGGCTGGGCCTGCTCGCCAATCTGCGCGCGGCGGCGAGCGCTGTAGCCATCACTCAACAGATCGGCCACGGCCACGCGCATGTGCAGTGGATCGGTGATGTAGTGCAGGCCATCGCTGTAGGCCAGTTTCATCGCCTCCAGTTGACGGTGCCAGGTGTGTTGGCTGTCACGGTGATCGAAATCGAAGCCCTCGAGAATCTTCAGCGCCATCAGCGCAACCAGTCCCTGCCCGCTCGGCGGGATTTCCCAGACATCCACGCCCCGGTAATTGACGTGGATCGGCTCCACCCATTGCGCACGGAAATGCTCAAGATCCGTGGCGCGCAGATAGCCGCCAGTTGCCCGCGAATGCGCATCCAGGCGTTGTGCCAGGGCGCCGCGATACAAGCTTTCACAGCCACTCGCCGCCAGTTCTTCAAGGGTGCGCGCCTGCGCCGGGTTGCGGAACAACTCCCCAGCCTTGGGCGCGCGACCGTCAATCAGGAACGTGTCGAACCAGGCATCCAGCACCTCATCGCGATGGGGGCCGAACTCTTCCAGCGCGATCTGCCACTGATGGGCAACCACCGGCGACAGCGGAAAACCGTCCCTGGCCAGGCTAATGGCCGGTTGCAGCAAATCGGCGAACGGCAGCACGCCAAAGCGTTGCGACAGCTCGGCCCAGGCCGATGGACAACCGGGCACCGTCACCGACGTCCAGCCATACAGCGGCATCTGTTCATGGCCGGCCGCCTTGACCGCTTCAATACTCAAGCTGGCCGGGGCATGGCCGTTGGCGTTGAGCCCATGCAACTGATCCTTGAACCAGACCAGAGCAAACGCATCGCCACCCAGGCCGCAGCCTGTTGGCTCGACTACGGTCAACGCCGCAGCCGTGGCGATGGCGGCGTCGATCGCATTGCCCCCCTTTTGCATCATTTCGATACCGGCCTGAGCGGCCAGCGGCTGGGACGCCGCGACCATGCCGCGACGGGCAAACACGCTTTGGCGTTGCGATGGATAGGGATACTCGTGAGCAGAGAATTTCAACATGGCAAAGACTCTTCAAATCAGCAATTCATTGGCCGGACTTGATCCGGTTCCATTCGCGGGTGATCAGGCGCTGGATGTTTTCCGGCAGATCGGCCGAGACGAAGGCATGGTTGATCACCTCGTCCGTCGGGTAGATCCCCGGATTAGCGCTGACTTTTGCATCCATCAGCGCCGTGGCGTCCTTGTTCGGGTTGGCGTACCCGACGTAGTCGCTGATCGGCGCAATCACCTCAGGACGCAGCAGGTAGTTGATGAACGCGTGGGCGTTGGCGACGTTGCCGGCGTCCTTGGGGATCGCCAGCATGTCGAACCAGAGGTTCACCCCCTCCTTGGGAATCAGGTAGCGGATGTCGATGTTTTTCCCCGCCTCGCGCGCCCGGGTCCGGGCCTGCATCACGTCGCCGGAATAGCCGATCGCCACGCAGATATCGCCGTTGGCCAAGTCAGCGGTGTACTTCGATGAATTGAAATACGTCACCGAGGGCCGCAAGGTCATCAGCAGTTTAGACGCCTGCTTGTAATCGTCAGGCTTGACGCTGTTGGGATCCAGCCCGAGATACAGCAAGGCCTGAGGAATGATCTTCACTGGCGCATCGAGAAACGCCACGCCACAGTTTTTGAGCTTGGCGAGGTTTTGCGGATCGAACACCATCGACCACGAATCCAGCGGCGCATCCTTGCCGAGTACCGCGCGGACTTTCTCTTCGTTATAGCCGATGCCCACGGTGCCCCACATGTAAGGCACCGCGTATTTATTGCCTGGGTCGGCGGCTTGCAGGCGCTGCATCAGACGCGGATCAAGGTGCCTCCAGTTATCCAGCAATTCGCGTTGCAGCGGCTGATAGGCGCCGGCGCGAATCTGCTTGGACAGAAACTGGCTGGACGGCACCACCACGTCATAGCCCGAGTGCCCCGAGAGCAACTTGGCCTCGAGCATTTCATTGGTGTCGAAGATGTCGTACTGAACCTTGATCGCGTTGTCTTTCTCGAAGTTCTTCAGCGTGTCGGGGCCGATGTAATCGGACCAGTTGTAAACCTTCACCACCGCATCGGCAGCCTGAAGCATGGGCACCACGGCGACGCAGCACAGCGCCGCGAACACACTCGATAAACGCATCGTCGATTTCCTTGTGAAGTTCACAGCACGCGGCTGAGAAAAGCTTGGGTACGGGGATGAGTGGGACGGCTGAAAATCTGTTCCGGCGGGCCTTGTTCGATCAGCTCGCCCTGGTCGAGAACCACCACCCGGTCAGCCACCTCGCGGGCAAAACCCATTTCATGGGTGACCACGACCATGGTCATGCCCTCCTCGGCCAGCTCCTTCATGACCTGCAAGACCTCGCCGACGGTTTCCGGGTCGAGGGCGCTGGTCGGCTCGTCGAACAGCATCGCCTGGGGCTTCATCGCCAGTGCCCGGGCGATCGCCACCCGTTGCTGCTGGCCACCAGAGAGCATGGAGGGGTAATGACTGGCCTTGTCCGCCAGGCCAACTCGCTTGAGCAATGCTTGCGCCTGTTCCAGCGCGATCTGGCGCGGCACACCCAATACCTGGATCGGCGCTTCGATGATGTTTTCCAGTGCGGTCATGTGCGGGAACAGGTTGAAGCGCTGGAACACCATGCCGATGTCCCGGCGCTGGCGAGCGATGTTGCGCTCCGAATCGCGCACCAGACTGCCGTCCGCCCGGGTGCGATAGCCCATCGGCCGGCCGCTGACGCGAATCTCCCCGGACTGAATGTCTTCGAGCAGATTGATACAGCGAATAAACGTGGTTTTGCCCGACCCCGACGCACCGATCAGCACTACCACTTCACCGCGCCGCACTTGCAGGGAAATGCCCTTGAGAATCTGCAGATCGCCGAAGGCCTTGTGAATGTTCAGCGCCTCGATGATCAGTTCGTCACTTTGCTGCGCCATGATTAACGCCCCCTCAGCAATTTCAGCGTGCTGCGACCGAACATTCGGCTGGAGGCCGGCGGTGGCGCAGAAGGTCTGTCCGACTGACCGAAACGGCTCTCCAGCCAACGCTGAAAGAAACCCCACAAGGTGGTGAGCAACAGGAAATAGATCGCCACCACCAGGTACAGCTCGAACACCCGAAAGGTCGCCGAGGTGACCATCTGCGTACTGAGCAACAGCTCCTGCACCCCGATCACGCTGACCAGCGTGGTGTTTTTCAGCATCACGTTGAACTCGTTGCCCAGCGGCGGCACGATCACCCGGAACGCTTGCGGCAGCACGATGCGGCGCATCAATTTGGCGAAGGTCATGCCCAGTGATCGGCCGGCCTCATACTGGCCCTTGTCCACGGCGCCGATACCGGCACGAATGATCTCGGCCATGTACGCACCTTCGTTGAGGCCCAGGGCGATGATCGCGGCCTGGATGTTGCCGGGAATCACCAGCCCGAACAGTTCAATGTCTTCGAAGCGAAAAATCCCGCCCGCCGCCAGCGCCGTGTAGAGAAAGACGATCTGCACCAGCAACGGCGTGCCCCGCATCAGCCATACATAAAAGCGCACCGGCAGGTGCAACAACGGATTCTTCGACAGGCGCAACAGCGCGGCGGCCAGGCCCAGAGCACAGCCCAGCACCATCGCCAACACACTGATCAGACACGTCAGCCAGAGCCCGTTGAGGTACACCCCGCTGGGTTGCAGCAGGTATTGCCAGAACACATCCCAATTGAAGTTCATCAACGCTTACCTCAATCGAGTGTGTCGCTGGAAACGTGCCACTTACTCAGGAGCTGGTTGTAGCTGCCGTCGCTGCGCATGTCGGTGATGATCTGCTGCACGGCGGCACTCAATTGCGCATCGTCCTTGCGAATACCTAAACCCGTGAGGATCCGGCTAAAGGCCGGCACCCCCTCCTCGAACAGGTCCGGGGCCATGGCGGCGTAGTAACCAGCGGTTTCTACCGTGGTGCCGTAAGCGTCGACCTGATTGATGCGCAAGGCCTGGAAGGCATCGGTGTCGGTGTTGTAGACCACCAGTTTCATCGGTGGCTTGCCGGCCTTGACCAGGTTTTCATTTTCGCTGTCGAGCAGGGTCTTGATGGTCGAACCGTTGAGCACTGCGATCTTGTGCCCGCTGAGGTCGGCCAGCGCCTTGAGCGCCTTCGGATTGCCCTTCGGCACAACGACCGCCTGACTGGAATACATGTAGTTGACGATGTCGATCACCTCACGGCGCTCGGGTTTGTCGAACAACTGGTCGACGATCATGTCGCACTGTTTGGCCAGCAACGCCGGGAGCAATCCGGAAAACGGAATCACCCGCCAATCGACCTTTTTGTCCCCCAGACGCCTGGCGATTTCCAGCCCTAGGTCGACGGTCAGGCCCGTAGGTTTTTGCGCTTGATCGAAGGACACCAGCGGCGGTGAATCCATGCCCGAGCAATAGGTGAGTTTGTCGACCTTGACCAGGCGCTCCGGCACGGTGGGCGCGGCGACCGCCCACTGCGTACAGAGTCCCAGGGAAATTGCAGCCAGTAACAGGCGAGGCATATGCATGACCAGACACTCCAGTTCGGTTAGTAACGGGGCAGTACTCAAAGTCAAAACATCGGCGGACTGGTGTTCCGCTCTGTGGTTAATTCTCTGTTTGCAGAAACCTGATCAGCTCGGGCACCGTGCCTTCGATGTGTTCGCGCACCACGGCCTCGGCCTTGTTGGCGTCGCCGGCGCGAATCGCATCGAGGATCATCTGGTGTTCCTGGCGTGCACTCAGGGGCTTTTCGATGTGTTGCAGCCAAAGGCGCATGGGGGCTTCGATCAGCGAGTACAGCGCGCTGATCTGCTTGACCAGCCGAGGGCGGCCACTGAGGCTGCACAGGTATTCATGGAACTTGCGGTGGCGGCTGACCCACGCCGCGCTTTCCTCGCGGTAGTCATCCATTTCATCGAGAAGCCGCTCCAGCGCCGTCAACTGACGCTCGCTGATCCTGGGCACCGCGATGCGCATCGCCAGCCCTTCCAGCGCGCTGCGCATCTCGAAGACTTCGTGCATTTCTTCGACATCCAGACCGCTGACCACGGCGCCACGGTTAGGCCTCAGCGTCACCAGCCCTTGCGCATCGAGCCTGCGGAAGGCTTCCCGCACGGGCATACGGCTCATGCCGATTTCGCTGGCAATGTCCTCGGCAATCAGCCGGTCGCCCTTGCGATAACGACCGCCACAGATGCCCTCCAACAGAAAGTTGTAGGCCTCTTCTTCGGCGGTCATCGGTTGACGCTGGTCATAGGCGGGAGCGAATTGCATGGCAGCACCTTTTGTATTTTTGTATCCAATTATCCACGGATACAAAAAAGCACGATGCATGCCAGATTTCTCTGCACCGTGCCAAGCGCTTGATTTGAATGATCTAACGAAAAATTTCGGCGTGCACAGCGCTCCGTCACTGCCGTTCAAGACTTGAGATGTGCTACCCGATGGCTCACGGGGAGCCCCGCAAAGGTGCAGAACGGTAGCTGAGTAACACTCAACTGATCGGCACCCTTGCGGTACGTTTCATTGCGTCACCACCACCTTCCCGATCATCTGCGGATGCAACACACAAAAATATTCAAACTCCCCCGGCGTATCGAACACCCAGGAAAAACTGTCATTGGTGTCCAGTGCCCCCGAGCGAAACACCTTGTGGGTTTCGGCCACCGTGTGCGGAATCTGATCGTCATTGACCCACGTCACCTTGGTGCCGACGGCCACGGTCAGGTATTTGGGGCCGAACATGAATTCCTTGATGTCGATCTTTACTTCTGCCGCCCACACCGGCATTGTCAGCATCAGGCCCATCAGCGCCAACAGTCGTCTTTTCATCGGTCCGCCCTCCGTTAAACCAGTGTCGAATCAATCAACGCCAGCGGGTGATCGCCCTGGGTCGCGCGCACCTCGGTGATCCCCAGGTAATTGCGCAGTTGATCTGCCGCCACGGTCATCGGCCCCGGTGACGGCGCCGCACCCGGTGCGGGTTGCGGATACGCCGTGCCACGGGCGGTGTGGAAGGTGATGTTGCCTTCGACTTTCTGGATGACCTGGTGAATGTGGCCGTTGAGCACCGTTACCGAGCCGTACTTGCGCAGCATTGCGATCGCCTGATCGCCATCCTCTGTGCCCCAGCCCCACGGCTGATAAATCGTCCAAAGCGGGATGTGGGTGAACACGACGACGGGGGTACTGGTGCTCACCGCGCGCAAATCATCGGCCAGCCAGGCCAGTTGATCAGCGCCGAGGGTGGCTTCATGGCCGGCCTGGAAATTGAAGACATTGATCAGCGCGATGAAGTGCACGCCGTGGTCATCGAAGCTGTACCAGCCGTTGCCTTTGGTGCCCTTGCCGTAGCGTTCCAGATAAAGCTTGCCGCCGCCCTCGTCGAGGGTGTCGTGCTCGCCCGGTATGTAATGCACGGTGGACGGCAGACCTTTGAGCAACTGCGCGGCAGTGTCGAACTCCTCGGCTTTGGACAGGTGGGTGATGTCGCCAGTGTGCAGGATCAACGAAGGCCGCTTGGGCAGCGCGATGACCTTGTCGATCGCCACCTGCAAGGTCTTGACCGGCTCCGGGTTGGCTTCCTTGTTGAAGCCGATATGCGAGTCGCTGATCTGCACGAAGTGAAAGGTGCTGGCCAACGCCTTGGGATCGCTGACGTTGCCCGATTCATCCAGCGCAAAGGCTTTGGGAATGCCGCCGCTCAGGGCCCAGAGCACCCCGGCCCCGGCCCACGCCGAGCATTTGAGCAGGGTTCGCCGGTCCGGATCGAGTGGGCCGTCGGTGCGCAGTGGGTGTTTTGCTTGAATGTCCATCGGTGTGTCCTCGCGGGCGAACTACAGTGAGGTAGCTGACACGAGGTAAACCTTGCGGCGCGATGCTTTATTCCACGTCAAAAAATAAATCTTTTTGCGCGAATAAAACCCGCCGCGGCACGGTTATAGGGGTGTGACGGTGCGGAACCCACCATGAAGCGATTTGAGGAACTGATTGCGCCGCATCTGGACGCGGCCTACAACCTTGCGCGCTGGCTTACCGGCAACGACAGCGCTGCGCGCGATGTCGTGCAGGAAAGTGCCCTGCGCGCCTTCCGGTTTTTGCAGCGCTTTGCCGATGGCAACGCCAAGGCGTGGTTTCTGACCATTGTGCGCAACGAAAGCTACAGCTGGCTCAAGGCCTCGGCCGGGCATCGCTGGGTCGCCATCGATGACGAGATGGCGGCTGGCGAAGGTCCCCTGAGCCACAGCCAGACCCCGGAACTGCTGGCCATTCACACGGAAAATGCCGCGTTGCTGCAGCAAGCGCTGTGCGCCCTGCCACCGGCGTTTCGTGAGGTGATTGTGCTCAAGGAACTTGAAGACCTGCCCTACAAGGACATCGCCCTGGTGGTCGATATTCCCATCGGCACCGTCATGTCCAGACTGGCCCGGGCGCGTGCCCTGCTCAAGCTCGAACTACTGAAGTTGCACGATCATGAATGAACTCGACTGCACGGTTTGCCAGACACAGTTGCACGGCTATCTGGATCAGGAACTGGATCCGGCCACGACTGCGCGGGTGGCAGCACACTTGAGCAGTTGCGCCGAATGCACGCGGCTGCATGATGAGGCGAAATTGCTCAAGATCAGTGTGAAGCGCCATGCAACGCATTACCCGGCCCCGGCCTCACTGGCGGCCAGCGTATTCGCCGCCGACAAACTCGCGCCCGGCTTGATGCAGCGTTGGCGAAACTGGTTGGCCCCGGCGTTTTCCGCCACAGCGCTGGCCCTGGCGATGGTGTTGTATGTCGCCACCCCGGGCAGCGAGCAACCCTTGATCGACGAGGCCGTCTCCAGCCATGTGCGCTCGTTGATGGGCGAACACTTGAATGACGTGGTGTCCTCCGACCGCCACACGGTCAAACCGTGGTTTACGGGCAAGCTCGACTTTTCACCCCCGGTGTTCGACTACACGGCGCAAGGCTTTCCCTTGCTCGGCGGGCGTCTGGATTATCTGCAACACCAGACCACCGCCGCCCTGAGCTACGGGCATGCCAAGCACATCATCAACGTATTCATCCTGCCCACGACCGAGGCCGACAAAGCCGTGCAAAGCCAAAGCATTCGTGGGTTCAACGTGGTGTCGTGGCAGGCCGCTCACATGCGTTTCGTGTTGGTGTCGGATGTGGAGAAAGCTGAGCTGGAGGCGTTAGGGCAGTTGCTCAGGGCGCAATAGCGTTGCTTCAAGGCAAAATCCCCAGGCATTCACTACGCTTGGAGAACTCGCCTCGGCGCAATCATCACAAAAACCTTGAACATTTCGCGCTGGCCGCTGTTCCAGATGATTCAGATAGCGAATCAAGGACGAGCCTATGGATATCTTCACGCCCGCTGCGCCTGTTCCGCCTCAGCAAAGTGCAATCACCCGCCGCCTGGCGTTTGCAGTCGGCGCGCTGTTTATCGTCGGGGTGATGGCCGCCATCGGCACCTTGATCGGGATTGCCGCTCGCCTGGACCGTGAGGATGTCGAGCAAACCCGCTTCTACACGGCCCGTGCGCTGGAAAACCGCATCGCCGCGTCCAAAAGCTACATCACCAGCTACGCCGACTGGACCACGGCCTACGAACACTTGCACAGCAAAGTCGACACCGACTGGGCCTACACCCAGCAGAACATCGGCAAGACCCTGTTCACCAGCGACGGCTATGACGGTGTGTTTGTGCTGGATCGGGACCGAACCAGATACGCCGTCGTGCAAGGACAACTCGAGGACGTGGACATCAGCGGTCTGCTCCAGGTGTCTGCCGCATCGCTGATTGATCAGGTGCAAAGTCAGGCCGACCTGACTGTGCCGATCAACACCTACTCGCTGTTCGACGGCTGGCCGGCACTGGTCACGGCCGCCGCGATCCTGCCCAACGACGAGCGCCCGCTGGGCGATCCGAAGCAGACCTCGGTGCTGGTATTTGTCGACAAACTGACACCCGCCAAACTCCAGGCGATCAGCACCGCCTACGGCCTGCAGAACCTGGCCCTCACACAGGCTGACACACTCGCTGACGAACAGCCTCGGGTGCCGCTGGGCAACATCGGTTACAGCCTGAGCGCGGACCTCGAACGCCCCGGCCAGCAACTGTTGTGGTCGTTGCTGCCGACGCTCGGCGGCGTGCTGGTGGTGCTGATGCTGTTGACCGCGTACTTCTTGCGCCACGCGTTGCGCTCCTCAACCTATGTCGACCAGAGTTTCAGCACGCTGCAGGCCTCGAATCAGGCACTGGAAGCGGCCAATCATGCGCTGGAAGCCAGTGAAGAACGTTTTCGCGCGGTGGCCGAAGCGGCGTCGGACTGGATCTGGGAAGTCGATAACCATTTGTGCCTGACCTATCTTTCGGCGCGCTTCAGCGAGGTGACCGGTTACCCGCAAGCCCAGTGGCTGGGGCAAGGCATCGGACAATTGGTCTCGTGCGACACCACGCCGCTGGAGCTGTGGCTGAAGAAGCTCAGCGAAGACAGCAATGCCAGCGACCTGCGTTGCACCTACCGCGATCACGCCGGGCAGCAGCGTCACTGCCGATTGTCGGCGCGGCCGATCATCGACAAGCACGCCGTGAGCGGCTATCGCGGTACTGCCAGTGACATCACCGACGAAGTCGCCGCCCATGCGCAAATCCAGCACCTGTCGATGCACGATGCCCTCACCGGCCTGCCCAATCGCAACCAGTTGGCGCGCTATCTGGATGACGCGCTGCTGCTCAAGGAACACGCGCCACCGCTGTCGTTGCTGATGATCGACCTGGACAATTTCAAACCGATCAACGATTCACTGGGCCACCCGGCCGGTGATGCGGTGTTGCAGGAGGTTGCCAATCGCCTGCGTGAATGCACCCGCGAGCACGATATTGTCGCGCGTCTGGGTGGCGACGAATTCGTCGTGGTCCTCAATGGCATGGACAGCCGTCTGGAGGTCGACCGGTTCTGCACGCGGCTGGTCGAAAGCCTGCACCAACCGCTGATCTTCGAACATCATCCGCTGCACGTGGGCGCGAGCATCGGCATTGCCCTGAGCCGGCGTCAGGGCTTTGTGCCCAGTGAGCTGATTCGCTGCGCCGACATCGCGCTGTATCAGGCCAAGTCCGAAGGCAAGAATACCTGGTGCTATTTCGAAGCACACATGAGCGACCAGATCCAGACGCGCCGGCAGATGGAAAGCGACTTGCGCGGCGCGCTGAAGAACGACGAATTCGTCCTGCACTACCAGCCGCGCTACACGGTCGACGGCAAGCACATCGTCTCGGTCGAAGCCCTGGTGCGCTGGCAGCATCCGACCAAGGGGCTGCTCGGGCCGGACCTGTTCATCGGGCTGGCTGAGCAGACCGACCTGATCGTGCCACTGGGCCGCTGGGTGTTACGCGAAGCCTGTGAAACCGCCCTCACCTGGCCGTCGGACATCCTGCTGTCGGTCAACCTGTCGCCGGCGCAGTTCGCCCTCAGCGATGTCGTCGAAGACGTGCGCGAAGCACTGGTGCAGACGCGTTTTCCGGCCAGTCGCCTGGAACTGGAAATCACCGAGAACGTGATGCTGGTCGACACCGACGGCGCGCTGGCCACCATGAATGCACTCAAGCAACTGGGCGTGCGCCTGAACATGGACGACTTTGGCACCGGCTACTCATCCCTCGGTTACCTGCGTGCCTATCCGTTCGACGGGATCAAGATCGACAAGCGCTTCATCGCCTCGATCAGCCACGGCGCCAACGATCGCGCCGTGGTGCAGGCAATCATCGGTCTCGGCAAGGCCATGGGCCTGACCGTCACAGCTGAAGGCGTGGAAACCGAAGAACAACTGGACATTCTCGGCAAGGACCAATGCAACGAGGTTCAGGGGTATTTCATGAGTCGGCCGATCGACAAGGCGGCGTTCGCGCAGTTGCTGAACAGTGCCAGAGCCGAGCCGGCCGATCATTCGCCGCCGAAGAAAGGCCGCGTCATATAGCCGACCCGCTCACGGAACTTCAACTATCGTATCTGGACAATCGACGCTTCTAGGTAGCGACGATCGAACCCATGCTCAGGGTAGGACGAAGAATGGCCACTTATATAGTGCTGACAAGAGATGGAGTCGCGGATAAAGGCCAGGAGAAGTTGCTGGCGGATCTGGCACAAGCCCTCAACAAACCTGATGCGAAGTTGTTGTTGCACCTTCACGGCGGCTTGACTGATGAAGCTGCGGCAATAGCCAATGCCAAACGACTCTCCGGCAATGAACCAGGCAGCTGGAACCTCGGTGATGACTGGACGCAAGTCTATGTCGTGTGGCGAACAGGTGCGCTTGAAACCATCCAGACCAACTGGACCGAGCTTGTCCACGATGATCGTCTCTATCAAACCATTCAGCGCAAGTTATTGGCTTTTGTCGCCCGCAAACTCGGGGTATCGATCCCCGGAGCTCGTGGGGCCCCACCGGTCGTACTTTCCGAAGCGCAGATACAACAACGCATTACTGGCAAACAGGGACCTCGACCTTTCGACGACGTCGATTCACATTTGCCGGCCGGTCAAACGGCAGGCCAGCGTGCAGCGATATTCGCCGGGCAATCTGAAGCTGATCTGGCCCTGGAGTTCAAGAAAGAACTTCAGAGTGATACAGGGTTCCAGCAAGCTCTTGCAGATATTGACGAGGCCATCAACGTCCCCAGTGGCGCCCGGGCAGCCTCGGCGGGGGCGAATCCTGTATCAGGCAGAAAAATGCTGGAACGCCTGGACGAAAATATCCAGGAACAGCTGGAGCCACCTGCGGCAATCACGGGGCAGCCACGCGGGTTGGTCACTGTTGCAGCGTTCCTGCTCAAGCACGCTGCCAAAATCGCGCTCAGATGTTTCAACCGATTCAACAGCGGTCGGGATCATGGTTTCCACGCAACCGTAGTCGAGGAAATCTGTCGGGAACTGTACGGTGATCTGATCGGCGCGAAAGTGTGGGGAATGATGGTTAACGACGCCGCTGATCACTTCGGTAGCGGTAAATTCGGCAGTGCGCTACTGACAATGCTTAAAACACACCAAACGCAGGACTTCGTGGTGACCGCCCACAGCGCTGGCTCCATCTGGGCAGCGCATTTGCTGCAACACATGAAGGCCGAAAGCGTTCCGGGAAAGGTCAAACTGTTCCTGCTCGCGCCTGCTGTGCGCAAGGATGTTTTTGCTGCAACGCTTGATCGTGCCGGTGATCTTGTCTCCCGGTGTCGCATGATAACCATGACCGATGAACTGGAACGCCGCGACGCTGTACTGGGACACGACAAGGGGTATATCTATCCAAGCTCCCTACTGTATCTGGTCTCCGGACTCTTCGAAGAGCAAACGCACGAAGCCTACACCGATGCCCCACTTCTGGGGATGCAGCGCTTCTCGCGACTGTCAGGCCTGACGCAAGTAGAGAGCGCGATAGAGAAACGCATTTCGGCGTTTTTCGAGCAGGACGACTGCAGCATCATTTATTCGCCCACGCCAGCGCTGTCGATGGCTGACAGCCACGGGGCGTTTGATGAAGAACTCTTGACTCTGGCCACAGCCCGCAAGCTGTTCTGAGGTCCAATCAATGAAGAGTTGGGCGATTGTTGTAGGCATCAATGTCTATCACCGGCGAGCCGCGCAGAAACCGTTGGAAGGCGCTGTCGCCGATGCATGTGATTTTGCCGATTGGGTACTGGATCCTCTGGGTGGCAACGTACCGGCTGAAAGGCTTTTTTTCTGGACGTATCCCTGGCCTGCCGCGTTATCTGCGGGGCGGCTCAAAAGTTATCTGGAAGGCGAGTTGCCGAACTGGTTCATCCCTGATGACAAAAAGGATAGCGATTGGCAACCTCCTGATAATGGGCGCGCACCCAAGGCGACGGAAATTACATCCACTATTGAAACTGTCGGACGCGGTGCGTACTCCACCGCATTTGTTGACAATGATGAAGAAGCCAGACGCGTGTATGTCTTTCTCGCCGGCCATGGCATTCGGGCTCGAATATATGGTCGCGGGCAGGATGAAACCTGCTTTATGGCAGGTGACTTTCATCCGAAATCCAGCGAACTCGCGGCAGGTTTGGTGCCTTGCGAGAGCTTTCGCAAGGCCTTACTCCACGAACGCTTCAACGAAGCCATTTTGTTCGCTGATTGCTGTAGGTCAGAGGCATCACGATTAATGACCCAAGTACAGCCGGTTTCTGATTTTGACGGTGATCCAATAGCGCCTTGGGGAATGGCATTCGCGGCCCAAGAGGGTCAACCCGCGTACGAAACGCGCACGGAGCCGTGTCGGGGTGCCTTTACCAAAGCCTTGATGGATGGTTTACGCACGCATCGCCCAGGCAGCGCAGGTGAGCTATACGCGGCTCCGCTTCGAGACTTCATCCATTCCAATATCAAAAGCTATACCGACAATGATCAGGTACCCCATCTCTCGTATCGACCTGATCCGCACGGACCATTGATTGTGACGGGGCCGGCGGGCCTTCCCAATGGTCCGGTTCTGAATGTCTCGACATTGGCAACCGGAACCAGGCTGATTCTCAAAGGTGGCGACAATAAACCCGTCGCAGATATGCCTGCCTTCGTCGTCACCGGACCGACCCTGTCATTGCCTCCCCTGCCGGAGAGCCTTTATGTGATCGAAATCGATGACGGCTCGGGGCGCCACAGAATGTTTGTGCAACCCACTCGGGAGAACATCCATGTCCCATGAGTCCGGCACTTCTCGGTCACTGTACAAGTTGTCTCTGGTTACCCGGCCGGGCATTGCCATCAGATTGCTGGATTCCAGCCTGAGCGAGATCGCGCGCGGCTCCGGGCAACTTGCTACCTGGTTGCCCGAAGGGCTGTATCTGGTGCGCTGGAATTCTGCCGGTCATCAGTCGGAATCGATGGTGCGCCTGGATGGCCGTCAGGAAGAAACGCAGTTGAAGTTTGACCCCAGCGAGATGGAGTCCGACATATCAGGACAAAGTAGCAAGCCGCAAACTCATGCGCTGATTGATGCGGTCAGCGATGCTTTGACACCCTCCGAACGAACACAGGACTCTTCAATCGTCGTGATTGTCACGGGTGAGCGCCATCTGCTCGAAAATGTGGCAGACCTGCGTATTCGCCTATACGACCGAAACGATGTTGCAATGCGAAGAGACTCTGCCCAGGCGCTGAATCTAGATCTGCTTTCCAATGAAAAAGGCTACATATACCAGGTCAAACCTGGCCGTTTCCATGTCGGTTTCCGATCCATCCTCAATGAGCGGCTTGGACTGATCGTTCCGTCGCTGGCTGGCCGCAAAACGGTGGTTTTTCTAAAGGTCACGCGTACGCGGTTGATTGTCCCTGACGTCGAACGGTTCGTGGCAGAGGATAGCGTTGGTATCGATCCTGCCGAGACGGTAATCGTCACTGTGCGTGGCGATGAAGAAACCTATCGCATGCGTGAGCGAATGCGCCTTGCGCAGTTGCTGATTTACGATCTCGCCAATGGAACAAACTCACTCACACACGATGTCGTGTCTGTTCTTGATAACCCGAAAACCGACCCCTTGCTCAGGTTCTATGGAGCGCTGGTTGCACTTTCAACCCTCAAGCGGGGTGAAAGCTTGCAAGCACCAGATGAAAGCGCGTCTGTCGGATCGGGTGCAGACGTTTTGCAACGATGGGGCAGGCGAATCCTCGACTGGATTCCAAACCCCGCCCAGCCAGGCATACCGGCAGACGCGCTCGCAGCGCATTGGGAATTGGCGCGAGCCATACCGCAGGCAATCAACCCGGACCGCTTCAGAATCCTTCCCAAGCGTATTGAAAGTCCGCCGATGCTCGATTGCGCCTGGCGCTGGGCAATCGAGGAGAGTATCGCCCGCCCCACCGCTGTGCGCGGTACCGCGCTTGTGGCAGCCGCTACCCGCTCTTCAGGAGGCACCGCCGCCTGGTTGTGCTGGCAATTATCTGCCAGTAAAGCGCGGCTGCGCCGAACTTCCGCGACTGAGGACTTGCCATCGCTGCTTGATCAAGTTGTAGCAAAACTTGAAACGGTAACCGGTAATGCGAGCATCAATCGTATGGCCGATAAAATGAAGCTCTGGAGTTCGGATATTCAAGAAACGGCCCTGCGGGCACTTAATCTCATCAACAACACAGACCACCGCCCCATGGATACTGTTGGCATCACAGATCTGGCAGTCTCACTTGGCCTGCCCGCGCGGCAACTGACCAGCCGGCTGGACAGGTTCAGTAAAATGCTTGATGCGGCCGTGACCAACGCATCAAAGGAAGAACAGGAGGATTGCGCTAGCCTCAGACCCATCGAGACCGCCCCCGCGCTGAAGCGACGGGTGATGTACCGCGATGATCTGCAAAGAGGCCGGTTCGGTGGCAAGGCCAGCCTTGCAGGGTTCAGGGTTTCAGCGGACTTTTCAGAGGGCCGCTCCAAAAACTGGGTTCGTATCAAACTGCTGGTGGAAGGGCCGGGAGAGGATGGTGAGGAAGTCGAATTTCACCTCCACGACAGCTTCAAACCGCCGTCTGTCAAACGCCGATTCAAAAAAGGTGTCGCTAAACTCCTGGTTTCGGCCTGGGGTGGTTTTACTGTGGGGGTCTGGATTCCCGGGCCAGAAATAGAGCTGGAACTCAATCTTGCAGCGCTCCAGACCGCACCTCGAATCGTTCAGGAGCGCTGATCCTGGCCTTCACAAGTACCAGCGATACTCCCGCGCACTGATCTCCTGCATGAACGCCAGGTGATCCTGGCGCTTGTTCTCGCAATACACGTCGACGAACTCGGCGCCCAGTCCCGCGCGCAATTGCGGTTGATTCTGCAGGGCGCGCACGGCATCGAGGATTTCGCTGGGGAAAGCGATGCCGCTGTTGCGGTCGTCGTTGAGTGGCGGGATCGGTTCCTTGCCGGTTTCCAGCCCGTGTTCCAGGCCCACCAGAATCGCCGCGAGCACCAGATACGGGTTGGCGTCGGCGCCGGCCAGACGGTATTCGATGCGCAGGTTTTTTGAGTCCGACTCGGGAATGCGCAGGCACGCGTCACGGTCCTCGTAACCCCAACTCGCCTTGGTCGCGGTGTTCACCGTGCCGCTCAAGCGACGCATGGCATTCTGGTTCGGCGCGAAAATCGGCATGCTGTGCGGCAGCAAGTCCAGGCACCCGGCCACCGCATGGCGCAGCGGCTGTTGGTGATTGGCGGCCAGCAGGTTATTGCCTGCCGTGTCATACAGGCTGACGTGCACGTGCATGCCGCTGCCCGGATGCTCGACGTACGGCTTGGCCATGAAACTGGCGCGGTAGCCATGTTTGAGCGCAACACCACGGGTGCTGCGACAGAACAGCGCCGCCCAGTCGGCGGCACGCAGACCGTCGTCCAGATGCCCAAAATTGATCTCGAACTGTCCCGGCCCCAGCTCCGCGGTAATTACCGTGGCGTCGATGCCTTGGGTCCGCGCGGCTTCGACCATCTCATCCAGCACCGGGGCGAAACGCGACAGGCGCTCGATGTGCATGTTTGGCTGATCATCGGCATCGTCGCTCAGCTCGTCGCGAGGGAATTGCGGCAGGCCGTCGCGCAGCTTCTTGTCGAACAGGTAGAACTCCAGCTCGAACGCCACCACCGGATGAATACCTTTGCGCGCGAGGCGATCGAGCACCTGTGCGAGCACTTCACGGGGTTCGAACTCGATCGGCTTGGCGGTGCCATCGGAGGTGATCAGCATCTGCCCCAGCGGCTGTGATTCCCAGGTCACCGGTTTGAGTGTGCCCGGGACGAGGCGGCGCGCGGCGTCCGGGTCGCCGTCGTTGAAGCAGTAATCGCCGATCTTGAACAGGCCGCCCTGCACGCCCAGCAACACGCAGTTTTGCGGCAGTTTGAGCGCGCTGCCTGCAGCGACTTTTTCGAGCATGTCCACCGGATAACGCTTGCCGTAGAAATGCCCGGGAATGTCCAGGGAAATCAGGTCGACATAACGCACCTCGGGGTAGCGTTGGCGAAAAGCACGCACTTCAGCGAGCAGGTCAGAGCAGACAGCGTCCATCGTCGGTGTTCCTTTTGTTATTGTCAGGTGTAGACCCAGAGCACGCGCGTGAGCTGCTGGGTGAGGTTGCCGTAGCGGCAACGGGTGTGGCTGTCGAATTGAAAGCTGTCGCCGGCACGTAGCGCGACCGGGTCCTCGTCATCGCCCAGCCACAAGGTCAGTTCGCCTTCGAGGACATAGCCGCCCTGCTCCGAACTGTCGCTCAGGTGCCGGTCGCCGCTGCTCGCGCCCGGTTCCAGATGACTTTCGAGCATGGAAAACGAAGCGCGCATCTGCGGCGACACCAGAATGTCGGTAATGCCGTTGGCGTAATACAGCGTGCGGCGCTCGTCGGGGCGGGTGACCCAAGGCACCTGTTTGGGTTTGGGCAGGCTGTAGAAATAGGTGGTCGGCACGCCCAGGGTTTCGCTGATCGCGGTCAGGTCGGCCACCGTCGGCCGCGACAGACCGCGTTCGACCTGCGAGAGAAAGCCCACCGAACGGCCGATTTTGTCGGCCAGTTCTTTCAGGGTGTATTTCTTGTGCTTGCGCAGGTCGTGGATCAGGATCGCCAGCGCAGCGATTTCTTCTTGCTTGTTCATGGCCGGGGTTCCAGAAAATTTTTCATCAAATGCTGTCGCGCAGTCGATACCAGGCCTTGCCGATGGCTTCCAGCGGTGCGGCGAGGTATTTACCGCCGGGAAAGCTGCCATTGCTCAGGCCCTGATACAACGCCAACTCATCGTCTTTACCGAGAATCGCGTCCGACACTGCGCGGGCGGCGGCCAGTGTCGGCAGCACACCGTGGCCGGAGTAACCCTGCAGCCAATAGCGGTGGCCGTCGCGACCAATGTCCGGGGTGCGCTTGATCGTCAGGTCGATGTGCCCGCCCCAGGCAAATTGCAGTCCGACGCCTTTGAGCTGCGGGAATACGCGCTCGAGAAACGGCCGGGTCGCCGCCGCGATGTCCTTGGGCATGCCGCCCAGATAGGTGCAGCCGCCCCCGAACAACAAGCGGTTGTCGGGCGTGCGGCGGAAGTAATCGAGGACAAACTGGTTGTCGGTCACGCAGACGTTGCTCGGCAGCAGCGCCGTGGCTTGCTCCGGTTTCAGCGGCGCGGTGGCCACCTGATAGGTGCCGACCGGCAGAATGCAGCTGGCGAGTTGCGGGTCGAGTTCATCGAGATAGGCGTTGCAGGCCAGCACCAGCACGTCGGCCTTCACCGAACCACATGCGCTGTTGACCCGGAAACCATCGCCCTCAGGCTGATAGCTCAACGCTTTGCTTTGCTCGTAGATGCGCCCGCCGGCACGCTCGAGGGCGGTGGCCAGCCCGAGGGCCAGTTTCAGCGGATTGAGGTGTGCGCCTTCAGCATCGTAGAGCCCGGCCTGATAGCGCTCGCTGGCGACCCATTGCGGCAGATCTTCACGGGGAATGAATTGCAGGCCGTCGTGACCCCACTTGTGACTGGCTTCGTGTTGCCATTCGGTCAGCAGGCTGACCCGACGCGGCATCACCGACGTCCACAAATGCCCCGGGCGATAGTCGCAATCGAAGCCGTGACGCCCGGGCAGTGCGCGCAACTCCTGCGCGGCCCAGCGCATGCCGTCCCACAGGCGCCTTGCCCGTTCATACCCCAGCGCTGCTTCCAGCGGTGGCATGTCGCACGACCAGCCCAGAATCGCCTGCCCGCCGTTGCGCCCGGATGCGGCCCACGCCACGCGACTGGCCTCCAGCACGGTGACGCGCTTGCCCGCCAGGGCCAGGCGCAACGCCGTGTGCAAGCCACTGAACCCCGCGCCGATGATCACCACATCGCTGTCCTGCGCGCCTTCGAGCACCGGTCGCTGGGTGAGGATATCGGCGCAACTGTGGGCGTAGTAGCTGTCGACATGGCGCTGGGATTGCTGAAACATTCGCGGCCTCGTGAAATTCTGTTCTTGTAATTTCATGAAAATCTACAGAACAAACTTCATATCGGCAACAGACAACTGAGTCCTCCAGCGGGATCAGTGCTCCAGCGCATAACGCCGGCAGTGCTCCAGATAGCCTTTCTCATGCCTGCCCACCAACTGCACGACACTCGACCACAACCACGACGGTGCATCCAGGGTCTTTGAGCGACACGCTTGCAGTTCGCGCATCCACGAGGCCCGTGTGCTCAGGTCCATCTGCCGGGCATGCGCCAGTCCCACGACGCGGGCCAGATACCCGGCGGCCAACATCGCATCGGTCTGACTCAACTGATCCAGCTCCAGTTTCATGTCTTGAGGCAGCAGCTCACGAATGAAGAAACCATGGTCGAGCACCCGGGCCGCAATCATCCGATTGCCAAGGCCCGGCGAGAGAAACCGCGCACCTTCGACGACCCGTTTGCCGTTGTCTCTGGGCATTGCCGCCCGGGCCACCCGCGGGGCCGCAGCGGCGACTGCTTCCTTGATGTCGAGCAAGCAATACTCTTCGTCATCGCCATCGCCCACCCCGAGTAAAACCGCATAGCGCTTGAGCCCCAGCGAACTGCAGCCTTTGACCCAATAGGCCGAGTCGAGCATTTTCACTCGATCATCCTTCGAGCGGCCCTTCAGTGACGTCACCAACGTGTGCAGATCTGGCGTGGCGCACAACGTCTTCAACGCGCTGCGCTCCTCGCGCGACAACGACCAGAAATGCTTGCCCAGCGGAATAGTCGGCTTGGTGTTTTCGATGCGCTCCTGGGCCAAATGCTTCCAGGTGCGCTGCACCGCGCTGCGCATCCCGGCTTTCACTTGCGCGGGGCGTGGCGGTTCTTTATCGACGTCGTCTTCAAACGCCTGCTCGTAGCCGCGCATCATTTCTTCGAGCATCCGCGCAGTCGCCACGCCGGGCAGATCCGAGCCACGGGCGGCGGTGGCCAGGGACAAGGCCAGACGGACCAGATCATGCGCAGGATTGCCGATAACGGTTTGGTCGAGGTCGCGGATGTGGATATCGATGCGCCCTTTCAAGTCGCCCGTCGGCCCCAGGTTCCCGGCGTGACAATCGCCACAGATCCACACTGCCGGCCCTTGCGGCAGGCGGCGTCCCGGCTGGCTATGCAGCCACTCGTAAAACTGCACCGTACTGCCGCGCACATAAGCGTGCGCGGAGCGGGCCATTTTCAGATTGCGAAGTTGTGACAGCGGTTCAAGGCGTGCGGAGGGCCGTGGGGTTTTCATGGACGCTTCTTGCAGTGAATGTGTCCTGTTGACCGCTCGCCATGGCTGAATGTTTCAAAGTATTACAAAGGCAGCTCGACCCGAGCCAACAAGCCACCACCGTTGCGATTACTCAACGTCAGCTCCCCGCCCTGCTCGCGGACAATGGCCCGCGCCGACGACAAGCCAAGCCCGACGCCACCGGTTTCACGGTTACGCGAGGTTTCCAGGCGGAAAAACGGATCGAATACCCGTTGCAGCGATGCTTCGGGAATTCCCGGCCCCTCGTCACTGACGTCGATACAGATGCTGTAACCGTCACTGCTCAGCGCAATGCATGGCTGCTGCGCATACTTCTCGGCGTTCTCCAGCAGGTTGACGATTACCCGTTTGATCCCCAGCGGGCGTCCCTCATACACCAGATGTGCCGGGCCGCTGAAACCGATGGCGATATTCTGGTCGCGGTAGTCGTCGATGATCGTCTGCAGCAACTCCGAGAGGTCGAACGCGGTGGTTTGCTCCGGTTGGGTGTCTTCACGGAAGAACGCCAGCGCGGCGTTGATCATCGATTGCATCTCTTCAATGTCGCGGATCAGTTTGTCCTGATGATCAAAATCTTCCATGAACTCGCTGCGCAGGCGCATCCGGGTCAGCGGAGCGCGCAAATCGTGGGAGATCGACGCGAGCATGTGCGTGCGCTCGCTGATGTAATGCTGAATCTGCGCCTGCATGGTGTTGAAGGCGATGATCGCCTGACGGATCTCGTCCGGGCCTTCGATCTTGATCGGCGGCGCACGCAGATCGCCGCCAAAACGGCGGGCAGCGCTGGCGAAACGCTGCAGCGGCTGGGCCAGTTGCCGTGTGGCAAGCCAGGCCACCAGCACCGTGGCGATCAGGCCGAGGGCGATGATGATCGCGATGCGTGTGCCGATGTCCAGTCCCCAGGAGCGCTCGCGCGAAGAGAACAGCAACCAGCTGGCATCGGGCAGTTGAATCAGCGCCGCATAGCGCCCCAGCGGGCTGCCGCTCGGCCAGTCAGCGGGGTTGAACACCCGAATCTGTCGATCATCGCCCAACAACTGATGCAACACCGATGTCTTGCCTGCCGTGAGTGGCGTACCACCCGAGGGCAATCCGAGGTCGTCGCGTTGCGCACTCCACATCACCTCTTGTGTCAGGCCGTTTGCCGCTTGCGCCAGTTGCCGGCGTAAAGGTGCCGGTGCGGCCTCGATCAACTTCACGGTGGCGGCAATCTGCTCCAGCAACCCGGTGCGTTCGATGGGCGGGCGCGCCCAGGTTCCCGCCACCTCCACGAACAGGAAATTGAGCGCCAGCGAAGCAAGCATGGCCGCGACGATGGTCAGGGCGATACGCCGACTCAGCGGATCACGGCGCAAGAAGCGGCGAATCATGAACGAGTGACCTTGGCCGTGAACATATAACCGCCGTTGCGCACAGTGCGGATCAGGTCAGGGCGTTTGCTGTCCGGTTCGATCTTGCGCCGCAGGCGGCTGACCTGCACGTCGATGCTGCGATCAAAGGCGTCATGGCCCTGGCCGCGAGACAGGTCGATCAGTTGTTCGCGGGTAAGGATGCGCTGCGGGTGCTCGAGAAACACCACCAGCAGGTCAAACTCGCCACCGGATAGCGGAATCATCACGTTTTGCGGCGAGCGCAGTTCGCGGCAGGTGATGTCCAGGTGCCAACCGGCGAAAGCGACTACCGGCCGTGACGGCTCGCTCGCGGGGCCGACCTGCTCACCGGCGCGGCGTTGCACGGCGCGCAAGCGGGCCAGCAGTTCACGCGGGGCAAACGGTTTGGTCACGTAGTCATCCGCACCCAGTTCGAGGCCGACGATGCGGTCACTCAACTCGCCCATGGCGGTCAGCATGATGATCGGAATGCCCATCTGCGCCCGCACTTTCTGGCACAGGCTCAAGCCACCCTCGCCGGGCATCATCAGGTCGAGAATGATCGTGTCCGGGCGCTGTTGCGCAATCGCCGCCCACATTGCCGCGCCGTCGACGGCCACATCGACTTCGTAGGCGTGCTGGACGAAGAACTTCTTCAGCAAGGCGAGAATTTCCACGTCATCGTCGACGATCAGCAGTCTGCTCACGTTCACAGGATCCCAAGGCCAAAAAAAGAACGCATCTAAAACTATTCCGGCGCCCGGGTCATTTATTTCAATCGTGCAACATTCCGTCGTCCCGGACATCAAGCGGACATTGTGCGGCAAAAACCCTCTGCCACCCTGCACGCCTTCCAAAACAGGGGGCATTTCATGAAGGCTTTGCACAGCAGGTATACCGCCGAGGGACACGACGCCCGTTATCCGTTGATTCTCAGCCAACGCACCACGGCGCCTGAGCACGATACGCCGCTGCTGTTCCAGGAGTTCTGCCTGGGCCTGTCAGATGATCAAAGCCGCATCGTCTTGCGCCGCTATTTCGAACAATACGGGCCTTCCCAGGCGCAATGGGTGGAGTACGTGCATTCGATCCCGACCGCCGATCTCATCCACTGGATCATGACCCACGGTCAACTGCGCATCGAGTGCTCGGACAACACCCCGCCGCTCTCCTCCCCAACCACCGCCCGCGCTTGAACGACGCGGGTGCAAAGCGCAAAACAAGGATTCGCATGATGAGAAGCCATTGCTTGATGACACTGTTGTGTACAGCGTCTCTGAGCCTGTCGGGCTGCAGCAGCAAAACCGTCGAACCGGAGAAATACAGCGGTTTCCTGCATGATTACAGCGTGCTCAGCGAACACAAGTCGCCATCAGGCCTGCCGGTTCTGGGTTGGGTCAGCCCTGCGCTGGCCCGCGGCCGTTACACCCAGGTCTATCTGGCGCCGAGTCAGTTCTACCCCAGCGTCGAGCCGACGCAGCGGATTCCGCTGAGCACGTTGTCGGGCGTCACCGAGTACTACGACGCGGCCCTCAGGCTCGAACTGGGCAAGGTCATGCACCTGGTGTCCAGACCCGGCCCGAATACCCTGACCGTCAGACCCGCAATCACCCGCGTGTCCGCCAGCACGCAGAGCCTGCGCTTCTATGAATGGCTACCGGTGACCCTGGTCGCCGCCGGCGTGAGCACCGCCACCGGCATTCGTGACCAGGACAGTGAAATCGCCACCGAAGTCTCGTTCGAAGACGGCTCCACCGGCGAAGTGGTCGCCGAAGTCGTACGCAAGGGCACTGGCCTGGCACTGGAAAACGACAAGCAAGTGCTGACCGCCGATGACGTCAAAGGCGTGCTGGACGGTTGGGCCAGTGATCTGGGCAAGTCATACGCGACGATTCGTCGCTAACCCCATGTCCTGCTTCACTGCGCAAAGTGCTTCACGGCCGCATCGATAAAACTGCGAACCTTGGCCGTTTTCTGCCGGTTCGCCGTGTACAGCAGATGCATCGCTCGGCTGGGCGTCTCGAAACCCTCAAGTAACTGAACCAACGCTCCCGCACGCAAGGCCGGCTGAAGAAAATCCGCCGGCCCCAGCACGATGCCGAAACCATCCACCGCCGCCGACAGCAAGGCTTTGCTCTCGTTGACGTGCAAACGGCTGGTCACCGGCACGCTATACGCCTGCGACCCCTTGAAAAACTGCCACTCACGATCAGCCGGCCGCGACCAATAGGCGTAACCGAGGCACTCGTGTGCCTGCAAATCCTCCGGCACACGCGGTGTCCCGCGCGCCGCCAGATACGCGGGTGACGCGCAGACCATCAGTCGATAGGGGGCCAAGGGTCTGGCCGTCAGGCTGGAGGTGGCAAGAGGACCGATCCGGAAAGCCACCTCAAAGCCCTCTTCCACCAGATCCACGGCGCGGTCGGTCAGATGCAGGTCGATTTCCACTTCGGGAAACTCCCGTAGAAACCCGGTCACGAAGGGCATCAGGCTATAGGAACCAAAGGTCACGGGCGCACTGACCTTGAGTTTTCCACGCGGTGTGTCGCTCATGATTTGCGCCAGTGAATCGGCGGCCTCGGCTTCAGCCACAATGTGCTTGCAACGCTCGTAATACGCACTGCCCAGTTCGGTCAGACTCTGCCGGCGCGTGGTGCGATTAAGCAGCCGCGCACCCAGCCTGTGTTCAAGCGCCGCGACATGCTTGGCGACCATCTGCGCCGACATGCCCAAGCGTTGAGCGGCACTGGCGTAAGAGCCTGCTTCGGCAGCCATTACAAAAGCCGCCATGCTGCCAAGACGATCCATTCGAAACTCCCGTTATCGAAAGCAAGTAACAAACCGCAATTTATCAGCATCTGGTTAGCAATCATCATAGGCCCTTCAAACCCGATCAAGGAGCACGTGATGCGTATTGGAATTGTTGGAGCCGGATTCATAGGGCGCGCCGTGGCGCAATTGCTGATTGCCGCCGGGCATGAAGCAATGCTGAGTAACTCGCGCGGGCCGCAAACCATGAGCAGCGTGCTCAGCGGTATCGCCGGCTGCCAGATCGGCAGCGCCGAACAAGCGGTGCAGTTTGCTGATGTGGTGCTGGTGGCGATTCCGTTCGAGCACTACCCCAGCCTGCCAAGCGCATGGTTTGTGGGCAAAACCGTGCTGGACGCCAACAACTATTACCCCGATCGAGACGGCCATATCGCGGCCCTTGATAATCATCAAAGCACCACCAGCCGGTTGCTCGCGCAGCACCTGACCGGGGCAACGGTGGTCAAGGTGTTCAATGCCATCCTTGCCGGTGATCTGCTCAAGGACGCACGGCCGGCGCATTCGAACGAGCGCCGGGCGTTGCCAATTGCAGCTGATGATGCGCAGGCCAAGGCACTCGTCAGTCGGCTTCTGGATGAAATCGGTTTTGATGCGGTCGACGCAGGAAACCTGGATGAGAGCTGGCGATTCGAGCGGGCCAAACCGGCCTATTGCATTGCATTCGACAAGGCCGGCCTGATCCACGCCTTGGCAGCAGCCGAGCGCAACGTCGAATTGCCGCGCCGCTGGTAACGCCACGGAAGCCGCAAACCGGCTGCCTGCGGGGCGGCCGGTGTTCGGGGGCGGGGATTATCGGGTTGGGGTTTCGGTGATATCGAACGTGCAGTTGACCTTGCGGGGCGGTTCTTCGTTTTGTTGGAAGGCGCCGGTTAGCGTGCCTTTTGCGTGGGTATGCGTGGGCAAGGAGGCAAAGGTCACTTCGCCGCTTCTTGCGTAAAAGAATCCGAATGGAGAGTGAAAGTAAAGCGCTTGAACCTTGCTGTCTGACCTTCCCAGTGGGTGCGTCAGTCCCTGCAAATCAGCATCGATGATCAGGGTGATATGTTCTGCGCCAATGGGCGGATGAGTGCGGCCAACGACCTCAAGATAAGGTTTACCGTCGACTTCCTTGCGTTGAATACCGACTTCAACGGCATTGAAGTTTTCCTTGTCGACCGTCCCCTCGAATGTCCCTTTACCTGCCAGGTGTGCAACGGTAATGCCGGTGAGATCGAAGATGCCTGAGCTCACGGAAATAATCTCGTCCGGGCCGGAGTGAACGCTGTAATCGAACGAACCCCACATGCGCGCGGTTTTCCAGTCGTAGTGCACTGTAAGCACGCCCTCGTATGACCCCAGGGAAACGCCTTCTGGAAAGTATGAATAGCGCCCTTGTGTTTTGCTGTCGGGCGAGGGTTTCAGCGAAAACCGGTTTTCCGTGCCGTCATTTGCAAGGGTATTGGGAAACCAGAGTTCAATCACCCTGAAAGTCTGGACGTCGTGCCTCATAGTGGCGCTGATCCTGAACTGTTCTGCAGTCTCCCTTATTTCCAGTTCTGTTCTAGCGATGAATGCCAGTTTGCCGTCTCTGTCCTCAATCGTTGCCTGGACATTGCCACGGGTGTTGTGCAGTTTTTCAGGTTTCATTGCGCGGCTCCCCTTTGGGTTATCTCCCGGACACAAGGGAGAGCAGGAGCGTAAGTCGCTTTGGCCGCCGACATAACTGTCAGAGTTGACAGGTACCTCTACCGTCCGGCTGCTGCGCGCAAGCTCTGCACGCCAGGTTCACCTCTCCAGCATGCCGTGACACAACAGCGTCAGCACCCCGCGCATGTGCAAGGCATGCGCTGGTCGGTCCGGCACTTCCTGGGTCGCCAGACGAATGAACGCCATGTTCGCGTACTGGTTGAACAGCGTCGCGGCCACCTCCAGATCGACCGATGCACGCACCTTGCCCTGCGCCTGAAAATGCCCAAGCAACGCCTTGGTCTCTTCAATCACTGCCACATTCCACGGGCTCAAGGCCTGGGCCAGTTCACCGGTCAGCAGGAACGGCGCCAGTTCGCGCCACAGTGAGGCCGGCATTGCCTGCAGCTGGTAATCGGTCATCAGCCCTTCGAACTCGCACAGCGCCTCCAATGGATCGCTGTCGTCATCCAGATTGGCCCGCGCATCACGCATGGCCTGCTCGTCGGGCTGCTTGAGCAACGCCAGCAGAATCTCCTGCTTGCCGCCGAAGTAATTCACCACCGTCGGCGCGGACACCCCGGCCTGCACCGCAATCTGGTCCAGTGTGGTGGCTGCAAAGCCGTTGGTCTTGAACAGCTCAAGTGCCGCTTCGGCAATCACTTGCCGGCGCTGTTCCTTCTGCCGCTCTCTGAGTCCGCTCATGTTGCCTCTGATGATCCTTGCCAATGGCGATCAGCCTACGGATATCTTTTTTCACCGACAAATATTTTCTTTACAAAAATATTTTAAAGTGACAAATATTAGCCGTGCAGCGCTGGAATGAACGCACTCACCCGCCCCATTCTCTGGAGATCAGCCATGTCCACCGAATTCGATCCGACCCGCAGTACCCGCGATTACCAGGCCGCCGACGCCGCCCACCACATTCATGCGTTCGTCGACCAGAAAGCACTCAACGAGGAAGGCCCGCGGGTGATGGTCAGCGGTGATCGCCTGGCGTTGTGGGACAACGACGGCAATCGTTATCTCGACGGCATGTCTGGCCTGTGGTGCACCAACCTCGGTTACGGGCGCAAGGACCTGGCCGCCGCCGCGACTGCACAGCTGCAACAACTGCCCTACTACAACATGTTCTTCCACACCACTCACCCGCAGGTGATCGAGTTGTCGGAACTGCTGTTCAGCCTGTTGCCCAAGCACTACAGCCACGCGATCTACACCAACTCCGGCTCCGAAGCCAACGAAGTGCTGATCCGCACCGTGCGCAAGTTCTGGCAGGTGATGGGCCAACCCGAAAAGAAAATCATGATCGGCCGCTGGAACGGCTACCACGGCTCGACCCTGGCCGCGACGGCGCTGGGCGGCATGAGGTTCATGCACGAAATGGGCGGCACCATCCCCGACGTGGCGCACATTGATGAACCGTACTGGTTCGCCCACGAAGGTGACCTCAGCCCCGAAGAATTCGGCCTGCGCGCAGCGAAACAACTGGAAGACAAGATTCTCGAACTGGGCGCCGACAAGGTTGCCGCGTTCGTCGCTGAACCGTTCCAGGGCGCCGGCGGCATGATCATCCCGCCTGCCACTTACTGGCCGGAAATCCAGCGCATCTGCCGAAAGTACGACGTGCTGCTGTGCGCCGACGAAGTCATCGGCGGTTTCGGCCGTACCGGCGAATGGTTTGCGCATCAGGCCTTCGGTTTCGAGCCCGACACCCTGTCGATCGCCAAGGGCCTGACCTCCGGCTACATCCCCATGGGCGGCCTGATCCTGTCGCGGCGCATGGCTGAAGCGCTGGTGGAAAAAGGCGGCGTGTTCGCCCACGGCCTGACCTACTCCGGGCACCCAGTGGCCGCAGCGGTGGCGATTGCCAACCTCAAGGCGTTGCGCGATGAAGGCGTGGTCACCCAAGTGAAAAACGATACCGGGCCTTATCTGCAGAACTGCCTGCGCGAAGTGTTCGGCAACCATCCGCTGGTGGGTGAAATTCAGGGCGTTGGTTTGGTTGCCGCGTTGCAGTTCGCCGAAGACAAAGCCACCCGCAAGCGTTTCGCCAACGAGAACGACATCGCCTGGCGTTGCCGCACCATTGGCTTTGAAGAAGGCTTGATCATCCGCTCTACTCTGGGACGAATGATCATGGCCCCGGCGCTGATTGCCACGCGGGCGGAGCTGGATGAATTGGTCGACAAAACCCGCATCGCCGTCGATCGCACGGCCCGCGAGTATGGCTGCCTGTAAACCGACATCCATTGTGGGAGCGGGCTTGCTCGCGAAGGCGGCCGATAATTCAACACAGATGTTGAATGACACACCGCATCCGCGAGCAAGCCCGATCCCACAGAGGCTTTTTGAATAGTGCGTAATTGGCGGAAGGCAGCCGGAGTCGAACCTGCCCGGGAACGGATGCCGTCCCCAACCGGGTTTGAAGCCCGGCCGCGCCACCGGGCGCGATTGCCTTCCATTGAACTCAGGGTGCGTCGGCACTGGCCAGCGCGTTGTCGTGGCGGATCACGCGGGATTCGCCGATGCGTCGGGTCAGGCCAAGGCGGTCGAAATACTCCAGATACTGAATACAGCGTTTGCGTCCCAAGCCTAGCGCATCCCGGAACGTTGTCACCTGGATCTGTGGATTTTCCTGTTCCAGTTGCAGCAGCACGCTGGCCATGCGCCGCAGTTGCACGTCAGGCAGAAACAGGTCACGCACCACTTGGTACATCAGCCCCAGGCGCGCCAGTTTGCGCAGCAACAGGCGCACTGCCGCGTCGTCCTCACCGAGTATTTTTGCGACATCGCGCACCCACGGCGGATCGTATCCGGCCTGTTCGAACAGCGGCTGCAGGCGCAGCCACAGGGTTTCGTCTTCGGCATTCAAACGTACCTGATGATCCGGCAGGTGCAGCCACGGCCCACTGGCGTTGATCGATCCGGCGGCACGCAATTCGTCCAGCAGGCTGGCAAAGGTCGAACGCTCCAGCGCCAGACCGCTGAAGCGCCGCAGACGGTCGCGATCCGGGCCCATCTGGTCGGGTTCCAGCTCATGGAGTTTTGCCAGTTGCTCCAGCACGGTGAACTTCAGTTGTCCCCAACGCTGCACGTTGAACAGCACCGGGCCTTGGCGGGTGTCGATCAGGCGCACGTTGGACGGTAGTGACCAGTCTGCACGTTGACGATTGAACTGACGCTCCAGCCGCTGCGGATCCAGGCCACCGGCGCTGTGGTTGAGCAACACCGGCAGCGCTTGCTCAAGACTGTCGCTGCGCACCAAGGCTTGCAGTTGCGCCAACCGTTCCGGGCTGCGGCGTTGTCGGGCCGGGGCGAACGGGTCGAGCACCTGGCCACCGCCGAGGGTGCGTTGCGCGCTCGGGTCACGCAGGATCACCCGATCGCCCTTCACCGCATGCACCGGGGCGTTGATCAGCAGTTGCGCGAACATGCGCTGGCCGGAGTTCAAGCGCGGGCCTTCGAGCAAAGCCACGCGAGCGATCACGTCCTGGGTACCGAGGTGCACATGCACCGGGTGAAAGTGTTCGAACGTGCGCTCGCCGGGCAGCAGCTGAAACTCGATATCGACCCGTTGCGTCGGTGCGTGCAGCCATTCGGCCAACAACCATTGGCCGCGATGGATCTGCTCCAGCGTGAGCCGATCACCGCTGATATTCAGTGCAACGCGTTGCCCGGCGAAGGCCTGTTCGGCAGGTTGATTCTGCGCATGCAAGCCACGCACCCTGACCGATTTTCCGGACGGCCCGAGCGCCAGTTTGTCCCCGACGCTAACCGTACCCGACAACGCCGTCCCGGTGACCACGATGCCCGCGCCGGCCACGCTGAAGGCGCGGTCGATGGCCAGACGGAATCCACCTTCGCGGCTGCGCTCATGCACTTCGCCCTGGGTTTGCAACAAACGCTGACGCAACTCATCGACGCCCTGCCCGGTTACGCTCGACACCGCCAGCGTCGACGCATCGGCAAACGGCCCGGTTTCCAGCAAATCGAGAACCTGGCGTTCAACCTCTTTCAACCTGCCCGGTTCGACCCGGTCACACTTGGTGATCGCCACCAGCGCCCGGGGAATGCCCAGCAACTGGACGATCGCCAGATGCTCGCGGGTCTGCGGCATCACCCCGTCGTCCGCTGCCACCGCCAGCAACACCAGATCGATGCCCTGCGCCCCGGCGAGCATGTTGTGGGTGAATTTCTCGTGGCCCGGCACATCGATGAACCCGGTCAGCCCGGCACCGGGCTTTAGCTGCGCGTAGAGATAACCGAGGTCGATGGTCATCCCGCGTTCGCGTTCCTGCGGGCGGCGGTCGCCGGTTTGCCCGGTCAGGGCCTGCAGCAACGAGGTCTTGCCGTGGTCGATGTGCCCGGCAGTGCCGACGATCACGATTCGACCTGCAACTGCGGCAATTGCGCCAGCCACGCTGTTTCATCGTCGAGCTGACGTAGATCGAGCCACAGCGCATCGTCGTCAATGCGCCCGAGCACCGGGATCGGCAAACCGCGCAGCGCCGCTTCCAGATTCAGCAGACAACGCCCACGCAAACGCTTTGAAACCTGCGGGCGACAACACAGCGCCGCACTCGGCAATCGCGCCACCGGTTGGCTGCCGCTGCCGATCATGCCCAAGGCCTGAACGGCGCTGACCTGCCAGGATTCGCTCAAGGCCTCAGCCATCGCCGGTTGTAAACGCGAAGCTTGGGCGAAAATGTCGGCTTGCGAGCGAGTCAACAGCCGCAAACTCGGCAGACGTTCCGCGAGGCGATCCGGATCGCGATACAAGCCGAGCACCGCTTCCAGCGCCGCCAAGGTCAATTTGTCCACCCGCAGCGCGCGTTTCAGCGGGTTCTTCTTGATCTTCGCGATCAGCTCTTTGCGCCCGACGATCAATCCGGCCTGCGGCCCACCGAGCAATTTATCGCCGCTGAACGTAACGATATCCGCGCCATCGAGCAGCGCCTGACGCACCGTCGGCTCAGCCGGCAAGCCCCAACGGGTCAGGTCCAGCAGGCTGCCGCTGCCCAGATCTTCCAGCAATGGCAAACCATGCCGATGGGCCAGCTCGGCCAGTTCGGCGGTGGGCACGCGGGCGGTAAAGCCTTCGATGCTGTAGTTGCTTGCATGCACGCGCATGATCAAACCGCTGCGCGGGCTGATCGCCGCTTCGTAGTCTTTGGCATGTGTGCGATTGGTGGTGCCGACTTCGTGCAGGCGCACGCCGGCGCGAGCCATGATGTCGGGGATGCGGAACGCACCGCCGATTTCGATCAGCTCACCGCGTGAAATGATGCCTTCCTTGCGCGCGCCGAGGCTGTTCAGGGTCAGCAGCACCGCAGCGGCATTATTGTTGACCACGGTGACCGCTTCGGCGCCGGTCAACTCGCGGATCAGGCCTTCGATCAAATCGTCGCGATCACCGCGCTTGCCGCTGGCCAGATCGAATTCGAGATTGAGCGGATATCGCGCGGCCATCTGCACTGCTTCGATGGCTTCATCCGGCAACAGCGCCCGGCCAAGATTGGTGTGCAGCACCGTGCCGGTCAGGTTGAACACCCGCCGCACGTGGCTGCGCTGTTGTTGCGCCAGGCGCTCGCCGACGCGCCCGGCGAGCACGTCTGGGCTGATTTCGACGGCTGATAATTGCCCGTTCAACACGCTAGAGCGCAACTCATCGAGCAACTGGCGCAAACTGGCCAGCAACGACTCACGCCCATAACGCTCGGCCAACGGCACACAGGCCGGGTGACGCAACAAACCATCAATGGACGGTAAACGCGGGGCAACACTTGCGGACATCAGCCACTCCCGAAAACAAAAGACTTTCCGGCATGACCTGACGCAACGCGTTCAGACACAGCACACCGGCCCCCCATTGTGGGAGGGGGGGGCTCGCGAATGCGGTGAGTCAGCTACAAATGATCTGACTCACACGGCCCCTTCGGGAGCAAGCCCCCTCCCACAAGTTTTCAGGAGTGTAGACGTTCTGGTCATTCGTCTCCCGGCGCCAGTAACAGATTCGGTGCCAGACGCTGATATCCATCCTGCGTCAGACGCATGTCGAGCAGCAGGCTGGTGAGGTCCGCCGACAGTGCTTCGCCGTCGGCATCGTTTTCCAGATACAGCAGTTTCAGATAACTGTTACAGCCTGGGCAGACCTCCGCCCGAATCGGCGCCTGATTGGCTGCATGCCGATCATCCTCAAGGCTCAGGTAATCGAGGCCTTTGCTCGACTCGCAATACACGCACTTGACCCTCACCACGTGCCATTCGCAGGCGCACAGCGAACACACCAGATAACGCAGGCCGTTGTGTTTGCCGCGATGGCGGATCACCCCGGCCATCGCCGGTGAACCACAACCCGGGCATTGGCTGAGGCTGTCACCGGGTTTCAGTTGCAGGTTGGGTGCGCTGAGCAGCCAGTGACTCCAGGCCACTTGCAGCCCGGCGCCGAGAAACGGCACCAGTTGCGCCGGCACCATCGAGTACTGGCCGCTGACCAAGGCCACCGCCCATGCGCGCAACTGGCCCGAACTTGCGCCCTGCAGCGTATTCACCGCCTCAACAACGGCGGGCTGTTCAACCGGCTCATAGCGTTTTAGCAAAGCGCCGAGATAAGCCTGCCAACCCTCTTCGCGCACCAGCGTATCAGCGGCGAACGGCGGCAAGCCATGTTGCTGACAGGCTTCAATCCTTTGCTGATCAAACGGCACCGTCAGCGGTGGATCGTCGAAAACCTGCTGCTGCACCCGGCACAACCCGGCGATCAGACGCAGGTAGTCGGCCAGCGCATGCCCTTGGGCCAATTGCTCCAGACGTTGCGCGCGCAAGGTGAACAGGTTGTGCGGTGGCAAGTGCAGAAACGGCGGCGAACTGGCCGCCGCTTCGATTTCCCCGGGTTCAAGAATGGTTGCCAAAGGTCAGCCCTTTTTGGTGATCGGTCGCTGCGGCACATCCGGATTGCGTTCATCGCGGGTGATTTCGCGGTACCAGAGTTCGTGGTGTTTCTTCGCCCAGGCACGGCTGACCCAGCCATGCAGCATCGCGTCCACCGAGCCCTTGATCCACAGGCCGGCGTAGATGTGAACGATGATGCTGAGGATCAGCACAAACCCGGCCAGCGCATGCAGAAGCATCGCCCAACGGATCACGGTGATGCCGAAATACGCACTGAAATACGCGCGCCAGATCACCAGCCCGGTCAACAGCAACCCGAGCATGCACAGCAGTAAAGTCCAGAACAGCATCTTCTGCCCGGCGTTGTACTTACCCACCGGCGGCACGCTTTCTTCATCGTTGACCAACACCCGATCAATGCGGCGCATCCACTTCCAGTCGTTGTCGATAAAGAAATTCGAGCGCCAGAAGCGGAAGACCAGGCCAAGGAACAGCACAAACATCAGCACGCCCATGAACGGGTGCAGAATCCGCGTCCACGGCCCGCCGCCGAACAGGTTGGTCAGCCAGAACATCGACGGATGAAACAACGCCAGCCCCGACAGCCCGGCCATGAAGAACAGAATCGCCACCAGCCAGTGATTGGTGCGCTGGTTGGCGGTGTAACGCAGAATCGTCTTGTTGCTCATGGCCGGTCCTCCCCGCGTGGATCGAAGGTGTGCACCGCCGGATCAACAACGTGCACCGAAGTGTCCGGCGGCGCGGGATGGTCATCTTCTTCGGTGCGGTTCGGCCCGATCCGCACGTAGTGGAAGAATCCGGCCAGCACCGCCGCGCCCATCGCCAGCAGGCCCAGCGGTTTGCTGATGCCTTTCCACAAGCCCACCAACGGGCTGATGCTCGGGTCCTGCGGCAGGTTGGCGTAGATCTTCGGCGTGTCGGCGTGGTGCAACACGTACATCACATGGGTGCCGCCGACGCCTGCCGGGTCGTACAGACCGGCGTTGTCGAAGCCGCGGCTTTTCAGGTCGACGATGCGTTCGGCGGCGTGTTCCTTCATGTCTTCCTTGCTGCCGAAGACAATCGCCCCGGTGGGGCAGGTTTTCACGCAAGCCGGTTCCAGCCCCACCGCCACCCGGTCCGAACACAAGGTGCACTTGTAGGCCTTGTGATCCTTCTGCGAAATCCGCGGAATGTTGAACGGGCAACCGGTGATGCAATAGCCGCAGCCGATGCAGTGGTCCTGATCGAAATCGACGATGCCATTGGCGTGCTTGATGATCGCCCCGGGACTGGGGCAGGCCGCCAGGCAACCCGGCTCGGCGCAATGCATGCAGCCGTCCTTGCGGATCAGCCACTCCAGATTGCCGGCGTCGGTTTCGTGTTCGGTGAAGCGCATCAAGGTCCAGGTTTCTGCGCTCAGGTCCTGCGGGTTGTCGTAGGTGCCATGGTTGTGGCCGACCTCGTCGCGCAGCTCGTTCCATTCCGAGCAGGCGACCTGGCAGGCCTTGCAACCGATGCATTTGGTGGTATCGATCAGCTTGGCGACTTCCTGCTGATTCCTCACCGAGGGCGGCACCGTGGTGGTGGCCGAGCGGGCAATGATGTCTTGGCTGGCCATCTATAGATTCTCCATCAGAGCTTCTCCACGTTGACCAGGAATGACTTGGATTCCGGCGTCTGTGTGTTGCCATCGCCGAGAAACGGCACCAAGGTGTTGGTCAGGTAACCGTGTCGCGTCTGACCGGTGAACCCCCAGTGCAACGGGATGCCGATCTGATGCACCACCTGGCCGTTGACCTGCAGCGGTCGGATGCGTTTGGTCACCACCGCGACCGCCTCGATGAACCCGCGCTTGCAGCTGACCCGTACCCGATCCCCGGCCGCAATGCCCTTCTCCTTCGCCAGCACTTCGCCGATCTCGACGAACTGCTCCGGCTGGGCAATCGCATTCAACTTGCAATGCTTGCTCCAGAAGTGGAAGTGCTCGGTCAGCCGGTAACTGGTGCCGGCGTACGGGAAGTCCTTGGCTTCGCCGAGGCTTTCCCAGACCGAATCGAAGATCCGCGCCGCCGGGTTGCTGGTGGCTTTCTTGTTTTGCGGGTGCAGTGGGTTGATGCCGATCGGCGTTTCAAACGGCTCGTAATGTTCGGGGAATGGCCCTTCGTTCATCTTGTCGACGGCGAAGAACCGCGCCACGCCTTCGGGGTTCATGATGAACGGGTTCATCCCGGCTTCCGGCGGCACATCGGCCTTGTAGTCCGGCACGTCGGTGCCGCCCCAGGCCTTGCCGTTCCACCATACGAGGCGTTTTTTCGGATCCCACGGTTTGCCCGAGACATCCGCCGATGCACGGTTGTAGAGGATCCGCCGATTGGCCGGCCACGCCCAGGCCCAGCCCAGGTGCTGGTGCATGCCGTACGGGTCGGCGTTGTCGCGTCGGGCCATCTGGTTGCCGGCCTCGGTCCAGCTGCCGGCGAAGATCCAGCAACCGGACGCGGTGCTGCCATCGTCCTTGAGCTGCGCGAACGCCGCCAGTTGCGAGCCGGCCTTGACCGCCACACCGCTGGCGTCGGTGAAGTCGACCATGGCGCTGCCGTTGATTTCCTTGGCCAGCTCCTCCGGCGATGGCTCATCCGGAATCTTGTACGGCCACGACAGTTTCAGCAGCGGATCGGCGAATTTTCCGCCCTCGGCCTGATAACGTTTGCGCAGGCGCAGGAACAGCTCGCTCATGATGCGGATGTCGGTCTGCGCTTCGCCCGGGCCGTCGGCACCTTTCCAGTGCCATTGCAGCCAGCGGCTGCTGTTGACCAGCGAGCCGTCCTCCTCGGCAAAGCAGGTGGTCGGCAGCCGAATGACTTCAGTCTGAATCTCGGCGCTTTTCACGTCGTTGTACGGCCCGACGTTTTGCCAGAACTCCGAGGTTTCGGTGGCCAGCGGGTCCATCACCACCAGCCATTTGAGTTTGGCCAGTGCGCCCATCACCCGGTTCTTGTCCGGCAGCGCGGCGATCGGGTTAAACCCTTGGCACATGTAGCCGTTGACCTTGCCCTGGCTCATCAGGTCGAACATCTTCAGGACGTCGTAGTTGGGGATGTCGAGCTTCGGCAGATAATCGTAATTCCAGTTGTTCTCAAGCGTGGCGTTGGCGCCGTACCACGACTTCATCAGGCTGACGTGGAATTTGCTGTAGTTCTGCCAGTAGGACAATTGCCCCGGACGCAACGGCATCTGCGTGCGTTTTTTGATGAAGCCGTTGTAGTCCTGCTCGGCATCGCTGCCCAGGGTCAGATAACCCGGCAGCGAGTTCGACAACAACCCGAGGTCGGTCAGGCCCTGAATGTTCGAGTGCCCGCGCAAGGCGTTGACGCCGCCGCCCGGCATGCCGACGTTGCCCAGCAGCAATTGCACCATCGCCGCGCTGCGAATGATCTGCGCGCCGATCGAGTGTTGCGTCCAGCCCAGGGCATAGAGAATGGTCATGGTCTTGCCGGGCGTGGAGCACGTGGCAATCTCATCCCAGATTTTCTGCATGGCATCGACCGGCATGCCGCAGATCTGGCTCGCCAGATCAATGTTGTAACGGCTGTAATGCTGCTTCATCAGTTGATAGACGCAGCGCGGGTCCTGCAGGGTCGGGTCGACCTTGGCAAAACCATCCTCACCCAGCTCGTAACCCCAGCCGGACTTATCGGTATAGGTGCGCTTGGCCGCGTCGTAGCCGCTGAAAATACCGTCTTCAAAGCCATAGCCGGCCTTGACGATGAACGAGACGTCGGTGTAATTGCGCACGTATTCGTGCTGGATCTTGTCCTCGGTCAGCAGGTAATTGATCAGCCCGCCCATGAAGGCGATGTCGGTGCCGGTGCGGATCGGCGCGTAATAGTCGGCCACCGAAGCGGTCCGGGTAAAACGCGGGTCGACCACGATCAGCCGGGCAGCGTTGTGCGCCTTGGCCTCGGTCACCCATTTGAAACCGCACGGATGCGCTTCTGCTGCGTTGCCACCCATCACCAGGATCAGATTCGCGTTGGCGATATCGGTCCAGGTATTGGTCATGGCACCACGGCCGTACGTCGGGGCAAGACTTGCCACCGTCGGGCCGTGTCAGACACGCGCCTGGTTATCGAACCCCAGCATGCCGAGACTGCGAATCACCTTCTGGGTGATGTAACCCGCTTCGTTGGACGCTGCCGACGCTGCGAGGAACCCGGTGGTGAGCCAGCGGTTCACCGTTTGCCCGGTAGCGTTCTTTTCGATGAAGTTGGCGTCGCGGTCGGCCTTCATCAGGTCGGCGATGCGATCCAGCGCTTCGTCCCAACTGACGCGGGTCCATTCGCTGCTGCCGGGCTTGCGCACCTGCGGGTATTGCAGGCGGCCCGGGCTATGAATGAAGTCCAGCAGGCCGGCGCCTTTCGGGCACAGGGTGCCGCGGTTGACCGGGTGGTCGGCGTCGCCCTCGATGTGGATGATATTTTGCGCGACGTTCTTCGCGGCATCGCCCTGGCTGTACATGATCAATCCGCAACCGACCGAGCAATACGGGCAGGTGTTGCGGGTTTCATGGGTGTGGGCGAGCTTGAAGTGACGCACCTGCTCGGCGAAGGCCAGCGTCGGGGCCATGCCCAACGCGCCCAGGCTAGAGCCTGCAAGGCCGATACCGGCGACCTTGAAGAATTGACGACGGCTGAGATCCATCGTGCACTCCTGATCAGGTGGAACCCGGTACTGGTGCCGGGTTTTTTCTGGACAAACACGGTGACGGCAGAAAGGCTGCCGACTTTTTCACTGTAGACAAAGACCACACACTCTGTGTGAAAACCGACCGTCGGCCGTTTGTCGGAACTGTATTCACACCGCTCGTTGCAGGCATGAGCCTGCTTGCGATAGCGGTGGGTCAGCTTGCTCAAATGTTGAATTTAAAACCGCAATCGCGAGCAGGCTCGCTCCTGCAGGGGTTGCGGCTTATCATGGCGGCCATGAACAACCCGCCTTCACGAGACCGCGCATGACTTTCGATTTTGATCAGGTATTCGACCGCCACAACACTGGCAGCACCAAGTGGAGCCGCTACCCGGCCGATGTGTTGCCAATGTGGGTCGCTGACATGGATTTCGCTGCGCCGCCGGTGATCATAGAGGCTCTGCAGCAGCGTTTGCTGCACCCGCTGGTGGGTTACAGCGTGGCTCAGGACAACCTGCGTGAGGCCATCGTCGCCGACCTATGGAACAAGTTCGCCTGGAAGGTCAAACCGCAGGAGTTGATCTTCCTGCCAGGCGTTGAGTCCGGTTTCAACATGGCTTTGAAAGCGCTGGTGCAGCCGCAGCAGAACGTCGTGGTGCAAGTGCCGAACTACCCGCCGCTGCGGCATGCGCCGGGCCACTGGGGACTGAACAAGGTCGAACTGGAATTCGTCGCCCAGGCCGACGGCACCTGCGCCACCCCGCTGGAGAGCCTGCGCGACGCGCTGAACGGTGGCGGCGCCCTGCTCCTGAGCAACCCGCACAACCCGATCGGCAAGGTGTTCGGCCGTGAAGAGCTGCAAGCCGTGGCCGATATCTGCGCGGCACAGGACGCCTGGATCATCTCCGACGAAATCCACGCCGAGCTGTGCTTCGACGGCCGCGTGCACATTCCGACCGCCTCCCTGAGCCCGGAAATCGCCAAGCGCACGATCACCCTGATGTCGGCCAGCAAGGCTTACAACATTGCCGGCCTCAAGACCTCGTTCATGATCATCCAGGACGCTGCCCTGCGTGAACGCGTCAACCACGCCCGTTGCGGCATGGTCGACAGCGTCAACCCGCTGGGCATGGAAGCGACCCGAGTCGCCTACAGCGAAGGCGCACCGTGGCTCGCCGAGCTGAAAACCTATCTGCAAGCCAACCGTGACTGGCTGGTGAATGCGGTGCGCAGCCGCTTGCCGGGCGTGACCATCAATGTGCCGCAGGGCACGTACCTGGCTTGGCTCGATTGCTCGGCGCTGGAGCTGGAAAACCCGCAGCAGTTCTTCCTCGAACAGGGCAAGGTCGGCCTCAGCGCCGGTCTCGACTTCGGCGATCAACACCAGCAATTCGTGCGCCTGAACTTCGGCTGCCCGCGCTCGCTGCTCGAAGAAGGCATTACCCGCATGGAGCGTGCCCTGATTCACCGCAATAGCTGACCCCTCAGATAATCCCTTGTGGGAGCGCGCTTGCTCGCGAAAGCAGTGTGTCAGGCGACATCATCGTTTACTGACACACCGCCTTCGCGAGCAAGCCCGCTCCCACATTGGTGTTGCGGTCATCCAACATCCGATCGAACTCACGGCAAACCGTCCGGGTCAACCGCCCATACCAGCCCTGAGACCTCGGAGACCCGCGATGACCGACTATCCAAAACCACCCTTTCCCGCCCAGGCCCAAGCGGTGCCCGGTTCGCAAAGCAAAATGCAGCCGTCCCCCGATTGCGGCGAACAAAGCTACGTCGGTTCCGGGCGACTGGCTGGCAAGATTGCGCTGATCACCGGCGCCGACAGCGGCATCGGTCGCGCCGTGGCGATTGCCTTCGCCCGCGAAGGTGCAGACGTCGCCGTGGCATACCTCAACGAACATGACGACGCCAGAGAGACCGCGCGCTGGGTTGAACAGGCGGGCCGCCAGTGCCTGCTGCTGCCCGGCGACATTGCGCAAAAGGCCCATTGCCAGGCGCTGGTCGACAAGACCGTCGAACGCTTCGGGCGCATCGACGTGCTGGTCAACAACGCTGCATTCCAGATGACCCACGAAACCTTCGAAGAAATTCCCGACGAAGAATGGGTGATGACCTTCGACGTCAACATCACCGCAATTTTCCGTCTGTGCCAGGCGGCGCTCAAACACATGCGCCCCGGCGCGTCGATCATCAACACCAGCTCGATCAACTCCGACCTGCCCAAACCTACACTGCTGGCCTACGCCACCACCAAAGGCGCGATTGCCAACTTCACCGGCGGACTGGCGCAGTTGCTCGGGCCGCAGGAAATCCGCGTGAACTGCGTGGCTCCCGGGCCGATCTGGACGCCATTGATCGTCTCGACCATGCCGGATGAAGAAGTGCAGAATTTTGGCGGCAATACCCCGCTCGGCCGCCCCGGGCAACCGGTGGAAGTGGCGCCGATCTATGTGCTGCTGGCCTCGGATGAAGCCAGTTACATCACCGGTCAGCGCTACGGCGTGACGGGTGGCAAGCCGATGCTGTGATCAACCATGAGCTTTGTCATCTGGGTCGCGGTGCTCGGTGCCGTATTGCTGACCCTCGCGCTGACCTCTTCGTACCTGCGCTGGATGCCGGTCACCACCTCGGCTGTGTGCCTGTTGCTGGGGATCGGCATTGGCCCCAGCGGCCTCGATCTGCTGAAACTGTCGGTGGAAAACGCTGCTGTGTGGATGGAGCACCTGACGGAAGTCGCGGTACTGTTTTCGCTGTTCGTCTGCGGACTCAAGCTGCGTCTGCCGCTGCGCGATAAACGCTGGCGGATCGCATTCGGGCTGGCGGGGCCGGTGATGGTGTTGACCATCGCCGGGGTCAGCCTGTTACTGCATTGGGGCCTGCAATGGGCTTGGGGGCCGTCGCTGCTGATCGGCGCGATCCTGGCACCGACCGATCCGGTGCTCGCCGCGCTGGTGCAGGTCAACGATGCGCGGGACGTCGACAGCGTGCGTTTTGGCCTTTCCGGTGAAGCCGGATTGAACGACGGGATTGCCTTTCCGTTCGTGATTCTCGGGCTGTTGCTGATTCATGGCGAAGGCAGCCCCGGCGAGTGGCAGGACTGGGTGTTGCGCAGTGTGTTATGGGCGGTTCCCGCGGGACTGCTGACCGGGTACTGGATGGGACGCGGCATTGGTCGGGTGACACTCTCGCTGCGCATTCGTAACGACGACAGTACGCTGAGCCCGAATGATTACCTGGCACTGTCGCTGATTGCCCTGGCCTACGTCGGCGCGGACGCCATCGGCGGTTATGGGTTTCTGGCGGTGTTTGCCGCGGGCCTGGGCTTGCGTCAGGAAGAAGTGAAGTCCACGGGCGCCAGCCAGCCGCCTGCCGAACATCTGGTGCAGCCGGTAGTGGGCCATCAGAACATCGAACCGCAGCACGCTGTACACGGTGATACCGAACGACTGGAAAGCAGTCAGGTCGCCGCCGGGATCATGATGGGCGACATGCTGTCGTTCGGCAGTCTGGTGGAACGGGCGATGGAAGTGTTTCTGGTGACCCTGCTCGGCGTGGTGCTGGTGGCACATTGGGACTGGCGGGCGCTGCTGGTAGGCGCGGTGCTGTTTTGTGTGGTGCGTCCGGCCTGCGTTGCGCTGATGCCGTGGGGCGCGCTGCTCGACGCGCGTCAGCGGCTGTTGATCGGCTGGTTCGGCATTCGCGGGATCGGCAGTCTGTTCTACCTGTTTTATGCCTTGAACCATGGCCTCAGCGCCCCGCTCACCACGCTGTGCACCGACATCACGCTGTCGGTGGTGGCGCTGAGCATTTTGCTGCACGGCATCAGTACTCAGCCAATCCTCGCCCGCTACGAACAACGGCAAAAACGAAAAACCTGATTTTTCCAGCGCATGTTGTTGGGGTAACCCATCGAACTTTCTTCTAAAAATAAATGGATCCCTCTGCAGATTCCGGCAGTCACAACCATAACCCCTCGCTGGATGCACTCGGCGGGGTCCGGCAGGTTCGGTTCCCCTGCGGCTTGCAGCCCATGCAAAGGAATCTTTGAAAATATCAAGGTTACGGTCATGAAAGAATGCTCGACTCCTGCACAAATCAAGGCTTGCAGGGCTTTGGCCCTGGAACGCAATCGTCAATTGTTCGAAGACGCCCATACCCTCAACCGAACGGCTCACGAGCTGTTGGAGGCGGACAATCTGGATATCGAGCAATTTGAGCGCTATCGAGCGCTGCGCCGCAAAGCCGATGCGAAGTTCGAGGAAGCTATCGACCATTTGTGCGTTCTCAACGAGGACTTTCCGCCGATTCCAATGTCGCCGCATCATTCGCAGGAATTGCGTCGGCAGCTTGAAACCGTCGAATAAACCGCACACGAAAAAGCCCAGCTGCAAAGTCCGGGCTTTTTCTTTGGCCGGCGATCAGCCTCCGGGGTTGGTCACCTGAATGAACACCGCATAAATCCCGAGCAGCATCCAGAACGTGGCAAAAATCCACGGTGTGCGCACCGAAAACAACAGCGATTTGCGATAGCCCTTGTGGCTCGACTCCATTTCACTGAACAGCGGCGACTCGTCGTAGGCCAGGCCCATGATCGGCTCGCTGCGCAACAGCTCGCTTTGCTTGTAGTGCCAGTGGTCGATGATGTCGTAGGCCGCGCGTATCCCCGGCCAGGCATTCAGCGAACTGAGCAGCCCGAGCAGCGCCAGAAACGGCGGCACGACGAGGGTGAACAGCTTGCCCCATTCCGGGTTGAGATTGGCCATGCACGACGCAAAGGCAATCACCAGAAACGATTGCGCCGCCAGATAGGCGTCGGTGCGGTTGGCCAGAATGCTGGTTTCGTACTGGATTTCCTTGCGATAGAAATCCAGCCGTTCCTTGGGGGAGCCGAACATTTTCGCGTTGTGTTCGGTCAGTACGTCTTCGGCAGTGGGCTGGGTCAGGATGCGAGGCAAGGGACGCATGCTCCGGGGCAGGGAAAGTGTTTAGAAGCACCCCGTCACGCACTAGTTCAGCCGGATGTGTGGCCCGTTCATTTCATCGACTGGGCGATGATCTCCACCAGATTGAGTTGGGTGAACGGCTTGGGCAGACGCGGCAGCTGAGCCGCAAAGCCTTCCAGGCGTTCGGCGTATCCGGTGGCCAGGATGATCGGCAGATCCGGTTTGAGCAAACGCACCGCGTGGGCCAGTTGCGCGCCGCTCATCTGCGGCATGGCCATGTCCGTGATCAACAGGTCGATGACCTCGCCTTGATCGAACAATTGCAGAGCCTTGGCTCCGGAGGTTGCACTGACCACCCGATGGCCGAGGTCTTCAAGCAACAACGTGGTGCTGGTCAACACCAACGAGTCATCGTCCACCACCAGTACACTGAGCCGTGGCACCGCCACCGGTTCAGCATTCGTATACACCAATGGCGTGCTCACACCGCCCGCCGCCACCGGCAGCCAGAGCTCTGCCGCAGTGCCATGACCTTTTTGGCTCTTGAGAATGAAGCGGCCGCCGAGTTGCTCGATGAATCCATGCACCATCGATAACCCCAGCCCGGTGCCCTTGCCCAGGCCTTTGGTGGTGAAAAACGGATCCCGGGCCGATGCCAGGGTCAATTCATCCATGCCCTCGCCCGTGTCGATCAGACTCAGGCAGACATAACGCCCCGCCGCCATCGGCGAATGGCTTTGTTCAAGAACCACCTCCGGTCGTGCGCTGATCACCACGCTGCCACCCTCGGGCATGGCGTCCCGGGCATTGGTCGCCAGGTTGAGCACTGCCAGTTCCAGCTGATTGGTATCGGCCAGCACCGGCTCCAGGTCGGCGGGCATGGAGGTTTCGATTTTGATCCCCGGCCCCAGTGAGCTGCGCAACAGCCCGGTAATGCCTTGCACCAGTTGCGCGACATCGACCGGCTCGGTCTTCAGCTCCTGACGCCGGGCAAAGGCCAGCATGCGTTGGGTCAGCGACACGCCACGCAAGGCACCTTGGGTGGCGTTTTCCAGCAGGCGCTTGAGTTTCGGGTCATCACCAACGCGCTTGCTCACAATTTCAAGATTGCCGAGGATCACGGTCAACAGGTTGTTGAAGTCATGGGCGATGCCGCCACTGAGTTGGCCGATGGCCTGCATCTTCTGCGCCTGGAACAATGCTTCGCGGGTTTTTTCCAGTGCCTGTTGCGACTGATGAGCCTCCGTCACGTCGCGGGTAATCTTGGCGAAACCGAGCAGGGTCCCGGTGTCGCCGCGGATGGCATCGATCACCACATGCGCTAGAAACCGGCTGCCATCCTTGCGTACCCGCCAGCTCTCGTTTTCGAAACGACCTTCGCGGGCTGCGATTTCCAGCGCCCGTTGCGGTTCGCCGCGCTCACGGTCCTGCGCGGTGTAGAAGATCGAGAAATGCTCGCCGATGATTTCTTCCGGCAGATACCCCTTGATCCGCTGCGCGCCCTGATTCCAGTTCGACACCCGACCGTCAGGGCTGAGCATGTACAGGGCGTAGTCAGTCACCCCCTGTACCAGCAGACGGAACTGCTGCTCGCTTCGCTTGAGGGTTTCTTCGGCCATCTTGCGGTCGGTCAGGTCGCGGGTGATCTTGGCAAAACCCAGTAGCGTCCCGTCCGGTTCGATGATCGGATCGATCACCACATGGCACCAGAAGTGTGTGCCGTCCTTGCGTACCCGCCAGCCCTCGCCTTCGAATCGCCCTTCGCCGATTGCCGTGTCCAGCGCCCGTTGCGGCAAGCCGGCCGCGCGATCCTGTTCGGTGTAGAAACGTGAGAAATGCTCGCCGAGAATCTCTTGCCTTTCGTAGCCCTTGAAGCGTTTGGCGCCGGAGTTCCAACTGGTGATGATGCCGTCCGGGTCGATCATGTAAATCGCATAATCGACCACCGCATCGATCAGCAGACGAAAACGCATCTCCTCGATCGCGGCGGTTTTGCTCGGGTTCTCACTCATCAGGTTCACCGCTGTTTTTTTCCTGGTACAAGTATGCGGCAATCCGGCGCGTTGGGAAGGTGCAAACGCGCTTCAATTCACGGCGTGATCCAAGGAAGAGTCCGCGCCGAGGCACCACCAGCGCGGCAACAATTGCTGGATACGCGGTTCGGCAAACCGGTCGTCAATCAGCATCACCACACCGCGATCCTGGCGCGTGCGAATCACCCGGCCGGCAGCCTGCACCACTTTCTGTACGCCCGGATACAGATAGGTGTAGTCGTAACCGCTGCCGAAAATCGCCGCCATGCGCCGCTTCAACTGCTCGTTGACCGGGTTGAGCTGGGCCAGGCCCAAGGTGGCAATGAACGCTCCGATCAGACGTGCCCCGGGCAAGTCGATACCCTCGCCGAATGCCCCCCCCAACACAGCGAACCCGATACCCTGACTCTCGGCTGTGAATTGGTCGAGAAACGCCTGACGCTGCCCTTCGGCCATGCCCCTGGACTGTTGCCACAGGTTGATCTGCGGATGGCGTTCGGCGAGCAGTGTCAGCACCTGTTGCAGGTAATCGAAGCTGCTGAAGAACGCCAGGTAATTGCCCGGGCGCTCACTGAACTGGCGGGCGATCAGTTCGACGATCGGCTCCAGCGACGCCTGGCGGTGGTTGAAGCGCGTGGAAATCCGGCTGACGATCTGCACCTGTAACTGTTCGGCACTGAACGGTGACTCAACGTCAATCCATACCGTATCGGCGGGCGTGCCGAGCAAGTCGGCGTAATAGTGCCGCGGGCTCAGCGTCGCGGAGAACAGCACGCTGCTGCGCGCCGCTTTCAGGCGCGGGCCGATGAGCGCGGCCGGCACCACATTGCGCAGGCACAGCTGTGACAACGGCCGTTTACGGTCGAGGTCGCGCTTGCTGATATCGAACAGGTAATGCTCGTCGAACAGCTCCGCCACCCGGCCGAACTGCAGCATGTCGAAATAGAAGGTCTGCAGGGCGCTGTCGAGTCCCTGCGGATGATCGTTGAGGTAATCGCCAATGGCCGCGCTGCACAGGGAAACCGCTTGCAGCAGTTTCTCCGGGGCCTTGTCGTAGGCCTGATACGGGGCCAGTTGTGGCTGATGCAGTGCGTTCCATTCACGGTTGACCCGTTGCAGGGATTTCTTCAGGGCTTCGGGAGCCGATTTGCGCACGCTGGCCAGCGCGGCCTGATCGAGACTGGCGCTGTACATCGACCGCCCACGTTCGACCAGGTTGTGCGCTTCGTCGGCCAGTACCGCAACTTTCCACTGATTGAGCTGGGCGAGACCGAACAGCAGTGCACTGAAATCGAAGTAATAATTGTAGTCCGCGACCACCACGTCGGCCCAACGGGCCATTTCCTGGCTCAGGTAATACGGGCACACGCTGTGCTGACGGGCAACATCGCGCATCGCTGCCTGATCGAGCAGACGGACCCGGCTGGCCGCCTCCCGGGCGGCGGGCAGTCGATCATAAAAGCCTTGGGCCAACGGGCAGGAATCGCCGTGACAGGCTTTGTCCGGATGCTCGCAGGCCTTGTCCCGGGCGACCATCTCCAGCACCCGCAAGGGCAAGTTTTCACCCTGATCGAACAACACCTGGCTGGCATCCAGCGCCAGCTTGCGTCCCGGGGTCTTGGCGGTCAGGAAGAATACCTTGTCCAGTTGCTGCGGCGCCAGCGCCTTGAGCAGCGGGAACAGCGTGCCGAGGGTCTTGCCGATTCCGGTGGGCGCCTGGGCCATCAAGCAGCGGCCGGTGCTGACGGCCTTGAACACTGATTCGGCCAGATGCCGCTGACCCGGGCGAAAGTCCGCGTGGGGAAAAGCCAATGTCTGCGCGGCCAGATTCCGCGCCTCGCGATGGGCCATTTCCTGTTCGGCCCAGTCGAGGAACAACCGGCACTGTTGCTCGAAAAAGCCCTGCAAGGCGGACGCGCTGAAGGCCTCGACCAGGCAGGTTTCCTTTTCGCTGACGATGTCGAAATACACCAGCGCCAGGTTGATCTGCTCAAGCGCAAGCGTGCGGCACATCAACCAGCCGTAGATTTTCGCCTGTGCCCAGTGCAGCAGGCGATGGTTGGCCGGCTGTTTGCTCAGGTCGCCGCGATAGGTTTTGACTTCTTCCAGGCAGTTTTGCGCCGGGTCATAGCCGTCCGCCCTGCCCTTGACCTTCAGTTGCAGGAACTCGCCTTCCAGCGCCACTTCACTCTGGTATTTGTCGCTGCGCCGCGAGGCTACGGTGCGGTGCCCGAGCATGCCTTCGAGCGCTGTCGGCGAGGGGGTAAAGCGCAAGTCGAGGTCGCCGGTCTTGGCGGTGAACTCACACAGCGCGCGCACCGCAATGCTGTAGCTCAAGCGCTCTGCTCCGCCCATTGCACGTAACACACAGCGACCGGCATCTGGTGTTCGTGACAGAACTCCAGCCAGCGCATCTGATTGTCCTGCAAGCGGTCACCGGGACCTTTGACCTCGATCATCCGGTAGGTCTTGTGTTGCGGCCAGAACTGGATCAGGTCCGGCATGCCGGCGCGGTTGGCCTTGATGTCGAGCAGCAGGCGATTGAACCAGTGCTTGAGGTGTTCGGCCGGCAGACAGGCCAGCGCTTGCTCAAGCAGCTCTTCGTTCAACGCGCCCCAGAACACGAATGGCGACTGCACGCCCCATTTGGCCACGAAGCGCTCACGAATGGTCGCGGCATAACGGCCGTCGTCGAGTTCGTCGAGACAGGCCCGGAACAGATCGGCGCGGCGTTGCTGGAAGTCCTCATTGAGCAGGTCCACCGGCCCGCGTTGAAACGGATGAAAGAACGCCCCCGGCAGCGGCGCGAAGATCGCCGGCCAGCACAGCAGGCCAAACAGCGAGTTGATCAGGCTGTTTTCCACGTAGTGCACCGGGCCGGCGTCTTCGTGCAGATGCGCCTGCACGTAGTACTCCACCGACAGCCCCGGGTCGGTGCGCGACAGTTGCAGGTCGAGGCGCTCAACCGGTCGCGGTGCTGCCCGTTTGAGCGGCGGCCCGCCGAGTTTGCGCCGCAGTCGCGGCAGCATCCGTTGCAGGCTCTGCTGCTCGGCGGCGCTTTGCGGTGCCTGCTCGGCGAGGGTGGCGAGTTCCAGCGCCAGTGCGTATTCGCCGCAACGCTCCAGCACCCGGATCATTCGCTGCCGGGCACCGGGGTACGCGCATTCGCGGTAAATGCTCAGGGCCAGGGCAAATTCGCTGATGCGTTCGCAGTACTGGCCGATCTGGAACAATACCTTGCCGCGCCGGCGTTGCAGCCACGGGTTGGCAAACTGCAGCGCAGTGACCTGTTCGACGATGGTTTCCAGCGGTTCGCCGGCCTCGAAGCGCAACTGGCAGTGATGCAGGAACAGGCAGGCGTCAACGTCTTCGCGACTGCGCAGGCCGCGGGAGTCAGCGCAGAACTCGACTTTCTCATAGGTGAAAATGCCGAGATCGGCAAGCACGAACTCCGACCAGTCCTGATACAGGTTGCCGAAGAACATCAGACGCAGGCGGTCGCACAGGTCCATGATGGACAGGCTGAACAAGCGCTCGCCGAGCGTCGGCGCCCAGTCGCACAGACTGCGCGGTTCGTTGAACTGCTCGGTCAGTATCGACAGCCAGTCATCCTTGCGCCCCTTGGGTTGCTCGATGAGGCTACCGAAGGCCTGCAGGAGTTCGGCCTTGAGCAGCACGTCGAACACCTCGGCCACCGTTAACAACGCCTGATCGTCGAGCCAGCCGTGACTCAGTAACGGTTGCGCGGCGTCGTTGATGTCACCGATTTCCGGGTAGTCGAGCTTGCCGAGGCGAAAATGCACGCCCTTGCGCATGACCATGCGCACCAGCAAACCCTGTGAGGGACGTGCCAGTGTCTTGAAGTCGCGGATAAACCCGTGCTCGGATTCACTCATCACATCGGCATAGCGAAGCTCAAGCCAATCAAGCACTTGGCGAAAGTTGTTGAGGTAATAGAACGGATCGTCGAGGGGGTTGGCAGTCACGGGAATTCAGGGCCATGGCGAGCGAGTACTGGTTATGCGTACAGATACCAGCTCTGCCCCGTCGCGTGCAAACGGAAAAAGATCAATGGCAGCGGCAATCGGAATTTTTTCAGGGTGCCATCGAACTTTTCCCGGCTGGATGGCACCAACCGCGTTAGAGACCAAAGACGGTCAATTCATATGCAATGAGGTATTTGAGGTGGGTATGAACATCAAGACTCTGGGTCTTCCCCTGGCGGTAGCGGCCCTGCTGGCATTGGCCGGCTGCTCGACGCCGACCGTCGTGACCTTGCAGAACGGCACTCAGTATTTGACCAAGGACATGCCGAAAACCAAGAACAAGGACGGTTTCTACGAGTTCGAGGATATTTCCGGGGCTAAAGTGAAGGTCCGTTCCGATGAAGTGGCAACGGTGCGCAAGGAAGACTGACCACCCGATAACCCTGTAGGAGTTGCCGAAGGTTCCTACAGGGGAGCGTTATCCGACAAGCATTGTGGGTGTTAATCGAAAGCAGGCAGGCCAACGATGCTGTTATCGCAGCTGAAATACTGTTCGCCCCGGCGCGCCAGTTCTGTTTGCAGACGTCGGCAGCGCTCCAGATCCTGTTGGGTCATGCGGTCGATGCTCAGGTTGCCGGTGGCTTGCGCTTGTTTGTCGTCACCCCGGCGAAACGTCACGAATGGCTGTTCGGGCTGGATCTGAAACAGGCTTTTCTCTTCGACCGGCTCGACCGCTTCGGTCTTCGCCGGCTTGGGCAGTTGATCGCTGCTGATCCCGTAACGGCTCAGAATCGAGGTCGGCGGCAGATCGGCCCAGGCATTGGCCGATAACAGCGCCAGTCCGACAATCCCGACATACCCCTTGAACCTTCTCACGTGTGCATCTCCTGTACTCAATGGCAGCTAGCTATAGAACGTGTGTGCACGTGCTGGCTTTAGGCCGCTTCTGCTGTTTGCAGAGCTTTTGAGTCAGGGAGTGGCTGTCGAGTCACTTCTAATACCGAGTTAAATTCTCCGCGAGCAGGCTCGCTTCCCCAGGGTCTATGTCAACGACACAGATCCAGTGTGGGAGCGAGCCTGCTCGCGAAGAGGCCCTTACCGGCGCCACCTCAACCTCAGGCGATCACAATGCCATCGGCGTGCAGACTGTTGAGTGCCACCCCGACCAGCGTCACCGAGTCATTGCCAAACGTCAGTACCGTGTCCTGTCCAACCGTCGCGGCATGGGCGCGGAAATCGTCGTTCGGCAACACGCCCTGCACGCCGAGGAACACCAGTTTGTCGTTGGACGTAAAACCGACCACCCGGTCCTGACCGAATGCGCCATTGAACAGGAACGTATCCGCCCCGCCCCCCGACTCCATCAAGTCATTACCGGCGCCACCGACAAACACATCGTTGCCGGCGCCGCCGATCAAGTGGTCATTGCCCTCCAGACCAAATAGCCAGTCACCCCCGGCATGCGCCTTGAGCGTGTCGGCGCCGCTGGTGCCCTTCACGCTGGACTCGTACTGCGTGACGTTGTTACCGACCTTCAGGCCGCTGGCCGTCACGCTATGGGTCACGTCGTCCTTGAACAGGCCCCAGAGGAAGCCGGGCTCCTTGGTAACGATGCTGCCGATGTCGCGGGTGATGCTGATCCCGCCGTTGGCGTCGCGGATGTACAGATTGCCGGCACCGTCGTTGGCGAAGTCGAACTTGTTCACCGATTGCTGCAAGTCGAGGGTGTTGTTGCCGGCGCCGCCGAGGATGACGTTGTAGCCGCCACCGTCACGGAAGGTGTCGTTGCCGGCGCGACCTTCGAGGTAGTCGTTGCCGCTGCCGCCCTGGATCAGGTCATTGCTGTCGCTGCCGATGATGAAGGTGCTGCCCTTGTGGGTTTCGGCGTTACGGTTCAGGTCCTGCACCCAGGTGTTCGCCCGCGCCGGGTCCGACAGGTTGGCGACAATGATCGTCGAGTCCTTGCTGGTGAGGTCATAGAACTTCGACTCGATGATCCGGTTCATGCCGTCGCCGTACGCGGTGGGCAGGTGCGAGATCCAGGTGGGGATGTTGATAATCGAGAACGGCAGCAGATTCCACGCCGTCGAGGCGTAGTGATCGTTGAAGCTGACGATGTTGTCGGTGGCCGACTCTTTGGGTGCATCGTGCACGCCGACCGAGGCGCCGGTGAAGGTCGAGCCGTCGAGGGCGCGGAATACCGGATCGTTTTCGTAACCGACGTTGAGCACTTTGTCGGTGCTGCTCTGGGTGGGCGAGGCGTAGGCGATGTAGTTGGAATCGGCGAAGAACCCGCCCCACTTGCCGCCACTCAGGTCGGCCATGCTGTTGACCGCCAGCCCGCCGAGGCTGTGGCCGCTGACGAGCACGTCCTTGCCGGTGAGGCCGCTGGCCTTGGCGAACGCCACCACATCGTTGAGCAGATTGCCGAACGCTTCACCGACGTAGTTCTTGGCGTAATCCTTGGGGCCGAAGGCTGCCAGCAGGTCGTTGATCACGTCGCCAATGGAGTCGAGGATGAGGTTTTCCCGCGGGCCGCTGGTGCCACGAAAGGCCACGCCGATTTCCGTGAGATGCCCCTGGGCGTCGTACTTGCCGAGGATTTCGACCTGCGCGGTGGTGTAACCGGCCTTCTCGCCGAAGAAGGTTCCCCGGGCGTCAGTCTTGCCGTCGTAACCCAGCTGCGAAGCAGTGATGGGTGTCCAGCCCGCCTTTTTCACCGCATCGAGGGCGAGTTTTTCCGAGTCGGGGTTCCATGGAATACCGGGAATCACCCCTTGCGAATCGGTGCCGCCGAGCAGCGCCGTGACCAGCGTGGCGGGCAGGCCGATACCGAAACCGTTGTGCTGATATCCGGCGGCAAAGCCATTATCGAGGTTGTGGTAGGAATACAGCGTGATCGCCATGGCATCGCTGAACAATGCCTTGGAATCGGCTGTGCCGAAGTTCTTGTAGTCATACACACCCATTGCTATTGCCTCTCTCTTTGTTGGAATTGTCAGAGATAGCTCACAGCCAGGGCGCCCCTCACGGGCACGCCCCGGAGCATTTTCACTACTTACACGTCAAACCTGTGGGAGCGAGCCTGCTCGCGAAGGCGGTGTATCAGGTACGAATACTTCAACTGACACACCGCACTTGCGAGCAGACTCGCTCCCACATTTGTTGCTTAGGCGAAGACGAAAGACGCGTCCGACAGGTTAGCCACTCCAACCCCGACCAGGGTCACGGCATACTCGCCAATCTTCAGCACGGTATCAGCGCCGGACTGCGCAGCATGCTGCTTGTAGTCATAGCCCTGCCCCGCACCTTCGACCCCCATGAACACCAGTTTGTCGCTGCCCTGGTAGCCATTGATCGCGTCGAAGCCGAACGCGCCGCTGAACAGGAAGGTGTTGTTGCCACCCACGGCGGTCATCACGTCGTTGCCGGCGCCACCGACGAAGGTCACGTGGCCCTTGTCGCTGATCAGTTTGTCATCACCGCCCAGACCGAACAGCCAGTCACCGTCAGCGCTGGCGTGCAGCGCGTTGCCGTACGCATCGCCGTTGAGCGAATGGGTGTACTGAGTCAGTACGCTGCCATTGGTCAGGCCTTTGGCAGTGACGCCCCAGGTGATTTCCTTGCTGCCCCACCACGAACCCGACTCCTTGCTCACCAGCGCGCCGATGTCGCGGGTCATGCTGATGCCGCCGTAGGCGTCGCGCACGTACAGGGTGCCGTCACCGTCGTTGGCAAAACTGAAGTTCTGCAGCGGTTTCTGCAGTTCGAACGTGTTGTGGCCCTGGCCACCGAGCAGGATGTTGAAACCGCCGTCATCGCGGAAGCGGTCATCGCCGCCCAGCCCTTCGAGGAAGTCATTGCCCGCCCCACCCTTGAGCCAGTCGTTGCTGTTGGTGCCAATGATGAAGGTGCTGCCGGTGTGCGGCTCGCCGCTGCGCCCCAGATCCTCGACCCAGGTCTTGCCCCGGGACGCTTGCTCCAGGTTGGAGACGATGATGGTCGAGTCCTTGTGCGTCAGGTTGTAGAACGTCGAATCGATCACCCGGTTCAGGCCATCGGCATAGCCCAATGAGCCATGGGCCGACCAGTTCAGCGGATTGACGATACTGAACGGCACCAGATTCTGCGCGGTGGACGCGTAGTTGTCGTTGAAGTTGACGATGTTGTCGGTGGTCGACTCGTGCGGTCCGTCGTGCTTGCCCAGCGAACCGCTGCTGAAGGTGGTGCCGTCCAGCGCACGGAACACCGGATCGTTTTCGTAACCGATGTTCAGCACGTTGTTGCCGGTGCTGCTCTGGGTAGGTGAGGCGAACGCAATGTAATTGGCGTCCTTGAAGAAGCCTCCCCAATTGCTGCTGCTCAACTCGGCCACGCTGTTGACCCCGAGACCACCGAGGCTATGACCGCTGAACAGCACGTCCTTGGCCGCGATGCCATTGGCAATGGCGAACGCAGCGACAGCCTTGAGCAGGTTGTCGAAGGCGTTTTTCGCGTACTGACTCGCGTAATCCGACGGTCCGATGGCGGCCAGCAGGTTGTTCTTCATGTCGCCGAAGGTGTCGCTGTAGCCCAGCCCGCCGGTGCCACGAAAAGCCACACCGATACCGACCAGCTTGCCGGCCGCATCGTACTTGCCGAGCACTTCAGCCTCGGCGCTGGTGAAACCGTCCTTCTCGCCGAAGAACGTGCCTTGCGCCCCGACCTTGCCCTGGTAGCCCAGCGCCGTCGCGGCAACCGGCTTCCATGCGGTCGCCGGCAAGGGTTGGCCCGTCGGGGTATAGGCATACAGCGTCAGCGCAATGGCGTCGCTGTACAACGCTTTGCCATCGGCATTTTTGTAATCGAACAATCCCATGTTGTGCTCTCTCTTCCTTCAAAAACGGCAGCCCCCTGCGGGGCTGCCAGTACTCCCTTAGAACTGCCAGTCGAGGGTCAGACCCACACCGTGGTCCTTCTCGTTGTTACCGATCAGTCCGTTGTAATCCAGGTTTACCCGGACATCGCGATTGAGCGCCAGCCCGGCGCGCACACCGACCACTGCGGCATCACGATCCATCGACACGCTCTGCACATTGAACGCGCTGTTGCCATTGGCGAAAGCCAGGTGGCTGTCAGCATCGACGCTGCTCAGATTGTGCTGCCAGCCGAGGGTGGCCCCCAGTTCCAGCTGATGTTTTTCCGACAGCGCAAAGGTGCGTTTGGCGCGTACGCCAAGGGTCGACAGCACCACATCGCGGTTGTCTTCACCGCCCTTGAGCGCCGCCGCATCACCCTTCTCGGTGAAGCTTTCGGTGTTCAGGTGCACGTACGACAGATTGGCGAACGGCTCCAGATTCATCGGTTGCAGGCGCAGATCGTAAGCCGCTTCAGTGAACAGCTGGGTGGTTGCGGCATCGTGCTTGGTTTTCTCCTTGCCACTGACGCCAGCGAACTGCAGATCACGTTTCACGTCCACGCGATGCCAGCTGTAAGCCGCACCCGCAGTCAAGCGCAATGCATCGATCTGATGCCCCAGGTATGCACCCAGGTGGTAGCTGTCGACCGAGGCCGACGAATGCGTGCCGCCCCCCATGTTCAACGAGCTGTCGCTATAACCAGTAACGAAACCCAGACGAGTATCTTCAGCAATCAAGCCGTCGACACCGGCCAGCAAGCCGCCAATAGAGCTGTTGGAGTCGGCATTTTCATGCCCGCCATCGCTCTTGCCCCACGAACCGAGGACCTTGACCCAGGCGTTGCTGCGATCGTCGGTCGGCGCGTTGGCATTGAACAGATCACGCTCGCGCAAACGCTCGCCCACCGCTTCACGCAGGTAGCGGCTGTCGTTGATCAGCAGGGTGCCAATGGCCGGGTGGATTTCACCGGACAGTTGCTGGAAGGCTTGTTGCGCCGAGGCCGCATTCGGCGACAGCAGCAGAGTTTCGAACAACGCATTGCCCGCGCCCAGACGCTCGGCAGCCGCGCCGACCGCACGCTGGTTCGGCGTCAGGCCGACACTGGCGAACGATGCACCGTTGCGCCCCACGTCCAGTTGCACGCCGTTCGCCGAGTACGCCAAGGTGCCGCCGAGAAACGCGTAGTTCGGCAACACTTGCCCGAACTGGCCTTGAATGCCACCGGCCGCTTGCAGAATGTTGAACTGAGCGCCCTGCAGGCTTTTCACTTCGGTGGTGGTCAGCAACGTCGGGCTGTTTTCCAGCGACAGGCTGACGGTCGCGCCATCAATCACCGCTTTGCCACCGGCCACGATTTTGTCGCTGCTGGTCGGCGACACTTCCACCGCGTAGGTCGAACCCTGCTCGAAGGTCACATCCCCGGCCACGTTCAACGTACCGATGGAGTTGCCCGGCGCGACAGTACCGCCGCTTTTCGCGGTCAGTGCGCCAATATGGCCGTTACCGCCGAGGATGCCGCTCTCATTCACGGTGACCGCCGAGGCCAGCGAACCGTTGATCGCCAGACGTCCCTGATTGACCAGGGTCGGGCCGCTGTAGGTGTTGTTGCCGGTCATCACCAGTGTGCCGATGCCCTGTTTGGTCAGGCCGCCGTGACCGGAAATGTCGTTGCGCCAGGTGTCGAGACCGCAGGTGATGTCGTTGCACACGCGTTCGGTGGGCTTGCCCTTGTCGATGATCGCGCCGATACCCGGCAAGTCGGCGACAAATTGCCCGGAGCCGTAGGCGCCCTGGATGCGGAACTCTTGCGGGATGTCTTTCTCGGTGACGAACATCGCCGGGCCATCAATGCCCTTGCGCAGGTTGATCATGCCCCAGCCATACAAGGCGTCGATGCCCGGTGCGCCGAGGTCGGTGGCCGTGGTGCGCAGTACCGTGGCGACCTGATCGCCGGTCATGTACGGGAAGCGCTCCATCAGCACCGCCATCGAGCCGGCCACATGCGGCGCGGCCATCGAGGTGCCATTGTAGTTTTTGTAGCCGGTGGTCAGGTTGTCGGCGTTGGTGCCGCTGATGATCGAGCTGTAGATCTGCGTGCCCGGCGCCGAGACGCAGAAACTCGCGGTATAGCCGCAACGTGACGAGAACGTACTCATGATGTACGGGTTGGCGCTGGCCTGATCCGGGTTCTTCTGCAACGCGGCGACAGTGATCCAGTTCGGCGCGATGTCCGGGACGAAGTAACCGAGGCCGGCGATGGCGTCCGGGTTGTTCAGGTTGTAATCGTTGCCGGCGGCGAAAATCGTCACGATGCCGCTGCGGGCGGCGGCGATGGCGCCGTCGTAGGCACCGCCGGGCTTGGTGCCGAGCAAGGTGCGGATTTCGTTGAACTGCAATTGCGCGTCGTTGACGGTGAAGTGCGGATGCGCCGGGTCGCGGCCACCGAGGTCGAAGCGGTCAGTGATGCCGATGCCCCAGCTGTTGTTGATGATCCGCGCACCGCTGGCGATCAGCGCATCCCAACCGGCCTTGTACACCGCGCCGTCGTTGCCACGGACGATGCCGTCTTCCGGGCCTGGGTCACCGTTGTCGGCACTGATGATCTGCGCACCGAACGCCACACCGTGCATCGGCCCGCCGTCACGGCTGCCGGCCGCGATACCACCGACGTGGGTGCCGTGGGCACCGAGCTTGCCGTCGGAGCCGACCGAGGGTGAACCGTCATAACGAAACGCATCGCCGGCTTTGACCGGAATGTACGGGTCGGTGTACTCGCGGATCCCGCTGGTGACCAAGGTGATGACCTTGTTGCTACCGGAGAATTCCGGGTGCGCGGCGTACACCGGCTGGTCAAAGATCCCGAGCTTCACGCCTTTACCGGTGTAGCCGGCGGCGTAGGCGTAATCGGCACCAATCGCGCCCAGGCCCCATTCCGCCTTGAACTCGGCGCTGCGCCAACTGGCGGGATCGCCCGTGCGGCCGTTCTCCACGTAAGGCGCAGCGTATGCAGTGCCCCAGGTAGCCAGCGCGCAGAGCATGGCGCCGTTGAGGGTTTTCATGGCGAAGCGACCACCCGTTTGCGCGGGGGTATTATTCTTATTCATCCAGCGACCTTCCTTAGTGTTATTGCGAAAAATCCGTCTACCAGCCCCTCACCTGGGCCTGGGATTCAACTCTTGTGGCGAGGGGATAAACCGCCTCACCACAAATGTGTGTATGCGTTCACGGGGCCTGCCGGGATTGTTCAGAACTGCCAGTTCAGGCTCAGACCCACGCCATGGCTCTTCTCGCGATTGGCCAGTTGGCCGTTGTAATCGAGGTTGACCCGCACGTCCTTGCTCAACGCCAGGCTGGCCTGCACGCCGACCAGTGCGGCGTCGCGTACCAGCGCCGAACTCTCTATCGCGTACGGTGTGCTGCCGCTGGCAAAACGCAGATGCTGTTCGGCGTCGATGTCGCTCAAGCTGTGCTGCCAGCCCAGGTGGCCGCTGACGTCCAGTGATTGTTGCGTCGACAGATTGAACGTCTTCACCGCACGCACGCCGAGGGTGCTGAGCACCGCATCCCGCTGCTCGCCAGAGCTTTTCAGCGCCGCTGCGTCGCCCTTTTCGGTGAAGCCGTCAGTATCCACATGCACATAAGCGAGGTTGGCGAACGGCTCCAGTGCGACCGGTTGCAGATTCAGGCGATAAGCCGCTTCACCGAAGACCTGAGTGGTGGCTGCATCGACCTTGGCTTTCTGTTTCGCACTGACGTCGCCGTATTGCAGATCGCGTTTGACGTCGGCGCGATGCCAGCTGTAGGCCGCGCCGGTGCTCAGGCGCCAAGCGCCAATGTCGTGACCGGCGTAAGCGCCCAGGTGATAGCTGTCGACCGAAGCCGACGAATGCGTGCCCGAGCCCATGTTCAGCGAACTGTCGCTGTAACCGGTAACCAGACCGATGCGGGTCTGCTCGTCCAGCGCGCCATCGACGCCGGCCAGCAAGCCGCCGATCGAGGTGCTGTAGCGCGAGGTATCAGAACCGGAGTCAGTCGAGCCCCAGGCGCCGAGTGCCTTGACCCAGCCGTTGCCTTGCGTGGTGCTTGCATCGCGCAGACGTTCGCCGACGGTATCGCGCAACTGGCGGCTGTCATTGATCAGCATCGAGCCGAGCGCCGGGTAGATTTCCCCGCTCAGTTGCTGGAATGCCTGTTGCGCGGAGGCGGCATCTGCCGACAGCAGCAGGCTTTCGTACACCGAATTGCCGGCGCCCAGCCCCTCGACGGCCACCGCCACCGCGCGCTGATTCGGGGTTTGTCCGACGCTGGCGAACGAGGTGGCGTTGCGCTGGATGTCGAGCTCCATCGCGTTGGCCGTGTAGTCGAGGTTGCCACCGATGAACAGGTAGTCGGGCAGCACCGCGCCGAACTGGCCCTGAATACCACCGGCCGCTTGCAAAATGTCGTACGAGTGGCCAAGCAGGCTTCGGGCCTGGGTGGTGCTGAGCAGGGTCGGACTGTTTTCCAGCGACAGACTGACGGTAGCGCCGCTGATGCTCGCGCTGCCGCCGGCAACGATGCGGTCGCTGCTGGTCGGCGACAACTCGACCGCGTACGTAGCGCCCGGGGCAAAGGTCACGTCACCGGCCACATTCAAGGTGCCGATCGAATTGCCCGGAGCCACGCGGCCACCGCTGTTGGCAGTCAGCGAGCCGATCCGCCCGGACCCGCCCACTGTGCCGCTGTCATTGACTGTCACCGCCGAGGCCAGCGAACCGTTGACGCTGAGCAAGCCGCCATTGACCGTGGTCGGCCCACGGAAGGTGTTGTCGCCGGTCAGCAGCAGGCGTCCTGCTCCGGACTTGATCAGGCTGCCCTGATAGACCCGCGTCGCCGCTGCGGCATCACGGGCCATGCCCACCGCGTAGTCAGTCTGATCCTGCTGACTGGCGCCGGCCGCAACGCCGTTCTGCCAGCCTTTGTCCTGCAGGGTTTGCTGCCAGGCACGGTGTTCGGCGAGGTCTTCGCCCTGACGCTGGAGCAAGGCCTTGTCGGAGATGTCATTGCTCCACACATCGCTTTGCCCGGCGGCCAGATTGGCATTGAATGCCCCCAACAATTGTCCCGGCCCGTGCATCGCCCGGTTCAGGTTGGCCACGCCCCAGCCGACCCGGTCGGTTGGCGCTGCGGTGATCGAGCCGTCGAGTTGCGTGGCGGTGGTCAGCAGCACTTCGAGGGCCTGCTGATTGTTCATGTACGGGTAGCGCTCCATCACCAGCGCCAGTGCCCCGGTGGCGTGCGGCGCGGCCATCGAGGTGCCGGACTTGATCGCGTAATCGCCACCGGGGATGGTGCTGTCGATCTTCGCGCCCGGCGTGGTGATGCACCAGTATTTGGCGATGCCGCACTGGTTGTACTTCTGCTGATTGCTTTGATCCAGTCCCGAGACCGCCAGCCAATGGCCCTCAAGATCCGGCTGAAAGTACGGCAACGCCGAGCGCACGCTGGCGTTCGGGTAACCGCTGTTGCCGGCGCTGAACACGTTGATCACGCCGCGTCGCGAGACATCCGCCGCCGCATCGAGCCAGGTGCCCTGATTCCAGTGCTGGGCATAGGCTGCGTGCAGATCAGCCAGGGTGCGATAGCTGACATCCGGCGGCTGGCTGCCCCAACTGTTGTTGATTGCGCGCACGCCGGCATCGGCCAGGGCGTCGTACGCCGCTTTGAAATAACGCGGATCGGGTTTGGGGCCGAACAGGAAGCTGTCGTTCTTGTTGGTGTTGCCGACGAAGATCTGCGCGTTGTACGCCACACCGTGCATGCCGTTGCCGTCACGGCTCGCGCCCATGGTGCCGACCACGTGGGTGCCGTGGGAGTCGTTGTTGGGGTTGAGGGTGCCGTTGACGCTGAACAGCGAACCGTCGACGTAACTGCCTGACGCCAGCACCGGGTGATAGCGGTCGGTGGCGAACTCGGGGTGGGCGGCATCGAAGCCGGAGTCGAGGGCGCCGATCTTCACGCCTTTGCCGGTGATCCCGGCGGCATAGGCCTGATCGGCCTGCATCCGCGCAAGGCCCCAGTCACGCTGGAATTCGGCGCTGCGCCAACTGGCGGGATCGCCGGGTTTGCCGGTTTCAAGGTACTGCGCATTAGCTTGCGCGATAGAAACTACGAGCAACAGGGTGCCGACCGCTGCCGGCTTGATGCGTACGTCCATGTTCACCACTCACTTTCTTTGTTTTTTTAGAGTTGTTAAGCCGATCACCCAGGAATCAACACAGGTCAGTGCAAGACCTTAGTTCGTGTTGCTTTTCGGGCCTTGTCCGAAGGCCTCATCCACCCGCGCCAGGTCCTGTTCGTTCAACGTCCCCGCGTAGTAATGCAGCTTGGTCCAGGCCATCAAGTAGTCGTAGCGTGCCTGTGCCAGATCGCGGCGGGTGGTGAACAGTTGTTGTTCGGCGTTCAGTGCATCCAGATTGGTCCGCTCACCGCCAAGAATGCTTTGCTTGGTCGACACCACCAGCGCTTCAGCCGAGGTCAGTGCCTTCTGATAAGCACGCAGTTTGTTGACGCCCGACAGGCAGGCGCTGAACTGGCGGCGCAGCTCGATCAAGGTCTCGCGGGTCTTGCCGTCGAGTTCGTATTCGGCCTGCTCCATGGTGCGGCTGGCCTGACGGGTCGAGGCCGAGACCCCGCCACCGGCATACAGCGGCACGTTGACTTCAAAGCCAATGGTGTTGGTGTCGTACCGCTGGTTATAGGTGTTGCCGCTGTCCGATTCAGTCTGGCGAATCGAGGCGTAGGCACTGACTTTCGGCAGGTGCCCGGCGCGGTTGCGCTCCACTTCGTAGCGCGCCACTTCCACCGCCTGACGTTGCGAAGCCAGGTTCGGGTTGTTGCTGATCGCCAGTTCGTGCCAGGTGTCGTAGTTGGCCGGCATCAGCGCTAAGGTCTGGAAGTTCTGATCCAGCGGCGCCAGCTCACTGATGTCCACCGTCGGCACACCCACCAGCGCACCCAGCTCACGCAGCGCGGCGTCCTGTTCGTTGCGCGCCTCGATTTCCTCGGCCGTCGCCAGTTCATAGCGCGACTCGGCTTCGAGAATGTCGGTGCGCGTGCCCTCACCCTGCTTGAACATGTGCTCGTTCTGCTGGAACTGCTGCTCATAGGCTTTCTTCTTGGCCTGAGCGATGTCGATCTGATCCTGCGCGAACAAGGCCTTGGTGTAGTTATCCAACACCCGCACCAGCAGCTCCTGACTCTTGCCGCGAAACGCCTCGTCGGCAAACAACGACTGCGCCACGCCTTTGCGATACGCCGCGTAGGCTTCGTAGTCGAGCAGCGGTTGCTGCAGGGTCAGGGACGAACCGTAGCTGTTGTAGTTACGGTCTTCGGTCAGGTTGCCGCGTTTGGTCAGTTGCGTGGCCTTCGAGGTGTTGTGACCGCGGTTGTAGTTGTAACCCAGCTTCGGCAACAACCCGGCGCGGCCGATGATGCGGTTTTCCAGACCCGCGTCGCGCTCCTTGATTGCGCCAAGGAACACCGGGTCGTTGCGCAATGCCTGCTCGTAGATCTCGAATGGCCCCATGGCCGCCAGCGCGCTGTTTCCTGCGAGCAGCGCGAACGCTGCTCCCAACATCGAAAGCTTATTCATACAGCCGAACATCCTTATTCTTCGGTCAACGCGGAGCCGGCCCGATCGAGCAACGGTTTGAACAGGTAGTTGAGCAGCGAACGTTCGCCAGTGCGCACGAACATCTCCGCCGGCATACCGGGCTTGATCACCAGGCCGTGGAGTTTCTCCATCGCCTGATCACTGACGCTGCTGCGCAGCACGTAGTACGGCACGCCGGTTTTCTCGTCGACCATCTGGTCGGCGGAAATCAGGCTGACCTCACCCGGCACGCGCGGGGTCTTGCTCTGGTTGAACGCGGTAAAGAGGATGTCCACCGGCAAATGCGTGCCGACCTTGTCGATCAGGTTGATCGGCAAATGCCCTTCCACTTCCAGCGTGGTGCCTTGCGGGACAATCTCCAGCAGGGTTTCGCCCTGCCGCACCACAGCGCCTTCGGTGTGCACGCCGAGGTTGACCGCCACGCCGTCGGCGGTAGCGACGATCTCGCTGTGCTGCAGGTCGAAACCGGCCGAAGTCAGTTGCTCGGACAGGGTCACACTTTTGAGCTGCGCGTCGGCCAGTTGCGTGCGCACTTCCTTCTGGTACTCCTCGCCATGCTGTTGCAGCTTCAGGCGCGATTCGAGAATGCCCTGCTCCACACGGCCGCTTTCACCGGTGTTTTCCGCCAGTTGCTGCTGCACTTGCGAGAGCTGACGCTGGTACTCCATCAAGCGGTTGCGCGGGATGTAGCCGTTGTCCGCCAGCGGCTGCAGGTTGCTCAGTTGCTGTTGCAGGGAATCGGCCTGGGCATTGAGGTCGGTGCGTGCGCGACGCATGCCGGCCAGTTGCGACGTGGCGCCTTCGATGCTTGCACGCAGGCCGGCCTGTTCGCGGTAGAACGCTTCGCGGCGGCTGCTGAATAGTTGGCGCTGGCCTTCAAGCACCAGGGCCAGACGCGGATCCGGATCGTTGCTCAGTTCGGCGGGAAAGGTGATCTCTTTGAGGTTGTCGCGCTCGGCCTGCCAGCGCGCGAGGCTGGCCCAGGCCATGCGGTATTGCGCCTGCAGCGATTGTACATCGGCAGCCACTTGCGTCTGGTCGAGACGGAACAGCGGTTGGCCCTGTTTGACGATCTCGCCTTCGCGCACCAGGATCCGGCTGACCACACCACTGCTCATCGATTGCACGGCTTTGCGTTTGCCCGACACCACCACAGTGCCCTGCACCGGAATGCCCTGATCCAGTGGCGCCAGTGCGGCCCAGGTGAAAAAGCTGCCGGCGCCGACGATGGCCAGAATCCAGCCCATGCGTGCGAAAAATTTCGCATCGCGCTCCGGGCGCTCGGTGACATACGCGTGTTCCATGCTCGCTTCGTTTTCAGTATTCATGCTGGCGCTGCTCATACACCCGAATTCCTTGTCGTGGGCTGGTACTGCCGGCTCATGCTGAGCCCGCCGGGTGCCTGCGCAGATTTTTCCCGTTGCTGTTCCTGGGCGCCAGACAGCGCCTTGAGGACTTCCTGACTGGCGCCGAACGCCTGCAAACGCCCGTCGTTGAGCACCAGCAGCTTGTCAGCCTGGGCCAATACCGAAGAGCGATGTGTCACCAGCACCACCGTGGTGCCTTTGGCCTTGAGTTGGGCGATGGCGCTGGCCAATGCCGCTTCACCAACGGTGTCGAGGTTGGAGTTCGGCTCATCGAGCACCACCAGGCTTGGATCGCCATACATCGCGCGGGCCAGGGCCACACGCTGTTTCTGACCGCCAGACAGGCCGCTGCCGTCCTCGCCCAGTTGCGTGTCGTAGCCCTGCGGCAAGCGCAGAATCATTTCGTGTACGCCGGCCTGTTGCGCGGCGGCCACGACTTTTTCCGGATTGGCCTCGCTGAAGCGGGCAATGTTCTCGGCGATGCTGCCGCTGAACAGTTCGATGTCTTGTGGCAGGTAGCCAACATACGGGCCGAGCTCGTCGCGGTTCCAGCGATGGATGTCGGCGCCGTCCAGGCGCACCGTGCCACCGAAGGTCGGCCACACGCCGACCAGCACGCGGGCCAGGGTCGACTTGCCGGAACCGGAGGCACCGAGCACGCCGAGCACTTCGCCGGCGCCGAGATTGAAATTGATCATCTGCAAGGTTGCCGCGCGCTGACCCGGAGGGCCGGCACTGACCTGCTCAAAGGTGATCTGGCCTTTCGGCGCCGGCAACGCCATGGCGTCGTCACTCGGCGGGAACGCCTGCAGCAAGGAGTCCAGACGACGGTAGGCCAGCTTCGCCCCGCTCCACTGTTTCCACACTGCGATCAACTGGTCGATCGGGCTCAGCACGCGGCCCATCAGGATCGAGCCGGCAATCATCATGCCGGCGGTCATGTCGCCCTTGATCACCAACAAGGCACCCAGGCCCAGCACCAGAGATTGCAGGCACAGACGCAGGGTTTTACTGATCGAACTGATCACCGCACCGGTGTCGCTGGCCTGGTTCTGCAGGCCGAGAAACCGCGAGTGCACACCAAACCAGCGCTTGCGCAGCGCACCCAGCATGCCCATGGCCTGAATGGTTTCGGCGTTGTGCAGGTGGCTGGTCGCCAGTTGACTGGATTTCTGCGAGAAACCGGCGGCTTCGCCCAGCGGCTTCTTGGTCATGTATTCGTTGAGGCACGCCAGCGCAATCAGCAACAGCGCACCGGCCGTGGCCAGCACACCCAGCCAGACGTTGAACAGGTAGATGACGAACAGATAGACCGGGAACCACGGCGCATCGAAAAACGCGAACAGCGCTGGCCCGGTGACAAACTGGCGGATGTGGGTCAGGTCGCCCAGCGACTGCCCGGCGTTGCCCTCACCCTTGAACAGGTTGCGCTCGAACGCCGCCTGATAGACCCGCAGGTTGAAGCGGCGCTCCAACTGGCTGCCGATGCGGATCACGATGAAGCTGCGGATCACTTCCAGCATGCCGATGAACGCAAAGAACCCGACCACCATCAAGGACAGCATCGCCAAGGTGGTTTCGTTCTGCGAAGACAGCACGCGGTCGTAGACCTGCAGCATATAAATGGAGGGCACCAGCATCAGCACGTTAATCAGTGCGGTAAAGCACCCGACGCTGATCAGAATGCTTTTATAGTCACCCAAAGCCTTGAATAAGGGAGCGGTGGCTGGGGCCTTCGCCATCTTCATTGATTATTCCTGAAATAATTTCCCCGCCATTCTTTGGCGAGGCGCTTCTATTAATTATCCGTGCGCATGCCGGAATATCGCTTGCAACTTTGCATTGGCACTTCAATCACAACTTCCGTTATACAACCGGTTATTCGTTGTATTGGCGTGACGCTTATAACTGCAACGTGGCACCTTATATTCAACTGTCAGTCGTTGCTGATACTCACGGCTTGTGCGCGTTGCGCTCGAGCGTAATCACCAGGCCCGACTTCAAAGTACTCAGATAAAGCCCGTCACGTTGTCGGCTGAAAAACTGGATTCTTGAACCTTCCTTGCCAGTAATCGACAGGCCGTCCGGGTCGGGAAACCAGCCGATCGGCGTTTGCTCCAGCCACGCCCCCAGGCATTCAGCGCCTTTGCCCAGCGTCTGGTTGGGTTCGAGATCGATCAGACACGTATTCGATGGCTTGTCCTGCAAGGACTGCGCTTGCGGGACGTCGTCAGGTGCGGTCAGAACGGCCTGCCACTGCCCGGCAAAAACCGATGGATCTTCGAGTCTGAGGCTGCTTGCCATGGTTGTTTCTCCAGAAATCGTGATGAACGCCGCCGAAAGCCACGCCATTGCCTTGTAGGTAAAAGCTTTGCAGATCATGAGAAAATTCGCTCCGGCACGTAGCCTTGCCCAGCGGCCAAATGGATGCAAGTAAAGAAAGCGGCGCATCAAGCGCCGCTTTCCTGTTCACATCACGCCACGATGTCGCTGGTGACTGCCTGGCCAACGGTGCTGACCTGGAAGTCCGCCACGCCATGCCCGGAGAAGTCCACCGACAACAGGCTGTTGCCGCCCGACGACGTCAGGATCGCGTCACCGGCTGCACCGGTGAAGCTGTTGACGAAGTGCAGGCCTGCACCGTTGGTGATGGCGCTCAGGTCGATTTTGTCCAGACCGCTGACGAAATCGAGGATCTGATCGATCGCACCCGGCTTGGAGTCGGAACTGGCCGCGAACACAAACGTGTCCGAACCCGAGCCGCCCCACAGTTTGTCCGCACCACCGGCGCCATAGATGATGTCGTTGCCGGCACCGCCTTTCAGCTCGTTGGACGCACTGTTGCCAATCAGCAGGTCATTGCCCGAGCCGCCGATGGCGTTTTCGATGGTGACGCCCTTGGCGATGGACACGTTGCCGATCATGCCGCCAACGTCAGAGAACGAGGCTTCATTGAGGTTGATCTTCTGGTTCTGGGTGAAACCCGAGAAGTCGAAGGTGTCCTTGCCGCCCGCATCCCACACCGAGAACACCAGCTTGTCGCTCGACGACGAGGCGCTGAGGAAATCGCGACCGGCGTTGGAGTTGAAGCCGTAGGTGGTGTCACCGGTACGGGTGTTCATGTTGGCGCCGTAGAGCTTCTGGATGGCAGCGATGTCATCCATCAGCGGGCCAGAGGAATAGGCTTCCACGCCGCCCTTGCTGAAGTTCTGGCTGGTATTGCTTTCGCTCCAGTAACTCATAAGGCTGTAACCGCGGGTGTCTTGCCCGTAGGAAGCATCCTTGTAGGTCGGGTTGCCTTCGCCGGCGTTGTAGTCACCAGGGTGTGACAGGCCCAGGGTGTGACCGATTTCGTGCGTCAGGGTTTGACGTCCGTAGTTGTTCAGCCCCGGGGTTTTGTTGACGTCGTATCCACTGCCGGTCAGGTACCAGGACTGACCGTCATAGCCTGGCTCGGTGCCTGGCAGGAAAGCAAACGCCGCTGCGCCTTCCTGGCCGCCGCTGTAGTTACCGAACGTCATGTGGCCATCGCCGCCGCGGGCAGCTTCGGTGAACGTAACGTTGGCAACATCAGCCCAGGATTGCATGGCAAGCACAGACTGGGCTTTTTGCAGGGCACTGAACTGACTGAAACCGGTGACACCCAGGCCGCTGAAGTTTGCGGTTTTGGCGGTCAGAAAGGTGTAGGTCAGTTCGATCTTGCCGCTGTTGTCGAGATCGTGCCAGGAAGCACCGTCTCGCAACAGTTGTGTGGCGGCTTGATCCACCGAGAAGGAGGGTTTGCCATTGACCGTGAGGTTGCCGCCACGGTCGTACTGATGGCTGAAGCTATTGATCTGGTTCCAGGCGGAGCTGGTTGCAGCCAGAGATTGCACTGCGCCGACAGGCACGAATGTGTCTGCGGTGATATCAATAGCGTTAGCTTTTACTTTCGACATAAACACACTTCCTTGTTTAGCAATGGAACAGTTTTTGTCAGATAGCGACAATCCCTGGCGAGATCGTCCTATCACTCGCCCAATGAAGGCATCAGAAACCTGACACAATTTGAAATCTGTCGTCTAGCGTTTTTTTGAGGTCAAATTGAACTGTTCCGGCAAACTGCCGTAAACAAAGCCTGCGGGGGCGAAAGAATGTTTAAGCGGGTTACGTCGGGTCCAATTGTCTGACGATTTTCTATTTAAATATTAAATATCGGTAAGTTGTTTTTTGTTAGACGCGTCTCACTTTCCTGCACTCTATTAGTGCAATGCCAGTGTATTGATATCAATCAATTAAAGTAATTTCGGACGACTGCATGACTCATGTGGGAGCGAGCCTGTTCGCGAAGTCGTCCGCCCAGACAACAACCTGTTGAATGGCTGAACGCTTCGCGAGCAGGCTCGCTCCCACGGGTTTTGTGTGTGTTGAAAATTTCAGCTGCCGGTCCGGATCTTGTTCCACACCCGCGTACGAATCCGGTCGATGTTTAGCGGCATCGCTTCCAGCGCAAACAGCTTGCCCATCATCTCCGGGCTCGGGTAGACCTTGGTGTCGCCCTTGATCGCCGGGTCGATCAGGCCGTCAGCCTGCTGATTGCCGTTGGCGTAGTGCACGTAATTGCTGACGCCGGCCATCACGTCTGGGCGCAACAGATAGTTCATGAACGCGTAACCGGCCTTCTCGTCCGGCGCATCGGCCGGCATGGCGACCATGTCGAACCAGATCGCCGCACCCTCCTTGGGAATCGCGTAACCGATGTCGATGCCGTTCTTCGCTTCCTTGGCGCGGTTTTCCGCCTGCAGGATGTCGCCGGAAAAACCGACAGCGACGCAGATATCACCGTTGGCCAGATCGCTGGTGTACTTCGAGGAGTGGAAGTAGCTGACATACGGCCGCACTTTCATCAGCAGCGCCTCAGCCTTCTTGTAGTCCTCGGGGTTCTTGCTGTGTGGCGGCAAGCCCAGATAATTGAGCGCCGCCGGCAGCAGTTCCGGGCCATTGTCGAGGATGGCTACGCCGCACTTCTGCAGTTTCTCCATGTATTCGGGCTTGAAGATCAGGTCCCACGAGTCCACCGGGGCGTTGTCACCCAGCACCGCTTTGACTTTGGCGATGTTGTAGCCGATCCCGGTGCTGCCCCACAGGTACGGGAAGCCGTGCTCGTTGTTCGGGTCGTTGACCTGCAAAGCCTTGAGCAACACCGGGTTGAGGTTCTTCCAGTTCGGCAACTGGCTCTTGTCGAGCTTCTTCAACGCCCCGCCCTGGATCTGTCGGGCCATGAAGTGGTTGGACGGGAACACCACGTCGTAACCGGATTTGCCGGTCATCAACTTGCCGTCGAGGGTTTCGTTGCTGTCGTAGACGTCATAGGTGACGCCGATGCCGATGTCTTTCTCGAAGTTTTTCGTGGTGTCCGGCGCGATGTAGTCTGACCAGTTGTAAATCTTCACCGTATCCGCGGCCTGAGCAAGGGAGACGGCGAACATCAAGGGTGCCAGTGCGAGGGTCTTTCGGATCATGGGTCGATTCCTGTGTGGGCTGTTTTTTTTGTTGGCAGGCAATCAAAGGATCAAAGGATCAAAGGATCAAAGCGTCAGAAAATCAGGACGTAGGTCTTGCGCACGGTCTCCTGGATGTCCCAGATGCCGAGCGTGTTGGCCGGCAACATCAATGCGTCGCCACCTTGTATGTGCAGGGTTTCGCCGCCGTTGTCCGGGGTGAACGTGCAACGGCCGGAGATGAAGTGACAGAACTCCTGCGCGGTGATCTGCCGGCGCCAGCGCCCCGGGGTGCATTCCCAGACGCCGGTTTCGACGCCGTCGTCGCGCTCGACACTGGTGGTCGAGGCAATGGCGACCGGCTCGCCGAGTGGCACGGCCACCGGGCTGGATTCGTCCAGTTGCAGGGTGGCGGTGTTCTTGAACTGTGTAATGCTCATGGTGGGACCTGTCTTTTGAAGAAAACGGCGGTTAGTGCATGAAACCTTCCATGAAGCCCGCCACCTGACTGGCAAGCTTGCGCCGCCACGGTGCGGTGGCCGGGTTGGCCAGGGTCTGGTCTTCATGGACGAAGCTTTTGATGATCGCGTTGTAGCCAAGCCAGCGACACGGCTCCGGCTCCCAGGCGCGCAGCGCATGAATACCGCCGTCCGGCAGCACCCACGGCTGCTGAACCAGCTCGGTATCGCGCTCCAGAATCAGATCGGCCAGTGTGCGACCGCCCAGGTTGCTGGCACCTACACCCTCCCCGCCATAACCACCGGACAACGCAATACCGTTGGCGCGATCGCAGAGCATGTGCGGCTTGAAGTGCCGGGACATGCCGAGGTTGCCGCCCCAGGCGTGCGTGATCTGCACGTTTTTCAGTTGTGGGAACAGTTCGCCGAACAGATAGCGGCGCAGTTCTACTTCATCGCGGGTCAGATCGAAGTTGTGGCGCAGCTTGCCGGCAAACTGATAACCACCGCGGGCACCGAAGATCAGGCGATTGTCGGCACTGCGCTGGCCATAGGTGACCTGACGGCTGAACTCGCTGAAGGCCTGGCCACGGTTGAGGCCGATTTCATCCCAGGTGGCGGCCGACAGTGGCTCAGTGGCAACAATCAGGCTTTGCACCGGTAACTGATAGCGACCCAACGGCGGCAGCGTGACTGAATAGCCTTCGACAGCGGGCACGATCCAGCGACTGCGCACGCGGGCCTTGGCCGTGCGCAAACTGCCGGACTGCCAGTGCGTGACCGGGCTGTTTTCGTAGATTTTCACGCCCATGTTCTGCACGGTACGCGCCAGACTGCGCACCAGCTTCGCCGGATGAATGGTCGCCACGTGCGGCGCGTAGATCCCGCCATAGGGCTTGGCGACGCGAATCTGCTGCGCCAGTTGCTCGGGGCTCAGCCAGCGGTAATCGTCTTCGGTCAGGCCTTGGGCGTGCAATTTGTCGAGGTATTCGCGCAGGCTGGCTTCCTGCTCCGGGTAGCGGGCGGCGCAGTACAGCACTCCACCTTTGCGGTAATCGCAGTCGATACCCTCACGTTCGAGAACGACTTCCACCTCATCGGGAATGCCGTGCAGCAGATCAAACGAAGCACGACGCTGCTGCGGCGAGAGCCCGGCGAGCAGGCGATCCTCGCCCAGCAAATTGCCCATCAGCCAGCCGCCATTGCGCCCGGAGGCACCAAAACCGGCGATCTGCGCCTCGACGATGGCAATATCCAGCCCCGGCGCGAGTTTTTTCAGGTAGTACGCGGTCCACAGCCCCGTGTAACCGGCGCCGATGATCGCCACGTCGACATCCAGATCCTGTTCCAGCGCCGGCCGCGCGGTGAGCGGCTCGTCGAGTTGATCCATCCACAAACTGATAGTGCGCCACGCCGGCATGCAAGACTCCGCCACTGAAAACTTCGATGGCGTCGATCCTAGTGCGTGACTTCAGCGGATGTCTTGCGCGCGTGCCCGCAAAGAAATTTGTTTGGCGTAGGCCTTGGGTGACTGGCCGGTGTGCTGGCGGAAACAGCTGTAGAACGCCGACAGCGAGTTGAATCCCGCCGCGAATGCCAGCTCGTCGATGCGTAGGGGCGGCGTGGCGAGGTCCAGCGACTTGAGCAAATGTTGCAGGCGGGCCTGGTTGACGTAGCGGTAGAAGCTCTGGCCCAACACCTGATTGAGCAAGTAGGAAATCTGATTGCGGCTGTACCCGCACTCCTTCGCCACCCGTTGCAGGTCCAGCTCCGGATCGAGGTACGGCTGCTGCCGCTCGAAGTATTGCTGCAGGTCTTCAGCCATGAAGCTCAACTGGCGGGGTGATAACCCCAGGCGACTGACTGCCGGGCGCTGACTGGGAGCGGCGGCTCCCTGGGTTTGCGCGCGCACCAGTGAGGCGTACTCGTTGACCCGCCAGATCAAACCGTCCTTGACCGTTATGGCCTCACTGGAACGGAAAGACACCAGCCCGTCGCCACCGCGCAGGGTCACTTCGTACTGAATGAACGCCGTGTTGCCGTCTACGCGGATCCGGTCGCAATGCTCCAGCGCTTCGTCGGATTCTCGCGGCATGCTGACGCGCACGTACTCGCGCAACTCGTCGAGGCCGAGCACGCGGTTCTGAAAGAAATCGTTGTACTGGACGTGCGGGTGATACAACGCCATGACGCTGTCCAGATCGCGGTGTTTCCAGCTCAGGTGATAGCGCATGACCGTGGCGGCCGTGGCCGGGGTCTGTTCGGGGCCGTCATCGTCGGCGTGCATAAAGGGCTCGGCGCAAAAGAACCGAGCTTGCCCAAGTTCGGCATCTCGATCAACGGCTAAACCATGCTGGCCTTTTGGCGATGACGGGCACGGGCGTGACTTACATCAAAAAATGCGCAGCAATCGCAAAATGAACTGAAAAATCTCACGGAAAATTCACATCCGGATGCTACTTTTAACGTCACTGACCGGTTGAGCCAATGAAGGCTCTTCCCACCTAGCATGAGCAAAAGGAAGCGCTCGATGATGAAGGCGGGCTACACATGAATAAAGGTTCCAGTAAAGTCACGTTCCCCAACGCGTGCCAGTTGATGCGCTGGCACTTTCACCCCATGGGTTTCGAAGCGACGATGGATGCGCCGGGCAGCATGATTGCCCGTCTGTTCGATCGTGCCAGCGGTGAAACCATGATCGCCATTGCCGGCATTCCTTGTGCCACGGTGATGAACGCGGCCGATGTCGAACGAATTATCGAAGCCGTGGAAGACGAACTGGAGGCTTTCATTCCTCCAGAGTCTCTCAAGAGTTACGCATAAGCTGTTGTTTTATATGAAAAAGCCCGCCAATGATGGCGGGCTTTTTTGTGCGTGACAGTTACGCGACTGGCACTTTGACGCGGTGATCGGCAAAGAACGCCTTGCCTTGGACAACCCTGTCAGACGCCCTCGGCATGTTCACCGCCTGGGCGTCCTGCGGCTCGACGTACCAATAACAATGGCTGACCGCCCGGGTAATCCCAACGTAGGCCAGGCGCAGAATTTCGTCCTTTTGCGCGGTGTCGTACGGCTCGTTGTCGCCAGCCTTGCCCAGGCCGGCCATGCGGTACACCTGATTCTTGTAAGGCGAACTGGTCAAGTGCTGGCAGTCGCCGAGCAGGAACACGGCATCCGCCTGCAGGCCTTTGGCGCTGTGGTAAGTCAGCTGTTTCAGGCGCCGCGCTTCGTACGGCAAGTTTGAATCAACATTAAGAACAGGCTGAATATGTTGTTCTATCAATGACTTATCGCTACTTTTTCGATAAAGCATCAAGATTGAATCGCCGCGATTGTAGTGCTCGGCGAGGCGTTGCCCCATGGCCTGATCATCGCGTTCCAGCACGTTTACCGGTTGCACCGGCCTGGCTGCACCGCTGGCCTTGGCTTTCTTGCCGGGGATCGCCGGCGCGGCGCGCACAATGTGTTCGGCCGCATCGATGATGTACTGATGGCTGCGGTAGTTATCGCTGAGCATCACCCGCGTGGTGCTCGGTGACGGGAATTCCTTGTTGAACTCCATGAAGTAACTCGGCGAACTGCCACGCCAGCCGTAGATCGACTGCCAGTCGTCACCCACACACAGCAACGACGAGCGCTGGGCACCCCGCCCGACGTGCATGGCCGGTCCGCGACTACGGATTTCCCCGAGACTGGCCCGGATCCACGAGACGATCTGTGGCGAGACGTCTTGAAATTCGTCGATCATCAAATGCGCCATGGGCCGCAGCAATTCGTCGCCCAACAGCTTGAGGTTCTCCGGCGAATGCTCGCTGAACAGGGCAAACATCCGGTTGTAAGTCATCACCGGCGGTTTCTGATCGAGCAGATGATCCTCCAGCGCACGCCAGAACAGACTCAGCGCCTCAAAGAAGAACCGGTCCGGGTCGTCCTTGGCAAAACTCATGCGCCCGACCGCCTCCGGCACATCCAGCCCGAGGTTTTCGATGAAACCTGCCGCCGTGACAAAACAATCCAGCAATGGCGCCGACGCCAGCTCGCCCTTGACCTTGTAATCGAAGCCTGGACCGGCGCTGGCGTCAGCCGCCAGCGTCGCCAGAACCCGCTTTGAGGATTCGTAATTATCTATCCAAATCAATGGCTTACGACAGAAAGCTTGAAACAGTGTGCGCTTTACCGCCCACTCGGCGCGCACACTGAGCTTGGCATTGGGCCGGCAAATCTGCGGGTTTTCCCGGGGATCGAAGCCGAGTACCACCCAGGCATCAAGGCTGGGAATGTAGCCATGGCAATGAAAGGTCGAACCGTTGATCTCGAAGGTCTGCCGGTTCGGCTCAATGCCTTTGATCGGCCACGCTGCGGCGCGAAACCACAAGTCTTCGATGGCGTCGCACAGTTCTTCATCGCGTTTGGCTGCCAATTCGGTCACCGCCATGCGCTTTTGCACATCCGGGTGATCGCGCTCCAGCTCCCTGAGCTGCAAACCAGCCTTGGCCAACGGTTGAATCAACTGGCGGAAACGCTCGTCTTCATTAAACAAGCGGTGATAGCAGGCATTGAGTTGCCGACGCTGAGCGTCGTTGATCCGCAGATCGAAGGGGCTGCTGTCGACCTTTTCGTCAGCGCCTTGTGGCCGATCATTGAGGTTCTCGAATGCTTGCAAGCGCTCGAATCCCGGCAGGCTGCGAACCATCGGCAAAATTCGCGAGTGGAAGGTGCGCACCAGTTCCCGCGCCTGCTTGAGGCTCAACGTCTGGCCCCAGAGCGCGAACAACTCGATCAGCTTGTTGATGAAGTCCTTGCGCGACTCGCGGGTGAAGGTCACCACCGTCATCGAATCCAGCTCAAAACCCAGGTAGTGCGTGAGCAACAGAATGCGCAGCACCAGCGTCGTCGACTTGCCAGCACCGGCACCGGCGATCACGGACGTTGAAGGTGTATCACTGAAGATCATTTTCCATTGCGCAGCACTTGGCTGGGCATGCTCGGGCAAAAGGCGTGCAACATCGGCCTTCATGCGCTTCTTCAGCTCGGCACTGAGTGGCAGACGCCAGTCGTCGAACAGATAGTTATCGACGCTCGGCGGACGATGCTCGGTGCTGCGACTGTCACGGATCAACAGGACCTGCCGGCCTTCCTCCAGACCTTCGAGTTTGCCTTCTTTGAAACCGTACTCGACACCAGCGGTATGGCCACTGCGAAAACCGTCGGCCTGGCCATGCAGCCATGAAGCGCGGTGCTGCGCGCGTAAACGAGTCAGGCCATGGCCGAAGAAGCGCGCGGCCAGACGCTTGAACCAAGGCATGTCGGCCAGGGGACGGAGTTCGGGAGGAAGATCGGGAGTGTGTTGCGCCACGCTGAGGGACTCCAGTGTGTGAGGCTGTTGGGGCTATGGTGGCGGTATTTGCCAATGAGTTCTAGCTAAATGCTTACAGGTCATTGGTTTAGGCGATGAACTGAAAGTCGGATGAGATCGTTTCGAACCGGTTTTTCATCAGTGGATTCGATGAGAATGCCGCACTTTTTACGCTTTTTCTCGATTGTTGACTGATGGATGATGCCCCTCATTAACCGACGGTCTCGCTTCGTGGCTCAGGCGCTGCGCCCCATGACGAGCCTTTTGAGGAGACGATCATGCTTGAACTCAGACCTTTCAACACGCTGGGCGGCGCTCATCACGGCTGGCTGGACGCCCATCACCACTTTTCGTTCGCCGAGTACTACGATCCGCAGCGCATGAACTGGGGCAATCTGCGGGTGTGGAACGATGACGTGATTGCCGCTGGCACTGGCTTCCCGCAGCACCCGCACCGTGACATGGAAATCATCACTTACGTGCGTGAAGGTGCAATTACTCACCAGGACAATCTTGGCAACAAGGGCCGCACCGAGGCTGGTGATGTGCAGGTCATGAGCGCTGGTTCGGGTATCGCGCACAGCGAGTACAACCTGGAAGCACACGAAACCCGGATTTTTCAGATCTGGATTCTGCCGACTGAAACTGGCGCGCCGCCATCCTGGGGTGCAAAACCATTTCCAAAAGGTCAGCGCGAAGGTTTTGTAACGCTTGCCAGCGGCAAGGACGGCGACGACCAGAGCCTGCGAATTCGCGCCGATGCACGATTGGTGGCGGCGAATATCAAGGCTGGCGAAACGGCGGAGTATCGTCTGGATGCGGGGCGACGGGCGTATCTGGTACCGGCTACCGGAGTGATTGAAGTCAACGGCTTGCGCGCGCAAGCTCGAGACGGTGTAGCGGTGGCGCATGAGCAAGTGCTGACAGTGACCGCGATTGAGGACAGCGAGATCGTATTGGTGGATCTGGCTTAAGTTGCGGGCATGAAAAAGGGGTGATCCATTGGATCACCCCTTTTTTAACATTGACCTTGCCGACCTTGTGGCGAGGTAATTGCCACTATTTCGTGGAAATAGCGCCATCCACCAGGGTCTGCGCTTCGGCCACCAGTTGCTTGAGGTGGTCGTCGCCAATGAAGCTTTCGGCGTAAATTTTGTAGATGTCTTCGGTGCCCGAAGGACGCGCAGCGAACCAGCCGTTTTCGGTCATCACTTTCAAGCCGCCAATGGCCTGATCGTTGCCCGGGGCATGGCTGAGAATGCTCTGAATCTTCTCGCCTGCCAGTTCGGTCGATGTCACTTGCGCCGGCGACAGCTTGCTCAGCAGGGCCTTCTGCTCCGGGTTGGCCTTGGCATCAACGCGTACCGAGAACGGTTCGCCCAGTTCATCGGTCAGTGCGCGATAAGCCTGGCTTGGATCACGGCCGGTGCGGGCGGTCATTTCGGCCGCCAGCAGAGCTGGAATCAAACCGTCCTTGTCGGTGCTCCACACGCCGCCGTCCTTGCGCAGGAACGACGCACCCGCACTCTCCTCACCGCCGAAACCCAGCGAACCGTCGAACAGGCCATCGGCAAACCATTTGAAGCCGACCGGCACTTCGTACAGACGACGTCCCAGACGTTTGGCCACGCGATCGATCAGGCCGCTGCTGACCACGGTTTTACCCACGGCAGCATCGACGCGCCATTGTGGGCGGTTCTGGAACAGATAGTCGATGGACACCGCAAGGTAGTTGTTCGGTGCCAGCAGACCGCCCGAAGGAGTAACGATGCCGTGGCGGTCGTGGTCCGGATCGCAGGCGAAAGCCACGTCGAAACGTTCCTTGAGGCCGATCAAACCTTGCATGGCATGGCTTGACGATGGGTCCATACGAATCTGACCGTCCCAATCGACCGTCATGAAGCGGAAGGTCGAATCGACCTGTTTATTCACCACTTCCAGATCAAGACGGTAGTGCTCGGCAATGGCCGACCAGTAGCGCACCCCTGCTCCACCCAGTGGATCGACACCCAGACGCAGTTTGGCATCACGGATGGCATCGAAGTCGATCACGTTGATCAGGTCAGCAACGTAAGTGTTGAGGTAGTCGTGACGGTGGGTGGTGCTGGCCTTGAGCGCCTGCTCGTAGCTGACGCGCTTGACGCCGGCCAGTTTTTTGGCGAGCAGTTCGTTGGCCTTGGCTTCGATCCACTTGGTGATGTGGGTGTCGGCCGGGCCGCCATTGGTAGGGTTGTATTTGTAGCCACCGCTTTGCGGCGGGTTGTGCGACGGCGTGATGACGATGCCATCGGCCAGCCCCGAGGTGCGGCCACGGTTGTAGCAGAGGATCGCGTGCGAGATCGCCGGCGTCGGTGTGTACTCGTCACCTTCGGCGATCATCACGGTCACGCCATTGGCTGCCAGCACTTCCAGTGCGCTCGCCCCGGCCGGGGTCGACAGCGCATGGGTATCGATGCCGACGAACAGCGGGCCAGTGATGCCCTGTGCCTCGCGATACAAGCAGATCGCCTGGCTGATCGCCAGAACGTGCCACTCATTGAAACTCAAGTCGAAGGAGCTGCCGCGGTGCCCGGACGTACCAAACGCCACGCGTTGGGTGGAAATCGAAGCATCCGGTTGGCCGGTGTAATAAGCCGTTACCAGTCGCGGGATATCGACCAACAATTCTGCCGGTGCCGGTTTGCCCGCAAAAGGACTGATAGTCATGCAAAACCTCTGAGATAGAGTGGTCCAGGAAATACAGCGCAGTTTACTGGCAGTTTGACCGCAGCGCGACGGGATCTATCCGACAGATTTCAACGTTCATTCCAGAGGCGCCAAGCGCAACGCATCCCCCAGCATTCCGATGATCCCGACCAGGCCGTGTTCACCCTGCTCCAGCAGGCTCAAACGCAGATGATGGCCGTGTAATCCCTGCAGGCTGAACAGTTCACCCGGCGCAATCAGGACCTGCTGCCTGAGCATGCGCTGAAACACATCGCGCATGTCCACCGGACGCACTGAACGCACCCAGACAGTCGCCCCGCCTTGCGGTTCGACAACCTGCAACGCATCGCCCAAGCGTTCGCGCAGCAAGTGGATCATTGGCGTTCGTCGCTCCTTCAGAAGCCGACGAAGTACCTGCAGGTGCTGGTCGATCCGACCATTTCGGTACAGTCGGGCGATAGCCTTCTGGCGGATGGGCGACAGTCGGAATGATCGCATCAGAAAATGCCGCAGCATCTCGCTCTTCCATTGTCGCGACAAGACGAAGCCGTAAGGCGCTTCGATACCAATGATTTTCTCGAATGTGGAGAAGACCAACAGCCGGTCGGGATCGAGCCGATCACGCAAGCGCTCGCCATCCATTGTTTCGCCAAGTTCGCCGTAACAATCGTTCTCCAGAACCCAGGTGCCATGCTCGCGCAGCAGTCTGGCGATGGTGATGCGGTTATCCGCCGGAACCTGCGTACCGCGCGGCATGCACAAGCCCGAAGACAGCAGCACCAGCCGCACATTCCCGGTATTGAGCTGTGTTTCCAGCCATTGCGGCTCCAGGCCGCCGCAGGCCTGCAACGGCAGCTCGATCACGCGCACCTCTGCAGCCTGCAGCAACCGCAGTATCACCCAGTCGCAGGGCGACTCGACCAGAACGGTTGCGTGCCTGAGTTGTAGAACGGCAACCAGGATTTCCAGTACCCCACGCAAGTCCGCACCGATGTAGACATCTTCGGCGTGCCAGCATTGGCTCGGCGAGGTGGTGTAACGGGCCGCCAGTACGGTGCGCAATTCCAGTTCACCGCAGGGCTGATCGAGCAACGATGGCTGGCGCGGGTACTGACGCAACAATTCGCGCTCCAACAGCAGCAAGGGGCTGTCCAGCGATTGCACCGAAACCGGATCTTCGGCGCTCAGTAAGCGCATCCCCGGGCGCCGCGCATTGACGTAGACCGTTTCGAGCAGATCATTGCCAACGGCTGGGGGCGTCAACCCTACAACGGCCCGGACGTAGTAGCCGGACTTGGCAACCGAGTAGATCCGCCCTTCCTTCTCCAGCAACGAATAAGCGTATTGGATGGTCGAGATCGATACGTTCAGACGATCTGCCAACTGACGCAACGAAGGCAGTCTGAGATTGCCGTCGCCGGCCGGCTCCGCCATCAATCGCATCAGGTAGCGATAGACAGCCTGGTAAGCAAAACCCGGTTCCCCTGCAGCTTTCATGAACCGGCTACCGTGGATAGAGATGCACCGAAGGATCGATCACTCACCTCAACGTTCCGCTGACCGATCACCCAGGCCGGCATTCAGGCCATCGAGACCCGCCGTGTCGAGTGCAGGTTCCAATGCGCGCGCGGCAGTCCCACACATTGGCAAGGGTTCCATGGAATAGAGTCGGCTTATCAGTCTGACCGGCAACCCACTGACATCCACCATCCATTGCAGCACTTGTTCCGGACCGTGCAGCCCTTGCATGGCTCGATGCAAATCGGGCATTGCCACCAGCATGCCGGGATGACAGCTGCGCAGGAATCGTTCGAGACCGGCTCCCCGCTCAATGAATGGCGTGAACAACAGGCAGACCGATTGCGCTTCATTCAAGCCGTAAGTTCTGTACAGACTGCTCGCCGCTTGCTCGCGCAGGTCATCAAGCGCCTGCAGATGGCCGAACCTTGTGATCATTTGTTCGCAGGCCGGCTCCGGCAACTGTTTGTGCTGCATCTGCGCCAATGTGCGCTGGACATGTTCCGAAAAGCCGCTTTCATAGCTGCGGCCGTCAATGAATTCTGCCGTCAGGCCACACAAATGAGCCTCGATCAGAGGGTCTGCGTACTCCCCCATTCCTTGACTGAACGCCCACTCCTCTGACTGAAACCCAAGGAACTCGCTGAGCAACGGCCAGCGTTCTTCCAGTTTGCCCACCACCATGTCATGGATGTCGACGAATGTTGTCCGGCGGCAGGACTCGAATCCGTCTTCGGGGCGCCAGCACAGCCGCTCGGATTCGCTGTAGAAGCCGCGATACAAGTCACCTCCCAGTCCGTCAAGCAAGGCGAACAATTCATCGAAAGTTCCGGCATTGGCCGCCAGCGCACCGATTCCGGCTTTCAGTACGGCACGGTCCAGACTGTCGATGAATTGCTTTTGGCGATGCAGTGACTCGCTGGCAACCCATGCATCGACACCATTGCCCCAGCGGGCAATCTGGCCGTAAAAACCGGCCCATGCCAGGCAGGCGTCATCCCACAACACAAAGGCCTCGTCCCTCGCCCGGCGGTGCCCCATCATCAGAACGTCGGTGCGGTTGGCATCAGTGTTCTCCTTGTCGAGAGGAGCCAGGTGATTGAACGGCAGTACCTGACGATGATCCACCATCAGCAACTCGACCCTGGGATCGTCGTAAAGGAACAGCGCACCGAAGCTGCGGTGCAGATTGTCCAGCGTCGCCGGTCCCATTCCACTCCAGCGCAGCGTGGCGACACGTAAATGGAAAGTAGCGGGCGCCCGACCGGCAATACTCAGTTGCGCGGCTCGCAACAATGCCAGCGTATAGCAACTGTCACGAGTGCCGGACGGTGTCACCATTACCTTGTAGTCACCGATGCGTTCCATTCCGCCGGCGGCGACCACCAGCCGCTGAATCAGCAACTGCAGCGCTGTGCGCTCGGCTCTGGAAAAAAAACTCAGCAATCGTTGCAATACTTGCTGGTAGACATAATTCATTGCCTGATCATGGATCGTGCTCATCAGTACTTTACCCGGCGTAAAAAATTCATATCGCGCTCCAGCGGTGAGGCAGGCGCAATAAATTCATCAATAAGTAATAGACGATCAAATACTAACACTTATGTTTTTGAAGTCATTTGAAACACATGGCACAAAGAAGCTGACAGCTCCGCCCACAATATCTCCGCATCCATCTGTTTTTATTGATATTTTTCTTCTATAAAAATATCTGAGGAAACTTCTTACAACGTCCCACGAACATTGAGTACAAGAAAAGCAGAACGTAAATAGGAAACCCCCTACAACCCTTAAACAGAAATAGGTGTTCCGCTCATTGAAGCTTTCTTTAAACAGCGCTAGAAAAACAGAATGCACAGACATGGCTCATTCCTTGAGATGAAAGTAATCATTCAATTATCAGGGCTTACAAGACGATTAGAAGATACAGATAGCGGGCAAAAACCGGTTCAGATACACAAAAGCCAGGCGCCGGGCCTGGCATGTATCGTCATTTGCAGGGAGTACAACGCAAGAGTCCGTGGGGCCACGGACTCTGATCGGAAGGAGTTACGCGGGTTCGACCTGGAGGGCAACCCGTTCGCGGCACGGGCATTCGTCCATGTAGCGGTGTGCTTCAACGAACTCACTGAACGGGAAGACCCGCGTCTTGAGTGGCAGTAACACGCGGTCAGCGGTCAGCTGGTTGATGTCTCGCAATGCGCGTTGCACCGCGACATGGTCCTGAGTAATGCCCAGCTCGGGCTTGCCGGTGAAATTGCCGATGCAGTGCACGAAGAACTGAATGTTCTTCTGAAACGCCGCGCAGGCCGGAAACGGTGTCTGGTTGCCGCCCTGCAGGCCATACAGGACCAGGCTGCCACGCGGTGCGAGCACATCGCCGAGCAACGACATCTGCGGGCCGCCAAGACCGTCGAACACCACGTCGACGCCGCGGTTGTCAGTGATCTTGTTGATTCGCATCAACAGGTCTTCTTCCTCGGTGACGATGACTTTCTCGGCGCCCAGGGACAAAAGGTACTCACGCTCGTCGGCAGTCTTGGTCGCCGCAATCACCCGTACACCCAGCGCCTTGCCTAACTGCACGAAGGACGGACCGGCGCAGTGGCTGGCATCAGTGACCAGGGCAAACTGCCCCGGTTTGACCCGCGCCAGATCGGCGTAGGCAAAATAGGCGATCAACAGCGGTGTGTAATGCACGCTGGCTTCGATCGGGCTGAGCACATCCGGATAACGGGTCACCGCTGTACGTGGCAGAACAATCTGCTCACCGTACACCGGATAGTCGTTCGGGCTCTGGGCCGGAAAACTGGCGACTTTGTCGCCAACCGACAGATCGTCGATGCCTTCGCCGACGGCAGTCACCACACCGGCCATTTCATGGCCGAGGCCAGAAGGCAGACGTGCCTGGGACGACGCCAGGTTCTGACGCCAGAGTATGTCGTACCAGCTGATGCCGATCGCTTCGACACGCACCTGCACTTCGCCAGGACCTGGCTGAGCGGCCGCATGCTCTTCGCATTTGAGCACCTCGGCCGGACCAAACTTGTGAAAACGGATCGTGCGGGACATCGCAAACCTCGTCAAAGTAACCTCTAATGCCCTGAACTCTATCTGGGCTTTTGACCCAAGACTATCAGTGGCTATTAATAGTCGACATGCCTGTCATTGATTCCGCAGTATGGACCGCATGGGCAAAATCGATGAAAAAAATGCTGCCACCGACCCGGCAAACCTGAATTTAGCGGTGCAGAGTACCAGCCTTTCCCCGTAATATTCATGCCGGCCATTGTTCTCATATGGCCGCTCTCGTCAAGCTTGATGACTCTGCCAGGACTCCAGATGAATCGTAATGACCTGCGTCGTGTCGACCTGAACCTGCTGATCGTGTTCGAAACATTGATGCACGAACGCAGTGTGACCCGCGCCGCCGAAAAGCTTTTTCTCGGTCAGCCGGCGATCAGTGCGGCGCTCTCGCGCCTGCGCAGCCTGTTCGATGACCCCCTGTTCGTGCGCACCGGACGCAGCATGGAACCGTCCGCCCGCGCGGTGGAAATCTTCGCCCTGCTCTCGCCTGCCCTCGACTCCATTTCCACAGCAGTCAGCCGTGCGGCAGAGTTCGACCCGGCCACCAGCACCTCGGTGTTCCGCATCGGCCTGTCCGATGACGTCGAATTCGCCCTGCTGCCGATGCTGCTCAAACGCCTTCGCGCCGAATCACCGGGGATCGTGCTGGTGGTGCGCCGCGTCAACTACATATTGATGCCGGGCCTGCTGGCTTCGGGCGAAATCTCCATCGGCGTCAGCTATACCACCGACCTGCCGGCCAACGCCAAGCGAAAGGTCTTGCGCCGCAGCCAGCCGAAACTGTTGCGCGCCGACACCGTACCGGGCCCGCTGAGCCTGGACGACTATTGCGCGCGTCCGCATGCGCTGGTGTCGTTCGCTGGCGACCTGAGTGGCTTTATTGATGAAGAACTGGAGAAACTCGGCCGCAAGCGGCACGTAGTGCTGGCCGTGCCGCAGTTCAATGGCTTGAGCACCTTGCTCGCGGGCACTGACATCGTCGCGACCGTGCCGGACTACACCGCCGACGCATTGACGGCTGCGGGTGGCGTACGCGCGGAAGATCCGCCGTTGCCGACGCGCACGTTTGAGCTGCACATGGCGTGGCGCGGGTCGCAGGATAACGATCCGGGCGAGCGTTGGTTGCGGTCGCGGATTCAGATGTTTTTTGGCGATCCAGACAGTCTTGAGCTGCCTGCGCATTAAGCAGGCTGCAAAGAGAGACAGGCCAAGCATTCGAACTAAAAATCCCCCCAGCGGCGAATCTTCCCGCTCAAACTCAAGCCACGGGCCGGCTGTTGCGATACATCGACAGGCAGTAAAACGACAGCGCCGCTGCCGCCAACGTACCGCCAACCACCCCGATGTAAGCAAAGCCGAACTGGCTGCCCACCCAGCTGCCCACCAGTGCCCCACCGCCGATGCCGATGTTGTAGATGCCTGAAAACAGTGCCATCGCTACATCGGTGGCATCCGGCGCCAGCACCAGGACTTTCGACTGCAATGCCAGCCCGAAGCCCATGATCGCCATGCCCCAGAACACACTCAGTACGCCGAGGTACGAGACGTTGCCACTCAAAGGCAACAGCAAAGCCAGGCACAGGGCGAGCACCGATACGCAGATGATCAGAAAGCGCTGCGGGTTATAGCTGTGCAGGTAGCTGAACAGCAGCGAGCCGAAAATACCGGCGCCACCGAATAACAGCAGGAGTAGCGTCACCACATCGCCGCTCATGTTGGCCACCGTCAGTACGAACGGTTCGATGTAGCTGTAGGCGGTGAACTGTGAAGTCACGACCAACGCCGTCAGAACATAAATCGCCACCAGCGCAGGTCGTTTCAACAACACCGGCAGACTTTTAAGCGAACCCGAATTCTGGCTGGGCAGCAACGGCAGAACCTTCGCCAGGCAGAACACCAGCGCCGCCGCAAAGCCTGCAATCACGATGAACGTGGTGCGCCAGCCCATGGCCTCGCCCAACAAGCGGCCGAGGGGAATCCCCAGCACCATCGCCAGCGAAGTACCGGTTGCCAGCAAGCCCAGGGCTTGAACCTGCTTGCCCGGGGGCGCCAGGCGCACGGCCAGAGACGCGGTGATTGACCAGAACAGCGCATGCGACAACGCCACGCCAATCCGGCTCACCAGCAACACACCGAAGCTGGTCGCCAGACTCGACAGGATGTGGCTGGCGATAAACATCCCGAACAGCACAATCAGCAGTCGTCGTCGTTCGACGTTGCGCGTCAGCAGCATGATCGGCAATGACGTCAGCGACACCACCCACGCATAGATGGTCAGCATCAGGCCGACCTGCGCCGTCGACATGTCGAAGCTGCTGCCGATCGAACTCAGCAGACCCACAGGTACAAATTCGGTGGTATTGAACACAAATGCAGCCAGTGCCAGTGCAATCACCGCGTACCAGTTGCCGTTGTTTGTCGCCGTAGAATCACTCATTTAAACGTCGTTTTACTCTTCGATGATCGCGCGCACTCGATCTGTGTCCATCAGTGGGTGTATTGTAACGTTCTGCGCTGGCGCAACGTTAAGCGGTTGCAGGGGTGCTTCACAACCAGCGACGAAAGATTCGACTGCCTTTTTCATTGGCCTGCATAGCCTTTGACGCGCATGCAATCATTCGTCAGGTCGATCTGTTTTTCCGCAATAACGATCCCGTCCCCTACGGCACTGCCCATGCCGTGGGTTTTGTCGTTTGCAGCAGGGGTTGAGTGATAGCTGGCAGTTGCCGCTTTGGCCTGGTACTGGCACTCAGCTTTATCGTGCTGGATTTCAGCCGCGCCTGCGCCCGGCCTGGACCAGTCATGAACTGAGGTCACACAGGCACTCAACAACGTAGCAAGCAACGCAATAGCCAATAACTTCATGGTGTGTACCGCCGATAAATTAAAACTCGCAATGCGCCTGGATGACTGGCATTGCCGGGATGGAAATCACTTGCAGACGAACGTCACATGGGTCACTTCATTCACTGGATCGAGCGGCACGCGCGATTGCACATCGAACACATCGACCTGCTTGCCGAGCGATGCGCACTTTTTCTCGGCGCCGTTCAGAGCCAGCCGACGGGCCTCGGAGTGAGTGTGTCGGGACTGCAGTGTTTTGGCCGCAACCTGGTACTCGTAAGGGCCGAGTTTCAGGTCGTGGGACTGCCAGACATAGTTGCCGACCAATGCAATGGCGCTCAGCGCGATAATCATATTGAGCTTCATGGCAAGTATCGGACGCTGGACATTTCATTCTTCATCACGCTCACCCTGCGGGGTCAACAACGCTTCAATCCTGTCATCCGAAGATTCGATGACGCTTGGTGCGGCGTGCCGTGCCGATCAACGCCACTGCACGTCGCCTTGGGGTAATGATTGGGCAGTTGCATATCGAGGTGAAGAAAAACGAAGTATCTTTCAGTCTCCATTAGAAATACTTAACGAGAGTGGCGACCATGCAACTCGACGCAAAACAGATGCAGGCGTTCCTCGCCGTGGTCGACAGCGGCAGTTTCGAGAAGGCTGCGGAACGTCTCAACGTAACGCCGTCGGCGGTGTCGCAACGCATACACGCGCTTGAAGTGCGTCTGGGCAGCTCGGTGGTTGTGCGCGGGCGCCCGTGCGAGCCGACTCAGGCGGGAAGGAAACTGATGCTCTATCTGCGCCGTGCAACCGTGCTCGAAGAGGAACTGCTGAACGATCTGACCGGCGATGAACACGATCACCTGCGCGTGGTGATTGCGGTCAATGGCGACACGCTGGCGACCTGGTTCTTCCCGGCACTGGCCGAGATATTCGTCAGCGAGAATATTCTGCTCGACGTCGTGGTCGACGATCAGGACCACACCTATGCCCTGCTGGAAAGTGGCCAGGTCATCGGTTGCATTGGCACGCGCTCCCAGCCCATGCGCGGCTGTTTTGCTGAGTTGCTGGGCTCGATGCGTTACCAATGGGTGGCATCGCCCTCGTTTCAGCAGCGCTGGTTTGCCAAGGGCCTGAGCCGCACGGCTGCGCGCAAGGCGCCAGTATTTGCCTATTCGCGCAAGGACACCTTGCAGTCGGATTTCATGCAATCGCGCTTCGGTCTGACCGCCGACGCTTACCCCACGCACTACCTGTCACTTCCAGAGGCGCGCCTGAAAGCCATACGCCGTGGCCTCGGCTACGGGATGGTGCCGCATATGCAGGTCAGTGATTTGCTGAAAAGCCGCGACCTGGTGGATGTCGCGCCGGGGCATTTCACGGATGTAGAGCTTTATTGGCACGCCTGGGAACTGCAATCACCGCGCATGGAAACGCTCTCCGAGCGCGCGGTACATGCCGCGCGGCGTATTTTGAGCAGCAAGGGGCCGGTAAAACGCTCGACCATGCCGAGGAAGTAGTTGCGTGGCGGATTCAAGTGCTTACTGGCGATTCCGCACAGCCCTGCGCAAAACTGTGTCGGCAAATCTACAGCCATCATGATGGCAAAGTGATAATGACAAATCCGGCAATAAAGTTTAACTTACCGCCGCCCCGACCGATGGAGGGTCGGGCAATCGCACTCAGTTAAGGAAAACGATGGCAATGGTCTATTGTCGTGCTTGCGCCAAGGAGCTACACGAAACGGCGCTCACCTGCCCCCAATGCGGGGCTGCCCAACAGGCCACCGTGCCGCAAACGCAAGCCGAAATACCCTGGCTGGCCATCGTTTCGTTGATCCTCGGAATTATCAGCGCACTCACCCTGTTTGATGATTCCGAATGGGACAGGGACTCGATTGTCGGTGTGGGCATCCTCAGCCTTGCGGGCCTCACTTGCGGCATCGTCTGTATCAACCAACACCACCCAGGAAGAAACCTCGCGATCGCCGGCATCATTTTGTCAGGCCTTGCCGCGTTCGTTTTGTCCTGTCTATCGATTTGAATAATTTTAGGGAAAGAATATGAGCATGGTTTTCTGCCGCGGTTGCGCCAAGGAAATTAGTAGTCTGGCCGTGGCATGCCCACAGTGCGGCGCGCCTCAGGCAACTCAACAGACTCAACAGACTTATGCAAGCGGCCCCGCCATCACGACGGGTAACCCATACATGGAAGCGCTGAAGAACTACGCAGAATTCAAAGGCCGCGCGACTCGCCGCGAGTACTGGATGTTCGTGCTGATCAACCTGGGTATCTGCATTGTCATGGGCGTTCTCGATGCCATGCTCAATACCAAGGGCGTCCTTTACAACCTCTACAGCCTGGCGATGTTGCTGCCGAGCATTGCCGTCGGCGCTCGCCGCATGCATGACACCGACCGCAGTGGCTGGTGGTTGCTGTTGCCAATCGTCAACCTGGTATTTCTGGTGCAAGACAGCCAGCCAGGTCCAAACCGTTTCGGGCCGAACCGTAAAGGTATCAACTGAGTCAGCCTGTAACTGTTGATCGAGACGGCCTTCATGGCCGTCTCTTTGTTTGTGCTACCCACCGCTGAAAAGGCCGCTGCACTTTTACCCGCCACGCAACACACATTTGTCATCAAACAGATTGATAGCACCCTAACGAAAAGTGCATGCTAGAGGGCTCGAATCGGTCTTATATCATTCCGAATGATAGTTACCTTTGCTTCATTCGATTCGTGCCATCACAGCCCGCCGAGCATCATCCGCCCATCTTCAATACATTGGCGGATGATTCCATGGAACAGTCACTCAAACATTTGCGCTTCCCGTTGGCCCTGTTGGCCGTGCTGGTGATGAGCGCTTGCGGCAAGACTCCGGAGACTGCCGCCACTATGCCCGCTGCCAAAGTCAGCGTGGCCAAGGTGCTGGAACAACCGGTCAACGAGTGGGACGAATTCACCGGGCGCCTCGAAGCGCCGGAAACCGTTGAAATTCGTCCACGGGTCTCCGGCCAGATCGACGAGGTAGCTTTCACCGAAGGTGCACTGGTGAAGAAAGGCGACCTGCTGTTCCAGATCGACCCGCGTCCATTCCAGGCTGAGGTGCGCCGCCTCGAAGCCCTGGTCGCACAATCGCGCGCCAACGCCACCCGCAGTGAAAACGAAGCCGGCCGCGGTGAACGCCTGCGTGCCAGCAACGCCATCTCCGCCGAACTGGCCGACTCGCGCACCAGCGCTGCACAAGAGGCGCGCGCCGCCGTCGGTGCCCTGCAAGCGCAACTGGATCTGGCCAAGCTGAACCTGAGCTTCACCCGTGTCACCGCGCCAATCAGCGGCCGCGTCAGCCGTGCCGAAATCACCGCCGGCAACCTGGTGACCGCCGACACCACACCACTGACCAGCGTGGTTTCCACCGACAAGGTCTATGCCTACTTCGACGCGGATGAGCGGGTGTTCCTCAAATACACTCAACTCGCCCGCAACGGCCAACGCGGCGCCACCACTCCGGTGTACATGGGGCTGTCGAACGAAGACGGCAACCCGCACCTGGGGCAGATGAACTTCGTCGACAACCAGGTCAACCCGAAGACCGGCACCATCCGTGGTCGCGCCGTGTTCGACAACAGCGACGGCACCTACACCCCGGGTCTGTATGCACGACTGAAACTGGTCGGCAGCGGCACCTACAACGCCATGCTGATCAACGACGAAGCGGTCGGTACCGACCTGGGCAAGAAGTTCGTGCTGGTAATGGATGCGGACAACAAGACCGCATACCGCGCCGTTGAACTCGGTCCGAAGATCGAAGGCCTGCGCATCGTGCGCACCGGGCTGAACAAGGACGACACGATCATCGTCAAGGGCCTGCAGCGGGTACGTCCGGGTTCGCCGGTGACCCCTGAAGTGATCCCGATGGCCAGCGAGCAGACCATTGCCGCCCTGGCCCAACAACGACAAGCGCTGGAAGCCAGCAACCTGCCCAAAGTCGCACCTGCCAAAGGCGCGCCGGGATCGGTTGTGAAGCTTGCCGCTGCGACCCCACGCGGTTAAGGGACGATAACTCCGATGAATTTTTCCCAATTCTTCATTTCACGGCCGATCTTCGCAGCGGTGCTGTCGCTGTTGATCCTGATCGCCGGTGCGATCTCGCTGTTCCAGCTGCCGATCAGCGAATACCCGGAAGTCGTGCCACCCACTGTGGTGGTGCGTGCCAACTTCCCGGGCGCCAACCCAAAAGTCATCGGTGAAACCGTGGCCGCTCCGCTGGAGCAAGCCATCACCGGCGTCGAGAACATGCTGTACATGTCCTCGCAGTCCACCGCTGACGGCAAGATAACCCTGACCATCACCTTCGCTCTGGGCACCGACCTGGACAACGCGCAGGTGCAGGTGCAGAACCGGGTGACCCGTACCGAGCCGAAACTTCCCGAAGAAGTGACGCGCATCGGTATCACCGTCGACAAGGCGTCGCCCGACCTGACCATGGTTGTGCACTTGACCTCGCCGGACAAACGCTACGACATGCTCTACCTGTCCAACTACGCAATCCTCAATATCAAGGATGAGTTGGCGCGTCTGGGCGGTGTCGGTGACGTGCAACTGTTCGGTATGGGCGACTACTCGCTGCGGGTCTGGCTCGATCCGAACAAGACCGCTTCGCGCAACCTGACCGCCACCGATGTGGTGACGGCGATTCGTGAACAGAACCGTCAGGTCGCTGCCGGTCAGTTGGGCGCGCCCCCTGCCCCGAATGCCCAGAGCTTCCAGCTGTCGGTCAACACGCAAGGCCGTCTGGTCTCCGAGGAAGAGTTCGAGAACATCATCATTCGCGCAGGCGATAACGGTGAGATCACGCGCCTCAAGGACATCGCTCGCGTCGAACTGGGTTCCAGCCAATACGCCCTGCGTTCGTTGCTGAACAATCAGCCGGCGGTAGCGATCCCGATCTTCCAGCGTCCAGGCTCCAACGCCATCCAGATCTCGAACGAAGTTCGCGGCAAGATGGAAGAGCTGAAGAAAAGCTTCCCGCAAGGCATGGACTACAGCATCGTCTATGACCCGACGATCTTCGTGCGCGGTTCGATCGAGGCAGTGGTTCACACCCTCTTCGAAGCACTGATCCTTGTGGTGCTGGTGGTGATTCTGTTCCTGCAGACGTGGCGCGCCTCGATCATTCCGTTGGTGGCGGTGCCGGTATCGTTGATCGGTACGTTTGCGGTGATGCACCTGTTCGGCTTCTCGCTCAACGCCCTGTCCCTGTTCGGCCTGGTACTGGCGATCGGTATCGTGGTGGACGATGCCATCGTGGTGGTGGAGAACGTCGAACGGAACATCGAGCTGGGACTGACGCCGGTCGAAGCGACCAAGCGCGCCATGCGTGAAGTGACCGGCCCGATCATTGCGACAGCGCTGGTGTTGTGTGCGGTGTTTGTACCGGCGGCGTTCATCTCCGGCCTTACCGGGCAGTTCTACAAGCAGTTCGCGCTGACCATTGCGATCTCGACCGTGATCTCCGCGTTCAACTCGCTGACCCTGTCGCCAGCACTGGCCGCCGTGTTGCTCAAAGGGCATGACGCGCCGAAAGACCGCTTCTCGAAAATCCTCGACAAGATCTTCGGTGGCTGGTTGTTCCGTCCGTTCAACCGCTTCTTTGACAAGGCCAGCCATGGCTACGTCGGTACTGTGCGTCGGGTCATCCGTGGCAGCGGTATCGCCCTGCTGTTGTACGCAGGCCTGATGGTGCTGACGTTCTTCGGTTTCTCCAGCACCCCGACCGGTTTCGTTCCGGGCCAGGACAAGCAATACCTGGTGGCTTTCGCGCAATTGCCGGACGCCGCAAGCCTGGATCGCACCGAAGACGTGATCAAGCGTATGTCCGACCTGGCGCTGAAACAGCCAGGCGTGGAAAGCGCCGTAGCGTTCCCGGGCCTGTCGATCAACGGCTTCACCAACAGCCCGAACGCCGGCATCGTGTTCGTGACCCTGAAACCGTTTGACGAGCGTAAAGATCCGAGCATGTCTGCCGGTGCAATCGCCGGCGCCCTGAACGGCCAGTACGCGAACATTCAGGAAGCGTACATGGCGATCTTCCCGCCACCGCCGGTACAAGGTCTGGGCACCATTGGTGGTTTCCGCCTGCAAATCGAAGACCGGGGCAACCTGGGTTACGACGAGCTGTACAAAGAAACCATGAACATCATCGCCAAGAGCCGCAGCGTGCCGGAACTGGCCGGGTTGTTCACCAGCTACACCGTGAACGTGCCACAGGTCGATGCCGCCATCGACCGCGAAAAAGCCAAGACCCACGGCGTAGCCGTCAGCGACATCTTCGACACCCTGCAGATTTACCTGGGTTCGCTGTATGCCAACGACTTCAACCGCTTCGGGCGCACCTATCAGGTCAACGTTCAGGCTGAGCAACAGTTCCGCCTCGAATCCGACCAGATCGGTCAGCTGAAAGTGCGTAACAACAAGGGCGAAATGATCCCGCTGGCGACCTTCATCAAGGTCAGCGACACCTCGGGTCCGGATCGCGTGATGCACTACAACGGCTTCATCACTGCTGAAATCAACGGTGCCGCTGCGCCCGGCTACAGCTCCGGCCAGGCCGAAAAAGCCATCGAGAAACTGCTCAAGGATGAACTGCCGAACGGCATGACCTACGAGTGGACCGACCTGACCTACCAGCAGATTCTGTCCGGCAACACCGCGCTGTTCGTGTTCCCGCTCTGCGTATTGCTGGCGTTCCTGGTGCTCGCCGCTCAGTACGAAAGCTGGAGCCTGCCACTGGCGGTGATCCTGATCGTACCGATGACCCTGCTGTCGGCCATTACCGGGGTGATCATCTCTGGCGGCGACAACAACATCTTCACCCAGATCGGTCTGATCGTACTGGTGGGCCTGGCCTGTAAGAACGCGATTCTGATCGTCGAGTTCGCCAAGGATAAACAGCTGGAAGGCCTCGATCCGCTGGCTGCGGTACTGGAAGCCTGCCGTCTGCGTCTGCGGCCGATCCTGATGACCTCCTTCGCGTTCATCATGGGTGTGGTGCCACTGGTGTTCTCCAGCGGTGCCGGTGCCGAGATGCGTCATGCGATGGGTGTGGCGGTGTTCTCCGGGATGCTCGGGGTGACCTTCTTTGGTCTGCTGCTGACGCCAGTGTTCTATGTGCTGATTCGTAATTTCGTCGAGCGCGGCGAAGCCCGCAAAGCGGCCAAGGCGCACAATCTTCAAAAGCCACTGGAGGCGCAACAATGAGTCTGAAAGTCTTCCTGCCGAGTCTGCTGGTGCTGGCGCTGAGCGCCTGCGCCGTCGGCCCTGACTACAAGACCCCAGCCACGGAGGCGGCCAATATCACGACCGCCACCGACGGCGCAGCCGGGCAAAAGAACTTCGACCGATCGAAATTCGAAGGCATTTGGTGGCAGCAGTTCGACGATCCGACCCTCAACCAGTTGGTGACCCAATCGCTGCAAGGCAACCGCCAACTGCGTGTGGCTTTCGCTCGCTGGAAAGCCGCCCGGGCGATCCGTGATGACGTCAGCAACGATGCAATGCCGACCATCACCAGCCGCGCCAGCAGCGATCTGGCCAAGGGACAAATCCCCGGCCAGACCACCAAACGGGTCAACAGTGAGCGCTACGATTTGGGACTGGACATGGCGTGGGAAATCGACCTGTTCGGCCGAATTCAGCGCAATCTGGAAGCCAGCGATGCTGACCAGCAAGCAGCCGAAGCCGATCTGTACCAACTGCAAGTCACCATGATTGCCGAACTGGTCGATGCCTACGGCCAATTGCGTGGTGCGCAACTGCGCGAGAAGATCGCGGTGGCCAACCTGGAAAACCAGCAGGAGTCGCGCAAGATCACCATCAGCCTGCGTGATGCCGGGGTGGGCGATCAGCTCGACGTCGAACGCGCCGATGCGCGTCTGGCCTCGGTCGAAGCCAGCGTGCCGCAACTCCAGGCCGAACAGGTTCGACAGAAGAACCGTATCGCCACCCTGCTGGGTGAGCGTCCGGACAAACTGACCGTGGACCTGAGCCCGAAAGATTTGCCGGCCATTGCCAAAGCCTTGCCGATCGGCGACCCGGGCGAACTGCTGCAACGTCGTCCGGACATTCTCAGCGCCGAGCGCAAGCTGGCTTCGGCCACTGCGCGGATCGGTGTGGCCAAGGCCGACCTGTTCCCGCGGGTCAGCCTCAGCGGTTTCCTCGGCTGGACGGCCGGGCGCGGTTCGCAGATCGGCTCCTCGGCGGCCAACGCCTGGGCGCTCGGCCCGAGTATCACCTGGGCGGCGTTCGACCTTGGCAGCGTGCGTGCCCGCCTGCGCGGCGCCGATGCCGATGCCGAAGGCGCACTGGCGACCTACGAGCAACAAGTGCTGCTGGCCCTGGAAGAATCGGAAAACGCCTTCAGCGATTACGGCAAACGTCAGCAACGTCTGATCTCGCTGATCCGTCAGAGTGAATCGAGCCGCAAGGCTGCCGATCTCGCGGAAATCCGCTACCGCGAAGGCACCACTGACTTCCTGGTACTGCTCGACGCTCAGCGCGAACGCCTGAACGCCGAAGACAGCCAGGCCCAGGCCGAAGTCGATCTGTATCGCGGCATCGTCGCGATCTACAAGGCCCTGGGGGGTGGCTGGCAGCCAGAGACGGTCGCCAGCAAGTAAGCATTTTTCAAGCGCTCCTTTGGTTGGCCGCAACCAACCAATTTTTTGCCCCGCGTATCATTCGGTCGCGGGGCTTTTTTGTGCCTGCTTCCCTTGTAGAAGCGAGCCTGCACGCGATAGCGCCGGATCAGTCGATATCCAGACGCACGGGCATACCGTATTCGCGAGCAGACGCGTCCCCACAATTGATCAACTGGCGAATTTGACTCAACGGCCAAGCTGACCGAAGCTTGCCCCTCTGCTAAAGAACACCCGTTCACGGAAATCGCATGCCTCAGTCCCGCCGCTACCTGCTTATCAGCCTTGGCCTTGTACTGCTCATCGTCGTGGCCTGGTTGTCCCTGCGCTCCACCACCCCGGTGGTGCCCGAGGCGATCAAGCGCGGCTACAGCGAAGCCCTCACGGCGGCCCGCTCCGGTCAACCGGGGGCGGCGCGTCAGCTCTATCAACAATTGGCGCGCCCGGACTTGTCGGTCAAGCGCAGCGTCTGGCTGCTGGCCGAGTTGCCCAACTACCCGAGCCCGCAGGCGCTGAAACTGGCCGACGCGCACCTGCAAAACGAGGCACCCGAGGTGCGCCTGGCAGCGATTCAGAGTGTGGTGGGACTGGTGCCCGGCGGACAACGCAGTCTGTTGCTCGGGCCGATGCTGGAGGATGAAGATCAAACCGTGCGTTTTGCCGCGATCAACGCCCTGCTGGGTCTGACGCCGGACGAGCTCGGCCTGTATTTCGCCCCCCTGCAGCAAGCGATCGATGGCTGGGAGCAGGTGCTCACTGGCCAACCGGAAAGCGCCGCCACCTACGCGCAACTGGCGCGTCTGTATCTGCACAACGCCGAACTCAAACAGGCCCAGCAAGCGCTCGACAACACCTTGCGTCTGGAGCCGGGCAACCTGCCGGCGCTGGTGATGCAGATCGATGTCCTCGATCGCCAGGGCCAGAGCGACGCTGCCCGCCAGCTGCTCGCGAAACAGTTGCAGGCCCAGCCGGATTCCGCCTACCTGCAGCACGCACTGGGTCTGTGGCTGCTGCACCACGGCCAGCGCGAGTTCGCCCTGCTCGGTTTGTCCAAAGCGGTCGAGCTTGAGCCTGACAACAAGGACTACCGCTACGACCTTGCGACCACCCTGCACGCCGCCGAAGAACTGGAAGCGGCGCAAAAGCAATTGCAGGAAGTCGTGCAGCGCCACCCCGCCGACCGCAAGGCCCGGGTGCTGCTGATCAATTACTGGAAAGAAAGCGGCCAGTTGCAGAACGTGCAGGTTTTGCTGGCGCAACTGGAACAGATGAACCCCGATGACCCGGCTTTGCAACAAGGACTCTAAAACCCCTGGCGAGAGGATTTTCCTCTCGCCAGCAAGAAAAAGCGGAACCGCCATCAAGGCATGGGGTCAAGTAATTCAGGTCGTTCAATTCAGTCAGCGGCCTCGATTCCCCTAGTCATGAGAGGGCATTCTTTGTCTACGTCCAACGAGTTGATCAGTGCAAAAGCCGCCACCGGCATCACCGGCCTGGATGACATCCTCGCCGGCGGACTGTCCCGGGGCCATGTGTTTTTGCTCGAGGGTGAACCCGGCACAGGCAAGACCACCGTCGCGTTGCATTTTCTGTTGGCCGGCGCCCGTGCCGGTGAACGCTGTCTGTACATCACGCTGTCGGAAACCGAGCGTGAGCTGCGCCAGGGCGCACGGTCCCACGGTTGGGAACTGAACGAAAACATCGAAATCTTCGAGCTGACCCCGCCGGAAAGTCTGCTCAACGCCGAGCATCAGCAAAGCCTGCTGTACTCCTCCGATCTGGAGCTGGGCGAAGCCACCAAGCAGATTTTCGAAGTGGTCGAGCGCTTCAAGCCGACCCGCGTGGTGCTTGACAGCCTGTCGGAGATTCGCCTGCTGGCGCAGAGCTCGCTGCGTTATCGTCGGCAGATTCTGGCGATCAAACATTACTTCGTGCGTTATGACGCCACCGTCGTGCTGCTCGACGACCTGACCACCGAGTCCCTCGACAAAACCGTGCACAGCGTGGCCCACGGGGTGATCCGTCTCGAAGAACTGACGCCTAACTATGGCGCCGAGCGCAGACGCATCCGGGTGATCAAGTATCGCGGCCAGAAGTATCGCGGTGGCTTCCACGACTTCACCATCATGGGCGACGGCGTGCATGTGTTCCCGCGCCTGGTGGCCGCCGAACATCGCAGCGACTATCCGCGTCTGCAACTTAGCAGCGGAATCAAGGAAATGGATGCCCTGCTCGGCGGCGGTATCGAGACCGGCTCCAGCACGCTGATTCTCGGCCCGGCGGGGACCGGGAAATCGCTGATCTCGATGATCTTCGCCGCTGCCGCCGTGGCTCGAGGTGAAAAAGCCGCGCTGTTTATCTTCGATGAAGAACTGGGTTTGCTGTTCGAACGCATGAAAAACATCGGCATCGACCTCAAGGCCCTGCAAGCCACCGGCAACCTGCTGATCGAACAAGTGGACGCCGCCGAGCTGTCCCCGGGCGAGTTCTCCCACCGGGTGCGCCGCTGCGTCGACGAAGGCAACATCAAGACCGTGGTGATCGACAGTATCAACGGCTATCAGGCCGCGATGCCGGAAGAGAACGCGCTGGTGCTGCACATGCACGAGCTGCTGCTGTACCTCAACCGTAAAGGTGCGGCGACCTTCATGACCGTCGCCCAGCACGGACTGGTGGGCGACATGCAAGCGCCGGTCGATATCACTTACCTGGCCGACACGGTGATCCTGCTGCGCTATTTCGAAGCCATCGGCAAGGTTCGCCGGGCCATTTCCATCATCAAGAAACGCACCGGCAGCCACGAATCGACGATCCGTGAATACCGCATTTCGAGCCAGGGAATGACGATCGGAGAACCGCTGGAAGCCTTCCAGGGCGTGTTGCGTGGCGTACCCACCTATCTCGGTGCGAGCAATCCACTGTTGCGGGAAGAAACCTTGTGACGGTCACCGTACCGCTGTCGGAACGGGCGCTGATTCTGGCGCCCATGGGTCGTGACAGCCAGGTGGCCCTGATGATTCTCAATGAAGCGGGTTTTGGTGGGGTGATCGCCGCTGATCTCGGTGCCCTGTGCACCGAACTGGAGCCCGGTGCGGGCCTCCTGCTGATTGCTGCGGAAGCCCTGCGCGGACCGGAACTGGAAACGCTGTTGTTGTATCTGGAACAGCAGCCGGCCTGGTCGGATCTGCCGATCGTCCTGCTGACCCACCACGGAGGGCCGGAACAAGGCCCCTCCTCGCGCCTGAGCAAATTGCTGGGCAATGTCACTTTCCTTGAGCGGCCGTTTCACCCCGCGACTCTGATCAGCCTGGTCTCCACCGCACTGCGCGGGCGACGACGACAGTACGAGGCGCGTGACCGCCTGATCGATCTGAGTGAAAGCGAACGTCGCCTGCAATCGACCCTGGAAACCCTTGAACAACAGGTCGAGGAACGCACCGCGCAGCTTCGGCACAATGAAGAAGCGTTGCGCCAGTCGCAGAAAATGGAAGCGGTCGGCCAGCTCACCGGCGGCATCGCCCACGACTTCAACAACATGCTGACCGGGATCATCGGCAGCCTCGAACTGCTGCGCCGCCGGCTGGCTCGCGGACGCACCGAAGACCTCGACAGCCTGATTGATCTGGGCGTGACCTCAGCCAACCGCGCTGCCGGTCTGACTCACCGTTTGCTGGCCTTTTCCCGCCGGCAATCGCTGGATTCCAAAGCCGTGCAGATGAACACGCTAGTGCTGTCGATGGGCGAGTTGCTGCAACGCAGCCTCAACGAAAGCATCCAGTTGGACATGCGCCTGAACGACAAACTGTGGGTAGCCGAAGCCGACCCCAATCAACTGGAAAGTGCCTTGCTCAACCTAGTGCTCAACGCCCGCGACGCGATGCCCGATGGCGGCAAACTGGTGGTCGAGACCAGTAACCATGTGCTTGCACCGGAGTTCACCGAGGCCTACAGCAACCTCGAACCCGGCGATTATGTGATGCTCAGCGTCACTGATAACGGCAGTGGCATGCCGCAGAGCGTGATCAACCGCGCGTTCGATCCGTTTTTCACCACCAAGCCGATCGGCCAGGGCACCGGGCTGGGCTTGTCGATGATTTATGGCTTCAGCAAACAGTCCCGTGGCCATGTCTCGATCGACAGCGAAATTGATCAGGGCACCACGGTCAAACTGTACCTGCCACGTTTTCGTGGCGAAGAACTGGACCATCCGGTATCCGATATCCAGCAGGCCCCGGACGCGCTGGATGGCGAAACCGTGCTGATTGTCGAAGACGATCCCGCCGTGCGCGTACTGGTCAGCGCGGTGCTCAGCGAGTTGGGTTATGCGTTTGTCGAGGCCAGCGATGCCGACGGCGCGGTGCCAATCCTCAACTCGGCGCAGCGCATTGATCTGCTGATCAGTGACGTCGGCCTGCCCGGCATGAACGGCCGCCAACTGGCAGAAATCGGCCGGCAATACCGACCGGGGCTGAAAGTACTGTTCATCACCGGTTATGCCGAGCACGCAGCGGTACGCGGTGGGTTTCTCGACCCGGGGATGCAGATGATCACCAAGCCGTTCACGTTCGATCTGCTGACGGCGAAAGTGCGCGAAATGATCCGTGCATGACATTTACTGGCCAAATCCGACGCAGTTATCTGTCAACTCTGACAGCTATTTAGCAACGCAAGTCAGCGCTTAATCTCCTGAAGGTACATCGCCCCGTTATCCGGGGCGAATCTCACTGGGGGAGCACAGACAATGAAATGCGTGATCCTGCGGCGTCCATCCGCTCTATCACTGAATCAGTTGATCCCATGACAGCGTTATCAGGCTAGCAGCTCCTGAATCTTTTCCTGCAAAACGTCCAGATCGAACGGTTTTTCCAGGATCGGCGCCCTCTGCGTGATCGGGCTGCCGGTCTCGCGGATTTCCTGCGGATAGCCGCTGATGAAAATCACCTTCAGGTCGGGGCGCAGCTTGACCGCCGGTTCGGCGATCTGCACGCCGGAGATACCGCCCGGCAAGCGAAAATCGGTGATCAACATGTCCAGATGCGGCTTGCTCGCGAGAATCTCGAACGCCTGCTCGCCGTTTTCGGCCTGCAGCACGCGATACCCCTGCCCTGACAAATAATCGGTCAGGACCATCAAGATAACCGGTTCGTCCTCGACGACGAGTACTACATCTTGTGCATCTACGCTCATGGGAAGCCTTTGTTCGGTCAATAGCTGCTGATACGACCGTGCGGTCACTCAGAGGTTGCGTCGGATGTGCCGTTTTCCTGGATTGGCAGACAAACGCGAAACAGGGCGCCTTCGTTGATTTGACTCTCGACGACGATGGAACCGCCATGGGCGGCGACGATCTGCTCGGAAATGAACAGACCCAGTCCGAGACCGGCCACTACCGTCTTGGCGGAAACCCGCTCGAACTGCTGAAAAATACGTTTCTGATTCTCTTCACTGATGCCGATGCCACGGTCCTGAACCTCGACCCGCGCCTCGTCGCCCTCACGGTACACACGCACCTGGATCGGGCTGCGACCACCGTAACGCAAGGCGTTGGTCAACAGATTGGACACCACCTGCTCGATGCGGAACTCGTCCCAATGCCCCTCCACCGGCTCCGGCGCGGTGAAGCTGACCTCGGTCTCGGCCGCTTCGATTTGCTGGGCAAAGTTTTGCAGCAGATTGCCCACCAGTTGCGACAGATCGAAACGATTCGGCCGGATCGACAGCTTGCCGGTGCGAATCCGCGAGACGTCGAGCATGTCTTCGATCAGACGGATCAGGCTTTTGATCTGGCGCTCATCACGGTCGACCATCGCGTGCATCTTGTCGAGGGTGAACGCGGCGGCGTTGTCCCGCGCCAGGTGCATCTTGCGCAACTGGGTTTCGAGTATCAGGCCATTGAGCGGCGTGCGCACTTCGTGGGCGACGATTGACATGAAGTCATCGCGCATCCGCACGGCCTGCTCCAGCTCCAACTGCGTGCTCTGCAATTGCTGCAGCAGCGCTTCCTGCTCGCGGCGGGCCTGCTCCAGTGCTTCGACCTGTTGCTTCATGGCCTTGCTCTGGCGGTACAGGTCGACGAACACATTGACCTTGCTCTTCACCGCGTGGATATCCAGCGGTTTGTGCAGGAAGTCCACCGCCCCGCTCTCGTAGCCCTTGAACGCGTAGTTCAGTTCACGGCCGGCGGCGCTGACGAAAATGATCGGGATGTTCTTGGTTTTTTCGGTGCCACGCATCAACTCGGCGAGCTCGAAGCCATTCATCCCCGGCATCTGTACGTCGAGGATGGCCATGGCGAACTCGTGTTGCAACAACAGCGACAGTGCTTCGTCCGCCGACAGCGCCTTGTAGACGGTGCGGTCTTCGCGCTTGATCAGTGCTTCGAGAGCCAGCAGGTTCTCCGGCAGATCGTCGACGATCAGCAATTTGGCCTGGATATTACTCAGCATGCGATTCGTTCCAGCTCGACAAGCAGACGGCCGATGCCGTGAATGGGTAGGACATGGTCGGGCTGCTGAATTTTCAGCGCAGCCTGAGGCATGGTAGCGACCTGTGCATCTTGTGGGTCCTGAACGATGGTCAGTCCGCCGCGCCGCTTGACTTGCGCCAGGCCCCGAGCGCCATCGTGATTGGCCCCGGTCAGCAACACCGCGGCCAGAGACTCGCCATAGGCGTCAGCGGCGGATTCGAACAGGTAGTCGATGGACGGACGAGAGTGGTGCACGCGGTCTTCAAGACTCAGCGACAGACTGCGATCCTGCTCCACCGACAGGTGATAACCGGGTGTGGCGAAATAAACCGTGCCGGGGGCGATGTCCTGTTTGTCCGTCGCCTCCTCCACCGGCAGCATCAGGCGCCGGGCAAACACCTCGGCCAACTGGCTGCGGCGCTCCTCCGGCAGGTGCAACACGACAATGATCGGCAGCACGTAACCCTGGCGCAGCGGCGCGAGCAGCGTCAGCAGGGCCTCGACCCCACCGGCCGACGCACCGACCACGATGGCCTCGACGCGAGGCAAATCCACGGCATGGTTCATAATTTGCGGTAGATCCGTTCTTGTTTGACCAACGGTTCGAACTGATTCGAGTAGCCGGAAAAATCCAGCGTTTCCTTGCTGCCCAGCACCAGAAAACCACGGTGGCACAGCGATTCGTGAAACAGACCGAAGGCACGGTCCTGAAGTTTCTTGTTGAAGTAGATCAGTACGTTGCGGCAGGAAATCAGCTGCGTTTCGGAGAACACACTGTCAGTCGCCAGACTGTGGTCGGCGAAGGTCACGTTCTCGCACAGGCTCTTGTCGAAAATCGCATAACCGTATGCTGCTGTGTAGTAGTCGGCAAACGAGCGCTGGCCGCCGGCCTGCTGGTAATTGGCGGTGTAGGCACGAACGTTCTCCATCGAGAAGATCCCCTGTTTGGCCTTGTCCAGCGAGCGCGGATTGATGTCGGTGGCGTAGATGATTGTGCGGTCGAGCAGGCCTTCTTCGCGTAGCAGAATCGCCATCGAATAGACCTCCTCACCGGTGCTGCAGCCGGCGATCCAGATCTTCAGCGACGGATAGGTACGCAGCAGCGGCACCACTTCCTTGCGGATCGCCAAGAAGTGCGACGGATCGCGAAACATCTCGCTGACCGGAATCGTCAGCAACTGCAGCAACTGCATGAACGCGGTCGGGTCGTGCAGGACTTTCTCCTGCAACGCCGAAATCGTCGCGCATTCGAACTGGCTCAAGGCGTGCTGCACCCGGCGCTTGATCGAAGCGCCCGAGTAATCGCGAAAATCGTAGCTGTACTTGAGGTAGATAGCCTCGATCAGCAACCGCAATTCGATTTCGCTGTTGCGCTCCAGGGAGTGACTGCTTTCCACTAAATGCGTTCCATCTTCGGTAACCACACGCGAATCAACGAGAACAGGCGATCCAGGTCAATGGGCTTGGCCAGGTAATCGTTGGCACCCGCCTGCAGGCAGCGCTCCTGATCGTCCTTCATGGCCTTGGCCGTCACCGCAATGATCGGCAGTTTGCGCCAGCGCGGATCCTTGCGGATTTCGATGGTGGCTTCAAAACCATCCATCTCCGGCATCATCACGTCCATCAGCACCAGATCGATGTCCTCGACTTCATTCAACTTCTCAATCGCCTCACGGCCATTTCGACCGATCACCACGACTGCGCCTTTTGTCTCCAGCGCACTGGTCAGGGCAAAGATGTTGCGCACATCGTCGTCCACCAGCAGCACCTTGCGGCCTTCGAAGACCTTGTCGCGGCTGCGGGCGGTCTTGAGCATCTTCTGCCGTTCATGGGACAACTGCGATTCGACTTTGTGCAGAAAGAGTGTCACCTCATCGAGCAAGCGTTCCGGTGAGCGCGCGCCCTTGATGATGATCGAGCGCGAATACTTGCGCAGCTCGGCTTCTTCATCACGGGTCAGGTTGCGTCCGGTGTAGACGATGACCGGCGGGAACGAGCAGATATCCTCGGTAGACATGCGCTTGAGCAGATCGTTGCCGAGCATGTCCGGCAATTTCAGGTCGATCACCATGCAGTCATAAATCGTCGTGCGCAGTTTCTCCAGCGCCTCCTGCGCCAAGCCCACGGCGGTGATCTCGATGTCGTCGTCACCGATCAGGCGGGCAATGCTTTCGCGCTGCAGATCGTCATCCTCGACCAGCAGCACGCGCTTGACCTTCTGGGTCAGCTTGGCCTCCAGACGGGCGAATACATCCTTCAGTTCTTCGCGCGTGGTCGGTTTGACCGCATAGCCGATGGCGCCCATGTGCATGGCCGCTTCGACGCGATCTTCAACGGAAATCACGTGCACCGGAATGTGCCGGGTTTCGGCGTGTTCCTTCAGACGCTGCAACACGGTCAAACCGGAATGGTCCGGCAGGCGCATGTCGAGCAGGATCGCGTCCGGAACGAACTCGCGGGCCAGGTCATAGCCTTCATCCGCGCCGTGGGCGACCAGGCACTGATAGCCCAACTCGTGGGCCAGGTCGTAAAGAATGTGCGCGAAGTTCGGCTCGTCTTCCACCACCAGAATGCAGCGGGTGGCGAACGGTGCCTTGCCACGGTCATCGGCGAAGCGCGGGATATGCACCGGCGCCATTGGCGACACGGCGATCGAAGGCGTCACAAGCGGTGCCGGGGACGATGCCGGCGGCGTAAAGGTCAGCGGTGCGCGCGGCGCATCACCCTGTTCGCTGTATTGCTGCGGCAACACCAGAGTGAACACGCTGCCCTGCCCCGGCGTGCTGCTGACACTGATCGAGCCGCCGAGCAAGGCTGCCAGATCCCGCGAGATCGACAGGCCCAACCCTGTGCCGCCGTATTTGCGGTTGGTGGTGCCATCGGCCTGACGGAACGCTTCGAAGATGCTTTCCTGCTGGTCCGCCGCGATGCCGATGCCCGAGTCGCGCACAATGAAGGCGATCTGCTCGTTCGGCTGACCGCTGATGGTCAGGCTGACCGTACCTTTCTCGGTGAACTTCACGGCGTTGGACAGCAGGTTCTTGATCACCTGTTCCAGACGTTGGCGATCGGTGAACAGCATGGCCGGCGCACCCGGTTGCAGATCGACGCTGAACGTCAGTTGCTTGTCCGCCGCCAGCGGTTCGAACACGCTGCGCAGGCCGTCCGCCAGGCGCGCGACGCTGGTGTTTTCCGGGATTACTTCGAGCTTGCCGGCCTCGACCTTGGAAATGTCGAGAATGTCGTTGATCAGGTTCAGCAGGTCGTTGCCGGCGGAATAGATCGATTCGGCGAACTTGACCTGCTCGGCGCTCAAATTGTCCTGCGGGTTCTCCGCCAGCAACTTGGCCAGGATCAGCGAACTGTTCAACGGCGTGCGCAGTTCGTGGGACATGTTGGCGAGGAACTCGGACTTGTACTTGCTCGAACGCTGCAGCTCTTCGGCGCGCTCCTCGAGCTGCACCTGCACCTGATTGAGCTCGGTGTTCTTCAGGTCCATGGCGTCGCGTTGCTCGGCCAGGGTCTGCGCCTGTTCCGCCAGTTGCTCGTTGGTCTGTTCCAGCTCGACCTGCTGAGTTTCCAGATGCGCCTGGGACTCCTTGAGAATTCGCGACTGCTCTTCCAGCTCTTCGTTGGCGGTCTTGAGTTCTTCCTGCTGCACCTGCAACTCTTCGTTGAGCTGCTGGGTTTCGGCCAGCACTTCCTGCAGACGCTGGCGATAGCGCGCCGCCTCGATCGAGGTGCCGATGTTGCCGGCAATCAGCTCGAGCAATTCAACGTCGCGCTGAGTCAGCGGGCGCAGGAAGCCCAGTTCGATCACGCCGTTGACCCGCTCGTCATCACTGGTCGGCACCACCAGCACACTGTGCGGCAGGCCTTCGCCCAGACCGGAGCTGACCTTGAAGTAGTCCGACGGCACCGAATCCAGACGAATCAGACGGCCCTGCTGAACCACCTGACCGACAATGCCTTCGCCGCTGTAGATCGACTGATCCTGTTCTTCCTGCTCGCGGGAAAATCCGTAAGACGCCACCCGCTTCAGGCCACCGTGCTCTTCGCGCACATACAGCGCCGCCACTGCGGTGCCCAGGTACTGCGCGCAGAACTGCAAGATGTTGCGCCCCAGCAGATTGAGCGTCAGTTGCCCCAGCACCTGTTCCGCCAATTCGGTCTGACCGCTGCGCATCCATGCCTGACGCTCCAGACGCTCGGCGCTGGCTTGCTGCGCGGCCAGGTTGGCGCTGTAGCTGTCAGACAGACTGACCAGATCACGCCGCCCGATATACGCCAGCAAACCGCTGATGCCGGCAATAAACAGCAGATAAAGAGAAATGCTCCAGATCGTGGTACGGCGCACATCTTCGTTACGCGTGGTGCGCAACTGCTGCTCCATGTCGATCACATCTTCGAACTGTTTGCGGATTTCATCAGTCAGGCGCTTGCCGCGTCCGGCCTTGACTGCGGCTTTATAGTCACCGCTGGAGCGCTGCAGATCGATCATCGATTGCGCATAGTTGCTCCACTCGGTCTGCAACGCCTGCAAACGCCGCAAACGGTCGGTCTGCACCGGGTTGTCGGCGGTCAGTTCGAGCAAGGTATTGAGTGCTACGTTGATCCGAGGTTTGGCGGTTTCATACGGGTCGAGGAAGTGCTCGTCACCGCTGAGCAGAAAGCCGCGCATGCCGGTTTCCAGATCCACGGTGAGTTTCACCGCCTCATTGGCGTTATTGATCACCCGGTCGGTGTGCTCCACCCACTGAATCACGGACAGCAGATAAGTGATCAGCGCCACGAAAAACACGGCACTGATCGCACCAACGCCCAATGGCAGCGCGATGTTGCGGGTCAGGAGTTTGCGAAACCGTGTTTCATCTACTGTAGACGGAGTGGACATGGGGCGGCCTTGTCGAACGGTCGAAACCCGGGAGTTTGCCCCAAAACGACGGCATGGATCCATTTTTCTCACAGGTTTTCCGGCAATTTCCTACTTTTGCTGCGCTTCCCGATCAGCCAACAGTTATCCTTGCCGCCCGGATTGCAGCTAATCTTTTTTCTATCGAATCGGGAACTTGTGGCTATGCGCCACTTACTCATGCAAGAGCCCGGCATTTTCGACCGGTCGCCGTCCCCGAATTCACTTCTTGAGAGCTTTCACTATGTCCACCCCAGCGCCCACCATCCTTGTAGTAGAAGACGACGACATCGTGCGCATGCTCATCGTCGATGTGCTGGAGGAGCTGGAATTCACTGTGCTGGAGGCGGCCGACGGCGAGCAGGCGCTTGAGACGCTCAAGGACGAAAGCCGCACGATCGATTTGATGATGACCGATTTCGGCCTGCCGGACATTGATGGTCGTGAACTGGCGAATCAGGCGCGGGCACTGCGACCCACCCTGCCCATTCTGTTTGCCAGCGGTTATGCCGAAAATATTGATGTGCCTGCCGACATGCACGTCATTGGCAAGCCGTTTTCCATTGATCAACTACGTGACAAAGTAAAACAGGTTCTGGGCAACTAATAATCGCTGTAACGCAACAGCGCCCAACCACCACGAATTCAAGCCTCACTGCGCAGTGACAACTGAGCCACAAGAGCAACAGCCCCACACACTCTATACGTTGTTGTTTAAAAACACCTCACCTAGATTCGCATCACTTTAAACCAAGCCTCAAATGGATTTGATATGAGTGATGCGAACTTTAAAAACAACTTTCACAGGTTGCTGTCCCGGCCGTTCACGGCCATTCCTTACAAAGATACACGCCATACCGGCGACCATCGCGAACGCCTGGAAGTCATTTACAACTTACAGCAACGCACGGCCCACATAGCGCCTCAAGACCCGGTAAACCTTGAGGGCTCGAGCCTCACGCTTGAATCCGGTTCGTCACTTGAGCGTGCGCTCCAGCCGGGTATCGCCAGCCTGAAAAAGTTTGAAAAAAAACCCGACTTTCAGGCGTTTCTGGCCAAACTCAGGCTGACCGGCCACTCGGTACTACACATGACCGGGCAAGGCGAAATCATTATTGAAACTGCAGGGCGTCGTCAAACTTTCAGTCATACGGCCCTGCCCAATGCCGATTTGATTGAGGACGCTGTCGTATTGATCGAGATGGCAACTTTGACCGGCGGTACGATTACTTCGAGTGAGCGCATCGAACTGGTGCAATGGTTGAAGTTTCATCGTTACAGCATTCCGCAGACCGCTGCAGATGCACAAACGCTCCTTGGCTTCCTGCAACTTGAATACCCGGCAAGTCCGCCGAGCGGTAATTACCGGGAAATGCTCTTGGCAACCGCCGACAGTACGGCCCTGTTGACCCCGGAACAGTGTTCGCAGATCCGCGCACTGACCAAACGCTACACGGGTGGTGAGTCCTTGTTGGAGATGCTGTCGGGCGCCGTGGTCGGCGGGCGCAACTTCCCATTTCAGCGCACAGAAGCGAGTGATGTTCTGCAAAAGATCGTCTCGAGTCCGATCGGCGTTATCTGGGCCAGGGGGTACATCAAGGATCTGGACTGGTACGGCGTCCATGAGAATGAGCCGATGGCCGATGAGCAACTGCATCAGGTGCTGTTGACGGCAGTGCTGCTGGACCTGCACCCGAGCGTTGGCGAGCCGGAACCGCGCAACCACGTTCTGGGCTTCAATCTCTACACGGCCGACCATATCGAACAATCCTTTGCCTCCGTGCAGACCTGGTTGGAAAAGCATCTGGTCAGACACCATCGCGTCTCTGAGCAGAACGTGGCGCTGGCCGCGCACTTGCTGCTCGCAGGCACGGCACCTGAGTTTCTGGTGAGGGATCTGCCTGCCGACCTGTTGCTGGGTACACCACAATGGGTGGATTTCTGCTGCGCCGTGTCCGTCGTCGAGCTCAACGCCCCCGGATCATCGCGCACCCTGACGTATGCCCGACTCCAGCAATTGATGAAGTACAACTCGGTCAGCGAACCGCAACAGACCCTCAATGCACTGGCCGCAGTGGACCCTGTTATCGACTGGGCGTTACTCAACAGCATTGTCACGATGGACGAGGTCAACGCGTCCACCCAGCAGGCCCTGGAAGCCGCGTTGGCCGCCTACAAACGCCACTCGCAGCAAGCCGCTGAAACGGCGCAAGCCTTGTCCGTGCCACTGCCAACGCGCAAAGCCGTCGCGCGGAGCATCCTGGAGTTTGCCGCGCCGGATTGTGATTATCTGGACGAGGACGTGCTCTATCAAAAAAGAAATTTTTCCTATCAGGACGTCAATGCCGAACCATTGGCGATGTCTCTGGTTGACCTGCACATGTCCAACGACCTGGCGACGGGCGACTGGGACTTGAAACGCGCAGGCAGTGTCTACGCTCAATTTACGCACCTGAAATCGCGCCTCGCACCACCGGATGAGGTCTTTCGTCTGCAGTTCAACCGGGCCTATGTCACTTACACCGACTCAATGGCAACGCAGTTGAAACTGACGCTGTCGTCCCTGCCGCTGGTTGATCGCACGCGGCTGCTGCGGGGCAAGGTGAGTTGCTTCACCTTACGTCCATCAGTCGCCTCACCCGGGCTGCCGGACCCTATTGCGACGATCATCTCCCCACCCGGCGATCTGCGTGACCTGATTTTTCTTGAAAACCAGAAAGACAAGGACGCCGCAACAGGGCGCTATGGCGTGGGGATGTGCAGCGAGTACGAAAACCGGCTTTATTGCTACGAGTTGTTCACGTTGCACGGGGAATGCCGTGAAAATCCACAACTGGCGGAGCTGATCAAGGACAAAGGTCTTTTGAAACTGCCGGCGCGTGAGCATTTCTTCGACAGTCTGTCCCGTAACTTTACCCCGCAGCCTGTCTATCAACTGCCCACCGATCTGGAGTGCTATACCCACGGTGTCCCTCCAGGTCTGGTTTCGTCCAGTTGGGGGGTTATTGAAAAGCTCACGGTACTTCCCGCCGTTACCGGTGCTGCGGACCTCAAAAACAAAGGCTGTTACGAGTGCTTCTACGCCGGTGAGTTTGATCGGCTGGCCAACCTTGTGCTGAAACATCGACCCATCGCCACCTACGATGAACTGGTCAAGGAATGCTGGGGCCAGACCCGGCTAGAGAAACGCCGTCAGGACCGCGAAGAGCAATTCGATACGTTTCTCAACATCGTCGTGCCTTTCAAATCCTGCATTGAAGACCTCAGCTCTGACGATCCGGATCGGCGACGCGATGGCTTGGGCATGTGCGTGATCGAAGCTGCCATGACGCTCGTGCTGGTGGTCGGGGTGGTGGCCAGAATCGCGCTGATTGCCGCCAAGGCTGGAACGACTGCTGCAAAGGCCGCCCGTATGGCGAAAGCGGGCATATTGTTGCTCAACGGCTTGTTCAATCCCGCTGACGGCGTGCCTGATTTACTGCGGGGGGGCGCCAAGCTGCTTTACCGGGGCGTCCACCGTTTTCACCACAACACCACACTGTTAACCGCTGTTTCTGATTTGCGCAAACTGACCGGGAGCGCACCGTATGGTGGCCTGCGCACGGTGGTCGATCCTGAACTGGTTCGGCTTGGCAAATGGCGTCAGACGCCTGCCTCGGCAGACCTTTTCAGCATCTGGGGCATTCGCCACAACGGACAATGGTATGCACTCAGTCGCCAAGGTAAACCTTGGGGGCCGAGGCTCCACCACTTCAAGCCGCACAAGCTATGGCACCTGTTCAACCTGGATAGGTTGATGCCGGCCAGCTACACCCGGAAGCTGCTCAAGGACGCTCTGCCGGTTTCCCGAAACAAAATTGACACTGCAATCCGAGCGCTGACGGATCCGAGCTTTACAACAGATTCGGGCCACGCGGTGAAACTGCTCATGGGCGATAACTCGGCAAACGCCAGAGCCAGACTTCTCGGTCATCTTCAGAACGTCAAAAGTGATTTTTCGAAGGTCACGCCCGATAATTTTTCCATCGCCAAGGCCAAAGGATCGTCCCTCGCCTCACTGAATCAGATTTATTACAAAGAGTGGGTGGCTTTACCGCCGGGTGAAGCGAGCAAGAAAAAATTCATGAATATCTATACGGACGAGTTCCACAGCCAGTTCCGAGAAGAGGGTTACAGTCACGATGTGCTGGCGGACGATCTGATACATGAGCTTTTTCACGGAGCGCCCGACACCATGGACCATGCCTACGCCCGTACCCCGGCATCCGGTCGCCAGGGCAACTATCAACGGCTGGATGTCAGAGAGTTGCTCGACTTGGCAGCGGGACATATCAAAGACCTCGACACGCTCCAACCGGCGAGCCCTTTCGACAATGCCGAGTCATTCATGCTGACCACCTCATTGCTCAACCAACTGCCCCATGACAAGGACATGTATTTACAGAACATCACAGTGATGAAAAAGGCAATCGAACAAAAAACCAACCAGCGCATCGGCTGGGAGGTGCTGGTGCACCTAAACCCGGTTTGACCCATTGCCGGTGCCGCGATCCTTGCGCGGCACCGGCAAGCGGTGTGGTTTAATTGCGCTTTTTTCCAGGCCCCGCGCCCGCGCATCAAGGATCCACATCATGAGTCAGCTCCCTGCCACCAAAGTTCTGGTCATCGGCTACGTGTGGCCGGAACCCAAGTCCTCGGCGGCCAGCGGCCATGTCATGCAGATCCTCGAGACCTTCCTGCAGCAAGGCTGGGAGATCACCTTCAGCAGTCCCGCCGGCCCCGGCGAACACAAGGCCGACCTGGCCGAGTTGGGCATCCGCGAAGTGCCTATAGAACTCAATAGCAGCAGCTTCGACGCTTTCGTCAGTGAACTGGCCCCGGATATCGTCTTGTTCGATCAGTTCATGATGGAAGAACAGTTCGGCTGGCGCGTTGAGAAACATTGCCCGAACGCTTTGCGGGTATTGGAGACATCCGACCTGCAAAGCCTGCGACACGCCCGTCACCAGCGGCTCAAGGAGCGGTTGAAGGACGATCCGGACAATCAGGACTTCACGGCGCTGTTCGCCCCGGCGCTAGCTGAAGAGTTCGCGTTGATGGCCGACACCGACCTGGCCAAGCGGGAAATCGCTGCACTGTATCGTTGCGACCTCAACCTGATGATTTCCGAAGTGGAAATCCAGCTATTGATCGAGCAGTTCCGGATGCCCCGCGATCTGCTGCACTGGTGCCCGCTGATGCTCGAACCGCCGCGTGGCACCTTTGTGCCATTCGAGGACCGGGCGCACTTTCTGAGCATCGGCAATTTCCGCCACGCGCCGAACTGGGACGCGGTGCTATGGATGAAGACCGCTGTCTGGCCGCTTATCCGTCAGCAATTGCCCGGTGCCCAACTGCATGTCTACGGCGCCTACACGCCCCCCAAGGCCACCGCCTTGCACAATGCGGCGCAGGGCTTTCACGTGATGAACTGGGCTGAAGATGCGCTGCAAGTGATGTCGCAGGCTCGGGTTTGCCTGGCGCCCTTGCGTTTCGGCGCGGGAATCAAGGGCAAAATCGTCGACGCCATGCTCTGTGGCACCCCCAACGTCACCACACCCATCGGCGCAGAAGGCATGAGCGGAGCGCTGCCATGGCCCGGTGACGTGGCACTGTCGGCCCAGGCGCTGGCCGATGCGGCAGTCAAACTGCACGAAGACAAGTTGCACTGGACGGGTGCGCAACAGGCCGGCGTCACTTTGTTGAACGAGCGATACCGGCAGCGCGACCATGGGCCGGCATTGATCGGACGTTTACAGGATTGCCGCGACAACTTGTCAGCGTTGCGACGCAACAACTTTACCGGCGGCATGTTGCGCCATCACTTGCATAAAAGCACGCAGTACATGTCGCAATGGATCGAAGCGAAAAACCAGACAAACTAATTATTTATAATTGCAATCGTACATTGCCAATACATTGAAAACAGTATTGCCTTGTACTTATTCCGACTGCAGCCAAGAATGCTTTCGATCTGATCTCATTATTTAACTGATCAGCGACAACTCAACTTATCTGCAACGGAATGCGCCATGAACAACTACCCTTACAAAAACTGGATGACAACTTCGCCGGCTATCAGCCAACTGACAATCGGCGAAGTGGTTTGGCCCGGAGCCCATAACTCCGGGCTGGATCACGATTTTTCCTATCCCGCCTACCTCCAGCTCGCCACTCACTGGTTTGTCTGTCAGGAGGGTCCTTTCATTCAGCAACTCAGCGAAGGCATCCGCGCTTTCGACTTGCGCCTGCATTCGGATGAACATTGGCTGGGGGTAAAAAAGTTTCATACCTTCCATGGCCTTAAACTGTTCCGCGGGCGCGCCCTCAGTGAACTGTTCAGAAGCCTGGACGTATTCCTCACTGAACATCGAGACGAGTTCATCATCCTCGACATTCATGAACTCAAGGGTGTCGACGATCAACCCTTTGACTACAAGGGTTTCCATGAAGCCATCATGACTGAACTGGCGCCGCGGCTGATCCCCGAACACAACCGTCACCTGACACTTGAACAACTTAAAAGAGCCAGTCCGTTACAACGAGTGGTGCTGGCAAGTGATTGGCATCCCGAGTTCAATTCGCCGCTGTACTGGCCGAAGATCCGCCATCACTGGAGCGGCACAGACATCACTTCTCCCCAGCAACTGCAGCAACACATCACGCGAACCCTGGCCAACCCTCCGGTACCCGGCAGCCTGTGGTCATTATCGGCCACCAGCTACGGCGAACTGGCCGGCGTCAAGCGCATTACCAACGAGCTCAATCAATGGTTTGGCCCGGAATCGGGATGGGCACCGAAGTGCAGCATTATCAATGCCGACTTCGTCGGTGCCACTCGGCTGCCCGACTATTGCCAGCAGATCAACCACGCCAAAGGGCTGAGGAAAGCCCGCGGCTGAGGCGCTGGAACTGTCGGTGGCGGGCGTGCATGATGAACACCCGACATAACAACAGAACGCATCGGACATGACTCGGGCAACCAGAATCACGGACCCCTCCTACGAGCTGATGGACGACCATAACGGGTTGTCCATCATCTACCGTCAGCACGGTTTCCCGTGCCCGCTGGTGCGCTGGCATTTCCATAAGGAATACGAGTTGCACCTGATTGTCGCCAGCTCCGGCAAAGTGTTCATCGGCGATTACATCGGCAACTTCTATCCGCAAACGCTGTTTCTTACCGGCCCCAATCTGCCGCACAACTGGATCAGCCAGGTGGCCGAAGACGAGGTGGTGGAAAAGCGCGACATGCTGGTGAACTTCACCGACGAGTTGTTCGACAGCGGTCATCAGGTGTTTGCCGAACTGAAGAGCCTGACGCCGCTGCTGGAGCGTGCGCAGTACGGGATCGAATTTCGTGACAAAGACACAATCCGTCAGGCCATGGCCCTGATGCAGCAAATTGCCGACACCCGTGGCATCACCCGCCTGGGGCACTTTTTCATTCTGATGGAACTGCTGGCGGCGACTGACGACTATCAACTGCTGTCCGGCGCTACCAATACGCAACTGGCCGACGAACACAACATTGACCGCACCAACCGCGCCGTCGACTTCATCTTCACTCACTACGCCCGCGAGTTGACGCTGGAAGAAGTCGCCGAGCATCTGGGGATGAAGCCGACCTATTTCAGTCGCGTGTTCAAGCAGGCCACTGGACGTAACTTCATCGAGTTCGTCAATCGCCTGCGCATCAGCAAATCCTGTGAACTGTTGGCCGATGGCGACAAACCGGTGACCGACGTGTGTTTCGAGTCGGGGTTCAACAACATTTCCAATTTCAATCGACGCTTTCAGCAGCTCAAGGGCATGACGCCGTCGCACTATCGGCGCCTCGCCGTACAACGCCTGACCGAACAGAACCTCGGTTGACGCACAATTCCCCTGTGGGAGCGAGCCTGCTCGCGAAGGCGGAGGATCAGTTGGCAAATATGTCGCTGACACACCGTATTCGCGAGCAGGCTCACTCCTACAGTCTTGGATGAAACCTGTACACATTCGCCAACCTTTCCCCGCTGAAAAGCCCTTCCCTGCGTTAACCCCAGCAATCCCCAGTGCAAAAAAGTATTGATTTGAGTGCGACGGATGATTTGTCAGTCTGTCGATTGAGGGCTGTAATCAGCACAGATTCTTCCTGCATTCGGAAGACACAAAAACAATAACTGTCCTTCTGCCACCCGCCGGGTGCAGAAAAGGAGTGCACGATGCAACCCACTGCAAAAGCTCTGCTTGCCCTCACCTGCATGACCCTCAGCAGCGTCAGCCTTGGCGCCCAGACCCTGACCATCGCCACCGTCAACAACAGCGACATGATCCGCATGCAAAAGCTCTCGAAAACCTTCGAGACCGAGCATCCGGACATCAAGCTCAATTGGGTGGTGCTGGAAGAAAACGTCCTGCGCCAGCGCCTGACCACCGATATCGCCACCCAGGGCGGTCAATTCGACGTGTTGACCATCGGCATGTACGAAGCGGCACTCTGGGGTGCCAAGGGCTGGCTGGAACCGATGAAGGATCTGCCCGCCAGCTACGCGCTTGATGATGTGTTCCCTTCGGTGCGCGAAGGCCTCTCGGTCAAGGGCTCGCTGTATGCGTTGCCGTTCTACGCCGAAAGCTCGATCACCTACTACCGCACCGACCTGTTCAAGGATGCCGGGCTGACCATGCCCGAGCGCCCGACGTGGGAGCAGATCGCCGGGTTCGCCGAGAAGCTCACTGACAAGGATAAAGAGCAGTACGGCATCTGCCTGCGCGGCAAGGCCGGTTGGGGCGAGAACATGGCGCTGATCACCACCGTCGCCAACGCCTATGGCGCGCGCTGGTTCGATGAGAAATGGCAGCCGGAATTCAACGGACCCGAATGGAAAAACGCGCTGAACTTCTACGTCGACACCATGAAGAAATCCGGCCCGCCGGGCGCATCGAGCAACGGCTTCAATGAAAACCTCGCCCTGTTCAACAGCGGCAAGTGTGCAATCTGGGTCGACGCCAGCGTCGCCGGTTCGTTCGTGACCGACAAGACCCAGAGCAAAGTCGCCGATCATGTCGGCTTCACTTTTGCACCCCATCAGGTCACCGATAAAGGTTCAGCGTGGCTGTATTCGTGGGCTTTGGCGATTCCGACCAGCTCCAAAGCCAAAGACGCCGCGAAAGCATTCAGCGCCTGGGCCACGTCCAGAGAATACGGCGCACTGGTGGCCAAGACTGACGGCATCGCCAACGTGCCACCAGGCACTCGCGCCTCGACCTACAGCGATGCCTACATGACGGCCGCGCCGTTCGCCAAGGTCACGCTGGAATCGCTGAAAGCGGCCGACCCGAGCAAGCCGACGCTGAAACCGGTGCCTTACATCGGCATTCAACTGGTGACCATTCCCGAGTTCCAGGGCGTGGGTACCCAGGTCGGCAAGCTGTTCTCGGCGGCGCTGATCGGCCAGACCACAGTCGATCAAGCCCTGGCTGCCGCACAGCAAACCACCGAACGCGAGATGAAGCGCGCCGGTTATCCCAAGTAACCCGCAAAGCTCGTTCCTGACTTCTGTGGGAACGGGCTTGCTCGCGAAGGCGTCGTGTCAGCCAATACACATGACACTGACCCACCGCTTTCGCGAGCAAGCCCGCTCCCACAGGGGATCTCCATAGGTCTGTATGACTCGGTTGTGATTGCCATGAATACTTCAACTGCCAAAGCCCACATCGACCTGTCCCGGCCCCAGCGCAAAAGCCGTGTGGCCAACCCGGGCTGGTTTCTGGTCAGCCCTTCGGTGGCCCTGTTGCTGCTGTGGATGATCGTACCGCTGGGCATGACCATCTACTTCTCGATGATTCGCTACAACCTGCTCGATCCGGGGGTGAACGAATTCGTCGGGCTGGAGAACTTCACCTACTTCCTTACCGACTCCGGCTTCCTGCCCGGCGCCACCAACACCTTGCTGCTGGTCGGCAGCGTGCTGCTGATCAGCGTGGTGTTCGGCGTGCTGATCAGTGCGTTGCTTGAGGCCAGTGAGTTTCTCGGCCGCGGCATCGTGCGGGTGATGCTGATCTCGCCGTTCTTCATCATGCCCACGGTGGGAGCGTTGATCTGGAAGAACCTGATTTTCCATCCGGTCTCGGGAATCCTCGCCTACGTCTGGCGGCTGTTCGGCGCCGAGCCGGTGGACTGGCTCGCGCATTACCCGCTGCTGTCGATCATCATCATTGTCTCGTGGCAATGGCTGCCCTTCGCGATCCTGATTCTGATGACCGCCATGCAGTCCCTCGATCAGGAACAGAAAGAAGCCGCCCGCCTGGACGGCGCCGGCCCCGTTGCGATCTTCTGGCACCTGACCCTGCCGCACCTGGCGCGGCCAATTGCCGTGGTGGTGATGATCGAAACGATCTTCCTGCTGTCGGTGTTCGCCGAGATTTTCACCACCACCAACGGCGGCCCCGGTTACGCCTCGACCAACCTCGCCTACCTGATCTACAACCAGGCGCTGGTGCAGTTCGACGTCGGCATGGCCTCGGCCGGTGGCCTGATAGCCGTGGTCATCGCCAACATCGCCGCGATCATTCTGGTGCGGATGATCGGCAAAAACCTGACTGACAAAGCCTGAGGCCCGCCATGACTCTTCAACAATCCCGCCGGCTGCAAAGCCTGCTGCTCGGCACCCTGGCCTGGGCTATCGCGATCATCATTTTCTTCCCGATCTTCTGGATGGTGATGACCAGTTTCAAGACCGAAATCGATGCGTTCGCCACGCCGCCGCAGTTCATCTTCACGCCAACGCTGGAGAATTACCTGCACATCAACGAGCGCAGCGACTACTTCAGTTTTGCCTGGAACTCGGTGGTGATTTCGTTCAGCGCTACAGCGCTGTGCCTGCTGATCGCGGTGCCCGCCGCCTACTCGATGGCGTTCTACGAAACCCAGCGCACCAAAGGCACGCTGCTGTGGATGCTCTCGACCAAGATGCTGCCGCCGGTGGGCGTGCTGATGCCGATCTATCTGCTGGCGAAAAGCTTTGGCCTGCTCGATACACGCATCGCGCTGATCGTGATCTACACCCTGATCAACCTGCCGATCGTGGTCTGGATGGTTTACACCTACTTCAAGGACATCCCCAAGGACATCCTCGAAGCCGCACGCCTGGACGGCGCCACCCTGTGGCAGGAAATGGTTCGCGTGCTGTTGCCAATCGCCAAGGGTGGCTTGGCCTCGACCGTACTGCTGTCGCTGATCCTGTGCTGGAACGAGGCGTTCTGGTCGCTGAACCTGACCTCCTCGAAGGCGGCGCCACTGACCGCACTGATCGCCTCCTACTCAAGCCCCGAAGGCTTGTTCTGGGCCAAGTTGTCGGCGGTTTCGACCCTGGCCTGCGCGCCGATCCTGATCTTTGGCTGGATCAGCCAGAAACAGCTGGTGCGCGGCCTCTCCTTCGGCGCCGTGAAATGAAAATCGCCCATTCAACACTCTCCCCTGTGGGAACGGGCTTGCTCGCGAAAACGGAGTGTCATCCAACAATACTGGTGACTGACACGGCCCCTTCGCGAGCACGCCCGCTCCCGCCAAAAACCTGCCCGGCGCAATTGAAATAACTTAAGCGGAGGCCCCTCATGGCCAACCTGAAAATCAAGAATCTGCAAAAAGGCTTCGAAGGCTTCTCCATCATCAAGGGCATCGACCTTGAGGTGAACGACAAGGAATTCGTGGTCTTCGTCGGTCCATCGGGCTGTGGCAAATCTACCCTGCTGCGCTTGATTGCCGGCCTGGAAGAAGTCAGCGGCGGCACCATCGAACTCGATGGCCGCGACATTACCGAGGTCAGCCCTGCCAAGCGCGATCTGGCGATGGTGTTCCAGACCTACGCGCTGTACCCGCACATGACCGTGAAGAAAAACATGTCGTTCGCTCTTGATCTGGCGGGCGTGCCGAAAGCCGAAGTCGAGAAAAAAGTCGGCGAAGCGGCGCGCATTCTCGAACTCGGGCCGATGCTGGAGCGCAAGCCAAAGCAATTGTCCGGAGGGCAGCGCCAGCGTGTCGCCATCGGCCGGGCGATCGTGCGCAATCCGAAGATCTTCCTGTTCGACGAACCGCTGTCCAACCTCGACGCCGCGTTACGGGTACAGATGCGTCTGGAGCTGCTGCGCCTGCACAAGGACCTGCAGGCGACCATGATCTACGTGACCCACGACCAGGTGGAAGCGATGACCATGGCCGACAAGGTCGTGGTGCTCAATGGCGGCAAGATCGAACAGGTCGGCTCGCCGCTGGACCTCTATCACAACCCGGCCAACCTGTTCGTCGCCGGGTTCCTCGGCACACCGAAAATGGGTTTCCTCAAGGGTCAGATCGCTCGTGTCGATGGCCAGAGCTGCGAAGTCTCGCTGGATGCCGGAACGCGCATCACCCTGCCGTTCAACGCGGCAAACCTTAGCGTTGGCAGCGCCGTGACCCTGGGCATTCGCCCGGAACATCTGGAACTGGCTCAACCGGGCGACTGCACCCTGCAAGTCACCGCCGACGTCAGCGAACGGCTGGGCAGCGACACCTTCTGCCACGTCACCACCAACGCCGGCGAAGCCTTGACCATGCGCGTGCGCGGGGATCTGGCGAGCCGCTACGGCGAACAACTGAACCTGCACCTGGACGCCAGCCATTGCCACCTGTTCGACGCTGACGGCGTGGCGCTGACCCGCCCGCTGCGCGCCGCGGCCTGAATTGCGAGACTTGCCCGATGAAACTGAACAGACACAACCTGCACCGCCTCGCTCCCGAGGTGCAACTGCCGGCTTATAGCCTCGGCGATACCCGCCAAGGCATTGCACACATTGGCGTCGGCGGCTTCCACCGCGCGCATCAGGCGTATTACACCGATGCGCTGATGAATACCGGCCAGGCACTGGACTGGGCGATTTGCGGAGTTGGCCTGCGCGCTGAAGACCGTCGCGCCCGCGACGACCTCAAGGAGCAGGACTACCTGTTCACCCTGTTCGAACTCGGCGACAGCGATAACACCGAAGTCCGCGTGATCGGCGCGATTCGCAACATGCTCCTGGCCGAAGACGGCGCACAGGCGTTGATCGACAAACTCGCCGATCCGCAGGTCCGCATCGTCTCGCTGACCATCACCGAGGGCGGTTACTGCATCGACGACAGCAACGGCGAGTTCATGGCGCACCTGCCGCAAATCCAGCACGACCTCAGGCACCCGGACACACCGACAACCGTGTTCGGCTTTCTCTGCGCAGCGCTGGAAAAGCGCCGTGGCGCAGGCACTCCGGCGTTCACGATCATGTCCTGCGATAACCTGCCGCACAACGGCGCAGTGACCCGCAAGGCGCTGCTGGCCTTCGCCACCCTGCGCAACGCGGGGTTGCGCGACTGGATCGAGCAGAACGTCAGCTTCCCCAACGCCATGGTCGACCGCATCACGCCGATGACCAGCACCGCGCATCGCCTGCAACTGGCCGACAAACACGCGGTGGACGATGCCTGGCCGGTGGTCTGCGAGCCGTTTGTGCAGTGGGTGCTGGAAGACAAATTCGTCAACGGTCGCCCGGCCTGGGAACAGGTCGGCGTGCAGTTCACCGATGACGTTTCGCCGTACGAAGAAATGAAGATCAAATTGCTCAACGGCAGCCACCTGGCGCTGACCTACCTGGGCTTTCTGAAGGGCTATCGTTTCGTCCACGAAACCATGAACGACCCGCTGTTCGTGCGCTACATGCGCGCCTATATGGACCTCGACGTCACCCCGCAACTGGCGCCGGTGCCAGGCATCGACCTGACCGACTACAAAGACACGTTGGTGGCGCGTTTCTCCAATCAGGCGATTGCCGATCAACTGGAACGGGTGTGTTCGGACGGCTCGTCGAAGTTTCCCAAGTTCACTATTCCGACGATCAATCGCTTGATTGCCGATGGCCGTGAGACCAAACGCGCGGCGCTGGTGGTGGCGGCTTGGGCGTTGTACCTCAAAGGTGTGGACGAGAATGGCGACGCCTATGCGATTCCCGATCCACGCGCGGCGTTTTGTCAGGGGCTGGTGGCTGATGATGCGTTGATCACCCAGCGTTTGCTGGCGGTTGAGGAGATTTTCGGCACGGCGATTCCACGTTCGGCGGAGTTTGTTGCGGCGTTCGAGTGGTGCTGCAACAGCTTGCGGGAGGTGGGTGTGACGCGCACTTTGGAGCGGGTGTTGGCCTGAGTCCAGCGCTGAGACGACTGACGCCTTCGCGAGCAAGCCCGCTCCCACAGGGGAACGCATTGCAAATTGTTGGGAGCGAGCCTGCTCGCGAATGGCGGCCTCATATTGGCAGACCTGACACCCTGAGGACCTCACTGTGACAACCCGACAACTCTTCCTCGGCATCGACTGCGGCACCCAGGGCACCAAGGCGATCATCCTCGATGCCATCAGCGGCGAGGTGCTCGGCCAGGGCGCCGCTGCGCACACGATGATCAGCAGCGCCAACGGCCGCCGCGAACAAGACACTCAACAGTGGCTGGACGCCTTCGCGCTCGCCACTCACCGCGCCTTGCTCGCGGCCCATGTCGACGGTCAGGCGATCCTCGGCATCGGCGTCTCAGGCCAGCAACACGGTCTGGTCCTGCTCGACGAACAGGGCCAGGTGCTGCGCCCGGCCAAGCTGTGGTGCGACACCGAAACCGCTGACGAGAACGACCGATTGCTCAAACACCTGGGCGGCGAAAAAGGTTCGCTGGAGCGCCTCGGCGTGGTCATCGCGCCGGGCTACACCGTGTCCAAACTGCTGTGGACCAAGGAACAACACCCGGCGCTGTTCTCGCGAATCGCACGCATCCTGCTGCCCCACGACTATCTGAACTTCTGGCTCACCGGCCGCGCCTGCAGCGAGTACGGCGACGCCTCTGGCACCGGTTATTTCAACGTGCGCAGCCGTCAGTGGGACCTGCAACTATTGCGCGACATCGACGCCACGGGGCGCCTGCAAGCTGCGTTGCCGGAGCTGATCGATGCGCATCAGGCGGTCGGCACCCTGCTACCGGCGATTGCCGAACAGCTCGGCCTCAACCCGAATGCATTGGTCGCCAGCGGCGGTGGCGACAACATGATGGGCGCAATCGGCACCGGCAACATCCAGCCGGGAGCGATCACCATGAGCCTCGGCTCCTCCGGCACGGTGTATGCCTACGCCGAGACACCGAAGGTCAGCCCGGACGCCTCGGTCGCGACGTTCTGCTCCTCCAGCGGTGGCTGGCTGCCTTTGATCTGTACCATGAACCTGACCAACGCCACCGGTGCGATCCGCGAACTGTTCGAACTTGATCTCGAACAGTTCAACGACCTCGTCGCCCAAGCGCCCATCGGCGCCGAAGGCGTGAGCATGCTGCCGTTCTTCAATGGCGAGCGTGTCCCCGCCCTGCCCCATGCCACCGGCAGCCTGCACGGCCTGACCCTGAGCAACCTGACCCAGGCCAACTTGTGTCGCGCCGTGGTCGAAGGCACCACGTTCGGTTTGCGTTATGGACTGGATCTGTTGCGCCACAATGGTTTACAAAGCCGCAGCATTTGCCTGATCGGCGGCGGCTCCAACAGCGCGGTGTGGCGGCAGATCGTCGCCGACATCATGAACACCCCAGTGATCTGCACCGAACAAAGCGAAGCTGCAGCCCTTGGCGCCGCGATTCAGGCAGCATGGTGCAAGTCATGGTCGAACGGCCACGAAGACACCCTTTCGACCCTGTGCGAACGCTGCGTGAAGCTTGATCTGAGCAGTGAAACCCTGCCGATTGCCGCCAATGTCGCGGCGTTCCAGCAGGCCTATGAACGCTATCAACAGCATGTCGCAACCCTATAAAGAGCAAACAATTATGTATTTGGTGTGTGGCGAAGCCCTGTTCGATTTCTTCAGCGAAGACGATGCCAGCGGTCTGGCCTCAAAAGTGAATTTCAAGGCGATTGCCGGCGGCTCGCCGTTCAACGTCGCCGTCGGTCTGCGCCGCTTGGGTGTGGATTCAGCGCTGTTTGCCGGGCTGTCCACGGATTATCTGGGCCGGCGTTTGCAGCAAGTGTTGCGCGAAGAAGGTGTGCGCCCGGACTACCTGGTGGACTTCGCCGCGCCCACCACCCTGGCGATGGTCGCGGTCGGCGCCAATGGCTCGCCGCACTACAGCTTTCGCGGTGAAGGCTGCGCTGATCGCCAGTTGAGTGTTGCGCATCTGCCACAGTTGGACGCGCAAGTGCGCGGTCTGCACATCGGCTCGTTCTCGCTGGTGGTGCAGCCGATTGCCGACACCCTGTTGACCCTGGTGCAGCGCGAAAGCGGCAAGCGCCTGATCACCCTCGACCCTAACGTGCGCCTCAACCCCGAGCCGAACATCGACCTGTGGCGCGAGCGCGTGGCGGCCGTGGTGCAACTGGCCGACATGATCAAGGTCAGCGATGAAGACCTGAGCCTGCTGTACCCCGAGCAAGACCCACAGCGGGTCATCGAAGGCTGGCTGCAGCATCGCTGCCAGGTGGTGTTCCTGACCCGTGGCGGTGAAGGCGCGACCGCATTCAGCCGCGCGCATGGTTCGTGGTCGGTGCCAGCGTGTTCAGTGAAGATCGCCGATACCGTCGGTGCTGGCGATACCTTCCAGGCGGCATTGATCACTTGGCTGACCGAGCAAGGGCTGGACTCGGTTGAGGGTGTGCAACAACTCAGCCGCGAGCAGATCGACGCGATGCTCAGGTTTGCCGTACAGGCGGCCGCCCTTACGTGCAGCAAGACCGGTCCGGATTTGCCCTATCGTCACCAGTTGAACTGAGCGCGTAGACTGTCGCCCTTTTTGCACGCATGGGGATGACGGTTTGATTTCGGGGCGCACGGCGGGACTTTTGATACTGGCGGGATTACTCAGCGGCTGCGGCACCTCGCCGCCCCGCTCGCCTGAAGACATCTGCGAAATCTTCCGCGAGAAAAGCGATTGGTACGACGCGGCACAAGTCACGCAGAAGCGCTGGGGCGTCCCGATCCAGGTACCCTTCGCGATCATGTATCAAGAGTCCGGCTATCGTTACGACGCCAAGACGCCACGCAAATACCTGTTGTGGGTGATCCCGTGGGGTCGGGTTACAACGGCATCGGGATACGCGCAGGCCAAGGATGAAGTGTGGTCCGATTACCAGAAAAGCACCGGCCGACACGGTGCCGACCGCGAAGACTTCGACGACGCTATCGACTTCGTTGGCTGGTACATGGACAAGACCACCTCGATCAACGGCGTGTACAAATACGACGCCTATAACCAGTACCTCAACTACCACGAAGGCTGGGGTGGTTTCCGCAACAAGACCTACGCCGGCAAGGCCTGGCTGATGCCTACTGCACGCAAGGTGCAGGCGCGGTCCGACGTGTATGCGCGGCAGTATGCCGGGTGCAAGGAAGACCTGAATCGCGGCTTCTGGAGCCGGTTCTGGCATTGGTTGTAGCGCTGACTGCAAAGACGCCTTCGCGAGCAGGCTCGCTCCCACATTGAGATCTGCGTCGGACACATAGCCTGTGTCCACTGAAGGTCCCCCTGTGGGAGCGAGCCTGCTCGCGAAAGTAATTGATCTGGCGCCACAGTTCTATGGGTTACAACACCGAAAAGTTGTAACTCACAATCAACCGGGTCTCATCCACATCCCGCGCAAACTTCTCATAGTTGGTGCGGTAAGTCGCGTTGCGCAGGCGCAGGCTGACATCCTTGAACGTGCCCGTCTGGATCACGTACTTCAGCTCGCTGTCGCGTTCCCACTCTTTGCCTGCCTGATCGCTGCCCGGGACCTTGATATGGTCACCGTTCACATAGCGGGTCAGGAAACTCAGGCCATTGATGCCGATGGCCTTGAAGTCATAGTCGTAACGCAGTTGCCAGGAGCGCTCCTGCGCCGCCGCGAAGTCGTTGACCTGCACGTAGTTGACCAGATACGGATTGCTGCCATCGAGGTACGGCATCGAATTATCGCCGTTCATGCGCTGCCAGCCGGCGCTGAAGGTGTGGCCGCTGATGCCGTACGAAAGCATGCCGCTCAACGCACGGTTGTCGATCGAACCGGCTCGCTCGGCGCCGCTGTCGGCACTCTTGATCACGCGCAGATCGGCCTTCAGCACACCGTCGCCCAACGGCTGATTGCCGAGCACACCAATGAAGTGCTGGCGGTAGATGTCTTCCAGTTCCGCGTAGTGATACTGCGCGGTCAGGCGATCGTTGATCTTGTAGTCGAAGCCGTACATGTCGAAATGGTCGGCGGTGGTGTTGCAGGCGTAGCGCTTGTTCTTGCAGTGCACGCGGATGTCTTGCGAATCAGTGGAATCGCGCGCGGTGTACTTGTCCAGGCGCGCCGCCATGAAGGTCAGGTCCTTGACCTCTTTGGAGGTCAGCATGGCGCCGTTGAACATGGTCGGCAGCAGACGACCGTCGTTGTACTTGAGCAGCGGCAGATCCGGCAGCAGCGCACCGTACTTCAACACCGTGTCCGAGACCTTGACCTTGGCGGTCAGGCCCATTTTCGCGTACTGGCCCTTGGAGCCGCGCGGGTTCTCGCCGCTGGACGGCAGCAAGCCACTGTTGCTGCGATCGGGGCTGGAATCGAGTTGAAAACCGAGCATGCCCAGCGCATCGAGACCGAAGCCGACCGTGCCTTCGGTGTAGCCCGATTGCAGATTGAGAATGAAACCCTGCGCCGACTCTTCACGCTTGGAAGCGCCCTGATCGCTGGCGGTGTGCCCATCACGGAAATCGCGGTTGAAATACACCGTGCGCGATTCGATTTTCGCCGTGGTGTCTTCGAGAAAACCACTGGCCTGAGCCTGTGCGGCAAAACCTGCGCACAGCACAACGGCTCCGAAGCCAAACGACTGGCGCGGGGTGATGAGGGGAAATGGGGGACGCATGAAAAACTCCAACAGTACAGCGTTTGCGCCGGGGCGCAGTTAGCCAGAAAAATAGCTCCCGTCCCGGGTCAATAAAGAGCCGGGAAGAAGTGGACACGCAGGGGTGAGGGGCAATGATGGCAGATGGCTTTGACGGGTTGAAGGCGACTTTAGTCTGAAACTGACCGGCTATTCTTCAGCCCGAGATGGGCTCAAGCCGCGCGTCAACCAGTGGTTCGAGACGGCGAAGTGCCCGGTTTCATTAGGCCAAACCACCTGCCTAAGGGTTTCCCCCATGCGCCGCGGAGCCCGTGCCTACGGCATTTGCGCCTTGAACGAGGCGGTTTAATCCTCCATCATCCGTCACCTGCTTATTCAACGGACGGAATTCAAGGCATGCTGGACGCCAACGCTACCCACATTACCCTTACGCTCGAAGGCGCCTCCGCCGACCTGCAAGTGCTGAGCTTCACCGGTCGCGAAGCCCTCAATGAGCCCTTCCGTTTCGACCTCGAACTGGTCAGCGCCCGCCCCGACCTCAAACTCGAAGAGCTGCTGCACAAGCCCGGCGTACTGACTTTTGGCGCCACCGGCGAAGGCAAGATCCACGGCCTGGTGTACCGCATCGAGCAAGGCGATTCCGGCAAGACCCTGACCCGTTACAGCATCAGTCTGGTACCGCAGCTGGCTTATCTGCAGCACAACCATGACCAGCAGATTTTCCAGAATCTCACCGTACCGAAGATCATCGCCCAGGTGCTGGAGGATCGCGGCATTCTGGCCGACGCCTACAGCTTCCAGCTTGGCGCCGAGTACCCGCAACGCGATTACTGCGTGCAGTACGACGAGTCCGACCTGCACTTCATCCAGCGCCTGTGCGAAGAGGAAGGCATCCACTTCCATTTCCAGCACAGCAGCAGCGGCCACAAACTGGTGTTCGGCGACGATCAGACGGTGTTCCGCAAACTCAAGGCCGTGAGCTACCAGCAAGACTCCGGCATGAGCGCCGACAAACCGGTGATCAAACGCTTCAACCTGCGCCTGGAAACCCGCACCACCCGCGTCAGCCGCCGTGATTACGACTTCGAAAAACCGAAGATCCTGCCCGAAGGCGCGGTCAAGTCCGAGTTCGCCCCGGACCTCGAAGACTACGATTACCCCGGCCGCTTCACCACCCGCGAGCGCGGTAAATTCCTCTCGACCCGCGCCCTCGAACGCCATCGCAGCGACTACAAACTCGCCGAAGGCAAAGGTGATGAACCGACCCTGACCAGCGGCCACTTCCTGACCCTGGCCGAACACCCGCGCGGCGAATGGAACGACTTGTGGCTGCTGCTGGAAGTATTCCACGAAGGCAAACAACCGCAGGTACTCGGCGAAAACGTCACCAGCGACGTCACCGACAACAAAAGCGATTTCCACCAGGGCTACCGCAACAGCTTCCTCGCCACCCCATGGGACGCGCACTACCGCCCTGCCCTTGAACACCCGAAACCCAAAGTCCTCGGCAGCCAGACCGCCGTCGTCACCGGCCCTAAAGGTGAAGAAATCCACTGCGACCAGTACGGCCGCATCAAGGTCCAGTTCCACTGGGACCGCGACGGTCAGGCCGACGACAAAACCACCTGCTGGCTGCGCGTCGCCAGCGGCTGGGCCGGCGCCGCCTACGGCGGCATCGCCATCCCGCGCATCGGCATGGAAGTCCTCGTCACCTTCCTCGAAGGCGACCCCGACCAGCCACTCGTCACCGGCTGCCTGTACCACAAGGAAAACGTCGTCCCCTACGACCTGCCGGCCAACAAGACCCGCAGCACCTTCAAGACCCTGAGCTCACCGGGCGGCAAGGGCTACAACGAGTTCCGCATCGAAGACAAAAAGGGCGTCGAGCAGATCTACATCCACGCTCAGCGCGACTGGGACGAGAACATCGAGCACGACCAGAAGATCCGCGTGGGCAATGAGCGGCATGACACGGTTGAGGCCAACACCCTGAGCGAATTCAAGGTCGAGGAACACCGGATTACCCATCTGGATCGCATCAGCGAGATGCGCGCAGATGATCACCTGACGGTGGGCGTGACGCAGCATGTGAAGGTCGGTACGGCGCAATTTGTCGAGGCTGGGACCGAGATTCACTATCACGCGGGTGACAAGGTGGTGGTTGAGGGAGGTATGGAACTCACGGCCAAGGCTGGTGGGAGCTTTGTGAAAGTGGATGCGGGTGGGGTGACCATCAGCGGGGCTGAGGTGAAGATCAATACCGGTGGGGCGCCTGGCGTCGGTACGCCTGCGGCCCCGCTATTACCGGGAATACTGAAAATCGCTGATGTAGACAAACCTGGGTTGCCACTTCTGGCATTGATAAAACAAAACATCTTGTTCCGTCGCACCCGCTCTGGTGTATGTGAGGTTTGTGAGGCAGCTAAAGCAGCCAAAGGAGCGGCACAATGACTGCTTCTTCTATCACTCAAGGATTCCTTCTGATTGATGGCGCAAGGTTTGATGACGCGTTGAAATGGGTGCCAAAAAAGTATCCCGGCCACCGCTTCACTCCACTGTTGCAGGCCACACCCTACGCACCGATAGCCGAAGCAGGCCCCATTCTCGTTGACGCTCCTGCGGATAGCGTCCTTCGGAACGACTGGATGCAAGGCGACCCGAACCTTAATGACGGGGTCTGGCTACAAACCCAAAGACCTATGGTTGAAATTTTCAAAATCCTCCAGCGCCGTATCCGAATCTACTCTCCTGATCGCCAAGAATATTGGTTACGGTTGGGGGACGGCCTCCCACTGCGTCAGGCATGGTTATCTGGAGCAAGCTGGCCGCCCGGTTTTTGGTTCGGAGTAGAAAGCATCTGGATACGCCATGAGGGTACCGTGCAGCGTGCATGGTGCAATGACTTCCCTGATCTTGACGGGGCTCCCGCTGATACCGGGATCGACGCTCAGATCGTACTTGACTGGCCTTTGTTACAAGCGCTGGCAACAGAAACAGACACTCCGCAGGAGGCGGTGTAATGACTCAAGCAGCGACAGAAAAACTCGCCATGAAGCCCGCAGCGTGCCCTTTGATTACAGCCGTTGTGCCGTTGCGTTATGCGATTGGGCCTTCTCACGCTATTGACGTTAGCGCGTTCGATTTGCCTCCCCTGAATGGAAAATTTCCAGAACTGGGAGAAAAAAACGAAGTCACCCGCGACAAGGCGCTGAACTACACAGCGCGGCTACTACGCGATGGTTGGCTGTACGTTTGGCAGTCATCTCCTGAAAAGCTGATTGAGTTCAGTGTCAAATCAGCGATGCTGCAGGAGACCGCTCGCGGCGGAAAAGTACTCGATGCATCTTCCAAGCCTTACCTGATGTTGCCCTCTGGAACACCCGCGATGATCTCGTGGTCCCCCTCCAAATGGAGCGACAACCAGTTTTCTGCTGCGAAAGGCGAAGCCAAAGTGCGCACTAGGGTCATGCGCAACTTCACGCCTGGTGCCGCGCCCGCTAGCGGAAAAGCGGCCAGCATTCACGAAAGTATCGGTGACTATATGGAGCCTATCGGCTTCAATTGGAGTTGCGCACCTGAAACAAAAAACAAACCTAATTGGTCGTCGATGTTAGACGAAATGAAACGCTGCGAACAACAAGCGTATGTTATTACCGATGATCCGTGGGGCGTTTGGATTGACCTGGCGGGCTTGATTCGAATCCAACACGATGAATACGAAACTCGCCGTAAAGTTAGAGCGCATGATTGGTCCGTAGCAGGAGTTCTCAAATCACTCTCGGACAATGATCCACAGATAAAAAGCCTTCTGCCCACGATTACTCGGTACAGAGATCTTAAAACGGCTTGGGCCGAATTAGATAAAGAGGAAGAAGAATACTCTAAATCACGACGTATTCTTTCGCTTCTCTGGAACGACTGGATGAATACGTTTCAACGAAAGGGCCCCTCCACGCTGGATACTGCTGCCGGTCAATTTGAAATCAAGGACCGAATTGCTCGCGGAGATTTGGAGGCGCATTTTGCAGCGGCCTGCCTCGGTCCATCCAGTTGCAGCCTCAGTGCTAAAGCATTAGCGAAAGCACTAGACCCAAACAAGCAGGAAGCGGGTCAACCTTGGCTCATTTGGGCAATGCTGGGTCTCGGTAGACGAATGGCAGTCGCAGACATGAAGTCGCTGGTCGACCTCGGGGATGGCATAAAAGACAATGCAGGCCCTATTAGTAAAGAAGCTGCAAAATTCGGCCGCGCACTTGCACTTGCAACAATAATCAATAAAACTGCAGAAAATTTGTCTGCATTAAATCCAGAGCAGGTAAAAGAAGCACTATTTATCGCATTAGCACCAGCGATTGCCCCAAGTTTTCATGCTGGAGCCAACAACATCGATGATGCAGGCAAACTATTTGCGGCCTCCGCACTGGGGCGTAGCGGTCAGAGTTTGAAAGTCACAGAGGCAAGTCATCGTCAAATAGGAGAATGGCTTACCACTCTTATGGAAGGCGACTCACCAACAAGCAAGCCTAATAAGCCACCCGCCCTCCCCACTGAACTAGAAAACAAATTACCTTTCTTTTCACTATCGCCTGCCTCCACTGCAAAACCTTCTGAAAGGTTAGGCTCAATCGCACATTTAGTTAGTCCAGAAAACGAACCAAAAAATTTACTTAGCATCAACAAGACGACACTAAAAAAAGCTCCAATCAAGTGCCTCGTCACATTGACAGCAGCAATAAACTTCGGATGGGCTGTAAAAGACTTTATAAGCACACCGAGTGCAAAGTCAGGATTAAATGTAATTGGAGGTGGAACAGGAGTAATTTCTGCAGCAAGTGCCGTCACACAAAAAATTGCGGAGCTTAATTGGGAGTCCCTTTTAAAAGAAGCTGCACCAGACTCAGTCAACTCCCGATTATTACTCACGCAGGCCGTAGGCCAAGCAACGAAAACAACGCTTCTACAGGCAATTGTGTCGTCTTTTGACATCGCAGTTTACGGCATTGAAGCATTCGAGGCTTATACCGCTACAGATTATGATACAGCCGCAATAAATGCTGGACTCAGTGTTGCTTCCGCAGCAAACCTTTCAATATACGTAAAAACGTTCCGGGTACTCAGGGCTGCTCGGGCCGCTGTTATTGTGGGTGATGCAGCAACAATAGGACGCGGGGTGAGTCAAGCCCCACACCTTGCATTCAAAGCTCTTGGCGTGACAATTCTTATTGTCGGCGGTGTAATCGCACGCCTGTACACACAAGACACACCTTTGGAAAAATGGGTGAAAGGTACTAGCTTCGGAGTAAACCCAGACACTTGGGCCACCAGCTATAAAGACACCATGATTCAGCTCTATAAAATTCTTTTTCCTATCAGTTTTGACGCCTATCGTTTGAGCGAACTTAATCCATACAAAGGGATGGTAGAAAGTACGTATTTAATCCTCAGAATGCCGGGTAAAACTGCAATCGAAGACTCAACTATTAGATTCGAAGGCGAAGAAGTCTGGGGCGGCATTTTCGGACTTGGAAGCAAAAGAGAGAAAGTTTCCTGGACTGGTAGTAGCTTTGACAAACACACTGGCACGCGAGTCAGTACAGAACCAGGGGTTGCAACATATAGACGCGTGTATCACCTGGATCGCGAAGGTAGAGCCATCAACAATATTAATGGACAGCTTTTTTACTCCCCATTAGAAGGCATGACGTTACCGCCCATCGAAATCAAGGAACTAGCATGGTTCTAAAAGAAGCAATGCAAAAAATAATCGCCAAATATGGCAACGCCCCTGCGGAGACTCTCAATGAACACACGCCGACAGGGCAGAAGCCTCTAGAACTTTTTATAACTGATGAACACACAGAAAATTATTTATCGCTAAAAACTGGCCCAGACCAAAACCGCGGCTTACTCAGCGGACTCCTTGGAGGAGTTTCAGCCTTAATTGCACTTATAATTGGAGTGTGGATGGCGCTGCTCGGCAAGTGGGATGGTGTTGCTTGGATGTTAATCCTAGGCATACCTTTATTCATAGTGCCGTTTGTTATTGAAGCGAGACGAGCACTGCCGCTTCCTGTGATCTTCAACCGAAGAACGAAAGAAGTTTACTTCGATAACGATGGCGAACTTTACCACACACCATGGCGAGGAATAGAAGCCGTTGCCTGCGAGTTTGAGATTGTAGGTATCTACTCTGGTAACATTCGACACGCTTCACTCGAAGTATTGATGAAACGACTGGGAGAGCCTGAAAACTCAATCATGGTCAGCCTAGGCACCCCAGCAGGCAAATCATTAAACATGCAAAAAGGATTCTGGGAATACATTCGCTCCTACATGAACAATGGGCCTTGGTTCGACCACAATGGAGAACATAGCGAGTCGGATGAGTTTGTGAAAAGCCAATTAGCATTAAATCTAAAGCAGTCTGAAAATTTAAGTGCCTGGCGAAAAATAATCAAAAACAAAAAAGAAGCTAGTGGCGGAAAAAATTTCCTTACCGGCACTGACGCACTAATGCTAATAAGCAACATCATTTTTTACCCTTCCAATAAGATCCAGGAATTTGTATATGAGAGGGCAAAGCGTCGTTCACGTAATCGCTGGCCTGAAATTGTTACCGAAAGACTACGATCTGATGGCCCCACCACGAGACTGATTGATTTAGAGCGCAAGCGCGGCCTTTCCGTTTGAGTCTGAGGCTTTGCTACGTTGAACACGGGCGAGTCTCACTCCCTACCCGCGTCTACGTCTGTCAATTGCGAATCAAACCGGCGCCTTCCAATCCAGCATCTGCTACTGCGCCACCTGCAGCAAATCATTGCCGTCCTGCGCCAGCAGGTACAGCGCATGGGTAATGTGTGGAATGTCCTGAACATCGCCATGCCGGAAGCACACGCAATGCAGGGTTTCGAGCAGGTCGCTGCAGGCGCGGATGCGCTGGACGGCGGCTTCGAGGATGTCTTGGGGGTTGGCTTGGGTGTCGATGACCATTGGAGCGCTGTCGGTGACGCCGCTGTTGAGCGGGTGATAGCGGTTTGGAAGCGGATTCAGTATTGGCATTTTTATTACTCGATCGGGTTCGGTAACCCGCCGCCACCGTGACCAACGATGGGGAGGCGGACTGTATGCAAGTTTGGTCAACTGAAAACCCGATCAGCTCGCTCGAAAGCGATCCTGCACACAGCCGCCACAGCAATGCACTACGAAGACATAGATGTCCGCTGCGCAATGATGGCACACAAGTGTCGAATTTTCAGGTGACCAAACCCGAGCCGCTGATTTTGCAGCGACGCCAAACCATAACCGCCCCGTTCCCCCCGCCGAAAGCAGACAAGGCATCTGCCCTTGTAGGAATCGGCCCCGCATCCCAGAGAAATCATCCCTCTGCCTGACAGCCGGCGTTCAGCCAGGTTAACCATCGCTTAACGCCGCAGTCCAAGACTGTACTGAACCGCACACCTCAGCCCTTGGCTGGCGCCGAGTGCGGCAGGTTTGGCCGTATTGCGCCGAACGCTCATTCCGTCGCACGGGAGTCCGATTCATGAACATTCGCACGCTGTTGCTTACCTCCGCCCTCGCCTGCACCGCGTTCGCCGGTCTGGCTCAGGCCAATGACACCACCGCGGCCACCAAGCCCGTTCCTTACCAGTACGGCATGCCGTTGCACGTCAACAAAGTGATTTCCATGACCGAGCAGCCCACTCGCCAGTGCAAGGTCGTGACCGCTGACATGAAGTACATCGACAATGCCGGCAAGCCGGAGGAAATCACCTACCGGAAAATGTCTGATGCCTGTAGCGACCAGAACTGACAGAAGGCTCTGATTTGCGGCTTTGCGGTAGGCGCTGGAGGGTTCGCGGGTTATGCTCGGGCCTCTCCTCACTGCCGCAGGGACTCGCCATGCAGTTGTCGTTTCGCACGTTGTCGATCATCACTTCTTCGTTGTGTTTTGTACTGGCGCTGGCCTGGGGCTTTTTCCCGGAGGTGTTGCTGGCGATCTGGAGCATTGAGTATTCGAGCGCTGCCGGGTTTGTTGCGCGGCGCAGTGCGGTGCTGTTTGCAGCGTTGGGGGTGATGTTCTATCTGGTGCGCAACGCGCCGCCGTCGCTGGGGCGCAACGCCCTGAGCAACGGGTTTATCGTCGGTTGTTTTGGTTTGGCGGTGCTGGGTTTTGGCGAATGGCTAAACGGCCATGCCGGCCCCGGGATTCTGCTCGCGGTGCTGGTCGAGTTCGCGCTGGGCCTTGGCTTTGTGCAGGCCCGGCGCGTGACGGTCGAACTGGGTGAAACGGTGAGTTAAACCGCTCTGGATCGAGGGCTGTAATGCGTGCTCGTGGTCTGTTTGGTCAGATCCGAGCGCAACCCGGCGATCAACTCATTGATTTCGCGACAGCCATTCAAATGGCTGGCGTCGATACCGCTGACATGTAGATCAACCTGGTCAGTCTGGTGATCGCCGAATACCTTGACGGTCATCGACAAGTCTGGCGACAGCGTGCACTGGCAGCGTTTAGGCAGAAAACTGCTTTCAATGATATTGCGTAGTTCCAAGGCAGACAGAAACATGGTGAACCTCTCCTTATTGATGAAACTGCCAATCAACTCTTCACGTTGACCGCTTTTGCTGCGCCTGCACGGGTGTGTCCCCGCTGATTCCCTGGTGCGGCAAACGGTTGTACTGCGAAATGCCTCTTGGATTGTAGGCGCCCGAACCCGGTGCGCCGCACCAAATAGACGCATAAAGCATGCCTTTCATCGGGTCATTTTGACCCTCGATAAATCAAGCACTTGGCGCCGTGGCCATTAGTTAGCCAGTTGCAAAATGCAAGATAGGCCCACTTCGGCACTGCAATTTGCAAGTCGACGCCGGTTTGCATTCACCGCTGATGACAGTGAGAATGCCCGTCATCCACCCTACACCCGCCAGGAGGCTTTCATGGGTTCTTTACGCGCTCGCGCGACAATCGGTCTGTTCGTAGCCGGCCTGTCCACCCTCGCCCACGCGGCCAAGCTCGAAGACGTCGCGCCGTATCCCAAGGCGGAAAACGGCTTTACCCGTCAGGTTATCTACTTGCCCAAGCAGGATCAGGAAGAAAACCTCCAGGTCGAAGTGCTCGCCGGCAAGACCCTGGAAGTCGACTGCAATCGCCAGCGTCTGGGCGGTGCTCTGGACGAAAAAAACCTCGAAGGCTGGGGTTACCCGTTCTACCGCCTGGAAAAAGTCATCGGCCCGATGAGCACTCTGATGGCCTGCCCGCCCGGCAGCCAGAAGAAGCGCGCCTTTGTCCCGGTGGTCGGTGACGGCTTCATGCTGCGCTACAACAGCAAGCTGCCGCTGGTGATCTACGCCCCGAAGGATGTCGAGGTGCGTTACCGCATCTGGTCGGCGTCGGACAAGGTCGGTACTGCCATCGCGCAATGACCTGAACAAGGAGCTTCAAACGTGATTACCTGCCATGTGCGATACGTGATCGATCCATACCAACTGACCGAATTCGAGGCCTACGCCAAGGCCTGGCTGGGCATCGTCGAGCGGTTGGGCGGCACTCATCACGGCTATTTCCTGCCCTCCGAGGGCGCGAGCAACATCGCTTATTGCCTGTTCAGTTTTCCATCGCTGGCCGATTACGAAAGCTACCGGCACATCGCGCTGACCGACCCGGAAAGTACGGCGCTGGTGGAATCACTGGTGCAGAAGAAGTTCATCATCAGCTACGAGCGCAGTTTCCTGCGCCCACTGCTGCCGTAGCCGCTATCACGCCGGGGCGCCGCACACCGCGGCGCGCTCGGCGACGTGGCGCAAGCTGTCGAAGTTGATGTTGGCGCCAGAGTCGATCGCGACGAAAGTCTGCTCGCGAATACCACTGCGGGCCACGTACTGTTTGATTCCGGCCACCGCCAGTGCGCCGGAAGGCTCGGTGATCGAGCGAGTATCGTCGTAGATGTTCTTGATCGCCGTGCAGAGGTCGTCGTTGCTGACGGTCACCACCTCGTCCACGCAAAACCGGCACACTTCAAAACCATAAGCACCGATCTGCGCCACCGCCACACCATCGGCGAATGTCCCGACACTGGGCAACACCACCCGCTCATCCGCTTGCAGCGCAGCCTTCAGGCAGGCCGAGTGCTCCGACTCGACACCGATGATGCGCACCTCCGGCCGCAGGTATTTGACGTACGCCGCGATGCCGGCGATCAGGCCGCCGCCACCGACCGGAACGAAGATCGCGTCCAGCGGCCCCTGATGCTGACGCAGGATTTCCATGGCCACCGTGCCCTGGCCGGCGATCACGTCCGGGTCGTCGAACGGCGAAACAAAGGTGCGCCCGGTCTGCTCGGCCAGTTGCAGCGCATGGGCCAGGGCAAACGGAAAACTCTCGCCGTGCAGCAGCGCATCGGCACCACGATTTCGCACCCCAAGCACCTTGAGTTCGGGTGTGGTCGAGGGCATGACGATGGTCGCCGCGATCCCCAATTCCCGCGCCGCCAGCGCCACGCCCTGGGCATGATTGCCCGCCGAGGCGGTGATCACCCCGCGTGCTTTCTGCGCATCGCTCAACTGGACCAGCCTGTTGTAGGCACCACGGATCTTGAAGGAAAACGTCGGTTGCAGGTCTTCGCGCTTGAGCAGGATCCGATTGCCCAGCGCCCCGGACAGTGCGGGCGCCGCCTGTAACGGCGTGCGCACGGCAATGTCGTAGACCGGCGCGGCCAGGATTTTTTTCACGTACTGCTCAAGCAGGGCTTGCTGGTCGGGGCTGTGCGGCATGATCGTCTCCTGACGTTTTGATCAGAACCCCGGAGACAGAAAGTAAAAACCCGCCTCTAGGGCGGGTTGGGTGCTGCAGTCGTGAGCTAGCCCGCCAAATGAGGAATGGCGGTAATAATGCTTGGCTGGCAGCGCAATACGGTGGAAGTCATGAACCTGAAATTAGCCCGACGGCGGTGCGCGCGTCAATGGCTTATTTGGCGCCGGCGCTATAGGCTGGCGATTCTGCTCATCACCCCAAGGAAGGAATGCATGATGTCTGTCGCCCTGCCCCTCACTGCGTTGATTGCGTTTACTGGCTACACCGTGTCGGTGATGCTCCAGGCTGAACAGTCGTTGATCGACTTCGGCATCAGTCTGATGTCGCGTCCGGATACCGCGCAGGTGGTGATTGATCTGTATTTGCTGGCGACGCTGGCCGGGGTGTGGATGGTCAAGGATGCGCGGGCGCGGGGGATGTCTGTGTGGTCGGTGGTGCCGTATTTGCTGCTGACGGCGGTGTTTGTGTCGGTTGGGCCGTTGTTGTATCTGGTGGTGCGTGGGGTTCGGGAACGCAGGAAGGTGGTTGCGGCGGATCCAGCGAGCTGATCCCGAGCTCCAGTGCTGCTGAAATAGCTTTCGCGAGCAAGCCCGCTCCCACAGGGGTTATGCGTCAGACTCAGATCCAATGTGGGAGCGGGCTTGCTCGCGAAGGCGTCAGCTCAGGCACCGATCAATCACTTGGCCAACCGCCGCAGCCCAAACAACATCCCCCCTGCCCCCAACAGCATCACCAGCAGAAACACCGGGTACGAAATCCACCACGGCGTGCCTGCCGTCATCATGCTGAACTCCGACATCCCGCCGATGCTCGCAATCAGGTTCAACGGCAGAAACACCACGTTGATCAACGTCAGTTTGCGCAGCAGGTTGTTCATGCTGTTGTTCATCAGGTTGCCACGCGCATCGATCAGCCCGGAAAACACCGTGGAGTAGATCTCTGCCTGCTTGTAGCACTGGTTGTTTTCGATGATCAGGTCGTCGATCAGCCCGATCGCCTCGCTACCGAAATGCTGTTTGTCGGCATGATTACGCAGCCGCGTCAGCACCGCGCCGTTGCTGTGCAGGGCGTTGATGTAATAGATCAGGCTTTCGCTGAGGTTGAACATCTGCACCAGATGCTGGTTCTGCATCGAGGCGTTGAACTTCTGTTGAAGTTCGCGGGCCACCAGTTTGATTACCTTCAGATGGCCGAGGTAGTGGTGAATGTTGTTGAACAGCAAATCGAGCAACACATCCAGCGGCGCGTTGAACGGCTGGCGCGTGCCGATGCCGTGCAGCGGCGTGTCGTCGGTGGCGATTACCAGCAGTTGCCCAGGTGAAAACAGCAAGCCGCAGGACGACACTTCAAATGCCAGGCTGCCACCGCCGGAATAGTTTTCCGGGCGTTTCCAGATCAGGAACAAGTGATCGGGGTGAAACTCGATTCGCGAGACTTCATCCGGGTCCAGCGCCGAGGCCAGCGCGTGTTCATCGACCTTGTAGTGACTGTGGAGCAAGTCGCGCTCGGCAGCATCGGGCTGACTGAACAGCATCACCTCGGCGTCCAGCCGCTCGACCCGCTGCAACGCGCCATGACTCAATGCAAAACTGCTGATCATCGGCGCTTCACCAGGCCTGGCCGCGACGTTTGAGCTCCAGCCGTCGCACAAACTCTTCCAGTACCAGTGAATACAGATCGTCCTGCAAATAAGCGTCTTCGATGCCGGCGTCGAGGTTCGGGTTGTCGTTGACCTCGATCACCACCACCTTGTCGCCAGCCTGTTTAAGATCCACGCCGTAGAGGCCGTCGCCAATCAGGTTCGCGGTCTTCACCGCCAACTCCACCACCGCACGCGGCGCTTCATGAACGGCCATAGTGCGGCACTCGCCGTTGATGTCCTGGCCCTTGGCCTTGTGGTTGTAGATTTGCCAGTGACCCTTGGACATGAAGTATTGGCAGGCAAAGATCGGCTTGCGGTTAAGCACGCCGATGCGCCAGTCGTACTCGGTGTAGAAAAACTCCTGGGCCAGCAGCAACACCGAGTGTTCAAACAGTTCTGCGGTGGCCTCAAGCAGCGCCTGCTGGCTTTCAACCTTGATCACCCCACGGGAAAAACAGCCGTCGGGAATCTTCAGCACCAGCGGAAAGCCGAGGCGCTCGCCGACCCGTTCGAAATCTTCCGGTCGTTCCTTGTAGAGGATTTCGGTGGCAGGCATGCCCAGTTGATGGCTGTTGAGCAGGTCGGTCAGATAAACCTTGTTGGTACAGCGCAGAATCGACGTCGGATCGTCCATCACCACCAGCCCTTCGCTTTCAGCCTTCTTGGCGAAGCGATAGGTGTGGTTGTCGACGCTGGTGGTCTCGCGAATCAGCAAGCCGTCGTACTCGGCGAGCCGCGCATAGTCCTTGCGCTCGATCAGCTCGACATCGATGCCCATGCGCTTGCCGACTCGCACGAAATTCTCCAGTGCCTTGGGGTTTGACGGCGGCAGCGCTTCCTGCGGATCGTGCAGGATCGCCAGGTCATAACGCGCTACTTGTGGCGAGCGCGGCACCCGCCAGACTTTACGGCTGAAACCGTCCAGTGCATTGGCGAACTGATCTTCCTGATCGTCACGCAACTTGTGCAAGGCGCCAGACTTTATGCCTTCGATGTGCCAACCGTTAGTTCGACGAAACTCAACTAACAAAATCGGACACGGGAACACTTCAAACAACTGACGGGCCAGATCCTGCAGCGGCTCGATATGCGTGTTGCCGAAATAAAGTGTCAGGGTGAAACCTTCGGTATCACTGTACAGATGATGACTGAGCGCTTTTTCCAGGGTTTTATCCAGGTCATCCAACGCCAGCCCGTACAGTGATTTTCTGGTCAGTTCGCTGATGGTGCGTACCGAGGGAATCACCTTGTGCCCACGGGCTTCCGCCAGCAGCGAGCAGTAGTAACCGTGCCCCAGGTACTTGTAACTGCGGCACAGATTGATCACCTGCACGCGCTTGCCCGGCTCACTGTCACGGGTTTGCTCAAGGTATTCCTGCGCGGTGACGATGTCCTCGCTAGGAAAGTATGAGGCCCAGTCTTCCTTGCGTTCGACGATGATCAACACTTGACTGGAAGTTCTGATGACTGAATTTAAAAAAGTTGCCGCCGGCAAACTTTGCTCGGATACTTCGCGCCAATGACCCTGTACCGCTGACATAGAGATTGATCCGTTGGAGAACAAGACCATTTCTATTAAGCACGAAGTTTTTCGAAAGTCCCGTTTCGTTACGCAACTTTTACGGTGGTCATATGAAGGCTGTTTTTCGTTTGGCGGTAGTTGAAGATCTGCCGGCGCTGCTGGCTCTGGAAATGCAATGTTTCACCACCGATCGGCTGACCAGCCGCAGCTTCCAGTGGATGATCACCCGCGCCCATGCGCAGTTGCTGGTGGCCGAACATGAGGGGCAATTGCTCGGCTACGCGCTGGTGCTGTTTCATCGCGGCACGTCGCTGGCGAGGCTGTACTCCATCGCCATTGCCAGCGAAGCGCGGGGCATCGGTTTGGGCAAACAGTTGCTGCAACGTATCGAGGCCTGCGCGGTGGAGCACGATTGTGCGTACTTGCGCCTGGAAGTGCGCATCGACAACCCCGCCGCGATTGCCCTGTACGAGCGCAACGGCTATCGGCGCTTTGCGCTGATTCACGATTACTACGAAGACCATGCCGACGCGCTGCGTCTGGAAAAGCGCATCGTGCAGCACCGTGATTCACTCGGCATCAAGGTGCCCTACTACCCGCAAACCACCGAGTTCACCTGTGGCCCGGCATGCCTGTTGATGGCCATGGGCGCGCTGCAACCCGGGCGTTTGCTGGAGCGGCGTGAAGAACTGCAACTCTGGCGAGAAGCGACCACCGTGTTCATGACCTCGGGTCACGGCGGCTGCAGCCCGCAGGGTCTGGCGCTGGCGGCATGGCGCCGGGGCTTTCGCGTACGTTTGCAGTTGAGTATGGCCGGGCCGTTGTTTCTCGACGGCGTGCGCGATGAGCATAAAAAAGACGTCATGCGCCTGGTGCATGAGGAGTTCAGCGCGCAACTGCAGGAGACCGACATCGAACGGATGATTGGCGCCCATCTCGATCTGCCGCGCCTGCTGGGGACTGGCGGTCAGCCTCTGGTGCTGATCAGCAGCTATCGCCTGACCCGCTCCAAGTCACCGCACTGGGTGGTGGTTACCGATTGCGACGAAGATTTTGTGTACCTGCATGACCCCGACGTCGATCACAGCCAGCATCGTCAGCCCATGGATTGCCAGCACGTGCCGGTCAGCCATGGGGAGTTTGAGAAGATGAGCCGGTTTGGGCGAGGGAAATTGCGCGCGGCGGTGGTCTTGTCACCTCGATAAGTCTTCGCGCTCAGAAACCCGTGGCGAGGGGGCCTGCCCCGCTGGGTCGCGGAGCGGCCCATGTTTTAACCAGGCCTGCTTCACAGGCGAACGGGGGCAAGCCCCCTCACCACAGGATTATCCGCCTGCCAGGACGAGGGTTACTTCAGGCCGACCTTGTACAACGAGCCATTGTCCTCATCCGTCAGCACATACAGATAGCCATCCGGCCCCTGCCGCACGTCACGAATTCGCTGCTTCAGATCGCCCAGCAAGCGCTCCTCGTGCACCACCTTGTCTCCTTCAAACTGCAACCGGATCAATTCCTGACTGACCAGCGCGCCGATAAACAGATTCTGCTGCCAAGGCTTGAAGCGATCGGCATCGTAGAACGCCATGCCGGTAACGCCGGGTGACTTCTCCCAGACATGGTGCGGATCAACGGCACCCTCGACACTCTTGCCCTTGGCTTCCGGAATCGGTTGCAGGGAGTAGTTGATGCCGTGGGTCGCCAGCGGCCAGCCGTAGTTCTTGCCGCGTTCGATGATGTTCACCTCATCGCCACCACGGGGACCGTGTTCGTTCTCCCAGAGTGTTCCGTTCCATGGATTGAGCGCCGCGCCTTGCGGGTTGCGATGACCGTATGACCAGATTTCCGGACGCACGCCGGACTGCCCCACGAACGGGTTGTCATCCGGCACCTTGCCATCGGGGAAGATGCGCACCACCTTGCCCTGCAGTTTGTCGAGATCCTGCGCGGTAGGCCGGTCGTTGTTTTCGCCCAGGGTGATGAACAGGTAACCGTCGCGGTCGAACACCAGCCGTGAACCAAAGTGATTGCCGGTCGACAGTTTCGGCTCCTGACGGAAGATCACCTTGAAGTCGTTCAAGGTGCGCAGGTCGTCCGAGAGCCGTCCACGGCCCACCGCCGTTCCGGCCTTGTCCCCGGCGCCACCGCCCTCGGCGTACGACAGGTAGACCAGCCGATCCTGCTTGAAGTCCGGCGACAGCACCACATCGAGTAAACCACCCTGCCCCTTGGCCCAGACCTTGGGCACGCCGATGATAGGCTCCGAACGTTTGCCGTCGGCACCAATCACCCGTAGGGCGCCCGGACGCTCGGTTACCAGCATGCCTTGGCGATCGGGCAGAAACGCCAGTGCCCAGGGATGTTCGAGACCCTGGGTAATGGTCGTGACCTCAAGGGTGCCCTGTTCGCTTTGCAGCTCTTTGGGAGCAGTGGCGAACACCGGAGCGCTGACCAGCGCGCCGGCGCACAGCGTGGCTAGAAGGGTTTTACGCAACATGCACGATTCCTTTTGTTCGTCTGAAAGGCTTGCAGGCGCTCAGGCCTGGCGTTCAACGGTTGCTGTCTCCGTCTCGTGGAGGTGGGTTGGGAATGAATTTCGGCGGCGTACTCGGTACTGAACGTTGCTGCTGGCCATTGCCGATGCCGCCGTTGCCGACCGTTGGCGTGCTCGGCACCGGCACCGTGCCGGGCCCGCGAATCACCGGCGCACTGGGCTGTGTGCCCTGCATGCTGTTGGGATTGGCCCGGCGGATCGGGCTGTTGTAGGGATTGTTGTTGGTGCCCGTGGGACTTTGCGCCAGCAACAGCGGCGCGGACGGTGCCCCGACATCAGCATGCGCCAGACCTGCCCCAAAAAGCAGAACGATGATGCCTAGCGGAATTCGGTTCATGGGTCAGCCTCACGATGCACAGGGGATAGAGCCTTCGAGTCCACGCTACGCCGCCGGTTCGGATTTGTTAACCCATGGCCTTTAAACAACATGTAACACGGCTTGACCAGAACCCTTGGGGCCCACGCAATCACTGGAAACTTTCGCCGCGCGCCGCAGGTCACCTGATCATCACTCGGAGAACTGACCATGGCTCGGGCAATCTGGAAAGGCGCGATCAGCTTCGGACTGGTACACATCCCCGTCGCGCTGGTGTCGGCAACGTCCTCGCACGGTGTCGACTTTGACTGGCTGGACAGCCGCAGCATGGATCCGGTGGGCTATAAGCGGGTCAACAAGGTGACCGGCAAGGAAGTCACCAAGGAGCACATCGTCAAAGGCGTGGCCTATGAAAAAGGTCGCTACGTGGTGCTCAGCGAGGAAGAAATCCGTTCAGCACATCCGGTATCGACCCAGACCATCGACATCTTTTCGTTCGTCGATGCCGAGCAGATCCCGCTACAGAACATCGACACGCCCTACTACCTCGCCCCGGACAAACGCGGCGGCAAGGTCTACGCGCTGCTGCGTGAAACCCTGAGCAAAACCAACAAGGTCGCCCTTGCCCGTGTCGTTCTGCACACCCGGCAATATCTGGCTGCACTGATGCCGCTGGAATCGGCGCTGGTGCTGGTCAAATTGCGCTGGCCGCAGGAAGTGCGCGGTCTGGATGAACTGGAGCTGGGCAGCGAGGTGACCAAGCCGCAACTGGCCAAGGGCGAGCTGGATATGGCCAAGCGCCTGGTGCAAGACATGAGCGGAGACTGGAGTCCCGAGGACTACAAGGACGAATTCGAAGACAAGATCATGGCCCTGGTCGAGAAAAAGGCCCATGAAGGCAAGATCGAAGATGTCGAGACGGTGGGTGGCGAGGAAGAGCGCAAAACGGCGGATGTCATCGATTTGACCGAGTTGCTCAAACGTAGCCTGGGCGGCAAAGCGCCGGCCAAGACCCGGGCGAAAGCCAAGCCGGCCAGCAAGGCTGCACCGGCGAGAAAGACCAAAAAAGCTTCTGGGGAATAGTCAGATGCGGTTCCTGTCAGGAAGTGGACAGGTTGGCTTTGAGACACTCTTCGCGAGCAGGCTCGCTCGCACATTTGGAATGCATTTCTTTCTGAGGGAATGTAACCCTCAGGATTAATCATCCGCTGTGGAAGCCAGCCTGTTGGCGATGCGGTCAGATCAGAATGAAGATCGCCAGCAAACCGCCGAAGATCGCCCACTTTTCCATGTAATAGCGGGCGCGATTACGTTTTTTCAGCTCTTTGCCACGCAGGCGGACTTTGTAGATCCTGGTGAACAGCCGGTTGATCCCGCCGGTACGGTCGCCCGCATCGTTTGGCGCACCGGCCGCCGACATCACGGTGCGGCTGAACCAAGCGTTGAACGCCGCCGCCCAGCGGTATTTCATCGGGCGCTCGATGTCGCAGAACAGGATGATGCGGTTCTTGTCGGTGGTGTTTTCGGCGTAGTGGATGTAGGTCTCATCGAACATCACCGCTTCGCCGTCGCGCCAGTGATAGCTCTCGCCGTCGACATTGATGTAGCAACCGGCGTCGTCCGGCGTGTCCAGCCCCAGGTGGTAGCGATAGGAGCCGGCATACGGGTCACGGTGACGCACCAGTTTCGAACCCGGCGGCAGCTCGGCGAACATTGCAGCCTTGATCGACCCGATGCTCTGCACCAGCTCGGTGGTCCGCGGGCACAGCTTCATCGCCGACGGATGGCTCTCGCCGTACCACTTGAGGTAGAAACGTTTCCAGCCACTTTTGAAGAACGAGTTGAAACCGACGTCATCGTACTGATTCGAGCGCTTGATCTCACCGGCGCGCAGCAGATCCTGACCCTCCTGGCGAATTTCTTCCCAGTGCGCCTGCAACGGGCTCAGGTCCGGAAACTCCGATGGATCGAGGTACGGCTTGTTCGGCTTCTTCGAAAACAGGTAGAGGAAGCAGTTGATCGGAGCCAGAAACGTCGAGTGATCGCTCAGTTGACGGCCCAATTTGTGACGCACACGACCACGAAGGTGAACGTATGCAATCGAAATGACATAAATAGCGGCAATGATGAGTTTCACGGAAATCGTCACACGTCAAAAGTGAACAAACTGCGCGCCTGCCGGCCGGAGGCCCAGGGTCTGATGCAGTGGCATGAATACAAATACTGTCCCGGTGGCACTTCCTTGAGCCCATGCCGTTAGCGGCTCTTGGGTTATCGGATGGCATTTTAGCCATACTTTGTAACCAATGGTGAACCTCATCTGTGAAAAACTGTCCGCTGAATCTGCCAAACGGCAGTCGCGGCGTCATCGCCCTATCGTTTAAAGCGCCAGACCAGTACAATCGCCGCCAAACTTTACGCGCCCCCCTTGGTTGATGCCGGGACTCTCCCCGCCTCAGCGCACTTTGACTCGGGCCAAGCGCTCCGGCCGCACCCTCGCTACTCAGAATGCTTCGCAGGAAAAACTCTTGATTTCTACAGCTAACATCACGATGCAGTTCGGCGCCAAGCCGCTGTTCGAAAACGTTTCGGTCAAATTCGGCGCGGGCAACCGCTACGGTCTGATCGGCGCCAACGGTTGCGGCAAGTCGACCTTCATGAAAATCCTCGGCGGCGATCTCGATCCGTCCGGCGGTCAGGTCATGCTCGAGCCGAACGTGCGCCTGGGCAAGCTGCGTCAGGACCAGTTCGCCTACGAAGAATTCACCGTGATCGACACCGTGATCATGGGTCACGAAGAGCTGTGGAAGGTCAAGGCAGAACGCGACCGCATCTACTCGCTGGCGGAAATGTCGGAAGAAGACGGCATGGCCGTGGCCGAGCTGGAAACCGAGTTCGCCGAGATGGACGGCTACACCGCCGAATCCCGCGCCGGTGAGCTGCTGCTGGGCCTGGGTATCGGCATCGAGCAACATTTCGGCCCGATGAGCGAAGTTTCGCCAGGCTGGAAGCTGCGCGTATTGCTGGCTCAGGCACTGTTCTCCGATCCGGAAGTGCTGCTGCTCGACGAACCGACCAACCACCTGGACATCAACACTATTCGCTGGCTGGAAAACGTCCTGACCCAGCGTAACAGCCTGATGATCATCATCTCTCACGACCGTCACTTCCTGAACAGCGTGTGCACACACATGGCTGACCTGGATTACGGCGAGCTGCGTCTGTTCCCGGGCAACTACGACGAGTACATGACCGTGGCGACCCAGTCCCGCGAGCAACTGCTGTCGGACAACGCCAAGAAGAAAGCGCAGATTTCCGAGCTGCAATCGTTCGTCAGCCGCTTCTCGGCCAACGCCTCGAAAGCCAAGCAGGCCACTTCCCGTGCCAAGGCGATCGACAAGATCCAGCTGGCCGAGGTCAAGCCTTCCAGCCGTGTCAGCCCGTTCATCCGGTTCGAGCAGAACAAAAAGCTGCACCGTCAGGCCGTCATGGTCGAAAAGATGGCCAAAGGTTTCGACGGCAAGCCACTGTTCAAAGACTTCAGCTTCCAGGTTGAAGCTGGCGAGCGCGTGGCGATCATCGGCCCGAACGGTATCGGCAAGACCACCCTGCTGCGCACGCTGGTCAACGAACTGACGCCGGATGCCGGTAGCGTCAAGTGGACCGACGCCGCAGAACTGGGCTACTACGCTCAGGATCACGCTCACGACTTCGAAGACGATGTGACGCTGTTCGACTGGATGGGTCAGTGGACGCAGGGTGAGCAGATGATTCGCGGTACTTTGGGCCGCATGCTGTTCTCCAACGACGAGATCCTCAAGTCGGTCAAAGTGATTTCCGGTGGTGAGCAAGGTCGCATGCTGTTCGGCAAGCTGATCCTGCAGAAGCCGAACGTGTTGATCATGGACGAACCGACCAACCACTTGGACATGGAATCGATCGAGGCGCTGAACCTGGCGCTGGAAAACTACCCGGGCACGCTGATTTTCGTCAGCCACGACCGTGAGTTCGTATCGTCCCTGGCCACGCGCATCATCGAGCTGAGCCCGGATGGTGTGACTGACTTCAGCGGCACCTACGATGACTACCTGCGTAGTCAGGGTGTTGTTTTCTAAAGGTCGCTACACACCTTTAGCTGCAAGCTGGCATTGAAAAGCCCTGTCTGTGTGACGGGGCTTTTTGCATTTCAGGGGCGAACGATTTGTCGGTGCGACCGCCTTCGCGAGCAAGCCCGCTCCCACAGGGGACCACACTCCAAATGTGGGAGCGGGCTTGCTCGCGAAGAGGCCCTCGAATACACCTCCAGCGCCAGGAAAAATAGTTAGCCTGCTTCCTTTTATTCCAGCGCCAAGCGATGATGCCGGCTCTCCTACCGCCGCCCGCGAACGAGCCCTCATGTCTGCGCAGCAACAGCCCCCGCAAAGCTCCATGGCGATCACCCTGCAGATCGTTTCCATCGTTTTCTATACCTTTGTTGCCTTCTTGTGCATCGGCCTGCCGATTGCCGTGTTGCCCGGCTATGTGCACGAACAACTGGGGTTCAGCGCGATCATTGCGGGACTGGTGATCGGCTCACAGTACCTGGCCACCCTGCTCAGCCGACCAATGGCCGGGCGCATGTCGGACACCATCGGCACCAAGCGCGCGATTGTTTACGGGTTGTCGGGGATCGTGCTCAGTGGGCTGCTGACGCTGCTGTCGACGCTGCTGCAGGACTTCCCGTTACCGAGCCTGCTGATTCTGATCGCCGGGCGGCTGTTGCTCGGAGTCGCGCAGGGCTTGATCGGGGTCGGCACCATCAGTTGGTGCATGGGCCAACTCGGCGCCGAACACACGGCGAGGTCGATCGGCTGGAACGGTATTGCTTCCTATGGCGCGATTGCGATCGGCGCGCCATTGGGTGTGGTGATGGTTGCCGATTACGGTTTTGCCAGCCTCGGCGTCGCTCTGTCGGTATTGGCGGCGGGCGCTCTGGTGCTGATCCGCAATAAACCCTCGGTGCCGGTGGTCCGCGGCGAGCGGCTGCCTTTTTGGGCGGTGTTCGGGCGCATTGCACCGTTTGGCGCCAGTCTGAGCCTGGCATCCATCGGCTACGGCACGCTGACCACCTTCATCACCCTCTATTACCTCAATCGGGGCTGGAGCGGCGCCGCGTACTGCCTGACGGTGTTTGGCGTGTGCTTCATCCTCTCGCGGTTGCTGTTCATTTCAGCCATCAGCCGCTTTGGCGGGTTCAACTCAGCCATCGCCTGCATGACCATTGAAACCGTCGGCCTGGTGCTGTTGTGGCTGGCGCCGTCCACCGCGTTCGCGTTGCTCGGTGCGGGATTGGCCGGTTTCGGCCTGTCGCTGGTGTATCCGGCGCTGGGGGTTGAGGCGATCAAGCAGGTACCCAATTCCAGCCGGGGTTCGGGGCTGGGGGCGTATGCGGTGTTCTTCGATCTGGCGCTCGCGATTGCCGGGCCGCTGATGGGCGCGGTGGCGTTGAACCTGGGGTATTCGTGGATTTTCTTCAGCGCGGCGCTGTTGTCGGTGATCGGGCTGGGATTGACCTTGTTGCTCAAGCGCCGGGCAAGTTTTCAAGACTGAAATACATTGTCCCTTGTGGGAGCGGGCTTGCTCGCGAAAGCGGTGTATCAGTCACCTGATGCACTGACTGACACGGCGCTTTCGCGAGCAAGCCCGCTCCCACAGGGGGGAATTGAGTCGTTCACTGATCGGCGGTCTGCATCCCCGCCCGGCTCGGTTTGCCAAGCGTACGCGAAAAGAACTGTCCGGCTTCGGAAATCAGGTTGCGATGGATGTCTTCGCGATCCACACCGTCGGCGTCGGTACACAGCGCCGGCATGGCGCGGATCTGCTCTTCGTTGCACGGCGCCATGAACACGAAGTGCCCTGCCCCGGCAAGCAATTTGAAGTCCGGCGCAGTCGGCAGCTTGCGCGCCAGCGCCGCAGCATTCTTGTCGAAGGCCACCAGTTTGTCGCCATCGCCGCTGTACAGCAGCACCGGCACATGCACATCCGCCAGGGTGTGACGACCGAACTTCAGGCTCAGCGGTGCCATCAGCAACAACGCATGCACGCGCGGATCGGCTACGGGCTGTAAGTCATCCCGATCGACGATCAGCTCGCCCTGGGTGTTGCAGGCATCGCGGTCGTCCGGGCGTTCCTGGCAGTAACGGCGCAAACGATCCAGGTCCGGCTGCGCGCCGGAAAGGATCAACGCGGTCTCGCCGCCGGCCGAATAACCGATCACTCCGACCTGATCGGCGTTGACGAACGGCGACAGCATCGGGTCGCCGAGGGTGGCGGTGATCGCTTCGGAAATCTGGATCGGCCGTCCATACAGATTGCTCAGGGTGCCGAGCCGGCTGTGATCCTTGGAGTTGTCGCCGGGATGAATCACCGCCACCACCACAAAGCCCTTGCGTGCCAGCGAAGTGGCGAGGTCATGCAGCGCGATGGGGGTGCCGGTGTTGCCGTGGGACAACATCAGCATCGGGAAGCGGCCAATGGCGACCTTGGTGTCGGCGCCGGCCTCGACGGTGTAGCCCTCAAGCAGGCTGGTGTGTTCGCGGTCGCTGGAGGGATAAAAGGCGATGGCGCGCATCGGCTGCAGATCCAGAGGATCGAGGAACGTCATCTCGTGATATCCGACGCTCCAGACAGGGTGACGCCCGGGCGCGGCATGCACTGAACCGAGGCTGCCGAGCAGGCAAATCAGTAACGTTGCACAAAGACGCATCATCGGATGGCCCACCCTGTGTTACTCAATCGAAAGATCCTTCGTGTTCCGACGCCCGAAACCCCGTGGTTCGGTGATCCGGCGCGGCGTTGCACTCAGACGTTGATCGTTTGACTGCATAACCCGGGCCAGATTATGCAACAGTCAGAAACAAAAAACTCCGCATCTGGCCCTTGCAGAACCAGAATACAGAGTTTTTTGGGAGGCTACCTGAACGGCAGCTGGTCTTTACGCAATGCTTACGCAGCAGCGAACAGTTGCTCGCTGATCTTCGCCTGAGCAGCGCTCATCGCGTTGTTGCGCACTTCATCACCGTAAGCGAGGCCTTCGGCACGGACGATTTCGATGTCGGTGATGCCGAGGAAGCCCAGAACCAGCTTCAGGTACTCTTCGTGAGCGATGCCGCTCGCCTGACCGGCGTGGATGCCGCCGGAGGTGGAGACGATGACCACTTTCTTGCCACCGCACAGGCCTTCAGGCCCGGCTTCGGTGTAGCGGAAAGTCTGGCCGGCAACGGCCACGCGGTCGATCCAGGCTTTGAGCTGGGTCGGTACGGTGAAGTTGTACATCGGTGCGGCAATAACGACGGCATCAGCAGCGATGAATTCAGCCAGGGTCGAAGCGCTCAGTTCAGCTTCATGCTGTTGTGCGGCGTTGCGCAGCTCAGCAGTGGTGCCGGCGGCGACCAGGGTGGTCGACGAGAAGTGGCTGATGGCGTCGGCGGCCAGGTCGCGATAGGTCACGACGGCGGCAGGCTCGGCGGCTTGCCAGGCTTTGACGACTTGACTGCTCAACTGACGGGAAGCCGAGTTGTCGCCCAGAATGCTCGAATCGATGTGCAGCAGTTTCATGTGGAATCTCCTGGAAAGAATCGCCGGCGGCGACGGAATGGAGACAATCCTACGGAAGAAACCAATAGCTGATTAGCCGCCGACAATGCGATAGTTCGTCCCACTGATAGAACGGTGGACTTTTCATGCAGGATCTCAACGATCTCTACTATTTCGCCAAGGTCGTCGAGGCCGGTGGCTTCGCGGCGGCCGGGCGTTTGCTGGGCATTCCCAAATCACGCTTGTCACGGCGCATTGCCGAACTCGAAGAGCGTCTGGGCGCCCGCCTGCTGCAACGCACCACCCGCCAACTGAACCTGACCGCTGTCGGTGAGCGTTACCTGCGTCACTGTCAGGCGATGTTGCTTGAAGCGGAAATGGCCGACGAAGCAGTCGCGAGCATGTCCAGCGAACCGCGCGGCCGCTTGCGTGTGTCGTGCCCGACCGGCCTGGCGCGAGAAATGTTGCCATGGGTGATCAGCGAATTCCTCGGCAAATTCCCTCAGGTGCAACTGGAGGTGGTGCTGCTCAATCGCCGGGTGGATCTGGTCGCTGAAGGGTTCGACGTGGCACTGCGCGTGCGGGAACTCGGCGATGAAGATCCGTTGCTGGTAACCCGTCGTCTGCGGCAGGCGCAAATGGTGGTGGTTGCCAGCCCGACATTTGTCGAAAGCAAAACAATCAGCCACCCGCAGGACCTGAAGAACCTGCCAGTGCTCGGCGCGCTGGAAGCCGACCGTATGGTGCACGTACGCTTGCTCGATCAACAGGGCAACAGTGTCGAACTGAACATGGAAGCGCGGCTGGGCATCGATGACTTCATCGTACGCAAGGCCTGTGTGCTGGCCGGCCAGGGCTTTACCCTGCTGCCGATGATGTATTGCGAAGCCGATCTCGAAAGTGGCGCGCTGGTGCAATTGCTGCCCGAGTGGTCGTTGCCTGGCGGCTGGTTGCAGGCGGTGTATCCGCATCGGCGCGGGGTGATGCCGGCGGTGCGGGCGTGGATCGACCATCTGGTCGAATCGTTCAATGCGTGTGGGGAGCGACTGTTATGACCAAGGGAAAAATGAACGAAGCGGATGTCGCCGCCTTCTGCCTGGCCTTGCCGGGCGCGCAGGAGGATTACAAATGGGGGGGCGTGCGGGTGTTTTCGATCGCCGGCAACAAGATGTTCGCCTTGCAGGGGCTGCGCGGGGATTCGTTGGCATTCAAGGTCGACAAGGATCTGTTTCTCGGCCATTGCGATCGCCCGGGCATTCAACCGGCGCCTTATCTGGCGCGGGCGCAGTGGATCATCATGCATCCGCCCTACCCGCTGGGCGCCGAGGAGCTGCAAGGATTGCTGACGCGATCGCATCAGTTGGTGGTGAGCAAGCTGCCAAAGAAAACCCAGGTTGGATTACTGCTTTGACACCATCTCTGTAGGAGTGAGCCTGCTCGCGATGGCGTCGTATCTGTCAAAGAGATGTCGACTGATACACCGCTATCGCGAGCAGGCTCACTCCTGCAGGGGATTTGTGGTGCTTTAGAACAGTGAAAGCAGGTTCGAGCCGATAAACAGCTGATCGATCCAGAACACCTGGTGCAATGCCACGATCGCCCAGAACAGAATCTGAAATGACACCTTGCGCGTCTTGTGCCGGAACACCTGTTGGGCGATCAGCGCGCCGGGCCAGTCGCCCGCCAGTTCCAGTGCGTGCAGGATGTTCTCCGGGGTGCGCCATGCATCGGCGCGCGCCTTGCGCTTGTCCGCCCAGTACATGAAGAACGTCAAGACGCTGACCACACCGTAGGCGGTCAGTGGCACCAGCGAGATCCCGCGCAGCCACATCGACAGCGAGCCGAATGCCGGCAATGCGCAGACGATCAGCAACACCGCCAGTTTCAGTTTCAAATGCTGAATGCCGCCACCGGACGGGCGTCCGTCCGGGCGACGCGCGCGTGAATCACTCATGCCTTGGCCGCCGACCAGTCCACCCAGCCGAACTGCCAGGTCGCCAGAATCACCAGTCCGAAGACAATCCGGTACCAGGCGAACGCTGCGTAGCTGTGGCTGGCAATGAACTTGAGCAGACCGCGCACGGCGATCATCGCGAAGATGAACGCGGTGATGAAACCGATGGCGAACACCGGGAAGTCTGCCGGCACGAACAGATGACGATATTTGTAACCGGAATACACCGCCGCACCGACCATGGTCGGCATGGCCAGGAAGAACGAGAACTCGGTCGCAGTCTTGCGCGACAGGCCGAACAGCAGACCACCGATGATCGTCGAGCCGGAGCGCGAGGTGCCAGGAATCATCGCCAGGCACTGGGCGAACCCGACTTTCAGCGCGTCCTTCCAGGTGATCTCGTCCACGGTTTCGGCATGTACCTCATGCTGCCGGCGTTCGGCCCACAACATGATCACCCCGCCGATTACCAGCGCGGTCGCAACGGTGATCGGGTTGAACAGGTATTGGTGGATCAGATCGGCAAATATCACCCCCAACACCACTGCCGGCAGAAAGGCGATCAGCAGATTGGCAGTGAAGCGCCGCGCACTCGGCTGGGTCGGCAAGCCCATCACCACGTCGAGAATCTTGCGACGAAATTCCCAGACCACCGCCAGGATCGCGCCGAGCTGGATGATGATGTTGAACGCCATGGCCCGTTCGCCGCCGAAGTCGAGCAGGTCGGCAACAATGATCTGGTGTCCGGTACTGGAAATGGGCAAAAACTCCGTCAGCCCCTCTACAACTCCAAGAATCAGTGCCTGCAAGGCGGTCCAAAGATCCATCAATCCCCCAAAGAGCGATGCACGCCGGCATGCCCCGATAATATTTTTCTAACGTTCACTGCGTTCAGCGTAGCTGTTTGTTGCTGTACCGATTCCGCGCGCACAGGATCCACACGAAACGGTCAAAATTCCGTGAAATATCAACTTGGATTCAGGTTTTCATGCGCGGGGCCGAAATCCTAACAGACAAGCCTTAATAGTGCTGCGGCGTTATACGACTTGGGTCGCGTATGCCCGACCACCGAAACGTGGTTGGATGCTGGCGTTGATTTATTACAAGAAAAAAAAATCGGAGTGACAGCGTTATGAACAGCTTGCGCAGTGTGTCGATCAGCCGACGCTTGTGGCTCATCTTGGTTGTGGCCGTGGTCATGCTGTTGACCTTGGGTGTGTTGATGCTCAAGCAGATCCACGATGACCTGTACCACGCCAAGGCGCAGAAAACCCAGCATGTGGTGCAGACCGCCAGCGGCCTGCTGACCTACTACCACGACCTGGAAACCACCGGCACCCTCACCCGCGACGCCGCGCAGAAGCAGGCGCTGACCGCCATCCGTGGCCTGCGCTACGACCAGAGCGACTACTTCTGGATCAACGACCTCACGCCCGTGATGGTCATGCACCCGACCAATCCCAAGCTTGAGGGCCAGAACCTCTCGGCGATCCGCGATCCGGACGGTTTCGCGGTGTTCAACGAAATGGTTGCGATCGCCAAAAGCCAGGGCGCAGGCATGGTCGATTACCGTTGGCCCAAGCCCGGCGCCAGCGAGCCGGTGGCGAAGACCTCCTACGTCAAACTGTTCGAACCGTGGGGCTGGGTGCTCGGGTCCGGCGTCTATATCGATGATGTGCAGAGCGAGTTTCGCGGCCAGGTGATCAAGGCGACGGTGATCGGTCTGGCGATTGCCGTGATCATGGCCCTGCTGGTGATTTTGATTGCCCGCAGTATCGTGCGCCCGCTGCAGGAAACCGTGAACGCCATGGCCAACATCGCCAGCGGCGAAAGCGACCTGACCCGCAGCCTCGACACTCACGGCCAGGACGAAGTCACGCAACTGGCCCATCACTTCAATGCCTTTACCGCCAAATTGCGCCGGGTCATCGGTGACTTGCAGGTCTCGGCCAGCGCACTGGGCCAGTCGTCCAGCGAACTGGGCAACGATGCCACCCAGGCCCAGCAACGCAGCCAGCAGCAATCGCAGCAGATGGAGCTGGTGGCGACCGCGATCAATGAAGTGACCTACGGCGTGCAGGATGTAGCGAAGAATGCCGAGCACGCCGCCGCTGAAATGCGCGATGCCGAAGCTCAGGCGCAACAGGGCCAGATCAACATCGACGGCAGCCTGCAACAGATCGACAAGTTGTCCGGAACCATTGATCAGGCGGTCGAAGTGATTCGCACGCTGGCGGCGGAAAGCACGCAGATCGGCAGTGTGCTGGAAGTGATTCGTTCGATTGCCGAGCAAACCAACCTGCTGGCGCTCAACGCAGCCATCGAAGCGGCGCGCGCCGGTGAACAGGGTCGGGGTTTTGCGGTGGTGGCCGACGAGGTTCGCCTGTTGGCACAGCGCACGCAAAAGTCGACGGCGGAAATCCAGGCCATGATCGAACGCCTGCAGAATCACTCCGAAGCGGCGGTCAAGGTCATCGGCGACAGCAGCAAGGCTTCGCAACTGACCATCGAACAGGCCGGCCTCGCGGGCGCCAGCCTGAATGCCATCGGCCAGGCGCTGCGCAATCTCAACGGCCTGAACGCCTCGATTGCCAGCGCCACGCTGCAACAGGCGCATGTGGTCGAGGACATCAACCAGAACGTCACCCAGGCGGCCGGCCTGTCCCACAGCACAGCGCTGGCGGCGGAGCAGTCGAGTGCAGCGAGCGTCAAGCTTGGGCAGTTGAGTGAGCAGTTGAACCAGTTGTTGCGCCAGTTCCGCGTCTAAGCCGTAACCTGTGGGAGCGAGCCTGCTCGCGAAGGCGTCGTGTCAGTCAGTGAATCAGGTGACTGATACACCGCTTTCGCGAGCAGGCTCGCGCCTTCATGGTTAATCGGTTCCGTCAAAATCGGTAACAGGCTCGTTCCCACAGGTTTTTGGGTACAATCCGCTCCCTCCTCAACTCCCTCCAAGGAAGCCACATGTCCGGGCTTGAACTGTTTGCCGCCGCCCTCGGCGTGATCGCCGTCTGGCTGACGGTCAAACAGAATCCGTGGTGCTGGCCGATCGGCCTGGTCATGGTGTTGCTGTACAGCTGGATCTTCTATGACGTGAAGCTGTATTCGGACATGTTGCTGCAAGTGATCTACGCCGCACTGCAAGTTTACGGCTGGTGGCAATGGACCCGTGCCGGAACAATGCACGACGGGCGCGACGTCACGCGTCTGGACCGGCGCTCGATCCTGCTCGGCCTGAGCGCGGGCGCCCTCGGCAGTCTGCTGCTCGGCGCGGCCATGGCGCACTGGACCGACGCCGCACAGCCGTGGCTCGATGCCGCACTGACGGCGTTCAGCCTCGTCGCGCAATTGTGGATGGCGCAGAAGCGCCTGCAATGCTGGGCGCTGTGGTTCGTGCTGGACGTGATTTTCGTCGGTCTGTTTCTTTATAAGGGGCTTTACCTCACCGCCGCGCTGTATGCCCTGTTCACCCTGATTGCGCTGCAAGGCTGGCGTGAATGGCGCGCCGATCCGGCGTTGCAGCCATGAAGGTCGTGGTCCTGACCGGCCCGGAGTCCACGGGCAAGAGCTGGCTGGCGGCCGGCCTTCAGGCACACTTTGGTGGTTTGCGGGTGGATGAATACGTGCGCTGGTTCATCGAACAGAATCCGCGCGATACCTGCCTCAACGACATCCCCGACATCGCCCGAGGGCAGTTGCAGTGGGAAGATCAGGCCCGGGCGCAGCGCCCCGAACTACTGATTCTCGACACCCACCTGCTGAGCAATATCCTCTGGAGCCAGACCCTGTTTGGCGCCTGCCCGGCATGGCTGGAACCCGAACTGCTGGCGCGGCATTACGACCTGCACCTGGTGTTGTCGCCGGAGCAGATCGACTGGACCGACGATGGCCAGCGTTGCCAACCGCAACTCAGCGAGCGCATGGCGTTCTTTCAAGCCACCCGCGACTGGCTTGAACAGCATGGGCAAACGCTGCAGATCATTCAGGGCAACTGGGATGAGCGCCGCGCGCAGGCTTTCGAGGCGGTCGCTGATTTATTGGCTGATTGACCCGGCGAACAGCCCCTTTCGGGGCACAAGTGTCCATTCCTGAAACACCCACTCCAGCGCAAAGCAGCCATTTCAATGGCCTTCATCGTTTTGTCAGAATATCTGTTACGCGGGTGAAACAGTCCCCGGCAAACCCTTGTTCCAGAGCTTTGCGCCGCCATTGACCGGGTGGCTGTCGGCGTGACTGTTTCAGCGCTGAAACAGCTTGTGTATCAGCGCCACACGGCTCATCGCCAACCCGTTGAAAATCAACAACAACTCAAAACCGGCACAGCTTTCGCTCTCTCCTTCCCAACGCTGACAAGAGCCAGCCCACTGAAGAAGGAATTGCCGCCGTGGGGAACTTCAATAAAGGCCTGACCTGCCTTCTGCTGATCGGATCAGCAGCCAGCACATTCATCAGTTTCAACGTTCAGGCCGAAGGCAATGGCGTGATCGTTCTCAACCGCGACGTCCAGCCCATTCCCATCGGACGCAGCGGCGGCAAAGACCCCTACCCGACCACGGTCAATGCCAATCCTTCCGATCGAATCAATCAAGCGATGAACAGCACCGAACTCAATGACGGTGACTTCGCCAGTGTAGCCAGCGGGTCCTCGATCCGCAGCAACATCATCACACCGAACTCGGACATGCCCGGCATGAACGTTCTGACCAACCCTAACGGCCTGCCAGGCATGAGTGCCGGTCACGGTGGCGGGGGTGGCGGCACGATCTCCAACACGATCAATCGCTCGTTGAGCACCGGTCTGGCACCGCTGACCCGCATGGCTGGAGGCCAATGAGATGAATCGTTCCCTTCTGCTGCTTGCCCTCTTCGGCTGCGCCAGTGTGATGGCCGATCCCAGTTCAGTGAACAACGCAGACATTCAGGACACCGGTGTGCAGTACCGCGGCAACTTCAACGTCAACCAGGCAGCCGGCGACCAGATGCAACAGACCAATACCAAGGCAATCGCTATCGGCACCAACGCCAGCGCCTCAACCATCGTCAGGCAAAAGCTCGATACACCTGCCAATCCGTCGATGAACGCCAGCGCCACCATTGGCGGTAACTCTTTCAGTAATGGCAACGGGATCCTGGGCGTGAACCAGGGCGCCGGGGCCAACAACCAGATGGCCAACGTGACGCGCGTCAGCATCAGTGCTGCCCCGCAAAGCGTTGACGACAGCGCCCTGTCGCAACAGAACGTGGCGCTTTTACCGAGCTCAGGAGCAACTGGCACCTCACCCGGCAGTCGCCAGGTCACGACAAGTGATCAGGCCTTCACCGGCAGCCGAGGGGTGATTCAGGTGAACCAGAGTGCCGGGGTGGGGAACCGTATGGCTAACACCCTGAGCATCCGGGTCGCTGACTGACCCAAACAAGAAGCAGTGCAATTAGAAAGTACCAACACTTAACCAACTAATAAGCACGACGGAGAAACACCATGAAAACTACAATGGCTCTCAAACCACTGGTTTTCGCTCTTGCAGCAGTAATGGCAATGGCGGCTCAAGCAGGCGGCAACGATCATGGTAACAATGGTGGTCACGGTCACAACCCTCCTCCACCAAAAGGTCCAACCCTGGAAGAGCTGCTGCAAATCGGCGCAGGTGCCGGCGCCGCAGTGCTCGACGTGCAAAACAACGGCGGTAACACCGTCCTGAACCAGGGCACCCAGAACAACGCCGGCATCAGTGGCTCGCTCAACGGCGCCAACGGCAACATCGGTGCAAACAACGTGGCCGGCGACGGCAACCAACAAGACAACGCCGCTGCTCTGGCAACCGCTGACGAAAGCTTCATCTTCGGCTCTGCGGTGTCTGCTTCCAGCGCTACTCAGGTGAACAGCAACAACACCGTTGGCAACTACTCCAGCACTAACAACGCCGCCATGAACAATGTCGGCAACAGTGGCTCGGGCAACATCGGCGTGAACAACGCTGCCGGCAACTTCAACCAACAGAAAAACAACCTGGCAATCGCCGTGTCCGGTGGTCGTGTAGCGCAAGCTGCAGCAGCGGCCAACCAAAGCACTACCGGTCTGCAAGTCGGCAACAACGGCACTCAGACCTTCAAGAAAGACACCCTCACTGGCACTGTCGCCGCCGTCGGCGTATTCGGCGCAGTTGGCACAGCCACCATCAAAGATGACGATCACGGTCACGGCGGTGGCGGTTATGGCAACGACGACAAAGGTCATGGCGGCAATGGTGGTGGCAAAGATCAAAAAGCTACCTTCGAAGCTGTGGGTGCCTTCGGTCTGGCTGGTGTAACCACTCAACAAGTGCTGACTCCAGACGGCTGGAAAAACCCTGTCACCAACACTGCCAGCATGACCAACGTAGGCAACAACTGGTCGGGTAACGGTGGCTTCAACAACGCCTCCGGTGTTGGCAACCAACAAAGCAACTCGCTGTCCATCGCTGCAGGTTGCAAAGCCTGCATGTAATCGCGATCGAAACGAAAGCCCCGGAAACGGGGCTTTTCCTCAGTCCGCAAAGGCGTATCGATCATGCGTAAGACTGCCTTTATCGCCCTGCTTTGCCTGTCCGGCCTGACCCAGGCTGCCCAGATGCCCGTCGCTGCCCTGCCCGGCGGCGTACTCGTCTACAAGAACGTGCAAAGCATCCGTGAACGCAAGTTTGCCGACATCGTCGAACAGAAAACCGATTTCAGCTGCGGCGCTGCCGCACTGGCCACGGTACTGCGCCAGGCCTATTGGCTCGACGTCGATGAGGAGCACATCATCAAAGGCATGCTGGTCAACGCTGACCAGGACCTTGTTCGCACTCAAGGTTTTTCCATGCTGGACATGAAGCGCTACATAGAAAGCATCGGCATGCGCGCCAGGGGTTACAAGATACCGCCGGAGAAGCTCGACGCAGTCACGATCCCGGTGGTGGTACTGATGGAAATTCGCGGCTACAAGCATTTCGTGGTGCTGCAGCGTTCGGACAAGGATTGGGTTTACATCGGAGACCCGGTTCTAGGCCACAAACGCTACTCCCATGATGACTTTGTCAAAGGCTGGAACGGCATTGTCTTCGCCATCGTCGGCCCCGGATACGACAAAACCAATGCACTACGCAGTCCTCCGGCACCGCTGACCGCCAAGAACAAGCTCGATACTTTCAACCCTGTCAAAGATGCTGAATTGATGGACTTCGGTTTCATACAGAGCGACTTCTTTTAATCGCCGATTATAAAGAATGGGACTGGATGTCCCGGGAGCAGCAGATGAAAACCTCATACTGGCTGGCCGCCGCCTGCCTGGCAGCGAGCGCGTCAGGCTATGCCAATGCAGGGTTCAAACCTATCGAAATCCAGGACCAGGAGCTCGCCGAGCTACGCGGTCGTTATGTCATGCCGGGGCGGATCATCAGCTTCGGCATTGTCATGAGCAGTACCTGGCGCAATGCCAGCGGTGATCTGATCGGGGCTGCGACTTCGATGCAGATTCAGGCCGCCACCATCAAACCGGAATTCTATGTCACGACCATCAAGCAACAGGGCAATGGCAGCACCCCGACTCCGGGCACTGGCAATGTCATCGGTGGTTCGGGGCTCGACAGCAGCCAGGGCGTGACCCAAAGCGTACGCGCCGCCGGCGACGGCAACACCGCCAACAACAATGTGGCGATCAATGTTCAGGAAGCCAATACCCCTCCTCCTCTGGTACCTGCACAAGGTCAGGCACTGATGGCCGGGCAGACGATCGGAGCCAGCAATGCCGCCGGCAGCGTCGCCGTTTCGGCCACCAGCAGTGGCGTGCAGATGGCTATTCAAGCCTCGGGGAATCAAGGCACGGCCCTGCAACAAGTCGCCCAGGGCGGCCTGCTGCAGAACACTCGCCTGCTGGGCAGCGCCAATGTGGTCAACAATATGACCCAACTCAATGTTGTGCTTAACAATAACGGCATCAGCCCCGGCGCACTGGACTGCAACCTGACTCAACTCAGGGCACTACGCAATATCGGATATTGAACTACGCTGAGTCTCGATCATTGGGCTTAAAGGGACGGCTTATTCATGTATCGATCAGTATCACTGCGTGCCGCTGTATGTTTGAGTACTCTTCTACCCGCAGCCATGCTGCAAGCGGCACCGGACGCCGACGTAGAAGCCCTGAAACAGGAGCTTCTGGAGCTGAAGCAACGCTACGATGTACAACAAAAAGCCCTGGCGGTGCTCGAACAACGGGTCCGCCAGGTCGAAGACCAACCGGCGGCCCCGCAACCCAAGCGTCTGGCCAAGTCGCCAGCCGACATGAAAGGCAATCCAAAAGTCGCCACCACCGGGGCTCCCGGCGTTGGCGCGGCAGCAGCGTCGGGGGGCGCAGCCGGGGGCAGTGGTGCTTCCTACGGGCAATCACTGGCCGACGATTCGCAACCGGCGCAGAGTGTGTCCAACCTCTATGACGAAGCCAGCGGCTTCTTCGGTGGCGGTAAATTCAGCTTCGAAACCGGCGTGACCTACTCGCGTTACGACACACGCCAACTGATCCTCAACGGCTTCCTGGCCCTGGACTCGATCTTCCTGGGCAACATCAACCTCGACCGGATCAAGGCCGACACCTGGACGCTGGACCTGACCGGCCGCTACAACTTCGACAACCGCTGGCAGTTCGACGTCAACGTGCCGGTGGTTTACCGCGATTCGACCTACCAGTCCGGCGGCGGCAATGGCGGGGCGTCCAACGTGACCACGGAACAGGATGTTTCGCGTGACCCAACCATCGGCGACGTCAACTTCGGCATCGCATACAAGTTCCTCGACGAGTCGGTCAACACCCCGGATGCCGTAGTCACCCTGCGGGTCAAGGCGCCCACCGGCAAGGACCCGTTCGGGATCAAGCTGCGTCAGACCGACGCCAACTCCAACCTGTTCGTGCCTGACACCTTGCCCACCGGTAACGGCGTCTGGTCGATTACCCCCGGCGTCTCGCTGGTCAAGACGTTCGACCCGGCTGTGCTGTTCGGCAGCTTGTCCTACACCCACAACCTGGAGGAGTCGTTCGACGACATCAGTTCGACCGTCAACCAGAAAACCCCGGGCAAGGTCCGTATCGGTGACAGCTTCCAGATCGGCGCCGGTATTGCGTTCGCTCTGAACGAGAAGATGAGTATGTCGTTCTCGGTGTCTGACCTGGTGCAACGCAAGAGCAAGCTGAAACAGGATGGCGGCGATTGGCAATCGGTGGTGTCCAGTGACGCCAACGCCGGTTACTTCAACGTCGGCATGACCATTGCCGCCACGGATAACCTGACCATCGTGCCCAACCTGTCGATCGGCATGACCGACGACGCCCCGGACTTCTCCTTCAGCTTGAAATTCCCGTACTACTTCTGACGCAGGAAAGCCCCGCCGATGCGGGGCTTTCATGCAAAAAGAACGCCGTGGTCACAGCGCCTGCCGCTTCACTGCACAGGCGCCGCACCCACGGCGTTCTTTTTAGCGGATCTGATGTTTGTGCAGCAGGCGATAAAACGTCGGCCGCGACACCCCCAGCACCTTTGCCGCCACACTGAGATTGTCACTGTGCCGGTTCAACACGTCGCACAGCGCCTGGCGTTCGGCGCGGGTCTTGTAGTCTTCGAGTGTGCCCATGGGCGTGGTTATCGAATGCTGGCTGATCAATCCCAGATCACGGGCCTCGATCTGCCGTCCCTCCGCCAGTACCAGCCCCCTTCGCACGCGGTTGGCCAGCTCGCGAACGTTGCCCGGCCAATCGTGTTTGCCCATGGCGATCAACGCGTCTTCACTGAAGCTGCGTGGACGGCGACCGGTCTCGTGGCTGTAGAAGTGGGAAAAATGGTTGGCCAGCATCGACAGATCACCGTGGCGTTCGCGCAACGGTGCGGTCACCACTTGCAGCACATTGAGCCGGTAATACAGGTCCTCACGAAAACGCTTTTTCTCGATGGCCGCTTCAAGGTCGACGTGGGTGGCTGCCAGGACGCGTACATCAACCGGGATCGGCTGACTGCCGCCGACGCGTTCAATGTGTTTTTCCTGAAGAAACCGCAGCAGGTTGGCCTGCAACTCTAGCGGCAGATCGCCGATTTCATCCAGGAACAGCGTGCCACCATTGGCCGCCTCGATACGCCCGACCTTGCGCTGATGCGCACCGGTAAAGGCGCCTTTCTCGTGGCCGAACAGTTCGGACTGGATCAAGTGCTCGGGAATCGCCCCGCAATTGATCGCCACAAACGGCTTGCTGTGGCGCTGGGACTGGCGATGCAAGGTGCGGGCGACCAGTTCTTTACCGGTGCCGCTTTCACCACGAATCAGGACCGGCGACTCGGTCGGCGCCAGTTTGCTCAACAACTTGCGCAGCTCGCGAATCGGCTTGCTGTCGCCGAGCAACTCATGCTCAGGTTGATCGATGTGAATCGTCCCCTGCCCGCGCAAGCGCGCCATGCCAAACGCCCGGCCAAGCGTGACCTGGACCCGTGAGACATCGAACGGCAAAGTATGGAAATCGAAAAACCATTCGCAGACGAAGTCGCCGACGTTCTGCAGCCGTAGAACTTCCTGATTCAGCACCGCGATCCACTCGGTGCCGCTGCGGCTGATCAGTTCCTTGACCGCTTCGGGGCGTTCGAGGTGAAAAGGCTGCAGTCGCAGCAGTCCGACATCGCATGTCCGATCGGCGGCGTTTTCCAGGGTACAACTGTCGACATCCCAGCCCACGGCACGCAAACCGGGTAACAGGCGATGACAGTCGTCACAGGGGTCGACTACCAATAAACGTCGTAACGCTGGCACTTCGATCATGACTGTTCCTTGGCGCCAAATTTAAGGAAATTATTGTAAAAACAGTCATTTGGCAGACCCGACTGTAACATTAGCAAGAAATTGACAGGGCCTTGTATCGATTGCTTATAGATGTACAAGGTAACGAGTTATAAGAAGCAAGTTTATTAGTCAGCTATCGAGTTGAATCTTTCAATCAGCTTTCAAAAACGGTCTGCTGCCTGAGCATAAGCAATAAAGTTGAAATTTCTTTGTGTCATGTGTGACCTGCCACGGGGTTGCGTGCATCAGTACAAGTAACCAGCCGAACGGTAAGCCCAACCGACGGCACATCACTTGATTGGGCACGACAGAGAGAAGACCCCATGACCGCCCCGCTCCGTATCAACGAAGCTCTTTTGATTGCCAACCACGCATTTAAACCCTTCCAGTGCGTGGCCTGGGCCCCACAAGACGGCAACGGCGAACTGAACCTGACCGTCATCGACCGTACCAACTCGCACATCGGCCGCAAGCAGATTCCGAGCAGCGCCTACTCCGATCCGGCGCAACTGGAGCAACTGCTGCAACAGGCACGCGCCGAACTGAGCGAAGAAGGTTACCTGCTGCAATCGTGGTCGATGCCTGACTGACAAGAGGGCAATGCGGATGACGTTGGCGTCATCCGCCCTCTGCATCTTTAGTTATCCGTTACTTTTTATCTTCGGTACTTTTGTACAACTTCTTTTAAAGCGTCAGGCGCCATTGCTTGTCACGCTTTCATTTGGTTCAAAAAGACACTGTTCTGGCACAGTGCGACCCTCCACCTGTTAGTTATGTCAGTTGTACTTCGATGTATTCAGGGATTGAATGTTTCGCTCATGCAGTTACCCGCCCTATCGGGCCTGGTCAACTCGCAAGGAGAGGCATGCATGACCACCGAGAACGCCTTTGCGCTCCCGACACCACTGAATGACGCCGGGCAACTCGACAGACATTTTGCCCACTCCGGCATTGCTCAAGTGTATTTCGCTGACAGCGTATCCAGCATGACCCAGGGTTTGGCCGTGGACCCGCAAGGTCGGGTGCTGGTGGCCGCCAAGGTCGGCACTGCCGATGGCAGCCGTTTCGGGCTCGCGCGGATGCTTGCCGACGGTTCTGCCGACCTGGGCTTCGGTGTTCAAGGCAGCGTGATCGGCGAATTCGCTCCCGGTTTCGAAGCCATGGGCGCAAAAGTGCAGGTACTGGCGGACGGGCGAATCCTGCTGGCCGGCTTGCACTATGAAAATGCTCATCGCACCTTGCCCGCCCTCGCCCTGTTCAACACTGACGGTTCACCTGACACTTCGTTTGGCGACAACGGCCGACAAGTCGTGCGCCTGCCGGGCGATTTGTCCATCGGTTCGCGCGATATCTGGCTACCGCCCGGTATATCCGGTGCGGAAGCCTGCGACATTGCCGTTCAGGACGACGGGCACATTCTGCTGATCGCCAATCACCACTTCGAACTGGCCGACCATGCCGGCATGCTGATCCGCCTTACGCCCAACGGCGCGCTCGACGCAAGCTTCAATGGTCGCGGCTTTGTGATGATTCGCCATCTGTTGCTCAATACCTGGCTCAGCAGCCTTCTGCTGCAGAAGGATGGGCGCGTCGTTGTCGCTGGCTCCATTGATTTCCCTCAGGAGGGCCTGGTTGCGCGCTATCTGCCTGACGGGCGCCTGGACGAGCGCTTCGCGGTAGACGGTTTCCTCGCCTTCAAGGCTCACGGGCAAAGCGCGATGGTCAGCCAGATCATCGAATCAATGGAGCATCTGCACTGCTTTGGCAGCAGTCGCGATCCGATCCGCTGCCTGGCGTTGAGCCTGCACCCCAACGGACGTCCGGAACTGCGTAACAACGCAGGCCACCCGCATCTGCTGGAAATCGGCCCCAGTGGCTGCCAGTGGAGCGCTGCCCAGTGCATGGCCGACGGACGAATTATCGCGGTGGGCGCGACGATTGGCGGTATCGAGGCGGATTTCATCGTGGCGCGCTATTTGCCCGACGGGCAACTCGACGCACAGTTCGGCAACGGCCACGGTTGGCTGCGCACACGTCTGGGACGCAGCCTGGATACCGCCAACTCATTGGCGTTGCAGGCGGACGGACACATTCTGGTCGGCGGCTATTCACTGGACGGTAACTACCGGGCCATGGTCGCGCGTTATCTGAATCAGTAATACCCAAGACTTGAACTTGCCGGGCACTTGCGGCAACTTGCGCGCTTCTTAATACAAGGAGCAACCGATGTCCGGTTCACTGGCCCAGGCGTTCGCGCACAATTTCCTCGGGCACTCGCCCCGCTGGTACAAGGCGAGCATCGTCGGGTTCCTGATCCTCAATGCCGTGGTGCTGTTCACGGTTGGCCCGGTCGCCGCCGGCTGGCTGCTGGTGATCGAATTCATTTTCACCCTGGCGATGGCCCTCAAGTGCTATCCGCTGATGCCCGGTGGCTTGTTGCTGATTGAAGCCCTGCTGCTGAAGATGACCACCCCGCAAGCCCTCTACGATGAGCTGGTGCACAACTTCCCGGTGATCCTGCTGCTGATGTTCATGGTCGCGGGCATCTTCTTCATGAAGGACCTGCTGCTGTTTCTGTTCTCACGGCTCCTGCTGGGCGTGCGCTCCAAGGCGATTCTGGCGCTGATGTTCTGCTTTCTGTCGGCATTTCTGTCGGCGTTTCTCGATGCCTTGACCGTGACGGCGGTGATCATCAGCGCGGCCGTCGGCTTCTATTCGGTCTACCACCGGGTGGCCTCGGGCAACGATCCGCGTCAGGACAGCGAGTTCAGCGACGACCAGCACCTGCCGGCCCTGCACCATGATGATCTGGAACAGTTTCGTGCTTTCCTGCGCAGCTTGCTGATGCACGGCGCGGTCGGCACCGCACTCGGCGGGGTTTGCACACTGGTGGGCGAGCCACAGAACCTGTTGATCGGCCATGAAATGGGCTGGCACTTCGGCGAGTTCTTCCAGAAAGTCGCGCCGGTCTCGCTGCCGGTGCTGGTCGCGGGTCTGGTGACCTGCGTGTTGCTGGAGAAACTGCGCTGGTTTGGCTACGGCACTCTGCTGCCGGACAACGTGCGTGCCGTGCTGGCCAACTACGCCGCTGAAGACAATGCCGAACGCACACCGCGTCAACGTGCCGCCCTGCTGGTGCAAGGTGCTGCGGCGTTGATTCTGATTGGCTGTCTGGCGTTTCACGTTGCTGAAGTGGGCTTGATCGGCCTGATGGTGATCGTGTTGATCACCGCCTTTACCGGCATTACCGACGAACACCGCCTGGGCAATGCGTTCCGCGATGCCATGCCGTTCACCGCGTTGCTGGTGGTGTTTTTTGCCGTGGTCGCGGTGATTCACGATCAACAGCTGTTTGCCCCGCTGATCCAGTGGGTGCTCGCGCTGCCAGCGGATCAACAACCGGGCATGTTGTTCATTGCCAACGGCCTGCTCTCGGCAATCAGCGACAACGTGTTCGTCGCCACGATCTACATCACCGAAGTGAAACAGGCCTTCCTCTCCGGGCACATGAGCCGCGAGCATTTCGAAACTCTGGCGATCGCGATCAACACCGGCACCAACCTGCCAAGCGTGGCGACCCCGAATGGTCAGGCGGCGTTCCTGTTCCTGCTGACCTCGGCGATTGCGCCGCTGGTGCGCCTGTCATACGGCCGGATGGTGTGGATGGCGTTGCCATACACCGTGGTGATGGGGCTGCTGGGCTGGTACGCGGTGAGCTACTGGCTCTGACAACACCCGCTTAAAACTGTGGAAGCGAGCCTGCTCGCGAAGAGGTCGTGTCAGGCACTTCATGTGTTGCCTGGCACACCGCCTTCGCGAGCAGGCTCACTCCTACATTGGTATGCGCTGAGCCAATAGCCCTGGCAACCCGAGATTAAAACTGTGGGAACGAGCCTGCTCGCGAAGAGGTCGTGTCAGGCACTTCATGTGTTGCCTGGCACACCGCCTTCGCGAGCAGGCTCACTCCCACTTGGGTATGCGCTGAGCCAATAGCCCTGGCAACCCAAGATTAAAAGTGTGGGAGCGAGCCTGCTCGCGAAGAGGTCGTGTCAGGCACTTCATGTGTTGCCTGGCACACCGCCTTCGCGAGCAAGCCCGCTCCCACTTTGGTATGCGGTGAGCCAATAGCCCTGGCAACCCGAGATTAAAACTGTGGGAGCGGGCTTGCTCGCGAAGAGGTCGTGTCAGGCACCGCACGTGTTGACCGGCACACCGCCTTCGCGAGCAGGCTCACTCCCACTTGGGTATGCGCTGAGCCAATAACCCTGACAACCCGAGATTAAAACTGTGGGAGCGAGCCTGCTCGCGAAGAGGTCGTGTCAGGCACTTCATGTGTTGACGGGTACACCGCCTTCGCGAGCAGGCTCACTCCTACATTGGTATGCGCTGAGCCAATAGCCCTGACACCCCAAGATTAAAACTGTGGGAGCGAGCCTGCTCGCGAAGAGGTCGTGTCAGGCACTTCATGTGTTGACGGGTACACCGCCTTCGCGAGCAGGCTCACTCCTACATTGGTATGCGCTGAGCCAATAGCCCTGACAACCCGAGATTAAAACTGTGGGAGCGGGCTTGCTCGCGAAGAGGTCGTGTCAGGCACTTCATGTGTTGCCTGGCACACCGCCTTCGCGAGCAAGCCCGCTCCCACTTTGGTATGCGGTGAGCCAATAGCCCTGGCAACCCGAGATTAAAACTGTGGGAGCGAGCCTGCTCGCGAAGAGGTCGTGTCAGGCACTTCATGTGTTGACGGGCACACCGCCTTCGCGAGCAGGCTCACTCCTACATTGGTATGCGCTGAGCCAATAGCCCTGGCAACCCGAGATTAAAACTGTGGGAGCGGGCTTGCTCGCGAAGAGGTCGTGTCAGGCACTTCATGTGGTGACTGGCACACCGCCTTCGCGAGCAGGCTCACTCCTACATTGGTATGCGCTGAGCCAATAGCTCTTCAACACCCACTCATTCTTTTTGTTCCTGGGTGATTCAGCGCGGCAGGATGTACTTCTCGATGGCCTGCGCTACGCCATCTTCGGTGTTTGTGCCGGTGATTACATCGGCCTGACGCTTCACCGCCTCTTCGGCCTGCCCCATGGCAATCGATAACCCCGCGCAGTGGAACATCGCCGGGTCGTTGCCGCCATCGCCAATCGCCGCCGTCTGCTCCAGCGGGACGCCGAGGTGCGCGGCAATGGTCGCCAGCGCGCTACCCTTGTTGGCTTCCAGCGCCGTCACGTCAAGGTAAACCGGTTGCGAGCGCGAGACCTGGGCCATGCCGTTGACCTTGGGCAACAGGCGCGCTTCAAGCTCGATCAGCAAATCCGTGTTGTTGCTGGTGGCGACGATCTTGTCGATCCGCTCCAGGTACGGCTCGAAACTCTCGACCACCACCGGCGGATAACCGAGGCCGTGCTGTTCGCGTGGCACCATCGGCCCGTGCGGATCCTTGAGCAACCAGTCACCACCGCTGAACACCCAGATTTCGACATCCGGTTGATCCGCGAAGGTCGCCAATGCAATTAACGCTGTCGCAGCGGGCAGGTAATGCGCGACCAGCAAGCTGCCATCCGGGTTGACAATGGTGCCGCCATTGAACGCCGCCGTCGGCAGATCAACACCCAGGGCTTCGATCTGCTGCAGCATGGCTTTGGGTGGGCGGCCGGTCGCCAGGCTGAACAACACGCCAGCCTCGCGCAGTGAACGAACGGCGTCGATGGTGCGCTGACTCAGGCTGTGATCAGGCAGCAACAGCGTGCCGTCCATATCGCTGAGTAAAAAACGGATCGCATCACTCATCCCAGGCCATGCCAGACGCGACCATCGCGACTCAGTAGATCGTTGGCAGCTTGCGGGCCGTCTTCGCCGGCAGCGTAAGTCTGTACGCTCGCGTCCTGCTGCCAGGCGTCGAGGAACGGTTGCACTGCGCGCCAGCCGTTCTCGATGTTGTCGGCGCGCTGGAACAGCGTCTGGTCACCGGTCAGGCAGTCGTAGATCAGGGTTTCGTAGCCGGTGGACGGCTGCATCTCGAAAAAGTCTTTGTACGCGAAACCCAGCTCGATGTTGGCCATGTTCAGCGCCGGCCCCGGCCGTTTGGCCAGCAGGTCGAACCACATGCCTTCGTTGGGCTGGATCTGGATGCGCAGATAGGTCGGCTGCAATTCATCGACCTCGGTGTCACGGAACTGCGCGTATGGCGCCGGCTTGAAGCAGATGACAATTTCGGTGTCGCGCACGCTCATGCGCTTGCCGGTGCGCAGGTAGAACGGCACGCCGACCCAGCGCCAATTGTCGATCATGACTTTCAGGGCGACGTAGGTTTCGGTGTTGCTGTCGGGCGACACGTTGGCCTCCTGGCGATAACCGGCCAGCGGCTTGCCATCGATCTCGCCGGCGCTATACTGGCCACGCACCGAGTTGGCCCGCGCCTCTTCAACGGTCCATGGGCGAATCGCGCCGACCACCTTGGCCTTCTCGCCACGCACCGCATCGGCGCCGAACGCGGCCGGCGGCTCCATGGCAACCATCGCCAGCAGCTGGAACAGGTGATTGGGCACCATGTCGCGCAGTGCACCGGTGTGCTCGTAAAAACTGCCACGGGTTTCGACGCCGACGGTTTCGGCGGCGGTGATCTGCACGTGGTCGATGTAGTGGTTGTTCCAGAACGCTTCGAACAGGCTGTTGGAGAACCGGCTGACCAGAATGTTCTGCACGGTTTCCTTGCCCAGATAGTGATCGATCCGGTAGATCTGCTTTTCCGACATCACCTTGAGCAGGCAGGCGTTCAACGCCTCGGCGGTCTGCAGATCGGAGCCGAACGGTTTTTCGATGACCACCCTTCTGAACGCTTCGGGCGTTTCTTCCAGCAGTTTGGCGGCGCCCAGACGGCGCACCACTTCACTGAAGAAACGCGGCGCGGTGGCCAGGTAGAACACTGCATTGCCAGTGCCGCTGTCGGCGATTTTCGCCGCCAGCGCAGAATAAGTGCTGTCGTCCAGGAAGTCGCCCTGAACGTAGCTGATACCTTTGGCGAGCTTGGCCCACAAGGCCGGATCAAGCATCTGATCGCCCTTGCCGACCTTCGCCGCCACTTCGGTACGGATGAAGTCTTCGAGTTTTTGCGCGAAGGCTTCATCGGTAATGGCGTTGTGATCAACGCCGACGATCCGCAGATTGTCGTCAAGCAAGCCGTCGCGACTGAGGTTGTACAGCGCCGGCATCAGCAAGCGCTTGACCAGGTCGCCGTGGGCACCGAACAAAAACAGCGTGGTCGGTGGTGCGGGTTCTGCCTTGGATTTTCTGCGGATCGTATGGGTCATTTCTTCGGTGTCTCCACGTGGCCGCCGAAGCCGAAGCGCTGGGCCGAAAGAATCTTGTCGCCAAAGGTGCCCTGGCCGCGGGAGCGGTAGCGCGAGAACAGCGAGTTCGACAACACCGGTACCGGCACCGCTTGCTCCATGGCCGCTTCGATGGTCCATTGACCTTCGCCGCTGTCAGCCACCGAACCAGAGAAACCGTCGAGCTTCGGATCGCTCGCCAGCGCATCGGCGGTCAGATCGAGCAGCCAGGACGACACCACGCTGCCACGACGCCACACTTCAGCGATGTCGGCAACGTTCAGGTCGAAACGCTGATCTTCCGGCAGGCGCTCGCTGGACTTGGTCTTGAGGATGTCAAAGCCTTCGGCGAATGCGGCCATCATGCCGTACTCGATACCGTTGTGAATCATCTTCACGAAGTGCCCGGCACCGGCAGGACCGGCGTGGATGTAGCCGTGCTCGGCACGGTGGTCCTCGGACTTGCGATCCTTGGTGCGCGGAATCTCGCCCATGCCCGGCGCCAGTGCGGCGAACAGCGGATCCAGACGCGAAACGGTCTCGGCGTCACCGCCGATCATCATGCAGTAACCGCGTTCCAGGCCCCAGACGCCACCGGAGGTGCCGACGTCGATGTAGTGCAGGCCCTTTTCAGACAGGGTCTTGGCCCGGCGGATATCATCTTTGTAGTTGGTGTTGCCGCCGTCGATGATGGTGTCGCCGGCTTCGAGCAAATTGCTCAGAGTGTTGATGGTGTCTTCGGTCGGCGCGCCGGCCGGCAGCATGACCCACACTGCGCGTGGCTTGGCCAGGCCTGCGACCAGTGCCGGCAGGTCGGCGACGCCCGTGGCGCCCTCGGCGGCCAGGGTGTCGACAAAGGCGGTATTGCGGTCGTAAACAACGGTAGTGTGCCCGTTGAGCATCAGGCGCCGCGCAATATTGCCGCCCATGCGGCCCAGTCCAATAATCCCGAGTTGCATGTGCTGATGCTCCTTACTACAAATAAATGTGTGACATTGGTTATAGCCCAACGCGACTAATGGAGGTTAGTCCAGAGCGTCCGGCGGAAGTTTCCGGGCATTGTGCCCGATCCAGACTGATAACGCCCCGAATCATGCCGAAGACACACCGACCATGAAAAATAAAAAAGTTCCATTCATGAGCGAAAGAAATCAAAATTGGCGCCGATAGCAGATCAGTACCCCGAAACCGGGACGATTTGCAGTTGAGACACGCCATTTGCGAGGTGAGCAATGGGCACAGTACACACAGCAATGCCGCCACAAACCCTGTACGTCACGATCCGTCGCGATGAATTGCGTCAGTTGAAAGACGAGCGCGACCAATTGAAACAGGAGCTGGCGCAGCTGCGCTCGCTGACCCAGGGCGCTCAGCCCAAACCTTTGCCGGTTGTCCAGCGCAACCCGCACGCCTGACCTGCCCCGCCAGCTTCGGGAGCGGCGCCTGTCGTTCCCGACATGATCCTCTTCTGCCCCTGATCAGCAACTAACGAAGTTTTCACATTCCGTTCGTGATACTCCGGCGCATTCTGGCCGTGCGTTTGCGCGCGGCCTCCGTTCGTCGGTTTCATGAAGCGTTCCGGCGGTGGTTAGTGACGATGAGCTGGAGTGCTGAATGGCATTGTTCAAACGCAGCAAAACGACTGCGACAGGTTTCGACTGGGCCGGGGTTCTCTGGCTTTTCGCGTTTTTCTGGTATTTCTCGGGTATTACCCAACTGTTGATCCAGCTGACCGGCACCTCCGGCTTCAGCGGATTCCGTCAGGCCTTTGTGATGAGCGCGGTCTGGCTCGCACCGATGCTGCTCTTCCCCAAGCGCACCAAGCTGCTGGCCGCATTGATCGGCATCGTCTTGTGGGCCTGCTCGATGGCCAGCCTGGGCTACTTCTTCATCTATCAGCAGGAATTCTCGCAAAGCGTCATCTTCATCATGTTCGAGTCGAACATTTCTGAAGCCGGCGAGTACATGACCCAGTACTTTGCCTGGTGGATGATTCCGGCGTTCCTCGCGCATACCGCTTTCGCCTACTTCCTGTGGACTCGCCTGCGTCCGGTGTACATGCCCCGTGGCCGCGCTTTCGTCGCCGCCATGGCGATCCTGATTGCCGTGGTCGGCTACCCGCTGATCAAGCAGACCCAGCGCACCGGCAGTTTCGCCGGGGGCTTCGAGAAGTTCGAAGACCGCATCGAGCCTGCCGTGCCTTGGCAAATGGCCGTGGCTTACCACCGTTACCTCGATACTCTGGCCGGCATGCAAGACATGCTGCACAGCACGAGCAAGGTTCCGCCACTGCATAACCTCAAGGCAGCAGACGCCGATAAACCTTCGACCCTGGTGCTGGTGATCGGCGAATCGACCAACCGTCAGCGCATGAGCCTGTACGGCTATGGACGCAAGACCACGCCGGAACTGGACAAGCTCAAGGATCAGCTCGCGGTGTTCGACAACGTCATCACCCCGCGTCCTTACACCATTGAAGCGCTGCAGCAGGTCCTGACCTTCGCCGACGAAGAGCATCCGGATCTGTACCTGTCCACGCCGTCGCTGGTCAGCATGATGAAACAGGCCGGCTACAAGACGTTCTGGATCACCAACCAGCAGACCATGACCAAGCGCAACACCATGCTCACGACGTTCTCCGAACAGGCCGATGAGCAGGTGTACCTGAACAACAACCGCAACCAGAACGCCGCTCAGTACGACGGCGACGTGATCGAGCCATTCAACAAGGCGTTGACCGACCCGGCGCAGCGCAAGTTGATCGTCGTGCACCTGCTCGGTACTCACATGAGCTACCAGTACCGCTATCCGCCGAGCTTCGACCAGTTCCAGGACCGTACCGGTGTGCCAGCCGGCGTGCGTGACGATCAGGTGCCGACCTACAACAGCTACGACAACGCCGTGCTGTACAACGACTTCGTGGTGTCCAGCCTGATCAAGGACTACGCCAAGTCCGACCCGAACGGTTTCCTGCTGTACCTCTCCGACCACGGTGAAGACGTGTTCGATTCGGCCGGCCACAGCACCCTGGGCCGCAACGAGAACAAACCGACGGCGCCGATGTACACCATTCCGTTCATGGCCTGGGCTTCGCCGAAATGGCGCGAGAACCATAACTGGAACTTCGCCGCCGATCTGGGGCGGCCGTACAGCAGCTCGCACCTGATACACACCTGGGCGGACATGGCCGGTTTGAGTTTCGATGAGCTGGACCGCAGCAAGAGCCTGGTCAGCGACAGCTTCAAACCGCGTCCGCTGATGATCGGCAACCCTTACGAGCGTGAGCAGCGGGCGCTGATTGATTTCAGCCTGATGAAGCCGAAGAAAGTCGAGCCGACCGCCGCAAATGTCGTTCAGCAGTAACCGTGTAAAAGACGCCGGTTTCGAGAGATCACAATCGGCGTAACGCATAAAGAAAAAGCTCCGTATCGCAAGATACGGAGCTTTTTTCGTTGTGGTCGACTGTAGCGCCCGCGCATAAAAGCCCCTGTCGTGACGCCTGAGAGAAAATGGGCGCAACTGCACCCTCTCAGCCCCTCTCCCCTTGAACAGGCAGCCTGCGCGCTCAGAGGGCGCCAGTTAACGTCCTTGATGCACTCGGTACTTTTTCACCGCACAAAAACAAACGCCCCGAACAAGTCGGGGCGTTTGTGAGTGCTTGCGCCAGAGTACTCTCACACTCTGGCGCTGCAGATCCGGCGTTATCAGTAAGCTTTGCCGGTCTTGTAGAAGTTCTCGAAGCAAAAGTTGGTTGCTTCGATGTAGCCTTCCGCACCACCGCAGTCGAAACGCTTGCCTTTGAACTTGTAGGCCATGACGCAGCCGTTCTGGGCTTGTTTCATCAGGGCGTCAGTGATCTGGATTTCACCGCCCTTGCCTGGCTCGGTCTGTTCGATCAGGTCGAAGATATCCGGAGTCAGGATGTAGCGGCCGATGATGGCCAGGTTCGACGGTGCATCTTCAGGCTTTGGCTTCTCGACCATGCTGTGTACGCGGTAGATGTCGTCGCGGATCATCTCACCGGCGATCACGCCGTACTTGCTGGTCTCCTGCGGATCGACTTCCTGGATGGCGATGATCGAGCAGCGGAACTGCTTGTACAGCTTGACCATCTGGGTCAGTACGCCGTCGCCTTCGAGGTTGACGCACAGGTCGTCCGCCAATACCACGGCGAACGGTTCGTCACCGATCAGCGGGCGACCGGTCAGGATCGCGTGGCCCAGGCCTTTCATTTCGGTCTGACGGGTGTAGGAGAACGAGCACTCATCCAGCAGTTTGCGGATGCCGACCAGGTATTTCTCCTTGTCGGTACCTTTGATCTGGTTTTCCAGCTCATAGCTGATGTCGAAGTGGTCTTCCAGAGCACGCTTGCCACGACCGGTCACGATGGAGATTTCTGTCAGGCCAGCGTCCAGAGCTTCTTCAACGCCGTACTGGATCAGTGGCTTGTTTACCACCGGCAGCATTTCTTTGGGCATGGCTTTAGTCGCTGGCAGGAAGCGAGTACCGTAACCGGCTGCTGGGAACAAGCATTTCTTGATCATATAAGTCCTTGAAAGGGCTGTGTGTACGAGTTTCGGCGCAGTCTAATCAGGCGGCGTGCACCTTACAATGCCCCGCACTGGGTAACCGATGCCAACATAGAGAAATATTCTCGCCGATAGTTCCGTTGGCGCCTTTTGGCGGCGAAAACAGAGTAGCTCAAAGACGCAGCTGCGCTGCACCACCATACGCCGATCGCCCCCCAATGTGAGCATTTGTCGGTATCATGGCGCCTTTGAACCAGCGAACGAGACAGATAGATGGCCGCGGTAAAAATCATCAACGGGTATGTGATCGACAAGAAAGACGGCAAGTGGACGCTGACCACGACCAATGGCGAACACATCGCCGGGCCGTTCGACAGTGAGCAGATGGCGACGGATGTAGCGTCGGTGTTCACAGACACCCCGGCATCGTCCAAGCGTCGTGGCAAAGATCAAGACTGATCGGCTGCGACACATGATGCCGAGCCCTGCCCTTGCGCAGGGCTTTTTTGTGGCCACCGGAAAGATCAATGAAACAAGTGGCCTATCGCTATAACCTTTTCACTGCGGCGCTGTCAGAGCGTTTAGCCCCTCCCTCGCTGAAGACGACACTCCTATGAACATGAACAGATTGCTGCCGCTGCTCGCGGTATTGGCCCTCGGTGGCTGTGCCACTTCGCAAACCACTTACCTGAACAACGGCGAACAGGGCTTGACCATCGACTGCTCCGGCGAGGCCAACTCCTGGGCCACCTGCTACGAAAAGGCTGATGCCTCCTGCGCCGGCACCGGGTATCGCATCGTTGGTACCGATGGCACGCCGGCGCCGAAGGAAAGCGACAAGACCCTGGGGGTCGATGTCGGCAACTACAAGAACCGCAGTGTGGTGGTGGTCTGCAAATAGACCCTACATGTGAATCTCGGCGAATTTGATTCCGAGCCCGCGTACGATCTCGATCAAGTCATCGAGCCGGGCAAAGGATTCGACTTCATCGTTATCGTCCACCAGAAAATAGCTGCGCCCGGCGCTCTTCTTGAAAAACACGATCCACTCGCCCGGATTGGCCGGGTTCTGAATGACATGCGTGGCAGAAATCAGGCCTTCTGCGTGGCGCTCCCGTACTTGCTCTCGCTTCATTCGCGACTCCAGAAATGAAAATGCCGTCACAGCATGGCTGTGACGGCATTGGTGCTGATGACTATCAGTCTATCAGCCGGAAATACAGGCATTGGCAGCGTTTTGCACGTCACGCGGACGAACCGGCACATTGGACATGCGCTCGTGCAGCTTGATGCTGCTGCCGCCGGAGCGATCGTCGATATCAAACACGGCAGCCGCACCGGTCGAAAACTTCCCGGGAACAATCACTCGAACGCCATCCTTGTGCGGTTCCATCTGCAACGCGCCACGGCTGCTGGCAAGCTTTTGCGCCAGGCACTGAGCATACTCATGGGGTTTCTTGCCGGAAATCACGCTCATGGTCGGCAACGTCTCATTGATTTCGGAAACGCTCGCGCAACCACCCACGGCCAACATCAACGGCAGACACACCACACCCCACTTCATACAAACACCTCCCATAAAGACCGTCGGACAGCAGTAATGCCATTTTTCTCCGAGGCTCACTCCATTAAACCCGCATCGAATCGCGAATAACTGTTTTTAATTGTCAAAGCGGCGCTCGACGGCGGGATAATAACCCGTTCGGGCTGATAAACTGCGCCAATCGCACATGCTATCGTTTTGATTTAGTAGAAAAAGCCCTTTTGGAGGCGCCCATGAAATTCATTCACCAGCGCGAGCACCTCAACGAAGACGACATCGTCGTCATCCAATGCTCGCAAACCTGCAACATCCGTTTGATGAACGACGCCAACTTCCGCGCGTTCAAGAACGGCGGACGCCACACCTACCACGGCGGCGCTTTCGACACGTTTCCTGCGCGCATCACCGCGCCGAGCACCGGTTTCTGGAACATCACCATCGACACCGTCAACCGTCGCGCCATCAGCGTCACGCGCAAACCGACCCTGACCCACTCGATCAAAATCATCCGCCGCTCCAGCACCAAACTCAGCTGAGTCGCCCCCAACGCAAGGTAAGCACGACCGTGGCCCAAACGACCAAATACGTCATCAAATACAAGCTCAACGGTGAGCGCCGCTTCGAGTTCGCGCAACTGGAACACGGCACTGTGGAAGAGGCCAAGGCGGCGCTGGACGCGATCCACGGCACCACTGAAGATGTGATCAGCGATATCGCCGTCAGCAAAGCCCTGTAACGCAACACATCGGATTCGACCGCAAGCGGCGGAGTGTTCTGCCGCCGGGACCTGCCCAGACTGAGCGCCCAGACCACGCGTTCAGGAGTCAGCATGTCAATGTCCCCCTCACGGCTGGATGCGCTCGATTGGGCAGCCCTGGAACAGCAACTGGATGAGCAAGGATACGCCATCATCCGTGCGCTGCTTTCGGCCCACACCTGCGAGCGCCTGAGTGTCCTGTATCCGCAGACCGAACCGTTTCGCTCGCAGGTCGTCATGGCCCGTCACGGTTTCGGTCGCGGGCAATACAAATATTTTCGCTATCCCCTGCCGACCACGGTCGAGCGCCTGCGCAACGCGCTTTATCCGCGCCTGGTGCCGCTGGCCAACCGCTGGAACGACCGCATGGGTTTGCCCGCACGTTTCCCTGTCGCCCATGCCGAATTTCTTCAGCGCTGCCACGCCGCCGGTCAGTTGCGGCCAACGCCGCTGTTGCTGCAGTACGGCCCGCAGGACTACAACTGCCTGCATCAGGACCTCTACGGGGAGCTGGTTTTCCCACTGCAAGTTGCGATTCTTCTGTCAGCACCGGGGCAAGACTTTACCGGCGGCGAGTTCGTCATGACCGAGCAGCGGCCGCGCATGCAATCGCGCCCGCATGTGGTGGATCTGCAACAAGGTGATGCGGTGATCTTTGCGGTCAACCAGCGTCCGGTCAGAGGCACACGCGGCGACTATAAGGTGACCCTGCGGCATGGCGTCAGTCGCCTGCACAGTGGAAATCGGCATACCCTAGGCATCATTTTCCACGACGCAACATGAGCAGCATGCAACCGACCACCTTCGACCTGTTCGCCGACCACGAACCTGCGCAACAACCGCGTGCCGAGCAAATCGGTGAACAGTCATGGGTGTTGCGCGGCTTCGCGCTGCCGATTGTCGATCAGGTGTTGTCGGCGCTGGATGCCCTGCTCGCTGCCGCGCCGTTGCGCCACATGGTCACACCGGGAGGTTTCAGCATGTCGGTGGGCACCAGCAGTTGCGGGGCGCTGGGCTGGATCACCGATCGCAGCGGCTATCGTTACAGCGCCGTCGACCCGCTGAGCGGCAGGCCATGGCCGGCGATGCCACTGGTGCTGTTCGAACTGGCGCAAACAGCCGCGCAACGCGCAGGATTTGCCGACTTTCACGCGGATTCCTGCCTGATCAACCAATATATCCCCGGCGCCAAGATGTCTTTGCACCAGGACAAAGACGAACATGCCTACGCGGCGCCAATCGTTTCGTTGTCACTGGGCTTGCCGGCAATGTTCCTGTTCGGTGGTTTTGCCCGGAGCGACAAGAGCCAGCGCATTCCCCTGCTGCACGGCGACATGGTGGTCTGGGGCGGCGTCGATCGCCTGCGTTTTCACGGCGTGCTGCCGATCAAGCCAGGGCGGCATCCACGCTTGGGCGAACGCCGGATCAACCTGACTTTTCGCGTTGCCGGATGAGCCTGAAAAATTTGACCGCAAGGCGCGGAGTGTTACTGACATCGCCGCTGATTAACCTGAATCAAACAGGTCAACGGACTACTCGCCATGAAAAAGCTTTCGCCCATCATCAACGTTGAAACCGATCCACGCTGGGCCGCCGTCGTTGCGCGGGACCCGCGGGCCGACGGGCAGTTTGTCTATGCAGTGAAAACCACCGGGGTCTATTGCCGCCCGAGCAGTCTTTCGCGCTTGCCCAAGCCACAGAACGTCGAGTTCTTCGACAGCGCCGAAGCCGCCGAGGCGGCGGGTTATCGTCCGAGCAAACGCACCAGCAAGGATCAGACTGACGTCGCCACCCAACACGCCGCGACCGTGGCGCTGGCCTGCCGGCAGATCGAAATCTGCGAAACGCCGCCCGCGCTCAACGAACTCGCCGAGGCGGCCGGACTCAGCCCGTTTCATTTTCACCGTGTGTTCAAGGCTGCAACCGGCCTTACGCCCAAGGGTTACGCGGCGGCGCATCGCTCACGCCGGGTGCGTGAACGACTGGCGGACGGTGGTTCGGTGACCGATGCGCTGTACGACGCAGGCTTCAACTCCAACAGCCGCTTCTACGAATCGGCCGACAAAGTGCTGGGCATGAAGCCTGGCGACTACCGCGCGGCCGGGCGCAACAACGACATTCACTTTGCCGTCGGCCAATGCTCACTCGGGGCGATTCTGGTGGCACAGAGTGAGCGCGGAGTGTGCGCGATTCTGTTGGGCGATGATCCGCATCAACTGGTGTGTGATCTGCAGGATCAGTTCCGTCAGGCCAACCTGATTGGCGCCGATACCGGCTTCGAGCAGTTGATTGCCCAAGTGGTCGGCTTCATCGAGGCGCCAGCACTGGGCCTCGATTTGCCTCTGGACGTGCGCGGCACGGCTTTTCAGGAGCGAGTGTGGCAGGCGCTACGGGAAATCCCGGTTGGGCGCACCGCCAGTTACGCCGAGATCGCCCAGCGTATTGGTGCGCCGACCTCCATGCGCGCCGTCGCCCAGGCTTGCGGCGCCAATCGCCTGGCCGTGGCGATCCCCTGCCATCGCGTGGTGCGCAGCGATGGCAATCTCTCAGGGTATCGCTGGGGCGTGGAGCGCAAGCGCCAACTGCTGGAGCGCGAAACGCAGCCTTAATGGATGCCGATGTAGACCGCCACTGACTCGGGGCCGGTATAGGCCTCGAAGTCGGTGGCGTAACGGCGCTGAATCTGCGGATTGTCTGCAAAGAACGTCCAGATCCGCCCCCAGGTCGCAATGACCGCGTCAGGCAGCGTGCCCTGTGCTTCAAACACCAGATACTCACCCGCTTCAATCGGCACCGCTTGGTAGTCCTTGGTGCGCGCACTCACGGCGACGCCAGCGGTGACATCGAACGCACCCGAGGCATCGGACTCGTAAGCCGAGTACACACCATAAATTGGCGAGTTGGCGGTCTTGGCAGGAATGCTCTCGGCCAGTTCTTCGCTGAAAAACCGCCCCCACATCGGACCGATTTTTGCGGTCGCGGGCTGGTGCTCTGCGGCGTTGGTGGTACGTACGCGCAGGCCGGCAACGGTAAAGGCGTCGATTTGCTGTCGTTTCAAGTCCATCGAAATTGCGGCTCCCTGTTATAGAAGTGCGGCCACAGAGGGCCGCAATGAGGCTTACTTTGTCAGCGATTGACGTCGACCACAACCCTGCCGCGCAACTGCCCGGCGAGCAGTTTTGGCGTCGCATCAATGGCTTCGCTCAGCGCGATTTCGTGGCTGATCAATGGCAACAGGGCGCAGTCCAGATCGCTGGCCAGACGTTCCCAGGCTTCGATCCGGCGTGCCTTGGGTTGGGTCACGCTATTGATCCCGGCCAGAGTTACCCCGCGCAAAATGAACGGCGCCACCGACGCCGGGAAATCCATGCCCTGAGCCAGACCGCAGGCCGCCACCGTTCCTTCGGCACGGGTGCTGGCACAGGCGTTGGCCAACGTATGGCTGCCGACCGAATCGATCACCGCTGCCCAGCGCTCCTTGGCCAGTGGTTTACCCGGCTGCGACAGGGTCGCGCGATCTATGATTTCGCTGGCGCCCAGTTGCTTCAGATATTCATGCTCGGACACCCGGCCGGTTGACGCCACTACCCGATAACCCAGTTTGCCGAGCAAGGCGATAGCGAAGCTGCCCACCCCGCCATTCGCGCCAGTCACCAGCACCTCGCCCTGAGTCGCGGTCACGCCGTTACGTTCCAGCGCCAGAATGCACAGCATCGCCGTGTAGCCGGCGGTGCCGATGGCCATCGCTTGCGCGGTGCTGAATGCTTTGGGCAAAGGAATCAGCCAGTCGCCATTGAGTCGCGCCTTTTGCGCCAGCCCGCCCCAATGATTCTCGCCCACGCCCCAGCCATTGAGCAGCACTGAGTCACCGGCCTTGTAGTCGGGGTGCGAACTGACCTCGACCGTTCCTGCCAGATCGATACCCGGAACCATCGGGAACTTGCGCACCACCGGACTGCTGCCGGTAATCGCCAGACCGTCCTTGAAATTCAGCGTGCTGTACGCAACCTTCACCGTCACGTCACCATCAGGCAACTGCGCCTCGCTGATCTGCTGCAGACTGGCGTGGTAACCGTTGTCGTCTTTGTCGATCAAAATGCCGTTGAACATGGCTGCCTCGCAATCAATGGATTCAAATCCTCGCGCCTTGAAATAACACAAAGCAACACATTGCCCCACCCGACTTTGCGCCAATTCGCAAATCTGCAAAGTAATTCCAGAGCGGGCGGCTATGCTTTTTCGACGGTCATGCTTTCGCTGCCCTCCCTCCCGAAAGTGACCCTGTCGATGGAGCTGACAATGTCTTACCCGCGTTCATTGCTTGCGATGTTATTGCTGTGCCTGCTGACCGTTGGCACCACTTGGGCAGCCCCGGCCACTGCCACCACACCTGCCGCAGCCGATGCCGCGCCCAGCGCGCCGACATGGCCGCAAGTGATCACCAGCGGCAAGGCCAAACTGACCGTGTACCAGCCGCAACTCGACAGTTGGGACGGCTACACCCTAAATGCCCGGGCGGCGGTCGAAGCCACCGGCGCCGATGGCAAACCCACCTACGGAATTGTCCAGTTCAGCGCACACACCCTGGTCAACAAGGCCACACGCTGGGTCGCGCTGGATCAATACAGGATCATCAAGGCCGACTTCCCCGCTGATGCCAGCCAGACCGATGTGTGGCTCGCAGCGCTGCAAAAGGATGCCGAAAGCCGCAAGAAAACCATTTCCCTCGATCAACTCGAAGCCGCCGTCGGCGTGCTGTCGGCCGAGCAGAAAGCCGACAGCGCACCGCTGGAAAACACCCCGCCGGCGATCATCAGCACCGACGGCCCCGCCCTGCTCGTCTACATCGATGGTGACGCGGCCTACCGCGCCGTCGATGGCACCGCGTTGCAACGGGTGATCAACACCCGCCCGCTGCTGCTCAAGGACGCTGAGGGCAAGCACTACCTGCACGTGTTTGATGGCTGGATGGTTGCCGACAGTCTCAGCGGCGAGTACACGCGCCTGACCACACCCCCGGCCGATCTGGAGAAAGCCAGGCAGGCAGCGATTCAGAGCCGTCAGGTCGATCTGCTGACCGGCCAGAGTGATCCGAAAGACAAGGCCCCCAGCCTGGCCAAGGCGCCACAGCCGAGAATCTTCATCGCCACCACCCCCACCGAACTGATCGTCACCGACGGGCCGCCACAGTGGTCGCCGATTCAAGGCACCAGCCTGTTGTACGTAAGCAATACCACCGGCCACATTTTCAAGGAAATCGGCGATCAGAACAGTTACGTGCTGATCTCCGGCCGCTGGTTCCGTGCCGCCGACATGAGCGGTCCCTGGACGTTTACCCCGGCGGACAAACTGCCGGCAGACTTTGCCAACATTCCCGACGACAGCCCAAAAGAAAACGTCAAGGCCTCCGTCGCCGGCACGCCACAGGCCAAGGAAGCCGCGATCGCCGCGACCATTCCGCAAACCTCGGCGATCAAGAAAAGCGCAGTGAAAATGACCGCGCCGCAGTTCGACGGCGAGCCGCAACTCAAGGCGATCAACAACACATCGCTGCAGTACGTGGTCAACAGCGCCACACCGATCATTCGCGTCGACAATGACAACTGGTATGCGGTGGAAAACGGTATCTGGTTCACCGCGACATCAGTGAACGGGCCGTGGGTCGTCGCCAGTTCGGTACCGGCGGTGATCTACTCGATTCCGCCAAGCTCACCGATGCATTACCTCACTTACGTCAAGGTCTATGAGTCCAGCGGCGATACCGTGGTCGTCGGCTACACCCCGGGTTATCAGGGTTCGAACCTGGACCCGACCACGGGTGTGGTGGTCTACGGCACCGGTTATCCGTACACGCCATGGGTCGGCAACGTCTGGTACGGGCCACCGGTGACGTACGGTTTCGGCGTCGCGATTCGCTACACGCCGTGGACCGGCTGGACCTTCGGTTTCGGCTTCGGCTGGAGCTGGGGCGGCAACACCGTGGCGATGGGCTGGGGCTGGGGCGCTTACCCGTGGTGGGGCAATTATGGCTGGGGTTACGCCTGGGGGCCGCACTTGTACCCGGCGCCGCTGGCCTGGGGCGGCGCCGCTTACGGTTATCGAGGTGGTGCCGTGGCCTGGGGCCCTGGCGGCTGGGCCGGCACCACCGGCAATATCTATCGTCAATGGGGTGACCGCGCGACCGTGAGTCGCTATGGCGCTGGCTACAACGCCTGGACCGGCAATCGCTGGGCGGGTCAGGTCGGCTCGTCCTATAACTCGCGCACCGGCATTGCCGCGGCGGGTCAGCGCGGGGCCGTACACAATGTCTACAACGGCAACTACGCGGCCGGACGCAGCGGCGAAGTGGTCGGGCCGAACGGTGGCGCCATTGCCGGCGGCCGGGTGACGGCGGGCAACGCACGCAATGGCACTCAGGTCACCGCCAATCGTGGCGCGGTCTACAACCCCAACACCGACAAGACCACGCAATATGGCGGCGTGAAGGGACGCAACGGCGGTGCCGCACGGGTCGGCGACAACGTGTATGCCGGGCACGACGGCAATGTCTACAAGAAGACCGACAACGGTTGGCAATCAATGGTCAAGGGCAGTCCGACACGCACGGCACCGGTCAACAACAATGCCCAGTTGCAAAACCTCAATCGCGAATCGGCGGCGCGCAACTTCGGCAACCAGCGCACCAATAACTTTCACAACTCTTCGCAAAACATGAATCGCTCCTTTGGAGGCGGCGGTGGTGGCGGACTTCATCGACGCTGACAGGGGACGATTGCCCCTGCCCTGAAAATCCGGGCTGGCCCTGAGGCCGGTTTTGCTGTTAAAAAACCGGCTCTGCCGTCCCTGCCCCGTTTCATCGTTCGGAGAACTGCTTCCATGAGTCAATGGCCTGACACCCGCTTGCTTGACCTTCTCGGCATCGAACTGCCGATCATCCAGGCTCCCATGGCCGGCGCCACGACTCCGGCCATGGTGATCGCTGTGTGCAACGCGGGCGGGTTGGGTTCGATGCCTGCCGCCATGCTGAGCATCGAGCAACTGCGTGAAGATCTGCAGACCATTCGCGAGCACACCCGCAATCCGTTCAACGTCAATTTTTTCTGTCATCAGCCACCGACCGCCGATGAACAACGGGCACGCGACTGGAAAAATCTGCTGGAGCCTTATTACCGCGAGCTGGGCGTCGATTTCGATGCGCCGACACCGGTTTCCAATCGGGCGCCATTCGATGCGGCGGCGTGCGCCGTGCTGGAAGAGTTTCGCCCGCCAGTGGTAAGTTTTCACTTTGGCCTGCCGGAGAAATCCCTGCTGGATCGGGTCAAGGCCACTGGCGCGAAAATCCTCTCTTCCGCGACCACCGTCGATGAAGCGTTATGGCTTGAACAACACGGCTGCGATGCGATCATCGCGATGGGTTACGAGGCGGGTGGACACCGCGGGATGTTTCTCAGTGATGACTTGAGCAGCCAGGTCGGCACCTTTGCCCTGGTGCCGCAGATTGCTGACGCGGTCAAGGTCCCGGTCATTGCTGCCGGCGGCATCGCCGACGGCCGAGGTGTGGCGGCGGCATTGATGCTGGGCGCATCGGCAGTCCAGGTCGGCACCGCCTACCTGTTCACGCCGGAAGCCAAGGTCAGTGCGTCCCACCACCAGGCGCTGCGCAGCGCCAAGGAAAGCGAAACCGCCCTGACCAACCTGTTCACCGGGCGCCCCGCTCGGGGGATTTTCAATCGGGTGATGCGCGAGATCGGCCCGATGTCGCCCAAGGCGCCGGCGTTCCCGCTGGCCGGCGGAGCATTGATGCCGTTGCGCGCCAAAAACGAAGCGCAATTCAGTAATCTCTGGGCCGGTCAGGCCTTTCCATTGGGCGAGGAGCGGAGCAGCGCCGAACTGACCCGGCAACTGGCTGAAGGCGCCCTGGCAAAACTGGCGCGCCGATGATCCGGCACGGGGTGAGGAACGGCACAGCCTCACCCCGTGTTTATAAGCACTTCCTGTTTAGCGGCATTTCGCTATATATTTCGCTATATAGCGTTTCACCCCCTCGCATCGGTGCAGTCCACCCCCAACAATAACTGCCCTCTGCACTCGCCAATAACGGAGCTGTTACATGACCATTCGTGCCTCACGTTTTGCCCCAACTTGCCTGGCCACTTTGCTGGCGGTATTCGCCTTTGGCGCCGCTCAGGCTGATGAAGTGCAGGTGGCAGTTGCCGCTAACTTCACCGCACCAATCCAGGCGATCGCTGCCGATTTCGAAAAAGACACCGGGCACAAACTGGTGGCTGCCTACGGCGCCACCGGCCAGTTCTACACCCAGATCAAGAACGGCGCGCCGTTCGAAGTGTTCCTCTCGGCCGATGACACCACCCCGGAAAAACTGGAAAAAGAAGGCGACACCGTCAAAGGCTCGCGCTTCACCTACGCCATCGGCACCCTGGCACTGTGGTCGGCGAAAGAAGGTTACGTCGACGCCAAAGGTGACGTACTGAAGAATAACGAGTACCAGCACCTGTCCATCGCCAACCCGAAAGCCGCGCCGTATGGCCTGGCGGCCACTCAGGTACTGGAAAAACTCAAACTGACTGAAGCGACCAAAGCCAAGATCGTCGAAGGCCAGAATATTACCCAGGCTTACCAGTTTGTCTCCACCGGTAACGCCGAACTGGGCTTCGTCGCACTGTCGCAGATCTACAAGGACGGCAAGGTCACCAGCGGTTCGGCGTGGATCGTTCCAGCCAGCATGCACGACCCGATCAAACAGGACGCAGTCATCCTGAACAAAGGCAAGGACAGCGCCGCCGCCAAGGCACTGGTTGAATACCTCAAAGGCCCGAAAGCTGCTGCGGTCATCAAGTCCTACGGCTACCAGCTCTAAATGGCGCTCTCGAGTGCCGACTTTGCGGCGATCTGGCTGACCCTTAAACTGGCGTCCCTGACCACCGCGATCTTGCTGGTCGTCGGCACTCCGATTGCCTTGTGGTTGTCGCGCAGCCGTTCCTGGCTGCGCGGCCCGATCGGGGCGATCGTCGCCTTGCCCCTCGTGCTGCCACCGACCGTGATCGGTTTCTATCTGTTGCTGATGATGGGCCCCAATGGTTTTCTCGGGCATTTCACCCAATGGCTGGGCCTGGGCACCCTGACCTTCAGCTTCACCGGGCTGGTGATCGGTTCGGTGATCTATTCCATGCCGTTTGTGGTGCAACCGCTGCAAAACGCCTTCTCGGCGATAGGCACTCGCCCACTGGAAGTGGCCGCGACCTTGCGCGCCAATCCCTGGGACACCTTTTTCAGCGTGATACTGCCATTGGCCCGCCCCGGATTCGTGACGGCGGCGATCCTCGGTTTCGCGCATACCGTCGGCGAATTCGGCGTGGTGCTGATGATCGGCGGCAACATTCCCGACAAGACCCGGGTGGTCTCGGTGCAGATCTACGACCATGTCGAGGCCATGGAATACGCTCAGGCCCATTGGCTGGCCGGAGCAATGCTGGTGTTTTCGTTTCTGGTGTTGTTGGCGCTGTACTCCAGCCGCAAGACCCGTGCGGGCTGGAGCTGATTGATGATTGATGCACGTCTGAAAATCGCCTATTCAGGCTTCAGCCTGGATGTCGATCTGCACTTGCCGGGGCGTGGAGTGACCGCGCTGTACGGTCATTCCGGTTCGGGCAAAACCACCTGCCTGCGCTGTATCGCCGGTCTTGAGCGGGCCGAACAGGGTTTTATCCAGGTCAACGACGAAGTCTGGCAGGACAGCGAACGGCGCATTTTTGTCCCGCCGCACAAACGTGCACTGGGTTATGTGTTCCAGGAGGCCAGTCTGTTCCCGCACTTGTCAGTGCTGGCCAACCTGCAGTTCGGCCTCAAGCGCATCGCCAAGGCCCAGCGTCGGGTCGACATGGCGCAAGCTACCGAACTGCTGGGCATCGGTCATTTGCTGGAACGCCATCCGCAGCACCTGTCCGGCGGCGAACGCCAGCGTGTCGGCATCGCCCGCGCACTGCTGACCAGCCCGAAACTGCTGCTGATGGACGAGCCATTGGCCGCCCTCGATAGCCAGCGCAAAAACGAAATCCTGCCGTACCTGCAACGCCTGCACGATGAACTGGACATTCCGGTGCTGTACGTCAGCCACGCTCAGGATGAGGTCGCGCGCCTTGCCGATCATTTGGTGCTGCTCAGCGACGGCAAGGCGCTGGCCAGCGGCCCGATCGGCGAGACCCTCGCCCGTCTGGACCTGCCAATGGCGATGGGCGATGACGCTGGCGTGATCATCGAAGGCCAGGTCAGCGCCTACGACGCCGATTATCAGCTGCTCAGCCTGCAACTGCCGGCCACCGAGATGAACATCCGCGTGACCCACGCGCCCATGACCGTGGGCCAGGCCTTGCGCGCCAAGGTGCACGCGCGCGACATCAGCCTGAGCCTGCACGACAGCGAAGCCAGCAGCATTCTCAATCGGTTGCCGGTCACCGTGGTCAGCGAGCAGGCGGCGGACAACACCGCGCATGTATTGATTCGGCTGGATGCCGGTGGCACGCCGCTGTTGGCGCGGATTACCCGGTTCTCCCGGGATCAGTTGGGCATCCATCCGGGCCAGCATTTGTGGGCGCAGATCAAGGCTGTCGCGGTACTGGCCTGAATTCGTTGGCACGACGGCCATGGCGCGCGGTCAATCGCTGTAACAGAGCGATTCGCCGCCAAGGACCTCCGCCATGCCCGACACTGCGCCAGCCGACCTGCTGCCACCCGATCTGCATTACGTCGACGACACCCAACCCGGCCTGACCCGCAAGAAGCTGCGTGGCAAATTCGCCTATTTCGATCCGACCGGACAGCGCATCAGCGACTCTGACGAGATCCGCCGGATCAACGCACTGGCGGTGCCACCGGCCTACACCGACGTGTGGATCTGCGCCGACCCGCGCGGCCATTTGCAGGCCACCGGCCGCGATGCCCGCGGCCGCAAGCAATATCGGTATCACCCACGCTGGCGTGAAGTGCGCGACGCCGACAAGTACTCGCGCCTGCGTGAGTTCGGCCTGGCACTGCCAAAGTTGCGTAAACAACTCGAAACCTTACTGGCCGCGCCCGGTTTCAGCCGCGACAAGGTCATGGCCACAGTCATCACGTTGCTCGACGCCACGCTGATCCGCGTCGGCAACACTCAATACGCGCGGGACAACCGTTCCTACGGCCTGACCACCCTGCGCAGCCGGCATGTCGAGGTCAATGGCAGCGCGATCCTGTTCCAGTTTCGCGGCAAGAGCGGCATCGAGCACCAGATCACCGTCAAGGATCGGCGCCTGGCGCGTATCATCAAGCGTTGCCTGGAGATTCCCGGGCAAAATCTGTTCCAGTACCTGGACGACAACGGCGAGCGGCACACCGTCAGCTCGCAGGACGTCAATACTTACCTGCAGACCCTCACCGGCGCCGACTTCACCGCCAAGGACTACCGCACCTGGGCCGGCAGCGCGCTGGCTCTGGCGGTGTTGCGCGAGCTGCAATGGGAGTCGGAAGCCGAGGCGAAACGACACGTGGTGGACATGGTCAAGAGCGTGTCCAAGCAACTGGGCAACACCCCCGCGGTGTGCCGCAAGTGCTACATCCATCCAGCGGTGGTCGAGCGGTTCCTGCTGGGTGCGCTGGCCGAACTGCCGCGTCCAAGAGTGCGCAAGGGCCTGCGCTCTGAGGAAGTGGCCCTGGCGATGTTTCTGGAGCAAATGCTGGATGTGCCTTGATCGAGACGCACAGCTGGACTAGGCTAGCCACCTTTCCCCTCTTCAGGACAACCGCAGAAAGTGAACAATCAAGCCTTCTGAAAATGTAATCGCGACACGCGCTGAATCGCGCCTGTCAGTGTTCACGACATTTTTCGGAGGTGCCGATGACTCACGTCTCGCGTACGCCTGCCCTCGTCTCCCTGAATCAAACGACTTTTCAGTTCGCCAATGGCGAGACGATTTTCAACGACCTGAATCTGCAATTCGATCACACCCACACCGCGATCGTCGGACGCAATGGCGTCGGTAAAAGCGTCCTCGCACGGCTGATTGCCGGACGTCTGCAACCAACTGCCGGCAGCGTTACCTGCACGGTTGCCACGGCCTATGTCGCGCAGACATTCCTCGCCGAGCCGGGGCAGACCGTGGCCGACGCCACGGGCAGCGCTGCCGCCCTTCAAGCGCTGGAGCGTCTGCAGCGCAGCGAGGCGACGGCGGAAGATTTCGACATCCTCGGCGAACGCTGGGACTTGCCCGAACGTCTGCGCCAATGGCTGGATGATGCCGGTCTGCCGGACGTTGCACCGACGGATTTGACCCAGTCTTTGAGCGGCGGTCAGCAAGCACGACTGGCGTTGATCGGCGCCTTCCTGAGCCCGGCGCGCCTGCTGGTGCTGGATGAGCCGACCAACCATCTGGACGCCGCCGGCCGGCACTGGTTGATGAGTGAGCTGCAACGCTGGCGCGGCGCCCTGATCGTCGTCAGCCACGACCGGCAGTTACTTGAGCGCATGCAGCGTATCGTCGAGCTGACGCCATTGGGCGCCACGGTGTTCGGCGGCAACTTTTGCACGTATCAACACCAGCGGCAGATCCACAAAGCGGCGGCGCAAGCAACGCTCGATCAAAGCCGGACCGAACGCCGGCGTGAGCAGCAACGCCTGCAAAGCGAGCACGACACCATTCAGCGCCATGCCGCGCGCTCGTTGCGCAATGCCAGAACCGCCAATGTTTCTGGCTTCGAACGCGCCAGCCTCAAAGGTGCCGCGCGACAGATCATGGGGCATGTGCGTTACGACCATCAGCAACGCAAATCACAACTGGACGCCCGAGTGCGCGACGCCTACGCCAAAGTGCTCGCGGACGATGTGGTACTGATGAACATTCCAGGCAGCGCAGTGCCCTCCTCGCGCAGGGTCTGCACATTGATTGACGCCCGCCTGCCATGGCTGCCGGCACACACGCTCAACCTGACGCTTAGCGGCCCGGCACGCGTCGCCGTCAACGGCCCCAATGGCTGCGGCAAATCGACCTTGCTCAGACTGCTTGCCGAAGAACTGCACCCCGTCAGCGGCGAATGCACCCTTCATGTTTCAGTGGCCTATCTGGACCAGCATCTCGCGCTGCTGGACGATCGCCTCAGCGTCATTGAACAACTGAGCGCGCTGCAGAGCCCATGGAGTGAAAGCGAACTGCGCAGCCATCTGGCGCACTTGCACCTGGACGCACAACGGGTCACCCGCCCAAGCGGGTCGCTGAGCGGCGGCGAGCGCTTGAAAGCCGCGTTAGCCGTGGCCTTGTGGCGCAAGATCCCCGCGCAATTGTTGCTGCTCGATGAGCCGAGCAATCATCTGGACCTGGCCTCGGTACAGGCTTTCGAACAGGCATTGCAGACGTTTCCCGGCGCAATCGTCGCGGTTTCCCACGACCCGGATTTTCTACTGGCGTTGAAACCGACGCATCGCCTGGATTGGCATCACGAGGGATGGCGATTGCAACCGACGAACTGACTGTCTATTTTTTGCACGATTGGCCAAGGCTTCTATAGTTGATCTGACACCTAATTGCTGTGGTGACGCCATGGAAGACATATTTGTCGTGAAGCGCTGCAACAAGATCATCATTCACGGCCGCCGCGCCGGGGAAAGCCTGCATGAGCCCGCCGAGGCCAGCAGTTGGTATCGAATCAACGACACCCGCACCGGCGGCTTCATCGGCGATGGCTACGACCTCGAGGACGATGCCCGACGCGAATGCCGTCGTCTCAATGCCGCCAGCGCGCCACTGCCGGCGCGCCAGTCGGCTGGCTGATGCAATTGACAGGCGGGGTCTATACTCAATTCAGCTGACGGACCAGCGCCCCAACGGCAGAGAGCTCGCAGCTCTGCGGGCTTTTTGCTGCCTCTCAACGGTTTTCTGAACGGAGGTGTTTCATGTCTGAAAAAGAGTCCATCACCACCCTCCTCACCCTGCTCGACTCCCGTCAGGCGCGCCTTGCTGCAGCCTGCAAGGAGATCGCCGACTGGGTTGATCATCAAGGCGGGCATCCGACCGCCCTGCGCATCCGTGATCGCCTGAACGACATCGAAAAAGACACGCCGCTGATCCGCAGCACCCTGTCTTCGCTGCAACCTGTCGAACGACCATTGCCGCGCTTCAGATGATTGCACAGCGATAAACGACAGTACTCGTCGTACCATTTGGCCGATGCAACGAACGCCCTGGGTCGTGGGATGTCATAACCTGTACACGTCACCCAGGAGACTGGTCATGGTTATCCATTTCAAAACAGACGGACATCTGGCTTGTGGTCACAAGGGCAACAACCTTGCCTCGAGCCTGGAACTCAATCGCGTCAAATGCCGTAGCTGCCGCAATACCGATGCCTTCAAAGAGGCGCGCAAAACCCAGCGCAATGCTGCACGCCGCGCAGCCCGTCTTGCCAAAACCGATCACGGTGCGTCGAACTGGCGCTCGGAATGGATCGAACGATTGACCGCACTGGCCGGGCCGCAGCGTCTGCCACGAGGCTTTCACGGGCAGGCGTTTGTCTAGATCCGACTAAAAATGGGCCGACCTGATCGGCCCATTGGCTTGAGACGCCTTCCATATTTTTTAAAAGCACCTTTCCTCGATTCTCCTGCCCCACCGGCCATCTCTTTTATTCAACGCCGATTTGAAAGTGCCCATAACCTGTGCTTTAAACAGTGAGCCACGAGATCGGATTCCGTGGTTTATCGCGCCAGGAAGGCGCCGGCCAACAGAGGCGGATTGTCTCCAGGTGTGCCCGGAAACAACTAAAAGGATTTTAGCTATGACTTTGTCTTTGCAAGATCTCAAGCCCGACCAGATCGAAGCGTTCAAGAAGCAGTCACAAGTTGCATTCGACGCTGAAATCAAACGCCGACAGGATGTCGTCGCTGCACAACCGGCACTTCGTGAGGTTCTCCACCAGAATGTGCATCCACAAACGCTGTGCGGTTGCGGCTGTCAGCAGAACATCTGCGGCTACTTCAACTTTTCAGGGTGCGGATGTGGCTGCGGCCCTCAGACCGAGACGATCCAGATCAGCTCATCTCTTTGCAATATCGGTCCTGAAGCGCCCCAGCAAGGGACAAGTGTCCGGTTCATCGGCCAAGCGACAGGAACCGGCACCAGCCTCAATATTTCCAACGCCTATCTGCAGGGCACAGTGCCTGATGCGGAGAATCTGATCGGCATCCAGCTGACACTGCAACTGTCGATCAATCAAGGGGCACTCTCACTTGCCATCCTGGAAGGAAACCGGTTGTTAGCCGTACTGGTCCATCCATCGCAATATGCCGCCAACATCAACGGCCAGTTCTATGGCAGTGGTTTTGGTACGTTCACCCGAGCGTGAAGTAACTGACCTGGACTAACGGTCCGAGTCAAAAAAAGCCCCGGCCTCAACCGCCGGGGCTTTTTATTGCGCCTGTGCAACGCCAGCTCGAATGTTAAAGTTTGACCGTACTTTCAAGGACGACACCTCGTGCGCGCACAAAGATTTGCTGTATCGGCTGCGATGTTCACCCTCAGCCTTTCTGCTCACGCTGCCTCCGCCTGCATCGTGACTGCCGAAAAGCGTTTAAACGAAATAGGTTAAGCGTCGGCCAGGTTCGCAGACCGGTGGACCTTGGAATCAGCCAACACGCCCGCATAACAATGGCTATACGCACTGCCACCGAGAGGAAGCAAAAATCATGACCGGACAAACCGAAACCGCCATTCTCGCCGGCGGCTGCTTCTGGGGGATGCAGGATCTGCTGCGTCGCTATCCCGGCGTGCTGCAGACCCGAGTCGGATACACCGGCGGAGACGTAGCGAATGCCACCTACCGCAATCACGGCAACCACGCCGAAGCCATCGAAATCGTGTTCGATCCGGCCGTGATCAGCTACCGGCAGATCCTCGAGTTCTTCTTCCAGATTCATGACCCGAGCACGCCCAACCGTCAGGGCAACGACCGCGGTCCCAGCTATCGTTCGGCAATCTATTACCTCAACGAGCAGCAACGCGATATCGCCGAAGATACCGCTGCCGATGTCGATGCCTCAAAATTGTGGCCTGGCCGTGTGGTCACCGAAATCGAGCCGGCGGGACCATTCTGGGAAGCGGAGCCCGAGCATCAGGACTACCTGGAGCGGATCCCGAATGGCTACACCTGCCACTTCATCCGTCCGAACTGGAAGCTGCCCAAGCGCGGCTGAGGACCTGTCGGTCGACTTCGGCAGAGGCTCAAGTCAGTCCGACAGGACAGCCGTGAGCAGGGTCTTCGGCTCCAGAAAAGCACTCATCCCCCACTTGCCCATTTCGCGCCCAAGGCCTGAATGCTTGAACCCGCCGAACGGCGCGCGAGGCTCGTGGGCCAGGGTGTTGATGAGCACACGTCCCGAGTCGATCTGCCGAGCGATATTCACACAGCGTTCGCGGCTTTTTCCCAGCACCAGGGCACTCAGTCCATAGTCGGTATCGTTGGCAATGCCGAGCGCATCGGCGTCATCCTCGTAAGGAATGATCGTCAGTACCGGGCCGAAGATTTCGTCACGCGCAATGCGCATCCCGTTGTGCGCATCGGTGAAGATCGTGGGCTTCACGAACCACCCGGCGTGCAAGCCTAGCGGGCGCCCTTCGCCACCTGCCAGCAACCGCGCACCCTCTTCCTGGCCAATACGGATGTAACGCTGTACCCGCTCCCATTGCTTCTGGCTCACCATCGGACCGATGTCGGTATCGGCGTTGCGCGGATCACCCGAACGAATCTGGGCGACCGCCTCTTTCGCCACACCTTCGAACTCTGCCAACCGGCTGCGCGGCACCAGGATGCGTGTGCCCGCGATGCAAGCCTGGCCGCTGTTGAGAAACCCGGCCTGTAGCACCAGCGGCATGACCGCTTGAAAATCAGCGTCGTCGAGCACCACGGTGGGCGACTTGCCGCCAAGCTCGAGCGTCACGCGTTTCATGGTGTCAGCACCGGTTCTTACCAGGTGCTGACCGACTGCGGACGACCCCGTAAACGAGATTTTGGCAACGTCGGGATGACGGGCGATTTCCTCGCCCACCACATCGCCTCGTCCGTTGACGATATTGAATACGCCCGGTGGCAACTGCGCTTCGTGCAGCGCCTTGAGTACAACCTGCGTTTGCAGCGCACTCATCTCGCTGGGCTTGATGACAGCAGTGCAACCTGCGGCCAGCGCCGTCGCCAGTTTGTTGCAGATGAAGCCGGCATTGCTGTTCCACGGCGTGATCAGACCGGTAACACCCACAGGTGTCAGAATGACCCGTGCCATGCCGACCTGCTCCTCGAACTCGAACGTCTGCAGTGCATCGATTGCCTGCGCAATCACATCCGCCGGATAGGTTGCCATCCAGCGCCCGCGAACCGCAGGCGATCCATATTCCAGAAGGATGGCTTCCAGCAACTCCTCCTCCCTTGCCGCCACGGCCCGGTGCATGCGTTGCAATGCGCCAATGCGCTCGTCCCGAGTGGTACGAGACCAGGCCGGGAATGCGGCCTTGGCAGCGGCAATTGCATGCTGAGCGTCCACCGAGTCGCCCAGTCGAACCTGGCCGATAACCTCTTCGGTGCTCGGATTATGCAGGTCGAACCACTCCTGACCGTGGGGAACGACGTATTCGCCGTTGATGTAGATGTGTTCAATGCGCTGCATGACGACTCCTCACTCAAATTGACTCGGCTGAATCGAGCCTCTGTGAACCGAAGTCTAAGAAGGGTTTATTATTCCGATAAGCCATCCATTGATTGATGAAGCATCCGCATTTTCAGGACAATCCATGCACAAGACAGGAATGACCGAGCTGGAAGTGGTTCTGGCCGTTGCGCGCCGCAACAGTTTTCGTGGCGCAGCGCAGGAACTGGGCATGTCCACCACCGCTGTGAGCAGCGCAGTGGCTGGCCTCGAAGCGCGCCTGAAGGTGCGCCTGTTCAATCGCTCCACGCGCAGCGTCGCCCTCACCGATATCGGGCAACGATATGTAGAGCGCATTGCTCCCGCCTTGGCGCAGATCAAAAGTGCCGGCGAAGAAGCCAGCGTCGGCCTCGATCAACCCAGTGGCACCCTGCGCATCAATGCGCCCTATGGCGCGGCCTACCTGCTGCTTGAGCCGCTGTTCAAACAATACGCGCAGCGCTATCCCGAGGTACGCATCGACATCGTCAGTGAAGCCAGCATGATCGACATCGTCGCCGGTGGCTTCGACGCCGGGATTCGTCTGGCGGAGTCCGTGCCCCAAGACATGATTGCCGTGGCGCTGTCAGACGATATCCGCATGCTCGTGGTAGCGACGCCTGAGTACCTCGAGCGCCACGGCGTGCCTGAGCATCCGCGAGACCTGCTGACTCACCAGAGCATCGGCATGCGTATGGCTCATGGCGGCCTCTATCACTGGGAACTGCAGCGCGACGGCGAAAAACTGCAAATGGATCTGCCGGTGCGCTTTGCATTCAACGAGTTGCTCGCGATTAAACAGGCCGTGGTGTCGGGCCTTGGCATCGGCTTCATTTCCGAATGGTTCATCCAGCAAGAACTGGCCAGTGGCGCACTTGTGCCGGTGCTGATGCCTTGGTGTCCTTCGTTTGACGGACTGCGGCTTTATTACTCGGGGCACCGCTTCGTACCGGCGCGATTGCGCGCGTTGATTGCTCTGGTGCATGAATTGCGGCCCGGCGTGGCTTGATCCAGAACGCATATTTTGTGTTCGAAAACAGAGCGTCGCCTTAGCACAGTTCAAACCTTCGAGGATGAACATACGTTCATCGCAAGCAGGGCTCAATGCGTCTAGCCTGCGGGTTCCAACATAGTGACTACAGGAGTACCCCACCATGTTCTCGCACGAAAGCATCCCGCTGATTGCCATTTTCATCATCATGCTGCTGTGCGTGCTTGCGGCCTTTCTACATCCGGTTCACGCACTTTTCAGTTGGATTCGCAGGCGCCGGGAAAGATCATCCACCCGGATTTGCAATGAAGCCGATTCGCGCTGAACGTTTATCCTGACGGGCCCGGACAAATCCGGGCTTTTTGTTTCCTGCCTGGAGGCGCGGAAACGAAAAAGCCCAGCGCAGGGCTGGGCTCAGTTTTTTTTGTACGACGGCCGAAGAGGTGCACCTCGAGACGCCAACAGCCCACGCCTCGTCGATGGCGAAGATCGTCGCAGATCACAACACCTCATCATTGCCTCAATGTCGCAGGCTTCACACAGGAATCTCGGCGAGCAGCCTATGCGAGCGACCGCTCGTGCTCGCTCTCGTGAACGTAAATCCACGAGATGCCCGATGGAGATGCGTGGTCGACGCGCATAAGCGCTGAGTCAACCTTCTTCTTGGTGATTCCATCCTTGACCAGATCGAAGACTGCGAGGAAGAAATCCCCTGGAAGCGGTGTGATCGAGAGATTGGTGATGTGCGATTCCGGGCTTCCGGCACGCTTGCCGTACAGCCCCCAAAGTCGCTCCCAATAGTCCGCCCGACTCATGATCTGACCGTCGGTGAGCACCACTCGGAACTCGCTGGACAGCGCATCGTACAAGGGTTTGATCGCACCTTCCGATTGGGAAGACACACCGCGTGACCACGGGAAAAAGAGGTTGTACCAACGGTACACCTCGGCTTTGACGAGCGCTGTTTTATCTGAGGTTGCAAGTGTTTGACTGATAGCCATCTGTGTTCTCCTTAACACGTTTAAGGTGGCGGATTTCGCGTTACAGACTCAACGTCTGCTACCCATCGCCTGAGCGATGCACCGCGCCTTGATCAAGATCCATCCTGACATCGACGTCGTGGAGGGCCTGCTCCATTATCGCTGCAATGACTTCTGGCATCTGCCACGACTTTTTCGACCCAGCCACAAAAGTAGCCCCTTGCCTGGCGGATTGCATTGAGAGCTGACCAACGGTTTTAGGACCCGATGGTCTGGATCAGAACTCATCACTTCACACGTCCCAAACCGAGCGATGTTCTGTGTCTGCGCTGGGAATGCCAGTCGGCCCAAGCGTTTGAGGAAATCAGAGAAGGAAAAACACGCAGACGATGGAGTGGATTCCAGGCCGCGCGGCCGGTTGGCCGCCCGATTCAATGAGCCTTAAGCCCCACTGAGAGGATGACCGAACAATCCATCCGCAAATACAATGGCAACAAGATCGTGCCTGCACAATGAATTGCGAACCACTGTCAGAATGGCGACCCGGAAACAAACAAGGGTTTGCATCAGCTTTCGCCCGCAAACCCTTGATTTAAGATGGTGCCCGAAGCCGGAATCGAACCGGCACGCCCTTACGAGCGGGGGATTTTAAGTCCCATGCGTCTACCAGTTTCGCCATTCGGGCGGTAGCGCGGTACGGCGCTCATATCAGTCGTTCAACGAACCTGACACTGTTGAGCCGTATGAAGCAGAGCGGGAAATATATACATCAGTTCCCGGTGAAGCAAGTTCACAGTGGCTCATTTCAAGACTAAATCTTGCAGCGCACTGAAAATAAAAAAGCTGGGTAAATCATAGATCTACAGAGCTTGTTTGCGGTGGAGCTCGAGGTTGGTATCGAACTGCTGCAAGTAGATTTGCAGTTCACCTATAAAGCTCGGAATTTCAATAGGTTAGCACTATTCGTCGCTCGCAAGCTACTGATTTTTAAGGCCCCTTCACGCCAGGTTGATCCCACGGCTTGCCGTTCTGAGCGCACGTCAAAGGCTTGTCGGCAGCAGCGCATCGCAAGTCAACAAACCAGCACGTAAAAACCTTACTGATTGGTATCAATCGCGACCTCCCTCACCCCTTGAATCCACCGTGCGCTGGAGGGCGACTTAACAATTTTCAGCGAGACATCACAAATCCAAAAAAATTCCGTAACAATCCAGTTACATTTTTTATACAAATCTGTACCATGCCGCGCAAAAAACAACAACAAGGAACTGGATGATGGGATTCTTCCGACTAATACTGGCATTGGCAGTATTCATCGACCACGCACATGAAATTCTAGGACGAGAGATTTCAGTAACCCACCAAAGTACAAACATTTTCATTTGGTCAGGGCACGCAGTTTTTGCATTTTTTATTTTGTCTGGCTTTTACATTTCAATGGTGATCACAGAGAAATACTCAAAGCTAAGCAATGGCGCCGGTAAGTTTTACCTTAACCGGGCTCTAAGACTTTATCCTGTCAACTGGCTGATGCTTATACTCTTTGCATGGCTGATACTCTCAACGGGTGAAAAATCATTTCTGATTTTCGACACCGAACCAGGAAAAGAGTGGCTCATGCCGGTTGCTCTTTTTTGTAATGCCTTTTTCTTTGGCGCCGAACTCATTCCCTTCTCCACACCGGAGAACTGGAACTATGTCATCGGCCCTGTATGGTCCCTCAGCCTGGAACTGTATTTTTACGTCCTTGCACCATTCATTGTTACCAGATCGCTCAAAACAATACTCGCCTTGACGATGGCAGGAGTAGTACTGAGAATCACCCTTTACGCCCTGGATTTCCCCGTCGTCCCTTGGAGATATTTCTTCTTCCCATCGTCGATAGCCTTCTTCATGCTCGGCGTATTGGCCTACAGGTTGCATATCGAAGCCAAAAACAAATCCTGGGTCATAATGGCCGGAAAGATTTCTGCATTAGCTTTAATTGTTTTCATAGTCACCCCTCAACTCTGGACAAGCGGCGATCAGGACGCTCCGCTCTCCTGGTTGTTTTACTTGACTGTTTTTGTCTGCACGCCCTTCTTGTTTGAGCTTACAAAAAAATCAAAGATCGACAGGATTACCGGCCAGCTCGCGTACCCGGTATACCTCGGACATTTTGTCGTAATGTCCGTGGTACTGCATTACTACGAAGGCGAATTGGATAAATCAGTTGTCTCCCTAATCGGCACTTTCTTGTTTGCCTTTATCGCCAATTATGCAGTGGACATTCCAATCGAGAGAATTCGCTTGATAATCTCGAAAACAAACAACGCAAAAGAATTGAATACTCTGAATCAAGTCATTTCAAGAGTTGCAACATAGAAACGCCCACCAAGGCGAAAGGAAGGAGCATTAGCAACTCCTTCCCCATGCCACTATCACATCAAATTCAAAAGCGTCTAGACGAGCACTGCGCGATCTTTTCTCTGCATCCTGCACGACCAGCCATGCCCCCATGAGCTGAAGCCAGCCGCACACGCATTAAAAAAAGCCAGAGCCCGATGCCTTCTATAATGCGGCGCAGAGAGGATGAAATCCGACGCAAGGAAATGGCGATGCCTGTCTGGAACGCCATTGAGGAAATAAACGAGGAGCTACGCAACCCGACTTTAAACACTCATGCGCTTGAGGCACATCAAGCACTTTAGAGTCCACGCAGAAGCGACACAGGACCAAGGCCGCAAGGTTATTTCCCCTCTATAGCCTTGAACTGCTCCCAAGCCCCCATCAACTCTTTCTGAGCGCTGTCGACGTGGGGGTAATTCAGTTTTACATATTTACTGTAGCGCTGAATAAGCTCTCTGGAAGCGTCACACAAAGTATCGTGATCAATACCAAGCTCGGCAGCCGCGCCAAACGCTGCGACAAGCGCCTGCTCCAACGCAATTTCACGATCAGATATCACCACCGCCCCCTCACTCAACCTCAATTTGAATACAAATCGTACCGAAAACGACATCAAATTGCCACGTTTGCGACCACCACCGATCATCGAGATCGGAATCCACATCAGCATGCCTGCCAAGTTGCGGAGCATATGAGAAAAATTGCGGAACACCCGACTTTCTTGCAGGCAATAAAAAACCCCGTAGATCATTGATCTACGGGGTTTTTAAGAGTGGAGGCCGAGGTCGGAATCGAACCGGCGTAGGTGGATTTGCAATCCACTGCATAACCATTTTGCTACTCGGCCTCAAACGATCGCTGTTTAGTAGCACAACAACAACCGCGTACAAACTTGGAGCGGGAAACGAGACTCGAACTCGCGACCCCGACCTTGGCAAGGTCGTGCTCTACCAACTGAGCTATTCCCGCTTGGTGTGGCGCATTCTATAGATTTCAGAAGCCCCGTCAACCCTTTGATTCAAAAAAGTTTTATTTCTTTTCAACGTCGGTTTTCAGATGCGGCCAGGCAGCCCGCAAGTATTGAACCATCGACCACAATGTCAGGCCTGCCGAGATCAGCAACAAGGCGTAACCCAGGAAGACCCAGAAGCTGAAGTCACGAGGGTTGGCCAGCAGGATCACCAGCGCCAGCATCTGGGCAGCGGTTTTCCACTTGCCGAGATTGGACACCGCCACATGAGCGCGGGCACCGAGTTCGGCCATCCATTCACGCAAGGCCGATACGACAATCTCGCGGCCGATGATGACGGCAGCAGGAAGTGTCAGCCACAGGTTGCCGTGTTCCTGTACCAGCAGCACCAAAGCCACTGCCACCATCAGCTTGTCGGCGACCGGATCGAGGAACGCACCGAACGGCGTGCTTTGTTCCAGGCGACGGGCCAGATAGCCATCCAGCCAGTCAGTCGCCGCCGCAAAGGCGAATACCGAGGCGGAAGCCATGTAACTCCACTGGTAAGGCAGGTAAAACAGCAAAATGAAGATCGGGATGAGCAGGACGCGGAGAACGGTAATCAGATTAGGGATATTCATCGGCACAACTGGCTACGAGGTGAGTTGGCATTCTACTCGCTATGCAGGTTTGCATAAATCGACTCTGCGAGCTTTTTACTGATCCCCGGTGCTTTGGCGATCTCTTCGATGCTTGCACGAGATAGCTCCTGCAATCCACCAAAATGTTTCAACAAGTCGCGGCGCCGGGTAGGCCCGACGCCTGCAACGCCTTCAAGTGTCGACGTGCGGCGGGTTTTACCGCGGCGCGCGCGGTGTCCGGTAATCGCGAACCGGTGGGCTTCGTCGCGAATCTGCTGGATCAGATGCAGTGCCGGCGAGTCGCCCCGCAGAGTGAACTCGTGCGCAGCATCATTAAGATACAAAGTCTCGAAACCAGCCTTACGTGTTGCTCCTTTCGCCACACCCAAGAGAATGAGATCAGGCACTGCCAGCTCATTCAGCACGTCACGCGCCATCGACAGCTGCCCCTTGCCGCCGTCCACTAACAGGATGTCCGGCAATTTGCCCTCCCCGTCCTTCAGTTTACTGAAGCGGCGGGTCAATGCCTGGTGCATGGCGGCATAGTCATCGCCTGCAGTGACGCCTTCAATGTTGTAGCGACGGTAATCGGACTTGATCGCGCCTTCCGGGCCGAACACCACACAGGAAGCGACGGTTGCTTCACCACTGGAATGACTGATGTCATAGCACTCCAGGCGCTGTGGTGGTTCATCCAGGTTCAGCACTTCGGCGAGCGCATCGAAGCGCGCGGCCGTGTGTTGGCGGTTGGCCAGGCGCGCGCCCAGCGCCTGCTCGGCATTGGTGACCGCCAATTGCTGCCAGCGCGCCCGCGTGCCACGTACCCGAAGACTGATGGTCAATTCTCGACCGCGTAACTCGTGGATGGCTTCGATCAACGCCGTTGCGTCTTCTGGAACCACGTTGACGATCAACTCGCTCGGCAAGTCGCGCTCCGGACTGCTGATGAAGTACTGGCCAAGGAACGCGGCCATGACTTCAGCAACGTCTTCCTCAATACCCACCTGCGGAAAGAAGTTCTTGCTGCCCAGCACACGCCCGCCGCGCACACTGATCAAATGAACGCAGGCGCCGCCCGGGTTGACGAAGGCAGCAATGACGTCGATGTCGCCGGTGCCGCCCTCCATGCTTTGCTGATCCTGAACCCTGCGCAGCAAGGCAATCTGGTCGCGCAACTCGGCAGCACGCTCGAACTCCAGATTGATTGCTGCCTCTTCCATCGCCGTAGAAAGCTCATTGGTCAGTGCGTGACTGCGGCCCTCAAGAAACATCACCGAATGGCGAACATCCTCGGCATACACCTCAGGTTCGACCAGGCCGACACAAGGCGCTTTGCAGCGCTTGATCTGATATTGCAGACACGGGCGTGTGCGGTTCTTGTAGTAACTGTCTTCGCACTGACGGACGAAAAAGGTTTTTTGCAACAGGCTGAGGCTTTCGCGGATGGCCCCGGCGCTCGGGTATGGGCCGAAATACTTGCCCTTGGCTTTCTTTGCACCGCGGTGGATGCTCAGCCGCGGAAATTGACCGTCGGAAAGAAACACATAGGGGTAGGACTTATCGTCGCGCAACAGAATGTTGTACGGCGGGCGCCACTCCTTGATCAGGGTCTGCTCAAGCAGCAACGCTTCGGTTTCGTTGGCGGTGATGGTCGTTTCGACCTGCGCGATACGCCCGACAAGCGCAGCAGTCTTCGGCGCCAGTCCGGTCTTGCGGAAGTAGCTGGCAAGGCGCTTCTTGAGATTCTTGGCCTTGCCGACGTACAGCAGGCGCGCCTCGCTGTCGAACATGCGATAGACGCCGGGACGCCCACTGACAGTCGCCAGGAAGGCGCCGGAATCGAATGTTTCAGTCATGATCAGGCGCTGGCATCAACCATGCCGTGGCGCACAGCCAGCAACGTCAACTCGACATCACTGCTGATCGACAGCTTTTCGAAGATCCGATAGCGATAGGTGTTCACCGTTTTCGGCGACAGGCAAAGTTTGTCGGAAATGATCTGCACCTTCTGGCAGCCGACAATCATCAATGCGATCTGGATTTCCCGTTCGGACAGAGCATCGAACGGCGAATCGTTGGTCGGCTGAAACGACTTGATCGCCAGTTGCTGGGCGATCTGCGGGCTGATGTAACGCTGCCCGGCAAATACCAGCCGAATGGCCTGGACCATTTCCGGCAACCCGGCGCCCTTGGTCAGGTAACCGGCGGCACCGGCCTGCAACAGGCGTGTAGGAAACGGATCTTCCTCACATACCGTGACGGCGACGACCTTGATGTCCGGATGGCTGCGCAACAGCTTGCGCGTCGCCTCAAGACCACCGATACCGGGCATCTTGACGTCCATCAGGACTACATCGGGTTTCAACTCACGGGCCTTGATCAGGGATTCTTCCCCGGATTCGGCCTGGCCAACCACCTGCAAGCCATCGATATCGGCCAGCATACGTGTAATGCCTGTACGAACGAGATCATGGTCATCGACCACTAGCACCCTAATCAAGCAGACACCTCGCGAAATGGTCTTATTGGGATGCCCGACACCTTAGCAAAAAGTGCCAGACAGACCTAGCGGCAAGCAGCATTTAAAAAGTTTCAATTCATCATCGAGGGCTTGCCAGCCGTGGGTTTCAGAGCACAGGTGTACCGAATTCGAGCTGCATCCTCAGGAAACACTCGTCCTCGCCGCACACCTTCAAGCCTTTTCTCTTATACAGGCTTTGCGCCGGATTATTTTTGAATACGGTCAAACGCAACGCCGGGAACCCTTCAGTGCGGGCCATCACGATAACCTGATCAAGCGCCCAGGATCCTGCACCCTGACCGCGAAAGGCTTCAATCACTTGCAACTCGCGTATGTACAGTGCCCGGCGATCCCGACTGAGACTGAAGAATCCCACGGCGATTTCAGCACGCATGATCAACCAGTTGTCACGCCCGGACCAGGCGACATCAAACGCTTCGTCCTGCCAAAGCAGGTCGTGATCAATGTAATAGCGCAGCATGTTCCGACACGCCAAGTCACGGGCAAATGCCGTGTCATTCGGTTGCGCGCGACGCAAACTGTAGCTCATTGCGCGATCGTCACTGGCACCACCTGCCCCTGCCATCCACCGGCGTCACGCCGAGCGACCACCAACAACTCTCCAGGCCCGGGTGCGGCAACGATCAACGCCCCGATTTCAGACCAGAACGCGCTGCGCCCTGCTGACTGCCACCCACCCGTGAGCCCGGCATGATTGGCCATCAGCACCGCCATCGAGTGCTTTTCCGCATAGCCCTGTAGCAGCGCGCTGTCCGCGCCATAGCCGCTTTCCCCAATCAGCACACCTGCGGCGTACAGGTCAGCACCAAAACCAGCAGCCGCTGCCGCGTGACTGGCGTGGGAAAAATCAGCACAGACCGCCAGTGACACGGTATCGCGGCCTATTCGAAGGGTCGATCCACCGGTGCCAGGTGCAAAGAAACGCTCTTCGCCCGCGTGCAGATGCTGTTTGCTGTAAACCTCAAGAGAGCCGTCCTTCGCTAATGTCAACGCACCAATCAATACCTGCGAACTGCCCTTCAGACGAATCGGCATACCGACGACAGCACTGATGCCCAGTTCTCGGGCGAAATCGCGCAGGGGTTGCAGCACCGCGTCCAGCGGATCGATCGCCATGTCTGCGGCAAGCTGGCCTTCGTAGCCTGTCAGGGACAGTTCCGGGAACACCAGAAGCTCGACACCCTGCTCCGCCGCTGCGGCCATGAAGCGCAAATGAGCGGTGATGTTCGCGGCCAGATCACCGGCAACGGAAAACGATTGGGCTGCTGCGACAGTGAAAACCGACATGACTCTTCCTTGGACTCTGACAAAACATCCAGTGTGTCACAACGCCTGCAGCACTCAAGCGATAGGTCACACGCTGAATGAGCGATAGCAATTTCTGATTGCTCAGGCGTACGGGCCTCTAGTAAGCTCGGCGCATTCATCGGAGACAGACCATGTTCAACGCCCTCTCACAGCTTCGTGCCGACAGCGCCCCGCGCTCGGTTGCGGCTGCCCGGGTGAATGACGCTTGCGCTCCAGCCAGCTTTTATTTTGGGTATTGGTTTAGCCACTGGCGCGCCTGATACCCACACGGCGCCCATGTAAACGGGTCGCCTACCAGAGAATTCTCAACCCCCGGTCGGCCTCCCGACCGGGGGTTTTGTTTTTTCAGGCCCACACTTTTTCAGCAACACACCAGACACTTTGAGGATTTACGCCATGAACTACGCCACTTATTACCGTTACGACAGTTTTACCGCCTGGCGATTTACCAGCCTCCGCTCGGGACAGCCTGCCGCCTCCGATCGGTCACCCACAGGTGGCAAGCACACACACGTAGCCAATACGGCCAATTGTCGAACACCCCAGTAGGGCCGAGTGAGCGGGCAGCACCCGCCACCAGCCCAGGAATCCCGAATATGAACTCTTCTGTTTCTGCTCTGCCACTGTCCACCCTCAATTCTGCCAACGAAGCGCTGACCCTGCGCCTGCCCAGCTCGCTGCAGCTCAAGCAGCAATTGCCGCTGAACAATGCTCTCGCCCAGCAAGTCGCCGCCCACCGCCAGGCGATCCGCGCGATTCTCGATGGTGAAGACCAGCGCCTGCTGATTGTCGTCGGCCCATGCTCGATTCACGACCCGCGCTCCGCGCTGGAATATGCCGAAAAACTTGCCCGGTTGGCACAGGACGTCAGCGACGAAATGCTGCTGGTCATGCGTGCCTATGTCGAAAAACCACGCACCACGGTCGGCTGGAAAGGCTTGGCTTATGACCCACGTCTGGACGGCAGCGATGACATGGCCGCCGGTCTGACCCTGTCGCGCGAATTGATGCTCGAGATGGTCCGTCTGGGACTTCCCATCGCCACCGAACTGCTGCAGCCAATGGCTGCCGGCTACTTCGACGACCTGCTTGGCTGGGTTGCCATCGGCGCACGTACGACCGAATCGCAGATCCACCGGGAAATGGCCAGTGGTCTGAGCATGCCCGTAGGTTTCAAGAACGGCACCGACGGTGGCGTGACCGTAGCCGTCGACGCCATGCGTTCGGCTGCCCATCCACATCGGCACTTCGGCGTCGACAGCCAAGGCCACCCGGCGATCATCCAGACCCCGGGCAACCCCGACACTCACCTGGTACTGCGCGGTGGTCATCATGGGCCGAACTATGATCGCGAAAGCGTGGCCCGGGTACATGCCGACTTGACCCGCCTGAAGATTCCAGGCCGGATCATGGTCGACTGCAGTCACGCCAACAGCGGCAAGGATCCACTGCGCCAGCCCCACGTATTCAACGAGGTGCTCGAGCAACGCTTGCAAGGTGATCGCTCCTTGATCGGCATGATGATCGAGTCCCATCTGTTCGAGGGTTGCCAACCTTTGAGCCCTGCCCTGCGCTATGGCGTATCGGTCACCGACGGCTGTCTGGGATTCAGCGCAACGGAACAGTTGCTGTCGAGCGCAGCCGAACGTCTTCGGGCACGCCCTCAGGCCTGATGCTCTGAACGACCTTTGCGGGCGAGCCAGCATCCCGCAAAGGCTGAACTGTCACTCGGAACTTCAACCCAGGCTTACGCCCGCACCCGGATACGGGTAACGCCGGAAGCCTGGCTGACGTCATCCAGCCGCTCCACCGAGTAGGACACCTGCACCACGGTTTCCCGATGCTCTCGCCAGAATCGGTGAGGCACGATGAATACCAGTGGCTGACCGGCAGTTTCCCGAGTGATATCGCGATCATCGCGATGACCGAAATACTCCCCGTCGCACTTGAGATACACCAACTCCCCTTCCTCTGCATGCGGATCAGTGATCACCACGGTCACGCCGTCCACAGCATTTTCTGCGCCCAGTTCGCCGCCTTGCGCTTCCAGCACCTGCGGCGCCGGCAGATCGCCACGAATCAACGGTGCGATCAGAATTCGGGAAGTTGCGGAGTCCCTCACCTGTCCGTCCATTGACTTGATCTGATAGCTGACCATTACCGATTGAGTGGAACAGGCTGCGATGCAGTCGGCAGCAATCCAGAAAGACAGCGCCTCACCGACAGCAAACTGCTCCACAGTCACCACATCTTTGAACACCGACTCTGGTGCGGCGCCTTGCCAGGACAGCGTGACCCGATCACTCGCGGCCATGCGCGCATAAGGTCGCACGGTGACGCTCGTGCCGTGCGGCACACGAACGGGATCAAGTGTACCGCCTACCGTTTCTTCAATGATCGGTGCAAGCAACTCAGGTTCTGGATCGCCTACATTCAGTTGCAGGCGACAGGATGACACCGGTTCGGAAAGGGCCACGCTATATAGCGTCCAGTAAAGCTCCAGCGAACCGCGCTCCAGCGCTGCGACGTGTACGCCTTTTATGGCAAACACGATTTCCTTGCCCACTTGCCCATCGCTGACAGAGCGCGAGGCCTCATGCCGATAGGGCAATCCTTCGTCATCGATCCCGTGCCAACTCAATACCAGTCTGTCGCCGCTCATCATGTTCGGGTAAGGCGCAACCCGGACGAATGCGTTGCCCAGCGAAGGATCAAGCATTCCCTGCTCCAGGACCTCAAGCATCGGAGCAGGCAGGCACAAGTTCGAAGTTGGCGCAGCTACGCAGGTGGAGTGATAGCTGAATTCGAGGCTACCTCCGTCCACCTTAAAATTCAGATGACCACAGCCATCGCTATCAATCGACAAGGGAGATGTATTGGCTATCGGCTTTACAGAAGAGTCGTCATTGGCTTCGTACATAGACATTCGTGGCTCCATTCCTTGGATAGAACGCCGCCATCAAGGCCGCGTCGAACGAAACCCATTGAACATCATCCAGCGAATCCTCGAAGTCAGCCCTGAGCCTTGCGAACCGGGGGTAAACACACCGCATGACGTAGGCATCCGGCAGCGTTTTGGTAGAAACAGGGCAAAAGATTGCCAAATGTTCCGACTCCCCCCTCAAGCAGAATCGAAAAATCGCACAGTTTTTTGTCCAGTTTCCTCACGAACAGGCGGACTTTTCAGACATCGCCCGCCCGTAGGCCTGTTTTACAGTGGCACGCATCAACCACTGACAAACATCTGCAAAAGAGGCAGGAACATGCAACGGAATGCGACAACACGCTACCCCATCCTTTTGGTCCATGGCCTGTTCGGCTTTGACCGTATCGGTCATTTCGAGCTTTTTCATGATGTCAAGCAAGCACTGCGGGAAGCTGGCGGCCAGGTGTTCGTGCCACAGCTGTCTGCTACCCATGACAACGAAGTACGCGGCCAGCAATTAATCTGGCAGATCGAACGCGTGCTGCAAGGCACCGGTGCCGGCAAGGTCAACCTGATCGGGCATAGCCAAGGCGCGCTGGCCTGCCGCTACGCCGCTGCCCTGATGCCGGAGAACGTGGCCTCAGTGACATCCGTCAGCGGCCCCAACCACGGTTCGGAACTGGCTGACGCTTTACGCATGGCGCTGATTCCGGGAAGCCTGCCGGAGCAGGTGGCAGAGCAGGTTGCAACGCAATTCGCTGACTTTCTCTCGTTGCTCAGCGGTCAACCGGCGATGCCACGCAACGCCGTGGCGGCACTCAACGCCCTGACAACTGCGGGCGTCGGCGAATTCAATCGCAAATACCCTCAAGGCCTGCCCTCGACTTTGGGTGGTCACGGCGCGGAATGCGTCAATGGCGTCCACTACTATTCCTGGAGCGGCACGCTGCAAGGCGATGTGCTACAGACACTCGATCCGGTGAATGCCGTCTGCCGGGCATTGTCGGGACATTTTGCGATGGAAGCCGGGCAGAACGACGGTTTCGTCGGTCGTTACAGCTCGCATCTGGGCACGGTCATCCGCTCCGACTACCCTTTCGATCACCTCGCCAGCCTGGGTCACCCCCGCGGTCTGCGAAAACGCGACGATGATCCGGTCGAACTGTATGTCGAGCACACGATGCGCCTGAAGGCTGCACAGCTGTAGGCACGTGCCAATGTACCGAGCGGAACTTTGCCGAGAAATCGCTTACTGAATCCGGTAGGCTCCACACTTTACTGAAATAGATTGGAGAGTTTCCCCATGGCCAAAGCCACTGCCCGCCACATCCTGGTTTCCAGCGAAGACAAGTGCAACGAACTCAAGGCCCAGATCGAAGGCGGTGCTGATTTCGCCGAAGTCGCCAAAGCCAACTCCACCTGCCCGTCCAGCCGTCAGGGCGGCGACCTGGGTTCGTTCGGTCCTGGCCAGATGGTCAAGGAATTCGACACCGTGGTATTCAGCGCGCCGATCAACGTCGTGCAAGGCCCGGTGAAGACCCAGTTCGGTTATCACCTGCTCGAAGTCACCAGCCGCCAGGACTGATCCGTCGCCTGATTGCTGTCCAACGGCCCGCCTTTTGGTGGGCCGTTGTGTTTCGGTTACAGGATACGGCTGGCGGCTGACGCACCGCTCGCGTACAAATTGCGCTTATCGATCACCCGGCTTTAAGGCTGACAATGCGACTGGCTTTCCCTTCTCTGCTGTTCACTGCCGTGGCCCTGCTGTTGGGCGCCGCTGGTGTGGACGCCACCCCGCAACACGCGTTGACCGTCTATGGCGAACCTGCCAAATACCCGGCCGGTTTCAGCCACTTCGACTACACCAATCCGCAGGCGCCCAAGGGCGGCACCCTGCGCCGTTCGGCGATAGAGATCGGTCACTTCGATCACATCCTTCCGTACATCGACAAAGGCATCGGCGTCACGCAGATTGACGGCATGCTTTATTCGCCGCTGGCCCAGCGTTCGATGGACGAGCCGTACACCGTCTACGGCCTGGTGGCGCAAAAGATGGAGCGCGCTGAAGACGGGTTGTCCCTGCGCTTCTTTATCAACCCCAAAGCGCGCTTCGCCGATGGCACACCGATCACCGCCGAAGACGTGCGCTACACCTATGACTTGTTGATGACCCAGGGCAGCCTGCGCTATCGCACGCAATTCGCCGACGTCAAAGGCGTCGAAGTGGAAGCGCCACTGACCGTGCGTTTCGACTTCAAGAGCAATGAGAATCGTACCTTGCCGCTGGACATCGCCACCCTGCCGGTGTTTCCCGAACATTGGTGGAAAACCCGCGACTTCGCTGGTGGCGGCGGCTATGAGCCGCCACTGGGCAGCGGCCCGTACCGGGTGGGCAAGGTTGACTCCGGCCGCAGCATCACTTTTGAGCGCAACCCCGACTGGTGGGGCAAGGACCTGCCGGTCAGTCGCGGCCTGTACAACTTCGATCACTTCAGCATCGAGTACTTCGGCGACACCGATGTTGCCCGCCAGGTGCTGCGCGGCGGCGCCTATGACTACAACCGCGAGTTTTCCGCGACCGGCTACTCGATCGGCTACGACAGCCCGGCGCTGAGCGACGGCCGCTTGCAGAAAGCGCACCTCGCCACCGAAGCCCCGCAGTCGGCCCAGGGTTTCGTGTTCAATCTGCAAAAACCGATGTTCCAGGATCGCCGGGTGCGCCAAGCGCTGGCGATGCTCTGGGATTTCGAGTGGAGCAACCGGCAGATGATGCGCAACATGTACATCCGCCAGCAGAGTTACTTCTCCAACTCCGCGCTGGCCGCCCGCCAATTGCCGGATGCCGCAGAACTGAAGATCCTTGAATCGTTGCGCGGGCAGATTCCCGACGAAGTCTTCACCCAGGTCTTCGAAGCACCGAAAACCGATGGCAGCGGCTTGATCCGCGACAAACAGTTGCAAGCCCTGCAGTTGCTCGAACAGGCCGGCTGGAAACCTGATGGCGACCAACTGGTCAACGCCGAGGGCGAACCGTTGAGCTTCACCTTTCTGGTCAGCCAGAACGGCATGGACCGCCTGCTCCTGCCATATAAACGCACGCTGAAGCAGATCGGCATCGACCTCAATATCCGGCGCATCGACTCCTCGCAATACGTCAACCGCCTGATGAGCCGCGACTACGACATGATCGTCACCGGCTACCCGGTCACCACGTCACCGGGTGGCGAGTTGCTCAACTACTTCGGTTCGATTTCGGCCAACGACCCCGGCGCCAACAACTACATGGTGCTGAAGAATCCGGCGGTCGACAGCTTGATCAACGGCCTGATCCGCGCCTCGACCCAGAGCGACATGCTGCATTACGCCCATGCGCTGGACCGCGTGCTGCAGTGGAACTACTACTGGATCCCCAACTATTACCCGCCGGGCACTTCCACCGTCTGGTGGAACCGTTTCGGTATGCCGGCGATACAGGCCAGCAATGACGAAGCCATCGAGAGCTGGTGGGAGATCAGTAGCACGCCGCTGACCAACCAGCAGATGACCGCCGAGAAAATCGGCCGTGGCAGACCTGGAGGACCGCACTGATGTGGGCATACATTCTGCGGCGACTGTTGCTGATCATCCCGACGCTGGTGATCATCCTGCTGGTCAATTTCGTGATCATTCAGGCGGCTCCCGGCGGCCCGGTCGAACAGGCCATCGCCCATTTGCAGGGGATTGGCGGCGCCGGCGTCGGCGGCAGTGCCAGCGAAACCATGAGCAGCACCTCGCGCGCCAGCCGTGGCCTCGATCCGCAACTGATCAAGGACATCGAAAAACAGTACGGTTTCGACAAGCCGGCGCATGAACGCCTGTGGCTGATGCTCAAGAACTATGCGCAGCTGGATTTCGGCAAAAGCTTTTTCCGCGGTGCCACGGTGACTGACCTGATCCTCGAAAAAATGCCGGTGACCATCTCCCTCGGTCTGTGGGCGACGCTGATCACCTATCTGGTGTCGATCCCGCTGGGCATTCGCAAGGCGGTGCATCATGGCAGCCATTTCGACATCTGGAGCAGCACCGCGATCATCATCGGCTACGCGATGCCGGCGTTTCTGTTCGCGATGTTTCTGATCGTGGTGTTTGCCGGTGGCACCTCGCTGAACTGGTTCCCGGTGCGCGGGCTGGTCTCCGACAATTTCGAATCGCTGTCGACCCTGGGCAAGATCGCCGACTACTTCTGGCATCTGGTGTTGCCAGTGACGGCGCTGGTGATCGGCGGCTTCGCCACGTTGACGATCCTCACCAAAAACTCGTTCCTCAATGAAATCACCCGCCAGTATGTGGTCACCGCCCGCGCCAAAGGTCTGAGCGAACGCCGTGTGCTCTACGGCCATGTGTTCCGCAACGCAATGCTGCTGGTGGTGTCGGGGATTCCACAGGCGTTCATCAGCGTGTTCTTTGCCGGCTCGTTGCTGATCGAAGTGATCTTCTCCCTCGACGGTCTCGGCCGCATGAGTTACGAGGCTGCGGTTTCCCGGGACTACCCGGTGGTGTTTGGATCGCTGTTCATCTTCACGCTGTTCGGTCTATTGATAAAACTGATCGGCGACCTGTGCTACACCCTGGTCGATCCACGCATCGACTTCGCCGCGAGGAACGCCTGATGTTCAAGCTCTCGCCTCTGGGCCGTCGCCGTTTCACGCGATTCAAGAAAAACCGCCGTGGCTGGTGGTCGCTGTGGCTGTTCATCGGACTGTTCATCGTGACGCTGGGCGGTGAACTGATCGCCAACGACAAACCGCTGGTCGTCAGTTATCAGGGCCAGTTCTACTTCCCGGTGTTCAAGCGTTACACCGAGCAGGCGTTTGGCGGGCAACTGCCGTTCCAGGCCGACTACCGCAGTGATTATGTGCAGAAGCTGATCCGCAAGGACGGTGGCTGGCTGGTGTTTCCGCCGATTCCATTCAGCGATGACACGCCCAACTACGACCTCAATCAGCCCGCGCCGAGCCCACCTTCGACGGTCAACTGGCTGGGCACTGACGATCAGGCGCGCGACGTGTTGGCGCGGGTGATTTTCGGTGCTCGGGTATCGATCCTGTTTGCCTTGATGCTGACCGCCGTCAGCGCGCTGATCGGCATTGCCGCCGGCGCTCTGCAAGGCTATTACGGCGGCTGGGTCGATCTGCTCGGGCAACGCCTGCTGGAGGTCTGGAGCGGATTGCCAGTGTTGTACCTGCTGATCATCCTGTCCGGTTTCGTCGAGCCAAACTTCTGGTGGCTACTGGGGATCATGGCGCTGTTTTCGTGGCTGGCCCTGGTGGACGTGGTGCGCGCCGAGTTCCTGCGCGGGCGCAACCTGGAATACGTCAAAGCAGCTCGTGCGCTAGGCCTGAGCGACCGCAAGGTGATTTTCCGACACATCCTGCCCAACGCCATGAACGCGACGTTGAGTTACTTGCCGTTCATTCTGACCGGGGCGATTTCCACCCTCACCGCCCTCGACTTCCTCGGCTTCGGCATGCCCGCTGGCAGTGCCTCGCTGGGCGAGTTGATCGGTCAGGGCAAACAGAACCTGCAAGCGCCGTGGCTCGGACTGACGGCGTTTTTCACGCTGGCGCTGATTCTTTCCCTGCTGGTGTTTATTGGCGAAGCGTTACGCGACGCGTTCGATCCACGATCCTGAAGTGCAACCATGACTGATAATCTGATCGAAATTCGTGACCTCAACGTCGCCTTCCATGGCCAGCCAGCGGTGCGCAACCTGTGCCTGGACATTCGTCCCGGTGAATGCCTGGCGCTGGTCGGCGAGTCGGGCTCGGGCAAGTCGGTAACCGCACATTCGATCCTGCAGTTGCTCCCCGAAGGCGATGCGCAAACCACTGGCAGCATTCGCTATCGCGGCCAGGAGCTGGTCGGCGCCGAGCCCAAGGTGCTGCGCGAACTGCGCGGCAACCGTATCGCGATGATCTTCCAGGAGCCGATGACCTCGCTCAATCCCCTGCACAGCATCGAAAAGCAGATCGGCGAAACCCTGCTGGTGCATCGGGGCCTGGGCGGTAAAGCGGCGCAACAGCGCATTCTCGAACTGCTGGAACTGGTGGGCATTCAGAAACCCAAGGAGCGCCTCAAGGCCTATCCGCACCAACTGTCCGGCGGTCAGCGGCAACGGGTGATGATTGCCATGGCGCTGGCCTGCGAGCCGGAACTGCTGATTGCCGACGAGCCAACCACCGCGCTCGATGTGACCGTGCAGCGCAAGATCCTGCTGCTGCTCAAATCCTTGCAGCAGCGCCTGGGCATGTCGCTGTTGCTGATCAGCCATGACCTCAATCTGGTGCGCAGCATCGCGCAACGGGTATGCGTGATGAAGTCTGGCGAGATCGTCGAGCAGGCGCCGTGTGAAACCCTGTTTACCGCGCCGAAGCATCCTTATAGCTGTGTGCTGCTCAACGCCGAACCGGAAGGCGAGGCATTACCTCGGGACGAGCGCGAAAACGTGCTGGAAGTCGATGATCTGCGAGTCGAGTTCGTCGTCGGTGGCGGGCTGTTCCAGCGCAAGCAATACCTGCGGGCAGTGGACGGCATCAGCCTGAATATCCAGCGTGGCAAAACCCTGGGCATTGTCGGTGAGTCCGGTTCGGGCAAATCGACCTTGGGTCAGGCGATTCTGCGACTGCTCGATTCCGAGGGCAGTATCCGCTTCCAGGGCACCGCCCTCGACGGCCTCGATCAGAAGCAATTGCGACCGTGGCGGCGGCAGATGCAGGTGGTGTTTCAGGACCCGTTCGGCAGCCTCAGCCCACGGATGTCAGTGGCGCAAATCATCAGCGAAGGGCTGGAGGTGCATTGTCAGTCCAGCGCTGATGAGTGCGATGAACAGGTGATCCGCGTACTCAAGGAAGTCAGCCTCGACCCGCAGAGCCGCCATCGCTACCCGCACGAGTTTTCCGGCGGTCAGCGCCAGCGCATCGCCATCGCCCGTGCACTGGTGCTGAAACCGGCATTGATCCTGCTCGACGAGCCGACCTCGGCCCTCGACCGTACAGTGCAGAAGCAAGTGGTCGCCCTGCTCCGCGATCTACAGGAAAAACACGGCCTGACCTACCTGTTCATCAGCCATGACCTGGCGGTGGTGCGGGCCCTGGCGCACGACATGATCGTGATCAAGGATGGCAAGGTGGTCGAGCGGGGAGCCAGCCATGATGTGTTCGATTCGCCGCAGCATCCGTACACGAAGGAGCTGTTGGCGGCGGCGCATCCGGGGTAGGCATGATCAGCGCTTGCCTTGAAACCGGGTCGCGGCCTTCGCGAGCAAGCCCGCTCCCACAGGAGAATGCATTTCAAAATGTGGGAGCTGTTGGCGGCGGCGCATCCGGGGTAGGCATGATCAGCGCTTGCCTTGAAACCGGGTCGCGGCCTTCGCGAGCAAGCCCGCTCCCACAGGAGAATGCACTTCAAAATGTGGGAGCGGGCTTGCTCGCGAAGAGGCCCTCACACACAACCTAAATTCCGGATCAGCCCACCCATGAACACCACCGAAAGCCTCAAGGACTACCAACGCGTTCGCACGCTGGCGATCCGCTCGCTGTTCGAGATCATCGAGCAGTCCAGCGAAGGCACGGTGATTGTCGATCGTGATGCCAATATCGTCTGGATGAACGAGCGCTATGCCCGGCGCTTTGGTCTTGAGTCGGCGAAACAGGCCATCGGCAAGCCCTGCGAAAGCGTGATCCCCGGTAGTTTACTGCGCGAAGTGGTGCGCACCGGCCGGCCGATCCTGCTGGACATGCAGGACACGCCCAAAGAGCCGCTGGTGGTGATGCGCCTGCCGATCCACGACGACGCCGGCGCAGTGATCGGGGCGATCGGTTTTGCCCTGTTCGATGAGTTGCGCACGCTGTCGCCGATGCTCAAGCGCTACCTGAGCATGCAGGAGGAACTGGCCTCGACCCGCTCCCTGCTGCGGGCGCGACAGACCAAATACAACTTCGCCCATTTCATCGGCACCAGCGCCGCCAGCCTTGAGGTCAAACGCCGCGCCCGACGCAGTGCCAGCGCCGAGTCGGCGGTGTTGCTGCTCGGCGAAACCGGCACCGGCAAGGAGCTGCTGGCCCAGGCGATTCACAGTGCCTCGCCACGCGCGCACAAAGCCTTCGTCAGCATCAACAGCGCGGCAATTCCCGAGGCGTTGCTGGAAGCCGAATTTTTCGGCACCGCACCCGGCGCGTTTACCGGGGCTGACCGCAAGGGGCGCACCGGCAAGTTGCAGATCGCCCAGGGCGGCACGCTGTTTCTCGACGAGATCGGCGACATGCCGCTGCCTTTGCAAAGCAAACTGCTGCGGGTGCTGCAGGAAAAGGAGTTCGAACCGGTCGGCTCCAATGAAGTGATCCAGAGCGATGTGCGGGTGATCGCAGCGACTTCGACCGACCTGCAAGCGGCGATCAAGCGTGGCGAGTTTCGCGCCGACCTGTATTACCGCCTCAACGTGCTGCCGATTCATGTCCCGCCGCTGCGCGAGCGTCTCGACGATTTGCCGGCGCTCAGCGAAGCGATCCTTGAAGAGCTGCGCAGTCAGCATGAACTGAGCCGTGCAGCGCTGGAGTTGCTCGGCCAGCATGCGTGGCCGGGGAATATCCGTGAGTTGCGTAATGTGCTGGAGCGCGCGGCGCTGCTCGGTGATGAGCTGATCCTGAGCGCAGAGGATATTCGCGCCGCCATCGGTACCTTCACCCCGGTTGAACGTACCTCGGCGCCGATGGTGGAGTCCTTGGCAGACGAAACATTCGTCCAGGCGCGCCAGCGTTTTGATCGGCAACTGATCGAGTCAGCCCTCGCGCAATGCGCGGGCAAGGTGCCAGAGGCGGCGGCTCGGCTGGGGCTGGGAAGGTCGACGCTGTACAAGAAGATGCTGGCCTTGGGCATCGCTTAGTCTCAATAAAGAGACTCAAGTCTCAATAAAAGGACAACAGCCAAAGCTTCGCGAGCAAGCGCGCTCCCACAGGGAAATGCATTCCAAGTGTGGGAGCGGGCTTGCTCGCGAAGACGTCGTACATTCAAAAAATATCTCAGAAAAGAGACAAAACTTCTAAACCGTGCTCACAAGAAAAATAAAACCTTTAAATTTCAATAGCTTGAATATCTGGCACAGATCTCGCTAAAGCCTCATCCGCACCCGTTTCACCCACAAAAATAACAATCCCTGGAGACACACCATGAGTGTGATCATTGCCTTGGCAGCCCTCGCGCTGCTGATGCTTGCTGCCTACCGTGGCTACAGCGTTATCCTCTTCGCCCCGATCGCCGCCCTCGGCGCTGTCCTGCTCACTGATCCGTCCGCCGTCGCCCCAGCATTCACCGGGGTGTTCATGGAGAAAATGGTCGGTTTCATCAAACTGTATTTCCCGGTATTCCTGCTCGGTGCCGTGTTCGGCAAGTTGATCGAGTTGTCGGGGTTCTCCCGTTCAATCGTGGCCGCGGCCATTCGCCTGCTGGGCACCCGGCAGGCGATGCTGGTGATCGTGCTGGTCTGCGCCCTCCTCACCTATGGCGGCGTGTCGCTATTCGTCGTAGTGTTTGCGGTTTATCCGTTCGCGGCGGAGATGTTCCGTCAGAGCAATATCCCCAAACGCCTGATCCCGGCGACCATCGCCCTCGGCGCGTTCTCGTTCACCATGGACGCCCTGCCCGGCACCCCGCAGATCCAGAACATCATCCCCAGCACCTTCTTCAACACCACTGCCTGGGCGGCGCCGTGGCTGGGCCTGATCGGCACGATTTTCGTGTTCTGCGCCGGCATGCTGTTCCTGCAGCGCCAACGCAACAAGGCCCAGCGCGCCGGCGAAGGCTATGGCACCGAGTTGCGTAACGAACCGGAAACGGCTGAAGACCTGAAATTGCCAAACCCGTGGGTCGCCCTGTCGCCGCTGTTGGCCGTGGGCATCATGAACTTGCTGTTCACCCAATGGATTCCGCAGTGGTACGGCAAAACCCACAGCCTCGCATTGCCGGGCATGGCCACGCCGGTAACCACGGAAATCGCCAAGCTCACCGCAATCTGGGCGGTGCAAGCAGCCTTGCTGATCGGCATCCTGATGGTGCTGGCGTTCGGCTTCAAAGCGATCCGCAGCAAACTCGCCGAAGGCAGCAAAAGTGCGGTCAGCGGTGCGTTGCTGGCGGCGATGAATACCGCCTCCGAATACGGTTTCGGCGCGGTGATCGCCTCGTTGCCGGGCTTCCTGGTGCTGGCCGACTGGCTCAAGCAAATCCCCAACCCGCTGGTCAACGAAGCGATCACCGTCACCCTGCTGGCCGGCATCACCGGCTCGGCGTCGGGCGGCATGAGCATTGCGCTGGCGGCGATGTCCGAGCAGTTCATCACGGCGGCCCACGCGGCGAATATTCCGCTGGAAGTGCTGCACCGCGTGGCGGCAATGGCCAGCGGCGGCATGGACACCCTGCCGCACAACGGCGCGGTGATCACCCTGCTGGCCGTTACCGGCCTGACCCACCGCGAAGCCTATAAAGACATTTTCTGTATTACGCTGATCAAGACCCTGGCGGTCTTCGTAGTGATCGGCACTTTCTACGCCACTGGCATTGTGTGAGGTATTCATGACCACTCTTTCGGGCAAGACCGCACTGGTTACCGGTTCCACCAGCGGCATTGGCCTGGGCATCGCCCTGAGCCTGGCCAAGGCCGGCGCCAACCTGATTCTCAACGGTTTCGGTGATGCGTCGAGCGTCATCGCCGAAGTCCGCCAGTTCGGTGGCAAGGTCGGTCACCACCCTGCAGATGTCAGCGATCCAGTGCAGATTGCCGACATGATCGCCTACGCCGAGCGCGAGTTTGGCGGCGTCGACATTCTGGTCAACAACGCCGGGATCCAGCATGTGGCGGCCGTGGAAGAGTTCCCGGTGGAGCGCTGGGACTCGATCATCGCGATCAACCTGTCGTCGGTGTTTCACAGTACCCGCCTGAGCCTGCCGGGGATGCGCGCCAAAGGCTGGGGGCGGATCGTCAACATTGCCTCGGTGCACGGTCAGGTCGGTTCGACCGGCAAGGCTGCTTATGTCGCGGCCAAACACGGGGTGATCGGTCTGACCAAAGTGGTTGGGCTGGAGACTGCGACCAGTAATGTCACTTGCAACGCGATCTGCCCGGGCTGGGTGCTGACACCGTTGGTGCAAAAACAGATCGACGACCGGGCGGCCAAGGGTGTCGATCCGCAGCAGGCGCAGCATGATCTGCTGGCCGAGAAACAACCGTCACTGGCGTTCGTCACGCCGCAGCATCTGGGGGAGCTGGTGCTGTTTTTGTGCAGCGAGGCTGGCAGCCAGGTGCGGGGCGCGGCGTGGAATATTGATGGGGGGTGGTTGGCGCAGTAACTTTTCGCACAGAAATTCCCCTTGTGGGTGATGCGTCACCCTGGCGTGTGCATGAACAACAAAACAAGAGGCAAACCAATGTCCGACATCCTCTGGCAACCCGATGCCGAGCGTATCGCCCACTCGCGCATGGATCACTTTCGCCGCGACATCAATCAGCGTCATGGCCTGGCCCTGAGCAGCTATAACGACCTGCACCGCTGGAGCGTCGAACATCGCGAGGCGTTCTGGCAGGCGATTGTCGACTGCTTCGACATCCGTTTTCACACCCAGCCCGACGCCGTCCTGCGTGAAGGCGCGCACATGCCCAGCGCCGAGTGGTTCCCCGGCGCGACCCTGAATTTTGCCGAACACCTGCTTCGCCGGCGCGACGATGCCGTAGCGGTGATTGCCGTGGCGGAAAACGGTCAGCGCGAACAACTGACCTGGGCCGAACTGGCCGAGCAGGTTGCCGGTGTTCAGGCCAGCCTGAAGGCCGCCGGTGTCGGCCTCGGCGACCGCGTGGCTGCGTGCATGCCGAATACCTGGCAGACGCTGGTGGCGATGCTCGCGACCACCAGCCTGGGCGCAATCTGGTCCTGCTCGTCGCCGGACTTCGGCACCCACGGGGTGATCGACCGTTTCGGCCAGATCGAACCCAAAGTGCTGATCACCTGCGCTGGCTACCGTTACGCCGGCAAAGACATCGACCAGACCACCAAAGTCAACGAAATCCTCGCGCAGTTGCCGTCGCTGCAACAGTTGATCATCGTGCCCTATGCCCGCCCGCAGGCCTGCATCGGGGACTACCACACCCACGCCAACGTGACGTTGTGGGACGACTTCTACCAACCCGGCGGCGAGCCGCGATTCGTCCCGGTGCCCTTCAATCACCCGCTTTACGTGCTGTATTCCAGCGGCACCACCGGCGTGCCCAAATGCATCGTGCACAGTACCGGGGGAGTGCTGTTGCAGCATGCCAAGGAGCACGGCCTGCACGTAGATCTCGGTCCCGGCGACCGATTGTTCTACTACACCACCTGCGGCTGGATGATGTGGAACTGGCTGGTCTCGGCCCTCGCGGTCGGAAGCGCGGTGGTGCTGTATGACGGCTCGCCGTTTCATCCGGATAACCAACGCCTGCTCGACCTGATCGACGATGAGCGCATTAGCGTGTTCGGTACCAGCCCCAAGTTTCTGGCGACGCTGGAAAGCAGCGGCGTCAAACCGGCCGCCAGCCATGACCTGGGTAGCCTCAAGACCTTGCTCTGCACCGGCTCGGCGCTGTCGCCGCAGAGCTATGACTTCGTCTACCGCGACTTCAAGTACGACGTGTGCCTGGCGTCGATGTCGGGCGGCACCGATGTGGTGTCCTGCTTCGTCAACGGCAATCCGATGTCCGCGGTGCGCCGTGGCGAGATCATGGGCAAGAGCCTGGGCATGGCGGTTGAAGTGTGGAACGACGCGGGCGTCGCCGTCATCGGCGAGAAAGGTGAACTGGTCTGCACCCGGCACTTTCCGGCCATGCCCGTCGGGCTCTGGCACGATGCCGATGGCGAAAAGCTGCGCAAATCCTATTTCAGCCTGTTCCCCGGGGTCTGGGCCCAGGGCGATTACGCTGAGCAATTGCCCCACGGCGGGATGCTGATCCACGGCCGCTCCGACGCGGTGCTCAACCCCGGCGGCGTACGCATCGGCACGGCGGAAATCTATCGTCAGGTGGAGAAAGTCCCGCAGGTGCTGGACTGCGTGGCCATCGGTCAGCAATGGCAGGACGATGTGCGCGTGGTGTTGTTCGTGCGCCTGCAGGATGACGTGGCGCTGAATCACAACCTGCAACAACAGATCCGCCAGGTGATTCGCGCCAACACCACACCGCGCCATGTGCCGGCGAAGATCGTTGCCGTCACTGACATCCCGCGCACCATCAGCGGCAAAGTGGTCGAACTTGCCGTGCGCAATGTGGTGCACGGTGAGCCGGTGAAAAACACCGATGCGCTGGCCAATCCCGAGGCGCTGGAGCAGTTTCGCCATCGCCCGGAGTTATCGGATTAGCACGCCATCCCCTTGTGGGAGCGGGCTTGCTCACGAAGGCAATCTGTCAGTTGATAACAATGTGACTGACACACCGCTTTCGCGAGCAAGCCCGCTCCCACAGAGGGTCGTCGGTGGATGGTGGATCTGCGGCTGGTCGGGATCAAGGGTGGGAGTGGGCTTGCTCACGAAGGCGGTGGGTCATCCGGTGAAGATGGCGGCTGAACCGGCGCTTTCGCGAGCAAGCCCGCTCCCACAGGGGGTCGTCGGTGGATGGAGAATTCGGGGCTATCCGGAGTCTAGGGTGGGAGTGGGCTTGCTCACGAAGGCGGTGTGTCATTCGGTGAAGATGGCGGCTGAACAGGCGCTTTCGCGAGCAAGCCCGCTCCCACAGGGGGGGCGTCGGTGGATGGAGAATTCGGGGCTATCCGGGATCTAGGGTGGGAGTGGGCTTGCTCACGAAGGCGGTGGGTCATTCGGTGAAGATGGCGGCTGAACCGGCGCTTTCGCGAGCAAGCCCGCTCCCACAGGGGGTCGTCGGTGGATGGTGGATCTGCGGCTGGTCGGGATCTAGGGTGGGAGTGGGCTTGCTCACGAAGGCGGTGTGTCATTCGGTGAAGATGGCGGCTGAACCGGCGCCTTCGCGAGCAAGCCCGCTCCCACAGGGGGTCGTCGGTGGATGGAGAATTCGGGGCTATCCGGGATCTAAGGTGGGAGTGGGCTTGCTCACGAAGGCGGTGTGTCATTCGGTGAATGATGGCGGCTGAACCGGCGCCTTCGCGGGCAAGCCCGCTCCCACAGGGGGGGCGTCGGTGGATGGAGAATTCGGGGCTATCCGGGATCTAGGGTGGGAGTGGGCTTGCTCACGAAGGCGGTGGGTCATTCGGTGAAGATGGCGGCTGAACCGGCGCCTTCGCGAGCAAGCCCGCTCCCACAGGGGCAAGGGTTAATCCATCAGGCCCCAATCCCCCGATGCCGGTGGTGCCGGCGTCGGTGCTGCTTCGGCATGCAGCTTCAGGCGCAGGCGCAGATTGTTTTGTGAGTCGGCATGCTTGAGCGCCTCGTCTTCGCTGATCACCCCTTCCACCACCAGCGCATACAGCGCAGCGTCGAAGGTCTGCATGCCGACTTCGGCAGATTTGTCCATGATGCCCTTGAGCTCGCCCAACTCGTTGCGGCGGATCAGGTCGGCAATGGTCGGGGTGCCCAACATGACTTCGACCGCCGCCCGCCGCTGCCCGTCGAGGGTGCGCACCAGTCGTTGCGAGACAAACGCCTTGAGATTGTTGCCCAGCGCATGCAGCAACTGCGGGCGGCGTTCTTCGGGGAACAGATTGACGATACGGTCCAGCGCCTGATTGGCGTTGTGCGCGTGCAGTGTCGACAGCACCAGGTGCCCGGTGTCCGCGAACGTCAGGGCATGCTCCATGGTTTCGCGGTCGCGGATTTCGCCGATCAGCACCACATCCGGCGCTTGGCGCAGGGTGTTTTTCAGCGCGGCCTGGAAACTGCGGGTATCGACCCCGACTTCGCGCTGGTTGATGATCGAGCGCTTGTGCCGATGGATATACTCCACCGGGTCTTCGATGGTGATGATGTGCCCGCTGCTGTGCCGGTTGCGGTGATCGATCAGCGCGGCCAGCGAGGTGGACTTGCCGGAGTCGGTGGCGCCGACGAACAGAATCAGCCCTTGCTTGAGCATCACTGTTTCCAGCAGCACCGGAGGCAGCTTGAGGTCTTCGAAGCGCGGGATATCGAGTTTGACGTTGCGGATCACGATTGACACGTCGTTGCGCTGTTTGAAGATGTTCAGGCGAAAACGCCCGACACCGGTGCGTGAAATCGCCAGGTTCATTTCCAGTTCCCGATCGAACTCGCGCCGCTGCTCGGCGTCCATCAAGGAGTTGGCGATGGCCTGGACCTCACCCGGTTTGAACGGCCGCTCGCTGAACGGCGTCAGCACGCCGTCGATGCGGGCGCTGGGCGGCGCGCCGGTGGAGAGGAAAAGGTCAGAGCCGTGCTGGCTCGACAGGCGGATCAACAGTGCATCGATTTCCATGGCAAAAAGCACCCGCGAAGCATTCAATGAACAGAAATAACCCAGTGTCGTGACGTAATGGGTCATACAGCGTCTACCGCAAGTGCAAGAATAGTAGACGCCTACGCACTGACCGACGCTCAGGATAGATGTGATGAACGCAGCCCCTTCCCCCGACGACGCCCAAGCCTTGATCGCCCGTACCGACTGGAGTCGTACGCCTTTGGGCGCGGCCGGCACTTGGCCACAAAGCCTGCGCACCGCGGTGGACATCGTGATTCACTCGCCGATGCCGATGCTGCTGTTGTGGGGCGCGCAGCTCACACAGATCTACAACAACGGCTTCGCGATGCTCGCCGGGAGCAAGCATCCGCACGCTTTCGGACAGCCGGCACACCTTATATGGCCGGAACTTCAAGACTTTACCGACCCGATTTATCGAGCCGTCCTACAAGGCCAGGTGCGCACCTACAGCGAGCGGCGATTTACCCTGCAACGCGAAGGGAAGGAATCCGACTTCTGGCTGGACCTGACCTACAGCCCGATCCGGGACGAGAATGCGCAAGTGGCCGGCATTCTGGTGACCGCCATTGAAACCAACGAACGCCGACGCATCGCGCTCGAACTGCAACGCCGTTCCGAAGAAAGCCTCAAAGCCCAGCGCAACACTGAAGAACGCCTGCAGCTCGCGCTGGCCGCCACCGATGCCGTCGGCACCTGGGACTGGGACATCGGCGAAGACCGCTTCATCGCCGACGCCCATTTCGCCCAGTTGCATGGCATCGATCCGGCGCTGGCCAGCCAATTGCCGATCAGCGATTACCTGCAAGGCGTGCATCCCGAAGACCGCGCCCTGATCGCCCGCAGCATCAAGCACTGCATCACCCATGGCACCGAATACGCCGAGGAATATCGCCTGCTGCGCGCCGACGGCGAACTGCGCTGGGTGTTTGCCCGAGGCCGCTGCTACAAGGATCACCACGGGCGCCCGGTACGGTTCCTCGGGGCCGCACTCGACCTGACCGAGCGTAAACACACCGAGCAGGCGCTGCGCCAAAGCCAGACGGAGTTGCAGTTGATCATCAACGCGATGCCGATCCTCATCAGTTACGTTGACCATGAAGAGCGCTTTCGCCTGAACAATGCTGCTTATCTGGACTGGTACGGTCTCACCCCGCAGGAGCTGTATGGCCGTACCATTCGCGACGTGATCGGCGAAGAAGCCTACTTTTTGCGCGCGCCGTACATCGCCGAAGCGCTGGCCGGGCGATCCTGCTCGTTCAGTCTGTACACCCCCCACCGTGACGGCAGCAACCGCCATGCGCTGATGAACTACCTGCCGCGCCACGGTGCCGATGGCGCGGTCAACGGTTTCTACATTTTCGTGATCGACGAGACCGAACGCAAAAAGACCGAAGAAGCCCTGCGCAATCTCAATGAAACCCTGGAGGAGCGGGTCAGCGCCCGCACCGAACAACTGGCCCAGGCCAATCAGCGACTGCAAAACGAGATGTTCGAACGCGAGCGCGCCGAAGATGCCTTGCGCCATGCGCAAAAGATGGAAGCGGTCGGCCAGCTCACCGGCGGTATCGCCCACGACTTCAACAATATGCTGACCGGGATCATCGGCAGTCTCGACCTGATGCAACGCTACATCGCCGATGGCCGCGCCGATGAGATCGGACGTTTCACCGAGGCGGCGGTGTCGTCGGCCAACCGTGCCGCCGCCCTGACTCATCGCTTGCTGGCGTTCTCCCGCCGACAGTCGCTGGACCGCAAGCCCCTCAACGTCAACGAGCTGATTCATTCGCTGGAGGACTTGATCCGCCGCACCAAGGGCGATCCGATCGACCTCACACTGCACTTGGCCGCCAATGTATGGGCGATCAGCACCGATGTCAGTCAGTTGGAAAACGCCCTGCTCAACCTGGTGATCAACGCCCGGGACGCGATGCCCAATGGCGGCGAACTGCTGATCGAAACCGCCAACGTCTACCTCGACGGCAGCGACATCACCACCCTCGAACCGGTCAAGGCCGGCGACTATCTGATGCTGGCGGTCAGCGATAACGGCACCGGCATGACCCCGTCGGTGCGGGCCAAGGCGTTCGATCCATTCTTCACCACCAAACCGATCGGCCAGGGCACCGGGCTGGGCCTGTCGATGATCTATGGCTTCGCCCAGCAGTCGGGCGGCCATGTCAGCCTCGACAGCCTGCCCGATCAGGGCACCTGCGTGCGCCTGTACCTGCCGCGCCTGAATCTGCTGGAGCCCGAGCGGCCAATCGTGGAAACCCTCAGCACCGCGCCGGCTGCCAGGTCCGGGGAAACCGTGGTGGTGGTCGAGGATGACCCGGCGGTGCGCATGCTGGTCCTCGACTTGCTCAAGGAGCTGGGTTACCTCGCCCACGAAGCCGCCGACGCCAGCGCCGCCCTGCCGCTGCTGGAGTCGGATCTGCGCGTGGACTTGCTGGTAACCGACGTCGGCCTGCCGGGCATGAACGGCCGCCAATTGGCGGAAATCGCCCGTCAGCATCGCCCTGGCCTGAAAGTCCTGTTCATGACCGGTTATGCGCAGAAAGCCGCCGAGCGCCAAGGCTTTCTGGAGGATGGCATGGACATGGTCGCCAAACCGTTTTCGCTTGACGTGCTGGCGAACAAGATCCGCACGATGATCCACCAAACGCCGTCACTTGAGGCATAATCCCGCGCCCCGCCGTCACCCCGTTACAGGTATCGCACGATGAAAGCCCAAGCCCGCCACATTCTGGTGAAAACCGCCGAAGAGGCCGAACAGCTCAAACAACGCATTGCCAAGGGCGAAGCGTTCGATGTGCTGGCGAAGAAATATTCGACCTGCCCGTCCGGCAAACGCGGCGGCGATCTGGGTGAAGTGCGGCCGGGGCAGATGGTCGGCGCGATTGACGCGGTGATCTTCAAGAAGCCGTTGCGCACGGTGCATGGACCGATCAAGAGCAAGTTCGGTTATCACCTGGTCCAGGTATTTTTCCGCGATTGAGTGTTTGGCCTTAGGGCCTCTTCGCGAGCAAGCCCGCTCCCACAGTTTGGAATGCGTCACTGTGGGAGCTCGTTCGGTTATCACTTGGTGCAGGTGTTTTTTCGCGGTTGAGTGTTTGGCTCCAGGGCCTCTTCGCGAGCAGGCTCGCTCCCACAGTTGGAATGCGTCATTGTGGGAGCGGGCTTGCTCGCGAACCGATTGCGCAGCAAACGGCCATTCACCGCTTACTTGGGGATCAACGCCCCTGGCACCTGAATCACCCGACTCGCCAGCAAATGCCCCGCCTCGGCCGCCTCAGCCGGGCTGCCCCCCAGCAAGCGGCTCGCCAGATACGCCGCACTGAACGAATCCCCCGCCGCCGTGGTGTCCACGACCTTCTCGACCTTCTGCGCCGGCACTTCGAACGCTTCGCCATCACAGCGAATCAGACACGCCTCGGCGCCACGCTTGAGCACCACTTCCGGTGTGCCGACCTGCGCATAAGCCTCGAACACGGCATCGCAATCAGCAAAATGGAACAGCGCCTGCTCGTCATCCACGGTCAGCAATGCCAGATCGACATGCGGCAACACACTGCGATACGCCGCCCGAGCCTCTTCCTGCGAGGCCCACAAGCGTGGTCGATAGTTGTTATCGAAGACAATCCGCGCATCGCGCTGCCGGGCCTCGATCAGGGTCTGGATCAATCGTTCGCGGCCCTTGGCGCCCAGCACTGCGAGGGTGATACCGCTGAAATACAACACGTCGTAATCCGCCAGCGCGGCCAGAATCGGCTCGGCGGCCGGTGTAGTGAAGCAGTCGCGCACCGCCGCTTCATTGCGCCAGTAGAGAAAACGACGCTCGCCGTTGGCGTCGGTCTGGATGCAATACAGTCCCGGCAAGCGACCGGGCAGACGCTGCACCCTTTGCAGGCCAATGCCTTCTTCGGCCCAGCTCTGGCACATGGCGTCGCTGAAGCTGTCGTCACCCAGCGCCGTGACGTAATCGACCTGAGCTTTATCGCCGAGGGCGCGGGACAGGTACACCGCCGTGTTCAAGGTGTCACCGCCGAAGCTTTGCTGCAGGCTGCCGTCGGCGCGGTGCTGGAGTTCGATCATGCACTCACCGATCAGGGCGATGCGCGGGGTGTTCGGGCCCAGGGGGCTGAGGGTGGTCATTGGGTGGGTCTCCAGTTGCTCGATGGTGTCTGGTCTGGCGCCTTCGCGAGCAGGCTCGCTCCCACAGGGAAATGCATTCCAAATGTGGGAGCGGGCTTGCTCGCGAATGGCTGCACCTCGGTTTCAGGCCTTAGAAACAGGTCTCCATGCTCTCGACCACCGCCAACTGTTCATCCACCAGCAACCCCACCCGCCACTTGTCGAACGTCAGGCACGGGTGCGAAGTGCCGAAGGAAATGATGTCACCCACCCGCAGTTCAACGCCCGGCGCCACAGTCATGAACGCATGCTGATCCATCACCGCCGTCACCTTGCACGCTCCGACATCGTCGCCCACCGCCGGCACCCCACCGGCCTTGTAGCGCAGCAACGGCACCGGCAGCCCGGCATCGAATGCCACATCGCGTTTGCCGAGGGCTATCACCGCAAAGCCCGGTTCCGGCATCGATTGCACATGGGCCCAGATTTCCAGCGCCGGGCGCAGGCCTTCATCCAGATCGCTGCGACGATCAAGCACGCAGCACTGCGCTTCCTTGTAGATGCCATGATCGTGGGCCACATAGCTGCCCGGACGCAGCACGCTGAGGAAACGTCCGCCCGCATTCTGCGCTTCGAACGACTCGGCGATCAGGTCATACCATGCCGAACCCGAGGCCGTGATGATCGGCTTGGCAATGGCAAACGCGCCGCTGTCCTGCAGTTGCACCGCCAGGCGCACCAGCGACGCAGCAAATTCGCGAATGCCGCTGACCGCGTGATCGCCGTGGATCACGCCTTCGTAGCCTTCGATCCCGGTCAGGGCCAACGCCGGCTGCGCACTGATCGCCTTGGCCAGTTCGATGACTTCCTGCTCGCTGCGGCAACCGCAACGGCCGCCGACCACGCCGTACTCGATCATCACGTTCAGCTTGACCCTGCGCGAGGCGAAGTAGGCACCCAGATCGGCGACGTTGTCCGGGTGATCGACCATGCAGTAGAAATCGAAGGCAGGGTCTGCCAGCAGATCGGCAATCAGCGCCATGTTCGGCGTGCCGACCAGTTGGTTGGCCATCAGTACCCGGCGTACGCCGTGGGCATACGCAGCGCGAGTCTGCGTCGCGCTGGCGAGGGTGATGCCCCACGCACCGGCGCCGAGCTGACGCTTGAACAGGGCCGGGGTCATGCTGGTCTTGCCGTGCGGCGCGAGCTCTGCGCCGCTGTCACTGACGAACTTCTGCATCCAGCGAATGTTGTGCTCCAGCGCTTCGCGGTGCAGCACCAGCGCTGGCAGGCTGACGTCTCGCACCAGATGCGCGCCGATGGCGGCATCGCCCTTTTCCACAGCAGAATTGATGGCAGTCGTCATGGTCGAACTCCTCACTGTCGCGGCCGGCAGGCAGCCGCGGTTATTCGTTGATCCGCCGGGCGAGGCTGTTGGCGCTCTCGATCAGAACCCGGCGATAGTCGTTGTAATTGTTCTTCGCATCAGCCCGTGGGGCAACGATGCACAGGGTGCAGATGGCCACGCCGCCGGGGTCTTTGACCGGGGCGGCGAAACAATGGGTGAAGGTGTCGGCAACACTGTCGAAGGAGAAGAAGCCATCGATGCCGGCCTGACGGATTTCCGCCAGAAAGCGTTCCAGCGGCAGGCGTTCGCCGTCGGGCAGGATGTAGTCGTCTTCGTCGATCAGGTCGATGATCTGCTGGTCACTCAGGTGCGCCAGCAGCAGGCGCCCCGAGGCCGTCCACGGGATCGGCGCGTTTTCGCCAATGTCAGAAGAAATACGAAAATGCCGCTCTCCCTCCTTCATCAACGCCACCGTGTATTTGCGCCCGTTGAGCAGGCACATCTGCGCGGTCTCCCGGGTCTGGCTGACGATTTCCTGCAAGGCCTGATCGGCCTCGCGACTGAGGTCGAAATGGCGCAAGTGCGCCTGCCCGAGGAAATACAACTGGCGACCGAGATAGACGTGACCGTCCTTGCCCACCGGCTCCAGAATCCGCCGTTCGAGCAGCGAGGCAACCAGCTCGTAGACCGTGGATTTCGGACCGCCGATGCCATTGGCGATGTCGTTCGGACGCAACGGCTGGCCGATTTCCTTGAGGAAATCGAGGATATCGAACGCCCGGTCCAGACCGCGGGCCCGGCGTTTGATGGTGTCTTCGGTCATGTCTTCAGTTCCCAATGAATGTGCCGGGAGTTTACCGAGAGTGCGGTGTCGACGGTTAGATCGCTTTCGCGAGCAGGCTCGCCCCCACATCTGGAATGCAATCCCCTGTGGGAGCGAGCCTGCTCGCGAAGAATTCGGCGCAAATCTCAGGCCTTCTTCTTGTACGCGATGCAGTCGATCTCGACCTTGCAGTCGACCATCATGCTCGCCTGCACGCAGGCTCGCGCCGGTGCGTGCTCAGGCTTGAAGTACTCGCCGAAGACCTTGTTGAAACTGCTGAAATCCCGCGGATCGTCCAGCCACACCCCGGCGCGCACCACATCTTCCAGGCCATAACCCGCCTCTTCGAGAATCGCGATCAGGTTCTTCATGGTCTGGTGGGTCTGTTCGACGATGCCGCCAGCGATTATCTCGCCATCCACTGCCGGCACCTGACCGGACACGTGCAGCCAGCCATCCGCTTCAACGGCGCGGGCGAATGGGCGTGGCTGGCCACCAGCGGCGGTGCTGCCGGTGCCAAAACGGGTAATGCTCATGGGTACTTCTCCTGATTACAAACCTGAAGTTAAAACCGCGTGCTCTTGAGAAACTCAGCCAGCCGCGGTGATTGCGGGCGTTCGAACAGCTGCTTGGGAGGCCCTTGCTCTTCGATCCGCCCCTGATTCATGAAAACGATCTTGTCCGAGACCTCGAAGGCGAATCGCATCTCGTGGGTCACCAGCAACATGGTCATGCCGTCCTCGGCCAGGCCCTTGATCACGTTCAGCACTTCGCCGACCAGTTCCGGGTCGAGGGCCGAGGTGACCTCATCGAAGAGCATCAGGCTCGGGTTCATCGCGATCGCCCGGGCGATCGCCACCCGCTGTTGCTGACCACCGGACAACTGACCGGGAAAGTGATTGCGCCGTTCCAGCAGGCCGACCCGCTCCAGCCATTTTTCGGCCAGCACCACGGCTTCGTCCTTGTGCATTTTCTTCACCTTGAGCAGGCCCAGGGTGACGTTCTGCAACGCCGTCAGGTGCGGAAACAGATTGAATTGCTGGAAGGCCATGCCGGTCATTGCGCGATGGCGGGCGATGACTTTTTCCGCGTGGCGCAGGCGCTTGCCACCGACTTCGTCATAACCGATGGATTCGCCGTCGAGCAGGATCTGCCCGCCCTGGAACTCTTCGAGCATGTTCACGCAGCGCAGCAGCGTGGTTTTGCCCGAGCCGCTGGAGCCGATCAGCGTCACGACATTGCCGCGCTGCATGCTCAGGTCGACGCCCTTGAGCACTTCGACCGCGCCGTATTGTTTGTGCAGGCCACGAATGTCCAGCAGTGGCTGGCCGTTTTCAACGGTGGAAACTTGAGCTTGAGTCATGGCAGGGCCACCCGCTTTTCAATGTGCCGGCCGAGTAATTCGATGCCGTAGTTGATGACAAAAAACAGAAAACCGGCGAACAGATAGAACTCCAGAGTCATGAAGGTCCGGGCGATGATCTGTTGCGTACTGAGCAGCAATTCGGCCACGCCGATCACCGAGAGCAAGGTCGAGGCCTTGACGATTTCGGTGGACGAGTTGACCCAGGTCGGCAGGATCTGCCGCAACGCTTGTGGCAGCAGCACGTAGCCAAGGGATTGATAAAACGTCAGGCCGATCGCCTTGCTTGCCTCCATCTGCCCGCGCGGCAGTGCCTGCAGGGCTCCGCGCACAATCTCGGCAACGTGCGAGCCGCAGAACAGCGTCAGGCCCAACGCACCGGCCTGAAACGCGCTGATCTGCCAGCCCAGCGCCGGCGCCATATAGAAGCACGCCAGCACCAGCACAAACACTGGTGTGCCGCGAATCAGATCGACGTAAAAGCGGAACGGCGCGCGCATCCAGAACTTGCCGTACGTCAGCACCAGACCGGTGACAACACCCAGCAACGTGCCAAACAGAATCGCCAGCGCCGACACCTGCACACTGGTCAGAAACCCTTGCAGCAACGTCTCGCGTGCCACCCACAACTCATGCAACCAACTGGGGGATTGGTACATCACAGCCTCCTATCGGCGGATCGCCAGACGCTGCTCGAGGTAACGCAGCAGCATGGCAATGAGGTAACAGGCCGCGACATACAACGCCGTGGTCACCAGCCAGGTTTCGATCACCCGGTAGCTCTCGACGTTGATCTTGCGCGCGTAATAGGTCAGTTCCGGCACCGCAATCGCGGCAGCCAGCGAGGTGTCCTTGAACAGCGAGATGAAGTTGTTCGACAGCGCCGGCAACACGTTGCGCAACATCACCGGCACCGTGACATAGGCCTTGACCTGCCATTCACCAAGACCGATCGCCAGCCCCGCTTCACGCTGGCCCTTGGGGATGCTCAGCAAGCCGCCACGGAACACTTCGGTCAGATAGGCCCCGGCATACAGTGACAACGTGATGATGAACGACGGGATCTTGTCCAGACGGATCCCCAGACTCGGCAAGGCAAAGTAGATCAACAGAATCAACACCAGAATCGGCGTGTTACGGACCACCGTGACGTACACCGAGGCCAGCACCCGCAAGGCGCGATGCTTCGACAGCAAGGCAAACGCCATCAGCAGGCCGATCACACAACCGATGGCGATCGACACCAGCGCCAGTTCAAGGCCCAGACCGAGCCCCGCCAGCAAGGTGTCGAAATCGCGCCATACGGCGGCAAAGTTCAACTGATAGTTCATGGTCAGCAGTACCTTGAGCGGGGCGATTCGAGTCGCCCCACTCTCACGGGATCATTTGAATTCGACAGGGAAACCGATCGCCGGCGACGGCAGATCGACACCGAACCATTGCTTGAACGAGGCCGCGTAGGTCGGAAACTCGACGCCGGTCATGGCCTCATGCAGGGTGGTGTTGACGAAGTTCAGCCAGTCCTGATCGCCGCGTTTGACTGCGCAGGCATAGGTCTGCGGGCTCCAGGCGTAGGTCGGGCTGCGGTAGCGGCCAGGGTTCTGCACCATCAGGTACTTGACCGACGACTGATCAGTGGCAGCGGTATCGGCGCGGCCGGAGTTCACCGCCTGGTACATCAGGTCGACACTGTCGTACTGATCGACCTTGGCCTTGGGCAGCGCCTGGTGCACCAGTTCTTCGGCATAGACGTTTTGCAGCACGGCCACGGTGACGCTGTCGCCGGCGGCCTGCAGGTCTTCGATTTCCTTGTACTTGCTGTTGGCCGGCAGCAGCAGGCCGACGCCTTCGCGGTAGTACGGCAAGGTGAACGCCACTTGCTGCGCACGGCTCGCGGTGACGGTGATGAACTGGCAGCTCATGTCAACCTTGTCGGTCAGCAGATTGGGAATTCGCGCATCGGACGACTGCACCACGAACTCGACTTTGTTCGGATCATTGAACAGACCTTTGGCCACCATCCTGGCGATGTCGATATCAAAACCCTGCAACTTGCCGTCAGCGCCCTGAAAGTGCCAAGGCGCATTGGTGCTGCCGGTACCCACAATCAGCTTCCCACGGGCCAGAACACTGTCGAGTTTGCTGTCGGCTGCCTGGGCCATGCCCATGACAGCGGACGAAGCCGCAAGAACAAAAACACACGCTTTGAACAACGAAGGACGGCGATGCATGGCAAGCACTCCAGGATGATGTTTATTCCGCTATACCGGAACACGGTTTGTTACTACGGAATAGACAGCAGAAAGTGTGCCACAGGAATCAGGTGGAATCTGTAGTGGTTTGAAATGTTTTTGGAATCAACAAGATGCCCAACAATGTTGGACGGGTGTAACCCGCGGTGAGTTTTTTCAAGCGCTACCGAGGGCTACACCGCTCGAGTACTCGGGCCACATTTGAGTGCGCGTTCACCGAAAAGGCGCACGGTCTACTGTCAACTCTGACAGTAGAGGAAAGTCACCCATGGGATTAGCGTCAGCAACGCGTACTGCGCTTTTCAAGGAGGTTCCCATGCGTTCGACATCTCGCCTTTCAGACCTTCCGCCCACCTACCGCAAAGCCCTGAAAACCTGGCGCCCGGTGATCCTGTACTTCGCCAACGAATACTGCCCCGCCTGCGAGTGGGCCGGACCGGTGTTTCGTGAGGTTGCCGAGCCGTATCGGCTGCGGGCGAACATTTACATGCTCGACACGCGCCAGTCACCGCGCCATCCGCTGGTCACCGGCACGCCCACGGTGTTGTTCTACAAGAACGGCAAGCTGATCAAGAAGCTCAAAGGCATCGGCACGCCAGAAACATTAAGTGATGATTTCGCCAGGCACATCGGCAAGACCAAGGCGCCGGCCGCCACCCGCCAGCCACGGCACGATCTGGCCTGGTTACGCCGCACCCTGTGCACACTCTGCACCCTCCCTCGCACACGTCAGCGGAACTTTTGCTGAAAGTGCCACCTAAGAGCCATCAACCGATGGCACTTTCGTTCCAAATCATCAGTAACACACAAGCCTCAGGCCGGATTGGACAAGCTCCCATCTGGCTGCTTTTCTTTATTTCTCAGTAAGAGAACACACGCTCGCGGCAGTTGCGCCCAAGCGTTGCCATGTCCCAGGAGGGGTCAATGTCGTTTAAAGTCATGATGGTTTTCGGTACTCGTCCGGAGGCCATCAAAATGGCCCCGTTAGCCCGGGTTCTGCGTCAGTGGCCTGACATCCAACTGAACATCTGCTCCACCGGCCAGCATCGGGAGATGCTCACCCAGGTGCTCGATGCCTTCGAACTGGCGGTCGACGAAGACCTGCAAGTGATGACTCAGGGCCAGACCATCAACGGCCTCTCGCAACATCTGCTGGCACAACTCGACCAGGCCTATGACCGGGTCAAACCGGATATCGTGCTGGTACACGGCGACACCACCACCAGCTTCATCGCCGCCCTCGCCGCGTTCAATCGTCAATTGCCGATCGGTCACGTCGAAGCCGGGTTGCGCACCGGCAACTTGCGCGCGCCCTGGCCGGAAGAGGCCAATCGGCGCCTCACCGGAGTGATCGCCGACCTGCATTTCGCTCCCACATCCAAAACAGCCGCCAATCTACTGCGCGAAGGTGTCCCCGAGGACAACATCGAAATCACCGGCAACACCGTGATCGATGCCTTGCTGTGGATGCGTGATCATCAGCAGAAAACCGCTTGGCAGCCAGCAGCTGATTCACCATTGGCAGCCCTCGATGAACAGCGCCGGATGATTTTGATCACCAGCCATCGCCGGGAAAACATCGGCGATGGCTTCCGCAACATCTGTCAGGCGCTGGCCGAACTGGCCGAGCGTTATCCCGACGTCCAGTTCGTTTACCCGGTACACCTCAACCCGCTGGTGCAGGAGGTGGTGTACGGCACTCTTTCGGACAAACCCAACATCTATCTGATCGCCCCGCAGGACTACCCTAACTTCGTGTGGCTGATGAGCCGTGCGCATTTCATCCTCACCGATTCCGGGGGCGTGCAGGAAGAAGCGCCGGCCATCGGCAAACCGCTGCTGGTGCTGCGTGACGTCACGGAGCGGCCGTCCGTGCTGGAGAGTGGCACCATGCTGCTGGTGGGAACCGACAAGGCGCGTATTGTCGAGGAGTCCAGCCGGCTGCTGGATGACGCAGACACCTACACCCGTATGAGCCGCGTGCACTTCCCTTATGGCGACGGCCACGCCAGCGAATTGATTGCCACCCGCCTCCACGCCTGGTTGAGCGCACGCTCGGCGGCGGGTACCGGGGTATGAGTCTGGGTTGGGTCGACTTCTTTGCGTACGTGCTGTTTGCTCTTAAATATGTGGCGATTGCTCTCGCCCTGTTGATGTTCATCCTCGGCCTCGATGACCTGTTCATCGACCTGGTCTACTGGTTCCGCAAACTGATCCGGCGCTGGCGGATCTACGAGAAATTCGAGCGCGCCGACGAAGAGCGCCTCTACAGCATTCCCGAGAAGCCACTGGCGATCATGGTGCCGGCGTGGAATGAAGTCGGTGTGGTCGGCGAAATGGCCCGTCTGGCCGCCTCGACCATCGATTACGAGAACTATCAGATTTTCGTCGGCACCTACCCCAACGACGCCGAAACCCAGGCTGACGTCGACGCGGTCTGTCAGCACTACCCCAACGTGCACAAAGTGGTCTGCGCCCGCCCTGGCCCGACCAGCAAGGCCGACTGCCTGAACAACATCATCGACGCGATCCTGCGCTTTGAAAGCGAGGCGAAAATCCAGTTTGCCGGTTTCATCCTGCATGACGCCGAGGACGTGATTTCGCCGATGGAGTTGCGCCTCTACAACTACCTGCTGCCGAACAAGGATCTGATCCAGATTCCGGTCTACCCCTATGCGCCGGAGTGGAAAGGCTTCACCGCCGGGCACTATGTCGACGAGTTCGCCGAGAACCACGGCAAGGACGTTATCGTGCGCGAAGCGCTGACCGGCCAGGTGCCGAGCGCCGGTGTCGGCACCTGCTTCAGTCGCAAGGCCATCAGCGCCCTGCTCGAAGACGGCGATGGCATCGCCTTCGATGTGCAGAGTCTCACCGAAGATTACGACATCGGTTTCCGTCTCAAGCAGAAAGGCATGAAATGCATCTTTGCCCGCTATTCGGTCAGCGATCCGAAACTGGCACTGGAGCAGCCTTGGGTGTTCGGCATGAACCGCGAGTTCTCCCAGGTGATCTGCGTGCGCGAGCACTTTCCTCGCGACTTGCAACACGCGATCCGCCAGAAATCACGCTGGATCGTCGGCATCGTATTCCAGGGCACCAAGAACCTTGGCTGGAGCCGCAAGGGCTTGCTCAACTACTTCCTGTGGCGTGACCGGCGCGGCTTGATCGCCTACATGCTGAGTTTCCTCGTCAACCTGCTGTTCGTGGTTCTCATCGCGATGTGGCTGGTCACGGTGATTTCGCCCGAATCGTGGCGTTATCCATCGATCCTCTCTGACAGCTCGCTGCTCTCGGTTCTGCTCTGGCTCAACGGCTTCATGCTGCTCAACCGGCTGTTCCAGCGTGGCTGGTTCGTCACCCGCTATTACGGTCTGGTGGAAGGCCTGCTCTCGGCACCCCGCATGATGTGGAGCAACTTCGTCAACTTCTTCGCCAACCTGCGCGCGCTGCGCCAGGTCATGGAGATGGGCGACTCGCGGCGCGTGGCATGGGACAAGACCACCCATGAATTTCCAGCATTGACCAAGGCGCAACGGACGCCGCTGGGCCACCGTCTGGTGGAAAAAGGCCTGCTTACCGAAGATCAGCTGGAAGCGGCGATCACCAGCCCGGTGCGTCGGCGCCTGGGTCGCGAACTGCTACTGCGTGAGTACATCAACAGTACCCAACTCGTACAGGAACTGGCCGAACAACTGGAGCTGGAATGGGCTCCGCTTAATCCGTTCAAGCTCGACAAGCGCCTGATCGACGCAGTGCCGCGCCGGGTCGCTTCGCACTACGGCGTGCTACCGGTTGCCGAGGAAGGCGACACGTTGGTGCTGGCCTCCGAAGGCCCGGTCAGTCAGGTATCGCTCGGCGCGATCAGTCGCCAGCTGAAACGCCCGGTGCGTTGCCGACTGGCACCGCAAGGCCGCGTGACATTGGGGATTCGCTACTGGTACGCCAGCCCCCGGCAAAGTGAGGAAGTGCGACATATGCTGCAAGTGCTCGAGCGTCATCAGGACGATGAGGCCCTGCTGGAACGCGTCAGCCGCCATCAGGTACTGCTCGGCAACCTGCTGCAAGTGCGCGGCATGGTGCCGCCGCCCCTGTTCAATCAGGCACTGATCGATTTCGATGCGGAACGGATGTCCCTCGGCGAGCACCTGATTTCCCGCGGCATGATCACTCAGCAAGTGCTCCAGCAAGCCCTGGCCGATCAGGCCAGCGAACAACAAGCGGCTTACCGCATCGTCCGGGAGGTCGCATGAAACCTGTACATCGTCATACCTTGTTGATGGGCAGCCTGCTACTCGGCCTGAGCACCGCCTACCCGCTGCAAGCTGCGCCGCTGAGCGACTTTGAACAGTTCCGCAGCTATCCGTACATGGACCGCAGCTACCGCGAGGCGAAAAAAGGCAACTGGAAAGAAGTCGAGCGGCTGATGCGCCACCTGCTGGAAAAGGTTCCGAAGAACGATGAAGCACGGGCTTTGCTGGTGGAATCCCTGGCCAAGCAACGACGTTACAAGGACGCCGTCGAAGCCTTGCCGGCCAACGACAGCGAAGCCACGCTGGACTTGCGCTTGACCTGGATCGAACAGGATCCGCCGAGCAGCACTCAGGTTGAACAGTGGATGGCGGGCAGCGACCTCAATGACCGCGTGCGCCTGTGGCAGGCCTACAGTCTGAGCCTGGCCAAGTTCGGCGGTGCGGCCAAGGCCCACGACTGGCTGGCACAACTGGCCCCCAAGGGCGATGACAATATCTTGCGTCTGGCCCGCGCCAACTGGTCCGAGCAATTGCGTGACTGGAGCGGCACCATCGACCAACTGGCCCCGCTCGCGGCGCGCAAGCAACTGGATGCCGAGGGCTGGCAACGCCTGGCCAATGCCTATGTGCAGCGCCTGGACGAAAGGCCGCTGCAGCAACTGCTGCAACAGGCGCCCAGTCCTGACGCCGCACGCAAGGTGCGTCTGGCGATGGTCGATCGCGCCATCGCCATGGGACACGATCAACAGGCTCAGCGCTGGCTGCAGTCACTGCCTGCAGAAGATCTGGCAGATCCGGCCCAGCGCCAGCGGCTGTGGGAACTGGCACGCCAGACCGACGATGTACCCAGCGTGCAACGCCTGAGCAACGACCTGCAGCGCCCCTGCCTGGAAACCGTCGACTGGTTGTCGCGTCACGATCCGGAAGCAGCGTTGAAACAACTGCGCGGCTGCCAACCAAGTGATGATCCCCAAGCGTGGCTGGTACTCGCCCAGCGCCTGCAAGCTACCGACCTGCTGCAAAGCACAACCTTGCCGCCGCCGTGGGAAAGCCGTCGACAGGCACAACTGCTCGACGTCTGGCAGGAGCAGGGTCAGAGCAGCAAAGTCATGGTCTGGCTCGCGGGGCAACAGCAGACCCCGGCGGTAGTCAAACGCCGCGCGCAACTCGCCCAGTCCATGGGCCGCCACACCGAAGAACAGACACTGTGGGAATACCACTACCGTCAGACCGGCGATCTGGCGTCGCTGAATCAGGCCAGTTTCCTGGCGCTCAACAGCGGCGATCGTGCGCACGCACAGGAACTGCTGGAAAACGCCTATGACCGCGTCGGCGGGCGCCTGCCTGCCACAGCGCTTCAGCGCCTGGCCGGCCTCTACGCGTCAGCCAAAGATACGACACCCGCACAACAGCGGCGGATGGCGTCACTGATCAGCCATATCGACGGCGCCACTCGTGGCCAGCTGCTTGCGCAACTGGCGGAAAACGGCCAGTGCGAAGCTGTTCAACAAGCGATTGGCAGCCATCCGCAAGCCGCTGGGGACTATCGTGCGCTGGGTCGGTGTGCCATGCCGGATCGTCCCGGTGAAGCGGTGGTTTATTACCAGCAAGCGGAAAAACTCGGTGACCGAAGCAGCCGCTTGCCACTGGCCTATGCCCTGGAAGCGGCAGGTGACTCCGCGGGGGCCTTGGCGATCTGGCGCAGCCTCCCTGCTGCCGAGCTCAGCGACAACGCTCGACTGACTGCCAGCCGCAGCGCGCTGAATGCCGGTGACAGCCAGACCGCCGAACGCTATTGGCAACAAAGCACAACCCGCGGCGCCAACGAATGGGCGCTCGGCGCGGCCATTGCCGATGCCCGTGGCGATCATGCCCAGGCCTTGCAACGCCAGCGTCAAGCGTTGCAACAAGCGCCGGACGCCGGACATTTCTATGCCGCTTCCGTCACTGCGCAAAAGGCCGGCGACCTGGCGCAGAGCAACGTCTGGCTGGCGGAGGCGGTACGCCGCGATCCGAATAACCCGCGTTACCGCGCTGATTACGGCATGCGCCTGTCCGGCGCGCCCACTCGCGAGGAGCGCGCCCGCGCCATTGCGTATCTGCAGCAAGCCACCCGGGATTTCCCCGAGGACTATCGTCTGGGCGAAACCCTCGCCTGGCGCTATGACGAAGTCGAAGACAGCGCCTCGGCACGCAAGGAACTGCGTCGGGTCATTGATCTGGAACAGAATCCGGTGGCCGCCGACGACGAAGACGGCAGCATGGAAGCCCGGCGCTACCGTCAGCGTCGAGCCCACGAAACCTTGTCCCGGCGTGACAGCTTCACCATTGCCAGTACCTGGTCGCCTGCAGGGGTGTCCACCAACGATTTCCTGCGCGACGACGACAGCAAAGACTCGCGTCGCAGCGCCAACTCGCAGAACGTGCAGGTGGCGATGTGGGATCACGCCCTGGGTGAAGAACCGAGCCGCGCCGGCAGTACGCTGTCGGTCTACGGGCGGGTGCTGCTCGGTGGTCAAAGTCGCTCCAGCTACGCTGAATCCGCTGCGGCAGGCGTCGGCCTGCGGTACAAACCGTGGGGTACGCAGAACATCAACCTTTACGCCGAGATCTACAAGCAGAGCCAGTTCGATGATCAGGACAACCATGGTTTGAGCCTGGGGCAGATGATCAACCCGCACAAACTCTCGGACCAGCTCGACGATCATCGCCAGGACGGCCACACCACCACCGACTACCTGCTGCGCGCCACGGCCTCGTTCCTCGATCAGGGCAAGTACCGCAACGACTGGCGGGTGGATGAAAGCGACTGGGACGAACGCTTCCTCTATCTGGATGCCGCGTGGTGGACCAAGGCCGGCGATCACCAGTGGCTGTCGCGTTTCCAGCAAGGTCATGCGTGGAAGCTGCCGTCCAACGCCGCGCAGACGATCATGCCATACGGCTTCCTCGAATTTGTCAGTCAGGACCCGAGCAACGACTGGCGCCAGGACCTGCGCACCGGGATCGGCCTGCGCTGGCAATGGTGGTACGACGAGGATCGCTACAACGCTTACCGCTCGAAGTTGACGGTGCGCACCGAATACCAGCAGTCGCTGGGCGGCAATCTGTATGAAGGCGGCAACGGTGTGCTGCTGGGCGTGGAGTGGAACTTCTGATGGCGCGCTGGATAATGTTTTTCTGCCTGTTGCTGGGCGCCGTCGTCGTACGTGCCGACGAGCGCGTGTTCTATCAACCGCTGAATGTCGACGCCAGTCTCACTCAGGCGCAGTGGCAGCAGATCTGGCGGGACACCGCCCGACAAGGCACCCGGACGCTGATCGTGCAGTGGACGGCTTACGGAGATTCGGACTTTGGCGGCGCCGACGGCTGGCTCGCCAACAGCCTGAAACTGGCGCAACAACACGGCCTGCAACTGGTCCTGGGGCTGAGGATGGATCCGGCTTACTACCAGCGCATCGATGAACTGGACAGCGCCGGCCTCGGCACTTACTGGCAGGCGCAACTGGGACAAGCGCTGGGTCAGCAGCAAAAGTTGCGCAAGGACTGGAAACTGCCGGTCAGTGGCTGGTACCTGCCGCTGGAACTGGATGACTTCCATTTCCTCGCGGCAGACCGCCGAGCCACGCTGCAGCGTCAGCTCAAGGATTTTGCCAGCAAGCTTGATGCACCGTTGCACATCAGTGCCTTCAGCGCCGGCAAACTTGCCCCCAGCGTCAATGGGCAATGGCTGGGCGAACTGAGCGCTGCGGGCATTCAGGTGTGGTGGCAGGATGGCGCAGGCACGGGCAAGTTGTCGCCACTGGTGCGCAATGGTTATGCGAGTGCCCTGCCCTGCTCCGTGGGTATCGTGCGCGAGGCGTTCCGGCAGGTCAGTGCCGAGGGCCAGCCGTTTCGTGCCGAGCCTGCGCAGCCCGATGCGACGCCTGCCGGCTGTCACAACAGCGCTGTGTTTTCCCTGCGTTACCGCCCTTGGGGCCGGGTGATTCTCGACAACCAGCACAGGCATCAGGTTGGCGATGTACAAAACCATTGAAGAGCAAGTGCTGAAGAAAACCGCGCCCGCCGCCGTATGGAACGAGTTCATCCAGCATGAGTTCGAACGGTTGCACTCGTTCTGCGTACTGATCTATATCGCCAGCATTAGTGTCTGGGTGGCGTTCGACCTGATCGTCAGTTTCCTCGCAGGCCAGGGCTTTACCTGGCTGTCGATGGTGTTCATGACGGCATTCGCGATTCTGACGCTGGTGCTGCTGTTCACCCGCAAGGCGAGGCACTTCAACGTGTTGAACCTGTTGTTTGTCGCGACCATCACATTGGGCATTCGCCTGATAGTCGACGGGCTGCCGCCAACTTTCCATGGCGTCTGGCTGGTGCTGGCCGCCGCCAGCACGCTGTACAGCGCTTCGGTGCTGCCACTGAGTCGCTGGTCGTTTTTCGCCGCACAGGCAATCACTTGGCTGGTACTCAATCCGTTCATCCATACCGGAGTCGATCTGTTCGAGCTCAAAGGGGTGATGACCATTTGCTACAGCGTGTTTCTCTGCTCACTGACCATCTACACCTTTCTCAAACTGCGCGAGGCCAAGCTCTACAACTACATCATGTCCAGACTGTTGCTGGATCAGGCCTACAACGACACGCTGACCGAAATCCCCAACCGTCGATCATTCATGACGGTGGCGCAAAAACACCTGCAAGCCGTCCCTCGCGAGCACGACCATTATCTGGCGATGATCGACATCGATAACTTCAAGAAGGTGAATGATGTGTACGGTCACGACATCGGCGATGAAGTGCTGAAACGCGTGGCAGCGGACATAAAAACGGTGATGGTGCAGCACGAATTCGCGCGGCTGGGTGGCGAGGAATTCGCGATTTATTTGGCGGGCGTGCGGCGCGAGGATGTCGAAGCACTGGCGGGTGAATTGTGCCGGGTGGTTCGCGACCAACCGACGCAGCACCCGGTCACGATCAGCATCGGTGTGACGCGGGTGGAGGATGGCGATACGTTGAATCAGGCCCTGGTCAAGGCGGATGACGCGCTGTATGAGTCAAAGCACGCGGGGAAGGATCGCTTTACTTTCCATCAGTGATTTTTGCAGCGCCGGACAGATTGCATTCGCGAGCAGGCTCGCTCCCACACTGGCGTGCGTTGCACCTGTGGGGGCGAGCCTGCTCGCGAAGGGGGCGCACACGGATTACACGGCGTCGCGCACCAGCAACACCCGCGTCACCCGCCGTTCTTCCACCGCCACCACCGTCATCTGCCAGCCTTCGTACTGCAGGCGATCGCCCTTCATCGGCAAGCGGTCCAGCAGGCTCATCACCAACCCGGCCAGGGTCTGGTAGTCCTCGGTCGGCTGCGCACCAAACCCCGTGCGTTCCCGCACACGCATCAGGTTCAGCGCGCCGCTGACCACGAACCCGCCTTGCTCTTCGATCACGTCCGGGCCTTCGATTTCGCTGGCATCGGGTAATTCGCCAGCAATCGACTCGAGGATGTCGGTCATGGTCAACACGCCGACAAAGTCACCAAACTCATTGACCACGAAGGCGATGTGGGTCGAGGCCGCGCGCATCTGTTCCAGCGCATTGAGGATCGAATAGCTGTCGAGCAGGTTGATGGTCTTGCGCGCCAGGTGTTCCAGGTTCGGCTCATTGCCGGCCAGATACTCCTTGAGCAGCTCCTTCTTGTGCACGAAGCCCAGCGGTTCATCCACCGCGCCGTGGCGAATCAACGGCAAGCGCGAGTAGGACGAATGCATCAGGCGCGTGCGAATCGCTTCGGCGTCGTCCGCCAGATCAATGGTGTCGACGTCGGCGCGCACGGTCATCAGGTTGCGAATCGGGCGCTCGGCCAGTTGCAGCACGCCGCTGATCATCACCCGCTCGCGACGGTCGAACAGCTCCGCGCCTGGCGCTTGACCATCGTCCAGCAAGTCGGAAATCTCCTCGCCGACTTCTTCCACCGCCAACTTGCGGCCACCCAACAAGCGCATCACCGCATGGGCCGTGCGCTCACGCATCGGGCGCAAGCCCTGCATCGAGCGCTTGCGACGGGCTCGCGCGATCTGGTTGAACACTTCGATCAGAATCGAGAAACCAATCGCCGCGTACAGATAGCCTTTCGGGATGTGGAAGCCCAGGCCTTCGGCCGTCAACGCGAAACCGATCATCATCAGGAAGCCCAGACACAACATGATCACCGTCGGGTGCGCATTGACGAAGCGAGTCAGCGGCTTGCTTGCGACGATCATCAGGCCGATGGAAATGATCACCGCGATCATCATCACCGCCAGTTCATCAACCATGCCGACCGCCGTGATCACCGCGTCCAGCGAAAACACGGCGTCGAGCACCACGATCTGCGCCACGATTGGCCAGAACAGCGCATAAGCGGCGTTGTTCGAGCGCTGGCCGACGTGGCCCTCAAGCCGTTCGTGCAGCTCCATGGTGGCCTTGAACAACAGGAACACACCACCGAACAGCATGATCAGGTCTCGACCGGAGAAGCTCTTGCCGAACACCTCGAACAACGGCTGCGTGAGGGTCACCAGCCAGGAAATACTCGCCAACAGGCCCAGGCGCATGATCAAGGCCAGCGACAAGCCGATGATCCGCGCGCGGTCGCGCTGATGCGGCGGCAGTTTGTCCGCCAGAATCGCGATGAACACCAGGTTGTCGATACCCAGCACCAGTTCCAGCACAATCAGGGTCAACAAGCCTAACCAGGCCGTGGGATCCGCTAACCATTCCATAAAATGTCTCGATCTCTCTTCAGTGAATTCAGGCTGCCGGACACGGCAAAGCGCAACGCGAAGGCTCTGAAGCCGCGTTGACAACGATAGTCGGGAGTCGGAAGACCGGATGCTGCGAGTGAGTCAAGACCGCGCGATGGCGCGAGGAGAAGGTACGACTGGGAGGCTCCGAGAGGGTGTTCATGTAAATCCTGAATGAAAAATGGCCTTGGAGCGTACAGGCTCAAGGCACATTTTCTACAGCGGCAAATCATTTCAAAATCTGTAAGAACACAAAAAAGCGTTTCCTGATGGCCCTCTCGCGAGCAAGCCCGCTCTCACAGGGATTATTTGTCGGACACCGGTTCCGGGTTCACTGAAGATCCAATGTGGGAGCGGGCTTGCTCGCGAAGAGGCCATCAAACGCGCAACATCAACGCCCGGCAAAACGCAACCGCGACAACTGCCGCAAATCCCCCTCGACGTAGTAATCGTTGGTCCAGCTGTCATCCACCGCCAGCGGACTAACCTGCTTCAGCTCCAGTTTTTTCGCGAAATAGCGAAAGCGGTAATGCTCGTAGAACCGCAGCAATTCCAGACCATAGCGGTCGGCCAGATCAGTGTCGCCACGAATGATAAGGAAGTTCTCGTCATTGCCATTGCTGGCCGAGGTGCTGAGGTTGTGGCTGCCGCTGATGATGGTCGGCGCGTCTGTGGTGAAGTCGGTAATCACGGCTTTGGTGTGCACCAGCAGGTTGCCCTTCTGGCCTTTCATGTTTTCCTTCAGCCAGCCTTCCAGCCCGGTGTTGAGCAAAGCCGTGGCGGCGAATTCGGCCGTACGGTCCGCGTGAAACCCCGTGATGCTGCTCGCGGTGTTTTGCAGGCCGTAACGCAGGATATCGTCATGGGGCTTGCCGAGCAGCGCGTTGAGAATCGCGTCCGGCAAGGTAAACGCAGTGACGAACAATACGTCCTTTTTAGCCGCCTCGATGATCTCGACGAATTCGCGCAGGTCGGCGCCACCGCTGCGTGGCGAGAACCCGGCGAACAACGGTTGCGTGGGGTCAATGGGGTTGTTGGCAGTGATCCAGGTGCGCGTCGCGCCGACATCGGCGGGATTCGCCCAGACCTCTTCGAACGTTTGCAGATAACGCGCGGCGATCGTCACGTCATCGAGGGTGTGCACCACGTTGGCCTGGCGATACACACCATTGACGGTGAAATTGGTGCTGCCGCACAACACGGCCTGCGGTTGACGCTGCCCGGCAGCATCGACGCGGCTGAGGACAATGAACTTGTCGTGGAAGATCTCGTGGGTGATTCGACCGCGCTTGTTCGCCGCCGGCAATTTCGCCAGGTTGGTTTCGTTCAGTGCCGTATCGGCGTCATCCGGTCGGGCGTGATACAGCACACGCACTCGAACGCCTCGGGCGAACGCCGCGTTCACCGCATCGATGATCGCCTGCAACTGGTACTCGTAGATCGCGATATCCAGCGCCCACTGAGCGTCCACCGCACGCTCGATGTAACCCAGCAAACGCTCCAGCAGCCCGTTCTCCAGCCACAGGCGCGCTGCGTCGGGCCACGCTTCAATGGGCAGGTTCTTGTTGGCGCTGATTTGCGCGTCGAGGTCGGGGAACTTGCGCTGGAAGGCCTGGCTGGCGGCCACGGCACGATTGAAGATCACGCTCTGGTTGGCCGGGTGGCCATCGTCGGACGTGATGCTCAGCTCCAGCGACTCGCCCAATTGCGGCGCGTCCGCCGTGCCGTAGGCCAAGTGCACGCGATAGTGCAAGGTTGTGCCTGGGTTGACTGCGTAATCGGCCCAGCGAAATTTCTGCAGCGGCGCTTTATCGCTGGGCGTGGCGTGATATTGGGGAAAAGTGTGGGCCATGCCGGGAAACGTCAGGCTGTTGAACAGGAACTGCCACGGCTTGTCGCCCTGCTGCTTCTCGATGGCAAAGCCGAGCAAACCTTTGCGTCGGGGCTCGGCCAGATCCATGGCGAGCAACACGCCGTTGGTGCCGGCGTAGGCTTTGACGCGAAAATCGTCCTGAGGATTGGCGACCAGTACCCGCATGATTCACTCCTTGTGATTGGGCTGGAGTGGAGCATAGAGCAGCGCTGCGAATTGTGGTTGGCAGATCAGCAACCGAGTGAACCTCTTCGCGAGCAGGCTCGCTCCCACAGCGGAAGCGGTGTTCAGCAACCTTGTGGGAGCGAGCCTGCTCGCGAAGAGGCCCGTTCAGGCATCACAGATCATCGATATGCCGATACTGCGCATTCAGCGCCGCCGCAATTTGCCGCGCTCGGGCCAAGCGGATCGGCCCACGCTCAATGTCGATCAACAACCCCGGGCACTCCAGCGGCAGCAGCGGCGGCAAGGCTTTCAGGCGCCCGTCCGTGACCAGCAGCAATCGCTGCTGCTCGGCAGGAAAACGCTTTTTCCGCTGCGCCAGCCATTGCTGCGCCTGCGTCAACGCAGCCAGCAACGGCGTGCCGCCGCCCGCCCCCAGCGCTTCCAGCCAGGTGCGCAAGCCACTCGACGCCTTCAAGCCCTGTACCTGCCATTTCGGCGCACTGCCGCTGGCAGTCAGTAATGCCAGACGGGCGCGCTGTCGATAGGCATCATCGAACAATTGCGCGAGCAAGCCCTTGGCATCGCTCAGTGCCTGATGACGACGAGTCGAGGCCGACGCATCGACGATCACCAGCCACAGCTCATGGGCCGAACGGGTGCGTAACTGGAACTGCAGATCTTCCCGTGTCTGCGGCCGACCGCTGAGCAACGTACCCGGCCAGTTCACCGAGCCGCTGCGCGCGGCGTGGCGTTGGCCCTGGCGTCCGTGGTCGAGTCGTCCGGCGCGGGGTCTGGCATTCGCCCCCACGTCGGATCGGGGACGAATGCCGGTTACTTTTTTGGCCAGCTCGGCACTTCACGGCGCGCACCGGTGGCCAGTGCCGGGGCAGGCATGTCGCCCCACTGCCCCTGCCCTTCGCTCGGCCCGGCCTGCGCATGGGTCGAGTGCTGCGCAGGGGGCTGAGGGCTGGACGAAGGCGATTCACGACGGCGATGACGCAGCGCGAATTCCGCCACCGCGTCGATGTCCTGCTCGGCAATCGCGTCAGCACCGCGCCACGCCGCGTGGGCCCGGGCAGCACGCAGCCAGACCAGATCGGCACGCAAGCCATCAACACCAGCAGCAAAGCAACGTTCGGTGATCAGCGCCAAGGCGTCGTCGTCCAGGGGAATGCCCGACAAGGCACTGCGCGCGTGTTCGCAACGCTCACGCAGGGTTTGCTGCTGCGTTTCCCACTGCGCGCAGAACGCTTGTGGATCGCTGTCGAAATCCAGTCGGCGACGAATGATCTGCCCGCGTTCGGCCGGTACCGTGTGACCGCTGAGAGCGACGTTCAGGCCGAAACGGTCGAGCAGTTGCGGACGCAATTCGCCCTCTTCCGGGTTCATTGTGCCAATCAACACGAATCGGGCCGAATGCCGATGAGAAATACCATCGCGTTCAATCAGGTTGGTGCCGCTGGCCGCCACATCGAGCAGCAGATCCACCAGATGGTCGGGCAGCAGGTTCACTTCATCGACGTACAACACGCCGCCATCGGCCTTGGCCAGCACACCGGGGGAAAACTGCGCGCGCCCTTCACTCAACGCGGCGTCAAGATCGAGCGTGCCGACCAGACGCTCTTCGGTGGCGCCCAGCGGCAGCGTGACGAACTGACCGCTCGCCAGCAGATCGGCCAGACCACGGGCCAGGGTCGATTTGGCCATGCCACGCGGACCTTCGATCAGCACGCCACCGATTTTCGGGTCGATGGCGGTGAGGCACAGAGCGAGTTTCAGGTCATCGGCGCCGACCACAGCGGAGAGCGGGAAATGCGGGGTGTCGGTCATCTTCAATACTCAGTCATGGTCGGTGATCTATCGAAAAACATTGGGCGCTAACCTGATCCCCTGTGGGAGCGGGCTTGCTCGCGAAAGCGGGGTATCCGTAAAAGGTATATCCACTGACACGACGCCTTCGCGAGCAAGCCCGCTCCCACAGTTGATTTACAGCGCATCAGGTGTCTTCTTCTATATCCAGCAGCAGGTTTTCGAGGGCCTCTTTATAGGCGCCGGGTTCCTGCCACATTCCGCGCTGTTGCGCTTCCAGCATGCGCTCGGTCATGTCGCGCAGCGCATGCGGATTGTGCTCGCGGACAAAGTCGCGGGTCGCCGGATCGAGCAAATAGGCGTCGGCCAGCAACGCATACTGATGATCGTCGATCAGTTGCGTGGTGGCATCGAAGGCGAACAGGTTATCGACCGTCGCTGCCAGTTCGAACGCGCCTTTATAGCCGTGGCGCTTGACCCCGTCGATCCATTTCGGATTGGCCGCCCGCGAGCGGATCACCCGATTCAGTTCTTCTTTCAGGGTGCGGATTTTCGGCAGATCCGGCTGGCTGTGATCGCCGTGATAACTGGCCGCCGCTTCCCCGCGCAGGGTTTCCACCGCCGCGAGCATGCCGCCCTGGAACTGGTAATAGTCGTTGGAATCGAGCAAGTCATGCTCGCGATTGTCCTGGTTTTGCAGCACAGCCTGCACCTGGCTCAGGCGCTGGACGAACTGCTCGCGGGCGGCGGTGCCCTCGTCGGACCCACCGTATGCGTAGGCGCCCCAATTCAGATAGACCTCGGCCAGATCCTCGCGGCTCTGCCACAGACGTCCATCGATGGCGCCCTGCACACCCGCGCCGTACGCTCCGGGTTTAGCGCCGAAGATCCGCCAACCGGCCTGGCGCCGCGCCGCGTCTTCATCCAGCCCCGATTGCAGCAGAGCCTCGCGCTCGGCACGCACTTTCGCCGCCAGCGGGTTGAGATCGTCGGGTTCGTCCAGTGCTGCCACCGCTTGCACGGCCGCGTCGAACAGGCGGATCAGGTTGGCAAAGGCATCGCGGAAGAACCCGGAGACCCGCAACGTCACATCGACCCGTGGCCGGTCCAGCAGACTCAGCGGCAGAATTTCAAAGTCATCAACGCGCTGACTGCCGGTAGCCCACACCGGACGCACGCCCATCAGCGCCATGGCCTGGGCGATGTCGTCGCCGCCGGTGCGCATGGTCGCGGTGCCCCACACCGACAGGCCGAGCTGGCGCAGGTGATCGCCGTGATCCTGCAGGTGCCGTTCGAGAATCAGCGTGGCGGACTGAAAACCGATGCGCCACGCGGTGGTGGTCGGCAGGTTGCGCACGTCCACCGAGTAGAAGTTGCGCCCGGTGGGCAGCACGTCGAGACGGCCACGGCTCGGCGCGCCGCTTGGGCCGGCAGGGACGAAGCGGCCGTTCAGCGCATCGAGCAAGCCACGCATTTCGGCGGGACCGCAGGCGTCGAGACGCGGGGCGACGACTTCGCGCAGGTTCTCAATGATTACGCTGACTTCAGCCCAACGCGGATCCTGTCGGAGTGAGCCTGCTCGCGATGGCGGTGGGTCAGGTAAATCAATGTCGGCTGAAACACCGCTTTCGCGAGCAGGCTCGCTCCCACAGGGGATTTGGAGTGCCTGGGTGATCAGTTGGGTGGCGAACAGTTCGAGGCGTTCGCGGGTATCGCCGGCGCTGCGCCAGATTTCATCGCTGACGTTTTGCAGCGCCTGCGGACGCGGGCCATTCCACGGCTCGGCCAACGCACAATCCAGCGGATCAAACCCCAGCTCAAAGGCTTTCGCCACAGCCCGCAGCAAACTCGACTGTGCGCCCTTGCCGTCGCCACGCGGAATGCGCAGCAGCGCCAGCAACGTGTCGATGCGCAAACGTCCGGTCGGTGACTCACCGAAAATGTGCAGGCCATCGCGAATCTGCGATTCCTTGAGGTCACACAGATAGGTGTCCAGCCGCGGTAGCCAGATCGCTGCGTCGGCGTCGCTGTCCAGGCCGGCGTCGAGTTGCAGTTCACGGTCGATCTGCGTCTCGCGCACCAGTTGCAGGATGTCGCGCTGCAGCTCGCGGGCGCGGCGCGGGTCGAGCAGTTGGGCTTCGTAATATTCGTCGGCCAACAGTTCCAGATTGCGCAGCGGGCCGTAGGTTTCGGCACGGGTCAGCGGCGGCATCAGGTGGTCGATGATCACCGCTTGCGTGCGTCGTTTGGCCTGTGCGCCCTCACCCGGGTCATTGACGATAAACGGATAGATGTTCGGCAGCGGCCCGAGCAGCACGTCCGGCCAGCAGTTTTGCGAAAGGCCGACGCCCTTGCCCGGCAGCCATTCGAGGTTACCGTGCTTGCCGACGTGAATCACCGCGTGCGCGCCGTAGGTGTTGCGCAGCCAGAAGTAGAACGCCAGATAGCCGTGGGGCGGCACCAGATCCGGGTCGTGATACACCGCACTCGGATCGACCTGATAACCGCGCGCCGGTTGAATGCCGACAAAGGTCAGGCCAAAGCGCAGACCGGCGATCATCATCCGCCCGTCACGGCACATCGGATCGTCTTGCGGAGCGCCCCAACGTTCCAGCACTGCCGCACGATTGGCTTGCGGCAGTGCATTGAACATCGCCAGATAAGCGTCCATCGCCAGGCTTTGCTGGCACGGGCGCAAATCGATGCTGTCGAGGTCGTTGCTGACGCCACCGAGCAATTGCTGGATCAGCGCAGTGCCGCTGTCCGGCAACTGAGCCGTCAGCGGAAAGCCTTCAGCCTGCAACGCACGCAAGATATTCAAAGCCGCGGCCGGGGTGTCGAGGCCGACACCGTTGCCGATACGACCGTCGCGGGTCGGGTAGTTGGCGAGGATCAGCGCAATGCGTTTCTCGGCATTCGGTACCCGCGCCAGATCGCTCCAGCGCCGGGCCAGTTCGGCGACGAAATCCATGCGCTCCGGTTGCGCCCGGTAGCAGACCACGTCGGACTGACTGCGCTCACTGCGCCAGGCCAGATCCTTGAAGCTGATCGGCCGGCTGATGATGCGCCCGTCGAGTTCCGGCAAGGCGATGTGCATCGCCAGATCGCGCGGGCCGAGGCCTTGCTCGCTGTCGCGCCAGCCAGGCTCGTTGTCCTGCGCGCAGATCGCCTGAATCACCGGAATATTGCGCCGGAACGGCCGCAGATGTGGGGCTTCCGGGCTGGATTGCGCGAACCCGGTGGTGTTGAGAATCACCGCCGCCTCGACCTCGTCCAGCCAATCCTCGACCACGCTCAGGCAGCCCGGCTCTTTCAGGCTGGCAACCGCGATTGGCAGCGGATTGAGCCCCGCCGCCTGCAAGCGCTGGCAGAACACATCGATGAACGCCGTGTTGGCCGCCTGCAAATGCGAGCGATAAAACAACACCGCCGCGACCGGTTGACCGGGCAGCCATTCGGCTTGCCAGTCGCTCAGTGCGGCGGAGTTTTTCTGTGGCTGGTAAATCGCCGTACGCGGCAGCGCTTGCGGCTCGTCCCAGGCGTAGTCCCGCGCCAGCCAGCGGTTGGCCAGGCAATGGAAGAAGTCCAGCGCATTGCCCATGCCGCCCTGACGCAGGAACTGCCAGAGGCGGTCGCGATCCTCGGCGGGCACGGTGCTCAAGTCGCTGAGTTCAGGGTCGGGACGGTCATCGCCAGGCACCAGAATCACCTGCACACCGCGCTCAGCCAGCTCCACCAGCCGCTCGACGCCATAACGCCAATAGGCAATGCCGCCGTGCAACGAAATCAGGATCACCTTGGCGTGACGCAGCACCTCATCGACATACAGATCGACCGAAGCGTGATTCTGCACCTGCATGGGATTGGCCAGGCGCAGACTCGGGTAATCCTCGGGCAATTGCTGCGCAGCTTCGGCGAGCAGCGCCAGGCTGGAATCGCCGCTGCACAGGATCACCAGCTCGGCGGGGGTTTGTCCAAGGTCGGCAATGTTGTCATCCGACACGAAACCGCCGGGCTGGGTCCTGAGCAGGTGCATGGCTTAAACGCTGAGCGCGGCGCGCAGTTGCGCTTCGAGTTGCGCGGCGTCGAGTTCCTGGCCGATCAGCACCAGGCGCGTGACGCGCGCTTCATCGGTGCCCCACTGACGGTCGAAGTGCTTGTCGAAACGCGTGCCCACGCCTTGAATCAGCAGGCGCATCGGCTTGTTCGGGATCGCCGCGAAGCCTTTGACGCGCAGAATGCCGTGCTGAACCACCAGTTGCGTCAGTGCGTCGAGCAGCAAGCTTTCATCGGCTTGCGGCAGTTCGATGGAGATCGAATCGAAAGCGTCATGATCGTGGTCATCGTGGTCGTCATCACCGTCGTGGTGGTGATCGTGATGGCTGTGGCGGCTGTCGATGTGCTCTTCGGAACCCGCGCCAAGGCCAATCAACACGTCCAGTGGCAGACGGCCGTTGCTGGCTTCGATGATTTTCACCGCTGGCGGCAGCTCTTCAGCGACTTCCAGACGTACGCGAGCGAGGTCTTCAGGGCTGGTCTGGTCGGCCTTGTTAAGGATCACCAGATCGGCGCTGGCCAGTTGGTCGGCGAACAGTTCGTGCAGCGGCGACTCGTGATCGAGGTTCGGGTCGAGTTTGCGCTGGGCATCGACCTGATCCGGAAACGCGGCGAAGGTGCCGGCAGCCACCGCCGGGCTGTCGACCACGGTAATCACCGCGTCAACGGTGCAGGCACTGCGGATTTCCGGCCACTGGAAAGCTTGGACCAGCGGTTTCGGCAGGGCCAGACCGGAGGTTTCGATCAGGATGTGGTCGAGATCACCGCGACGGGCGACCAGCTCGCGCATCACCGGGAAGAATTCTTCCTGCACCGTGCAGCACAAGCAGCCGTTGGCCAGTTCGTAGACGCGGCCGGTGGCTTCTTCTTCGGTGCAGCCGATGGTGCATTGCTTGAGGATTTCACCGTCGATGCCCAGTTCGCCGAACTCGTTGACGATCACCGCGATGCGGCGGCCCTGAGCGTTGTCGAGCATGTGTCGCAGCAAGGTGGTTTTGCCCGAGCCGAGGAAACCGGTGACGATGGTGACAGGGAGTTTGGCCAGTGTTTTCATCGGATGCCCTTTGGCAAGGTGGCGGGCATACGGGACGAGATCCGCTGCGACCGAGCGCGCGGAAGAATTCGCCACCGGATCACCCCGCCCGGTTGTAGTGAGAAATCTGTCACGAGGCAGGTCTCCTGGCTGACGGTGTTCAGGCTTTGGGCCTGGCATTCGCTGCGCCTTCCCGCTGGCTCTGGATTGAGTTGGCAGTGGCGTGGCAGCGAACAGCACCGTTCACAGTTGCGGGGGCAGCCGCGGCTTGGACCGCGTTCCCTTCTTAGCTTCGGCGTGGGCCGAAGAACCTCGAAAGCGCAAGGCTACGCAGGGTATTGGGATGGGTCAATGGTTGGTGGATTTTGGGATTGGGGGCATATCCGTTGCTTCGGGTGCTGCCGCTGGCGGTTTCGCTCTTACAGCGAGTCCCTTTTTCAAACGCCAAAAAGGAACCAAAAGGCTTTGCCCCGGCGTACGGCACTTCGCTGAGGCTCAGTGTTCCCTCGCTACGGTGTCCATCAGGGGGCATCGCCTACGGTTTGCTTCGCTGCACCTCCTCTCGATGTATGCGGCTTCGCCGCACGGCGCTGCGCGCCTACCCCCAGATGAACACCTTCGCTCGGCCTGCCGAAGGGGCTTTGAGATCAAAGGCAACATCAAAAGCCAGATCCAGATCCAGATCAAAAGATCACAGCCTTCGGCAGTTCCCACAGGGGATTAGGTGTGTTCAGTTGGAGTTAGTTGGTTGGCGGACCGCCTTCGCGAGCAAGCCCGCTCCCACAGTGGGATCGGGTGTGCTCAGTTAAAGATTGGTCGGCCGTGAGGCCGCCATCGCTGGCAGGCCAGCTCCCACAATTTTAATTCGTGCCCCCCATGCGGCGAAGCCGCCCCACTCAACACGATGAGCGTTAGCTCGAGTAAAGATTTTGATCTCAAAGCCCGTCGGCAGGCTGAGTGGAGGGATTGATCCGGGGGTGGGAGCGCAGCGACCGTTTGGCGCAGCCAAACACATCGAGAGGAGGTGCAGCGAAGCAAACCGGAGGCGCTGCGCCCGGATCAATCCCGGAGCGAAGGAACCCGAGCCTAGGCGAGGGCCGAACGTCAGGGCATAGACCTTTTGGTTACTTTTGGGGCGTTTGCCAAAAGTGACCCGCCGTCAGGGTGGAACCCTAAGCAGCCGTTACCGCAGCACCGGATCCACCCACAAAATTGACTAAATTCCCCAACCCATGGTCTCCTACACAACTTGTTACGGGTGCCCTTCACAGGGTGAAACGGGAAACCGGTGAATCATGTGCTTTACTCAAGCCCATGTCAGTCCGGTGCTGCCCCCGCAACGGTAAGCGAGCGAAGCGTCAGATCCACTGTGCCAGTACGGCATGGGAAGGTGATGCTTGCAGGTCGGCCTGACGCCAACCCCTCGTGAGCCCGGAGACCGGCCCGCAACACACAGTGCGCATTGTGCGTCGCTGAACATAACAAACCCGCGGTGGGCGGGCGCTGTTCGAACCTCTGCGTGCCCGACTCGCAGGGGTCTTCATGCGCTCTATTCACCCGCTGACACTCCAGAGGGAAGCGCCATGTCGATCATCAGCAGCACCGGCAGCAACACCGATAAAATCTCCAGCACCGCCACGTTGAGCCAACGCCTGACTGCGGCGATCTTTGCCTCGATCCTGGGTGCCAGCCTCGTCTACTTCGCCGGTTTCTCGCACATCGAAGCGGTGCACAACGCCGCCCACGATACCCGCCACAGCGCCGCGTTTCCGTGCCACTGAGACCTTTCGACATGATCAAGCGAATTGCGCAAACCGCAGGGTTCACCGGCCTGCTGGCTGCCCTGCTCCTCACCCTGTTGCAAAGTTTCTGGGTCTCGCCGTTGATTCTGCAGGCGGAAACCTTCGAAAAAGCCGAACCTGTCGCCGTTCATGAACATGCCGAAGGCGCCATGGCCGGGCACACCCACGACGCACAAGCCTGGGAGCCGGAAGACGGCTGGCAGCGCGTAGTCTCGACCACCGGAGGCAATCTGGTGGTGGCCGTCGGTTTCGCCCTGATGCTCGCGGGCCTTTACACCCTGCGTGCACCGACCAAAACCTCGCAAGGCCTGCTCTGGGGCCTGGCCGGTTACGCGACCTTCGTGCTTGCACCGACCCTCGGCCTGCCGCCTGAACTGCCGGGTACCGCTGCAGCCGATCTGGCTTCGCGCCAGATGTGGTGGATCGGCACGGCCGCCTCGACCGCTGTCGGCCTGGCCCTGATCGTGTTCAGCCGTCACTGGCTGATGAAGCTGCTGGGCGTGGCAATCCTGGCCGTACCGCATGTGATCGGCGCCCCGCCGCCGGAGGTGCATTCGATGCTGGCACCCGAGGCGCTGGAAGCTCAGTTCAAAATCGCTTCGCAGTTGACCAACGTGGCGTTCTGGCTGGCTTTGGGCCTGATCAGCGCCTGGTTGTTCCGCCGCAAAAGCGATGGTCAGTACCACGCATGACCGATGACAGCGCAGCGCCGACCTTCGTCGTCGGCCTGGGCTGCCAGCGCGGCTGCCCGGCCAGCACGCTGCGCGCGTTGCTCGACCAGGCCTTGCAGGCGCATCGCATCGACCTTTTAGCGGTCAAGGCCCTGGCCAGTATCGACTTGAAGCGTGATGAGCCCGGTTTACAGGAACTCGCCGCCCAACTGGCACTGCCGCTGTTGTATTTCAGCAGCGTAGAACTGGCGAGTTATCAGCAGCGTCTGAGCCATCATTCACAGATCGCCTACGAACGTACCGGATGCTACGGCGTTGCCGAAAGTGCTGCGCTGGCCCTCGCCGAACAGCTGATTCAGGCGCCGGCAAAACTGCTGATTTCCCGGCAAAAATACGCCCAGGCCACGTTGGCATTGGCCGGCGCTGCGTAAAATCCCGATAATCCCCCTCTTTGATCATGAGCAATCTTCATCTGAAGCCTTGCCCTGCCCCGTTTTTCACAGGATTTCTTCATGACCGTCTACTTCATCGGCGCCGGCCCCGGCGACCCGGAATTGATCACTGTCAAAGGCCAGCGACTGATTCGCAGCTGCCCTGTGATCATCTACGCAGGCTCGCTGGTCCCGACCGCTGTGCTGGAGGGGCATCAGGCCGAAATCGTGGTCAACAGCGCCGAATTGCACTTGGAGCAGATCATCGAATTGATCAAATCCGCCCACGCCAAGGGGCAGGATGTGGCACGGGTGCACTCCGGCGATCCGAGCCTGTATGGCGCGATTGGCGAGCAGATTCGCTATTTGCGTGAGTTGAATATTGCGTTCGAAATCATCCCTGGCGTTACCGCAACGGCGGCGTGCGCGGCACTGCTGGGCGCAGAACTGACCCTTCCGGACATCTCGCAAAGCGTGATTCTGACCCGCTACGCCGACAAGACCGCAATGCCGGCCGGCGAAGAACTGGGGAGTCTGGCGCAGCATGGCGCGACCATGGCGATTCATCTGGGGGTCAACCACCTGGAGAAAATCATCGCCGAACTGCTGCCGCATTACGGCGCGGATTGCCCGATTGCAGTGATTCACCGCGCGACATGGCCGGATCAGGACTGGGTGGTGGGGACACTGGAGGATATTGCCGCGAAGGTGCAGGCCAAGGGGTTTCGGCGCACGGCGTTGATTCTGGTTGGACGAGTGCTGGGCAGTGAGGTGTTCAGCGAGTCATCGCTGTATCGCGCGGGGCATGCGCATCTTTATCGCCCATGACGGTCCTTTCGCAAGCCAGCCCGCCCCCACATTTGCAATGCGATCACCTGTGGGGGGCGGGCTGGCTCGCGAAGGCGTCATTGAATTTCACGCAAAAAAAACGGCGCTCACGGGGCGCCGTTTTTCATGTCCGCAGCGAACACCTTAGTAGTAGGCGTTTTCTTTCTGCGTGTGGTCGGTCACGTCGCGCACACCCTTTAGTTCAGGAATACGCTCGAGCAGAGTGCGCTCGATACCTTCCTTCAGGGTCACGTCGGCCTGGCCGCAGCCTTGGCATCCACCGCCGAACTGCAGCACGGCGATGCCGTCCTCGACCACATCGATCAGGCTGACCTGACCGCCGTGGCTGGCCAGCCCCGGGTTGATCTCGGTTTGCAGGTAGTAGTTGATGCGCTCGTTGACCGGGCTGTCGGCGTTGACCATCGGCACTTTGGCGTTTGGCGCCTTGATGGTCAGTTGACCACCCATGCGGTCGGTGGCGTAGTCGACGACGGCATCGTCAAGGAACGCTTCGCTGAACGAGTCGATGTAGGCGGTGAAGCTTTTCAGCCCCAGCGCGGTATCTTCAGGTTTTTCTTCGCCCGGCTTGCAGTAGGCAATGCAGGTTTCGGCGTACTGGGTGCCAGGCTGGGTGATGAAGACGCGGATGCCGATGCCCGGGGTGTTCTGCTTGGAGAGCAGATCGGCCAGGTAATCGTGGGCGGCGTCGGTAATGGTAATAGCGGTCATGGAAACTCCTCGCAGGCTTGGGCGCAGTTTACGCCAATCATCGCGCCGCACAAAGTCCTAGTATTTTTGTCGGGAAAGCTGGGAATCCGATTGAGCAACAGGTTCGCCATCGATCCGCGCTTTAAGCCACTGATAGCTGCGTTTTTCCACCCATTCGTAGCTCAACCAAGACCCTGCGCCAATGGCCACAGCGCAGACGACGAACATCAGGTACGGACTGATTCCATAATGTCGCGCGATAAAACCACCGGCCGACAGCACCAGCACGTGCATCAGATACACCGAATACGAACAATCGCCCAGCAGCTTGAGTAGCCGATTGCGCTCGACATAACGTTCCAGCGCCATGCAGGCCATCACCAGCACCGCACTCGCCAGCCCCCAGTTCAACAGTCGTGGCGCCGGCGTCAGGCAATAGATTGCCATCAACGCGGCGCCAATTCCCAGCAACGGCAACCACAGGCCCGGGCCAATCCAGCCCCGGCGGTACAGGATGCCGATGCCGATCCCCAGCAAGAACTCGTAAACGATGTCCGAACGATAGAACTCGCTGACCCAGCCAAACGCCTGGCAAGTAGCAAACAGCAACGCTGCGACCACCAGCAGACGCACCTGCCAACGGAACACCAGCGCACAGGCGAACAGCACGTAGAACAGGATTTCGTAATTGAGGGTCCAGCCGACATTCAGGGTCGGGTAGATCCCGTACCCGCCGGGGTTCTGCGCCGGGATGAACAACAGCGACAGCAGCAGATGCCCGACGTCCAGCCTCTGATCCGGCAACACCTGTCCGGCGACCAGCACCAGCAGCGCCATCAGCAACGTGTAAAGCCAGTACGCCGGCACGATGCGCGACAGGCGGTACAGCAGAAATTGCCCCGGCCGCAGGCGCTTGTCCTCGGTGGACAAGAAAATCACCAGGCCGCTGATGACAAAAAAGATGTCGACCCCGACTGCGCCTTTGTCGATGAACAACTGGCCAATCGGGCCGCGCGCCTTGAAGTCGAAGAAAATCTGCATGAAGTGGTGACAGACCACCGTCCACGCGGCAAGCGCCCGCAGGGCCTGCACTGAAATCAACATTGAGCGCTCCTGTCCACGATTCCTGAAACACCACTGCCCCCTGTGGGAGCGGGCTTGCTCGCGAATGCGCTGTGTCAGGCGACATCCATTTCGAATGAGCTGACACCTTCGCGAGCGAAACCGCTCCACAGTTGAGATTTGCGGTGTTGCCAAGAATTGGGACAGCAGGTCCGTCTCAAACGATCAAAGATTCTCGTAGCGGTTCATGTCCAGCACGCCCTCTTCCACCGGGTCGGTTTCGTGGATGTATTGGCTCAGGTCGTGGAAATAGAACCAGAATTGCGGATGACTGCGGCGAATCCCCCAGCGTTCGACGATTTTCTCGAAGCGCTCGGCATCCTTGGCGTTTTCCATTGCATCGACAAACTCCGGTACTTGCTCGGCCGGAATGTTGAATATGAAGTTCGGATAACTGCTGAGCACGCCCGGATAAATCGTCAAAGTGTCGAGTCCCGGTTGATAGCGCAGCGATTCACCCAGCAGGAACGCCACGTTGCTGTGCGCACGGTTGCGCAGCAGGCTGTACACCTCACGTTTGCCGCTGCGGGTTTCGATGCGCAGCATGGTGGCTTCGGGCAATTGATCGATCACTTTCAGACCGGCCGCTGGACGCGAGGTCAGGCGACTGAGGGCCTGCTCGGCATTTTGCAGCGCCGGGTCGATATTCGGCCGCGAGCAGTAGGCGCCAGCACAGCGATTGATCGGGTCGGGCCGCGCATTGAGGTCGCCGTAACGCGCCAGCAACTGCATGGCGAAATCGTATTTCGGGTCCTTCGAATCGAGTTTCAGTGCAGTCGGCTTGTCGTCGTCAATGGCCTCGTAATCGAGCCACATCTTGAACTGGCCGCTGCTCTGGTACCAATCGTCGAGGTAATCCTCGCGGGAATCGGCCGGCATCAGACGCAGGAAGTTCTGCTCGGCGCCGTTGCGGATCAGGTCGAAATACAGACGGGTCTGCGCCTGATGCGAGACGTTGCCGAACACATCGAAGTTGACCGCCAACTGGTAATAGGTGCGCTCCAGCAACGGATAGTCGAACAGCCACAGAGTCTGTGGCACTTCGCCGATCAAGCCTTTGGTCACCGAGGCGCTGTCGAAGTGGCGGAAGATGCTCAGCAGCGCGTTGTCGTTGCCGGCCCACAAGGTCGACCAACTCGGCGGCGGTTGATCGGCGTAGCTGTCGCGGCGCAGGGCCTCGTATTCATTACGTTTGTTGCGGTAGTTGTGCCACAGGCTCAGGACACTGCCGACGTCGTCATTCTGCCCGGGCATCGCCAGCAATGGCGTGGCCTGCCCGCGATAGTTGGGGTCGGTGATGTACAGGTCATGCTCCGGGGCCTGGAACAGCGCCCAGAAGTTGTCGCGAATCACATCAGTCGCGATCTGCCCGCGGCACACTGGCCCGCGAATGAACGTACGCACGAAGTATTCGGCGTTATCGAGCATGAACTGATAACGCGCCTGGGCCGGAATCGCCTCGAAGGTGGCGAACGGGTTGGCGCGGCTCTGCGGGCCGTAACCCGGCAGCGCATTGACCTGCCAGTTTCCGCTGTAGAACAGGCTCTTGACCCGCGCCATCTTCGCCGCGCTCAGCGGATAGGTGATGTGGGTCTTGTGCACGATCACCCCTTGCACCGGCCACAGGCGGTAATACACCTGAGTGCCCGGGTCATCGTTCGGGCGACGGGTAGCGATCAGGTCGATCGGCTGGCCGCTCGGCGTGCGCGAACGCACCCACTGGAAGTAGTGCCCCGGCTCGCCGTCCTTGAAATAGATGTGCGCCAGGAACCAGTGCTCGAACAACCAGCGCCCGACCAGACTCTGCCGCGCTCCCGGGGTGTTGAGCAGGTTTTCCCACTGGACGATTTGCAGCGCTTCTCGGGCGCTCGGCGCCAGGCCTTGCTCGTCAATCGGCGCACCAGACGCCAGCCAGCGCTGCAACGTCTGGTATTGCTGATCGGTCAGGCCGGTCACCGCCAGCGGCATGCCTTCTTTCGGGTGGGCGCCGGCGTAGCCTTCAAACTCGGCGGGCATCGCGCACATGTTTTCTCGCTGCAGGCCAAGCACGATGTCTTCCGGCAGTTTGGCATTGGGAGTCAGCGGGGTTTTGTGCCCCAGTTCCAGCATCCGCGCCATCAGCGCCGCCTGACTGCCCTGGGCGTCGAGCACCGAATAGAAGCCCTTCTGCTGCCAGGCGCGTTTGCCGAAGGCGTCATAGAACAGTCGAGTGGTCGGCGCGGCCTGGGTCCGTTCACCGTCGTAGACCGGCATCTTGCTCGCGCCACGCCCAGCGCCTTCGCCGCTGCCCAGATTGAGCTGACAGGCGGAGTCGTAGCACGCGTGGCAGGCCACGCACTTCTCGGTGAAGATCGGTTGAATGTCACGGGTATATGAAATGGAAGGCGAAATCGAGGGCTCCTGCGCCACCGCGCCAAAGCTTGAGAACAGCAAGAAAATGCTGATGACGCGGTACGACATGCCCTTGATCCCGATCCTGAAAAAAACGCCGCAATTCTACAGTATGACGCCCGTACCAACATGAACGATATTCATGCAAAAGCGTGACATGCTCTAAAACCGCACAGGTTTGTTATGATCCCGGCCCTTCGTAATGGTCTTTTCGAGTAGTCCAAATGTCCGATCGCAGCGTCCGCCTTCAAGCTCTCAAGCAAGCCCTCAAAGAGCGCATCCTGATTCTCGACGGCGGCATGGGCACGATGATCCAGAGCTACAAGCTCGAAGAGCAGGATTATCGCGGCAAACGCTTCGCTGACTGGCCGAGTGACGTCAAGGGCAACAACGACCTCTTGGTGATCACCCGTCCGGACGTGATCGGCGGCATCGAGAAAGCCTACCTGGATGCCGGCGCCGACATTCTGGAAACCAACACCTTCAACGCCACGCGCATTTCCATGGCCGACTACGGCATGGAAGCGCTGGCCTTCGAATTAAACGTAGAAGGCGCGCGCTTGGCCCGCAAGGTCGCCGACGCCAAGACCGCCGAGAACCCGGCCAAGCCGCGCTTCGTCGCCGGCGTGCTCGGCCCGACCAGCCGCACCTGCTCGCTGTCGCCTGACGTCAACAACCCGGGCTACCGCAACGTTACCTTTGATGAGCTGGTGGAAAACTACACCGAGGCTACCAAAGGTCTGATCGAGGGCGGCGCCGACCTGATCCTGATCGAAACCATTTTCGACACCCTCAATGCCAAAGCGGCGATCTTCGCCGTGCAAGGGGTGTTCGAAGAGCTGGGCTTCGAGCTGCCGATCATGATTTCCGGGACCATCACCGACGCCTCCGGCCGTACCCTGTCGGGCCAGACCACCGAAGCGTTCTGGAACTCGGTGGCGCACGCCAAACCGATTTCCGTCGGCCTGAACTGCGCCCTCGGCGCGCGTGAGTTGCGTCCGTACCTGGAAGAGCTGTCGGACAAGGCCAGCACCCACGTGTCGGCGCACCCGAACGCCGGCCTGCCGAATGAATTCGGCGAGTACGACGAGTTGCCGGTGGACACCGCCAAAGTCATCGAAGAATTCGCCCAGAGCGGTTTCCTCAACATTGTCGGCGGTTGCTGCGGCACCACCCCGGGCCACATCGAAGCCATCGCCAAAGCCGTGGCCGGTTACGCACCGCGGCAGATTCCGGACATTCCCAAGGCGTGCCGCCTGTCGGGTCTGGAGCCGTTCACCATCGATCGCAGCTCGCTGTTCGTTAACGTCGGCGAGCGCACCAACATCACCGGCTCCGCCAAATTCGCCCGCCTGATCCGTGAAGACAACTACACCGAAGCCCTGGAAGTCGCCCTGCAGCAGGTCGAGGCCGGCGCGCAGGTGATCGACATCAACATGGACGAAGGGATGCTCGATTCGAAGAAGGCCATGGTGACCTTCCTCAATCTGATCGCCGGTGAGCCGGACATCTCCCGCGTACCGATCATGATCGACTCCTCGAAATGGGAAGTGATCGAAGCCGGCCTCAAGTGCATTCAGGGCAAGGGCATCGTCAACTCGATCAGCATGAAAGAAGGCGTCGAGCAGTTCATCCACCACGCCAAACTGTGCAAGCGCTACGGCGCCGCGGTGGTGGTGATGGCGTTCGACGAAGCCGGCCAGGCCGACACCGAAGCGCGCAAGAAAGAAATCTGCAAACGCTCCTACGACATTCTGGTCAACGAAGTCGGCTTCCCGCCGGAAGACATCATTTTCGACCCGAACATCTTCGCCGTGGCCACCGGCATCGAAGAACACAACAACTACGCTGTGGACTTCATCAACGCCTGCGCCTACATCCGCGACGAGCTGCCGTATGCCCTGAGCTCCGGTGGCGTGTCCAACGTGTCGTTCTCGTTCCGTGGCAACAACCCGGTGCGTGAGGCGATCCACTCGGTGTTCCTGCTGTACGCGATCCGCGCCGGCCTGACCATGGGTATCGTCAACGCCGGTCAGCTGGAGATCTACGACCAGATCCCGCAGGAACTGCGCGACGCCGTCGAAGACGTGATCCTCAACCGCACGCCGGAAGGCACCGATGCCCTCCTCGCCATTGCCGACAAGTACAAGGGCGACGGCAGTGTCAAGGAAGCCGAGACCGAAGAGTGGCGCGGCTGGGACGTCAACAAGCGTCTGGAGCATGCGCTGGTCAAGGGCATCACTACCCACATCGTTGAAGACACCGAAGAATCGCGCCAGTCGTTCGCCCGTCCGATCGAAGTGATCGAAGGGCCGCTGATGTCCGGCATGAACATCGTCGGCGACCTGTTCGGCGCCGGCAAAATGTTCCTGCCGCAGGTGGTGAAATCCGCCCGCGTAATGAAACAGGCGGTGGCACACCTGATCCCGTTCATCGAGCTGGAAAAAGGCGACAAGCCCGAAGCCAAGGGCAAGATCCTCATGGCCACCGTCAAGGGTGACGTGCACGACATCGGCAAGAACATCGTCGGCGTGGTGCTGGGCTGTAACGGCTACGACATCGTCGACCTCGGCGTGATGGTCCCGGCAGAGAAGATTCTGCAGGTAGCCAAAGAGCAGAAATGCGACATCATCGGCCTGTCCGGCCTGATCACCCCGTCGCTGGACGAGATGGTCCACGTCGCCCGCGAAATGCAGCGTCAGGATTTCCACCTGCCGCTGATGATCGGTGGCGCGACCACCTCCAAGGCGCACACGGCGGTGAAAATCGAGCCGAAGTACAGTAACGATGCCGTGGTCTACGTCACCGACGCCTCGCGCGCCGTGGGCGTGGCGACCCAGTTGTTGTCCAAGGAGCTCAAAGCCGGTTTCGTCGAGAAGACCCGCGCCGATTACGTCGATGTGCGCGAGCGCACCGCCAACCGCAGCGCCCGCACCGAACGCCTGAGCTATGCAGCAGCCATCGCCAAGAAACCACAGTTCGACTGGGCCGGTTACACCCCGGTCAAACCGACGTTCACCGGCACCCGGATGCTGGACAACATCGACCTCAACGTTCTGGCCGAGTACATCGACTGGACGCCGTTCTTCATTTCCTGGGACTTGGCCGGCAAGTTCCCGCGCATCCTTGAAGACGAAGTGGTCGGTGAAGCCGCCACCTCGCTGTACAAAGATGCTCGCGAGATGCTCAGCAAACTGATCGACGAAAAGTTGATCAGCGCCCGTGCGGTGTTCGGCTTCTGGCCGGCCAATCAGGTGCATGACGACGACATCGAACTGTACGGCGATGACGGCAAGCCAATGGCGCGCCTGCATCACCTGCGTCAACAGATCATCAAGACCGACGGCAAACCGAACTTCTCGCTGGCCGACTTCGTTGCACCGAAGGACAGCGAAGTGACCGACTACGTCGGTGGTTTCATCACCACCGCCGGCATCGGTGCCGAAGAAGTCGCCAAGGCTTATCAGGACGCTGGCGACGATTACAACTCGATCATGGTCAAGGCCCTGGCCGACCGTCTGGCCGAAGCCTGCGCCGAATGGCTGCACCAGCAGGTGCGTAAAGAACACTGGGGCTATGCCAAGGATGAACAGCTGGACAACGAAGCACTGATCAAAGAGCAGTACTCAGGCATCCGCCCTGCCCCGGGCTATCCGGCTTGCCCGGATCACACTGAGAAGGCCGCACTGTTTGCGTTGCTCGACCCGGAAGCGGCCGAAATGCGCGCTGGCCGCAGCGGTGTGTTCCTCACCGAACATTACGCGATGTTCCCGGCTGCAGCGGTCAGCGGCTGGTACTTTGCCCATCCGCAGGCGCAATACTTTGCCGTGGGCAAGGTCGACAAGGACCAGGTGCAGAGCTACACCTCGCGCAAGGGTCAGGACCTGAGCGTCACCGAGCGCTGGCTGGCACCAAACCTCGGCTACGACAACTGATCAAACGGGTTGATCCCGGTGCCGGTTTAACCGGCGCCGGGCACTGTGCTTTCAGTTTCAGACGTTGGACAGATGCCGTGAAGAGCCCGGGACAGGCGCTTTTACAGCATTGATTGCATCGATTTCCTGCTGCGAAAGCTCGATCATTTTCACGTTACGTTCGGCCGTACGATCGAACAACCGGTTCAAGTATTCTGGATCGTCGGCGCTCAGCCCGTCATCTTCCCCGTCCTCAAGCAATTGCAGCTCGTCCAGTTTCCTGAAGACCTCGGGGTATTTCTCCTGAAGGTATTGCATCCAGTAATCGCGCTGAATCAGATCTTCCAGAAATTTGTCGGACCGCTCGGCATTGCTGACTTCCGTTCGCGCCTCGACCAGTTGTTGCGGGCCGATGCCCGAGGCATAGGTCATGTTTTTTGGCTGTCCTGGCAGCTCCAGGCCGTCCTCCCAGCCGGCGGTCAAACCGATTCGATACCCCAGGCGCATCTCGGCCTCATCGAAACCACTGCGTGTTGCCGCCGCTTTCGCCAGTTCGTCGACCTGGTCGAGGCGAAACAATCGCCGCGACAGATTCAACAACACTTCACCTTTTGCGCCTGATAGATCGGACGGCAAATCAAGCAACGCGTTATGAGTGAACACCTTGGTTTCCAGACCGCTGAAGGTCAGGATCCGCCCGTCAACGCAGGTGCCGTGGGTGGATGAGCTGGCAAAGATGACTTCCCTGAGCTCGGTGTCGGCTGCGGCGGCTTCCATGACGGTCCAGACCCGTCGCGTCAGGTCAGCATTGGCCACCCTGAATTCGCGCGTGTCCTGCAGTCGCTCCAGCAGATGGAAGAACGCCGCGCTGTCCGGCTCTGCAGCCAGTTGTTCCCACAACGCATCGCGATCCGCCAATTGTGCCGTAGCGAAATTGGCCAGCCATGGGGCTTTGTATTGCGCCTGCGATGGGTCAATCGACACGATCTCGTCGGATTCAATGCTGTCAGTCGTTTCGGTCAACCCGCCCGCGCTGTCGTCAATCAGCTCTTCAAGATCAGCGCGTGAGAAACCCAATACCCGGTGACGTTCCCCCGCTACCTGATACGCCCGGAGCCGCTCAAGGCTTTCCTCGGACAAATTATAGTTGTCGGTCAAGTCAGTACCGTTCATCAATTGCTCGTGCGTACCGTCAAGTGCCTCCTCTGGCAGCGTAGTGATGTCGTTACGGCTCAGATTGAGCATGCGCAGATGCTCCGCCTGCAGCGCACCTTCCGGCCAGGCCAGCAAATTGTTGTTGCGCAGATCGAGCGCTTCCAGTCGCCCGAAATAATTGACATCGAACGACTCCAGGTTGTTGTAGCTCACATCCAGCGAAGTCAGATGTTCCAGGCCGGAAAGGGACTCGTACAAGTGCTCGGGATCGTAGAATCGGTTACTGGATAGCTCCAGCTGCTCCAGTTCAGACATGTTGCGCACCGATTGCGGTACAGCCTCCAACTCATTACCGCCAAGCGCCAGCGTTCGCACCTGCGTGAAGGCGTTGAGGAAACCGTTGGCCCCCTCGGTGCTCAGTCTGGTACCCGTCAGATTGAGCGTGCGGACATGCGCAAAATCTTCCGGTAGTGCCGGAATATCTCCCAGTTGCAAACCGTTCAGATCCAGCACGGCTTGCGTCACACCTTGCAGGTTGGGCAACCTTGCCCGCCAACAGGTGAGGATTCGCCAGGCCGCCAGACTGCGGGTCTGCGAAGAGATGACCCAGCCTGTTCCATGGGTCTCGCGAGTGTACAGCCAGCCATTCAATTGGCGCACCAGCGTATCAAACGTCTGGTTCCAGGTGCTGATCCGACCACCTGTTTCAGCATTCGTCGCTCCGCTGCCGCGCATCTGCTCAATCAACTGCGCCGCTTGTTCGCCACTGAAGGCCGGCTGCATGCGCTGCAGACTGTTGATCATCAACGTCTCACCTTCGCCTGTCGCCGCGTGGGGAAGTGGCAACAAATACCTGGCAACCGAAAAACCGTTCTCTGCTGGAGGAAAGGTCAGCGGTACCGGTTCGTTGGCAAAGGCTTCGAGTGCGCCCTCGGGCAGTCCCGTTTCAAACTCGATCCGCTGTTGCACAGCCCGCAGCGCTGCCGCCGTGGCTGGTGTCAAAGGGTTACCGGTCAGATTGCTGTTGATCACGGCATGGCTGTCCAGAAACGCTGGAGGCAACGTGGTGATCTTGCTGCTACGCAAGTCCACCCAAGTCAGTTGGCTGAGCGCCTCAGCCCCCGCGGGCCAGGTTTGCAGATCGGTGCCTCGTAAATTCAGCGCCTTCAAGCGCGTCAGGCCAGCGACGCTCAATCCGGTCAAAGGATTGTTATGCAGATCCAGATATTCGAGGGCCGGCAATGACTCCAGGCCCTCCTGCAACCGGGGCGTGTCAGTCAACAGATTGTCGCAGAGATCCAGGCGCGACAGCCTCGTCAGGCTACCCGGCACAATGGGCAATTCATGCAGGGCGTTGTCACTCAGGTCGAGCGTCTGCACCTCCCGAAAAGCCGCCAGGAAGTCGCGCAGTTGCAGGGCATCTACTCGCTGGCCCAAAAGCAGCAAGGTGCGTACATGTGAGAACGCATCGGCAGATAATTGCGGAAGCTCGCTGAGCATCAACCCTGACAAATCCAGCGTCGAGGCGGAAACCGTCGCACCGTAGCGTTTGAAAAGTCCCTTGCGCCAACTGTTTCTGATGGCATGCGTCGCGTTGGAGCGTCCGATTATTTCCCTGAGTGACTCTTGCGAGACCATGCCCGTTTGCAGCCAGTCAATAAGCTGCCTGTCGAGGGTTGCAAACTGCTCACTCAAGGCTTCGATGGCTGTGAATCGTTGCTGCTCGTCAGGCCATTGCTCAAAGAAACGGTCGAAGATGCTCTGCGGCGGTGTGCTCAAGCCTTCGCCCAGACGGTTCAACTCACCTTTGCAGTAGTCCCTGACCATCGCTTCGCGGTCAATAAGATGCTCGGGATGTGTCTTGACGTACTCATAGGCGACCTTGAAGTTTTCGCGGGAGAACTTCGACCAGTCAAGTGACAACCCCGACCACAACTTTTCGTGCCCTTCGAGCAGCCCTGCGGGCAAGGTGTTGATCCCGGTGTCCTTGAGGTTCAGACGTTCGAGATCAGGCAATTCAAGTACCCCGGCCGGCCATTCGAGCAAGGAATAGGCAGCGATCTCGAGTTTTCGCAGTTTGTGCAGTTGGCTGACGTCGAAGGCAATCGGCTGGTAACCCGACGAACAGACTGTCAGCTCTTCGAGCTGGGTCAGCCTGCCCAACCGTGCCGGCATGTCAGCGGCAAACGGGATCGCGCCATAAAGCGTCAGATGGGTCAGTCGGTCCATTCCCTGTAAGGCTTGCGGTAGATTGCTGAACGTTTCGCTGGTCGCATTGATGGTCAGTTTTTCCAGTTGCGGAAAAACGCCCAGCAGCGCGTCGGCATTCGTATCGGTGATGCAGCGACCGCGAACATTCAGCTCCCGTATGTGAGAAAAGTCTGCTGTCAGAAGCGGTAGCGCCTCATCACAAACCAGATCCAGCTGTGCGAAGCGTGGATGAATCTGCGCCAGCGGTGAGGTGCGCCAGCTCTGCTTGATGTTGCGCACGGTGCTGGACTTGCCACCGATCATCGATTGCAGCGTCGGTTCCGGTGTCGGCTCACCCTCCCATTCGGCCAGTGTCGCCTCAAGCGCCTGCCATTCGCGGGTACGCCTTTGCAGTAGCTCATAGATTTGTGCATCGCTCTTGCCCGACGCCAACTGCTGAAGAATGAACCCGCCCGCCTGCTGATCGGTGAGGGCTGGATAGACATTCTGCACCCGTGTCACCAGCAGCGGATTAACGCCCTGCCCGCGTCCGCTGGCGTAGTAACCGAGGCCATGCCCCGGCACGCGCAGCGGGGGCTTGAAGGATGTGCTGACGCCATGGCGCTTGCCGGCCAACCGGGCCAGTTCAGCGCGATGTAGATGGACATGGTCAATCACCAGTCGACGCAGGGAGGCACTCTGACTGACGTCGGCCAGCCCCAGGGCCTGACGCGATTTGTCAGGCAGGGCATGCATGACCGAGGCGAAAAAGTTATCGCCCTGCCGAGCAATACCGTTGAGTTCCTCTGCACGTTCGTTGAAGGCCTGATAGGAAGGGCCACGTTTGACCAGGTATTTGAGCTGGCGGGAGTTCTCATCGCCGAGACTATCGATCAACCGCCCGTGGGTACTGCCCTCGCGCACCTCCAGACGTACATCGGGCGACCAGCCAGGCAATCTTTCCAGCACCCGCAGAGCCAGCCACTGGCTCTCGGCCGACGCCAGGTTTTCCATGTGCAAGCCGGCGATGGCATGATCGAAGCGCGTGCGCTGCGCATAACCTCGCGATGCCTCCAGCAACCTCAAAGGTACGCGCCCGCCGCTGTCCAGACGCGCCAGCTCCTCGGCATCAGCCTGCAGCAACACCCTGATGGCTGCCGGGCGGCCCAACCCGGGTGTCGCTCGTTGCAGTCTGGCAATCCGCGGATCATGCAGATGCGGTTCGGCATAGAGCTGCTCGAACATCGCCGGCTGGCGGCTCTTCAGGAAATCCGCCCACTGCTTTCTGAATTCGGCTGGTCGGTGTTCACTGACGCGGGCCGCTTCAGCCCCCAGCAACCGGATAATCTCCGCTTCATCCAGCGCATCCAGAATACGCGCAGGCATGTGCCCACTCAGGACATCGGCGCGAGTGATCCGGATCGGTGCCTTGACACTGGCACCCGGCAATAACGACTCAGCGCCATGCTTGACGCTTGCTCCGGACAACTGCGGCCCGTCGAAAATCTCAAATACGCGCCCGACAGGCCATCGAGGCATTTGCGGCAGCAGTGGCAATGTCAGCAGGAACGGGGCGTCGAGGCTGGAGCCTTGCTCGATCTGGTCGATGATCCGGCTCACGCCTTGGTCAGCCTCGAACAGGCGCAACGTATCGGCCAATGCCAGAGGCGCAGGCAGATGATCCCTGTGCATCTGGCGCAGCGCGTCATCACTGACCCCGCTGACATCCGCGATGTTGAGCAATTGCTCATCGGAAAAGGCTTCGGTGCAATGGCCCATGCGGCGCAGCAGAGTCAATCGATCCCAGGTCAGCGGACGCTCCAGCGTATGCCGCCAGGCGCCCAGACGATTGTGTTCGAGGATGGGGCGATAGGCGGAGGCATCGGTCGGATGCAGAATGCGCCATTGCTTCAACTGTTGGTCAAATTGCGTCTGGTAGACCTTGCCCTGCTGACGAATGTACGTCTTGCCATTCAATCGATGCAGGCCTTGCGCATCAGGGACAGACGCTGGATTCAGCTCGACGGGGCTTTCATAGGACGCCAGGTCGGGGGTCCATAAACGCAATGCGCCATCGGGGCGCTCAATCAGTTCAGCCCTCTCGATCACCGCGACCGGCTTGGCCGCGATCAGTCTGCCAAGGCCTTTTCCGACACCGGCCATGACCCCGATCAGCGCGAGGTTTTCCGCCACATCGATGAGGTGCGCCTTGGCGGCCTGACGGTCACCTTCAGTCCATTCGACAGCCCCCTCGAGCGACTCATACAGCAATTGACCGGCCATGACCGTCATCATGATTTCGCCCAGCACCGGTACGAACATCGACACCATGTTCAGCGCGAGCATGCCGAATTCGAGCAGATGATTGAGCCTTTTCGCGCGGACATTCGCATCGACATCAGCCGTTGGTACGGCGTGAGCACGCGCATCGGTGATGAACTTGTCGTAGTGCTGCTCATAGAGGTACTGCCACAGATCAGTATTGGCTGCCCAGAGACCCGCCACGCCTTTGCGGACAATGCCGTACGGGTCGAGATAGGGATCCTCCTCCGGTTCACGTTTGCCCGGACGCTCGGGCGGCAGCTCCTTGATCTGTGTGAAAACCGAAATCGGTGAAATCATCTGGATGACTTTCACCCAGATCGAACGCATCGGGTCCACTGGGGCATCCGCCGAAGGCCGGGTGAATTGGCTGAAGTAGTAAGGGCGGTCGGCATAGGCCACGAACTGACTGAAAAAGCGCTGATAGGCAGTCGACGCTTCATTCGATGGCACAGCGTCTTGCGCCGTGAATTTGCGTTTGAATACTTCGCGCATCTGCGCTGAGGTATAGCGTTTGAGCGGATGCTCCGGGTCATGCGGGATATAGACAATGAACTCGTTGGTGTAGCGATAGCGTTCGCTGATGCTGAATACCACGCAACCGGTCATTCTGTGCTTCATCAGGCTCAGGTCGCGAAACCACACGGCCTTTTCGCCCAGGCGTGGATGGACCTCGCCGTCAACGACCGACAGCAGCATTCTATAGTCGGCCGGTTCGATGTCTTTCTTCGACAGGGCCAGCTCTGCGGCTGCGCGCAATGCGGTTTTCTGGCTGCTGATGAATTGCTCGCGCAATGCGCCGGTCGACTGAAAAAACGCTTTCACGCGAGCCTGGTATCGGGCGCCAATATTCAGCGTACGACACAGCGACAGAAACTCGCTGACGGTGATAGCAGCCGTCACGGCCTGGAATGTACCGGGAGCCGACGTTTCTACGACGAATCCGGATTCGCGATGGAAGGCCCCTTCTTCACATTCCGATGCTTCGAAATTATGCAGGGCTGCCTGCACCAGTGAGAGTTTCAAGACTTCAAAACTGGACACTTCGATGTCCAGCGCACTGACTTCCAGAGCGTGCCTGAGACACACCTGGGTTTTGTTGACGTCGAACTCGACGTTGAATTGATCTTTAAGCGCCTTTATCAGTTGAGCCTCGGCAAATGCTTCGCTGCTCTCAAGTGCCGCCATCGTCTTGTCCAGCCGTGACTGGGCAAGAAAGCCTTCAGTGGTGCGCGCCTGCAAGTCGCGTAATTGCTCTGCAGACAACTGCTGATACCACTCCGGCAACTGCGTGCCGACACGTCTGATATGGGCACGACGTTCGGCGCTGGCGTCGACCAGCCAGCCGGGTACCACCTGCTCAAGGCGTTTGCCGTGAATACTCGCGCTGGCCAAGACCTTCTTTTCAACAGGCAACGAGCTGCGGGAATTCTTCGCCGCTGCCGGCTGCGTCGGGGGATGAATCGACATTCTGTCGCTCCTGAAAAATGGAACGACAGAACACCATTTCCGCCTCGGTTGACTGCGGTAGATAGTTATCGCATTGGCCACGAGTTGTTACCGACTGCGTCTACAGTGAGACGGTGGCAACAGCACAATCCGACAGGTTGGCTATGCTCTCAGGGGAACCTACACAGACGGGGGATTTATGGACGATCCAGTCGACAACAAACCGCCGAGCTTCTGGCAGATGCTGCACAGCGTGATGGCGGCGGCGTTCGGGGTGCAGAGCGGGAAGAATCGGGCAAGGGACTTCACGCATGGCAAGCCCAGCCATTTCGTGATCCTGGGGATCGGCTTCACCGCCGTGTTCGCCCTGACACTGTTTGCCATCGTCAAGCTGGTGCTGCATTTCGCCGGTGTCTGACGGCGTTCAGTGCATCAGGGTCTGCAGGTCGAACGGATAGCGATAGGAAGCGGGATGACCCTTGGCTGACAGTTTGCGAAAATTTACCCCATAGCCTGCCGGTGAACCCATGGCCAGCATCTGCCGGGCACGGTTTTTGTCGATCAATTGCAACAGCGGCAACTGTCGGTCGCGACCGCCATAGCGGTCCAGATCGACGCCCTGTTGATAATCATGCAACTCCACCAGCGCCCAGCCGCCAAGGGTGAAATGCCCTCCCACCAGCGCGCTCAAGCGGCCATCGACCACCGCTTGCAACGCCTCGTGCGAGGTATTGACCGCACTGAACAGAGCATCCTTGCCCGGCACCTTGCCAACTTCGGCAAACGCACGCATCGCACCGAATGCCATCTCATCATTGGCTGACCACACCAGCGATACGTTCGGATAGCGCCTGAGCAGTTGTCGGGCCTGTTCGTAAGCGCGTTGTTGTGTCCAGCCGCTGTACACCAGTTGCCGCAACCGCACCTGCGGATGTTCGGCCAGGGCGCGCTGCATGCCACGTTCGCGCAACTGCGCCGACGGCGTGATCTTCAGACCGGAGAACGCCAGCGCCTCGATCGGCTCGCCGCGGGCCACAGCGGGATGCAGGCGAATCAGCTCTTTCATCATCAGGTAGCCGCCCTCCTCGTCATTGGGCACCAGACTGCCAATGCGATCGGCCCGCTCGCCAACCAGTGCCTGCTGATTGGGGGTCAGCACCGCGTTGACCATGAACAGCTTGACTCCGCTGCCTTCTGCCAGCCGCAGGATCTGCGGTGCAACGTACTGTTCGTTGACGAACATCAGGTAGTCGGGACGATTCGGTCCCTGCAGGGCAATCCTGGCCTGGGCCACGGTGAGTTCAGGCTGGCGCCGGGAATAGAGAATCTGCAAATCGATGCCCAGGTCTCGAGCAGCCGCCTGCATGAATTGCGAATAGCTGACCCAGAAGGCTTCCTGAGTCGAACCCGGATTGAGGAACAGCACCGACTCCGCTTGTGCCGCGGATCCGAAAACCGCGCCGAACAGCAGAAGGCTGAGGCGGACAAACTTCAACATGAATGATCCGGGCCCAAGGAAAAATGGCCGCGCATTATAGCCCTCGAACCAGCGGCTATTGACGCCTGATCCCGTTTTTTGTCCGACAATCGTCGGAAGCGGACCCGGATCGGTCGTTTATTGATGACTGACCCAGAATACCGCTGTCCCTACAACGAGAATGATCAGGAACAGAATGGCCCACGCATCGACACTGCTATCGCTCTTTCTTGCCTTGGTCGGATTGCTCATTGCATCGCCTCTTGTCGGTTTTATCGGTGATTGCAGAAAGACTCGATCACAGTTAAGACGATGATTGTCCCCGCGACAAATGTGGGTTAATCAACAACCATTCTCGTTAGGCGATTTGGTTCTTTACATATACTCAAACATCACTTTTGCGCATAACTGCAAACGGGTATATTGCCCCGGCTCCGTTAGGGAGTGCGCGGCCGTGCGCGCGTAATTGCAGAGGCACCATCGGACTCCAGCAAGCGAAAACGCAGCGTTTTCCGAGTAGCCCAAAGCCTGAGAACAGGACTTATATGTACGTATACGACGAGTACGATCAGCGGATCATCGAGGACCGCGTCAAGCAGTTCCGTGATCAGACCCGACGCTATCTGGCAGGTGAGCTGAGCGAAGAAGAATTCCGCCCCCTGCGCCTGCAAAATGGCCTGTATATCCAGCGTTTCGCGCCGATGCTGCGCGTGGCGGTGCCGTACGGCCAGCTGACTTCGCGTCAGACGCGCATGATGGCCAAGATTGCCCGTGACTACGACAAGGGCTACGCCCACATCAGTACCCGGCAGAACGTGCAGTTCAACTGGCCGGCGGTGGAAGACATCCCCGACATCCTCGCGGAACTGGCTACTGTGCAGATGCACGCGATCCAGACCAGCGGCAACTGCCTGCGCAACGTCACCACCGACCAGTTCGCCGGTGTCGCGGCCGACGAATTGATCGACCCGCGTCCGTGGTGCGAAATCGTCCGTCAGTGGACAACCTTCCACCCGGAATTTGCCTACCTGCCGCGCAAATTCAAGATCGCCGTCAACGGTTCGACCGCTGACCGTGCGGCCATCGAAGTCCACGACATCGGCCTTGAGCCGGTACGCAACGAAGCCGGTGAACTGGGTTTCCGCGTGCTGGTCGGCGGCGGCCTGGGCCGTACCCCGGTGGTCGGCGCGTTCATCAACGAGTTCCTGCCGTGGCAGGACCTGCTGAGCTATCTCGACGCCATCCTGCGGGTCTACAACCGCTACGGCCGTCGTGACAACAAATACAAGGCGCGGATCAAGATCCTCGTCAAGGCCCTGACGCCTGAAGTGTTTGCGCAGAAAGTCGATGCGGAAATGGAGCACCTGCGCGGTGGCCAGACTACCCTGACCGACGCCGAACTGCAGCGCGTGGCCAAGCACTTCGTCGACCCGGACTACAAGGCGCTGGACAACCAGACTGCCGCCCTGGCCGAACTCGACAAAGAACATCCGGGCTTCGCCCGCTGGCGCAGCCGCAACACCCTGGCGCACAAGAAGCCGGGCTATGTCGCCGTGACCCTGTCGCTGAAGCCGACCGGCGTTGCCCCGGGCGACATCACCGACAAGCAGCTCGATGCCGTCGCCGATCTGGCCGACCGCTACAGCTTCGGTCAACTGCGCACCTCCCACGAGCAGAACATCATTCTGGCCGACGTCGAGCAAAGCCAACTGTTCACCCTGTGGGGCGAGTTGCGCGAAGGCGGTTTCGCCACGCCGAACATCGGCCTGCTGACCGACATCATCTGCTGCCCTGGCGGTGATTTCTGCTCGCTGGCGAACGCCAAGTCGATCCCGATCGCCGAATCGATCCAGCGTCGCTTCGACGACCTCGACTACCTGTTCGACATCGGTGAGCTGGACCTGAACATCTCCGGTTGCATGAATGCCTGTGGTCACCACCACGTCGGCCATATCGGCATCCTCGGGGTGGACAAGAAAGGTGAAGAGTTCTACCAGGTCTCCCTCGGCGGCAGCGCCAGCCGTGATGCGAGCCTGGGCAAGATCCTCGGCCCGTCCTTCGCCCAGGAAGCCATGCCTGACGTGATCTCGAAGCTGATCGACGTGTACGTCGAACAACGTACCGAAGACGAGCGCTTCATCGACACCTACCAGCGTATTGGCATCGACCTCTTCAAGGAACGCGTCTATGCAGCGAATCATTAAGAACAACGAGGTTGTCGACGAAACCTGGCACTTGCTGCCCAAGGACGCGACCCTCGACGGTATTTCCAACTGCGACGACCTGATCGTGCCGCTGGCCTTGTGGCGTGATCATGCTCATGCCCTGAAAGCCCGCGACGGCGGTCTGGGTGTGTGGCTCGACGCCGATGAAGAGGCCGAGGAAATTGGTGACGACGTTGCGCAGTTCCAGGTGATTGCCTTGAACTTCCCGGCATTCACCGATGGCCGTAACTACTCCAACGCCCGCCTGCTGCGTGACCGTTACGGTTTCAAGGGCGAGCTGCGGGCGATTGGCGACGTGCTGCGCGATCAATTGTTCTACCTGCATCGCTGCGGGTTTGACGCCTTTGCCATCCGCGCGGACAAAGACCCGTACGAAGCCCTGGAAGGTCTCAAGGACTTTTCGGTGACCTATCAGGCCGCCACCGACGAACCGCTACCACTGTTCCGTCGCCGCTAAACTGTCAGGTTTACTGCGCACACAAAAACGCCGGTCATTGACCGGCGTTTTTTGTGGCTGACTGTTTACCAGAAACGCTGTTGCGTCAGGCGACTCCACCAGCTCAGCAGCACGCGATCGACCGAACCGCTGGCCGCCATGCCGATGCGCTCCTGCAGGCTTTTGCGTTCGGCGTAATGCAGGTGGTAAACCTCGGCTTTCTTCGCCCGGTCAGCCAGGTATTCGTCGCTGGTCTTGAGTTCATCGACCAGTTGTTTGTCCAGCGCTGCAACGCCGAGCCAGACTTCACCGGTGGCCACTTCGTCGATAGCCAGTTGCGGGCGATAGCGGGCGACGAAGTTCTTGAACAACTGATGGGTGATGTCCAGGTCTTCCTGGAACTTCTCCCGGCCCTTTTCGGTGTTTTCGCCAAACACGGTCAGGGTGCGTTTGTACTCACCGGCGGTCAGCACTTCGAAATCGATATCGTGCTTCTTCAGCAGACGGTTGACGTTGGGCAACTGCGCGACCACGCCGATGGAGCCGAGAATCGCGAACGGCGCGCTGATGATCTTCTCGCCAATGCACGCCATCATGTAGCCGCCGCTGGCTGCGACTTTGTCGATGCACACGGTCAACGGCACGCCGGCCTCGCGGATGCGCGCCAGTTGTGACGACGCCAGGCCGTAGCTGTGGACCATGCCACCGCCGCTTTCCAGACGCAGCACCACTTCGTCTTTTGGTGTGGCGAGGGTCAGCAATGCGGTGATTTCGTGGCGCAGGCTCTCGGTGGCCGAGGCCTTGATATCGCCGTCGAAATCCAGCACGAACACCCGGGATTTGGCATCGGGTTTGTTCTTCTGCTTCTTCTCGGTCTTTTCCGATTTGGCCTGGCCCTTGCGCAGCGCCTTGAGCTGATCCTTGTCGAGCAAGGTCTGCTCCAGCCGCTCACGCAGGCCTTTGTAGAAATCGTTGAGCTTGCTGACCTGCAACTGCCCCGCCGACTTGCGCCGGCCCTTGCTGCGCAATGCAGCAAAACTGGCCAGCACCACCAGAATGGCGACCACCAGGGTTACGGTCTTGGCCAGGAAGCTGGCGTATTCGGTGAAAAACTCCACAGAGACTCCTTAAAACAATGCGCGGATGCAAAAACACGCGCGGGATGGTTCCAGCATACCCATGCGCCGCCTTGTCGGCCAGCCGTGAAACCTCTGGCAACAGGCCTGTAACAAGCATTTCAAACAAGCGTATGTTTTTTCATTGACAGCACTCCGTCATCCTCATAACCTCGCCAAACCTTCAACGTACCGGGATGACGCGGACGTGGGCAGCATCTATCTGATTCGACATGGCCAGGCCTCCTTCGGTGCAGACGACTATGACGTCCTGTCGCCGATCGGTGTGCGCCAGGCAGAAATCCTCGGCCAGCACCTGGCCGAGCTGGGCATCAGCTTCGATCGCTGCCTGTCTGGCGACCTGCGCCGTCAGCAGCACACGGCCACCAGCGCGCTGGAGCAATTGACCGCCAAAGGCCTGGCGGTACCGCCCCTGGAAACAGACGCTGCATTCAACGAGTTCGATGCCGAAGCGGTTATCCGCGCGCTCATTCCCGCCATGCTCGCGGACGAACCGGAAGCCATCGACATCCTGCGCAACGCCGCGCAGAACCGCGCCGAGTTCCAGCGCATCTTCGCTCTGGTCATCGAGCGCTGGCTGGATGGCACCTACGACACGCCGGGCCTGGAAAGCTGGCTGGGGTTCGTCGAGCGGGTTCAGGGCGGGCTGCAGCGCATCCTCGAACAGGCCGACGGCAACCAGAAAATCGCCGTGTTCACCTCCGGCGGCACCATCACCGCCCTGCTCCACCTGATTACCCAAATGCCAGCCAGACAGGCATTCGAACTGAATTGGCAAATCGTCAACACCTCGCTCAACCAGCTGAAGTTCCGCGGTCGCGAGGTGGCTTTGGCCTCCTTCAACAGTCATGCGCATCTGCAGCTGCTGAAGGCTCCGGAACTCATCACTTTCCGCTGAGTCCGGATTACTGTGAACCTTGCTGTAATCACCCAGCTCCCATTACCCAAGAAAGGATCGAACCATGACCTCCGTAGCTGATGCCGTAAAAGCAATGCAAGCCAAGTTCAACCCAGCCGCTGCTGCTGGTCTGGATCTGGTCTTCGGTTTCAACATCACCGACGAAGACAAGCACTACGCGCTGATCGTCAAAGACGGTACTTGCGACATTCAGGAAGGTGAAAACGCCGACGCCAACTGCACCCTGGTGCTGGACAGTGCAACCCTGAAAGACATCGTCAGCGGTGAAACCGACGGCATGCAGGCGTTCATGGGCGGCAAGCTGCGCGTTGAAGGCGACATGATGCTGTCGATGAAACTGTCCGAACTGTTCCCGTCGTAAGACGTCGCTCGGTTTGCAGAAAATCCCGCCCTGGTGGCGGGATTTTTGCGTTCAGGCATCAAGGATTTCGCTGAAGCAACGACTGCCTTCGCGAGCAAGCCCGCTCCCACAATGGATCCGGTGGGAGCGGGCTTGCTCGCGAAAGCGTCAGCTCTGGCAATAGCTCATCAACCGGCAAATGACGCGGCCAGCAGCTCCTGCGTATAGGGGTGCTTAGCCGCGCTGAAAAGACTGCCGGTCTCCCCGCGCTCCACCACCTGACCTTCCTTCATCACGATCAGATCATGAGCCAGCGCCCGCACCACCGCCAAGTCATGGCTGATGAACAGGTAGGTCAGACCATGCTCTTGCTGCAAGCGCCGCAGCAGCGCGACGATCTGTTTTTGTACCGTGCGATCCAGTGCCGAGGTTGGCTCATCGAGCAGGATCAAGTCCGGCTTGAGCACCAGCGCCCGGGCAATGGCGATGCGTTGCCGCTGCCCCCCTGAAAACTCGTGGGGATAACGATGCCGCGTTGCCGGATCGAGACCCACTTCGAGCAACACATCAATGACCGCCTGCTCACGCTGCGTGGCATTCAAGTCGCTGTGTACCTGCAATCCTTCGGCGATGATCTGCTCGACGCACAGGCGTGGGCTGAGGCTGCCGAACGGGTCCTGAAACACCACTTGCAGGCGTTTGCGCAGCGGCCTCAGTTGCTTGCCGCTCAACTGCTCCAGCGCCTCACCGGCAAAGCGAATGCTGCCCTCGGCGTCGATCAGCCGCAAAATCGCCTGACCCAATGTCGACTTGCCCGAACCTGACTCGCCGACAATGCCCAGGGTCTTGCCACGCTGCAGGCTCAGATCAATACCCTTGACCGCCTGCAGGTAAGTCTTCGGCCGCCACCCACCGCCGCCCAGACGAAAACGCACATTCAGATCGCGCACCTGCAACAACTCTTCGGTCGCGTCGAGACATAAGGCATGCCCGCCAGGTTCGGCATTCAGCAACTCGATGCTGTAAGGATGCTGCGGCGCACGGAACAGCTGTTCGCACGATGCCTGCTCGACGATCACGCCACCACGCATCACCGCCACCCGCTGGGCGATCGTGCGCACCAGATTCAAATCGTGGCTGATGATCAGCAGCGCCATGCCGAGCCGCTGCTGCAGCGCCTTGAGCAACAACAGAATCCTGCGCTGCACGGTCACGTCCAGCGCGGTGGTTGGCTCGTCGGCAATCAGCAACTGCGGTTCACAGGCCAGCGCCATGGCAATCATCACCCGCTGGCGCTGGCCGCCGGAGAGCTGATGCGGATAGGCCTTGAGCCGCTCCCGAGGCTTGTGGATGCCGACCAGCTCCAGCAACTCCAGAATGCGCTCACGGGCTTGCGCGCCCGCCAGGCCTTTGTGCAGCGCCAGGCTCTCGCCGAGTTGCCGTTCGATCGTGTGCAGCGGATTCAGCGAACTCATCGGCTCCTGAAAAATCATCGCGATGCGGTTGCCGCGCAACCGGCGCAGATAACGCTCATGCACGCCGAGCAGTTCCTCGCCGTCGTAACGAATGCTGCCGTCGATCTGCGTGATGTTCGGGTCGAGCAGCTGCAGGATGCTGTGAGCGGTCACCGATTTGCCCGAGCCGGACTCGCCGACCAGCGCCAGGCTCTCGCCCGGGCGGATGTCGAGGTCGATGCCGTGCACCACTGGCTGGCCGTTGAAAGCAACGCGAAGGTCGCGTATTTCGATCAAGTGTTCAGACATATCAAGTCCTGGGGTCAAACGCATCTCGGCAGGCTTCGCCGATAAATACCAACAGAGAAAGAATCAGCGCCAACGCAAAAAACGCGGTCAGCCCCAACCACGGTGCTTGCAGATTGCTCTTGCCCTGACCGATCAGCTCGCCCAGCGAAGCGCTGCCAGCGGGCATGCCGAAACCGAGGAAATCCAGCGCCGACAGCGTGGCAATCGCCCCGGTGAGAATGAACGGCAGGTACGTCAGGGTCGCGCTCATCGCATTGGGCAGAATGTGGCGGCTGATCACCTGCGCATCGCCAACCCCCAGCGCCCGCGCGGCTTTCACGTACTCCAGGCCACGACTGCGCAGGAACTCGGCGCGCACCACGTCAACCAGGCTCAGCCAGGAAAACAGCACCATGATCCCCAGCAGCCACCAGAAGTTCGGCTCGACGAAGCCGGACAGGATGATCAGCAGATACAACACCGGCAGCCCCGACCACACCTCCAACAACCGCTGCCCGAGCAGATCAACCCAGCCACCGTAATAGCCCTGCAAAGCGCCGGCGACGATGCCGATCAGCGCACTCGCGGCGGTCAGCGCCAGCGCAAACAGCAACGACACCCGCGTCCCGAAGATCACCCGCGCCAGTACATCCCGCGCCTGATCGTCAGTCCCGAGCAAGTTGCTCAGGCTCGGTGGACTCGGCGCCGGCTCGGTCAGGTCGTAATTCACCGTGTCGAAACCGAACGGAATCGGCGCAAACCACAGACGCCCGCCCTGCCCCTCGATCAGCTGCCGCACCTGCGCACTGCGGTAGTCCGGCTGAAACGCCAGCTCACCGCCGAAATCCTGCTCGGTGTAGCGCTTGAACGCCGGGAAGTACCACTGGCCCTGATACTCGACCAGCAACGGTTTGTCATTGCCGATCAATTCGCCGCCCAGGCTCAGGCCGAACAACAGCAGAAACAGCCACAACGACCACCAGCCACGTCGATGCGCCTTGAACCGCGCCCAGCGGCGCTGTCCGATGGGAGATAGAGTCAGCATCAGGCAGTCCTCGCGGTGAAGTCGATGCGCGGGTCGACCAGCCTGTAGCACAGGTCACCGAGCAGTTTTATCAGCAGGCCGAACAGGGTGAAGATGAACAGCGAACCGAACACCACCGGGTAGTCGCGCGACACCGCCGCTTCGTAGCTGAGACGGCCGAGGCCATCGAGGGAGAAGATCACTTCGATCAACAGCGAACCACCGAAAAACACCGTCACCAGCGCCTGGGGCAGACCGGCAACCACCAGCAGCATCGCGTTGCGAAACACATGGCCGTACAACACCTGACGCTCACTCAGCCCCTTGGCCCGCGCCGTCACCACGTACAGCCTCGAGATCTCGTTGAGAAAACTGTTCTTGGTCAGGATGGTCAGCGTGGCGAACCCGCCGATGACCAGCGCGGTGACCGGCAACACCAGATGCCAGAAGTAGTCCGCGACCTTGGCCCACGGCGTCAGCTCGGCAAAGTTGTCCGAGACCAGTCCGCGCACCGGGAACCAGTCCAGTGCACTGCCACCGGCAAATACGATGATCAGCAGCAGCGCAAACAGAAAACCCGGCATCGCGTAGCCAATGATGATCGCCACGCTGCTCCAGACATCGAACGCCGAGCCGTTGTGCACCGCTTTGCGAATGCCCAGCGGAATCGACACCAGATAGGTGATCAGCGTCGCCCACAGGCCCAGCGACAAGGTCACCGGCAGTTTCTGCCAGATCAGTTCGGTGACGCTGGCTCCGCGGAAAAAGCTCTGGCCGAAATCCAGCTGCGCGTAGCTTTCAAGCATCAGCCACAGGCGCTCACCGGCCGGTTTGTCGAAGCCGTACTGGCGCTCGATGTCAGCCACCAGTTTCGGATCGAGGCCACGGGTCGCGCGGGATTCGCCGCCGATGGTTTCCACATGACCACCGCCCACCACAGCACCGACGCCGATGCCCTGCAAGCGCGCAATCGCCTGCTCTACCGGGCCACCCGGCGCCGCCTGCACGATGACGAAATTGACCAATAGAATGGCGAGCAAGGTCGGCACAATCAGCAGCAGACGCCGCAGGCTATAACCCCACATGGGCGTAATCCTTTTGCTGTTGCTGCATTTGCGTGGCCGTCAGCGCGGTCGGGCTGATTTCCCACCAGGTGTCGAGGCCGGCGTCGTACAGCGGTGCCGTTGCCGGGCGGCCGAAACGGTTCCACCACACGGTGGAAATCCCCGGCGGGTAGTAGTTGGGAATCCAGTAGTAGCCCCACTGCAACACCCGATCCAAAGCGTGGGCATGACGCAACAGGCTGTCGCGGTTGTCGGCCTGCACCAGCCCTTCGAGCAACGTATCGACCACGGGATCACGCAGCACCATGTAGTTGTTGGAGCCAGGATCGTCCGCACCGTCGGCACCGAAGTAATTGAACATCTCGCGCCCCGGCGCCTGACTCACCGGATAGCCGACCACGATCATGTCGTAGTCGCGATTGCGCACACGGTTGGTGTATTGCGCGGTGTCGACCTGGCGAATATCGAAGCCGATACCGATCTGCGCCAGGTTGCGCTTGAACGGCAACAGCAAGCGCTCGAAACCTTTCTGGCCGTTGAGGAAGGTGAACTGCAGCGGCTCGCCATCGGCGTTGACCAACTGATCACCATGGGGTTTCCAGCCGGCCGCTTCCAGCAGTTTCAACGCCTGCAACTGCTCGGCGCGGACATTGCCGCTGCCGTCGGTTTTTGGCGCTTCGAACACTTGAGTGAACACCTCATCAGGAATCTGGCCACGCCACGGTTCGAGGATTTTCAGCTCCTCGGCATCCGGCAACGCGGTGGCCGCCAACGCACTGTGCGAGAAGTAACTGCGCTGGCGCAGGTACATGCCGCGCATCATCTGCCGATTGCTCCACTCGAAGTCCCAGAGCATGGCGATGGCCTGACGCACCCGGCGATCCTGAAACAGCGGTTTTTGCAGATTGAACACGAAACCTTGCGAACCCTGCGCGGCCCCCGGTGCCAGGTGTTCACGGAGCAGCTTGCCCTGCTCCAGCGCCGCCCCGGCATAACCGATGGTGTAGCTGGTCGCGGAAAACTCGCGGTTGTAGTCGAAGCCGCCGGCCTTCAATACTTGCCGGGAAACATCGGTGTCGGCGAAGAACTCCACGCTCATGTGATCGAAGTTGTACAGCCCGCGAGTGATCGGCAGGTCCTTGGCCCACCAGTCGACAACGCGCTGAAATTTCACGCTGCGCCCGGCATCCACCGTGCTGATGCGGTACGGGCCGCTGCCCGGCGGGATCTCGAAACCGGCACCCTCGGCGAAGTTGCGCGTGCGCCACCAGTGCTCGGGCAGCACTGGCAGCGTCGCCAGATCCAGCGGCAAGGTGCGGCTGTCGTTGTTCTTGAACAGGAAGCGCACTTGCGTCGGCGATTCGACCTGCACCTCGGCGACATCACGAAACTGCTGACGGTATTTCAGGCTGCCCTGAGTGGTGAGCAGTTCGAAGGTGTAGCGCACGTCTTCGGCGGTGATCGGCGTGCCGTCGTCAAACCTGGCCTCGGGATTGAGGTAGAAACGCAGCCAGCGGCGATCCTCATCCAGCTCCATCTGCTGCGCCACCAGACCATAGACGCTGTAGGGTTCATCCTTGCTGCGATAGGCCAACGGTGCGTAGAGCCAGCCGTCGACTTCGGCCACACCAGTGCCTTTGTCGATGTAGGGAATCAAGTGATCGAACGGGCCGCTTTCCAGCGACGAGCGCCGCAGCGTACCGCCCTTGGGGGCGTTGGGGTTGGTGTAGGCCAGGTGCTGGAAGTCGGGGGCGTACTTGGGCGCTTCGCCGTAGACCGTCAGCGCTGGTTGCGGGGTGGCCCAGCCGAATGAGGTTAAAAGCGAAACAGCGCTGAATAAAATGAGCCTGGAGAACATTGGCAGATCCTTTTACGCGGTGCTGCGACTGGCCTCTTGGCGGGCTTGCTCGCGAAGGCGTCGGCACAGTCACCAAACATCCTGCCTACCTGTGATGTGCAACAGGTCGGCGACTTTTATAGGGCGGACTTAGATCAATAAGTGACTAAAATCCGCCCGCACTGAGCGGATTCAGAACTTGTAGCTGACCCGCGTGTACAGCGTCCGCCCAAACGGATCGCCGTATTTCGGGTCGTAGCCGCTCTGGAATGTGTAGGTCTGGTTGCTGAACGGTGGCTCGCGGTCGAACAGGTTCTTCGCGCCGAGGGTTACGCTGAGGGTCTTGCGCCAGGTGTAAGTGCCAGCCAGGTCCCAGACGTTGTATGAGCCGACGTAATCGTGAGTCTCGCGGTCGGAGTCGTGGTAACCGCTGGTGTAGCGGTTGGTCAGGGCAACGCCGTAAGGGCCGTAATTCCAGCTGCCGGTCAGGCTGTGACGCCAGCGGGCTACGGCACCGGCCGAGGCGAAATCGCCGCCACGGAAATCGCCAAGCTTGTCGATGTAGTCGCCCTTGAGTTGCTGTTGATACTCGTAACGACTGACGTACGTGCCTTGCAGGCCAATGCCGAAATTGCCGTATGGAGTGCTCGGCAAGCGGTAATCGAAGCTGACATCGACGCCGTTGGTCTTGATCTTGCCGAGGTTGGCCAGGCCAGTGACGATGTGATCGATGGAGCCGTCAGGCTTGCGGATCAGGCGATCCGGGTACAGTTCGGGGTTCTCGAACACCGCCGACTCCGGGAACTCGGCGATCTGATTGGCAATGTTGATCCACCAGAAATCCAGCCCGGTAGTCAGGCGCTCGAACGGTTGATAGACGAAACCGAGGGTGACGTTGCGCGCGGTTTCCGGACTGAGGTCAGTGTTACCGCCAGTGCGACTGTAGAACTGCTGGGCGCAGTCGCGGTTGGCGATTCCGCCGTTGCTCGGGTTGCCACCGGCGCACAGCCGTGGATCGTTGTAGTTGGCGACAGTGAAGGTAGTGAAATTTGGGTTGTACAACTCATACAGCGACGGCGCGCGGAAACCTTCGCTGTACGCGCCACGCACCACCAGCTCCTTGAATGGCTGGAAGCGGAACGAATATTTCGGGTTGGTGGTGCTGCCGAAATCGCTGTACTTGTCATGCCGCACGGCGGCGGACAATTCGAGGCTGTCGAGCACCGGCACGTTGACCTCGGCGTATTGCGCCGAGACGCTGCGATCGCCGGCAACACTGGCATTCGGATCGACACCCAGGCTTTGCACATCGGCGGCGAACTGCGCGAAGTCCTGATGGAAATCCTCCTTGCGATACTCGCCGCCCAGCGCCAGTGCCGACGGGCCGGCACCGAACCAGTCGCCAATCTCGCGGCTGACTCGCCCGTCAATCGCCTTGACCCGTCCGACCGCCGTCGAGTAATCGCCATCCACCGCGTTGGCTGCCAGCAACGCCTGCCCGGCAGCCGTCTGCGCGCCAAACGGGTTGATGATGCCGCTGGCAATTCCGGCGCTCACAGCGTGGTCGTTGACGTAGCCAGCCTCGATGGCATTGACCACTTTGTTCTGGTTGTACGACGCGCCGACGTTGTAATCCCAGCCAACCACGTTGCCGTCGAAGCTCAACAGCAAACGCTGGCCGGTATTGTCGTCTTCATGTTGGCGAGCGCCGACCGCGGTTTCGCGCCAGTTCACATCCACCGGTTGCGTCGGGTCGAGGACAAAACCGTTGGGGCCTGGAGTAATGCCGTTACCGGGATAGAACGTCGTGCCGGGGTTGACCTGGTTGCCCATCAGCGTACCGGGACCGATCTGCGTACGGTTTTCGTTGCGTGCCCAGAAGTATTCGAGGCTGACGTTGTGATCGTCCGAGAGCTTGCCGGTGGCTTTGGCGAACGCCGAGGTCTTTTCGGTTTCCGGCACCAGATCGAGATAGTTCCACAGGCTCTGGCGGCAGATGCCATTGCGCGACAGCAGGCCGGGCGCGTTGCAACCGGAACCGGCCAATGGGTTGGTGGCGTTGCTGCCCTGGCTCCAGTTGGCCGGCGATGCGGTGCCGGAGGTGTAATCGAGGCCACGCCCGGGCTGATAGTTGTAGGTGTAGCCGCGATCTTCGGCGGCCAGCCGTTGCTGCTTGTCATAACTGACCACACCGAACACGTTGAAGCGGTCATCCTGCAAATCACCGAAGCCCCAGCTGCCGCTGAAATTACGGCTTTCACCGCCGCCGGCATGGGTTGGTGTGTCGTAGTTGGTACTCAGTTGGCCTTCGGTGAGGCTGGTCTTGGTGATGAAGTTGATCACCCCACCAATCGCATCGGTCCCGTACAACGCCGACGCGCCGTCACGCAGGACCTCCACGCGGTCGATGGCGGCGAACGGAATGGTATTCAGGTCAACGCCGGAACCATTGATCGCATTGGTTGCGTTGTTGCTCAGCCGCCGTCCGTTGAGCAGCACCAGGGTTTTGTTCGGGCCGATGCCACGCAAATCGGCATACGACGCCCCGCCGCTGCTCGAACCCACCGAACGACCGGAGCCGACCGAGGACTGGTTGGCGGAAATCCGGCTCACCAGTTCTTCCGTGGTGCTCACCCCCTGCTCGCGCAGTTCTTCAACTCGCAGGATAGTGACCGGCACTGCCGTTTCAGCATCGACCCGGCGAATCGCCGTGCCGGTGACCTCGACGCGTTGCAACTGAGTAGTGGGCTCGTCGGCAGCGACTGTCGGCAAGCTATTGATTGCCAGCAGCAAGGCCAGGCTCAAACGGGATCTAACGGGTAAAAAATGGATCATGAACAGCCATCCCTGCGTTTTGGTTTATGCAGGGATGTGCAATGGACAGGAGTGTTTTATAGAGGCCGGTTTAGACCGATGGGTGATGAGGTTATGCAAAAAAATGGCAAGGACACATCAAGCCAATGCGATGTCCCTCAGCAACCGCGTATCCTCGGCCCGAGACTGCCCCCCAAGGCGCGAGCTGCCATCTCCAGCACCACCAACGCGTACTGGTAAGCGACGACGCTCCGCATCGGGTAAAGCCGTACCGCTTTTCCTTCCTTCAGCAGTCGCCGTACGGTTCTGACAGACTTGCCGGTAATACGTTAACTGCGTGCTCAACTACCGAAGTGATAACTCACATCCAGCCACCACTGCCGCCCGTAGGGGTCGTAGTTGCCGGTCGGGTAATACGGCCAGCCGGCCGAGTCATCGTGCTTGATCTGGTTGAGTACGTTGTTCACCGTCAACCCGACGCTGGCGCGCTCATTGAGCTTGTAGCGTGCACTGGCGTTGAACACCGTCCATGGCGACAGCCGCCCGTCACCCGCGCCGTTGGTGACCGAGCCGTAGCGAATGCCCATCAGCGTCGCCGTGGCCTTCTGATAATCCCAGGTCAGGCTGGCGTTGACCTTGCTGCGCCAGTCGTAGTTGGTGCGCGAAGTGCGCAAGTCCTGGGTCGGTGCCTCGTCCGACTCCTTGTAGAAATGCGACAGCACCAGCGTATAGCCCAGCGCCGAACTGAACGCGCCGTACTGGCCCGCGCCCCAGCGGATGTTGCTCTTGAAGTCCAGGCCGCTGACCCGCTCGCTGGCGGCGTTGATCGCGTTGACCCGCACCCGTTGCAACTGGTTGGGGTCGATGGCGGCATTACCCGGGTTGCGGTCGATGCGTGCCAAGGTGGATTGGCAGTTGGCCGAGTTGATGTCCTGGGTGCCGTTGCGGCATTCGTTCTCTTGCTGCAACAGACGGTTTTCGTCGACGGTGGTCAGCAGGTCGTCGATCTCGACTCGCCAGAAATCCGTGGAGAAATCGAAATTGCGCGACGGCGACCAGACAAAACCGTAGGTCCAGGATTTGCCGCGCTCGGACTCAAGGTCTGGCGTGCCGCTCTGGGTGTAATCGACCCGCCCGCGATCACACGCGCCCTGCACACCCTGGCTGCAACCGTAATAATCGATTTGCGCCGGGTAGTAGCCGTTGCTGTCGGATTGGTAGATGTAGTTCAAATCCGGTGCACGGAAACTGGTGCCATAGCTGCCACGCAGCAACAGGCTGCTGATCGGGCGCCATTCCAGGCCCAGGTTGTAGGTCTTCTGCTGTTCGCTGCGATCGCTGAACTTGTATTGATCCCAACGCCCAGCGGCTGTTGCCAGCACAGTGTCGGTCACCGGAATGCTGAACTCGCCACCGGCGGCATAACGCTTGCGCGAACCACCGGAACTTTGCGCCGGGCTCACGCCATAGAATGTGCCGTCATTCAGGCCGTCATCCGGGTCGACGCGATATTCCTGTTTGCCCGCCTCCAGCACGCCGGCAAACCCCACCGGGCCGGCCGGCAAGTCAAACAGATCGCCGTTGATCGAAGCGTTGTAACTGGTCGAGACCGACTTGCTGCGCTGGGTCAGGTTACTGCGAAACTGCTCCCATTCCTGAGGCGTCAGCGGCCGGTCGAGGCGTGAAGCATCGGGGGCGAACACCGGGTAGCCGTCACGCGTGCCCAGTTGCGGGCCGAGGTAGAAGTCCTGAATCGAGGCCAGCGGCGTGTAGCGCGTGGTCCTGACGCTGCGGTATTCCGAGCGGTTGGCCGCCAGATCGTAACGCCAGCCGGTGTCGGCAATCTTGTCCGAGAGGCCGAGGGTGCCGGTCCATGACGTGTCGGTCCACTTGCTGTTGTTGCTGGTGCGACCACCGATTTCCTCTTCGCCATAACGCCGATACCAGCGCTCCAGATTGCCGCTGTTCTGGTTGATGAAATCCGGCGAGGTGAAGGTCGGACCCCGCGTGTTGTTCTGGATGTGATCGAGTCCATACATCAGGTCGGCAAACACCTGGCCGCTGTCACTGAAGTGCCAGGTACCGCGGGTGTAGCCGTCGTAGTTTTCCTTTTGCGTTTGAATGGTCCAGTAATCGTTGTACATCTGATCGGTGCGGCAGCGGCCAGCGTTGTTCAGCAGCTTGTTGTCGAAGGTGCCTTGATAAGCGCCGCAACCGGGGCCGAGGTAGCGGTTGTTGCTCAGGTCGCGGCGGTAGCCGACGTCCGCCAGCGGCCCGCTCTGCATGAAGCCACGGTCGTCGGCCCAGATCGGATCGCGGTTGGTCAGTTCCACGCCGAACAAGCCGTCAAAATCGCCCCAACTGCCGCCACCGCTGATTTGCAGACGCTGGTTGTCGCCACCGCCGCGCTCGCTGGTGCCGCCCTTGAGATTGACGTCGATGCCATTGATCTGCTTCTTGAGGATGATGTTGACCACCCCGGCAATCGCGTCCGAACCGTAGATCGCCGAGGCCCCGCTGCTGAGGATTTCGATACGGTCGATGACCGCCGATGGAATGTTCGCCAGGTTGGTGAAGTTGACCTTGCCGTCGTACGGCGTCGGGTAATCGGCAACGCGCCGGCCGTTGATCAACACCAGTGTGTGGTTGGGCCCGAGGCCGCGCAGGTTGATCGCGCTGGCCGCCGGTTGCCAGGTGTTGCCGTAATCCTCGCCCTGGGTCATGCCGGTGTTTTGCGTTTGTGTGGCCAACGCGTCGTAGACGTTCTTGTAGCCGCGCGCTTCCATCTCTTCATGGGTGATGACGTTGACCGGGGTCGCGCCATCGCTCTGCGCCCGGGCGATTCGCGAGCCGGTGACGGTGACTTTTTCCATGCGGTAATCGGCACTGGTGGCCGGTGCCACGGCGCTGACTTTCGCCGCTACCGGCGTGCGCGCCTCGCCTTCGCGCACGCTCAGGCCTTGAGCGCTTTGCTCGACTTGCAGGCCGCTGCCGAGCAGCGCTTTCTCCACCGCCTGGCGTCCGCCCAACGCACCGCGCACCGCACTGCTGCGCTTGCCTTGCACCAGGTTCTGGCTGAAGGAAATGGGGACGCCGGTCTGGCGCGAAATGTCCAGCAGCACCTCATCGAGCGGCCCGCTGGCAATGTCGAAAGTGAAAACCTGGGTCGCAGAATCCTGCGCGTAAACCGCGATCGGCCCAAGCCCCAACGCCAATGCGGCGGCGAGGGTCAGGCAAGGTAATTGTTGTTTGAGTGAGAGCATCGAGGGGCTTCCCTGTTGAAGGCGTCTGCAGGGAATGAGCAGCGGGCCGGCGCTTTTTATAGGGTGGCGATTAGGCCAAGAAGTTATGAGGCTATAACCGCGCGCCGATGCTGACCCAGTACGGGTTGTGCCAGGTAACGCGGACCGGCAGCGAACGCTCCAGCAGTTGCAGGGTGCGGTCACTGTCGTCGAGCGGATAAAGGCCGCTCAGGCGCAAATCGGCCACCTCGGGACTCAGGTGCAGGATGCCCCGGCGGTAGCGGCGCAGGCTGTCGATCACTTCACTCAGCGGCCGGTCACGCACTTCCAGGCGACCTTGCACCCAGGCGCCTTCCTGACCGTTGCTGCGTTCCAGAGCCAGAATGCCCTGCGCGTTGAACGACAGACTCTCCCCCGCCTCCACCACTTGCCGCACACCGCCAGCCGTGACCACTTCAACCTGTGAATGCAGCATCACCAGCCGGGTAAAATCATCGCTCTGTTGCACGAGAAATTTCGTTCCGAGCGCACGCATCCGGCCGTGTTCGGTCGCGACCACAAACGGTCGCGAAGGATCCTTGGCCACGTCCACCAGCAACTCGCCACTGCGCAACGCCAACAGGCGCTGCTGCGGATCGAATTGCGCCACCACCCGCGTCCGCGCATTCAGACTCAGCGCACTGCCATCCTCCAGAGTGAAACTGCGTCGTTCACCGGTGCCAGTCGCCAGTTCTCCGGCCTCCGGCAGCCAGCCGTAACGACGTCCGAGCAACCCGGCCAACACGGCGACGCCGAGCACACTCAGGCTGCCGCTGAGAAAACGTCGCCGGCTCGATGGCGCATTCAGGCTGTGCAGCAGACTGTTGCGCGGCAACCCGCGAAGGGTCGGATGGCGCAACAGGCTAAGGCCGCCGCCCATTTGTTCGATGATCCGCTGATGCTGTGGGTCAGCCGCTCGCCATGCCTCGAACGCCGCGCATTCACCGGCGCTGGCTTCGCCGGACTGCAACAGCGCCATCCATTGCGCCGCCTCATCGATCACCGCTTCGTCCGGCCTCATGTCTGCATCGCCTGATAGCAACGCTTGAAAGCCTCAACCATGTATTGCTGCACGCGGCTGGTTGAAACGCCGAGGCGTTCGCCGATTTCGCTGTAGGTCAATCCGTCCAGTTGATGGTAGAGAAACGCGGCCTTGGCCTTGGCCGACAAACCGTTGAGCAAGCGATCGACCGCCAGCAGCACCTCGATCACCAGCGCCCGTTCTTCCGGCGATGGATGCACCGGTTCGGGCGCCAGCGCCAGGCTTTCCAGATAGGCGCGTTCGAGGTCCTGGCGGCGCCAGCCCTCATAGACCAGGCGCCGGGCGATGGTGGTCAACAGTGCCCTTGGTTCACGAATGGCGGTCGGGTCCGGCAGGGCCAACACCCGAAGAAACGTTTCCGATGCGATGTCTTGTGCATTGTGTGGGCAACCCAGCGTGCGGCCAACGGCAGCGCACAGCCAGCGATAGTCCTTTTGGAACATTTGCCCAATCATCCGGTAATGCGGGTTCTGAACATCACCCATGCCTTGCTCCCTGAAACGGGTCCCACCCGCTGCGAAAAACCATCGTTCTGCCGGGATCGTCCGGCTCTGAATCAGGGGCGACTGTGCAATAGCACTGCTTACATTTGAAGTAATTAAAAATCAGGATAATCAAACTATTAAGAATAAGACGCGCCGTCGCCGCAAAAATATTGACTGACACAACGTTGACCCCGGTCAGTGGGACGCCCTGAAGCACTCACTAATCTGCGCGCTCCATCGAAAGCCAAGGACGGCTCACCGAGAGCCCGCGGCTGTCCCTTCAAGGAAGAAAACCATGCGATCACTGAAGATTATTCTGCTGTCCTCGGCATTCAACGGCCTGACCCAACGCGCCTGGCTGGAACTGCGTCAGGCCGGGCATTCGCCCAGCGTCGTGGTGTTCACCGACGAAGCATCGGTGTGCGAACAGATCGAACACAGCGGCGCCGATCTGGTGATCTGCCCGTTTCTCAAGGACCGCGTGCCGCACGCACTCTGGAGCAATGCGCGACGTCCGGTGGTGATCATCCACCCGGGCATCGTCGGCGATCGTGGTGCCAGTGCGCTGGACTGGGCGATCAGCAACGAGCTGACCCGTTGGGGCGTGACCGCCCTGCAAGCGGTGGAAGAAATGGACGCCGGCCCGGTCTGGGCCACCTGCGAATTCAACCTGCCGTCGGGTTTGCGCAAGTCCGAGCTGTACAACGGTCGCGTCAGCGATGCGGCCATTCTGTGCATTCGCGAAGTGGTCGAGAAATTCATCGACGGCTTCACTCCGGTCGCGCTGGATTACGCCGACCCGAAAGTCCGTGGCCGCTTGCAACCGAACATGAAGCAGGACGATCGCACCTTCAGTTGGCACGACTGCTCGCGCTTCATCAAACGCTGCATCGACGCCGCCGACGGCCAGCCCGGGGTACTGGCGAGTCTGGCCGGCGGGCAGTATTACGTGTACGACGCGCACCTTGATCAGCGCACCGGCATTCCCGGCAAGATCCTCGCGGTGCATGACGACGCGGTGCTCGTCGCTACCGGTGACCACAGCCTGTGGATCGGCTCGCTGCGGCGCAAACCATTGCCAGGCGAAGAAACCTTCAAACAACCGGCACGGCACGTGCTGGCGGGGCAGTTGGCCGGTGTGCCAACCCTCGACTGGTCGATCGCCAACCAGCCGTTCAACGAGGAGGCGTATCAGCCAATCCGCTACCGCGAGTCCGGGCACGTCGGTGAGCTGACCTTCGAGTTCTACAACGGCGCGATGAGCACCGAACAGTGTCAGCGTATGGTCGAGGCGCTGCGCTGGGCCAAGTCCCGTGACACCCGGGTGCTGTTGATCAAAGGCGGGCGCGGCAGCTTTTCCAACGGTGTGCACCTGAACGTGATTCAGGCCGCGCAGGACCCGGGCGCCGAGGCCTGGGCGAATATTCAGGCGATCGACGATGTATGCGCCGAACTGCTCAGCGCACCGCAACTGGTGGTCAGTGGCGTGACCGGCAATGCCGGGGCCGGCGGCGTGATGCTGGCACTGGCGGCCGACATTGTGTTTGCCCGGGCTGACATCGTGCTCAATCCGCACTACAAAAGCATGGGCCTGTATGGCTCGGAGTACTGGACCTACAGCCTGCCCCGCGCGGTCGGCCCGACGATGGCCGAACAACTGACCCAGGCCTGTCTGCCGGTCAGCGCCACGCAGGCGCTGCAACTGGGCATGGTCCAGGAAATCGGCCCGCGCTGCCCGGACGAGTTCTCGCTGTGGCTGCTGCAACGGGCCAACGCGGCGCTGACCGATCCGACCTATGCCGCCGTGCGTGAACGCAAGTTGCGCGCTGATCAGGTGCTGATCGAGCAATGCCGGGAAAGCGAGCTGCAGGAAATGCAGGAAGACATGCTCTACAACCGCAACCAGTTCGCCGAGAAGTGCAGTCATTTCGTTTACAAGCGCAAAGCCTGCGGCACCCCGGCGCGATTGGTCGCGGACTGGGCGCGAGTGCGCAAGGTCGAATTGGCGGGTTGATAATGCGGTGACCGGGCGGGCCTCTTCGCGGGCAAGCCCGGCTCCCACAGGTTTCTGCATCGCTCACAAAATCCATGGCCACCAGCGATCCCTGTGGGAGCCGGGCTTACCCGCGAAAGCGGTGGGTCAGTCAATGTTGGTTTGACAGACAGACCGCCATCGCGAGCAGGCTCACTCCTACAGGGGGTTGTGTCGGTCATAAATTCCATGGCCACCGCAGCTCCCTGTGGGAGCCGGGCTTGCCCGCGAAAGCGGTGGGTCAGTCAATGTTGGTTTGACAGACAGACCGCCATCGCGAGCAGGCTCACTCCTACAGGGGTTTGTGTCGGTCACAAAATCCATGGCCACCACCGATCCCTGTGGGAGCCGGGCTTGCTCGCGAAAGCGATGGGTCAGTCAATGTTGGTTTGACAGACAGACCGCCATCGCGAGCAGGCTCACTCCTACAGGGGGTTGTGTCGGTCATAAAATCCATGGCCACCGCAGCTCCCTGTGGGAGTGAGCCTGCTCGCGATGAACGATGACGCGGTGTCGAGCCGGCACTTACAATGCCTGCACCTCAGACACCGGCCCGCCCATGGACATCGACCTCGCCCGCACCTTTCTGGAAATCGTCCGCCACGGCAGCCTGGCCGCCGCGGCGCAGAAGTTGTTCGTCACGCAAACGGCGATCACCGCCCGGGTGCAGAAGCTCGAAAGCCAACTGGGCAGTACGCTGTTCGTGCGCAACCGCGCCGGCGCAAAGTTGACGGCCAACGGCGAGGCCTTCGTGGTTTACGCCAACCAACTGGTGCAAACCTGGGAGGCAGCGCGGCGTGACCTGCCGCTGCTGGACGGTTATCACAATGTGCTGCACATCGGCGGCGAAGTCAGCCTGTGCAACCCGTTGATGCTCAGTTGGGCGGCTGAACTGCGCGCGAAAATCCCCGGGCATGCGCTGCGCATGGAAATCCGCGACGGCGAAAACCTGCTGCGCCAACTCGAACTCGGCGTGCTCGATGCCGCACTGGTCTATCAGCCGGAATACTGGCCCGGCCTGCAAGTCGAGCAGGTGTTGGAGGAAAAACTCATTCTGGTACGTGCCCCGAATCGCCCGGATCCCTACGTCTACATCGACTGGGGGCCGGACTTTCGCCGGCAGCACGACGCCGCCCTGCCGGACAAAGCCAAGGCGGCGCTGAGCTTCAACCTCGGCCCGCTGGCCCTGCAATACATCCTCGAACACGGTGGCAGCGGCTACTTCCGCACCCGCGTGGTGCGCAGCTATCTGGAAAGCGGTGCGCTGGAAGCGGTGACCAAGGCCCCGGAATTCGGCTACCCGACCTATCTGGTGTACGCCCGCGAACGCGACTCAGCCACTCTGCAGCAGGCCTTCGATCTGCTGCGTCAGGTGATCGAGACCGATGACGACTGGTCGCAGCGCTGGAACCCGTTGAGCTGAATCGGCCGCTTTACACCGGAGCATGGCGCAACTGACCTCAAGGTCCGGCCTGCACAAGCAGCCGGATCGGCTAATCTGCCGGGTATAACAACAATACCCACAGGTGAACGCATTGAGGCAGACCACCGAGGCATTCCGCAGCCGCTACCGTGCGGCCATCCATCCGCTGTACAACCCGTGGCTGCACGGCGCCTTCGTGCTGCTGTTCGGCGTACTGGCGATCGGCGCGTTCTGGAGCAGCGTACAGCAGGTACGAGCGCTGGAATGGCTGACCGTGCCGCTGACCCTGCTGTTCTTCAACTTTGGCGTGTACATGGTCCATCGCCATCTCGGCCATCACAAAAAAACGTTCGCCAAACTGTTTTATGCGCGGCATGCCGGTGACCACCACAGCTTTTTCACGCCCGGGCACATGACCTATGACGGCGCCCGCGACTGGCGAGTGATCCTGTTTCCGGCCTGGCTGATCGTGGTGCATACGCTGATCATCACGCTGCCGCTGTGGTGGCTGTTTGCACAGGTCAACGCCAACGTCGCCGGGCTGTTCGGCGGCTGCATGGTGCTGGGCTACCTGACCTACGAGGTGTTTCACGCCTGCGAGCATCTGCCGCCGAATAATCCGCTGACCCGCCTGCCGTGGATCCGCCAGATGCGTCATCTGCATGAACTGCATCACCGCCGCGAGCGCATGCAGGAGCGCAATTTCAACATCGTGTTGCCGTTGATGGATTACCTGTTCGGCACCCTGTACTGGGAGCCGCAACCCGCCCCGCTGCGTTATTCGAGACCGCCCATGACCCGCATGCAGCATCAGATCGACATCGCTGGCGAGCCGATCGCCGTGCTTCGTTACGCCGCCAGCGTCCATCACTGGCCCGAATGGCACCCGTCGTCGCTGAAAATCGACGGCCCGCAAGGCCCGTTGCATGCCGGGGCGCGCTTTGAAGAAGACATCCATGCCGGCGGGCGCGCCGGTCACTTGAGCTGGGAAGTCAGCGAATACCTGCCCGGGCGGCGCTGGTGCGCACGGGCGCGGGGCGATCACGGTTTATCGCTGCTGCTGACCTATGAATGCACCGCCGAAGCCGCCGGCACGCGGTTTGTGCGCACCCTGGATTATCGGTTCGACGGATTAGGCATGCGCGTTGCCAATCTGTTGCTGTTGAAGCGGCGCATCGAGCGCGAATCGGCTACGTCGATGCAGGCCCTGCGTGACATGGCACTCAAGCACCTGGCGCTGACGGGGCATCATTCATGAAGCGACTGCTGTTGCTGCTGGTCATCCTCGTCATCGCCTTTGTGCTGTTGATGCCAACCAAGGTTCAGCCGGTGGCCTGGAAGCCGCCAGCGGCACCCTCACTGAGCGAGGGGCCATACGCCGAAAACCAGCGGCTCAAAGCCGCCGAACAGGTCGGCCCCGGCGACATCGATGGCCCGGAAGCCCTGCTGCTGGAAGGCGATTTCCTGATCACCGGCCTGCATGACGGAAGGCTGATCCGCACCAGCCTCGATGGCAAGTCGCGCCAAGTCCTCAGCGACACCGGCGGCCGTCCTCTGGGCCTGGCGCGGCATCCCAACGGCTTGCTGGTGATCGCCGACGGGGTCAAGGGCTTGCTGTCACTCGACGCCCAAGGCCGGCTGATTGCCCTGACCACTGAGGCCAACGGCCTGCCGTTCGGCTTCACCGACGATGTGGCCATCGACAAGGCCGGGCATTACGCCTACTTCAGCGATGCCAGCAGTCGCTGGGGCTATGGTCATGACGGTGAGGCAATCATCGAACACGGTGGCGATGGGCGTTTGCTGCGTTACGACTTTCAGACTGGCAAGACCAGCGTGCTGCTCGACAAGCTGGAATTCGCCAACGGCGTGACCCTCGGCCCGGATGACGCCTATGTGCTGGTCAATGAAACCGGCGCCTATCGCATCAGCCGTTACTGGCTGAGCGGCCCCAAGGCGGGGACTCACGACCTGTTCATCGACAACCTGCCGGGCCTGCCGGACAACCTCGCCTTCAATGGCAGCAACCGCTTCTGGGTCGCGCTCTACGCGCCGCGCAACGCCTTGCTCGATGGCACCGCCGGGTATCCGCTGGTGCGCAAGATGATCGTGCGGGCACTCACCGTGCTGCCCAAGCCAGTAGAGAAACGCGGGTTCGTGCTGGGGCTGGATCTGCAGGGCAAGGTGATCGCCAACCTGCAGGACGCCAGCAGCGGCAATTACTCGCCGATCACCACGGCGCGCGAGTATGGGGACTGGTTGTACCTGGGGTCGCTGAAGGCTTCGCACATGGCGCGGTTGCCGTTGGCTGAGGCGCTTAAGTAATACTTGGCAAAGGTGCGAGCGAGCTTGCTCGCGAAAGCGCTGTGTCAGGCGATGATGATATCGACCGGGTTGGCCTCTTCGCGAGCAAGCCCGCTCCCACAGAGGCAGCGCATTTCAACTGTGGGAGCGAGCCTGCTCGCGAAGGCGGTGTGTCAGTTGCCGGATCTGTCGAACTTGTCGGGTTCTTCGTCTTCTGGAAGATCCTTGTCCGGCTCTTCAGGCACGGTCGTGGTGTGCGCCGGGCTGTTGGGCTCCGGATGTGTTGGAACCGGGTCGAATGCGCCCTGCTCTTCACTGGGGAATCTGGGTTGGTTCATAAGGCACCTCGCAAAGAGTCGCTAAATGAAGACTCTGAACATTCGAGGTGCCGTTCGTGGTCGTCGTTCCCGTCGTTTCACCCCCAGAGGCGGCGGCGCGACTGACGGTCAGGATCGAGCCTGCAACTGCGCGACGATCTTGTCTTTGACCTGCAGGCGTTTTTCTTTGAGTTTCTTCAATGTGTCATCGCTGGGCGCATCCGAGGTCGCCGTCTCGGCCTTGACTACTTCGGCGTCCGCCTGGGAATACTTGTTGATCAGTGCGTCCAGAAATGGATCCTCGGTGCGTTTTTGCTGGATCTCTTCCTTCGTAAGTTTCAAGTCCTGATACAGGTCATGGGTCACCGGCATGGAACACCTCCGTCAGTTGATCGGCAGCCGACGCGACCGATTGCGTCAGCCAGTATCAGAATGGCCTTGGTTGAGCCGTTCTGTCGACCACCTGTCAGACCAGCGGTGGCCGTTCGTCGCCCTGTCGTAAACGCGATCAAACCTTTGCCCGCTCCGTTCCCTCCATTGAGTAACGTCAACAAAAACCTGCGTGGAGAAACACCAATGGACGGATTCAACCTGCGTCATCTCGTGTTGGCTGTCGCTTTGAGCAGCGGCATGGGCAGTGCCTTCGCCGCCACCTCGAACAATTTCGTCGACAACGCTGCAGCCGGTGGCATCTCGGAGATCGAGACCAGTCGCCTCGCCCTGGAAAAAAGCCAGTCGGCCGACATCAAGGCATTCGCCAACATGATGATCAGCGATCACGGCAAGGCCAACGATGAGCTGGCCGGCATTGCCAAGGCCAATGACATCAAGGTCCCGGACACCACCACCCTGGTCAAGCAGGCCAAGGAAAAGATCCTCGACATGCGCGATGAGTCCTTCGATGCAGCCTACGCCAACAACCAGGTCAAGGCCCACGAAGAAACCATCGAACTGTTCAAGAAAGAAGCCAACACCGTCACCGACGACCAGGTCAAAGGCGCCACGGAGCTGAAAGCCTTTGCGCAGAAAATGCTCCCGGCGCTGGAAAAACACCTGGCCGCTGCCAAAGAGCTGCAGGCCAAACACCCCAGCAAATAAACCTGCCGCCAGCCGCCGCAAAGCCGCATCCCTCGGATGCGGCTTTTTTATTGCCAGGCCAAAGCTGCGCCCGCAAAAAAACGCGAACTGCAGCCATGCCGACTAGAGTTATTCGGGCGCTCCTTGCGCCAGATCAAAAATATCCTTTTGGCCACGAACAACTATTTCGAACGCCAAAGGTCACTGACTTCACGCCGGTCATTTTTTGCAGAACCGGCCCCTGATTCGTTACGGAGCAACAGGCACATGGCAGCACTGCAGAACAGCACACTCGATGCGATGAAGAACAAACAACCACAACTGCTGAGCGAATGGATCAACGGCCTGGAAGCCATCGGTGCCACCCGCAACCTCAAAGACCATGACGTGCAGCAGCAGACTGCTGAATTTCTGCAACTGGTGGTCAATGGTCTGGAAAACGACAACAGCAACAACATCAATGCAGCGGGCTGGGAAACCACTCGCCAATTCCTCGAAAAACTGTCCCACAGCCGCGCCCTGCTCGGGCAGGATTCGCAACAGACCGCCAGCTTCATTTTTTCCCTCAAGGGCCCCCTGTTTGCCCTGCTGCAAAATCACTACCGCGAACAACCGGCACTACTCGCCGAACAGCTCTGGGAAATCTCCGAACTGCTCGACGCGTTCGGCATGCACACCATTCGCACCTTCCAGAAATCCCGTGAGGCGGTAATCAAGCGCCAGCAGGAAGAACTGCTGGAACTCTCCACCCCAGTGGTCAAGCTGTGGGATGGCGTACTCGCACTGCCGATGATCGGCACCCTCGATTCGCAACGCACCCAAGTGGTCATGGAGTCGCTGCTGCAACGCATCGTCGACACCGGTTCGGAAATCGCCATCATCGACATCACAGGCGTGCCGACCGTCGACACATTGGTCGCTCAGCATCTGCTGAAAACCGTCACCGCGATTCGCCTGATGGGTGCGGACTGCATCATCAGCGGCGTGCGTCCGCAAATTGCCCAGACCATCGTGCACCTGGGTCTCGACCTGCAAGGCGTGGTGACCAAAGCCAACCTGGCTGATGCACTGAAGCTCGCCCTCACCCGCCTGGGCATCAGCCTCGGCAAAGCGGTCTGAGCCGATGGAACGTATCCCGATCCTACAAATGGGCGATTTTCTGCTCGTCACCATCCAGGTCGACATGCATGACCAATTGGCCCTGACCCTGCAGGACGATTTGTCCGAGCGCATCAGCAAGACATCGGCGCGCGGGGTGTTGATCGACATCTCGGCGCTGGACATGGTCGATTCGTTCATTGGCCGGATGATCGGCACCATCTCCGGCCTGTCGAAAATCATGGACGCCGAAACCATGCTGGTGGGCATGCAGCCGGCGGTGGCGATCACCCTGGTCGAGCTTGGCCTGACGTTGCCGGGCGTCAGTACCGCGCTGAACGTCGAGCGCGGGATGAAACTGCTGCAGGAACGAGTACGCCAACAATGACCGTGCGCAGTAGCGGTACTCAACCGATCAACATCGAGCAGGACGTGGTGCTCGCCCGGCAGACGGCGCGCAAACTGGCCACCGAATGCGGCATGCGCCTGATCGACCTGACCAAACTGGTGACCGCCGTCAGCGAGCTGGCGCGCAACACCATGGTCTATGGCGGTGGCGGCGACATGGACTGGCAGATCCTCGACGAGAACAGCAAGACCGGCCTGCGCCTGACCTTCCGCGACGAAGGCCCGGGCATCGCCGACCTCAAACTGGCGATGACCGACGGCTGGACCTCCGGCAGCGGCCTGGGGCTGGGGCTGACCGGCGCCAAGCGACTGGTCGATGAGTTTGAACTGGACACCGAGCCCGGCAAGGGCACTCGTATAACGATTACCCGATGGACATGAATATCAGCGGGTCGCTGACCCAGGTCTTGCTGATTGAAGACAGCAGCCAGATCGGCCACGCACGGCGTACTGCGCAACGGCTTGCCGAGCAACAGGGTTTCGATGAGACCGATGCCGGACGCGTGGCACTGGTCGCCACCGAGCTGGCGAGCAACGTACTCAAGCACGCCAGTCGCGGCGAATTTCACCTGCGGCTGTTGCCACGGGCCAACGGGTCTGGCATCGAGATGCTCGCGGTCGATCGTGCTCAGGGTTTCGACCTGGACGCCTGCCTCACCGATGGTTTTTCCACCGGCGGTACCCAAGGCATCGGTCTTGGCGCCGTGGCACGCCAGACCGAAGTGTTCGACGTGCACGCCGATGCCCGTGGCGCGGTGCTGCTGGCGCGTTTGTACCCACGTGGCGACCGGCAGCCCGACTTGCGTTACGGCGTCAGCCAGCACTCGTTGCACAACGATCCGGCCTGCGGTGACACCTGGCATCTGGCGTACAACGGCGCCAACGTCAGTGCACTGCTGATCGATGGTCTCGGCCACGGCGAGGATGCCGAACGCGCGGCCAGGGCGGGCGAACGGGCCTTCGCCCGGACCCCGTTCGCCAGTCCGGTGCTGCTGATGGAGGATATGCACCGCGACATGATCGGCACCCGCGGCGGCGCGGCAGCCTTTGCGCAGTTCCATGCTGCTCGCGACGGCCTGACCTTTACCGGCGTCGGCAACATCGGCGCCAGCCTGATCGCCCCCGACAAATCGCGGGGCCTGGCCTCGCACCCGGGCATCGTCGGCGGCCAATACCGAAAAGCCCAGCCCTTTGACTATGCTCACGTGAACGGACATCTATTGATCATGTACAGCGACGGCTTGCAGTCCCGTTGGAATCTTCAAGACTACCCCGGTCTGGTGCACCGCCATCCCGCCGTGATAGCCAGCGTCCTGCACCGCGACTTCTGTCGCGGGCGCGACGATGTAACGGTGCTGGTCGTTGCCCTGGAGGCCGTCCATGGCTGAGTCGCCAACAATCAATCCCGCCGAGCAGGCCGCACTGATCGCCCAGTTGCAGAGCGAGACTGCAGCCCTGCGCGAGGAGCTCGACGAGACCAACCAGGGTGTGCTTGCGCTCTACGCCGAACTCGACACCCAGGCGGAAGAGCTGAGGCAGGCGTCGGACCTGAAAAGCCGCTTTCTGTCGTACATGAGCCACGAATTCCGCACCCCGCTGGGTTCGATCCTGAGCATCAACAGCCTGCTGGCCGATGAGCTCGACGGCCCGCTGAGTCCCGAGCAACACAAACAGGTGGCGTTCGTCAGCAACGCCGCCCGCGAACTCAGCGACATGGTCGATGATTTGCTCGATCTGGCGAAAATCGAAGCCGGGCGGATCACCATCTCCCCAGCGTGGTTCGACATGTTCGACCTGTTTTCCGCGCTGCGCGGCATGTTCCGGCCAATCGTCGATGCGTCGGCGGTGGACCTGATCTTCGAAGAGCCGGTCGGCCTGCCGCGCCTGTACACCGACGACAAGAAACTCGCGCAGATCCTGCGCAACTTCATTTCCAACTCGCTGAAGTTCACAACCCGAGGCGAAGTGCGAATCTCGGCGCGTCTGGAGGGGCTGGATCGCGTGCGCTTCGCCGTCAGCGACACCGGAATCGGTATCGCGCCAGAGCTACATGGCGCATTGTTCGAAGACTTCTCCCAAGTTGACTCGCCGTTGCAGAAACGCCTGCGCGGCACCGGTCTCGGCCTGTCGCTGTGCAAGCGCTTTGCTGCGCTGCTCGGTGGCGAAGTCGGGATGGACAGTACACCCGGGGTCGGCTCGACCTTTTTCGTGATCATTCCACTGGCGCTCGCCCTGGAGAACGTCGATGAAACGTGACATCCGTCTGTTGATCGTCGACGACAACGTTGCCACCCGCTACGCCTTGCGCCGGCGCTTGGAGCGCCATGGCTACGAAGTGCTGGAGGCCGGCACCGGCAGCGAGGGCCTGGCGCTGATCGAGAGCGAACTGCTTGATGCGCTGATTCTCGACGTCAATCTGCCGGACATGAGCGGTTTCGACATCGTGCGCATTCTGCGCGCCGACGTACGCACCGCGTTGTTGCCGGTGATTCACGTGTCTGCCGCCTCGATCCAGACCGGGGACATCATCACGGGTCTCGACGCCGGTGCCGACGCCTACCTGATACACCCGGTGGACGCGGACGTACTGCTGGCGACGCTGCGCACCCTGCTGCGCGTGCGCGACACGGAAAATGCGCTGCGTGAGAGCGAGGCACGTTTCCGCGAGATTTTCGTCAACGTCTCGGCGCCGATCGCAGTGCTGGATGCCAACCTCAAAGTGCATGAGTGCAACCACGCCTTCGCGCAGCTGATCCAGGACAACCGGACCCCGGAAACCCTCAGCGAATGCTTTGACGACAACCAGGGCGCGATCCTCAACGAGCTGCGCTTGCGTCTGGTCGATGGCGAGCGCTGGAAAGGCACGCTGAACATGCGCGTGCAGGGTGAGATCCGCGAAACCGAGTGGCAGATTTCACCGTATCGCACGCCGCAGTCAAGCCTGGTGTTCGTCGAAGACGTCACCGAACACCGCCACCGCGAGCGCTCGCACCTGGCCCGGCTGGACGACACCACCACGCAACTGGCCAAGGAAGTCGCCGAACGCGTGCGCGCCGAATCGCAGCTGCTGCAAGTGCAGAAGATGGACGCGCTGGGCAAGCTCACCGGCGGCATTGCCCACGACTTCAACAACCTGCTGACCGGCATCATCACCAGTCTCGAACTGATTCAGAAACGCATGGCCGATGCGCGGCCGGACAAGGTGCAGTTCTACGCCGAAGCGGCGTTGAATTCAGCCATGAGTGCGGCCGCCCTCACCCATCGCCTGCTGGCCTTCGCCCGTCAGCAGCCGCTGGATACGCGGCCGGTGGACATCAACGAGCATGTGCGCTCGCTGGAAGAATTACTGGTACGCACCATCGGTGAGCGCATTACCCTCAAACTCGAACTGACCAACAAGCCGGCGATTGCGTTGGTCAACCCGGTGCAACTGGAAAGCGCGGTACTGAACCTGGTGATCAATGCCCGGGACGCATTGCCCAAGGGCGGCAATATCTGGGTCAACACCTACGCGGCGTACTCCCATGGCGATCCGAACCTGGCTGACGGTGCGTATGTCGCACTGTCGGTACGCGACGACGGCACCGGCATCGAGCACAACGTGATCGACAAGGTGTTCGATCCGTTCTTCACCACCAAACCCTTGGGCCAAGGGACCGGGCTGGGGTTGTCGACGATCTACGGCTTCGCTCGTCAGTCCGGTGGCGATGCACATATCCGCAGCGTCGCACGGCGCGGTACGGAAGTGACCATCATGCTGCCGGCCAGCAGCGATCCGACGGGGGTTGATGTCGCACCGCCGGTTGTTGACCCGCAAGGCGCCGGTGAGCACGTGCTGATTGTCGAGGACATGCCGTCGGTGCGCATGTTTGTCACCGAGGTGCTGGAGGACGCGGGTTATCGTTGCACCCAGGCGGCGGATATCGAAACTGCGCTGGAACGTTTGCAGAATGATCCGACGATCAACCTGCTGCTGACCGATGTCGGCCTGCCACGCATGAGTGGGCGCGAGCTGGCAGACGTGGCGCGGGGCTGGCGTGATGGTTTGCCGATTCTGTTCATGACCGGTTACGCCGAGACCGCGATCAATCGCCAGGTGTTTCTGGGCAGCGGCATGGAAATGCTGGTCAAGCCATTCCAGATCAGCGAACTGCTGGACAAGGTCCGGCGCACGCTTGATGGCACCTGACAACCGTCATCGCGAGCAGGCTGGCTCCCACAGGTAGACGCACACCCCCTGTAGGAGCGAGCCTGCTCGCGAAGGGGCCGGCGCGGTAACGCGGTTATTGGCTCAAGGCCCGCGCCAGAAACGGCGCAGTCCGGCTCTTCTTGCTCGCCGCGACTTTCTGCGGCGTGCCGGCCGCGACAATCCTGCCGCCCTGATCCCCGGCCCCCGGGCCAATGTCGATCACCCAGTCGCTCTGCGCCACCACGCGCATTTCATGCTCGACCACGATCACCGTGTGGCCCGCCGTGACCAGATTATCCAGTTGCTCCAACAGCCGGTCAACGTCTCGCGGGTGCAACCCGGTGGTCGGTTCGTCCAGCACGTACAGGGTCTCGCCGCGTTGATTGCGTTGCAGCTCGGTGGCCAGTTTGATTCGCTGCGCCTCGCCACCGGACAGCTCGGTGGCGGGTTGCCCGAGCCTTAAATAACCCAGGCCGATGTCACGCAGCACCTCCAGCGAACGGCGAATCCCCGGCTGTTCGGCGAACACCTCAACCGCCTCATCCACCGTCAGTTGCAACACCTGCGCAATGCTCAAGCCTTGCCACAAAATCGCCAAAGTCTGCGGGTTGTATCGCGCGCCATGGCAAGTCGGGCACGGCGCGTACACGCTGGGCATGAACAGCAATTCAACACTGACAAATCCCTCGCCTTCGCAGGTCGGACAACGGCCCTTGGCGACGTTGAAGGAAAACTGCCCGGCGTCGTACCCAGCCGCCCGCGCCTGAGGGGTGGCGGCGAACAGTTTGCGCACGTTGTCGAACAGCCCGGTATAGGTCGCCAGGTTCGAACGCGGCGTGCGGCCAATCGGTTTCTGATCGACCTGCACCAGCCGCTTGATCGACTCCAGCCCCGCCGTCACCTGGCCGCTGCTGACCTGCGGCGCGTCATCTTCAAGGCTGAGTTCTTCTGGCTCCGGTTCAACCACTGGACGCCCCAACTGCGCGCCCACCAGCTCCAGCAGCGCCTGACTGACCAGGCTCGACTTGCCGGAGCCGGAAACACCGGTCACCGAGGTGAAGCAGCCCAAGGGAAATTCGGCGCTGAGGTGGTTCAGGTTGTTGCGAGTGATGCCCTCGAGTTTCAGCCAGCCGTGCGCCTTGCGCGCGGTGCGCGAAGTGCCTTGGGTTTCGGCAAACAGATAAGCGCGGGTCTGCGATTCATCGATCTCGGCCAGCCCCGCCGGCGGACCGCTGTACAACACCCGACCGCCCTTCTCGCCCGCCGCCGGCCCGACATCGATCAGCCAGTCGGCACGGCGCATGGTCTCCAGATCATGCTCGACCACAAACAGCGTATTGCCGTCAGCCTTCAACCGCTGCAAAGCCTCGAACAGCGCCTCGCCATCCGCCGGATGCAGGCCGGCGGACGGTTCGTCGAGCACGTAGATCACGCCGAACAGTTGCGAGCCCAGTTGCGTCGCCAGACGCAATCGCTGCAACTCGCCGGAAGACAGCGTCGGGGTGCTGCGCTCCAGTGCCAGATAACCGAGGCCCAGGTCGGTCAGGGTGCTGACCCGTTCCAGCAGATCCTCGGCAATGCGCTGCGCTGCCAGACGTTTTTCCAGCGACAGGTTCGGCGTATGGCGCACATCCGGCGCGCTGGCGTGGCCGCTGGCACCGTGGGCCACCCGTTGCTGACGGGCCTCGCGGGTTTGCGCATGGCTCAGGGTTTCGCCAGTTTCTTCGGCGTGTTCCAGATACGTGGCCGCGGCCACGGGCTTCAATACTTCGGCCACTTGCAGCAACGGCATCTGCGACAGCTCTCCGATGTCGTAACCGGCGAACGTCACCGATAACGCCTCGCGCTTGAGGCGCTTGCCGTCACACAACGGGCACGGGCTGCCGAGCATGAACTGCGAAACACGCTTCTTCATCAAGGCGCTTTGCGAATGGGTGAACGTGTGCAGGATGTAGCGTCGAACCCCCGTGAAAGTGCCTTGGTAACTCGGTTCCAGTTTGCGCTTGAGGGCGACCCGGGTTTCTTCCGGTGTCAGCCCGGCATACACCGGCACGGTCGGGGTTTCTTCGGTGAACAGGATCCAGTCGCGCTGTTTTTTCGGCAGCTTCTTCCAGGGAATATCGACGTCGATGCCCATGGTTACCAGAATATCGCGCAGGTTCTGCCCCTGCCACGCCAGTGGCCAGGACGCCACGGCGCGCTGGCGAATGGTCAGATTCGGATCGGGCACCATCAGCGCCTCGGTCACCTCATAGACCCGTCCCAGGCCGTGGCACTCAGGGCAGGCACCTTGCGGCGAGTTCGGCGAGAAGTCCTCGGCGTACAGCATCGCCTGCCCCGGCGGATAACTGCCGGCGCGCGAATAAAGCATGCGGATCAGGCTCGACAATGTGGTCACGCTGCCCACCGAAGAACGCGTGCTCGGCGTGCCACGCTGCTGTTGCAGGGCCACGGCGGGTGGCAGACCTTCGATGGAGTCGACATCCGGCACGCCAACCTGATCGATCAGCCGCCGCGCATACGGCGCCACGGATTCGAAGTAACGTCGTTGAGCCTCGGCGTACAAGGTCGAGAACGCCAGCGACGACTTGCCCGAACCGGACACCCCGGTGAACACCACCAGCGCATCGCGAGGAATGTCGACGTCGACGTTCTTCAGATTGTGTTCGCGGGCGCCACGCACCCGAACCATGCCGGCGGGTGCTCTGGAGGTGCGTTTGGCAGTCATTGGCGGGCCTTGTCAGAAATTGGAGACACCACCTCGGTCATCCTGAAGACCTCAGTGGCGAAAGTGATCAGGCGCACAGCACCGACCGAATCATCTGCAACAATGCCTGCGGACTGTACGGTTTGCCCAACAAGTGCGTGTCCGGGCTCAACTGGTGGTTGCGCGAGATGATGTCGCGGGTGTGGCCGGAGGTGAACAGCACGGCCACCGCTGGGGTCTGGACCTTGGCCCATGCCGCCAGATCCGAACTTTTGATCAACCCCGGCATGACCACATCGGTAAAAATCAGATCCACTTTCGTGCCTTCCAGCAGTATCTGCATCGCCGCGTCGCCATTGCCGGCGGTCAGCACGCGGTAGCCCTCTTCGCGCAGCAACTCCACCGCCGAGGCTCGCACCGCCTCGTTGTCCTCGACCACCAGAATGGTTTCGTGGCCGCCACCCAGCTGCTTGCCGACACTCGGTGGCTGCGCGAGAACCGGGCGCAGGCTGCGCGGAAAGTACAACTGCACACGCGTGCCTTCGCCCACGATGCTGTCGATCTCGACATGCCCGCCGCTTTGCTTGACGAAGCCGAACACCATGCTCAAACCGAGCCCGGTGCCTCGGCCGTCAGCCTTGGTGGTAAAAAATGGTTCGAACACCTGCTCAAGCATTTGCGGCGCAATGCCGGTGCCGGTATCGCTGACCATCACTCGCACGAAATCGCCGGCGACGATGCCTTTGCCCGCACAAAAGCTGCTGTCCAGTTGAGTATTGAGGGCGCTCAGGACAATGGTGCCCTCACCCTTCATCGCATCCCGGGCGTTGATCGCCAGGTTGAGAATGGCGTTTTCCAGTTGGTTGCGGTCGACATTGATGTGCCACGGCTCTGGCGGCAGTTGCACGTCGATCTGAATGGTTTCGCCCAGCGCGCGCTGCAGCAGCTCACCGACGCCATCGAAGATCTGCCGCGGATCGCACACCGCCGGTGACAACGGCTGACGGCGGGCGAAGGCGAGCAATTGCGACGACAGCTTGGCGCCACGTTCAACCGCTGCCAGCGAGGCGCTGACCCGGCGTTGCACGTTGGCATTGCCCGGTTCATGCCGCGCCAGCAAATGCAGATTGCCGGCGATCACCTGCAGCAGGTTGTTGAAGTCGTGGGCTACGCCGCCAGTGAGTCCGCCGATGGCTTCGAGCTTCTGCGACTGGCGCAATTGCTCTTCAGCGGCCAGCCGCGCCCCCACTTCATCGGCCACCCGTTGTTCAAGATTGCGGGTGAATTTGAGCAAGGATTCTTCGGCGTTCTTGCGTTCATGGATGTCGATCAACACCCCGGGGAAACGAAACGGCGCACCGTGTTCATCGAACTCGCACGCGCCACTGGCGAGAACCCACAGATAACTGCCGTCCGCGCGCAACACGCGATATTCGGCGTTGTATGGTTCGCCGGTCTGCACGCAACGGGCAACCCGTTCCTGCACCCAGGCGAAGTCATCAGGGTGGATGCGCGACTCGGCGATTTCTTGCGCCAGATTGCTCAGGTCCTGATCCGGCGGATACGAAAACGTCCGGGCAAAACGCTCGTCCGCCGACAGCACATTGTTCTTCACGTCCCAGACAAACGAACCGAGCAAGGCCCCGGCATTCAGCGCCAGACGCACGCGCTCGTTATCGGCGCGGTAGGCGTTCTCGGCTGCCTGACGCAGGCGCTCGGAGCGCATGAACTCGGTGGTCTCGACCACCATTGCCATCACCCCGGCAGGCACGCCTTCATCGTCGGCCACCGGGCTGTAATACAAATCCATCCAGACGTCTTCAGGCACGCCGTCGCGCAGCAGCACCAGTTCCTTGTTGCGGTAGGACAAGGTGCCGCCTGCCAGGCAGGTGTCGACCACGTGCCGGTTGAATTCGGCGACTTCCGGCCAGCCCAGCTCCACCGGCACCCCCAGCAGATACGGGTGGCGGCCACCGGCAAACTGCGAATAGGCGTCGTTGTAGATCATGTGCCCGGCGCGCCCCCAGAGCATGACCATCGGCAACGGTGAAGCCAGCATCAATTGCACGGCGCTACACAGGCTGGCAGGCCAGGTGTCGAGTGGGCCGAGCTCGGTCTGGCGCCAGTCGAACGCGCAAATGCGCCCGGCCATCTCGCCTTTCCAGCCGTCACAACCGTGGCTATCGGATAAAAACTGCATCGATTGACTCGGTGTCCTGTGGTGTTTGCCCGATACATCGCGACGCCAAAACGCCGCGACGCCCGTCTGTTTCGAGCGCCGCCGGCCGCATTGGTTTCATAAGAGGTATAGCCGATTTCACATCTGGTTCGGGTTTAAACGCCGATCAGGTGTTTGAGCGGATGGTAGCCAGTTTTCATCTTCGCCGCGACGTCCAGAATCGCCTTTTCGATGCCGTTCAAATGCATGCAGGTCAACTCGATGGCAGCGCTCTGGTTACCCGCTTCGATGTACTCGATCAGCCGCAGATGCTCGTCGTCGCGGCAGGCTTCGTGGCTGTCGTCATCCAGCGCGGCGGCGTACAGCGAGGCGCGGGAAATCAGCTTCTGGAACCAGTCGAGCAGTACCGGATTGTTCAGGCTGCGCGCCAGTTTGATGTGGAACTCGCCGAGCAGGTGGATCAGCCGCTCGTGGTCGCCCGCCGCGTGGGCCTCATCTTCCAGCAGCAGATGCTCACGCAGGTCCTGCATCGCGGCGGTGTCCTTGCGCCGACACAGTTCCGTGACGATGCCGATCTCGATCAGCCGCCGTGTTTCGAACAGTGAACGAATCTCTTCGTTGCTCGGCAGCGACACCGACGCACCTTTATTGGGCTCGGTGGTGACCAGTCCGTCGGCCTCCAATTGCTTGAGCGCAGCGCGCACCGACGTGCGGCTGACATTGAACAGTTCGGCCAGCGAGGCCTCGCCCAGCTTCATCCCCGGACGCAGCGAACGCTTGCTGATCGCCTCGTAAACCCCTTGGTAGACGCGGTCGACCGTGGTTTCCAGTTTCTTCTCGGTCATTGGAACACTCCTTTGGCGTCGGCAACCGGCCCCTGGCGATGGCTAGCCATGGAAAAAAGGGGGTTGCACACGCAGATTAATCCGGGTATTTCTAAATTGCATTCAGATATTGCATACAATAATTAGAGGATTGCACCATTATGGGTCAACCAATAGCAATTGAAGTGCGTAACGTCTCCAAACGGTACTCTGATGACCCTGGCCTCGCGCCGGCCCTCGACAATGTTTCGGTCAATATTGCCGACAACGAATTCTTCACCCTGCTCGGCCCTTCCGGCTGCGGCAAAACCACCCTTCTGCGCACCATTGCCGGTTTCGAGCACGTCAGCGAAGGCGAGATTCGCCTGGCCGGGGAGCCGGTCAATGACTTGCCGCCATTCAAGCGCCGGGTCAACACGGTGTTCCAGAGTTATGCGCTGTTTCCGCACATGAGTGTGGCGCAGAATATCGCCTTCGGCCTCGAGATGCAGGGTCTGGAGCGCAAGTTGATTCCAGATCGGCTCAACGAGATGCTCGCGTTGGTGCAAATGGAGCATCTGGCAGGACGCAAACCGGCCGAACTGTCCGGCGGTCAGCAGCAGCGCGTGGCTCTGGCCCGGGCACTGGCGCCGAAACCGAAAGTCTTGCTGCTGGATGAACCGCTGTCGGCGCTGGACTTGAAGCTGCGCAAGGAAATGCAGGTCGAACTCAAGCGCGTGCAGAAAGAGGCCGGGATCACCTTCATTTTCGTCACCCACGATCAGGAAGAAGCCCTGACCCTGTCCGATCGCATCGCGGTGATGTCCGCCGGCAAGATCCTGCAGATCGGCACCCCGACCGACATCTACGAACACCCGAAGCACCGTTTCGTCGCGCAGTTCATTGGCGACATCAACTTCCTCCCCGGCCAGCTCAAGCACGGCGCGCACAACGAAAAGCTCTTCGTGCCCAACGGCATGCCGGTGGAGATTGCCTGCCAGCCACAAGGTTTCGACGGCGGCAGCGTGCAACTGGCGTTCCGTCCTGAGCGTTCGCAACTGGTCGAGGCCAGCGAGCCGCATCATCTGCGCGGGGTGATCGAAGCGGTGCTCTACGTTGGCACCGCCACGCTCTATCAGTGCCGGTTGAACAACGACATCAAAGTCATGCTGCGCGAAAACAACGAAGGCCTGAACCGTGGCCGTGCCGTGGGCGAACGCGTTGCCGTGCACCTGCCACCCCACGCCTGTCTGTTGATGGAGGCCTGAGATGAGCGTCAGCAGCACTTCCCCCGCTCTGAACCGGGCGCTGTTGCTCAGCCCGGTGGTGTTGACCCTGCTCGCTCTGATCGCCATCCCGCTGGGCATCATGGGCTACATCAGCCTGCTGCCGCGCAACACCTACGGCGGCGTCGACTGGCAGGCGCAATGGCAACTGCACAGTTACGTGCAGCTGTTTTTCCAGGAAGGTTTCGACGGCGAACTGGAACTGAACTGGGTCTACGCTCAGGCGCTATTGCGCTCGGTGTTGCAGGCCGGCGGCACCACGGTGTTGTGTTTCCTGTTCGGCTTTCCAGTGGCGCTGTGGATGTCGAGCCTGACCCCGCGCCGACGCAACCTGATGGTACTGCTCATCACCATACCGTTCTGGACCAACCTGCTGATCCGCAATTACGCGTGGCTGATCATCCTCCGCGAACAGGGCTGGGTCGCCCAAAGCCTTAACGCGCTACTCCCCAGTGCGGGCGGCATCACCCTGCTCTACAACGACTTTGCCGTCAGCGTCGGGCTGGTCTACAGCTTTCTGCCGTTCATGATTTTGCCGATCTATTCGACCCTGGAAAAACTCGACTGGCGTCTGGTGGAGGCCGCTTACGACCTCGGTGCGAATCGCTGGCACGCGCTGCGCCGGATCATCCTGCCGCTGTCGATGCCCGGGGTGATTGCCGGCGCGCTACTAGTGTTTGTGCCGAGCCTCGGCGCGTTCATCACCCCGGCGATTCTCGGTGGCGGCAAGACGCTGATGATCGGCAATCTGATCCAGCAGCAGTTCGGCACCGCACGCAACTGGCCGCTGGGCAGTTCGCTGTCGTTCCTGTTGCTGGGGATCCTGCTGGTGTCGCTGGTGCTCTACGCCCTCTACAGCCGCAGCGCGGCGAAAACCCTTAACCGGGGAGCGAAAGCATGATCTCTCTGCACCTGAAAAAACTTCCGGCGACCCGGGAAATCAGCCTGCTGATCCTCGCCTATCTGTACCTGCCGATCCTCGTGCTGATCGTCTACAGCTTCAACGCCAACCGCTCGGCGACGGTGTGGACGGAGTTCTCCTTCGCCTGGTACGGACGGATTCTGGCCAACCCGTCGATCCAGACCGCAGCGCTGAACTCGATCATTGTCGCGACCATCGCCACGGTCTGCGCCACAGCGATTGCGCTGCTCGCGGCGCTGGCCACGTACCGACCGTTCTACGGACAGAAAATGGTCGAGGGCGGGATCAATCTGCCGCTGATCCTGCCGGAGATCGTCACCGCCGTGGCGACATTGCTTCTGTTCATGGCGCTGGGCATCAAGCTCGGTTTGCTCACGGTGATCGTCGCGCACATCGGTTTCTGCATTCCCTTCGCCTACCTGCCGATCCGTGCCCGCCTCAACGACCTGGACAAGAGCCTGCTGGAAGCGGCCAACGATCTGTACGCCAATCCGTGGCAGGTGTTCCGCCGCGTGACGCTGCCGTTGCTGTGGCCGGCGGTGCTGTCCGGCTCAGTGCTGGCGTTCGTGGTCAGCCTCGACGATTTCATCATGACGTTCTTCGTCGCAGGACCTGGTTCGACCACGTTGCCGGTGTACATCTTCTCGGCGATCAAGGCCGGGGTGACCCCGGAGATCAACGCAATCTCGACCCTGATGCTGGTGATTTCCATCGTTCTGGTGGTGCTGGCCTTCTGGCTGGGCCAACGCGGTAAACAACCATAAATCTGGAGCGTTCTCATGAAAGTCAAAAACATGCGTCTGGCAATATCCGGTCTGGCCCTGAGTTGTTTCACCGCGTTCGGCGCCCACGCCGCCGAGCCGAAGGAGCTGTTTTTCTACAACTGGACCGACTACTACCCGGTGGATTTGCTGGCCAAGTTCGAAAAGGAGACCGGGATCAAGGTCACCATGGACGGCTACGACAGCAACGAAACCCTGCTCGCCAAGTTGCAGGCCGGCGGCGCCGCTTATGACGTGATCGTGCCGTCACAGTCGATCATGCAGACCCTGATCAAACAGGACCTGCTGCTGGAAATCGACACACCGACCCTGAGCAATTTTCAGTACGTCAAAGGCCCGTTCCGCGATCCGGGCTTCGACCCGGGGCGCAAGTTCTCGGCACCGTATCTGTGGGGCACCACCGGGTTTTCCTATGACAGTGCGCGAGTGCCCGGCGGCAAGCTGGATGACTCGTGGAAAGAGTTCTTCGAACCGCGCAAGGAGCTGCAAGGCCAACTCGCCGCACTCGATACCTCAAGCAGCGTGATCAATGCCGCCAGCCATTACCTGAACGTCGACGAATGCACGGAAAACCCGCAGGACGCCAAGCGCATCCTCGAACTGCTGCAGAAGCAGAAACCGTTCCTGAAAATGTACAGCTCGGACAACACCGTCGACCGCATGGCCTCGGGCGAAGTGATCATGATGCAGAACTGGAACGGCTCTACCGCGCGGGCCACCTTGCAGAAGAGCACGATCAAGTACGTGTATCCGCGTGAGGGCGTGGCGATGTTCCAGGACAACTTCGCCGTGCCGAAAAGCGCGCCGCATCCGGGCAACGCGAAGATCTTCATCGACTGGATGATGAAACCGGAAAACGCCGCCGCCGTGTCCAACGCCATTGCCTACGCCAACGGCATCCAGAGCGATGCGTTGCTCGACCCGAAATGGAAGGTCATGGACGCCATCAACATGCCCGAGGAATACGCCTCGCGCCTGCGCCCGGAAAAGGAATGCAGCAACAAGGCCCGCGAGCTGCAGGACCGGATCTGGTCGAAGCTCAAGGGGTGATCATCTGACTTTAAACCGTGGCGCGGCCTTCGCGAGCAAGCCCGCTCCCACAGGGGAACGCATTTCAATGTGGAGTGGAAGGTCATGGATGCCGTCAACGTGCCCGAGAAATACGCCTCTACGCCCGGAAAAGGAATGCAGCAACAAGGCCCGCGAGCTGCAAGACCGGATCTGGTCGAAGCTCAAGGGTTGATCTGACTTTAAACCGTGGCGCGGCCTTCGCGAGCAAGCCCGCTCCCACAGGGGAACGCATTTCAATGTGGAGTGGAAGGTCATGGATGCCGTCAACGTGCCTGAGGAATACGCCTCTACGCCCGGAAAAGGAATGCAGCAACAAGGCCCGCGAGCTGCAAGACCGAATCTGGTCGAAGCTCAAGGGGTGATCATCTGACTTTAAACCGTGGCGCGGCCTTCGCGAGCAAGCCCGCTCCCACAGGGGAATGCATTTCAATGTGGAGTGGAAGGTCATGGATGCCGTCAACGTGCCTGAGGAATACGCCTCTGCGCCCGGAAAAGGATGCAGCAACAAGGCCCGCGAGCTGCAGGACCGAATCTGGTCGAAGCTCAAGGGTTGATCATCTGACTTGAAACCGTGGCGCGGCCTTCGCGAGCAAGCCCGCTCCCACGGGGGAATGCATTTCAATGTGGAGTGGAAGGTCATGGACGCCATCAACATGCCCGAGGAATACGCCTCGCGCCTGCGCCCGGAAAAGGAATGCAGCAACAAGGCCCGCGAGCTGCAGGACCGAATCTGGTCGAAGCTCAAGGGTTGATCATCTGACTTGAAACCGTGGCGCGGCCTTCGCGAGCAAGCCCGCTCCCACAGGGGAACGCATTTCAATGTGGGAGCGGGCTTGCTCGCGAAGAGGCCCGCCCAGACAACACTGAACCCGAGGTAAACAAATGACCCAGCCACAATGGCTCCGCAACATCCGCCCCTACGGCGCCCCCGCCGAGGACCTGCTGATCGAAAACGGCCGCTTCAGCCAACGCCGTCCGGCTTCCAGTGCGCCGCTGGCCGCCAGTGACATCGACGGCCTCAACCAGTTGCTCACCGCCCCGCTGGTGGAAAGCCATGTCCACCTCGACAAGACCCTCTACGGCCAACCCTGGCGTGCGAACAGCGCCGGCCCGACGCTCAAGGATTACATCAGCAACGAGCGGCGCATTCTCCGTGAGGTAACAGCGCCGATTGCCGAACGTGCCGGCGCGCTGCTGGAAAACTGCATCGCCCGTGGCTCACTGACGATGCGCTGCCACGTCGACATCGACCCTGAATTCGGCCTGCGCCATGTCGAAGCGATGCAGCAGTTGCGCGAACGCTACAAGGACCTGATCGACCTGCAACTGGTGGTATTTCCGCAGACCGGACTGATCAGCCGCCCCGGCACCGCCGAACTGATGCGCGAAGCAATGGCCCTGGGCGTGGAGAACGTTGGCGGCCTCGATCCGTGCGGCATCGACAACGACCCGATTGCGCAACTCGACTTCGTGTTCAAACTGGCCAGCGAATTCGACCGAGGCGTCGACATTCACCTGCACGACAAAGGTGAACTGGGCCTGTGGCAAATCGCGCGGATCGCCGAGTACACCGAACGCTTCAACCTGCAGAACCGGGTGATGATCAGTCATGCCTACTGCCTGGGCATGTTGCCGTGGAGTCAGGTCCAACCGGTGGCTGAACGTCTCGCAGCCCTGGGCATTTCGTTGATGAGTTCAGCGCCGGCGGACTGCGCGGTGCCGCCGTTTCTGGCGTTGCGTGCGGCCGGGGTCAACGTTTGCCTGGGCTCTGACGGCATCCGCGATGCGTGGTCGCCAATGGGCAATGGCGACATGCTGGAACGGGCGATGCTGCTGGCGTTTCGCTTCGATCTGGCCAAGGACGATGAACTGGGGGCGGCGTTTGCAGCGGCCACGGTCAACGGCGCTGTTGCGCTGGGCGTCAACGATTACGGGATCGACCTCGGGCGGCCAGCGGACTTTCTGCTGATGCCGGTGGAGACGCTGGGTGAGGCGGTGGTGTCGCGCCCCGTGCGTCAGGTCTATCGCGGCGGTCAGTTGGTCGCCAATGGCGGTCGCTTGCTGGAAAGCCGTTTGTGAAACGCATCGGCCTGAAGGCCAGTTGCGTGGTCGGTTTCGACGGCACGCAGCACGTGCTGTGGCGTGACGGTGAAGTGGTGTTCGCCGAGGCGCGCATCGAGTTCGTCGGACGCGGTTATCAAGGGCCGGTCGATCAGTGGATTGACTACGGCAACGCACTGATCAGCCCCGGTTTCATTGACCTGGATGCCCTCGGCGACCTCGATTCCACCGTGCTGACCCTCGATAACGGCGACGAGCGCGCCATGGGCCGCATGTGGTCATCGCAGTACCTCGCCGCCGGCCCGCACGAGACTTACAGCCCTGACGAAGAAATTTTCAAATACCGCTACGCCTTTACCCAGTTGATTCGCAACGGCATCACCACGGCGATGCCGATCACCTCGATGTACTACCGCGAGTGGGCCGAATCCTACGATGAGTTTGCCGCCGTCGCAGGCGTTGCGAGCGAACTCGGCTTGAGGACCTACCTCGGCCCTTGCTACATGAGCGGCATGAGTTACTGGCGCGCCGACGGCACGCTCGCCCATCACTGGGACGAGGCCCGTGGCCTGGCCGGACTTGATGCAGCTGAACGCTTTTTCAAGGACTTCGACGGCGCACACGACGGCCTGATTCGCGGCGCGCTGCTCCCGGATCGCATCCAGACCTGCACCCCGGCACTGCTGCAACGCACCTCGGCCCTGAGCCGCGAACTGAATGCGCCGATGCGCCTGCATTGCTGTCAGGCGCAGAGCGAGGTGGCGATGGTCAAGCAGTTGCGCGGCACGTCACCGCTGGGCTGGCTGCAACAGCTGGACTTGCTGACGCCGCGCAGCCTGTTGCCCCACGGCATCTACACCGGTGGTGACGACGACCTGCAACGGGTGATCGACGGCGGCGCCAGCCTGGTGCATTGCCCGTTGGTGTTCGCCCGCGATGGCGAGGCGCTGAACTCGTTCGGGCGCTATCGCGCCAAGGGCATCAACTTTGCCCTCGGCACCGACACCTGGCCGGCGGACTTGCTCGAAAACATGCGCCACGGCCTCAACGTCGCGCGGTTGATGGAGGGCGGCTCGGCGCTCACCAGCAGCCTCGATTTGTACAACGCCGCCACCCTTGGCGGTGCACGGGCCTTGGGCCGCGATGACCTCGGACGTCTGGCCCCCGGCGCCAAGGCTGACATCACCGTATTCAGCCTGCGCGGCCTGCATCTGGGGCCGCTGTTCGATCCGTTGAAAAACCTGCTGTTGGCCGGGCGCGGCGACGACTGCATCGCCAGTTACATCGATGGCCGTTGCGTGATGCACGACGGTCAGGTCACGGGCGTCGACTACCCCGCCCTGCAACGCCAGGCCCAACACCAATACGAAAAACTCATGCGCAGCCACAGCGAGCGGGCCTTTGGTCGACCGGACTGGAAAACCCTGTTCCAGCCGGCCATCCCGTTCGCTGACGACTACAGCGCCGACGCGCCATTGAGCGCAATCGATCCACGTGTTTAGAGACTTCTGCCATGCACAGCTTCGACTTCAGCCAGCTCAGCCCCCGGGAAAAATACAAGATTCTGATCGGCAGCGTGGTGCCTCGCCCGATTGCCTTGGTCACCACCGTCGACGGTGAAGGCCGGGTGAATGCCGCGCCGTTCAGTTTCTTCAACGCGCTGTCCGCCGACCCGCCGATTCTCGCCCTTGGCGTGGAAAACTACGGCGATCAAAGCCCCAAGGACACCACGCGCAACATCCAGTTGAATCAGGAATTCACCGTGAACATCGTCAGTGATGCGCTGGTGGAGGCGATGAACGTCTGCGCCGTGCCGTTCGCGCCCGGGTTCGATGAACTGACCGCCGCCGGCCTGACGGCGATTGCCGGCACCACGGTGAAATGCCCACGGATCGGCGAAGCACCGGTCGCACTGGAGTGTCGGCGGATGATGGCGCTGAACATCGGTCAGTCGCGGGAGATCATTTTTGGTGAAGTGCTGATGGCGCATGTACGCGATGAGTTGATCGACCCTGAAACGCTGTACATCGATCAATTGGCGCTGGATGCGATCGGGCGGATGGGCGGCCATGGCTATGCGCGAACCCGGGATTACTTCGACCTGCCGACCCGCTCATTGCAAGCGTGGACGGAAGCGCCGGGAGGTGGCGAGCGGTTTTGGCCGACAGCCAAATAAATCAACAGCGCAACGCATTACCCCTGTGGGAGCGGGCTTGCTCGCGAAGGCGGTTGGTCATTCAAAGATTACTTGTCTGATACACCGCTTTCGCGAGCAAGCCCGCTCCCACAGGGGGTTGTTTCGCTTGCTCAGTCAGTGCCGTACTTCGGCGAACGCGGGCCATACAACAGGCCGGCGTGCTGACCGGCCGACAACAGACGATTGCTCGCCACACCGGCAATCGGGTAGCCGGCATCGGTCGAACTGTTGATCACCTGCTTGACTGCGGCGGTGATCAGCATGCCGACCAGGCCGCCACCGCTGTTGTTGCCGCCCTCTTCGCTCGACGCCCGTGCCGAACCGGTCCACAGCGTGGTGCCGGATTTCAGGTCCACCAGTTTGGCGGTGGCCGTCACGGCGGTTTCGCTGCTGATGACCATGTACCGCGTGCCGTACTCGGTCACGGTGATGTACAGCGCAGCATCGGCGCCGAAGATTTCTTTCAGCTTGTTCGCCGGCGCCTGATGGATGTCATCCGGCGTGGTCAGGCCATTCTGGCGAAAGGTTTCGTCCACCAGAGCGATCGGCAGCACGTAGTAACCGGCCTCGGCCAGTGGGAACGTCACTTGCGACAACAGGCTGTACGAGGCTTTCACGTCTGGCGAGGTGTTCAGCGGCGGCAGCACCAGAATGGTCTTCGGCCGTGCCTGCTTGTACGCCGAATAGTCGACGGTTTTCGGCGCAACGCAGCCGCCGAGTACGGTCAGGGCCAAACCGGCGGCCAGCAGTTTCAGGGCGCGCGAGATCATTTGGCGTCTCCGGTCTTGGCGTTTTTAAGCAGAAAATCCATGTACGGGCCGGACTCGGGAAACAGCGCTTTCTCGGTGCGAAATTGCTGCACCATCTGATCGTCCTTGCCCATGCTCAGGTACAGCAGACCGAGGTGCGCGTGGTAGCCCGGCGGCACGGCCTTGCCGGTGGAACGGATCTTCTGCAGGTCACGCTCCAGCACTTCGGCCTGCGCTTCTTTCGGCTCTTCGCCTTTGAAGTATTCGTAGACCTGCGGTTGGTAGTCTTCCCACTGGTACAGGGTTTTCGGGCTGCTGCAACCGGCCAGCAAGGCGCTGGCGGCCAGCGTCAGGGCCAGCAGCGACCGCGACAAAGTCAGATTCATGAGGGGTATTGCTCCTTGCAATGAATAGCGATCAGTTACCCGGTTTCCAGGCACCGGCGTTCATGCCATCAACCAGGCGGTTGATCGCCTCGCGCATGGCCAGATCGAGGACTTTGCCGTTGAGGGTGGAGTCGTACGCAGCGGTACCACCGAAGCCGATGATTTCGCGGTTGGACAAGGCGTATTCGCCGGCGCCCTGAGTCGAATACACCACTTCGGAGGTGCTGATGTTGACGATGTTCAGGTTGACCTTGGCGTAGGCGACCTGAGTCTTGCCACGGCCGAGAATACCGAACAGCTGGTGATCGCCGGTTTCCTTGCGGCCGAACTCGGTGACGTCACCGGTGACCACGTAATCGGCACCTTTGAGGCGCTGGGCCTGGCCTTTGATCGCCGCTTCCTGCTGGATTTCGCCCATGTTGTCGCGATCGAGCACGGAGAAACGGTTGGTCTGCTGCAAGTGGGTGATCAGGATGGTCTTGGCCTGACCGCCGAGACGGTCGACGCCGTCGGAGAAGATCCCGCGCATGTAGCTGGAGCGGTTATCGAACTTGCCCACCGCCATTGGCACGCGAACGCCGGTCCAGACCTGAGTGGCGCTCTCGACCTTGGCCACCGGCAGTGCGCGGGAGCTTTCGGTGGCGCAGCCGGCAAGGGAGCCTGCGATAGTGCCGAGCACGGCAATCGCAACGCCTGAGACCAACATCCGGGAGATCATTCTCACTGTGCATTCCTTCTGAAAAAACGGTGTGTCCCGGCACGGCAAAGCGGTGGGGAGCGGGAAAAGGGGCGGCATTATGACAAAGTGCCATCACTCATGACAGGACTTTTTGACGCCAAGGAATTGGCTGTTTTGATCCGCACACAAATCAATTGTGGGAGCGGGCTTGCTCGCGAAAGCGGTGGGTCAGTCAATAGGGATGTCGGCTGATACACCGTCTTCGCGAGCAAGCCCGCTCCCACAGGGGATCAGCGCGCTAATGAAAATCGCGGCTCTGCACGCGGATGCCGTCGAGCAGCGGGCTCAGGTCGCTCAGCCGTCCGGCGATCAGGTGCCGCACCTCGCCTTCGCGCTCCCAGCGGCCATCGACCTTGAGCAGTTGCGAGCCCACCAGCACCTGACGCTGGCGCTCGGCCAAATCGCGCCAGACCACCACGTTGACGTTGCCGAACTCGTCTTCCAGGGTGACGAAGGTCACGCCGCTGGCGGTGCCCGGTCGTTGCCGGCCGGTGACCAGCCCGGCGATGCTCACTGGCCGCCCGTGCTCGACCTCCATCAACTCCTGCGAACTGCGACAGCGCCGGGCCTTGAGTTCACCTCGCAGCAGCGCCAACGGATGCGGCCCCAGCGTAGTACCAAGCGTTGCGTAATCGGCCTGCAGATCCTCACCGACACTGGGTTTTGGCAGCAGTACATCGGGCTCTTCCTGACTCGGCAACCCGGCAAACAGACCCAGTTGTTTCTCCACCCCGGCCACTTCCCAGCGCGCGCGATGCCGATGCCCGGCCATCCCGCGCAACGCTCCGGAATCCGCCAGCAGCGCCTGGGCCCGACTGTCGAGCGCGGCCCGTTCGCCCAGGTCGGCGACATCGGCAAACGCCCCGCGCATCCGCGCCGCTTCGATGCGCCGGGCATCGTCCTCGCGAAAGCCCTTGATCATCCGCAGGCCCATGCGGATCGCCGGTTGCGCGCCGCTGATCGGTTCCAGGCTGCAATCCCAGTCGCTGGCGCGCACGTCCACCGGACGGATCTGCAATTGGTGGCGGCGCGCATCCTGCAGAATCTGATCCGGGCTGTAGAAACCCATGGGCCAACTGTTGATCAGCGCACAGGCAAACGCCGCCGGTTCGTGGCACTTGAGCCAGCAACTGGCGTAGGTCAGCAAGGCGAAACTGGCAGCGTGGGATTCGGGAAAACCATAGCTGCCAAAACCCTTGATCTGCTCGAAGATCTGCGCGGCGAACTCCGGGGTGTAGCCGTTTTTTTCCATGCCGGCGGCCAGCCGTTCCTTGTGCGGCTCCAGCCCGCCGTGGCGTTTCCACGCCGCCATCGAGCGGCGCAACTGATCGGCCTCGCCGGGGCTGTAGTCGGCGGCGACGATAGCGATCTGCATCACCTGTTCCTGAAACAGCGGCACGCCGAGGGTGCGTTTGAGCACCACCTCCAGCTCCGGCGAGGGGTAGGTTTCCTCTTCTTCCTTGTTCCGGCGACGCAGGTACGGATGAACCATGCCGCCCTGAATCGGCCCGGGGCGGACGATCGCCACTTCGATCACCAGATCGTAGAAGTTCGCCGGGCGCAGGCGCGGCAGCATCGACATCTGCGCCCGGGATTCGATCTGGAACACGCCGACGGTGTCGGCGCGGCTGATCATCTCGTAGGTCGGTTTGTCTTCGGCGGGAATCGTCGCCAGGCTCAGATCCTGATGGCGATGACGGCGCAGCAGGTCGAAGCAGCGACGGATCGCGCTGAGCATGCCGAGGGCGAGAATATCGACCTTGAGCAGCCCGACCGCATCGAGGTCGTCCTTGTCCCACTGAATGATCGTGCGCTCGGCCATGGCGGCGTTTTCCACCGGCACCAGACAGTCCAGCGGCTGCTCGGAAATCACGAAGCCGCCCGGGTGCTGCGACAGGTGCCGGGGAAAGCCGATCAGTTGCCCGGTGAGGCTCAGCACTCGACGCAACACCGGGCTGTCAGGATCGAATCCGCCTTCGAGCAAGCGCGCCAGCGGCGGTGTTTCATCGCTCCAGTGACCGCAGCAATCGGCCAGCGCATTGATCTGGTCCGGCGGCAGGCCCAGGGCCTTGGCCACGTCGCGCATCGCGCCGGCGGCGTGGTAGGTGCTGACCACTGCCGTCAGCGCTGCGCGACGACGGCCATAACGACGGAACACGTATTGCAAGACCTCTTCGCGACGTTCGTGTTCGAAGTCGACGTCGATGTCCGGCGGCTCGTTGCGCTCTTTCGACATGAAACGCTCGAACAGCAGCGTGGTGCGATCCGGGTCGATCTCGGTGATGCCCAAGGCAAAACACACCGCCGAGTTGGCCGCCGAACCCCGGCCCTGACAGAGAATCTGTTGCTCGCGGGCGAAACGCACTACGTCATGCACGGTGAGGAAGTAGCTTTCGTAGCCGAGTTCGGCGATCAGTTTCAGCTCGTCATTGATCTGCTTCAGCACTTTGGCCTGAGGCCCTTGCGGCCAGCGCCAGGCGATGCCTTCTTCAGTCAACTGGCGCAACCAGGAACTGCCGGTATGTCCCTCCGGCACCAGTTCTTTCGGATACTGATAGCGCAACTCGCTCAGATCGAAAGTGCAGCGCCGGGCCAGCTGTACCGAGGCGTCGAGCAACGCTTGCGGATACAGCTCGCGCAACACATCAAGGCTGCGCAAATGGCGCTCGCCGTTGGGGTGCAGGCGTAACCCGGCCTCGGCCACCGGGACGTGATGGCGGATCGCGGTCATGGTGTCCTGCAAGGCCCGCCGGCCACGGGCGTGCATGTGCACGTCACCGCTGGCCACGGCGGTAATCTGCAACTGCTCCGCCAGACTCAGCAGTGCAGCCAGCCGGCGCTGGTCGTCCTGCCCGCGATGCAACTGCACCGCCAGAAACAGACGCTCGCCGAAGACTTGCTTCAGCCAGCGGCCCTCCTCCATATCATCCACGGTGTCCGGCACCCACACCGTGAGCAGCCCCGGCAGCGGCTCGCTGAAATCCTCGCGCAGCACCCGGTACTGGCCTTTCTGCGTACGCCGCCGGGCCTGGGTGATCAAGCCGCACAAGGCCTGATACCCCGCGAGGTTCTCCACCAACAGCAGTAGTTTCGGGCCGTTGTCGATGCGCATTTCACTGCCAATGATCAGCGGCAGTTCAACCGATTTCGCCGCCTGCCAGGCACGGACGATCCCGGCCAGCGTGCACTCGTCAGTGATCGCCAGCGCCTGATAACCGTGTTTTTTCGCCCGCTGGAACAGCTCAAGGGCACTGGAGGCCCCCCGCTGGAAACTGAAGTTCGACAGGCAATGCAGCTCGGCATAGCCGTGGTTCATGCAAACCAGCCCTGCAGCCACAACGGACCGCCCTCGCCCACCGCCCGATAGGCCCAGCCCTGCTGACCGGCGCGGTTCTGGATCAGGTAGTAATCGCGGCGCACGTCGTCACCGTCCCACCAGCCGGACTCGATGCGCTCCGGCCCCATGAGGATCCGCGCCGAACCTTCGGCCACGCTCTGCGGTTCACCGAGCAGCCAGCCCGGGCGCTGAACGCTCGGCAAACCGCTGCAACGCTGCTTGTCGACGCCGTTCTGCCAGGCGCATTCCGGGCGATGATCGGCCTGGAAGCGCAGGCCCTGCACTGCGTCATCGCCGAGCCGGGCGCGCAGGCGTTCGCGCAATTGCTCCCAGGGCAAGGTCTGTTGCGGGCGGTCATCGAACAGTTCCTGAAACTGCGGCACGAAACTCGGCAGGTCTTCGGCTCGCAGGCGAAACCCGCGCACCGGCGCTTCGACCTGCACCTGCTCCAGCCGCCCCCGGGCCAGCTCGAAGAGCATCGCCGGATCGCGCTCGGCGCTGAGCAGGCCAACCTTGATCACCGTGTCCGGCAGCCCGGCGTGCTCCAGGTGCAGATCGAAACGCTGCACGCCACTGTCACGCCCGCAGAGGAACGCCGACAGGTCAGCGGTCAAACGACGCAACGGGAACAGCAGCGCCTGATGGGATTGCACGTCGAAATTGAGTTCGATGCGCACATCAAACCGGTCCGGTGGCAGATAGAACGCCAAGGCCAGCGGGCGCGCGCCGAACAGCGTGTCGAGGTGTTTGAGCATCGACGCTTCGAAACGCCGGGCCAGGGCCTGACGCGGCAGGCTCTGCACCTGATTCAGACTGCGCAGGCCCATGCGCGACAGTGCCGTGGCGACGGGCGGCTCCAGCCCCACCCGGTCGACGGGTAACTGCCCGAGATGATGCTGCAGGGCTTCACCGTCGGGCACCACCAGGCCATCGTAAGCATTGGCCAGCACCCGCGCCGCCACCGGATTCGGTGCAGCGACGATGCGATGGCGAAAGCCCAGATCAGTCAGTTCCTTGCGCAACCGCGCTTCGAACTGCGCCCAGGAACCGAACAGGCCCAGACTGGATTCGATCTCGAACACCACGGTACGCGGGTAATGCACGCTGACCTGCGCGCTGAACCGGTAGGCCCACGCCGCCAGAAACTGCTGCCAGTGCTCGACCTCGGCGAGGTCGTAATCGGCGGTGGCAAAGCCTTTGCTCAAGGCCTGTGCAGCGGTCATCGACTGACCGGCGCGCAGGCCGAGCTGGCGCGCCGGCGCATTCACCGCTTGCAGCACCCGGCGCTGGGCCGGGCCGCTGAGCAACACCAACGGTTCATCGGGATCGGGACGTTGACGCAGCACCGCGTCGAGCGCCAACTGCGGGAACAGAATACATACCCAGCGCATGATGACCTCAGTGCCCCACGGCAAACGCAATTGGCGCCGTGCGCGCCAGCCCGCCCCGGCATTTGAGCACGCGCAACTGGGCAGGTCTGGCATCGATGGCAATCCGTAAAGCCGCCGGTGACGGGTTGACCGCCTCGCTCAGCGGGCGCCAGGCAAAGGCCAGGGTCTGGCCGGTTTCCGCGGCCACCTGCAAGCGCCGCAACGCGCGGTCATCAGCCTTGTGCGGCCAGCACAGCACAGCGCCGCAACTGCCCGAGCGCAGGCATTGTTCCGCCGCCCACAAGGCGTCGCGTTCGCTGGCCTGGATCACCGACAGCTGACGCAGATCGATCCCGGCGTTCTCCCACGCCTGCGGGTACGGCACGAACGGTGGCGCCACCAGCACGATGCGTTCGCCCGCCGCCGACAACCGCGCCAGCGTCGGCCAGACCAATTGCAGTTCACCAACCCCGGGGCCAGCCAGCAGAATTTCGCTCAGCGCCGCTTCCGGCCAGCCACCGCTGGGCAATGCCGCATCGAGCGCGGCATGGCCGGTGGGTTGCGGGCTGGCCGCCGGGGGCGCAGGCCGGCCCTTCCAGACCTGGCCGCCATTGAACAGCGTATCGAGTGCAACGACGGCGCCCATCAACCTTGCCTCACCAGACCGCAGAACACCCCTTCGATGGCCAGGTCCTGATCGTCGCGCACGACAATCGGCTGATACGCCGGGTTACGCGGCAGCAGGCGCACTTCATCGCCAAGCCGTTCGAAGCGTTTGATGGTGACTTCACCGTCGAGCCGCGCCACCACGATCTGGCCGTTGAGCGCCTCGGGGTTGCGTCGCACGCCGACCAGATCACCGTCGAGAATGCCGTCTTCGATCATCGAGTCGCCCTGCACCCGCAGCATGTAATCCGGGGTACGGGAGAACAGCGCCGGGTCGAGCATCAAGCGGCCATGGATGTCGGCATCGGCGCCGATCGGCGCACCGGCGGCAACCCGGCCGAGCACGGGAACATCCAGCAGCTCCGGGCGCGCCGGTTGCCCGAGCAGGCGAATGCCCCGGGCCTGATGCGGATTGACCTCGATAAACCCGGCGTCGGTGAGCGCCAGCACATGTTTGCGCGCCACGCTGCGCGAGGCAAAACCAAAAGCCTCGCTGATTTCAGCGAGGCTTGGGGGCTGACCGTGTTCGGCGATGCGTTCGCGGATAAAGGTCAGGATGGCGGTACGGCGGGGAGTCAGATCGGTCATGGAGTACATTTGTACTCTTTCGCGTTTTTACTGGCAATGACCGCCAGTCAGTTCAACCCACGTTCGGCAAGAAACTCCGAGATGTAATCGATGAATGCCACCACCTTGGCCGTGGCCCGCCGATGGCTCGGGTACACCGCGAGAATGTGCGGGCCGAAGGTGTCCGGGTCGATCTCGTAGTCGGCCATGACCCGCACCAGACGCCCGTCGGCAATGTACGGTGCGGCGCTCCACAGCGGTGTGTGCAGCAAGCCACGCCCGGCCAGGGCGCTGGCCAGCAGCAGGTCATAATTGTCGCTGCGCAACAGCGGCGCCGTCGGTTGCGCCAGGCTCAGGCGCTGGCCGTCGCGCTCGGCCCACCAGAACTCGCGGCTGAGCAACGGGTGTTGATAGAGCAGCCATTCATGCTGCTCAAGGGTGTGCGGATTCACTGGCAAACCCTTGCGCGCCAGATACTCCGGGCTGCCGCACAACGCCAGACGATTGCTGCCGACCACTCGCGCGATCAGCCCCGGCAGGTCGTCATGCCCTTCGCGCAAGGCCAGGTCGTAGCCGCTTTCCAGCAGATTGACGAACGCGTCGCACAGGTCCACTTGCAGGCTGATCTGCGGGTATTGCTGCAAAAAGCCGTCGCACACCTGATCGAGAAACGCCCGCCCATAGGCCAGCGGCGCGGTGATTTTCAGGCTGCCGCGCAGACCGTGCTGCAACTGCTCGATTTCCTCGCCGGCCTCCTCCAGCCGCTGCAACACCAGCCGTGCGGTTTCCAGGTACACCCGGCCGATTTCGGTCAGCAGAATCCGCCGCGTACTGCGCTCGAACAACCGCGCGCCCAGTTCCGACTCCAGGTGATTGACCGCTTTGGTCAGGGCCGACGGGGTCTTGCCCAGTTGCTCGGCCGCGCGGCTGAAACTGCCGAGTTGCGCGGTGACCACGAACATTTTCAGTGCACCCAGCTTGTCCATGCTTTTTCCATTCAGGCAAAAACGTTTTTCGTGAGGAAGGCGTTCTGTCGGCCAGTGTCAGCCACTAATCTGGCCATCAGACGCAATAACAAGGAAATCTTCAATGAAAAGATTCATCCCGAGCCTGTTGGTTACCGCTGTAAGTTTTGCCTCGATGGAAGCCATGGCCGCCACCGATCTGGTGCTGGTCAACGGCAAGATTTTCACTGCCGACCGCTCGCAGCCAAAGGTCCAGGCGCTGGCCGTGGAAAACGGCAAGGTGCTGAAAGTCGGCACGGATGCGCAGATCAAGGCACTGATCGAACCCGGCACGCAGGTGATCGACCTGGGCGGCAAGACCCTGATGCCCGGCTTGATCGACAGCCACTCCCACGCGATTTTCGGCGGTCTGGAAATGGTCTCGGCCAACATGGAAGACGAAGTCGTCGCCCTTGATGAACTGCAAAAGCGTCTGCGCGACTGGCGTGAAGACGGCAAGGCCAGACACGGCGACGTGCTGAGCATTGCCGGCATGAGTTCGGCCTATTGGGCGCAGGCCGAAGCGCTGGGCAAGACCTTCAACCAGGGCGAATGGGCCAACGTGCCCGTAGTGTTCATCGGCAGCGATCACCACACCGCGTGGGCCAATAACGTCATGCTCAAACGCGCCGGTATCGATGCCGCGCTGCTGAAAACCCTGCCTGACGCGGAAAAAGACACCGTCGGCAAGCTGGCCAACGGCGAGCCCAGTGGCTTTGTGGTCGATGCCGGTTGGGATCGGGTCGCCTCGAAAATGCCGGTACCGAGCCCCGCCGACATGTTGCGCGCGGCCAAATCCGCCGTGCGCTTCAACAACAGCCTCGGCATCACCGCATGGATGGATCCGGCCGCCAACGCCGCACCGGGCGAGGCCGTGTTTGCCCTCAAACCCACCGAGAAAACCGTCGGCGTGCTGCCGGCCTACAAAGCGCTGTCGCAAAGCGGTGACATGAGCGTCCACGTCGCGGCGCTGCTGGTGGCCAACCCGAAAAGCGTGCCCGCCGACCTCGATACGCTGGATAAAGTGCGCCAACAGTTTCAGGGCATCCCCAACCTGACCCTGCCCGGGATCAAGATCTTTGCCGACGGCGTGATCGAGTACCCGGCGCAGAGCGCGGCGATGATCGATCCGTACAGCAACTCGCACAAACAGGGCGAATTGCTGATCGATCCGCAGCATTTCGGCGAACTGGTCAGCGCCATCGACCAGCGCGGCTGGCTGGTGCACATCCACGCCATTGGCGACCGTGCGGTGCGTGAATCGCTGAACGGTATCGAGCAGGCGCGCAAGGACCGGCAGAGCGGCGTGACCCACTCGATCACCCACCTGCAAATGGTCAACCCGAAAGAGTTCGCCCGCTTCAAGCCGCTGAACGTGATCGCGTCGATGCAACTGCTGTGGGCCAGCGCCGACGACTACACCACAGACATGATCAAGCCCTACGTCAGCGCCCTCGCCTTCCGTTATCAGTACCCGGCGCATTCGTTGCTGAAACAGGGTGCGACGATTGCCGGCGCCAGCGACTGGCCGGTGTCGTCGCCCAATCCGTTCAACGCCATGGCCCAGGCCATCACCCGCGTCGGCCCGCTGGGCGTGCTCAACGCCGACGAACGTCTGGACCGCGAGACCATGTTCTACGCCTACACCGTCAACGCAGCGCGGACCATTGGCCTGGACCAGCAGATCGGCTCGCTGACGCCGGGCAAACAGGCTGACTTCATCGTGGTCGATCGCGACGTGTTCAGCGTCGACGAAAAAGCCCTGCACGACACCCAGGTCCTGCAAACCTGGTTTGGTGGCCGTCAGGTCTACAGCGCCACAAAATAACCACATTGTTCCCCCCTGTGAGGGTGGCAGAAATTGCATTCCCTCCACAGTTTTCGTACTGCCCAAAAATAATCACAACATCGGGATTTCACATGAAAGCCTTGCCCCTGTTCGCCCTGAGCTTTTTCAGCCTGCTGCCCTTGAGCGGCCACGCAATTCCCTTGAACGACGACTTCGCCATGCTGATCGACCTGACGCTGGCCAGCGACTACCGCACCCGTGGCATCTCGCAAACTCAAAATGACCCGGCCGTGCAGGCCGGCCTGACCCTGGCCCACAGCAGCGGCCTGTACGTGGGGGCCTGGAGTTCCAACGTCGATTTCGGCGACGGGCTGAAAACCCGTCAGGAAGTCGATTACTACGCCGGCTGGCTGTGGCAGGCGACCGAGGATGTCAGCCTCGATCTGGGCTACATCAAGTACGCCTATCCCAAAGAAAGTCAGTTCAACCAGAGCGAGGTCTACGGAATTCTCGGCGTCTACGGGGTGAAGCTGGCGGCGTATTACTCCAGCGATGCGCCGGGAATCGACAGCAAACAGAGCTCGCTCTACAGCTATATCGGTTATGAAACCGAGCTGCCGTACGATTCGGGGCTGAAGCTGCGTTACGGCAACATGGACTTCAAGGACCCGCACCTGTACTCGGCGTCCGGGCATGGCGAGGACAGCTACCGCGAATGGGAGGTCAAACTGACCCACAACCTGGCCGGGGTGGTGTTGGGCCTGAGCTACATCGACACCGACCTGTCGCAGAGCCAGTGCCTGAGCAATTGGGGCTTCAAGGATGTGTGCACGGCGACGGTGGTGGCGAGCGTGAGTAAATCCTTCTGACCCACCCTTGTAGGAGTGAGCCTGCTCGCGATGGCGGAGTGTCATTCAACAATGAAGTCGGCTGACACACCGCCATCGCGAGCAAGCCCGCTCCCACAGGTTTAGATCTGCGTCGGGCCTTTGTTACAGGATGTTTACAAAATTTTTACCATTGTTCTTCTACAGTTACGCGCGTAACCGTATGTGTTTTCTATTCGTGTAGAGGAATGTTGGTAATGGCTTTGGGCAAAGGACTGCGTTTACCGTCCATCACTTCAACCCGTCTGGTGCTGCTGTTTTCCCTGGCACTGGTGGCGCTGTACAACCTGGCAACCTGGAAGGCGCTGGGGACGCTGATCACCCTGCAAGGCGCGCACAGACTGGCGTTTTTCGCTTCGTTCGGACTGTTCCTGTGGGCCGCCATCAGCCTGTTGCTGACCCTGGTGTCGTTTCGCTGGACGCTGAAACCGGCGCTCACCGTGGTCGCCCTGCTCTCGGCCTGCGCCGCGTATTTCATGAACGAATACGGGATCACCATCGACACGGTGATGATCCAGAACGTGTTCGAAACCAACCCCGACGAAGCCGCTGCGCTGTTCAACGGCAAGCTGCTGGCCTACGTGCTGCTGCTCGGCGTGCTGCCGGCGGCGCTGATCTGGCGTTGGCCGGTGAGTTATCGACCGTTCTTTCGCGGCCTGCTCAACAAGGTGCTGGTGATCGCCGCCTGCGTGCTGGTGATCGGTGCCTCGGTGGGCGCGTTCTACTCGACCTACGCGCCGATCTTCCGTGAAGAAGACAAGCTCACCCACTTCATCAATCCGACCAACTACATCTACGCCATCAGCAAGTACACCAAACAGCGCCTGGGCATCAAAAAGCACTTTGTGGTGCAGGCCATCGGTGAAGACGCGGTGATGAGCGCCAAAGCCGCAGGCCGCGAGAAGAAGTCGCTGATGGTCTTCGTGGTCGGCGAAACCGCCCGCGCCGATCACTTCTCGCTGAACGGTTATGCGCGCGAGACCAACCCCGAGCTGAGCAAGCTGGACATCCTCAACTTCACCCAGGTGCACTCCTGCGGCACGTCCACGGCGGTGTCGGTGCCGTGCATGTTCTCGATGTTCCCGCGTGAGGACTACAGCGACAAGAAAGGCAAAACCTACGAAGGCCTGCTCGACATCCTGCAACGCGCCGGCGTGCAGGTGCTGTGGCTGGACAACAACAGTGACTGCAAGGGCACCTGCCTGCGCGTGCCGCACCGCGACATCGCGAAGAACCAGCCGGGGCCGTTCTGCGACGGCAACAACTGCCTGGACGAGGCGCTGCTGGCCGATCTGCAGAACTACATCGACAGCCTCAAGGGCCACGCGATCATCGTTCTGCACGCCGACGGCAGCCACGGCCCGGAATACTACGAGCGTTATCCCAAGGAGATGGAACGCTTCAAACCTATCTGCCACACCAACCAGTTGGGCAGTTGCAGCCGCGATGAACTGGTCAACGTGTACGACAACACGATCCTTTATACCGACCACTTCCTCGCCAGGGTGATCGAGTTGCTCAAGCGCAATCAGGACACGCTGGATACGTCGATGGTGTATGTCTCCGACCACGGCGAATCACTGGGCGAGAATGGGCTGTACCTGCACGCGGCGCCGTATGCACTGGCGCCCGAAGCGCAGACCCATGTGCCGATGGTGATGTGGTTTGGTGACACCACGCTGGCCCATGAAGGGATTGATCGCGGTTGTCTGCAAGGCAAGACCGGTCAGGCAGACCTGAGCCATGACAACCTGTTCCATTCGGTGCTGGGGTTGTTTGAGGTGAAGACGGCGCTGTATCAGCCGGGGCTGGATATTTTCCAGGGCTGCAAACCGCCGATGACTGCTGCGCAATAACCCTGAGAGTGCACAGATCCTCTGTGGGAGCGGGCTTGCTCGCGAATGCGGCGCATCAGTCGCCATCGATTTTGACTGACCCACCGCATTCGCGAGCAAGCCCGCTCCCACATTTGGATATTTCTTGGGTCAAGGGTTGAGTTGTGCCAGATAAGCCCACGGGTAGATCCCGCGCTGGTGACCGTCGCTGAACACCAGTTGCACGCCGTAGCCCTGCGGGTTGATCTCGATCAGGCGCACCCGGTCATCGACCCGCGGAGTCAGACCTTTCAGGCGGAACGCGCGGCACTGCGAGCACGGGCACTGGCGGCGCAGGTCGGCGTGGTTGAGCACCGATTCGCGCCCGTCCGGCCAGCTCAGGCGCAGCGTCTGCGCGCTCTGCGAGTTACCCACCGACAGCGGACTCATTGCAGCTGACTCAAGGCAATCCGCACCGCTTTGCGCACTTCCGGATCGCCGTCGTCCTGCGCCGCCTGCAACGCCGCTACCGCGCCGCGATCATTCAGTTCACCGAGGGCCAGCGCGGCTTCCTTGCGCAGGTTGCTGATGCGGTGGCCGAGGGTCTCGATCAGGGCGTCCAGTGCCGGTGCAAAGCGCAAGCGACCCAGGCTGCGGGTGGCACGCAGGCGTACTTGCCAGTAGTCATCGCCCAACGCTTCGATCAACGCCGGGCCGGCGTCGCTGTGGCCGACTTTACCTAAAGTAGTCGCGGCTTCTTCGCGCACCTGCCAGGCGAGATCCTGCAAGGCCTGGCGCAGCGCCGGCAAAACTTCGGCGCTGGAGGCCAGGCCCAAAGCACCGGTGGCAGCGCGGCGCACTTCGGTGTCCGGATCATCACTGGCCAACCGCGCCAATGCCGGCAACGCGTCGAGCTGTTTGAGCCAACCCAGCACGCCGACGGCTTCGCGGCGTACGTTGGCGTCGGCATCATCGAGTGCCGCGACAGCAGCAGGCGCGGCGGCGACGAAACGCAACTCGCGCAAGGCGCGGAATGCGGCGATCCGCACAGCGACTTCAGCGTGCCCGGTCCACGGCAGAATCACCCGGCCCGCGGCTTCGCTCTTGAGCAGGCTCAGGCTTTGCGCAGCAGCCGATTGCACGGCCGGCGATGGATCGGTCAGCGCTACACACAGGGCTTGAACCACGGATTCGTCTTCCCAGGCCTCCAGCAACCGCGCAGCTTCAGCGCGGACGTCTTCAGCGGGATCCCGGCCCAGGCGATCAACCAGCCAGAGCAGGCCATCGGGCTCTTCCAGATCCGCCAGATCAATCAGCGCAATACGCCGCACGCCGGCATCGTCGGCGGTCAGGCGCGGTTGCAGGGCGAGGATTTCATCGTTATCGGTCACAGCAAAAATAGAGGTCATAGGGCAAATCGCGGCAAGGGAGTTTCGGGAGGCAGGCCGAGCGGATTGAGGCGCGGCAGCGGTCGGTCGTTGTCGTGGCGCAGCAGGTCGAGGCAATGGCGCTTGAGGCGAGAAAACTCGGCGCTGGTCACTAGCTCAGTGGTGCGCGGACGCGGGAAGTCCAGGCGCAGGTCTTCGATGATTCGTCCCGGGCGCGCGCTCATCACCAGCAAGCGGTCGGCGAGGAACAGCGCCTCGTCGATGTCGTGGGTGACGAACACCACCGTGGTGCGAATCCGTGTCCAGATGTCCAGCAGCAGTTCCTGCATGTTCAGGCGGGTCAAGGCATCCAGCGCGCCGAACGGCTCGTCCATCAGCAGAAGGCGCGGGCGGTTGACCAGCACCCGGGCGATTTCCACCCGCTGCTGCATGCCACCGGAAAGCTGATCTGGCCAGCGTTCGGCAAAGCCGTCGAGGCCGACCAGTTTAAGCAGATCGTCAGCAGCACGATGACGCGCGGTTTTGCCGATGCCGCGCATCTTCAGGCCGAAGGCGACGTTGTCGCGCACCGTGCGCCACGGGAACAGCGTGTGATGCTGGAACACCATGCCGCGTTGCGGCGACGGCCCGGACACCTCGCCGCCATCGACTTTCAGGCTGCCAGTGTGCGCACTCAAGTGTCCGGCGAGTGCGCCGAGCAGGGTCGATTTACCGCAACCGGACGGGCCGAGAATGCACACGAACTGGCCCGGTTCGATCTGGCAATCCAGACCTTGTACCGCTTCGAACGCTTGCCGGCCTTCACCGAGAATGATCGATAACTGGCGAATATCGATCCGCCCTTCCGGGTTTTGCATCGCGCTCATCAGGCTTTTCCTCGTGGTCGGTGCCAAGGCGTGAACAGCCCGCCCAGACGCTTGATCAACAGACTGCTGCCCATGCCCAACACGCCGATCAGCAGCATGCCGACGACGATGTCGGCGTAGTTCTGAATGGTGTAGGACTCCCACGTGTAGTAGCCGATGCCGAACTGGCCGGAGATCATCTCGGCGGTGACTAGGCAGAACCACGAGGTGCCCATGCCGATGGCGAGGCCGGTGATGATGCTCGGCGCAGCCCCCGGCAAAATCACTTCGAGCAAGATCGCCCGACGCCCTGCCCCGAGGCTTTTCGCCGAGGCGATCAAGCGTGGATCGACGCCCTCCACACCGTGCACGGTGTTGAGCAGGATCGGGAACAGCGCGCCGGTGAAGGTGATGAACACCATCGACAGCTCCGACGACGGAAACATCAGGATTGCCAGCGGAATCCACGCCACCGCCGGAATCGGCCGCAGCACTTCCAGCGGTGGCAGCAACAGGTCTTCGGCCCATTTCGAGCGGCCGATGGCCAGGCCCAAAGAGATGCCGATCACCAGCGCGGCGAGGTAGCCGGCGAAGACGCGGCCGAGGCTGGCGGTCAGGTGCTGGATGAGCTTGCCGGAGTCGCCGAGGCCGAGGGCGGCTTCGACCACGGCCAACGGGGTTGGCACGTTGGCGAAGGTGACGAGGCCGAGGTTCCAGTGGTGGCTGGCGGCGAGTTGCCAGAACAGCAGGCAGAGCAGCAGTGACGCCGCTCTCGGAACCCAGCGTGGGATGGATCGGAACATGAATTTTCCTCTCAACCCAGATCCCCTGTGGGAGGGGCTTGCTCCCTCCCACAGTTGACCGAGGTGTTCTGTGGGTTAACGCGTGGCCACAGCCTGGGTGGTGGCATCGGTAAAGTCGAAGACCTTGCCGCCCTGCGCCGCCGCAAACTGCTGCGCCTGGCCTTTGAGCAGGAACGCACTCAGGCGGCCCTTGGCATCGCTGGCAAACCACGCCTGATCGGCGAGCAGCTTGATCCCGCTGTCACTCGCCTGCGCATACACGGCGCGGATGTTTTTGCCTTCCTGTTTCAAAGCGGCGAGCGCGGTGAAGGCCGATTCGGCGCAGGCGTACTGGCGCACCTTGTCTTCGCCGCGCACCCAGATTTCGGCGACGTGGCTGACATCAGTGATGGCTTTGCCCGTCGCGGCATCTGTAGCCTTCAGTGGGGTCTGCGCGTAGTTGGCGAGTTGCGCGGTGTAATCCAGATTCGACGCCTTGAACGCCGCGCGGATGTACTGATCGTCGATGAAGGTGTTCAGGTCGAGGCCGCGATCGGCTTTTTTCAGCAACTTCAGGGTGTCGATGGCGGTGCCCACTGCCTGACGGTATTCCGGCTTCCAGCTCAGGTCGCGGGTCTGCACGCCCAGCGCGCCGTGGAACAGGTAGTTGACCTCGGCATCGACGCCGGTGACTTTGGCGATCAACTCGCTGTACTTCTCAGGCTCGGCGGCCAGCAACTGATTGGCCTCGATACTCGCCCGCAGGTAGGCGACGACGATCTCCGGGTACTGTTTCGCGTAGGCCTGATCCACCAGTGCACCGTGGAACGTCGGCGCGTTGGCCTGGGCGCCGTCGTAGATCTTGCGGGCGAAACCACGGCTGGGGAACAGTTCGGCAAACGGCACGAAATCGGCGTGGGCGTCGATCTTGCCGGCCTGCAACGCCGAGCCGGCGACTTCCGGTGGCTGGGCAATGATGTTCACATCTTTGAGCGGGTCCCAGCCCTGCTCGGCCACGGCGCGCAGCAACATGCCGTGGGCTGTCGAGGCGAATGGCACCGAGATGGTCTTGCCTTTGAGTTCGCTCAGCGCCTGCACGCCCGACGCGCTCGGCACGACGATGCCGTTGCCGCTGCCCTTGATGCTGCCCGACAGCACGCTGATGAACAGGCTGTGCTTGCCAGCGGTCTCGAACGCCACACCATTGAACGCCCCGGGGAAATCGGCCATGGCACCGAAGTCGAGTTTGCCGGCGACCATCTCGTTGGTCAGCGGTGCACCACTGGTGAAGTTTTTCCACTGCACGTCGTACTTCGCATCTTTGTAGGCGCCGTCGTGCGGCAGGTATTTGTCGAGCAGACCGAGTTCACGAATCAACAGACCGCCAGCGGCGCAGTTGATGGTGGTGTCCTGGGTGCCGATGGCGATGCGAATGGTTTCGGCCCAGGCCGACAAGGACAATGAAGCCAGTACCAGACCGGCGATTGCTGCACGCAACATGGTGTGTTTCCCCTCGAATCGTTGATTGGATGTTCGTCTCCGCCGCGATCAGGGCGCGGTGGGAAACGAGGGGGTGTCGGGTGAATTCGGCGTCCGGTGTTTCCGGATGGCTTTTGGGCTGTCCGTGGGCCTTTTCGCGAGCAGGCTCGCTCCCACAGGATTTTCGGTGTACTCACTATTTGCGGTTGGCTTCTATCCACTGTGGAAGCGAGCCTGCTCGCGAAAGCGGACTACTGGTCAACGCAATAGATAAGGGATGTCGACTTTGACGGCACCGGTCGGGCAGTCTTTTTCGCAAGGCATGCAGTACCAGCATTCGTCGAAGGCCATGTAGGCCTTTTGCGTGGCCGGGTTGATCGCCAGCAAGTCCATCGGGCAGACGTTGACGCACACGGTGCAGCCCTTTTCGGCAATGCATTTGTCCTCATCCACGGTGACCGGGGCGTTGGAGCGGAAGAAGATTTCCTGGGCTTGATAGGCCATGGTTCGGGCTCTCTGAGAATTGATGTATCAAGCGGCGAAAGCGCCCACCCGCAAGCGGTCGTAGGCCTGCATTTCTTCGGCATCAAGCGGAATGATGTACGGCTCGACGGGCTTCTTGAAACTGGTCATCCGGCCGTCTTCACCCTTCTTCAAGTGACAGTGGCAGAACCATTCACTGTCGTTGCGCTGAGGGTGATCAACCCGATAGTGGTACAGGCCCCAACGGCTCTCGGCGCGGAACAGCGAAGCGCGCGCGGCCATTTCGGCGCAGTCGCGGATCACGCTGGTTTCCATCGCGCGCATCAGTTCGTGGGCGTTGCTGGCCTTCATCTGATCGAGGTCGCGTTCGATGTCGCTGAAGCGCTGCAAGCCGATCTGCATCTTCCTGGTCACTTTCGGCGGTTGCAGGTAGTCGCTGACGAAGCGCCGCAGCTTGTATTCGACCTGCGCCGGCGGCAGGCCGTGCTCGCGATCGAGCGGTGCGTAGACTCGGGCTTTTTCCTTTTCGATCTGCCCCGCGTCCAGCGCAGAAAATTCGCGCCCGGCGACGAAGTCTGCCGCGTTGTGCCCGGCAAACCAGCCGTAGGTGAATGCGCCGAGCATGTAGTTGTGCGGCACCGCAGCCATGTCGCCCGCCGAGTACAAGCCTTTCACCGACGTCTCGGCACGTTCGTTGACCCACACCCCGGACGCCGAGTGACCGCTGCAGAAACCGATCTCCGAGATGTGCATCTCGACCATCTGCGTGCGGTAATCGGTGCCACGATTGGCGTGGAACTGGCCACGACTCGGGCGTTCGTTGCTGTGCAGGATTTCCTCGATGTTCTGGATGGTTTCCTCGGCCAGGTGATCGAGTTTGAGGAACACCGGGCCGTTGCCGCTTTCCAGTTCCTGATGGAACTCCCACATCATCTGCCCGCTCCAGTAGTCGCACTCGATGAAGCGTTCGCCCTTGTTGTTGGCGGTGTAGCCACCCAAGGGACCGGTGACGTAGGCGCAGGCCGGGCCGTTGTAGTCCTTGATCAACGGGTTGATCTGGAAGCATTCGAGGTTCGCCAGCTCGGCCCCGGCGTGATACGCCATCGCGTAGCCGTCGCCGGCATTGGTCGGGTTTTCGTAGGTGCCCATCAGATAGCCCGAGGACGGCAGCCCCAAGCGACCGGCCGCGCCGCACGCGAGGATCACCGCCTTGGCCTTGATCACATGGAAGTCGGCGGTGCGGCAATCGAAACCCATCACGCCGTTGACGGTGCCCTCCTCGTCGGTCAGCAAACGGGTGCAGACCAGGCGATTGGTGATGCTCACCCGCGCGCGTTTCAACTGGCGGTAAAGGACTTTCTTGATGTCATGCCCTTCCGGCATCGGCAGCACATAGGCGCCCATGTGGTGGACTTTTTTCACCGCATAATCGCCGGTCTCGTCCTTCTCGAACTTCACGCCCCAGCGATCCAGTTGCTCGATGGTTTCAAAGCTGTGCGTCGCGTAGGCGTAGACCGCCGCCTGATTGACGATGCCGTCGTTGGCGATGGTGATTTCCTTGGTGTACTGCTCTGGCGTCGAGTGGCCGGGGATGATCGCGTTGTTCAGGCCGTCCATGCCCATGCTGATCGCGCCGCTGCGTTTGACGTTGGCCTTGTCCACCAGCAGCACGCGCAGCTCCTTGTTTTTTTCCTTGGCCTTGATCGCGGCCATCGGGCCAGCGGTGCCGCCGCCGATCACGACGATGTCGTATTCCTGTTCCAGGGTGTTGTGCGTCATGGTCAGGCCCCTTTTTGCCGGTCGATCCGCAGGCGGTACTGGAACGCATCGCCACGGTAGTACAGGTGTTCGAAGTCCAGCGGCTGGCCGTTGGCGTCGTGGGTCAGACGTTCGATGCGCATGATCGGCGAACCGGCCTCGACGTTCAGCGCCTGGGTCAGGTCGCTGTCGGCGAGTACCGCGTCGATGGCCAGATCGGCGTGGCCGAGGGCGATGCCGCAGTCGTTTTCGAGGATCAGGAAGATGTCGCGCGTGACCAGATCAGCCTTCTCCAGTCGCTCACCGATGGCTTTGGGCAGGTAGGTGATTTCCAGCGAAATCGGCTCACGGTTGATCAGCCGGACGCGTTTGATCTGCGCCACGGTCTCGCCTTCGGCGACTTGCAGACGCTCGGCCACACGTTTGTCGGCGGGGATGAATTTGAAGCTGCGCAGGCGGTTGATCACCTCGTAGCCACGCCCGGTCATGGACTCGGCGAGGCCTTGCAGGCTGCTGACGTTCTGGAAGGTTTTCGGCTTGGCGACGAAGGTGCCCTTGCCATGGATCTTGAAGATCAAGCCTTCTTTCTGCAGATCACCCAACGCCTGGCGCACGGTGATGCGGCTGACTTTGAACAGCGCGCCGAGCTCGCTTTCGGAGGGCATCTGGCTGTCTTGCGGGTATTCACCATCGAGAATGCGTGCGCGCAGGACATCGCGCAACTGGGTGTGCAGCGGAACACTGCTCAGGGAAAGTACGTTATCGGTCATCAGGGATCACTTGTCATAACGAGTTATGACGTGATCTTAGAGACGTTATGACAAGCTTGAGAAATATTGTTTGGGCATAACCTTAGATGCAGGACACACCACCAAATCCACAGGGGTTTTGTGGTGTGTCAGGGGTCGAGTGTGTGGCTTGTTGCCTCGGAGCAAAGTGCAGGAGCTGTCTGGAATACAGTTCCCCTGTGGGAAGGGGCTTGCTCCCGAAGGCGGTGGGTCAGAGACATCATCGGTGAATGACATGCCGCTTTCGTGAGCAAGCCCACTCCCACAGGGGATTTGTGGTGTGTCAGGGTCGAGTGTGTGGCTTGGTGCCTCGGAGCAAAGTGCAGGAGCTGTCTGGAATACAGATTCCTGTGGGAGGGGGCTTGCTCCCGAAGGCGGTGGGTCAGCGACATCATCGGTGAATGACACACCGCTTTCGTGAGCAAGCCCACTCCCACAGGGGTTTTGTGGTGTGTCAGGGGTCGAGTGTGTGGCTTGGTGCCTTGGAGCAAAGTGCAGGAGCTGCCGGGAATACAGGTGCCCTTCCACAGGGAAAGGGTGTTGTGATCTGGGGGGTCAGTGGCGTTTGAGGATCTGGTCCATGACCCAGTCGGTCTTGAGGGCTTGTTCGGCGACGGCTGGATGCTTTGAATCACCCCGAATGTGTGCATTCATCCCCAACACGTGATGCCACTGAATATGCTCGTGATGCGGGATTTCCAGGCTGATCTGTTCATCGGCGAACAGCTGCACCGGATGCTCGTCAAACACCGAGAAGCCGATCCGCCCGTGGCTGCCGATAATCTCGACCCGATCCTCGCGCCGATCCGCAACAAAGCTCCAGCAGCCCATGCCCAGCGCGCCAGAGGCGAACCGCCAACAGGCGCTGACTGCGTCTTCGGCGGCATACAGACCCGCTTGCCGGGCAGTGAAGCCGGCGACTTCGACGATGTCGCCAAGCAGGTACTGGAACAGGTCAAAACCGTGGCTCGCCAAGTCGGCGAAGTAACCGCCACCGGCCACGCTCGGGTCGGTTCTCCAGTTGGCGCTGCCGTCCAGATCCGCCGCCGAGGGGGCCTTGGTCAGTGTCCAGCTCAGGTGCCGCACCTCACCGATGCGGCCCTGCGCCAGCCATTGCCGAACCTGTGCAAAGCGCGGCAACGAACGGCGATAGTAGGACACAAACAAATGCAGGCCGGCATCGGCAAACGCCTGCTGCATTTCGCGGCTTTGCCCGGCGTTCAGCGCCATCGGTTTCTCGACGCAGCAATGCTTGCCGGCGGCAGCGACTTTCAGGCTGTAGGCGTGGTGACTGTCCGGTGGCGTGGCGATGTATACCGCGTCCACCTCGGGGTCGTTGATCAGCGCATCGACGTCGGTGCAAACCCGGGCGATGCCATGGCGCGCGGCGTAATCACTCGCTGCCTCCAGGCGCCGCCCCATCACCGCCACCAGCGCCGAGCCGGGCGCCTTGTAGAAAGCCGGCCCGCTCTTGTGCTCGGCGACGCTGCCGCAACCGATCATGCCCCAACGCACCACGTCCATGGTCATCCCCTCCGCTTGTTTGATAAACCTCAGCCGATACGCAGGGCGCGCAGGTCGAGGTGGCCATCCTTGAGCGGAGGGCACCAGTAGTAGCCGCCGGTGATCGGCCGGCTGATGCGATACAGGCCATCGGTGATACCGTCTTCCAGACCGCTCATTCGGCGCAGTTGCGCTTCGAAAGCATCCAGCGAGAAGCCGAAAGCGAGGAACATCAGGCCGGCGCGATCACCTTCGATCCACGGCATCGAACGGCGCACGACGAACGCTTCCGGGGCGAAGCTTTCCTGCGCGGTTCGTTTGACGTGGGCGGAGACTGGCGCGTCGTCGATCTCTTCGTTGTCGCTCAGACGACGGCCCATGATGTTGTCCTTGTCACCGGCGGACAGCTTATGGAAACCCTTCAGATCGTGCTGCCACTGCTGAATCGCGGCGAAACTGCCGCCGACCAGACCTTCACCGCCCTCGTTTTGCAGTGCAGCAGCGATAGCGGCTTCGTCGTGCGGGTTCTCGGTGCCGTCTTCGTAGCCGGTCAGGTCGTGGCCATCCTTGTGGCGGAAGGCTTCCTGAGCCTGCACCAGACGCAAGGCCGGGGCCAGCGCAACTTCGAAGGCGTTGCAGCGATTGAGCAGATCACCCCGGTCGACACCGTGCAGCCAGACCCACAGCGCGTGCTGGGTCGACGGGTTTTCCACGCCGACACCGGTCATGGCCGGAAAGCTGCGCAGGCCTTCAACCTGCACGTTCAGGGCCTTGGTCAGGGACTCACCGAAACCGACCACCGCCGACTTGCCGTCCACCAGGTTCAGCAGATTGTCGATCGCCTGCGGCAGTGCTTCTACCGATTCAAGGGCGAAAAACAGGTGACTTGCTTGCGCAGGAACTGGGGTGGCGAGGATGCCCGGCTGGTAGTAACTCATGTGAACTCCTTGGGAAAGTGCGCGGGAGTTTACCTGTAGCCGGAGGATTTGTGGGGTTGAAGCAGGCTGCGATCCTTTGATCCTCTAAATAGCGGCAGCGCTCTCGGTGCGCCACGCACTCGGGCTCATTCCCGTCCAGCGTTTGAACGCCCGACGAAAACTGCGCACGTCGCTGTAGCCGACCTCCTCGGTGATGCGCTCGATCGGCATGTCCGGATTGGCCAGCAGACTCATCGTCCGTGCCTGACGCACCTGTTCCAGTAAAGCCTCGAAGGTCAGTGCGTGTTCGGTCAGGCGGCGACGCAAGGTGCGGCTGCTCATGTTCAGGTCGCCGGCGATCTTCTCGATATGGCTGCCCCGGCTCAGGTCCCGGGCAATCGCCCGTTCCACCGCCTGAATCAGATCGAGCTTCTGGTGCACCTGCGCCGCTTCCAGCTCCAGCAGGGCCACAGCCTGACGCAGCGCCAGAGAGTGATGATTGGGCAGGTTCACGTCCAGCCACTGCACATCGATCAGCATGCGGTTGTGCAGGCAGCCGAAGCGTACGTCTGGCCCGAGCAAGCGGTGGTATTCGCTCAGATAGTCCGGCGCGGCGTGCACGAACTCCACGGCGATCGGCTTGAATTCGCTGCCGGCCAGTGCCCGGCCATACACCAGCAGGCTGGCGAAAAACTCCTCGACGGCGAACACCTGAACTTCAGCGAACGGCAAGCGGCACTCGGCATCGAGGTGCACCTGAGCGCCCACCACATCAACACTCGACACCACGATCCCGCCGGAGGTGTGCTGATGACGAATCCCCAAGGCAAAGGCATCGCGCAAGGTCTTGCACAGCGACAACACATGCCCGAGCAGCCCCAGCGTACCCAGCACATTCTGCGCGCCCACCCACAGACCGAGGCCCTGATTGGGCAACACTTTGAGCGCGCGCTGAATCATCGCCACGGCCTGGCGATAGGAAATCCGTTGCGCCGGATCCTGCAGATCTTCAAGCGTGAAGCCCAGGCCACGGCACAGGCTTTCCGGGTCGATGCCCTTGTTCTGCACGACTTCGGCGAGGGTTTGCAGGAGGAACGGCGACACCAGCGCCATTTCGAAGGTCGGGTCTTGGACTTTTACGTTCATGGGGGCTGACATTCCGGATCACGCTTGATTGTTATTTTTGTAACCGGTTATGTCGAAGGAAGTTAGCACAGGGTTTGCCTACTGTCCGCAGAAGTCCCCCTAACTGTCCGCCAATACCCTGCCCCGGCGCACGCCAAGCGCTTATTTCTATGGTGCCGGGCGTTCTGCGTGCGGCGCCACGTCCCACCACAATAATAACGAGGACAGCCATGAGCCCGAACCGCGCCCCACTCCCCTTGCGTCTGGCACTGACATTGCTCGGTTGCACCGCGACCCTTCCGGCCCTGGCCACCGAAGCCGGCGTCGACAACATCGGCCCCGGCACCGACGGTTTCTTCATGCTGCCGCTGGAAGTCGACAGCCTTCCGGAGAACATGGTCGCGTTCAACCTCTACTACAACCATTACAAGTCGACGAAGCTCAACATCAGTTCGTTGGGCGGCAAGGTGCCGAATGTCGACATCGAGTCCACTGCGGTCATCCCGCGCCTCGATTACCTGAGCCCGGTGCGAGTGTTCGGCGGACGTCTGGCCGGCTACATCGCCCAGCCCTGGCTGAAGCAGGAAGTCTCGGTATACGGCCTCAGCGATACCCGCGAAGGCATGGGCGACACCACCGTCGCGCCGATCATCCTGTGGGACATGGGCAAAAACCTGACCCTCGGCGCCGCCCTCGAAGTCACCGTGCCCACCGGCGAATACAGCGTTGATCGGCTGGCCAACACCAGCAACAACTTCTACACCTACAAGCCATTGTTCTCCTTCACCTGGCTGCCCACCGACAAGACCGAAGTGTCGATGAAGACCACCTACAGCTTCAACGAGAAGAACAAGGACACCGATTACAAATCCGGGCAGATCTTCCACTTCGATTATTCGGCCAGTTTCAAGATCACCGACGACCTGATGCTGGGCCTCAACGGCTACTACCTCAAGCAGACCACCGACGACAAACAGTACGGCCACACCGTGCAGTTCGCCGGGCAGGATGTGGACGACGGCGTACGCGGCCAGGTGTTCGCGATAGGTCCGGCGCTGCACCTGACCTTTCTCAAGTACGCCAGCGCGGAGATTCGCTGGGCCAGGGAATTTGACGTGGAGAACCGGCCAGAGGGCGACATGCTCTGGGCCAAGGTCAGCATCCCCTACGCCTTCTGACCTGCAACGAGATGCCCCAGTGGGAGCGGGCTTGCTCGCGAATGCGCCGGTTCAGTCGACCTCGGTGTTGAATGTTCAGACGTCTTCGCGAGCAGGCCGTCAACCACGATCGCGGGTTCCTGGCCCGACATCCCCCACAAACAGCTGATGGCCGAGATGCGCGCACTCAACGCCGGGAACCTTGCGCATGGACGACAAGCGTATCCCCAAGGCCCCCACGCCGCTCAAAAAAAGGGCGACCCAGTGGCCGCCCAAAGTACTGCACGAGAGTCTTTTACAGCGTCAGTTGTCCGCGCTCTTCCTCGGTCAACTGTTGTTTGGCCTGTTCATCCAGCACCCCTGCCCCCAGCACTTGCACCGGGCTGTTCGGGTTGTATCCAGTGGCCGGCGCACGGCTGGCGCCATCGCGGGACGGGGCGAGTTGTTCGTTGCCGAAGCTCAGCACCTGCACCGTGAACACCGACGCCTGGTTCTGTCGCGCCGCCGCTTGCTGTTGGCGTGCCACGTCTTCTGCCGCTTGCGTGGCTGAAGAGGCAGCGGAACTGGCCGAGGTGATCGCCCCGGTGTTCACCGCTGCCACTATCGGGACGCCACTGGTCTTGCCTTGCACCGCGATGTTGGCGGCATTGACCACGGTCAGCGCGGCGATGTTGACGTTGCCCGATACGCGAATCCCCGCCTCGCCCGCATCAATGGTGCCCAGCGGCGCGATCAGGTCGATGTCGCCCGGCGCCACTTCGGCAATCGGGTTGAGCGTGGCGATACCGGCGCCGGTGCTCGGCACCGATGGCGACAGGGTCACGTTGCCCCAGGTGTCGTAGACGCGTTTGGGCGGGGTGTAGACCACGGTGGTTTTCGAGCCGCGACCGGCGTTGATGTCACCCTTGGCGGACCAGCCGAGAATCGAGCCACCGAAGGTGGTCATGATCCGGCTCTGCCCGAGCAGAATGCTGCCCTCGGAGTAGAGCTGAATGTTGCCCGAGCCCTGGGTGATGATCCCCGCCGTGGACGGCGGCGCCGCGCCTTCGATGCCGAACACCTGACCGCCGCCCGGCGTGAGCATCTGGATATCGCCGCCGAACAGGGTCTTGACCCCCGCGCCGCCGTACAGCGTGATGTCGCCGTCGTAGCGGATCGGATTGCCCGCCACGTCGGTGGTTGGGAACAGCGAAGCAATGGCGTTGCGGCCACGCAGGTAGCTGCCTTTGCGCGGGCCGTCGGCATCGTTGTATTCCAGGCCGCCGGCGCGCAGTTCGGCGAAGTACACCTGGCGGGCGAAGATCGCCTGCTCGGTCCCTGGCAGTGCGGCGAAGAAGGCTTGTGCCTGTTCTGCGTTGCCGCTGAAGCCGTAGCCGAGAGTCAGCCAGCTCTGCAGTTCGTCGAGGTAGGTCTTGACCACTTTGCCCGGTTGGCCGTTGAGGGCCGCGTTCGGGTCGGCGAGGTTCTGCGGGCTCAGGTAACGGGCGATGAACCGTGAATAATCCGGTCCCTGTGCGCCTGCGCCGGCCTGCATCACGATGCTTGCACCGGAACGATGATCGCCTGCGGCGACCGGCCCGATGCTGGTGATGCCGGCGCGATCCTCCATCAGGATATTGCGTCCGGCGTTGATATCCAGAAGCCCCGGCCCTGCGATATCGAAGCTGCTGTACAGGATGTCGCGACCGGCGGAAATCCGCGAAACATCATGCAGATCGTTGTGAATCAGCAGGTTGCCTGACGATGAAATGGCTTCGTTGTTCCAGCCGATTTCCGACGGCGCCGTTGCCGGTTGGCCCAGGTTGGTGCCGGACGCCACGATATCGCGTCCGGCCAGCATCCAGACAGGCGCAGCGCTTTCGTACCAGGTGCGCAGCGAGGTGCCGAAACGCAAGGTTTCGCCGCTGCGAATGCCCACCAGATCGCCGGTCAGTGCGTAGAAGCGGGCAGGTGCCTGAACGCCGCTGGTTCCCGAGTAACTGTCGGCACCGAATGCAAACAACGGATAACGCACGTTCAGACTCGGGGCAATGCCGTCGCTGTTGTAGTTGCTCATGTCCGGCCTGCTGGAACCGTATTGCGCATAACCGGTAAACGCCGGCGCGAACGGCGTGGCGATGGCGGACAGACTGGCGCCAGACTGGTTGATCGCGTAGCCGCCGGCATAGATCGAGTGTCCGGCCAGCATTTCCAGTTGCCCGTCGCTGGAAGGGGCCAGCACGATCGAGTAAGCCGCCGCGGCGGAAAATCCGCTTGCCCGGTAGGTGGCCGACGGGCCGGCATAGATCGAGCCCTGCCCCGCCACCGCGCGCAGGATCGATGGGTAGATGAAACGTCCGTCAGTGGGCGAAGTATTGCGGCTGGCCAATGGGCCCTGAGTGTCGGTTTCACCCAGTTGTGTGCCAGGCGTCAGGTTGCCCCCCGCCGAGAACAGATCGATGGCCGTGTGGTTGGTCCACAGCGAGAAACCTGCCAATCCGCCACCGTCATGGGCGACGCCACTGGTATCGGTGAACGCTGTGGAGTTCTGCAGGCGCACCCGTCCCGGGTCGACCGCACCGCCCAGTACAAGATCGCCACGGGTAGCCAGGCGCATGCCGGAGTCACCCGGTATCAGCACCAGGCCACCGGACGCACTGCCAAGCGTCGAGGTGAACGGATCGAAGGCCCGGGTTTCACGAGGGTCCTGGAGGGAAGCGAAGGCACCGTATTGCAGATTGATACCGCCCAGCGCACCGCCCGACAATTGCGCCGCACCGCGCAGGTTGATCAATGCCCCCTGCAGATCGTGATTCGGTGCGCCCGTACCGCTTTCCCCTGCCCGCGCCCGTAATGACGGGTTCAACGTGCCGCCGATCCGGATGTCCATGTCGCCGCCACCAGTCAGTTGCAGGCTGCCGTCGCTGCCCACTCTGCCGGTGCTGCCAACCGCCACGATCAGCCCCTGACTGCGTGGATTCAGGCTGCTGTCGCCCAACGACTTGAGCATGCCGCCATCGCCTGCGGCGCGCAGGCTGACGTTGCCACCGCCCAGTGCGCCGAATCCGGTGAACCCCACCAGATAAGGGCCGGTGTCAAAGTCCGGGTCGGGCAAAGGCTGCGTGGCATAGCTGCCGAAGTTGATCCACCAGGCCGTCGGTACGTCGTTGCTGCCCGTCCCCTGCCGCCACAACCAGTTACCCACCGAGACACTGGAAACCTGTTCGCGCAGGTTCGCATCACGAATGAATCCGCGACGCCCCAGGGTATCCCCCGAGACCGAGCCGCCCGCATTGATCGTCAGGTTACCGCCCAGTTCCGGGTACCAGGCCTGATAAAGACTGTCGCTGCCGCCATCGACCCACTTTTCATAGTCGGCGCCTTTGCTGCCGAGCACTGAGCCGTTATCCGTGAGCGCGCCCCGGCGCTGGTTGAAGCGCGGGTCGATCTCCCGGGACTGAGTGCCCGCGGTGTAGACGCCAAAGGGCGAATCCATGCTCAGGTCGCCGGCGGCCATCAGGTCCAGATCACCGGTGCCGGTGCGCAACACACTGAACATCTGGGTGTGCGGTGAAACGCTAATACCGCCCTTGTTCGGTGTGCAGGAGTTAGGGTCGGCATCACACCAGAACAGTTCGTCATCCGTGACCGGTGTTCCCGGCGGCATGCCGGCGATGTTGTCCACCGCCCAGAGGAACTTGGCGGGCGCGTTGCAGGCACCCGGCAGGATGTCGCACAGGTACAGTTCGTCATCGCTCACCACCTCCCCGGCCGGATAGCCCATCGGGTTGCCGTCGGCCCAGGTGGTATCGAGTTTTTTCTCCACCACTTTCAAACCGTAATGGGTATCGGCCAGGCGCAGGTTGCCTTCACGGGTCAACGGCTTCACTGCACGGTTGTCGGCGGCTTCCAGGTCAGACCCGGCCACCACCCGCATCGACCAGGACGTACTGCCCGATGGCAGCATGCTCGCCACGGCCCAGTTACTGCCTTGCTGCGTGGTGCTGGAATAACCGCGCAGCTCGATGAATGCCGTGCCGCTAGCCAGTACCACATCGGTCATGGACGGAATCAGCGAACCGCGCTGCAGCGCCAGTGCGCCACTCAATGTCACCCCGACCGTCTGATTGTCCACACCGACCGTACCCGGTAACGGCACACCCTTGGGCCAGAGCATGGCCTGCAACGCAACCGCACCGTTCAATCGGGTACCGGCCCCCAGGCGACTGCCGGCAGGCAGGATCACGTTGTCGCTGAGCAGCGTGCCGGCGGCGTACAGCAGATTGCCCGATGCGTCATGCACCGCGCCGGCCAACACAGTGCCGGCATTGAGCGAATAAGGGCCAGCCAGCGTCGCCTGCGTCGGCAGCAATGTGCCGCTGACCAGGGTCACGGCTTGTATCGGCAAGTCGTAATTGAGCGCAATGCCCGCCGGGAACCGCGTGCCCTCGGCCAGTGTGACCCCGGTGCCCGGCACGATCAGGTCGCCGCCGAACGGCTGCACGCCCGGCAGCAGCTTCCAACCGGCATCGTCGACCGTTTCCGGTGGTGGTGCGAAGCCGTCGTTGATGCTGCCGTAAATGTCGAGATTGCCACCGGCACGCATCACCAGGCTGCCGGACTCGCCGGAACCATAGACCGAGGTTTTCTGCGTGTGCGGGTTGAGGCTGGCATATCGGTAGCGCGACAGGTCGATATCGCCTTCCACCACCAGATCGCCATCGGCGGTTTGGCTGGCAATCTCGACCCCGGGACGCAGGTGGAACACATCGGCATAGGTCGCGTTGTTCAGCCCCGCCAGTTTGCGATGCAGCAAGTCGTTGTTACCCAGCGCGGCACTGATGAATGTGCTGCTGTCGCCATCGATGCGATCGAACAGCGCCTGATCGATCACTTGGTAAGGACGGCCGCTGGCCGCCGGATCGACGCCGTCACGCGCATCGGTATAACGACGCATGCCGTTGAGACCGATGGAGCGTGCCCCCTGAATGTTCAGCGCACCGCTGGCATCGATGGCGATGTCGCCGACACCCAGGCGCGGCGCGTTGAGCTCCAGCGTACCGCGCGCCACCCCGTCGTTCTGCCCCGGCAGTTTGCCCACCGTCGCGTCGGTGCCGTGGCGCACGTCGATCCGGGTGCCGGAGGCCAGGGTCAGCAATCCCTCGCCGGAATTGAGCTCAACCATGGCGCGGTTCGGGGCGTCGATGATCTTGCCGTAGCTGTCGACCCGCAGGACCCGACCATGGGCGTCCAGCATGGCATTGCCGGTAAGCGTCAGACCGTTTTTGCCAGACAGCCGGATGCTGCCGACCCGCTCGCCACTGGCGTCGATCAGACCGGCCACCGAAAGGCTGCCATTGTCCACCGAGACATTGATTTCACCGGCCTTGAGCCCGTCGCCGATCAGCAGGCTGCCCTCTTTGAACTGGAAACTGCGGCTGCCGAACACTTGCCCGGCGTTCAGACGCTGATTGAGCGCCGCGAATTGTCCGTTCAGGTCACCTCCCAGATTGCGGGCGCGGATATCCACACCCGCGGCCTTGTACGGCACCCGCGTGCCGCCAGCATCGTAATAACCGCTGCTGGCGCCGAGGATTTCCCCCTGCAGATCAACCACGCCAGCGTTCTCGGCCAAGGCGACCGCACTGAGATTGCCGGCCTGGTTGTTCTGCGCCGACAGATCGATCCGTGAGCCCGCCGCCTGGCGAATATTGCCGCCGTGGCTGAAGAGCGACACGTCGCCGCCCCAGCTGTATTTATTCACATCGTTGAACGGCAAGGTACGTCCGGCCAGATCCAGTTGTGCGTCAGCGGTCAGGGTCAGGTCATTTTCGGCCTTGACTACCAGCTTGCCGCTGGCCAGCGCGATACGGCTTTCGAGCACGACGTCATGGGCATCGAGTGTCAGTTCCGCGCCCAGTGCATTGGCCGCTGCGGAAACACCGGCGCCCTTCAGGGTCAGGCTGTCGCCGGCCTTGAGTGAGTTGACCGAAGCCGCTTCACCGGTCAACAGCGGTGTACGCAAATTGAGGTTGCCGCCGGTGTAGGCGTATCCCTTGAGTGGATCGTAGGCGCCCTGTTCCTGGTAAACCGCGAGGCTGCCTTTGTGGTTGGCAGTAATGCGTTCGCTGGCCGTCAGATTCACGTTGGCGAAACCCAGTGCCAAACGATCGTTCTGGTCCAGCCCGCTCGGTTGCGGGTTCGGGCCGTAGCCGAATTCGATGCGTTGTGCCTGGATATCCAGCGTGCCACGACCGGTCCCGGCGCCGCCGCTGACCACCGCACCCGGCGCCTGAGGCGCACCGTTCCAGATCAGACTGGCGGTGCGGATGGTTGCCACATCCGCAGCCTCTCCCAGGCCGTAGATCGCCGGCGTCGTCAGCACCAGGTTCTGCAGCTTGCTGCTGCCCGTCTGTGGGTCAAGCGTATCGAGCGTCACGCTGCCAAAGAAATTGAACGCGTCCCGAGCCGTCAGGCCGAGGGATTCCAGTGCCGGCGCACCGAACCGGGTATCGCCTTGAAGCAGACGGTCGAGCACGCGCTGGCTGAGTGTCAGGCCGAGCGGCACACGTCCCGCACTGTCGGACAGTGCCTGAGCGTTCCCGACATTGACCGCGCCGACCGCCAGGCTCAGGTGCCGTGTACCAAAACCCACTGAATCCGCCAGTTCGAAGCGATTGTCGGTGGCTGCGGTGATGCTGCCTCTGGAGTACAGCGACGTCGCAGCCGTGCACGGTTCGACCGCGCAAGTACCGATGCGGATGCTGCCCGCGCCATCGGTTCCGACCGCCTTTGCCGGCGCCAGCATCGTGGTCCGGCCGTTGGACACCAGCAACACGCTGCCGGCCCCGGGTTGATAGACAAATCCGGCGGAGGAGTCGTAAGGCACGTCACCGCGATCCAGCGTGTTGATGCCTGCCCCCGCCTCCAGGGTGATGCCACCGTCGGTCTTCTGGGTTCGCAGCAACACCTCCGGTGCGGACAGCACCGCGCCTTCACGCAGGACGATGTGGGTGGAATTGCTGCTGCCGAAAGAAACGATATTGCCGCCAGAGCCATAATCCACCGTTGGCACGGCGCCAATCGCCAAGCGTCCGGCCCCCAGGCCATTGAGGCTGTCGGCGTACAGCGAAACGCCACTGAAATCCTCCGTGCGTGGCCGCCCTGCCCCCAGCACTTCGAGGGCACCGCCCGAGGCGCGAATGACAGCGGTTCCGGTCACGCCGCCCTCCGCTGGCTTGAACAGCACCTGGCCGTTGAAGTCCAGCGCCACCTCATGATCTGCCGCGCTTTCAAAGCGCAGATCGAGGGTTTTGCCGTCCATCGGCGCCAATGCCCGTGGCACGCCCCGACGTGCGGCATCGCTCTTGATGAACGCGCTGAAGCCGGTTTCGTTGTATTGCGAATAACGGCGCAGGACATCGGCCGAAGTCAGGATGAGCGCACTGTCAACGCTGTCGCGCAGACCGGTATTGGCAATCGACATCCGTCCGCTGGCAGCCCATGAACCGTTGCGCATCGGCAGTGCGCCGCTTCCCGGCGCCGCCGCGATCTGGCCATTGACCTCGACCCGGAACGCACCGGGCAACAGCGCGAACGTCGATGGCAGCAAGGTATAGGTTCCTGCCGCCAGGCCCGGTACGCCGACGCCGATGGTGATGCGTTGGCCGACACGGGGATCGACCGCCCCCGCCTCCGCGAGCACCGGCGCATAAAGGCTTTGATCGCCCGGCACAATGGCATAGACCGGGTTGCTCGCCAGCCCCGGCAGGCTGAACGTGCCGTCGCTGGCGTTACGCACCAGCGGGTTATAGCGCGCATCGGTGGAGCCGCCGCGCCCCGAAATGAACCCGGCCCCGCGCAAATCGCCACCGCCAGAAAGATCGACCACCGCACCTTGTGCCACATCCACGTATTGCGACTGCAGGGTCACCCCGGCCGAGAGGCCGGCGATGCCTTTCAACAACACGGAGTTGCCGTTGTAGCGGTAGTCGATGCCGTCGGTGGTGCCGCCGTAAGGCATGACCAGCCCGGCGCCGCTGACGGACGTAAGGCTGCCGGGCAGCAGATGGATTTCACGGGTCAGCACCGACTTGGTGCTCTCGCCCAGCGTGATCAGACCCAGCGGCGCACGCAGCACCCCGCCCTGCTCGATACGGCTGGCGGCCAGCGTCAGCTCGCCGAACACCGAATAAGGCAATGCACTCGGCGCCGCGCCCTGCGCGAGGATCCGCAGCGTGCCGTCGGAAGGCGCCGTTTCCTGCTGGAAACCGGCCCTGACCCTGGCTCTGGCGCCGGACACCGGATAGATCTGCGCCGCGCTCAAATTCAGGTCGCCCGCCGCCCACAAGTCGGTCAGGGGCTGTGTGGTCGAGGCCAGAAAACGCATGTCGCCTTGGCTGGCAAGCGACACCTGCGCAAAACCTCGGCGACCGACCTGCACCGAAGGCGCATTGAGTTGCACAATCGAGCCCAGCGTGCCGAACGAAAGGCTGTTGCCGATATCCAGCAGGTTGGCCGACGCATTCAACTGCGCTGCCGACAGATTCGGAGTCGGTGCGTTCATGACCCTTGGACGAATGAACGCGTTGGAGCCGTAATAAACCCCGGGGCCCATCAGGCGCAGATAAGGTGCGGACAGGTTGATGCGGGCATTGTCTTTCGCCTGCTCGGCCAGGGACAAGGCACCGGCATACAGGCTCAGGCTCTGATTGAAATGCAAGTCGACATCGCCGTCGAATGAAATCAGTCCGTTGCTCAGCAGCCCGAGATTATCGAAACCGCCGCTCATCAAGGTGTCGGCACTCAATCGTGTGCGTCCGTAGACCAGGCCCGGTGCGGCGTCTCCGGGTTTCAGGCCGGCCGCCAATGGCGACTCGACCGGCCCCTGGCCGATCACGATTTCCCGAGGTAGACGCACCTCGTTAGCGGCCTCACCAATGCGGTACAACGGGGTTTCCAAGGCAATGTCCAGTCGACCGCCGGCAGCGCCGGTGCCACCGGCAGCCGCCCGCAGCTGGCCGTCGAGGAACAGGCCGTTGTAGGAGCTCAGGGAGATCCGTCCACCATCGGTGGCAACCGCCGTCGGCCCCTGCCCGGCAATATCCAGCACCGCTGCGGCACCGGAGGCGTCCAGGCGGGCGCCCTTGCGCACGATGACGTAAGCATCGGCAGAGGTCGCTGTGGCTTTCTTCGCATCAAGCTCACCACCGATGACGATGCTGCCACCCTTGCCGATCTGACCGTAGACGCGTCCCAGTGCATCCACCGCCGTGGCGGCACGCGCGGCCACATCCAGTACGGCGTGCTCGCCGATCCAGATAGAACGGTTGTGCGCCTGTCGCGCAGCTTCTTGCTGGCTGTCGGCGGGGTCCACCGAACCGAACTGCTGCTGGCGAATATCGATGGTGCCGCCCCAGGCATTCAGCTCACCGTCCAGGGTGATCTGTCCGGGCCCGCGCAAGCCGATACGCTGGCCAGGATCGACGCTGATCCGTGCGCCGGTGCCGACAACCAGCGTGGACTTGACCGGATCAAGCAGATTGGGATTGCTCGATCCGGCCTGCAACGACAGGCTGGCGCCGCCGCGCTGAGTCAACACAGCCTTGGTCGGGTTCTCCTGGAACAACGTCGGCGTCCATAACTCCAGCGCCGTGCCTGGATCGACGCCGCTGACCCGGCTCGCCGCCTGAGCCCCGAAACGATAGACCGGCATCGTGACGTCGATCTGTGTGTCGTCGACGACGCTCAGCCCGTTCAGACCGATGATGCTGTAAGCCGAAAACCCTTTCTCGAACAGGCTCGGTGACAACTGCAGGGTCGAATCGGCGAGTTTTTCGTCCGGCTTGCCGAGCAGCACCTTGCCGGCTTGCAGCAGCAGCGTGCCGCCACCGCTCACACCGTAACCGCTCAAGTCGCCATCAAGACGCAGTGTCGCCGTGTCCGCAACGGTGTTGGCGCTGGACTCCAGCGTCAGGCTGCCGCCCTTGCCGCCCCGGGTCTTGCCGTTCGCCAGCACTGCGCCGCCGGACGAAACGTCCAGCAGGCTGCCGGCCTGGACATCGATATCGCCGCTGCTGCGGATCGAAATCAGACCACCGTTCAAGTAAGCCAGGCCCGCACCGTCATCCGGGTTGGTGGCCAGGTTGCTCCACACGCCACGGGTATCGAGTTGCACGCCTTTGGCCACGGTCACCCGGGTCGGATGGCCCGCAGGGGCGGTGATCTGGGTATCGGTCGTGGAGTTGGTCTGCAACTGATTGAGCACGTTGCCCAAGTGCAGACTGCCACCCCGGGCGATCAGATCGGCATTGACCTGCACATCCGGGCCATACAGGGTGATGTCGCCTCCGGTATCGACCGCCAGCGCCTGATTGACGTCGATACGGTCCCGGGCCGCAACCTTCAATGCACCCAGGTGCCATCCATTGAGCTGATCGACATCGAGCAACAGCTTGCCCTTGCGGCTCTCGGACACTGCCGAGAGCAAATCCGGGACGCTGTCACCGGTTGGTTTGTCAGCACCGATCTGCACGTGATCGAGCAATGGATTGAGGCCGTACAACAAGCCCCCGGCCGACGCGACATAGGCCGGGTCGTAACTGCCGACGATCAACTGCCCGCGTCGCGCCAGCGCGGTCTGGCTCTGCTCATAACCGTCGAGTACCGCGCGCGGCGTCTGGGTCTGGCGTTCGCCTTGGTAGACCTCCCCGAGCATCTGCCCGTCGAGCAGCGCATTGCGGGTCGCGATCACCAGTTGCCCGGCATCGCGGCCCACGGTGTAACCCGACTCCTGGCGACGGGGCGGGGCAATCAGCGGGCTGAAGTAATAGTCGGTCTGCCCCCAGCGTTTGCTGCTGTCTTCATAACCTTTGTACAACCCGGTGTAGAGAACATCCCCCGGTGCCCGCGAGACTTCGTACAAATGCCCATCGGCACCCCGCAGCCAGCTCTGGCGGATCTCTCCGCTTTGCACATCCAGGGTGCCGCCGGACAGGTTGATCAGCGAGCCTTTTTCGGTCACCACATCGTTGCCGGCAAAACTGACCATCCCGCCCTGCGCCATCCACTCCCCAACACCGTGGCCCTGGGTGCCCAGATAACCGCCGACCTCCAGCAGTCCGCCGGCGGTGTACCAGCGATCGGTTGCATAGCCGTTGGTGCCGGCCGGCACGTATACCAGTTCGCGCACATCGACCCACACATCATTGCTGTTGAGCGCGCCCTTCTCGCGGTTGACCGACGAATCGCGCTGCTCGTTGCCCTGCACGTTGATCTTGATGTTGTTGGATTGCATGGCGACCTTCACGCCCATGGCCCCCGACACATCGATCAGCGCACCATCGCGTACCAGGCTGCGAAGCCCTGCCGTGACGGCGACCTGGCCGCCGGTGGCCAGAGTGATCGAACCGTTCTGGAACTCGACACTGCCGCCACTCTGGATATCGATGCGCGACTGGTCGCCACGCACCCTGTTGTTGGCGTTGACACCGGTCAGCGCGGCTTTGTGCTGGCTGTCCAGTGCCGTCAGGTCGCTGCTGTCGAGCATGATCGCCGTGGCACTGCCCTGCCCCAGCGTCACGCTGCCGCCGGTATCAGTGGCCGGATTGAGCAAGTGAAGGGTGCCGCGGGTCGACACGGAGGTGCTGGCCAGCAGCACACCGTTCTGCTGTACATCGTGGCCGGTCAGGGTGATGTCACCGGTGGCCGCCTGGATCAAACCATTGTTGCTGACCTTGCCGGCGCTGCTGTCGGCCTTGAAGCCCGGGATGACTTCGTTGCCGAAGGTGGTGGAAAAACCATTGCCCTCGGTGCCCGAGCCTTTGCGGATATAGAAACGATCGCCAGCGCCGAGCACGGTCTGGCCTTTGGCGGTGTTGATACTGCCGTCGTTCTGCACCTCGTTGCCCAGCAACAAGGCATAGCCGCCGGCATCGGTTGACGTGGCGGGAGCATGCGTCTGAATCGAAGCGCCGCGCTCCACCCAGACCTTGCCGGCGGCTTGCGTGAAGGTCGGCTGGCTGCCGCTACTGTCGAAGTACAGACCGCGATCCCTGAACTGGATGTCGGTGATAGTGGCTGCCGCCGCCACCAGGTTGCGCACGTTGACCTGACTGGTGCCACTGAACACGATGCCGTTACGGTTGATCAGCATCACCGTACCGTCGCCTTTTATCTGGCCCTGGATCTGGCTTGCCCGCGCGTTGGGGTCGTTGACCCGATTGAGCACCGCCCAGTTCGACTGCTGGGCGAACTCGACCGTGGTGTTGCGTCCGACGTTGAAGGTTTCCCAGTTGAGGATCGCCTTGTCGGCGGTCTGCTCGATCCGCACATTGGTCTTGCCATCGACCTGGGTCTGCTGCGGTCCCTTGGCGTTCTGCCAGCCCTGGGTGAGGCTGTTGTCGACCTTCAAGCCGCCTTCGCCCAGACCGTCCGGCACCCATTGGACGGAACCCGATGCCACTGCGCGCCCGGCAGCCTGAGCGGCCTGCTGCGCGGCAATCGCCGCCACCGTGTTGTTGAGTGTCTGCAACGAACGCTGCAATTGCTGATTGGCCCTCTGTTGCTGCGCCAAAGGGGGCGTCATCCCCGGCAGACCGCCCGCACCGGAACCCGAACGTGCGGCGGATTGCTGTGCGGCACCCTTGGCGGCAAACCAGCCCGAACTGAACGCTGTCTGCGCGTGCGCGCTGCCCGCCACCAGGCACAACGCCACGGCCTGCGCCAGCGGCTTGAGTAGCCACAGCGCCGGGTCCACGGCTTCACGTCGGGAAGATTGAACGTCGGTACGGCGGCGGGATGGGCGAGCAAGCATCACTACGAGATCCTTTTGATGGCCACAGGTCAGCAACAACCTGCTGTTACGACATAGGCGGTTGGCGGCTGCCGCGACCGAACGGATGTCACACAAACTTCATGTTTTGCGAGTAACGGCACCCGCAGGCAAAAAAAATGGCAGCCCCAAAAGGGGCTGCCATTCGAACGGCGGACTGCGGGTGAAACCTTACAGAGGACGGCCGATGCCGTTGCAAACGCTGGCGTTGTTGATGTTCAGGTTGTTGCCGGTGGAGTTGGTGATGAAGTTGGCGGTCACAGCGTTTTTCCAGTTGGTTGGAACCACGCTGAAGCCGTGAGCGATGGTTGCAGCGGCATTGCCCGGTACGCTGTAGTGAGTGGTCAGGAAGGCCTTGACGTCAGCCGCCACGGAGGCGTCCTTGTAGCACTGGCCGAAGATGAAGTTGGTGTAGGCAGCGATTGGGTAACCGCTGGTTGGGTTGGCAACCACTGGAGCCCATTGCGCAGGGTTGGCAGGCGCGGTTGGCAGTGCGACCGAAGACAGCGCGGTAGTGACGTTGGCCGGAGTCGGCTGCACACCGTTGACGCGAGAAACCACGGCGTTGCTGCTGGCGTTCACGCCGTCCGGGCCGACATAACCGATGGAGCCGTCAACGGCGTTCACGGCAACAGCGACGTCAGCGGTGTTGGCAACACCGACGAAAGTCGATGGCAGCGCGGTACCGGCTGGCAGCAACGAGTTGGCGAACGTGGTGTTGACCGAGAACTTGCCCGGGCAGACGTTGTTCAGGTGACGGGTGAGGATTTCCGAAGTGCCGCTGGAAGTGCTGCGATACACCACGCGGATCGGCGTGGCATCAGAGTTGCCCAGCAATTGACCCCAAGTGGTCGAAGTGCCCGAGAACACATTGCAGAGCTGGGCGCTGGTCAGGTTCAGAGCAGTCTGGCCGGCTTTTTTGTAAGGGATGGCAACCGAAGTGGCCACCGACGGCAGCTGGATCAGCGGGCCGTAGGAAGCACCGAAGTTGGTGTTGTAGGTGCTGATTTCCGAGGCGCTGAGGATCGAGTCGCTACCGGCGAAGTGAACCGAACCGGTGGTGCTGAACAGCGCCGAGTTGTTGGTCAGGAAAGCCGTCTTGCCAGTGCCGCTACCGGTGCCGGCGTAGGTGAAGTTGGCTGGCAGGATGCTGTTGGCAGAACCTTTGTACAGAGCGGCAGGCAGAGTCGCGCCACCACCGGTTACGTTGGCGGCCATGGCCTGGGCGGAAGCCAGGGCAGCGACGGTCAGGGAAGCTGCGATCAGAGTGCGCTTGAACATGAAGAATCTCCTTTTCAACGTTGGTTGTGAACACAGGTTTTCAGGGGACTTGCATGACACTGGGAGGACTCACCGCTGACCTTCGCAAGCGGGGTCCGGGGTTAAGTCGCACTGAGAAATTCGCAGTTTCCGGTGACAGATAAAGGAAAAAACCTCGGGAGGTGCGAGGTGATTTTCGCGGGATTTTCTCGGGTGTTCGGGGGGTTACCCGGAGGGTCTAAGACAAGCTTTTCGAGGGAATCGGCCACAGGCCTTGAAGGGCCGTTGCAGATGACAGAAAGGAGAACCCGAGGATGGCTGGATCGAGGCTCGGGTGAAGGAGAATCCTTTGCAAAAATGCTGAATTATTTACTGCCCTGACTGGCCTTATCGCGAGCAGGCTCGCTCCCACAGGTTTTGTGGGCGCTACAAATCAATGTGGGAGCGAGCCTGCTCGCGATAAGGCCAGCCCAAACAACATCAAATAAACAGGCACACCGCTACTGCACCAACTGATTGATCTCGATGATCGGCAACAACACCGCCATCACAATCACCAAAACCACCCCGCCCATCACCACGATCATCAGCGGCTCCAGCAACGCGGTCATGCCCATCGCCCGGCGCTCGATGTCGCGGGACAGCGTTTGCGCTGCACGTTCGAGCATCGGCGGCAATGCACCGGTTTTCTCGCCGCTGGCGATCAAGTGAATCAGCACTGGCGGAAACACGTTCTCCACCTTCAGCGCTGCCGCCAGGTTGACGCCCTCGCGCACCTTGGCGGTGGCCTCATTGACGCTCAGGCTCAGGCGATCATTCGACAAGGTCTGCCGCGCTGCTTCCAGCGCGCGCAACAACGGCACCCCCGCACCGCCGAGAATCGCCAGCGTCGAGGCGAACCGTGCGGTGTTCAGCCCCAGTACAAACCGCCCGATCAGCGGCAACTTCAGCACCCGATGATGCCAACTCAAGCGCGCCGCCGGGTTGCGCAAATACAGGCGCCAGCTCCAGAACGCACCGGCCATGATGCCCGCGCACAACCAACCCCACGCACGGATGAAATCACTGGCATTGAGCATCGCCAGCGTCAGCCCCGGCAGATCCTGCCGTGCCTGGGAAAACGCGCTGACCACCTGCGGCACCACGTAGCTGAGCAGGAAAATCACGATGCCGATCGACACCAGCCCGACCACGCCCGGATAGATGAACGCGGTGAGAATCTTGCCGCGCAGGTTGTTGCGTTCCTCGATGTAATCCGCCAGCCGCTGCATGACCTGCGCCAGATCACCGGACTCCTCGCCCGCCGCAATCAGCGCCCTATAAATCTCCGGAAAATCCCGTGGCCGCGCCGCCAGCGCTTCGGCCAGACGCATGCCGCTGCGCACATCGGCACGTACGGCGCTGAGGGTGTGGGCGATGTGCTTTTTCTCGGCCTGTTCGACCGTGGCACTCAGCGCCGCTTCCAACGGCAGACTGGCACCCAACAAACTCGAAAGTTGCCGTGTCGCCCAGGCCAGATCGTTGTCCGACATCCTGGCGCTGAACAAGCCACCGCCGCCATGCTGGGAGACATTGCTTTCCTTCTCCACCGACAATGCCGTCAAGCCACGACCGCGCAGCGCGCCAAATGCCGCGCCCTGACTCTCCGCCTCCAGATGCCCGGATTCGATCTTGCCGCTGGCATCGGCGGCTTCAAAACGATAGCGATTCATCAGGCGTCCCGTGTCACACGAAGGATTTCTTCCGGCGCCGTGGCACCGCTGCGAATCCAGCGTTCGCCGTCCTCGCGTAGGCTGAACATCCCGGCCTTGCTCGCCGCTGCACGCAACGCCTGCTCCCCTGCCCCTTGGTGAATCAGGGTGCGGATGTCGTCATCGATGCAGAACAATTCATGAATGCCGGTTCGACCGCTGTAACCGGTGTGATTGCACGCCGCACAACCGACCGGGCGCCAGGTGCCGGGCGTCGCCGGGTCTTCCTGTTTGCACTGATTGCACAGCCGTCGCACCAAGCGCTGGGCCAACACGCCGAGCATCGACGAAGCCAGCAGAAACGGTTCGACGCCCATGTCGACCAAACGGTTGACCGCCGACACCGCGTCGTTGGTGTGCAACGTCGCGAGTACAAGGTGACCGGTCAGCGAAGCCTGCACCGCGATCTGCGCGGTTTCGAGGTCGCGGATCTCGCCGATCATGATGATGTCCGGGTCTTGCCGCAAAATGGCGCGTAGCGCGAGGGCGAAGGTCATGTCGATCTTGGCGTTGACCTGAATCTGGCTGATGCCCGGCAAGTCATATTCCACCGGGTCTTCCACGGTGAGGATGTTGCTGGTGCTCGCATCCAGTCGCGCCAGTGCGGCGTAGAGGCTGGTGGTCTTGCCGCTACCGGTCGGGCCGGTGACCAGCACGATGCCGTGGGGCTGGCGGATCAGGTGATCGAGTTTGGCCAGCACCTGCGCGTCCATGCCCAGGGTTTCCAGATGCAGACGCCCGGCTTGTTTGTCCAGCAGACGCATCACCACCCGCTCGCCATGGCCGGTGGGCACAGTAGAGACGCGAATGTCGATCGGCCGCCCGGCTACGCGCAACGCAATGCGCCCGTCCTGCGGCAGGCGTTTTTCGGCGATATCGAGCTGAGCCATGATCTTGATCCGCGACACCAGCGCACCGTGCAACGCCTTGCGCGGCGAGACCACATCGCGCAGGGTGCCATCGACGCGGTAGCGCACCACCGAATGGGTTTCGAACGGTTCGATGTGAATGTCGCTGGCCTCGTCCCGTGCCGCTTGGGTGAGCAAGGCGTTGATCATGCGGATCACCGGCGCGCCGTCCTGGGTGTCGAGCAGGTCGGTGATTTCCGGCATGTCCTGCATCAGGCGGTCGAGGTCGACTTCGTTTTCCGCCGCGCCCACAACCGCCGCTGCACTGCCGGTATCGGCGTAGGCAGTGGCGAGCAAACCGTCGAGTTCGTCATCGCGCACCCGCTCAAGCCTGGCCGCGCCGAACTGTCGGCGCACCTCGCTGATCGACCAGCCCGGCGTCGACGGGCACACCGTCAGCACGCCGTCGCGCAGCAGAATCCGCTGCGCCTTGGCCCAGGCGTAGGGCAATGCGCTCATTGCAGCGGCACCGCTTTGATGGTCGCGCGCGGGCCGGTGCCCGGCAGCGACGCCGGCACGCCCTGCGCAGCGGTCGGCAATTGCGGCGCCTGCATGTCCGGCATCGCCCAGCTGCGTTCCGGTTGCAGACCGCCCTGAGCGCGGCGCATGAAATCGTAGCGGTTGAGCGTGATGCTGCGCCCCGCCGCGCTGTCGCGGATGATGTACGGACGCAGGAACACCATCAGGTTGGTCTTGGTGATCGAGCGGCGTTCATTGCGAAACAGCGCGCCGATCCCGGGAATCGTCGACAACCACGGCACCGCGTCATTGCTCTGGCTGTAGCCGTCCTGCAGCAGACCGCCGAGCACCATGATCTGCCCGTCATCCAGCAGGATGCTGGTGTCGATGGCACGTTTGCTAGTGACAATCCCCGCCGAGGTCGAAGCGGCCGAAGCGCGTTCGTCGATGCTGCTGACTTCCTGATAGATGTCGAGCTTCACCGTGCCGCCCTCGGAAATCTGCGGCCGCACGTTGAGCTTCAAACCGACCTCTTCGCGAGTCACGGTCTGGAACGGGTTGTTGCTGGTGCCCCCGCCGCCAGTCACGTAACTGCCACTGACAAACGGGATGGTCTGGCCGACAAAAATGCTCGCCGCTTCGTTGTCCAGGGTCAGCAGGTTCGGCGTCGACAGCACGTTGGTGCCGCCCTTGCTCTTCAGCGCCCGGGCCAGCACTTTCAGGTCGAGGATCTTGCCGATGCCGGGGATGTCGACGGTGCCGTTGACGTAGCCGAGGTTCAAACCTTTGGGCAACACATCGACACTGGTCTTGCCGTTGACGTTGATCCCCGAGCCGCCAAGGTTGGCGCCGCCGATCACGCCGTTGCCGGCCAGATTGCCGGTCTGCCATTGCACGCCGAATTCGCTGGCATCGTCCTCGCCGACTTCGACGATCAAGCTTTCGATCACCACTTGGGCGCGACGCTGGTCGAGCAAATCGATGACTTCACGCAGGTTGCGGTACAGCGGCTCCGGCGCGGAAATCAGCAAGGTGTTGGTGGTCGCGTCGGCCTGAATAGTCACGCCGCCAGCGCTGAAGGCCACGTTCTGCTCGCTGCTCTGCGCATTGCCGCTGCCACTGGTGGCGCTGCTGCCCTGAGCGTAACTGCCGCCAGTGCTGCCACTGTTGGTGGTCGAGGTGCTGCCCGTGGTTTGCGTGCCGCTCTGGCCGTTCTGTCCGCCACCCGAGTTGGTGGAGCTGCCCATCGCACTGAGCACCGAGCGCGCACTGTCGCTGGTGCCGCTGTCGCTCTCGCCGGTCAACAGGCCGCGTAGCGCCTGGGCCAGTTTTCCGGCCTGGGCGTTGCGCAGGTACACCACGTGCAGGTTGCTCGGGTTGCTCTGGGCGTTGTCGAGTTTGTAGATCAGGTTGCGCGCCAGCTCCGTGCGCTCGGGGCTACCGGCGCGAATGATGATGGTGTTGGAACGCGGGTCGCCGATCACCGCGATTTTCTGGGTCGGGTCATTGCCCGGCGCGTCGAGCAGGTCGGCAACCATCGGCGCGATGTCGGCGGCGATGCCGTTCTGGATCTGCACCACGTCGGTGTCGATGGCGCTCGGCGTGTCGATACCCTGAATCAGTTGCGCGACCCGCGTCAGGTTCTCGGCGTAATCGGTGACGACGATGGTGTTGTTGCCCGGATAGGCGTTGATCGGGTTGTTCGGCGAGACGATCGGGCGCAGTACCGGGATCAGGTTCACCGCGTTCTCGTATTGCAGGCGGAACGTGCGAGTGAGCATGCCGTTGCCGGCCGGTTTGTCGGCGCTATAGATCGGCCCGCCGAGCAACTTGGCGTCGGCCTCCGGCACCACGTGCGCCACGCCGCCGACGTCCACCACGCTGAAGCCCTGCATGCGCAGCACCGCCAGCAACATGTCGTAAGCCTGATGCGCCGGCACCTGGCCTTCGGAGACCAGCGTCAGGTTGCCCTTGACCCGTGGATCGACCAGAAACTGCTGGCCGGTCGAGCGCGACAACGCCCGCACCACCGCTTGAATATCCGCGTCGACGAAATTCAGCGTCACCGGTTGATCGCCCAACGGATTGGCCGGCAACGTCGTGCCCCGGGCCGAGCCGCCACTGCGAGCGCGTTCGGTGATGTTGTGCAATTGCTTCGGTGCCGCTTTGACCTGAGCCTGCGCGCGCTCGCGGTCGAGCACCGCGTCGCCGCTGCGCTGAGTGTTGGCCAGCGGCCGGCCGAGTTCGCTGTCCACCAGCAGCGGCGGTTGATTCGGTGGCGTGGTGTTGCTGCACGCGCTCAATGCCATCAACAGCATCGGCAACGCCATGCGTTTGGATCCTGACCCCTTCATGAAGCTTCCTTAGCGCCCAGCGCCTGATCCATGCGTACGGTGCCCGACAGAGTGCCGGCGGTGTCATCGGTCGCGGCATCGTCTGCGCGTTGCAGACGGGCCTCGACCACTTGCAGTGAAAAATTCCGCGGTTGGCTCAGCAGCCAGTCGAGCACGGCGTCGGCGGGTGCCGCGTCGAAGGTCAACTGCCAGCCGGCGGACGCGGCCGCCAATTGGTAATGGCCGCCCAGTCCGCTGGCCTGCAAGGTTTGCTGCAGCGACTGCTCCAGGTTCTGCCCGTCCGGGCGCACGCTGACGTCGCGCAACAGCACTTCCAGCGCTTCGGCCTGGGCGCGCAGTTTCGGGGTTTCGACTTGCGAGGCGGCGATCTTTTTCAGCGGCGGCTGAATCAATGCCACCCACACGAACAGCCCCAGCAACAACGCTGCCATGCCACCGACCATGCGTTTTTCCCGCAGGGCCAACGGCTGCCAACGGGCCTGCAACTGAGCATTGAAGCGCTGCCAACCGGCGCGGTACTTCGCAAGCGATGGGCTATTCATCTTCGGCTCCGCTGCTGTCGTCGTTGTCGGTGGCGGCGGTCGCCTCGCCGGCCGGGCGCAGGACCCAGCCGTCATCATTCGGACTGATGCTGATGCCCGCCTGAGCCAGCGTGCCTTGCCAGTCCTTGTCGTTCCCCGAACGCCGGGCCTCGGGCAGCAGGCTCAGTTGCAACGCACCGTCGACAAACTCCAGCCGCTGCACCGTACCGGCCATGGACGGCATGCCGCTGCCGGCCTGCGACACCAGTCGCGTGAAATCCTGCCCCGGCGCATCCGCCGCGCCTTGCTGGCGAGCGGCGATTTGCTGACGCGCCTGTTGCAGCGGATTGAGGATCACCGGCAACTCGGGGAACGCCTGCTTCACCCGCTGCGCCATCTGCGCCTTGAGCTGCTGGCCCTGCCCGGCCTCGCGGGCGGCGTACAGGTTCAAACCGATCACCCACACTGCCAGCGCCAGCGCACAGCAACCGAGCGCCCTGCCCCAGCCGCGATGTTCGGTGCCCGGTTGCTGGAGGCCGCCGTGCAGGCCCCAGTTCGGCAACGGGCCGGAGCAGCGTTGCGTGTCGGCCAATGTCGATTGCACCGCTTCCGGCGCGCCGTCACCGATCCAGTGTGCCGGCTGACCGGTTTCCAGCAGCCAAGCTTCATCGATCATCGGCTGCACCTGCGCCGCATTCGGGCCGTGGCGCAGCAACAGATGATCGTCTTGCAGGCAGCCGACGCCGCCCGCCATCACCGGCAAGCTATAAGCCGCCGGGTACAGGCCTTTGAGGTTCAGGCCGAATTGCCCGAGGTGCTGCAAATCCTTGCGTGCGACCCAGGCGATCTGCACCTGGCCACTTTCATTGCGAGTGCTGTGGGCGATGTGCATCTCGGCGCTGTCACCCAGCATCAACGCCTGCGCCGCACATTGCACGGCCGCAGCGGTTTTGTTCGCGGGCAGCGGCGGCAGATCAATGCTCGCCAGCAGGCTGTCCGACGGGTGCAGAAAACACACCAGCGGTTGCTTCGGCAGCGCGCCAAGTCGCACGCGTTCCTGGCGAGTGACCTGCCCCTGACGATCCAGCCACGCACACTCCACTTCACTGTCGAAACTCAGCTCCGCCAGCGGCGGCAAACTCACGCGCAACTGGCTCATACGCCCACCCGCGACCAGATCACTTGCGGCAAACGATCCTGACTGCGATGCAGCAACGCATCGAGGCTCACTCGTCGCTGATCCCGCCGCGCCTGCCCGCGCAGCCGGAACCAGTCGCTGGTGATGCCGACCTTGACGCTGGTGATCTCCAGTTGCGGCAGTCGCAGACGATTGACGAAATCCCCGCGATTGATAAACCAGCGCCCGGCGTCGCGTTCATTGATCAACGCCTGCGCCCGCTCCAGCGACAGCCCCGGCACATAAGCCGCCAACACCGGCGCAGTGGCCGTGTTGCCGTTGAGCCAAGTGGTCGCCGGAATCACCGTCAGGTACGGCGCCAGTTTCGCCAACACCGCATCGTTGACCCCGTCGACACTGCGCAAATCATCAAGCGTGCGCAGCATCGGCAAGGTCGGCGACTGCGGTTTGCGCGACGCGGACGGCGACGTGGCGCGCCCACTATCGAAGGTATTTTTCGTCCCAGGCTTGTCCACTATTTGGGCATTCAACAGGTGCGGATAAGAGCCGATCACCCGCTGACTGATGCGACGGCTCAAGCCGCTGCTGACACCGATCAACTCGCACAAGCGCTCGAACGCCTGCACCTGCGCATCATCGATCCGCTCGTTGGCCACCAGATTGCGCAGGTTGAACTTGCCCTGCTCGTCCTCCAGCCGCCCTTCGAAACCCTGGGTGTTCAACCGCTGTGCCCAGGGTTGATCGAGTCGGGTCAGCGGATCGCGCTGCCGCGCGTCCCACAACAATTGCCGGCTGATCTCCAACCCGCCGTGCAGCACCCAACGGCCCTGCACGCGCAGTTGTTCGGCTTCCAGCGCCCGGGTCGAAACGCTCTGGCGGGTCAGCATGCCGGCAGCGATCACCGCGACCACCGCCGCAATCAGCAGCGCACTGATGATCGCCATCCCCTGCTGGTTCGATTGGCTGTTCATGACCGGCCTTACAACTGCCAGGAACCGATGTCGGCATTCACGCCATCGCCGTCAGGCTGGCCGTCGGCGCCGAGGGAAAAGATGTCGATCTCGCCGTTGGCACCGGGATTGAGGTACTGATAAGGACGACCCCACGGGTCATTCGGCAGGCGCTCCAGGTACGAGCGCCAGTTGGTGTTCTTCGCATCGGCCGGCCGCTCCACCAGCACTTTCAGACCCTGACTCTGGCTCGGGTAAGTGCCGTGATCGAGGCGATACAGCTTCAGCGCCTGCATCAACCCGCCAATGTCCTGCTTCGCCGCCGTGGCCCGCGCCTGATCCGGCCGGTCGAGCACCTTGGGCACCACCATCGCCGCCAGAATCCCGAGAATCACCACGACCACCATGATCTCGATCAGCGTGAAACCCTGCTGCCCACGGGGCATCCGGCTCGGTCGACTGGGCTGTTTGAACTGCGCGATATCCATCTCGTCATTCCCTGGCTTGATTCGATTCGACGCGCAGTGTTGCAAGAAGATATGTCAGGGATGTTGAAAATCCTCGGGTGTTTTCGTCGTCAAGCCGTCAAGCACGGGCGTTAGCGTCAAGGGCTGCCCGACTGCCCGAGCCCCCGATGCGCACCCCCTCCCCGCAAGCCGGATTCACCCTGATTGAAGTGCTCGTCGCGCTGGCGATCATCGCCGTCGCCATGTCCGCCGCCGTGCGCGTGGCGGGGTTGATGACGCAGAGCAGCGGGATACTGCGGGATCGCTCGATTGCGATGATTGCGGCGCAGAGTCGGATGGCTGAACTTCGATTGGAAGGGAGATTGCCGATGGGGGTTAAGGCGATGGAGTGTGATCAGGGGCGGTTGTTGTTGCGGTGTGAGCAGGTGATTGGGGGGGCGGAGAATGGGCGGTTGTTGAAGGTGGGGGTGCAGGTGTTTGATCGTAGCCAGGAGGCGCCGGCGTTGGCTAGGCTGGAGACGTTGTTGAGCAGACCGCAGGACTAAGGCCTATGGCGATTTGCCTGTCTAATCGATTTCCTGAGGGCCTGTTTTCTGAAAGTATGCAGACCTCCGTTTTCCGTGTCTTATCGACACCTTTTGGATCAGGACGACCCTCATGGATTTTGATCACAACCTGCCTCAACCTGGAGACATCCTGCTACTGAGAGGAAAGAGCCTGTTTACCAAGCCGAATATGGTGGTTCAATCGATCACACGGTTACAAAAATCAAGCTATTCACATGTCGCCATTGTTACCGGGCAGAACATGATCATGGATGCAATGCCAGGCATTGGCATAACCCTGCGTCAATGGGATGAGGTGAGTCATTCCTACGACGTCGCCAATTCGTTGTTGGTCAGGCATAGAACCGCTGACCCGTTGTCGACTCAGGATCTGGTTCGACAAGCAAATTACTACTACGGCCAGAAGTACAAACTAATTGCCTTAATAGGAAATGAACCGAAATTTTCAGATAACAAAGGAATTGTGTGTTCACAGTTCGTCGCGCAGGTATACCAGGACTGCAATCTACGTTGCTCAAAAAAGCCATGCCGTAAAACTCTCCCAACAGATATCCATACCTTTGTCACGTCAAACCCAGAGTGGATTCAACGTCCGCTCTCTGAAGTCGAAATTGGACTGAGCCATTACACTGATGAGATCAGCCATTCCATGGCATATTCGACTCACCAGTTGGATAACTATGTCGCCGCTTCTGTTAAGCAGGCGTTTGATTTCAGCCGGATGTTTCATAAATTAACTGCGCACATTGCGGATCTGACTGACACGGTCAGCTTCACGGATGGTAGTTTGATCCCCGTTACCCTAAGGATGGCCACTTCCTCCAAGACCGACATCTCCATCGAATATCTCACTGCCTCATGGCGCCAATATTTTCTCGAGCCAAAAGCCAAGGCCACATTCCTTCATGAGGATGGTCCGGCTGCTGACAAGCAGGTAACTGTTTTTATTAAAGTATGTGAAATTGTAAAGCAGCACAATAATGCAGCAGATGACGCATTGAACCAGCTGCAACTTTTAATGAGCACATTTGAAGAACTAGCAAAATCTCTGCCTCCCGACCCTACTGAAATCGTAACTCGCACCTGGATGGCTAACCATCATGAGTTCAGGAGAAATGCTCAGCACCAAATAGCCATTCTGGACTGGATCTTCATATCCAACCCAAACAATATTGATTCCGCCAAGAATTTTGATTTCCAGACACTTATGGAGGAATACGGTAAAAACCCGAAACCCGACTACAAGGAAGCGGTAGATACACTCTCTATCATTGCCAACTATTGTCTGCTTTGCGATTGCTGGATAAAGCAGCGACCACACTATGAACAAATAATGAACGCTCACCATGCTGCGGATGATCTGACTAAGCAGTAGATCCTCATTTTTGATAAGAATCGAAATAAAACCTAAGCGATCAGCGGAAACGCCAAGGCGATTGGGTGGAGCAGAGCGCACGGTCGCCAAGTGGTTGGCGCCCCGTAAAAGCGACTATAGAGTTTCGAGAAAGGCATTCGATGCCTGAACATGATACCGACGCTGGCAAGCTTCTTGGTGTGCTACAAATCAGCTGGAGGAACTGTCAAATCAGGGCCCCGATCCTCCAGCTCCTCCCAATGTATTGCACCGGTACAAGCTTTGCGTTTGCCGACAGCTCGCAAGCGGCAAACGACAAGCACGTGCCCGCAGGCATCGCCGTCGCTGAGCCCTTGCTGGATCCACACCAGCGATAGATATGAATACAGTGGTGTCGAGCGCGAACTGGCTGCGCGCAATATCCTGGAGGTCGATACCTGCTCTTTTGATCGCTCGCGCTGCATTCTTTTCTATTGAAAGAGAGACGCCTGCTTGCGGCAAAATTTTTTGTTTTTATATTTCGAATAACTATAAAAAATGTCATTTCTAACAGGTCAATTAACACACAAAGAAAGCTACATTACTTAAAGGCTTTATAGCTTTATTGCAAAAAACCCACCTTAGAGCTTTATCGCCTTTATTAAAAACCAACCTAGCTATCAAGGAGCTTTCCATGAAAAATAATATCCCACCACCATCTAATGAGAAAAACCTCAAGAAGCGAACCTTGGTATTTTGCTCAATCTTTCTCTCTTTTTTTGTTTCCGCAGTAGTTCAGGCAGGAGAATATGTCTGTACGTTCAAAACTACAGCTCCCAGCTACAATCCTGTCGAGACCGTTACCGCCTCCTCTGAGAATGAAGCAAAAATACTTGCACTTAATAATAATTCACCTACATTTAAAAACAATGTAAGAGGTATATCTTGCGTGCTGAAACCATCAGATTCGTAAACGCACAAGATGTGAGCGGGGCTGTTGCTATGAGATCTACGGTAACCAAAGTAGCCTCAACCCTGCCCTTGATGAATACCATAACCTGGACGAAGGGTTTTATCCCCGATGAGGGCGCAAAAGCGCCCCAAGGCTCCGCCATCGTTAAACCTGCAATTCTAGATTATCCAACGCCTGATTCACCGCCAGTTCCCCCAACATCACCACCTGCGCAATACCCGACACCGTGTGGAGATAAGGCGTATCATGCAGTCCGGCAAAATCACCGAGCATCACATTGGCCGAAGCCATGGATTTGCGGGCATTGGCCAGCAGGGACTCGGTGGAGGTATGTGGCGCGACCATAAACATCGTGCTGGCGAAACGACGGAGGTGGCAGCTGTACGGACCATCAAACAAACCTGCTCCTACAAAAAACCTCTGTATTTCCCATAAAGCCAAAGCAGCGTCGTCCCGCCGCACACGAAATAGCCGACATGAAACGGACACGTAGCCCAGAACTTGAGTCCTCTGGGAAGGCGTTGAACGGCGTCGATCAGCAACGGTTCCTGCCGCCGGATACTCTTGGATGTAATCAACCTGCTGACAGCGGCCATTCGACGAGATCTCCAGTGAAAACCCCCACCTGAAGAACGCCAGTCCGTGGTCAGGTAAAGCCACTCATCAAAGTGGTTTTCCAGAGCGTCGAGTTTTGTGTAAACGGCGTAGAAAATCATTGCGCAGTTGATCACGCCCATCAGGATCAGGACCCCACATGCCCAGGCGAATACTGTGCTGGTGATTTCCATTAATCGGAATACTCATGAATTTCTCGCCCCAATAACTCTCCTAGATCCGTCATCTTTGTTCCTGTCTCCACGGCCCCTGCCGCACCGACCACAAGTACACACACAAGTTTTCCCATTCCTTTCAACTTCGCACATACCGCCGAACCTACTTTCTCGCCGAAATATCCACCAGCAAGAGCTCCTGCGGTACCGCCGACCATTTTCCCCCCTTCGACAAACCTCACTTGCCTGCATTCCGCCTCGCGGTCGGACGCGCATACCTCGTAGATTTTTGAGCTGGACGCGCCCAGTTGCAGACCTATGCCGAGATAGCCACCTCCCTTCATGAACTTCGCTGCTCTGGCAACGCCCGCAATGTTGGTTGCATATCCGGGCAGTTGTGCCGGTGCGCCTGCTTTGCCCCACCGGTGAACAATTCGGCGGCTGGACAATCCCAGTGCACGTTTGAGTTTTGGATGATCTGGCAAGCCGGTGCCTTTGCGTACCAGCGGTCCAAGGCTGGCATCCAGTTTCGCCATCAGACGTTTGCGTTTGGCAAAGAACTCCGGGGCATGCAGATGGCGATGTTGGGTGTATTGCTGCTGATGCAGTTGCTCCAACTCTTTGAGAGTGCTTTTCAATCCTTCCAGATGATGGCCGATCATGAATGACGCCACGCCTAATGTGCCCGCCGACACCTCGAGAAACGGCTCAATAACCTCATGATGCTCAACCATGAATGAAGCTTCTTCATCCGAGAGATCTTTCAACGCCTCGTTCACCTTCTCCGCAGCCGCCATCATCTGTGCTTCTTCGCGCCGGCACATGTAGTTGCGTGAGTCGCTGAACAAGACCATTTGCCCAGGCTTGACCTGCTCACCGAGATGTCGATTGAGTGAGCGGAATTCGCGACGCAGTGAGTCGCCGGGCCTGACTTCATACAACTCCCGCTCAAGCGCTTCGAGCGTCATGGGTTTCTGAACAATGTGAAAACCCGACTCAGCGGGTTGCGGCAAGGTGTAGGCGTGGTCCTCCACCAGATGTTGTGCGGGAGGTGGCTCTGGTTTGGGGGTGAAGGCGTTCCAGGAGGCGCCGCCGTTGTCTGTAGCCATGCGTGGCTTCACCAGTGCCCATTCACCGTTACGCACAGCATCGATGAATTTTCGTTCATTCGCGCCGTGCATGTAGTTCGAACGATGCAGGCCCATGGCGTTTAACAGGTCGTCGAATCCGGGCAACTCGTCCGGGCGATTCAATGCCTGTCGGAAGTCTTCCATGGCTTGGTAGGAATCGAGGATCTGGTCGCGCTGACCATGTAGATCGCTTCGCGGGATGAGTCTGGTCACGTCCGTGTCCCGTTCTGAAAACGGGGGACTTTGGCGAACGGACTCAGGTTTGAATGCAGGATGGATCGGTGTTCGTTGTAGGGGAAATCCGGATTTCTGGCTTGCGTATTCCGGGCTCAAATCATCAGTGTTTTATGGCGGCTGACATTGTCAGATTTGTTGAGCGCAGCTTTTGCCTCAGGCATCCTGCACGAAGGATGGGTACATGGACGTCAGCAGAAGGAATTTCAGATGAAGGCCCCGATCTTCTTGCTCCTCGCAATGTATTGCACGGGTACAAGCATGGCGTTTGCCGACGGCTCGCAAGCGACAAATGACAAGCACGGGCCAGCAGGCATCGTCGTCAATGAGCCCTTGGTGACGGCCAGGTTCAAGTTGATCAAACAAGGATGGAAGCCAACCCGGATGCACACCAGCGATGGCTACGAATACAGCGGTGTCGAGCGCGAGCTGGCTGCACGCAATTTCCTGGAACTCGATACCTGCTCTTTAGATAGCTCGCGTTGCATCCTGTTCTATTCAAAGAAAGGCGCCTGCTTGCGCGTCGACACCATGGGTGAACAGTTCAAAGACATGGCGGTTGCGCGATGGGCTGATGAATGTCCGGATGCGCCTTCAGCGCCAGATAGCGGCGACGCGGGTTAAGAAACAAAGGGGACTGAATGAAATAATTCAGTCCCCTTTTCCCATTGCCGTTGAGCTCCTGCGCAACGTGCGAACCGCTGATCGGCGGCGACTTAAAAACTGCAGTTGGAAAAGCATCAAAAAATGAAACTAAAAATATTAACCATCAGCCTTTTAGGATGCGTCAGTTTATTTTCTAGCGCAGCAGACCTTCCTATCAAAGAGGGAATGCCATTTTCGAAAGCCCGCAAAGCTTTGATCAAAAATGGCTGGGAGCCGAATCCGACCTACTCAGGGGAGTTCGGGGTTGAAAGCGTCATCCAAAGAAAAGGCTTCAATGAAATCGAGTCATGCACGGAGGGCGTCCGTTACTGCAGCTTCAACTACATCAAGAACGGAGATTGTTTAGGTGTAGGAACGGTCGGCGAAGAGGTCAAAGACATGAAGATTTATTCCTGGAACTTCAAATGTCCTGAAAAGGATTGAAGCCAGAAACCTGTTCCCTTTTTGCGGTCGTTCAGGTCGATGTATGACGCCAGCCAGCCCGATCAGTCCCCTCTCCCTCCGGACAGTCCGACGTATCGGGAGGGCCAGAGTGATAGTCGCTTTTGACCCACCCGTTTAACCGACTTCTTTAACTCCGTTTAAAGACACTCATCGTTACTTCCTCAAGGCTACAACGTCTTGCGTCATTGCCTACAACTACGCCAGAATCCGCCGGCTTGTGCGCCCAGGGTACGGGTTTTATCGTTTCCGGGTCACTGAAAAACAGTGATCGGGTTTGGTAGCCCGCACATGAGAGTTGCACAGCATCACCATTCGCGGCGTCGTTTCGTCTCGGCTTTATGGTGGTCATGCACAGGGCACCTTCGGGTGCGCCGGGTTCCTCATGTGCCGGTCTACCAACCTGAGCATGGCCGCCACCTTCGTTTGGTAGCGAAATTGGATGGCCTCCCTTTTTGAAGCATGAGGAGTTACATCTATGATCAAACCAACACCCAACCCACCAGAAACCGACCCGGTTTCCCCCTACCAATTCCCCGATTCCCGAACCCTGAACGAAGCCGCCGAACGCGCCCTCGACCACTACCTCACCCCACAACAACGCATCATGGGCAGTCAAACCAAGCACGATCCCATGTTCCTGGCCAACCCCGCCTACAACAGCGAATCCCTCCTGGCCAACGCCAGCGAATCCCTCGACTCCGCCAGCGAAATGCTCAACAACTTCGCCGCGATCCTGGAACCCGCCCACCGCAAGACAGCGCTGGGGATTGCGCAGGTGGTTATGGTTGCGGGGTTGGCTGTGAATCAGGCGTTGGATCATGTCGAGGTGAAGACGTAAGCGGCTGAGCGTTGTAGCTCAATAACCGGAAAGAAAATGGCCGAGGTTGTCAGGTGTGACTGACGATCTCGGCCAAATGAGCATTTCTATTTTTTGCGGCACATCTCGACGTCATCCTGAGTCTTCAAGTCTGTGTCGATTCCTAAGCGATACCTGCAGTAATAAATAATCTGCCCCCGCTCCTCTGCTGTCAGGCGCGCTACTTTCCTGATCTCTCCATCGTTCGCGTGGATGTTGTAGAACTTCACCTGAAACGTTGGATGCTTCTTGATGAAGACGATGGTCTCGATATCCCCGTCCTCGAGGGCTTCGTAATAGCCGACATAGAACATTGTCATTACGGCGAGGGTCGATGCAATTAGAAGCTTTTTCATTCCTTTAGTGCCGGTGGTGGAGACTGATGCGTTTTTTAGCATGAAAGGAGACGGATATATTTTATGAAAACAAATCAGATCCCATCGTTGTCATTTTTTTCGACCCCTATTTTTCCTAAGACTAACATTCGATAAAGCCTGCTAAGCGCATTACGTCGATCACATTTTCAAGCCTGACAGTAAACTCCCCGGAATTTGTTTCTTTTGCGCCAGGAACTCTACAAAGGATTTCCTCACGCGAAAATTTTTGGAGCCGGAGGCATGGTTTACGAAAGTAGAACAACATCCACCTCTGGTTCGGAATGAATGCAAAATCGCAGTCGTTGCCACGCAAGAAGCGGAAGTCCTTGATGTGTCCATGCGAGCTTGGAAAGATTTCATAGCCTTTCAGCGTTGATGCCCATCCAATCATGTACAAGAATGCGTGTTTAACCTCTGGAGTACACAAGATCTCGTAGTACTTCCGGAAAAGCTCACTATTCTCAACTCCGCGTAGCATCTCGCAAACCCCCAGTAATTGGGCCATTCAATTCAAAGAGAATCGATTAACTTTCATACTATAAATCAGCCTTCGCCTTTTCAAGGTGGGACAGACTATTAGTCCGCGTATCCAGCTTGAGTTGCTATCTCTTCAAACTCGGCCTTCAGTGCATCCAAACGAACTCTAGATCCATTATCCGCACCATTAGTTTTTAAGTACTCTTCAATAAACCGAACCTCCATCTGTACAAGTCTAACTCGAAGCTCAGCCAATGCATTGTTCACCCCTAAATTCAATAGCTCCCAATTATGATTGGCGAGAAAAAACAACTCGCTATTAAAATCTTCAGCAGAAAAGCCCTCCAAGTCGATGCGCGCTATTAATTTCGGGATTTCGATCTGCAACTGATTATCTGCTGTTTCGATGGCGACTGAATGTTCGCACAACCTTTTTATAAGAGCGTATGCCTCTTGCGCAAGACTCGAGTAGGCGCTATTAACATCAATTGGAATAGCAAGATCACTGACTAAATGATTCGCCCGATGCACGCGATCAATTTTTCGCCAGTAACCTTCCATTTCATGCATAACTTTAAACAACAAAGATTCATCGATCTTGAAAGAACTGTGCGTATGACTCGCCTCGTGGCGCAATTTGAACTCGAACAATCTGGAGGACGGGTAGAGGAGAACGTCGTTAGTCTCGACATGGTGCGGATAACACATAATAATTAAATTATCATAGTGCCTACGTTGCTCGTCGCTCTGCTTAGAGTTATAGCGCTCCCCTCCTATTTCTGCGGCTTCAATATGGCAAACCTGAGCAACGAGCTGATTTTTTTCATTTACAAGGTGTGCTGTACAACCGGGAAAAGCACATCTATTTCCTGAGCGCGCAAACAGAGCACGCCACGTTTTAGTCTCTACCGAAAGCCTAGGCATTGAACCTCCTCTTCTACAGCATAACAAGCTGCAAACAATTCTCTTTTGGGGCATCACCGCAACCCCATTTAAACGGACCGATATATTTTAATAAAAAATAATCAGTCCACTCTTTCGAGACCGTCCGCCTCTCAACCAAATTAGGGACTAATTTATTTTCTGGATCTCTTTTTTCCTGTTGATCCAACCCCACTCAGTCGATGACTCACCACGGCGCTACACCGGCAGTAACGAAGAAGCTCCGGAGCTTTGCAAGCCCTTCCGTCATCAGGTGTGCATCATCGTCGCTGACGGCTTTGGAACGACAATCTTCCAGATTCAAACTCCTGACTAATCGGGCCAAAGCGTAGGCTTCGGCTCGCTCAAATTCGGCATATACCGTCTCCCCGGTTCGTGGATTGTCGGCAGTTATAATAAGATCCGGGTTATCGCTCATATGGCTTCCTCTGCGTTGTCCTAGAGACCGGAATTTCCTTGATGGCCCGGCGAACCGGGCCGAATGGGCAGAACCCTTTACGATTTGGCCCAAGCCAATACCGGCTCTTCATATACCAACAAGTGCCCGCGCTCGGCGATCAGCTCCTCAGCAGCCAAGCGGCACTGAGCCTTCAGCTCATACAAAGTGATGCCATGCATCTCGGCAACACCGGGTGCGACCTTGGCAGCATCGCCACCATCCCGCAGCTTGAGAAACAGCAAGTGATGCAGGGGTAGATCTTCAAATGGTTTTTTTGGTGCGCTCGTTTCGGTATCAGTCATATCAAGTAGCTCCTGGCTCGGTCGCTGAATAGCGCCCTTCTCTACTAACCTTGCCCCGGTTTTAGGCCAGGACTTTGGATGTTTCCGCGTTAACTACATTTCGTCTTCAATCAGGGTGACGTTACCGCCTAGCGACTAAAGTGGGGTTGATTTATTTACAGAACTTAAACCAACCCCAATTTATATATCAAGTAACTCGTTCGGACTCGCCAATACTCTTCAAGAGGGCGTTATACTGGACAGAATCAGCGGCATATATCTTATCCAGCACGTAGTTCGCCACCTTGGCAATTTCCGGAATTTCTACTGGTTTAAAACTTCTATCAGGAACAGCTTCCAAGTGAGAGAACTCATTATTAAGACGATTAACGAGAGCAATAGCGGTATCTTCCTCCTCTCCAAAAAATTTTTTTATCCGTTCAAAAGCATCATTTCTGTCGTCATGGTAGGGATATTTAAAGAAAAGAAATGCCTCAAGGAATTTTCGCAAATTATTTCCAAACCCAAAAAATGGTTCATGGCTAATTTGTGCAGCAGCCTGGTCTTTGCACTTATAGATTTGATGAAACAGGTAGTGAAACTCAGTTATGTAGTCTTTGAGATAAGAGGGCATAAGCAAAATATTGCTCAGCGCCCCGTTGCGCTCTATCATAAAGTGCTCGTGATCGTAAGCATTTTTGGTCTTACCTTCACCCGCAGGTATTTTCTTCGTTGGTATGGATAGGCGCTTGAGGTATTTCAAAAAATCCAAATTATGTGTTGAAATGAAAAGTTGCTGATAACGGTAACCATTTGAACCATCGGATTTCTTAAATGGTTTCGCGATCAGACTCTCAATCAGACTGAACATAAAAAATATATGATTGCTATCTAGACTTGAAATTGGGTCATCAATATATATTATTAGTTCTTTATCTTTACTTTCTGGACCATCTAACTTGGCAATAAAATAGCAAAAGGCAATCAAACTACATTCACCTTCGCTCAAATTATACGCAGCCTTTCCGTCTCGTGTTATCTCAAACTTAACAGTTGCCTTGTCTGCACTATCACGAGGCTCAAGCTTAAGGCCATCATGTCCGAAGAAATTATTGAGCAGAGAGTTAACTCGATCGGCTCCTTTGCGCTCGTCTTTCTGCTTAGATCTTAACGTTAGGACTTCAGCCTCGGAGTTACGAATTTCATTCTCTGCGTTCGCATATTTCGTACTGGCAGCATCAGCGCTATATTTTAGCTTTGCTATGCGGGCAGATTCCGATTCATAGGTAATAGTGTCAGCAAACGTAAAAACGTCAGCCAGTCGAAGCGCATTTCTGGCAGCTGCCTTGTCGTTCTCTAAAGTTTTTGTCTTGCCATTGTTTTTCGAAATCAAGTTATTGATGGCATCCACATGCTTCTGAATTTCTTCAGAATCATGCAATGACGGTGGAAGTTTGACCGCGTGAAACAAGTTACTTTTCCGTGCCTCTAGCGCTTCCCTTAGCGCTTCCGTGTCTTTTTTGTACATACCCAGTGCGTCGGTAAGCGCCTTGTAACTAGTATCAAAGCCTGAGCGTTCCTCAGTATAAAACTGATCATTTCTCAGCGAAACAAATCCAGCGACGGCCGCAATTTCGCCATTAACTGAGTTGATAGCATTATCTAGAGCGACTTCAAGATCACCAGACTCCTTGCTGAAATGCTCATCTAGCCTCTGCCAAATGTCATTAGGCAAACTCTGCCGGCAGAAGGCACAGACTTCGCGTTTATCGCGGTGATGGGTGATACCTTGCTTAACCCATAGCTGCAATACACTGTCGTTCAGTAATTCTTGAATGGGCCTGGTTGGCGTAATAGTTTTGGATAGGATTGGCTCTGCTTGGCCTATTAATGAATCAAACTTTAGCGCTATGGCAAACGTGTCCGTTATGTCAGGTAAAGCTTCTTGCTTGAGTAGTGCGAGTCTGTCGGCCTTTTCCTGAAGCGTCAGCGAGACAAAGCCAACCTCTCTGGAGGCGGCAATGTCTCGCTTGATGTGGTCGATGTTGTACACGGGAACGCCGTATTGCAGGTTCTTCTTGATTTTGTCGGCGGCATGCGAACGCAGTTTTCCTTCCAGCGCGGTGAAGGCAGTATTGTGTTCGGATTTAGTTCGATCGCGCTCTTTCCTCGTTGCCTCAAGGTCAAAGCGGAGGCCAGCCTTCGCCTCTACGCTTCCAAGTTTTGCCTCGATTGAAGCAATAGCCTCGTCAATCTCTTTGTTCTTCTCACCGACTATGGCGAAAGTCTTAATTTCACCGCCATCCTGATTAACCAAGAAGCTGAGGTTATCAGTCACGAAATCGCGGTTGTAGACTCTCACATCATAGTTGTGTGTCAGTAGGCTTGAGCAGGTGACGGCGCCCTTGTCGCCCGTTATGGTGAAGGATGAGTCGACATAGTTAGGAGGGAGTTTGTGTGTCTCCAGTGCGCGAAACACTCGAGAAAGGGTGGTCTTCCCCGAGTAGTTCCGTCCATAGAGGATATTCAGACGCTGAAAAGTCTTAACGTTTTTTCCGCTATCTCTAACCGTTTTCTTCCAATCTAGGCCTGAAAAGCTGCCGAAACTCACGATATCTATCTGATCGATCATTTATCCATTCCTACCATGGTGGATTTAGATCGCCCCCAGTCTAGTAGGTGTTTCGAACCTCTGCTTCTCGCCAAGCCCTACCTCGCGGTAGGCGAATGCTGATGGCCACGTTCAATTGCTTGTGTTCTGGGCGTCTGTTGTCACGGGGGCAAGCTCCTAAGAACCTCAATTCACGGCCTAACCAACCTAGGCATCTCCACCCCCTCCCCCAACCTCTCCACCTCCAACCTCACCCTCTCCCCACCCTGCTCAATCACCACCCCATCCCCCTCCACCGCCACCAACTTCACCCCAGGACTCACCCGCTCCCCCTGCAAAAAACTCCTCGGCGGCCCATCGTTCAAACTCAAAATCGCCACCGCCCCCCGACTCCCCGCCATCACGCCACTCACCTTGATCTCCACCGGCGCCGTGCGGTTGGAAAACCACTGCAATGCGGGGTTATCGCTACGCGCCGCGAGCAGTTGCGGGGTGGCGGCCGGGGTGTGGGATTCGGCGGTGGTCAGGAGCAGGGATGACCAGGTGGCGATGCCGACCAGGGCGGCCAACAGTGCGGCGGCCTGGATGATTTGGGGGGGTGAAAAGCGTGCGGTGAATCTCATGGGCTGAATCTCCTTTTAGTCCCGGTGACCAGACTACGCGGCAATTCTCACGGTTTTATTTCACACGCCTTACATGTTGGCCGTGCAGGATGGTTTTTTGGGACGGGGCTGGACGCAAGGGAGTGCGCATTCGATGAACCGGTGCAGGCAGCAGGGTTTTACGCTGATCGAGTTGATGGTGGTGCTGGTGATCATCGGCATCGCCAGTGCGGCGATCAGTCTGAGTATCAAGCCCGATCCGTTGCAGTTGCTGCGCAAGGATGCCGAGCGCGTGGCGCAGTTGCTGCAGACTGCTCAGGCTGAGGCGCGTGCGGATGGCCGGCCGATTGCGTGGTTGAGCGATGGCAAGGGGTTTCGGTTCAGTCGGCGCAGTGACAGTGGCAAGGGGTTTGATCATTTCGATCGGGACCCGCAGTTGCGGCCGCGTCCCTGGCAGAGTCCGAAGCTGGAGGTGCGGGTGGAGCCAAAGCAGAAGGTGGTGCTCAACGCGGAGTGGATCAATCCGCCGCTGCAGTTGACGCTGTCTGACGGGCTCAATCGGTTGAGTGTGCTGCGCGATGCCTCGGGCCGGATTAGCGTGCAATGAACAGACAACAAGGTTTTACGCTGATCGAGGTGATGGTCGCGATTTTGTTGATGGCGGTGGTCAGTCTGATTGCCTGGAAGGGGCTGGACAGTGTCACGCGCGCCGACAGTCATTTGCAGGCCAGTGGTGAGCAGAGCGACAGCCTGTTGCGGGCGTTGAATCAGATGCAGCGGGATGTGGAAATGCGCGCCGGGATCGAGCTGACGGAGCCGAAGAAGGTCGGCACCGAGGATGAACCGGCGACGGCGACGCCTGCGCTTACGGTGCGCAGCAGTGACAGCAAGGGGTTTCGGCTGGACATCATTCGTAGCGCGGCGGATCAGCCGGGGGCTTTGCAGCGGGTGCGCTGGTGGCTCAAGGGGGACACGTTGTATCGCGCGGTGGCGCCGGCGCGGAGTCGGTATCCGTTGCCGGCGCCTACGGCGGGGGTGGCGGTTTTGGGTGAGGTGAGTGATTTGCAGGTGCGGGTTTGGGAGATGGATAAGGGGTGGCGGCAGTTGAGCGGGAATCGGCGGGAGGATCCGTTGGGGTTGGAGGTGCGGTTGACTCGGGAGACACCGCAAGGGGTGGAGAAGTATCGGCAGGTGATGGGGCCGTTGGAGTAAGCCCTGTCACCTCGATACCTTTGCGGGAGCGGCGGTGCGACGATTCGACTTGCTCGCGAAAGCGGTGGATCAGCTGCGAATATATTGACTGACACGACGCTTTCGCGAGCAAGCCCGCTCCCACAGGGTTTTGGGGTGTTTGTGAGTGTTGTGTTAGTTAGCTGAGGACTACGACGCCGCCCGGTAGTTCGGTGCATTTGACGCCGTAGGCATCGCGGATCAGCGCGCCTACGCCGGCCAGTTGGTCGAGGCTGAAACGCGCCTGGACTCTGCGCTGGCCGAGTTCGCGGTTGAGCAGCAGCAACATGCCTGGGCGGTAGCGGTTGATCTCGTCGATCATCTGGCTGAGGGTCGCGCCGTTGAACACCAGCATTTGCTGGCGCCAGTTGGTTACCGCCGCCGTGTCGACGCTTTGCACCGTGCCAACCTGTTGCGCGTCATAGGTCAGTTGCTGGCCCGGTTCCAGGCGCAGGCTGCGGCCTTCGACTTCCACATCCACCGCGCCATCAAGGCACGTCACGCACACCTGTTGATCGAGGTTACGCAGGTTGAACCGCGCCCTGCTCGCCCGCAGCCATCCGCCACCCGCCTGCATCGCCATCGGCAGCCGCGCGGTCTGTACTTCGACTTCGCCGCTGACCAGTTCAAAACCCTGCACGCCCTCATCCACCGAGCGCTGGTTGATGCGGGTCTGGGTGTTCAATTCCAGGCTCAAACCATCGGCCGGTTCGACGCGGCGTTGCTGGCCGACTTCGGTGATGTAATCCGCACCGAGCCCGGAGAACCCGCCCGGGATCGTGCCGCGTACCAGTAGAAACGCGGCCGAAGCAGCAATCGCGCCGCCAAGAAAGGCCCGGCGTCCAAACCGGCGTGGCGCCTGCGTCGCTTCGGCCGCCGGTTGCAGCAGGTGCCACAACGCCTTGCACTCTTCAAAGGCGCGGGCGTGTTCGGGGCTTTGCGCGCACCACTGGCGCAGCGCTCGGGCGTCGGCGACCGTGGCGCGGCCGGAGGTCAGCAGGATCAGCCAGTCGCGGGCTTCGCTTTGCAGACGCTCGGTAGGCGTGGGCTCGGCAGGTGTCAGACGGAAGATGTTCAAACGCACAGGTACTCGACGGGTTGATCGGGACACTAAATCGGAGCTTCATTCACTAGACGGTTTTCCGGCCCCGCGACCGAACCGCTGAAACACTTTTCTTTCCAGTTTGGCCGCGCAGTGTCCGAGGGCGGCCTTGATTTCCTTCTCGACCATGCGCGTGGAGATGCCGAAACGCTGGGAGATTTCCAGGTGCGGCGCTTCTTCCAGGCGTGCGGCGATGAAGATCCGGCGGCGCCGGGCCGGCAGCTCGTAGAGAGCGCTGAGCAGGGACTGGATTTCCTTTTGGCCGCCGACCACGCGCATCGGGTCCAGCGCTTCGTCGCTGACTTGCAGCAGCTCTTCGACTTCGCTACCGGTGAGCAGCCGCGCATCGGCCTGGCGGCGGTCGGCGGCGATGTTCAGGGCCATGCGATAGAGGTAAGCGTTGGGCCGCAGCAGGTTCGGCGGCGCTTCCATGCGGTCGACCCGCAGGTAGGTTTCGTGCAGCACGTCGTTGGCCAGGTCCTCCGAGCCGAGACGGCGTCGCAGACGCACCCGAAAGTCCTCGTAGGACGTCAGGAACAGCTGGACCATCGAACTTTGTCCGGCGTCTTTCATCCCCCGGAAACTCCTTCCCATTGTGTGCATTCCATGCGCTTTCCTGACGATTCGGGTAACAACAGCAAGGTGACTGGCTGGCGCAATGCGCCGGGTGTCGGCCGGTCGATTTTGAGCGTGTGAAAACTGTCTACCAGCGCTGCATCGCGCCGAACATCGCCGGTCGAGGTGACCAACCGGTTGTGCTGCACCACGCCGTCGCGTCCGATCCACAACTGCAACACCGCGCGAAAACTGCCGGGCCGGGTCAGCGGCGAGCGGCACAGGTTGCGTTCGATGGCCGCCTGCACCGCCGTGGCGTAACTGCGGTTGACTGCTGCGCTGGCGGGGGTCGCTTTCTCCGTCGGCAACGGCACTTCCTCGACCTGCGCCACTTGCAAGGTGAACGCGTCGTCGCGGCTGTACTTGGCCATCAACCCGCTGCCGCCGAGCATCCGGCGCAACGCTTCGGCGGCGGTGAATTCGCCATCCACCGCCAACGAGCGTCGACCGCGACTCAACTGACTGTCGACCAGCACCGCCATGCCGGTGGCGCGGCTGAACTGGTCGAGGGCGCGGGCCAGTTCCTGGGCCGGGATGTGCAAGGTCATGCGCATTGACGCCGGCATCGGGTCGGCGCTGGCGCGGTTCAGAAACAAGCCAAGCAGCAGCCCCAGACAGAGCTGGCGCACGAGCGCTGAGCGCACAACATCCTCCCTGGCACGGCCTCGCTGCACGGCTGATGTATCCCTGAAAACCGTCATCCTGAGGGCTGTTTATGAATCTGGTGTGACGGCCACTGCAAAAAAACCATCACGGGATCGGCGCCGTCGTTGCACTAGACTCTTGAGCTAGAGCGGCTCCTTCGGGCCGGCCAGGAGGCACACATGAAATCACTGTGGACATTGGCGCTGAGCGGGCTGTTGTTGACGCTGTCGGGCGGCGTGCATGCCGAGCAGGCAGTGGGTTGCGTCGAGGTGACCGTCGGCGGTTACAAGGCGCCGAATTACGATTGCCTGAGCCAGCAGATGGGCAACAACCCCGATGGCGCGGCGGCTGCGCAGAAGAATCAGGAAGCGATGAATGTGCCGGTCAACAAGCGACCGCCGAATCAGGTGGGACTGGCGACGCCGGCGGCCACGGCGACGCGGATGGGCAATACCTTCGGCACATCGGTGAAACCGCAGCGGCCACCGAACTGACTGACCTACTGTGGGAGCGAGCCTGCTCGCGAAAGCGGTGTGTCAGGCGATGATGATACCGACTGCGTTGGCCCCTTCGCGAGCAGGCTCACTCCTACAGGCTTATGTGCTGAACTCAGGATTGGCGGTTGGCCAGGATACTTTGGTGAATTCAGGGTTGGCGGCTGCCGGAGATCCAATGTGGGAGCGGGCTTGCTCGCGAAAACGGTGGGCCAGTCAACGCGAGTCGGCTGATAAGGCCCCTTCGCGAGCAGGCTCGCTCCCACAGGGTTTTGTGATGAGCGCAGGTTGGCGACTGGCTCAGATCCTTGTGGGATCAAGGACCAACCGGCCACGGCCACGTCGACTCTGGCTTTTCTCGACCGCACGTTGCGCCTCGCTCAGCGGGAACACTTCGACATCAACCGTGAGATGGCCGCGGTCGAACAGTTCGGCGATCAGCGCCAACTGCGCACCATCGGAGCGAGTGGCAAAGTTGATCGGGGTCACGCCGTAATCGTTGGCCAGGGTCATGCTCGGCGCACTAACCGGCGAGACCAGCAGCCCCCCGCGTTTCAACACGCGGAACGAGCGGTTCTGGGTGTCGCCGCCGACCAGGTCGAGCACTACGTCGACGTCGGACACCCGTTCCTCGAATGCCTGAGTGGTGTAGTCGATGACGTCATCAGCACCAAGTTGCTTCAAGTAAGCGTGGTTGCTGGCCGATGCCGTGGCGATGACTTCGGCACCCAGGTATTTGGCGATCTGCACCGCCATGCTGCCCACGCCACCGGCAGCAGCGTGGATCAGCACTTTCTGCCGACGCTGAACGCCGGCGTGCTCGGTCAACGCCTGCCATGCAGTGAGCGCGGTGGCGGGTACGGCGCCCGCCTTCAAGGCGCTGAGCGATTGCGGTTTCAGCGCCAGTTTGGCCACCGGGGCCACGGCTTTGCTGGCGTAGCCACCGACGATGTTGATGAAGCCGAACACTTCATCGCCGATCTTGAACTCGGTCACGCCGGGGCCGGTAGCGGTCACCTTGCCGGACACTTCAACGCCCGGGGTAAATGGCAACTGCAGCGGGATGAACGCTTTCATCGCGCCGGACAACACCTTCCAGTCGATCGGGTTGACCCCTGCCCCGGCGACTTCGATCAACACTTCACCGGCGCCGGCCACAGGGTCGGCGACCTCTTCCAGTTGCAGCACTTCGGGGTTGCCGTATTCGTACACGCGGATGGCTTTCATGGGAGACCTCGATCGGTTGGAGTGGATAGCGCGTGATCAGTGACGACGAGCGTCAAGGCTGAAACGACCGGCGCCGAACGCGACCACTTGCAACAGGCCACCGGCCATGGCGATGTTCTTGAAGAAGTGGATGAACTGGTTCTGATCGCCCAGCGCACTGTGGAACGCCAGCGCGGTAACCACGCTGAACACGGCCAGCACAGCAGCAACGGTGCGGGTGCGGTAGCCGGCGATCAGCGCCAGGCCGCCACCGATTTCAACGACGATTGCCAAAGCCAGCGCCAGTTGTGGCAATGGCAGGCCGACAGAGCTGATGTAGCCGATCATCATCGCCGGGGCCGCCAGTTTGGAGAAACCGGAGAGGATGAAGATGGTGCTGAGCAAGAGGCGGCCGATCAAGGAGGCCGAGGCCTGGGTGACGTCGGAGCGGTTTTGTTCTGTGGTGGCTTGAGCGATGTTTGCGGTAGTGGTCATGGCGGTATTTCCTTTGAATTTGGGGCGATCCGAGATGAATCGTCCAGGTGAGGAAATGGTGCGCTCGGCCAGCTAATCTGAATAGCCGACTAATTTCGATCATGCTGTTCTATTAAATAGACAAGCTGATGAGCCTCAGCGACGATACCGGTACGCTGGATATGACGAGGAAACAGCCATGATTTCTGACCCGGGCACGCCGACGCTGGATCAACTGCGAGTCTTTCTGACGGTGGTTGAACTGGGCAGTTTTGCCGCTGCGGCGAGGAAACTGCACCGCGCGACGTCGGTGATCAGCTATTCCATTGCCAACCTGGAGCTGCAGTTGGGGGTGACGCTGTTCGATCGTCAGACCACGCGCAAACCGCAACTGACCGAGGCCGGCCGAACGGTGCTGGCTGAAGCCCGGACCATCGCCAACGGCGTGCACGGCTTGCGCGCCAAGGTCAAAGGCTTGTTGCAGGGTCTGGAGGCTGAGGTGCATGTGGTGTTGGACGTGATGCTGCCGCCGCAGCGGGTGGTGGATGCGTTGAAGTCCTTTCGCGAGGCGTTCCCCACGGTCGCCCTGCACTTGCACATGGAGGCGCTGGGGGCGGTGACTGAGCGGGTGATCAATCGAGGCGCGATCATTGGCGTGAGTGGGCCGATGAATGAGGGTATTGAGGCGATAGAGAGAATCGGTGCAGGCAATGTCGAGTTGATTCCAGTGGCAGCGCCGCATCATCCGCTGGCGGCGAGCGAGGCGAATGCCCCCGGCGCCGGGCGTGAGTTTACACAACTGGTGCTATCGGACCGTTCGTTGCTGACCAAGGACCGCGACTTCGCCGTCCTCAGTAATCGGACCTGGCGCCTGGCGGATTTGGGGGCCAAACACATGTTGCTGCGCGAGGGGATTGGCTGGGGGAACATGCCGTTGCCGATGGTCGAGGAAGACCTGCAGTCCGGTCGGTTGGTGCGTTTGAACCTGCCGGAGTATCAGAGCGGAATTTATCCGTTCGACGTTATCTACCGCACCGACCTGCCACCTGGGCCGGCGGCGCGGTGGTTGATCGAGCGATTTGTGCAGCAGAGTGTACGGGGGGATGGGTAAGCACGTTTTCTACAGTACCCACCCCATTCGCGGCTACCCGCTCCTACAGGTTTCTGCGGTGGGCTCAGGGTTGGTGGCTTCCGGAGATCCAATGTGGGAGCGGGCTTGCTCGCGAAGGCAATCTGTCGGTCAAAGTGATGGCGACTGACACGGCCTCTTCGCGAGCTGGCTCACTCCTACAGGTTTCTGTGGTGGGCTCAGGGTTGGTGGCAAGCAGAGATCCATGTGGGAGAGTACGTCAGGTCAGGCAATGAGGAGGGTGACTGACAGCGCATATTGCTTCATTTGCTGCGAGTGGCCCCTTCCTTGTGTCGATTGCCGGATAATGCCAACGCCTGTCAGCGAGGCAATTGAAGCGCCTGACTTAACGAGGACCCCAGATGACCGTAATCACCGCACGCCAATGCTCGTCCTGGCTCCTGCTCACCCTGCTCGCCGCCACCCTGGCGCTGACAGCGGGCTGCTCAAGCAAGCGCTACGCCACCAACGGCTCCAACTGCTACGCCAAAGCGGTTCCCACCTCCGGCGAAGGCGGTTTGGCCTGGGGCGACACATTGAGCATGGCGCGCAAGAAATCGATGAATAACTGCATGCGTTATGCGAGCCGATCCGGAGGTACGCCGAACACCTGCCAAGTGGTGCAGGCGCAATGCAAACGTTGATCACAGCGCGTCGGATCGGTTCACTGAGCAAGCCATTCGATGTTCCGCAAGTGGTGCTCGTTTCGCAAAAGAATGACGGCGACTGACAGGTCCCCTTCGCGAGCAGGTTATCCTGACGTACACACGATCCACTGTGGGAGCGAGCCTGCTCGCGAAAGCGCCGGGGCAGGCAACGATGCCCCGGCAGCATCGTAAAAATCGCCGACACCTTGGTAATCCATCTCAACGTCAGCCACGAGAAAGTTGACCAGCGTCGACTTCACTGCCTTCTCGTCCATCCCTGAATCTCCATGATCCATGAGCGGCAAAACCAACTGCGGCGAGGGGACAGATCCCCTCGCCACGAGGCTTGCTATCAGCGATTCAACCCTGCCGCATTGGCCCGTGCCGCATGCAGTTTCTTATAGCTGTCGATCAGACGCAGGTGACGATCCAGCCCTTCGAGCTTCATGCTGGTCGGCGTCAACCCGTAGAAACGCACGCTGCCGTTGACCGAACCGATCGCCGCATCCATACGCTCGTCGCCGAACATGCGGCGGAAGTTGGCTTCGTAATCGGCCAGTTCCAGATCCTCATCCAGCTCCATTTCCAGGCACACATTCACGGCCTGATAGAACAAGCCGCGTTCGACGGTGTTGTCGTTGTATTGCAGGAAGGCTTCGACCAGGTCTTTGGCCGGTTCGAATTTCTGCAGGGCGAGATAGATCAGCAGACGCAGCTCCAGAATCGTCAATTTGCCCCATGGCGTGTTGTCGTCGAACTCGATGCCGATCAGCGTGGTGATGTCGGTGTAATCGTCCAGCTCACTGTTTTCCAGACCCTGTGCCAGGTTGCGCAGGCCAACCTTGCTCAGACTGTGCAGGTTGAGAATGTCAGCGCGAAATTGCAAAGCCTTGTTGGTGTTGTCCCAGATCAGGTCGTCCACCGGATAGATTTCCGAGTAGTCCGGCACGAGGATCCGGCAAGCGTTGGCACCGAGGTCGTCGTAGACCGCCATGTACGCTTCTTTGCCCATGTCTTCGAGGATGCCGAAGAGGGTTGCGGCTTCTTCGGCATTGGAGTTTTCGCCCTGACCGGAGAAGTCCCACTCGACGAATTCGAAGTCGGCCTTGGCACTGAAGAAACGCCACGACACCACACCACTGGAGTCGATGAAGTGCTCGACGAAGTTGTTAGGCTCGGTCACTGCCTGCCCGGAGAAGGTCGGCTGCGGCAAGTCGTTCAAGCCCTCGAAACTGCGGCCCTGCAGCAACTCGGTCAAGCTGCGTTCCAGGGCTACTTCCAGGCTTGGGTGCGCGCCAAACGAGGCGAACACACCGCCGGTGCGCGGGTTCATGAGGGTCACGCACATCACCGGGAACTCACCGCCCAGCGACGCATCTTTCACCAGTACCGGGAAGCCCTGCTCTTCCAGCCCCTTGATCCCGGCGAGAATGCTCGGGTACTTTTCCAGCACCTCTTGCGGCACGTCCGGCAAGGCCATTTCACCTTCGAGAATCTCGCGTTTGACTGCCCGCTCGAAGATCTCCGACAGGCACTGCACCTGCGCTTCGGCCAGGGTATTGCCGGCGCTCATGCCGTTGCTCAGAAACAGGTTTTCGATCAGGTTGGACGGGAAGTACACCTCCTCGCCATCCGATTGCCGCACGAACGGCAGCGAGCAGATGCCGCGCTGGATGTTGCCGGAGTTGGTGTCGTACAGGTGCGAGCCTTTTAGCTCGCCGTCGCGGTTGTAAATGCCCAGGCAATATTCGTCGAGAATCTCTGACGGCAGTTCGTCTTTCGGGCCGGGCTTGAACCAGCGCTCGTTCGGGTAATGCACGAACTCGGCGGTGGCGATGTCCTCGCCCCAGAACTGGTCGTTGTAGAAGAAGTTACAGTTCAGGCGCTCGATGAACTCGCCCAGAGCCGAGGCCAGCGCGCCCTCTTTTGTCGCGCCCTTGCCGTTGGTGAAGCACATCGGCGAGTGCGCGTCGCGGATGTGCAGCGACCAGACGTTGGGCACGATGTTGCGCCACGAGGCGATTTCGATTTTCATGCCCAGATCGGCGAGAATCCCCGACATGTTGGCGATGGTCTGCTCCAGCGGCAGATCCTTGCCGGCGATGTAAGTGCCTGCCTGCGACGTCGAATGCGGCATCAGCAGCGCCTGCGCATCGGCGTCGAGGTTCTCGACTTCCTCGATCACGAACTCGGGGCCGGTCTGCACGACCTTCTTCACCGTGCAGCGGTCGATCGAACGCAGGATGCCCAGACGATCCTTCTCGGAGATGTCTGCCGGCAATTCGACCTGGATCTTGAAGATCTGGTTGTAGCGGTTTTCCGGGTCGACGATATTGTTCTGCGACAGACGAATATTGTCGGTCGGGATGTTGCGCGTTTCGCAGTACAGCTTCACGAAGTAAGCTGCGCACAAGGCCGACGACGCCAGGAAGTAGTCGAACGGCCCCGGTGCCGAGCCATCGCCCTTGTAGCGGATGGGCTGATCGGCGATCACCGTGAAGTCGTCGAACTTGGCTTCAAGTCGAAGGTTGTCGAGAAAGTTGACCTTGATTTCCATGCGGGTTTACCAGAGAGCAAAAACAATTGGCGGCCATTATCCGGGTTTTCAGCCTGACGTCTTGTGCTTTTGCGTAATGGTGGCCGAGCGGACCGCTGCGCCGCGCCGTGCGTCTGCGAAGCCGGATAACAAAAATGCCATTAGCAGTGAATTATTTCGTGTCTTCTTGTATCTGACGCAAAGAGCCTATGCCAGCAAAACAATGGCATCGAATCCGTTCAGCTATGAGTGACCCGCATGAAATCAAGGAAAAACACCGTCAATCCCATCGGATTGAAAGACATCACCATTGTCGACGACGCCAAGATGCGCAAGGCGATTACCGCCGCCGCACTGGGTAATGCCATGGAGTGGTTTGACTTCGGGGTCTATGGCTTTGTCGCCTACGCGCTGGGCAAGATCTTCTTCCCCGGCGCCGATCCCGGCGTGCAGATGATTGCAGCGTTGGCGACCTTCTCGGTGCCATTTCTGATCCGCCCGCTGGGCGGCCTGTTCTTCGGTGCTCTGGGCGACAAGTACGGGCGCCAGAAAGTCCTGGCCGCGACCATCGTGATCATGTCGCTAAGCACCTTCGCCATCGGCTTGATTCCATCGTATGAATCGATCGGCATCTGGGCGCCGATCCTGTTGTTGCTGGCGAAAATGGCCCAGGGTTTCTCGGTCGGCGGCGAGTATACCGGCGCGTCGATTTTTGTCGCCGAATACGCGCCAGACCGTAAACGCGGCTTCCTCGGCAGTTGGCTGGACTTCGGTTCGATTGCAGGTTTCGTCCTTGGCGCCGGGGTGGTGGTGCTGATTTCGACGATCATCGGCGAAGAGAAATTCCTCGAATGGGGCTGGCGCCTGCCGTTCTTCCTCGCGCTGCCGCTGGGTATGATCGGCCTTTATCTGCGCCATGCGCTGGAAGAGACTCCAGCGTTTCAGCAGCACGTGGAGAAGCTCGAAGAAGGTGATCGCGAAGGCCTGGCCGGCGGCCCGAAAGTGTCGTTCAAAGAAGTCGCGACCAAGCACTGGCGCAGCCTGATGACCTGCATCGGCGTGGTAGCGGTGACCAATGTCACCTATTACATGCTCCTGACCTACATGCCTAGCTACCTGTCGCACAACCTGCACTACAGCGAAAACCGTGGCGTGCTGATCATCATCGCGATCATGGTTGGCATGCTCTTCGTGCAACCGGCGATTGGTTTTATCAGCGACAAGATCGGCCGCAAACCCTTCATCGTTGTCGGTAGCATCGGCCTGTTCCTGCTGGCGATTCCAGCGTTCATGCTGATCAACAGCGGCAAGATCGGCCTGATCTTTTCCGGCCTGCTGATCCTCGCCGTGCTGTTGAACTTCTTTATCGGCGTGATGGCCTCGACCCTGCCGGCGATGTTCCCCACCCACATTCGCTACAGCGCACTGGCCGCCGCCTTCAACGTCTCGGTGCTGATCGCCGGTTTGACGCCGACTGCCGTGGCCTGGCTGGTGGAAAGCACCGACAACCTGTACATGCCGGCCTACTACCTGATGGTGATTGCCGTCGTCGGCCTGATCACCGGCGTGACCATGAAAGAGACCGCCAACAAACCGTTGCGTGGTGCCGCACCGGCAGCCTCGGACCTTGAGGAGGCCAAGGAACTTCTCAAGGAGCACCACGACAACATCGAGCAGAAAATCGAAGATATTGACGCCGAAATCGCCGAACTGGAAGCCAAGCGCAAGGAGTTGGTGCAGCAGCATCCACGCATTAACTGACGTCATGAGGTGGCCGCTCGAGTCGGGTTCGAATGGCCACCTACGCTCGGTGTGAAACTAAATCCGCAGGCGACAAGTCACTGACTTTAGCGGAGGTTGAGTCATGTCGCCGAACCTCGATTATTGAAGATCCCAGCGTGATCAATCACTCCGATAGTCGCCACAATCTCTCGTTGGACAGCCTCAACTTCTTCCTCGCCGATGTGCGCGACGGGCTCGGGCCGTATCTCGCCATTTACCTGTTGGCAGTGCATCACTGGGAACCGGCCAGCATCGGACTGGTGATGACCCTCGCAGGCATCGCCGCCCTCCTCACCCAGACACCCGCCGGAGCCCTCGTCGACAACACCCGCAGCAAACGCGCGGTGATCGCGATTGCCGCGCTGCTGGTGACCGGCAGTTGTGTGGTGCTGCCCTTCGTCACGTCATTTAGCCTGGTGGCGATCACTCAAGCCTTGAGTGCCGCTGCTGCGTCGGTGTTCGCCCCGGCCATCTCGGCAATCACCCTGGGTATCACCGGCCCCCGAGCATTCACTCGGCGCACCGGACGCAATGAGACGTTCAACCATGCTGGCAACGCTTGCGCAGCGCTGCTGGCCGGAGGCTTCGCTTACCTGTTCGGCCCGGTTGCGGTGTTCTACCTGATGGCCGTCATGGCACTGGGCAGCGTGGTGGCTGTGAGTTTCGTCCCTGCCAATGCCATCGACCACAATCTCGCCCGGGGCCTGGATCCGAGCGACGCCACAGACAGCAAAGCACCTTCAGGATTATCGGTGCTGCTGACCAACAAGGCGCTGCTGATGTTCGCCATCTGCTGCGCCCTGTTCCACTTGGCCAACGCGGCGATGCTGCCGCTGGTGAGTCAAAAACTGGCGCAAGTGAACTTGCAGATGGCCACGCCACTGACCTCGGCCTGCATCGTCGCTGCGCAATTGGTAATGGTGCCGGTGGCGTTGCTGGTCGGGGCCAGAGCCGATGTGTGGGGGCGCAAACCGTTGCTGCTGGCAGGCTTTCTGATCCTGCCATTACGCGGCGTGTTGTACACGCTGTCTGACGATCCTTACTGGCTGGTCGCAGTGCAGTTGCTCGATGGCGTTGGCGCTGGAGTTTTCGGCGCGCTGTTCCCGGTAGTGGTGAAAGACCTGACACTGGGCACCGGTCACTTCAACATCAGTCTCGGCGCCCTCTCGACCGTGTTCGGCCTTGGCGCGGCATTGAGCAGCAGCGTGGCGGGACTTGTGGTGCAAGAGGCCGGTTATAGCGCGGCGTTTCTGACCCTGGCAATGATTGCCGGGGTGGCGTTTGTGCTGCTGTGGGTGGCGATACCGGAGACATTGGCGGATCGACGCCGCGCGGTTATCGCTACAACTTGAGGGTTGTCTGTTGGATGCGGAAGGAATGTGCAAATTTGTTCGCAGGCTAAGTAAAAAACTTTCCTGCAGGCAAAACAAAACCCCAACTGCTTTCGCAATTGGGGTTTCGGAATTTAATCTTGACGATGACCTACTCTCACATGGGGAAACCCCACACTACCATCGGCGATGCATCGTTTCACTTCTGAGTTCGGGATGGGATCAGGTGGTTCCAACGCTCTATGGTCGTCAAGAAATTCGGTGTGCCGACTCGTCTTTCGACGCTTCAGCAAATTGGGTATGCGATAGTTTGTGTGTTTCTCTCGAACTTTCGGTTCGTTTCGTCTTCACACACCGCAATCTGGTGACCTTTCGCTTTTCAGCTCAAAGCCTGCAAATTGCTTGGGTGTTATATGGTCAAGCCTCACGGGCAATTAGTATTGGTTAGCTCAACGCCTCACAGCGCTTACACACCCAACCTATCAACGTCGTAGTCTTCGACGGCCCTTCAGGGAACTCAAGGTTCCAGTGAGATCTCATCTTGAGGCAAGTTTCCCGCTTAGATGCTTTCAGCGGTTATCTTTCCCGAACATAGCTACCCGGCAATGCCACTGGCGTGACAACCGGAACACCAGAGGTTCGTCCACTCCGGTCCTCTCGTACTAGGAGCAGCCCCTCTCAAATCTCAAACGTCCACGGCAGATAGGGACCGAACTGTCTCACGACGTTCTAAACCCAGCTCGCGTACCACTTTAAATGGCGAACAGCCATACCCTTGGGACCGGCTTCAGCCCCAGGATGTGATGAGCCGACATCGAGGTGCCAAACACCGCCGTCGATATGAACTCTTGGGCGGTATCAGCCTGTTATCCCCGGAGTACCTTTTATCCGTTGAGCGATGGCCCTTCCATACAGAACCACCGGATCACTAAGACCTACTTTCGTACCTGCTCGACGTGTCTGTCTCGCAGTCAAGCGCGCTTTTGCCTTTATACTCTACGACCGATTTCCGACCGGTCTGAGCGCACCTTCGTACTCCTCCGTTACTCTTTAGGAGGAGACCGCCCCAGTCAAACTACCCACCATACACTGTCCTCGATCCGGATAACGGACCTGAGTTAGAACCTCAAAGTTGCCAGGGTGGTATTTCAAGGATGGCTCCACGCGAACTGGCGTCCACGCTTCAAAGCCTCCCACCTATCCTACACAAGCAAATTCAAAGTCCAGTGCAAAGCTATAGTAAAGGTTCACGGGGTCTTTCCGTCTAGCCGCGGATACACTGCATCTTCACAGCGATTTCAATTTCACTGAGTCTCGGGTGGAGACAGCGCCGCCATCGTTACGCCATTCGTGCAGGTCGGAACTTACCCGACAAGGAATTTCGCTACCTTAGGACCGTTATAGTTACGGCCGCCGTTTACCGGGGCTTCGATCAAGAGCTTCGCGTTAGCTAACCCCATCAATTAACCTTCCGGCACCGGGCAGGCGTCACACCCTATACGTCCACTTTCGTGTTTGCAGAGTGCTGTGTTTTTAATAAACAGTCGCAGCGGCCTGGTATCTTCGACCGGCATGAGCTTACGGAGCAAGTCCTTCACCCTCACCGGCGCACCTTCTCCCGAAGTTACGGTGCCATTTTGCCTAGTTCCTTCACCCGAGTTCTCTCAAGCGCCTTGGTATTCTCTACCCAACCACCTGTGTCGGTTTGGGGTACGGTTCCTGGTTACCTGAAGCTTAGAAGCTTTTCTTGGAAGCATGGCATCAACCACTTCGTCACCCAAAGGGTAACTCGTCATCAGCTCTCGGCCTTAAGATCCCGGATTTACCTAAGATCTCAGCCTACCACCTTAAACTTGGACAACCAACGCCAAGCTGGCCTAGCCTTCTCCGTCCCTCCATCGCAATAACCAGAAGTACAGGAATATTAACCTGTTTTCCATCGACTACGCTTTTCAGCCTCGCCTTAGGGACCGACTAACCCTGCGTCGATTAACGTTGCGCAGGAAACCTTGGTCTTTCGGCGTGGGTGTTTTTCACACCCATTGTCGTTACTCATGTCAGCATTCGCACTTCTGATACCTCCAGCAAGCTTCTCAACTCACCTTCACAGGCTTACAGAACGCTCCTCTACCGCATCACTTGCGTGATACCCGTAGCTTCGGTGTATGGTTTGAGCCCCGTTACATCTTCCGCGCAGGCCGACTCGACTAGTGAGCTATTACGCTTTCTTTAAAGGGTGGCTGCTTCTAAGCCAACCTCCTAGCTGTCTAAGCCTTCCCACATCGTTTCCCACTTAACCATAACTTTGGGACCTTAGCTGACGGTCTGGGTTGTTTCCCTTTTCACGACGGACGTTAGCACCCGCCGTGTGTCTCCCATGCTCGGCACTTGTAGGTATTCGGAGTTTGCATCGGTTTGGTAAGTCGGGATGACCCCCTAGCCGAAACAGTGCTCTACCCCCTACAGTGATACATGAGGCGCTACCTAAATAGCTTTCGAGGAGAACCAGCTATCTCCGAGCTTGATTAGCCTTTCACTCCGATCCACAGGTCATCCGCTAACTTTTCAACGGTAGTCGGTTCGGTCCTCCAGTCAGTGTTACCTAACCTTCAACCTGCCCATGGATAGATCGCCCGGTTTCGGGTCTATTCCCAGCGACTAGACGCCCTATTAAGACTCGCTTTCGCTACGCCTCCCCTATTCGGTTAAGCTCGCCACTGAAAATAAGTCGCTGACCCATTATACAAAAGGTACGCAGTCACAGAACAAAGTCTGCTCCCACTGCTTGTACGCATACGGTTTCAGGATCTATTTCACTCCCCTCTCCGGGGTTCTTTTCGCCTTTCCCTCACGGTACTAGTTCACTATCGGTCAGTCAGTAGTATTTAGCCTTGGAGGATGGTCCCCCCATATTCAGACAAAGTTTCTCGTGCTCCGTCCTACTCGATTTCATGACCAAGAGATTTTCGCGTACAGGGCTATCACCCACTATGGCCGCACTTTCCAGAGCGTTCCGCTAATCTCAAAGCCACTTAAGGGCTAGTCCCCGTTCGCTCGCCACTACTAAGGGAATCTCGGTTGATTTCTTTTCCTCAGGGTACTTAGATGTTTCAGTTCCCCTGGTTCGCCTCTTGCACCTATGTATTCAGTACAAGATAACCATCTTATGATGGCTGGGTTCCCCCATTCAGACATCTCCGGATCAAAGTCTGTTTGCCGACTCCCCGAAGCTTTTCGCAGGCTACCACGTCTTTCATCGCCTCTGACTGCCAAGGCATCCACCGTATGCGCTTCTTCACTTGACCATATAACCCCAAGCAATCTGGTTATACTGTGAAGACGACATTCGCCGAAAATTCGCGATTAAACTCACAAATTTTACCTTAGCCTGAATAAACACCAGTGAAAGTGTTATCCAGTCTATCTTTCTATCACATACCCAAATTTTTAAAGAACGATCTAATCAAAGACTAGAAATCAATATTCGCACTGGAATATTCATTTCTAAACTCTAACAAGTAGAAGCAGTTAATGGTGGAGCCAAGCGGGATCGAACCGCTGACCTCCTGCGTGCAAGGCAGGCGCTCTCCCAGCTGAGCTATGGCCCCATACAAAATTGGTGGGTCTGGGCAGATTCGAACTGCCGACCTCACCCTTATCAGGGGTGCGCTCTAACCAACTGAGCTACAGACCCAATTTCGAGCGCGTAACTGATTAGCTAAGAGCTATCAGCTTGGAGCTTAAAGCTGCTTCTATCGTCTTCTTCAATGAATCAAGCAATTCGTGTGGGAACTTATGGAGCAGCTGATGTCGTCGATTAAGGAGGTGATCCAGCCGCAGGTTCCCCTACGGCTACCTTGTTACGACTTCACCCCAGTCATGAATCACACCGTGGTAACCGTCCTCCCGAAGGTTAGACTAGCTACTTCTGGTGCAACCCACTCCCATGGTGTGACGGGCGGTGTGTACAAGGCCCGGGAACGTATTCACCGCGACATTCTGATTCGCGATTACTAGCGATTCCGACTTCACGCAGTCGAGTTGCAGACTGCGATCCGGACTACGATCGGTTTTATGGGATTAGCTCCACCTCGCGGCTTGGCAACCCTCTGTACCGACCATTGTAGCACGTGTGTAGCCCAGGCCGTAAGGGCCATGATGACTTGACGTCATCCCCACCTTCCTCCGGTTTGTCACCGGCAGTCTCCTTAGAGTGCCCACCATAACGTGCTGGTAACTAAGGACAAGGGTTGCGCTCGTTACGGGACTTAACCCAACATCTCACGACACGAGCTGACGACAGCCATGCAGCACCTGTCTCAATGTTCCCGAAGGCACCAATCCATCTCTGGAAAGTTCATTGGATGTCAAGGCCTGGTAAGGTTCTTCGCGTTGCTTCGAATTAAACCACATGCTCCACCGCTTGTGCGGGCCCCCGTCAATTCATTTGAGTTTTAACCTTGCGGCCGTACTCCCCAGGCGGTCAACTTAATGCGTTAGCTGCGCCACTAAGAGCTCAAGGCTCCCAACGGCTAGTTGACATCGTTTACGGCGTGGACTACCAGGGTATCTAATCCTGTTTGCTCCCCACGCTTTCGCACCTCAGTGTCAGTATCAGTCCAGGTGGTCGCCTTCGCCACTGGTGTTCCTTCCTATATCTACGCATTTCACCGCTACACAGGAAATTCCACCACCCTCTACCATACTCTAGCTCGCCAGTTTTGGATGCAGTTCCCAGGTTGAGCCCGGGGATTTCACATTCAACTTAACGAACCACCTACGCGCGCTTTACGCCCAGTAATTCCGATTAACGCTTGCACCCTCTGTATTACCGCGGCTGCTGGCACAGAGTTAGCCGGTGCTTATTCTGTCGGTAACGTCAAAACACTAACGTATTAGGTTAATGCCCTTCCTCCCAACTTAAAGTGCTTTACAATCCGAAGACCTTCTTCACACACGCGGCATGGCTGGATCAGGCTTTCGCCCATTGTCCAATATTCCCCACTGCTGCCTCCCGTAGGAGTCTGGACCGTGTCTCAGTTCCAGTGTGACTGATCATCCTCTCAGACCAGTTACGGATCGTCGCCTTGGTGAGCCATTACCTCACCAACTAGCTAATCCGACCTAGGCTCATCTGATAGCGCAAGGCCCGAAGGTCCCCTGCTTTCTCCCGTAGGACGTATGCGGTATTAGCGTTCCTTTCGAAACGTTGTCCCCCACTACCAGGCAGATTCCTAGGCATTACTCACCCGTCCGCCGCTGAATTCAGGAGCAAGCTCCCGTCATCCGCTCGACTTGCATGTGTTAGGCCTGCCGCCAGCGTTCAATCTGAGCCATGATCAAACTCTTCAGTTCAAACATCTTTGGGTTTTTAAGAAACCCTAAACTTGGCTCAGCAATCGTTGGTTACATCTTTGATTTCTCGCGGAGTAACTTGTGATGCTGATAATCTTGTTGACTATCAGTCTGACTCCACAAGCACCCACACGAATTGCTTGATTCAGTTGTTAAAGAGCGGTTGGTTAAGATCTTTCGTCTCAACCGAGGCGCGCATTCTACAGCAGCCTCATTTGCTGTCAAGTGATTATTTTCAGAAGTTTTCGAAGATTTCTTCAACAACTTCAACCACTTCAACCACTTGCGCTTCCTATCTCTCGTTAGCGGGAGGCGAATTCTACAGCGTTACTCGCTGTTGTCAACACCCTTTTTTCACCGCTTTCGACCGAGAAGATCGAACCGTTAAAAGCGCCAGACATGCCGACATTTTCAACTCCTTCCAGGCTTCGATGAACTGAAGCAAGCCGCTGTCGAAAACTGCGTAACCCTTTGAATTTCAAGGAGTTTTCCGTTTCGACTGCGCCGGAAGTGGGGCGAATTATAGACCTCCAGAATCTGCCGTCAACAGCTATTTTCACATTTCTGTCATATCGGTCAAAAAAGCCCGAAAGCACGGCAGCGCCCCGCTAAACCATTAATCCAAGCCACTGCCCCGGCGTCATCTTCGTCACCATTATCAAGACAATCACGAACATCCCCAGAAAGCCGCCAACCCCCATCCAGAACCACTGGAGGTAAAAGGCCCGGTAATCGGCATCAAGCTCTGTCCCACGTTCCACTGCGCGCGCCGCCATCTGCTGCAAGCGCTTCTGCAACAGAAGCACTGGTAGCCACAGCGAACCGACGACACAGAAGATGATCAACGATGTCAGCATCCACTCCGTGGTCAGTGGCAGCCCGCTGAGCCTTGTCAACATATAGCCCGTCACGATCTGGATGAAGCCCGCCGGCGTGGTGATCCAGGCGTCGAAGCGCACCACCATTCTCGCCACATGGGCGATCACCTGCGGATTGGCCGTGCGACTGGCGGCGATCAGATAGAGATAGGAGCCCATGCCGAAACCGAACAGAAAAATCGCGGCGATGACATGTACGTACTTAAGGCCCAGATACAACATGCTCAGCGCATCCCGTCACTGAAGTGTACGGACAGGCTTAGATTCTGTGCGTCATTGATTGCGGCCATATACGCATTGACGCTGATCTCGCCGACGCAAGGACGCGCGCCGGACTCGGGCACATAGCCCCGGGCGATTTTCGCGGCCAGAGCGACGGCGGCACAACTCGGGATCTCCGGCCCCTTGTCATTCAGCGCGGTGAGTTGCGCCGTCATCGACAGCGGCTGGTCATTCAGGCCGACGCCCTGCACATCTATATACATCGCACTTTTGCCATCGCCGAAACGCTCGAACCAGCTGCCCCAACGATGCAACCTGGCGGCCCATGGCACATGGTCACGCACCAGCCCCTTCCTCATTGCCAGAGCAAACAGATAATTGGCCACGCCTCCGAGCTTGAGGCCCGCGCCAGCCTTGAAGCTCAACGTCTGTGCGCCATAGCGGTTGGCGAAGATGTCCATGTCCGGCACATCCACATTGGCCAACGCACGGAAGCCAAGGCCCTGCAGCTTGCGCAGGGTCAGATCCTCCCAGCCCATCACCTCATGCACCTGACCGTTGCGCAACTGACGGATCGGCTTGCCGGCATAAGCGAGCACGCCCTCGACCGTCGACAGCCCCGGCATCTTGGCCGACGAGGAGATACCGTGCTCGATCGAATCGATGCGCTTGAAGTGGTGGCGCTGCTCATCGATGATCGCTGACGAAAGCGTCGGCACTGAACTGCAGCCACTGAGGACAGCGACCCCGGCCTGCCTCGCTCGGGCATCGAGCACACTGATGCCATTGACGAACGTCCGGCAGTCCGCCAGGTCGCAATAGTTGACGCCCGCCTCAATGCAGCTCTCGGCCACCGCGTAGGATTGCCCTTGAAACGGGCCGCCGGTGTGAATCACCAGTTGAATGTTCATCGCGCAGAGGGCTGCAGAAAATCCGCCCCCCATGGCATCGCCGCACCAGCTCTCGCAGGTCGCGCCCAGCTCAGCGACTTTGTGCGCCAGTTTCTGCGGATCACGCCCCGAGATCACAAGCTCGACGTCGGGCATATCGATCAGATGCCGACAAACGATACTGCCAAAGTTTCCATACCCGCCAACCACCAACACCCTGAGTGCCATCAACGCTTCCCTGAACGATTCAAAACCGGCCCAAAAACGGACTCGGCGCAGCTTCCCTGATATCACCGGGCCAGGCAAGTCTGCCGCTACAGGCCGGGATGGAGTACTGTCAGCGCATCGACATTGGAGGTTGGTGTGAGCAAACGGATCATCGTGATCGGCGCGGGAATCGTCGGCGCGTCACTGGCGTATCACCTCGCCGCGAAAGGTGCGCACGTCACAGTGCTCGAGTCTGGTGAAATTGCCTGCGGCGCGACAGGACGTTCCTTTGCATGGATCAACACGTCACACGGCGGGCCAGACCCTGTTGCGCCGTTACGCGCCGCAGCCATCGCAGAATACCGGCGGCTCGAATCCGAGTTGCCAGGGTTGAACATTCAATGGACAGGTGCGCTGTCTTACGGCGAAGGTCCGTTTTATGCGCCTTCTATATTTAGTGCGCAGATTCTCGACCTTGAACCCAACCTCAAACACCCTCCGCAACGGGCCTGCTTTGCCGCCGCCGAAGGTGCGCTGGATGCGGTGCAAGCAACGCATGCATTGATTGCAGGCGCACAAGCCCATGGCGCGACGCTGTTAACGCACACGCCGGTGCTCGGATTTCAGACGTTGAACGGCGCTGTCACCGGCGTTATCACTGCGACCGGCAACCTCATTGCCGACATTGTCGTGCTGGCGGCGGGCACCGCCATCGCGCAACTGGCAGATCAGCTGAACGTCACCCTGCCCATCGACGCGTCACCCGCCCTACTCATCCGCTACACAACCCAGCCTCATCGGATAAACACGATCATCTCCAGCCCCCAGATGGAAATCCGGCAGGACACCGACGGTACGTTGCTGGCTGCGGAGGACTATATAGATGACGCGCTGTACAACCGACCGCACGCCATCGCGCTGAGAACGGCCAAAGCCATTGAGCACGAACGTCACGGAGTGGCTTCCATCACGCCGCAAATGGCGAGCGTTGGCCTGCGACCCATGCCCGCCGACAGGATTCCCATCATTGGCTATCTGCCGGAATTCAACAGTGCGTACGTGTGCGTCATGCATCCGGGCGTGACGCTGGCGACGGTCGTGGGGCGGCTGGTTTCCGAGGAGATTATTGATGGCGCATCTGCAGCGGCACTGGAGCCCTGTCGGCCAGCACGATTCCAGTCACCCGCCCCCCCTACTCCGCCGTCTGCACCACCCATCGACCGCGCCGGGCCAATCCCGCCTGCAAGGCAAACGCCATTACCACGGTCGCCGGCGCGGAAAAACTGCTCAGCCCGTCGCCGGCAAACATCAATGCCAGTCCCAGTGCTGTCGCCCCGAACCACGCCGTCAACCCGACAGGATTGAAAGTCGCCACCCGCTCAAGTGTCGCCAGATCATTACGGCCACAGAGAATCTGCGCCAATGCCACGCCGACCCAGGCCACCACGAAAATCCCCTGATAGGCCAACGCCTTGAGGAGGTAGGCAAAGACATCCGTCAGCATCAGTCCGTAAACGATTACCCCAACTACCAGCGCCCACATCAGATACGAACCGCGTACACCAAAACGGCCGAAGAACGCCTGCATGTTCAACGTCGCCAGGTAGTAATTGGCGGTATTGATGCGGGTTTGCGTGGCCCAGACGAACAGCAATCCCCACAGGCCCATCAACTGCAGGATCGCCATCACCACCGACACTTCGTTCAGCGCGCCGTCATGGGGAATGCTGCTGACCAGGTAGATGCCCGCCGCGCCATTGAGCAAAAACGTTACCGCGTAGAACGGCATGCCGAAGTTCCAGCGACCATGGTATTCGGCGTCTTCGGGCTTGCCGAAACGCGCGTAGTCGAAGGTGAACAGCATCAACACCCAGACGCCCATGTAAGCGACGAAGCAGTGCCACCAGCCGAATACGCTGGGCGTCATCGGGCCGAAATCCAGCCATTGCGGCTGGTAGCCATAACGACTGATCGACAGCCCCACCGCCACCAGCAGACCTCCAAGGTACACCGGCAGCAGCACGCCATTGAGCTTGTCCAGCCAGTGCTGCACGCTGCCCAGAATCATCGGCACGCTATAGAGCACCACTGCGAGTGCCGCCAGCGGATAGATCAGTTGCGGGTACAGTTGATGGAGCGCCACGGCAATCACCGAGCCTTCGAATACCGCGTAGTAGATCGCCGTGGAGAAGAAGATCAGCGTCGCCAGACACGCCCCGGTGCTGCCGAACAACAGCCGTGAAAACAGCGCCACCGACAAGCCGCTGCGGATCGCGAATCGGCTGAGCACACTGTTGACCAGGCCATAACTGATGACTGACAGCAGCATGCCGATCAACGCGTTGCGCGCACCGAATGACAGCGCCAGTGAAGCGCCGACCACGATGTAAAACATCGCACTGCACACCGCCCACCAGGCCATGGTCAGCGACAGTCGGCCCATGCGCGCTGCGGTCGGTACGGGATGGTGGGCCGGGTCCTGCCCGGTTTGACTCGATTGCGATAAAGCAGCCATATGCGTGAACTCCAGAACCAGTCAAAGGTTGAAGCGCGGGCAGCCGTCACCGCACCGGAGTGCGGCGTTGGCTTACCGTTTGGCATGGCCCGCGCGATGCGGCGGGCAGAATCAGGAAGGGAACAGCTTGCTCAGGCAGCTGAGTTTTTTCTTATAGGAGCGTCGTGCTTCCAGCGCTTCTTCGAGGGTCACCGCGACAAAGCGGGCCTTCTGATTGGGTTGCATCTGGCCGATCAGATCGAGGTCGGCACTGATCACCGTGCCGATCATCGCGTAGCCGCCACCGGACACCGCGTCACGGTGCAGGACAATCGGCTCAAGTCCGGCCGGGACCTGGATCGAACCGATCGGGTAGCAACTGTCGACGATGTTCGATGGATCGGAACCAGCGCCGAACGGCTGTTCGCGGGGCTGAAAGCTCAGCGCGCTGCCGCCCTTGAAGCGATAGCCGATACGGTCGGCTTCAGAACCGACCGTCCATGGCTCGGCGAAAAAGCTCTTTGCCGCAGACTCGCTCAGGCGCTCGTAATACAGGCCCGGCACCACGCGCAGGGTGATTTCGCCGCCCAGCGATTGGCGTAACGCCATGGGCAGACTGGCGCCGGCGCGACCCTTGCCACTCGCGGCGCCAATCGGCAACTCGTCGCCGGCGATCAATCGGCGCCCCTGAAAGCCGCCAAGCGCACCCAGCGTGTAGGTCGAACGACTGCCGAGCACCAGCGGCACATCGATGCCCCCCGCCACTGCCAGATAAGCCCGGGCGCCAGCCTTCGGAAAGTCGAAGCGCAGCACTTGTCCGGCCTTCACCTCAAAGGCTGTGTCGTGGTGCATTTCCACGCCATCGACACGCGGCGTCATGTGCGCACCGCAGACCGCCACCAGCGCATCGTGCTGAAACGCCAGCTCAGGCCCGAGCAACGTGCATTCCAGCGCGGCCAGACCTGCCGGGTTGCCGACCAGTTGATTGGCGGCGCTGAGCGCGTATTGATCAAGCGCACCCGAAGGAGGGATGCCCAAGTGGTAATAGCCTTCGCGGCCCAGATCCTGTACCGAGGTCGCCAGGCCGGGTTTGAGTACCTTGATCATGCCAGCACCTCCTGCAGCGACTTGGGATAACCGATCGGATCGGCGAGAAACGCGTCCAGCGAAAACTCCACCGGACGAATCCGCAGATCAAAGCGCCCGGCGTCCACTTCAGCCACCGCGTGGTCGTAGGCCTCACGATCGATCGGCTTGAACTGCACGATGTCGCCCGGACGGAAGAACACCATGTGTTCCTTGAGGTACGCGAGGTTTTGCTGCGGGTCGTAGATCGGTGCCGGCGTCACGCCGAACATCTGATAACCCCCGGCACCGCGCACCGAGTAAATGCAGCCAAAGCAACCGCCATGACCGAGGGTCAATTTCGGTGTGTCAGTGCGTGGCCGCAGGTACTTTGGCACCTGCAACTGGCGTTCGCGCTCGACCATCTGGAACATGAATGGCAGCCCGGCGACGAAGCCGACCATCGAGACAAACCACGGCGCACCGCTGTGGGCGGCGATGAACGCATCGACGTCGGCCAGGTCGTTGATCCGTGCGGCGTATTCCAGGTCAGTGGCGCTGGGGTCCTGATGCCGGTCGCGAAAACGCATCAGGGTTTCGTGGGTCCATGGGTCGTTGTACAGCACCGGAATCTCGATGATGCGCGTCTGCAGCGTGCGCTCGGCAACCGCCTCGGCTTCGGCGCCTTTCACCGCTTCGAGCAGGGTGTGCGGGGCGATGCGATCCGGGTCGAAACGAATCTGGAACGAGGCATTGGCCAGGCACACGTCGAGCACGCCATCCAGCGCCAGGCGCTCTACCGCGCGGGTAACGGCCAGCCCCTTGAAGAACGCATCAAGTGACATGCTGTCGCTGACTTCGGCAAAAAGATGCTCATCGGCGCCGAAGCTGTAACGGATCGGCGTGCTCATGCTGCACCTCCGCTGCGGCGCGTGGCCAGCCAGGTTTCCAGGGTGCCGGTGTGGAAGTCGGCGCTGTGCAGCCACGGTTGTTCGAGCAGTTCGCCGTGCAGTGTCAGGGTGCTGGCCATGCCGGACAATGTGGTCTGTTCTACCGCTGCTTTCGCCCGGCGCAATGCTTCGGCGCGGTCAGGGCCATGCACGATCAGCTTGGCCAGCAACGAGTCATAGTAAGGCGGCACGCGGTAGCCTTGATACAGGTGAGTGTCGACACGAATGCCTTCGCCCTGCGGCCAGATCAGTTCCTCGACCAACCCGGGACTGGGGAAGAAGTCGCGCTGCGGATCCTCGGCGTTCAGGCGCATTTGCAGCGCGGCGCCGTTGAGTTGAATGTCACTCTGTCTGAAACCCAGCGGTTCGCCGCCGGCAATGCGCAACATCGCCTGGACCAGATCAATGCCGGTGATCAGTTCGCTGACCGGGTGCTCTACCTGAATCCGCGTGTTCATCTCGATAAAGAAGAATTCGCCGGTCGCCTCGTCATACAGGTATTCCAGAGTGCCGGCGCCCTTGTAGCCCAAGGACTCGGTCAGGCGCACGGCGCTCGCGCAGAGGCTCTCGCGTTGCTGCTGGCTGAGGACCGGCGACGGCGCTTCCTCGAAAATTTTCTGCCGGCGACGTTGCAGTGAACACTCCCGCTCGAACAAATGCACCGCGTGCCGACCGTCGCCCAACACCTGCACTTCAATGTGCCGAGCCCGTCCGATAAATCGCTCCAGGTACACCGCGCCGTTGCCGAACGCGGCCTGGGCCTCGCGCTGGGAACGGGGAAACTCTTCTGCCAGTTGCGCAGCATCTTGCGCCAGGCGAATACCGCGCCCGCCACCACCGGCCGAGGCTTTGATCAGCAGCGGGAAGCCAACGACTTCTGCAGCCTTGAGCGCCGATTCAACATCAAACAGCTCACCCGGCGACCCTGGCACCACTGGCACCCCCGCTGCTTGCGCAGTACGCCGGGCTTCGGCCTTATCGCCCATGCGCCGGATCGTCTCGGCGCTCGGTCCGACAAAAATCGCCCCGGCCGCCACCACTGCTTCGGCAAAATCCGCGTTCTCCGAGAGAAAGCCATACCCGGGGTGCACCGCGTTGGCGCCTGTGGCTTTCAAAGCGCCGAGCAAGGCTTCGACATTCAAATAGCTTTTATCGGCGCGCGCCGGGCCGAGTACGTGCACCTCATCGGCCATGCGCGCGGCGAGGGAATCGACGTCCGCTTCACTGCACGCGGCAACGGTAGGAATCCCCAGTGCCTTGGCGGCACGAATGATTCGCACCGCAATTTCGCCACGGTTGGCGATCAGCAATTTATCAATACCTTGGGTCATGATCACGCCCTCACTCGACGTCGAGTGTTGCGATGACTTGACCCGGCTCCACCGGATCACCGTCTTCTACCAGAAATGCGCTGAGGCGACCGGCCGTCCCGGCGGTCAGTTCGGAAAATTGCTTCATGACTTCGATCAGGCCAATCACCGTGTCGGCGCTGACCTGCGCGCCCACCTCGGCGTAGTTCGTCGACTCCGGCGTGGCTTTGCGGTAGAAGGTCCCTGGCAACGGGGTGATTACAGTGTGTTCGGCCATGTCTGTTCCTTTTGGAATAGTTGTAGAAAGGCAGGCAAAAAGTGAATCGTTGGGCAGACCCTGGCGTCTGTGGGCCAGGTGTTGCACCGCTCATCAGCGCGGGGCGCGCACCTCGATCCCGGCGTTATCGAGCGCTTTGCGTGTGGCCTCGACCAACGCCAGCGCGCCCGGTGTATCGCTGTGCAAGCAGATCGAATCGAAAGCGATTGCCAGGTCTTCACCCTCAACGGTACGCACCACACCTTGCTGACAGGCGCGCAATACTCGCGCGGCGACTTGCGTCGGGTCGTAGGCGCGCACGTTGCGGGTGAAGACGATGGAGCCGCTGAGGTCGTACTCGCGGTCGGCATAGAATTCACGGATCACCGGTTGACCGAGTTCTGTCGCGACGCGCCAGATCACCGAATCGGGCATGCAATACAGCAACAGTTCTGGCTCCAGACGTTGCAGGTTTTCTACCAGCAGGCGGGCCGCCTCCTCGTCCCGCGCCAGGTGCATGTAGAGCGCGCCATGGGGTTTGATGTGTTGCAGGGCCACGCCTTGAACACGGGCCAGTTCACGCAGGGCGCCCAGCTGATAGAGCATGTCGTCGACCAGCTCCTGGGCCGGTGCGTTGATGTGCCGACGGCCAAAACCGACCAGGTCACGAAACCCCGGATGCGCGCCGATGGCCACGCCCAGACGCTTGGCCTGCTCCACCGTGCGGCGCATGGTGCCAGGGTCGCCGGCATGGAAACCGGTGGCGATGTTGGCCGAACTGATGAAGCCCATCAGCTCATTGTCGACACCATCACCGATGGTCCATGGGCCGAAGCCTTCACCCATGTCCGAGTTGAAATCTACTGCTTGCATGACGCTTGCTCCTGACGCTTGTGACTTCATGCAGGCCAAGTTAAATTTCCGCACACCCCTTGGGAAGATCTATTAACAGATAGGCCATCTTCTGAAAAACAGATAGCCTCAAAAAAGCTTCCTCGCCGACCGGAGTGTCCATGTCCCTGACCCTGCGCCAAGTGCGCTATTTCGTCGCCACCGCCGAGATCGGACAGATCTCCCAGGCCGCGCTTCATCTGAACATTTCGCAGTCGGCGGTGACCACGGCGATCAAGGAGCTGGAAGGCATTCTCGGTACGCTGTTGTTCCAGCGCTCGGCGCAAGGCATGAGCCTGACCGACGCCGGGCGGCATTTTCTGAACCGGGCCTATGTGATTTTGCGCAGTGTCGATGACGCGCTGAACAGCCCGTTGCCGGACATCCGCGCCAGTGGCGTGTTGCGCCTGGCGGCGAGCTACACGGTGTTCGGCTACTTCCTGCCGCACCATTTGCAGCGCCTGGAACACTGGCATCCCGATGTGACCATCGAGGTTCACGAACAGGAGCGCCAAGCCATCGAACAAGGCCTGCTCGAAGGCCGGTTCGACATGGCCGTGGTGCTCACCGCCAATCTCACTCATCCGGACATTGTCTCGGAGACGCTCTTCAACTCTGAGCGCCGGTTATGGCTGCCCAGCCACCATCCGCTGTGCGAACGTTCGGCTGTGAGTCTGGCCGATGTGGCGAAGGAGCCGTTCATCCTGCTGACCGTCGACGAGGCCGAACAGAGCGCCATGCGCTATTGGGAAAACGCGCGCCAGCAGCCGAACGTGCGGGTTCGCACCAGCTCTGTCGAAGCCGTGCGCAGCATGGTCGCCAATGGCAGCGGTGTGGCAATTCTTTCGGATCTGGTGCACCGCCCCTGGTCGCTGGAAGGCAAACGCATCGAAACCCTGACGATCACCGACAAGGTGACGCCGATGAGTGTCGGCCTGGCGTGGCACCGCGCACAGGAGTTCAGCCCGGCGATGCACGCGTTTCGCAATTATTTTCACGATGCGTTTCTGGCGCCCCAGCAGCATCTCGCACGACGCTGAAAACAGGGTTACTCTCCGACAAATGCGCGAGCGCTGCCTCATCGCTCAACTGCCACTTCCCTGAGACACTAAACAAGGAACAACCATGTCGATCCATGCAGTGACTATTCCTCGTTTCGCCCAGATGCTGCGTTCATTGTCAGCGCTTTTGTCCAAGGGCGAAGCCTGCGCCGTTGAGCGCGGCTACGACCCGCAGGTTCTGCTCGAAGCACGCCTTGCGCCTGACATGCACAACCTCGCCCGCCAAGTTCAATACACCTGCACTCAGGCGCAGGACGCCGTGCTGCGATTGACGCAACAACCGCTGAGCGCACTCGCACCGCCAGAAAACATGGCGGCGGCCAAGGCATTGATCGAAAGCACCTTGCAGAGACTGGCAGCAGCGGACCCGGCGCAGATCGACGCCAGCGCACACAGGAAAATCGCCATCGAACTGCCCAACGGCATCGCCTTCGACATGACCGGCAGCGAATACGCCATGGACTGGGCCATGCCACAGTTCTACTTCCACCTGATCACGGCGTACAACATCCTGCGGCACAACGGCGTACCGCTGGGCAAGGCCGATTATGTGCAGCATATGTTTGCGTATCTGCGGAAATAACCAGCAGGTCAGGCTCCGGCGTCAACCACCGTTGACCCGGAGTTGCTGCACGAGAAGCGCCACTGACTCCACAGAACCGTGATGGTTATTGGCCGAACGCTGCACATCCCACGACATGGCATCGTCAACGCAGAAATCGCCCGCGCACTCCATGCTCAGATCGTCATCGAGCAGGCCGAGCGGAACCCACACGTAAGGCGATCCGCGAAGCGGGTTGGGCACGGTCGAGCCGCATTGCGCACAGAAGTCGTTCCGGTAACCGCTGGGTTTGACCCAACTGCTGATCGACTCCTGCCCTGCTTCCCAGCAAAAGTCACGAGCGCTGACCAGCGTGGCGAGGTTGTGGCCGACCCCGGTTTGCTTGCGGCACAGGGTGCAGTGGCAGCGATAGAAAAAACCAGGCGCAACCGAGAGGCTGAAGCGTACAGCGGTGCATAGACACTGCCCTGTTGTCATGGCGAGCTCCCTGAAAAAAAGTAACACCGGCTTTGGCCTCGGCGCTGGTTCCGGACAAATACAAAATGGGGTTGTATTGACAATCGTGCATGGCGGCGTTGTACGAGGCCCTGCCAGACCGTCAATCCTGGCGCGCACATGGCGATAACAGCCGAGGCCAAGGCAATTGAGTCAGCGCTATCTGACATGATTTTGTCCCTCTCGAACACGTCTCAACCAGACGGCCAGGCTAGCCTGTGAAATCGCAATGAATCTGCATGCTTTCTGTCGGGTTATGGTGAGTTGAAAAACCGCTCTTGCGTAGTTCACCCTTGACCGTTTCAATCGTTGTCAGGTGTTGCGTGGCTATCATTTCCTGTCGCGCCAACGATGTAAAAACGCCCATCGGCAGACAATCATTTCTGGCTCGGCATTCGTGCACAAGGAAATCCTGTGAGCGAACGACTGCGACTGATTTTTCCCTCAAACGATACTCATACCTGAGAGCACATTCGGTCCAGTTCACTGCAGCACACCTTTTATTTCGCCCTGCGCTGCATCCGTTTCAGTCGCGGCTCCGTACATTCAATACCCTCATTCGAAGGGTCGAAGAATCAAGGAGACACACCATGCACTCGCTCATCAAACGCCTCGCTGTCGCTTGCTTCACACTGCTCGCCCTTGGAGCTGGATTCAGCTTCGCCGCCGATACCGTGATGGTCGGCGGCGCGGCCATGTATCCGAGCAAAACCATCGTTGAAAACGCAGTCAACTCCAAAGATCACACGACACTCGTCGCCGCGGTCAAAGCTGCCGGGCTGGTGGACACGCTCAACAGCAAGGGGCCGTTCACCGTCTTCGCCCCGACCAACGAAGCCTTCGCCAAACTGCCCGCCGGCACGGTCGATACGTTGGTCAAACCCGAACACAAGGCTGACCTGACGAAGATCCTCACTTACCACGTGGTGGCCGGCACACACACGGGCAAACAGTTGATGGACCAAGCGAAAATGCACGGCGGCAAAGTCATGCTGAAAACCGTTCAGGGCGAATCGCTGACCGTGATGCTGCACGATGGCAAGTTGTGGGTGGAGGACGCCAAAGGTGGCAAGGCGGCCATTACCATCGCAGACGTCATGCAATCCAATGGTGTGATTCATGTGATCGATACGGTGCTGATGCCCAATTGATCGCCTGACGCTGGCGGGCCCTCGTCAGAGCGCCCGCCAGACTTGACAGCTCAAGGTTGAAACGCCTGGCGCCTCACGTCGAACGTTTCTCTACCCAACGCCGGTACTGGCGTGTACGAAACGCCATGGCGATCTGCTGCACAATCAGCGCACGCAGCGGTGACACAGCTGGATCGGGCTTTTTTGCCCGACTGAGTTTACCCAACTGAAACTTGACCACCGCCATGTTCGCCAACGCTGCGATGGTTTTGTTTTTCCAGGTGATCGGCGGCAACTGCGGGGCGTTGTCCTTGCCCTGCAGCCAGTCACGCGGCAGGTGTGGATCGATGGCCATTGCCGTTCCGATGCCCACCATGTCCACGCCACTCTGAACGACTTGTTCGGCCACCGGGCGGCGGCGAATCCCGCCGGTGACCATCACCGGCATTTTCGCGACGGTCTGAATGTCGCGGGCAAATTCGACGAAGTAAGCCTCGCGAGCCAGAGTGCGGCCATCGCGCGCCTCGCCCTGCATGGCGGGAACTTCGTAACTGCCACCGGACAATTCCACCAGATCCACACCCCGATCGTTGAGCAGCTCAACCACCTTTTTCGCCTCGTCGGCGGTGAAGCCTCCGCGCTGGAAGTCGGCGGAGTTGAGTTTGACCGCCACCGCAAAATCCGCCGAAACCACGGCCCTCACCGCGCTGACGATATCGAGCAACAGGCGCGCGCGGTTTTCCACGCAGCCGCCCCACTCGTCCGTCCGCTGGTTGGTCAGCGGCGAAAGGAACTGGCTCAACAGATAGCCATGCGCGGCGTGGATTTCCACGCCAGTGAACCCAGCCTGTTCGCCAAGGCGCGCAGTGCGTGCAAAGCGCTGAATGACCTCCTCAATCACATCTGGAGTCATGGCGTGGGGTGTGGCAAAGCGCTTGGACATGCTGCCCAGCTCCAGCGGCACGGCTGACGGCGCCCAGGTTTTTTGCCCGAGGTTGGCCTGCATCTGCCGGCCCGGGTGATTGATCTGCAACCAGAACTGCGCGCCACCGGAGCGCCCAATACGCGCCCAGCGCTGGAACCTGGCGAGTTGCTGATCGTCCTGTAGCACCACGCCGCCCGGGCCGGTCATGGCGCGGCCGTCGACCATGACATTGCCGGTGATGATCAGCCCGGCGCCACCGTCGGCCCACGCCTGGTAGAGCCGCATCAGCTCGTCGGAGGGCGCCTGGTCGGCATCGGCCATGTTCTCTTCCATGGCGGCTTTGGCGATACGGTTCTTGATGGTCGAACCGTTGGGAAGTATCAGGGGGTCGAACACATTCATGCGGGCAGTCCTCAACTGAGATGAGGCCACCATAAGATTAAAGCCAACTTTAAGGTCAATAGCTTTTTTAAGGCTATTCGATGTTCAGCGCGCCACATCGCGGCGGTCTGAAGAACCCACCACGCCCTCTTCACGCAAGCGGCTCATCAGCATTTGCGCATTGTCCGCACAGGCCATGCCCTCCGGTTTGCCTTCGATACCCTTGATGGCCAGCAACAGTTGCGCCTTGTTCCGGGCCAGCCTTTGCTGCAGGACTTCGATTTCCTCGACCTTTTGCTTGAGGCCACTGAGCAGCTGTTCATGTTGCCAGCCCTGCGCATTCATCGGCATCAACTGGCGGATTTCCTCCAATGAGAATCCCGCCGCCTGCGCCCCGGTAATGAGCTCCAGAATCCACTGCGTGTCGGGGGCGTAATCACGATAACCGTTGGCGTTGCGCCCGACCGAGGTGATCAGGCCACTCGCTTCGTAGAAGCGGATGCGAGACGGCGCCAACCCGCTGATTTTTGCCAGTTCACCGATTCTCATGTTCCACTCCGCAAACGCATTAACCTTGAAGCTGACTTTAAACCTGAACTGATTCGCCGGCCATCGGTACAAATACACATGTAGAGGCCGGCGAATTTCCGGCCATGTGCAAAAAAGGCTCAGCATGGACACCGAAAAACTTGAGTTTGGCGAACACGAAATCGCGCAGATGCAGCGTTTCAACAAGACCCTGGCCTGGCTGCCACGGTTTCGCATCCGCAATCGCGTCACGCCGCGGCTGATCCAGGCGCTGCTGCGCGTCAGTCAGAAGGCCGGCACAGACAAACTGCGCAAACACGGCCTTGAAGCTGAAAACATCGAGATTGATTCCCACGGCGTCCGGGTGCCGCTACGGATTATCAGGCCCAAAGGCAAAGCCCGAGGCGTGGTGCTGGATTTTCATGGTGGTGGCTGGGTCATCGGCAACCCGCAGATGAACGACGAACTCAACGCCGGCATGGTCATTGCGTGCAACGTGGCGGTGGTTTCGGTGGATTATCGGCTGGCGGTCAACACGCCGGTGGAGGGGTTGTTGCAGGATTGTCTGGGGGCCACTCGCTGGTTGCTCGGCTGCAACGAATTCGCTGACCTGCCGGTGATCGTTGTGGGGGAATCGGCGGGCGGGCATCTGGCAGCGGCGACGTTGTTGGGGCTGCAGGCATCGCCCGAATTTTTCCAGCGTATCCACGGAGCGCTGCTGTATTACGGCGTCTACGATCTGACCGGAACGGCCAGCGTACGCGCTGCGACTGCCGACACCCTGCTGCTGGACGGCCCCGGCATGGTCGAGGCGCTGCGCCAGTTGACCCCGGACCTGAACGACGCACAACGTCAACAGCCGCCGCTGTCACCGCTCTACGGCGACTTTGCCGGCATGCCCCCGGCACTGATGTTTGTCGGTGAACTGGACCCGTTGCGCGACGACACTCTGGAACTGGCTGCACGCTGGAAAGCGTCGGCAGCGGTTGAGGTGCACCTGCTGCCCGCTTGCGCCCATGGATTTATCCATTTCCCGATGGCCATGGCTGACAAGGTGCTGGCTCACAGCCGGACATGGATCAATCTTCGGCTTGGCGCTCGGGAATCAACAGGGGAACGTTGCGCTCAGCTCACGCCAGCAACTCGGTGATCCACTGAATCTGCTGCGCCGTCTCTTGCAGCTTTTCCTGCGGAACGGTCTGACGCGCCTGGGTGAAGCTGTTCAGGGTTTTCTGTTTCTGGCGCAACAGGCGCTGCCATTTGGCGATAAATGCCGGACTGCGCGCCTGCATCAGCAGCGGGCCGAAGTACAGTTGTTCGGCGCTGTAGTCGACCGGACCGGAACGCTCGGCGACGATGATTTCGTAGAAGAAGCGGTTTTCCTGCAGCACGTCCTCGACGAGGATGCGGTAGTGGTTTTCCATCAGCCATTGGCGCAGCGGTTGCTCGCCACCGTTGGGTTGCAGGATCAGCCGCTCGTGCCCGCTCAGGCGCGCCTTGCCACTGTCGAGGATATCGCGAATGGTCTCGCCACCCATGCCGCACAGGCTGATTGCGGTAATCCCGTCACCCGGCTCGATCGCCGCCAGGCCACTGGCCAGGCGCACGGTAATGTGCGGCTGCAGATCGTTCTCGCGTACCGTGCGCACGGCCGCCTGAAACGGCGTCAACGCCACTTCACCGGCCACCGCCGCCGCGATGGCACCACGGCGCATCAGGGCCACCGGCAGATAGCCGTGATCCGAGCCGATATCGGCCAGCCGTGCGCCTGCCGGCACCTGCGCCGCCACGCGCTCCAGGCGCATGGACAAAGTGTGTTCGTTCAACCGCCCCCCCCTTTCCCAGCATTAGCCGGCGCTGCGGGCCGGACAAGGGGCGCGACTCTAGCGGGCTGTGGCTGGCATTTCAAATCCGCGAGAGCGGGCCGTCGCGCCAATGCAACCTGTCGATGCAAGGAAAGAGGCTTCGGCTAGCTTCTTGGCAGCCGCTCTACTAACCTGCGCTCAGCCGCCCTGACTTGCTCGGCGCCCGCCTGAAAACAACCTATGCAATCAAGGAAGAATCAACATTGAAAACAGCTTTCGGCGCCCTGCTTTTGATCGGCCTGTCCACCTCCGCGCTCGCTGACACCCACCCCATCGGCTTCCACACCACAACCTTGGCGGACTCGCAGCGTCCGCTGGAAATGGTCGTCTGGTACCCGGCGACCACCACCGCGCCCGCACAATTGATCGACGACAGTCCGGTATTCCTCAGTGCGTCGGCGGTGCGCGATGCACCACCGACGGCCGGCGAGCATCCGCTGGTGGTGCTGTCGCACGGTTACCGGGGTAACTGGAGCAATCAGATGTGGCTGGCGGCTGCCCTGGCCGATCAGGGTTACATCGTCGCGGCGGTCAACCACCCCGGCAGCACCACCCACGACCGCAGCCCGCAAGCCGCGGCGCAGTTGTGGCAGCGGCCGGTCGACCTGCGTCGGGCGATCGATGCGGTGATAGCGCAGCCGGGGCAATTTGGCGCGGTTGCGCCGCAACACATTGCCGTCGTCGGCCACTCGCTCGGTGGCTGGACGGCTCTGGAAATCGCCGGCGCACGCTTCGACCCCGAGCGCTTTGCCGAGGACTGCAAGGTCCATTCGAAGCTGTCCAGTTGCAGGGTCTACCAGACAATGAATCCGGCCAGCACCTCGCAAGCCAAAGCCCAACTGGCTGCCGACATGCGCTACAACGCGGTCACGGCCATCGTCTCGCTGGACCTGGGCCTGTCACGCGGCATGACCGACGCAAGCCTCGCGGCGCTGGACGTACCGACGCTGGTGATCGCCGCCGGCGCCCCGTCCGAAGATCTGCCCGCGCAACTGGAGTCCGCCAATCTGGTTGAGCGTCTGCCACAGGCCACCACGCGTTATGTCGAGATCAGCGACGCCACCCACTTCAGTTTCATGTCGATCTGCAAACCGGGCGCGATCGGGATGCTTGAGGAAGATGCTCCGGGCGATGGCATCATTTGCCGCGATGGCGACAAGGCGCGCCCGCGTGAGGTCATCCAGCAGCAAGTGGTCGCACTGATCAGCGATTTCCTGGCGACGCCGAAGCCATGATCGACAGCGAGCAGCTTCATCGAGAGGGCTACGCGCTGCTGCGCCAGGCGATCCCTTTGGAGTGGCTCGCCGAGCTTCGCGCGGTGTTCGATGCGAATCTGAAACCGTCGCAGCAATGGCCGGTTCCGCGCGGCATGGACTGGCGACATGCGCAGCTGGATCTGGATTCATTGGTTCAAGCGGTGTGTCGATTGCCGGCCGTTCTGGCGGTGGCCGGCGAGTTGATTGGTGAACGCTTCTTTCTGGCCCAGGTTGAAGGTCGCGAGCCGCTGGCTGGTGGCGGCCATCAGCAACTGCACCGCGATTTGTCGAGCAAAAGACCCGGTGACATGGTCAACGCCATCGCCTTCTTCGACGACTATGGTCCCGACAACGGTGCCACCCGCCTCGTCCCGGGCAGCCATCGGCCTTTGCCGCAACAGTCGTCACTGGAGTTCACTGACGAGAGCGCTGCGGTGCAACTGGCAGGCGCTGCGGGCGACATTCTGGTGTTTGATGTCGACCTGGTGCACGCGGGCAGTCGCAACGCAAGTGGCGCCCGCCGGCGTTCGATTCTGATCAGCTACTGCGCACAGTCGTTGCAGGCGACGCATCTGGAAACTGCAGATCTGCGAGGTGTTCGCATGGACACCCGCGAGCAATTTGATCCTGCGCAGTTTCGCCAGGTCAGGCCATAGTCCGGCGCCGTGCGCAAAGGTCGGCAGCAACCGGAACGCAACCCTGCGCGCCGGTTGCTGATGACCTCAGCCGTTATTTGCTGATCGACACGATCGTCGCTCTGGTCCCCTCCATCCGGAAGGAAAACGTCACACGATCCCCCACCACCAGGCCGTTCAACTGAGCGGGCGTCACGGCAAACGCCATCGTCATCGGCGGCCATTGCAACGCCGCAACAGCGCCATGCGCGAGGGTCACCGTGTGGCTTGCCGGATCAATCGCCTTGATCGTTCCCTCGGCACTGGCCACAGGGGTTTGCTGCGTTTGCTGCTGCATGTCCATGCCTGGCATATCGTCCATTTTCATTGCGGATCGATCTTCTGCGTGGCTCGCAGACGCGAACAGGAAGAGACTGCCGGCCACTGCAACGAGTGTCAGTTTCATCGGGTTTTTCCTTCAAGGGTGGAGGGTTCAACATCGAGGGTACGACGGCGCATCAGGCGATACGCCGCCGGGATGACAAACAGCGAAAGCAACGGCGCCGTGAGCATGCCGCCAACCATGGGGGCAGCGATCCGGCTCATGACTTCGCTACCGGCGCCGCTGCCCAGCAGAATCGGCAACAGGCCCGCGATGATGACGGCCACGGTCATGGCTTTTGGGCGAACCCGTTGCACAGCGCCTTCACCAATCGCCGCAAGCAAACTTCGATCAGAGTGCTCGCCAAGGTCATTGCGGGCAGCCCATGCCTGCTTCAGGTACAGCAACATGATGACTCCAAACTCGGCAGAAACGCCGGCCAGTGCGATAAAACCGACGCCCGTGGCCACCGACAGGTTGTACCCCAGCCAATAGAGAAACCATGCGGCCCCCGTCAACGCGAACGGCAACGTGGTCATGATCAGTGCCGCCTCATCGAAACGCTTGAAGGTCAGGTACAGCAGCACAAAAATGATCGCCAGCGTCGCCGGCACGACTATTTTGAGTCGCGCATTGGCCCGTTCGAGAAACTCGAACTGCCCCGAGTAACTCAGGCTCATACCCGGCTGCAGCTTGACCTGCGCATTGACTGCCTCGCGCAGGTCAGCGACCACCGCCGCAATGTCCCTGCCGCGCACATCGATGTACACCCAGCCTGACAACCGCGCATTCTCGCTCTTGAGCATCGGCGGTCCCTGCGTGATGCTGATTTTCGCCACGGTGCCGAGGGTGATCTGGCTGCCGTTCGCGGTGTAGATCGGCAACTGCGCCAAGGCCTGCGGCGAATCGCGCCACTCACGGGGATAACGCAGATTGATCGGAAAGCGCGCCAGCCCTTCGACGGTCTCCCCGACATTTTCGCCACCAATGGCGCCACTGACGATCGACTGCACATCGGCGATGTTCAAGCCATAACGGGCAGCGGCCTGACGGTCGATATCGACATCGACGTAGCGGCCTCCGGTCAGCCGCTCCGCCAGCGCCGAACTGACGCCGGGCACGTCCCTGGCAACCCGTTCGACCGCCTGGGTCACCGCGTCGATGTCCGCGAGGCGACTGCCGGCGACTTTTACACCGACCGGGCTTTTGATACCGGTGGCGAGCATATCGATGCGATTGCGAATCGGCGGAATCCAGATGTTGATCAAGCCAGGTACACGCACCACGCGATCAAGCTCCTCCACCAGTTTTTCCTGGGTCATTCCCGGGCGCCACTGGTCGTGAGGCTTGAATGCAATGGTGGTCTCGAACATTTCCAGGGGCGCCGGATCCGTCGCCGTTTCAGCACGGCCCGCCTTGCCAAAGACGTGTTCGACCTCCGGAACGGTCTTGATCAGGCGGTCCGTGAGTTGCAGCAGTTGCGCGGCTTTCTGCGCCGACAACCCCGGCAACGCTGACGGCATATAGAGCAGGTCGCCCTCGTCCAGCGGCGGAAGAAATTCCCCCCCCAAACGCGAGAGTGGCCATAACGCACTGGCCAACACCAGCAACGCCACCAGCAGGGTCAGCTTCGGCCACCGCAATACCGCATCCAGCGCGGGCTGGTACAGCCCGATCAGCCAACGATTCAACGGATTCTGCCGCTCACCGGGGATGCGCCCGCGAATCCAGTACCCCATCAACACCGGAACCAGCGTCACCGACAATCCGGCCGCTGCCGCCATGGCCCAGGTTTTGGTAAAGGCCAGAGGAGCGAACAGTCGCCCCTCCTGAGCTTGTAAGGTGAACACCGGAATGAACGACAGCGTGATGATCAGCAGACAGAAAAACAGCGCCGGCCCGACTTCCTGCGCCGCGTCCGTAATGACCCGCCAACGCGGCTCACCTTCCAACGCCTGCCCGGGATTGGCCGCATGCCACGCTTCGATCTTTTTGTGGGCATTTTCGATCATCACCACGGCGGCATCGACCATGGCACCAATAGCGATGGCGATGCCACCGAGCGACATGATGTTGGCGTTGATCCCCTGATAATGCATGACGATGAAGGCCATCAGCACACCCACCGGCAGGGAGATGATCGCCACCAGCGATGAGCGTACATGCCACAGGAAAATCCCGCAGACCAACGCGACGACGATGAATTCCTCGAGCAGTTTGTGGCTGAGGTTTTCCACGGCATGATCAATCAACGTGCTGCGATCGTAGGTCGTGACGATTTCCACGCCGGGCGGCAGACTGCTTTTCAGTTCATCGAGTTTGCGCTTGACCGCCGCAATGGTCTGGCGAGCGTTCTTGCCGCTGCGCAACACCACCACGCCGCCAACCGTCTCGCCCTCGCCATCGAGTTCACTGATACCACGGCGCATTTCCGGGCCCAGTTGAATCGTCGCCACATCACCCAGGGTCACCGGGGCACCGCCGGCACCCAGTTTGAGCGGGATCGCCCGGAAGTCATCCAGCGTCTTCAGGTAGCCTGATGCGCGCACAATGAACTCGGTCTCCGCCATCTCCAGCACCGCACCGCCCGTCTCCTGATTGGCCTTGCCGATCGCCTCGCCGACCTGTGCCTGGGTGATGCCGGAAGCGGCCAGTTTGAGCGGATCGAGCTGCACCTGATACTGCTTGACCATGCCGCCCACCGTGGCCACTTCGGCGACGTTGGGCAGGGTCTTGAGTTCGAACTTGAGGAACCAGTCCTGCAGTGCGCGCAGCTGTGCCAGATCATGTCCTGCGGTGCGGTCCACCAAGGCGTACTGGAAGATCCAGCCGACGCCTGTCGCGTCAGGGCCCAGCGCCGGTCTGGCAGCGGCCGGCAAGCGGCTCTGGATCTGGCTCAGGTATTCCAGCACTCGCGAGCGTGCCCAGTACGGGTCGGTGCCATCTTCGAACAGCACGTAAACGAAGCTGTCACCAAAGAACGAATAACCGCGCACGGTCTTCGCCCCCGGCACCGAGAGCATGGTCGTGGCCAGCGGGTAAGTGACTTGATTCTCGACAATCTGCGGCGCCTGCCCCGCAAAAGGCGTGCGAATGATCACTTGCACGTCGGACAGATCCGGCAGTGCATCAATCGACGTATTCTGTACCGACCACACGCCCCATGCACTGACAAACAGTGTCGCCAGCAGGACGAGCAAGCGATTGGCCACGGACCAGCGAATAAGCGCGGCGATCATGGCCTGGCCTCCATGCTGTCCGTGCCATCACCTGCAACGATGCCCTTGAGGCTGGCCTGCGAATCGAGCAGGAACTGGCCCGACGTCACCACTTGCTGGCCTTCCTCCAGGCCCTTCAAGATCACCGTTTTGCCCGCGCTTTCCTCGCCGATTTGCACGTGCACCGGCCGGTAATGCCCGGCGGCTTCGGCCAGCATCACCAGGTCCCGGCGCCCCGTGCGAATCACCGCTTCGCTTGGCACCCACAAGACGCTGGCGGTGCCTGTCTGCTGCAGGCTGACCTGCGCGGTCATGCCTGGCCGCAGGCGTTCATCTGGATTGGGCAGCTCAACCCGCACACGCAGGGTCCGACTGTCTGCATTGGCCTGCGGCAAGATGGCGTCGATGCGGCCCTTGAGCGTGGCGCCCGGGAACGCCGGCAGACGGGCCTCGACGGCTTGCCCAACGGAGAGTGCTGCGCCTGCGGATTCGGGGACGGCCACCGCCAGCCAGACACGGCTCAAGCCGTTGACCCGCGCCAGTGTTTCGCCTGGAGCGACGGTCATGCCCACACGAACATTCAGCTCCTGCAACACACCCGCCAGTGGGCTAGTGAGCGTCAGGTAAGGCGCAACCTTGCCCTGCCGCTCAACCCGGGCAATCAGCGTATCGGGCATTCCTGTGAGGCGCAGTCGCTGACGGGCAGCCCGCAACAAACCGGCATCACCGCTGCGTTTCATGGCCAGAAACTCGGTCTGGGCCGCCGCCCACTCAGGCACAAGAATGTCCGCCAGCGCCGCGTTGGCCTTGAGCACATCGCCGGGCGCATGGTCATAGACGCGCTCGACAAAACCCGGCGTGCGCGCCTGAAGCACTGCAACGTCACGCTCGTTGAACCCCACAATCGCACTGACATCAAGGCTGGAACTGAAGACCCCGCGCCTGACCGGTGCCGAACGCATGCCGAGATTTTGCGCCACTGCCGGATCGATATTCACCGTCGCGCGGTCATCCGCCCCGCTGGTGTACTGCGGCACCAACTGCATGTCCATGAAGGGTGACTTGCCCGGTTTATCGAACTTTTGCTGCGGGTACATCGGGTCGTACCAATACAGCGCCTTGCGTTCGGCCGGGGCATTGGCACTCTGCGCTGCTGCCATTTCAGTTGATTCGTCCATCTGCAAGTGCGCCGCCCGGTAACCACCGACGCCGCCCAGCAACAGCGAAATGCCCGCCAACACCCACCTGTTTCCCTTGAGGTTCATTGGCCGCTCTCCCCGTAAGCAAAATAAAGCCGCGCATTGCTCAGCGCTCGTTGCGCTTGCACATCGACCTGTTTCAGGCGCGCCTGGATCAGCTCGCGCCGGGCCGCCACCACCGCATTCAAATCGCCCTTGCCGGCGCGATAGCTCGCCATGCTCAACTCGACCTTCTCCCGGGCCAGCGGCAAGAGGCTGTCCTCGCTGCGGTGCATCGCCCGATCGAGCTGTTCATAGTCGGCCAGTTCACTTTCCAGTTGCTGGGTGTGCTCGCGCGACAAGGCATCGCGCTCAGCCTCCAGCTGGTCGAGTTGCGCTTGCCTGGCGGCGATCACCGGGTTCTGTCGAGTCTCGGGGAACAACGGCAAGTCCCAGGACAACTGCACGCTGACCATGTCGCCGAACTGGCGGTCACGATGCTGATAGTCCAGCTCCCAGCTCCAGTCGGACTTTTTCTGCGCCTGGGCCTCGTTGACCCTGGCCTGCGCCTCGCGAGTCATTGGCGCAAATACCGCCAACTCTGGGTGGTGCTGCAGGTTGTGGGCGATGCCCGAGGTGTCCACCGGCCATTCGGGCAGTCGGCCCTGAGGTGTGGCATCCGCCACCGGACCAATCCAGCGCTTGAGCGCTGCCTGTGCCTGAGCACGCTGGCGAATCAAATCGTCCTGCTGCTCCGCCAGTTGTGCCGCCTCTTGCCGAGGCGTTACCGCATCCGCCGGTTGCGCACGACCACCGGCAATCTGCGCATTGACGGTTTCGGCGAGCAGGCGGTTTTCTTTGTAGAAGTCCTGGAACAATGCATTTTTGCGCTCCACCGCATAGCTGCTGATCCACGCCAATGCCGTGGACTGGCGCACATTCAGACGCTCGATCCGGCGTTCGGCTGCCGCGCGGTCAACAGCAGCACTGGCCACTTCGACACGCGCCTTGCGTTTGGCTTCGTTGGGCATTTCCTGACGGATTCCGACCATTTGCATGGTCATGAAATCAGCGTCGAGACTGCCGCGATTCGGGCCGCTGACGGGGTAGTTCTGCACCCCTAACAGCAGTTTCGGATCAGGTAATTCCCCGGCGGGAATGGCCGCGCTGCTGGCAGCGTGGATTTTTGCGTCTTGCGCGATCAGCGAAGGCGCCGTGTTTTCTGCCAGCCGCAAGGCTTCGTCGAGTGTCAACGCACTGGCGAAACCCGGCCACGCCAACACGCTTGCCACAAGGCCTGCCACAAGCGGCCGCCCGGTGCAAAAGCACTTGGAGTTCATGTTTACGATTCCTGTAATGAGCCACTGCCCGCGTGAACGACACGCGCACAGCCAAGCCATCCCGATGGACCGGGATGAGGTTCAAATTGCGACAGGAATCAAACGCGTGGCGGTCGCCATACCCCGGACGGGGTCGAGACAGGGAAAGAATCGCCCGAAAGCATCAGTACGACGGGGCTGAACAGCGTCACGGCGGGCTTGATGATCGAGACCTCAAGCATGCCCCCAGTCTTGCACTCCTGCCCGGGCTTGCAGGGTTTACCGTGCTCGACCGGGCTTTTCATATCATTGCAGCAGTCCATGCCCATGCCATCCATCATCGCCATGCCCATGGCTTGCATCGGGCACGGTTCGCTCGGCACCTGAGTACCCGCCATCCCACTGAGGGGAAGCGCCAGGCTGATGACGAATATGAGCAATAACCGCAATGGGCGTTTCATGGTGTTGGAGTGTAGTCCGCGGATCGTCGACTGCCTATGAGGTGCGCGAGATATGAACGGGTCAGGATTAAGGCAACGTTACTGGGTAGCCCGTTGCACGACGATGACAAACTGGCCTCGAGTGACGTTCACGCTTACCATACTCACTGCTCGTATGACCGCCTCTTGCTGGATCAATCATGACCAGTCTCCAGTTCGTCTGCAGCCGCACCCGGTGGCGCCGCCGACCTGGCTTTAATTCCCCACGCCCCGACTCCTTCTCAAGAACGCTCACGCCGAGTAGAAAACATGAACCGTCAAAAGAAACTGCAGCAGTTGTTCAAGGAAAAGGCCAAGAAGGCCAGCGCCAAACTGGCGCCGAAAAAGCCCAAGTACATCAGCAAGGCTGATCGTTTGAAAATCGCTGCCGAAGCGGCGTTGGAGCCGGTCGAAACCACAGAAGCCTGATCCCCTCCACGCGCCTTATAAAAACGGCGAAATATTTGCCAGCGCCCGCGTGATGTAGAGGTCTTTCTCGCCAACCGGTACCACGTAGTGCAGCGCATTGCGGGCGGCCTCCTCACCGGCAAGACGGGTGATAAACCAGGTCGCCAGATACTGTGAGGCCAGGCACCCGCCGGCAGTGGCGACATTGCCCTTGGCCACGAACGGTTGATTGAGCACCGCCACGCCAGCCTCCTCCACCCACGGTTTGGTGATCAGATCCGTACACGCCGGAACCCCGTTCAACAACCCGAGCTTTTCCAGAATCAGCGTGCCCGAGCACTGCGCCCCCAGCAGTTGCCGCGCCGGATCGAGCCGCAGACGCGACATCAGTTGGGCATTGGCCACGATGTCGCGGGTCAGGCTCCCGCTGCCGACCAGAACTGCATCCGCCTCGCAGGCCTCCTCCAATGACACCTGTGCCTCGACCACCAGGCCGTTCATTGAACGCACCTTTTGCGTCGGGCCGGCGATCGACACCCGCCAATCGGGCTGCTTGACCCGGTTGAGGATGCTGTAGGCGATGAACGAATCCAGTTCGTTGAAACCTTCAAAAGTCAGGATGGCGATGTGCATGATGAGCCTCGGGTCAGATTGCCGGTGACGCATCGTAAAATCGGCCGATCAATACAATCAAAAAATTGTCATGACTACATTCCTGACCGCTATCGACAGGCCAGCCAGGCCCAAGAAAAGGCTGCTGAAAAAACGCGTAGCCACGCCAAATCCGTAGCTTTCAGCCGATGGCTATAGGACAGTGGCGGCATCGACCGGTGAATGAAAAGGCAATACCGCATGAAGCCCCTGGATCTGACACGCTTCGACCTCAATCTGTTGGTAGTGCTTGAGGCACTCTGGGCGGAAAGGCACGTCGGGCGCGCCGCGCAACGGCTGCACTTGTCCCAGTCGGCCACCAGTCACGCCCTGTCCCGATTGCGGGCGGCTTTTGACGATCAACTGTTCATTCGCAACCCGCGTGGGATGGCGCCGACGCCGCTGGCGGTCGAGTTGATGCCCAGAGTCGCGGCGGTGCTCGAGTCGGTGCGGCTGGTTGCCAGTCCACGGGGACCATTTGATCCGGCGCGTTTGCAAGCGACACTCTCGGTGGCGGCCACCGATCACGCGGTGTTGACCGTCATCGCTCCGGCGCTGGCGAATATTCAGGCCGCTGCGCCGGATATGGTGCTCAAGCTCGGGCCGGCGGATGGCGAATCGGCGATGCGTCAGCTGGACGCCGGCGAGATCGACATCGTGCTTGGCTCCGGCTCGTTTGCCCAGGTCCCGCAGCGCTTCGATTGCCAATTGGCGCACCAGGAGCGCTTCGTCGGCATCGCGCGCAAGGGTCACTCGGCACTGGTCAAACGTGGCAAGAAGCTGCACATGGAACTGGATGACTTTACCCGTCTGCCGCATATTCTGGTTTCGCCTCGCGGCGACCGTCGGGGCGCTGTCGACGATGCGCTGGAACTGCTCGGTCGCAGCCGCCAGATTAGCGTCACCTGCCCCGGTTTTCTGGCGGTGCCGTTCCTGGTCGGCGCTTCGCAATCGATCGCCGTGTTGGCCGAACGGGTCGCCTTGCAGATGCAGGACACCGCGCAACTGAGCCTCTTCGAATTGCCGCTGGCGCTGCCCACCTGGGAGGTATTCGTGATCCGCGCGCGGGGGCGCGCCAACGAGCCCGCTGTCGAGTGGCTCACCCAAATGTTGATCGCCGACTGACGATCAATCTCGTGCATCGAGTTGCTGCGCCAATGCCATTGGATCGCACGCCTCGCTCCTCCTAGAGTGCGGATGTCGTTCATCCCGCCCGCCCGGAGTACCGCATGCAAACCCAACCCACCCTGGTCATGATCCCTTGCTTCGCAGGCGCACCCTGGCAGCTCGAACAAATGACCCACTTGCAGGGCCGCACCCTGCGCACCCTTCGCCTGCCCGACGACGTGCGCGACCTGGAAACACTGGCCAACGTCATCCTCGATCAGGTGCAGGACCTGCAGAGCTACGTGCTGGTAGGCGACTCCTACGGCGCAGTCGCCTCGATCGCGGTTGCAACGCGACAGCCCAAAGGCCTCAAGGGTCTGGTGCTGTCCGGCGGCTTTGCCAAAAACCCGATCACCTCGCCCCTCCTCAAGACCCTTGCCGCGCTGGCGCCGTTCTTCCCGGGGCCGTTTTACCGCCAGACAACCCTGCGCTTCCACGCCGCGCAACTGGCTTCATCGTTCGACCAGGAAGGAGAAGTCTCTTGGTCAACGGCCAAGAGCCGCGCCTTCTTCATCGCGCAAACGCCGCACTCTGCCTACGTCAACCGCGTGCGCTCAATCGAGAAAATCGACTACACGCCCCTGCTGAAGAAGATCGACGTACCCACACTGATCCTGACCCCGGAAGAAGACAAGCTGATCGGCAAAGCGGCTGCGGGGATCCTGCTGAAGGGCATCAAGGGTTCGCAGGAAGTCATCCTGCCGCGCACCGGCCACATGTTCAGGTTCTCGCATCCGGGGGCGTATTCGCTGGAGGTCAGGAAGTTTCTGGAGCGGGTTGCGCTTTAAGCGAGTTTCTACGGGTGCTTGCTTATCTGTGCTCGTCTGCCGGGGACTGGTCAACCTCGAACTTGGGCAGTTCTCTCGATTTCAATAGTTTGTCAATAGTACAGGTGAGCGACTGTGCGACCGGCAACGCGGTAGTAGGCTTTCATGGCGTCACACTACGCGAATGCCCGATCTGTTCAGATCATTGATGAAGGCAGGTCAGGCCAATGTATAAGCCGCATGTCAGCTAACTGAAAGGATTCGAACATGAAAAAGTCCATTACTGCTCTGGCCGTATCCGCAACGCTCGCTTTCACCGCAACTGTCGCGAACGCCTCCGTGCATCCGACCACCCTCAAGAGTCCCCAGACCGTCAATCAGCTGACCGCTTCGATTGGCACTCCATTCGGAACCCATAAAACAGCGGGCACAATCCAAATGGCCAGCCTGGCCAGAAGTTGCTCCGATGATCGATATTCCTGGTGGGAATACAGCGGTTGGGAAATCGTCGCTTGTCTCGGAAGCGGCCAGTGGTAACTATTCAGCCGAGCCTGGTGCGTGACGTGTGGGGTGAGCACGCACCAGCGCCTGTTGCTCGATGCATAAGCGCTGTGGCGCTTCGCGGGTGTACATGAGGTCAAAGCACGAAGCCCGGGTATCCAGAGCTGAGTAAACCAGAACCCAGGCATTCGATGAGCAAGGACACTACAAGGGCCTGTCAACCCTTGGTCAGATCAACCAGCGGCGTCTGCCGCACCTCAGTCTCGCGCCCAGCCTGAATCTCGCTCACCTGCTTCAAGGCCTTAGCCACAGCCGCCTTATCCGCCAACAAGCTGTAACTGATGCGGAACTGTTTGTGTTCCTTCGGCCCGATTGTGGGTACCAGGTTCAGTGGCCGCTGATAATGGCGGTTGTAGGAAAAACTTGTTCCCGGCTCAAGCCCCGTGACATAACCCTGGCCTTGGGTATCGGTGTTTTTCCAAAGAGAAAACACCGGCAATGTCTGCGTATTGAAACCGACCGAAACGCCCAGGCTGCCGGCCTTGTTATGCAACACGGCCAACGTATCGCCCTTGGCATCGGCATACGGCACGATGTTGTAAACCGTTTCGTCGTAGTCCTTGGTCGGTGCGCGGTAGGTTTGCCATTCGGGCAGATCGCCCTTGGCCTTGTCGTTGAACGGCGACACCTGTTTTACCGGCGCAACGAAACGAGCACCCTGCTCCAGGAACGGGGTGCTGAAGTTACTGTGATACAGCGCCTGGTATTCCTTCGGATAGTCACCGTTGTTGGTCAGGGTGTCATTCAGGGCGAACACGACGCTGCCGGGCTCGGTGACCAGTTCGGTCGCGACGGAGAAGTCGACCTTCTTGAACGCCTGCTCTTTCAGTTCGCCGCGCAGGGTGATGGCGTACGGTGGTAGTTCGTCGATGTGCAGGGTGACTTTGTTCGCAGGAATGTTGGCGGCCCGACCGTGCAGAGTCAGCAGTTCGCCGTTATCGACACCGGGGTGGCCGACCCATTCATATCCGCAACGGGTGACCAGTTCATTGAAACCTTCCAACCAGCCCAGACCACCGCGGCCATTGAGTTCGATGAAGGACGGATTGACCACTTCCTTGACCGGAGAGTCCCAGCCCATTCGCACATTGCCGACCGAGGCCTGCAAGACGTTCATTCCCCGTGTCGGCACCACCGAGAGCTTCATCGTGCCGTTATCGATGTCGACGATGCTGACGCCTTCCTGCCGACCGCCATGCAAGGTGCGCAGGGTAACGCTGAAGGGTTTGTCGGTTTTCATGCCGAGTTGCTGGCTGGTGATCTGCCAGTTCTGGGCGGCTTTGTCGGTGTCGAGCAGAACGTAATCCCAGGCCATGGCGTGGGAGGCAGCGGACAGCGCGCTGAGGGCAACAACGAGTTTGAGCGGGGTCATGGCAGCAGCCTTTCTTGGAGTTGTGCCCTTTTTATAAACTTGATGAAACGTTTCAGCAAGCTTAAAAACGTCCCTGCACGGGTAAGTACCAGGAAAGATTCGGGACAAACAGGAGAATTGAGCCGATGCCATCGCGAGCAAGCTCTAACTCCCACTCTGGATCGAAGATGAGCACATTTTTTGACCATTCAAAAAGCGTTTCGGTGGAGTATTTCAGGTGCCGCGATCCTCACGACCGGCCTTTCAACCACACCGAAACCCGCAAGCCACGCTGCCCCACCTCATCCACATACCCCAGGCCCACCCGTGCCCCGGTTCGCTCGGCAATTGCCATGACGATGGACAGCCCCAACCCGGACCCTGCCTCCCCCGTGCCGAGGCTGCGGTAAAACGGATCGAACACCAGCGCCTGCTCTTCAACGCGGATACCCGGCCCCGAGTCCTTGATGTCAATGAGCGCGCCCTGCCCCGCGGGTTCGACACTCAAGTCGACCCGGCCGCCCGCCGGGGTGTAGCGGATGGCGTTGTCCACCAGGTTCTTGATCAGGATGAACAGGTCCAGTTCGTTGATCACGACTTGCACGTCCTCGACGCTTTCCACACCGAGATCGATGCCCTTGTTTTCTGCCAGTGGCAGCAGATCTTCGAGCACCTGACGAAACACGGCGTGCACCGAAACCGTTACCTCTGAGCGTTGCACGACTGATTGCGCGGCGGCCAACGCCAGCAGTTGCTCGATGAGTTTGCGGCTGCGCTCAATGCCCTGGGCCAAGGGCATAAAGCTTTGCCGGGTCGCCTCGGACATGGGCGTGGACGCCAATCGCTCTGCCTGCAGCGATAGCGCGGTCATCGGCGAGCGAAGTTCATGGGCGGCATCGGCGATAAACCGCCGTTGCGTTTCCATGGCCTGCGCAACGCGCTTGAGCAACCGATTGATCGCCACGACAAAAGGCCTGATTTCGCTCGGCAGGTGCTGTTCATCGACAGGATGCAGCGCCTGCTGGTCGCGCTGATCAATCTCTGCCGAGAGCGTCGCGATAGGCCGGAACAGCTTGCGCACCAGGTCCCCGACCACCAACAGCAACACCGGGAACAGAATGAGAAACGGCAGCAGGCTGCGCCAGGCGCTTTCCCGCGCCTCCTTGTCGCGCACGTCGGCCTCTTGCGCGACCACGATGCGTTCGCCTGTCGAAGTGGTCCTGACCAGAACGCGAAAGTCTTCGCCGGCGATGTTCAGTGTCGACAGGCCGTCGGCCAGTGTCACCGGAAACGGCAACGGAATGCTGGCGTCATCGTTGCCGGTCGCTTTGGTGCTGTCGGCCAGGTACTGCACGATGATCCGCGACTCTTCGTCGTCGCCGACGATCCGTTCGGCACCGGGATAGCGCAAGGTCATGTGCTGGCGATCGAACAACACCGCTACCTGGTGCAAGCTTTCGTCCTGCATCTCGTGCGCCTCTTTGAGTGCAGAGATGAACGCGAACGCCCCGGCCAGCACGGCGACGATGAGAATCGCCAGCGACAGCGTGACGGAAAGCCGCAACTGCACCGAGTCGCTCAGACGCCTTTTGAAACCATCCATCCCATCCCCCTGACGTTCTTGATGACATGGTTCCCCAGTTTTCGTCGCAACGCGTGAATCAAAAACTCCACCGCGTTGCTTTCCACTTCGTTGCCCCAGCCGTAGATCCGGTCCTCCAGTTCACTGCGCGAGAGAATCGCTCCCGGGCGGATCAACAGCGCCTGCAACAGTGCGAACTCGCGACTGGAAAGTTGCACCTCGGCGAGGTCAACGGTGGAAGCTTGTTTGGAAACCAGGTTCAACGACACCTCGCCGTTTTCCAGCAACGATTGCGCGTTGCCACCGCGACGGCGCAGTACCGCGCGCATGCGTGCCAGCAATTCGGCCATGGCGAAGGGTTTGAGCAGAAAGTCATCAGCGCCGCCATCGAGCCCGCGCAGGCGGTCATCCAGACCATCGCGGGCGGTGATGATCAGCAGCGGCACGGGGTTGTTGCGTGCGCGAATGGCATCCAGCACATCGAGCCCGTCCTTGCCCGGCAGGCCGAGGTCCAGCAGCACCAGATCGTAGGTCTGGGTGTCGAGCGCCGCCAGCGCAGTCAGGCCGTTTTTCACCCAGTCGGTGGCGTAGCTCGCCTCCTTGAGCGCCCCTTCGATGGCATCCCCAATCATCAGGTCATCTTCGACCAGCAGAATCCGCATGCACCGCTCCGACAGAAAAGGCGCGACGGTGATCCCCGTCGCGCCTGTATTGAAGCACTTGAGCCGGCGTTTGTCCGCCGCCGGCTCAGTGCAGGCTCACTGCTGGCCTTTCATCGCATCGAACGCCTTGAGCAAGTCGTCCATGGCCGACTTGCAGTCAGCCTGCTTCGGCGTACTGGCGCGCAGGGCGTCGAGTGCGCGGTCAATGGCTTTGTCCAGCACATGCCAGTCAGCAGCGGCCCGAGGCTTGATGCCGGCTTCGGCGGAATCCCAGGAGGTTTCCAGATCCTTGATGCGGGTCTTGGCGGCGGGCAAATCATTTTTGTCGACGAGCGCGGTGACGTCGGCAGCGATGCTGCGGAACTCACTCAGATCGCCCAGTTTCGAGCCCGACTGCGCCGGCGCACTCATCGAGCTGGTGGGGGTACCGGCAGCAGGTTTGTCGACGGGTTTCGAACAGCCGGTCAGGCTGCCGAGCAGCACCAGAGACGAGATGATTGCTACATGGCGAAAAGTCGATAGGAAGGCGCGCATGTTGACTCCTTGATAAGTGTCTGAAGGTTATTGAATGGCGGTTTTGCGGTTGCCGAGGCTGATTTGCGCGACCGCCACCAACAGCACGATGACGGTCAGGAAAATTGCGCTGGTCCAGGCGGCGCCCATACCAAGGCCGCCGTAAGTCTTGGCCTGAGTCAGCAGGTCACCAAGGGAAGCACCGAACGGGCGAGTAAAGATGTAGGCGATCCAGAAAGTCAGCACCACGTTGGCCCCCAGACGCCAGGCCAGCAGTGTCGCCGCAATCAGCGCACCAAAAATCACCGCACCGACGGTGAATCCCAACCCCAGCGCTTCGGTCGCCAGATCCCCGGCGGCGGTGCCCAGGGCGAAGGTGCAGAGCACGGTGGACCAGTAGAAAAATTCGCGCCGCGGCGTGTTGATTTCGCGGATCGACAGGTTGTGCTCCAGGCTGAACCAGAGCAGGAAGTTCAACGCCAACAGCACCGAGAACACCGCTGTGCTGACGTACAGGCTGATGTCGAGCATGTCGGTCATGATGTCGGTGATCTGCGTGCCGACGATGCTCACCAGCACCACGGTCAACCAGTAGATCCACGGCGAGTAGGCGCTTTTGCGCATTTGCAGGAACAGCGCGCCACCGAGCAGCAGCGCCATGCCGATGCTGGTCCAGCCAGCGCCGAACCCCGCATCCACGGCGAGGAAGTCGGCGCCGGTTTCCCCTACGGTCGTCGATAGAATCTTGATCACCCAGAAGGCCAGTGTCACTTCGGGGACTTTATTCAGCCATCCGGCTTTAGCGGGATTCATGTGCGGGTAACCTCTCCTGAGCAGCGTCGAACTTGCGCTGAACAAAAGATACGGCCCGATACTTAGCTGAGACTGAGGGCCTCAACCGATTTCTCCTCGCCACCCGGCCGCAATGGGCATACGCTGCCAGACTGAAGGATCAGCCTTCTTCAATCCCGACCCCAAGGTGCGAGTTTGCAGTCCACGCCATGACCGCGAGGCATGGATCATGAATACCCCTTCGCCAACACCCCAGCGATCAACTCGCCGGGCCACTCACCTGCTCTATCTGCTATACAGCCTGACGAGCTATCTGCTGTTTCTCCTCACCACCCTGTACCTGATCGGTTTTCTGGGCAGATTGCTGGTGCCCAGGCACATCGACTCGGGGCCGCAGCACGCTCTCGTGGTTTCGATAGTTGTCGATATCCTGCTCATCACCCTGTTCGGCGTTCAGCACAGCGTCATGGCCAGAAAAGGCTTCAAGGCCAGACTCGCCCGGGTAATCCCCGCCCCGATCGAGCGCGCCACTTACGTGTTATGCAGCAGCCTGGTGCTGGTGCTGCTGTTGTACGCCTGGCGACCGATCGCCACACCGGTCTGGGACGTTACGTCGACAGTGACCGGCGCCCTGCTCTCGGGCCTGTTCTGGCTCGGCTGGGGGCTGGTGTTACTGGCGACGTTTCTGATCAGCCACTTCGAACTGTTTGGTCTGAAGCAGGCCATTCGGGCCTTTCAGGATGCTCAGCCGCGATCTTCGCAGTTCCTCACGCCATCGCTTTACAAGGTTGTCAGGCACCCGATGTACCTGGGCTTTCTGATTGCCTTCTGGGCGACGCCGGTGATGAGCGTCGGGCATCTGCTGTTCGCCCTGACCAGTAGCGTGTACATCCTGATCGGCGCGCATCTGGAAGAGAAAGATCTGGTCAGCGCTTTCGGCCGCCAATACCTGGAGTATCAGCAACGCGTCGGCATGTTGCTGCCGTTTCGCAAGGCATCGCGGGCGACCAATAATCCGAAAAGCCCCCCTTAGCCGGACGCACACAGGCCGCGGCTGATGTACCGGCCAGCCCTGCTCGCCTGAAATTTTTCTCGGCTGCCGGTTCGATCACCTAACCTCATAGCGTGTGTGATCAACGAGAACCGGCCCTACTCATGCGCAACGCCTTGAAGTCATTGTTTTTTGTGACGCTGATCCTGCTTGCCCCGGGTGGTTCGGCGCTGTGGGCGGCAGAAATACTGACGCCATCGATGACCACCACGGTACCGCTGGTGGAAGTCTCGCAAAGTGATCTGCAAGCTCTGCAACTGCGCCTCGACGGCTTGAAGCAGCAGATTTCCGCTGCCAACAATTACAACCAGCTCGAAGGCCCGCAGGACCGGGTGCAGACGTTCATCCTGGATGTCGACCGGTTGTCCGCGTCGTTGTTGCCACAGCAGGCGCAACTGGCGGTGCAACTGGGTGTGCTCGGTGCCGCGCCGGATACGCAGATCGCCGCTGAACAAGTCGATATCGCCGCGCAACGGGCGACACTCAGTGAGCAAAAGACCAGGGTCGATACCACGCTCAAGAGTCTCGCTACGCTCAAACAAAGCGCTGCCGACCTGATCACGCAAATCGCCGGCATCCGGCGCACGCTGCTCGAAAGTGAACTGACGCTGCGAACCGACAGCATCCTGAGTCCGGACTTCTGGTCACCTCTGGTTTCGCCGGAACCGGACGACCGGCAACGGCTGGATTTTTTCATCGATCAGGTGAACAGCGCCTGGGCCATGGTCTGGGCGCCCGGACAGCGTTTTTTCACCTGCGTGCTGGTGCTGTTGGCGGCCGTGTTCTGGACTGCCGGACGCCGCCTTGCCGAGCGTGGGCTGACCTGGCTGTGCATCCACCGCATGCCTGAAGGTCGCCTGCGCCGTAGCGCACTGGCGTTCGCCTCGGCCCTGGCGACCGTGGGCACCACGGCCATTGCCCTGCACCTGCTGTTTTATGCCTGCACCCGCCACGAGCCGTTGCCGCCGATGCTTTCGACTTTTTCCGAGGAGTTCGAGAAAGCCGTTTATGCCTGCGTGATGATCACCGCGCTGAGCCGCGCGCTGCTGTCGACACAGCATCCCTCCTGGCGTCTGCCGGCAATTGCCGATGCCGTCGCGCTGACACTGAAGCCCTTCCCGCGGATTCTCGCCGCGACCCTGTTGGTGCTGGTGACGCTGGTGCAAGTGAGCAACGCCACCGGCATGAGCAGTCAGATCGTGATCGCCCAGCGCGGGGTGATCGCGATTGTAGTGATCGCGGTTCTGGTGCCGATGCTGTTGCGCACTGGCAAGGTTCGCAAGGCGTTGATTACCGCCAATGACCCGGCAGCGGGCAGCACGTTTGCCGGGGTGATCTACAGCATTGCCACGGTGTCGATGTGCGTGTCGGCGCTGGCCCTGCTCACCGGCTATGTGTCGCTGGCACGGTTCATCACCTATGAACTGGTGTGGGCCTATATCGTGCTGTCGGGGTTCTATCTGCTGATCCAGGTGGTCAAGGACGCCTGCGAATACCTGTTCTCGCCGCGCTATTCGGCGGGCAAGGCGATCAAGCAGACCCTGGGCTTGGGCGACCGGCGCCTGGAGCAGATCTCGATCGTGCTGTCCGGCGTCAGCCGTGCCGGGTTGTTGTTGCTGGCGGTGATCACGCTGTTCGTCGGCGGCATCGGCACCACGCTCGGCCAACTGACCACCAACATCATGGGCATCCTCGGCGGCGCCGGATTGCGCAAGCTAAACATCGTGCCCGGCCATCTGATCAATGCGGTGCTGGCGTTGCTGATCGGCATCTACCTGATCCGCGCCCTGCGCCGCTGGCTCGACCACGAGTTCCTGCCCAAGACCGACATGGACCCGGGCATGTGCGCGTCGCTCAGCACGCTGTTTTCCAACATCGGTTATGCCGCGGTCATCCTGCTGACCCTGTCGTCACTGGGTGTGCGCTGGACCAACCTCGCGTGGATCGTCAGCGCGCTGTCGGTGGGGATCGGCTTCGGCCTGCAGGAGATCGTCAAGAACTTCGTGTCCGGGCTGATCCTGCTCACCGAGCGCCCGGTGAAGGTCGGCGACCTGATCAGCATCAGCGGCGTCGAGGGCGACATCCGCCGGATCAATGTGCGGGCTACGGAGATCCAGCTCAGCGACCGCTCCATCGTCATCGTGCCTAACTCTCAACTGATCTCGCAGAACCTGCGCAACGTCACCCTCGGCGGCAGTGCCCAAGGGGTAGCGAGCCTGGAGCTGATGTTCCCGCTGGACATCGACCCTGAGCAGGTCAAGGAACTGTTGCTGAACACCTACCGGGAAAACGAGAACATCCTCGACAAACCGGCCTCCTACGTGCGCTTCAGCAAACTGTCGCCAGAGGGCATTACCCTGACGGTGACGGGCTACGTCGGCAGCCCGCGGATCGTCGGCGGGACCAAGAGTGATCTGCTGTTCGAGATTCTCAAGCGGTTGGGCGATGCCGGCATTGCGCTGGCGAAACCACCGACGAGTCCCTGACAGACCATCAAAACCTGTGGCAGCGGGCTTGCTCGCGAAGGCAACTTGTCAGTTGATACTGAGCTGACTGAACCACCGCTTTCGCGAGCAGGCTCGCTCCCACATTTGTCTGCGGCGTACACACAAATAACCCTGTGGGGCCGGGCTTGCTGGCGAAGGCAATTTGTCAGTTGATACTGGGCTGACTGAACCACCGCTTTCGCGAGCAGGCTCACTCCCACATTTGTCTGCGGCGTACACACAAATATCCACCCCACACAAAACCCTGTGGGAGCCAGCCTGCTGGCGAAGGCAATTTGTCAGTTGATACTGGGCTGACTGAACCAGCGCTTTCGCGAGCAGGCTCACTCCTACATGCGGTGCACACACAAATATCCAAGCCACACAAAACCCTGTGGGAGCGGGCTTGCTCGCGAAGGCTGGTTTTGGGCTGCCATTATTCTTCTGTTCGGCCCGTGCTTTCACGGTCACGTTCGTAGTGGTGAGCCAGCGGCAGCACCGGTAGCCACGCCTCGCGACGGACAGTCCAGAGTTCATAAGTGGGTTTGAACTGGTTCGGCTCATCAAACGAGCCGACATTCACCTCAACTTCATCACCCGAACGCCCCAGCACGGGTGACCCACAGCGCGGGCAGAATACTCGCCCTTGATATTCCCCGGTGTTGCCGCTGACGGTCACCGCACTTTCGGGGAATATCGCCGACGCATGAAACAGCGCGCCGTGATGTTTACGGCAATCGAGGCAGTGACAGAGGCCGACGCGGTAAGGTTGCCCGGTTGCCTCGAAACGTACATTGCCGCACAGGCAACCGCCGATGAATTGATCCATGTCGCACCTCCTCTGATTGCTTATGTCTTCAGTGTCTGAACGCAACACTGCGCACGCGTTTAAATTACATGAATCATTGCGGCAAAATCCGTCCCCCACCCCGCGCGCTGCTTTGCGCAGTCCATACTGCATTCCTCATCCCCACATTTCGGACACTGACATGCCCTCCCCCGAAGCCACCCTTCTGCAGAGCTGGCACATCAACGCTGACGCCTGGATCGAGGTGATCCGCAGCGGTGCCATCGAAAGCCGCCGGCAGGTCACCGATCAGGCGATCCTGCTGGCAATCATGGGCCGTCAGCCGGAACGTGTGCTCGACTTGGGTTGCGGCGAAGGCTGGTTGTTACGGACGCTGGCCGATCGGGGCATTGATGCGACAGGAGTGGATGGCGATACGACGCTGGTCGAGGCGGCACGCGCGGCAGGGTCGGCCAAGGTACAGGTCGCCAGTTACGAAGAGCTGGTTGACGCCAAGGTCGATGTCGGCCGCGATTTCGAGCTGATCTGCGCGAACTTCTCGCTGCTGCATCAGGACATCATTGCGCTGCTCACGGCGATGAATGCATTACTCGTCCCCGGCGGCGCCTTGATCATCCAGACGCTGCACCCGTGGACGGTTGCAGCAGGCGACTATCAGGACGGCTGGCGTGAAGAATCCTTCACCGGGTTCAAGGGCCAGTGGCAGCCGATGCCGTGGTACTTCCGCACGCTGTCGAGTTGGCTGAATGCCCTGGACATCGCGGGATTCAGGCTGATAGGCCTGCAGGAACCGCAGCATCCGCAAAGCGCGGTGCCGCAGTCGTTGCTGATGATCGCCGAATCGCGCTGACTCGGCAGCTCGAGCCCTTTGTAGGAGTGAGCCTGCTCGCGATGGCGCTGGGTCAGGCGACGCCCATGCAGGCTGTGCCGACGCCATCGCGAGCAGGCTCACTCCTCTACAAGGGGTTTGACTTCAATTGTTCGAATTGTCGATCTACGGCACCGCCAGTCGACCAAGGACTGACTACGCTGTTAATCCTGCGTGTCTAACCTGCCGAGGATGACTGCCATGCAACGCTTTCAAAAAATCACGCCGTGCCTGTGGTTCAACGATCAGGCCGAAGCGGCGGCGAAGTTCTACTGCTCGATCTTCGATCACTCGAAAATCACCGGCCTGACCCACTACAGCAAGGTCGGTCAGGAATTTCACGGTAAACCGGAGGGCGCGGTGATGACCGTCAGTTTCGAGCTCGACGGCCAGAGCTTCACTGGCCTCAATGGCGGGCCGATGTTCAAGTTCAGCGAGGCGATCTCGTTTCAGGTCAATTGCCAGAATCAGGAAGAAGTCGACCACTTCTGGGGCAACCTGTCTGCCGGCGGCCCGGTCGAGGCCCAGCAATGCGGCTGGCTCAAGGACAAGTTCGGGGTATCGTGGCAGATCGTGCCGGTGGCGTTCATGCACATGATGCTAGACGCCGACACCAGCAAGTCACAGCGGGCGATGCAGGCCATGTTCAAAATGAAAAAACTCGACATCGCCGAACTGGAGCGGGCCTTTGCCGGCCAGAACTAATACACTCCGGGACTGGCTTGCCGGGAACAATAACGATGAAACACGCTGCCGCCAAGAACCCTGAAAAAGCCCCGCGCTTCTGGCGCGATGACGCCCTGCCGTTTATCGAAGCGCGGGCCATCGCTGATGGCCGTGAGGTCTGCTACGCCCGGCATTCCCATGCGCATTTCTCGATTGGCGCAATCACCGCCGGGCGTAGCATTTATGTGCATGAACACGCGCAGTTCGAGGTCGCGGCCGGCACCGTGGTGCTGATGAATCCGGGTGACGTGCATGCCTGCAACCCGATCGATGACCAGCCGTGGTCGTACCTGATGCTGTATGTGGAGACGCCTTGGCTGACGGATTTGCAGCATCAACTGGGATTCAGTGCCGAACTCGCGTTTCGCCGATTCTCCACCACCCACTTGAATGACCCGCGACTGTTCCGGGACCTGCAAGGGCTTTACGACACGCTGGTCGATGAGCAGCAGGATGCGCTGCGCAAACAGAGCGCAGCGGTCGAGTTTTTCAGCGATCTGCAAGGGCACCTGAACCCGGCGGAACGACCGTTGCGCGAGCCGAATTTCAAGCTCGAACGCGCCGCCGACTTCATCCGCGAACGCTGCACTGCCCTGCTGAGCCTGGACGACATCTGCACGGCGGCGCAGTTGTCGCCGTCCTACCTGATCCGCGCGTTCAAGCTGCATTACGGCATGACCCCGCATGCCTTTTTGGTCAACCAACGCATCCAGTTCGCCCGCGAACGCCTGCGCAACGGGCAATTGATCGCCGATGTGGCGCTTGAAGCGGGGTTCGCCGATCAGGCGCATTTTCAGCGGGCATTCAAACAGCACCTGGCCGCCACTCCGGGTCAATATCGCGGCTGACAGCCAAAACCGGCTACGCTGCAGATCAACCACCCGCCCTGGCCTGGGAGTTTGCCCTGGATGATCCTGATTCTTTTACCGTCCGCCGATTACGACCCGACTGAAAGCAGCGTGCCGTGGCAGGCGCTGCGCGACGCGGGCATCGAGGCACGCTTTGCCACGCCGCAAGGCCTGGCTGCCTACGCCGACCCACGGCTGGTGAGCACCGGGTTCGGGCCACTGAACCCCATGCTGATGACACGCAAGGCCGATCTGCACAGTTACGCGCAGATGATCGACAGCCCGTCGTTCCTTCAGCCCCTGGCGTACGCTGATGTCGACTCGACGCAGTTCGACGGTTTGCTGATCCCCGGTGGTCATGCCAAAGGCATGCGCAGCCTGCTGGAATCGGCGCAGGCACGAGACATCGCCCTGCAGTTTTTCAACGCACAAAAACCCGTGGCGGCGGTGTGTCATGGCGTGCTGTTGCTGGCCCGCACCCTCGACCCCGACACCGGACGTTCGATACTGTTCGGGCGCAAAGTCACGGCATTGCTGGGCTCGACCATGGAGCTTCCGGCCTGGCTGATGACGGCAGTCTGGCTCGGGCGCTACTACCGCACTTACAAGCAGACCGTCGAGGCAGAGGTCACCGCGGCGCTGTCGCACAAGGCCGATTTTGTACGTGGCCCGCTCATCGCCAAGCGCGATAGTGCACAAGCGCCGCAAACCGGGTTTGTGGTGCGCGACGGCCAACTGCTCACGGCTCGCTGGCCCGGTGATTGTCACCGATTCGCCGCAGAGTGGGTGGCCATGCTGCAAAGCAGATACGCCGAATACCCAGGATTCAAGGCAGCAGCAGATACCCTGCACTCACCGCCAGCAGCAACGCCATGAGCCGATTGAACAGACGCATCCCCGTCGGATTGCCCAGATACCCGCGCAAAAACGTCCCGGCATACACCCAGCAACCCACCGACAGATAGCAGATCACCAGATACACCGCCGCAAACTGCCAGACCAGTCGCGCCTCGCCATCGGCCACAAATGCGCCCATCCCCGCCACGCAGGCCAGCCAGGCTTTGGGGTTGAGCCATTGCATCACGGCGCCATAGAGCATCGTCGGTGCACATCCCACTTCCCCGGTACTCAACTGTCCATCATCAATCGCCAGTTTCCAGGCCATGAACAACAGAAACGCGACCCCGGCCAGTTGCACCACACGGGCCAGTGACGGCCACAGTGTCAGGACTTCATGCAGCCCAAGGCCCATCAGTACCAGCAATAGCACAAAGCCCAACGTCGCCCCGGCCACATGCCGTTGACTGGCCCGGAAGCCGAACCGCGCACCGGAACTCAGCGCGACGATATTGACCGGCCCCGGAGTGATGGACGCCACCAGGGCAAATGCGGCCATTGAAACAATCAGACTCATCGCACACCTGCTTCAAAACGAGGAACAAGATGACCACGGTAGCGAGTAGCGCGCCTGCGATATTGCACAAAATTACCCTGACACAATCTCCTTCGCCTCCACTATTGCGCATCCGGCCCGCGCACCTGAAAACGTCCCGACTCAATAACGATTAAAACAACCCACTCAAACACAGCCTGAAACCAATCACGCAAGTCAAAAGAACATAGAGATGGATATAGTTCCCACCCGGACATCAACTTCTACCGGATTCAAATAGAACTCTCTAAACCACGGACGGACTTCGGCAATGAAAATCCCCGCAAATCTTTTTCCCGGCGCACCCTTATCCGCACATCAACTAGAGCGCCGCGCAGCAGCCGAAACAATCAGAACCACACTGGACGCGCTGAAGAAACTTAAAGCATCTGACCCTTATCGCTACCCCACCAATCTTATTGATCTAAAACAACTGGTCGTATCGATTACCGAAGAAAGCCAGTTCTACGCCTCTCAGCTTTCGGCGCATATTGTGCTGCGTCAGTTAGTCCGACAACCGCCGTTCACTGCCATTGTCAGAGCCTTAAACTTGACCAGCGACAATTGGACTCTGATCAGCGAAGAAGGGTTGATCTTTCAGGTTTATGAAGTTGAAAAGCGGGGCGGCATTTTTCTCGAATTCATCAACATTACAGAACAGGTCCGCGCCGACGCTTCGCTCAAGACCGATGCCGAACTGGTGGCAAAAAATGCGTTTCTGACCGGCGCAATCGTTTCTTCCAGCAACCGCGTGCCACTGCTCAACTGGTTACAGTTCCAGCAATTGAGTATGCCGAAGACGATCGACGAAGCGCACAACCTGATCGCACTGCTCGAGCTGACATTACCCTCTGCGCCGACACACGGTAACTACTGGGGCGTCTGTGGTGAAACCGGCGAAACGAAGCTCGTTATCGACGACGATGACCATTCGCAGATCTATCAAACCATCTACAAGCTGCTGCAACGCGGTGATACACGCCGAGAGCCGCTGATCAACTACTTGACCAACGCGTTACTTAAAAAAGAGACGGCGACGTTTCTGCGTGAATATCCGGAACAAAGCTGGACGCTGTTGATCGAGACAGACGAAGCCAAGGCATTCGCGCAATCCTGCCTTGATGCATTGGACCTGCCGCTACCAGCCAGCGCATCGCCCATCAGTACAGAACAACGCAGCCGTCTTTTGATTGCCGCATTGATGCTGGACTTTTCATTGGGCCGCGCCGACAAAAACCAGAGTTTTATCGCGCATAACATCTACACATCGAGCCATGTTCACGCCAACGCCTATGAGATCCGCAAGGCCCTGCAACAGTTGCTCACCAGGCACGGAGTCAATGAGCCTGCCGTACCGCTGGCAACCCAGCTGATTCTTGCCGGGCTCGCACCGGAGTGTCTGGTCAGGGCTCCGGCGGCACTGCAGCTTGGCACACCCGGCTGGGTGATGTTGCGCAAATCAGTATTGCTGGCCGAGAGCGTTGCCCCCGGACTTTCCCGTCAGATGTCCTATGAAAAACTGCTTGAGCTTGGGGCAATTACGCCAGTCAGCACTCAACAAGAGATGCTGCACGACTGGGCAAACCTGCACGCAATCAGGGACTGGGCGACCCTTAATGAAGTCAACCCGGTCAACGCCGATGTACTTCCGACACAGGAAATCATCAAGCAGGCCGCCATTCACTACAACGCACACATAGAGGCCGTAACAACAGCGCTCGACGTGATCGCCACCCCACCCGTCAGTCGGCGGAAGTGGGCAATTGATGTACTGAATGAAACTAGCTGCCCACCGCTGACGCAAGTAGAGTTGCCTCGCGATCGCCGTTACAAAAGCCAGTACCATTCCGTGCTGGATATCTACATGACGCGTGATTTATTACGTCGACAGGAATACGACACCAGAACGGGCAAGAGCATCTACAAAAGATCCCCAAGCCTGTTAGCGCTGGAGCCGATCGACACCCTCTATACAACCAAGGTAAAAGAGCACTTCGAGAAATATAAATCTGCAATCGCTACGGTTTCACGGCTGGCGTTGTCGCGCCTTCCCCTGCGAGACCGATTGGCGATCGAGCACGGTGAGCTGGCTATTTATCATGTGCGCAATACAACGCCGCGCGCAGGATTAGGAAGCAACAATCCACCGCGCGATGCCGCCAATACAGGAAGTTTTGGCGTGGTGATTCTATGCCGACTCGGCACGCAAATAAGCGGTTATGAATTATTCCCGTTACAGGGCATATGCCGCCGCAATCCAGAACTGGCTAAAGCCTACACGCAAGGCCGGACTCTCGATATTGGTGGGTGGTACACCGTCGGCCCTAATGGTGATGACGACCCTTTCAAGTCTTTGACCTTTCTGAATAACGCCGTTGTCGATATGGACGAGTATTTCAAAGGAAGCGAGCAAAGGGATGAAGAAGAATATAAAACAACGGGGGTCTTGCTCGAGCGCTTTGCTGAACTTGAAAGCCTGCCTGATAGACCTCCGTACCTTCGCAGCCCGCTGCAAAGTTTCCACTCCGAACGTTTCAACATGATTGGAGAGAAGGTTGCCGAGCATAATCCACCCACCACTTACGATCAGTTTTATGCCACGGGCTACGACAAAACCAAACTCCAAGAGAGGCTCGATCAAAACGACAACATCGTGGATACCATTCTTAATGTCATCATTCCGTTCAAACAGTGCATCGAAGGCATCGTTTCGGGAGACCGAGAGCGTCACAGCGAGACTGTATTCAGCTGTGTCATGGACCTTACCGCCATCCTCTTTGTCTTTGCCGGAGCGGTCGGCCCCTTCAGTAAAGCGCTGGCCAGCAGCTCAAAGCTGCTGAATCTGAGCAAGGTCGGCTCACGATTTTTGTTATCGGCGTTCAATCCGCTTGATGGCGTGCCAACACTGGCCTACGGAGGAGCCAAACTGGTTGGCAAAGGAGCGATGAAACTGAGTCACTTCGGCCATTCCGTGACCAAGGCTGGTGCAGGCCAACTGCGTGCGTTGACCGCAACAACCAGTGGCTCGTATGACCTGGTCAGGGCGCTGAACAAGACTGGCGTCGCCGCCGATATTCGCATGACGCTGCCGACAGTGGCTCACGCCCGGGCGCTGTTCAACGATGATGCGCTGGAAACGGTCGAACACATCGTCGCACGACTGAGTGGCGAGGCGGTTTCCGTCCCCAAAGGCACGTCCTCGGCAGAACTGCAGCATCTGTTCAACAATGCGACGAGAGAAGCGACTCAGTCCTCGAAAGGTTTCCGAGACCTGGAGTCATTGATCGGCCATGCCGCAGCGAACGACGTACTGATCACCTTCACAAAAAGCAAAGGCCCTCAGTTCAACGGCACCAAGTTCACTACAAACGCGGGTGACTATTCCGACACACTTGGCTTCCTGGCCGAGCTCGAAACAAAGAAAATCAACTACCTCAAGAGTCATCAGCAAAGCGTCTTGAAGCTGGATCTGGGCAAGCCGCCCTACACCGACGTAATGCCGGAGTCTGCTTTCAACCCCCGGGGTTTCACCGACCATGCACAGAGGGCCGGAGCCTGGATGGTCAAGGGCTCGACCTCCGATAACGAACTGGAACACATCGTTGCGATCTTGCGTGAATACACGGGCAACAACAAATCCCTGACCGACGCGGCCGTGGTCAAAGAGATCCACAGCCGACTGGTTCCTCAACTGGCAGGGACTGTGCGTGAGGCCGGGGCGCCCTCAAAATATGGCAGCAGCGTCAGTGGTTATGCCTTGTTGGAGCAACATCTGAAGCAACTGGATGCCGCCCATGATCACTTCGACAAGCACTTGCTGGCAGCCATTGCAGGTTTTCAGGGCTTCGGCGATGGCAATGGCCGCACCGCCAGCGCGGTGTACGCGATCAGCCAGCTACGCAACCACCGATTTACACCGATGCCGAAACACGTATTCATATTGTTGAGTGACCTGGGTTGACCCCGGGTCCGTGCCCCGTTCGCCGGGGCACGGACTATTCATCGGTTTTCAACACTCACCGGCACGGTGAACCGAAACTCGGTGCCCTTTCCCGGCTCGCTGCTGGCCTCGATCCGCCCGCCATGGGCTTCAACGATGCCCTGAGTGATGTACAAACCCAGCCCGGTTCCGGTCGGATTGCCCTCCTTCACCGTCCAGTAGCGGTCAAACACATGCGCCAGGTTTTCCTTGGGAATGCCTTCGCCGGTATCACGCACGGTGAACACGATTTCGTGACCCACCGACTTCGCCAGCACGCCCACCGAGCCCCTGTGTGGCGTGAACTTGATCGCGTTGCCGATCAGGTTCGACAGCACCTGAAACAGACGCTCCGGATCGGCATGGATTTTCAGATCGGCGTCGGCTTCAAACGAGATGCTGATGTCCTTGTCCAGCGCCAGCGGCCCGAGCAGCGCCTGGGTCTCCTCGAACATCTGCCCGACATCCAGAGTCTGCGGTGCGATGCTGTAGCGCCCGGCGTCGATTTTCGAGGTATCGAGCAGGTCTTCGAGCAGCGTGTTCATGCGCCCGGCCGCTTGCTGCATGGTGTCGATGGCTGTGGAAATCCGCCGTGAGGTATGCGGGCCGTCGGAGCTGAAGGCTTTCTGCATCATGCCGCAGAGCATCGAAATCACCGTCATCGGGTTGCGCAGGTCGTGGGAGACCACCGCCACCAGCTCGTCCCGTGCTCGCACCGCCTCCTGCTCGCGGCGCACTTGCCGGGCCAGATCGTTTTCCAGGGCCGAGCGGCGCAGGTCATTGGCGGCAAACCGGTCACCGTGGCTCCATTTGGTGGAGATTCCGGCCATCTCGACTTTCCAGATTTCGAATGACGTGCGCGGGCGCAGCCGCAGGCCGGCGTCGGAGTTTTCCAGATCCAGCGGTTTGCGCGGATCGCCGCTCCAATTGATGTTCTCTTTCACTTCCGGGCGGAACCACAGCACACCGTTGTCCACCGGTTTGGGCAGGCTCATCGCAAGGACGCCGCTGGCCACTTGCTGAAACTGCGCGGCGGGCGGGTACACACTGGCCAGGTGATGACTGGCGAACACCGCCTCGCCGCTGTCCTGCAACCAGCGGTGCAAGGCGCGGATGTCATCCGGCTCCGGGCAGTTGCCGTAACGGTGCAACTGCTTGTCTTCGATGATCGCGATACCTCCCGCCCCGGCCAGCGCCATCAGCACTTGCGGCTGCTGCGCCAGACCGTCGAAAACGTTTTGCGGCGAATCGATCATTGCCTGATTGAGCAGCGCCAGCGCCTCAACCTTTTCTTCACGCTGACGGCTGATTTCCAGCGCTTCCATGGCGCTGATCTGCAGCGACAATACCTGGCCGATGGTCTGACAGGCGCTGCGCAGCTCATGCGGCACGTGCAGCGGCTGGCGGTTACCGCAACTGATCAGACCCCACAATTTGTCGCCCTTGAGCAGGGAAATGCTCATCGACGACAGCACGCCCATGTTCTTCATGTACTGACAGTGGATCGGCGAGACGCTGCGCAGCGTGGCGAAACTCAGGTCCAGCGCGGTCTGGGTGTCAGGACGCAGCTTGGGCACCAGCGGCACCGGCTGGTAATCGGCGTTGGGGATGATCCGCAGCCAGTTGGTGCGATACAGCTCACGCGCCTGCTCGGGGATGTCAGAGGCCGGGAAGAACAGACCATTGAACACTTCCATCGACGGGTCGGACGCCTCGGCAATCACCTGGCCGTGCCCCTCCTCTTCGAATCGGTAGATCAGCACCCGGTCGTAACCGGTCATCGCCTGGATTTCCTTGACGCTGATGTCGTACAGCGCCTGCAACGTGGTCGCCGCTTGCAGACGCTGGAGCATGCGCCCCAGGTGGGTCTGGTTGCCGGCGACGTTACGCGGCTGGAAGTTCTCGACGTGGATTTCCAGTTCCAGAATCAACACGCCCTGATGGCGGTGCAGCAGGCCTTCGAACGCGGTGCCGTTGAGGTGAAAATGCAGCGGTCCCGCGTCGGAGAATGACGCTTGCTGCATGGCTGCGCGCACGGCAGCGGCATGCACGTCACCGAGCAGACTGTGCAGCGGCTGGCCGATCAGTTGTTCTGCCGGGCGCGCCAGCAAGGACTCGACGTTGGCGCTGATCTGAATGATTTCCAGAGCAGGCTCGCTCAGGGTCAGCAACAGGCCATGGGGCTGGATCGCGCCGGGAAAGCGGATCGGTTCGTCGGCGCAGTTGGCCAGCAGTTCTTCAAAGGCTTCTTGGTCTTGCGGGGTCATGCCAGTACCTCCCGGCTTTCGAGCCAGCGCTCGAAACAGCTGAATGTGGTTTGAGCCGCGGCGACAACAGCCGCGCGCTCGTCGACGTCCATCGGGCACGCGCCCAGGTATTCAATGAAATCGCGCCAGCGGCGGCCGGTGGCGGCGCCGTAAACGTCGAGAAAGGCTGCACCGTTGTCGGCGTCCAGACCCAGGCGCGTGGCGATTTCGCGGCGCAGGATCTGCCCGCCCAGCGTCGCGCCTTCGAGCACGTACAACACGCCCAGGCACGCCGCACCGGAATCGATGACCGGCAATTGGCGACAGATCGGCAAGCGTTCCAGCCCCTGGGTCGACTCGCCCATGTTGTGCAGATCGCGTTGCAGGGTTGGGGTCTTGAGTCGCGGGGCGAAATCGAAATCGGCGGGAATGCAGGCGCTGTCGAGCAAGGCGGTTTCCAGTGGCTGGTAAAACCCGTAATAGGCCTGCATCAACCGGTGGAAGGCGTTCGCATCGAGCTGATCGGAGAAAAAAGGAAGGCGTTTTTCCAGTGCGATGTGCAGTTCGGCAGTGCCGGCCCGCAGATCTTGCAGCACTGGTGGCACATAAACATCACGAGCCTTTGATTGCATGTGTTTCGCTCTTGGTGGGGCCGCCTGGGGCCTTGCAGGGTTGGTATGGCAGAGGGCGAAGTTATCACGGCCTCCGCCCATGCTGACTGGGCAGGCAATTTTTTTCTGCCGCAGCCACCCCCTTCGAGTCTTTCTGAGTGGCCGTGGCAGCGTAAAGTTCGACCGGGTTGATCAACGAGCATCGACGCTGTACCGCGACAGCGTCGCTTGACTGTACGGGGCGCTACGCCCGGGGGCTGTGATAAAAATGCGCATCCACGTTTCTGGAGTGCCACCATGGACCTCGCCACGCTCACACTGTTTCTCCCGGCCTGTTTCGCCCTGAACATGGCCCCCGGCCCGAACAACCTGCTGTCGGTGAGCAATGCCACCCGTTATGGTTATCGACGTGCCTGCGCGGCCGGTATCGGGCGGATTCTGGCGTTCGCCGGGATGATCGCCCTCGCTGGCGCGGGACTGTCGGTGGTGCTGCGGACCTCGGAATGGCTGTTCCATGCGATCAAGATCATCGGCGCGGCGTATTTGTTGTACCTGGCATGGCAACTGTGGCGGGCCAATCCCGATGCCGAGCAGCAGGTAACAGGCACCTCGGTTGGCTTTTTCCGCCTGGCGCGCCAGGAGTTTCTGGTGGCGGCGGGTAATCCGAAAGCGATCCTGCTGTTCACCGCGTTTCTGCCGCAATTCGTCGACCCGAGCCGTCCGGTGCCGGCGCAATTCGCCGTGCTCGGCGCGCTGTTCCTGCTGCTGGAATGGATCGCCATCGGCGCCTACGCCTGGATGGGCCTGCACATGCGCCGCTGGTTCGCCGAACCGCGCGGCAAACGCATCTTCAACCGTTGCTGCGCGGGACTGCTGTCGGCGGCGGCTTCGGTGCTGCTGATGGCGAAACGGGCTTAAGCCTCGGACGGGCCTTTGAGTTCGACCTGATTGCCGTCCGGGTCGAAGCAGTACAGCGACAGACCATAGCCCTCGGCGCCAAAACGTCTGGCGGCTTTTTCGACGCTCAGGCCGTGCGCCTGCAAGTGTTTGGTCAGCGCCGGTTCATCGAACGGTTCGATGCGCAGGCAGAAGTGATCGACGTTGCGCCGCTCGGCACCGGCCGCCCCGCCGCCCTTGCGCCCCAACTCACCCTGCAAGTCGACAAGATCGATCATCGAACTGCCGGCACGCAGGTGCACCAGCCCCAGTTTCTCGTTGTGCCTGACCACTTCGGCACCGAATACCTGGCCGTAAAAATCGATACTGCGCTGCAGCTCCGCGACGCGCAGGACGATGTGGTCGATACGTTGGATGATGAACGGTTGCATGGGGTTGCTTCCTCAAATCGGCGACCCGCTGATTGTGGTGCAGAATCAAAAAAATTCATTGTCGATTTTTCGGTGGAGCCATCGAAATCCTGGATTTAAGCTTTGGCCATGAACATACAAACCGCAATCCTGCCGCCCCACGCCGAGATGGTTCGCGCCATGCTCGAACGCGACACCGCCTATGAGGGGGTGTTTTTCACGGCCGTGAAAACCACCGGGATCTTCTGCCGCCCCAGTTGCACGGCGCGCAAGCCGAAACCGGAAAACGTCGAATTCTTCGCCCATGCCGATGAATGCCTGACGGCCGGCTATCGCGCTTGCCTGCGCTGCAAACCGCTGGACGCCGCCGCGATTGCCCCCGAATGGGTGAAGCGCCTGCTGACCGCCGTCGATGCGGACCCGGAGCTGCGTTGGAGCGACGCTCAGTTGCTGGCCGCAGGCATCGAGCCGCTGAAGCTGCGGCGCTGGTTCAAGCAGCATTTCGGCATGACTTTCCACGCCTGGCTGCGCACCCGCCGGCTGGGCATGGCGCTGGGCGGAATCCGCCAAGGTACGTCGATTGACCATGCGGCGTTTGATTCCGGCTACGAATCGCTCAGCGGTTTTCGCGATGCGTTCCAGAAGTCGTTCCACATCACCCCGGGCCGGGCGGCCAACAGTGAACCGCTACTGTTCACCCGTCTGACCACGCCGTTGGGGCCGATGATCGCCATGGCCGAACATCGCGGGCTGGTATTGCTGGAGTTTCTCGATCGCCCGGCACTGACCCGCGAGATCGATGAGCTGCAGACCCGCCACGGCTACGTGGTCGCACCTGGGCACAACGCCCATCTGCAGCAGATCGAGCAGCAACTGAACGAATATTTTGCCGGTACGCGCAGCGTGTTCAGCGTACCCTTGCACCTGCCCGGCAGCGAGTTCGCGCGGCAAGTCTGGCGCGAACTGCTGAACATCCCTTATGGCCGCACCAGCACCTACGGCAGTGTCGCCGCACGCCTGGGCAAACCCGGCGCCAGTCGTGCGGTGGGGCTGGCCAACGGGCACAATCGCCTGGCGATCGTGGTGCCGTGCCATCGGGTGATCGGTGCGGATGGCTCGCTGACCGGCTATGGTGGTGGGCAGCCGCGCAAGGCGTTTCTGCTGCGGCTGGAAAACGCCGCCGTGCAGCTCACGCAGCCACTGGCTTTCTGACCACGGCACAACATAAGAGAAGGGATTTCGATGAGCACACTCGACACACAGTTTCACCAGCTGCACCAGGATGGCCTGCTGATCCTGACCAACGTCGCCGATGCCACCGGTGCGCGACTGGTCGAGCACGCGGGCGGCAAAGCGGTCGCCACCAGCAGCGCGGCGGTGGCCTGGGCCCATGGTTATCCGGACGGCAATACCCTGCCCCTCGAACGCTTGATGTCCACCGTGGAGTCCATCGCCCGGGTGATCAAGGTGCCGCTGAGCGTGGACATCGAAGCCGGTTATTCCGATGACCTGGGGCGCGTGGCCGAGGTCATCGATGCGGTGTTGGCCGCCGGTGCGGTCGGGATCAATATCGAGGACGGCAGCGGCGCACCGGAGCTGTTGGCGCGCAAGATCGAAGTGGCGCGGCAAGTCGCTCAGAAGCGTGATGTGAAGCTGTTCATCAACGCCCGCACCGACGTTTACCTAAAAGGCCTGGTCCCGGCGCAAGACCGCGTCGCTGAAACCCTGCGGCGCTCGGCGCTGTACCAGGCGGCCGGGGCCGATGGTTTGTTCGCGGCCGGCGTCACCGCTGCCTATGAAATCGAGGCGATCTGCAAAGGCACATCGTTGCCGGTCAATGTCCTGGGGTTCGCCTGCCTGCCCTCGCCCGAGGAGCTTCAGGCCCTGGGTGTGCGCCGTTTGAGCGCCGGCTCCGGCATCGCCGAGTTCCTCTATGGCGCAATGGATACCCTGGTGAAAAGTTTCCTTGCCAGCGGCAAGCTCGACACCCATGCGCTCAAGGCGCTGACCTACGGCGAAGTCAACGGTCTGCTGAAATAAGCATGGCCGAGCGTTATCAAGCGGCCCGCAAACATCTGGCCGCACTCGACGAGGACTGGCAGCGGCACATCAGCGCTGTCGGCCCCTGCCTGCATCAACCGCACCCGGCGCGTGATCCTTACGAGTCGCTGGTGCGGGCGATTGCCTATCAGCAACTGCACGCCAAGGCCGGCGACGCGATTGTCGGGCGTCTGGTGGCGTTGTTTCCCGGGCAGACGTTCCCCCGACCTGCGCAGATTCTGGCGGCGGGCTTCGATCAACTGCGCGGCTGTGGCTTCTCGGCGGGCAAGATTGCGACGATTCAGGGCATCGCCCAGGCGAGCCTGGACGGCGTGGTGCCAGATTATCCCACCGCGCTGGCGATGGACGACGAGGCGTTGATCGAGCGTCTCGTCAGCCTGCGCGGGGTTGGCCGCTGGACTGTGGAGATGCTGCTGATTTACAGCCTGGAGCGCATGGATATCCTGCCGGCGGACGACTTCGGCGTGCGCGAGGGTTATCGCCGGTTGAAGGGGCTGGAAGTGCAACCGACGCGCAAGCAGATGATCGAAATCGGCCTGACGTGGAGCCCGTACCGGACGGTGGCAGCGTGGTATTTGTGGCGCGTGGCAAAACCGTTGCCCTCACCCTCCATGAGAGGGCTGGGGTGAGGGTTGGCTTTTCACAGACCTGATTTCAACTTGCTGAACGCCCGAATCAACGCCCGGTTGAACACCTTGCCATTGTCATTCTTGCTGTACAGCGAAGCCCACACCGCCTCTGACGGGTACGTCCCAGGATCATTGCGGATCGATGCATCCACCAAACCGTCCGCCGCCGTGATCGCGTTGGCGTAGTGAATGGTGTCGGTGATCGGCGCGATCACCTCGGGGGTCATCAGGTAATCCATCAACGCCAGCCCGGCCTGGGGATGCGGTGCATCCTTGGGAATGACCATGGCGTCAAACCAGATCAGCGTGCCTTCTTTCGGGATGCGGTAACTGAGCTTGAACGGCTTGTTTGCCGCCTGCGCCTGCCCTGCCGCAATCGCCACGTTGCCGTTCCACGACATCGCTACGCAGGTGTTGCCGTTGGCCAGGTCGCTGATGTTCAGGTCATTGTCGAAGTAGCGAATGTACGGGCGGATCTTCGCCAGTTGCTGCTCGGCGAGTTTCAGGTCGTCGAGGCTCTGCCGGTTGATGTCCAGGCCCATGTATTTCATGACCGCCGCGAACACCTCGTTCGGGTCGTTGAGCAGGCTCACCCCGCAATCGGCAAATTTCGATACCACCGCCGGGTCGAACAGCATCGCCCAGCTGTCGGTTGGCGCATTCGGCAGGCGCTGCCGGATCGCGTCTTCCCGATAACCCACCCCGGTGGTGCCCCAGGCGTAGATCCCGGCGTAGCGGTTGCCCGGATCGAACACCGCCATGTGCTGGCGAAACTCTTCACCCACCCCGGCAAAGTGCGGCACCCGTGCCTTGTCCAACGGCTGGATCGCGCCGCTCTCGATGGCCCGCGACAGGTGCTGGCCGGCGGTCAGCACCAGGTCATAGCCACTACGCCCGGTGAGCAGTTTGGTCTCCACGGTTTCCAGCGAATCGAAGTGATCGGCGACCACGTGAATGCCGGTTTTTGCTTCGAAATTCTTCAGCGTATCCGGGGCCAGGTATTCGCCCCAGATGTACAGGTTAACCACCGGTTTGGCCGTGTCGGCGGCCTGCACACACAGGGGTGCAAGCACCAGCAGTAACGCTTGAGTCAGTTTGTGCAGGCCCATCATTACACCCCCTTTTTGTAAGGCGTGCCGGCGTACTGCGGCATGGTGATACACGCGACGTTGCCGCCACCGAGAAGGATTTCCCGGGAGTTTTCAATGCCGACGATCTTGTGCTGCGGGAACAGTTCGGCAAGGGTCGCCAGTGCCACCTGATCGTTGCGATCACCAAACAGCGGCACCACGATCGAGCTGTTGCCGGCGTAGTAGTTGATGTACGACGCACAGATTTTCGTGCCGGCCTGACGGGTGTGGGTGCTGTCCTGCTGATCAAGGCCTTCGGCTTCTTCGGCGGTCCACTCCAGCACGTCCGGTTGCGGCAGCTTGTGCACGATCAACTCGCGACCGCGACTGTCGCGGGTGCTGCGCAGGATGTCGTAGGCCTCCTGATAGATTTCCCACTGCGGGTCGTCGCGGTTGTCGGTCCATTGCAGCACCACTTCGCCGGGACGCACGAAACACGCGAGGTCATCGACATGGCCGTCGGTTTCGTCGAACTTGCAGCCACGTGGCAGCCAGATCACCTGCTCGGCACCGAGGTAATCGGTCAGGCGCCGGGTGACTTCGTCCTTGCCCAGATGCTGGTTGCGATTGCGGTTGAGCAGGCATTGTTCGGTGGTGAGGATGCTGCCCTGGCCGTCGCTCTGGATGCCGCCCAGTTCGGCAATCAGCGGTGCGCGGTAGCGGTCGAAACGCTCGATTTCGAGGATCTTGCTGGCGATCTGATCGTCCTTGTCCCACGGGTAGTAGAGACCGCCGTCCAGGCCACCGTAGGCGTTGAACTCGAAATCGACGCCGCGCACTTCGCCGCGCTCATCGTTGACCACAAAGCAGGGGCCGCTGTCGCGGAACCAGGTGTCGTTGCAGGTCATCTCGACCACGCGTACTTGCGGCGGCAACTGGCGGCGGGCGGTGGCGAATTGCGCGGCCGAAGCGCAGACGGTGACGGGTTCGCTGTGGGAGATCGCCGTGACAATCTGCACCCAGACTTTCTGCGCCGGTTTCGCGCCGTTGCGCCACACGTCGGTGCGCTCCGGCCAGCCGAGCCAGCAGCCGGTCTTGCGTTCGAATTCGCCGGGCAGGCGGAAGCCGTCGCGTTTAGGGGTAGAGTCGAGCAAACGTGCCATGATCAAACCTCGTCTTGGGGATGGGAATGACCACAGGCTACGGTCGCGGACGCGTGGCCCGCCAACGATGATTATTTCGGAACCGTTGAATTCAATTCATCAATCGGCCAGCTGATCGTTGAACCATTCGAGCATCTGCGCGACCGCCGGACGCTCCAGGCGCAGCCGTTCGCAAACCAGCGCGTATTGGCCGAGCGCGGTCATGCTGGAGGTGAATGGCCGCACCAGTCGCCCGCTCAGCAAGTCCTCGTGCGCGGTAAGGTTGTCGCCCATCGCCACCCCCTGCCCCTGCGCCGCCGCTTCCAGCGCCAGCCCGGCATGGGCGAAATACAGTTGGCGCTGCGGACGTAGATCGCCGGCATGACTGGTGAGCCACGCGGTCCAGGTCTTGCCGTCCTGGTCGTCGTGCAGCAGGCAATGGCGCGCGAGGTCTTTCGGGGTTTTCAACGTGCCTTGGTTGAACAGCCCGGGGCTGCACACCGGGAAGAACTGTAGCGCCGGCAACGGCCGCACGAAGTAGGCGCTGCTATCCACCGGGCCGGTGCCGTAGGTGATCGCCAGATCGATGTCTTCACCGGGCGCGCTGGCGTCGATCGGCTGTTCGTAGAGATGCAGGGTGATGTGCGGGTAGCGCGCATAGAAATCGGTGAGGCGGTTCATCAGCCACTTTTGCGCCAGTTCTGCCGTCACAGCCAGGCGCAATACCGCCAACGACGAGGGGTCGCGCAGTTCATCGCAGGCCTCGCCGATCAGTTCAAAGGCTTGCTGCAGGCTTTGCATCAGGCGTCCGGCGGCGATGGTCGGGCGGATCTGCCGGCCTTCGCGGATGAACAGCGAAACGCCGAGTTGCTCTTCGAGCTGACGGATCTGGTGGCTGACCGCACTGTCAGTGACACACAGCTCAGCGGCGGCGCGGCCGAAATGCGCGTGACGGGCGGCGCATTCGAAGGTTCGCAGGGCGGCCAGTGAGGGGAGTTTTCGCATGGGGTGATCCCTTTTTTGTGGGCCATGCTGACCGGGCTGGCGGTGGGCGTCCAGTGGCTGCGCGTTATCGTTCTTCGCGAGCAAGCCCGCTCCCACATTTTGAAATGCGTTCCCCCGTGGGAGCGGGCTTGCTCGCGAAGGCGTCAGCATGATCGCCACAAACCTTCTAGGCTGAACCGGACTACTTCAGCCCACCGGAGGCCCCTCATGCACCTCGAAGGCTCCTGCCACTGCGGCGCCGTCACCTTCAGCCTGACCAGCGCCCACCCTTACCCTTATCAACGCTGCTACTGCTCGATCTGCCGCAAGACCCAGGGCGGTGGTGGCTATGCGATCAACCTCGGTGGCGACTCGACAAGCCTCAAGGTCCAGGGTCGCAAGAACATCAGCATCTACCACGCGAAAATGAAGGACGAAGGCGAAAAGCGCGCCCACCGCAGCACCGCCGAACGGCATTTCTGCTCACAGTGCGGCAGCGCTTTGTGGCTGTTCAGCCCGCAATGGCCGGAGTTGATCCACCCGTTCGCCTCGGCCATCGACACGCCATTGCCGACACCGCCGGAACATACGCATTTGATGCTCGGTTCGAAGGCGCCATGGGTTGAGGTGGACGCAACGCCTGGGGACAAGCAGTTTGAGGTTTATCCCGAAGAGTCGATTGCGCAGTGGCATGAACGGTTGGGGCTGGTCAAATGAGTCGGGAATTGCGGTGTGATTGATGGCCTCTTCGCGAGCAAGCCCGCACCCACATTTGGAATGCATTCACCTGTGGGAGCGAGCCTGCTCGCGAAGAAGCCGGGACTGGCAACGCAGATCAATCCAGATGCGCCCAGGTCATCCGAAACGACGCCCCACCCCAAACCGACTCCCCCACTTCGACCTGCCCGCCATGGGATTGCGACACCCGCCTCACCAGTGCCAGCCCCAAACCAAAGCCACCCGTGCGCCGATCACGGCTGGCATCGAGCCGCGAGAACGGCTCGAAGATCTTCTCCCGTCCGTCCACCGGCACACCCGGGCCGTCGTCGTTGACCCGCACCTCGTAATAATCACCGGTGCGCACCAGCGTTACTTCAACGCGCTGTTCGGCATAACGAATAGCATTGCGCAGCAGATTGATCACCGCCCGCGCCATGAATCGCGGCTCGATGCGCACTGTGTCGATCCGACAATCACCGATCAGCAATTGCACCCCCGCCGCTTCTGCCTCCAGCGCCACGCTGCCGACCACGCTGTCGAGCCAATTGGCGGCCTGAATGTTCTCACGCTTGATCACCGTTGCACCGCGTTCCAGGCTGGCGTAGGTCAGCAGTTCGGAGACCATTTCCTCCAGCTCGCCAAGGTCGGCGTACATGTCGGCGATCAGTTCGCGGTTCTGGCTGGCGTCCGGTTGCTGCTTGAGCTGATCGAGCTCAAACGACAGCCGCGCAATCGGCGTACGCAGTTCATGGGATACGGCGTTGGTCAGCTCGCGCTGATTGGCGATCAGGCTCTCGATGCGCGCCGCCATCAGGTTGAAGTGCTCGGCCAGGTCGCGGATGTTCGAGCGCTTGGACAGTTGAATGCGCACCGACAGGTCGTTATCGCCAAAGCGCTCGGCGGCCAGGCGCAGTCTCTCCAGATCGCGCCAGTGCGGGCGCACCCAGAAGAACAGGACGATGCCGATCAGCACCGCGAGCATCGCGTAAGCCACCGCAATGTAGAACGGCATCAGGCTCGGCTCCGGCGGCAACTTGATGCTGAGCAACTGCGAACCACCGTCGATGTTGCTGATGAACTGGGTGTAGTTGTCGCGAATCACCAGCAGGTTCTGCGCCAGCTCGGATTTTTCTTCAGGGCTGAGAGCCAGTTGATCAGCCTCCACCAGCTTCAGCGACAAGCCGTAGTGCGGGCGCAGCGCCTCCAGTTGCTGCTCGCGCGCCGCGCCTTGCTGATCGCGCATGTGCTCGACCAGTGACCACGCCTGCCCACGCACCGCTTCACGGTTGTAGGCCTGCATCTGATTGTCGAGCAATGCGTTGAAGGTGTGCTCGACGGTTTGCAGGGCCAGCACCAGCCCCACCGTCATCACCAGAAACAGCCCGAGGAATAACCGCAGCATCTACAGCTCCCACGCGAACGGATTGAACAGATAGCCCTTGCCCCACACGGTCTTGATGCAGACCGGCTCGCGGGGATTGTCCTTGAGCTTGTTGCGCAATTTGCTGATGTACAAGTCGACACTGCGATTGAGCCCGTCGAAGGCAATGCCGCGCATGCGGTTGAGGATGTCATCGCGCGACAGGGTCTTGCCGGCAGCGCTGGCCAGCAGCCACAACAGCTCGAACTCCATGGTGGTCATTTCAATGATTTCGCCGGCCAGGCGCACTTCGCGACAGCTGCGATCAATGCTCAACCGGCCGAACTCCAGCGAGCTGACGACGCCGCTGTCCGGCACCTGGCGCCGCTGCAAGGCGCGCAGCCGCGCCAGCAGCACCGGCGGCTTGATCGGTTTGATCACGTAGTCATCGGCGCCGGATTCCAGGCCGAGAATGTGGTCGAGGTCGTCTTCCTTGGCGGTGAGGATGACAATCGGCGTGTCCGACACGCTGCGGATTTCCCGGCACACGTGCAGCCCGCTCTGCCCCGGCAGCATCAGGTCGAGCACCACCACTTTGGGCTGGAACTCGAGAAACGCGGCCATCGCCAGATCACCGCGATGCACTGCGCGCACCTCGTAGCCATGCTGTTCGAGAAAGTGCGCAATCAGCGTGGCCAGACGCTCATCGTCTTCGACCAGCAAGACTTTGCCAAAACCCAGGTTATCCATAACGACCGTCTGCCAACCCATGTGTGAAGTGGCCGACATTATGGCGGCAATCGCGGGTGTGGCGTGGTTGCAGGCAGCAAAAACCGGCCACTGGGGCCGGTTTTCGGTGATATTTCATACTCTTAAGAGTTTTTAACAGTTTGTGTGTCAGGCCGCGGCCGGCACACCGCTGTGGAAGCGAAACTCTTCATCCGGCGATTCGATCAGTTCCTGCTCGGCAGCGCGAACCTTTTCGATCACCTGGGCGATGTCCTTCGCGTCGCCGTACTGGTAAGCCAGCTTCAGATAACCCTGAAAATGCCGCGCCTCGCTTTTCAGCAGGCCGAAATAGAACTTGCCGAGTTCTTCGTCAAGATGCGGCACCAGCGCCTCGAAACGCTCGCAACTGCGTGCTTCGATGAACGCACCGACCACCAGCGTATCGACCAGTTTCACCGGCTCGTGACTGCGCACCACTTTGCGCAGGCCGGAGGCATAACGCCCGGCATGCAGCTGGCGCAACTCGATCTTGCGGCGCTTCATGATGCGCATGACTTGTTCGTGGTGCACCAGCTCTTCCCGGGCCAGACGCGACATCATGTTGATCAGGTCGACGTGGGAATGGTACTTGGCAATCAGGCTCAGCGCGGTGCTGGCGGCCTTGAACTCGCAGTTCTTGTGGTCGATCAGCAGTGTTTCCTGATCGGCCAGTGCGGCCTGGACCCAGGCGTCGGGCGTGCGGCAGCCAAGGAATTCGTGGATTTCGGGCAGGATCATGGGGCTCACGGTAAAGGTATTGGCGCGAAGGGCGCCGATTATACCGGCCTGCCCGCAGACCACCAGTCGCAGGCGTTGATATGCATCAAGTCGCAGGCCGATGAGCAGCAACTATAGTTGTGCAACGCCGTGCCTTTTCTTTGCTGGAGACTCCGCTCATGCAAGCCATTCGCAGCATTCTGGTGGTCATCGAACCCGAACATTCGGAAAGCCTGGCGCTCAAGCGCGCCAAGTTGATCGCCGGCGTGACCCAGGCGCATCTGCACCTGCTGGTGTGTGACCGCAAACACGACCACGCCGGCATGCTCGGCGTGCTCAAAGCCGCGCTGATCGCCGACGGCTACAGCGTGACCACCGAACAGGCGTGGAACGAGAGCCTGCACGAAACCATCATCGATGTGCAGCAGGCCGAAGGCTGCGGGCTGGTGATCAAACAGCACTTTCCTGACAGCGCGCTGAAAAAAGCCTTGCTGACCCCGGCGGACTGGAAACTGCTGCGTCACTGCCCGACCCCGGTGTTGCTGGTGAAAACCTGCACACCATGGAAGGACCGGGTGATTCTGGCAGCGGTCAACGTGGGCAACGCCGATGGCGAACACCGGCATTTGCACACGACGATCATCGATCACGGCTTTGACATCGCCAGCCTGGCCAAAGGGCATCTGCATGTAATCAGTGCGCACCCGTCGCCGATGCTCTCGGCGGCTGACCCGACCTTTCAGCTCAAGGAAACCATCGAGGCCAGGTATCGCGAGCAATGCCGGGCGTTTCAGGCCGAATTCGATGTCGATGACGCTCATCTGCACATCGAAGAAGGCCCGGCGGATGTGCTGATCCCGTTCATGGCGCACAAGCTGGAAGCGGCGGTGACCGTCATCGGCACTGTGGCGCGGACCGGGTTGTCAGGGGCGCTGATCGGCAATACCGCCGAAGTGGTGCTTGATTCGCTGGAAAGCGATGTGCTGGTGCTCAAGCCGCAGGAGGTTGAGGACCATCTGGTGGAGCTGGCGGTGAAGCACTGAGAATTGCGCTGTATTGGATGGACCCTTCGCGAGCAAGCCCGCTCCCACATTTGAAATGCACTCCTACCTTTGGAATGTATTCCTCTGTGGGAGCGGGCTTGCTCGCGAAGCTTTTGATCTTCAGGCGCCAAAGGCGTCCTTGAGGAAGCCGGGCGCAATGTAGCGCTGGTAATGCGCTTCCGACAGCAGGAAGAATTCCCGATCAATGGCATCGCGCAGTTCCGGCAGGTTCCAGTCGCGGAACTCCGGCAGCAACACCATCCCATAGGCTTCCAGATTAATGATCACCCGCGCCCCGCGAGCAATCAGCTGATAGGCCCAGCAATATTCCGACTGGTGCGGCACGAAGCGGATCTTGCGCTGCTCCAGCTGCTGGCGCAGGCGCGCCGAATCGAAGATCTCGACCTTGCCCGCCATCACTTGTGACAGCAATTGCTCAAGACGCAACCACACCGCGCGCTTTTCCTCCTCGTTGTAACCATTCCAATTGATCACTTCGTGGTGGAAACGCTTGCAGCCACGGCACACCAGATCTCCGTAAACAGTGGAGCAGAGGCCGACGCAGGGGGTCTTGATGGTCTGATTGGGCATAAATTGGCAAAACACTGAAACGCGGAACAGGCCGGCATGTTAGCCCTTTGTCGGGCATTGATCACCCCTCAAACGTCAGGGACAAGCGCTGGATCGCGGTTTGCTCCGCCCGCGCACAACGCCACCAAAGTCCAATAGAGTCCGACTTACCTTTAAATTTTTTTTGCCGTAGAATCAGCCAGCCTTTTAAGGCGCCAATGTCCGTTAGAAGCTGTTTTCAAAGCGTCACGAGCACAGTCGTTCCTTCAGAGCGGTGTTGGCGAAGGGTTTTTCCAGCGGGGAAAAGCCCAACGCCAACCCTCATCAGCTCCCCGTTCTGCAGGCGTAAAACTTTGAAAGCAGCTTCTGTAAGGAATTGCCGGTAATTCTGGCCAAACGACCCACAACGTCGTGAGGTGCATGAGTACGGCAATTTCGGGATGAGCGTCCCGGACACCCATTTGGGACCACTGATGAGGGTAATAACTGTGCTTGAAGCCTACCGCAAACATATCGAAGAGCGTGCAGCCCTGGGTATCGTTCCCCAGCCGCTTAACGCCGAACAAACTGCAGGCCTGGTCGAGCTGCTGAAGAATCCTCCGGCTGGCGAAGAAGCTTTCCTCGTTGACCTGATCACCAATCGCGTACCACCTGGAGTGGACGAAGCCGCTTACGTCAAAGCCGGTTTCCTGTCGGCTCTGGCCAAAGGCGAAGTCTCCTCCCCTCTGCTGGACAAGAAGCGCGCTGTAGAACTGCTCGGCACCATGCAGGGCGGCTACAACATCGTGACCCTGGTCGAACTGCTGGACAACGCCGAGCTGGCGCCCGTGGCTGCCGAAGAACTCAAGCACACCCTGCTGATGTTCGATGCCTTCCACGACGTGGCTGAAAAAGCCAAGAACGGCAACGCTCACGCCAAAGCCGTGCTGCAATCCTGGGCTGACGGCGAGTGGTTCAAGAAGCGCCCTGTTCTGGCCGACAAGATCAGCCTGCGCGTGTTCAAGGTCACCGGCGAAACCAACACCGACGACCTGTCCCCTGCGCCAGATGCCTGGTCGCGTCCTGACATCCCGCTGCACGCCCTGGCCATGCTGAAAATGGCCCGTGACGGCATCGTTCCGGACGAGCAAGGCAAGACCGGCCCGATGAAGCAGATCGAAGAAATGCGCGGTCAAGGCTTCCCGATCGCCTACGTCGGTGACGTGGTCGGTACTGGCTCCTCGCGTAAATCCGCAACCAACTCGGTCCTGTGGTTCTTCGGCGATGACATCCCTTACGTGCCGAACAAGCGCGCTGGCGGTTTCTGCTTCGGCAGCAAAATCGCTCCGATCTTCTACAACACCATGGAAGATGCCGGCGCACTGCCAATCGAGTTCGACGTTACCAACATGAACATGGGCGACGTGATCGACCTGTACCCGCATGCTGGCAAAGTCTGCAAACACGGCACTGACGAAGTCCTGACCACCTTCGAAATGAAGACCCCGGTTCTGTTGGACGAAGTACGTGCCGGCGGCCGTATTCCGCTGATCATCGGCCGTGGCCTGACCGAGAAGGCTCGCGCCGAACTGGGTCTGCCTGCGTTCGACCTGTTCAAAAAGCCTGAAGCACCGGCTGAAAGCACCAAGGGTTTCACCCTGGCGCAGAAAATGGTCGGCAAGGCGTGCGGTCTGGCAGAAGGCCAAGGCGTACGTCCTGGCACCTACTGCGAACCGAAGATGACCACCGTAGGTTCTCAGGACACCACCGGTCCGATGACCCGTGACGAACTGAAAGACCTGGCGTGCCTGGGCTTCTCCGCTGATCTGGTCATGCAGTCCTTCTGCCACACCGCGGCGTATCCGAAGCCGATCGACGTGACCACCCACCACACCCTGCCTGACTTCATCATGACCCGCGGCGGCGTTTCCCTGCGTCCGGGCGACGGCATCATCCACTCGTGGCTGAACCGCATGCTGCTGCCAGACACCGTCGGTACCGGTGGTGACTCGCACACCCGTTTCCCGATGGGCATCTCGTTCCCGGCCGGTTCCGGTCTGGTCGCGTTCGCCGCTGCCACCGGCGTCATGCCGCTGGACATGCCGGAATCGATCCTGGTGCGCTTCAAAGGCAAGATGAAACCTGGCATCACCCTGCGTGACCTGGTTCATGCCATTCCTTACTTCGCCATCCAGAACGGTCTGCTGACCGTCGAGAAGAAAGGCAAGAAAAACGCCTTCTCCGGCCGCATCCTGGAAATCGAAGGCCTGGAAGGTCTGACCCTGGAACAGGCGTTCGAACTGTCCGACGCTTCGGCCGAACGTTCGGCTGCAGGCTGCACCATCAAGCTGTCGAAAGAGTCGATCACCGAGTACCTGAACTCCAACATCACTCTGCTGCGCTGGATGATCGGCGAAGGCTACGGCGACGCACGTACCCTGGAACGTCGCGCTCAAGCGATGGAAGCCTGGGTTGCCAACCCGGAACTGATGGAAGCCGATGCCGACGCCGAATACGCCGAAGTCATCGAAATCGATCTGGCCGACATCAGCGAGCCGGTACTGTGCGCGCCGAACGACCCGGACGATGCCCGTCTGCTGTCCAGCGTTGCTGGCGAGAAGATCGACGAAGTGTTCATCGGTTCGTGCATGACCAACATCGGTCACTTCCGCGCTGCCGGTAAACTGCTGGATCAGGTCAAGGGTCAGCTGCCAACCCGTCTGTGGCTGTCGCCACCGACCAAGATGGACGCTCACCAACTGACCGAAGAAGGCTACTACGGCATCTACGGCAAGGCCGGCGCACGCATGGAAATGCCAGGCTGCTCGCTGTGCATGGGTAACCAGGCACGCGTTGAGCCGAACAGCACCGTGGTCTCGACGTCCACCCGTAACTTCCCGAACCGTCTGGGCGACGGCGCGAACGTCTACCTGGCTTCGGCCGAACTGGCGTCCGTTGCTTCGATCCTGGGTCGCCTGCCGACCGTCGAGGAGTACATGGAATACGCTGGCAAGATCGACAGCATGGCGGCCGATGTCTACCGCTACCTGTCCTTCGACCAGATCGCCGAGTTCCGTGAAGCTGCTGCGAACGCCAAGATCCCGGTCGTTCAAGCCTAACGTTGCAACGCAATGAAAAACGCCGCCCATCGTCAGATGAGCGGCGTTTTTTTATGCCTGAATGACCTGTGGGAGCGGGCTTGCTCGCGAATGCGGTGTGTCAGCTACATTTTTATCGACTGACACAACGCTATCGCGAGCAGGCTCACTCCTACAGGGGGTTATGGGTTGAGCTTGCGGGCCTGCTGCACCGCGCCATCTACGCTCAACCCACTGAGGATCACCCCGTTGGCCGTCACCTCCGGCAATGCCTCCAACACCGCCAGCGCTTCATGCTTGAGCCGCGCCAGAATCAGCCGCTTGCCTTCCTGATGCACCCGCAGAAAAAACTCCTGCATCGCCTCGATACTGGTGCCATCCAGATCCGGGGTTTCTTCAAGACTGAGGATCACCGTGTGCACCGGCGCGTCCGAATGCCGGATCAGACGCAATGCCGCGCCGAGAATCCGCTCCACATTGGCAAAGAACAACGCCTCACTGGGCCGCACAATCAACACCCCCGGCTCAGAGACAGCCGTCGGATGGCGCTGCAGATCGACAAAATCATGCCCGCCATCGATCCGCCCGAGCACCTGAATATCCGCTGCCGACATCTGCTTGAGCATCAGCAACACGCTGATGGCCACCGATACCAGCAGTCCATCCAGAATCCCCAACACCAGCACCGCCCCTACCGCGCACAACACCAGCACCCGGTCCCGGCGCCAGATGAAATAGCGTCCCAGCGGCTGCAGACTCAAACCACGGCCCAGCGCATGCATGACGATGGCGGCCAGAATCGGTTCCGGTGTCAGGGCAATCCACGGCAATACGGTCAGCACGATCACCAGCACCACCAGCGCCGCCACGCCCCCGGCCCAGCGTGAAGTTGCCCCGGCCGCCTCGTTCGCCGACGTCGCCGAATACCCTGCCCCCGCCGGCATGCCATGAAACAGCCCGGACAACAGGTTCGATGCACCCAACGCCAGCAGGTCACGGTTGGAGGTCACACGATCACCGTGCTTGAGCGCGAACGAACTGATCGAGCCGTAAGACTCGGCATACAGAATCATCACCAGCGCAAACCCGACTTCGCCCAGCCGCAGCCAATCGGCGAACGGCAGCACCGGCAGGTTCGGCACCTCCAGGCTCAGGTCGATCAAGCCGATCAGCGGCACGCCATGTGCCGGCAGATTCAGCCATTGCCCGGCAACGATGCCGATCACCACCACCAGCAAACCACCGGGCACCCGTGGAAAGCGGGCAAACAACCCCAACAATACCAACGCGACCGCCGCCACAGCGGCGGCCGGCCAGTTCCATTGCGGCAATTGTTCAAGCAGTTGCGGGGCGAAACGCACCAGATTGGCATCTGTCAGGTGCACGCCGACCACACTGGCGACCTGCTTGAGAATGATGGTCAGCGCCAGGCCAAAGGCGAATCCGCGCAACACCGGTTTGGCGATAAACGAGGTGACGCTGCCGAAACGAAAGATCCCCGCCAGCAAGAACAGCCCGCCAGTGACCAGCACCAGCCCGACCGCCAGCGTCGCGCGCAACTGCGGGTCACCATTGGCCATGGTCGCGGTGGCCGCCGCCAGTACCGCCGCAGATGAAGATGTCGCCGAAACAATGGCAAAGCGGCTGGTACCAAACAGCCCATAGCAGAGCAGCCCGGCAAACAGCGCGATCACCCCCGCCTGCGGCGCCAGCGCGGCGATGGTCGAATAAGCGACCGCTTCGGGCAACAGCAGACCGGCAATCGACAGTCCGGCGAGGATGTCCTGCCAGCGATTGGGTGGTGCTACAGGTTGGGGCGCGCTCGACAATCCACTGTCTCCAGACGAAAAAAAGCCGCTGTGCGCATCACGCACAGCGGCCACTGTAGCTGAGTATCCGGCGCTTTGGCTTACGCCGTCAGCGAATAAATCACCGCCGAAATGGCCACCAGACCTACCGCGGTAACGAACACGTTCGATGCCTGACCGCGATAGCGCGCCATCGCTGGCACTTTGCGAATCGCGTACATCGGCATCAGGAACAGGATCGCCGCGATCACCGGACCACCGACAGCCTCGATCATCCCGAGAATGCTCGGGTTCAGGGTCGCAACGATCCAGCACACCACCAGCATGAACGCCGCGACGATGCGATCCAGGGCCTTGGCGCCCGGACGCTTGCCGCTTTTGACGATCAGGCCCTTGAGGCCTTCGCTGGCGCCGATGTAGTGACCGAGAAACGACTTGGAGATCGCCACGAATGCAATCAACGGCGCCGCAAACGCAATGGCCGGGTTGCTGAAGTGGTTAGCCAGATAGGACAGGATCGACAGGTTCTGCGCCTTGGCTTCAGCCAGTTGCTCCGGCGACAGGGTCAGCACGCAACTGAAGACGAAGAACAGCACCATCACCACCATCAACAGGTGGGCACGGCAGAGGATCTGCGAGCTGCGCTGCTCCGCATTGGCACCGTAACGACGCTTCTGGTCCACCGCGAACGCCGAAATGATCGGCGAATGGTTGAACGAGAACACCATCACCGGGATCGCCAGCCACAGCGTGTGCAGCAATGCCGACGGCGCTGGCACTTGCGATGCCGTGGTGAGAATACCGCCGGTCCAGTGCGGGATCAGGTACACCGCGAGGAACAGCAGCGCGACGATGAACGGATAGACCATCAGGCTCATCGCCTTGACGATCGCCGTTTCGCCGCAACGCACCACAGCCAGCAGGCCGAGGATCAGCACGAACGACAGCAACACGCGTGGCGGCGGCGTGATATGCAGTTGGTGTTCAAGGAAGCTGGCGACCGTGTTGGTCAGGCCGACGCTGTAGATCAGCAGGATCGGGAAGATGGCGAAGAAGTACAGCAGGGTGATCAGCGCACCGGCCTTGATGCCGAAATGTTGCTCGACCACGTCGGTGATGTCGGCGCCTTCACGACCGGAGAGCACGAAGCGGGTCAGGCCGCGGTGGGCGAAGAAGGTCATCGGGAAGGCCAGCAGCGCGAGGATCACCAGCGGCCAGAAGCCACCCAGACCCGCGTTGATCGGCAAAAACAGGGTACCGGCGCCAATGGCCGTCCCGAACAGTCCCAACATCCACGTGGTGTCATGGCGATTCCAGCTCGACAGTTCAGCTGGTGCTGCCGCTTCATAGCGTGCGTCGACGCTATTGGCCTGATCATTCATCCGGTCGGATCTCCGCATTCCGGTCACTTGCCACTCGGTCAGGACGCGTCGGAAAAAACCGACAGACATGCTCCGGCCGAAACAGGGGCGCGATTCTCCGCGATAAATGAGCAGAAGCAAAGACTTAGCTGAGGAATGGTTGTACGGATCAGATAACCGGGTTGTCGTTTTCGGGAAAATGACTGTCGGCAACAGGTATGCGCCATGTCGTTTTCTGGCAAGCTTCAGTGCAATGTGCGATCGGGAAGACTTGATCAGATCGATCGGGCCAGGAGGAATCCGAGTGACATGCAAAAAAGGCCGAAACCTAACAGTCCCAAGATTGGAACCATTTCGCCTTTGTGTTTGATGCGCATTTTTTCAACGCATTCATCGTACTCTCGATCCGCTCGCTCAATCATGGCCTGACGGTCAAATGTGTTCATAGTGATTTCCTTATTGGGGACATGGCTCTGAATAGTGAGAAACGCGAACACTCAAAACTTAAGTGAAAGGCCTACTACTGCCGCTGTCGCGGTTAACACCCCTGTGACTACCGCGAGTGGATAAAAATACGTCTCCCACCTCAGCTTTTTTTCTTCTGCCATGAGCTTTTTCCGTTCAGCCGCAAGCTTGCGTGTTTCGCTCATTAGCCGTTCGAGCTCCAGATGTTCTCGATTGTTTTGAAGCATTCGCCTTCCTTGGCTGTTGGCAGTGACTGCCCGGGCTGCTCTGTGCCCACATGATTTCGCGTTCATCGCCGTTCCGATAGCAGATGCATCCGCCAACTTCGTAGGCAGAATCCGCAAGTTTCGTAGGTAGCCACCAACGCTTTCGCAAGCTGGCTCATACCCACAGGTGATCGCATTCCAAAGGCGGGAGCGAGCCTGCTCGCGAAGGCGTCGGTTCAAGCACCCGATACTTTCAATTTCGTCCAATTCATCTAGCGTCAATGAGTCCCCTGCCCCATGGAGTCTCTGCCCATGCCCCTCGTCCGCGTCGAAATCAAGAAACACGCCGATCCCACGTTCGCCAAACGCATCGGCGAGCAGATCTACGCCGCCATGCGCAACACCATCAACGTACCGGAGCATGACAACTTCCAGATCCTCAACGAGCACGATGCCGAGCATTTCATCTTCGACCCGCAATATCTCGGCATCCAGCGCACAGACCAGCTGGTGATCATCCAGATCACCCTCAACGAAGGCCGAACCCTGGAGCAGAAAAAAGCCCTGTACCAGACCATCGCGCAAAGCCTGAACACGCAGCTGGGCATACGCCTGGAAGACGTGTTCATCAATCTGGTGGAGGTCAAAAAGGAGAACTGGTCGTTCGGCAATGGCATCGCGCAATACGCCAGTTGACAGCCCTTCGCTGCCGCCAGCATGATCGGCCCATGAACCTGCGCCCGCTGCACCTCACCCGTACCACCACGACCGCCACCGGCGGGTCTTGGTGTGGCTGTCTGAGGTGAATCCAGCGCAGTGAACCCAAGGCCCCGCCAGCAAAGGACGGGGCCTTGTTGTTTCTCCCGTCCGTGCGGCACTTGCAACCCTCAAGGAGAAACACCATGTCCGCAGCTCTGCTGGTCATTGATATGCAGGTCGGTCTGTTCCATGGCCCGGAAAAACCCCACGACGGCGCACGGGTGCTGGCCAACATCCGGCACCTGATCAATCTGGCACGTCAGCAGCACGTGCCGGTCTACGCCGCACGCCACACCGGCCCGCAAGGTTCGCCGATTGCCGCCGGCAGTCCGTTCTGGCAATTGCTGCCGGAACTCGAACTGCGCGCTGACGCCGACCACCTGTTCGACAAGTCCCGGCCCAATGCCTTCCACGGCACCGGACTGGCGCAGCAGCTCAAAGCCGCGGGGATCGAAGACCTGTACCTCGTCGGCATGAAGACTCAGTACTGCATCGACGCCACCTGCCGTGCCGCCGCCGACCTGGGCTTCAAACCGATGCTGGTGGCCGACGCACATACATGCATGGACACCCCGGTGCTGCCGGCCAAAACCATCATCGAGCACCACAACGCCACCCTCGGTGGCGCCTTCGCGCGACTGATCAACAGTGCCGACGCGAGCTTCTGACGAAGCGTCCACGCGCCCCCCGTTTCAGCTCCTACACTGGCTGAAGCGGGGCTGCAGCCACCATTGCCAAACCGCTCTGGAATCAGCACTCTGACACGACTCTCGCGACCGAACCGCCATTGATCAACAGGAGCCGCGCAATGCCCGCCACCGTTCTGGTACTGGTTGAAACCATCAATGACTATCTGCCGATTCTCGAGCATCAGGGTTTTCACCTGATCCTCGCGCCAACCCCTGCCGAACGGGCGCAAGCCATCGCCACCCATGGCTCGCGAATCGACGCCGTACTGACCCGAGGCCCACTGGGCCTGACCGCCGATGAAATCGCAGCCCTGCCGATCCTGAAGATCATCACCGTGATCGGTGCCGGGTATGAACACGTTGACCTGCAGGCGGCCAGCGACCGCGGGATCACCGTGACCAACGGCGCTGGAGTCAACGCCTCGTCGGTGGCCGACCACGCGATGGCGATGCTGCTGGCATTGGTGCGCGACATTCCGCGCTGCGACGCCGCCGTGCGCCGGGGTGAGTGGCCGAAAATCATGCGCCCGTCGCTGGCCAATAAACGCCTGGGGATTCTCGGCCTGGGCGCGGTGGGCATGGCGATTGCCAAGCGCGCCCACCTCGGTTTTGACATGCAGATCAGTTACCACAACCGCCAGGTTCGCAGCGATGTGCCATACGCATTCTGCTCGACGCCGACCGAACTGGCGCGGGCCGCGGATTTTCTGATCGTTGCCACGCCCGGCGGCATCGGTACCCAGCATCTGGTAACCCGCCCGGTGCTCGACGCATTGGGCCCGAAAGGTTTCATCGTCAATATTGCAAGGGCCAGCGTGATCGCCACCGCCGACCTGATCATCGCCCTTGAGCAACGGCGGATTGCCGGCGCTGCACTGGATGTGTTCGATCACGAACCGCAAGTACCGGATGCGCTGAAAACCTTGAACAACGTGATTCTTACGCCGCACGTTGCGGGGCTATCACCGGAAGCCACCCGAGGCACGGTAGAACTGGTAGGGAAAAACCTCGTGGCGTTCTTTTCCGGTCAGCCGGTGCTGACGCCAATTGCGCTGCCGCCGCGCCTGGGCAATCAGCGGGTGCACTAAAGCACCCCGAGCAAGGTCCACAAGCGCCGCGATTCGGCGTCCGCCGAGATCAACTCGCCGAGTAACTCACTCAACGGTTTATTGCCCCACTCCACCCCGCGACGAATCAGATACGGCACAGGGCTGTGCGGTTCGGTGCGGGCCAGGTACTCGGCGATCAGCAGCAGTTGTCGGTAAGCCTCTTCACGACTGGCCGGCTCGCGAAACGCTTGCGCAGCCGGCGCCTCTGCATCCGGTTGCGCCACGGCGACAGGAACCTCAACCACCGCAGGTGGCGGTGCCGGCTGTTGTGGGTGCATGGCAATGAACTCCTGAACCAGCGTCAGCAACGCTTGAATGGTTTCCTGCAAGGGGCGAAATCCCGGCCCCTGCTCACCCAGATACGCATCGCTCCAGGCGTCCAGCCGCTGCAGATGCTGCAGGCTCAGCAGCAGATTGCCCTGCATGCGCAACCAGAACGCCATGGGTGTAACGCGGATCTGGTCGCCGAGTTTCTTCTGTTCGTTGCGCGCGGTGTCAGCCGAAGTCTTGGCGTTTTTGCTGTCATTGGCCTTGACCTGCTGCACCTGCAAGCGGCGCCAGACGTCCAGGGTGTAGACCTCGAAATCACTGTTGTGCGCGCCGAACAGTGGCACCCGCGTCAGCAGGACTTCACTGTAGCGGCGCACCAGCCATTCCAGCGGAATCACCCGCCACGACTGGTCGCCGTCCTCGGCTTGCGGGTGCACTTGCTCGGGGTAGCGCTCGCACAGGCCGGCGATCAGCGCGAGGCTGCCGGGCAAGCCGTCCAGTGCTTGCAGATGCAGCCACGCCTCGCCCAGCCACGCGGCAAGCATCAGATCTTTGCTGCGCTCCAGCAGCAGCGTCGTGGTGAGCGCTTCCACGTCCGGCCAGCTCGCCCGCTTGATCGCCGACTGCCAGACCCCGGTCGGCAGGCTGGTGTCATCCTCGCGGCGCAAGTCACGCAACTGGTCGTACTCGCGCTCATAGCGCAAATCCACCCCGCAGGGTTGCTCGACGCTGATGGGCGCCAGCAACTGATCGATCAGGTCCGGCAAAGTCGTCGATGGCAGGCTCACAGCCCCTCCTCTTTACGCACGTCCAGGGCGGCGGTGGCGCCGGTCAGTTGATACGGCGAACGCGGTGCACGGGTCGGCAACGGCGGAATCGCCAGCGGCAGTTTCGAACCCTGACTCATCAGCGACAGGCGCACGAACATCCGCGTGAATTCGCTGGTGACGCTGTCGGTCGCCGCCGTCACCGGCAGGCGCAGCGCCAGTGGAAAGTCGGTGTAATCGAGGTTTGGCTGACGCTGCACGGAAAAATGCGCACGCATCAGCCGCAGTAACGACCACGGGCCGCCGTACTCCCAACCGGCCTCCATGTCGCGCACCACCAGGTTCGGTTGCAGCGGGTCGTTGACCGGGCGCTCCTTGCCGTTACGCGCCCAACGCAAGGTCAGGCGAATCGGCTGGCCGACCATCCAGCGCAGGTTCGGCTGTTCGGCACCGGGGTAGTTGATCTGCTGATTACCCGCCAGCAGGCCCCAGGCAATCACCTGATCGGCCCCCCTTTCTTCCTCGCGATCGGTGCGCCAGCGCACGTCGAGCTCAACCCCGAGAATGCCGCTCTTGTCACGCACGAACAGCGGCGTCAGCCACACGCTGGCCTGCTTCAGGCGATTGAGAAAATCTTCGGCGGCCAGCCGCTCCGGAGTCTGGCTCAGGACCAGTCCGGCCTGGGCGACCGCCAGACGCTTGTCGACGATTTCCAGAAAGTGCTGGACCCGCGCCGGGTCGGCATCTTGCGCCTGTACACCGTTGGCAAACGGAAAGCGATCGGCGAGGTATTGGTTGAAGTAGGTCGCCAGCTCGTTCCACGCCGCCGCAGCCTGCTGCTGTTGCAGGAACTGGCAGCGCTGCATGGCGCTCTGTTGCAACTCCACCGCGCGCATCGCCAGAGTGCCACGGCCACCGGCGATGTTGGCCGACTGCAACAGCTGCACGCAGGTGCCGGTGTCCATCTCGACAAAGTCACGGCTGACCAGTTGCTCGATCTGCGCGGGCGAGCTGGCCGGGTTGGCGTCCTTATACTTGAGCAGTTCGTCGTTGAGCGCGCTGAACTGGGTCACTCGTTCGTAATCGATCGCCGACAGATTGCCCTGCTGCGTCATCAGCCACTGCAACGCCGAGGTGCGCCGCTCGGTGATGCCGAGCATGGTATTGAATTGCTGCTTGAGGCTCAGCTTCAGGTCCTGCACATCACTGGCGCCGTACAGTTGCAGACCGAGGTTTTTCGAGCCGTCCCACTGGCTGATTTCGGTACGACCGCCGAACAACGGCTGCGCGGTGATTTCCTCCAGGCCGCTGACGATCTGCGCCAACGCCCGCCGGTTCAACGCCCCCTGCAGGCGCGACGCCAGATCGCTGCGATGCACCTCGACGAAGGCTTTCTGCAGGGCCATCGCCTGCTCTGCCTGCACGTTGAACACGGCGTAAGGATGAGTCTGATCGTTGTGATCCTTGAGGCTCAGCCACATCGCCTGAGCGGCGGCGCTTTCGGCGGCCTGCAGCAAGGCTTCGCGATACGCCGGCGGGATGCGCGGCAACTCTTCGGCGACATAACTCTTGTAGCTGGCGAAATAGCTGAGCGAGGTATTGAGGTCATCACCGTCGACCGTCTGGCCCTGCAGGTTGACGTTGTCCTGGCTGGCGCGCATCGCAACCGACACGAAGTCGCGCTTGAACAGCGCCTGCACCGCGTTGTTGAGCTTGACCACCTGTTCCTGCAACGCCAGTTGCCCGCTGCCCTGCTGCACCAGCAAGTTACCGCGCGAACCGACCTGGGCAATCCACTGATCGCGAAAGCTCTGTTGCAGCTTGCTCGCCTGCTGGTCCAGTTGCTGCTCGACCGCCGGCCCGAGCAATGAGCTCTTGCGCACCTTGTCGAGGAAATCGCGATAGCCCGGCACCAGTTCCTGGCCCTTGCCGCGACTCCAGGTCGAGTTGGTCAGGGCGATGGCCGCTTGCAGATCGTCGATCAGCGCACGCAGATCCTCCAGCTCGCTCAGGCTGTTACCACTGCCCGCCTCCAATTGCTCCAGATGCAGCTTGAGGTAACCGGCCTTGCTGACGAAGTTGTCGGCGAGGAAATACTGATCGAGCCAACGCTCCATCATCCCGGTGAAGTTGCTGACGATCAGCGGCCGGTCCACGCTCAGGTCCAGCGCCTGCAACTCGCCGCTGTCGCCCGCCGCCAGCAGCCGATTGTAGTAAGCGGCGTGGGGCAAGGTGGCGGCGTTGAGGTTCAGTGACAGCGCGCTGTTGCTCAGTTGCACCAGATCATCCAGCGGCACTCTCTGGTTATTCTGCACTTCACCGAACAGCTGGTTCTGTTGCTCAAGACGCAGCGCGCGATCCACCAGGTCGCTCGCTTTCTGATAGTTCTGCCACTGCGCCGGGTCTTCGCTTTCCACACTGTTGCGTCGGTCGGTGCTGCGGATTGCCTTGATTTTCGCCAGTTCCGCGACCAGCAGGTCGTGCAGCGGTACCAGCATGTGGCGCTGGGTGGAGCGAAACAGCTCCTGCTCCAGCCGGGTGTCGAAGGAGGAAAACCACGAGCTCGGAAACACCAGCGACGCGTAATGCCAGTGCGGGGCTTTTTCCAGCACCCGCCAGAAGCTCTGCACGTTGCGCCGGGTCGGCTCGATCCGGTGCGCCTCGTCGGTAACCGCGACATAACTCTTCTGCGCGCCCTGCATCAGCCGCGCCAGTTCGTGAGCATCGCGCACCGCATCGCGCCAGATCCAGACCAGCGCCACCGCCCACACCACCCCGACCACCAGCGCAACACCGGCGGTGATCCGCTGCCAACGCTGGCGCAAACGCAACAGACGCGGCACGCCCTGGGCCAGGCCCCGTTCGCCCACCAGTCGCTCGCGCCACAATGGACGCACGAACGCACTGCGCTGCAAGCCGCTGTCGTCCGCGGAAAAACCGTCCAGCGCATCTTCCGACGGCTGATTGGCGGTCAGATACACGCCGCGAAAACACGGCGCCTCACCTTGAGCATTACCCTGAAATACCGGCTCGAGCACATTCTGCAAGCCGCGACGCAATGTCTCCAGGCGCTCCGGCAAGGCATACAGGTCGGCACTCAAGTGCCCGGACAACGTGCCGATTTCGATCACCGCTTCTGACACCGCGCGGTGCAGGCAATCCAGCGCCTGATCGCTCCACTGGCCCTGCCACACCGCGTCGCGGGCGTAGGGTGACGACCAGCCCAGGGTGCGCTCGCGAACTTCGTCGGGCAGTGCGCTGATCAGTTCCTGAAACCCGGGCAACTCCTCAAGGCCGGTGATGATCACGTACACCGGCACACTCAAGCCTAAACGTTGCAACAGGTCGATGAAGCGGCGGCGCGCCGCCAGACCGAGCTGGGTGGCCTGCTCCAGATTGCCCAGACGATTGGCCGGTACGGTCCAGATCACCCCGTCCAGCGGGCGTTTGCTGCGCAGACGCAACATCAGCCCGAGCAGACGCCACCAGCCGCCACGCTGCAGGTGCATGCCGTCTTCGGGCAGGAACAACGCCTGCGGCACCACCAGCACCGCACCTTCGGGATCGGACCACCAGCGACCGAACCACGCCGGTTTGTCGGTCGGCTGCAAACGCCATTCGCTGACCAGTTGCGTGCCCTGGGCTTCATCGCCGAGCAACAGCAGCCATGGCAACTGATAACGATCGTGACTGCCCTGTTCTTGCTCCATGTGCCGCACCGCAGCATAAAAGCTGCGAATTGCCGCCCCGCTCTGAGTACGCAACCACCACACGGCTACGGCGATGATCACCAGCAACAACAGCAGCGCGACGCCCCACGCGACCATCGACAGGACGCTCATGAGTCTTGCTCCGCCGTGACCGCCGGATCGCTGATTTGCAGCACAGGCTCCAGCTCCGAACGAATGTCACGCCAGAAAAACTGCCCGAGGCCGGTCAGCAGCAGCACCATCGCGAGAATGCCCAGCGCCAGCCGAAAACCGTCCGGCAAAGCGCTGCGCACCGGCAGTTGCAGCGGCGCGACCCGTGAGGGCTGCAGCAGCCGCTGGCTGACATCGGCGTAACTGGCGTCGTCCTGCCAGGCAAAATTGAACAACGCCAGACGCCATTTCTCCAGTTGCGCCTGGCTGTGTTCGCCGCGCAGACGACCGTGGAAACCGAGGATCAGGCACTGCAGATAGACGTTGGCCAGATCACGGCTGGTGGGCTGCTGTTCGTCGAGCAGCGTCTGTATCGCCGCCGGCAGTTGCTCGCCGGCCTGCCGACTGGCGTACAGCCGCGACTCCAGCGGCTTGTCCTGCCAGGCGGCCTGTCCGGGCCAGGGCGTAAACAGCAGCGTTTCATCGACCAGTGCGACAAACGCGTAAACCAGCGCCTTGACCTGTTCGGTCGCCGAATCGCCGACCCGCGAATACGCCGTGCGCCACAACCGTTGCGAAGCCTGGGTCGACAACTCGACCACGGTGTCCACCAGCGCCGCTTCGTCTTCGCTGTCCTTGGGCAACTGGCTCCAGTCCACTTGCCATTGCTGCCAGGTCTGGCGGAACGCGCTGCTCAGCGGTGCGTCCTGCAACCCCAGGCTTGCGGCACTTCCTTGGGACATACGGCGTTCCTTGTGTGATCAGGCACTTTCGCTGTTCTGGGCGACAAACAGCACCACTTGCCAGGGACTGCTGGTCAGCTTCGCGGCGGGCGCGGCGATCATCAGCGGCAGTTGCGCGTCGAACCACGCCCCTTGGGCAGTGACCACGAACAGCCGCGTGTCCTCACCGACGCTATATGCCACCTGCTCGCTGCGACTCATCGCCTGATGCGTCAGACCGCTCATGCGCTGGCGGCTGAGCAAGGCGATGTGCGGCGCCGAAGCGATGATTGCGCCCCGCAGCCAGTCACCGGCGGCCTGCTCGCTGGCACCGTTGGGCATGCGCAGGCCGATCACCAGTCGCTGGCTCGGTTGCTCATCGGGCAACTGAATGGAGAAGCTCTGCTCTCCGCGCTCGAACGGCAGGCTGCGATAACCGGCACGGATCAGTTCGAGGGTGGTTTCCAGCCATTGCAGCACCGCGTCGTAACCGCGCTGCAGCTCCAGAAAATCCAGCGGCGCAAACGCCGGCACCCCGGCCAGCGGATCGAGTGCCGACCATGCGCCGGCCAGGCCCAGCAGTTGCACATACACACTCTGCGGATGGGCGATGCGGCTGTTGAGCGCGCCTTCGACTTCCGGCAGGCGTGCCCACAACGCGGTCAATTGCCGGCGAATCTCCAGCGCATCGTCCTGATTGCCGGCCTGTTGCGCCTGACGCAGACGGCCCCCGAGGAACATGCATTTCTCCCGGGCCCGCGCGCATAGCCCGGCGACACGCCGGCCCAATGGCGCGTCGGGCAACAGCACCGGAGTTGGCGGTGTATAGGCCAATGGCAGGAAACCACCACCTTCCTTGCGGACTTTCAACAGCGGCAGACAGATCGAATCGGCCCTGTTCGCTTGCGTGCACAGGCGCGGATTGGGCCGCCACACGGTGATCGATTCCGGGAATTCGCCACTGGTGAGATCCGGCAATGCCTCGCCGACCACCGACTGCAAACGCCCCTTGAGCGGCAGCAGTTGCCCGGCGCGCCACAACGGGCTGATCGCCAGGTACACCGTGACGGTGGCATCGTCGGTGGCGCTGATTGCCGCGCTGACATCCAGCTCCAGCATCGACCCGCTGCCGGCTTGCAGATTCACCGGCAAACCGTCGGGCATCGTTCCCTGCAACGACAGCAGCCGCACCACGCCACCGCTCAGCGCCGAAGGGTCGAAATCCATGTGGCTGACGCCCCAGAACCACGGATTGCAGGCGTGCGCCAGGTGCGCGCCGAGGGCTTCGGCTCGCAGGCCCTGCAACTGAAAATGCTGGGGCAGCAATTGCATGCCTTCGTGCCAGCAGACCGCGTCAGGTAGCAGACTCATACGACTCCCTTCGACTGCACCGCGAACCGGCGGCGGACGGTGTGTTTCAGTTTTCCTTGCTGACCAGGCTCATCTCGCGACTGTCGAACTTGAGCCACGCTTCGCTCTGATCGTCCAGCCGCAAGCGGTGTGCTCCGGGTGTGTTATAGCTGGCGAAGACCAAAAGTCCAGCGGCCTTCTTGCCCCCCAGCGGGAACGGTTGGCGGTCGATGAATTGCCCCGGCACCAGCTCCACACCCCACACACTCATCAGCTGACGATAGTCGCGCTGATACTGCTCGCGCTCGGCAAACCACTGGCTGGCACTGATGCCCGACAGTTGCTTGAGCAGGTCCGGGTCGTTGACCGCGATGAAGTCCACGGCAATCGGCGTGTCGTCATTGGCCTTGGGCGCGACGTCGAGGGTCAGGCTGTCGAGATCCACTTTCGGCCCGAACAGGGAACACCCGGTCAGCAGCGCCAACAAAAACGCTACAAAAAATCGTCCGCACAAAATGAATTTTCCTTTTCCCGTGGCAGTCCAAAATCGTTTTTGCTTGCTTTTTTATAGACCTGTTCTAGCGTCTTGGGTAGTTCGGTTCCCGCAGCCGAATGAGGAAGGTTTGTCAAAGGAACGACAGGTCATCTGCCACCCTTTCTAACCTACGGTCCAGTAAGGGAAAGCGATGAACGGGCCTCCCCGATGCATTGCGCCCGCCTTCGCATCGGAGTCAACCACCATGGCAGAAAGTACTCAGCACAAGCTCGACCGGGTTCGCCCGCCCCGAGTGCAAATCACCTACGACGTCGAAATCGGCGATGCCATCGAGAAAAAGGAATTGCCGCTGGTGGTCGGGATACTCGCCGACCTCTCGGGCAAGCCGCTCGAACCATTGGCAAAACTGAATGAACGGCGTTTTACCGAAATCGACCGTGACAACTTCAACGAAGTGCTCGCCTCGATCGGTCCACGTGCGACCTTGCAGGTCAACAACACCCTCAGCGGCGACGACAGCAAGCTCAACATCGAACTCAACTTCAAACACATCGACGACTTCGACCCGGTCAGGGTGGTGGAGCAAGTCACCCCGTTGCGTCGCCTGTTCGAGGCACGCCAGCGCCTGCGTGATCTGCTGACCAAACTTGATGGCAACGATGACCTGGACAAACTGCTGCGCGACGTCATCGCCAACACCGAAGGCCTGCAGGAAATCAAGTCGGCTCGCCCAGACACCGCTACCCCGGCCGCTGACGCCGAGGCTCCGGCCGAACCGCAAGCCTGATCATCCACCTAACGAGGGGAGAATTCGCCATGCCCGCCGCCGCCCAGAATCAAGCCAGCGACAATGCTGCAGCCGAAACCTTATCCCTGCTCGACCGAATCATCGCCGAGGGCCGCATGGCCCACGATGACAGTCAGCAGGACTACGCCCGCGACATGCTCGCGGAGTTCGCCACCCAGGTCCTTGACGAAGGCATGGCCATCGACAAGGACACCGTGGCGATGATCAACGACCGCATCAGCCAGATCGACGAACTGATCAGTGCCCAGCTCAACGAGGTGCTGCACCACCCCGACCTGCAGAAACTCGAAGCGTCCTGGCGTGGCCTGCACATGCTGGTGCAGAACACCGAAACCAGTACCCGCCTGAAACTGCGCCTGCTCAACGTCACGCAGAAAGAACTGCAGAACGACCTGGAAAAAGCCGTCGAGTTCGACCAGAGCGCGCTGTTCAAGAAGATCTACGAAGAGGAATACGGCACCTTCGGCGGGCACCCGTTCAGCCTGCTGGTGGGTGATTACACCTTCGGCCGGCACCCGCAGGACATCGGCCTGCTGGAGAAACTGTCGAACGTCGCCGCCGCCGCCCACGCCCCGTTCATCGCTGCCGCCAGCCCGCGTCTGTTCGACATGAACAGCTTCACCGAACTGGCCGTACCTCGTGACCTGTCGAAAGTCTTCGAGAGCCAGGAGCTGATCAAGTGGCGCTCGTTCCGCGAGAGCGAAGACTCGCGCTACGTGTCGCTGGTGCTGCCGCACTTCCTGCTGCGCCTGCCGTATGGCCCCGAAACCTCGCCGGTCGAGGGCATCAATTACGTTGAAGACGTCAACGGCACCGACCACAGCAAATACTTGTGGGGCAACGCCGCGTGGGCGTTGTCGCAACGCATCACCGAAGCCTTTGCCAAGTACGGCTGGTGCGCAGCGATCCGTGGCGCGGAAGGTGGCGGCGCGGTTGAAGGCTTGCCGGCGCACACTTTCCGCACCAGCTCCGGTGACTTGTCGCTCAAGTGCCCGACCGAAGTGGCGATCACCGACCGCCGCGAAAAAGAGCTCAACGACCTCGGCTTCATCGCCCTGTGCCACAAGAAGAACAGCGACATCGCGGTGTTCTTCGGCGGCCAGACCACCAACAAGTCCAAGGTCTACAACACCAACGAGGCCAACGCCAACGCGCGGATCTCGGCGATGTTGCCGTACGTGCTCGCCGCTTCGCGTTTCGCCCATTACCTGAAGGTGATCATGCGCGACAAGGTCGGCAGCTTCATGACCCGCGACAACGTGCAGAGCTACCTCAACAACTGGATCGCCGACTACGTGCTGATCAACGATAACGCGCCGCAGGAAATCAAGGCGCAGTACCCGTTGCGCGAAGCTCGCGTGGATGTCACCGAAGTCGCCGGCAAGCCGGGCGCCTATAAGGCGACGGTGTTCCTGCGCCCGCACTTCCAGCTGGAAGAACTGACGGCATCGATCCGCCTGGTCGCCACCCTGCCGCCTCCGGTAGCAGCCTGACCTGCCTGCGCCCGCAGGATTTTCCTGCGGGTGCTCCCCCGTTTGTCTAGCGCGATAACCTTCAGGAGTTTCAAGCGATGGATGCAATCATTCTCGACCTCGGCGGCGACATCAAAGGTGACAGCCTGCTCGAGGGTTACAAGGACAAGATCGAGGTCATGTCCTACAGCCACAACGTGGCGATGCAGGTGACCAACGACGTCAGCAACTCGGAACGGACCTCCGGCAAGCCGCACATCGGCGAGTTCACCCTGACCAAGTTCGTCGACAGCTCCACGCCGTCGCTCAATGGCTACTGCTGCGCCGGCAAACCGATCCCCGAAGCCAAGATCACCATCGGCCGCAACGCCGCCGAGGGCAGCGGGCAACTGATGCCGTTCATCATCTACACCCTGACCAACGTGGTGCTGTCGAACGTCAGTGTCAGCGGTGGCACCGGCGGCAAACCGGTGGAAACCATTTCCCTGAACTTCACCAAGATCAAATGGGAACTCACCGCACAGAAGGACGACGGCACCAAGGAAGGTACGGCCGCCTCGACCTGGGACATGGCTGCCAACAAGTCAGCCTGACCGGACGCATAGGCCATGGCCGGCACCGGCATTCTCCCGCCGCTGTTCGAACGCCTCGCATCCGGCGAGGCCGACAGCGTGCAGGCGTTTGATCGCCAGGGCTTGCTCGGCTCGGTGCATGCCGAGTTGGCGCGCCTGTTCAACAGCCGTCGTGGCCCGCGCCCCCTCACCCAGCCACCCAGCGTGATCGACTACGGCATCGCGGATTGGAGCGCATTGCAACAACAGCGCAGCGATGACCGTCGTCGACTGGCGCGGGATATTCGCGAAGCCATCACCCATTTCGAGCCGCGCCTGAAACTGGGCGAAGTTCAGGTCAATCCCCTGCCTGACCAGCCACAACGCCTGAGCATCCGTCTCGTCGGCGAGTTGCGCAGCGGTCTGCAGTATTGGCCGGTGGCGTTTGTCATCGAGCCCGGCGGCGAAGGGCTGGAGGTGCGCCATGAGCGACTCGATTGACCCGCAACTGCTCGACTACTACCAACGCGAACTGACCTGGCTGCGCCATGCCGGCAGTCAGTTTGCCGAGCGCTATCCGAAGGTCGCGCGACGTCTGGAACTGTCACCCGGCGAGTGTCCGGATCCGCACGTCGAACGCTTGCTCGAAGGCTTTGCCCTGCTCGCCGCGCGCCTGCAACGCAGACTCGATGACGACTACGCCGAATTCAGCGATGCCTTGCTCGAACAGCTTTATCCGCTGGCGGTGCGGCCACTGCCGTCCTGCGCCATCGTCCAGTTCGAGCCGGACCCGAGCAAGGGCAACCTCGACGGCGGCTATCCGCTGCCCCCCGACACACCGCTGTTTGTCACCACCGGCAAGGGTGAGAGCATTCACTTTCGCACCTCGGCCCCTGTGCATTTGTGGCCGATCGAGGTGAGCGAAGCGTTGCTGCTTGGCAGCGATGAGGCGCAAGCGCTGACCGGTGTGGCGCAAGCGCGTTCGGCGTTGCGCCTGAGCCTGCGTTGTCTCGGTGAAAGCCAATGGGTCGCGCTTGGCATCAAGCAACTGCGTATTCATCTGGCCGCATCTCCGGTGATCAACGCCGGCCTGTATGACCTGCTCGGCGCCCATGCGGTGCAGGTGCTGGCCGGCTCGCCCGGGAGTATTCCGACGCCGGTGAAAGGCTTGCCGAAGATCGTCGGTTTCAGCGATGACGAAGTGCTGCTGCCCGACGAAGACGGCGTGCACCCGGGCATGCGCCTGCTGGCGGAATACTTTGCCTTCCCGGACAAATTTCATTTCTTTGATCTGCCGCTGAGCGAAGTTTCCAGCGACAGCCAGACGCTGTACCTGTACATCGTTTTCGACCGCGCCCCGGACAGTCGTCTGCATTTGCAGGCCAGTGACATCGCCCTCGGCTGCGCTCCGGCGATCAACCTGTTCCCGCGTACCTCCGAGCCGCTGCGCCCGGACGGCACCCGCAGTGAATACCGTTTGATCGCCGACAGCCACCGCGAGAACAGCGTCGAGATCCACAGTATTCGCGGCATGCGCGCCAGCTCCAGCACCGGGGTACAGCGGCTACCGGCGTATTACGGCAGCCAGCACAGCGGCGGCGATCAACAGCGTTACTGGCACGCACGCAGGGTCAGCGGCATGACCCCGAACCGGCTCGGCAGTGACCTGTTGGTGAGTGTGGTCGACACCCGTTTCGAACCGCAGACCGACCTGCCCGACTACAGCCTCACCGCCGAGCTGCTGTGCACCAATCGACATTTGGCGCAAAGCCTGTTGGCCGGCACGCTGCTGGGTTTTGAACGGCCCGGGCCGGTGGCCTGGGCGCGGCTGCGCAATCCTCCGAGCCCGCAAAGTCTGCCGCGCCTGGACGGTGACTCACGCTGGCGGCTGGTATCGCAACTGACCCTCAATCACTTGTCGCTGGTCGAAGGCCCGCAGGCACTCGATGCTTTGAAAGAGATTCTGCACCTGCACAATCTGCGCGACGAGGCCAGCGCCCTGCGGCAGATCGAAGGACTGTTGAGCCTGAACTGCGAACGGGTAATCGGCCATGTCGGCGCCGACGCCTGGCGCGGATGGCGCAATGGCCTGCAAGTGCAGTTGCAGCTTGATCCGCAGCACTTTGTCGGCAGCAGCGCGGTGTTGTTTTCTGCAGTGCTGGCGCAATTCTTTTCGGTGTACGCCACGGCTAATCGCTTTGTGCGCACGGTGCTCATGCAGGCCGACAAGGAGATCAAGGCATGGCAACCCCAAGCCGGCATGCCCCTGTCGCTCTGACGCTGGGCGAGCGACTGCGCCGCGATCCGCAGGCGTTCGAGTGGTTGCAGGCGTTGCTGTTGCTGGAGCGCGAACAGCCGCAGGCCGATTCCCTGGGTTCAGGCACATCCCCGCAGGCCGAAGCCTTAAAGCTGCGCGGACCATTGACGCCGGTGTTCGCCGCCAGCCAGATCGAAAGCCTTGAGGAAAAACCGGGGGAACCGCTGACCCTGAATACACCGATGTTCGGCCTCGGCGGACCCGACGGCCCGCTGCCCTACGCCTATCAGGAATGGCTGCAACAACGCGCGCGGGCCAAGGATCACGCGCCCGCCGAGTTCCTCGATCTGTTCCAGCATCGGCTGCTCAGCCTGCTCTACAAAGTGATGCGCAAGCACCGCATCGCCCTTGGCTTTGTCACACCGGGCGCCTCGCCGGTACAAGCGCAATTGCGTGCCCTTACCGGCCTGTTACCCAAGGCCTTGCAGGAGCGCCAGGCGATTCCCGATTGCGCGGTGCTGGCCTGCACCGCCTTGTTCGCCGATGGCCGGCGCTCACTGGCCGGGTTCGCGGCAATTGTCCGCGAGCAGTTCGCCGTGCCGGTGGAGCTGAGCGCCTATGAAGGCGCATGGCGTGAGATTCCGGCTGCCAGCCGCAGCGTCATGAAGGCTGGCGGGCGCAATCTGCAACTCGGTCGCACTGCGGTCGCCGGCACTCGGGTCTGGGATGAGCACGCCGGAATTCGCCTGACACTAGGGCCATTGTCCTCGGCGCAGGCCGGGCGCTTTTTGCCGGACGGCGAAGCGCACCCGGCACTGGCGAGCCTGGCCGCGCTGTATTTCGGCCCGGATCTGGACGTGAAACTGGTGATGTTGGTGCGTGGTGCCGGGCCGATGAAACTCGGTCGCCAGGCCCCGGCCCTGCTGAGCTGGAACGGCGGATTGCAACGGCAGGCCAGCCTCACCGTGCAGCGCATTGAAACCCGCCTTCGTCAGCTGGAGATCACCTGACATGGAACTCGCCAGCCTGATCGGACGCCTCAACCCGGACAACCGTCGCGCCCTCGAACGCGCCGCGCAACGCTGTTTGCAACGCGGGCATCACTTTGTCGAGATCGAGCATTTGCTGCTGGAGTTACTCGACATCGAGGGCGGCGACTTTGCCTTTCTGCTGCCGCGTTTTGGATTGGAACGGGATGCACTGACGGCTGAAATCAACAAGGCGCTGGACTTGTTCAAGGCTGGCAGCACGCGTACGCCTGCACTGTCTTCGCACACGTTGGGATTGCTTGAAGATGCGGTGGTGCAAGCGAGTGTGCTGGGGATCGACAGCATTCGCTCCGGGCTTCTGCTGTTGGCATTGATCGACCGTGACGAGCGCCGCAGTCTGTTGCTCAACAGTGCTTCGTCCCTGCTGCGAATTCCCAAGGAGGCCCTGCGGGCGAATCTGCTGGAGTGGACGGAGAACTCCCGCGAACACGTTGGTGCCCGAACCGCCACGTCTAAAGGTTCCGCACCAAGACAGGATTCAGTACTCGTCCAATACACCCTGGATCTGACCGCCGACGCCCACGCCGGACGCATCGACCCGATCGTTGGTCGCGACGGCGAGATTCGCCAGTGCATCGATATTCTTTTGCGGCGCCGGCAGAACAACCCGATTCTGGTTGGCGCACCCGGCGTCGGCAAAACCGCCGTGGTCGAAGGCTTGGCTTTGCGCATCGCCGCCGGGGACGTGCCGCCGTCGTTGCAAGAGGTCAGTCTGCGCGTGCTCGACCTCGGTCTGCTGCAGGCTGGCGCCGGGGTCAAAGGTGAGTTCGAACAGCGTTTGAAAGGCGTGATCGACGCGGTACGCAGCGCCGACAAACCGATCATCTTGTTCATCGACGAGGCCCACACGCTGATCGGGGCCGGCGGGGCCGAGGGCGGCAGCGATGCGGCGAATCTTTTGAAACCAGCGCTGGCCCGGGGCGAACTGCGTACTCTCGCCGCCACGACTTGGCTGGAATATAAAAAATACTTCGAGAAAGACCCGGCCCTCGCCCGCCGCTTCCAACTGGTGCAGGTCGAAGAGCCGGACGAAATCACCGCCGTGGAAATGCTCCGTGGCGTCGCCGCCAAACTCGAACAGCACCATGGCGTGCAGGTGCTCGACGCGGCGATCCATGAAGCGGTGAAACTCTCGCACCGTTATATTTCCGGCCGTCAGCTACCGGACAAAGCCATCAGCGTCCTCGATACCGCGTGCGCCCGGGTCGCCCTCGGCCAGCACGACGTGCCGCCACCGCTGGAAAGCCTGCGTCACCGGCAGAACAGCCTCAAGGATGAAGTCGAACGTTTGCGGCGTGAACAGGCTACCGGCCTGGATCACAGGGAACGCATTACCCTGCTGGAGGATGAATCGAAAACCAATGTGCAGGCCATCCGCGAACTGGAAACCCGCTGGAGCGAAGAACGCGTCGCCGTGCGCGAGCTACTTGAAACACGACGCGAATTACTGGCGTTGAGCGAAAGTGCCGACAGCGACAAACCGGATGAAGCCACTGACAGCCGCATCGACCATTTGGCTGCAGAATTGCTGCGTCTTGAGGCCGGGCTGGATGCGATTCGCCAAGACGACCCGCTGGTGCCGGAACAGGTCGACAGCAAAACCGTCGCTGCCGTGATTGCCGGATGGACGGGCATCCCCGTCGGCAAAATGCTCGCCGACGAAGCCCATGCCGTGCGCACCCTCGGCACCCGCATGGGCCAGCGTGTGATGGGACAGAGCACCGCGCTCAACACCATCGCGCAACGCTTGCAGGCCTACCGCGCCGGGCTCACTGATCCACAGAAACCGGTCGGCGTGTTCCTGCTGGTCGGCCCCACTGGCGTGGGCAAAACTGAAACCGCTTACGCGCTGGCCGATGCGTTGTACGGCGGCGAGCGCAACCTGATCAGCATCAACCTCTCCGAATATCAGGAAGCCCATACCGTCAGCCAACTCAAAGGTGCGCCGCCCGGTTATGTCGGCTACGGCAGCGGTGGCGTGCTCACCGAAGCCGTCCGCCGCAAGCCCTACTCGGTGGTGCTACTGGACGAAATCGAGAAGGCGCACCCGGATGTGCTGGAAGCGTTCTACAACGTCTTCGACAAAGGCTTGATGGAGGACGGCACCGGGTTGGTGGTGGACTTCAAAAACACCGTGATGCTCGCGACCAGCAACGTCGGCGCGGAGCTTTTACTGGATACGCCCGTGGCGCAACTCGGCTCGGAAGCCTTCAACGAGGCCCTGCACAAAGTCCTCCTGCAAGCCTTCCGCCCGGCGTTTCTGGCGCGCATGACCGTGGTCGCCTATCGGCCGCTGGATGAAGCGACGCTGGAAGGAATTGTGCTGGCGAAGCTGGAGAAATTGCGCGGGCGCTATAAGGCTGCAACCGGCAAGCAGTTCGAGTTTGATTCGGGCATCGTCAAGGCGGTGCTCGCCAAGTGCAGCGCGGCGGGTGCGCGGGATGTCGAGAATGTGTTGATGACGCAGGTGACGGGGAAGTTGGCGGAGTGGGTATTGGAATAACGCATCAACTTTAATACAAGGAGCTTTCAAATGGCAGACGTAAACCTTATTTGGAAAAATGAAACCTACAAAGTCTATCCACCGCCAGCAGCCACTTGTTTCACCTACATTGCAAAAACGACTATTGACGGAAAAATAGAATGTGAAACGTGCAAAGTAAACCATACCGTAGCGGCACCTTCAGCGCTTGCTGAAGGCAGTTACCTGAGAGCGCCCGAAATAATAAAAACCGCCGAACTCACAACCGCAGCCAGCGCCTGTAAAGAAATCGTGTTTGCCGCCTGGAATAAAAAAGCGCTATTAAATACGAAGCACGCAACTACCACTGGCATCGCCGCACCACAATCGATAATTAACGAATACGCACTCGCTCTAACAAATGAAAAGCAGACCAGAACAAACATTCTCAGCCTGTTTGACAAAGAAACATTTGATGACGTGTGCAACAAAGGCCTAAGCGACTCAACCATCCCACTGACTACTTTTTGCCCAGCTCCAAATGACCAAACACTTTACTTCGCCCGCGCATTCTTTCACCTCATCAAAGACATAGAGTTGCCATCAGGCTGCTTCGCAGTAGGAAAGCTAAAAGGCGAGAACACCATAAAAATCGCTTTCTCCGGAAAAAAAGAAAACGCCGAGAGCTCGATTGACCAAACTACAGCCGCGAAAAATACCCTGCAACTATTTAGCGGTGGCGAGATATCACTATTACCGGCCGAAAATGACTTATGGTCAACTTTCGTCAACGAATTCAAAACACCCTCAGGCAAACCAGCGAAGCTGACCGTTAAAAACTGCGCCGAATCAAAACTGTTCGCGGACCGGGCATTTCAATATGACAGCGTTGTTGTCGTATGGTTGGGTTCTGATCTCATGCCGGAACACTACGCACTCAATAACAAAAGAAGCAAAGGCGATTTAATGCTCCCTTGCGACTCATGCAGAGGCTTTCTTGCACATCACCTCACTGATCGGGGACTCCATCACTGAGCCATATACATTTGTCTGACGGACCATAAGCACAGTTGCTTTTAGCAGGAAAGGACCATGGACATAACGGATCTTCATCAAAGTTTGATCATTGCAATCCTTGATTACCTGTCTGACATGGATCTGGCCAGAATAGCCCAGACAAGCAAGCGTTTCTACGCACTACGTTCAATAACGCTACTGTCCAACATCCAGTATATTTCCGACGCCACGCCGGTCACTCCTCGCGGAAAAACAGTAACCCCCATTACCGCATTACAGCACTCTGTGGCAGCCCACCTTACGCTTGAGCAATGTTTCGGAATCAGAGTGTCACCCAGAACTTTCCAGCAGATTTTCTTATACCGAAACTCGGACAAAGACAATCTAACTACAAAAGAGAAAAAATCCACCGTACCCTCAACAGCACAGGGCCGATCAAGATTCAATCTTGAACACAACCAGATCACCCCATTTTGGACCGTGGAAAAAACAGCTGCCTGGATACTGGGCGGCATTTACTCCCGACTGCCATTCTTTCTAGTATCGCTCCCTACGAAGCAATCAAATTTTATCGAAGGCAATGTAAACCATCGAGCCTTGATTACCAGACCCGCCATTTACGCAAGAGAAATACTGCAAATCCTTTCCGCTGGATATACCGTAGACTTAGCAGCCCCCGAAGAAACACCGCACAAATTAAGAAACGCTGAAAACCATCAACTGATTATATTAAGACCTCCAAGACCCCCCTATACAAACATTAGAAGCCGACTCATCCCAGACCTGTGGAACAGAAACAACAACACACTCGACAGCTTACTAATCACGTACAACGGCCAAGCATTAACTGCCGAAAACCTGAATCTTGTAATGCAGGAGCAGATTGACATGATCCTGGACACCATTGATGAAGCAGCCATGCTGCTTGGCTCATTGAAGTATGGGCGCTGGGAGTGAATACGGTAGTCTTTAAGCATTCAATACCCCCCCTATTATTCAAAAGATGAATTAACGCAGTATCTCCACTCAAGGATCGATCCATGCCCCGTGCCACCGACAGCAGCACCACGCTTGCCCTCACCGCCACCTCGCTGTCGGCGCTGTTCCCTGAGTCGCTCTGCGGCGACGAAGCCCTTAACGTGCTCGCTTCGCAAACCCTCAACGGCCTCAACGACGGTACCTCGCTCACCCTCACCAGCGCCGTCGCCAGCCACGTCACGACAACTTTTCACAACGACTCTGTGATGCGTCCGCTCGATGCCTTGGTCGCCGAGATCCGCCAACTCCCCGCCGACGCCACCGCCGAGCGCTATCAGTTGTTGCTAAGACCCTGGCTCTGGTGGCTGACGCTGGCCAGCAACAACCGCGTATTCCAGAACTTCGCCACGTCGGACATCGTCACGACGATCTTCAAGGCCCACGGTTTTACCGATTTCAAACTCTCGCTGACCGGCAGCTACACCCCGCGTGAATACTGCGTGCAGTATGGCGAAACCGATTTTGCTTTTGTCTCGCGGCTGCTGGAAGAGGAAGGCATCTTCTGGTTTTTCACCCACGAGGACGGCAAGCACACGCTGGTGCTGGGTGACAGCAACGACGCTTTCGTACCGATCCCCAACGGGCCGAAGGTCAAATATCTGGGCCAGCAAATGGGCGAGCGTGAGTTGCATGGCATCCGCTCAGGCCAGGTGTGTGTGCAAGCCGTGGCCGGCGTGTACAAGGCGACGGATTACGAATTCACCACGCCGACCACCTCGCTCTATGGCCAGGCCGAAGCCGTGGCCGGGCCGCGTTCGATCTATGAACATCCCGGCGGTTACAACGCCAAGGCTCGCGGCGATACGTTGACCAAGCAACGCGTCGACGGTTTGCGCAGTGAGGAAAAACGCTTTGTCGGCGAGAGCGACTGCCGCTGGCTGATTCCGGGCCATTGGTTCACCCTCGACGGCCACGAAGACGCAAGCCTGAACATCGATTGGGTCGTCACGCGGGTGACCCACGACGCCAGCCATGAGAGCTATCGCAACCGCTTCGAGGCGATCCCCAAAGCCACACCGTTTCGCCCGCAACGCAGTACACCAAAACCGCGCATGCACCCGCAAACCGCGATTGTGGTGGGCAAGTCCGGCGAGGAAATCTGGACTGACGAATACGGGCGGATCAAGTTGCAATTTCCCTGGGATCGCGACGGCAAGAATGACGAAACCAGTTCCTGCTGGGTGCGCGTGGTGCTGCCGTGGAGTGGCAAGGGTTTCGGCATGCAGTTCATTCCGCGCATCGGTCAGGAAGTCATCGTGACCTTTATCGACGGTGATCCGGATCGGCCGCTGGTGACCGGTTGCGTCTATAACGGCGACAACGCCCTGCCCTATGCGCTGCCGGCCAACCAGACGCAATCGGGGATCAAGACCCAGTCGTCCAAGGGGGGGGGCGGATTCAATGAATTGCGCTTTGAGGACAAGAAAGACGCGGAAGAGGTGTTCTTGCAGGCGCAGAAAGACCTGAAAATCAACGTGCTCAACGACACCACCGCCACCGTCGGCCACGACGAAACACTCACCGTACAAAACGCCCGCACCCGCACGGTCAAGGACGGCGACGAGACCGTGACCCTGGAAAAAGGCAAGCGCAGCGTGACGATTCAGACCGGCAGCGACAGCCTCGATGTGAAGGACAGTCGCACGGTAAAAGTCGGCGCCGACCAGAACCACAGCACCGGCGGCAACTACAGCGACAAGGTCACCGGCGATTACAGCCTGACGGTGGACGGCAACCTGACGATCAAGGTCAGCGGCACTCTCACCCTGCAAAGCGGCGGCAGTTTCACGATCAAGAGCGGTGCGGATCTGGCGACGTCGGCCAGCACCTCGATCACCCACAAGGCTGGAACTGCCTTGACCAATCAGGCCGGCACCTCGCTGGACAACAAGGCCGGGACTACGCTGACCAACGACGCTGGCATCAGCCTGACCAACAAGGGCGCGGCCTCGCAGACTGTGGACGGCGGCGGCATGCTGACCATCAAGGGCGGGCTGGTGCAGGTCAACTGACAGGGAGCAGGCATGGCAATCACACCGCTGGATTTGCAGCAGGATGACAAACAACTCAAGGGTCGTTTGCAGGACGGTCAGCTCGACGGCGCGTTGCAGATCAAGGATGACGGGCGCAAACAGGCGGATCTGAATTACAGCCAAGGTGAATTGCAGGGCATGTCGCTGCTCTATCACCCTAACGGCAAGGTCTCGGCGCAGATGCCGTTTGTGCGCGACAAACTGCAAGGCGTGGCGGGTTTTTATTCGGCCGAGGGTTGGTTGCAGCGCAAGGCCACGTATCGGCGTGGCTTGTTGCATGGCGAGGCGTTCAATTACTTTCCGGATGGGCAAGTGGCGGAAGCGGAGCTTTACCGCGATGGTGTGCGTGAGGGGCGTTATCAACGCTTTCACCCCAACGGCAAGCCAGCGGCGGAGGCACGGTATCTGAACGGCCAGTTGATGGAGCCAGAGCAAGGGTTTGCCGAGGACGGGCGGCCGCTGGGGGCGGACGGCAAACCGATTTCCCGGGTGCGCTGGTGGTATCAGCGGTGGGCGGATCCGCAGCAGGCCTGAGGTTCTCTATTGGCAGCACTGGCCTCTTCGCGAGCAGGCTCGCTCCCACATTTGATCGCATTCCAGGGTGGGAGCGGGCTTGCTCGCGAAGAGGCCAGACTCGGCAACACAAGCCTCAGGGAATAAGCATCTGCATCTGCCCCGGCATGACGATCTTGATCACCCCCGCCCAGTTGCACATCAACGTGCTGTTGGCATCAATCGCCGGCATACCGCCCAACAACAACGTCGGCGCGCCGCCGGGAATCCACGGCGTGGCGGTCGCCGGTATGCACGGCATCGGCGTCAATACGCCGAGTGCCGCAGCCGTCGCCGCTGCCACCATCGGGTTGGCCATGCTCATGCACACCCCGAACGGCAGGATATTGACCAGTGGTATGTGATCCATGATGTTCGCCGCCGGCATCCCGCCGGTCAGCGTGCGATTGACCGGCAACACGTTGAGCACCGCCGGGGCGGCGCCGAAACTGCATTGCAGGGTGGCGCTGGCACAGACTTGCGGGCAACCCATTTCATAGCTCCTTGCTGGACACGGCATACCCCCTAAACCTTAGTCTGCCGCGGCCCGTCGCGCACATTCCCAAAGGTGATTATCCGGCAACACGCTAACCTATAAGACCGACCCGCGCTTGTGACCATCCGAGCGCACCATTAGATTAGCCAATGATGTCTGGCCTCCAAAATAAGCAGAAGGGATAAGCATGGCGCTTACTGACCAGTCCACCCGGATCCGCTCTGGCGAAGAACTCGATGCCAGCCTGATCGATCCGTACCTCAAGGCGCACATTCCGGGCCTGACCGGCTTGCCGGCGATCAGCCAGTTTCCCGGCGGTGCGTCTAACCTGACCTACCTTCTGGAATACCCGCAGCAGGAGTTTGTCCTGCGCCGGCCGCCGTTCGGTCACAAGGCCAAATCCGCCCACGACATGGGCCGCGAATTTCGCATCCTCAATCAACTGCGCGACGGTTTCCCGTACTGCCCCAAGGCCTACGTGCACTGCACCGACGAATCGGTGATCGGCGCCGAGTTCTACGTGATGGAGCGGGTCAAGGGCATCATTCTGCGCTCCGACCTGCCGCCGGAACTGGGCCTCGATGCGGTGAAAACCGAAGCACTGTGCAAGAGTTTCATCGACCGTTTCGTCGAGCTGCACCGTGTCGATTACAACGCCTGCGGTCTCGGTGATCTGGGCAAGCCGGAAGGCTACGTTGCCCGCCAGATCAAGGGCTGGAGCGAACGCTACGAAAAAGCCCTGACCCCGGATGCGCCACATTGGGAACAGGTCAAAGCCTGGCTCAACGACAAGATGCCGGCCGACCACCCGACTTCGAGTATCGTCCACAACGACTACCGTTTCGACAACGTGATCCTCGACCCGGACAACCCGATGCAGATCATCGGCGTGCTCGACTGGGAACTGACCACCCTCGGCGACCCGCTGATGGATCTGGGCAACACCCTCGCCTACTGGATCGAAGCCGGCGACCCGGCACCGGTGCAACTGATGCGCCGCCAGCCGAGCCACGCCCCGGGCATGCTGACCCGCCGCGAGTTCGTCGATTATTACGCCGAGCGCTCGGGCATCCAGATCGACAACTTCGACTTCTACTACACCTACGGCCTGTTCCGCCTGGCCGGCATCGTGCAGCAGATCTACTACCGCTTCTACCACGGCCAGACCCAGGACAAACGCTTCGCGCAGTTCATTCACATGAACAAACTGCTGGAGCACATGAGCCTGCAGGTCATTGCGAAATCGAGCCTCTGACGGCCCACACCAAGGAACCCCTATGTCCAAGACTCAGTTGTTCGACCTCGACGGCAAAATCGCTTTCGTCTCCGGCGCCAGCCGCGGCATCGGTGAAGCCATCGCCAAACTGCTGGCCCAGCAAGGCGCCCACGTGATCGTTTCGAGCCGCAAGCTCGAAGGCTGCCAGCACGTCGCCGACGCAATCGTCGCCGCCGGCGGCAAAGCCACCGCCGTGGCCTGCCACATCGGTGAAATGGAGCAGATCAGCCAGGTCTTCGCCGGCATCAAGGAACAATTCGGGCGCCTGGATATCCTGGTCAACAACGCCGCGACCAACCCGCAGTTCTGCAATGTGCTGGACACCGATCTGGGTGCGTTCCAGAAGACGGTCGACGTGAACATCCGGGGCTACTTCTTCATGTCGGTGGAAGCCGGCAAGCTGATGCGCGAAAACGGTGGTGGCAGCATTATCAACGTCGCGTCGATCAACGGTATTTCACCGGGCGTGTTCCAGGGCATCTATTCGGTGACCAAGGCCGCCGTGATCAACATGACCAAGGTCTTCGCCAAGGAATGCGCGCAGTTCGGCATCCGTTGCAACGCCCTGTTGCCCGGCCTGACCGACACCAAATTTGCTTCGGCACTGGTGAAGAATGACGCAATCCTCAAGCAGGCGCTGACGCAGATCCCGCTCAAGCGCGTGGCCGACCCGAGTGAAATGGCCGGGGCGGTGTTGTACCTGGCAAGCGATGCGTCGAGCTACACCACCGGGGTTTCGCTGAATGTGGACGGTGGGTTCCTGTCCTGATCCAGCTGACAATCAATAACCTTGTGGGAGCGCGAAGGCGTCGAGTCAGTCAACGTTGATGCTGGATGGGCCGGCCCCTTCGTGAGCAAGCCCACTCCCACCCTTGATCTCGGCCGGGCCCTGAACCGCCATCTACCGCCTATCTTCTGCGGGAGCGGGCTTGCTCGCGAATGCGGTGTGTCAGCCGACCGGTTTATTGACTGACACACCGCTTTCGCGAGCAAGCCCGCTCCCACATGGGTTGTATTTCAGGCATCGATGATCTTGGGCAACTGCCACCCAAAGTCCACCCGCCGCAATCGCGCCGTCAACGGCAAACACTGCGGTCGACCCGAGCCCTCAACGCAAACGCCGCCCCACGCTACTGCGTGACACAGCGAGTGGTGGTGATGTGCCGAGTGACCTGCTCGTCAACGTACATATCGCCAGACACCTGGGTATTTTCCAGGGTTTGACACGTACGAACCGGCGGCGGCGGAGGTGCAGCAGGCGGCGGTGGCGGAGGACTGGCGCAACCGCCGAGCAGCGCGACGCAAAAGGCCAGCGACAAGAGTGGATACACGCGTTTCCCAGGATTATTCATAGGATGACCCGCGATAAATGGAAGAGCCACTTCCGCAATCACGCCCGACTGCAGCGGATGACAGAAGACCTGACTACTCATTCTTTATAGCCGACCACCTTGTAAGCGCCAGTTAAACGGAGGGGGATGGGGAAATGGGCTGTCGATTTTGCGGGGAAGGATCGGGGGAGTGAATTCAGGGGGAACGGGGGATCGTGAGGCCGCCTTCGCGAGCAGGCTCGCTCCCACAGTGGGAATGGGGGCGTCCTGATGGAGATTGATCGGCTGTCGGGCCGCCTTCGCCAGCGGGCGAAGGCCTGCAGTGAAGCAAAGCGGCGCGCCCGCTGTGCTCCTGACCATTCAAACCCAGGCAGTCGTTGCCGCAGCAACGGATCTGCCCCCAAAACCCCGGCCTAAGCCAAATCCGGATCCCGCGAGGATCGCAACGAATTGCTCTCCAACTCATACCGCAACTCATCCACCAACGCCGCCACTGACTCTGGCGTACGCAACGCATCGAGCTTCAACCCGCTGATCACCAGATCCACCTGCCCCGTCTCCGGGTGATACAACTTCACCGTCAGCGAATGATCACCATCCACCAGACACTCACACGCCAACGGCGAAAAACTCTGCTCCAGGCGCGCGCGCAACTGCGCAAGATTCATCATGGAGGCTGTTCCTTTAGCTGCTTCGAAGGGAGCACGATCCCAAGCCAACAGGCTCGTATCGCACTTCACCAGACTAAGAACACCCCGCGCACGCCAACACCTCCATTTGCACCGGATCAACTAGTGCATTTGCACCTACCGTTGACCTTTGCCACCGCGCTCACCGGAAAACAAACCCCGCTCGCGCGCCCAGACAATCGCCTCGCTACGGCTGTGCACATCGAGCTTGGAATATACCGTCGCCACATGATTACGCACCGTGTTCGGCGCCAGCTTCAGCCGCGCCGCAATCTCCTTGTCGGCCAGCCCTTCACAGATCAGCCCCAGAACATCACGCTCGCGCGCCGTCAGGTCAGTGAACGACACGCTGGGCAGCTGCGGCGAGTTGACCTTCTTCACATTGGCCAGTTTTTCAATCAGCGTACGGCTGAACCACGAGGCGTCTTTCATCACCTCTTCAATCGCCGCCACCAGCTCAAGCTCAGTGCGTTTGCGCTCGGTGATGTCCATCAGCACCAGCAGATAACACGGCGTGTCCTGAATATTCACGGTGTCGGCGGACACCGCGCACTCCAGCAGGTCCGCGTCCTTCTTGCGCACCCGCACATCGACCCGATCCACCCGTCCGTTTTTTGCCAGTGCGGCCAGCAGCCGGGCGCGGGCGCCATCGTCGTCGATGAAGTTCAGCTGCGTCACGGTTCTGCCCAGTACCTCGTCGCTGTCGTACGCGAGGGTGTCGAGGAACGCCTGATTGACGTCGATCACCTGCTGCTCGTCAGCGCTGCAGATCAGAATCGGCACCGGGGTCAGGCGGAACGCCTTGGCAAACCGCTCTTCACTCTGGCGCAGCGCCACTTCAGCCTTGTGCCGCAGCTCCATGTCGACGAAGGAAAACAGCATGCAGTCCTCGTCGTTGAGCTGCAGCGGCTGACCGGCGACGATCACCTGCTTGCTGCCGCCATCGGGCAGACGCAGTTCGGCCTGCATTTGCGGAATGGTCGCCACATCGCGCAGGCGCTGAATCGCCAGGTCCTTTTTTTCAGCCTGTTCAAAGATGTCGATTTCGTAAGCTGAAGTACCGATCACTTGCTCGCGGGTGTAGCCGGTCATCTCGAGAAAACCGGGATTGACCTTGATGTAGCGCAAATCGCTGAGGCGGCAGATCACCGCCGGTGCCGGGTTGGCGTTGAAGGTCTTTTCGAAGCGCTGTTCGGCGTTGGCCCAATCGGTGACGTCGCTCATGATCAACACCAGCGACTCCGGCTGCCCTTCGCGGTCAGTCAGGATCATGCTGCGCACGCTATGCACCCAGACGTGTTCGGGGTCGTCCACGGCAGACACCTCGATCAGCACGTCGCTGAAGACCTCGCAACGTGCCGCACGGCTGATGGGGTAGTTGTCCGCTGGCACCGGATGATTGTTGCGATAGCGTAGGCTGAAACGCTTGGCGTACTCGTCAGCGTTGCTGCCCAGCTCACCGATCCGGCTGACCCCGTGCATGGCCAGCGCTGCCTCGTTGGCCCAGAGGATGCTCTGATCGAGTTCCAGCAGAATCACCCCGTCGGACAGCCCGGCGATAATCTGCTGCAACTGGCGACGATTGGTTTCACGGGTCAGGACTTCCTGGCTCATTGGATCTCCACAGGGAATGCGCGTGTGAAGATTACGACCGCAGACGCCCGTGATCGTGCCGACGAGTTCAGCACACTGCGAAACCTGTGGGAGCGGGCTTGCTCGCGAAGGCGTCGTGTCAGTTGAAAATTCAGTTGAAGGACACACCGCATTCGCAAGCAAACTCACTCCCACAAGGGGTCAGCGGTGATTTGCAGATTCCACCAGTTCGCGCAGGGTGTCGAGAAACAGCTTCAATACCGGCGAAGCATCGTCCGCGCGATAAGTGGCATACAACGGCACTTCCGGCAACGCCGGAGTCAGCTTGCGAAATACCAGCCCCGCCGGCGCCAACTGCGCGATCGAGGCCGGCAACAGCGCCACGCCAAAACCCGCGCGCACCAGGCTGAGCAAGGTCTGCACCTCGATCACCTGCTGGCGGATCTGCGGAGTGAACCCGGCCTGGATGCAACACTGATAGAGAAAATTGGCGAACCGCGACTGCTTCAATTCCAGCGCGACAAACGGCTCCAGAGCCAGATCCGCCGGCGCCAGCGGTTCGCGACCGGCCAGCGGATGATCGGCCGGCATCACCACGTGAATCGGCTCGTGGATCAGCAGTTCATTGCGCAGCAGCGGATCGTCATAACCGACGCGAAACACGCAGGCGTCGATACGCTTTTCCTTCAGCGCCTTGACCTGCGCCGCCGGGGTCATTTCGTGCAGCCGCCAGCTCACTTGCGGATAGCGCTCGCGAAACAGGTGCAAGGCCTTGGGCAGCACGCCAACCATCACCGAGCTGATCATGCCGATTTCCAGCTCGCCGAGCTGCCCGCGCCCGGTCTGGCGGGTCAGGTCCAGCGCCCGTTCAAGCTGCTCGAACACCAGCGGCGCTTGCTCCTTGAGCATCTGCCCCGCTGCCGTCAGCTCGACCCGATGGTGACTGCGCTCGAACAGTGGCGTGCCCAGCTCCTCCTCCAGCAGCCGAATCTGCTGGCTCAGCGGCGGCTGGCAGATGTGCAGGCGCTCGGCGGCCCGGCCGAAGTGCAGCTCATCGGCCAGGGCCATGAAATAGCGCAACAGGCGCAGGTCCATGGCGGCTTACCCCAGGCTCAGCGGTGTTGAGCGCTGGCGCACGCCGGTCAGCGCGAACAAGGCGTTGGCTATCGCCGGAGCCACCGACGGACTGCCCAACTCGCCGACGCCACCGGGTTTGCCCGGTTCGCCGTCCAGCACCAGAACGTCCGTGACCGGCATGTCCGACATCCGGGTCACGCGGTAGTCGTGGAAGTTGCTCTGCACCACCCTGCCCTGTTGGATGTCGAGCCGGTCGAACAGCGCATGGCCGAGGCCCCACATCAGGCCGCCGTAGATCTGCTCCTCGACGCCACCGGGCGACACGGCCAGGCCGCAATCGACCACGCACGTCAGCTTCTGGATTTTGGCCTTGCCATCGACCGTCGCAACCTGCGCCACCACCGCGATAAAACTGGTGTAGCCCTGATTCGTCGCAATCCCCAATGCGGTGCCCGGCGGCAACGACTGGCCCCACCCGGCGCGCTCGGCAGCCTGTTTGAGCACCGCCACATGCCGTGGCCGCTCCTGCATGTTGGCCAGCCTGAACGCCAGTGGATCGGCGCCCGCCGCATGGGCCAGTTCATCCATGAAGCTTTCCACGGCGAACACGTTGGGGATGAAGCTCACCGAGCGATACCAGCCGCTGGGCACCTGGCTTTCGTGCTTGACCCAGTTCAGTTCCAGATGTGGCGGACGATAAGCGAAGTCCCACGCGGTGATCGCTTCGGTGGTGCTGTAATCCATGTGATCCGGGCGCTCGAAGTAACCCGGCTCCCACTGCTCCGGCGACGCCGGTGACACCGCGTGCAACTGCAGCGCGCTGAGTTTGCCCTGGGCGTCGAGCGCGCCTTTGACCCGGTGCAGCGTCGCCGGGTGATTGAACAGCGCGTGCATTTCATCTTCGCGGCTGTTGAGCAGTTTTACCGGTACACCGCTCTGCTGCGCCAGATACGCCACTTCGAACAACCAGTATTTGGCCTCCCGCGCACCGAAGCTGCCACCGGACACCAGCTCGTTGATGGTGACTTTGTCCTTGTCGATGCCGCACACGGTTTGCGCCGCTTCCAGGGCCGAGGACGGCACCTGCACACCGCCCCAATAGGTGATCGCCTGGTCCTTGACCTGCGCAGTGATGCAGATCGGCTCCAGCGGGTTCTGCACCTTGTAGGGCATGGTGTAATCGGCTTCGATCAGCTTCGCCGCAAGCGGCCATTGCGCGCCGACGTCACCATGAGTCATGGCCTTGATGGTTTGGCTTTTGGGATCGGAAATAGCGGCCGCTTGCGCCTCGGCCAGTCCTGCGCTGTCGAACCCGGCCAACGGCGAATCACTCCACTTGATCTCCAGCACCTTGCGCCCCTGCTGCGCCGCCCAGAATGTATCGGCCAGCACTGCCACGCCTTCCAGGTTGCCGCCGAGCACATCGGGCCGCCCCGGAATTGCGATCACCCTGCGCACCCCCGGTATCTGCAACGCTGCCACCGAATCGACGCCGAGCACCTTCGCACCGACCACCGGCGCCCGCTGAATCACCGCCACCAGCATCCCCGGCAACTGCACATCGATGCTGTACTTGAAGCCCCCGCAAACCTTGGCCGCCGCGTCACGCTTGTGCCGCAGTTTGCCGATGTATTTGAACTGCGCCGGATCCTTCAACGTGACCTTGGCCGGTGCCGGGAGATGTGCTGCCACGTCGACCAGTTCGCCGTATCCGAGGCTGCGCTTGCTGGACAGGTGAACCACCCGGCCTTCCTCGGTGCTGCAACTGTCGGGGCTGACTTTCCATTGTTTCGCCGCCGCCGTGATCAGCAGCGCCCGCGCGGTAGCCCCGGCCATGCGCAAGCGTTCGTATTCCAGCGACACACTGGTGCTGCCGCCGGTGGAGAAAACTTTCCAGATCGGGTGAATGTAGGTGTCGAAGAACGGGTCTTCCGGGGTGATGACCTGCACGGTCATCGGGTTCACATCCAGCTCCTCGGCCACACACGCAGCCAGCGCCGTTTGCGTACCGGTGCCGGAATCGTGCTTGTGCACCACCAGTTTCACGGTACCGTCGGGGAAGATCCGCACCCAGGCGTTGGGTTCAAATTCCGTGGCCGGGGCCGGGGCTTTCGGGTCGCTGGCGGCCATGCCGCTCGGCAGATACAGGGCAATCGCCAGACCCGAAGCCACCGTCGCCGCTTGCTTGAGAAACACCCGGCGTGAAGGTTCGATCAAGGTGTCGTCGAGCGGGCTCATCACGCCTCCTTCGGCGCATTCGCCGCGCGCTTGATCGCTTTGTTGATCCGCCCGTACGTGCCGCAGCGACAGATGTTGCCGGTCATCGCATTGCGGATCGAATCGTCGTTCACCACCGCGCCCGTGTTGAGCAACGCAGCCGCTGACATGATCTGCCCGGATTGACAGTAGCCGCATTGCGGCACATCTTCGGCGACCCAGGCCAGTTGCAGCGGATGGCTTTGCGTCGGCGACAAGCCTTCAATGGTGGTGATGCTGTGGCCCGCGACGGCGGCCAGCGGCAACTGGCAGGAACGCACCGCGACCCCGTCCAGATGCACGGTGCAGGCACCGCACAGGCCCATGCCGCAGCCGAACTTGGTGCCGGTGAGTTTCAGTAGATCACGCAGGACCCATAACAAGGGCATGGAGGGGGACGCTTCATCCAGCTCGCGTCGTACGCCGTTTACCGTGAATGCAATCATTGTCAGGCTCCAAAAGAGCGGCCCGTCTTTGTGCGGGCCTGGTCATCGATTATTGGGACCCCGGGCAAAACGCGGCCAGCGACGATTTCTGCCAACCGCTGTAAGCAGGACTAACAACATGTACAAGCGATACCCGTCGGTGCAGTCCATGAGCGCGTTCATCCACGCGGCGCGCAGCGGCAGTTTCTCCAGCGCCGCGCGCAAACTCGACCTGACCCACAGCGCCATCAGCCAACAGATCCGCGCGCTGGAGGATTTCATCGGCCAGCCGCTGTTCGTGCGTGAAGGTGGCGGCAGCAATCTGACCGATGCCGGGCAGTTGTTTGCCAGTGTGCTATCGGACGGTCTGGCGCAGATTGATCGGGCGATTTCCTCGGTGAAAAACCGCAGCATGACGCAACGTTTGACGCTGGACGTCGACAGTGAATTGGCGCAGAGCTGGCTCAACCCGCGCCTGCTGCAGTTGCTCGATGGGCTACCGGATTACGAGGTGACGCTGCTGTCGATGCCGCGCAATGATCGCAGCGCGTTCGAGCGGGTGGATCTGGCGTTGCGTTACGGTTATGGCGACTGGGATGACTGCGAGATGACGCAGATCTGTGGTGATCGGGTGTTGGCGGTGGCTTCGCCTGAGTTGCTTGAGCGCCATGGCTTGCAACTGCCGTTAAGCCCCGCGCAGATTCTCGAACTGCCGCTGTTGGGCTATACGCGACGCTCGTGGATTCCGTGGCTGGACGCGGCCGGGATGACGCCGACCGAGCCGCCGGCGCGGGTGATTTTCGATAACGCGGCGAACCTGATTGCGGCCGCCGAGGCCGGTGTCGGAGCAGGACTGGTGCGTGGTTTATTGGCGGCTGACGCGTTGCGCAGCGGGCGGCTGGTGGCGTTGAACGAGGCGCAGATTGCAGCGCATTACAACCTCTATGCAGTGTGGCCGCACGGACAGGCCGAGCGTGTGGCTCCGGTGGTTGAGGTGATCAGGCAGCTAGCCTTGCAAACACCCCGCTGACGCCTTCGCGAGCAAGCCCGCTCCCACATTTCGAACGCATCCGCCAACTGACATGCATTCCCCCCTGTGGGAGCGAGCCTGCTCGCGAAGAGGCCCATCAGCCACATCAACGCTGAATGACACTCCGCCTTAGCGAGCAGGCTCACTCCTACATTTCGAGCGCATCCGCCAGCTGCAATGCATCCCCCCTGTGGGAGCGGGCTTGCTCGCGAAGAGGCCCTGTCAATCACATCACCACTGAATGACACTCCGCCTTCGCGAGCAGGCTCACTCCTACATTTCGAGCGCATGCCGCCAGCTGCAATGCATCCCCCCTGTGGGAGCGGGCTTGCTCGCGAAGAGGCCCTGTCAATCACATCACCGCTGAATGACACTCCGCCTTCGCGAGCAATCCCGCTCCTACATTTCGAGCGCATCCGCCAGCTGCAATGCATCCCCCTGTGGGAGCGAGCCTGCTCGCGAAGGGGCCGGTACAGTCAGCGCAAATCCAAAACCATATCGCCCAAGTATCACCACCGCGCCCAATTAATATTGTACGAACCCCTCCCCCCTTTCCAATACTCGCCCTCAGCAACCACCCACCCGGGCCGGATGCGAACAGGCGAGGGAATGCGCGTGTCTTGCGCATAGAAACGGCCGATTGCCCGGGACGTGGATGCCGAGAGCCGCAAGGCTCCCTTCCCCGCTATCAGGAGATCGACTTCAATGATCATCGATATCAGCTGCTATCCCACGGATCTCGTGGACCTCGCCTGGAGGCATGACGGTGACCCGTTCACCGGCGAGCGTCTGCTGGAGATGATGGATGGCCCGTACATGGTCAACGGCAAACCTCGCCGTATCGACAAAGCCTTCATCCAGCCGCCGCAGGGCAACACCATTTACACCTGGACCGACGGCGAACTCTCGGGCCGCGAATCCATCGACGCCTACATGGCCTACACCCTGAAAATGGTCCAGACCTACCCGGATCGCTTCATCGGCTGCTTCGTCTACAACCCGCGCTGCGGCGTGGAAAACGGCGTCGAGGCAATCGAACGCTACGTCAAGGAACACGGCTTCAAGATGGTCCAGATGCAGGCCAACATGCACGCCTACCGGCCTGACCGTGCACTCGACTGGGTGCGCCCGTGCTTCGAGAAATGCGCCGAGCTGGGCATTCCGGTGAAGCTGCACACCGGCGACGGTCCGTACAGCATTCCGTCGGAATGGGTGCCGATGATCAAGGAATTCCCCAACGTCGATTTCATCATGGCCCACTTCGGCGTGCAGACCGGCGGCGTCTACGTGTTCGAACCGATGCAATGGGCGATGGAGCTGCCCAACGTCTACTGCGAATCGGGCTGGTGCCTGCAATCACGAATCGTCGAGTTCGCCAAGGTATTACCTACGCACAAGATCCTGTTCGGCACCGACACGCCACCGAACGAACCGGGCATGTGGCTGCGCCTGCTCGAAGTGCTCTGCCACGAACCGCCACAGGGCTTGAACCTCGACGAGGACACCCTCGAAGACTACCTGGGCAACAACACCGCGCGGATGATCGGCCTTGAGCCCACCCCGCCACCGCGTTCCGTTTCCGAAGCAGAGGCGCAACTCAAGCGCCCCGTCACCACTCAACTGGCCAGGAGCTGAACCGATGATCATCGACACCCATCTGCACCCCACCAACCTGGTCGACGAGGCCTGGCGCCACACCGGCGAACCGTTCACCGGCGAGCGCATGCTCAAGCTGATGGACGGCCCCTACATGATCAACGGCAAACCACGCCGGATCGACATGGGTTTCATCCAGCCGCCACCGGGCAACACCGGTTATCGCGACGGCAACCGCCGGGGCCGCGAGGGCGTGCGCGACTACATGTCGTACGTCGCCGAGCTGTGCGTAAAGTACCCGGATCGCTTCATCGGCAACTTCAACTTCAACCCGCGCTGGGGGCCGGAAAACGGTGCGGCAGAGCTGGAATTCCACATCAAGGAATACGGCTTCAAGATGCTCAAGCTGCACGCCAACATGCACGGCTATCGCCCGGACCGCGCACTCGACTGGCTGCGCCCGGCAATGAAAGTCTGCGCCAAATACAACATCGTCGTGTTGATCCACACCGGCGACGGTCCGTACACGATCCCGACAATGTTCTACCCGATCATCCGCGAGTTCCCGATGGTCAATTTCATCATCGGCCACTTCGGCATCCAGACCGGCGGCAACTACTCGTTCGAAGCGTTCTGGATGGCGATGGACACGCCGAACGTGTACTGCGAATCGGGCTGGTGCTTCCAGTCGCGGATCGTCGAGTTTGCCAAGGAACTGCCGCGCAACAAGATCGTGTTTGGCACCGACTCGCCGCCGAACGAGCCGGGCATGTGGCTGCGCGAGCTGGAGGTGTTGTGCTCACCGGCGCCACAAGGGCTGGGCATCGATGAGGATCATCTTGAGGATTACCTGGGCAACAACATCGCCCGGTTGTGCGGGATCGAACCGACGCCACCGCCCAAGGACCTGGCCGAGGCGGACATACGCCTGACCACCACGTATCTCTAGGTACACGCACATTCCAATGTGCGAGCGGGCTTGGTCCGGGCGGCGATCCGACGAATGCGGTGGATCAGTCACCTTCACCGCTGAATGACACACCGCATTCGCGAGCAAGCCCGCTCCCACAGGGGAGCAGTATCACCACAGGCAACACAGCGACTTTACAGGCACGAAGATGACCCGGCGTTCCTTCGACCGGCAGGCCAACGGCTGCTCGATCGAACACCAACTCACCCCTGCGTGCCTGCTTTTTACGAGGTGAAACCATGACCCGTTCGACGCTCGGCGACTCCCAGGACTTTCACGTGTTCATCGATGCCTATCGCCGTGAGTACCCGGACGATGTGCTGACCATCACCCAACCTGTTTCTGCCGATCAGGACGTCACCGCCCTGGTCGATGCCCTCGCCGCCCAAGGTCGCGATCCGCTACTGATCTGTGAAAACGTCGGCAATCTCAAGGGGCCGGTGGCGACCAACCTGTTCGCCTCGCGTACCCGCATTGCACGGTTTTTCGGCGTCACCCCGGCGCAATTGCACGAAACTTTCCAGCGCCGCGCCAACCAGCCCATCGCCCCGCGCTATGTGGAAAGCGGCCCGATCCTCGATGAAGTGTTCGAAGGCGAAGCACTGGATCTGGCGCTGCTGCCGATGCTCAAGCATTTCGACAGTGATCGCGGCCCTTACATCACCAACGCGATCATCATCGCCGAGGACCCGCTGACCGGCATCGCCAACATGAGCTACCACCGCTCGATGCGCCACGCCCGGCAGGCCCTCGCCACCAGCCTGCACTCACGCGGGCACTTGTGGCGGATGCTGCAGACCGCCCGTGAACGCGGCGAAGAGTTGCGCGTGGCGATGGTGGTCGGCGCGCACCCGTTGTTCATGCTCGCCGCCGCGGCACGCTTGCCCTACGGTAGCGATGAACGCGCAGTGGCTGGCGGCTTGTTCGGCGCACCGCTGGAACTGGTTAAAACCCCACGCTACGGCATCGGCGTACCGGCTTGCGCCGAGTTTGTTCTGGAAGGCGCCATTGACCCGGCGGCCTACGCCGAGGAAGGCCCGTTCGGCGAGTTCAGCGGCTATTCCTCGGATCGTTCGACTAACAACGTATTGCGAGTCGACACCCTGTTGAAGCGCAAGGACGCCTGGCTGGTCGACGTGATGGGTGGCCGCTACGCCGAGCACCTGACCCTCGCCCGGCTACCTCGCGAGGCGGAAATGAGCGAGAAGCTCAAGGCGCGTTTCCCTGCCGTCACCGCCGTGCATTACCCGAACTCCGGCACGCATTTTCATTGCTACGTGGCGCTGGACCAAAGCCGCGATGGCGAGGCGCGGCAGATCATGCTCGCCCTGCTCGGCTGGGACCCGTACCTGAAAAACGTGATCGCGGTGGACAGCGACATCGACATCACTGACGACAGCCAGGTGCTGTGGGCGCTGGCCACGCATTTCCAGCCGCATCTGGACCTGTTCATGATCGACGGATTGCCCGGCAGTCCGCTGGATCCGTCCTCATCCGTCAATGGCACCACCTCGCGCATGGGCCTGGATGCCACACGCGGCTCCGGCTTCGACGGGATCAGGGCGCAGCTTGATCAGGATGTGCTCGAGCGGGCGCGGGTTTTGCTCAACGGGCTGCCAGTGTGAACCGCCAGCGGATGGTGGTCGGGATCAGTGGCGCGTCGGGTTTCATCTACGGCGTGCGCCTCCTGCAATTGCTCGCCGAACTGGACATCGAAAGCCACCTGATCATCAGCCGCGCCGCGCTGCTGACCATGGCCCACGAAACCGACTACAAACTGGCCGACGTCGCTGCACTCGCCAGCCACTACCACCGCGCCGATGACGTCGCCGCCGGGATCGCCAGCGGTTCGTTTCGCTGCCTGGGCATGGTAGTCGCGCCGTGTTCGATGCGCACGCTGGCGGAAATCGCCACTGGCACCTCGTCGGGGCTGATCGGCCGCGCCGCCGACGTCACCCTCAAGGAGCGCCGCACCCTGGTGCTGATGGCCCGCGAAACGCCGCTGACCCTCGCCCACCTGCGCAACATGACGGCGGTCACCGAGATGGGCGGGATCATCGCGCCGCCGGTGCCGGCGTTCTATGCCCGCCCGGAAAACCTCGGGCACATGGTCGATCACAGCCTGGGCCGAGTGCTCGACCTGTTCGGCCTGGATGCCGGCGTTGCCCGCCGCTGGCGTGAACACCCAAATCCCTGTGGGAGCGAGCCTGCTCGCGAAAGCGGTGGATCAGTCGCCTCCGCGCTGAATGACACACCGCATTCGCTAGCAGGCTAGCTCCCACAGTTGATCGCACTCCGACAAAAAAGCTAAGGAGATCCAGATGAACACCCCCTTCAACGCCCCAACCCCCAACACCAAAATCCCCGTGACCATCCTCACCGGTTTTCTCGGTGCCGGCAAAACCACCCTGCTCAATTACATCCTCAAGGAAAACCACGGCCGTAAAATCGCCGTGATCGAAAACGAGTTCGGCGAGGTCGGCATCGACGGCGATCTGGTGCTCAGTTCGGAGACCGAAGAAATCTACGAAATGGTCAACGGCTGCGTGTGCTGCACCGCCGAGGTTCGCGAGGACCTGGTGCGCATCGTCCGTGAACTGGTGGCGCGTCCGGTACGCCTCGATCACATTCTGATCGAGACCAGCGGCCTGGCCGATCCGTACCCGGTGGCGCAAAGCTTTTTCATCAACGACCCGATCGCCGAGGAAGTCGAACTCGATGCAATCGTGACCATGGTCGACGCCAAGCACATCGCCCAGCACCTGGAGGATCTGCAACTGGATGGCGTCGATAATCAGGCGGTGGACCAGATCGTCTGCGCCGACCGCATCGTCATCAACAAGGTCGATCTGGTCAGCAGCGACGAGGTGGAAACCCTGCGCGGCAAGATCCGTGGTTTGAACGCCACGGCGGATCTGGTGACTTCGACTCACGCGCAAATCGACCTGACGAAAATCCTCGGCATCGGCGCGTTCGAGTGCACGCAAAAGCTCATGGAAATCGGCGCGCACCAGCACGATCACGATGACCACCACGATCATGAAGAGCCCGACCACGAGCACGATCCAAGCGTGTCCTCGGTGGGCATCGCCGTGGACGGCGCGGTCAACCTGATGGCCTTCCACCGCTGGATCAGCGAGCTGCGCTCATCGCAGGCCGACAATCTGTACCGCATGAAAGGCGTGCTGGCGGTGGTCAACGAAGACCAGCGCTACGTGCTACAGGGTGTGCACAGCCTGGTGGAGTTCCGCGCCTCGACCGCATGGGGCACGGAGCCCCGTTCGAGCAAGATTGTGTTCATCGGCCGTGACCTGGACCGCGCGGCCCTGAACCAGGGCTTTGCCGCCTGCCTGGCAGGCTGAACAAGGTGTTGGAGCCGGTGGATGGCGGCTTCGCAGCACGAATGACTGATGCCATTTTTTTACAACACAACCCCGGTGGGAGCGGGCTTGCTCGCGAATGCGGTGGGTCATTGAACATTGATATCGACTGACACACCGCATTAGTCGGATCGCCGCCCGGACCAAGCCCGCTCCCACAAGGATTTCGGTGTCTCTAAGACAGCATCAGACGAATACCCCTCTTTACCGAATAACAACAGCTAGAGGTGATTCCCCATGTCGTCAGCCACTCCCTCCACCGTCCACCCCGTCGACCGCGTCCTGCCGGTGCGACAGATGCTCACCCTCGGCCTGCAACACATGGCTGTCTCGTACATCGGCGCCATCGCCGTGCCGTTGATTGTCGCCAGTGCCCTGAAGATGTCCCATGCCGACACGGTGGTGTTGATCAGCACCACGCTGTTTTGCTCCGGCATCGCCACCCTGCTGCAGACCGTCGGTTTCTGGAAGTTCGGCGTGCGTCTGCCGATTCTGCAAGGCGTGGCGTTCAGCAGCGTCGGGCCGGTGATCGCCATTGGCAGCGACCCTCAGGTAGGGTTCGCCGGGGTCTGTGGCGCGGTGATCGGTGCCGGGTTCTTTACCATGTTGATGGCGCCGTTCGTGGGCCGATTGCGGCGGTTCTTCCCCCCGGTGGTCACCGGGTGCATCGTCACCGTGATTGGTTTGCAGCTGTTCCCGATTGCCTACGAGTGGGTCGGTGGCGGACGCAACGCAAGCAACTTCGGCGCCCCGGCGTTTCTCGGCGTGGCGGTGGTGGTGTTGCTGACTATTCTGCTGGTCAACCGTTATGGCAGCCCGTTGCTGCGCAACATGGCGGTGCTGATCGGCATGCTGATCGGCGCCGGTCTGGCGTACGCGCTGGGCATGGGCAATTTTCACAGCGTCGAAGACGCGCCATGGCTGACCGTGCCCTACCCGTTCTACTTCGGCCTGCCGACCTTCAGCCTGATCCCCATCGCGACGATGGTAGTGGTGATGATCGTGCAGATGGTCGAGTCGATGGGGCTGTTCGTGGCCATCGGTGACATCGTCGACAAACCAGTGGAAGACAAGCAGGTGATCAACGGCCTGCGCGCCAATGGCCTGGCCAGCACCATCGCCGGGATGTTCGCCGCATTTCCGTTCATTGCCTTCATGGAAAACGTCGGCCTGGTGATCCTGACCGGCGTGCGCAGCCGTTGGGTGGTGGCGGTCAGCGGCCTGCTGATGTGCTCGATTGCACTGGTGCCCAAGGCTGGCGCAATCATCGCCTCGATGCCGACGGCCGCACTGGGTGGCGCCGGTATTGCGATGTTCGGTGTGGTCGCGGCGGCAGGCATCCAGACCCTGGCCAAGGTCGACTACGAACGCAATCGCTTCAACGTACTCATCGTCGGTTTCACCATCGCCGCCGCGCTGGTTCCGGTGCTCGCGCCTTCCCTGTTCAAACAAATGCCCGAGTGGTCACAGCCGTTCCTGCACAGCAGCGTGGTGATCGCCTGCCTGGTGTCGGTGCTGCTCAACGCGGCGCTCAACGGCGTCAGCGTGCCAGACACCACAGCCGGCAAATCCGCCTCGCACATCCTTTGACTGGAGCCTGCCCATGACTCAACTTCAAAACATCCTGATCAAAAACCCGCTCGCGGTGATGACTGGCCTGCGCGGCCCGCGTGCCCGGGCGGGTGCGGTGGACGTCCGCGTGGTCAACGGACGCATTGCCGAAATGGCCGCGAACCTTGAGCCTCAACCCGGTGAACGGGTCATCGATGCCCGTAACAGCGTGGTCTATCCGGGCTGGATCAACACTCACCACCACCTGTTCCAGAACCTGCTCAAAGCCGTGCCCGAAGGCTTGAATCAGGATCTGCAGGGCTGGCTGGCGAGCGTGCCCTACCCGCGCCTGAACCGCTTCACCCCGCAACTGGCGCGGATCGCCGCACGTTTGGGCATGGTTGAATTGCTGTTGTCCGGCGTGACGACCTGCGCTGATCACCACTACCTCTACCACGCACACGGCACGACCGAGACCGGGGATTTACTGTTCGATCTGGCCGATGAATTCGGTCTGCGCTTTGTGCTGTGTCGCGGTGGCGCGCTGGAGTCGGCGAGCGCCCACCCGGGCTTCTCGAAAACCGCGCTGCAACCGGAAAGCCTCGAGCAAATGGTCGGCGACCTCGAACGGTTGAAATCGCTGTATCACCAGGACACCCCGGACGCCCTGCGCCGGGTCGTGGTGGCGCCCACCACGCCGACCTTTTCGCTGCCGCCGACCCTGCTGCGCGAACTGGCGCACAGCGCGCGCGGCCTCGGTTTGCGTTTGCACACACACCTGTCGGAAACACGGAACTACGTGAATTTCTGCCGCGAGAAATACAACTGCCTGCCGGTGGAATTCGTCGCCGAGCACGAATGGCTCGGCCCCGACGTATGGTTCGCCCACGCCGTGCACCTGCAACCGGGAGAAATCCGCATGCTCGCCCAGACCGGCACCGGCATCTCGCACTGCCCGGTGAGCAATGCGCGTCTCGGTAGCGGTGTCGCGCCAGTGCCGCAAATGTACGAGGCTGGCGTGCCGATCTCCCTCGGCGTCGATGGTGTCGCGTCCAATGAGTCCGGAAGCATGGTCGGCGAAGCCAACACCGCGTGGCTGATCCACCGTGCGGAGCAAGGCGCCTCGGCGACCACGGCTGAAGATGTCATTCACTGGGGCACGGCGGGTGGCGCGCAAGTACTCGGCCTCGGAGCGGTCGGCACGCTCGAAATCGGTCAGGCAGCGGACCTGGTGATCTACAGCCTCGATCATCCACGCTTCTTCGGCTTCCACGACAGCGCGGTTGCACCGGTGGTGGCCGGCGAGCCGATCAGCGTGAAATACAGTTTGGTGGGCGGGCGGATCGTGGTTGATAACGGCGTGATTCCGGGGCTGGATATCGAGCGGATGCGGGCCGAGGCGTGGGAAGGTGTGCAGGCGATGATGAAGGTCGAGGATTGACTCAAGTTCCGCCCGGATCCCTGGTGTGAGCGGACTTGGTCCGGGCGGCGATCCGACGAAAGCGGTGGGTCATTCAGCAATTGTGCCGACTGAACCAGCGCCTTCGCGAGCAAGCCCGCTCCCACAGAAAAGCCAGGTATTCGCGGACTCGGGTTTTGTCGACTAACGTTATCCCCTCATCGGATTGAGCCCCTGCCAGTGACACCGGGCTCTTGATCAAGGAGAGACTGATGACGTCGCGTCGCAACATCGAACAGACCTACCGCACCTGGTCCAGCCCGATTCTGCTGGAGCTGAAAAAGCGCGAACACCAAATGGCGCCGGTCGAGCGTCAGGCACTGGAGAATGTCTTGGTCGAACGCCGATTGCTGGATGTGGGCAACCCGAACGGCCCTGACCGTCGCCAAGGCACTGCGCGCAAAAATGAGCGGCCAGGTTGATCACACCATCAGACCGGGTTGAGGTTCAGTGCCAGCTTCAACAGCTCTTTGCGCAGCATCGAAGGTTTCACTACAGCCATTGCCGCCTGCCATTGCAGCGGTAACAACCGAGTCAGCTTCTGCTGGCTGACCACGGGTTCGGCCAGCAAACAACTCTTGCAGTCACGGATGCCGATGACGTTAAGCAACCAGTCATCGCCCTGCCCGGCCATCCATCCACAAATCTTGTTGTAATGTTTGTGAAGCAACCCGTCGGCATCCCACACCGTCATCTGCGCGAAAACCTGCGGCAGGTTGCTGTCCGGTTTGAAGCGTTTCAGGTCCGCCGCCAACGCGCCCTGTAGATCGACTTCGATGGCGGCCTGACATTCGAGGAAATACTGCTCGGGCCAGTTCGCTGCCAGATTCGCCCGCTGCGCCAACCATTCATAAGCCAGAACATCCAGCTCGGTGGTCATCTGCCCGGTGAAGTTGAGCGTGTTGTCGAGGATCGCCGTAGCCAGCAGTGCCGCGCTTGGCTCACTGATTCGCGAGAGCATGCCGGCGGCTTGCCAGCGCTGAAAAACCAGAGTCGCTGCCGCGCCAATCGGGCGGATGTCGGCGGCGGAACCCAGTCGCTCAGCCCAGTACCGTTCAAAACCCGGGTGATGGTCGAGGACCTCCACCACTTGGTCGAGCATCACCAGCGGGTCGAAGTGGTGATAGTCAGAAACATCCACCAGTACAAACGTGTCGTTTGCTTGCGGCGTGTAACGCTGAAAAGCAGCCCCCCAACTCAGAACGGTTGGCGACACGCTGCTGTTGGGTGCTGCACTACTGACGGCGCGGGCGGGAACGCCTTGCAGGCTGAGCAATTCTGCGTAGGCGATGCAGCAGGCGTAGGCGTCGATATCCAGATAGGCCGAGCCTGAGGTGATCACGGTGATGGGCGACATTGCGCGTCCCTGGCCAATATTTCAGGGCCGGCAACGTCGCACATCTGCGTGACGATGTGAAGTCAGGCCGCGCGCTGCCCCGCGGCCACCGCTGCCGAAGCCGCGAGCATCGCCCGCAACAACACCGCACATCCGGCGGCCAGATCGTCTGGCGCCGCGTTCTCGATTTCGTTGTGGCTGATGCCGCCCTCGCACGGCACGAAAATCATCCCGGCCGGGCCGAGTTCGGCGAGGAAGATCGCGTCATGGCCGGCGCCGCTGACGATGTCCATGTGCGACAGGCCGAGGCCTTTCGCGGCGCCGCGCACGGCTTCGACGCAGCCTTTTTCGAAGTACAGCGGCGGGAAGTCGGCGGTCGGGGTCAGCTCATAGGTCAGGCCGTGTTCTTCGCAGGTGGTTTCGATGACCTGCTTCACCTCGGCGATCATCGAGTCCAGGCGCGCCGGTTGCAGATGACGGAAGTCGAGGGTCATGCGCACTTCACCGGGGATGACGTTGCGCGAGCCGGGATAGGCTTGCAGGCATCCGACCGTGCCGCAGGCGTGGGGTTGATGGCCGAGGGCGGCGCGATTGATGGCGCCGACAATGACCGAGGCGCCGACCAGCGCATCTTTACGCAGGTGCATCGGCGTCGGACCGGCGTGGGCTTCGACGCCGCGCAACTTCAGGTCGAACCACTTTTGCCCGAGCGCGCCGAGTACCACGCCGATGGTTTTCTGCTCGTCTTCCAGAATCGGGCCTTGCTCGATGTGCGCCTCGAAATAAGCGCCGACCTTGTGCCCGCTGACTTTGCGCGGGCCGGCGTAGCCGATGGCATTCAGCGCTTCGCCGACGGTAACGCCCTCGGCATCGACCTTGGCCAGGGTTTCTTCGAGGGTGAATTTCTCGGCGAACACCCCCGAGCCCATCATGCACGGGGCGAAGCGTGAACCTTCTTCGTTGGTCCAGACCACTACTTCCAGCGGCGCTTCGGTTTCCACGCCGAGGTCATTGAGGGTGCGCAGCACTTCGACGCCGGCAAGCACGCCGAAGCAGCCGTCGAACTTGCCGCCGGTGGGCTGGGTGTCGATGTGACTGCCGGTCATCACCGGCGGCAGGTCGGGATTGCGCCCCGGACGACGGGCAAAGATGTTGCCGACCTCATCCACCGTGACGCTGCACCCGGCGTCCTTGCACCATTGCACGAACAGGTCGCGGGCCTGGCGGTCGAGGTCGGTCAGGGCCAGGCGACAGACCCCGCCCTTGACCGTGGCGCCGAGCTTGGCCAGTTCCATGAGCGAGGCCCAGAGGCGATCGCGGTTGATGTGCTGATGGGTGGATTGCAGAACGTCTACGGCTGCGTTCATGGTGATCTCCTCAGGCAGTTTCTTATGGGGGTTGCTGTGGTATCTGGTAGACCTCTATCGCGAGCAGGCTCACTCCTACAGGGAAACGCATTTCACTTGTAGGAGTGAGCCTGCTCGCGATGAGGCCCTCCCTTACACTGGAGATTTCACGACCGAAGGCTGCGCCCGCATCACGCACAACCCGTAATAAATCACCCCGCCCAGCGCCGAGCCGGTGAACCAGCCGTAGCTGTAGAACCAGCTGAACGCGTCGCTGCCGAGCGACAGCAGGGTCAGCAGCACCGGCACGCCAAACGCGGTAAACCCGGCCCAGTTCCATGCCGGATAGACGTCATCGCGATACAACCCGGCCAGGTCCAGTTGCTGTTTCTTGATCAGAAAGTAGTCCACCACCATGATCCCGGCGATCGGCCCGAGCAGGCTCGAATAACCCAGCAGCCAGTTGGAATACACGGTCTCCAGGCTAACGTCGGAGACGATCAGCCCGAGTTTCTTCAGCAGCTCGTGGGCCATCAGCGCCAGGCCAACGAAGCCGGTGAGCAACACCGCTTTGGTGCGATTGATCACCTTGGGCGCGATGTTCTGGAAGTCGTTGGTCGGCGAGACAATATTCGCCGCCGTATTGGTCGACAGCGTGGCGATGATGATCAGCGCCATGGCCACTGCGACCCACACCGGGCTTTGAATGTGTCCGATCAGGCTCACCGGGTCGGACACGGTCACGCCCACCAGTTTCACCGAAGCGGCGGTCATCACCACACCCAGCGAAGCGAACAGGAACATGGTCAGCGGCAGGCCGAAAATCTGCCCGAGGATCTGGTCCTTCTGGCTCTTGGCGTAGCGGCTGAAGTCAGGAATGTTCAGCGACAGCGTGGCCCAGAAGCCGACCATCGCCGTCAGTCCGGCGGCGAAGTAGCTGACCACACTGGCGCCTTCGGGGCGTTTCGGTGGAATCGCCAACAGCTCGGTCATCGACACATTGGGCATCGCCCACATCAGCAGGCCGATGCCGACGGCTACCAGCAACGGCGCAGACAGGGTTTCCAGCCACTTGATCGACTCGGCGCCACGGATCACCACCCACAGGTTCAGCGACCAGAAGATCATGAAGCCGATCACTTCGCCGGTGCCGCCAAGGGATTTCCAGCCCTCGAAGATCGAGCCGAGAAACAGGTGAATCGCCAATCCGCCGAACATCGTTTGAATACCGAACCAGCCACACGCCACCAACGCGCGAATCAGGCACGGCACGTTGGAGCCGAGCACGCCAAACGACGAACGCAGCAGCACCGGAAATGGAATGCCGTACTTGGTGCCGGGAAAGGCGTTGAGCGTGAGCGGGATCAGTACGATGACGTTGGCCAGCAGAATCGCCATCAGCGCTTCGCCAACGCTCAGCCCGAAATACGCAGTGAGCACACCGCCCAGGGTGTAGGTGGGCACGCACACCGACATGCCGACCCACAGCGCGGTGATGTGCCATTTGTTCCAGGTTCGTTCGCGCACCTTGGTCGGTGCCATATCGTGGTTGTATCGGGGACTGTCGAGCACGTCGCTGCCGGCTTCGAGTTCGAACAAGCCGTCGCGCTCGGTCACTTGCGATCTGTTCTGTTGCATGGCCGCTCCACTGTTTTTCTGATTATTTTTTTGCTCATCAGGCGGCTGCACACCAGGGTGCGAGCCGGACGATGGCCGGAGGAACTGACAACTTTCGTGTACCGGCCACGGTGTCAGCGGCGGCATCAATAAACGTGCCGGGTGCCCCGCTTGCGCATCGGGCCATGCTTCAAACGTTTTGCAACTTTATGATATTTATCAGTTTTAATTATTCACCTGATGAGTTCTCGAAAACTTGTCTGGGTGCTCAGGCTAAACACCTGGCAAGTTGTTCGAACAGACAGGACTCAAACTGGTGCACTGCATTTATTTTCATTGTGAACGTGCAACCGCAGCTCAACTTCAAGCGGCTGATTTCACATAGGAAATCTTGCTCATATTTCCATCCTGTCAAGTGCGTCAAAATGGTGAACTGCCTCACCATTTTGGTGATTTATAGTTTTTATTGTTATTTTTCATACACTTAAAATAGCAATAAGCTTATAAAAAATAATCTTGAACAATTGCAGAACTGCGACTAGCTTCTATTCCTGACAGCGCTGACAGGAATACGCCGATCATCGCTGTACATCAATAAAACATTTAGAACCGGCACAAGTCGGTCATGCCTGCGAGGAACTCGGAATGTCTCTGTTGATCCGTGGCGCCACCGTTGTTACCCATGATGAAAGTTATCGCGCCGACGTTTATTGCGCCGACGGTGTGATCAAAGCCATCGGTGAAAACCTTGATATTCCCGCCGGCGCCGAGGTGCTCGACGGCAGCGGTCAATACCTGATGCCCGGCGGCATCGATCCACACACTCACATGCAACTGCCCTTCATGGGCACCGTGGCCAGTGAAGACTTCTACAGCGGTACGGCGGCCGGTCTGGCTGGCGGGACCACCTCGATCATCGACTTTGTGATTCCCAACCCACAGCAGTCGCTGATGGAAGCGTTTCACCAGTGGCGCGGCTGGGCGGAAAAGTCCGCATCCGACTATGGCTTCCACGTCGCGATCACCTGGTGGAGCGAGCAGGTGCGTGAGGAAATGGCCGAGCTGGTCAGTCATCACGGGATCAACAGCTTCAAGCATTTCATGGCCTACAAGAACGCGATCATGGCCGCCGACGACACGTTGGTAGCGAGCTTCGAGCGCTGCCTGGAACTCGGCGCAGTGCCGACCGTGCACGCGGAAAACGGCGAGCTGGTCTATCACCTGCAACGCAAGTTGATGGCTCAGGGCATCACCGGGCCGGAAGCGCATCCGCTGTCACGGCCGTCACAGGTCGAGGGTGAAGCCGCGAGTCGGGCGATTCGTATCGCCGAGACCATCGGTACGCCGCTGTATCTGGTGCACGTTTCGACCAAGGAAGCCCTCGACGAAATCACCTATGCGCGCAGCAAGGGCCAACCGGTGTACGGCGAAGTGCTGGCCGGGCATCTGCTGCTCGACGACAGCGTTTACCAGCACCCGGACTGGCAGACCGCCGCCGGTTACGTGATGAGCCCGCCGTTCCGTCCGCGCGGCCATCAAGAGGCACTTTGGCATGGATTGCAAAGCGGCAATCTGCACACCACCGCCACCGACCATTGCTGCTTCTGCGCCGAACAGAAAGCCGCCGGCCGCGACGACTTCAGCAAGATCCCCAACGGCACCGCTGGCATCGAAGACCGCATGGCGGTGTTGTGGGATGAAGGGGTCAACAGCGGGCGTTTGTCGATGCAGGACTTCGTCGCATTGACCTCCACCAACACGGCAAAAATCTTCAACCTCTACCCGCGCAAGGGCGCGATCCGCGTCGGTGCCGATGCCGACCTGGTGCTGTGGGACCCGCAAGGCACCCGCACCATCTCCGCCAAGACCCACCATCAGCAGGTGGACTTCAACATCTTCGAAGGCAAGACCGTGCGCGGCGTGCCGAGCCATACCGTCAGCCAGGGCAAAGTGGTCTGGGCCGACGGTGATCTGCGCGCCGAGCGCGGGGCCGGACGCTATATCGAACGGCCGGCGTATCCGGCGGTGTTTGATTTGCTGAGCAAGCGGGCTGAGATGCACAAGCCGACTGCCGTTAAACGCTGACACCGAGGCCTTCGGCCTTCGCGAGCAGGCTCGCTCCCACATTTGAAATGCATTCCCCTGTGGGAGCGAGCCTGCTCGCGAAAGGGCCCGTTCGGACACCACAAAAACCACTGCCCGACAGAGGCAGAGAACCTCAATAACCGTGAGGCACAAAACCGTGATCGAGACCCTGAACCATCTCCCGCACCCGCACGAAAGCGCGGCCGCCCTCGCCGGCCATTTCACCGATCTGGCGCCGCCGCTCAATGCCCGGCAGGCGCATCTGGAAGCATCGCGCTGCCTGTATTGCTACGACGCACCGTGCGTGAATGCGTGCCCGAGCGAGATCGACATTCCGTCGTTCATCCGCAACATCCATCAGGACAACGTGCCCGGTGCAGCGCAGAAGATTCTTTCGGCGAACATCCTCGGCGGTAGTTGCGCTCGGGTCTGTCCGACCGAAATCCTCTGCCAGCAAGCCTGCGTGCGTAACAACGCCCACGAATGCGCGCCGGTGCTGATCGGCCTGCTGCAACGCTACGCCGTGGACAACGCGCACTTCACCGAGCATCCGTTCCAGCGTGCGGCCAGCACCGGCAAGCGCATCGCCGTGGTCGGTGCCGGGCCGGCAGGCTTGTCCTGCGCCCATCGCAGCGCCATGCACGGTCATGACGTGGTGATTTTCGAAGCGCGGGAGAAGGCTGGCGGCCTTAATGAATACGGGATCGCCAAGTACAAACTGGTCGACGACTATGCGCAGAAAGAATTGGATTTCCTGCTGCAGATCGGCGGCATCGAGATCCGCCACGTGCAGAAACTCGGCGACAACCTGACCCTCAGCGAATTGCATCAGCAGTTCGACGCGGTGTTCCTTGGCCTCGGCCTCAACGCCAGTAAACAACTCGGTCTGGCCCACGAGGACGCCCCCGGCCTGCTCGCCGCCACCGACTACATCCGCGAACTGCGCCAGGCCGATGACCTCTCGCAACTGCCGCTGGCCGAGCACTGCATCGTCCTCGGCGCCGGCAACACCGCGATCGACATGGCCGTGCAAATGGCCCGCCTCGGTGCCCGCGATGTCAATCTGGTGTATCGCCGTGGCGCAGCGGACATGGGCGCAACCGGCCATGAACAGGACATCGCCAAGGCCAATCAGGTGCGGCTGCTGACCTGGGCGCAACCGGAGGAAGTGCTGCTCGACGCACAAGGCCAGGTGCGCGGCATGCGTTTCGCCCGTACGCAACTGATCGACGGTCGCCTGCAAACCACCGGCGAAACCTTCGAACTGGCCGCTGACGCGATCTTCAAAGCCATCGGTCAGGCCTTCGACGGCAGCGCCCTCGCCGACCCGCTGGCCCGCGAACTCAAGCGTCAGGGCGAACGGATTCAGGTCGATGAAAATCTGCGCACCAGCATCCCCGGCGTGTATGCCGGCGGCGATTGCACCAGCCTCGATCAGGACCTCACTGTGCAGGCCGTACAGCACGGCAAACGCGCCGCCGAGGCGATCAACGCACAACTGATGTTCAACGTGGAGGCTGCATAAATGGCCGATCTCTCGATTGTCTTCGCCGGTATCAAAGCCCCCAACCCGTTCTGGCTGGCCTCCGCGCCGCCGACCGACAAGGCCTACAACGTGGTCCGCGCCTTCGAGGCCGGTTGGGGCGGCGTGGTCTGGAAAACCCTCGGCGAGGACCCGGCGGCGGTCAACGTCTCATCGCGCTACTCGGCGCACTACGGCAACAACCGCGAAGTGCTGGGCATCAACAACATCGAACTGATCACCGACCGCTCGCTGGAGATCAACCTGCGCGAGATCACCCAGGTGAAGAAAGACTGGCCGGATCGCGCGCTGATCGTCTCGCTGATGGTGCCGTGCGTGGAGGAGTCGTGGAAACACATCCTGCCGCTGGTGGAGGCCACCGGTGCCGATGGCATCGAGCTGAATTTCGGCTGCCCCCACGGCATGCCGGAGCGCGGCATGGGCGCGGCGGTGGGTCAGGTGCCGGAGTACGTCGAGCAAGTGACGCGCTGGTGCAAGACCTATTGCTCGCTGCCGGTGATCGTCAAACTGACGCCGAACATCACCGACATCCGCGTCGCCGCTCGCGCTGCGCATCGCGGTGGCGCCGATGCGGTGTCGCTGATCAACACCATCAACTCGATCACCAGCGTCGATCTGGAACACATGGTCGCCCTGCCCACCGTCGGCAGCAAAAGCACCCACGGCGGTTATTGCGGTTCGGCGGTCAAACCGATCGCGCTGAACATGGTCGCCGAGATTGCCCGTGATCCGCAGACCCAAGGCCTGCCGATCTGTGGCATTGGCGGCATCGGCAGTTGGCGCGATGCGGCGGAATTCATCGCACTGGGCAGCGGCGCGGTGCAGATATGCACGGCGGCGATGCTGCATGGGTTCCGGATTGTCGAGGAGATGAAGGACGGCCTGTCGCGCTGGATGGACAGTCAGGGCTATGCGGACATTGCCGCGTTTTCCGGGCGTGCGGTGGGCAACACCACCGACTGGAAGTACCTCGACATCAACTATCAGGTGATCGCCAAGATCGACCAAGAGGCGTGCATTGGTTGCGGGCGTTGCCACATTGCCTGCGAAGACACTTCACACCAGGCGATCAGCAGCCTGAAGCAGGCCGATGGCACGCATATATATGAAGTGATCGATGATGAGTGCGTGGGCTGCAATCTGTGCCAGATCACCTGCCCGGTGGCGGACTGCATCGAGATGGTGCCGATGCAGACGGGCAAGCCGTTTCTGGACTGGAATCATGATCCGCGCAATCCGTACCATGTCTCACCTTAAGGCCGGTAGCGTCTGAACTGACGCCTTCGCGAGCAAGCCCGCTCCCACATCTGGAATGCGTTCCTCCTGTGAGAGCGGGCTTGCTCGCGAAGGGACCAGCAGCCTCCACATCTGGAATGCGTTCCTCCTGTGGGAGCGGGCTTGCTCGCGAAGGGGCCAGCAGCCTCCACATCTGGAATGCATTCCTCCTGTGGGAGCGGGCTTGCTCGCGAAGGGGCCAGCAGCCTCCACATCTGGAATGCGTTCCTCCTGTGGGAGCGGGCTTGCTCGCGAAGAGGCCAGCGGCTTCAACACATCAATCAGGGTTCCAATCCGATTCCGCGCAAAATCACACTGGTCACCGTCTGCACCGCCCGCTCGAACTGCATGTCCGACAGCGGCTGGTGCTCATTCAGAATATTCACCTGATGATCGAAGTCGGCGTAATGCTGGGTCGAGGCCCAGATCATGTACAGCAGGCTCGACGGTTCCACCGGCAGAATCCGCTGGTCTTCGACCCACTGACGGATCTTCGCTTCCTTCATTTTCGCCCAGTCGTACAGGCTGATGTCCAGCGCCTCGCCCAAGGTCGGCGCGCCGTGGATGATCTCATTGGCCCAGACTTTCGACCCGTATGGCCGGCTGCGCGAGTGGTTCATCTTGGCGCGGATGTAGCTGCTGAGCACCACTCGCGGATCGTCGAACATCTCGAAGCACAGCGCATCCTGCTTCCACACTTCCAGCAGATCAAACAGCACCGCGCTGTACAGTTCGCTCTTGGTGGAAAAGTAGTAATGCAGATTGGAACGCGGCAATTGCACTTCAGCAGCGATGTCAGCCATGGCGGTGCCGCCGAAGCCTTTTTCGGCGAAGACTTTTTCCGCCGCCAGAAGGATTTTCTCGACGTTGCTGCGACGAATCTCGATCTTGTGATTGCCCATGTGGGCTCCCTGACAACAGCGTTGCCCAAGACTAGCACCCGCTCTGGTGCCGGGGCGACCGCTGAAAACGAAACTTCGTACAGACGCACGCGGATGAGTAAACTGGGCACCTCTCAGTTCCTGCCTCAGAGGTATCCGCGATGCTGCTCAAGAACGTCCTGACCACCACTGCCCTGCTCACCTCCCTGTTCACCGCGTCTTGCGTCTTCGCCCACGCCCATCTGAAAAGCCAGACCCCGGCTGCCGACAGCACCGTCGCCGCACCTGCGGACCTGCGCCTGACCTTCTCCGAAGGCGTCGAAGCCAGTTTCACCAAAGTCACCTTGACCCACGATGGCGCTCCGGTCGCGATCAAGCCACTGAGCACCGAAGGCGACAAGAAAACCCTGATCGTCACCCCGGCAGCGCCACTCAGCGCCGGTGAGTACAAGGTCGAATGGCACGCAGTGTCGGTCGACACGCACAAGAGCGAAGGCGCCTATCAGTTCAAGGTTGGCCAGTAATTCATGAATGAAGCGCTGGTGCTGTGCCGCTTTGTGCACTTCAGCGTGGTGTTGATGCTGTTCGGGGCCTGGCTGTTCCGGCCGCTGTTGCTCAAGGCGCCAGTGCCGGCGCTGGATCGGCAAGTGGCGCGACTGGCGCGCTGGCTGGCGACGATTGCGCTGGTCAGCGGCGTTACCTGGGCGCTGTTGATCACCGCGAGCATGGCCGGTTCGGCAGCGGCAGCGTTCGATCCGGACACCGTTGGCGTGGTGCTGGGCAACACGTTTTTCGGTCAGGTCTGGCGTTGGCATCTGCTGATCAATGCGCTGTTGCTGGCGTTGCTGTTCACGCCGTGGCGTTCGAGCGCACCGTTGCGTCTGGGCTTGAGTGCGTTATTGTTGGCGACGCTGGCGCCGGTCGGTCACGGCGCAATGCTCGATGGCCTCAGCGGGCAATTGCTGATCCTCAACCAGATCATTCACCTGACGTGCGTAGCCGCGTGGCTTGGCGGTTTGTTGCTGCTGGTGCTGATTTTGCGCCAGCCAGGCGAACCGATGAGCCGGATCCTGCAGCGCTTCAGCGGTGTCGGTTACGCGGTGGTGGCGGGCCTGCTGCTCACCGGGCTGATCAACGTCCGCGTGCTCACCGGCCAGTGGTGGCCGACGCCGCTGTTCGCAGGCTTTGCCCTGATTCTGCTGATCAAGGCTGCGCTGGTGCTGGGCATGCTCGCCCTGGCGCTGTTCAATCGTCTGCGGATTGATGATTGCCAACAGCGCATGGGCGCGCTCAAACGCAGTGTGGTGCTGGAATGGATGCTGGGGATGGGGGCTGTGGCAGCCGTTTCACTACTCGGCACCCTGCCGCCGATGATTTCCGCCTGAACCCAGCTCAAACGGTGGGAGCGGGCTTGCTCGCGAAGGCGGCGTGTCAGATACGCAAATATCAACTGACACACCGCGTTCGCGAGCAAGCCCGCTCCCACAGGGTTATGAGCTGATCAGTGAGGTTGGGTATCGCCCTTGGCGGTATCGATGCTGACCACCACCGACATGCCCGGGCGCAAGCGCTCCTCTTCCTGCTGATCCGGATCGATGGTGATCCGTACCGGAACCCGCTGGGCGATTTTCACGAAATTGCCGGTGGCGTTGTCGGCCTGCAACAGGGCGAACTCCGAGCCGGTGCCGGGTGAAATGTGCTGTACATGCCCGGTGAATCTGCGGTGGTTCAAGGCATCGACAGTGAAGCGCACCGGTTGCCCGACGCGCACGTTGTCCATCTGGGTTTCCTTCATGTTGGCGATCACCCATTTCTGGTTCGGCACCAGCGCCATCAACTGCGCGCCGGAGTTGACGTAGGCGCCGAGGCGCACACCGATCTGCCCCAGCTGGCCATCACGCGGCGCCACGATGCGGGTGTTCGACAAATCGATCCGTGCCAGTTGCACCGCCGCTTCGGCACTGGTCACTGCAGCTTCCAGCGAGCCGCGATTGACGATCACCGTTTGCAGGTCCTGACGGGCGATTTCCAGATTGGCCTTGGCCTGTGCCACGGCGGCGATGCCTTGCGCGTTAGCCGCCAGGGCGACGTCCATCTCACGCTTGGACACTGAGCCGTCACTCACCAGTTCCTTGTTGCGCCGCAAGTCCGCCTCGCTTTTGCGCAACTGGGCCTCACTGTCGGCGACCACCGCCTGGCGCAATTTGATCGTCGCTTCGGCGCTGTTGCGCTGCTGCACCACATTCGCCAGCGAAGCCTTCTGCACCGCCAGTTGCGCCAGTGCCTGATCGAGGTGCTGCTGATAAATCCGGTCGTCCAGGCGCACCAGCAAATCGCCGGCCTTGACGAACTGGAAGTCCTGCACCGGCACTTCATACACGTAGCCGCTGAGCTGTGGCCCGATGATCGTCACCTGCCCGCGCACCAGCGCGTTTTCGGTGGTCTCGACCGCGCTGCTGAACGGTGGTAGTTGCCAGGCGTACAGCACGATCAGCACGCCGACGATGGCAATCGCGGCAAAGCCCAGCGACGAGATGATCCGCACCCGCAACGAGCGCGGCTCGGTGTTCGGCGAGGACGGCGGCGCGACGCCTTCCGGGGTGGCGGCAATGGCGTTGGTGGTTGTGGTGGTCGGTTCGGTCATGAATTGGAGGCACCGCTAGAAGGTACGGAAGGCGCAGGGTCGACGGCTTTGGTGGTGCTCATCAGCCACAGCGCACGAATGGAAAGCCAGATCATGGTTAGCACCGCAATCACGGCGATCAACATGAACACATCGTTATAGGCCAGCACGTTGGCTTCGCGGGTCGCGGCATTCGACAGGCTGCGAATCCCGGCCAGGTTGCGCAGGCTCGGGTCGGCCAGCAAGGAGCCATAGGCCGACCCGCCGCTCTGCACCCGGGCGGCCACCAGCGGATCGGACAGCGTCAGGTGCTCGACAAGGTGGCTGGAATGGAATTTCTCGCGCGCGATCTGAAACGTACCCAGCAGCGCCGCGCCGAGCAGCCCGCCGAGGTTGTTGCAGATCCCGAACAACACCGAAAAGCTCACCAGATTGCGCGGATTGGTCAGCACGTTGCGGGTGCCGAAGACCATGGTCGGACCGAGGAAAAACGTGCTGCCGAAGGCCAGCAGGAACTGGCTGAAATACAGGTTCGCCGGGCGGGTCAGGTTGTTGGAAAAGCTGTCCATCACCGAGCCGGTGGCCATCAACGCCAGCGAGATGATCAATGGCATCAGCAAGTGCTTGGGGTCGATGGTCAGTGCACTGGTCGCCAACCCGGCGATACTGCCAATGAGCATGACCACGTACAGACTGTGTAACTGCTCATAACCCATGTTCAGGTTTTGCATGAAACCGACGGCGCCGGTGGATTGCTCCGAAGTGACCATGCGAATCAGGGTCACCGCCAGCGCCAGGCGGATCATCGTGCCGCTGCCGAGCCAGCGGGTCATCAGCATCGGGTTGCTGCGGTTGTGCTCGATGGCCAGGCCCGCGAGGATCAAGGCAATCGAGGCGGCGAGCGCATAGCCGATCCAGTTCGCCTCCAGCCACCAGTCGATGCGCCCCAGCGACAGTACCGCGCAGAGCAGTGCCACGCCGCTGGCGAGGATGGCGAAGGTAAGGAAATCCAGCGGTTCGAAGGTTTTGAAGCGGTCACCGGGCGGCAACTTGAGCATCTGTACGCAACCCAGCGACAACAAAGCCATGCCCAGCTCGAACAGGTACAAGCCGCGCCATTCAGCGATCTGCAACAGGTCTTCGGAAAACAGTCGCGCCAGCGGCAGCGCCAGTTGCGAGGCACCCAGTCCCAGCACCAGCGCCTTCAGTCGCCACTTGGCCGGAAACGCCTGAACCATGTAATACAGGCCCAGCGAACTCAGTGCTGCACCGACCATGCCGTGGGCCGCGCGCACCGCGATGGCCGAGCTCAGGTCATTGACGAACAGATGACCGAACGTCACCAGCGCATACAGCACCAGAAACACCTCGGTGAATGCGCGCAGGCCGAACTGCTGGCGAAACTTCACCAGCAGCAGGTTCATCGAGACGTTGGTCATCACGTACGCGGCCGGCAGCCAGGCCATCTCCGCCGTGGTCGCGCCCAGCGCGCCTTGCAGGTAAGGCAGGTTGGCGACTACCAGCGAGTTGCCCAAGCCACCGGTCACCGCCACCAACAGCCCGACCAGCGCATAGGCCAGACGTTTGCGGCTGGAATGCAGCGGCGTCGAGGGGGAACCGGGCAGACTGGGCTTCTCGTGAGGCTGCCAGTTGCGCGGGGCGTATCGATCCATTGAATGGCCTTGTGCGGGAGATGACTGAAGTTTGCCGCAAAATCATCGGTTTCACACTCATCCAGAGTGGGAGCGGGCTTGCTCGCGAAGGCGGTGTATCCGTCGACATATTTATGGACTGGCACTGCGCCTTCGCGAGCAAGCCCGCTCCCACCGGGATTTGCACATAGTTTAATTCGTAAGAATTGTTTCAAGGAACGCTTCATTCGGGACGCACAGGCGCACCCGAAAGTCAGCTTCATGGGCAAGGATCAGATCACGCAGATCGTGCTGACCGAGAAAAATCCGCTGATCGACTGAAGAACGAAAGACCGTCCGATCTTTTCAGGCGCGGAGCAGCATATAGGCGGCGACCACCAGACACACACTGGCAAATCCGACCTGCAGCGCCCGCGCCGGCACCCGCGCGCAGAGTTTGCGGCCGATGATCATGCCGACGATACTCGCCACAATGAATGCCATACCTTGCCCGTCGATGCGCACCCCGGCATGGAACGCGCCAATCACGCCAATGGCGGAAATCAGGCTGATGACCATCAGCGAAGTGGCGACGATGCCGCGCATCTGCACATCGGTCAGTTGCTTGAACGCCGGCACGATCAGGAAGCCGCCGCCAACGCCGAGCAAACCCGAAACCACACCGGTCACCGCGCCCAATGCCGCAAGGGTCGCGGTGCATTTGGCGGTCCAGTCGAAACGCCCGGTCTGTTCATTGAGCATGCAGTTCTTCTGCCCCCAGCTCGCGTGACCGTGATCGCTCGGCCCCTCCTGCTGACGCTCACGGCGCAACATGCGCCAGGCCACCATGACCATCAGCAGGCTGAAAAGGATCATCAGGATCTTCTCCGACAACTGGTGCGCGAAGTAGATGCCCAGCGGCGAAAACACCGCTCCGAGCGCGGCAATCAGTAGCGCCGCGCGATAGCGCACCAGCCCATGGCGCAAACCGTCAATCGCCCCGACCGCCGCCGCACTGCCCACCGCAAACAACGCCACAGGCGCCGCTTGCGTCATGCTCCAGCCCAGACCGAGCACCAGCGCGGGCACCGCGAGAATTCCGCCGCCCGCGCCGGTCAGCCCGAGAATCAACCCCATCACCACGCCAAACAGACTCGCCAGCAACATAACGTTTTCTCAGTCAACCTTGGACAAGGACGTCAGCCACTCGCGGCCCTTGAGCATGCCGTTCCAGTAGAACCACGGCAGCAGCGTTGCCTTGAGGAACCACGCCGAGCGTCGCGGCACGGTCGCATCAAGGGCGAAGGTCGGCAGCAGTTTGCCGCCGTAGCCGAACTCGGCGAGGATCACCTTGCCCTTCTCCACCGTCAGCGGGCAGGAACCGTAGCCGTCGTACTTCAGTGGAAGCGGTTGCTGCTTGCGCAGAGCCAGCAGGTTTTCTGCGACTACGACGACCTGCTTGCGCACGGCAGCAGCGGTTTTCGCATTGCTGGTGCCGCAGATGTCACCGAGGCCGAATACCTCGGGATAGCGCGTGTGTTGAAGAGTGTGCGGATTGACCTCGCACCAGCCAGCGGCGTCGGCCAGCGGGCTCTGGGCGATGAATTGCGGCGCGACTTGCGGCGGCACCACGTGCAGCAGATCGAAGGTTTTCGCTTCACGGGTGACGTTGCCGTCGGCGTCCTTGACCTCGAACCAGGCGGTTTTCGCCGGGCCGTCAACCTTGACCAGATTGCTGTTGAAGGCCAGTTGCGCGTTGTACTTTTCGATGTACTTCATCAGCGGCGGAACGAAGGTGGCGACGCCGAACAACGCCGCGCCAGCCAGGTTGAATTCAACCTCGACCTGGTTCAACACACCGGCTTTGCGCCAGTGGTCGCACGACAGGTACAAGGCCTTCTGCGGTGCGCCGGCGCATTTGATCGGCATCGCCGGCTGGGTGAACAGCGCCTTGCCGCCGCGCAGTTTCTGCACCTGATCCCAGGTGTATTGCGAATGCTGATAGCTGTAATTGGAGGTCACGCCGTACTGGCCGAGGCTTTCCTGCAAACCCTCGATCTTCTCCCAGGCCAGACGCAGGCCGGGGCAAACAATCAGGTTCTGGTAAGTGACGGTGCGTTGATCGTCGAGGGTCAACTGGCGCTGGTCGGGATCGATGCCGGTTACCGCCGCCTGAATCCAGGTGGCCTGACGCGGCATCACCTTGCTCATCGGTCGAGCGGTGTCCTTGACGTCGTAGGCGCCACCGCCGACCAGGGTCCACGCCGGTTGGTAGTAGTGCCGGGTGCTCGGCTCGATGACCGTGACTTTCAGATGGGGATCACGCTTGAGCAGACTGGCGACGAAGCCGATGCCGGCGGTACCGCCGCCGATGACCACGATATCTGCACTGATGGATGAGCCCCAGTGTTGATCGTTCATTGCTTGTTCCTTATTGCTGCACGCAAGGTTGTCTTAGCCTTCACATAAAACCAATGTGGGAGCGGGCTTGCTCGCGAAGGCGTCGTATCATTCAGCAGTAATGTCGACTGATTCGACGCCTTCGCGAGCAAGCCCGCTCCCACAGAGGATAAAAGTGTTGGCCAGCATTTATGGGTGACCCCAGCTCTTGAGCACCGCCCCGCAATACAACCCGGAGAGGGTTTTCATCACCTGGATGACTTCAGGGCTGGCCAGGCCGTAAAAAATGTATTTGCCTTCGCGACGGGTCGCCACCAGCCCTTCATCGCGCAGGATGCCCAGTTGCTGGGACAGGGTTGGCTGACGCACGCCGGTCATTTTTTCCAGTTCGCCAACGTTGCGCTCGCCCTGGGTCAACTGGCACAGGATCAACAGGCGATCCTCGTTGGCCAGTGCCTTGAGCAGCGCGCAGGCCTTGGAGGCGGAAGCCCGTAGTTGGGCGACTTCACATTCGGTCAGACTGGATTGCATTTGCACGATGCCTTGAACGTCACTTAAGCTGTGAACATTATGTTTTTACATAAAGTGTTGCAACCCATTTCCCTTGTTCAGGTTCGTGTCCATGCCCGCGCAGATTGAAGCTTTCCTCGACCCCGCCTCCTCGACCTACAGCTACGTGGTCTATGAAGCTAGCGGCGGGCAGTGTGCAATCGTCGATCCGGTACTCGATTACGACGGCGCTGCCGGTCGCACCTGCACCGCGCAGGCCGACAGGATCATCACCTTCGTGCGTGAACACCGCTTGCAGGTGCAATGGTTGCTGGAAACCCACGCCCACGCTGATCACCTGTCCGCCGCGCCGTACTTGCGCCGCGAACTCGGCGGCCAGATCGCGATTGGCGAGTCGATCAGCACAGTGCAGAACGTGTTCAAGGCACTGTTCAATCTGGAACCGGAATTCTGCGTCGACGGCTCGCAGTTCGATCACCTGTTCGCGCCCAACGAGTCGTTCATGATCGGCAACCTCAAGGCCACCGCCCTGCACGTCCCCGGCCACACCCCGGCGGACATGGCTTACCTGATCGACGGCGAACAGATTCTGGTCGGCGACACGCTGTTCATGCCCGACGTCGGCACCGCCCGCTGCGACTTCCCCGGCGGCAACGCGCATCAACTGTTCAATTCAATTCACAAACTGCTGGCCTTCCCCGCCAGCGTCAAACTCTACGTCTGCCACGACTACCCGCCCGAAGGCCGCGCTGCGCAGTGCCAGACCACCGTCGGCGAACAACGCCAAAGCAATATTCATGTGCACGACGGGATCGATGAAGCGGCGTTCGTCCAGATGCGCACCAAACGCGATGCCGGGCTGGGCATGCCGACACTGTTGCTGCCGGCGATTCAGGTGAATGTGCGGGCGGGGAATTTTCCGCAGGCCGAGGACAACGGCGTCGTGTATCTGAAAGTGCCGATCAACAAGCTCTGACAAAAAGAGATCTTCAGGCGCCCAGCGTCAACCCATTCGCCGGCAACGGCAACGCGGTTTTGTACCGCACCTGCTTCAAGGCAAAGCTCGACCGGATGTTCGCCACCCCCGGCACCTTGGTCAGAAAGTCCATCATGAAGCGCTCCAGCGACTGAATGGTCGGCACCAGCACCCGGATCAGATAGTCCGGGTCACCGGCCATCAGGTAGCACTCCATCACCTCGGGGCGGTCGGAGATCGCCTCTTCGAAATGCTGTAACGCCTCCTCGACCTGCTTCTCCAGGCTGACGTGAATGAACACGTTGACATGCAAGCCCAGCAGGTCGGCGTCCAGCAGCGTCACTTGCTCGCGAATCAGCCCTAACTCCTCCATTGCCTTGACCCGGTTGAAACACGGCGTCGGCGACAGATTCACCGAGCGTGCGAGGTCGGCGTTGGTGATGCGCGCGTTCTCCTGAAGGCTGTTGAGAATGCCGATGTCGGTACGGTCCAGTTTGCGCATGAGACAAAACCACCTGTTTTTTATGTTTATGCAGAATTTCTATCTGCAAATCGTCTCCAGCGCAACGAAACAGAGAGAAATATTCTTCTGGCCCGGGCCTATGATTGTTGTAGGACAAGATTTCCTCTACCGAGGAATGACTGCCAGCTCACTACAAGAAATTCACAAGATCGAGCGTAGAAGCCATGACCCAAGCGTATGAACCGCTGCGTCTGCACGTCCCTGAACCTTCGGGCCGTCCAGGCTGCAAAACCGACTTCTCCTACCTGCATCTGACCGATGCCGGTACGGTGCGCAAACCTTCCATCGACGTCGAACCCGCCGACACCGCCGACCTGGCCCGTGGCCTGATCCGCGTGCTCGACGATCAGGGCAACGCCCTCGGCCCATGGGCTGAAAACGTGCCGGTCGAGATCCTTCGCAAGGGCATGCGCGCCATGCTCAAGACGCGGATCTACGACAATCGCATGGTGGTTGCCCAGCGTCAGAAAAAAATGTCGTTCTACATGCAAAGCCTTGGCGAAGAAGCCATCGGCAGCGCCCAGGCCTTGGCCTTGAACATCGACGACATGTGCTTTCCGACTTACCGCCAGCAAAGCATCCTGATGGCCCGCGAAGTGCCGTTGGTCGACCTGATCTGCCAACTGCTGTCCAACGAGCGCGATCCGCTCAAAGGCCGGCAACTGCCGATCATGTACTCGGTCAAGGACGCCGGTTTCTTTACCATTTCCGGCAACCTCGCGACCCAGTTCATTCAGGCTGTCGGCTGGGGCATGGCTTCGGCGATCAAGGGCGACACCAAAATCGCCTCGGCGTGGATCGGTGACGGCGCCACCGCCGAATCGGACTTCCACACCGCCCTCACCTTCGCTCACGTATACCGCGCGCCGGTGATCCTCAACGTGGTCAATAACCAATGGGCGATCTCGACCTTCCAGGCCATCGCCGGTGGTGAAGCCACCACCTTCGCCGGACGCGGCGTCGGTTGCGGCATCGCCTCGCTGCGCGTGGACGGCAACGACTTCTACGCGGTGTACGCCGCTTCCGCCTGGGCTGCCGAACGCGCCCGCCGCAACCTCGGCCCGACCATGATCGAATGGGTCACCTACCGCGCCGGCCCGCACTCGACCTCCGACGACCCGTCGAAATACCGCCCTGCCGATGACTGGAGCCATTTCCCGCTCGGCGACCCGATTGCCCGCCTGAAGCAGCACCTGATCAAGGTCGGCCACTGGTCGGAAGAAGAGCACGCCGCTGTCAGCGCCGAGCTTGAAGCCGAAGTGATTGCCGCGCAGAAACAGGCCGAACAGTACGGCACCCTCGCCGGCGGCCAGATTCCAAGCGCCGCGACCATGTTCGAAGACGTCTACAAAGAGATGCCGGAGCACTTGAAGCGCCAGCGTCAGCAGTTGGGGATCTGACATGAACGATCACAACAACAATATTCAGTTGGAAACCGCGATGACCACAACCACCATGACCATGATCCAGGCCCTGCGCTCGGCCATGGATGTGATGCTTGAGCGTGACGACAATGTGGTGGTGTTCGGTCAGGACGTCGGCTACTTCGGCGGCGTGTTCCGTTGCACCGAAGGCCTGCAGACCAAGTACGGCACCTCGCGGGTGTTCGACGCTCCGATCTCCGAAAGTGGCATCGTCGGCGTTGCCGTGGGCATGGGTGCCTACGGCCTGCGTCCGGTCGCCGAGATCCAGTTCGCAGACTACGTCTACCCCGCCTCCGACCAGATCATTTCCGAAGCGGCGCGCCTGCGTTATCGCTCGGCCGGCGAGTTCACTGCGCCGATGACCCTGCGCATGCCGTGCGGCGGCGGCATCTATGGCGGTCAGACGCACAGCCAGAGCATCGAGGCGATGTTCACTCAGGTGTGCGGCCTGCGCACCGTGATGCCCTCCAACCCGTACGACGCCAAGGGCCTGCTGATCGCCTCCATCGAAAACGATGACCCGGTGATCTTCCTCGAACCGAAACGCCTGTACAACGGCCCGTTCGACGGCCACCACGACCGCCCGGTAACCCCGTGGTCGAAACACCCGCAAGCCCAGGTGCCGGACGGTTACTACACCGTGCCGCTGGACGTCGCAGCGATCACGCGTCCGGGCAAGGACGTGACCGTGCTGACCTACGGCACCACCGTCTACGTCTCGCAAGTCGCGGCCGAAGAATCCGGTGTTGATGCCGAAGTCATCGACCTGCGCAGCCTGTGGCCGCTGGACCTGGAAACCATCGTCAAGTCGGTGAAGAAAACCGGTCGCTGTGTGGTGGTGCACGAAGCCACTCGTACCTGCGGTTTCGGCGCCGAGCTGGTGTCGCTGGTACAAGAGCACTGCTTCCATCACCTGGAAGCGCCGATCGAACGCGTCACCGGTTGGGACACCCCCTACCCGCACGCGCAAGAGTGGGCGTATTTCCCAGGGCCGTCCCGAGTGGGCGCGGCGTTGAAACGGGTCATGGAGGTCTGAATGGGCACGCACGTTATCAAGATGCCGGACATCGGCGAAGGCATCGCAGAAGTAGAACTGTCGCAGTGGCACGTCAAGGTTGGCGATCTGGTGGTTGAAGACCAGGTGCTGGCGGACGTGATGACCGACAAGGCGATGGTCGATATTCCGTCGCCAGTGCACGGCAAGGTGATTGCGCTCGGCGGTCAGCCGGGTGAAGTGATGGCGGTCGGCAGTGTGCTGATCAGCATCGAGGTGGAAGGTGCCGGCAACTTGAAAGAGTCCGCCGCGCCAGCTCCGGTTAAAGAGGCGCCGGTTGCGCCGAAAGCTCAAGCGCTGGTCGAGAGCAAACCTGCCGCCGCTGCTGCACCGCGTCAGGCTCCGGTTTGCCAAGGCCCGATGGTTGCCCGCGAGGCCGATGAGCGTCCTCTGGCTTCGCCGGCCGTGCGCAAACACGCGCTGGATCTGGGCATTCAGTTGCGTCTGGTACGCGGCACCGGCCCGGCCGGTCGCGTACTGCACGAAGACCTCGATACCTATCTGGCGCAAGGTCAGTCGAACGCTTCGGCGCCGGTTGCCGCCGCTTATGCCCAGCGTAACGACGAAGAACAGATTCAAGTGATCGGCATGCGCCGCAAGATCGCCCAGCGCATGCAGGACGCCACCCAGCGTGCCGCCCACTTCAGCTACGTCGAGGAAATCGATGTCACCGCGATTGAAGAACTGCGCGCGCACCTGAACGAAAAACACGGTGCCAGCCGTGGCAAGTTGACCTTGCTGCCATTCCTCGTCCGCGCGCTGGTCGTGGCCCTGCGCGACTTCCCGCAGATGAACGCCCGCTACGACGACGAAGCGCAGGTCATCACCCGCCTCGGCGCGGTGCATGTCGGCGTCGCCACGCAAAGCGATGTCGGCCTGATGGTGCCGGTGGTGCGTCACGCCGAAGCGCGTAGCTTGTGGGACAGCGCCGCGGAAATCTCGCGTCTGGCCAACGCCGCACGCAATGGCAAGGCCAGCCGCGACGAACTGTCCGGCTCGACCATCACCCTGACCAGCCTCGGTGCGCTGGGTGGCATCGTCAGCACCCCGGTGCTGAACCTGCCGGAAGTGGCGATTGTCGGCGTCAACAAAATCGTCGAACGGCCAATGGTCGTCAAAGGCCAGGTGGTGATCCGCAAGATGATGAACCTCTCCAGCTCGTTCGATCACCGCGTGGTCGATGGCATGGACGCGGCGCTCTTCATCCAGGCCATCCGTGGCTTGCTCGAACAACCCGCCACTTTGTTTGTGGAGTAAGGCACGCATGCAATCTCTGAACACTACGCTGCTGATCATTGGCGGCGGCCCCGGCGGTTACGTCACGGCAATTCGCGCCGGGCAACTGGGCATTTCCACCATTCTGGTCGAAGGCCAATCGCTGGGCGGTACTTGCCTGAACATCGGCTGCATTCCGTCGAAAGCGCTGATTCACGTGGCGGAACAGTTCCATCAGACCCGGCACCACAGTCAGCATTCGGCGCTGGGCATCAGCGTTGCGGCGCCGACCCTGGACATCAGTAAAAGCGTCGAGTGGAAGGATGGCATTGTTGATCGCCTGACCACTGGCGTCGCGGCGCTGCTGAAAAAGAACAAGGTTCAGGTCATCAATGGCTGGGCCAAGGTCATCGACGGCAAAACCGTGGAAGTCGGCGACACGCGGATCCAGTGTGAACACCTGGTGCTGGCCACCGGTTCGACCAGTGTCAACTTGCCGATCCTGCCGATCGGCGGGCCGATCATCTCCTCCACCGAAGCGCTGGCCCCCAAATCCGTGCCAAAACGTCTGGTGGTGGTCGGCGGTGGTTACATCGGTCTGGAACTGGGCATTGCTTACCGCAAGCTCGGCGCCGAGGTCAGCGTGGTCGAAGCGCAGGATCGCATCCTGCCGGCGTACGACGCCGAACTGACGCAACCGGTGCACGAAGCGCTGAAGCAACTGGGCGTGAAGCTATATCTGAAGCACAGCGTGCTGGGTTTCGACGGCACCTTGCAGGTGCGTGACCCGAACGGCGACACCCTCAATCTGGAAACCGATCAGGTGCTGGTGGCGGTCGGTCGCAAGCCGAACACGCAGGGCTGGAATCTCGAAGCACTGAACCTGGACATGAACGGTTCGGCGATCAAGATCGACAGCCGCTGTCAGACCAGCATGCGCAACGTCTACGCCATCGGCGACCTGAGCGGCGAACCGATGCTCGCGCACCGCGCCATGGCTCAGGGCGAAATGGTCGCCGAGCTGATCAGCGGCAAATCCCGCGAATTCAACCCGACCGCCATCGCCGCCGTGTGCTTCACCGACCCGGAACTGGTGGTGGTCGGCCAGACCCCGGACGAGGCCAAGGCTGCGGGGCTGGACTGCATCGTCTCGAGCTTCCCGTTCGCGGCCAACGGCCGAGCGATGACCCTGGAGTCGAAAAGCGGCTTCGTGCGGGTGGTCGCGCGTCGTGACAATCATGTGATTGTCGGTTGGCAAGCGGTCGGGGTGGGTGTTTCGGAATTGTCGACCGCGTTCGCGCAAAGCCTGGAAATGGGTGCGCGACTGGAAGACATCGGCGGCACCATCCACGCGCATCCGACTCTGGGTGAAGCGGTGCAGGAAGCGGCGTTGCGTGCCTTGGGGCATGCGTTGCACCTGTAATAGAGGGTGGCTGTGATGGCCCCTTCGCGAGTAAGCCCGCTCCCACATTTGGAATGCATTGCCCTGTGAGAGCGGGCTTGCTCGCGAATTCTTGAGTTCAACACCAACTATCTGTCTGTCATCCGATAGTCCGGGCTGCGAAACCGCTCAAGAATGAAGTATTGTTGTGCCCATCCAAAAAAACGTCAGAAGCCTTGAACCGTTTCGACGGTTGTTCAGTGATAGAGGGTGTCATGGGTAACGAAAGCATCAATTGGGACAAGCTGGGTTTTGATTACATCAAGACCGACAAACGCTATCTGTCGTACTTTCGCAATGGCGAGTGGGACAAAGGCACCCTGACCGAAGACAACGTGCTGCACATCAGCGAAGGCTCGACTGCCCTTCACTATGGCCAGCAGTGCTTCGAAGGCCTGAAGGCCTATCGTTGCAAAGACGGTTCGATCAACCTGTTCCGTCCGGACCAGAACGCCGCCCGCATGCAACGCAGTTGCGCCCGCCTGCTGATGCCGCACGTGTCCACCGAGCAGTTCATCGAAGCGTGCAAGGAAGTGGTTCGCGCCAACGAACGCTTCATCCCGCCTTACGGAACTGGCGGCGCGCTGTACCTGCGTCCGTTCGTGATCGGTGTGGGTGACAACATCGGCGTGCGTACCGCCCCGGAGTTCATCTTCTCGGTGTTCGCGATCCCGGTCGGCGCCTACTTCAAGGGCGGCCTGACCCCGCACAACTTCCAGATCTCCAGCTTCGACCGCGCCGCCCCACAAGGCACCGGTGCGGCCAAGGTCGGTGGCAACTACGCCGCCAGCCTTATGCCGGGTTCCCAGGCCAAGAAGGCACACTTCGCTGACGCCATCTACCTGGATCCGCTGACCCACAAGAAAATCGAGGAAGTCGGTTCGGCCAACTTCTTCGGGATCACCCACGACAACAAGTTCATCACGCCGAACTCGCCGTCGGTCCTGCCAGGCATCACCCGTCTGTCGCTGATCGAACTGGCCAAGACCCGTCTGGGCCTGGAAGTGGTTGAAGGCGACGTGCTGATCGACAAACTGTCGGACTTCAAGGAAGCCGGTGCCTGCGGTACCGCTGCGGTGATCACCCCGATCGGCGGCATCAGCTACAACGACCACCTGCACGTGTTCCACAGCGAAACCGAAGTCGGCCCGGTCACCCAGCAGCTCTACAAAGAGCTGACTGGCGTGCAGACCGGTGACATCGAAGCGCCAGCAGGCTGGATCGTCAAGGTTTGACCTGACAGCGGTTGATGCACAAAAGCCCCCATCGAGTGCTCGATGGGGGCTTTTTCATGGACGCTGTTTGTGTAACCACTCAATGAACAGCTGGGTGTGGGCCGACGCTTGCGGCGCAATGCCGTAATAGTAGCGTGGCAGTGGCATGCGCAAGTCCGGCAACGGGCAGACCAGCCGACCGCTCGACAAATGCGTGCCCAGCAATGTGGTCGGACACTGCGCGAGACCCTCGCCGTTCACCGCCGCCTCCAGTACCCGGTGCATGTAGTCGAATTGCCGGATCACCTGCGTAGTGCTCTGGCTTTGCCCGAAGTGCATGGCCCAGTGGTGCCAGTCTTCGCGCCGCGCCCTGACGGTCAGCAAGGTATGAGCGCCGAGGCCTGCAAGGTTTGCCAGCGGCAGTCGCGCAATCAATGCCGGCGCCGCGACCAGCACCAGCTCATCCTCGAACAACGCGCGCGCCTCGAGTGACGGCGCCCAGTCGTCACGGCCACGCCGGATGACAATATCGAAATCGTCGCGGGCCGGATCCGGCGATTGGGTCTGCGTGACAACTTGGGTGTCGATGTGCGGATGCTGCGCCGTGAAGTCTGCCAATCGAGGTGTCAGCCATAACAGCGCGAAGGACGGCCGGATATTGATCTTGACCGTCGGCCGCGCCGCCTGCTGCTTCAACTCGGCCGCGGCGTCGGCAATCTGCGCCAGACCGGCACTGACTTGCAGATAAAAACGCTGACCTGCTGGCGTCAGCAGCGACTGCCGAATACGTCGTTCAAACAGCAAGACGCCCAAGTGTTCTTCAAGCAGTTTGACGTGACGGCTGACCGCACTGTGGCTGACGTGCAGTTCTTCGGCCGCCAGACTGAAGCTCTGATGTCGGGCAGCTACAGCAAAAGCGCGAACCGCATTGAGCGGGGGAAGTTGATTTTTCATGCGTCTAATTTAGTCACATGTGTGCTGCATTTAAAGCGTTTGTCAGCGCTTTGTCGCGACGCCAATCTGCCTGCATGCAGACACGCGAACCGATGGAGCAACACCATGCACAGCTACGGCCTCTTTGTCCTGTTCGCCGCCCTGACCATTCTAAGTCCCGGTCCGGGGGTGATCCTGACCCTGTCCAACGCCGTGCGCCTGGGCTGGACCGGCGCAGTGCCAGGGATTCTGGGGATCGCCTCGGGAGCCTTCGTGGTGGCCGCCCTCAGCGCCACCAGCGTCGGCCTGATTCTCAGCGCCTCGGCGGAGGCTTTCACCGTGCTGAAATACGCCGGGGCTGCTTACTTGTTGTACCTGGGCTTGAAGAGTTGGCGTTCGGATCGTTTCCGTACTCTGCAACAGGTTCGCCCCTCTCGTCCGGCCTACCGTTTTCTCGAAGCCGCCTCGTTGCAGTTTCTCAACCCCAAAGCCATCTTCTTCTTTCTGGCCGTGTTCCCGCAGTTCATCGACACGGAACAGGCTTTTTACCCGCAGTTTTTCAAACTGGTGGCCTCTTACGCGGTACTGGTGATTTTGGTGCACGGCAGCTATGCCCTGCTCGCCAATGCTGCCAAAGGCTGGCTGTCGAGCCCGAAAGGATCGTGGCTGGCAGCGAAAGTTTCGGGCGTGACCTTTGCCGGTTTCGGTCTGTTGATGGCTTCGGCAACCCGCTGAACGGACGGCTTGCGCTCAGACTATTTCAACGCGATCCGCTTGCCTGCACGCCCGGCAATCCCGCTCGCCTGACCATTCTGCTGCTTGCCCATCCGCGCCTGGGTGATCAACCCGGGGATCAATTCGCCTTCCGGCAAGTTCTTCCAGAACCGCGCCGGCAAGTGCCCCTGCATGACCTTCTCGTTCAACCGCGCCGGATTGAAGATGTGGCTGTAATAGGTCAGCCACAGATCGCCATGGGGATCGTCGACGTTCTGCGCCAGTTGCTGCCATTCAATCGGGCATTGGCGCTGATGAATCAATTGTTCGCCGTCGTAATAGACGCCATCGCGCGGGGTGGCGATCAACCAGCGGTGCCGGCCCATGCGTCCGACGAAATGCTCGCTGGCACGCTGCAGGATGTCGTGGGCCGGTTCATGCCACGCCACGTATTGCGGGCCCGGCTGATCCTGCGGGCGTTCGATGAACCGCACGAACGCATGCAGATGATGCGCTTCGCGGTGTACCTGCTTGATCCGCCGCTGTAACTCGCTGCCGAGTTTGTCGCCGGCCATCATCGCCGTGCGGTCGCCATGGCTGACTCGCCAGAGCACTTCGTACAGAAGGCTCCAGCGCTGGTCGCCACGATATTGCGCAGCTTGCTCCAGGGTGTCGAGCAGCGCCCGGGGAATGCGCGCCTGAAACGGCCCCTGCCCTTCGGGCACCTGCACGTCACTGGCAAACAGGTCACTTCCCCCTTCCGACGCCCAGCCCACCAGACTCGGGTCGATCTCATGACTGAGCAACCAGCGTGCCTGCTGGCGCCAGGTGTCAAACAGGTCATCGCAATCGAGATTGATCATCCCCACAACCCCATCTGCTGCGGCTGCGGCCGGTCACGCAATTGCTGATAAAGCATGTGGCTGGTGACCTCAGCCTGTTGCGGGTGGTAGTCGCTGGTGATGATGAACGGCTTGGCCTTGGCCAGCACGCAGCGCATGCGTGCCACGTCTTCGTAACGGATGCGCCGTTGCTGGCGCAGTTGCACCAGACGTTCGGTGGTGCGCAGGCCAATACCCGGGATACGCGCAATCAGTGCTGGTTCGGCGCGGTTCAGGTCCAGCGGAAACACTTCGCGATTCTGCAGCGCCCAGGCGAGCTTCGGGTCGATGTCCAAGGCCAGATTGCCCGGCCCCTTGAGCAACTCACCGGCGCTGTAGCCATAACTGCGCAAAAGAAAATCCGCCTGATACAAACGGTGTTCGCGCATCAGCGGCGGCGCGGCCAGTGGCACGCTTTTCGGGCTGTCGGGGATCGGGCTGAACGCGGAATAGTAGACGCGCCGCAAACGGTAATTGCCATACAGCGACTGGGCGCTGTGCAAAATGGTGCTGTCGTCGGTGTCATCGGCACCGACGATCATTTGCGTGCTCTGCCCGGCGGGGGCGAACTTCGCCGAGCGCGGTTCGTTGAGTACCGTTTGCACACCGGTGTAGATCGTGTTCATCGCCTGCTTGATCGAACCGATCTGCTTCTCCGGCGCCAGGGTTTGCAGGCTGGCGTCGGTGGGCAATTCGATGTTGACGCTGAGGCGATCGGCGTAACGCCCGGCTTCTTCGATCAGTGCCGGGTCTGCCTCGGGAATGGTCTTGAGATGGATATAGCCGCGAAACTCGTGCTCTTCACGCAGCAGCTTCGCCACCCGCACCAGTTGCTCCATGGTGTAGTCGGCCGAGCGAATGATCCCCGAGCTGAGAAACAGCCCGCTGACGCAGTTGCGCCGATAGAAATCCAGGGTCAGCGTGACCACCTCCTCAGGCGTGAAACGGGCGCGCGGCACATCGCTGGAGCGGCGGTTGACGCAGTATTGGCAGTCGTAGAGGCAGAAATTGGTCAGCAGCACCTTCAGCAACGAAACGCAGCGCCCGTCCGGCGTGTAGCTGTGGCAGATGCCCATGCCATCGGTCGAGCCCAGCCCGCTCTTGCCTTCGGAACTGCGCTTGGGCGCGCCGCTGCTGGCGCAGGAGGCGTCGTACTTGGCGGCGTCGGCGAGAATGCTGAGCTTGTCGATGATTTGCATGGCGAAGACTCGATACTGGTTATGCGTACAGTATCGAGTCTATCGAATTGGCACAAGGTGCAAACACGTGATCCTACAAAGGCACACGGCTACCTGTAGGAACAACCGCAGGCTATGATCTTTTGACCTGGCCCTCTACCGGCAACTCAATGCCGAACCGCGCCCCGATTTCCTTGCGCCCCAGCGCCGTCAATGCCAGCGCCCGACTGTCCAGATCCTGCGTGAGCCACTTGCGCTTCAGCGCCGTCTGTAACAACGCGGCGCCCAGCGAACCACCCAGATGCGGTCGACGCATGCTCCAGTCAAGGCACGGGCAGGCGAACTTGCGGCGCAAAGTACTCAAGTCCTGCACCTCGATCCCCAAGCCCTCGAACAACGCCTCGCCGCTGCCGCTCAGGCGATAGGCCTGTTCGTCGGTTGCCACCAGCCACCCCGCCTCCAGCATGCGGTCGTGCAGCAACACCGCGAGCGTGCCGGCCATGTGGTCATAGCAGGTGCGGGCGAATTGCAGACGGTCCGGCGTGTGCGGCTTGAAGGTAGGCGCGGCGTTCTGGCCGATCACCATCAACGCTTCCAGCGCCTGTGCCACACGTGGGTCGGCAAGGCTGTAATAACGATGGCGGCCCTGTACGTGCAGGCGCACCAGGGCCAGATCCTTGAGTTTGCTCAGGTGCGCACTGGCGGTCGAGGCACTGACTTCGGCGATGGCCGCCAGTTCGGTGCTGGTGCGGGCGTGGCCGTCCATCAGTGAGCAGAGGATTTTGGTGCGCGCCGGCTCGGCGATGGCGGCGGCCACTTGCGAGACGCCGATGTCTTGATGTTCTGCGTGCATATTTCGCTCCCCGACGAATCGTCGTCGTTGCGAACTGAAGATACTCGCATCACTTTCCTGACGACAAGGCTGTGAACCGTGGACCCGATCATCGCTGCGACGCATGCCGATCCTTATCCCTACTACGCCGAATTGCGCGCTCAGGGCGGACTGACCTTTCATCACGAACTCAAACTATGGGTCGCCAGCAGCGCCCGCGCGGTGTGTGCGGTGTTGGCGCATGCCGATTGCCGGGTGCGACCGATGCAGGAGCCGGTGCCCAAGGCGATTGCCTCAGGCATGGCTGGCAAGGTGTTCGGTCAGTTGATGCGGATGAACGATGGCGAGCGCCAGCGCTGTCCACGCTCTGCGGTCGAACCTGCGCTGCAGTTGATCGATGACTATCAGGTGCGCACGCTGGTCGCGGCACGATTGATGACAGCCGATGCCGACGGCTTATATAAGGCGATGTTTTGTGGCCCGGTGTCCGTGGTTTCAACGCTGCTGGGCTTGAGCCCGACGCAGGGTCGAGCGATCAGTGAACTCACGGCCGATTTCGTCGCCTGCCTTTCGCCACTGAGCAATGATCTGCAACTGGCGGCGGCCCATATCGCCGCTGAGCAGTTACGCGGTTATTTCATCGAACTGCTGGCAGAACCGCACAGCGACTTGCTCAAGGCCATCGGCCAGCGCTTTGAGGGCGATGAAGATACGCTGATCGCCAACCTGATCGGCCTCTGTTCGCAGACGTTTGAAGCGACGGCCGGGCTGATCGGCAATGCCTTGATCGCACTGCGGCGTCAGCCTGGCTTGCGCGAAGCCTCGCTGGATGCGCTGCTGGCCGAGGTTCAGCGCTTTGATCCGCCGGTGCAGAACACCCGGCGATTTGTCGCGCAGTCGTGTGAGATCGATGGCGTGCGGGTCGAGGCCGGCGAGGTGATTCTGGTGCTGCTGGCTTCAGCCAACCGCGATCCCCTGTTGAATGAACAGCCTGACCAATTCCTGCTCGATCGCCCGAGTCGGCGCAGCTTCAGTTTCGGCAGCGGCCGGCATCAGTGTCCGGGGCAAGCGCTGGCGCTGAGCATTGCCGCTGCGACGGTCAGAGAAATCCTTGATCAGGGTGTGAATCTGCAGCAACTGGCCTGGCATTACCGCCCATCGCTCAATGGGCGGATTGCGCTGTTCAGCGCGGTGCAGCTTTAAGCGCTGTGCAGCTCGATGGGGTTGTTGGCGAAGCCGGGCAAACGCGTAGGCCGAGAGGCCTAAAGATCCGCTCCTCTGAAGCGTTAAAAGAGGACGCGCTGCAAAGTGATTCCCGGGCGTTACACCGGGTGTTTCAATGGCGATACAGACATCGACAAAACAGTCGTTTGAGCGAACTAACCGCCTGTCTGACATTTCAACCGTCATACATACATTTAGATGCACTACGGATAGCATGCGCGCCGCATTTCCAATTGGCATATCAGTTGACCAAAGAGTCAACAAAACCAGGAATCCCCTACAACTTTAACAAGCCTTGCAGAGAACTAAGTTGCGCGACGATTTTGCAATCAAACAGGCCAACGGCCTGGAGTGTATCTATCTGTCGATGACAGAACGCTTTCAACTCGACTGTTTTATCGGCCACTACATCAAGACCCGAAACCTGCGTTCAGTGCCGGACATCGAACGCATCCTGCGCACCACCCTCGAAAGCTACCCCGGCCACCCGCCGGTGATGGTCAACGAACTCAACGCGTGGATCGACAGGACCTTGGGCTATCGGGCGTCACACCCGGACTTCCCGTCGCTGGAAGACCTCTGACACAACGAAAAAGCCCCGCAATTGCGGGGCTTTTTTTTGCAAAATGGCTTCAGAACTTCACGTCGGGACCTGTGAGTTCCTTGTCATCATCGTGCTTCCAGGTCTGCTCCTTGCGCTTCTCGCGCTCGATCTCTTCTTCCGTCGGCTCATCGACGTCTTCGTCTTCATCCGCTCGCTCTTGCTCGGTTGTCATGTGCACCTCGCCTGAATAAAAAGAACCTGAATCCTTAAAGCGTAGAACAATTTTACCAGTGCAACTTACAACCACCAGCGCAACAAAAAGAAAAACGCCATGCTCAATAACATGCTGAGCAAAGTATTGCGCGTGTACAGCACCAGCCCGATCGCCACCAGCGAACTAAGCAGATACGGGTTATCCCACTGCAAATTCAGCTGTTTATCAGGCATGAACACGATCGGCCCGCAGATCGCCGTCAACATTCCCGGCACGGCAAAACCGAGAAACTGCCGTGCATTGCTGCTCAAACGCACCGGCAGGCGCGGTTCGAGAAACACGTAACGGTTGAGAAACACCAGGATCCCCATGCCGAAAATCACTGCCCAGATGATCATGTGCGCTCCCTGTACAACTTGTTGCAGACAAACCCTGCGGTCATCCCGGCCAGCCCCGACAGCACCAGCGCCGAGCCCCACTGCCAATAACTGAACAGCACCGAGCAGAACAACGACACTGCCACGCAAACCACGGTCGGCACATTGCGCACCACCGGCGTGATCAGCGCGATAAACGTCGCAGCAATCGAGAAGTCCAGGCCCAGATGCTCCAGCCCCGGAATGCTGCTGCCCAACACGATGCCGGCGAGGGTGAAGAGGTTCCAGGCAACGTAGAACGTCAGGCCGACGCCCAACGCATACCAGCGATTGAACTGCTGGCGGTCATGCTGGCTGGTCAGGGCGAAGAGTTCATCGGTGAGCAAAAAACCCAGGCCGATGCGCCAGCGTCCGGGCAACGGCGAAATCACCGAGCGCATGCTCATGCCATACAACAAGTGCTGCGAGGTCAGCAGCAACGTGGTCAGCAGAATCGAGAAAATCCCGGCACCGCCCTTGAGCATGCCGATCGCTACCAGTTGCGCAGCGCCCGCGAACACGATGCTCGACAAGCCCTGCCCCTGCAATGGTGTGAGATTGGCTTCGATCGCCATGGAGCCGGCCAGCAACCCCCACGGCGCTGTCGCCAGGGATAACGGCATGATTGCCGCCGCACCGCGAAGAAACGCACTGCGCGGCATAAGTGAGTCAGACATAACGCTCTTCAACCGAGGAAACGGTCGCAGACTCTGCCAGCAAATGCCCCTTCACGGCTTGAACAATCTTGCGCACTTGCACTAAATCGCAGCGCCCGAGCGCCACTGTCGGCGTACCATGGAGGCCTTCACAATCGCGTCAGGGAGACGACATGCTGTACCGAATCGCAGCCGACGGGCTGGTGCTGTTTCATCTGTCATTCATTCTGTTCGTGCTGTTCGGCGGACTGCTGGTGCTCAAGTGGCCACGCTTGATGTGGCTGCATCTGCCGGCAGCTGCGTGGGGTGTGGCGGTCGAGGTGTTGCACCTGACCTGTCCGCTGACCTATTGGGAAAACCTGATGCGCCACGCCGCCGGGCAAACCGAATACGCCGGCGGCTTCATCGAGCACTACATCTGGCCGATCATCTACCCCGCCGGGCTGACGCCGCAGATCCAGCTGGTACTGGGCAGCGTGGTGCTGGTGATCAATCTGCTGGTCTATGGGCGTTTGATCCGCTCGTGGAAGCTACGCCGCGCCAGCCGCATTCCGTTCTAACGCGCAGCCGGTTTCAAGGCCGCCAGCCAAGCCGGATCCAGGCGCTTCTGGTCAAGATCCAGACCCAGCGCCCGCATCCGCTCCCGGTGAGCTTCGACTTCCCGGTGCAATTGCGCGTGATCGCTGGAGTTGCCATCCAGTTCGTGCATCTGGGTCAGCCCCAGATGGTAGAAACGCAGCACCTTCATCGCGGTCGGGTCGTTCTGTTCAACAGCCGCCGTCACCTGATGCATGACGTTGGTCACGCTCATCAGGCTGCGCTTGAGCCGCCAACTGTAGACCGCCGGCGCCATCCACGCCTGCTGCCAGAACTGCCCGCGCATCAGTGCTGCCGTCAGCAGAAACGCGACGAACACCCCGCCGACATTGAAGCGCAGATTATCCCCGCCAGGCTCGCCGAACAGCGCCACTGCCGCCGTGGAAAACCCCATCGCCAGCACCAGGAACAGCACGGCAATGATCAGCGTGCTGCGACGGGTCTGCTGGCGAAACGTTGCTGCGTCCATCGGCTGAATCTCGAACATCGGTGATGACTTCCTTGAGCGATAAAAAGGGCAACGGAAAAAACTCGCTGCGCATTATCGCCTCTCTCTGCGATTTAGCTATGCTGGGGGCCCTTTTCATCTTTTCAGCGTCCAACGGGGACATGGCGGTACAGCGCAGATCGTGCCATCTTCATTCATGGATACACACTATTCGGATGCCATCCGCCTGGTTTTGGGATGACATCGTTTTAAGGATCATTGCATGACCCAACGACACGTAATCAACGCCTCGGTCAGCCCGAAAGGCAGCCTGGAAACCCTTTCTCAACGTGAAGTCCAGCAACTGAGCGAAGCCGGATCCGGCAGCACCTACACCCTCTTCCGCCAGTGCGCCCTGGCCATCCTCAATACCGGCGCCCATGTCGATAACGCCAAGACCATTCTGGAAGCCTACAAGGACTTCGAAATCCGCATTCACCAGCAGGATCGCGGTGTGCGCCTCGAACTGCTGAACGCTCCGGCCGACGCCTTCGTCGACGGCGAAATGATCGCCAGCACCCGCGAGATGCTGTTCAGCGCCCTGCGCGACATCGTCTACACCGAAAACGAACTCGACAGCCAGCGCATCGACCTGAGCACCTCGCAAGGCATCAGCGACTACGTCTTCCACCTGCTGCGCAACGCCCGCACCCTGCGTCCGGGCGTCGAGCCGAAAATCGTCGTGTGCTGGGGCGGTCACTCGATCAACACCGAAGAGTACAAATACACCAAGAAAGTCGGCCACGAACTGGGCCTGCGCAGCCTCGACATCTGCACCGGCTGCGGTCCCGGCGTAATGAAAGGCCCGATGAAGGGCGCGACCATCGCCCACGCCAAGCAGCGTATTCACGGTGGACGCTACCTCGGCCTGACCGAGCCGGGCATCATTGCCGCCGAAGCGCCGAACCCGATCGTCAATGAACTGGTGATCCTGCCGGACATCGAGAAACGTCTGGAAGCGTTCGTCCGTGTCGGCCACGGCATCATCATCTTCCCGGGCGGCGCCGGCACCGCCGAAGAATTCCTGTACCTGCTGGGCATCCTGATGCACCCGGACAACGAAGGACTGCCGTTCCCGGTGATCCTGACCGGGCCGAAACATGCCGCGCCGTATCTGGAACAACTCGATGCATTCGTTACCGCGACCCTCGGCGATGCGGCGAAGCAGCACTATCAGATCATCATCGACAACCCGGCCGAAGTCGCCCGGCAGATGACCGCCGGCCTCAAAGCGGTGAAGCAGTTCCGCCGCGAGCGCAACGATGCGTTCCACTTCAACTGGCTGCTGAAAATTGACGAAAGCTTCCAGCGTCCGTTCGATCCGACCCACGAAAACATGGCCAACCTCAAGTTGCACCGCGACCAGCCGGCCCACGAACTGGCGGCCAACCTGCGCCGCGCGTTCTCCGGGATCGTGGCCGGCAACGTCAAGGACAAGGGCATCCGCCTGATCGAAGAGCACGGGCCGTACCAGATCCGCGGTGACGCGGCGATCATGCAACCGCTCGATGCGCTGCTCAAAGCCTTCGTTGCCCAGCACCGGATGAAACTGCCGGGCGGCGCAGCATACGTGCCGTGCTACCGCGTGGTGGCGTAACCAGCCACCACATGCCCCCTGTGGGAGCGGGCTTGCTCCGGGCGGCGATCCGACGAAGGCGGTGTGTCAGTCAGCCGATCTGTTGCCTGACACACCACCTTCGTCGAGTCGCCGCCCGGAGCAAGCCCCCTCCCACAATTGTTTTGGGTGAACCCGGCGCTGCCAATCAGCCTTTGTTTCTGACACAAAAGCCCCGTACATTCCTCACGACAGCCACCCTCGGCCCGTACTAAGCTTCGCGATCTATTTTTCAGGGACGATTCATGAAACGGATTGCCGCGTGTCTGCTGTCACTTCTCGCCCTGGCGGCCAATGCGGCGGATCTGCAACTGCTCACTGACAACCATCCGCCCCTGCATTTTCAGCAAGGCGATCAACTGGTGGGTTACGGCGTGGATGTGGTGCGCGCGCTGGCCGAACAGGCCGGCGACCGGATCAGCCTGCAACAAGTGCCATTACTGCGTGCGCTGCGCACTGCCAGCGAAACCCCGAACACCGGCGTGTTTACCGTCCTGCGCACCGACGAGCGTGATGAACGCTACCAATGGGTCGGGCCGCTGATTGAAGTCGAAACCGCCCTCTACGGCCACGCCTACAACCAGCCACCGGTACGCTCACTGCAGGAGGCGGATCAGGCAGGACGCATCAGCGTGCCGCGCAAATGGCTGATCTATAGCTACCTGCAACAGCAAAACCTGAAGAACCTCGACGGCGTCGAAACCCCGGAGCAGATGATGCGACTGTTCAGCCTGGGCCGGACGGATTTCGTGGTGTCCGACACCCTGTCCACCGCTGCGCTGGCCCGCACCCAGGGCATGGAACCGCAGCGATTGCAGTATCAGATCCCGCTGACACATCAGGACACCTACATTGCCTTCTCGCTGCAGACCGATCCGCAGCAGGTTGCACGCTGGCAAAAGGCACTCGAAACCTTGCGCGCCGATGGTCGCCTTGAACAGATCCGCAAGCGCTGGCTGATGAATTCACTGCCGCGCTGACTGAGCTGCCCCGCTCACTCCTGCAAGGATCTTTGCAAGGCGGTCTGCCTTCAACCCACCAGCCGCGCCGCCAACGCCTTCGCCTGCAACGCCACATCCGTCACCGCGGTGCTCTCCCACCACATCCCGCGCAGCGGTGGCCCCATCGCGAACAGTCGGCTGCCGGCCTGCCCTTCAGCGTCCAGCACGGCACCGTCCACCGCCGCCGCAATTCCCAGCGCCAACGGCCCCGGCCGCACCAGTCCACGCGCGAGCAACTGCTGGGGCAACGCTCGCGCCACGCGGCGCCAGTCGTACTCGATGCCGCTGGAATTGATCAGCGCTGCGCCATGCACCACACCGGTAGCGGCTTCACCACGGCGACGAATTCGAATGCTCACGCCAGCGCCCGAGTGAGGCTCGAGCCCCTTGAACGACGCCGCCTGAATCCGCAAACGACCCTCGCTGCGCAAGCGTTCAACCAACGCCGCGCTCAAGGGCGGAGAGCGGTGATGATGACTCTCCCACCACGGCCGCACATGCCGGACGAACTGTCGACGCTGCACGTCAGTGGCCTGGCTCCACAACCGTGCGATATGTGCTCGAACCGTGTCCAGCGGCGCCTGCCAGTCAATGCCCTGGGCGATGGCGTCACGACACTGCCTGCGTAATTCACGCAGCAATTGGCGCGGCGTGCGGATACTGTGATCTTCAGCGAGAAAATCCGGCCACGCCGGTGGTTGCCGCCGTACATGGGGCAACAGTCCGTGACGGGAGAACACTTCAATCGGCCCGCGATGCCCGGCCTGTTCCAGTGAAACCACCGCATCGACCATGGTCAGACCGGAACCGATGATCAGCACGGTTGACTGCGGATCAAGCTGACGCATGGCCGCGACATCCCACGGATCGAGCGCAGCGGCATTGAGGCCACTGGACTCTTTCTGCGGCGTGCGGGCGGCGGGAAACATGCCCGTAGCGAGCACGGCGTAGGTGCTGCGTAACCGTCGCCCATCGTTCAAGCTCACTTGCACCGAATCGGCATCGCTTTGCAGATCGACGACTTCGGCGCAGATGTGCTCAACCGTCGAACCCTGCTGCGCGCCGGCCACCCGCGCCTCGGCCAGACGCTGCTGCACATATACGCCAAACAGCCCGCGCGGTGGGAACAGCTCGCTGATCGGCACAGACTGCTCGGCCGACTCAGGCCAGCCACCGCCGGCAATGTGCGTGGTCAACCATTGGGTCAGGTCATCGGGGTTGTCCGGATCGACACTCATCCGCGCCGCATTGCCGTTGAGCGTGTGGCCCAGTTCGACGGCGCTGTAGGCTTCGCCACGGCCGAGTTCGGCGCGTGGTTCGATGACGATAATCCTGCGCTGGCCGGGCAGCCGCAACAATTGCACCGCCAGCATCGTGCCGCTGAGGCCACCGCCGATAATCAGAATGTCTGCGCTCTCACTCATTCAAATCACCACATTACGCACAAACCGTGTGGCCACATCGCCGTCGTTGCGATAACTGTGCGGCTGGTTGCTGGCAAACATGAAAAATTCACCGGTCGCGATCTGCTGCCGCTGCTCACCGAGCATCAGCGTCAGGCAGCCTTCGAACACGTAGATCTGCTCGCTCCAGCCATCGGCGTCCGGTTGTGACGGGTAGACCTCCCCCGGTTGCAGACACCATTCCCACTGCTCGACCTCACGGGTGGCGGTGGCCTTGGACAGCAGCACCGCTTTGCTCCCGGGGATGGCGCCGGCCCAAGCCACTTCGTTGATGCGGCTCGGGTCGCGGGCATCCGGGGCCTGGATCAGGTCGCTGAAGGCTACGTCGAGGGCTTCGGCGACACGGTCAAGGGTGGTCAGGCTGACGTTCTTTTCCCCGGCCTCGATCGCCACCAGCATGCGCCGACTGACGCCGGACTTTTCGGCCAGCGCGGTCTGGCTCATGTCGGCGGCGTGGCGCAGGCGCCGAACGTTCAGGCTGACGTGTTGCAGGACGGACGCCCGCTGGCTGGAATCTTTGTGCACTATATTGCTCACTTGGTGGAGTTGGGCAGTATACTGCGCAACGTTGGGCGCATTGTGCGTCCTGCCTTTTATAGTGCGCAAGGTCATGACGTCAGCAAACGGTTCCTCCACGCCTCTCCGCTTCTCCCGCTTCAGCAAGGCCGAGTGCGTGCTGGTGCTGATCACCATGGTCTGGGGCGGCACGTTCCTGCTGGTGCAACACGCCATGACCGTCAGCGGCCCGATGTTCTTCGTCGGCCTGCGCTTCGCCGCTGCGGCGAGCATCGTCGCGCTGTTCTCCTGGCGCCATCTGCGCGAACTCACCCTGTTCGAACTCAAGGCCGGCGCCTTTATCGGCGTGGCGATCATGCTCGGTTACGGCTTGCAGACGGTGGGCCTGCAAACGATCCCGAGCAGCCAGTCGGCGTTCATCACCGCGCTATACGTGCCTTTCGTGCCGTTGCTGCAATGGCTGGTGCTGGGCCGTCGACCCGGGTTGATGCCGAGCATCGGCATCATGCTGGCCTTTACCGGCTTGATGCTGCTGTCCGGGCCGTCTGGCGCGTCGCTGAATTTCAGCCCCGGTGAAATTGCCACGCTGATCAGTGCGATCGCGATTGCCGCCGAGATCATTCTGATCAGCACCTATGCCGGCCAGGTCGATGTGCGGCGGGTGACCGTGGTGCAACTGGCCACGACGTCGGTGTTGTCGTTCCTGCTGGTAGTGCCGACGGGCGAGACGATTCCAGACTTTTCCTCGACGCTGCTGATGACCGCACTGGGCCTGGGCGCGGCGAGTGCGGCGATTCAGGTGGCAATGAACTGGGCGCAGAAAAGCGTTTCGCCGACCCGGGCGACCTTGATCTATGCCGGTGAACCGGTGTGGGCCGGGATCGTCGGGCGGATCGCCGGGGAGCGCTTGCCGGCGATTGCCCTGGTCGGCGCCGGATTGATCGTGGCGGCGGTGATTGTCAGCGAGTTGAAGACCAAGGGTAAGGCTGTCGAAGTAGACGCTGAACTGGAGCGGGAAACCCAAGGTTAATCCGCCATATCTTGAGTGCCTGAACCATAGCGATCGCGAGCAGGCGCACGCCTGTAATTGAAATGCGTTCCCCCTGTAGGAATGCGCCTGCTCGCGATGAAGCCATCCCAAGCAACATCCATCCACCTGAAACAATGCCAAACAGAAAATTCCAGACTACTTTGTAGGATTCTGAGACATCCTGGCGTTTGGTAATCAGGGAGCTGGCACGTATGATGCTTCACAAACTTCCGCAGATTAGAAGCCTATGTCCCTGATAGTTCTACTGCTTCTGCCATTCATTGGCAGCTGTCTGGCAGCGGTGCTGCCACACAACGCGCGTAATACCGAATCCCTGCTGGCAGGTCTGGTCGCTCTGATCGGTACCGTGCAGGTCGCGCTGTTGTACCCGCAAATCGCCCACGGCGGCGTGATCCGCGAAGAATTCATGTGGCTGCCCAGCCTCGGCTTGAACTTCGTCCTGCGCATGGACGGCTTCGCCTGGCTGTTCTCGATGCTGGTTCTCGGCATCGGCACCCTGGTCTCTTTATATGCCCGTTACTACATGTCGCCGGACGACCCGGTGCCGCGCTTCTTTGCCTTCTTCCTGGCGTTCATGGGCGCCATGCTTGGCCTGGTGATCTCCGGCAACCTGATCCAGATCGTGTTCTTCTGGGAGCTGACCAGCCTCTTCTCGTTCCTGTTGATCGGCTACTGGCACCACCGCGCCGACGCCCGCCGTGGCGCCTACATGGCGCTGATGGTCACCGGCGCCGGGGGACTATGCCTGCTGGCGGGGGTCATGCTGCTCGGCCATGTCGTCGGCAGCTATGACCTGGACAAGGTCCTGGCCGCCGGAGATCTGATTCGCGCACATGCCCTCTACCCTATCCTGCTTCCTCTCATCCTCATCGGCGCCCTCAGCAAAAGTGCCCAGTTCCCCTTTCATTTCTGGCTCCCGCACGCCATGGCGGCGCCCACCCCGGTTTCGGCTTACCTGCACTCGGCGACCATGGTCAAGGCTGGGGTGTTCCTGCTCGCACGCCTGTGGCCATCGCTGTCCGGCAGTGAAGAATGGTTCTACATCGTCAGCGGCGCCGGCGCGTGTACGCTGCTGCTCGGCGCGTATTGCGCGATGTTCCAGAATGACCTCAAGGGCCTGCTGGCCTACTCGACCATCAGCCATCTGGGCCTGATCACTCTGCTGCTGGGCCTGAACAGCCCACTGGCGGCAGTCGCAGCGGTGTTCCACATCCTCAACCACGCCACCTTCAAGGCGTCGCTGTTCATGGCCGCCGGCATCATCGACCACGAAAGCGGAACCCGCGATATCCGCAAGCTCAGCGGCCTGATCAAGCTGATTCCGTTCACCGCGACACTGGCGATGGTGGCCAGTGCTTCGATGGCCGGGGTGCCGCTGCTCAACGGTTTCCTCTCAAAAGAAATGTTCTTCGCCGAAACCGTGTTCATCAACGCCACCGCGTGGGTCGAAGCGGCGCTGCCGATTGTCGCGACCATCGCAGGTACGTTCAGCGTCGCTTACTCGCTGCGCTTCACCGTCGATGTGTTCTTTGGCCCGCCGGCCACCGACCTGCCGCACACCCCGCACGAGCCGCCGCGCTGGATGCGCGCGCCGGTTGAGCTGCTGGTGTTCACCTGCCTGGTCGTCGGGATCTTTCCGGCGCAAGTGGTCGGCCCGCTGCTCGCAGCCGCCGCGTTGCCAGTGGTGGGCGGCACCCTGCCGGAGTACAGCCTGGCGATCTGGCACGGCCTCAACGCCCCGATGATCATGAGCCTGATCGCCATGTCCGGCGGCATCGTGGTCTATCTGCTGCTGCGCAACCAGCTCAAGCGTGGACGCTTCAAATACCCGCCGCTGGTGGGCCGCTTCAATGGCAAGCGGCTGTTCGAACGCAGTCTGGTGGTGATGATGCGCATGGCTCGCCGGGTAGAACGCCGACTCGGCACCCGTCGCCTGCAGATGCAACTGTTCCTGATGGTCTTGGCGGCAGTGCTCGCCGGCCTGATCCCGATGCTGCACAGCAGCCTGAGCTGGGGCGACCGGCCGAAAATTCCGGGTTCCATCGTGTTCGTCACCCTGTGGCTGCTGGCAATTGCCTGCGCTCTCGGTGCGGCGTGGCAGGCCAAGTATCACCGTCTCGCCGCCCTGACCATGGTCAGCGTCTGCGGCCTGATGACCTGTGTGACCTTCGTCTGGTTCTCGGCGCCGGACCTGGCGCTGACGCAGTTGGCGGTCGAAGTCGTCACCACGGTACTGATCCTGCTGGGCCTGCGCTGGTTGCCACGGCGGATCGAAGAAGTCTCGCCATTGCCGAGCAGCCTGCGCAAGGCGCGCATCCGCCGTCTGCGCGACTTGCTGCTGTCGATTGCCGTCGGCGCCGGCATGGCGCTGCTGTCTTACGCGATGCTGACGCGGCAGACGCCCAACGACATCTCGTCGTTCTACCTCAGTCGCGCCATGCCCGAGGGCGGTGGCAGCAACGTGGTCAACGTGATGCTGGTGGACTTCCGCGGTTTCGACACCCTCGGTGAAATCACCGTGCTGGTGGCCGTGGCCCTGACCGTGTTCGCCCTGCTGCGGCGCTTCCGCCCGCCGAAAGAAAGCCTGCAACTGCCGGCCCAGCAACGCCTGCTCGCGCCGGACGTGGTCACCGATCTGGTTAATCCGCGTACCGCCAGCGACACCGCGCTCGGCTTCATGATGGTGCCGGCGGTGCTGGTGCGCCTGCTGCTGCCGATTGCGCTGGTGGTGTCGTTCTACCTGTTCATGCGTGGGCACAATCAGCCAGGCGGCGGTTTTGTCGCCGGGCTGGTGATGTCGGTGGCGTTCATCCTGCAATACATGGTCGCCGGGACGCAGTGGGTCGAGGCGCAAATGAGCCTGCGACCACTGCGCTGGATGGGCACCGGTCTGCTGTTCGCCACCGCTACCGGCCTCGGTGCGATGGCGGCCGGTTATCCGTTCCTGACCACTCACACCTGGCATTTCGAATTGCCGCTGCTGGGCGACATCCACATTGCCAGTGCGCTGTTCTTTGATATCGGCGTGTACGCCGTGGTGGTCGGCTCGACGCTGCTGATCCTCACCGCCCTCGCCCACCAATCGGTGCGTGGTCACAAGACCGCGTCCCTACCCAAGTCCGTCGCCAGCAAAGGAGCCGTCTGATGGAAGAAGTCATCGCAATCGCCATCGGCGTACTCGCTGCGTCCGGCGTCTGGCTGGTACTGCGACCACGGACGTTCCAGGTGGTCATGGGCCTGTGCCTGCTGTCCTACGCGGTCAACCTGTTCATCTTCAGCATGGGCAGTCTGTTCATCGGCAAGGAGCCGGTGATCAAGGACGGCGTGGTCCAGGATCTGCTGCATTACACCGACCCGCTGCCGCAGGCCCTGGTGCTGACCGCTATCGTCATCAGCTTCGCCATGACCGCGCTGTTCCTGGTGGTGCTGCTCGCATCGCGGGGCCTGACCGGTACCGACCACGTCGACGGCCGGGAGCCTAAGGAATGATGGCGATGACTCACCTGATCGCCGCACCGATCCTGCTGCCGCTGCTGACCGCCGCCATCATGTTGATGCTCGGCGAGAAGCACCGACCGCTGAAGGCGAAAATCAACCTGTTCTCCAGCCTCGTCGGGCTGTTCATTTCGGTGATGCTGCTACAGTGGACGCAAACCACTGGTGTTCCCGGTTCCATCGGCGTGTACCTGCCGGGCAACTGGCAAGCGCCGTTCGGCATCGTGCTGGTGGTCGATCGCCTGTCGGCACTGATGCTGGTGCTGACCGGCATCATTGGCGTCAGCGCCCTGCTCTTCGCCATGGCACGCTGGGATGGCGCAGGTTCGAGCTTCCACGCGCTGTTCCAGATTCAACTGATGGGCCTCTACGGTGCGTTCCTCACCGCCGACCTGTTCAACCTGTTCGTGTTCTTCGAAGTACTGCTCGCCGCCTCTTACGGTCTTTTGCTGCACGGCTCGGGTCGGGCGCGGGTCTCGTCGGGGCTGCATTATATTTCGATCAACCTGCTGGCCTCGTCGCTGTTCCTGATTGGCGCGGCACTGATCTACGGCGTCACCGGCACACTGAACATGGCCGATCTGGCGCTGAAGATTCCGCTGGTACCGGAAGCCGACCGTGGCTTGCTGCACGCCGGCGCAGGGATTCTCGCGGTGGCATTTCTGGCCAAGGCCGGCATGTGGCCGCTGAACTTCTGGCTGGTGCCGGCCTATTCCTCGGCCAGCGCGCCGGTCGCGGCAATGTTCGCGATCATGACCAAGGTCGGCGTCTACACCCTGCTGCGCCTGTGGACGCTGTTGTTCTCCGGGCAGGCCGGGGCTTCGGCCTTCTTCGGTGGCGACTGGCTGATCTACGGCGGTATGGCGACCATGGCCTGTGCGGCGCTGGCGATTCTTGCCGCACAGCGTCTGGAACGCATGGCCAGCCTGAGCATTCTGGTGTCGGCGGGGATCCTGCTGTCGGCGGTCGGTTTCGCCCAGCCGAACCTGATCGGCGCCGCACTATTCTATCTGGTCAGCTCGACCCTGGCGTTGAGCGCGCTGTTCTTGCTGGCCGAGTTGATCGAGCGTTCGCGCTCGGCCAACGAAATTCCGCTGGAAGACGAAAGCGAGTTGCTGCCGCGCCCACAAGAATCCCTGCAACCGCCCAAGGGCATCAACCTCGACGACGAACAGAAAGCCGTGGTCGGTCAGGTCATTCCGTGGACCATGGCGTTTCTCGGCCTCAGCTTCATCGCCTGTGCGTTGCTGATCATCGGCATGCCGCCGCTGTCCGGTTTCATCGGCAAGCTCAGCCTGATCGGCGCCTTGCTCAATCCTTTGGGACTGGGCACCGACGCGCCGATCTCCTACGCGGCCTGGGCCTTGCTGGCGCTGCTGATCCTGTCGGGGCTGGCCTCGCTGATGGCGTTTTCGCGACTGGGCATCCAACGCTTCTGGACGCCAGAAGAGCGGCCTTCGCCACTGTTGCGCAAACTCGAATGCGCGCCGATTTTCCTGCTGCTGGGGTTGAGCATCGCCCTGACCTTCAAGGCCGAGCCGCTGCTGCGCTATACCCAGGCGACCGCTGAGGCCCTGAACAACCCGCAGCAATATGTCATGGCGGTGCTCGGCACCCGTGCCGTGCCAAGCCCTGAAGCCAAGGCAGCGATGCTGGAGGTGCAGCCATGAAGCGTGTCTTTCCTGCGCCATGGTTGTCGCTGGCACTGTGGGCTTTGTGGCTGACGCTGAACCTGTCGATCAGCCCGGGCAATCTGCTGCTCGGCGCGATACTGGGTTTCGCTGCCCCCTTGATGATGCGCAAGTTGCGCCCGAAACATGCACGCATTCGCCGGCCGGGGACGATTATCAAATTGTTCTTGCTCGTCGGGCGTGACGTAGTGATGTCCAATCTGATCGTTGCCTGGGGCGTGCTCAACGCCGGCCGCCGGCCTCCGCGCTCGCGCTTCGTCAAAGTACCGCTCGATCTGCGCGATGCGCATGGTCTGGCGACACTGGCAATGATCTGCACGGTGGTGCCGGGCACGGTATGGTCGGAGCTGGCGCTGGATCGCAGCATCCTGCTGCTGCACGTTTGGGATCTGGATGACGAAGCGCAATTCATCCACCACTTCAAGACTGCCTACGAGCGGCCGTTGATGGAGATTTTCGAATGAGCCCGTTGCTCTCGAACGCGATTCTGCTGACGCTGTTCCTGTTCTCGCTGGCGATGGTTCTGACCCTGGTTCGCCTGTTCAAGGGACCATCGGCGCAGGATCGGGTACTCGCCCTGGATTATCTGTACATCGTCGCCATGCTGATGATGCTGACCCTGGGCATTCGTTATTCCAGTGACACTTATTTCGAGGCGGCGCTGCTGATCGCGCTGTTCGGCTTCGTCGGCTCGTTTGCCCTGGCGAAATTCCTGCTGCGTGGCGAGGTGATCGAATGAATGCTGAATTGTCGCTGTGGGTCGAGATTCCGGTGGCGATCCTGCTGGTGCTCAGCGGCGTATTCGCCCTGATCGGCGCGACCGGATTGCTGCGCATGAAGGACTACTTTCAGCGCATGCACCCACCGGCACTCGCCTCGACACTGGGCGCGTGGTGCGTGGCGCTGGCGTCGATCATTTGTTTTTCGGCATTGAAATCGGGGCCGGTGCTGCATGCCTGGCTGATCCCGATCCTGCTGGCGATTACCGTGCCGGTGACTACCCTGCTGCTGGCACGGGCGGCGTTGTTCCGCAAGCGCATGGCGGGGGATGATGTGCCGGCTGAAGTGAGTAGCCGACGGACCGAAAGCGGTAGCTAGCTAGTTCCACAGCTATGGTGTCTGGACTGGCCCTTCCGCGAGCAGGCTCGCTCACACAGGGGAAATGCATTCCAAATGTGGGAGCGAGCCTGCTCGCGAAAGCGACCTCAAATTCACCTCAAAGCTCAAACCCAAGCCACCGCCAACAACCCCGCCCCCAACACCAGACACAACGGCGAATACACCCAGGTATCCAGCCGCGCAAACCGCGAGCCCTTCACTTCCTTGAAAAACCCCACCAGATTCGAATCGCCGATCGCCCGGGCAAACATCAACAACGCAATCGCACTGATCACCCATTGCAACGCCGGATGATGCACAGCCGGCATTCCCCAGCCGACCCGCATGCACACCAGAGCTGCAATCAGCAACAACGCTGCCGCCACCAGCAAAGTGATCCAGCCTGACGGTTTGAACGCCGGGCGCACCGTCGCCACCAAGCCTTGCACCGGCACTTGTGGCACTGCCGCGACCGCCGCCCATTGTCCACCCAACGCCCAATACACATGCACCAGGGCGATCATTGCAAAAATCGTCACCAGCCATTGAGCCATCACAAAGGTCATGGTTGAAATCCTTTCAAGGGATTTGAACAAATCATCCTAGTTGGCATTTTTTGAAGTGCACGACCGATCAGCGGTACGGTAAAGTGCCGCCCCATGAAATTCTCCCGTTCCGATCGTTCACTGCTGGCCTGGATGCTTTATTGCTGCGTCCTGTTCAACGTGTTCGCCTGCAGCATCGGTCACGGGCAAATGGTCGGGATGCAACTCAACGGCATCGGCGGCCAGTTCTGTACGGTCAACCCGGCCACTCAAGCGCCACTGACCAGCAATCCCGTCGAAGAAAAACTGCCGACCCTGTCCAAGGCGTTCGGCTGTCCGCTGTGTTCGGTCGGCAGCGGCATGGGGCCGGCGTTCAACTCCAGCCTGACCCTCGCGGTTCTGCCGGAACAACACAGCCCGCCGCTGGCGCCCATCGTCAGCGCCGATCTCCCTGCCCGCTTCCCCTGGCCTTCGGCCAATCCTCGCGCCCCGCCGCTCGCCTGAGTGTCTTTGCCTTTTTGATTTTTCAGCCCACTGCGCCAACGCGCGGCGTTCGCCTGTGCGCTGATTCCTAGACAAGCATTCAGGATTCAACGATGAAACATATTCCTCTGCTGGCGAGCCTGTGCGGCTGCCTGTCCCTTAACGCCTGGGCGCAATCCACCGTGGATCTGGCGCCGATCACCATCGACGGCGAATCCACAACCGAGCCGGGGCTGAGCCTCGACCGATCCAGCGGCATGGCCTCGCGCCTCGGCCTCAGCGTGCGTGATACGCCCGCCTCGGTGGCCATCGCCGACCGCAATGACATAGAGCGCCACGGCGCGCAGAACTTCCAGGACGCCGCCAACACCCTGCCCGGGGTGAACGCCAGCGCACCGCCAGGCTTTGGCGGATTCGTCTCCTATCGCGGTTTCACCAGCAGCCAGATCACCCAGATGTTCAACGGCATCAATGTCTCCGGCGGACTCGCCCGGCCGGTGGACGCGTGGATCTATGATCGCGTCGAACTGGTTGGCGGCCCGTCGTCGCTGATCAACGGCGCAGGCTCGGTGGGCGGCTCGCTGAACTACGTGACCAAACTGGCGACCCGCGAAGAGCAAGCCGTCGAAGGTCGCGTCAGCTACGGCACCTACGACACAACCGAAACCGCGTTCGGCCTCAACCACGCCCTCACCGACCCGAGCGCCGACGTGCAGCACTACGCGCGCCTGGACGTCAGCCACAACACCAGCAATGGCTACATCGACCGCCAGGAGCGCGATGCCTGGAGCGTGGCGTTCTCGCTGCTCAGCGACCTCACGCCGGATCTGTCACACACCCTGGCCGTGGAATATCAGGACGAACACGAAGACAGCCCGTACTGGGGCACCCCGGTGTTCAATCCCAAGGCTGGCGAGTTGAAGATCGACAAACACAACCGCTTCAACAACTACAACGTCGAGGATGGACGCTACGAACAGCGCACGATCTGGCTGCGCTCGATCATCGACTACCGGATCAACGACAGCACCACCTTGCGCAACACGCTGTATCACCTCGACAGTCAGCGTGATTACCGCAACCTCGAGACCTATCAGTACAACGCCGACAACAGCGCGGTGAACCGCTCCACGGCCTATCAGGTGCGGCATCAAGGGGAGCAGAACGGCAACCAGTTCGAATTGCGCCACGACAACACCCTGTTCGGCCTCGACACCACCTGGTCCGGCGGCTTCGAATACAAGGTCAACCAGACCACCAACTCGCCGCTCAATGTCAAAGGCGCGAGTACGGTCGATCCGAACAACTACCGGCCGGGGCATTTCTACGACATTCCCGGCACCAACCCGGCGCTGATCAGCGACAAGACCAACGAGGTCACGACCAAGGCACTGTTCATGGAAAACCGGCTGGCACTGACCGACAAACTGGCGCTGCTGACCGGACTGCGTTACGACGACATCGACCTCGACGTGACTAACCATCGCACGGTAACGGCCGCCAATCCCAAGCACCTCAAGCGCAGTTGGGAGCCCGTCACCGGGCGTGTCGGCCTGACTTACCAGTTCATCCCGTCGGCCAACGTCTACGTGCAATACAGCACCGCCGCCGAGCAACCGAACGGCACTCAGGACTTCGACGTTTCGACTGGCAAGCAATGGGAAATCGGCAGCAAGTTCGACTACCTGAACGGCCGTGGCTCGGCGACAGTTGCCGCCTACACCATCGAACGCAAGGATTTTGCCGTAACTGATCCGCTGGACCCGACCAGCAGCATTCCGGTGGGCCAGCAAACCTCCAAAGGCATCGAGATCGCCAGCTCCTTGCGCATCACTGACAAGCTGTTGGCCGAAGGCAACTTCGCCTGGGTCGATGCGCAATACGACGATTTCACCGAGAAGAATGCCGCCGGCGTGGTGGTGTCACGCAAGGGCAATACGCCAACCAACGTCCCGGATCGGGTGGGCAACCTGTGGCTGACTTATGACTTTTCACCGCAATGGCAAGGCGGGGTCGATGCGCGGTACGTGGCATCGGTGTATGCGGATACGGCGAACACCATGACCGTACCGTCGTACACGCTGTTCGGCAGCTTCCTCAGCTACAAGGTCGACTCGCACACCACCGTCACCGGCCGGGTGCGTAACCTGACCAATGAGGTGTATGCCGAGTTTGCTCATGTTTCGCCGGCTTACTATCTGGGTACGCCGCGCACTTTTGAATTGGCGGTACAAACCAGATTCTAAAACCTGAAAGCTTCGCGAGCAGGCTCGCTCCCACATAGGATGCATTCCCCTGTGGGAGCGAGCCTGCTCGCGAAGAGGCCAGCCGACTCACTGCCTACTTCAGATCAGCCGCCACCTTATCCGCCACATCCTTCGGCACCCACGCCTGCCACACCTCCGGGTGCGCCTTCATGAACGCTTCCGCCGCCTCCCGTGGCGCGGTGTGCTTCTCACTCATCTCGGCCAGAGCCTTGTTCAGCGGTGCAATCGGAAAATCCACTTTGCTGAAGAACTCGGCAATCTGCGGGTACTGCTTCTGGAACGGCGCAGACACTCCAATCGACAGCTTCGAGGCCAGTGAGCGGGTCGGTTTCGGATCAGGATTGTCAGCATCGGTCAGCGTCTTCCACGCCTCGGCGTCAAATGGCGGTTCTTCCAGCTGCACCAGTTTGAATTTGCCCAGCAGCGGTGTCGGCGACCAGTAATAGAACAGCACCGGTTTGCCCCGGCGGATCGAAGAGCTGATCTCGGCATCCAGCGCTGCGCCGGAACCACTGCGGAAGTTGGTGTAGTCGTCCTGCAGGCCGTAGGCAGTCAGCTTCTGTTTGTTCACCACCTCCGAGGTCCAGCCGATCGGGCTGTTGAGGAACCGGCCTTTGCTCGGGTTTTCCGGGTCCTTGAACACATCCTTGTATTGCTTCAGGTCACTGACGCTGCGCAGATCCGGCGCCAGCGGCTTGATGCCCTTGGCCGGATCGCCCTTGATCACGTATTCCGGCACCCACCAGCCTTCAGTGGCGCCCTTGACCGTATCGCCGAGACTGGCGACCTTGCCCTCCGCTTCAGCCTTGACCCACACCGGACTGCGCCCGGCCCACTCCTCGCCAATGACCTGAATGTCATTGTTGGCCAGCGCGGTCTCAAGCGTAATGGTGGTGCCTGGCAACGTATCGGTCGGCAACCCGTAGCCCTTCTCGACGATGATCCGCAGGACATCAGTGATCAGGCTGCCGCTTTCCCAGTTCAGGTCGGCAAAATGGATCGGCGCCTGTGCCGCCGCTGCCGGTTGCGCGGACGTCAGCACACCGAGCGTGACCACGCTGGCGGCCAGTAACCGTCGAAATCCTTTCATGCTTTTGCACCTCGTGCTGTTCACAGCAATAGCAGGATGGCCTGGCAGAAGACCGCAAGCCTCTGAATACTCAGTCAACTGACTGTAGCCGAGGTTCCTGCTTTTTCAGGGAGTCCATCCCCGACGAGGTTATGTTTCAGACTTTTCCTGCAAGCTTTGCAGCTCGCGTCTGACCATGCTGGCGTATTCGGCAGGCCGCAAGGCATAGATCTGCGCAGCTACCCAGTTCAACCAGGCGCCTTGCAACCCGGCCTTGGCGTTGAACAGCCGCAAGGCCTCTTCACGCGCGCGGTCGGAGTTCTGCGAATGGAAGTCGGCGCGACTCAAGCCACCAATCACTCGCTGGCCTTGAATGTGACCAGTTCGCCCTTGCGCCACTTCGCCGCTTTGCCGGTGACGGCTTTCAGGGTCTTGGTCAGACCTTCCTGCAATTGCTGATGCGCGGCAAACACCGTCACCACGCTGTGGCCTTCCTTGAACAGGATCGCGTGACCATCGGCGGTCTCGACAAAGGCGTAATCACCCAGGCCATACACCGTCAGTTTGATCTCGCGAAAGCGGATGTCCATCTTGCCGCCTTCACGACTGGGCAGGACCGAGGCGCTGAAATGATCGCCGACCTTGAGCTTGAGCCCCGGTTTGTCATCGACCACCAACGCGCTTTCGGTGTCGATCTCGGCCACGTAAATGCCTTCGGCGTTCTGTTCGGTGATGTAAACAAAACGCGATTGAAACTGCTTGACCAGCTTTGCACGCAAATCACCCAGCACGAACAAAGCATGCATATCGAGATTACTGACTGCCAAAGAAACATCCCCACATCTGAAAAAATACCCTGCGCCAAAACGCGCACGGCAAAAAAAACGGCCAGGCCGATGCTGTTACCAGATGACTCCAGTCAACCTGAATCAAACAGAACGCTCATTCATCACGAGTTCGCAAGACTACTGGAAAGTCACGCGGGAAACTTGCTTCGACGTTCGCCAGGCCTTGAAGGAAAAGTCTTCATTGAAGCGCAACGAAGACGGACTACAAACTTTAGGGAAAAAGCTGACGAAAAAAAGCCCTTTTCCGACATATCGCCCGTAAAAAATTGCTTTAGATAGGCACCTGTCGCCAACAGGCACTGGCGATTCTAGAGCAGCGATGCTCCTTACGACTACCCGAACCGACCAGTAAACGTCGGCCAACTCATGAAAAGGACTTCATATGTGCACTCTGACTCACTTTGCCCGCCCCTCCAACGCCAGCATCGACGCCCCTTTCGTGTTGCACGGCAGCGCTATAGCAGAACTTGCGCAATACGCACAAAGCACCAGCGCCCCGCGTTTCCAGGTAGTTCCGGCGGGCAATGCGTTTTTTCATATCAAGGAATCATCTACCGGTCGTGTAAGAGGTTTCCGCGAAGATCACAACGCAGCGTGCGCCCTTGCCCGCTCGCTTGAATCAAGAATCGAACTCTTGCCCAACGGCTGCCTCAGATAAAGAGCGAGCGACAGCGCCATTCCGGCACACGCAAAAGGAGTACACGATGGAACTGCCTGCCTATGATCTGAAAACCCTGTTCGATCAACTTGGACTGCCATCGGAGGGCAGTGCAATCGACGACTTCATCGAAGCGCATCCGCTGGATGCCAATACCAAACTGATCGATGCCGACTTCTGGACGCCGCAACAGGCGCAACTCTTGAAGGAATGGCTGCGCGCCGACGGTGAAGAAGCAGTAATGGTCGACGAATTGAACGTACGTCTGCACGACGGCCGTTAATAAATGTCAGTGCAGGCTGTCGCCCGGCTCCGCTTGCAGCTGTGCGAGCCAGGCAGCCTTGCACTCCTCCGCCTCATCGCGACTGGCAAACGCGGTGCCGCGGCGCTCACCATTGAGCAACACCACCCAGCACACGCTCTGGCCCATCGCGCGCAATCCGGCGGGCATACCACTGCCAATCATCACCGCGACATCGACTCTGCTCTGCATGTTGACCTCCAGAACTCATTAGCTACCTAACTAGTAGGAATGTTAATGATTTATTCGTAGAGGAAACAGCAACGCCGGTGCACAGATTCATTGCACCAGCGGTAATAATCGATCAGCGCGCAGCCTCGGGTTTATAGCCCAGCCGCAACCCGCCCCAGTGCCGGCCCTTGACCATGATCGGCACCGACAAGTCATGCATCAGCTCCCCAGTGTCGCGGGTGTAGGTCTGCAACAACACCGCCTGTTGATGACTGCCACAGCGAATGCCGGTGCGGTCAGCGAACTTGCGTTTGGTGCGGTTGCCCACGGCGTCGACCCGCTCGTCACCGGTCAACGGCTGGCTGAACGCCAGATTGTGCGTCGGCACATAGCCCTGCTGCGTGCAGGCGATGGCGAACACCAACCCTTCGTGGCGCGGCAGCAACGGCTCCTGAATCGCCGGCAGTACCTGATCGGTATAGCGGTCGAAACGGGTTTGAAACTTCGCCGGTTGCGTCCCGGGAATCGGCTGATATTGGCGATCGAACAAATCCTCAAGGCTGATCCGCCCCTGCTCGACATCGGCTTCGAACCGCGCCGCAATCTGGCCCGCGCCCTCTCGCGCCAGGTCATAGACCCGCTGGTGATAGTCATCCAGACCGACTTCGGCCAGCCGCTCGCTGATGGTTTCCGCCTGACCTTCCATCTGCACCGCAGCCTCGGCCAGGCGTCGAGTCTGTTGATCGCTGATCGCCAGATCGCTGCGCATTTGCTCGATGGCCTTGAACAGGCTGTCGAGTTGCTCACGATTGGTGTCCGCACCACGGGCAATTTCGCCGACCTGAGTTTCGACCCCGGCGGCCAACCGGGCGATGTTTTCCAGGTGCTGCCCGGTGTTTTCCACCTGTTCGACACCGGTCTGCAGATCGCTGGACAGCTCGCGGATCTGCTCCACCACTTGCGCCGTGCGCTGTTGAATGTCGGCGACCATCTCCCCGACCTCGCCAGTCGCCGACGCCGTGCGCGCCGCCAGACCGCGCACCTCATCCGCCACCACCGCAAAACCACGACCATGCTCGCCAGCCCGCGCCGCCTCAATCGCCGCGTTCAGAGCCAGCAGATTGGTCTGGCTGGCAATGGACTGAATCACCAGCGTAACGCGCTGAATGTCATCGCTGCGCAGGCTCAGGGCTTCGATCAGCTCACGGCTCGCATTCGCGCGCTGACTGAGTTGGTGCATGCGCGCAATCGAGTCCACCAGCTCGGTGCGCCCTACCGCGCTGCTGTGATGCGCTTTGCTGGCGGCGTCCAGCGCTTCGCGGCTGAGCTGCGAGGTGGCGTGTTCGGTGGCGATCATCACTTCGGCGTTGCTGACAATCTGCGCCGCCGCGTCGAGCTGCGATTCAAGTTTGCTCGCCAGTTGCTTGACGGAAAACGCCACGCCCGCGGCTGACAGCGCGTTATGACTGGTGGTGTAGGAAAGGTCGCGCGTGAGTTCGGACATGGCGCTGTCGGTATCGACAGGCGCGGCATCGGCGACGGCACGCGAGCGCAGACGTGGCAGCCAGACAATCAGCACCGCCAGCGGCAGGCCGATGTACAACGACCACTCACCCAGCGTCATGCCGACGAGCAACAGCATCAGGGCGATGCTTTGCAGGGTCGGAGCGATCCAGCGGTTTTTCGGCAACAGCACTGGTGCGGGCAACGCCCCAACCAGAGATCCATCTCTCGTCATATCAACACCCCACGCTTGTTCTCATTGTTGTATCCGCATTAAACGCCACTACATAGCCATTATCCATGGTCCATTAGTCGTGGGCTTGCAGCAGGTCAATGGAACGGCGCGCGCAATATCGCAGACGAACAAATGCAAAGATCGCAGCCCCGTCAGCTCGTGTGGGAGCTGGCGAAGGCTGCGATCTTTTCGGGGCAACCCACATTCATGGGTTACCGCACAGAATCAGGCCTGACGCTGGTGCTTGTCGATCTGCTCGTGACGCTCTTGAGCTTCGATGCAGTACTTGGTGGTCGGGCTGATCAGCAGACGCTTCAGGCCGATGGCCTCGCCGCTGTCGTCGCACCAGCCAAAGCTGTCTTCCTTGATGCGCTCAAGGGCTTGTTCCAGTTGCGGCAGCATGCGCTGGTCGCGATCGATCGCGTTGACCAGCCAGGTGCGCTCTTCTTCAACCGAAGCCGCGTCCGCCGGGTCGGCCGGGGTGTCCAGGCTTTCGATGGCGATACGGTTTTGCTCAATGCGCTCGTGGGTTTCGACTTTCATGTTCTGCAGCAGCTCAGTGAAGAAAGCGTGCTGCTCGGCATTCATGTAGTCATCTGCCGGCATGGCCAGCAACTTGTCCTTTGTCATTGATATCTCTATAAAAAAACGTGCATTAAGGCGAATTAGGGAGCGTTCCGGCGAACCGTGTCCGGTCAACGAAAAGGCATCGTTTATTGCAAACGCCACCCGGCACTCAATTTACGAAGGGGCGGCAGTCTAAGGCCCGTTTGAGGCCTCAGCAACTGTAAATACTGGGAATTTGTCCGACAACACCCGTAAACAGCTCTGACACAGGCGTCATGGCGGTCATCGGAGTGCGTTTATAGCAAGAAATTCAGTCGAACGGCTGTATATAGAAGACAAACGGCTAACCCAGCGGCAGTTGGTCGCATTTTTTTCAGCCCAGTGGCCCGCGCAGTGCATCGTTTCAGCTGCGCAGACGCCGTAAATCTCGCCCGCAAACCCTCGCAGGCCCACCTATTATCAGCCCACCCACTGAGTGATCGTTCAGCCAAAAGGACTCCCCATGCCCCGCCCCGATCTGCCGGCCAACGACGAGCGCCCCCTCGCCAGCCCCCCGATCAATGCCGAGCGTCTGTTGCAACTGATCACCGACGAATACGACACCCTGCCGCGCCAACTCAAGCGCATCGCCAGTTACATGAGCCAGCAAAGCGACCGGATCATGGTCGATCGCATCAGCGACATCGCCCGGGAATGCGAGGTGCACCCCTCCGCCATCGTGCGCTTCTCGCAGCGCTTCGGTTTCAGCGGCTTCAGCGAAATGCAGGCGCTGTTCCGCGCCGCCTACACCCACAAAGCCTCACCGGTGCAGAACTACCAGCAACGCATCCGCAGCATGATCGCCAACCAGTCGCAACACGCCAGCGACGGCGACCTCGCCCGCGAATGCATCGACGCCACCCGCTCCAGCATCGAACGCCTGGGCCGCGAACTCGACGACGTCGCGTTCGAAAAAGCCGTCGACCTGATCGTCAACGCCGACAACATCTATGTGGTCGGCGTGCGCCGCTCCTTCGCCGTCGCCGATTACCTCGTTTACAACTTGCAACACACTCACAAGCGCATTCACCTGGTGTCCGGCCTTGGCGGCAGTTATCGAGAGCAGATGCGCAGCGTGCGTAGCGGTGATTTGGTGGTCGCCATCAGCTTCACTCCCTACGCCAAGGAAACCCAACACTGCCTGCGCTACGCCCGCCAGCAACAGGCCAACACCCTGATCCTCACCGACAGCCACCTCTCGCCACTGGCGAGGAATGCCAACAGCCTGTTGCTGGTGAATGAGGGGAGCGCGCTGGCATTTCGTTCGTTGAGTGCAACGTTGTGTTTGTGTCAGGCGTTATTTGTGGCGGTGGCGTATCGGCTGGAATTGAATGTGGATGAGATTCACGAGCAAGCGGGGTTTGAGGACTGACATTTGCCGCTGGCTCGGCTAGGTTATGCCTTCCCACCGGTTCGACTTGAAGGAACGCGTCATGAAACTGATCGGCATGCTGGACTCCCCTTACGTGCGCCGCGTGGCGATCTCCGCCAAACGCTTGGGGATTGACCTCGAACACGAGTCGGTTTCGGTATTCCGCCACTTCGAGCAATTCCAGCAGATCAACCCGGTGGTCAAGGCGCCCACGCTGATCCTCGACGACGGCGTAGTCCTGATGGACTCCACCCTCATCCTCGACTACCTCGAAACCAGCGCCGGCCAAAGCCTGTTGCCTGCCGACCTCAAACAACGCGCCCACGCCCTGCGCCTGATCGGCCTCAGCCTCGCCGCCTGCGAAAAAGCCGTGCAGCTCTACTACGAACGCAACCTGCGCCCGGCCGACATTCAATACCAACCGTGGGTCGAGCGCGTCGAAGGCCAACTCGCCGCCGCCTTCAATGCCCTCGAACAGGAACTGGAAAAAACCGGCCTGCCCACCGACGGCCCCCTCACGCAGGCCGGCATCAGCCTCGCCGTCGCCTGGAGCTTCACCGACCTCGTCGTCCCCGACCAGATCGACACCCGCCGCTATCCGCACATCGCCCAATACACCGCCTACGCCGAAACCCTCGAAGCGTTCGTCAGCACCCCGATGACCTGACCATGAGCACCACCGACACCGCCGCCCCGGCGCTAAAGGAAATCTTCAACGCCGAACGCCTGCAACACATCGCCACCGAAATGAGCGCCGTGTACCCGGCGTTCAAGGCCAAGGCGTTTCTCAAACATGCCAGCAACGGGCTTGCCGACCTGTCGGTGATGCAACGCATGGCCCGCGTCAGCGAAAGCCTGCACGCCGTGCTGCCACTGGACTACGAAGATTCCCTCGAAGCCCTGCGCGAACTCGCCCCCCGCCTCAACAGCGGATTCGTCAGCATGTGCCTGCCGCACTACGTCGCCAGCTACGGCGGCCACGCGTTCGATACCTCAATGGCAGCCCTGAAATACTTCACCACCTTCGGCTCCTCCGAATTCGCCATCCGCCACTTCCTGCGCAGCGAGCTGGAACGCTCACTGGAACTCATGCACGACTGGACCCAAGACGAAAACCACCACGTCCGCCGCTTGGCCAGCGAAGGCACCCGCCCTCGCCTGCCGTGGTCTTTTCGTTTGGAAGCGGTGCAGGCCAATCCGCAACTGGCCGCCGGGATTCTTGATCGGTTGAAGGCCGACGAGAGTTTGTACGTGCGCAAGTCCGTGGCAAACCATTTGAATGATGTGACCAAGGAACATCCAGAGTGGGTGCTGGACACAATTGAAGGGTGGTCGCTGGAGAACAAACACACAGCGTGGATTGCCAAGCATGCGTTGCGCAGCTTGATCAAACAGGGAGATCTGCGCGCACTGACGGTGATTGGCGCGGGGGCGAAGGCTGAGGTTGAGTTGCTGGATGTGCGGGTTGAGCCGGCGGTAGTGAGGTTGGGTGAGTCTATTACGTTGTCGTTTGTGGTGAAGTCGACGGTGGCGCATGAACAGCGGTTGGTGATTGATTATGCGATTGACTATGTGAAAGCGAATGGCGGGATTGCGGGGAAGGTTTTCAAGTTGAAGACGGTGGTGTTGGCGGGTTTTGGGGAAGTGGTTGTGGGGCGGCGGCAGGTGATTAAGGATTTTACGACGCGCAAGCATTTTGTGGGGCGGCATGGGGTGAGGGTTTTGGTGAATGGGGAGGTTTTGGGTAGTGCTGCGTTCGATATTGTTGTTGGATGAGGCTAAGGATGGATTTTTGATGGTCTGGCCGTTCTTGAACGGATGTGGAATTTCGGGATACGGCTGCTTTCGGCCAAAAGCGGTCATTCATTGTTGACGAAATCAGGGGCGATTCAATGTTCTGACGCGGCTGCCCGACACAGCGGATGAGCGAGATCGGTCGCTGCCGCATCAGTGGATGCCGACCTCATTCACGCTTGTTGAGTTGGGCGGGCGTTCACGAATGAAGCTCTCAGTAAGGCTGCTTCTAGCTTGGATCCAGTGAGTGCGCATAGTAGCATGTGGCCACTCATGCTCGGCGCCTAGTGCCTATGCGCAATCAGGATATGAAGGGAGTCATGCACATGTCGATGTTAGAGTTTATTGGCGAACTGGGTCGCGCGGAAAAAATTCACAAAAAGCCGCACATACCTCGCGACAAAGCTTACAACGCTATCGCTTCGTACTGCCCAGATGTCAAATATGACGACATCCAATTGCTTATCGATGAGACGGTTTTTGGTAACGCAAAAGTAGGCGTCATCATCACTGCGAACGAGATTTGCGGGAAGGAAAATTTCTGTGATCCCTTCCGCTATGCCCTTTCGAAGGTATCCTCACTCTTCGTCAAGAAAAGCTTAATGACGTCAACGCTCTACATTAACGAGCGGCAGGTGATTAAACTGACACAGCCTTCGGGAGGTACGCTGGTCCACCTGTTTGATAGTGTCGAACAATACTTGCAGCAAGCAAAACATGCCGCTAAACCGGAGCCTATCATCACGCCTGCTGCGCTGCCTGCCGATCAGACTGCTGAAATCTCGCCTTCCCCTAATCCCGCCTCCCGAAGAACACCTGCCGTCGCTGAACTGATCGAACCCAGCCCCCAGCTCCACGCCCGCCCGCCCGAGCAGACTGAAGCCATCGTGGAGCTTGAAAGCGTGGAAGTCGTGACTGAACAACCGACAGCCACTGCTCCGGTAGACGAGGAGAAAAGCTCATCCCGATTTCGCCGCTGGCCAAAGGACAATTTGATCACCTCGATCCAGACGGATAAACACGTGAGCGCCGTGTTCAACTTCATCGGCGATGTATTGAGCGATAACAAGTCCAGCAAATCTGCTGCGCTACGAAGAGAGGTCCAAGGCTTCTTGGCCAAGACAGTACTGCGGTTGAGGAAAGATTACATCGATCGAAACCATGTTATTGGCCTAATGAACGACGTGGCCACAATGGAGTTTCTGATCTACAGCATCGCCTACCTCCGGCTTGAGCTAGCCAACCGACGTGTAGATCCGAGGCTGATAACCTACGCGCTGAGCGAAGGTGTCCAGGCGCTCCTCTCACTGGACAACTCAACTAGCTCCCGGAGTCTACTGGCCAAACTGCTGCATCTCGCTGAAGCGATGGGAAACAACATCGATCAACTTACCTTTGCCTTCTACATTAGAGTTTTGATGAGCAACATGAAGGGCGAACTAGCAGACGATGAGCTCGAAATGAGACAACTGCGCACGCTTGCTTCGTTCAACAAGGAATTACCGCTGCAAGAAGCGCTAGAGAAAATTATCCAGGAGTTCGTGGTGGCCACTGTAGATGAGATCGGGGATATCAGCGGCAATCGTCAAATCAGCTATGACGCACGTCGGTGCGCTGACAGCATCATTGATCTTTTCTGAGATATTGGGGGATATCTAAATATTTTGAATACAAAGCCTTTCTCGCTGCGCATCGACCCCAAGCGGACAATAGGATGCCGGGGCCGTTCCGCGGCCATCGCCAACAAGCTCGTCCCCCAAAGATGCAGCGTAGTCTTGGAGTCAAATGGTATTTCTTTGGGAGCCGGCTTGCCGGCGACGAGGCCGGTACGAGCCACAGAACCTTGAATCGGTGTCCGCTTGGGGTCGGTTTCGGCCGGTCGAGGAAGGCAGAAACCAGCCAGAAGCGGCCTTTCACCTGTCGGTATTTCAGAAATAAAATAGCAATAATTCAATAAAATTAGCTATGTCATCTTGTACTTCGGAAACATGGTGCTTACCCATAATATCTCTCCACTGGGAGTTCCGATAACTTCAACCGCTTGGAAATTTATAGTTCTTCCGTGTTCATCTATTCCTGTACCTATCGCAGTTCTGAAGTTGTAGTAATAGGTATGGACGGGAGCACCGTCGTGGCTCCAGCTGAATGCGCAAGCACCATGATCTACGACATATTTCGCTACTCCACCTAAGCCGCTACTATTGTCTAGAAAGGCAGAAGTGAAATTCGAGCCGCTTTCGCCATTTGGGCCATGCCGGTCATTTATATGAGAGATAATGGGTGCTGTAATGACAGTTATCATAGTTTCATTCGCTCCTGATCGAAGCTTCCCATCAAAGGAAATCACCATAAATAATATGGCGATTATTTCATATCACACAAAAAATTCGTTGTGTTCATTGCCTGACTATTAAGGAGGCGCTTGTGGAGCGTAGTACAAATCTTGGCTCAAGCGTGTGGGCATACACGAAGCCGGCGGGATGCATTGGCCAGGCCGGAATCGCAGCGCGGAGGGTAAAGAATAGGTTCTGGTTCTAAAGATACATTCGACCGAGCACTTCGGCGGGAAGTGTCAGGACATGACTGACCGCTTCTGGCCGATTCTGTTGAAAAAGTAGCTCCCCTGTCTGGCCTGCGGCAAAATCTCTGCATTGGCCAGCAGGGAAGCACGCAGCATGATGGGACAGTTATCGAGTGGGCAGGAGCGGCTGTTTTACTCGTTCAACCTTGAAGATCACATTCCAGCCAATCACCTTCTGCGCAGCATTGATCGGTGTCTTGATCTGAGCGACCTGCGCCATTACCTCGCCGATTTCTATAGCCCGATTGGGCGTCCGTCGATTGATCCTGAACTGATGATCCGCATGCTGATCGTCGGCTACTGCTATGGCATCCGCTCCGAACGGCGGTTGTGCGAAGAGGCCCATTTGAACCTGGCGTATCGCTGGTTCTGCCGGTTGAGCCTTGAAGATGAAGTCCCCAACCACTCGACCTTTTCCAAAAATCGACACGGCCGTTTTCGGGACAGTGATCTGTTTCGCTGGTTGTTCAATGAAGTGCTGCGTCGCTGCATGGACGCAGGCCTGGTTAAAGGCGAAGGATTTGCCGTGGACGCCAGCATCATCAAAGCGGATGCGAGTCGGCAGCGCGGCGTACCGGGTGATGAACAGGTCAACTGGAGCGATCCGGCCCTGAGCACCCGCGCCGTGCGTGAGTACCTTGAAGGCCTCGATGAAGAGGCTTTGGCCGAAACGCTACCGAAGCGCCTGTCGCTGACGGATCCTCAAGCCCGCTGGACAGCTGCTCCAGGCGGACCAGCGTTCTACGCTTACTCCACGAATTATCTGATCGATACCGAGCACGGCGTCATCATGGATGTGGAACCCACACCGGCTCATCGAACCGCCGAAGTCGAGAGCACCAAGACGATGATCGATCGGGTCGAAGCGCAGTTCGACATCAAGCCAGAGCGCCTCATTGGCGACACCGCTTACGGTACTGCGCCGATGCTGGCCTGGATGGTGGAGGAAAAAGACATCGAACCGCATGTGCCGGTGTGGGACAAAACCGAGCGCAAGAACGACAGCTTTTCGAGTAACGATTTCCACTGGAATGAAGAGGCTGAGGAATACCGCTGCCCAGCCGGCAACGTATTACGCAGTGAATGGCGAGCCTTCAAGAGCGAGCGTTCGCACGTCACAAAAGCCAACACCATCATCTTCCGATCCAGACAGACCGACTGCGCGACATGTCCGATGAAAGCCAAGTGCTGCCCGAACACTTCGATTCGCAAGATCGTCCGCAGCGTCCATGAAGCCACTCGTGATGTGGCTCGACGCATCGCAGCGACGCCGGAGTACGTGCGCTCTCGCCACGAACGTAAGAAGGTCGAAATGTTGTTTGCCCACCTCAAACGCATCCTGAAACTGGATCGCTTGCGACTACGTGGCATGAGTGGCGCGTCCGATGAGTTCACGCTGGCGGCCGCGGTACAGAACCTGCGACGTCTGGCCAAACTTGCATCTCAAGGGCCACCTTCTACGGGATAGGTGCGCCTGCACGAAGCAAAAAACCTCAAACCAACCCACTAACAGAGCAGCAAAGATCAACGAAGGGCCGAGAAACCACTCAATGTGGTGAGTGGGTTCTCCGGTGGTAGCCATGCCTGAGCTCTGGCGAGCTGAAAATCCGACTTTTTCAACAGAATCGGCCGAAAGCGGACCTTCGTTGAGCTCAGCATTGACGCGGTAGCTGTCAAAAGGTGATTCACTCAAGACAACGCCACTGAAAGCAGGCAAGAGAAGTGACTCCTACCTCTTTCCTACCAACTTCCATACGGAATGCCGTACTTTTCGACGTAGCGCTTAGCCTTCTCACTTACCGGATATGCATAACGACCACCGTACTTCCCTTGTTCCGGCCCCAGAACCTCTATATCTCCCTGACCACCGGCGACCTCAACCGGATTTCGACATGAATCTCTAACCCATGCTTGGAGTACGCCGCCCGGAGCGAGTCCTACGTAGAGTGACGCCATAAACCGAGCGGTTTTCTCCGGTGTTTCCGGGCAACGCTGGTGTGTTGACTTCATCATCAGTTGCCTGCCCTCTTCCGGGATTTCGATGAAACCTTTGTAGGTTTTTTGCTCTGTTATTGATTGCCAGCGGGCAAAGATCTGTTTTGGAAGATCGGCGCCCGTCACAGGCATCCCGCTCCCCGATACTTTCCCCCAACCACGGGCAGACTCTGTGCGGATATCGGGCTCTCCGCTGGCAGCAGTGCTCCTGCCAGCTCTAAAGAAGACTCTGTTGTTGATGTCTTGGACGGAGCTGTCCTCTACCCAGACCTTCATGTAATTAGGCTCAACGAACACTAATTCCCACCATGGATATTTAGGGTCATTTTCGCCAGTTTCTGAGCCTCCGATTTGGCAGCCAGAACAATAAAACGCCCAGCAGTGCAATCGTTGCTTTCATCACAGAAAGATCCATTCAGGTAAGTGTCGCGACTACCAACTTCCATATGGAATGCCGAATTTTTCGATATACCGCTTGGCCTTTTCACTGACGGGATAAGCGTACCGCCCTTCGTTCTTACCTTGGCTCGGCCCCAGTGGCTCAATTTCGGCCTGTGCACGCGCGACTTTGACCGGGTGATGACATGAGTCTCTTACCCAAACCTGCACGACACCGCCGGGAGCCAGGCCGAGATAGACCGATGCCATGAATCTTGCCTCCTGGTCCGGTGTTTGCGGGCAGCGCTGATTAACGGACGACACCATCAACTGCCTGGCCTCTTCTGGAATATCTACCCATGCTTGCCAAGTTTTCTGCTCGGCGATTGATTGCCAACGGACCCAGATGCGAACAGGTAAATCTGCACCCACCACTCTCTTTCCGCTGCCACCTACCCCACCTGTCCACCCTCGGGCGGACTCCGTTCCATCTCCAGGCTCCCCCCCGCAGCGGTGCCACCGCCGGTTTTGTAGAAAATCCTGCCGTTAATGTCTTGAACAGAACTGTCCTCTACCCAAGTTTTCATGTAGTCAGGTTCAGTGAACGCCAATTCCCACCATTCAGATTTCGAGTCATTTTTTGCTGAAAGTGGATCCGCAGACTGGCACCCTGTAATGAACAGCGCGCATAGCAGGGTAAAAACTACTTTCATCACCAAAGTTTCCAGTCAGCTACATGAGGGTGTTGTACGCGTATCGAGTCCGCCGTCGGGGCATTGATGTAAACGGCACGGACGCTACTGCCATCTCTGCGCCCGAGAGGATGGTTCCAATTTGCAGACATATGAATGTACTTCAGCTTCAGCAGTTGGTCTTCTTGTATTGAGGTGTCATAACTTCCTGCCAGAAATCGATCACACAGCGTTTGAAGCTCTGCGGGCACTGCCAACTCAGGCGTATCGGGAATGTCTTTAAACCGAACGCCCTTCTCTTTTGCCAATCGGTGCATCACTCGTAGATATACTCTGGAGAGCATGCCACTCACAGGACGTTTGAGTTGCACTGCGGCATACACGCGCTTCATGCGTGGGCTGAGCCGATCCTGCCGATCAATAGGCAGAAGAAGGGTATCAGGCGTGACGATCTCCAACATCTCTTCTGGCCATTCTTTGGCAAGCCACTGCGCCTTCACCGTCACGGCATCACGATAGATCGAAGTAGTGGAGACGTCGGTAAATTGCGACACCTCAAGCGTTTGCATCGGACTGATGAGCACGCACTCTTGGACCTCATCGCGGTAGCCACCGCCGATGTCGGAATGAACCCCGGGCAGAGTTATTTCCAAGTGATCCGCTTTAACACGACTCAGAGCGAAGTTGGCCCGATATTCGTCACGCGCCGATAGCTGCACGACATCTGTGAAGAAACGACGGTCGAGGTACAGCTTGATTCCTGTTGCGATGGGACTTTTGATATCCCCCAGATTCGACCAGCCAGCGATTGAAGGCACCGTATCAAAAAGGCCGATAAAACCCATGTTGATGCTGCTTTTATACTCGTCGATGAAGGTCCGGCTGAGGGCGTTGGCGTTGCTGCGCAAAACCTCCCCAAGTGGACCCTGCTTTCCACGTACGACCTCGTTGGCAAAGTGTCTCGCGGCAGCAGCACCCCGGCTGAAGCCAAATGCATCAAAGGTCAGGGACGTAATTTCACTATTGGTGCGCGTTTTGATCTCTGCAAACGACAACTGAACACGGCCTGCCACGCCTGTTACGCCTCGGCCAGTACCATCACCTAACGTACTGTCCTTCTTGCCTGACTCAGTTCCTATTCCCTCGATGTAAATCATCCGGAACGCTTGCTTCTGCGAACTATCCCCTTCGGCCCTTTGAGGTGCGAAGTACAGTTCACTCAGTTTCTGAACATTGGTGGTGTCGTTGGCGTAACTGCTGTCCGGATCCTTCATATAGGGCTGACAGCTAGCAGGAATATCCTGCGGCGCAATCGGATGCTGCGCACCGCACAGCAGGCCAGCCGCCGTGTTATTCGCGTTGTTACCTGTACCATCAAAGAACACGCCAATCCTCAACGCAATCCCGATTTTCTCAGGCTCGAGTGCAGGTTTTTTCCCGTGTTTCTCATACTCGGCCCAACGCTGGGCGTGAATGTCGACGGGTTTGGCTTCTTCGTAGCGGTGGTTTTTCGGGGGGGTGGGAACGTAGCCGCTCAATCCTTGACTTCCTTGTTCTGATCCTTGAAGAACGGGCCGAAGGGTGACAACCGAGGCTTGGGGGCGCAAGGCGTGGCCGTGTGCCAGCGGGGTAGATGTCGCTGGGTGCGACGAGGGTTTGGTCTCGTCGCACGGGGTGGTCAGTGGGAGATTTCGACGTTGTCGAGTGCCTGGTTTACCGCGAGTTCGCCTAGCATCACGACTTGGGCGATGCCCAGTGCGGTTTTGCGGTGGGAGGTGTCGAGCATGGCGGCAAAGTTGTTGAGCATTTCGCTGGCGGAGCCGAGGGTTTCGCTGGCGTTGGCGAGCAGGGATTCGGTATCGCACTTGGGGTTGGCGAGGTACATGGGTTCGGGTTTGTGGGTGCTGGCCATGATTTGGCTGGCTGGGGTGAGGTAGTGGTCGAGGGCGCGTTCTGCGGCTTCGTGGAGTTTTTTGGAATCGAGGGATTCGTAGGGGGATGCGAGGTCGGTTTCTGGGGGGTTGGGTGTTGGTTTGATCATGGTGAAACTCCTGATTGTTCATTAGGAGCTACCAGCATCACTTGCAGATGATGGGTGGCAGCTGTGCGCGGGTCTGCAAGACCGGGAAACCAGGAACCCGGCAGACCCGAAAGTCTCCCGCACAAAGCTGCCATTGAGTGGGCGCGAACGAGCGTCCATTTGGCTTGGCTATGCGACTGGTTTCGGCGGGCTTGCAGACCCGATCACTGATGAGCAGTGACAGGAATCCAGTTACGGATGGCGTACCAGACGCACAAGCCGGCGGACTCTGGCTTAGTCGTAGCCGATGGCGCAAGGCGTTGCAGGGCGTAGGTGGTTACTGGAGGTTTCGTTTAAACAGTGGTGGTTTTACTGTTTATTTCGTTCTGGGGTTGATGGGGTGACTGGGTGGGCGTTTTCGCGAGCAAGCCCGCTCCCACAGGGGATTGTGACGGGCTTGGCTGGCGTTATCGCGAGCAGGCTCACTCCTGCAAGGGGGAATGTGGTCGGATTAGCGGGCCTCTTGTTGGATTTTGAATACCAGGCTGGGGGCTTTGTTCGGGACGTCGTCCAGCAGGTCGAAACGACGCATGCCGATTTTCTCCAGGACGCGGATGGATGCGACATGATCGGGTCTGACCAGGCCGTATACCTCAAGCAATCCCAGGTGGTCGAAGGCATGGGTCAGCGCGGCTTGCGCGGCCTCTGTGGCGTAGCCCTGGCCCCATGCTTCAACGGCGAAGCGATAGCCGAGGTTGGTCACCGGTTTTCCCAGGTAGTCATGGGCGGCGATGCCGGCGAATCCGAGGATGTGTTCAGGATCTTGTGCGCTGCTGATCGCCCACCATCCGTAGCCGTGGGTCGCCCAGTGTTGCAGCCAGCGGTCCAGCAATGCTTCGGCCTGGGCGATGTCGGTCATGGGGCCGGCGGGGTTGAACAGGTTGGTTTGCGGGTCGCCGAAGATTGCGAAAACGGTGGGCAGGTCTGCAGGCTGTGGACGTCTGTAGGTCAGGCGTGAGGGTGTGTCCGACATGTTCAATACCTTGGATTTTTGGGTGACTCAGCCAGTAATGGGCTGGCGGGACTGACGTCTTCGAGCAAGCCTGCTCCCACAGAAATTGTGCATGGCTTGGGCGCCTGTGGGAATAAGGCGCAACTGACGGTATCGCAAAGGAATCTGATGGACTGTCAGTTCTTACAGGTCTCTTTGGGTTTGCGCACGGCTAAGCTGGCTTGGCTGAAGCTGAACCAAGGAATTGATCATGAGCCGCATTCGTTACTTGTTGCCACTGAGTGCCCTGCTGCTGGCCTTGCCGCCTATATACGGTTATGCCGGCGCCACCTGGACGTACATTTCGCTCGAGGCGAATTTTCGTTGTGATAACGGCGTGACGACGCAGGGCTATAGCGTTTATGCAGTGGGCGATCGACCGGAATTAGGGAACTGGGACGCGGCAAAAGCGGTTCGCCTCACTGCTTCCTCCCCCTCTTGGTCCGGCTTGATAAAGTTCAGCAACGCGAAACCCGGTGATGTCGTGGAGTGGAAATGCATCGTCCGCAATGACAGCAACCCCAGCGACGCGACCTGGCAAACAGCCCCCAACAATCGAGTTACGCTGGCTTTCAGCCCAACGCCTCTGACGACTGGAAGCTTCTGATGCGACTGCATGAGCACCGCGGTTACAAGCGCGAACTCTTGCTTCGATGGCGCGTCATGTTGATCAGTGCCACACGCCTGCCACCCGGCGCCGGGCGCTCTTCAATGGAGAACGGCACGAAGCCCAGTTTCGGGTAGAGCAGCAACCCGGCAGTGTTTTCGTTGAAGCAGGAAAGCTGCACTTCCCTGGCCTGATACTTTTCGAAGCCGACGGCGGTCATGGTTTCGACAATGTATCGAGCGACACCCTGGCCACGGGCGTAAGGCGCAACGATGACGTTGCCGATGCAGCAGACGCCGTTGTTTTCAGCACGGTAGAAGTTGGCGAAACCAACGAACTCGCCGTTGGCCAGAAACGCCGTGGAGTCGAAGCGCTGGCTGATCGCGCTGTGCATCTGTTCTTCCGTCAGCGGGTACTGGGCTTTCGGGAACATGAAGTACAGCTCTTGAACGCCCTGCGGAAAGCCGCACAAGGTTTTGACATCGTCGACCGTCACCGGCCGGTGGGAGAAATTCATCGCTGCTCCGCCCTCACTGTTTGCCATTGGCCAGGTGATGCGCGACCAGCGCGTTGGCATGGCCATGGCCCATGCCGTGTTCTTCCTTGAGCCACGCCACCAGTGCCATGTGTTTCTTTTCGCTGAGGCCGGCGAGCAGGTTCAGCCAGTGATCGATGGGCTGGCCGTACTTCTTTTCAATGGACGGGAAGTACGACGCCGGGCCTTTTACCTTGTTGTCTTCGCTCATGCTGCAAGCTCCCTTGGGTCACGACGGAGGGTCGGCGGACGCTCCTTGTCGGCATGCCATAGAGTGGACGCGAAGTGCGGTTCCGGCAACTGCACCGTTCTGCCAGAAAACACAAAACCCTGTGGGAGCGGGCTTGAACTGGTCAACTAATTTTGGACACCAGTTAAGGTTTCACGCCGCCAGTTTCTCCATAGCTACCGGCGACCGATAGCCGTTGTAGCTGTGGAGCCGGACGTTGTTGTAGCGCATCAAATAACGCTGCATATCCACTCGGGCTTCATGCTCTGAGCTGTAGCCATCTTCTGGTACCCACTCTGATTTCAGGCTCCCAAAGAAACGCTCCATCGGGGCGTTGTCCCAGCATTCACCTTTGCGACTCATGCTCTGCAGGAGTCCATGCTTGCGCATCTCATTCCTGAATTTGTGGCTGGTGTACTGACAGCCTTGGTCGGAGTGAAACAGCACCTCTTTTGGACGGCCTCGCAACTCGACCGCCATTCGCAACGCTTCGCAGGTCAGCGTGGCATCGGAAATCATCGAAAACGACCACCCCACAACCCGGCGAGCGAACAGATCCAGAACTGCCGCGAAATACATCCAGCGCTTACCGACTTTGATGTACGTCACATCGCCACACCACACTTGGTTGATCGCCGTGACATCAAACTGACGCTTGAGCATGTGCGGCGCTACCAGCGCTTCCACGCCGGATGATTTGTACTTGTGCCGCCGGCGTTGACGGCTGATGACTCCCGCTTCACGCATCAGGCTACGCGTCATATGCCGCCCGACGCGATGCCCCCTGGCTTGCAGTTCCTTGGCTAAAGTGCGCGACCCAGCAGATGCTCTGGACTCCTTATGCTGCTCGACCAGGATGGCTTTGAGTTTTCCCCGCTCAGGTTTCACCTTGCCTTGGCGCTGACGCCAGGCGTAAAAGCTGCTGCGGTTGATACCGAACGCCCGACAGCAATTGTTAACGCCGTACTGCTCGTCCAGCTCAAAGATCAACGTAAATGTTCTTTGGCGTCCAACAGCAGGAGAGCACTGGCCTTTTTTAAGATTTCGATGTCCAGGTCTTTTTGCCTGAGTAACGCTTTGAGCTGCTGAATCTCTCGTTGATCGGCGGTAATAGCCTTGGCGCCAATCGGCGTCGAGCCCAAACGCTCTTTGCGAACCTGATCGACCCAGCGGCGCAACGCAGTCGGGCCAATATCCAGACTGGCACAGACGTCGGGAACCGACTGCCCCTCATCCAGCACCATGCTGGCGGCCTTGAGTTTGAACTCACTCGAATAAGATTTACGCATATCCAAACACCTCAGATTTGGGCGCCATCATAGCGCCCGATTGAAGTGTCCAAAATCATTAGGCCAGTTCAGCTTGCTCGCGAATGCGGTGTGTCAGTCAACATCTGTGTGAATGACACACCGCCTTCGCGAGCAAGCCCGCTCCCACAAGGGGGCGTGTCTGGACTGGAAGTTTGCGCCCGCTCAGCGGTGCAGCAACGCAGCCGCCGATGAAATCACCAGCAGCACCGCCAGAATCCGGTTCAACCACTGCAACTGCGCCGGGTTACTCAGCCAGCGCGCCGCGCCTCGGCCGAGCAGCGCCCAGAGCGCCAGACACGGCAACGACACCAGAAAAAACGCCAGGCACAACGCATTCAACCCCTGCCCTTGCGCGGTAAACACACTGATCACCGCAATTGCCATCATCCACGACTTGGGATTGACCCACTGCAACAGCGCAGCACCGACCAGCCCCAGTTCTGGCTTTTGCACGTCGGCGGCGGGATCGATGGCCGTGGCCGGCGCGGTGAAGATCTGCCACGCCAGCCACAGCATCCAGCACATTCCAAGCGCACTGATCACCGGGCGCACGCCGGGCAGCATCAGCGTACTGGCACCCGCACCGGCAACCCACACCAATGACGCCGCACCCGCCCCCGCGCCGAGAATGATCGGCAGGCATGGCCGCCATCCACGTCGGGCACTGGTGCTGAGTACGATCAGGTTGGTCGGCCCCGGGGTGATCGAGGCAACGAAAGCAAAGAGGATGAATGCAAGCATGGCACGGCCCTGTAGAAAGTCAGGGCCTACTGTGGCGGTAGTGCAGGGTGGCGGTCTTGAACGTTTGTTCAGCGTCGACAGGTGCCGATGGCACGCTGTTGATAGGCACCCGGCGTGATGCCGTAGGCGCGCACGAACCAACGACCCAAGTGACTCTGATCGGCGAAACCGAGCCTGCTCGCCACTTCCACCGGTTGCACCCCTGCGGCGAGCAACTGCCGGCCACGGATCAGCCGCAACTGGATCAGCCACGCATGCGGCGCCAGACCATAAGCCGCCTTGAAGGCGCGAGTCAGGCGAAAGCGATCGGTGCTGCAGACTTCGGCCAGGGTGTGCAGGCTGATGTCCTGCTCGTGATAGGCCATCAGGTAGTCCCGCGCCTGCCGGGCAATCAGCGGCGCCCGCAGCGTGGCGGCTGGCTGCGGGCGTCGATAGAGGTGCAGCGCCAGACGTTCGAGCAGCGCATCCAGCGCCACTTCGCGGACCATGCGCACGTCCTGTTTATGCAGGGCGTTGAAGGCAAACAAGGTGGCTCGGGCCAACTCGGGATCATCGTTGAGCACCGTGCCAATGCCCGGCAAGCCGCCCGCACAGCCGTCCAGTTGCAGGCCGTCCAGCGCCTGTTCCAGCCACGCCGGTTGCAGGTACAACATGCGATAGGTGAAGCCGTCCGGACTCGGCGCATCGCCGTCATGAATGTCCCCGGGTTCGAGCATGAAGACTTTGCCCGGGGTACTGTCATGCCGTGCCCGGCGGCTGTTGAAGCGCTGCACGCCTTGTTCGGTGAAGCCGATCAGGTAGGTCTCATGCCAGTGTGGATCGTAGGCGTGCGCGTGCCCGGCGAAATGCGCGTGCAGGGTTTCGATGCCGGTTTCCCGGTCGTGGGCAAGGTCGATCCAGTTGCTCATGGCTTGAATACGGTAATGGGCTGGCGCCAGTAATCCATAAATGCCGGTGAACGGCTAGAACGTTTGTGCACGGCCCGACCGACGAATGCGTGTCGCGGCGCTTCAGATCGAGCGCTGATTGACCCGGGCCATCAGTTGCTCGGCGCTCTCCTTGCGTTCGGAATAGCGGTCCACCAGAAAGTCCTGGCGGTCGCGCAGCAGCACGGTGAACTTGACCAGTTCTTCCATCACATCGACCACGCGATCATAGAACGGCGACGGTTTCATCCGTCCCGCCTCGTCGAATTCCATGTAAGCCTTGGGCACCGAAGACTGATTGGGGATGGTGAACATGCGCATCCAGCGCCCCAACACGCGCAATTGGTTGACCACGTTGAATGATTGCGAACCGCCGCAGACCTGCATCACCGCGAGGGTTTTGCCCTGGGTCGGGCGGACCGCGCCGAGCTCCAGCGGAACCCAGTCGATCTGCGCCTTGAACACCGCCGACATCGCGCCATGGCGTTCCGGCGAGCACCAGACCTGGCCTTCCGACCACAACACCAGATCACGCAGTTCCTGAACCTTGGGATGATCGACCGGTGCATCGTCCGGCAACGGCAAACCGGACGGATTGAACACCCGGATTTCAGCGCCGAAGTGCTCCAGCAAGCGCGCGGCCTCTTCCACCAGCAGACGACTGAAGGATCGTTCGCGGGTCGAGCCGTAGAGCAACAGGATGCGCGGTTTGTGCTGATCCGGCGCGGCTGTTCGACCTTCGAACAGGCTCAGGTCGAGGTTGGGCAGATGCTCTGACATAAATCCTCCTTACAGCGCGCCGATGCCATCAAGCGCGGCTTTCAATTGGTCGCGGCTGAGGCGATTGAATGGCAGGTCGAGGAAGGCTTTGCAGCGTCGCTCGATGTGCGCCAGCGTGGCGCGGAACGCCGCGTCTATCGCCGCTTCGTCACCCTGCACATCGGATGGGTCCGCCAACCCCCAATGGGTTTTCAGCGCCGGGCCGAAGTACACCGGACAGCTCTCACCGGCGGCCTTGTCGCACACGGTGATGACGATGTCCGGCGGGCAACTTTCGAAGGCGTCGTTGCCTTTGCTGTACAAGCCGTCAATCGAAATCCCGGCCTGCTGCAAGGTGCTCAGGCTGCGTGGCAACACCTGGCCCCTGGGGAAACTGCCGGAGCTCAGCGCCTCGAAACCGGGTGGTGCGAGGTGATTGAACAGGGCTTCGGAAAGAATGCTGCGGCAACTGTTGGCCGTGCACATGAACAGGACTCGCATGGATGGCTCCGGAAAATGTCAGGGGTTCAGCAGCAGGCGGTTTCGCGGGCAGGCCGGCCATCCATGTTGTGCAGGCGGCAGGCGTTGTCCTTGAGCCAGTCGGCGTTGGCCTTTGCGGTGACTTGCAGGATTTGATGCACCCAACCCGGCAGCTGCGGATTGAGCCGGTAATACACCCACTGACCCTGACGGCGATCAAGCAACAAACCGTTGCTGCGCAGTTGCGCCAGATGGCGGCTGATTTTCGGCTGGCTGTCGTCGAGCGCGCACATCAGCTCGCACACACACAGCTCACCCTGTTCAGCAATCAACAGAGTGGCGCGGACACGCGTTTCATCGGCCAGGCTTTTGAACAGTTCGGTGGGCGTGAGCATGGGGCGGACTCGAACATATGGAAGACCGAATATATGGATATCCATATATAAGTCAATCCCGAATTTGACCGACACCGCAGAACCCTGTGGGAGCGGGCTTGCTCGCGAAGGCGTAGTGTCAGTCGATACCGATGTCACAGACATACCGCCTTCGCGAGCAAGCCCCCTCCCACAGGGGCATCTGTGCGGGGCCGGACTATCCGCGCAACAACCCCTGCTCCGCCTCGCACAACCCGACCACATAATCCCAGACCACCCGCAGCCGCACCGACTTGTGCAACTCGCGCCGGGTGCTGATCCAGTAACTGCGCTCGATGCTTTCATCCGGCAGCAATGGCACAAGATCCGGGTCGGACGCAGCCATGTAACAAGGCAACACTGCGATGCCCAATCCCGAACGCGCCGCCTCCTGCTGCGCAATCACGCTGGTGCTGTGGAACACAACGCGCGGGCTGCGGCAGAAGCTGTTGAGGAACATCAGCTCCTGGCTGAACAGCAGATCATCGACATAGCCAATCCACGCGTGCCGCCCGAGGTCTTCGCGGCTGCGCAAGGGTGGCGCGGTGTCGAGGTAGCGTTGGCTGGCATAGAGCGCGAGGCGGTAGTCGGTGAGTTTGCGGGTGACCAGCATGTCGGCGGCCGGGCGTTCGAGGTGGATGCTGATTTCCGCCTCGCGATTAAGGATGCTGACGAAGCGCGGCACGGCGACCAGTTCCACTTCCAGCCCCGGGTAGCGCTCGAACAGGCCGATCATGCGGCTGGCGAGAAATTTTATGCCCAGACCTTCGGTGACGCCGACACGGATCTTGCCCAGCGGCGCGGTGGACTGGGTGATTTCTTCCTGCGCCAGCAGCGCGACGTTTTCCATGGCCTCGGCGTGCTTGAGCAGTGCCTCCCCCGCCGGGGTCATTTCGTAGCCTTGGGCGTGCTGGACGAACAGCGCCGTGCCGAGGCTTTTTTCGATGGCCTCGATGTGCCGGGCGACGGTGGCGTGGGTAGTGTTCAGGCGCCGGGCGGCGGTGAGCAGGCGGCCGCTGCGTTGCAGTTCGAGAAAAAACCGCAGGTCGTTCCAGTCGAACATGGCGAGTCCTTGTCAGCTATGGTCAGTTGAGGCTGTTTGAAAACGCACAGCGGCTGCGTAAAAACTAACATTCTTTTGACGAAAGCTAACAACTAGAGTGTCCGACAATAAAAACAAAAAGCGAGGTCAGGGAATGCAGACTTCCCTTGAGGAATACGACTACATCGTGGTCGGGGCCGGTCCCGCCGGGTGCTTGCTGGCCAATCGACTGTCGGCGGATAAGCAACAGCGGGTGCTGCTGCTCGAAGCCGGTGGACGCGACAACTATGCGTGGATTCACATCCCCGTCGGTTACCTGTTCTGCATCGGCAACCCGCGCACCGACTGGTGCTTCAAGACCGAAGCGCAACCCGGCCTGCAGGGCCGCAGCCTGAGCTACCCGCGCGGCAAAGTGCTGGGTGGCTGCTCCTCCATCAACGGCATGATCTACATGCGCGGCCAGGCCGGCGACTATGACGGCTGGGCGGCCGAAGGCAATCCGGGCTGGGCCTGGAACGACGTGCTGCCCTTGTTCAAACAAAGCGAAAACCACTTTGCCGGCGCTGCCGAATTTCACGGTGCCCAAGGCGAATGGCGCGTCGAACAGCAGCGTCTGTCGTGGCCGATTCTTGATGCCTTCCGCAGCGCCGCCGAGCAGAGCGGCATCGCCAGCATCGACGACTTCAATCAGGGCGACAACGAGGGTTGCGGCTACTTCCAGGTCAACCAGAAGGCCGGGGTGCGCTGGAACGCAGCCAAGGCCTTTCTCAAACCGATTCGTGACCGGGCCAATCTGACAGTGCTGACCGGGGTGGAGGTGGATCGGGTGCTGCTGGAAAACGGCCGTGCGTCGAAGGTCAGTGCGCGTCATGACGGCCAGGTGCAAAGCTTCAAGGCGCGCAAGGAAATCATCCTCTGCGCCGGCGCCGTGGGGTCGCCGAGCATTCTGCAGCGCTCCGGAATCGGCCCGCGTCCATTGCTGGAGCGCCTCGGCATCGGCGTGATTCATGAGTTGCCGGGCGTCGGCGGCAACCTGCAGGATCACCTGCAACTGCGCCTGATCTACAAACTGCAAAACGCCCGCACGCTGAACCAGATCGCTGGCAGCGTGTGGGGCAAGATGGGCATGGGCCTGCGTTATCTGTATGACCGCAGCGGGCCGCTGTCGATGGCGCCGAGTCAACTCGGCGCGTTCGCCCGATCCGGGCCGGAGCAGACCTCGGCCAACCTCGAATACCACGTGCAGCCGCTGTCGCTGGAGCGCTTTGGTGAGCCGTTGCACAGTTTCCCGGCGTTCACCGCGTCGGTGTGCGATCTGCGCCCGCAGAGCCGTGGGCGGATCGAAATCCGCTCGACAGATCCGCAAGCCGCACCGCTGATCCAGCCCAATTACCTCAGCCATCCCGAAGATTTGCGCGTGGCTGCCGACGCGATCCGCCTGACCCGGTGCATCGTCAGCGCCCCGGCCCTGCAAGCGTTCAAACCGGTGGAGTACCTGCCCGGCGATAGCCTGCAGACCGAGGAACAACTGCACGAAGCCGCGGCGCGAATCGGCACGACGATTTTCCATCCGGTGGGCACCTGCCGCATGGGCAATGACGCTGAAGCGGTGGTCGATGCACAACTGCGCGTGCATGGCGTACCCGGCCTGCGCATTGCCGACGCATCGATCATGCCGCGCATCACCTCGGGCAACACCTGTTCGCCTACGCTGATGATTGCCGAGAAGGCCGCACAGCTGATCCTTGCTCCACCTGTAAACACCGCCCCTGTGGGAGCGAGCCTGCTCGCGATGACTGAATAACATTCAACATCTGCATTGGCGGATACACCGCTATCGCGAGCAGGCTCGCCACCACAAGGGGACCGCGTTCATTCAAGGCATCGCGCTTCATCCGGACACGCAACACCAGTGGAACAACAAAAACAATCACTGTGAGGGATACCGATATGTCAGAACACGCTCAGCCGCTGGACACCACGAGCGGTGCCAGCACCAGTAATGCCACGCAGAAAGTCATCTTCGCCTCGTCCCTGGGGACGGTGTTCGAGTGGTATGACTTCTTCCTTTACGGCGCCCTCGCGGCGGTGATCAGCAAGCAGTTTTTCGCCGGGGTCAACGACACCACAGCGTTCATCTTCGCGCTGATGGCGTTCGCCGCCGGGTTTATCGTGCGGCCGTTCGGGGCGTTGGTGTTCGGTCGGTTGGGGGACATGATCGGACGCAAATACACCTTCCTCGCGACCATCATCCTGATGGGCATCGCGACCTTCTGCGTCGGCCTGCTGCCGACCTACGCCAGCATCGGCATCGCCGCTCCGATCATTCTGGTGGTGCTGCGCATGCTGCAGGGCCTGGCTTTGGGCGGTGAATACGGCGGCGCCGCGACTTACGTGGCGGAGCATGCGCCCATCGGCAAACGTGGTTTCCACACCAGCTGGATTCAGTCCACTGCGACGCTCGGCCTGCTGCTGTCGCTGCTGGTGGTGCTCGGCTGCCGCTACTTCACCGGCGATCAGTTTGAAGTCTGGGGCTGGCGCATACCGTTCCTGCTGTCGATTGTGCTGCTGGGCATTTCCACCTGGATCCGCCTGAGCCTGCACGAATCGCCGGCCTACCTAAAGATGAAAGAGGAAGGCAAAGCGTCCAAGGCACCGATCCGTGAATCCTTCGGTAAATGGGAAAACCTCAAGGTCGTGCTGATCGCCCTGTTCAGCATCAATGCCGGGCAAGCGGTGACCTTTTACGCGGCGCAATTCTACGTGCTGTTCTTCCTCACCCAGTTCCTGAAAATGGACCCGGCAGTCGCCAACAGTCTGCTGATCATCAGCGTGGTGATCGGCGCACCGTTCTTCATCATTTTCGGCTGGCTGTCGGACAAGGTCGGGCGTAAACCGGTGCTGATGCTCGGCCTGCTGCTGGCCACGGCGCTGTACTTCCCGATCTTCAAATCCCTGGCCCACTACGCCAACCCGGCAATCGACCAGGCCAGCCGTCAGGCACCGATCACCGTGCTGGCGGACCCGGCAACCTGCACCTTCCAGTTCGACCCGGTGGGCAAAGCCAAATTCGACAGCCCGTGCGACAAGGTCAAAACCTTCCTGGTCAAACAGGGCCTGCCCTACTCCAGCGCCGCCGCCCCGACCGGCAGCGGGGTGCAGGTGAGCATCGGCGACATGAAGATCGACGGCTACGACGAAGCCGCCCTGCGCGGCGCAGTCACCCTCGCCGGCTACCCGCAACAGGCGGATCTGCAGCAGATCAACAAACCGATGATCGTGGCCCTGATCGTCGCGCTGATCATCATCTCGGCCATGTGCTACGGCCCGCTGGCCGCGCTGATGGTCGAGTTGTTCCCGACCCGTATCCGCTACACCTCGATGTCCCTGCCGTACCACATCGGCAACGGCTGGTTTGGTGGATTTCTGCCGACAGTGTCGTTCGCGCTGGTGGTGTACACCGGGGATATTTTCTATGGGCTGTGGTACCCGGTGCTGATTACCGGGTTGAGCCTGGTGGTGGGGATGATCTGTCTGCGCGAGACCAAAAATATCGATCTGGACAAGAACTGAGTGCTGCATCCAATCCGCTTCAGGGCAATCTCTGAAGCGGATTTATTGTGTCGTCAGCCGGCGTCGACAGAGTGATGGCTTTTAAATATCATTCGTGCCCGTTCAACGCCGTCAGATGACAAGGATCAGTCTCAATGAACGATCAATACGTGCGCATTTCCTGCCCTACTCTGCTGCCCCTGCAACCGGTCATGCAGAGCTGGATAGCCTGCACCGAACGCTACATCCGCGTCTGGGACGCCGATGACCTGCCCTACTGGTACAACGAACAGGCCAACGTCAGCATTTTGGCCGGCGCCGCGTGGAAAGCCGACTGGACCGCCATCGAGGAATACCAGATCAGCAAGATCGCGACCGAGGCCAGTGAAAAAACCACCTCGATCGGCCGCAACGACTTGTACATCGCCAACGATGAATGGGGTTACTGCATTGAGGCCAAGGTCAGCTATGTCGCCATCGATGACGTGCTGAATGCGCAAAAGCGCATTCTGGAAAAATGCGCGTTGGCCAGCGACGATGCCCGCAGGCTCGACTATCACGAACCCCGTTTGGGAGCAGTGTTTATTGCCCCGCATTCGTTGGGCGTTCAGGCAAGCAGTGAGCAGATCCAGGCCTTCAAGGAAATGCTGCACGCCTTGCCCAGTGACGCGCTAGCCTGGGTTACCCCGGACAATGCGCAGAAAACCCGCAGCCATGACAACAAGTTTTACCCGCTGGTGGCTCTGCTGTTGCTGAGGGCCTGAGCAGGCAAGACATGGCCTGGCCGGTAAAAACGACAAGAGCAAAAGGGCACGGGCTTGTCGCTCAGGACGAGCCTGCGCCGATGACCTCAGATCTCCGGTTTGATCACCTCAAACTTCACCTGATCCGGATAAAACGCCACATAGTCCTTGATCTGCTGGACCGAGATTTTCGGCTTCTCGTACGTCCACACCGCATTCGCCCCCTCATGCCCCGGCACTTGCAGGCTGAAGTAATTGGCATCGCCCTTGTACGGGCAGTAACTGGTGTGGTCGGTGCGGGCGAAGTATTTCTCGTCGATGTCTTCGCGGGGGACGTAGTACACCGGCGGGTAATTGGCCTCGTTGAGGATCAGCACGTGGGAGGACGCAGCGACCTGAATGCCGTGGAATTTCACCAGCAGGCAACCGGGGAGTTCTTCGAGATTGATGACAGGGTTGAGGCCGGAGCTTTTCATTGGGGGTTCTCCTGAATACGGCGAAGAGACCGGTTCAGGTATAGCCCATAGGTTCAGGCCAGGGTGGTTTTGCAGCCGAACGGCCAACAGCCCTCTCCCACGGGGAGAGGGCCGCTCTTCAGGCATCAGGCAACAATATCAGTCGCCACAGCCTGCCCTACCACACCCACGGCAAAATCAACCTGCCCCTGCCCTGTCAGATCGATCAGCAGCCCGGTCTGACCGTTTTGCGCGTAGTACGTCAGGATCGCATCGCCCGCATGGCCGGTGAAATTGCTGACGAAGTTCAGTGAAGCTGCGCCCGTGGCAAAAGCGGCGATGCCCGAGAGGTCAATCTTGTCCAGGCCGCTCTTGAAATCCATGATCCAGTCCGTCTGGTTGTCGGTCGAGTCGCTGGCCGCGCCGAACACGAAGGTATCTGCACCCTCGCCGCCCCACAGCACATCCGCGCCACCGCCGCCGTAAAGGATGTCGTTGCCGGCACCACCGAACAGGTGGTTGATCGCCGAATTACCGATCAGCAAATCATTGCCCGAACCGCCAACGGCGTTTTCCACGGTCACGCCGTAAGCGATCGACACGTTGCCAACCAGCCCGCCCACGTCAGAGAACGAACCTTCATTGAGGTTGATCTTCTGGTTCTGGGTGAAGCCGGAGAAGTTCAGGGTGTCATCGCCGCCACCGTCCCACACCGAGAACACCAGTTTGGACGACGCTGACGTCGCGCTGTAGTAATCACGGCCGGCGTTGGAGCCGAAACCGTAGGTGGTGTTATCGGCACGGGTCTCGTAGTTGGCGCCGTAGAGTTTCTGCACCGCAACGATATCGTCCAGCAGTGGCGCCGAGGCGTAGGCGCCGCTGCCGTCCTTGCTGAAGTTCTGGTCGGTGTTGGCTTCGCTCCAGTAGCTCATCAGGCTATAGCCGCGGGTGTCTTCGGCGTACTTGGCGTCGTTGTAGGTCGGGTTGCCGTTACCGGCGTTGTAGGCGCCCGGGTGCGACAGGCCGAGGGTATGGCCGATCTCGTGAGTCAGCGTCTGGCGCCCGTAGTTGTTGGTGTCCGGGGTCTTGTTGACCTGATACTGGTTGTTGATCAGGTACCACGACTGGCCGTCATAACTGCCGCCGCTCGGCAGGTAGGCGAACGCCGCACCGCCCGTGCTGACGTCGTAGTTGCCGAAGGTCATGTGGCCGTCGCCGCCCTTGCCTTCGGTGAAAGTCACCTTCGCCACGTCGGCCCAGGATTGCATGGAGAGCACGGCCTGAGCCTTCTGCTGCGCGCTGAACTGGCTGAAGTTGCCAAGGTTGGGGTTGTAGTTGGCCGGTTTTTCGGTCAGGAAGGTGTAGCTGAGGGAGATTTTGCCGTCGCCGTTCTTGTCGTGCCACGACAGGTTTTTGCGCAGGATTTCGTCCGCTGCCTGGTCGGCGGTGAACGACGGTTTGCCATTGACCAGACCGACACCGCGATCATACAAGTGGCTGAAGGCATTCACTTCGTCATAGGCGCTGCTGGTTTTTGCTTTGGCTTGAGCCATGGTGGGACTTCCTTGTTTCAGAGTGGTCAGTGCGTTCGGACCCTGGCGATCTTCTGGCGAGATCGTCCTGTCACTCGCGTTTCTTGAAAGGCCCGATGAACCTGCCATGCCTGGCAAGCGCCGCACCATTCGATTTCTCGATAGTGGTGCGCGGCGTCCCGGTAATACCGGTCATCCCCGGCAACGTTTTTATCTGTATATCCATACAGATAAAAGTTGCCCCGAACGCCAACTGCGGCCATTCTGTGCACCTTCAGTGAACTGATCGACGACGGTGGTTATGCGGCTGTACCTCTGTGAAAAACCTTCCCAGGCCAAAGACATTGCGGCCGTGCTCGGCGCAAAGCGTCGGGGCGACGGCTGCTGGCTGGGAACAGACGTCACGGTGACCTGGTGCATCGGCCACTTGCTGGAGACAGCGCCGCCGGATGCGTACGACGCCCGCTACAAGCGCTGGGTGCTGGCGGATCTGCCGATCATCCCGGCCACGTGGAAGATGACCGTCAAGCCGCGCACGGCCAGCCAGTACAAAGCGGTCAAGCGCCTGCTCGGCGAGGCCAGCGAACTGATCATCGCCACCGACGCCGACCGCGAGGGCGAGATGATTGCCCGGGAACTGGTCGAGCACTGCCGCTATCGCGGGCCGATCCGCCGCTTGTGGCTGTCGGCGCTGGACGAGGCCTCGATCCGCAAGGCCCTCGCCGCACTGAAGCCGGGGGCGGAAACCTTCAGCCTGTATCACTCGGCGCTGGGGCGCTCGCGGGCCGACTGGCTGATCGGCATGAACATGAGCCGCCTGTTCACCTTACTTGGCCGCCAGTCCGGCTATCAGGGCGTGCTGCCGGTCGGTCGGGTGCAGACGCCGACGTTGCGGCTGGTGGTCGACCGCGACCGTAGCATCGCCGATTTCGTGCCGGTGCCGTATTGGGCAATTGATGTGCAACTGCTGCACAACGGCACGCCATTCACCGCGCAATGGCGTGCGCCCAGCGACGTTTGCGACGATCAGGATCGCTGCCTGAACCAGGCGCTGGCCCAACAGGCCGCCGCCGCCATCAACGGCGCCGCCAGTGCGCGGGTGGTCAAGCTGCGCACCGAACGCATGCGCGAAGTGGCGCCGCTGCCCTTCGACCTCGGCACCCTGCAGGAAGTCTGCTCGAAGAAACTCGGCCTCGGCGCCCAGGAAACCCTCGACATCGCCCAGGCGCTCTACGAAACCTACAAGGTCGTCACCTACCCGCGCAGCGACTGCGGCTTCCTGCCGCTGAGCCAGCACAGCGAGGCGCCGGGGATACTCGCGGCACTGCGTCAGGCCGATCCAGGCCTTGAAGCATTGAACGGCCACCTTGACCCTCAGCGCCGCTCTCGGGCATGGAACGACGCCAAGGTCAGCGCTCACCACGGCATCATTCCCACCGCTGCAGCGAAAAACCTTGAGCGCCTGAGCGGCAAACACCGGGCGGTGTACACCCTGATTCGCGCCCGCTACCTGGCGCAGTTTCTGCCCAACCATGAATACGATCGCACCCAGGCCGATTTCGATTGCGCCGGTGAAGCACTGCGCGCGGTTGGCAAGCAGATCATCGAACCAGGCTGGAAACGCGCCTTGCCCGAAGCCCTGGCGCCGGCCAAGGGCCGTGAAGCACCGGCACCGCAAACCCTGCCGACGCTAAGCCAGGGTGTCGATTGCGCCGTGGCGGGCGTGCCCCTCAAGGACCTCTGGACCCAACCGCCCAAGCCCTACACCGAGGGCGATCTGATCAAGGCGATGAAGAACGTCGCCAGACTGGTGGAAGATCCGCTGCTCAAACAGAAACTCAAGGACACCACCGGCATCGGCACCGAAGCGACTCGCGCCTCGATCATTCAAGGCCTGCTGGACCGTGGTTATCTGGTAAAGAACGGCAAGGCACTGGCCGCGACACCGGCCGCCTTCAGCCTGATCGACGCTGTGCCCCGGGCGATTGCCGACCCCGGCACCACCGCCATCTGGGAACAGGCGCTGGACATGGTGCAAAGCGGTGAAATGAGCCTGGAAGAGTTCGTCACCAAACAAGCGGCGTGGATGAACAAGCAGGTCACACGCTGTTCTGCGCTGAGCCTGACCATCAGCGGCCCGCCACCTGCGGGCAAAGCAGCGGCACCGTGGAAGAAGAAACGTAAATCGACGCGTAGTAAAACCGCCGGCCCAGCCAAACGCACGGCGAAACCTGCGGCCAAAAAATAAAACCCGCTAAGGTTCCTGAAAGGTGCCCCCTTTCAGGAACCCTGTGCATGCCCACCCTCGAACTGCTTGCTGCCCACCGTGACGAACTGCAGACCATCGAAAACCTGATGCAGTTCTACATGCATGACTTCAGTGAATGGCTGCCGCTGAAATTCGCCGAGCATGGCTTCTACAGCATCCACCTCAAAGAAGACTACTGGCGTAACCCTGCCACCCAGCCGTTCCTGATTCGTGTCGACGGTGAACTGGCCGGGTTCGTGATCGTCGACAACGACACCCTCATCGACGGTGCCGAATACAACATCAGCTACTTCTTCCTCGCCCGACGCTTCCGTGGCCAAGGCGTCGCGCAGTTTGTCGTCTCTGCCCTCTTGAGTCGGTTGCCTGGTCAATGGCAGATTTTCCACATCGACGCCAACCTGCCTGCGCAGCGCTTCTGGGCCAGGTTGATCCCCGAATTGACTGCGGGCCGATTCACCCGCCAACAGCGCCACGTGGACGGTTATCCCTGCACCTTCTACGTCCTGCGCGCGCCCGTGCCCGTTGCCTGAACGGAACTTTTCTCATTCCAAAACAGCTTTGTCCGACAATATGTAGTGAGCAAAAATAATCACTACAAAACCGTTGACGGCGTCGTTTTGCTTTTGCATGATGAAGACGTTCCCCGATCGGGAACATCGGTAACACGCTTGAGCAAACTCGTCTGACCGCCGAGTTGTTTTTTCCGGATACACGCTGCCCACAAGGCAGATTGAAGAAGCTGACCTGGCCTGAACGTCCAGTACAAGGACGAGAAGCGCTGGCGAAAATTCTCAAGACGCTTGTGGTCGACCCTGAGAACGTCGTCAAGGAGCCTCCCGGTTTTCGCTGCTTCTCCTCGTTGTGACGCTATTGCGTAGCAGTTATTCAACACGACTACATGCAACAGACGCATGACCCCGTACTTCTCACGGGCGACCGCTGACGTCCTGGTTTCGGTGCCAGGGATCAACTAACCGATGGGCTACCTGTATTAGCGAATCAACTTTGAAAGATCACCAGACTGGTCAAGGGGCAAACATCATGAATCTGAACAATCAACCTACTATCGAAGAACTGGCTCGTATGTTCGCTGCGCAAAAAGACAGCCACGACAGCCACATTCTCTGGATCAGCAAGTCGGGTCAGGTGCATATCGACTGCCTGTCGCCCCATGCTGGTGAAGAAGAATTCGACCGCAGCAACCAGAACCTGCTGGCCCGCCTGAAGATGTACCGCCGCGGCCACGGTTATGTCGGCAAAAAAGCCGCGGCCGACAAAGACTTCATCGGCAATGTACTGCAGACGCTGAAACAGGCGTGGGACTCGATGCAGAACAACAATGAAGTTCGGGTGATTGACCGCTTCTACTGATTTACAACTTCAATAATAAAAAGGGCCTGCTCTCTGCTGCTTAACAAGTAGCAAGAGCAGGCCCTTTTTTATATTCAGCATTGCGGTAGGTCATTCAATACTGATGTGTCTGAACCAACGCGGTCGCGAGCAGGCTCACTCCTACAGGGTCCAGTGGTGCGAACAAGATTTGCAGTCAACCCACAACCGTGTGGGAGCGGGCTTGCTCGCGAATGGGCCGTGTCAGTCACCATCACATCAACTGACACTCCGCTTTCGCGAGCAAGCCCGCTCCCACAGGGGGACTATGTCGTTGGTGCAGTGTTCGTTTGCAGCACCAACTCCACAAAGGCCAGCGCCGCTGCACTGTGATAATTGTTCCTGCGCCGCAACAACGCCGCCCCGCGCTGCGGTGCTTCGTTCTCGATTCGCAACCGACGCAGCGCCCGGTCCTCGGTGGCAATCGCCTCCGGCAACATCGTCGCCATTGGCGAATGGCGCACCACCTCCAATAACGTACTCACCGAGTTCACCTCGATCCGCACCTGCGGGGTAATCCCCTGCTGATGGAAATACTCATCGATCGATAACCGCGTGATGAAGTCCGGCGCGAGCAAAGCGAAATCCAGTTGCGCAAGATCACTCGCAGTCAGCACCGAGGTACTGTCGTACAGCGGATGTTCGCGCCCGACCATGATCCCCAGGGTTTCGGTAAACGCCGGGATGCACTCGATGTCCGGGTTGCGCACCGGCGTAAAGGCAATGGCGATGTCCAGCGAGTCGTCCGCCAGCCCCGCTTCGATGTCGTCCATCGACAGCTCGAAAATCTGCAGATGAATCCCGGGAAACCGTGCCGCGTAATCACGCACCAAAGGCCCGACCAGATAGGCCATGAACGTCGGGGTCATGGCCAGACGCACGTTGCCGCGCGACAAGTCCCGCACGTCATGCAACGCCCGCTTGCCCGCCTCCAGCTCCACCAGCACCCGCCGCGCACATTCGATGTAGGCCTCGCCAGCATCGGTGGGCTTGACCGTGCGCGAAGTGCGGTCGAACAGGTTCACCCCCAGGGTTTCCTCCAGTTGGCGGATCTGTTGCGACAGGGTCGGCTGCGACACATGCAAGGCCTCCGCCGCCCGGGTGAAACCGCCGTGATCGGCCACGGCCAGCAGATAACGCAAATGTCGCAGCAACATGGAGCTCACCATCTATAGGCAGGACTTATGCGAAGCATTGTATATCGGTCTTGGACGCTATGGATAAATCGGCAGAAGATTACTCCCACACAGCAAGCCAACCTTGAAAGGAGTGACACCATGCAACAGTCCCACGCCTACAACGATGCCAGCCTGGCCCTGACCACCCGCATTCTTGACATCAAGGCACGCAAAGGCCTGTCGTGGCAGGATCTGGCCGACGACACCGGTCTGAGCCTGGCCTACGTCACCGCTGCCCTGCTCGGCCAGCACCCGTTGCCGCAAGACGCCGCGCAAGTGGTCGGCGACAAACTTGAACTGGACGCCGACGCCATCGCCGCCCTGCAGATCATCCCGCTGCGCGGCAGCCTCGCCGGCGTGCCGACCGACCCGACCATCTACCGCTTCCACGAGATGATCCAGATCTACGGCACTACCCTCAAAGCCTTGGTGCACGAGCAGTTCGGCGACGGCATCATCAGCGCCATCAACTTCAAGCTCGACATCAAGAAAGTCGAAGACCCGGAAGGCGGCTCCCGCGCCGTTGTCACCCTCGACGGCAAGTTCCTGCCGCTGCGTCCCTTCTGATCCATCCCGGCCCGCACCCTCGGTGCGGGCCACCCCACACTTTCATTGCAACCCTTCCCCAATTCGTCTGGAGGCTGCCCCATGCAAAAAATTCTGCTGGCCCTTGCTCTGCTTGCCGGCCTGTCCGCTCAGGCCCACGCCGATGAAGACGCCGTCGCCTACCGCTACGGCATGCAACTGGACATCGCCCAAGTACTGAGCATCACCCCGGTTGCCGACGTCTGTGGCGTGGTGCCGGTGGAGATGACGTATCTGGACAGCAACGGCGGCAAGCACATTCTTCAATACAGCGAATTCGGCAACGGTTGCTCCAACTAAGAGGACTGCACCATGAAAAGCCTGATCGACGGTTTCCTGAAGTTCCAGAACGAAGCCTTCCCGCAACGCACTGAACTGTTCAAACACTTGGCGACCACCCAACAACCCGGAACCTTGTTCATCACCTGCTCCGACAGCCGTGTGGTACCGGAACTGCTGACTCAGCAAGAACCCGGCGAGCTGTTCGTGATCCGCAACGCAGGCAATATCGTGCCGTCCTACAGCCCGCATCCGGGCGGGGTTTCGGCAACGGTGGAATACGCAGTGGCGGTGCTGGGTGTGACTGACATCGTGATCTGCGGCCACTCCGACTGCGGCGCGATGACCGCGATTGCCAAGTGCAAATGCATGGATCACCTGCCAGCGGTCAGCGGCTGGTTGCAACACGCCGAGTCGGCGAAAGTGGTGAACGAGGCGCGCCCGCATGCCAATGACGCGGCCAAATTGAGTTCGATGGTGCGCGAGAATGTGATCGCGCAACTGGCGAACATCCAGACCCACCCGAGTGTGCGCCTGGCACAGGAGAAAGGCCTGTTGAACCTGCATGGCTGGGTGTATGACATCGAGACAGGCTCGATCGATGCACTGTCGGCAGACCGCCGCACATTCGTACCGCTGGCTGAGCAGCCAGCGACTTGCGCGGTGCAGGCAAACACCACCGCAGCGGCGTGAAGGAGAACACTGCAACTCTGTGGCGAGGGAGCAAGCTCCATCGCCACAGCCATGGTGTTCACATCAGCGTTTTACGCTCAGATCAACTTGAGTCATGCGGCTGCGAACCGTGAACACCCCATCCCCCGACAGAATCGCACTGCGCGCAAACAAGCGCCCGCTTTCCCAGTTCGAAAGCCCCAGTTCCGGCTTGTTTAGCGCGTATTGACCGTCCACCCAACGGGTAATCCCGTTACCCACAAACGGCGCATTCACCGCGTTGTAAAAACGCTCCTGAACAGCAGCCTCCTCGCTGATCAGCGACACCGTGAATTGCGGGCTGTAGCGGTTGAACAGAGCAGTTGCCTGCTCCAGATCATCGACAATCATCAGGCTGACTTCCGGGGTTTCTTCCCACTCCCACTCGCGGCCCAGCTCGGACTCCGCCAGCGCTTCGGCCAGGGCTTCGGTCTGATAACCCTCGGCGCGATAGACCTCCACCGTCGCGTTCTGCCAGTCAGCCGGCAGATAACTTTCACTGCCGTCGACGATGTGCAATTTGCAGCCCTGCCCGCGCGCGGCACCGGCCTGTTGCAGGGCGTCGAGGAACAGCGGCAGCAGTTCGGCGGCACGATCACGTTGGATCAGGCAGACATTCAGCGTATTGCAGACTTTGCGATCCAGCGAGTTGCGCACCACGGCGGCGAAGCGGCTGGCGTCGGCGTCACGATCAGCAATCAGCCACGCGCCACCGGTGCCGTGCAGACTGACCGCCGTGCCCGCCTGCTGGGCGATGCTGCCCAACTGACTGACTGCACGGCCTGACCCCCGGGCCACCGCCAGCGACAAACGCCGGTCAGCGAACATCGCCCAACCGGCGGCGTGATTGACGCTTTCCACCAACGACACCGCACCGGCGGGCAAGCCAGCCTCTGCCAGCGCAGGGTCCAAAGCGTGAGTGACGATCGCTTGCGCCGTGCCCAACGCATCGCTGCCGATGCGCAACACCGCGGTATTGCCAGTGCGCAAGACCCCGGCGGCGTCGGCGAAGACGTTCGGCCGCCCTTCAAACACGAAGGCGACGATGCCCAGCGGCGACACCACTTGCTCGACCTTCCAGCCGTCGTGTTCGACGCTGCTGATGACCTTGCCGCGCGTGGCCGGCGCATCCCGCCAGGCACGCAGGCCGGCGATCATGTCGCGGCGCATGCGCTCGTCGGCGAGCAGTCGGGTGGTGGAGCGGCCACGGGCCTTGGCGCGCTCGATGTCGGCCAGGTTAGCCGCTTCGATCAAGGCCCAGCACGCCGGGGTTTGCAGGCGTTGCGCAAACAGATCGAAAAAGCGGCTGATGGCCTCGTCGGACACCGACGACAATGCAGTGAAGGCCGCTTCTGCACGTTCGATTGCCACCGCAGCGGCCTGTTGATCGATGACCGGAATCAGCAACAGTTCGCCACTGACCTGCTCGACCAGCAGGTGGTCACCAGGCTGAAACCGCGCGGCCAGTTCGGGGCTGACCACGGTCACGCGGTTACCAGCGAAAGGGATCGGCGTGCCAGCGACTAGACGTTCGAGCGCAAGAGACATGAAGCGGATTCACCATAGGAGGGGCGGCCGGAAAATGTAGCGGATTCTTCGCTGAAACACACCTACCGGAAACACCACAAGACCTAATGGGAGCGGGCTTGCTCGCGAAGAGGCCGGTACATTCAATATTCATGTTGATTGTACCGACGCCTTCGCGAGCAAGCCCGCTCCCACAGGGGTTTGTGGTATTTGGCGAATCGGTCAGAACACCGACCAGCCAATCCGCGAACTGAGCATCTCCAGCGCCGCCATCCCCGCCAGCGAATTGCCGGCGGCGTTAAGCTCCGGCGACCACACGCACACCGTGAACTGCCCCGGCACCACCGCGACAATCCCGCCGCCGACCCCGCTCTTGCCCGGCAGACCGACGCGGTAAGCAAAGTTGCCCGCCTCGTCGTACAAACCACTGGTGGCCATGATCGAGTTGACTTGCTGGGTCTGGCGCCGGGTGAGGATCTGTTCGCCGCTGTGTTTGCAGAAACCGTCGTTGGCGAGGAAGCAGAACGCCCGCGCCAGGTCGATGCAGTTCATGCGCAATGCGCAGTGGCTGAAGTAACTGCGCAGCACCGCTTCGACGTCGTTGTGAAAGTTGCCGAACGATTGCATCAGGTACGCCATCGCTGCGTTGCGGGCGCGATGCTGATACTCGGACTCGGCAACCTTGCCGTCGACGATCACCTGCGGATTGCCCGACAGGCGCCGCACGAAGTCACGCATCGACAAGGCCGGCGCGGCGAAGCGCGATTGGTTGATGTCGCAGATCACCAGTGCCCCGGCGTTGATGAACGGGTTGCGCGGGCGTCCGCGCTCGAACTCCAGTTGCACCAGCGAGTTGAACGGCTGGCCGGACGGCTCGTGACCCAGACGGTCCCAGATGGCCTCGCCGGAATGCTCGATGGCCTGCACCAAGCTGAACACTTTGGAAATACTCTGCACCGAGAACGGCGTCTCGGCGTCGCCGGCGCAATACATTTCGCCGTCGTTGCCATACACCGCAATGCCCAGTTGATTGGCCGGCACAGTGCCGAGGGCAGGAATGTAATCAGCCACTTTGCCCTGCCCGATCAGGGGCCGGACTGCGTCAAGAATCTCGTTCAACAGCGCTTGCATGCCGGGTTCCGAAGTCTCGCCCCATGGGATTGCGGGGACACTGGGGCTAGACGCTGCGCAACTGCAACGAATCACACTGGCTGACACACTGAAAATCCAAATGCGCGAGTGATGGTGAATGAAGGTTTTGCGGCTGGCCGAGATCAAGAGTGGGAGTGGGCTTGCTCACGAAAGCGCCGGCACAGCCAGCATCGATGTCGCCTGACCTGACGCCTTCGCGAGCAAGCCCGCTCCCACAGGGGATTGTGGGTGGATGAAGGTTTTGCGGCTGGCCGAGATCGAAGGTGGGAGTGGGCTTGCTCACGAAAGCGCCGGCACAGCCAGCATCGATGTCGCCTGATCTGACGCCTTCGCGAGCAAGCCCGCTCCCACAGGGGATTGTGGGTGGATGAAGGATTTGCGGCTGGCCGAGATCAAAGGTGGGAGTGGGCTTGCTCACGAAGGCGCCGGCATATTCGGCATTGATTTCGACTGACCTGGCGCCTTCGCGAGCAAGCCCGCTCCCACAGGGGATTGTGGGTGGATGAAGGTTTTGCGGCTGGCCGAGATCGAAGGTGGGAGTGGGCTTGCTCACGAAAGCGCCGGCACAGCCAGCATCGATGTCGACTGACCTGACGCCTTCGCGAGCAAGCCCTCTCCCACAGGGGATTGTGGGTGGATGAAGGTTTTGCGGCTGGCCGAGATCAAGGGTGGGAGTGGGCTTGCTCACGAAGGGGCCGGCATATTCGGCATTGATGTCGACTGACCTGACGCCTTCGCGAGCAAGCCCTCTCCCACAGGGGATTGTGGGTGGATGAAGGTTTGCGGCTGGCCGCTCCCACGGGGTTTCGCGCGTTAGCTGAACTCAGTGTGCGCCGTCCAGCCCCGCCAGCAGCGCGCTGTCACGACTGTAGATGTCCGGCGCATAGCGCACCTGCCCGTCACTGCCGACCTGCGCCGTCCAGTAGGTCATCAGGATCGGGACGGGGGCCGACAGGCGGAATTCGTGGGTGCTGCCGGTCGCGAGCAAGGTGTCGGTACGAGTCCGTTCCGCCGGGGTCAGCAACAGGTCACGCAGTTGCATCGGGTGTTCGACCCGCACACACCCGGAGCTGAACGCGCGCGGGCCTTTGTCGAACAGTGCCTTGCTCGGCGTGTCATGCAGGTACACCGCAAACGGGTTGGGGAAGCGAATGACCATCTGCCCTAGCGGGTTACGCGGTCCGGCGTCCTGGCGCAGCATGATGTTGCCGGGGTTGTCCCAGTCGATGTCCGCCGCAGCCAACGGCTGGCCGTGGGCGTCGAGCACTTGCAGGTTCTGGCGACTGAGGAAGGTCTGGTCCTTGCGGATTGCCGGCAGCTTGTCTTCTTTCCAGATGGTCGGCGGCACGGTCCAGGTCGGGTTCAGGGTCAGGCGCGTGACCCGGGATTTGAGCAATGGGGTCTGCCGTTCGGCGCGACCGACCTGAGTGCGGGTCTGCCAGACCGGCCGACCACCCTGATACAGGGTCAGCTCGGCAGCGGCGACGTTGACCAGCAAGCCATTGGGCTCCATGTCCTGGGCCAGCCAGCGGAAGCGTTCGAGGTTGACCCGCAACTGTTCGCGGCGCGTCAGCGGACTGATGTTGAGCTCGGCGATCGTCCCCGGCCCGACCACCCCGTCGGCCTGCAACGAATGGTTGGCCTGGAAGCTTTTCACCGCCTCCACCAGCACACCGTCATAGGCATTGCCGGGGGTGCCGATGGCGTGGGTGAGGTAGCCTTCGTTGAACAGCCGCTGGGCCAGTTCCGGCACGCGCTTGTCTTCCATCGCCGGGCGCAGCAACGGGCCGTTGCCTACCGACTGCCAGTGCGGCAAGGCTTGTTGCCGTTGACTGGCGTAGAGATGACGCAGGCTTTGGTATTGCGCCAGACGCGGACGCGCCTGATCGAACGCGGCCTTAATGTCCTGCAGACCAGGCACGGCGATGGCGAGCAGCTCGGCCTGACGATCGCGCGGGGTATCATCGGCATGCCACAACGGCTCGAAATGCGACTGCAGCAGACGACCGTAATGCAGGTCCTGCAAGGCTTGGAGGTAATAGCGGCTGATGTCGATATCGGCGCACAGCTCGCCGTCCTGCGGCGGATTGACCGCCACCGGGTAGCGTTTCGGATTGAGTCCATCATCGGCCAACAACTGCAATTGTCCGCGCAAGGCCGGCAAACGCCCTGACTCGCTGGCCCATACCGGCAGCCAGTCCTGTTGCTGGTAGAACGCCTGCAGTTGCGCCAGCGCCGGGCCGCTCAGGTGCGCGGCAATCGCCGGGCACGCCTGCGGTAAACCGATCAATACCGCTTGCAGCGGACTTTGCGGTTCGACCGGCATTTGCGCCGGTGGCGTCGGCAGCGTCTGCAACGGCGGCAGCGCCTCGTCGGCACAAGCGACAAACGGCGCAGCGAGCAAACAAATGCTCAAGTAGCATGCGTACTTTTTGAACAACTGCTTTACTCCAATCCGTGGCCGTCTCAATGACGGCAACCTTACATCAGGTGCGCTGAACAGTCAGGCCCGAAACCGGGGTCTGTTGGGTATGACTGGGAGTCAGGAGCCAAAGTGCCAAATAAGTAGCAAGTGAGGACACTTTATAAATGTTGACGTTTTTGCGCCGACTTCTGCTGACCACCGCGACCCTCGTCGTGGTGAGCAGCCCAGCTTTCGCCGCCGGCAAGCCATCGCCGGTTCTCTTTACCAGCCTCGCGCACGCCGCGCCGGAACTCAATCCCCAGGCGCTGAAAGGTGCCTTGAACGCCATGCAATGCGCGGTCAACAACGGTGCGAAACCGTCCCGTCACCTGGCGATCATCGATTATTCGCAGCCTTCCACCGCGCGCCGGCTGTGGATTTTCGATTTGAGCAGACAGAAACTGGTGCTGCGCGACCTGGTCGCCCACGGCTCCAACTCCGGGGAAAACTTCGCCACCCAGTTCTCCAACCGCGAAGGCAGTTACCAGTCCAGCCTTGGCCTGTTCCGCACGCAGGAAAGCTACAAGGGAACCCACGGTTATTCGCTGCGCATGGACGGTCTGGAGCCGGGTTTCAATGACATGGCCCGCGACCGGGCCATCGTGATCCACGCCGCCGATTATGTGAATCCGTTATGGAGCAAGCGTCAGGGCCGGATCGGTCGCAGCCAGGGTTGCCCGGCGGTGCGTCCGCAAGTGGCACGGCAGGTGATCGATAAACTCAAGGACGGCCAGTTCATGTTTTCCTGGTACCCGGACCAGCGCTGGCTGAAATCCTCGCCGTACCTCAACTGCCAGCCGCAACAGGTGGCGAGCATCTTGAGCACCCACGCCAGCTGACAAACACGCCTCATTCAATTGTTGGAGCGAGCCTGCTCGCGAAGAGGTCCTGTCAGTCGACCTTTGTGTTGACTGACACGGCACTTTCGCGAGCAAGCTCGCTCCCACAGATGATCCGGGTTCGGCTGACGATCAGGGCCATGACCATCAGCGCCGCCGCTACCCCGAACGTACTGTGCAAGCCGCTGCCGATGACTTCGGCCGGGGCTTGCGTCGGGTCTCCGGTAGCGAATGCGAACACCGCCCCCATGACCGCCGCGCCGGTGATCAAGCCCAGATTGCGCGCCAGCCCGAGCAGGGCCGAGACCACGCCGCGCTGAGCCTGACTGACCGTACTCATCAACCCGGTATTGTTCGCCGCCTGGAACATTGCGTAACTGCTGGCAATTACTGCCATCGGCAATAGATAAGCCGCCAGGCCGAAACGCGTCGGCAACGCCGCCAACAAACTGCAACCGCCAGCCAACCCGAGCAACGCGCCGGGCACCACCCGCCGCGCACCAAAGCGATCCACCAGACGCCCGGCCGGCACACCGCCGCACGCTGCCAGCAGCGGCCCGACCGACAACGCCAGGCCAACCACGGTGCTGCCCAGTCCCAAGCCCCGGCTCAGGTAAAACGGCCCGACCACCAGCGTGGTCATCATCACCGTCGTCACCAGGAACGTCAGCGCCAGGCTGCTGCTCAGTCGCGGATCGGCGAACAGTGACAATCGAATCAGCGGTGCCTTGGCTTTCATCTCGACCCCGACAAACACCCCGACGCCACACAGGCTGATCAGCAGCAACATCAGCGTGTAGCCGTCGAGCGTCATCGCCAGCGCATAGGCCGCCAACGTCAACACCAGCACCACGGTGCCGAGGCAGTCAAACGCGACAGCCGATTTCGCCGACCGATCAGCCGGCAGATAGCGATAAACCAGCCACGCATTGAGCAGGCCCAAGGGCACGTTGAGGACAAAGATCGACGGCCAGCCGACATTAGCAATCAGCAGCCCACCCAGCGATGGCCCTAGGCTGGTGCCGGTGGCCGACATGGTCGCCAACAGGCCCATCGCACTGCCCGCCCGCGCCTTGGGTACCGCGTCCGCCACCAGCGCGATCGTCAACGCAAACATGATCGCCGCGCCAAGGCCCTGCACCGCCCGGGCGCCGATCAACCAGCCCAGTCCCGGGGCCAGCGCGCAGCACAACGAAGCGCTGGTAAAAATACCGATCCCGATCAACAGCAGTCGCCGTCGACCGATCCCGTCCCCGAGCCGCCCGACGCTGACAATCAACGTGGTGACCGCCAGCAGGTACGCCAGTACGATCCACTGCACCTGTTGAAACGTCGCATCGAACGCTGCGGCCAGCGTCGGCAAGCCGGCATTGGCGATGCTGGTGTCCAGCGACGGCATCAACATCGACAACGCCAGACTGGTCAGCGCCCAGCGGGCTTGAGGGGGCAAGGCAGATTCGGACATCGGGCGCTCCTGATGCAAAGGTCAGACGGCATAGCCTGAGTCTCGACAACGCAAGGCGCAAGACGCATGCTTTGCACTTGATACCTGCATGGAACGCCACGTCATGAGCACACCGGATCTGAACCTGTTGATCACCCTCGACGTGTTGTTGCGCGAAGGCAGCGTCGCACGCGCCGCGCAAATTCTGCGGCTGAGCCCATCGGCCATGAGCCGCGCCCTCGCCCGCCTGCGCGAAACTACCGGTGATCCGTTGCTGGTCAGGGCTGGTCGTGGCCTGGTGCCGACCCCGCGTGCGTTGGAGTTGCGCGAGCGGGTCAGTGGCCTGGTGCAGGAAGCCGAGGCGGCTTTGCGCCCCGCCGAGATACTCGATCCCGGCCAGTTGCAGCGCACCTTCACCCTGCGCAACACCGACGGCTTTGTTGAAACGTTCGCCGCCGCCCTGCTCGCCCGCATCGCAGACGAAGCGCCCGGCGTGCGCCTGCGGTTCGTGCAGAAAGCCGACAAGGACAGCACGCTGCTGCGTGAAGGCCGGGTGGACCTGGAGACCGGTGTGGTCAACGACAGCACCGACCCGGCGCTACACAGTCGCATCCTGTTTCAGGATCACTGGATCGGCGTGGTCCGTGAAGGTCATCCGTTGAGTGCGGGCAAGATCAGCAGCAAACGCTTTGCCGGCGGCCAGCACATTCTCATTTCACGCCGCGGACGCAGCAGTGGCCCGGTAGACGAAGCGTTGCTCGCCTCGGGACTGACGCGGGACATCGTCACCTCATTCGGCGGCTTCTCTGCAGCGCTGACGTTGGTCCGCGAATCGGACCTGATCGCCACCGTTCCCGAGCGTCACACCAGCAAACTGCGCACCGGCCTGCACAGTTTTTCCCTGCCCTTCAAAATGCCGCCGATCTGCGTGTCGATGCTCTGGCACCCGCGCATGGACGCCGACCCGGCGCATCGCTGGTTGCGCAACTGTGTACGTGAAGTCTGCGTCTAGCGCGCATCACCGCCGACCGGTTTGTAGAACAGGAATTTGCCGACCTCGGCGGTCTTTTTGTATTCCTTGGCCCAGCTCGGATGCACGTTGCGATCATGAAAGTACAGCGCGCCATGGGTGCGATCCGGCAACTGGCGGTTGAGTGCCTTGCCGGCGATATCCTTGGCCAACGTGTATTCGGTGTCTTCCTTGACCTGATCCGCCTTGCCATCGCACCACCAGGAAAACTGACAACTCTTGGTTTCCGAACCCTGTTTGACCACTTCGCACACCGTACCGGGGAAGCCGTCGTGGCCCAGACGGTTCATCACCACATTGGCCACTGCTTCCATTTCCGGCGTGTCGCGGCCCTTGGCTTCCCAGTAGATACTGCGCGCCAGGCAGGTGATCGGATCGTCCAGCGGCGCGGTGCCTGCCGGGTCTACGGCTTGCACTTCAGTCGGGGTGATCGCTTCGGATTTGGGTGCCGGCGCCGCGCTGACCTTGTCGGCGGCCTTCTCTTCCAGCACCTGAGCCTTCTCTTCGGCCTTCGCCTTGATGGGGGCCTGCTCGGTGGCGCCCACAACGCCGGTCAGCAGGATGAATGCAAAACAACCAGCCAACCCTTTCAATCGCATGGCAGTTCTTCCGGTAGCGCCCGATGCGGGCAAGGTGTTTCGTCGGTGAGACGCCCGGTTTCCGGGGGCCTCGGCTGAGTGTAGACGGCAAATGCCTGCACGATGTTCCGCAGAAAAACCGCTCGATGAAGAAAAAGACATTGCACTGACCGGGGGCCTTTCGCGCATCATGAGCGCATTGCGCTCAAGGGAGATTTCCATGCGTTTCATGCCATCCGTCTTGCGTTTTGCCGCACTGTCCGTGGGCCTGGCCGTCGCCGCCTCAGCCATGGCCGCCGACGAGTCGCAACTGATCGAGTCAATCAATGCCTACCGCAGCCAACCGCAGCGTTGCGGCAGTCAGGCGTCCAACGAACTGCCACCGCTGTCGGCCGACCCACGACTGAGACTGCCGGCCACCGGTGCGGTCGATCTGCAACAAGCGATGGCCAGCGCCAGTTACCCGATGGTCAACGTACAGGCGATCACCCTCAACGGTCCGCGTGATGCGACGTCGGCGATGAAGGCGATTCAGGAGAGTTTCTGTCAGGTGGTGCTGGATCCGCAGTTCGTCGATGTCGGGGTCAGCCGCGCCGATCGCGACTGGCGCATTGTGCTGGCGCGACCGTTGCTGTCGGCGAAACTGGGCGATGCGCAGAGCGAAGGCCAGAAGTTGCTCGAACAGCTCAATGTTGCGCGCGCCCAGCCGCGTCAATGCGGTGGCCAGGCCTTTGCCGCCGCCGCACCGTTGGCCTGGAACACAAGCCTGGGCAGCATCTCTCAGGATCACAGCCGGGACATGGCCAACAACAATTACTTCGACCACAAGGACCGCGACGGCCGCACCCCGGGCGACCGCGCGGAACTGGCCGGCTACAGCGGCCAACTGGTCGGCGAAAACATCGCCGCCGGGCAAGACACCGTGCGCAAAGTCGTCGACGGCTGGCTCGCCAGCCCCGGCCATTGCGCCAACCTGATGAACCCGCAATACAAGGAACTCGGCGCCGCCTACGCAACCGATCCGAAAAGCAGTGCCGGGATCTACTGGACCGCGATGTTTGGTGCGCAATAACTCCCCCTCATAAAACACTGAAAACCCAATGTGGGATTGGTGGCGGATGAAGTATGCGGGGCTGGCCGAGATCAAAGGTGGGAGTGGGCTTGCTCACGAAAGCACCGGCACAGCCAGCATCAATGTCGACTGACCTGACGCCTTCGCGAGCAAGCCCGCTCCCACTGGGGATTGGTGGTGTATGAAGGATTCGGGGGCTGACCGAGATCAAAAGTGGGAGTGGGCTTGCTCACGAAAGCGCCGGCACAGCCGGCATCGATGTTGACTGATCTGACGCCTTCGCGAGCAAGCCCGCTCCCACTGGGGATTGTGGGTGGATGAAAGATTTGCGGCTGACCGAGATCAAAGGTGGGAGTGGGCTTGCTCACGAATGCGCCGGCACAGCCAGCATCAATCTCGACTGACCTGACGCCTTCGCGAGCAAGCCCGCTCCCACAGGGGATTGGTGATGGCTGAAAGATTTGCGGCTGGCCGAGATCCAAGGTGGGAGTGGGCTTGCTCACGAATGCGCCGGCACAGCCAGCATCAATATCGACTGGCCTGACGCCTTCGCGAGCAAGCCCGCTCCCACCGGGGATTGGTGGTGGACGAAGAATTTGCGGCTGGTCGAGATCAAAAGTGGGAGTGGGCTTGCTCACGAATGCGCCGGCACAGCCAGCATCAATATCGACTGACCTGACGCCTTCGCGAGCAAGCCCGCTCCCACTGGAGATTGGTGGTGGATGACGGATTTGCGGTTGGCCGAGATCAAAGGTGGGAGTGGGCTTGCTCACGAAAGCGCCGGCACAGCCAGCATCAATATCGACTGGCCTGACGCCTTCGCGAGCAAGCCCGCTCCCACTGGGGATTGCATTTATTCTGTGGTAATCCGCTGGATGTGCATCCAGAGTTCAAACCCAGATTGCGTCCCATAATGGATAGTCACCGAGTTTTTTCACCAGTCCGGCCCGCAGTGGATTAGCGACTACATAGCGCGCCAGTTTCACCAGGTCCTCCTCTCGACGTAAAGCATGGTCATGAAAACTTTGCTGCCAGAGGCTTCCCGTTCTACCGGCCGCCTCGTTGATTGAATGAGCACTCAAGGATTTGACCTGGCACATCAATTGACCGAGTGTTCCTTTTTGCAACTGAATCAGCCAATGAAAATGATCCGGCATGACCACCCATGCCAATGTGTCGGCAAACCCTTCCTCCTGCGCCAGTCTGAACTGGTTCACGACCAACCGGCCTAGTCTGTAATCCGTGAACACAGGCTCGCGTCCCAGAGTATTGGCGGTTAGAAGGTAGATTCGATTTTCTTCGCAATGACGACCAGTTCGCAGGCGATGTGATGAGTAATGTTCGGGCATTCCTTTGCCTTGTTGATGGTTGAATTCAGAAAGGCTAGATCAGCCAGCACCATGCGCCGCGCATGCTTATTGACGGGATGTGTCTGCGACCGAGATCAAGGGTGGGAGTGGGCTTGCTCACGAATGCGCCGGCACAGCCAGTATCAATATCGACTGACCTGACGCCTTCGCGAGCAAGCCCGCTCCCACAGGGGATTGGTGGTGGATGAAGGATTCGGGGGCTGACCGTGATCAAGGGTGGGAGTGGGCTTGCTCACGAAAGCGCCGGTACAGCCAGTATCAATATCGACTGGCCTGACGCCTTCGCGAGCAAGCCCGCTCCCACAGGGGATTGGTGGTGGATGAAGGATTTGCGGCTGACCGAGATCAAAAGTGGGAGTGGGCTTGCTCACGAATGCGCCGGCACAGCCAGCATCAATATCGACTGACCTGACGCCTTCGCGAGCAAGCCCGCTCCCACTGGGGATTGGTGGTGGATGGAGGATGCGGGGCTGGCCGAGATCCAAGGTGGGAGTGGGCTTGCTCACGAAAGCGCCGGCACAGCCAGCATCGATGTCGACTGACCTGACGCCTTCGCGAGCAAGCCCGCTCCCACTGGGGATTGGTGGTGGATGGAGGATGCGGGGCTGGCCGAGATCCAAGGTGGGAGTGGGCTTGCTCACGAAAGCGCCGGCACATCCAGCATCAATGTCGACTGACCTGACGCCTTCGCGAGCAAGCCCGCTCCCACTGGGGATTGGTGGTGGATGAAGGATTCGGGGGCTGACCGTGATCAAGGGTGGGAGTGGGCATCGGTGATGTTCAGTATTGCGGCCACAAAAAACCGGAGCCAATGGCTCCGGTTTTTTATTGTCAGTGGGTTCTCATTCCCGCTGCATACATCGCCAGTTTCAGCAGGCTCGCGACCACCGCCAGCGATACCACGCTGCCCAGCCAGATCAACAACAACCAGCCAAGGCGCTTGTACCAGCGGCTGGACCCGGCCTCACGCGAATCAATGGTAGCCATCGCCAATCCTCACTTTTCCGCGGAATACGTAGTAGCTCCAGAAGGTGTACATCAGGATAACCGGCAGGATGAACAGTGCGCCGATCAGGGCGAACAACTGGCTCGATGGCGGTGACGCCGCGGCCCACAGGCTCACCGACGGCGGGATGATGTTCGGCCAGATGCTCAGCGCCAGGCCTATGTAACCCAGCAGCATCAACACCAAGGTGAACACGAACGGCCAGTGCGTGTGACGCTGACGCAAGGTGCGCAGCAGCCCGAACAACGCCAGCAGCGCCAGCACCACCAGCCCGGCGAACACCATCAAATGCCCATGGCTCGACCAGCGCATGGCCAGTTCCGGGTGCAGTTGCAGGGTCCACACGCCGATCACCACCACCATCGCCAGCAGCAACCACGCCAGTGGACGGGTAAACAGACGCATCCGCGATTCAAGCATGCCTTCGGTCTTGACCAGCAACCAGGTGCTGCCCAACAGCGCATAGGCCACCACCAGACCGACACCGCACACCAGCGGGAACGGCGCCAGCCAGTCGAGGCCACCACCGGCAAACTGCCGATCCACCACGGGAATGCCCGACACGTACGCGCCAATCACCACGCCTTGGGCGAACGTCGCCAGCAGCGAACCGCCGATGAACGCCTTGTCCCACCAATGGCGCTTCTGCGGCGAAGACTTGAAGCGAAACTCGAACGCCACGCCACGGAAAATCAGCCCGCAGAGCATCAGGATCAGCGGCAGGTACAGCGCCTCCAGAATCACCCCGTAGGCCAGCGGAAACGCGCCATACAACGCCGCGCCGCCGAGGATCAGCCAGGTTTCGTTGCCGTCCCACACCGGGGCGACGGTGTTCATCATCACGTCGCGCTCCTGCTCATCCTGGATCAGCGGAAACAGGATCCCCAGGCCCAGATCGAAGCCGTCCATGATCACGTACATCATCACCCCGAAGGCAATGATCACACCCCAGATCAACGAGAGATCGATACCTTGAATACCCATGACTCAATGCTCCTTCATCGGGACGGTGGCCGCCGACAGTGGCCGGCGCGGGGTCTGCAACTCATCGCCCTGCGGTGGATGTTCGTGATGCGGCTGCGGCCCCTTGCGCACCAGTTTCATCATGTAGCCTATGCCCACGGTGAATACCGTGCAGTAGATCACCACGAACAGCAGCAGCGAGGTGCTCATCTGCGCCACCGAGTGGTGAGAGGCGGCGTCATGAGTGCGCATCAAACCGTAAACCACCCACGGCTGACGCCCGACTTCGGTAGTGATCCAGCCGGCCAGCAGCGCAATCAACCCGCTCGGCCCCATCAGCAATACCAGGCGCTGAAAGCCGCGATGCTGATAGAGCTTGCCGCCACGGCGCAGCGCCAGCCCCAGCACACCGACAAGGATCATCAACATGCCCAGCCCGGCCATCACGCGGAAGCTCCAGAAGATGATGGTCGAATTCGGCCGATCCTCTTTCGGGAAGCTCTTGAGCGCCGGGATCTGCTTGTCGAGGCTGTGGGTCAGGATCAGGCTGCCCAGGTACGGGATTTCCAGCGCGTACTTGGTCTTCTCAGCCGCCATGTCCGGGATGCCGAACAGCACCAGCGGCGTCGGACCGTTGTCGGCGTTTTCCCAGTGGCCTTCGATGGCAGCGATTTTTGCCGGTTGATGCTCCAGGGTGTTCAAGCCATGGGCGTCACCGACCACCGCCTGAATCGGCGCAACAATCAGCGCCATCCACAACGCCATGGAAAACATCTTGCGCACCGGCGCCGTGTTGTTGCCGCGCAGCAAATGCCAGGCCGCCGACGCGCCGACGAAGAACGACGTCGCGACGAACGCGGCAATCGCCATGTGGGCCAGACGGAACGGGAACGAGGGGTTGAACACGATCGCCAGCCAGTCCAGCGGCATCACCCGACCGTCGACGATTTCGAAGCCCTGCGGGGTCTGCATCCAGCTGTTGGAGGCGAGAATCCAGAAGGTCGAAATCAACGTGCCGATGGCGACCATCACCGTGGCGAAGAAGTGCAGGCCACGGCCGACGCGGTTCCAGCCGAACAGCATGACCCCGAGGAAGCCGGCCTCAAGGAAGAACGCCGTCAGCACTTCATAGGTCAGCAACGGCCCGGTGATGCTCCCGGCGAAGTCGGAAAACCCGCTCCAGTTGGTACCAAACTGATACGCCATGACCAGCCCCGAGACCACGCCCATGCCGAAGTTGACGGCAAAGATCTTCGACCAGAAGTGGTAGAGATCGCGGTAAGTGTCGTTACGGGTTTTCAGCCACAAGCCCTCGAGTACCGCAAGGAAACTCGCCAGGCCGATGGTGATCGCCGGGAAGATAATGTGGAACGAAACCGTGAACGCGAATTGAATTCGCGCCAGGTCCAGTGCCTCCATGTTGAGCATGATGATGTCCTCATCCAGGCTGAAAAGCGGCAGCACGTCGCCGGGCCACCGCCAGGCGTGAACGCCTGCAGCCAGTCAAATTGCCAGTGTTTTTATCAGTAGCGGGTCAGGCCACCGACGACGGGATCAGGTTGCTGACCTTGGCCGCTTCGAGACGAATCGCGACGAATTTCGAGGTCGGCGTGTAGGTCCGGTCGCCGTAGCTTTCCAGCGGTACCAGCGGATTGGTTTCCGGGTAGTACGCCGCCGCCTGGCCGGGCGGAATGTCGTAGGCGATCAGGGTAAAACCGCTGACCCGACGCTCGCGCTCGTCATCCCACAGCGCCACCAGATCGACCTTCTGCCCCGGTTCGAAACCGAGCCGCTGGATGTCCTGCTCGTTGGCAAAGATCACGTCGCGCATGCCGTAGACCCCGCGATAACGGTCGTCGAGGCCGTACAGCGTGGTGTTGTACTGATCGTGCGAACGCATGGTCTGCAGGATCAGATGCGGCTTGACCGGCAGGTTGCGCACACCTTCGCTGATCAGGTGTTCCGGCAGCACGCACGGGGTGAACTGGGCTTTGCCGGACTCGGTGTTCCAGACCCGGTCCGAGGCGTCGTTGCCAAGGTGGAAGCCACCCGGGATCAACAGTTTCTCGTTGAAGTTCTCGAAGCCCGGTATCACGTCGGCGATCAGGTTGCGGATGCGCCCGTAGTCGCCCACGACCCACTCCCAGTCGATTGGATGTTTGCCCAACGTGGCGGCGGCAATCCCGGCAATGATCGCCGGCTCGGACTTCAAGTGCGCCGACTTCGGTTTCAGTTGACCGAACGACAGATGCACCATGCTGAAGGTGTCTTCCACCGTCACGCCTTGCGGGCCTTCGGCCTGGATATCGATGTCGGTACGGCCCAGGCATGGCAGGATCAGCGCGTCACGCCCGGTGACCAGATGGCTGCGGTTGAGCTTGGTCGAGATGTGCACGGTCAGGTCGAGTTTGCGCATCGCTTCGTGGGTGCGCGGGGTGTCCGGTGTAGCTTGGGCAAAGTTGCCGCCCAGACCGATGAACACCTTGGCTTCGCCACGCTCCATGGCACCGATCGCCATCACTGTGTTGTGGCCGTGCATGCGCGGCACTTTGAAGTTGAAGCGGTTTTCCAGCGCGTCCATCAACTCCTTGGGTGCCAGTTCGTTGATGCCCATGGTGCGGTCGCCCTGCACGTTGCTGTGACCGCGCACCGGCGACAGACCGGCACCCGGGCGACCAACGTTGCCGCGCAACAGTTGCAGGTTGATGACTTCCTGCAGGGTCGGCACCGAGTGCACGTGTTGGGTCAGGCCCATGGCCCAGCACATGATCACGCTCTTGGCGCGGCCATACATGCGCGCCGCCAGTTCGATGTCGTGCAACGGCACACCGGACTGCTCGACGATGTGCTCCCAGCTCGTGGCGTCGACTTCGGCCAGATAGCTGTCCAGACCTGAGGTGTGCTCAGCAATGAACGCGTGGTCGAACACCGGTTCGCCGCCGCTGGCCTGAGCCTCGCGCTCCCACTGCAGGAGGAATTTGGCCATGCCGCGAATCATCGCCATGTCGCCACCCAGCGCCGGGCGGAAGTACGCGGTGTTGGTCGCTTCCCAGCCGTTGCTGAGCATCTCGATCGGGTTCTGCGGGTTCTGGAAACGCTCCAGGCCACGCTCCTTCAACGGGTTGATGCACACCACCTGCGCGCCGCGCTTCACCGCTTCACGCAGCGGTTCGAGCATGCGCGGGTGGTTGGTGCCGGGGTTCTGGCCGATGACGAAAATCGCGTCGGCGTGGTGCAAATCCTCGTAGACCACGGTGCCTTTACCGACGCCGAGGGTCTCGCCCATGCTCACCGCACTGGCTTCGTGGCACATGTTCGAACAGTCGGGGAAGTTGTTGGTGCCAAAGGCGCGGACGAACAACTGGTAGAGAAACGCCGCTTCATTGCTGGCCCGGCCCGAGGTGTAGAACTCAGCCTCGTGCGGCGATTTCAGGCCCTTGAGGTGTTCGGCAATCAGCGCGAACGCGTCTTCCCAGGTGGTTTCCACATAGCGGTCAACCCGCGCGTCGTAGCGCATCGGATGAGTCAGGCGGCCCTGATACTCCAGCCAATAATCGCTCTGTTCAGCCAGGCTCGACACCGTGTACTTGTGGAAGAACGCCGGGTCGACCAGGCGGCCCGTGGCTTCCCAGTTCACCGCTTTGGCGCCGTTCTCGCAGAACTTGAGCATGCTCGCGCCGGGGGCTTCCCCCCACGCACAGCCCGGGCAGTCGAAGCCGCCGTTCTGGTTGGTCTTGAGCATGGCGCGGATGTTTTTCAGGGCGTTTTCACTGCCCAGCCAGCTTTTGGTCAGGCTGATCACAGCCCCCCAACCGGCAGCGGCACCCTTGTAAGGTTTGTAACGGTCGACTTGTGACATGGGACATCTCCATGACGATGCACACAGGCATGAACCTGATCTTGGTTAAACAGCGACGGCCGACTTTGCACAGCAATAAAGCGGTCGTTTCAGTTGCCGGATCAAGGATATGAACCGATACAAAATATTGTCTAATCGCTATTTATGACCACATTATCGAAACCGTCTATCACGGCGAAAAACCCTTTATTCACGGGAACTTGCGAAACTAAAGCGACAACTTTAAATGAGAAATAATTCATCATCGATGCAATCAATCAGCCGTTCATTAACAGTGATTGGACGCCCTCTGAAGTTGCCCATAACCTGCGCCAACTTGTTCCGTTAATGCGGACTTCTCACTTCTGCGAGGCTGTCATGTCAGAGCGTGTCTTGATCGATGGTTACAACCGCCGCGTCGACTATCTGCGCATGTCGGTCACCGACCGCTGCGACTTCCGCTGCGTCTATTGCATGGCCGAAGACATGCAGTTTCTGCCGCGCCAGCAGGTACTGACGCTGGAAGAGATCTATCAGCTGGCGCAGAGCTTCGTGGCACTGGGCACCCGCAAAATTCGCCTGACTGGCGGCGAGCCGTTGATTCGCCCGGGCGTGGTCAAGCTGTGCGAGCAGATCGCCGCCCTGCCCGGCCTGCGCGAACTGTGCATGACCACCAATGGCTCGCAACTGGGCAAACTCGCGGCGCCGCTGTTCGACGCCGGGGTCAAGCGCCTGAATATCAGCCTCGACAGCCTAGACCCCGAGCGCTTCAGGCAAATGACCCGCAACGGTGATCTGGCGCAGGTGATCAGCGGCATCGATGCCGCGCGCAAGGCCGGTTTCACCCGAACTAAACTCAACGTCGTGGTGATGCAGGGGCGCAACGATCAGGAGATCAACGATCTGGTGAGCTTCGCCATCGACCGCCAGCTCGACATCTCCTTCATCGAGGAAATGCCGCTGGGGATCATCAGCGAACACAGCCGGGCGGAATCGTTTTACTCCAGTGCCCAGGTGCGCGAGAAAATCGCCGAACGCTACACCCTGATCGACTCCGCCGAGTCGACCCAAGGCCCGTCGCGCTACTGGCGCGTGGCCGAGGCGCCGGACATTCGCCTGGGCTTTATCTCGCCGCACAGCCACAATTTCTGCGGCACCTGCAACCGGGTGCGGCTGACGGTGGAGGGGCGCCTGCTACTGTGTCTGGGTAACGAGCATTCGGTGGACCTCAAAGCTGTGCTGCGCGCTCATCCGGGGCAACCGCAACGGCTGGAAAAGGCCATTATCGAGGCGATGAAACTCAAGCCGTACCGCCACAATTTCGAAGTGAACGACGACGTCCAGGTCGTGCGCTTCATGAACATGACCGGCGGTTGAAACCGCCCTCACCCTGCGTAACCGGGATCGCCCAGCATGATCATCAGACCCAAGGTCAACCAATTCGCCATCCTCTTCACCCTCAAGGGTTCGATTGCCAAACGCATCGCCCTGCGCACCCTGATGGTCACCTTGCTGGCCTCGGCCATCGTGCTGATTGAAATCCTCCACCCGAGCAACTTCACCAAGGTCAATGCCACGCCGTTCACCTTGCTCGGGCTGTCGCTGTCGATCTTCATGAATTTTCGCAACAACGCCTGCTACGACCGCTGGTACGAAGCGCGCAAGGCCTGGGGGGATGTGCTGGTGCACATTCGCTCGGTGATCCGCGAAACCCATGTCATCCGCGAATCGGTGCAGCGCAAGCCGTTGCTGCTCAATCTCTGCGGGTTTGCCCATGCGCTGAATGCGCGGTTGCGCCGGGAAAGCGAAGCGGCGGCCAGCCGTGCGTGGATCACGCCGCAACACGATACGCAGGTGCCGGATTACAGCGGGCGGATTCTGCAGCAGGTCGGCCAGCAGTGTTCCGACCTGCATCAGAGCGGTGAGTTGACCGAGTGGCGCTACATGCTCCTGGCCAATCACCTGACCAGCCTGACCCAGGCGCAAGCGGTGTGTGAACGGATCAAGAACACTCCGCTGCCCTTCCCCTACACCTTGCTGCTGCACCGCACGATCTACCTGTTCTGCATCCTGCTGCCGTTCGCCATGGCCGAGCCGCTGGGCTGGCTGACGCCGTTGTTCACGGCGATTGTCAGCTACACCTTCTTTGGTCTGGATGCGATTGCCGATGAACTGGAAGACCCATTCGGCCGCGACGAAAACGACCTGGCAACAGACTCGCTGGTGCGCACTATCGAGCGCGATATCCTCTCTGAGCTGGGTGTGGCAGATCTGCCACCGATGCTGATGCCGGTCGACTACGTCCTGAGCTGAGCCTGCATCTGCGTTGACAGGACAACGGCGATCGCGAGCAGGCTCACTCCTACAGGTCTGAGGTACACCCGCAAAATGGTCGAACCCCCTAAATCAAAATGTGGGAGCGGGCTTGCTCGCGAAGAGGCCATGTCAGCCACCGCATATGCTGACTGACGCTCCGCCTTCGCGAGCAAGCCCGCTCCCACATGGGCCGGCGCTGCACCAGTGGCCCAGACACCACCCGATTAAAACGGTGGGAGCGGGCTTGCTCGCGAAGAGGCCATCTCAGCCACCGCACATGCTGACTAACACACCGCTTTCGCGAGCAGGCTCGCTCCCACATGAACCGGCGCTACACCAGTGGCCCAGACACCGCCCAACTAAATTGTGGGAGCGAGCCTGCTCGCGAAGAGGCCATGTCAGCCACCGCACACGCTGACTGACACTCCGCCTTCGCGAGCAAGCCCGCTCCCACATGGGCCGGCGCTGCACCAGTGGCCCAGACACCACCCGATTAAAACGGTGGGAGCGGGCTTGCTCGCGAAGAGGCCATCTCAGCCACCGCATATGCTGACTGACGCTCCGCCTTCGCGAGCAAGCCCGCTCCCACATGGGCCGGCGCTGCACCAGTGGCCCAGACACCACCCGATTAAAACGGTGGGAGCGGGCTTGCTCGCGAAGAGGCCATGTCAGCCACCGCATATGCTGACTGACACACCGCTTTCGCGAGCAGGCTCGCTCCCACATGGGACGGCGCTGTGCCAGTGATTCTGGCACCACCCGATTAAAACGGTGGGAGCGGGCTTGCTCGCGAAGAGGCCATCTCAGCCACCGCACATGCTGACTAACACACCGCTTTCGCGAGCAGGCTCGCTCCCACAGGTTTGATTGGTGTCGGGGTCAGAACAGTTCGCTGAAGGGAATGAAGCGCAGCGGGTCGCCAATGCTGTGAGTGCTGTTTTCCGGCACTTCCACCAGGCCATCGGCCCAGGTTGCACCGAGCAGGACGCCAGAGCTTTGATTCGGATACAGCACCGCATTCCCCGCCTCCAGCCGTACACGCAGGTATTCACGACGACTGCCTGGCTTGTGCCAGTCGAATCCGGCATTCACCGAAAAGCTCAGCGGCATGACGTCTTCCACGCCCTGGATACGCAGCAGATACGGCCGCGCCAGCAGCCCGAAGGTCACCAGTGCCGAGGTCGGATTGCCCGGCAGGCCGATCACCGGCACCGTGCCGAAATGCCCCACGGTCAACGGTTTGCCTGGCTTGATCGCCAGTTTCCACAGCAGCGGTTTGCCATCCTCGCGCAGCACCTGCCCGAGGCAATCGGCATCGCCGGCAGACACGCCGCCCGTGGTCAGGATCAGGTCGGCCGCCACTTGCAGTTGCTCAAGCTTGAGCCGCGTCTGGGCCGGGCGATCCGGGAGTATTCCGGCGTCGATCACTTCGCAGCCCAGCTCACGCAACCAGTGACCGAGCAACACACGATTGCTGTTGTAGATGCTGCCGGGGCGCAGTGGCTGGCCCGGTTCGACCAGTTCGTCACCGGTCGACAACAGTGCCACGCGCGGGCGACGCACCACGTGCAGTTGCGCCAGCCCTTGCCCGGCGGCGACCGCCAGTTCGAATGGCCCAAGGCGTTTGCCGGCACGCAGCAGGATGTCACCCACGCGATTTTCCTGACCTTGCGCGCGGATGTTCTGCCCCGCCTTCAGCGGCTGCAAGAAACGCACGCGGCCGTCCTCCAGCACCTCGACGTTCTCCTGCATCTCGACGCAGGTGGCGCCGGGCGGCAGCGGTGCACCGGTAAAAATCCGCGCGCAGGTGCCAGGCAACAGGGCGTCCGGCGCCAGCCCCGCGTAAACCTTTTGCGACACTTTCAGCGGCTGGCGATGCAGGTCGGCGAGATTGAGCGCGTAACCGTCCATGGCACTGTTCGGCCACGGTGGCAGATCGAGTGTCGCTACCAGATCACTGGCCAGTACCCGTGCGCGAGCAGCATCGAGCGACAACAACTCGCTGTCGGCCAGACGTTGCTCATCGGCCATGCCCAGCAACTGGTCGAGGGCGTCCTCGACCGGCATCAAGGGTGCCTTGCTCATCCGCGCGGCCCGCAGGCTTGCACTGCCTTGAGGTGTGGCACGAAGTTGCACGGGCGATGACGGTTATCCAGTTGCTCGGCGAGAATACCCTCCCATGCGGTACGACAGGCGCCGGTCGAGCCCGGCAGGCAGCACACCAGCGTGCCGTTGGACAGTCCGGCCAGCGCTCGGCTTTGCACGGTAGACGTGCCGATGTCGAGAATCGAAATCGCGCGGAACAACTCACCGAAACCATCAATCTGTTTGTCGAGCAAGCAGGCCACTGCTTCCGGTGTGCTGTCGCGACCGGTGAACCCGGTGCCGCCGGTGATCAGCACCACCTGAATATTGTCGTCGGCAATCCACTGAGCAACCTGGGCGCGAATCTTGTACAGATCATCCTTGAGCAGATTGCGCTCACTCAGGGTATGGCCGGCCTCCAACAGACGACTGACCAGCAACTGGCCGGAGGTATCGCTGGCGTAATCGCGGGTATCGCTGACCGTCAGCACGGCAATGTTCAGGGGGACAAACAGGGCATCCGCTTTCGCGCTCATGGGACTCTCCGGCAGTAGTTGATCACATTGCCCAGCAGCCTAAGTGCCACTTATGAGTACTGTCTAATCACTCTAACCAACCACATTATCGACCCGCTCTATCGGTCCCGTTGACCTCGACCAACGCCTTTGAAATCATGCGCGATAGAGCTGATCGATAGGCTTTTCAATTCTTCCGATTGGACGCCAACACAGTCAGGTGAGATCGTCTCGCCTCGCGTTTTCCGTGCGCTGCGCGCATCTGCGTCAATACTCATTCCAATTTCTCAACGAGCAGGTGCCATCGTGGACATTAAACAACTCAAGTTCCTGATCGCACTGGACGAAACCCGCCACTTCGGCCAGGCCGCCGCCCGCTGCCACATCACCCAGCCGACCCTGTCGATGCGCCTGCGTAATCTGGAAGATGAGCTGGATCTGGTGCTGGTCAATCGCGGTCAGCGCTTTGAAGGTTTCACTCAGGCCGGCGAACGGGTGCTGGCCTGGGCGCGCACGCTGCTGGCAGCCCACGACGGCCTGTTCGCCGAAGCGGCGGCGTGCCGCGGGCAACTGGTCGGTAGCCTGCGTCTGGGGCTGGTGCCGCTGAGCAGCTTCAATCCGGTCAATTACATTCAGGGTTTGTCCGCGACCTACCCCGAGCTGAAATTCAGTCTGTCATCGCTCAGTTCCAACGAGATCATCGAGGGGCTGGGCAACAACCAGCTCGATCTGGGCGTGTGCTATCTGGACCACGTCAACCCGAACTACTTCGAGTTTTTCGAGATCGGCGAAACCCGTGTCGGGCTGCTTTACGACAATCGTCACTACCATTTCGAAGGCTCGGAAATGAGCTGGGAAGACGCCGCCGAACTGCCGCTGGGGATGATCACTACCGGCATGCATTACCGCAAATCCATCGACCTGAGTTTCCGCAGCCGCGGGCTCAATCCGCAGCCGATTCTGGAAAGCGATTCGACCTATCAGCTGTTGCAGGCGATTCACCAGGGCTTCTGCTGCTCGATCATGCCGCTGGACAGCGGGCTGGAAGAGCCGATCGAACATTTGTCGTTCATGCAGTTGCCGGACGCCAGTGTGCTGGCGCCGCTGGGGCTGGTGATGCGCAAGACCGAACCGCGGTCGGCGATTGCCGAGAAGTGTTTTGCCGAGGCACGCAAGCTGTTCGGGGTTGAAGCACCGGTTGTTTGAGTGACCTGTCCAGACATTGATGTTGGATGTCAGGCCGTCTTCGCGAGCAAGCCCGCTCCCACAGCTGGAATGCATTTCAACTGTGGGAGCGGGCTTGCTCGCGAAGAGGCCAGCACAGCCACTACAAATTCCGGATAGGACCGTGGTGATCGACCAACCCAATCACCAGATCGGAACAAGCGATTGGACGCATTTTTAACACCCCCGTAGCCTGATCCCACTTCAGCGCTTCGGGACTTTCAAGATGCTGTGCCAAGTTGATCCAACTGCCGAACCGGGCGATGCCAACGCCCCCGCGCCGCAACCGTCACAGGTCGCGTTTCGCGAATACCTCACGGACGCCTCGCTCTCGCACGCCGCCCTGGCCTCGGAAATCGCCCTGTCGATCACCTTCAATGGCCTGAGCCAGGCGGTGATGATGGTCTCGCCCGGCAACCTCGAAGATTTCATCCGCGGCTTCAGCCTGAGCAACGCGATCATCGACAGCGTCAACGAGATCTACGACATCCGCCTGAGCCATTTCGATCAGGCCTGTCAGGCTGATGTGCAGATCAGCAGCCGTGCCTTCTGGGCACTGAAAGATCATCGTCGGCAGATGGCCGGCACCAGCGGTTGCGGCCTGTGTGGCGTCGAAGCGCTGGAGCAGGCACTGCCCCGACTGGACATCCTGCAACCCTGCGCACTGCCACCGGCCGCGCATTTCGACGGCATCCGCCAACGCATCGAGCAAGCCCAACAACTGGCTCGCAGCAGTGGCGCCCTGCACGCGGCGCTGTACTTCGATGCCAGCGGTGAAGCGCTGCTGTGCCGTGAAGACATCGGCCGGCACAACGCCCTCGACAAACTGATCGGCGCGATGCACCTCACCGAAGTCGATGCGCGCCACGGCTTCGTGGTGGTCACCAGCCGGTGCAGCCTGGAACTGATCCACAAAGCAGTGCGCGCCCGCCTCGGCACCCTCGTCAGCCTGTCCGCCCCCACGGCGTTGACCGTGCGCTGGGCGCTCAAGCACCGGCTCAATCTGATCCACGTCCCGCACCGCAACGCCCCCCGAATCTACAGCCCGATCCAGGAGCTTTCGCCATGAGCAACACCCTCACCCACCTCGACGATCAGGGTCGCGCCAACATGGTCAACGTCAGCGACAAGGCGCCGACCCGCCGCGAAGCCACCGCACAAGCCTGGGTGCAGATGCGCCCGGAAACGCTGCAGATGATCCAGGCCAACGGCCACCCCAAGGGCGACGTCTTCGCCGTGGCGCGGATCGCCGCAATTCAAGCTGCCAAACGTACCCACGAGCTGATTCCGCTGTGCCACGCACTGCTGCTCAGTTCGATTCACGTCGAGCTCAAGGCCTGCGAACCCGACCGCGTGCAGATCACCAGCACTTGTCGCCTCACCGGCCAGACCGGGGTCGAACTCGAAGCCCTGACCGCCGCCAGCGTCGCGGCGCTGACCATTTACGACATGTGCAAGGCCGTGGACCGGGCGATGGTCATCGGCGACATCCGCCTGCTCAGCAAACAGGGCGGTCGCTCCGGGCACTTTCAATGGGAGAACGCGCAATGATCCTGATCAACTACTTCGCCAGCTACCGTGATCGCCTCAATCTGGGCGGCGAGAAAATCCCGCTGACCGACAATCTGCGCAGCATCGAGGACGTGCGGCAGATGCTCATGGCCCGTGGTGAGGAATGGCGCGAAGTGCTCGGTGCCGGCAACCTGATGTGTGCGTTGAATCAGGAGCTGTGCCAACCGAGCGCAGCCATCGAAGACTTCGACGAGATCGCGTTTTTTCCACCGGTCACCGGGGGCTGAACATGACGGTACGGGTACAGTACAAAAGTTTCGATGTCGGCCAGTTGACCGCCGACCTGCATGCGCGCAATCCACGGGTGGGCGCGGTGGTGAATTTCATCGGGTATGTGCGTGATCTGCACATCGGCCAGAGCGTGAGCGAGTTGTTCCTCGAACACTATCCGGGCATGACCGAAAAGGCCCTCGAACAGATCGCCGAGGAAGCACGCGAGCGCTGGCCGCTACAGGGCGTGGAGATTGTGCATCGGGTCGGCGCACTGGCGATCAGCGAGCCGATCGTGTTCGTCGGCGTCAGCAGCAAACACCGGCACATGGCGTTCGAGGCCTGCGCGTTCATCATGGATGTGCTCAAGACTCGTGCGCCGTTCTGGAAGCGCGAGAGCACGGCACAGGGTTCGCATTGGGTCGAGGCGCGGGAGAGCGACCAGAATGCGGCGCTGCGCTGGAGCCTGGCGCATGCCTGAAGATCAAGAGCCCCTCACCCTAACCCTCTCCCGGAGGGAGAGGGACTGATTGGGGGATATTGAAGAAATTCACCGAATCGAAAGATCGGCTCTGAATCCATAATCGACTCAATCTTCAGGTCGATGGATAACGCCAGACACCTCGGTCGGCCCCCTCTCCCTCAGGGAGAGGGCTGGGGTGAGGGTTGAAAGTCTGATTAGATAGCAACTCCGCCAGGATCAAACTCCGGAGTCTCGTTTGAGCACAGCGCCCAACAACCTGCCCCGCCCAGATCCCGTCACGCTGCGCCAGGCCTGGCGCTTCTGGCTCAAGCTCGGCTGCATCGGTTTCGGCGGCCCGGCCGGGCAGATCGCGATCATGCATCAGGAACTGGTCGAACGCCGGCGCTGGATCTCCGAGCGGCGGTTCCTGCATGCGCTCAACTACTGCATGTTGCTGCCCGGCCCCGAGGCCCAGCAACTGGCGACGTACATTGGCTGGTTGTTGCATCGCACCTGGGGCGGGGTGATCGCCGGGGCGCTGTTCGTATTGCCGTCGTTGTTCATCCTGATTGCACTGTCGTGGGTATACATCGCGTTCGGCGACGTGCCGGTGGTGGCCGGGATCTTCTACGGGATCAAACCGGCGGTGACCGCCATTGTGTTGCACGCGGCGCATCGTATCGGCTCGCGAGCACTCAAAAACAGTTGGCTGTGGGCCATCGCCGGGGCGTCGTTCGTGGCGATTTTTGCCTTCAATCTGCCGTTCCCGCTGATCGTGCTCGGTGCGGCGCTGATCGGTTACGTCGGCGGGCGACTGGCGCCGCAACGCTTCGACAATGGCGGCCAACGCAGCAGTGGAAAATCCTTCGGCCCGGCGTTGATCGATGACGACACGCCGACACCCGAACATGCGCGATTCAGCCTGCCGAAGCTGTGGCGCTTGCTGTTGGTCGGCGCGGCGCTGTGGTGCTTGCCGATGGGGCTGCTGACCGCGCTGTTCGGCTGGGACGGCACGTTCACGCAAATGGGCTGGTTTTTCACCAAGGCCGCGTTGCTGACGTTTGGCGGCGCTTACGCGGTGTTGCCGTATGTCTATCAGGGCGCCGTCGGGCATTATGGCTGGCTGACGCCGACACAGATGATCGATGGCCTCGCGCTTGGCGAAACCACGCCCGGGCCGCTGATCATGGTGGTGGCGTTTGTCGGTTTCATCGGCGCTTACGTGCAACCGGCGTTTGGCGCGGAACACGCGTTCGCCGCGGGTGCACTGGCGGCGACGCTGGTGACCTGGTTCACCTTCCTGCCCTCGTTTCTGTTCATCCTCGCCGGCGGGCCGCTGGTGGAGTCGACCCACAACGCACTCAAGTTCACTGCACCGTTGACCGCCATCACCGCTGCGGTGGTCGGGGTGATTCTCAACCTGGCGTGCTTCTTCGCTTATCACGTGTTCTGGCCGACCGGTTTTGCCGGGCAAGCGGACGTGTTTTCGATTGTGCTGGCGTTGCTGGCCGCGTTGGCGCTGTTCATTTTCAAGCGCGGCGTGATTGCAGTGTTGATCGTTTGCGCCCTTGCCGGGCTGGGCTTGCACTTGCTGCGCTGAACGTTGGCCAACGGTACAAGGGCGCAATCACCGGTTTACACGCCCGCAGATTGCCCCTTACTATCCGGGCACACCGGTCGGCGGGTCTGCCCCGCCACCGACGTTTTCCGCCAACGGAAACACGCGTTATGAGTACGTCACCACAACAACCGGAAAGGTTGAACGTCTCCGCTGTGTGCGCCCTCTGTCACAGGGGCCGCGCATGAATCGCATCGTCAATCTCCCCATGGCCCTGCGCCGTTCCAAGCTGCGTCACTCCGCACGCCCGCCGGATATCGCCCTGCCTGTCTGATCGCGCCCGTTATAAACCGCGACAGCCCTCTATTACCTGATATCCCTGCCAGGACGCCCGCGCCTATTGCCGAACTGCGTCCGGCCCGAATCTGCGCGCCTGTGCGGCGCCATCGTGAGTGATTGACCATGAAATTCGCAGCCATCGAAGACGCACGCCTGTTCCTTGAACAGAACCCCGACATCGACATGATCGAGCTGTTCATCCTCGACGCCAACGGCGTGCCACGCGGCAAGCTGTTGCACCGCGAAGAACTGCTGGCGGTGTATGAAAGTGGTCGCCCGTTACCCAGCACCATCCTCGGGCTGACCGTGCAGGGCGAGGACGTGGAAAACTCAGGTCTGGTGTGGGACGTCGGCGACATCGACTGCCGCGCCTACCCGCTCGAAGGCAGTCTGGTGCGCCTGCCATGGCGGCAGATTCCGACCGCTGCGGTGCAGGTCAGCATGCACCCGACCGAAGGCATGCCAGCGAGCATCGCCGACCCGCGTCACTTGCTGATCAAGGTGATCGACGCCCTCAAGGCCGAGGGTTATCACCCGGTCATGGCCTGCGAGCTGGAGTTCTACCTGCTCGATGCCAAACGCGATAACAACGGGCGTCCGCAACCGGCGCTGGATGCCGACGGTGGCCGACCGCGACACACCCAGGTCTACGGTTTGCGCGAACTGGAACAGATCGAACCGTTCCTCGCCGACCTCTACAGCGCCTGCAAACTGCACGGTATTCCGGCGCGCACGGCGATCTCGGAATACGCCCCGGGCCAAGTGGAAATCACCCTTGAGCACGGCGATGCGCTGCAGGCGATGGATCAGGCAGTGCGCTACAAACGTCTGGTCAAAGCCGTGGCGCACAAGCACGGCATGCAGGCGACGTTCATGGCCAAGCCGTTCGATGATCTGGCCGGCACCGGCATGCACATGCACGTCAGCCTCGCCGATGGCGCGGGGCACAACCTGTTCGCCTCACAAGATCCGGCCGGCACTCCGCTGCTGCGTACCGCGATTGGCGGCATGCTCGCCTCGCTGCTCGATTCGCTGCTGCTGTTCTGCCCCAATGCCAACTCGTACCGCCGTTTCCAGGCCAACAGCTACGCGCCGTTGGCACCGACCTGGGGCGTCGACAACCGCACCGTCAGCCTGCGAGTCCCCGGCGGCCCGGCCAACACCCGGCACATCGAACACCGCATCTGCGGCGCCGACGCCAACCCGTATCTGGCGGCGGCAGCGATCCTCGCCGGCATCCATCGCGGCATTCGCGAAAACCTTGATCCGGGCGCGCCGGTCGAGGGCAATGGCTACGCGCAAGCCAAGGAATTGCTGCCAACCGACTGGCTGACTTCGCTGCAGGCGCTGGAGAATTCCGCATGGGCGCGGGATGCCTTGGGGCAGGAATTTCTCGGGGTGTATCTGGCGGTGAAACGGGCGGAGTACCGGCAGTTCATGGCCGAGGTGGGTGAGCAGGACTGGCGCTGGTACCTGACCGAAGCCTGAAGCCTCACACCATCCGCCCCTGTGGGAGCGGGCTTGCTCGCGAATGCGGTGGGTCAGTCACTGAAATATTGAATGTGACGACGCCTTCGCGAGCAAGCCCGCTCCCACAGGGGATTGCACTCCGATTTCCGAATTCTGTGTGGACACTGACATGACCGAACGCTGCAATTCCTACTACACCGCCACCCTCAACCAGGACACCGACTACCCGACCCTGCAAGGCCGGCATCAGGTTGATGTGGTGATCATCGGCGGTGGTTTCACCGGCGTTGCCACCGCTGTGGAACTCGCCGAAAAGGGCCTGAAAGTCGCTATCGTCGAGAGCCACAAGATCGGCTGGGGCGCCACCGGGCGCAATGGCGGACAAGTCACTGGCAGCCTTTCCGGCGACGGTGCGATGCGCAAACAGATGCGCCCGAAACTCGGCGATGAGGTCGACGATTTCATCTGGCACCTGCGCTGGCGTGGACACCAGATCATCCAGCAGCGGGTCGAAAAATATGGCATTCAGTGCGACCTCAAGCACGGCCATCTGCACGCCGCCTACAAGCCCAGCCACATGGACGGTTTGCGCCAGGATTACGACGAAGCCGTACGCCGCGGAATGGCCGACGAGGTCAGCCTGCTCGACCGCAGTCAGGTGCGTGATCTGCTGCAAAGCGACCTCTATCACGGCGCAATCAAGAACACCCGCAACATGCACCTGCACCCGCTCAACCTGTGCATTGGCGAGGCGCGGGCGGCGGAAAGTCTGGGGGCACTGATCTTTGAAAACAGTGAAGTGCTGGAGATCATTCACGGCACGGCTCCTCACAAAAGCCCGGGCGTGCGCACCGCTCACGGCCAGATCGATGCCAATCAAGTGATGCTCGCCGGTGACGTCTATCACAAGCTTGAACCGGGCCAGCTCAAGGGCAAGATATTCCCGGCCATGGGCGGCATCGTCACCACCGCGCCGCTGGGTGATCTGGCGCGGCAGATCAACCCTGAAGACCTGGCGGTGTACGACTGCCGCTTCGTCCTCGATTACTACCGCCTTACCGCCGATGGCCGTCTGCTGTTCGGCGGCGGTGCCAACTACAGCGGCAAGGATTCGCGGGACATCGCCGCCGAGCTGCGCCCGTGCATCGAGCAGACCTTCCCGGCGCTCAAAGGGGTGCAGATCGACTACCAGTGGAGCTGCGCGATGGGCATCGTGATCAACCGTATCCCGCAACTGGGCAAGCTCTCGGACAATGTCTGGTATTGCCAGGGCTACTCGGGACACGGCATCGCCACCACCCACATCATGGGCGAAATCATGAGCCGGGCGATCACCGGGCAGATGGAGCAGTTCGACACGTTTGCTGCATGCCAACACATTCGCGTGCCGATGGGGGATTTGCTGGGCAACCCGTTGCTGGCGGCGGGGATGTGGTATTACCAGATGCTCGAAAAACTGCGCTGACTGGACTGCCCCCTTCGCGAGCAAGCCCGCTCCCACATTCGAATCCATTCCAAACGTGGGAGCGAGCCTGCTCGCGAAGACACCAGCAGCCCCAATACAAATCTCAACCCGACAACTGCTCCCACATTCGAATCCATTCCAAACGTGGGAGCGAGCCTGCTCGCGAAGACGCCAGCAGCCCCAATACAAATCTCAACCCGACAACTGCTCCCACATTCGAATGCATTCCAAACGTGGGAGCGAGCCTGCTCGCGAAGACGCCAGCAGCCCCAATACAAATCTCAACCCGACAACTGCTCCCACATTCGAATGCATTCCAAATGTGGGAGCGGGCTTGCTCGCGAAGACGCCAGCAGCCGCAATACACATCTCAACCAGACAACTGCTCCCACATTCGAATGCATTCCAAACGTGGGAGCGAGCCTGCTCGCGAAGACGCCATAAGCCTCAGCACAAAAGCTCAGTCCGGCAACTGCTCCACCACAATCCCCAACCGCCGATAATCCTCGACACTGCCCGACGCTACATGCCGCTCGGTAATCAGCGTATGCAGCCGCGTACACGATGCCACCACAAACGGCTCCACCGCCCCAAGCTTGTCCGCCGTGGTCACCGCAATCACCCGTGCGGCACTGTCGAGCAGCGCCTGTTTGACCGGCACTTCATCGAAGTGCAGCGAGGTAATGCCCACCTCCGGGTGAATCGCGCAGCCCCCGGTAAACGCCAGATCCGCCTTGATCGCGGCCAGCATCCGCACCGCCTCATGCCCGCCGGCCGACATTGTGCGCGGGTTCAGTTGCCCGCCGGCCAGAATCACCTTCACGCCCCTGTATTCGGACAAGGCAACCGCCGTCATCGGCGCCGCCGTCACGGCCGTGATCTGGATATCCGCACGCAACGAGCGCGCCACCTGCAACGTGGTCGAGCCGGAATCAAACAACACAATCTGCCCGTCCTCGACCTCTTGCGCCGCTCGCTGCGCCAGGCGCACCTTCACCTCGTCGCTTTCCTCCAGCCGGGTGAAGTAATCCTTACCGGTGTCCTTGGGTCGCGGCAGCGCCCCGCCGTGTACGCGTTGCACCAAGCCGGCGTGATCCAGTTCGGCAAGGTCGCGGCGGATGGTGTCTTCGGACACGGCGAAGTGCTGGCTCAACTCCGAAGCCATGACCTTGCCGTCACGTTCGAGGATCAGGAGAATTTTCTGCCGGCGCAGGGACGGCAGTTCGGTGATCGAATGATCGCGCATGGTTGTGCCTGTTTATGCTTGTAGTTGCAGGTTTTTCCGAGACTAGCGAAAGCCTCGGGCAAACACAAACCGGCCGGTATCAATTGTTTCGATCATTGGAATCAACAAGCCGAATTTTTTCTTTGCCTGACGCCTGTTCAGAATGGCCTCACTTTAAAAAGGCTCAGGATGAATAGCTGATGAATCTCAATTTTGCGTTTGCGTGCATGATCGTCGTGTCTTTTGCGATAGCCCTGGGCCACGCCTGACGCGCTATACCGACGCCGCCAGATGTTCACGCAACCATTTGTGCGCCGGGTCGCGGTGCGAGCGTTCGCCCCAGAACATCGCCATTTCGTAGCCCGGCACCTGCAGCGGCGCGTCGACCACCTGCAACGCCGGGTTACCGCGCACCAGCCGTGACGGCAGCATCGCCACCAGATCGGTGCTGGTCAGCACCGACATCACCATCAGAAAGTGCGGCACCGACAGCACCACGTTGCGCGCCAGACCGACCTCGGCCAGCGCCTTGTCGGTCACCCCGAAAAAGCCCCCGCCCTCCCGTGACACCATCACGTGTTCCAGTGCGCAGAACTGTTCGCGGTTCGGCTTGCGCTTCAGGCGCGGATGGCCGACGCGACCGGCCAATACGTAGTGCTCGGTGAACAGCACCCGCTGATGCAGATCCAGCGGCGCGTCTTCGGTGATGTGCAACGCCAGGTCGAACACCCCCTGCTCCGCCTGCTTCACCAACTGCGCCGGCATCAGATCGAGCACCGCCAGACGCGTACCCGGCGCCTGAGTGCGCAAACCGCTGAGGGCCGGCAGCACCACCGTCGATTCACCGTAATCGGTCGCCGCGACTTTCCAGGTCTGGCTGGCCTGCGCCGGATCAAAGGCGCTGGCCGGCGCCACTGCCCGTTCCAGTGCTTGCAGCGCCTCGCGCAACGGCTCGCGCAATTCATCGGCCCGCGCGGTGGGGCGCATGCCCCGTGGTCCGGGCAGCAACAGCGGATCGGCAAAGATGTCGCGCAGCTTGGCCAGGTGCACGCTCACCGACGGCTGCGACAGGTTCAACCGCTCTGCGGCGCGGGTTACGTTGTGTTCTGCCAATAACACGTCTAGGGTCAACAGCAAGTTTATGTCCAGACGTCGTAAATTATTCATGGCTATACCTGACATATCAGACATTCATTTCCAATATACCGATCAAGGATTGATCCTGCCTGCATTCAACCAAGGAGCTGCAACATGAATGTGCTACTGGTCTACGCCCACCCTGAACCCACCTCACTCAACGGCTCGCTCAAGGACTTCACCGTCCAGCGCCTGCAAGCCGCCGGTCACACCGTGCAGGTCTCCGACCTCTATGCGATGAACTGGAAGACCAACCTCGACGCCGACGACGCCCCGGAACGCGACACCAGCCGCCCCTTCAACACCTCACGGGACTCGAAACTCGCCTACGCCCAAGGCACTCAGGCCGCCGATATCGCCGCCGAGCAAGCAAAACTGCTCTGGGCCGACGCACTGATCCTGCAATTTCCGCTGTGGTGGTTTTCCATGCCGGCAATCCTCAAGGGCTGGGTCGAGCGCGTGTACGCCTGCGGTTTTGCCTACGGCGTTGGCGAACACTCCGATTCGCGTTGGGGCGAGCGCTATGGCGAAGGCAAGATGAAGGGCAAACGGGCGATGCTGATGGTCACCACCGGCGGCTGGGACTCGCACTACAGCCCGCGCGGGATCAACGGCCCGATTGATGACGTGCTGTTTCCGATCAATCACGGCGTCCTCTACTACCCCGGTTTCGAGGTGGTGCCGCCGTTCGTGGCCTATCGCGTCGGTCGAATGGACGAGGCGACATTTGCCGCGACTTGCAAGGAACTGGGCACGCGACTGGATGAATTGTGGAGTACGCGGCCGATTGCTTATCGGCAGCAGAATGGCGGGGATTACGAGATTCCGGCGTTGACGCTGAAGGATGGGATCGCACCGGGGATGGAAGGGTTCGACGCGCATATCCGCTGATCCAACCCTGTGCTGAGGGGATGAACCCCCTCAGCACAAAGGTACTTTCAGCTTTCTTCCCGCGCCCGTCGCACCTGCACCAGCAACGCCGGCGCGAAGTGCAGCAGCACCATCCGCGCCAGGTGGTGAGTGAGGATGAACACCACATTCAAGCCACCGGCAAACGCGACAATCGCAATCGTCTCGATCGCCCCCGGCATGTACGCCAGCCACAACGACAGCGGATCACTGCCCAGCCAGCGCGCCGCGACTTCGGCGAATGCCGCCGCGACCACGATCATCAAACCGACCGACACCAGCGCGGTGCGCCCATGCCGCCCCAACTCCGCGACGCCCAGCCCCTGAAAGCGTGAACCGATCCGCGCGCCGAGAATCAGCGCCGCCAGGTTCAGGCTCCAGTCCGGCATGTGGAAGCCGTGCAACCATCCCGACTTCACAAACACCGCAGTGAGCAGAATCGCCGTCAGCATGAACGGCGCCGGCACGCCGATCACCAGCAGCAATCGCCCGATGACGATGCTCAAGCCAATCAGCGCCAGCACCGTCAACGCCATGCCCGTGCTCAACGGATCGCTTTCAACCACCGCCACCGAAGCCTGCCCGGGAATCAAAAAACTCACCAACACCGTGATCAACAGCAGCCGCATCAGGTGCACGATGATGACCTTGCTCGAGGCCTTTTCCGACTCCAGCAAATCGAACACTGCCGCCAGTGCGCCGGGGTACACCGCCAGCAGCGCGTCGGTGCGATTCCACCCCGCGCCGCGGGTCAGCCACCATCCAGCGAGCGCGATCTGTACAGCCAGGCATATCAGCAAAACGCCGAGGCTGGGCAACATGGCCGAAGCCGTCGCACTGTCCCACGCCTCGAACATCAACCCGGTGGCGATGCCTAGCGTGACCTGGATGTAGCCCAATCCATAAGGGGTTGCGGGGGCGAAACCGGTTCGCGTGGTGACCAGCGCGGTGACGAGAATCGCCCCCAGCAACAGGCCATGAGGAACACCGCTGACCTGCAACGCAGCGCCAACGGAGGCAGCGATCAACAAACACAGAATCGATTTCATATTCGCCTTCCTGGCTATTCAACTGAATTAAGTGCGCAACCGTCCGATCGCCCGCCGATACTTCTCGACCCGCTCCAGATCCTCCCAACTGGGCGAGGCAATCCGCGACAGGTCGCTGTTCTCTTCCAGATCCGCCAGTTTCACCACCCGGCCAATCGGGTTCTGCGCCGCGCGCTCGACGAAATCCTCGTAGGACTCGCCCGGCACCTTGGTCACTGACTCAATCGCCGTCAGCACCTCTTCGCTGAAACCTTCCTTGCGCAAGTCATCGAGGCTGATACTGCAATCCTCGACCACATCGTGCAGCACGGCGACGATGCGTTCTTCCAGCGAACTCATGCGCAACATGACTTTCAGCGGATGCAGAATGTACGGCGCGCCGCCCTTGTCCACCTGCCCGGCATGCGCGGTGGCAGCGAGGGCGATGGCGCGTTCGAGTGTCTGGGTCATGGGGTTTCCTCGGGTTAGACGCCGTAACGGCCGCCAACGTGGATGTTGCGCTTGAGCCAGGCGCCAATCGCCTGCCATCGGCTGAGCGGTTTGGCGGGTGTGGGCGATATGGGGGATTCGGAATGTTTTTGCAGAATCAACGCCACCAGTGTCGCCTGATCTGCACTGTTATTCGCATCAATCAGCTCTGCGACCCACGCACAATCGGCTTTTTGCAGATGCTCACGCCACTCGCCGGGCCAGGCGTCCAATTCATCCAGCGCCAACCACCGCGCACCGCCCTGATTGGCGTGCCCGCCGCCAATCGATTGCTCGAAGCAAAACGGCGTCGCCGATCGGGACGGGTCGATGCTGAAAATGTAGATGTCTTGAGTGGGGTGCTGCGGCGTGGGGGCGTTGTTGCGGCTGCCGATTTCGATCATGCGCGGTTCCATCCATGGGTCAGGCGTTACAACTTGTTTCGCAGTCTACGTCGTGGTGTCGTTCGGCGAAACCTTCAGTGATGTACTGCGGGCTGACAAATGAAAAAGCCGACCGCGTGGTCGGACAGGTATTTTCAGCGCCCAGATTTTTGAGTCTGAAAAGCTCGTAGGAAAACACCACTTGGGGTGAGGGGCTGTCGCTAACTAAATTAGCGATAGGAGCAGCGAGGTTTCGACGCGCTCGCCTCATAACCAACACATTGCCAACGTGCCAACGTTGTAGGCGCTCGGTCATCCAACCGACGATAACGTGGTTGGCACCTCAGAACATTCACCTCCTGACTTCCGCTGACCCTGTAAGAAACGTCTGAACGTCATCATCGGTGATTCGGCGCTTCAGCACCCCGGCTTTGTTGGACGGTTACTCTTCAAACGAGAGTTATCCATTCAATAAAGCAGAGCTTCCATGGCCAACCACAGTTACATGAGCATTACCGGAAACCGACAAGGACTGATCTCCGCCGGCTGCTCCGACACAAACTCAATCGGCAACAAATGCCAACTGGGGCACCTCGATGAAATCATGGTCCTGGCCTACTCCCACAACATGACCACCGGCAATAACAGCGGCGTTACCGCAGACCGCGGCCAACACTTGCCGATCATGATCACCAAGAACATCGACAAATCCTCCCCCCTCCTCTGCGCCGCACTTCACGAACGCGAAGTGCTGGACTGCACCCTCTTCTTCTACCGAACCTCCGCCGCGGGTACACAAGAGAAATATTTCAAAATCCACATAGCCGGCGCAAAAATCGCCCACATCAACCTTCAGGTCCCCCACGCCATCCATTTGAATGACGCACAGCCACAGGAGTTGGTCTCATTCACTTACCGCGAAATCAGTTGGACCCATATCCACGCGGGCACAAGCGGCTTCAGCCGTTGGGGAAATGACGATGAATGAGGATTCGTGTGACATCAACGACGTCACACGGGCTGCTTCCGAGCTGGTCGCATTCGGATGCCAGATTGGCGCGACTCAGTTGTATGACAGTTTCAGCCAGCTTCGATTTAGCGAGATCGTTTCTTCTTACGCTAATGAGATTATTCGGGCGGTGGATGAAGGTGTCATGAGTGCCAAGCAAGGATTGAAGGAGCTCAGAGAGGAACACTCTGACTTACTGGACAAAGTAGCGTTCTACCCTCAAAACGGCGTAGGTGTTGCGGCGGGAGTGATGCAACTGCAAATTGGCGTCATTCAATTCTCAAGCAAAAATCCGCAAGGTATATTTGCAGGAGCACTCTATTCGGCGCATGGATTCAATAACATTCATGAAGGGGTAGTCAATATCTACAACGGCCCTGAAACCCAAAGCACAGTAGGCCCCATTCGTAAATTCTATCAATTCGCGGTGAATGATACACATATAGGAAACACTGCCTACTACAGCGCAGATTTACTTCTTTCTGGGCTTGGCATGTTGCGACACGTGCGAAAACCAGGCTCAACGCAGTTATTCAATCATGACCCGATTAATTATGAGCGCTCTTACAACCAAATGGGGAGTCTGGCTTTGGCACTCGAACTACTGATCGATAGTATAACAGTCAAAAATATAGACAAAGAGATGGACTCTCGAACAAAAAATAAACTACCATTTTACCCTGAAGTCCTCACCAGACATCATGTAAGCATAAACAGAAAAAAACACCACACCCCCTAACGACCCGTAAACAATTTCTGGCAAACTAACCAAATCCTTAATAATATAATAAAAAACCTCCTCCACAAATAAGGCGCAATTAAAGAGAATATATTGTTTCACCCATACGGGGTAACGACAATTCCGGACATTTCGCCCCCGCAACTCCGCCACCTGATCAGGAAAGCAGTAACGAAAATTAACGTACAGAAGCAATGCAAAAACCAGAATGAACACAATTTCTTTTACATTGTTCAACCCTGAAAAAATCCCACTGAAAAAATTCACCTGCACTACCGCACCAATACCACTCAAAGCAACAGTCAAGAAAAACAAAAACGCTATTTGAGCCACAAATCTTAACGCCATTACTTCACCAACCTTAAGAAAACCCTATAACACCTTTATCGTTGAGGGTGAAATGAACGCTGAAAAAAGCTTAAATAGCAAAAAACACCAAAAAATACTACGAACAGAAAAAACGCTATCACCCAGTACGAAACACCATTAAAAAAATCGAACCCCATCATAAAAGGAACAAAAGCAATGGCCAATATCATAGACAAAAAGACCATTTCGATTAATACCCATCGTAAATTATAGTGCTTTTCTTCGAACATTTTCCCATCGTGCATATTGCGAAGCGATGGAACAGAAAAAGCAAAACAATACAAAGCAAATAGAACAAAAACAACCAAAATCACTACCCAGACCAAGTCCCCCTCAAGCTCTATAAACTGACCAATACAGTTTACGACCATTACACTCCAGAAAAATGAAGAAGCAAGAATTAGACAATAAACACGAAAAAAACACTGAAGACCATTTAATTGCACAGCCCGCCTCCCCTCACATAGCTATAACACCAAAAATCAAGCTCTACGGACAATCAAAAACTACTTCCGACCAACTACCACGCAATGTACACATACCAGAAGAGCCATAACATCCTTGACCTCGCATCATCTCGCACCAACTCAGAGCTTTCCTACAAATAAAAGCCCTACACCCTACAAACATTTCATCCACAAAAAAACCGACACCCAATAAAAGATGTCGGATTTATTTACAACGTACGCCTAATCTAAACAGCGATCAGAAGTTAGCCGGCGTATTCGCACTAATAATCTCAGCCTCATCCGCCCCGATATTCCGAAATTTATGCGGCAACGTCGTAGGAAAGTAATACCCATCCCCGGCATTCAACACACTCACCGATCCATCCACGGTCAACTCCACCGTGCCACGCGTCACCAGCCCACACTCCTCGCCTTCCGCATGCACGATCGGCTCTTCGCCGGAGCTCGCGCCCGGCGCGTATTGCTCGCGCAGCAGGCGCATCTGGCGGCTGGGGACCGAGGCGCCGATGAGCAGCAGGCGCAGGCCGTGGCGGCCGAGGTCGGGTTGTTCGTTGGCGCGGAACACGTATTGGTGTTCGCGCGGGGGTTGGTCGAAGGTGAAGAAGTCGGCCAGGGACATCGGGATGCCTTCGAGCAGCTTTTTCAGGGAGCTGACGGAAGGACTGACGCGATTCTGTTCGATCAGGGAGATGGTGGCATTGGTCACGCCGCTACGCCGGGCCAGCTCGCGCTGGGAGAGTTTGTAGCTTTCGCGTACTAGTTTGAGTCGAGAACCCGTATCCATGACAGCCTTATGTGAGAACGACTTAAGGGCGATGGGGGTGGGTGGCGGGTGACGCGCCGAGGGCGCGGATCACGTTGCTCCCGTGTCCCGGAACCGTGAAAGGCGGCTATTAAATCACGTTTGGTGGTGTTGCTCAGCAGGTTCGATGGACGGTGGGATAAAAGTCCTTCTTGCCTTGGTAATACAGCAACTGTGGGAGCGGGCTTGCTCGCGAAAGCGGTGTGTCAGGCGACGGGGATGTTGGCTGATATGGCCCCTTCGCGAGCAAGCCCGCTCCCACAGTTTGATCTCTGGGTGCCAGCTCCATTGATGATGGTTGACGCGCCGCCACCGCTGGCAGGCCAGCTCGCACATTTGCAGCGTTAGTGTCTCAGGTAAAAAACCGGCGGGGTCTTGGGGCCGCCGCCGGGGAGGTAACTTAGATGCCGAAGCGGTCGCGCAGCGAGTAGTAGACGGCGCCGAGGGCGGTCAATGGGGCGGAGAAGGTGCGGCCGCCGATCATTGGCATGTGCGGTAACGAGGCGAAGGCGTCGAAGCGTTCGGCGTCGCCACGGATCATTTCCGAGATCAGTTTGCCGGCCAGGTGCGAGCAGGTGACGCCGTGGCCGCTGTAGCCTTGCATGTAGTAGGCGTTTTTCTCGATCCGGCCGAATTGCGGCATGCGTGACATGGTCAGCAGGAAGTTGCCGGTCCAGCGGTAGTCGATTTTCACGTCCTTGAGCTGCGGGAAGGTCTTGAGGATCTTCGGCCGGATCAGTTGCTCGATGTCGTCCGGTTCACGCGCGCCGTACACCACGCCGCCGCCGTACAGCAGGCGGTTGTCGGCCGTCAGACGGTAGTAATCGAGCAGATAGTTGCAGTCTTCGACGCAGTAGTTGTTGGTGATCAGGCTGCGCGCCTGCTTTTCGGTCAGCGGTTCAGTGACACAGATCTGCGAGCCGCACGGCATGCTTTTCGCGGTCACGCGGTTGTCCAGGCCTTGCGGCAGATACGCGTTGCCGGCGATCAGCAGGTACTTGGCGCGAACCTGGCCTTTGGCGGTACGCACGACGTTGGGCTCGCCGTATTTGATTTCAACGGCAGCGGATTGCTCGTAGATCTTGCCGCCCAGACGCACGATGGCTGCGGCTTCACCGAGGGCCAGGTTCAGTGGGTGAACGTGGCCACCTTGCATGTCCAGCATGCCGCCAACGTAGGCGTCGGAGCCGACTTCGCGACGAATGTCAGCGGCGTCGAGCATCTTCAGGTTTTTGTTGCCGTAACGTTCCCAGCTGCGCTTCTGCTCGGCCAGGCCGTTGAGTTGTTTCTTGTTCATCGCTGCGAAAATGCCGCCCGGGCGGTAGTCGCATTTGATGTCGTATTCCTTGATCCGCGAGCGGATGATGTCGGCGCCTTCAAAGATCATGCTGCCGAGGATTTCTGCGGTCTTGTCGCCGTAGCGCTCTTCGATCACATCGACGTCGCGGCTGTAGGAGTTGACCAGTTGACCGCCGTTGCGACCGCTGGCGCCGTAGCCGACTTTCGCCGCTTCGAGCACGGTCACTTTGTACCCGGCTTCAGTCAGGAACAGCGCCGAGGACAGGCCGGTGTAGCCGGCGCCGATGATGCAGACATCGCACTCGACCGACTCTTCAAGAATCGGGAAGTCGATGACTTCGTTACGAGTGGCGGCGTAGTAGCTGTTGACGTGTTGTTGCTTCATTTTATTGTTCTCCGAGGGTCGCTCATCAGAAGCGACCACCGCTGTAGAAAATCAGAGCTTGATCCAGGTCGCTTTCAGCTCGGTGTACTTGTCGAACGCATGCAGCGATTTGTCGCGACCGTTGCCCGATTGTTTGAAGCCACCGAACGGCGCGGTCATGTCGCCGCCGTCGTACTGGTTGACCCAGACGCTGCCGGCACGCAGGCCACGGGCGAAGGTGTGCGCCTTGCTCAGGTTGCTGGTCCACACGCCGGCGGCGAGGCCGAAGATGCTGTCGTTGGCGATCTGCAGCGCTTCTTCAACGGTGTCAAAGGTGATCAGCGACAGCACCGGGCCGAAGATTTCTTCGCGGGCGATGGTCATGGCGTTGGTTACGCCGTCGAACAACGCCGGTTGCACGTAGAGGCCGCCGGTTTCTTCGAGGGTCCGCTGGCCGCCGGCAATCAGCTCGGCGCCCTGCTCGCGGCCGATGCTGATGTAGCGCAGCACGTTGTCAAGTTGGCGCTGATCGACCACGGCACCGACGGTGGTCGCCGGGTCAAGTGCATGCCCCGGCTTCCACGCTTGCAGCGCTTCGACCAGCAGCGGAATGAATTGCTCGCGGATCGAACGCTCGACCAGCAAGCGTGAACCGGCGGTGCACACTTCGCCCTGGTTGAAGGCAATGGCGCCGGCCGCCGCTTGTGCTGCCGCGCGCAAGTCCGGTGCGTCGGCAAACACCACGTTCGGACTCTTGCCCCCTGCTTCGAGCCAGACGCGTTTCATGTTGCTTTGGCCGGCATAAATCATCAGTTGCTTGGCAATTGCCGTGGAGCCGGTGAAGGCCAGCACGTCGACGTCCATGTGCAGCGCCAACGCCTTGCCGACGGTGTGACCGAAACCGGGCAGAACGTTGAACACGCCTTTCGGAATGCCCGCGTCCAACGCCAGCTGGGCGATGCGGATGGCGGTCAGAGGCGATTTTTCCGAAGGCTTGAGGATGAACGAGTTACCCGCTGCCAGGGCTGGCGCGAACTTCCAGCTGGCCATGATCAGCGGAAAATTCCACGGCACGATGGCCGCCACGACGCCGGATGGCTCGCGGGTGACGAGGCCGAGTTGATCGTGCGGAGTGGCGGCGACTTCGTCGTAGATCTTGTCGATGGCTTCAGCGCTCCAGCGGATCGCGTTGGCGGTCGCCGGGATGTCGATGCTCATCGAGTCGCTGATCGGTTTACCCATGTCGAGGGTTTCCAGCAGCGCCAGCTCTTCCTGGTGTTGCAGGATCAGATCAGCGAAACGAATCAGGATACGTTTACGCTCGGCCGGGGCCTTGTGCGCCCACACGCCGGAGTTGAACGATTGACGTGCGACGTCGACGGCGAGGTTGGCGTCGGCTTCATCGGTGCTGGCCACGGAGGCGAGGAAACGGCCATCGACGGGGCTCAGGCATTCGAAAGTGGCGCCGCTGATCGCCGGGCGATATTCACCGTTGATGAACGCGCGGGATTCGATGGTCAGGGACTGGAAGCGTTGTTCCCAGTCGTTGCGGGTCGTTGTCATTGTTGTGGCTCGACAAGGGGAGTGGATGACGGGCGAACACCCGTCAATCAAATTTGGTAACCGAATCCCCTGTGGGAGCGGGCTTGCTCGCGAAGGCGTCGGTACGTCCAGCATCTTCACTGCGAGACACATCGCTTTCGCGAGCAAGCCCGCTCCCACAGGGGGTCGGTGTTGGTCTGCGAATCAGACCGTATGCAGATACCAGTTGTACTCAAGGTCAGAGATCGAGTTTTCGAACTCGGCCAGCTCGCTTTCCTTGCACGCGACGAACACGTCGATGTACATCGGGTCGATGTAGCGGGCCATGACTTCGCTGTCGTCCAGCTCGCGCAATGCGTCGCGCAGGTTGTTCGGCAGGCTCTGTTCGTTCTGCTCGTAGCTGTTGCCTTCAACCGGCGCGCCCGGCTCGATCTGATTGGTCAGGCCGTGGTGAATACCGGCCAGCACCGAGGCCATCAGCAGGTACGGGTTGGCATCGGCACCCGCCACGCGGTGCTCGATGCGCACAGCGTCGGCCGAACCGGTCGGTACACGTACCGCCACGGTGCGGTTGTCGATGCCCCAGCTCGGCGAGTTCGGCACGTAGAACTGCGCGCCGAAGCGGCGGTACGAGTTGACGTTCGGGCAGAGGAAGGCCATTTGCGCAGGCAGGGTCTCCAGCACACCGCCGATCGCGTGTCGCAGCGCGGCGTTCTGCTCGGGATCCTCGCTGGCGAAGATGTTGTTGCCCTCTTTGTCCAGGATCGAAATGTGCACGTGCAGACCGTTGCCCGCCTGGCCCGGATACGGCTTGGCCATGAAGGTGGTGTCCATCTCGTGGTCGTAGGCGATGTTCTTCACCAGACGCTTGAGCAGGACCGCGTAGTCGCAGGCCTTTATCGGGTCGGAGACGTGATGCAGGTTGACTTCGAACTGCGCCGGGGCGCTTTCCTTGACGATGGCGTCAGCCGGGATGCCCTGCTCTTTCGCGCCTTCGAGGATGTCTTGCAGGCAGTCGACGTATTCATCGAGATCGTCGATCAGGTACACCTGAGTCGACACCGGACGCTTGCCGGACACTGGCGAACGTGGCGACTGCGGACGGCCGTTCACGTTGTCCTGGTCGATCAGGTAGAACTCGAGTTCGAACGCGGCGCAGATGGTCAGGCCCAGTTCGTCGAACTTGCGCACGACGTTGGCCAGCACTTCACGCGGGTCGGCGAAGAACGGCTCGCCTTCGATCTCGTGCATGGTCATCAACAGTTGCGCGGTAGGACGCTTCTGCCACGGCTCGATGCTCAGGGTGCCCGGGATCGGGTAGCAGATGCGGTCAGCGTCGCCGATGTCCAGACCCAAGCCGGTGCTTTCCACCGTGGAGCCATTGATGTCGAGAGCGAAGAGCGAGGCCGGCAGGTTGATGCCTTTCTCGTAAACCTTGTGAAGACTGGTGCGCTCGATGCGCTTGCCGCGCACCACACCGTTCATGTCTGCAATCAGAAGGTCGACGTACAAAACCTCAGGATGTTTCTTAAGGAATGCGTTTGCTTCGTTGAGTTGAACGGCACGCAGAGGGACCGACATGATGCACCTATTTAGCTGTTAATTATTATGTTCACTGCTCTTTCACGGAGCCAGTCAACCCGAACGGCAAAGTGAAGTCAATAGCGAACAGATGACCGCTCAGGGTTTATTTTTCGGGCTTTTTTTAACACTCACGTGCCAACACTGGCGCCAGATGCCCGAGAACCATGAAGATTTGATGAACGGCGTTTAGAATTTTTTACATGGCAGTTGTTAATTAAAATCAACGAGGCTAAGCTCCGGAAAAGCTCGTTCAAGTGTCAAACTTCGAGGTGAATAAAAATGGCATTCAAGCCATTGATCGGCGTTACTGCGTGCGTCAAACAGATTGGCCTGCACCCCTATCACATCAGCGGCGACAAATACGTTCGCGCTGTCAGCGTCGCGGCGCTGGGGTTGCCGGTGGTCATTCCTTCCCTTGGCAAACTGACTGAAGTCGAAGACCTGCTCGGTCAACTCGACGGTCTGTTGCTGACCGGCTCGCCGTCGAATGTGGAACCCTTCCACTATCAAGGCCCGGCCAGCGCCCCCGGTACGGATCACGATCCGGCGCGGGACGCCACCACCCTTCCTTTATTACGTGCAGCCATCGCAGCGGGCGTTCCGGTGCTCGGCATCTGCCGTGGCTTCCAGGAAATGAACGTGGCCTTCGGCGGCAGCCTGCACCAGAAGGTCCACGAGCTGCCGGGCATGCTCGATCACCGCGAAGCCGACAGCCCGGACGTGGCCGTGCAATACGCACCGGCGCATGCCGTCACGGTGCTGGCCGGTGGGGTGTTCGAAGCGCTGGAGTTGCCGGGCGAGTTTCAGGTCAACTCGATTCACAGTCAGGGCATCGACCGCCTCGCTCCCGGCCTACGCGCCGAAGCTGTGGCGCCGGATGGCCTGATCGAGGCGATCTCGGTCGAGCACAGCCCGACCTTCGCCCTCGGCGTGCAATGGCACCCTGAATGGCAAGTGCTGGACAACCCGAACTACCTGAAGATTTTCCAGGCGTTCGGCGAGGCTTGCCGGCAACGTGCGGCGCGGCGCAACAAGCGCTGACCCCCCCCAGGATTTCATCACTGTTTACTGCCCCCACGGGGTCGGCGGCTGTGCGTGTGCGCATCCGTCATCCGTGAAAACAACAAACCGTAATAACAACAAGTACGACCCAGGCAGCCAGGACGGCGGCGCCGACCAAGCCGGATCGGTATGAGCAGTGCCCGTCAGGACAACGCAAAACCCTGTGGGAGCGGGCTTGCTCGCGAAAGCGGAATGTCAGACAACAACGACGTCGACTGACACGCCGCATTCGCGAGCAAGCCCGCTCCCACAGGGGATGTGATCCGACAGGAAATGCGCATATCGCTCTGCAATCCACTTTTAAGCCAGGCCACGTTGGCCCGGCGAACGAAACCTGTTGGGAGTTTCACATGGCAAACGCCTCCAGCACTTACAGGAAGGCACTTGAAGGCCACCAGCAACCGAAAAAGGTTCTGGTGAAAGTCGACCGTGTCACCAAGAAGTTCGACGAAACCACCGCTGTGGACGATGTGTCCCTGGAGATCCATCAGGGCGAGATCTTCGCGCTGCTGGGCGGCTCCGGTTCGGGCAAATCGACCCTGCTGCGCATGCTCGCCGGTTTCGAGCGCCCGACTGAAGGGCGGATTCTGCTCGACGGCGTGGACATCACCGACATGCCGCCGTACGAACGGCCGATCAACATGATGTTCCAGTCGTACGCGCTGTTCCCGCACATGACCGTGGCACAGAACATTGCCTTCGGTTTGAAGCAGGACCGTTTGCCGGCCAGCGAAATCGACGCCCGCGTCGAAGAGATGCTGCGCCTGGTGCACATGACCCAATACGCCAAGCGCAAACCCCATCAGTTGTCCGGCGGTCAGCGTCAACGCGTCGCCCTCGCCCGCTCCCTGGCCAAACGTCCGAAGCTGTTGCTGCTCGACGAACCGATGGGCGCGCTGGATAAAAAACTGCGGTCGCAGATGCAGCTTGAGCTGGTGCAAATCATCGAGCGCGTCGGCGTGACCTGCGTGATGGTGACCCACGACCAGGAAGAGGCCATGACCATGGCCGAGCGCATCGCGATCATGCACCTGGGCTGGATCGCCCAAATCGGCAGCCCGGTCGACATCTATGAAGCACCGGTCAGCCGCATGGTCTGCGAATTCATCGGCAACGTGAACGCCTTCGACGGCACCGTGGTAGAAGACCTTGAAGGTCACGCGATCATCCACAGCCCGGACTTGCAGCAGAAGATCTACGTCGGCCACGGCGTCAGCACCTCGGTGCAGGACAAGTCGATCACCTACGCGATCCGCCCGGAAAAAATGCTCGTCAGCACCCTCAAGCCAGAGACCCGTTACAACTGGTCGGAAGGCAAGGTGCATGACATTGCCTACCTCGGCGGCCACTCGGTGTTCTACGTCGAGCTGCCTGGCGGCAAGATCGTCCAGTCGTTCATGGCCAACGCCGAACGCCGTGGCGCGCGTCCGACCTGGGACGACAAGGTCTACGTGTGGTGGGAAGACGACAGCGGCGTGGTACTGCGCTCATGAGAACCTTCAATCAGCAATTCCTGCGCCTGGTGCCCAGCGGGCGAAAATGGGTCATTGGCATACCGTTCATCTGGCTGTTCCTGTTCTTCATGCTGCCGTTCTTCCTGGTGATGAAGATCAGTTTCTCGGAAGCCGCGCTGTCGATCCCGCCATACACGGAGATCTACACCTACGCCGAACAGAAATTCCAGCTGATGCTCAACATCGGCAACTACACCATGCTCGGCGAAGACGAGCTGTACCTGTCGGCCTACCTCGGTTCGCTGAAGGTCGCGGCGCTGAGCACGCTGATGTGCCTGGTAATCGGTTTCCCGATGGCCTACGCAATCACCAAGGCGAGCAAGGAAGCGCAAAACGTCCTGCTGCTGTTGATCATGATGCCGACCTGGACCGCGATCCTGATCCGCGTTTACGCATGGATGGGCATCCTCAGCAACAACGGTCTGCTCAATGCGTTTCTGATGTGGACGGGGCTGACCGATCACCCGATCGAGATCCTCAACACCAACACCGCTGTGTACATCGGTGTGGTCTACGCCTACCTGCCGTTCATGGTGCTGCCGCTGTACGCCAACCTGGTGAAGCACGATGGCAGCCTGCTGGAGGCCGCGTCGGACCTGGGTTCAAGCAACTTCAACAATTTCTGGAAAATCACCGTGCCGCTGGCCAAGAACGGGATAATCGCCGGCTGCATGCTGGTGTTCATTCCGGTGGTGGGTGAGTTCGTGATCCCGGAACTGCTGGGTGGCCCGGAGACGCTGATGATCGGTCGCGTGCTGTGGCAAGAGTTCTTCAATAACCGCGACTGGCCGGTGGCATCTGCACTGGCGGTAGTGATGCTGTTGATCCTGATTGTGCCGATTCTGCTGTTCAACCGCAGTCAGGCCAAAGAGATGGAGGCACGGGGATGAAACGCTTCGGTTTTTCCAAGTTCATGTTGATCTTCGGCCTGATGTTCATTTATCTGCCGATGCTGATCCTGGTGATCTACTCGTTCAACGCCTCGAAACTGGTGACGGTGTGGGGCGGCTGGTCGGTGAAGTGGTACGTCGGCCTGCTCGACAACACGCAACTGATGGGCTCGGTAGTGCGCTCGCTGGAAATCGCCTGCTACACCGCGATTGCTGCCGTTGCGCTGGGCACCCTCGCCGCGTTCGTTCTGACTCGCGTCACACGCTTCAAGGGTCGCACGCTGTTCGGTGGTCTGGTGACCGCGCCGTTGGTGATGCCCGAGGTGATCACCGGTCTGTCGCTGTTGTTGCTGTTCGTGGCCATGGCGCAGTTGATCGGCTGGCCACAGGAACGTGGCATCGTCACCATCTGGATCGCTCACACCACATTTTGTGCCGCTTATGTGGCAGTGGTAGTCTCCGCCCGCCTGCGTGAACTGGATCTGTCGATCGAAGAAGCCGCGATGGATCTGGGGGCCAAACCGTTCAAGGTGTTTTTCCTGATCACCATTCCGATGATCGCGCCGTCGCTGGCTGCGGGCGGCATGATGTCGTTCGCCCTGTCGCTGGATGACCTGGTGCTGGCGAGCTTCGTCTCCGGCCCGGGGTCGACCACGCTGCCGATGGAAGTGTTCTCGGCGGTGCGTCTGGGCGTGAAGCCTGAGATCAACGCCGTGGCCAGCCTGATTCTGCTGGCAGTGTCGCTGGTGACCTTCCTGGTCTGGTACTTCGGCCGCAAGGCAGAGGCCAACCGCAAGCGGGCGATTCAGGAAGCGATGGATCAGACGGCGAATGAGTCGTGGCAACAGCCGCAACGCGCCGCCACTGCCGCAGCCTGACAATGTGATGAGGAGCCAGTGTGGTGAGGGGTTTATCCCCTCGCCACACAAGCGCCCTCGCCACAGGTCAGGTGTGCAGCTGTTTGGGTTTTGTGCTTTTGCTTAAAAGCTTTTGAATAAGAAGAATGGAGTTGTACCGATGAAAATGTTTGGCAGGACTCTGCTGACACTGTCCTTAATGGGCGCAATGGTCATGGGCGCCCAGGCCAACGACAAGGTGCTGCGTGTTTACAACTGGTCCGATTACATCGCGCCGGACACCGTCAAGAAGTTCGAAGACGAGACCGGCATCCGCGTGACCTATGACGTGTTCGACAGCAACGAGACCCTTGAGGCGCGCTTGCTGGCGGGCAAATCCGGTTATGACCTGGTCGTACCGTCGAACAGTTTCCTGGCCAAGCAGATCAAGGCCGGTGTCTATCAGACGCTGGACAAATCGAAGCTGCCGAACTGGAAGAATCTCAACCCGGTGCTGTTGAAAAACGCCGCTGCCAGTGATCCGGACAACGCCCATGCGTTCCCGTACATGTGGGGCTCGATCGGCATCGGTTTCAACCCGGCCAAGGTCAAGGAAGTGCTCGGCGCCAACGCCCCGACCGACTCCTGGGACTTGCTGTTCAACCCGCAAAATGCTGAAAAACTGAAAGCCTGCGGCATCAGCTTCCTCGACTCGCCGACCGAAATGATCCCGGCCGCCCTGCACTATCTGGGCTATCCGGTGAACGACAAGGACACCGCGCACATCAAGGAAGCCGAGGCGCTGTTCATGAAGATCCGCCCGTACGTGGCGTACTTCCATTCTTCGAAGTACATCTCGGACCTGGCCAACGGCAATATTTGCGTGGCGGTCGGGTACTCCGGTGACGTGCTGCAGGCCAAGGCCCGCGCCGTGGAAGCCGGCAACAAGGTGAAGATCGACTACAGCATTCCGAAGGAAGGCGCCGGCAGTTTCTACGACATGGTCGCGATCCCGCGTGATGCCGCCAACGTCGACAACGCCTACCTGTTCATGAACTTCCTGATGCGTCCGGACATCATTGCCGAGATCACCAACAGCAACGGCTACAGCAACGCCAACGCGGCGGCCACGCCACTGGTGGACGAAGCGATCCGCAACGACCCGGGCTCGTACCCGTCGCAGGCGGTGATGGCGACGCTTTATGCGGTGCCGGATCAGCCGATTGCCACACAGCGGATCATGACCCGGGGCTGGACCCGGGTGAAACTCGGCAAGTAAAAAGACCAGTGATCAAAAATGTGGGAGCGAGCCTGCTCGCGAAGCAATATTTCAGGTGATGAAGAGGCTGAAGGTGCCGACGCCTTCGCGAGCAGGCTCGCTCCCACAGTGAAGCAATGCAGTGCTGAAAAAGTTCCCGTTCACGCAGCGCCTTACCACCGCTGCACCCTGCATTGAACGGCCTCACCTGGCTCCCTCGGCTCAGGTGAATTCAGGCGCCCTCGGGCGCCTTTTTTTGTGCGCTCAATTCAGCGGCCATTCCTGCAGGATCCGGTAACGCCCCTTGTGCGATTCGAACAGGGCAAAGCGCTCGGCGCGCAGGAAGAATTCCGCCGGCGTGGCGGATTCCGGCTCCGCTGCACGGTAGTCACGGGCCAGGGTCAGGTGCGGGCGAAACTCGCGCGCAGACGCTTCGAAGCCAAACGGCAACATCGCCTGTTCCAGCGCATAGACCAGGCGCAACAATGCCGGTGGTGCCCGCTCGGGCGCCAACGACAGGATCCCGGCCCGATGCCAGACCTGCAGGCGATCCAGCGCAATCCTCAACGTTTCACCCGGCGTGCGCACCTTGCCGGCGGCCTCGCAGACTTCATTGATCTGCGCCAGCGGCACGGCACCGAGGAACAGCAGCGTCAGGTGAAAGTTATCCGCCGGCACCGGTTTGCCGGTGCGCAGCCCAAGATCGCCGCGCCATTGAGCAATGGCCTTGCGTTGTAATGGCGGACAGTCGAGGGCGAAAAACAGTCGCTTGGCGGGAAGATCCATTCGCACTTCATCGATCATGGCCCTGCTCCTTCGCTCGTCGATCAGGCGATTCTACACAGCCTTCTCTGACGACTCGCGACACCCGGCTATAGTTCAAGGATTGCCATCGAACCAGAGGCCGTCATGCGCGAGATTCTCAGCAAAGAGCCGTGGTGGGCCAGACCACCGAACCCCGGGCAGGATGAAGCCGAGCTGGAGTGGGGCTGGCTGGTGCATTACAGCGAAGGTGAACCGCGTTTCGAATTCGTTTGCGAACGGCCTACGGACGAAGAAATCCGCAACCGCAAAAGCTGCCGGATTACCCCCTCCTCTGAATGACCGCAAGCCCATGTGGGAGCGGGCTTGCTCGCGAAGCGGTCGGCACAGCCAGCATCTTCAGCGACTGAACCGCCGCCATCGCGAGCAGGCTCACTCCTGCACGGAACAGGTGAATTTCAGGATTCAAGAATGTTCTTGAAACCACCAAAAATCATGCGCTGACCATCAAACCCCATCGGGTTGACGTCCGGTTGCATGCGCGGGTCCTCCATCATTTTGGCCATGCCGGCGTCGCGGGTGTCTTTGTCCGGCCAGATCAGCCAGCCGGACGAAACCGTCTCGCCGTCCTTGAGTTTTACCGCCATCGGGAATGACGTGACTTTGCCCTCCGGCACGTCATCGCCCCAGCACTGAACGACTTCCTTCGCGCCGTATTCCTTGAACAGTTTCGCGGCGATCTCACAGTGTTTTTTGTACTGCTCGCGATTGGCATTCGGTACAGGTGCTACAAAAATATCGATGTAAGCCATGATCATTCTCCTTGCACGTTGGGTTCGATCTGCTGAGTAGTCGATTCCGGCGGCCGCCATTCGACACGATTCACACCCAGCCCGACCGACGGTTGTTCTGCTCCGCCAAGGCTGCCCTCAACCTGACCGGCGATGTGCAACGTACCGGCCATGACCCCGGTGGTCGGGTTTTGCAGCAGTTTCGACCAGGCCTTGTCAAAGGTGCTGCCCAGGCTGCTGCGAATCAGCGCTTCGCTGTCGGGTCGATCACTGGCCTGGATGATCGCGCGAATGCCCGCTACGCCGATCGAAATCACCCCGCCCACCAACTTGCCCGCCGCAGCCGCCACCGCGCTGGCCGCACCGCGCGGGGCCATTTCCGCTTCCATTCGCTGGCTGGCGCGTTTGGCCACGGGCGCCATACCGGCGTCGGTCGAGGCAATCCCCTTGCTGCCGCCCTCGGTGTGGACCTTGTCGATCAGCGCGGCATACGCCGGCAGGGTGTTCAGCGGTTCGGTACTGATGACCTGATACAGCGAAGCATCGCGCGCCGGCGGCGGGCCAAGGGCGATGGCCGGCACTTTCTGCAAGTGCCCGTTGAGCTGGGCCACCGGCACACCGTAACGCTGGGCGATGAGCGGCATCTGCTGGGCCATCAGTTGCGCATAGAACGCCGTGGCCTGACCGAGGATCGCATCCGGATCGATCTCCACCGCGACCGGCGCCAGCACCCTTTCCTGATACTGCTCAAGCAGATAGCTCGCCAGACGCTTGGCCGACGCATCCTGTTCGCCGCCGGCGCTGATCGTGTACCAACTGACCTTCATCGATAGCCATTCCTGGGTCCAATAGCTGCTGAACCACGGAATGAAATTTTCTTCAGTTTGCTCATAGACGCGAATACGCCAATGTTCCATCGAGCCCCGGGCAAATACCTTGACCTGCTCGGTGGACTGCTGCGAGGCGCTGACGATGTCGCGGTCGATCTGCTTCCAAGTCGCGGGCGACACCACCACGGCCGGTGGCGTCACCGGGGCCCGAGCCGAGGAGGCGCAGCCAGCCAGCAGCAACAGTGCGGCGACGAACAGCGCACGCAGGTTCACAGTGGTGGAGTCCTTGAATGGAGGAAAACAGATTTGAGTATAGGTGCGAGGGGTTGGGCCGTTTGTCGGTTGTGGTCGCACTGGCCCCATCGCGAGCAGGCTCACTCCCACTTTCAAATGCGTCCTCCTGGGGGAGGCATCAACCATCAACGCCGTCGATATTCACCATCGCCACGATTGCCTTCCGCCCGCCGCCCGGCAAAGGCACGATTGACCCATCCGAGACGCAACGAGGAGTACACATCATGATTCGCACCATCGCACTCTCCGTGAGTTTCCCGGTATTCGGCAGCAACTATTACGAGCAGCACGTGGTGTCGCGCAAGGCGCAAGCACTGGTGTTCAACGAAGATTTCGACGATCTGCTGATGCCCGCCGCAAGCAATCACTTCACTAATGAAGTGGTCGGTATCAACGATCAGTTCCGCTTTCTGAGCGACATACTCGCCACCCATTTGCTGGATCTCGAGGCCTCTGCGCCTGCGCATTCCAGCGTCCGGGCGAGCGCTCATTTTTAATCGGCGAGGGCGTTCCCGTTGCGGGAACGCCCTCTTGATATTCAATCAGTCGTCGTCGCGATCACGGTAGTAGCGGTGTCCGTCGCGTCGACCGTCATCACGGTCATCCCAACGCCGGTCATGGTCGTAATAGCGCCCGTGATCTCGGTCGTAATGCCGCCCATGGCGGTAGTCATCATCAAAATCCGCCACACAGCCTGCCAGCAAAACAGCGGCGGCCACGGTCAGCAGCATTGTTGTCGCGTGCTTCATTCAACTCTTCCCTAAAACCAAGGTCTTGACGACGGAACGGCTGTCACTGCCCACGCCTTCAGGACGCAGTGCGCGCAGCCGCTGATACGACCGGACAAACGGACTTTGATTCACTGCCCGACCACGACCATTGATCGGCGCGCCGCCCGCCTCCGGACAGCGGCGTAATGCCACCTATACTGCTGGTTATCGCCCCCCTCGCAACGGATCTGCGCCTCGATAACAACAAGCAGAGGTGGATCATGGTCTGGCAGCAAATCTACGACCCGTTCGGCAATCCGCTGATCTCTACACTCATGGCCGCCACCCCGGTGGTGGTGATGCTCGCAGCGCTGGCGTTCTTTCACGTCAAGGCGCATCTGGCCGCCCTGCTCGCCTTGGCTTCGGCGCTGCTGATTTCGATCTTCGCCTTCGGCATGCCGGCAAGCATGGCCGGTTCGGCGGCGTTGTTTGGTGCAGCCAATGGTTTGCTGCCGATCGGCTGGATCGTGCTCAACATCATCTTTCTGCACCGCCTGACTACCGAGAACGGCTCATTCAAAGTGCTGCAGGACTCCCTGGCGCGGATCACTGATGACCGCCGCTTGCAGTTGCTGCTGATCGCCTTCTGCTTCGGCGCGTTTTTCGAAGGCGCGGCCGGGTTCGGTACGCCAGTGGCTGTGACCGGAGCGATTCTGATCGGCCTCGGTTTTTCGCCGTTGGCCGCATCCGGACTGGCGTTGATTGCCAACACCGCACCGGTGGCGTTCGGCGCGCTCGGCACGCCGATCATCACCCTGGCCAAAGTCACCGGGCTGGATGAGATGGAGCTGTCGATGATGGTCGGCCGGCAACTGCCGTTTTTCTCGGTGCTGGTGCCGTTCTGGCTGATCTGGGCGTTTGCCGGGTGGCGCAAGATGCTGGAGATCTGGCCGGCGATTCTGGTGGCTGGGGCCAGTTTCGCGGTGCCACAGTTCCTGGTATCGAACTACCATGGGCCAATGCTGGTGGACGTGATCGCCGCACTGATCTCCATGGCCTGCCTGACTCTGTTTCTGCGGGTCTGGAAACCGGCGACGGTGTACACCTCCGCCGCCCTGTCCGGGCGAGTCGACAACTCCAGGGTCGAGGAAGAAAAAGTTACCGCCAGCGCCACCTTCAGCGATCAGGCACGCCCGGCGGTGATGCGCGCGTGGATGCCATGGATCATCCTCACCGTGTTCGTGTTTGCCTGGGGCACCCAGGGTTTCAAGAATATTTTCGACGTGCGCCCGGCGCTGGACCCGGTAACGCATTCCGTCAAACTCGATCCGCAAGGCAAACCGCTCAGCGAGGCCAACCCGATTTTCTCGCCGGCGCTGACCTTCACCACCCTGCACCTGCAAGTGCAGAAAGTCCCACCGGTGGTGCCGGCGCCGAAAGCCGAAGAGGCGATCTACAAGTTCACCTGGTTCACCGCCACTGGCAGCGGCATTCTGCTGGCGGCGATTGTCGGCGGGCTGCTGATGGGTTACTCGATCCCGCAATTGATCAAGCAGTACCTGCGCACGCTATGGGTGGTGCGGTTTTCGCTGATCACCATTGCGGCGATGCTCGCGCTGGGATTCCTTACGAGGTATTCCGGACTGGACGCGACCATGGGCCTGGCGTTTGCGGCGACCGGGGTGTTTTACCCGATGTTCGGCACCTTGCTCGGCTGGCTCGGCGTGGCGTTGACCGGTTCGGATACCGCCTCGAACGTACTGTTCGGCGGGCTGCAACGGGTGACCTCGGAACAGTTGGGCATCAGCCCCGTCCTGATGGCGGCGGCCAACAGCTCCGGCGGGGTGATGGGCAAGATGGTCGATGCACAATCAATCGTGGTCGCCTCCACCGCCACCCGCTGGTATGGGCATGAGGGCGAAATTCTGCGCTACGTGTTCTTCCACTCGATCGTACTGGCGATGCTGGTCGGTGGGCTGGTGACGCTGCAGGCGTATGTGGCGCCATTTACGCACATGGTGGTTGGCGGACATTGAGGTCAATTCCGAAGACCTCTTCGCGAGCAGGCTCGCTCCCACAGGGGGCATGCATTCCAATGTGGGAGCGAGCCTGCTCGCGAAGAGGTATTCATTCAACCAAAAACAGCCTGCCCCACCACCTTCGGCAGCAAGCCCCTCCCACATTTGAAACGCATGACCCCTGTGGGAGCGAGCCTGCTCGCGAAAGCGGTATGCCATTCAACCAAAAACTGCCTGCCCCACCACCTTCGCGAGCAAGCCCCCTCCCACAATATGGCTCTGCGTCGTTTAGCAGATTGATGAGCCATGCGCATAACTCTATAGCGCAAATCCGCAAAAACCTTTTCCCCCTTGCGCAGGTCATTCCAAGAACGAGACCGGCAAGCATGCCGGCGCGCCCGAGCGGGCCTTTTCACCCCTGCCGTCCTGATTCAGCCAGAGAGGGATCGAAGCATGACGATTTCCCGACGTAGATTCCTGATCCTCGGTGCCGTGACCGCCACGGCCTTCGCGATGCCGCCGTTCATCAGCCTCAAGGCCTACGCGGCCAACCTGGAGCAACCGGCCATGAGCAAAGTGACGATTCAAGTCAACGGCAAGCCGCAAGCCCTTGAAGTCGACAACCGCACCACCCTGCTTGACGCCCTGCGCGAGCACCTGCACCTGACCGGCAGCAAAAAAGGCTGCGACCACGGCCAGTGTGGCGCCTGTACGGTGATCGCCGATGGCCGCCGGATCAATGCCTGCCTGACCCTGGCGGTGATGCACGAAGGCAGCGAAATCACCACCATCGAAGGCCTCGGCATGCCCGACAATCTGCACCCGATGCAGGCCGCGTTCATCAAGCACGACGGCTATCAGTGCGGTTATTGCACGCCGGGGCAGATCTGCTCGGCGGTGGCGGTGCTCAAGGAAATCCGTGACGGCATCCCCAGCCATGCCAGCCCCAGCCTGACCGATGCACCGCAACTGATTGCCACTGAATTCCAGGAGCGCATGAGCGGCAACATCTGCCGCTGCGGTGCCTACTCGAACATCATCGAAGCGATCACTGAAGTTGCGGAGGTGCCGGCATGAGACCGTTCAACTACAGCCGCGCCGACTCCCCCGCCGCAGCGGCCGCACAAGCGGCACAGGTCGAAGGCGCGAAGTTCATCGCCGGCGGTACCAACCTGCTGGACCTGATGAAACTCGACATCGAAACCCCGCTGCACCTGATCGACATCAACCATCTGGGCCTTGATCAAATTGAAGCCACACCTGAAGGCGGATTACGCATCGGCGCACTGGTGCGCAACACCGATCTGGCCGCCGACAGCCGCGTGCGCAAGGACTACGCCCTGCTCGCGCGCGCCTTGCTCGCCGGCGCCTCGGGCCAGTTGCGCAACATGGCGAGCACCGCCGGCAACCTGCTGCAACGCACCCGCTGTGCCTACTTCTATGACGTCAATCAGGCCTGCAACAAACGCCAGCCCGGCAGTGGGTGTGCGGCGATTGGCGGGGTCAGTCGGCAACTGGGGCTGATCGGCGTCAGCGACGCCTGCATCGCCACCCACCCCAGCGACATGGCGATTGCCATGCGCGCACTCGACGCGCAGGTTGAAACGGTCAAGCCCGACGGCACGACCCGCCGCATCGCCATTGCCGACTTCCATCAACTCCCGGGCAACACGCCGAACATCGAAACCAGCCTCACGCCCGGCGAGTTCATCACCTCCGTGACCCTGCCCGCTCCGGTCGGCGGCACGCACCTTTATCACAAGGTGCGCGATCGCTCGTCGTACGCCTTTGCCCTGGTGTCGGTCGGGGTGATCCTGCAAAAAGACGGCAGCGGCCGCGTGGTGGTCGGTGGGATAGCGCCCAAACCATGGCGCGTCGAAGACGCCGACGCGTTGCTGCCCAACGGCGCGAAAGCCGTGAGCGAACGCCTGCTCGACGGCGCAACACCGACCCACGACAACCAATTCAAACTGACCTTGGTCGAGCGCACGCTCGGCTCGGTGTTGGCGCAAGCGAGGGACGAAGCATGAAATTCGACACGCCCGCCACCACCAACCCGATCGATCAGTTGAAAGTCATCGGCAAACCCACCGACCGCGTCGAAGGCCCGCTGAAAACCAGCGGCCAGGCGCCATACGCCTACGAGCAACACCACGTGGTGGCGAATCAGGCCTACGGCTTCATGGTCGGCTCGGCCATCGCCAAAGGCCGCATCAACCACATCGATCTCGACGCCGCCGAAGCCGCGCCCGGCGTGCTGGCCATCGTCACCGCTGCCAATGCCGGCAAGCTCGGCAAGGGCAAATACAACTCGGCGCCGCTGCTGGCCGGGCCCGACGTGCAGCACTATCACCAGGCCGTAGCGCTAGTGGTTGCCGAAACCTTCGAGCAGGCTCGCGCCGCTGCACAACTGGTCAAGGTCGACTATGTCACGACCAAGGGCGAGTTCGACCTGGCCAGCGTGCGCGATCAGGGCGTGGAGCCGAAAGACGAATTGCCCGACGTCAGACACGGCGATTTCGCCGGGGCGTTCGCCGCCGCTGCGGTGCAGTTCGACCAGACCTACACCACCCCCGATCAGTCCCACGCGATGATGGAGCCGCACGCAACATTGGCGGCATGGCAAGGCGATCAACTGACCCTGTGGACGTCCAACCAGATGATTGCCTGGAGTGTCGGCGACGTCGCCGCCACCCTTGGCCTGTCCAAGGAAAAAGTGCGCCTGATCTCGCCGTACATTGGCGGCGGCTTTGGCGGCAAACTGTTCATCCGCGCCGACGCGATCCTCGCTGCCCTCGGGGCGCGTCTGACCAACCGCCCGGTAAAAGTCGCCCTCGCCCGGCCGCAGATCGCCAATAACACCACTCACCGCCCCGCGACCATCCAGCGGATTCGCATGGGTGCGACAGCGGACGGCAAGCTCACAGCCATCGCCCATGAAGGCTGGTCGGGCAACCTCAAGGACGGCAAGGTCGAAGTCGCGGCGCAGCCGAGTCAGTTGCTCTATGCCGCAGAAAACCGCCTGGTGAGCATGCGGCTCGCGCCGCTGGATCTGCCCGAAGGCAACGCCATGCGCGCCCCCGGGGAAACCCCGGGGCTGATGGCGCTGGAAATCGCCATGGACGAGATGGCCGAGCAGCTCAAGCTCGACCCCATCCAGTTTCGTATCCTCAACGACACCCAGGTGGATCCGGTGAAAACCGAGCGCCCGTTCTCCCAGCGACGGCTGATCGAATGCCTGCAAACCGGCGCCGAAAAATTCGGCTGGAACCAGCGCAGCGCTACCCCCGGCAGCCGTCGCGAAGGCCGCTGGCTGATCGGCATGGGCGTCGCGGCGGCGATCCGCAATAACCTGCTGCTCAAGTCCGGTGCGCGGGTGCGGCTGGAACGCGACGGCAAGGTCACGGTGGAAACCGACATGACTGACATCGGCACCGGCAGCTACACCATCATCGCCCAGACCGCCGCCGAGATGATGGGCGTCGGCCTTGCAGACGTCACCGTGCATCTGGGGGATTCGAACTTTCCGGTGTCGTCCGGCTCCGGCGGTCAGTTCGGCGCCAACTGCTCGACCGCCGGGGTCTACGCCGCGTGCATGAAACTGCGCGACGCAGTGGCAACCCGGCTGGGCATGACCGGCGCTGACGTCGAATTCGCCGACGGTCAGGTGCGCTCCGGCGGCAAGACGCTGGCGCTGCGTGATGCCGCAAAAAATGGCGTCGTCGAGGCCGAGGACAGCATCGAATTCGCCGACCTCGCCAAGCAGTATCAGCAGTCGACTTTCGGCGCGCACTTCGTCGAAGTGGCGGTGGACGCGGCGACCGGAGAAGTCCGTGTGCGACGCATGCTTGCGGTGTGCGCAGCGGGGCGGATTCTCAACCCCAAAGCCGCGCGCAGCCAGGTGATAGGCGCGATGACCATGGGCGTCGGTGCTGCATTGATGGAGGAGCTGGCGGTGGACAAACGGCTGGGCTTTTTCGTCAATCACGACCTGGCCGGGTACGAAGTGCCGGTGCATGCCGACATCCCGCATCAGGAGGTGATTTTCCTCGACGAGACCGATCCGGTTTCATCGCCAATGAAAGCCAAGGGTGTGGGGGAGCTGGGGATTTGCGGCGTGAGTGCCGCAGTGGCGAATGCGATCTACAACGCCACCGGGGCGCGGGTGCGCGAATATCCGATCACGCTGGACAAGATTCTTTCGTCGTTGCCGCCGATGATCTGAAGCAACCCCGCAGAATCGCCCCTCCCTGCGCAGAGAGGGGCGTTCACCGTTACCAGCGATACGTCGCCGAAGCCACGGCGGTGCGCGGATTGCCGTACAGGCAACGGGTCGCGTCGTAGCATCCGGAAATGTAGTCATCGTCGGTCAGGTTGGTGACGTTCAGTGCCAGTTTCCATGGCCCGGTCACGTAATGCGCCGAAGCATCGAACACAGTGTACGAGGGGATCTCCAGCGAGTTATCCGCCGCCCCCGGGTTACTGCCGACGTAGCGCACGCCCGCGCCCATGCCGAAGTTCTTCAGCCAGCCATCGTGGAAGGTGTAGTCAGCCCACAGCGACGCCATGTTGCGCGGCGTCGGGATGAACGTCGGGGTCTTGCCCTCGCTGACGTCGTTGGCCTTGGTGATCTTCACGTCCTGATAGGTGTAACTGGCGATCACGTCCAGCTCACGGCTCAGGCTTGCCGTGCCTTCCAGCTCGAAACCACGGGAGCGGATTTCGCCGGTCTGCACCGAGTAATTGGGATTGATCGGGCCTGGCGTCAACACGTTAGTCTGGGTGATCTGAAAGACCGCCGCAGTCACCGACGCGTTGCTGTCCTTGGGCGCGAATTTGATCCCGGCCTCGTACTGCCTGGCCTCGGTCGGGTCGAACGGTTTACCGTTGGCATCCAGCCCGGCGTTGGGGGTGAATGCGGTGGAGTAGCTGACGTAGGGCGCCAGGCCGTTGTCCGCCAGGTACACCAGACCGGCTCGACCGCTGAAGGCCTCGTCTTTCTGGTGGGTGGTGGTGTGCGCCAGGTGATCCTGGGTTTCGCTGCTGGCCCAGTCGTAGCGACCGCTCAGGGTCAGGCGCCAGTGCTCGTCGAACTTCAGCTGATCCTGCAGATACAGGCCGGTCTGATTCAGGGTCGAATCGATGTTGCTCGGGTAGCTCTTGTCCGGATCGTTGAAGATCGAGCGGTCGAACGGCACGAACACCGGGTGGTACGCGTTGACCGGCGCCGCGAGGGCATAGACCTCTTGGTCGGTGGCGTCCTGATGCTGATAATCCAGGCCCACGAGCACCGTGTGATCGACCCCGCCGGCACTGAAGTCGGCTTGCGCCTGGTTGTCCACGGTCCAGCGTTTGTAGGTGAAATCGGCGATGCCGGCCCAGCGGTCGATGGTCGTCAACGAGCCTGCCTGGAAGCCGCCGCCGTAGATCATGTTGTCGTTCAGGTCGAGGTGCGAGTAGCGCAGGTTCTGCCGCACTTGCCAGGTGTCACTCAGGCGTTTGGAGAACTCATAGCCGAACGAATACTGGCGCTTTTCGTACTTCTGAAAGTCTCGGTCGGCCTCGAAGATGTTGCGCTTGATGTGGCCGTTGGGGTTGTAGTCGATGGTGCCCGCCGACGGATAAAAACCATCGCCGGAATTGCTGTCGTCGTACAGGTAACTCGCGAGCAACGTGAAGCGCGTGTCGTCATCCGGCGCAAAGGTAAGCGAGGGCGCCAGTGATTGGCGCTTGTCCTGCCACGGGGTGTCCTTGATGTTCTGGTCGCGCAGCACGCCGACCATGCGGTACGACCACACGCCCTGCTCGTCCAGCGGGCCGGTGCTGTCGAAGTTGACCTGGCGGCGCGCATCGGTGCCGTATTGCACGCCGACTTCGTTGGCCGCCACTGCACTCGGGCGCTTCGATACCTGATTGATCACACCACCGGGATCGCCCTGCCCGTACAACACACCGGCCGGACCGCGCAGTACTTCGACGCGCTCGAGCATGTACGGATCGACCATCCAGCTCGCCAGATTGATCGTGGTCGGCAGTTGCAGGCTATCGAGGTATGTGGTCGGGGAGAAACCGCGAATCACCGTGTACCAGTCCGAGCGATTGTTGGCGCCATAGCTCGACACGCCGGGGGTGTAGCGCAACGCTTCGTTGACCGACTGCACGCCTTGCGCATCCATGCGCTCACGGGTGATGACCGAAATCGATTGCGGGGTTTCGTGGATCGGCGTGCCGGTCTTGGTCGCGCTGATGCTGTTCTGCGCAACGTAACCGTCCACCGGCCCGAACGGCCCATCGACCGTCTCCGGCGCACTGATCGACAGGCTGTCGAGCTGTACCTGGCCGGTGCCGGAAGGCAACGCCTGCAAACGATAAGTCGAGCCAACCTGTACCGCTTCCAGGCCACTGCCGCTGAGCAGCCTTGCCAGCGCCATTTCCAGGGTGTAGCGCCCGCTCAGGCCCGGCGTCTGTTTGCCACGGGTCAGCGCCGGATCGAACGCCTGGGCCACGCCGGCCTGCTCGGCCAAGGTGCTCAAGGCTACGCTGAGGTCACCGGCCGGCACCGCGAAGGTCTGCACGCGGCTCTGGGCGACACTGGCATCGTCAGCCGCCGCCGGCAGCACAGCACCGGCGAGAAAGATCGGAAACAGCGCGGCGGCAAGAGGGTGCAGCCGGACAACGGGGCGGGTCATGGGGTGGATTCCTGGGAGTTGTTTGGGTTTCTCAGGCCATGACGGGCGAGTTCGGGAAAGGGACAGTGAAGCGCTGAATTATTTTTCAGATCACCGCCCCCGGCAGGCGAAGGCCTGCAAAGTTTCGTGGTGAACTCAGGATTTGGGTTTGATCAGCACCAGCCAATCGGTAAAGCGCTGCACGCGAATCGGCAGGTTGGTCTGCAATGCCGCCAGCGCTGCGTTGCTGTCACCGAGCGGGAACGAGCCCGAGACCCGCAACCCGGCCAGCGCCTGCCGATCGAAGTGCAGGACGCCGGAGCGGTAGCGCGCCAGCTCATCGAGCACCTCCACCAGTGGCCGGTCGTCGACCTTGAGCACGCCTCGGGTCCAGCTCGCCGGGTCGGCGTTGGCCAAGCCCATCGGGCTGTCGACATGATCGGCAAACACCGTCGCCTGCTGCCCGGCCGCCACCCGCACGGGACCCTCCGGGTGCTCGACCGGGCGCGCGGCAATCGCCGATTCCAGCACGGTGACACGGGTCTGGCCGTCCTCGCGGCGCACCAGGAACTGCGTGCCGAGTGCCGTCACGGTGCCGTGCTCGGTGCGCACCACGAAAGGCCGTTGCGGGTCCTTCGCCACCTCGACCCACAGCTCGCCGCGCTTGAGATCGATCAGCCGTTGCTGGCCGTCGAAATGCAGATCCACCGCCGTGTCGCTGTTGAGCTGCAAGTGGCTGTGATCGGCCAGCACCAGATCGCGCCGCTCGCCCACTGCCGTGCGTTGATCCGCCAGCCACACCGGCGCCTGGCGCACACCTTGCCACGCCACGCTCGCGGCGATCAGCAAGGCCAGACAAGTGCCGGTGCGCCGCAGGGTGCTGCCGCGTTTTGGCGTGAGGACACGGTCGAGGGTCTTGCGCGCGCGGCTCTTCGGCAAGCCGTCGAAACGTCCCCACAGCAGCGCCAGACGCGAAGCCGCCAAAGCATGGCTGGGGTCGGCATCGCGCCATTGGGCGAACGCCTGATGCTGATGATCACTGGCCTCACCGGAGTGCAGAAGCGCCAGCCATTGCGCCGCCGCGACCACCGTTTCATGGCTTGGCTCAGGCCCGTTGTTCACGCGGCACCGCCATACAGCGCGACATAGCAATGCACCATGACCTGAGCGATGTACTGCTTGATCATGCTTTTCGACACACCGAGGTGTTCGGCGATCTCGGCATGGCTCCAGCCGTCCAGGCGATTGAGCAGAAACGCCCGTCGTGGTTTCTCCGCAAGGCCGTCGAGCAGCCGGGCGATGGATTCGAGCAGTTCGACGATCTGATGGAAGTCCTGCGGGCTGATCGCCGCGGCGTCTGCACTTTCATGCGCCAGCACCGCCAGGTATGCCCGCTCCAGCTTGCGCCGGCGCTCGCCATCGATCAGCAGGCGAATCGCCGTGGTCGTGAGAAACGCCCGCGGCTCCTGCAAGCGCTCGGGTTCAGCGAGGGTCAGCACGCGGATGAAGGTGTCCTGCGCCAGATCCGCCGCCCGCTGCGAACAGCCGAGTTTTTTACGCAACCAGTTCTGCAACCAGCCGTGATGGTCGCTGTAAAGCAACGTCAGCAGCTGATTGCGCGGGGATTGGGCGGAAGGCAAATGAGCGGGCACAACGGCATCCTGGGAGGGGGCAACCTACACGAATGCGAATATATTTCATTTGCTAACAAGTGTCACCCAGCGCAAAAAAACGCTAGCGCACTCGCATGAGGTTCCAGCGGGCTGGTGCCTCATTCAGCCTTCGGATATTGCGCGTCGCTGACCTGCTCCATCCAGTCCACCACCTTGCCATCCAGCACTTCGGCAATGGCAATGTGGGTCATCGCCGTGTTCGGTGCAGCACCGTGCCAATGCTTGGCGCCGGGAGCGATCCACACGGTGTCGCCGGGGCGGATATCGCGAACGGGCTGGCCCCACTCCTGCACAAGACCGGCCCCGGCGGTGACGATCAACGTCTGCCCCAACGGATGGGTGTGCCATGCGGTGCGTGCGCCCGGCTCGAACGTCACCGTAGCGCCGCTGACGCGCGCCGCATCGCTGCCCTTGAACGGCGCGTCGACGCGCACGGTGCCGGTGAACCAGTCCGCCGGGCCCTTGGCCGAGGGTTGCGAGCCGTTGGGGGTGACAATGACGCGCAGGGGTTCGTTGGCCTGGGTCTCGCTCGCGAGTAAGGACAAGGTCAATGCGCAAGTGGCAATCGGGTTCATGGCGGTGGTCTCCGGTGAGCAATAACGGCACTTTACCGAGCTGAACTGTTCAGATAATCGACTAGAATTCGAAAAAACTTATGCAGGACACTCATCAATGCTTCGAGAAAACGCCAGTGACCTGCTCGCCTTCCTCGCCGTGGCCCGCGAGCGCAGTTTCACCAAAGCAGCGGCCAAACTCGGCGTCTCGCAATCGGCGCTCAGCCACACCATCCGTGCGCTGGAAGCGCGCCTGGGCCTGCGCCTGCTGACCCGCACCACCCGCAGCGTCTCGCCCACCGAGGCCGGCGAACATCTGCTGCAAACGATCGGCCCGCGTTTCGACGAGATCGAACTGGAACTGGCGGCCCTGAGCAATCTGCGCGAAACCCCGGCAGGCCGCATCCGTATCAGCGCCACCGACCATTCGCTGAACTGGCTGCTACGGCCGGTGCTTCAGGCGTTCCTGCCCAAATACCCGGACATTGCCGTGGAGGTGTGTTGCGACTACGGTTTCGTCGACATCGCCGGGCAAGGCTTTGACGCCGGCATACGCCTGGGCGAGGACGTCGCCCAAGGCATGATTGCCACCCGCATCGGCCCGGACATGCGCATGGCGGTGGTCGGCTCGCCCGCCTATTTCGCCAACCGCACGCGACCGGAAACACCGAGAGAGCTGACCGACCATGCCTGCAACAACCTGCGTCTGCCCACCAACGGCGGGTTGTACACCTGGGAGTTCGAAAAGAACGACGAAAGCCTCAAGGTGCGCGTGTCCGGGCAAATCACCCTGAATGGCGTGTACCCGCTACTCGACGCTGCACTCGACGGCTTCGGCCTGAGTTACATCCCGCAAAACATCGTCGCACCGCACCTGGCCGACGGGCGTCTGGTGCAAGTGCTGGCGGACTGGTGCCCGACGTTTGCCGGTTATCACCTGTACTACCCGAGCCGACGGCAGGCAGCGCCGGCGTTTTCGCTGTTGCTGGAGGCGTTGCGTTATCGCGGTTGAGCGCCTACCCCAGCAGCGCAATCAACTGATGACGCTGCGCATCCGTCAGCATCGGCCCGAACCCGGCGCCGGCGTTGTCGGCCATGTAGCGCGGATTACCGGTGCCGGGAATCACGCAGGTCACCGCCGGGTGCGACAGCAGAAACTTCAGCGCCAGTTGCGGCCAACTGTTGACCTGCACATCCGAGACCCAGGCTGGCAGCGGCTTGCCCTTGAGCCGCGCGAGCAACCCGCCACCGCCGAACGGCCGGTTGCAGATCACCGCCACCCCGCGCTCGCGGCACATCGGAAGAATGCGCTTCTCGACGCCACGGTCATCGAGGGCGTAGTTGATTTGCAGGAAGTCGAGCGGTTCGGCCTTGAGCAGCGCTTCGACTTCGTCATAGGCCGACGGCGTGTAATGGGTGATGCCGATGTAGCGGATGCGCCCCTGTTCTTTCCATTCACGCAGGGTTGGCAGATGGGTCTGCCAGTCCAGCAGGTTATGAATCTGCATCAGGTCGATGCGTTCGGTACGCAGCAGGCGGAAGGATTGTTCCATCTGCGCGATGCCCTCCTCACGCCCGCGCGTCCATACCTTGGTCGCCAGAAATGCCGGCGAGTGCGGTTGGTGGATCGACAGCAACTCGCCGGTGGTTTGCTCGGCGCGGCCGTACATCGGTGAGCTGTCGATCAGCGTGCCACCCTTTCGGAATAGCTCGTCGAGCACGGCAGGCAGTTGTTTGTAAGCAGTTTCACCGGGCGCAACGTCGAAGCCGCGATAGGTGCCCAAGCCCACCAGGGGCAGCAGCTCGGAGCTTGAGGGGATGGCGCGGGTCTGCATGGTCTGGTCTCCTGAGGCGCTCGACGAGGTGGCGGTGGCCAACGCCCGGTGCAAGGTGAAAACCGCCGAAACCCCGGCAGCCAGCGTGAGCAGACGACGCCGCGAGTAACCCTCAGTGTGGCGCATGCCGGTGCTCCTGCTACGTGGATCTGTTGCAGGGTATGTGGCATGGCAATCAGCAGACAACGCTGGACTACACTGCCACGACGCACCTGCGCGTCCCGTTAAAGTTAGCCGAATGTCCCGAACCGTCCTGTCACTCGTCGCATTGATCGTCGCCCTGTACCTGGCGCTGTGCGCGGCGGCGTTCGTGTTTCAGCGCTCGCTGATCTATTTCCCCCGGCCTGACAGCGCCATCACCACCCCGGATTCGCGGCTGAAACTGGCGATGCCGGATGCCGATGTGTGGGTAAGCGTTCGCGAGCACACCGGCCCCAAGGCGCTGATCTACTTTGGCGGCAACGCCGAGGACGTGTCACGCAATCTGCCTTCGTTCAGCCAGGCCTTTCCCGAGTACGCCGTGTTTCTCATGAACTACCGGGGGTTTGGCGGCAGTGGCGGCGCGCCCTCGGAGGAAGCGATTGCCGAAGATGCGCTGGCACTGTTTGACCGGGTGTACGCCAGCCATCCGCAGATTGCCGTGGTCGGCCGCAGCCTGGGTTCCGGGGTGGCGGTGCGGCTGGCGAGTCAGCGTCCGGCGACCCGGTTGATTTTGGTGACGCCATACAACAGCCTCGAAGAAATCGCCGTGCGCCAATACCCGTGGCTACCGGTGCAGTGGTTGCTCAAGGATCGTTTCGAGTCAGGCCGCTATGCCGCGCACATTCAGGTGCCGACCTTGCTGCTGGCGGCCAGCGATGACGAGGTGATTCCACGGGACAGCACGCAGCGGCTGCTGGCGCATTTTCCCAAAGGCGTGGCGACGTTGCGAGTGGTGCCGGACGCAGGGCACAACTCGATTTCCGAGCGGGTGCAGTATCTGCAGTGGATGGGGGAAGCGCTTGATCGCTGATCGGGTTTGATCAACCGATTTTGCGGTGGTGCAACTGGCCCTTTCGCGAGCAAGCCCGCTCCCACCTTGGCAATGCGTTCCACCGTGGGAGCGGGCTTGCTCGCGAAGGCGCCAGTGCGGACAACACAAATCCAGGCTCGCCCTGCCCTTCATCATCCCACCCAAAAAAGCCTTATGGCCACCATGAACCAAGTCCAAAAAGCCCAGTCCTAGTGGCGCCGCATTCCGCGGATCCGCACTTCAGCACTGTCCTTTTCCCAGAGCTTGCCGTCCCATGCGCCATGCCGTTCGCTCATCACGTTTTGTTTCGCTGTGCCTGCTGATCCTTGCCCCGCTGTTCACCGAGACCGCCCACGCCAGCGAAGAGCGGCAACTGGTGGCGGCCATCAACGACTACCGTGCTCACCCGCAACGCTGCGACCGCCGTCCGGCCCAACGCCTGGCGCCACTGGCGATGAAATCAAATCTGGCGCTGCCGATCGGCTATGGCTACGGTGGTGGCTTGCGCGAGACGTTGAAGTCTGCGGGTTATTCGGCGGTGGCGGTGCGCAGCATCCGCATTGTCGGTGCCGGGGATGCCGAGCAAGCCTTTGAACAGCTGCAAGACAGCCACTGCACCGCACTGCTCGACGTCCAGTACGCCGACATCGGCGTCAGCCGCTCCCGTGGTGAATGGCAAGTGGTGCTGGCGCAACCGGTGCTCGACAACCGTGTCGGCGACAACCGCAGTGTCGGTAAAGCCTTGCTCGCCGAGGTCAACGCCGCCCGGGCACGCCCACGGATGTGCGGGCGCCAGCGTTTCGCCGCCGCCCGGCCCTTGAGCTGGAACCCGGCGCTGGGGGCCGCGGCTCAAGGGCACAGCAAGGCCATGGCCTACGGCAACTACTTCGCCCACCGTGATCCGGACGGCGACATGCCGGCGGATCGCGCCCGGGCGGCGGGTTATCGCGGGCGACAGATCGGCGAAAACATCGCCGCCGGCCAGAGTTCGCCGGGCAAGGCGATGACCGGATGGCTGGCCAGTCCCGGACATTGTGCCAACCTGATGAACCCGATCTTCACCCAGGTCGGTGCCGGGTTTGCGAGTGAGGTGCGCAGTGATGAGGGGGTTTACTGGACGATGGTGTTTGGCGCGCCTTGATTCGCTGGGGAGATTTTCAGGGAAGCTACTGGCCGCTTCGCGAGCAGGCTCGCTCCCACATTTGTCCGGTTAACGCTGAACCAATGTGGGAGCGAGCCTGCTCGCGAAGGGGCCAGCACAGACACATCAATCACTTGGGCCGCCGCACCGCCCGCACCCGCCCACTGCCCCCGCCACCGCAATAAAACCGCTCACCACCGTCCGCTTCCAGCCCGGAAACGCCGATCCCTGCGGGCATCTTCAGACTTTCCAGTACCTCGCCATCCTCTGGATCAACCCGACGCAATTCACTTTCATCGCCCTCCCAGGTGCCGTGCCACAACGCGCCGTCAACCCAGGTCACCCCGGTGACAAAACGGTTCGATTCCAGCGTGCGCAGGATCTCGCCAGTGTCCGGATCAACCTGATAAATCTTGCGATCACGGTATTGGCCAATCCACAGCGAACCCTCGGCCCAGGCCATTCCCGAATCGTTGCCAGCACCCGGTGCGGGAATCGTATTGAGGATGTACCCGGTCGCGGGGTCGATTTTCTGGATGCGGCTGTCGGCGATCTGGAACAGATGCTTGCCGTCGAACGCGGTGCCGGCGTCGGCGCCGACCTTGATCGTGCGCACCGTTTCTCCGCTGGCCGGGTCCAGCGCATTGAGCTGGCCGTCGCTGGCGAACCACACTTGCCGGCCGTCGAAAGTGACGCCGTGGACACGTTCGACGCCTTCGAACGGGCCGTACTCACGAAGGATTTCTGCGTTTGCCTGTTTCATGATGCCTTCCTCGCTGATGGATGAGTCTGGGTGAGTCCAGCCTAGCCATTGCCCAGCGACATCGGGAGTAACAAGATCGTCGCGAAACCTGGCACCGGCGGCGTGGTCCAGCGACGCGCCCGGCCAACGCCGAAAGATTGCACCCGGTCCGTCGTTGCCAGGCTTTCCAACGCCCGTTGCACTTGGCGCTGGCTGCTGCCCAACGCCAGGGCCAGCGCCGAACTCGCCCAGGCTTCGCCATCGGCGAGCAACGCCAGCAACGCAGCGTGTTTGTCCTCGACCGGCAGGGTGAGCAACGCGACGTCGGCGGCCACCAATGTAAAACCACGCGCAGTCGCGACGATCCGCGCCAGCGGCTGCAACGCCGAACGCAATCGCCCGATCTCCACCCGCAGGCGTGCGCGATGGGATTCGTCGCTCAGCTTCAAGCGAAACGCCTTGGCGATCAGCGCCTCTCGCGAGACATCTTCGGGCCACGCCTGGGCCAGCATTTGCAGCAGACTGAACAGCACCGGACGTGTCGCCAACGCCAGCGTCATCCCGGCGCCGCGCACGCTGTAGCGACAGGCATCGACCACCAGGGTGCTGGAAGCGAACAACGCCTGTACCTGCTCAAGCTTCACTGGTTGCGCTTGATCGCCCCTGCTCAGTCGCGCGGCCGGGGCTTCAAGGATCTGCCCGGCGTGTTCAATCTCGGCAGTGAGCGCCGGAATCCCGGCCTGCTGCGCCGCCAGCGCGGCCCGAACCAGCGCAGCCCGCGCCGTGTGCGCCTGCACCTGACGCAAGGCAATGCCCGCCGTCAGCAATTCGTGGACAGCCCGCAGCGCCGGCGCCAACGGCGCGGGGTCCAGTTCAGCGAGCAACGCCTGCGCCTCATCGAGTTGACCGATCAACAACAAGCGGCGGATCTGCAAATACCGGGCGTGCGATGCGTTCAGGTGATCGGCGTGATCGTGCAACACCCGTCGCGCCGCCTCCAGCGCCTGCACCGGCCAGCCCAAATCCCGCGTCGCCAACGCCACCTCAGCCTCGGCGACCACACAGCGCGCCCGGGACAACGGCTCATTGGCGCCGAACGCCTTGACCGCCCGCTGCAGCAACGCCTTGGCCCGGGGCAAATCACCAAGCTGGGCCATGGCAATGCCGCGCAGCGCCAACGCGGGCGGGTCTTCGCGCAGGGCGACGAGCTTAAGTGCGGACAGCGGATCCCCCGCCGCAAGCGCGCGGCCGGCGGCGTTGATCAATGAGTCCATGGTGAGTTCGACATGGCAGCGCTTTCCGCTATCAGATCCTGTGGGGAGTCTAATACCGAATGCGCTTTTAATTAGATGGCGGTGTTCTTTCTGGCCCTTGATCGAGGATTGCACCGCATTTGAGGCCCCGTGGTGGCTGAGCGGTACACCGTTGGCAATTCAGGTAATCTGCGGCAGCTGGAAAAGGAAAACAGTCAATCACGGAGTCGATTAATTGAAACGTCTTGCCTTCTATCTGCTGGTTCCTCTGTTTGCAGCCTGTAGCACGGGTCCTTACTTGAATCCGCAATCGGCTGTCGGTCAGAACGCATTGCTGATCAGAACATGCCCCGGCCCACACCAGGCCATGAGCTACAAGACCACGTCCGAGGAACTCGATTGGGTGCACCTGCTGGTTTACGCAGCGCTGCCGGGGACCCCGACCAGGCCGGACTTGCATCACAACACCGATACCGAATTACGGATGTACGCGTACCTGTATACACCACCCTATATGCGTAACCTGGACACCAAGGAAAAATGGGATGCTGCCTACAGCACTCCCCCACCGGCACTCTGGGTCAGCGCGGCCTCGCCCATGGCCACCGTGCAACTGGCCAATGGCAAATCCTATCAGGTCAGCATCGAACGCTTGAAAACCGGCTTCGACCCGCGTGAGCAATGGCTGGACCTGTATTCGGCCGGGACACCCTTGGGCAGCGGCGAGATGGACGATTTCATCCTGACGCTGCCGGAGCTCTTTCTGAATGGTGAGAAAATCCCGACAGCACCGATCCATTTCAAAAAACGTGAGGATCGTTACATGCCGGTACTCAACTGCTGATCGTCAGACCGGAGAAATTGTCGCGAGCATTCCGATCAGAATGGTCAACGCCAGAAACCCACCCAGGAAAATCGCCATCTTGTTCATGCTGCTCTCCTTAATGCTGAGCGTGCGGTGCACCGGGCGCTTCAGGATGAAGGACTGCCGCAAGTGACCGTACTGCAGGGGTATTTTGAGCGCCTGACTGAACCGGTAACAGAGGCAGATCCAGCATAAAAATACGGATCAGATGCCAAACTGATCCGCTCCCGCCATAGCACGGTATTCAGATCGCCACACAACGGTTCGTCCACAACCGCTTTGATCTAGAGTCATTGGCGTCGCGCAAACAACAACAAAAAGGAGTGAAACCATGTCCGACCTGAACCTGCACCCCAACGCCGCCGAGTCATTGAAGCGCTGGCACGAGATGATCCGCACCGGCAATCTCAAGCCCCTGCCCGAGCTGCTCGACCCCAACGCGGTGTTCCGCTCGCCCATGGCCCACACGCCTTACCCCGGCGCGCAGGTAGTGACGATGATCCTCAACACCGTGTTCGACGTGTTTGAGGACTTCAAATACCACCGTGAACTGGCAACTGCCGACGGTTTGAGTGTGGTTTTGGAGTTCAGCGCCAAAGTGGGGGCGAAAGAGCTGAAGGGGATCGACATGATTCGCTTTAACGAGCGCGGGAAGATTGTCGAATTCGAAGTGATGGTGCGGCCGCTGAGCGGGTTGCAGGCGTTGGGGGACGAGATGGGGCGCAAGCTTGGGGCGTATCTGGCGAGCGCAAAACCCAGGTAAACCCGAGGCACAAAAAAAGCCCACTGACCGTTACCGGTTCAGTGGGCTTTTGTGCGAATGGCGTCTAATTACAGAGCCATGTCACGTGCAGCATTTTCCTTCGGTGCTTCAGCTTTTTCAGCTGCAGGTGCCGCCGGAGCAGCCGCCTGACCAATTACCGGAGGCGTTGGCAGTTCGAGGATCTTGGCGGTGTACGCCCACTCTTGTGCCACTTTGGCCGGATCGTTGTTCAGCTGAGTGCCGTAGCTTGGAACGATCTGGTGCAGCTTGGCTTGCCACTCAGGGGTTGCGACTTTGTCTTTGAAGACTTTCTGCAACACGCTCAGCATGATCGGTGCAGCGGTCGACGCGCCTGGCGATGCGCCCAGCAGGCCGGCGATGGAGCCGTCTTGTGCAGCAACGATTTCGGTGCCCAGTTTCAGCACGCCGCCAGCGGCTTCATCACGCTTGATGATTTGCACGCGTTGGCCGGCTTGCCACAGGCGCCAGTCTTCGGCTTTGGCGTTCGGGAAGTATTCCTTCAGCGCGTTAAGACGGTCTTCATCCGACAGCATCAGTTGACCGGCCAGGTACTCGACCAGCGGGTATTCCTTGATGCCGACCTTGGTCATAGGCCAGATGTTGTGGGTGGTGGTGCTGGTCAGCAGGTCCAGGTACGAGCCTTCTTTGAGGAACTTGGTGCTGAAGGTCGCGAATGGGCCAAACAGGATAACGCGCTTGCCGTCCAGGACACGGGTGTCCAGGTGCGGAACCGACATCGGCGGTGCGCCAACCGAAGCTTTACCGTAAGCCTTGGCCAGGTGCTGCTCGGCGATGGCCGGGTTATCGGTCACCAGGAACGAGCCGCCTACCGGGAAGCCTGCGTATTCCTTGGCTTCAGGAATGCCCGACTTCTGCAGCAGGTGCAGAGCGCCGCCACCGGCGCCGATGAACACGAACTTGGCGTCGGTTTCGGTCTTGGTGCCGTCTTTCAGGTTTTTGTAGCTGACGCGCCAGGTGCCGTCGGCGTTCTTGGTGATGTCTTCGACTTCGCTCGACAGCTTCAGGTCGAAGTTAGGCTTGGTCTGCAGGTAACCGGCGAACTGGCGGGTGATTTCGCCGAAGTTCATGTCGGTACCCAGCGGACTCCAGGTGGCCGCGATTTTCTGGTTCGGGTCACGCCCTTCCATCATCAGCGGGACCCACTTCTTGATCACAGCCGGGTCTTCGGAGTACTGCATGCCGGCGAACAGCGGGCTCGCCTGCAGGGCTTCGTAGCGCTTTTTCAGGAACTTGATGTTGTCATCACCCCACACGAAGCTCATGTGCGGCGTGGTGTTGATGAACGAGCGAGGGTTCTTCAGAACACCTTGCTGAACCTGCCAAGCCCAGAACTGACGGGACACCTGGAACGCTTCGTTGATCTCGACAGCTTTCGGGATCGTCACGTTGCCTTTGTCGTCTTCCGGGGTGTAGTTCAGCTCGGCCAGCGCCGAGTGACCGGTACCGGCGTTGTTCCAGCCGTTGGAGCTTTCCAGGGCGACGCCATCGAGGCGCTCGACCATTTCCATCGACCAGCTCGGCTCCAGCTCATTGATCCACACACCCAGGGTGGTGCTCATGATGCCGCCGCCGATCAGCAGAACGTCGACTTTCTTCGCTTCTTCAGCATTGGCAGACGACATCCCCATCGCCAAAGCCAGCCCTAGCAAGGCTGTGTTCACTTTCTTAAACATCCGTTGCACCTATGATAAAACGCCTTCCGCCCGCCGCTGTTGTGGGTATGAGGGCCTTTTGTCGCGACACTCAGGCCAGGGTCGCGGGCACCTTCACACTGCAATTTTGACGGGTGGGCACACAAGGCCGACGTACCGCATCGACCTCAGTTAATGTCCCTTCTGAACTGACTTTTTATCATTATTGGCTTCAGCTACTTGAGCGACAGGGATTCCGTCAGCCTGCCAAACGGCAAGCAAACTGAATAAGGTCAAACCAAGTTGGCGCGAAGAATATCACGTCAGGGCAAACCCGCGCGTCTGTTCCCGACTTGAGAGTCTTTTTCCGCTCTGGGCGTTATCGGCCAATCCGGACTGAACATGACCCCGAAAGCTGTGGTGCCCGGGCTGGCCCCATCGCGAGCAGGTTCACGCCTGCATAACACTGCCAACCCCTGCACGCCTTCGCCTGCGCGCGATGGCGATAGTTCAAACACTCCCCACTACAACCGAAACCGATCCACCGACAACGCCAATGCCCCCGCCAGACTCGACAACTCATCCGTCGTATTGGCCGTCTGCCCGATCACCTTGCTGTTGCCCTCCGACATCCCGGCGATCATTCCCACCTGATGGGCTATTTCGTTGCTGGCCTGGCTCTGCTCGCCGATGGTGCGGGTGATGTCGTTGACCAGTTGCGTGGTGCTGAGAGTAGCGTCGAGGATTTCGCGAATCGCCCGTTCGACTTCGGCCGTGACCGCCATGCCCTTGTCGACCTGCGCCACACCCGCCTCCATGCTGCTGACCGCCTCGCGGGTGCTGTGCTGGATGCGCGCGACCATGGCGGCGATTTCCTGGGTTGAAGCGCTGGTGCGCGCAGCCAGGCTGCGTACCTCATCGGCCACCACCGCAAAGCCCCTGCCCTGCTCACCGGCCCGCGCCGCTTCGATGGCCGCGTTGAGCGCCAGCAGGTTGGTCTGATCGGCAATGCTCTTGATCACCTGAATGATGTTGAAAATGCCTTCGGATTCCTGATCCAGCGTGCGGATGACCTGCGCCGACTGCTGCGCCGAGCGGGCGATGTCGTCCATGTCGCTGACCACCTGATGGATCACCTGTCCGCCACTCTTGGCCAGCGACTCGGCCTGATTGGCCATGCCCAGCGCACGCTCGGCGTGGCGGGTGATGTCCTCGATGCTGGCAGTCATCTGGCTGGCGGCAGCGGCCATGGTGCCGGCGGCAGCGCTTTGCTGCTGACTGCTGTCGGCCACCTGATGGCAGCCGTGGCTCAACTGCTCGCTCATGCCGCTGACGCCATGGGCGTTGCGTCGCACCGCGTCGATCATGTCGCGCAGATCGCGCTGCATGGTCGCCAGGCTGCGGATCAGCGTGCTGGCCTCGTCCTTGCCGGCGGGTTCGCTGATCGCTTCGCTGAGGTTGCCGTGGGCAATGCTTTGAGCGATGTGGTTGGCGGACTTCAGCGGCCCCATGATGCTGCGGGTCACCCAGCGCCCTTGCGCCAACAACAGCAACAGGCTGGCGAGCAACACCGCACCGAGGGCGATGTTGGCGTTGCGAATGGCGCTTTCAGTGGCGTGACGGGTGTCGTGGGTATTGCTTTCGATCAGTTCGCTGAGCCCGGCCATCTGCGCTTCGAGTTGACTGAACGCGGCATTGAAAGTGCCTAGTTCCCGCTGGGCACTGTCCGGGTTGTCCAGTGCGAGGCCGACGATGCGCTCGGCCGCCTCGATGTAGGTGTCCAGGCTGGGCTTGATGTGTTCCAGCGCAGCCTTGATCGTCGGGTTGACCGGCAGTTTGAGGTTTGCCTCCAGCACCTCGCGAAAGTGCGTCGCGTGCTCGTTGATCGAATCCCGCACCTCGGCCGCCGTGCCGGTGCTTTTGCCCAGGCCCACCAGCATCGCCGAATACACGTCGGCGCGCAGCGCGTCGTGCATCATGTCGGCTTCCATGTGATTGCGCAGCGCGGTCATGCTCACCGCATTGTCGTCCACCGCGCCGGACATGCGCATATTCCCCACATAGCTGACCAGACTCACGATCAGCGCCGTCAGCAGGCTGGTTGCAATCAGCAACCGCAAACGCAATTTGATCGACACCGTGGGTTCCTCCCTGAGGCTCGCTGGAATGCGCCTGTCAGGATTTCAGTTAAGCCTATTTGCGCGAATGCGCCGCCCCAGAGCGTTTCAGCAAGTATCCGTGCGTGCGAATGGAACTCCGGCAAGCGGTTCACCTCTGAGATTATGTAGTCCTTCCTTTTTGCTTCGCGCTTGTGGAGGAACACCGTCATGCGCAAGTTAGTGCTTGTTTCTTCTCTCCTGCTGTGCCTCCCTGTCGGCTCGGCTCTGGCTCGTGTCGATGCCGGAGACGTCGCCACCTCGGCGGGTGTTTCCGCCTCGCTGTACTCGACCTTCAAGGATCACAAAATGGTGATTCCGGCACGCGACGACCTGTCAGCGTTTGTCGCCAGCGGCGGGGCCATCCGTGGGGTTTATCTTGAGTCGGTGTTGCAACAGGTACGCCACGACAACCCTGGTCTGAACGCCAGCGATGAAGACCTCGCCAATGCGATTCTGGTGCATTACGAAGGTCTGAATCAGTAGCTGCCAGGGATAACGCGGCCGATGGATGGCAGCTGAAGGCACATAGGCAAAACTGTCCGACGGCCTCTATGATGGAGGCCATGACGACTCTTGCGCCCGTTGTGCCTTTGCGCTCACCTTGCCCGCCCGGCGCCTGCGATTGCGGGCGCGAATCATTGCTGGAGACGCCCGGCACGGATCTGCGCATCCTGCGGCTGACCCGCGAGCAGGAAAAAATCCTCCTCGCTCGCCTGGAACAACTCAAGGATCTTGCCGACCTGCGGCATCTGCAAAACCGCATGTACGAGCAATTGGGCGTACGGGTGGAAGTCTCACCGGGCTTTCATGAAGTGCGCACGATGCTCGGTATCGACATACAGATCGAGGCGCTGCCGGGACTGTGCCGCAAGACACGCAAGTCGATTCCGGCAGCCATTCGCCGGGGCCTGACCAACCACCCCGAAATCGCCTTCGAACTGCTCAACGCACACGACTTGCTGCGCGACACCTGATCACTTTTTCATACCGACCCGCTTGCGCATCTCGGCGGTGATGCTCTGGCGGGTTTTCTTCAGGTCAGCCCACGGCGCATCGCCGACCTCGTTCAGGCGCTCATGGACGTTGCTGATGTTCCACTGATTGCCGCCCTTGATCTCGGCCACCTCTTCGCGAAACAACGGCACCGATACCGGCAACCCGTCGCGGGTGCGCGCCGCGTAGGCACAAATGGTAGTGGCGCCCAAGCCGTTGCGCAGGTAATCGATGAAGATCCGCCCTACGCGATTTTTCGGCCCGGACACTGCGGAAAACCGCTCTGGCAAAAGCTTCGCCATGTGACTGACGATCGCATGGCTGAAGTCTTTGACCTCATCCCAGCCATGCTTGCGGGTCAACGGCACCACCAGGTGAATGCCCTTGCCGCCGCTGGTCTTGAGAAACGCCTTGAGCCCCAGTTCATCGAGCACGGTCAGGGTCAGTGCGGTGGCTTCGACCATGCTTTTCCACGGCAGCGCAGGGTCCGGGTCAAGATCGAGGACAAAGCGATCTGGCTTGTCCAGATCGACTGTCGTGGCATTCCAGGTGTGCAACTCGACCGTACTCATCTGCACCGCGCCGATCAACGCTTCGGCGTTATTGATCAGCATTACCGGCTGGCCGGTGACGTCCTTGTCCAGCGTAGTGATGCCGGGAATCGCCAGGCGCTCGGCGTTTTTCTGGAAGAACAGTTCGCCGGCGATGCCGTCCGGCGCCCGCACCAATGCCACCGGACGGTCCTTGAGTTGCGGCAGGATCCACTCGGCGACGCTGGCGTAATACTCGGCCAGTTGCATCTTGGTGGTGCCGCTGACCGCATCGATCACCCGGTCGGGGTGGGTGATGCGCACCTTGCCGCTGGCGAGGCCAAGCTGCGACGGCGCAGCGTCGGATATCTTCGACGCTGCGGCTTTCGTTGATGCAGCGGCTTTTTTTGATGAGCTGGCTTTGGCTGGCGTCTTCACGGTTTTCGCGCGCTCCTCGGTTATCGCTTTGGCCGGTTTGTCATTGCGCAGACCATGGAACACGGCGTGACGCACCGAGCCTTCCTTGGTCATTTCGGCGAACGCCACTTCCGCCAGCAGGTTCGGCTTGAGCCAGTGCACGCCTTTGGCCTCGAAGCCACTTGGCGGATTGACCACTGGCGCCTTCTTCACCTGCAACGGCTTGAGTTGGGCGAGGATGCTTTTCAGCGTGGCGTCGTTAAACCCGGTGCCGACCTTGCCGGCGTAGCGCAACTCACCGCTGTCGCGATCATGCAAACCCAACAACAGCGCCCCGAAGGCACTGCGCGCGCCTTTCGGATCGGTGTAGCCGACGATCACGAATTCCTGCCGATGTTTGCACTTGAGCTTGATCCAGTCGCTGCTGCGCCGCGACACATAAGGCGAGCCGAGGCGTTTGCCGATCAACCCTTCCATCTGCATCTGGCAGGCGCTGTTGAGCAGCGCGTCCGGGGCTTCGTCGAAGGCTTCGGAAAAGCGCAGCAGGGGCTGCTCGTGCGCACCCAACACCGTGGACAGCGCCGCGCGACGCTCCTCGACCGGCACTTCGCGCAGGTCGACGCCGTTGAGATACGGCAAGTCGAACAGGTAATAGACAATGTGGCCGCTGCGCCCGGCTTCGAAGGCGTTTTGCAGCGCCTGAAAGTCCGGCACGCCTTGCTCGTCGGCCACCACCATTTCGCCGTCCAGCCACGCCGACTCCAGCCCCAGCGCGGCTAGCGCCTGCGCCTGTTGCGGCAGTTTGTGGGTCCAGTCGTGGCCGTTGCGGGTGAACAGCTGCACCTCGCCGTGATCGATGCGGGCCATGATCCGGTAACCGTCGAACTTGATCTCGTAACTCCACTGCCCTTCGGGTGCGCTGTCGACCAAGGTCGCCAGTTGCGGCTTGAGTTGTGCCGCAAGCTTGGCCTTGCGCGCACCGGTGAGCGTTCCGGACGCTGCCTTGCGCGGTTTGGCCGGGGCTTTTTTCAGCGGTTTGGCTTGCTCGGCGGCGAGCCTCGGTTTGCTGATCAGGGTCCGCTCGCTGAGCACGCTGTCCGGCTCTGCGCTGAGCACGTCGTAGTCGTCTTGCGGGCGGGCGGCGCTGTCCTGATGCTTGATCAGGAACCAGTTTTCCTTCTTGCCCGGCATATGCGTGCGCACCAGATTCCAGATACCGGACAACTTCTCGCCCTGCAGCTCGAACTTGAGTTTGCCCTTGGCGTAGGCCTTGGCCGGATCTTCCAGCGGAATCCACACGCCGCGATCCCAGACGATCACATCGCCAGCGCCGTAATGCCCCTCGGGAATACTGCCCTCGAACGTCGCGTAATCCAGCGGATGGTCCTCGACATGCACTGCCAGGCGCTTGACCTTGGGGTCGAGCGACGGCCCCTTGGGCACCGCCCAGCTCTTGAGCGCGCCATCGAGCTCCAAGCGGAAGTCGTAATGCAGGTGCGAAGCGTCGTGCTTCTGGATGCAGAACTGCAGGGCATGCTCAGTGGTCTTGTTGCGGCCACGGCGCTTGACGGCGGCGGGCTCTGACGTCGCCGAGAAATCGCGCATGCGGTTGTAGTCGTCGAGGTTCCTGTTCATGGCGCACCGGTCGCAGTGTGGCTCTGTTATGCAGAAGAGCGACGCGCCGCCGGAAAAATTCAATCGACGTAAAAAAGCCCCGGACGGATGGAACGCCCGAGGCTCGTACTTTCAAAGTTTTTCGAGGTCAGGCCGGACCTTTGGCCTGTTGTTCAAGATGCACCTGCAAATCCGGATCGATCCCCAAGGCAGCCGCCAGTTCATCCAGATAGCTGCGCTCGGCGTCCTGCTGGTCATCCACCAGGATCACACTGACCAGATACATCTCGGCAGCCATGGCCGGGTCACCTTTGGCAGCCTGCGCGACTTCGCTCGCATCCAGTGGTTTCGACACTTCGGCATCAAACCATTGCTGCAATTGCGGATCGTCAGTGTGTTTGCTGATTTCACCACTGATCATCTGCTGTTCGCGGTCATCGATCTGCCCGTCAGCCTTGGCCGCCGCAATCAGCGCGCGCAGCACCGCATGGCTGTGTTCCTCGACCTCTGGCCCGGCCAGCAGATCCGCCGTTTGCGGGATATGTTGTGGCGCGGCCGAGGCCTGACTGCGTTGCCAGGCCTGATACGCCTGGAACGCCATCATTCCCAGCGACGCCAGCGCCGCATAATTGGTGCCGCCGGAACGGCTTTGCGTACTCCCGCCGCCCAACGCGCCGCCGAGCGCACCGCCCAATCCACCCCCGCTACCGCCGCCGAGCAGGCCACCGAGCAAACCGCCCAGGCCGCCCAGCCCACCGGATGGCGCTGCGTTGGCGCCGCTGCCCGCACCGCCGCCCAACAGACCGCCGAGCAAACCGCCCAGCCCATCGAGACCACCGCCAGCGGAGGCTCCACTGGATTGTCCTGCCGAGGCCTGGCCCCGCAGCAGTTGTTCGAGCAAATCGCTGGTGTTCATGATCTCGTCCTCAGGCATTGGCGTTAACTGCGTCAGGCAACGATAGACCGCTACAGCCATCGCGCCAACACCATTTGACTGACGCCAGTCGCAGACGGCGGATTTCGCCGAGGTATTTTTTGTGCGGCCAGCTAAGATTCAAAGGAGGTGAACCTTATCCCGGCCAAACCGGTCGATAGCTGCAACCCCGACCCGGTTTGCCGGCACCCTTTGCCCGAGGGTGATAACCGGCTTGCTTCATTTATCTGGAGAACGCCCCCGTGATATCGACCGTACACATCGCCAGGCTCAAAGCATGGGGCGCCCATGGTTTTACCGCGACCGGCGTGGTCACTGCATTTCTGGCAACCCTCGCGCTGCTGGAAAACCAGCCGACCCACTGCCTGATGTGGCTGGGCGTGGCGTTGATCGTCGACGGTCTCGACGGGGCGCTGGCACGCAAGGTCAATGTGCAATCGGTGCTGCCGAGTTTCGACGGATCGATCCTCGATCTGGTGATCGACTACCTGACCTACGTGTTCATCCCGGCGCTGTTCATCTACCGTTATATTCCCCTGCCCGACTACACCTTGCTGCTGACCGTGTCGCTGATTCTGGTGTCGTCGCTGTTCTGTTTCTGCAACGTCAACATGAAGAGCAAGGACAACTACTTCGTCGGCTTCCCCGCCGCGTGGAACGTGGTTGCCCTGTGCCTTTACATCATCGGCCCGGGGCCTTGGATCACCTTGTTGACGGTGATCGGTCTGGCGCTGCTGACCGTCACCCGAATGAAATTCCTCCACCCGTTCCGGGTACGCCGGTTCATGCCGATCAACATCGCCGTGACGGCGATCTGGCTGCTGTGCAGCCTGTCACTGGTGCTCAACCACCCGGTGATCAATTCGCTGGTAATGGGCCTGTGGCTGCTGATGTCGGCGTACTTTCTGGGCATCTGTATCTGGCGCACGGCGCTGGAATGGTTTGATCGGCCGCAGGTGAAATAGGCCAGTCCAGCCAGACACCATCCCCTGCAGGAGCGGGCTTGCTCGCGAATGCGCTGGGTCATTGGAAAGAACTACTGACTGAACAGACGCTTTCGCGAGCAAGCCCGCTCCCACAGGGGTTTGTCATTGTTCTGAACATTCAGCGTCTGGTGATGACCACCTCCAGATACTCGCTCGGCACCACCAGCGAGCCTTCCCCCGCCCGGTTCGAGCGGTTGAGCAGATCCGCCAGATCATTCTCCAGCGCTTGCCCGCTTTCCGGTGGCAACGCCGCGAACGCCTTGTGCACTGGCCCGTACCAGTGGCGGAAAATGTCGATGAAGTGCGCCGCCGAGCGATAGCGAAAGTTGAAGGTACGGCGCGTGATCTGCAGCAGGAACTCACGGTCGCCAAAGTGGCTGTGCAACCAGGCTTCGGTGCCCCAGTTAGATGGCGGCAAAGCCACGGCGGGCGGCGGCACGTGGCGACCGAGCACCTTGAACATCTGCCCGACGAAACCCTCCGGCGTCCAGTTCGCCAGGCCAATCCGCCCGCCCCGCCGACAGACCCGCGCCAGTTCCGCCGCTGCGGCGGCCTGATCCGGGGCAAACATCACGCCGAAAGTCGAGAGCACCGCGTCGTAACTCTCATCGGCAAACGGCAACGCTTCGGCATCGGCAACCTGAAAGGTCACGTCCAGGTGCTCGGCCCGTGCCCGGTCCTGGCCACGTTCCAGCAGCGCCGCCACATAGTCGGTGGACGTCACCAGACAACCACGCCGCGCCGCCGCCAAGGTGGCGTTGCCATTGCCGGCCGCGACATCCAGCACCTCTTCGTCGCAGCGCAGGTCGCAAGCTTCGGCAAGGTGTTCGCCGACGATTTGCAGGGTGGTGCCGATCACCGCGTAGTCGCCGCTGGCCCAGGCAACTTTCTGGCGCTCCTTGAGGCCCGTCAGATCAATGGGGGTGCTCATCAATCACGCTCCGCTACAGTCGGGTTGACCTCATTCAGCCGTGGTCGGGTCGATGACCGTCATAACCCGCGCCACACTGTTGGCCGGGAAACCGCCAAGCCTGGCGTGCTCGCGCACTTGCTCCTCATCAGGCGCGATGTACACGCAATAGATCTTGTCGGCGGTGACATAGCTGTGCAACCACTGCACTTGCGGCCCGAGTTCGCGCAACACCTGGCAGGAGGTTTGCGACACGGCTTTGAGTTCTTGCTCCGACAGCGTCCCGGCCCCTGGAATCTCGCGTTCAATCACGAATTTCGGCATGGCAACCTCGCGTCTTTTTATCGGTGACAGGGCCGGCAGTGGCCCTGTTTCCCACTATCGCGCCGAGGGTCGTCGGCGTCCCCTCCAATCGTCCGAAGAGCCGGTAAAACAAGGGCCGGGCCGATGAATGGCGGGATTTTGTAAAGCCCTCGAAACACTCTCGGGATTGCCATTGCACGGGGCAATCGGCTCTTATGCCTTCCCGTCTTCCGAGAATGGATTCCCGACATGTCCTTGCGCCTCGAATGGCTCGTCGATCACCTGCAGCACAGCGACACCTACGCCGAGTGGATCCACTGCCAGTTCGCCTACGAATATGCTCAGCAACCCTTGACCGAATGGCAACGCGAGTTCGCCGCAGGCCAGAGCAACGGCGACTGGCCGTGCCTGATTGCGCTGGATGGCGACCGACTGCTCGGCGGCGCGGCACTGGCCCGGGCGGATCTGGCCCTGCGCCCGGATCTCGGCCCGTGGCTGGCGTGCGTGTTTGTCAGCCCGCAGGCGCGGGGCCAGGGCCTGGCGGAACGTTTGATCGAAGGTATCAGTCAGGCTGCGAAGCAGCGTGGCTTCGCGCGGTTCTATCTGCACACGCAGAACAAACAGGATTACTACGCCAAGCGTGGGTGGACGTTGCTGGAGCGCTTCCGCGCTTGGGACAACGACCAATGGCTCATGGTCCGCGACCTGTGAGCCATTGATGTGTGCGGCCAGCGCCTGCCGATGCACAGCGGGACGGAGCACCACATATCCCCTGTGGGAGCGGGCTTGCTCGCGAAGGCGGTGGATCAGTCAATCCATCGGGGGCTGACACACCGCTTTCGCGAGCAAGCCCGCTCCCACATTGGGTTTGCGGTGTTCACAAAGCCTGCATCTCGCCCCAGCCCGACTAGACTGACTTATTACCCAGTCGAGGGGGAATGCAGGACGACGTCAGCTGTGCCCTGCCCACTTCTGTGACCACTGCCCTGCGGCCCATGCCTCGACAACGTTTTGCCACCGGACGGTGATCCTGTATCAGGAGCACTCATGATGGACGAATCAAGGCTCAACGCATTCATGGGCAAACTGGTCAACGACATGGGCGGTGCCGCGATGCTGGCAAACGTCATCGTTGGCGAAGAACTCGGGCTGTACCGGGCGATGGCCGACAGTCAGCTAATCACCCCGCAGGCCCTTGCCGAAAAAACCACCTGCAACCCACGACTGGTGCACGAATGGCTCAGCGCGCATGCCGCGTCCGGCTACATGGAACATCACGATGGCCAGTTTCGCCTGCCGGAGGAACAGGCGTTGGCGCTGGCCGTCGAGGACTCGCCGGTGTACGTGGCCGGCGGGCTCGGCGTGGTGGCGTCGTTTTTCCACGACAAGGACAAACTGGTCAAGGCCATGCGCGGCAACGGCGCCCTGCCCTGGGGCGATCATCACCCCTGCATGTTCACCGGTACCGAACGCTTCTTTCGTCCCGGTTACAAAGGTCACTTGATCGCTGAATGGCTGCCGGCGCTGGACGGCGTGGTAGCCAAACTCGAAGACGGCGCCAAAGTCGCCGACATCGGCTGCGGCCACGGCGCCTCGACGGTGATCATGGCCCAGGCGTTTCCCAACTCGCGCTTCGTCGGCTTCGATTACCACGCGCCGTCGATCACCGTCGCCACTCAGCGCGCCGAAGAAGGCGGGGTCAGCAGCCGGGCGAAATTCTTCCAGAACACCGCCAAAAGCTACCCCGGCGGCGACTATGACCTGATCTGCTATTTCGACTGCCTGCACGACATGGGCGACCCGGTCGGCGCCGCCCGGCATGCCTACGAGTCGTTGAAGGACGACGGCACGGTGCTGTTGGTCGAGCCGTTTGCCAACGATACGCTGGACGACAACATCAACCCGGTCGGACGACTGTTTTACGCAGCCTCGACCTTTATCTGCACGCCGAACTCGCTGTCGCAGGAAGTCGGCCTCGGTCTCGGTGCACAGGCCGGTGAAATGCGTTTGCGCAAAGTGTTCAACGAGGCCGGATTCAAACAGTTCCGCCGGGCGACGCAAACGCCGTTCAATCTGATCTTGGAGGCGCGCAAGTAAGAGCTGAGTCAATCCCGGGCAAGTTGTTTGCCCGGGAACAACGAACCCGGGCTATTGGTCGCCGGGGATGTAGCCGTTGATGAACCAATGGAACTTGCATTTGAACAATGCGGCTTCGAGGATGACGTCTCCCTTCTCAGTTTTCAGCGTTTCAAGAACGGCCTCTGGAAGCGGCAATTTACCAGCTTTAAAAAGCAACGCTGGAACGCCAAGCGAATAACCCAACCGCCCTTTGCTCTGCCCATCACTCTCGATCTGCTTCCAGTCCGTCGAGCCTGAACTACGTGTAAATACAAAATTATTTCGCTGGGTAAACTCGATAATCGTCGCCACATCAGAAGACCTTGCGTTGACTTGGTCATTAATGTGCCAAAAAAGACGGTCCGCCAATTCGTCTGTCATTGGCGCAGCTTGCACAGCATCATCTTCGCGATGAAATCCTTTGGAATAAGGCGATGGTGCGCCCATCAACAAATCCAGCTTGCCGCGGGAATCATGCAACCCGTCACTGACCATCCGCTTGTTAAGTTGTCCACCGGCTCCTGAACAACCGTCAAATGGCTTCAAAACACTGATATCAACGAGGTCATCGGGACAGAAGCCTGAACACGGTGTCTTGAGCCCCATCTTCTCGATAATGTTGATTGCGACCTTTGACACATGAGGCCCGGCACCGGAATCGTAGGAGTCTCCAAGATCAGAATGTGCACCTGGCAGGCGAACTGTGAAAATTCGCTTTTTGATCCCATAGACCTTAAGGCCGTTGGTATACCTTTCGTAGTCAGGGTCAGCATCAATGACGGGAGGAAAAAGGGCACGGGTTTCATTTTTTGCCACTAGGTTCAAGGCAAACTCCACATTCGGAGGCAACGTCAGCTCCAGAATGCCATGTTGCCCGGTGGCTACAGTTTCGATAAGGATCGCCGACGACCACACAGGGGCTGAGGTACCCAATGTGCTCTGAGTGGACGCCTGGTAAACCTTGTTCAAAAAGTGTCGGGCTGTAGCGGCTCCTCGACTGAAACCGATCACCAGCACCTTGACCTCTGTTGCCTGTGGGTTTTCTGCGATAAATCGTTTCAATTGCGCGAAAGCGTCATCGGCTGTGGCACTAGAACTACGTCCAAACGCCTGATCGAGCAGGCACCAATAGCTGTCGGCACAGCCTGGCCCACGAAGGTACGCCTTTCGAACCATCGATCCAGGATATCTGGGCGGTTTGTCAACCTGGTTGCCTTCTATCCTGTCGAACAACTGAGCTACAACAGTCTTCGTCTCACCAGGAGGAACCTGCTCCCGATCATTATTGGTACCGTCGAAATTCATCACAAATACGATGGTTCCGGGCTTTCGATCATTCAGAAATGGAATCGAAAAGCCGAAGTCACTCGTGACAAAAAAGTGAGTTAACTCATTCATTGATAGCTGACTGATGGGAACTTCACGGTTTCCGGAAAAAAATCCGCTACAACCGCTCAAGCAGCACAACATGCACCAGACACTAAAAAAGCGTGCTATCGATGAAATATATTTATAAGGCACTGAACCGTCCATGATCGATAAATGAAATGGTGCACGCGCGCGATCAACAGGCCAATCACGCTGTATTCTTGCGCTTTGCATATCGGCGTTAGACTGACAAAGTTTAGAAGCTGGCGGGCGCTCTACACACAGGACACAGGATCGGAGATGGCATGAACGACTACTCGTATCTCGACACCCTGTACCAGGCCATGGCTGATGGCGGCTTTGTAGTGCTGACCGGCGCCGGCATCAGCACGCCCTCGGGCATCCCGGATTACCGCGACAGCGAAGGTGTACGGCGTGGCCGGCAGCCGATGATGTACCAGGAGTTTCTCGCTGCGCCCGAGTCCCGTCGCCGTTACTGGGCGCGGGCCATGCTTGGCTGGCCACGGGTGCGTCAGGCGCAACCCAACGCGGCGCATACGGCGCTGGCCGAGTTGCAGCGTCAGGGGCGGATCAGCGCCTTGATCACGCAGAACGTCGACACCCTGCACGATCAGGCCGGCAGTCAGGATGTGATCGAACTGCACGGCAGTCTGCACCGGGTGCTGTGCCTGGACTGTGGTCAGCGCAGCGCGCGTGATGACATTCAGCAACGCATGGTCGAGCAGAATCCGTATCTGGCCGGCGTCGATGCGGTACAGGCGCCGGATGGCGATACGCTGCTCGACCCGGCGTTCGAGGCACGCTTTCAGACCCCGCAGTGCCCCTATTGCGAAGGCGAACGGATGAAGCCGGACGTGGTGTTCTTCGGCGAGAACGTGGCACAGCCGACGGCGGCACGGGCCATGGCCGCAGCGGAAAATGCCGAGGGCTTGCTGGTGGTGGGCTCGTCGCTGATGGCGTATTCGGCGTTCCGTCTGTGCCGGGTAATCGCCGATCGCGGCAAGCCGTTGCTGGCGATCAATCTGGGCAAGACCCGCGCGGATGATTTGCTCGATTTGAAGATCGAGGCGTCATGCGAGCAACTGCTGCCGTTGCTGGCGCAACACTTGACCACCTGAACGCACCAATCCTCTGCGGGCAGCGCCTACAGGGGTAGAGGTTTCAAGTTCAGTGTTCAGCCTTGAGAATGTCGAACAGTGCCTGCGCCGCTGCCGACAGGTCATTGCCCGGTTCGGTCAACACACCAATCGCCCGCTCCACCGAGTCATTCAAGGTCAGGCAACAGGCGCCCAATTCCAGCATCTGCTCGGCGCACAAGGCCGGCACCGCGCTGACCCCCAGCCCGCTGGCGACCATACGCCCGACTGTTGCCAGTTGATGGCTTTCAAACTCCACCGGCAGTTTCATGCCCCGGGCCTGCAAGTGTTCTTCAAGCATCACCCGCACCGTCGACGGCCGTTGCAGGGTAATGAACGGTTCCTGCAGCAAGGTCTGCCAGTCGATATCGCTAAGCCCGGCCAGCGCTGAATCCTGCGGCACCACCGCGACAAAACGGTCCATGTACAGCGGGGTGAACGTCAGCGAAGTGCTCTGCATCGGCTCGAACGCCACGCCCAGTTCCACTTGTCGGTCGCGGACCATTTCCAGCACTTGCTCGTTGATCACGTCGTTGACCGTGACGTTGACGTTCGGATACCGCGCGCGAAACGTCTTGAGGATCGGCGGCAGCAGGTTGCCGGCGAACGACGGCATCGCCGCCAGCGTTACCCGCCCGCGTTGCAGGCTGAAGCGCTGGCGCATTTCATCTTCGGCGTTGTCCCAGTCGGCGATCAGACGTCGGGCCAGCGGCAGCAGCGATTCGCCTTCGGCGGTCAGCGCCACGTTCCGCGTATTGCGACTGAACAGTCGCCCGCCCAGGCCCTCCTCCAGCGCCTTGATGGTCAGGCTCAAGGCCGATTGCGACAGGTGCAGGCGCTCGCAGGCCACGGCGAAACTCAGGCTCTGGGCTACGGCGAGAAAGGCGCGGATCTGTTTGACGGTCATGAACGCTATGCTTCCGTATCAGGATTCAATCAATTATTGAGCTTTATCAATCAATCGACCTTAAAAATCAACTTAACAAATATATCCTCCAGCGAGACACTCCAGTCATTCGGCTAGCCAGCCGCCCGACAAACAATAAAAGAGGTGCATATGGCAGGTTTCGACAAGCGCGTGAGTTCCTATGAGGAAGCCCTGGCGGGCCTTGAAGACGGCATGACCGTGATCGCCGGCGGCTTTGGCCTGTGCGGCATCCCGGAAAACCTGATCGCCGAAATCAAGCGCAAAGGCACCCGCGACCTCACCGTCGTCTCCAACAACTGCGGCGTCGACGGTTTCGGCCTCGGCGTGCTGCTGACCGACCGCCAGATCAGCAAGGTCATCGCCTCCTACGTCGGCGAAAACAAACTGTTCGAAGAACAACTGCTCAAGGGCGACATCGAAGTCATCCTGACCCCGCAAGGCACCCTCGCCGAGAAAATGCGCGCAGGCGGCGCCGGCATTCCGGCTTTCTTCACCGCCACCGGCGTCGGCACCCCGGTTGCCGAAGGCAAGGAAGTGCGTGAGTTCAAAGGGCGCAAATACCTGATGGAAGAATCCATCACCGGCGATTTCGCCATCGTCAAAGGCTGGAAAGCCGACCATTTCGGTAACGTCATCTACCGCCACACCGCGCAGAACTTCAACCCGCTGGCTGCCACCGCAGGCAAGATCACTGTGGTCGAAGTCGAAGAAATCGTCGAACCCGGCGAGCTGGATCCGTCGCAGATCCACACCCCGGGCATCTACGTCGACCGGGTCATTTGCGGCACGTTCGAAAAACGCATCGAACAGCGCACCATCCGCAAATAATTCAGGCTGACGGAGAATAAAAACATGGCACTTTCCCGCGAACAAATGGCTCAGCGCGTCGCACGCGAAATGCAGGACGGCTACTACGTGAACCTCGGCATCGGCATTCCGACCCTGGTCGCCAACTACATCCCCGAAGGCATGGAAGTCATGCTGCAATCGGAAAACGGTCTGCTCGGCATGGGCCCGTTTCCAACCGAAGAAACCATTGATGCCGACATGATCAACGCCGGCAAACAGACCGTGACCGCGCGGATCGGCGCGTCGATCTTTAACTCCGCCGAATCCTTCGCGATGATCCGTGGTGGCCATGTCGACCTGACCGTACTGGGTGCATTCGAAGTGGACGTCGAAGGCAACATCGCCTCGTGGATGATTCCCGGCAAACTGGTCAAGGGCATGGGCGGCGCCATGGACTTGGTGGCTGGCGCCGACAACATCATCGTGATCATGACTCACGCCTCCAAGGACGGTGAGTCCAAACTGCTGTCCAAGTGCAGCCTGCCGCTGACCGGCGCCGGGTGCATCAAGCGCGTGCTGACCGACCTCGCCTATCTGGAAATCGAAAATGGCGCTTTTGTCCTCAAGGAACGCGCACCTGGCGTCAGCGTCGAGGAAATCGTCGCCAAAACCGCTGGTAAACTGATCGTCCCGGATCACGTACCGGAAATGCAGTTCGCTGCCCAGTGAGGAATTCGAAAATGCAAGACGTCGTAATTGTTGCCGCCACGCGTACCGCGATTGGCAGTTTCCAGGGTTCGCTGGCCAGCGTTTCCGCCGTTGACCTGGGCGCCGCGGTGATCCGCCAACTGCTTGAGCAGACCGGTCTGGACGGTGCGCAGGTCGATGAAGTGATCATGGGCCAGGTGCTGACTGCCGGCGCCGGCCAGAACCCGGCACGTCAAGCCGCGATCAAGGCTGGCCTGCCCCACGCCGTCCCGGCGATGACCCTGAACAAGGTCTGCGGTTCGGGCCTCAAGGCCCTGCATCTGGGCGCGCAAGCGATCCGCTGCGGCGACGCCGAGGTGATCATCGCCGGTGGTCAGGAGAACATGAGCCTGTCCAACTATGTCATGCCCGGCGCTCGCACCGGTCTGCGCATGGGCCATGCGCAAATCGTCGACACCATGATCAGCGATGGCCTGTGGGATGCGTTCAACGACTACCACATGGGTATCACCGCGGAAAATCTGGTCGACAAGTACGACATCAGCCGCGAGCAGCAGGACGCCTTCGCTGCCGCGTCGCAGCAAAAAGCTGCCGCCGCGATCGAAGCCGGGCGCTTCGTTGATGAGATCACTCCGATCCTGATCCCGCAGCGCAAAGGCGATCCAGTGGCCTTCAAGGTCGACGAACAGCCGCGTGGCGACACCACCGCCCAATCGCTGGCGAAACTGCGTCCAGCGTTCAAAAAGGACGGCAGCGTCACCGCCGGCAACGCTTCGTCGCTGAACGACGGCGCCGCTGCGGTGATCCTGATGAGCGCGGAAAAAGCCAAAGCATTGGGCTTGCCGGTGCTGGCGAAAATCGCTGCCTACGCGAACGCGGGCGTGGACCCGGCGATCATGGGCATCGGCCCGGTGTCGGCCACCCGCCGTTGCCTGGACAAGGCCGGCTGGAGCATCGGCCAACTGGACCTGATCGAAGCCAACGAAGCTTTCGCCGCGCAATCGCTGGCGGTAGCCAAGGATCTGCAATGGGATCTGGACAAGGTCAACGTCAACGGCGGCGCCATCGCCCTCGGTCACCCGATCGGTGCGTCGGGTTGCCGGGTGCTGGTGACCCTGCTGCACGAGATGATCAAACGTGATGCAAAAAAAGGTCTGGCGACCTTGTGCATCGGCGGCGGTCAAGGTGTAGCGCTGGCGCTGGAACGCGCTTAAACATCGAGTTCAACGGCGGGCGGTGGATCCACGACATCCGCTGCTCGCTGGCAACAAAAAACCCGGTGCGACTTGCGTTGCACCGGGTCTTTTTTTGTCCATTGAAATCTGCAGTGAATGTTCTGATGCCATCGCGAGCAGGCTCACTCCTACAGGGGAATACATTCCAAAGTGGGAGCGGGCTTGCTCGCGAAGGGGCCGGTTCATACGCCACAAAACACTCAGTCACACCGCCATCTGCAGAATCAACCAGGCATTCGCCCCACTGATCACCGCGAACAAGCCCCACGCCAGCACCCGGGTCGGCAGCCGGTTCACAAACGGCCCCATCAGCTGTTGGTCACTGGTCATGCGGATCAACGGGTACAGCGCAAACGGCAATTGCAGACTCAACACCACCTGGCTCAACACCAGCAGCTTGCCCACCGCGTTGTCACCCATCAGCCACACGCCGATGAACGCCGGAATCAGCGCCAGCCCGCGAGTGATCAAGCGCCGCTGCCAGCAGGGAATCCGCAGGTTCAGATAGCCTTCCATGATCACCTGCCCGGCGATGGTCCCGGTGAAGGTCGAGCTCTGCCCCGAGGCCAATAACGCCACCCCGAACAGCACACTCGCCAGCGCACCGCCCACCAGCGGGTCGAGCAGGTGATAGGCGTCCTGAATGTCGACCACGTCGGTATGCCCGGACTGATGGAACGCCGCAGCCGCCAGAATCAGAATCGCCGCGTTGACCAGCAGCGCCAGTGCCAGCGAACCGATGGTGTCGATGCGCGCCAGGTTCACCGCGTCCTGCTTGCTCGCCAGGTCCGTGCCGATCATCCGGGTCTGCACGATCGAGGTATGCAGGTAGAGGTTATGCGGCATCACCGTCGCCCCGAGAATGCCAATCGCCAGGTACAACGGTGCGGCATCGCTGAGCGCCGAGAGCGACGGCTTGAACCCGGCGAATACGTCCGGCCAGTAGGGTTTGATCAGTACCAGTTCGACGAAGAAACACACGCCGATGGTCGCCACCAGCACCAGCATGATCGCTTCCAGTCGGCGGAAGCCACGGTTTTGCAAGGCCAGTACCAGCAACGTGTCGAAGGCGGTCAGGGCAATGCCGAAGGTCAGTGAGCAGCCGAGCAACAAGTGAAACGCCAGTGCGCAACCGAGCACTTCGGCCAGGTCGGTGGCGATGATCGAGATTTCCGCCAGCACCCATTGCAGGCGCGCGGTTGGCGTGCTGTAGCGCTCGCGGGACAGCTGCGCCAGATCGCGTCCGGTGGCGATACCCAGACGCGAGCACAGGCACTGCACGACCATGCCCGCCAGGCTCGCCAGCAACACCACAAACAGCAGGCTGTAACCAAAGCGCGAACCGGCTTCAATGGCGGTCGCCCAGTTGCCCGGGTCCATGTAGCCGATCGACACCAGCAGTCCGGGACCGGCAAAGCGCAATGCGCGTTTGAAAAACGAAGCGCGGGGATCGACTTCCACACTGCCGGCGACTTCGGGCGGGCAGAACGGCGCGGTGGCGATTTTGGGCAAGCTGAATTTCACGCACACATCCAGAAACAAGTTCGAAAGGTGCAGCTTAGACGTTTCAGCCGACGCCTTGAAGGCTGCAATCCGCTGAACGTTATCGATTCATGCCCAACAGTTGCTCGCGCAACTCGGGATTGCGCGTGCGCGGATCGAGCCAGATGTTGAAAAACGCCCGGGCAAACTGCGGATCATCGATTTCATGCTGCAACTGCTGCCCGACAAAAAACCGTGCGCCCTGCCCCGGCAGGTAGACGCCAGTAATCCGGGTACCGGCCTGCACGTCGACAAACGACTGTTGCATCTGCGCTTGCCACACGACCAGTTGCGCCGGGCTGACATTTGCACCGCCCAGGCGTTTGATTTCATCGACGCTGGCTTGCACCAGATCATCGCGCGAGACATGCCGCCGATAGATCAGCTCAAGGGCAAACGGCTGCTCGGTCGACAACGGCCGCGCAGCGCTCCACATCCGGGCGTTGTACACGTCGAAACCGAACACACTGAAATCTCCGCTGCCAATGACCTGCGCGCCCGGCACGGCGTCCTGCCAATTGGCCCAGGTCGGGGTCAGCAACAAGGCCCACAAACCGATGCCACAGCAACCACGCAACACCTTCGTTCTGTTCATTGCGGCATCGACTCCGGTAAATCCTGATACTCAGAGCATAGCCGGCGATCGACCCCGGCATGTTGTATACAATTTTTGTAGAGCAATGCAGCAATCGGCGAGTGGCAATGCTAACGTGGCCCTCTCTCACCCGACGGAGCCTCCCGCGTGCTGATTCTCAAACTGCTGCTGATCCCCGGTTTTCTGCTGCTGATTTCCCTCGCCGGCAAGCGTTGGGGACCGAGCGTGGCCGGGTGGTTGTCGGGGTTGCCGGTGGTGGTCGGGCCGATTCTGTTTTTCCTCGCCATTGAACAGGGGCCGCAGTTTGCCGCGCAATCGGCGGTGGCAGCGCTGTCGGCGATGTTTGCCATGATCGCGTTCTGCATCACCTATGCGCAGGTCGCGCAGCGAGCGAACTGGCCGTGGGCGCTGACGGTTTCCCTGTCGGTGTGGACGCTGCTGGCGTTGGTGTTGTCGCTGATTCCACCGTCGCTGACGTTTTCGGTTGCGGCAGCGGCGACGGCCCTGCTGGCGGCGCCGTACCTGTTCCCCCACGTGCAACCGGTGCTGAACGGCCCGGCACCGAAGTCGGACAAACTGATCTGGCGGATGCTCGCCGGGGCGGCGCTGACGCTGCTGGTAACGATCCTCGCCAGCACCGTGGGCGAACGCTGGAGCGGCTTGCTCGCGGTGTTCCCGGTGCTCGGCAGCGTGATGGCGGTATTCTCGCAACAGACCCGTGGCCCGGCGTTTACCGCTGCATTGCTGCGGGCGACGGCGATCGGCATGTACTCGTTTTCGGCGTTTTGCCTGGTGTCAGCGCTGACCCTGCCAACCCTCGGCCTCGGCGGCTTCATCGCCGGTGTCGCGGTGTCGGTGGCGATGCTCGGCGTCACCCGCAAACTGCTGGCCCGACCGGCCCCGGAGAAGAAGCGCAACCCCGAGGCTGACGCAAACGCCTGACAAACCGCGCTGGAATGCCATGCATGCTCCGTGGGATCATCGCCGACCTGGCGCGACCATCCCTCGGAGATTCACATGTCATTGCTCAGCAAGAAAGCCGTCGTCCTGTTGCTGGCGGCGGTCGCCGGCCTCGGCGCCATCAATGCCCAAGCGGCCAAGGCCAAGGAAAAAGCCCCGACCAACAGCGTGTCGATGCTCGACGGCAAGTTCACTTTCGTCCTGCCCAAAGGCTTCACCGCCGACCCGCTGCCCGCCGGCCCGACCGGTGCCAGTGGCACGATGTACACCAATCAGGCGACCAAGACCGTGGTCATCGCGGCGCAAAACCAGATCGCCGGTGGCGCCAGCGTCAAGGACAACGACAATGAATTTCTCGACGGCAGCCTGGCGAGTTTCATCGATGACCAGCGCAAGGCTTTGCCGGACTTCAACAAGCTCAGCGAAAAGAGTCTGACCCAGAAAAGCAGCGGTCTCGGTGTGCGGCAGGTCGACAGCACCGCCACTCAGGGTGGCGGTCAGACCCTCAACACCACCCTGCTCGCCGCATCCGGCAAGCGCATGGCGCTGGTCCAGGTGATTTCCCGCGCCAGCGACAAGAGCGGTCACGATGCGTTGGTGAAGGCCATCCTCAAGGACAAGTGATCCTCAAGGATTGAGCCGCTGCAGCCAGGCGTTCAAGTCCCGCAGTTCGGCCGCACTGATGCTGTGGCCGACGCCGGGATAGGCGTGAAACTCGGGGGTGTAGGCGAGTTTTTGCAGCAGCGCATTGGCCTCGGTGCCGTCACGGTACGGCACCCGATCATCGGCGGTGCCGTGGCCGATGAAGATGTGCAGCGGCAACGGTTGCTGCTCGGCCGCAAGCTCGGTTTTCAACACCGGCAACAACCGTCCGCTCAACGCCGCGATGCCGCCGACCGCCACGGGCGGACGCAAGCCCACCTCGTACGTCATCATCGCGCCCTGGCTGAAGCCGATCAGGTACACCTTGTCCGGGCTGGCGTGATACTTCTTCGCCGCCTGCGCGACAAATTCCCGCAGCTTCTGGCCGCTGGCCTGCAAATCATCGGTCTCACCGTTGTAGGCGCCTTCGCCTTTCTTGCGAAACCACTGGAAACGCCCTTCGCCCAATGCCAGCGGCGCCTGCACCGACAGGTAGTTGTACTACGCCGGGAGCTGAAACTTCATGCCGATCAGATCGGCTTCGTTACTGCCGTAACCGTGCAGGAAAATCACCAGCGGCCGGGTGTCCGCGTCGGGGTGAACCTGTTCGATGTACTTCAGTGGCAGGTCGCTCTGCAGCGTGGTTTGCGCATGGGCGGCGCTGGACGCCAGCAGGGGTTAACAGGGCAAACGCCTTCAACATAAAGCCTTCCTTCACGAGGTGTCGGGTTCGGGGGCAGCCTAACATTCTGCAGTCAGGATCCAAATGTTGAAGGTGTTGCCGATGGCCCCTTCGCGAGCAGGCTCGCTCCCACAGGAGAACGCATTTCAAAGTGCGAGCGAAGGGGCTCGCTGCAGATCTATCAGTCGTTGATCAGCTTGCCCATCCGAATCGGCTCGCGCCCCGCCACTTTGGCCTGCCAGATCCCCGGCTGGGTATACCGTCCGCGATCAATCGCAAACAACACCCCGCTGGTGCCGGCGCACACGGTGCTGAGGCGGTCATTCAGTGGGTCCACCACTTCGAACAGCGCATCACCCTTCTCGACCCATTCACCGGCATTGCGCAGGAAGCTGACCACGCCATGGTGTGGGGCGAACAGGTATTGGGTGCCTTCGAATGGCATGCCTTCACAACACTCTTGCGGCGCCGCCGGCCATTCGCCGCTGATGAATCCCTGTTCGGCGAGAAAGCCGAGAATCGCTGCGCAGTTGGCCTGGGCCTGATCGACCCGGGTGTCGCCCATGCTGCCCAGTTCCAGAGTGGTGGCAAGGTTGGCCGGGGGAATCGCTGCGTGCGGGAACGCTTGCGCCAGTCGCAACCACGGCGACGAGCACGACTCGTCGAACGAGCTGCCGCCAGAGTCTTCGCACAGCAGCGCCACCCCGGCCTTCAGTCGAGCCGCCAGCGATTGCCAACGCGGCCAGTGTTGCGGCAGCGCGTAGAGGTGGATCGCCGCATCGAAATCGCAATGCAGATCGAGGGTGATATCGGCATCACAGGCGTGGCGCAGCAGCAATCGGTGCAGCGCTTCAAGTTGCGAAGCCGGCGCTGGCAGCTCATCGAGCACCTGGCCCATGGTCTGGCGGACCAGCGCAATGTTGGCCTCGGCATCGCTGCCCAGCCGCGTGCCGATCCGCGCTGCGACCGGTGCGCTGAGTTCGACGAATGCGCGGTTGAAATTCTTGCCGCTGGCCAGTTCGAAGCGGCCCATGTGGCTGCCTTGCAGGTGCTGATCGAGGCCGATCGGGTTGGCCACCGGCACCAGCTCGATCACCCCTAGCAGGCGGCCTTGCTGTTCCAGTTCGGCAAGGCGTTGTTTGAGTTCCCACGCAGTGCGCATGCCCGGCAGCTCGTCGGCGTGCAGGCTGGCCTGGATGTACACCTTGCGGCTGCCCGCGCCGTAACGAAATACGCTGAGGGAGCGTTCGCTGCCCAGGTGGCTCCAGGGCAGAACATGGTCGATGCGTTGCATGAGAAAACTCCTGAATGGCTGGATCACGCAGACCCTTGTAGGAGTGAGCCTGCTCGCGATAGCGGTGCGTCAGGCACTAAGCGGCTGAATGTTAAACCGCTATCGCGAGCAGGCTCACTCCTACAAGGCTCTCATTTGAATCAGGGCACAAAAAAAGTGGCCACCGCTTGCACGGGGCCACTTTTTTCTACGGCGTATTAATGACCGTACACATCAAAGTCGAAGTACTTGTCCTGGACTTTCTTGTACTCGCCATTGGCGCGGATTTCGGTGATGGCCTTGTTGAATTTCTCGGCCAGCGCGGTATCGCCCTTGCGCACTGCAATGCCGGCGCCGCCGCCGAAATACTTGGCGTCTTCGTAGGTCGGGCCGACGAATTCGAAGCCTTTGCCTGCGTCGGTTTTCAGGAAGCCGTCGCTCAGGTTGACCGAGTCGGCCAGCATCGCGTCCAGACGACCGGATTTCATGTCCAGGTTGGCTTCCTGTTGCGAGCCATAACGCACCACTTCAAACCCGGCGTCCTTGGCCATATCGGTGGCGTAGCGGTCGTGGGTGCTGGCGCGCAGCACGCCGACTTTCTTGCCCTTGAGCTCGGTCAACGGGTCTTTGACACCGGAGCCTTCCTTCATTACGAAGCGCGCCGGGGTGTGATAGTACTTGATGGTGAAATCGACGTTCTTCTTGCGGTCGTCAGTGATGGTCATCGAGGACAGGATCGCGTCGATCTTCTTCACTTTCAGTGCCGGGATCAGGCCATCGAATTCCTGCTCGACCCACACGCATTTGACGTCCATCTGCTTGCACAGCGCATCACCGATGTCGACGTCGAACCCGCCAAGTTTGCCGTCAGCGGTTTTCATCGAGAATGGCGGGTAAGCGGCTTCAATCCCGAGGCGGATCGGCTTGGCGTCTTCGGCCACAGCAGTCAGGGACAACATCGACAGTGCCAGGGCACCGAACATCACTAGCTTCTTCATTTATTACTCCTGTGTGCGGAGGCTTTTATTGGCAGCTTTCGATTGGCGTTCGGTCATGGCCATTTAGCGGCAAAAACCGAAGTGGCCGGCAGTCTATGGCGGCGCGCACAGGGCAAATTGTTTTTAAGCGACAAATACTTACAGAAAATCGGCGCAGGCGTTGACCGGGATCAACGGTGCGCCGACATGGTGCAAAGGCTGTAGGACAAACTCTGATTTCGCTCAGGAAATGACTGAAAATTGCGTCAGCATTCGCACCCAATCGGCGCTCTGGCGATCTGTTCGACACTCAGGCTGAAGCCCTCGTCCAGCCATCCGGTCACACCGCCGATCATCTCCTTGACCGGGTAACCCAACGCTGCCAGTTTCACCGCGGCCTTGTTGGCGCCGTTGCAATGCGGGCCGGCGCAATAGACCACGAACAGTGTGCTTGTCGCGTAGTCCGCCAGGCCTTCGGCTGTCAGCGAGCGGGTCGGAATATTGATGGCGCCCGGCACATGACCGCGCTCGTACGCCTGCGGACCGCGCACATCGACCAGCACAAAATCGACCTCCCCCGCCTCCTGGCTGCTGAAGACGTCGGAACAATCGGTTTCAAAGGTCAGACGGTTACTGAAGTGCATCAAGGCGATCGCCGACGGCGCGGCAGGAATTTCGCGAACCAGGCTGCTCATGCTGTGTGGCTCCTATATCTGTTGGGGGTGAACAGACTTTATCGGGCCGGCACTTGACGCTACAGTGGCGCGCAAGACACTCACCGGGAATTTTCCGCCAAATGCCTGAATCACCTGGATTGGTCGCAATTCTGGCCTACGACGGCCTCTGTACCTTCGAGTTCGGGATTGCCGTGGAGATCTTCGGCCTGACTCGGCCGGAGTTCGACTTCCCGTGGTACGAGCACCGCATCGTTGCCGTCGACCAAGGGCCGATGCGCGCCATGGGCGGGATCCACGTACTGGCCGATGGTGGCCTGGACCTGCTGGCGCAGGCGCGCACCATCATCATTCCCGGTTGGCGTGACCGCGAGGCCCCGGTGCCATCGGCTCTGCTTGAAGCCTTGCGCCAGGCCCACGCCCAGGGTGCGCGGCTGCTATCGATCTGCTCCGGGGTGTTTGTGCTGGCTGCCAGCGGCTTGCTCGACGGCCACAGCGCAACCACCCACTGGCGCTACAGCGATGAGCTGGCGCGGCGCTTTCCGGCGATTACGGTCGATCCGGAGGTGCTCTACGTCGACGCCGGCCAGTTGATCACCTCGGCGGGCAGCGCCGCCGGGATCGATGCGTGCCTGCATCTGGTGGCGCGGGACTTCGGCACTCAGGTCGCCAATTCGGTCGCGCGGCGGCTGGTGATGTCGCCGCAACGCACCGGCGGCCAGGCGCAGTTCATCCCCACGCCCGTCAGCCCGACACCGCGCAATGACCTGTCGCGGGTGATGCAGTGGGCCCGCGAGCGCCTGCACCAACCACTGGAAGTGCGCGATCTGGCCAGCGAAGCGGCGATGAGCGAGCGCACGTTTCTGCGGCGGTTCAGCGAAGCCAGCGGGCAATCGCCCAAGGCCTGGTTGCAGCACGAACGCCTGGCGCGGGCGCGGGAGCTGCTGGAGAGCACCGCGCACAACACCGAGCAGATCGCCCAGCGCTGTGGTTACCGCTCGGTGGAAAGTTTTCGCGTGGCATTTCGCAGTGTGGTCGGGGTGCCGCCATCGGTGTATCGGGAGCGGTTTGGGCGTGGGGTCAAAGCGGTTTCCTGAGGTGACTGATAGACCGCTTTCGCGAGCAGGCTCGCTCCCACATTTGAAACGCGCCCCCTGTGGGAGCGAGCCTGCTCGCGAAGGGGCCAGCCCAGACAACAACAATCTAAGGCTTGCGCAACAGATAGGTATCCATGATCCACCCATGCTTAGCCCGCGCCGCCTGGCGCATACGCTCGATCAGATCCGCCACATCCTTGAGCTTACCGCTGATCAGAATCTCATCCGGCGTGCCGAGGTAAGCGCCCCAGTAAATCTCGGTCTGCTGATCCGCCACGCTGTGGTAAGCGTCCTCGGCATCGAGCATCACCACCAGACTGTCGGTGTCACTCACTTGCCCCGCCGCCAGGCGCCGGCCGGTGGTGATTTCGATCGGCCGGCCAATGGTGTTCAGCGGCACCTTGTGTTGCGCGGCCAGAGCCTGAACGCTGCTAATGCCTGGGATCACTTCAAACTCGAAAACACAGCGGCCTGACGCCAGAATCGCCTGCAGAATGCGAATCGTGCTGTCGTACAGCGCCGGGTCACCCCACACGAGGAAACCGCCGCACTGCTCGTCAGCCAATTCTTCATTGATCAACCGCTCGAAGGTTTGCTGTTTGGCGCGGTTCAGATCATCGACCGCACGGGTGTAGTCCACGTCGCCGCGTTCACGTTCCGGGCTTTGCGCTTCGACGAATCGATAAGCCGGATCGGTGATGTAGCGTTCACAAATGTCCCGGCGCAGCTCGATCAGTTTGTTTTTGCTCTGGCCTTTATCCATCAAAAAGAACACGTCCACCCGGTTGAGCGCCTTCACCGCCTGCAGGGTGATGTAGTCGGGGTTGCCGGCGCCGATGCCGATGACCAGCAGTCGTTTCATCACTGTGCTCCCGCAAGTTCGATACCGGGTAAGCGTAGCCGCCAGATCCCGTTGAATCGCAGTTGGACCACTGACAGCGGTTCAACATCAATCGCGTTAAACGCTGCGCCTTGCACCACCTGCATTAATGCGGCGCGCACCACGAACGGATGAGTGATGGCGACGACATGCCCCGGCGCACCTTGCAGGCTGATCAGCCACGCCGCCACGCGTTCGCCCAATTGCATCACCGACTCACCACCGTGGGGTGCTGCCTGCGGATCGCTGATCCACGCTTGCAAGGCTTCGGCCTCACTCAGTTGCAGATCCTTGATCGCTTGCCCGTGCCAGCGCCCCCAGTCGCAATCACGCAGCGCATCGTCCACTTGCGGCGTTGCACCGAACCCCTCGGCGGTCTGCCGCGTGCGCAATTCCGGCCCGCACAGCAAACGCGTGGTGCTACCGAACTGTTTTGCCAGCGCACCGAGCGCCAATGGCTGATTTTCAACAGGCTCGTTCGTAGGAAAACGCGACAATTTCTGTGCGACGGTTCGAGCGTGGCAAATCAAAGTTAAACGGGTGGATTGCACAGGGTTGCACTCGCTGAACATCAGTTGAATGGGCGGCAAACCGCCGGTCTTGCGGCAATTGTGCCGCAAACCGGGCGGCTCGGGGGATCTCGCAACCTTGGCGTTCAACCTGATACGCGTGCAAAAACGGCAATGTCTTACACATCAATGGGCAATGGACTACAAGTGTCGACGACATCGGTGTAGCCCTTGTGACACAGGCCTCTCACGTTATTTAAACGCTGAATCGCTACCGCTAAAAATTCACTAGACATGTAACCTGAGTTACATAAATACTGTTTTAACGGATTGTGAAACGAATTCAACACCCCTTCATCCAGCAGGAGCCCGGATGCCCCCTCTTAGAGACTTGATCACCGATCCCGGCCTGGAGCTGACGCCGTCGGAGCGCAAAGTGATTCGCGCCCTGCTCGACCAGTATCCACGCAACGGCCTCGGTCCGATGGCGCGTCTGGCCGAACACGCCGGCGTCAGCGATCCGACCATTGTGCGACTGGTGAAGAAGCTCGGATTCGGCGGTTATGCCGAATTTCAGGACGCCTTGCTCAGCGACATGGACCACCGCCTGCGTTCGCCAAGCACCCTGTTGCAACCGCGCTCGCACCTGAACAAGGACGATGCCTGGGGCCATTATCTGGCCGACAGCCAGCGGTTGCTGGTGGAAACCCAGGCCCTGACCCAGCCTGAAGACGTGCGCATTCTGCTCGACTGGCTGCTCGATACGCGGCACCAGATTTACTGCTTCGGCGGGCGTTTCAGCAGCCTGATGGCCAACTACCTGCTCAATCACTTGCGTCTGCTGCGCTCCGGCTGCTTTGCCCTGGAAGACAACGCGCAACTGCCTGACCGCTTGTTCGACCTGCAACGCCAGGACGTGGTGCTGTTGTTCGACTATCGCCGCTACCAGACCCAGGCTCTGCGCGTGGCCAGCGCCGCAAAAAGCCGCAATGCCCGGGTGGTGTTGTTCACCGACATCTATGCATCACCGCTGCGCGAACTCGCCGACCTGATCATCAGCGCCCCGGTCGAATCGGCCTCGCCGTTCGACACCATGGTGCCGGCGCTGGCCCAGGTCGAGGCGCTGATTGCCAGCCTGACCCTGCGTAGCCCCGATCTGGCCGATCGCCTGGAAGGCATCGACGCGATGCGCAACGAGTTCAACACCCACCTGCTGGAGGATAAATAAGGATGTTCAGCCTTCCCCACCGCTCGCCGCGGGACTTGCCGTTTGTCACCGATCACACCGCATTGTTGCTGGTGGACATGCAGCGTGCCTGGCTCGAACCGCAGTACGACCCGCACCTGAACGGGCCGGACGCCGAATATTTCCTGACCCGCACCCACATGCAGGTGGTGCCCAACCAGCGCCGGTTGCTCAGTGCCTTTCGCGAAGCGCGGCAGAACGTGCTGCACACCATTATCGAAAGCCTGACCGCCGACGGCCGCGACCGCTCGCTGGACCACAAGCTGTCGGACATGCACCTGCCCAAGGGCAGTGAGCAGGCGCGAATCATCGACGACCTGACCCCGGTGGAAAACGAGATCGTGTTGCCGAAAACCTCGTCCGGGGTGTTCAACTCGACCAACATCGATTACGTGCTGCGCAACCTCGAGACCCGTCACCTGATCATCGCCGGCATCGTTACCGACCAGTGCGTCGACATGGCGGTGCGCGACGCCGCCGACCGTGGTTATCTGGTGACGCTGGTCGAAGACGCCTGCGCCACCTACACCCCGGCGCGGCATGACGCCTGCCTGAATGCGATCAAGGGTTACTGCTGGATCACCGACACGCAAACCGTGCTCGGCCGGTTGCAGGAGCTGCGACCATGAGCGAGCGCCTGACGCCGTTGCCGATGACCACCATCGTCACCACCGACCTGATCGGCATTACCCGTGGCCGTTCGTTCCCCACTGACGAGCTGGAGCACTATCAAGCCGCCGGTTGCGGCTGGGTGCCGGCCAACAGCGCACTGACGCCGCAGGACATCATCGCCCAGGCCAACCCGTGGGGCGCTTATGGCGACTTGCGGCTGATTCCGGACCTGGCCAGTCGCGTCACCGTCGGCAATGGGCCAGACGCCGCGGCGCCGGCGCTGGACTTCATCCATGGCGACATCCGCGAGACCGATGGACGCCCATGGAGCGCCTGCCCACGCACATTGTTGCGCGATGAAATCGAGCGCTATCGCGACGAACTCGGCTTGCAGGTCAACGCGGCGTTCGAACACGAATTCAACCTGCATGCCGGTTTCGCTGAACACCAGGCGTTCTCCCTCGAAGCCCAGCGTCAGGGCGCCGAATTCGGCGGCTGGCTGCTCAGTGCCCTGCGCGCCGGCGGCGTTGAACCGGAAATGTTCCTGCCCGAATACGGCAAACATCAATACGAAATCACCTGCCGCCCGACTCGCGGTGTGGCAGCGGCGGACCGCGCGGTGAATGTGCGCGAGATCACCCGCGAAATCGCCCGGCAAATGGGCGTCGACGTCAGTTTCGCACCGAAAACCAAGGCCGACGCGGTGTGCAACGGCGTGCACCTGCACGTCAGCCTGCTCGATCTGCAAGGTCTGCCGATGCTGTACGACGCCGGCACCAGCAACGGTTTGTCGACCCTCGGCCAGCATTGGGCTGCCGGGATCCTGCATTACCTGCCAGCGCTGTGTGCGTTCACCGCGCCGACGCCGGTGTCGTACGAGCGTTTGCAACCGCATCACTGGAGCGCGTCCTACGCGTGCCTGGGGCAGCAGAACCGTGAGGCGGCGTTGCGCATCTGCCCGACCGTGAGCCTGAGCGGCAAATCCGTGGCGGCGCAGTACAACCTGGAATTTCGCGCCATGGACGCCACCGCCTCGCCGCACCTGGCGATGGCCGCGCTGCTGATTGCCGGACGGCTGGGCATCGAACAGCGTCTGGCACTGAACGCGATCACTGATGAGATTCCCGATTCACTCAACGACGAGCAACGCAAGGCCCGGGGCATCGTTGCCCTGCCCGCCTCACTGGCCCAGGCGCTGGATTGCCTGCGTGACAGTGCAGCCTTCAACCAATGGCTGCCCAAGCCGTTGCTCGACACCTACCACGCCCTTAAAACCGAGGAACTGGCGCTGACGGAACAGCTCTCGCCCGCTGACCTGTGTGAGCACTATGCACGCCTGTACTGAATCCGCCGAGCTGGGGTTGTACACCCGCCCGGTCTACAACCTGAGCCGCGAAGATTCTTCGCATCCGTTGATCCTGGTGTGTGAGCACGCCAGCCGCTACATCCCCGAAGCCCTGAGCAATCTGGGCCTGGACGATGCAGCCGCCTGCGAGCACATCGCCTGGGACATCGGTGCACTGCAACTGGCAGAAGCGCTGTCGGAAAAACTCGGCGCGACGTTGTTGAGCGCCAACTATTCACGGCTGCTGATCGACCTCAATCGGCCCCGGCATGCCCCTGACAGCATTCCGGCGCAGAGCGAGATCTATCAGGTGCCCGGCAACCGCGATCTGGATGAAGCCACTCGCGAATACCGGCGCCAGCAGCTGTTCAAACCGTTTCACGCCCGTCTGCAGACCCTGATCGACGAGCGCGTCGCGCAGGGCCAGCCGGTGCGGGTGGTAGGAATTCACAGTTTCACCCCGGTGTATTACGGCCAACCGCGCCCGCTGGAAGTCGGTGTGCTGTTCGGTCAGGCCAGCGCCTATGCGCAACGGCTGATCGACGGCCTCGGCCAGCACCCGCTGAAAGTTGCGGGCAACCAGCCGTACCGGATTGATCCGTTGGGCGACATGACGGTACCGGTGCACGGCGATGCACGAGGGCTGGAGTCGGTGCTGATCGAGGTGCGCAACGACCTGCTGCGCGGCCCCGAAGCCGTGTCACTGTGGGCCGAGCGCCTGGCGCCGTGGCTGTAACGAATGCTGTAAAAACCGCTGATGCTGTAAACGATGGACCGATATAACAACTAAAAACGCTGGATAGGCTGACAAGGAGTTGCGCTTCATGGAAATAGAAGAGTTCGGCTACAAACAGGAGTTGAAACGTAGCCTGACACTGACCGACCTGGTGGTGTACGGGATGATCTTCATGATCCCCATCGCCCCCTTCGGCGTGTATGGCTACGTCAATGCCGAGGCGCCCGGGATGGTGCCGCTGGCCTACATCATCGGCATGGTGGCAATGCTGTTCACCGCGCTGAGCTACGGCAGCATGGCGCGGGCGTTTCCGATTGCAGGTTCGGTATATTCCTACGCGCAACGCGGCCTCAATCAACACGTCGGCTTCATCGCCGGCTGGCTGATGCTGCTCGACTATCTGCTGATTCCACCGCTGCTGTACGTCTATGCGGCGATGGCCCTGAACCATCTGTACCCGGACATTCCGAAAGTCGGCTTCATCCTGGCGTTCCTGGTCAGCGCCACCTTCGTCAACCTGCGCGGCATCACTTTCACCGCACGGATGAACATCATCTTCCTGCTGGCACAGCTGGTGGTGCTGGGGATTTTCCTGTTCTACGCCTGGAACGCCCTGCACAACGGTGGTGGCAACGGCGAGCTGACCCTGGCGCCGTTGTATCACGCGGAAACCTTCAACTTCGCCCTGCTGATGCAAGCGGTGTCGATTGCAGTGCTGTCGTTCCTCGGCTTCGATGCGATCTCGACCCTCGCCGAAGAAATCAAAGGCGACCCGGGCAAAAGCGTCGGCAAAGCGGCGCTGATCACCTTGGTGGTGATGGGCGCGATTTTCGTCGTACAGACCTGGATCGCCACCGATCTGGCTGCCGGCATGGGTTTCAAGTCCGCCGACACCGCGTTCTATGAAATTGCCGAAATCGCTGCCGGCAGCTGGCTGGCGACGCTGACCGGCGTGGCGACCGCACTGGCCTGGGGCGTCGCGGTGGCGATCACCTCGCAAGCCGCCGTGTCGCGCCTGCTGTTCGGCATGGCCCGCGACGGCAAGTTGCCGAAAGTGCTGGCCAAGGTGCACCCGAAACACAACACCCCGTACCTGAGCATTTATCTGGTGGCGGTGCTGTCGCTGGTGATCTGCTACCTGTTCATCAATTCGGTCGACACCCTGACCTCGCTGGTCAACTTCGGTGCCCTTAGCGGTTTCATGCTGCTGCACCTGACGGTAATCAACTACTACTGGCGTCGGCAGAAGTCGGGTCAGGTCGTACGCCATCTGATCTGCCCGGTGATCGGTTTCATCATCGTCGCCGCCATCATGTACAACATGGGCGTCGATGCGCAGAAGCTCGGGCTGATCTGGATCGCTTTGGGCCTGGTGTACCTTTTCTTCCTGAACAAGCTCGGCGCCAGCACCGCGCTGCCTGACCCGAGCAATGGCTGACAAGAAAAAGGGCGGCGTCTGACAACAAATCAGGCGACCGCCGCTTTAAAGCGTGGCAACCGACAGTGATAGTCAGGTTCGGTGGGGATCACCGAACCCTTTGATACAGGAGTGCATCCATGCTGGTCTTACGCCCAGTCGAGCCAACCGACCTGCCGCAATTGCAGCAACTGGCCCGCGACAGTCTGGTCGGCGTCACGTCGCTGCCGGACGACAGCGAGCGCCTGCGCGAAAAAATCGCCGGTTCCTGCGCCTCGTTCGACAGCGACGTTCAGGCGCAAGGCCCGGAGAACTACTTCTTCGTGCTGGAAGACCTCGACACTCGGCGGCTGGTCGGCTGCTCGGAGATCCTCGCCACTGCCGGTTTCAACGAGCCGTTCTACAGCCTGCGCAACCGGCACTTCACCAGTGCCTCGCGGGAGTTGAACATCGAGCACGGCGTGCCGGCGCTGTCGCTGTGTCACGACCTCAACGACCACACTCTGCTTCGCGGCTTTCACATCGATAACGCGCTGGTGCGCAGCGCCTTTTCCGAATTGCTGTCGCGGGCGCGCCTGCTGTTCATCGCCGCCCATGCCCAACGTTTCTCCGATGCGGTGATCACCGAAATCGTCGGCTACAGCGACGAAAACGGCCACTCGCCGTTCTGGGACGCCCTGGGCAAGCATTTCTTTGATCTGCCCTATGTCGAGGCCGAGCGCCTGTGTGGCCTGCAAAGCCGCTCGTTTCTCGCCGAACTGATGCCGCAATACCCGATTTACGTGCCGATGCTGCCCCCGGCTGCCCAGGCGTGCATCGGCCGGATTCACCCGGACGGCCAGGAAGCCTTCGACATCCTTGAGCGTGAAGGCTTTGAAACCAACAGCTACATCGATCTGTTCGACGCCGGCCCGACCCTGTATGCGCGCACCGCGAACATCCGTTCGATTGCCCACAGTCAGACCGCCAGCGTGCGCCAGCAGCCGCGAATCGACGCCCGCGGCCGCTACCTCTTGAGTAACGACGCACTGCACGACTTCCGGGCCATCGTCGCCGAACTGGATTGCCAGCCCGATCAACCGCTGTCCCTGACGCCGGATCTGTGTGCGGCGCTGAATGTCACCGATGGCCGCACGATCAGGCTGATCGCCCTGTGAACCACGCCCGGCTGCACACCCAACGACAGTGCCCGAACAGGCGCGTACAAGGAGTTACCGCATGATCGTCCGTCCGGTCAAAGTCAGCGACCTGCCAGCGCTGATGACCCTGGTTCGACAGGCCGGCCCCGGGTTCACCACCCTGCCGGCCAATGAAGACCGCCTCGCCCACCGGGTGCGCTGGGCCCAGCGGGCGTTCGCCGCGCAGGTGGAACGGGCCGACGCCGATTATCTGTTCGTGCTCGAAGACGACGACTTGCGCGTGGTTGGCGTCAGCGCCCTGACCGGGGCGGTGGGCCTGCGTGAGCCGTGGTACAACTACCGCGTCGGGTTGACCGTGAGTTCGGCGCCGGATCTCGGCATTTCGCGGCAGATTCCCACACTGTTCCTCAATAACGAACTGACTGGCCAATCGGAGCTGTGTTCGCTGTTCCTGCATCCGGAGCACCGTCATGGCAGTAATGGCCGGTTGCTGTCGCTCGGACGCCTGTTGTTCGTGGCTGAGTTCCCGCAGCTGTTTGGCGAGAAAATGATCGCCGAATTGCGCGGCAATGCCGATGAACTCGGCTGTTCACCGTTCTGGGACAGCCTGGGCCGGCACTTTTTCAAGATGGACTTCAGCCACGCCGACCACTTGTCGGGCCTGGGCAACAAATCGTTCATCGCCGAACTGATGCCGCGCCAGCCGCTGTACACCTGCCTGCTCACCGAACAGGCGCAAGCGGTCATCGGCCAACCGCACCCCAACACCGAACCGGCGCTGAAGATCCTGCGCGAAGAAGGTTTTGTGCATAAGGGCTACATCGACATCTTCGACGGCGGCCCGGTGATCGAAGCCGAGATTCCGAACATCCGTACTGTGCGCGACAGCCTCGCACTGACGTTGACCCTCGGCACACCCGACGATCAGGCGCCGCTGTGGCTGATCCACAACCGACGCCTGGAAAACTGCCGCATCACCGTGGCTCCGGGCCGTCAGGTCGGCAATACCCTGGTGGTCGACCGCCTCACCGCCAAGCGTCTGCAGCTGCAACCGGGCAATTCGGTGCGCGCGGTGCTGCTGCCCCGACAACAGCAACAGGCGGTCGCGGCCTGAATCCCCTCCTCCCTCGCAAATTCGTCATGAACCTTGACCCATCCGCGTGATAGCCTTTTCATTCTTCGGCGTTGACACCTTTGCTCAAGCCGTTCCATTCCTTTGTATTGGTGGAACTCGTATGACCAGGCTTTCCCATCAAGATTTGCGCCGTAACTTCCGTCAATTGCTGGCCTCCGACACCTGCTATCACACCGCCTCGGTGTTCGACCCGATGTCCGCGCGCATTGCCGCAGACCTCGGTTTTGAAGTGGGGATCCTCGGCGGCTCCGTGGCCTCGCTGCAGGTGCTGGGCGCCCCCGACTTCGCCCTGATCACCCTCAGCGAGTTCGCCGAACAGGCCACCCGTATCGGCCGCGTCGCCCAATTGCCGGTGATCGCCGACGCCGACCACGGCTACGGCAACGCCCTCAACGTGATGCGCACCATCGTTGAACTGGAACGCGCCGGCGTCGCCGCCCTGACCATCGAAGACACCCTGCTGCCGGCACAATTCGGGCGCAAGTCCACCGACCTGATCTCGGTTGCCGAAGGCGTCGGCAAGATCCGTGCAGCGCTGGAAGCTCGTGTCGATTCGGAAATGGCGATCATTGCCCGCACCAACGCCGGCATCCTGCCGAACCAGGAAATCATCAGCCGTACCCGGCAGTACCAGGCCGCTGGCGCCGACGGCATCTGCATGGTCGGAGTACAGGACTTCGATCAGCTGGAACAGATTGCCGAGCACCTGACCGTCCCGCTGATGCTGGTCACCTACGGTAACCCGGCCCTGCGTGACGACAAGCGTCTGGCAGAACTCGGCGTACGCGTGACCATCGACGGCCATGGCGCGTATTTCGCCGCGATCAAGGCCACCTACGACAGCCTGCGCGAACAGCGGCAGATCTTCACTCAGGCCTCGGACCTGAGCGCCACCGAGCTGACGCATACCTATACCCAGCCTGAGGAGTACATTCTCTGGGCGAAGGAATATATGAGTGTGAAAGAGTAACTCCTGTACGGAGTTCTCTCTCCCTCTGGTAACTTCCAAAAGGGCCGGTAGACGCAATGTCACCGGCCAGGCTACCAGAATACTTCGGTCAATCGCCGTCGGCGCCCGCCAGGCAATACACACCTTAGAATAACTACCAATATTTAATAACAACTCCTGCGTTGATATTAAATATCGCCTCCCTATAATCGCAAACCGTTAAACAGGCAAAATGTTTAACACCCAAAAAGCAAAATTAAAGAACCAACCTATATCAAGCACAACCAACAAATAAGGATATTTATGAACGCCGTTACTCAAAACTGGGAAAATGCACCCCTGTTACGCGCAGAAGCAAAAGTTATCAATACTCCGACCAAATCCACCCACGCAGCCAACTGCCCGGGCTGGGACGGACTGCGTTTCAATGTGGGCAACATTCACGAAATCAAGAAAATCCGCGAGCTGCCTGTCCAAGGCTAACCCGCTTGGCGTATAGCGTCGCCGTAGACGTCAATGAGCAGAATACTCAGCCATTGACGTCTATTTACCCATAACCAAAAAGCCAGATGTTTGCGCCTGCTCAAGTAACTCTCTGCAGTTTATTTGACAGCCTATAAAAGTGATCCCCCATGATAAAAAACCTGCTCAACCCAGACTTGGCGCCTGCACAATTGATCGCCCGCATCAAGACAACAAACATGGGGGCCGAAATACATAATCTGGCAAAACAGTTAATCAACCCAACAGCCGACACTCAAGACTCGCTTCATCGCGCTGCGATCCTGAAAGCGACAAATATCCACACCGGAACACTGACTTTATATTGCAACAACGATGGAAACATCAGCCTGAAAACTCCAGATAAGGCGACGCCCCCGGAACAACTTTATTCCGTCCCCGGCAAAAGCATTTTGTTTGCAATCAACGGGGAGTCATTTCCCATTCAACTTTACCAGCTCGAAGGTGAGTGCCTGACGCTTGCAGAGCGGGTCATCGTGGATGGCAATAATCCGCTGTTCGTGGACGGCGCGAAGGTCCTGTTCGACAGCAACCCCAATGGCGACGGGCACCCGGCTTTCATTGGCAGTATCAATCTGCCTGAAAAAACTGCCGACATCGGTGTGTTTGACCCCGCGTCATTGCGCAAAATCGCCTGGTTCCCGCATGACGACAGCGCTGCACGCTTTCTGGCGAGTCTTGAGCTGCTTGAAGCCGCCCAGGACCCCGGCGCCTGCAAAGTGGCTGAAGAATTGATTTATCACTACCACCCCGCTGTCGCCTGGAAGGCTTTTCAGGTGATCAGCAGAACCGATCCGCAGGCTGCGTTGAATTGCGCACCGCTGTTGAGAAACCTGCAAAACAGCCGCCTGAACCATTTACTCGACCAGTGTGAAGACGCATGAAACTGAATACTTTTGTCGAGCGTATGGCGACCTACGATCTGCAGCTGGACAGCGCGAAGATCATTGACGACCTGCGTCAACTGGCCAGCAACCGTACGTTGTTGAGTGACTACCTTTATACGACGATCCAGCAGGACGGTTTCAGTACCAAAAACAGACTCTACGGCGCTTATGCATTTGTTCTGCACTCCAACGATCTGTTCACCGTGCGCCTGGGTTTCTGGTCGCCTGCCACGTCACGGGATGAGCGGGAAACCTTCATCTACGACCTCAACCACAGTCATGACTTCGAGCTCTATTGCGTGGGATACAGCGGTGACGGTTACACCACCGTTTCGCGAGAGATTCTCCAGCAAACGCCACTTCAGGCAGGCGTAAAACCGAAGTTTGGCGAAGAACGAGTCCTTAAACTTATTCCGGGTGAGGTGCTGCACATGCTTCCACTAAGCGAAGTACACAAGCAGCTTCCACCTGAAACGATGTCCGCCTCGCTGAGCTTGCTTATTCATCCTCGGCAGGAGAACAAAACCGAAGAAGCCTGGTGCTTCGACGACAACCTGATACCGACTTATCCCGGTATCGCCCGGCAGGAGACAGCGCTGTTTGAAAGCCTGCTGTCCCGGCTACAACGTGAGCAGACTTCTCTGCCCACTCAATCAGAAAGGAAATCTGTATGAACAAGCCACTCGATAACTGGAACCAAACCCCACTGCTGCATGCTGGCACCAACGTCATCACCACTCCCGTGAAGACCACGGCTGCGTCTCCGTGCGCCAGCTTCATGCCGCGTTACAACGTGGGCAACATTCACGAAATCAAACAATTCTGGAACAACGCGCAACCCGCCTGATTGTTGCCGGCCTGGCGCACCATGAGTGTCAAACAGTGATGCGTCGGCCGGACTGACGCCATCGCGAGCAGGCTCACTCCTACATTGGAACTGTGTCGAACACGTTTGTTGTGTTCACTGAAGATCCACTGTGGGAGCGGGCTTGCTCGCGAAGGCGGCAGTCGCAACATCGCCAGACCGGACGGGTTTCCACTGCCTGTCAGCGCTTGGCCAGCTCCATGATCATTCTCGACAACAGATAAATCCGCGGCGCCACGCTCGCCACTTCGGCGTATTCCTCCGGCGTGTGAATATTGCCGCCGACAATTCCGAACCCATCCAGCGTCGGCGTGCCGACTCCGGCTGACAGGCTGGCATCCGCCGCGCCACCGCTGCCCTCCTCGGTCAACTTACGGCCGATCTCGCCATAAATCCCCTGCGCCATTGCCATCAAGCGATCCGACTCTGCCGTCTGCGGCATCGGCGGCAAACCGCGTTTGAGGCTGGTGGTCACTTCGGTTTCCGCGATCAGCTTGTCCTGCGAGACGCGGGCGAGGTCTTTCTCGATCCGGTCGAACTCTTCCGGCACTGCCGCACGCACGTCAGCCTTGGCCGTGGCGTGGTCGGGAATCACGTTGGTGCGATCACCGGCCTGGAACACGGTGAAATTGATCGTGGTTTTCTTCGCCTCATCGCCGAGTTTGCCCAGTTGCAGAATCTGGTGTGCAGCTTCCATCGCCGCGTTACGCCCCAGTTCCGGCGCGACTCCGGCATGTGCCGCTTTACCTTTGACCTCGACCAGCGCCGTCGCGCTGCCCTTGCGCCACACCACCAGGCCATCGGCCGGACGACCCGGTTCAAGGTTGAGGGTCACGTCGTGATCCTTGGCGGTTTTCTTGATCAGGTCGGTGGCGACGTCCGAGCCGGTTTCTTCGCTGGCGTCGAGCAGGAAAGTGATTTGCGCGTAGTCCTTGAAGTCGAGGTTTTTCAGAATCTTCAGCGCGTAGATCCCGGCGACGATGCCGCCCTTGTCGTCCATCACCCCTGGCCCGTAGGCGCGGCCGTCCTTGATGCGGAACGGGCGCTCGGCGGCGGAGCCTTCCTTGAACACCGTGTCCATGTGCGCCATCAGGAGGATTTTCGCCTTGCCGGTGCCCTTGAAGGTGGCCAATACGTGGTTGGATTTTTCCGGGGTATTGGGCACCAACTCGATGGTCGCGCCGAGTTTTTTCAACTCGTCGATGGCGATCTCACTGACTTGTTTCAGGCCGGGTTCGTAACCGGAACCGGAGTCGATATTGACCAAGCGTTCCAGCAGCTTCAGGGCTTCGGGCTGATACTGTTCGGCGTCGGCCAGTACTTGCTTGTGCGGTTCGGCGAGGGCGCTGGCAGCGCTGAAGGCGAGGGACAGGCCGAGGCTGGCGGCCAGCAGGGAGCGGGAAAATGAGAACGTCATGAATCGATCCTTGTTTCGCGTCGGGGGGGATTAAACCGTACCTGACATCGACGCAAGGCTCTATACCGGATGCGACATCTCTGCGGCGGACACCGAACACCTGTAGGAGTGAGCCTGCTCGCGATAGCGTTATATCGGTCAACACCCGGGTTACTGATAGATTGCAATCGCGAGCAGGCTCACGCCTACAAAGGGAATTGTGGTGGGCAGTCAGACCGAATCGAGCAATTCACGCTTCGGCCGATTATCACTGTTGCAGATCACCCGATTGCGTCCGGTGGCCTTGGCCTCGTACAACGCCTGATCAGCATCGTTGAGCCACCGGGTCGCATCGCCATGGAGCGGATCATAGGCCGCCAGACCAATGCTCAGGCTGACCTTGAGTGCCGGATTCTGCTCGTAACCCAGCGTGGCGAAACGCTCGCGCAAGGCCTCCATGGCCTGCGCGGCATTGAACAGCGGCAAGTCCGGCAGGATCACGCAGAATTCGTCACCGCCGTAACGTCCGGCCACGTCGGCGGCGCGCAGGTTCTGCTTGAGGATCTTGCTCAGCTGTCGCAGCACAATGTCGCCTGCCACGTGACCGTAGGTGTCGTTGATCGACTTGAAATGATCGATGTCGATCAACGCAATCGCCGCGCCCTGATGCTGCCGGCGGCAGCGTTGAAATTCGATTTCCAGTTGATCTTTCCAGGCGCCATGATTGAGCAACCCGGTGAGGCTGTCGGTGCGGCTCAGGGCCAGCAATTCACGCTTGTGCAGCCCCAGCGTGTAGGCCTGGCGAAAGCAGATCCAGCCCAGCGCCAACGGGTACAGCATCAGCAATGGCAGGCACGCATACAGTTGCAAGGGTGAGGTTTGCGGGATGAACGCCGGGGCGAAAACCACCAGGCCGACGCCGATGCCGAGGATCTGCGCCGCCAGGCCTGCGGCGAGAAAACGCAGTCCGCCGATGGCGACGTTGTTCATCGCCATCATCGAAATGGTGGTGGCACTGGGCAGCGGATTGAAATGCATGGCGGCGACCCAGAAGCCGCCCATAAACGCGTCGACCAACAGATTGCGGTGTTCGGCGTGGTAGGGAACGCTGGAGCGACGCGCCCATTGGAACGCCAGGTGCGGCCAGATCAGGCCATTGAACAGCATCAGTGCCCAAACCCACTGCGGCGGGTCGAGCGGGTACATCGCCGCGCTCACGCACAAAAGCCCCAGCACCAGCCCGAGGGTTCGCGATGTATAAAGCCTCCTGGCCAATGAAAGTCCCTTTCCCCCCTTGTTTCGCATAAGGGCCTCGACCACTCAACGGAACCTGCGCACACCGTCAGACGCGTGTGCTGGAAGTCTAACAGGCAGCCGTTAAATAGCCATCACCGGCCAGCCACCGCAACCCCGATAAATCGCACTGTGGGAGGGGGCTTGCTCCCGAAGGCGGTGGGTCAGACAACATCATCGGTGAATGGCCCGCCGCTTTCGTGAGCAAGCCCACTCCCACATGGGGATTGTGGTGTGTCAGGGGGCGACTGTGTTTCGCTGCCTCGGAGCAAAGCGCAGCAACTGCCTGGAATACAGATTCCTGTGGGAGGGGGCTTGCTCCCGAAGGCGGTGGGTCAGACAACATCATCGGTGAATGGCCCGCCGCTTTCGTGAGCAAGCCCACTCCCACAGGGGATTTGTGGTGTGTCAGGGGCGACTGTGTTTCGTTGCCTCGGAGCAAAGCGCAGCAACTGCCTGGAATACAGATTCCTGTGGGAGGGGGCTTGCTCCCGAAGGCGGTGGGGCAGCCAACATCATCGGTGAATGGCCCGCCGCTTTCGTGAGCAAGCCCACTCCCACATGGGGATTGTGGTGTGTCAGGGGCGACTGTGTTTCGCTGCCTCGGAGCAAAGTGCAGCAACTGCCTGGAATACAGTTCCCTGTGGGAGGGGGCTTGCTCCCGAAGGCGGTGGGTCAGCCAGCATCATTGTTGAATGGCCCGCCGCTTTCGTGAGCAAGCCCACTCCCACATGGGGATTGTGGTGTGTCAGGGGTCGTCTGTATGTCTTGGTGCCTCGGAGCAAAGTGCAGCAACTGCCTGGAATACAGACTCCTGTGGGAGGGGGCTTGCTCCCGAAGGCGGTGGGGCAGCCAGCATCATTGTTGAATGGCCCGCCGCTTTCGTGAGCAAGCCCACTCCCACATGGGGATTGTGGTGTGTCAGGGGTCGTCTGTATGCCTTGGTGCCTCGGAGCAAAGTGCAGCAACTGCCTGGAATACAGACTCCTGTGGGAGGGGGCTTGCTCCCGAAGGCGGTGGGTCAGCCAACATCATCGGTGACTGACCCACCGCTTTCGTGAGCAAGCCCACTCCCACAATGCAAATATTTAGCTATACCTGAAAGGATGAAAACGGAAAAACGACTATAAGAAGGAAGCCCATGCAGACCTACCGAGTGTTGATCATCGGCAGCGGATTTGGTGGCCAGTGTGCGGCGGTCAATTTGCTCAAGGCCGGGATCGACGATTTTCGCCTGCTGGAAAGACGCGACTTCTTCGGCGGCACCTGGTGCCAGAACACCTACCCCGGTGCTGCGGTGGATGTGCCCTCGCCGCTGTACTCGCTGTCCTTCGCGCCATACCGCTGGACGCAGATGTTCGCCGCGCAGGCCGAACTGCACCGCTACACCGAACACGTCATCGACCGCTTCGGCCTGCGCGAACATGTCGAACTGCAGGCCAATGTCGAGCGTATCGAATGGGACGAGGTGCAACAGCGCTGGGCCGTGTACACCAGCGCCAAGGGCACCTTTCACGCGCAATTCGTGATCAACGCCAGCGGGCCGTTGAGCCAACCGGTAATACCGCCCTTCCCTGGCCTGAATCGCTTTCAGGGCAAGACTTTTCATACCAACAACTGGGATCACAGCTACGACTACCGCGGTAAACGCGTGGCCATCGTCGGCAGTGGCGCCAGTGCTGCGCAGGTGATTCCGGCGATTGCCCCCGAGGTCGAACATCTGCATGTGTTCCAGCGTACGCCGCATTGGGTGTTGCCTCGGCCCGATCGTACGTTCGGACGTTTTCAGCGCTGGCTGCTGGGCTTGAAGCCGGCCCACAAACTGCTGCGCTGGTTGCTCTACTGGCAATTCGAAACCCGGGTGATCGCCTTCAAATATTCAAAGCCGGCGATTCACATGGTCCAGCGCCAGGCGCTGCGCTTTCTCAAGCAACAGGTGCCGGATCCGCTGTTGCGCGAAAAACTCACCCCGGACTTCACCATCGGCTGCAAGCGCATCCTGCTTTCCAGCACCTATTACCCGGCGCTGACCCGGCCCAATGTCACACTGCACAGCCGCGAGCAAGGCATCGCCGACATCGATGAAAGCGGAATCACCACGTCGGACGGCCAACACATCGAGGTTGACCTGATTGTCTGGTCGACCGGCTACGACGCCACCGACGGCGTGGTCTCCTACCCGGTGACCGGCAAGCACGGCGTGCAGCTCAAGAACGTGTGGGCGCAGTACCCGCGCGCCTACCTGGGCACCAGCCTGCCGGACTTTCCCAACCTGTTCATCGTCACCGGACCGAACACCGGCATCGGGCATACCTCGGCGCTGTTCATCATCGAGGCGCAGATGAACTACATCCTCGACTGCATTCACACACTGCAGGCCAAAAACCTGCGCAGCATCGAAGTACGCCCCGAAGCGGAACGTACCTACACTGCAATGATCCACCGTGAGATGGAGCGCACGGTATGGAAGTCCGGCGGCTGTCACAGTTGGTATCAGAGCAAAAGCGGTCATGTGATCGCGATTTTTCCCGGCTTCAGTTTCAGCTACTACCGGTTGACCCGGGCGTTGAAACCGGCTGACCACATTCTGTCCTGAACACGTAAAAGGAAGACGTCGATGCTTTTGCTGTTTGTCGCTCTCGCGGTTTTCGTGGCCTGGAGCTGGTTGAGTTACCCGGCGGTGGGTCATTGGCTGTACGACCTGAGCATGGCCCTCGAGGCCAAACTCTATAAGCTGCACAAAATCGAGGTGCCGATCGCCGAAATGACGGTATCGACGTGGCAAGGTGGCCCCTATGAAGCGGCCAGCGCGATCCTGATGCTGCATGGCTACAGCGCCGACAAGAACCTGTGGCTGCGCTTCGCCCGGCATTTTGTCCGCCAGTACCGGGTGATCATCCCGGACCTGGCCGGCCACGGTGAAACCGGCTTCAAGGCCGGTGGCGGCTACGACATCCCGCTGCAGGCCAAGCGCATGATCCAGCTGCTCGACGTCTGCGGCGTGGAGAAAGTCCACGTGATCGGCAATTCGATGGGCGGCTACATCGCAGCGTGGCTGGCGGCGACCTATCCGGAGCGGATTGCCTCGGTGGCATTGATCGATCCGGCCGGCGTGACCGCACCGCAGGCCAGCGACATGGAGCGCCACCTGGCCCGCGGGCATAACCCGTTCCTGATCAATTCCCGCGAAGAGTTCCGCCAGTTTTATGCCATGACCATGGCCTCGCCACCGTGGGTGCCCGGGCTGGTTCTGGACGCCATCGCCCAGCGTTATGAGCGTCAGCGCGACGAACTGGAAGAGATCTTCCGCGATTTTCGCGCCAGCCCGCCGATGGAGCCGAAACTCGCCGAGATCAAATGCCCGGCGCTGCTGTTGTGGGGACGCAAGGATCGCTTGATCGACGTCAGCAGCGTACCGATCTGGAGCAAGGGCATCGCCAATCTGCGGGTCGACGTGTGGGATGGCGTCGGGCACATGCCGATGGTCGAGCAGCCGACCAACACCGCGCGGTTGTATCGGGAGTTTCTGGGCAACCAGCGATGAACATTCTTTATGACGAGCGCCTCGACGGGCCGCTCCCCGAGGTCGACAAAGCGCAATTGCTCAAGGCCTTGCAGCACGCCGTGCCCGACCTCGACATTCTCTGGCGCGAAGACGAACTCAAGCCTTACGAGTGCGACGGTCTGTCGGCCTATCGCACCACGCCAATGCTGGTCGCCCTGCCCCGGCGACTCGACCAGGTGCAGACCCTGCTCAAGCTCTGCCATCAACGCAATGTGCCGGTGGTTGCCCGTGGTGCCGGCACCGGGTTGTCGGGCGGTGCGCTGCCACTGGAAAAAGGTCTGTTGCTGGTGATGGCGCGGTTCAACAACATCCTCCACATCGACGCGGCAGCCCGCACCGCGCGGGTTCAACCCGGAGTGCGCAACCTGGCGATTTCCCAGGCCGCGGCACCGTTCGGCCTGTATTACGCGCCGGACCCGTCATCGCAAATCGCTTGCTCGATCGGCGGCAACGTCGCGGAAAACGCCGGTGGCGTGCATTGCCTCAAGTACGGCCTGACCGTGCACAACCTGCTGAAGATCGAAGTGCTGACCATCGAAGGCGAACGCCTGACCCTGGGCAGCGACGCCCTCGATGCGCCGGGTTTCGATTTGCTCGCGCTGTTCACCGGCTCCGAAGGTCTGTTGGGGATCATCACCGAAGTCACGGTCAAACTGCTGCCAAAACCGCAAGTCGCCAAGGTCTTGCTGGCCAGTTTCGACTCGGTGGAAAAGGCTGGCCGCGCCGTGGCCGACATCATCGCGGCGGGCATCATCCCCGGCGGCCTCGAGATGATGGACAACTTGGCGATCCGCGCCGCCGAAGATTTCATTCACGCCGGTTATCCGGTCGATGCCGAGGCGATCCTGCTGTGCGAACTCGATGGCGTCGAAGCGGACGTCCACGACGATTGCCTGCGAGTTCGCGAGGTCATGACCCAGGCCGGCGCCAGCGAGGTGCGGCAGGCCCGCGACGAGGCCGAGCGCGTACGTTTCTGGGCCGGGCGCAAAAACGCCTTTCCAGCCATCGGCCGCTTGTCACCCGACTACTACTGCATGGACGGCACCATTCCGCGCCGCGAGTTGCCCGGTGTACTGCAAGTCATTGCCCGCCTCGGCGCCGAATACGGCTTGCGCGTCGCCAACGTGTTTCATGCCGGCGACGGCAACATGCACCCGCTGATTCTATTCGACGCCAACCAGCCCGGCGAACTGCATCGCGCGGAAGCGTTGGGTGGCAAGATTCTGGAACTGTGCGTGCAGGTTGGCGGCAGCATCACCGGCGAACACGGGGTCGGCCGCGAGAAAATCAATCAGATGTGCGCGCAATTCAACAGCGCTGAATTGACCCTGTTCCACGCGGTAAAAGCCGCGTTCGACCCGCAAGGCCTGCTCAATCCCGGCAAGAACATCCCGACCCTGCATCGCTGCGCGGAATTTGGCGCGATGCACATTCATGCCGGGCAACTGCCGTTCCCTGAGCTGGAGCGTTTCTGATGGCTGACGTCGACGCCAGCAACGCCCTGCTCGATCAGGTCAACGAGGCCCGGGCCAACGCTACGCCGCTGAAAATCCAGGGCGGCAACAGCAAGGCGTTTCTTGGCCGCGAGGTGGCCGGTGAAGTGCTCGACACCCGTGTGCACCGCGGCATCGTGCGCTATGAACCGACAGAACTGGTGGTCAGCGTGCGCGCCGGTACGCCGTTGCGCGAGTTGCTGGAGGCGCTCGACGCGGCCGGGCAGATGCTGCCGTGCGAGCCGCCGGCCTTCGGCGACAGCGCCACGGTCGGCGGGATGATCGCCACCGGACTGTCCGGGCCGCGACGGCCATGGTCCGGCTCGGTGCGCGATTTTGTCCTCGGCACCCGGGTGATCACCGGCCTCGGCGAGCACCTGCGGTTCGGCGGCGAAGTGATGAAAAACGTCGCCGGCTATGACCTCTCGCGCCTGCTGACCGGCAGTTTCGGTTGCCTCGGCGTGCTCACCGAAGTCTCGCTGAAAGTCCTGCCAAAACCGCGTCAGTGCCTGAGCATCCGCCTCGACCTCGATTGCGCCCGGGCGCTGGCCAAACTGGCCGAATGGGGCCAGCAACCCTTGCCGATCAGCGGCGCCTGTCATGACGGGCAAAGCCTGTATCTGCGCCTGGAGGGTGGCGAAGGTTCGGTGACCGCCGCCCATCAACGCCTTGGCGGCGAGCCGCTGGACTCGGTGTTCTGGCGTGATTTGAACGAACAACGCCTGGCATTTTTTGACGAGGGCCTGCCGCTGTGGCGCCTGTCGCTGCCGAACGATCTCGGGCCGCAGGACTTGCCCGGCCAGCAGTTGATCGACTGGGCCGGCGCGCAACGCTGGCTGAAATCCGAGCACGAACACATTCAGATCCTCGCCCAGGAACTCGGCGGCCACGCCACCTGCTTCACCCATGGCGCCAGCGACACACCGTTCCAGCCGCTGGCCCCGGCATTGCTGCGCTATCACCGCCAGCTCAAGGCGCAACTCGACCCGCAAGGGCTGTTCAACCCCGGCCGGATGTACGCGGAGTTCTAGCCATGCAGACCACCCTCAGCGAACAAGCCCGACAACTGCCGCGTGCTGCCGAGGCGGAAAAGATTCTGCGCACCTGCGTGCATTGCGGGTTTTGCAACGCGACCTGCCCGACGTATCAATTGCTCGGTGATGAACTCGACGGGCCGCGCGGGCGCATCTACCTGATCAAGCAAGTGCTCGAAGGCGCCCCGGCCACCGAGCAGACTCAACTGCATCTGGATCGCTGCCTGTCCTGCCGCAATTGCGAAACCACCTGCCCTTCCGGCGTCGACTATCACAACCTGCTCGACATTGGCCGGGCGGTGGTCGACCGGGCCGTGCCGCGCCCCGCTGCCCAGCGTTTGTTGCGCGAGGGCTTGCGCGCACTGGCGCCGAACCCCGGGGTGTTCAAGGGATTGCTGCGGGTCGGCACAACGTTTCGGCCGCTGCTACCGCGAAGCTTCGAAAGCAAATTGCCGCAACGCGCGCCAGTGTCCGGCACACGCCCTGCTCCGCGCCATACGCGCCGGGTGTTGCTGCTCGAAGGCTGCGTGCAACCGGGCCTGTCGCCGAATACCAACGACGCGACGGCGCGGGTGCTCGATCGGCTGGGGATCAGCGTCACTCCAGTGGCCGAGGCCGGTTGCTGTGGTGCGCTGGACTATCACCTCGACGCCCAGGCCAAGGGCCTCGACCGCGCCCGGCAGAACATCGACGCCTGGTGGCCACACCTGGAAAACGGCGCCGAAGCGATCGTGCAGACGGCCAGCGGTTGCGGCGCGTTCATCAAGGACTACGGGCACTTGCTGGCGCAGGACCCGCGCTACGCCGACAAGGCGCGGCAGATCAGTGAACGGACGCTGGATCTGGTGCAAATCCTCGCGCACGAACCACTGGAGAAAGTGTGTGCCGCCAGCCAACGGCGGATCGCCGTGCACTGCCCCTGTACCCTGCAACATGCGCTGAAACTCGGCGGCGCGGTGGAAGCGCTGCTGACCCGCCTCGGATTTAATCTCACGCCGGTGCCGGACGGGCAACTGTGTTGCGGTTCTGCCGGCACCTATTCACTGACGCAACCAACCCTCGCCCGGCAACTGCGCGACAACCGCCTCAATGCCTTGGAGAGCGGGCGCCCGGACCTGATCGTCACCGCCAACGTCGGTTGCCAGCATCATCTGGCCGGCGCCGGCCGCACGCAGGTTTCGCACTGGATAGAACTGGTGGATCAGTCGTTGGCAGAATGAAGTCCGTAGGATTCTTCGTTTGCCGCCGTCGACGAAGGCTGCGATCTTTTCCTCCATTCTTTACATGACCGTGGCAGGAATTTTTTTCATGACCGTGCAGCCTTTCGTCAGCCCCGACCTGATCCGCCAACGCTTCTCCAAAGCGATGTCCGACATGTACCGCGAAGAAGTGCCGTTGTACGGCGCACTGATGGAACTGGTGGAGCAGACCAACCGCGAGGTGTTGGCGCGCGAGCCGCACATCGCCCGGCAGTTGCACGGCACCGGCGAGATCGAGCGCCTGGACATGGAGCGCCATGGCGCGATCCGCGTTGGCACCGGCAAAGAGCTGGCGACCCTCGCCCGCCTGTTCGCGGTGATGGGCATGCAACCGGTGGGTTATTACGACCTGACCCCGGCGGGCGTACCGGTGCACTCCACGGCGTTTCGCGCGGTGCATGAAGCGGCGCTGCAGGTCAGTCCGTTTCGGGTGTTCACTTCGCTGCTGCGCCTGGAGTTGATCGAAGATCCCGAGTTGCGCACGTTCGCCGAGTCGGTGTTGAGCCAGCGCTCGATCTTTACCTCGCAGGCGCTAAGGCTGATCGATCAGGCGGAAGCGGCCGGTGGCCTGAATGAGCATGAGGCGGCGGAATTTGTCCTGCAGGCACTGGAGACCTTTCGCTGGCATCACAGCGCAACCGTCACCGCTGAGCAGTACCGCACGCTCAGCGCCCAGCACCGTTTGATCGCCGATGTGGTGGCATTCAAAGGCCCACACATCAATCACCTGACTCCGCGCACGCTGGACATCGACATCGTTCAGGCGCAAATGCCGGTGCACGGCATCACCCCCAAAGCGGTGATCGAGGGTCCGCCGCGCCGGCACTGCCCGATCCTGCTGCGCCAGACCAGTTTCAAGGCGCTGGACGAGCCGATCGCCTTCACGGACCAGCACGGCACCCACGGCAGCCACGGCAGCCACAGCGCGCGTTTCGGCGAGATCGAGCAACGCGGTGCGGCGCTGACACCTAAAGGTCGGGCATTGTATGACCGCTTGCTGAATGCCGCGCGCGATGAACTCGGTGACTTCCCCAACGAAGGCAACGCCGCACGTTACAACGCGCTGATGACCCAACACTTTGGCGAATTTCCTGACAGCGTCGAAGGCATGCGCGCACAGGATCTGGCGTACTTTCGCTACTTCGCTACGGAAAAAGGCCTGGCAGCGGGTGCGCCGTCGCCGGCGTCGCTGGAAGATCTGCTGCGCGATGGGCATGTGAAAGCCGAACCGCTGGTGTACGAAGATTTCCTGCCGGTCAGTGCGGCGGGGATTTTTCAGTCGAACCTTGGTGATGCGGCGCAGACGCACTATGGCGAACACTCGAACCGCCAGGCGTTCGAACAGGCCTTGGGGCGTTCGACCATTGATGAGCTGGGGTTGTATGCCGAGACGCAGCGGCGTTCGATTGAAGAGTGTGCCCGGTTTTTGGGGTTGAAACTGATCTGAATGTGGCGAGGGAGCAAGCTCCCTCACCACAGAATAAGGTGCTGCTATCAGCGCAGTCGCGACAACAGCGCGAACGCCGTCTCTTCCGACGACGCCGGATTCTGCCCGGTCAGCAGCAGCCCGTCCTCACGGGTGTAGCTCGACCAGTCCGCACCCTTGGAGAAGATCCCGCCCTTGGCCTTGAGCTCGTCTTCCACCAGAAACGGCACCACGTTGGTCAGCCCTACCGCCTCCTCTTCACTGTTGGTGAAGCCCGTCACTTGCTTACCGTTGACCAGCGGCTGACCGTCCGCACCTTTGGCATGACGCAGCACGCCGGGCGCATGACACACCGCCGCCACTGGCTTGCCAGCGTTGTAAAACGCTTCGATCAAGGCAATGCAATGGCGGTCTTCAGCCAGGTCCCACAACGGGCCGTGTCCACCGGGATAGAACACGGCATCGAAGTCCGCAGCCTGCACCGCGTCCAGTCTGACCGTCGAGGCCAGAGCCGATTGCGCAGCGGAGTCCTTGCGAAAGCGCTCGGTCGCGGCGGTCTGTGCGTCCGGCTCGTCACTCTTCGGGTCCAGTGGTGGCTGACCGCCCTTGGGCGAGGCCAGCGTCAGTTGCGCGCCGGCGTCCTTGAACACGTAGTAAGGCGCGGCGAATTCTTCCAGCCAGAAACCGGTTTTCTTACCGGTATCACCCAGTTGCTCGTGGGACGTTAAAACCATCAGGATTTTCATGTCGCTCTCACTCGATGCGGGGAATGTTCGTACGCCTTCGGCGTGGTCGTGAGTGATTGACCGTCGATCAAGACGGATCGTTTCAAGCGCTCGATGGTGGCACCTGGCCTTGCTGCGCAACTTCTTGCGCACTTGTTTGGCGAAAAAGACCACCCATCACGCTACAGGCCTTGATTGGCGTGACTCGCAGCCAAGTGCGCAACTTCTTGCGCAGTACTGCGCAAGAAGTTGCGCACTTTCGACCTCGATTCAGTGAAAAACATCGCTCCAACCGCAGACTAGAGCCACTTCACCCCCGGCTTCCGGGACCTTCAGCAAACCTGGCACGCTCCTTGATAACAGTCAGGCACCCACCGGGCGATTCCGCCCCGGGCACCCTAAATTTATTCCGCAAGGAGAGCACCCCATGGCAACACCAGCGTACATGTCGGTTACCGGCGAAAAACAAGGCCTGATCACTGCCGGCGCCTTCACCGCCGACTCCGTTGGCAACACCTACCAGGAAGGCCACGAAGACCAGGTCATGGTTCAGGCTTTCAGCCACGACGTGATCATCCCGCGTGACCCACAATCCGGTCAGCCAACCGGTCAGCGCGTTCACAAGCCAGTGATCATCACCAAGGTCTACGACAAGGCTTCGCCTCTGCTGCAAGCCGCTCTGACCTCCGGCGAGCGCATGAGCGAAATCGTTATCCAGTGGTACCGTACTTCTGCTCAAGGTACTCAAGAGCACTACTACACCACCAAACTGGAAGACGCGATCATCGTCGCCATCAACAACAAAATGCACAACTGCCAGGATCCAGGCAACTCGCACTTCACCCACCTGGAAGAAGTGCAGTTCACCTACCGCAAAATCACCTGGACCCACGAAGTATCCGGTACTTCGGGTTCCGATGACTGGCGTGCTCCAGTCGTTTAATTACGGCTGATCGTTACAAGCATCGACCAGCCCTGCTGGTCGATGTTGTTTACGCCCCTCCAGAATTTCGCGTGCGTTGATCCGCCTGGCGGTAGTCGACGAACGCCGCTGTACAGCACGAGGAACAAGGGATGTTCGCGCCGGCCAATGAAACCCACTTTGCCCTGACCATCGAAGGGCTCTCCGCCGATTTTCAGGTATTCACCCTGACCGGCCGGGAAGCCATCAGCCAGCCTTTTGTGTTTGAGGTGGAGCTGGTCAGTGAGCAGCCGTCGCTGGACCTCGAAACCCTGCTGCACAAACCGGCCTTCCTGCAGCTGTCGCCCGATGGCAGCGGCATCCACGGCCAGATCTATCGCGCCGCGCAAGGTGACTCGGGCAAACGCCTGACCCGTTATTCGGTGACCCTGCGCCCGCAATTGTCGTACCTGGCGCACCGCGTCAACCAACGCATCTTCCAGAACCTCACGGTGCCGAAAATCATCGGCATGGTTCTCGAAGAGCACGGCATCCAGAGCAACGCCTACGAATTCAAGACCGGTTCGATCTATCCCGAGCGCATCTACTGCGTGCAATACGATGAATCGGACCTGCATTTCATCCAGCGTCTGTGCGAGGAAGAAGGTATCCACTACCACTTCCAGCACAGCGCCACGGCGCACAAGCTGGTGTTCGGCGATGACCAGACGGTGTTCCCGAAACTCAAGCCTGTGGCCTACCAGCAAGACTCCGGCATGGTCGCCAGCAACCCGGTGATCAAGCGTTTCGACCTGCGCCTGGAAACCCGCACCAGCCGCACCACGCGCCGCGACTACGACTTCGAAAAACCACGCCTGACGCTGGAAAGCGAAAACCGTGGCGACGCCCTGCCCGACCTCGAAGACTACGATTACCCGGGTCGCTTCATCGACCGCGAGCGCGGCAAGCACCTGGCCAAACGCGCCCTCGAACGCCACCGCAGCGATTTCCAGCTCGCCGAAGGCAAGAGCGACCAGCCGCTGCTGGTCAGCGGCCATTTCCTCGCCCTGACCGAGCACCCGAAGGCCAAGTGGAACGACCTGTGGCTGCTCACCGAAGTCCTGCACGAAGGCAAACAGCCGCAAGTGCTCGAAGAGTCGGTGACCAGCGACACCACCGCATTGAAAGACGACTTCCATCAGGGCTATCGCAACCGCTTTCAGGCCACCCCGTGGGACGTGCCAAACCGTCCACCGCTGCGCCACCCGAAACCGCGCATCCTCGGCAGCCAGAGCGCCGTGGTTACCGGCCCCAAAGGCGAAGAGATCCACTGCGACCAGTACGGCCGCGTCAAAGTGCAATTTCACTGGGATCGCGAAGGCCAGGCCGACGACAAGACCAGTTGCTGGCTGCGCGTCTCTTCCGCCTGGGCCGGCGCCCAATACGGCGGCATCGCCATCCCGCGCATCGGCATGGAAGTGCTGGTCACCTTCCTTGAAGGCGACCCCGATCGACCACTGATCAGCGGCTGCCTGTACCACAAGGAAAACACCGTCCCGTACGCACTGCCGGCGAACAAGACCCGCAGCACCTTCAAGACCCTGAGCTCGATGGGCGGCGGCGGTTACAACGAACTGCGCGTCGAAGACAAGAAAGGTCAGGAGCAGATCTACCTGCACGCCCAGCGCGACTGGGATGAGAACATCGAGCACGATCAGAAAATCCGCGTCGGCAACGAACGCCACGACACCGTCGAGCAAAACAGCTACACGGAATTCAAGGCCGAAGAACACCACACCGTCTACGCCGACCGCAAAGTCGAAGCCCGCGCCAACGACCACCTGACCGTGGGCGTCAACCAGCACATCAAGATCGGCACTGGGCAATTCATCGACGCCGGCCAGGAAATCCACCTGAGCAGCGGCATGAAAGTCGTGCTCGAAGCCGGCGCCGAGTTGACCCTGATCGGCGGCGGCAGCTTCATCAAGATCGACGCCGGCGGCGTGACCATGAGCGGCCCGGTGATCAACATGAACTCCGGCGGCAGCCCCGGCAGCGGCACCGGCGCCGCCCCGCTGATGCCCGGCATCCTCAAACAGGCCGACGCCGACAAGGCCGGCCAGGTCCTGACCCCGGCCCAGATCAACACCCTCAAACGTAACGCGCCGTTCTGCGAAGAATGCGAAAAATGCAAGGCAGGTGCCTGTGCCATCTGATCGAATTACGCCCAAGGACTGGCTGGCACAACAGCCGCTGCAGACTGGCGAGCGTTTGTATCTGGTCATCAGTGCGGCGAGTGATGCCGACGCGCTGAAAACCCTGTACCTGACCGAACCCACCGCCCGGCTCCTGCCGATCTGGGGCGGCACGCCCTACTCCACCTGGCAACCGGTGATGCCCTACGTTACCGAGCTGACTTCCAACTCGCCATTCTTGCCATGGATCGCCGAAACCGACGCCCTCGACTGGGGTTGGCTTGCAGTATCACGCGCCGAACCGAATGGTGTGTTTGAGCATCTGCGCAGCCTGACGCAGGTGAAGATGCCGGACGGGACTGAGGTGTTTTTCCGGTTCTGGGATGGCAGGCATATCTACCCGATTCTGAAGGGGCTTGGGGAGAAGGCTGGGGAAGTACTGCCGGTGTTTGAGCGGTATCTGATTAACGGGCAAACGCTGGAGGTTGGGACACGGGTTTTGCCGAAGGTGCGGGATTGGCCGTGGTGGGAAGTGCCGAAGCCGTTGCTGGACAGTTTGACCAAGGAAAACCCTTCGACACTGATTGGCAATCTCCTGCAATGGCTCGAAGAAGAACGTCCGGACCTTTACAACGCTTGGCCAGAGAACAACCTGAAGCTGAAAGTCAGCCGTTTCGTGCGCCGCCCGGATGCGCCGAAAAACCTTAAAGAAGCACTGTTAAACCACCTGATTCTGGAGCAAGGCTGATGGATCGCGTTGCCTTTGTTGACAACCAACTGAACACCTTCAAGGACAGTCTGAAGTTGTATCAGGAACAAACCAAAACCTGGTACGCGAGAGCCGCCGACAAGGCCAGTCGAGCCGCAGACCTGCCCTCACTGCTAGGCATGGAGCGTGTGATCAAGGTTGGCGACACCAGTAAATCGGTGAGCATGACCGACGGTGATTTCTCCTCGAACGTGGCTCAGTGTCCGCTCCAGGGCCCGCTGCTGATCGAAAGTAAATTCGAGTCGGTCTACGACATCCCTGTCGGTGATATCGAAGTTGAAATCGTCGCCGTGGAAGGCGGTGCAATCAGCAAAGTCAAACTCGATGCTCAAGGCAAGGCGGCGTGGACCGGAGGTATCCCCGGCAAGTATTACCAGATCCGCGTTCACAACGAAGTGACGCCAGCGCAGATTGACACCCTCTTCAGCGCATACAGTGGCGTGACCGCAGACCTCGAAGGTTTCCTGCGTAAAGAGTGGGCAGGGTTCAAGCCACAATGGTCGAACCTTTCCACCTCGGGCACCGCGATGGCCATTGGCACCGGCATTCTTGAAGGTGGCTGGGAGGCCATCAAGGGCGTGTGGGATGGCATCAATCAGGTGCTCGATATCCTCCAGGATCCGGGAAAGTTTGCGAAAGATCTCGGCACCGGAGCAGACGAGCTGATCAAGGTTGCCAAAAGCTCGCCGGACATCATGAAAAAGGCTATGTTGCTGGCCAGTGACGAAGCCGCATTGTTTTTGCTGGTACGCAGTGCAGTGATCTGGCTGGCAGGCTTGCCGCCAATGAAGATGGCTGGCGACATAGCGAAAGCGACCACGGCAATGGTCGTCGGCATCGCGATCGACATCGTGATTGGTGTGGTACTGACCATCGCGGCCGAAGGCACCGGGGTTATCTACCTCGCCGCCCGACTGAAGAAGTACGGTGAGTTGGTCATCAACGCAGTCATCGGTTTCGTGAAGTCGCTGTTCAAGATCATCAATGGCTTTATGGAGTACGTCGCGAAGTACACCGCTGTTGCGGCACGAGGCGTGGCGGCGAAGGTTAGAAACGGTATTTCGGAGTTGCGTTTTGACGGGAAGAAAAACGCAAAACTCGCGGATGGCAAAATAGCTGACGATGCGTCCAAACAGGCGAAGACTCACGCCGATAAAAGCGCAGAGCCCGCCGCCGATACCTGTACCAACGGTTGCCCGGTTTCGATGGTGACCGGTGAAGAGTTGTTGACGCTGACCGACGGCCAACTTGACGGCCTGCTGCCGTTTGAATGGACACGCCTCTACCGAACCAGTGCGGTGGAAATCGACTGTGGTCTGGGCTATGGCTGGAGTCATGCTCTGGCGCATCGCATCGAGGTCAATGGCGACGAAGTCATCTGGACCGACCACGAAAACCGCGCAACGCCCTTCCCCCTCCCAAGCGAACAACGTCCGGCAATTACCAACAGCCTGTCGAAGGCCGCGATATTTCTCGGAGACGATCCGTCAGAACTGGTTCTGGCGCAGGCAGGCAAACGCCCATCGTTCTACCACTTCCGCTTCAACAGCAAAGGCGCCACCCTGATTGCCATCAGCGACAGCTATGGCAATCGACTGCACGTTACGCGCGATATTCATGGTCGAATCAAGCGCCTCGATAACGGTGCCGGTCGCGCCCTGCTTCTGCGTTACGACCGCAAACACATTATCGCTGTGGACTATCAACAGTTCCTGCCAGCGGACAACCTGGAAGATGCCTGGAACACCGTTCAAACGCTGGTGACGTACAACTATGACGCACAACACCGTCTGATCGAAGCGAAGAACGCAGCCGGCGAAGCCGAACGTTATCGCTACAACGATCAGCATGTGATTCTGGAGCGGCAACTGGCAGGTGGCGCGGCCTTCTACTGGGAGTGGGAGAACGAAGGCAAACTGTCTCGCTGCATCCGTCACTGGGCCAATTTCTCGCAGATGGAAGCGCATTACGCCTGGGACGATAAAGGCAGCGTAACGGTAACCAATGCCGACGGCAGCGAAGAGGTCTACACCCACGACGACCATGCACGGCTGATCAGCAAGATCGATCCAGACGGCGCCGAACATCTCAAGGCGTACAACGACAAAGGCCAATTGATCGCAGAAAAGGATCCGTTGGGGGCCGTTACCGAATACCGATACGACGACAACGGACTGATGACTGCCGTCATCCCGCCGGAAGACGAAGCCACCACGTATGAATACATCAATGGTTTCGTCAGCGATGTTCATCGCGGCAAAGCCAGTTGGAAGTACCAACGCAACCGTCAGGGCGACATCACCCAGCAAATCGACCCGGACGGCAATGCCACGCTATACAGCTACGACGCCCAGGGTCGCCTGCTGGAGATCCGCCACCCCGACGGCAGCCGCCATCAACTCGGCTGGAACAACCTCGGGCAGTTACTGGAAGAGCGCCTGCCGGACGGAGGTCAACGCAAGTATCGCTACGACGCACTGGGTCGTCAGATCACCCGCCAGGAAGAGTCCGGCGCCATCACCCACTACCAGTGGGATGCGGCCAACCGTCTGGCACAAGTCACGCTGCCGGGCGGCGCAACACGTGCCTTCACCTACAACGCCTATGGCAACGTCACCGCCGAACGCGACGAACTCGGCCGTATAACCCGCTACGAATACGCCGACAACCTGCACCTGGTCAGCCGCCGTATCAATCCGGACGGCAGCCAACTGCGCTACCGCTACGACAACTCGCGTCTGTTGCTCACTGACATCGAAAACGAGCGCGGCGAGCATTACCAGCTCGATTACTACTCGAACGGCCTGATCCAGCAGGAAACTGGCTTCGACGGTCGTCGCACGGCCTACGAATACGACCTCAACGGGCAGTTGCTGAAGAAAACCGAATTCGGCGATGACGGCAGCGAACTCGTTACCGAATACCAGCGCGATACCGCTGGCCGTCTGCTGGTAAAAACCCTCGCCGATGACGAAGAAATTCACTACAGCTACGACGCCCTCGGTCGTCTGGTAAACGTCGACGACGGCCATTGGCCGCTCGCCTACAAGTACGACCTGCAAGATCGCCTCATCGAGGAACACCAAGGCTGGGGCACCCTGCGTTACGAGTACGACAGCGTCGGCCAGCTAAGCCATTGCCGCCTCCCGGATGGCAGCAAGCTCGACTACCGTCACCTGTCCGGCGGACGCCTGAGCAGCATCGACCTCAACGGCTCACGCCTGACCGCTCACCAGTTCAGCGCCGGTCGCGAACAACAGCGCCAGCAAGGCTTGTTGCTCAGCCAATACCAATACGATGAACAAGGCCGCCTGCAAGCCCACACCGTCGGCCAGCGAGACAAAAACCTGTTTCAGCGTCGCTACAACTACGACGCTAACGGCAATCTCGCCGGTATCGACGACAGCCGCAAAGGCAACCGAAGCTACCACTACGACCCGCTCGATCGCTTGGTCAGCGTACGCGGCACGACACCGGAAAGCTTCGCCCACGATCCGGCGGGTAACCTGCTGGGTCAGAACAACGAAGGCACGGCCAACCTCGCCAACGTCAAAGGCAACCGTCTGCTGATGCAAGGCGACCGCCACTACGACTACGATGCCTACGGCAACCTGATCCGCGAACGTCGCGGCACCGGCCAGAAACTCGTCACCGAATACAGATACGACTGCCAGCACCGTCTCATCGGCGTCAGCCTGCCGGGTGGCAGCACCGCGTCCTACAAATACGACGCTTTCGGCCGACGCATCGAAAAAACCGTCGACGGCCAGACCACGGAGTTCCTGTGGCAAGGCGAACGACTGATCGCTGAAAGCGCCGACAACCGCTACCGCAGCTACATCTATGAGCCCGGCAGCTTCCGTCCATTGGCGATGCTCGATGGCGAAGGCCCGCGCAAAGCCACGCCGTTTTACTACCAGCTCGATCATCTGGGCACTCCGCAGGAACTCACCGACTACAGTGGCGAGATCATGTGGTCCGCGAAGTACCGCGCCTACGGTAACCTCGCTGCGCTGGACGTCAGCGAGATCGATAATCCGCTGCGCTTCCAGGGTCAGTATTTCGATGCCGAGACAGGGTTACATTACAACCGGCACCGCTACTACAATCCGAGCACTGGGCGGTTTTTGACGCCGGACCCGATCAAGCTTGCGGGCGGATTGAACAACTACCAGTACGTGCCTAACCCTACGGGGTGGGTGGATCCGTTAGGGCTGAATAGTGAGTGCCCAAAGAAAAAATCAAAATCTATCGGTAATGTCGGTAACCCTACAGAAAAAGCGAGAACCAATGAAGGCGGACCTACCGCCCCTGCTCCCGCACCACACGGAGAAAGCACAACTCGAGTCCGGCATTACACCAACAGAAAGGGCTCTACTGGCATCGAGAATGATGGTGTAATCCAAGCGCAGGATAACAATCGTGTCTACGTAGAACCTGCCAATAAAAAGCCTTTGAGCCAACTCGAGGCTGAAGATAAGTATCAAATTGGCAGAGGGCGCGGCAGAGATTACATCGAAACAGATGTGCCCGACTCTCAACTTGAATGGGTCAAGAACCCTAGATACGGCACAATGGAGCTTACGATCAAAGGAAATGTGACGCTCGAAAACCCCACATTTAATCGGCGGAAATAATGTTAGAAACCAACAAAAAAATAGTACTTAACGGAGAAGATGCTCTCGAAGTCCTTGCAGATATCGAGTTCATATTAATTTCACTGCACAAGATGGGCAGCTATTACTCCGATAAACCAATCGAAGACTACCAAAAAGCCACCACTGATTTCATTGATAACGAAGGAGTAACCCAACGCCTTGCCAAAGTAAGAAAAATCATAAGCAAGAATTTTGATTCGACACTTGGAGATGATGATATGGATGACATTGAGCGCCACATGGAAGGGATTAAATTTTGGAAACCCTAACTTAGTTTTCAAACATATAAATCTCAACGGATTTTGCTTATATAGATGCAATCCGCGCCCGCCTGACGCTTACAGTTTCTGGACAGCAGTTAAAGGGAACAGCTTTATTTTCCACTGCCCCCGAAGATAATGAAAAAATTTTTCGCCCTTTTGCTATATTTCAATCTGCGACCAATTAAAAACCCTAGAATAAAAAATATGACAGATTTATTTTTCGCTCAATTCAGATCGGCGAAGAAATACGCAAAAATAAATACGCCCCCTTTTACTCCGGTATACGAGGGTGAAGCTGAGTGCGAACACCATTCATGGAAATCCAATATCTGAAGACGCCTTCAAAAAATCAACCAAGAAGAAAAAATAAGCCATGAACATTCAGAAGATAATCACGCTCGGCGGTAAAATAACTCTCGATGATATCTCCAGCCTAGCTGGATCCGACATCACACTTATAATCGACGAATTGAAAGAAGATCTTTTACAGGCATCAATGCCACTCGAGCAAATAATAGATATTGGATGGTACCCAGAATTCAGCGAAGATGGCTCCTTTAGAACTTCACTAATCTCAAATCAAAACTGGGAGTCGCCCATTTACAGCGAAAATGCGAAAAACTGGGCAGAACTTGATAAAGTACTAGAAAAAACCCTGAGCAAAATAAAAATGGCGCAAGGCATTTAAAAATTTAGTTATTTCGACGAAGAGTTTGAAAAAGAGCTATCGGACTCCAATATCAACTTCGAAAAACTGAAAAGCGAAGCGCACGACAATATTGTCTTAAATATCAACAAAGCATTTCCATTTTCCGGATCAAAGATCGCTTGGGGCTCATTCCCCAACAGATTGAGCTACATTAGAAATGATGCGAATCAAGCCCTTATGGATATCACCAATAAAATAACCGATCTCAACATCTCCGAAATAATTTTTATTGGCGACTCGCTCACTGAGAATGCATACAAGATAAGCGTTGTCAACCTCGAAAAAACCTTCTGGTTATTTTCGGAGATTCCTCAACACACTTATTTTTTCTCAGGCGACCTTGGAGTCATTGGCTGTATTAGTAGCGAAGGCGAAATTAATTTTTGTGAGACGCCTTCGTAATACTCAGGCAACGGAGTCGTGACCTCTTGGGACGACAAAGGGGACGGGGCAAAGGGCACAGATCTATTTTAATATTGGCAATGCTTGATGGCGAAGGCCCACGTAAAGCTACGCCGTTCTACTATCAGTTTGAACAGCTTGGCACACCGCAAGAACTCACGGATTAAAGCGGCGAGATCATATGGTCGGCGAAGTATCGAACGTACGGTAACCTCGCAACGCTGGACATCAGCCAAATCGATAACCCGCTATGCTTCCAAGGTCAGTATTTCGATGCCGAGGCGGGCCTACACTACACTGGCATCGCTACTACAATCCGAGCACTGGACGGTTTTTGACGCCGGATTCGATCAAGCTTGCGGGCGGATTGAACAACTACCAGTACGTGCCTAACCCTACGGGGTGGGTGGATCCGTGTCGATTTTTAAACGCGCCTTTCCTGAAGCCATCTTGCTGGAACAACCTTGGTCAACTGCAGGAAGAGCGTCTGCCGGACGATGGTCAACGCAGATACCGCTAAGATGTCTTGGCCGGACAGATCATCCGGCAAAACGAATTTGGCGCGATTACTCAATATCAATGAGACGCCGCTGAATCGCCTGCCCCAAGTCACCCTGCCCGGCGGCGCCACTCGCGCGTTCCCCTATAACCCGTATAGCCGAGTCACCGCCGAACGCGACGAACTCAGGCGCATCAATCAAAAAGGACAAATTTATTTTTCCGCAGATGGCCCAAAAGGCATTGAAAACAAACCTGTCCCGGATGGCATATACTTAGCAGCTACCACTTGAGCTGAAAGAAAAAAATGAAAACCTGGAATGAATTTTATGACAACTCCCTATTCAATAGAGTATTCACCAAATCTATTGAAATCAGCACGATAAGTTTATTCCAAATAACAATCGACAACAACAGACCTAACATAACCTTCGAATTCGATATCCCAGAAACCCCCGACTCCGCACCTGAAAAATGGATAAAGATGGGATTCAACACTTGCCGCATTGGCTTGAACTGCAACGGAGTCAAGGAATTATTCTTAAAAAACATACCTACTCAAGAGAGCCTCACTATCAGAATAGAGAAGATTGACGAGTATTTTTTTATCCGCGCAGAAAATGAAAACTCTCTATTAGAGTTCAAAACAAAATACCCATTACTTTGTGGCCCTTCTGTTTACATGAGCACCCATGAATAAACATCAAATCACACTCGCCAACAACTGGACCGCCACCTTCGAAAACAACGGTGAGTTCCGCATGGGAGCCGAAGGCTGGAGCTTGCTCCTGCAAGGGCCTGACGGCAGAAATATCAAATACTTCGCGGACCAGATCATTTTGGTCAACGATGACGACGGCACCCAGGCTAATTCGTGCATTCGTCTATCCAGCGATGGTATCTACGGTTATTTGAGTACAGCCGTTGACAGCTGCTGGGTGATCGATTTTTCGCGGTGCATGATCGCCCCGCACCGAGTGAGCATCCATCACTACCATGAAGCCTATGACGATAGCGTGGCAGCTTACGAACAACCGGCTTTTAAGCGTGCGAGGCAATACATCAGTGTGGTTGGAAGGTACATCTATCTGACCTTCCCGCTAACCAAAGATGAAGACTTCCCCAAGGTATGGGAAGAGTATCTGTCCATACGCAAACGCCAACTGGATGAGCTCTATTTCAGAAACTGACCAGTGGGCGCCAATATCATCGTAGCTATTGGCGTGCCCTACCCAATCAACTCGTCCATCACCTCATACTTAACCACCACCCGATTCCGATACAACCTCACCCTCTCCACCAATTCCCCCACCTGCCCCTTCTCCCGCACCTCCCGCCAGATCTCATTCTCCCGATACACCCGCTCCCCGTCCCGCACAAACCGGTGCCCTTCCTGAAACACGTGATACCGATAATCCCGCACCCGATCGCACAACAATTCCCCCTCCAGCTGCGTCTCCCCCACGTTCAACTTCAACTGAAAAGTCCGATCCGTCGGGTTGTGCAGCACCAGATCTACGTAGTTATAGAAAATCGCCGCGCCGGAACCGAATGGCAATACTCGCCCCTCGTCCGGGAATGGATCGAAGCTGTGGTTGGAGCGTTCAACGACCACCAGTGGTGAGTGAATCGCCATCCAGTGGATCAGGTTGCTCAGCTGGCAGATTCCGCCGCCGATACCGCGTCGCGCTTCGCCGAAGGACAGTTCCATGCCTTCGACGTAGCCGCGTTTGCGGGTTGGCCGGCCGACGAGGCGGCAGAAGGAGAAGTGTTCGCCGGGGGCGATGATGACGCCATCGATGGCGGCGACGGCGAGTTTGAGGTTGATGACTTTGTTGTGTTGCAGGGCGAGGTCAGAGTCGCCGAGTTTGCGGATAAGTTTCGAGGTGTGTTTCAGGTAGCGAAATGGCAGGCGGTCAGCGCCGGCAACCAGGTGTGCGTAGCGTTGGCTGGAGCAGTGCCAGGCGATCTGGCGGAACAGTCTTTTTTGCCAGACGCGCAGCCAATACAAGGCTGGGTGGTAGAGCGAGAGTGGTTTCATCCGTGAGTCTACGGCGGGCGCCGTTTGTTCCTTGAGGCGTGAAAAAGGACGCGCAGTTTAGCGTGTGGGCCGGCTTAAGTCGTGTGTGAGGTGTCTGGGCTCGACACACTTCGACCCACTTCCTCATCGGCAAATTAAGCTTCAACTAAGGTTGCGTCGCTAGCATCCCGGCCCGACAGACACCTGTCACCGATCAACCGTGGATGAGCGTCCCGACATGAGCCAGTTTGATTTACCAGCCGTTACGCAGCCGAATTTCAGTCTTGTATTGGTAAATTACAAAACCCCGGACATCACCCGGATGTGCCTGGAACTGTTGCGCCAGCACGTTCAGGCGCAGCGCATTCCGGTTTGGGTGGTGGACAATGATTCGGCGGATGCCAGCCTGGATTATTTGCGCTCGCTGGACTGGATCAATCTGATCGAACGTCCCTCTGCCGGCAAAGAAGCTGGGCATATTGCTCATGGCAAGGCGCTGGACATGGCATTGGAGAAAGTTGAAACCGACTATCTGTTTCTGCTGCACACCGACACCTTTGTCTACGACAAGGAAGTCTTCGCGATGATGCTGCGTGAGTGCACCAAGACTGCGGACATCGCCGCCATCGGGTGTGTCGAGCAAATTAATCGTGGGGTTGTGAGAGACACCTGGCGATTAACTTCGCGCTTTTGCAAACATTATGTTCGCCGGGCCAAAACCTCGTTGGGCTTGCGCAGCAAAGAGCCGAAACCTTATCGGGAAACTCATCTAAAAAGTTTCTGCACGTTGTGGAACGCCAAATTGATGAAGTCCCTGGGACTGCACTTTTGCATGGATGACCGGGTGCCCGGTTATACCCTGCAGGATCGAATGACAGCATTGGGCTACGGCATCAAGCTGTTGGCGCCGCGCAAGATCTTCCGCTATCTGGATCATATCCAGGCAGGAACCGTCGCAGCTGCCGGCACCTACGGTAAAAATCACCGCCGGACCCGGATGTACGAGGCCACCCTCAAACGCTTTGAGGGGCAGGCATCGGCGTAATCACGGGCACAAAAAAAGGGCGACTTCAAAGTCGCCCTTTTTTTGTCTGAAATTGTATACATCCGCTCCGAAGAGGTGTTCGCCCAGTGTAATGGCCTGGCAATCCATGCACCGGTAAAGAGCCCTGACACTGGGCGAACGAGAGGGATTTTAATAGAAGTTGGCGCATATGTCGTCATTCATAAAGGTAAAGATTATGTACGAAAAAGTTAATAGATATTTATCGATCAATTCTTTCGCGAAACTTTCAACCTGCTGCATCACTTATTTCAGATGATTGTTCTCATACAATAATCTGTACAAGAACAACCATCCTGTAGAGTTAATACTCAGCTTTCATGCTGACTGGTCACTTTTAATATATCTGTGTAAGTGACGATAACGCTCTGCCCTTCTTTCAGATCCTTCAGCTTGGCTTGAATTTCTGGCTTTTTCACGTCGAGGATTTTCGACTGGCCCGCCGGGTTTTCCAGGGTCACCTGATTCTTCTTCAAATCAATTTTGGTGATTTTCAGTTGCACCTGAACCTGGCGATACGCTTCGCCACCCGGGTTTTCACTGCCCGGAGCCTTGCGCAACTCGCCGCTGCGCTCGACAGTACCAGGCAGACCTTTATCCACATCGGTATCCAGGTAGGCCGCCACGGAGTGCTGCACTTCAACGTTCACTTGGTCGCCGACCTTGAGGTTGGCCAGGTTTTTCGCCTTGTCGCTCAGTTGAACGTGGACCTGGCGACCTTCAGCACCTTCGAGCACGACCTGATGTTTGGCCGCATCGACGGCCAGCACTTTGGTGGTGACCTGATCGGCCTCGAGGGTGGCGGACAGCGGAATATCGGCAGCCAATGCGCCGAAGCTGGTGGCGGACAATACGGTTGCGAGGGTGATGGCCTTGGCCAGTGCTTGGAGCTTCATAAGCGGTACTTTCCCTGTGATGAATGGCAGCACCCGGCGCCAACGCGTGTTCGGCGCCGAATGTGCCACTGAGCATAGACGCTGTTCAGGGCTTGGCTTTGGTTTCTGATGCTGCGTCGGGGGATTGCTGCCAGCAGGTCTGGTCGTCGCTCATGGGGAAGTCCTCGACGGGGTCGCGCAAAGGAGCAGGGAGAAGCGGAGTTCCGGGCAATTGCTTTGTGGGGGCTTTACGGGCGCCTTCGCGAGCAAGCCCGCTCCCACAGGGTTTTGTGTATGGCCGTCAGTACCCGGTCATTTCCAGATAGCCGCGTCCGCCGTGGCTGCCGCTGATCCGCACCGGGCCTTCCCAGTAGGGAATGCGCAGGTTCATCCAGGCGTTGGGGTTCAACGCCGACAGGCTGATGTCGAGGTGTTTGTCGGGAATGCTGATCGACCAGCGCACCGGCATCGTGCGGCCGGCGACTTTCGCGGTGTCCTGAGGAGTGAGTTTGATCTGCTCGCCCGTCAGGGTTTGGGTCTGGCCGTCGGTGCTGATCCAGGTGCCGGTCAGATACGGCGCGCCATCGGTTTGCCGGGTGCGAAACAGCATCAGCGATTCACCGCTGTCCAGGTGCAGGGAAAACCAGTCCCATCCAGTCTGGTTGGCCGCCAGCGGTTGGCTGCTCCATTCACGGTCGAGCCAGGCCGGGCCGTTGACGGTGTAGGTCTGCCCGTCGATTTGCAGGGTGCCGCTGGCCTGAAAAAACGGCTGACTGTAGTAGTACGAAGCCTGGCCCTGTTCAGATTTGCGGCTGAAGCCGTTGTCGCCCTGCAACACCAACGGGCGGCTGGACGTGAGGTGCAGTTGATAGCTGAAGGCTTTGTCTGCGGCACTGAGTTGCAGGTCCGTCAGCGGATCCGGCGCCTGACTGGCAAAGCGCCAATCATCAATCCACGCCTCGAACGGTGCCACGTTCACTCCGGCCTGCCCTACGCCACCCCGGGCGTAACGCTCGGCGGCATGGTGCGCGGTGGCCGAGGTCACCGCCGCATGGCCAAGCCAGAGCGTCTGATTGCCCCATCCCGGTGGCTGCGGCGTTGGTTTCAAGGCGCTGCGAAATAACGTCCACTGCACACCGAAATCATGGCCCTGCTGATCCTTCAGATTGGCGGTGACGTACCACCACTCGATACGAAAACCTTCGTGGGCGCCATGATCCGCCGGGAAGCTGAACACCCGCCCCGGCACTACAGGAGTGAACTGAGCAGCCTGATCGCCGAGCCCGGCAAAACCCTTCTGCTCAGAAACAGGCTGATCGCAGCCGCCCAACAGCAGCAGCGCGAACAGCAGCGCAACGAGGTTAATCCTCATGGGCAAACGTCCTCAGCAGATCCGCCGGTTGCGTGCGGTACAACGAATACAGCGGCCAGGCTGAGGCGAGCAGCGTCGCCAACAGTGCCAACCCCATCAGTTGCAGAAGTTGCAGCGGAAAAATCCGCAGCGGTAAACGCCAACCAAACGCCTGCACATTGATTACCGCATCCAGACACCACGCCAGCGCGATCCCCAGCGGCAGCGCCAGCACCAGCGTCAGCACCGCCAGCAACCAGGTCTGGCCGAGGTTGAGCAGCATCAACTGGCGGCGCGTCACGCCTAACGTCCACAGTGGCGCCAATTGTCCGAGGCGGCTCTGGCTCTGGGTCAGCAGACTGATGAACAGCGCCACACCGGCGACCGCCAGCGTCAGGCTGTTGAGCGCTGCCGTGGCCGCGAAAGTGCGCTCGAACACTTGCACCGACCAACCCTTGAGCCGCGCCTGATCGACGATGCGGCTGTCATCGATCTGGAAGCGCGTTTGCAGCGCAGTCAAAAACGGCGGAATGTCTGGCGGCGCGATGCGCAGGTTGAAACGGTTCGGCGTCAGTGACGGCCACAAACGCAGCAGATGGTTGCTGTTGACCAGCACGTGCCCCTTGGGATTGCCGTAGTCGGCGTAGATCCCGACGATGCGCGGTGTCCACGTCCCCCCCGGGGTCGGCAACGCCAGATGATCACCCGCGCGCACTTTGAGGCGTCGCGCCAGTTGTTCGCTGAGCATGACCGCATCGTCGGTCGCCAGATGCGCCCACGGATCCCCGGCAATCGCGTCAAGCAACGGCCAGTGCTGTCGATAATGCGCATGATCGATCACCCCGAACACATCCGCCGGCCAGCCTTGCACGGTCACCGCCACCTGCCAGTTGGGCAGCACGGCGCTGACATTCGGCTGTTGCTTGAGCCAGCTATACAGCTCGCGGGACTGCGCCGGATTCACCGGGTTGATGTAAAGCTCGGCGCTCAGGCGTTGTTCGAGCCAATCGTTGAAGGTCTGGCGAAAACCGGCGGTCATGCTACCGGCGCCGATGTTGGTGGCCAGCGCCAGCAGCAACGCCATCAACGCCAGGCTCAGCGCCGGCAGTTGCTGGCGACAGTCGGCGAGAAACCATTGACCGAGCACCGAGCGACTGCGCCCGAGCAGTTGATTGAGCACCGCACTGAGCAGCACCGGCAACACCAGCGCAGCACCGAGCAACAGCCCGGCCATCAACACAAAACCGCTGCCGAGGCTGCCGCCCCACACCAACGCCATCAGCGCCGTCCCGCCCAATAGCGCCGCCAGCCAACCCTGGCGCCGCAACCAGCGTGCGTGCTGCTGATGCCAGGCCTGCGGATCTGCCACTGCCAACAACGGCAAGCGTGCTGCGCGCAACAGACTGTTGGCGCCGGCCAGCAGCGCGCCGAACAGGCTCAAGCCGACACCGCTGAACCACCACCACGGACTCAGGCGCAACTGCCCCGCCACTTCCGCGCCGTACAAACCACGCAGGCTGGCGGCGACATCCGGCAGCAACACACTCGCCAGCCAGTAACCGCTGATCACCCCGAACACTCCGCCCACCAGGGCCAGCACACCCAGTTCGACGATCAGACTGGCGATCAGCAACCGCGCACTGACCCCGCAGGCGCGCAAGGTGCGCAACAACCCTCGACGCTGTTCCAGCGCCAGGCCAATGGCCGCGTGAACGATGAACAACCCGACCACGAACGAGAGAAATCCCAGTGCATCGAGATTCAGATGAAAGCTCTCGGTCAGGCGCGCCAGATTGTTTTCCTCGGCACTGCTTTTCAGTTGCAACTGCCCTTTGAACGCGGCCGGCAGTTCGGCATGAAAATCCTTGGGCAGTAACAGCCGCGACAGTTGCCCGGGTTGTTCGAGCAGGGTTTGCGCAACGCCGATGTCCACCAGCAACACACCCGGTGCCATGTCCTTTTGCGCATGCAGCGGCGGCAGCGTCTGGCCGTTGACGGCCTGCGGCGTGGCGCCTTCGGCGAGGTCCAGCGCTTGCAATGTCTCGGGGGAAATCCACGTGCTGCCCGGTGGCGAGAAGAACTCGACGATGCGTTCGATCGGCATCGCCTGCCCGGCCACCGCGGAATCGGTCGGCAGCGACACCGGTTCGATCCCCATCAGTTGCAGGCGCTGGTTGTCGTGATCCTTCAAGACCAGTCGCCCCTGCAGCAGCGGCGAGACCGGCCAGCCTGCACGGCGCAGATCGATGAACCACTGCTGCGCAAACGTCGCGCCATTGGCTGTGCCGAGGCTGGCCTGCGGTTCGCCTCCGATCATCTGGCTGGCCCGGGCGTAACTGTCGCGGGCCTGACTGTTCAGCGCCTCGACGCCGGTCAGCAGACTGGTGGCCAGCCACAGCCCGGTCAACAAACTGAAGAACTGCACCGGATGCCGCCGCCAATGGCTGAGCAGCGCGCGCAGGGTTTGCCAGAAAACGTTCACGTCAGCCGGCCGTTGGACAACACCACCCGCTGCGCCAGCCGCGCCGCAACGCGCGGGCTGTGCGTGACCATCAGCAGTGTGGTCGGGGTGTCGTCGAGCAGTTCCAGCAACAGGCGCAGCACTTCATCGCTGGTGGCTTCGTCGAGGCTGCCGGTCGGCTCGTCGGCCAACAGCAATTTCGGCCGTGACGCCAAGGCCCGGGCCAGCGCGGCTCGCTGCTGCTGACCACCCGACAACTGCTCGGGATAACGCTTGAGCAATTCGCCCAGCCCCAGACGCTGCACCAGATGCGCCTGCCAACGCGGCTCATGGCGCCCGGCCAGGCGCGCCTGAAACGCCAGATTGTCCTCGACCCGCAGGCTGCCGATCAGGTTGAACTGCTGGAACACCAGACCGATTTCGGTCCGGCGCCAGTCGGCCAGTTGCGCTTCATTCATGCTCTCCAGCCGATGCTCGCCGCTACGGATGCTGCCGCGGTCGACCTTGTCGAGGCCAGCGATCAGGTGCAGCAAAGTGCTTTTGCCACTGCCGGATTCGCCCATCAGCGCCAGGCTGCTGCCGGGTTCGAGCGTCAGGTCGATGCCTTGCAGCACCGGTAACGGGCCTTGGGGAGTGAGGTAACTTTTGAAAACGCCTTGAACCTGAAGCATGCCGCCATCCGCTGGGTCAGTGTGGGCCAAGGATAGCGGATAGCGGCCTGATCAGATCAGTGGCGTTTGATCGGGCCTCACCGCTTGCAGGCAAGCTCCCACAGGGATTGCGGTTGTTCACAAAGACTGGGTTCACCATAGAACACTGTGGGAGCGGGCTTGCTCGCGAAGAGGCCAGTTGGCCCAACACAAATCTCACTCCCCGGCCGCCACACTGGTCGCCGCCTCCCCCGGCGTGACAATGGTCTTCAGATCAATGTGCTTCCACTCAGGCTTGGCCCCCAACCGCGCATTGAAGCGGTAATTGAAGGTGAAGTCGTCCGCCGTCGGCTGGGTCAACGGCTTGCCATACAGCGCTTCGATCCCCGCCAGGTCGTAGCCCATCAACTGCAGCAAGGTCGGAAAAATGTTGTAGTGGCTGGAACGGTCCTTGTTCACCGGTAACGATTGCGCCCAGTCCGGGCCGTGCAACTGATCGCCCTGAATCACCACCAGCGGCACCAGCCCCTCTTCCTCCACCGGATCACCACCGCAGTGAGTATTGAGCCCGGGGTTGCCGCGCTCGTGCAGATCCTGGCCATGATCCGAGGTGTAGATCAGCAGCGCATTGTTCAGATTGGCCTGGGCAAACACCCGGGCAAAAAACTCGCCGACATTCCACAGCACCGTGTTTTTGTAGGCGTTGCGGTACAACACCCAATCGTCCGGCTGGCCGTTGAAACCGTCGCGCTTGCCGGTGTCGGCCACTTCGGTGAACTGCCCGCGAGGCAGCGTCGGCCGATAGGCCATGAATGCGTCGGGGTATTTGTCGTGCACCGGGAAATGTGCGCCGACCTTGTTGATCACCACCAGCTCCGGTTGGTCGTCGTTGAGCAGCTCGATCAGCTTCGCAGCGGCGGCCATGTCGCGATCACGCACGCTGGTCTGGTCAAACTGGACGAACTCGTCGATGTCCTTTTTCTCGGTGTCGGTCATCAGGTTCTGCAGATTGCCGCCGGTGCGCTGGGCGTCAATATAGACGGTGCGCAAGCCGGCCTTTTTCGCGTACTGCCAGATCGACGGCAGCGTGCTGTTGATCCGCATGTAATCGGCGCGGGTGCCGCCGTAGCGCAGGGTGACGTTGGTGTCGGCGCTGCAGTTGGCGATGGACGCGGCGTAACCGTAATTGAAGATGCCGACACCTGGATGCGCCTGCTTGAGGTTGCTGTGCACCCCGAACGGCGCGTTGATGTCCAGGTAATTGCCGGAGATGCTTTCGTCGATGATCAGCACGATGTCGTGATTGACCGCCGCAGTGCTGCGCGCCAGCGTCACCGGCTCACGCGGGCCGACGGTGTTGTGCAGCGCTTCATAGGCAAACAGGTTCAGATAGGCCAGCGGCGTGTACATGATCGGCAAGCCGCGCGCGCCCTCGCCCGCCCGCAGGAACAACACCGCGCTCAGCAGCAAGACCCCGCACACAGGCGCCGCCACCCGCCATGCATTGGGCACCGCCAACGCATGCTGCGGCTTGAGCCCGATGCCAAACAGCAACAGCAAACCACTGAGCGCGCCATGCATGATCGCGCCGCGATACTGGTAGGCGGCTTCCTGGATGAAGCCGCCGGAGTACACCAGCGAGACAAAACTGCTGTAGCTCAGATAATCAGCGGTAACCCGGGTATATACATCAAAGAATACCGCCGAAACAAACAGCGTTATTGCGAATAAATGACGAATCAGTGCCTGACGAATATAAGCCGTTAGATATAACGCTAAAGTGAGCGCCAAAAACATCGCGCCAAAAAGAAGTACAGCAAAACCGACACCGATAGCCGTTAACCGATCAATGTAATATTCGGAATAAAGCAGCAGATAAACAATTAAAAGCAGTTCTTTCAAATATCGAAACATGGCAATTCCGGTGGTGCGAAACGGCATTGGGTCAATAGTTTGTCGGTCAAAATCTGACACTAGCATCCGGCCATCAAAGCGCAAGAAAAGCCTGACTTTTTCATGAAGCGTCAAAAAACTGTTGACTCAATCCTGACACACTCCAGCGGCTACAAGTCTTTAATTTCAGGGCTTTCGACCGTTTATCGCTTTCTTTGAATTGTGAAAAAAGCGTCAAGAACGGGACAAATCCAGCAATAGCAAGCACTTGATGGCCAATAGCCTGAAAAAAGCCCGGTGTTATACACATGCAACATGTCATTTTGCTGACACGCTTTTCCCTTCCTGCGCTATACCCCTTTTGACAGTTCACTTTCGATCTTCCTCCACCGTCTTACGAGGCACGCCAATATGGACGTGAGCGTATTTGGTACGGGCTATGTTGGCCTTATACAAGCAGCCGCACTTGCCGATGTCGGACATCGGGTTTTATGTGTGGACATTGACCCGAACAAGATTAAACAACTGCAACAGGCTGTTCCGCCTATTAGTGAGCCCGGTTTATCCGCAGCACTGGAGGAAAACATCAAGGCCGGCCGCTTGCTGTTCAGTACCCAGGCCAGTGACGCGGTGGCGCATGCCGAGCTGATTTTCATCGCCGTGGGCACCCCGGCCGATGAGGACGGCTCTGCCGACCTGACCCACGTGCTCAACGTCGCCCGGCAGATCGCCTCGCACATGGAGGCCGATCGCACCCTGATCATCAAGTCCACGGTGCCGGTCGGCACGGCGGACCAGGTGGCCGCCAAGGCCAACGAAGAGTTGCAGCGCCGTGGTCGCAGCAGCCTCAAGGTACGGGTGGTGTCCAACCCCGAGTTTCTCAAGGAAGGCAGCGCCCTCGCCGACTGCATGCGCCCGGACCGGATCATCGTCGGCACCCGTGACGACGCGGCCCGCGAACAGATGAGCGAGCTGTACGCGCCGTTCTGCCGCAACCACGAAAAACTGATGTTCATGGACAACCGCAGCGCCGAGCTGACCAAGTACGCCGCCAACGCGATGCTCGCCACGCGTATCAGCTTCATGAACGAACTGGCCAACCTCACCGAACTGCTGGGCGCCGACATCGAAGCCGTGCGCAAAGGCATCGGCTCCGACCCACGCATCGGCTACCACTTCATCTACCCCGGTTGCGGCTTTGGCGGTTCGTGCTTCCCCAAGGATCTGCGCGCCCTGCTGCACACCGCCGAACACAACGGCATGCCACTGAAACTGCTGCGCAGCGTCACCGACGTCAATGACAGCCAGCGGCACATCCTGTTCAGCAAACTCCAGGCACAGTTTCCGCAAGGCCTGGCCGGCAAGTCGATCGCGATCTGGGGCCTGGCATTCAAACCCAATACCGATGACATGCGCGAAGCCCCCAGCCGCTACCTGATGGACGCATTGTGGGCCGAAGGCGCCAGCGTGCAGGCCTACGATCCGGAAGCCATGTCCGAGTGCCGGCGGCTGTACGGCTATCGCGACGATCTGCACCTGTGCGCCACCCGCGATGACACCCTGGAAGATGCCGATGCGCTGGTGATCTGCACCGAGTGGAAGAACTTTCGCGTGGTCGATTTCGAGCTGCTGGCGAGCAAGCTGCGCTCGAAGGTGATTGTCGACGGTCGCAACCTCTACAACCCGGAACACGTGGCCGCCGCCGGCTTGCATTACAGCGGCATCGGCCTGCGCCATATCGCTCCGGAAGGACTGCGCCCATGAAAATCCTGGTCACCGGCGCAGCCGGCTTCATTGGCGCCCATTGTGTGTTGCGGCTGATGCGCGACGGGCATGCGGTGGTCGGCCTGGACAACTTCAACGGCTACTACGACCCGCAGCTCAAACACGATCGCGTGCAATGGGTGCGCGATCAGGTCGGGCATTTCCCGTTGGCGCGGATTGATCTGGCCGATGCCGCCGCGATTGAAGCACTGTTTGTCCGCGAGCAACCGCAAGTGGTGATTCACCTCGCGGCGCAGGCCGGGGTGCGCTACTCGCTGGAAAACCCGAAAGCCTATCTGGACAGCAACCTTTGCGGCTTTTTGAACATCCTAGAAGGCTGCCGGCATCACCCGGTCGAGCATTTGATCTACGCCTCGTCGAGTTCGGTGTACGGCGCCAACCAGCACATCCCGTATTCGGTGCACGACGGCGTCAATCACCCGCTGTCGCTGTACGCCGCCACCAAAAAAGCCAACGAGCTGATGGCCCACAGTTACAGCCACCTGTTCGGGATTCCCAGCACCGGCCTGCGTTTCTTTACCGTGTACGGCCCTTGGGGCCGGCCGGACATGTCGCCGATCCAGTTCGCCCGGGCGATCACCGAAGGCACGCCGCTGAAGCTATTCAACTACGGCGAGCACCAGCGCGATTTCACCTACATCGACGACATCGTCGAAAGCATCGCCCGTCTCACCGACCACCCGCCGCATAACCACCCGGAGTGGGACCGCGAACACCCCGATGCGGGCAGCAGCATGGCGCCGTGGTGCCTGTTCAACATCGGCGGCCACCACCCGGTGGAGCTGAAAACCTATCTGGCGCTGATGGAAAAACACCTCGGCCAGAAAGCCATTGTCGAGCTCTTGCCCCTGCAACCGGGCGATGTGCTCAACACCTGTGCCGAGACCGATGATCTGGCCCAGGCCACCGGGTTCCAGCCCCGGATCGAGCTGGATGAAGGACTGGGGCGTTTCATCGCCTGGTTTCGCGACTACTACCCCACTGTCTATCGCCCACGCGCCGCTCGCGGCTGAACATCAGCGGAGGACCCCATGACTGGACATGAGCAAGGTGTACCGATCAATCAGATGCGCCGCGACAAGCGCATGGACCCCGAGCACCGAATGCGCCTCGATACCGCCATCCACATGCAGGGCCGTGGCTGGTTGACCGGCCGCGACGGTGGCCGGCCATGGACGCTGTCACGCACCAACCGTGTGATGGCCTGCGTCGGGGCGCTGGTGATTCTGGTGGTGTTTTCACCGCTGCTGCTGGGCCTGGCGCTGGCCATCAAGCTCACCAGCCCGGGGCCGGTGATGTTCGTGCAAAAACGCACCGGCTATCGCGGCCGCAAATTCGGCATGTACAAGTTCCGCACCATGGTCTGCAACGCCGAAGAGCTGAAGGAATCGCTGCGCCACCTCAACAAGCACGGGGCCGACGCCATCGATTTCAAGATCGACAAGGACCCACGCATCACCGGGATCGGCGGTTTCCTGCGGCGCACCAGCCTCGACGAACTGCCCAATCTGATCAACGTGGTCAGTGGTGACATGCGCCTGGTCGGCCCACGGCCGACTTCGTTCAACGCCTACCGCTACAAGGACAACCACCTCGCCCGCCTGAGCATCTACCCCGGCATGACCGGCCTGTGGCAGATCTCCGGGCGCAGCAACATCGACTTCGACCAGCGCGTTGAGTTGGACCTCAGTTACATCGCCGAGCAAAGCCTTTTGCTTGATCTGAAGATCCTGTTGAAAACCCCCTTCAAAGTATTCAGCGGCCACGGAGCAAGCTAATGGACGGTTCAACCAACAAAAGCCTGAGCATTGCCAACCCCAGCGAATCGAACCTGATCTCGACCGTGCTGGATCTGGATCTGCGGATCCTGTTTCTGACCGCCGCCAACCCCGGCGCGGGCACCACCACCAGTGCCCTGGCACTGGCCAGCCAACTGGCGCAGATGAGCAGCGGCCAGGTGCTGCTGGTCGATGCCAGCCAGTCGGCCAGCAACCTCACGCAACAACTGAACCTGAGCAAGGAGCGCGGCCTGCGCGACCTGTTGTTCAACCCCGACAGCCCGCCGCTGTTGCAGGACTGTGTGGTGCAGGTGTCGAGCTTGCCGTTTCACATCCTGCCCAACGGCCGGCCGATCCGCACCATGGAGCACCTGACCGCCGAGCGCCTGAGCCCGTTGCTCGACCAATTGGGCAGCCAGTACCGCTTTGTGGTGATCGACGGTGACGCGGTGTACTCCGCCGCCGACACGCTGGTGCTCGGGACCCAGGTCGACGGTGTGGTGTTCGTGGTCCGTGCTGAAGACACCCGCTGGGAAGTCGCCCAGGCCGCTGTGCAACGCCTGACCCAGGCCGGGGCAAAAGTGGTCGGCAGCGTGTTCAACCGGCGCAAGTACTACATGCCCAAGTGGCTTTACAAAAACCTGTAAGCAAACGCGAAGGATGACGCCATGAACGCCAAGATACTTGTTCTGCTGATGCTGCCGCTTGCAGGCTGCTCCAGCACCCCCGAAACCCAGAACATGCCGGTGAATATCCTCACCGCCACGCCGGCCAATGCCCAGGCGACCGACATGCCCAAGGTCGAACAGACCCTGCGCCCGCAAGATGTACTGGATGTGATCTTCCATATCAGCACCAGCGGTTCGGACGCCTACCGCGTGCAGTCGGGTGACCAGATTGGCCTGAACTTCACCGCGGCCAGCCAGCTCAACGGCAACCAACTGGTGTTGCCCGACGGCACCATCAACCTGCCTGGCGCCAACACCTCGGTGAAAATCGCCGGGCTGACCGGCGACGAGGCGCGCGAAGAAATCCAGCGCGCCTATCAGCGCAAGCAACTGTTCCAGCCCAACCGCAATCAGCTGACGGTGCAGGTCATCAGCCCGCTGACCAATGAACAGAACCTCAAAAGCGCGCTGAATCACCCAGCCACCGGCATGAGCCGCGAGATCACTGTGGGCAACGACGGTTATGCGAGTTTCCCGGAAATCGGCGCGGTGCCGCTGCAAGGCATGACCATCAACCAACTGGAAACCTTCCTCAACCAGAAATACGCGCAGTTGCCCGGGAAGATGAGCGTCGATGTGATGCTCAAATCCACCGCCGGCAACGAGATCTACGTGCTCGGCGAAGTCGGTCAGCCCGGTTCCTACCCGATCCGCCGCCCGGTCTCGGTGCTTGAAGCGTTGACCCTGGCCCGTGGCACCAACGTCAAGGCGCGTCTGGATTCGGTGGTGATCATGCGCCGCAACGGCAATCAGGTGCAGGCCGTGCACTACGACGTGGAAAAAGCCCTGGCGGGCGACGCGTCGCAGATCGCCTACCTGCAACCGGACGACATGCTGTTCGTGCCGAAAACCAAACTGGCGAGTGCCGGCGATCTGGCTCGGCAACTGGCAGACGTGGTGTTGTTCCAGGGCGTGGGCTTCAGCTTCGGCTACCGCGTCGACAACAAAAGCAGCAGCAGTAACTGACTCTCAGGTGAACGATCATGAATCCAAAGGAAAACTACCTGCATGAGTTCTTCAGGATCTTCTTCGCCAACAAGCAATTGGTGAAACGGGTCTTCCTGATCTTTGCAGTCATCGCGTTGGTACTGCCGCTGGTGCTCAAACAGAGCTTCGATATCACCGCCCAGGTGATCGTGCAGTCGAAAAAACTTTCCCAGGGTGACGCCACCACGTCACTGACGGTCGATAACGCCACCTTCATTCCGCCGTCACTGGCGGACATGGAAACCGAAAGCAACATCCTGCGGTCGCCGGCGCTGATCCGCCAGACCATCAGCGAGTTGCGCGACAAGGGCGAGTACAACCCACCGGTGGGCGTGTTCGCCAAACTGGTGAGCGACCCGTTCCGGCGCTACGTCTCCTCGCCGCTGCGCCAGTACGTGATCAATCCGCTGCGTAACCTGCTCGGGCTGCAAACCGATCCGGTGCGTGACACCGTGCTCGACGGCCTCACCCAACAGGCCCTCGACAGCCTGAAGATCGAGACCCTGCCCGGTTCCAACGTGATCTCGATCATTTACAGCTTCCCGGATCCGCACCAGGGCACGACGTTTGTCGCCTCCCTGCTGCAAAACTATCTGGTCAGCCGTCAGGCGTTGCAATCGATCGACCTGCCGCAATCCTTCTACGAAACCAAGAAGCACCTGTATCAGGTGCGCCTTGATGGGCTGGAAGGCAATCGCCAGGCGTTGCTGGAAAGTGTCGGTTCGTCCGATCCGAAGGAAGAAATCACCTTCCGCCTGAACGCGATCAACACCGAAGAGCAAGCCCTGAACCTGTACCAGGATCGTCTGTTGCAGAGCCAGCGCTGGCTCGAATACCTGAAAACCGCACTGGCCGCTGCCAGCACCAACAAGCTCAACGACTACACCTTCCCCTACACCTTCACCACCACTGTCGACAACGTGGCGTTCGAGGACCGGGAAGTCAAACAGTTGGGCGAACAACTGACCACCCAGGTCAGCCGCTACATGAATGACCTCGCGGTGTTCCAGCCCGGCAGCGAGCCGATGCTGCTGACTCGCGAGCAGATTGCCCGCACCCGTCAGCAGTTCCTCAAAGTGGTGAGCAACCGCATTCAGGAACGCACCAACGACCTGGCCGTGGTGCAACAGGTGATCGACCAGAAAACCGCGCGCATCGCCGACTTCAAGAACCGCATCCATACCCTGCAGCAGACCCAGAGCAAGCTGCGGCAGATGGACACCGAAATCGACGCGCTGCACACGGCGTTCTCGACCTACGCACAGCGCTTTGCCGAAAGCAGCACCGCCGGTTCGCTCAACGACGACCTGTCGAACGCCAAGGTCCTCAGCCCACCGTTTGAACCGACGGAGCCGGCCTTCCCCAAACCGCTGCTGATCATCCCGTTCGGGCTGTTCACCGGGCTGCTGCTGGCGATTGCCCTGGTCTATGTGCGTGAGTTCTTCGATCACCGTTTCAAACACCCTGCGCAAATCACCCACGAACTGGGCCTGCCCGTGTTGCTGGTGATCAACGACGAGAACGTGCTGCCACGCAATCCGCACAAGAACTGGACCGTGCCAAGCTTCGTGCACTGGGTGCGCAATTGAACACGCTGTCCACCCCGAACGCCGCGCTGCCGATCATTCATTTGCTCAGCAGCGGTGGCTTCTATGGGGCCGAGCGGATGTTGCTCGATCACTGCCTGGCGACACCGGGGCAGCACCAAGTGCTGTTTCTCGATGCACCGCCGGCGTTGATCGCGCGCTTTCGCGAGGCCGGGGTGGACTGTCGTGGTTGTGCCGGGCTCGGCGAATTGTTGCGCCATCTGCGCGCCCGGCGCAGCGAGCAGCCACTGATCAACACCCACAACTTCAAGGGGCTGTTGTTCGGCTGGGTCGGGGCGACGCTGTTGCGTTTGCCGCTGGTCATTACCCAGCACGGCTTCACCCCGCGCAGCCGCAAACAGAAGTTCTACACCTGGCTGAGTCTGCAGCTGTGCCGCACCGCGTCAGTGGATCGGGTGGTGTGCGTGGCCGAGAGTATTGCCGTGCTGCATCGTCAGGCCAGCGTGCAGGCGGCAAAGCTGCAGGTGATCCCCAACGGCTTGCCGGCCGCCGCCGCGCTGGTTTGCAACGTTGACCGCCAGCGCTGGCTGGCCGGTTACGTCGGGCGCTTGAGCAGCGAAAAAGGCCCGGATCTTTTTCTCGATGCTCTGATTCCGTTGTGTCACCAGCATCCGCAACTGGATGCGGTGATGCTCGGCGATGGCCCGGAACGCGAAGCCCTGCAGGCACGGATCGACGCCGCCGGACTGTCACCACGCATACGCCTGCCCGGTTACCAGACCGCCATGCAAGCGTGGTGGCAGCAACTGGATGCGCTGGTGATCAGCTCGCGCACCGAAGGCACGCCAATGATTCTGCTCGAAGCGATGCAGGCCGGCGTGCCGGTGGTGGCGTTCGCTGTCGGCGGTATTCCCGATGTGCTCGAGCACCGGCACAACGGCCTGCTGGCGCCCCCCGCCGACAGCAGCGCCCTCGCCCGTCAGCTCGACAATCTGCTGAACGAGCCAGACCTGGCCCGGCAATTGTGCGACAACGCAAAGCGTACACAACAGGATCGCTACGACCTCAAGGCCCTGGCCGAACGCTGGTCGCAGCTGTACATCCGCACGGCACGGGAGGCACGCGCATGATTTTCCCGCTCTCGATCGTCACTCTGCTCGGCCTGGTGTGCATCGGTCTGCTCGCCAGCCCTTATCCGTTTCTGGCACCAGGCGCGGTGTTGGGGCTGGTGGGTTTCTCGGTGTTGTACCGCAAGCCAACCTGGGGCCTGCTGGGCATTGCCGCGCTGGTGCCATTCGAAGGTTTCTTCAAGGACAGCACGCTGTCCGGAAGCAAACTGATCGGCGCGTCACTGGCGGTGATCCTGATGCTGCAACTGGCCATGCACCAGATTCCCGGCGAACGCCTGCGCAGTAACCTCTGGCGTTTTCTGGCGTGGTTTCTGGTTCTGTATTTCCTCAGCCTGCTCAACACCGATGACATGGGCATGTCGCTGGGGCATCTACGTGAACTGAGCGTCGGGCTGATCCTGTTTGTCATCACCCTGCTGATCGGCCGCGAACTGAACCTCGACCTGTTCGCCAGACTGGTGACCCTGAGCGTCAGCGCCACCTGCGTCATGGCCATGTTCTCGACCAGATTTCAGGATCAAGGCCGCGCTGCCGGGCTGCTCGAAGACCCCAACGCCTTCGCCCTGCTGATCGCTTTCGCCATTCCGCTGGGGCTGCTGCTGGTGATTCGCGGCCCGAATCTGTTGCATCGTTTGTTCTGGGGCGCCTGCTGCCTGTTGCTGCTCGGCGGCATGACCAAGACCGAGTCGCGCTCCGGGCTGGTGGTGGTGGCCTTGAGTCTGTTGATCGGCTGCTGGCACTACCGCGCCCAACTGACCCGGATCCGCCCACGGCACCTGGGTTTTGCCATGCTGGGTGCGGCCATCGTGATACCGCTGGCGATCTACGCAATGCCTGCCGGTTACATCGCACGCATTCAATCCCTGAGCGTGCTCAGCGCCGGGGCCAAGGGCCACGACGATGAATCCCTCGGTCGCCGTGCTTCGTACATCGTGGTCGGCGGGCAGATGATCCGCGAGAACCCGCTGCTCGGCTCCGGCCCCGGCACCTTCCCGCTGCACTACGCAACCACCGGTTACGCCAAGGCGTTTTCCGCCAACCGCAAGATCGGTGACCTGTACCGCCGTGCCCACAACACCTACCTGGAAATCTTCAGCGAACTGGGGATTCCTGCCGGTCTGCTGTTCGTCGGCATGCTCGGCCTGGGCCTGTACAACCTGATCCGCGCACGCGCCGCGTGGCTGCAACGGCGCGACTGGCAGCAGGCAGACCTGATGACCCACCTGGGCGTGAGTTTCCTGTCGCTGACCCTGTTTTTGATGTTCCTCAGCGCACCCAACCAGAAATACGTGTGGATCATGCTCGCGCTGACCAGCGTCCTGCGCCTCAAAGCCGAACAAGCACCCCTGACCGAGGCCCGCGCATGAATCGGATCAGCATCATCATCCCGATGTACAACGAGGCCCGGCACATCGCCCGCACGCTGCTGGCCGCGCAAAAAGCCGCACATGCCGCCAACATCGAGTGCGAGTTGATTGTGGTCGACAACGGTTCCAGCGACGACGGGCCGCACATCGCCCGCCAGTTCGGCGCGCAAGTGCTGGTGCTGCCGGGCTTGTTGATCGGCGCCTTGCGCAATCGCGGCGTACTGCTGGCGAGCGGCCAGTGGATCGCGTTCATCGATGCCGACGTCGAGATGCCCGAAGACTGGCTCAAGCCATTGTTCGAACTGGAAGCCGGTGCTCAGGCCGACGTGTTCGGCCTTGACCTGCATACCCCCGCCGCCGCGCCGTGGTACGCCACCGCCTGGCAACGGCGCACGCTGCGGCCGTCGAGCCAGGCGTCGCACACGGTGGACTGGCTGCCCAGCTCCAACCTGCTGATGCGGCGGCGCTGGTTCGACAAGGTCGGCGGCTTCAACGAACACCTGCGCACCGGCGAAGACAAGGAGTTCACCCTGCGCCTGAGTGAACAAGGCGCGCGGCTGCTGGCGGTGAACAGCAACGTGGCCCTGCACTGGGGCTACGAAATGAACTGGCGCGAGTGGATGGGCAAGGAGATGTGGCGTCAGGGCAGTCATCTGCAGCTGCTGCGCACCCACGGTTTCAGCCTGCGCCTGCTGCGGTTTCCGATGCTCTCGCTCGGCGCATGGCTGCTCGACTTGCTGGCCATTTCTGCGCTGCTCAACGGTTTCCCGCATCACGCAGCAGTCATGGTGCTGTTGACGACGATACCGGCGCTGGTGCTGAGCATTCGTCAGAGTTCACGCCATCACGACCTGAGCCTGACCCTGCAACTGTGGGGCCTGCACTGGGTGCGCCTGCATCTCGCGGGTGCGGCATTCATTCTCAATCTGTGTCATTGGAACGCCAGGAGGCCTGCCCGTGGCTGAATTCATTTTCTGGATGTGCCTGCTGCTGCCGGTGTACGCCTATCTGGGCTACCCGCTGCTGCTGAGCCTGCTGGCGCCGTTGTTCCCGGCCTGGCGCCATGCCCCGGCGCCGCCGCTGAACATCAGCATCGTGATCGCTGCGCACAACGAGGCGCGGCACATCGAGCACAAGTTGCGCACACTGCTGGCGCAGGATTATCAGCCGGCCACGTTGCAGATCATTCTCGCCAGCGACGGCTCCACCGACGACACCGTGGCCTGCGCGCGCAAGGTGATTGATTCGCGGATCACCGTGCTCGACCTGCCGCGTCAGGGCAAGGCGGCGACGCTGAACGCCGGTGTGGCACTGGCCACCGGCGACATCCTGGTGTTCACCGACGCCGACAATCAATGGTCGCGCGAAACCCTCGGCTACCTGCTGGCGCCACTGGGCGATCCCGGCGTCGGCGCCTGTGCCGGACACATGGTGATTCCGGTGACCGGCACCGGCTTGAGCGTCGGCGACAGCCTGTACCGGCATTACGAAGGCTGGCTGCGCCGGGTCGAGAATCGCACCGGTTGCATGGTCTCGGCCGACGGTGCCCTGCTCGCCCTGCGCCGCGAGTTGTTCCAGAGCGTGCCGGCGGAGGTCAACGACGATTTCTTTCTGAGTACCTGCGCACCGGTCGCCTTCAAGCGCATTGTGTATGTGCCCGAGGCGCAAGTGATCGACCACGGAGTCGACGAAGCGGACAAACAGTTCCGCCGCCGTCAACGCGTGACCGTCGGTGGCCTGCAAAGCCTCGCCCAGCGCAGTGAGCTGCTCAACCCACTCAAGCATGGCCTGTATTCGATTGCGCTGATCAGCCACAAGCTGATCCGCCGCCTGGCGCCGATCCTGTTGCTGCCGTTGCTGCTGAGTAACTTCTGGCTGTGGGACGACCACGGTTTCTATCGACTGGCCCTGATCGCACAGCTGTTCGGCTACGCCGTGGCGATTGCCGGACTGCTGGATTCACAACACCGGTTACCCAAACCGTTCCGCCTTGCGGCCTTCCTGCTGGTGACACTGGCAGGCATGAGCATCGGCCTGTGGCAGTTCCTGCGCGGCCACCGTTACGCCCAATGGAACCCTGAACAAAACCGTTGAGAGGACTCAAGCCATGGCGATCAAACAACTAATAAAACGCACCAGTGGCTGGCTTTACCTCAACTCCCCCGTGGGACGAAATCAGTTGCACGGTGCCGGGGTGATCCTGATGTTGCACCGGGTGCTGGCCAATGACCGCGCCGCCGACCTGCCGCACCGCAATGAACTGTGCGTCGGGCCAAAAGCCTTCGAGCACTTGCTGGTGTGGCTGCGTCGGCATTTCGACTGCGTGCCGCTGATGGACATCCTTGCACCCACCTCACTGCGCAGCGAACGCCCACGGGTAGCGCTGACCTTCGACGACGGCTGGCGCGACAACGCGGTCAACGCCTTCCCGTTGCTGCAAAAACACCAGGTGCCGGCGAGCATTTTCCTCTCCACCGATTTCATCGGCAGCCGCCAGCGTTTCTGGTGGGAAAGTCTTGGCGAAACCTTGTGGGGCAGCCATGGCGAGAAAGCGCGCATGCACTTGATCGAGTGCCTGCACGTGATCCACCACCCGCTGCCGGTACTGCTGGACGACATTGATGTCGACCGGCGCAGCCTGTCGCTGCTGCATTACCTGCAAAGCCTCAAAGATCTGGAGCCGGCGATGCTCGAACGGCTGACCGACGAATGCCCGCCCGAAGCGCAGCCGCAAGCACTGGACTGGCATCAGGTGCGGGCGCTGGAAGCCTCGGGGTTGGTGCGTTTCGGCCCGCACGGCGCCAGTCACGCGATCCTCACCGGGCTGGACGACGTGCGTCTGAACGAGGAAATCAGCCGCAGCCGTGATGCCTTGAACAACGGCTGCAATCGGCCGCTGCCGGTCTACTGCTACCCCAACGGTAACAACGACGAACGGGTACGCAAGCAGATAGCCGAACACGACTACCCGTTCGCCCTGGGTACCGCCACCGGTATCTATCGCGGCGAAGGCGATCCGTTGAACCTGCCGCGTTTCGGCGTCAGCCAGCGCACCGCGCGCAATCCGGAGCTGCTGTCGTGGCGCATCTTTCGTGGAAACCGGCCATGAGCCGCAGCCACTACCTCAAGCATTTGGCGCTGAGCATGGGCACCAAACTGGCGATGATCGCCCTGCGTTTGCTGCGCAACGTGCTGCTGGCTCGGATCCTCGGCCCCAGCGAACGCGGGCTGTTCGCGCTGCTCAGCACCCTGCCGGACTTGATCAGCGCCGCGACCAGCGGCGGGCTGAATTCAGCCGTCGGCTATCAGGCGGCCAAACAACGGCCGATGGGCCTGCTGCTGAGTCAGGTGCTGGTGTTCGGGTGTCTGCTCGCCGCGCTGCTGACCTTGCTGGTGGTGGCGCTGGTGCGCGAATTCGGTAGCGAGCTGGATGTGACCGTGCAACTCGGGCTGCTGGCCTGGCTGTTGCTGCTGGCGGTGCCGCTGACTGTACTGAAAAGCGGCCTGCTGACCCTGCACAATGCGTCCGGCGGCGTGGTCGCCTTCAACGCCTTGCGCCTGACCGAATCGCTGGCACCGCTGTTGCTGTTTCTTGCGCTGTTCTGGATGTGGAAAAGCGCCGCACTGGAAGCGGCACTGATCAGTTGGCTGACCGGGATCAGCCTGGTGGTGCTGGCCGGTTGGGTCTGGCTCAAACGCGCACAACCACTGCGCCTGCAATGGGACCGCGCCAGCCAGAACGAACTGCTGCGCTACAGTGCCCGCAGCCATCCGGACCTGCTGTTCCAGCAAGTGATTCTGCGTTCGGATTACCTGTTCATCGGCGCCCTGCTCGGCAGCACCGCGCTCGGTCATTACGCGATGGCCAGCGCCGCCGCCGAACTGCTGCTGATCGTTCCGGAAGCGGTGACCACGCCGCTGATGAAACGCCTGCTGCAACAGGATGAAGGCATGGACAAGGTCACCCCGCTGGCGCTGCGCCTGACGGCCACGGTGATGCTCGGCGCGTGCCTGTGCATGGCGTTGATCGGCAACTGGCTGATCGTCACCCTGTTCGGCATCGCCTACCAACCGGCGTATCCGGCGCTGCTCGCGTTGCTGCCGGGGCTGCTCGGGCTGTGCTATGCAAGCATCCTGCGTCTGGATCTGCTGGGGAAAAACCGTCCCGGCACGGTGTCGCTGTTGATGGGCCTGGGTGCCCTGCTCAATCTGGCGCTGAACCTGGTATTGATTCCGGCCTACGGCATCGTCGGCGCGGCAGCGGCTTCGTCGATTGCCTATCTGGCGGTGACGGTTGCGATGCTGGTGTTGTACTGCCGTTTGAGCGGTGTGGCGTTCTGGCAAACCCTGATCATCCTGCCCAGCGATGTCGCGCCAATGTGGCAGATGTTGCAACGAAAGGCCGCATGAAACGCCTGCTCCTGATGCTCGGTCTCGGCCTGTCGCTGGACGCCTTTGCCGCGTCGATGCGCTGGGGCGAGATCCGCGACGGCAGCCTGTACCTGCAAACCGATCGCCCGGACACCGTGACCGTGCGCTGGACGCCCGCGTGGCAGGCCGACGCCAACGAAGAGCACCTGTACCTGCTCGATGGCCAGGGCAAATTGCAGGGCGAGCGCGTGATCAAGGCCAGCGAAACCCGTGGCACGCAACGCTGGCCGCTGCTGCCGGGTGCCGCCAGTTATCGCCTGGAAATCCCCGGCTACAGCTTCCGCAATTACCGCGTCGAACACGATGACCACACCGTGGCGCTGTTCGAGCCGGCCAAGGTGCATTTCAGCGCCCAGACACAGCAGGGCGACGAGTTGTATTTCAAGGTCGCGCCGGGGGAACATGCGGTGTTGGCCGGCAAGTTTCACGGCGGGGTCAACGCCCTGCAGGCGCAGCGGGTTGGCGATGACCAACCCCTGACGCTGACACTCAAACCCTATCGCGCCTATTGGCAGTTCGACCAAGTGGCGTTGCCGGTCAGCGAACGCGAACAGGTCTGGCGCCTGCGCCTGCAAGGCAGCGGCAAAGCGGCGTTCTGGCTCGACGGCACGGCCAACCGGTTCGCGCAGAACCCGCAGCAACTGCAACCCCTGCGCGAGGACGCCGGGCAGACCCGTTTGACCCTGCACGACAAAGTGCTCGGGCGCACGCCGGACCTGGGCATCGCCCTGCCCTACGTGCTGCCGCCCTCCGCCAGCCATGCCGCGCTGGATGCACTGAAACCGACGGCGGCCAGTTACTACAGCTTTGTCGATGTCACGGCGAAGAACCCGCATTTCGAAGACGCGTTCCGCAAGGTTTATCAGGATCGCTTCGGCATCCGACAGGACATCACCCTGCTCGCCGGCAGTCAGCGCCAGGCCGACTTGCGCGCCGACGTGCAAAGCAACAACGGCCTCGATGCCTGGCTTGCCGCTACCCGGGCATTGGGCGGTAAAGGCACCCACTACATTGGCTTCGCCGACGAGCCGAACCTCAACTATTCGAGCTTCGAGCAATACCGGGCGATTTTCGCCAGCATGGCCCGGCAAGTGCGCAGCGATCCGGCAAACGCCAGGGCCGGCGTGCGCATCGCCATGCCGGCCAGTTCGCGGCTGGTCAACGGGCCGTTCGCCGACAACGCGGCAGACAAGCGCGGCATCGACTGGGCGCGGCGCCTGCTGAGCGAATCGGCCGATCAGATTGACGCGCTGGCGTGGCACGAATGGATGATCCGCGACCTGCTCGCCACCCGCGTCTACCGCGACAGCGTGCGCCGCGCCGCCGAACTGGTTGGTCTCGACGCCCACGGCCAGCCGCGCAAGGCCTTGCTGCTGGACCAGACCAATCTGTCCAGCGGCTCCAGCCTCAGCCCCTACGATCAGGAAACCCACTACGCCTCGCTATGGTGGGCCTCGGTGGTGATCAACGCCTCGCAGGACGGTTTGCTGAGCATGCTCAACTGGTTTCTGGCCGCCGACGAGCCGCAGTACCCCAAGGGCATGATACGGGTGTCGGGCGACGACCACTTCGCGCTGAAACCGGTCGGTCTGGCCCAGCAGTTCATCGCGCAGCACTGGCTGCATCAGGTGTTGTGGCTGGAAAACGATGCGTTTGAAGTCGATGTACTGGCGATGGCCGGTGACGACCAGCGTGGCCTGCTCGGCGTGAACAAAGGCACGCGGTTGCAGCGTGTCGACCTGAGCGGCGCCAAGTGCCCGCTGAACAACGGTGCGTTGCGTTATTTCGGTGCGGATAACCGCAGCCGCGACGCGCCATTTGCCTGCCACGACGGACGCGTCAGTTTCGACTTGCCAGGGGAAACCCTGTTTGCGCTGAGCTGGAGCGCGTCATGAACCCAATCCCGATCAGTCATGAGCAACGTCAGGCAAACACCGATTCTGTGGCAAAGGGGCTTGCCACAGAGTTTGTCTGCCGGAACGCCGGAGTACAGAACATGGGTATCGTCAGCAAACTCAGCCAGCACATCAAACAAAAAGGCCTGCGCGCCACCCTTGGCAAAGCGTGGAAGCACTACGTGTTTTTCCATCAGGAACTGCTGTGGATGGAGCGCGACCTGGTCAGCCCGGTGCCGCCGCACAGCCTCAAACCCTATGCGCCGCTGCGGGTGGTGAAGATCAGCGCCGACAACGCCAGCGCATTCTCCCGCTACTTCGGCGACCGCGTCGCGACTATGGCCGAGCTGGCCAACGAAGGGCACACCGGGCACATGCACCTGGACGATCAGGGCGATGCCGTGGCGTTCATCTGGGGCAGCGCGCGGGACTATTTCGACCGGCACTACTACGGCTGCATGTTCCCGGTAAAAACCGGCGAGTTCTTCGAATTCGGCGGCGAACTGACCCGCGCCTACTGGGGCACCGAACTCTCGGTGGACCTGCAACTGGAGCTGTGGAAAGCCATGGCGCAACAGGGCTGCGACAAGGTCGTGGACGTCTGCGAGTTCCACAACGTCCCGGCGCTCAAACTGCACCTGCGCATGGGTTACACCGAGCAAGGGCGGATCATGAACGTCTATACCCTGTTCGGTCGCTGGCATTTCTACCGCGAAAGCCGTTACAGCGGCTCGCGCCTCGATGCATTGCGCAAACCATCCCGTCCACCTATCCAAGCAACGGCGGCCTGAGCCCATGACGGCGCGATTCGAATGGCGCACCTCGCTGTGCGCCGCCGACTTCCCGGCAGCAGCGTATGAAGCGCTGCGCTTGCGGGTGACGGACCACACGCCATTCAACAACCTCGGCTGGTTGCGTGCGGCGCAGTTGACCCTCGGCGAGGGAGAACGGTTGCACATTCTGCTGGGTTGGGAAGCGGATGAATTGCGCCTGTGCCTGCCGCTGGTGGCGGGTCATGAGCGCTTTGCCGGGGTGCCGTTGCGGGTCCTGCATCATCTGGGCTATCCACTGGCCGACCGCCTGGCGCTGCTGTCGCTGCTCGATGGCAACGACATGCGCAAGGCCTTGCGGCTGATCCGCCAACGGCTGCCCCACGCGCTTCTTCAACTCAATGAATTGTCCGAGCCGTCGGGGGAAGAAAGCGCGCTCACTCAATGGATGGCTGCCAGCTCCACCGGCGAGCGACGTTTGAGTTGCCGAGTGCCGGTGCACCTGATCAGCGAGGCCGATCAGCAGGAAGTCTCCGGTGACCCGCGCTACAAGCTGCGCCGCGCGCGCAAACGGATTGCCGCGTGTGGCGCCGAGGTGCGGCGGATCACCCCCGACGCGTTGAGCATGCCACCGCTGCTGAAGATACTCGGCGAAGTCGAAGCGGTGAGCTGGAAAGGTGACGAAGGCGTGGGAATTTTTGCCAGCGAGCGCAGCCGGCAATGCATCGAAAATGCCTTCACCGCCCTCGCCGCCCAAGGCCTGGTGCGCGTGGTAACGCTGGAACTCAACGGGCGTTGCATCAGCTATCGCCTCGGCCTGCTCGAACAAGGCCGATTGTACGATTACAACCTCGCGTTCCTGCCGCCATACGCCGATCTGGGCAGCGGCCGGGTGCTGCTGGAGGAATGGATTCGCTGGGGGCTGGACGAGCACTGGCGCTGGATCGATGCCTCGCGGGTCAGCCTGGAAAACTCCAGCCACCAACTGCACGAACGCCTGACCGGACAAATCGACCACTGGCGCTGGAGCTTCTATTCCTGGCGCCCCAGCGGTCTGCTGCTGGGGCTGGGGTTGCGCCTCTGGCATCGCCTGAAACCGACGGTGCAGCAATGGCGGGCGCGGCGGGCGGCCAAACCCGCCGTGGCGCCCGAACCTGTCGTCATCACCACGGAGGGCGATCATGCCTCGCCAAGTCATAGTCAACGCTGACGACTTCGGTCTCAGCCCGAATGAAAACGCGGTGATCTTCGCGGCGTTTCAGGCCGGGGTCATCAGCAGTGCCACGGCCATGGCCAACATGCCCGCATTCGAAGCGGCCTGCGCCATGGCCCGGCACGCGTCGCTGCAGGGGCGGGTCGGGTTGCATTTCAACCTGACATACGGCCGGCCGCTGAGTGCGTCGATCCTGCGCAGTCGCACCTTCTGCGACGGCCACGGCGTGTTCGACCTCAGCCTGCCGCGCCACAGCCTGTGGCTGAACCGTGAAGATCGTGACGCGGTGCGCGAAGAGTTGCAGGCGCAGTGGCAGCGTTGTGTCGAGCATGGCGTGCGCCCGAGCCACATCGACTCGCATCAGCACGTACACAACATCTGGCCGATCGGCGAGATCGTCGCGCGGTTTGCCGCCCACCAAGGCGTGCCGATTCGCCTGGCGCGCAACCTGGGGCAAAACCTCGGCCTGCCCAAACGCGTGTTCAAAGGTTTGCTCAACTGGCGCTTGCAGAGTCTGGCCGGTGCCACGGCGGACTACGTCTGTACGCCAGTGGACTTGCGCAACGACCCCGCGCCGACCGACGGCGTGCTGGAAATCGTCGCGCACCCCAATCAGCTCGGGAGCGATTTCGGTGATGCCTACCTCAACCCCGCAGAGTCCCTGAGCCGCGTGCTGGAGCAGCGGCTGACGGGTGTGCCACGGGTGTCCTATGCCGATCTGAACAAGGACTTTTTACGGGGTGCGGCGGCACTCGATTGATTCATCCCCACAACAGCAACATCCACCAGACCGGGCCTCGGCCACGGAGGGCAACATGAACGTCATCGGAAAACTGCGTGATCGTATCCGTCAAAAAGGCTTTCGCCATTTCTTCGCCAGTCTGTGGAAGCGCTACGTGTTCTTCCACTGGAAACTGCTGTGGATGGAGCGCGATCTGGTGACCCCGGTGCCGCCGCACAAACTGCGTCCGTACGAAGGTTTGCGCAAAGTCGATATCACGCCGTTGAACACCGCAGCCTTCGCCAAGCATTTCGGAGACCGCGTCGAAACCATGGCCGAACTCGCTGCCGAGGGCCACACCGGACACATGTACCTGGATGCCGATGGTCATGCGGTGGCGTTCATCTGGGGCAGTATTCGCGACTACCACGACCGTCACTATTACGGCTGCTGGTTCCCGGTCAAACCCGGTGAATTCTTCGAGTTCGGCGGCGAGATGGCCCGGCCGTATTTCGGCACCAGTCTGTCGGTGGACGTGCAGGTCGCCCTCTGGGAAGCCATGGCCGCCCAAGGCTGCCACACCGTCGTGGACACCTGCGAAACCCGCAACATCCCGGCAATGAAACTGCACATCCGCATGGGCTACCACGAACAGGGGCGCATCACCCACGTCTACGGCCTGTTCGGCCGCTGGCGCTTCTACCGCGAAAGCCGCTATGACGGCTCTCGGCTGGAACCGCTGCGCAAACCGGAGCGGCCGGGGGTGAGTGCAGCGGCGCAGGCTTGAATCAATCGTAAAGCGATGACGGCCATTCGGCCGCCATCGCGAGCAGGCTCGCTCCCACATTGGAGCGGTGTCGTACACAAATCCCTGTGGGAGCGAGCCTGCTCGCGATGAGGCCGGTTAGAGCGATGGAAAGCTTCAGGCCTTGCTCGCGACCAGAGTGAAGCACAGCGGCATCTGCGCTGGCTGATTCAGGTACTGGTCATACACCTCTTCCCGGTTCGAATGCGGGTATTCCTTGAAATGCGCGATGTTCAGCCCGGCCGCGATGGCGCCGCTGAAGATCGCGCCGAGGGTGTGCACGAACCAGTAGGACTTGGCCGCCTGCTGCTCGACCTTGCCGACGTAGACGATCGGCGCTTGCTGCACGAACGGCTCGGCGCGGAAGTAAGAAGTGGCGAGGCGGTACGGGTCTTCGCCGTCGGGGTCGACCATTTCCAGAAACGGATGGGTTTCGTAGATCACCAGTTTGCCGCCCGGCTTGAGGGTCGAGGCGACATGGCGGAAGAACTCGCCGATATCGGGCATCCAGTTGAGGACGCCGATCGTGATCAGCGCCACGTCAAAGCGGCGGTGCAGTGAGGCCGGCAGATGATGGACATCGGCTTCGATAAATTCGGCGTCGTACGGCGAGCGCTGATTCAACTCGCGGGCCTGTTCGAGGAAGGCACTCGACTGATCGACCCCGACCACCGCTCGCGCGCCGAGAGCAAACAGCGACAGGCTTTCGCGGCCGTTGTTGCAACCCAGTTGAATCACCGCTTTACCGTCCACACCGACCTGTTCCAGCAGGCCGCGCAAGGTGTCGTCGAGGCAGGAAAAATCAGCCCGTGACACGTCGTTCAACAGCGCTTGCCATTCCACCGACTCACGGTGATGGCGAGCAGAGTCGTTCCACGCCTGTCGATTGCTGTCGATGGCGGTTTTATTGTTGGGCACTTCCATGACGCACTCCGGGTACTGCTCGTGATTGAGCGGTGTCGAGTCTAGATCAGCCTGACAATGCGGGTTGTTACGAACTTGTAAGCCGTCGCACGCCCCCTGTGGGAGGGGGCTTGCTCGCGAAGGGGTCGGCACAGCCAACATCTTCATCGACTGAACCACCGCTTTCGCGAGCAAGCCCGCTCCCACAGGTTTTGTGGAGTAGGCAAATCTGGCGGTCTAGCTGAACTCTTGTGGGAGCGGGCTTGCTCGCGAAGGGGTCGGCACAGCCAACATCTTCATCGACTGAGCCGCCGTTTTCGCGAGCAGGCTCGCTCCCACAGGTTTTGTGCAGTATGCAAATCTTGCGGTCTAGCTGAAATCTTGTGGGAGCGGGCTTGCTCGCGAAGGCGTCGGCACAGCCAACATCTTCATCGCCTGAACCACCGCTTTCGCGAGCAGGCTCGCTCCCACAGGTTTTGTGGAGTGTGCAAATCTTGCGTTCTGGCTGAACTCTTGTGGGAGCGGGCTTGCTCGCGAAGGCGTCGGCACAGCCAACATCTTCATCGCCTGAACCACCGCTTTCGCGAGCAGGCTCGCTCCCACAGGTTTTGTGGAGTGTGCAAATCTTGCGTTCTGGCTGAACTCTTGTGGGAGCGGGCTTGCTCGCGAAGGCGTCGGTCCAGCCAACATCTTCATCGCCTGAACCACCGCTTTCGCGAGCAGGCCCGCTCCCACAGGTTTTGTGGAGTAGGCAAATCTTGCGTTCTGGCTGAAATCTTGTGGGAGCGGGCTTGCTCGCGAAGGCGCCGGCACAGCCAACATCTTCATCGCCTGAACCACCGCGTTCGCGAGCAGGCTCGCTCCCACAGGTTTTGTGGAGTAGGCAAATCTTGCGTTCTGGCTGAACTCTTGTGGGAGCGGGCTTGCTCGCGAAGGCGTCGGCACAGCCAACATCTTCATCGCCTGAACCACCGCTTTCGCGAGCAGGCCCGCTCCCACAGGTTTTGTGGAGTAGGCAAATCTTGCGTTCTGGCTGAAATCTTGTGGGAGCGGGCTTGCTCGCGAAGGCGTCGGTCCAGCCAACATTTTCATCGTCTGAACCACCGCTTTCGCGAGCAGGCTCGCTCCCACATTTTTGGCGTGGTCACATCTGATTCAGGCGTTCGCGCAGGAATTCGACAAGCGCCTGCACCGGCCGCGAGGCCTGGCGATGTTGCGGATACACCGCCGACAGGGTCAGCGGCTCAGGCCTGTAGTCATCAAGGACCGGCAGCAGCAGCCCGTCGTTCAGCGCCGCGCCAACGATGAACGTCGGCAGATAAGTGATCCCCATCCCCTGCACCGCCGCATCGCGCAGCAACTCGCCGTTGTTCACCCGCATGCGCCCGGTGACGTTCACCAGCAACGGCTTGCCCTGCCCCGCGTTGAAACGCCACTGCACCGAACGACCGTGTCCGTAAGGCAGGCAGTCGTGGCTGTGCAGGTCTTCGGGTTTGAGCGGTGTGCCGCGTTCGGCCAGGTACGCTGGGCTCGCGCAGTACACCCGCTCGATGGATGCGATGCGCCGGGCAATCAGCGTCGAGTCCTCCAGCACACCGATACGCAACGCCAGGTCGTAGCCTTCGCCGAGCAGGTCCACCGGGCGGTCGCTCAAATCCACCTCCACCGTGACCTCGCGATAGCGCTGCAGGAACAGTGGCAACAGACAGCCCAGATGCGCCACGGCAAACGACAGCGGCGCACTGACGCGAATGGTCCCGCGTGGCTCGGCGGTCTGGCCGGCGATGCCTTGTTCGACCTGCTCGACTTCGCCCAGCAGGCGCAATGCCGATTCGTAATAACTCTGGCCCAGTGGCGTGACGTCGAGACGCCGCGTGGAGCGGTTCAACAGCCGTACACCGAGACGCTCTTCAAGCTGCATCAAACGGCGGCTGACGAACTGCTTGGACAGGCCCAACTGATCAGCCGCCGCAGTAAAGCTGCCGGAGTCCATGACCTGACAAAAAATACGCATGTCTTCGAACGGGTTCATTGTCACTCTCTGGTAGACAGTCAAACGCTTTATAGCCGCTTTTTCACTTTTCGACAGCTCATTAATCTGTGCTCACGGTTTGAAAACAGCCCGCCACCACACAACAAACTCTCGAAAAAAGGAATTGAGCATGAACCTCACCAAGACCCTGACTGCGTCCCTCCTCGCCCTGTCCATCGGCAACGCTTTTGCCGCCGGCAGCCCGGGTGTCGAACACCACACCCAGGCGTTCCTCGAAGCCCTCGCCGCCGGCGGTGGCAAACCGCTGGAACAGCTGAGCCCGAAGGATGCCCGCGCGGTGCTGACCTGTGCGCAAGCGTCGGTAAAAGTCGACCTGTCCGGGGTTGAAGTCAGCGACAAGGCGATCACCGTCGATGGCCAGGTGATCAACCTCAAAGTGGTGCGTCCGGCCAAGGTCAAAGGCGAGTTGCCGGTGTTCATGTTCTTCCACGGTGGCGGTTGGGTGTTGGGCGATTACCCGACGCACCAGCGCTTGATTCGCGATCTGGTGGTGGGTTCTGGAGCGGTCGCGGTGTACGTGGATTACACGCCATCGCCGGAAGCGCAGTACCCGACGGCGGTCAATCAGGCTTACGCCGCGACCCAATGGGTGGCTGAACATGGCAAGGACATTGGCGTCGATGGCAAGCGTCTGGCGGTGGCCGGCAACAGCGTCGGCGGCAACATGGCGGCGGTCGTGGCGCTGATGGCCAAGGAACAGAAAACCCCGGCCCTGCGCTTCCAGCTGCTGATGTGGCCCGTGACCAACGCACAGTTCGACGACGGCTCGTACCAGCAGTTTGCCGAAGGGCATTTCCTCACCAAAGGCATGATGCAGTGGTTCTGGGACAGCTACACCACCAACGCTGCGGAGCGTGCGCAGATCCACGCCTCGCCGCTCAACGCCAGCAGCGAACAGCTCAAGGGCTTGCCCGCGACGCTGGTGCAGACCGCCGAGTTCGACGTGCTGCGTGATGAAGGTGAAGGCTATGCGCGGCATCTGGATTCGGCGGGTGTGCCGGTGACCTCGGTGCGGTACAACGGGATGATTCATGACTTTGGCTTGCTCAATCCGCTGAGTCAGATTCCGGAAGTCAAAGCGGCTGTGCGGCAGGCGGCGGCTGAGCTGAAGACACATCTGAACTGATGCCTTCGCCACACAACCTTGTGTGGCGAATCCATTCAACTGTGGCGAGGGCGCTTGCCCCCGTTCGACTGCACAGCAGTCGCGAAGGCATTTTGGGGTTGTTTCAAAACCCAACGGGGGCAAGCGCCTTCGCCACGCTTTTGCCTTGCCAGACCGCCCATCCACGTCTTGCCGGAGCATGCCATGTCTTTCCTCCTTACCCATCCACTGTCCTGGAGCGCCGCCTTGCTCCTGCTCGATGCCCTGCTCTGGCACCTCGCGCCGTTCAAACATCGCGCACCGAGAGTCGGCATGCGGCTGGTGCTGTTTCTTGGTTTCAGTGCACTGATCATCAATGCCGGCATCAGCCCGTTGGTGGCGCCGGTGTTTGCCGATGACCGCGTCGCGCAACTTGGCGCGACCGCGCTGGGGATTGTCTGGTGGCTGTACGCCGCGCGCGTATTGACTGAAGTGATCGGCCTGGCACTGATGCGGCGTATCGGCCACAGCGGTCGGCTGTTGCAGGACGTGATTGGCGCGCTGGTGTTTCTGGCAGCGATCGTCGCGGCCGCCGGTTATGTGCTGGAGCTGCCGGTCAAGGGTTTGCTGGCGACTTCCGGGGTGGTGGCGATCGTCGTCGGCCTGGCACTGCAAAGCACCCTGAGCGACGTGTTCTCCGGAATCGTGCTCAACACCACCAAGCCGTATCAGGTGGACGATTTCGTAGTGATCGACGGCGTCGAGGGCAAGGTACTCGACATCGACTGGCGCGCCACGCACCTGCTGACCAGCACCGGCACTCTGGCCGTGGTGCCGAACTCGGTGGCGGCCAAGGCGAAGATCGTCAATCTCAGTCGTCCGACCAACCTGCACGGCGTCTCGATCAGCATCAAGGTGCCGAATCATATCCGCCCACGGCGGGTGCTCGACGCCCTCGACCGCACACTGCAAGGCAGCAGCAGCCTGCTGTTGAACCCGCCGCCCAAAGCCGTGTTGAAAGAGGCCGGTGAAGAGACGTCGGAGTACGTCGCCAGCGGCTTCATCAGTGAACTGGGCAAGAAAGCCGAGGTGCGTAATCAACTGTTCGACCTCGCCCACCGTCATCTCGAAGCCGCGGGTATTTCCCGACACCCCGATGGCGTGATCGAGCCTTCGACCCGCGCCCGGGCGCTGCTCGATGAAGTGAAAGTCTTCCGCTCGTTGAGTCATGAGGAACGCGATCGCCTTGCTGAATCGATGGTCGCGCAACAGTACGCCGCCGGTCAGGTGGTGCTGGGTCTGGATGAGGTTCCCGAGAGTCTGTTTGTGATCGCCACTGGCGTGGTCAGCGCGACCGTGCCCGATGGCAATGGCCAGACCGAAGCCGGGCGCATGGGGCCGAGCGAGGTCATGGGCGAACAGAGCATCCTCGCCGACACGCCGTCGCAGGCCACGTTCACGGCGTTGACGTCGAGCATCATCTATCGCCTCGATAAAGCCCTGACCCGCCAATGCATGGAGCAACGCAGCGCAGTCGGCCAGGCGCTGAACAAACTGCAGGCCGTGCGGCAGCAGAACAGCCGCCTCGCGTTGATGGCGAAACCGGCGCCAATGCGCAAGGGTGGGTTTCTCGGTTGGCTGCAGAAGCGCTGACAGCAAAAAATCGCAGCCATGCGGTCTCCAGGGAGCTGCCGCAGGCTGCGATCTTTTGATTTTCTTACTTGGCAGTGAACTTGGTGTAGCTGTTGATCAGGTTGCGATAGTTCGGCAGGCGTTCCGACAGCAGGTGCGCCAGGCCTTCCATGTCGTTGCGCCAGTCGCCCTGCAGCTCGCACGCCACCGAGAACCAGTTCAACAGTTGTGCACCGGCGGCCGACATCCGCGCCCACGCGGCTTGTTGCACGGTGGTGTTGAAGGTGCCGGACGAGTCGGTGACCACGAACACGTCATAGCCTTCGGCGATGGCCGACAGGGTCGGGAACGCCACGCAGACGTCCGTCACCACACCGGCGATGATCAGTTGCTTGCGGCCGGTGGCCTTGATCGCCTTGACGAAGTCTTCGTTGTCCCAGGCATTGATCTGGCCTGGGCGCTGAATGAACGGCGCATCCGGAAACTGCTCACGCAGCTCAGGCACGATCGGGCCGTTGGGACCGGCGTCGAAGCTGGTGGTGAGGATGGTCGGCAGTTTGAAGAACTTGGCGATGTCGCCCAGCGCCAGCACGTTGTTCTTGAATTCGTTGGGCGTGAAATCCTGCACCAGCGAGATCAGACCGGTCTGGTGATCGACCAGCAACACGACCGCATCATCTTTGTTCAGACGCTTGTAGGGAACGCTCATGGGAAACTCCTTGGGATGGATGTTGCAGGAAGCGCCGTACCAGTTGGCCGGCGCTTTTTTTGTATTCGTCAGAAGGCGAAACAGGAACAGCCGAAGGCGCCCCAGAACCCGGCAAAGTCGCTGACCGGTGCGTTCGACAGGCGCGCTTTTTCGTGGCTGTGCGAGTGCACCGCGCAGGCCCCGACACACTGGTGCACCTGCGCCTGCAACGGCGAATTCGGCCGCCAGTGGCCCGGGACCTTGACCACCGGCGACCAGTCCGGCAGCACTGGAATCGAGCGTGGGCCGAGGTCTTCGAAATCGCCGGCGGCGTAGACGATCTTGCCGCCGACCACGGTCAGCACCGACTCGATCCACTTGATCGCTTCTTCCTCGACGTGGAAGAAATCCGCGCTCAGCGCCGCCAGATCCGCCAGTTGCCCGACCTTGATCTGGCCCTTCTTGCCCTGCTCGGAGGAGAACCACGCACTGCCGTGAGTGAACAGTTCCAGCGCGGTGGTGCGCGGCAGACCTTCTTCGTACAACGCCAGGCCACCGACGGTACGGCCGCTGACCATCCAGTACATCGACGTCCACGGGTTATAGCTGGAAACCCGCGTGGCGTCGGTGCCGGCGCCCACTGGCACACCTTCGGCGAGCATGCGTTTGATCGGCGGCGTGGCCTCAGCGGCCTGCTTGCCGTAACGATCGACAAAGTACTCACCCTGGAACGCCATGCGGTCCTGAATCGCGATACCACCGCCCAGCGCCCTCACCCGCTCGATGTTCTGCGGGGTGATGGTTTCGGCGTGGTCGAAGAACCACGGCAGACCGTTGAACGGAATGTCACGGTTGACCTTCTCGAACACGTCGAGCATGCGGCTGATCGACTCGTTGTACGTGGCGTGCAAACGGAACGGCCAGCGCTGCTCGACCAAGTGGCGCACCACCGGCTCCAGCTCCTGTTCCATGGTCTGCGGCAGGTCCGGGCGCGGTTCGAGGAAGTCTTCGAAGTCGGCGGCGGAGAACACCAGCATCTCGCCGGCGCCGTTGTGCCGCAGGTAATCGTCGCCCTGGTGCAGGGTGACGCTGCCGGTCCAGTTCTGGAAATCGCTGAGTTCTTCTTTCGGTTTCTGGGTGAACAGGTTGTAGGCGATGCGCACGGTCAACTGGTCGTCCTTGGCCAGTTGCTCGATCACTTGATAGTCGTCCGGATAGTTCTGGAAACCACCGCCGGCATCGATCGCACTGGTCAGGCCGAGGCGATTGAGTTCACGCATGAACTGACGGGTCGAGTTGACCTGATATTCCAGCGGCAGTTTCGGCCCCTTGGCCAGTGTCGAATACAGAATCATCGCGTTCGGCCGCGCCACCAGCATCCCGGTCGGGTTGCCATTGGTATCCCGGACGATCTCGCCACCCGGCGGGTTTGGTGTGTCGCGGGTGTAACCGGCAACCCGCAGTGCGGCACGGTTGAGCAGCGCGCGGTCATACAGGTGCAGGACGAACACCGGCGTATCCGGCGCGGCCTGGTTGAGTTCTTCGAGGGTCGGCATGCGTTTTTCGGCGAACTGGAATTCGTTCCAGCCACCGACCACGCGCACCCACTGCGGGGTTGGCGTGCGGTCGGCCTGTTCCTTGAGCATGCGCAGCGCATCGGCCAGCGACGGCACGCCTTCCCAGCGCAGCTCGAGGTTGTAGTTCAGGCCGCCACGGATCAGGTGCAAGTGCGAGTCATTGAGGCCGGGGATCACGCAGCGGCCGTGCAGGTCGATCACTTGCGTGGCCGAACCGCGCAGGGCCATGGCCTGGGTGTCGTTACCGACGACGACAAAGCGCCCGTCCTTGATCGCCACGGCACTGGCCAGCGGTTTGCTGCGGTCGACGGTATGAAATTGACCATTGAACAGAATCAGATCGGCGTTCATCGCAGTTCCTTCCGAGTAAATGAATGGGGTTCAGCGTGACGGCTGTTTGGCCGGTTCGATGTGGGCATGGGCCTGACCGGCTTCCAGCCACGGCGCAAACAACCGGGTCACGCGGGGCATGAACACGTACACCACCGACAGGACGATGGTCAGGGTGATCAGAAACGTGGCAACCACGTAGTTGGAAAGCAGCGGATGCAGCTTTAGCAGCGGCGCCCAGATCAGTGGCACCAGCAAGGTATGCGGCAGAATCACCAGCAGCGTGATTACCGCTTGTTTCCAGCGCGGCGGTGGCCGGGCGGCATCGGCCAACGGGGCAAACCAGAATTCATTGATCGGCGCGACTTCGGTCTGATCACCGTCGGCAAGCATCGGCGTCGCTTCATCGACCAGCGCCTGACGCTGTGGCGACTCCAGCCACAGCTGCATGGCCGCGGTGGAGCAAAAACGCAGTACACACGTGTAGGTGTCGAGGCCGCCAAGCTTGCCGCGCACCACGTCCACCCCGAGGTGGCCTTCGCGTTGCCCGGCGACCCGCACGATGTTGCGCAGCCATGCCTCATAGGGTTGTTCAAATCCGGCCTTGACCCGGTGCTTGACGATCAGGGTGACGGTCTCATCAGACCCCGGTGCTTGTGGACTCAGGGCTTCAGGCATAACGCAGCACTCCGGACAGGCGAACATTGAGCGCCAGCCGTCCCGGCCCGGCGATGAACACAGTGGTGAACAGGATCAACAGCAACCAGCCGAACTGCCCCTCGGCCACACTCCATTGCGGATGCACGACCAGCAGCGCCACCAGCAGCACAAAGAGAATAGGCAAGCAGGCCAATCGCGCCAGCACCCCGCCGACGATCAGTAGCGGACACAGGACTTCGGCAAAAATCGCCAGACACAAGGTCAGATGGGCACCGAGGTGGAACGGGTCTTCGATCTGCTGCAATTGCGCGTTGAAGTTCAACAGCTTGGGCAAACCGTGAACCCACAGCAGAAACAGTCCGCCGCTGACCCGCAGAAACAGCAAGCCGACGTCGTGCGCCTGTTCATCCCGTTGCAAAGCGTTCATGACCTCACCCTTTATTTCTTATCGGGGTCAATCATGCTCGGTGCGGGCGGGGGGAAATTGGATGGATGTGCTCTCTTTCAGACGCGCCGGATTCCTGTGGGAGCGGGCTTGCTCCGGGTGGTGATCCGACGATGGCGTCGGGTCAACCCGCATGATTGTTGAATGACACATCGCTTTCGCGAGCAAGCCTCCCACAAGGGGATTGTGGTGTTTTCACACGGGTGGGATGTCCAGCGGCGCCGCCATGAACTGACTGATCCGCGAACGCAGCCAGCGCTCCGCCGGATCGTTGTCATGCACCCCGCTCCAGGCCATCGACAGCTGCGCCGCATCGATCGGGAACGGCGGATCTTCGGCGCGCAATGTGCAACCTTCGACCAACGCACAAGCGGCGTAATCCGGCACGGTGGCGATCATTTCAGTGCCAGCGAGCAAGGCGCGCAAGCCACTGAACTGCGGCACACCGAGCACCACGCGCCGCCGGCGACCGAGCTTGGCCAGGTCCAGGTCGATGTTGCCGCTCAAGTCACCGGAAAACGACACCATCGCATGCGGGCGCTCGCAGTATTCATCGAGGGTCAGCGGCCCCGGGCGGTCATCGCCGCGCAGCACCTTGCAGGGGATGTCGCGCAGTTTCTTGCGCTTGGCGTTGGCCGGCAGATCGGTGGTGTAGCTCACACCGACGGAGATTTCCCCGGACGCCAGCAGCGCCGGCATCAGCAGGTAGTTGGCGCGCCGCACCACGACGACGATCCCCGGCGCCTCTTGCTGAAGCTTGCGCAGCAGCGGTGGAAACAGGCCGAACTCGGCGTCGTCCGACAGGCCAATGCGGAACACGTCGCAACTGCTCGCCGGATCGAATTCCTTGGCCCGGCTGACCGCGCCGGAAATCACGTCCATCGCCGGTTGCAGCTCTTGCAGAATCGCCAGCGCTCGGGCGGTCGGCTCCATGCCACGGCCGTTGCGCAGCAGCAACGGGTCGTCGAACAAATCGCGCAAACGGCCCAGCGCGGCACTCACCGCCGGTTGGCCCATGAACAGTTTTTCGGCGACGCGGGTCAGGTTCTTTTCGAACATCAGCGCTTCGAAAATCACCAGCAGGTTCATGTCGACGCGGCGTAGATCGTTACGGTTCATGGGCTCCAATTCCTTCGATGACCAGGCGCAAGTGCTGTGCACTTTACGCGATCATCGCGGGTTTGCGCCCGGGTCAGGTCTGCGAATTAACAACGATTAACTCGTCAGTCTGCGCGGCCTGTCTTAACAATGAAGGCCTCTGCGCAGCGTTGTTTTTTGCCCTGAGGGAACGCACCCGGCGGGTGTCCCCTCCCACGACACGGACTTTGGCCATGGCTCATCTACAGCAATCCGTTGCCCTCGCCCCTGCCTGCGAACCCCGCAAGCCGCCCCTCGGCGGCCTCAGCCCGCAACGCGAGCGGCAGGTCAAACAACTGATCCTCGAACGCCTCGGAGAAAGCCTGGAAGTGGCCGAGCTGGCACGTGCCTGCTCGCTGTCGCGCAGCCATTTCTCCCGGGCGTTCAAGGCCAGCACAGGCCTGGCACCGCAGGACTGGATCCGCGAGCAGCGCCTCGCCCGCGCCAAGCTGCTGATCCGCCACACCGGCCTGAGCCTGACGCAAATCAGCCTGGAATGCGGCTTCTGCGATCAAGCGCACTTCTGTCACATGTTCACCCGCAGCGAAGGGATCAACCCGTTCGCCTGGCGCTGCCAGGTCATGCGCGAAGGCAAAGACCCCCGAACACGGCCCATGAGCTTTTGAGCATTACCCGAGAGCCTGCCGTTGCACTGATGGCCAAACCTGAGGAATATGCTGCGATACCTTGCACCAGACGGGCTGCGTCTTCACGCAGCGCGCCCGTGCCGGGATCGCCGCATCACCGCAGGAGTGTGCTGTTGAGTCTTTCCCCGAACCAGGCCATCGGCTTCGGCCCTTATCGGATCTACACCGGGCAGCGACTGGTCATGGAAGGCGACCAGCCGCTGCGTCTGGGCCGGCGTGCCATGGATATTCTGTTGATGCTGCTGGCACATGCCGGTGAAGTGGTGAGCAAACAGCAGTTGCTCGCCGGCGTGTGGCCGGACAGCGTCGTCGAAGACATCAATTTGCGGGTACACATGGCTGCCCTGCGCAAAGCATTGGGCGACGGTCAGGCCGGCCAGCGCTTTATCGTCACCGTGGCCCAGCGCGGTTACAGTTTCGTTGCGCCGCTGACGGTACAGTCCAGCGAACAACGCCTGCGCGAAGCGGCTCCGGGGCGGCACAATCTGCCGTTGCGCCACACCCGGATGATCGGCCGCCAGGCGCTGGTCGACAGCCTGATGCAGCAACTGCCGCTGCAACGTTGCATCACCCTGGTCGGCCCCGGCGGGATCGGCAAGACCACGGTCGCCCTGCGTGTCGCCGAACAACTGATCGGACGCTACCGCGACGGCATCCGCCTGCTGGATCTGGCGCCGCTCAACGACCCGGCGCTGATCGCCTCGCAACTGGCGACCCTGCTCAATCTGTCAGTGCACGACGGCGAGCCGCTGGCAGCAGTGCTCAGCGCTTTGCGCGAGCGGCAGATGCTGCTGGTGATCGACAACTGCGAGCACCTGATCGATGCCGTGGCGCTGCTCGCCGAAAGCATCCTGCGCGGCGCACCGCACGTGCACATTCTGGCCACCAGCCGTGAAAGCCTGCGCGCTGAAGGCGAGTTCGTGCAGCGTCTGGATTCACTCGACTGCCCGCCGGCGACAAGCGGTCTCGATCGCGAACAGGCGATGGCGTTTGCCGCGCTGCAACTGTTCGTCGAACGGGCCATGGTCGCCCACGAACACTTTGAATTGAGCGACGCCGAGTTGCCGCTGGCCATTGAAATCTGCCGGCGCCTGGACGGTATTCCGCTGGCCCTGGAACTGGCGGCAGCGCAGGTCGAAAGCCTCGGCCTGAGCGGTTTGCTGCAGCAGTGGCAGGATCATCTGCATCCACTGGCGGCAGGCAACCACCAGCGCCATGCACGGCACCAGACGTTGCATGCCACGCTGGACTGGAGTTTCAACCTGCTCACCCCCTGCGAGCAGACCTGCCTGCGCCGCCTCGGGGCATTTCGCGGCAGCTTCAGCCTGGCGTCGGCCGCAGCGGTGATCGTCGGGCAGCACATCGAGCCCACCCAGGTACTCGCGGCGATCACGCAACTGGTGGCCAAATCACTGCTCAATGTGGATGTCGGCGATGAACAAGTGTTCTATCGCCTGCTCGACACCACGCGCCATTACGCGCTGGCAAAACTTGAACACAGCGGTGAACGCGAAACCCTGCGCGAACGCCACGCCGAGCGCTATCTGACGTTGATGGAACAGGCGCAAGCCGACTGGGAGCACACGCCAACCACGCAATGGATCGAGCGCTATGCCCGAGCGTTGGAGGATCTGCGCGCCGCCCTCGACTGGAGTTTGCAGGGTGCTGGCTCGCGTTCACTCGGAATCCGTCTGACGGCAACGTCGGCCGCGTTGTGGCAGGAGCTGTCATTACTCAAGGAGTATGGCGCGCATGTACGCCAGGCGCTGACCTTGCTCGCAGCTGCCGAACAACCTTGCCCACGTCTGGAAATCGCCCTGCAACTGGCGCTCGGCAGCGCCTGCTACCACACCTGGGGCGGTTCGCCGGAGACCATCGCAGCGTTCACTCAAGCCAACGCGCTGGCGCAACAGCACCGCGACGTCGCCGGGCAATTGCGCGCGATATCCGGACACCTGGCGGTCAACCTCAGTTGCGGCCATTACCAGGCAGCACTGCAGCAAAGCGCACATTTCGACAGCCTCGGTGACCACGACGATCCTCTGCTGTCGTTGAGTACTCACCGCCTGCGTGTCCTGGCCCTGCACTTTGCCGGCGACCAACCGCAAGCCCGGATCAGCGCCGAGCAAGTGATCCAGCGCATGGCCCACAGCGGCTATCGCAACCGGTTCACCCACGGCTTCGGCGTGCAGTACGACCAGAGCGTGGCGTCGCTGACCATTCTCGCCCGGGTGCTATGGCTGCAAGGGTTTCCCGAACAGGCGTGGCGCACCGCGCGACAGGCGCTGGACATCGCCGTGCAGATCAACCACGGCACCTCGATCTGTTACACCCTGGCCTTGGCCAGTTGCCTGATCGCGCACTACAACGGCGATCCAAAGACCGCACGAGCGCTGTTGCAACTGCTGCTGGAGCAGGCGCAGAAGCATTCGGTGCTGCTGTTCTACAGCTGGGGGCGGCACTATGCGCAGGTTATCGATGAGCGTCTGGCCCAGCCCGACGCCCCTGCGCAAAGCGGCCTGATCAAGGAGCTGATGGTCACACTCGATGCTCGCTACATCGATGCCGCCTTGCTGGAGCGCGCACGCAGTGGCGCGGCGGGCTGGAGCACGGCGGAGGTGTTGCGGGCCGAAGCCGAGCGGTTATTGGCTGATGAGTCGGGTTGTCCGCAGGGAGGCCTTCGCGAGCAGGCTCGCTCCCACAAGAGCCCGCCAGCTTGCGAAAGCGATCACCCAGGCACCGCCTGCACCGTCAACCAGGCAGAAGAACTTCTGCAAGACGCCCTCGCCATCGCCCGGTCCCAGGGCGCCCTGGCCTGGGAACTGCGCAGTGCAACGTCCCTGGCACAGCTGTGGCAGCGCCAATCACGTGACCGCGAAGCACTGGACTTGCTGACCCCGATCTACCAACGCTTCAGCGAAGGTTACGCCACCCCGGACCTGCGTAATGTGCGCTTACTGCTCGACACGCTGCGCGCCCGGTTGCACGACTGAGCCGGATCGACTCTGTCCGTGGTACCGGGCATGGCGGTGCACGATGTCGCTCAGTTCAGCACTGGTTTCGAGCTGCTCACGCACATAACAGCGAATGGTGTTAAGCATCCGGTAGCGCACCGGGTCTGCGCCCCGCTCCACCGTCAGCCATGACTTGGCGGCCAGACGCTCGATCATCGCCCTCAGGTGCGCACCGTCAATCACCTGCAGCGCCGCCGCCTCGGTAAAAGTCGCTTTGAACACCGACAGGCGCTGCAATACCCGTTGCTCGCTGGCCTTCAGGTCCTGATAGCTCCAGTCCAGCGCGGCGCTCATCGACTGGAGCCGCGCTACCGCGGTGCGTCGACCATGACTGAGCAGGCGCAGACCGTTATCCAGTTGTGTCTGCAGCCCCACCAGCGCCAGTGAATCGATCTGCGCCGCCGCCAGTTCGATGGCCAGCGGCAAACCGTCGAGCCGACGACAGATGTCACACACGGTGGGCAGATCCTGCTCGCGCAGGCGGAAATCATGCTGACGGGCGCGAGCGCGGCTGACCAGCAATTGCACCGCCGAATAGCCCATGAGTTCTTCAACACTGTCCACTGCCAACGCTTTGGGAAAACTCAATGGCGCAACCGGTTGCAGGGTCTCGAGATGGGCGTGCAACGGTTCGCGACTGGTGACCAGCAGCGCCAGCCGGGGCGCAGCCAGTTGCAATCGCTCGACCAGCGCCCGGCCCGGTTCGCGACGACGATCAGCATTGTCCAGCACCAGCAAGGCATGACGTGACACTAACGCCTCGAACGAGGTGTCGAGGGTGTGCAGCAGGTGGTCGAGCAACGATGGAGCGTCATTGGCAAGGGACAGATCGACGTACCAGACGCCATCGCGATAATGCTGTAGCAGCAACTCGGCCACGCGCAGCGCCACCGTGGATTTGCCGATCCCGGCCGGGCCTGTCAGCGTCATCAACCGGCACAGCGGCATTTGTCGCACCAGGCTGCCGACCAGCGAATCGCGGCCGATGACCGGAGTCAAGCGAGCGGGTAAATTATGCTGCGGGGCTTGCAGGGTTTCGAACACCACTTGCGCAACGCTTTGAGCGTGCACCGGGGCAATGAAGCAGTAGCCGCATTGCGGCACGTTGACGATGTAGCGCTGACCGTTCTCGCCATCACCCAACGCCCGACGCAACGCGGCGATGTGCACCCGCAGGTTGATCTCCTCGACCACGCTGTCTGGCCACACCCAGGCGATCAACTGCTCTTTGCGCACCACCCGACCGGCGCGTTCGACCAGCATCTGCAGAATGTCCAGGGCGCGACCGCCCATGCGCAACTGCCGGTCACCGTCGAGGACCAGCCGTTGGCGCAGATGAAACGCGTAGGGCCCAAAATACAGGACCGATGCAGCGGGCAAATCTTCGTGGCTGTGCATGCCGTTTTCCAGTGCCAGCGGTCGTGAGCATCATGCCTCCGGCCTCCGGCGCCTCTCCCTTCCAAGCGTTGCAGTTATCTTGGCAGGCGCAGGTGACGGCACAACCTCCGTGCGGGGCGCAGCACGGACATCCGGATGCACCGGACGGACACAACCGCTCTAGCTGAACTGTTTGCGGTATTGCGCCGGGGTCAGGCCGAGCTTTTCAGCGAACAGCAGACGCATGTGGCGCACGCTGCCGAAACCGCTTTTATAAGCCACGGTCTTCAAGGGCAGCTCGGTGGTTTCCAGAAGATTACGCGCGCAATCGATACGGGCGTTCTGTAAAAACGCCATCGGCGTCATGTCCACATCCCGCGCGAACACTCGCGCAAAGTGCCGGGTGCTCATGTTCGCCAGACCGGCCATGCGCTCGACCGTAAACGCCTCGTCGAGGTGTTCCAGCACGTGGTTCTGCACGCGGGTAATGGCGGTTTCCTGCGGGGCCACCGCCGCCATCAACGGGCTGAACTGCGCTTGCCCGCCCTGACGCTTCATCACCACCAGCAGAACCTTGGCCACGTCCTGGGCGACTTTTTTCCCGTGATCCTGCGCGACCACCGCCAATGCCAGATCGATACCGGCGGTCACGCCTCCCGAGGTGATCAGATTGCGGTCTTCGGTGTAGATCTGATCAGTCTCCACCTGCGCCTTGGGGAAAGCCTTGATCAGCCGTTCGGTGTAGTTCCAGTGGGTGGTCACGCGATAGCCATCGAGCAGACCGGCATGGCCCAGCACAAAGGCCCCGGTGCAGATCGAACCATAGCGGCCAGCCTGCCCCGCCGCCCGTTGCAGCCAGGCAAGCAATGGTGGGTGCCTTTCGCTGTAGGCCCCCGGGCCACCCGGTACCAGCAGCAAGTCACAGGCCGGGATCGGGTCGTCGATATGGCGGTCGGTTTGTACTTGCACGCCATTGGAGGCGCGGAGCATCCCGCGCTCGGTGCCCAGGGTGATCAACTGGTAATGATCGTCGGCCTTCAAGTAGCGGTTGGCGACCGAAAACACCTCCATGGGACCGGCCATGTCGAGCAGTAAAAATTCGGGAAACAGCACCATTGCCACGGTTTTCATGGGTGAACATCGCTGAAATCAAGGAAAAGTAGCCAGAGCTCGCATTATGGCCAAGTGCGTGGCGAGCAGCGAAAAGAATGCGTGATCGAGTACGCAAAACTGTCAACCTGAAAGGGACAGTATTTCAATTTCCATCTACTTATTGCACAGGGCGATTAACAGTAACCTTCTCCTCACTCGGACGAATCAACGTCCCGCCAGGAGATTTCATCATGCTGACTCTGCGCAAAGCTTCCGACCGCGGCCTCGCCAATCATGGCTGGCTGAAGTCCTTCCACACCTTTTCCTTCGCCAGCTACCGCGACCCGCGTGAGCAGGGTTTTTCCGACCTGCTGGTGATCAACGACGACAGCGTGGCGGCCGGCAAGGGTTTCGGCCAGCACCCGCACCGCGACATGGAGATCTTTTCCTACGTGCTGGAAGGCGCGCTGGAACACAAGGACACCCTCGGCACCGGCTCGGTGATTCGCCCCGGTGACGTGCAACTGATGAGTGCCGGCAGCGGCGTGGCCCACAGCGAGTTCAACCATTCGGCCACCCGGCCTGTGCACTTTCTGCAAATCTGGATCGTGCCGGAAGTGGCTGGGGCCAAACCGCGCTACCAGCAGGAGCACTTCAGCGCGCAGAAGAAACGCGGTCGCCTGCAACTGATCATCTCGCCAGACGGCGCTGATGGCTCACTGAAAGTACGTCAGGACGCACGGGTCTTCGCCGGCCTGTTCGACGGCAAGGAAAGCGCGACACTGGAACTGCCGGCCAACCGTTATGCCTACGTGCATGTGGCGCGTGGCAGCGTTGAACTCAACGGCGTGCAGTTGCAGGAGGGCGACGGCGTGCGGGTGCGTGAAGAACAGGCCCTGACCTTGGGCAATGGCGTGGATGCCGAGGTGCTGGTGTTTGATCTGCGGCCGCAGGAGTTGCCGCAAATGCCATGAGGCAGGGGGTTGTCGCCTGCAAAAACGGCCTTCGTTTGAAGGCCGTTTTTTATTGTGGCGGTAAAGGCGTTGGCAGCATCGACGGTTTTGGTGCGTGAACGTCCTTGCCTGCTTGAACTGCGGCGAGGGTGGTTTGTATGGCGACATACATGTTGGCTTGATTGGCGTAATAGGCCCCGACGACGATGGCGACTATTCCCAGTAACTGGACGGCCGTTGCTGCCCAGACGTTGGCTTTGACGGTCGCCCCTTGCCTTGCTGCGTCCTGCGCGCCGTCGGCAATCCTGCGCATTTCTTGCGTAATCAGGTCGTAGCGTTTGTCTCGCTCTACCTGAACAGATAAAAACCCGTCGATTTTCATTGATACCGCGTCCAGTCGAGCATCCATTCGTGTCTCGATGGTCTCGATCCTGGCATTGAATTCTTCGCGACTGATGGCGCCCATGACTTGCGTTCCCTGGCCTTTACTCGTTGTGTCACTGCTTTGAACGTGACTGAATTCCCTGGCTTCCAATTCGACACCTTTATCGGGCTACCGATACCGTCCGTGGTATGTCACGCCAGTGCAAGCGTGCTGCCTTGCACCAGCCTTTGAAACGATAGCCCTCGGTCCTTCGGCCTACAAGCCAGCGGTTTCTGCTATCGGCGTAGGCCGTTTCGTCAGGCTCTGTGAGCTCGCCGATGCCAGTGTGCGCTACTCATTTTCCGAGGCAAACACCTCGACGATCTGTTCAATCACCGCCCTCACCCTTGCGGTGTGGCGCAGATCCGCATGGGTCACAAGCCACACTTCATAGGGCTGCGGCCGGGTACGCTGCGGCCAGAGCCTGACCAGCCCGTCGCGCTCGCCCATGTACAGCGGGATTTCTCCTACACCAATGCCCGCCGCAATCGAGCGCCGTATCAGCAGGCTGGAGCCGAGACTGGCGACAATACGCCCGCGACTGATCGGCTCGCCCACCAGCGTCAGGTCTTTGTGGCTCTGCAGGTACGGTTGATAGACCACCAGATCATGCCCCGCGAACGCACTACCCTGCTCGGGTACCCCGTGGGCATCAATGTAAGCCTGCGTGGCGAACAGCCCGGTGGGCCAGCGAGCGATGCGTCGGGCGATCAGGCCCGGATTGTCCGGCCGGGCATTGCGCACGGCGATGTCCGCTTCGCGCTTGGCCAGGCTGAGCATCTGCGTGGAGGCATCCAGTTGCACGCGCACGTCCGGATGCTGTGCGTGCAAACGGGCGATGGCCGGGATCAGGAAGTCGATGGCCAGCGAATCGGTGGTGCTGACCCGCACCGTGCCGGTCAGGCGATCATCCAGGCCCTCGATCTGGCGCTCGAGTTCAAGCGCAGAATGCTCCATTTTCTCGACAGACCTGAGTGCTGCTTCACCCACCGCAGTCAGTGCATAACCGTCGGAGGTACGCAGGAACAACGTCGCGCTCAGGGACTTTTCCAGCGCGGTGATCCGCCGTCCGACCGTTGCCTGGTCCACGCCAAGCACCCGCGCCGCCCCCCGCAGCGTCGACTCGCGGCAGACCGCGAGAAACACCCGTGCGTCATCCCAATTCATCGCTTCTCCTGTTGATGCAGATTTGCATCACTGTACTGCCAAATCGCTGCGCGAAAGCAGCAACAATAGCCGATATCCTCGCCACTGTTCTCAAGCCTGAAGGGCTTTTGAAGGGAATCATTGCCAACCACTTGAACTCCCACCTACAGCCCCCCTACGCAACAGGACCGGATATGACACTGCCCAGCGAAATGACCCGCATCGAAATCACTCAACCCGGTGGCCCCGACGTCTTGCAACCCAAGCGTGTGCCGCTACCCGTCGCTGCTGCCGGCGAAGTGCTGATCCGCGTGCATGCCGCCGGGATCAACCGGCCGGACGCGTTGCAACGTGCTGGCAAGTACCCGATGAAACCCGGCATGAACCCGATTCCCGGTCTGGAAGTGGCTGGCGAAGTCGTGGCGCTGGGGGACGGTGTCAGTGAGTTTGCCGTGGGTGACAAAGTCTGTGCATTGACCAACGGTGGCGGTTACGCCGAATACTGCACGGTGCCCGCCGGGCAAACCCTGCCGATCCCGGAGGGGCTGGATTGGGTGCAGGCTGCCGCCGTCCCGGAAACCTTCTTTACCGTGTGGGCCAACCTGTTCGGCCTCGGCGGCGCCCAGCGTGGTCAGCGGGTGCTGATTCACGGTGGCACCAGTGGCATCGGAACGACCGCGCTGATGCTCTGCCGTGAGTTCGGCATCGAAGCCTTCGCCACCGCCGGCAGTACGGAAAAATGTGCGGCGATCAGCGAGCTGGGTGGGCAGCCGATCAATTATCACGAGCAGGATTTCGCTGCCGTCATCGCGGAAAAAACCGCCGGCAAAGGCGTTAACGCGATTCTAGACATCATGGGCGCCTCGTACCTCAACGCTAATGTCAGCGCGTTGGCGATGGATGGCCGGCTGGTGATGCTGGGCTTTCTCGGTGGTGGCAAGGCCGACGACATCGACTTGCTGGCGATCATGGCCAAGCGCGCGGTGATCACCGGTTCGCTGCTGCGTGCGCGCACCTCTGAGGAAAAGGCCGAAATCGCCGACCACCTGCGCCAATACGTCTGGCCGGTGCTGGCCGCCGGGCGCTGCCTGCCGATCATCGACAAGGTCTATTCGCTGCACGATGCGGCACGGGCGCACGCGCACATGGAAAGCGGTGATCACATCGGCAAAATCGTTCTGCGGGTCGATTGAACCGCAGCATTTTGTAATTGTTGCGGGCACACGGCGGTCGAAAAAGCCACGCGCAGACCACGGGTTCTGGTAAAAAGCCTTCTTCGTCTGCGCTGTGGTGAACCGTTTAATGTTCCTTTCCTTCATGACTCGTTTGCGTCGCCGTCGTCTGGCGTTTGCCTGCATGGCTGCGCTGATCATTGGCGTGCCGACGAGTTGTGCCGTCCTCGAACACACCGAGCGCAAACTGCTGTTTCGCATCGAACCGGGCACGGCCGGCTGGTACCACGGTTTGCCGGGCAGCGTGCAGGAACTCGACTTGCAGCCCAGGAGTTTCAAGGCCGGGCAGAATATTCATGCCTGGTGGTGGCCGGCGGAACGGCCGAACGCCCCGGCGATCCTCTATCTGCACGGCGTGCGCTGGAACCTCACCGGGCAGTTGTTCCGCATCGAGCAATTGCGCGCGGCAGGCTACTCGGTACTGGCCATCGACTACCGTGGTTTCGGCCAGAGCAAGGGCGATCTGCCCTCTGAAAGCAGCGTGTACGAAGACGCCCGCGTGGCATGGGAGCGCTTCAAACTGCTGCAGCCCGACCCGAGCAAACGACTGATCTACGGCCACTCCCTGGGAGGCGCCGTGGCCATTGATCTGGCGGCCGAGCTCGGCCAGGACGCCGCACGCGACCATACACCGCTGCCAGTCAAGGGCCTGGTGATCGAATCGACGTTTACCTCCCTCGCCGACGTAGCGGCTGCCGTGGCCAACACCTCGTTACCGGTGCGCTGGCTGCTGTCGCAGAAGTTCGACTCGATCGACAAGATCGCCGAGATTCACATGCCATTACTCGTCGTACACGGCATGGCCGACGCGTTCGTGCCGCCACGCTTCAGCGAGCAACTGTTCAACGCCGCTCAACAGCCCAAGCGATTGCTGCTGGTACCGGGTGCCACCCACAACAACAGCATGGCGCTGGGCGGGCTGAATTATCGCAAGGCGATCGATGCGCTGATCCAGTCCAAACCTGCGCCCCATGTGGCCGGTCCGGCATTGGCACGTAGCGCACAGGACTCCTAGCGATAGCCACGGGCCTGCAGATCGAACAGTTTGGCGTAGTGTCCGTTGGCCGCGATCAGCCATTCGTGATCGCCCTGCTCCAGTATTCGACCGGCCGCCAGCACGATGATCTGATCGGCGTTGCGCACACTGGAAAAACGGTGGGAGATCAGCAAGGTCATGCGATTTTCGGTGTGCTGGCTGAAGTGCTCGAACACCGCCGCTTCCGCAGCCGGATCCAGAGCCGAAGTCGGTTCGTCGAGGATCAGGATGTCGGCATCGCGGCGCATGTAGGCCCGGGACAGGGCAATCTTCTGCCATTGCCCACCGGACAACTCCTGACCACCGGCAAACCAGCGACCCAACTGTGTGGCGTAACCGCGGTCGAGCCCTTCAATGAACGGTGCGGCCATGCCTTCGATCGCCGCAGCCTTCCAGCGTGGCTCTTCATTGAACGCTGAAGTATCACCGACGCCGATGTTCTCCCCCACGCTGAACTGGTAGCGAATGTAGTCCTGGAAAATCACGCCGATACGCCGGCGCAACGTGGTCTCTTCCCAATCCTGCAAGTCACTGCCATCGAGCAGGATACGTCCTTGATCGGGCCGATACAGGCGGGTCAGCAGTTTGATCATGGTGGTCTTGCCTGAGCCATTCTCCCCTACCAGCGCCAGGCTCTTGCCCGGCACCAGATGCAGGTCGATGCCTTCCAGCGCCGCACGGTTGGCTCCCGGATAACGGAAACCGACGTTTTCAAAGCGCAGGCCATCGCCCGGCTGCGCGCCGACAGTGAGATGACCGGAAGCGGCCAGCACCGGTTCGGCCAGATACTCGTAAAGGTTCGACAGGTACAAACCGTCTTCATACAAGCCGCTGATCGCGCTCAAGCTGCTGCTGACCGCGCTTTGCCCCTGCTTGAACAGCACCAGGTACATGGTCATCTGGCCTAGACTGATATTGCCATGCACCGCGTCGATCACCACCCAGGCATAAGCTAGATAGAAAGCCCCGGTGCCGAGCAATCCAAGACCAAAACCCCAGCCATCGCGACGCAAGGTCAGGCGCCGGTCTTCAGCGTAGAGCCTGGCGAAGGTGTCCCGGTAGCGTTGCAGCAGCAACGGCGCGAAACCGAACAGTTTGACCTCTTTGATATAGGCCTCATGGGACAGCAAGGTTTCGATATAGCTTTGCTGCCGGCTCTCTGGCGCACGGCGGGTGAACAGGCGGAAAGCGTCGCCGGAAAAGTGTGCCTCGGCAAAGAATACCGGTAACGCACCGACCACCAGCAGCACCAGTGCCCACGGCGAAAAATGCACCAGCAACACACCGAAGCTGATCAGCATGATCAGGTTCTGGATCAACCCCAGCGACTTCATCACCAGCGCCAGCGGCCGGGTCGAGGCCTCACGGCGCACGCGGACCAGTTTGTCGTAGAACTCGGAGTTCTCGAACTGCACCAGTGACAGGGTCTGCGCCTTTTCCAGAATCAGCGTGTTGACCTTCTGTCCCAATTGCACCCGCAACAGCGACTGCTGGACCGACAACGCCCGTTGCGTACCGGACAACAGCGCCAACACTCCCGCTTCCATCAACACATAACGCAACACCGGCCACAGCGGCGCATCGCCGTGCTGTGCGTGTAACTGCATCGCCGTCACCACCGCATCGACAATGCGCTGACCCAGCCATGCGGCCAGCGCCGGCAGTACACCGGCAATCAATGTCGCCAGCACCAAGCCCAGAAACAATCCGCGAGATGTCGCCCAGACCAGCAACAAGGCGCGCCGGGCCTGATCGAACAAAGCGTGGAAGCGGGAAATCAAAGGCATGGATCAGTGAACTCGACAACTGATAGAGCCTGCCATGGTACTCCGCAGGTGTGATCCGTGCTGAAACCGGGCCTTTTCATGAGAAAAACATCTGGAAAAACTCTGCCCATTCCGGCGTCCAATGCTCTGCTATGTTTTAACCGCCTTTCGCGGAACCTGGCGAAAATCGCCTCACTCCGCGCCTACTGCCAGGACCACCACCATGAGAATCAATCCCTACCTGATCTTCAACGGCGACTGCCGCGAGGCCTTCATCTTCTACGAGCAAGCCTTGCAAGGAAAACTCGAAGCGATGATGACCTTCGGCGAAACACCTGCCGCCGAACATGTACCGACAGAGCATCACCACCTGGTCATCCACACTTGCCTGAAAGTCGGCGACCAGATGATCATGGCCTCAGACACCACGCCAGACCGGCCAACCGGGGGCATGAGCGGTTGCTCGATCTCCCTCAACGTCGACAGCATTGCCGAAGCCGAGCGGGTGTTCAATGCGCTGGCAAAGGACGGTCGCGTCGACATGCCGCTTGAAACCACGTTCTGGGCCGCCCGTTTCGGCATGCTGGTGGACCGCTTTGGCGTGTCGTGGATGGTCAATTGCGAGAGCGACAAGTGACGCTGACGTTTCGGCAGGCATGAAAAAGCCCAACCTCTTCGGGTTGGGCTTTTGATTTATCGCTGGGCCAGTTCATGCCGTACGCATTGTTCGTAATAGGTCTGCTTGACCGCCGCTGGCTTGAGCTTTGACGTGCTGTTGTAGGTCTGCTCGGTAATCCCCATCGCCGTCATGCGCATCCACGGCTGCTGGAACTTGCGCACCTGCAATTGCTTGCGCGCGCCATACAGGGAAATCCCCGACAGCTTCGACTGCTGGGCACCGGCAGCAATGTCTGAACCCCAGGTACAGGCAAACCGATGACTCTTGCTCAACTCTTTTGCCTGGGCTCCCATGGCAAATGCAGCCAGGGAAAGCGTTGCAACGGTTATGACAATCGTCCGCATATAGCCAACCTAACCTTTTGAAAAAAGGCGAGTTTGCCCGGTCTCGGGAAACCTGGGGGCCAGCAATTTGCCGCCTGGTTTCATTTCCTACCGCTCGTCCAACGAAAAGCACCTTGGCCCTGCCCGCACCTCCAATGCGGTACATCCCTCGTACGGAAGGCCTGGAAATGAACAAGAAGATTGCGACCCTGGTACTGGCAAGCCTGATGTTGACGGCCTCGGGCATCTCACTGGCAACCGATAAGGCAGGATCCGCCGCGCCGCCTACTGCCATTCCGGGCGTCAATCAGTCCAGCAACAAGCCTGAATCCAATGAAGAAAAGGCCAACAAGAAAGGTGAAGAAGCCTCTGGTTCGAACTCCGGCGCCGCATCGAAAGAAACCGAGAAAGACGCGGCGACCTCCAGCGACTCGGAAGACATTCAGAGCAAGCCAAAACAATAGCCTCTGGATTGAACGCTTGTGAACGCCGATCATGCTGGAGAAGTTTTCAATTTCCTGCAGATGAACCGAATGCCCAAAAGACCAGCACAAACCTCAGCCGCGACCACCGCCGCAGACATCGAACGCTCGATCCAGGCGCTTAACAAAATGGCGGAACGCCTTTGGGGCGATGGCCGAGAAGCTGAAGCAAAGGCACTTCTCGATGCACTGGACGCTTTGAACCGGGCACTGGACCGGATCAGGATCGGTGAGAGTCGCAGGGTTCTGCATTGAGTCCTGCCTGCGCGCAGCGACTTCTTAGCCGCCGGGCAAAACTCACGCGCATGAAAAAGGCCAATGTCGTAAACATTGGCCTAAGTCATTGAATTATATGGTCGGGACGGAGTGATTCGAACACTCGACCCCTAGCACCCCATGCTAGTGCGCTACCGGACTGCGCTACGCCCCGACTGGTTTGAAATCTGCCCTTCGTCTCGAAGAGCGCTCAAGAATATATCGCAAGCTTTTGAAAACTGGAAGTATTTAAAAGCCGCTTTTTATTTCTTGAGCACCACCAGTACATCTTCAAGCTCGGCAATCATCTGGCGGATCATTTGCTTGTATTGGGTGGTGTCGTCTTTGGCTTCATCGCCGGACAAACGCAGGCGCGCGCCGCCGATGGTGAACCCCTGATCGTAAAGGAGCGCGCGGATCTGCCGGATCATCAGCACGTCCTGGCGCTGATAATACCGGCGGTTTCCGCGGCGTTTGACGGGGTTGAGTTGAGGAAACTCCTGCTCCCAGTAGCGCAGCACGTGTGGTTTTACCGCACACAGCTCGCTGACTTCACCAATGGTGAAGTAGCGTTTGCCCGGGATGACGGGTAGTTCGTCGTTATGACTTGGTTCCAGCATAAGCCTCAACTCGGGCCTTCAACTTCTGCCCTGGACGAAAGGTGACCACACGGCGAGCCGTGATCGGGATTTCTTCCCCCGTTTTCGGGTTGCGGCCAGGCCGCTGGCGTTTGTCCCGAAGGTCGAAATTGCCGAAACCCGACAATTTGACCTGCTCGTTGTCCTCAAGAGCGTGCCTGATTTCCTCGAAAAACAGTTCAACCAATTCCTTGGCTTCCCGCTTGTTCAGGCCCAGCTCTTCATACAGACGTTCCGCCATCTCAGCTTTCGTCAAAGCCCCCATACGTCACTTCCTTAACGTGGCGTTCAACCTTTGTTCGAGCGAGGTGAGGATATTTTGCGTCGTCGAATTCACCTCATCGTCATTAAGAGTGCGCGATGGATGCTGCCAGGTCAAGCCAACTGCAAGGCTTTTTCTATCAGGATCAATACCTTTACCCTGATACACGTCAAACAGCCTGAGATCCGTGAGCCATTCGCCTGCATTTTCACGGATTACGTCCAACACCGCCGAGGCCGCGACGTCTTTGTGCGCAATCAGTGCAAGGTCACGACGCACTTCAGGAAAGCGCGACAACTCGTGGAATTTCGGCATTTTACCGAGCGCCACTTCAGCCAGAACCAGCTCGAAAACGAAGACCGGACGATCCAGCCCCAAGGCTTTGGACAATTCCGGGTGGATCGCGCCGATAAAGCCGACTTCACGGCCTTCGCGTTCGATGCGCGCGGTTTGACCCGGGTGCAGCGCCGGGTGTTTGCCCGGGGCGAAAGTGAAGGTCTCCAGTGCACCAGCGAAGCCCAGCACCGCTTCAACATCAGCCTTGACGTCGAAGAAATCGACGGTGTCGCGACCTTGCGCCCAGCCTTCCGGCAGACGGCTGCCGCAAACCACACCGGACAGCATCGGCTCTTGCTTAAGGCCTTCCAACTGACCGACGAAGCGCAGACCGCTCTCGAACAGGCGCACGCGATCCTGTTGACGGTTCAGGTTGTGCTGCAGCGCCTTGACCAGACCCGGCCACAGCGAGGAACGCATGGCAGCCATGTCATTGGAGATCGGGTTGGCCAGCAACAGCGGCTCGACACCTGGATTGAACAGCTCGAACTGCTTCGGATCAATGAAGCTGTAAGTGATCGCTTCCTGGTAACCGCGAGCCACCAGCAGACGACGCAGTTCAGGCAGATCGCTACGTGCTTCAGCCTTGGCTTGTGGCGCCAGACGCGCTTGTGGGTAACGAACCGGCAGGCGGTTGTAGCCGTACAGACGCGCCAGTTCTTCGATCAGATCGACTTCCAGGCTGATGTCGAAGCGGTGGCTTGGTACTTCTACGCGCCACTGCCCGGCTCCGTCAGCGGAAATGTTCAGACCCAAGCCGCTGAGCAGACGCTCGACCTGCGCCGAATCCATTTCCATACCCAGCATCTGGGTGATGCGCTGCGCACGCAGGGTGATCGGCGCGATTGACGGCAGGTGCTGCTCGCTGACGGTCTCGATGATCGGGCCGGCTTCGCCACCCGTGATTTCCAGCAGCAGGCCAGTGGCGCGCTCCATGGCTTCACGGGCCAGCTGCCAGTCCACGCCGCGCTCGTAACGGTGCGATGCGTCGGTGTGCAAGCCATAGGAACGGGCTTTGCCAGCGACAGCGATCTGGTCGAAGAATGCGCTTTCCAGGAACACGTCGCGAGTGGTCGCGGACACGCCGCTGTGCTCGCCACCCATCACGCCGGCAATCGCCAGAGCGCGAGTATGGTCGGCAATCACTAGCGTATCGCTACGCAGGCTGACTTCCTGACCGTCGAGCAGTACCAGCTTCTCGCCCTCTTCCGCCATGCGTACGCGGATGCCGCCATTGATTTCGGCGAGATCGAAGGCGTGCAGCGGCTGGCCAAGTTCAAGCATCACGTAGTTGGTGATGTCGACGGCAGCGTCGATGCTGCGCACGTCGGCGCGGCGCAGACGCTCAACCATCCACAGCGGCGTCGGTTTGGACAGGTCAACGTTACGGACAACACGGCCCAGGTAACGCGGGCATGCCGCTGGAGCCAGCACTTCTACCGAGCGCACTTCATCGTGCACGGCAGGAATGGCCATGACCACCGGACGCGTGACCGGAGCGGCATACAGCGCGCCGACTTCACGGGCCAGACCGGCCAGGGACAGGCAGTCGCCGCGGTTCGGGGTCAGGTCGACCTCGATGCTGGCGTCTTCCAGATCCAGGTACACACGGAAATCTTCGCCCACCGGCGCATCGACCGGCAGTTCCATCAGACCGTCGTTGCCCTCGCCAACCTGCAACTCGGCTTGCGAGCAGAGCATGCCGTTGGACTCAACGCCACGCAGCTTGGCCTTCTTGATCTTGAAGTCGCCCGGCAACTCGGCACCGATCATGGCAAACGGAATCTTCAGGCCCGGACGCACGTTTGGCGCACCGCACACGACCTGGAAGGTTTCCGCGCCATTGCTCACCTGGCAAACGCGCAATTTGTCGGCATCAGGGTGTTGCTCGGTGCTCAGCACCTCACCCACCACCACGCCGCTGAATACACCGGCGGCCGGCGTAACGCTATCGACCTCAAGACCGGCCATCGACAGGCGAGCAACCAGCTCGTCGCGATTTACCTGCGGGCTAACCCAGCCACGCAGCCATTGTTCACTGAATTTCATCCTGCTCTCCTAAGAATTCGTTACGACTAGCGAAATTGCGCGAGGAACCGCAAGTCGTTGTCGAAGAACAGACGCAAGTCGTTCACGCCGTAACGGAGCATGGCCAGACGCTCGACGCCCATGCCGAAGGCAAAGCCGGAGAACTCTTCCGGATCAATGCCGGACATGCGCAGCACATTCGGGTGCACCATGCCGCAGCCCATCACTTCCAGCCAGCCGGTCTGCTTGCAGACGCGGCAGCCTTTACCGCTGCACATCACGCATTCCATGTCGACTTCAGCGGATGGCTCGGTGAACGGGAAGTACGAAGGACGGAAACGAACAGCCAGCTCTTTCTCGAAGAACACCCGCAGGAACTCTTCGATGGTGCCTTTGAGATCGGCAAAATTGATGTCGCGATCAACCAGCAGGCCTTCGACCTGGTGGAACATCGGCGAGTGGGTAATATCGGAGTCGCTGCGATACACGCGGCCTGGGCAGACGATGCGGATCGGCGGCTGTTTCGATTCCATGGTGCGGACCTGTACCGGCGAGGTATGGGTGCGCAGCAGCATGTTTGCATTGAAGTAGAAGGTGTCATGCATCGACCGGGCCGGGTGGTGGCCTGGGATGTTGAGCGCTTCAAAGTTGTGATAGTCGTCTTCGACCTCAGGGCCTTCGGCGATGCCGTAGCCAATGCGGGTGAAGAACTGTTCGACACGTTCCAGAGTCCGGGTAACCGGATGCAGACCACCGGAGGTCTGGCCACGGCCCGGCAACGTCACATCAATGGATTCGGCAGACAGTTTGGCAGCCAGTTCGGCTTCTTCAAACAGCGCCATGCGCGCATTGAGAACGCCTGTGACACGTTCCTTGGCAACGTTGATGAGCGCACCGACTTGCGGACGCTCTTCTGCCGGCAAATTCCCCAGGGTCTTCATCACCTGAGTCAATTCACCCTTTTTGCCAAGGTATTGAACCCGGATTTGCTCCAGGGCATTGATATCTTCAGCGCTTTGCACAGCCTCTAGTGCTTGAGAGACCAGCGCATCCAGGTTTTCCATGTACAGACTCCAGATACAAAATAGGGGAAGAGCTTGAAGGCTCTTCCCCTATTTATGACGTTTAACACCTGGCCCCACAGAGGTGAGGCCGGGTGACTGTCGGGGGTACTTAAGCCAAGGTGGCTTTAGCTTTCTCGACAATCGCAGCAAACGCCGCTTTTTCGTTCACTGCCAGATCAGCCAGAACCTTACGGTCGATCTCGATGGACGCTTTTTTCAGGCCAGCGATGAAACGGCTGTAGGACAGACCGTTAACACGAGCACCAGCGTTGATACGAGCGATCCACAGAGCGCGGAACTGACGTTTTTTCTGACGACGGTCACGGTAGGCGTATTGGCCTGCCTTGATTACCGCTTGCTTGGCAACACGGAATACGCGGGAGCGTGCGCCGTAGTAGCCTTTAGCAAGTTTCAGAATTTTTTTGTGACGCTTACGGGCAATGACGCCACGCTTTACACGAGCCATGAGTTACTTCCTCTATTCTTGACTAAAATTAACGAAGGCGCAGCATGCGCTCGACTTTTGCCACGTCAGACGGATGCAGCAAGCTGCTACCGCGCAGTTGACGCTTACGCTTGGTCGACATTTTGGTCAGGATGTGGCTCTTGAAAGCGTGCTTGTGCTTGATACCGTTAGCAGTTTTCAGAAACCGCTTAGCAGCACCACTTTTGGTTTTCATTTTTGGCATGTTCGGATACTCCGCATTCAGTTGATAAACATAATCAGAAGGCCTGCCGTGCCCTGTTGATTACTTCTTCTTTTTCGGGGCGATGACCATGATCAGCTGGCGTCCTTCCATCTTAGGATGCTGTTCGACCGAACCGTACTCGAGCAGGTCAGCTTCAACCCGCTTGAGGAGTTCCATCCCCAGCTCCTGGTGGGCCATCTCACGGCCGCGGAATCGCAAGGATACCTTGGCCCTGTCCCCGTCACTCAGGAAACGTACCAGGTTGCGCAGTTTTACCTGGTAATCCCCTTCCTCCGTCCCTGGACGAAACTTGATTTCTTTTACCTGAATCTGCTTCTGGTTTTTCTTCGCCGCTGCAATCTGCTTCTTCTTTTCGAAGATCGATTTGCCGTAGTCCATCACCCGGCAAACCGGTGGGACTGCGTCAGCAGAGATTTCTACCAGATCAAGCTTTGCTTCTTCAGCAATACGAAGCGCTTCATCAATCGAGACGATGCCAATCTGCTCGCCATCAGCGCCAATTAACCGAACCTCGCGTGCCGAGATATTCTCGTTGATCGGGGCTTTCGGTGCAGCTCGTTTATCTTGTCTCATTTCACGCTTAATAATAATTACTCCGAATCTGGGCGACCACGCCGGGAAACCGCTTGCGCGAGAAACTCAGCGAACTGGGCGACGGGCATCGAGCCCAGGTCAGCACCTTCACGAGTACGCACAGCGACAGTCTGCATCTCGACTTCCTTATCTCCGATAACCAAAAGATAGGGAACCTTGAGCAAAGTATGCTCGCGGATTTTAAAGCCGATCTTTTCATTTCTCAAGTCGGACTTGGCACGAAATCCGCTTTCGTTGAGAGTTTTTTCAACCTGGGCGACGAAATCTGCCTGTTTATCAGTGATATTCATGATCACTGCCTGGGTTGGCGCAAGCCACGCAGGGAACGCACCTTCGTAGTGCTCGATCAGAATCCCGACGAAACGTTCGAAGGAACCGAGGATCGCCCGGTGCAACATCACCGGATGCTTGCGGCTGTTGTCTTCGGAGACGTATTCAGCGCCCAAACGGACAGGCAGGTTAAAATCGAGCTGCAAGGTACCACATTGCCAGACGCGACCGAGGCAATCTTTCAGCGAGAACTCGATCTTCGGACCGTAGAACGCACCCTCACCCGGCTGCAGGTCGTAAGGCAGGCCCGCAGAATCAAGGGCTGCAGCCAGTGCGGCTTCAGCGCGATCCCACAGTTCGTCGGAACCCACGCGTTTTTCCGGACGAGTGGACAGTTTCATCTCGACATCTGTAAAGCCGAAGTCGCGGTAAACGTCCATGGTCAGCTTGATGAACGCAGCGGACTCAGCCTGCATCTGCTCTTCGGTGCAGAAGATGTGGGCGTCGTCCTGGGTGAACGCACGAACACGCATGATGCCGTGCAACGCACCCGACGGCTCGTTACGGTGGCAGGCACCGAATTCGGCCAGACGCATCGGCAGCTCGCGGTAGCTCTTCAGGCCCTGATTGAACACCTGCACGTGGCATGGGCAGTTCATCGGCTTGATGGCGTAGTCGCGGCTTTCCGACTCGGTAGTGAACATGTTGTCGGCGTAGTTGGCCCAGTGCCCGGATTTCTCCCACAGGCTGCGATCGACCACTTGCGGGGTCTTGATCTCGAGGTAGCCGTTGTCACGCTGCACCTTGCGCATGTACTGCTCGAGCACCTGGTACAGGGTCCAGCCATTCGGGTGCCAGAACACCATGCCCGGCGCTTCTTCCTGGGTGTGGAACAGACCCAGGCGTTTGCCGATCTTGCGGTGATCGCGTTTTTCCGCTTCTTCAATGCGCTGGATGTAAGCCGCCAGCTGCTTCTTGTCAGCCCAGGCAGTACCATAAACGCGCTGCAACTGCTCGTTTTTGGCATCGCCGCGCCAGTAGGCGCCGGACAACTTGGTCAGCTTGAAGGATTTCAGGAAGCGAGTGTTCGGCACGTGCGGACCGCGGCACATGTCGACGTATTCTTCGTGGTAGTACAGGCCCATGGCCTGTTCGTTCGGCATGTCCTCGACCAGGCGCAGCTTGTAGTCTTCACCGCGAGCCTTGAACACTTCGATCACTTCGGCGCGCGGAGTGACTTTCTTGATGACGTCGTAATCTTTGTCGATCAGCTGATGCATGCGCTGTTCGATGGCGGCCATGTCGTCCGGAGTGAAAGGACGTTCGAAGGCGATGTCGTAATAGAAGCCTTCGTCGATGACCGGACCGATGACCATCCTGGCCGTCGGGTACAGCTGCTTGACCGCATGACCAACCAGGTGCGCGCAAGAGTGGCGAATGATCTCCAGCCCCTCTTCATCCTTTGGCGTGATGATTTGCAGCGTCGCGTCGCTGTCGATGATGTCGCAGGCATCGACCAGCTTGCCGTTGACCTTGCCGGCCACGGTGGCCTTGGCCAGACCGGCACCAATGGATGCGGCGACCTCGGCTACGGAAACCGGGTGATCGAATGAACGTTGACTGCCGTCGGGAAGAGTAATAGTTGGCATGGCGCCTCCTCTCCTAGTGGTGACCCCTACCAAAGGTCACGTGGGTTGGGATGAGCCAGTACAAGATCCGATCCAGGCCATTCAATGACGAACGCCTGCCTTACAGCGGCAGGAGCCTTGCGGCCAACCGGAAAACCGAACCAGAGTGACTGGGATTCAAATCAGAATGTTCGCACGCTGACCGCTGCCGGGGCTGAAGGCCGTCCGGAGCCTGAGAACGCTTGAGCCCGGCATGCTAGCACAGATGAGCGGTCATCGACTCGCACGATTTGCAGCGATGAAGATTTGTGCATTTTTGCGGCGCAAAGTGAACTTGGGATATACGCTTTGCCTCAAATAGGCTGAGAATCGTCGCCGATATCAAACCAAGGAGTTTCAGACATGCGCCTTATCCGTCTTTTTGCTTTCGCGGCCCCGCTGGCCCTGCTGCTGCCGCTGAGCGCCAACGCGGCATGGCCTGCTGGCGTCAAAGACCAGTACATGAATGACTGCACCAAAGCTGCTGCCCAAAGTGTCAATCCAACTGTGGCAAAACAGCACTGCACGTGCGGTGCCGATGTCCTGGAGAAAAAATTCACCACGCAGGAAATCGCGCAGTTGATGGACAAGAACACTCCGCCAAGTGGTGAACTGGGCCAGCGCGCACTCAAGGAAATCTCGGTTTGCCGAGTGCAGAAATAAGCACTGACGAATGATTTTTCGGGCCTGCGGCAGTCTTAAAACCGCCAAAAAGCCCCTGATTTGGATAATTTACGCAGGTTTTATAGCTTTTTTTACGCCCTGAATTTTCGGACAAAAGCCTCTGAAACCGGGGCCTGCAGACATTTCAAAGGTTGAAATGAATGCAATATGAAAGCAAACAGCACGTCCGGGGGGCTACCAAAGCGAACATTTCGACTATGATACCCGGGTGTGCCCAGTTGGCCTGAGCAGCACAGTACTACTGAAAATATATGTTTCTTGGAGATACACCATGTCTAATCGCCAAACCGGCACCGTTAAATGGTTCAACGATGAAAAAGGCTTCGGCTTCATCACTCCTCAAGGTGGCGGTGACGACCTGTTCGTACACTTCAAAGCTATCGAATCCGACGGTTTCAAAAGCCTGAAAGAAGGCCAGACCGTCTCCTTCGTGGCTGAGAAAGGCCAAAAGGGTATGCAAGCTGCACAAGTTCGCCCAGAGTAATTTCTCGGCGCACTAAAAAAACCCCGTCCATGTGACGGGGTTTTTTATGCCTGCAACAAAAGCTGTCTGTGATCAGCCGCAGTTGACGCGGGTGACCACCAGATTGGCGTCCGTGTTCAGGTTCAGGCGATCGGAGCGATATTCCAGGGTGATCATGTCCGTCGGCTTGAGAAAGCGGGCATTTTGCGCACCAGACTTGGCACGCGCCTGATCCAGCAGCTGCGGCGAAGCTTTTTTACCAATGGCAAATTCCGCTGCCGTTGCTTCACAGCGGCTATGACCGGCATCGGTCGCCACAGGATCCTTTGCCGACTCGCTGGAAGTTGTGCTGCAACCGGCCAACATGGCAACGGCCATAAGTGCACCCAGAGACGCGAACTTCAAAGGCATGAAGCCTCCTTCTTTCAAATGGTTAAGCTGAGATCGTGCGACCGCCAATCCGGCGTTTGGTTTCACAGCAAGTGCCATCACCCTGCCCCACGATCCGGAAAAACGTCGAGTCTGCCTCAAGAACGGGCAACGCATCCTCAGACAATCGTCACCGAATATTAACGAAGCTCAGTAGATGTCGATGTAATCGTGTGGCGGATTCGGCCAGTTGTCCTTGAGCGCATTGAAAATCTGCATGACCCAGACTTCATCGCTGGCCGCCACGTTGCCGACATACCCCGAACCCTTGGCCCAGGTCTCCAGCCGAAACAGCAGGCCATCGATGTCCTGACCACCCGTCACGCCGCAAGAAATGTAGGCAATCCCACCCTTGGTCACACGCAATTGTGTGTGCACATCATCGCTGGCCGAAGCCAGTAACTGGCGCACAGCCTCGACTGTCAGGCCATCGGGGGTGTTCAAATCAATCTGCACAGCGCATTCCTTGGATCTGCCGGAAAAGACCAAGTGTCGCATAGCATCACGCTCATGCCTAAGTCGCAGTGCCAAACGCCCGACAAAGTGGTTAACTCGCCCTCAGACATTCCCGACTTTTCGAGCGCACTCATGAGTACCGTAAGCATCACCGCCGACATCAAAGTCCTGTGGCCAAAAGGGCACAGCTCGTATAGCCCGGGCAGTTCGGAGGAGCTGGCATTGATCAGCATCGATCTGCTGGTCAAGACGATGGGAACCCAAGGCGCACAAACGTTTATCGCTCAAGTGTTCGAACGGTTTCAGCATGATCAGAAAAGCACGCAGGACACCGAGAGAGAGTAAAAACCCGCAGGTCGGCGCCTGCGGGTCTTAAGCCTTACTTCAAGCGCTTCAGACGCTCGGTCAGCAGATCGAAGAAGCCCTGGGCGTCGCCGTTCTCGACCCAGAATGCATTTTTCGGTTGCTTCAGGCCGTCGTACCAATCAACGACGGTCTGACCGAAGGTGATCCCTTCACGGCTATCGATAGCCACGTTCACCGAACGGCCGGTAAACAGCTCAGGCTTGAGCAGGTAAGCGATGACGGTAGCGTCATGCACCGGGCCGCCCGGGATACCGTAATGCTCCATGTCTCCCTTGATGTACTCATTGAGGATGTCGCCAACAATCTTGCTTGCGTTGTTGTTGAGCGCGGCAATCTGCTTCAGGCGAGCGTCGCTGGTGAGGATCTTGTGGGTCACATCCAGCGGCAGGTAAGTCAGTTTCACGCCGCTCTTGAGCACTACTTCTGCAGCCTGCGGGTCGGCGAACAGGTTGAACTCGGCTACCGGGGTGATGTTGCCGCCATTAAAGTGCGCACCGCCCATGATCACCACTTCCTTGATGCCCTGAACGATCTCCGGCTCCTGGATCAGCGCCAGCGCCAGGTTGGTCTGCGGACCGAGCATGGCGATGGTGATGCTGTGCGGTTTGGCCTTTTTCAGGGTGTCGATCAGGTAGTTGACCGCATTGCCTTCGGCCAGGCCTTTTTTCGGCTCATGCACGGTGACACCCGACAGGCCTTCCTTGCCATGGATGTTCTCGGCGTAGATCGGCGTGCGCATCAGTGGCTTCGGCGCACCTGCGTATACCGGAACGTCCTCGCGCCCCGCCCACTCGCGGGCCAGACGCGCGTTACGCGAAGTCTTGTCGAGGCGCACGTTGCCGGCCACGGTGGTCAAGGCACGGATGTTCAGTTCGTCCGGCGAGGCCAGGGCGAACAGCAACGCAACCACGTCGTCGGCACCGGGATCGGTGTCGATGATCAGGTCGATCTTTTCAGCGGCCTGAGCGCCGGTGGCGGAGATAAAAGACAAAAGCAGCAGACTCCGAAGCAATTGGTGCAGTTTTGTAGCATAGCGGTGCATGGCGCATTCCTTGTGCTGATGAAAATGTAAGGGTCGAAAACCCGGTTAAAACGTGACGCCGGCGACCAGCACGATGTTGCAGTACGGCTGACATTCGCCTGTACGAACAATCGCCCGCGCCTGTCGGCTGAGCACCTTGAATTGCTCATGAGTCAGCAGGTCGCGCCGACCGAGGGCGCCTTCTTCCTGCAATTCATCCAGGGTGGTCAAGGCCGTTGGCTGCTTGTCGAGAATTTCGTTGGCCAGCACATGGCTTTCCACCTGCATCTCGCTGAGCACGACTTTCAGGGTGCTGACGAAATCCGGAACACCGTGGGTCAGCGCCAGATCGATCAGTTCGACACCCGGCGGCACCGGCAGACCGGCATCACCGATGACCACCATGTCGCCATGCCCGAGGGAGGCGATCAGTCGCGACAACGCGACATTGAGCAAAGGAGTCTTTTTCATGCGGGTTTGAACGCCTGTACGTCGGACATGGTTGGAATGGAAGGTTGCGCGCCAGCCCGAGTCACAGACAACGCGGCCGCGATCTGTCCGTAACGGATCGCTTCGGCTTCAGACTTGCCACTGGCGAGCGCCGCCGCAAACCCGCCAACAAAGGTATCCCCCGCTGCCGTGGTATCGACAGCCTGCACTTTCGGGGCCGGAAAATGCTCGAAACCCTGACCATTGGCGAACAGCGAACCTTGCGCGCCGAGGGTGATGATGACCTTGCCTGCGCCCATCGCGATCAGATGGCTGGCCGCGCTTTCTGCGGTGTCCAGCGAATCCACCGGCAGCCCGCTCAGTGCGGTGGCTTCGCTTTCGTTGGGAATCAGGTAGTCGATTGCCGCAAACCAGTCTGCCGGCAACGGACGACTGGCCGGTGCCGGATTGAGAATCACGGTCTTGCCCAGCTCACGCGCACGTTTGAGCGCATGCCCCACCGTCGCATCCGGGATCTCGAGCTGGCAGATCACAACATCGGCGGCCTGCAGCACCGCATCAAAGCGGTCAATCACCGCAGGCGTCATGGCACCGTTGGCGCCAGCGACAATCACGATGGCGTTCTGACTGTTGTCATCCACCACGATCAGTGCCACCCCACTGGAATTCTCCACCGTGCTCACTGCCTGGCAATCGATCTGCTCGGCCAGCAATGCGTCACGCAATTGCACACCGTAGTCATCGTTGCCAACACAGCCAACCATGGCAACCCGTGCACCCAGGCGCGCAGCAGCCACCGCCTGATTGGCGCCCTTGCCGCCGGACACGGTGGCAAAGGAATGACCGATCAGCGTTTCACCGCCCACGGGCAGCCGTGGCGCCCGGGTCACCAGATCCATGTTCAGGCTGCCTATTACCACTACATTTGCTGGCATACATCACTACTCGTCAATTCGGTTTCAGCGGTACTCAGTGAACACGCCGGACAGCGGCGCAGTCGATTCGCGCAAGACAATACTCGGAGTCACGATCCGTTGATCGGTGTCCAGGCTCGGGGTGGCAATCCTTCGCAACAATACTTCGGCAGCCATCTCGCCCAACTGCAGGATCGATTGACCGACCGTGGTCAGCGCGGGGTACACATAACGGCTCATCTGGATATCGTCGAAGCCGATCACCGACAGCTCGCTCGGCACCCGCACATTGCGCTCGGCCGCCGCGCGAAGCACGCCAATACCGATCATGTCGTTACCGGCGAAAATCGCACTTGGCGGATTGTTTTCGAGCAGGATCGCTGCCGCGTTGTAGCCGCCGGTGCTGGTGAAATCGCTTTCCAGCAGACGCTCTGGCCGAACCTTGATGCCCGCCTCCTTCAATGCCCGGCAAAAACCGGCCTGACGCATTTGCGCCACGCTGGTGCTCGACGGACCGCCGATGGTAGCAATGTCTCGATGCCCCAGTTCCAGGAGGTGCCGGGTCGCCAGATAGGCGCCATATTCATGGTCAATGCGCACCAGATCCGCATCCACGCCATCGAGCCCCCGGTCGACAATGACCATCGGCGTTTTCACGCCGGCCAGCCCTTGCGCAAGCCCGGTGTCGCCACCGGCGGACGCGACGATCAGGCCGTCGATGCGCTTTTCCAGCAGCACACGCAAATAGCTGCGCTGTTTTTCCGGGTTGTCGTCAGAGTTGCAGAGGATCACGCAGTAACCGTTACGCTCGCAGTAATCCTCGATGCCCCGCGCCAACTCGGCAAAATACGGGTTGAGGCTGTTGGGCACCAATAAGCCAATAGTCGCAGTGGTCTTGGCTTTTAGTGAGCGCGCCACGGCACTGGGCACGTAGTCGAGGCTTTTGATGGCCGCCTCGACTTTCAACCGCACCTCCTGGCTGACCGGGCGCGTGTTGTTCACCACATGAGAAACGGTGGTGTAGGAAATGCCCGCGAGCGCCGCCACATCCTTGATCGTTGCCATGACTTAGCCCCGTCGACTGGCGCGTTGACTGCGATAGGTATCGAGTACGACCGCGATGACGATCACAGCACCAGTGATGATGCGCTTGGTCGGCTCGGTCGCACCGATCTGCGCCAGACCGGCGGCCAGCACCGAGATGATCAACACGCCGAAGAAGGTACTGATCACCGAACCGCGACCACCCATCAGGCTGGTGCCACCGATCACCACGGCGGCGATCACTTGCAACTCCAGACCGGAGCCGGCATTGGGATCGGCCGCTTCCAGACGAGAGATCTGGAACAGCGCCGCGATCCCCGCCAGCAGCCCCATCAGGCTGAACACCAGAATCTTGTACGGCTTGGGATTGATCCCGGCCAGACGCACCGCTTCTTCATTGGTGCCGATACCGATCAGATAGCGACCGAACACCGTGCGCGTCAGAACCGCTTGCGCAATGAAGATCACCAGCAAGGCAATGATGAACGATGGCGAAATGCCGAACGCAATCGGGTTCGACAGCCAGGCAAACGAGTCACCGATGTAGGCGGTACGCGAACCGGTCATCTGGTACGCCAGACCGCGCGCCATTTCCAGCACGCCGAGCGAAACGATGAACGACGGAATTCGCCACGCCACGGTGATCGACCCGGTGACCGTGCCGGCCAGTGCCGCCACCGCCATGCCGAGCAACGCCGCCGGCAACACGCTCCAGCCCCAACCGAGAATCGCCACGCTGACCGTCGAAGCGGCAAGCGCCAGCACCGAACCCACCGACAGGTCGATGCCACCGATGATCAACACGAAGGTCATGCCCACTGCCAGCACCATCAGATCGGGGATCTGGTTGGCCAGGGTGCTGAAGGTGTTATAGGACAGAAAGTGGCTGCTCATCACCGAGAACAGCGCCACCATCGCCAACAAGGCACCGGCCAGGCCCAGATAGGTGCCCAGACCGTAGAAATTGCCACTACGTTTGCCGGCAGAAGATGCAGTTTTCATGGGAGTTCCCTAGGCGCCGCTTCATTGAGCAACGCATCACGTTTTTGGTAGCCGGCGAACGCGGCGGCAAGCAAATCATCCTGAGTCCAGCTGTCGCGCTCGAAGGTGTCGATCAAACGCCCTGCCGACAACACACCGATCCGGTCGCAGATCAGCATCAGCTCGCGCAGGTCACTGGAAACCACCACCAGCGCTTTGCCCTGGCGAGTCAGGTCGCCAAGCAAGGCATAAATATCGAATTTGGCACCGACGTCGATGCCGCGGGTCGGCTCATCGAACAACAGCACCGAACAATCGCGCTCGAGCCAGCGGCCGATCACCACTTTCTGCTGATTGCCGCCGGACAGCTCGGAGACCAATTGTGTCGGGCTCGAACTGCGAATGCGCATGGCGTCGATCTGACGCTTTGCCAAGGCGATTTCATCGCTGTTATTGACGACACCACCCCTGGAAATTTCCGGCATGTTGCCCAGCGCAATGTTGGCGCTGATCGACTGGCTGAGCAGCAGGCCTTCGCCCTTGCGGTCTTCGGTAATCAGGGCAATGCCATGGTTCACCGCGTCAACCGGGGAGCGCACGCTGACCGCCCGCGCCGGCGAACCCAGCGCAATCGTGCCGCTGTCGGCCAGATCGGCGCCGAAAATCAGCCGCAGCAATTCCGTGCGCCCGGCTCCGATCAGCCCGGAAATCCCGAAGATCTCGCCGGCACGCACTTCGAAGGAAACATCGCGCACCTTGTCGGAACGGGTCAGGCCCTTGACCGTCAGTGCCGGCGCGCCAATCTTGCGCGGCCCCATGTCGATGTGTTCGCCCAGCTCGCGACCGACCATCAAGGTGACCAGTTGCTCACTGTTGTAATTGGCCATCGGTTCGACGCAGACCAGATTGCCGTCACGCAGCACGGCAATGCGTTGCGCAACCCGCGCCAGTTCTTCGAGACGGTGGGAGATATAGATGATCGAGACGCCGCGCGCCTGCAAGCGAGTGATCTGTTCGAAGAGCATTTCCACTTCACGGGCAGTGAGCATGGCCGTCGGCTCATCGAGAATCAGCACATGGCAATCGCCGATCAGGTTGCGCGCGATCTCGACCATTTGCTGATGCCCGATACCCAGCTCGCCGACCAGGGTGTCCGGATCAATGGCATCGAGGCCGACCTGAGCCATGGCTTCGATGGCAGCTTTGCGCAATTGCTTGCGACTGATCCAGCCACCGTTGCTCGGCAGGTTGTCGAGAAACAGGTTTTCCGCCACCGACAGGGTCGGCAACAGATTGAGTTCTTGCATGACCATTCGCACGCCCAGCTCTTCGGCTTGGGTGCGGCTGCCCGGGCGGTAGTCCTTGCCCTGGAATTGCATCTGGCCTGTGGTCGGCGTGACCAGACCACCAATGATCTTGGACAACGTGCTTTTACCGGCACCATTTTCGCCGGTCAGCGCCAGCACTTCACCGCGCATCAGCGTCAAGTCGATGCCTGTGAGCACCGGCTGCGCATAGGTCTTACCGATACCGCTGACCGAGAGGACAGCGTTCGGGGCGGAAACTGACATAAAAAACTCTCCATGCGCTCGCCCGGACGGACGAGCGCCGTTGTGTCGCCAGAAGACTTACTTGGTGACCAGCTCGACCGGCGTTTCGATCACGCCATTGACGCCGCTGTCGACTTTCTCGCCCTTGAGGATTTTCAGCGCGGTCTGGATACCGAACACGGCCTGCTTGGCGGCGAACTGATCGGCAGTCGCCAGCACACGACCGTCCTTGAGCATCGGTTTGATGGCGTTGATATTGTCGTAGCCGACAACCTGTACCTGCCCGGCCTTGCCGGCAGCACGCACAGCGGAAACGGCGCCGACGGCCATGCTGTCGTTACCCGCCAGCAAGGCTTTGACATCCGGGTATTCGCTGAGAATCGACGCAGCAACCTTGTTGCCCTTGTCGATCTCCCAGTCACCGGATTGCAGCGAGACGACCTTGATCTGCGCCGCGTCCATCGCATCCTTGAAGCCGGCGGTGCGCTGCTGGGCGTTGGTGGTGGTGGACACGCCTTCGATAATGCCTACTTCGTCACCGGCCTTCAGTTGCTTGGCCAGATACTCGCCGACCAGACGCGCACCCTTGCGGTTGTCCGGACCTACGAATGGCACGCTGATGTTCTTGCTTTTGACGATTTGCGGATCAAGCTGATTATCGATGTTGATCACGGTGATACCGGCATCGACGGCTTTCTTGATCACCGGCACCATGGCCTTGGAATCGGAAGGCGCGATGACCAGCGCGTTGACCTTCGCCAGAATCATCTGCTCGACGATGCGGGTCTGGCCAGCGGTATCGGTCTCGTCCTTGATGCCGTTGGAAATCAGATCGAAATCGGCGGAGTGTTCTTTCTGGTAGGCCTTGGCGCCGTCTTCCATGGTCAGGAAGAATTCGTTGGCCAGGGATTTCATGACCAGCGCGACTTTGGGTTTTTCCGGGGACTCGGCGAAGGCCGAAGAGACAGGTAGTGCGGCGGCGGCAGCCAGCATAGCGACAGCAAGAAGACGTCCAGCAAATGGCAGCTTCATGGGTTCACTCCGATCTTATGATTATTGTGAGCAACGCTCGCGCTGGCGTAAGCTGGATCGCTATCTTCCGGGCAACAGTGCACCGAGAAAGCCGCGCAAACGTTTGCGTAGACCGAACTATGCGAATCCCGCCGACATTTGTCAACATTCAGAAATCGGTATCGAGTGCCGGGCGAATCCACTGATTCGCCCTTCGATGCTCAGGCCGTAGTGTTGACCATGCTGCCGCTGGTGGAGTTCTTGGTCATTTCCTTGACGAGCGCCGCCGCAACTTCCATCAGTTCCCCACTGGTTTGCGCGATCTGGCCCTGCACCGACATCACCGCCTGCGACTTGGCTTCAGGTGTCGGATAGCTCGCAGCCTGAGCGGCCGCCAGTTGCTGTTGCTGCTCCTGCAGCTGCTTCTGCAATTCCTGCATCCGCTTCAACAGCATTTTGACCGTGACGCTCAGGTTATCGCCGCTGTCTGCGCTGTCAGCCTTGCTGGCTTCTTGCGCGGGACCACCGGTTCTGACCTGATTGCTCGGTTCTTTTTCAACGCCCAGCGCCGCGTCAGAAGCGTCCGCCTCCGCCTGGTTCATGGCGTTGATCGTCGCTGCGGTTTTACCGCCGATGGTGACTGCACCGGGATTTGAAAAGCCGATCGTCAGTGACATGTGAACTCCCTAAATTAGCGTTTCCTTGAACACCCATCGGCTTGCGGATGGGTTTCTTTAGCAGAAAAGCAAGACGATTCGTTCGACAGCACTCGTAGTCCCTTTCGGTGAGCCGAACGCGAAAGCTTCAAATGTTCGGAAACCCGGATAAACGATCTGCTGCGCGACTTTCCAATCTACAAAATATTGATGTAAATCATCAGGTTAAACATTTCTCTAAAGCAAAGTACGGCTGGTACAGATCCTGCTCCCTAGCCTGCACCCCGGGCATTCAGATCGGCCTGGGGCGCATCTAGATGAACCTGCATCAGCACCGTCTCACTACTAGAGAGAAAAATAATGAAATCTGCTTTCAACACCTTGGTACCGGGCGCTTTGGCCCTCCTCCTGCTCCTGCCGACCGCTCTCCAGGCAAAAGAAGTCGAAACCCAGACCAAACTCGCCAACGTCGTGGTACTCGCGACCGGCGGCACCATTGCCGGTGCTGGCGCCAGCGCTGCCAACAGCGCCACTTATCAGGCAGCCAAGGTCGGCATTGAACAACTGATTGCCGGCATTCCCGAGTTGAACAAACTGGCGAATGTGCGCGGCGAACAAGTCATGCAGATCGCCTCCGAAAGCATCACCAACGAAAACCTGCTGCAACTGGGCCGCCGCGTGTCCGAACTGGCCGACAGCAAGGACGTCGACGGCATCGTCATCACCCACGGCACCGACACCCTGGAAGAAACCGCCTACTTCCTGAACCTGGTCGAGAAGACCGACAAGCCGATCATCGTGGTTGGCTCGATGCGTCCGGGCACCGCCATGTCGGCGGACGGCATGCTCAACCTGTACAACGCCGTTGCCGTTGCCAGCAGCAAAGACGCGCGCGGCAAAGGCGTGCTGGTGACCATGAACGACGAGATCCAGTCCGGTCGCGACGTCAGCAAGATGATCAACATCAAGACCGAAGCGTTCAAAAGCCCTTGGGGTCCGCTGGGCATGGTGGTTGAAGGCAAATCCTACTGGTTCCGCCTGCCAGCCAAGCGCCACACCATGGATTCGGAATTCGACATCAAGAACATCAAGAGCCTGCCTGACGTAGAAATCGCCTACTCCTACGGCAACGTCGACGACACCGCCTACAAGGCTCTGGCCCAGGCCGGCGCCAAGGCCATCATCCATGCCGGTACCGGCAATGGCTCGGTGTCCTCCCGCGTCGTGCCATCCCTGCAAGCCCTGCGCAAAGATGGCGTGCAGATCATCCGCTCGTCCCACGTCAACGCCGGCGGTTTCGTCCTGCGCAACGCCGAACAGCCTGACGACAAGTACGACTGGGTTGTCGCCCACGACCTGAACCCGCAAAAAGCCCGCATCCTGGCCATGGTCGCCCTGACCAAAACCAACGACAGTAAAGAGCTGCAACGGATGTTCTGGGAATATTGATTGACCCTCGCCTGACCCTTTCCAGGTCGGGTAGCTTGCTCACCACTCGCCCGCGCGGCGGGTGGTGCTGCCACCTACGCCGAGCGCGGCCTTTTCGCACAAAATAATCGACCCCACTTACACCAAAACCGGAAAAGCGCTGTCAGAGGATTTTCTTGAATTTTAAGCAGTTGCGAAAATGCTTACAGTTAAATACTGTATGCACGTACAGCTTAACAAGGATAACCTCGTGGCCACCTCTCCTGATGCTCCTGACGCTTACGAACGCATGGGCATGCGCGTTCAGAAAATCATCAATTCTCCCACCGCACAAAAAGCCAAAGCCGCATTGATCTTCCGTCTGCCGGACGAGCCGATGGATGCCTGGGAGCAACTGCTCGAGGAAATCGACGAGAACGACAACGTCACACTCGCCTATCGCGACGATGGTGGCGTGCAGATTTTTTGGGTTGTGCCGAAGGAAGATTGATTCAATGAGTGTCCGCTGTTTTGCTTTACTGTTGCTGTTCATCGCGTGTGGTGCCCAGGCTGGCGCGCCCCGCACGTTTACCGAAGCCAAGAAGGTCGCCTGGAAACTCTATGCACCGCAGTCCACCGAGTTTTACTGCGGGTGCAAGTACACCGGCAACAAGGTGGACTTGAAGGCTTGTGGCTACGTGCCGCGCAAAAATGCCAAGCGCGCCTCGCGCATCGAGTGGGAGCACATCATGCCGGCGTGGGAGTTCGGCCATCAGCGTCAATGCTGGCAGTCGGGCGGGCGCAAGAACTGCACGCGCTATGACCCGAGCTATCAGAAAGCCGAAGCCGATCTGCACAATCTGGTGCCGAGCATTGGCGAGGTCAACGGTGATCGCAGCAACTTCAGTTACGGCTGGCTGCCGGTGCAATCCGGCCAGTACGGCTCGTGCCTGACCCAGGTCGACTTCAAGGCCAAGAAGGTCATGCCGCGCCCGTCGATTCGCGGCATGATCGCTCGCACCTACTTCTACATGAGCAAGCAGTACGGCTTGCGTCTGTCGAAACAGGATCGACAGCTGTACGAGGCGTGGGACAAGACTTACCCGGTGCAAGACTGGGAACGCCAACGCAACCAGAGCGTGGCGTGTGTGATGGGGCGCGGCAATGAATTTGTCGGCCCGGTGAACCTGAAAGCCTGCGGCTGATCCTCCAGCCCAAAAGAAAAGGCCTCGAACGTGGTGTTCGAGGCCTTTTTTGTGCCTAGCTGCCAGCCTTGTTGTAGCGCCAGTACCCCATCAAATTGAGCGATTCACGCGAGATGCCGCATGCCTTGATCAGATGCTTGCGCAAGCGCATGACCGCTGCGCTTTCGCCGGCAATCCAGCCATAGAATCCTTCAGGCGCGGTGTTGGCAATCTCCCAGAGGATGTCCTGGTCGATATCGACCTCAGCCAGTTCGGTAGCTTGCCCGGCCGGGGAATCATCTGCCGGCAGGAACGCCTGTTGCACTGCGTCTGCCATCAACGCACCAGCAACCCCTGCCGGCGCCTGATCACGAACCAGCCACTGCACCGACAGCCCGGGCCAGTCCGGCACCGAAAGCATGTCTGGCGCGCTGTCCACTTCAAAATACGCTTGAACCTGGGGCGGTTCGGCCATGGCGGCCAACGCTTCGAGAATGCCCATGGCCGCCGGCAATGCCGTCGCATCGGCCACCAGCAAAACCTGCCTGAGCACCTGCGGCGGCTTCCATTCGAACCCTCCGGCCTCCAGCGCCGAAAACCCGCTGTCGGGAGCGAGAATCTGCATCGAGGCGCCCGGCTGCGCATGCAACGCCCAACGCGAAGCAGGACCGGTCTCGCCGTGCAGGACGAAGTCGATGTCGACCTCGCCTAGATCAGCGCGCAAATGACGAATGGTGTAAGTGCGCATCGCCGGTTGACGGCTCGCGAGCATCGACCGAAAGCGCGCGTACCAGCCCTCCTCCTGCGCGAGCGTTGCGGGGGTTCCATCTTCAGAAGGGAAGAACAGTTTGACGCGCTGGTCCGGCGCCCAGGTGGCCATGCCGCGGATCGAGGGGTCGGCGAGCGTGATCCGCATCATGTGCGGACTTACCAGCGTCTTGCGGTGCAGAACCGCATTGAAGAGTTTATAGGGAGCGGTGGAGGCCATGCGGAGCTCCTGCAGAAAATCGTGATTGACTCGTATAAGACGAGTCGCCTGCGATGTCCTTTAGGCCGCTCCGCTGAAAGTGCTGCTTACGGCGCGAGCGGATGCTCCACAATCACCGATTCGACGTTCTGCTTCTTGGCCTTCACCAATGCCGCATCCACTTGTACCTTGCGCGCTTCAGCCTCGGCCTGGGAGTTGAACGGGCCAATCAGGATCCGCGTCTTGCCGCTGCTGTCCTTGATCACGGTCGGCACAAAAGCATGCTCGATCAACCAGCCACTCAGGTCACTGACAGCCTGGGGCGTTTCACCGCGTACTTCGAGGTCCCACTGCGGGGCCGACACCGCTGCAGGTGCGGCCACCACTGCGGTTTTCGGCTTCTGCACGTCTACACTCTTGCCTTCACCACATCCTGCCAATGCCAGTGCCGCGACCATCCAGACCAATTTGCGCACAACGCTTTCCTCGAAAATCTCAAAGCGGCGATCTTAACATTCATAAATACTTCGCGAGGCCCGCAAAATGGGCACAAAACAACGAGATTGATGATTGCAGCCTCTGTATAGTTACGCCCTGGGAATTAATGCCGTATCTGCGCGTCAGAAAGAGGCACCCAAACCGTGAGACTTCGCACTAATCTATACGTACCACCGACCTCTGCACTGTCTGAATCAGGTGCCCTACAAAGCAATCAAGGAGAAGACCATGCTGATACTCACCCGCAAAGTCGGTGAAAGCATAAACATTGGTGATGACATTACGATCACCATCCTCGGCGTAAGCGGTCAGCAAGTCCGCATCGGCATCAACGCCCCGAAAAACGTTGCCGTACACCGTGAAGAGATTTATCAGCGCATTCAGGCTGGCCTGACCGCGCCGGACAAGCCACAAACTCCCTGAGCCGCATCGCAGTCAGTAGCCAGTTCGTTTGCTCTGCGTAATGACTGGCTAGAGATTCACGCGCCGTATTGCCATCCGCTCCCCAGTCCACTGGGCACGGCGCCTGACACATTCATCCCCTCCGCTTCATCCGCCCCCTTCTCTCTTGCAGCGCGATACTACCTGCGACGGCCCAGCCTGGCTGTCAGACATTTCCGAGAGAACACAGAGAATTTCCCTGTTAGCTGAACGTCACGCCTCGCGCCATGCCAGTGGCTGCAATAACCATCAGCACCAACAGCAGCGCCTCGACGTGACTGATCCGCGCATACAGCTTTGCACGTCCGGTATCGAGCGCCTTGCCTCGCGATGATGCGATCCGCCACTTCACCAGCGTGATCATCGGCGCCAGCTCTATCAGCAGAATCAGCACGAACAGCGTCATTTTCAAATGAAACAACGGCTGGTGCAGATAGTAGTCAGTGCCCTTTTCAAGGCCGCCGAAGGCGCGCATGCCACCGGTCACCAGCAGCACCAGCGCAGCAATCCCCCACAGATTATCGGCAAGCAAAACGCGCTTGGCCTCGCCGACGCCAGCCGCCAGCTGACAGAACGCCGTGCCACGGGTCAATACGGCCCAGAAGCCCAAGGCAAAGGCCAATAGATGAATAGCGGCAAGAAACCAGTGAACCAGCATTCGACGAACTCCTTTGAGAAAGCGCTGGAAAACGCCAGTCAGTAGTAGTCGAAAAAAGTCAGTTGCGCCCACACACCATCGTGGGGCCAGAAAGCTTCGCGCAGGAAGCAGGGAGGCAGAAAGCGCGATTTGCCAAATCGCAGGCAAAAAAAATCCCAAGCAGCTGATGGAAGCTTGGGATTTAAAAATGCATAAACCGTGGTGGTGAACGCGGGGCGAATGTTACTGAAATCCACCCCAGGTAACAACGTTTTTTTGATAACCGGTTAGTTCGTAACGCTCGTAAGCCATTCAATATCCACACAATTTTAAAGGTCGCTGGCGACGAACGGTATTTTTGTCGGCCGACATCATGAAATTCCCATCAAGGAAGGAATGCCTTTTTTACCTGCACGGGAAGCACTACTCAAGCACGGCTGGAAACCCAGCGAGAGAAGCAAGCAATGCCTCGGCATCACGACTTAGGTGTAGGGGCAGCAGACCTGATCATTGACGCCAGGGATCTCGAGCGCCCGTAAAGCGATCCGCCACATTCGCCTTGTCCCACCTGTTATTGAGTAGTTGATCAAGCACGTCTCGGCAAATAGCCGGTTTTTGATGACGGGCCCGCGCCTGGAGCAAATAGAAAGACAGGGCGAACTCATTGAGGTTAACGCCGCACTGGCGTTCTGAGGGGTGGGTTTTGCAAATCGCAGACAACAAAAAAGGGCCCACCTTTCGGTGGGCCCTTCTAGACCGCCCAGCAGAGCGGATTTTGTTTGGTAGGCGCGATTGGACTCGAACCAACGACCCCCACCATGTCAAGGTGGTGCTCTAACCAACTGAGCTACGTGCCTGCTGTGAGGCGGCATTCTACGGAATTCCGGAGGGGTGTCAACACCTTTTTTTCACCTAACCCTATGAATATGCAAAATATTTAATTTCGGCCCAGTGAAGAAGATTTTTTCGGTGGCTGGCGGAGGTTTTTCAACTCGGGTAGCATCGGCGCACTCGTAAAATATATTAAACAGAGGCTGCAGGATGGCGAACACCCCTTACCCAGAGTCTTATTACGCTGCGTCGGCCAATGCCGTACCGCCACGTCCAGCCTTGCAGGATGATGTGGAGACGGATGTCTGTGTGATTGGCGCCGGGTATACCGGGCTGTCCTCGGCGCTGTTTCTGCTGGAGAACGGTTTTCGCGTGACGGTGCTGGAAGCGGCCAGGGTCGGTTTCGGGGCGTCTGGGCGTAATGGCGGGCAGATCGTCAACAGCTATAGCCGCGACATCGACGTCATTGAACGCACTGTCGGACCCAAGCAGGCGCAATTGCTCGGGCAGATGGCATTCGAGGGCGGACGGATCATTCGTGAGCGCGTCGCCAAGTACAACATCCAGTGCGACCTGAAGGACGGCGGCGTGTTCGCCGCCCTCTCCGTCAGGCAGATGGGCCACCTGGAATCGCAGAAGCGCCTGTGGGAACGCTTCGGCCATACGCAACTGGAGTTGCTGGACGAGCGCCGCATTCGCGAAGTGGTGGCCTGCGATCAGTACGTCGGCGGCATGCTCGACATGAGCGGCGGCCACATCCACCCGCTGAACCTGGCGCTGGGTGAGGCCGCCGCCGTGGAATCCCTCGGCGGTACGATCTACGAGCAATCGCCGGCCATACGCATCGAGCGCGGCGCCAACCCGGTGGTGCACACGCCACAGGGCAAGGTCAGGGCCAAGTTCATCATCGTCGCCGGCAACGCCTACCTCGGCAATCTGGTGCCGGAACTGGCAGCCAAGTCCATGCCGTGCGGCACGCAGGTGATCACCACCGAACCACTGGGCGAAGAACTGGCGAAATCATTGCTGCCACAGGATTACTGCGTCGAAGACTGCAATTACCTGCTCGACTACTACCGCCTGACGGGCGACAAGCGCCTGATCTTCGGCGGCGGAGTGGTTTATGGCGCGCGCGATCCGGCGAACATCGAAGCGATCATCCGCCCGAAAATGCTCAAGGCCTTCCCGCAACTGAAGGATGTGAAGATCGACTACGCGTGGACGGGCAACTTCCTGCTGACCCTGTCGCGCTTGCCGCAGGTTGGCCGCCTGGACGACAACATCTATTACTCGCAGGGCTGCAGCGGCCACGGCGTGACCTACACGCACCTGGCCGGCAAGGTGCTGGCCGAAGCATTGCGCGGCCAGGCCGAGCGTTTTGATGCGTTTGCCGACCTGCCGCACTACCCGTTCCCGGGAGGGCAGTTGCTGCGTACGCCGTTTGCCGCGCTGGGCGCGTGGTATTACGGGTTGCGCGACAAATTCGGATTCTGACTGCAAAAACACATGTGGCGAGGGGATTTATCCCCTCGCCACAAAAAGTACGCTACCAGCTTGTTTCAGAGTTGATCCCGAGCAATCCCGCTACGGATCCGCAAGATGTCAGCGAGCACTGCCAAGGCGATCTCCGCCGGTGTCTTGCTGCCCAGGTTCAAGCCGATCGGCGCATGAATCCGCGCCAGCTCGACCTCGCCCAGCCCACCGATCCTGCGCAAGCGCTCGAAGCGTTTCTGCGAGGTTTGCTGCGAGCCCATGACACCGATGTAAAACGCTTCGGTGCGCACCGCTTCCATCATCGCCAGGTCATCGATACGCGGATCGTGGGTCAACGCCACCACCGCGGTATCGCGGTGACAGCCACCGTCGGCAATGAACACCGACGGCAGTTGCCGGCGAATCTCCACACCATTCAACACCACGCCCTCAAGCACTTCATCACGCGGGTCGCAGAGAATCACTTCAAAGCCCAGACCAACCGCAAATTCGGCGCACGCCTGTGCCACGCTGGAGTATCCGGCCAGCAACAAACGCTGAGCGGCTCCCATGCGAATACGCACCCGGTCGATCTCACGCTCAATGCGCACACCCTGCTCGCGATCAGCGAACAGACTGCGCGCACCACTGGCCAGATCGACTTCGCGAATCAGACGACGCTGTCCGAGCAACGCCGATTCGAGCTCACGCAGATGCGCCTGCACCTCGCAGTCGGCGTCAAATTTCTCTACCAGTACGTCGAGAATGCCGCCACAGGGCAGGCTGACCCGCGAGCGCGGATCATCCCCTTCGCCGTAACGCACCACATTGACCGCATCGAGAAACGCGCCTTGCGCCACGCGCTCTAGAAAGTCTTCCTCGACGCAGCCACCGGACAGCGACCCGATCCACTGCCCACCATCGTTCACTGCCAACAGTGAACCCGGCGCACGCGGCGCCGAGCCGTAGGTGGTCAGCACGGTGCAGAGCCAGATGCGCTGCCCCGCCACCGACCACTCCAGCGCCCGCCGTACCACTTGCAGATCGAGATGCTGCATGTCAGTGCGCCTTGTGCTCGATGGCCGGGACTTCAGCCTGCAGTTTCTGCACATCGCTGACCGCCAGCTCTGCCGATTGACCACCCCAGCCTTGACGCAGGTAGTTCAGCAGATCGGTCAGTTGTTCAGCGCTGAGCTTGTCGGCAAAACCCGGCATCGGCTGCATGTGTTCGAACCCGGCGAATTTCTGCTCGCCGATACCATCCTCGATCACCCGCACCAGGTTGCGCGGATCCTCCAGACGCAGCGTGGTATTGCCACGCATGGCCACGGCGATGTGCGGCTTGCCTTCACCACCGGCCGCATGGCAACCGGCGCAGACGTTCAAATATTCCTGACGGCCGCGCTGGGCGCTCGGACTGAGCTTGTCCACCGGCACCTCGACGAGTTCTTTGGCTGCTGGTGGTTTGTCGCCGAGCAGGAACGTCGCCATCGCTGCCAGATCCTGATCGTTCAGGCCCTGGGTGCTGTTGTGGAATACCGGGAACATCTCGTTGAACATCGTGCCCTGAGCACTCATGCCGTGCTTGAGGAACGTACTCAAGTCCTGCTGATTCCAGCCGCGCGCCGCCAGATCGGTGGCGAGCAGGCTTGGCGCGAGATAACCGTTGAGGATGCCGCCAGTCAGGCGCTTGTCCAGCTGCATCGCGCCCGGCAGGCCGCGTGGCGTGTGGCATTCGCCGCAATGACCGAGCACCTCGACCATGTATTGGCCGCGCTTCCAGGATTCACTTTTACCTTCGGCCGACTCCAGTTTCAGGGCTTTGCCATACATCATGTTCCAGCCCATCAGGCCCAGACGCACGTTGAACGGAAAGCTCAGGCTGGTGACAGGCGCGGCGCGCTCGATCGGCTCGATGGTTTTCAGGTACGCGTGGATCGCGTCGGAATCTTCACGCGGCACCAGGTGATACGAGGTGTACGGCATCGCCGGGTACAGATTAGCGCCGTCGCGACGCTTGCCCTCGGTCAGCGCAGCGAAGAATTCATCATCGCTGTACAGGCCGATGCCGTGCTCTTTGCTCGGCGTGATGTTGGTGCCGTAGATCGTGCCGAACGGTGAGACGATCGGCAGCCCGCCAGCAAACGGCGCGCCGCCCGGCGCGGTGTGGCACGCCATGCAGTCGGCCGCGCGGGCGAGGTATTCGCCGCGCTTGACCTGATCGTCGGCGTGGGCAAACAACACCGGCGCAGCCAGCCCGACCGCCAGGGTCAGGCGGGTCAGTAGATGCTTCATGCTCAACCCTCCTTGACCAGGCCGAGATCGGTCAGCACGTTGCGGGTGGCGTTGTAGTAACGCACGTACCCGGTGCAACGGCAGACGTGATGACCGAGGCTGTCCTCAATGACCTGTTCCAGCTTGCTCTTGGCGATCGGCTGGCGCTGCAGCTTCTCCACCAACACCGTCGCGGCGTTGACGAAGCCCGGTGCGCAGTAGCTGCACTGGAAGGCGAATTCGTCGACGAAGCGTTGCTGGATCGGGTTCAGCTCAGTGACCTGACCCTGCTCGTCACGTTTGGCGTGAGCTTCGATGGTGCGCACTTTCTTGCCTTCGAAGTAATGCGCGCCGGTGATGCAGGTGCGCACTTCTTCGCTGGTGCCGTCCGGGTTGTCGACGATCACCACGCAGGCGTGGCAGATGCCCTGGCCGCAGCCCAGGCGCGAACCGGTGAGGTTCTTGTATTCGTGCAGGTAGTCGATCATCGGCAGGTCATCAGGGATGTCCACCGGGCCGACGGATTGACCATTGAGGGTCAGTTGAAGCGGACGGTTAGCCATTGAGGGCCTCCTTGATGCGCGCAGCAGTGATTGGCAGATCGCGAACACGTTTACCGATGGCGTGCGCCACGGCGTTACCGATGGCACCGACCACCGGGATCATCACCACTTCGGCGATGCCTTTGGATGGATCGCTTGGCGACAGCGGCGGCAGAATCTCCGCGGTCTGCTTCCACACAGCCACGTGGCGGGCCATCGGCAGGCGATAACGGTTGAAGTTCCAGTCACCCTCCCCCGGCCCGCCTTCGTACAGCGGCATCTCTTCCATCAGCGCGTGACCGATACCCATGGCGATCCCGCCTTCGAGCTGGCCCTTGACCAGTTCTTCGACCAGCACCCGGCCGCACTCGACCCACGAATGGTGGTTGAGCACTTCGACTTCCGCCGAACCTTTGTTGACTTTCAGCTCTACCAGCGTCGCCACCGGGCTGTAGTAAGTCACAGCTGCATTGTTCAGCTGGACAACCGGGTAGTTGATGTTCTGGCGATCCAGCAGATGGAAGCCCGCCGTGTTCATCAGCGCTTTCTTCGCCTTCGGCGCGCCATCGCCGTACTTCACCGCCAGACCGTCGAGCGGCAGACGCTCGCGCACACCGTCAATGCTGTATTCGGCCTCGGCCCAGCTCCAGCGGTTGAACGCGTGAACAGTGGCGCCGGTTACCAGACCACGCTCGTGAGCACGCTTGGCCAGCTCTTCAAAGGTCAACGGCTGCATGCCGTTGGCAGTGAGTTTGCCATCGACCCAATGCGCATCTTCGCGACGCACGACGTAAGGGTTGGCTTGACCGCCGTAAGGGCCCTGACGCCAGATTTCCATGGCCGCCGGCCACAGACCGTTGTTGAACAGCACGCGTGCTGCTTCACGGGTAGCGTGACTGAAGTAGTAAGCCGAGTTGGTCGCGGACGACGCCGAGGCCAGCTTGCCGACCCAGCGCGGGTTGCGCAGCAGGTTGTCCTGTTCGGCCTGGCTCATGATGTAAGGGTTGCCGCTGGTGATCAGTTGCATCTCCTTCCATTCGGTTTCGCCAGTCTTCACGTCATGCGCCGGGCTGCCGAGGAAATCAGCCACCACCAGCGCTTGCGAAGTGGACATGCCGGTGCCGATCTCGATACCGATGTGGCGCAGGGTAATGCGACCTTCAGCGGTGAATTCGATGCTGGCCATCGGCGCTTCCGAACCGGTACCGAAGTCTTTCTGGCAAATGGCGAAACCGACGCCGTACCAGTTGTCCGGATCTGCCGCTTCGCGCTGTTTCTTGATCGCGTCACGATTTTTCCAGACTTCGTGCACCGAGGCCTTGTCGAGAATCTCGTGCAGGCGCAGGGCACCGGCCGGAATCGCGCCCTGGGTGTTTTTCATGCCCGAACGCAAGGCGTTCTTGCGGCGCAGATCAATCGCGTCGACACCGAGTCGATTGGCAATTTCGTCGACCATCATTTCGGTCGAGGCCATGCTTTGCAGCGTGCCGTAGCCGCGCATCGAACCCGCCTCAACACCACGGGAGTGGTAAGCGGTGACCTGCAGATCGTTCTGCGGCATGTAATAGATCGACTGTGCTGCCGTGGCACCCACTGCTGCCACCGACGGGCTGTAGTTGATACGACCACCGCCGTCGACGCTCATTTCTGCGCGGAAAATCTTGAAGCTGTAGTCGTTCTTGTCCACCGCCAACTGGTAGCGGATGTCGAACGGGTGACGCTTGATGCCGCTCTGGAACTGCTCGTAGCGGTCGTTGGCCAAACGGATCGGTACACCGGCGCCGTACAGCGCCGCAAGGGCGGCGTAGTAGACGAAGATGTTGTGGTCTTTGGAACCGTAACCCACGGTGTAACCCGGATGCATGTTCAGGTTGGCCAGGCCAAAGCGCGACGGCGCGATCATTTTCGCGGTCTCGGTCGCAGCTTCCAATGGGCACTGGGTGGCCACGACGAAGTGCAGGGTTTTGGTTGCTGGGTCGTACCAGCCGTTGCCGTTGTCCGGCTCCATCGCGGCAGGTTCAATCGACGGGGTCTTGTAACGTTCGTCGAACACCAGCCAGTTGTCCGGCGGCGTATCGATCTCTTTCTTCATGCGGTCGGCGTAGAACAGACCACGCTCGGTCAGGTTGCCGTGCAGGTTCGGCTGGGAATTCCACACCGGGCGACGGTTTTTCAGCATCGGGAACAGGATCGAATCCTTGAGGCTGGCGAATTCGTCTTCGTCGGCCGAGGTCGGGCCACCCACGCGCACGTAACGGAAGCTGCCATAGGGGTCGCCTTCGTAGTACGGCACTTGTGCACCGTAACGAATCGCCTTGTCATTGAATTTGAGCTTGTTCTTGGCCTGGCGGAAACGCTCGAAATCGTTCCAGATCAGGATCGCTACCGGATGACCGATGAACATCGGCACTTTGCCTTCGGGCAGCAATGGATCCGGGGCGTGCTCTTCCGGGAAAACGATACCGTCCTTGTCCAGATCGGCAGCGGTGACGATGCGGTCGGGCTGCAGCTCGGCGCCGAGCCACGACAGGTCGTAACCGTCATAAATACGGTCGGCCTTGATGGTTTTGAGCAGCATGGCGTGACCCTGTTGTTCAGGCCAGCCCGGCATGTCCTTGGAGCGAATGTCGCGGGCAAAGACTTTGCTGCCGCAGACCTTGGACAATGCATCGTTACGTTGGCGCGCCTTGCCGTTGTTGCCGAGCCACTTCTCGGACGGCACGGTGACGCTGTTTTCCATCAAGGCAGCCAGCGCCTGACTGCTGAGCGGCGCGAGCGTGACGCTCACACCCGCCACCAGCCCGCCCTGGAGGAACGAGCGCCGGGATATATCACGGTTGGACATGGATCATCCTCTGGGCGGTTATGTGTCCGCCCTTCTGGTTATCTACTGGGAATCTCGAGTCTTGCAGAAGCCCTTCTTGGCTAAACAAAGGGCGTGATGACAGTGCAAAGCTGACCGAAAGGTTAACTTTAAAGGTTTCTGGGCTCGCAGCAAACAACCAGTTACAAAAATTTGACTAAAGAATCAAAAAATCAATGCGACGTGGTACCGCAGCAGATTCCTGAACCTACCGCCCCCCCTGTGAGAGCGGGCTTGCTCGCGAAGGCATCGGAACATTCAACACTTGCATTGACTGAAAGAGCGCTTTCGCGAGCAAGCCCGCAGCCACAGGGATATGCGCCAAACGTAGCGCCAGCGATCAGAAGGGAGACAAGATAAATAAGAAGGAATAGCCAAATTTCAGACACAAAAAACCCCGGTCTTTCGACCAGGGTCTTTGCTATCGGATCCGAATCAACCAGAGGCTGTTTTCGGTGCTTCAAGGCGTTCAGTGGTCCTTGAAACAGATATGGCGCAGCGGACGGGACTCGAACCCGCGACCCCCGGCGTGACAGGCCGGTATTCTAACCGACTGAACTACCGCTGCGTATCGCTTTGAGCTTGCGCTCAAGTAACTCGTTTAATTGAAAGCTTCGGTGCTTTTCAATCGCGAACCAGGCAAGGCCTGACTCGTAAAATATGGCGCAGCGGACGGGACTCGAACCCGCGACCCCCGGCGTGACAGGCCGGTATTCTAACCGACTGAACTACCGCTGCGCGTCGGTGCAGGCACTTTCAGCCTACGCTCTTGCTTTCGCAAGTCTCTCGGGAGTGGTGGGTGATGACGGGATCGAACCGCCGACATTCTGCTTGTAAGGCAGACGCTCTCCCAGCTGAGCTAATCACCCGTTTGCATCTCCGAGGCCGCGAAATTTACGCAGGTAGCGAACCTAAGTCAATAGCAGGATTGAAGTTTTTCTGAAAAAGACGAAATTGTTTCTATCCTGCAAGACCGCCTTCGCGAGCAAGCCCGCTCCCACAGGGGGATGCATTCCAAATGTGGGAGCGGGCTTGCTCGCGAAGACGGCGGCATATTCAGCGCAGAAGCCCGAATACTTATGCGGTTTATTCGCTGTAAATCATCTTCTTGGTCATGCCGCCATCGACGACAAACTCCTGCCCGGTGACAAACCCGGCATTCCTCGACAGCAACCACGCAACCATCGCTGCGACGTCCTCGACCGTCCCTACCCTGCCCGCTGGGTGCTGAGCATGATCGGCATCGGCCAAAGGCTCGGCTCGACGCGCAGAAGGATCCCGCGCATCGATCCAGCCCGGACTGACCGCATTAACGCGAATCTCCGGCCCAAGACTGATAGCCAGCGCATGCGTCAGCGCCAACAGGCCGCCCTTGCTCGCCGCATATGCCTCGGAATCAGCCTCCGATTGCCGTGCACGGGTCGAGGCCAGGTTGACGATCGAACCGTTGTGCGCGCGTAGATACGGCGCACAGTGCTTGGCCAGCAACATTGGCCCACTGAGGTTTACCGCCAACACGCGATTCCAGTACGCCAGATCGAGACTTTCCAGGGTGATGTTGTGCGGATCGGCCACTGCCGCGTTGCACACCAGTGCATCCAGACGACCAAACTGCCCAAGCACTTCAGCGACGCCGAGCGCGACCTGGCCTTCATCCGCGACGTCCATGGCGATGAACCAGGCATTTTCGCCCAGCACCTTCGCCACTTTCGAACCGCGCGCGCGATCCAGATCCGTCAGCACCACTTGCCAGCCTTCGCTGATCAGCCACGCCGCGATACCCAGACCGATGCCGCGCGCAGCACCGGTGACCAACGCAACGCGGCCATGAGTGCCTGCCACCGGCGTAGACAACTCGATCACAACGCCGCCAGACCGCGCGCCAGATCGGCCTGCAGATCCGCCACATCTTCCAGACCGACCGCAATGCGGATCAGGCTGTCACGAATGCCCGCCGCCTCACGCTCCTGTGGCGCCAGACGGCCGTGGGAGGTGGTGCTCGGGTGGGTAATGGTGGTTTTGCTGTCACCGAGGTTGGCAGTGATCGAAATCAACCGGGTGGCGTCGATAAAGCGCCAGGCGCCCTCTTTGCCGCCCTTGACCTCAAAACTCACCACAGCACCGAAGCCCTTCTGCTGACGCTGGGCCAGTTCGTGCTGCGGATGGCTCTTGAGACCGGCGTAATGGACTTTCTCGATACCGTCCTGCTGCTCCAGCCATTCAGCCAGTTGCTGGGCGTTGGCGCAGTGCGCCTTCATCCGCAGGTTGAGGGTTTCCAGCCCCTTGAGGAAGATCCACGCGTTGAACGGGCTCAGGGTCGGGCCGGCGGTACGCAGGAAACCGACAATTTCTTTCATCTGCTCGCTGCGCCCGGCCACCACGCCACCCATGCAACGGCCCTGACCGTCGATGAACTTGGTCGCCGAGTGCACGACGATGTCCGCACCCATTTTCAGCGGCTGCTGCAGCGCAGGCGTGCAGAAGCAGTTGTCGACCACCAGCATCGCGCCTTTGGCGTGAGCGATTTCTGCCAGCGCAGAGATGTCCACCAATTCAGCCAGCGGGTTGGACGGCGACTCGACGAACAGCAGCTTGGTGTTCGGCTTGATTGCCGCATCCCACGCCGACAGATCGGCAAGCGGCACGTAATCGACTTCCACGCCGAAACGCTTGAAGTATTTCTCGAACAGGCTGATGGTCGAACCGAACACACTGCGCGACACCAGCACGTGATCGCCGGCGCTGCAAAGGCTCATCACCACCGCCATGATCGCGGCCATGCCAGTGGCGGTGGCAACGGCTTGCTCGGCGCCTTCCAGTGCGGCAATGCGCTCTTCGAACGCGCGCACGGTCGGGTTGGTGTAACGCGAGTAAACGTTGCCCGGCACTTCCCCGGCAAACCGCGCCGCCGCGTCGGCCGCAGTACGGAACACGTAGCTGGAGGTGAAGAACATCGGATCACCGTGTTCGCCTTCCGGCGTACGGTGCTGACCGGCACGTACGGCCAGGGTATCGAACGCTACGCCTTCAAGGTCGCTGTCCAGCCGACCGGCATCCCATTCCTGACTCATGCTGTCACTCCTTGCCCTGTTCTGAATAAGTAAAAGTCTTTTGCCAGATACAAAACCGGCCCCTCAGGGCCGGTAGAAACTCAGTTGTTGTACAGATCGATGATCGCACTGACCGCCTGGGTCTTGACCTTGGAGGCATCATTGCGTGCCTGCTCGATCTTGTTCAGGTAGGCCTCGTCGACGTCGCCGGTGACGTACTTGCCGTCGAACACCGCGCAATCGAAGTTCTCGATCTTGATCTTGCCGCCACCGACCGCTTCGATCAAGTCAGGCAGGTCCTGATAGATCAGCCAGTCAGCGCCGATCAGATCCGCCACGTCCTGAGTCGAACGATTGTGTGCGATCAGCTCGTGCGCGCTCGGCATGTCGATCCCGTAAACGTTCGGGAAGCGCACTGCCGGAGCCGCCGAGCAGAAGTAGACGTTTTTCGCGCCAGCTTCGCGAGCCATCTGGATGATCTGCTTGCAAGTGGTGCCGCGCACGATCGAGTCATCGACCAGCATCACGTTCTTGCCGCGGAATTCCAGCTCGATGGCGTTGAGCTTCTGACGCACCGACTTCTTGCGCGCGGCCTGGCCCGGCATGATGAAGGTACGACCGATGTAACGGTTCTTGACGAAACCTTCGCGGAATTTCACGCCCAGGTGGTTCGCCAGCTCCAGCGCAGCGGTACGGCTGGTGTCCGGAATCGGGATGACCACGTCGATGTCGTGCTCCGGACGCTCGCGCAGGATCTTCTCGGCGAGCTTCTCGCCCATGCGCAGACGAGCCTTGTACACCGACACACCGTCGATGATCGAGTCCGGACGCGCCAGGTAAACGTGTTCGAAGATGCACGGGGTCAGGGACGGGTTGGTCGCGCACTGACGGGTATGCAGCTTGCCGTCTTCGGTGATGTAGACCGCTTCGCCCGGGGCCAGATCGCGAATCAGGGTGAAACCGAGCACATCCAGCGAAACGCTTTCGGACGCGATCATGTACTCGACGCCTTCGTCGGTGTGACGCTGACCGAACACGATAGGACGAATGCCGTGCGGGTCACGGAAACCGACGATGCCGTAACCGGTGACCATCGCCACCACCGCGTAACCGCCAACGCAACGGTTGTGCACGTCGGTCACGGCGGCAAATACGTCTTCTTCGGTCGGCTGCAGCTTGCCGCGCTGGGCCAGTTCGTGAGCGAACACGTTCAGCAGCACTTCCGAGTCGGAACTGGTGTTGACGTGGCGCAGGTCGGATTCATAGATCTCTTTGGCCAACTGTTCAACGTTGGTCAGGTTACCGTTGTGCGCCAGGGTGATGCCGTAAGGCGAGTTGACGTAAAACGGCTGGGCTTCGGCCGACGTCGAGCTGCCGGCGGTCGGGTAACGGACATGGCCGATACCCATGTGGCCGACCAGACGCTGCATGTGACGCTGCTGGAACACGTCACGCACCAGACCATTGTCCTTGCGCAAGAACAACCGGCCATCATGGCTGGTCACGATACCGGCAGCGTCCTGGCCGCGGTGCTGGAGCACGGTTAGCGCGTCATACAGCGCCTGATTGACGTTCGACTTACCGACGATACCGACGATGCCACACATGCGACGCAACCCCTACTTAATGGATCTGAACTGAGCAACACTCACTGTGGCGTTTTGGCCGACGGCAAGAGCTGCTCCTTGAACGGAATATCAGCGGGTACGCTGATTCCGCTGGCAAGCCACTGACTGCTCCACCCGAGAATCAGGTTTTTGGACCAGTCAGCGACCAATAGAAACTTTGGCACGAGCTGTGATTCTTTCCACCACCCGTCCTGCTGTACCGGCCCCAGGCTCAACAGCCCGACTGCCACGACCACCAGCAACACGCCACGCGCTGCGCCAAAGGCCATGCCCAGGAATCGGTCGGTGCCGGACAATCCGGTAACGCGAACCAACTCGCCGATAAGATAATTGATCATTGCGCCCACGATCAGTGTGGCGACAAACATGATGGCACAGCCCGCGATCACGCGAGCCGATGGGGTTTCGATGTATCCGGCGAGGTACTCGGACAGTGAGCCACCGAACATCCAGGCAACGGCTCCTGCGATGATCCAGGTCACCAGCGATAATGCTTCCTTGACGAAGCCGCGGCTCAAACTGATCAAAGCGGAGATGGCGATGATTGCAACGATCGCCCAGTCAACCAGGGTAAATGGCACAGTGCAGCCTACAGACGGATAAGGCGGCGCATTTTAGCAGAGCGCACCGCTGTCGGTAAGCTGCGATTGTCAGTGCATTTCAATCCGGGTGATAGTTTTTAGCCGCGCTCAGGCTGGAAACGCACGACAAAACCCTTGAGGTTCTGCTGACGACTCAAAACATCACGCAGACGATCCGCCTCCGCACGCTCGATCAACGGGCCGACAAACACCCGATTCTTGCCATCGGCAGAGCGGATATAGGCGTTGTAACCCTGACTGCGCAGGGTTTTCTGCAGAGACTCCGCACCCTCGCGGCTCGACAGGCTGGCCAGTTGCACCGACCAGCTGACCGACAGACCGTTGGCATCGACACGGCTTTGCGTGGTATCAGGCTTGGCCGGGGCCGCAGCAATCGGCTGCGCTGGTGCCGCTGTCGGCTTGGCCGCCGGCGCCGGTGCTGGAGCAACCGGTTTGGCGACTGGCGCTGGAGCCGGTGCAATCGGCGCCGACGGCGCCGATTGCTCGGCCACCTCGTCATCGCTCGGCACCGGTTCTTGCGGCAGCGTTTGCGGTTCAGGCACAGCGACCGGCTCCAGCTGCACTTGTGGCACAGCAGGTGCTTGCGGCGCGGCGGGCGCCTCGACCGTCACCTGGCGCTGTTCGTCCTGACGGGAAAACAGCATCGGCAGGAAAATCACCGCCAGCGCCACCAGCACCAGCGCACCAACCATGCGCTGCTTGTACGCTTTATCCAGCAAAGCCATTTGCCGCTTCCTCCGTGGAGCGCCGGGCCAGCCATTCAAGGGCCTCGGCGACACAATAAAATGATCCGAACAACAGAATCTCGTCGTCACTGGTGGCCACTGCGCACTGCCCTTCCAGCGCGGCGGCGACACTGTCATAGGACGTGACGGATGCGCCAAGGTTCTGCAACCCGGCGTGCAACTCACTGACCGGACGCGAACGCGGCGAATCCAGCGGCGCGACGGCCCAATGCTGGACACTAGCATTCAATTCGCCGACAACACCATCCAGATCCTTGTCTGCGAGCAAGCCGAATACCGCCAGGCGCTTGCCCACCGGCGGCCGACTGGCCAGACGTCGCTTCAGATACTCCGCCGCGTGCGGGTTATGCCCCACATCCAGCAGCAGGTTCAGGCGCTTGCCATTGAACTGGAATGAACGACGGTCCAGACGCCCGACCACGCGAGTCGCCTGCAAGGCCGCGATGATCTGCGGCGCATTCCACGGCAAATCGAGCAGCAGATACGCCTGCAATGCCAGCGCGGCGTTCTCCATCGGCAGATCCAGCAGCGGCACATCATGCAGTTCGACCTGCTGGCCCTGTGCATCAGTACCGCGCCATTGCCAATGCTGGTCGGTGATACCGAGATCGAAATCACGCCCACGCAGGAAAAACGGACACGCCAGTTCAAGCGCCTTGTCGAGCAAGGGCTGCGGAGGATTCAGATCGCCGCACAAGGCAGGCTTGCCCTGGCGGAAAATCCCGGCCTTTTCGAAAGCCACGGATTCACGGGTATCACCCAGGTATTCGGCATGGTCGACACCAATGCTGGTGACCAGCGCGATATCGGCATCCACCACGTTGACCGTATCCAGGCGTCCGCCCAGACCGACTTCCAACACCACCGCATCGAGCCCGGCCTGCTGAAACAGCCAGAACGCCGCCAGGGTGCCCATTTCGAAGTAAGTCAGGGAGGTCTCGCCGCGCCCGGTCTCGACCGCAGCGAAGGCTTCGCACAGCTGTGCATCAGTGGCTTCGACGCCATTGAGCTGCACCCGCTCGTTATAGCGCAGCAGGTGCGGAGAATTGTAGACACCAACGCTCAGGCCCTGCGCTCGCAGCAATGAAGCCACGAAGGCGCAGGTCGAACCCTTGCCGTTGGTGCCGGTGACCGTAATCACCCGAGGCGCCGGCTGGCCCAGCCCCATGCGGGACGCTACCTGTTGCGAACGCTCCAGCCCCATGTCGATGGCCGATGGATGCAACTGCTCAAGGTAGGCGAGCCACTCGCCAAGGGTACGCTCGGTCATACGTTGGCAGGCACCGGTGGAACGACGATTGGCTCGACTGGAGCGGCAATGTAGGTCGGTGTCGGCTGACCGGTCATTTGCGCCAGCAGATTGCCCAGGCGTGGACGCAGCTCACGACGATCGATGATCAGGTCGATTGCGCCGTGCTCCAGCAGGAACTCACTGCGCTGGAAGCCTTCCGGCAGTTTTTCCCGCACGGTCTGCTCGATCACACGCGGACCGGCGAAGCCGATCAGTGCTTTCGGCTCACCGACGATCACGTCGCCAAGCATCGCCAGACTGGCGGAAACGCCGCCGTAGACAGGGTCGGTCAGTACCGAGATGAACGGAATGCCTTCTTCACGCAGACGCGCCAGCACCGCGGACGTCTTGGCCATCTGCATCAGCGAGATCAGCGCTTCCTGCATCCGCGCACCACCGGAAGCGGCGAAGCAGATCATCGGGCAACGGTTTTCCAGAGCGTAGTTGGCGGCGCGCACGAAGCGCTCACCGACGATGGCGCCCATGGAACCACCCATGAAGCTGAATTCGAATGCCGAAACCACTACCGGCATGCCCAGCAGGGTGCCGCTGACGGAAATCAGCGCGTCTTTTTCGCCGGTCTGCTTCTGTGCTGCGACCAGACGGTCCTTGTACTTCTTGCCGTCGCGGAATTTCAGACGGTCAACCGGCTCCAGATCGGCACCCAGTTCGTTGCGGCCTTCGGCATCGAGGAAGATGTCGATGCGCGCACGTGCGCCGATGCGCATGTGGTGGTTGCACTTGGGGCAAACGTCCAGGGTCTTTTCCAGCTCAGGGCGATACAGCACAGCCTCGCAGGACGGGCATTTGTGCCACAGACCTTCAGGCACCGAGCTCTTCTTGACCTCCGAACGCATGATCGAAGGGATCAGTTTGTCTACTAACCAGTTGCTCATGCTTTCTTTCTCCAGTACCGGCGGCCCGAACGCTCTGGTTCGCAGCCCCGCGTATGCCCTTCAGCTAAATTCATGTGTGTGGCGATGGTCGGTGGAACGCCGCGGTCAGCGCGAAACATGACCTGCGTGCAACTCCAAAAACCCTCAGCCTCGCCTGCTTTGTGCAAGTGCATTGATGGACGGCGGCAGACTGCCAGCCGTCACATCGAAGTAGACGCTCCCGGTGAGCTACTGCGTACGGCATCGATGAACGCACGGATCTTCGCATGATCCTTGATGCCCTTGCTCGCCTCCACCCCACCGCTGACGTCGACCGCGTACGGTTTGACCCGCGCCACGGCGGCAGCGACGTTTTCCGGCGTGAGACCACCGGCCAGGATCAGCGGCTTGCTCAACCGCTGTGGAATCAATGACCAGTCGAACGCCTCGCCGGTTCCGCCAGGCACGCCTTCGACATAGGTGTCGAGCAGCACGCCACTGGCGCTCGGATAGGCATCGACGGCGGCGGCGATGTCGTCGCCGGCCTTGACCCGCAGCGCCTTGATGTACGGCCGATGCCAGCCCTCGCATTCTTCTGCGCTTTCATCACCATGGAACTGCAGCAGATCCAGCGGCACGGCATCGAGGATTTCCCCCAACTCGCAGCGGCTGGCATTGACGAACAGGCCAACGGTGGTCACAAACGGCGGCAAGGCGCGGATGATCGCCCTCGCCTGCTGCACGCTCACCGCCCGTGGACTTTTTGCATAAAACACGAAACCGATTGCATCGGCCCCGGCTTCGACCGCTGCCAACGCATCTTCTATGCGGGTAATCCCGCAAATCTTGCTGCGAACGGCTGACATGTCGATAAAAACCTCAAGGCAAAAACCGGGAAAGTCCCGGATGGTAACAAAAGCGTTCAGGGGCGTCAGCCGTCAAGGCCAGAGAAACCCGTAAGGAAATGTGGCCCGATGAAACGCTCGGGCAACGGGAACTCGTCGTGGTACTCGACCTGCACCAGATACAACCCGTACGGATGCGCGGTCACACCACCGGAACGGCGCTCGCGGCTCTCCAGCACTTCCTTCATCCATTCCACCGGACGCTCGCCGGCGCCAATCGTCATCAGAACACCGGCAATGTTGCGCACCATGTGGTGCAGGAACGCATTGGCGCGGATATCGAGCACAATCATCTTGCCGTGACGGGTCACGCGCAGATGATGCATCTTCTTGATCGGCGACTTGGCCTGGCACTGGCCGGCGCGGAACGCACTGAAATCGTGGGTGCCGATCAGGTATTGCGCGGCTTCGGCCATGCGCTCGACGTCCAGCGGGCGATGGTTCCAGGTGATTTCTTCGTTGAGATGGGCCGGACGAATCTGATCGTTGTAGATCACGTAGCGATAACGCCGGGCGATGGCCTTGAAACGCGCATGAAAATGCGCCGGCATGACCCGCGCCCAACTGACACTGATGTCGTGAGGCAAATTGATGTTGGCGCCCATCACCCAGGCTTTCAGCGAGCGATCGACCTGCGTGTCGAAGTGCACCACTTGCCCGCATGCATGCACCCCGGCATCGGTGCGACCGGCACACTGCAGCGAAACCGGTGAATTGGCGACTTTCGACAAGGCTTTTTCGAGTTCTTCCTGCACCGTCGCGACACCCGTCAACTGACGCTGCCAGCCGCTGTAACGCGAACCTTTGTACTCGACGCCCAGCGCCACGCGGTAAAAGCCGTCGGGTGCCAATTCGGCGGCCGGGTTATCTATGTTTGCCAAAGTGGGACAGCCTGCTGATCTGCAAAGGCGGGCATTATAAGGCTGTGAGTCGGGGATGCCAGTCAGTTCTGTATTGACCGAGCCGGCCTCTTCGCGAGCAAGCCCGCTCCTACAGGGGATTGGGGGGTGGATCGGGATGGGTGGCTGCCGCAGGACCATTGTGGGAGCGAGCTTGCTCGCGAAAGCGCCGCTCCAGACGCAGCAAAATCCAGCCCAAACAAAAACGGCAGCCTCAATGGGCTGCCGTTCTGTTTACTGCTGACGCCGAATCAAGCCAGGTGCGAAAGCATTTCCTTGGCCTCGCCCCGCTGCTTCTCGTCACCCTCGGTCAACACTTCGTTGAGGATGTCGCGTGCGCCGTCGTTGTCGCCCATGTCGATGTAGGCCTGAGCCAGGTCGAGCTTGGTCGCCGCTTCGTCAGTGCCGGCGAGGAAGTCGAAATCGTCTTCACCCAGATCATCACCGATGGCCGCATCGGCTTCGGTGAAGGTCGGCTCGGCAATACTCTGCGACAGGCGATCCAGCTCGGCGTTGACATCATCCAGCTCGGCGGCGAAGGCATCCGGTTCTGCCGGGTTGCTGTCCATCTCGTCAGCCAGCGACAGATCGAAATCCGCCGGCAGCTCCAGGTCGTCCTGCGGCGCTTCGTTCACCACGGCAGGCTCGACCGGCGACAGGTCTTTCACGCCCTCGTCCAGGTCCAGCAGGAAGTCATCGTCTGCCAGGTCCACTGCAGGCGCTGGCTCGGCACCGAGGTCCAGATCCAGGTCGAAGTCCGACAGGTCGTCGAGGTTTTCCTTGATCTCGGTCTGCTGTTGCAACACCGACTCAAAGCTCAGGTCGTCGTCTGCCGGGAATTCGTCCAACTGCACCGGTGCTTCAGGCTCAACGACAGGAGCAGGCTCAACCGGGGTAATGTTGTCGAGGTCATCCAGGCTCAGGTCGAAAGCGCTGTCCAGGTCATCTGCCACCGGCTCAGGCTCAGGTGCAGATTCAGGTGCAGGTGCAGGTGCAGGTGCTTCTGGCTCGTCAAGCAGCAGGTCTTTGACATATTGCGCATCCAGCTCTGCAGCGACTGCTGCTGCAGCCAGACCCGCAGCAGCCACTACCGCCATGGTCGGGAAGCGCTTCTTCAGCTCTTCGACCTTGGCGAAGTTATCGCCGTTGGCCACCAGTTGACGCTCCTGACCGACGAACGCATCGCGATCACCCTGCTGACCGTAGACTTCCATCAGCTTGAGGCGCAGATCGCTGCGTTGCGGCTCAAGGCTGACACCCTCTTCCAACAGCGCGGCAGCCTGATTCAGGCGGCCGGCGTTGATGTGCGACTGGGCCTTGTCCAGCACGTCATCGGAACGCTCGGCAGCCGGTGCGACCAATGGCGCCGCGATCGGCTCGGCCATCACCACCGGCGTCACGACCGGGGCCGGAGCAGGTGCCGAGGCCTGGGTATTGAGTTTGACGCTGGCAGCCGGCACTTCCAGACCTTCGAAGCTGCTCTCCGGCAGGTCCTGCTCGGCGGAGAACTCTTGTTCCTCAGTCAGGGCCCGCGCCATGCGCAGGTGTTTCTCGGCTTCCTGTTGGGCTTTGCGGCGACGGGCCAGCAACAACAGCAGAAGCAGCAGGACCACCGCACCGCCACCGATCAGACCCAACAGGATCGGATTGGTCAGCAGCTCGTTGAACGTTTTGTCTTCATCGACAACCGGTTTTGGCGCAACGACTGGCGTCTCGGCGGGTGTGTCGACCGGCGGCGCAATTGCCGATTCCGGCGTTGGCGCCGCTTCTGCCGGAGTCGCCGGCGGTGTGGCGGCCAGCTCGGCAGTGATCGCCGGCACGGCAGCATTGGCGGCCGGGGCGGCGCCCGTACCGTCAGCCTGCATTTTCGCCAGTTGATTGTTTTTCAGCTCGATCAGGCGTTGCAGCTTGTCCAGCTGACTTTGCAGATCGGCCATGCGGCTCTTCAGCTCCTCGTTGTCACGACGGGTCGTGTCGAGGCTTTCCTGAGTGACCGCCAGCTTGTTGCTCAAGGCCTTGGCATCGCCGGCCGGGCCTTTGCCCCGCGCCTTGGCGCTTTCAGCGGAGACCAGGCTCAGGTTGTCTTTGGCATTCTGGCCGCTGCCGGCGTTGCTGCGACCACGCTTGGTCGCATCGAGCTGCTGCTGACCGGTGCCCGGCTTGGCGACATAACGACGACCCTGACGCCAGGCTTCGTTCTGCGCGGCAACTTCGGCAATCGCTTTCGACTGCGGCAGCGCGGCACTTTCCACCGCGTCCGGCAGACGCAGCACCTGGCCGGTCTTCAGCCGGTTGATGTTGCCGTCAATGAAGGCGTCCGGGTTCAGCGCCTGAATCGCCAGCATGGTTTGCTGCACGGAGCCGCCCGTGCGCGCCTTCGCAGCGATTTCCCACAGGGTATCGCGCGGCGTGGTGGTGTATTGATTCGGGTGCGTGGCACCGGTGGTCGGCGCGGTGATGGTCTGCGACGGCGCCGGTTGCGCGGCGGCGTCAGCGGTCTGCGGCGAGAATTTCGACGGATCCAGCAGCACGCTGTAGTCGCGCAGCAGGCGGCCGTTGGGCCACATCACCTGCACAAGGAATTTCACCATCGGTTCCGACAGTGGTTTGCTTGAGGTCACGCGCAGCACGCTTTTGCCGCTGGCGTTGAGCACCGGGGTGAAAGTCAGGTCGTTGAGGAAGGCCTGGCGATCGACGCCAGCCTTGGCGAAATCTTCCGGCGAGGCCAGGCTCGGCACCACTTCGGCAGCGGTGAGATCCTTGACGTCGAGCAGCTCGATTTCGGCCACCAGCGGCTGGTTCAGGGTCGACTTCAGGGTCAGCTCCCCGAGCCCGAGGGCATGCGCCATACCGGAGGACAGCGCCGAGGCGGCCGCTATTGCTAACACCAGTTTGCGAACTTGAACCATAGCCTCATCCTTTGTTTGAACGTTCCTCGGCCAGCGAGAAGATGTTGATTGCCGCTGCCGTAAGGCATTGCGCGCGACGACGACACAATGCCGCGCGCGATCATTTCTTTGATGCCCCGGAAAGTCCCGGAGGGTGACACGTTATCAAGTGCTCCGGGCAAGCATAGCGCTCACCTAGAATCAGTCGACAAATTGTTGCCAAGTATCTTTTACAGCAGGTCTTTTATCAACAATTCAGCGACCTGCACAGCATTGAGGGCTGCGCCTTTGCGTACGTTATCTGACGTCAGCCACAGATTAAGTTCCGCCGGGTCATCGACGCCGCTGCGCACTCGACCGACATAGACAACGTCCTGCCCCACCGCGTCACCCACCGCAGTCGGATAATCGCCGGCTTCGACCAGCTCGATGCCCGGCGCATCTTCAAGCGCAGCGTTGACCTTTTCCAGGTCGACCGCGCTCGCTGACTGCAAGGTCACGCTATAGCTATCGCCAAAAAACACCGGGGCTTGAACGCAAGTTGCGGAAATCTTTAATAAAGGCTGAACCAATACCTGGCGCAGCTCGCGCACCAGACGTTTTTCCAGCAGCGTGTGACCGTGGGCGTCCGGCGTGCCGACCTGGGCCAGCAGGTTGAAGGCCATTTGCCGATCAAAGAAAGTCGGCTCCAGCGGGCGCATGTTCAATAGCTCGGCGGTCTGCCGCGCCAGCTCGGTCACGGCCTCGCGACCTTGTGCGGAAACCGCCAGATTGGCGGTGACGTTGACGTATTGCAGGTCGATCACGTCGAGCAGTGGCGCCAGCACCACAGCCAGCGCGGTGGCCGACGGGCTTGGGCTGCTGACCTGGAACGGCGCGGTCAAACCGGCGACGACCTCAGCATTGGCTTCCGGCACCACTTGCGGCGCCTGCTCGGCCGGCAGCGCGCCGGACAGGTCGATCAGCGAGCAACCGGCCGCATGGGCCCGCGCCGCATAGCTCAGGGTGATGGCCGGGCCGGCGGCGAAGAACACCAGTTTGACCTTGCTGAAATCGAACTCGTCGACTTCACGTACGCGCACGTTCTTGTTGCGAAACAGCACCGAGCTGCCGGCGGATTCGCTGCTGGCCAGCAGGTGCAGGTTGCCGACCGGGAAGTCGCGCTCTTCGAGAATCTGTACGAGGGTTTCGCCGACAGTACCGGTGGCGCCGATCACGGCAATATCTAGGGTCTGGGTCATGGTGCGAGCCTCTGGCGAAACGGGGGGAGCGGCACTTTACCGGGTGAGTGAGATGCAGGCAATTTCTGCCGGGATTTGCAGGGTCTGTTCTGGCCTCTTCGCGAGCAAGCCCGCTCCCACAGGGGGAATGCATTTGAAGGGTGGGAGCGGGCTTGCTCGCGAAGGCGCCAGACCAGACACCGTGAAACCTCAGGCATAAAAAAACCCGCACCTCTCACAAGGCGCGGGTTTTTCACAGCTTCAAGCGATCAACGCTCCAGCAGGATCCGCAGCATGCGACGCAGCGGTTCGGCCGCGCCCCACAGCAGCTGGTCGCCGACGGTGAAGGCACCGACAAATTGCGAACCCATGTTCAGCTTGCGCAGACGCCCCACCGGCACATTCAAGGTACCGGTGACCTTGGTCGGGCTCAGCTCCTGCATGCTGATCTCGCGCTGGTTCGGTACCAGTTTGACCCAAGGGTTGTGCTGGCTGATCAACCCTTCGATATCGGCGATCGGCACGTCTTTGTTCAGCTTGATGGTCAACGCCTGGCTGTGGCAACGCATGGCGCCGATGCGCACGCAGATGCCGTCGACCGGGATCGGGCTCTTGAAGCGGCCGAGGATCTTGTTGGTTTCGGCCTGGGCCTTCCACTCTTCGCGGCTCTGGCCGTTCGGCAGTTCCTTGTCGATCCACGGGATCAGGCTACCGGCCAGCGGCACACCGAAATTCTCGGTCGGGTACGCGTCGCTGCGCATGGCTTCGGCGACACGACGATCGATGTCGAGGATCGCACTGGCAGGATCGGCCAGTTGATCGGCGACCGCGGCGTGGGTCGCGCCCATCTGCTTGATCAGTTCGCGCATGTTCTGCGCGCCGGCACCGGAGGCCGCCTGATAGGTCATGGCGCTCATCCACTCCACCAGACCGGCTTCGAACAGACCACCCAGGCCCATCAGCATCAGGCTGACGGTGCAGTTGCCGCCGATGTAGTTCTTGGTGCCCGCGTCCAGTTGCTGGTCGATGACCTTGCGGTTGACCGGGTCGAGAATGATGACCGCGTCATCGTTCATGCGCAGGCTCGAGGCCGCGTCGATCCAGTAACCCTGCCAGCCGGCTTCGCGCAGCTTCGGGAACACTTCGCTGGTGTAGTCGCCGCCCTGGCAGGTCAGAATCACGTCGAGGGTTTTCAGCTCTTCAATGCTGTACGCGTCTTTGAGCGGAGCAATGTCCTTGCCCACGGACGGGCCTTGGCCACCGACATTGGAAGTGGTGAAAAACACCGGCTCGATAAGATCGAAATCCTGCTCTTCCAGCATCCGCTGCATGAGCACGGAACCGACCATGCCGCGCCAACCGATCAGACCTACACGTTTCATCGCAACTACACCTTCTTGAAAAGTGGGCCGCTGCTTTGTATTGAATTTCGCAGCGGGCCCGAGAGATTACAGATTCCGCAGCGCGGCGACTACTGCGTCGCCCATTTCCTGCGTACCGACTTTAGTGCAACCGGCCGAATAGATGTCACCGGTGCGCAGGCCTTGATCCAGCACCACGCTGACAGCTTTCTCGATGGCATCGGCCGCATCGTGCAGATTGAAGCTGTAACGCAGCATCATCGACACCGACAGAATGGTCGCCAACGGATTGGCAATGCCTTTGCCCGCAATGTCCGGGGCCGAACCATGGCAAGGCTCGTACATGCCCTTGTTGTTCGAATCCAGCGAGGCCGACGGCAGCATGCCGATGGAGCCGGTGAGCATCGACGCCTCATCGGAGAGGATGTCGCCGAACAGGTTGTCGGTGACGATCACGTCGAACTGCTTCGGCGCGCGCACCAGTTGCATGGCGGCGTTGTCGACGTACATGTGGCTCAGTTCGACTTCAGGGTAATCCTTGGCGACTTGCTCGACCACTTCACGCCACAATTGGCTGGACGCCAGCACGTTGGCCTTGTCCACCGAACACAGCTTCTTGCCGCGAACCATGGCCATGTCGAAACCGACACGGGCGATGCGACGGATTTCGCTCTCGCTGTACGGCAGGGTGTCGTAGGACTGACGCTCGCCGTTTTCCAGGGTACGAGTGCCGCGCGGCGCGCCGAAGTAGATGCCACCGGTCAGCTCACGGACGATCAGGATGTCCAGACCGGCAACGATTTCCGGTTTCAGGCTCGAAGCGTCGGCCAGTTGCGGGTAGAGGATTGCCGGACGCAGGTTACCGAACAGGCCCAGTTGCGCACGGATTTTCAGCAGACCGCGCTCAGGACGGATGTCACGCTCGATGGTGTCCCATTTCGGGCCGCCCACTGCCCCCAGCAGTACGGCGTCGGCAGCACGGGCACGGTCGAGGGTTTCGTCGGCCAGCGGCACACCGTGCTTGTCGATGGCCGCGCCACCGATCACGTCATGGCTCAGCTCGAAGCCCAGGCTGTACTTGTCGTTGGCCAGTTCCAGCACCTTGACCGCTTCGGCCATGATTTCCGGACCAATACCATCACCTGGGAGAATCAGAATCTGCTTGCTCATGCTTTCCTCGTGTCTTCAGTCGGTGCGCCACGGGTGGCACGCCCGGAAAAATTCTTGGTGTTCGAAAACTATTTTTCAGCCCAGAGCACAATCACATCTGTACTGAACGAACCGTCGGCATCAATCTCAAAATATTCGCGCACTTCGTTGCCCATCGACTGCTGCAACTGGCGGATCGCCGCGCGCATCACCTCAGGCGTGCGCATGCGCTCGACCCAACTGCTGTACTCCAGACGCAGGCGCTGACGGGTGGTGCTGCGGGTATGCAGCCCGGCCTCGCTGATCTGGCGCAACCACTCGCCGGCGGAATAATCGCGCACATGACTGGTGTCGCGCAGCACTTCAACGCTTTGCAGGTAAGTGTCGAACAACGGACTGCCCGGTGACAACACGTCGATGAACGCCGCCACGCCGCCCGGTTTCAGCACCCGGCGCACTTCGCGCAGGGCCACGCCCAGATCGCTCCAATGGTGCGCCGAATAACGGCTGAACACGAAGTCGAACTCACCATCGGCAAACGGCAAGCGCTCCGCAGCACCGTTGACCGTGGCAATGTTGCTGATGCCGCGATCAACGGCGGCGGCGGCGACCACATCGAGCATCTGCTGCGACAGGTCGTAGGCCACCACTTCCTTGACCAGCGGCGCGACATTAAAACTCACGTGACCGGCGCCACAACCCAGATCCAGCACCCGAGCCTCGCCCTGCCCGGCCAGTTCAGCCTGTAGCAGCGCAAATTCGGTGCCTTGAGCGTGAACGGCGCTGCTCAGGTAGGCAGCGGCCTGTTCACCGAATTGCTTCTGGACAACCTGGGTGTGCTGGGCGGTGCTGGTCATAGTCATTTCCTGGCATTTGTGTTGTTTGAGCTACCGCCTTCGCGAGCAAGCCCGCTCCCACCTTTGAAATGCATTCCCCTGTGGGAGCGGGCTTGCTCGCGAAGAGGTCAGCCCTGACTGCATCAATCTCAAATCTTGCTCATGCGTCGCGGAACAACCACGGCTGGCTCACGCGGTGCTTGGCTTCGAACGTGGCAATCGCATCACCGTCCTGCAAGGTCAGGCCGATATCGTCCAGACCGTTCAACAGGCAATGCTTGCGGAACGCGTCGATCTCGAAGTTGTAAACCTTGCCATCCGGGCGGGTCACGGTCTGCGCTTGCAGATCAACCTGCAATTGATAGCCCGGCTCGGCCTCGACCTGCTTGAACAACTCGTCGACTTCAGCGTCGCTCAGGATGATCGGCAGCAAGCCGTTCTTGAAGCTGTTGTTGAAGAAGATGTCGGCGTAGCTCGGCGCGATGATGCTGCGAAAACCGTATTCTTCCAGCGCCCATGGCGCGTGCTCACGGCTGGAGCCGCAACCGAAGTTCTCGCGGGCCAGCAACACACTGGCGCCTTGATAGCGCTCGGCGTTGAGGACGAAATCCTTGTTCAGCGGGCGCTTGGAGTTGTCCTGGTACGGCTGACCCACATCGAGATAACGCCACTCGTCGAACAGGTTCGGGCCGAAACCGGTGCGCTTGATCGATTTCAAGAACTGCTTCGGAATGATCTGGTCGGTGTCGACGTTGGCTCGATCCAGAGGCGCGACAAGACCAGTGTGCTGGGTAAAAGCTTTCATGCTGCGCTCCTTTAGATCAATTCACGAACGTCGATGAAACGACCGTTCACCGCCGCCGCAGCGGCCATGGCCGGACTGACGAGGTGGGTGCGGCCACCGGCGCCCTGACGGCCTTCGAAGTTGCGGTTGGAGGTCGAGGCGCAATGCTCGCCGGACTCCAAACGGTCCGGGTTCATCGCCAGGCACATCGAGCAACCCGGTTCACGCCACTCGAAACCGGCTTCGAGGAAAATCTTGTCCAGACCTTCGGCTTCCGCCTGCGCCTTCACCAGACCCGAGCCCGGCACCACGATGGCCTGCTTGATGGTCGAGGCGACTTTGCGGCCCTTGGCGATCACGGCGGCGGCGCGCAAGTCTTCGATGCGCGAGTTGGTGCAGGAGCCGATGAACACGCGATCCAGTTGAATGTCGGTGATCGCCTGATTGGCGCTCAAACCCATGTATTTCAAGGCGCGGACGATCGAGTCGCGCTTGACCAGGTCCATCTCTTTGGCCGGGTCCGGCACGTTCTGATCAACGGCCAGCACCATTTCCGGGGAAGTGCCCCAGCTGACTTGCGGCTTGATCTGCGCAGCGTCCAGTTCGACCACCGTATCGAACTGGGCATCAGCGTCGGATACCAGGTCTTTCCAGGCCTCGACAGCCTGATCCCACTGCGCGCCTTTCGGTGCGAACGGACGCCCCTTGACGTACTCGACGGTCTTTTCGTCGGCAGCCACCAGGCCCACACGGGCGCCGGCTTCGATGGACATGTTGCAGATGGTCATGCGGCCTTCGACGGACAAGTCGCGGATCGCGCTGCCAGCGAACTCGATGGCATGGCCATTACCGCCGGCAGTGCCGATCTTGCCGATCACCGCGAGGACGATGTCCTTGGCGGTCACGCCGAACGGCAACTGGCCTTCGACGCGCACCAGCATGTTCTTCATTTTCTTGGCGACGAGGCACTGGGTGGCAAGCACATGCTCGACCTCGGAGGTGCCGATACCATGCGCCAGCGCACCGAACGCGCCGTGGGTCGAGGTGTGCGAGTCGCCGCAGACCACGGTCATGCCCGGCAAGGTCGCGCCCTGCTCCGGGCTGATCACGTGAACGATGCCCTGACGGATGTCGTTCATCTTGAACTCGACGATGCCGTACTCATCACAGTTGTCATCGAGGGTCTGAACCTGCAAACGCGAGACCTGATCGGCAATGGCAGCGATACCGCCCTTGCGCTCCGGGGTCGTCGGTACGTTGTGGTCCGGGGTCGCGATGTTGGCATCGATGCGCCAAGGCTTGCGCCCGGCCAGACGCAGGCCTTCGAAGGCTTGCGGCGAGGTCACTTCGTGAATGATGTGACGATCGATGTAGATCAACGCAGAGCCATCGTCGCGCTGCTTGACCAAATGCGAATCCCAGAGCTTGTCGTAGAGCGTTTTGCCGGCCATCAGACGGTTCCTCATCAGCTTGTTTCTATGCCCTGGGCTTATCAATAACCCTTTGGCTTGTGAGGCCGATCCTATGGGGTTAGATTAAATAACTCAAATTCATATTTTTTATGCTTTGGATAACCAACTGGAATACGACCCATGGACCTGGCCAACCTCAATGCCTTTATCGCTATCGCCGAGACCGGCAGCTTCTCCGGCGCCGGCGAGCGACTGCACCTGACGCAGCCAGCGATCAGCAAACGCATCGCCGGACTGGAGCAACAGTTGAAGGTGCGCCTGTTTGATCGGCTGGGCCGCGAAGTCGGTCTGACCGAGGCTGGCCGCGCCTTGCTGCCCCGGGCTTATCAGATTCTCAACGTGCTGGACGACACTCGCCGCGCCCTGACCAACCTGACCGGCGAAGTCAGCGGCCGCCTGACGCTGGCCACCAGTCACCACATCGGCCTGCACCGCTTGCCGCCGCTATTGAGGGAGTTCACCCGCCGCTACCCGCAGGTGGCGCTGGATATTCAGTTTCTGGATTCGGAAGTGGCTTACGAGGAGATCCTCCACGGCCGCGCCGAACTCGCGGTAATCACCCTGGCCCCGGAGCCGCACACACTGGTCAAAGCCACGCCAGTGTGGGACGACCCGCTGGATTTCGTGGTGGCGCCGGAGCATTCATTGATCAGCAACGGCGCGGTGAGTCTGGCGGACATTGCCGGTCATCCGGCAGTTTTCCCCGGGGGCAACACCTTTACTCACCATATTGTCCAACGCTTATTCGAGGCCCAAGGGCTGACGCCGAACATCGCCATGAGCACCAACTATCTGGAAACCATCAAAATGATGGTCTCCATCGGTCTGGCCTGGAGTGTTCTGCCCCGCACCATGCTCGATGAACAGGTGGCGCGCATACCTTTGCCGGGCATACAGCTCAGTCGCCAGCTAGGCTATATCGTGCACACCGAACGGACGCTGTCGAATGCGGCAAGGGCTTTCATGGCCTTGCTGGATGCGCAAATCGATCTGCCAGGGACTCCAGGCTAACTTGTGCTACTCCTATAGAGCCGCTGTCCCTGTGCCTAACGCCACCATCAGCTCAAGGCCCGTTAACAATGCCGAAATCTGTTGACCGAATTCCGCCGATGCCGCGTATTCAGGCCATTGATCCGCGACGTTCCGAGCAGAGCTGGGAGAGTGCGCCGCAATTGCTGGCCGCGCTCAACGGCGCCCGACTCGGCGCTTGGTACTGGGACATCGAGCGCGGGCAGATCAGTTGGTCACGGGGCACCCAGGCGCTGTTCGGCTTCGATCCACGGCAACCGCTGCCCGAAGATCTGGAATACCTCGACCTGTTGCCGCCCGAAGACCGGGCGAAAACCGTTCGCGCCTTCCACGCGGTGATTGCCGGCGCGCCACTGGAACAGGCGATGCACCACCGTATCCGCTGGCCCGACGGCAGCCTGCACTGGCTGGAGATCAGCGGCAGCCTGCTGCCGGACAAACACGGCCGCCCCCGAATGATCGGGGTGATTCGCGAAATCACCCACCAGCGCCAGCGCGAACAGGCCCTCAGCAGTTCCGAGAAACGTTTCGCCACCCTCTTCCATCTGTGCCCGAACATGGTGCTGCTGACGCGCCAGGAGGACGGCCTGATCAGCGAGGCCAATCAGTATTTCGAAAGCCTGTTCGGCTGGCCGGTGCAGAGCGCCATTGGCCGCACCACGCTGGAGCTGGGTTTGTGGGTACACCCGGAACAACGCGCCGAACTGGTGAAAAAGACCAAGGCCAAAGGCGAACTGATAAGCATGGAAGTGCAGTTTCGCGCCAGCAACGGGCAGATTCATGACGGCATCCTCAGCGCGCAGAAGGTCGAACTCGAGGGCCAGCCCTACCTGCTGAGCACCTTCCTCGACACCACCGAACGCAAAGCCGCCGAACACGCCTTGAAAGACAGTCAGGAACGCCTTGACCTGGCGCTGGACTCGGCACAGCTCGGCACCTGGGACTGGCACATCCCCAGCGGCATGCTTTACGGCTCGGCGCGAGCGGCGCAACTGCACGGGCTGGAGCCGATACCGTTTCACGAGTCGTTCGAGGAGTTTTTCGAAGGCGTGCCCGGCGAGGAACGTGACAGCATGCGCGATGCCTATCGCAGCCTGCGTGAAGGCCCGGCCGGCAACTATCAACTGACCTATCGCGTGCAACTGCCGGATGGCAGCTCGCGCTATCTGGAAAGTCGCGCCCGCCTCTACCGCGACGAAAACGGCGCCCCGCTGCGCATGGCCGGGACCTTGCTGGACATCACCGATCAGGTCGAGCGCGAGCAGCGCCTGGTCGCCTCGGAAGAGAAGTTCGCCACGCTGTTCCAGGTCAGCCCCGACCCGATCTGCGTGACCCGTCAGGACAGCGGCGAATTCATCGAAATCAACAACAGCTTCACCCAGACCTTCGGCTGGAGCGCCGCCGATGTGATCGGCCGCACCGCCGAAGACATCGGTCTGTGGGACGCCTCGGCGAAGAGCCTGCAACGCATCGAACGGGTGATCCGCGAACAGGGCCTGAGCAATGTCGCGATCATCGTCCAGCACAAGGACGGGCAGTCGCTGACTTGCGTGATTTCCAGCCGGCAGATCAGCGTCGGCAATCAGCCGTGTATCGTCACCACCCTGCGCGACATCACCCAACAGCAGCGCTCCGAGGCCGCACTCAAGGCCAGCGAAGAGAAATTCGCCAAAGCGTTCCACTCCAGTCCCGATGCCATCACCATCACCGAGCGCGACACCGGGCGCTATCTGGAGGTCAACGACGGCTTCTGCCGCCTCACCGGCTATCGCGCCGAAGAAGTGGTGGGTAAAACCGTCTACCAGATCGGCATCTGGGCCGAGGAAAAACAACGCTCGGCGCTGCTCGCCGAACTGCAGATCAAGGGCCGCGTGCATCATCAGGAAATGCTCGGGCGCAACAAGCGTGGCGAACTGCTGACGGTCGAAGTGTCGATCGAACCGATCACCCTCAACGAAACCGCATGCCTGCTGCTGACAGCGCGGGACGTCAGTCTGCTGAAGAACGCTGAAGCGCAGATCCGTCACCTGGCCTATCACGACCCGCTGACCAACCTGCCCAACCGCGCCTTACTGATGGATCGCCTGAGCCAGCAGATCGCCCTGCTCAAACGACACAATCTGCGCGGCGCACTGCTGTTCCTCGACCTTGACCACTTCAAGCACATCAACGACTCGCTGGGTCACCCGGTCGGCGACACCGTGCTGAAAATCATCACCGCACGGCTCGAAGCCAGCGTACGCATGGAAGACACCGTCGCACGCCTGGGCGGCGATGAATTCGTAGTGTTGCTCAGTGGCCTGGAGGGCACGCGCAACGAGGTCAGTGTGCAAGTGCGCGAGTTGGCCGACACCATTCGCGAACTGCTGTCGGAACCGATGTTCCTCGACGGCCAGCGCCTGCAAGTGACGCCGAGCATCGGCGTGGCGCTGATTCCCGATCACGGCTCGACCCCGACCGACCTGCTCAAGCGCGCCGACATCGCGCTGTACCGGGCCAAGGATTCCGGGCGCAACACCACGCAGATGTACCACAACACCATGCAGAAAGCCGCCAGCGAACGGCTGCGCATGGAGACCGACTTGCGCCTGGCGCTGTCTCGCGGCGAATTCAACGTGCACTTCCAGCCGCAGGTCAACGCACGGGACAACCGCATCATCGGCGCCGAGGCACTGGTGCGCTGGAATCACCCGGAACTCGGCGCGCAATCGCCCACCGAGTTCATCAAGGTGCTGGAGGAAAGCGGGCTGATTCTGGAAGTCGGCACCTGGATCCTCGACGAGGCTTGCGAAGCGTTCAAGCAACTGATCGCCTTGAAGCTGATCGACCCTCTCAATTTCAGCCTCTGTGTGAACATCAGCCCACGGCAGTTCCGCCAGAACGACTTCGTCGAACGTATCGAACACAGCATGACCAGCCACGGCCTGCCCTGCTCGCTGCTGAAACTGGAGATTACCGAGGGCATCGTCATCCAGAACCTGGAAGACACCATCAGCAAGATGCGCCGCCTGAAAAAGCTCGGCGTGAGCTTCGCCATGGACGACTTCGGCACCGGCTACTCGTCACTGACCTACCTCAAGCGCCTGCCGGTGGACACCCTGAAAATCGACCAGTCGTTCATCCGCGACGCGACCACCGACCCCAACGACGCCGAGATCATCCGCGCCATCGTCGCCATGGCCCGCAGCCTGGAACTGGAGGTGATTGCCGAGGGCGTGGAAACACCGGAACAACTGGCGTTTTTGCAGGGACTGGGCTGCCATTTGTATCAGGGCTATCTGCACAGTCGCCCGGTGGCGCTGGAGGCGTTGAAAACGATGCTCGAATGACGGGCACAAAAAAGGGCGCCATTGGCGCCCTTTTTCTTGCTCGGCCTTATTGCAGAGCCGGCTTCTGCACCCCGTTGATCGGGATGCGCTTGGCTTTCGCTTCTTCCGGGATCACCCGCAACAGGTCGATGCTCAGCAGACCGTTGCTCAGATCGGCGGCCTTGATCTCGATGTGATCGGCCAGGCGGAAGGACAGCTTGAAAGCACGCTGGGCAATGCCCTGATGCAAGAAGGTCACGCCTTCGTTGGCATCACGCTTGCCGCCACTGATGGTCAGCACACCCTTCTCGACTTGCAGCTCCAGGTCTTCTTCCTGGAAACCGGCTGCCGCTACGACGATGCGGTATTGATCGTCACCGTGTTTTTCCACGTTGTACGGTGGATAGGTGCTGCCTGGCTCGTTGCGCAGGGCGGTTTCGAACAGATCGTTGAAGCGGTCGAAACCTACCGAGGAACGGAACAGTGGAGCGAGGGAAAATGCAGTACTCATGGTTCAAATCTCCTGAAAACAATCAGCAAGTTTTTGTGTCTCCGCGACCCGAATTCGGCATCGCGTACCCCTTAGATAGGGACCGCTGAAATGATTTCAAGAGATTATTTGCAGTTTTTTTCAGGCCGCTTCGGCAACCGGCAACCCCAGCAAACGCGAGACCTGATCCGGTTCTGTCTCGCGACGCAGCACGGTAAACAGCTCGGTAGCCTCGGGATAATTGCGCGTCAGCATCGCCAGCCATTGCTTCAACCGACCCGGCGATTGCCGCGCAGTCATCTGCGCCTTGGCCTGCAGCCAGAAGTCCTGGATCAGCGGCAACAGTTCGGCCCAGGTCATCTCGACCACTTCCTCGCCGGCGCGGGCGGCAGCGATCTGTTTGGCCAGGTCGGGGCGCGACACCAGGCCGCGCCCGAGCATGATGTCTTCCACGCCGCTGATCTCGCGGCAACGCCGCCAGTCTTCGACGCTCCAGATGTCACCATTGGCGAACACCGGCACCTTGACCACCTCCTGCACCCGCGGGATCCACTCCCAGTGCGCCGGCGGCTTGTAGCCATCGACCTTGGTCCGGGCGTGAACCACGATGTGTTCGGCGCCACCCTCGGCCAGCGCAGTCGCGCAGACCAGCGAGCCGTCCGGACTGTCGAAGCCCAGGCGCATCTTCGCAGTCACCGGGATGTGCGCCGGCACGGCACGACGCACGTGCTCGACGATGCTGTTGAGCAGCTCCGGCTCCTTGAGCAGCACCGCCCCGCCCCGGGATTTGTTGACGGTCTTGGCCGGGCAGCCGAAGTTCAGGTCGATCACTTCGGAGCCGAGTTCGCAGGCCAGCGCAGCATTTTCCGCCAGGCACACCGGATCGGAACCCAACAACTGCACGCGCAACGGTACGCCGGACCGGGTGCGGGCGCCGTTGAGCAGCTCCGGGCCGAACTTGTGAAAGTAGGCCGGGGTGAGCAACTGATCGTTGATCCGAATGAATTCGGTCACGCACCAGTCGATGCCGCCAACGCGGGTCAGCACGTCGCGCAGGATATCGTCGACCAACCCCTCCATGGGCGCCAGAGCAATTTGCATGGGGAAAACACTACTCAAGGAAAAAACGTGCGGCAGTTTACTGGATATCGCAAGAAATCGCAGATCCCTGTGGGAGCGGGCTTGCTCGCGAAGGCGTCGTGTCAGTCAGCATTCATTTAGCTGATCCACCGCTTTCGCGAGCAAGCCCGCTCCCACATTCAGATATTCGCTGACTCGAGAGACTGGATCGCCGGGCCGTAACCTTCGATAAACTCCGCCGGCATGCGCTTGGGCTTGCCGGTGGACAGTTCGATGCAGACGAAGGTGGTCTGGGCGCGCAACAGGGTGGTGTTGTCGCTGGGGCGAATCAGTTGGAAATGCCGGGTCATTTTCAGGCGCTGGTCCCAATCGACGATCCAGGTCGCCAATTGCAGCTCATCGCCTTCGTAGGCGGCCGCCAGATAATCGATTTCGTGACGCACCACCGCCATCGCCCGATCCAGGCGCCGGTACTCGACCAGATCCAGCCCAAGACGCTGCGAGTGGCGCCAGGCGCAGCGTTCAAGCCAGGTCACGTACACCGCGTTGTTCGCGTGGCCCAGCCCGTCGATATCCTCGGCGCCTACTTGCAGATCAATGGTGAACGGCGTTGCCCGATCCCAGCCCATGCCCCACTCCCGGTCAGATTATTCAACCGGGGCAGTGTAACGGATGCTCAGGCCGATTGCCGCGCTTGAAGACTGCGCCCCGCCAACAGTGATAACACGCCATCAACCACCCGGGGGTCGGCCAGCACGCGCTGGTGACCGCCGCTTTCCAGGCGCAGCAAACGGCTGTCGAACCAGGATTCGTGGATCAGTTGCGATTCCTTGACCGAGACGAAGCTGTCGTCCTCGGCATGCACGATCAGCCCGGGCATATCCAGTTGATAGTGCGCGACATCCAGCGTGGCTGCGCGCATGCCGACATCCCGCTCGACCTGCCGGATGAACGCGGAACGCGCCCTCGGCGGCATGCCGACATACCGGGCGAAACCACGCAGCACGCCGAGTATCCTTGCGGGCGCAGCGATACTGACGAGGGTTTCGGTGCGCAATCCCAATTGCACGGCGAGCATGGCGCTGGCGCCGCCCATGGAGTGGCCGATGACCGCTTGCAGCGGTGGCAACTCGGCAGCGGCTTCAAGCATCGCCCGAGCAAACAGCACGACATTGGCTTCACGCCCCGGGGAGCGACCGTGGGCCGGACCATCCAGCGCAACGACAGTGTAGCCAGCCTCGACCAGCGCGGTGATCAGAGCCGCAAACTGGGTTGGCCGGCCTTCCCAACCGTGCATCAGCAATACGGTCGGGCCTTGACCCCAGCGCAGGGCTGACAGACCAAAGCGCAAGGTGATCCGCTCGGAACTCGCCAGCAGCGGCAACTCCCAATCACGCAGTGGCAGTGCGCGCGGCGTCATGAATGCCAGACGCATTTTGCTCGCCACCAATTTCGGTGCAAACCAGCCCAAGGTGCCATTAACGCCACGAACCCACTTCAACGTGCTCATCGCTCTCTCCTCAGGCTGTGGCCTTCAGGTCAACGCACCGCCGACTTGGCCGCGCGCAGCAATCGATCGGATAAATCCCCCGGGCCCAGCGCCCTAGCCAGCGCCAGACCACCTACCATCAAAGCCACATCGGCCAACGCTTTGTCGGTGTCCTCGGGGCTGGACGCCAACTGCGCAATCATCAGTTCCAGGTGCTCGTTCAGCGCGATCCGGAATGACTCCGGCAAACGACCCAGTTCGCCGATCGACGCCGGGATCGGACACGCCGACTCACTGGAATCACGGTGTTTGCGCGACAGATAAAACGCAGCCACCAGCGCACGACGCTCTTCACCGGTCAGCTCGGAGTCCATGTCGGCAATCAGGTCGCGTCGGCGGCCAAGCAATTGCTTGAACGCCTCAAGCATCATCGCGTCCTTGCTTTCGAAGTGCGCATAGAAACCACCGACGGTCAGGCCGGCGGCGCCCATCACTTCGCCCACGCTGGGGTCTGCCGGGCCACGCTGGATCAGTGCGGCACTGGCAGCCTTGAGGATGCGTTCGCGGGTTTGAGCTTTTTTATCGTTCATCGTTGCCTCCGAATATTACGACTAGAATATTATTCGCATAATAATATTCTGCAAGTCGAGGATATGACCGCTGGTCTGAAGCACAGTGTAAGGAAAAAGGAGAGTTGGCCAAACGCCAGACAAACAAAAGGGCCATTCAATAATTGAATGACCCTTATAAATCCCGCAGAGCGGGTAATCGTGGCGTCCCCTAGGGGACTCGAACCCCTGTTACCGCCGTGAAAGGGCGGTGTCCTAGGCCACTAGACGAAGGGGACGCAAAACCCTTCTACAACTGATCAGTGCTGAGTGCTGATCGCTTCAAGGCCGGTGTGGCCAGACCTTGAAGTGTAAATTGGTGGAGCTAAGCGGGATCGAACCGCTGACCTCCTGCATGCCATGCAGGCGCTCTCCCAGCTGAGCTATAGCCCCGGATTTTTCGCCTCGCGGCGGAGTGACATCTTGCAACATCACTTCTGTAAAACTGGCGTCCCCTAGGGGACTCGAACCCCTGTTACCGCCGTGAAAGGGCGGTGTCCTAGGCCACTAGACGAAGGGGACGCAAACCCTTCTATACAACTGATCAACGCTGAGTGTTGATCGCTTCGAAGCCGGTGTGGCCAGGCTTCGAAGTGTAAATTGGTGGAGCTAGACGGGATCGAACCGTCGACCTCTTGCATGCCATGCAAGCGCTCTCCCAGCTGAGCTATAGCCCCTCATCGTTGATGTCATCGCTGAGGACGGGGCGAATCTTAAGGGCGTATCGAAAGCCTGTCAAACTTATTTTTGAAAAATTTCAAAGTTTTTTGTCGGCATAACAATCACTTACCGCCCTCCCCCCGAAAATCCGGGGGAAAAACGCCGAAGGCCGGAATCAAACGATCCCGGCCTTCGGCGGTTCCTGCAGAGTCAAGTGTGCTTAGGCAATCGCGCCCAGCAGCTTTTCCCACTCTTTGTTTTCTTTCTTCGACACGCCGCCCAGCAGATCAATCGCCTGGCGCAGACGGAAACGGGTCAGGTCGGGACCGAGGATTTCCATCGCATCGAGCACCGACACCGAACTCGCCTGCCCAGTGATTGCGGCAAACATCAGCGGCATCGCATCACGCAGTTTCAGCTCGAGGGATTCGACCACCGCCTGAATCGTTGCGGTGATGCTGTCCTTCTCCCACTGACGCAGGCTTTCGAGCTTCCACAGAATCAGCTGCATCAACTGGCGTACCTGATCGCCCGAAAGCTTCTTCGATTCGAACAGCTTGGCATCCGGATTGACGCCACCAGCAAAGAAGAAGCCTCCCAGCGGTGCAACCTGGCTGAAGGTTTCCACGCGGCCCTGAACCAGCGGCGCGATCTTCATCATGTAATCGGAGTTGAACGCCCACTTCTGCACACGCGCGGCAAATTCTTCCACCGGCAGATCACGCAGCCACTGGCCGTTGAGCCACGACAGTTTTTCGATGTCGAAGATCGGCCCGCCGAGCGATACGCGCTTGAGATCGAAGTTGTCGACCATTTCCTGCAGCGAGAACTTTTCGCGCTCGTCCGGCATCGACCAGCCCATGCGGCCCAGGTAGTTGAGCATCGCTTCCGGCATGAAGCCCATGCGCTCGTAGAAAGTCACCGAGGTCGGGTTCTTGCGCTTGGACAGCTTGCTCTTGTCCGGATTACGCAGCAGCGGCATGTAGCACAGCTCAGGCTGTTCCCAACCGAAGTATTCGTACAGCAGAATCAGTTTCGGTGCCGACGGCAGCCACTCTTCGCCGCGCAGCACGTGGGTGATGCCCATCAGATGGTCGTCGACCACGTTGGCGAGGAAATAAGTCGGCAGGCCGTCGGTCTTCATCAGCACTTGCATGTCCATGCGATCCCACGGGATCTCGACATCGCCACGCAACATATCCGGCACCACGCAGACGCCTTCGGTCGGCACCTTCATGCGGATTACGTGCGGTTCGCCGGCCGCCAGACGCGCGGCGACTTCTTCCTTGGACAGCAGCAGCGCGCGGCCGTCGTAACGCGGGGTTTCGCCACGCGCCATTTGCTCGGCGCGCATCTGGTCCAGCTCTTCAGCGGTGCAGAAGCACGGGAACGCGTGGCCCATGTCGACCAGTTGCTGGCAATACTTCTGATAGATATCGCCACGCTCACTCTGCCGGTACGGACCGTGCGGGCCGCCGACGTCCGGGCCTTCGCTCCAGTCGATACCCAACCAGCGCAAGGCGTCGAAGATCTGCTGTTCGGACTCGCGGGTCGAACGCAACTGATCGGTGTCTTCGATGCGCAGGATGAACTCACCGCCATGCTGCTTGGCAAAGCAGTAGTTGAACAATGCGATGTAAGCGGTACCTACGTGGGGGTCCCCGGTAGGCGATGGCGCGATGCGAGTACGGACGGTGGTCATGGCATGTCTCGAAAAGAATGAAAAGCAGAACAATCAAGCGGCGAATGGTAACAGGCGACACCCGCCCCGCTCCAGCGGGCAGGGCATATAAGCCAAGTTTGCGGCTGGAACGCCCATAGAGTGCGGTGAATGGCGGAATATCGGCCGACGGCATTTACCGTTTATCGGCTTCGTGCCAGATTCGCCTCCTGATAACTTTCCTTACAATTCCTCGACTACAGTTTGCCCATGCCTGCCCAACTCAAGCGTCGCCTGTTTATTTTCCTGCTGCTGGTTCTGTTGATTGCCGGGGGCTTCTTCGCCCATTGGTTTTTCAAGGGACGCTTTTATGAAAGCACCGACAACGCCTATGTCCAGGGCGAGATCACTCGTGTATCGAGCCAGCTGAGCGCGCGCATCGACGAAGTGCTGGTACAGGACAATCAGCACGTGGAAAAAGGCCAGTTGCTGGTACGCCTTGAACCCAACGATTTCCGCCTGGCAGTGGATCGCGCCAACGCCGCGCTTGCCACCCGCGAGGCCGAGCGCCTGCAAGCCCAAAGCAAGCTGACCCAGCAATCAAGCCTGATCGCCGCCAGCGATGCACAAGTGGCAACCACCCAGGCCACCCTCGGCCGTTCGCAGATCGACTTGTCGCGGGCAGAGACCCTGCGCAAACCCGGCTATGTCTCTGAAGAGCGGGTCACCACCCTCTCCGCCGACACCCATATCGCTCGCTCACAAGTGGCCAAGGCCCAGGCCGACGCCCAGAGCCAACGCCAACAGGTCAATGCCCTCGCCGCCGAGATCAAACGCCTCGACGCGCAGATCGCCAACGCCCGCGCCGACCAGGCGCAAGCCGAACTCAACCTGACCCGCAGTGAAATCCACGCACCGATCAGCGGCCTGGTCGGCCAGCGCGCCGCGCGCAATGGTCAGGTGGTGCAGGCCGGCGCCTATCTGCTGTCGATCGTCCCGGACGAAGACATCTGGGTCCAGGCCAACTTCAAGGAAACCCAGATCGGCCACATGGTTCCCGGACAAAAAGCCGAGCTGACCTTCGACGCCTACAGTGACACGCCGATCGAAGCGCGGGTCAACAGTCTGTTCGCCGCCTCGGGTGCGCAGTTCAGCCTGTTGCCGCCGGACAACGCCACCGGCAACTTCACCAAAGTCGTGCAACGGATTCCGGTGAAACTGACGTTCAAGGCCGACAATCCGCTGCACGGCAAAATCCGCCCGGGCATGTCGGTCACCGCCACCGTGAACATCAAAGACGCCCCAGACAATGGCCGGTGATTCGCTGATCCGCCCGGTTGGCGAACCGACCCGGCGCGATTGGATTGCGGTGATGAGCGTGATGCTCGGCGCGTTCATGGCAGTGCTCGACATCCAGATCACCAACTCCTCCCTGAAAGACATTCAGGGCGCGCTGTCGGCGACGCTGGAAGAAGGCTCGTGGATTTCCACCTCGTACCTGGTCGCGGAAATCATCATGATTCCGCTGACCGCGTGGCTGGTGCAGCTGCTCTCGGCACGGCGGCTGGCGGTGTGGGTGTCACTGGGGTTTCTGGTTTCGTCCTTGCTGTGCTCGATGGCCTGGAGCCTCGAAAGCATGATCGTATTTCGCGCCATGCAGGGCTTCACCGGCGGTGCGCTGATCCCGCTGGCGTTCACCCTGACCCTGATCAAACTCCCCGAACACCACCGCGCCAAAGGCATGGCGATGTTCGCCATGACCGCCACCTTCGCCCCTTCCATCGGCCCCACCCTCGGCGGCTGGCTCACGGAAAACTGGGGCTGGGAATACATCTTCTACATCAACATCCCGCCAGGGCTGATCATGATCGCCGGGCTGATGTATGGCCTGGAAAAGAAAGAGGCGCACTGGGAACTGCTGAAAAGCACCGACTACACCGGCATCCTCACCCTCGGTGTCGGCCTCGGTTGCCTGCAAGTGTTTCTCGAGGAAGGCCACCGCAAGGACTGGCTCGAATCGAATCTGATCGTGACCCTGGGCAGCATTGCCCTCATCAGCCTGATCACCTTTGTGATCGTGCAGATCTCCAAACCCAATCCGCTGATCAACCTCGGCATCCTGCGCAATCGCAATTTCGGCCTGTCGAGCATTTCCAGCCTGGGCATGGGCGTCGGGTTGTACGGTTCGATTTACCTGTTGCCGCTGTATCTGGCGCAGATCCAGAACTACAACGCCCTGCAGATCGGCGAAGTGATCATGTGGATGGGCGTGCCGCAACTGTTCCTGATTCCGCTGGTACCGAAGTTGATGAAATTCGTTTCGCCAAAGTGGCTGTGCACGCTGGGCTTCGGCTTGTTCGGGCTGGCGAGTTTTTCGTCAGGGGTGCTCAACCCGGATTTCGCCGGGCCGCAGTTCAACCAGATCCAGATCATCCGCGCCCTCGGTCAACCGTTGATCATGGTGACCATTTCACTGATCGCCACGGCCTACATCCTGCCGCAGGACGCCGGCTCGGCGTCGAGCCTGTTCAACATCCTGCGCAACCTCGGCGGTGCGATCGGCATCGCCCTGCTCGCCACGCTGCTGGATGCCCGCACCAAGACCTATTTCGATTACCTGCGTGAGGCGGTGGTGCCGACCAATCCGCAGGTGGCCGAGCGCCTGGCGTCGATGACCGACCGGTTTGGCAGCGATACGGCGGCGCTGGGCAAGTTGAGTGAAATCGTGCATCAGCAGGCACTGATCATGGCCTACAACGATGCGTTTCACTTTGTCGGCATTGCGCTGGGGATCAGCATGTTGGCGATTCTGTTGACCAAGAAACTGCCACAGGGACTCAAGGCTGGGGAATCTCATTGAGACCGCGTTGCCCCATTCGCGAGCAAGCCCGCTCCCACATTGGATCTGTGGCATTCACAAATCCCCTGTGGGAGCGGGCTTGCTCGCGAAGAGGCCCGATCAGACGATGAAGATCAAACCGCCAAAAGCCGCTCACGCAGCTTGGCAATCTCGTCGCGCATCTGCGCCGCTGCCTCAAACTCCAGATCCCACGCCAGTTGATACATCTCCCACAGGGGATTTGTGAACGACACAGATCCAATGTGGGAGCGGGCTTGCTCGCGAAGAGGCCCGATCAGACGATGAAGATCAAACCGCCAAAAGCCGCTCACGCAGCTTGGCAATCTCGTCGCGCATCTGCGCCGCCGCCTCAAACTCCAGATCCCGCGCCAGCTGATACATCTTCTCTTCCAGCGCCCGAATGCGCTTGGTGATTTCGCTCGGCGAGCGCAGTTCGGCTTCGTATTTGGCGTTTTCTTCGGCGGCCTTGGCCATGCCCTTGCGCTTCTTGCTGCGCGAGCCGGGCACGGTGGCGCCTTCCATGATGTCGGCGACGTCCTTGAACACACCTTTGGGGGTGATGCCGTTTTCCAGGTTGAAGGCGATCTGTTTGTCGCGACGGCGCTCGGTCTCGCCAATCGCCCGCTCCATGGAGCCCGTAATGCGGTCGGCGTAGAGAATCGCTCGCCCGTTGAGGTTCCGTGCAGCCCGGCCAATGGTCTGGATCAGCGAGCGCTCGGAGCGCAGGAAACCTTCCTTGTCGGCATCGAGGATCGCCACCAGCGACACCTCAGGCATGTCCAGACCTTCGCGCAGCAGGTTGATCCCCACCAGCACATCGAAGGTACCCAGGCGCAAGTCGCGGATGATTTCGACCCGCTCGACGGTGTCGATGTCCGAGTGCAGATAACGCACGCGCACGCCGTGGTCAGCGAGGTAATCGGTGAGGTCTTCGGCCATGCGCTTGGTCAACGTGGTGACCAGCACCCGCTCTTCGACCGCCACGCGCTTGGTGATTTCCGAGAGCAGGTCATCGACCTGCGTCAGCGCCGGGCGCACTTCAACTTGCGGGTCGACCAGACCGGTCGGACGCACCACTTGCTCGACCACGCGCCCGGCATGCTCGGCTTCGTAGTTACCCGGGGTGGCCGAGACGAAAATGGTCTGCGGGCTCACCCCTTCCCATTCGTCAAAACGCATTGGGCGGTTGTCCAGTGCCGAGGGCAGACGGAAACCGTATTCCACCAGCGTCTCTTTACGCGAACGGTCGCCCTTATACATCGCGCCCACTTGCGGCACGCTGACGTGGGATTCGTCGATCACCAGCAAGGCGTCGGCCGGCAGGTAATCGTAGAGCGTGGGTGGCGCGGCACCGGCCGGGCGTCCGGACAGGTAGCGCGAGTAGTTTTCGATGCCGTTGCAGTAGCCCAGCTCGAGAATCATCTCCAGGTCGAAACGCGTGCGTTGCTCGAGGCGCTGAGCCTCCACCAGTTTGTTGTTGCTGCGCAGGTATTCCAGGCGTTCCTGCAATTCGACCTTGATGTGCTCGATCGCGTCGAGCAGGGTCTCACGCGGCGTCACGTAGTGGCTCTTCGGATAGAAGGTGAAGCGCGGCATCTTGCGGATGACTTCGCCGGTCAGCGGATCGAACGCGGAAATGCTCTCCACCTCATCGTCGAACAGCTCGATGCGGATCGCTTCAAGGTCCGATTCCGCCGGATAGATGTCGATCACATCGCCGCGCACACGAAAGGTCGCGCGGGCAAAGTCCATGTCGTTGCGGGTGTATTGCAGGTCGGCCAGGCGTCGCAGCAGCGCACGCTGATCGAGTTTGTCGCCACGATCGACGTGCAACACCATCTTCAAATAAGTTTCCGGACTGCCCAGACCGTAGATGCACGACACCGTAGTGACGATGATTGCGTCCTTGCGCTCAAGCAGCGCCTTGGTCGCGGACAGGCGCATCTGCTCGATGTGGTCGTTGATCGACGCGTCCTTCTCGATGAAGGTGTCGGACGACGGCACATAGGCTTCTGGCTGGTAGTAGTCGTAGTAGGAAACGAAATATTCAACGGCGTTGTTCGGGAAGAACGCCTTGAACTCACCGTACAGCTGCGCGGCCAGGGTCTTGTTCGGCGCCAGCACCAGAGTTGGACGCTGTATCTGCGAGATGACGTTGGCAATGCTGAAGGTCTTGCCCGAGCCGGTCACACCGAGCAGCGTCTGGTGGGCCAGCCCGGCTTCGATGCCCTCGACCAGTTGGCGGATGGCTTCCGGCTGATCGCCGGCGGGCTCAAAGCGGGTGACTAGCTGGAATTCGGACATACACACCTCTGGGATCGCGGCTCGCGCAGAAAACAGCCGAGCCACGGGGATGACCGCAAACGACCGTTGTCGCCCAAGGAAAAACGAAGATTGTGCTCAATGTGGAGTCGATTGCCTCGCCTTTCAAGGCAAACGTCCTACATCCGGTAAAGTCTCCGACAAGACCAATCGACTAACGGTCAAGAAATAATCGGAGAAACTTGCCTGAAAAGCTGAATCGCCTGTCGCCATTGCTCGCTGATGGCCTCTATACTAGCTCCCCGTTTGTGCACCGCTCTAGTGCATTCGGCTGGAGCGCCACACGTCCCTCCATTATCCATTCAGAGCCGCCGTAATAATGAGCCTGTTCTCCGCTGTCGAAATGGCACCCCGCGATCCAATCCTGGGCCTCAACGAAGCATTCAACGCCGATACCCGGACCACCAAGGTCAACCTGGGCGTCGGTGTGTACTGCAACGAAGAGGGGCGAATTCCCCTGCTGCGCGCCGTGATCGAAGCCGAAACCATTCGCGCTGCTCAGCACGCCTCCCGTGGCTACTTGCCGATCGACGGCATCGCGGCCTACGACCAGGCGGTGCAAAAGCTGCTGTTCGGTAACGACTCGCCGCTGATCGCTGCCGGTCGCATCGTCACCACCCAGGCCGTCGGCGGGACCGGCGCACTGAAAATCGGTGCCGACTTCCTCAAGCAATTGCTGCCGAACGCCGTCGTGGCGATCAGCGACCCGAGCTGGGAAAACCACCGCGCGCTGTTCGAAACCGCCGGTTTCCCGGTGCAGAACTACCGTTACTACGACGCAGCCACCCACGACGTGAACCGTGCCGGCATGCTCGACGACCTCAACGCCCTGCCGAACGGCTCGATCGTTGTGCTGCACGCCTGCTGCCACAACCCGACCGGCGTTGACCTGACCCCGGCCGACTGGAAAAACGTGCTGGACGTGGTCAAGGCCAAAGGTCACGTGCCGTTCCTCGACATGGCTTACCAGGGTTTCGGCGACGGCATCGACGAAGACGCGGCGGCTGTGCGTCTGTTCGCTGAATCGGGCCTGACCTTCTTCGTATCGAGCTCGTTCTCCAAGTCGTTCTCGCTGTACGGCGAGCGCGTTGGCGCCCTGTCGATCGTCAGCGAATCGAAAGAAGAAAGCGCGCGCGTGCTGTCGCAAGTCAAACGCGTGATCCGCACCAACTACTCCAACCCGCCGACCCATGGCGCCAGCGTCGTCGCCGCCGTGCTCAACAGCCCGGAACTGCGCGCCCAGTGGGAAGCCGAACTGGCTGAAATGCGTCTGCGCATTCGCGGCATGCGCGAGCAGATGGTTGCCCTGCTGGCCGAAAAAGCCCCGCAACGTGACTTCAGCTTCGTTGGCCGTCAGCGCGGCATGTTCTCCTACTCCGGCCTGACCACTGAACAAGTGCATCGCCTGCGTAACGAGTTCGGCATCTACGCGCTGGATACCGGCCGTATCTGCGTGGCCGCACTGAACCAGAGCAACATCAAGGCTGTGACAGACGCGATCGTTCAGGTCATCTGATTTCGCTGCGTGATGAAAAACGGGAAGCCTGATGGCTTCCCGTTTTTTATTTGTCCGAGGAAATGCAACATTCCCTCTAAACTGCACACAAATCTGAATTGTGGGAGCGAGCCTGCTCGCGAATGCGGTGGGTCAGTCGCCATTGAGGGTGGCTGACAGCATTCGCGAGCAGGCTCGCTCCCACAGGTTTCGTATACATCCAAGAATTTTGTGAGAAGCCAAATGAAAAACGACAACCTGCGCGCCGACCGTGACGATCTGGATGATTTCATCCCCCGCGCCTCGGCCAAACGTGAAAAAAGCCTGGTGCTGCAAATTGCCGCTGGCGTCTTCCTGGGGGGACTGGTCCTGTGGCTGGTGCAACTGGCGGCGACCGCGGCCTACGCCAAACTGATGCTGGGCACCATCACCTTCGGCAGTTAAGCCAGTTCGCTCGCGCGCTGACTGGCGGCATCGTCATAGGCGACGTAGAGCGATTCGGCGATCTGACTCTTGATCGCCTTGGTGCTTTCAAGACCGAGAACAAACCCTTCAGCCTTGCCGCCAGCGCGGTTCAATTCTTCAGCAGTACTGGCCTGAGTGATCGCGTCGAAGAGTTTCTCGGCGTGCGGTCCCACCCCTTTGGGCAGACTGATCTGTGCAACGCTCATGCGAGCACCTCGCTTGGGCGGGAATTGAGAACGGATTGATTCATGGCGCGTACCTTTTCGGCGAATGGCCGGCAGCGCGTGTGACCACTTCCGGGCGACCATGGTAGACCTGTGAGGCGGTTCCGGTCATCGCTAATCACTGACAAATCACCGTCCGTCCTGACAAATCGAAAAAGTTCATACCCGACGCTTGACTTCTCTTTTTGAATCAGTAACATACGCACCAATTCCGCAATAGCTCAGTTGGTAGAGCAAATGACTGTTAATCATTGGGTCCCTGGTTCGAGTCCAGGTTGTGGAGCCAAATAGCAAAGCCCCTGAATCGAAAGATTCAGGGGCTTTTTTGTGGGCGCTGGAAAATCCCGCGGCAAAACGTAAAAGGCCGATCGGTCCCCAGATCGGCCTTTTTCATACCCTCAGCAATCAGACGTGTTCGCTGCTCTTCACGTGGGGCTTCGGCGCACCGTGACCATGATCATGATCCGAATCGACCTCGATCACCGGCACTTCATTGCCATCGCAATCGTGCAGCTTGCCATCGCTGAAGTAATCACCTTCACGCAGCGCCGCCAGATCGCGATAACGCAAGGTCCGCTCTTCCGCCGCAGCAAACACCGATTGCTGATCCGAGTTGCCGGCAGTGAAGTGGTTGAAGGTCAGGTTCAGCACGATCGCCATGATCGCCGACGAACTGATGCCCGAATGGAAAATGGTCGCGAACCAGCTTGGGAAATGATCGTAGAAGTTCGGCGCGGCAATCGGGATCATGCCGAAGCCGATCGAAGTCGCGACGATGATCAGGTTGACGTTGTTGCGGTAATCCACCTTCGACAGCGTGCGAATCCCGCTCGCCGCCACGGTGCCGAACAGCACGACACCGGCGCCGCCCAGCACCGAAGTCGGCACCGCCGCAATCACCCGGCCCATGAACGGCAGCAGGCCGAGAATCACCAGGAAGATACCGCCGGTGGCCACCACATAACGGCTCTTGATCCCGGTCACCGCCACCAGCCCGACGTTCTGGGCGAACGCGCTCTGAGTGAACGAACCGAAGATCGGTGCAAACATGCTCGACAGCATGTCTGCGCGCAGACCATTGCCCAGGCGCTTGGAGTCGACCTTGGTGCCGATGATTTCACCGACTGCGAGAATATCCGCCGAGGTTTCCACCAGGGTCACCATGACCACAATGCACATCGACAGGATGGCAGCGAAGTGAAAGGTCGGCATGCCGAAGTGGAACGGTGTGGGGAAGCCGAACATCGGCCCTTGCGTGACACCGGAGAAGTCCGCCATGCCAAGGAACACCGCCAGAATCGTGCCGATCACCATGGCCAACAGGATCGACAGACGGGAGATGGTCGAGCTGCCGACCTTGCTCAACAGCAACACCAGCACCAGCGTGACGGCCGCCAGACCGATGTTCTGCATGCTGCCGAAATCCGGCGCGTGGCTGTTGCCACCCATGGCCCAGCGTGCGGCCACCGGCATCAGCGTCAGGCCGATGGTGGTGATCACGATGCCGGTCACCAACGGCGGGAAGAACTTGGTGATTCGCGAGAACACCGGCGTGATCAGCAAGCCGATCAGGGAGGCGGCAATCACCGCGCCCAGCACCGACTGGAAGCCGCCCTCCCCGCCACTGCTGACGATCGCGACCATGGTCGCCACACCCGAGAACGACACACCCTGTACCAGCGGCAACTGACAGCCAAAAAACGGTAGACCCAGGGTTTGCAGCAGTGTCGCCAGCCCCCCCGCAAACAATGAAGCAGCAATCAACAGACCAATGTCCGCCGGCGACAGCCCGGCTGCCTGACCGATGATCAGTGGCACCGCGACGATACCGCCATACATGGTCAAAACATGTTGCAGGCCGTAAGCCATATTCGCGCCGACCCCGAGATTTTCGTCCTCGGGCCGTTGGTGTGAAACATGGGGCGTTTTCATGGTGGGGGGTTCCCTGGTTTTTGTTATGCGCACACTGTATTCAATACTCGTGACAAATGTCCATAGAGTTGTATACAACTTATCAGTCACATAATGGATAGGTAGCCACCCAACCTTCTATCTCGCCTTCTCCATCGCCCACAGATCCGGCAACACATCCCCTCCTGCCCCCGGTTTCTATCGCACCAGGCTGAAGTGTTCATGGCGACCAGCGGTGCACCGTCGCTCTTTTTTATACATATAAAGTATGCATAATGAAGTCATTCCAGATTCAGTTCGACAAAAGCAAGAACGCAGCCAACAAACTCAAGCACAGGGGCGTCAGCCTTGCCGAGACCGAGCCGGTCTTTCACGACGAACGCGCTCTGACGATCGAGGACAACGACCATGACGAACAGCGCTGGATCACCCTCGGTCTCGACGGCAAAGGGCGTTTGCTGGTGGTTGCGTACAGCTATCGCGAAGCCAATGTCGTTCGAATCATTTCTGCACGTGTCGCCACACCGAGCGAACGTTGCGCTTACCTTCTGGAGGCTTGACTGATGAAAGACGAATACGATTTCTCGCAGGGCAAACGCGGTGCCCTGGCGCCCAACAAGGGCAAGACCCGCATCACCATCATGCTCGACGACACCGTCATCGAAGCGGCCCGCAGCGTGGCGGAAAACGAAGGGTTCGGTTATCAGACGGTGATCAACAACACCCTGCGCCATGCCCTGCTGGAGGCTGAAAGCAACCCGCAGCAGGACGCCTTGCCCCACGTCGGGCAATTCAAGCAGGGGATTACCGCCGCCGACCTCAAGAGTCTGGAAAAAAAGCTGTCGGCGGCGGTCGGGGAAATCCGCCGGGTACTGGAGCCGGAAGCCAAACCCTGAAATCAGCCAGGCACGAGCATCCGCGCCAGCGACTGGCGCACGTGCGGCTGGTCTGGCACACGCAGATCAAACTCCTGCTCCAGCACTGCAATCAGTTCATCGACATCTGCCACCTCGCGCCGCTCACTCTCGGCGCCCATGCGATGAATCGCGAAGCTGCCGTTGTTCAGTGTCCGGCGCCAGCCATCACCAGTACGCGCGATCATCAGGCGCTTGGCAAACGGTGACTCGGGATGGGTCGAGACGTACCAGTTGCCGAGGGTGTAATCGATGTCCTCCTGGCGTTGCAGGTCGAACAGGTACATCGAACGCCACTCGCCCGCGACATTGGCACGCAGCATGTAACCGTCGGCCTGTTTCTCGATACGGTAAGACTCGTGCGGTGTCGGCTGTTCAGCTTCGGTATCAAGACGCAGCGGCGCGGTTGGCACCATGCCGCCGAAGCCGACATCGGTGATATAGCGCTCGCCGTCGATAATCACCAGACTCAAGCGATGAGTACGCGCCGTCCACGTGCCTTCGGGTTGCGCCAAGACCACCCGCCCCGAGATGCCACGGGCGTCGAAACCCAATTCCAGCAATAGCGCCAGAAACAGGTTGTTCAGTTCATAGCAGTAGCCGCCCCGGCCATGGTGTAGAACTTTCTGCTCGACGGATGGCAGATCGATCAACACCGGTGCACCCGTGATCGTCGACAGATTCTCGAAGGAAAAGACCCCGGTATGGCGCAACTGTAATTGCCGCAAGGTTTCAAGGGTCGGTGCCGGTGGAGCGTCGAACCCCAGGCGTTGCAGGTACAACGCCGGATTCGCCAGACGTGACTCGCTCATTGCTCAGTCCTTTTGCATGTGGCCGCGGATCGCTGCGCCGATGGCCGACATGTATACGGGATCGCCCCCGGACTCCGACAATTGATTTCGCCAATCAAGACTATCGCCGCTTGCGTGAACCGATGCGAATCCAGGTCGGGGCATGGTCGCTGGCGTGCGGCTCGTTACGCACCCACGCGTCAACCCCGGCCTCGTGCAGATACGGACTGAGTGCAGGGTTAAGCAGCAGATGATCGATGCGCAGGCCGGAGTTGGTTTGCCAATGCTGGCGGAAGTAATCCCAAAACGTGTAGAGACGATCCTCCGGATACAGGTGGCGCAACGAATCGGTCCAACCCTGCGCCAGCAACCGCTGATAACACTCACGGCTCTCGGGTTGCAGCAACGCATCCTTGAGCCAGGAGCGGGTGTTGTAGATGTCCATGTCGGTAGGCACCACGTTGTAATCACCGGCCAGCACCACCGGATGATCGCTGCTTTGCAGGTCTTTCGCGTAGCGGATCAGGCGTTCGAACCAGGCCAGTTTGTAGTCGAACTTCGGCCCCGGTTGCGGGTTGCCGTTGGGCAGGTACAGGCACCCGACCAGCACACCGTGCACCGCCGCCTCCAGATAACGGCTGTGCTTGTCCTCGGGATCGCCCGGCAGGCCACGACGACTCTCCAGCGGTTGCGCATCGCGGGCGAGGATCGCCACCCCGTTCCATGACGCCTGACCGTGCCAGATCGCGCCGTAACCGGCCGCCTCCAGCTCGGCGGCGGGGAATGCGCTGTCCACCGACTTGAGTTCCTGCAGACACGCGATGTCCGGTTGCTCGCGCTTAAGCCACGCCAGCAGGTTCGGCAATCGTGCGCGCAGGCCGTTGACGTTGAAGGTGGCAATCCGCAGGTTTTTCATCGGCCAGGCTCCGGCGAACAAGGTGTGAAAATTGTGACCTTGGGCTGGCGACGGTGGTTGCATCGGATCGGCTGGCTGCGGCGTAATAGGCACTCGCCATCCGCCTGACCTGCCGAGACCCGACCCCATGCCCATCACGCTGCAAGGCCCGCGCATCCTTCTGCGCCCGCTTCAGTACAGCGACGCCGACGCCCTGCTCCACGCTGCCGCCGACGGCGAGCTGTGGAACCTCACCGTCACCGTGGTGCCGTCGGCGAGCACCGTCGACAGCTACCTGAAAAAAGCCCTCGACGGCCGCGACGCAGGCACTGTCATGCCGTTTGTGATTGTGTTGAAGGATAGCGGCGAAGTGATCGGCTCGACGCGTTTCTGGAAGATCGATCCGCTCAATCGCAAACTGGAAATCGGCAGCAGCTGGATCTCGGCGCGCTGGCAGAAATCCTTCGTCAACACCGAAGCCAAGTATCTGATGCTGCGCCATGCCTTCGAAGTGCTCGACTGCGTGCGGGTGCAGTTCACCACCGACGAGAACAACCAGAAGTCACGCAATGCGATTTTACGCCTCGGTGCGCAGCAGGAAGGCATCGTGCGCCACGAGCGGATCATGCCGGACGGGCGCAAGCGCAACTCGGTGCGCTTCAGCATCATCGATGACGAGTGGCCGCAGGTACGACTGGCGCTGGAGCAGAAACTGGCTGACGAGCGACGCTGAATTTCGGTAACCGCTCGTCAGCCAATCGGCACCAACGGCGAGCGCTGTCAGACCAAAGTCAGGTAACCGACCCTTTCTGGAGACGTAACATGACAATGCGCACACTCACCTCTTTGTTGCTCGCCGGCCTGCTCGCCAGCGCCTCGGCTGCCAGCTTCGCGGCCAACGACAGTTCCGCCACCTCCGGCACCAACCCCGATGTCAACAAAAGCACGCCCAAGCCACCGGACAATACCCCGGGCGCGCCGGCCGGCAGTAACAGCGCTGGCAGCCCCGGTTCGGGCAATGGCACTGGCACCAACGGCGGCGCCATGGGTTCGGGCTCGGGAGCTGGCGGCGGCACCGGTGCGGCGGGCGGGGGGACTGGCGGCGCGGGCGGTGGCTCGGGCAGCTGAATGAACCGGCGTGACGGTTGGTGATGAGAACACATCCTGTGCGAGGGAGCGCACTCACCTCGCACAGTTAAAGCCTGGATGCTTCAGCGATCCGAACGAATCAGCTCGGCGAAGCCTGCGTCCAGCGACAACACCGCCGCGCGATTGCGCCCGGCATTTTTCGCCTGGTACAACGCCGCGTCGGCGCGCTGGATAAATACTTCCAGGCTGTCATTGCCGCTGGGAATGAACGAGTAACAGCCCAGGCTCACCGTCAGATACCCGGTCGGCGAACCGCTGTGGGTGATGCGCTTGTCCATCACGCTGCGACGAATCTGCCCGGCAATCGCCAGCGCGCCGTTGATGTCAGTGTCCGGCAGCAGCACCGCGAACTCCTCGCCTCCGTAACGCACCGCGAGGTCGGCCTTGCGCTGGCAGCAATTTTTCAACACCTGGGCCACCTGAGTCAGGCAATGGTCGCCCGCCACATGCCCGTAGGCATCGTTGTAGCGCTTGAAGAAATCGATATCGAGCATGATCAGGCCGACCGGGCTCGACTGCCGTGCACCGCGGGCAAACTCGATCTCCAGCGAACGCTCGAACAATCTCCGATTGGCGAGCCCCGTCAGGCTGTCGTGGGTAGCGATCTGCTCCAGCGCCCGTTGCGCCTTGCGCAGATTTCTCTCGATGCGCTCGCCGTCGCGCACCTGATGAATGAACACCCAGCCAAACAATCCGACGCCAAGGATCACCAGCGCAACGATCACGCTGGACTGAAAGGCCCGCTCATACCAACCCTTGAGTATCGTGTCGCGCGATGACGCCGCCGCGACCACCAGCGGGTACGACGCCAACTGCCGGTAGCCGTACAAACGCACCACGCCATCAACCACCGACCGGATCATCGCGGTGCCGGCCGGGGCTTCAGGCAGCAGTTTCTGATAAATCCTGCCTCGCGCCAGCGATGAACCGATCAGGCTTTCGTCAAACGGCCGCCGCGCCAGCAGGGTGCCGTCCTTGAGACCGAGAAACATGATGCCGTTGTCATCGAGGCTGAAGCTTTTGAAGAACCGGTCGAAGTACGCCATCTTGATCCCGGCCATCAGCACACCCTGAAAATTGCCGGCACGGTCATTGATGCGTTTCGAGATAGGGATAATCCACTCGCCATTCTTGCGGCTGCGAATCGCCGGGCCGATGTGCGCCACGGTGGAGACGTTCTGCTGGTGAAACTTGAAGTATTCGCGGTCGGCCACGCCGTCGCCACGGGGCAAGTCGGGAAACGAGGTAATCACCCACTGGCCCTCGCGGTCGAACAGGAACATGCCGTGCAGTTGTTCCAGTTGCTGCACCCGACGGGCGAAGGTCTTTTGCAGGCGCGGTCGTTGCGCGGCACCGTAACCATCATCCTCGACCCAGTCGGCCAGACTGGTAAGCACCAGGTCGGCGGCCAGAAACGTGTCTTCGGCCTGCTGCGCCATGGCCCGGGTCAGGTTGGTGGAGGCGATCTGCGCGTTCGCCAGATCCTGGCGCCGCGTCTGTTCCAGCTGCAAATAAAGCAAGCCGGACAGGCACAGGCACACCGCAACGATGAACAGCGCTGCCGCCTTGCGCAGCGGCAGGCGTTTAAGCGTGCCGGGAGTCTGATGCGGGTCGTGAATGGGGATTGGCAAAAACGTGTCCTGGGCAGGTACGACAGGGGCGGCAGCCCGAAACCCTTACTTTTCGTGAGCGTAGCCCACCGGAATGCGCACGGCAAACCGCAGCGCCAACACATTCCTGCCCAGTTGTATCGGCGCGTGAGGGATTTGGATGAACGCTGCGCGGCGATTTATTTTCAGTTGCCGTTTTGCGCGTGATCAGCGGCGATTGCTCAAGCCACGGATCGCGCTTTGCGGATCGCCCTCGCGTACCTGCGCAGGGCAATCGCGCGGGGCACCCGTTACAGCTAAAGGGGTTTGTTGATTTCCCGCAGCAGGTCTGCGACCGGGATGTTCATGGAGTTTGAGTAGTAGGGTTTGTAGCCGTAGGCGGTGACGACGACTTTGCAGGGAATTTGTTGTTTGTTGGCGAGAAGCTGGTTCAGTTCTGTTGCTGACAGATTTCTTTCAGAACTTCGGTTGCTGGAGGTTTCACTCAGGAATGCGCGGGTGAAGCAGGAAAACTTTGCCTTCCTGTCTTCATTTTTATCCGACCGTATCAAACCGGATGCGGAAAACTGTATGGCTTTGCCTACTGAGAAATCATGATCATCCGCCAAGGCGCAATGAAGCATGCCCGAAATCATCCCGACTCGCTCTCCGCGACCAAAAAGATCCAACACATCAACGTCTGACTGATAACGGATGAGGTAGAGCAGCGACTTTTCTCTTTCCACAGACTCGAAGCTCAGGTTTGCGGGAGGCTTTACGTGGTCCTTCGCACAACCAGAGCACATAGCGAGTAAACCGCAAAGGAGTAGCCTTTACATCATGGAAACTCCTTCATGATTGAATCAAAAAGCATATCGCCTGCCGACTTGCTCCCGGCAATACGGGCAGTAAACAACCCCAATGCATTTGCATGATTTGTGTCTACATTGACGTTCAATGAAGGGCCGCAGGAGATAAGCCACTTTTCACCAAAATCAGCGACCCCATCTGACGAATCTCTTTTAGTTGGCATCGCTTTGACATTGATCCAGTCGGCAGCAATCGGATCGGGGCGTTCAAGCCATTGATCAACACCGTCGAGGAAACGCCGCCAGTAATGGGGCTACCGCACGCTGATTTATCAGTCATCCGCGCAGCCGCCAGACCATCAAAATTTACATTCGGGGAGCCATTGGCAATCGGATTGGTGCCGTGTACCGGGAGTGGGCAGGCGGTTGGATCAGTGACGCGGGCGGCGGGTTTTCCGCTCATGAACAGCTCCTTGCAGTGTTGCGGGGTCATCCTTTTGATGGGGCGCAAGCATGCGTGAATTTTTCAGGAGCTTCAAACCTTCACAAAAAAAGGCGCCCGATCGGGCGCCTTTTTTTCTATTCGTGGAAACCGCTGACGACATCAACGCGACGGCGGCACCCGGATATCCCCCGCCCGGCACTGCGTTTTCACGCCCTTGCCGCACGCGCCGAACTGCAGATCCTTGCCCATGCACACCCGCACTTCCGACAGTTCCGGACCGCTGCAGACTACCGCGATACCATCCGCTGGAATCCCCGGGTTGGCCTTGCGGAACAGGTCGGCGATTTCCTGGGCTTCAAAGTAGTAGGAATTGCTGAACGGTTGCAGCTCTTGGGGGATTTTCACCGCGCCGACGGCTTTGTCCGCTTCGTCCAGATACCCCATCGCGCCCAGACCGCTGCAGGTGCCGTGCTTGGACCATTCGTGGTCGAGCAGTTTCTTGGTCGGGAACAACGTCAGGCCTTTGGTCGTTTCCGCCGCCGACAGCGTGGTCAGCGGCGGGCAGGATTCCGGCCAGCCGCCGTTGGCGTATTGCGGCCACAAACCGTGCAGCACGAAGCCGTAGCCCTTGCCGGAACATTGCACGTCATCTTTATGGGTCAGGCAGAACGTCGGTGACCAGGACAACGTCAGCAGGTAGTAATCGAACTGCCCCGCTACCGCTTCCGTTTGCACTTTGCTGGCGTGCGACTGACGCGCCGAACTCAAGCCGATGCTACCGGCCGTCAGCGCGATCAGCGCCAGAATTGTAAACAGTTTTTTCATGTACCCGCTCCTTGGGACGCCTGCGTCCGTGGTTTTCGATCCTGGCCAGATTTGGCCAGCGCTGATTTCGACATGCTTGTGTTGCAAGCGCATGACGCAAGACAACGCCGTACGCCGTTGAAAGGTCTACGATTAACAGGCAGACATCAAACCAAGGGATCCGAAATGAGTAAAGCAGACGAACTGGCCGCCAAACTCAAGCAAACCCGGCACGCCCATGCGGATGCCGCGCTGGAGATCGATTGCTGGCCGGCGCAGGTCTATGACCTGTACCACCGCATCGAGGCCTGGCTGCAGCCAGTCACCGAAGTCGGCCTGAAAATCCGCCGCAATCCGACCCACGTTTGCGAAAGCTCGCCCGATGGCGAAAGCCACGATTACGCGATCGACCAACTGGTGATAGAAGCCAACGATCAAACCCTGACATTTGATCCCATCGCGCGTTTTACCGAGGACGGCGCCGGGCGCGTGCAGATCACCCTGCCCGAGCGCAACACCTATCTGCTGCGCACCGTCGATGAACACCACGAAAGTCATTGGTGGTTGCAGACGGTTGAAACCGGTCAGGAGCTGGATGCGATTGCGCTGACCGAGAACAACCTGTTGCAGGTGGTGCAGGAAGGTCTGGGGCTTTAGGTATTCCCTGTCACCATCAAGATTGAGTGCTCGATCCGCCACACTCAACGGCCAGATTTCCTAAAGAATTCTGGCCGTTTGTCGTTACAGGACCACTAACCGAACCCGATGGAAAATCTGACCGCATGGATGCCTTGACAGTAACGACGCTTACGCAGTTCTTTAAACGCAATTTCAAACGGGTTCTTGATTACTGGAGCCAGATCACCGTCACACTGGGCTTTCTCGGTGCAGGGCTGGCGATCCTTGGGTTGTACGCCTACACGCGTGCGATTGGCCGTACAGACCTTTTTCTGGCCGGTAGCGATGCCAAGTCAGCGCTTGCCATCTGGCTTCTACTGATCGTGCTGATTATGGTGAGTTACCTGATCGTCCTATCTTCCAGCGCCCTGCTCTACGGCATCACCGTCTCGATGTTCGATAAGATCCCCGACAGACACAGTCGGATCGCAAGCTGGTTGGTGCTTCCGCTGTTTTTTGGTTTCTGCACTTTCACCATTCTGCTGTTCAGGTTCTCAAACAAACTCAGTGCCGGATATTCGATGCTGATTGTTTTTGGGGTAACCCTGCTCGTCTACTTCGCGCTTTTCCTGATCAAGCCCTTTCGTGAGATTTTCAACGAAAATACCGAAGGATGGGTGAACTGGAAGAAAGAAGTCTTTCGAGCCATTGTCGGTGGTATCGTCGGCTTTACCGTTCTATGCGCCTCACTTCCCACCTTGCTGATCATCACCACTTACGTCGGCGAAGATACGACTGAAGCTGTATCAGCTGTTGGGCTGTTTTCCCTTGGCACGCTTACTTTCAGTCTCTTCCCTGTTTTCATCTTTTACATCAGTAAAGGCCATGTCTTCGCGCGTATTGCTTATGGAATCACGGCAGCTCTGGCGTTGTTCAGCATGTATCTTGCGGCATGGCCCGGGGCAATGCCGAGCATCACCTACGCAGCCGCCGGAAATCTGGCTATCCGTCAAATGCCGGCGCGTTTCATTCTGGATGAAAACATCAGCCTGAGCGATGTGGATAACAGACAGTGGCGCACCACACTCATTGACAAGAAAAAGATCGAAGTCACGGCATTTCCGTTGTTCGCCTTCGGCGACATTTTGCTGTTGTGCAGCAGAGATTTGTTGCGCTTGAACCTGTACGACCTGCCTCGCTACACAGGTTTCTGCATCGCCACACGCAGCAGCAAAGTGACCCAAAAACCATGGCGCCCCGGGCTTGCACGTGCGCTCACCTGGCAACAGCACGCAGAGCACGTTCTGGGCTGGGAGCATTTGCGCTCAGCTGTTTTAAAACCCATTCACGCATCACCACGAGCGCTGGAGTTCAAACGCTTGAGTGAGCAGACGGCTGAACCTGTCAAAACTGTAATCCCCCTCTCAGCCAACTGAAAGCCAGCGCTGGTTAGCCTCCCCGTCATGTGTCAAACGGGGACTTCCAGCGCATGCCTTCCAACACTTCAAGACGCACCTTCGTCAAAGGTCTTGCCGCCAGCGGCCTGCTCGGCGGCCTCGGCCTGTGGCGCGCGCCGGTCTGGGCGCTGAGCGGGCCGGGGCCGATCACTGAACTGAGCGGCAGTGAGTTCGAGCTGTTCATCGGCGAAACCCCGGTCAACTTCACCGGCAGCCCACGCACCGCGCTGACCATCAATGGCAGCCTGCCCGGACCGCTGCTGCGCTGGCGCGAGGGCGACACGGTGACGCTGCGGGTGCGCAACCGGCTCAAGGACAGCACCTCGATTCACTGGCACGGCATCCTGCTGCCGGCCAACATGGACGGCGTGCCGGGGCTGAGTTTCCATGGCATCGAACCGGGCGGCGTGTACGTCTACCAATTCAAGGTGCGGCAGCACGGCACCTACTGGTATCACAGCCATTCCGGGTTGCAGGAACAGGCCGGGGTCTACGGGCCGCTGGTGATCGACGCCAAGGAGCCGGAGCCGTTCCAGTACGACCGCGACTACGTGGTGATGCTCAGCGACTGGACCGACGAAGACCCGGTCAGCCTGATGAAGACGCTGAAAAAGCAGTCCGACTACTACAACTACCACAAGCGCACCGTCGGCGATTTCATCGACGACGTCAGCGAAAAAGGCTGGGGCGCCACCGTCGCCGACCGCACCATGTGGGCCGAAATGAAGATGAACCCCACTGACATCGCTGACGTCAGTGGCGCCACCTACACCTTCCTGATCAACGGCCACGCTCCCGACGCCAACTGGACCGGACTGTTTCGCCCCGGCGAAAAACTGCGCCTGCGCCTGATCAATGGCTCGGCCATGACCTACTTCGACGTGCGCATTCCCGGACTGAAAATGACCGTGGTCGCCGCCGATGGTCTGCACGTCAAACCGGTCAGCGTCGATGAGCTGCGCATCGCGGTGGCGGAAACCTACGACGTGATCGTCGAACCCGCCGCCGAGGCCCACACCCTGTTCGCCCAGGCCATGGACCGCACGGGTTACGCCCGCGCCACCCTGGCCACGCGCGCCGGTATGTCAGCCCCGGTGCCTGCGCTGGACCCACGTCCGTTGGTGACCATGGACGACATGGGCATGGGCGGTATGGATCACGGCTCGATGGACATGCGCGACATGGCGGGCATGGATCACTCGGCGATGGGCCCGATGCAATCGCACCCCGCCAGCGAGAAAGACAATCCGCTGGTGGACATGCAAGCCATGAGCACCGCGCCCAAACTCGATGACCCAGGCCTGGGGCTGCGCAACAACGGTCGCCGCGTGCTGACCTACGCCGACCTGCGCAGCACCTTCGAAGACCCGGATGGCCGCGACCCCGGCCGCACGGTCGAGCTGCACCTGACCGGGCACATGGAGAAGTTCGCCTGGTCGTTCAACGGCATCAAGTTCTCCGACGCCGAGCCGCTGCGCCTCACGTACGGCGAGCGCATTCGCCTGGTGCTGGTCAACGACACGATGATGACTCACCCCATCCACCTGCACGGCATGTGGAGCGATCTGGAAGACCAAAACGGCGACTTCCAGGTGCGCAAACACACCATCGACATGCCGCCCGGCACCCGCCGCAGTTACCGGATGACGGCCGATGCATTGGGCCGCTGGGCCTATCACTGCCATCTGCTCTATCACATGGAAATGGGCATGTTCCGCGAAGTGCGGGTGGAAGAATGAAGGGGCCGATCATGACTCCAATCGCAGCGCTCTGCGTGTTGCTCATCGGCACTGGCGCCATGGCGGCCAACGACATGCCGGGCATGGATCACAGCCAGATGTCCGGCATGGATCACTCGATGCAAAGCATGGACGACGGCATGATGCAGCCCGCCGCGCCCACCGAAAGCCGCACACCGATCCCGGTGCTGACCGACGCCGACCGCGCCGCGGTGTTCACAAGCCCCGGCGGCCATCAGGTACACGACAGCGCAATCAACGGCTACTTCCTCGCCGACAAACTCGAATGGCAGGACGCCGCTGACGGCAGCGCGCTCGCTTGGGATCTGTCCGGCTGGATTGGCGGCGACATCGATCGCCTGTGGCTGCGCTCCGAAGGCGAACGCAGCAAGGGCAAGATTGAAGACGCCGAGTTCCAGGCCTTGTGGGGCCACGCCATTTCGCCGTGGTGGGACGTGGTCAGCGGCGTGCGCCAGGACTTCAAACCCGGCGCGCCGCAAACCTGGGCCGCGTTCGGTTTGCAGGGCATGGCGCTGTACAACTTCGAGGCCGAGGCCACCGCGTTTATCGGCGAGGGCGGGCAAAGCGCGCTGCGGCTGGAGGGCGACTACGACATTCTGTTGACCAACCGTTTGATCCTGCAGCCCACCGCCGAACTCAACGTCTACGGCAAAAACGACCCGCAAAGGGGTCTCGGCTCCGGTCTGTCGAACACCGAAGCCGGCCTGCGCCTGCGTTATGAAATCCGCCGCGAATTTGCGCCGTACATCGGCGTGACGTGGAACCGCACCTACGGCAACACCGCCGATTACGCCCGCGAAGAAGGCGAGGATCGCAGCGAAGCGCGCCTCGTGCTCGGTGTGCGGATGTGGTTCTGAATTCCATTAGCCAATAACCCAGAGGTCTTGCATGCGCACGTTGACTATCACCCTTGTACTCGCCAGCGGATTGCTCTTGAGCACCCTCGCCCAGGCCCACCCGAAACTGCTGTCGTCGACCCCGGCCGAAGGCGCCGACGGCGCAGCACCCGGCAAAATCGAACTGCACTTTTCCGAGAACCTGCTGGCCCGGTTTTCCGGCGCCAAACTGGTGATGACCGAGATGCCCGGCATGGCCCATTCGCCGATGCCGATGAAGGCCAGGGTCAGCGCCGGCAGCGACCCGAAAACCATGCTCGTCACCCCGCTCGACCCGCTGCCTGCCGGCACCTACAAAGTCGAGTGGCGCGCGGTGTCGTCTGACACACACCCGATCACCGGCAACGTCACGTTCAAAGTGCAGTGAGCGATGATCGAGCTGAGCAACATCATCCTGCGTCTGGCGTTGTATGTGGATTTGCTGCTGTTGTTCGGAGTCGCTTCGTTTGCGCTGTACAGCAGTAATGCCGTCCTGCGGTTTGGCCGGATGTTGCGTGGGCTGGCGTTGCTCGGGGGGCTGCTGTCAGTGGGCGGATTGCTGCTGATGACTAGCGCCATGAGCGGCGAAATCGAACTCGCCGCGCTGTGGCCGCACCTGCAGATGATGCTGCTGGAAACGGATGTCGGGGCGGCGTGGGTGGTGCGCCTGGTGGCGCTGATCGTGGTGCTGATCCGGCCGGTTTTCTGGATCACGTCTATTGCCGGAGCGATCGCCCTCGCCTCCCTCGCGTGGAGCGGACACGGGGCGATGGATGAGGGGCTGCTGCGGGCCTGGCATTTCCTCAGCGACATCTTCCATTTGCTGGCGGCGGGTGCATGGTTGGGGGGCATGTTGGCGCTGGTGTTGCTGGCGCACGGGCGCGTGGACGAAATACGTATTCGCGTGCTGATTGATGCCGTGAAACGCTTCGAATGGGTCGGCGCGGCGATAGTGCTGACGCTCTCGATAACCGGCGTGGTGAATTACCTGTTCATCGTCGGCCCCAGGCTGAATGACGTGCTGCCCGGCACCTACGGAATATTGCTGGCGATCAAGGTTCTGCTGTTTGCCGGGATGCTGGTGCTGGCCGCGCTGAACCGCTTTCATCTAGGGCCTGCGCTGGAGCGGTCAGTACGCGATGGGCAGCACCTCGTCGCGGCGAATGCGCTCAGACGCAGCGTGCTGCTGGAGCTGGGCATGGCCCTGCTGATCGTCGCCCTGGTGGCGTGGCTCGGCACGTTGAGTCCGGACGCGGGATGACACCCGGGAAGGCCTTTCACTACACTGGCTCACCGTCCTCTGCAGAAGCCCGATTTCGATGACAACTCTAAAAAGCACCCTGATCCTTTGCGCTGCGCTGAGCTTGGCCGCGGGCGTTCAGGCCGAGGAAACGCCTTCGCACCTCGACAGCATCCAGCAACAAGGCCAACTGCGCGTCTGCACCACCGGCGACTACAAGCCCTACACCTTCAAGCGCACCGACGGCGACTTCGAAGGCATCGACATCGCCATGGCGCGCTCGCTGGCCGACAGCCTCGGGGTCAAAGTCGAATGGGTGCAGACCACCTGGAAAACCCTGATGCCGGACATGCAGGCCGGCAAGTGCGACATCGGCATGGGCGGCATCTCGGTCACGCTGGAGCGGCAGAAAAAAGCCTACTTCAGCAACACCCTCGACAGCGACGGCAAGATCCCTTTGGTGCGCTGCGCCGATCAGGCCAAATACCAGACCATTGAGCAGATCAACCAGCCCAACGTGCGCCTCGTTGAACCAGCCGGCGGCACCAACGAAGCCTTCGTCCACGCCTTTCTGCCCAAGGCACAACTGGCGCTGCACGACAACGTGACGATCTTCCAGCAACTGCTCGACAACAAGGCTGACGTGATGATTACCGACGCCTCCGAAGCGCTGTACCAGCAGAAACTCAAACCCGGTTTGTGCGCGGTGAATCCGCACCAGTACATGCAGTACGGCGAGAAGGCTTACCTGCTGCCGCGCGATGACATCAGTTGGAAACTGTATGTCGATCAGTGGCTGCACCTGAGCAAAGTCACCGGCGCTTATCAGAAGGTCATTGGCGAGTGGTTGGCTGTGCCGCAGTAAGCGTTTTCAGCGCTGCACTGGCTTGGCTGTCCGGCGCGGCGGTCCGGACGATAGCGCCAGTTCTGAAGCCGACACCCGTTACTTCAGAAAGAAAATGATGGGGCTCTTCAAGCACTACCAGTAACGCGGCAGGCACAAAAAAGGCGTCCGAGATGGGCTAACGCCGATCAGTTAAGCGCAGATCCCCTGTGGGAGCGGGCTTGCTCGCGAAAGCGATGTGGCAGTCAAGATCAATGTTTGCGGGGCCGACGTCTTCGCGAGCAAGCCCGCTCCCACCATTGATCTTCGTTGCTTGAGCATTGAGTTCGCTTGACTGATCGGCATTCAGTCGTCATGCAACATCCCGGAGCTGTATTGGTTCAAGCTGCTACCAATACTGTTGCCACCAAACTTGAGGGTCGTTGCATTAGTGCGCCCCTCCGGCGATTGGCAATCCGAGGAAAAACAACTGGTGGTGGTCAACCCACCGGAGCCCGAACAGGCACTCAATACCGAGACAGCTGCAGCGATCAACAGCACTTTGACGACATTGGTGCGCATGGTACGGCTCCCCTTGGGATGATCTTGTGCAAGCATCGTAGGCCTTCGCCGCGCGCGGCAAGATGAAACTTTGACGTTCGACAGCACGGGTTCAGGTTCGACGACCCGCCCCCGTCAAATCGGCTGCCACGCCTGCGCAGGAATCTGCGCCATCGCCTCAAACGCCGGTTGGGCGAACCAGAAACCCTGCATCAGATAAATCCCGCAATCGGCGAGAAAGTCCCGCTCCTCCGGGTGCTCGATGCCCTCGGCAATCACCTCGACGCCTAACTCGGCACACATACCCACCACGCCCCGCACAATCGCCTGACGCACGCGATCACGGTGGATATCGCGAATCAGCGCCATGTCCAGCTTGATCAGGTCCGGCTGAAAGTCCGCCAACAGGTTCAGCCCGGAGTAGCCGGCGCCAAAATCATCGATGGCGGTCTTGAAGCCAAACTCACGGTACTCGCGCAGGATGTTCATCAGGTGCTTGTTGCTTTCGACGTGCTCACCCTCGACCGCCTCGAAGATCAGCCGATCGAGCGGGAACGCGTGCGCGCGCGCCGCCTCCAGCGTGCTGCGAATACACATGTCCGGACGATAAACGGCGTTCGGCAGGAAGTTGATCGAAAGAAACCCGGTGAGCCCCAACTGCGCTGCCGTGGAGATCGCCCGCACGCGGCACAGTTGATCGAAGCGATAGCGGTTCTGGTCATCGACCTGCTGCAAAACCGACAGCGCACCTTCGCCCTGCACGCCCCTGACCAGCGCCTCGTGGGCGAAGGTCGATTGATCACGCACATCGACAATCGGCTGGAAAGCAAAGGAGAACGCCATATCGGCCTCGCCTTTTTGCCGGCATCCTTGGCACCCCCCGCTGGGCTGGGGGAAAATCGGTGTATTGGTCATGACGCCCCCTGAGAGCGGGTTGCAACCATCCATGGCCCAGAAAAAATGACTGCACGGACCGGGTGGCGCCGCTTGGCGGCCCCGCTTATACAGGCTGACCGGACAATTGCGGCCAAGTTCATTGCGAAGTGCCATCAGGTACGGAAATGCGCCGTCATGCGTTGCAGGTCCTGTCCCAGCGACGCCAGCTCAATGGTCGCGGCGGCGCTTTCTTCGCTGGCGACGGCCGTCTGATCCGCCACATCGCGCACACTGACGATGCTGCGATTGATCTCATCGGCCACCGCACTTTGCTGCTCGGCGGCGGCGGAAATCTGCAGGCTCATCTGCTGGATCGTGCCGATCGAATGGTTGATCTCGGTGATCGCCTGTTCGGCCTTCTGCGCCAGCACCACGGTGTCCAACGTGCGTTCGCGGCTGGAGGTCATCAGCGCCGAAGCCGCGTGCGTGCCCTGTTGCAAGGTGACGATCAGCGCTTCGATCTCCTTGGTCGAATCCTGTGTGCGCTGCGCCAGCGAGCGCACTTCATCGGCAACCACCGCGAAACCACGGCCCTGCTCACCTGCCCGCGCCGCTTCGATCGCCGCGTTCAGCGCCAGCAAATTGGTCTGCTCGGCGACAGCCTTGATCACGTCGATAACCTTGCCGATCTGCTCACTGTCTTGGGACAGCACGTTCATCGCCGCGCCCAAATCCTCGATCGCCACCGACAGTTCGCTGATCTGCACGGTCGCCTGTTTGACCACCGCACTGCCGTGACGTGCTTGCTGATCGGCCAGTGTTGCGGCGGCGGATGCGTCGGTGGTGTTGCGCGCCACCTCCTGCACCGTCGAGGCCATTTCGTGCATCGCCGTGGCGACCTGATCCACCTCGACTTTCTGCTGGCGCACACCGGCGCTGGTCTGCTCGCTCATCGCCGAGAGCTTCTCGGCCGACGTCGAAATATGCGTCACGCCGTTACCGATCCCCTGCACCAGCGTATTCAGGCTTTGCGCCATGTCCTGCATCGCATTCTGCAGATCGCCCAACTCATCCTTGCGGCTGGATTTGGCTTGCACCGTCAGATCGCCCTTGGCAATCCGTCGCGCCAGTTCCACCGTCAGCGCCAGCGGCCCGGTGATCTGCCGCGAGATCAACACCGACGCCACCAAACCCACTACCAGTGCCAACACCGTCAACACCGCAATCTGAATAAACGCCCGATGTTGATCATCCCGCGCCAGACGCTGCTGAGTGTCCATCAGGCCGGTCATGATGCTGTCCATCGCCTGGCTTTGCTGATCCACTTGCTGACGCAGGCTGTGCTTCTGCTCGAACAGCGCGGCTACCTGCACCAGCACGTCGCGATAACGACGGATACCGGCCTGCGCCTCCTCCAGCTGACTCGACAGGCCTGCCGGCAAACTGCGTTGCGCCTTGCTCATGTCACTGAGAAACGCATCGGTGGTGTCCAACAGCACCTTTTTGTTCGCCTCGTTTGGCACCGCGATGTAACGACGCAACATCAAACGAAACATCGTCATGCCGTTGCGCAAATCTGCCACCGTGCGCAAGTCCGCCACGCGCGCGACATCGGCCGACACGAGCGCACTGGCCGTGGTGCTCTCGAACATCCGGGTGAACGTTTCGGCGTACTTGTCCGACATCGCCCCCAACGGTTTCAGCGCATCGGTGGTCGCCTTGTCAGCCTCGACCAAACGCTTGACCTGCTGATCGTAGGCCACCGTAGTGTCCTGCAAGCGCTTCAAAGCCTGTTGATTTTCCGCCCGAGTCAGGGTCTGCAACGCCTTGGCGATCAGCCCCTGCAACACCGTCAGCTGCGACTGATAAGACTCGGCAAACGCCGCATCCGCCGCCGCTTCGTACTGCTTCTCCGACAGCCGCATGTCCTGCGACGCGTCGTTGAGCGTGCCGATCAAACGCGTGGTATCCAGACGATCCACCAGCACATTGCTGCTGCTATAGCCAATGAAGGCCACCGCCACCATCGCCACAATCAGAACGCCAAAACCGGCCCCCAACTTTCGGGACACCTTGATGTTGCCCAGGAAACTCGATGCTTCTGCCATGTTCAGCCTCTAACGCCCTGACGCCGTTCAACGCCAGGCAAAAAAATTCATCTCAGGCAACCGAGGTTGCCGCGCATATTCGGGGGGGCGTCATCCTGAGCAAGTGGCGGACAGCTCCAACTGTCCCGGCTGCAACAGGCTGATGCGAAAAGCCGCAACGACGGCGCAGGCATCAGCGGCCAAATCCAGATTTCACGCTGGATTTATCGTTTCAGCAAAGGTGTTGGAACAGATGCTATAAATTTTGGGAAAAGTTGTACAACTTTATATTTTTGTACAAGCGATGAACTTTTTCGCGCGAATGATGACGCATTGCCATCATTTTTTGTGGCACATCGCTACTGGCGACGAATGCCTTGAAAAAACGCCGTCTTGAGCGGTTGTTTCGAGAATCGACACAGCGCCCTCCGCAACCACGACCTCGCCGCTCGCCACGGAGGGCAACGAGCTACGCCTTGAGCTCGACGTTATCCAACGCCTGATTCACCGCCAACTCCCCCAACATCACCACCTGCGCAATGCCCAGCAGCGTCTTGCGGTGCGAGACATCCAGCAACGCGGCGAAATCGTTGAGCATGGTGGTGGCGGGACCCAGGGACTCGCAGGCGTTGGCGAGCAGGGATTCGGTGTCGTAGGACGGGTTGGCGAGGAACATCGGTTTGGATTGATCACCGCTGGCCATGATCTGGCTGGCCGGGGTGAGGTAATGATCGAGGGCGCGCTCGGCGGCTTCGTGGAGCTTGCGGGAATCGAGGGATTCGTAGGGGGATGCGGGGTCGGTTTCTGAGGGATTCGGTGTTGGTTTGAACATGGTGTAACTCCTGACGGATAAACGAAAAGGAGCCATCACTCTCGCTACCAAACGAAGGGTGGAGGCCATACGCAGGTTGGTAGACCGGTCGTCAGGAACCCCGGCGCATCCGAAGACGCCCCGCGCATGACCACCATAAAACGAAGACGAGAAACGCCCTCGCAAGACAGTCGTCTTGTGCTTCTGACGGGAGGCGGGCTAGCAAACCCGATCACTGTTTTCAGTGACCTAGGGACGATAGAACCCGCGAGCTAGACGCACAAGCCGGCGGATTCTGTCTTAGGTGTAGGGGATGGTGCAAGGTGGTGTAGGAGCGGGACTGCGACAGCGGGCCTCATTTAAACAAATGTGGAAGTAATCGTTTGGAAGGAGTTTGAGGAGTACTGCATAAATCACAGCGGCAAACTGGCTGCAGCGATCATCAGACTAATTCAGCCTGGGGAATGAAAGCGTTTCAAGCATATGTTGCTAAGGCTGCTTGCTCAGAAGGCCAGTTAAACCGGGTAGCCGCTACCGCATGAGTGGATGTAGTCCTGTCTTACGCCAAGTGGCGTCGGACAGATCAATCTGTCGTACAGGGTTGTGTTTTTAAAGCCCAACTGATAAATATTTGCCTGCAAGGCATATTGATATCATAGGGAGAAGCAAGGATGAGCGACAAGAACTTCCGCATAACGTTTACTCGCGGTACGAACTCTTCGGTAATCACTACCAGTGTACGAGCGAGCAGTGCGAGTCAGGCAAAGGAAAAAATCAAGGAACGAGAGCGCGGTCAGGCAAAAATCATTTCTGCAGTAGAAACCTAAAACCAAAAGATTACCTGCATAGCAAGCTCATATTATCGCTGTGAGCTTGCTTACCTGAGGAAAAAGCATGGACGACGAGATTCAGGAAAAAAACGGACCTTCTTTCAACGAGTCGCTGGATAAAATGATGGGCGAAGCGTGGAGCGAAGTTAAGGATGATTTTTCCCATGGTACGGGTATGGACCGTGCTGCTTCGGCGGCAAAGCTGGTCGGCAAAGGGTCCTTTTATCTAGGTGTTAAATTTATTCAGAATCTACCTAATGCCATCGAGAAAATGAAAGAGAAGCAGGCAAAGTAGTGCTGAGCTGTGCCTCTAAAAAATTGGCGGTTTTATCTAAATAAACTCGCCAACTTTTTACCCGATGTTTCTCTTGGCACGGAACGTTCAATGATGGATGAGGAACTCGCTGACGTTTATTGGACGCTATCTGACGCTTTTGTGGACACAGAAGTCGATTACGAAGCTATCGCGCGTCAAACAGAGAAATATGACCCTGAGGAGATCAGGCGAATTCTTTATCATGAGGTAGCGCCGGTCTGTCATACGAACCTTGAGACGGTGATTCCAATGATATGGTCAGCATTCAATTTAGAAAACTTGAAAGCTGACATAGAGGAAATGCTGAAAGCAAGAGAAAAAAGCAACTTTCGCCGACAGCGGGACAAGCTACTAATACGCTGGCTTGAATTCAGATATGGCTACATCTGGAAGGAAATCCAAAAACACTATCAAAAATAAATCCGCACACAAAAAATATAGCCAGTACACCTATTTCCCTGCAACGAGTTAAAGGACTAAGAAATGGTCCACATTACAGACAACTGCGTAGAGCAAATTTATTTACTACAAAGTATCCACTATTACTGAGCAAAGAAGACAGCCCCCCACCAGCCTCCAAACCCGTCCGCCCCCATTCCTGATAAACTCCCCCACCTCCCAGCCCCACCCAATCCAGAACCGCCAATGTCCCCTATCTCCGCCACACCCGCCCCACTCTCCCGCCGCTTCTCCGTCGCCCCGATGATGGATCGGACGCATTGATCAGCCCGCCCCCGTAAATAAAGGCCAAATCAACACCTTAAATGCGCCCGTACCAGTTACGTACCAGCAAAATTTATTCAATCGACCATCCCGTTTTTTCTTCCCTTCTCTTAAGCAATTTTTAAGCAAGCGTTTTCGGCTCCAATCTGGACACTGCTGACACTGTCAATAAGACGGGTTTGAGGCAGGCATGATGGCCGCGCTTTTCGTGTCGCTCGGTTCAGCTTGCAATAGCCCCATATTAATTTTGAGTTCGAATCTCTCCTTCACCGCCACATTCAGTAAACGCAAACCCCTGATTTTCCTAGAGAAAGTCGGGGGTTTGTGGTTTTTGGCGTCTGAAAAAAGGCCATATGGGACTGAGATGGGACTGGAGCGCTATTTTGGTGCGCAAAAATGCACGCCTTTGAATGGGTGAAAGACCTTCGCCAGCGACGTAATGAACTAGGCTTTGGCGAATCCAACTTCAAGGACGATTCCATGCCTCATAACCCCGACTCCAACATTGCCACTGCAGATGCACTGACCTTGCTACTGCACAACCAGCATGCTCTGGCGGCGGCCATAGAAGAGGTCACGAAATGGCTTTCAGAGAATGGTGTAGAGGCCGTCGCGGAAAACGCAACCTTGGCCATGGAAACCCTAGATACGAATGCAAAAGCGATTTCAGATGTAATTATGCGAATCAGGGAATCCTAAGAATTCGTTACGGCGGCTGCATTCGGGCAGTAGCTGCCCGTCGGACCCGACGAGGTAGGCAAACGGATAGGAAAAGCATATGAGCGAACAAGCAATTACTTACTTCAAGCAAGCGCAGATGATGTTACTCGATCTGCATGGTTCCATACTCCGCCATTTGATGGCCACGCAATCCATGGAAGACGCGCGGCAAGGTAATCAAGAAACGGTGCAGTTGTTCGACGGAGTTCAACAACGTGACGGATTGCAGGACGCATGCAGTGCGGGATTGGACAGGGTCAAACTGAAGTTGCAAGCAAATGTCCGTGCGATCGAAACCTATGGAGTTTTGATCGACATTGCGGCAGGCGCATTACTGCAAATCTCCAAACAAGCTATCTCTATCGCTCATGGGAAAAGAGAAAACGCCCCTACAGGAGCGAGTATTTCCTCTACTTGCGTTAGGGATCTGATTTGGCATGGTCGCAATCAGTCGATGCACTATGAAGAAACGCGCTTAGTACCGGTACAAAACGGTAATGGTAAGGGGAATTCTGGTTGCAGCAGTTGGGTGGAGACATTTCAAAAGCTTAACGAACAGAACCCTGATCGTTTTAAAATGGCGCCTCCGTATAGGTCGCTGGCTAAGGATGTTCTAGACACTCTTGGATGGACTTATGATTACGGCAAATTCGAGCGTGACATGGGGCAATTGATCGGGATTACTACGAAACTTTAGTCAACAAAACGCCGAACAGAGGTCGAGAAGGAACACTCCCGAGCGTCGTCTTCTACTGATTGTGGTCCTCACCAATGCATTGAATTCCAGCCTATGTTCAATCGGCCCCCACACCTGGCCCCGGTGTGGCGGCCTTTTTTTCGCGCCGTGGAAACCAGTCCCCCGCGTCTGGTCTACCATTCCCTGACGGTCTGGCTCAACGTGCCGACCGCCCCACTGACTAAGGAACCCGGTTCATGTCATACGCTTATGAGGGCTTGGCGACCGTCGCCGTGCTGTCCTTGTACTTGGGCCAACCGCCGCGAGAGCTCACCACGCTGGAATTGAATGTGGGTGTGCGTAACGCCGGCCCTGGGCGCTTTCGGGTTGAGTTTGACCGTTATCTGCACGGTCCCAAGGAAGCCAATGCGCTGCGGGTGATCCTGCCGGGTGGCTTGCTGTTGCAAGGCCCGATTGTTGACGGTCGTAACGAGCCGCTGGGTGGCTGGCTGCTGATCGAGGCCGAGCAGTACGAACTCGCGCTCGAGCAACCGGCGAACCTCAACGGCTGGAAGTGGGAGTGAGTATGGCGGACGCATTGGCGGCACTGAACCTGCCAAACGCGGTGGAGGTGCAAACCCTGAAACTGCTGCACCAAATCGAGTTGGCGCACACGGCGGACGATCTGTTTCGCGCCAGTGATCGCGCCGAAGGGTTCGTGCTGGGCCTGGAGACGGTCAAGGTACTGAATGCGGCCAGTATCGAAGGCTTGTACAAGACCTTCGAGGCGGCCGCCACGGCGCGGCGTCAGGAGCACGAACAGTGATCGGCGAGGGCATTCACGAGGACGTGTTGCGCGCCCTGGTCGAACAACACGCCGTGCGCGAATGCCTGGTGGCCAGGATCGACGGTGGCCCCGACTGGGGCCTGTCGATACGCCTCGGCGGCAGCGGCGCACGCTGGGTGCCGGTGCGCTCGCGGCGTGAGTCGCTGCGCACCTGGGCCAGCTTGACCGCCGTGGGACGCTTTGCTGAAAGCGTGGGGTTACGCGGATTCAATGTAGAGCTGTAACCGGTGATAGCTTCAAGGCCATTTGCAACATCCCCACCACGTCGGGTCCGTCTTCATTCATCCAGCCCGAATCTGCAAGAAGCTCTCAACAAGCAACCATACTTGTCCAATGTCAGCACTCACCTATGCTTGCCATTGGACATAGGGTCCGCTCGAATAGAAGGAGTAGGAAATGGGCGAGGTTACATATCCATGCTACTGGCAGAAAAAAGACAATTCTAGACAGTGGTATTGGATCTATTACGCCAAGAATGGCGAAGAAATCGCTCGAAGCAGCGAGAGTTATGTGAATCGCTCAGACTGCACTCACTCAATCAACCTGATGCAGAATTCAACAACGTCAAAGATCTTCTACACAGAATAAATAAACCGGCGATATTCGAGGCTAAAAGCGCGTCAAAGCCTAGCTAAACAGCCCTGCAATTTAGTGGATTTCAGGGCTGTTTAGCATTGATGCAGCATAGGGATTCGAACCCGACCTGCGGACACCGTAGTCCGCTATAGGCCCGATTTATCAGGTGTTTAAGATCGACTGTGAGGCCTGAAACGGCCTATGGCGGTCTTCGTTATGCCCTAAATTTGCCCTAAATTTAGCTTTGCATCGCTAACGCTTGAGGCTGTCCAAATGAACAGCTTCCCAAGCTGATAACGAGGGTTCGATTCCCTTCACCCGCTCCACTATTTTCAAGGCCTCCAGCCTTCCCCGCTTCAACTTGGTGTCTGTTAAGGTGTCTGTTTCTGTTTTTCTAAGACACCGAACGAACAGATACAGACACCAGCGTCTCGACCCCCCCCTCTCCGCAACAAACCTGCACATCGGCTAGCCACATCAGAATAGTCTTCTCAAAGTCGAGAGCTCGCAGGCCTTGATCTCCATTTGACCAATCACCTGTGCCCGACTCGCAACGATGATTGCAATCAGCGAGAAGCCAACTTTCGTAACGATGGTAGCGAGCAAGCAAAAGGCCAGCATTCAAACCCTGATGCTAGTGCGGTTACCATCCGCCCCCTGCAATGGCATGGAACAGGAAAAACAGCACAGCTCATAGGAATTGTCCTACAGCCTGCGCTAGTGCTTCCCGTTAACGTTATTCCACCCCAGTCTCAGGCCGGGGACCTCCAAGGACGAACAAGGATGCTGCATGAGCGGTTATGTTCCCAACCCGCCGAAAGGCTTTCGCTATAGCGGCGGCGAGCCAGTCGATATCCACGCCCAGCGGTGGGCCGAATACAAAAATCTGGCGCTGGAACCAGAAGCCAAGCCCGACACCATGGGCTGTGTATTCGCCAAGAGCTGCAACCTCCCAGACGGTGTAATCGATCACAAGAACCAGTCCGGGTTTGTGCCTGTAGAGAAACTGGCAGACTACGGGCTGTGGGCTGTGCTAGGTACTGGGGCAGCAATTTCCACCCAAGGCACCCCACTGCAACTGGTGGGCAGTTCTACTACTGGCAGTGCAATTGCTCAACGTCTTGGAGGATCGCTATCACTGGGTCTGCTGAAGGGATCAAGCGTCATTGGTGCTGGCCTCGTAACGGGCTTCGTAGGGATGCTGATACCGAACACCAGTCTTTCCCCAGACAGCGCCTTCTACAAAAACGATCAATACGCAACGCTTGAAACTGGCCGCACCCGTGTGCGTGTCAACGTGAAGACGCTACCGGATGGCTCCGTTAACGCTTATGGCTTCTACACGGGCGGTAAGCCGGATTGGGAAGCCGTCCCGGTCATCAAGGGCGATAAAGTCGGTGAGACATATGTTGCTGACATCGGCAACGGGATTGGGCTCACTTGGACGCCAGCGGCAAGTGGTGACGGTGTACTGGGTATTCCTGCACTGGAAGGCGCACCACAGTTGCCACCCGTCTGGGTATATCCGCCGACTGCACAATCTGTCACGGTCCTGGCGAATCCTGCTCATCCTCCCGAGTTCCAGGATGCAATCATCTGGTTCCCTGACTCTGGGATCGAGCCAATCTACATTGTGCTCAGCGTTCAGCTGGACAACAACAGGAAGCAGGGCAAGGCTTTTGAAGAAAAATCTTATGGCGAGTACAGCAAAACCAAGCCGGAAGCCGCCCGTGAGGTAACGGTTAAAACCGACAGCGGAGTTAAGACTCGCATTGATATGATGGGTCGCGACACTGACGGCGAAATCTCATGTGTTGAGTGCAAATCATCTGATACCGCACCACTGACCAAAAATCAGAAAGCAGCCTTCCCAGAAATAGAGAAGAGTGGTGCAACCATTGTAGGGAAAGGCAAACCGGGATTCCCCGGCGGCAGCCGGATTCCCCCCACCAGAGTCGAAATCCTTCGGCCTGACCCACCCCTCTGAGGGAGCAGACATGTCCATCGTAGAAACGAAAGTCGTTGATATTATTGCGGTACCAGAGTGGGAGCCGAATAACGTAATTCTGGTTATTACGGATCATCTCAAATGGGGCGACAAAGCCGAACAAGGCGAACACCTGCTGTTGCTTCAAGAGAAAATCAATACCTACATCGCCTTTATCGAAAGCGGCGAAATCTTGGAAAGCTACCCGCCATCTAAAGGTAAGCTACCGATCATCCGCATCAACGGACTGTACGAACTACCAGAGCAAGCCGAGTTTTTCGTTGACCGCGTTGCGGAGACACTGAAGAAGGTGGGAATAGGATTTGAGTTCGTACTCAAAGCGGACGAAGCCATTCGCAACATGTGACAAGCAACCCACCAGGTCTGCTTTCGGCCAGAAGCGGACATCCGGGAACTACTGCCTCCGGCCAAAAGCAGTCATTGCCAATGGTTAACCATCGCGTAGGTCAGGCATTAAATCATCCACTAAACTAATGCGGACAACTACCCAGGAGACATTCTTTCCATGCAAAGCTCGTCTTTATTGGCGTGTCCCTCCTGCTCCTCAAAATTGAGTCGAACAGCGCAACGGCGCATGACTCCTTTTTTTGGGCAGTTTCCCGCAGTCCCGTGTGTTTCTTGCGGGGCACCTTTGCGATGGCATGTGGCTCTTCATCGCAGACTTCGGGTTGGCGGGATGATCTTCCGGCTCGGGGTCTGCGGCATTGCTATAGCATTGCCGTTTGTTTTTCTATTAAGCAAAAATCACTTGGCAATAGTTGTCACGGGGGGCAGCATCATACTTTCATTTGTTGGGATACTTGTCACCGCAACCCGGACAGTTACCCCTCTCGTTGAAGTCATAGAGAGCGATGCAGGAATGCGTTGATGACTGAACGAGAGATGGGACAGATTTTTTCTGGAAAATATATCTGTCCCATTTTTTGGTCGTCCCATTTTTGATTTCAAGTGGTGATGATTGCCGAGCTAGCGGTGAATCAGGCGCGGGATCACATCGAAGTCGCCTAACCGGTCGATGTCTGTAGAAGCAGTCGGTGGCTGCTTCTACAGCGCGATTTTTGGGAGATGTCTGGCGCCCGTTCAGTATCCAAGCCTTGACGCATACTCTCGCCAGGGTATCGAGTTATGCCTCGATATCTAAGCACCAAGAGGCTTTGCATCATCCAGCTAGCCGTTGCTTTGCGAAAGGGTATAAAAGCAAAGTTAATAACGACTGAGGACAATCACCACTCACTAGCATATGGAGTTAACTGTGCCGAAATTTGACTATGATGACATTGTTACAGCTATTAGCACAGCACCAGCGTGTGCACGCTCAGGCAGCAAGGCATGGATTGTTGGGGTGTTGGAAATGCCCCGAGGGGAGCTTTTGACCGTCTATCCTAAGGGCGCTGTGTATATAATTGAGTTTGAAGATGGCACCTCAATAGAGATTGAAGAAGGGTGTTTAGAGTTCTTTGTTGATTCCTTCCCTAATAATAGTTAACAAACTCTAGCAGCCGCACTGAATCGCCCAGAGTTTCGTGGACGGTTCTATGCCCTAAACCGAGGTACATCAGAATGGTGGATCCCGCTGTTTTGATGAACACCATTGAGCGTCCGCTTCTGGCCGATAGCAGACGTATCACTATCTACAGTTGATCGTCCACAATTGATCTAAGCGAGTCGTGTAGCTCTGGCTCATCATTTCACGCCGCATAGCCCACTCTGGCTTGCTAGGGACGCTCGCCGCTCGCAGCGTCCCCCTTCCCCACCGTTCGTTGATCTGATCCAGTACGGCCATGACCTTGGTAGATTCGGTCGGTTGAGAAGCCGCAAACAGATCGTCCGTGTATTCGCCTGGCTGACACAGGTTCATCAGCAATACCTCCGCTTTGCTGTACTTGAAACCAGGGCGATATACCCGGTCCAGCACATCGACTGCAGCCTTGGTCAGAAGCCGGACGTCATCCGTGGGGTAAGGCATATCGATCACCACACCATTGGCGTACTTCGCCTCCTCCGGGTTGAACATGCCGGTGCGAATGCTCACGCGCACTTTCTTGCACAAAGAGTTTTGCGCCCTGAGCTTTTCTGAAGCGCGCATCATGTACGTGGCCACAGCTTCCTTGATCGGTGCCAGTTCTGTCAGGCGAGTGCCGAACATTCGACTGCAGCAGATCTCCTGTTTCGGCGGATCGGGTTCATCTAGCCCTAAACAGGGAGTGCCGGCCAGTTCGCGCGCCGTCTTTTCGATCACCACACTGAAGTTTTTACGAAGTGTCCAAGGGTCGGCTTTGGCCAAGTCCATCGCACTTTTGATCCCCATGGTATCCAGGTGCGCTTTCATGCGACGCCCTACGCCCCAAACTTCTGAAACGTCGGTGTTACGCAGAACCCAATCACGCTTGATCGGATCGCAAATATTCACGACACCACCGGTTTGGGCCTGCAGGCGTTTGGCGGTGTGGTTGGCCAGCTTGGCAAGGGTCTTGGTGTGCGCCATGCCGACACCGACCGGAATGCCCGTGCAGCGCAACACCTGGCTACGGATCTTGCGGCCGAGGGCGTCCAGGTCATTAATGCCGGTGAGGTCGACGAAGGCTTCGTCGATGCTGTAGACCTCAACGGCCGGTACCATCGACTCGATCAGCGTCATAACACGTTCACTCATATCGCCGTACAGCGCGTAGTTCGAAGAGAACGGGACGATGCCGTGCTGCTTGAGCTTGTGCTTGATCTGGAAATACGGCTCGCCCATTTTTACGTAGGGCTTGGCATCGTAACTCCGCGCGATAACGCAGCCGTCGTTGTTCGACAGCACCACGATGGGTACCTTGGCCAGGTCAGGACGGAACACGCGCTCGCAGCTGGCATAAAAGCTATTGCAGTCGACCAGGCCGAATACAGGTTTCGACTTAGACATGACTGCGCACGCTTCCAATGATCACACCCCATATCGCCAGCTCATCGCCTTCCAACACATAGCGAGGCGGGTATTTTGGATTTTCCGATAGCAGAATCACCTCCTTCCCCCGGATGCAGAGGCGTTTGCACAGCGGATCGTTGTTCAGCAGCGCAACAACAATGTGCCCATGAGCAGGCTCTAATGAACGATCTACCACCGCCAAATCCCCTTCGAAGATCCCCGCTCCCTGCATGCTCTCTCCGGTGATTTTCACCAGATAGACGTGAGGAGCGCGGATATTCAAAACCTCATCAAGTGATATGTGGGCTTCGATGTGATCCGCTGCCGGTGAGGGAAAGCCAGCGGGCACCTGAAAAAGACACAGAGGTAATTTCCGGCCAGCCACGGCAATAGGGCCTAAGATTGAAAAGCTCATGACGCACGACTTCCGATACTGTACGAATGTACAGTTAACTTTCAGAATGACTTGCGGTCAATTTCTGTAGGAAATATCAGATAGGCGGCCAGGAGATGTGCGGACGACTTTCACAGTACGACGGCATTCATGACTTCGTTGCGGCACTCAGCATGCCCAATCCTTTGGTCAATCACACCGGTGATTTGCCATTCGAGCGGTACAACGCCGCCCCATCTACACAACTCGCGCTCTTTCATCAGGAAGGACAATATCTGCACGCGGACATGGTCCGCTGGGGGTGGCGTCCACACTGGGCAAAGGATCGAGCGGCCCCCATCAATGCGCGTGTAGAAAAAGTGGCCCACGGCCCATACTTCCGAGCAATCTGGCCACACCGGGCGATCATCGCGATAAACAACTGGTTCGAATGGGTAGATGAAGGCGGCGCGAAAAAGCAGCCCTATCTCATCCGTCGAAAGGACCTTGCGCCAATTTTTTGCGCCGCGATTGGGCAGTACCCGAATGCAGAACATTCACCTGGCGAGCACGACGGCTTTGTGATCATTACCGCAGACAGTGCTGGGGGAATGGTGGACATTCACGACCGCCGCCCGGTGACGCTTTCTCCAGACTTGGCTCAGGAATGGTTGAATCCGGCCACACCCAAAGAGCGCGCCGAACAAATGGTGCTGCTTCAGGGCGAACCGACTGAGGCGTTTGAATGGTTCAAAGTAGACCGGGCCATCGGCAACGTGCGCAACCAAGGGTCAGATTTGATAAAACCAATCGAGGCCCCCACCGAGGACGGACTTTTCTAAATCGAGGACAGGGCCTTGAGCCGCTTTTCAAGCGCCGACTCAAAAATGATGTGGAGCTGCTCCGCGTCACCTACTCTCAGACCACCCGCCATTTGCATACCGAGAACAAAACCGTCCGCTCTCGCACCCGCCTTGACGGCAACAATCATCGAGTCTGCGCGCACAATATGCGCGAGAAGCCGATCAGCCTCCCGTTTCACCTTGTCATTCAACACCACTTCGTCCATCAGCTTTACCTTCACTGTGACATCCAATACATCACTAAGATGACGATGGATACCCAACTCAACGTTAGTAGAAACGAAAGCCCCACCAGTGGCTTGTCCATAATGGCTTATCATTTTGATGAATGTTGATCATGAGCCACATCACATCCACCAGCAATAATAGCCAACTGCCAGAACCGGTTATTCGGCTTGTTAAGAAGTCTCCAGCCCCCCCTTCAGAATAAGCCTCCCAGCGATGCCGGTTCCCAGTTCATGATAATCAGCTCCCCGCTGATCTCGGCTTTTCCCTGGCGCTGGTTGGTGTTGCTGTACCGGATGTCGATTGTCTCGAAATGAAAGCCTTCGAACACGCGCCGGATGTCCGGATGATCGTTAATGCTGACCATCACTTTTCCTTTACAACGGCGCATGAAGTCGGCCATTCGCTCGTAGTTTTCGAACGGAAAGTCCACGCCATACCCGGCGGTCTGCCAGTAAGGCGGATCCATGTAATGGAAGGTATGGGCACGGTCGTAGCGTTCAGCGCATTCAAGCCAGGGGAGGTTTTCGACGTAGGTACCGGATAGGCGCTGCCACGCGGCCGAGAGGTTTTCCTCGATGCGCAGTAGGTTGATGGCCGGGGCAGTCGTCGCAGTGCCGAACGTCTGACCCGAGACCTTGCCGGCGAAGGCGTGGTGTTGCAGGTAGAAGAATCGGGCGGCGCGCTGGATGTCGGTGAGGGTTTCGGGGCGAGTCATTTTCTGCCATTCGAACACCTGCCGCGAACTGAGCGCCCATTTGAACTGGCGCACGAATTCTTCAAGGTGGTTCTGCACGACGCGATAAAGCGTGACCAAGTCGCCATTGATGTCGTTCAGGACTTCGACCGGCGATGGCTGGGGCTTCATGAAGTAGAGCGCGGCACCGCCGGCAAAGACTTCAACGTAGCATTCGTGTGGCGGAAAAAGCGGAATGAGGCGGTCGGCCAGGCGGCGTTTGCCGCCCATCCAAGGGATGATGGGTGTAGACATAAAAAGCAAGACCTTTACTGTATGGATAAACAGGTGCTAGGCTCGCCGCGCTTTGTGCACGGAGCAAGAGCCTTGGCTGGACTTGCAGGGACCATCTGCAGGGACGGCGGTCGATCCGGATGTTGACGCATCTGGACCGGCCGCTCTTTTTCACTTCGGTGTTGAGACTTCTTTGGCGTATGCCTGACAGGCTGCGAGGGCAATCAGCCCCCGGTCGCCGTCATCGGTGACGCCGATAATTCGTTGAGCATGCGCTGGGTCAAGTTCGGCTCTTGTGGAGCCATGAACCACGCCGCCGGTGGCGGTGGAGGCTGACAGCGATCCGATGCCGGTGGCGGCGTCGAGTAGGACTGACAGGCGCAGATCAGCAGTGGCAAGGCGGTCGCGCAGGCGACCTTGATCACGTTGTGCATCACTCAAGGCTCGGTAATGAATTTGTTCACTGGTTGCCAGGCGCTGCTCGAGCGCGAGGCGTTTATCCTGTTCGGCACGCTGCTGCGTGGCCGAAGTGAGAGTTATCTGGTTGAGCGTTTCGGTGTACAGGCGGCGCTGTTCGGCGAGCTGACCGCCATAACGCCAGTTCTGCACTTGCCATGTAATGGCGGCGGAACCGCCGACTAAGACGGCCAGCAGCACTCCCTTGGCCACCAACCGATACGGTGTCGGGATCAGTTCGCCGAGACGCATAACACCGCCCTCGCCCGCCCCCACAACTCCAGCCGATCTTGCAGGCCATTGAGACCACCGTTGATCCTGCGCGTGATCGTGTTGAACTCGTTTTGATCGGCCAGCGCGTTCAACCCATTCACGGACCAGAACCATGCGGCCGACTCGGCGGCCCACTGCGGCAGCTCCAGTAGTTCAGGCGTGCGCAGCAATCGCTCGTCGCCGAACAGCGCCAGGCTGCAGCGCAGGTAATTGTCGTGGCCAGTGACTTGGATCAGGCCGCGACCGCGATAGCGCTGGCCATCACCATCGGCGGCCGGCGTGTTGCCCAGTTTCGCAGCCAAGTTGCCGGTGTCGTATTTGCTCAGGTATTGATCGCCACCCAGTTCGCGGACGTACTGCAGCTGACCCGACTCATGACCGACTTGCGCCAGGAACGCGGCTTGGCGTTTCGGCGTGTTGATTTGTCGATGGGCCATGGCTGCGTTAAGGGCGGATACAAAAACGCCCGCTTGTCGGCGGGCGTTGGGCATGATGCTTTGCAGCTGTTGTTCAGTGATGGACATACAAACTCCAGACGTAAAAAAACCGCACTCAGGCGGCGATGGGATGCGGCTACTGTTTCTCGATGTTCACAACCTTGAGCGGTGGTTTCGGCCCCTTCTTTTTCTTGCCCTTGGATTTACCGGCTTTGCCAGCATTGCATTCGACCGTGGTCGACCATCCAGACTGGGTGAAAACCTGCTCGACCGAATCCGCCAGGTATTCGCCATCAAGCCCGACCTTGAATCCCTGAGCGATGATGGGACGCTCGGCGAAGATGTCCGTCCGGCCGGGCATCTCAAGCCGCACATCAGCGGTCGAGCGGTTAAACGCCGATAGACGGGCCTTGGCCGCCGCTTCAGCAGCCGTTTTGTTTGGGTAGATATGGCGGTCGGTATGCACTGCCGGCAGGCCGTCCGGAGCGTCATCATTGTCGATGGTAACCACCGCGAGCTTGCCGTTCTTTTTGTCCTGATGCTTGGTGGCCACTGCCTTGTGCGAATTGCGATCTCCGAGACTGAATTGCCAGCGGCTAAGGTCACTGCGGGTCAGCGTGATGGCGCCAAATGCTTTGCCGCTGGCAGTCTGGCCACCTTGGCGCGGCATCACCAACAGCTTGCCGTCGGCGACCTTGGCTGTGCAGTCGTATTGCTTGGCCAGACGGGTGATGAAATTAAAATCGGACTCGTTGAGCTGGTCGACCCGGGCGACCTTGGTCGATACAGGGCACACCGGTTGCCAGCCATTGCGCGCGGCGACGTCAGCCACGATCTTCGACAGCGGCACGTCTTCCCAGCTTCCGCTACGGATAGTCTTACCGCTGCCACGCATGTCGCTGGCTTTGCCCTTGATCACGATGGTATCGGGTGGACCTGATACCTCGACCGTGTCCACGGTATAACTGCCCATGCGCGCCAAGGTCGTTTCGGCATACCCCAGGTAGATCTCGATTGAGCTGCCACGCCGTGGCAATTGCACTTGCCCATCACGGTCGTCGATACGCAACTCAAACTCGTCGGACTCCATGCCCGGCTTGTCAGAGGTACGCAGCAACAACAGCCGATCATTGATCTTGGCCGTGACATCGGCCCCATCGGCGTCGATTCGAAACATTGGGGTCATAAATTTTTTCCATAAAAAAACCCGCCGAAGCGGGTTTTGAAGGGGTTGTAGCTGCAAGTGCAACAAAGGCTACACATCGACTATAGCTCATCAATTCCAAAGCGAGATGCCTTCATCAGTTGGCATCGGCAGATCCGGTAGGACAATAATCACGCCAGATCGGAACGGCTGAGGCTCATCGGCAAGTCCCTGATTGGCATCGAGCACGGCCTCGACGCTGCCATTCAGATGGCCGTAAACGTTGTGGCAGATGACATCGAGCATGTCGCCATCAGACGTCCTGCATGTCGTCGCCATAGCGCTCAAACTCCAAAGTGAAACCCTGTTTGCGAGCAATCCCGCCGTGCAGCAGCGCGGACTGTTCCTCGTTGATGTTTTTCAGGCACCACGTTCCGATCACTTCGCCATACCCCGTAGTCAGGGTCAGCGGTTGAAGCCTTGCACCAATGGAGCGCAGTGTGTCGAGCTGCTTCAACCCACCCTTGAAGCCCGGGTAGATCGTGCCCTTGAGCGTCAACTTTTCATCGCCCATACCGATGGCCTGCTTCGCCGGCCGGCGCGTCAGCCGCTCCTGCGAAGCCCAGCGGAATTCGGTCGAACGGCTCAGCTCATCAAAGGCCGCCGTGTCCAGGTTGAAGTAATACGGCTCAACTTTCGGATCGCGCGGTTGAATGATCATCAGGTGCGGGAACGGCTTCACCGCCTCCGGCGCCGGCGTGGCCTCCCCGGCAAAAGAACTGGTGGGCACGATGTTGGCCAGCGACGGGCTGACCTTGCCGGCGACATTGTTGATTGCCGTGGCCGCCTTGCCCGCCTGTTCCTTCAACGTGCCCAGCCGATCCTGCACTTCAGCCGCCGCCCGAGTGGCGCGGCCGTACACCGCGACCACTTGACCAACTTTGGCTTGGGCTGCGTCGACGCCGCGCATCACCCGCTGAAGTTTGGCGCCGATGGCCGGGCCGACAAACGGGATGTTTTCCAGCTCGGACGCGGCGCCTGTTAGTTCACGGATCGCGCCGTTGACCGGGGTCAGCATGCCGTCAGCACTGCGCCGCCCCGTTTCCGCTGCCTCGACCAAATACTTCAGGCTCGATTGCATCTGCTCCATGTAAGCCATGAAACCTCCTTAGACATGGGGTTCGTCGTACAGCTTGGCGGCGTTACTCTTCGCCGCATCCGCCATCATTCGCTGCATGTGCGGCATCAAGTCCTGCGCCAAGGTTTGCGGGTCCTTGACGTCGCCCTGCACGGTGACCGGCATGTTCAGCGAGTACTGAAACTGCTGGTCCACCTTGGCCGGCACCGGTTTTTCTGGCTCCTTGGGCTGAATGGCCAGCGCCGCCGACTTGAGCGGCGCCGTCACCGCCATAGAGCGCGCGACATCCCCCAACGCCGGTCCTTGCTGGCCCGCTGACGCCATCATGAGCGGCGTGGTCGGCACCGGTGACTTTGCCGTCTGTTCGGGCTTTTCATCCTCGCCACCAAACAGCGATTTACCCAGGGATCCGCCCAGCGCCGCGCCGCCCTGACTGCCGAGGTAAGCACCGATCAGGCCACCAATAGCCGTGCCGATGATGGGCACCACCGAACCAATGGCGGCACCAGCTGCAGCACCGGCCATGGTGCCGGCCAGATTGCCTGCGGCCGCACCGTAACCTTCGGCTTTTTCGTCCTGGGTCTGGGCGTTCTCGAAAGTGTCGAACGCCATCGCACCGGCTTCCAGCAGCGAACCGCCGGGAATCCCCTTGGCAGCTTTGCCGACCTTGCCGACGGCCTGTACTACCCCCGTCAGTTTGGACATCGCAGCGGTCGGAATTGCTGGCACCGGAGGAATCGGTGGCCTTGGTACTGGGACGGGTGGACGTGGCACAGGAACCGGCGGACGTGGTACCGGAGCAGGGGGGCGCGACACCGGTGGACGCGACGAGCCAGGTCGAGGCTGCGGCCGACGCCGCGAGGCATTGCGCCGCGAGCCGCGTCCACGTCGGCGAGTTTCGCCCGGGGCATCTGCGACACCGGGGTCGCGCAGGGCGTTGGCATTGACGACGAAAACCTTTTTGACTCCGTCGTCACCACCGCCCGCCTCGCCTTCACCATTGCCGCCCGAGACCGCCTCTTGGGCCAGCGAGACGACTTTGAGGCCAGTGGTGACCAGATCGAATTTCCCGGGCTTCTTGTCACCGCCCTCCCCGGCATCACTGCTGCTATCTGCCGGCTTACCCTTGAACGCCGCCACTGCCTTGAGGCCTTCTTCAACCAGCGACAGTGCTTTACCGGCCTTTCCTTTGGGTTCGGCATTGACGCCGCCGTCGCCATCCTCAGCGTTGGTCACAAAGACCTTTTGCACCTCACCTGACTTGCCTTTACCCAAGGCTCCGCGTGCCAGGTTGAGCATTCCTTTGCCCATCTTGAAAGAGCTATACAGGCCAGACAGTCCAACCAATGCAGCACTAACCAAACCGATTCCCGTCACGACGCCGGGCGAACTGTCAGACAGCGACGTGATGCCCTTCGCTACCTTGGTCAACGACTCCGCGACGACGTCCGTCACCGGCCGCAAGGCATCGCCGATGCTGCGCATGGCGTCATCCATCGACTGGGCCATCTCGGCCCACTTCTGCGATGACGACTCACGCCGCTCGGCGAGGTTCTTGTCGAGGATCCCGGTCGCTTCACGCGAATCGTTTTTGAGCTGGCTGTACAGCGCCTTGTTCTGCATGTAGGCCGACAGTGCGGCCTTGACCTGCATGTCGGCGAACAGATCGCCGGTGCGCAAGGATTCTTCCAGCGAGGCCATCATGGCCTTGGCCTTGTCCGGATCGGCTTCCTTGCTGATTTTCGACGTGGCTTCGGCCATGGCCGCCGCGCGCTTTGGATCGGTCGCCTGAATGTATTTCTGAGCCAGTGCCATACTGGTCTCAAGCGTCGACATGCCGTTTTGCAAACCGGTCTGCATCGATCCTTTGTAGTCGATCCCGGCTTTTTCGTAAGCCTTGACCGTATCGGTCGAACCGATTTTGCCCATCCAGTTTTTCAGGTTGTTGGCCGCTTCGTCCGAACTGCCGGCCTGCTTCATCTGCACCTGCAACATGGCGCCCAGTTGAGTCACCGCATCCAAGCCGGTGATGCCGTTGCTGGCCATGTTGGCCAGCAGTTCCGGAAACCACTTAGCCATGTCGGCCGCTTCAAAGCTGCCCGCCTGCCCTTGGTAGGCAATCGCCTCCAGCGCCTGCTGCATCTGTTTGGGGTCGGTGATCTTGGCGTTCTGCCCCAGGGCATTGATCATCTTCGCCGTGTCGACGCCGCTGGATCCCTGCCCCACGACAAACTTAGCCGCGACGGGCGCATACTCCAGCGCCTTGCTCAGGTCCATACCGGCGCCGACCAACTGATTGACCACGTCGGCCACATCGTTGCGAGCCATGCCGGTGTCGCGTGAGGTGTCGATGATCTTGCGCGACATCTCCTGCTCTTCCGGCTTGTTGGCAATGCCGGCCTTGATCGCGATATCACGCACAATCGCGCCGAAATCAGCGCTGACCTTGGTCGGTACCGCCATGGCACCGACACCGACTACCGCCGCACCGACGGCGCCTTTCATGCCCTGTACGCCAGAATCAATCTGCTGATGCCCTTTGGCTTTCAGCTCGGCTTTGTTGGCCGTTTGCCCCATCGAGCGATAGGCTTTTTCCAGTCGGCCGACCTCGATCCCCTGTTTTTTCAAGCTGTCGAGGTTCGAGTTCAAACGGTTGAGTAATTTGGAGGCGCCGGCCGCGCCGGTGTCGTGAGCCTTTTTCCATTCCTCGCGCAGGCGGATGGTGTCGCCAATCGTGCGCTGCAGCACCCGCGCTTTTTTGCCTTCTGCCTCAAGGCGCTGGATGCGCCCGGTCACATCCTTGAACGCGGCGCCGACCGTGGAACTGACGGCACCGCCGATCACCAGCCCGAGGGCGAGTTTGTTTGCCATATCACGGCCCCCTTGTGCCCAGCACTACCGATGGCGGCTCAATCCGTGAGCCACCACACCATATCCGCGAACGGCATCGACTGGATCTCGGCGGCGGAAAATCCGGTTTCCGCCGCCAGACGTTTCGCCGCCGACTTGATAACGCTGGGGTTAAAACCCGTCGTCGTTGTCCATGCGAAAATAGCCGGCCTGCAAGCGGTTAAAATCCACCAGCTTCAGCCCCTCCAGATCCGCCACCGACGCGCCGGACAACGCAGCAAACAACACCAGCTCGCGCTGCTCATCGTCGCCCCCCACCTCACGGTTGGCCGCCCGCACGTCGCCCACGGTCGGCGAACGCAAAGCCAGCTTGTCGACCGTCACGCCGTTGATCTCACTCGGACACGACAGCGTTACCAGCACCTGATCGGTGGTCAGCGACAACCACGCCGGCATCGATTCCGAATAATCGGTTTTCGGTACCAGGTGCGAATACGCCGTTTGCACGCGGCGATAATCCGTCAGCTTGAGGCCTTCCAGATCCTTCAGCCCCACTTCGGCCAGACCGGCGAACAGCATCAGTTCGCGCTGTTCGTCGTCGCCGTTGGCGGCACGGTCAGCCGCCCGCACTTCACGCACGGTCGGGTTACGCAGGCTCAACGTCTCGACGTTCATGCTATTGGCTTGGCTCGGGCGGGTCAGCATTACGACGGCACCGACTGAACTGAGCGACAGCCAAGCCGGAAGGTTTTTAGCGATTGCTTGAGTCATCTGAGTCTATTCCTTACAGGCCGAGCGCCTGGCGCACTTCGAGGAGTTGGTCTTTGCCGTCGATCACCTGAATGCCGGCGACCATGTCGATCTCGTACATCAGGCGCCCGTCGATTTCGAGCTTGTAGTAGGTGACCGCAACGGCGTGTTTGATCTCGGCCGCATCACCGGCTTTCCAGTCACCGAGATCGACCTCTTTGAGCCGGCCGCGCAGGGTGGCAACGACCGCTGTCACCGCGCCCTTTTGGCCCTTGAAGGCGCCTCGAAATGTGGCGTTGAACGCCGTTCCGTCAGCCAGGCCGAAGTACTTCAGCGACTCGCGGCGCACGCCCTTGGTGACAAACGAGGCCTCCATTTTTTCCAGCCCCTGATCCATTTCGACGGGGCCGGCCATACCGCCGCCGCGATATTCGTCAGTCTTGGTGGTCAGCTTGGGCAGCGTCAGGCTGGGTACGTCGCCGGAGAAGTTCACGCCGTCGACGAACAGGTTCGTGTTGTACAAAGTCTGAGGAATCATTGGTTACGCCCCCTTAGGCTGCTTCAAGCACTTCGGTCATCCATTGATCGGTGACTTCGAAAAGGAAATTCGGGTTTTCTGCCGGCGGCACGTCGGTGAAACGGATACGCCAGTACACCTTGCCCTGGGCGATCTGGCTGGCCGTGTTGAGTTCGGTGTCGGGGAACACTTCGAAGTTGATGATCGCGCCTTGGGCTTTCAGGTCGGCCATGAACGCGTTGAGGCCGTTGGTGACATCGGTCACGTAGGTCTTGGTGATGGAACGGTCGACCGCCCATTTGTGCCCCGCCTGCACAGCGTCCATGAGGATGAAGAGCGTGCGAACGCGGGTAACGAATGCCCACTTCGGATCGCTCGACAGCGTGCGGTTACCCCACAGCCGGTAACCGTCATCGCGAATGATCGTGGTGATATTGGCGTTGTTGAGCAGGTTGGCCCGGCAGGTCTCGTCGCCGTCCAGGTACTCGACCGCGCGGCCGGTGCCGGTGATACCGGTCAACTCCTTGTTCGATGGCGAAGCCCAGAAACCGTATTCAGCATCCGTCCAGGCAAACAGCCCCGCCGCCCAAGCGGAACCGGGCGCGTCAACGGTCTTGCTGGTGAGGGTGTCCCAATACTTGACGCCGGGGTCGACCATGAACAGGTTGCGACTGCCGAAGTTATCGGCGTAGGCCATTGCAGCCTCGTCGGTCGTGCCAGGGCCGTCGATGATGCCGATGGCGCGCAGTTTTTGCGCCAAGCTATCGAGCGCCGTGGCCACCGCCTGAGTCGCGGTGTGACCCGGAGCGATCAGCAATCGCGGCTGCGCGTTGAACAGGCTTTTACCATCGAGCAGCGCCTGCAACCCGGTGCGCTGACCCGAGGCCAGAACGCCACCAATGATCGCCGAGGTTTGCAACGCAGCATCTTCCAGCTTGGGCACACCGATGGCGACGATCACCGCCTTGGCTTTGACGTAGATCGCCTGACAGGCCTTGGTGATCGCCGAGTCGGGACCGAAGGCGGCGATGGCTTCGCGCTCTGTGGTAATCAACTTCAGCTCGCCGGCCTTGGCCGTACCGCCGCCGAGAACGCCCGGGGTGAAGGTGTCGCACAGGCCGATAATCGACGACGACGGCAGCGAGATGGTGCGTGCGCCAGTGTCGACCGACGTTGTCGTGACGCCGTGGAAAAAACTCATAAGGGTCAGTCTCCAGAAACGAAAAAACCCCGCATAAGCGAGGCTGTGAGGGTGTTGGTGTTGCGCGTAACGGAATGAAAAACGCCCCGTCAGTGCGAGGCGTTTAGTCGGGTTGTGCTGACAGCCAGGTCGGCGCCGGCGGGCGGTGTTCGGCGAGCGGGAATTGATCCCCTTGCGGCCAGTTGCGCAACTGCCGACGGTATATCTGCAATTCGGCGTATTGCTCAGCCGTGAGCGTGGTCGAGCCTCCCGCCTCGATTTCGTCACGGTGCCGCGATACCAGCGCATCCGTGGGCAATAATTGTGCGTCGCGCCAGATACGCTCCACAGCTTCAAGCGCCTCAGCGGATGGCGGCAGCGCAGCCGCCAGCACAGGAAAACCCTTGCTGTCTGGCACGATTCGAGCGCCCCGGGTTTGCCCTTCAAGCAAGGCAGTGTGTTCGTCTAAAGTGATTGCGACTGCATCACTCGGAATCGGCGCTTCGTTCTCATCACTGAAAAACCCGGGCGCCTGCGCGCTATAAAAAATCGCCATTCAACGCCCCTTCACATTCCAGAAAAACGAAGCGGGGAAACTCGAAAGGTTCCGCACTGTAATGGTGTTTTTCGTCCAACCACGCGCCTGAAGCACGGGCACGCGTCCAGCACCTTCATCGTTGGAAAAGTTCGCAAATGTCAGGAGCAGACAAGTCGGAGGATCAACAAAACCTACCGGCAACGTAATCTCAACGTTCGTACTCGCTGGAAGGCTGAGGTATGTCCCCCACTGCTCAATATCGCCGCCCGGGCCTTTCTTCCACGATGTACCTGAGAACGCGCTAGCAAATTCCGGCGAGTACTTCAGCGCGGACATTCCTTCTTCAACAACCCACTGCCCGTTACCTGCCGTAATAACGAGGGTGGAGATGGACTGTAGCGTCACCGACGTCAACAAGCCGTTGCCGAATGCAGCAATAGTATCGGCACCTTGTCGAGTAACGGTAACCGTACCTGAGGTCGTGTTGAACAGATAAAACTTGGCACCGGGAGGCACAGAGCCAACCAGCGGAAGGGTCAGCAACCCATACGCGGCAAGTACAATACGGTTGCCGGCGAATGCAGCACTGAGCGTTGCAGGCAACGCAGCTATATCGATACGCCCGGCAAAATTCCCCTGCGCACGTTGCGTAAACTCCGTGGTTGCGAGCTTCAGGGAACTATCAAACTGCGGCGGCGTGTTGGCCGTGGGGTTGACCAGCGCCGGCGCGTTGATTGGCGCAAAACCTTGGGTGACGTTCTGGAACGTCAGCGCCGTGGTTCCCAGCACGATTGCGCCGTCTGTAATCAACTGCCAACGGGTGTCGGCTAATGTCGCCCCTTGTTCGACCGACACCAGCAACGCCGATGTGACCTCTCCATTAGAATCCGCATCCGCCGCACGCGACCAGCCAGCCGCCGCCGCGACCCAAATACCGTTGTCTTTGGCGGATACTTGGTTTTTTACCAGCACACGATCGCCAACGACCAGCGCCACGCCATCAATGGACTGAAGTCCCGACAGCGCGATATTTGCCGTGGTAGCGATCCGCACCGACTGCTTGTTATCCAGCTTGTACAGTTCTTCCAAGATCTTTGTGTCGACGTACTCACGAGTCGCGAGCACCACCGCCGGATCGATCTTTAACGTGATGTTCCCGGTACTAGTGACCACGAAGTTCATCCGCACGACTTGCGTGCGGCCCGAACCTTGCGACAGCAACGGCTTGAAACTCGGCGCACAGTTGGCCACCGCGACCAGGTCGCCGTCAGCATCGTAGAGACCGATTTCGCGAATCCACTTACCGCCCTCATCGGCCGGAATGATCTGCTCAGCGATAATCACCGCCGAGTTGACCGGGTCAACCCGGAGTTGATTCAAGGGCTTGCGCCGCCACTCGTTGAGTAGCTTGGTCTGACCTGCCGACGGAATGGGGTTAGGCGGATCGGCCAGGCCGCCCGGGTTGGCATCTCCAACGCCCATTTCCGTGAGTTTCCAGGCAATGCCGAGGGCATCGGCATTCGCCTGCTTGGCCATCCCCACATTCGTGAGGATCGCAAAAAACTGCGAATTCGCATCAATCATAATAAACGTCCAGAGTGTCTATGGTGTGTTCGCGACCGACCACGCCAAAGCTGCCAGTGACTTCAATGTCACGCATGACGGGCGGGTAAACGTCGATTACATCGCCTTCGTAGACGGACACGGCGATGTTCAAATCGCCTTGAGTTTCCAAACTGATCGCCAACCCGGTCAGTTGCCGGCTCACGGGTTTGGCGTCGTCGATCAGGCGTTCAAGTTCGAGATACATCTCTTCGGTGATACCGGTGTCCAGCACTCCCACCTTAAGCGCGAAGGTGCCAGGCACACCCTCGGGTACCGTCTGGAACCACTCGACAATCTCGATCAGGTAGCCCAGCGGCTCGACCACTCGGCGCAACGCGCCGATGGTGCCTTTGTGCTTGTGGATGTAATACGAAGCCTTGATGGCCGCGCGCTTGGTAGCTTCGCTCCACCGGTAATCCCAGCGATCCACCGACCACGCCCATGCCAGATGCGGCAACAGATGCACCGGGCAGGTATCGGCGTTGTAGAGGTCGCGCAGAGGGACAATCGTCTTTTCGAAGAACGCGGCCTCCATGGCCCGTTCCAGTTGCGTGCTGTTGAGCGGTAGAAGACTTTTCATATCAGCCCGCCAGCCTCACGGTGTAGCGCGTACAGAACGCCGCTTGCGCCTTGGTCGGAGCCAGATCCTGCCAACCGACCAACTCGACTCGGGCAACACCGGCGACGTGCAACTGGGCGTCAACAGCGGAGCGGGCGACTTCGACGCCCAGCCGCTTGCGTGGATTGATCCAGGCTGCCAAGCGGCTTTTCGCTTCGGCCAAACTGGCATCCGCTTCCGGCCCGGCGCTGGCCATGTGCAAAATGGCGTCAATTTCGTAACGGATCACCTGCGCGCTCTGCACAGTCACCCGATCAGCAACCGGGCGCACGTCATCATCATTCAACGCAGCGGCCACCGTCGCCAGCAATTCCGGCGGCGCCACACCTTCCCCGTCCAACCCCAGCACCGTGACCGTAACGTAGCAAGGCTTCGGGCTTTCGGCCGTGGCATCTGCCACCAGCCCTGAGGCATTGCGTGCATGCAGGATGTAGCTGTTACGCGGGCCTGCCGTGGTCAAACCTTCATAAGCCAACTGAATGCGCTCGCGAAACGGATCATCGTCTTCCATGACCTTGGGCACCGGTGGCACCGCCAGCAGATCCTCGGCCTGAATGACCAGGCGCTTCAGATTGACGTTGGCCCCCAAGTGATCGAGATCGCCGCGAATAGCGTGCGCCAGTAACAGCGCCTTGCCGGCGTCATTAACGCGGGCGCGGTTGCCGACTTTGTTGTAAGCCCCGACCTCAAGCACTTTGACCACCGGATCGCTCTCCAGCGCGGCCGTCCAGTTACCGCCCATGTACCCGCGAAACACGCTCAGCCCGTCCTGATAAACCTCTTCGAAGTCCAGAGGCTCCAGCACGGTCGGCGCGGGTAGCGACGACAGATCTACGGTACTCATGCGGCCACCTCCAACGTGACGCTGTCGCCCAGGTACTTCCCGACGATTTGCAAATTGACTTGCCCGCCAATGACGGAAATGACGCGCACCTGATCCAACTTCAAACGCGGCTCCCATCGCCCCAGAGCGCGGGCAACCTCAGCCTGTACGGCACTTTTCCAGCCTTCATTGATGGGCAAATCGACAAACCGCCGTAACTTGCTGCCGTATTCCATACGGTGCCGGCGACTGTCCAGCGGCGTGCTCAAGATGTCGGCAATGGATTGCCGCAGGTGCTCAATGCCGGATATGGGTAGGCCGGTCTGGCGATCCATTCCGATCATCGATGTCACTCCTTGAACGGCTCGTATTCTTCGCTGGCTTTCAGGAACTTGACTGCTTCGATGTCGGAGGCCGGCACCACGACCGTCGCCTTATCGACCGGATAGGAACGGCCAGTTCCGGGGACGATCACCAGCCGCGACGTGTAGAGCTTGTCGCGGAATTTCAAGGACTCGGGCGATGAGAACGTTGAGGATGCAATTGCCGGTTCCGACGACGCTTGCACCTCAGTGGCTGTCGTATCGATCTTGGCCATGTATTTCTCCAGGCATGAAAAAGCCCGCACTGGGCGGGCTGTCGTGAATGAATTAATGCGTGTGGTGATTACTGTTGCCGGTGGCGTCAATGATTGAGCCGGCGCTGGTGATGCCCTTGGTGACGTGCAACGCACCTTCGATCATCACCGCCGCTTTCAGGTTGATGTTGCCGGTGGTCACGCTCACGGCGCTATCGGTTACTACCGCTTCCGTGCTGGCCACTTTGATGCTGACCGTGCCGCTCGGCAGGGTGATGGTGTAGCTCTTGGCCTGCCAGTCGTAGATCAGCGAGCCGCCATCATCAAAACGCCAGACCTCGACATGGTCGCGGTTGTCTGGCGGCGGTCCGGCATTGCCATACAGGCCCGGGACAAACGTGCCTTGTGACACGTCACCGCTGGGACTGATCAAACTGCCTTGCTCGCCCAAAGACGGTGCCCGCCAGTGCCTGGCCTTGCCCGCCGCGATGCTGTGCCAACGCACCCACGCGCTGACCCATTCACTGCCATCCGACACGCGACATACCGGCGGCGAAGCGGACAGATCCACCGCGACCACGTAGCAAGCCTTTACCGCCCCCGCGATCATGCGGTCATGCTGGGCGCTCGCGTAACTCACGACAATTCCTCGGGCCTGAATGGCCCGTCGCCCGGCTCAACGTCGAAGATCAACGTTCCCGGCGGTTCGTCTGGCCATGGCCATTCTTCAGTGCCGAGATAAACCTGCTGAGTCCACTCCACCAGCCACACGGTGTATCCATCCAGGTGCGGCTGGGTCCAGTCCTGCAGCGATTGCACAAACTCGGCGGGTTCAACTGCTAACCCCCACGTTTGCGCTCGCAGCAGCACCGCCAAACGCGTCGCTAACTGCACGGCCTGCTGATGATGGTGCGGCTTGATTGGGTCGACGATGATGCGAGCCTCAAACTTGAAGATCAGCGAAGTTTCGCCGGTGCCGATATCGGTACCCGGCTCAATTTCAGCCACCTCAAGAAACACCGCTGGGAGCAACACGCGATCCGCGATGTTTGGCCAGGCCGTGACTGCATGCACGCCGGGAAGGTTTGCGCGCAGATGCTGTTCTACCGTCCGATAAAGCAGGTCCAGGCTGAAGGGTTCATCAGACATTGCCGATCCTCTTGAGGTATTTCTGCAGCTCAAAGTTGAGTTCCTGCTTGAGGATCTCCAGCAGGCGCTCATCCGCTTTTTTTACCCAGCTTTCGAAGTGCGGCCGGGCTTGCTCCAGCGATACCTTGGCCTTGGCCAGCGGGAAACGACTGCCGTTTTCGGCGACCCAACCCGAACTCGGCCCGCGACCTGGTGACACCGTGCTGTCGGGGTAGTCGTCCGCGTTGAAATGCTTACTGGCTGTGCGGATCCAGATGTCGGGCTTGTTGCCGTAGACCTTCTTGAGGAAAGCCCCTTGGTAACGCCGCCCCGCTACTGACACGCCGCTACCGGTTTGCCGCGCTCGGCCGATCCGGCTGGACTCGATGGCGTTCAAACCGAACCACAGTTTGCCGCTCGCGGCCCCGCCGGAAACCGGATAGCTACGCAAGCGTTGACGCACCGCCGCAACAGCGATGCGCTCTGACCGGCTGACGGCTCGGGCGATGTGCGTGCGCAACCAGCCCAACGTTTTGTTGATTGCGCGCCGATGCGCCGCAGCAGCAGCTTTCGGCACCACCTTGGCAAAGTCCTGAAACGCTTGAAAGTCTGCGGCGGAGGACTGGATGGAGATCATCCCGCCCCCGGCCGAGGGTTTGAAATAGCTGCCGACACTCATGGGCGCAACCTCAGAATCAGGGCGACCAGGCCGTCGCCGCTCGGTTCGAGCTGAATCAGGTCGTAGTCACCGCCGCCGTCCAAGGCAGGCAAGTCAACGCTGACCAGCATGCCCTGTTCCAGACCTTGCGAATCGCTGACGCGGATCTCAAAGCGCGGCTCGCGCAGCCCGGTGTTGAGCTTGCCGAATTTGGGTTGCAGCCAGGGCGCGGCGAACATGCCGAACACTGGCTCTTCGCGACCCTTGATCCGTGCGGTGTCGCCCAGCGTTTCGAACACCACCGCGTCCACTTCGGCGATCAGATCGCGAAAGCCCACGGTCAGAGTTCCAGCGTGATCTGGGCGCGCGGTCGAGTGCACAGGTGCAGCGGGTTGGATTGCGCCTCACCGGCCATGCCTTTGCCGAACTGCATCGGCTCGATCTTGCTGTAGTAGGGAATGCCCTGCGTATTGACCGTTTCCATGTAGTCGGCCGGCGCGAATGCCGAGATGTACAAATCTGGTACGCCTTCGGGAACCAGCAACGCCTGATCGTCATGGACGAAAGACACACCAGCGACTTTGCCGCGATAGCGTTCCCAGACGATGCCACCGAGCTCGAAGCTCTCCCGGGCGTCGCCGCGCAACGACGCGGCCTGTTGGCTGTTGAGATAAGTCTCCTCGACCGACTTGTGAACAACGAGTTTGTTCCAGAAATTCTTGCCGCAAAAGGCCCGCGCGCCGGTGCTGGTCACGCTGCCCAATGCGTCCTCTTGCATGTCGAGCGCTTCGATACATTTAACTCGAACCTTCGTGCTTGGATCAGTCAACCCCATGGACAGCTTCTGGCGCTGCACACCGAAGCGGTCATACAAGTCCAGCAGCACCGTCGAGCCATCAGCGTCGAGAATCAAGCCGTTGAGTGCGCCCATGCGCTGAAACTCATGCGTGGCGTCCAACTGGCGCCGCGCCTTCGCCAAGCGGGCATTGACCACGTCCTGCACCGCCTGCAACTCAGTGCGAGTACCGAAGGCACGAATGCCTTGGATCTCATCAGCCTTGATGGTGAAGCGCTCCGGCAAGTGCACGGTGTTGAACGGGATCAGGTTGCGCTTGCTGGCTGCAACCACCAAGCCAAGGCCACCGCGCTCACCGGCAGGCACCAGTGCCAGGGTGTCGCCGTCCTTTTCGATCTGCACCGTCAGGGTGGTGATGCCTTCCTCGCGGAACAGGCCCAGGGCACTGATGCGTCCCGGCAGATACGGTTGATCATTGAGTGCTGCTGTCAGCGAGGTAACGGTAAATGCTTCGTCGTCAAAAATGGCGATATCGGCCATGGGTACTCTCCAGAAACAAAAAATCCCGCACACGGCGGGATGCATACAATGGAAGGAAACGTCTTAGCGGACGATCAGCGAATGTGTGGCCAAGGCTTTCTCGGCAGCCAGATCGAGGCCGGTCAAATGCGCTTCACTGACCTCGGCCAAGCGCACCACGGCGCGACCGCGACGCACTACGTCGGATTCGCCAAGCGGGCCGTAGAGAATGGCGACAGCGTTTTCAGTGCCGTCCTCTGCCGTTGGGTTGTATGGCGCGAATTCGCCGGATACGGTCACTAGCCCGAGAATCTGTCCCGGCCACAATGCTGGACCAGCCGCTACATTGATCGCTTCGCGCGAGATCGTGCCGGCGCCCTCGGACAGCAGGAATTCACCTGCGTGCATCGGTTCCCGTTTGATGGTCATGCTCGTGCTCCTTTCGCGCTGTGCGCGGTTCCAGTTTGAGCCGCTTGGCGAGCAGCCCAAATCGAGTTGGGGTCAGGTTGTTTGGCCAGCACCTTGGGTGCCGGGTCGTCAGCCAGCGGCAGACTGTTGTCGATTTCAAAGCCCTTGCCGCTGGTGACAATCTTGTCGAACAGACGCGCCCGCACCGCAGCAGTATCCAGGCCTGCCGCGACATACTCGGCGCTGAATTCCGGCAGACGCGCGGCCACGCAGAGGTCGTTCACCGCCTTGGCGCGCGTCAGGCCGGCGAGAACGATTTCCTCGCTTTCGAGCTTGGTAGAACTGAGCACCGACTCGACCAGGTTGCTGATGCCTGCCGCCGTGCAGCGCTGAGTGATCATCAATGCCAACTTGGCCGAGTCGACTACAGGCGGCACTAGCGGCGGATCGACAGGTTCAAGTTCGGGATCCGGTTCAGGCGGCTCTTCGAGCTGGGCCAGCAATTCAGCCGGTGCGTTCTGGAATCGTTGCAGCACCGCGCCTTGACCGAGACAGGCTTTGACCTTGACGCCGTTGCCCACTTCATCAGCCAGCCCCAAAGCCACCGCTTCGTTGGCGGTCAGCCAGGTTTCAGCCGCCACCAAACGCCGCAGTTCCACCTCATCAATGTCGGGCGCTTTGGCCTTGTACGCCGCGATGATCGCTTCCATGGTCTGGTCGAGAACCTCGGCCACCTTGCGGAAGTCTTCCGCATCACCGGCGGCGTAAGTCCATGGGTTATGGATCATCAACATCGCGTTGGAAGCGATCACTACGCGGTGCGCACCGCACACGGCGACACTGGCAGCACTGGCGGCGAGCGCATCAATCCGTCCGGTGCAGCGCTCGCCCAGACGCGACAGCGCGTTGTGCATGGCCAATCCATCAAAGAGATCGCCGCCGATGCTGTTGAACGCGGCCACTACCGGAGACACACCATCATCCATGGCGCGCAGATCCTGCACGAACTGATTGGCAGTGATGCCCCACGCGCCGATCTCGCCATAGACGAAAACCTCGATCACTCGCTCGGTGGCCTCTCCACTGGCCTGCAGGGCGTACCAGGTTTTGTCCTGAACCTCGACGCGTTTGCCCGCGCGGTTGTAAATGCGCGGTCGCGCTTGTTTGCTCATGGTTGCTCCTTGTCGTCGGTGTCTTCGACGGCATCAAGGGTGTTGTAGTTGAGGCCCAGTTTTGTGGCCCGTGCCAGATCGGCGGCGTTTTCAAGATCGACCGTTTCGGCGTCGTAGCCGGTGCGCAACACCATCTCGCTGCGAGAAGAAAACCCGGCCTGTACTTCCATCCGGCGTGCCTGCACGTCCTGTACCGGCTGGATATAGGCCCAGCCTTGAGGCACCCAGCGAGTGCGCAGGTACTGGCGGCGTTTCTGTGCGTAATCGTCCAGCACCAGGACGCCCGAAAGCACAGCCATATCCATCCACGCTGCCCGAACAGGGCGGCAGAGTTGATGGACGTACACGCTGAACTGCAGTTGTTCCAGGCGGCGGCGAAACTCGTTGAGTACCACCCGCAGTGCTCGGTCGTTTATTCCGCGCATATCGCCGGTGAGGATCTCGTAAGGCGTACCCGACCCCGCTGCAGCAGCCATCAGTTGTTGCCGCATGAAGTCCGGGTAGTTGTTGCCGGCGTCTGGTGGTTTGGAGAACTCAACCTCCTCTCCAGCACCCAGTTCCTGCATGGTGCCTGGTTCGAGCGCGACCATCGGAGTGAAGCCGTCGCGATCCAGATCCAGCAAGGCGCCGGTGACTGGATCGCGTGGTGTCTGCCCCGACTCCGGCGCCGGGCGCTTGATGAAACCGGCAAAAAGGTTGGCGACTTCCTGGCGGAACAGCACCGCATCGTCGTAGTTGTCCAGACTGCGAAGGCGTTTGAGCACCGGCGACAATCGCGGCACACCGCGCAACTGGCCAGGCTCAACCGGTTCGAAGATGTGCAGCACTTGAGCGGCAGGCACGCGCACCAACTGGTTGTAGCCGGCGTTCAGAGACGCGGCATCACGTGGATGCGACAGGTGCATCCAGTACGCCACCCGCTTGCCGCCGGGGGTGAACTCGATACCGGCGCGGATGACGTTGCCGTTCTTGGTGCTCTCGAATTTGTCGTGTGGTACGAACTCCGGCGCCAGGATCTGCAACTGCAGCGGAACCGCCAAGCCTTCGTCCAGACTGCGAGGACGCAAGCGAACGAAGCATTCACCCGATGTTTCTACCGTGCGCGCCACCAGCGCCTGCTGGCCGTAGAAGTCAGTGCGATCATCCGCATCCGACTCATCAACCCAATCCCCCCACAGCTCCTGCAGCAGTTTGCGCAAGGCATCGTCGTCAGTCGTCGGCCGAGGGGTGATGCCCGTGCCGATCAGGTTGCTGACACGCTTGTCGATGACGTTGAAGGCATACGGGTCATTGCGAACCGCTGCCCGTGAGCGCGACCGCAGGTTGCGCAGTGCCGGGGTGTTGATGCTGTTGATTCCGTTGTCGGGAGCATCCCAGCCAGTGGAACGGCGCCCTTCTCCGGCACCTTCGTAACTGGCCTTGATATTGGACGGCAGCACAAATCCGTTACGGGTCAGCGTTGGAAACTGTCGGGCCATCAGACCCCCTTCCCTGCATGGTATAGCCGGACCACGCGCGAACGTGGCCCAGCTGCACTTGCCAAAGACGAGCGTATTTCCTCGCGCGCCTTGAGCAGTTCATCGACCGTGCGGTACTCCACGGTACGGTCGGTGTAGCGCACAGTTTTCTCACCGCGAGCAATGGCCGCCTCAACCGCGTCGAGGTGCTTTTTTGTAAAGGACATATCAGCGTCTCTTCAGATAACCGCTGGCAGAGCTGCGGCGTTGAGGGGGGGGTGCCGGCCGTGATTGTGTAGCCGGTGCAGCGGGTGGGGGTGCGGGTTGAGCTTGTCGTACAGCAGCGGGCGCTGGTGTTTGCTCAACATCAACTCGCTCCCCCTGAACAGGCTTGATGCTCAAGGCGTCATCGAACAAGCCAGACTGGGCCAGGGCTTGTCGCACCCTGTCCCAATCGTGTTCCTGGTAGCGGTTGATGCCGAGGTAATGCGCCATCGCGAGGCAGTACACCATCAGGTCGAGCGCTTCGTTGCGCTCAGCCTTGCCCTTCACCCATTCGATGCGCTTGTGTCCGCGCACGTAGCGAACGACTTTACGCTCGGCGACGCATTGGGCGAAAAACTCGTCCGGCAGGTCATTGGCAAAGTGCAGCGATCCCGGACCGTCCGGGAATGGATAGCGGTTGTAGATCCAGTCTTTGGCGGTGTCGGTACCGACGAACCACAGTTCGGCGCCGTTGCGTTCGGTCTGGCCCTTCCAGGTCACGTCGACCATGGACGGGCGCTGTGCAATCACTGGCCTGCCAGGCTTACTTGCACCCTTGATGGCGAAGATATTGCGCCAGCGACGAACGCGGCAGAACTGGTAGACCTCATCGGTGTGATGACCACCAGAGTCGACGCCCGCTGCGAGGATCGCCAGACCCACACCACAAGGATGCCGGTAACGAGCCTTGAGTTTCTCGTCCAGAACCGCCCAGGTGCGTTCATCTGCCGGGTCACCCCAGATAATCTGATGATCAACAACCCAGCGTTCCATGCCGACGCCGAAGCCCATCACCATCAGTTCCAAGCGGTTGGCCTGTACATCGACGGCGCCGGTCAGCATCAGCACACCGGACGGCATCGCGCCGAGGGTGTAGTTCTCCAGCCGCGCCCGAGCGATCAGCACTTCCGCCTTGGTCTGTTCAAGTGCGCTGTCCCAGACCTTGGCCAAACGAGTGTTGTAGAACACCTGCATCAGGCTCGTGTCGCCTTGGGCCTGAGCCTTCTTGGCGTCTTCAAACTCCTCGGCAAGCCCGGCCCAATCCATCCAGCCGGTCGGCGAATACAGCGCGTTGAGATGGAAGCCGACAGTTTTGCCATCGCCACCAGCGTGAGCGCGCCACTCGCCTCGGGCGAGCATGTCGCTCTTGTGGTGTTCCTCAATCAGAACGTCGCATTCAGGTGCTGCGCACTCGTAATGCACAGTGCTGAGGTCCTTGCTGTAGTGCAGCCGCTCCCATTCCAGCACTTGCATATGACCGCAAGTAGGACATGGCACGTAGTAGTAGCGCTGGTCGCTGGACTCGAACAGGTCGGCGATCCGCGAGGCGCCTTTGATCGTCGGCGAGCTGGAGAAGTAAATCTTTGCGTTGCGACCAAAGTTGGTCGCCCGCGTCTCTGCCAGCTTGATGGGGTCACCCTCCTGACCGACGTCATTCTCCCAGCGGTCGACTTCGTCGCCGTAGATATAACGCGCCGACAGCTCCGAAAGGTTGGCCGCAGAACCGGCGGTGGTGACGTACAGCGAGCCACCCTCGAATTCCTTGGTGTCCATCGTGTTGCGTGCGTCCCGCGAGCGGGTGGCCGCGACCCGCTCGCGCAGAACGGGAGTGGCCTTGATGGTCTTGCTGATCCGACCCGACACGCGCTTGGACAGGCCGAGGCTAGGTAGCAACGCCAGGATGTTTGACGGCGCCATGTGGATCAGGCCACCCATCCAGTTCAGGGCGATCTGGGTTTTCATCAACTGCGAGGCCACCATGGTGATCACGCGTCTGCAAGGGTGAGCCGGCGACAGGCAGCGCATTGGCTCGCGGGCATACGGTGTCCGTGAGGTGCGGTACTGGCCGGGCTCAGGGGCACCGGTGTCACGCGGGATTCGCATGTACTCGTCGGCCCATTCATCGATCCAGAGGTCTGGATCCGGGCGCAGTCCACGGAAATAAGCCTCACGGTACACCTCTGCACCGTCAGGAAATTCCGTGTGCATAGGTTCAGTCCGTTGTCATGGCGTGTTCAAGGTCTGCTGAGGAGAGGCGCTCGGCTTCCTCCAGCGTTCGACGGAAGGTGGCTGTCAGGTGCTTTTCGATCAGCCAAGGATCGGTCATGGCTGCGAGATCGTGAGACAGTTGCGGCAACGGGCCGAACAGTTGATCGCGCAGCAAGCGGCCTGCGTTGTAGGCCCCGGTTTCTACCGCTTCTTTGGAGACCAGCGAACCTTGAGCTTTGCCCAGTTCGATCTCCGCCAGCTTGGCCATGTTGTGCTCACGCAGGGCACGGGCCTTCTGGAAGTCGGGGAGCTTGCCGTCACCGGTAAGAACCTGCGGCGGCGCAGCCGTGGAAGTCGGCTCGGTCTGGGTCGACAGTTGGCTGTAAACGTCACGCTGAATCCGGTCTTGTTGGTGACGATCAGCGACGGCGGTTTTGCTCGGGTCAGCGGTGTCGCGAATCAACGCTTCGCTGGCCTGTACGTCCACCAGTTTTCCATCCGGCGACAGCACCAGGCGGTTGTTGTTTTTCAACCAGGTGATGTAGCTCGGCGCCCTGCCGATCCGCGCCGCGAAGGCGCTTTTTGACAGGTAAGTTGGTTCTGTCATAAGCCCTCCTTTCAACGGCTTTTCAATGCAGACCTTTCAATTTCAATGGGTTGAATTTCAGTAAGCTGGGGGCGCTCCCGCTAACAGTTTCCCGCGGGTTTCCGACCCCGTACCCTCCGAATAACCCCAGGGTCCCCGGCGGTTTCAGGCTGGCCCACCGCCATTCGGCGGGACATCGCACACGCCAAGCCGCTTGGCAGCCCAGCGTTCGTACAACCCGATGGCCACATCTGCACCTGCCATCGCAGTCAGGCAACCCAAGGCGCCAGCCGTCCAGATTGTCATGCCGGCGGCGATCATCAGCATCATCGCCGACACCCCGCACACAATGCAGGCGCCGGACCGAAGTGCCAGCCTGCGCAACAATGCCCAGCCACGCGCCCCGTCCTTGTCGGCCCGCCACATCTCTCCCGATACGCCACCGACCAGAGCCAGGACGATCACTAACCAGATTGGCATTTCTGCCAGTGCTTGTTGCTCGCTTGTCATCGCCAACCCCTAAACGCAAAAACCCGGCGCAATGGCCGGGTTTGGTGGTTGGTGCGTGCCGCTCTCTGCGGTCGCACCTATCGAAGATGACTACTTTTTACAGGTCGATTCCGGTGGCAGCAACCCCGGTTTAATGCCACCCGGTGAATAAGTGGTCAATGTGGTGTGAACGTCTAGCGAATGTAAGCGAATAACTCACCACGGCATTCTGTTGTTTCGGCGGCGTCCCATCTGTCCCACCTTTTAGAATTGAGGTGGGACGCCTGAGAGCGCCTAGATTCGGGGCTTTGCCCCACCGTCCTACTTATTTATCTATTTTCTCGTGTAAAGAGAGAAATTTATAAACACGCTTGCGCGTGAAGCGCGCGTGCATTGTATCTGCTACGCATATGCGGGCGGGTGACGTTGCAAGGTGGGACGGTGGGACAGCCCAGCAAAGACAAGGCCCGCACCTGTCCCACTACGTCTAAACATAGTGGGACAAGGCGGGCCGGTGGGACAGCAACAGCCGGACGAAAGCCTGGGGTCACGCAGCCATCCCCATCATTACGCCGAAGATCTGCAGGTGTGCCTCATGCAGGCGCTGGTAGTACGTGTCACGGCCACAACCGCAGTGCGCGTACCGCAAGCGCATATCAACGTCGAGCGTGCAGTAATGCTCCCGCACAACCGTCACCAGCTCAGGCGGAAGATGCTTGTTCACGATCAGCTCGATGTCGAGAGAACTCTCCAGCGGCGCACGAAAGGCCCGCCGTCCACGAATCAGTTGCCCATTGCTCTCCATCATCATGGCAACCATGTTCCCCCCAGCAAGCCCCCCTTTCGAATGTTCGGAATGCAGCTCCTGCGCCCACAACCGAAGCAGCGAATCGATCTCCTTAATCACCGAAACAAGGCTCCTCTGAAGCTTCTAATTCCAAGGCAGGCGCCTTCCCCCAGTCCGCTGGCTTTTTGTAGCCCCACAACCGCTGCCGACTCTTGGTCATTGCACCGAGCCGGAAACGTCTCCAGCCCAACCGATGCAGGATTGCACCGACACGCATTTGCTCCGGCTTACCCCAATGTCCCGGGTCGAGCTTGAGAGCCTGAGTCAGCACCTCGCTGCCGGTCGTGGTCTCACCAATCTGCGACTCTTCCAACCAGGTCAAGATTGGTGTTTCCCATTCGTCCACTACGAAGCGCTCGTCCTGCTCCTCCGCGAACAATGCCGCCTCATCCAGCGTTACCCACCAGAGGTCGCCCGCGTCGTAGCAGAAAACCGCCTCGGCCCAAAGCTGGTCGCGGATCGAGCGCAACAACTCCAGATCCACTTTGGTACATGCCACCGGCCAATAACGGCGGTTACCAGTCGCGTCCTTGAGGTATTCGTCCTGGTTCGTCGTACCCACGAACACGCACTGGCGCGGCACGTCCATGGTGCGACGGCCGTAGCTCTCGCGATAAGTGTCCGTGGACGCCGAGAAAAACTGCTTGGCCTTGGTACTCTCGGCCTTGTTGAAGCTGTCCAGCTCGCCCAGCTCGACAATCCACTTGCCCCTGATCGCCTGAAAGCCGTCCTTGTCGCCCAGCGCGAACGGCGTATCCATGAACCACTCGCCGCCGAGAATGCTCATCGCCGTCGACTTACCGGCGCCCTGCGCACCCTCAAGGATCATCACCGAGTCAGCCTTGCAGCCAGGCTTCATCACTCGCGCCACGGCCGACAACATCCAGCGCTTGCCAACCTTGGACGAGTAGTCGGTGGCCTTCACACCCATGACATCGGTGAGCCAGCTTTCCAGACGAGGCACGCGATCCCATTCGAGCTTGCGCAGGTACTGCCGCACCGGATGAAACGCATGATCATGTGCGACCACACTGACCGCCTCGATCACATGGGACGCCTTGACCCGAAGGTTGTATTGCTGCGCGAGCCACTTCATCACCCGCACGTCATCGATATCCGCCCAGTCTCCCGTGCCGCCGCCATAAGGCGCCGCACGTAGCTTGACGAGCTTCGAACTGAAGGCGCTGTAGCTGATGACCCCAGCCCAACGTGGATCATTGGCCAGTATCAATTCAACGTTCTGCATGTGTGCGATCAGAGCGCCGCTATCGCTGCGAGCTAGTAGATCTTTCCAACCACCTGCAGCCGGTGGCTTGACCACAGCCAATACCTGACGGCGCACCGCCTCCAAACCCTCGGCGACATGCAGATCGTTGAAGTCGGTCCACTTCACTTCCCGCTCACTGGAGAAGATCGGCGCAACCACTTGGCCACCGACGATCAGTGCCGCGTTATTGGCCTTCTCTTCACCTGGGTTCCAGGCGTCGCCGTTTGGCTTCGTGGTCTTCCAGTCATCGTCCCTGCAAATGATCAGAGGGCAACCGGCAAACCGCTCGCGCATGGCCTTACACACGGCCAGCAGGTTACCCGCGTCGAATGCCACCGCCACGGTCAGCGAAGTCGCCATGTGCAGGCTGGCGCCGGTGGCGTAGCCCTCACATACCAGCACTGGATCACCTGGCTCAGCATCCGGCCCGATAAGGTGGAAAGCACCCTCTTTCGACATCCCGTAGGGCCAGTAGGACTTGTCCCGACCGGTGTCTTCCTGTTTGCTCGGGTAAATCACCTGAAGCCCGACGATTTCGTCCCGCGCATTGCTCATGGGAACCAAGACTGCACCTGAGCGCGGCGCGTAGCGAACTCGGAAACCGACAATCTGCTTGCGGTCCAGATACTCGCTGCGACCCTTCTCCGGCATGCGCTGGAATAAGCCGCCCGCACGCTTCGCCGCCCGGCGCGCCGAATTGGCTGCCACCTCAGCAGCACGACGTTTGCCCTCCTCCTGACGGGCGCGCATAACCTCGCGTTCTTCGGGAGACATCCGACCGGCCTTAACCTTGATCTTCTGCGTTTCGCCCGAACGCCAATCGCCGAATGAGCCGAAAATAAGCGTCTCGCCTTTCTCGGTGCGATGTTCATGGGCGACATACCAGCCGTTTTTCTCTGTGCCCTTATCCTGCGCTGTCTTGCACCGAGTGAGCTTACCGAACACCAGCGGCTGCGCTGGTAAAAGACCGTAGTCCGCGAACTGCGCCAATACTTCATCGAGCATGACGAGCTCCCTTCAACTCCACGAGGGAAAGACAATCCACACAATGCGTGCAGCCAGGCTGCGCCACACGGCGCGCTTCCGGAATTGGCTCATCGCACTCTTCGCAGAACTGAAACGAGTGCGCCGCCAAGGCAGGTTTGGCGGCGATTCGACGTGCTGCGAGCGCTTGGTCAACACGCTCTAGAACCAGATCATTAGCGAAGTCTGCGATGTCAGCCATGGTCAGCACCTCGCGTCGTCTGGTTGACGTAGGTGGCGCGGTTGAACAATCCGAGCAGACCCTGAATCCCACGGAATACCTGCAGACGAATCGCCGCCAGTTCTTGGTCGGTGACGACGCCGTCACCGATGCTCTTAGCCCAGGTCTCGGCAAGATCCGCCACTTGCCGGAAATACTCCGCGATGCCGGTCGTCAATGTCTCGGGCATGTCGTTGGTGTAGGCCTCAGCCAGTTCCTGCCAAGTCGTGTCGCCGACCAGCGCATGCACCGCATCCAGAATGCGGCGATCCTTAGTCAGTTCCAGGATCTCGCCAAACTCTTGGATGTTCACGGTGTGGCTTGGATGGGTTGGGGAAAGCTTGTGCTGTAACGTCGTGGCGTTGCGGCCAGTGGTGGCTGCGATAGCAGCGGCGCCGCCTGGGTAGTCGCGTGCAGCGTGATAAAGCGCAAGATCGAGCGGCAGGACTTCCCGCTGGGCTCGATCTACAGAACTCAGAGCGATTCGGCTCATGGCATTAATCCTTGAATGTTGCCAGTGCCGCACGACAGGCAGTAGTGATACATTTGTCGTGTGGCTTGATAGGCCCAAACGCCGGCGAGGTCCCTATGACCAACACCGGCACCGTGCCGGGGCGAACAATCCGTTGTTCACCCCTGGCGCAAAAGCTGCCAGCTCTGTGGTGGAAAAGGCAGCAACACCAAAGCTTCCGAGCTCTGGAAAACGCGAGAGGAATGGGCGGTTTTGCATTTGGTTTGCCCGCCAATCCCAATCGCGGCCCGACAGCGCTGTGGTGGTGCGTGTCGGGAGGAACTGGGCGACCCTTTGGTCGCCTTTTTTCTAAGCTACTTTTTTGAAATCTATCTCTGGCGGAAAGACATCATCAAGCGAGCATTTGACTCCGAGCTGATTCAACGCAGCCGTAATTGCACGAGATTCTGCAAGTCCAGCTATACGCCGTCCGGACTCATAATTACTAAGCCGTGTCTGCGTCCATCCAAGAGTCGAAACCAAATCCCGCTGCTTTATACCCGCCCTTTCTCGATGGTCAGCAATCCTGTTCATAACGACCTCCTATAACTGAAGCGCAGAATAAACACGATTCGTGATTTTTACAACACGCAAAGTGCGATAAATTTATTTCAATGCGTGGTAAAAAATGCAAATGAACACACTCGGCTCACGCATCAAATCACTTAGAAAAGCCAAGGGTATGAGCCAGAAAGATCTGGCCCTTGCCTGTGGCTGGGAATCACAATCTCGCATAGGTAACTATGAGAAGGACCAACGCCAGCCCAACCTTCAGGATCTAGGGAAAATTGCTGCTGCCCTAAAAACGTCGCTCACACAGTTGGTCAAAGATGTCGAGGGGCCGTTACCTCACCTATCTGGTGATGCGCACGGCAACATTTACGACATCAGATATCCTCCTCGACTCAAGAGCAGCCAGAGCGAAGGATTGACATCGGCAGGACAAGCGAAAACAGGGAGTGTTCCGGTGGTTGGAACCGCACAGCTGGGCAATGAAGGATATTTTGAAGCGCTTGATTTTCCTCCAGGCCACGGCGATGGTTACTTAAGTATCCACAGCGATGATCCAGATGCCTACGGATTGAAGGTTACCGGCGACAGCATGCTTCCCAGGATCAAAAATGGTGAGTACGTGCTGATCGAACCCAACAAGAACTACTTCAGCGGCGATGAGGTCGTGGTAAGAACCACAGAAGGCCGAACGATGATCAAGGAGTTCATTTACCTGAGAGATGGGATGTACCGCTTGGATAGCGTGAATGCCGAACACCCACCAATTCATATCGCCGCGGCCGACGTAATTGAGATCCACCTGGTCGGCGGCATCCTAAAGTCATCTCGTTTTTTGCACGCGCCGTGAAAAATAATCACATACCGTGTTGACTTAAAAAACACACTGCGTGATATTTGCCTCACTCTCACACCACAGAGCGAGGCATCACCTATGCAAACCAGTGCAACCCTCCACGTCCACCCGGCGTGCGTCAGTAATAAAAAGATGATCGAGCAGCTGCAGTCCATCACCGGCTGCTTGGTCATCATTCACAACAACAAACCGAAGCTTATTGCCAAGCCCCAAGCCTCTCCATTTGATCCAAATGGCGGAGGGCACGCGGCATGAGCAAATACCGAATCGACAACCGCACCCTGCAGCTGCTCAAAGCTCAGGTCAACCTGACCGAAACCTTCAATCATGTCCTACGAACCGCTCCCACGCGCGAGTGCCTTGCGTTCCGCCTCAAAGTAGAACGGGGCGCAACTGAGACCGCATTCAGTGTCGAGCTGGGGACTGAGCGTCACACGCTGACCCTTCCAAGCGACAAGAAAACTCACCTTAAGCTGGCCGACTTCATTGAAGAGATCGCTAACGGACAGTTCGATCCGAGCAATAGCAGCGATCCGGTTCATCTCCCGCATGCCAGCCGCGTATACGGCCGCTTTGAAACCCAAGACAAGCAGCGCGTGCTTGAGCTGGTGCGCACCGGCGGCGTGCTGAGCCTCGACATGGGGTTTGATCTCCCCCTGCACGTTGCCATTCACCGCACACACACGCGCCGAGGGGCGACCATCATCCTGAGCATCGGGAACAAAAGCCCCAACACCCGATGCTTCACCGTGAGCGACACCGATGCCGAGATTTACCTGATGGTTATCGAGTCCATCAACCATCTCGCGGCCGCAGCAACACCTGCCGCACATGCGGCATGAGGTGGACGACATGGAACGCACCCTCGCCCAAGCAGCCTCGCAACTAGGCCTCACACGTCCAAAACTGATTGCACTCATGCGGGAAAAAGACCTGCTTAAGGGCAACCTGCCGGCTTACCCAAAACGGGACAAAGAGTATCTGCGGGTCAAGGACGGCACCTGGTATGACGAAAAGTACGGCTTGCAATACAGCCAGTCGACGCGGGTCAAGCAAGCCGGCATTCGTTGGCTGGCTGAAAAACTCGGCATCGACCTACCTGAAATTCCGGCAGACCGCCGTGACGTGGCCTAGGGAATACGCCCGACAGATCATCGCAATGCGGACACGAGAGGAGCGCAATGCCGCGCTCCTTGAGGTGCCCGAGCATCTGCGGGAGTTGACCAAACGCCATTGCCTGAACGCCTGGAACCATCCAGCAAGAAGCAAACGCAAGGAGGCCACACAAAGCCATGAGTAATGCAGCCCAAGCCCCACTGCGGCTACGCCCCGCTCCTGAATCCACGACCATCGAGCTGCTGTACCGCACCTTCGGTGATGTGCTGATTCCGCTGGAGGCCGTACGCGAAAAGTATTTCCGCAACCTCAACGAGCAAAAGTTTGTGATTGAAATCAACAGCGGTCGGATCCAGCTTCCGATCACCACACTGGACTCAAGTCGGAAAGCGCCCAAGTACGCCCACATTCGACACGTTGCATCGCTCATCGATATCCGCGCCTACCAGGCCGACGAAGACATGCAGAGCCAGCAAGACGAGCCAACCGAGTAAGCCTTATCTCAAGGACTGCCACCACCAGTCCGACACTGAACCAGGAGCAAACCAAATGACTGCAATTCAAATCTGCGCACTCATCGCCCTAATCATTCTGGCCGGACTATTAGTCTGGGCCGGCTACATCATGGGCCGTACCGACGGCATGTCCGTTGGCATGAAACAAAGCGACGACATCCTGCGCGCCGAAAGCGCCAAGACCATTAGCGAGTTAAGAGCCTCCCTCAAATTCATCAAGGCTGACCACGCCCACTTGGCGCAATTCAGCAAACGCCTTCAGCAAGCGTTGACGCTCGGCAATCCCGAACGCCAGACGCTGCTCGAAATCGCCGAAAAGCTCCGCATTGCTGCCGATACGTTCGCCGCCTTCCGCACGGGGAAAAAACTCGAACGCGAAACCCGCGCCCTGATCGACCAAGCGCTCGCCATGGCCGATTTACTGAAACCCGCCGAATTAACAGGCCCTGCAAAGGTTGAGGTGGTTCCTCTTCGTATTGCTCTCAGCACGGACGATGCGGAGAACGCTGCCGTTTTTTTCCAACAAGAACACCAGGCTATTGCGACCGCCGCGCAATCGAGAGGTGCAGCATGAGCTGGATCCTCACCCATACCGGCAAGCGCTTTGATTTGCTTGAGCCGGACGCCGAAATGATCGATCCGCGAGACATTGCACACTCGCTGGCTCATTTGTGCCGCTTCAACGGCCACACCCGCGAGTTTTACAGCGTGGCTCAGCACAGCTGCATCGTCGCCGACCTGGTGCCAGAAGAACACAAACTTGTGGCCTTGCTCCATGACGCTCCCGAGGCGTACTTGGGCGATATGACACGGCCACTCAAGCAGTGGATTAGTGCCTACCAACACTTCGAGGACTGCATTTGGTGGCGCGTTTGCGAGCGGTTCGATATCGCCCCAGAACTCCCGACCTGCATCCATCAGGCCGACCTGATAGCACTGGCCACCGAACGTCGCGACCTCATGCCAACCGAACCGGCTATCTGGGATTGCTTGGTCGGCATTGAACCCATGGTTGAAACCATCCGTCCGTGGTCTGCCGCAGAGGCGCGCAACACTTACCACCAGCGCCTGATGGATCAACTTGCTATCGAACATCGGAGGAAAGCGGCATGACGCACTCACAGGACAACACGCAAATGCTGGCCGCTTTGCTTCGCGATGACAGTGGGATCGACACGCCTGTAAACAATAGTCTCTGCTGCGCAGCAGCAGGCATTATTGCTTCTTCCAGCGCCACTGCAGAGGTACTTATACCCCACGAAAAGCTGCGCGAGGCAGCCACACCCAATGCAACGCTAATCGCTCAGGATCGCCCGCCCGCGCAGCCTGCAGTGGGGTATACGCACCTTTCTGGAAACGATGGATATCAGGCGACAGACACCCAAGATTTATGGACAACTGATTCTTTTGAAGACTGTGTCGCCGCTGCCTTAATTACCTGTTTTGAGACCAGAATCAAAAAAAGTAAAGGAGCGGGTCCTAACACGCTTACTAATGAGCGATTGAACCTTATTAGACGGATCGGGCCGTATATTCCGAGCAACGACAGAGTCATCATCGCGCCCAATACAACGTGCGTTGGAGATTGGGAGTTTGATGTCATCAATGACCCTATGCCTTCGATTGGATGCATTGGGTTTACGAGAACTCATCAAGCCCGGCCCGATGAATATGGTGGTTTCTTTCAAGCCACATATATTCGGAAAGTCACCAATTTACCCAAGACCTGGTATAGACGGTCAGGTGGACAGTTGTATGAAATTATAATTGCCGCATCGGAAAATGAATTTGTAGAAGGTGAGCGATCATTCTTTTGCATAACGAAAGAAGGCAAAGTGGTTGCCTGTGATCAACGCTTTGAGCTATCTGATCGATACAAAAGTAATCATTATTTCACCACTCCCGAAAAGGAGCTAAAAGATCGTGAAGCCAGGGCTTCAATCGCTCTGCAATTCATAGCCGATAGCCGACATTGCTGGACTATAGAGGCCCGCGAATCCAACTGCCTCGCCCGCCTGGGCTCAATGCCCGAGCAAATTAAATCCTTGCTGTACGCGAGATCAGTTCCACTGACCGAGACAGGACGAAAACGACCGATACTACACTTGGTAGCGGCTCATCAACGTCGTTTAAAGAATGGCATTGATATTGACATAACTGGATTTCTTAGGGGTGTTCAAACAGTCGAGGTGGGTGGAACATGTTTTACTGTAAGGCCCGCACCAGCATTAATACCAAACCTATCTGCGGCCAGCAGAAGAAAAGTGGTTATTCGCGAGGAGAATGAATGAATACTTCCTTCATTCTAATGGCCCAATACAATGGCCGGGCCATTATCCCACTTGAGCAGGTCTGCAAGGATTACTTCACGCACCTGACGACCGATATGTTCCAGCGCAAGGTTATGGCAGGACAGATCAAAATCCCGATCACACGGCTGGAGTCGAGTCAAAAAAGCGCTAAAGGCATCCACATCGCTGATCTGGCAGCCTACCTTGATCTGCAACGGGAAGCTGCGGTGAAAGAGTGCAACCAGCTCAACGGGTACCGCCGAGCCAGTTAAATCACTGCTTACCCCAGGCGCCCAACTTCACGGGCGCCTGAATTATCCTCTTTAACCACGGCCACTCGGCATAGTGGTCACCTCGCCCGCGCAGATGGGTATATCGACGCAATGAATTCCAATCACGATGCCCAGACACACTGGCCACCCGCGGAATATCCCAATCTATCTCAAACAACCGACTCACTCCGTCGTGTCGCAGATCGTGGAAGTGAAGATCTTCGATCTCTAGAAACTTGCACGCCTTCGCCCAGGCCGTGGAGATCGACGACGAGTTGTACGGGAAAATTTCCCCACGCTCTTTTGGCATGCTCTGCAGAATTCTCCAGGCTTCGTCGGGTAGGTGGCACCAAACATCATTGCCAATTTTCTGCCCGGGGTTTTTCATATCTCTCACCAGCACCCGCTGATTCGACTCATCGACGTCCTCCCACTGAATTCGGCTTATCTCATCCTGCCGACGCGTGGAAAAAATCGCGAAGCCAATCACCTTCAGCATGTTGATCGAACTAGGCCGACGCTGCTGCATGCTGACGAAGTGCTCCAAAAGTTTATCCAGCTCGTCCTTCGTTGGACGACGATCGCGCTCCCGGCTCTTCATGTTGTAGCCGAGCTTCCTCAACACCTTCCGAGCGTCCGGCATCGCGTGAGGGTCTACCTCATACCCCCAAGCGGGACGCGCAATCGAAAGGACAGCCCCAAGGTGCGCCAAATCGTTGCCAGCCGTCTGCGGCTGGACGCCGCCGCCCTCTTTACTCATTCGCCAGAGTGCAAAATCCACCAATCGTTGACTGTTGATAGCCGAATCAACGGTCTGGCCAAACTCCGTCGCCGCGATAGCATTTAGAGTGGCTTCCTTGGTTTTACCCAACGGCCGGACTTTCTCCATTTCATCCAAGTACTGCTTGATCATGTCCTGAACGGTGACGCCCTTGCGGTTCGCCCGCTCAATCGCACCAGGCTGATCTAGCTCTGCCTCGCGTCGCCGCACCCACGCTTGTGCCGCCTGTTTCCGGGCGAAGGTCTGGCTCTCTTGGTAGACTTGCGCTCCATCGCGAAACAGGCGTATCTGTGCCGTGTAACTGACTGAGCCATCGGTGCGTTTTCGTGCTCTGATCGTTGCCATAATCGACTGGTACAACTCCGAAAGTGATTGGTACATTGTACCAGCGCCATCGAAAAAACGCCTGAAAACGCCTAAAAACACGCTATAAATACGTTGAGCCAAATGGTACCAAATACCCACTCCAGCCCAGTAAACTCAAGCCCTGCGCTATCTCGGCGGTTTTCCGTTGCGCCCATGATGGATTGGACTGATAGGCATTGCAGATACTTCCTACGCCTCCTGTCGAAGAACGCCCTGCTCTACACCGAAATGGTCACCACTGGCGCGCTCCTCAACGGCGATCACGAACGTTTCCTCCGTCACAACGAAGCCGAGCATCCGCTGGCGTTGCAGTTGGGTGGCAGTGTTCCGCTCGATCTGGCCGCTTGCGCGCGCATGGCCCAAGAACATGGTTACGACGAGGTGAACCTGAATGTGGGCTGCCCGAGTGATCGGGTGCAGAACAATATGATCGGTGCGTGCCTGATGGGGCATCCGCAGTTGGTGGCCGATTGTGTGAAGGCGATGCGCGATGCGGTGTCGATTCCGGTGACGGTGAAACATCGGATCGGGATCAATGGGCGGGACAGTTACGCCGAGTTGTGTGATTTCGTCGGGACGGTGCGGGATGCCGGGTGTACCAGTTTTACCGTGCATGCGCGGATTGCGATTCTGGAGGGGTTGTCGCCGAAGGAGAATCGCGACATTCCGCCGCTGCGTTATGACGTGGCGGCGCAGTTGAAGGCGGATTTTCCGGAGCTGGAGATTGTGCTGAACGGCGGGATCAAGACGATGGAGGCCTGCCATGAGCATTTGCAGACCTTTGACGGTGTGATGCTCGGGCGTGAGGCTTATCACAATCCGTATTTGCTGGCGGAGGTGGATCAGCAGTTGTTCGGCAGCATCGCGCCGGTGATCAGCCGCGCCGAGGCGCTGGCGCAGTTGCGGCCTTATATTGCCTCGCATTTGCAGGCGGGCGGCGCGATGCATCACATCACGCGGCATGTGCTGGGCTTGGGCACCGGGTTCCCGGGGGCGCGTAAATTCCGTCAGTTGTTGTCGGTGGATATTCACAAGGCCAAGGATCCGCTGGCGCTGCTGGATCAGGCTGGCGAGTTGCTGCAAGGGCGTTGATGCCCTCCCTCCGTAAAATGCGCCAGGCGGGTTGATCCGCCTGGCGTGCACATCACCCCGCTGCCGCTTCCGTCCAGTTAACCCAGCCAAACACCCACGTCGCCAGAATCAACAAGCCAAACGCGATCCGATACCAGGCGAACGCCGCATAGCTGTGGTTGGCGATGAATTTGAGCAGGCCGCGCACGGCGATCATGGCGAAGATGAAGGCGATGACAAAACCCAGGGCGAACACCGGCAGGTCGCTGGCCTGGAACAGGTCGCGGTATTTGTAGCCGGAGTACACCGCCGCGCCGACCATGGTCGGCATGGCGAGGAAGAACGAGAACTCTGTGGCGGCTTTCCGGGACAAGCCGAACAATAAACCGCCGATGATGGTCGAGCCGGAGCGCGAAGTGCCCGGAATCATCGCCAGGCATTGCACGAAGCCGATTTTCAACGCGTCTGACCAGCGCATGTCGTCGACATGTTCGACGCTCACCACGTGGCGGCGTTGTTCGGCCCACAACATGACGATGCCGCCCACCAACAGTGCAACTGCCACGGTGATCGGGTTAAACAGGTATTGATGGATTTTGTCAGCGAACAACACGCCAAGTACCACCGCCGGAAGAAAGGCGATCAGCAGATTGAGGGTGAAACGTTGCGCATTGCGTTGGGTCGGCAGGCCTTTGACGATGTCGAAGATCTTCGGTCGAAACTCCCAGACCACGGCCAGAATCGCCCCCAGCTGGATAATGATGTTGAACGCCATGGCGCGTTCGCCGCCGAAGTCCAGCAGGTCGGCGACGATGATCTGGTGGCCGGTACTGGAGATCGGCAAGAACTCGGTCAGGCCTTCTACCGCGCCCAAAATCAACACCTGGATAAAGGTCCAGAAATCCATTAATCCTCCGTCAGAGCGCTCTTGATGAGCGACCGGTCAACTGCATTCAGGAATTGAGTATCTGAAGTTAAACAATCGGTATAAGGACACCCATTGCCCGATCAGGCGACGGAGAATATGTCTTATCAAAAGACACACTCAAGCCATGTTAATAAACGTCCGCCTACGAACCTCTATGAAAATATTCAGGCATTTAGTAGCAAAAAGTTCGACCAGCCAATAAAGTGTGATCAAGCTCACACTATCTCGTGAACGCGGACAGTGGCAATTGGACATGAACAAAGCCGTGGCCACAGATTCAAAATAGTGGCACAATTCCACATTGCCATCATATAACGACTAGTTCACAGCCCCGAGAAAATCAACTAAAAGCTTGAAATGCTTAATTATTGTTAGAAAACTCGGGAGCCACGTCTAAAAATCGCGTGAATGTTACCAATTGTCAGTCACAGATGAGAACCGGTGCTTTAACATCCCGATGTCAGCACCTAATTCGAGTCAATGCATGATGCTCTCAGGGAACTTGGCGACTAGAAGTCCGCGCCCGACAAACGACGAACCCGGTGTTCTCACTCTGGGCCGTACCCGTGGCGTGGCTGAACATTTTAGGATGCTGGTCGCACAGCACGTACGCACTGATATGGCACTTGAGGCCGGTTCGTACACTAGTTCATATAAGCACAATGAACTTTCTGGTTCGTATCGGGCCATCTTTCTCGTTATCGACAGTCCGCAAGCGCTGGAAGACAATCTTGCGCTGATCGAGAACCTGCGCACCGACAACTTGAAGCCGATAATCTGCGCGGTCATCACCGGTCGCGGCGCCTTCAACAAGATCAAGTACTTTCTGGCCGGTGCCGACTTCTGTATCAAGCTCAATACTCTTTCCGACGAGGGCGCAGAGTTGCTTGGTGAGTTCTTCAACAGCGAAGAATGGCAGCGGGATATCAATCTGACGCTCGACCCGACGCGTATCTGCCTGCTGGGCACCAGCCAGAAACTCGACATCTCGTTTGCCGAGATGAAGATCCTGGAAGCCTTTGCGCAGACCAGCAACCACATCCTCAGCCATGATGAAATCGCCAGCATCATGGGGCTCAATACCAATTTCTACGACCCGAGAGCGCTGGAAAAATCGATCAGCCGCTTGCGTGGAAAAATCAAGGACATGTATGGTACAAACGCGATTCAGAGTATCCGCGGCTATGGCTATCGCCTGATGCGGGGTCTGATATCGACTGCCTGACTCTCGGGCAGCCATCCTCTTTGCATACTTACGAAGGATCGTCATATGCAACCATACAGCTCTAGTTGTACTTCAAATCTACTAATAATCAAGCAATTGAATGAGCGCGGCTACACCGAACCATAACAATAAACTTAACAACATAGCAGCAGAACGAGTGGAACTTATCGAGGGCCATTTTGGGCCCAGACCCTGCCTGTCGATTACTTCCAAGGAAGTCATTGCTCGCCTGCCGATTTATCTTTTCGCCCATTTTGGTGCACATTTTAGGAGAGAGACATGGAAACGAGTACAACCCTCCCGAGAAAATACTTTGTCGTCGTGACTCACAGTACAACGTCGCAGCGTGAACTTGAGAGCATTCTGTCCAGCGAGCGCTTCAATTCGTTTGGCACGTCTCAGGCACAAATGTTTATTGAAGGTGCTACTTCGCCCTCTTCCACCCCCCTGCTGATGGAGTTCTCTTACCCAAGCGGCACCCGGAAAAACGTCGCCCGCACAATTGAACACGATACTCAGCGCATACTGGCCACCCTCGAGTCGGAATGGCTGGCCGCGCAATCGGCAAATCCGTTTCACAAAGTCCCGGCAATGAACGCGGACGCCAGCCACCAGACTTTAGCCAATGAAGACGGCGCACCGTGCAGCGAGACCTGGCACCTGGACAACGATCAAGGCGCACTGGTCAAGGAAGGCGTCGAGATCAGCCTTACCGGGCTTGAGACCGCGTTGGTCAGGAAGATGCTCAATCACGAAGAACGCGTGGTCAGTCGAGATGACCTGATCCTCAGCATCGGCCGCGAGCCGGAACAGTATCGTGGCCTTGAGATGTGCCTGAGTCGCCTGCAGGACAAGTTCAAAAGTGCCAGTAATGGTGAGCGCTTGTTTCGTGCCGTAAGAAACCGCGGTTATTGCCTCATCCAGGACATCGTGGCGTAAACACCGACGATATCCACGAACAAGACAAACAGAACAGTGCGATTACAAAAACAACAAGAGCACTCTGTTTGACTTCACCTCCCCTGGTAAAATAAAGCTCCCTGCCTCCACCCCTCCTACAGTAACAAACACAACATAATTTATTCACCCTCCGTTCTGCGACCTTTTCTAACAGCCTTGTATTTGATTATTAAAAAGTTGGCATTGTGCCATCTTGTTAGAACTCGTCAGACACCCTCTCCGGCAATAACTTAGTCTATTGATTGACGACAGTTCGGCCTATCGACGTTGTTACCTCAGGACACTCGTCCAATAACAACAACAAGCCTACTAGCAACTCGGACTTCAACTGTCGAAACCTGAATGGACGTATTTCTGGGGATATCTCATGGAACTTTCTCTACGGATCAATCGAAATAACGGCCTCAAGGGACTTACCTTCTGGGGCCAATGGGCGCTGGCGCAGAGTTTCATTGTTGCACTGTTGTTCATGCTGGCTGAACAACACACAGGAACGGTCGAGTTCTATTACCGCATGTGCGCGACACTGGCGGTACTGGCTTCGGTGCCGGCGTATACGTTCAGCGGCGTGTATCGCAAGCAGGACAATTACCTGACCGGGCTCGGGCGTTTGTTCATGGGCTGGTCGATGACCATGGTGGCGCTGGCTTGTATCGCGTTCGTGTGCAAGGCCGACGAGGTGTTCTCCCGTGAAGTGACGCTGAGTTGGGCGGTGTACGGTTTCCTCGGTCAGGCGCTGTTGTACGCGCCGCTGCATGCATTTTCCAAGTACTACCAGCGTTCCCGCACCAGCGCGCAGAAGACCCTGATCGTCGGAACGGGTGAGTTGGCACTGGGCCTGGCGAAGAAGATCAGTCAGGTGGAAAACCTGCCGCTGGTCGGTTTGGTCAGCAATGGTGCGACGGCAAATCTGGATGCGGACGCACCACGTGTGGTCGGTGATCAGGAAGATCTGCTGCAACTGATCAAGGACCATGACATCCGCCGTTTGTACATCACCCTGCCACTGGCGGAAGCCGCGAAAATCGAAGCGATGTATGTCGATTTGCTGGGTGCCAACGTTGATGTGGTCTGGGTACCGGACTTGAACAGCCTGACCCTGCTCAACCACTCAGTGAAGGTGGTGGACGGTCTGCCGGCGATCTGCCTCAACGAGAGCCCGCTGACCAGCCGCCCTACCGCTGCCCTGAGCAAAAGTCTGGTGGAAAAAGGCGTGGCGTTGCTGGCAATCATCCTGTTGAGCCCGCTGCTGCTGCTGATTGCGCTGGCGGTGAAGATCAGCTCTCCCGGCCCGGTGTTCTTCAAGCAGGATCGCCACGGCTGGAACGGCAAGGTGATTCAGGTCTGGAAGTACCGCTCAATGCGCGTTCACGATGACCGCGAGGTGATCCAGGCCAGCCGCAATGACTCGCGCATCACTGCGGTCGGGCGCTTCATCCGCCGCACGTCGCTGGACGAACTGCCGCAGTTGTTCAACGTGCTGCAGGGGCAGATGGCCCTGGTCGGTCCGCGTCCGCACGCGGTGGCGCACAACAACTACTACTCGGGGAAAATCCTCGCGTACATGGCCCGTCACCGAATCAAACCGGGTATCACCGGCCTGGCGCAAATCAGCGGCTGCCGTGGCGAGACCGACACCATCGACAAGATGCAGCGTCGCGTCGAGATGGACCTGCATTACATCAACAACTGGTCGTTGTGGCTGGATCTGAAGATTCTGGTGAAGACGCCGTTTACGTTGCTGTCGAAAGACATTTATTGATGGGCGGGTGCTAGGCCAGGCAATACCGCAAGGGGACGAAAGTCCCCTTTTTTGTGGGCGGGATTTAGAGGGAACGGGTATTGATGCTGGATGGACTGACGCCATCGCTAGCAGGCTAGCTCCCACAGGGGATCTCGGTATGGCTCGGGATTTGTGGCCTGCCGCAGAACTCATTGTGGGAGCTTGCCTGCAAGCGAATGCGGTGGGTCAGGCAGCAGTGATGTTCAATGGACGGACGCCTTCGCGAGCAAGCCCGCTCCCACAGGGGATTGGGCGCTGGATCGGGATGGGTGGCTGCCGCAGGTCCCTTTGTGGGAGCGGGCTTGCTCGCGAAAGCGGTGGGTCAGGTGGCAGTGATGTTGAATGGGCTGACGCCTTCGCGAGCAAGCCCGCTCCCACCGGGGATTGGGCGTTGGATCGGGATGGGTGGCTGCCGCAGGTCCCTTTGTGGGAGCGGGCTTGCTCGCGAAAGCGGTGGGTCAGGTGGCATTGATGTTGAATGGGCTGACGCCTTCGCGAGCAAGCCCGCTCCCACCGGGGATTGGGCGTTGGATCGGGATGGGTGGCTGCCGCAAGTCCCTTTGTGGGTGGGTCGGGATGGGTGGCTTGCTGCAGGTCCCTTTGTGGGAGCGGGCTTGCTCGCGAAAGCGGTGGGTCAGGCGACATTGATGTCGAATGCGCTGACGCCTTCGCGAGCAGGCTCACTACTACAGGTTCCGGGGGTTACTCGGTAATCTTCGAGAAGTTGCGGTAGAACATGTCGCCCTCGCGGCTGTCGGTCATCGAGTGCAGCTGGAAGCTGCGATTGAGCCTTGCGCCGCCGTCACGGGTCAGTGGGGCCCAGACGAGGTTGGCGCGGCGCATGGTCGACATGCTCATCATTTCGTCGAACGGGATCGACAGATAGATACCCTTGTCGAAACTACCCTCCCCGTACTCCGCACTGCCGGCGGTGGTGATCGTGGCCCAGGCGCCGAAGCGCACGCCGTTGAAGAACTCGCGGGAAATGTCGAGCGTGCCGCCCCAGTCGCCTGCCAGATAGCGACCGACGCTGACCGCAGCCAGCGTGTCGTACGGCAGGTCGGTGTAACCGGTGATGTGGCCGGTCCAGATCGAGTAGTCGCGCAGGCCGAAACCCTGGTCGAATTCACGCTGGCGTACATAGTTCAGATCGGCGCCTACCGACCAGCGCTCGCCGGTCGGACGAAACAGCACCTCACCGCCGACACCGGCAAACATCGACTCCAGATACCCGCCGTAGACCATGCCATACAGGTCTTTGTCCAACTGCTCGGCATGGCTGACCTGGAACAACGGCATGGTCACTTCCGAGGTGGTCAGGTACTGACGCAAATCGGTGCGCACCCGCGGCAGACCGCTCGGCGCATCGTAGCTGAACTTGTCAAAGTTGTTCGCCAGGTTGGCACTGAGCAGCCCGCTCCACCAGGTGTTGCGGTTGAAGCGGTACTCGGCATCCGCGTCGGCACTGAACTGATAGAGCAAGCCATCAGGGCCGCCGACGTTTTGCTTGAAGCCCAGGCCGACACCATAACTGAAATGCTGCGGCGCTTCGGTATAGAGGGTTTTCTCGTTGTGCGGCATCGCCGGATTGATCTCGGTGGTGCGGTGCAACGACTCCAGCGGCTCCTCGTTGTTGATCACTTCACGGAAGGTCTGGCGTGGCACGCTGGTCTCTTCCAGCGGCAAGTCGTAGCGCTTGTTGACCACGGTGAACCAGTTGATGTCGTCGTTCACACTGTTGTCGAGAATCCGGCTCGCGCGGCCAACTGCCTTGGACGAATGGAAGTAGCGCTGCTGCTCGCCGTACACGATCAACTCGGAATCGCGCTGGCTGATGCGCTCGACCTTGTACCCGGCATTTTGCTGCAGGCGTTGCGACACATCGGCCCAGTTGACCTGATCGAGCGGCGTGCTCGGCGCCTTCGCCGGCAACGGTTCGGGCGTTGGGTCGTAAGTCTTGGCAGGGGCCTTGCGGCTGACAAAATTGGTGTGGAAGGTCACGCCGAACATCGCCGTGTTGCCACGCTCCCACGCCGCGCTGACGTCAACCGAATCGGTGACCTTGAACACCGCGCCAAGGTTGATCGGCGAGTCCTGCACGATCACGTTGTCCTTCGGTTCGTGCTTGTAGTCGTTGCCTTCGTATTCGAGTTTCAGGCTGAGCCGATCCCACGGCGTCTGATAGCTCACGCCGCCGAAGAACGAAGGCTTGCCGCGAAAGTACGAACCGGCGTTGACGTCGCCGGTGCCTTCCATCGCGGGCCGGGTCTTGAAGCGATCATCGAGATAGCCCAGCGGGTTGTCGATGTCGCCGCGATTGCCCAGGTACCCCCAGGCAATGCCGGCACTGAAATCGAAATTGTCATAGCGCTTGTTGGCGACGAAATATTCACTGGCGAACAGGCCGGTACCGCCGATGTCCCGGAAGCCGATGGCGAAGTCGGGCGCCCAGTGGCTCTCCTCCCACAACCGGACTTTGACATCGACCGCCTTATCCTTATAGCTCTGGCTGCCGCTCATCGACTCCGGCCCGTACGGGCGGTTAGTGATGGCGGTGTAGCGGAACGAGCCTTCGAGCCAGTCCAGCGGCTGCAGCGACACGCTGTAGCGGCTGTAAGGCTCGGTGCGGTTGGCGTTGACACTCAGTTCGCCGGCCGGGGCCATGCGCGCCGTCGGCGTCTGCAACAGCCCCGTGCCACCGAAATCATTTTGAGTAATGCGCGGCTCGGCATGCACCAGACCGCACGGCAATAACAACACAGCTGCAACACGTAACTTCAACGAACCACCTCAGCCAGCTGCGTGGCAATCAATTCGGCCAACTGCTGATTCAGTTCAGGAACAGGCGGATCAAGATCATCGTTTTTCACCGGCACCAGAATCTTGCTGCCGGCCACTGGGAAGTGCCCACTCTCGCGATTCCAGTGCGCAATGCCCACGCGCCGGACCGCACCATTGGGCTGGATCAGCCACAGATAATCGGCCTCGGCATCGTCTAGCGGCGTGCAACTTTGCAGGTACTCGCGCGCCTCCAGCAGCGGCTGATAAGGCACGTGGCAAGTGTCGGCAACCGCGCCCAGCACTTGCACCTCATCGACCCGCTTCGGGTAGATCAGACGATCGCCATCATCCAGGCGAATGTTGCGCGCAAAACCGACTTCCACCGCGACCGGATCGAGATCCGCGACCTGCCGGCCAGTGACCGCCATCTGCTGCACCTGCCCGGCCAGGCGCAACGCCAGTGCCGCCCGACCGGGGCGGTCGAACAGCGCGGCCATGCGTTGCAGCACATCCAGATCGAACAGCACCCCAGCCTTGAGCCGGGCCTGCTCGTCCAGCAACGACTGACGCAGCAACTCCCCCGCCAGCCAGTAACCTTCGGCATTCGGTTGCGCCACGCTGATCACGTCAAGCAAGCGCCCGCCTGGTGGCAATTCGACCGGCCCCGGATTGGCGACGTCACCGCTGACGGTGACCGCTGCCTGACCGACGCCGCTGATCAACAACAGGCAAGCCGATAACATCCGCAAGCGCTTCACGGCAGATGCCTGCGATCAGGCGTCAATTGCACGATGCGCACGCGCAATTGCGAGGTCAGTTGCTGCTCGCTCTGCACAATGAAACCGTCCACCGGATCAACCCAATAATGGTTGGTCGCACGCAGGCCGATGGCCGGGACGTCGATTTGCTCGTCGACACGCAGCACGGTGTATTCCTTGTCGAGAATGTCCAGGGTTTGTGTGGACCGGCGCAAGAAGCGGCTGTTGACGATCAAGCCGACCTCCTGCCCCCTGTAAAGGTCGATCCAGCGCTGGGTGGTGAAGCCATCGGCAACGCGGTGCAGGCCTTGTTTGAACGGCGCGTCGTCGGACAGCCGCGTGCCGTCCAGATCACCCTCCACGCCAAGGCCTATGGTGCGCACGGCGAGGCCGTCACGCAGCAGCAATACCTGCTTGCCGGAGGCAACCCAGAACTGCAGGTCTTCACGCTCGCGCAGCAGCGCCAGCACCCCGGAGCCGGACGGCGTAGTCAGTTTGATTTGCGGGTACTTGACCTCGGCCACCTGAGCCGCCGTCACATCCAGATCATCCGGGCCGAGCACCGCTGATTTCAGGTTGCGCACCGAAGCGGTCATCAGCGGGTTACAGCCACACAGCAACAAGGCCGCCATCAGGCAGACGCCAACTTTCAAGGTTTTCACAGTCGGGCCTATTTGGCGTTGTTGTTACTGAATTCGCTCCAGTTCTTCGCGGCGGAAGCGCCGGTGCCGACAATCGATGCCGATGGCACCAACTGGCTGATCAGGCGATTCCAGCGCGTCACGTTGGCAGGCCCGACATACACCACGTCCTGGGGACGTACTTGAAAGTGCGAAGCGAGGGCCATGGCCGTTGGCGACTCGGCTTCCAGCTGATAGATCTTCGCCGGCTCGACATCGAGATTCTCCACCCCGCGAATGACGTACACCGCATTGCCGTTGGAGGTGGTCTGACTCAAGCCGCCGACCGAACCAAGTACGTCAGACAGGTTCATCGTTGCAGTCTTGAAGCTCAGCGCACGGGGCTGATTGACTTCGCCCATGACGTAGATGCGCTTGTTGTCGTTGTACGGCAGATACAGCTGATCGCCCCCCTTGAGGTAGACGTTCTGCAACTCGGAATCGTGCTGATTGAGTGCGTCGAGATTGAGCGGATACACCCGACCATTGCGGGTCAGCAGCAGGCCCGACAAATCGGCATTGTTGGTATCGATGCCGGCGGAACCGAGGGCCTCGACCACGCTCAACGGGTTGGTGGAAATCGGCTGTGGACCGGCCTTGGCCACGGCGCCCGAGACCACCACTTTCTGACTGGCGAAACGCAGCACCGCAACATCCACTTGCGGCTCGGCGATGAACGCCGACAGTCGGGTTTCGATGTCCGCACGCAGTTGCTGGATGGTTTTGCCAGCCGCCTGCACTTCCTTGATGAACGGGTAGTACAGCGTGCCATCGGAGCGCACCAGACGCCCGTTGGCGTCGATCTGCTGTTGTGCCCCCGATGGCGCGGTCAGCTCCGGGTGATCCCACACCGTGATGTACAACACGTCGTTGCTGCCGATGCGGTATTCGGCAGGCGTTGCCAGCAGTTCCGCCGGCACCGATTCACGCTTTTGCGTGGCGCGCGTCATCGAGATCAGCTTGGGCGTGATCGGGATCAGTTCGACCCGACTGCTCTCGCTGGCGCCCTGGCGGGTGATGTCACTGGTGCTGAGGTATTGGCCAGGGGAAAACATGCAACCTTGCAAAGCGATACTTGCCAACATCAAGAGAGAAAAACTACGAGTCATAATGGCACTACGCTATTCAAGGGCGAATCTAAAAACAAAGTCACCCGACTTGCGTCGGGCGACCCTGTACTGCACTAACAAATGTTCCTGTTAGTTGTGCGTGCCGGTGGTGCCGGTGGTACCGGTCGTACCGGTGGTACCGCCGTTGGCACTTCCGCCGCTGTTGGACGCCGCGACTGCGCTGGCAACCATTGCCGTACTGGCAGCAGGCGCTGTAGAAGCCGCGACACTGCCAGATACATTGGTTACCGCAGTAAGCGGCGCTTCAGCGGCGGACGCCCAGTTGCTCAACATCGTCAACAGGGCAATCGCCATCACTTTTTTCATATCAACTCCTTTCTAACAGTCGGCCTGTTAAAAACCGGCCGGTGTTAGAGGTGGTAGAGTTCAAGTCCGCGAAAAGTGCGAACAAGATCCGTCGTTCTTTCACAGTCTTACCCAACTGATAAAAGTCGAACGGCAGGTTTATATCTACGGACTTGCAAAAGGCATTTCCAGCGTATTTTCCCGACGATATCTAACACCTGACCGAAACTAACATTCAGTATTAGAACGACATCATTCGAGATAACCGCGAGGATGGTTCGATTGCCAGCGCCAGGTATCGGTGACCATGTCCTGCAAATTGCGCGTGGCTTTCCAGCCGAGTTCCTTTGCCGCTTTCGAGGCATCGGCCCAACTCTCGGCGATGTCACCGCTGCGACGCGGCATCACCCGGTATGGCACCGGCTGCCCGCTGGCCTGCTCGAAGGCGCGCAGCACTTGCATCACGCTGTAGCCGTCGCCGGTACCGAGGTTCCAGGTGTGAATGCCCGGGCGACCGGCAATCGACTGCAACGCCTTCAGGTGGCCATCCGCAAGGTCGACGACGTGGATGTAATCGCGCACGCCGGTGCCGTCGATCGTCGGGTAATCGTCGCCGAAGATCGACAACTCCTGCAGGCTGCCAACCGCCACCTGGCTGATGTAAGGCAGCAGGTTGTTGGGGATGCCGTTGGGGTCTTCGCCCATGTGCCCGCTGTCATGGGCGCCGATCGGGTTGAAGTAGCGCAGCAAGGCGATGCTCCAGCGCGGCTCGGCCTGACTCAGGTCGCGCAGCACGTTCTCGACGATCAGTTTGGACTGGCCATAAGGGTTGGTCGGAACGCCGGTGGGGAAATCCTCGCGGATCGGCATCTGCGCAGGCTCGCCATACACTGTGGCCGACGAGCTGAACACCAGGCGGAACACCCCTGCCGCGGCCATCGCCTGGCACAGCGTGACGCTGCCGCCGACGTTGTTCTCGTAGTACTCCAGCGGCTTGCGCACGCTCTCGCCCACGGCTTTCAGCCCGGCAAAATGCAGGACAGCTTCGATGTGGTGCTCGCGAAAAATCCGGTCCAGCAACGCCCGGTCGCAGACATCGCCGCGAATCATCAACGCACGTTTTCCGCAAATGCCTTCCACCGCGTGCAGTGCCGCGTCGCTGCTGTTGCAAAGATTATCCAGTACAACAACTTCATAACCTGCTTCCAGCAGCGCAAGTGTGGTGTGCGAGCCGATATAGCCGGCGCCACCCGTTACCAGAATCTTCATAGCGCGGTCCGTCATTGGATAAGTGACTAGTAGCCTGTCAAGTCCCTTTTATTCATTCTGTGGCGCACCACACAAAGAAGGACGACAACAGCCTCAAACAAAATTAGTTCAACCACTGGCAATAAATATTTTTGCAGGTCAAACTGTATTGCCGGGTACTTATTAGCACCCCAAGTACACTCGTCACTATCAACAGATACCGACTAAAAATAACTAATAACGCTGTTACCGACATCTCATAACATTGTCATGTTTTACCGCGCTTGCTAATTGCCACTCAGCACCTGACTCAGGTATTAAAGCAGTCTTTCAATATTCATTGAAACTTGCACACCTTCGTTAGTGCGCGCACCCGTTGACGGTGTTCCATGACTGTTCAGGATATTTTTATGATTCGTAAATGTTTGTTCCCCGCCGCCGGTTACGGCACGCGTTTCTTGCCGGCCACCAAAGCCATGCCCAAGGAAATGCTGCCGATCGTCAACAAGCCGTTGATCGAATACGCCGTCGAAGAAGCACGGGACGCAGGCCTGCAGCACATGGCAATCGTCACCGGTCGGGGCAAGCGTGCGCTGGAAGACCACTTCGACATCAGCTACGAACTCGAACACCAGATCCGCGGCACCGAGAAAGAAAAATTCCTCGCCGGCACCCGCGAGCTGATCGACACCTGCACCTTCTCCTACACCCGTCAGGTGGAAATGAAAGGCCTGGGCCACGCGATTCTCAGCGGCCGCCCGCTGATCGGCGATGAACCCTTCGCTGTGGTACTGGCCGATGACCTGTGCCTGAACCTGGAAGGTGACGGCGTACTCACGCAAATGATCCAGCTGTACAAGAAATTCCGCTGCTCGATCGTCGCCATCCAGGAAGTCCCGGCCGATCAGACTCACAAATACGGAGTGATCGCCGGCGAACTGATTTCCGAAGGTATTTACCGGGTCAACCACATGGTGGAAAAACCGGCGCCGCAGGACGCTCCGTCAAACCTAGCGATCATCGGCCGCTACATCCTGACCCCGGACATCTTCGACCTGATCGCCGACACCCAACCCGGCAAGGGTGGCGAGATCCAGATCACCGACGCGCTGATGAAACAGGCGCAGAACGGTTGCGTGCTGGCCTACAAGTTCAAGGGCCTGCGCTTCGACTGCGGCGACGCCGAGGGTTACTTGCAGGCGACCAATTTCTGCTACGACAACGTTTACCTCAAGGGCCGCTGAGACGGTTCCCCGCCCACTTCTCTTTCAGGAGACCAGCATGAACATCGCACAACATTCAGCGGACATTGAGCGGGAGGTGGGCAACCTCGGGGTGGTGAGCTGGTTGTCACGCCATCAGCCATTGCCCAGCGCCAACGAGTCGTGGCTGGGCAGCATTCTGCTGGTGGAGCGTATCGGCATGTTCCCCGCGTCCGGCGACATTCGTCGCACGCTGGCGGATCCCTATCCCCTGCTCGCCCATCTGAAGAAACGCTACGCCGGGCAGGCGCTGGAAATGGATGACCGTGATGGTCTGAAAGTGATCTTCAGCGACTGGCGATTCCGCGTGCGTCTGTGCTGCAACGAGCCGGCAATCATCATCAATGTCGAGACTCGTTGTGCCACGCAGCTGATGCCGCAGAAGCTCTCGGAGTTGCTGAGTCAAGTCGACGCTTTTCAGCAGGACACCTGATCGACCTCACGCAGAGCGTGGGGAACGATCATCGTGGCGACACGTCGCAACGATCCTTGGTGCCGGTGATCCAGCCATAGAAATAATCGGCAATCACCTTCCCGCCCGTGGCCGGCTGCGGATGAATCTTGTCCGGGCCGATCATCGCGACGGCATACCGTTTGACGTCAGGCCCAAAGGCGCATTGCAGATTGGCGAAACCCAGATGCTGCTCATGCGCCCACGGCTGCAAGACCTGTGCGTACGCTGACATTGGATAGGCGCTGGAACGCGTGGTGTCCTGGCGCAGGATCAGGTTGATGCTCGCCGCCGGTTGAATCTCGCGGATCATTGCCACCAGCCCCTGAACGTTCTGCAGATACTGTTCGGGTTTGACCCCAAAGCCCTGATCGTTGCCGCCGAGCATGATCAGATAAATGTCGGCGGGGATCTTCGACACGGCGGCTTTCCACTGCACCTGCCATTGCGGATCCTGGTGATAGAAGTCCGCGGAAGCTGCGCCCGATGCAGCCAGTTTCGACACGCGTACGCCGTCGTGATCATTGCTCATCCACAGCCCAAACAAGGTCGGCGCGCCCTTCACCACTTCCAGTCTGAACGACCAGTCTGCCGCTGCCGCAAGACCGGCCAGCGGTACTTCCTGTACGCCTGAGCCATCAAGTTCCAGCGGCTGCCAGTCTTGCGACGGCGTCCAGCGATAGCGCAGCTCTGCGGACTCGCCAGTGCCCAGGTAGAGCAATTTCGCCTGAGTAACGGTGGTGTTGATCGCCGGTGTCGCACTGGCGTCAATCTCAAGCCAGGCACCGGGCTTGCCGGTCACCGTGCGGCTGTCGGGGCTGGCCTGACCGAGTCCGGACACCTGCCAGCCACCGCCGAAGTACTTCTCACTGCTGCGGGTGTATTTAAAATGTGTGCCACCCAGCGCCGCACCGTGGTTGAAGCCGACATAACCGGGACCGGCAAATCCGACCTCCCCGGCCACGCGCTGCACCAGTTTGTTCAGGTAGAAATCCTGCCCGGCGCTGTAGCTGTCGCCGATCACCGAGACCGACAGCACCTTCCCGGCCTTGCCTTCGCGCCACTGCGCAAAGCGCTCGCGGGCATCGCCTGCTTCGACTACCGACGCTGCAACGGGCTGAGCGTCATCCACTGCCAACATGCGTTATTTCCTTCAGTCTGGAATGGACCCTTCGCGAGCAAGCCCGCTCCCACAGGGGTTGCGTGAATTGCCGAAAACCCTGCTCGCGATGGCGTTGGTTCAGACGCTGTCACTCTGACTGACAGACCGCTATCGCGAGCAGGCTCACTCCTACAGGTGATGCGGGCGTCTGCTTAATCTGTGTCCAACCTGAACCCTGTGGGAGCGGGCTTGCTCGCGAAGCTTTTCAGCTATTGGCTGGCACCACCGGAGCAATGCTCGCCGCCGGTTTCTTCTTCGCCGCACGCTCACCCAGGAACAGTACCGACGTGACATTGAAGCGACTGAAAATCATCGACAACAGCACCGGCCCCAACAGGCCAGACAGCAGTCCGCTGAGCACCAGAATACTTTCGTCTTTCACGCCCAGTCGCCCCATGACAAACCGCGAAGTCGCCGCAAACAGCACATGGAACAGGAAGATCGCGTAAGAATACCCACCCAGCCAGGTCAGCCACTTCGAGCGCATGTCACTGGACAGCAAAGCGATGCAGGACACACAGCCCACGGTCAACCCGATCAGACTGCGACGATCGACAATCAACTCGCGATCAATCGCCGCGACATACAGCAGCGTCAACGAGATCAGCACAAACACCAGCGGCCCGATCACCTTGAACCGCTGCTTCAGCGCCTCGACATTTTCCTGCCCGATCATCCCCGCCACGAAAAACGGCAGCAGGTAAATCGCGCCATTGATGCCGAACGCATCGAGCTTGAACGGTGGCAACAGAAACACCGCCGCCGCAAATGCAAACAGCCCATACAAGCGCGTCATCGAGCGCAGCATCCCGCGCCATTCCAGCAGGCCGACGAACATGAAAATGATGAACACCGCCTGCAAGAACCAGAAGTGGTTGACCGGAACCCAGAACGACAACAACGCGTCGATCACCCCGACGTCCTTGTTCACGCCTGGCCCCACCGCCTGCAACACCGAGAACGGCACACCGACGCAAAACAGCGGCACGATCAGTCGTCGCACCTTGCCGTTGAAGAATGCGGAAAAGTCATTACCGCGAATTTTGTAGATCGAATAGATGTAGCCGGAAATGAAGGTGAACAGCGGCATGCGCACATACACCATGGAGTCGGCGATGACCCGGAACGGCGAGCCGATATCGATTTTCAGCCCCCCGCCCAACGGTCCGATGACGTGATAGAGCACCAGCAGCAGGCACGCCAGGCCGCGCAGGGTTTCGATCTCCAGGGACTTTTTCTTGCTCGACATACAGCACCCGCCTCAATTCAGAACTCTTGATTCAACCCGCACCGGTTTGTTCGCGCGCAACATCAGGCCCAGCCCGACAAACAGCACCGGCACCACCATGGAAAAGTGCCGGGCGAAGGAGCCGAAGTCCGGTTCGAACAAACCCTGAACCAGCAGAAACGCCAGCGGAATCGCGATCAGTTCCTTGGGTTTGGTCTCGATCGGCGCGCCTTTGTAATCGGTGGAGGTGATGACTTTGAACAGCAGCAGAGCAGTCATGATCATCAGCGCGACGAAGATCACCTGCCCCGGCCCCGACAGCAGAATCAGCTCCACCGGGAACGACAACCGGAAGAAGATGATCATCGAATCCAGCGCCTGCGAGACGAAATCACTGCCGGTGAGCCACGACACAATCAGCGATTTGGAGCCCTCCTCGCCTGCGGTGCGCAACTCGTTGTTGCTCGCGCGAATCGACGACACCGGAAACCCCAGCGCCAACTGGATAGCCATGGCCACCGCCAGATAAAACAGGAACAGCATCAGGAAGAAGGTGAAACGCGACACGTACTTTTTCATTACGCAGACGCCAAACCACGACAGCGAAAACAGAATCCAGTAAGGCCGGATCAGCACACCGTAAATCACCGCAGAGAGGAAAAAACCGCTGCGGTATTTACGCGTCAACGAGCTGAACAAAATGCTCAACACCGCCACCGACACAATGATTTCCTTGGTCAGGTTTTCCAGAAAGAACGACCGCACCACGCCCCACAGGCACAGGGTGCCGAAGATCGCCAGCGGCATGCGCCGGAACACCACCACCGGGATCGCCGTAAGGAAAAAATTGCAGAACATCCCGTAGGCCCAGGCGTTGGTCAGGTTGATCCCGGTGGGCCGCAGCAGGAACGCCGAACATTCGTAGGAAGAGCGGTCCGGCGAGAACGGGTTCCAAAAGTTGCAGTTGTCGGCGCGCGCGTAGGACGACCACAACGTCATCGCATCCGGGCCCGGGTCACGCGGGATCAGCAGCGGCATCGCCACCGACAGAAACAATCCGGTGAACAGAATCAGGAAAGACAGCGAGGAATCGAGTCTGCGTCCGCGAAACTCGATGCACGGCAGCTTCAACCCCATGCCAGCGCCCCTTTTGCACGGGTCGCACGGGTCAATAGCGCAATCACGCCGAGCTGCACGATGATCGCGAAGACATTGCCCCACGCCGCGCCATAAATCGAATAGTGCTTGATCAGCCCATAGCTGACCGGCACCGACACCAGCAGGCAGATTGCCGCGCTGGCGAATGACACCCGACTGTTTTTCGAGGCGATCAGACCGCCCCAGACGATGTCGCCGATGGCCCGCAGGGCGAAGGAAAAAATCAGCACGCCGAGGATCGCGTTATCCGGACGCGGCACGCTGGTGGCGACATAATCGAGCACCAAGTTGAAGAACAGATAAATCAGCACCGCCACTGCCGCCGACACCACCAGCGAGCGCATTACCCATTTGTTGACGAACAATTGCCGGACCGTGAACGCCTGTTGATCGGCCTGAAATCGCTTGGCCAGCACCGGAATGCCGACCACCGCCACCACCGCGTAAGACAGCGCCTGCAAGGTGTTCGCCGCCGACCACGCGTACACGTATTTACCGAGGCTGGCGTAGGGTTCGAGGTCGGCGATCAGAAAGCGCTCGGCGTATTGACTCAAGGCGATCAGCCCCGTACCGAAATAGAACGGCAACCCGGCTTTCCATACGGTCGCGGTCGTCAGCGCCGCGCTGACCCGGCCTTTGTGCACATTCACCACGATCAGGTAACCGGCGATGATCACCAGCACGTTGGCTGCCACCCATAGCCACAGCACACTGGCGATGCCGGACACCCGGTCGAGCATCATCCCGCCCACCGCCAGCAGCGCCCAGAGGCCGGTCTTGATGAAAAACAGCAGCGCGCCCGCCGTGGCTTTCTGCGCGGAAAACACGAACGAGTTGATTTCGAACGACAGGTGTTCAGTGAGCAGCACCAGCGTCACGCAGAGGATCAGCGCAGTGCTCGCCTCGACCTGCTGAAACAGCGAGTAGATCCCCACCGTCAGCAGCGACAGCAGCAGCCCTACCGCCAGGTACAGCAACAGGACTTTGTCGACCACCCGCCGCGAACTGCCGCCGACGCTGATCAACCGATTGATCTCGGAACTGAACCCGACGCTGTAAAACTTTGAGGCGATCAGCGAAGCCGCGACCACCACCCCATAAAAACCCAGCGCTTCGTAACCCAGGTAATGGGTGATGGCCAACACCAGCAGAAACTTCGCGCCTAACGCTCCACCGCGCAGCAGCAGGCGAAATATCATCGAACGATCCCTTTGATGATCTCGTCCATGGCCACGGTTTTTGCCTCGATTTCGCGGCAGGTGTCGGTCAGGCGCTTGCCGAAATTCGACAGTGCGTTGGGCGCGTAAACGGTGTCGATGATGGTGTCGACATTGATGTCGCCACCATTGATCACCCAATCCTCCACGCCCATGTCCTGATAGGCGCCGAAGCCCTTGCGCTCATAGCTGATGTGGTACGCCGGAACACCGGACAGCAGCGACTCGATGGCGCCGTGCAGGCGCACCGAGATCACCAGGTCGGGCTGATATTGGGCAATCGTGGCCTTCAGCGACAGCAGGTCTTCGGTGATACCCAACTCGCGATAGAACGCCCCGTCATCATTGCCGCGAACGGCGCTCTGTACTGCGCAGACCACTTTGCTTTTGTTCTTCAGGCGCTGCAGCAGCAGCTTCAGGTTGGCGACGTAGGCGACCTTCTTGTCCTTGCTCCACTCCGGCGGCTTGCGCAGGACCACGCAGACAGTGGCCGGCGATGCGGCGCAGCGGGTGAACTTGGGTTGCATAAGGATCTTGCTCGCCAGTGACTGCACCGCCAGGTCCGGCGCGCGGTAGACGTTTTCACAGGCATCGAACATCGCCAAGGAGCGGTTATCGCGCACGAACACCGCATCAGCACTGGCGTAGTGCTCGACGATCTTGCGGCTCTCGCCATGGAACGGGCCGATGCTTTGCGGCAGGTACACCGAGGGCACTTTGCTGAGGATCGCCGTTTCCAGTTGCTTGGCGTGGCCAAGCTTCAACTTGATGTGTTCGAAGGCGCTTTTGGAGCGCATGTAACCGCCACCCACACCGACGATCAGATCAGTCTTCTGCAACAGATCCGCGAGGCCGGCATACGACTGATTGAGGAACACCGCCTGCTTGACTCGGCCCAGACCCTTGGCCGCCATCACCGGCGCGTCAAAACGCGGGTGCGGCAAATAGTCGAAAGACTGCGGATCGGACGCCACGACATTGATCGCGGTGTCTTCGCCAAAGTTGCGCTGCACCAGCGCAATGGCCAGATCAACGAGCAGGCCGTCACCGGAGTTGGAGGCACTGTAGCCATGCAAAATCGTTACGTTCATAAGCTGAGTTCTACTTAATAAGTGGGAGCGCAATACACGTCGTAGGTCTGGCGGATCATCAGCGCGGCGCTGAAGCGTTCGCGCACGATGTTGCGGCCTTCGCTGCCGAGGTCGAGCAACCGCGGCTTCTGGATTCGCGCCAGCACATCGGCCAGCGCCTGGTGGTCACCGGTGGGGAAGACATAACCGGACACCTCATGGGTGACCAGTTCGGGCAACGATGTGCAATTGCTGGCGATCACCGGCAACCCCATGGCCATGCCTTCGAGCGGCACCATGGCGAATCCTTCCCAGCGACTCGGGACGATCAGCGCGTCGGCCTGTTGATACAGCGCGTGCACCTCGGCCGGCGTGACCCAGGGCAGGTACTGGACAGCGTCCATCTCGGGACACTCGACCGTGTCTTCGTTGACCGCACTGCCAACCACGGTCAGTTTCAGATCGCTGCGCTGCACTTTGGCGAAGGCCTTGAGCAACACATCGAAGCCTTTCTGGTAGTCGAGACGACCGACGAACAGCAGATGAATCGGCTCGGGGCTCTGAGCCTTCGGCGCCTCGTCACGCTGATGAATGCCGTTGTAGATCAGCTTCATGCGCTTGCGCTGAATGCCGAAACGCGCCGCCTTGTCCATTTCGTAGCGGCTGACGCAGATGATCACGTCGGTGACTCGCTGCAGGACCCGTTCGATCCACGCGTAGATCTTTTGCTTGGTCGGCGAGCTTTCCATCAGGAACGAAAACGCGTGCGGGCAGTAAACGATTTTCGGTTTGCGCCACGGCCGCAGAAGCACGCAGACCACCCGGCCGATCACCCCGGAAAAGGTGCTGTGCAAATGCACCACATCGGGTTTTTCCTTGAGCATCACCCGGGTCAACTGCCAGGCAAAACGCAGCAGTGAACGCACATCGCGGCCGCTGCGTTCGAACGTGCGAATCTGTCGTTCGTCGATGCCGTGCAGCTCTTTTTTCTGGTCGAGCGGCACCAGATAGACCAGCTCGTAGTTCGACTCCTGATCCTCGGGGGAAGCCGAGATGGTACGAATAACGGTGGCGACCCCACCTTTTATCGTTTCAGCCACGTGCAGTATTTTTTTCACAACCCACCCACTTTCATGCCTGTTGGAACGTCCCTGAAACTCAGGATTTGTCCGACGCGTATTCGTAGTTGTAATAACCGTAGCTGCCATTGCCGTAGTAGCTGGCCGCGCGCTTCTCGACGCCGTTGAACACTGCGCCCTTGAGCTCGATGCCGTTCTGGGCGAAGCGCCGAATGGTCATTTCAATCTCTTTGGCCGGGTTCACCGCAAAACGGGTGACAATCAGGCTGATCCCTGCTTCGCGCCCGACAATCGCTGCGTCGGTCACCGCCAGCAGCGGCGGCGTATCGATGATCACCACGTCGTAGCGCTCACTGAGTTCGGTCAGCAGGTCGCGGAAGTTGGCGTGCATCAACAGCTCCGAAGGATTGGGTGGAACCTGCCCACGGCTGATGAAGTGCAGGTTGTCGATTTCCACGGTGTTGATGGCCTGCTCGATGCTGCAACGCTTGACCAACAGGTCCGACAGGCCATTGGCGATCGGCACGTTCAGCGACTTGTGCAGGTGGCCCTTGCGCATGTCGGCGTCGATCAGCAACACGCGTTGACCGCTTTGCGCCATGACCGCTGCGAGGTTGGACGAGACGAACGTCTTGCCGACCTGCGGGCTGGGACCGGAGATCATGATCCGGTTGTTGGTCGAATCCAGCGCGGCAAAATGCAGGCAGGTGCGCAGGCTGCGAATCGACTCGATGGACAGGTCGGTCGGATTGCGCAGGGCCAGCAGATAGGCCGGCGTTTCAGCCGTGCTTTTGACCCGCACTTTTTTACTGTCCTCTTCGCGCTGCAATGTGCTGTAGGGAATCGAGGCGTACACCGGCAGCCCGAGCTGCTCAATGGCTTCCGGTCCTTCCAGGCCTTTGCTCAGGGATTTGCGCAGCAGCACCAGCGCTACGCCGACAAAAGCGCCGAGGAACGTTGCGATCAACACAATCAGGGCTTTTTTCGGCTTGACCGGGCTGGTCAGGTCGACATCTGCCGGGTCGATCAAACGCACGTTGCCCACCGCACCAGCGCGGACGATGTCCAGTTCCTGCGACTTGTTCAGCAACTGCGTGTAGATCTGCGAAGCCACTTCCACATCGCGGGTCAGGTTGAGCAGTTCCTGTTGCGTGGCTGGCAGATCCCCGACCTTGCCTTCCAGCGACTTCTGCTGCTGGGTCAACTCACCGATCTGTGACATCAGGGCGCGATACGCCGGATGCTGTTTGGTGAACTTGCGATCCATCTCGGCCTGCTGCATTTTCAGCTCGGAAATCCGCGTTTCGAGCGCAACGGACTGACCGAGCACCGACTGGGTTTCCAGGGAGATGTTCACGGTCTTGCCGTGGGTCTGGTAGGCGTTAAGCGCATCGCTGGCCTTGGCCAGATCGCGCTTGACCTGCGGCAACTGGCTTTGCAGGAACGCCAGGCTCTGCGCTGCTTCTGCCGAAGTGCGACGCACGTTTTGATCGACGTACAGCGCAGCGATCTTGTTGAGGATCTTCACCGCCTCGGGGGCATCGGCGCTGGCCAGTGCCAGACGGATAATCCCCGACTCTTTACCTTGCTCGGAAATATCCAGCGCATCCTGGTAACCCTGAATGGTCACGATTCGCGGATTGCGCACCACTTCAAAACGCGTGCCCGGGTTGGCCGACAATTGCGCAACCTGCCCCTCTACGCCGTCCTGCGCGAAGGTTTCACCCGCGACGCCCTCGACCAGCACGTTGCCGTTGTCATCGAGCAACTGGAAGCGCTGCTGTTCTCCCGCCACCAGTGTCAGTTTCTTGCCCAACAGTTCTTTGGGCAGATTGAGCCGGGCGAACTCCAGACGCTCGCCACCCCAGGCGTAACTGTTAAAGCCAAAACGCGGCGGCGCCACGCTGAACTCGGTTTCGCCGCGATAGCGCCTGGCGAGAAAACCGCCGATGACCGGGAAGGTGTTGGGGGTGGCGTCGATATCCAGGCGCAGGTCATCGACAGTTTTGCCGATCACCGCGCGAGACTTGATGATGCCGATTTCGGTCACCGACGGCGATTGGCCGCCGAGCATGCTGCTGAGGTCGGAAAACCCGAGCATGTCGTTCTTTTTCGGTTCGACCTGCACCAGCGCGTTCGCCAGGTACACCGGCGTCGCCAATACCGCATAGGCAACACCCGCGGCCATGAAGGCACCGGTGAATGCACCAATCAGCCATTTCTGGTCGATCAAACTGCCAAATATGCCGAGAAGATCAATACTGTCCTGATCGTTATCACGGTTGGCGATTACTGACGGTAACTGCATAAGTCTGTTCTTACCATTCACTGATCTGAAGAATATTCATCAATGTCCGAGGCGCTGCGCCCACGAGCTAACAGCATCTTCAATCAATGCATGGGCATGAATAAAAGCGGCCTTACCTTGACGATAGGGATCCTGTATTTCGCGTTCGCTCTGCCACTTGCCAAGAAGGAACACTTTGCCTCTCGCGTGCGAGGCGATCTTCAGTACCTGATTCATATGTTGTTTTTCCATGACCAGAATCAGGTCCGATTGATTGACGATATCGGCGGTCAATTGCCGGGCGGTGAAGCCCTCGGCGCTATGCCCGTGATCTTCCAGAACCTGGCGCGCCGAAGCTTCCATGCCTTCGCCAACCCGGGCCGCGAGGCCTGCGGAGGTCACCGAGATCGTTGAGGGGGTCAGCGCGTTACGCAGCAGAAGTTCTGCTGTCGGACTTCGGCAAATATTGCCAACGCACACGACAAGGATATTTCTGAACAAGGTTTACTTTCCTGTGTAATATCATTCTGCCAACATCTAGTGCGGATCTTAATGAACCCACTAGATCATCCTGCACTCAGAAATAGATTCGCCCTGTTAGTACCAGCGTATTAAGTACCACAGCGCCAAAAGTCGCCCAAACGGAATTACCGGACTAAAAATAACTGTGATTTTCAGTTCTTGATTTCCTGACAAAAAATAACATTTACGCACTTAGTGACACTGTTAGTTTCGAATGAGGTATCACGAGATACCTATTCGCCGTTGTCACTTCTCACCCGGAGAGCCGACATGAAGTCAGCACATCTCAAACGATTGAGCCTTTTGACCTTGCTGCTGCTCAGTACAGCCAGCCAAGTCAACGCCAGCGAGCTGTTCCCGGCATTGCCCACCCATAAAACCATTGGCGTGCAGGTCAAGGTCCAGAACTTCTCTGCCGCAGACGCCCAACTGATCAAGACCACCGGCTTCAGTTTCGTGCGCTTTGGCGTTTGGACCGACAGCCTGAACACCCAGGCCTATCAACAGCAGGTCAGCGACGCCTTCGCCGTGGCACGAGCCGCTGGCCTGCCGGTATTGATGACCCTGCGCACGACTCAGCCACTAAATACCAGTGATCTGGCAGCCGCAGGCGTCGCGTACGCCAACGCGTTGGCCAGCCTGGCGACAACCTACGGCTCGCAACTGGTTGCCATTGAACTGTGGAATGAGCCGGATCTCGACGCCTACTGGCCGACCGGGAATTTCGACACGACCTTCGTGCCATTCATGAGCGCAGCGTGCAAGACACTGCAAGACAAGCCTCAGGCCACGCCGGTGATCGGCTTCGGTTTCGCCCGGCCGCCGACTGCCGGCTCGGCGTCCACGGTGGCCCTCAACCGAATCGTCAGCCAATACCCTAAATGCCTCAACGCGATTTCCTATCATCCCTATGGCATGACGGGCACGCAGATCAGTAACGCCCAGGCGTTTATCCAGCAAAACTTCCATCTGCCGGGGGTGATCAGCGAATGGGGCATCTCGGCGCTCAGCTCCAACGGTGGGACAGAAGGTCAGGCCAGTAAAATCAGTGCGTTTGTCGCCGATATCAAAACCCGCAACATTGCGCTGACCTCCATCTATGAATGGAAAAACAGCGACACCGGCAGCAACGACCGCGAGAAGAATTTCGGCCTGCTGACCTCCGACGGTCAGCCGAAACCGGCGGAAACCGCCGTCAGAACCCAACTGAGTCAGCAATAAGCTCCTCCATGTGCTCAAGGGGCGCTGACCGTCAGATGCGTTGAACCTGCGGCCGATTTTGGCATCGTATTCATCGATACCGCGCCCCACCTTTCAAACAGCCGTTCTCAGGTTGTTGCCACCGGGGAACCCGATACGCCTTGATGCCCTTGAGTGGCTGTCAGCGCTCGGGTAATGTCGTCAAACCCACAGGACAGAGCACACCCATGACTTCCAAGCTGGAACAACTCAAACAGATGACCACCGTGGTTGCCGACACCGGCGACTTCGAAGCGATTGCCCGGGTCAAGCCGGTCGACGCCACTACCAACCCTTCCCTGCTGCTCAAAGCAGCGGCCATTCCGGCTTACGCCGAACTGCTGAACGCTTGCGTCAGCGACTGCAAGGGCGATGTGGGCCTGGCCAGCGACCGCTTTGGCGTCGCCGTGGGCCAGGAAATCCTCAAAGTGATCCCGGGCCGTATTTCCACCGAAGTGGATGCGCGCCTGTCGTTCGACCAGGACGCCGTGCTCAAGCGTGCGCATCGCCTGATCGAGCTGTACGACAAGGCCGGCATCGGCCGTGACCGCGTGCTGATCAAGATCGCTTCGACCTGGGAAGGCATCCGCGCTGCCGAGATTCTCGAAAAAGAAGGCATCCAGACCAACCTGACCCTGCTGTTCTCCTTTGCCCAGGCCGCTGCCTGCGCCGACGCCGGGGTGTTCCTGATCTCGCCGTTCGTGGGCCGTATCTACGACTGGTACAAAAAGGCCAACGGCAATGACTACACCGGCGCCGATGATCCGGGCGTGCAGTCGGTCACCCGCATCTACAACTACTACAAGGCCAATGACTACAAGACCGTGGTCATGGGCGCCAGCTTCCGCAATCTGAACCAGATCGAGCAGTTGGCCGGTTGCGACCGCCTGACCATCAGCCCGGACCTGATCGACAAGCTGGCGGCAGACACCGGCAAACTGGAGCGCAAACTCGCCCCGGGCCATGCTGGCGAAGCCCGCCTGAGCCTGAACGAAGCGCAATTCCGCTGGCTGTCCAACGAAGACGCGATGGCCACCGAGAAACTGGCCGAGGGTATTCGTCAGTTTGCCCGTGACCAGGAGAAGCTTGAGGCGCTGCTGCAGGCCAAGCTGTGATCTGAGCCACTGGAATGCAAAAAGGGCGAACCTTCACGGGTTCGCCCTTTTTTTTCGCTCGCGCTGGAAGACGCATCGTCCGAACTCTCGCCTTCGCGAGCAAGCCCGCTCCCACAGAGGGAATGCATTTCAAATGTGGGAGCGGGCTTGCTCGCGAAGGGGCCGGCCCAGACAACATCACTTCACCAGATCAATGCCGCTCGAGCGCATTCACCAGGTCGTGGAAGGCTTCGCGATTGGAATCGTTCAGCCCCATGAGGATCTTGTGCGCTTCCAGCACCTTGATCCGCACCACTTCTTCGGACTGGTCCTGATCCGGCAAGTCGTCCAGGCACTCGGGGCACGGCACCGGGTGGTTGACGATGTTGAACACCTGCTCGAAGCCCATCGACTGCAGCAGACGCGTGATGTCTTCGTGGGTGGTGACGACGGTCGGCAGCAGGCCGACCTTTTGCCGCGACAGGATCGACAGCTTGGCCAACAGGCCCAGGGTGGTGCTGTCGATGCTGCGGGTTTCGGTCAAATCGATCACGATCGCGTTGAAATTCAACGCGGTGAAGATTTTCTCAATAGTCGCATCCAACGCCGAACACAGGGTCAGGCGAACTTCACCGACGAACTTCAGGACGAAGGTGCCGTCCTGCTCGGCGAACTGGATTCTACCGGTACTCATTGAAGGTTCCTGCTCAACACCAACAGGGCGATATCATCCGGCATCTCCCCTAGCGTGGCCAATCCAAACACTTGCCGCAGACCATCCAGGCTGCCGCCCGCCGACTTCACCCGTTGAGGCAAAGCAGCTTCTTTTTCTTTGAGCGTAGGTTCTGGCAATAGATCCAGAATGCCGTCGGACATCAGCGTCAGGCTGAAGGTCGCAGGCAGCTCAAGCACGTGATCTTCGTAGGTGGCCTCATTGAACAGGCCCACCGGCAAACCACGGCCTTCGAGGTAACGAACACTGTCAGGCGTGTACAACACAGGCAACGGCAGATGGCCGCCGATGCTATAGGTCAACAAACCGGTCTCCTCGTCGATGACTCCACCGACCATTGTGACGTGTTTGCCCAGCTTACAACTGATCAGCCCCCGGTTGATATGACCAAGAACTTCCGAAGGCTTGAATTCCGGCAACGTACCGTTGCGTTTGGACTCGAACAGCAGGCGCGTGGTCATGAACTTCAGCAGCACGGTGACGAACGCCGAAGAGGCGCCATGGCCTGACACGTCGGCCAGATAAAACGCGACCCGACGCTCGTCGACCCGGAAATAGTCGACAAAATCACCCGACAGGTACAGCGACGGGATGATCTGGTGGGCAAACTGGAACTCGTCGATGCGCCACGGACTTTCCGGCAGCATGTTCATCTGCACCTGGCGACCGGCGTTCTGGTCTTCCTGGAGCAGGTTCAGGCTGGCTTCGAGTTCGCGGTTGGCCTTCTCCAGCTTCTCGCGGTAGCGCTGGTTCTCCAGCAGCAGGCGCGCACGATCCAGCGCCCGACGCACAGAGTGCTCGAGCACGGCCAGGTCTTCGAGAGGCTTGATCAGGTAGTCCGCCGCACCCAGGCGCAGCGCCTCGACCGCGTCGTTCATCACGCCGGCACCCGAAACGACGATCATCGGCGTTTGCGGTGACCGCTCGGTGACCTGACGGATGAGTTCGAGACCGCCCATCTGCGGCATGCGCAGATCGCAGATGACCAAGTCGGGCTTGTCTTGCTCGAATACCTGAAGACCCTGTTGGCCGTTGCTGGCCTGCAGGACGCTGAAACCACTGTCTTCCAAATAGGCCGCGAGGCTCGCGCGCACTACTTCGTCATCATCGATTATCAGCAGCGTGGCACTGGTTTTTGGCATGTGGGCAAACGGCGCCAGAATTAGGTTGGCGTAGCAGGCGGGGCATTGGCCCGGCTCAGACTACTGGATTCGCTTTCTAGCCTCTCTGCTGCACCGCTTTCGAGCATTGGCCCGGAACGCGATTGCACCAGAGGTGCCCTTCTAAGGCGCAGACGGTACTCCCATCCGCGGGGCGTTTCAAGCATGCGCCGATGGTCGCTTGACGACTTTACTTGTCAAATCACCGAGAGTTATAAGAACAGCTCAAACCGTAACCCAATGGAAGGACAAAGCCATGAGTCAAACCGGTCGAGACTACAGCGAAAAGCGCGATTTCATCCGTATGCGGGTCGATGCCGATGTCGTGTTGATTCATGAAGGGGACGAGGTGTCGGGCGTGTGCATTGACCTCTCCAGCAGTGGCATGCAGGTTGAAGCGCCGCGCCAGTTCGCGGTTGGCGACCGCTTGAGCGTGCGCATCGATTCCGATCACGCAGCACTCAGCGGGCTGGAAGCGGAGACCGAGGTGGTCTGGGTCAAGGCCCAGGAAGGCGACAGCCAGAAGCTTGGCCTGACCATTCTGAAGATGAAATAAGCGCACACAAAAAAGGCGGCCCCAAGGGCCGCCTTCTCTTTATCGGTCGAGATTAAAAATCGTCTTCGACCTGACCATCCTTGACCTTGAACTCGCGGTTCTGCAGGTACGCATTGCGGATGAAGGTGTACTTGTCGCCGCTGATCAGCTTCTCGCTCGACAGCAGGCTGGCGCGGGTGTCGACGATGTTCAGGCCGAACGTCGAGTTACGCACCGGGATGTCGTTGATGTAGCGGTACGGGGCAGTGTAGCTGTCGACATACTTCGAAGGCGCATCACGCAGGGTGCTTGGACCGAGCAACGGCAGCATCACGTACGGACCGCTGCTGACGCCCCAGTAGCCGAGGGTCTGGCCGAAATCTTCGTCGCTGCGATGCAGGCCCATCTTGGTGCCGACGTCGAAGAAGCCCAGCAGGCCGAAGGTGGTGTTGAAAATGATTCGTGCGGTATCGACGCCGGCCGCTGCAGGTTTGGCCTGCAGAATGTTGTTCGCCAGGTTGGTGACATCACCGACGTTGCGGAACATGTTGTGAATGCCGTCTTCGAGGAACTGCGGCGTCACGTATTCGTAGCCCTGCGCAATCGGCTTGAGTGCGTAGGTGTCGACGAAGTCGTTGAACTGGAAGATCGGGCGGTTGACGCTTTCCCAAGGGTCTTCTTCCGTTGCGGCGTTGGCGGCAAACGGAACCAGCAAGACGCTGGCACATACACATAGCTGAGCGAGAGGGTTGCTCCAGCGCATAGAAAAGCTCCTTGGATTTTTACTGGCGCGGGCACCGTCGGCCCAAGCATCAAGACCGCTAGTATAAGCGCAAAAGCTATTTTAGGCAGTCCACCCGTGAGCAGTAATGTAGGACGTTTCCTGAAGCCCCTTTCATACGCTTGTCATCCAACTGTCACCGACGCCCCCTAGCCTCATGACTATTTCAGGGACGTTTTCATGACACACGCTGAAGCCTTGCCTGTCGCCGCACCCGGCCTGACCGCCGTGCTGTTCGGACTCAGCGGATGTCTGGTGGATTTCGGTGCCCGTGCCCATCAACACGCCAGCGCGCTGCCCGAGCACGCCGACGCCACACCCGGCGCCCTCGACAGCCTGCTCAGTTTGCAGCGCCAGCAGATTCCCTGTGCGTGGATCGATGAGTTGCCCCCTGCCCTCGCGCAACCGCTGTCGGCCCTGCTGCCGGCGTGGATCAAACCGACGCAATATTCAGCAACAATCAATCCATGGCCGGCGCCGAACGCCTGTTGGCAAGCACTGATGGGGCTGAACGTGGGTCGTCTGGATGGCTGCGTGCTGGTCAGCGGCGAGCCGCGATTGTTGCAATCGGGCCTCAACGCCGGGTTGTGGACCATTGGCCTGGCGTCCTGCGGCTCGCTGTGCGGCCTGTCGCCGAGCGAGTGGCAAGCCCTGAGCCAGAAGGAACGCGAACAGCGCCGCGCCAAGGCGACCCTGCAGTTGTTTGGTCTGGGCGTGCATTCGGTGATCGATCATCTGGGCGAACTCGATACCTGTCTGGCCGACATCAGCCTGCGCCGCCTCAAAGGCGAAAAGCCCTGATCGGGATCATGCAGGCTGGAGCAGAGTGGATTAATCTAAAGGTCAGCCATAGACCTTTGGCGCGCGGCTGCGGTCAATGCCAGTGCCTCTTGATAAAAGGAACCACACCATGCCCGCCCAAGAACTGCAAAAACAACTCGACACCCTGCGCGAGCAATTGGAGCAGAATCCGCCGCTGTCCGAAGCCGAGCGTGAAGATCTGCATGCGCTGATGGCGCAGATCGAATCGGAAATCAAACTGGAGAGTGCCACGCAGGACGCCAGCATCGCCGACGGCGTAAACCTGGCGGTCAACCGCTTCGAACTCGAACACCCGGCCATCGCCGGCACCCTGCGCAACATCGTCAATGCGCTGGGCAGCATGGGGATCTGATCGCCCTGCGCTGAAATGCAAAAAGCCCTGCCATCACTGGCAGGGCTTTTTCATTTCTACGATTTGCAACACCGCCTCCTGTGGGAGCGAGTCTGCTCGCGAAGGCGTCGTGTCAGTCGACATCATCGTTGAATGACAGACCGCATTCGCGAGCAGGCTCGCTCCCAGATTGGAGCGTCCACACTCGGGTATTTTATTGACGCACCAGACGGTGGTTCGGCAACTGCACGGATTCAGTGCTGCGATACGGGTTGATGTCCAGGCCGCCACGCCGCACATACCGTGCAAATACCGTGAGCTTCTGCGGCTTCAGCAAGCGCTGCAGATCGAGGAAAATCCGCTCCACACATTGTTCATGGAAATCCGAATGCTGGCGGAAGCTGACGATGTACTCCAGCAGGCTGGCGTGATCCAGCGCCGCGCCGCGATATTCCACCACCACGCTGCCCCAGTCCGGCTGACTGGTCACCGGGCAGTTGGATTTGAGCAGATGGCTGTGCACGCTCTCTTCGACAATCTTCGAATCATCGCAACGCAGCAGTTCCGGACGCGGATGCTCATAGTTGCTGACGCTGATGTCCAGGTCATCGATGCACACGCCCGGCAATGCCACGACGCCTTCGGCTTCGACATCCTTCAGGCTGCGCACCCGCACGCCCACTGGCTTGCCGGCCGCGGCAGACAGGTCCTTGACCAGCGTCGCTTCCAGGCTGGCGATGTCGGCAAACGGCGTCTGGTTCAGCGAGTTCAGGTACAGCTTGAACGACTTCGATTCGATGATGTTTGGCGAATCGGCCGGAATACTGAATTCACCAATCGCCACCACCGGTTTACCCGACGGCAGCAGCCACGACAGTTCGAAGCAGTTCCAGAAATCCACGCCTTGGTACGGCAGGGTTTCGGCGGTCAGGCCCAGTTCGGCCCACTTCGCGGTGCGCGGGATCGGGAACAACAGGGACGGCGTGTACGTGGCGATGTATTCGCTGGATTTGCCCAGCGGCGAATGTTCGGCTGCGGGATGCATGGCGGAAACCTGACTGAAGAATCAGCGGATTCTACCAGCCTTTGCTCACGCCTTTGAGTGCTTACTGACTGACAGTCAGTTTGCCAACCATGCCTGCCTGGTAATGCCCTGGAATATTGCAGGCAAACTCAAGGCTGGTGGCCTTGCTGAAGGTCCAGGTCAGTTCAGCGGTCTTGCCCGGCTCGACCAGCACGCTGTTCGGGTCGTCGTGCTTCATGCCGTGCCCCATGGCCGAGTGATCCATGCCCGTCATGTCGTGGGACATTTCTTTCATCGCAGTAGGCGTTAGCATGCCGCTTTGCTGCATCTGCAGCATTTCCTGCTGGTGTTGAGCATGCATCGCCGCATCACCGAGGTTGAATTCATGCAACAACTGGCCTTTATTCACCAACACAAAGCGAACGGTCTCACCGGCCTTGACTTGAATCGCCTTCGGGTCGAACGACATGTCGTTCAGCACCACCTCTATGCTACGGGTGGCCTTGGCCGCCGGTGCCGGTTGACCGAAGTCATAAGTGTGCGCGGGCGCCGCCCAGACAGGTGAACTCAGCGCCAGCAAACAGGCGGCGACGGCCAGAGGGTTGCGCAAAAACATAGTCATACTCCAACAAGATAAGGTTCAGCCTGTGGGAAACTCTAGCCCGCCTGCGCTGGCAGCTACCTGACAGGCAGATTACAACTTTGTCAGGTTGGCGCCCGTCGCCCTCTCTCACGGTATAAAGCTTTCGTTTGCAAAACACCGAATCACCGCGAAAACCCGAGCCTCCCATGAAACTGCTGATCGTCGAAGACCAACCGAAAACCGGCCACTACCTGCGCCAGGGCCTGACCGAGGCCGGGTTCAACACAGAACTGGTGGCCGACGGCAACAGCGGCCAGCAACTGGCCCTGAGCGGTGATTATGCGCTGCTGATCCTCGACGTGATGCTGCCCGGACGCAGTGGCTGGCAGATCCTGCAAGCGGTGCGCAGCGCCGGTCTCGACACGCCGGTGCTGTTTCTGACCGCCAGGGATGCCGTGGAAGACCGGGTCCATGGCCTCGAACTTGGCGCCGACGACTACCTGGTCAAACCGTTCGCCTTCTCCGAACTGCTGGCCCGGGTGCGCAGCCTGTTGCGTCGGGGCAGCGTCACGCCACAGGAAACCAGCCTGCAACTGGCCGATCTGCGCCTGGACCTGATTCGCCGTCGCGTCGAACGCAGTGGCCAGCGCATCGACCTGACCGCCAAGGAGTTCGCCTTGCTGGAAATGCTCCTGCGCCGTCAGGGTGAAGTGCTGCCAAAATCACTGATTGCCTCGCAAGTCTGGGACATGAACTTCGACAGTGACACCAACGTGATCGAAGTGGCGATCCGCCGTTTACGCCTGAAGATCGACGATGATTTCCCCGACAAACTGATTCACACCGTACGCGGCATGGGCTACGTGCTTGAAGAGCGTCCTGCCTGATGCGTTACCTGTCCTTGAGTTCGCGTCTGGCCTTGCTGTTCGCCGCCTGCACCGCCGTGGTCTCGTTGTTTGCCGGGGTGCTGTTCAGCCGCGCCAGCGAAGCGCACTTCGTTGAGCTCGACCAGCAACTGCTGGACGGCAAGCTGATCGGCCTGCGCCGGGCCTTGCAGGATGTGCAACCCGGTCAACGCGAGGCACGGCTGGCGGATGAATTGAGCCGCCAGGCCGATCTGGCACTGCGCATTACTGGCAGTGACGGCCAGCGCTGGTACGACAGTTCGACGCAGATCCCCACGGCGCTGCCGAAACAGTCCGGCCTGGCGACCGTGAGTCAGGAAGGCACTGATTATCGGGTGCTCAACGCCCCGCTCTACCCGGACAAGACCGACTCGCCACAATTGACGCTATTGCTGGACATCACCCACCACCAGCATTTCCTGCAGCGCATGCAGCATCTGATCTGGCTGACTGTCGGGCTGTCGGCGCTGGCCACCGCGTTGCTCGGTGCCTGGGCTGCGCGCAGCGGTCTGCGTCCACTGCGGCGCATGAGTGCGGTCGCCCGCGGGATTTCCGCACAATCGCTGAATGCCCGACTGCCGGAAGCGCGAATGCCGCCAGAGCTTGCGGAAATGGCCCACAGCTTCAACGCCATGCTCGGACGCCTCGACGACTCGTTTCAGCGACTGTCGGCATTCTCGGCCGACATCGCCCATGAACTGCGCACGCCGCTGTCGAACCTGCTGACTCATACCCAAGTCACCCTCACCCGCCCGCGCCCGCTCGAAGATTACCGCGAAGCGCTGCACAGCAACCTCGAAGAGTTGCAGTGGATGGCGCAACTGGTCAACGACATGCTGTACCTGGCCAAGGCAGACCACGGCTTGCTGATGCCCAAACGTGAAGCGCTGGAACTGGCGGAAGAGAGCGATGTGCTGCTGGAGTTTTTCGCGCCATTGGCCGAGGACGCCGGCGTGACGCTCAGTCGCAAAGGTCACGCGCGTATAGAGGGTGATCGCAGCATGCTGCGTCGGGCCTTGTCGAATCTGCTGGATAACGCGCTGCGCTTTACCCCGGCGGCGGGCAGCGTGCGGCTGTCCATCGTCGATCAACCGGATGCCGTGCAGGTGTTGGTCGAGAACAGTGGCGAAGGGATTTCAGCCGAACTGTTGCCGCGGTTGTTTGACCGGTTTTATCGGGCGGATCCGGCGCGGCAGGAAGGCAGCAGCGAGCATGCGGGGTTGGGCTTGGCGATTACGCAATCGATCGTCCGGGCCCATGGTGGGCGGATTCGTTGCGAGTCAGAGGCGGGATGGACGCGGTTTGTGATCGAGTTGCCCAATGGGGATTGAGGCCAGCAGTTCCGGCCTCTTCGCGAGCAAGCCCGCTCCCACAGTGGATTGAGCTGAATTACAGATCCATTGTGGGAGCGGGCTTGCTCGCGAAAGCGGTGTATCCGCTTACGAATATCTCAGCGCGTGAGCCGGCTCGATCTTCGCCGCCCGCAACGCCGGGTACACCGTTGCCAGGAAGCTCAGAATAAAGCCCGCCGAGCAGATCAACAGCACATCCCCACCCTGCAACTCCGAAGGCAGGTTACTGACGAAATACACGTCGGAACTGAAGATATGCTGCCCGGTGACGCGCTCGACCCAGCCGACCATCTCACTGACGTTCAGCGCCGCGATCACGCCGAGCACGCCGCCGATGATGGTGCCGACAATCCCGATCACCGTGCCCTGCACCATGAAGATCGCCATGATCTGCCGTGGCGTGGCACCGATGGTGCGCAGGATCGCGATGTCCGCGCCCTTGTCGTTCACCACCATGATCAGCGTGGCGATGATGTTGAACGCGGCCACCGCGACGATCATCAGCAACAGCAGGCCGATCATGGTTTTTTCCATTTTCATCGCACTGAACAGGCTGCCCTGGGTGTGGGTCCAATCGTCAGCCTTGAACTCGGCACCCAGGCCTGCGGCGATGTCCGAAGAAACCTTCGGCGCGGCGTACAAATCCTTGACCGCCAGACGCACGCTCTGCACCTGATTCGGCTCCCAGTGCTGCATGGTTGCCGCGTCGGCCACGTGGATCAGACCCATGGAGCCGTCCAGTTCGGCACCGACCTTGAACACTCCAACCACGTTGAGGCGCTGCATGCGCGGGGTGATGCCACCCGGCGCGGTGCTGACTTCCGGCACGATCAGGGTGATCTTGTCGCCGACATTGAGGCGGAAGCGGCGCGCGGTGATTTCACCGATCACCACGCCGAATTCGCCCGGCTTCAAGTCATCGAGACGGCCCTGCACGATGTGCTGGGCGACGATCGATACCTTGCCTTCCTGGGCCGGGTCGACGCCACTGATCTGGATCGGCTGCATCAAGCCCTTGTAGGACAGCATGCCTTCCATTTCGGTGAACGGCACGGCGGCGGTCACTTCAGGATTCTTCAGCGCGGCGGCGGCTACCGGCTGCCAGTCATCAATCGGCTTTACGCCGACGATGGTCACGTGCGGCACCATGCCAAGGATGCGCGAGCTCATTTCGCGCTGGAAGCCGTTCATCACCGACAGCACCACGATCATCGCCAGCACGCCGAGGGCGAGACCGATCATCGAGGTCATCGAGATGAACGAAACAAAGCGATTGCGGCGCTTGGCGCGGGTATAGCGCGTGCCGATAAAGATCGATAACGGTCTGAACATTCGCTGGGGCACCGTATAAAAATAAAAGACCCGATGCCTTCACAGGCAGCGGGTTTCGGTCGGTCAGATGGGCGTCAGGCAGCCTTCCTGCAATTGCAGGACGCGGTCCATCTGGCGAGCCAGGTTCATGTCGTGAGTCACCACCAGGAACGCGGTGCGCATCGAGGTGCTGAGTTCCAGCATCAGATCCTGAATGCCTTCGGCGGTGTGCGAGTCTAGGTTGCCGGTCGGCTCGTCGAGCATCACCAGGCCTGGATTGTTCACCAGTGCCCGGGCAATGGCCACACGTTGGCGCTCGCCACCGGACAGTTCCGCCGGTTTGTGTTCCAGGCGATGGCCCAGCCCTACTCGCTCGAGCAACGCCGTGGCACGCTGACGCGCTTCAGGGATCGCGGTCTTGCCGATCAACAGCGGCATGCAGACGTTTTCCAGTGCGGTGAACTCCGGCAGCAAGTGGTGGAACTGGTACACGAACCCGAGAGCACGGTTACGCAGCAGGCCACGCTTCTTCTCGCTCAGCGCCGACAGTTCTTCGCCGTCGAGCCAGACGCTGCCCTCGGTCGGCGTGTCGAGACCGCCCAGCAGGTTGAGCAAAGTACTTTTGCCCGAACCGGATTTGCCGACGATCGCGACACGCTCGCCCGGGTGCAACTCCAGTTGCAGACCGGCCAACACTTGCACCGACTCCGGGCCTTCCTCGTAGGATTTGCCCAGGTTGCGGCAGCTCAAGATTGCTTTATCACTCATGCCCGACTCACTCATAACGTAGCGCCTCCGCCGGCTGGGTGCGCGCAGCACGCCAGGCGGGATACAGGGTGGCGAGGAAACTCAGGACCAACGCGGCGGCGCAGACCATGACCACGTCCTGGCTCTGCACCTGCGACGGCAGGTAATCGATGAAGTACACGTCGGCGTTGAGGAACTTGTGGCCGATCAGCCCTTCCAGCGCCGAAATCGCGGCGCTGACGTTCAACGCGGCAAAAATCCCGACCACGGCGCCGATGGCCGTACCGACCACGCCAATCACCGTGCCCTGCACCATGAACGTGCGCATGATCGTCCCCGGCGTGGCGCCAAGGGTACGCAGAATGGCGATGTCGCCCTTCTTGTCATTCACCACCATCACCAGCGTGGAAATGATGTTGAACGCGGCCACCGCGACGATCAGCAGCAACAGCAGGCCGATCATGGCTTTTTCCATGCGGATCGCCTGATACAGGTTGCCGTGGGTGCGGGTCCAGTCGCGGGCGTAGTAATGGTCTTCGCCCAGCTGCTGGGCGATGGTCCAGGCCACGCGTGGCGCCTGGAACAAGTCATCGAACTTCATCCGGATGCCCTGCACCTGATCAGGCTTCCAGCGGTGCATCTTCGCCAGATCCTGCAGGTTGGTGACACCCAGATAGCCGTCCAGCTCACCGGCGCCGACATGGAAAATGCCGACCACGGTAAAGCGCTTCATGCGCGGGAACATCCCGGCCGGGGTCACGCTGACCTCCGGCGCGACGAAGGTGACCTTGTCACCGAGGCCCACGCCCAGCTTGGTCGCGGCCTTGTCGCCGATGACGATGCCGAAGCTGCCCGGCGTCAGGTCGTCGAGTTTGCCCTGCTTCATGAAGTTGTCGATGATCGACACGTTGCGCTCAAGCGCAGGGTCGATGGCGTTGAGCAACACCTTGGACACCTGACCGTTGTTGGTCAGCAAACCCTGCATCTGGGTGAACGGCGCAACGGCCGTCACCTCCGGGTTGCGTTTGACCTTGGCGGCCAGGCTTTGCCAATCGTTGATCGGCTCGCCAGATTCAAGGGTCGCGTGGGGCACCATGCCCAGCACGCGGGTGCGCATCTCATGATCGAAGCCGTTCATCACCGATAGCACCACGATCATCACGATCACGCCAAGGGCGAGCCCGATCATCGAAGTCAGGGAAATGAATGACACAAAATGATTGCGACGCTTTGCACGGGTATAACGCGTGCCGATAAATACGAAGAGAGGTCTGAACATGTCGGGGCTTGTTCGGAGGGAAAAGGAACGTCCTTGTGGCGGGGGTCGATAACCAGCTTTACACTCAGACCACCGCCGCTACCATGGGTTCGCCATGTCGACATTAGATGAAGAAGATCGCCGCGAATACTACCGTATCGAGGACACGATCGCACTGGAAATTCGGCCCCTGTCCGCTCCCGAAGCCGCAGGCCAGGAAGTGTTGCAGGATGCTTCCCCGCTGTTCAACCTGCTCAGCGAACTGCACCTGAGCGAATTCGAGTCGCAGCACCTGTTGCGCCAGATCAGCGAGCGTGATCGGGCCATTGCCGCGTTCCTCAAATCCCAGAACAAGCGCATCGACCTGCTCAGCCAGGTGGTCGCCCTGACCGTGCTCGGCCACATAGGCGAGCCGCAACCGGTGATCATTTCCGAAGGCGGGATCGACTTTCAGCACCCCACAGCGCTCGCCACCGGCGCGCACCTGTCGGTCAAACTGGTGCTGATGCCCCAGGCGCTCGGCCTGCTGCTGCGCGCCCGTGTCACCCATTGCGACCGCAAGGGCGACGGCTACGACGTTGGCACCGAGTTCGAACACTTGACCGACGCCCAGCGCCAGTTGCTCGCCCGTTATATCTTGCAGAAGCAGGCCCAGGAACGACGCCTGGCTCGCGAACAGAACGAATCCGGCATTTAAATTAAGGAAGCACCGTGACCCTCATCTACGGCCACCGCGGCGCCAAGGGCGAAGCACCGGAAAATACCCTGAGCAGTTTTCAGGAATGTCTCAAACACGGCGTGCGCCGTTGCGAACTGGATCTGCACCTGTCCAAGGACGGCGAGTTGATGGTGATCCACGACCCGACCCTCAAGCGCACCACTGACCGTCGCGGCAAAGTCGTCGAGCACACCGCTGCCGAGCTGGTGACCTACGACGCGCGCAAGGGCGGCCCGGGCTGGATCAAGCCATGCCCGATTCCGACGCTGGAAGAATTGTTCGAGAAGTGCGATTTCGAGCACTGGCAACTGGAAGTCAAAAGTGCTTCGCGCACCCGCGCAGCGACCACCGTGCTGGCGATTCGCGAAATGGCTCAGCGTCATGGCCTGCTGGACAAGGTGACGATCACCTCGAGTTCACGGGAAGTGCTGAAAGCGGCGCTGGATCTGGTACCGGACGTATCACGGGGATTGGTAGCCGAATACGCCTGGCTCGACCCACTGAAGGTCGCGACCAGCTATGGCTGTGAGATTCTGGCTTTGAACTGGACGCTGTGTACGCCGGAACGCCTGCAGAAGGCGCAGCGTCAGGGGCTGCATGTGTCGGTATGGACCGTCAACGAGCCTGCGCTGATGCGCAGACTCGCCGACTTCGGCGTTGACAGCCTGATTACAGACTTTCCCGGTTTGGCCACTGCCACCCTTGAGAGTTGCTGAAATCGGTCTCCCCGGCCGGCTCAGGCCACCGGCCGGAGCCCGTCAAAAAAGCCGGTTGAGGCCGTCGTACGCCGCTACCCGATAGGCTTCGGCCATGGTCGGGTAGTTGAACGTGGTGTTGACGAAGTACTTCAACGTGTTCAGTTCGCCCGGCTGGTTCATGATCGCCTGACCGATGTGCACGATCTCCGAGGCCTGATAACCAAAGCAGTGAACGCCCAGCACTTCCAGGGTTTCACGGTGGAACAGGATCTTCAGCATGCCTTGCGGCTCGCCGGCGATCTGTGCCCGCGCCATGCTCTTGAAGAACGCCTTGCCCACTTCGTACGGCACTTTGGCCTGGGTCAGTTCCTGCTCGTTCTTGCCGATCGAGCTGATCTCCGGAATGGTGTAGATGCCGGTCGGCACGTCATTCACAAAGCGCCAGCTACCGTTATCGACGATGCTGCCGGCTGCCGAACGACCCTGGTCGTGGGCGGCACTGGCCAGGCTCGGCCAGCCGATCACGTCGCCTGCACCGTAGATGTTCGGCACGCAGGTGCGGTAGGCCTCGTCGACTTCGATCTGACCACGGCTGTTGACCTTGACGCCGATGTTTTCCAGACCGAGCTGATCGGTATTACCGGTACGGCCGTTGCACCAGAGCAAGGCGTCGGCCTTGATCTTCTTGCCGGACTTGAGGTGCAGGATCACGCCGTTGTCCACGCCTTCGACACGGTCGTAGTCTTCGTTGTGGCGCACGGTGATGTTGTTGTTGCTGAAGTGGTAGCTCAGCGCCTGGGAGATTTCCGAGTCGAGGAAGCTCAGCAACTGACCGCGGTTGTCCACCAGCTCAACCAGTACACCCAGACCGCTGAAGATCGAGGCGTATTCACAGCCGATCACGCCGGCGCCGTAAACAATCAGTTTGCGCGGGGTGTGGCCGAGGCTGAGGATGGTGTCGCTATCGTAGATACGCGGGTGGTGGAAATCGATGTCCGCCGGGCGATACGGACGCGAACCGGTGGCGATGATGATGTGCTTGGCCACCAGTTTCTCGACCACGCCGTTGGCGCAGACCACTTCGATGGTTTGTTCGTCAGCGAAGCTGCCGGTGCCGAAGAACACGTCGACGCGGTTACGGGCGTAGTAGCCGGTACGCGAAGCGACTTGTTTGGAAATGACTTTCTCGGCGCTTTTCAACACGTCCGGGAAGGAGAACCAGCGCGGCTCGCCGATCGCCCGGAACATCGGGTTGGTGTTGAACTGCATGATCTGCCGGACCGAGTGACGCAGGGCCTTGGACGGGATGGTTCCCAGGTGGGTGCAGTTACCGCCGACCTGGCGACGGCTGTCGACCATCGCCACCTTGCGCCCTGCTTTGGCGGCGTTCATTGCCGCGCCTTCTCCCGCCGGGCCGGAACCCAACACCACCACGTCGTAGTTGTAGACAGCCATGCGTACTCCTCAGAACAGGCCGCGGTGCCAGCAGCACCGGCGGCTAAATCACGCCGAATCGCGGCGCGAAGGAACAATTGGGGGCCAGTAAAGAACCCGGACACAGTCTATAGAAGCGTCAACGCCGCGCACATTAACCCTTGGTCGCGTCGTAGGCTACTTTTGCCTGCACTACAACGCCAGCTTTCGTACTGTTCTCAGTCAACTTTTGCGCCACTGAGGCGCTCGAAAGCCTGACTGGTGCGGATGACGAAACCTGTATCGGCACGAATCACGAAGAATGCACCAATGTCATGTTTTTCGGCATAGTCCCACGCCCGTTCAGGCCCGAGAATCAGCAACAGCGTCGATAGTCCATCGGCCATCAACGCTGAAGGATGAATTACCGTGACCGACGCCAGGTTGTGTAGGACCGGCGCCCCGCTATGCGCATCGAAGGTGTGGGAATAGCGCCGACCGCCCTGCAGGAAATAATTGCGGTAATCACCGGAAGTGGAAACGCCGTAGCCATCGACATTGATAACGCGCTCGGCCACCTGCTGATCATCGCGCGGTTCCTCCAGCGCGATGCGCCATGCCGAGCCGTCAGGCTTTTTGCCCCTGGCCTTCAACTCGCCAGTGGCTTCGGCCAGATAGTCGCGGATACCCATGGACTCGAGGCGAGCGGCAATGGTGTCCACCGCGTAACCGGCAGCGATGCTGTTGAAGTCGACTTCGACCGGCGCATCCTTGCACAAGCGGTCAGCGTCGATATGCAAATGGCGGTAGCCGACCCGCTGCAGGGCTTCGGCCACGGCGGCGGCGCTGGGGACTTTTTCTTCCCGACCTTGCGGGCCGAACCCCCACAGATTCATCAGCGGTTCGACGGTCAGGTCGTAGGAGCCTTCGCTTTGCACTGACAGTTGTTCGCCAACCCGGACCAGTTCGAGCACGGAGGCCGGCATCGTCTGACAGCTGTTTGCCGGCAAAGCGTTGAAGCGCTCGATGTCGGAGTCACTGCGATAGGTCAACATCTGGAGGTCGACGTCGGTGAGGATTTTTTCCACTTCACGCTGAACCTGCGCGGGTTCTGGAAGGCCGGCGTGGCGCACATACTTGATCGAATAAGTGCTGCCCATGGTCGGGCCACCGATGCTTTCCAGCGAATCGCCATTGCCGCAGCCGGACAAAGCGCCCACCAGCAGCAACAGGCCAATCAGCCGCTCTTTAGACAAATCCCCTACTCCCCACAACGAACCCTCTGACACAGCACCAGGCTGAAGATTATGCGCGAAACCCTGTAGGAGTGAGCCTGCTCGCGATAGCGGTAGCCCAACAAAAGATCTATTGGCTGATACGACGCTATCGCGAGCAGGCTCACTCCTACAGATTTTTCATTCACTTGATAGCGTCATGCTGGCCTTCGTAATGGCTATATCGTTTAAGCAGTGACCTAACCAGTTGTTGCCTAACGATCTTTATACACATATGGTTACAAAACTGTTCACGGGTACTGCCTGAGTTTGCCGCGTGACGGCGAGGACGTGTCTAGATCAGGGATATCCAATAAGACAGCCAACAGAGAGTACGAACCAATGTCCTCCACCACGGGCAAAGGCAAAGCGATTTTTCGCGTTGTCAGCGGCAATTTTCTCGAGATGTTCGACTTCATGGTCTACGGCTTCTATGCCACGGCCATCGCCAAAACCTTCTTCCCGGCCGACAGCGCCTTCGCCTCCCTGATGCTCTCCCTGGCAACGTTCGGTGCCGGCTTCCTGATGCGTCCGCTGGGGGCAATTTTCCTCGGCGCCTACATTGACCGGCATGGTCGTCGCAAGGGCTTGATCATCACGCTGGCGCTGATGGCTGCCGGTACGGTGCTGATCGCCTGCGTCCCCGGTTATGCCACCCTTGGCGTTGCCGCCCCACTGATCGTGCTGTTCGGCCGCTTGCTGCAAGGCTTCTCGGCCGGCGTCGAGCTGGGCGGGGTCTCGGTGTACCTGGCGGAAATCGCCACGCCGGGCCGCAAGGGCTTCTTCGTCAGTTGGCAGTCCGCCAGCCAGCAGGCAGCAGTGGTGTTTGCCGGCCTGCTCGGTGTTGGCCTCAACCACTGGCTGAGCCCGGAGCAGATGGGTGACTGGGGCTGGCGCGTGCCGTTCCTGATCGGCTGCATGATCGTTCCGGTGATCTTCGTCATTCGTCGTTCGCTGGAGGAAACTCCGGAATTCCAGGCGCGCAAACATCGCCCTACCCTGCGGGAAATCGTTCGCTCGATCGGTCAGAACTTTGGCATCGTCATCGCCGGCATGGCGCTGGTGGTGATGACCACGGTGTCGTTCTACCTGATCACCGCCTACACCCCGACCTTCGGCAAGGCTGAACTGCATTTGTCAGATTTCGACGCGTTGCTGGTGACGGTGTGCATCGGTCTGTCGAACTTCTTCTGGCTGCCGGTGATGGGCTCGCTGTCGGACAAGATCGGTCGCAAACCCCTGCTGCTGGCAGCGACCATTCTGGCGATCCTGACCGCTTACCCTGCCCTGTCGTGGCTGGTGGCGAATCCGAGCTTCAGCCATCTGCTGATCGTCGAACTCTGGCTGTCGTTCCTGTACGGCTCGTACAACGGCGCGATGGTGGTGGCACTGACCGAAATCATGCCGGTGGACGTACGAACCACCGGGTTCTCGCTGGCCTATAGCCTGGCGACTGCGACCTTCGGTGGCTTCACGCCGGCGGCGTGTACTTACCTGATTCATGTGCTGGACAACAAGGCTGCGCCGGGGATCTGGCTCAGCGGTGCGGCGGTGCTGGGGTTGATTGCGACGCTGGTGCTGTTCCGGGGCAACAAGCATGAACTGCGCACCGCGCAAGCTTCGATAGTCGGCGGCGCCCGCTAGGACGCCTTCGGGAGCAAGCCCCCTTCCACTGGGTTTTGTGTCGCACAAGAAACCTGTGAATACCACGAAAACCTGTGGGAGGGGACTTGCTCCCGAAGAGGCCGGTACAGGCAATAAAGATTTACCAGCCACACAAACAAAAACGCCCCGACCTAAGTCGGGGCGTTTTCATTTGCAGCGAGTGCTTAGCGCGGGAACGCTGGCGGGTTTACACCGGCCATGTCTTCCATCACGCGAACAACCTGGCAGCTGTAGCCGAACTCGTTGTCGTACCAGACGTACAGAACAACGCGGTTGTCCTGAACGATGGTCGCTTCAGCATCGACCACACCGGCGTGACGCGAACCCACGAAGTCAGTGGAAACCACTTCCTGCGAGTTGACGAAGTCGATTTGCTTGTGCAGATCGGAGTGCAGCGCCATGTAGCGCAGGTACTCGTTCATCTCTTCACGGGTGGCGGCTTTCTCAAGGTTCAGGTTGAGAATGGCCATCGACACGTTTGGCGTCGGAACACGGATCGCGTTACCGGTCAGCTTGCCAGCCAGCTCAGGCAGGGCCTTGGCAGCAGCGGTGGCAGCACCGGTCTCGGTGATTACCATGTTCAGCGCGGCGCTACGGCCACGACGATCACCCTTGTGGAAGTTGTCGATCAGGTTCTGGTCGTTGGTGTACGAGTGAACGGTTTCGACGTGACCGTTGATGATCCCGAACTTGTCATTCACAGCCTTGAGCACCGGCACGATGGCGTTGGTGGTGCAGGAAGCGGCAGACACGATCTTGTCGTCAGCGGTGATTTCGTTGTGGTTGATACCGTGAACGATGTTCTTCAGTTTGCCTTTGCCAGGCGCGGTCAGAACAACGCGGGAGACACCCGGGCATTGCAGGTGCTGGCCCAGACCATCGGCGTCACGCCATACACCGGTGTTGTCCACCAGCAGCGCGTCTTTGATGCCGTACTGGGTGTAATCCACCTCGGTCGGGTTCTTCGCGTAGATCACCTGGATCAGGTTACCGTTGGCGGTGATGGTGTTGTTTTCTTCGTCGATGACGATGGTGCCGTTGAACGGACCGTGTACCGAATCGCGACGCAGCAGGCTGGCGCGCTTGGTCAGGTCATTGTCGGCGCCTTTGCGCACGACGATGGCACGCAGACGCAGACCGTCGCCACCACCGGTTTTCTCGATCAGGATGCGCGCCAGCAGACGGCCGATACGACCGAAGCCGTACAGGACAACGTCAGTGCCTTTACGGGCCGAAGCGTTTTGCTGGCCAACCACGTCAGCCAGTTCTTCGCGAACAAACTGCTCGGCACTGCGGCCATTGCCTTCGCTGCGGAATTTGAACGCCAACTTGCCCAGGTCTACCGAAGCCGCGCCGAGCTTGAGCTCGCTCATGGCCTTGAGCAGTGGGAATGTTTCGTGGACGGAGAGTTCGCTGTCGTCGGAAGAACGGTGGCGAGCAAAGCGGTGAGCTTTGAGAATCGCGATGACAGACTGGTTGATCAGGCTGCGGCCATAGATCGAGCTCACCACGTTGTTATTGCGGTAGAGCTGACCGATAAGCGGAATCATCGCTTCTGCGAGAGCTTCACGGTCGATCCATTCACCAAGACACTGGTCGGGCTTCTGAGTCACGGTAACCTTCCACATGTAGGGGCAGAAAAAAGGGGCTACATTATGCCGCCGAGAACCTCGCGTAGCAATGCGCGCTTGTCGCGCAATCGGTAACAAAATTCCGTTCAAAAAAATTACGCCCCGCGCCAGCCCAGTAAAACCGGGGCTTTCAGCACAGTCAATTTTTCGACGACTGTTAGACGATGTCTGTAACCCTCCGTAACACCAGTCGATTTCGGCACTACATAACCGCAAAAAAAGTGCTCGTTTTTATGGTTACCACTACATTTCGCGCAAACAGCGAAGATAGACGCAGTCTGCAACTGACAGGCGGCACCGGACGCCGCTACAATTACCGACTTTGTCGCAAAGCCTGGAGCTCAACCTTCCGTGCCCGTTCTGCGTCTACCGCTTCTCCCTGCCGCGGCAGGTAAACAGCATTGGGGCAACCTGCCCGGTGCTGCCCTCAGCCTCGCGATTGCCGAGGCTGCCAGCGCTGCCAAGCGCTTCACCTTGCTACTGACCGCCGACAGCCAGAGTGCCGAACGGCTGGAACAGGAGCTGAGCTTCTTCGCCCCGGATTTGCCCGTCCTGCATTTTCCCGACTGGGAAACCCTGCCCTACGACCTGTTCTCGCCGCACCAGGACATCATTTCCCAGCGTATTGCCAGCCTGTATAGATTGCCGGAGCTGGCACACGGCGTACTGGTGGTGCCGATCACCACCGCGCTGCACCGTCTGGCGCCGACCAAATTCCTGCTCGGCAGCAGTCTGGTGCTGGATGTCGGGCAGAAGCTCGACGTCGAACAGATGCGCTCGCGGCTTGAAGCCAGTGGCTATCGCTACGTCGACACGGTCTATGAGCACGGCGAGTTCACCGTACGCGGCGCACTGATCGACCTGTTCCCGATGGGCAGCAAGCTGCCGTATCGCATCGACCTGTTCGACGACGAAATCGAAACCCTGCGCACCTTCGATCCGGAAAACCAGCGTTCCATCGACAAGGTCGATTCGGTCAAGCTGCTGCCGGCCCGCGAATTCCCGCTGCAGAAAGATGCGGTCACCCGCTTCAAGGCGCGCTTTCGCGAGCGCTTCGACGTCGACTTCCGTCGCTGCCCGATCTTCCAGGACCTGAGCAGCGGCATTACCCCGGCCGGCATCGAGTACTACCTGCCGCTGTTCTTCGACGAAACCTCGACCCTCTTCGACTACCTGCCGCAGGACACCCAGGTCTTCTCGCTGCCGGGCATCGAACAAGCGGCGGAAAATTTCTGGAACGACGTGCGCAATCGTTATGAAGAACGCCGCGTCGATCCTTCGCGTCCTTTATTGCCACCCGCAGAATTGTTCCTGCCGGTGGAAGACTGCTTTGCCCGCCTCAAGAGCTGGCCACGCGTGGTCGCCAGCCAACAGGATGTGGAACCCGGCGCCGGCCGTGAGCGTTTCCCGGCGCAGGCTCTGCCAAATCTGGCAATCGAAGCCAAGGCCACGCAGCCGCTGGCGGCGCTTTCGGCATTCCTCGACGAATTCCCCGGGCGCGTGCTGTTCACTGCCGAATCGGCGGGCCGTCGCGAAGTCTTGCTGGAGCTGCTGGAACGCCTGAAGCTACGACCGAAAACCGTCGAGAGCTGGCCGGACTTCGTCAGCAGCAAAGATCGCCTGGCGATCACCATTGCGCCGCTCGACGAAGGCCTGATGCTCGACGACCCGGCGTTGGCGCTTGTGGCCGAGAGCCCGCTGTTCGGGCAGCGCGTGATGCAGCGTCGGCGTCGCGAGAAGCGTGCAGACGGCAACAACGACGCAGTGATCAAAAACCTCACCGAGCTGCGCGAAGGCGCGCCAGTGGTGCATATCGATCACGGTGTCGGACGTTATCTGGGCCTGACGATTCTGGAGATCGACAGCCAGGCCGCCGAGTTCCTCACCCTGGAATACGCCGAGAACGCCAAGCTGTACGTGCCGGTGGCCAACCTGCATTTGATCGCACGCTACACCGGCAGCGATGACGCGTTGGCGCCACTGCACCGCCTCGGCTCCGAAACCTGGCAGAAAGCCAAGCGCAAAGCGGCCGAGCAGGTTCGCGACGTCGCCGCCGAACTGCTCGACATCTACGCCCGTCGCGCCGCCCGCGAAGGCTACGCGTTCGCCGACCCGAAGGCCGATTACGCCACGTTCAGCGCCGGCTTCCCGTTCGAAGAAACCCCGGACCAGCAGTCGACCATCGAAGCGGTGCGCGAAGACATGCTCGCGCCAAAACCGATGGACCGCCTGGTCTGCGGCGACGTCGGTTTCGGCAAGACCGAAGTGGCGATGCGCGCAGCGTTCATCGCCGTGCATGGCGGTCGTCAGGTGGCAATTCTGGTGCCGACCACCCTGCTCGCCCAACAACACTACAACAGCTTCCGCGACCGCTTCGCCGACTGGCCGGTGACCGTGGAAGTGATGAGCCGCTTCAAATCGGCCAAGGAAGTCAACGCGGCAATCGCCGACTTGGCGGAAGGCAAGATCGACATCGTCATCGGCACGCACAAGCTGCTGTCCGACGACGTGAAGATCAAAAACCTTGGCCTTGTGATCATCGACGAAGAACACCGCTTCGGTGTCCGTCAGAAAGAACAGCTCAAGGCCCTGCGCAGCGAAGTCGACATTCTTACGCTGACCGCCACGCCGATTCCGCGCACGCTGAACATGGCAGTGTCGGGCATGCGCGATCTGTCGATCATCGCCACGCCACCGGCGCGACGCCTGTCGGTACGCACCTTCGTCATGGAGCAGAACAAGAGCACGGTCAAAGAGGCCCTGCTGCGTGAACTGCTGCGCGGTGGTCAGGTTTACTACTTGCACAACGACGTGAAGACCATTGAGAAGTGCGCGGCGGATCTCGCCGAACTGGTGCCGGAAGCACGGATCGGCATCGGCCACGGGCAGATGCGCGAGCGCGAACTCGAACAGGTGATGAGCGACTTCTACCACAAGCGCTTCAACGTGCTGATTGCCTCGACCATCATCGAGACCGGCATCGACGTGCCGAGCGCCAACACCATCATCATCGAGCGCGCCGACAAGTTCGGGCTGGCGCAACTGCACCAGTTACGTGGTCGCGTCGGCCGCAGTCACCACCAGGCTTACGCCTACCTGCTGACCCCGCCGCGCCAGCAAATCACCTCGGACGCCGAAAAACGTCTTGAAGCGATTGCCAATACTCAGGACCTCGGTGCCGGTTTCGTACTGGCAACCAACGACCTGGAAATCCGCGGCGCTGGCGAACTGCTCGGCGACGGTCAGAGCGGTCAGATTCAGGCCGTGGGTTTCACGCTGTATATGGAAATGCTCGAGCGCGCGGTGAAATCGATCCGCAAGGGCGAGCAACCGAACCTCGATCAACCACTCGGCGGTGGCCCTGAGGTCAACCTGCGCGTGCCGGCGCTGATTCCGGAAGACTATCTGCCGGATGTGCATGCGCGCCTGATTCTGTACAAGCGCATCGCTTCGGCCACCGACGAGGAAGGCCTGAAGGATCTGCAAGTCGAGATGATCGACCGTTTCGGCCTGCTGCCGGAGCCTACGAAGAACCTGGTGCGCATCACTGCGCTCAAGTTGCAGGCCGAGCAATTGGGTATCAAAAAGGTCGATGGCGGCCCGCAAGGCGGACGCATCGAGTTCGCCGCCCAAACGCCGGTCGACCCGATGACCTTGATCAAACTGATCCAGACTCAGCCAAAACGCTACAAATTCGAAGGCGCCACGATGTTCAAGTTCCAGGTGCCGATGGAGCGCCCGGAAGAGCGCTTTAATACTGTAGAGGCGCTGTTCGAGCGTCTCCTCCCGAAAACTGTTTGAAGGACGCCGCATGCGCCTGTTTCGCTCACTGACTTTGCTACTGACCTTCGTAGCACCGATGGCGTTTGCCGATGACCTGTATCAGGTCGAAATGATTCTGGTCCGGCAGAACGCTGTACCGGCGATCGTCAGCCGTGCCGCCCCGGAAGACTGGGCCGCCGGCGCTCAACGACTGGACGCTGCCAGCCAGCGCACGCCTGCACTGGGTGAGGTTGCCAGCAAACTCACCGCCAGCGGCGAGTACAGCGTACTGCTGCACAAGGCTTGGCAGCAGACCCTCGGCGAGGCGCCGACCAAGGTGGCGGTCAGCGACGGCAAGGAACAGTTCGGCCAATTCCCGATCGAGGGCACCCTGGAACTGAAACTGGGACGCTTCACCGATGTGAACGCCGACTTCTGGGTCAACCAGATCGACACCAACGGCATGGTCACCGCCAGCGAACGCCTGAAGCAGGACAGCCACACCAAAAACGGCCAACTCAACTATCTCGACAACGGCCATCTGGCCCTGCTGATCAAGATCACTTCCCTGACGGCGCCTGCGCCACGGGAAGCGCCTGAAGCCATTCCGGACTGATCGAAGTCCTTATGTCCCCGCCCCTGAGTAAACCGTTGGCACCCTCCTGGGTCAGCCGATTCAAGGAACAGAGCCTGGAGCGTGGCCGCCGCTACGCCCTGGAGAATCGAGTACGCATAGCCCAAGTGGGCGATGCCACCATCACCGCCAGCTGCGAAGGCTCTGGCGGCAATGTCTACCGTCAGACCATTCACCTGCGCGAGTCAGCCAAAGGCACCCTGCTGCTGGTTGACGCCGCTTGCACCTGCCCGGTGCGCAGCAACTGCAAACATTGCGCAGCGGTGCTGCTGCAAGTGCAGGAAACCCTCGAATACCCTGCCGCCGCGAAAGACGCCGAACTGCTGGAAAAGCTCCAGGCCGTCCTCGAAAACCGCAGCCCCAAGGCGCCGCCGCAAGTGCTGGTGGACAATGTGCAACCGGTGCCGCGCCTGTGGCTGGCAAGCGTCGAATTCAGCGCGTTCGAGCCGCGCAACGGCAAGATGCAGCGGTACATCCAGCACCGGGCGGCGCTGTCGTTCAGCTATCTGGATGAATACGTCAGCGGACAGAAAAACAGCGACATCCTGATCCGCCAGGAAGCACAGACCCTGCGGATAAAACGCCACCCCGAAGTGGAACAGTCCTACCGCGAACAGTTACGCATCCTCGGCTTTCGTATCGCCACCCGCCAGAGCAAAGCCCTGCCGGAAAGCGCCGGCGAGCTGTACGAGATGGTCAACGACAGCGCCTGGCTGACGTTCACCCTCAACGAACTGCCGAAGCTGCGCACCCAAGGCTGGGAATTGCAGATCGATGAGGAATTCGGCTTCGATCTGACTGCTGTCGACGATTGGTACGCCAAGGTCGAACAGACACCGGAACGCGACTGGTTCGATCTGGAACTGGGGATCATCGTCAATGGCGAACGCCTGAGCCTGCTGCCGATCCTGCTCAATCTGATGCGTTCGCACACGGAAATCCTCAACCCGGAACGTCTGGCGCGCCGCCGCGATGACGAGCTGATTCTGGTCAATATTCCGCAACGCAACAGTGAACATGGACCGCTGCAAGTGGCCCTGCCCCTTGGCCGACTGAAACCGGTACTGGCGACGCTGGGCGAGTTTTACTTGCAGGAGCCGGGCGAAACCACCCTGCGCCTGAGCAAGGCCGACGCCACACGGCTCAACTCGCTGGAAGGCATTCCACTGCTGTGGGAGGGTGGCGAACAGATCCGCAGCTTCGCCCAACGCCTGCGCGACATCCGTGATTACACAGCCAAGGCACCGAAGGGCTTGAATGCGACGCTGCGCCCTTATCAGCTCGAAGGGTTGAGCTGGATGCAGTCCTTGCGTCAGCTTGAGGTAGGCGGGATTCTTGCGGACGACATGGGTCTGGGTAAAACCCTGCAGACCCTGGCGCACATTCTCAGCGAGAAAAACGCCGGACGCCTGGATCGACCATGCATGGTGGTCATGCCCACCAGCCTGATCCCGAACTGGCTCGATGAGGCTGCACACTTCACGCCGCAACTGAAAGTGGTCGCGCTGTATGGCGCCAACCGGAAAAAGCATTTCGATAATCTGGCTGACTTCGACCTGATCCTGACCACCTACGCACTGCTGCCCAAGGACGTCGAGCGTCTGGCGCAACAGCCGCTGCACGTGCTGGTGCTGGATGAAGCGCAGTACATCAAGAATCCCAATAGCAAAGCAGCGCAGGCCGCCCGCGAACTCAACGCGCGCCAACGCCTGTGCCTGAGCGGTACACCGCTGGAAAACCACCTCGGTGAGTTGTGGTCGCTGTTCCACTTTCTGCTGCCCGGCTGGCTCGGCGATATAAAAAGCTTCAATGCCGACTACCGCGTGCCCATCGAAAAGCGCGCCAGCGAAGTCAGACTTCAGCACCTCAATGGTCGGATAAAACCGTTTCTGCTGCGCCGTACCAAGGAACAGGTGGCCACCGAGCTGCCGCCCAAGACCGAGATCATCCACTGGGTCGAACTCAACGAAGCCCAGCGTGATGTCTACGAGACCATGCGCCTGGCGATGGACAAGAAAGTCCGTGACGAAATCACCCGCAAGGGTGTCGCGCGCAGCCAGATCATCATTCTGGAAGCATTGCTCAAGCTGCGTCAGGTGTGCTGCGACTTGCGCCTGGTCAACGACGCCACCCTGCCCGCTCGTGGCAGCAGCTCAGGCAAGCTCGACAGCCTGATGGAAATGCTCGAGGAGCTGTTCGAGGAAGGTCGACGGATTTTGCTGTTTTCGCAGTTCACCTCGATGCTGACGCTGATCGAAGACGAACTGAAAAAGCGCAATGTCGCCTACGCACTGCTGACCGGGCAGACCCGTGATCGACGCACGCCGGTGAAGGAATTTCAGAGCGGCAAGCGTCAGATCTTTCTGATCAGCCTGAAGGCCGGCGGCGTCGGCTTGAACCTGACCGAAGCGGATACGGTGATTCATTACGATCCGTGGTGGAACCCGGCAACCGAGAATCAGGCGACTGATCGCGCGTATCGGATCGGCCAGGAAAAACCGGTGTTCGTCTACAAGATGATTGCCCGGGGCACAGTGGAAGAGAAGATTCAGCACCTGCAGAAGGAAAAATCCGACTTGGCAGCGGGCGTGCTGGATGGGCGCAAGGCCGGGGACTGGAAACTGCAGAGTGATGATATTGAAGCGCTGTTTGCGCCGCTGCCGGACAAGTTCGACAAGCGTTGAGCGTTGCAGTGTTGGTCAGAAAGCTTTCGCGAGCAGGCTCGCTCCCACAGGGGATTTGTGATTGCCACAGATCCAGTGTGGGAGCGAGCCTGCTCGCGAATGGGTCGACTCGGTCCGAAGCCAGACTCAGCCCTTGAGCACCCGCGCCAACGTCGACTTCACCTGGCCCATCCCGTCATGCAGCGCCTGCTCGATCTCGGCCATGGTGATCACCGCCGTGGTCTTGCCCGCTGCCGGGTTCACCACCAGCGACAGGCAGGCGTAATCAAGGTCCAGCTCACGGGCCAATGCCGCTTCCGGCATGCCGGTCATGCCAACGATGTCGCAGCCGTCGCGCTCCAGACGCACGATCTCCGCCACCGTTTCCAGGCGCGGGCCCTGGGTGCAGGCATACACGCCTTGATCGCTGTACTCGCAGCCTTCAGCAGCCAGCGCGGCGATCAATTGCTGACGCAACGGCTCGCTGTAGGGGAAGCTGAAGTCGATGTGAGTGACGTGTTCCAGATCATCGGCGAAAAACGTGTGCTCGCGACCGCTGGTGTAGTCGACGATCTGATGCGGAACGCAGAAGTGTCCAGTGCCCATGGCGGGATGAATCCCACCCACCGCGTTGACCGCGATGATCGCCTCGGCGCCGGCCTGCTTCAGGGCCCACAGGTTGGCGCGGTAGTTGACCTTGTGTGGCGGGAAGCGGTGCGGATGGCCGTGACGGGCGAGGAACAGCACTTCCTTGCCAGCGTACTCGCCGACCTGCACTTCAGCCGACGGCGCACCATAAGGCGTATCCACCGCCAACGACTGACGAATGCTCAAGCCTTCAAGCTGAGTCAGGCCGGTGCCACCGATGATTGCGTAAACCGTCATAACGAATGAGTCCTTAATCGATCAATTGAGCGTCTTTGAGCGCGCCGATGGCAGTGAGCCAACGCGGATCCTGACGATAGTCGGTGCTGGCAAACGCCTGTCCGCGCATCCGCGCAATGCGCGCGGACGGTTTGACCTTCATCCGTTGTGCAGCGCTCAGGGCCAGTTCGGCCGCAGCACGGTCGTTGCACACCAGGCCCATGTCGCAACCAGCGCTGAGCGCGGCCTCGATACGGCTGGCGGCGTCACCGACCACGTGGGCGCCGGCCATCGACAGGTCGTCGCTGAAGATCACACCGTCAAATTGCAACTCGCCGCGCAGGATGTCCTGCAACCAGCGGCGGGAGAAACCGGCAGGCTGCGAATCGACTTGCGGATAAATCACATGCGCCGGCATCACCGCCGCCAGTTGCTTGCTGAGCCTGGCGAACGGCACGAGGTCGTTGGCGCGGATTTCGTCGAGACTGCGCTCGTCGTTCGGGATGGCCACGTGGGAGTCGGCTTCAGCCCAGCCATGACCGGGGAAATGCTTTCCGGTGGCAGCCATGCCGGCGCTGTTCATGCCGCGGATAAACGCTCCGGCAAGCAATGCGGCGCGCTCGGGGTCACCCTCGAACGACCGGGTGCCGACCACGGCGCTGCGCTGGTAGTCCAGGTCCAGCACCGGGGCGAAACTCAGGTCGAGGCCGACCGCCAGCACCTCAGTGGCCATGATCCAGCCGCATTGCTCGGCGAGGTATTCGGCATTCGGATTGTCAGCAATGGCGCGCATCGCCGGCAAGCGCACAAAGCCCTGACGCAAGCGCTGCACACGACCACCCTCCTGGTCCACCGCCAGCAACAGGTCCGGGCGAATGGCGCGAATCGCGGCGCTCAACTCCCGCACCTGGCGCGGATGCTCGATATTACGGGCAAAAATGATCAGGCCGCCCACTTCGGGCTGGCGCAACAATTGGCGATCCTCGGCCGTCAGCCAGGTACCGGCGACGTCCACCATCAACGAGCCTTGCAGGCCAGCAGTCATAGAGATTCCTTGAAAACGAAAAACCCGTCCCGCACGACATCGCCACCGAGGGCAGTGCCCGGCAGGTTGGCGATGGTCATGGGAAACGGGTTCAGAACGAGAGTCGACATGGGCGGCTAGCTTAGCGGATGTAAACTGCCGCGCCCACCCGTGCGCGGTTAAACCTTGGCGGCCACCGGGGTCGATTTGCTGCGGGGGCGAAGTTGGGCTGTCGCCATCGCAGGGTCGGTGACACCGGTTTCGGCGCGCATGCCGGCAGCGAGGAACGGCACCATCAGGCGCATCACCTGCTCGATCGAGGTGTTGACGCCGAAATCGGTCTCGGCAATCGCACGCAAGGCCTTGATCCCCGACATGCTGAACGCCGCCGCACCGAGCATGAAGTGCACGCGCCAGAACAGCTCGATAGGCGGAATCCGTGGGGCTGCCTCATTGACCAGCAGCATGTAACGGCGGAACACCTTGCCGTACATGTCTTCCAGATAACGACGCAGGTGGCCCTGGCTCTGACTGAACGCCAGGCCCAGCAAGCGCATGAAGATCGACAGGTCATTACCGCTGCGTGGCTGCACCACCAGCGCCTGCTCAACGAGGATCTCCAGCAGTTCTTCAAGCGTCGGCTTGTTTTCAGGTTTGGCCTGACGCCGCTCCAGCTCTTTATCGAGGCTGATGCAGAACGGCCCGAGGAAGCGCGAGAACACTGCCTGGATCAGGGCTTTCTTGGAGCCGAAATGATAGTTCACCGCAGCCAGGTTGACGCCGGCCTTGCTGGTGATCAAACGCAATGAGGTTTCCGCGAAACCTTTCTCCGCGAACAACTGTTCGGCAGCATCAAGAATGCGTTCAACGGTTTCCGACTGGGCCATGGCTACTCCGCCTGACAAACACTTGTTTGAAACATACGTTTCAGCCTGTGCCTTGTCAAGCCTGCCAGTTCGTTTTGGGAATGGTCGGTCAGCTATTTAACCACACTCACCCGCGCCATTAATAAGCGTGGCCGCCGACCGTCCGGCGGCCTGCAAAAAAACGGGCATTGCCAAGACCGCTTCACTGTATATAATCCCAGTCACTGTATAAAAAGACAGAGCGATCAATATGCTAAAGCTGACGCCACGCCAAGCCGAGATTCTGGCCTTTATCAAACGTTGCCTTGAAGACAACGGCTACCCGCCAACCCGCGCGGAAATCGCTCAGGAGCTGGGCTTCAAATCGCCGAACGCGGCTGAAGAACACCTCAAGGCGCTCGCCCGCAAAGGCGCCATCGAGATGACCCCAGGCGCCTCGCGCGGCATTCGCATCCCGGGCTTCGAAGCCAAGGCTGACGACTCCACCCTGCCGATCATTGGCCGGGTCGCCGCCGGCGCACCGATCCTCGCCCAGCAGCACATCGAAGAATCCTGCAACATCAACCCGGCCTTCTTCCATCCCCGCGCCGACTATCTGCTGCGCGTGCACGGCATGAGCATGAAGGACATCGGCATTTTCGACGGTGACCTGCTGGCGGTGCATACCACCCGCGAGGCACGCAATGGCCAGGTCGTGGTTGCACGTATCGGTGACGAAGTCACCGTCAAGCGCTTCAAGCGTGAAGGCAGCAAGGTCTGGCTGATTGCCGAAAACCCCGAGTTCGCCCCTATTGAAGTGGACCTGAAAGATCAGGAACTGGTGATCGAAGGCTTGAGTGTCGGCGTAATCCGCCGCTAAAGGAGGCTTTATGCAGTTCCCACACACACCTCAGCAAACACAACTGCCTTTATTCGAAGCGTTTCTGGCACAACCGATGGCGCCGACCCTGAAAGACGCGGTCGAGCGCCCCTGGATTGCCGAACCGGAAGTATTCAGTGAGCTGTCACTGCGCGGTGCAGCAGGGAACTGCCTGAACCTGCTCGCCCCGATCCTTCGCGAACTGAGCGAGGATCAGGACGCACGCTGGCTGACACTGATAGCCCCGCCTGCCAGCCTGACCCAGACCTGGCTGCGCGAGGCCGGCCTGAACCGCGAACGCATCCTGCTGCTGCAGCCACGGGGCGCGCAAAGCGCTCAGCAACTGGCGTGTGAAGCACTGCGCCTGGGTCGCAGCCACACGGTCGTGACCTGGCTCAACCCGCTGAACACCGGCTCACGGCAACAACTGATCAGCGCTGCCCGCATAGGCGACGCGCAGAGCTTGAACATTCGATTGGGTTGATTCACTTGTAACGCGCGCTGTGTGAAGCGCATGGCTTCTCCAGGGACAGAGAAGCCGACTTGATACAGTACCGGCTAACGCCGAAAGGCAGGGGATCAGTGAAGAACCCGCGGCCCCTCTTCCTTATCAAATTCGCCTTCAACCATACGACCGGCCATCTGCACGCCGACGCTCAACATCGCCTTGGCGATTTCCACGTGCTGGCCTTGCAGGAACGCCTTGGCATCCTCGGAGAAATCCAGCGTCACCAGAGAACCCTCGTCCTCAGCCCTGCGCAGTTCGATTCGGCCGTCTGGTAACTCGACAATTTCTAGAAAGGACGTTGGCATATAGGTCTGTTCTCCACGAAAGGCAGGGATTATATAGACATCATTCGGGCTTCGCTCGGGATCTTGACCAGCAGCATGTTTCAGATTGCCACCGTGTCAATTGTCTTCAGCATTCGTTCAAGCCTTCGCGAAAACGAATGGCCAGCCCCTTGAGATTCTGCCGCCAGCTCTCCAACTCTTCGCGACTCAACTCCTGCGGCGCCTCCTCTTCATCCAGATTAACGGCCTGAATCAATGGCTGTGTCACATCACCCTTTGGCTTGTGTGGCACCCGTGGTGGCTGGAACAGCGCCGAATGTGCCGCCAACAGTTTCGCCAGCCAGGTTTCAGGATTGCCGGCCAGCTCAACCATCTCCGCCAACTCAGGGATCGCAATCGATTCCAGAACCTCACGAGTCAGAAGCGTTTCTGCCCGCGGCGCATTAGCCTGAGGCAAACGGTAGAAACCGGCGATCTCATGACACAGCCCCAAAAGCGCTCCGTAAAGGTGGAACAACGCCGATTCACGCCCTGCCTGAATCAACGCCAACGAGTTCATCGCCCGGCCTTCTTCGGCGCGAGCCAGGGCTTCCAGCGACAGGCCGGCAAAATAGATCTTCTGATTGGTGCGGGTATAGAGTTCGTACGCCATGCCGGCAGTCTCCACAACGAAATAATTGCGTCACACAGGCCGGACAGTGTCATGGATCAGCCGATCCCACCGCAAGCACAAAACAAAAAGGCCGCATGAAAACCCGAGGGTCATCATGCGGCCTTTTGTGTATCGGACTAGCGCTTACTCAGCCTTGGCTTTCGTGCGCTTGTCTTCAACGGTCCACTTGCCACCGTCGTAGTAAGCTTTCCAGCCGGTAGGCTTGCCGTCGACCTCGGTCTGCACGTATTGCTCCTTGGTCTTGCGGCTGTAGCGGATAACGGCTGGCAGACCATCAGGATCCTTCTGCGGCGCTTCGCACAGGAAGTGATACTTCGGATCGATCTCGTCCTTGTGCGGCAGAATTTCGATCACCAGCGGAGCACGGGTCTCACGATTTTTCGGGAACTGGCTGGCTGCCAGGAACAGACCGGACGCACCGTCGCGCAGGATGTAGGTGTCGTTGACCTTTTCGCATTTCAGCTCAGGCATCTTCACCGGGTCCATCTTCGGCGGCGCCGCATCACCGCTCTTGAGCAGTTTGCGGGTGTTTTTGCACGTCGGGTTGGTGCACCCGAAGAACTTGCCGAAACGGCCAGTCTTGAGCTGCATCTCGCTGCCGCACTTGTCGCATTCCAGGCTCGGGCCTTCGTAGCCCTTGATGCGATAGCTGCCTTCTTCGATTTCGTAGCCAGCGCAATCCGGGTTGTTACCGCAGATGTGCAGCTTGCGCTTCTCGTCGAGCAGGTAAGCGTCCATCGCCGTGCTGCAGATCGGGCAGCGATGCTTGCCACGCAGTACCAACGATTCCGACTCGCCTTCGTCGTCTGCGGCAATCTCGTCGCCCGGCACCAGATTGACAGTGGCCTTGCAGCGCTCTTTCGGCGGCAGGCTGTAGCCCGAGCAACCGAGGAACACACCGGTCGATGCAGTACGGATCTGCATCGGACGACCGCACGTGGTGCAAGGAATGTCGGTCATGACCGGCTGGTTGGCACGCATGCCGCTATCCGGGTTTTCGGCTACTTCGAGTTTCTTTTTGAAATCGCCGTAGAACTCGTCCAGCACGTTTTTCCAGTCGCGCTCGCCCTGGGCCACGTCATCGAGGTTCTCTTCCATGCCGGCAGTGAAGCCGTAGTCCATCAGGTTCGAGAAGCTCTCCGACAAACGCTCGGTGACGATGTCACCCATCTTTTCCGAATAAAAACGACGGTTGTGCAGGGTCACATAGCCGCGATCCTGAATGGTCGAAATGATCGCAGCGTAGGTCGAAGGACGACCGATACCGCGCTTTTCCATTTCCTTGACCAGGCTGGCTTCGGAGTAGCGTGCCGGCGGCTTGGTGAAGTGCTGGGACGGATCAAGCTTGATCAACTTCATCACGTCGCCCTGCGCCATGTCCGGCAGAACGTCGTCATCGCCAGGCTTGGCGATCTGCGGCATCACGCGGGTGTAACCGTCGAACTTCAGAATACGGCCCTTGGCACGCAGCTCGAAGTCGCCAGCACCTACGCTGACAGTGGTCGACAGGTATTGCGCCGGCAGCATCTGGCAAGCGAGGAACTGGCGCCAGATCAGCTCGTAGAGGCGCTCGGCATCACGCTCCATGCCTGCAAGCTTGCTCGGTGTGGTGTTGGCGTCGGAAGGACGAATCGCTTCGTGAGCCTCCTGTGCGCCTTCTTTGCTGCTGTAGACGTTTGGCGTTTCCGGCAGGTACTTCTTGCCGAACTCGTCTTCGATGTAGGTACGCGCCATCGCCACGGCATCGGCCGAGAGGTTGGTCGAGTCGGTACGCATATAAGTGATGTAGCCGGCTTCGTACAGACGCTGGGCCATCATCATGGTTTTCTTCACGCCGAAGCCCAGGCGGTTACTCGCGGCCTGCTGCAGGGTGGACGTGATGAACGGCGCCGAAGGCTTGCTGCTTGTCGGCTTGTCTTCGCGCTTGACGATGCTGTAGCTGGAAGACTTGAGCTTCTCCAGCGCGGCCATGGCCTGAGCTTCGTTGAGCGGCTTGAAGGCTTCGCCTTTCTCGCGAGCTACTTCGAAACGCACGGTCGAGCCTTTGGCGGTGCCGAGGTCAGCGTGAACTTCCCAGTACTCTTCCGGGTTGAACGCACGGATTTCACGCTCACGCTCGACTACCAGCTTCACGGCAACCGATTGCACGCGGCCGGCGGACAGGCCACGGGCGATTTTCGACCACAGCAGTGGCGAAACCATGTAACCCACGACGCGGTCAAGGAAGCGACGCGCCTGCTGAGCGTTTACACGATCGATGTCCAGTTCGCCAGGCTCGGAGAAGGCTTCCTGAATCGCCTTCTTGGTGATCTCGTTGAACACCACGCGCTTGTAGCGGCTGTCGTCACCACCGATGGCTTCGCGCAGGTGCCAGGCAATGGCTTCCCCCTCGCGATCCAAGTCGGTTGCGAGATAGATGGTGTCAGCATCTTTGGCGAGCCGGCGCAGCTCTTCGATGACCTTCTCCTTGCCCGGGAGGATCTCGTACTTGGCTTTCCAGCCATGATCGGGATCGACACCCATGCGCGAGACCAGCTGCTTGCGCGCCTTCTCTTTAGGGGAGAGCACCGGACCTTCGCCCGCGGCAGCCTTACCGCGCTTGGCGGCTGGCTCTTTGCTGGCGCTAGCCGAACCGCTGGTGGGCAGGTCTCGGATATGGCCGATACTCGACTTCACCACGTATTGGTTACCCAGATACTTGTTGATGGTCTTGGCCTTAGCCGGGGATTCCACAATGACCAGCGATTTGCCCATGGATCAGAAAATTCCTGAATTCTAGAAGTGAAAGGCGGTTGGCGCCTGACGCGGCACCGCTATATATAGTTGATACAAGGTGAGGTCAAGCACAGGGTTCTGTGCGCACTCGCCTTATGCCTTGGAAAAAAGGCTCGGTTCGGCTTGCACCAAAGCAAAGCGTGGCACCTGCTCGCCGTCAACCTCGACCGACTCGACAAACATGCTCAAAGGGCGCACCCAAAAGCCGTAATCCCCATACAGGGCTTGGTAAAAGACCACTTCTTCTTCGGTCTCGGAATGCCGCGCGACACTGAATACGCGGTACTGCGGACCTTTGTAATGTTGGTAGAGCCCAGGTTGTATCGGCATGTTTTGGCCCTCACTCAATTTTTTTCAAAATAAATACAAAAATAAATCCACAAAAACAAAAACCGGGGCACTTGGCCCCGGCTTCCATCGACGAGACGCTTAAACGCGTTCGAAGACGGTGGAGATGCCTTGGCCGAGACCAATGCACATAGTGGCCACCCCGAAGGTGCCGCTATTCTGCTTCATCACGTTCAGCAAGGTGCCGGAGATACGGGCACCGGAGCAACCGAACGGGTGACCCAGGGCGATCGCGCCGCCGTGCAGGTTAACCTTCTCGTTCATCTTGTCGAGTACTTTCAGATCTTTCAGCACTGGCAGGGCCTGTGCGGCGAAAGCTTCGTTGAGCTCGAAGAAGTCGATATCGTTGATGCCAAGGCCCGCACGCTTCAGGGCTTTTTGAGTAGCCGGCACTGGACCATAGCCCATGATCGCCGGATCCACACCCGCCACTGCCATCGAACGGATCACGGCCATCGGCTGGATCCCCAGGTCCTGAGCACGCTGCGCCGACATCACGATCATGCACGAAGCACCATCGGTGATTTGCGACGAAGTACCGGCTGTCACGGTGCCGCCCTTTGGATTGAAGGCAGGCTTGAGGGCCGCCAGACTTTCCAGGGTGGTTTCCGGACGAATGGTTTCGTCGTAGTCGAACAGCTTCAGGAAGCCGTTTTCGTCGTAGCCCTGCATCGGGATGATTTCGTCTTTGAACTTGCCTTCCACAGTCGCTTTGTGGGCGAGTTGGTGGGAGCGCACGCCAAAGGCATCCTGCTGCTCACGGGTGATGCCATGCATCTTGCCCAGCATTTCTGCGGTCAGGCCCATCATGCCCGAAGCTTTCGCCGCGTACAGCGACATGTGCGGGTTCGGATCGACGCCGTGCATCATGCTGACGTGCCCCATATGCTCGACGCCGCCAACCACGAACACGTCACCGTTACCGGTCATGATCGCTTGCGCAGCCGTGTGCAGCGCACTCATCGACGAGCCGCACAGGCGGCTGACAGTCTGGCCGGCCGAAGTGTGTGGGATCTGGGTCATCAGCGACGCCATGCGCGCGATGTTCCAGCCCTGCTCCAGGGTCTGGTTGACGCAGCCCCAGATCACGTCCTCGACTTCAGCAGGATCGACCTTGGTGTTGCGTTCCAGCAATTTGCTGATCAGGTGCGCCGACATGTCTTCGGCGCGGGTGTTGCGGTGCATGCCGCCCTTGGAGCGGCCCATCGGAGTACGACCGAAGTCGACAATCACGACGTCTCTAGGATTCAAGCTCATAAGTTCACTCTCACTCTAGTTGGGGGCGCTTAACCGAAGAAGCTCTGGCCGTTTTTGGCCATCTCACGCAGCTTCGCGGTCGGGTGGTACAGCGCGCCCAAATCAGCGTACTGGTCAGCCAGGGCAACGAACTCGGCAACACCGATCGAATCGATGTAGCGCAGCGCACCGCCACGGAATGGAGGGAAACCGATACCGTAGACCAGACCCATGTCGGCTTCGGCGGCGGTTTCAACGATGCCGTCTTCCAGGCAGCGCACGGTTTCCAGGCACAGCGGGATCATCATCCAGTTGATGATGTCTTCGTCAGTGACTTCGCGCTGCTCGTAAACGATCGGCTTGAGCACTTCCAGCACCGACGGATCAGCGACTTTCTTCTGCTTGCCTTTCTTGTCAGCCTCGTAGGCGTAAAAGCCCTTGCCGTTCTTCTGGCCCAGGCGCTTGGCTTCGTAAAGCACGTCGATGGCCGAACGACGGTCATCCTTCATACGATCCGGGAAGCCTTCAGCCATTACGTCACGACCATGGTGGCCGGTGTCGATGCCGACCACGTCCATCAGGTACGCCGGGCCCATCGGCCAGCCGAATTTTTCCATGACCTTGTCGATACGGACGAAGTCCACACCGGCGCTGACCAGTTTGGCGAAACCGCCGAAGTACGGGAACAGCACACGGTTGACCAGGAAGCCCGGGCAGTCGTTGACGACGATCGGGTTCTTGCCCATTTTCTTGGCGTAGGCAACGGTGGTGGCAACAGCCAGCTCGCTGGACTTCTCGCCACGGATCACTTCCACCAGTGGCATCATGTGCACCGGGTTGAAGAAGTGCATGCCGACGAAGTTTTCCGGACGCTTGAGGGCCTTGGCCAGCAGGCTGATGGAAATGGTCGAGGTGTTGGACGCGAGGATTGTGTCCTCTTTGACCTGACCTTCAACTTCAGCCAGCACGGCTTGCTTGACCTTCGGGTTCTCGACCACAGCTTCGACAACCAGATCGACGTGACCGAAGTCGCCGTAGGACAGGGTCGGACGAATACCGTTGAGCACTTCAGCCATTTTCGCAGCGGTCATGCGGCCCTTGTCAACGCGGCCAACCAGCAGTTTGGCGGCTTCGGCCAGACCCTGCTCGATACCGTGCTCGTTGATGTCCTTCATCAGGATCGGCGTACCTTTGGAGGCCGACTGATAAGCGATACCGCCACCCATGATGCCAGCGCCCAATACAGCGGCCTGTTTCACATCTTTGGCGATTTCGTCGTAGGCCTTGGCCTTTTTCTTCAATTCCTGATCGTTCAGGAACAAACCGATCAAGCTCTGCGCGGCAGAGGTCTTGGCCAGTTTGACGAAACCGGCGGCTTCGACTTCCAGCGCTTTGTCACGACCGAAGTTCGCGGCTTTCTGGATGGTTTTGATCGCTTCAACCGGCGCCGGGTAGTTCGGGCCAGCCTGGCCTGCCACGAAACCTTTGGCGGTTTCGAAAGCCATCATTTGTTCAATGGCGTTCAGCTTGAGTTTTTCAAGTTTCGGCTGACGCTTGGCCTTGAAGTCGAACTCGCCGGAGATGGCGCGTTTGATCAGTTCAAGGGCAGCTTCCTGCAGCTTCTCTGGAGCAACCACGGCGTCGACGGCGCTGACTTTCAGGGCGTCTTCAGGGCGGTTTTCCTTGCCGGCGGCAATCCATTCGATGGCGTTGTCGACACCGATCAGACGTGGCAGACGCACAGTACCGCCGAAGCCTGGGTAGATGCCCAGTTTGACTTCCGGCAGACCGATCTTGGCCTTGGTCGACATGACGCGATAGTCAGCTGCCAGGCACATTTCCAGACCGCCACCCAGGGCAATGCCGTTGATCGCGGCCACGGTCGGAACGTTGAGGTCTTCGAAATCGCTGAAGATCTTGTTGGCTTCGAGATTGCCAGCAACCAGCTCGGCATCCGGCAGCTTGAAGTTGTCGACAAATTCGGTGATGTCGGCGCCGACGATGAATACGTCCTTGCCACTGCTGACGATCACGCCCTTGATCGAAGCATCTGCCTTGATGGTGTCTACGGCCTGACGCAGTTCGTTCAGGGTAAGACGGTTGAACTTGTTGACGGACTCACCCTTGAGGTCGAATTTCAATTCGACGATGCCACTTTCAAGAGCTTTAACCGTGATGGCTTTACCTTCGTAAATCATCAACTGATCTCCACGATATGGAAGCTGAACAGTACACGTCGGACGCAGGTAAATGGCTCGGCAGGACGCTTTTTCGTCGATGCTGACGCCAATCCACCCGGCACACCCGCCAACGCGATAGTCGGGATTCTGTAGGAGCAGTCTGTAAGACAAACGCTCAATTCATACGCCCGTTTGATTTGGGTACGTCACCTTCACGGAATTTCCAGCAATTGTCAATCGCCCAAAATACGGGTTGAAATGCGACTTTGCGGTCACTTCCGTCGCATACAGAGCTGCAACACGGCGCTGCATGCAAAGCCATTCATAGAATCAATAGTTAGAAAAGTCGCCCTAATTCACCGCGGGCCTTGTTTAACAGGCTACGCTGGCTGGACTACAGGGAGATTCGCTGACCGCGCAAAGTCGAGTCAGCGATAAAAACAGTTACCGGCCTGCCTGGCCACCCCGCCCGATGAATCATGTCGGGCTTTTTATTGCTCGTCTGCCGGACGCTCCCCACCCTTGCAGTGGGAAAAGTCCGTGAGTCATGCCAGCGCTTTCAGAGTCGCGTCGATATCCTGCAAGACCGTGGCCTCACCCTTCTCGCCCCAGTACAAGGCGATCATTTGCTTGTCGGCCTCGACCTTGAAGACATTGCCTGGCAATTTTTCGAAATGATTGAGCAGCGCCCGGTCTTCGCAGACTTCCTGCCATTGATTGACCCACACCCCCGGCGATTTCTGCCAATAGGTCCAGCACGCCGGCTGACTGCCACGCCGCGGTCGATGGTATTGCGCACACGGGCTCGGGGGCTCCTGAGACAGCCAGTGCGGCCACTCCTGAGGCGCCAGTTGCATGGCCAGCCCGATGCGCCGCGCCTCCATGCGCAGGGCCATACGGCCGCTCTGCACGCGCGATGGGCGCAACCATGCCAGTGGACTCAGAACCACCAGCAGGATTGACACCACCAACCAGACCGTCATATCTCTACTCCCGACTTATAGGTAAGCGCATTGTGTCACTTTGGAACCAATGCGCTTGAAACCAGCCATACTTAACAATATTGAACTGTCACGAGGAGCACCTCATGCCCTACTCCCACATCCTGGTCGCCGTAGATCTGACCGAAGAGTGCGACCCAGTGATCCACCGCGCCCGAGAGCTGTCGGTGAGCAATGGCGCCAAGCTGTCGCTGGTGCATATCGTCGAACCGATGGCCATGGCGTTCGGCGGCGATGTGCCAATGGATCTGTCACAACTGCAACAGCAACAGTTCGATCAGGCCAAGGAGCGCCTTGAGCGCCTGAAACTCAAATACACCGAGCTTGAAGGCGCCAACTGCCATCTGACCTACGGCCAGCCACGCCAGGAGATCCACCACTTCGCCAAGGAGCAACTGTGTGACCTGATCGTGGTCGGCAGCCATGGCCGTCACGGCTTGGCGCTGCTGCTGGGTTCGACCGCGAATGATGTGCTGCACGGAGCGCCATGCGACGTACTCGCCGTACACCTGGTCAAACGCTGAAACACATGAACCGGTGGAAGCCGGATTGCTCGCGAAAGCGTCGGCGCACCTTCCATTGATCTCGGCCGACACAACGCCTTCGCGAGCAAGCCTGTTCCACATTTGATCTACCTTGGCCTGTAGATCGCATTGCATATGAAAAGCCCGGCGCTCATCACTGAGCGCCGGGCTTTTTTGTTAGCGGATCAATCAGGCATCCAGCTCGGCCCAACGCTCCACCAATGCATCAAGCTCAGCCTGCAACTGCTCAAGCGAAGCAATCACCTTGGCAGTCTCGGCCGCTGGGCGCTGGTAGAAGCCGGCTTCGGCCATTTCAGCCTCGACGGCAGCAATCTGCTGCTCCTTGGCGTCGATGTCACCCGGCAACGCTTCCAACTCGCGCTGCAGCTTGTAGCTCAGCTTCTTCTTGGCGGCGGGGGCAGCAGCAGGTGCAGCAACTGGCGCAGGCTCAGCGGTGACCACCGCCGAATTCAGGTCAGCCTTGCCGGACTTGCTCTCGGTCACGCCCAGCAGGCGCGGCGAGCCGCCCTGACGGATCCAGTCCTGATAGCCACCGACGTATTCACGAACCTTGCCTTCACCTTCGAAGACCAGCGTGCTGGTGACCACGTTGTCGAGGAATGCCCGGTCGTGGCTGACCATCAGCACAGTGCCGTTGAAGGTCAGCAGCACTTCTTCGAGCAGTTCGAGGGTTTCCACGTCGAGGTCGTTGGTCGGTTCATCGAGCACCAGCAGGTTCGCCGGTTTGCTGAACAGTTTCGCCAACAGCAAGCGCGCACGCTCGCCGCCGGACAACGCCTTCACCGGCGTGCGGGCACGCTGCGGGCTGAACAGGAAGTCACCGAGGTAGCTCAGCACGTGGCGGCTCTGGCCGTCGATGTCGATGAAGTCACGACCTTCGGCGACGTTATCGATCACGGTTTTTTCCAGGTCCAGCTGATGGCGCAACTGGTCGAAGTAGGCCACGTCAATCCGGGTGCCCTCTTCCACTTTGCCGCTGGTCGGTTGCAGACCGTTGAGCATCAGTTTCAACAGGGTGGTCTTGCCGGTACCGTTAGCGCCCAGCAGTCCGATACGGTCGCCGCGCTGCAGGACCATCGAGAAGTCCTTGATCAGGAACGGGCCGTCCGGGTGATGGAAGCTGACATTTTCCAACACCATCACTTGCTTGCCGGACTTGTCAGCAGTTTCCAGCTGAATGTTGGCCTTGCCGGTGCGTTCGCGACGCTCGCTGCGCTCAACACGCAGGGCTTTCAAGGCGCGCACGCGGCCTTCGTTACGGGTACGACGGGCCTTGATGCCCTGACGGATCCAAACTTCTTCCTGAGCCAGACGCTTGTCGAACAGCGCGTTGGCGGTTTCTTCAGCGGCCAGAGCGGCTTCTTTGTGCACAAGGAAACTGGCGTAGTCGCCGTTCCAGTCGATCAGGCCGCCGCGATCCAGTTCGAGGATGCGCGTGGCAAGGTTTTGCAGGAAGGAACGGTCGTGCGTGATGAACAGCACGGCGCCCTGGAAATCCTTCAGCGCTTCTTCGAGCCAGGCAATCGCACCGATGTCCAGGTGGTTGGTCGGTTCGTCGAGCAGCAGCAGATCCGGTTCGGACACCAGCGCCTGTGCCAGCAGCACGCGACGACGCCAGCCGCCGGACAACTCGGCGAGGGTCTTGTCGGCAGGCAGTTGCAGGCGGCTCAGTGTGCTGTCGACCAGGGTCTGTAAACGCCAGCCGTCACGGGCTTCGAGGTCGTGCTGAACGTGCATCAGCTTGTCCAGATCGGCGTCGGTGACGATGTTCTGGCTCAGGTGATGATATTCGGCGAGCAAGGCGCCAACGCCATCGAGGCCCTCGGCAACCACGTCGAACACGGTCCGCTCGTCGGCCACCGGCAATTCTTGCGGCAATTCGCCGATTTTCAGACCGGGGGCACGCCACACCGAGCCGTCATCGGGCTTCTGGTCGCCCTTGACCAGTTTCATCATGCTGGACTTGCCAGTGCCGTTGCGGCCGATGATGCACACCCGCTCACCACGGGCGATCTGCCAGGACACCTTGTCCAACAACGGCATCGCGCCGAATGCAAGGGACACATCGCTGAATTTGAGCAGGGTCATGAGCTTCTCCAAAAACCGGGCGCGCATTCTACCTGAGTTAGGCCCTCAACAGGCCGGCAATTTGTCTGCCGAAGCACTCTGCACAACATTTGTTGCGAACTTGTGCTGCGAGACCCGCAAAGCTTTCGCCCGTTGCTGGCAAAAGGCTAAGCTACAGACAATTCAGTGCTGGCCACGGCCGGTGCTTGTCATGATTTCTCTGCCCGGATGTCTCATGCGCAGTCGCCTTTTCAGTGTCTTGTCCTGTTTGCTACTTACCGCCGCTGCCGCTCAATCCGCCCAGGCGGTGGACCTGTCCACCCAACGCCAGTATTACGATGAAGCCAAGCGCGCCCTGGCCAAGGGCGATACCGGCCCGTACTTCCGTTACAGCCAGGCCCTGGCCGATTATCCGCTGGAGCCTTACCTGGCTTACGACGAACTGACCGCGCGCCTGAAGTCCGCGAGCAATGCCGAGATCGAGAAGTTCCTCGCCGAGCACGGTGACCTGCCCCAGGCCAACTGGATGAAGCTGCGCTGGTTGCGCTGGCTCGCCGACCGTGGCGACTGGGCAACCTTCGTCAAGTATTACGACCCGAAACTCAATTTCACCGAACTGGACTGCCTCAACGCGCAATACCAGATCAGCAGCGGCCACAAGGCCGAGGGTTACGCCAACGCCGACAAACTGTGGCTGACCGGCAAATCACAACCGGCAGCCTGTGACGCGCTGTTCGGCATCTGGGCCGCCGACGGTCAGTTGACCGAACAGAAACGCTGGGAACGCACGAAACTCGCCGCCCAGGCGCGCAACTATCCACTCGCCAACAGCCTGGTCAACGGCCTGACCACCCTCGCCCCGCGCGGTCGCCTGCTGGTGGATGTGGCGCAGAAGCCAGAGTTGCTGAATCAGCCGTCGCGTTTCACCCCGGCAGATGAACCAATGTCCGACGTGGTCAGCCTCGGCCTGCGCCGTCTCGCCCGTCAGGATCCGGACAAGGCCATGGCCCTGCTCGACGGTTACGCCAGCAGCATGCACTTCTCCCGTGACGAGAAAGTCGCGATCGCCCGGGAAATCGGCCTGACCCTGGCCCGGCGTTTCGACAGCCGCGCGCTGGACGTGATGACCAAATACGACCCGGAACTGCGCGACAACACCGTTTCCGAATGGCGCCTGCGCCTGCTGTTGCGCCTGGCACGCTGGGACGATGCCTATCAGTTGACCCGTCGCCTGCCGCAGGATCTGGCGACCACCAACCGCTGGCGTTACTGGCAGGCCCGCAGCCTGGAACTGGCGCAGCCACAGAACCCGGAAGCGCAGACGCTGTACAAGAATCTGGCGAAGGAACGTGACTTCTACGGTTTCCTCGCCGCTGACCGCTCGCAACTGCCCTACTCGCTGGTCAACAAGCCGCTGGTACTCAGCCAGGCGACCATCAACAAGGTGCGCAACACCCCCGGCGTGCGTCGCGCCCTGGAATTCCATGCCCGTGGACAGATCGTCGACGGTCGCCGCGAGTGGTACCACGTCAGCCGTCATTTCAACCGTGACGAAATGGTTGCGCAGGCCAAACTGGCCTACGACCTGAAGTGGTACTTCCCGGCGATCCGCACCATCAGTCAGGCGCAATACTGGGACGATCTGGACATCCGCTTCCCGATGGCGCACCGCGACACCCTCGTGCGTGAAGCCAAGGTCCGTGGCCTGCATTCCAGCTGGGTATTCGCCATCACCCGTCAGGAAAGCGCCTTTATGGACGACGCCCGCTCCGGCGTCGGCGCCAGCGGCCTGATGCAACTGATGCCGGGCACCGCCAAGGAAACTGCGCGCAAATTCAGCATCCCGCTGGCCTCGCCGCAGCAAGTGCTCGATCCGGACAAAAACATCCAGCTCGGCGCCGCGTACCTGAGTCAGGTACACAGCCAGTTCAACGGCAACCGCGTACTTGCCTCCGCCGCCTACAACGCCGGCCCCGGCCGCGTGCGCCAGTGGCTGCGCGGCGCCGATCACCTGAGTTTCGACGTGTGGGTGGAAAGCATCCCGTTCGACGAAACCCGTCAGTACGTGCAGAACGTGCTGTCTTACTCGGTGATCTACGGGCAGAAACTCAACTCGCCGCAACCGCTGGTGGATTGGCATGAGCGGTATTTTGATGATCAGTGATTACATGGCTGACACCGAGTAACAAAAAATGCCCTTATCGCAAGATAAGGGCATTTTTTATAGGCGCCATCGGGTCGGTTACTTAGTCGATTACAGGTTCGGTGACCGAGTTCGTTGTAGCGCTCTGACCATCATTGAACTGCAACGCCGCCAGCCGCGCATACAGCGGGTTGCTCACGATCAGCTCCTGATGCGTACCGATTGCCACCAGTTTGCCCTGATCCATCACTGCGATCCGGTCGGCGTTTTTCACCGTGGCCAGACGATGCGCGATCACCAGCGTGGTGCGGTTTTGCATCAAGCTGGGCAAGGCTTCCTGGATCAAGTGTTCGCTCTGCGCATCGAGGGCGCTGGTGGCTTCGTCGAGCAACAGGATCGGCGCATCCACCAACAACGCACGGGCAATCGCCAGGCGCTGACGCTGGCCGCCCGAAAGGCCGAGGCCGCCATCGCCCAGATGCGTCTGGTAACCGTTGGGCATTTTCTCGATGAAGTCATGGGCGTGGGCGATCCGCGCGGCGTCCTTGACCTGCTCCAGCGTTGCGCCCGCATTACCGTAACGGATATTTTCTTCGACACTGCCAAAAAACAGCGCCGGCGATTGCGAGACCAAGGCAAAGTTGCGACGCAGATCCAGCGGGTCAAGGCTGGTCAGTGGCACGCCGTCAATCAGGATCTGCCCCTCAATCGGGTCGTAGAAACGCAACAACAGGTCGTACACCGTGGACTTGCCGGCACCGGATGGCCCCACCAGCGCCAGCGTCTCGCCGGCCTTGATAGTCAGATTCAAGCCGTTGACGGCGTAGCCCTCCGGACGCGACGGGTAGGAAAAGCGCACATCCTGCAATTGCAGTTCGCCCCTGATGCGCTCCGGCAAGGTCACCAGCCCGGTGGTCGGGGGCAGGATGATGTTCTGCGAACCCAGCAGTTCGGCGATGCGCTCGGCGGCACCCGCCGCACGTTGCAGCTCGCCGATCACCTCGCTCAAGGTGCCGATCGCACTGCCGACGATCAGGCTGTAAAAGACGAACGCAGCCAGTTCGCCACCGGTGATGCGGCCGGCAATCACGTCCATGCCGCCGACCCACAACATCACCGCGACCGCGCCCAGTACCAACACGATCACCATGGTGATCATCCATGAGCGCTGAAAAATACGCTTGCGTGCCGTATCGAACGCATCCTCGACCGTCGCGGCGAAACGTCGCTCATCCTGCACCTGATGGTTGTAGGCCTGCACGGTCTTGATCTGACCGAGGGTTTCGGAAACATAGCTGCCGATATCGGCAACCCGGTCCTGACTCAACCGCGACAGATTGCGCACCCGCCGACCGAAAATCAGTATCGGGGCAACCACGAACGGCAACGCAATCACCACGATGCTGGTGAGTTTGGCGTTGGTCACGAACAGCAGCACGACGCCGCCGATGACCATCAGCAGGTTGCGCAGAAACATCGAGAGTGAAGAGCCGATCACCGATTGCAGCAACGTGGTGTCGGCGGTCAGCCGCGACTGAATCTCCGAACTGCGGTTGTTCTCGTAGAAACCGGGGTGCAAGTACACCAGATGGTTGAACACCTCGCGCCGGATATCGGCCACGCAGCGCTCACCGATCCAGGACACCCAGTAAAACCGCGCGAACGTGCCGATCGCCAAGCCAAGCACCATCAACATGAAGATGCCGATGCTCTGGTTCAACTGGTGCGGCGACTGGGTCATGAAACCCCGATCGACCAGCAACTTGATCCCCTGCCCCATCGACAACGTGACAGCGGCGGTGACGATCAACGCCAGCAGCGCACCGATGACTTGCCAGCGGTAAGGGGCCAGAAATCGACTGGTCAGACGCAGAGCGCGACGGTGTCGTGAAGAAAGCTTCGGGGTCATTCAGGTACACATCCGTGTTGGTGAAAGGGCTAGCCTAAACCTTCTATGGGGCGGAACTCTGTAAATCACAATGAGTCAGGTTAAATATGCCCCCAAAGACTAGGCCATAGTTGCTATTGGTCTAATGTCCCGGTTGAGACAAGCGGTCATTTCTGTTGGAGTGGAGATGCCGCTTTTGACAGACCTCAGGGAGTTGTCACAGCCTGGTCACGTGGCGGTTTTAATCTACGCGTACAACCTGATGAGGAGACAGGCCATGTCCTTGCAACACAGCAGCGAAGACAAGATTCAAGTGATCCGCACCAAGCCCGGCCAACCTCTGGGTTGCTCCATTATTGACAAGGATGGGCGTGAAGTACCGATCACTGAAGACATGATCCAGGACGCATGCCGCGAACTGGAGAAGCGATTGGTCAAGCCTGCCGAACAAAAGTGATATAGCCACCGTCTTCCTGACCCGGCCCGTTTTGGCCGGGTTTTTTCTGTGTGCCGATTCGGTATTTTTGGTGCGACCTTCGCGAGCAGGCTCGCTCCCACAGGGGGGGATTTTCATTGAATGAGAGATCCCTGCTCGCGAAAAAGGCCGACTCGGTCCTAGACCGCCACCGCCCCCAGCGCCGCCACGATCTGCTGCAACTGCGGCGAGTCCCCTTCGATTCGCACCTGCAAGCCTTCAATCTCGCGTCGCACGGGATACTGCTTGCGCAACACATCGAACGCCGCACGCTGCTCACCGACATTACCTACAAGACTGCGGCGAAAATCCGCATCGTCGCGGCGCGGGTCGTACACTCCACGGCACAACATCGCCAGCGCCCAAGCCGGATCACTGCCTGCGTGCAGGGTCACTTGTGACAGCCACGGTGCAGGCAGTAACTCACTGAGCTGGATGCTCGCCGGCTGTCCGATAAATTCACAGTACGCCTGATAGATCTGCGCCGTGCCGCGCTGTTTGCCGTCCAGGCTGTAGCCGGCAATGTGCGGCGTCGCCAGCACGCAAAGCTCGGCCAACGCCACATCGACTTCGGGCTCTGCCTCCCAAACGTCGAGCACCGCTTGCAGGTCTTCGCGCTGCAGCAGCACCTCGCGCAGTGCAGCGTTATCCACCACCGGACCACGCGCGGCATTGATCAGCCAGGCACCGGGTTTAAGCTGTTGCAAACGCTGCTGATCGAACAGATGCCAGGTAGCCCCTGCTCCGTTGCGGGTCAGCGGGGTGTGCAGGCTGATCACGTCGCACTGCTCGATGATCTGTTCCAGGCTGACGTAGTCGCCGCCCTCGGCCGCCTGACGCGGCGGATCGCAGACTTTCACGTTCCAGCCCAGTCCTTTGAGCACCTTGATCAACCGACCACCGACCTCACCGGCGCCGACCACGCCATAGGTGCGCTGCGTCAGATCGACGCCTTCGATTTCGGCGAGGGTCATCAGGCTGCCGAGCACGTAATCGACCACACCGCGGGCATTGCAGCCAGGAGCGCTGGACCAGGTGATCCCCGCTTCGGTGAAGTAATCGAGATCCAGATGATCGGTGCCGATGGTGCACGTCCCCACGAAACGTACCCGGCTGCCTTCGAGCAACGCCCGATTGACGTTGGTCACCGAGCGCACCAGCAACACATCGGCGTGTTCGACCGTCGCACGGTCGATGGAACGGCCCGGCACCCGGCGGATCTCGCCGAAACCGGCAAAAAAGGCATCGAGCAACGGGATATTTTCGTCGGCAACAATCAGCATGGCGGGCTCCTATAGCGGATCGGCAGTTTAGGTGCAGATGGGCGGTTGGGCCAGAGGCCTTGCGATTACAAATCCGCAACAGAGGATTTTTCCTGACTGTCACGTCAGCGGCGTAGAATGCGGCGCCTTGCGCATCAACACCTGTGGACGCTTTGCCTGTGAACTCTGTAACTGAACAACCTGTCGCCGTCTCTCTCACCCGCCCCGCGCGTATCCGCCTGGAGTTCAAGAACCTGCTCGCCCTGGCGCTGCCGATCATCATCGCGCAGCTGGCGACCACAGCCATGGGCTTCGTCGATGCGGTGATGGCCGGGCGCGTCGGGCCCAAGGATTTGGCGGCAGTCGCACTGGGTAACTCGATCTGGGTCCCGGTGTTTCTGCTGATGACCGGCACCCTGCTGGCCACCACACCGAAAGTCGCCCAGCGTTTCGGCGCCGGCACCCACAGCGAGATCGGCCCGATCGTTCGTCAGGCGTTGTGGCTGGCGCTGGTGGTCGGCCTGATCGCGACGGCGATGCTGGTGGCCGCCGAGCCGGTGCTGCACCTGATGAAGGTCGATCCCGAACTGATCGGCCCGTGCATGCAGTACCTGCACGGCATTGCCAGCGGACTGCCGGCGGTGGCGTTCTATCACGTGCTGCGCTGCACCAGTGACGGCATCGGCCGTACCCGCCCGGCGATGGTGCTGGGTCTGTGCGGTCTGGCCCTGAACATTCCGCTGAACTACATCTTCATTTATGGCCACTTCGGCGTGCCGGCCATGGGCGGCGTCGGCTGCGGCTGGGCCACGGCCATCGTGATGTGGGTCATGGCGCTGGGTCTGGCCGGTTGGGAGCGCTGGGCGCCAGCCTATCGTTCGAGTGAGATCTTCAGCCGCTTCGACTGGCCACAATGGGCGGTAATCAAGCGTTTGCTGGCGATCGGCCTGCCAATCGGCATCGCGGTGTTTGCCGAGTCGAGCATCTTTGCCGTGATCGCCCTGCTGATCGGCAGTCTCGGCGCCACGGTGGTCGCCGGGCATCAGATCGCACTGAACGTCAGTTCGCTGGTGTTCATGATTCCGTACTCGCTGGGCATGGCGGTGACCGTACGAGTCGGCCAGGCCCTGGGCCGTGAAGAACCACGCGAGGCGCGCTTCGCCGCCGGCGTCGGCATGGGCACCGCGTTGGCCTACGCCTGCCTGTCGGCAAGCATGATGCTATTGCTGCGCGAGCCGATTGCCGCGATCTACACCGCAGACCCGACGGTGATCCACATCGCGGCGATGCTGATTGTGTACTCGGCGCTGTTCCAGTTTTCCGATGCGATTCAGGTCACCGCCGCCGGCGCTCTGCGCGGTTATCAGGACACCCGGGTGACGATGATCCTGACCCTGTTCGCCTACTGGGGCATCGGTCTGCCGGTGGGTTACGCCCTCGGCCTGACCGACTGGCTCGGCGAACCGCGTGGCCCGAGTGGCTTGTGGCAAGGCCTGATCGTCGGCCTGAGCTGTGCGGCGCTGATGCTGTCGATCCGCCTGACCCGCAGTGCGCGCAAGCGTATTCGGATCAGTCGTTCGGTGGGCTGAGCCCTTAACGCAAGACAAAAAATATGGGAGCGGGCTTGCTCGCGAATGCGGTGTATCAGTCGCCATTGATCGTGACTGACATACCGCTTTCGCGAGCAAGCCCGCTCCCACATCAGGTTTTGTGTTTGGCTCGGACTCAGGCGTGTTTCTTGCGGATCCAGTACAGATAAGTACCGGCCTCTTCGTGCTGACCGACCAGTTCGTGGTCAAGAAACACGCAGAACTTGGGAATGTCGCGACGGGTCGAGGGATCGGTGGCAATCACCTTGAGCAGGCCGCCGGGCACCAGATCACGAATGTGCTGGTGCAGCATCATCACCGGCTCCGGGCAATTGAGGCCGGTGGCGTCGAGGGTGCCATCGACCGGGGTATCAATCATTTCACTCATGATTCACTCCTGAAACTGACCGGCATTGTCGCGCATTGCCGGGGGCGTCGTCTAACCCCTGTGGGACCGGGCTTGCTCCCACAAGGCGTTACGGTGTGTCAGCGGGATTTGGCTTTCTTGATGTCATGCCGGCGCAGGTGGCAGGTCACTTCCTCGCGATCGTGATACAGCTGCTTGCAGCCAATATCGACCTTGATCCCACGGGCCTTGAAGCCATCGGCAATGCGCTCAAGCAAGCGTTTCACTTCGGCATAGCGCTGCTTCATCGGCAACTTGAGGTTGACCACCGCCTCTCGGCAATGGCCCTCGCCGATCCACTCTTCAAGCATCGCCGCGTTGCGCGCCGGCTTCTCGACGATGTCGCAGACCATCCAGTCCACCGGCTGCTTGGGCTTGAAGGTGAACCCGTCAGCCATCAAGTGCTGCACCAGGCCGGTGTCCATCAGGCTTTCAGCCATCGGGCCGTTGTCGATGGCGGTCACCAGCATGCCGCGGTTGACCAGTTGCCAGGTCCAGCCACCGGGCGCCGCGCCGAGGTCGACGCCGGTCATGTCACTGTGCAGACGCTCGTCCCACTGGTCACGCGGGATGAAGTGGTGCCAGGCCTCTTCCAGCTTCAACGTCGAACGGCTTGGCGCCTCGCGCGGAAACTTCAGGCGCGGAATGCCCATCGGCCACATCGCCGAATTACCGGCATCAGCCATGCCGAGGAACACTTCGCGACCACTTTTGAACGTCAGCAGCAGACGCGGCTTGCTGGCGTCCTCCACCAGTTTGCCGGCGGCGGTCAGTGCCTTGCGCAGCGGGCCTTCGAACTTCTTGCAGAAGTTCGACAGTTCCTTGCCGTCATTGGTATCGACGACTTCCAGCCACAGGCTGCCGAACACCGGGAAATCGGCCATGTGCGCAAGGATGACGCTGATGCGGTCGTTTTCCGGCAGATCGATGAAGATACCGCGCGCCCATTGCCGCGGGAAAATCAGTTCGGCGAAACGCTGGCCGCGCATCAGGCGTTCAGCGCCGTCTGCTTCAGTGCAGACGAACTCGGCGTAGGCAGTGGCCGCTTTGGCCTTGGCGTAACCGGCGACGTTCAACTGGGCGGCGAGGTCGGAAATCTCCGAACAGACTTCGCCTTCGAAGCCTGGCCGGCAATGCATGAATAGGGTGTTCATTTTTACTCCTGGGCAGAGGGCGGACATTCGGCCCCTGCACGATGCTCAAGCCTTGCATTGAAGCAAAGCCTGTCACGAAAACCGGCGCATGATAGCCGATGTCGGAACCTTGGACTTGCCCATAGAGTCCAGTTATTAGCCAGCTACTGAAAACAGGGCTACGTTGATAGCTCTGCCCGTCCCCTCAGTCCGTAGCCGTGCGGACTCAAAGGAGTGATCGTAATGCCGTCCCTCGATAGTCTGAAGACCCTTAAAACACTGCAAATCGACGACAAGACCTACCACTATTTCAGCCTGCCGGACGCAGCGAAAAGCCTTGGCAATATCGACAAGCTGCCAATGTCGCTGAAAGTCCTGCTGGAAAACCTGCTGCGCTGGGAAGATGAAAAAACTGTCACCGGCGCCGACCTCAAGGCGATCGCCGCCTGGCTCAAGGAGCGGCGCTCCGACCGGGAAATCCAGTACCGCCCGGCCCGCGTATTGATGCAAGACTTTACCGGCGTACCCGCCGTGGTCGACCTTGCCGCGATGCGCGCTGCCATGGCCAAGGCCGGCGGCGATCCGCAACGAATCAACCCGCTGTCGCCGGTGGATCTGGTGATCGACCACTCGGTGATGGTCGACAAATTCGCCACCGCCAGCGCTTTCGAACAGAACGTCGACATTGAGATGCAGCGTAACGGCGAACGTTATGCCTTCCTGCGCTGGGGCCAAAGCGCCTTCGACAACTTCAGCGTGGTGCCACCCGGTACCGGGATCTGCCACCAGGTCAACCTCGAATACCTCGGGCGCACCGTGTGGACCAAGGATGAGGACGGCCGCACCTACGCGTTCCCCGACACGCTGGTCGGCACCGACTCCCATACCACCATGATCAACGGCCTCGGCGTACTCGGCTGGGGCGTCGGCGGGATCGAGGCGGAAGCGGCGATGCTCGGCCAACCGGTGTCGATGCTGATTCCGGAAGTGATCGGCTTCAAACTCACCGGCAAGCTCAAGGAAGGCATCACCGCCACCGACCTGGTGCTGACGGTCACGCAGATGCTGCGCAAGAAAGGCGTGGTCGGCAAATTCGTCGAGTTCTACGGTGACGGCCTCGCCGACCTGCCACTGGCGGATCGCGCAACCATCGCCAACATGGCCCCGGAATATGGCGCAACTTGCGGCTTCTTCCCGGTCGATGACGTGACCCTGGAATACCTGCGCCTGTCCGGCCGACCGCCGGAAGTGGTGAAACTCGTCGAGGCTTACACCAAGGCCCAGGGCCTGTGGCGCCTGCCCGGTCAGGAACCAGTGTTCACCGACAGCCTGGCGCTGGACATGAGCAGCGTCGAAGCCAGTCTGGCCGGGCCGAAACGCCCGCAGGATCGCGTCTCGCTGCCGAATGTGGCGCAGGCCTTCAGTGATTTCATGGACCTGCAATTCAAGCCCACCAGCAAGGAAGAAGGTCGCCTGGAAAGCGAAGGCGGTGGTGGTGTGGCCGTGGGCAACGCCGATCTGATCGGCGAAACCGAGTACGAATACGAAGGCCATACCTATCGCCTGAAAAACGGCGCGGTGGTGATCGCCGCGATCACCTCCTGCACCAACACCTCCAACCCGAGCGTGATGATGGCGGCCGGTCTGTTGGCGAAAAAAGCCGTGGAGAAAGGCCTGACGCGCAAACCGTGGGTCAAGAGTTCGCTGGCACCGGGTTCAAAAGTGGTGACCGACTACTACAAGGCTGCCGGGTTGACGCAGTACCTCGATCAACTCGGGTTTTCGCTGGTCGGTTACGGTTGTACAACGTGCATCGGCAACTCCGGCCCCTTGCCGGAACCGATCGAGAAAGCCATTCAAAAAGCCGACCTCACCGTCGCTTCGGTGCTGTCCGGCAACCGCAACTTCGAAGGCCGGGTGCATCCGTTGGTCAAGACCAACTGGCTGGCCTCGCCGCCGCTGGTGGTCGCTTACGCCCTGGCCGGCAGCGTGCGTACAGACATCAGCACTGAGCCGCTGGGCGAGGACAAACAAGGCAACCCGGTGTACCTGCGTGACATCTGGCCGAGCAGCAAGGAAATCGCCGAGGCGGTGAGTCAGGTCAACACCGCGATGTTCCACAAGGAATACGCCGAGGTGTTCGCCGGCGACGAGCAATGGCAGGCAATCCAGGTGCCACAAGCCGCCACCTATGTGTGGCAGGACGACTCGACCTACATTCAGCATCCCCCGTTTTTCGATGACATTGGCGGACCGTTGCCGGTGATCACTGACGTCAAAGGCGCGCGGGTGTTGGCACTGCTCGGTGATTCGGTGACCACCGACCACATCTCCCCTGCCGGTAACATCAAGGCTGAAAGTCCGGCCGGGCGCTATCTGCGCGAAAAAGGCGTGGAACCGCGGGACTTCAACTCCTACGGTTCACGCCGTGGCAACCATGAAGTGATGATGCGCGGCACGTTCGCCAACATCCGTATCCGCAACGAAATGCTCGGCGGCGAAGAAGGTGGCAACACGATCTACATCCCCAGCGGCGAGAAGATGGCGATCTATGACGCTGCCATGCGTTATCAGGCCGATCGCACACCGTTGGTGGTGATTGCCGGTCAGGAATACGGCACCGGCTCCAGCCGCGACTGGGCGGCCAAGGGCACCAACCTGCTGGGCGTCAAAGCGGTGATCGCCGAAAGTTTCGAGCGTATTCACCGCTCCAACCTGGTGGGCATGGGCGTGTTGCCGCTGCAGTTCAAGCTTGATCAGAACCGCAAGAGCCTGAACCTCACCGGCAAGGAAACCGTGGATATTCAGGGCCTGACCGGTGTCGAGCTGACGCCGCGGATGAACCTGACCCTGGTGATCACCCGTGAAGACGGGCGGCAGGAGAAACTTGAAGTACTGTGCCGCATCGACACGTTGAATGAGGTGGAGTACTTCAAGTCCGGCGGGATCCTGCATTACGTGTTGCGGCAGTTGATTGCCTCGTAACACGCACGCCTCAGGACTTGAATCCACTGTGGCGAGGGCGCTTGCTCCCCCGCCACAAGTTCACCTGCCACAAATATCCCTGCACTTTTCCATAGGCGAAAAAAAACCCGCCGAAGCGGGTTTTTCCCAAGACCAATATCGACTCCCTGTCGGCAGCGATCCTTGCTAATGGTCGATCATCCGTGATCCTGAAACACTCCCTGTGTCTCAGTTGATGGGTGTAGATTACGCCGTGGATCCAATCGGCAATAGTCGAAAAAGCTACCACCGCGTGTAAGACATTCGCTATAGAAGCCCTTCCGAAAACCCTTACGCCTGTCAGCCTTCAAGCAGCAAAGCCGCGATGTGCGCGACGCTCAGCTGCCCAGTGGCCTGTTCCTGTTGGTCATCCTCCAAAAACCAGGCGGCAGACAATCCGGCGAACGCCAGCACCCATTGCAGCAACCGTCGGCGATCCAGCTTGGCCACTTCGACAATCACCTCAACCTGTCGCCGGACACGCTCCGGGTCGGCAGCCGTCGGCAGATCCGGGTTGCAGATCAGGTTCGCGTAATCAAAACCGCGCTCACCGCGCACCCGCTTGGGATCGATCGCCAGCCAGCCGCGAGTACCGAAATCGAGGACATTGTCGTGGTGCATATCACCGTGCAACACCACTATGTCTTGCGGGTCAGCGAGCAACGCTTCAGCCGCTTGCAGGCTCACGGCATAAGCGCCGCCATGTTCGGCGGCGGCCATTCGCAGTGAGGCGAACCACGGCGCCAGCTCCACCAGCGGCGGTGGCGGTGTCGGACGCGGTGCATGCAGGTGCGCCAGCGCCGTGCACATGATCCGTGTGGCGGTGTCGTCTTCACCATTGAGCGCCATGTGCATCAGCGAACGCCGGCCCATGGCCCGTTCCAGCAGCAAACCGTCCTCGTGATGAGCCAGCACCTGCGCGGCGCCATCACCGTCCCACCAGGTCATCAGCCGATTGCCATACTTTTCGTCGGTATCCAGCGCGATCTTGAGCATGGCCGGTGCATCGGCAAAACGCACCGGTAACAGGCGGCTGCCCGGGGTGATGATCGGCTCACCGTCCGGCACCAGCGCCCAGCGTTGCAGCCACGGTTCGAACATGGCGTTATCAGTCACCGTCACGCTCGCGGGTCTTGGCGCTTTCGGCGAGAAACTGTTCAAGTCGACTCAGTTGTTCCTCCCAGCCACGGCTGTCCATGTAATACGCCTCTTTCTGCCGCACATCGGGAATATGCGCAAAACCGGATTCGGACACCTTGAGCAATGTGCCGCCCTCGTAATCCTGCAGCTCGAACTTGACCAGTGTCGTCGGCTCCTGGGAGTAATCGATTTTCGGATTGACCGCGTACGGGTGCCAGCGAAACGAGAACAACTGCTGCGGCTCGACCCGCTCGACCAGCACGTTCCACAGGACATGTTCATAACCCGGGTACGTGACCTGCCCTTGCGTCCATTCGCCGGCAATGAACCGCCTGCCCTCCAGCGCCACACCAAACCACTGGCCAAACGCCTCGGCATCGACCAATGCGCGCCAGACATAAGAACGCGGCGCCTTGAGCGTGATTTTGCGTTCGAAACTATTGGGTACTGGTTTCATAAGTCACCTCCTGTTCTGAACAGTAGGCTTGTATGACCACATGTCCAACCTGAAGTTGTATCAAAGGGCTGCGCCTGTTCAGTCCAAAGGAAACATTCGGCGGCATTTCTGATCGTTGAAAGAGTGAATGACTGACGCATCCCTCCCAGTGAACCTGCTACCTTTTCCAGCGAATCGGAAACAAACAAGGACGAAGCATGCAGCCCTCCCTATCAGAACGTTATCGCGGCGCCCTGCTCGGCCTGGCTTGCGGCGACGCCGTTGGCACCACGGTGGAGTTCAAACCGCGAGGCTCATTCCAGCCGCTGACAGACATGGTCGGCGGAGGCCCCTTTCACTTGAAGCCTGGGCAATGGACGGATGACACCTCGATGGCGCTGTGCCTCGCAGAGAGTCTGCTGACCAAAAACACATTCGATGCGGCGGATCAAATGGGACGCTATCTGAACTGGTGGCAATGGGGATATCTCAGCTCGACGGGGGATTGTTTCGATATTGGCATGACGGTCAGTCAGGCACTGTCGCAGTACCAGCAAACCGGTCAGCCCTTTGCTGGATCAACCGACCCGTTTACCGCCGGCAACGGCTCGCTGATGCGGTTGGCGCCAGTGGTGCTGTTTTTCTTCCCTGTCGCCCAACAAATCCGCCAGTTCGCCAGCGACAGTTCGCGGACAACCCACGCGGCCCCTGAAGCCATCGAATGCTGTCAATTGTTTGCCGAACTGATTGCCAACGCGCTGCTCGGCGCCTCCAAAACCGAGTTGTGCAGACTGCCGCTCTCAACCTTCACTCAACCTAAAGTTGCCGCAATTGCTCGAGGAGATTATCTGGCCAAATCAGCCACTGAAATCCGTGGCAGCGGCTACAGCGTTGAGTCACTGGAAGCCGCGCTGTGGTGTTTTCATCACACCGACAGTTTCGCAGCAGCGATTCTGCAAGCCGCCAACCTGGGCGATGATGCCGACACCACTGCCGCGATCGTCGGTCAATTGGCCGGGGCCTATTATGGCGTTCGGGCGATTCCTGCCCACTGGCTGGAAATGCTCCATGACGGCGAGGAGATTGCAGCCACCGCAGATCGCCTGCTCGAAGCCTCCCGGCTGCGCGTTCCTGAATAGAAGCACCACAGCCGATAAACTGTTCTGCACTTTCATCCGACACAGTGAGATTACTCATGTCCCCACGCCTGCTCATAGCCCTGACACCCTTCCTGCTCACGCCTATCGCCCACGCCGCCGTCGACTGCGCCAATGCGAGCGATCAGGCCACCATGAACCAGTGTGCCGGGCAGGAATTCAAGGCGGCGGACAAGGAGTTGAACGCGGTGTATCAGCAGATCACCGGTCGGTTGAAGGACAACGCCGACGCCAGAAAGCTGCTAGTGAGTGCACAGCGGGCGTGGATCGAATTTCGTGATGCCGAATGCAAGTTTTCGGCGTCCGGGGTAGACGGCGGGAGCGTTTATCCGTTGATTTACAGCAACTGCCTGACCGGGGTGACCAAGGTGCGGGTCGACGCCCTGAAGCAGTATTTGAAGTGTGAGGAAGGTGACATGAGTTGCCCGGTGCCTGGGGCCTGATTTTGTAGTTGCTCAAAATTAATTATTGTTATTCGATAATTTATCATCGAGAATTCGCTACCCAATTGAAACAACCAGGAATTCTCATGAGTACTCACATCAACGGATTGGCGCTGCAGCGCATGCATTGGATCGGGCTGCTGGCAGCGATTCTTGTCTGGGTTCTGGGTGTGACGGAGGTCGGCGGCAACGCGACGATCTGGTTCTTCAAAAAGGATGAAATGCTGGCGGGCCTGCTCTATGCCTTTGCTGAAGGCTCACCGCAATTGCTTGACCCGTTTGTCGAGGGCGCGCTGCTTGATCCTGCGACCTGGCTGTCGTCGACGGTCACTGCGCTGATCGTTCTTCTGGACTTCCTGCCCGTTGCTCTGTCGGGCTACGCGTTATGGCTGACGGGGCTGTTTTTCCTGCGCTTGTCGCGCGGCGAAACCTGGACCGACCGCAACATCAGGGTCCTGTGGCGAGTGGGCATACTGTGCATCGTTTCTCCGGCAGCCTATCCGCTGGTAGAGACCTTGCAAGGTCTGGCGCTGTCGATAGATCTGCCGCCGGGGGATCGGATTTTTCAGTTCTCGATCGGCCTGTCTTCCGCTTCTGCCTACGAGATAATCAAAGGCGTATTGCTCTGCATATTTTCAATTATCATGCGTGACGCAAAAGTACTCAGCGATGAGCAAAGTCAATACATATAGAACAATATAATGACCATTATCGTCCGCCTTGACGTTGTCATGGCCACGCAAAAAATTCGCTCGAAAGAGTTAGCCGCCCTGCTGGGCATCACCGAGGCCAACCTGTCATTGCTGAAGAATGGCAAGGTCAAGGGCGTGAAAATGGCCACGCTCGACAAACTCTGCGCAGCGCTCAATTGCCAGCCAGGCGATCTGCTGGAATACCAGAAAGACTGAGCCTTGCCGGCCACGAGTTATTTGTCGCGCGCCTCATCCGTTTAACTTCTATTCAATCCTTAGTTGCAAGGCGTCTTTGTCATGTCCCGTTATTTGTTCTGCGTCCTGTTAATGCTCACCGCGTTGCTTGGCGGCTGCGCCACGCAAATAGACGTAGCACTCAATGCAATACCTGATCCGGACTATCAGTTCGACCGAAAGGCAACAGTACTTGTGACCTCGGCGAGCGCCGCCGATGAGAATGCACTCAATGCCCGCTACTATCTTCGTGATATGGTCAACGCACTGAAAGACCTGGGCTTCCTGGAGGTTTATACCGACGCCAGCCTGCCCAGGAACCACGCGCCGATCAAAATGACCATCACGCTCGACATTGGTAGCCGGCAGGTGTCTTACCGCTATACCGCGACCGACTATGGGCAAGTGCCAACCAGCACTTCGACCGTGTGCAAGAACACCAAGAAAAAAGATGACCGACTGACCTGCACCAGTACCCCCAATACCACTTATGGCCCGGTGGGCACCTCTGAGCGAATCGGTTACACCACCCTCAGCACCTTCATTGCCACCGCCCGCGATGAGGCGAGCAAACGCACGGTGTATCTGCTGCGGGCGTCGTCTTATAACGAGGACTGCCAGGCAGCCAAGGTCGAAGCCTTTCTGGTGGAGCAAGGTCTGCAGAACCTGAACTTCCAGGACCGTGTGCAACGCAACTACAGCATCACGATGCCCGAGGGTTACAGCTGCAAATAGTCCGTTGCAGAATGAAAGCGCATCGATGCGCAAGCTGAGTCACCGATAACGAGTTTCACAGCACATGCTCAGCCCGCGTGAGCCTGTGCTGTGAAGCTTTTTGCGGCTACACGTGCGGATCACCGGGTGGCTTGGCCGGCGCCGCATATTGCGGCTTGAGGTGGCCATCCTGATCCAGTAGCCAGGCGTCCATGATCTGCCGCACCACAGGACCCGCCACCCGACCACCGGCCTCACCGTTTTCGATCATCACCGAAATGGCGATCGTCGGATGCTCTGCCGGCGCGAAGCCGACGAACAAGGCGTTGTCCCGGTGCCGTTCGAGGGTTTTCTCGCGGTTGTAGCGCTCGCCCTGCTTGATCGCCACCACTTGCGCGGTACCACTCTTGCCGGCAATGCGGTATTGCGCCCCGGCCGCAGCGGCGCGAGCAATACCCCGGGCATCGTGCATCACCATCTGCATGCCGTGGTTGACCTGATCCCAGTCACGCGGATTCTTCAGCAGGATGTTGGGCATTGGATGTTCGTCGACCGGTGCCACACCATCGACGGTCTTGGCCAGGTGTGGACGGTTCCATACACCCTTGTTGGCAATCAGCGCAGTCGCCTGGGCCAACTGTAGCGGCGTGACCTGCATGTAGCCCTGGCCGATGCCGAGAATGACCGTTTCACCCGGGAACCACGCCTGACGGCGCGTGGCGCGCTTCCAAGCCTGCGACGGCATCAAACCTGGCGACTCTTCGAACATGTCGAGCGAGACTTTTTCACCGAGACCGAACATGGCCATGTAGTCGTGCAACCGATCAATGCCGAGCTTGTGCGCGAGGTCGTAGAAGTAGGTGTCGTTGGAACGCATGATCGCCGCGTCCATGTCCACCCAGCCGTCGCCGCTATGGTTCCAGTTACGGTACTTGTGATCGAAGTCCGGGAGTTGGTAGTAGCCCGGATCGAAGACACGGGTCTGCGGGGTGACCACGCCGGCATCGAGGCCTGCAATCGCCACCTCAGGCTTGATGGTCGAACCCGGTGCGTACAAACCGCGCAGCACTCGGTTGAACAACGGTCGGTCGATGGAATCGCGCAGCGCCGAGTACTCCTTGGAGCTGATGCCGGTGACGAACAGATTCGGGTCGAAACTCGGGTTGCTGACCATCGCCAGCACTTCGCCGGTGGCCGGATCGAGCGCCACCACCGAACCACGGCGGTCGCCCAGTGCCGCTTCGGCAGCCTCCTGCAGTTTGACGTCGAGGCTCAGCACGATATTTTTGCCTGGAACCGGATCGGTGTGCTTGAGCACTCGCAGCACTCGGCCCTGAGCGTTGGTCTCGACCTCTTCATAGCCAACATGGCCGTGCAACTGCGCTTCGTAGAAGCGTTCGATGCCGGTTTTGCCGATAGATTGCGTACCGCGGTATTCGACCGAATCCAGAGTTTTGGACTCTTTCTCGTTGATCCGGCCGACGTAACCGATCGAATGCGCGAAGTGCGGCCCCAGCGGGTAATGCCGAACGAACTGCGGCTCGACATCCAGGCCAGGCAAGCGGAACTCGTTAACCGCTAACACAGCGATCTGTTCTTCCGTCAGCTCGTAGAACAGCGTCACCGGGGTGAATGGGTGACGGGACTGCTTCATGGCCTTATCGAAAACGCTACGATCTTCTGCTGGCAGATGCAGGAGATTGATGACCTCGTCCAGCTCCTGATTGACGTCAGTGGCGCGTTCGCGGGTGATGATCAGGTTGTAACTGGGGCGGTTATCGGCGAGCAGTACGCCGTTGCGATCATAGATCAGGCCGCGAGTCGGCGGGATCGGCAAGACGTGGACGCGGTTGTTTTCGGAGATGGTCGAGTGATAGTCGTATTCAACCACTTGCAGGATGTACAAGCGCACCACCAGCGCACAGCTGATAGCAAAGACGAACAGAGCGCAGGCGATCAACCGCTTGTTGACCAAGCGCTTCTCTTTTTCGTGATCCTTGATTGGGATGGGTTCTGGCATTTCTACAGCAACTCTTCGACAAAAAATGAGTGCCTGTCCGTGGGCATGACATCAGTCCGTTAAAAACGAGCTGCACCATACCAAAAACCGGGCGGTCACTTCAGAAGGTTTTTCCCCAGTGGCTGTCCCGGCGACGGCTGGAACGCCCGCACCTCAGTCGTAGCGCCTTGTGTGGCGAAGCAAACCACTTTCCTGCGGGCAAAACAAAACCCCAACTGCTTTCGCAATTGGGGTTTCGGAATTTAATCTTGACGATGACCTACTCTCACATGGGGAAACCCCACACTACCATCGGCGATGCATCGTTTCACTTCTGAGTTCGGGATGGGATCAGGTGGTTCCAACGCTCTATGGTCGTCAAGAAATTCGGTGTGCCGACTCGTCTTTCGACGCTTCAGCAAATTGGGTATGCGATAGTTTGTGTGTTTCTCTCGAACTTTCGGTTCGTTTCGTCTTCACACACCGCAATCTGGTGACCTTTCGCTCTTCAGCTCAAAGCCTGCAAATTGCTTGGGTGTTATATGGTCAAGCCTCACGGGCAATTAGTATTGGTTAGCTCAACGCCTCACAGCGCTTACACACCCAACCTATCAACGTCGTAGTCTTCGACGGCCCTTCAGGGAACTCAAGGTTCCAGTGAGATCTCATCTTGAGGCAAGTTTCCCGCTTAGATGCTTTCAGCGGTTATCTTTCCCGAACATAGCTACCCGGCAATGCCACTGGCGTGACAACCGGAACACCAGAGGTTCGTCCACTCCGGTCCTCTCGTACTAGGAGCAGCCCCTCTCAAATCTCAAACGTCCACGG
>NZ_CM146899.1:3810000-6322816 GCF_055755015.1 Pseudomonas sp. Arb-4-2C
CTGCTTATATATAGACGCAATGCCATCGAATGCGCAGTATATTGCCCAACACCTAAAACAATACCCTGCTCTTACCTTCGGATGATGCCTCGCAATGACTGACCAACCCCGCTCTCTGGCCTCAATGCTGTTCCCGGTTGGCCTGTTATTGATAGCCATGGCATCCATCCAGTCCGGCGCATCACTGGCCAAGAGCATGTTTCCGGTGGTCGGCGCTCAGGGAACGACCACCCTGCGCCTGATCTTCGCCAGCGTGATCATGTTGATACTGCTGCGTCCATGGCGCGCCAGGCTGACAGCCCAGTCCCTGCGGACAGTGATCGTTTATGGCATGGCGCTGGGCGGAATGAATTTCCTCTTCTATATGTCATTGCGCACGGTACCGCTCGGAATCGCAGTCGCACTCGAATTTACCGGCCCGCTGGCCGTCGCCGTTTATGCTTCCCGTCGTGCCATCGACTTTCTCTGGATTGCTTTGGCTGCGGTCGGCCTGCTTTTGCTGATCCCCACTGGAGCGACAACAGCAGGAATTGATCTGGTCGGGGCTGGTTATGCCTTGGGCGCCGGCGTCTGCTGGGCACTTTACATTCTGTTTGGTCAGAAGGCCGGCGCAGACAACGGCGTTACCACTGCGGCCCTGGGTGTAATGATTGCCGCACTTTTTGTTGCACCGATTGGTATTGTCCACGCAGGCGCTGCTCTGTTGACGCCGTCACTCATCCCGATTGCTATTGGCGTCGCCGTCCTGTCGACCGCTTTGCCCTACACGCTGGAGATGGTCGCCCTCACCCGCATACCCGCACGTACCTTTGGCACTTTGATGAGCATAGAACCCGCCTTCGGCGCACTGTCAGGACTGCTTTTCCTGCAGGAATACCTCACGCTGTCACAATGGATGGCGATCCTGTGCATAATTCTGGCGTCAGTCGGAGCCACCATGACGATGGGCAGCACCGCCAAGCCCGCCATTGCGGCAGATTGAAACTGGATTTGATGAAGGTCTGGCAATTGGCGCTCATTTAGGCCATGTTTAGATCCCTTAACTCAGTGTCAGATATGGATTTTTTCGGACAGGGATATCAGAACGCTTAAAGCGCAAGCGAATACAGGCAGACCCGAGCGCCAGACTCGTGGCTACCATAAGGACGGTAATGAAACGATTTTTGATACTGATCGCTGTGTTGGCAGTAGCGGGGTGCGCAGCGACCTCCGAGACCCAAGTGAAGCACGGTAGAAAAGGGCTGCACATCAACTGTTCGGGGCTGTCGTCCTCCTGGGACAAGTGTTACACCAGCGCCGCCAATGCTTGCGCTCCGAAGGGTTACAAGGTCATCGCCAAATCGGGAGACGCCGTGGAAGAACCTGGCGACTACCCGTTCGGTCTCAACCCGGCTGGCTATACCAGTCGAAGCATGATCGTCATCTGCAAATGAATCATTCTGGCTGCTCGTCTCGCCGAGCAGCCAGTTGACGCCCGATTTCTTCATGGCTGGACTTCAATACCGTCCGTTGAATCTCCGGCGTCACCAACATCCGCGCAACCACCAACGCGCCGACGCATTGCGACAGAATCGCCCATGCCAGGCTGTCACTCTGCAGAATCTGCGCCCAACTGGTTTGCAGCCGACAAATCCACAGCTCGGCCTGCTCGCGAACCTGATCATCTGAACGGGCTATTTCCGCACCCAGCGTCGGCAAGGCACACCCCGATTCAGGCTGCTCTACGTGAGCCATGCTCAGGTATTGTTTGAGACAGCGCTCCAGCCGCTCGCGATCCTGCTCACCTCTCCCACCCAGTCGCTCCAGGCTCTGACACAGTTCGCGTTCGACGATTGCCGTGAATAACGCGTCTTTCGATGAGAAGTGGCTATAGAAAGCCGCCCCACTCAGGCCGATGGCTTTCATCAATCCATCGACTCCGACAGTCGAAAATCCAGCGCGCTTTGCCGACAGCGCACTGCTGTTCAGCAGCTTTTCCCGGGTTTCCAGCTTATGACCGGCGGAATACCGCATGTGCTTACCCTCGTGATCGACCGCCTTGACGTTGTCCGAATCCTAGCATAACGTTCGTTCACTTAACGATCGTTTACTAAAGGGAAACACCGATGAATAACAACAAGGTCGTACTAGTGGTCGGTGCTGGCGATGCTACCGGCGGAGCCATCGCCAAGCGTTTTGCCAAAGAAGGTTTTGTCGCCTGCGTTACCCGACGCAGTGCTGACAAATTGCAGCCGCTGGTCGAGGCCATTCAGGCCGAGGGTGGAGAAGCACATGGCTTCGCCTGCGATGCACGCAAGGAAGAAGACGTCATTGCGCTGATTGAAGAGATTGAAACCCGCCTCGGCCCGATCGAAGCGTTTGTTTTCAACATCGGCGCCAACGTGCCTTGCAGCATTCTTGAAGAAACTGCGCGCAAATACTTCAAGATCTGGGAGATGGCCTGTTTCTCGGGTTTTCTCAATGCCCGCGAAGTGGCCAAGCGCATGGTCAGCCGCAAGCGCGGCACCATTCTGTTTACCGGGGCCACCGCCGGGCTTCGCGGCGCCGCCGGTTTTGCCGCATTTGCCGGCGCCAAACACGGTATTCGTGCGCTGGCGCAAAGCATGGCGCGCGAGTTGGGGCCGATGAACATCCACGTCGCCCACGTGGTGGTTGATGGCGCCATCGATACCGACTTCATCCGAAACAGCTTTCCGGAGAAGTACGCGACCAAGGATGAGGACGGTATTCTCAATCCCGAGCACATCGCCGAAAACTACTGGTACCTGCACAGTCAGCCACGGGATGCCTGGACGTTCGAACTGGATCTGCGTCCATGGAACGAACGCTGGTAATCCCCCTCCTCCATAACAATAAATAGAGAGCAGCGAATATGACGAAAACCGTGGAGTTCTATTTCGACCTCGGCAGCCCTGCCACTTATCTGGCCTACACCCAGTTACCGAAAATCTGTGCCGACACCCATAGCGAATTGATCTACATCCCGATGCTGCTGGGCGGTGTGTTCAAGGCCACCGGCAATGCCTCACCGGCGATGATCCCGGCCAAGGGCCGCTACATGTTTCAGGATCTGGATCGCTACGCCAAACGATATGGCGTGCCACTGAAGTTCAATCCGCATTTCCCGATCAACACACTGATGCTGATGCGCGCCGTCACCGGCATACAACTGCGCCAGCCAGAACGCTTTCAGGCGTTTATCGATTGCCTGTTCAAGGCACTGTGGGTGGAGGGACGTGCTCTCGATGAGCCGGCCACTGTCGCAGCGGTGTTGAGCGAACACGGCTTCGATTCCAATGAAGTCCTGGCCCTGACCAACGACGAGGCGGTCAAGGCAGCACTCAAGGACAACACCGAAACAGCCGTTAAACGCGGAGTGTTTGGTGCGCCAAGCATGTTCATCGGCAATCAGTTGTTCTTCGGTCAGGACCGCCTCGACTTTGTCGAAGAAGCCCTGCGTCAGGCTTAGAAGGAGAACAGACCCGGGCGCCACACAGCCCCCGGGTTGATGCCATCAGATAGCCGCTGTCCGCGTGTTCAGCCACGCCAGTGCAGCGCCCTCCAGCAACGGACTCAAGCGCTCACGCACTTCGGCGTGATAGGCGTTGAACCACTGCTTCTCCTCCTGCGTCAGCAAAGACGGCTCCAGGCAGCGTGTGTCGATCGGGCACAGAGTCAAGGTTTCAAACTTGAGGAACTCGCCAAACTCGCTGCTGCCCGCCTCGCGATTCATGGCCAGGTTCTCGATTCGCACCCCCCAACGGCCCGGACGGTAAGTGCCCGGCTCGATCGATGTGATCATCCCCGGCTGCATTGCCGTTTGCGGAGCCGCTGCGGCCTGATACGCGATCACCTGCGGGCCTTCGTGAACATTGAGGAAATAGCCGACCCCATGACCGGTGCCGTGGCCATAATCCACGCTTTCAGCCCAGATCGGCGCACGGGCGATGGCATCCAGCAGCGGCGACAGAATGCCTTTCGGGAACTGTGCCCGCGACAGTGCGATCACCCCTTTGAGCACGCGCGTGCAGTCACGCTTCTGCTCATCCGTTGGCGTACCGACCGGCACCATGCGCGTGATGTCGGTCGTACCGCCCAGGTACTGGCCGCCCGAGTCGATCAGCAGCAAGCCATCACCCTCGATCACCGCGTGTTCTTCTTCGGTGGCGTGATAGTGCGGCATCGCGCCATTGGCGTTAAACGCGGCAATCGTGTTGAAGCTTAGCGACACGTAATCCGGACGGCGTTCGCGGGCGGCGGTGAGCTTCTCGTCGATGGTCAGTTCGGTAATGCGCTCGCGCCCCCAGGCAGACTCCAGCCAGGCGAAAAATTCGCACAATGCCGCACCGTCCTGCTCCATGGCCTGGCGAATGTGCTGCGCATCGGCTTCGCTTTTCTGCGACTTGGCGAGGGTTGTCGGATTCAGGCCTTCGACCAGTTTCACCCCGCTTTCCAGGTTATCCAGCAAACCGCTGGTCACCCGCGCCGGATCCACCAACAGGGTTGCGCCGCCTGGCACAGCGCGCAAGGCGTCGGCCACTTCATGGTAATCACGCAGAGTCACTCCGTCCCGCTCCAGCACCGCACGCAATTCGGCATCGACCTTGCTCAGAGCCACAAACAGTGTCGCTTGCTGTTGATTGATCAACGCAAAAGAAACGAACACCGGGTTGAACGACACATCGCCGCCACGCAGATTGAACAGCCAGGCGATGTCATCAAGGGTGGCGATGAAGTGCCAATCGGCACCACGTTCCTGCAAGGTCTCACGCAGTCTGGCGAGTTTTTCGCCGCGACTGACCGTCGCTTGCGGCGGCAAATGCTGATAGATCGGTGCGTTCGGCAGGCCAGGACGATCGGCCCAGACTTCATTCAGCAAATCGATGTCAGTGCGCAGACGCGCACCACGGGCTTCAAGCTTGCTGCTCAAGGTACGCGCCGAGGCCACGGCCATCACCGCGCCATCAACCGCCACCACGCCACCTTCCGGAGTCTGCTCGGCCAGCCAGTCCAGTGGGCTCGGTTGCCCCGGTTGCAGCTTGACCAGTTCGATGCCGCTGCCTTTGAGTTCCTTGGTCGCCTGTTCCCAATAACGACTGTCGGCCCAGACTCCGGCGAAATCAGCGGTGACAATCAGCGTGCCAACCGAACCATGGAACCCCGACAGCCATTGCCGCCCTTGCCAGTATCCCGGCAGGTATTCCGACAGGTGCGGGTCGGCCGACGGCACCAGCAACGCATGAATGCCTTCACGGCGCATAAGTTCACGGGTGTGCGCCAGGCGCTGGGGAACCGTTCCTTCGGTCAAAGTCTGGGTACTCATCATGTCTCCTGCCAATCACTTCATCGTTATTGTTCGTAGCCGTGGAAGTCGGCTGGTTAAAGCCCTGTCGCCCAGAATGCCGGAGCACTGGCGCAGGCGCCTTTGATCAGTTCTACCGCCTGATCGATATCGTCGGTGGTGGTGAAGCGGCCGAGGCTCAGGCGAATGGTGCGAGCAGCCAGCCGGGCGTCATGCCCCAGTGCCAGCAGCACGTGGGAAGGCGCATTGCTCGCCGAGTTGCAGGCCGAAGTCGCGGAAAACGCGATCGAATGGCTCAAGGCTGCACTGTTGAACTCACCTTCGCTGAACGTCAGGCTCAAGGTGTGCGCAATACGCTGACTGGCGCTGCCGTTGAGGCGCACGCCCGGCAGGCTCAGCAACGGTTCGAGCAAGCGATCACGCAGCGCCACGATGGACTTTTTCTCCTCATCGAACATCGCAGTGGCCAAGGCGAATGCCGCGCCCATACCCGCAATCTGATGGGTCGCGAGAGTCCCGGAACGCAAGCCGCCTTCGTGCCCGCCACCATGAATCTGCGCCTGCAAACGCTGCTGCGCCCGCGGCCCGACATACAGCGCACCAATGCCTTTGGGGCCGTAGAGCTTGTGCGCCGAAAACGACATCAGGTCCACCGGCCATTGCTGCAGATCGATCGCCACTTTACCGGCGCCCTGCGCCGCATCGACATGGAACAGCGCTCCACGGTTGCGCACGACCTCACCGATGGCCGGGATGTCATTGAGCGTGCCGAGTTCATTGTTGACCAGCATCAGCGAGACCAGAAAGGTGTCGTCGCGCATCGCTTCGCTGACTGCCTGTGGGGTGATCAGGCCCTCGGCATCCGGCACCAGGTAGGTCACCGCAACGCCCGCGTCCTGCAGTTGCCGGGCGGTATCGAGGATGGCTTTGTGTTCGATCTGGCTGGTAATGATGTGGCCGCCGGCAACGCCGCGTGCCTGGGCCACGCCTTTAAGGGCGAGGTTGTTGGATTCGGTGGCACCGGAGGTCCAGACGATCTGCGCTGCCTCGGCACCGACCAGTTCGGCGACTTGCCGGCGGGCGTGCTCGACTGTTTGCCGGGCCTGCTGACCGAATGCGTGAGAACTGGACGCCGGATTGCCGAAGTTGGCGTGAAAGCCCAGACAGTCGATCATCACCTGGATGACCCGATCGTCCACCGGAGTGGTGGCGGCATAATCGAAATACAACGGACGTTTATTCATAAAAGACTCGCAGAGCGTGTTCCGGGATCAGGAGGCTCGTGTCTGCAAACGGCACAGCGCAGCCTTGTGAGCTGCGCGTCGGTTCGAGAGCGTCATCAATACCTGATCGGATGCCGTTAAAGAAGAACAACTTCATTTAAAAGTGCGTAGGAACGCTCCTGAAGCCGAGCTTAACAGGCATCGGGCCGGCGGTTGAAGCAATGCGTCAGTGAAAGCTTTCGAGAAGTAACGGGTACAGCGAAATCACCAACAACGCGGCCATGCCCCAGTTGAATACGCGCAACCAGCGTGGGTCCTTCAGCACGTTGCGCAACAACGTGCCGCACGCCGCCCAGACGCCGACACTGGGCAGGTTGATGATGGCGAACACCGCAGCGATCACCACAACATTGGTGAAATACCCCTGCATCGGCGTGTAGGTGCTGATCGCGCCGATGGCCATGATCCAGGCCTTGGGATTGACCCACTGAAACGCGGCGGCGCCCAGATAACTGATCGGTTTGCCCTCGCCTTCAGCGCCTTCGCCCACCGGTCCCGAATGAGCGATCTTCCACGCCAGGTACAACAGATACGCGGCGCCTATATAGCGCAGCACCGTGTAGAGCAGTGGATATGTCTGGAACACCGCGCCCAGGCCAAAGCCCACCGCGACCACCAACACGAAGAAACCGCAGGTGATGCCGAGCATATGGGGAATGGTGCGGTTGAAACCGAAGTTCACCCCCGACGCCAGCAACATGGTGTTGTTCGGCCCCGGTGTAATCGAGGTGACAAGGGCAAACAGGGCAAAGCCCAGCAGCAGATCAAGCGAGAGGGTCATGTAGTCATTCCGTCGGGGGGGCATTCAGGTGTTGACCCTATCGCACGGCAGCCCGCAAACCCACGGACAGTTGGCTAAAACTTCGAGCAGTACAGTTTGCGATCAGCTTGGACGACCGTGCAGCTGTATGGCACGTCCGGCACTCATTTCAGCTTTCTTGTCGAACGACGATTGACCCAGCAGCGCCGCTTTTTTCGCGTGGTATTCGTCGAAGGACAAGCCGCTGCGATTCAGCGCTTCCATCGCCAGTTCGCGGGTCTCTTCGGCGGTGTAGGGCCGTTGTTCGGGGGAAACGTGGGTGGCGCATCCGGCGAGCACGGAAACAGCGAGCAGCAGCGAAACAGTCAGTAAACGATTCATGGGGGCGTCCTGGCGAGCGGTGTTAGTCGATGGACAAAGGCTACGCCCGCGCTCGCCCGGGCAAAAATCAACGCGCTCAATAGTGGCTATCAGGATTTCAGCTTGATCGTCCTCATATCTCTTAAAGATCTATAAATATCGATTAACGTTCTTTTACGGAATAACAAGCAACCGCTATAAATCCCTCCATACGGCGAACAACTGTTGCTCCAGCAACTGTTGCCCAGGCAACAGCAGTTCAACAAACCCGCCTGATATCTGCACAACTCAATGGCGCCAGAACGCTATAGCCCCCGCGAACCGGGCTTCTCAGGAATTGGTACAGCGCTTGCTCAAGCCTTGGCACTTACTCACTGCTCGCTGAGCAACTGTTGATAAAAAGGAACTCATCATGTCGCGTCCCCTGAAAGTCGTTGCCCTGTCCGGCGGCACCTGGCGCCCGTCCCGCACCCTGGTGCTGACTCAGGCTTTATTGGCCGAACTGGGCGAGCACCTGCCGCTCGACAGTCACCTGATCGAACTCGGTGACATCGCCCGGCCACTCGGTGCTGCGCTGTCGCGTCAGGAACTGAGCGCAGAGGTCGAGGCCGAGCTGCAGGCCATCGAACAGGCCGACCTGCTGATCGTTGCAGCGCCGGTGTATCGAGGCTCCTACCCGGGCCTGCTCAAGCATCTGTTTGACCTGATCGACCTCAATGCACTGATCGACACCCCGGTGTTGCTGGCCGCCACCGGTGGCAGCGAGCGTCATGCGCTGGTGCTCGATCACCAGTTGCGTCCGCTGCTCAGTTTCTTCCAGGCCGTGACCCTGCCGATTGGCGTTTACGCCACCGAGGCCGATTTCGCCGACTACCAGATCACCAGCGAACAGCTGAAAGCGCGCATCCGCCTCGCCGCTGAACGCGCCGCGCCGCTGTTCGGCACGCAAATCAAACCGTTGCTGAAAATCGCTTAAGGAGCTGTTCATGGATGTTTTCTGGTTCCTGCCGACCCACGGCGACGGCCATTATCTGGGCACCACGCAAGGCGCGCGCCCGGTCACACTCAATTACCTCAAACAAGTGGCGCAAGCCGCCGACAGCCTTGGCTACCACGGCGTATTGATCCCCACCGGGCGCTCCTGCGAAGACTCGTGGGTGATCGCCTCGGCGCTGGTGCCGTTGACCGAACGCCTGCGTTATCTGGTGGCGATCCGTCCGGGGATCATCTCGCCGACCGTATCGGCGCGCATGGCGGCGACTCTGGATCGCCTGTCCAACGGTCGCCTGCTGATCAACGTGGTGACCGGCGGCGACCCCGACGAAAACCGTGGCGACGGCAGTTTCCTCAGCCACAGCGAGCGCTACGAAGTCACCGACGAATTCCTCAGGATCTGGCGGCGAGTGCTGCAAGGCGAGGCGGTGGACTTCGAGGGCAAACACCTCAAAGTGCAGAACGCCAAAGCTCTGTATCCACCGGTGCAGAAGCCGTATCCGCCGCTGTATTTCGGCGGTTCCTCCGACGCTGCCCATGACCTGGCCGCCGAGCAAGTAGACGTGTACCTGACCTGGGGCGAACCACCCGCCGCCGTCGCCGAAAAACTTGCCGATGTGCGCGAACTTGCGGCTCGGCACGGGCGCAAGGTGAAGTTCGGAATTCGCCTGCACGTGATCGTCCGCGAGACCGCCGAAGAAGCCTGGAAAGCTGCGGACAAACTGATCGAGCACATCAGCGACGAGACCATCGAGGCGGCGCAGAAATCCTTCTCGCGCTTCGACTCCGAAGGGCAGCGGCGCATGGCGGCGTTGCACGACGGGCGACGCGACAACCTGGAAATCGCCCCCAACCTGTGGGCCGGTGTCGGCTTGGTACGCGGCGGCGCCGGGACTGCGCTGGTCGGCGATCCGCAGCAAGTGGCGGCGCGCATCAAGGAGTACGCCGACCTCGGTATCGAGAGCTTCATCTTTTCCGGTTATCCGCACCTTGAAGAAGCCTACCGCTTTGCCGAACTGGTGTTCCCGCTGCTGCCGGAACCCTACGCGAGCCTGGCCGGGCGCGGCGTGACCAATCTGACCGGGCCGTTTGGCGAAATGATTGCCAACGATGTGTTGCCCACAAAAGCCACTGCCTGAACCGAAACCCTTGTGGGAGCGAGCCTGCTCGCGAATGCAGTGGTCATCTACAGGAATGGTGACTGATACGACCCCTTCGCGAGCAGGCTCGCTCCCATAGGGGACTGCGTTGACTCTTTGAGGAACACCGTGTGACCGCCAAACCACAAAGTACCCTGCTCTCCCCGCTGCAGACCGCCCGCCAACTGGCCACCGAATTTGCCCTCACCGCCGTCGAGCGTGACGAGCGCGGCGGTACGCCGAAGGCCGAACGCGATGCCCTGCGTGACAGCGGCCTGCTGGCCCTGAGCATTCCCACGCGCTACGGCGGCCTCGGCGCGCGCTGGAGCGAAACCCTGCAGATCGTGCGCGAGTTCGCCAAGGTCAACAGCTCAATCGCCCACGTCTTCGGCTTTCATCACCTGATGCTCGCCACCGTGCGCCTGTTCTCGCGCCCGGAACAATGGCAGCCGTGGTTCGAACAGACCGCACGGCAGAACTGGTTCTGGGGCAACGCCCTCAACCCGCTCGACACCCGCACCGTGGTCAAGGACTGCGGCGGCTGGCGCGAATTCTCCGGCAAGAAAAGTTTCTGCTCCGGCGCCAGCGACTCGCAGATGCTGATCGCTTCGGCGGTGGACGAAAGCGCCGGCGGCAAATTGCTGATCGCGGCGATCCCCAGTGGGCGCAGCGGCATCACCCTGCACGATGACTGGAACAACATCGGCCAGCGCCAGACCGACAGCGGCAGCGCCACGTTCGAACGAGTGCGCGTCGAAGAGTCCGAACTGCTGCTCGATCCCGGGCCGTTGAGCACACCGTTTGCCTGCCTGCGTCCGCTGATCGCGCAACTGACGTTCACCCACCTGTTTCTTGGCATCGCCGAAGGCGCTTTTGCCGAAGCCCGCCAATACACGCTGAGCGAAACCCGGCTCTGGCACAAATCCGTGGCCCGTGATGTGCGCGAAGACCCGTACGTGCTCGCGCATTACGGCGAGTTCTGGGTGGCGCTGGAAGGCATTCGCCTGCTGGTCGAACGGGCCGCCTCGCTGCTTGACGACGCCTGGGCCAAAGGCCCGAATCTGACTGCCGAGGAGCGTGGGCATCTGGCCACGGCGATTGCCACGGCCAAGGTCGCCGCCAGTCGTCAGGGGCTGGAGATTTGCAGCCGCTTATTCGAAGTCACCGGCGCGCGTTCGACCCACGCTTCGCTGCGCCTGGACCGGCACTGGCGCAACCTGCGCACCCAGACCCTGCACGACCCGCTCGACTACAAGCTCCATGAGCTGGGCGACTGGGCGCTGAATCAGGCGCTGCCGGTGCCGACGTTCTATTCCTGATCTTTCCTTTAATGGAGCGAGCCATGCAACTGCTGACCCTTCCGCCCTCACCCACCCTGGCGACATCGATCCGCGCCACCGCGCAAGTCTTCGAAGACCCGAAATCCCAGGCCCTGCTCGCGCATCTGCAGCAAGTTGCACCGAGCGAAGCCAGCGTGCTGATCATCGGCGAAACCGGCACCGGCAAGGAGCTGGTGGCGCGGCATATCCACAACCTGAGCAATCGCCGCCATCGGCCGTTTGTCGCGGTCAACTGCGGCGCGTTCTCCGAATCGCTGGTGGAAGCCGAACTGTTCGGCCATGAAAAAGGGGCCTTCACCGGCGCCCTCAGCGCCAAGGCCGGCTGGTTCGAGGAGGCGGACGGCGGCACCTTGTTCCTCGACGAAATCGGCGATTTGCCGATGGCGATTCAGGTCAAGTTGCTGCGGGTGTTACAAGAGCGCGAAGTGGTGCGCCTGGGCTCGCGCAAGAGCATTCCCATCGATGTGCGGGTGCTGGCGGCGACCAACGTGCAACTGGAAAAAGCCATCAATGCCGGCAACTTCCGCGAAGACCTGTTCTATCGCCTGAACGTGGTCAATCTGGAGCTCAGCCCACTGCGCGATCGGCCCGGTGACATCCTGCCGCTGACCCGGCACTTCATCGAAGCCTACAGCCAGCGCCTGGGTTACGGGCGGGTCAGCATCAGCCCCGGCGCCGAGCACAAACTGCGCGGCTACAGTTGGCCGGGCAACATCCGCGAACTGGAAAACGTCATCCATCACACCCTGTTGATCTGCCGCAACGGTGTGATCGAGCGCGATGATTTGCGCCTGTCGAACCTGCGCATCGAGCGCCCGGACGATCAGCAGTCGAGCGCCGACGACTCACCGCAAGCGCTGCTTGAGCGAGCCTTTCAAAAGCTCTTCGAACAACAGGCCGGCGCTCTCCACGAAAAGGTCGAAGACGCCCTGCTGCGCGCCGCGTATCGGTTCTGCCATTACAACCAGGTGCACACCGCTGCCCTGCTCGGCCTGAGCCGCAATGTCACTCGCACGCGGCTGATCAAGATCGGCGAACTGGCGGTTAACAAGCGGCGATTCACGGAGAACCTGCAAGGCGAACGCCTGATCCAGTTGTCGATCTAGCCCACCAGGTTGCAGTGCAGCGCATCGTCATGACTGCGGGCGATGCTGCTCAATACCTGGAACGAATTGAAGGTCACGGTTTTCGCCTGATGGGCACGGATCAGTTGCCAGAAATCCTGCTCGCCACTTTCAAAACGGCTGAACGCTGCTTCCCCGGCCTCGCGGGTCTGCCATTGCAGCAGGCTCAGCACCCGCCGACCGTCGTCACTGACCTGCACGCTGGCGCTGACAAAGCCTGCGTAGCGCTGCGCCAGATGCTCGGTCTGCTGCGCCAGTGCCGACACCAGCGCCGGTTGCTGGCGCGGTTCGATCTCGAATTCGATCAATTGGGTAAAACTGCGATTTTTCGCTGACGTTTGCATGACAAGTCCCCATTCACCGTAAGACGAGTCTTGCGACTCGAAGGCCTGCAGGGTAAAACCTCTAGTTAAGTCAAGGTCAAGAGTCATTTTGCCAATGATCACCAAAGAAACCCTGCACAAGCAGCTCACCGTGGGCGAAGTCGCCGCGCGCAGCGGCGTGGCAGTCACCGCCCTGCACTTTTACGAAGCCAAGGGCCTGATCAAGAGCCAGCGCAATGCCGGCAATCAACGCCGCTATCCACGGGAAGTCTTGCGTCGAGTGGCGCTGATCAAGGTCGCGCAACGGCTGGGCATTCCGCTGGCGGAGATTGGCGAGGCGTTGAAGATGCTCCCGGACGATCGCGCGCCGACCGCGGCGGACTGGAAAGTCCTGTCCGAGCAGTGGCGACGCGAACTCGATGAGCGGATCAATCAGTTGACCCTGTTGCGCGATCGGCTCACCGGTTGCATCGGCTGCGGCTGCCTGTCGATGGAGGCCTGCCCGTTGCGCAATCAGGGCGATGTGCTCGGTGAACAGGGGCCAGGCGCGCATTTCCTCGGCTGACTGCTCGTCGGGCAAAAATCCTCGTTGCGCAGACAGTTCTATAGTGAATCTTCCACAAATCCGGTGGAGCCCCACACCTCGCAAAACAAAGAACAGGGAGAACGTCATGAGCGTCAAACCCATTCCCGAGGGGTATCACAGCATTACCCCGTACCTCGGCATCCTCAAGGCCGCCGAAGCCATCGAATTCTATAAAAAAGCCTTCGGCGCCACGGTCGTCATGCGCCTCGACATGCCGGACGGCCGCATCGGCCACGCCGAACTGCGCATTGGCGACAGCGCAATCATGCTCGGCACGCCCTGCGACCAAGGGCCGTTGAGCGGTCCGGACAACGCCGTGTCGGTCGGTCTGCATTTGTATGTCACTGATGTCGACAAGTCCTTTCAACGGGCGCTGGATGCCGGGGCCAAGGCGGTGTCCGAGGTCAAGGATCAGTTTTATGGTGACCGCAGCGGGACGCTGAAGGATCCGTATGGGCACCTGTGGTTCCTGGCTACGCGCAAGGAGGACCTGACCGAAGAGCAGATCAAGCAGCGGGCGATCGAGATGTTCAGTCAGGGTTGAGATCTTCAGTGTCTTGACCGGCCTCTTCGCGAGCAAGCCCGCTCCCACAGGGATCTCTGGTGTGAACACTATCGTGGTCAAACAGCAGAACACTGTGGGAGCGGGCTTGCTCGCGAAGGGGCCAGTGCGGACACATCACACTTCATGAACCACCACACCACGCTGCGCCAGTTGCTCCCGAACGCAAACACTTTCAGCATGCCGACAACGACTGAAAAAAGGATCAGCCCGATGTTTGCCGGATTTTGCAAAGACCAGCGCCACGTCAACGGCGTCGACATCGCCTACCGCCTCGGCGGCAGCGGCCCGGGCCTGTTGCTGTTGCACGGTCACCCACAGACCCACGTGATCTGGCACAAGATTGCCGAGCAACTGGCCGGGCACTTCACCGTGGTCGCCGCCGACCTGCGCGGTTATGGCGACAGCAGCCGGCCCGCCGCCGATGAGCAGCACCGCAACCACTCAAAACGTGAAATGGCCAGGGACAACGTCGAGCTGATGCATGCGCTGGGTTTCGCGCAGTTCTCGGTGCTGGCCCACGACCGTGGCGCCCGGGTCGCCCATCGCCTGGCCCTCGACCACCCAACTGCCGTGCAGCGGATGATGCTGCTCGACATCGCCCCGACTCTGTCGATGTACACGCAGACCAACGAAGCCTTCGCCCGTGCCTATTGGCACTGGTTCTTCCTGATCCGCCCGGCGCCATTGCCGGAAACCTTGATCGAGGCCGATCCCGAAGCCTATCTGCGCAGCGTCATGGGCAGCCGCAGCGCCGGGCTCACACCGTTCACCGAGCCCGCGTTCAGCGAATACCTGCGCTGCCTGCGACGTCCCGGCAGCGCCCGGGGCATTTGCGAAGACTACCGCGCCAGCGCCGCCATCGACCTGGAACATGACCGCGCCGACATCGCCGCCGGCCATCAGCTGCATCTGCCGCTGCGCGTGCTGTGGGGTGCCGAAGGCACGGTCGGACGTTGCTTCGAACCGCTGCGCGAATGGCAGCAAGTGGCAACCGATGTCAGCGGTAAAGCACTGCCCGCCGGGCATTATCTGGCCGAGGAAGTGCCTGATCTGCTGCTCGCCGAAGCCCTGGATTTCCTGCGCTGAATCGAGCCTTGCCTGCCGATGCTATGCTGGCGGCTTGTGCCGCCAGTGCTCGTGCCAACATGTCCCAGAACCAAGAACCCGTGCCCCTGCCCGAAGACCTGCGCGTGCTGTTGACGGTGATCCGCAAGAACGGTTTCGCGGCCGCCGCCGACGAGCTGGGCCTGTCCCCGGCCTACGTCAGCAAACGCATCCAGATTCTCGAATCGACCCTCGGCACCCGCCTGCTGCACCGCACCAGTCGCCGCGTGTCTTTGACCGAGGACGGTGAGCGGGTGCAGCGCTGGGCCTTGCGCATCCTCGATGACTTTCAGCAACTGCGCGACGACCTCGCCGATGCCCACGACAGCCCGCGCGGGCGCCTGCACATCTGCAGCAGTTTCGGCTTTGGCCGCAACCACGTGGCGCCCGCCGTTTCGCTGCTGGCCGAACGTCACCCGCAATTGCAGATTCGCCTCGACCTGTTCGACCGCGCGGTGGACATCGTCAACGAAGGCTTCGATCTGGAAATCCGCGTCGGCGATGACCTGCCCGGCCAGCACATCGGCCGACAACTGGTGAGCAACCGCCGGGTGCTGTGCGCAGCGCCCGAATACCTGCAACGCCACGGTACGCCGCAGACGCTGGACGACTTGCAACAGCATGACTGCCTGGTGATCAAGGAGCGCGACAATGCATTCGGCATCTGGCACCTGGATCGCGACGGCGCGCAGGAAAGCGTGCGGGTCAGCGGGCCGCTGTCGTCCAACAACGGTGAGATCGTCCTGCAATGGGCGCTCGACGGACGTGGCGTGTTGCTGCGCTCATTGTGGGATGTGAAGCCGTTGCTGGAACAAGGCCGATTGGTGCCGGTGCTGGCCGATTACAGTCAGAGCGCCAACGTCTGGGCGGTGTACCCGACGCGGCTGGCCAACTCCGGAAAGCTGCGTGCGTGTGTGGAGTTTTTGCAGGGGCATTTCAAGGATCTTTCACTGTAGCCCTTGTAGGCCTTCGCCTGCTCGCGATAGCGGTCGTTCAGCCAATGATGATGTCGACTGACACGACGCTATCGCGAGCAGGCGAAGGCCTACACAGGTTGGTACTGTGTCAGGCAAGCCATGGGTTGTTGGTCAGGTGTTCGCGCTCGAACGCCTTGATCTGTTCACGCCGCTGCAAGGTACTGCCAATCGCATCCAGCCCCAGCAACAGGGCGGTTTTGCGCAAGCCCTCCATCTGGAAATCCAGCACTTCGCCGTCCGCCAGACGGATCTGCTGCGCCTCCAGATCAATACTGAGCCGTGCACTTTCCGGCTGACTCACCCGCCGGCCAATGCGCTGCACCTGCGCCTCGTCGAGGGTGATCAGCAACACACCGTTGCGCTGGCAATTGTCGTAAAAGATCCCGGCGAAACGGCTGCCGATCAGCGCGCGAACCCCCAACTGCTGCAGCCCCCACACCGCGTGTTCACGGCTGGAGCCGCAGCCGAAATTCGGCCCGACCACCAGAAAGCTCGCACCCTGCCAGGCCGGCTGGTTCAACACGAACTCAGGGTTGGGCGTACCGTCGGCAAAAAAACGCAGATCGAAAAACACCCCGCGATCCAGTCCCTGACGATCAATGCCCTTGAGAAACTGCTTGGGCATGATCACGTCGGTGTCGACGTTGGCCGCCAGCAGCGGCGCGGCCTGGCCGCTGACCTGAGTGAAGGGTTGCAGGCTCATGGGCGTTCTCCAAAGTGACGAATGTCGGTGAGGTGGCCGCTGATCGCGGCGGCGGCGACCATCGCCGGACTCATCAGGTGAGTGCGCGCTCCGGCACCCTGCCGGCCTTCGAAATTGCGGTTGGTGCTGGAGGCGCAGCGGTCGCCGGGCGCGAGCACGTCATCGTTCATCGCCAGGCACATCGAACAGCCGGACTGGCGCCATTCAAACCCGGCGTCGATGAAGATCTGCGCCAGGCCTTCGACCTCGGCCTGAGCGCGGACTTCGCTGGAGCCGGGCACGATCATCGCCCGCACATGTTCGGCCACTCTCCTCCCGCGCACGACAGCGGCGGCGTCGCGCAAATCCTCGATCCGCGCGTTGGTGCAGGAACCAATGAACGCATGGCTGATGACGATATCGCGCAGCGCCATCCCCGGTTCCAGGCCCATGTAATGCAGGGCCCGGTGCATGTCCTGACGCAGGATCGGATCGTCGATGCTTTGCGGGTCCGGCACTTGCGCGCCGATGGCTACCGCCTGATCCGGGCTGGTGCCCCAGGTGACCATCGGTTCCAGCAGGCTCGCGTCGAGGTGTACTTCGCGGTCGAACACGGCGCCGGGATCGCTGCGCAGTTCACGCCACTTCTGCAACCCGCGTTCCCAGAGTTCACCCTGCGGTGCTCGGGGTTTGCCCTTGAGATAGGCAAACACTTTTTCGTCCGGCGCCATGAACGCACCGCGCGCACCGGCCTCGACCGCCATGTTGCAAATGGTCATGCGCGCTTCGACGCTCAGGGCATCGATGGTCGAACCGCTGAACTCGATGGCGTAGCCGCTGGCACCGGAGGCACCGATGCGGCCGATCAGCGCCATGATCACGTCCTTGGAGGTCAGGCCCGGCGCCAGCGCGCCATCGACGGTTACGCGCATGCTTTTCAGGCGTTTGTAGACCAGGGTCTGCGAGGCCAGCAGGTGTTCGATCTCCGAGGTGCCGATGCCGAAACCGAACGCCCCCAGCGCACCGTAGGTGGTGGTGTGGCTGTCGCCGGCGGCGATGACCATCCCCGGCAGAATGAAGCCTTGCTCTGGGGCGATCACATGCTCGATGCCTTGGCGCTTGTCGAGGATGTCCAGCAGTTCGATGCCGAAGTCCCGGCAGTTTTCCGCCAGATACGACACCTGCCGCGCACCGCCCGCATCAGGCATCGCCGCGACCCGCAGCGGTGTGGTCGGGTTGACGTGATCAACCACCGCCAGCGCCGTGCCCGGCCGCCAGACCTGACGCCCGGCTGCACGCAAACCGCTGAAGGCCTGGGGGCTGGTGTATTCGTTGATCACCTGACGGTCGATATACAGCAGGACATGGCCCTGCTCATCGAGGCGGCACACGGCGTGCGAGTCGATGTGTTTGTCGTAGAGGGTTCTGGGGCTCATCAAGGCGCTCGCTCAGGGGAATCCGGTGATTTCCATCATAGGGAGCGGTTGGCGGCCATCAATTGGCAGGAAGTGAGAGCGGCGTTCATGAATCGTGTTCGATCCCCTGGCCACCGAACGCCCCCTGTAGGAGGGTTGGTGGTGTCTGGGGGAAGTGCGAAACATTTACTTTCATATAAGCCTTCGGGATTTACCTGACTCATCCGTCCTATAGAGATGCAGGCCGTTCGCGTAGGCAACAGCCACGACCGCGCCTTTCAGGGTCACCCTTACTGCGAAGCCCGTAGCCGCGTGCCCTTTCATCGCAATCAAGACGCGCAATCATGTCGAAGAAATCCCGTTCCAAACTGTGGTTCCTGGTGCATAGCTGGCTCGCGCTGCCGATCTGGTTTTTTGTCCTGATCGTCTGTGTCACCGGCACACTGGCGGTGGTCAGCCAGGAGATCGTCTGGCTGGCCAACCCGCAGATGCGCGCCAGCCAACCGGCGGACGACGCTCCGCTGCTCAGTTACGATCAAGTGCTGGCCGCAATCAAGAAAGCCGAACCGCAAACACTGGTCGAAAGCATCAGCCGCCCCGACGAGTCGCATTTCGCCCTCGACGTCGAGGTCAGCTACCCCGACGGCCGCGCGCAGACGGTGTACGTCAACCCGTACACCGGCGCGATCCAGGGCCCGGCGCCGGACTTCAACTTCAAGGCATTCACCCGTGCCCTGCACGGCTGGTGGCTGGTGCCGTTCACCAACGGCTATAGCTGGGGCTGGTACCTGGTGTCGTTTCTCGGCCTGCCGATGCTCGCCTCGCTGGTCACCGGGCTGGTGGTCTACAAGCGTTTCTGGAAAGGCTTTTTCAAGCCTACGCTGCGTTTTCGCCACGGCGCCCGGATCTTCTGGGGGGACTTCCATCGACTGAGCGGCATCTGGTCGATCTGGTTCATTGCCGTGATTTCCATCACCGGCACCTGGTTTCTGATTCAGGCGTTTTTGTTCGATAACCAGGTGTCCATCACTACCGAGCCGATCATCCCGGCGATGGCCCGCGAAGACGTGCCGATGTCGGCCGACGCCGGGCCACCGCCACGGATCAGCCTGGATCGCGCGGTGCAGATCGCCGAACAGCAAATCCCCGGGCTGGAAGTCAGCTTCATCAGCCTGCCGGGCAACGCCTACAGCCATCTGAGTGTCGGCGGTCGCGGCTGGTATCCGCTGATGTTCCAGACCGCCACGCTCAACCCTTACAACGGCGACATGGCTGCCTCGCGGCTGATCTCCGACCGCTCCTCGCTGGAGTTCGTCACCGAGTCGATGCGACCGTTGCACACCGGTGATTTCGGCGGCCTGTGGATCAAGTTGATCTGGTTCTTCTTCGGCCTGTTGCTGAGCATGATGGTGCTCAGCGGCCTGTTGATCTGGACCAAACGCACCGCGCTGGCCACCGCCAACGCGCTCAAGCGCGAGAGTAAAAAAACCCGCAGCACCAGCGTCAGTCGTGAACCAGCGGAGGTCAGCCTGTGAGCCAGTCCAACCGCAATGTCCAGCCGTCCACACTGCGCCGCTTCTGGCACAAATGGCGCTTTCATCTGAATGCGCTGCTGCTGCTGATTCCGTTGGGTTTCATGCCCAAGTATTTCGCCGACGCTGCGCTGTTTCGCGGCGATGTCGGCCTCGGCGAGCACGAGATCGGTGACATCCAGGTCGGGCCCTGGAGCCTGCGCCTGGCCGAACTGCGAAACGAAGCGCCGCATCTCGACGGCCCCGCCGGTTACATGAAGGACTTCAATGCAGCCCTGTGCGACGCCTGCGTCGAACAGGTCAAGGCCACCTACCTGCGCATCGGCAAGCCCCGCAGCCTGCGCGCCGCCGGGGTGATTTTCTTCGGCACGCCGTACCGCATGGGCGCGCAGTTGCCGGTGGCGGAAAAGACCCAGGCCGACGCCGACCTGTGGATCACCATGGAAGGCTGGGACGGCAGCCTGCATCAAGCCTCGATTCCGCTGCGCCAGGCCTCTCCCGCCACCATTGCCTGGCTGAACAAACAAGGAGCCAAACCATGAACCGCGTTCAACGCCCTTTGCGCCTGCGATTGCGCGCTGCCTTGCTGCTGTTGTGCAGCGGTTTCAGCGCCGGCGCCCTGGCCCACAACCCGATGTGTGAATGCAAAGCCGTCGATGCCGAGCAGATCAAATGCACCGGCGGCTTTTCCGATGGCAGCGGCGCGCCCGGGGTGACTCTGGACGTGATCGGTTACGACGAAACCATTCTGCTGCCGGGCAAGCTCGGCGCCGACTCGAGCCTGACCTTCAAGAAACCCGCCGCCGAGTTTTACGTGCTGTTCGACGCCGGCCCCGGTCACGTCGTGGAAATCGACCAAGCAGACATCGAGGCCCCATGAGTACGCCCACCACGCAAGTCGTCCGTCCGGCCGGCGCCGGCCATGAAACCCTCAACGTCCTGCTGCTGTGCCTGTTGATCCTCGCGGTTGCCGGTTCGGTGGTGGCGTGGCGCGGGGTGTCCCATGAACCGCAGCCGGTCGCCAGCCATCAGCTCGATGCCCGGCGCGACCTCAGCGCCGCCGAGCAAGGCATCTACGCCGACCTGCGGGTGACCCTGGACGAAATCCGCCTGTTGCGCGAAGAGCAGCAAACCCTTCCGAGCCCGCAATCCCTGGCAGAGGAAGGTTTTGCGCCATTCGCCCAGGACGCCAGCTCGGTCAGCCGTGGTGGACATGCCTGGCAGTTGCTGGCGGACACCGCCTATTTCGGCCATAGCCAGTCGCCGGCCGTGGCGGGATCGTTCGTGATGCTGCTGAGCGCCGATGCCCATGCGGCGCCGGACATCTGGCTCAACCGCGCCGCCGATCTGCAGACGCCCGCCGAACTGACCGACACCGCGCTGTCGGCCGCTGGCTGGAAGCAGATCGTCGCGCAATTCGATGCCGGCGTGACTCGCGAGCATCGCCACTGAACCTTCGCCTTCACCCCAGAGAAGACCGCTTGCCCATGTCTATTTCATCGCCTCGCCGTCCCTTCCTGCGCCTGCTGCTGGCAGGCCTTTGCGCCTGCCTGCTGAGCCCGCTTGCCAGCGCCGATCCGGGCAAGCGCCTGCGCATCGGCATCACGCTGCACCCGTATTACAGCTATGTGGCCAACATCGTCGGCGACAAGGCCGACGTGGTGCCGCTGATTCCTGCCGGTTTCAATCCGCACGCCTATGAGCCACGGGCCGAGGACATCAAACGCATCAGCGGGCTGGACGTGATCGTCCTCAACGGTGTCGGCCATGACGACTTCGCCGACCGCATGATCGCGGCCAGCGAAACGCCGAACATCAAGACCATCGAAGCCAACGAGAACGTGCCGCTGCTGGCCGCCACCGGTACCGCCGCGCGTGGTGCCGGCAAAGTGGTCAACCCGCACACCTTCCTGTCGATCAGCGCCTCGATTGCCCAGGTCAATAACATCGCCCGCGAGCTGGGCAAACTCGACCCGGACAACGCCAGGATCTACACCCAGAACGCCCGCGCCTACGGCAAACGCCTGCGGCAGATGCGCGCCGATGCGCTGGCGAAACTCACTCAGGCCCCCAACGCCGAGTTGCGGGTGGCGACAGTGCACGCGGCGTACGACTATCTGCTGCGCGAGTTCGGCCTGGAAGTCACTGCCGTGGTCGAGCCGGCCCACGGTATCGAACCCAGCCCGAGCCAGTTGAAAAAGACCATCGACCAACTGCGCGAACTCGACGTGAAGGTGATCTTCTCGGAAATGGACTTCCCGTCCACCTACGTTGAAACCATTCAGCGCGAATCCGGCGTGAAGCTGTACCCGCTGTCGCACATTTCCTACGGCGAATACACCGCTGACAAGTATGAAAAGGAAATGACCGGCAACCTCAACACCGTGGTGCGAGCGATTCAGGAGTCCGGGGCATGACGGTAAAAGAAACCCTCTCTGATACCCCCCAATCCCCTGTGGGAGCGAGCCTGCTCGCGAAAGCGCCCGGCCAGTCAACCACATCGTTGAATGACACACCGCCATCGCGAGCAGGCGAAGGCCTACAAAGGGTCAGCGGGCCGACGCTGGAGTTTGCGCAGGTCAGCCTGACCCTGGGGCGTACCACAATTCTCGACAACGTCACCTTCCAGGTGCAGCCCGGCCACGTACACGCATTGGTCGGCCCCAACGGCGGCGGCAAAAGCTCGCTGATCAAGACCTTGCTCGGGCAGATGCCCCATCAAGGTCAGTTGAGCCTGCGCTGGCCGGGCGAACCCGGCACCATCGGTTATGTGCCGCAGGCGCTGGAGTTCGATCGCGGCCTGCCAATGACCGTTGACGATTTCATGGCCGCCATGTGCCAGCGCCGTCCGGCGTTTCTTGGCCTGAGCAAGCACTACGCCAAGGCCATCGGCGAGGCACTGGAACGGGTCGGCATGCAAGACAAACGCAAGCGACGCATGGGCGCGCTGTCCGGCGGTGAGCGGCAGCGCGTCCTGCTCGCCCAAGGGTTGATCCCGCCGCCACAACTGCTGGTGCTGGATGAACCGATGTCGGCGCTCGACGAAGCCGGAATTCAAGTGTTCGAGCGCTTGCTCGGCGACTGGCGCGCCGCTGGCATCACCGTGCTGTGGATCGAGCACGATCTGGAAGCGGTCAAGCGCCTGGCTAATCGGGTCACCGGCCTCAACCGGCGCGTACTGTTCGACGCCACGCCGCAACAGGCGCTGACCCCGGAACGGCTGCTGACGCTGTTCTCGACCCATCCTCGGAGCGCTGTCTGATGAGTTACGAAGCCTTTCGTTTGATGGTTCAAGGCTGGGCCACCTCCGGTTACCTGCCGGAAGCGCTCGCCTACGGTTTTGTGGTCAATGCGCTGCTCGCCGGCCTGCTGATCGGCCCGGTGCTCGGCGGCCTCGGCACGCTGGTGGTGGTCAAGCGCTTCGCGTTTTTCTCCGAAGCGGTCGGCCATGCGGCGCTGACCGGCGTGGCCATCGGCATTCTGCTCGGCGAACCCTACACCGGGCCGTACGGCAGCCTGTTCGGTTACTGCCTGCTGTTCGGCATCCTGCTCAACTACCTGCGCAACCGTACCGGCCTGGCGCCGGACACGCTGATCGGCGTGTTCCTCTCGGTGTCACTGGCGCTGGGGGCGAGCCTGCTGCTGATTCTGGCCGGCAAGATCAACGTGCACATTCTGGAGAACGTGCTGTTCGGTTCGGTGCTGACGGTCAACGGCAACGACCTGCTGGTGCTGGCGATCGTCGGTTCGCTGGTCATGGCCCTGGCGCTGCCGCTGTACAACCGGATCATGCTCGCCAGTTTCAACCCGCAACTGGCGGCGGTGCGCGGCGTGGCGGTGAAGACCCTGGATTACCTGTTCGTGATTCTGGTGACGCTGATCACCGTTGCAGCAGTGAAGGTCATCGGTGCAATCCTCGTCGGTGCGCTGCTGGTGATTCCGGCAGCGGCGGCGCGCTTGCTCAGCCAGTCGCTCAAGGGCTTCTTCTGGTGCTCAGTGCTGATTGCCACCGTCAGCACCTTGTGCGGGATTCTCGCGCCGATCGTCTTCGATCTGCCAATTCCGTCCGGCGCCGCGATCATTCTGGTCGCCGGCATCGCCTTCGCCCTCGCCGCCATTGCGCGCGGGGTTGTTCCGAGTCTGAAAGGGAACCTTGGATAAATGGCTTTCTCATTGCGCAAACTGACCCTGGCCATGGCCCTGTGCGGCGTGGTCTGCACGCCCCTGATCGCTGCCGAAAACGCCAAACCGTTGCGCGTGCTGGCCTCGTTGCCGATCACCTACGGGCTGGGCGAGGTGCTGCTCAAGGGCACCGATGTCAGCCTGGAACGCGCGGCCCCGGCGAATCTGCCGGGCAGCCGTCAGACCGCCTACTTCACCGGTCGCGGTGCGCCGGCACTGGGCAAACTGGCGAACGACGCCGACGCGGTGATCGGCGTACGTTCGCTGTGGGCCGATGACCCGCTGTACCCGATCGCCCGGCGCAGCAACATTCGCATCGTCGAGGTCAACGCGGCGCGCCCGGTCGATGGCGCCTTGCCCGGAATTGCCGTGCAACCGGGGCTCAAGGTCGATGGCTTGAACAGTCAGCCATGGCTGGCGAGCAACAACATGGGGCGCATGGCCGACGTGATGGCGGCGGACCTGGTGCGCCTGGCACCGTCCGCCAAGCCGAAGATCGAGGCCAATCTGGCGGCGTTGAAACAGCGCTTGCTCAAGCTCAGCGCCGACAGCGAAGCGCGTCTGGCCAAGACCGACAACCTCAGTGTGATGAGCCTCAGCGATCACTTCGGTTACCTGATCGGCAGCCTGAACCTGGAGCTGATCGGCCAGGATCCACGACCGGATGCCGAATGGACTGCGGAGGATCTGCAGAAACTCACGGCGACGCTCAAGGACAACGACGTGGCGCTGGTGCTGCATCATCGTCAGCCATCGGAGGCGGTGAAAGCGGCGATTGCCGAGTCGGGGAGTCGGTTGCTGGTGTTGAGTACCGATGCCGAAGATCCGGTGGCGGAGCTGGAAGGGAATGTGGATTTGCTGCTCAAGGGTTTGAACGGGGCGTAGTTTCAGTTGCGCCGCGTTATCGTTCTTCGCGAGCAGGCTCGCTCCCACACGGGATCTGTGTCACTCACAAATCCCCTGTGGGAGCGAGCCTGCTCGCGAAGAGGCCCGCCAAAACACCACAAATGCCAGCCATGAAAAAACCCGCTGACTGTCACCAGTCCAGCGGGTTTCTTTTGTCTGTCAGCTTACTGAGCAGCCGCCTGCCCTTCCATCTTCTGGCGCAGGCTCAGCGGACGCATGTCGGTCCAGGTTTCCTCGATGTAGGCCAGGCATTCCTTTTTCAGGCCGCTCTTGCCCACGGTGCGCCAGCCTTGCGGCACGGCCTTGTAGTCCGGCCAGATCGAGTATTGCTCTTCGTGGTTGACCACGACCTGAAAGAGGATGTCCTCGCGGTCGAATACTGACGTCATGCTGGTTCTCCATCGTTGTAGGGGTGGGCTGCACACAGGGTGCAGCCGGGTATGTAGAAAGAACGTTGGGCGCTGTAAAAAATTTACCCGGCTGCGGTGGCAGCGGCCAAGGCACGCCCGAAGATTTCGGCGACGCGGTCGATTTCGGCAGCAGTGATCACCAGTGGGGGCAGGAAGCGCACCACCGCGCCATGGCGGCCGCCCAGCTCCAGAATCAGCCCGCGCTTGAGGCATTCGCGCTGCACCAGCGGCGCCAGACGGGCGAAGGCCGGCGGATGGCCGAGGGCGTCCGGCGTACCGTTCGGGTCCACCAGTTCGACGCCGAGCATCAAGCCGCGACCACGAATGTCGCCCAGTTGCGGGAAGTCGCGTTGCAGAATGCGCAGGTGTTCGCTCAGGCGCTCGCCCATGGCCGCGGCGTGTTCGCAGACCTTGTGCTCAACCAGATAACGCATCACCGCAGAACCTGCGGCCATCGCCATCTGATTGCCACGGAAGGTGCCGGCATGGGCGCCCGGTTGCCAGGTGTCGAGCCAGTCGCGATAGACCACCACCGCCAATGGCAGGCTGCCGCCGATGGCTTTGGACAACACCACCACGTCCGGAGTGATGCCGGCGTGCTCAAAGGCAAACATCTTGCCGGTGCGGGCGAAACCGCTCTGGATCTCGTCGACGATCAGCGCCACACCAGCCTTTTCGGTAATCCGACGCAAACCGCGCAGCCACTCGATATCGGCCGGAATCACCCCGCCCTCGCCCTGCACCGCTTCGACAATCACCGCCGCCGGCAACTGCACGCCGGCCTCGGGATCGTTGAGCAGATTTTCCAGATAACTCAGGTTGGCTTTGACCCCGGCCGCGCCGCCGAGGCCGAACGGGCAGCGGTAGTCATACGGGAACGGCATGAACTGCACGCCGTTGCTGAGCAAGGCAGCCAATGGCTTCTTCGGCCCCAGACTGCCCATCAGGCTCAACGCGCCCTGGCTCATGCCGTGATAACCGCCGGAGAACGACAGCACAGTGCTGCGCCCGGTGGCGGTGCGCACCAGTTTCAACGCAGCTTCCACCGCGTCGGTGCCGGTCGGGCCGCAGAACTGGATCTTCGCCTCGGCCGCCAGTGCCGGCGGCAGCAGGCCGAACAGATCCTGCACAAACTGATCCTTGACCGGCGTGGTCAGGTCGAGGGTGTGCAGCGGCAACTCATCGGCGAGCACTTGCTGGATCGCCTCGATCACCACCGGATGGTTGTGTCCCAACGCCAGCGTGCCGGCACCGGCCAGGCAGTCGATGAAGGTGCGGCCTTCAACGTCTTCGACGTACAGCCCCTTGGCACGTTTGAGTGCCAGCGGAATACGTCGCGGGTAGCTGCGGGCGTTGGATTCCTGCTGACTCTGACGGGCCAGCAGTGGCGACTCGTTGAACTGATACAGGGTTTCGGCCGGCGCGGAGGCGATCCGGGCCGACGACTCTTCGATAAGGCTGGTGGCGACTGACATCTCTCGACCCCTCAATACGCTATGGATAGTGACCAAAACAGCACACCGAACAGGTGCGCGTTCCGGTCGCGGGGCGCACATGCAGGTTTTCCTGTTCTGGAAACGCTTAAGCGGGGCGAGGATTTAGACCCTTGATCGCGTTGTCAGTCGGGCGATGGCAACGGTTTGTGCAACACGACGCGCTGCAAGCCCTGATCGATGAAGGTTGGCACCGACTCGCGGTAGCCCAGATACCGATAAAAAGCCGCACCGGTGCGTGTACTGACGATATTCACCTGAGGCACTGCGCGGATCCGCAACCAGCCTTCCAGGTCCGTCATCAGCGCCCGCCCCGCGCCACGGCGAAACCATTCCGGTTGCACATGACAGAAGCCGATGTCGCCGCTGACCATGGCCATACCGACACCCACCGGTTTGCCTTGCAACAGCGCGATATTCAGGTAGCAATGCGGGTCGGCCAGCTGCGCGCTGATGAAATCAGCACAGTGCCGCGCAATCCAGCGGTTGAGCAGTTGAGGGTCGTTACGGTGTTCGAGCGCACAACCGAGACGGATCGAACGCTCGATGATGCGGCTGATAATGCCGGCGTCGGCAAGTTTCGCCGGGCAGATACAGATTGCTGCTTCCATGCTGCGGTCCCTCAATCCATTGAGTCAGAGCAGCCCCGACCATAACGCCGGGACTGGCGAATGACCAATGCGCAGACGTTACATTTGATGTGCCCGCAACACAGATCCCCTGCAGGAGTGAGACTGTTCGCGAAGGCGGTGTGTCAGTCAACGCATCACTAACTGACACACCGCCTTCGCGAGCAAGCCCGCTCCCACAAGGGAATTACGGTGGAATCAAACAGGTTGCAACGGCATCGTCAGCTCCACGCGCAGGCCATCCGGGCGGCTGTCGAAATGCAGGGTGCAGGCGCAACGCTGGACGATGGCTTGCACAATGGCCAGGCCGAGTCCGCAGCCAGTGCTCTGGCCGTTGCGCCAGAAGCGCTGGGTCAGATGCTGCAGATCATCCGCAGCAATCCCCGGGCCGTGGTCGCGTACCACAAAGCGTGCGCGCTGGCCGACGGTTTCCAGGCTCAGTTCCACGGCAGCGTCCGCCGGGGTATGGCGCAGGGCGTTGTCGAGCAGATTGCGCAGCGCGGCAATCGACAGCACCGCCGGCATCTGCACCGGCGCGCTGGACAGCGGCGTCGGCAATTGCAGTTTGATGCGCTGGCGCTCGCCGCCGGCCGCATCCTGCATCGCCAGTTTCGCCACCTGCTCGGCACTGCACTGCACGCCATCGTCGAACGACAGACTGCCCTCGACCCGCGCCAGCAACAGCAATTGCTCCAGCGTGCGGTGCATGCGGTCGGCGCCCTCCTCGGCCCGGGCCAGCGACTGATCGCGGGCGCTGCCCTCGGTCATGCGCGCCACTTGCAGGTGAGTCTTGATCGCTGTCAGCGGGCTGCGCAGCTCATGGGCGGCGTCACCGGTCAGGCGGCGTTCACGTTCGATGGTCTTGCCGATGCGCTGGAACAGCTGGTTCTGGGTGTCGAGCAGCGGTTTCAGTTCGCTGGGAAACGACTGCAGTTGCAACGGTTCGAGCGAGTCGGCGTTACGCCGCATCAAGGCTTCGCGCAGGCGATTGAGCGGCGCCAGGCCCTGACCGATGCCCAGCCACAACAGGCACAGGCAACCGAGCAGCGCCACGCCGACCGGCACCGAGGCCGCCAACAGAATCGACATGTTCAGCGCTTCGCGCTCAATCTGCCGATCGGCCGTGGTGATCCGCACGTCACCTCGCGCAAGGGTGAAACTGCGCCACGGCGCGCCATCGATCATCTGGTCGTGAAAGCCCATTTTCTCGGCTTCCAGGGTTTGCTCTGGGCTGCTGTGGCTGCGGGCAAGAATCTCCCCGCGCAACGAACTGACCTGACAGGCCATGCCGCCGGGAATGTTCAATTGTTCGGCACTGAAATGGGTGCCCTCGCCCTTGCTCGGCAACGCCGGCAGTTGCTCCAGCAACCCGGCGACCATGCGCGCCGAAGCCACCAGCCGCTGGTCGAGGGAAAACATCATCTGATTGCGCAAGTCGCTGAGCATCCAGGCCGCGGCCAGGGCCCAGATCAGGGCGAACGCGGCGCCGAGGGTCAGACTCAGGCGCAGACGCAGACTCATCACTTCTGTTGCTCTCCACCATCGGCCGGCCCGAGGCGATAACCCAGACCGCGAACGGTTTCGACGATGCCCTTGCCGAGCTTGCTGCGCAGGTGATGGATATGCACGTTCAGGGCGTTGCTCTCCAGTTCGTCATTGAAGCCGTAGACGCTGTCTTTCAATTGCTCGGTGGACAGCACCCGGCCACGATTGTGCAACAGCGCCTGCAACAGCGATTGCTCGCGTCGCGACAAGTCCACCGGTTGCCCGGCCAAGGTGGTTTCACGGCTGCTTGGATCGTAGGTCAGCGCGCCATGTTCGATCAGGTTGACACTGCGCCCGGCGACCCGGCGCAACAAGGTTTGCAAACGGGCGAACAACTCACGCAGATCGAATGGTTTGAGCAGGTAATCGTCAGCCCCGGCCTGCAAACCATCGACGCGGTCGGTCACCGAGTCCCGCGCGGTCAGAATCAGCACCGGAATTTCCAGGCCCTGTTGCCGCAACTGTTGCAGCAATTTGAGGCCATCTTCGTCGGGCAGGCCGAGGTCGAGCACCATCACGTCGAATTCGGCGACCTTGAGCATCGCCCTTGCCTTGGAAGCCGTATTGACATGCTCCACGGTGAGGCCTTGGGCTGTGAGCCCGGCAACGATACCGCTGGCGATCAATTCATCGTCTTCGCAAACCAGTACGTGCATGGCGATTCCCTGAGAAAAGAGGTGAGTCAAACAGAGCAGGATTAAGCCGCCATTATGGCAGAGCCACAACGCAGGCGGCAGGCCATGCCCTGTTTGAATGAAACCTAAATAGCCACGACAACTAATAGCTAACAACCAATCAAACTATATTACCAACTAACGAAACAACTAATAACACCCTTTTACTGTACAAATAAGAACCCAAAAACTAATCTTGCCTGGCAACACACAAACAACAAACCACACAAATTCAATACCTCAAAAGAGTCTTAAACATGGCCATTGGCAAGAACTTCATTACTGTTGACTGGCGCACTGGCGCCGATCGCATTTATTTCTTTTTCAAAGAAAAGAACACCTATTCCCGCTTCGATTTCGAGGACAATAAAGTTCTCGCCGGCTACCCCAAATCCGTTAACGGTGCATGGGAAGGCCTGGACAAGCCTGCTGCCGATCTACGTTTCGGTTTCACCACGACGATCAGCAGCTATAACGGTGGCATCGACACCCTCTGGGTGTTCTACGACGAGGGCAATACCCCCAGCGTCTGTGAGTTCAACCAGAAGTCGGACAAAGCCGCGTCTAAAACTCCCGTGGCAAAATCCACGTGGGCAAAGTTACTGCCTTACTATTATCAAATCATAGGCGTGATGTGGGCCGAGAGTTCGGCCGCCAAGGAAACGTATTGGTTCCTGTTGAATAACGGCAACTACCTTATCTACGACCTCTACTCAAACAGTCTGGAAGTGCTGCCACTCAAAGGCTCGCTGTGGGCGCCGCTGGAAGAATATAAAGATCGCATGATGACGGCCGTCACCAATGACTACCCGACATTCGACACTTACTTTTATGTTTTCCTGAACGACAACCAGTACCTGCGTTATGAACAGGGCGCGAAAAAAGTATTTGGCCCGTATACAATCTCCGACTCAACCTGGCCCGGGCTGCTGAAGGACTGAGGCCACTCGCAGGCATCAGTGAATCGGCGTCGGGTCGCCCATCCGGCATCGTGCGGGGCGGTTAATCATCGGTTAATCGCCACCCGCCACTGTGCACCAGACTTGCACAGGGACAAGGCTCCTCCATGCGTCGTTTTTTTCTTTTGTTTGCACTGCTGATCTCCGGCCTGGCCCAGGCGGGAAATAATCCATTCGAGAGCAAACCGGAATTTCTGCCGGTCGACAAAGCGTTCGTGCTCACCTCCGAACGCCTGGAATCCGGGGAAACCCAACTGTTCTGGCAGATCACCGACGGCTACTACCTGTATCAGAAGCGTCTGAAATTCGACGGTCTCAAAGCCGAGCAACAGCCGGTTCTGCCCGAGGGCGAGTCCCACAGCGACGAATTTTTCGGTGAACAGCCGGTGTATCGCCAGGGCCTGGAGGTGAAAGTCCCGGCCTCGGCCAGCGGTCAGATCAAAGTCAGTTACCAGGGCTGCGCCGATGCTGGCCTGTGTTACCCACCGCAAACCCGGGTCATCGATCTGGGTGGCAAAGCCGCGCCGTCGACCAGCGCTGAAGCACCGGATCAAGCCTTGGCCAGCGGCCTTGAGCAACGCGCGTTGGGCTGGAGCCTGCTGGTGTTCTTCGGCCTTGGGCTGTTGCTGGCATTTACCCCGTGCTCGTTGCCGATGTTGCCGATCCTGGCGGGGATGATCGTCGGCAGTGGTGCCACGCCTCGTCGTGGTTTTGCGCTGGCCAGCAGCTATGTGATCTGCATGGCGCTGGTGTATGCGGCGATGGGCGTGGTTGCTTCTCTGCTCGGCGCCAACCTGCAGGCATGGCTGCAAAATCCATGGCTGCTCGGTGCGTTTGCCGCAGTGTTCGTGGTGCTCGCGCTGCCGATGTTCGGCTTCTTCGAATTGCAATTGCCGGTGGCATTGCGTGACCGCCTCGAACACGCCTCGCGCAGCCGCAACGGCGGCAGCCTGATCGGCGCCGGGGTGCTCGGGGCCTTGTCCGGTCTGCTGGTCGGCCCGTGCATGACCGCGCCGCTGGCCGGCGCCCTGTTGTACATCGCCCAGAGCGGCAACGCGCTGCACGGTGGGCTGATTCTGTTCGCGCTGGGCATCGGCATTGGTGTGCCGCTGTTGCTGCTGGTGACCGTCGGCAACCGCTTCCTGCCAAAACCCGGGGCGTGGATGAACCTGCTCAAGGGCATCTTCGGTTTCCTGTTTCTGGCGACTGCGCTGCTGATGTTGCGCCCGGTGCTGGACTCGTCCCTATGGCTGGGCCTGTGCGGCGCGCTGCTGTTGATCGCCGCGTTCTGCGCCTGGAAGCAATCGGATGGTTTCGGACGGGTCGCCCAGGTGTTCGGCGCCAGTTCGTTGCTGCTCGGTCTTTGGGGCAGCCTGTTGATGATCGGTGCCGCTGGCGGCAGTGACGACCCGTATCAGCCGCTGCAGGTGTACAGCGCCGGCCGTGTTGCCAGCGCCACGCCGAGCGGGCACGACGCGTTCACCACGATCAAGGATCCGGCAGCGCTGCAACGTGAGCTGGATGCCGCCAGGGCCCAGGGCCAATGGGTGTTGCTCGATTACTACGCCGACTGGTGCGTGTCGTGCAAAGTCATGGAGAAACAAGTGTTCGGCAAGGACAAGGTCATGCAGGCGCTCAGCGACGTGCGTCTGCTGCGGCTGGACGTCACCGCCGACAATGCCGCCAGCCGCGAGCTGCTCGGTCGCTACAAAGTCCCGGGGCCACCGAGTTTTGTCTGGATCGGCGCCGACGGCGAAGAACGGCGTAACCAGCGCATCACCGGTGAGGTCGATGCCGATACGTTCCTGCAACGCTGGACCACCACCCGAGACGCCAATTAATGCTGACGTTCACCCTCGGCACCTTTGCCATCGCGCTTAACCACCTGCTGCTGATCAGTGCCTTGGCACTGGCGACCTTTGTCGGCTGGCGGGTGGCCAAGCGTGGCGGCGATAACCCCGAGTCGGCGCTGTTCAGTCTGTTTCTGCTCGGCATGCTCGCCGCGCGCGTGGCGTTTGTCGCGCTGTATTGGGGCCACTATCGCAACGATCCGTGGCAGATCATCGACCTGCGCGATGGCGGTTTTCTCGCCTGGCCGGGTGTGATCGTACTGTTGCTTGCGGCGTTGTATCGCGGCTGGCGCCGCCCGGGCCTGCGTCGGCCGCTGGGTTTTGGCGTGGCCAGCGGTGTGCTGTTCTGGCTGTTGGCGACCCTGTCGTTGAACATCTACGAACAAGGCACCCGCCTGCCGGAGATCACCCTGCGCAACGCCGCCGGGGAGACCATCCAGCTCAGCGATTATCAAGGCGGTCCGCTGGTGATCAACCTGTGGGCGACCTGGTGCCCACCGTGTCGGCGCGAAATGCCAGTGCTGGAAAGCGCCCAGCAACAACGCCCGGACCTGACCTTTCTGTTCGTCAATCAGGCCGAAAGCATGCAAAGCGTTGCTACCTTCCTCGAAACCCAAGGTCTGAGCCTGAACAATGTGCTGTTCGACCGCAGCGGCCGACTCGGTCAGGCCGTGGGTTCCATGGCGCTGCCGACTACGCTGTTCTATAGCCCGGATGGACGACTGTTGACCAGCCATCTGGGCGAGTTGTCGAACGCCAGCCTGGCCCGCGCCCTGGAAAATTTCGACATTGCGAACCCATCCGCCGCACCGGCCACCTCTGCAAGGAAACTGCCATGCCCCGCCTCCGCCACCTGCTGACGCTGACTCTGGGCACTGCCCTGCTGCACCTGCCGTCGGTACAGGCCGCCGAAGAATTGCCCGCCGCGATCAAGCAGATCGAAGCCAAGGGCGCAAAAATCGTCGGCCAGTTCGACGCCCCGGACGGTTTGCGCGGTTATGCGGCGCAGTATCAGAACCGAGGCATGGCGTTGTACCTGACGCCGGACGGCCAACATGTGTTGCTGGGCAATCTGTACGACGCCGACGGCAAGGACTTGAGCAGCGAGCCGTTGCAGAAACTGGTCTACGCGCCGATGGCCAAGGAAATCTGGGGCAAGTTCGAAGCCAGCAACTGGATTCAGGACGGCAACAAGGATGCACCGCGCACCGTGTACCTGTTCAGCGATCCGAATTGCCCGTACTGCAACATGTTCTGGGAGCAGGCCCGTCCATGGGTCAAGGCCGGCAAGGTGCAGTTGCGGCACATCATGGTCGGGATCATCCGCGAAGACAGCCCGGCGAAATCCGCCGCACTGCTGGCGGCGAAGGATCCGGCCAAGGCCCTGGAAGAACACGAGAAGGCGGGCAAGGAAAGTTCGCTAAAGCCATTGAAGAACATTCCACCTGCGGTGCAAACCAAACTGGCGGCCAACATGCAGTTGATGGAAGACCTGGAGTTGCAGGCGACTCCGGCGATTTTCTACATGGATGACAAGGGTGAGCTGCAACAGCAGCAAGGCGCGCCGTCGCCGGATAAGTTGGCGAAGATTCTTGGGCCTAAGTAACGTCAGATTCTTTATTGCCTGAAGCGGCCTTTTCGCGAGCAGGCTCGCTGCCACACTTGGTTCTGTACACGCAGAACCATTGTGGCAGCGAGCTTGTTTGCGGGGCGACGTTCCGACGAAGAACGATTACTCGGTGCGCCGGTTGCGCTCGCTGAGGAAGGTAAACAACACCTCGTTCACAAACTCCGGGTTCTCCAGACTGGAAATATGCCCCGCCTCCGGCACCAGCGCCCACGGACAACCAATCAACTCGGCCATTTCCTGCGCCTCCGACGGCGGTCGCGGTTTGTCCTGATCGCCGCACAGCACCAGCGTGGTCGCGGCATTCAATTCGCCCAGACGCGGCAACAGATCATCACGACTGAACGTGATACGCCCCATCGGCACAATGCTTTCGCGCAGGCGATCAGCGGTGTAAGCCGCCAGTTTGGCGCGGAAGCCCTGATACAGCGCCGACTGTGGATCGATGCCTGGGCGGAAGAAAATCGGTACGACAATGTCGAGCAACTGCTCGGAAATTTCGCCGCTTTCTTCGATCTGCTTGAACAGCGAGAAGTAGTACTGACGCGTTGGCTCAGGCTCCACGCCGACGTAAGTGTCCATCAGCACCAGGCCGTTGAGCCGCTGCGGTGCCGACAACGCCAGGCGCACGCCCCACATGCCGCCGACCGACAGCCCGACCAGAGTGACCTGATCGATATCCAGATGATCGAGCAAGGCCTGCGCCTGACGGGCGATGTCATCCAGTGATGCCGTGCCTTCAGGTAACCGTCCCGACTCACCATGGCCCCAAAGGTCCAGTGCGATCACCCGATAGTGCGGCGCCAGCGCTGCGATCTGCGGTGCCCACATGGCGCTGTCCCACAGATAACTGCCTGCCATCATGACGGCCGGGCCGGTGCCTTGATCAATGTAGTGCAGCGCTTGTCCGTCAACCGTGAAAAAAGGCATCGACCACCCCCGCGACAAAAAAAGAGAACCGGCAGACTGAGCTGCCGGTTCTGGATCGTCAACCCTGAATGTGTACGTGAATATGCCGGTTTATAGGTGTTGAATTCACTGACGCCTTCGCGAGCAAGCCCGCTCCCACAAGGGATCTGTGATCGACACAAAACCCATGCGGGAGCGAGCCTGCTCGCGAAGCGGCCGCGGCAGACGCTGGAGATTAAAAGCCTTCCAGTTCCGCCATCAGATCATTCAACCGATCCACTTTGTCCTCGGTGATGTCGCTTGCCGCCAAGCCCTCAATGTACTCGGCCAGTTCCTGCACCGTGCTGCACTCGAACATCGCTCGCAGCGGCACGTCGCGTTGCAGGGTTTTCTGTACCCGCGAGGCGATCTGCGTGGCGAGCAGCGAGTGACCGCCCAACTCGAAGAAGTTGTCGCGTACACCGACCTTGGCGACCTTGAGCACCTCGGCCCAGATATCGGCCAGGGTCTGTTCCAGCTCATTGCGCGGGGCCAGGTAATCCTGGCTCTGCAGCTGGCCAATCTCCAGCGCCGGCAGGACCTTGCGGTCGAGTTTGCCATTGGCGTTGTGCGGCAGTTGATCCAGCCACAACCAATGCAGCGGCACCATGTACTCCGGCAGCTCGCTGCGCAGGCGCTGCTTGATTCGCTCCAGGCGTTCGCTCGGATTCAGCGCAGTGTCGGCGGCGACCAGATAACCGACCAGATGCTTGCCATTGACCCCTTCCTGCACACCGACCGCCGCATCGCGGACTTCCGGTTGTTCGTGCAGACGCGCCTCGATCTCGCCCAGTTCGATGCGGTAGCCGCGAATCTTCACCTGATGGTCGACCCGGCCGACGTACTCCAGCACACCGTCACTGCGACGGCGTGCCAGATCACCGGTGCGATACAGACGTTCGCCCGGCGCGCCGAACGGGTTCGGCACGAACACCGGCGCGGTGCGCAGCGGATCGCCGACGTAACCGCGACCGACGCCGGTACCGGCCACGCACAACTCACCCACCGCTCCCAACGGCACCAGTTCCAGCGCGCCATCGACCAGGTACAGCAAGTTGTTGTCGGTCGGCGTACCGATCGGCAAGTAACTGCCGCGAGTCGAAGCCATATCGACACGGAAGAACGCCACGTCATCGGAACATTCCGCCGGACCGTAGGCGTTGACCAGACCGATCTGCGGATAACGCAACAGCCACTGATGCGCCAGCTCCGGCGGCATCGCTTCGCCGGTCGGCAGCATCCAGCGCAGGCCGTCGAGGCTCAGGCGCTCAGCGGCGAGCATGCCCTGAATCAGCGACGGCACGCTCTCCAGCACGGTAATGCCCTGGGCCTGTACATGCACCAGCAAACCTTGCGGATCGTGGGCGATGGTATTCGGCACGATGTCCACTCGTGCGCCAAACAACGGCGCGGCGAGGAACTGCCAGACCGAGATGTCGAAGCTTTGCGAAGCGGTCTGCGCGATCACATCGGCGTCCGTCAACTTCAGGTACGGCACCTTGCTCAACTGGTTGTTGAGCATGCCGCGCTGCTCGACCATCACGCCTTTCGGCAAGCCGGTTGAACCCGAGGTGTAGATCACATACGCGAGGTTGTCCGGGCCACTGTAGATGCCCGGGTTTTGCAGCGCCGTCGCCAGCGCTTGCACCTCCTCCCAGACCAACAGCCGTGGGCGGTTGGCGCAGCTGAATTCATCGAGCAAGGTCTGCGCCTGTTCGCGACAGGCTTGCGTGCACACCAGCAGCGGCGTACGGCTCAGCTCGATGATGCGTTGCAGACGCTGGCTCGGCAGGCCCGGATCCAGCGGCAGATAACCGGCGCCGGCCTTGAAGCTGCCGATGATCATGCCCAGCAGGTCGAGGTTACGCTCCGCCAGCAACGCCACCGGTTGATCCATTTGCACCCCGGCCGCGACCAGTGCATGGCCGAGGCGGTTGGCGTTGTGGTTCAGCTCGGCATAGCTCAGTTGCTGATCGAGGCAAGTGGCGGCAATGCGCTGCGGATGCGCCGCAACCTGCGCTTCGAACAGCGCAACGTAGCTCTGCTCCAGCGGATAATCGTGCGCGCTCTGGTTGCAACCGTGCAGCAGGAATTGCCGTTCATCAGAGCCCAGCAGCGGCAGATCGGCCATGTCGCCATGGAAGCCATCGACCAGTGCCAGCAACAGACGCTTGAACTCGCCGAGCATGCGCTCGATGGTCGAGTCGTCGAAATAACGCTGGTCGTACGACAGGTGCAGACCGAGGTCATCGCCCGGGTAGCACACCGCCGTCAGCGGGAAGTTGGTGTGGGTGCGACCGGAATCCGAGGTCGCGTTCAAGCTCTGCGCGCGGTCGAGTACCGAGACTTCCACTGGCGCGTTTTCAAACACGAACAGGCTGTCGAACAGCGGTTGGCCTTTGGGCAGTTCGCTCTGCTCCTGGATGTTCACCAGCGGCAGGTATTCGTACTCGCGCAGTTGCATGTTGCTGTCGAGCAAACCGCTGAGCCACTGACGCACGCTGCTGCGCTGATCGTCCTCAGGCATTTTCACTCGCAGGGCGATGCTGTTGATGAACAGGCCGACCGTGCGCTGCATTTCCGGCATGTCCACCGGACGCCCGGCCACGGTCACACCGAACAGTACGTCGCGATCACCACTCAGGCGCCGCAGGACCAAGGCCCACGCCGCTTGGGCGAAGGTGTTGATGGTCAATTGATGGGCCTGGGCCAATTCACGCAGGCGGGCGCCATCCTCGACATCAAGGCGAGTGTAGCGGTCGCCAACGATCATCCCGCCGCTTTCGCCAGCGTGCTCACGCAGGAACGGCCGGTCGCTCGGGATCGGCGTGGTGCGTTCGAAACCTTGCAGGTTCTGCTGCCACCACTGGCGCGCCTCGGCCAGGCTCTGGCGTTGCAGCCAGCCGATGTAGTCGCGGTAACGCGGCGGCAGCGACAACTGCGCTTCGCGACCTTCACCCAAGGCGGTGTAAATCTCGAAGAAGTCGTTCATCAGCAACGAGCGGCACCAGGCATCGATGAGGATGTGGTGGTTGCTCATCATGAACCAGTAGCGCGCCGCGCCGACCTTGATCAGGCGCAGGTGGAACGGTGCCTGGTTGAGCAGATCGAAACCGGCCTCGCGCTCGCTTTTGAGCAGCGCTTGCAGTTGCGGTTCCTGTTCGTCCTCGGCAACGGCGCTCCAGTCCAGGTACTCGATCGGCGTGCGCCCCGGAGTGTGGATCACTTGCAGCATGTCTTCGCCAACGTTCCAGCAGAACGATGCACGCAACGCTTCGTGACGGGCGACCACCGCTTGCCAGGCCTGGGCGAAACGCTGGGGATCGAGCTCGCTGTTGATGCGGTAGCGATCCTGCATGTAGTACAGGCCAGTGCCCGGTTCGAGCAAGGTGTGCAGCAACATGCCCTCCTGCATCGGCGTCAGCGGATAGACGTCTTCGATCTGCGCCGCCGGCACCGGCAACGCGTCGAGTTGCGCCTGGGTCAGTTTCGCCAGCGGGAAGTCCGATGGCGTGAGGCCGCCGGCGGCGTCTTGCAGACAATGGGCGATCAGGCTTTGCAGTTCGCCGAGGTAGGCGTCGGCCAGCTCATTGATAGTCTGCGCGTCATGACGCTCGGCACTGAAAGTCCAGCGCAGCAGCAGTTCCCCGCCGTACACCTGACTGTCGATGCTCAACTCGTTGGGCAGCGGCGCCTGCGGATCGTGGGCCGCACCGACCGCCTCGTCCAGCGGACGGAACAGCGCATCGCTGCCGAAACTCTGGTCGAACTGGCCGAGGTAGTTGAAGGTGACCGGTGCGTTCGTCAACGCCGCCATGCTGCGCTGGCTGAGTTCATCAGCCAGATAACGCAGCACGCCATAGCCCAGGCCTTTGTGCGGCACACCGCGCAGTTGTTCCTTGATCGCCTTGATCGAAGCGCCCTGCCCGGCGGCTTCTTCGATGTTGTGCGGGGTCAGGCGTAGTGGGTAAGCGCTGGTGAACCAGCCGACAGTGCGGGTCAGGTCAATCTCGTCGAACAGGGTTTCGCGGCCGTGGCCTTCCAACTGAATCAGCGCTGACGGCTGACCGCTCCAGCGGCACAACACACGGGCCAATGCGGTCAGCAGCAGGTCGTTGACCTGAGTGCGATAGGCGCGCGGCGCCTGTTGCAGCAGCTGTTGAGTGCGCTCGGCATCGAGGCGCACGCTGACGGTTTGCGCATGGCGGTTCTGCCGCCCACCCTGCGGGTTTTCGCACGGCAGTTCAGCGCTCGGCCCGGCCAGTTGCGTCTGCCACCAGCGCAATTCTTCACGCAACGATTCGCTGCCGGCATAGGCTTGCAAGCGTGCCGCCCAGTCCTTGAAGGCGCTGGTTTTCGCTGGCAGTTTCACCGACTGTTCGGCGTCGAGTTGGCGATACACGGTTTGCAGATCGTCGAGCAATACGCGCCACGACACACCGTCGACCACCAAGTGATGGATCGCGATGAACAGACGTTGCTGACCTTCGGGGCCGTCTACCAGCAAGGCGCGAACCAGCGGGCCATTTTCCAGATCAAGGCTGCGCTGGGCATCGGCAAACAGGGCTTCGCACTGGTCCATCGAGGTGACACGCACTTGCCACAACACGGCCGCATCGGACACCGGTTGGTGCGTCGCGTGCCACTCGCGGTTGGCCTCGGTGAAGCGCAGACGCAAAGCGTCATGCTGTTCGATCACCACCAGCAGTGCCTGCTCCAGGCGATGCGCTTGCAGTGTCACGCTCGGCTCCAGCAGCAACGCCTGGTTCCAGTGCTGACGCTCAGGGATTTCAGTGTCGAAGAACCAGTGCTGAATGGGCGTCAGTGCCGACTCACCGCTGACCAGACCTTGCTCGGCCGTCACCTGTTCGCTGCGGCTGGCGACGCCGGCGAGGGTCTGCACGGTCTGATGCTGGAACAGATCGCGCGGGCTGAAGTGAATGCCCTGCTGCCGCGCCCGGCTGACCACTTGAATCGACAGAATCGAGTCGCCGCCAAGCTCGAAGAAGTTGTCGTTGAGACCGACCTGCTCGACGTTGAGCACTTCGCACCAGATCTGCGCCAGGGTCTGCTCCAACTCATTGCTCGGGGCGACGTAGTCCTGGCGATTCAACTCAGGGTCCGGCGCCGGCAAGGCACGGCGGTCGAGTTTGCCGTTGGCGGTCAGCGGCATGCTGGCCAGCAGCATCAGGTGCGTCGGCACCATGTAGTCCGGCAACTGGAGCTTGAGGTGCGACTTCAGCGCTTCGCGTAGTTCGGCCTGTTGTACTGCGCCTTGCTCGGCGACATCGGTAACCAGGTAGGCAACCAGTTGTTTACGGCTCGGCGTATCCAGCGCCAGCACCACCGCTTCACGGATTGAAGCGTTATCGAGCAGACGGGTTTCAATTTCGCCCAACTCGATCCGGAAACCGCGAATCTTCACCTGATGGTCGATCCGCCCCAGGTATTCCACCAGCCCGTCGGCACGCTGGCGCACCAGGTCGCCGGTGCGGTACATGCGTGCGCCATTGGCGGCAAACGGGTCGGCGACAAAACGCTCGGCGCTGATGCCCGGACGTTCGTGATACCCCTGCGCCAGACCCGCGCCACCGACGCACAACTCACCGGTGGCGCCTTGCGGCACCAGCGCCAGATCGGCGTCGAGAATGTACGCCACGCGGTCGCCGATCACGCTGCCGATCGGCACACTGCCGGCGCCCTCTTCCAGCACTTGCGGCGCCAGACTGGCGAGCGGCATGACCACGGTTTCAGTCGGGCCGTAAGCGTTGAAGAACAGGCTCGGTTTGAACGCCGCGCGAATCCGCTGCAGGTGTTCGCCGGTCAGCGCTTCGCCGCCGGTGATGATCATCCGCACCGGCAGGATCTCGTGTCGCGTGGCGAGGAACTGTGCCAACTGGCTGCCGTAACTCGGGGTGAAACCGAGAATATTGATGCGATGTTCGCGAATCAGGCCGCAGATTTCTTCCGCGTCCCACTGCCCTTGCGCCCGCAGCACCACTTGCGCACCGCTGAGCAACGGCACCAGCAGACGCTCGGTGGCGGCGTCGAAGTTGATCGAATAGAAATGCAGTTCGCAGTCGTCCGGGCGCATGCCGAAACGTGCAATCACCGCCTGGCAATGCATGGCGATTTCACCGTGGGACACCACCACGCCTTTCGGCTTGCCGGTGGAACCCGAGGTGTAGATCAGGTACGCCTGATGCTGCGGCAGGCTGATAAATGGCAACTCGCTGGCCGGGTAATCGGCCAGCGCCGCGCTGTCCTCTTCCAGGCACCAGCGCGCCACGCTCGGCGGCAGATCACCGAGGGCGTTGAACATCGCCCGATCGCTGAGCAGCAGACCGATGCGGCTGTCTTCGATCATGTAGTGCAAACGGTCGAGCGGGTATTCCGGGTCGAGCGGCACGTAGGCGCCACCGGCCTTGAGAATCGCCAGCAGGCCGACAACCATTTCCAACGAGCGCTCCAGCGCCAGACCGACTCGCACTTGCGGGCCGACGCCGCGCTCACGCAGGGCCCAGGCCAGGCGATTGGCACGAGCGTCGAGTTCGGCGTAGCTCAGGGTCTGCCCGGCGAAGGTCAGGGCCGGCGCGTCTTTGCGCGCCAGCGCCTGCTCGGCGAACAGGTGATGGAGGCACTGGTCGAGGCGATGTTCGCCCGGCTCGACACCGAGGCTGTCGAGCAACTGCTGTTGCTCCGGCGCAGCCAGCAGCGGCAATTGACTGAGGCGCTGCTGCGGATCGGCGATCAACGCTTCCAGCAGATTGCGCCAATGCTGGGCCATGCGTGCGATGGTCGGCTCGTCGAACAGGTCGGTGCTGTACGTCAGGCAGCAGCCAAGACGATGGTCGAGGTCGGTGACTTCCAGGTTGAGGTCGAACTTGGTCGCCCGCGCATCGTTGGCCAGGTACTCGACGGTCATCCCGGCGAGCATGCGGCTCTGCTGGAATTCCCAGCGCTGCACGTTGCACATCACCTGGAACAGCGGGTTGTACGCGGCGCTGCGCGGAGGTTGCAGGGCTTCAACCAGATGATCGAACGGCAGGTCCTGATGCGACTGGCCTTCAATTACGGTGTGACGCACCTGCTCGAACAACTCGCCGACCGACATCTGGCCGTCGAGCTGGCAACGCAGCACCTGGGTGTTGAGGAACGCACCGATCAGCCCTTCGCTTTCCGGGCGGATACGGTTGGCTACCGGCGCACCAATGCGCAGATCGGTCTGGCCGCTGTAGCGGTAGAGCAACGTGGCGAGCGCGGCGGTCATGGTCATGAACAGAGTCAGACCGTTTTGCGCGTTGAACGCACGGACACGGGCAGCGAGGTCATCACTGAGGTCAAAACGGAACAGTTCGCCCTGATGACTTTGTACCGGCGGACGCGGACGGTCGCCGGGCAGCTCCAGCAGTGGATGTTCGCGACCCAGTTGCGCGGTCCAGTAGTCGAGTTGACGCTGACGCTCACCGGACTCCAACCAGTTGCGCTGCCACACGCTGTAGTCCAGGTACTGCACCGGCAGCGGCTCCAGCGGCGAGTCGCGGTCATCGACGAACGCTTCGTACAGCGCGCTGAGTTCGCGGGCAAAGATATCCATCGCCCAGCCTTCGGTGACGATGTGGTGCAGGGTCAGGACGAAGTAATGCTCGTGCTCGGCGGTCTTCACCAGACAGGCGCGCAGCAGCGGGCCGGTCTCCAGATCGAACGGCAGATGCGCTTCTTCGTCGGCCAGTTGCTGAACCTTTTGCTCGCGCTGCTCAGCCGCCAGTTTCGAGAAATCCTTCCAGCCCATGCGCACGCCCGTCTCGGCATGCACTTGCTGACGCGCTACGCCGTCGACGCTCGGGAAGGTGGTGCGCAGGGTTTCGTGGCGCAGGATCAACGCCTGCAGAGCGGCCTCGAAACGCTCGACATGCAACACGCCACGCAGGCGCGCCATGCCGCCGACGTTGTACGCCGGGCTGTCCGGCTCCATCTGCCAGAGGAACCACATGCGTTGTTGTGAATAGGACAGAGGCACAGGTTTGCTGCGATCAACCTTGTCGATCGGCGGCTGTTTATTGGTGCGGCCGCTGGCCTGAATCAGGCGGATTTGCTCGGCGAAATCCGCCAGTTCGCTGTGCTCGAACAAGGCGCGCAACGGCAGTTCGACGTCGCAGGCCTGACGGGTACGCGAAATGATTTGCGTGGCCAGCAAGGAGTGACCACCGAGGGCGAAGAAGTCGTCGCGCAGACCGACTTGCGCCAGGCCCAGCACTTCACGCCAGATCGCGGCGATCTGTTGTTCGAGTTCAGTGACAGGTTCGACATGCTCGCGCACTTGCCAGTGCGGCTCGGGCAACGCGCGACGGTCGAGTTTGCCGCTCGGACTCAGAGGCATTTGCGCCAGACGCATCAGTTGCGCCGGCACCATGTATTCCGGCAGCTCGGCGGCCAATGCAGTTTTCAGGCGGGCGATCTGCGCGTCCCGATCTTCGCTGGCATCAAGCGCGGTGAAATAGCCGATCAGTTGTGCGCCGGCCGCTGTTTCACGTACCAGCACCACGGCTTGGGCGATGCCGTCCTGGGCCAGCAGGCGTGCTTCGATTTCTTCCGGTTCAACGCGAAAGCCACGCAGTTTGACCTGCTGATCGAGACGCCCGAGGTATTCGATCACGCCGTCCGAGGTCCAGCGTGCGCGGTCACCGGTGCGGTACAAACGTGCGCCCTGCTCGCCCAGCGGATCGACCACGAAACGCTCGGCAGTCAGCGCCGGGCGACCGAGGTAACCGCGAGCCAGTCCGATGCCGCTGATGCACAGCTCACCCGGCACACCGGCCGGTACGGGATTGAGATCGGCGTCGAGTACGCGGCAGACCACGTTGCCCAGCGGACGGCCAATCGGCGAACGTTCGCCGTCGGCGCTTGTGCAGTGCCAGTGGGTGACGTTAATCGCGGTTTCGGTCGGGCCATAACGGTTGTGCAATTGCACCGCCGGCAGTTGCGCCAACACCCGGTTACGCAGTTCCGCCGGCAGCGCTTCACCGCCGGAGAATACCCGGCGCAGGCTGGTGCACTCAGCGCTCAGCGGTTCATCGATGAACAGCGAGAGCAACGGCGGCACGAAGTGCAGCGCGGTCACGCCGTATGTCTGAACCAGCTGAGCGATGCGATGCGGATCACGGTGCTCACCCGGTGCGGCAATCAGCAATCGTGCGCCGGTGATCAGCGGCCAGAAGCACTCCCACACCGACACGTCGAAACTGATCGGCGCCTTTTGCATCAGCACGTCGGTGTCGTTCAGGCGATAAGTGTTCTGCATCCATTGCAGTCGTTCGGCCAATGCCGCGTGAGTGTTGCCGACGCCTTTCGGCTGGCCGGTGGAGCCCGAGGTGTAAATCACATAGGCGAGGTTGTCGCCGTGCAGGTGCAGGCCCGGTGCCTGACTCGGCCAGTTCTCCAGGTGCAGGGTGTCCATGGCGATCACGCTGACGCCTTCACTGGCCGGCAAGCGATCGAGCAACGCAGTCTGGGTCAGCAGCAGTTCGACACCGCTGTCGCTGAGCATGTAGGCCAGGCGCTCGGCCGGGTAATCCGGGTCCAGCGGAACGTAGGCGCCGCCAGCCTTGATGATTGCCAGCAGGCCGATCAGCAGCTGCGGCGAACGCTCGGCGGCAATCGCCACGCACACATCCGGGCCGACACCTTTGTCGCGCAGGTAGTGCGCAAGACGGTTGGCCTGGGCGTGCAGTTCGGCGAAATCGAGGCTGCCACCGTCCCACACCAGCGCAGTGCGTTCCGGGGTCTGGCGTGCCTGCTCGTTGAGCAGTTCCGGCAGCCATTGTTGCGCTGGGGTGCACGGTGCGACGCTCCATGCCTGTTGCTGTTCGTGCTCGCACGGGGTCAGCAATTGCAGGTCACCGATCGCCTGTTGCGGTTGCTCGCAGACAGCGCGCAGCAGGTTGCTGAAGTGTTCGGCCAGCCGCTCGATGGTCGCCGCCTCGAACAACTCATCGGCGTAGTCGAAGGATAGGGTCAGGCGCCCATTGCGATCCTCTTCACTGTGCAGTTGCAGGTCGAACTTGGCCTCGCGGCTGTGCCACGGCAGTTCTTCGGCGAGCAGCCCCGGCAAGCGCTTGAGCGCACTCAAGTCGCGTTGCTGGTGGTTGAACATGACCTGGAACAGACCCTGCTCCCGGGCCTGCGGGAAGGCTTCGAGCAGTTGTTCGAAAGGCAGGTCCTGATTCGCCTGAGCGCCGAGCGATGCCTGGCGGGTTTGCGCCAGCAACTCGACAAACGACAAGCGCGAATCAACCTCCGCGCGCAGTACCTGGGTGTTGATGAAGAAGCCGATCAGGCCCTGGGTTTCCAGGCGCGGTCGGTTGGCATTGGGCACGCCGATGCGAATGTCGCGCTGGCCGCTGTAGCGGTGCAACAGGCTCTGGAATGCCGCGAGCAACAGCATGAACGGCGTCGATTGATGTGCCTGGGCGGTCTGCCTGATCGCATCGCTGAGGCTGACGCCAAGACGCACGCTGTGGCGGGCGGCGCTGTGCAGCTGTCTGGCCGAGCGCGGGTGGTCGGTCGCCAGTTCCAGCACTGGATGTTCGTCGCCCAGTTGGGCTTTCCAGTAGCTCAGCTGCCGCTCGCCCTCGCCTTGCGCCAGCCACTGGCGCTGCCAGCTGCCGTAGTCGGCGTATTGGGTCGGCAACGGCGCGAGGTCGGCGCGCTGGCCTTGGGAGGCGGCCGCGTACAGCCGCGAGAATTCATCGATCAGCACGTTCAGCGACCAGCCGTCGGCGATGATGTGGTGCAGTGTCACCAGCAACTGGTGATCTTCGTCGTCAAGACGTACCAGCGTCACCCACAGCAGCGGGCCTTTTTCCAGATCGAACTGAGTGCGCGCTTCGTCTTCGCGGATCTGTTGCGCGCGGGCTTCACGCTCGTGCGCCGGCAGGTCACTGATATCGATCAGTTGCAAGTTGAATTCATTCGCCGCGTCGACGTGTTGCAGCGCCACGCCGTCACGTTCGAAGAAGCGCGTGCGCAGGGATTCGTGGCGTTCGAGCAGTTGCTGGAAGCTGGCGCGCAACGCCTCCTCGTCCAGTTCACCGCGCAGACGCAAAGCGCCGGGGATGTTGTAGGCGCTGCTTTGCGGGTCGAGTTGCCAGGTGATCCACAAACGGTTTTGCGCCAGCGATTGCGGCATCGCTTCAGTGCGCGCCAGGGCGGTGATTTCGCCTTGGGCGCTGCCACCGTTGTGTTGCTGTTGCGCCACGGCAACGGCGAACGCGGCCAGGGTCGGTGCTTCGAACAGCAGGCGCAGGTTAAGCTCCAGGCCGAGTTCTTCGCGCACTTTGGCGATCACCTGAGTTGCCGCAATCGAGTTGCCGCCGAGGAGAAAGAAATGGTCGTCGGCGTTGACCTGTTTGACGCTCAGTTGCTCGGCCCAGATCTTGCCGATCAGGGCTTCCAGCCCGGACACCGAGGCGCCTGGGTTTTCAGTGGCTTCGCTGGCGGACGGGAACACCGCATAGCTGTCGAGGCTGCCATCGGCCAGACGATTGCGACAGGCGGAGCGCTGCAGCTTGCCGCTGGAGGTTTTCGGCAACGCGCCCGGATTGAGCAGTACCACCACGCTCGGTGCTTCCTGATACGCCTCGGCCACCGCTTGGCGAATGGCTTTGATCAGTGCTTCGGGCGGGAGGATTTTCTGCACGCTGCGGCTGATTTCTGCGGCGATGCCGATGCCTTCCTCACCGCTCTGACTGACCGCGAATGCCGCAACCCGACCCTTGCGCACCACTTCCACTTCGCGCTCGACGGTTTGCTCGATGTCCTGCGGGTATAGGTTGTGGCCGCGCACGATCAGCATGTCTTTCAGGCGCCCGGTGATGAACAGTTCACCGTCGCGAATGAAGCCCAGGTCACCGGTACGCAGCCAGGTCTGGCCGGCGTGCTGGACGAAGGTCTTGGCGCTGGCTTCGGGATTGCGCCAGTAGCCATGGGCAATGCTCGGCCCCGCGGCCCAGACTTCGCCGACGAGGCTGTCAGGCTGTTCTTTCAGCGTGACCGGGTCAGCAATCAACACGGCGTGATCGGGTTGGCTGACGCCACAACTCATGATCGGGCTGCCGTCGCCCGGCTCGGCGCGGTTTTGCGCCAGCGCCTGATCATCCACGCGCAGCGCAGGAATGCCGGTGCCACGCGGTGTGCCGGCAACGAATAGCGTCGCTTCGGCCAGGCCGTAAGAGGCCATGAAGCTGTCTTCGCTGAAACCGCACGCGGTGAACTTCTCGGCGAAGCGTTCAAGGGTGTCGAGACGAATCGGTTCCGAGCCGGAATAGGCCACGCGCCAGCGGCTCAGATCGAGACGCTCCAGCGCCGATTCACTGACGCGCTCGCTGCACAGACGGTAGGCGAAATCCGGGCCGCCGCTGATGGTGCCGCCGTATTCGCTGATCGCTTCGAGCCAGCGCAACGGCCGACCGAGGAAGTACGCCGGCGACATCAGAATGCACGGCACGCCGCTGAAGATCGGTTGCAACAGACCGCCGATCAGGCCCATGTCGTGGTACAGCGGCAGCCAGCTGACGATCACGTCGTCGGGGTTCACATCGATGCCGAAACCGTGGCGGATCAGCAGTTCGTTGGCCACGAGGTTGCCATGGCTGACCTGCACGCCTTTGGGCAGCGCGGTAGAACCGGAGGTGTATTGCAGGAAGGCGATGTGATCTTGCGGCAGGTTCGGCTCAACCCAGTGCTCGGCCAGTGCGCTGTCGAGAGTATCGACGCACAGCAATGGCGGTGCCCCTTCGATCTGCTGCAAGGCATCGCGCAGGTCGGCGCTGGTCAGCAGCAGACGCGGTTCGGCATCGGCAATGATCGACAGCAGGCGCTCCTGATGATGACGCCGGGCCGACTCCGGCGGGTAGGCCGGTACCGCGATCACGCCGGCGTACAGGCAACCGAAGAACGCCGCGACGTAGTCCGGGCCGCTGGGAAACAGCAGCACCGCGCGATCGCCGAATTCGGCTTCAGCCTGCAACGCGGCCGCGATGCGGCGGGCGCGCTGATCGAGTTCGCGATAGCTGAGCACCACAGCCTGCTCTGCGTTTTCGGCAAGAAAACGCAAGGCCAGTTGATCCGGTGTCCGGGCCGCGCGGCGCTGGAGGGCTTGGACCAGGGTGCTGGGGAGTTCGAACGCGTCGGTCATGAGGTTTCCTGCCTGAATTCGGCTTGCTAATGGAATCGGGTTGCTGCGTCACGCCCCTCGAAGGGCATGCAGGGCGCGGTCTGTGCCGACCGCGCAAGGCTTCGGAATGCTGTCTGGCCGGGGTTGTGTACCCGGAACCATTCACCAATGAGAACGGATGGCGTCTTGAAATAATTAGTCGGCAGGCTGGATCGCCAATGGGAGCGGGAGTGTGGCGGTGTGTCGCAGTGCTCGCTTCGCACTTTTATGGAGCATTACTTCTCTTTCTCAATTGACAATCATTATCATTCAACATAATTTGTCGCTCGATGTGTAGGACGGCCCCGTCCCCCAGGCGTCCCACTAACCTATTGGCAGCAAGGTGATTTCCATGACGGAACAAGTATCCACAAGCAGGTGCGATTCACCGCTACTTCAGGCCTTCGTCGACAATCGACTGATTCTGGTGAAGATTGCAGCGCGCATTACCGGCTGCCGTTCGCGCGCCGAAGACGTGGTGCAGGATGCGTTCTTCCGGTTGCAGTCGGCGCCGCAAATCACCTCGTCGATCAAGGCGCAATTGAGTTACCTGTTCCAGATCGTGCGCAACCTTGCCATCGATCATTACCGCAAACAGGCGCTGGAGCAGAAATACGCAGGACCCGAAGAGGAAGGATTGAATGTGGTCATCCAGGGCGCTTCGCCGGAAACCTCGCACATCAATTTCTCGACGCTGGAACATATTGCCGACGCGCTGACCGAACTGCCGAGCCGCACCCGCTACGCTTTCGAGATGTACCGCCTGCATGGCGTGCCGCAGAAGGACATCGCCAAGGAGCTCGGCGTCTCGCCGACCCTGGTCAACTTCATGATTCGCGACGCACTGGTGCACTGCCGCAAGGTGTCGGGCAGTCGTGGGGATGCGGCATCGATGGGTCGTCGTTAATCAGCGAAATCGTGGCGCCCTCATTCGCGAGCAGGCTCGCTCCCACACTGGTTCTGCGTACACAGGACAAATGTGGGAGCGAGCCTGCTTGCGAAGGCGACCTCAGGATCATTGAAATCCCGAGGCCTGAGCATCAAGCCAACTTGCACCGATCAAAAAACCGCTCACGCCCCAGAATCATCAACGCCGCGCGCTTGTGCGGGAAGTCGAATTCCTTTTCGCAGTGGAAGCACTGGTTGTGCATGTGGCCGATCATCTTCGCGTTGTCGGCACGCGGTTCGGCGACCACTCGCTGAGTGCGCGGATCGTCCAGAAACAGGTAGTGCACCAGCGCCGACAACCAGCTCGCCACCTTGTGCGGGCCACGGTGATCTTCCTCCCCGACCAGCATGTGAATGCCGCGATCGTAATTATCGGCGTCGTAGAACGGCGCGATACGATCTTCCTTGGCCCAGTAGGCTTCGAAGTAAGCGAAGGGCTGATCGTCGAAACAGCCGATCAGGGACAGCGTGTGCGGGTCGGCGTCGAGCTTGCTCAGGTACTCGCGATGCTGCTCAAGACTGCCCTCTTCCTGCCAGAAACTGGCGACCCGCGGGCTGTTCTGCCAGCGATTGAAACGCGGCAGATCCTGCTCGATCTCCACCGTGCGCAGGGAAATCCAGGCGCCGAGACGCGCATCGAAACGCCGATAGACCTCACCGCGCGGTTTCACCGGGCGCAGCGGGTGACGCTTGCCATGGCTGATCACCATGTGCTGCGGATAGCTGCCGCTCAGTGACGTGCCGAGCCATGGTTGCGGCAGTTGCCAGAACAGCGCGCGTTCGCAGCGATACTCACCGGCCACCTCGGTGCTGACCAGCAGACCGCTGAGCAAGGCTTCGGTAGGCGGTTGATCGAGTTGCCAGGTCAATTGCTGGCGCGCCGGCTCGCGGGCAAACAACCAATAGCAGGCCGCCCATAGCGCCAGGCCTGGCGGCAGGGCAAAACGCTCATCGAGCTGGATCGGGCCGTTGCCTTCACGATCCAGGCGCAGGCGAATCAGCGGTTGCCCGTCCAGACTCAGGCTCAGACGGCTTTCAGTTGCATCGGCTACCAGTTGGCTGCCCGAAGGCAAGGCCAGGGCAGTCAGGTCATTCAGATTGGACATGGGTCGGGCTCACGATAATCGTCGACAGTTCAACGATGGGACGTGAGCCGAGAGCGGAAATTTAGCCGCGCGGGTGAAAAACGGTCAGGGATGGGGCACCGGCACCACGGCAATTTTGTAAGGATCGAATATCTTCAGCATCTGGCCGTTGTCGCGCAAACCCTGCAGCAACTTGCCGAATGCCTCGCCGGTAATCGGAGCGGTCGGGCGCAGAATGGCGTAGTGGTGATAAATCTGATCGATGCGCTGCGACACCAGCAGATCGTCTTTCACCTTTTCGTTGCGCTTCAGATAATCGAACAGGTAGGAGCGAGTCACCAAGGCAATGTCGGCCCGCCCGCGCAGCACCATCAGCAGGTTGCTGTCGTGGGAATAGGTCAGCGTGGCGTTGAACGTATCAGCAAGGTATTTGGGATCGGCATTGAAGTTGGCGAACTCATAGTGATAACCGCTGTACAGCGCCAGGCGCTTGCCCTTGAGGTCGGCGAAATAGTTCTGCTGACGACCGTCTTCGCGCTGCGCCACGAAAATCTCGGCATCTTCCAGGCCCATATCGACATCCGTGTGCGGGATATCCTTCCAGCCCCAGTCGGGATTCTCGAAGATCGCCATGTCGATCCGGCCCTGCTTGAAATCACCGAAGCGACGGGGAATCGAGGTCGGCACGAGGACAAACTGATAATCCGTCTGCAACGCATTGAGCGCCTCGACCAACTCCGGCAGCAGCCCGGTATCGGCACCGCTTTCCGGGCGGATCGTGTAAGGCGGGAAGTGCGCGGCGCCCACTCGAACCAGTTGCGCCGCCTGCGCAGGCAACCCTGAAAATGCCGTCAGCGCGACGAGTACCAGACCCGTGGCCGTCCGAATTGGCGAAGACTTCAAAACACCCCACTCCCCCGAAAAAAATACCGATCAATGCATTCAAGCTAGGCGGTTTCGCCCAGTTAGCCAGTTTCCCGACCCGTTAGAAAGTGGATCAGCGCTCTTCGAGCACCAGAATCAGCGCTTCATCGGCCAGTTGATCGAGGCTCAGACTGCCGCCGGCACGGAACCAGGTGGTGGTCCAGGACAACGCGCCAGTGAGAAAACGTCGGGTTATGAACACATCGCCACGGATAAATCCGGCCGCCTTGGCTTCGCCCAGCACCTGCAGCCAGATGTCTTCGTAGACATCGCGCAGGGCCAGCACTTTGGCCTGACCGTCTTCGGACAGCGAACGCCATTCGTAGACCAGCACCGCCATCGCTTCGCCGCTGCCGCCCATGATCGATTGCAATTCGCAGCGGATCAGCGCCAGCACCCGCTCGCGCACATTTGTCGCGTCGGCCAGTGCGGCGCGCATCAGCGCGGTGTTGTAGCGGATGGTCTCTTCCATCACCGCACGGAGGATTTCGTCCTTGCTTTTGAAGTGATGAAAAATGCTCCCGGACTGAATCCCCACCGCCCCGGCCAGGTCACGCACGGTGGTGCGCTCATAGCCCTTGTTGCGAAACAGGTGAGCGGCCACTTGCAGCAGTTTGCCGCGGGCGCTGTCAGGGTCGGTCAACTGGCCCTGGTCGACCAGTTCGCGCATGACCCTCAGGGCTTTTTGCTCGTCCACCCGTTCTCTCCTACAGTCGATCAGTCTGTTGCCCCCTGAACATGCAGGGTTGCGCGCAATTTAAGCCGCGGGCTGCGACCAAGCAAGCGCTTGGGCAGAAGATATTTCAGCTGTTTACAAACCAAGCGCTTGCTTGGTAGCCTCCAGACACTTCTGTCGCAGGTTCCTGAGTCGGAGATAACAATGCCAACCACCGTTCGCATCGGATGCGCCAGCGCATTCTGGGGTGACACCAGTACCGCCGCCGCGCAGCTTGTGGCAGGCGGGCGCCTGGATTATCTGGTGTTCGACTACCTGGCCGAGATCACCCTGTCGATCATGGCCGGCGCCCGCCTGAAAGAGCCTCAGGCCGGGTTCGCCGGGGACTTCATCGAGGTGCTCGCCCCGCTGCTGCCACAACTGGCCGAACAGAATATCCGCGTCATCAGCAACGCTGGCGGAATCAATCCACAGGCCTGCGCCGCCGCCCTGCAAGCGGCCTGCGACAAGGCCGGCGTGGCGCTGAAAATCGCCGTGCTGCTGGGTGATGACCTGCAACCGCAATTCAAGCAGCTCGCCTCTCAGGGCATCCATGAGATGTTCAACGGCACGCCGCTGCCGCCAATGTGCGTGTCGACCAACGCCTACCTTGGCGCGCCGGGCATCGTCGAGGCGCTGCGCCTGGGCGCCGACATCGTCATCACCGGGCGCGTGGTCGACAGCGCGGTGGTCAGTGCCGCACTGGTGCATGAATTCGGCTGGGCGTGGCACGACTACGACAAGCTCGCCCAGGCCGCGCTGGCCGGGCACATCATCGAATGCGGCGCGCAGTGCACAGGCGGCAATTTCACCGACTGGCGCGACGTGCCGGATTACGAACACATCGGTTTTCCCATCGTTGAAGTCCGCGCCGACGGCCAATTCATCGTCAGCAAACCCGAAGGCTCCGGCGGCCTGGTGACGCCACTGACCGTCGGCGAGCAGTTGCTCTACGAAATCGGCGACCCGCAGGCGTACCTGTTGCCGGACGTGGTCTGCGATTTCACCCAGGTCAAATTGCAGCAACAAGGCAAAAACACCGTGCATGTGCACGGCGCCAAAGGCTTGCCGCCCAGCGACAAATACAAGGTCAGCGCCACCTGGCCGGACGGTTTTCGTTGCACCGCCAGTTGCCTGATCGCCGGCATCGATGCGGTGGACAAGGCGCGACGCGTCAGCCAGGCGATCATCGACAAGACATCCGAGATGTTCAGCCAACGCGGCTGGCCAGGCTACAGCGAAGTCGACATCGAACTGCTCGGCAGCGAAGCCACCTACGGCCCGCACGGCCAGCGCCGGGACAGTCGCGAGGTGGTGATCAAACTCGCCGTGCGCCATCCACAGAAACAGGCGCTGGTGCTGTTCTCCCGGGAAATCGCTCAGGCCGCCACCGGCATGGCGCCTGGGCTGACCGGCATCGTCGGCGGACGGCCAACGGTGTACCCGCTGATTCGCCTGTTCTCGTTCCTGATCGATAAAACCGCCTGCACCCTGCAAATCGACATGGCCGGTGCGCGACATCCCTGCGCCCTGCCCGCGCAGACCCCGCTCGACAGCCACGACCTGCCCACCCCCGACCAGCCGTCCAAACCCCAAGGCCGCGCCGACGCCAGTGTGCCATTGGTCAAACTGGCGGTGGCGCGCTCCGGTGACAAGGGCAATCACAGCAACATCGGCGTATTGCCGCGCCGGCCCGAATACCTGCCGTGGATCGCCGAAGCGCTAACCCCGGCGGTGCTCGTCGACTGGATGCGCCACGTGCTCGACCCGATCCACGGCCGGGTTGAACGCTGGTATCTGCCCGGCACCCACAGCCTGAACTTTCTGCTGGAAAACGCTCTCGGTGGCGGCGGTGTCGCAAGTCTGCGCATCGACCCACAGGGCAAAGCCTTCGCCCAGCAACTGCTGGAAATCCAGATCCCGGTGCCGCAGAGCATCGCCGAACAACTCGACTAGAGGTTGGGCTTCATGGCTTACGAATCGATTTTCAAAGCCGATCTGTTCAGCGGCCAGACCATCATCGTTACCGGTGGCGGCAGCGGCATCGGGCGCTGCACTGCGCATGAACTGGCGGCGCTCGGGGCCACGGTGCTGCTGGTCGGGCGCAAGCCGGAGAAGCTGCAAAAGGTCGCCGCCGAAATCACCGAAGACGGCGGCCGCGCCCACTGGCAAGCCTGCGACATCCGTGACGAAGAAGCAGTCAAGCAATTGGTCGGCGAGTTGATCGCCGAACACGGGCCGATCCACGGTCTGGTCAACAATGCCGGCGGCCAGTACCCGTCGCCGTTGGTCTCGATCAACCAGAAAGGCTTTGAAACCGTGTTGCGGACCAATCTGGTCGGCGGTTTCCTGATGGCCCGGGAAGTGTTCAACCAGTCGATGAGCAAGCACGGCGGCAATATCGTCAACATGCTCGCCGACATGTGGGGCGGCATGCCCGGCATGGGGCACTCGGGCGCGGCACGCTCGGGCATGGACAATTTCACCAAGACTGCCGCCTTCGAATGGGGTTACGCCGGAGTGCGGGTCAATGCAGTGGCCCCGGGCTGGATCGCCTCCAGCGGCATGGACACCTACGAAGGCGCGTTCAAGGCGGTGATTCCGACGTTGCGCGAACACGTGCCGCTCAAGCGCATCGGTACTGAATCGGAAGTCAGCGCGGCGATCGTTTTCCTGCTCAGCCCGGCGGCGGCGTTCATCAGTGGCAGCACCTTGAAAATCGATGGCGCGGCCAGCCTCGGCAGCCGCGCGTGGCCGCTGCACAAGGCGAGCCACAGCGAGTCGTTCAACGGTTTCCATCGGGCGTACTTGCCCGACGTCCTCAAGGACAAGGAGTAAGCCATGCCGCAGATCCAGTCCCAACTCGATCCGCACAGCGAAGCGTTCGTCCGCAACCGCGCGGCGATGCTCACGGCCATCGAGCAAGTCCAGCAACTGGAGCAGAACCTGCTGAACAAGGCCGCTGAAGCCAAGGCCAAATTCGACAAACGCGGGCAACTGCTGCCCCGCGAACGTCTGAACCTGTTGCTCGACCCCGGCGCACCGTTCCTCGAACTGGCGAGCCTGGCCGGTTACAAACTGCACGACGACAAGGACGGCAGTGCCGCTGGCGGGGGCTTGATCGCCGGCATCGGTTACGTGTCCGGCGTGCGCGCACTGGTGGTGGCCAACAACAGCGCGATCAAGGGCGGCACCATTTCGCCAAGCGGCCTGAAAAAGTCCCTGCGCCTGCAACAGATCGCCCAGGAAAACAAACTGCCGGTGATCACCCTCGCCGAAAGCGGTGGCGCCAACCTCAACTACGCCGCCGAGATCTTCGTCGAAGGCGCACGCAGCTTTGCCAATCAGGCGCGCATGTCGGCCATGGGCCTGCCGCAGATCACCGTGGTGCACGGCTCGGCCACCGCCGGTGGCGCCTATCAGCCGGGGCTGTCGGATTACGTGGTGGTGGTGCGGGGCAAGGCCAAGCTGTTTCTCGCCGGGCCACCCCTGCTCAAGGCCGCGACCGGCGAAGTCGCCACCGATGAAGAACTGGGCGGCGCCGAGATGCATGCGCAGGTTGCCGGCACCGCCGAATACCTGGCCGAGAACGATGCCGATGGCGTACGGCTGGTGCGCGAGATCCTGCGCATGCTGCCATGGAACGAGCAACTGCCGTGGCTGCCGGAGCCGCAATACAAGGTACCGCTCTACCCGATCGACGAACTGCTTGGGCTGATTCCCGACGACCCGAAAAAACCCTACGACGTGCGCGAAATCATTGCGCGAATCGCCGACGAATCGGAGTTTCTCGAATTCAAGGGCGAGTTCGATCAACAGACCGTGTGCGGCCAACTGAAAATCCACGGCCGCGCCTGCGGCCTGATCGGCAACAACGGCCCGATCACACCGGCCGGTGCGAGCAAGGCAGCCCAATTCATCCAGCTGTGCGACCAGAGCCAGACACCGTTGCTGTTTTTCCACAACACCACCGGGTTCATGGTCGGCACCGAATCCGAGCAGCAAGGCGTGATCAAACACGGCTCGAAACTGATTCAAGCGGTGGCCAATGCGCGCGTGCCTAAACTGACCATCGTCGTCGGTGGCTCCTACGGCGCCGGCAACTATGCGATGTGCGGGCGTGGTCTCGATCCGCGGTTCATCTTCGCCTGGCCCAACAGCCGCACGGCGGTGATGGGCGGCGCGCAAGCCGGCAAGGTGCTGCGTATCGTCACCGAGGCCAAGCAGCTCAAGGAGGGACTGGTGCCGGACCCGAAGATGCTCGACATGCTCGAACAGGTCACTGCGCAGAAACTCGACAGCCAGTCCACCGCGCTCTACGGCAGCGCCAACCTGTGGGATGACGGCCTGATCGACCCGCGTGACACCCGCACCCTGCTCGGCTACCTGCTGGAGATCTGCCACGAAGCCGACATCCGCACGCTGCAACCCAACAGCTTCGGCGTCAGCCGTTTCTGACGGCCACGGATCCCAAGGAGAACAATAAAAATGATCTTCACCCCGGAACACGAAGCACTGCGCCGCACCGTCCGCCAATTCGTCGAACACGAGATCAATCCGCACGTCGATGAGTGGGAAAAGGCCGGGCGTTTTCCGATCCACGAGATTTTTCGCAAGGCCGGCGACCTCGGTCTGCTGGGGATTTCCAAACCGGAAAAGTTCGGCGGCATGGGCCTCGACTACAGCTACTCGATTGTCGCCGCCGAAGAGTTCGGCACCATCCATTGCGGTGGCATTCCGATGTCCATCGGCGTACAGACCGACATGTGCACCCCGGCGCTGGCCCGCTTCGGTTCCGATGAGTTGCGCGAAGAGTTTCTGCGCCCGGCCATCAGCGGTGAGCAAGTTGGCTGCATCGGGGTCTCGGAAGTCGGTGCCGGTTCCGACGTCGCCGGGCTCAAGACCACCGCGCGCAAAGATGGCGATGACTACCTGATCAACGGCAGCAAGATGTGGATCACCAACTCGCCGAGCGCCGACTTCATCTGCCTGCTGGCCAACACCTCGGATGACAAGCCGCACATCAACAAGTCGCTGATCATGGTGCCGATGAACACCCCGGGGATCAGCCTCAGTTCGCACCTGGACAAGCTTGGCATGCGCAGCTCGGAAACCGCCCAGGTGTTTTTCGACAACGTGCGTGTGCCTCAGCGCAACCGCATCGGCCACGAAGGCGCCGGTTTCATGATGCAGATGCTGCAGTTCCAGGAGGAACGCCTGTTCGGCGCCGCGAACATGATCAAGGGCCTGGAATATTGCGTCGACAGCACCATCGAGTACTGCAAGGAACGCAAGACCTTCGGCAATGCGCTGATCGACAATCAAGTGATCCACTTTCGCCTGGCGGAGCTGCAAACCGAAATCGAATGCCTGCGCGCGCTGGTCTATCAGGCCACCGAGCAGTACGTGAAAGGCCAGGACGTCACACGACTGGCATCGATGGCCAAGCTCAAGGCCGGGCGTCTCGGCCGAGAAGTCAGCGACAGCTGCCTGCAATATTGGGGCGGCATGGGCTTCATGTGGGATAACCCGGTGGCGCGTGCCTATCGCGATGTGCGGCTGGTGTCGATTGGCGGCGGTGCCGACGAAATCATGCTCGGCATCATCTGCAAACTGATGGGCATCCTGCCGGGGAAAAAGAAATGAGCACCCTGCCCGATTGCCAGACGCTGTTGCTGGAACTGCATGGCGGCGTGCTGCACATCACCCTCAATCGCCCGGACAGCCGCAACGCGATGAGTCTGCAGATGGTCAGCGAACTGCGTGCAGTGTTGGCCACAGTAAGGGATGACCGCCGTGTCCGGGCCTTGGTGCTCAGTGGCGCCGGCGGGCATTTCTGCGCCGGCGGCGATATCAAGGACATGGCCAACGCCCGCGCCCAGGGCGCCGATGCTTACCGTGATTTGAATCGCGCTTTCGGCGCGCTGCTGGAAGAGGCGCAGCACGCTCCGCAAGTGCTGATCAGCGTGTTGCAAGGTGCGGTGCTGGGCGGCGGGTTCGGACTGGCGTGTGTCAGCGACATCGCCATGGCCGACCATCAGGCGCAGTTCGGTCTGCCGGAAACCAGCCTCGGCCTGCTGCCGGCGCAGATCGCCCCGTTCGTGGTGCAACGCATCGGCCTGACCGAGACCCGCCGACTGGCGCTGACCGCTGCGCGCTTTGATGGGCATCAGGCGCGGCGTCTGGGACTGGTGCACTTTGTCGAGCAGGATCCGCAAGCGCTGGCCGAGCGCCTCGATGAGGTTCTGCAGCATGTGTTGTGTTGCGCGCCGGAGGCGAATGCCATGACCAAGAAGTTACTGCTGGCCAGCGCCGGACAACCGTCGAGTGAATTGCTGGACGAGGCGGCGCAGTGGTTCAGCGAGGCGGTGACCGGGGCCGAGGGGGTCGAGGGCACCATGGCTTTTGTGCAAAAGCGTAAACCCGGGTGGGCCACCTGAAAAGCTTCGCGAGCAGGCTCGCTCCCACAGGGGCAGCAACGCATTCCAGATGTGGGAGCGAGCCTGCTCGCGAAGAGGCCAGCATAAGCACCGCACATTCCGAGGAAACAGCCATGCCCACCCTCCACAAAATCCTGATCGCCAACCGCGGTGAAATCGCCTGCCGCATCCAGCGCACCGCCCAGGCCCTGGGCTATCGCACCGTCGCGGTGTTCAGCGACGCCGACGCCCAGGCTTTGCATGTGCAGATGGCTGATCAAGCGGTGAACATCGGCCCGGCACCGGTGCAACAGTCCTACCTGAACATCCCGGCGATCCTCGACGCCGCGCGCCGCAGCGGTGCCGACGCAATTCATCCCGGTTACGGTTTCCTCTCGGAAAATGCCGGATTCGCCCGCGCCTGCGAAGAAGCCGGCCTGATTTTTATCGGCCCCAGTGCCGACGCCATCGAGCTGATGGGCAGCAAGCGCCTGTCGAAAATCGCCATGCTCGACGCCGGTGTACCGTGCATCGCTGGCTATCAAGGCGCCGCGCAGGACGACGCGACCTTGCTGCGTGAAGCCGAACGCATTGGCTATCCGCTGATGATCAAAGCCAGCGCCGGGGGCGGCGGACGCGGCATGCGTCTGGTGCACAGCCGCGATGAGTTGCCGGCGCAATTGCGTACGGCGCGCTCCGAGGCATTGAACGGCTTCGGCAGTGACGAACTGATCCTCGAACAGGCGCTGATCGAACCGCGACACGTCGAGGTGCAATTGTTCGGCGATAGCCACGGCAATCTGGTCTATCTGGGCGAACGCGATTGCTCGGTGCAGCGGCGCCACCAGAAAGTCATCGAGGAAGCCCCCTGCCCGGTCATGACTCAAGCGTTGCGTCAGGCCATGGGCGAAGCGGCGCTCAAGGCTGGCCGTGCAGTGAATTATGTAGGTGCCGGCACCGTCGAATTTCTGCTCGACGCCCGTGGGCAATTCTACTTTCTGGAAATGAACACCCGTCTGCAGGTCGAGCATCCCGTCACCGAACTGATCACCGGGCTGGACCTGGTCGCCTGGCAACTCGCAGTCGCCGAGGGGCAGCCGCTGCCATTGACCCAGGATCAGGTCACGCTCAGCGGCCACGCCATGGAAGTACGCCTGTATGCCGAAGACCCGACGCAGGATTTCCTGCCGCAGACCGGGCGCATTCAGGCCTGGGAACCGGTCTTGACGTCGGGCGCACGGATCGATCATGGCCTGCTCGAAGGTCAGTCGATCAGCCCGTTCTACGACCCGATGCTCAGCAAGCTGATCGCCCACGGCGCCACCCGCGAGGAGGCGCGGCGCAAGCTGCTGCGCGCGGTGCAAGACAGCGTGCTGCTCGGCGTACAAAGCAATCAGCGCTTGCTGGGCAGCCTGCTGCAACATCCGCAGTTCATCAGCGGCGAATTCAGTACCGCGTTCATCGCCCAACACTTCACCGACCACGCTTGCCTGCACGCCTACGTGCCCGGTGCCGAGGAACTGGCCATCGCCGCCGTGCTGTTTTATCAGTCTGGCGCGCAGGCCCATCGTGCGCCGCTCAAGGGTTGGCGCAACAATGCCGGGGCGCCGCTCAATTACCGCCTTGGCCTTGAAGAACAGGACTGGACGCTGCAACTGCTGGCGGACAGCGATGGCCACTTCACCGTGAACGTGATGGAGCGCTCGCTGGCGCTGAACATTATCGATTGCAACGAGCGCTCGCTGACCCTGGAAATCGACGGCCTGCGCCAGCGTCACGCCTATCGGCTGGAGAGCGGACAACTCTGGCTGTTCACCCGCCCCGGCAACCTGCGGCTGGAGGATCGAACTCATGCACTGATCAGCAGTCAGAGCAGCGTCAGCTCCGGCACGCTGAAGGCACCGATGGACGGTGCTATCGTCGACGTGCTGGTCAGCGAAGGCAGCCCGGTCAGCAAGGGTCAACTGCTGGTGGTGCTGGAGGCAATGAAAATGGAGCACCCGCTCAAGGCCGGCATTGACGGCGTGCTCAAGCGGGTGCAGGTCAAGGTCGGCGATCAGGTAAAAAATCGTCAGGTTCTGTTGCAGGTCGAGTGAGTCACCAAGCGCAAACGCGAGGTTTGACTACGCTCTGATCTATCAGGACGCGTAAATCAGGAAACCTGCGATGCCCCATTGGCTGGTCATTGATCTGGAAGCCACCACGGATGAAGGTGGCTGGCCGGTTACGGAAATGGAAATCATCGAAATCGGCGCCACGCTGGTCGATCGTGCCGGTCGTGAGCAGGATCACTTTCAGCGCTTCGTCAAACCGACACGGCGGCCGTTGCTGACGGCATTCTGCCGTGAGCTCACGCACATCACCCAGGCGAATATCGACGCCGCGCAGCCGTTGACCGAGGTCTGGCCGGCCTTCGAACGCTGGCTCGGCCAACACCAGACGCGCCTCGAAGGCTGGGCCAGTTGGGGTGACTACGACCGCAAGCAATTGCTTCAGGAATGGCAGCGCCTGCAACTCGACAGCGTGTTGAGCCGGGTGCCGCACATGAACCTCAAACAGCGCTTTGCCAAGGCCCGGCGCCTGGAGCGGCCGTTGGGGCTGAACGGGGCGCTGCAACTGGCTGGCATGCAGTTCAGCGGTCAGCAGCATCGAGCCCTGGAGGATGCGCGCAATACCGCGCGATTGTTGCCGCTGGTATTGCCACTCTAGAGTCAGGGCGGGAACTTGCCGGACACGCCCCGGGCAGGTGACGGCGCCAGGAGCCTTGTGCATACTGGCCAGCCTTTTTTAACCCTTTTTTGCCCTTTTCGAGAGGAATCGCCCATGTTCAAAGTCAACGAGTACTTCGACGGCACCGTCAAGTCGATCGCTTTTGGCACCGCTGAAGGTCCGGCGACCATCGGCGTCATGGCCCCGGGCGAGTACGAATTCGGCACCAGCCAACGGGAAATCATGCACGTGGTCTCCGGCGCACTGACCGTCAAACTGCCGGACAGCAGCGACTGGGAAACCTTCGCCGCCGGCAGCCAGTTCAACGTACCGGCCAACAGCAAGTTCCAGCTGAAAGTCGCCGTCGACACTGCTTACCTGTGCGAATACCGCGGCTGACGCTGCAGGTTTTTCCGGTGCAAAAAAATGCCCGTGTCGAAGGACACGGGCATTTTCATTTCAGGAACGGTTACTCGAGGACTTCCACCGGCATCCCGACTTCCAAGTGACCATTGCTGTCGTTGACCAGGTTCTGGCCAAACATTGCGCCATCGGCTTGGGCACGGTATTTCTGCAAGGTAGCCAGCGGTTCGCGATCAGCACTGCGTTCGCCAGTCTGCGGGTCGATGGTGGTCAGAATGCACCGTGAGCACGGCTTCACCACCCGAAACTCGACATCACCGATGCGGATCCGCTTCCAGCCATCCTCGGCGAACGGCGCGCTGCCTTCGATCACCAGATTGGGCCGAAAGCGCAGCATCTCCAGCGAACGCCCGACCCTTTGCGAAAGATCCTGGAGGGACGCCTCGCCGATCAGCAACAACGGGAAGCCATCGGCGAACGCAACCTGATCGTCGTCGCGGCCATAGCCGTCCTGAGTCATGCGGGCGCGGTTCAGTGGCACCTGCACCAGCCGGGTGGGTTTGCCAATGAAATCGCTGACCCAACGAGCCGCTGCGTCACCGGCATCCGGTACGCGCAAGGTGTCGCGCCAAATGGTCACGCCGCGCAGGCCGGTGTCAGTATCCTGCTCGGGCAACGGCACATCCAGCGCCGCGTGCCCTGGCGCGCTGAGGGTCAGGCCGCCCTGCGCATTCCACAGCGCCGACAGCTGGCTCATTTTCGCCTCGGCCCGCTGGGTCAGAAAGCGCCCGCTGGCCTCGTCCACCAGCATCCAGCGGCGGTCGCCTTCAAGGCCCAGTTTATCCAGACCAATCGATTGCAGAATCTCGGGTTTGCCGGATTTCAACGGGTAACGATAAAGCGCGCTCAGACGCAGCATGGCCAGCTCCCTGGAGGATGAAAACGCCACCCTATACGAGCTTTATTCGCGAATCAAAGAACAAACACTGCAGGCTCACTCCTGCAAGACGTTGTGATCAGGCCGGCACTTCATCAAGCATCAGACGCTGGCGCACCACATCGACCAGCTTGTCCGGCTGGAACTTGGAGAGGAAGTTGTCGCAGCCGACCTTCTTGACCATCGAGTCGTTGAAGCTGCCGGACAACGAGGTGTGCAACACCACGTACAGGCCACGCAGACGCGGGTCGTTGCGGATCTCGGTGGTCAGGCGGTAACCGTCCATTTCCGGCATTTCCGCGTCGGTGAACACCATCAACAACTTGTCGGTCATGTTCACGCCGGTATCGGCCCAGGCCTTGAGCATGTTCAGCGCTTTCAGACCATCGCTGGCAATGTGCATTTTCACCCCGAGCTGGCCGAGGGTGTCACGCAGTTGCGAGAGCGCGACGTTAGAGTCATCCACCAGCAGCACTTCGCGGCCACGGGCACGCTCCAGCACCGGATCATCCAGCTTGTCGCGCGAGACCTTGGCGTTGTACGGGACGATTTCGGCGAGGACTTTCTCGACGTCGATGATTTCCACCAATTGCTCGTCGACCTTGCTGATCGCAGTCAGGTAATGCTGGCGCCCGGCGCTGGTCGGCGGCGGCAGAATGGCTTCCCAGTTCATGTTGACGATGCGATCCACGCCACCGACGAGGAAGGCCTGCACTGAACGGTTGTACTCGGTGACGATAATCGTGCTGTTGGGACCCGGTACCAGCGGACGCATGCCGATCGCCTGGGACAGGTCGATCACCGGCAGCGTCTGGCCACGCAGGTTGACCACGCCGCAGACAAACGGGTGGCGCTGGGGCATCAGGGTCAGCTTCGGCAGTTGCAGAACTTCCTGAACCTTGAACACGTTGATCGCGAACAGTTGGCGTCCGGCCAGTCGAAACATGAGAATTTCCAGGCGATTCTCACCCACCAGTTGCGTGCGTTGGTCTACCGTGTCGAGAATGCCGGCCATCAATGACTCCTGGGCTTGTTCTGATGAATTCACTAAGAGGGGTTATCGGCTGTTCATGGTGAATCTTGATCCCCGCACAAATCACCAACAAAATGCCATACACAGGCATTGATGTCACATTAACATCATGCTTTACTGGCTCGGTGATTTCATCTGCTACATTCTCTTCTGGCGCGACCACGGTTTGCGCCACAGGTTCCCGCGTGTAAGGGAATCCCCTAGTAACAATCAGGCCCAACCTGATGTTCGCAATATCCAATAGCCATTAATGTGACGCCATTCTCATTGCATGAACGGAGTCAGGCTATTGTGTGCGATCGCAGTTCGGTGGAAACGCATCCTCTCGAAACCCTCAGCTTGTGCACTTGCACGCCGGGGCGCGGTCTCGCGACGATTCACGATCGTCGACACACACGGCATTCCCTCATCAGACATGACGCTGTGGAGATAAGCATGCCAATCGACCGTAAAGACTGGGCACAACGCTTTCCCGAATTTCTCGTCGAGGCAGAAACACTCCTGGCCAAATCCGAAGAATGCCTGAGCCACCTGCAACTGATCAGCAACGACAAGGACGCCATCGACTGCATGCTCAGCACCCTGCTAAAACTCGCAGGCCGGGCTGAAGCGTTGGCGCTGGAAGCGGTTTCCGAGTTTTCCTTGCACATTCACAGCCTGCTCACCCACGCGCCGGATCATATCGATCTGCACGCACAGGCACTGGATGCGCTCAAAGACTGCTTCACCCTGATGGCTTGGCAAATCGAACTGGTTGACCAGAACACCGGCCAGTTGAGCCTTGATGACAGCGAACAGACTTCCCTGATCGAAGCCTTTGCATTCCAGGTAGGCCAAAGCCAGTTTCAGCCATCGCTCTCGACCCGATCACTATCGTTCACGCCCTACTCGGAGCGTCAGGCCTGATTGGCCGCTGTTAATACGCAAATCGAGGCTGTATATCCGAGTCGCTGAATGTCGCAATTGAATAGTTCATACCTGCCAGCGACAAGCCGAATTAAATAATCACACCCGTCAGCAGCGGATATTTTCCCGCGGCCTCAGGGTTTTCCTGTGTCCGTGTAACGAACAACTTCGAGTGACGTGGATATCTACCGAGCACAATAAAGCGACTTTTTTCCATTATGGAACTCGCGTCCAACATGGGGTCTTTCCTGACTCGTTGGACATATATGGCAAACGCGACCAACGGTATCTTAAGTGGTATTATGCCGGCCATTAGTTGCTTTCAATTAATGGCACAGTGATTCAGTGACAGGCACCCACCAAACTTGGCGGTCAAATATCGCTCACTGAACCTCGTTAAATTCAATAACATAATTGACAGCATTTTCAGACAGAGATCCGCCCGCCACCGGCCGGTCTGCCCGCAGCGAACATCCATTGGCTCCATCCGTTATGTACGCCAGCCTCAAGTCAATCACTACATGGCCACCTTCCCGGGAAAATGCCCGCCGGTTCACGCTCATATTGAGTGTCATCGCGACTGTCGGCAGCCTGCTGACCTACGGTTTGTCGGCGCCGCTGTCACTGGGATTGCTACTGCTGAACGTCGCGGCCACCGCTTGCGTCTGGGTGCAATATCGGCTGTCGCGCAAATCGATCAAGTTCCAGCCTCAGGAACTCGCAGACCGCCTGCTCGAAGTCCAGGAAAATGAACGGCACCGACTCAGCCGCGAGCTGCATGACGATATCGGTCAGTTGCTGACGGCTGCCAAGCTGCAAAGCGAATGGCTGAAGAGACGCCTGCCGCAGGACTTGCAAGAACATTGCTCGACACTTTGCGACACGCTTGAAGAAACCCTCAACAAGGTGCGCGATGTTTCAGCCATTCTCAACCCGCGCCAACTGACCAGCCTCGGGCTCGAAGCCAGCCTGCGCGCGCACTTGCTCAAGGCTCTGGCGAACACCCCGGTGCACTGGAGCCTCGATTGCCAGCAACGCCTCAATGGCATTCCGGAAGAAATGGCGGTCGCCGCCTTTCGTATTACTCAGGAAGCGGTCACTAATATCCTGCGTCATGCGCAGGCGAAAAACCTGCTGATCCGCGTACAACGCCTGCCGCAAGGTCTGACGTTGTTTATCAGTGACGATGGCCTGGGATTTGCGCCTGCCGCCGACCCGGGCCGCGAAGGACAACGTGGCATGGCCGGGATGGCCGAAAGAATCGAACAACTGGGCGGCACACTGAACGTCATCAGCGAGCCGGGCAAAGGCACTCAAATCGAAGCACTATTCCCCTGGGCGCCCCGTGCACTCGAGCGGGCCAGTACGAATAAGGTTATGCGTTGACTTGTAACTTACTTCTGGTGGATGACCACTCGCTGATCAGGGCCGGCGTGCGCGCTCTGGTGCTCGATATTCCCGGTTACGCGGTCATTGGCGAAGCCAGCGATGGCTCGCAGCTGCTCGAAATGGTCGAGCAACTGACGCCCGACATCGTGTTGCTGGATATCTCGATGAAAGAAACCGGTGGACTGGAAGCCCTGCAACGACTCAAGCGGGTGCGTCCGCAAAGCAAGGTGCTGATCCTGTCGATGCACACCGATCCGGCGCTGATCATGCAGGCACTGGAGTCCGGCGCACACGGCTATCTGCTCAAGGACACCACGGCCACCGAACTTGAACATGCCCTTGAAGCGCTGCGCAACAACGAACGCTACCTGAGCCCGGCCATCGCCCATACCGTGATCAACCAGGCGCTGACCCGCACGCAGAAAAATCAGCCGGAAGTGGCCGATTCGCACAACCTGACGGCTCGTCAGCTGGAAATCCTGCGGTTGATCGTGCGCGGCAAGTCCACCCGGGAAATCGCCAACGGCCTTGGCTTGAGCATCAAGACCGTCGAAACCCACCGCTCACAGATCATGAAGCGCCTGCAGATCTACGATGTGGCGGGTCTGGTGCTGTTCGCTGTGCGCGAACAGATCATCAGTCTCGACGACTGACCGACCGCGCGCCGCCCAACAGCGGCGAATGCTCGGGCAAGTGCACCCGCAAGGCTGCGGGGCGCACCTCGAAGCGCAGGCTTTCACCTTCCAGCGGTTCGCCGTCAAGATTGATGCTCAACCCTTCGGCGACCTTGATTTCGACCCAAGGCAAGCGCGCCCGGACAAACATATTGTCGAGGCCGAAGCCATCGCTGAGCAGGTTCTTCAGCGTGCCGAACAACTCCTGCGGTGCCGGCAGGATGCTGATATCCAACAGGCCATCATCGGCCAATGCCTGCGGACACAATTCGTGTCCGCCGCCCGCCTGGCGGCCATTGCCGATACCCAGCGCCAGCAACTCGCCACTCCAGTGAAAATCCGGTCCATGCAACTCGCCATAGGCCGCGTGCAACTCACTGAACCGCGACAGACCAGTGAACAGATAGGCCGCCCCGCCGAGTACTTTTTTCAGATCCTCAGACGTATTGGCGGTGACCTGGCTGCCGAAACCACCCGTCGCCATGTTGAGGAAAATCTGTCCACCGACTTCACCCAGATCAATCTCGCGCGGTGGCACATCCAGCAGCTCCAGCGCCTCGGCCGGCTCCAGCGGGATCCCCGCTGCGCGGGAAAAATCGTTGGCCGTCCCCAGCGGCAGCAGCACCAGACTGGCCTGATGCGGATGTGCGGCGAGCGCTTCGGCGATATCGCGTAACGTACCGTCCCCGCCGCCAGCGATAATCTGTTTGTACCCGGCCGCCAATGCCTCTTGCACCAGACGCTGAGCGTCACCGGCTTCCCAGGTCAGTCGTACCGCTAGCTCCCAGCCCTGTTTGCGTTTGCCTTCGACGGCGGCACGAACCGCCTCATTGAGTGCCTGCTTGCCATGCAGAATCAACAGCGCCCTGCGTTCACTCATAACCATTACTCCCCACGTTTGACTCGGTCTGAGACATCTTGACCACTGGCGCACGTAAAAAAGCCGCAGGAATCACTTTTAATTCAAGCGACTGACCTGTTGCGTCCTACACAGCGGTATTTTTTCTTACAACATGTGAGGAATCGGCTCAATTGACCCGTCGCGTTCATTGATTCACCGTGTGCAGGTGATATCAATCTTCGATTTAACAACACAAGGATGTGCAGGTCATGAGTGGATACACCCTCCGAACGGGTAACAGTTTGAATCATGGAAAGCTTAGCGAGCTTACAATTGAAACAGCCGACGGACATTTCCATGCAAAGCCATGAAGCCAGAATTTCAAATAGTCCGCTGCCCTCTCTCACCGAAAGTCGCGCCAGTCACACATCCGATTTCAAAAAGAGCGCCAGAACCACTGGAGAAGTTGATATGGAACCGCGCGTGACTGAACTGGAAACCCACCTCAAATACATTCGCCGGGATATGGATGAAGTCCGCGGCGATGTCAAAACCATCAAGCACCGCCTCGCCTATTCGGCGGGGGCAACAGCGGTGGTGCTGGGGCTGCTTGGGTGGGTCGCCAATAGCCGGTTCGATCAACTGGTCACACTGATGAGCCATTGATTGGGAAATGCAGGCATCGACGCTGTATCGGTCGAGCCTGCACTTGCAAGGCGGGGGATCAGCCGAGCAGATCACTCAGAGGAATGAAGACAACTTGATCGTCTTCCACCAGTGTGCGTCCCTCAAGCACTTCTACCAGTCCATCCGCCCAGGCAGCACTGCGCAATACCCCTGAACTTTGATTGCGGTAGATGATTGCACGGCCTTGTTCGAGTCGACCGCGCAAGTATTCACGCCGATTGCCCGCCACAGGCCAGACAAAGCCTGCCGGTACCGTGAACTTCAGCGGTTCGACGTCCTTCACACCCTGACGCCGCAACAAGTAGGGCCGTGTGAGCAGGGCAAAGGTCACCAGCGTCGAAGCGGGGTTACCGGGCAAACCAATGACCGGCACATTGCGAAAATGGCCGAACGTCAGCGGTTTTCCAGGTTTGATTGCCAGTTTCCATAGCGCCAGTTCGCCCTCCTCTCTCAAGGCGATGCCCAGAAAATCCGCTTCGCCAACCGAGACCCCTCCCGTCGAGAGAATCAGGTCGACATTCTGCAACTCGCCCAGACGTGCACGGGTGGCATCCAGATCGTCCGGAAGAATGCCGGCATCGATCACCTCACAACCCAGACGCTGCAGCCAACTGCACAGCACCACTCGATTGCTGTTGTAGATCTGGCCCGGGCCCAACGCCTGGCCGGGTTCGACCAGTTCATCGCCGGTAGACAGCACCGCCACCCGCACCTTGCGCACCACACTCAGCCCGGCGCAACCCAGTGATGCCGACAAACCTTGTTCGATCGGTCCCAGCCGGGTACCTGCCGGCAGGATCAACTCACCGATGGTGGTTTCCTGGCCTTGCGGGCGAATGTTCTGGCCGACGGTGATAGTTTCGGTAAAACGCACCCGGCCGTCGGCCTGAACCTCGGCGTTTTCCTGCATCTCCACGCAATCTGCCCCGGCAGGCACGGGTGCGCCGGTGAAGATCCGCGCACAGGTACCGGGCTTCAAGGGCTCGGGCGCCTGCCCGGCGAACACCTTTTGGCTGACCGGCAAAGGCTCTCCGGTCCAGTCTGCGAGATTCAGGGCGTAACCATCCATGGCACTGTTTGGCCAGGGCGGCAGGTCCAGGGTCGAGATCAAGTCTTCGGCCAGCACCCGCCCCTCGACGTCAGCCAATGGCAGGAACTCTCGCTCGATAATCAGCGAGGCCTCGGCCATTGCCAGCAGGCGAGCCAGCGCTTCTTCGACAGGCATCAGACTGCCGGTCTTGCCCGGCTTACCCACGGGATTCACAAGGCGCCGCCTGTTTCAGGTGAGGTACGAAGTTGCAGGGGCGGTGCCGCGAGTCCAGTTGTTCAGCCAGAATGCCGTCCCAACCAGTGCGCACGGCGTTAGTCGAGCCTGGCAGACAGCATACCAGCGTGCCATTGGCCAGCCCCGCCAATGCCCGCGACTGCACGGTCGAGGTGCCGATATCGGCCACTGATATCTGGCGGAACAATTCGCCAAAGCCATCGACCTGCTTGTCGAGCAGACAGGCCACGGCTTCCGGTGTGCTGTCACGCCCGGTGAAGCCGGTACCGCCGGTAATCAGCACGACCTGCACCACGTCCTCGGCAATCCAGTGGGCAACTTGCGCGCGAATCTTGTACAGGTCATCTTTGAGCAAGACCCGTTCGGCCAGGCGGTGGCCGGCAGCGCTCAGGCGGTCGACAAAGACCTGGCCTGAGGTGTCGGTTTCCAGGGTTCGGGTATCGCTGACAGTCAGCACCGCAATGTTCAGCGGTGCAAAAGGTACATCGGCCTTGGCTTTCATTAGGCTCGTCCAGTTGTAGGAGAAACAGCCCGGTGTTATATCACAGCGCCTGAATTTTTCGCCGCCCTGCTGGAGAGCTGCCATGACCTCGAATACGCCATTGCCCCCCTGCTCCATTCTGCTCCTGGCGGGTGGACGCGGCCAGCGCATGGGCGGCCAGGACAAAGGCCTGATCGAATGGCAGGGTGAACCGCTGATTGCCCATCTGCAGCGCAAAGTGCGGCCGCTGACCGACGACTTGATCATCTCCTGCAATCGCAATCACGAGCGCTACGCCGCGTACGCCGATCAGCTGGTGAGCGATGCAGAAGGCGACTTTCCCGGCCCATTGGCCGGCATACTCGCCGGGCTCAAGGCCGCGCGCCGGTCACACCTGCTGATCTTGCCCTGCGATGTACCGCGCATCGACGCCGCGCTGCTGCACGACATGCGAATAACCGCCGGCCAGTTTCCTGACAAACCTTTAATGTTGCGTCACGACGGGCACTGGGAACCGCTGCTGTGCGTGATTCCAGTAGCCCTGCTGGCCGCGTTCAAAGCGGCCTGGAACGCTGGTGAACGCAGCCCCGGCCGGGTCATGCGCGACCTTGGCGTCACTGCCCTGCAATGCCCGGACAATGACCCGCGACTGGCCAACCTGAACACCCCCGAACTGTTAAATGCGCATAACACTGTGTCAGACTGACAGCATTCAAGGAACTCTCACGCCTTGTATACGTCTCAAGCTCAGTAACCAAAAGTATTCCCATTCGGAGACACACCCATGACTCAACGGACCCTCGCCACTTTCATGCTCGCACTGGGCCTGGCAACTCTCGCTGGTTGCTCCTCGCCAACAGTGATCACCTTGAATGACGGTCGCGAAATCCAGGCCGTCGACACCCCGAAATATGACGAAGATTCGGGTTTCTACGAGTTCAAGCAACTGGATGGCAAACAGACCCGCATCAACAAGGATCAGGTTCGTACCGTTAAAGAGCTGTAAGCTTTACGTCGACGCCGGATACAGAAAAGCCCGCATTAATGCGGGCTTTTTCATGGGCGCTGGAAAAGTCGGTTGTCTCACCACTGCAGGGTGATCCGGCTCTCGAACGAGCGCTCTTCGCCCGTCACCGGGTCGATAAACCGCAACCCCTGCGCGAGCAGTTTCAGCGGATTGACGTAGTCATCCTCAGCGTCTTTCAACACATCCGGGTAAAACGGATCATTGCAGATACTCGCCCCCAGCGCGGTCATGTGCACCCGCAACTGATGTTTCTTGCCGGTCACCGGATACAGTCCGTAGCGCCAGAGTTCACCGTTTTTCTCCCGCACCTCGACCGCCGTTTCCGTGTTGGCGACACCGGGGCCTTCCTGCATGCGGAAGAACGGTTCGCCATCGATCAGACGACTTTTGTGTACGAGGGGAAATTCCAGATCCGGCAGCGCGGGGGCAATGGCCTCATAGCGCTTATCGATCTGCCGGGTTGGAAACAGCGACTGATATGCCGAACGGGTCTGCGGATTGGCCGAGAAGATCACCAGCCCCGCCGTGTGCCGGTCGATACGGTGCAACGGCACCAGGTGCGGATTGTCCAGGCGCCGGATCAGTCGGCGCAGCAAGGTTTGCTCGACATATTCGCCGGCGGGTGTCACCGGCAGAAAATGCGGTTTGTCCGCTACCACCAGATGGTCGTCGGCATAGAGGATCGATTCCAGCACCGGAATCGGCTTCTCATCCGGCACTTCACGGAAGTAGTGAATCCGCAGGCCTTCCTTGTACGGCAGGTCCAGCGCAATCGGCTGGCCCTGACCATCCAGCACCCGCCCCCGCGCAATCCGGTCCAGCCATTGCTCGCGACTGATCGCACTGAAATGTTCGCACAGGCAATCAAGCACGGTGAGCCAGGCGCCTGGCGGCAGATAAAGGGTGCTGGCCTGATTCTGGGCAGCGGAAAATGTTGGTGTGGACATACGGAAATTCGAACCCTCGATGCAGGTCGGCATTATCCAACACTGAGCGATGCGAACCTAGCGCAGATTCCGCCGCCCGCCTCAGGCCGGGATCGACTTGAGCGCTGCGGCTTCGGTGAACTCCTTGAGCCAGCGCAGGACATCGACCGCCTCCCAGCGCCCCGGGTCGTACAAGGCGTACAACAGCCCCTGATAACCGACCACATCCAGTTGCTTGTGATAACCGGCACGCTGGAACAGCGCCTCGATTTCGGCAAAGCAGGTGTTGAAATGCAATTTGTTGAACGGCGTCTTGCCCTCCGTGACCAGCCCGTCCAGGCGCAACTCGAGGACTGCCTCGCGCACCACGTCAACCGACATCCGGTTCACGCTGTTCTTCAACTGTTCGACATTGACCACGGTTCGTCCCTCTGACTGCCGGATTCACCTGCTCAAGTCATGCAAAGCAGCAGGCCAATCCAATTACTGTATGCACATACAGTAACTGAATAAACCGCAAAGTGCCAAGGGACGGATGCACGCTCGCGACCGGCGGAGGACAGTGGCACGCCAGCAGGAAACAGTTCAGCGCAGGAAGGCCACTACCTGATCGGCATTGAACGGCCAGCCCAGTTCTGCACCATTATCAATCCGGCGCAGCACCGGAATCCGCAGGCTGTAAGCCTCGTACCAGGATTCATCGTCGGCAATATCCACCAGTTCCACCAACAGACCGTGCTCGACAAAAGGCATCAACTCGGCCTCTGCCAACTCACACAAGTGGCATCCCAGGGTGCCGAACAACTGACATTCAGGGGGCATGATCGCTCAACCGGAAAAATGAGCGTTCATTCTAGGCCTGCCTCGAAAACCCGTCGAGCCACTGCGGCCCAAAGGTCCCGACACGGCACCCAGGACGCAAAACCCTGACGCAAATCAGCCCGCACAAAAGCCAATCAGGCGATGCTCCCGCGCTTTTTGCCTCTACGCTTGAGAAGCCAGAGCCTGACATCGGAGTGTTTTGTGTTTGCCAACCTGTTGATCATTCTTGCCTCATCCCTGGTGATGATTGCCCTGTTCCGTCGCTTGCGGTTGCCGCCAGTGCTGGGCTATCTGTGTGTGGGCTTGATGGTCGGGCCGACCGCATTCAACTGGGTCAACGAAAGCGAACACCTGCCTGACGTGGCCGAGTTGGGCGTGGTGTTCCTGTTGTTTTCGCTGGGCCTCGAATTTTCCCTGTCAAAGATGATCGCGCTGCGCCAGGTGGTGTTTCGCATGGGCAGCCAACAGGTGTTGCTCAGCACCGGGGTGCTGGGCCTGGTGTTGATCCTGCTGGGCATGCCGGTGACCCCGGCACTGCTACTTGGCGCCGGACTGTCGTTGTCGTCGACGGCGATTGTCACCAAGGAGTTGAGCAGCCTGGGTGAGGTGTTCAGCAGTCACGGGCAGAACGCGGTCGGGGTCTTGCTGTTTCAGGATGTGGTTGCGGTGTTGCTGCTGACGCTGGTGCCGGTGTTCGCCGGGAGCAGCGCGCAAGCCTGGTACTGGGCGCTGCCGCTGACTCTGGGAAAAACCGTGGTGCTGTTTGTCGGTTTGCTGTTGGCCAGCCGCTGGTTGCTGCCACGACTGTTTCATGAGGTGGCCGCCTCGCGCTCGGCGGAACTGTTCGTGCTGCTGGCGCTGGTCATTGTGCTGCTGACCGCATGGCTGACGCACCTGTTAGGCCTGTCCCCTGCCCTCGGTGCATTTCTGGCCGGCATGTTGCTGGGCGAGAGCCACTACCGCCACCAGATCGAGGCCGACATCCGGCCGTTTCGCGACATTCTGCTCGGGGTGTTTTTCGTCAGCATCGGCATGCTGATCGACCTGCAACTGTTCGTCAGCCACAGCGTGCTGATCATCGGTCTTACCCTCGGCCTGATGCTGATCAAGGGCACTGTCGTGGCGCTGCTGGTGAAGTGGCGTGGCAGCGATCACGAAACCGCATGGCGTAGCGGCCTGGCCCTGGCCCAGGGTGGTGAGTTCTGCTTTGCGCTGATGGCGCAGATGCAGCAAAACAGGATGCTGCCTGACGAGCTGGGCGGCCTGCTGCTCGCGGCAACGTTCTGCTCGATGCTGCTGACCCCGCTGCTGCTGCGCGCGGCGCCGAACATTGCCTTGCGCCTGCATCGCAAGCCGAACCAGGAGGCGCAAATCGAAGAAATCAGTGCGCTCAATGCCGACCTCGACCAGCATGTGGTGATTTGCGGGTACGGGCGGGTCGGCCAGTCCATCGGCCGTTTCATGCGCAACGCGAATCAGCCTTACATCGCCCTGGACAACGACCCCGTGCGGATCCAGGAAGCTGCCGTCGGCGAAAGCAATGTGCATTACGGCGACTCGTCTCGGGCCGATCTGCTGATCGCCGTCGGACTGTTGCGCGCACGGCTGGTGGTGATCGCGGTGGATCAAGGCGACGTTGCCCTGCGCGTTCTCAAGGAAGCCCGCCGCCACAATGATCAGGTGCCGATTCTGGTGCGTACCCGCGACGATAGCCAATGGGCGGAACTCAAGGCTGCCGGCGCCACCGAAGTGGTGCCGGAGCTGCTGGAATCGAGCCTGATGCTCGGCTCACACGCACTGATCATGCTCGGATTGCCAGCGCGCCAGGTCCAGGAGCGAGTCGATCAGGTACGCAGTGACCGTTATCGTCTGTTGCACGGTTTTTACCCCGGCGCCGACGATGAGGAAACTTAATCCTGACTCACTGCGCCGATCTTGTGCAGCGACAGGTCGGCGCCGTAATACTCCTGTTCCTGACTCAGGCGCAGGCCGTGCAACGCCTTGATCAAACCGTAGACGGCGAATCCGCCAATCAGTGCGACCGCCACCCCCAGGGCGGTACCGATCAACTGACTGACCAGGCTGACACCGCCCAGGCCACCGAGCGCACTCTGGCCGAAGATGCCGCAGGCGATCCCGCCCCAGACCCCGCACAAGCCGTGCAACGGCCAGACCCCCAGCACATCATCGATGCGCCATTTGACTTGCGCCGCGGTAAAGCACCAGACAAACAGCGCACCGGCAATCGCGCCAGTCACCAAGGCACCCACCGGATGCATCAGGTCGGAGCCGGCGCAGATCGCCACCAGCCCGGCCAGCGGGCCGTTGTGCAGAAAGCCCGGGTCGTTGCGCCCGACGATCAATGCCGCCACAGTGCCGCCGACCATCGCCATCAACGAGTTGACCGCGACCAGACCGCTGACACCCTGCAAGGTCTGCGCGCTCATCACGTTGAAGCCGAACCAGCCAACAATCAGAATCCACGAACCCAGCGCCAGAAACGGAATGCTCGACGGTGCGAACGCCACCAGGCGCCCGTCGCGATAGCGGCCGTTGCGCGGACCGAGCAACAGCACCGCCGCCAGCGCCAGCCAGCCGCCCATGGCATGGACCACCACCGAGCCTGCGAAATCATGGAACGCAGCGCCGAACCGGCCCGTCAGCCAGGCTTGCAGACCATAGTTGCCGTTCCAGACCATACCTTCGAAAAACGGATAGATGAACGCCACGATCAGCGCCGTCGCGCACAGTTGCGGAACGAATCGTGCGCGCTCGGCAATGCCGCCGGAAATGATCGCCGGAATCGCCGCCGCGAAGGTCAGCAAAAAGAAAAACTTCACCAGACCGTAACCGTGATCGGCACTGAGCACCGCGGCCGGTTGCATGAAGGTCACCCCGTAGGAGATCCAATAGCCTATAAAGAAATAGGCCAGGGTCGAGACCGCGAAGTCGCTGAGAATCTTCGACAGCGCGTTGACCTGGTTTTTCTGGCGAACCGTGCCGACTTCAAGAAAGGCGAAACCGGCGTGCATCGCCAGCACCATCACCGCACCGATCAGAATGAACAACGTGTTGGAGCTGTGAACCAGCGTGTCCACAGCGCTTTGCAGATTTTCCATAAAGAGGCAGACCTGAAGGCTGAAAAAGGCACCAAAGCGGTTCGCGCGGACAATTCATGCACCAAGTTGCGCCTTGCCGGGCACCGCACTGGAGCTGCGATGAACCGCTTTGGCGCACAAGGTCGATGCCCTGACACAAACCCGGATTATTTGAGTTAAGGTTTTCCTGCAATTACGCCCGCCAACAGCGCACGGCGGTTGCAAGACGCACCACGACATAGCAAAAGCTGTACCAGTCATTTGTACTGAACCTTCGTGCAAGGCTCATACTCGAACGCTTCAGACGTCACTTACGGAGATCCACCCATGGCCAGCATCAAGGCAAAGACTGCTCAAGAAATCCTGATGAACGACTTCCAGACTCTGGTGGCCGACACCGAACGGTTGCTTGAGCACACCGCGACTCTGGCAGGCGATCAGGCCGATGAGCTGCGCGAACAGATCCACGACAGCCTGCTGCGCGCCCGGGAAACCCTGAAGCTGACCGAAGACACTCTGCGCGATCGCGGCCAGGCCGCCGTCACCGCGACCGAAGACTACGTGTCGGCCAACCCTTGGCAATCGGTGGGCATCGCCGCCGGGGTAGGTTTTCTGATTGGCCTGCTGGCCACTCGGCGCTGATCATGTCGATCGGAGAATCCGGCCTGGGGTCGGGCACCACTTCTTCCACGCGGCGTCTGGGCGCCGCTGTTCTTGGGTTGCTGCACAGCCATGTCGAACTGTTCGGCATTGAACTGCAGGAGCAGAAATCACGCACCGTCAGCCTGTTGCTGTTCGCAGGTCTGGCACTGGTGTTTGCACTGCTGTTGCTGGTCGGCCTGTCGACGCTGGTGCTGATCCTGTTCTGGGACACCTACCGTCTCCCCGCCATCATCGGCCTGTGCGTGTTCTACACATTGGCGGCCGCTTTCTGTGGACTGCGTCTGAAGGCTGCGGTCTTCGATGAATCCTCGCCCTTCCACGGCACCCTGGAAGAATTGGCCAACGATCGGGAGCGCCTGTTGCCATGAGCCTGCCTGAACTGCCACACAACAGCTCGCGCCGGGAAATGCGCAAGGCGCTGATCCGCCTGCGCATGGAAATGCATCGCCAGGAAATCCGCCATGAAGCCGGGCAAGTGCTGCAACCGCTGCAGCGCATGCGCGGCATGACGCAAAACCTGCAAGACGGTTTTGGCATCAAGCACGCGCCGCTATGGGGCGTGGCCGCCGTCACCCTGCTGGGTTTCATCACGGGCAAAGGCGCGAAAAGCGGTGGCGTCGGTGGCCTGACCCGGCTGATTCGTCTGGGGACCAGCCTCGGGCCGCTGATCAAACTGGTGATGCAGAACTCAGGCAAACGCTGAGCCGCGCATCTGGCTGCATTCTTGCAATACCCGCGGGATGAACCTCTTAGCTGGAGGCTCAATCCCGCGCGCCTACCCGGTCAACGCGGTTCAACCAGAACAAGAACGACTAAGGAGGCCCCGTGATCGACGGGCAACCGCTCGCCTGCTTTCAGCCTTTCATCGATACCGCCACCGGACGAATTGCAGGCGTCGAAGCACTGGGCCGCTTGCGCCAGATTGACGGCCAACTGGCCTCGGTCGGCCCACTGTTCGCCGATCCGCGCACACCCGCCATCGCCCTGCGGCGCCTCGACCGGCAAATCCGCGACAACGCCCTGAGTCGACTGCATGAAGCCCCCGCCGAGTGGTTTCTCAGCCTGAACATGTCGCCGCGCTGGATCAGTCGCCTGCGCACGGATCAGCCGCTGCCCAGCTTCAAGCAGATACTGCGCCATGGCGTCGACCCGCAACGCATCGTCTTCGAAATCACTGAACTGGGCGGCAACAGCCAGCGCCTGACCGAAGTGGTTGCGCGTTATCGCGACGCCGGCGCGCGGATCGCCATCGATGATTTCGGTGCCGGTTATTCACAGCTTGATCGGGTGTTGGCGTTGCAGCCGGACATTCTCAAACTCGACATGCGGCTGTTTCAGGCCGCAGCGTTGGGCGGGCCGAGCAGTGATGTGGTCAAGGCACTTGCGCAAATGGCCGAGAAGACCGGCTGCTGGATCATTGCCGAAGGCGTGGAAACCGAAGCACAACTCAATTTCGCGTTGGAATGCGGGTCGCGTTACGTCCAGGGTTTCCTGTTCGCCAGGGCGCAGGAAGCCTTCTACCCCACTGACGCCTTCGTGCAACGCTTCGCCGAACTGCGCCAGCGTTACGTGCGGCAGAAACTGGCCGAACGCGGGCGCCTCATGCAAATGCGTCAGCAGCTCGGCGAACTCATGTCGATTCTCCAGGCTTGGGCGCAGGCCCGCGCTCCGCTCAGTGCACTGCCGCAGCTGGACGCCTTTCCGTGGTTGCTGCGGTTCTATCAATGCGACCGCCACGGTACGCAGCTGACACCCAACCTGGAATGGCGCCAGCGCGGCTGGGTCGCCGACGACCGTTATCTGGGACACAACTGGTCATGGCGCCCGTACTTCTATCATTTGCTGGCCGAAGGCTGGGAGGAGCGTCGCTTGACCCTTTCCAACACCTACCGCGATGCCACCAGCAACCAGTATTGCCTGACCGCGGGCCAGTTCTTCGATAACGGCGAGCGCCTGCTGCTGATCGATATCGATGCCGCGGGCCTGTAGTTCCGCTTGCAGCTGGAGGCCCGAACCGGGAAGCTAGGGCAACAGTCATCCCAGTCACCGACGGAGAGAACCAGCCTTGGATTGGCAGACCCTGCTCAACCGCGAACGCCTTGGAAAACCGCTGCACAGCCCGCAAGAGCTGGGTCGCAGCCCGTTCCACAAAGACCATGACCGCATCATTTTCTCCGGCGCCTTCCGGCGTCTGGGACGCAAGACCCAGGTGCATCCGGTGTCGAGTAACGATCACATCCACACGCGCCTGACCCACTCGCTGGAAGTCAGCTGCGTGGGTCGTTCGCTGGGCATGCGCGTCGGTGAAACCTTGCGCAGCGCCCTGCCCGACTGGTGTGAGCCCAGCGATCTGGGCATGGTCGTGCAGTCGGCCTGCCTGGCCCATGACATCGGCAATCCACCCTTCGGCCATTCCGGTGAAGACGCGATTCGCCACTGGTTCCAGCAGGCGGCCGGGCGTGGCTGGCTCGACGCAATGAGCGAAGCCGAGCGCGGTGACTTCCTCAATTTCGAAGGTAACGCACAAGGTTTCCGGGTGCTGACCCAGCTTGAGTACCATCAGTTCGACGGCGGCACTCGTCTTACCTATGCCACCCTCGGCACCTATCTGAAATATCCGTGGACGGCGCGTCACGCCGACTCGCTGGGTTACAAGAAACACAAGTTCGGCTGCTACCAGAGTGAACTGCCGCTGCTGGAACAGATCGCCCACAAGCTCGGCCTGCCGCAGCTGGAAGACCAGCGCTGGGCGCGTCATCCATTGGTGTACCTGATGGAGGCCGCCGATGACATCTGTTATGCGCTGATCGACCTCGAAGACGGCCTGGAAATGGAGCTGCTGGACTACGCAGAAGTCGAATCGCTGCTGCTCGGCCTGGTGGGTGACGATCTGCCGGAAACCTATCGTCAGCTCGGCCCCCAGGATTCGCGTCGACGCAAACTGGCAATCCTGCGCGGCAAGGCCATCGAGCACTTGACCAATGCCGCCGCCCGGGCGTTCGTCGAGCAACAGGACGCGCTGCTGGCCGGCACCCTGCACGGCGACCTCGTCGAACACATGCACGGCCCGGCCAAACGTTGCGTGCTGAACGCCAAGGACATCGCCCGCAAGAAAATCTTCCAGGACAAGCGCAAGACGCTGCATGAAATCGGCGCCTACACCACCCTGGAAATCCTCCTCAATGCGTTCTGCGGCGCGGCGCTGGAGCAACACGGCGGCCGCACCCCGTCGTTCAAGAGCCGGCGCATCCTCGATCTGCTGGGCAACAATGCGCCGGATCCACACGGCCCGCTGCACAGTTCGTTTCTGCGCATGATCGACTTCATCGCCGGGATGACTGACAGCTACGCCAGCGACATGGCGCTGGAAATGACCGGGCGCTCCAGCCACTGACGAGACGCTTCGTCTCGACCGGTCAGTATGACTGTCCGGTCGAGCGACTTGCCCATTAAACTGGTTCTGCAGCGTACGATTATCTTTTGATCAGCGAATAAAAACTCAAACAAAAACGCTGCATGCGCCACACTCTGCAAGCAACTTAAAGCATTCAGATAAACAAACATTCCCAACACTTCCTTACGCGACACAGAGCTTTGTCGTAGTAGATTTCCTTTTAGTGTGTAGGACTTATCCTATATTGCCGCTAATGCCATGCGAGTTCATGCGGCCGCTCATTTTTCTGAGCTAAGGTGCGCGCTTTATTCGCGCACGTATGGGATTTGATTATGAACTCCGTTTTTATTGTCGATGATCACCCCGTCATCCGGCTTGCCGTTCGAATGCTGCTCGAACATGAAGGTTACAAGGTCGTCGGCGAAACCGATAACGGGGTCGATGCCATGCAAATGGTCCGCGAATGCATGCCCGACCTGATCATCCTCGATATCAGCATCCCCAAACTGGACGGCCTGGAAGTCCTCGCGCGCTTCAACGCCATGGGCACTCCGCTCAAGACCTTGGTACTGACGGCGCAATGTCCGACATTGTTCGGTATTCGCTGCATGCAGTCCGGTGCGTCCGGTTATGTCTGCAAGGAAGAAGATCTGAGCGAACTGGTCAGCGCGATCAAGGCAGTTCTTTCCGGTTACAACTACTTCCCCAGCCAAGCGTTGAATCCGGTGCGCAGCGACGATGTGCGTTATGCCGAACTGGAACTGTTCAAGTCCGTCAATGACCGTGAACTTATGGTCTTGCAGTTATTTGCTCAAGGGCGCACCAACAAGGAAATTGCCAAGGGCATGTTTCTCAGTAACAAGACAGTCAGTACCTACAAGAAACGCTTGATGCAAAAACTCAAAGCCAGGTCTCTGGTGGAACTTATCGAGATGGCCAAGCGCAATGCGCTAGTGTGAGGGCCCGCATGCTCAGTCGTTTAAAGATCTATCTCGCTGGATTGTGCGCGAGCCTGTGCCTGACGCCCCAGGTGAATGCCGAGCTCATTACGGCGCAAGATTACGTGCTGCGCAGCCGTTCGAGTCACGAAACGCTGTCCGTGTCGCTGCAACCGGCGCAACGCCAATGGTTGCAGACTCGCAGCGAACTGGTACTGGGCACTTCCGCACCGGATTATCCGCCCTTCGACATGACCGCCAGCGGGCGCGATTATGAAGGTTTCACCGCCGACTACGCCGGCCTCCTCGGTCAGGTCATCGAGTTGCCGATCCGGGTCAAGCGTTTTGCCTCACGGGACATAGCCTTGCGCGCGCTGTTAGCCGGGCAAGTCGACATGCTCGGCACGGCCAATGGTTTCGAGGCGAGTAACGCAGACGTCCTGCTTTCAACCCCTTACGCCATTGACCAGCCCGTGTTGGTCACCCGTGAGGGCGAGACCCGCACACTCACCGAAGGCCTGGCCGGACTGCGGCTGAGCATGGTGTACCACTATTTGCCACAGGATGAAGTCAAGGCGCTGTACCCCAAAGCCATCCTGACCTCCTACCCCTCTTATCAAAACGCAATCAACGCGGTGGCGTTCGATCAGGCCGACGTGTTTCTGGGCGATACCATCTCCACCCACTACATGATCAACAAGGGCTATCTGAACAACATTCGCATGGCCAATTTCGGCAAACAGGAAGCCCACGGTTTCAGCTTCGCCGTGCGCGCAGACAACACGCAACTCCTCACCCTCATCAACACCGTGCTGCGGGCCGTTCCGGTCAGTGAACGGGACAGCGTTGCCAAACGCTGGAGCGCTGGCAGCGACATCCTGCTGACCGACCAGAAGCTGCAATTGACCGATCATGAAGAGCACTGGCTCAAGCAACATCCGGTGCTGCGTGTGGTAGTGAACGAAGCGTTCGCCCCGATGACTTTTTTCGACAGCGACGGCAATCTGCGCGGCATCACCGCAGACCTGCTGGAGCTACTGCGCCTGCGCACCGGCATGCGATTCGAACTGGTGCGCAGCCGCAGCGACGGCGACATGATCGAGCAGATCAATCAGCATCAGGCCGATCTGATCGCAGCGTTGCTCCCCACCCCCCAACGCGAAAAGACGCTGCAATTCAGTCGACCCTATCTGGAAAACTCGTTTGTCCTGCTGACTCGCAAATCCGCCGACAGCCCGACTCATCCGACCCAGCTCAAGGACAAGTACCTGGCAATCGCTCAGGGCAATCCCATGGCCGATTACCTGCGCCGCGAGTTCCCCAATATTCACCTGATAGAAACCTCCGACACCTTTGGTGCCGCAACCTTGCTCGCCGAAGGCAAGGCCGATGGCGCCGTCACCTCTCTGGTGATCGCCAACTATCTGATTGCATCGCGGCTCTTCGAGCACCCGTTGCAGATCACCACGACCCTAGGCACCCACCAGGCCGCCTTTTCACTGGCCACCGCCCGCGACAACACCGAATTGGGGTCGATCCTCGACAAGGCGCTGTTGAGCATCACGCCGGAAGAGCTAGGGGTCATCAACAGTCGCTGGCGTGGTTTTTCCAACGCCGCGCAAGGCAACTGGAATCACTATCAGCGTCTGTTCTACCAACTGATTGGCGCGGCGTGTCTGCTGTTGGTGCTGTCACTGTTGTGGAACGCCTACATGCGGCGCCAGATCAAGCAGCGTCAGGCGGCCGAGCGCGCCTTGAACGATCAGTTCGAATTCATGCGCTCGCTGGTTAACGGTACACCGCACCCGATCTACGTGCGCGACCGTCGTGGCCTGCTGCAAAGTTGCAACGACAGCTACCTCGAAGCCTTCAACGCCAAACGCGAAGACGTGATCGGCAAAAGTGTCATGCAGGGCACCCTGAGCAATGCCTTCGAAGCGCAGAGCTATCAGGCCGATTACCAACGGGTGGTGGCCGAAGGCACGCCCTTGGTGCTGGACCGACCACTGCACATTGGTGGCCGGCGGTTGACGATCTACCACTGGATCCTGCCGTACCGCGACTCCAGCGGTGATGTGCAAGGCATCATCGGCGGCTGGATCGACATCAGCGAGCGCCGCCAGCTGTTCGATGAACTGCGCACGGCCAAGGAGCAGGCGGACAACGCCAACCGCGCCAAAAGTACCTTTCTGGCGACCATGAGCCACGAAATCCGCACGCCGATGAATGCCATCATCGGCATGCTCGAATTGACCCTCAAACGCATGACCCGACAACACCCGGACCGCACATCCATCGAAACGGCTTACTCTTCGGCCAAGGACCTGCTGGGTCTGATCGGCGACATCCTCGATATCGCCCGGATCGAGTCAGGGCGCCTGAGCCTGAGTCCGGAGCGGGTCAATCTGGTCGATACGGTAACGTCGGTGGTCAGGATCTTCGACGGCCTGGCCCGACAGAAAAACCTCGCTCTGCCCCTGACCGTGAATCCTCCCGGACTCGAAGTCGATGTGGAACTGGACCCGTTACGCTTCAAGCAAATCCTCTCCAACCTGATCAGCAATGCCATCAAGTTCACCGAGTGCGGGCATGTCCGGATCACTCTGGACGTACTGCCCGGAGGGGTCGACGGTTGCTCGCTTATCCAGTTGACGGTTCAGGACACCGGAATCGGGATCTGCATCGAAGATCAGCAGCGCCTGTTCGAGCCCTTCGCCCAGGCCGACGGAGGTCGGCAGCAGGCACGCAGTGGCGCAGGTCTGGGGCTGGTCATCAGCCGCAACCTCTGTGAAATGATGGGCGGCCAGTTGCAATTGAGCAGCCAGCCCGGGATCGGCACCCAGGTCTGCCTGTCGCTGCCGCTGCAAACGCTACCGTGCACAGTCGCCACGACGAAATTCGAGCCGCCGATCCGCGCGTCGTTTACCCCGCTGAATATTCTGGTGGTCGACGATCACCCCGCCAATCGCCTGCTGATGTGCCAGCAACTGGAGTTTCTGGGCCATCGCTTCAGCCTTGCCGAAGAAGGTCGAAGCGGGTTTGCACAGTGGCAGGCCGGCGAATTCGATCTGGTCATTGCCGACTGCAACATGCCAGTGATGAACGGCTACGAACTGACCGCCGCCATCCGCCAGCAGGAACAACGCACAGGGCGTGCACCTTGTACCGTGCTGGGCTTCACTGCCAACGCGCAGCCTGAAGAAGTGCAGCGCTGCAAGCAGGCCGGGATGAACGACTGCCTGTTCAAACCCCTGAGCCTCAGCGCGCTGAGCCAATGGGTCAACGGGTTGCAGCCCGTAGCGTCCGAGCCACCTTTCAATCTTCAGGGCTTGCATCAGTTGACTGGCGGCAATCCGCTGCAGGCCCGGCGCCTGCTCAGCGAATTGCTCAAGAGCAGCCGCCTTGACCGCCAGGAACTGTTGGCCCTGGCCCCGCACAATGACCGTGAAGCATTGGCAGTGGTAGCGCACAAGATCAAGGGGGCTGCGCGGATCGCCCAGGCCTCGCGCCTGATCGCCTGTTGCGACGCCCTCGAACAAGCCTGCACGCCCACATCTCCCGTCCCCGTTATCGTGCGTTGCGTTCAGGCCACCGATGCTGCCATGGTCGAACTGGAGCAGGCGTTGCAGCAACAACTGGAGTCGTTTGAACAAAGCACAATGACCGAGCCTTAACTATGCTTGAACGCTGAGCAGTGTGTTTACCTCAATGGAGAGTCAGCAATGCCCAGCCCACTGCGCCCGGATCAACGCCGGTTCCCGTTGCACGTGCATATCAGCGTCATGTTTACCTTTCTGCTATTGCTGACGGGCATCGTGCTGGGATTGTTCAATTATCGCCAGACCACCAAAATCATCCTGTCGAGCAGCGAAAACCTGTTCAATCGCATCGAGCAGGATGTGCGCCTGGATCTGCACGCCACTTATGAACCGATCCGACATTTGCTGAGCCTTTTGGCCGACAATCAGGCGGCCGAGGCCTCAAACCTGCAACAGCGTCTGGCATTGCTCAAGCCGTTCAGTCAGTCGCTCAAGGACAACACCGATCTCGCCTCTCTGTATCTGGGGTATGGCAATGGCGACTTCTTCATGGTCCGCCCCTTGCGTACCAGCGCTCTGAAGGCTCTGGTCAAGGCACCGCCGACAGCGGCTTATCAAGTCTGGAGTATCGAGCACGCTGCCAGCGGGACAACGTCTTCACAATCGTTGTTTTTCGACGAAGCGCTGAACCCGGTCGGTCGTCAGGACAACACTGAAGACAGCTACGACCCCCGCACCCGCAAGTGGTACAGCAACGCCCTGCAACAAGGCGATCAGATCACCACCGAGCCCTATGTGTTTTTCTCCACGCACAACGTGGGCACTACCCTGGCCCGACGCAGCAGCGAAACCACAGTGATCGGTGCCGACCTGACCCTGGCCGCGCTCTCGGCCACCTTGATCAAGCACGTAGTGACCCCCTCCACCGAAATCGTCCTGTTTGATGCCGATGGCAATGCCGTGGCCTATCCGGACAGCCGCCGGTTGATTGTCGACGACAGCAGCGCACGCCTGGCCAAGGCCGCCGACCTGAGCCCGACCCTGCATACACTGCTGTCCTCGGCGCACCCGGGCAAGCGACTTGACGTCGATGGACGCCACTGGATCGTCGCCCGCAGCAACCTGCAGGAAGGTGGGCCGAAAGGTCTGCAGATGGCCCTGCTGGTGCCGGAGGACGAGTTGCTCGCCGACGCCTACCGCATGCGCTGGCAGGGTGCGCTGATCACCTTGGCGACATTGTTGTTATGCCTGCCGCTGGGGTGGCTGACCTCACGGATTCTGGTCAAGCCGCTGCATGCGCTGGTCAAGGAAGCCGACGCGATTCGCAGTTTCGATTTCAACTTTCCGGTCACGCGCCGCTCGCCGGTGCTGGAGGTCGACCAGTTGAGCCTGTCGATGGCGCGCATGAAGGACACCCTCGCCAGTTTCTTCCGCATCACTGACAGCCTGTGCGCCGAAACCCGCTTCGTCCCGCTGCTGCAACGGGTGCTGTTCGAAACGGTGCAGATCGCCCAGGCCCAGGCAGGCTTGATCTACCTGCGCGAAAGCGATGGCAGCCGGATGGAGCCCTACGGACTGGTCATCGATGGCGTCGCGCAGGAGCCGGGCGAGTTCGATGTGCTGGGCCAGGATCTGCTGGCAGGCCAGGGGCCTGGATGGTTCCAGCAACTGACAAATAGCGACAACGTGGTGACCAGCCTTGGCTTCGAACAGGCCGCAGACCTGCAGAGAGTGCTGCTGGCGATGCAGTCACCGCGTATCCACTTGATCGGCCTCCGCCTGCGCAACCGGCACAATGAAACCATCGGCCTGTTGATTCTGCTGGTCAACGACAGCGGCGCCACGCAAGACCTGGAGAAGTTGCGCCCGGATCGCATCGCCTTCCTGCAGGCAGTCTCTGGCGCCGCTGCAGTGAGTATCGAAAGCCAGCGCCTGCAGGCCAAGCAGAAGCAGTTGCTCGATGCGTTCATTCAGTTGCTTGCCGGCGCCATCGATGCCAAGAGCCCCTACACTGGTGGCCACTGCCAGCGCGTCCCCGAACTGACCCTGATGCTCGCGCAGGCCGCTGCCGCCAGTCAGGCGCCGGCCTTCCAGAGCTACCAGCCAAACGAAGACGATTGGGAGGCGCTGCACATCGCCGCCTGGCTGCACGATTGCGGCAAGGTCACGACGCCGGAATATGTCGTCGACAAAGCCACCAAGCTGGAAACCCTCAACGATCGCATCCACGAAATCCGCACCCGCTTCGAGGTGCTCAAACGCGACGCCTGGATCAGCTACTGGCAGGCGCTGGCCTTGGGCGGTGAGGAGGTGCGACTGAGTGAACAGCGTGACGCCACGCTGACGGAACTGGACGACGACTTTGCATTTGTCGCCCGCTGCAATCTGGGCAGCGAGGCCATGGCGCCGGACGATCTGCAACGCCTTGAGCGCATCGCCGAGCGCCGCTGGACGCGCACCCTCGATGATCGACTGGGCGTGTCATGGGAAGAAAACCGGCGGCAGACGCGAACCCCGGCACCGACGCTTCCAGCCAGCGAACCACTGCTGGCGGACAAACCCGAACACCTGATCGAACGCGCCGACAGCGAACTGATTCCGCAAGACAACCCGTGGGGGTTCAAGCTGGATGTGCCGCGCTACAAATACAATCGCGGCGAACATTACAACCTGAGCATTGCGCGCGGCACGCTGACCCGCGAAGAGCGCTACATCATCAATCACCACATGGTGCAGACGATCCTGATGCTCAGCCACCTGCCTTTCCCCGGGCATCTGGACAGCGTCGCGGAAATCGCCGGCGGGCATCACGAAAAGATGGACGGCAGCGGCTACCCCAAACGCTTGAAGCGCGAAGACATGAGCCTGCCGGCGCGGATGATGGCGATTGCCGATATTTTCGAAGCACTGACGGCCGCTGACCGGCCGTACAAGAAGGCCAAGTCCCTGAGCGAGGCCCTGGGGATCATGGCCACCATGTGCCGCGAAGCACACATCGACGCCGAGCTGTTTGGGCTGTTCATCAACGACGGGGTGTACCTGCAGTATGCCGCGCGTTTTCTCGACCCGCGGCAAATCGATGCAGTGGAACCGGCCAGCCTGCTGCGCAAGGCTGGCCTGAGCACCTGATCAGCAGTCGGTCAGACGCAGGAAGATCGCCGCCAGGTGCTCGATACCGGCCTGATCGTGCGCCGCGAAACGCGCCAGCTTCGGGCTGTCGAGGTCGAGCACGCCGATCAACCGGCCGTCCTTGACCAGCGGCACCACCAGCTCGCTGTTCGAGGCGCTGTCGCAGGCGATATGCCCGGCAAATGCATGCACATCTTCGACGCGCTGGGTCTGCAGGCTGGCCGCCGCCGCGCCACACACGCCGCGCCCGAATGGAATGCGCACGCAGGCGATCTGGCCCTGGAACGGGCCAAGCACCAGTTCTTCGTTGCGATTGAGGTAGAAGCCAGCCCAGTTCAGATCATCGAGCTGGTTGAACAGGAACGCCGAAAACTGCGCGGCGTTGGCGATAAAATCGCGTTCGTCCGCCAGCAGCGACTCCAGTTGCGCGGCCAACAGGCCATAGCCTTCGAGGCCCTGGCCGCTTTGTTGCAAATCAATCATGCCTTGTGCTCCAGCAATTTCAGTCCCACCCAGTAACGGGCGAATTGGTACGCGCAACGTCCGTTGCGATTGCCGCGCCCGGTTGCCCAGCGCACAGCGAGGATGTCCAGCGCTTCGTCACGCTGCCAGCTCAAGCCGGCCTTGGCCGCCAACTGGCCGATCCAGTGTTCGACGACGTTGAGAAAGTGTTCCTGGGTAAACGGATAAAACGACAGCCACAGGCCGAACCGATCCGACAGCGCGATCTTGTCTTCCACCGCTTCGCTGGGGTGCAGTTCGCCGTCGACGCGTTTCCAGTTTTCGTTGTCGCTTTCCTTCTCCGGCACCAAGTGGCGACGGTTGGAAGTGGCGTACAGCAAGACGTTGTCCGGGGCTTGTTCGAGCGAGCCGTCGAGGACGCTTTTCAGTACGCGATAATCGCCTTCGCCGGATTCGAACGACAGGTCATCGCAGAACAGCACGAAGCGCTGCGGCAGTTTGGCGATCTGCTCCACCACCCGCGGCAGGTCGGCCAGGTGATCGCGCTCGATCTCGATCAAACGCAGCCCAGCCTTGGCGTGCTCGGCCAGCAGCGCCCGCACCAGCGAGGATTTGCCGGTACCGCGCGAGCCCCAGAGCAGCGCGTGGTTGGCCGGCATGCCGTCGAGGAACTGTTGGGTGTTACGCCCCAGTTGCTCCAGTTGTCGGTCGACGCCGATCAGATCGGACAGACGCATATCGAGGCTGACTTCCAGCGGCAGCAGATAGCCACTGCGCCCGTCACGCTGCCAGCGCGCCGCCAGGCATGTGCCCCAGTCGATCAACGGACGCGGCGCCGGCAGCAACGGTTCGATGCGCGCCAGAACCGACTCGGCACGTTCAAGAAAAGCATTCAATCGGGAATCCACGTCTTCTCCTCGGGCACGTTCACAGTGATGATGTCGATCCAGCGACGACAGACAGATCTCAATCCCCGCTCAGGCCTTGTTACAAGGCGATTCGGGAACCTCGGTATCCATACATGATCGACTATGCTTGAGCAGCGAAGGGAAACGGAAGTGGTTCAACACCCCATGGATATCAAATTCACCCACCGGCTGTCTTACAAGCAAGCCAGATTCACTGTGCTGGTAGGGTTCGTTCTGGGCACGCTGCTCAGCCTGCTGCAAATCGGCATCGATTATGCCAGCGAAGACGCCTCCATCAACCGTGAAATCCTGTCTTTACTGGAAATCAGCCACAATCCGGCGTCGCGGATCGCCTACAACATCGACGCGGAACTGGCTCAGGAACTGACCCTGGGCCTGTTGCGTTCGCCGGCGATCATCTCGGCGCAACTGACCGACAACAATGGCAACGTTCTGGCCAACGTCAAACGCCCGGAGCTGCAGAGCGGCTATCGAGTGATCAGCGACTTCCTGTTCGGCGCCAAACGCGAGTTCGAAGACCGCCTCTACCTCGACCACCTGCCCAACGAATCGCTGGGCATTCTGAGCCTGGAAGTCGATACCTATGCGTTCGGCAGCCGGTTCCTGCGTCGTGCCGAGATCACCCTGCTCAACGGGTTTGCCCGTAGCCTGATCCTTACCGGAATCCTGCTGGCATTGTTCTACGTGATGCTGACCAAGCCACTGGTGCGGCTGATCCGCGAACTCAGCGGCCGCGATGCGCGCAGTGCAGAACCCACGACGCTGGAATGCCCGGCCGGGCACGCCAACGACGAGATCGGCGTGCTGGTCAGGGTTGCCAACCAGCAGTTCGACAACATCGCCACGGAAATCCAGCAAAGACGCAACGCCGAAAACCGCCTCACGGAGTACCTCGGGCAACTGGAGCACATCGTTTCGGCGCGCACCGCCGAGCTCAAGGCGATCAACGCCCGACTCAGCCAGTCCAACCAGGAACTGGAAGTCGCCCGCAGCACCGCCCTGGACATGGCCGAAGCGCGTTCGGTGTTCCTCGCCAACATGAGCCACGAGATCCGCACCCCGCTCAACGGCTTGCTGGGCATGATCGCCCTCTCCCTCGACGGGCCACTGAATGCCGAACAGCAACAACAGCTGTCGATTGCCCATGACTCGGGCAAGGTCCTGGTGGAATTGCTCAACGATATTCTCGACTTGTCCAAGTTCGACGCCGGGCAGTTGGAGCTGGAACACATCCCGTTCGACCTCGGCTCGCTGATTGAGGACACCGCCAACCTGTTATCGCAGAACGCGGCGCCCAGCGTCGAACTGACGTGCCTGATCGACCCGCACTTCCCGGCGCTGGTGCTGGGGGATCCGACCCGGGTGCGGCAGATCGTCAGCAATCTTTTGTCCAACGCCCTGAAGTTCACCCGGTTCGGCCGGGTCGATGTGCGTCTTTGCGCCCACAAGGACGGGGTGCGCATCGAAGTCTGCGACACCGGCATCGGAATCGCCCAGGAAGCCCAGGTGAAAATCTTCCAGCCGTTCACCCAGGCCGGTGCGGGCATCACCCGTCAGTACGGTGGCACCGGCCTCGGCCTGGCGCTGACCTACAACCTGTGCGAAGCCATGCAGGGCCGGCTGACCATCAGTTCCGAAGCTGGTTTCGGCAGTCAGTTCTGCGCCGAACTGCCGCTGCCGTGCCACACCCGCGCGATCGCACCGCCACCGCTGCACGGCAAAGTCCTGGCGATCACCGCCGCCAGCAGCGGGTTGGCCGAGCTGCTCAAATCCTTGCTGCCGGTGTGGGGCGTGACCTACGAACAGCGCACGATGGACGAGCCGTTGCTGGGCCTGTCCCCTGACCTGGTGATCACCGATTGCCCGGAATGCCTGTTCAGTCTGCGCCCGACCCTCAGCGCACCGATCCTGGTGGTCACCGCCTATGGCAGCTTCATGCCCGGTGAAGAAGCCGCGGCGCTGGCTCCGCTGCAACAACAGGCCCGACCGCTGGCACGCAACGCGCTGTATCAGATCCTGCGGCGCATCCTGCTCGCCGACCTCACCACGATCAACGACGCACGTCTTGAGAGCCTGCCGATCCAGCGGCGCGGCAAGGTATTGCTGGTGGAAGACAATCCGGTCAACCAACTGGTGGCCAAAGGCATGCTCGGCAAACTCGGCTGCGACGTGGTGGTCGCCGCCCACGGTGCCGAAGCGCTCGATCAACTGGAGCACGATGAGTTCGATCTGGTGCTGATGGACTGCAACATGCCGGTGATGGACGGTTACGAAGCGAGCCGGCAAATCCGCCAGAGCGGGCGCTGGCCACATCTGCCGATCGTCGCACTGACCGCCAACGCCATGTCCGAGGAACGCGAGCGCTGCCGTGCCGCCGGCATGAGCGATTACCTGGCCAAGCCGTTCCGCCGCGAAGAGCTGGCGGCGCTGCTCGACCAGTGGATTCCGACTACGACAGCGCTTTGATCTGGCCCAGCAGGTGATCAAGGCCGTTGCGCAAATCGTTGAGCCGATCAAGGTCCACCCCGCTGTCGCACAACAATCGGGCCTTGAGCGGCCCGACCTGCTCGCGCAGCGCCTGCCCTTGCGATGTCAGGCTCAGGTGGACTTCGCGTTCATCGAGCGCCGAGCGCTGACGCTGCACCAGTTGCAGTTGCTCAAGACGCTTGAGTAGCGGCGTCAGGGTGCCGGAATCCAGCAGCAGCCGCTCGCCCAACGCCTTGACCGTCGGTTGCTCTGGCGCATTCTGCTGCCATTCCCACAGCACCAGCATCGCCAGATATTGCGGGTAGGTCAGGCCGAGCTGATCGAGCATCGGCTTGTAAGCACGAATCACCGCCCGGGACGCGGCGTACAACTTGAAGCACAACTGACTGTCGAGCTTCAGCGAATCGACGGGCAGGCTATTCATTTGAGCAAGGCTTCAATCTCGCTGGTCAGGTCCTGCGGCTTGGTGGCCGGGGCGAAACGCTTGACCAGTTGACCATCCTTGCCAATCAGGAACTTGGTGAAGTTCCACTTGATGCCTTGTGAGCCGAGCAGACCCGGAGCGCGCTTTTTCAACTGCACGAACAGCGGATGCGCGTCGGTACCGTTGACGTCGATCTTCTTGAACAGCGGGAAGCTGACGCCGTAGTTCAGCTCACAGAACTCGCTGATCGCGCCCTCGTTGCCCGGCTCCTGTTTGCCGAACTGATTGCACGGGAAGCCCAGCACCACCAGGCCCTGATCCTTGTAGGTCTGCCAGAGTTCTTCCAGACCTTTGTATTGCGGGGTGAACCCGCATTTGCTGGCGGTGTTGACCACCAGCACCGCTTTGCCGGCGTATTCGGCGAGGGTCTTTTGCTCGCCCTTGATGTTCGTGACAGGGATATTCAGCAGGTTGTCGCTCATGAGTCGGCTCCACGGGTGATCGGGAAAAACCAAACATAGCGAGCAATTAAATTGTGTGCAATTTAATTATCCGAAAGGCGGCCCGCAGGTCGCCCGTTCGATTACTCGCGCGGCTCGAGATTCAGGCACACCGAGTTGATGCAATAACGCAGGCCAGTCGGTGGCGGACCGTCAGGGAATACGTGGCCCAGATGCGCATCGCAGCGAGCGCACTTGACCTCGGTGCGAATCATGCCGTGGCTGGTATCGCGAATCTCGGTCATGGCGCTCTCGCCGATCGGCGCGTAGAAGCTTGGCCAGCCGCAGCCGGAATCGAATTTGGTCCTGGAGTCGAACAGTGCTTCATTGCAGCAGACGCAGTGATAGACGCCATCGGTTTTGGTGGCGTTGTATTTGCCGGAGAACGGCCGTTCGGTAGCACTGAGTCGGCAAACGTTGTATTGCTCCGGGTCGAGCATCGCACGCCATTCTTCCAGGGTTTTTTCCAACTTTTCCATCATCACACCTCAGCGGCTGAAAAAGCCCGATCTGTACCTTTTCCACGGATCGGGTGGCACGTATGATTGCGCCTCGTCACACGCCAGTCTGGCAGCCAGACCGGGCGCATTCAAACGGATTCTCGGCGCCACGGCGCAAGACTCCGCCTGTGCGAAGACGCAGGAATCCCAGCACGGTTGTCCATTCGCCGTCTGGATCGTTCATTTTCGGGATCACATCGCCATGCAGTTCAGCAAATCGAACAAGCTCGCCAACGTCTGCTACGACATTCGCGGCCCGGTGCTCAAGCACGCCAAACGTCTGGAGGAGGAAGGCCAGCGCATCCTCAAGCTGAACATCGGCAACCCGGCGCCGTTTGGTTTCGAAGCGCCGGACGAAATTCTTCAGGATGTGATCCGCAACCTGCCGACCGCCCAGGGCTACAGCGACTCCAAAGGTCTGTTCAGCGCCCGTAAAGCGGTGATGCAGTACTACCAGCAAAAAAATGTCGAAGGTGTCGGCATCGAAGACATCTACCTGGGCAACGGCGTGTCCGAACTGATCGTGATGTCGCTGCAGGCGCTGCTCAACAACGGTGACGAAGTGCTGGTGCCAGCGCCGGACTACCCGCTGTGGACCGCCGCCGTGAGCCTGGCCGGCGGTAACGCCGTGCATTACCTCTGCGACGAAGGTGCCGGCTGGTTCCCCGATCTGGCCGACATCAAGGCCAAGATCACCCCGAACACCAAAGCCATGGTGATCATCAACCCGAACAACCCGACCGGTGCGGTGTATTCGAAGGAAGTGTTGCTGGGCATGCTGGAAATCGCCCGCGCACACAACCTGGTGGTGTTCTCCGACGAGATCTACGACAAGATCCTCTACGACGACGCCGTACACATTTGCACCGCCTCGCTGGCCCCGGATCTGCTGTGCCTGACCTTCAACGGTCTGTCGAAATCCTACCGCGTCGCCGGTTTCCGCTCGGGCTGGATCGCTATCTCCGGGCCGAAACACAATGCCCAGAGCTACATCGAAGGCATCGACATGCTGGCCAACATGCGCCTGTGTGCCAACGTGCCGAGCCAGCATGCGATCCAGACCGCCCTCGGTGGTTACCAGAGCATCAATGACCTGGTACTGCCGCAGGGTCGCCTGCTGGAGCAGCGCAACCGTACCTGGGAGCTGCTCAACGACATTCCGGGCGTCAGCTGCGTCAAGCCGATGGGCGCGCTGTACGCGTTCCCGAAGATCGACCCGAAGGTCTGCCCGATCCACAACGACGAGAAGTTCGTGCTGGACCTGCTGCTCTCCGAGAAGCTGCTGGTAGTGCAAGGTACAGCGTTCAACTGGCCGTGGCCGGATCACTTCCGCGTGGTGACCCTGCCACGTGTCGACGACCTCGAGATGGCTATCGGGCGCATCGGCAACTTCCTCAAGTCCTACCGCCAGTAACGGCCAGACAGTGCGCAACGGGCCGAACGTTGCGCACTGTCTGATTCAGCAACACTTCTGCCCTCCCCGCCTCGCTGCGCCTTCTACACTTGCGATTCGTATGGCTTACACGCATCTGACGTAATGGCGGCGGGTGGCGGCTGTCTGTCAGTCCTTTCGGTTTTGCTCGTGGGGAATGACCTGCCCGCCATGGATTCCGCTGTAGGACACAGTTTGAAATAGTCACTCGGTTGAATCACCCGGTGCCGCACCTTATATACCCCGCAGTACGCTACATCTTTAGCTTGAGGAGATTTCTACAACCATGATGCGCATCCTGCTGTTTTTGGCCACTAACCTGGCGGTCGTGCTGATAGCCAGCATCACCCTGAGCCTGTTCGGCTTCAACGGGTTCATGGCGGCCAACGGGGTTGATCTCAACCTCAGTCAGCTGCTGGTTTTCTGTGCGGTCTTTGGTTTCGCCGGTTCGCTGTTCTCGCTGTTCATCTCCAAGTGGATGGCGAAGATGAGCACCAGCACCCAGATCATCAGCCAGCCACGTACCCGGCATGAGCAATGGCTGCTGCAAACCGTCGAGCAACTGTCCCGCGAAGCCGGGATCAAGATGCCCGAAGTCGGTATTTTCCCGGCCTACGAAGCAAACGCCTTCGCCACCGGCTGGAACAAGAACGACGCGCTGGTCGCGGTCAGCCAGGGCCTGCTCGAGCGCTTTTCGCCGGACGAAGTGAAAGCCGTGCTGGCCCACGAAATCGGCCACGTCGCCAACGGTGACATGGTCACCCTGGCGTTGATCCAGGGCGTGGTGAACACCTTCGTGATGTTCTTTGCGCGGATCATCGGCAACTTCGTCGACAAGGTGATCTTCAAGAACGAGGAAGGCCAGGGTATCGCCTACTACGTGGCGACCATCTTCGCCGAATTGATACTGGGCATTCTCGCCAGCGCCATCGTCATGTGGTTCTCGCGCAAACGCGAATTCCGTGCCGACGAGGCCGGTGCACGGCTGGCCGGCACCAACGCAATGATCGGCGCCCTGCAACGCCTGCGCGCCGAACAGGGCCTGCCGGTACACATGCCCGACACCCTGAATGCCTTCGGCATCAACGGTGGCATCAAGCAGGGCTTCGCCCGCATGTTCATGAGCCACCCGCCGCTGGAAGAGCGTATCGACGCCCTGCGTCGTCGCGGTTGATCGGTTTGGCGCAGTAAAGAAAAGGCCCGCAGCGATGCGGGCCTTTTTTATGCTCTGGATTATGCGGCGCCTGTTCTGGCCTCTTCGGGAGCAAGCCCCCTCCCACAATGTTTTTTGTATATTCAAGATGCCGAGAACACCCGCGATCCCCTGTGGGAGCGGGCTTGCTCGCGAAGAAGCCATTAATGCCGACAAAAAACTACCGGCCAGTGATGCGGTAAACAGCCGCCTCACTCCCACCTGCTCTTCAAGCATCTGCACCTGCCAGACACCCGTTCTGGCCCCTTCGGGAGCAAGCCCCCTCCCACAATGTTTTTTGTGTATTCAAGATGCCGAGAACACCCGCGATCCCCTGTGGGAGCGGGCTTGCTCGCGAAGAGGCCATTAATGCCGACAAAAAACTACCGGCCAGTGATGCGGTAAACAGCCGCCTCACTCCCACCTGCTCTTCAAGCATCTGCACCTGCCAGACACCCGTTCTGGCCCCTTCGGGAGCAAGCCCCCTCCCACAATGTTTTTTGTGTATTCAAGATGCCGAGAACACCCGCGATCCCCCTGTGGGAGCGGGCTTGCTCGCGAAGAGGCCATTAATGCCGACAAAAAACTACCGGCCAGTGATGCGGTAAACAGCCGCCTCACTCCCACCTGCTCTTCAAGCATCTGCACCTGCCAGACACCCGTTCTGGCCCCTTCGGGAGCAAGCCCCCTCCCACAGTGATTTTTATGTACTGGAGATGCCGAGAACACCCGCCCCCCCTGTGGGAGCGGGCTTGCTCGCGAAGAGGCCGTTAATACCGACAAAAAACTACCGGCCAGTGATGCGGTAAACCCGCTCCTCCAGCCGCGTCACTCCCGCCTGCAGGAACTTCCAGCTCTCCCCCAGCACATCCTGCTCTTCAAGCATCTGCACCTGCCACGCATGTCCCAGCAAGCGCTGCACCTCATCATCACCCACCGCAAACGGCGGCCCGGGCATCTGCGCCTGATCGTAATCCAGCGTGATCAGCAACCCTTGCACCGCCTGCGGCAGGATCTGCTGCAGATGCGTCGCATAGCGCTCACGCATCGCCGGCGGCAAGGCAATCAGCGCGGCCCGGTCATAGAGCGCCGCGCAATCTGCCACGTCGCCTGCGGTCAATGCGAAGAAATCGCCACACCACAACTCAATACCGTCACCACGATAGACCTTGAACGCGCCCTTTTCGCTGATCTGCGGCGCTATCTGATGCTCACTGAAGAAGTCCTCAATAGCTCTTTCCGATAATTCGATCCCTAGCACCTGATGACCGCGCCCAGCCAGCCACGCCAGATCCAGACTTTTCCCGCACAACGGCACCAACACCCGCGCCTGTGCCTGGAGGGCCAGTTGCGGCCAGTGACGCTGCAAATACGGGTTTACCTCAGGCAAATGAAAGCCGATCTGATTGGACTCCCACTTCTTGTGCCAAAACTCAGGCTGCATGCATCCCTCCAATAAATTCGATCAAAAGGCGTTAAAACTTATATTAGATTTAGATCAATGATCTGACTGAAGATGAGGCCATCTTACCGCTCAGGAACCCATCATGTTTCCCAGCCTGTTTATTTCCCATGGCTCACCCATGCTTGCTCTGGAGCCAGGCGCCAGCGGCCCGGCCCTGAAGCGCCTGGCAGCCGAGCTGCCCCGACCGAAAGCCATCGTGATCGTCTCCGCACACTGGGAGAGCCACGAACTGCTGGTCAGCAGCCACGCGCAGCCGGAAACCTGGCATGACTTCGGTGGCTTCCCGCGCGCCCTGTTCGACGTGCAGTACCCGGCACCGGGCGACCCGCAACTGGCGACCGAGGTCGCCCAATTGCTGCAGGCCGCGCATCTGCCAGCACGTCTCGATCCGCAACGCCCGTTCGATCACGGTGTGTGGGTGCCACTGTCGCTGATGTATCCGCAAGCGGATATCCCGGTGGTGCAGGTTTCGCTGCCGAGTCGCGGCGGCCCGGCGCTGCAAACCCGCGTGGGGCAAGCGCTGGCGGGCCTGCGCGCTCAGGGCATTTTGCTGATTGGCTCTGGCAGCATCACACACAATCTGCGTGAACTGGACTGGCACGCCGGCCCGGACAGCGTCGAGCCGTGGGCCAGGGACTTTCGCGACTGGATCATCGACAAGCTTGCCGCTGACGATGAGACGGCACTGCACGACTACCGTCAGCAGGCGCCGAACGCGGTGCGCAGCCATCCGAGTGACGAGCATTTGTTGCCGTTGTATTTTGCCCGCGGTGCCGGGGGTGAGTTCAGCGTGGCGCACCAAGGGTTCACCATGGGGGCGCTGGGTATGGACATTTATCGCTTCGGCTGACGCCTTCGCGAGCAGGCTCGCTCCCACAGACTGGTGTGGCAATCCAAAAGGCAGGCAAAAAAAATCCCCGAACCAGTCGGGGATTTTTTATGTTCGATCAATCAGCCCAAGGGCGGATCAATCTTCGCGGTAGCGACGCAGTTTCAGCTGCTTGCCAGCGACACGGGTGTCCTTCAGCTTGGTCAGGAGTTTGTCCAGACCATCTTCCGGCAGCTCGACGAGGCTGAAGCTGTCACGCACCTGGATGCGACCGATCGCTTCGCGGGCCAGACCACCTTCATTGAGGATGGCGCCCAGCAGGTTCTTTGCGGCGATACCGTCACGCGCACCCAGCGCGGTACGGCAACGGGCACGACCTTCGCCCAAAGGCATTGGCGCACGACGCTCGCGGTCACCACGATCCGGACGATCGCCGGAACGCTCAGGACGGTCGCCACGCGGTGCGTTGTTCGGCACCAGTGGACGTTCCTTCTCGATCGCAGCCAGGTTCAACGCTTGACCGTTGGTAGCCTTGCGCAGCAGAGCAGCAGCCAGAGCACGCGGAGTGCAGCCGATGTCTGCAGTCAGACGATCGAGCAGCTCACCGTGAGTCGACTCGGCATCAGCGACCAGCGGCGACAGGCTGTTGGTCAGTTTCTTGATGCGTGCATCGAGAACAGCCTGAGCGTCCGGCAGACGCACTTCGGCAACCTTCTGACCGGTTACACGCTCGATCACTTGCAGCATGCGGCGCTCACGTGGCGTCACCAGCAGCAACGCACGACCTTCGCGACCGGCACGGCCGGTACGGCCGATACGGTGCACGTAGGACTCTGGGTCGTACGGCATGTCCACGTTGAACACGTGGGTGATGCGCGGAACGTCCAGACCACGGGCAGCCACGTCGGTCGCCACAACGATGTCCAGACGGCCATCTTTCAGCGAGTCGATGACGCGCTCACGCTGGTTCTGGGCGATGTCGCCGTTCAACGCTGCGGCTTTGTAGCCTTTGGCGTCGAGGGCGCTGGCCAGATCCAGGGTCGCTTGCTTGGTGCGCACGAACATGATCAGAGCGTCGAAATCTTCCACTTCCAGCAAGCTGAGAACGGCAGAGGTCTTCTGGTCAGCGTGAACCAACAGGTGAGCCTGTTCGATCGCGGTAACGGTCTGGGTCTTGCTCTGGATCTTCACGTGCTTTGGATCGCGCAGGTGACGCTCGGCGATGGCACGGATCGATTGCGGCAGGGTAGCCGAGAACAATACGGTCTGACGGGTTTCCGGCATGGCCTTGAAGATAACTTCCAGGTCGTCCATGAAGCCCAATTTGAGCATTTCGTCTGCTTCGTCCAGAACCAGGTGGTTCACGGTAGCGAGGACTTTTTCGTCGCGACGCAGGTGGTCGCACAGACGGCCCGGAGTGGCGACAACGATCTGTGCGCCATTACGGATTGCTTTCAATTGTGGGCCCATCGGCGCGCCGCCGTAGACAGCCACAACAGTTACGCCCGGCATTTGCTTGGCGTAGGTTTCGAAAGCGGTTGCAACTTGTAGCGCCAACTCACGAGTTGGGGCCAGGATCAGAGCTTGCGGCTCGCGCTTGGACGGATCAATGCGGTGCAGGATAGGCAGGGCAAAGGCAGCGGTTTTACCGGTACCGGTTTGCGCCTGACCAATCATATCGTGACCGGCGAGGATGATCGGGATCGACTGCTGCTGAATGGCCGAAGGCTCTTCATAGCCGGTAGCGACTACTGCAGCGACAATATTGGGATGAAGTTCAAGAGCGGCGAAGCCGCCGATTTCCTGGGTCATGGGTCTGCCTCTAAGTGCATCCGCAAAGACCCATGCTCCAAAGCTGCACATGCCGTGTTGAGACTCAAGAGTCGCCCTGGCAGCTTTGTCGGCGGGGATTTGCGAAAACGTATGAATGAAAAAGAATCGTCAAGGAAGAGCCCGCAGTGCGGACGTGCAGCCGAAGCTGACTTCGGGGAATTGCGCTACCTAAACGCGGCCCGGTTAAAGGCCGGCGCGCACTATACCGGAATTTGCCAAAAAAGGGAGCTTTTTTTATCGCCTGAATCCGTGTGTCACCGCTGTGTAATGGGGTTTTGCGGATAATCGTGCGAAGGTCTATTTTGCAAAGGCCCGGCCCTGCGGGTGATGACGCTTAAACGATTCATCGATGTGCGGCATACCGTCGCTGCACCCGCCCTTCCCGCCCGAGGATTTACCCATGAATCAGCCCTGCCCCGGCCGCGTCAGCCGTGAACGTCGTGGTCATGTCCACCTGATCGGCCTGGATCGAGCCGCCAAACGCAATGCGTTCGACCTCGACCTGCTCAATGCGCTGAGCCTGGCCTACGGTGAATTCGAGGCCGACAGCGAAGCGCGGGTGGCCGTGGTGTTCGGGCATGGCGAGCACTTTACCGCCGGTCTGGATTTGTTGAACGCGAGTGCTGCGCTCGCCGAAGGCTGGCAGGTTCCGACCGGCGGTTGCGATCCGTGGGGCGTTTTCGTTGGGCCACGGGTCAGCAAACCGGTGATTGTCGCCGCGCAGGGTTACTGCCTGACCATCGGAATCGAGTTGATGCTCGCGGCGGATATCAACCTGTGCGCAAGCAATACCCGCTTCGCGCAAATGGAAGTGCAGCGTGGGATTTTTCCTTTTGGTGGCGCGACCTTACGCTTTCATCAAGTGGCCGGCTGGGGCAATGCCATGCGCTGGCTGCTGACCGGTGATGAGTTCGATGCGCATGATGCGCTGCGCCTGGGACTGGTGCAGGAAGTGATGGCCAGTGAGGACCTGTTGCCCCGAGCGATCGAACTGGCCGAGCGCATTGCCCGACAGGCCCCGCTGGGCGTGCAGGCGACGCTGATGTCGGCGCGGCAGGCACGCTATGAAGGCGAGACGGCGGCGGCGCAAGGGTTGCCGGCGCTGGTGAAGAAGTTGCTCGGCAGTGAGGATGCCAAGGAGGGGGTGCGTTCGCTGGTTGAGCGGCGGCCGGGGATTTTCAAAGGGATCTGAAAATCATGGCGCCTGTCAGGGCGCCATCGCGAGCAGGCTCACTCCCACAGGGGGAATACATTCCAAAGTGGGAGCGAGCCTGCTTGCGAAAGGGCCATCACTGACGACTCAAGTCGCCGGGCGAATCGCCTTGATCAGCGACTGCAACGAATACCCCAACTGTGGCGCCAGCGCTTCAGCCCGGGCCGTCAGAGCTTGCATGTCCAGCGCCTGATCGAGGTCGGCCGGCACAATCAGAATCACATTGCCCTCCTTCACCGGCAGCTCCCAGTAGTGCCGGTGATAAAGACCGCGCAACAGCGCCGCACCCAGTGGTTTGCCGTCATCGGTGGCCCACTGGTTGATCACCAGCCAGCCGCCCGGATTCAGGCGCTTCTGACAGTCACCGAGGAAACTCCAGGCCAGATGCCCGACACCCGGGCCGACATCGGTATACAGGTCGACAAAGATCAGATCCGCTGGCTCGGCCGTCGGCAGCAGTTCCAGCGCATCGCCGACACGAATGTAGAGGCGCGGGTCATCATCCAGCCCGAGGTATTCGATGGCCAGGCGCGGTACATCCGGGCGCAGTTCGATGGCTTCGACGTCTTCCAGCGGCAGGAACTTGAGGCAGGCCTGAGTCAGCGTGCCGGCACCGAGGCCGAGAAACAGTGCGCTCTCCGGTTGTTCGTGGCACAACGCGCCAATCAGCATTGCCCGGGTGTAGTCGTACTCCAGCCAGCTCGGATCGGCGGTAAACACGCAGCTCTGCTCGATGGCATCGCCGAACTCCAGAAAGCGGTAATCGGCCACTTCCAGCACGCGAATCACGCCGAACTCATCCTGTACCTCGGCGAGCAACAGCTCGACGCGCTCCTCAGTCATTTCGTCTCCTGATGGTCACCGGGCGCGGTGACGCGATGGCACCGCTCAGGCGCCGTGGCAAAGCGGCGATTGTCGGTGATGGGGCGGGAGCAGGTCACGCACTAATTGCTGCTACCATGGGCTTCCCGTGCGTAGAACCAATTAGAGACCGTGATGAGCCAACCGTGGAGCCCTGACAGCTGGCGCGCCCTGCCGATCCAGCAACAACCCCAATACCCCGACGCGGCGCATCTGCGCCAGGTCGAGCAGACCCTCGCCAGCTACCCGCCACTGGTGTTTGCCGGCGAAGCGCGCGAGCTGCGCCGGCAGTTTGCCGAAGTGACCCAGGGCCGGGCGTTCCTGCTGCAGGGCGGCGATTGTGCGGAAAGCTTCGCCGAGTTCTCGGCAGCGAAGATTCGCGATACGTTCAAAGTGTTGTTGCAGATGGCGATCGTCATGACCTTTGCCGCCGGTTGCCCGGTGGTCAAGGTCGGGCGCATGGCCGGCCAATTCGCCAAGCCGCGCTCGGCCAACGATGAAACCATCGATGGCGTAACCCTGCCGGCCTACCGTGGCGACATCGTCAACGGCATCGGTTTCGACGAAAAAAGCCGCGTGCCGGATCCTGAGCGTCTGCTGCAGTCGTATCACCAGTCCACCGCCACCCTCAATCTGCTGCGCGCCTTCGCCCAGGGCGGTTTTGCCGACCTGCATCAGGTCCACAAGTGGAACCTCGATTTCATCGCCAACTCGGCACTGGCCGAGAAATACAGCCACCTCGCCGACCGCATCGATGAAACCCTGGCGTTCATGCGCGCCTGCGGCATGGACAGCTCGCCGCAACTGCGCGAAACCAGTTTCTTCACCGCCCACGAAGCGCTGCTGCTGAACTACGAAGAAGCCTTCGTGCGCCGCGACAGCCTGACCAACGATTACTACGACTGCTCGGCGCACATGCTGTGGATCGGTGACCGCACCCGTCAGCTCGACGGCGCCCACGTCGAATTCCTGCGCGGGGTGAACAACCCGATTGGCGTAAAAGTCGGCCCGAGCATGAACCCGGACGACCTGATCCGTCTGATCGACGTGCTCAATCCGGACAACGACCCCGGGCGCCTGAACCTGATCGCGCGGATGGGCGCGAACAAGGTCGGCGATCACCTGCCGGCACTCCTGCGCGCGGTGCAGCGTGAAGGCAAACAGGTGCTGTGGAGCTCGGACCCGATGCACGGCAACACCATCAAGGCCAGCAGCGGCTACAAGACCCGCGACTTCGCGCAGATCCTTGGCGAAGTGAAGCAGTTCTTCCAGGTGCACGAAGCCGAAGGCACTTATGCCGGCGGGATTCACATCGAGATGACCGGACAGAATGTCACCGAGTGCATCGGGGGGGCGCGACCGATTACTGAAGACGGGTTGTCGGACCGTTATCACACCCACTGCGATCCGCGGATGAATGCCGATCAGTCGCTGGAGCTGGCGTTTTTGATCGCGGAAACCCTGAAGCAGGTTCGGCGCTGAATCCGTCAGGTATCTAGCGTCTGACCGGCCGCCTTCGCGAGCAAGCCCGCTCCCACATTGGATCTGTGTCGTTCACAAGTCCCCTGCTCGCGAAGAGGCCAGCTCAAGCCCCAGCCAATCGGCCATCCGCCGCAAATTCAAGGCCAGCGCCAGCATCCCCTCATCTCCCAGTCCCGGCTCCTCCTCCCACATTGGATCTGTGTCGTTCACAAGTGCCCTGTGGGAGCGAGCCTGCTCGCGAAGAGGCCAGCTCAGTCACAGCCAATCTGCGCCAATGCCACCCGCAACCGCCCCGCACTCTCTCGCTGACAATTCAGTTGCACCCGCTCAAGCCCCAGCCAATCGGCCATCCGCCGCAAATTCAAGGCCAGCGCCAGCATCCCCTCATCTCCCAGCCCCGGTTCCTCCTCGTGCACCGCGTGCACCGCCAGGCGTCCCGACGCCCGTTCGGCGCGTAGATCGACCCGCGCGGCAATCCGCTCGTTGTGCAAGAACGGCAATACGTAATAGCCGTAGACCCGCTTGTCCTGCGGCATGTAGATCTCCAGTCGATAGCGGAAATCGAACAACCGCTCGGTGCGACTGCGCTCCCAGATCAACGAGTCGAACGGCGACAACAGCGCACTGGCGACAACTTTGCGCGGCACTTTCGGTTCCGGCAGGCAATAGGCGATCTGTCGCCAACCGGCAACTTCGCAGGTCTGCAATTGCCCGTCCTCGACCAGCTCCGCCAGTCGCGGTCGAGCATCTCCCGGATTCAGGCGAAAGTAATCGCGCAGGTCTTTTTCAGTGCCGACACCCAACGCCTGGGCCGCATGCAGCAGCAAACCGCGCTGGGCTTCGGCTTCATCCGGCAGCGGCTGCTGCAGAACCGGCGCCGGGATGACCCGCTCCGGCAAATCGTACAAACGCTCAAACCCCCGGCGGCCGGCCACAGTCACTTCACCGGCAGCAAACAACCATTCCAGTGCATGCTTCTCCGCGCTCCAGTCCCACCACGGCCCGGCCTTGTCTTCGCGGGTCGACAGACTGCCGGCGCCCAGTGCGCCTTGCTTTTCGACAGATGCCAGTACCCGGCGAATCGTCTCCTGCTGCTCACGCCCGAACCTGGCCAATTGTTGATAGATGTCTTCACCACGCCTGGCGCGCTGCATGCGCCAGCCGAGTAACGGATACATCGACAGCGGCAACAATGACGCTTCATGGCCCCAGTATTCGAACAACGTGCGACGTCGCCCCGAACTCCAGGCAGCCTGGTCGAGCAAATCAGAGGAATAGGCACCCAGACGGGAAAACAGCGGCAGGTAGTGCGAGCGCACCACGGCATTGACGGAGTCGATCTGCAGCAGGCCCAGCCGTTCGATCAACCGGTTGAGCTGCGGCGCCTTGACGGTCGGCGGCTGGCGCCCGTTGAACCCTTGGGCAGCCAGCGCCAGACGTCGCGCCTGTTTGAGGGAAAAGGCCAGAGTCGCGGGCATGTACATCTCCTTGTCTGCTCGCAACCTACCTCACTTGAAAGTGGTTTGTGTAGTAAGGCCCTGATCATTTATGCATCGGATCGTCCCAGAACGGCCGGATGGCCTCGTGCTCAACATCGGCACGGCTGACCCCTATGTCCTTCAGCGCTTCGTCGCTCAGACTGGCGAGCAACTCGCGTTCACGGTGCAGTTCATACCAGCGGCTAAACTTGTGCAGCAGGTCGGAAACGATATGGCCGTGGCCGGAAAATTTTGTTTCGTCTACATACTCTCTTTGACCTTTCATCGTGTTGCCCTCCTTGTGGATGGCTCAAGTCTCGCGCTGGCGCTAAGATCAATCCAACGAATGTTTCTGATGGCATTCATCACGGAGATTCATCAATTGTCGGCCTACCCCAGTATCGATACCGATGTCCTGCGCACCTTCGTCGCAATTGCTGACCAGGGCGGTTTTACCCGCGCCGGCGAAATGGTCAACCGCACGCAATCGGCAGTGAGCATGCAGATGAAGCGTCTGGAAGAAGACGTGCTGCAGCGCCAGTTGTTCGAGCGTGACGGCCGTCAGGTACGACTGACCGCTGAGGGCCAAGTGCTGCTCGGGTATGCGCGGCGCATCCTCAAGTTGCACAGCGAGGTGTTCAACACCCTGCGCGAACCGCACATGGTCGGCACCGTGCGCATCGGTACGCCGGACGATTACGTGATGCGATTTCTGCCGGGGATCCTGTCGCGGTTTGCCCAGTTCTATCCGCTGATCCAGATTGAAGTGCACTGCGAATCCAGCAAGCAGTTGTTGCAGCGCACTGACCTCGACTTGTCGATCGTCACGCGTGAGCCGGGCAACGAGATCGGTCAGTTGCTACGCAAGGAGCGTTTCGTCTGGGCCGAGGCGCAAAACTTCAGCGCTCACGAGCAGACGCCGCTACCGCTGGCGATGTTCAACAGTGATTGTTTTTGCCGCTTGTGGGCCTGCAATGCGCTGGACGCAATGGGCCGTGATTACCGCATCGCCTATAACAGCACCAGCCTGTCGGCGCTGATGGCGGTGGTGAGCGCGGGTCTGGCGATCACTGCGCAACTGGAAAGCCTGATCACCCCGGACATGCGCATTCTCGGCGCTGCCGAAGATCTGCCGCTGCTGCCCGAAGCCAGCATCATGCTGATCCGTAACCTGAACAATCCGTCACCGATCACCGAATGCCTGGCCGAGCACATCGTCGAAGGCTTCAAACTTTAAGGGCGAGCATTACCGCACACAGCACCAGAAAACCGCAGAACAGCCCGCGCAGCAGCCTTTCCGGCATGGCGTGGGCCACTTTCACGCCCCAACTGATGCTCGCCAGACCGCCGGCGGCCAGCGGCAGGCCGATCATCCAGTCCACCTCGTGATGCACCGCGTACGTCACCAGCGTCACGCCGGTGCTCGGCAACGCCAGAGCCAGCGACAGGCCCTGAGCGACCACTTGGGTGGTGCCGAACAGGCTGGTCAGCACTGGCGTCGCCACCACGGCCCCGCCGACACCAAACAGTCCGCCCATGGTTCCGGACACCGCGCCTAGCACGCCGAGCCACGGCCAGGAATAACGCATCCGGGAAGTGGCAGACGGTTGCTTGCCGAACATCTTCAGCAAGTTGTACGCCGAGAGCACCACGAGGAAAGCGACAAAGCCGATGCGCATGGTTTGTGCATCGATCCCCACCGCCCAGATCGAACCGATCCAGGCGAAGCAGAAGCCCATGATCGCCAACGGCAGTGCATGGCGCAGTTCGATGCGATTGCGCTGGTGATAGCGCCACAGCGCGAGCATCACGTTGGGCACGACCATCACCAGCGCCGTGCCTTGGGCGATCTGCTGATCGAGACCGAACCAGACACCCAGCAGCGGAATCGCGATCAGCCCACCGCCGATGCCGAATATGCCGCCCAATGTGCCAAGGGCGGCGCCAAACAGCAGGTACAACAAAAACTCGAGCACAGCGATTCCCTCATCCGTCAGGCGATTCATCCTACGCAGTCGAGGCTGGCGGGGAAACGCACAGCAACGCACAATGGCTATGCCAACTTTGCACAAGCACTGAACACTCATGAACCCCAATCAATTGACCGACCAGCTCGGGCTGTTTCTCGATGTGTTGGAAAGCGGCAGTTTTTCTGCGGCTTCCCGTCGTCATCCATTGACGCCTTCCGCCGTGGCGCGGCGCATCGACAGCCTGGAAAGTGCAGTCGGCAGCCAGTTGTTCATCCGCAGCACCCACGCCGTGCGGGCCACACCGGCCGGGCTGGCGTTTGCCGAACGGGCACGGCGCATCGTCAGCGAACTGCAACTGGCCCGGGCCGAAGCGGTGTCGTTGAGCAGTGCGCCGGAAGGCTTGATCCGCATCGATGCCCCAGCGGCGTTCGGTCGCCGCCATCTCGCGCCAGTGATTGCCGACTTTCTGGTGTTGTACCCGGGCCTCGACGTGCAATTACACCTGATCGACAGCTTCATCGACATGCACGGCTCGAACCTGGGCAAGGTCGACCTGGTCTTGCGTGCCGGGCAAATGGCCGATACGCGGCTGGTCGCTACCCCGCTGGCCAGCATGGTGCGCATTGCTTGCGCCAGCCCCGACTACCTCAAGCGGCGCGGTGCGCCGAGCCATCCCGGTCAGTTGAGTGAACATGACGGACTGGATTGGGAAGGCCTTGCCCCGCCCTTCGCCTGGCGCTTCGAACAGGACGGGCAGATGCAGTTGCATCGCCCCTCGCGTATCCGCATGAGCGCCAACAATGCCGAGGCGCTGGTGTGCGGTGCACTGGCCGGGCTGGGCATCGCGCATTTACCGACCTGGCTGGCCAGTGAGTACCTGCTGCGTGGCGAGCTATTGCCGCTGTTCTGCGAGAACGGTCTGCCACAACCGGAGACCACCGGCATTTATGCACTGCGCATGGAACAGCAGACCCACTCGCGCAGCCGCTTGCTCCTCGAATACCTGAAGACTCGCTTCAGCCCGGTACCACCGTGGGATCTGGCGCTGCAACGAGAACTGGGCCGGCACTAGATTCGGGATAATTATCTGGCGCCTTAAACATTCGCGCGCTAGATTCAAACCCTTCATCGAACAAGGCTTTGCCATGACCACCGAACGCGACATCACCGACAACTGCGATCAACTGCTGCTGGATAACCAGGCCTGCTTCGCCCTGCATTCCACTTCGCTGATGATGACCAAGGTCTACAAGCCGCTGCTGCAAGCGCTGGGCCTGACCTATCCGCAATATCTGGCGATGATGGTGCTGTGGGAAAAAGACGGTTTGACCGTGGGTGAAATCAGCGCGCGGTTGCTGACCGATCCGGGGTCATTGACGCCGTTGCTCAAGCGCCTGGAAGGCGAAGGCCTGCTCAGCCGTACGCGCAGTCGCGAGGATGAGCGAGTGGTGATCGTCGAATTGACCGCACAGGGCCGGGCCCTTCGTGACCAGGCCAAGCGCGTTCCGCAATGCATCCTGGGCGCCAGCGGCTTTACCGTCGAGCGCCTGCAACACCTGCAGTCGGAGCTGCAAGCCCTGCGCAGCCACCTGCAAGACAGCCTGACCGAGTCCACCTGATTTCCCCTTGTGGGAGCGAGCCTGCTCGCGAAGGCGTTCTTCCAGCCCACACCTTCGCTGACTGACGCACCGCTTTCGCGAGCAGGCTCGCTCCCACAGGAACCTCCTGCTGATCTGAAAATATTGACGCTGCGAAAATTATTTTGCTGGCTTTGATTCGCCTTAAGCCGCTCTAGAACAAACCTTCCAGCCGGCCGCACCACCGCGCTTGGTGGCATATCCCGATTTTCCTCAAAAAATTATCTTGCGCACTAAACATTAGCGAGCTACATTCATCTCGCACTTACTTAGCGCGCAAATAATTAGCGAAACAAAAGACACCCAACGAGGCCCACACCATGCAAACTCTCTACACTGCAATCGCAACCTCCACTGGCGGCCGTGACGGTCGTGCGATCTCCAGCGACAACATCCTCGATGTCAAACTCGCCACTCCGAAAGAACTCGGCGGTGCCGGCGGCGCAGCGACCAACCCGGAGCAACTGTTCGCGGCTGGCTACTCGGCCTGCTTCATCGGTGCACTGAAATTCGTGGCCAGCCAGACCAAACGTAAAATTCCCGACGACGCCTCGATCACCGCCCATGTCGGCATTGGTCAGATCCCTGGCGGTTTCGGTCTGGACATCGACCTGCACATCAGCCTGCCGGGTCTGGAACAAGCGGATGCACAGAGCCTGGTCGAGGCGGCGCATCAGGTCTGCCCGTACTCCAATGCGACCCGCGGCAACGTCGATGTGCGCCTGCACACCACCGTTTAAAGATCGAGCCCCCCCTGTGGGAGCGGGCTTGCTCGCGAATGCGGTGTGTCATCCAGCGAAGTGTTAACTGCCAGGACGCCTTCGCGAGCCGGCTCGCTCCCACGGGGCCGGTGTTGAAGGTGAAATCGCAGGCACAAAAAAGCCCGGCTCAATGGCCGGGCTTTTTCTTTCCGCGAAAAGCCGTGCTTATTTGGCACGGCCTTTGTAGGAACCGCCTTCGCGGGTGTCGATCTCGATCTTGTCACCGATTTCGATGAAATCAGCAACCTGCAGCTCAGTACCGTTGCTCAGCTTGGCTGGCTTCATGACTTTGCCGGAAGTGTCGCCGCGAGCCGAACCTTCGGTGTAGTCAACTACGCGCACGATGGTGGTCGGCAGCTCTACGGAAACCAGACGCTCTTCGAAGAACACGGCTTCGCAAACGTCGGTCATGCCTTCTTCAACGAAAGGCAGAACGCTTTCGATGTCTTCGGCGTTCAGCTCGTACATGGTGTAGTCAGTGGTGTCCATGAACGTGTAGGTGTCACCGCTGATGAAAGACAGGGTGGCTTCTTTACGATCCAGGATCACGTCGTCCAGCTTGTCGTCCGCACCGTAAACGGTTTCGGTCTTGTAACCGGTCAGCAGGTTCTTCAGCTTGGTCTTCATGATCGCGCTGTTACGGCCCGATTTGGTGAATTCAGCTTTCTGAACCAGCCAAGGATCGTTGTCGATACGGATCACGGTACCGGGTTTGAGTTCTTTACCAGTTTTCATTGCGAATATCCGAATTTGGATGGGATTTACAAAAATCTAGGCCGCGTATCATATCCAATTTAGGTAAAACTGTACCAGCGCCGTGGCAAGATCCGCCTGCAAGCCTTGTTCCAGACACCATTGCTCGGCGTTTTCCTGCAGCTGCGGCCAATGTTTACGGGCCTCTAGCCAGTGCTCGCCGATCGGTTGCCCGGCACTCCAGGCTCGCCACAGACCGTTCATCGCCTCGGCCGCCGCCGGCGAAAGACCTTTCGTGTACAGCGCAAGGAAGGCGTCGAGCTTGTCCAGATGGATGTCTTCGTCCTGCTGGTAGATGTGCCAGAGCATCGGGCGCCCGGCCCACTGTGCCCGGACAAATGAATCTTCCCCGCGCACCGCATTGAAGTCGCAGCACCACAGCAACTGATCGTATTGATCCTGGCGGACGAACGGCAACACTTGCACCGTCAGCGCCTGCCGTACGTTGAAGTCGCCGGCGGCCAGCGAATCGACTCCGAGCCAGCGCGCGACGTCGCCGAGAATCCGCCCTTCCGGCACCAGCAGGTGGGTTGGCACAGCGTCGGCAGCCAGCACGTCCAGCCAACTGGCAAGCCCGGCATTTTCGTAGGCAAACAAGGAGATCAATTGTGCATCCGGTGCACGATCAACCCCCAGCCCCAGCAGGAATTGTCGCTGCGCCCCGTCGTCAGCCTGAAACGCACGACGCCGCTCTAGCAAGCCCCGTTCGCGTATCAATCCGCCAGTGCCTGGCTGAAACCCCGGAAAGAAGAAAAACTTCTGCACCGATTTGTACTTCACCGAGGGCAAGCCGTGACAACCGCTTACCCAGTCTTCGGCGCTGAGGTAATCGAGGTTCATCCACAACGGCGGTTGTTGCCGCTCGGCCATGGCGTCCATATAAGCGGGTGGTAACTGGCAAGCGAAAGCGGCGATCACCACGTCCGCCGAGGCCGTCTGCGGCCAGTCACTCGGCCAGTGCCGCACCTCGACCCCCTGCTGCGATTGCTGCGCAACGTGGATATCGATCTCGGGGCAGATACGCTCGAAGGCGCGCAAGTCATCGACCCACAGGCGCACAGTCATGCCATGCTCGGCCACCAGTTGCCGGGCCAGACGCCAGGTCACGCCGATGTCGCCATAGTTGTCGACCACGGTACAAAAAATATCCCAGCGGGTTTCCGATACCGACATGCAAGACTCCCGTTGGCAAAAGCGCTGATTGTCCGCATAAATGACGTCGCGCAGAAGAGCCGACGGCGATTAATCTTCGTGCGACAATCGCCACTTGCCCGCAATCATCCGCCAGGAGGCAGCCATGCCCTATCGTCCCAACCCACGTCGTCCGTTGCCTGTTCAGCTTAGCGCGCTGCAACTGACCGGCAGTATTGCCCTGGGCATGTGGCTGGGCTTTCTGGCCATCGCCCTGACCTGCTGGCTGCTCTTGCGATTCATGTTCACCGAACAACTGGCGCCTGTCGCTCAGGCGGTGCAGCAGCTGGCCAAGCCGCCAGCGGCCGTCCAGGTACAACCGGACATTCCGCCACAGAGCCCGCTGTTCGAGCAGTACGAAGAGAACCTGCGCAAGAACGAACAGCAGGCACGTCTGGATCAGGCTCGCGGTAGCAGTCGCAACCAGTCGAATGCGAAATGCCAGTTCTGGCTGCAACAGGACCAGACCGCGCCGAGCGAAAAGAGCCGCGCCAACGTTTTGCAATTCTGCGATTGATCATGAACAAGCACACCGTCCACCAACTGATCCTCGACAAACTGCGCGTCGACCTCGACATCGCCGAGCGTGCCGCGCAGACCGCTTACGAAACCGCGACCCACGAAGAGAACATCGCCGAGAACAAATACGACACGCTCGGGCTTGAGGCGTCTTATCTGGCGGCGGGTCAGGCGAAACGGGTCGAGGAAATCCGCCAGTCGCTGGCGCTGTGCCAGAACCTGGCGCTGCGCGCCTACGATGAAAATCGCGGCATCGAGATCGGCGCCCTGCTCGGTCTGGAAGACGAAAAGGGTCGCGAGCAATGGCTGTTTCTGGCGCCGGATGCGGCAGGCCTGAAAGTCGATGTGGTGGGTCAGCCGATTACCGTCATCACCCCGCGCTCACCGCTGGGTAAAAGCCTGCTGGGCAAGTTCGAGGGTGACGAGGTGGAGATTCTGGTGGCGGGCACCCGGCAACAGTTCGCTGTCACCGAGGTGCTCTGAGGCAGGTTCTTAGTGGACCGGCAGTTCGACGCCGTCGAACAGCTCTTCCAGCTCCTGCTTGTTGTGGCACTGAATGGCTTTGGCCATCACTTCACGGGTCAGGTGCGGAGCGAACTTCTCGATGAAGTCGCACATGAAACCACGCAGGAACGTGCCGCGACGGAAACCGATCTTGGTGATACTCGACTCGAACAGCTCGCTGGCATCCAACACCACCAGGTCGTTGTCCAGTTTGGTGTCGACAGCCATCTTGGCCACGATGCCCACACCCAGGCCCAGGCGCACGTAGGTTTTGATCACGTCGGCGTCGGCAGCGGTGAACACCACTTTCGGCGTCAGGCCACGATGGCTGAAGGCCTCGTCAAGTTTCGAACGGCCGGTGAAACCGAACACGTACGTCACGATCGGGTATTCGGCCAGCGCTTCAAGGGTCAGCTTCGGCAGCTTGGTCAGCGGGTGCCCCTGCGGCACCACCACGCAGCGGTTCCAGCGGTAGCACGGCATCATCACCAGGTCACCGAACAGCTCGAGCGCTTCGGTGGCAATGGCGAAATCAACGGTGCCGTCAGCGGCCATTTCGGCGATCTGCATCGGCGACCCCTGGTGCATGTGCAGCGCCACGTCCGGGTATTGCTTGATGAAATTGCTGATCACCGGCGGCAGTGCATAACGCGCCTGGGTGTGGGTGGTGGCGATCGACAGGGTACCTTTCTTCTCGTTGGAGAATTCCTGGGCAATCTGTTTGATGCTTTCAACTTTGCGCAGAATCTCGCCAGCGGTGGTGATGATACGCTCGCCGGCCGGCGTGACGCGGGTCAGGTGCTTGCCGCTGCGGGCGAACACTTCAACGCCAAGTTCGTCTTCCAGCAGGCGGATCTGTTTACTGATACCCGGTTGCGAGGTGTAAAGGCTTTGGGCTGTAGCGGAAACGTTGAGGTCGTGGTGCGCCACTTCCCAGATGTAGCGCAATTGTTGAAGCTTCATATGTATCCCTCAAAGCAGGTAGACGCCACGGGCATCAGCGACGGTATATAACTATATTAATGGTTTGATGAATAAATCTAGAACTTTTTTATCAAAACGCCATTATTACCGCTTCAGCGATCCCCCCGACGCCGACGCTCCACCAACGGCACCAGATAAACCGGCACCTTGGCCAATTGCAGGACTCGCGTGGCCGTGCGCCCCAACGGCGTTTCCACCCCCACTCCGTGGCTATGCGTGCCGACGATCAGCAAATCCACCGAGAGCTTTTGCACCTGGTCGAGAATCACCTGCGCCGGATCGCCCTGCAGCACCCGAACCGCGCGAATCCGCTGCAGATCCTGCTCGCCCTCGTCCCCCAGCTCTTCGCGAAAACTGTCGAGCACCCGCTGTTCGATATTGGCGATGACAGTTTTCAGACCCTGACTGTGGAATTCGTTCAATGCCTGCTCGTCGAGATAGCTTTGCAACACCGACTCGGCAAACAACCCCATAGGCTCCACCGCATGCACCACATACAAGTCGGCATTGAATGTTCGCGCCAACGCCAGGGCATGCTGCATCACTAACGGTGCGTACAGACCGAGGTCAGTGGCATACAGCATCGAACGAATCATATGACCTCCTCGCGTGCCAACATGGCGGAGATTTGATTCAGCTTAGCAGTGCCCAGGCGAGTACGACGTGCGACGCAACGTCTTGAAGCACAGGGGCTTTAGATCGACGGTTCGTTGCTGATGCCGTGCGGCACGTGGCCGGTGGCGACCACTTCGCGGGCGAGCTCGCAGTGGCCGGCCTGATCGTCGAAAAACACATCGGCAGCAAAGGCTTCGAGAAACGCCGATTTGGTCAGCCCGCCGAGGAACAACGACTCGTCGAGACGGATGTCCCACTCGCGCAAGGTGCGGATCACCCGCTCGTGGGCCGGCGCCGAACGTGCGGTCACCAGCGCCGTGCGAATCGGGCAATCGTCCTCGGGGAACTCGCGCTGCAGCGCATTGAGCGCCGCCAGGAAGCCTTTGAACGGCCCGCCGCGCAATGGCTCGCGCGCCGCCTCACGCTCCTTGGCCTGAAACGCCTCCAGCCCGCCGGACTGATAAATGCGCTCGGATTCATCGGAGAACAGCACCGCGTCGCCATCGAAGGCAATGCGCAACTCGTCACTGGCAGCACGACTGGCGCCACCGGACAGAATTGTCGCGGCAGCAAATCCGGCGTCCAGCGCGGCGCGTACATCTTCGGCGTGCGTGGACAGAAACAGATCACAGCCAAAGGCTTTGAGGTACGGATAGGGACTGCGCCCGCCGACGAATGCCGCCCGAGAGATGTCCAGCCCATAGTGATGGATCGAATTGAACGCGCGCAGACCGGTGTCGGCACTGTTACGCGAGACCAGAATCACCTCGACCCGGGCGCGGTCGAGGCGACTGTTGAGGCTGAGAAGTTTTTCCACCAGGGGAAAGGCATCGCCGGGGGCGAGAATCTCGTCTTCGTGCTCGATCTGATATTGCCGGTAGGCTTCGACGCCGCTCGACAGGTAGACCTTGTGACTCTCGCTCAGGTCGAACAAGGCGCGAGACGAAATCGCCAGCACCAGCTTGTCATCGATGTTCTTGGCCATGCCTTCCCCCACTTCCCGAAAAACCGACTCAGGTGTTGCGTCGGTCGATGAAACTCAACGTGCGATACAGCGCTTCAATACGCGGCAGTTCACACCCTGCCGCCTTGGCTGCCGCCAATGGCCGGGCATAAATCGCTTCCAGCTCCAGCGGCCGCTTGTGCAGAAAATCGTGGTACATGCTCGGCCAATAGTCGGGCATTTTCTCGGTCATCATGAACAGGTACTCGGCGTAACCGGGCGGCATGTCGTGACCACAGGCCCTGGCGCCCTGCACCACTTCGGCCATCAAGGCCTGGATCAGCGCGCGACTGTCGGCATCAGCCATCAGCGGCGAGGTACTGGCACCGAGCAACACCGAGAGGCCGTTGTAGGGAATATTCCAGACCAGTTTCTGCCAGCGCGCCTGATGCAGATTGGGCATCGCCTGTGAATCGATGCCGGCAGCACGGAACAGCCCGGAGCCCTCCTCGACGATCGCCATGCGCCCTGCGTCGTCCGCCGCCGGGCCGCTGTGGTAACCGACGTTCACCGCCCCCAGAGCCTGATGAGTAATGTGCCCGGGGCCTTCGCGATGCACGCAGATCAGGCACAGACCGCCGAGCAGATGCAGGGAATCTGGCAGCAACTCGCGCAAGCTGTCTTCGACATCGAGGCCGTTTTGCAGCACCAGCACTTTCGCACCGGGTTTGGCCGCAGCGATGATCGCCGGGGCCAGCCCGGCGCTGCTGGTGGTCTTGGCGCCCACCAGCAGCCAGTCGCAGGCCGGCATGTCCTCGGCCTTCGCATAGGCCTGCACCGGGTTCAGCGTCAGCGTGCCATGAACGGCACTGTCCACCTGCAAACCACGTTCGGCCACTGCGGCGAATTCACTGCGCAGTAAGAAGTGCACATCGCAACCGGCTCGCGCCAGCATCAAACCGTAGAATCCCCCAATCGCGCCGGTGCCGATAATCCCCACCACCGGTTTGCTGACCTCTCCCATCATGGCAACTCCTCTGCAATTCGACCCAGCGCCTGCGCCACTGCCGCGTTCAGCGCGTCGGCTGTCAGGCGCGTGTGCAATGCCCCAAAGAACTCACCGTCGCGCACTACAAACAGCGCCGGCAAATGAAAGACCTGATAGCGCTCCACCAACCCGCCATTGTCGCCGGCATCGATCCAGCACAGGCGATCGACCGCCAGCTCGAACCCGGGCAACACCTCCCTGGCAAAGCGGCAGCTGGAGCAGCCGACACTGGTGAAAATCACCAGTGAAACACCGCTCATCGCCAGCAGCCGCTGGTCGGCGTCAAAATCGGTCAGCTGCGATTCGACCACTATACTGGGTGAAACAATGTCAAATGGCCGACACAGGGAGTCTGTGCTCATGGGACGTTTCATTCCTCATCCGGACGAAGTGCCTGTCGAATTAACGCTACTCAAGCCCGAGTGCATTTCCAGGCAACAGTTGCACACTATCAGCCTCGGCGGGATCGCTTGCAATTATCACCGCGCCTGGCGCCACGGCACCGCACTGCAAGTACGCATGCCGACGCTCAACTCCGACATTTGTTACCCAGGCTATGTGGCGTGGTGCCTGCGGCGTAAAAAGGGCTATCTGGTGGGGATCGCGTTCACCGACGAGCAGACGCTGTTCAGCGCCCGGATGGGCGAACAGGTGTGCCAGATCGAACGCTATTGCCGCATGAACGAGGCCCACGACGACCTGCAGGATATTCAGGCGCTGGCGCTGCAATGGGTCGAACAACACGCCGACGAGTTCTCTCACGACAGCGTTCGCAAGGCTTTTGCCCAGCCAGTGCTGGATTAAAGCGGCGTTTGCCCATTGTCGAGCCGCGTCTGACGCGCTAAGGTTCGGCTCCCCGACGCGCTTAAATCTGCTGTGCTCCGCCGCGCGGGGATCGCTGGCGGCCGGCACCCGTGACCTGACGAGTAAACGATGGCTGATTTACCGATCAACGACCTAAACGTCGCCTCTAACGAGACCCTGATCACTCCCGATCAGCTCAAGCGTGATATCCCTCTGAGCGACGCTGCCCTGCGCACCGTCACCAAGGGCCGCGAAGTCATTCGCAACATTCTTGATGGCACCGACCACCGTCTGTTCGTAGTGATCGGCCCGTGCTCGATCCACGACATCAAGGCTGCCCACGAATACGCTGACCGCCTCAAGGAACTGGCGGCGGAAGTCTCCGATACCCTGTATCTGGTCATGCGCGTGTATTTCGAGAAGCCACGGACCACCGTCGGCTGGAAAGGTCTGATCAACGATCCGTACCTCGACGACTCGTTCAAGATTCAGGACGGCCTGCACATCGGTCGCCAGTTGCTGCTGGACCTGGCCGAAAAAGGCCTGCCGACCGCCACCGAAGCCCTCGACCCGATCTCCCCGCAGTATCTGCAGGACCTGATCAGCTGGTCGGCGATCGGCGCGCGCACCACCGAATCGCAGACTCACCGTGAAATGGCTTCCGGCCTGTCCTCGGCCGTCGGCTTCAAGAACGGCACCGATGGCGGCCTGACCGTGGCGATCAATGCCTTGCAGTCGGTCTCCAGCCCGCACCGCTTCCTGGGGATCAACCAGGAAGGTGGCGTGTCGATCGTCACCACCAAGGGCAACGCCTACGGTCACGTGGTGCTGCGTGGCGGCAACGGCAAGCCGAACTACGATTCGGTCAGCGTCGCCCTCTGCGAGCAGGCGCTGAACAAGGCGAAGATCAAGCCGAACATCATGGTCGATTGCAGTCACGCCAACTCCAACAAGGATCCGGCCCTGCAACCGCTGGTGATGGAGAACGTCGCCAACCAGATCCTCGAAGGCAACCAGTCGATCATCGGTCTGATGGTCGAGAGTCACCTGAACTGGGGCTGCCAGGCGATCCCGAAAGACCTCGCCGACCTGCAATACGGCGTGTCGATCACCGACGCCTGCATCGATTGGGCTGCCACCGAGAACACCCTGCGCAGCATGCACGCCAAACTCAAGGATGTTCTGCCGAAACGTCAGCGCAGCTGATCAGCGTTTCGCAGGCATAAAAAACGCCGGGCTCAGCCCGGCGTTTTTGTGTGTAGGGTTTGTCAGATTTTCGCGGCGCGCTTCTGATGGCGCTCCATGTAGCGCTCGACGTAGGAGCACGACGGTATCACCGTGTAGCCCATTTCCTCGGCGTATTGCAGCGCGCTTTCAGTCAGCGCAGCCGCAATGCCCCGGCCACGCAGCGCGTTGGGCACGAAAGTGCGATAGATATCCAAGGTCTGTTTCCCCAGATCCATATAGGTCAGGTAGGCACGATGACCGTCCACATTGGTCTCGAACTGATGACCAGCCTGGTCATGGTGGATGGACAACGCCTCGCTCATCACTACTCCTCGCGGGTCTTGAATTCTGACCCCTACCTTACCGATGTTTTTCCGGCGAAGGAACATCTACGCCACCCCGTGCCTGATGAACACCGAGAAGAGCCACACCGATCTCGCACAACCGAGCACGTGATAAATAGTAGGCACCATTGGCGAAAATGCTCAAGGTGCGCTCGTCATCATGCTCATTGACCGGGTGACATCGATGGGCGTAGTGGCAGGCGTGGGGAAGATCTTCCCGAAGCGCTCACCTGAACATTGCCGAATGTCGAGACTTAAGACGTAGCGTCTTGTTTAAAGTCACCTCAAGAGAGACAAAGATAGGTGAGGCATCATGCAAAATCGGAACAAAAGTGTAGACGAATTCATCTAGACAGACTTGGTGCAAGACGGCAAAAACTGCACCGGGCAACGGGAACTTTTTCTCAATAACTCGCTCAAGCCGGGGCTTGTAGCTGGATATTTTTTAAACAGTCCAGTTAAAAGTTGCTCGAAAAAGAATCAACGCCTACAATTTTTTTTGCTTCTTGCGCTACGTCAGTTTACTTACTACAAGTAATGGGTAGTATGTACGCCGGCTATTTCCTCAATCGGAGGAGAAAGCCACTTAATTGAAAGTCCTTGAAGGGGAACACGATGAACAACGTTCTGAAATTCTCTGCTCTGGCTCTGGCCGCAGTTCTGGCTACCGGTTGCAGCAGCGCATCGAAAGAAACCGAAGCACGTCTGACCGCTACTGAAGACGCAGCTGCTCGCGCTCAAGCTCGTGCAGACGAAGCATACCGTAAAGCTGATGAAGCTCTGGCTGCTGCTCAAAAAGCACAACAGACTGCTGACGAAGCTAACGAGCGTGCTCTGCGTATGCTGGACAAAGCTAGCCGCAAGTAATAATCCCTCGGGATTGTTATCAAGCCGACCCAGTTTCTGGGTCGGCTTTTTTGTGCCTGATGCTTTTGTCCGGGCAATAAAAAACCCGCCGACGCTGCACGCGCCGGCGGGTCCGGATCGACCTTACTGTTGCAGATCGATCGGCGAGTTCGAAACCATCGGCGCCGCCGCACCCGGCGTACCGATTTCGGTTGGCAGGCCGTCTTCAGCCGCCACTACATCGCGCACAACGTCCCAGTTTACCCGCACGTTGTTGGCGATATCTTCACGCTTGAGCATCGCGTTGATCACCGCAGTGTGCTTGTCGACCACCGACGGGTTGCCCTTGTCGTCGATCGGCGTGTGCGCTTCCAGGTAGACCTTGCCACCACTGCGACCGAACTTGTACGCGTCGTTGAGAATGCGCACCGAGGTACCGACCGGCACCATGCTGGCCATTTCCAGCACGTTGTTGTTGAACATGCGGAAGCAGCCGTGGCTGGTGCGCATGCCGATGCCGAACTTCTTGTTCGAACCGTGGATCAGGTAGCCGGGTGTGCCGAGGCTGAACTTGAACGGCCCCAGCGGGTTGTCAGGACCGGCCGGCACCACGTTCGGCAGCGGATCACCATCGGCGGCGTGCTCGGCCTTGATCGACGCTGGAGGGGTCCAGGTCGGGTTCGGCGTTTTCGCGGTGATAGTGGTGTGAGCGATCGGCGAACCCCAGCCTTCACGACCGATACCCAACGGGAAGGTGTACACCACGTTCCGGCCTTTCGGGTAGTAGTAGAGGCGGTATTCGGCGAGGTTGATCACGATGCCTTCGCGCGGACCCGGCGGCAGGATGAACCGCGTCGGCAGGACGATTTCCGTGCCGGCGCCCGGCAGCCAGGCATCGACGCCCGGGTTGGCCGCGACCATTTCCGAATAGCCCAGATCGTAGGTGGTGCCCAGGTCAGCGAAGGTATCTTCGTACTTGGCCTTGATCACCTGCACCTGGCCGATGATGTCCTCACCGGGTGGTGGCAGGGGAAACTCCAATGCAGCAACGGGACCGGCCACACACAGGGCGGCAAGTGACAGGCAGCGGGTGACGGCAGGAAAGCGCGGCAACATCCGGAAAATCCTTCGCATGATCAACAAGGGTATAAGAGCGCGATTGTACACCGCGCCTCGGGAATTCGGGGAGACCACCCTGCAGCAGGCGACAAGGTGCTTTGGGTGGGAGCGGGCTTGCTCGCAAATGCGGTGTGTCAGTCAAAGCATTCGTTGAATGAAACACCGCATTCGCGAGCAAGCCCGCTCCCACAAGGTCAGAGCTCGAAACGCAACTCAGGCCAGATCGGCGAGGTACCGCGCTTCTGCGACTCAAGGATCGCCCGGCACAACGAGCACAGGCGCTGATCCTGAAACACCCGGCGATCGACACTCGACCAGCGCGGCTGCGCCGGCAGCAAGCTGCCACACAACGTCCGGTCGGCCGAGCCACCGAGTTCGAGTTGACGGGTCACCAGATGCACCCGCACTTCCTGGCAGGCGAACAGATCCAGCTGTTCGTCAGGCTCGATCAGTTGGTAGGCAAACAGGGACCAGGCAGAACGCGACATCGGGGGCTCCAAATAAGGGGGCGCCACATTAGCCGAAAGCCTGCCACTAGAAAAGCCTCATAACAGCGGTTTTAGCGTCGGCCAGACATTTTCCAGCAACTTGCCCTGAGCCCCGACTGCCGGGTGCAGACCATCGGCCTGCATCAGATCGGGATGGCCACCGATGCCATCGAGGAAAAACGGCACCAGCGGGATCTTTTTCTCGTCGGCGAGTTTGCCGTAGACCTCGGCGAAAGCATCGGTGTAACGCTTGCCGTAATTGGGCGGCAGTTGCATGCCGAGCAACAGCACCTTGGCGCCGCTCTGGCGCGAGCCGTCGATCATCGCCGCAAGGTTTTGTTGCAATTGCGTTGGCGGCATTCCGCGCAGGCCGTCATTGCCACCCAATTCGAGAATCACCAGTTCCGGCTTGTGCTCTGCAAGCAGCGCCGGCAGGCGCGCCTGGCCTCCGGCACTGGTGTCGCCGCTGATGGAGGCATTGACCACTTTGTCGTCAAAACCTTCCTGTTTGAGCCGTTGCTCGAGCAGCGATACCCATCCCAGGCGGGTATCCAGTCCGAAACCGGCGCTGATACTATCGCCAACGATCAGGACAGTACCCGCCGCTGCGTTCTGGGCCATGCACATCAAGGCCAGGCCAGCACTCAAAAACCACACACGCATCGGATTCTCCATGGGCGCAAGCATTCTCACCGCGAAGAACCTCAGCAAAGTGGTTCCCAGCGCGGAAGGTGAACTGACTATCCTGCACGAACTCAGCCTGGAACTGAACAAGGGCGACAGCCTGGCCATCGTCGGCGCGTCCGGTTCCGGCAAATCCACCCTGCTCGGCCTGCTGGCCGGCCTCGACCTGCCGAGCAGCGGCGAAGTCATCCTCGCCGGGCAAGCCCTGAGCAATCTCGACGAAGACCAGCGCGCGCGTATCCGCGCCGAGCACGTAGGTTTCGTCTTTCAATCCTTCCAGTTGCTCGACAGCCTCAACGCACTGGAAAACGTCATGCTGCCGCTGGAACTCGATGGCCGCAAAGACGCCCGCGAACGCGCCACCGAATTGCTGCAACGGGTCGGTCTTGGCCAGCGCCTGACGCACTCGCCACGCCAGCTCTCCGGCGGCGAACAACAACGCGTGGCGATTGCCCGGGCCTTCGCCGCCGAACCGGACGTGCTGTTCGCCGACGAACCCACCGGCAACCTCGACAGCCATACCGGCGAGCGCATCAGTGACTTGCTGTTCGAGCTGAATATGGAGCGCGGCACCACGCTGGTGCTGGTGACCCACGATGAACGCCTGGCCCATCGCTGCCGGCGCCTGATCCGACTTGAAGCCGGGCTGCTGGTCGCCCCTCTGGAGCCTTGATGGCACGTCTGCCGCTGTTGCGTCTGTTCAGTCTCGCTATCCGCCAGTTGCTGCGCGATGCCCGCGCCGGTGAATTGCGCGTGCTGTTCTTCGCGCTGGTCGTCGCGGTGGCGGCGAGTACCGCCATCGGCTATTTCGGCGCGCGCCTCAACGGCGCGATGATGCTGCGCGCCACCGAGTTCCTTGGCGCCGACCTGGTGCTTGAAGGCAGCTCACCGGCCCGTGACGAACAGATCCGCAGCGGCACCGAACTGCGCTTGATTCATGCCCAGGTGGTGGAGTTTTCCAGCGTCATCGCCACCGACAATGGCATTCAGTTATCGAGCATCAAAGCAGTCGACCGCGCATACCCACTGCGCGGCGAACTGAAAAGTGCCCCCGCTCCATTTGCCGCAGAAACCTCCGGAGGCGAGCCGCAACCCGGCGAAGCGTGGGTCGAAGCACGACTGTTGACCGCGCTGGATCTGAAGATCGGCGACAGCATCGACGTCGGCATGAAAACCCTGAAGCTGACCCGCGTGCTGACCTACGAGCCGGATCGTGCGGGCAACTTCTACAGCCTCACGCCTCGGGTGATGATCAACCTTGATGACCTCACCGCCACGGGTGTGGTGCAACCGGGCAGCCGGGTCAGCTATCGCGAGTTGTGGCGCGGCGAACCGCAGGCGCTGGAAACCTACCGACAGCTGATCAAACCGGGACTGGCCGCCAACCAGCGGATTCAGGATGCCCGCGACGGTAACCGACAGATCGGCGGTGCGCTGGGCAAGGCCGAGCGCTACCTGAACATGGCCAGTCTGGTCGCGGTGCTGTTGGCCGGTGTGGCGGTGGCGCTGTCGGCGAACCGTTTTGCCAGTCGCCGCTTTGATGCCAGCGCATTGCTGCGCTGCCTCGGCTTGTCGCGTCGCGAAACCATGCTGTTGTTCAGTATTCAACTGACGGTACTGGGCCTGGGCGCCGCCCTCAGTGGTGCGGTGCTCGGCTGGCTGGCTCAACTGGGGCTGTTTGCCCTGCTGCATGACTTGCTGCCGGCGGATGTACCGCCGGGTGGGCTGTTTCCAGCGATGGCCGGGATCGGTACCGGTCTGGTGGCGCTCGCCGGGTTCGCCCTGCCGCCGCTTGCCGCGCTGGGTCGAGTGCCACCGCTGCGGGTACTGCGCCGCGACATGCTGCCGATTCCGTCGAGCACCTGGATGGTCTATGGCGCAGCACTGGGCGCACTCGGTCTGATCATGTGGCGCCTGAGTCTCGATTTGCTGCTGACCTTCGCCCTGCTTGGTGGCGGTGTCGTGGCGGCGGTGATCCTCGGCGGGTTGCTGCTGTTACTGCTGAACAGCCTGCGTCGTCTGTTGGCGCGAGCCTCGCTGCCTTGGCGTCTGGGGCTGGGCCAGTTGCTACGCCATCCATTGGCGGCCGCTGGACAATCACTGGCGTTTGGTCTGATCCTGCTGTCGATGGCGCTGATCGCCCTGCTGCGCGGCGAACTGCTCGACACCTGGCAAAACCAGTTGCCGAAAAACGCCCCGAACTATTTCGCCTTGAACATCCTGCCGGCGGACAAACAGGCCTTCACCGAGCACCTGGTCAGCGTCTCCGCACAAGCGGCGCCACTGTACCCGGTGGTGCCAGGACGACTGGTCAGCATCAATGGCGAGCCAGTGCAGCAAATCGTCAGCAAGGATTCGGCCGGCGACCGCGCGGTTCAGCGTGATCTGAGTCTGACCTGGGCCGCCGATCTGCCGGCCGGCAACAAGCTTACCGCCGGCACTTGGTGGACCGCGCAACCCTCGGATGACGTACCGGGCGTGTCGGTGGAAGGCAAGGTCGCCGAAAGCCTCAAGCTCAAGCTGGGCGATCACCTGGTGTTCAGCGTCGGCGGCGTCAATCGCGAAGCGAAAGTCACCAGCCTGCGCGAGATCAACTGGGACAATTTCCAGCCGAACTTCTTCATGATCTTCCAGCCCGGTACGCTGAAGGATCTGCCGGCGACCTATCTGACCAGTTTCTACCTGGCACCCGGTCACGATCAGCAGATCGTCGAGTTATCGCGAGCGTTTCCGGCGGTGACCATTCTTCAGGTCGAAGCCCTGCTCGAACAACTGCGCAGCATCCTCGCCCAAGTCACCCTGGCGGTGGAGTATGTGTTGTTGTTCGTGTTGGCAGCGGGGATGGCGGTGCTGTTCTCCGGCTTGCAGGCGACGCTGGATGAACGCATTCGCCAAGGCGCACTGTTGCGAGCGCTGGGTGCGGAACGGCAGTTGCTGGTCAAGGCTCGGCGCATCGAGTTCGGCTTGCTCGGTGCGGTCAGCGGGCTGCTCGCGGCCATCGGCTCGGAGGTGGTGAGCCTGGTGTTGTATCGCTATGCGTTCGATCTGCCGTGGCATCCGCATCCGTGGCTGCTGGTGCTGCCTTTGATCGGTGCAGCGCTGATTGGCGGTGCCGGTGTGTTCGGTACACGAAGAGCACTGAATGCGAGTCCGCTGACAGTCTTGCGCGAGGGTTGATAGACTCCAGCCTTCGTCACCACAAGAAGTTGCCATGAGCCGTTATCGCCCTCCCCGCACCGCCGGCACCGCGCTGATCACCCCAGAGGGTGAAGCGCGGATGCGCGCCGAATTCCATGAGCTGTGGCATGTGCGCCGCCCGCAAGTGACGCAATCGGTCAGCGAAGCCGCGGCTCAGGGCGATCGTTCGGAAAACGCCGAGTACACCTACGGCAAAAAGATGCTGCGCGAAATCGACAGCCGCGTGCGTTTTCTCACCAAGCGCCTGGAAGCACTCAAGGTCGTCAGCGAAAAACCCAGCGATCCGAACAAGGTCTACTTCGGTGCCTGGGTGACCATCGAGGACGAAGACGGCAAGCAATCACGCTACCGCATCGTCGGCCCGGATGAACTGGATCTGAAACTGGGTTTGATCAGCATCGACTCACCGCTGGCCCGCGCCTTGATCGGCAAGGCGCTGGACGCCGAAGTTCGGGTACAGACGCCAACCGGTGAGCAGTGTGTCTATATCGTGGCGATCGATTATCCGTAACGCGTTTCAGCGACGAGTGATCAACCCCTGACGCGCAACGCGGGTCAGTTGCTTGATCATTTCCGGAGCGTCTTCAGCGCTCGGCGCCTGAATCACTGCCAGATCGAAACTGTCACTGGCAAAGCGTGCCAGGGACTCGCCGTCTTCGACAAACTGGATCAGGAACGCGGCAGGACCACCGCTGCGACGTGGCCAACCATCGAGATAACGCAACAGCGTCGGCTGATGTTTGCCGCCAAGCAGAATTTTCGGGTTGCGCTGAGTGATATGTGCCGTGATCGGCGCGGGACGTGCTGGAGGGCGTAGTGCATTCATCGTGTCGTGTCTCTGCCTCAAAAGTCTGCATGGCAGGTGAGAGGCAACACCGAACCAGCGCTTTAGCGGTATTTCGAAGCCCTGTTCCGGCTTCTGACGGCAACTCTCTGAGTCACCTGGCGCCCCGCAAGTAGCTGTTTAAATCGGCGCATGAGCAACATCCTAGAGAACGTGACCGACGAGTGTCAAGAATCAACCACAACAAAAAAGGCCCGCACAATGCGGGCCTTTTGCTTGATTCAGAGCGCTCAACCGGCGATGGCGCGATCCACCGACAGCTTGCCGGCGCCTTCGATCATCACCGCGAGGCTGCCACCAAGCAGCGCCAGGGCGAACTCGTAACCGTTGTTGGCCATGAACAGGCCGTTGCTGATGTGAACGGTGAAGATCGCCACCAGCGACAGGAAGGTCAGCCCCAGCGCCGCCGGACGCACCAGCAGGCCGATGATCAACGCCAGACCGGCGAAGAACTCGGTACCGCCGGCCAGCGTGGCCATCAGATAACCCGGGTGCAGACCAACGCTGTCCATGTACTGCGCGGTGCCCGCCAGACCGTAGCCACCGAACAGACCGAAGAGCTTTTGCGAACCGTGTGCGGCGAAGATCACGCCGACGGCGATGCGCAGAATGGTCAGGCCGTAACCGGCGCGAGTGAACAGAACCTTGTTGATCAGAGAGCTCATGGGGCATTCCTTGTTTTGCGAGAAGTGTGTTGGGATTGGCCGCTATATTAATCAGTTAATTTCATGTTAAAAGCGCAATTATTCCGCCATAACAATCAGATTGTTAGATCATTTGCGTGAGGCAACTTTCTGTCCCCGGGGCTCCAGCGATTCTCGCTCCCGGTCGAACGCCAAGTAGTACTTGTTCACGCTATTAACATAGCTGACGGCCCCCATGCCGACCTGCTCCATTGCGATGCGCTCGACCTGGAAGAACCACTGATTGGGGTTCAACCCACGTCGCCGCGCCTCGGCACGCATGCCTTGCACGCGCTCCGGGCCGATGTTGTAGGCCGCCAGGGTGAACGCCATGCGCTCGCGTTCATTGAGTTTCGGACTGTTGAAAAACTTGCGGCGGATCATCGCCAGGTACTTGGCCCCGGCCTGCACATTTGCATCGAGATTCTGGATATTGTTCACGCCGACCCGTTGCGCCGCGGACGGAGTGATCTGCATCAACCCGGTCGGGCCACTGCCGCTGCGGGCGCTGGGTTGCAGGGCTGATTCCTTGAACGCCAGCGCCGCCAGATTCAGCCAGTCCATGTTTTGCGCGTCGGCGTGTTTTTGCAGGGTCGGACGCAGTTTTTCCAGACGCTGGCGGTCAGCCTTGGCCAACGGATAGTGGACTTGATAAAGGCGCCGATAGATCCGCAGAAACTCTGCGTCTTCGTTCGAGGGCTTCTTGTAGCCGACCAGGAAGCGATCAATGCTCGCCCGCAACATCGAGGCATCGCGGCGCACGAACCAGTATTCCTCGCCCGGCTCGCTGATCATCAACTGGCGATCGAAACGCAACCTGGGCAGGATTTTGCCCCAGCGCTCGGCGATGGGTTGCTCGACGATGGTCAGGTGAAATATCCCACCCTGCACCATCTCCAGTACGTCTTCCACAGCCAGGGTGGGGTCGACCCACTCGATCTTGATCGGCGCCAGTTTGTGCAACGCGAGTTTCTGATTGAGCTGGCTGACCGCCTCCCCCGCCGCGCTGCCGGTCGGCAAGGCCAGGGTTTTGCCGGACAGCTGTTCGACCTTGGTGTAACGGCGCTCGCCCTTGATGCCGACCAGCACCAACGGCACATTGCGGGCAATCGGCTCGCTGCTGGCAACCGCGTGGCCCGGCTGCAGATCAAGCAGTTCTCCTGGGGCTACCACGTCACCTTCGCCGCGCTGCAAGGCACCGAGCAGTTGGTCCTTGGCTTTGGGAATGATCTTGAGAGTGATTTCCTGGCCATCGCGGGCGTGGCCATTGAGGTATTGCTCGAAGGCGCGCAGGCGGTGGTATTCGACACCGATGGCCTGGCCCTGAACTTCACCGGAGCTGTTGCGGCTCTGGTTGACCAGCACTCGCAGCACGCGGCTGCTACGGATCTCCGACAGGTCTCGGACCTTGGCGGCCGGCACGGCTTGCAGTGGCCCGGGCAAGCGCGCAACCGCCGTTATCGGCAGCAGCAGCGACGCACACAACAGGAGCAAAACCGAGGGACGATGCATCCACTCTCCGGAAAGAATACGGGGTGTTTTTACCGCTGAACGGTCAAAAACACCGACGAAAACAGAGCGCCTATGAGCGCTGGCAAAGTGCGAGAGACTGGCACAGTGATGGCACTTCTGCCAACCCGGGCTGCGTCACGGCATCAAAAGACAGCTATAACTCTTTGTAGTTCTTGGCTTTTCTTATAAATCTACAGCTCTGGTATGCTTTCCGGCCTTCGGCCCGAGGTAGAACCATGCAACTCATCGATATCGGCGTCAACCTGACCAACCCAAGTTTCGCCGAAAAACATCAGGCCGTGCTCGACCGCGCCTACGCCGCCGGGGTCTGCCAACTGGTGCTGACCGGCACCAGCGTCGAGGGTAGCGAGCAGGCGCTGGAACTGTGCCAGCAACTGGATGACAGCGGGCAACGACTGTTCGCCACCGCCGGCATTCACCCGCATTCGGCCAGTGATTGGAACGCTGACAGCGCACGTCGTTTGCGCAGCCTGCTGCAAGAGCAAAACGTGGTCGCCGTGGGTGAATGCGGGCTGGATTTCAACCGCGATTTCTCGCCGCGCCCGCAACAGGAAAAAGTGCTGGAAGAACACCTGGCACTGGCCGCAGAACTGCAACTGCCGGTGTTCCTGCACGAGCGTGATGCCAGTCAGCGCCTGCTGGAAATGCTCCGGGACTTCCGCGATCAGTTGCCCGCTGCCGTGGTGCACTGCTTTACCGGCGAACAAAAAGCCCTGTTCAGCTATCTGGATCTGGACCTGCACATCGGCATCACCGGCTGGATCTGCGACGAGCGCCGGGGCACCCATCTGCACCCGCTGGTCAAGGAGATCAAGCGCGGACGGCTGATGCTCGAAAGCGACGCGCCGTACCTGCTGCCGCGCACTCTGCGACCGAAGCCGAAAAACGGCCGCAATGAGCCGGCGTATCTGAGCGAAGTACTGCGCGAGGTAGCGCTGCATCGCGGCGAGAGCGAGGACGACCTGGCGGCACACACCACGGCGTGCGCCCGTGCGTTCTTCAACCTGCCCACCCTCCCCTGACACCCCAGAATTTCTCTGTGGGAGCGAGCCTGCTCGCGAAAGCAATGGTTCAGACAGCAACGATGTCGACTGACACGGCCTCTTCGCGAGCAGGCTCGCTCCCACAGGGGAGAGTGCGGTCTGTTGACTCATATCAAGACGTCTATATCTGCGTAGCGGCACAATGCTGGCACCTTGCCGAAACTGTTTCCGCTATCAGAGAAGACCTCCATGGGTGCCTGGCTTAGCAATATCTCGCTGAAATACAAATTCTGGGCGGTCAACGCGGTCGCCTTTGTCACCACCCTGCTGCTGGTGCTGTACGCCGTGCAACTGGAGCAACAGGCCCGCAGCCACGCCTCACAAGCATCCGCTCAGGCCCAGGCACAATTGCTCAAGGCCTGGCCGACCGGACAGGCCTTGCCCAAGGCTGACCAGGTGCTGACCTTCAAACGCGGGGAAGCGCCGCGCCTCAACGATCAACCCGTACTGGAAATCAGCGACAGCAACGGCTGGAACGCAATCAATCACCTGCCGCTGTTCGGCGACAACCCATTGATGGGCGCTGAAGTATTCAGCCGCGCCGATGGCCAACAGGTCGCAGTCATCGCCTATGGTCCAAGCCTGGCGCAAGTGTTCAGCGAGCGTTTTGCCAACTACGCGGTGGCGGTGTTCATCCTGATGTTCGCGATGCTCTGCGCGTCGCAGTTGCTGATCCGCTTCCTGCTCAGCCAGCTCAACACGCTGAAGGACGTGATGCTGCATGTCGAGAAAAGCGGCGACCTCTCGGCCCGCGTACCGTTGGCCTGCAAGGATGAAGTCGGACAGATGGCCAATGCGTTCAACGCGATGCAGGCCGGTTATCAGCGCGTGGTCACGACGGTCGCCAACACTGCGCGGCAACTCGACGTCGGTGCTGCACGCCTGGCGGCGAGCATGAACGAGGTGCGCCACGGCATGCTCGGCCAGCAGAGCGAAACCGATCAGGCCGCCACCGCGATCAACGAAATGACCGCCACGGTTTATCACATTGCCCAGCATGCCGGCGCCACCCGCGATCTGTCGCAGACCGCCGATGGCCTCGCGGGCAGCGGCCAGCAAGTGGTCAGTCGGGTGCAGCAATCGATTGCCGGACTTTCCAGCGGCGTGCAGCAGACCGCCGAGATGATCCAGCGCCTGGCCGAAGACAGCCAGAAGATCAACGGCGTGGTCAGCGTGATTCACAGCATCGCCGAGCAGACCAACCTGCTGGCACTGAATGCTGCCATCGAAGCCGCCCGGGCCGGCGAGATGGGCCGCGGTTTTGCCGTGGTCGCCGACGAGGTGCGCAATCTGGCAAAACGCGTGCAGACCTCCACCGATGAAATCACCACCATGGTCTCGGCGCTGCAGGCCGGCACCCGCGATGCGGTGGACTTCATGCAGGAGAGTTCATACAAGGCCGACGACTGCGTGCAACAGGCGCAGGAGGCTGGCGAGGCGCTGGCGGAAATCACCGGCGCCGTGGCGCAGATGCGTGAGAGCAACACCCAGATTGCGGTGGCGGCCGAGCAGCAGAGTCAGGTAGCGGAAGAGATGAATCGGGCAGTGGTGAGCATTCGTGATGTGACCGAGAACACGGTGCAGCAGACCGTGGATTCGGCGACCACCAGTAATGAGCTGGCGACGTTGGCCGGAGAGTTGAGCAAGGCCATCGGTCAGTTGAAACTCTGACGGCCGCTTCGCGAGCAAGCCCGCTTCCACAGGGGATCTGCGGCGTACACAAATCTGCTGTGCGGGCTTGCTCGCGAAGGCGTCAGCCGGGTCAACATCAAATCCGGCGATGACGCCTATCACCGCAATAGCCAACCTTGATTCGCCGCCCTACCCGCCCCGGCCTATTCTTCAATCATGTGTTCAACATGGATCGAGGAGTAAGCAACATGGGCAAACGTCACCCCAATCTTCCCGCGTGGCAATGGCGCGCGTACCCGAACAATCACCAACACCCGACCAATCTGGTGTTGCACCTGATTGCCGTGCCGTTGTTCATCGTCGCGTTTCTGTTGATCGTGTCCGGGGTGTTCAGCCTAAGCCTGGCCAGCGTCGCCATCGGCGTGATCGGTATCGTCGCGGCGCTGGGTCTGCAGCGCCACGGCCACAGCCTGGAGGCGCAAGCCTCCGAGCCGTTCAGTGACCGCAAAGATGCAATGTCACGCTTGCTGGTCGAACAGTTCCTGACCTTTCCGCGGTTTTTCCTCAGCGGCGGCTGGTGGCGCGCCTGGCGTGAGCGCCACCGTCGGCATTGACTCAGGCAAAAATCGTCACGGTCTGTCGACTCATGGCGATCAACTCTCCTTCCGCGCTCCACAGTTTCGCGGCGACATGGCCGTAGCCGTCGGCGGCGTACTCGATGTCAGCCAGGTATTTGCACCAGTCCAGCGTGCTCAAGTCGCGTAGCGGCTGAACGAATTCAATGGTCCAGGTCAACGTGCTGCCCGGTGCCGGTTTTTTCAGGTACGGCAACAGTGCCGGCGGCCATGCATCCACTAGCGTCAGCAGATGCGCTTCATTGACCGGCTCTTCCTTGACGTCTCCACGCAACCGCACCCAACCGCCCATTTGCCGCGATTTGTTGCCGGTGAACGGCATGCCGCCGACACTCCAGCGCATCGACAGGTGACGCATGAACTCCGGGGTCACACCCTTGATGTAGGGCAGCTCCTGGCATTCATCCCAATGTTTCATTTCGGCCGCCGGATAAGCTGCAACGGCCACTTCCGAAGGTCTGGAAGCACCAAAGCTGCCTTGCACAATCGTCACCACCTGCCCGTTCTGCATCGCACGCCCCAGCACCTGACTGACCGCCTTGCCTTCGCGCAGCACATCGACTTCAAAGCGCACCGGGACTTCCGGCTCCACCGGACCGACGAAGGTAATAGCCAGAGAGCGCACCGGGCGATCTGCGGGGACCTTCGCGCGCATGGCTTCATATTGCAGCGCCGCTACCAGGCCACCAAAACTGGCCCGACCCTGGCCCCACTCGGCGGGAACGGTCAGTTCTGGATCGCGGCGGACCGCATCGAGCAGATCGGAAAAGCGCATGACAACCTCGGAAAGCGAAAAGTGTATGCAGCGATCTTAACCAGCATGGCAGAGCGCCGCAGCGTCTATTCCGGTCAAATGGACTGACAGAAAGGCCTTAAGGCCAAGGAGATATTCGAAGGTGGGAGCGAGCTTGCTCGCGAAAGCTGTAGATCAGCAGGCACATCGGTGACTGATATTCCGCTTTCGCGAGCAAGCCCGCTCCCACAGGGGTTCTATGGAGGGTCAGGATTTGAAGCAGGCAGTGCTGAGTTTTTCGAGCACTCGATCCGCCTTGGCTTCAGCCTTGATCAGGCCCGCCTGCCAGGTCGCAACGCACGGTTGCAGATCGCTTTCCTGCTCGGCCCGCGCCAGCCACTGCCAGCAATCGTGCCAGTCGCCCAGCGCGCCCTGTGCCGACTTCAATCGCGCCAGCGCCGCCGCAGGCAAGCGATCCAGCTCCGGATACGCTTCGATGCCATAGCGCACGCGCTTGATCAACAAGCGCAAGCGATGCCGATCGTGGGCCGGATCGTGCAGGGCCTCGTCGAGTTTTTTCCATTGTTTGTGCAGGCGTTTTTCGATGCGCGTGGCCAGCCCCTTGAGCAGACCCTGACGTTCAGACGCACGCAGGAATCGCGGGAAGGCGTCGAGGATGATCAGCAGCGAAGCCACTTCCGCACTTGCTGCCAGTGCCGGATAGGCCTCGGCCATTTGCGCCATGCGTCGCTGCGCCGCTTGCGGTTGATCATGCTTGAGCAGATACGCCGCCAGCACCTCGCGATCACGCCACGGCGTGGTCACCTGCCCCACCGCTGATGCCGCCACTTCCAGTTGCTCGACACCGGGCAAGCCGCGCAATGGCCGCAGCAGGCTGCGCAAGCGCCGCACCGTGGTGCGCAAGTCATGCAGCGCTTCGGGGTCGGTGCGCGCGGTCAAGCGCGCCTGACACGCCAGCAGCCGCACTTCCAGGCTCAGGACATGAGCCACCAACCGATCCACCAACGCAGACATCACTTGCTCCTGATTCAAATGGCTTGAAGGACCAGTCTGCCTCGGGAAGGCAGCCGCATCCTTGCGTCAAGTCAGCAGCTTAGCGGCCGGCGCGGGATTCGCGAATATAGAAACGGGCTTTCTCGGCCTTATTGCTGCAGCCCTCGAAGCCTTCGAATTGCTGCTGGGTCTTGGCGGCCGTCAGCAACGACAGCGCCTTGGAATAGCTGACCGTACCGGCGAAACCTTCGGCCTTGGCCAGGTCCAGTTCATGCCACGCCGCATCAAGCTGAGTGCCACAGCTGTCACGATAAGCAGTCTTGCCCGCGCAACCGGCCAATGCCAGCGCGATCAACGGCACACAGATCCAGGCTTTCATCACTTACACCTCAAAATAGGTCAACAGTCGTGCAGTTAAGACGGTGCGGCGAGGAAAAAGTGCCTTGGCGCCCGATGAATCTGCGGTGACTCAAGGATAGCGTCGAGTGGTCACGGAGTATCGAAAAAACGACGCCCCCGCCGCCCCGAACGACCCTGCCGATTGTCGCCCGCCCCAGGATAGGTGCATTGTGGAACCTTGTCGGGAGGAAGTCAGATGAAAAAGCGTGTCGCACTGGTGCTGGGCTCCGGTGGCGCCCGGGGCTATGCCCATATCGGGGTCATTGAGGAGATCGAAAGACGCGGTTACGACATTGCCTGCATTGCCGGTTGTTCGATGGGCGCGGTGGTCGGCGGGATCTATGCGGCGGGCAAACTCGACGAGTACCGCACGTGGATCGAATCCCTCGACTATCTGGATGTGCTGCGGCTGGTGGACGTGAGTTTCCGCCTCGGCGCGATCCGTGGCGAAAAAGTCTTCGGGCAGATCCGCAAGATCGTCGGCGAGATCAACATCGAGGACCTGCGCATCCCCTACACCGCTGTCGCCGCCGACCTCACCAACCAGCAGGAAATCTGGTTCCAGGAAGGCTGTCTGCATCAGGCGATGCGCGCCTCGGCGGCGATTCCCAGCCTGTTCACCCCGGTGATGCAAGGCAACCGGATGCTGGTGGACGGTGGCATTCTCAACCCGTTGCCGATCGTGCCGGTGGTGTCCAGCCACTGCGACCTGATCATCGCGGTCAACCTCAACGCGACCAACCAGCGGCATTACAAATTGCCGGTGATCCAGCGTCCGCCAGCCTTTCGCTCGCGCTTCGACAGCCTGCTCAGCTCGCTGGGTTCGAAGATGCCGTTCCGGCGCAAACAGGCCGAACAGTTGCTGTTGCTCGAGCAGGAAGCCCTGCGCGCGGAAGCGGCGGACATCAACCCCTGGCTGGAAGGCAGCGAGCCGGAAAGTCAGCAACCGGCGGCTGCACCCGAACGCGAAGGCGCACCGAAATCCGCCACCGGTTCGTTCATCATCGACAACGTCGGGCCGGCGTCACTGCTGGACCTGATCAACCAGAGTTTCGAGGTGATGCAGACCTCGCTGGCGCAGTACAAGATCGCCGGCTATCCGCCGGACATTCTGATCAACGTGCCGAAGCGCGTGTGCCGGTTTTTCGAGTTCTACAAGGCGCCGGAATTGATCGCGCTGGGGCGTGAAATTGCGCGGGATACGCTGGACCGGTATGAGAGTGAACAAGGCTGAAATCCCGGCAGCCTGTCAGGCCTCTTCGCGAGCAAGCCCGCTCCCACAGGAGTTGGGTGATCCAATGTGGGAGCGGGCTTGCTCGCGAAGAGACCAGACCAGACACCCCTAAAAACTACAGGCTGCCCTCACTCAACAACCGATACCCAACCCCCGCCTCAGTCACGATAAATCGCGGCCGTGTCGGATCATCCGCCAGTTTCTGCCGCAAATGCCCGACGACAATCCGCAGGTAGTGACTGTCTTCGGTATGCGTCGGTCCCCAGATGTCCTTGAGCAATTGCTGCTGGGTGATCACCCGCCCCGGGTGCCGCGCCAGTTGCGCCAGCACCGCGTACTCCTTGCGGGTCAGCGCCACTTCGGCGCCATCGAGCAACACCCGCCGATAGGCCAGATCAACCGTCAACGGGCCAAACGTCAACGCCGCTTGTTGCGCTTCGCCGGCCGGTGCCTGGCGCAACAAGGCGCGGACCCGGGCGAGAAACTCCTGAATGCCGAACGGCTTGGTCACGTAGTCGTTGGCGCCGCCATCCAGCGCCTGGACTTTCTGCCCTTCGCTGGCCCGCACCGAAAGCACCAGCACCGGCGCGGTGGCCCATTCGCGAAATTCGCGCAGCACCTGCTGGCCGTCCATGTCCGGCAGGCCGAGGTCTAGCACCAGCAAGTCCGGTTTGTTCAACGCGGCCTGGGCCAGGCCCTCGGCGCCGGTGCCGGCTTCCAGCACTTTGTAGCCTTGTGAGGCGAGGCTGATGCGCAGGAATTTACGGATCTGCGGTTCGTCATCAATGACCAAAATGGTCGCGGTCTGGCTCATGAATTCACATCAACGCAAAAGATTGGCAAGAGAGTAGCGCAGCCGGGCTCAGGCTTCATTGTCCATCCCCGGTTGCGCCTGCAATGGCAAGTGCAGGGTGATGCTGGTGCCGCGCCCGTCGATGCCGTCGGCGACGCTGATCCGCCCGCCATGCGCGCCCACCATACCCTGACAGATCGCCAACCCCAGACCGGTGCCCTGGCCGCCGCGATCACCGCGGGCAGCGGTGTAGAACATGTCGAAAATCTTCGCCCGCTCATCTTCTGGAATCCCCGGTCCCTCATCGCTGACCGTGAAAAAAATCTCTTCACCGCTCGCCCCGGCGCTCAATTGCAAACGCCCATGGGCAGGCGAAAAACGCGCAGCGTTTTCCAGCACATTGACCAGCGCCTGTTCGATCAGCGCCGCATGCACGAACAGCAGCGGCAACTCGGCCGGCACGTCGGTGCTGACCTGCAACGGCGCCAGCACCGCACGCAGGCGATTGAGCGAGCTGCCGACAATGTCGGCCGGCGCCACCCAGTCCCGCGCCAGCTTCAACGCCCCGTGGCCGAGACGAGTCATGTCCAGCAGGTTCTGGATGTAGCGGTCGAGGCGTTCGGCCTCATCACGAGTGCCTTCGAGCAACTCGCGGCGATCTTCCAGCGGAATGGCTTCGCCGAGCGCCAGCAAACTATCGATGCTGCCGCGCATGGCGGTCAGCGGTGTGCGCAGATCGTGGGACACCGAGGCCAGCAGCGCACTGCGCAATTGCTCGGTTTCACCGTGCAGGCGCGCGGCTTCCAGATCGTCCGCCAGTTGCGCCCGGGCCAGTGCCTGAGCGAGTGGCTGACTCAACGCGGTAAGCAGGCGTCGGCGCTGGCCGCTCAAGGTCTGGCCCTCTTTGGCGCAGACCCCGAGCAGCGCAAGCGGCCCGTCCTCCACCGACAGCGGCCACCACCACCAGCGGCCGAATGGCAGCGTGCCGGTGCCCATGCCCGCCGGTTGATCGTGCTGCCAGGCCCAGTCGGCGGCGGCACGTTCGGATTCGGTAAATTCCAGCGGCCCGCCGGTCTCGACTTTCCAGCCACCCTGGCCGTCACGATTGAGCAGGCACAATTGCAGATCGCTCCAGCCATTGAGGTGTTGCGCGGCGGCGCTGACCACCGCCTGACGGTCGGTCGCCGCAGTCAGTTTGCGCGACAGATCGAGCAGTTCGGTGGTCTCTTCCTGAGTGTCACGCAGGGCCTGCAACTGCCGCCGCTGGCGCGCCGCGAGATTGCCGGTGAGCGCCGCCATCAGCAGGAAGAACAGCAAGGTCAGGACATCTTCTTCGCGCTGAATGGCGAAGGAAAAATTCGGTGGAATGAACAGAAAATCGTAAGTCAGAAACGACAACGCCGCGCAGGCAAGCGCCGGCCCCAGACTGCTGCGCACCGCCACCAGCAACACCGCCGCGAGGAACACCAGCGAGATGTTCGGCAGCGGCAACACACTCGACACCGCCCACGCCAGGGCACTGGCCAACACCGTGGCCGCCAGCGCCAGCGCATAGTCGAACCAGACCAGCGTCGGCGTGACCCGCAGGCGCGGTTGAGGGTGTTCATGGTCGTTGTCGAGAACGTTGATTTCCAGTCCGTGAGCCTGGCGCAACAAGCGTGCTGCAAGCCCACCACCGAACAGGCGACGACGCAGGCTCGGTCGCGACTGGCCGACCAGCACCAGGCTCGCACGGCGTTCGCTGGCGTGTTGAATCAGAGTCTTCGCCACTTCACCGGCACGCAGCAGCACCACTTCGCCACCGAGGCGTTCGGCCAATTGCTGAGCGCTTTGCAGACGCAGCCGCGATTGCTCATCGCGCACCGTGCCGTTGTCGACGTGCACCAGGCTCCACGGCAAATGCCGCCGCTGGGCCACGCGACTGGCGTGACGCACCAGGCGTTCGGCATGGGCATCGCCATCGACGCCGACCAGCAGACGCCCGCGCACCGCCGGGGCCGCCTGACCGAGTTGACGATAGCCTTGCGCGAGATCGTTATCGACCTGTGCCGCCGCCGTTTGCATCGCCAGTTCGCGCAACGCGGTGAGGTTGGTCTGAGTGAAAAACGCATCGATTGCCGCCCGCGCCTGTTCCGGCACGTAGACCTTGCCTTCGCGCAGGCGCTCAAGCAGCTCGCGCGGCGGCAGGTCGATCAGCAGCAGTTCGTAGGCTTCCTGCAGCACCCAGTCCGGCAAGGTTTCGCGCACCTGCACGCCGGTGATGCCACGCACCTGATCGTTGAGGCTTTCCAGGTGCTGGACGTTGACCGTGGTGTACACGTCGATGCCGGCGGCGAGCAGTTCCTGAATGTCCTGCCAGCGTTTGGCATGGCGGCTGCCGGGGGCGTTGGTGTGCGCCAGTTCATCCACCAGCACAAGCTTCGGTTTGGCCGCGAGCAGGCCGTCGAGGTCCATTTCTTCGAGCATCACGCCGCGGTATTCCGAGCGCACCAGCGGCTGCTGGGGCAAGCCGCCGAGCAACGCTTCGGTTTCGGCCCGGCCGTGGGTTTCGACGACGCCGGCGATGATTTTCACGCCTTGGCGCAATTGTGTGTGCGCGGCCTGGAGCATGGCGTAAGTCTTGCCGACACCGGGGGCGGCGCCGAGGAAGACTTTCAGCCGGCCACGGCCGTCGCGGGGCAGGTCTGCTAACAACGCGTCGGCGCGGCCGGAGTCACTCATGCTTGATCTCTTCAGTCAGATGTTTATGTGTTACCTGTGCGGGCCTCTTCCCGAGCAAGCCCGCTCGCACATTCTGGAATGCATTCTCCTGTGGGAGCGAGCCTGCTCGCGAATGGCCGTGCCGCAGATTTACAGTTTCTCGAGCGCCATGTTCAGCTCCAGCACATTCACCACCGGCGGCCCCACCAGCGGTTGTTCGATGTGCGCATCGAGCAGTTGCTGCAAGGTCGACACCGGCAGGTTGCGGGCTGCCGCGACACGCGCCAGTTGATAGGCAATTGCCGCCGGTGGCAAGTGCGGATCGAGACCGCTGCCGGAGGTGGTCAGCAACGCCAATGGCACTGGCCCCTGGCCGGGCACCTGCAACTTGTTGGCGTCGTCGATCACCCGGGTGGCCAGTGCCGGATTGCTCGGCGCCAGGTTGCTGGCACTGCTGGAAACCGTAGCAAAAGCACCCGCCGAAGGACGCGGATGGAACCACGCATCACCGACGAAATCCTGGGCGATCAGCGCCGAGCCACGCACCTTGCCGTCGGCGTCGTGGACCAGACTGCCGTTGGCCTGTTCAGGGAAAGCGACCTGCGCAACACCGGTTACCACCAGCGGGTAGGCCACGCCGGTGATCAGGGTCATCAGCACCAGCAGGCTCAGGGCCGGACGTATCATTGTGGACATTGCAAAATCCTCGAATTCGTTGGGCAACTTGGGTGGAGTGTCAGGGAGATTTCTTCCCCCTCACCCCAGCCCTCTCCCCCGAGGGGAAGAGGTTAAAGGGAGCCGATCCTCGTGTTGTTCAAGACCTGAGTTCGGCTCGGTATTTCAGGTCGATCCAGCTCCCGCAAACACCTCGGTCGGTCCCCTCTACCCCAGGAAGAAGGTTTAGGGTGAGGGGCTCTTTCAGTCTCAAACCAGATGCAGCGCCGTCAGCAGCATGTCGATCGCCTTGATCCCCACGAACGGCACCAGAATCCCGCCCAGTCCGTAGATCAGCAGGTTGCGGCGCAGCAATGCCGCCGCACTTGCCGCCTGCACGCGCACGCCACGCAATGCCAGCGGAATCAGCACCACGATGATCAAGGCGTTGAAAACAATGGCCGAGAGAATCGCGCTCTGCGGACTGGTCAGGTGCATGATGTTCAGCACGCCCAGTTGCGGATAAATCGCGGCGAACAGTGCCGGCAGAATCGCGAAGTATTTGGCGACGTCGTTGGCGATGGAAAAGGTCGTCAGCGCGCCACGGGTCACCAGCAATTCCTTGCCGATCTGCACCACGTCCAGCAGCTTGGTCGGGTCGCTGTCGAGGTCGACCATGTTCGCCGCTTCGCGTGCGGCTTGCGTGCCGTCGTTCATCGCCATACCAACGTCCGCCTGGGCCAGCGCTGGCGCGTCGTTGGCACCGTCGCCGCACATGGCGACCAGACGACCGTCGTTCTGTTCGTGACGAATGCGTGCCAGTTTTTTCTCAGGGGTAGCTTCAGCGAGCACGTCATCGACGCCTGCTTCTGCCGCGATGGCCGCTGCGGTCAACGGGTTGTCACCGGTGACCATCACGGTGCGAATCCCCAGTTTGCGCAGCTCGGCAAACCGCTCGCGAATGCCCGGCTTGACCACGTCCTTGAGGTGGATCGCACCGAGCAGTTTGCCGTCGGCGCAGACCAGCAACGGGGTGCCGCCACTCTGGGCGATCTTGTCGATTTCCCGCGACAGCGCAGGCGCCAGATCGGCACGCTGTTGGCCGAGGAAGGCCAGCAACGAATCCACTGCACCCTTGCGGTAAACGCGGCCCTGATAGTCGACACCGGACAAACGGGTTTCAGCACTGAATGGCACGGCGGTCAGGCTGTCCAGCGTCGGCTCAGGCTGTGGGTGCAGACCGCGCAGGTATTCAACGATGGATTTGCCTTCAGCGGTTTCATCCGCCAGTGAAGCGAACAACGCGCCTTCGGCCAGTTCGCGACCATTGACGCCAGGCGCGGCGTACACCGCGCTGCAACGACGGTTGCCGAAGGTGATGGTGCCGGTCTTGTCCAGCAGCAGCACGTGCACGTCACCGGCCGCTTCCACCGCGCGACCGGACTTGGCGATCACGTTCAGGCGCACCAGACGGTCCATCCCGGCGATACCAATCGCCGACAGCAAGCCACCGATGGTGGTTGGAATCAGCGTGACCAGCAGCGCCACCAGGAACACCAGCGGCAGGTTGCCGTTGGCGAAATGGGCGAACGGCTGCAGGGTCACCACCACCAACAGGAAAATAAGGGTCAGACCGATCAGCAGGATGTCCAGCGCAACTTCGTTCGGGGTCTTCTGGCGTTTGGCGCCTTCGACCAGTGCGATCATGCGGTCGAGGGTCGATTCACCCGGGTTGGCGGTGATCTGCACCAACAGCCAGTCGGACACCAGTCGCGTGTTGCCGGTGACTGCCGAACGATCGCCGCCGGACTCGCGAATCACCGGCGCCGATTCGCCAGTGATCGCCGCTTCGTTGACGGCCGCGATGCCTTCGATGACCTCGCCGTCACCGGGGATCATCTCCCCCGCTTCGACGCGCACCACATCACCTTTGCGCAGGTTGGCAGCGGGCACCACCTGGAAGCTGCCATTGGCCATTTTACGCCGCGCGCTGAGGCCTTCGCTGCCCGCCTTGAGACTGTCGGCGCGGGCCTTGCCGCGACCTTCGGCCAAGGCTTCGGCGAAGTTGGCGAACAGCACGGTGAACCACAGCCACAGGGCAATCTGCGCAGCGACGAAAGTCGGCACGACGTTGTCCGGGATGAAGCACAGCACGGTGGTGAAGATCGCGGTCAGTTCGACCACCAGCATCACGGGCGAGCGCACCAGCTGGCGTGGGTCGAGCTTGACGAACGCTTGCACCAGCGCCGGGCGCCACAGGGCCGAGATCGCGGTTTTCGCTTGTTCCGGTGCCTTGATGGCAGCGGGTTTGATTGCGGGCATATTCATCATTGAGTCCTCAGAAGCCCATGCTCAGATGTTCAGCGATTGGGCCCAACGCCAGGGTCGGCAGGAAGGTCAGGCCGCCCACCAGCAAAATGGTCACGGTCAACAAGGTCACGAACAGCGGGCCATGGGTCGGGAAGCTGTTCTGGCCGATCGGTGCGGTTTTCTTCATCGCCAGGCTACCGGCCAGTGCCAGCACCGGCAGGATGTAACCGAAGCGCCCGATCAACATGCCCAGACCGAGCATCAGGTTGTGGAACGGCGTGTTGGCACTCAGGCCACCGAAGGCCGAACCGTTGTTGGCGCTGGCCGAGGTGTAGGCGTACAGCAACTGGCTGAAACCGTGCGGGCCGGGGTTGCTGATGGTTGCCGCCGGGCCAGGCAGGGCCGCCGCGATGGCGCCGAGGACCAGCACGCCAACCGGCATCACCAGCAAGGTCACCACCAGCAATTGCACTTCCCGCGCCTGCAGTTTCTTGCCGAGGTATTCGGGGGTGCGGCCGATCATCAGGCCGGCGAGGAACACCGCGATGAGCACGTTGAGCAACATGCCGTAGAGCCCGGCACCGACGCCGCCGAAGATCACTTCGCCGACCATCATGTTGACCAGCGCGACCATGCCACTGAGCGGGTTGAGGCTGTCGTGCATGCCGTTGACCGAACCGTTCGACGCGGCGGTGGTGGTCACCGACCACAGCACGGTGGCGGTGGTGCCGAAGCGCGCTTCCTTGCCTTCCAGCGGTGCAGTCTGCTCGACGGCGACGTTGTTCAGCGCAGGGTTAGGCTGATATTCGGCCCACAGCGAAGTCGCGCCGCCGATCAGGAACAGTGCCAGCATGCAGGCGATGATCGCGCGGCTCTGACGCTGGTCCTTGACGTAATGGCCGAAGGTGAACACCAGCGCCACCGGGATCAGAATGATCGAAGTGACTTCGAACAGGTTGCTCCACGCGGTCGGGTTCTCGAACGGATGCGCCGAGTTGACGCCGAAGAAGCCACCGCCGTTGGTGCCCAGTTGCTTGATCGCAATCTGGCTGGCCGCCGGGCCGAGCGGGATCACTTGATCAACACCCTGCATCGTCACGGCATTGACGTATTGCGCGAAGGTTTGTGGCACGCCTTGCCACACCAGGTACAACGCCAGCAGCAGGCACAGTGGCAGCAAGCCGTAGAGGGTGGCGCGGGTCATGTCGACCCAGAAGTTGCCCAGGGTCTTGGTCGACTTGCGCCCGATGCCACGGCACAGCGCAACCAGCACGGCGAGGCCGGTGGCGGCGCTGACGAAGTTCTGCACGGTGAGACCGACCATCTGGCTCAGGTAGCTGAGGGTCGCTTCACCGCTGTAGGACTGCCAGTTGGTGTTGGTCATGAAACTGACCGCGGTGTTGAATGCCTGAGTCCACTCCTGGCCCGGCAGGTTTTGCGGGTTCAGCGGCAGGTGATCCTGAAACAACAGGATCGCGAACAGCAGCAGGAAACCGGCGAGGTTGAACGCCAGCAGCGCCAGCGTGTATTTCTGCCAGCTCTGTTCAGCCTGTGGATCAACCCCGGCAATGCGATAGCAGCCGCGCTCGACCGGGCCGAGAATCGGCGTCAGCCAGGTGCGCTGACCTTCCATCACTTTGTAGTAGAAGCGCCCGAGGAACGGCGCCGGCAGCAAGACCACCGCGAAAAACGCGAGGATCAGCCAATAGTCATAACTGTGCATAGCCGCTCCTAGTTCCGGTCCGCGCGCAACAGCGCAACCAACAGATAAATGAACAGCCCGGCTGCCAACAGCAGGGACACCCCGTCCAGAACGCTCATGGAAGATCTCCGTGTTACGGCGTATTGCCGCGTGTGGAGGCATTGTCGGAAAGGAGGCTGTAAAGGAACGAGACCGAGGGGTGTGGCGGGGCATAAAGAAAGCGTAAAGAGTGGGTTTATGCGGGCGTTACAGCAGGTTTTTGCGCCGTCAGGCCGGGCCTCTTCGCGAGCAGGCTCGCTCGCACAATTTGAAATGCATTCCCCTGGGGGAGCGAGCCTGCTCGCGAAGACGGCATAACCGTCAACATCGCACTCAACTGGCGCACAAAAAGCCGTTCTTGCGCCGCGAACATCCCCGATACGACAGCTTTCAACTCATTACGACTCGTTTCACAGCAATGGCACGCCCACTGCACACGCCCTCCCCCGAGCTTTCCAAACCGTTCAGGGAGCACGCGCATGAACACACAACTCAAACCCACGCTGGGCACCCTGCACCTGTGGGGCATCGCCGTCGGGCTGGTGATTTCCGGCGAGTATTTCGGCTGGAGTTACGGCTGGGGCGTGGCCGGCACGCTGGGCTTTCTGGTGACCTCGTTCATGGTCGCCACCATGTACACCTGCTTCATCTTCAGCTTCACCGAACTGACTACGGCGATTCCTCACGCGGGCGGCCCGTTCGCCTACAGCCGGCGCGCGTTCGGTGAAAAAGGCGGACTGATCGCCGGGCTGGCGACGCTGATCGAATTCGTCTTCGCACCACCGGCTATTGCGCTGGCAATTGGTGCTTATCTGAATGTGCAATTTCCGGCGCTCGACCCGAAACACGCAGCGGTCGGTGCCTACGTTGTGTTCATGACCCTGAACATCCTCGGGGTGAAACTGGCGGCGACGTTCGAGCTGATCGTTTGCGTGCTGGCGGTGATCGAATTGCTGGTGTTCATGGGCGTGGTCGCGCCGGCGTTCAGCTTCAGCAGTTTTGCGCTCAATGGCTGGGCCGGTTCCGATGTGTTCGGTGCACCGGCGATTGCCGGGATGTTCGCCGCGATTCCGTTTGCGATCTGGTTTTTCCTCGCCATCGAAGGCGCGGCCATGGCAGCCGAAGAGGCCAAGGATCCCAAGCGCACGATCCCCAAGGCTTACATCAGCGGCATCCTGACGCTGGTGCTGCTGGCGATGGGCGTGATGTTTTTCGCGGGTGGTGTGGGTGACTGGCGCACGCTGGCAAACATCAACGACCCGTTGCCCCAAGCAATGAAAACCGTGGTCGGCGACAACTCCGGGTGGCTGCACATGCTGGTGTGGATCGGCCTGTTCGGTCTGGTGGCGAGTTTTCACGGGATCATCCTCGGCTACTCGCGACAGTTCTTCGCCCTTGCCCGCGCCGGATATTTGCCGGCCTCGCTGGCGAAACTGTCGCGCTTCCAGACCCCACACCGGGCGATCATCGCCGGCGGCATCATCGGCATTGCCGCGATCTACAGCGACGGACTGATCAACCTCGGCGGCATGACCCTCACCGCCGCGATGATCACCATGGCCGTGTTCGGCGCTATCGTGATGTACATCATGAGCATGCTCAGCCTGTTCAAACTGCGTAAGTGCGAACCGAATCTGGAGCGTACTTTCCGTGCGCCGTGCTATCCGTTGGTGCCGATGATTGCGCTGGTGCTGGCAGTGGTGTGCCTGGTCGCCATGGCCTGGTTCAACGCGCTGATCGGGCTGGTCTTTCTTGGCTTCATGGCGGTCGGCTTCGGCTACTTCCTGCTGACCGGTCAATTGCGTGCTGACGCCCCAGCGGATGCAATGTTGACGGGCCGTTGAGGGATTTCGGGTGCACCGGGCATAACCGGCCTAGAATGGAACCACTGCGAACTCACTTCGCTCAAAGTGGTATGCAGCGTCTGTGGTGAAACCCTCGCCCGTCGAGCTGCCATTAAGGAGAGCCGTTATGCCCTGGTATGCCTGGTTGATTCTGGTCGTTGCAATCGGCTCGATCGTTGGCGGATTGATGATGCTGCGCGACACCGCCAACAAGGTCGAACTGACCGATGAAGAACGTAAGCGCGTTGCGCAGCGCAACGCCGAAGCGGACATCAAGGACGCACAGGATCGTTGAATAAAAAACCCCGCCGGAACAGGCGGGGTTTGTTTTTGTACAGACTTTTACTGGCTGCGTATGTCCGGTAGTGCCCTCAAGGATCATATTGGACTGAGCGGCGCGCTATTAAGAAGTAGAAGTACAGTCACCATGTCATTTTCCTTGGTTAAGATGGCGGTCTTGTTGCGGAGAGTTCCACATGCGTTACTCGCAAGATCATAAAGCTCAGACCCATCAACGAATCATCAAGGAAGCTTCGGCGCGATTTCGCAAGGACGGCATCGGCGCCACCGGTCTGCAGCCGCTGATGAAAGCACTGGGGCTGACCCATGGCGGCTTTTACTCACACTTCAAATCCAAGGACGAACTGGTCGAAAAAGCCCTGCAGGAGGCGAGCAATCAGGTCGACGGTTTGTGCGCAGAGATCTTCGCCCAGGAAAACCCGCTGCACGCGTTTATCGACACCTACCTGTCCGAATGGCACCAGACCTCCCCGCACGAAGGCTGTCCGCTGCCGACGATCTCTTCAGAACTGGGCCTGCGCGGCCATCCGAGTCCGACCAGTGATGCCGTACTCATTGCCCGACTGAACCAGATCGAGAGCACCCTCAAAGACAACAGTGCCGACGAGGCCATCGTCATCATGTCGACGCTGGTCGGCGCGCTGTTGCTGTCACGCAGTGTCGCTGACGCCGAATTTGCCCAACGCATCCTCGACGTCACTCGCGATCACCTCAAGCAATCACAGGACTAAGCCTGCCAACGCTTGAACAGCACACTGGCGTTCACCCCGCCAAAGCCGAAACCGTTGGACAGGGCATATTCGATCGGCATCGAACGCGCCTGACCATGGACGATGTCTACGCCCGCGCTCGCAGGATCGGGGTTATCGAAATTGAGCGTCGGCGGCACGATTTGATCGCGTATAGCCAACAGGGTGAAGATCGCTTCCAGCCCGCCCGCTGCCCCGAGCAAATGCCCAGTGGCTGACTTGGTCGAGGTCACGGCGATTTTATTCTCTGTGCCGAACAACCCCTTGATGGCTGCCAACTCGCCAAGATCGCCGACCGGCGTGGAGGTCGCATGTGCATTGAGATGCTGCACCTGATCGGGCGTGACACCGCCCTGCGCCAATGCCAGCGCCATGGCACGACGTGCTCCGCTACCGTCCTCCGGCCCGGCGGTGAGGTGATAGGCATCGGCGGTAGTGCCATAACCGACCAGCTCGGCCAAGGGCTGCGCTCCACGTGCCAGCGCATGCTCCAGCGATTCGATCACCAACAGGCCCGCGCCCTCGCCCATCACAAAGCCATCGCGCCCACTGTCGAACGGCCGTGAGGCGCGTTCGGGGGTGTCGTTGTAACCGCTGGACAGTGCTCGCGCCGCTGCAAAACCGGCCAGGCTTACCCGATCGATGCACGCCTCCGCCCCGCCGCACACCGCTATATCCGCCTCGCCTGCGCGAATCAGGCGGGCCGCATCGCCAATCGCCTGAACCCCGGCGGCACAAGCAGTTACCGGTGCCCCCAGTGCGCCTTTCAATCCGTGCTCGATCGACACGTGTCCAGCGGCAAGATTGACCAGAAACGATGGAATGGTGAACGGCGACAGACGACGCGGACCGCGACTGTCGGTGGTGCGCACCGCGTCAGCTATCGCACCGAATCCGCCCACACCGGAACCGATGATGGTCGCGGTGCGCACCTGATCCTTGTCCTCGGTCGGGTGCCAACCGGCCTGCGCCAACGCCTGCCGCGCCGCCTCCATGGCAAACAGGATGAAGCGATCCATCTTCTTCTGCTCTTTGGGTGGCGTGGCACGATCCGGATCGAAACCGGCCTCGGCATCCTCCGCCATTGCCGGTACTACGCCGCCGACGCGGGTCGGCAGATCAGCGATCACCGTGTCCGGTAAGTTACGCAGGCCGGAACGCCCGGCCAGCAAGCGCTGCCAGACAATCTCGACATCACTGCCCAAAGGAGAAACCAGCCCCATGCCGGTAACAACAATTCGACGTTGACTCATACCACAGTTACCTCTGATCAGTTCTTGTAGCGTTGGGCTGCCGAACTGCGCGACAGGTTCGGCGCCATGACATGCCGGGCACGAACAAAGGACTGCCATTCACCTTCGTCAGGCAGCGACGGGATGGTGATCAACTCGCCCTGATCCAGACCGGCCAGCGCCGCATCGACCATCTCACCCGCCTCCATCACCATCTCCGCCGGAATGCCACTGGCATCAATGCCCGAGCGCTCCCAGATTTCGGTGCGGGTAACGCCCGGTAATACCGCTTGTACCTTTACGCCGGTGCCTTCGAGTTCGGTGTTGAGCGACTGGGTCAGGCTTAACACGTAGGCTTTGCTGGCGCTGTAGGTCGCGTTGAAACGCTCGGGAAACAGCGCCACCACCGAGGCAATGTTGATGATCGTGCCACGACCAGCCTGAGTGAAACTGGCGGCAGCCGCCGCAGCCAACAGGGTCACGGCGGTGACGTTCAACTGGATCAGGCGCTCCAGTTGCTCGGCGTCAGCATCGGCCAACAGACCATTGGCTGCCACACCGGCGTTGTTCACCAACAGGCTGATGCTCGAATCACTGCGCAGGCGCTGCTGGAGTTTCAGCAGATCATCCTTTCGCGTCAGATCAGCTTTGAGCACTTCGACCTGAACACCATGGGCCTCGCGCAATTGGCTCGCGGCACTTTGCAGACGTTGCTGATCACGGGCCACCAGCAGCAGATCAAAGCCCCGCGCCGCCAGCCGCTGTGCGTAAACGGCACCGATACCGGACGATGCACCGGTGACAACAGCGGTACCTTGAGACTGAACCGAATTCATGAGGGTGCTCCTGAAACAGGGGGAACATTAACCTCCAACCCACACAGGTCTGGAGGCGACGGAATTTATTATCGGCATAATACCAAGGTAATATGATACCCATAATTTTCAACTCACCGACAGACGCGTGAGCCTCCCTCCACCGAATTTCCGGCATCCGAAAACAGAAAGGCCGGTCAATGACCGGCCCCTTGGCGTTGAATAATCAGCTTAGTTCACTTCCAGCTTCTCGCGATTGCGATCGAGAATCGCCTTGCCGATGCCTTTGACTTCCAGCAGCTCATCCACCGACGCGAATGGCCCATTAGCATCACGGTACGCAACAATCGCTTTGGCCTTCGCCTCGCCTATCCCGGACAATTGCTTTTGCAGAGTTGCCGCATCTGCACCGTTGAGATCGACCTTTTCACTCGGGGACTGCGCCTGGGCATCAGTCACCATCGGCGCCTTTTCGGTGGAAGAAGTAACAGCAGGCGCTGCAATTACGGCAACTGAAGCACCAGTAAGCAGAGCAAAAACCAGAGAGTAGAAAAAACCGTTACGCATAATGACGCTCCATGACATGGTTTGAGAAAGCAGCTTTTCCCAAGCTGCTCTTACAAACCTAGGCCATGGAGGACAGGTGTCAAAAATGCGTCTATTACAGGATGTGAAACAATCAGGGTTCGAGGCGGCGCTGCTGGTAAATCCAGTCGACGATTTCGCCATCGGGGGTATAACCGCTGACGGTTTCGCGCAGGAGTTGGCGAACTCGGGAATAGTCGTCCCTATCTACCGCAGCGAGCAGATCGTTCAACTTGACCTTGAGTGCATCCCAAGGCAGATGGTCTTCATTGGCTGTCATGATCATCGGATGGGGCGTGGCCGCCACGTTATCGCCGATCAACAACTCCTCGTAGAGCTTTTCACCAGGTCGCAATCCGGTGAATTCGATTGAGATATCGCCCTGAGGATTGCGATCGGAACGAATGCTCAATCCCGACAAATGGATCATTTTCTCTGCCAGCTCGACGATTTTTACCGGCTCGCCCATATCAAGCACAAAGACATCGCCGCCCTGCCCCATCGAACCTGCCTGGATGACCAGTTGGGCCGCTTCGGGAATGGTCATGAAATAGCGGGTGATTTTCGGGTGCGTGACGGTCAGCGGGCCGCCGGACTTGATCTGGCTGTGAAACAGTGGAATCACTGACCCGGACGATCCCAATACATTGCCGAAGCGGACCATGGTGAAACGTGTCTTGTTGACCCGGGAAACGTTGGCTTTGTCGCCGAACAGGACCGGAGCAACCTCACGGCTCAATGCCTGCAGTGTCAGCTCGGCAAGTCGTTTGGTGCTGCCCATTACATTGGTTGGGCGAACGGCCTTGTCGGTCGAGATCAGTACGAAGTTCGACACACCGGACTGCAACGCGGCCTGGGCAGTGTTCAACGTACCAATGACATTGTTCAGCACGCCTTCGGCAATGTTGTGCTCAACCATTGGCACATGTTTATACGCAGCCGCGTGATAAACCGTATCAACCTTCCAGGTCTTCATCACATCAAGCAATTTGTCCTGATGGCGGATGGAGCCAAGGATGGGCAGCAAGCGCACAGAAATTGATTCACGGATGCAGCGCGGCTCCAGTTCGGAAAGAATGCTGTAAAGATTGAACTCACTGTGTTCGAACAGTAAAAGCGTGGTCGGGCCTAGCGAAAATATCTGCCTGCACAACTCGGCACCGATCGACCCCCCAGCCCCAGTGACCATGACAGTCTTGCCCTTGATACAGCGTTCAAGCAGGTCAGGCTGTGCTGGCACGGCATCGCGTCCCAGCAAGTCGGCAATGTCGACCTCCTGGATATCCTCGACCTTGACTCGGCCACTGGCCAGATCGGTGAAATTGGGTACGCTGCGAACATGGAGCGGGAAACCTTCCAGCATATTGAGGATTTCCCTGCGCCGAGCACGGGTCGACGATGGCAGCGCGAGAAGAATCTCCTGCGCACCCGTCATATCGATCATCTGCTGGATATGCTTGGGCTTGTAGACCTGAAGACCCGAAATGGAACGCTCGGCAATACCAGCATCATCATCAAGAAAAGCGACCGGACGCATGACGCGGCCCATGCGTAGTGCAGCCACCAATTGATTGCCGGCGACACCGGCACCGTAAATCGCAACCTTGGTAAGGCCGTCATCACGATTGGCAAAGGGGACATGCTGCGCTGCGGTAAACCAGTCGCCCATAAAGTACTGACGCATGAATAAGCGCAGACCGCCGATGATGACCAGGCTCAACCACCAATAATTGAAGATGATGGAACGCGGGACAACGGCTTCGTGATTGCTGTACCAGAACACCACGAGGGCCAGGATCAACGACGAAAGGCTCACGGCCTTGACGATAGCGATCAAGGCATCGTTGCCAAAGTAGCGCATGACTGCCCGATACATGCCAAAACGCACAAAGAGCGGAATCGCGATCAGCGGCGCTGATACGAACAGCCAAAAATGCGCCCTGAGAGGGTTGTACATATCGTCGACACCAAGGCGCACAATGAAGGCCAGCCAAAGCGCCAACCAAACGAGTACGACATCGGTGGCTACCTGAATCAGCCTTTTCTTGCGGCGAGGTAACCCAAGTAACAAAGCCCGAAATCTATCCATAATGCTTTCGTTCTCATCAACTTTCGATACTAAGTCCACGACTCAGGCAATATCCCTGAAGAATACAGCACCCGTCAGCCGGATGCGCCATTGTCATGGTCCTTGAGTGGCGCCTTCCAGTGCACCGGCGTGATATTTAATAGCCAGCAGTACCAGTGGAACATAAGCCAACACCACGCCGGCCAGCCCCGGAAAATCAAGCCGCACAACGCAGAATGCAATGGGCAGCAACCAGAAAAGATTAATCAATCCTACGCACAGCGTAACCGGCAGATGTTTACCCACCTGACGAGAGGCAAACTGATAAGCATGCGAACGATGAGCCTCATACACTTTGTCGCCCCGCAGCAAACGCCTCAAAAGAGTAAATGTCGCGTCAACGATAAACACCCCCATCAGGATCAACCACGGCCAGATTAACTCGGGTTGCTTGAATGCGGCCTGAAGCGAGAGTCCGGCCAACACAACGCCGAGGAAGCCACTGCCAGCATCACCCATGAATATCTTCGCAGGCGGGAAATTCAAAATCAGAAAGCCGGCAACACAGGTGGCAAGTAACAGCGGTGCCAGGATCAGCTCGAAATGCTGCGTGATGCTGTACAGCACAACCATCCCCAGACAGGTTGTCACCGCTTCGACTGCGGCGATTCCATCGATGCCATCCATGAAGTTGTAGAGATTCAGCATCCAGACCAGATAGACGGCAGACAGCACCAGCCCGATCACGCCCATATCGAGCGCAAAACCCGCCATCGTGATCGTTGGAAATGGACCGAGTGGAGCAATGACCAAAACGGCTGCTGTGAAGTGTCCGATCAGGCGCCAACGCGCAGCTATATGGCGATGGTCATCGATAAAGCCAATTATTGCGACGAGCGCCCCTGCTCCCGCGCTACTCATAAGCGTCGAACTATCGACCTTTGAGAAAAACCACGCAAGTGTCAGAAATACAAGATACGTCAATACAAACGCCACACCACCACCACGTGGAGTCGGTACTGAGTGGGAACTACGCGAATTGGGGACATCCAGAAGTTTTCGGTGCAGCGCGTAATGACGCAAGTAAAGTGTCAGTGCAAACGACATGACCAGGATCAACAGCATCCACAAAAAATAATAATCCATCACAATCCGTCACCCTGTAATTCTCGTCGACCAAGGACACCGTGTTTCGCAGTAATTGTGACTTCGCTGATATGTGCAAAGAAAACAGTTACTGGAAACACATTTATCTTTAGCCCCCTATACAGCGGCTTTTTCCACTTGCGGCACAGACTCCTGAACCGACACTTTCTTAGTCGAACGGGCATATTTCTGCATCAGTGGACGCTCAAAGAAATGCCAGGACACGGACGCCAGCGTAATGGTCAACACCAGAGCCAACACTACAATTTGTTCAAAGCTCAGCCAATTCAGACGCTTGAGCGAAAGCAGCACAGGAAGATGCCAGAGGTAGATGCCGAAGGAGATCTCTCCCAGATAAGTGAGCGGCCACAACAGGCGCTTGACCTGGACGCTTGGGGTAATCACGCAGGCAGCAAAAATGATCATGCCAAATGATACTGCAATGAAGGTTCGGAACAACACGACCATCACCGGGATGTCCCAGAAACTGGCGTGTTTCCAATAGATGGAAAGCATCAAATAAAACACTGCGGCGGCGACGGCACATACGCCCAGCGCAACAGGCAGCTTCTGACAGTAGTCAAAAATCCTGTGCCCCAAGTCACTGCGAAACAACTTTGCCATCACAATACCGATGGCGAATTCATCCAGCATCCCCGGCAACTGTGTCGAGACCAAAAAGATCTTGAAGGGTCCCATTGCATCAGGCTCGACAAACCAGACCGTCCCCAACCGCCACGCCCAGGCCACCATCAAAAACGCAAACAGCACTTTCCAGATGCGAGCGACGTACAGCCACGGGGAAACCACCACCATCAGTGCGTAAAACTGCATCTCGGTCCCCAGCGACCAGTTGCTGCCGTTTATTGCACCGTGAAAGGCGGGAAAGAGGTTATGCAGGAAAAACAAATGCGTAAGCAGATTTGCCCAAAATCCCTGAAACATGACCTCAGGCATAATGAAAGCGATGAAAACAAGCATGGTCAGGTAATGAAGTGGCACGATCCGGGCGATACGACGCCGGATGAAATCCGCGCGAAACCCTTGCGGACCGAACTTATCAATGCCTGAAAACGCTGCGAGGCCGATCACCAGACCCGAAATTACAAAAAAAAGGTCAACTCCCATCCAGCCAATTCGAAACCAGCTCAAAATACCCTCAGCTGGAAACGCCTTCCATGAGAAGTGTTCGATGATGTGATAAATCACTACAGATATAGCTGCAAATCCCCTTAACAAATCGATCAAGGGAAAGTGCAAAGATCGACGCTGCTGTAAAATTTCCGTAGTCATAATCGCAATATCAAGCCAGTGTGAGTCGAACTACCCTGTGCGTCTGACTTCATTCCATTCTCAGGACACAGGACAATAAAAAAATCGGCCAGCCCGCATGACGGGCTAGCCGATGTGCAACATTAACCCAAGAGCTTATTCTTCAAACCCCGAAGACCCTGGTTGCGCAGGACTTCCCAGCCCTTCTTGGCCATCTCGCCACCGGTTCTCGGATTCATGATGGATTGCTTCAGCAGGCCACCCAGGCGCGACCAGTCCACGGTCTCCATACCACCACGAAAACCTGGGGTCAGCACTCGCGAGAACTCGAGCAACGCTGCCGCTTCTTGCTTCTTGTCGTGGAACTGCGGGTATTCGACCTTACCCTGAGTTTCCCACCAAGCCTTGTAACCGGTGGCATCGAACGGTTCCGGGAACGCACGCTGCAAGTCGATACGCTCACGATAAACAGCGCGGGCGCCCTTGCTGATCGGAGTGCCATCAGAGTATTGACCGTAGGCCCACACTTCTTTGGCAAGCGGATCTTCCGCCAGCTTCTTGGTTTCATCGTCGTACCAGTTAACCAGCTTGCTGACTGCCGAGTTGGTACCGCCATTTTTCGCTGCCATGACGCGGTGAGCACCGCTGTCAAAACCGGTGAAGTGATAAAAGCCCAAAGGCTCGCCGTTCACCAGGTAAGTCCCGTTGTCATCAATAGTGATTTCACGGGTGGTCAGGTTCCATGGTGCGACGTTATGGCGAGGTGTGCGCATGATCGCCACACCTTCAAACAGCGCAGGTACCAGATCGATCCACTTCTGGTCGGTAAACAGGCCATTCGGGATATCGGCACGGCAGAAGTGATAAATCCGCTCACCCCACCAGTTGGCGAAGGCTTTACCGGTATCTGTTGCTGCAACGGCGGCGAAGCCCAGGTTGTAGACACCGTGCTTCAGGCTGCAGATTTCGTTGTCCATCACCGCGGCAAGGCTGGACTCAGGTGTAATCTGGTGTGGCGTCAACACGACATTGGACTCATCGAGTGCAGCAACGATGTCATCCAGGCGCGAGAAGGCAACGGTGTCCGGATCCAGATAGATAACTTTGGCGGTATCCGGCAACGCGAGCAGTCGTGACAACGTGAATGGCTTGATGGCTGTGGCGAGCTCAACGATGGTGTGGCAGAACGCCCAGGCTTTCCAGTGTGGAATATTCAATTCGCTGAGGGGAATAACCTCGTCGAAAGGCTCGCTGCTCAGGTCAATATTGTCACGCAACTCATCAGCCAGAGCCAAATGCAGGCGCCATTCTGGATGGTGCTCACGCAGCGAATTGAACAACATCCTCACTTTTGGAATGTAGTTGAATGCCGCGCTGGTGAAAACGTGCACTTGAGTCATTTCCAATACTCCTAAACCGAATAAATTCTTTTATGAAACATTACCAGCTCACTCAGAACTGACGGCACGTCGAAGTTCTTGAGTATGAGCGCTTTTTGATAGCTGGCAAGACGTTCTGCGGGTGCCCCTAGATCAAAACTGGCTACGGGCAATTTCATTTCCATCAACTCTTGGACGACGTAAGAGAACGTTTCTGGCCAAATGGACGGGAACAGCATGACATTCACGCCCGAAGATTCGATCAATTTTGCCAGATCGTCATGCTTGTAGTGGCCGGTTTGTGTAACCACCGACGCATCACACTGCGTCTCGATCGAACCGATGATGACAATCTTGATGTCAAGCTGCTGACTCATGATCTCTTCAGACAAACGCTGGACAATCTGAGCCCCTTTATGGAGCCCGATCTGCCCCACCACCCCGATTCTGAGTTCGGAGGTCTGGGAAGGTTTCACTGCGCCAAAATCGATGTATTCAACCACATGCGGCTTGACCACGGCGCGCGACAAATCAATAGATGGATAAGCCTTGCACAGCAGTTCCAGCGTGTTGGTGGAGAAGGTACGCACCTCATCCGCAACACTGAGGACAGTTCCCCACAGCGCTCGCCACTGATGCATATCTCGAGCACTGAACAGCGAAGTAAAACCGTTGTGGTTATTCAACAAGCACGACTGGCACTTGCTAAGGTCGGGGATACCACAATACTTGTTGGTGTCATCAATCAGGAAGTGTGAAGGACACACCATGAAAAAATCGTGGACCAGCAACAACAACTTTGAATTGAGCTCTTTTTTCAGTTCAATAATAAGTTGTGGGATCTCTTCCGAGCGTGCAAATGAAACGCCCGTATTGTAGACGATCTCGTCAATCTTCAGCGACTTGCACAGCTCGATCAGAAACTCGTAGCCGGGAATCGACAATGTCTCACTCGTCGCGCCTTTCCTGACCATGAGAACATAAGACAATGTGGCAATATGGAAGCTGAAAATATAAACAACTTTCCCTTCCTGAATTTTTTCTGCGACCAGGCGTTCGCGATAATGGTTGGCACCGCCACCCAGATCATGATCAATAATCAGGACCGAGGATTGCGAGCCCGTAACACCCAACTGATCGCGTGCGTTCGACACATCATTTAACGAACCCGAAGGACGGTTACGAGTATATCGCTGGATTTTCTCGACCAACAATTTAAACTTCAACTGCCTGATCAACGACAAGCCACGTTTGAAAAACGCCCAAAACTGTTTCGCCAATGGCAACGCATTGGCTGACGTTTTCTCTAAAGAAATTAGCGAGGAAACCGAGACAGGAAGTTCTACCGAAGTACCATCGGCAAACTCAATCAAAAGAAATAAGTTATCACCACTTTCGGCATCGGTTTTACAACTACCATACATTACAAAACCGGAATGCAAGGCATTTTGCTTGCCGGAAAAATGAGAGGAGACATCTTCCCTCGGATTCCCGTAGCTAGCTGGAATTGCTTGAAAAGAGCCATTTTTGGTCTTGACCGCCAGTTTAACGCCTACGATCACCTTCTCTTCGTGAAAAGCCCAGCCAAATCCAAAATAAGTCTGGTTCCGCAGTACTAACGAATCAACGGACCAATGTAGCTTTTCCACTATCAATTCCCTTCACTTTTTTTAATAGCATCGAGCTCAGCCAAACGAGAAATTGCCAATTCCTCCGCAAAAGTCTTGGCATCTTCTGTAAGTTGTAGCCTTTCCCTTAAAGCTTGATTCTCTGCATGGAGCCCAACAATCTCATCCTGCTTTTCAGTATTCTCTTTGAATGCATTGAGTTCATCCAATCGAGAAATGGCCAATTCCTCCGCAAAAGTCTTGGCGTCTTCTGTCAGTTGTAGCCTTTCCCTTAAAGCTTGATTCTCTGCATAGAGCCCAACAATCTCATCCTGCTTTTCAGTATTCTCTTTGAGTGCATTGAGTTCATCCAATCGAGCAATGGCCAATTTCTCCGCAAAAGCCTTGGCGTCTTCTGTCGCTTGCAACTGCTCCGACAGTGAACGAAGCTCTGCACCAAACTTTTCGGACTGCTCTATGCTTTTTACATTGAGCGCATCAAGCTCGCCCAAGCGGGAAATGGCCAGAGCGTCAGATTCATCCTTTGCGCTCTCAGTCAGACTCAACTGTTCTCTCAGATCATCATTCACCGTGCAAAGGAAGTGAATTCTGTCCATTGAGCTAACGTTGGCGTTTAATGCATCCAGCTGCGCCAAGCGGGAAATCGCCAACGATTCTGCGTAGCCCTTGGCGTCTTCCGTCAGTTTTAACTGATCCTGAACCTTTTGAATTTCGGAACAAAGGCTGTTTATCTCATCCAGGCGTCCGAACGCCAGATCCTCAGCGTACTTCTTGGCCGTCAACGTTTCGTTAAGGCGAGCGTGGAGAGAGACCTTTTCAGCGCTGCATTCTTGCAACTCCAGCGAAACTCTATTGAAAGCACTACGCAATGCATTTCGCGCAACTTCGTCCAATGCCGACAAAATAAAACATTCGGAAGCCACAGAGGACTTCGATGCAATATTCAGTGCCGAGGCACACTGAACGGCACCGTCGATGATTTCCACGGAGTCATTCAACGAGAACATGAAAGGTTGATCGATATTTCCAACAAACTCCAACATATCAGAGCTCAAACACTCAAATGCGAGCTTGACTCCCTGCTTCCACATGCTGATCGCTTGTTCACGCTCACTCGCATTCCAGTGAATCATACCGGCATGATAGGCCGCACTGACCTGCTTTGTTCCAAGTGTCGGCGTGATACTGAAGATCTCGCTATTCACAACACTTTTGTAATACTGCAGCGCTCGCTGTTGCAAATTGGCACGGTGGCAAAATCGAGCCTGAAGATAATTTAACGAAACACACCATCTGCGAACATGCGGATTATCCGACCGATCATTTTTCAGATACAAATCAACCGCGTCACCCCAGCCCAACAAGTCTACCGCCGAGTCCGCCTCGAAGTATCGCCACCCGAGGATGGCCAATGCAGCACCTTGGTCTGCGCTGGCATCACTGGAACGTGAGAGTATCTGTTCGGACAATTTGAACAGTTGTTCAGCACTCTTTATCCTCCACGGAATTTCCACTACGGAATGGACAATCCATGGATTTTCGTAATATCGAGCAAAATCAACGAGGTGAGTCTTGCCATTAAATTCCGGCAGGTTTCTCTCTTCATACGGCGCAGAATATTTTACGAGGGGACTTCTGAAAAACGAGAGAATCCAGTTACTCTCAGCTGTCTGCGCCTGAAGTGCAGCAATGCTCAGACTTGATTCAAAAAGCAGCCCCTTGGCCTCAAGAGCTGATTTATTCTCGGGGGAAATATCCCCATCAGCACACGAATCGTTCGAACACCGAACCAGAAGACGACCTCCAGGCCGTAGCTTCTCCGCTGCAAGAGCAGTGAGAAGCGTAAGTCCTGCCGAATCCACAACAGCATCGATGCAAACGATCGTATCGATGTCACGACTTGATTCGGGAACTACGCCTTTTAGAGCAACTGCATCAATGGTGCCATCGGTCAATACTGAGAGAGGGATCTCACTGAATACGAAGTTTCGTGCAATCGAGTGGTTTTTAAACAAACGCAGACTTGCATTCGAACCTAGAAACAGAACGTCTGACAGAGGCGAAAAATACTTCGTTGCCAATTCCTTATAGGCTTCGATATCCAGCAGAGACTTTGGAACGCCACTGTCACGCAGGTTCGCAAAAGTGCTCAATGGATTGGCAAGCAGTTTGTGAGCGAATACGGATTTGTATGCCTCGGGATTCGCTATGGCACGATGAGCCATGTCGACGATATCTTCTCCCGTCCACATCGCGAACAACCCGCCCAACTGCTCCAGCGTCCCCTCAATCTTCCAGGTATTGGAAGGCAGGGCAATAAATGGAGTGTTCGCGAGTAAAGCCAGATAGACGGCGTGGTGGCGACCTGTAATAACAAGCTTCGCTGCGCGAAATTTTCTTAAAGTATCCCGCCAGTCATTTACACTGTTTTCATATTCAAGCGGAAAGTAAACACAATCAGCAGAAAATTCGACGTTGGCTCTTTCCAGAACCTGCCTTACATCCTCTCGAGACAAATGACAGTCGGTGATAATGACCTTGTCACGATAGTTTTCGTCAACACCTGGGTTGAACCGTGCTCCAACAATCGAATCGGATACAATTCGCGAGTCAATGCCCAGGCTAGACAGGTATCTGAATGAGTTCACCTCTCTGACGGTCAAGTCATCAAGCTTTGCCAGGACATCGAGATAAACAGGTACATCCTGCAAGACCGCATTCACCAAAACAGTGCGCTTGCCCAGCTCTTGAGCATAGGCGAGGATGGCAAGCAAATGAAGGCCTGATCCGTGATGGATCGTGCCTTCACCATTGACCACCACAGCATCCACTGCAGAAATTTCTGCTGCCAGGGCACTATTTGCAAGAAAATCACGGGTCGATTTTTCGTCACCCTGCCACAGATCATGAAACTCATTGACGAAGTGTCGATATTCGACGATTGCCCCCACTTCCGAGAGCATTCTGTCGTGAGCATCCGACACGGCGAGGCAACCTATATGGTGATAGCTGCTGGTGTCATTGAAGATGGCAACTTTCATGCTGAATGCTCTATAAGTTTTTGTTCAAAACCCAAATCGCAAATTCCGCCAACAACATGCTCTTGCTGTTTGATTGCAACAGTAAAGAAGGCAGCTTCGTCCATCCAATGCAATATCTGTTGCGACCCATAATACATATCATGCTCACGAGTCACCGTCGCCTGGACCTCGTATAGGTTTGCACCAAGCGTACAGGCAGCATTGAACTCCACCGCGAACTCTGTACCTGCGCTGAAGTTCTTCAGCCAAATAATTTCAGACGCGTCAGCATTCTTCAGTGAGGCCCGCATATCATGATTCAATGTGCCCCATGAAGTAATCTTGACGCCTTCCTTGTTTCGAATACGAAATGCAACGTTGACATTATTCAGATCAACGTTCGCCCGCAGCGAGACCTTGATCGTGAGGCGCTCGCCAATATAAAAATGCGAGACCTCAACACCTTTGGAATCGAGGATTTTCACACCCAGAATTTCAGCTTCCAGATCACCAAAAGACTTGATCTTGTTATGTTTCTCCGGAAGTTCAACGCCTTTGACCTTTGCCTCTTTAACAGCCGCTGTAGTGGCTGCCGCATTGGCCGTCAGCTTTGCACCGTACTCAAGAAAGCTCTGGCGTTCATCCTCATGAAGCATCCGACGATACTCCAGAACGACGTCAGATGATTTACCCCACATCTTCCTCACACCTTTGTGAAGAAGCAAAGCTCGGTGAGTCAGGGTGCGAACGCTTTCCTGATCGTGGGAAACAAAAAGTAGCGTGGTGCCATCAGAAATCAGCTTTTCAATCTGCTGAAAGCAGCGCTTTTGAAACAACGCATCGCCAACTGCGAGCGCCTCGTCAACGATTAGGATGTCCGGAGTCACCTGGACCTGTACGGCAAACGCCAAACGAACCAGCATCCCGCTCGAATATGTTTTAACCGGCTGGTTAAGGTGATCACCGATATCTGCGAAAGCAGCGATGGCGTCAAAACGGTCTTCGATTTCTTTCTGGGTCAGGCCGAGAATCGTGCCATTCAGAAAAATATTCTCACGACCGGTAAAATCTGGATTGAACCCCGAGCCAAGTTCAAGCAACGCAGCAATCCTGCCAAATGTCTGCACGCTGCCGGTGGTCGGGTTCAGTGTGCCGCAAATCATTTGCAAAAGCGTTGATTTGCCCGAACCGTTTCGGCCGAGAATACCAATCGACTCTCCTCGCTTGACCTCAAACGAAAGATCGCGAAGCGCCCAAAATTCTTTGTAGTACTGCTTTCTCACTGGAGAAAGCATTTGCAGCAAGCGGTCGCTGGGCTTGTCGTAGATGTGATAGCACTTGCTCAGGTTCTCAACTTTGATCGAGATATCAGAGGACATCGGCAAACCCCTTTCTTGTTTTTTGGAACCAGGCGAAACCCAACCAGCACACGACGACGGAGACCGCCATGCAGATTGAGTAGAGTCCCCAATCAATACCTTGCCCAAAAAATAATACGCCTCGCGCCAACTCAATTACTGGGGTCAGAGGGTTCATGAAAAGCAGGCTGCGGAATTCTTCAGGAATGGCTGTTGCCGGATAGAAGATCGGCGACAGAAACATCAGCGTGGTCGTAATAATGCCGATCAGTTGCGATATATCACGCAGAAAAACCCCGGACGCTGCGAGCAGCCAGGAAAACCCCATCACAAACAATATAAGAGGTAAAAAAACCAAAGGAATAAGAAATACGGTCAAATGAGGAATACCAAAAAGCAAGGCATACGCTGCAATCCAGACACTCAAACTGATAAGCGCATGAAATAGAGCCGCCCCCATACTGACCCAAGGCAGAATCTCAAGAGGGAAAATAACTTTCTTTACATAATTTATATTACTTGTAATCAATAACGGTGATTTATTGATACATTCAGCAAAAAAGTTATAAACCAGCAGACCGGCAAACAGCACCAGCGCGAACTCGACTTTAGAGTCACCTCCTCCGCCCCAGCGCGCCTTGAAAATAACACTGAACACGAGTGTATACACACTCAACATAAATACTGGGATCAGGAATGACCACAGGATACCCATCATGGAGCCGCGATAACGCCCAACAATTTCGCGCTTGACCAAAGCCTTGATAAGTCCGCGATTTTTCCAGAAACTACTGACCATATTCAGGGGCGAAATTGAAAACTTTTCCATTACCAGCACACCTCAGCATCGCTCGGGAGATTTCCTGCACCATCTGAAACGATGCGTAACTGCCTAACATTAATTCCCACAATGATCGACTCGCAAGACCCAAAATGTTCTGCTACACCGCTCATAAAAATCACAGAACCATCCACTTGACCAAACTTCATTTTAAATCAATCTCATTGATTAGAGAAAAGCGAATGATTAGTTAGCCATGTGCAAAACAGCACTTTCATGACAACTTCCAAAAACCACTCCACTTTAACTCCACCACATTAATCCTTTAAGCAAGATTGGTAATGCACCCCAAGAGGAAATATTTCGACTCAAAACTCAACGGGATCCACTACTCTTAAGTACAAAAACAAATATAAAAATACCCCCCATTATACATCAGAACAAAAAAAAGATACAGCCCCAGTAATTATTGTTAATATCTGCAACCTAACAACATTCCAACCGCACTTCCAAAGTTCCAGACCAACAATAATTTATTGTTGGCTCTCGAGAAACTTTAGTGCAGTTTTCTTCAACTCCACCTCTGGAGAATAAGGCGCAGACCAACCGAGAGCCGCCTTTGTTGCCGTAATGTCAACCTGCAAAGAACCACAAACTCGCTGTATGACAGAGTGCATTCCACACAATCTCAAGACCGCCCTGAGCACCACTTCGGGAAAAGGTATCAGCAACGCCTTGCCACCGATTGTCTCTCGCAGGCAACGCAACAGTTCGCTAGTGGACAAATCTCTGCCATCGCTGACCAGGAAGGTCTGATTCCTTGCACCAACGTGATCGACACAGGTGACAATCAGATCCACCAGATTACTGATACCCACCATACTTCTACGATTATTGATTGCGCCCATCGGCAACGGCAACCGCCTCGTCAGCACGCTCATCATCCGGTAGAAATTCGCCTTTACACCCGGCCCATAGACAAGCGGAGGCCTGATAATGACAACCTCCATCCCGGTCTCTTTACCGATACTTTTCAGCGCCTCTTCCGCCTCGAGCTTTGAAATGCCGTACGCATCAAGAGGCGCCGGGATATCATCCGCCTTGAACGGATGACCTGGCAGCGTCACCTCACCGTTAACCTTGATCGAACTGATAAATATGAAGCGTCTGACCCCTGATTGCGCCGCTTTTCGCGCCAGCTTCACAGTACCGTCGACATTTATTTTTCTGAAGGCTGCGAGCGCATCTGGTGCTGCCTCTTTCATGACATGCACGCGCGCCGCCGCGTGAATCACTGCATCGATATTCTCGAACTCGGGCAGCTCATTCGAACTGGCAAGGTCGAACATTACCGTGGGGCACAATCCTGACAAACACGATGCCCTTCTGACGACAGCTACCGGAGTCAGGACCCGATCAAGCAATAATCGGAGAACGACCGCCTCACCGACAAAGCCGGTAGCACCTGTAACCAATACTCTTCGGGAAGTCATCTTGCCTTCCCTCCTAACAGAGAAGTTAACCAACAGGTAAAGAAAAACAACACTTTGTCACGCAATCGTCGCCGGCAACTTGCAGCACTCAGTGATAGTTTGAGTAACTGCCAACGCCCCAGCTTCGACCAGCGCCGAACAAAAGGATCCGAATCCAAGCCCACCAACCGCACAATCAATCGCACCTGATCAAACCACCAACCATCATGGATCGTTTTGTATCGAGCAATCAGATTGGAAATTCCGGTATTCGCGCCCACCTGATTGTGCTCGTGCTGCCGATATCGCATAGAAGGCAAAGGATCTATGAACCAGCGATATCCATGGCTGCGCGCAAAGGCGTAACAGAACCAGTCATGCAAAGTGACACCCTGCAGCGAGTGCCAGTTGGCCAGCATTGATTGCTTCAGGTGTTGCGCCAATGCGCGACTGAATACATAGGTACAACCTGGACCTGCCGCCTCGAATATATGATCCCAGGCAACCTGAGGCTGCGCCTTGTTCAAAACAACAGTTCGCCCATCCGACCAAAAGGCCGTGACATTGCTCGAATAAGCGGAGTATTCACCGGTTGCAAGAATATCGGTGGCGCGCTTCAGTTTCTCAGGAAGCCAAATATCGTCCTGATCAGCAAACCCTACGAAATCAAACGCAGTCAGATCGACATCACGAACCAAGCGATAGAAGTTACATGCAGCGCCGCCATACCGATCACCGGTAGGCAGCACTGTCACACAATCATGTCGGGCGGCAAGATCTGCACACCAGGCTTCAGTACCATCGGTTGAGGGGTCGATACTGATAAAGAGGTTGAGCTCCACCCCCTGCTGGCAAAGAATCGAAGCGACCTGCTCTTCGATCCATGCCATGCCATTGTACGCAGCAAGCAAAATTGCAACTTTAATGGGTCTCACCGCTATACCAGCCCTGAATTACCCCTAAAGAAGGGCGCACTGAATCTTCCCGAGCAAATTCAGATATGACCTGTCTCCAACAGTTGCTGCAGATATTGCCCGTAGCCGGTTTTCTTCAAGCGCTCCGCCTGTTGCGCGAGCTGGGCGGCATCAATCCAGCCATTGTTGTAGGCGATTTCTTCCAGGCATGCGACCTTGAAGCCCTGCCGATGCTCGATCGTATGCACAAAGTGACTGGCCTCAAGAAGCGATTCGTGAGTCCCTGTATCCAACCATGCGAAACCGCGACCAAGAAGCTCCACTTTCAAGGAGTCCTGGCTCAAATAGGCGCGATTTACATCGGTGATTTCAAGCTCCCCACGCGGAGAAGGCTTGATTCCCTTGGCAATCTCGACAACCTTGTTGTCATAGAAATACAAACCGGTAACGGCATAGCTCGACTTGGGCTTGGCCGGCTTCTCTTCAATGCTCAGCGCCCGACCTTGCGCATCAAACTCCACGACACCGAAGCGCTCAGGATCAGAAACATGATATCCGAACACCGTGGCCCCCTCCTGCTGAGAGCAGGCTGAGCGCAGGTTGTCGGAGAAATGCTGACCATGAAAAATATTGTCGCCCAGAATCAGACAGCAAGGATCATCACCGATGAACTCTTCACCAATGATGAACGCCTGAGCAAGACCATCCGGGCTTGGCTGCTCCGCATAGGTCAGCTTGATACCGTAAAGACTTCCGTCTCCCAGCAACTTGCGGAAGCTTGGCAAATCATCGGGCGTGGAAATGATCAGAATTTCACGCATGCCGGCCAGCATCAGCACCGACAAAGGATAAAAGATCATCGGCTTGTCGTAGATGGGCAGCATCTGCTTGGAAACGCCGAGCGTCAGTGGATGCAGGCGTGTGCCGGAACCGCCGGCGAGAATGATGCCTTTACGATTTGTCGTGATCATTTATTCAGAACTTCCATAATCATTCGGGTTACACCACTTTGCCAATCCGGCAAGTGTAGAGAAAAGTTGTCGCGCAGTTTCTGAGTATCCAGTCGGGAATTCAGAGGGCGGCGCGCAGGAGTCGGGTAGGCGGTGGTATCTATCGGATTGATCGCCTTGACGGCAAGCTCCTCACCGTTAGCCTTGGCAAGGTCAATCACATGACAGGCATATCCGTGCCAAGAGATTTCGCCGGCGGCGGCCAAATGATAGAGACCTGCCAACTCAGGGCGGAGCAGAACCCGCTGAATAGCCAATGCTGTCACGTCAGCAATCAGGTCAGCACCTGTTGGAGCGCCGATCTGATCGGCGATGACGCCAAGCGTCTCGCGATCCTTGGCCAGACGCAGCATGGTCTTGGCGAAATTATTGCCACGCGCTGCATAGACCCAACTTGTACGGAAAATCAGGTGCTTGCAACCCGAGGCGACTATCGCCTGTTCGCCTGCCAGCTTGCTGGCGCCATAGTGATTGACCGGCGATACCGCGTCGGTCTCCCGCCACGCAGCCAAGCCTTCACCACTGAACACATAGTCGGTGGAATAGTGAACCAGCCACGCGTTCAAAGACGCAGCTTCCTGCGCCATAACCTCCGTGGCGAGAGCGTTCACGCGATCAGCCAACTCGATTTCGGATTCGGCCTTATCAACGGCAGTGTAAGCCGCCGCATTGACAATGATGTCGGGCTTGACCTGACGAATCGTATTACGCAGCGCGTCAAGGTCAGACAGATCACCAGTCAGACCGCCAACCGGGTGGCGATCCAGAGCAACCAGTTCGCCAAGAGGAGCCAGGGAGCGTTGCAGCTCCCAGCCTACCTGGCCGTTTTTTCCAAGTAGAAGGATTTTCATGCTTTTTTTGAACGGTCTGCGTAGTTTTGATCGATCCACTGCTGATAGCTGCCGCTCTTCACGTGAGCAACCCACTCAGTGTTCTGCAAATACCACTCGACAGTCTTGCGAATACCGGTTTCGAAGGTTTCTTCCGGCGTCCAGCCAAGCTCACGTTGAATCTTGCTTGCATCGATCGCGTAGCGCTGGTCATGGCCAGGGCGATCCTGCACATAAGCAATCAGACTTGCGTGCGGACGATGCGCGGAATCAGGACGAAGCTCATCAAGCAGCGCGCAAAGAGTATGGACAACCTCAATGTTCTGCTTCTCGTTGTGACCACCAATATTGTAGGTCTCGCCAATGACACCTTCAGTTACAACCTTGTACAGCGCACGCGCATGGTCTTCGACATACAACCAGTCGCGAACCTGATTGCCTTTGCCATAGACCGGCAATGGCTTGCCTTCCAGTGCATTGAGAATGATCAACGGGATCAACTTTTCGGGAAAGTGGCAAGGGCCGTAATTGTTCGAGCAGTTTGTCACCAGTGTCGGCAAGCCGTAGGTGCGAGCCCATGCGCGAACCAGGTGATCGGAACTGGCCTTGCTGGCCGAGTACGGGGAGCTCGGCTGATAAGGTGTAGTTTCAGTGAACAGATCTTCCGGACCTTCCAGATCACCATAAACTTCGTCAGTCGAAATGTGATGGAAACGGAAGCTGGCTTTACGCGCATCATCCAGTGCAGCCCAATAATGGCGAGCCGCTTCAAGCAATGTGTAAGTGCCGATGATGTTGGTCTGGATGAACTCGGAAGGCCCGGAAATAGAGCGATCGACATGAGATTCTGCGGCCAGATGCATAATCGCATCGGGTTGATGCTCACGCAGAACACGATCAATCTGATCACGATCACAAATATCAACACGCTCAAAAGCGTATCGCGAGTCATGACTGACTTCAGCCAAAGACTCCAGGTTACCGGCGTAGGTCAGCTTATCAACGTTAACGACAGAGTCGGTGGTGTTGGAGATGATGTGACGGATGACTGCCGAGCCGATGAACCCGGCGCCGCCGGTAACTAGAATTTTCACGCGAAAGCATACCCTTGAGCTGCGGACAGGCCATATAAGAGCGCTGTCTAATCCATGAATGCGGAAGCCACCAACCTCAGGGCTTCCGTCAGAGTCAGTCTGAATCGACGTGGAAATAGACCACTATCGAACAAGGGTTGCATTTTACAGCTTAATGAACGTTTTACTAATGGATATGGACAAGCGACGACCCAAATTTGATAGGCGCGCTGCAGCCATCAAACTCAGACAAGGCGCTTTCGTGCAGCTCTGGACGAACGCCCCAGAAACCACCCAAGGATCGGACCAATCAGCATGCCAACGAGCAATGCGCAGACCACCACCAACGATACTGGAAGTTGTGGCCCAGCCAAACCGAGGAACATCAACGAGATGGATTGCTGATTCTCGAGCACGAACGCCAGAATCACCAATACCAACAATAAAATGAAAACGCCAAGAAGCATGCGCTTGAGGTTACGCATGATTGACTCCTTGAGAGATAGCGACTGTCAAACCCCCTCCTCCTCTTCCTCATTCACCCGGTCGCGCAATTCCTTGCCCGGCTTGAAATGCGGAACGAATTTGCCGTCCAGACTGACAGACTGACCAGTCTTTGGATTGCGCCCGACACGTGGCGCACGGTAATGCAGGGAGAAGCTGCCAAACCCGCGGATCTCGATGCGATCACCGGTGGCCAGACATTGGGACATTTGTTCAAGCATGGTCTTGATGGCCAGCTCCACATCCTTGGATGAGAGTAGCCCTTGATGGGTGACAATTCGTTCGATCAACTCCGACTTCGTCATATTTTTCCCTTCTTTTTCAAGCAGCTAGATCAGCGCTTGAAAGGTTTTAGCACGCCCGGAAGATTTTGAACAGCCCAGGGATTGACATATCTTCCTCGGCGTCGAAACGCCCGTTTTCAGAACATAAAAACACCAAACCGGATCAGCGCGCGGTCAGCGACACATCACCAGCATGGTTCGGGTTACATAGCCTGCGGGGTTGAAGCCAAATGGAAACTCATCGTCATCCTTTGCGTCATCAGACCGGGTGAGCACCTTGTAACCCGCCCCCTTGCACTCTTTCGCTGCGCGCCTTTGACATTTCTCCCACCCCGAACCCAGGCCGGAACAATCGATCTCGATGCCACTGACCCCACGTACCGCATGCGTCTTGGCACTTGTGGTGCAACCAGCCAACACCGACACCGACACCGACACCGCCATGAAGACAATAAATCTGTTCATCCACTTCCTTATGCCAGGCAACAGCCCGACCACTACACGACTAACACCTAGCTTAGTCGCGAACAGGCAATTGATCCGATTAAAGAAACAGACAACCAGGCAAACAGATTGGTTTCACCAGCGACCCAAGACACCCAGACCGCATCACAACTCACCAAATCGCAGACACAAAAAAGGGCAACCGAAGTCGCCCTTTTTCATGATCAAGCAGAACTTAGTTCTGTTTGGCCATTGCTTGCTTCAGCAGAGCAGCCATGGTGGTATCGGCTGGAGCTTCCTGAACAGAGTTCAGGCTCTGGATAGCTTCTTTCTCTTCAGCATCGTCTTTCGATTTGATCGACAGCTGAATTACGCGGCTCTTGCGATCAACGCTGATGATCTTGGCTTCTACTTGCTGGCCTTCTTTCAGAACGTTGCGCGCGTCTTCAACGCGGTCACGGCTGATTTCGGAGGCTTTCAGAGTTGCTTCGATATCGTCGGCCAGAACGATGATGGCGCCTTTGGCGTCAACTTCTTTCACGGTGCCAGTAACGATTGCGCCTTTGTCGTTAACCGAGACGTACTCGGAGAACGGATCACTTTCCAGTTGCTTGATACCCAGGGAAATACGCTCGCGCTCTGGGTCAACCGACAGGATAACGGTGTCCAGTTCGTCGCCCTTCTTGAAACGACGTACAGCTTCTTCGCCCACTTCGTTCCAGGAGATGTCGGACAGGTGAACCAGGCCGTCGATGCCGCCGTCCAGACCAATGAAGATACCGAAATCGGTGATCGACTTGATGGTGCCGGAGATTTTATCGCCCTTGTTGAACTGGCCAGAGAAATCTTCCCATGGGTTCGATTTGCACTGCTTGATGCCCAGGGAGATACGACGACGCTCTTCGTCGATGTCCAGAACCATAACTTCCACTTCGTCGCCGACTTGTACGACTTTCGAAGGATGGATGTTCTTGTTGGTCCAGTCCATTTCCGACACGTGTACCAGACCTTCAACGCCTTCTTCCAGCTCAGCGAAGCAGCCGTAGTCGGTCAGGTTGGTTACACGAGCGGTAACGCGAGTGCTTTCTGGGTAACGGGCTTTGATAGCAACCCATGGATCTTCGCCCAGTTGCTTCAGGCCCAGGGAAACACGGTTGCGTTCGCGATCGTATTTCAGAACCTTAACGTCGATTTCGTCACCAACGTTGACGATCTCGGAAGGATGCTTGATGCGCTTCCAGGCCATGTCGGTGATGTGCAGCAGGCCGTCCACGCCACCCAGATCGACGAATGCGCCGTAATCGGTGAGGTTTTTGACGATACCTTTGACTTGCTGGCCTTCCTGCAGGGATTCCAGCAGAGCTTCACGCTCGGCGGAGTTCTCGGCTTCCAGGACGCTGCGACGGGAAACGACAACGTTGTTGCGCTTCTGGTCCAGCTTGATGACCTTGAATTCCAGCTCTTTGCCTTCCAGGTGCGTGGTGTCGCGCACTGGACGGACGTCAACCAGGGAACCTGGCAGGAACGCACGGATGCCGTTAACGTCGACAGTGAAGCCGCCTTTAACCTTACCGTTGATAACGCCCTTGACCACTTCCTCAGCTGCGAAGGCTGCTTCCAGAACGATCCAGCATTCAGCGCGCTTGGCTTTTTCACGGGACAGCTTGGTTTCACCGAAACCGTCTTCAACCGAGTCCAGAGCAACGTGAACTTCGTCACCGACATTGATAGTCAGATCGCCAGCGTCGTTGTAGAACTGCTCAAGCGGGATGAGTGCTTCAGACTTCAGGCCAGCGTGAACGGTTACCCAGCGAGCTTGGTAATCGATATCAACGATAACACCGGTGATGATGGAGCCTGCCTGAAGGTTCAGGGTTTTTAGGCTTTCTTCAAAGAGTTCCGCAAAGCTTTCGCTCATTTTAATTCCTGTAAATGAGGGCGAAGGATACGCCCATCTCCACACCCCAGACGGTGTGGGTTAGTTTCATATAAAAGAAGCGCTGCAGGACTATGACTGGTCCCCTGCAGCCTTCTTGGTCACCCGGCGATATCGCGAATGGCGATCTCGCTCATGATGCGTGCAAGCACCTGATCGATGGACAACTCCGTGGAATCCAGCTGTATGGCGTCAGCCGCCGGCTTAAGCGGGGCTACCGCTCGCTGGGTGTCACGCTCGTCGCGCGCACGGATCTCATCTAGCAGACTCGACAGACTAACATCCTCGCCTTTGCCCTTCAACTGCAAATATCGACGACGCGCCCGCTCCTCGGCACTGGCCGTCAGGAAAATCTTCAGCGGCGCATCGGGAAACACCACCGTGCCCATGTCCCGACCATCAGCCACCAGCCCCGGAGCCTCCTGAAATGCCCGCTGGCGCTGCAGCAGCGCCTCGCGAACTGCCGGCAGTGCCGCCACCTGGGAAGCGCCGGCGCCGATACTTTCAGTGCGGATGACATCACTGACTTCATCACCCTCAAGAATGATGCGCTGCAACTGGCCTTCAGCCGCTGCAATGAACTGCACATCCAGATGAGCAGCCAGCTTCTTCAGCAGCTCTTCATTGGTCAGGTCGACACCATGGTTGTGCGCAGCGAACGCCAGGAGGCGATACAGCGCACCGGAATCCAGCAGGTTCCAGCCCAGACGCTTGGCCAGAATCCCGGCTACCGTGCCCTTGCCCGAACCGCTTGGCCCATCGATGGTGATGACCGGTGCAATGTTTTTCACGACTGAGCCTCTTGAGCAACACGAATGCCGACCTGCGCACACAGCGCGAGGAAGTTCGGGAACGACGTCGCGACGTTGGCGCAATCATGGATACGGATCGGCGCAGTGGCGCGCAGCGAGGCGACGCTGAAGGCCATGGCGATACGGTGATCACCATGACCGTGCACTTCGCCACCACCGATCTGGCCGCCATCAATGATGATGCCGTCCGGGGTCGGCTGGCATTTGACGCCCAGCGCCAGCAAGCCGTCCGCCATCACCTGAATGCGATCCGACTCCTTGACTCGCAGCTCTTCGGCGCCGGTCAGCACGGTGCGCCCTTCAGCACAGGCCGCTGCCACGAACAGCACCGGGAATTCGTCAATGGCCAGTGGCACCAGCGCTTCCGGAATCTCGATACCTTTGAGTTTAGCTGCCCGCACGCGCAAGTCAGCCACTGGCTCGCCACCGACTTCACGCTGGTTTTCCAGCGTGATGTCCGCACCCATCAGGCGCAGGATGTCGATGACACCGGTACGGGTCGGGTTGATGCCGACGTGCTCCAGCACCAGCTCGGAGCCCTCAGCGATCGATGCCGCCACCAGGAAGAACGCCGACGACGAAATGTCGCCCGGTACCTCGATGTGGGTCGCGGTCAGCTTGCCGCCGGACTCGACCGACGCCGTGGCGCCATCGACGCTCACCGGGTAGCCGAAGCCGCGCAGCATGCGCTCGGTATGGTCACGGGTCGGCGCCGGCTCGGTCACGGTGGTCTTGCCTTCAGCATACAGACCCGCCAGCAGCAGGCAGGACTTCACCTGCGCACTGGCCATCGGCATGGTGTAAGTCAGGCCTTTGAGCTTGTGCCCGCCGCGAATGGTCATCGGCGGACGACCTTCGGCTGCAGTTTCGATCACCGCGCCCATTTCACGCAGCGGATTGGCCACGCGATTCATCGGACGCTTGGACAGCGAAGCATCACCCGTCAGGGTGCTATCGAAGTTCTGCGCAGCCAACAGGCCGGACAGCAGACGCATCGAGGTACCGGAGTTGCCCAGATAGATCGGGCCCGGCGCAGGCTTCAGGCCATGCAGGCCGACGCCGTGAATGGTCACACGACCGTGGTGCGGGCCTTCAATGACCACGCCCATGTCACGGAACGCCTGCAAGGTTGCCAGGGCATCTTCGCCCTCAAGGAAACCTTCGACTTCGGTCACGCCTTCAGCCAGCGAGCCGAGCATGATCGAGCGATGGGAAATCGATTTGTCACCCGGTACGCGAATCCGACCGGACAGGCGGCCACCAGGTTGAGCCAGGAAAATCAGATCGTTGGAATTCATAGCGTCCACATAGGCCCTGCGGGCCAGGATTTTACTGAAATGCTCGCGGGCAACCCGGGCGCGCGTGAAGACGCCCAACAATTGGTGCCCATCCCCTGCATCGACCGCGTCGCGCAAGGCGTCGAGGTCGCTGCGAAATGTATCGAGTGTGCGCAGGACAGCCTCGCGGTTGGCGAGGAAGATGTCGTGCCACATCACCGGGTCGCTTCCGGCGATTCTTGTGAAATCGCGGAAACCGCCCGCAGCGTAACGGAAGATCTCAAGGTTTTCATTGCGTTTGGCCAACGAGTCGACCAGACCGAAAGCCAACAGGTGCGGCAGATGACTGGTCGCAGCCAGCACTTCATCGTGACGCTCGACCTGCATGTGCTCGACATCGGCGCCCAACTCGCGCCACAAGCGATCGACCACCGCCAGCGCGGCGGGATCGGTTTGCTCAAGCGGAGTCAGAATCACCTTGTGACGACGGAACAGTTCGGCATTGGAAGCTTCCACCCCGCTCTGCTCGGAACCGGCGATCGGGTGGCCCGGCACGAAACGCGCCGGCATGCCGCCGAACGCCTCGGTCGCCGCACGCACCACATTGCCTTTGGCACTGCCGACATCGGTCAGAATTGCCTGGCCCAGATCAACACTCGCCAGACGGGCCAGCACTTTTTCCATGGCCAGGATCGGCACCGCCAACTGAATCACGTCGGCGCCCTGACAGGCAGCGATCAGGTCGTCCTCACAACGATCCACCACGCCCAACTCGACCGCCAGCTTGCGTGATTGCGGATCGAGATCGACCCCGACCACTTCGCGGCAGATACCACTTTCACGCAAACCTTTGGCAAACGAACCACCAATCAATCCCAGACCAACCACCACCAGGCGACCGATCATAGGTGCAGCAGATTGCAGAGCAGTGACATCACCCACGAGCCAGAACCTTACGCAGCGCCTCGAGGAAGCGGCTGTTTTCCGCCGGCAGACCGATGGTCACCCGCAGGTGGTTCGGCATGCCGTAATTGGCCACCGGACGCACAATCACGCCCTCACGCAGAAGGCCCCGGAAAATCGGCGCTGCCACCTGACCGAGGTCGACACAGATGAAGTTGCCCTTGGACTCGATCCAGCTCAGACCCAGCTCCCGAAAACCTGCCTGCAGTTGCTGCATGCCGGCCTCGTTGAGCTGACGGCTTTGCGCCAGATACTCTTCGTCTTTCAGCGCTGCACAGGCCGCAGCCAGGGCAAGGCTGTTGACGTTGAACGGCTGGCGTACGCGGTTCAGCACGTCTGCCACGACAGCGGTGGACAGGCCATAACCCACGCGCAGCGCTGCCAGACCATAGGCCTTGGAGAAGGTGCGCGACACCAGCAGGTTCGGATACGCCGCAAGGAAGTCCAGACCGTCCGGCAGATCGCTGCCTTCGGCGTACTCGATGTACGCCTCGTCCAGCACCACCAGCACATGCTCCGGCACATCCTGCAGGAACTCGTCCAGCGCTTCAGCGCCGAACCAGGTGCCAGTCGGGTTGTTCGGGTTGGCGATGAACACCACGCGAGTGTTGGCGTCGATGGCCGCGAGCATCGCAGGCAGGTCATGCCCCCAATCTCTGGCCGCAACCACTTTGGCCTCAGCGCCGACCGCCTGGGTCGCAATCGGGTAAACGGCGAATGCGTGCTCGCTGAATACCGCGTTCAGGCCCGGCGCCAGGTAGGCGCGCGCCACCAGCTCGAGAATGTCGTTGGAGCCGTTGCCCAGCGTCACCTGATTGAGCTCGACGCGGCACTGCTCGGCCAGCAGGGATTTGAGCGCGAAGCCGTTGCCGTCCGGATAGCGGGTCAGCTCGGTCAGCTCTTCGCGGATTGCCGCCAGCGCTTTCGGGCTGGCGCCCAGCGGATTTTCGTTGCTCGCCAGTTTGACGATTTTCGCCGGATCCAGATCCAGCTCGCGCGCCAGTTCGTCCACAGGCTTGCCCGGAACGTACGGCGAAAGTTGTTGCACGCCCGGCTGTGCCAGAGCGAGGAAATTGCCACTCATTTGCTACCGCCCCTTAGAGAACTGCTTTCGGGTAGGAACCCAGCACTTTGAGTGCCACTGCTTCCTGACTGATCTTTTCCAGCACACTTTTGACCAACGGGTCGCGGTGGTGGCCGACGAAGTCAATGAAGAACACATACGTCCATTTGCCGCTGCGCGACGGACGGGTTTCGATACGAGTCAGGTCGATGCCATTGTCGTGGAACGGCACCAGCAACTCATGGAGTGCGCCGGGCTTGTTGCTCATCGAAACGATGATCGAAGTCTTGTCATCGCCGGTCGGCGGCACTTCCTGATTACCGATCATCAGGAAGCGCGTCGAGTTGTCCGGACGGTCTTCGATCTTCTCGGCCAGACGCGTCAAGCCGTACAAACCTGCAGCCATGTCGCCGGCAATCGCCGCCGAATTCCACTCACCTTTAACCCGCTTGGCTGCTTCGGCGTTGCTCGACACCGCGACGCGCTCGACATTCGGGTAGTGCGCGTCCAGCCACTTGCGGCACTGGGCCAGCGACTGGGCATGGGAGTAGATGCGGCTGATGCTGTCGGTCTTGGTGTTTTCACCGACCAACAGGTGGTGGTGAATGCGCAGCTCGACCTCACCACAGATCACCATGTCGTGTTCGAGGAAGCTGTCGAGGGTGTGGTTGACCGCACCTTCGGTGGAGTTCTCCACCGGCACCACGCCAAAATTCACCGCACCCGCCGCCACTTCACGGAACACTTCATCGATCGCCGCCATCGGTTTGCTGATCACCGCGTGACCGAAGTGCTTCATGGCCGCAGCTTGCGTGAAGGTGCCTTCAGGGCCGAGATAAGCCACTTTCAGCGGCTGCTCCAAGGCCAGGCACGAGGACATGATTTCGCGAAACAAGCGCGCCATCTCTTCGTTGCCCAGCGGCCCCTGATTGCGCTCCATAACACGCTTGAGCACCTGAGCTTCGCGCTCAGGACGATAGAACACCGGCACTTCGCCTTCGGCCAGCGAGGCCATCTTTACTCGCGCGACTTCCTGGGCGCAACGCGCACGCTCACTGATCAGCTCCAGGACTTTGGTGTCGAGGGCATCAATGCGAACGCGCAGTGCCTTGAGTTCTTGCTCGGACATCAGCCGTGCTCCTTCTCGAATTCAGCCATGTACGCCACCAGCGCATTGACGGCGTTGATGTCGACGGCGTTGTAGATGGAGGCGCGCATGCCGCCCACGGAGCGATGGCCCTTGAGATTGAGCAGACCGCGCTCGTCGGCACCCGCCAGGAACGGCTTGTCCAGGCGATCGTCAGCCAGACGGAACGGCACGTTCATCCACGAGCGGTCCGACTTCTTGATCGGGTTGCTGTAGAGGCCACTGGCATCAATGAAGTCGTACAGTATGCGCTGCTTCGCGTCATTGAGCCTGGCGATGGCCTCAACGCCACCCTGCTCTTTGAGCCACTGGAACACCAGGCCGGACAGGTACCAGGCCAGGGTCGGCGGGGTGTTGTACATCGAGCCATTATCGGCCGCGACCTTGTAGTCGAGCATGGTCGGGCACAGCGCACGAGCCTTGCCCAGCAAGTCTTCACGGATGATGTTGACCACGATGCCGCTCGGACCGATGTTCTTCTGGGCACCGGCGTAGATCATGCCGAAACGCGAGATGTCGACCGGACGCGAGAGGATGTCCGAAGACATGTCAGCCACCAGCGGTACGTCGCCGGTTTCCGGGATCCACTGGAATTCCAGGCCGCCGATGGTTTCGTTCGGCGCGTAGTGGACATAAGCGGCGTCTTTCGACAGGTTCCACTCGCTCTGATCCGGGATGGCGAAATAGTCGTAAGGCTTGGCGGTGGCGGCAACATTGACGTGGCCGTAGCGCGAGGCTTCTTCGATGGCTTTCTGCGACCAGATGCCGGTATCGATGTAATCGGCAGAACCGTTTTCCGGCAGCAGGTTCAGTGGAATCTGCGCAAATTGCTGGCTGGCGCCACCTTGCAGAAACAGCACTTTATAGTTCGACGGGATATTCAGCAGGTCACGCAGATCCTGCTCGGCCTGATTGGCAATGGACACGAACTCATCACTGCGATGGCTCATTTCCATGACCGACAGACCCTTGCCATGCCAATCAAGGAGTTCACCCTGGGCACGTTGCAGGACAGCTTCAGGAAGCGCCGCAGGACCGGCACAGAAGTTATAGGCTCGCTTGCTCACATCCAATCTCGCTCTGATTTGATATCACGCATTAAATCGCATTAATCGTCGACACCGGAACGGCACTGAAGCGCATCCCCCTGTAGGAGTGAGCCTGCTCGCGATTGCATCACTGCGGTATTTCAGATGCACCGCGGCGCCTGCATCGCGAGCAGGCTCACTCCTACAAGAGATCTCCGATGTTTCATACCGGACAAATAACAAGGGGGCGAATTCTCATCCGCCCCCTCGCTTGCCCGCTTATTCCTGCGGCTCTTCGTCAGCTGCGGCGTCGAGTTGCTGGTCTTCGGCAGCATCGTCGATCACGACATTGCCTTCGAACGCCTCACCCTCTTCACCCTCAAACTCTTCACCTTCGACTTCCGAAGGCTCCTGAACCCGCTCCAGACCGACCAGGGTTTCATCCTTGGCCAGCTTGATCAGGGTCACGCCCTGCGTGTTACGACCCAGGCTCGACACTTCGTCGACACGGGTACGCACCAGGGTGCCCTGATCGGAGATCAGCATGATTTCTTCGCCATCCTGCACCTGAACCGCACCGACCAGACGGCCGTTACGCTCGTTGCTGACCATGGCGATAACGCCCTGGCCGCCACGCTTGTACTCAGGGAACTCGGTGATGGCTGTACGCTTGCCGTAGCCGCGCTCGGATGCAGTCAGAATTTCGCTGCCTTCTTCCGGAATCAGCATGGAAATCAGCTTCTGCCCTTCCGGCAGACGCATGCCACGCACACCACGAGCGGTACGGCCCATGGCACGAACTTCGGATTCCTTGAAGCGCGTCACTTTGCCGCCATCGGAGAACAGCATGATTTCCTGCTCGCCATCAGTGATGGCTGCGGAGATCAGGATGTCACCTTCGTCCAGCTCCAGCGCGATCAGACCGACACTGCGCTGACGGCTGAAGGCCACCAGCGGCGTCTTCTTCACAGTACCGTTAGCGGTCGACATGAAGATGAACGGAGCCTTCTTGCGGTCAGCAGCCTTGATGCGCGCGCGGCGCTCTTCGTCGGTCTCGTTGCTGTTTTCGATTTCTTCTACGTCAGCCTCGGCGCCTTCAGCCTCTTCTTCGTCAGCCTGACGCTTCATGGCCTCGAGATCGACCGGTAGCATCGTGGTGATGTATTCGCCTTCGCTCAACGGCAACAGGTTGACCAACGGACGGCCACGGGCAGCACGGGATGCTTCCGGAATTTCGTACGTCTTGAGCCAGTACACCTTGCCCTTGCTGGAGAACAGCAGCAGCGTGGTGTGGCTGTTGGCAACCAGCAGGTGAGCAATGTAGTCCTCATCCTTGACGCCGGTGGCCGATTTGCCTTTACCGCCACGACGCTGAGCCTGGTACGCAGCCAGCGGCTGGGTCTTGGCGTAGCCACCGTGGGAGATGGTCACGACGCGCTCTTCTTCCGGGATCATGTCACCCAGGGTCAGGTCGAGACGCGCATCGAGAATTTCGGTGCGGCGCACGTCGCCGTATTCGGCGCGGATCACTTCCAGCTCTTCGCGGATCACTTCCATCAGGCGCACGGCGCTGTTGAGGATGCGGATCAGCTCGCCGATCTGGTTGAGAATCTCTTGATACTCGGCCAACAGCTTCTCGTGTTCCAGACCGGTCAGACGGTGCAGACGCAGCTCCAGAATGGCTTGCGCCTGCTCTGGCGACAGGAAGTACTTGCCTTCGCGCAGACCGTATTGCGGATCGAGGTTTTCCGGACGGCACGAATCGGCACCGGCACGCTCAACCATCGCCACTACGGCCGAGGATTCCCACGGGGTGCTGACCAGCGCTTCTTTCGCTTCCGACGGGGTCGGCGAAGCCTTGATCAGGGCGATGACCGGGTCGATGTTCGACAGGGCAACGGCCTGGCCTTCGAGGATGTGACCACGCTCACGAGCCTTGCGCAGTTCGAACACGGTACGACGGGTGACCACTTCGCGACGGTGGCGAACGAAGGCTTCCAGCAGATCCTTGAGGTTAAGGATGCGTGGACGACCGTCGATCAGCGCCACGATGTTGATGCCGAATACCGATTGCAGCTGGGTCTGGGCGTAGAGGTTGTTGAGGATGACCTCAGGCACTTCACCGCGACGCAGTTCGATCACGACGCGCATACCGTCCTTGTCGGACTCGTCGCGCAGTTCGGTGATGCCTTCGAGCTTCTTCTCTTTTACCAGCTCGGCGATCTTCTCGATCAGACGCGCCTTGTTCAGCTGGTAAGGCAATTCGGTGATGACGATCTGCTGACGACCACCAACCTTGTCGATGTCTTCGATGATCGAGCGTGCGCGCATGTAAATGCGGCCGCGACCGGTGCGATAGGCCTCGATGATGCCGGCGCGACCGTTGATGATCGCGGCAGTCGGGAAGTCCGGACCGGGGATGTATTGCATCAGCTCATCGACGGTCAGCTCGGGGTTGTCGATGAGGGCCAGGCAACCGTCGATGACTTCACCGAGGTTGTGCGGCGGAATGTTGGTCGCCATGCCCACGGCGATACCGCTGGAACCGTTGACCAGCAGGTTCGGCACGCGGGTCGGCATGACCGCCGGGATCAGTTCGGTGCCGTCGTAGTTCGGCACCCAGTCCACGGTTTCCTTGTGCAGGTCGGCCAGCAGCTCGTGCGCCAGCTTGGTCATGCGCACTTCGGTGTATCGCATGGCCGCGGCGTTGTCGCCGTCGACCGAACCGAAGTTGCCCTGACCGTCAACCAGCAGGTAGCGCAGGGAGAAAGGCTGAGCCATGCGGACGATGGTGTCGTACACCGCGGTATCACCGTGCGGGTGATACTTACCGATCACGTCACCGACAACACGGGCAGATTTCTTGTACGGCTTATTGAAGTCATTGCCCAGCTCGCTCATCGCGAACAGTACGCGACGGTGCACGGGCTTGAGGCCATCGCGCGCATCCGGCAGTGCACGGCCGACGATTACGCTCATTGCGTAGTCGAGGTAGGACTGTTTCAGCTCGTCTTCGATATTGACCGGGAGGATTTCTTTGGCCAGTTCGCCCATGAGAAGCCTGATTCCTTTTTCTGGTGAAACTTCGTCATATCCATATGGGATGAACGAAGCTCGTCGGGGCAGGCTGAGTGCCATGCGCCGACTTACGACAAATCAACATTGGATCGTGGATTTGCGCAGTAAAGACAGCTCCGTGAAGCTGCCTCGGAAAACGCCGGATGTTATCACAAGAGCCGCCACGCACCTATCCCCCAGATGCGCATGGAGCATAGTTAGTTGACCGATGACAGGCGTAAAGGGGACGAGAGAGGCTCAGAGCTTCTTTGAATGCAGATTTGAGGCTTGGTTTGTGGATGTTTATTGACTTTTAAGCCCCTTTCGCGAGCAGGCTCGCTCCCACAGTGTTCTGCAGTGAATGCAAAACCTGTGGGAGCGAGCCTGCTCGCGAAGAGGCCGACGCCGCTACTGAACCTGTCAATGCAGGCGCTTGCGGCACATCAACTGGGCCATTTTCGCGGTATCCGGACGCTCGACGATGCCTTTCTCGGTCACGATCGCATCGATCAGATCCGCCGGCGTCACGTCAAACACCGGGTTGAACGCCTCGACGTCTGCACCGACGCGCTTGCCACCGACTTCCAGCAGTTCGGCGCCGTCACGCTCCTCGATCGGGATGTCGTCGCCACTGGCCAGATTCATGTCGATGGTCGAACTCGGCGCCACCACCATGAAGCGCACGCCGTGGTGCATGGCATTGACCGCCAGTTGATAGGTGCCGATCTTGTTCGCCACATCGCCATTGGCGGTGATGCGGTCAGCACCGACGATCACCCAGGTCACGCCTTTGGTCTTCATGATGTGCGCGGCGGCGGAGTCGGCATTGAGAGTCACCGGGATACCTTCATTCGCCAACTCCCACGCAGTCAGACGCGAACCCTGCAGCCACGGCCGGGTTTCGTCGGCATAAACCCGCTCCACCATACCTTCAAGGTACGCCGCACGAATTACCCCCAGCGCCGTACCGAAACCGCCAGTGGCCAGCGCACCGGTGTTGCAGTGGGTCAGGATCGCCTGGGCATTGCCCTGATGCTTGCGAATCAGATCGACGCCGAGCTGGGCCATGGTCAGGTTGGCTTCGCGATCGCTTTCATGAATAGCGATAGCTTCGGCTTCCAGCGCCGCCAGCGGATCGGCGTTTTCTTTCAGGCGATCCAGGCGATCGTGCATGCGCCCAAGGGCCCAGAACAGATTGACTGCGGTCGGGCGGGAGTCGGCCAGCAAGGCGAAATCCTCTTCCAGCGCCGCGTACCAGTCGCCACCTTCGGCGATCCGCGCACGGGCCGCGAGGACGATGCCATAAGCGGCACTGATGCCAATGGCCGGTGCGCCCCGCACCACCATCGAACGAATTGCCTCAGCCACGCCAGCGGCGCTGGTGTAGGCAATCCAGCTTTCCTCGAACGGCAAAATACGCTGATCCAGCAGGTGGAGCGCGCCATCTCGCCAATCGATGGCCTTTACTTTCTCCGCAGCCAACAGTCGATCGCGCATCCCTCACCCCGCACTCATGAACAAAAGCCGCCGATTATAGCGATCCCCCCGCGAAGACGCTCGGGTATACTTCGCCATCCTTTACAAAAGCACTGGAACCGACCCTCGATGCCGAAACCTGCCATTGCGCTCGACTTACTATTGCTGCCGACCTGGCTGGTACCCGTCGAACCCGCAGGCGTTGTGCTCAAAGAGCATGGCCTGGGCATCCGCGACGGTCGCATCGTGTTTATCGGCCCACGCGCTGAAGCACTGAAGTGTAACGCCACTGAAATCCGAGAATTGCCGGACGTGCTGCTCGCTCCGGGCCTGATCAACGCCCACGGCCACGCGGCAATGACCCTGTTCCGTGGCCTGGCCGACGATCTGCCGCTGATGACCTGGCTGGAAAATCACATCTGGCCGGCCGAGGCCAAATGGGTCGATGAAGACTTTGTCCGCGATGGCACTGATCTGGCCATCGCCGAGCAGATCAAGGGCGGTATCACCTGCTTCTCGGACATGTACTTCTTCCCGAAAGTCGCCAGCGAGCGCGTGCACAACAGCGGCATTCGCGCGCAGATCGCGATTCCGATCCTCGATTTTCCGATTCCCGGCGCCGCCAGTGCCGATGAGGCCATTCGCCAGGGCGTCGAACTGTTCGGCGATCTGAAACATCACGAACGGATCAAGATCACCTTCGGCCCCCATGCACCCTACACCGTGGGTGACGAGAACCTGGAAAAAATCCGCGTGATCGCCGAAGAGCTGGACGCGTCGATTCACATGCATGTCCACGAAACCGCCTTCGAAGTCCAGCAATCACTGGAACATCGCGGCGAGCGGCCACTGGCCCGTCTCGGTCGCCTGGGCCTGCTCGGCCCGCGCTTTCAGGCGGTGCACATGACCCAGATCAGCGATGACGATCTGGCATTGCTGGTAGAAAGCAACACCAGCGTGATCCACTGCCCGGAATCGAACCTGAAGCTGGCCAGCGGTTTCTGCCCGGTGGAGCGTCTGTGGCAGGCCGGGGTCAACGTGGCCGTCGGCACCGATGGCGCAGCGAGCAACAATGATCTGGACCTGCTTGGCGAAACCCGCACTGCCGCCCTGCTGGCCAAAGCCGTTGCCGGCTCGGCCACTGCGCTGGACGCCCATCGCGCGCTGCGCATGGCCACCCTCAATGGCGCCCGCGCCCTGGGCATCGAGACGCAGGTCGGCTCGCTGGAGATTGGCAAGGCCGCCGACATCGTTGCGTTCGACCTGTCCGGCCTGGCCCAGCAACCGGTCTACGACCCGGTGTCGCAGCTTATATATGCCACCGGCCGCGATTGCGTGAAACACCTGTGGGTCGCCGGCAAACAGTTACTCGACGACCGACGCCTGACCCGCCTGGATGAACAACAGCTGGGCGCCACCGCCCGAGCCTGGGGCCAGCGCATCAGCGGCCATACCGAATCGTAAACACCCCGGAACAGACTCCGGGGCTACAACCTTTTTCAAGTTTCAGAGGAATAGATCATGAGCAACGTCGACCACGCCGAAATCGCCAAATTCGAAGCCCTGGCCCATCGCTGGTGGGATCGCGAAAGCGAGTTCAAACCGCTGCACGACATCAACCCGTTGCGGGTCAACTGGATCGACGAGCGGGTCAACCTGGCCGGCAAGAAAGTCCTCGACGTTGGTTGCGGCGGCGGCATCCTCAGCGAAGCCATGGCTCAGCGCGGCGCAACCGTGATGGGCATTGACATGGGCGAAGCGCCGCTGGCGGTCGCGCAATTGCATCAACTGGAATCCGGCGTCAGCGTCGAATACCGCCAGATCACCGCCGAAGCCCTGGCCGAGGAAATGCCCGAGCAGTTCGACGTGGTGACGTGCCTGGAAATGCTCGAACACGTGCCGGACCCATCGTCGGTGATCCGTGCCTGCTTCCGCATGGTCAAGCCGGGTGGCCAGGTGTTCTTCTCGACCATCAACCGCAACCCGAAGGCGTATCTGTTCGCCATTGTCGGCGCTGAATACATCATGAAGCTGCTGCCGCGCGGCACCCACGACTTCAAGAAATTCATCCGCCCTTCCGAGCTCGGCGCCTGGAGCCGCATGGCTGGCCTGACCGTCAAGGACATCATCGGCCTGACCTACAACCCGCTGACCAAGCACTACAAGCTGGCCAACGACGTTGACGTCAACTACATGATCCAGACCCTGCGCGAGGAGTAAGCCGATGGCCATCAGAGCAGTCCTTTTCGACATGGACGGCACCCTGCTCGACACCGCGCCGGACTTCATCGCCATCTGTCAGGCGATGCGCGCGGATCGTGGTTTGCCGCCGATGAATGACAAGCACATCCGCGACGAAATCTCCGGCGGCGCCAAAGCCATGGTCGCCGTGACCTTTTCGATGGACCCGGAATCGCCGGGTTTCGAGGAACTGCGCCTGGAATTTCTTGAGCGCTATCTGGTTGGCTGCGCGGTGCACAGCAAACTGTTCGAAGGCATGGGTGAGCTGCTGGCCGATATTGAAAAGGCCAACCTGATCTGGGGTGTGGTCACCAACAAGCCCCTGCGCTTTGCCGAGCCGATCATGCAACAGCTGGGGCTGGCCGAACGTTCGGCGCTGCTGATCTGCCCGGATCACGTGAAGAACAGCAAGCCGGACCCGGAACCGTTGATCCTCGCGTGCAAGATGCTTGATCTGGATCCGTCGACTGTTCTGTTTGTGGGCGATGATCTACGCGATATCGAATCCGGGCGCGATGCCGGCACTAAAACAGCTGCCGTGACCTACGGCTACATCCATCCGGACGATAACCCGCGACACTGGGGCGCGGACGTGGTGGTGGATCATCCGCTGGAATTGCGCAAGGTGCTCGACAGCGCGCTTTGCAGCTGCTGAAAAAAGCCCCTTTAACGCGGGGATTTAGCGAAACGACGCACCGCCCCGGTCGGCGGCGGAGCCGTCGTAAGACCTGCATGTCGAATCGACCTGAAAGAATGCTGGGGCTGCCTCGCGGCCCATCGGGGATAAATCCCCTTGCCACAGAGTTCAGCGTTCGCCTTATGGAGAGGTTTTTATGTTTGATTATTCCGCTCGTCCCGAATTGCTCAAGGATCGGGTCATTCTGGTCACCGGTGCCGGTCGTGGCATTGGCGCGGCTGCCGCAAAAACCTATGCCGCCCACGGCGCCACAGTGCTGTTGCTGGGCAAGACCGAAGCCAACCTGACGCAGGTCTACGACGAGATCGAGGCCGCGGGCCACCCGCAACCGGCGGTGATCCCGTTCAACCTCGAGACCGCCCTGCCCCATCAGTACGATGAGCTGGCAGCGATGATCGAGACCGAGTTCGGCCATCTCGACGGCCTGCTGCACAATGCCTCGATCATTGGTCCGCGCACACCGATCGAACAACTGTCGGGCGAAAACTTCATGCGCGTCATGCAAGTCAACGTCAACGCCATGTTCATGCTGACCAGCACCCTGCTGCCGCTGCTCAAGCTGTCGCAGGATGCCTCGGTGGTGTTTACCTCCAGCAGCGTCGGGCGCAAGGGCCGGGCCTACTGGGGCGCCTACGGCGTGTCGAAGTTCGCCACCGAAGGCCTGATGCAAACCCTGGCCGACGAAGTCGACGGCGTGGCGCCGGTACGCTCCAACAGCATCAACCCGGGCGGCACCCGCACCAGCATGCGCGCCCAGGCTTACCCGGGAGAGAATCCGCTGAACAATCCGACCCCGGAAGAGATCATGCCGGTGTATCTGTACCTGATGGGCCCGGACAGCACGGGCATCAATGGTCAGGCATTCAACGCCCAATAACTGCCATACGTCGCTTTTGTTGCCGTGGCGGATTCCCGTCGCGGCACGCCTTTGCCGCCTCTCGCCGGCACTTTTCAGTCAAATATCTGCCACCCCCTCCCAAAGCAAAACGCCATCCTGTTGATTCATAACGGTTTTAATAAACATGAACCGAATGGCACGACTTTCGCTCTAATTTTCCTCAAAGCACGCCGTGTGAAGGCAGTGGGGCAAGGCCGATTTCGATAGCTGACTAATCGTCATCAGGCAGACTAAACTTACGCCAAATGTCCTACGGGACTGATGGATCAGTATGACGCGCAGCCCATAGCCGCTCTCACCCAGCCTGTAAGACAGACTTACTGCTTAGGGGCTCACGCCATATGAAATCACCCTCCCAGACCAATGCAATTGACTTTGACAGTGCCAAATTGCAACGCCTGGGCTTTGGTCAGCTGCCTCCACTTCTGGAACGCCCGGCCAGCCTGGCGCAATTGCGCCAGCAAATGAGCCTGCAACTGCAAACCAGTCTTGAACCGCAACGCATCCTCGGTCTGTTTTTCCGCGAAGTTCAGCGCCTCGTGCCGCTCGACGCCTTGAGCTATGTGCATCAGGGCAGCGATCTGCGCCTGGAGTTCGGCGCACGCGGTCACCATTCGGTCAGTTACAGCCTGAGTCACGAAGGCGAACACCTGGGCGAACTGGTATTTCGCCGCAACCAGCGCTTCAGCGAGCAGGACCAGGGCAACCTCGAATCATTGCTGTCGTCGCTGCTGTTCCCGATGCGCAACGCCCTGCTCTATCGCGCCGCCACACAAAGTGCCTTGCGTGACCCGTTGACCGGGACCGGCAACCGGATCGCCATGGAGCAGACCCTGCAACGCGAGATCGACATGTCGCGGCGGCACCTGCAACCGTTGTCGGTGCTGATGCTCGACATCGACCACTTCAAACGGGTCAACGACAGCCACGGACACAGCGCCGGGGACGACGTGCTCAAGGCCGTGGCGGCGTCGATCAAGGGCCAGCTGCGCAACGTCGACATGGTGTTTCGCTATGGCGGGGAAGAGTTTCTGATCCTGCTGTCCAACACCGCCCGGGAAGCGGCGGCGATGGTCGGCGAGCGACTGCGCCACGCGGCGCAGGCTGCGCAATACTTTGCGGATGGTCAGTTGATTGACCTGACCGTGAGCCTTGGTTGCTCGACCCTGCTGCCGGGGGAGTCGGCCGACAGCCTGCTGCGCCGTGCCGATAGCGCGCTGTATGTGGCCAAGCGTGAAGGCCGCAATCGTCTGGCGATGGCTGGCTAAGTTCTGCTGGCCAGCACAAACCAAATGTGGGAGCGGGCTTGATAGCGAAAGCGGACTTTCAGTCAACTGGATGTTGAATGTCAGATCGCATTCGCGAGCAAGCCCGCTCCCACATTTTTGCCTTGTGTACCGCCGTAAATCAGCTCTCTGCCAACGCCAGACGCTCACGTCCATGGATTGCCCGCTCTGAGGTTTCCAGCTGCATGCAGCGCTCAAGGAACAGGTACATGTAGTCGTAGCTCTTGCAGACCGCCTGGCGCAGTTCGGTCTGCAATGCCTTGCTCGGGTTCATCCCGGCCAGCGTGCAGATGATTTCCAGTGCTTCCCAAGGATGGGCATCATCGTATTGAGCATGCATCTTCAGCCACTTCATGGCGCGCTTGCGCTCCTCTTCCGGGAACGCCGCGGCGTACACGCCGGTGGAGCAGACGAGCGCCGACCACTCCCCGGTCGCACCTTCGATTGCATAGTTGGTGGCCGCGATGGCGACGATCAGTGAATCTGCCGAGCTGGTATGCCAGCACCAGTGACTCAAGGCGTGCAACTCGGGCGGGACTTGCTGGGCCTGCAGATCCTCCAGGCTGACGCCATGCGCGCGGCTCCAGTTCAGCCAATAGTCGGCATGGTTGAGTTCGACGCGGATGTTGCGCATCAACCAGCGGCGCGCCATGTCCTCCCCAGGATGGCGCGCAAACTTGGTCTTGGTCAGGTTCTGCGCCATATACAAGGCAAACTGTTCAACGACTGGCCAGCCCCCGATCAGGTACTGACGCATGGTCTTGGCGCTGAGCTTGTTATCGCGCATGCGCAGGTACAGTTCATGTTCGACAACCCGGCGCTTGCTCTCGCTGCAATCCGCAATGAGCTGTTGCGCCCAGGCAGGATAACTTGCAGCTTCCATGAGTGGTCCGGTTCGGTTGAATGTGTCGATCACTGTTCGGCTCCTTTTGATTTGTGATTGTAAGGATCGGCAAGAGATTTCAACGGAACGTGCCAGGCGCCTTGAACAACAACGGCTGCGGCCTGGCGGGCCGACTTTGCAAACTGTCGCAGGTAAACAACTGTGGGCGCTCGATGACATAACCCTGAGCGTAATCCACCCCGATTTCAAGCAATGCCTGCTCGATCTGGGTTGTTTCAACAAACTCGGCAATTGTCTGCTTACCCATGACATGGCCGATGTGATTGATCACTTCGACCATTGCGCGGTTAATCGGGTCGTCCAGCATATCCTTTACGAAACTCCCGTCGATCTTCAGGAAGTCTACAGGCAAATGTTTCAGATAAGCGAATGAAGACATTCCGGCGCAAAAGTCATCGAGCGAGAAGTAACAGCCTAAGCCTTTGAGTTCATTAATAAATCGAATGGCACTACCGAGATTGGAAATGGCACTGGTTTCAGTAATTTCAAAACAAATCATTTCAGGTGGTATGGCGTAATTAACAAACTGTTCACGCAGAAAGTGCAAGAACGCGTCATCTCCGATAGTAATGCCTGAAAGATTAATCGCACACATTGCCAACGGCCCTTCATGTTGTTCGGCAATACATTGGGCAATGACTTTAAAAACATTCTCGACCACCCAGCGGTCGAGTTGACTCATCAGACCATAACGTTCGGCTGCCGGAATGAAACTGTCCGGCAGGATCATCCGCCCGGCCTCATCATGCAGGCGCAGAAGTATTTCGATGTGCCCTGCGCCTCCCGCCGCGGGGCTCAGCGGGGCAATTTCCTGGGCGTAGAGGCAGAAGCGGTTTTCTTCCAGCGCCATGTGCAGACGCTGCACCCAGGCCATTTCGCCAAAGCGCAAGGACAGCTCGGAATCATCGGCATGGTAGACCTGCACCCGGTTACGGCCCTTTTCCTTGGCCATGTAGCACGCCATGTCGGCGGCGCGCAGCGAAGCTTCGAGGGTGGCCGGTGTCTGGGCGATGTGCACCAGGCCGATGCTCACGGTGGTCAGGAATGGTCGCCCCTTCCACACGAAGTGCAAGTTCTGCACGGTCTGGCGCAGGCTCTCGGCGATCTTCTCCGCAGCCTCCGGTGCGCAGTTCTCCAGCAAGATACCGAACTCGTCCCCGCCCAGCCGCGCCAGGGTGTCGCCCTCACGCAAGCCCGATTGCAACAGCGTGCAGATGTGGCGCAACAACTCATCGCCGGCGGCGTGACCGCAGGTGTCGTTGACCAGTTTGAACTGGTCCAGGTCAAGGAACATCAGCGCATGCCGCCCGGACTGCCGTGTCAGGTTGTGCAGGGCCTGCTCCAGGCGGTATTCGAATTCGCGGCGGTTGGCCAGACCGGTCAGGGCATCGTGGGTCGCCTGCCACGACAGATTAGCGATGTACTGCCGCTCCTGGGTCATGTCATGCAGCACCAGCACCGTGCCACTGATCTTTTCGGCATTGCGGATCGGCGCGCCCACCAGTGTCACCGAGACCGTGCTGCCGTCCAGACGCTGTATCAGCTTCGAGTGCTCGCTGCCGCCGACCAGTTTGCCGCTGAGAATATGCTCGATCAGCGTCAGTCCTTCAGCCTGGGCGTTGTCATCCAGCAGGTTGAACAACGCCGCCAGCGGCAGACCTGCCGCGTGCTCGGCCTTCCAGTGCGTCATGGCCTCGGCGGCCGGGTTCATGTAATCGATGGCGCCGTCGACATCGGTGGTGATGACGCCGTCGCCGATCGATTGCAGGGTGATGTGCGCCCTGTCTTTCTCCAGTTGCAGCGCCTGGGCAAAGGCATGGCGCTGCTTGAGCAGCTTGTGCGTGCGCAACAGGGCCAGCACGATCAGCCCGAGCGCCGTCGCCAGATTGGTGAACAGCAGCAGGCGCAGAATCATCCGCGAGCCTTCACCCAACGCATCGCTGAACGCCTTGGCCGCCGGCGTCACACCGTCATTGATGGCGAAAATCCGCGCTTTCCAGTGCTGGATATCAGCCGGCGTTACGAGGTTTTCGCTGATGCGCTGATGCATCTCACGTGCGACATTGTCCAGTTGAACCAGATAGCCATCGCCAATCGTCCAGCGGTCGATCGCGGTTTCCAGATAACTGAAATGGCGGAAATTGAGATACAGCCAGATCAGGCTGGAGACGTCATCGGGATGATTGCCGCCCTTCAGAATCCCGTCCCGCGCTGCCTGTAGATCTGGTGGCTGTCGATCAAGGGCCAGACGCAACTCATGCCCGCCCTGTGGCACGGCAATCGCTTCCTTGTACTTGAGGAAGATCGCCTCGTCGCGGCTGTCGGCGTAGAGATTCAGATAATAGATGGCGTCTTTCTGGCCCTTGGACCAAAGACTTTCACCGGCCACATAGCCGCGAACGGCCGACAGGACGTAAAGACTCACGCCCCCCAATAACGCCTGAAATAACACGACGGCAATAAATGGCCAGACGATGCCTAACAACCGTGGCGTTCCGAGAGTCCTTTTTTGCTTCATGAGGTCCTTTGCGCACGCACTGCCATCATCAAGAGGAGACCGCTAGAGCTAGCCTAGGGGGCGATCCCCCTTCCGGCAAGCCAGGACATTTTCAACCTGCGTTACCTATGTACCGCACCCAGGGTTCTCGATGCTTCGACACTGACGGCTTCCGATCATTCCAGAGCCGCTCCCCCCATGCAATCACCGATATCCGCACTGCAACGCCATACCGCCCAACAGGCAGAATACCGTTCGCTGAACACCGCACTGCGCGCCGTCCTCACGGCCTCGACCTCGTTGGACACCCATTACCTGTCTCCCCAAGCGCATTCGCGCCTCGGCGCGGCGCACGAGCGAGCGCAAACACTTCTGCAAGCGCTGTTCGAAGAAGCCGGCAATCGGCAACTGCACGAGCATCTGCAAGCTGCCAAAGGGCTGCTGTTAGAAGTCAGTGCCGTGGGCGATCAGTGCCACTTTACGTTCAGCCGTCGCGACGAAAGCACCGCCCGCCACACCATCGAGGATGTCAAAAAGGCCTCCGCCAGCATTCAAGAGTTTCAGCGAGCGTTGCTGAGTATAGGCGCACACCTGCGTACCGACAGGCTGTTGCCGCTGTCACAACTGCTGCGTGAGTCCGGGTTCACATTACCGGACAAGCCGGACGCTACGACACTGGCCCGGCTGATTAACGAAATAGAAGAACAACGCGCCAGCCACCGACTGAATCTGCGCCAGAACCCGGGGCTGACGCAATTGATGAGCGATGACGACAAAGCCGCGATTAACGACCTGATTGGCGATTGGCTCACCGGCAAAACCCTGTCACCCATCGACAGTCTGGCCGCTGAGGTGATACCGGCGTTCACCGGCAAGCAGCTGGAAGATCAGCCCGCCTCGTGCCTGGAGCGCCTGCTCGATACGCCCAAGGCGCAGGGTCTGGGCCAGCGTATTCTGCAAGCACTGCAGTGGTATGGCGCACAGCCTGACGAGCAAACGCTGCCTGACATCGGCGCACGCCTGCTGCTTGAAGCCTTGTGCCTGTGGTACGAAGTGGCCAACGACGGCAGCTCGGCCCAGGTGGCCGGTTTTGCACTTGAGCAACGGGCTCACTACGGGAAGAGCTACACCAGCCTTCGCCGGGATTTTCTGAAGCATCTGGAGGACTCTTGCCACACGTCGACAGCGATCGAGAAACACCTGTTGGGGTGGGTATGCCTGGCGCGGTTCCCACTGGAGTTTCAAGTGCGCGACATTCCTGAAGACTTGCCCTATGCCTGTTCGACGGTCTGGGTGAATTTCGTGCACGGCACCCACCTCGCCCATGCCCTTGACCCCGAGCTGCTGCACGCCCTGACCTTTCAACAGTTGCTCGACCTGCCCCTGACGAAAAGCGCAAACGCCAACGCCGACCTGCAAGCCCTGATTGCCGCGACTCGTGCGCCAGCAGCGCAAACCTGGGCGCTGGCGACGGGGGCATTGACGCCCTCGGACGCGCCATCAACCGCGCAGGCTGCCATGCAAGCGCTGGAGGATCACGAGGCGCAACTGAACAAGGCGATCCTGCAACTGGATGTCGAGCCGCCGCAACGCCTGCCACTGGCCAGGCAATTGCTGCAACGCGCGCTGGCCAATGACCTTTACGACCACACGAAGATTCACCTCAAGCGCCACCATCATCAATCGGCCAACCGTCATCGACGCAGCATTCTCGACACCCCGGACGTCGCGCTCCCCATCTGGCCGTTGCTGGAGGTGTATGCCAGCGGCGCGCTGACCGTCGATGCCCGCTGGTACGTCAGCGAGGATGGCAGGCGTGCCAGCGAATGGATCAGCCTGAGTGCAGAAGGCAAACTGCAAAGCGGATTTGTCGACAGCGCAGGCTCGCACCCGGGCCAACGCCTCTCCCAATTCCCGACCGGTCGCACCCTACCTGACATCAAGAACGTGTTCGAGCAGCAGTTCGATACCTATCTGGCCAAGACCAGAAGTGCCTATGAGTACCTGATTAAAAGTCAGCTGGTGACACTGCCATCGGCTGATCGTCAGGCGCTGGAACATGGTGAAGTGAAAATCCTCAGCCTCAGGGAACAGACCCGTCGCATCGAAGCTCACCTGGAAACACCGGAAAACATCCTGCGGCACCGGGCACGCATGGGGTTTGTGTTACAGGCGACTTATCAGGGGACATCGAGCTTCTACGAGTGCCTGCCGCGCGCCGGCATGATTCGCAAACGCCCGGACCTGACAGTCAGCCATGTGGGCGGGATTGTATTGCCGCCACTGCCTCCAAAACGCGGGAGGACCAAGGGCCAGAGCATCCGTCGTATCACTGCCCGCCCGCTGCCGTTCGACTACGATGCGCACAGGAACGGCTCAATACCCAGGCAGCAGGTCATATGTGTCGCGATCCTCGAACCGCTGGGCGATGCATTTCCCCCTTCGACGCTCCCGTCGGCCCATCACCCAAGCGCACCGAACCTGAACTTCACCTCGCCGAGAACCGGGCAGATCGCCTCTTTCGTCGCCACCCGGTTGTTCTATGTCGATGAACAGGCGCTGCGCCGCGAAGCCTGGGGCGAAACCCGCTTCGAGCGAGAAAACAACAAGCAACACTGGATCTTCCGGCTCAAGGCATTTATCCCGTTCTGGGGCAGCCTCGACGACCTGCAATCAGACAAATCCGGCACACGCTTGTTGGGCATCGTCGGCCTGCTGTTCGACATTGTTTCGTTCGCGATTCCGCTGGGCAAGTTCATCGCCGGCAGCATTCGCCTGGCCGCAGCGGCAGGAAAAATGGCGATTCGTGCAACCCTGCCACGCATGGCGCAACTGTCGACAAGTCTGGTCATTGCCAGCCTGAGAAATCTCAATCCGCTGGACGCGGTGCCGGCCTTGCTCAAGCTCGGTGGCCGCGGTGTGATCGGCGCGGTGCGAGCCGCTGCACACCTGGAAAACCGTGCGGTATTGCGCCTGAAAAAACTGGCCGGCAGAAGCGGTGAATACGATCTGCTGCACAGCCTGCCGCAAACGCTGGATGCCGGAAGCTGGAAACCCCTGAGCCCGGCCGATCACCTGGCCGTGGTCAGAGGCATTGACGATGTGCCGGTGCGCAACGTTGCCGTCAACGGGTTCCGGCATCACCTGCTCGACCCGCTCTCCAACCGCCCTTACGGGCCGCGACTGATTGCGCAGGAGCATGACTTTTCACTCGGGCGCTCACACTACCGCGGGGTGACGAAAACCGACGATCAAATCGTCATCGACCTGCCGCAAAACGCGCGAGTGGAACATCTGCCCGAAACAAGTGGACGGACCACGGTGCTGATCGACGACGTGCCCTATCGATTCGACGGCGACGAACTGCGTCGCGTCGATCTTCTCGACGAGAGTCAGCACTGGAAGCTGTTGCCATGCCGTTTTCGCCGCGCACCCGGGCCAGCAGGCGACTGCCGCGTCAGCTATATCACCGCAGAGCCCGCACCGACCCCGCCTCTGGGCACGATCGACAAGGAAAAAGGCTATGCGCCATGGTTCGGCGAGCGAGTCTCGGAACCGGTCCCCCTGCCCGGGCACAACGGTACGTTCCTGGCCGTCGACGCCAAGCTCTATCGCATCGTCGACAACCGCCCGACACTGTTCACCGGTGATCTGCATCGCTTGGGGTTCAGTCGTGGCAGGCTGGTGCCGCGACAACAGATTCAGGCCACGCTGCAGTTTCGCAAAGGGATTTTCGCCCGCATCAAGACGGGTGGCACCTACGATGGCATCAACGACTCGCATCAGGTCGGTGCGGTGCTCGTGCCGGCCCTCGACGACTCCTGCGCTCACGTGTTCTTTCGGGTGAACCACCAAGAGTACTACCTCGCCAGCATTGCCAAGGGCGAGATTCCCGGCAACCAGTTGAGCTTCAAACGCCTGACACCTGCCGAGCTGGCCGACGGCACGCTGGGCGCGGAACTGCTGACCGTCTACACCGGTTCGCTGCATGCCAACAATGTCGCGCGCATTCATGGCCTCGAAGCTGTGCAGCGCGCCATGCACACCATGGAACAGATCGCGATCCCCATCGGCACCCAGGCAAACCCTGCGAACAACATGAAATGGCTGAAGGTCGATACCAGTCCGGGCGAGGCGCTGATGTTCGATCACTCGACCCGAATGATCGTCACACGCCTGCCCGAAGGTGCCGTCACCTGGGCACGCAGCAAAGAAGCACCGCAGGCCTTTCGAGAAAAAACCGCGGAGATTTTCGACACCCTGTTCCTCTCACCCACCGTGCACCCGACCACTGCCAACGCGGCACTGCGCATCGACGGCGCCATGCAGAAACTGCAGAACCTGCTGGCCCTGCGTGAGCGGCCGATCAACCCGCGCAACATAGCCTACGCCGAAGTCACCACCGCCAGCGGCCTGCGCGAAATCTACGTCAGCGTCTCCGGCGCGCAAGGCAGCACGCAGCGCCTGCCGCTGTTTCGGCACATGGGCGCCAATCACGTGCGGATCGGTCAGACCACCTACATCAATATCGACTACAACCCGGCCTTTGCGCGCACTTCGCTGGAGGTGACCGAACAAGGTCAACTGCTGGCGGTGCCGCTGACCATCAAGGAGTTGAAAAGCTATCAGCCAACGCAGACCAGCCGCCCCACTTCACTGGACAGTGAGAGCAAGCTGATCAGCATGATTCGCGAAAAATACCCTGATCCGAAGGAAATCCGCGCCGTCGACATCGCGACGACCATGCGCCCGTGCGAATCCTGTTCAGTGGTGATGAAGCAGTTCGCCCATGACGGTGGGGATGCGGCGTTGCAAGTGCTCTGGGGTTGATTACAGACGTTGCAGGTGGCCATACAGCTTGGCATACAAGCCGCCATCAGCGATCAGTTGCTGGTGGTCGCCGTCCTCGGCCACTTGGCCGCTGTCGAACACCAGCACCCGATCCGCCTGCTTCACCGCTGACAGGCGATGGGCAATGATCAGCGTGGTGCGACCATTGAGGAACCGCGCCATGGCCTGATGCAGGTTGTACTCGGTCGCGGCATCGAGGGCCGAGGTGGCTTCGTCGAGGATCACCACTTTCGGCTCGGCAAGGATCATCCGCGCGATTGCCAGGCGCTGACGCTGACCACCCGACAGGCGCACGCCAGAGCGTCCGACAATGCTGTCGAGGCCGTCCGGCAGCGCCCGAATGGTCGCCTCGAGCTGGGCGATTTCCAGCGCCTGCCAACAAGCCTCGTCGCTGCGGGTGCGGCCCATGGTCAGGTTGGCGCGCACCGTGTCGTTGAACAGTGCCGGATGCTGCAGCACCACCGCGACGTTTTCGCGAATCAGCTCCAGGCCGATTTCCTGCTGAGTCGAACCGCCGAAACGGATGGTGCCGGCCACCGGCGTGTACAGCCCGAGCAGCAACTGCACCAGGGTACTTTTGCCACCGCCACTGGCACCGACAATCGCGACTTTTTCACCGGGGGCGATGGACAGGTTCATCTGATCCACCACCAGTTCATCGCCGTAACCGAAGCTCAGCCCCTGCACCTCGATACCCACGGTTTCACGGCCCTTGAACGGATCGACGCCGCCCGGGTACTGCGGCTCGTCAGCCCGCGCCAGCAGTTCGTTGATCCGTGACAGTGCGCCGCCCGCCGCGTAGTAGGCGTATTGCAGATTGAGCAGTTGTTCGACCGGGCCGATCATGAACCACAGGTAACTGAACACCGCGAGCATCTGCCCGATCGACAGGTCGGAAAACAGCACCGTGAGCATGGCAGCGGCGCGAAAGATGTCGATGCCGAACTGGAACAGCAGGCCGCTGGCGCGGTTCGAAGCGTCAGTCTTCCACTGCGAGTTGACCGCGTAGTTGCGCACTTCCTGCGCGCGCAATCCGAGTCGCCCGAGAAAGAAACCCTGACGGTTGCCGGCGCGCACTTCCTGGATCGCATCAAGGGTTTCACTCAGGGCCTGAGTGAAGCGCGAGGTGCTGTCGTTTTCCAGTTTCTTCAGGTGCTTGACCCGCTTGCCCAGTTGCACTGTGGCGTAGATCACCAGCGGGTTGAACAGCAGGATCAGCAGCGCCAGTTTCCAGTGCATCCACATCAGGATGCTGGCGGTGCCGACCAGCGTCAGCATCGCCACCAGAAAACGGCTGAGGGTTTCGCCGACGAACTTGTCGAGGGTGTCCAGATCGGTGACCAGGTGCGTGGTCACCGTGCCGCTGCCGAGGCTTTCGTACTCACCGAGAGAGATACGTTTAAGGCGCTCGATCAGGCGCACACGAATGCGGTAGACGATGTCCTTGGCCAACCGCGCAAACAGTCGCGCCTGCAGCACGCCAAAGCACAGGGCACTGCAACGCAGAGTCAGGGTGACCAGCAGCATCAGGCCGATATAGCCCGCCGCCTGCTGCCACATCGACGGCAACACGTGGTTCATGATGTTCAGTGCCGCATCGCCATGGCCGAGCAGGACTTCGTCCACCAGCAATGGCAACAGCAACGGAATCGGCACGCTGCACAGCGTCGCCAGGACGGCCACGCCGTTGGCGATCCACAGGGATTTTTTGTGATGAAGTGCCAGACGCCGGACTTCTGCCCAGCTCAGCCGGTCGACACGCTTTACGGCTGGCGTGTCATCGGCCCGGTCAGGCACAGGCCGCGCGCTCCAGCCAGCGGCCAAGCAATGGCGACAGCTCACTGAGCGGTTGATAGCCGTTGGTCAGCAACGCCAGTTGGCCGTTGCGTTCGGCGAGCAGGGTCGGGAACCCGGCGATGCCCAGATCCTGCACCCAACTGAAATCGGCCTGCGTCGCCTTGTGCTGATCGGCATGATCGAACAAGGCAGCGAATTCGATACGCGGCACGCCAGCCTTTTCAGCCAGTTCCACCAGCACGCCGGCTTGGGTGACATCGCGACCTTCAGCGTAAAACGCCTGCTGGATCAAACCGACCAGTGTCCACGCGCAATCCGGCGCCAGGCTGCGCGCGGTGACGATCGCCCGGCAGGCAGGCTCGGTGTCGTAGACAAAACCGTCGGGCAACGCGCCGTCAAACTTGAACGGCTGACCGGTGGCCTCGGTGACCGCTTGCCAGTGCTCAAGGATGTAGCGCCGCGTGGTCGGTTCCAGCGCCGCACCGCTGCCGGTGCGCAAGCCGCCGACCACCAGATGCAACTCCACCCCGGCTGCCTGCGCCTGTTCGACCAATGCCTTGGCGACCGGAGCGAACCCCCAGCACCAGGAACACATCGGGTCCATCACATAGAGCAGGCGCGCAGACATGATCAGGCCTCGGTGGATGCTTGTTTATAGTTGTAGCCGATCGGGTGCGGCATGTTGCGCGCCTTGGCCAGTTCGATCTGTTTCTGCCGATCGATGGCGCTGCGCCGGGTTTTCTCGCTCAGCTTGTCCCAGCAATGCGGGCAGCTGATGCCGGCCACGTAATGCTCGGAGGCGCGATCTTCAACGCTGACCGGTGTGCGGCAGGCATGACATTGATCGTAGTCGCCTTCGCTGAGGTCGTGACGCACAGTCACGCGGTTGTCGAACACAAAGCAGTCGCCCTGCCACTTGGTTTCTTCCTGCGGCACCTCTTCGAGGTACTTCAGGATGCCGCCCTTGAGGTGATAAACCTCTTCATAACCTTCGCCGAGCATGTAGCTGGAGGCCTTTTCGCAGCGAATGCCGCCGGTGCAGAACATCGCGACCTTCTTGTGCACGGCCGGGTTGAAGTGTTCTTTGATGTAGTCGGGGAATTCGCGAAAACTGGTGGTTTTCGGATCGATGGCGCCTTCGAAGGTGCCGATCGACACTTCGTAGTCGTTGCGGGTGTCGATCAGCAGCACTTCCGGATCGCTGATCAGCGCGTTCCAGTCTTGCGGCTCGACGTAGGTGCCAACCTTTTTGTTCGGGTCCACGCCTTCGACGCCGAGGGTGACGATCTCTTTCTTCAGTTTGACTTTGGTACGGTAGAACGGCTGTTCGTCGCAGTACGACTCTTTGTGGTCGATGTCGATCATGCGCGGGTCGTTCTTCAGCCAGGCGAGCAGGCCGTCGATGCCTTCGCGGCTGCCGGACACCGTGCCGTTGATGCCTTCTTCGGCGATCAGCAGAGTGCCTTTGATGCCATTGTCGACCATCGCTTGCAGCAGGGGCTCGCGCAGGTTGACGTAATCTTCGAGGGTGACGAACTTATACAGTGCCGCCACGACAATCGGTTGTGTCATGGGTATTTCTCCAGGTGGCTACCCTCGCAAAGGGTGAACCGGATTCAAAAAAAAACGCGCCGGATGAGCGGCGCGTTGCGGATTCTAGCAAAAAACCCGGGTTTAGTGCTTGCTGCCGCCAGCACAGGTCGGCGACGCCGGGGCGGCGCCCACCTCTGCCCATTCCTGCGGGGTGTACGTGTGCAGCGCCAACGCATGGAACTCGCCCATCAGCTCGCCGAGCGTGCCGTAGACTTTCTGGTGGCGCTTGACCCGGTTCAGGCCTTCGAACTGCGCGCTGACCACCACCGCCTTGTAGTGGGTCTGCAACCCGCGACTGTGCATGTGGCTTTCGTCCAGCACCTGCAGATGCTCAGGCTGAAGCAGGTTCAGCGTCGATTCGATGCGTTGTTGCATGGTCATCACGAACTCCGCTTACTTCTTCTTGGCCGGCGCAGCGCCTTTCGGTGCCAGCTCGTTGGTCATGTCGTCGAGCAGCTTGTTGACGACAGGGACGGCGCTTTCCAGTTTGGCCTGGGTCATCTGGGCCGATTGCTGGGTCAGCTGCGGCATTTTTTCCAGGACTTTCTTGCCCAGTGGCGACTGGTAGAACGCGACCAGGTCCTTGAGCTCCGATTCGCTGAAGTTGCTGGTGTAGAGCTTGACCATGTCAGGCTTGAGCTTGTTCCAGCCGATGGCCTGGTCCAGGGCGGCATTGGCCTTGGCCTGGTAGGTTTCCAGTACGGCTTTCTTGGATTCCGGGGCTTTGGTCTGTTCAAAGCGCTGAGCAAACATCTGCTGCACTTGCATGTACACCGGAGTGCCCAGTTTGTCAGCGTGCGCCAGGGTCAGGAAAGCTTCGGCACTGGCGTTGTGGCTGGCGGTATCGGCAAGCACCTGGCCGCTGGCGCAAACCAGTGCAACCGCGGTACAGATGGCACGAAGACGAGTCATCGAGTTTCCTTTTCTAGCTAGCGAGGTAAAACCCCAAGGGCGACCATTCTGCGCCTAAAAAACCTCGTGGCTCAACCCCCCGGCCCTTGCCGTGCTTGATTGACGGGGTTTTACCGGTCAACAATCGGTTCAAGGGAACCACCAAGGCCTGACCGGGCCTAAACTGCGCAAACAGACCAACAGGAGTGTGCACGATGAGCCGTATCGAAACCGACAGCCTGGGCCAGATCGAAGTCCCGGACGACGCTTACTGGGGTGCTCAGACGCAACGCTCGCTGATCAACTTCGCCATCGGTCAGGAACGCATGCCACTGCCGGTACTGCACGCCCTGGCCCTGATCAAGAAAGCCGCCGCACGGGTCAACGACCGCAACGGCGACCTGCCCGCCGACATCGCCCGCCTGATCGAACAGGCCGCCGACGAAGTGCTCGACGGCCAGCACGATGACCAGTTCCCGCTGGTGGTCTGGCAGACCGGCAGCGGCACCCAGAGCAACATGAATGTCAACGAAGTGATCGCCGGCCGCGCCAACGAATTGGCCGGCAACCCGCGCGGCGGCAAGACGCCAGTGCACCCCAACGATCACGTCAACCGCTCGCAAAGCTCCAACGACTGCTTCCCCACCGCCATGAGCATCGCCACCGCCAAAGCCGTGCAGGAGCAATTGCTGCCGGCCATCGCCGAGCTGTCCGGCGGTCTGGCCGAACTGGCGGCACGCCACATGAAACTGGTGAAGACCGGTCGCACGCACATGATGGATGCAACGCCGATCACCTTCGGTCAGGAATTATCGGGTTTTATAGCGCAGCTGGATTACGCCGAGCGGGCGATCCGCTCAGCGCTGCCGGCGGTGTGTGAACTGGCGCAGGGCGGGACGGCTGTCGGCACGGGTTTGAATTCGCCGCACGGCTTCGGCGAAGCGATTGCCGCAGAGCTTGCCGCCCTGTCCGGCCTGCCGTTCGTCACCGCGCCGAACAAGTTTGCCGCGCTGGCCGGGCATGAGCCGCTGACCAGCCTGTCCGGCGCCTTGAAAACTCTCGCCGTGGCCCTGATGAAAATCGCCAACGACCTGCGCCTGCTCGGCTCTGGCCCGCGCGCAGGCTTTGCCGAAGTCAAGCTGCCGGCCAATGAACCGGGCAGCTCGATCATGCCGGGCAAGGTCAACCCGACCCAGTGTGAAGCCCTGTCGATGCTCGCCTGCCAGGTGTTGGGCAACGATGTCACCATCGGCATCGCGGCGAGTCAGGGCCACCTGCAACTGAACGTGTACAAACCGGTGATCATCCACAACCTGCTGCAATCGATCCGCCTGCTCGCCGACGGTTGCAGCAACTTCCAGCAGCACTGCATCGCCGGTCTAGAGCCAGACGCCGAAGTCATGGCCAGACACCTGGAACGCGGGCTGATGCTGGTGACGGCGTTGAACCCGCACATCGGTTATGACAAGTCGGCAGAGATTGCCAAGAAGGCTTACAGCGAAGGCCTGACCTTGCGTGAAGCGGCGCTGCAGCTGGGGTATCTGACGGATGAAGAGTTCGATGCGTGGGTACGGCCGGAGAACATGATCGAGGCTGGTGCCAAGGGCTGATTTTGTAGCGCCTGAAAGTCCGTCTTCGCGAGCAGGCTCGCTCCCACAGTGGACCGCATTCTCATGTTGGAAATGCGGTCAAATGTGGGAGCGAGCCTGCTCGCGAATGGGAGCGACGCGGTCTAACCGGCTGCAATCCGCATCCGCCGTGCCTTCAGCCCGGCAATCAACGACGGCCCCAACGCCACCAGCGCCGACCCCAGCACCACCAGCACTGCCCCGCCATAACCCAGACCATTGATCTGCTCGGCATGCACATAATCCGGCCACACCCCGGCGGCAATCGCCACTGCGCCGAAGGTCACCAACGGCGTGATCGCCAACGTCGCACTGACCCGCGACGCCTCCCAATGTGCCAGCGCCTCGGCAAATGCGCCGTAGGCAATCAGCGTGTTCATGCAGCACGCCAGCAGCAGCCAGCCCTGCAACGGGCTCAACTCCAGGGCTTTGAGCGGATGCACCCACGGCGTCAACAACAGCGCGCAGAACAGGTAGATCACCATCATCACCTGCAACGACTTCCACACCGTAAGCAGTTGCTTCTGGCCCAGTGCGTAAAACGTCCAGACCGTAGAGGCCAACAGCACCAGTAACACACCCGCGGTGTAGTCCGACAAAGAGGTGAGCAATTCGGCCAGGCGCTGATTGAAGAACAACACAAAGCCGATCAGCAACACCGCCAGACCAATGCCCTGACCGATACTGAAACGCTCCTTGAACACAAACAGGCTGGCGATCAGCAACATGATCGGCCCCATCTGCACCACCAGTTGCGCGGTGCCAGGGCTCAGCAGGTTAAGCCCCATCAGGTACAGCACGTAGTTGCCTACCAGCCCGAGAACCGCCATCAGCACCAGCCAGCCGCCTCGAGGGCCGAGCACCTTGCGGCTCGGCAGACGCTTGACCGAAGCCAGATAAATGAACAGGCAACCGCCGGAAACCAGCAGGCGAAACCAGGTCACGGTGATCGGGTCCATCACCTGCAATACCTGTTTGAGCTTGATCGGCAGGATGCCCCACAGAAACGCCGTCAGCAGCGCCAGGAACAGACCGTAAACCCAGCGACCGGATGAAATGTGCATGCGAACCCCAATGCCTGCTGACAAGAGCGGTCATTCTAGGCCCGCACGCAGACGCAACACAGGGACAGTTCGGGCCAGGCCGCGAATGAAACTGTGCAGGTCGCAGCATTAAATTGACGAATCGCCGTTGATCGGCTGCCCGGGCGTGCCAAGTGCTTCAGGCATAAGCTCATTGGATCCTTTCACCCGATCATCCAAGGAGCCCGATCATGTTAGGAATGCGCGCCCAGGACAGCGCCCCCGCCACGCACTTTCGTAGCGACCGGGTGTGTCGGGTCAATGGCGAACTGTTTTTCTGCACACGGGAGAACACCCTTGAAGGGCCGTTCGACAGCCAGGAGACAGCCGAGCAGGAAATAAAGGCGTATATCGCGCGGATGCAGCTTCTGGATTCCAACCGGTAAATCCGGTTTGATCCCTTCGCGAGCAGGCTCGCTCCCACAGGAGAACGCGGTCACCTGTGGGAGCGAGCCTGCTCGCGAAAGCGTCCTGACAGGCAATACAAATCTGCAGGGTCAGCGCACCGCCTCAAACAACCCCGTCGCCCCCATCCCGCCCCCCACGCACATGGTCACGACGCCGTAACGCAGATGGCGCCGCTGCAACTCGCGCACCAGATGCCCGACCTGCCGCGACCCGGTCATGCCGAACGGGTGGCCGATGGAAATCGAGCCGCCGTTGACGTTGTACTTGTCGTTATCGATCTCCAGCCGGTCCCGGGCATACAGGCACTGCGAAGCAAACGCCTCGTTGAGTTCCCACAGATCAATATCCGCCACCTGCAAGCCTTTGGCCTTGAGCAGTTTCGGCACCGAGAACACCGGGCCGATGCCCATCTCGTCCGGCTCGCAGCCAGCCACGGTAAAACCACGGAAAAACGCCTTGGGCTTGAGTCCCAGTTGCAGGGCTTTTTCCAGGCTCATCACCAGGGTCATCGACGCGCCGTCGGACAGCTGCGACGAATTGCCGGCGGTCACCGAACCGTCCTCGGCGAACACCGGCTTCAAGCCGGCGAGGCTTTCGTAGGTGGTGTCCGGCCGGTTGCAGTCGTCGTGATCGACAATCCCGTCGAGAATCTGCACCTCACCGCTGTTTTTGTCCTCGACCCGGTACTTGACCGCCATCGGCACGATTTCATCATTGAACAGCCCGGCGACCTGCGCCTGGGCGGTGCGCAGCTGACTTTGCAGCGCATAACGGTCCTGGGCCTCGCGGCTGACATCGTAACGGCGCGCAACCACTTCGGCAGTCTGGCCCATCGTGTAATAGATGCCCGGCACCTGCTGCTTGAGCAACGGGTTGATCAGGTGATCGGTGTTGACGCTTTTGAGGGTCAGACTGATCGACTCGACGCCGCCGGCAACAATGATGTCGCTGCAACCGGAAGCGATCTGGTTGGCGGCAATCGCGATCGCCTGCAGGCCCGAAGAGCAGAAGCGATTAAGGGTCATGCCGGCCACGTTGGTGCCCAGGCGTGAGAGCACCGCCACGTTGCGGCCGATGTTGTAACCCTGCGCGCCTTCGTTGGAGCCGGCGCCGACAATGCAGTCCTCGACGCTGGCCGGATCGATGTCGTTGCGCGACAGCAGCGCATTGACGCAATGGGCCGCCATGTCGTCGGGACGGGTCTGGTTGAACTTGCCGCGAAAGGACTTGGCCAGGCCGGTCCGCACGCTGTCGACGATCACCACTTCACGCATGGCATACCTCAATTGTTGTTGTCGGATGAGAGTGCACCGAGCATAAGTCCACCCCGCCGCCGACCGCGACAATCATTCACCCCGCGTATGCGTGTCCATCGGTCAGTCCTTGTGCTTTTTCGCGCGCTTGTCGGACTTCTCGAACGCCTCTTCGAGCGCGCGGTTGATCGTGCGCAACACCTTGACCCGCGCCCAGCGCTTGTCGTTGGCCTCGACCAGGGTCCACGGCGAAATCTCGGTGCTGGTGCGGTCGACCATGTCGCCCACGGCTGCGCGATAGGCATCCCACTTGTCGCGGTTGCGCCAGTCGTCTTCGGTGATTTTGAAGCGCTTGAACGGAATCTGCTCCCGGGCCTGGAAGCGCTCCATCTGCGTGTCTTTGTCGATCGCCAGCCAGAACTTGACGACGATGACCCCGGCGTCGGCGATCTGCTCTTCGAAGTCATTGATCTCGCTGTAGGCGCGCAGCCAGTCGGCCGGGCTGCAAAAGCCCTCGACCCGCTCCACCAGCACCCGGCCATACCATGAGCGATCGAACACGGTGAACTTGCCCCGCGCCGGCAGGTGCCGCCAGAAACGCCACAAGTACGGTTGCGCGCGCTCCTCCTCGGTCGGCGCTGCAATCGGCACGATGCTGTACTGACGCGGATCAAGCGCTGCCGCCACCCGGCGGATCGCCCCACCCTTGCCCGCAGCATCGTTGCCTTCGAACACCGCCACCAACGCGTGGCGGCGCATGCGTTTGTCGCGCATCAGCCCGGACAGCCGCGCCTGCTCGGTGATCAATTGTTCTTCGTAGTCTTTCTTTTCCAGTCGTTGATTGAGGTCGAGACTGTCGAGCAGGTTCAGTTGATCGACCGCGGTGCCCAGCGGTGCGGCGTTGACCTCCTCGGTATGAACATCCGGGCGTTTCAAGGCATTCTGCAAACCTTCGAGCAGGATCTTGCCGACCGCCAGACTGCGGTAATTGGCGTCCATGCCTTCGATGATGTGCCACGGCGCGTAGTCGCGGCTGGTGCGGCGCAGCACGCGCTCGCCGTATTTGACGAACTTGTCGTAGGTTTCAGATTGCTGCCAGTCCAGCGGGCTGATGCGCCAGCTGTGCAACGGGTCATCGGCCAGCGCCTTGAGGCGGGCCTTCATCTGTTTCTTGGACAGGTGAAACCAGAACTTGAAGATCAGCGCACCTTCATCGCAGAGCATCTTTTCCAGACGCTCGGCGGCGTTGATCGCCTGATCCAGACGCGGATCCTTGAACAAACCGTGAACCCGCCCCTGGAGCATCTGGCTGTACCAGTTGCCGAAGAAAATCCCCATCCGCCCCTTGGCCGGGAGCATCCGCCAGTAACGCCAGGCCGGTGGTCGCGCCAGCTCTTCGTCGGTCTGCTGGTCGAAGGTGCGCACCTCGATCAGGCGCGGGTCCATCCACTCGTTGAGTAACTTGACGGTCTCGCCCTTGCCCGCGCCTTCGATGCCGTTGATCAAAATGATCACCGGGAAACGCTTCTGCTGCTGCAACTCGAACTGCGCTTCCAGCAGCGCCTCACGCAAAGCAGGCACAGCCGCGTCGTATGTCTCTTTGTCGATGGCGTGACCGATTTCAGCGGATTCAAACATGGGGACGGCTCCTTCCAGGATTCAGCAAGACTAGCGGATTGGGCACGGCGATGGAGGAGAAATTCCCCGCCTATGTTGTGTAGGGAGCCCCTCTCCACGGGGATCTATGTTCAGCGCCCAAATCATCGATTGTCTTCGAGACTGCGCAACCAGGCCTTGCCATGGATCAAGCAGCCTGCGCCCGATCGGCTAGAATGGCCGCCTTGTCGTTGCCGAGCCTGCCATGAAACCTGTATCGCCCCACGCCCAACTCGACTGGGATGACCACGGACGCCCGCGTTCGCGAGTGTTCGATGACGTGTACTTTTCCGACCAGTCGGGGCTGGATGAAACCCGCTACGTGTTCCTCGAACAGAACCGTCTGGCCGAGCGGTTTGCCGCGTTGCCAGCGCACGGGCGACTGGTGATCGGCGAAACCGGCTTCGGCACCGGGCTGAATTTTCTTTGCGCCTGGCAGTTGTTCGAGCAACACGCGGTCGCCGGTGCGCGACTGCATTTTGTCAGCGTCGAAAAGTACCCGCTGAGTCCGGCCGACCTGCAACGGGCGTTGGCCTTGTGGCCTGAGCTCAAGCCGCTGGCCGATCAGTTGCTGACCCGTTACGTGGCGATCCATCAGGGCTTCCAGCGGATCATTCTGGGTAATGGCCGAGTCACGCTGACGCTGCTGATCGGCGATGCGCTGGAGCAACTGCCGCAACTCGATGCGCAGATCGATGCGTGGTTTCTCGACGGTTTCGCCCCGGCGAAAAACCCGGAGATGTGGACCGCCGAGCTGTTCATCGAACTGGCTCGACTGGCCGCACCCGGTTCGACCATCAGCACCTTTACCAGCACCGGCTGGGTGCGGCGTTTGCTCAATGCCGCCGGCTTCAAGATGAAGCGCACACCGGGCATTGGTCACAAGTGGGAAATCCTGCGCGGCGAGTTTCTCGGCTGGCCGCAGGACGTCGCGCCACCCGCGCCGGACAAACCGTGGTTCGCCCGCCCTGCCCCGCTGACCGGTGAGAGTCGAGCGCTGGTGATCGGCGCCGGGCTGGCCGGTTGCGCGACCGCTGCCAGTCTCGCGGCACGGGGCTGGCAGGTCAGCCTGCTGGAGCGGCATGCCGACGTGGCGCAAGAAGCGTCGGGCAATCCGCAAGGCGTGCTGTACCTGAAGTTATCGGCCCACGGCACCGCGTTGTCGCAACTGATCGTCAGCGGCTTCGGCTACACCCGCCGTCTGCTGGAAACCCTGCAACGCGGTACGGATTGGGACGATTGCGGCGTGCTGCAATTGGCGTTCAATGCCAAAGAGGCCGAACGTCAGGCGCAACTGGCCGCGGCGTTCCCGGAAGACCTGGTGCACTGGCTCGATCAGCCGCAAGCCGAAACTCAGGCCGGGATCGGTCTGGACCACGGCGGCTTGTACTACCCCGAAGGCGGCTGGGTGCATCCGCCGGCGTTGTGCCATGCACAAGCCGCGCAACCGAACATCCAATTGCTCAAGCATCACGACGCGCTGGAGCTGCGCAAGGTCGAGGGCCAATGGCAAGCCCTCGATGGCGACCACCTGCTCGCCAGCGCCCCGGTGGTGGTATTGGCCGGCGCGGCGGAAATCAAACGTTTTGCGCAAAGTGCCGAGCTGCCGCTCAAGCGCATTCGCGGGCAGATCACGCGCCTGCCACAAACCGCCGAGAGTCAGGCGCTGCACACCGTGGTCTGCGCCGAAGGTTATGTCGCACCGGCACGTCTTGGCGAACATACCCTTGGTGCCAGTTTCGACTTCAACAGCGATGACCTGACGCCGACCACCGCCGAACACCTGGGTAACCTGGCGATGCTCGAAGAGATTTCCGGCGATCTGGTCGCGCGCCTGCACATCACTGAACGACCTGCAGAAATGCTCGAAGGCCGCGCCGCTTTCCGCTGCACCAGCCCCGACTATTTGCCGATCGTCGGCCCGCTGGCCGACCGCCAGGCGTTTGCGCAGGCCTACGCGGTGTTGAGCAAGGATGCGCGACAAGTGCCGGACATTGCCTGCCCGTGGCTCGACGGTCTGTACGTCAACAGTGGCCACGGCTCACGGGGGCTGATCACCGCGCCGCTGTCCGGTGAGCTGCTCGCCGCGTGGCTGGATAACGAGCCGCTGCCACTGCCCAGAAGCGTCGCCGAGGCCTGCCATCCCAACCGTTTCGCGCTGCGCACGTTGATTCGCGGCAAGTGAAAAAGTGCGACTGGCCGCTGGTCAGTCGCCACCCCTTATAACTTATCGTTCTAAAACTCCCACAACTGCACCGGGTCAGTTTCTGAGTAGCGGCCATTTTGGCCAGACTTGAATGACCCTCCCCAACGGAAAAACCGGTAAGGACCTTATGTGCGGATTAGCTGGCGAGTTACGTTTTGATCATCAACCTGCAGACCTTGCAGCGGTTGAACGAATTACCCATCACCTGGCCCCTCGCGGCCCCGACGCGTGGGGCTTCCATGCCCAAGGGCCGATTGCCCTGGGCCATCGTCGCCTGAAAATCATGGACCTGTCGGACGGCTCGGCGCAGCCGATGATCGACAGCCAACTGGGCTTGTCGCTGGCCTTCAACGGTGCGATCTACAACTTCCCGGAACTGCGCGCCGAACTCGAAGCGCTCGGTTATGCCTTCTATTCCGGTGGCGACACCGAAGTGTTGCTCAAGGGCTACCACGCCTGGGGCGAAGCACTGCTGCCGAAACTCAACGGCATGTTTGCCTTTGCCATCTGGGAGCGTGACGCCCAGCGCCTGTTCATCGCTCGCGACCGTCTCGGTGTAAAGCCGCTGTACCTGTCGCGCACCGGCCAGCGTTTGCGCTTTGCCTCGGCCCTGCCGGCGCTGCTCAAGGGCGGTGACATCAACCCGATCCTCGACCCGGTGGCGCTCAATCACTACCTGAATTTCCACGCGGTGGTGCCTGCGCCACGCACCTTGCTCGCGGGCATCGAAAAGCTGCCACCAGCGACCTGGATGCGCGTTGAAGCCGATGGCCGCAGCGAGCAGAAAACCTGGTGGACCCTGCCCTACGGCCCACACGAGGACGAGAAGAATCTGACCCTCGAAGACTGGCGTGACCGCGTGCTCGACAGCACCCGCGAAGCCGTGGCGATCCGTCAACGTGCAGCAGTGGATGTCGGCGTGCTGCTTTCCGGCGGTGTCGATTCGAGCATGCTCGTCGGCCTGCTGCGCGAAGTCGGCGTGGAAAATCTGTCGACCTTTTCCATCGGTTTCCAGGACGCTGGCGGCGAACGCGGTGACGAGTTCCAGTATTCGGACCTGATCGCCAAACACTACGGCACTCAGCACCACCAATTGCGCATCAACGAAAAAGAGATCATCGAGCAATTGCCCGCCGCGTTCCGCGCGATGAGCGAGCCGATGGTCAGCCACGACTGCATCGCTTTCTATCTGTTGTCCCGCGAAGTGGCCAAGCACTGCAAAGTGGTGCAGAGCGGCCAGGGTGCCGACGAACTGTTCGCCGGTTATCACTGGTACCCGCAGGTCGACGGTGCGGCCGATCCGTACGCAGCCTATCGCGCGGCGTTCTTCGACCGCAGCTACGACGACTACGCCGCCACCGTGCAACCGAAATGGCTGACGGCCAATGACGCGGCCGGCGACTTCGTGAAGGAACATTTCGCACAGCCTGGCGCTGATGCAGCGGTCGATAAAGCCCTGCGTCTGGACAGCACGGTGATGCTGGTGGATGACCCGGTCAAACGTGTCGACAACATGACCATGGCCTGGGGCCTGGAAGCGCGCACGCCGTTTCTCGACTATCGCCTGGTGGAACTCTCGGCGCGGATTCCCGGCCAGTTCAAGCTACCGGACGGCGGTAAACAAGTGCTGAAAGAAGCCGCACGCCTGGTGATCCCAAGCGAAGTGATCGACCGCAAGAAAGGCTATTTCCCGGTACCGGGCCTGAAGCACTTGCAGGGCGACACCTTGAACTGGGTGCGTGAACTGCTGCTGGATCCGAGTCAGGATCGCGGCCTGTTCAACCCGGCGATGCTCGACAAACTGCTGACTGATCCGCAAGGCCAACTGACGCCGTTGCGCGGCTCGAAACTGTGGCAACTGGCGGCCCTGAACCTGTGGCTCAGTGAACAAGGAATCTGATTGATGAAACCTCACGCCACGGCTATCAGCCAACGCCTGCTGCGCGGTCAGACACCGTCGTATGAACGCTTGCAGGCGCGTCTGGCCGAAGACGGCAGCGAACTCGGCGCCGACCCTATCGCCGTGCATTGCGGTTGGGGCCGGCTGCTGATCGGTCACACCTTTCCTGACCCGGCAACGCTGGCGCAGGAACTGCTCAACGAGCAGCCCGGCGAACGTGACATCGCCCTGTACGTCGCCGCGCCGCAACAGATTCTGGGCCTGGAACCGACGCAGCTGTTTCTCGACCCTTCCGACACCCTGCGCCTGTGGTTCAGCGATTACCGCCAAGCCACCCGAGTGTTTCGCGGCTTCCGCATTCGTCGGGCACAGAGCGAAGCGGACTGGCAGGCAATCAATCTGCTGTATCAGGCGCGCGGCATGCTGCCGATCGATGCCACGCGGCTGACCCCGCATCATCAGGGCGGCCCGGTGTACTGGCTGGCCGAAGATGAAGACAGCGGCGCGGTGATCGGCAGCGTCATGGGCCTCAACCACCAGAAAGCCTTCAACGACCCGGAACACGGCAGCAGCCTGTGGTGCCTGGCGGTCGATCCACAGTGTTCGCGCCCAGGTGTCGGCGAAGTGCTGGTGCGACACTTGATCGAGCATTTCATGAGTCGCGGCCTGAGCTATCTGGACCTGTCGGTGCTGCACGACAACCGTCAGGCGAAGAACCTCTATGCCAAGCTCGGTTTTCGCAATCTCTCGACGTTCGCCATCAAGCGCAAGAACGGCATCAATCAGACGCTGTTCCTCGGGCCAGGGCCGGAAGCCAACTTCAACCCTTATGCGCGGATCATCGTCGAAGAAGCGCACCGACGCGGCATCGATGTGCAAGTGGATGACGCCGATGCCGGGCTGTTCACCCTCAGCCATGGCGGCCGCCGGGTGCGTTGCCGCGAATCCCTGAGCGACCTGACCAGCGCGATCAGCATGAGCCTGTGCCAGGACAAAAGCCTGACCCACAAAGTGCTGAAAGCCGCCGGCCTGAACCTGCCCTCGCAGCAGCTGGCGGGCAATGCCGACGACAACCTGGCGTTTCTCGACGAACATCAGCGGGTAGTGGTAAAGCCGCTCGACGGTGAACAGGGTCAAGGTGTGGCGGTGGATTTGCAGAGCATCGAAGAGGTGCAGCAAGCCATCGAGTCCGCCAAACGTTTTGACAGCCGTGTGCTGCTTGAAAGCTTCCACGAAGGGCTGGACCTGCGGATTCTGGTGATCGGTTTTGAAGTGGTGGCGGCGGCGATTCGCCGTCCCGCTGAAGTCGTCGGTGACGGGCACCATTCGATTGGCGCGCTTATCGAGGCCCAGAGCCGACGCCGGCAAGCCGCCACTGGTGGCGAAAGCAAGATCCCGCTGGATCACGAAACCCAGCGCACCCTGCACGCAGCCGGGTATGACTACAGCAGCATTCTGCCGGCCGGCGAGCACCTTTTCGTGCGTCGCACCGCCAACCTGCACACCGGCGGCACGCTGGAGGATGTCACGGCGATCCTGCATCCGACCCTGGTCGATGCCGCTGTTCGGGCCGCGCGGGCGCTGGACATCCCAATGGTGGGTCTCGATTTGATGGTGCCGGCGGCGGATCAGCCGGAGTACGTGTTTATCGAAGCCAACGAACGCGCGGGCCTGGCCAACCACGAACCGCAGCCGACGGCAGAGCGGTTTGTCGATTTGTTGTTTCCGCACAGTCAGCCGGCTGTTTCTTGATTCCGAGGCGTCTGGACTGACGCCTTCGCGAGCAAGCCCGCTCCCACAGGGTGAACGCATTCCAAATGTGGGAGCGGGCTTGTTCGCGAAGGGGCCGCAACAGCCCCCCTGAATCACCCCTCATCGAAACCATCGATGCGCCTCAACTCATCAGGAGTTTCCATGACCACACAAATCCCTGAACCGGATCTGAACTACCTGCAAAAAGTCCTGCTGGAAATGCTCGCCATTCCCAGCCCTACCGGGTTCACCGACACCATCGTGCGTTATGTCGCCGAGCGTCTGGAGGAACTCGGCATCCCGTTCGAAATGACCCGTCGCGGCACGATCCGCGCCACCCTGAGGGGCAAGAAAAACAGCCCCGACCGCGCCGTTTCCGCGCACCTGGACACCATCGGCGCCGCCGTGCGTGCAGTGAAGGACAACGGACGCCTGAGCCTGGCCCCGGTCGGCTGCTGGTCGAGCCGGTTTGCCGAGGGCAGCCGGGTCAGCCTGTTCACCGACAACGGCGTGATTCGCGGCAGCGTGCTGCCGCTGATGGCATCCGGGCACGCGTTCAATACCGCCGTGGACGAGATGCCGATCAGTTGGGATCACGTCGAACTGCGTCTGGATGCCTATTGCGCAACCAGGGCCGATTGCGACTCGTTGGGCATCAGCGTCGGCGACGTGGTGGCCTTCGACCCATTGCCTGAGTTCACCGACAGCGGCCACATCAGCGCTCGCCATCTGGATGACAAGGCCGGCGTCGCGGCGTTGCTCGCCTCGCTCAAAGCCATCGTCGACAGCGGCCAGGAGTTGATGATCGACTGTCACCCGCTGTTCACCATCACCGAAGAAACCGGCAGCGGCGCAGCGGCAGCCTTGCCGTGGGACGTCAGCGAATTCGTCGGCATCGACATTGCGCCGGTCGCCCCGGGCCAGCATTCCAGTGAACACGCGGTCAGTGTGGCAATGCAGGACTCCGGCGGGCCATACGACTATCACCTGTCACGGCATTTGCTGCGCCTGGCCAGTGAACACGAACTGCCGGTGCGCCGTGACCTGTTTCGCTACTACTTCAGCGACGCGCATTCGGCTGTCACCGCCGGGCATGACATCCGCACCGCGCTGCTGGCGTTCGGCTGCGATGCCACCCACGGTTACGAGCGCACGCATATCGACAGCCTCGCGGCACTCAGCCGCCTGCTCGGGGCGTACATCCTGAGCCCGCCGGTGTTCGCCAGCGATGCAGCGCCGGCCAATGCGTCGCTCGATCGCTTCAGTCATCAGATCGAGCATGAGACGCAGATGGAGAGCGATACCCGGGTGCCGTCGGTGGACAGCCTGGTGGGGCAGCGTTCCGACAGTTGATTCCTTGTTGGCAGAACAATCGCCTTCGCGAGCAGGCTCGCTCCCACAGGGGGAACACATCCCGAATGTGGGAGCGAACCTGTTCGCGAATTGGCATGCCGCAAAACTGGCAGGTAAAACGTAATCGCCGTAGCATCCCGACATTGATTGAACCGAGGTGCCCATGCTGATTCCCTACGACGCTCTTGAAGTCGACACCCTCACCCGCCTGATCGAGGATTTCGTCACCCGTGACGGCACCGACAACGGTGATGACACACCGCTGGAAACCCGTGTGCTACGCGTGCGCCAGGCGCTGACCAAAGGCCAGGCGCTGATCGTGTTCGATCCGGAAAGCGAGCAATGCCAATTGATGCTCAAACACGATGTGCCCAAGCATCTTTTCGACTGAACATTTCAGCCCGCCTTTTCGCTGGCCTGTTTGCGCTGGATCCGCTCGTACACTTCAGAACGGTGCACATTGACCTTCGGCGGCGCCTCGACACCAAAGCGCACACTGGAACCGTTGACCGACAGAACGCGCACGGAAATGTCGTCACCGATGGAAATCAACTCGCCTACAACACGGCTGAGTACAAGCATGGAGTTCGTCCTTCAGGGTTAGCCAGCCCTGAAGATGCGCGGTGAGCGCCCGCTCGACAATGCGTGGCGAGCAAATCAGTCTTGCCCTACAGCCTCAAGCGCTGCGCCCGTCAGACATTTCCTGCAAATCGCTAAACAGTCTCGTCTCAAGCAGCGGAAAAGCGCGGCCCGAATAGAATCACGCTGGCCCCGATCACGCACAGTGCCACGCCGATCCAGTCCGACCCCAGCGGGCGCACGCGCTCGACCACTGCCAGCCAACCGATCGATGCCACGATGTAGATCCCGCCATAGGCGGCATAGGCGCGACCGGCGTAAGCCGCTTCGACACGGGTCAACAACAGCGCAAACAGCGTCAGACTGAGCAACGCCGGAATGACCCACAAGGCACTTTTACCTTGGCGCAACCACATGAAAAAAGCGAAACAACCGGCGATTTCAAACAGCGCCGCGAGAAAGAACCACAAGTAATTGAGCATTGATGCGTCTCGACAGGGTGACCATTGCGGCCACCCTAACGACGCAACACCCGGCGGGCAAGTTCAACCATTGCTGGATTTGGCCTTGGCGCGCATTTTATCGGCCATGCTGGTCATTTCGTTGTAGATCAGTTGCGGGTTCTTCTGCTTGATCGCCCAGGCCATGCGCCCTTGTTCGTGCGGCAGGATCATGAACTCGCCAGCGGCCACTTGCTGATAGATGTAATCGGCAATGTCGGCGGCGCTGATCGGCGAACTTTCCAGCAACTTGCCGACCTGCGCTTTCATTGCCGGGGTCGGGCCACGGAACGAATCGAGCAAGTTGGTCTGGAAGAACGAGGGGCAAACCACGTGCACCCCGACTTCCTGCTGCGCCAGTTCCACCAGCAGGCTTTCCGACAACGCCACCACACCGGCCTTGGCCACGTTGTAGTTGCTCATCGCCGGGCCTTGCATCAATGCGGCCATCGAGGCGATGTTGATGATTTTGCCTTTGCTCTGCTCCAGCAGTGGCAGGAACGCCTTGCAGCCCTTGACCACGCCCATCAGGTTGATTGCGATCTGCCAGTCCCAATCCTCCAGCGACAGTTCGCTGAAGAACCCGCCGGACGCCACGCCTGCGTTATTGACGATGACATCGATGCCGCCCAGTTTCACTTCGCAGGCCTGGGCAAACGCGGTGAGCTGGCTGTAATCGCGCACATCGCAGCGTTGGGTGAAACCGTCGCCACCAGCCTCGCGCACCCGCTTCAGGGTCTCCTGCAGGCCAGGCTCGCTGACGTCGGACAAGGCCAGTTGCCAGCCTTCACGCGCCCAGCGCAGCGCGATTTCGCGACCTAAACCTGAACCCGCACCAGTGATCATCATGCGATTTTGCATAGCAGACAGCCTTGTTGTTCCGTAGGAGATGCGCGGAGTGTAGCGAAGGATCCGCGACCACCCACGCTCCATCAGATTGCTGAATGGTGGGGGCAAACCGTGGCGCGTTGGATTCGTTTGAAAAGCCAGAGTTCTGCACTTGCGGGGCGGGAAAAGGAAATAAACCTGCGGACTAAATACATTAAAAAAACTTTGAATTTTCTGTCATTCGCACCGGTCGGAATTTGTAAGCCGTCTGGATTTAGTTAACCTCCAGTCGCCCTTGAATACCAAGACTTCTCGAACACTATCAACAAGGAAATCGACATGGGCACAATTCTTATCATCATCCTGATCCTGTTGCTGATCGGTGGTCTGCCGGTCTTCCCGCACTCCAGAAGTTGGGGTTATGGCCCGTCGGGTATTATCGGCGTGGTATTGGTGGTGCTGTTGGTCTTGCTGTTACTTGGCAGGATATAAAACCCCAAGACAAAAAAAAGAGGCCCTGAGGGCCTCTTTTTTTGTGCAGCGATTTTATCAGTCCGGCTTGCCGTTGATCACACCGGCGGTGTTGTCCATCAGGCTCTTGGTCGCGGTTTGCAGGAACGCTTCAAGCTTGAGTTTCAGTTCGGCGGTACGCGGTGCGTCCGGAATGACCTCGGCAGAAGGGTTCGCGCCCAGTTGGTACTGATAGATTTTCGGTGCCATTTCCTTCTCTTTCGGCAGCACCAGAATCTGGTCGGCCGTCACGATGGCAGTGGTCTGCTCGCTGCCCGACGGCTTGATCACACCGAAACCGGTGTCGCCTGCCGGCAGGTTGAGCAGGTCACGGCCCCAGCACTGGTGACGTACTTCGCCGCCCAGACGGCCCATGATGGTCGGCACGATGTCGATCTGGGTGCCCACGGTGTGGTCACGCGTACCGAACTTCTCCTGGATGCCCGGTGCAATCATCAGCATCGGCACGTTGAAGCGGCCCAGGTCCATTTCGGTGATCTGACGCTCGTTGCCGAACCCGTGGTCGCCGACGATCACGAACAGGGTTTCCTTGAAGTACGGCTCTTTACGCGCCTTCTCGAAGAACTGACCCAGTGCCCAGTCGGCGTAACGCATGGCGGTCAGGTGTTCGTTGAGCGTGCCGCGATCGGTCACGCGCTCGACCGGCAATGGCGTCGGCAAGGCGTACGGCGTGTGGTTGGACAGGGTTTGCAGCAGCGCGTAGAACGGCTTGCCGTTTTCCCGCGCCTTCAGCTCCACCAGACCACGGTCGAACATGTCCTGGTCGGACACACCCCAGGTCGGATCGGAGAACACCGGGTTGACGAAGTCGTTACGGCCAACGAAGTTGGTCATGCCCTGGTTGCTGAAGAAGCCCGACTGGTTGTCCCAGGCGAAGTCACCGTTGTAGACGTAGACGTCGTCATACTTGCGCGCACTGAGCAGCTGCGGCAGGCCGGAGAGCTTGTGGCTGCCTTCCGGGGTCTGCATCAGGTATTCGAAGCCCGGCAGGTTCGGGAAGCACGCCATGGTCGCGAACATGCCCTGGTGGGTATGCGTGCCGTTGGAGAAGAAGCGGTCGAACAACAGGCCTTCCTTCGACAGTTTGTCGAGGTACGGCGTGATGTTGCCCGGCGCGCCCAGGGCGCCCACCGAGTGACCGGCCATGCTTTCCATCAGGATCACGACCACGTTCTTGATCGGCAGGGTCTTGTCGGCCGGTGGCGTGTAATCACGACGCACGGCAGCAATGTCGGCATCGACCAGTTTGTCGTCCGGCATCACCAGCATCTCGCGCACGACTTTCTGCGCCTGTTCCTGCGGCAGTGTGGCTTTCCAGATGTTGTTGCGATCCTCGCCCATGCGGTCTTTGGCGGCCGCGATCAGCGACAGCGTACCGTTGAGGCCGAGCTGGTTGGCGAAGTTCGATTCGGTGGTGTACACGTCACCCCAGCGCAGCGGCGGGCCCTGACGCAGGGTGCCACGGGCAGCCACGACGCAGATCAGCAGGCAGACCACGAACACCGCCAGGCGGGTGTACCACGGCGCCACCTGACGGGTGCCGACGTTGCCGCCGCTGAACGGTCCGCGTGGCCGGGTCGCACGGTCGGCGCCCTTGAAGGCCAGCGTCAGAATCACCGTGCCGACGACCCATGCCAACAGGTAGCGCACCACCGGGAAACCGTACCAGAGCATGCTCATCACGGTTTTCGGGTCTTCCTTCACGTACTGGAATACCAGGCCGTTGAGACGCTGGTGGAACTCACGGTAGAAGTCCATCTCCATCAGGCCGAGGAACAGCGCGATGCTGGATGCAACGGTCAGCCACAGACGGAAGAAACCACGCGCCGCCATCGCCCGGGCACTGAACAGTGCCAGCAGCAGCGGAACGCAGACGTAGACCACCAGGCGCAGGTCGAAACGCAGGCCGTTGGCGAAGGCTTCGAGGAAAGTCGAAGCCGGGGTATCGAGGATCATCTCGCGGTTGTAGACCAGCAGCGCGAGGCGCAGCACGGAAAACATCACCATCATGACTAGGGCACACAGCAGTGTGTAGGCCAGATGCGATTTGACGGTCGGTTGCAGCAGGCGAGTGGAAGATCGCTGCTGATTCAGGGCGTCCGGGTTTGCCATGTCGTTTTAGGACCCATTGGAAGTTGAAGTTGCAAAATACAGCGGCGCCATGCCCTCTATTGGCCAATCCAGGCCCCGGGGCGTGCGCGGTGCGCAAATGTTGCACGATCAACGGCAGCATTGCCATTGATTAGTGCCCCACTGCCCGACTCTTTCACACAGGCAGCCGCAGGGGGACGACGTGAATTGCGCGGGCGAATTGTCTGGAACACTTTGTGAAAATTTCGTGCAACGCATATCTGGAAACACAATATAACGACAAAACAAAAACGCCCCGAATCGATCGGGGCGTTTTGCGTTAAGCGCGCGGATTACTTCTCGGCGCGTTCTTTCAGTGCTTTAAGGGTGTTGAACGGCGCATCGACCACGAACTTGTTGGCAATCATGCTCGGCACGCTGCCACCTGGCTCGGTGTGCACTTGATAGGTCACTTCGACCTGATCGCCTTTGGGCACGAACTTCCAGAAACCTTTGACCTGGGCGACACGGACAAAGCCTTTCTCTTCAGGAATGTACTTCGGCACACCTTCGAGATTGCGGGTCAGGCTGCCATCGGCACCTTCAACGGTGGTGACGTGCAGCACCGAATCACGCGGAGTCACTGGCCATGGCGTATTGAACTGGGTGTAGGTCCAGCTCTGATCGCCTTCGTGCTTGAGCAGTTTCTGGGTCTTGCACTCGTGAATCCAGGCGCAAGCTCCGGACACGTCTTCCTGCAAGGCACGCAGTTTGGCAACGGTGGTCTTCATCAGGGCAACACCCTGATAGGACTTGTAATCGGAACCCGGCACTTCGGCCAGTGAGACCTTGATCCCGTCCTGTTCCTTGGCGACCTTCCAGTCCTCGGCCTGAGCAACCGAAGTAGCCAGCACGGCCGTCAAACCACACAACACAGCGATACGATGCAGCGAACCCATAGTCTTATTCCTTATTGTTGAAGTTCCGTTCGTTTGACACATCACGCCGCTGTCATCTGCTCCCACCAGCCGATCAGTTTGATCGCTTCTTCCGAGCTGCTGCCACAGACTTCGACATCAGCTGCGAAGCCAGAACAGACCGCCGGACGCTCCGGTTGGCCGAAAATGCTGCACAGGTTTTCGACCGACAGCTGCACGCAACGTTCGCCGGCGGGTTTGCCATCGGGCATGCCCGGAATGGCAGAACTTATGGAAGGGGCAATACAGCAAGCGCCACAGCCTTCACGGCATTTCATGACGAGCAAGTCCTCGCGACGGGCAATGTGTTAAAGAGACACGGACAGAGTAACCGCTAAAACGGTTGTTTCAAATTCCCTGAACCGGGGTTTTTACCGATAACTGAATGTGACTGACCAGTCTCCGACAAAGCGTCTGGTCTGCGGGTCACGGATCGATTGAAATTACTGCTTGAACTCGAAATCGAGGGCGGCGCCTTCGACTTCGCGACGTTCTTCGTTGCGCAGCTGCAACTGCATTTCGTTGCTCAGCAGGCGTCCATTAAGCTGGAAGCCGCTGTTTTTCTCACCAAACATCTGCGGCAGGATCGCGTCGTGTTTGGGCATCGGCACGGTACCGGCCGGTTTCAGTTGCTGGACCATGTCCTTGGGCAGGCTCAGATCCAGTTTGGCCGGCGGCAGTTTGGTTTTCACCACCTCACTGGCCGGTTTCGACTTGGAAGCGACCGGAGGCCGTTTCTTCACCGTGGTGGCTTTCTTCTGCCGGGCCTTTTTATCCTGAGCTTTTTTATCGGCAACGGCTTTTTTGCTGGCGACCGCTTTGCTCGTTGATGCGGACGCTGCCGGTTTCTCCTGAACGGCGGCGGCCATGACACCGGGCACGTGGCCCATCGTCAACACACAAAGCAAAACCCAGGCGGCAGGAAAAATCGCTTTCATGAACCCAACAACACTAACGGCAGAGGGCCATATGCTCGCTTGTTGGGCGTCACAAGACAAGCACGACGCAGCGCTTGTTCAGAATCCGCCAGCAGTTTCCTGACACAGTTGCGTCGCCAGCAAACCGAGGGTCATCAGCGCCCTCTCCGCCTCGCGATTCCACGGCGTGCCGCAATTGAGGCGGATACAGTGGTTGAACTGCTCGGTATTACTGAAGATCAGTCCCGGCGCGATGCTGATGCCTTGTTGCAATGCGCGGACATGCAACTCCTGGGTATTGACCCTCCCCGGCAAGCTCACCCAGAGGATGAAACCGCCCGTGGGCCGGGTCATTTGCGTTCCTTCAGGGAAGTACTGCTGCACCGCCAGCTGAAAGGCGCTGAGGTTTTTCCGGTATTCCTGGCGGATGTACCGTAAATGCCGGTCATAACCGCCATTTTCCAGATAAGCGGCAATCGCCATTTGCGTGACGCTGCACGCCGAATGCGTGGTGAACGTCTGCAGGCGCTGGATTTCCTGCTGATACTTGCCGGCAATCATCCAGCCGACACGCACTCCCGGCGACAAGGTTTTGGAGAAGCTCGAGCAGTAGATCACCCGGTCGAGCCGGTCGTAGGCTTTCAGGGCTTTGGTGCGCCCCTGCTCGAACATCAACTCGCCATAGATGTCGTCTTCGACAATCTGGATATCGAAGTCCGAGGCCAGGCGCAGCAACTGTTTCTGCCGCTCTTCGGGCATGGTGCCGCCTAGGGGATTGCTCAGGCGGGTGGTCAGCACCAGGGCCTTGATCGACCATTGGTTGGCCGCCAGTTGCAAGGCTTCGAGGCTCATGCCGGTGGCTGGATCGCTGGGGATCTCGATCACTTTCAGGCCCAACAGGTCGGCCAGTTGCAGCAAGCCGTAATAGGTCGGCGATTCGGCGGCGATCAGGTCGCCCGGACGGGTCAGCACGCGCAATGACATCTGCAGCGCATCGACGCAACCGTGGGTGATCACCACTTCTGACGGGTCGACCACGACGCCGGCGTCGCGCATGCGGATCGCCACTTGCCGGCGCAGCGGTTCGAAACCCGGGCTGAACATATAGCTGAATGCCCGAGGGCTATGGAAACGCGTGACTTTCGCCAATTGTTGATGCAATGCACGCACCGGCAAATAGTCGACGCTCGGCACCGCCGCGCCCAAAGGGAACACCCCTTCACGACGCGATTCGACCAACACTTGCTGAATGATGCTGGCGCGCGTGACCAGTCCCGGCCGTTCGACCCGGGCAATGTCCGGCGTCGGTGCCGTCAGCGCCGGAGTCTGGTGCACGTAGTACCCGGACTGCGGCCGCGCGCGAATCAGACCCTGATCCTCGAGATTGGCGTAAGCCTGCAACACCGTCGCATGGCTGACATTGAGCTGCGAACTCATCTTGCGCACCGACGGTACGCGTTCCCCGGGTTGATAGACGCCACGGCGGATGTCTTCAGCCAGTTGTTGAGCAATACGCTGGTAGAGCAAGAGATTGGTCATGACGCAGCACTCGATTTCACGGGCATTTTATTCTTGTGTGAAACAATACCGGAACAGTTTAGAAGTGTACTGGGACAGTTGTCACCATAGTCGACCATACAGTGCAGTGTCAGCTGCAACTGTATGGAATTGAGCGCTATTCGACAGACGTAAAAAAGCCCGGCGCTGCATGACAGCCCGGGCTTTCCAGAGACGCAGCCCTCAGCGGGCGGCGCCGAGCTGGCCTTTTTCGTCGGAGAACACAATTTCCACCCGACGGTTCTGTGCCCGCCCGCGCTCGGAAGCGTTGGCGTCCACCGGGTACTCGTCGCCGTAACCTTCGACCTGAATCCGTTTGTCTTCGATGCCCAGGTCCATCAGCACATCGGCCACCGCTTGTGCACGATCACGCGACAGCTTGAGATTGTCCTGCTTGCCGCCGGTGCTGTCGGTGTAGCCCTCGATACGCACCACGCGTTTCGGGTTGAGCTGCAGGAACTGCACGATCTTCAACACCACGCGGTTGGCCGAGTTCTTCAGCTCCGCTTCGCCAGTGTCGAACAGCACATCGCCGAGGGTCATGACCAGACCGCGATCGGTTTGCGTGGTGGCCAGCGCGACGATCTGTTCTTCGAGCCACTTGCCCTGCTGCTGCACGCTCAGCAATTTGGACTCGCGCAGAGCCAGTTGCAGGCGCTGACGCTCCAATTCGAGCTTCGCCGCACGCTCTTCGTTGAGCACCAGATTGGTGTGCTCGCGGGCGATTTCGCTGTAGCGCTGGCTCAGGTAAGCGTAATGCGCAACGTCCCAGCCGCTGCCCCAATAGGTCGTCAGCCGATCGGCCCGGGCCAGCGACTCACCCGCGCGGATCACGTCTTTCGGCGCGATGCGCAGCACGTTGGAGTCTTCCTTGACCTTCTGGAAATCACTGCTGGCCTGCTGCAAGGCGGCTTCGCTGTGTTGACCGGCGCAACCGTAGAGGCTCGCGCAACCGGCCAGAATCAGGCCGCCGAGGGCTTTTGACTTGAGGCTCATTGGGCATCTCCCAGTTGCTTGCGCAGACGGATGATGCGGGTGTTCAGCACATTCAATTGCTCTTCGCTCTTTTGCGTCAGCACTTTGGCTTCGGCCAGACGTGCGTCCAGCTCGGCCTGCTCGGAACGCATGCGCGCGTTCTTGTACGACTCGTCGGCCATGTTGCCCTTGGCCCGATTGAACTTGTCTTCGGCCAGTTTCATTTCCGGCATTTCATCGGCGGTCGCACCCACGGCCTTGGCCTGGGCGATGGCCTGCTCGGTCAGACGCATTTGCTCATTGGGTGCCGGGTCGTTGGCGCAGCCGGCCAGGGCCAGAACGGCCATGGCCGCGAAAAGAGGTCGAATACTCACTAAGAATCCCTACTGTTTTGGGGCACTGACAGATGGCTGCGGCTGTTGTTGCTGCGCTTTCCAGCGCTCGATGTTGCGTTGCAGTGCGGCTTCGGTCAGTCCGGACGCGGGCAATTCTGTCATCTTTTTAGCGAGCTGTCCGCGCAACCACGGATCGTTGCAGGCGGAGTTGTGCGAAACCGCGAGGAACAGCCCCGGTCGGTCGATCGGTTGCTCGAAGGCGAGCAGATCATTGGCCATGCCCAACGCCTGCGCGGCAGCCATACCCGAGTAACGCCCGGCGAGTACATATTCCACCTCACCCAAGAGCAATTTCTGAAAGGCCTGAGTGATGTTTGCCGTCCGCGTCAGGGTCAGATTCTGCTCGGCGAAAGTGCCAAACTCCTGGGTCATTCGAGACTTTTCCGACAACCCGCCGGTGTGCCCGTGCAAGTCTTTGGCTTCGCTGTAGGCCAGCGTCGAGCCTTTGCGCGTCCACACCAAATAGTCGTTTTCCAGCAATGGCGGATAGATGTAGTCGAGGTTTTCCAGCTCGTTGAACATCAGTGGCGTGTCGGCCAGCATGTCCATGCGCCCGCTGCGCACCTCATCGAGGGCCTGCGCGCGTTTGCCGGCGTAAAGCAATTCGACCTTGATGCCGAGATCCTTGGCCACTTGCTGCAGCAGGTCGGCACTGGCACCGATCAGCTGTTTGGGGTTCTGCGGGTCTTGCCACAGGTACGGCGGCGCGTCCGGGCTACCGGTGACGATGAGTCGCTCGCATTTACCGGCGGCCAAGGACAGTCCCGGCAACAGGGCCAGGCTCAACAACGAGCAATGCAACCGGCGGCGCAGATCCATGGCAAAACACTCCCCACTCAAATCCCAAACAAAAAAAAGCCCGACCATAAGGCCGGGCTCTTTATAAGTGAAGCCGCCGGATTAGACCAGCTTCTCCAGCTCAGGAACTGCTTCGAACAGATCCGCCACCAGGCCGTAATCGGCCACCTGGAAGATCGGCGCTTCTTCGTCCTTGTTGATCGCAACGATCACTTTGGAATCTTTCATGCCGGCCAGGTGCTGGATCGCGCCGGAGATACCGACGGCGATGTACAGCTGTGGTGCAACGATCTTGCCGGTCTGACCGACCTGCATGTCGTTCGGTACAAAACCTGCATCGACCGCGGCGCGCGAAGCACCAACGGCAGCGCCCAGCTTGTCGGCCAGGGCGTACAGGTGTTTGAAGTTGTCGCCGTTCTGCATGCCGCGGCCGCCGGAAACGACGATCTTGGCAGCGGTCAGCTCAGGACGATCGGACTTGGCCAGCTCTTCGCTGACGAAGCTCGAGGTGCCGGCGTTGTGCGCAGCAGCAACGACTTCAACAGCAGCCGAACCACCTTCAGCGGCAACCGGATCGAAACCGGTGGCACGTACGGTGATCACCTTGATTGGAGCGGTCGACTGCACGGTAGCAATGGCGTTACCGGCGTAGATCGGGCGCTTGAAGGTATCAGCGCTTTCCACCGAGATGATCTCGGAGATCTGGTCAACGTCCAGTGCAGCGGCTACGCGCGGCAGGATGTTTTTGCCGTTGGACGTGGCGGCAGCCAGGATGTGGCTGTAACCCTTGCCCAGCTCAGCAACCAGCGGAGCGACGTTTTCCGGCAACTGATGCGCGTATGCGGCATTGTCAGCGTTCAGGACTTTGCTCACACCTGCGATTTTCGCAGCGGCTTCAGCCACGGCGCCAGCGCCCTGGCCGGCAACCAGCACGTGAATGTCGCCGCCGATTTTGGCAGCAGCAGCCACGGTGTTCAGTGTGGCCGGGGCCAGCACTTTGTTGTCGTGTTCAGCGATTACCAAGATAGTCATGATTAGATTACCTTCGCTTCGTTTTTCAGTTTCTCGACCAGTTCAGCCACCGACTTGACCTTGATGCCAGCGCTGCGTGCAGCCGGCGCTTCAACTTTCAGGGTTTTGTTGGTGGAGGCGGTGGAAACGCCCAAAGCGTCCGGAGTCAGCACTTCGAGAGGCTTCTTCTTGGCTTTCATGATGTTTGGCAGGGACGCGTAGCGCGGCTCGTTCAAACGCAGGTCGGTGGTGACGATGGCCGGCAGTTTCAGCGAAACGGTCTGCGCGCCGCCGTCGATTTCGCGGGTCACGGCAACGCTGTCGCCGGAGACTTCGACTTTCGAGGCGAAAGTGCCCTGACCGTAGCCGCTCAGTGCAGCGAGCATCTGGCCGGTCTGGTTGTTGTCGCTGTCGATGGCCTGTTTGCCCAGGATCACCAACTGAGGTTGTTCCTTGTCGACCACAGCCTTGAGCAGCTTGGCCACGGCCAGCGAAGTCAGGTCTTCCGCGGATTCGACGAGGATGGCGCGGTCGGCACCCAGAGCCAGTGCAGTACGCAGCTGTTCCTGAGCGGTGGACGGGCCGATGGAGACGACGACGATTTCAGTCGCAACACCTTTCTCTTTCAGGCGTACGGCTTCTTCCACTGCGATTTCGCAGAACGGGTTCATCGACATCTTGACGTTGGCGAGATCGACGCCGGAATTGTCCGCCTTGACGCGAACCTTGACGTTGTAATCCACAACGCGTTTGACAGCTACAAGAACCTTCATGGATTCCTCGTTACTCTCCGGTGAAAAGAAAGTCGCCTAGGCGAACCTGGCGGTTGATGCTCATCGGGCACAAGGGCACCTCTAAAAACGCCGGCTGGGGGCGATGACCGTTCGTCAGTGGTGACCAACAAGTCATTGCTCTGCACGGTGTGTAAACTGCGCGCCGGACCTGCGCTGCGCATCACCTTCAACTGCCTGTGCCCTGTCTTTAGAGGTGCTCTTGAAACCGCCAGTCTGCCTACGGCGAGCGCAAAACCGACCGTATCTTGACCGGAACGCCTATTCCGGTCAATACGGCAAAATGGTCGTTCATAAGCCGCGCTTCTTTGATTTCTCTGGGCTGGAGCCGATTCAAACAAACGTTTGTATTGGACGCTCAGAGTGGTGTAGATATAATGCGCCGCCTAGAGAGAAAGGTGGTTTGTCCATTATTACCCTTGACGTTAACGTAAAGGCAATAACGGATACGACACCAAACCTCCAAATTAGAAAAAAAACTGTTGAGCCTTGAGTAGGAGATAGCCTGTGGAACGCGAATACATGGAATTCGACGTGGTCATCGTCGGTGCCGGCCCCGCTGGCTTGTCCGCCGCCTGCCGCTTGAAGCAGAAGGCCGCCGAAGCCGGTAAGGAAATCAGCGTCTGCGTGGTCGAAAAAGGCTCCGAAGTCGGCGCACACATCCTTTCTGGTGCCGTGTTCGAACCACGCGCTCTGAACGAACTGTTCCCGGACTGGAAGGAACTCGGCGCCCCGCTGAACACTCCGGTCACCCGCGACGATATTTTCGTGCTGAAAAACGCCGAAAGCGCGCAGAAAATTCCTGACTTCTTTGTGCCCAAGACCATGCACAACGAAGGCAACTACATTATTTCCCTGGGCAACCTGTGCCGCTGGCTGGCGCAGCAGGCTGAGAACCTGGGCGTGGAAATCTACCCGGGCTTCGCTGCTCAGGAGGCCTTGATCGACGAAAACGGCATCGTGCGCGGGATCATCACCGGTGATCTGGGCGTCGACCGTGAAGGCAATCCGAAGGAAGGCCTGTACACCCCGGGCATGGAACTGCGTGGCAAGTACACGCTGTTCGCCGAAGGCTGCCGTGGCCACATCGGCAAGCAACTGATCAAGCGCTACAACCTCGACAGCGAGGCCGACGCCCAGCATTACGGCATCGGTCTGAAAGAAATCTGGGAAATCGACCCGGCCAAACACCAGCCTGGCCTGGTGGTGCACACCGCCGGCTGGCCGCTGGACATCATGGGCACCGAGAACACTGGCGGCTCGTTCCTCTATCACCTGGAAAACAACCAGGTGGTGGTTGGCCTGATCGTCGATCTGTCCTACAGCAACACCTACCTGTCGCCGTTCGACGAGTTCCAGCGCCTCAAGCACCACCCGGTGCTGGCTCAGTACCTGGAAGGCGGCAAGCGCGTCAGCTATGGCGCCCGCGCGATCTGCAAAGGTGGCCTGAACTCGCTGCCGAAGATGGTTTTCAAAGGTGGCGCGCTGATCGGTTGCGACCTCGGCACCCTGAACTTCGCCAAGATCAAGGGCAGCCACACCGCGATGAAGTCGGGCATGCTCGCCGCTGAATCGGTGGCCGACGCTCTGTTCGCCGAGAAGGATGGCACTGAAGAACTGACCACTTACGTCGACGCGTTCAAGAAGAGCTGGCTCTACGACGAACTGTTCGCCAGCCGCAATTTCGGCCCGGCGATCCACAAGTTCGGCGCCATTGTCGGCGGTGGTTTCAACTGGCTGGACCAGAACATCTTCGGCGGCAAACTGCCGTTCACCCTGCACGACACCAAGCCGGACTACGCGTGCCTGAAGCTGGCGGCTGACTGCAAGAAGATCGACTATCCGAAGCCGGACGGCAAACTCAGCTTCGACAAACTGAGCTCGGTGTTCATCTCCGGTACCAACCACGAAGAAGAACAGCCGTGCCACCTGAAGCTGACCGACCCGAGCATCCCGATCAGCAAGAACCTGCCGCTGTACGACGAACCGGCGCAGCGCTACTGCCCGGCCGGTGTCTACGAAGTGATTACCAAGGAAGACGGCGAGAAGCGCTTCCAGATCAACGCCCAGAACTGCGTGCACTGCAAGACCTGTGACATCAAGGACCCTTCGCAGAACATCACCTGGGTCACGCCGGAAGGCGCCGGTGGCCCGACTTACCCGAATATGTAAGTCGTATTGCTGAACAACAAGGCTCCCATATTGGGGGCCTTTTTGTTGCCCACGATATGGGAGCCGCACCAAAAATCCCTTGTGGGAGCGAGCCTGCTCGCGAATGCGATGGATCATCCAGAATAGATGTCGACTGATACACCGCATTCGCGAGCAGGCTCGCTCCCAGGAGAACCTATTGCCAATTCAGGCAGCGCGTTCATCTCCGGGGCTACGCTCGAAGTAGCGTTTGTACTCGCGACTGAACTGCGACGTGCTCTGATACCCCACCCGATGCGCCACCTGCGCCACACCCAACCCCTCGGCGATCAGCAAGGTCTGCGCCTTGAGCAGACGCAGGCGCTTCAGGTACTGCACCGGCGACAGCAACGTGCTGCGTTTGAAGTGCTCATGAAAGGTCGACACACTCATGTTCGCGCAACTGGCCAGGGTTTCGACGTTCAGCGGCTCGGTGTAATGCGCATGCAGATGACTGATCGACGCTGCCACGCGCGCGAACTGCCCCTGCTGCTCCACCAGCGCTCGCAACACATCGGCCTGCGGCCCGCGCAGCGCGGTGAACAACAATTCGCGCACCCGCGAAGGCCCGAGAATCTGGCACTCCAGCGGATCGTGCAGGCAGCTCAGCAAGCGTTCGACACAGCCGCGCATGTCATCGTCGAGCACCACCGAAGTCATCGACTCCGGGGTCTGCGCCGGAATGTGTCGCCCCGGCGCCAGCCCCATGGCCAGCACCAGCTCACCGAGCAGCACCCGGTCAATCGCCACCGACACCCCCAGCAATGGTGCGTCCGGCAAGGCAAAGGTTTCGCACTCGAACGGCACCGGCAGCGCCTGAATCAGGTAGTGCCCGGCGCCATACTCCATGGTGCGCGGACCGAGGAACGCCAGTTTGCTGCCCTGGGCGATGATCATCAGGCTTGGCTCATAGATGTGCGGGCCACGCGCCACGTCGCAACTGGCGCGCAACACCTGCACGCCGGGCAGTCCGGTCTGGCTGTAACCGTCGCGGAGCGCCAGCGGTTCGATCAGCGAAACCAGCGTGGCATTGGCATCAAGATGGCGGGTCAACTGCATCGGAGGGGTCTTCAAAAAATTCACGGAAAAAGGCATGCAAGCATCATCGCAGATCCTTTTGCCAATGCGCTCGCCCAGACCCGCATGCCGGAGGATTAGGCATGAGACCCGGAGGAATCGTCATGGCCGGACCGGTGAACGGCGCCCAGAATGCGCCACCTCACCCGTCACTGCTTCTGCGAGGTTCATCATGTACACCGCTATCGGTTATGCCGCTCAATCGGCCACCACTCCCCTCGCCCCGATGAAATTCGAACGCCGCAGCCCTCGCGCTGACGACGTGGCGATCGAAATCCTGTACTGCGGCGTCTGCCACTCCGACATCCATCAGGCGCGCAACGAATGGGGTATCGCCGTCTATCCGCTGATGCCCGGCCACGAGATCGTCGGAAAAGTCACCGCCATCGGTGCGAACGTCACCCAACATAAAGTAGGCGATCTGGTCGGCGTTGGCTGCATGGTCGACTCCTGCCGCACCTGCGCCGCCTGCCAGCAAAACCTTGAGCAATACTGCCTCGAAGGCCCGACCATGACCTACGCCACCCCGGATCGGGTCGATGGCAGCAACACCATGGGCGGCTACTCGGACAGCATCGTCGTCAGCGAGCACTTCGTGGTGCGCATCCCGGAGAAACTCGACCTGGCCAGCGCCGCGCCGATCCTCTGCGCCGGCATCACCACCTACTCGCCGCTCAAGCACTACGGGGTCAAGGCCGGCGACAAGGTCGGGATTCTCGGCATGGGCGGCCTCGGCCACATGGGTATCAAGTTCGCCAAGGCGATGGGCGCAGAAGTCACGCTGTTCACCCGTTCGGCGAGCAAGGCCGAGGAAGGCCGTCGTCAGGGCGCCGATCATGTGATCGTCTCCACCGATGCCGAACAGATGGCCGCCGCCGCGGGCCGGTTCGACTTCCTGCTCGACACCATTCCGGTGCAGCACGACCTCAACCCGTACCTGCAAACCCTGCGCTTTGATGGCGTGCATATTCTGGTGGGACTGATCGAGCCGATCGACCCGCCGGTGCATGCCGCCAACCTGGTGCTGGGCCGCCGCGTACTGGCCGGCTCGTTGATCGGAGGCATCGCAGAAACCCAGGAAGTGCTGGATTTCTGCGCCGAGCACAGCATCACCTGCGACATCGAAATGCTCGACATCCGCCAGATCAACGAGGCTTACGCGCGCATGATCGCCGGTGACGTGAAATACCGCTTCGTGATCGACATGGCGACGCTCAAGGTTTAAGGCTTCAGACCTTCAAGCCAAGCTCCGCCGACAGCCGGGCTGTGACCCCTTTGATCAGGGGGATCAGCTCGGCCATTTTTTCCAGCGGCATGTACGGCACGGTGCTGGCGATGCTGATCGCCGCCACAATGCGCTTGCTTGCATCGCGAATCGGCGCCGCCACGCAGCGGATCGACGGTTCGTTGTCTTCCAGATCGAAGGCGTAGCCACCGGCTACGTACTCGGTCATGCGCTGCTCAAGCTGTTCCCACGACTGTTGGGGATGCTGCGGCCAGAACTGACTTTTCCCACCCGCCGGCAGACTGATGTCGTACAGCCGCTGCCAATCCTGCGGCGCATCGTCGAGCATCAAGGCCTTGCCGATCCCGGTGCGCGCCAACGGCATCCGATGGCCGACCCGCGAGCGCATTTCCGGGCCATTGCGCCCCGGATTTTTCAGCAGGTACAAAACCTCGTCGCCTTCACGAATACCCAGATGCACGGTGTCACCGGTCAGCGCCGACAACTCGTCCAGATACGGCCCGGCCAGGCTCACCAGCGGTAACTCTTCGCGCGCCTGAAACCCCAGCTCAATCAACTTTGGCCCGAGCAGATAGCCGATTTGCGGCACCACGCGCAGGTAGCGCTCGTCCACCAGGCAACTGGCCAGACGATGGGTGGTGCTGCGCGTGGTGCCGATCAGCCGGGCGATCTCTTTCAGATCGCGGGCGCCACTGGCCACCGCCTGCACCACACCCAGTCCGCGGAGCAGCGTCTGGGTGCCGGTGGGTGCGGCGTCCTTGGTTTTTTCCGGGGCGTCTTCCTGCATATCCAGCCTTTACCGTTGAGCGAGGGAACGGGCGGCATTATGGTCGCCCGACGCGGACCACTACAACTCGATACGTTCGACCTTGCCTACCAACAGCACGTAGGACAACGCGCCGATCAAGGCCAGCACGGCGATATAGGTGATCGCCGGGGCAAACGAATCGCCGCTGGCGAGGAAGCCGATGACGATCGGCGTGGCAATCGCCGACAGGTTGCCGATGAAGTTGAACACCCCTCCGGTCAGGCCCAGCAAGCGCGCCGGCGCCAGCGTCGAGACCAGCGACCAGGTGATCGACGCCAGCCCGTTGCCGAAAAACGCCAGCGCCAGGAAGGCGATCACCAGCGGCGTCGACTCAACGAAGTTGGCGCCGATGATCGAGGTGGAAATCAGCAACCCGCCGATAATCGGCAACTTGCGTGCAAAGCCCACGCTGCAGCCACGCCGAATCAGCAAGTCGGAGAAGAACCCCGAACACAGCACGCCGATGAACGCGGCAAGGAACGGCAGCGACGCCAGCAGGCCGGACTTGATGAAGTCCATGCCACGATATTTCACCAGGTAGGTCGGGAACCACGTGAGGAAGAACCACAGCGTCGAGTTCAGGCAGAACTGGCCGAGGTAGATGCCCCACAACTTGCGCCTGGTCAGGACGATACCCAGATCAGTCCAGCTGAATCTGGCTTTGACCTTGGCGGTGTCGGCCTGGATATCCACCAATCCGCCGCCCTCGCGGATCAGCTCGATTTCACCTTCGTTGGCGCCCTTGAAATCTCGCGGTTCGCGATACACCGCGTACCAGATCGCCGCCCAGACAATCCCGGCCGCACCGGTGGCAACAAACACCATGTGCCAGCCGAACTCATGTTGCAGCCACGCCAGCACCGGGGTCAGAAACGCCAGTCCGACAAATTGCCCGGAGGTGTAGAAACCAATCGCCGTCGCCCGTTCACGCTCGGGAAACCAGGTGGTGACCACACGGCTGTTGATCGGATAAGCCGGGGCTTCCAGCGCGCCGACCGCCATGCGCAACACGAACAGCGCAATGAAGCTCGCGGCAAAGCCGAGCATCACCGTGGCCAGCGACCACAGCAACAACGCAACGCTATAGAGGATGCGCGGTGGCACGCGATCGACCAGCCAGCCGCCGGGGATCTGCATCGCGGCGTAGGTCCAGCCGAACGCGGAGAAAATCAGCCCGACGTGAACCGGATCGATCCCCAGTTCACTGGTCAGCGCGGGGGCGGCAATCGACAGGTTGCTGCGGTCGAGGTAGTTGATGACCACGGTGATGAACAGCAACACCATGATGAAAAACCGCTTGCGGCTGGGCGTGACTAAAGACGCCTGCCCGGTGAGGGTGTGCGGTGGCATGGGGAGTGCCTCTTCTTATGATTATTTGAGGTCATTGACGCAAATCTCCCATCCATGGAGATCAAAACCGTGGGAGCGAGCCTGCTCGCGAAGGCGTCGGATCAGTCACATTGATGTCGGATGTGACATGGCATTCGCGAGCAGGCTCGCTCCCACAGGGGAATACAGGTGATTCAGGGACTCACCACTCGGCAAAGCTGCCATCGGCATGGCGCCAGATCGGGTTGCGCCAACGGTGACCGACGGCGGCGCGTTCGATCACGTATTCCTCATTGATCTCGATGCCCAGCCCCGGCCCGTTCGGAATCTTCACGAAGCCTTTGTCGTAATCGAACACCCGGGGGTCCTTCACATAGTCGAGCAAGTCGTTGCTCTCGTTGTAATGGATGCCCAGGCTCTGCTCCTGGATAAACGCGTTGTAACAAACCGCGTCGAGTTGCAGGCACGCCGCCAGCGCAATCGGCCCCAGCGGGCAATGCAGCGCCAGTGCCACGTCGTAGGCTTCGGCCATGTTGGCGATCTTGCGGGTTTCGGTGATGCCGCCGGCGTGGGAAGCATCCGGCTGGATGATGTCGACGTAACCTTCGCTCAATACGCGCTTAAAGTCCCAACGCGAGAACAGCCGCTCACCGAGCGCAATCGGCGTGCTGGTCAGCGGCGCCAGTTCCTTCAGTGCCTCATAGTTTTCGCTGAGCACTGGCTCTTCGATGAACATCAGTTTGTACGGGTCGAGTTCCTTCATCAGTACCTTGGCCATCGGCTTGTGCACCCGACCATGGAAGTCCACGCCGATGCCGACGTTCGGTCCGACCGCGTCACGCACAGCGGCGACGTTGGCCAGTGCAAGGTCGACTTTCTCGAAGGAATCGAGGAACTGCAGCTCTTCGGTGCCGTTCATTTTCACCGCGGTAAAACCACGGCTCACCGCCTCTTTCGCCGCCCGTGCGGTGTCGGCCGGACGGTCGCCGCCGATCCACGAATACACGCGGATCTTGTCACGCACCTGACCGCCGAGCAGATCGCTGACCGACACGCCGAGGGCCTTGCCCTTGATGTCCCACAACGCCTGGTCGATACCGGCCAGCGCACTCATGTGAATCGCACCGCCACGGTAGAAGCCGCCGCGGTACAGGACGGTCCAGATGTCTTCGATGTTGCGTGGGTCTTTGCCGATCAGGTAGTCGGACAATTCCTCGACGGCAGCAGCGACGGTGTGGGCGCGACCTTCGACCACGGGTTCGCCCCAACCGGTCACGCCCTCGTCGGTTTCAACTTTGAGGAAGCACCAGCGCGGCGGCACGATGAAGGTGGTGAGTTTGGTGATTTTCATCTTTTTGTCTCTCTTATAGATGCAGCGCACGCGGCGCCAAAAAGTCTTAGCGAAGCGCTTTCCAGGCGGCCACGTAGGCCTTGGCATTTTCCGCCACTTGCTGCGGCGTCATGCCCGGTTTGAACAGGCCGGAACCCAGCCCGAAACCTTTGACCCCGGCATCGATGAATGCCTGCATGTTGTCCGGCGTGATCCCGCCAACCGGTGCCAGCACCGTCCCCGAGGGCAACACCGCGAGCCAGGCCTTGACCACCGCCGGCCCCATCTGCTCGGCCGGGAACAGCTTGAGAATGTCCGCGCCCTCCTCCAGCGCCGCGAAGGCTTCGGTCGGCGTAGCGACACCCGGCGACAGGTACAGCCCAGCCGCTTTCGCTGCGCGCAGTACCTTGGCGTCGCTGTGCGGCATGACGATCACCTGGCCGCCAGCGGCTTTCACCTGCTCGACCTGTTCTGCGGTCAGCACCGTGCCGGCACCGATCAGGCAATCGGCGGGCAAGGTCTGACGCAAGATGCGGATACTTTCATACGGCGAAGGGGAATTGAGCGGTACTTCGATGACGCGAAATCCAGCCGCATACAGGACTTCTCCGACAGCGGCAGCTTCCTGCGGATGCAGGCCACGCAGAATCGCGATCAGACCGTTTTGTGCCAGTGTTTGCTTGAGCATGTCAGGCCTCCAGTCAGGGTTAACGGGATGAGGAATCGAGCAGTCCGGCGGCGAGCGCCAATTGCCACAGGCCACGCTCGGTGGCTTGTTCGGCGAGGGTCACGCGGTCGAAACCGCAGGCGTCGAGCGCACGGCTGTAGCGGGCGCAGAGTTGCGCGTTGCCAATGAGGATGATCGAGGGAAGATCGGGATTGTTACGGCGACGGCGTTGCGCGTCAGCCAGTGCCGCCAGTTCATGGCCGATCATCAGCCCGGACAGGTAATCCGCTTGCACCGTCGGGGCCAGTTCGCCGGTCAGGCCCAGGGTGCGCGCACTGAACAGCGTGGAAAGCACACCCAGTTCGCCGTCCGCCGACAGCGCCACCTGCACGCCACGGTCAAACGCCAGACCATCGAACGTCGCCCCCTGTTGCTGGGTACGCCCGAGAATGCTGTGCTCACTGAGCACAGCGAACACTTCGCCGGTCATGAAGGTATCGAAATGCGTGATGCAGCCATCGACCACCTCCACCCACTTGGAATGGCTGCCCGGCAGGCCGATCAACAGATCACCGCCCGCCTCGGCCGGCAGGTTCTGCAACACGCCGAGGACCTGGGTTTCTTCACCGCGCATCACGTTCGGCAGACGCGAACGCTGGATCACGCCCGGCACGATATGCACCCGCGTGCCACGCAGACTGACCAGTGTCTGTAGGGAATTTCCGAGATTGGCGACATTCGCCGGTGTTTCGCAGTAAGCCGCTTCGCGCCAGCCTTGGGCGCTGCCGACCATGCCGCAGGCGATTACCGGGAGCTCCGGCTGCGCCTCGAGCCAGTCGCCACACGCGTCTTCGAAGGCCAGTTCAAAACCGTCGGCGCATTCACGACCGTTGATGACTCGCGGCGTCTTGGGCAACTGCATGATCCCGGACGACAGCGCACGCTGCTCCAGCACCACACCGCCCGCCGCGAGTTTGTAAGCACGTAATGAGGTCGTCCCCCAATCGAGCGCGATCAATTGCGCCTGCATCGCTTCACCTGTTTTGTTTTTGGCAGTGAGTGCGACGGACTATAGACCTCTCAGACTTAAAATCTCAATATGTAATTTTACATCCCATATTGTGGGACTACATCAGCCCATTTTGTCCAGCGCTGAACGACATCCAGATTGTTGTTGATCAGGATCCTCACTGTTTCGTACTCGCTGAATCCCACCTCATGTGTACGGCCCTTGTCGTCAGTTACTCCGGGCTCCCGGCGTCCGTCAGCGCGAATAATGGTGTACGCCGCGAAGGGCGCCGGGTTTTCCTCTGAACCTGAAACAACCTTCAGTTTCGTGTTGTTCGGCGCAAACGAGGCCAGCATGCCGGCATAGGGCACGTCACTACAGAGTCCAAGGCTGTCGATCTGGTCATATCCCAGCGCCAGGTCATAACGCCAGCGCACGATGCACACTGAGGCAAAAGGCAGCAACGACTTTGGTTGGTCGGGCTGTTTGAGCGAAATACGCGCAGGTGCCACGCGCGGATGTTCTATTGCGGCAATGAACCGCAATGTGGGCATGTACATGACTTTCGAGTAATACGCCACGAACGGGAACGCGGTTATGACCACCTTGCACGGAATGTATTCCTGCGGTTTGAGGATCTGCACCAACTCAACCGGTCGGATGTGGTTACGTCCGTCATTGACGGCGTGATTCTCGACACTGATGTTCGCGAACATCTCATAGCGACGATCGCCCTCGATCAAGCGCATGCCGCTGACGATTCCCGAGGCTTCCAGGACGATTTTATGTTCGATGGAAAAATCCGGATCGCCATTCAACGAACAATGGATCCAAGTACCAATCTGCCCTCGTCGCCCATGATCCTCATACAGGTCAATGAGGTTTCGGTCTGAGGTGAAACGCAGGTCGTAAGAGGAAGATATCTCGTGATTGATCGAGACAAATTCAAGCCTCGCAGGGGGCACATCCAAGTGCATGCAGGAGGAACACAACGCAAACAAACAAACCAAAAGCAACCTTGCCATTACCACTCCAAAAGCCAACTGCTGGGCACGTCATCGAAAACTGTCGTAGTCCGACAAGGCAGAAAAAACATCTGCAACGGGGATGAACAGTGATTTGGTGTAATACGCTTCATAACCCGTTGCCGTAACCACCACTTTGCACGGAATCATTTGTTTATCTTTCAACAAGCCTTTTATGGCGTCACGACTCAAGTAATGTGAGGTCCTTTTCTTTTCACCAACGTCCTTGAAAGCAATGCTCGCGGTGTATCCGAATCCGGCTGTATGCAAACGCTGCTTATTTTCCCTGACCAAACCCATTGCTGCTTTCGATATCGTATGTTCAATGGAAAAGTCAGTGTCATCACCCAGGGCGCAAATGAATACCTGGTCAAAGCTGTTCGCTTTCTTTTCCCGCCAGAAAATCTCCAGCAGTTCCACATCCGAATTGAAATTGACCTCAAAAAAAACGCTTTTCGAGCGCGGTGTGATCGATTCATAGCCCAAAGTCGCAGGCGTGATGTCATGAGACTTTGCGCAGGCAGCGCAAAATAAAGAAACAGCGATCAGCAGTACCCATCTCATGCACCTTCCCTCAAATAACCAGCAATTGAATTCGCCGACAAATCCAATGCCGACTGCCCGCACTCCAGGCGGGACTCATACAATCTCAACGCCGAGTAGTGGTTAAATTTGACGATCCCCATGACATCGGGGCCCGATTCAATATCCCACTTGCCCCCTACCCAAGCGACAACGTCAGTTCGATCCATCTCGTCAGGCTCGGCTCGAACGTTGATCCAGGTCTGCGCCTTGGGGGTTGGCTCCGACCAGTAAATATCGGAAATCAACGCCACCATCACACCTTCTCCTACAGGATCCAGAGTGACTAGCATTTTCACGATATAACCTTTATCGGTCAGAATCTGCGACAAATGTGCGCCGTTCCACCCGCCCAGACTATGACCAACGATGTAGACATGCGCAGACTTGTGAGGCAGCTTCGAGAATACAAACTCCTCCAGATCGGCATCCCCTTTTACATCGTTGTATCCCATGTAATAGGGTTGGAATTTTCCGCCATAGCTCGTACCCAAACGACTCTGCAAAGCTTCCATGGCCCGCAACGTGTAGTTGCTCGGCCCGTCTCCGTAGTAACTTTCCGAATCGCCAGCACCGCCAATGAAAAAGGCTACAACCTCTCTGGCAAGCGTCACGGGTTTGACCGTCTTATCCTCTTTTGTCGTCAACTCATGACTGGCGACCAGTCTCCCGATGCATCCTTGAACGGCTCCGGATTGAGCACCCATCGGTATTACTCCACGTACAGTTTGATAGTTTCTTTGAGGTGCGAACTGACGGTGTGGGTATGCCCCCCGGCATCAGTGACGCCTCGTTCCAGCGATCCATCCGCCCGCTCGATGACGTAGGCAATATAGGAGAGTGGTTCACCGCTGTTTTCATCAACAATCTGCATTCGATCATTGAAATGCACAGGCATCGGCAACAACCCGCTAAACGCCGCCCCACCGCCGCTCTGCCCAATAATCACCGTCCCCGAGCCACCGACCACGACATTGCCGTGGCCTCCGGTGCTATCGAGCGTGGCCGCGTTCAGGCCGTTGATGAATACGGTGCCGGAAACGGCGCCGGTGATCGGGCTACCACATGCCGATTTATCGGTCATGCGCGCGGCGGCGAGGCCGTCGAAGAAGACGTCGGAGGAGCCGGAAACAATCGGGTTGGTGCCATGGCCTGGCAGTGGGCAGGCGGTCGGGTCGGTGACGCGTGCAGCGGGTTTACCACTCAATTCAAAGCTCCTTGCTTCAGGGGTTCCGGGGACGGTTGGTGGAGATCGACGTCGGTCGCGGCGAAGCGCCAGCGGTTGTCGACGGGGTCGAACAGGGCGTGGCAATGCTCACGGCTGTCGGGGGATGCGGCGGTTTGCAAGTGTCGCCAGGCTTCGTCGGTGTGCCAGGCCAGTTCGGCCGGCGAGGCGTCGTCGAGTTCGTTGAGCCAGGCGTTGTAGTGGCGCAGGTGATTGCGCTCGTAGGTCGATTGCAGCAGATCGGCCATTTGCACGCCGAGGTCCAGATGATGCTCGGCAGTCCACTGGCCGATCTTGGAATAGACGTACCAGCCCATCGGCACCAGCGCGTCGTCCTTGAGCAAAGAGTCGCCGGCCGGGGCGACGAAACCGCAGCTGACGTGCAACGTCAGCCAGCCTTGCTGCGCGTCGATAAACGCATGCGGCTCAAACTGGCGCAACGGGATCACGCGGTAGTCATCAAGGCCGGCGCTGCGCGTCATGAGTTCGGCATCGAGCCGCGACACAAACGCGCGAATGGCTTTGCCACCCGTGCGGTTGACGATGCACAGGATGTCTACCGGTTGACGCTGAGGGTTGTCAGAGCAGCCTGAGTTTTTCACCAGGCCGTACAGACGCATTGACGCTCGCAGTCCGCTCATCGCCGGTCACTCATTGACGCAGCGAAGGCTCCACGGGCGTGGAGAAATTGTGCCAGAGGCATTGCAGATGTCGTCCGTGAGCGCGCAAAAATGGCGCGTAGAATGCCGGACTAGAGCGGTGACGGCAATCGATTCAACATTGGATTGCCATCATTTACCTCAGCCCTCGGCAAACTCGCGCAACACCTTGCCATCCATGCGATAGCGCACCCACTCTTCCTGCGGTTGCGCCCCCAGGGATTTGTAGAACTCGATGGCCGGGGTGTTCCAGTCCAGCACGCTCCATTCGAAGCGCCCGCAATCATTGTCGCAGGCGATTTTCGCCAGATGCCGAAGCAGGGTTTTGCCGGCACCGCCGCCGCGTTGTTCGGGGGTGATGTAGAGGTCTTCGAGGTACAGGCAGTTGCTGCCGAGCCACGTCGAATAGCTGAAGAAGAACACCGCAAAACCGATCGGCACAGCGTCGCGCAGGCAGATCAGGCCATGCGCCGTGGCGCCTTCGCTGAACAGGCTGCGTTCGATGTCGGTGACGCTGGCGATGACTTCGTGGCGGGCCTTTTCGAAATCTGCCAGTTCGGTGATGAAGGCGAGGATTTGCGGAGCGTCGCTGGGGGTCGCCGGGCGGATTTCGATCGTCATGGACGGGCCTTGTCGGAAAAGGGAAAGCGCCATACTAAGGCCGGACGCGGCGCTCGTCACATGCCAATACACAACCTGTCTATTACAGTGGCGAGGGGATTTATCCCCGATGGGGCGCGAAGCGGCCCTGACCAAGGGACTGCTGCGCAGTCCATCGGGGATAAATCGCCTCGCCACAGAAGCGCAACTCAACTTGAAAGGACACTTATGTCTGCCAGCGTTTTTGCCCCTCTGATCACCCTCGCCAGCGAACTGCTGCCCCACGCCCTCGAACCCTCCGACGACGGCGCCCACGACCTCGCTCACCTGCAACGGGTCTGGCACAACGTGCGCACCTTGCAGGCCAAGGAAGGTGGTGACGTTGAAGTGCTGCTCGCCGCGGTGTTGCTGCACGATTGCGTGGCTGTCGAGAAGAACTCGCCGCTGCGCTCGCAGGCTTCGCGTCTCGCCGCCGAGAAAGCCGCAAAGGTGCTGGCTGAACTGGATTGGCCCAAAAGCAAAATCGCCGCCGTCGCCCACGCCATCGAAGCCCACAGTTTCTCCGCCGACATCACCCCGCTTACCCTTGAGGCGAAGCTCGTCCAGGACGCTGACCGGCTCGATTCATTAGGCATGCTTGGCGTCGCCCGTACCTTCTACGTCGCCGGGCGCATGGGCAGTGCGCTGTACGACCCGCTCGACCCCGAAGCCAAAGCACGCGACTACGACGACAAACGTTTTTGTCTCGATCATTTCCAGACCAAACTGCTGCACCTCGCCAAGGGTTTCCAGACCAGAGCCGGTCAGCGGCTGGCACAGATTCGTCATCAGCGCCTGCAGGGTTTCATGGAGCAGTTCAAGGAAGAAATCGGCATCGTCTGAGGCGGTTACTCCGGTGCGCAGTGATCCTGACTTCAGCAAGCTCGCACCTAACCCGCGCGCCTGCCGTGATAGATAGATGAGGCTCAATTCTCCCGGTCAAGGAACCGCGTCATGCCTCAAGCGACACCCCAGGTCTCGGGCCGACTGTTCGGCCTGTTCTGCCTCGCCAGTTATCTGTTGTCACTGTCTTACGGCTCGACGTTTCTGCTGTCGTTGCTGATCGGCTCGCGCGGTGGCAACGAGCACGATGCCGGCAGCGTGATCAGTGCAGCGATGCTCAGTACATTCGTCGCGGTGCTGGTGTCCGGGCACTTGTCCGATCTGCTCGGAGCGGCGCGTTCGATTGCCTTGTTCGGCCTGCTGCTGGTAGCGGCGAGTCTGGGTTTTGCGCTGACGCCGGGGTTCGGTGATCTGCTGCTGTTTTTCGGTTTGCTGCTGGGGTTGGGCTGGGGTGTTTTCTATACGCTGGGGCCGATCATCGTCGCCAGTCTGGTGAGTCCGGCGCAGCGGGCGAAATACTTTGCCTTGCTGTCCGGCAGCATGATGACCGGCATCGGCAGCGGCCCGTTGCTCGGGCGAGCAGCCAGTGCGTTGGGTCTGCCGCTGACCTCGGCGTTTTATCTGGCCGCGCTGGCGAGCCTGATCGGCGTGCTGTTGTTCTGGCAACTCGGCGCAAAGCTGAAAAGCGCGCAGACCACAACGGCTGCAAAAATCACTTGGCAAGCGACCATTCAAGTGCTCGGATCGCGCGCCCTGTTTCCGATCATCATGGTCGGTTTGGGCGGCTGCGTGTTCGGCGGGCTGTCGAGCTTCCAGACCAGCTACGCCGCCGCCCACTCACTGGATTACTCGTTGTTCTTTGTTGGCTTCATGAGCGCGGCGATCGGCAGCCGAATGTTGATCGCAGGCTTTGTGGTCAAACGTGATCCGCTGTGGGCCTCGTGCCTGCTGTCGGGGCTGATGCCGGGTTCGATCATGCTGTTCGCATTCGGCGTGCACAGCGGCTTCAGCTACCTGCTGGCGGCGGTGCTGCTGGGTGTCGGTTATGGACTGACGTATTCGGTGATCAATGGCCTCGCCGCCAACGAGGCACCCCACGGCACCACGTCCCAGGCCCTGCTGCTGTTCAGTCTGTCGTACTTCATTGGGGTGTTCGGTTTCCCGTTATTGGCCGGGAAAATCATCGTCGACCAAGGCATGTCGACGCTGTTGCTCACCGTGCTTGGCGTGGCGCTGACGAACTGGCTGATCACGGTTGGCCGTTTGCTCTGGCGGCGCCCCCCTTTCAACTCTGTACGGGCAAGCTAGACCGTTCGTCGTTCATCAGGCACCAATCCAGTTCAAGGGCAGACCAACGACAGGTAAGGATTCCAATCACTGGAGATGCCCTATGATCCCGTCAAGGTTGACTGCCCTCGTTTTCACCGTCCTGCTCTGCCCCGCGGCCTTCGCCGCCACCGCAGCAGGCACCGGCCCGACCGATCCGGTCGAACGGCCCAAAGCCCCCGCCATTCAAAGTGCCCCCGGTATGAATACCGACGGTTCGGGTGTCGAGAACGCCCTGCCACCGGCTACCGGCACCGACCCACGTACTCAGGGCAACGACCCGGGACGTCAGGGCGGCACCTCCGGCAACCCTGTTCCACCTGACAATTCAGGTGCCGGCATGGGCTCGAAAACCACCACCGGTGGTTCGGGCTCCGAAGGCACCGGTCAGTAGTTCGCCGACGCGAGCGTCCTATTCACATCCATGAAGAGGTAACCATGAACGTCGATAAAAACCTGGAAAAAGAAGTCCTCACCCGCCTGCTGCACGCCCATCCGAGCGGACTCGGCAAAGAGGTGCTGGACAACTATCGCGGTGAGAAAGTCGTGGCCAGCGCCCTCGCCGCCCTGCAGGATCGCGGGCTGATTCACCATGGTCATGTGATCTGCAACGAGGCTGGCGAACACTCGTTGAACCTGCCGATCAAGCTTAGCGCCGCCGGTGTAGAAGCGGCGCGCAAACTGGATCTGCAGTAATGTCCCGGCCGTTTGCTGCCTGCGCGGTGAACGGCCATATCTGCCAGCAACAGGAGCAATCCCATGGCTCGTGGAAGTAAAGACGCCTACACCGCCGAGCAAAAGCGCAAGGCGCAGCACATTGAAGACAGCTACGAGAGCAAAGGCCTGTCCAGGGACGCAGCCGAGGCCCGCGCCTGGGCGACAGTGAATAAACAGTCGGGCGGCGGCGAAAAGGCCGGCGGCTCGGGGCGCAAGAAACCAGCGGGCGCCAAGTCCGAGGCTCGCAAGGAATCGGCACGACGCGCGGTGGCCACCCGCGAGGGGCATGCGCGTGACAGCAAGGCTTCGCGGGAAGTGCAGACCGTTGACAGTTTGAGGAAAGAGGCGCGGGACAAACAGATTCCGGGGCGGTCTACGATGCGCAAGCAGGCGTTGATCGAGGCGTTGCGAAAAGCCAGTTGATTTTTGTTGTGAGGCGGATGGCCTCTTCGCGAGCAAGCCCGCTCCCACAGGGGGATTTGTGAACGACGCAAATCCAATGTGGGATCGAGCCTGCTCGCGAAAGCGGTGGATCAATCGCCGCAGGACTCGCGGATAAACACATCCACTTCGCCAGCCCCTGGCGCAGTCGCCGGCCCCCAGCGCGTCACTGCCAAAGCCGCCGCCGCATTCGCCCTTCGCGCCGCCTCAGGCGCCGTCAATCCCTGCGCCAATCCGGCGACGAACACCCCGGCATGCGCGTCACCCGCGCCGTTGCTGTCCAGTGCTTTCACCGCAAACCCCGGTACATGTTGACGCTCGCCACGCTGATGGATCCAGCAACCCTGCGGCCCGTCGCGCACCACCATCAGCACGTCGTCGGCCAGGTGTTCGGCAAGGCGATCCAGGGCATCACTGATGTCCGCAGCGCCGGTAAATCGCAGCGCCTCGACGCTGTTGCTGGTCCACACATCAATGCGCGGCAACAACGCCTGCATCAGCGGCGAATTCGGCGATTCCACCAACGGCCCCGGATCGAACACCACATGGATTGTCGCCGGCAGCGCCAGCGTCCAGTCCAGCAGCGGCTGCGCCTTGCCCTCATGCAGCAAGCTGTAACCGCTGAGATAAACATAATCGCCCGCCTCGGCCGCGACGCTGTTCAAGTCCTCTTGCGTGACCTCGCCTTCGGCGCCGATGTAGGAAATGAAACTGCGCTCGGCCGATGCATCGGTCAGCGCCACGCACAGACCAGTGTCGCGCTGCGCCGGCTGTTCGATGCCGATGTGAATGCCTTCAGCGTTCATCGCCTGGCGCGCCAGATCGCCGAAGCGCCCGCTGCCGTGGCGACCGAGATAGACCACTGGCAAGCCATTGCGCACGGCAGCGGCCATGACGTTGAAACCGCCGCCGGCTTCGAAAGCGGCCGATTGCGCGAGCACATCACCGCCGACTTGCGGCAGCTGATCCACGGCCATGACCAGGTCGATGATGACCTGGCCGGTGTGCAACATCTTAGGCATGAGCATTCTCGACTTGCGCAGCGCGACGGTCCTTCGCACCGCCGAGGACCCAGTAAATGCCACCGGCAACCACGAAGGTCACGATCCAGCCCAGACCGTTGTGGCCCAGCCACGAGTCGGACAAAAAGCCCTTGAACCAGACGTTCTCGGCGGTGGTGCCGATGGTGGTGAAACTGAAGCCAAGTACGATGGCAATCGCCCACGCACCGAATGCGCGCCACTCGATGCCGCCGTGATACCAGTAGGCGCTGCTCGGGCTGACGTCGAGCAGGTCTTTGGGGCTGTAGTAGTGGCGGTGAATCAAGTCGACCACAAAGATCCCGACCCACGCAGTGATCGGCACCGCCAGCAGGGATATGAAGGTGATGAACGGGCCGTAGAAGCTGTCGGCGATGAGCATGAAGTAGATCGAACCGGCGAAGATCGCGACGATATCCACCACCACCGCGTAAACGCGTTTGACCTTCAGGCCGAGGGTCAGCGTGGTCAGGCCAGCGGAGTACACCGAGAGATTGTTCGACAGCAGCAGCCCGCCGAATGCGGTGATCAGGTACGGCACCGCCATCCACGTCGGCAGCATGTCGCGGATCGCCACGATCGGGTCAGTCGCCGACGCCAGGTCATTGTTGCCCACCGACAGCAGGCCGCCGAGGGTGATCAGCAGCACCAGCGGAATCCCCGCACCGAACGCTGCGGACGCCACCAGGCGCACGGCTTTGACGCTGCGGTGCTGATAGCGCGACATGTCGGCACCGGCGTTGGCCCAGCCGATCCCGGTGCCGGCGGCCATGGTGCCGATGCCGATGATCATGGCGCTCATCGGCGCTGGCGTGGCGTTGAACACCGCGCTCCAGTCGATGGTGGCGCAGAGGAAGCCGCCGACCAGAAGGTTCAGCGCGCCGAACACGTACGTCGCCCACTTCTGGATCACCAGCAAAGTTGCGTGGCCGAGGCCGGAAACCGACAGGGTCAGCAGGACGAAAATCGCAATGAAGATCAGCGTCAGCACCGGCGCACTCTTCGCCTCAACCGGTGAGCCGAACAGGATCGAGCACAGCGACAGCAACACGAACGCTGCCGTGGTGGTGTTGACGGTTTCCCAGCCCAGACGCGACATCAGCGAGACCAGCGTCGGGCCGATATTGCCGCGTACGCCGAAGATCGCGCGCGACAACGTCAGGCTCGGCGCACGGCCACGACGGCCGGCAATCGAGATGATCCCCACCACCGCGAATGAACCGGCAGCACCGATGAGCGCGACGATGATTGCCTGCCAGATCGCCAGCCCGCGAAACGCGACCAGCGTTGCGCCCAGCGGCAGACCGAGAATGGAAATATTGGCGGCGAACCAGACCCAGAACAGTTGCAGCGGATGACCGTTGCACTCGGCTTCCGGCACCGGTTCGATACCCCGGGTTTCCAGTTGCCCGGCGCTTTGCCCGGCGTTTGATGAACTCATGAACAGTGCTCCTGTTTGCCTTTATTGTGGTTGTGGCAATGACGCAAAACGACAAGACATCCCGGCCGTCCTGGGCCTGTCTGTGCGATCCATTGCGGGTGAATATTCAAGATGTGCAGTGCGGCCTTCGCGAGCAGGCTCGCTCCCACACCTGTGGGAGCGGGCTTGCTCGCGAAGGCGTCAGCCCGATCAACGCAGGGTCAAAAGCCCCTGCACCAACGGCTCAAGCTCCAGATGATTGACCGCCTTGACCGTGGCGATCATCGGCGCCGGCCAGCTCTCAAGGCCCAGGCAGGCCCCGAGCATGGCGCCGAGAATCGCCGCGATGGTGTCGGTGTCACCGCCCAGGCTTGCCGCCATGCACAGCGCATCGAACGCGCTCATCTCGCCCACCGCCACTTGCTGTGCCAGGGCGAACGAGACCACCACCGATTCCTGCGACGCCACCGACGTACCGATCACGTCGTACAGCAAATCCGCCAGCAGCGCCTTGTCGCTGTCGACGCTGATGCTGCGCGCCCAACTGATGCGCGAAGCGATGCGCCCACCGGCGACCCAGTGCCCGTGTGCTTCTGCCTGTTGCGCAATCTGCTGGCCGAGGTTCAGCGCCTCGCCCAGGTCCATGCCGTTGATCCCGGCCGAGACCACTGCCGCGACAGCCGCCGCGCTGGAAATCCCCAGCGTGGTGTTGTGGGTGACCTGACAGGCCTGCACCACGGCCGCGATGAAACGCTGTGGATCGGCCACGTCCGCCGCGATGCCCACCGGGGTGATGCGCATCGCGGCGCCGTTGGTGGTGCCGTAACGCCCGGCCTCCTCCGGCGAGTGGCCGGCGAGGATCATTTCAATGGCGCGTTTGGTCGATGGGCCAAGCAGGTCCTGCGAACCCTTGGCCTGCATCTCGGCCTCCCACTCGATCAGCCGTTGGGCGAGCACTGCCGGCTCGATCCGACCTTTGCCTTCAATCAGCAACTGGCCGACCAGAATCGCCTGTTCGGTGTCGTCAGTGATCGAGCCTTTGGGCATGTTGGCGGCGATCGGTTGCAGGGGACCGGCGTCCTGCAGATCGGTGATGCGGCCGAAGCGGGTCTTGATCGTTTCGCGGTTCAGCGATTGCGTCGGCATGCCCAGCGCGTCACCGAGGGCCAGGCCATAAAACGCACCGAGGGCACGGTTGAGCGCGGTCATTTCGATTCTCCAAATTGCAGGTGCAGGCGAAAATGCACCGGGTCGAGCAGGCTTTCGACCTGCTCCATGAACCGGTTCTGCCGGTCGTAAGTGGTGCGCAGGGCCTTGAGGAAAACGGTGCCAACCGGGCGCCCGAGCAGTTCGGCGTCTTCGGCATTCAGCGGTTCGGCGCCGATCCACTGATCGCCGCGCTCGCCGATGTAGCCGTAGGCGGCCAGGGTGATGGTCAGCGAGTTGTCGATCAGACCGACGCGCGGCAGGCTCTCCAGGCCGCCGCTGGCCGGCATCAACGAGCGTTCGAGAGAGACCAGCGTGCCGTCGTTGGAGCGCCGGCGGCGGTCGAGGGTGATGAATCGCTCGGTGCCCAAGCGCGAGAGCAGGTCGGGCCGGGTCACGGCTTCCAGACGCAGCACTTCAGTGTTGATCAACGCCCCGCTGTCGGCCAGCGCCTGCGCCCAGCCGCTGCGCTGGTCGAGCACCACGCCGTCGAACGTGACAATCGAGCCGACACCGCTTTGCGTAGCGATGTAGTTGCGCCGCTTCAGTTCGGCCAGCGCTTCGCGCAACGTGCCACGGCTGACGTTGAATTCCTGAGCCAACTGATGCTCGCCGGGCAACAGAAAGCCGTCCTCCATGAGGCCGCTTTCGATGCGCCGGACGAGTTCGTCGACCACCCGTTGTTTCTTGTCAAATCGTACCTGTCTAATCATGTACAAAGTGATAACCGAAACGGACGCGGTCGAGCAAGGAATATTTGGGGAAGGTGACCAGAGGCGGGAGACCGGCGCGATCTCCTGTGGGAGCGGGCTTGCTCGCGAATGCGGTGTGTCAGTCGGCGAAGATGTTGTCTGACACAGCGCTTTCGCGAGCAAGCCCGCTCCCACAGGGGGAATAATGTTTACCGTTGTTTGAGACGGTCGATGACCACGGCCAACAGCAGAATCGAACCGCGAATCACATACTGGTAAAACGTGTCGATGTTCTTCAGGTTCATCGCATTCTCGATAATCGCCAGTATCAGCACCCCGGCAATCACGTGCCGGATCATGCCGATCCCGCCACTGAGCGACACCCCGCCCAGCACACACGCCGAGATCACGGTCAGCTCGAAACCCTGGCCGATCATCGGCTGCCCGGAGGTCATGCGCGATGCCAGGATCACCCCGGCCAGCGCACCGATCACGCCGTGCACGGCGAAGATGATGATCTTGGTGCGGTCAACGTTCACGCCGGCAAGCAACGCCGCTTCCTGGTTGCCGCCGATGGCCATGGTGTTGCGTCCGTAGGTGGTGTAGTTCAGCAACCAGCCAAAAAACAGGAAGCAAACGATGGTGATGAGGATCGGCACCGGCACGCCGAACAATTGGCCGTTGCCAAAGACGAAGAACGATTCCTGCGACACGCCTACCGCTTTGCCGTTGGCAAAGATGTAGGCCAGACCACGGACAATCTGCATCGTCGCCAGCGTGGTGATCAGCGCATTGACCCGCAGCTTGGCAATCACGATGCCGTTGATCAGCCCGACAATCAGGCCCATCACCAGCGCCGCGCTGACGCCGAGGAATACGCTGTTGGTGTCGCGCATCACCACCGCCGCGACCACCCCGGCGCAGGCGATCACCGAGCCCACCGACAAGTCGAAATGCCCCGACGCCAGGCAGTACAACATGGTGCACGCGGCGATGCCGGTGGTGGAAATCGCCAGGCCCAGCCCGCGCATGTTCAGTGGCGAAAGGAAGTTGTCGATCAGCAGAGTGCAGGCGAGGAAGATGCCGATGGCCGCCAGCAGCATCACCCAGTCGTCGAGGAAGCGCCGCAGGTCCAGCGGTTTGCGGGGAGTCGGCAGCGCCTTGTTTTGGATGGTCATCATGTTCACCTCTCAGTTCGCCACGCCGTCAGCGCGATGGCGCGGCAAAGCCAGTTGCAGCAGGTTGGATTCATTGGCCTGGTCGCGGCTGACTTCGCCGCGCAACGCGCCTTCACAGAGCACCAGAATGCGATCGGAAATGCCCATCACTTCCATGAGGTCGCTGGACACCACAATCACCGAAATACCGTCGGCGGCAAGGTTATGGATGATCTGGTAGATCTCGGCCTTGGCGCCGATGTCGATGCCGCGTGTGGGTTCGTCGAGCAGCAGGACTTTCATCGGCATCGACAGCCAGCGGCCAAGAATGGCTTTCTGCTGATTGCCGCCGGACAGGAATTTGATCTGCTGGCCGGCATGCGGTGTTTTGACTTTCAGCGCCTTGATCTGTTTGTCGGCGTTGCCCTTCTCCCACAGCCCGCGCAGCAGACAGCCGAGGCTGGCATTGGCACCGCGAGCACTGATGTTGATGTTCTCGGCGACGCTGGCCAGCGGGATGATCCCCTCTTTTTTGCGGTCCTCGGGGCACAGCAGGATCCCGGCGGCGATTGCATCACGCGGTGACCGCAACTTCAGTTCATGGCCGCGCAATTGGAGGCGTCCAGCCGTGTTGCGCTCAAGCCCGCTGAGCAGCCGGAACAGTTCGGTGCGCCCCGCTCCGACCAGGCCGAACAAGCCGAGAATCTCGCCCTTGTGCGCCTCGAAACTCACCGGCTCGCGCAGCCCCGGGCCGAGCAGACCGTCGACCTTCAGCGCCACCGCGCCACGCGGGCGGCTGCGGTAATCGTAGATGTCCTGAATGTCGCGCCCGACCATGCAGGTGACCAGTTGATCGTGGGTCAGCAGGCCCATGTCGTCGAAGGTGCGCACATAACGGCCGTCCTTGAACACCGTCACCGCGTCGCAGATGCGAAACACCTCTTCCATGCGATGCGAGACATAGAGCACCACTTTGCCCTCGTCGCGCAAACGGCTGATGATCGCCATCAAGCGATCGATCTCGCGGGCCGAGAGGCTGCTGGTCGGTTCGTCGAAAGCGATCACATGCGCGCCACGGGACAACGCCTTGGCAATTTCCACCAGTTGCCGCTGGCCGAGCGACAGGCGCCCGACCTTGGTCTGCGGGTCGATTTCATCGGCCAGGCCCTTGAGGCAGGCCAGGGCGTTCTGGCGCAGGGCGCCACGATTGATCAGGCCGAAACTGGCCGGCAGATGGCCGAGAAACAGGTTCTCGGCCACGGTCATTTCCGGCACCAGATGCAGCTCCTGGTGAATCACCGCGACGCCGCTGCCGATGCTGTCGGCCGTCGACTTGAAGGCCATCGTCTGCTCGCCGATCTGCAACTCGCCGCTGCTGGGGATGTAGGCCCCGCCAAGGATTTTCAGCAGGGTCGATTTGCCGGCGCCGTTCTCGCCCATCAAGGCGTGGACCTGCCCCGGATGGGCGACGAAGCTGATGGCGTCCAGCGCCTTCACCCCGGGAAAGGTCTTGCCGATCCCGTTGAAGCGCAGGCTGCCGCCGGCGCTGCTTGCATGTGTCTGTACTTGCGCGTGCATCTGAGTCACCTCTTCACACCGATCGAGCAGCCATCAATTCCACAGGCCGATTTTTTCCAGCTCTTGCTTGAAGTTCTCACGGGTGATCAGGGTGACGTCGTCCATTGCCGTGTATTTCGGCGGCTCTTTGCCGGTGGTGACCCACTCGTACATCATCTCGGCAGTCTTGTAGCCTTCGATATGCGGACTCGGCAGCATCGAACCAAAGAAGCCGCTGTTGGGCTTTTTCAGTTCGCCGATAGCGTCGGTGCCGTTGATGCCGATCCCGATCACGTTGGCCGCAGCGAACCCGGCAGCTTCGGTGGCGCGCACCCCGCCGAGCACAGTGTTGTCGTTCATACCGCCGATGATCAGGTTCTTCGCCGCACTCGGCAGCTTGACCAGCGCCGAGTTGGTGGCGTCCATGCTACCCGGCACATCAAGGGTCTTGAGCGCCGCGAACAGGATGTGATCCTTCGGCAGGCCGGCGTCTTCCAGGGATTTGACCGAGCCGTCGGTGCGCTTCTTGCCGGTGTCGAGTTCGTTGTAGGTATTGACCACCGCGTAGGTGTCTTTCCAGTCCCAGTTGCGTTTCTTCGCTTCGGCAACCATCGCGTTGCCCTGCTTCTGGCCGACCTCGAACGCGGCCATGCCGAGGTATGGCACGTCTTCCATGAACTTGCCGTTGGCGTCGACAAAACGGTCGTCCACGGCAATCACTTTGAGGTCATTGAGCTTGGCCTTGGCCATGATCGCCGGGCCGAGCGACACATCCGGCGGGCAGATCACAAAGCCCTTGGCACCATTGGCGGCGAGGCTGTCGATGGCCGAGAGGGTTTTCTCCCCGTCCGGCACGGCGATCTTGATCAGCTCGAAGCCTTTATCCTTGGCAGCCTTTTCCGCGAAAGCCCATTCGGTCTGGAACCACGGCTCTTCAGCCTGTTTGACCAGGAAACCGATTTTCACGGTGTCGGCAGCCAGCAGCGAACTGCTCAGGCTGAACGCGGTGACCGCCAGCGCGGCACTGCACAGGGTACGAATCCCGAAACGACGTTTCATAAGCTGACTCCTTGTTATTTTTCTTGAGCGTTATTTGAAAAGCGTGGTGTGGCGTTACCGCGTTTCCCTGCAAAGCATTTCGAAAATAGTCATATCGTATGATGATTGGATTTCAAGCGGATTCATCCGCCACTCACCCGATCAGGTCAGTCGTGGTACATCACCGAGCGCCCACCATCGATGGTGATACACGAGGCGTTGATGAACGGTGCTTCATCACTGGCCAGAAACACAGCCGTCATCGCCACTTCGATGGGCTGGCCGATGCGTTTTGGTGGGTGCAGGTCAAATGCGCGCTGACGCTCGGCGTGGGGGTCGGCAAAGCCGTTCCAGTAATCGACGTTCAGTTGCGTCTCGATGTAGCCCGGAGCGATGGCGTTGACCCGAATGCCCTTCGGCGCGTACTCGATGCCCAGCGCCCGGGTCAGGCCGAGCAGGCCGTGCTTGGCCACCGGATACGGGAAGCAGCCAGGAATGATGTGGGTGGAATGGGTGGAGGCGATGTTGATGATGCTGCCAACGCCTTGCTCGATCATCTGCGGCAGCACGGCTTTGCAGCCATACCAGGCGCCATCCAGGTCGATCGCGAAGCAACGACGCCAGTCTTCTTCGGTCATTTTCAGCGGATCGCGGAACACGTTGACCCCGGCGCAGTTGACCAGCACGTCGATGCGCCCGTGCAACTCGATCGCCAGTTTGGCCATGGCGTGCAGGTCTTGCTGGCGCGAGACGTCGGCTTTGATCGCCTGCACGTCGGCACCCTGCTCGCGCCAGTGGGCGGCGACCTTCTCGACTTTCTCCGCCTGAATATCGCTGATCACCAATTTGGCCTGCTGCGAGGCGAAGGTGGCGACGATTGCCTCGCCGATGCCTTGGGCCGCGCCGGTCAGCAGCACCACTTTGTTTTTCAGACGCTCGCCCTTCGGCGGTGCGGGCACTGGCGGCAAGGAAAGAGGTTCAGCCATGGATCAGGACTCCTGTTCGTAAGCACAAAAAAACCGGGCATCTGACGATGTCCGGTCTGAAAGACTGTGAAAACAAAACAGGCAGGCGCGGCGGGCGACGCCGGGCCGTTGCGAGACGCTGACTCCGCTGGGGAGTGCGATAGAGATTCGCTGCATCACTTCACCTGTTTTGTTCTTTTTAAGTGTGAGTGCGTGTTACTGCTGGAGCCGACTATAAACCCGACCGCCGAATAATCTCAATATATAATTTTGCATCCCATATTTTGGGATTTATCCCGCAAACCGCGTACAGGGTTGGCCCGGCACATCGACCCGCATCGACAACACCGCGCCATCCAGTGAATGGTTTTGCGGACTCTGAGCGCTGGTGATGTACAGGGTTTTCAGGTCTTCGCCACCGAACACACAACTGGTCGGGCGGCTGACCGGCAGTTCGATCTTGCGCTCGACCTCGCCTTGCGGCGTCAGGCGCAGCAGGCATCTGCCATCCCAACGGGCGTTCCACACGTAGCCTTCGGCATCCATCGCCGAACCGTCGGGGCCGCCCTGCCCGTCTGGGCCGTACCAGACATCAGGGCTGCCGAGATTGCCGTCGGTGTGTATGAAATAGCGGTTGAGCGTCCCGTCGAAGCTGTCGCCGAACAGCAGCGTGGTGCCGTCGTCGCTCCACAACAGCGTGTTGGGAATCCCCAGACCGCGCAGCAGTGGCGTGACACGCTGGTCTGGATCAATGCGGAACAAGCTACCGGAGCGGCGCACGATCGGCAGATCTTCGCCCTGTTCGCCGATGTTGTTCTGCATGGTGCCAAGCCACAGCCGACCCTGAGCGTCGCAGCGCGCTTCGTTGGGCCGATTGCCCGGTTGCGGGTCGGCAATGCAGAACAGTGTCAAACGTGGCTCAAGGCCCGGAGAGTCGAGGTCCAGTCGATACACGCCACTGCTCAGGGTCACCAGCGCATCGCCACTGGCGCACGGAATGAACGCGGAAACGTGTTCGGGCATCTGCCAGATCTGCACGTTGTTGCCGATCAGCCGCAGCGCCTGTCTGCCGGCGATATCGACCCAGTACAGCGTCTGGGTGGGGGCGTCCCAGAATGGGCCTTCACCGAGTTTGGCGCGGTGTTGGGTTACGGCGGTCCACGTCATGGCAACTCCTTGAGTCTTGTTTTTACTGTAGGAGTAAGCCTGCTCGCGATGGCGGTGGCTCAGTGAGGTTGATTGCGACTGATACACCGCTTCGCGAGCAGGCTCACTCCTACAGGGGATTTGTGTTTTCAACTGGCTTTCTTGTCGGCCATCACCTTTGGGTAAAAGCGTTTGATCGCCAGGTCGGCGTTATCGATCAGGGTCATGCAGGCCCACACCCCGCGTGCAGAATCGCGCGCGGCGATGGCGTCGGCCATGTCTTTGTGGATCGGCAAGGTGCGGCGCAATTCGTCGGGGTCGGCGGCGGAGACTTCAAACGACACGGCGAGCAAGGCGCCAAGGGCCGGGACCATTTGCTCGATGAACTGATTGTGACTGGCCGCCAGAATGCATTCGTGGAAGACCTGATCGGCACGGTTGTAATCGACGCCGCTGTCGACAGCCCGCTCCAGCGCGTTGTACGCCAGTTGCACGGCCCGAATCTGATCCAGACTGGCACGCTCGCAGGCCCAGCGCACGGCCATCGGTTCGATGGTGCGCCGCAGGTCGAGCAGGTCGTCGACAAAATTTTCAGGCAGGCCATTGCGCGACAGCCAACCGACGACTTGCGGATCGAACAGGTTCCAGCGCCGCACCGGCAGTACCCGGGTGCCGACTTTCGGCCCGACTTCGAGCATGCCTTTGGCGACGAGGGTCTTGATCGCTTCGCGGATCACCGTGCGGCTGACACCTAGTTGCAGACCCAGATCCGCCTCGACCTTGATCGCCTGCCCCGGCTTGACCTGACCGGCAGCGATCCAACTGCCCAGCCAATCAACCGTTGATGCATGAAAGCTGCTGGACATGGAAACCTCAAAGCGGTTCGCGATGAGTGTTCACGCTAATGATCATATGATTGAGAGTCAAATCAGATTTTGAAGTTGCCCATAAATCAATGTGGGAGGGGGCTTGCTCCCGAAGCCGTGCATCAGTCAATACGTAGGGTGACTGTTACACCGCCTTCGGGAGCAAGCCCCCTCCCACAGTTGGATGTGTATTACGGTTCGAGGCCGATGCGGAAGAACTCGCCGCCACTCCACACACCCAGCCAGCGCTGCCCGTCGATTTCGCGGCTGACCGCCAGTTCCACCAGTTGGTAGAACACGTTGCGGTGAATCAGCGCTTCAAGGTTAGTGCGCACATGCACGTAAGGCGCGGGTTCCTGGGTCGCGGGGTCGATCTCGACGCGGATCGGATGCTCAGGCCCAGCCTCGGCCGTTTCCTCGACATTGGTGGTGAAACGCAGCAACTGCGCTTCGCCCTCGCCTTCGACTTCCACGGCAATCGCCACGAACGGCGCGTCGTCGACCTTGATCCCGACCTTTTCGACCGGCGTAATCAGGAAATAATCATCGCCGTCGCGGCGAATAATGGTGGAGAACAGCTTGACCATCGGCTTGCGCCCGATCGGCGTGCCCAGGTAATACCAGGTGCCGTCGCGGGCGATGCGCATGTCGATGTCGCCGCAGAAGTCCGGGTTCCACAAGTGCACCGGCGGCAGGCCTTTGGTTTTGGGGATCTGTCCCAACAGGTCATTGGCTTTTTGCGGGCCACTCATGGCGTACTCCTTGGTTTATTGGTCGCCGATCCCCAGCAGGCTGCGCGCGTATTGCGCCAGTGGCGGGCCGATCAGGTCTTCAGGCTTGTTGTCGTGGAACGTCAGTAATCCGCCACGACTCTTGATCCGTGCAGTATCAATCAAATACTGGGTGCTGGTCTCGATCAACATGATCTGAATCACCCCGCCGTCGATGCCCAGACGATCCACGGCTTCCTGATCGAGCCACTCATCGGAGTTGCCGATACGGTCATCAGCCTTGGCAAAACGGGTGTACAGCAGATAGTGGGCGCCCGCGTCACGAGCTTCGCCCATCGCCTGATCGAGGCCTTCAGGAGCCCGGGCGCGACGAACCATCGGGAAATACTCGACGAAACCTTTGAAGGCTTCTTCGGCGACCACGTTCGGGCGCGGGTAGGAACCACCCGGCGGCGCGAACGCACCCTGGGCGATGTAGATGAACGAGTCCGGCTGAATGCGGAAGTTGTTCACGCGACGGCTGTCGCTGTGATCCAGCAGCCCCGCGTCGCTCATCTGATAGCGAGTGCCTTCGGCCATATCGCTGACAGTCATACAGCCGCCAAGCGCCAAAACGGCCAGCAGCAAAACCAGGCTACGCATCCTCATCCTCCAGAAGCCGGTGACGGAAAACCGGCGAATGGCCGTTGGATGCAGCTTTTGCGCCAGCTCTGATTCCTCGTTGATTTATACAATGCATTCGCGAGCAGGCTCGCTCCCACAGCAGAACGCATTCCAAGGTGGGAGCGAGCCTGCTCGCGAAAGTGGCTGATCAGCCGCCGATGATTTTCATGATGGTTGCGCCGCCGGAGAACGCCACTTCCTGCTTGTCGCCCAACGCCTTGACCAGCAAACGCTGCAACGCCGGCAATGCCTGATGGCGCGGTTTGTCGAGCAGGTCGCCGACATAGTGGCGGTTGCTCGACGACAGGCAGCCATGCAGCCAGCCGGTCGACGACAGGCGCAAACGCGAGCAGGTTCTGCAGAACGGCACGCTTTCGTTGGCGATCACGCCGAAATGACCAACGCCCGGGATCGCATAACGCACGGCCGTGGCGTCCACCGGCGCATCTGCCTGCGCATATTCGTAGCGCTCGCCAATCAGGCTCAGCAATTGCTGCAGGCTGACGAACTGTTGCAGGAAGGCATTGGAGTCGGTCGCCAGATGGCCCATGCGCATCAGCTCGATGAAGCGCAACTCGTAGCCACGCTCAAGGCAGTAATCGAGCAGCGGCATTACCTGATCCAGGTTCTGCCCGCGCAATGGCACCATGTTGACCTTGATCTTCAGCCCCGCCGCCTTCGCCTGGTCCATGCCATCGAGCACGGTCGCCAGATCGCCGCCACGGGCGATGCTGCGGAACGCACCGGCGTCGAGGGTATCGAGGGACACATTGATCCTGCGCAGACCGGCGTCCACCAGCAGCGGCAGCTTCTTCGCCAGAAGTTGACCGTTGGTGGTCAGGCTGATGTCTTCCAGGCCCATCTTGCCGACGGCGCTCATGAAAGATTCGAGTTTGGGGCTGACCAGCGGCTCACCGCCGGTGATGCGCAAACGCTCGATGCCGGCAGCTTCGATCAGATAGGCTACGCCGCGTGCCATGGCCTCGGCCGACAGTTCGTCCTGCGCAGCCACCAGCCGCTTGCCGTTGGGCACGCAGTAGGTACAGGCGTAATTGCAGGCTGAAGTCAGGCTGATGCGCAAATTGCGAAAACGCCTGCCTTGACGGTCAACGATCATGATCACTCCGGCGATAGAATTTCGAGCCGCTAAAACTTGACTCACAAATCAAGTTTTAGCAAGCCCTATGCCTGAGTATATTCCTGCGGTACTGCGTCATGTAGCGAAATCATGGCGCAATAAGGCAGCTGAATGGTTCAGCTGCTTGGGGTTTCCGGATCACGCTTGCGCTTGTTGCCCATGCGCACGCCGATGTCCATCAGGAACTGGAAGAAACCTTCCTGATCTTCCAGCACATTGCTCCAGAACGGCGAGTGATACAGCGCCACCGCGCCGTGCACCAGCGCCCAGGACGCGCAGTAGTGGAAGTACGGCGGCACGTCTTCGAGCTTGCCTTCGCTGATCCGGCCCTTGATGAGCAAGGTCAGGCGTTCGAAGTTCGAAGCACGGATCTTGTGCAGCTCCTCGACCATTTCCGGCACCTGATTGCCTTTTACGACCTTCTCTTCGAGGCGGTCGAACAGGCGATAGCGCTGTGGGTCGCGCATGCGGAATTCGAAGTAGGCACGGGACAGCGCTTCCTTGTCCTTGTCGACATCGGCCGAATGCAGCAGCTCGTTCAAATCGCGCTCGTAATCGAGCATCAGGCGCAGATAGATCTCGGCCTTGGATTTGAAGTGCTTGTAGATCGTGCCTTTGCCGATACCCACGGCATCAGCAATCATCTCGACGGTGACACTGTCTTCACCTTGTTCGAGGAACAGCTTGAGCGCGGTATCGAGAATTTCTTGCTCGCGGCGACGAAACTCACGGACCTTACGAGGTTCTTTGTGCATAAGAAAAGGTCTGAAGGGTCAAAATTCGAAGCCGCGTATTATGCCTAACTTGCGCAAAAATGCACGGATCATCCGACCATATCTGTGTTTCTTGTTCATTTTGCGAACGCCGGGGGTGCAATGAGAACTCAACTGAAGCGCACGTATTCCAAATTTGTTTAAAAACCCCGACCGCTCAACTGGACTCAACGCCAGACTGATCAATACTTGAACTGTCGGTCGGCATCTCCCCCAAGTGCCGTGCCGATAAAGGTACCAAGGGACCGCGTGCCTTTGTTTTACTCCTAATGGTCTTAACCCGGATTCACCCCCCAGAACCCGGGTTTTTTTTGCCTGCGATTTGGTTTTCCTGCGGCAATGAGCCTGCCCGCAATGGCCATTTCGCACTCAAGCAGATTTAACACTCGCCAGCGGGAACAACCGCTTGAAGTTCTCGGTGGTCTGCTCGGCAAATCGCTCGTAGTTTTCCCCGCGCAACATCGCCAGAAACTCCGCCACTTCACGTACATACTGCGGCAGGTTCGGCTTGCCGCGATAAGGGATCGGCGCCAGGTATGGCGAATCGGTCTCCACCAGCAACCGGTCGGCCGGGACTTTGCTTGCCACATCGCGCAAGGCATCGGCATTGCGGAAAGTCACGATGCCCGACAGGGAAATGTAATAGCCCATGTCCAGCGCGGCCTTGGCCATGTCCCAGTCTTCGGTAAAGCAATGCAGCACACCGGCCTGAGGCAACGCGGCATCGCGCAGTAATTCAAGGGTGTCGGCGCGAGCGCCACGGGTATGGATGATCACCGGTTTGCCGGTATGCTGCGCCGCTTGCAGGTGCAGACGGAAGGACTCCTGCTGCAATTCGGCGGCTTCCGGCTCGTAATGGTAATCCAGACCGGTTTCGCCGATCGCCACCACTTTCGGGTGATTGAGTTCGTGCAGCAGCCAGTCCAGCGCAGGCGCGGCGCCCGGTTGCACATCGAGCGGATGCACGCCGACCGAGCAATCGACGTCGGCATAGCGTTCGGCAAGGGCTTTGACGTCGGCGGCGTTGTCGGCACTGACGCCGATGCACAGGAAGTGCCCTACCCCACGCTGGCGGGCCGCATCGAGTGCGGCATCCAGCGAGCCGTCATGGGCGGCAAGGTCGAGGCGATCAAGGTGACAATGGGAATCTACGAGCATAAAAGGACTGCAACTTACATCGTATGAGTGGGACGGTCGGACTTCAGGGCTCCGGCCAGATGGGTTTCGATGCGACTGCGGGCGGTGTTGTCGCCTTCATTGAATTGCACGCCGACACCGGCAGCACGATTGCCCTGGGCGCCTTTGGGGGTAATCCAGGCGACCTTGCCGGCCACCGGAATCTTCTCCGCCTCGTCCATCAGGTTGAGCAGCATGAACACCTCATCGCCCAACTTGTAGCTCTTGTTGGTCGGGATGAACAGGCCACCGTTCTTGATGAACGGCATGTAGGCGGCGTACAGCACCGACTTGTCCTTGATGGTCAGGGACAGGATGCCGTTGCGCGGCCCCGGGCTCATGGGTTCATTCATGTTGACCTCCACTGCTGATGTTCAGAGTCTAGGCGCACACAGTCGTTTTGGGGGCGATTACCGGTGACCCGGCAAACTCACCCACTGCACCAACAAGGCTTCCAGCAGCAACGCTGGATTGAGGTTGGCTTTGCTCAGGACTTTCTGCCGCTGGGCGAGAATCCAGTCCTGAATGTCGAGGACTTTGCCCTGCGCGCTTTTCTGCGCCAGATACTGCACCACTTTGCGCATGTCGGTCAGACCGAGGCCGTTTTCATCCTGGGTCAATTGATAACGCAGGATCAGGCTCGACCAGTCGCAGAACCAGTCGAACAGACGCAGCATCGGAATATTTTTCCATTCTTCGGCCAGTCGTGTCGGCGACTGCTGCTGCTTGAGCAACTTCTTCACGCCTTCGACCACCTGCGCGCGCTGTTCGCGCACGCCCTGGGCCTGCAGGCTGACCGCCGCCAGTGGCGAACCGGCCGCCAGCGTCAGCAATTCGACGCGCTCTTCGGTAGAACACTCCGGCAGCGCCTGTGCCAGCCACTGCAGGCTTGCGGCCTCACTCGGCAACGGACACGCCTGCTGCACGCAACGACTCTTGATCGTCGGCAGCAACCGGCTCGGCTGGTGGCTGACCAGTAACAGCACCGTATTGCCGGATGGCTCTTCAAGGCTTTTGAGCAAGGCGTTGGCGGCGTTGATATTCATCGACTCCACCGGTTCAATCAGCACCACCTTGCGCCCGCCCAATTGCGCGGTCTGCACCACGAAACTGACCAGATCACGGACTTGATCGACCTTGATCGCCTTGTCGGCTTCTTCCGGTTCAAGGATGTAGTTGTCCGGGTGACTGCCGGCCTTGAGCAGCAGGCAGGACTTGCACTCGCCGCAAGCCTCGGGCGTCGGACGCTGACACAGCAGGCTGGCCATCAGCCGCTCGGCCAGCGCGCGCTTGCCGATCCCGGCCGGGCCGTGCAGCAGATACGCGTGAGCATGCTGACTACGCCCGGCCAACTGCTGCCAGAGGCTGTCTTGCCATGGATAGGCGTCAGCCACGGGTCAGCTCCAGCAGACGCGGCAACAGCGTGTCCAGCGAGCGCTGAACGTCTGCCAGCGGCTGACCGGCATCGATCCGCACATAACGCGCAGGTTCGGCTTCGGCACGCTTGAGAAACGCACCGCGCACCGCCTCGAAGAACGCCCGGCCTTCCAGTTCGAAACGATCCAGGCGCCCGCGAGCGCTGGCGCGGGCCAGGCCGATTTCCACCGGCAGATCGAAAATCAGCGTCAGGTCCGGGCGCAGGTCGCCCTGAACAAACGTCTCCAGTGCCGCAATACGCTCCAGCGACAAACCGCGACCACCGCCCTGATAGGCGTACGTCGAGTCAGTAAACCGATCGCACAGCACCACGGCGCCCCGGGCCAGTGCCGGACGAATGACCTCGGCCAGATGCTGGGCACGGGCGGCGAACACCAGCAACAGCTCGGTGTCGGGGTTCATGACTTCATCGGCCGGGGCCAGCAGCACATCGCGAATGCGTTCTGCCAGCGGCGTGCCGCCGGGTTCGCGGGTCAGCACCACTTCAATACCTTGCGTGCGCAGACGCTCGGCGAGGTACTCGCGGTTGGTGCTCTTGCCGGCGCCTTCCGGGCCTTCCAGGGTAATAAACAAGCCAGTCACAGGCAGTCCTTAATCAAAGTCATTGCGCGTTTTGCGGTGCTGCCGCGCCGGGCTCGGCAGCAGGTGCCGGGGCTGGCGCAGGCGCTTGAGGAGGAACCTGCGGCAGCGACTCCGGAGCGGTATCGGGGGACGCTGCGGGGATCGTCTCTTCGGTGGCCGTGGCCGGAGCGGCCGGCGCATTCGCCGGGGCCGGGCTGGAGCGGTAATCGGCACGGCGCTTGAGCTGGAACTCACGCACCGCACTGTTGTGCGCATCCAGGTCATCGGAGAACACATGGCTACCGTCGCCACGGGCGACGAAATACAGGCTGTTGCCTTCTACCGGATTGAGCGCGGCATGAATCGCCTCGCGGCCGACCATGGCAATCGGCGTCGGCGGCAATCCGGGAATCACATAAGTGTTATACGGCGTAGGCTCTTTGAGATGCGCGCGGGTCAACTTGCCGGTGTAGCGATCGCCCAGGCCATAGATCACGGTCGGATCGGTCTGCAACTGCATGCCCAGCGCCATACGGCGAACGAACACGCCGGCAATCTGCCCGCGCTCCTGTGGCACGCCGGTTTCCTTCTCCACCAGCGAAGCCATGATCAGCGCCTGATAAGGCTCGCTGTACGGCGCGTCGGCCGAGCGGTTTTCCCACTCCTTGGCCAACACCTCGTCCAGGCGATCAAAGGCTTTCTTCAGCAACTCGACGTCGGAGACTCCGCGCACGAAGCGGTAGGTGTCCGGAAAGAAACGACCTTCCGGGAACAGTCCGCGATGGCCAATTTTCTCCATCACTTCGCTGTCGCTCAGGCCCTTGAGGGTCTGTTCGATTTTTTCATCTTTTGCCAGTGCCGCCCGGACCTGGTGGAAATTCCAGCCCTCGACCAGCGTCAGGTTGTACTGCACCACTTCGCCACGCTTCCACAGGTCGATCAGACCGTTGACGGTCATGCCCGACTGCATGCGGTATTCGCCGCTATGGATCGGCGTACCGGTCAGATTGAAACGCCAATAGATGCGCAACCAGAAAGCGTCCTTGATGACGCCATCGGTTTCGAGTCCAAGAAAGGTACGGGTAGGCGTCGAGCCTTTTGGCACATCCAGCAGTTCTTCCTGCGTGATGTTCAGGGGCTGTTCCAGCGCCGAATGAATTTTCCAGGCGCTGGCGCCCAACAGCAGCCCTGCCAGAACCAGTCCGGTTTCCAGCAGCAGCAAGAGTTTACGTCTCACGAATCAGGCATCCAGTAGCGCGCGGGCAATGGCTTGCAGTTTACGGGTGAGCGGGCCAACCGGCCAGCTCAGTGCAGCGTAGGCACGTACCGGCCAGACGCCATATACGCTGTTGCAAATGAAGACTTCATCAGCCCATTGCAGTTGTTCGAGGTTGATGTCGGTGATTTGGGTGGGGATAGCCAATGATTCGGCCTGAAACAAGATTTCTGCACGCATCACACCGGCCACGCCGCAGCGCTTCAGATCCGGGGTGATCAATACGCCGTCGCGCACCAGAAACAGGTTGCTGAAGACGCCCTCAACGACCCGTCCGGCCTGATCGAGCATCAAGCCCTCGGCATGTTCGCTGTCGTGCCATTCGGCACGGGCGAGCACTTGCTCCAGGCGGTTCAGATGTTTGAGCCCAGCCAGCAATGGCTGGTTCGACAGCCGAGTGACACAGGGAAACAAGCGTACACCTTGCTCACCATGCACGGCAGGATAAGCAGCAGGAGGATTGCCTTGCAGAATACGTCGGCCCGGCGCCGCAGGATCAGGCGCGTAGCCACGCAAGCCGTCGCCCCGGGTGAGAATGAGCTTGAGCACCCCCTCGCCCATCGCTGCCGCATAGCTCAGCAGCTCCTGGCGCACCCGCTCGATATCAGTCGCGATGGCCAGACGCGCGCAGCCATCGGCCAAACGCGCCAGGTGTCGGTCCAGCAGCACAGGCTGGCCGCCTTGCACGGCGATGGTCTCGAACAGACCATCGCCGTAAGCCAAGCCGCGATCTTTCAGCGACAGAGCGTCAGCCGGCTGACCGTCGACCCAGCTGTCCATCAGCCGGCGAACCGACGGAACGCCAACGTGCCGTTGGTGCCGCCAAAACCGAAGGAGTTGGACAATACGACGTCGATGTCCATGTTGCGCGCAGTGTGCGGCACGAAATCGAGATCGCAGCCTTCATCCGGCTCGTCGAGGTTGATGGTTGGCGGTGCCACCTGGCTGTTGATCGCCAGCACACTGAAGATCGCCTCGACCGCACCCGCCGCACCCAGCAGGTGACCGGTCATGGACTTGGTCGAGCTGACCGCCAGCTTGTAGGCGTGATCGCCGAACACGCTCTTGAGCGCGTTGGCTTCGGCGAGGTCGCCGGCCGGCGTCGAGGTGCCGTGGGCGTTGATGTATTGCACCTGGTCGATGTTGATTTTCGCATCGCGCAGGGCATTGGTGATGCAGCGGGCTGCACCGGCGCCATCAGCAGGTGGCGAGGTCATGTGGAACGCATCGCCACTGGTGCCGAAGCCGATCAGCTCGGCATAGATGGTCGCACCGCGAGCCTTGGCGTGCTCGAGTTCTTCGAGTACCAGCGCACCGGCACCGTCGGACAGCACGAAGCCGTCACGGCCCTTGTCCCATGGACGGCTGGCGCGGGTCGGCTCATCGTTGCGGGTCGACAGTGCACGGGACGCGCCGAAGCCACCCATGCCCAGGCCGCATGCGGCCATTTCGGCGCCGCCGGCAATCATCACGTCGGCTTCGTCGTACATGATGTTGCGCGCCGCCATGCCAATGCAGTGCGTACCGGTCGTACAGGCTGTGGCAATGGCGTAGTTAGGCCCCTGTGCACCCAGGTGGATGGACAGAAAACCGGAAATCATATTGATGATCGAGCCTGGCACGAAGAATGGCGAGATTCGACGCGGGCCCGTCTCATGCAGAGTACGGCTGGTTTCTTCGATGTTGGTCAGGCCGCCGATCCCCGAACCCATGGCCACGCCAATGCGCTCACGGTTGGCGTCGGTGACTTCCAGACCTGCGTTGCGAACAGCCTGAAAACCCGCGGCCAGACCGTACTGAATGAACAGGTCGAGCTTGCGTGCTTCCTTGACCGACAGGTATTCCTCGACATTGAAGCCCTTTACCGAGCCGCCAAAACGGGTGGAATAGGCAGAAAGGTCGGTGTGTTCGATCAGACCAATGCCACTGCGGCCAGCCAGAATGCCCTGCCAACTGCTCGGCACATCCGTGCCCAGTGGCGACAACATACCCATACCGGTGACTACGACGCGTCTACGCGACACAGCACTCTCCTTTTTCAAATGACGACTTTGCATCAGGCCTAAAGAAAAAACCGCACGCCATGATGGCAGTGCGGTTTTTCCATGACAGCAAACAACGATTACAAACTATTACGCCTGGTGGCTAGTAACGTAGTCGATTGCAGCTTGTACAGTAGTGATCTTCTCAGCTTCTTCGTCAGGGATTTCGGTCTCGAATTCCTCTTCCAGAGCCATCACCAGCTCAACGGTGTCAAGGGAGTCGGCACCCAGGTCTTCTACGAAGGAAGCGGTGTTTACCACTTCTTCTTCTTTAACACCCAGTTGCTCGGCAACGATTTTCTTGACGCGCTCTTCGATGGTGCTCATACCTTGTTTTCACTCCTAATGGACAAATTCAGGCAGCTGGCCAGTGGGTAAGTGTATAGAAAGACTTTTCAGCTTTTCAACTGAAAGCTTCACTCCTCAAACCCTGCGGCCCTCTGCCTATAAATAGATTGCAGCTTTATAACGGATTTTAGACAGCTCGTATGACATTTTTTTGAAGCAATCCGTCACATTTTACTTACATGTACATCCCACCGTTCACCGGGATTGTAGCCCCAGTGACGTATGCCGCACCGTCGGATGCAAGAAAAGCGACCACGGATGCGATCTCTTGAGCTTGTCCCAGACGACCCAGCGGAATCTGCGTCTGCAAGGCTTCACGCTGTGCTTCAGGCAGCTCGCGGGTCATATCGGTGTCGATAAACCCTGGGGTTACCGAGTTGACCGTAATCGAACGCGAACCGACTTCACGCGCCATCGCACGGCTGAAACCTTCCAGACCGGCCTTGGCGGCTGCATAGTTTACTTGGCCTGCGTTGCCCATGGCACCCACCACCGAGCCAATACTGATAATTCGGCCCCAGCGCGCCTTGGTCATACCGCGCAAAACGCCCTTGGACAGGCGATACAGACTGTTCAGATTGGTATCGATCACGTCGTACCATTCATCGTCTTTCATGCGCATCATCAGGTTATCGCGGGTGATACCGGCATTATTGACCAGAATCGCCGGCGCACCGAACTGCTCCTGAATGCTCGCAATCACTTTGCTGACCGACTCGTCGCTGGTGACGTTCAGTTCCAGACCAGTGCCCTGAATACCGTGTTCTTTCAGAGTGGCGGCAATCGCTTCGGCGCCCTTGGCGGAGGTCGCGGTGCCAACAACGATGGCGCCCTGACGACCCAGTTCCAGAGCGATGGCCTGGCCGATACCACGGCTTGCACCGGTAACCAGTGCAACTTTACCTTGCAGACTCATGCAAGTTTCTCCTGATTCAGGCTTGCGCTGCACGGGCGGCAGCGAAAGCATCTGGGGTATTGAGGTTGGAAGTCGAAACGCCTTCGGCGCAACGTTTGTTCAGACCCGCCAGCACCTTGCCCGGGCCGCACTCGACCAGATTGGTCGCGCCTTTGGCGGCCAGGGTCTGGACCGACTCAACCCAGCGAACTGGCTTGTACAGCTGTTCAAGCAGATCACGCTTGAGGGTTTCCAGATCGGCCGGCACTTGCGCGCTGACGTTCTGTACCACCGGGATCTGCGGCGCCTGCCAGTCGATGGCGGCAATGGATTCGGCAAAACGCTCGGCGGCCGGACGCATCAGTTCGCAGTGCGACGGCACGCTCACCGGCAGCGGCATGGCACGCTTGGCACCACGGGCCTTGCAACCTTCGATGGCGCGCTCAACAGCAGCCTTGGCACCAGCGATGACCACCTGGCCTGGCGAGTTGAAGTTTACCGCGCTGACCACCTCGCCCTGCGCCGCTTCTGCACAGGCAGCCAGTACGTCAGCGTCTTCCAGACCGAGGATGGCAGCCATACCGCCCTGCCCGGCCGGAACGGCTTCCTGCATCAGCTGACCACGGCGCTCAACGAGCTTTACCGCATCCGCCAGTGTCAGGCTGCCAGCAGCGACGAGTGCGCTGTATTCACCCAGGCTGTGACCGGCAACGAATGCCGGACGCGCACCGCCTTCAGCCAGCCACAGACGCCACAGGGCGATCGAGGCGGTCAGAATGGCCGGTTGGGTTTTGTCGGTTTGATTGAGCAGCTCTTCCGGACCCTGCTGGGTCAGCGCCCACAGGTCATAGCCCAGAGCAGCGGAGGCTTCTTTGAATGTTTCGAGGATCAGCGGATATTCCGCGCCCAGCTCGGCCAGCATGCCGAGGGACTGCGAACCCTGTCCTGGAAAGACGAATGCGAGGGAAGCAGACATGTAACAAGCCCCTAATGATCTTGTCGTCGAAAAATGACACCCCACCGGGGGACGCCAGAAACTGACAGTTGGATGACCCTTTGAACCGGGCGGTCACATTTAAGCATTGTCCGACGAAAACGCCTAAGACAACAAATCTTCCAGACGACCATGAAGACGCTCGGGCAGATTCTCCTGAATTTCGATCAGCGCACGCTGAATCGCACTCTGAAAGCCCTGAACCCCGGCCGAACCGTGACTTTTCACCACAATGCCCTGCAAACCGAGGAAGCTTGCGCCGTTATGTCGTGCCGGTGCCAGATCGGCCTGCAAACGCTTCATTAACGGCAGCGCCAAGGCACCGACAGCACGGCTCGCCATGTTCTTTTTGAACAAGGCTTCGATGCGCGCTGCAATCATCGTCGCCAGGCCTTCGCTGGACTTGAGCAGGATATTGCCGACAAACCCGTCACAGACCACCACGTCAGCCTCGCCGCGATACAGGCCATCACCCTCGACGAAACCGATGTAGTTGATGCCTCGGGCCGCCTGCAACAAGGTCGCCGCCAGCTTGACCTGCTGATTGCCCTTGATGTCTTCGGTGCCGATGTTGAGCAGCGCCACCCGTGGCCGGGCAATACCCAGCGTCTGCGCCGCCACCGAGCCCATCACCGCGAACTGCAACAGATGCTCGGCACTGCAATCGACGTTGGCGCCCAGGTCGAGCAACTGGCAATAACCTGTCTGTGTCGGAATCGCGGCAACCATTGCCGGACGGTCGATGCCCGGCAACGTCTTCAAGACAAATCGCGACAGCGCCATCAACGCTCCGGTATTGCCGGCGCTGACACAGGCCTGAGCCTTGCCGTCACGCACCAATTCAAGGGCGACACGCATCGACGAATCCGGCTTGCCACGCAAGGCCTGGGTCGGCTTTTCATCCATGGTGATGACTTCAGACGCCGGAACAATCGTCAGGCGCGAGCGATCCGCAGCCGGTTGGCCATTGATCAATTCTTCAAGAAGGGAGGGTTGACCGACGAGGGTCAGGTGCAGCGAGGGTGTAGCAGAAAGGCAAGCAAGGCTGGCCTGAACAATGCTGCGGGGACCGAAGTCCCCGCCCATTGCGTCAATCGCAATGACTTGAGCGGACAAGTGATTACTCGTCAGCGCCCTTGTCGATCACTTTACGGCCACGGTATACGCCTTCTGGCGATACGTGGTGACGCAGGTGAACTTCACCGGTGGTTTTTTCTACAGACAGGGTGCTAGCCTCGAGAGCGTCGTGCGAACGGCGCATGTCACGGGCAGAGCGGGATTTTTTGTTCTGCTGAACAGCCATAATTGATTAACTCCTAAACGTTTGGGTCACGCTTTAACTGCGCCAATACACTGAACGGGTTGGACCGCGTTACCTCGTCCTCGCTCGGTTCGGGTTCATCTGCTCCCGCCGGCTGCTGGCATTCTTCCGGATGATGAGCAGGCACAATGGGCAAGGCGAGCAGAAGCTCCTCCTCGATCAGTGACTGCAGATCCAATGGATCTTCGCCCAGTTCCAGCACGTCATAACCTTTCGGTAACGACTGGGTATTCGCACCCTCCTTCACCACAGCGTAACTGCATTCGCTATGGATCGGCAGGGTGACCAGCTCAAGACAACGCTGGCAAACCATTTTGACCTCGGTGTCGATAAAGCTGTGGATCACCACAGATTTACGTTCATCTCGTTCAAAAACGAATTTGGCCTGCACCGTACCGACATCGTCGGAAAGCGGGTCGCAGAGTCTCTTCAAATCGGCCAGCAGCAGTTCACCTTGAAGGGTGGTGCCACGATCAGCCAATTTGCGCGGGTCAACGTGAGGTGGAATCGGGTCATTCAACATAGGCGCAGCATTATAGGGATGCCCCCACCCATGTCAAAGGAAATTGTGCCCTGTCCGTCACTTGCGTGCCTCCGCTAGAATTCGCGCCTGCCTCAGGAGACGCCAATGTTGCCTTTATTACTCGCTTCAAGCTCGACTTATCGTCGGGAATTGCTCGCCCGCCTGCACCTGCCGTTCGTCTGCAGCTCGCCGGATATCGACGAAAGCCACCAGCCGGGCGAATCAGCCATCGAACTGGTCAAGCGCCTCGCCGAACAGAAAGCCCGGGCACTGGCTGCCAGCCACCCCGCTCATCTGATTATCGGCTCGGACCAGGTAGCCGTGCTGGGCGAACGCATCATTGGCAAGCCGCACACCTTCGACAAGGCCCGAGAGCAACTGCTGGCCGCCAGCGGCGCCAGCGTGACCTTCCTCACCGGCCTGGCCCTGCTCAACAGCCAGACCGGCCACTGTCAGGCCGACTGTGTGCCGTTCACCGTGCACATGCGCCAACTCGACGAAGCACGCATCGAGCGCTACCTGCGCCTGGAGCAGCCCTACGACTGTGCCGGCAGCTTCAAGGCCGAAGGACTAGGCGTGAGCCTCTTCAAATCCACCGAAGGCCCGGACGCCACCAGCCTGATCGGTCTGCCACTCATCCGTCTGATCGACATGCTGCTGGCAGAGGGCGTACAAATCCCCTGAAGCACAAAAAAACCGGCCATCAAGGCCGGTTTTTTTTACACACTGATTGCTCAGCGCAACGAAGGCCCGTGGAAACCCATCCACATCGCCAACTGCTCGGCGACACTGGCGCCGAGCTTTTTCGAGAAGCGATCGAACGGCGACTCCTGAACAGTGAAATCCACGAGCTCTTTCTCGCCAATCACATCACGCGCCACCGAACTGGCATTGCCCAGACCGTCGATCAGCCCCAGCGGCAGCGCCTGCTCGCCAGACCAGACCAGCCCGGAGAACAATTCCGGATGCTCTTTGTCTTTCAGACGATCACCACGCCCCTGCTTGACGCTGTTGATGAACTGCTTGTGCGTGGTGTCCAGCACGGTCTGCCAGAACGCGGTTTCGTCAGGCTTCTGTGGCTGGAACGGATCCAGAAACGACTTGTGTTCACCCGAGGTATAGGTGCGACGCTCGACACCCAGCTTGTCCATGGTGCCAACAAAACCGTAACCCGCCGCCGTCACACCAATGGAGCCGACCAGACTCGCCTTGTCGGCATAGATCTGATCCGCCGCACTGGCGATGTAATAGGCACCGGACGCGCCGAGATCGGAAATCACCGCGTACACCTTGGTATCCGGATGCAGACCACGCAGGCGCTTGATCTCGTCATACACGTAACCCGACTGCACCGGACTGCCGCCCGGGCTGTTGATCCGCAGGATCACGCCCTTGACCTTCTTGTCCTCGAAGGCCGCACGCAGACTGCCGACAATATTGTCGGCGCTGGCCGGCTCCTTGTCGGCAATCATGCCGGTGACATCGATCAGCGCGGTGTAGTTCGGACCACGGGTAGCGCTCTTTTCCATATCCATCAGTGGAGTGAACAGGATCAGCGCAACAAACAGATAAACAAACGTCAGCAGCTTGAAGAAAATCCCCCACCGCCGCGAGCGACGCTGCTCCTGCACACTGGCCAGCAGGGTCGTTTCCAACAGCTTCCAGCTCTTTGCGTCACCGTCGTCGGCACTTGCCTTGGCCGGTGCTTTCCATTCGTCGGTCATCCAGTCCACCCCAGAAAAAACTTATTTGGCCTGCTGCCCCAGCCAGGCGTGCAACTCACTAAAATGGTCGATCGACAGGCGCGGCTCGAACTGCTGCAGCGATTCGATCGATTGCGCGCCATAACTGACCGCCACCGAATCCATCCCCGCGTTACGCGCCATCAGCAGATCGAAGGAAGAGTCCCCGACCATCAGCGCCTGCTCCGCACGCACACCGCAATGGGCCAATATCTGCTCCAGCATCAGCGGATGCGGCTTGCTCGCTGTTTCATCGGCAGCGCGAGTGATGTCGAAATAATCTTCCCAGCCATTGGCCTTGAGCACCCGATCCAACCCGCGACGATTCTTGCCAGTCGCGACTGCCAGGTGATAACCCTGCTCGCGAAAAGACGCCATCGACTCGACTACGCCTTCGAACAACGGCGAAGGCACGGCTTCCGCGGCGATGTAGTGATCCGCGTAATACTCGCGAAACAAGGTCATTTCGGCATCGCTGATGTCCGGATACAAGGTGCGGATCGCCTCTGGCAAGCCCAGACCGATGATGCCTTTTACGGCAAAATCATCACGCAACTCGAAACCTGAACGCCCGGATGCCGAGTGCATTGCCTCGACAATCCGATGAATGGAATCGGCCAGCGTGCCGTCCCAATCAAAAATCAGCAGCTTGTAATCAGATGGGCGCACTCAATCGCTCCACAGTCTTGGCCCACATTTCATCGACCGGTGCCTGCAACTTGAGTTCACCGCCATCGGGCAGCGGCACGGTCAGCATGTAGGCATGCAGGAACAGACGCTTGCCGCCCAGATCACGGATTTCCTTGCTGAAACTGTCATCGCCGTACTTGGTGTCGCCAGCGATGCAGTGCCCGGCGTGCAACGTGTGGACGCGGATCTGGTGCGTGCGACCCGTGATCGGCTTGGCTTCGATCAGAGTGGCAAAATCACCAAAGCGACGCAGGACCTTGAACACGGTCACAGACTCCTTGCCCTCCTCCTCGTCGACCTCGACCATGCGCTCGCCGGAGCGCAGATTGCTCTTGCCGAGCGCCGCACGGACTTGCTTTATCGAGGTCGCCCAGTTGCCGCGAACCAGCGCCATGTAGCGCTTATCGACACCGTCACCGCGCAATGCGGCATGCAAGTGACGCAACATGCTGCGCTTCTTGGCGATCATCAGCAGGCCCGAGGTATCACGATCGAGACGGTGAACCAGCTCGAGCTCCTTGGCATCGGGGCGCAACTGACGAAAGGCTTCGATGACGCCGTAATTCAAGCCGCTGCCACCGTGAACCGCAATGCCGGCGGGCTTGTTGATCACGATCAGGGCTTTGTCTTCATAGACAATCGAGGCTTCCAGGCGCTGCAACAGGCCTTGGGCCAAAGGCACCGGCTCGTCACGCTCAGGCACGCGAACCGGCGGTACACGCACGATATCGCCGGCCTGCAGCTTGTATTCAGGCTTGATCCGCCCCTTGTTCACGCGCACTTCGCCTTTACGCAAAATGCGGTAAATCAAGGTCTTGGGCACGCCTTTGAGCCGGGCAAGGAGGAAATTGTCGATTCGTTGGCCGGCATACTCCGGCGAGACTTCAAGCAGTTGAACGCCTGGAGTCGAAGGGGCAGTAGTTGTCATGCCGCGGATGATAACAATTTTTATGGAATTGAAGCACTTAATCATTGCTGCTATAGTCGCGAACGCCGCCAAAAGCGGCCTGGACAGCGGAACCACGGTCAAAAACCGGCCCTGACCAACGCAATTCACCAGGACGCGAGGCCGTCCTACGGGGCTTTCGCTACGTAACGGTGGAGTTTGCAGTTGTAACAAGCGCAGGTGACATGAGGCCTGAATTACACCGTCGAGCAGAGTTTTCACTCGCCTGACAGGCAAATATTCGAGGCCAGTTCACAAAGTGCAGTCAGCTGCTGATGACCCCGAGCGAGCGCTTCGGAAACACCGCCTGAATTAGCCATGATGCGTGACCTCCCCTTTCGGAGCTCACGGTAAATGCCAACCCGCTGCGGATTCTGCGCGCGGCAGCACCCGAATTATCAGGGATACGTGTAGGGTGGAGATGCACAACCGCTGGACTGTGTAGCAATAGGCTTTATCAAGACGCTTCATCTCGTCCACAGCCGCTGGTTGATTCCTCCTCCTGACTGAGTGCTTAAGTAGCCACAGCAAGCAGGACGCGTACGTCGCGATATCGGCCCAATTGGCCTGACATCGCTGGACACGGGAATGGCCAACCACTCCCGACGCACCTGACACCGACCGTGAGAAGTCGTGTGTGCCGAACGCCGTTTCCGGCAGCCCGGAAACCGACGGTACTACATGAAAAGAATGCTGATTAACGCAACTCAACCCGAAGAGTTGCGTGTTGCACTGGTAGATGGCCAACGCCTCTACGACCTGGACATCGAATCCGGTGCACGCGAGCAGAAGAAGGCCAACATCTACAAAGGCCGTATCACTCGCATCGAACCAAGCCTTGAGGCTGCCTTTGTCGATTTCGGCTCCGAGCGCCACGGCTTCCTGCCCCTCAAAGAAATCTCCCGCGAATACTTCAAGAAAGCTCCTGAAGGCCGCGTCAACATCAAGGACGTCCTGAGCGAAGGCCAGGAAGTCATCGTTCAGGTCGAAAAAGAAGAACGTGGCAACAAGGGCGCTGCCCTGACCACCTTCATCAGCCTGGCCGGTCGTTACCTTGTGCTGATGCCGAACAACCCGCGTGCCGGCGGCATTTCCCGTCGCATCGAAGGCGAAGAGCGCAATGAACTGCGTGAAGCGCTGAACGGCCTGGTTGCACCGGCCGACATGGGTCTGATCGTGCGCACTGCAGGCCTGGGCCGCAGCAGCGAAGAAATGCAGTGGGACCTCGACTACCTGCTGCAACTGTGGACCGCCATCAAAGAAGCCTCGCTGGATCGCTCCGCGCCATTCCTGATCTACCAGGAAAGCAACGTGATCATCCGCGCCATCCGCGACTACCTGCGCCAGGACATCGGCGAAGTGCTGATCGACAGCGTTGAAGCCCAGGACGAAGCCCTGACCTTCATTCGCCAGGTGATGCCGCAGTACGCCAGCAAGATCAAGCTGTACGAAGACAGCGTTCCGCTGTTCAACCGTTTCCAGATCGAAAGCCAGATCGAGACCGCTTTCCAGCGCGTCGTTGAACTGCCTTCCGGTGGCTCCATCGTCATCGATCCGACCGAAGCCCTGGTGTCCATCGACATCAACTCGGCGCGCGCCACCAAAGGCAGCGACATCGAAGAAACCGCCCTGCAGACCAACCTTGAAGCCGCTGAAGAAATCGCCCGTCAGTTGCGCCTGCGCGACATCGGCGGCCTGATCGTCATCGACTTCATCGACATGACGCCTGCCAAGAACCAGCGCGCCGTGGAAGAGAAAGTCCGCGAATGCCTGGAAGCCGACCGCGCCCGCGTGCAGATCGGCCGCATCTCGCGCTTCGGCCTGCTGGAAATGTCCCGTCAGCGCCTGCGTCCATCGCTGGGCGAAAGCAGCGGCATCGTCTGCCCGCGTTGCAACGGTACCGGCATCATCCGTGACGTTGAATCGCTGTCGCTGGCGATCCTGCGCCTGATCGAAGAAGAAGCCCTGAAAGACCGCACTGCCGAAGTGCGCGCCCAGGTGCCGATCCCGGTCGCTGCGTTCCTGCTCAACGAAAAACGCAACTCGATCACCAAGATCGAACTGCGCACCCGTGCCCGTATCGTCATTCTGCCGAACGATCACCTCGAAACTCCGCACTTCGAAGTCCAGCGCCTGCGTGACGACAGCCCGGAAGCCGCGACCAACCAGTCCAGCTACGAAATCGCTGCGGCCGCTGCCGAAGTCGAAGAAGTCCAGCCAGCCGCTGCGACCCGCACCCTGGTTCGCCAGGAAGCTGCGGTCAAGACTGCTCCTGCTCGCGCCAACGCTCCGGTTCCGACCGAAGCGGCCGCGCCTGCTGCTCCGGCACCGGCTCCAGTGGCCGCGCCAGAGCCAAGCCTGTTCAAAGGTCTGGTGAAATCGCTGGTCAGCCTGTTCGCTACCAAAGAAGAGCCAGCCGCTCCGGTCGTGGTTGAAAAACCGGCCACCGAACGTCCGGCCCGTAATGAAGAGCGTCGCAACGGTCGTCAGCAGAGCCGCAACCGTAACGGTCGCCGCGATGAAGAACGCAAACCGCGCGAAGAGCGTGCACCGCGTGAAGAACGCGCCCCACGCGAGCCGCGTGAAGAGCGTCAGCCACGTGAGGCCCGTGAAGTCCGCGAGCCACGCGAAGCCCGCACCGAAGCGCCAGTCGCCCGCGAAGAGCGCGCACCACGCGCCCCGCGTGAAGAACGCGCACCTCGTGCGCCACGCGAAGACCGCAAGCCACGTGGCGAGCGCGAAGAGCGTGTACGTGAACTGCGCGAGCCACTGGATGCTACCCCGGCCGCTCCAGCCGCTGCCGTTGCCGCGGTAGTTGCCGAAGAGCGTCCGGCTCGTCAGCCACGCGAAGAGCGCGCACCGCGTCCGCCGCGTGAAGAGCGTCAACCGCGCGCCGAACAAGCCGCCGCTGCCGTCGCTGAAGAAGAAGTGATCAGCAACGAAGAGCAACTGCCGGAAGACGGTCAGGACAACGCCGAAGGCGATCGTCCACGTCGTCGCTCCCGTGGTCAGCGTCGTCGCAGCAACCGTCGCGAGCGTCAGCGTGATGCCAACGGCAACGTGATCGAAGGTTCGGAAGAATCCGAGTCCGGCGAAAACGCTGAAGGCCCAAGCACTGCCGAACTGGCTGCCGGCCTGGCCGTGACCGCCGCTGTTGCCAGCAGCGTGATCAGCGCTCCTGCCGAAGCACAAGCGCACGAGCAAGCTGAACGCGCCACTGCTGCCGTTCAGGAAACCGCTCCAGTGGAAGCGCCGGTTGTTGAAGCCAGTACTCCGGTAGAAGTGGTTGCTGCTCCGGAAGTCGAAGTGGCCCCGGTTCAAGAAACCCTGCCTCAGGTAGAACCAGCGCCAGTCGTGATTGCCGAGCCGGTTGTTGAAACCGTCGCTGAAACCGTGACCGAAACCGTCCGTGAAGTTCGCGAAGAGCAGACCGCTTTCAACTGGGTTGCCGAACCGGCAGTGACCGAAGCACCAGCTCCTGTGGCTGAAGCTGAAGTTGTGCAGGCAATGGTCTCCGAGCCAGTGGTTGCTGCTGCCGAACCAGCTCCAGCGCCAGTGGTTGAGACGCCTGCGGTTGAAGCACCGGCTGTCGAAGCACCCGTCGTTGCCGAAGTGCCAGCGCCGGTAGTTGAGGCACCGGCTCCGGTCAGCGCTCTGACGCCAAGCGGCCGCGCGCCAAACGATCCACGTGAAGTGCGTCGTCGCAAGCGTGAAGAAGAGCGTCTGCAGAAGGAAGCCGAACTGGCTGCCGCTGCTGCTCCGGCAGTTGAAGTGGTCGAAGTTGCTGCTGCTTCCGTTACTGAAGAAGCCGTGGTTGAGTCGGTGATCGCCGAAGCACCGCGCTCCGTTCAAGACGCGGTCGAGCATCGCCAAGAGGCCGAGGAAAAAGAACACGAGCCTAAACCGCTCGTCTGATTCCGAAAGCCAATAAAAAGCCCCGCCTGAGCAATCAGGCGGGGCTTTTTTATACCTCCACTATCCCCTGTAGGAGCGAGCCTGCTCGCGATAGCGGTGGTTCGGATAAATGTGTATCCACTGACACACCGCTATCGCGAGCAGGCTCACTCCTACAGGGAGATCTGAGCAGGGCTCAGGCTTGGGTGAAGGCCAACGCTTCGGGTACATCGATATCCCACAACACCCCGGGATCATCCACCGTCACTTCCACCACTCGCCCCTGCTTGAATAACGGCCTGGCACCGCGATCACCGCTCAACGCCTGCAACCCCGGCCCGAACGAACGCCCAAACCCCACCGGATGCCCAAACTCACCCTCCTGCACTGGCACGCTCACGGTGTCCTCGGCAATCGCCGCCACTACCCGCTCAATACTCGATGGCAAGATAAACGGCATGTCCCCCAGCACAATCAACCAGCCATCCGCCTCGGGGCAGGCAGCGACGCCCGCAGCAATGCTGTCACCCATCCCGGTCGATTCAATCGAGACCACGTCACAGCCATAAGCCTGCGCCATGCGCATTGCCTGCGGTCGCGCCTCGGTGGTCACCAACACCCGCTTGCCGAGACCGGCTGGCAGATTCACCAATACCTGCTCGATCACCGAACGCACCGCGCCATCGCGCCCGGTGCAATCGGCCAGCAGCTTGTCTTTATCGGCACCGGCAACCTGGCGAAAGCGACTGCCCTCGCCCGCCGCCAGCACAATTACTGCGATGGATCGACTCATGCACCCTCCGCGGCTTTCTTCTGTTTCAACTCGACGCCGTTTTTGATCGCGACGATTTCCGCCAACAATGACAGGGCAATCTCCGCCGGTGAATGACTGCCGATGTGCAAGCCAATCGGCCCGTGCAAGCGGTTGATCGCCTCTGGTGAAAAGCCTAGCTGAGCCAGATTGTCCCGGCGCTTCTGGCTGTTGACCCGCGAACCGAGCGCCCCGACATAGAAGGCCGGCGAATCGAGCGCGGTGAGCAACGCCATGTCGTCCAGACGAGGATCGTGGGTCAGCGCGACGATGGCCGTGCGCTCATCTGTCTGAATACTCAACACCGCCTCATCCGGCATGCCCGGGACAAAACGACCGTGGTGCTCCTCCCAACCGTAGACGAATTCGGTGCGCGGATCGCAGATCAGCACTTCGAAATCCAGCAGCCGCGCCATGTCCGCCACGTAACGCGACAACTGCCCTGCGCCGATCAACAGCAGACGCCAGCGCGGGCCATAAATGGCGCGCAAGGTCTTGCCGTCGAATGCCAGGACATCGGATTTGCTCGCCGCCGACAGCAGCACCTCACCGGTCTCGATGTTCAGCTCGCGAGCAACAATCTCATGCGCTTCACAACGCGCGAGCAACTCGGCCACCCACGCCGGATCAGCGACCCGCTCTTCAGTCAGGCGCAACGTGCCGCCACAGGGCAAGCCGAACCGCGCGGCCTCCTCCCGGGTGACACCGTAGGTGATCAGTTGCACCGGTAGCCCGTCGCTCGCGATGCGCCCGTCGTGCAGGCGGGCGATCAAGTCATCCTCGACGCAGCCGCCCGACACCGAACCGATCACCACGCCATCCTCGCGCAACGCGAGCATTGCCCCCGGCGCCCGGGGCGCGGTGCCCCAGGTCTGCACCACGCTGAACAGCACCACCCGCTGCCCGGCGCGGCGCCATTCGAGCACGCTGCGCAGAACGTTGAGATCAGCGCTGTCCATTACGCTTGCGCCTTCTGCCAGCCCTGCAACTGATAACGCACCGGCAAGTTGCGGATACGCTGGCCGGTGGCGGCGAAGATCGCGTTGCACAGTGCCGGGGCAATCGGCGGCACGCCCGGCTCACCAACGCCGCCCAACGGCACGTCGCCCGGCGGCGTCACCAGATGCACGGCGACATCCTTGGGCGCCAACGACATGCGCGCCACTTCGTACATATGGAAGTTGTCCTGCTGGACCTTGCCATCCTTGAAGCTGATTTCACCCAGCACCGCGTTACCCAGGCCCATCACGCAGGCGCCTTCGAACTGCGAGCGAATGCGCTCGGGGTTGATCTGCGGCCCGCAATCGACAGCGATGTCAGCCTTGTGCACGATCAGCGTGCCGTCGTCCTTGACCTCGACTTCGATCACCGCTGCGACGTAGGTGACGAAGCTGTAGTGCACCGCCAGCCCCAGTCCTCGGCCCTTAGGCAGTTTGCGGCCCCAACCGGCAGCCTTGGCCGCAGTTTCCAGCACCGTGCGCATACGCCCGGTGTCGATCGGATAACGCTCGGGGGACTCGCCGTAGTTCCACTCCTCGCTCAGCGTGCGCGGGTCGATCTGCCGATCGGGGCCGAGCAACCTGATCTGATACTTCAGCGGATCCACACCGGCCTTGTGCGCCAGTTCATCGACGAAGCTCTGGATCGCGAAGCCATGGGGGATGTTCGACACCGAGCGATACCAGCCGACCCGGGTGTGCACCGTGGCTTCGGGGTTTTCCAGGCGCACGTTGGGTATCGCGTAGGCCATGTTGGTGAAGCCCATGCCCAGCTCGAATGCCGCCTCATGGTTCATGCCCGGGGCGAACAGCGCGGTAATGCTCGGTGCCACCGTGCGGTGCAGCCAGCCGGACGGCATGCCGTCCTTGCCGACAGCGGCCTTCAGGTACTCGGCGGACACGGTGTGGAAATACGAGTTGTGGATGTCGTCTTCGCGCGTCCATTGCACCCGCACCGCTTTGCCCGGGAACTCCTTGGCGAGGATTGCCGCTTCGACGACGAAATCCGGTTTCGATTTGCGGCCGAAACCGCCACCCAGCAGCGTGACGTTGAAGGTGACGTTATCGAACGGCAGTCCCAGGCGCTCGGCGATGCGCTCGCGAGTCACTTGCGGCGCCTGACTCGGCGCCCAGGCCTCACACACGCCATTGTTGTAGCGGGCGATGGCAACCATCGGCTCCATCGGCGCCTGGGCCAGATGCGGCAAATAGTAGGACGCTTCGAGGCTGCTGGCGGCTCCGCTCAGGGCCTTGTCGATATCGCCGGTGTTGCGCACAACTTTGCCGGGCTTGCGCGACGCAGCTTCCAGCTCCTGACGATAGGCAATCGAATCGTAGCTGGCATTGGGCCCGTCATCCCATTCGATTTTCAGCGCTGCGCGGCCCTTGATCGCTGCCCAGGTATTACTGGCCACCACCGCCACACCACCCAGCGGCTGGAACTCCGAAGGCAGCGGGCGGCTTTCGATCTGCAGCACTTTAAGCACGCCGGGGACTTTCAGCGCCGCGCTGTCATCCAGCGACTTGATCTTGCCGCCGTACACCGCCGGACGGGCGATGGTGGCGTACAGCATGCCGTCAAAATGCACGTCGGCGCCGTACACCGCGCGACCGTTGACGATGTCGGCACCGTCGATGGCCTTGGTGCCTTCCTTGCCGATGTAGCGGAATTCCGACGGCTGCTTGAGGCGCAGGCTGTCACGTGCCGGCACCGCCAGCGCACTGGCGGCGGCGGCGAGTTCGCCATAACCCAGTTCGCGGCCGGACGGTTGGTGAATGACCTTGTGCAACTGCGCACGGCACTCGCCGGCCGGCACTTGCCACTGCGCGGCGGCGGCCTGTTCGAGCATGGTCCGGGCCGCTGCGCCGCAACGGCGCATCGGTTCATACCAGTGGCGCATGCTGCGCGAACCGTCGGTGTCCTGGTTGCCGAACCGTACTTCATCGCCCGGCGCCTGCTGCACTTTGACTTTGGCCCAATCGGCGTCCAGTTCATCGGCGACCACCATGGTCAAACTGGTGCGCACACCCTGACCCATTTCCGAACGGTTGCAGACCACGGTGACCGTGCCATCCGCTGCAATGCTGACGTAGACCTTCGGATCGTCGATCCAGCCGTTGGGCATGCCGTCGGCGCCGAACTTCTTCGGTGCGTCTTCGGCCAATGCGTCCTGCCAGCCCCAACTCGCGGCCAGTACCAACGCACCGGTGGCACCGACGCCTTTGAGAAAGCCGCGACGGCTGAGATTGCTCAGGGCGAAATCATTCGGCAAGCGGCTCATGCCTTGGCCTCCTTCAAGTGAGTGGAGGCCTGGCGGATCGCGGTCTTGATCCGGTTGTAGGTGCCGCAACGGCAAATGTTGCCGACCATCGCCTCTTCAATCTGCTCGTCGCTCGGATTGGGGTTGGTCTTGAGCAACGCGGTGGCAGACATGATCTGCCCGCCCTGACAGAACCCGCACTGCGCCACGGCGCTGTCGAGCCAGGCCTGCTGTACCACCTGACCAACCGGGTCTGCGTGCAGGTTGTCGATGGTGCTGACGCTCTGCCCGATCACCGAGCCGATCGGGGTGATGCAACTGCGGGCGGGCAAGCCGTCGATATGAATGGTGCAGGCGCCGCACAGGCCCATGCCGCAGCCGAATTTGGTGCCGTTGTAACCGGCGACATCACGAATAGCCCACAACAGCGGCATGTCTTCGGTGACGTCCAGTTGATGGTCCTGGCCGTTGAGTTTCAGGGTAATCATGGGTACGCCCGCATATTCTTGGTGGTTATGGGGTCGAGCAATCTGCCGCCAGAGACTGGCGAGGGTTCACACAGATCGACTCAGGCAAAAAAGCCCTGCTGAGACAGGGCTTTTCAGTTGCAAGCTTCTAGCTACAAGCTTCAAGCAAAAGCAGTCGCTCACTCACGATCTGGAATTGTAGCCTGCAGCTCGAAGCTCAAAGCTCAAAGCTCGAAACTGCTTCAATAGCGGTTGGGCTCCATTTCCAGTTCGACATTGAAACGTTCGGCAATATCTTTCTGGATGCGTTGCGCCAGTTCCAGCAACTGCAGGCCGGTGGCCGCGCCGTAGTTGACCAGCACCAGCGCCTGCAACTTATGCACGCCGGCATCGGCCTCGCGGAAACCCTTCCACCCCGCCCGCTCGATCAACCAGCCGGCGGCCAGTTTCATCTGCCCGTCCGGTTGCGCATAAGCCACCAGATCCGGGTGCTGCGTCTTGATCTTCGCTACCAGCGCCGCCGGTACCAGCGGGTTCTTGAAGAAGCTGCCGGCGTTGCCGAGCACTGCCGGGTCCGGCAGTTTTTCGCTGCGAATGCTGCAGATCGCACGGCTGACATCGCTTGGCGTTGGTTGCTCGATGCCCTGTTCAGTCAGGCGCTGACGCACCGGGCCGTACTCCAGATGCAGATGCGCGACGCGATCGAGCCTGAAGCGCACACGCAGGATCAACCAACGCCCCGGCTGCTGCTTGAACAGGCTGTCACGGTAGGCGAAGTTGCATTCATCCAGGCTGAAGTCGCGCAGCTCGCCCGTCTGGCGATCCAGCGCGGTGAGGCCGGCGAACACATCCTTGATCTCGACGCCGTACGCACCGATGTTCTGCATTGGCGCAGCGCCCACAGTACCGGGAATCAGGCTGAGGTTTTCCAGACCCGACAGGCCCTGCGCCAGCGTGTGCTGCACAAACGGATGCCATGGCTCGCCAGCTTCGGCCTCGATTACCACGCGATTACCGTCATCGCTGATCAGCCGAATGCCGCGGGTGGCCATGCGCAGCACCAGCGCCGGGATATCAGCGGTCAGCAGCAGGTTGCTGCCACCACCGATCACCAACAGCGGCACGTCATGGGCAGTCGCATAGGCCAGCGCTTCACGTACATCGGCGTCGCTGTGGGCCTCGGCAAACAACTGCGCGCGAACGTCCACGCCAAAACTGTTGAACGGTTTCAGCGAAACCTGGGGTTGCAACTGCAAACTCATAACCGGCCCTTCACTTCGATCAACAGTTGGTCGCAGGCTGCCTCAATCAGATCCAGCACCTGCTCGAAGCCCTGATCGCCGTCGTAATACGGATCCGGCACTTCATCGACCACACCGGCATAACGACGCAGGAACAGGTCCAGTTCGGCCTTGCCGGTGGACGGCTGCAACGCCTTGAGGTTGCGCAGGTTGCTGTTGTCCATGGCCAGAATCAGGTCGTAACTGGCGAAATCGGCGCGGCTGACCTGCTGCGCGCGTTGCGCCGACAGGTCATAACCACGCACTTTGGCCGCCGCCTGGCTGCGCTTGTCCGGCGGGTTGCCGACGTGCCAGTCACCGGTACCGGCCGAGCCCACTTCAACCTGATCCGCCAGCCCGGCTTCGCGCAGCTTGTGACGCAACACGCCCTCAGCGGTGGGCGAACGGCAGATGTTGCCCAGGCACACGAACAGAACGCGCATCAGGCCCCCAGCAGGCGACGAACGCGCTCGAGGTCTTCAACGGTATCGACGCCGGTCGGCGGCGCGATCAACGCGTCAGCCACATGAATCCGCACCCCGTGCCACAGGGCACGCAGTTGTTCGAGGGATTCGGTGTTTTCCAGCCAGCACGGGCCCCAGCTCACGAAGTCCTGGAGGAACCCGGCGCGATAGGCATAAATGCCGATGTGACGACGGTACGGCACGCCTTCAGGCAATTGCTCGCGGCTCTTGGCGAAGGCATCGCGCGCCCATGGCAAGGTCGCACGGCTGAAAGTCAGTGCCAGACCGTTGAGGTCGCTGACGACCTTGACCACGTTCGGGTTGAACAGGGTCTCCACGTCTTCGATCGGCTCGGCCAGTGTGGCCATGCGCGCTTCGGTGTGGGCCGCAAGGTTGGCAGCGACCTGATCGATCACGCTCGGCGGGATCAACGGCTCATCGCCTTGCACGTTGACTACGATCGCGTCAGGCGCAAGACCCAGTTTCGCCGCAACTTCGGCCAGACGATCAGTCCCGGAATTATGGTCTTCACGGGTCAGCACCACTTCAGCGCCGAAACCCTTGCACGCCTCGACAATGCGCGCATCGTCAGTCGCCACCACCACACGGCTGGCGCTGCTTTTGCGCGCCTGCTCCCAGACGTGCTGGATCATCGGCTTGCCGGCGATGTCCAGCAGCGGTTTGCCCGGCAGGCGGGTCGAGGCGTAGCGCGACGGGATGACAACGGTGAAGGCAGTGGTCATTTATCCAGACGCTCGTCGGTGGTCAGGGTGCGCGCTTCGCTTTCGAGCATCACCGGGATGCCGTCGCGGATCGGATAGGCCAGACCTGCGCCCTTGCTGATCAGTTCGGTCTTGTCGGCGCTGAGCTTGAGCGGGCCTTTGCAGATCGGGCACGCGAGGATGTCGAGCAATTTGGTGTCCATGAACATTCCCTGGATAAAGAGTTAAGGCAAAAGACGATCAGGCAACAGGCGCATCAACTGGGTGTCGAACCAGGCCACGAAGGCCGGTGACGGCACGGCGTTGACCGCCAGATACCACCAGTCGTCAGCAGCAAAGGCACGGCACTTCACCGCGTCCTTTTCGGTCATCACCAATGGCAATGACGGTGTGAAATTCAACGCCTGCACGCTGTATTCGGCGTGGTCGGCAAACGCATGGGGGATTGCCCGCCAGTCTAGCGCTTCGAGGGTCTTGAAGAAACGTTGCGGATTGCCGATCCCGGCGACCGCGTGCACAGCTTGACCAGGCGCAAAATGATCGAGCGACTTGCGCTCGCCGCTGCGCAGGTTGACCAGCGCGGTCGGTTGCAAGCGAAATGCGAAGCCGTCATCGCGGTCTGCCGTGGCGCCGTTGAACAGCACACCGTCGACGCTTTGCAGGCGCTCGATGGGCTCGCGCAATGGCCCGGCAGGCAGGCAGCGTTTGTTACCGAGGCCACGGGCGGCATCGATCAGCACCAGTTCCAGATCCCGGGCCAGACGGTAATGCTGCATACCATCGTCGGAGAGGATCAGGTCCAGCGGTTCACTGGCAAGCAAGGCTCTGACGGCGGCGCTGCGATCAGGATCGATCACCAACGGCACGCCGGTGCGCTGCACGATCAGTAGCGGCTCGTCGCCAGCGATGTCGGCGCCTTGATCGGCCTCGACCCGCCACGGCCATTGCGGCGGTTTGGCACCGTAGCCACGGCTGACCACACCAACGCGCAAGCCGCTGCGCCGGCAGTGCTCGATCAACCACAGAATCATCGGCGTCTTGCCGGTGCCGCCGACGGTGATGTTGCCGACCACGATCAGCGGCACCGGCGGCTGATAGATCTGGCCTTCGCCGTCGAGAAAGCGCTGGCGCTTGTTGACCACCACACGGCGGTAGAGCATTTCCAGCGGCCGCAGCAGCGTCAGGGCCGGGTGCCCCTGATACCACGCGGCGAGCAAACGATCGGACAGGCTCATCAGGATTTGGGCGCCGCCTCGACCGTGGTCATGCGCAGATGGCTGAAACCGAGCTTGCCGGCCGCGTCCATGGCAGTGATCACCGATTGGTGCTGAGTCTTGCCATCGGCGCTGATCGACAACGGCATGTTGGTGTCACCGTTGGCTTCTTTCTGCATGGCTTCCATCAGCGTCGCCAGATCGTTCTTCGGCAGAATCCTGTTGTTCACCGAAAACACACCTTCGGCGCTGATCGCGACATCCAGCTGCTTGAGCTGCTGGTCTTCGGCGGGCGAACCGCTGACCGATTCCGGCAGATCGACGCGCAACTGGGTCTCGCGAGTGAAGGTGGTGGTCACCACGAAAAACAGCAGCAGGATGAACACCACGTCAATCAACGACGCGAGGTTGATGTCTATCGTTTCCCGAGGTTTGCGACGGAATTTCACGCTTTTTCCCCGGCCAGATCGACGTCACGGTCGCCCTGCACCACTTCGACCAGTTTGATCGCTTCCTGCTCCATGCCCACCACCAGTTCATCGATGCGGCGTTGCAGGAAACGGTGGAAGAACACCGACGGAATACCCACCATCAGGCCCGCCGCCGTGGTGATCAGTGCCTTGGAAATACCACCGGCCAATACCGAAGCGTTAGTGGTCATGCCGGAACCGGTGAAAGCACTGAAAATATCGATCATGCCCAGTACCGTACCGAGCAGGCCCAGCAACGGCGACATGGCGGCGATGGTGCCCAGCGCGTTGACGTAGCGCTCGAGCTCGTGGATCACCCGCGCGGCGGCTTCTTCGATGCATTCCTTCATGATCTCGCGACCATGCTTGGAGTTGGCCAGGCCCGCCGCGAGGATTTCACCCAGCGGCGAATTGGCGCGCAATTCCTTGAGTTTCTCTTTGTTGAGCTGCTTGTCCTTGATCCAGACCCAGACCTGGCCCAGCAGATGCTCGGGGGTGACGCGACTGGCGCGCAGGGTCCACAGGCGCTCGGCGACAATCGCCATGGCCGCGATGGAACTCAGAATGATCGGCAACATCATCCAGCCGCCGGATTTGACCAATTCCCACACAGTGACAGTCCCCTCGAAAAAGTGCGCCACTTTACCATACCGGTTCGCGATTAAGACCCGCTGCCCCGACGACCGTGATGCCGCAAGCGTGCCTGCGCCGATCAACGGGGCAACGCGGGCGGGTCGCGCCAGAAACGCCGCTGCTGACGCATCGTCCGTGGCGCGCTGAAGGTCCCCAGTTGCAGATGAATGGCGCCATGTTCGGCGCTGTCGTAAACGCGCAGCCGCTGCTTGCGATAACGCGCGAGCACGGTGGGATGCGGGTGGCCGAACGAATTGCCCTGCCCCCGGGAGATCAGCACCGCCTCAGGTTGCAGGGTTTTGAGCAACGCCATGGACGACGAACTGCGGCTGCCATGATGCGGTGCCTGCAGCCATTGCGTGGGAACCGCCAACGGGCTGTCGAGCAGGACGCGTTCGGCGTGGGCATCAATATCGCCAGTGAGCAGCAGACGTTCGCCATTGGCCTCGATCTGCAACACACAGGAACGTTGGTTGCTGTCGTGGGCGGCCGACCATTGCCAAAGCTGAAAGCGCACGCCGTCCCATTGCCATTGCCGGCCACTGTCGCACGCAGCGGCGTTCAGTTCGACAGGCAAGCCCGGCGGATCGCCACTGATCACCTGAATGACCGGCAACCGGCGCGCCACCGCCAAAGCGCCGCCGGCATGATCGGCATCGGCATGGCTAAGCAACATCATGTCCAGATGTTCGACGCCAAGCTTGCGCAGTGCCGGCAACACCACTCGTTCACCGATATCGAAATCGCCGAAACGCGGCCCGGCGTCGTACAGCACGGCGTGATGACGGGTGCGGATCAGAATCGCCAGGCCTTGGCCGACATCAAGCTGCCAGATATCGGCCACGCCCTCGGGCAAACGCTCACGCGGCGGCACCACCAGCATCAAGAGCAACGGCCAGCCCAGCGGCCGCATCGGCACCCCGCGCGGCAACAGCAACAACAGCGCGCCGAGGCTGCCCAGCGCCCAGACCCACCACGATACCGCGGCTGGAATCCACGCTGGCCATTGCCCGGCAATCAGCGCCAGGCCGCGAAACAGCGCATCAATCAGACCGCCCGCCAGCCACAACAGGCCTTCGCCGACATAGGGCACCGGCAGCAGCGCAGTACCGAGCAGTGCTGGCGGCAACACGACGAAACTGACCCACGGCACCGCCAGCAAGTTTGCCAACGGCCCGCTGAGGCTGATCGGCAGGTTCAGCGCCAGCAACACCGGGCACAGGCCGATCGCAATCAGCCATTGTGCGCGGGTCCAGGTCTGCCACCAGCGCCACGCGCCGAGGCGGCTGCCGAAAGTGAAGATCAGCACCGCCACCGCCGCAAAAGATAACCAGAAACCCGGGCGCAGGCTGGCCAACGGATCAAGCAACAGCACCGCATTGAATGCCAGCAACAGCGGCCACCACGTGCCGAGATGGCGAAAACGCAGACGCCACAGCAATACCAGGCCGACCATCACACAGGCCCGTTGCACCGGCACCTCAAACCCGGCCAGCAGTCCGTAACCCAATGCCGCCGCAAACGCCAGACCACAGGCCCAGGGCAGCCATGGCCAGCGCAGCGGCCACACCCCATAACGCGCGAGCCCCGCGACCAGCAGATACATCACCGCCGCCAGCAATCCGATGTGCTGGCCGGAAATCACCAGCAAATGCACGGTGCCGGTGTCCTGCAGGATCTGCCAATCCTCGCGGCTGAGCCCGGAACCGTCGCCGAGCACCAGCGCCGCCAATGCACCGGCCCGCCCCTGAGCGTCTACCTCAAGCAAGCGTTGACGAATGCTGTCGCGCCACGCCCCACTGGCCTCGGCAAGGCGCTCACCATCCTTGATCGTACCGGTTGCGCCGATGCGTTGCGCCAGCAGCCAGGCCTCGTAATCGAAGACGTCAGGATTGAGCAAACCGCCGGGGCGCTTGAGCTTCACCGCCAGACGCCAGCGCTCGCCGCTGTTGACCGGCGGCCCGGCGTACCACGCCAGACGCATCAACGACGGCAGCGTCTCGCGCCGCGAGCGGGCCTCGGCCAACTCGAAACGCACCACACCGTCGCCGGACTGTGGCAACCCCACCACCCGCCCTTCGATCCAGCGTGTTTCGCCATCGAGCGGTTGCGGCAACCGATCATTCAGCGCCCACTGCGCGCTGACACAGGCCCAAGTGAAACCGAACAGAAAAAATGCCAACGGATAGCTGCGAAACGGCAGCAACATCAGCCCCACCACGGGCAACAACATCAGCAACCCGACCGGCGGTAAAACCGGTAAAAAAACCACCACCAGCAGACCGGCTGCCAGCGCCATCATCCCTGTGCGCATACGCCCGTCCTTGAGAGTTACTCCTTAGGCGTAGCCGGTGCGAAGCCTGCTCGCCGTCAACAATTGTCACAAAGTCTGAATGGGCGCTTCGTAGAATCCAGACATACTTGACGCCTTAACCGACCGAGAAGCCTTATGCCCCGGCGCTTATTCAAACGTTACATGCCCGATCCGACGAGCATCAGGGAACACAAATCCTTACGCTTTCTCGGCAAGTTGCTGCATGACCCGAACCTCTGGCACCTCAATCGTCACTCGGTGGCCCGGGCGATGGCCGTTGGCTTGTTCGCCGCGTTCCTGCCGATTCCGGCGCAAATGCTGGTGGCGGCCGCACTGGCGATTACCGTGCGCGGCAACATGCCGATTGCCGTGAGCCTGGTGTGGCTGACCAACCCGATCACCATGCCGGCGGTGTTTTTCTGCACGTATCAGGCCGGGGCCTGGTTGATGGACGTGCCCGCCCGCACCTTGCCCGACTCGTTGACCTGGGAATGGATCAGCGGCGAACTGTCGACGTTGTGGCAACCGTTTTTGCTGGGGTCGGTGGTGTGTGGCCTGGTCCTTGGCGCCCTCGCCTACTTTGCGGTGATGCTGTACTGGCGCTGGTGGGTGGCCCGGCAATGGGCGCGGCGCAAGAAAAACCGCAAGGCATGAATGCAAAACGGCCTCCGCAAGGGAGGCCGTTTTATTGGGGTGTCTGGATGGGTCCCATCGCGAGCAGGCTCACTCCTGCAGAGGAACGCATTCCAATGCAGGAGTGAGCCTGCTCGCGATGGCAGTAATGCGGTCTGGAATCAGGTCCGCATCCCACGCCCGCTCACCAGCAACCGCGCACAACCGAGATACAGCACGACAGTCGCCACCAGCATGAAGGTGATCGCGATGCCGATCTTGATATCCGACACGCCAAGAATGCCGTAACGGAATGCGTTGACCATGTGCAGCACCGGGTTGGCCAGCGACACGGTCTGCCAGAACGGCGGCAGCAAGGTAATCGAGTAGAACACCCCACCGAGGTAGGTCAGCGGCGTCAGCACAAACGTCGGGATGATCGAAATATCATCGAAGTTGCGCGCAAACACCGCGTTGATGAAGCCCAGCAGCGAGAAGATCGTCGCGGTCAGAATCACCACCAGCAAGGTCACGCCGAGATGGTGTACCTGCAGGTGCGTGAAGAACAGCGACAAAATGGTCACGATGACCCCGACCATCAAGCCGCGCAGCACGCCGCCGATGGTGTAACCGATCAGGATCGTGTGCGGTGACACCGGCGAAACCATCAGCTCTTCGATGGAGCGCTGGAACTTGCTGCCGAAGAAGCTCGACACCACGTTGCCGTAGGAGTTGGTGATCACCGACATCATGATCAGCCCCGGCACGATGTACTCCATATAGGTGAAGCCACCCATGTCGCCGATCTGTCGGCCGATCAGGTTACCGAAGATCACGAAATACAGAACCATGGTGATCGCCGGCGGCAGCAGGGTCTGCGGCCAGATCCGGGTAAAGCGCCGGACTTCGCGGTAAACGATGGTATTGAGGGCGACCAGGTTGGGCCGGAACTCGGAACTCATACCGCCACCTTCGACAGATTTTTCTCCACCAGGGACACGAACAGCTCCTCGAGGCGATTGGTTTTGTTGCGCAGGCTCAGCACTTCGATTTGCTGCTGCGCCAACTGGGTGAACAGCGCGGTGATGCCCATGGATTTGTCGACCTGGACTTCCAGGGTATGGCTGTCGAGCAAGCGAGCCGGATAGCCGAGCAATTGCGGCGCGGCGTTCAAGTCGTTTTTCAGGTCCAGCAGGAAGGTTTCGACGTGCAGTTGGCCCAGCAGTTGTTTCATGCTGGTGTTCTCGACGATGGTGCCATGGTCGATGATGCCGATGTTGCGGCACAACTGCTCAGCCTCTTCCAGATAGTGCGTGGTGAGGATGATGGTGATGCCTTTCTGGTTCAGCTCGGTGAGGAACGTCCACATCGAGCGACGCAGTTCGATGTCGACCCCGGCGGTCGGTTCATCGAGGATCAACAGGCGCGGCTCATGCACCAGCGCGCGGGCAATCATCAGGCGCCGCTTCATGCCGCCGGACAGCGACCGCGACGGCACGTCGCGCTTGTCCCACAAGCCGAGCTGGGTCAGGTACTGCTCGGCGCGCTCCTTGGCGATCTTCGCCGGGATGCCGTAGTAACCCGCCTGGGTCACGACGATGTCGAAGGTTTTTTCGAACTGGTTGAAGTTGAATTCCTGAGGCACGACGCCGATCGAGCGCTTGAGCGCCGCCGGGTTCTTGTCCAGGTCATGGCCGAAGATATTCACCGTGCCACTGGTCTTGTTGACCAGGGTCGAAAGAATGCCGATGGTCGTGGATTTGCCGGCACCGTTGGGGCCGAGCAAGGCGAAGAAGTCACCCTCGGCAACGTCCAGATCGATACCACTCAAGGCCTGGAACCCGTTGCCGTAGGTTTTGGTTAGCTGCCGGATGGACAGAGCGGAACTCATATCTGATTTACGCACCAAGAAAGGAAGAAAAGGAAAGGTCAGGCCGGGCGGCGAACAAAACAACCACGGCGCATGAGCGCAATGGTGCTTGCCGCCGCCACACAAGTACAGTCAAGTGTGTCGATAGTTATTATCAAGTCAACGCGGTCATGACCGCTTTCTGATAGGCCGCACGCTGCTTCAAACGTGCGTACCAGGCCTCCAGGTGCGGCTGCGAGGCGCGCTCGATCGGCATCTCGAACCAGGCATAAATGAAACTGCCGAGGGGGATATCGCCCATGCCGATTTCGTTTCCGGACAAATACGGCTGGCCGGCAAGGGCTTGATCGGCCATGGCCAACAGCGCCGTGCACTCTTTGATCGCAGCGTTGATTGCCGGCCAGTCCTGCTGGTCTGCCGGCGTACGCAGCACGCCCCAGAACACGGTGCGGAACGGCCCGGCGAAACTCGAGGTGGTCCAGTCCATCCATTTGTCAGCGATCGCCCGGACTTGTGGATCTGCCGGGTACCACGCGCTGTTCGGCGCATGCCTGGCCAGCAGGTAACGCACGATGGCGTTGGATTCCCACAGCACGAAACCGTCATCTTCGATCACCGGCACTCGGCCGTTCGGATTCATCGCCCGATATTCAGGCGTATCAACCACCCCGAAGGCGCCACCGGCATCAATCGCCTCGTAGGCCAGGCCAAGTTCCTCGGCGGCCCACAGTGGCTTCCTGACATTCGATGAATTTTTCCGTCCCCAGATCTTCAGCATGACCGCCTCTTTTCAAATGCGTGGGCGAGCAGCATACGCCGGATCAGACACGGCTCAAATCACTCTGCATATCGCCCAGGGTCTTGGCCTGTTGTTCGCCGAACAGATGCGGGTAGCACTTTTCCAGGTGTTCGAAGAAGAAGGTTTCCGGCACATCGCTGAACTGCCCGTGATCAACCAGATACTCCATCAAATGCGCGCCATCGCGGTTGTACGGGTGGAAAACGCTGTCGTTGATCCCATCGAACTCCAGCGGCGCGACGTTGAACAATTCGCACAGTTGCTGGTTGAAGGCCGGCGTGGCCTTGACCCAGCGATCGTTAAGGAACAGCTCGGTGTAGCCGTGCATGGCGAACACGTCACTGCGCAGCAATTGCAGCAGACGCGGGGTCGACAGGTGATTCCTGACATCAGCCAGACCGATTCGCGCGGGAATGCCGCAATGCCGCGCGCACCCGGCCAGCAACGTGGCCTTGGGCACGCAATAGCTCTCCCCGGTTGCCAAGGCGTAGCTGCCACACAGGGTTTGCGGGTCGAGGCTGAAGGTATACGGGTTGTAGCGCACCGCTTCGCGCACGGCGTAATAAAGACTGATCGCCTGCGCGAGCGGGTCGCGGCTGACCCCACGGTGCTGTTCGGCGAACTCCACCACCGCCGGGTGGTCACTATCGATGAAGCGGCCGGGACTCAGATACTCGCGCATGACGATTTTCTCCTGGGTGAGCCCCGAGTCTAGCGACAGCTCAAGCACAGAGATAACGACGTTTCGGCCAAACATGCACGCAAAGACGCGGGAATAGCGAACGATTTCCCACGGGTGTTGCCCACCGAACCTACAAAAGTCATCCAGGGTTTCCCACGAGTTCAATCACCTTGTTCTGACCACCCCGTTTTACAGATGCCGTCTAAGCTCTGGAGGGTCGGTTTGCCTTGGTTCACGGAGGATTACATATGCTGTTGTTGTGGATACTGGTTCTGATCGTCGGTGTGGCGTACCTCGCCCATCGCCGCATCGCCCCGCTGCCCGCGTTGGGTATCGTCGCCATTTACCTTCTGGCGATGGGCATTTTCAGCCGCGCCCCGGGCTGGTTGATGCTGGTGTTCTGGGTTGTGCTTGCGCTGGTTGCGGCGCCGTTGCTGCTGCCTGACCTGCGCCGCAAACACTTCACTGCGCCGCTGTTCAACTGGTTCCAGAAAACCCTGCCGCCGATGTCGCAGACCGAACGCGACGCCATCGATGCCGGCACGGTGTGGTGGGACGGTGAACTGTTCAGCGGCCGTCCGGACTGGGACAAGCTGCTGTCTTATCCCAAGGCGCAGTTGAGCGAGGAAGAACAGGCGTTCATCGACGGCCCGACCGAAGAGCTCTGCGCGATGGTCACTGACTGGCAGATCGGTCAGTCGATGGACCTGCCGCCCAAAGCCTGGAGCCACATCAAGGAGCACGGCTTCTTCGCCCTGATCATTCCCAAGGAATTCGGCGGCAAGGGCTTTTCCGCCTATGCCCACTCGCAAGTGGCGATGAAGCTCGCCACCCGCAGCGGCGACCTCGCCTCGACGGTGATGGTACCCAACTCCCTCGGCCCGGCCGAACTGCTGCTGCATTACGGCACCGATGAACAACGCAATCACTACCTGCCGCGACTGGCCCGTGGCGACGACATTCCGTGCTTCGCCCTCACCGGCCCGCTGGCCGGCTCCGACGCCGGCGCGATGCCCGACACCGGGATCATCTGCAAGGGCGAATGGGAAGGTCAGGAAGTCCTCGGCCTGCGCCTGAACTGGGAAAAACGCTATATCACCCTGGGTCCGGTGGCCACCCTGCTCGGCCTCGCCTTCAAGGCCTATGATCCGGATCACCTGCTGGGCGACAAGGACGACCTGGGGATCAGTCTGGCACTGATCCCCACCGACACGCCGGGCGTGGAGATCGGCCGCCGTCACCTGCCGCTGGGCGCCGCGTTCATGAACGGCCCGAACTCGGGTAAAGACGTATTCATCCCGCTGGACTTCCTCATCGGTGGCCAGGAAATGCTCGGCAAGGGCTGGATGATGCTGATGAATTGCCTGTCGGTCGGGCGCTCGATTTCGCTGCCGGCCGTCGGCACCGGCGCGGCCAAGTTCACCAGTCTGGTGACCGGTCAGTACGCGCAGATTCGTGAACAGTTCAACGTACCGCTGTCGGCCTTCGAAGGCATTCAGGAGGCCATGGCGCGCATCGGCGGCAACGCCTGGATGATGGACGCGGCGCGCATGCTCACCGCCAACGCCGTGGATCTGGGCGAAAAACCGTCAGTACTGTCGGCGATCCTCAAGTACCACCTGACCGAACGCGGCCGCGAGTGCATCAGCCACGCCATGGACGTGCACGGCGGCAAGGCCATCATCATGGGCCCGAACAACTATCTGGGGCGTAGCTGGAACGGTGCACCGATCTTCATCACCGTGGAAGGCGCGAACATCCTCTCGCGCAACCTGATGATCTTCGGTCAGGGCGCCATTCGCTGCCATCCGTTCGTCCTCAAGGAAATGGCCCTCGCCGGGCGCGAGGACAAGGAACAGGCACTGAAAGAGTTCGACGGCCTGCTGCTCAAGCACATCGGTTTCGCCGTGGGCAACGCCGCCAGCACCCTGGTGCTGAACCTGGGTTTCGGCCACTTCGAGCATGCACCCGGGGACAAGATCAGTCAGGGCTACTTCCGCGCGCTCAACCGCCAGGCGGCGGCATTCGCCATGCTGGCCGACTTCAGCATGATGTTGCTGGGCGGCGAGCTGAAACGCCGTGAACGCTTGTCGGCGCGGCTGGGCGATGTGTTGAGCAACCTGTATCTGGCTTCCGCCGCGCTCAAGCGTTATCACGACCTGGATTCGCCAGCGCACATGGAACCGCTGTTCCGCTGGGCCATGGAAGAAAGCCTCGGCCAGTCGGAGCGAGCGCTGGACGAGTTGCTGAGCAACTTCCCGAACCGGGTGTTCGGCGGTCTGTTGCGAGTGATCGTGTTCCCGTTCGGTCGCCGCCACAAAGGGCCCTCGGACAAGCTCGGCGCCGAAGTGGCCGCGGTGATCGGCCGGGCCAAAGGCGATCCGACCCTCGAAGAGCTGCTCGCCGGCTGCTATCGCCCGCAGTCCGCCGACGATGCCGTCGGTGCCCTGCAACATGCCAGCGATCTGCTGAACGCCGCCCAACCGCTGCACAAGAAACTGCACACTTCGCTCAAGAGTGGTCAGGTCAAACCGGTGGCGGGCGAACACGCGATCGATGCCGCGCTGGAGGCCGGGGTGTTGCAAGCGGTGGAAGCGCAGACCCTGCGCGATGCCGAAGCGGCACGACGCAAGGTGATCGACGTCGATGACTTCGACAAGGAGGAGCTGAAACAGGCAGAGGGCAAAGTCCGCTGATCCTGACAACCATGTCCAAGCGAGCGCAGGAGCTTTATACTCCCGCGCCCGTTTTGCTCTTGAGGACTTATCTCGTGTCCAACGTCGTTGCCGATCATCTTGTGTTACTCGACCACCTGCGCAGTATTCTGGTCGCCGTAGGTGAGGCCGAACAGGTTCCCGAAGAAAGCCATGCCTTGTTTCTGGAGCGCTTCGATGAATTGCTGGCGTCCCTGCCGATCGATCCGATCGAAAGCCAGTATCTGGGCCAGGACATCCTGACCCAGGTGATTACCCGTTATCCGCAAATCGCCCATCTGATCCCACGGGACCTGCTGTGGTTCTTCGCGGGTGACTGCCTGCACTACCTGTCCGATGAAGAAATCGACATGTATCAGGCACTGGAAGAACGTCGCTACGAAGCCGAACAGAATGACGAACCGTTCGACTGGAACCAGGAAAAACAGCTGCTGGCGATGTCTGCACAAGACAGCAAGCACTGATTTTCTCCCGGCAATGAAAAGGCCCGCATGGAGATCCATGCGGGCCTTTTTTATTGTGCGGCGATTACAACAATCCTTCACTTTCAGGCAGCTCGTATGCCATCGCCAGGTTGTTCGGCGCGCCCGCCTTGCCCGGCTTGCTCAACGTCGGTTCCTTCTCCAGGCACTCCACCAGATAGTCGATGAACACCCGCAATTTCGGTGGCAGATAGCGCGTGGGTGAGTGCAGCAACCACAGTCCACCGTGGTACGAAGCCAGGAACGTCCACTCCGGCAACACCTGCACAATCAATTTCTGCTCGAGCGCGTAACGCGCGGTGAAGTACGGCAGGCTGCCGATACCGATGTGCTGCAACACCGCGCCCAATCGCACGCCGGTATGGTTGGCGGCATAGCGGCCACGCACGCCGACGGTCACGGCCTTGCTGCCCTTCTTGAATTTCCAGCGCGCATCGCTGGGAGTTTCCCCCAGATAGATGCAGCTGTGATTGAGCAGGTCATGCGGGTGCGTCGGCGTGCCATGTTCGGCCAGGTATTGCGGGGTGGCGCAGAGCAAATGGTCGATGGTCAGCAACTGACGCCCGACCAGTCCGGCAGGCGGACGGTCAGTGATACGAATCGCCAGATCCACATGATCGTCGATCAGATCAACCTGGCGATCCTCCAACAGCAACTCGACATCGACCTTGGGATAACGCCGCAAAAACTCGGGCATGTGCGGATGAATCACGAAACGCCCGACCGCTTTCGGCACGCTGACCCGCACCAGCCCTTCCGCCTCATGAGTGAACTGACCGCTGATCTCCATCACTGACTTGGCGGCGCTGACCATTTCCTGACAGCGTTTGAACACCTCTTCGCCACCGTCACTCAAGCGCAGTTTACGCGTGGTGCGCTGCAGCAAACGCGTGGCCAAGGCCTTTTCCAGGCGGGAAATGCTGCGACTGATGGCCGAGGGCGAAGAACCCAGTTGGCGAGCCGCCTCGGAGAAGCTGCCGGTCTCCACGACCTTGACGAAGATCGCCATTTCACCGAGCAGTGGCAGCGGGAGATTGATGCTCACAGCGCACAAGTCCTTTGATGTTTGAACGGATTATCACGTTATTGCACGATTCATATAATAAAAAAAGAAACTTTAATAAGGGCATGGAATATGACGCTTCGCCTCTTTTTCCATAGTGATGACCTCAAGGCTAATGTGGAAGTCCTCGACTGCACGCCCCACGAGAACGAATTTGCCGTGGTGCTGCGCGCCACCCTGTTTCATCCGCAGGGCGGTGGTCAGCCATGCGATACCGGCATGATCGGCGAAAGCCAGGTGTTACGCGTGGTGCAGGAACCGGATCGGATCGTCCATTACGTCGATCGCCCGGTAAAACTCGGCATGACCTGCATCCACGTCGATGAACAACGTCGCCGCTACAACACCCGCATGCATTCGGCCGGGCACTTGATCGGGCACTTCGTTCAGGCCATGGGCTGGACGCCGATCAAGGCGCACCACTGGCCAGACGAGGGCCGGGTGCAGTTCAAACCGGGCGATGCCGCACAGGAAGTCGACGCACCCACCGTTCAATACGGTATCAGTCAGTGGATAGAGCACGATCTGCCACGCCTGACTTCGCTGCGTGAAGGCGCGCGGGAAATCGGCTTTGGCGAACTGCCCGCCTATGGCTGCGGTGGCACCCATGTACGAAGCCTGAAGGATTTGGGCACAGTCACGATCGCCTCCCTTTCGCAGAAGAAAGGCACGTTATCCGTCCACTACAGCGTGGATTGAGCATTTCGGACGCTGCATCGCGCAGCGTCCGACGCCGGGGGAACCGCACTCGCAGGTTCTGTTGACTATCGATAGATGGACCTAAAAACAATGATGCTAGACGTCGAGCGTCTCGATGAGACGTGCATAAAAAAACTGGCCAACGAAGAAGTCCTCGCTATCCGCGTCAAAGGCTTTTTGCCCGAGCCGTTGGCGATCCAGATTGGCGACAAGATTCTTGCTCCGGGATTCGAGGGCTACATCAACGCGCCAAGCATCGGTCGGATCGGCATGGCGTTCTACGAAGCGGAAAACCAGCCGTTGCTGATCGAGGATTACTTCGAGCGAGCCACCAGCAACATCGCCGAACTGCGCGAGCGTTGTGCGCCTTACTCCTCGCCGGTCGACACCCTGCGCTGCATGCTCGACGAATCATGGCCGGCCGGTGCGCATCTGGAAAACCTCTATGGCCGCAAGATGTATGTCGGCCTGTCGCGCGTGGTCAAGCCCGGCGTGTGCTTCCTCGCCCATCACGACATTTTCGCCAAGGATGCCCCGGACAGCTTTCAGGCCCGCAGCCTGGAGGCGCAGTTCGCCTGCAACGTGTACCTGAACATGCCGACCGAGGGTGGTGCGCTGCAGATGTGGGACGACGACATCACCCCGGATCAGTTCGACGAGATGCGTGGCGACAGCTACGGCATCGACCCGGCGTTGCTCGGCCCGCCAACCCTTGAAGTACGACCCGAGCCGGGCGATTTCATCATGTTCAATTCGCGCTGCATGCACTCGGTGACCCCGGGCGTGGCGGATCCGCGACTGAGCCTTTCCTTCTTTGTCGGCTATCGCGGCAATGCTTCACCCCTGACCTTCTGGAGCTGAGATGTTATCGAACTACCTGGGCGAGTTTCTGGCGCTGGCCACCATTCACTTTCTGGCCGTGGTTGCTCCCGGCCCGGATTTCGCCGTGACCATTCGCCAGAGCGTACGCTTCGGCCGACTGGTGGGCATCTGCACGGCACTGGGCATCGGTGCGGGCATTTCCGTGCATGTTCTCTACACATTGCTCGGCGTTGGCGCCCTGATGCACACCACGCCCTGGTTGCTGACGGTGGCCAAGGTCGTCGGCGGTGCCTACATCTTCTACCTCGGCATCAGCCTGATTCGCAGCAAGCCGAAAACCACGCTTGAGGGCGAGAAAAATACCGACGAACCGCTGGTCGAGCAGTCGCTGTTCAAGGCCTTCAGCACCGGGTTTCTGACCAATGCCACGAACCCCAAGGCCACACTGTTTTTCCTGGCGATCTTCACCACGATCATCAGTGCCAGCACGCCGCTGAACATCCAGGCGCTGTACGGGGTGTGGATGTGCTTCGTCAACGCGCTGTGGTTCGTGATCGTCGCGCTGTTTTTCTCCAGCAGCCGGGTGCGCAACCTGTTCATGCGCATGGGCCACTGGTTCGAACGCAGCATGGGCGTGATCCTGATTCTGTTCGCTGGCAGGCTCGTGCTGTCGATGTAAACGCTGCGCTCAAACAAAAGGCCCGATCAGTTGAACACCGGTCGGGCCTTTTTCGTTTGTGCGCCGCTTTTGCATTTCTGTGCGACGGATCCCACTTTCAGGACTCCCCTTCAACACCTTCGTGGTGTTAGTTTGGAAAAGATTTGTTTCAACTTTCAAACACTTCCCTTTCAACTGCCTGCAAAGGAATGCCCTTCACAATGAATTTTTCTCTCAAGCGCCTGGCCGCTACCAGCCTGATTCTGGCCAGCTTTTCTGCGTTCGCCCTGCCCGCACAAGCCAATATCACCCCGCAACAGAGTGCGGCCATTCTCAAGAGCTTCGATGATGCCAGCGTCACCGACTTCCGCCAGTTCCTGGGCGCCGTCGGCAAGAGCGACCTGGGCAAAACCGACAACCTCGGCCCGGCGATCAATGCCTTTCTCGACAACAAGACGCCGAGCGCTGAACAGCAGAACGAGATCTACCGCCTGCTGGGCATCTACACCCGCGTGAAGTACGGCAAGGCTGCGCTGGAAACCCTGCGTGAACTGGTGGAAATCCCGACCTTCCAGAAAGAAGGCGTGGCCCAGCACGACAATCCCGAGTTCATCAAGATCGCCGAAAAGATCAAGAACCTGGCCGACTCGTTCAACCTGAAGTTCCGCAACGTCGACAACCGCGTCTATGAAATCTCCCTCGACGGCAGCGGCGACGAAGTCGTGGGTATTCACGCGCATGCCGACGTGGTGCCGGTCACTCCGGAAAACTGGGTACTGAAAGACGGCACCAAACTCGATCCATTCAAAGTCACGCTGATCGGCGACCGCATGTACGGTCGCGGCACCGAAGACGACAAGAACGGTATCGTCGTTGCCATGTACGCGATGAAAGTCATCAAGGAAGAGAAGCTGCCACTGGCGCGCAACTTCAAACTGCTGGTGGACACCACCGAAGAAACCACCGGCGATGCGATCCCGTACTACTTCGAACACAACCCGACGCCGAACTACAACATGGCGCTGGATGGCGGCTACCCGGTGGTCATCGCCGAAAAAGGCTACGGCACGGTCATGGCCAACTTCCCGCTGCGCAAGGCTGAAGGCAGTGGCGCAGAAATCATCTCGATGACTGGCGGCCTGGCCACCAACCAGATTCCATCGGTGTCGGTTGCCACCCTCGTCACCGACAAGCCTGAGCAACTGGCCGCGAGCCTGCAGAAAGCCGGCAGCGAATACGCGAAAAAACACGGCGGCGACTTCGAAGTGGCGGCCAAAGTTGACGGCAAAGACGTCAAACTGACCGTCACCGGTGTGTCTGCGCACTCCTCCGAGCCCGAATCCGGCGTCAACCCGGTCGCACGAATGCTCGACTTCATCAACAGCCTCGACGGCAAGGTGGCGTTCAAGCACAACCAGATCACCGATGCTGCTCGCTATGCGTCCACCAACTGGGGCCTGGATTACCTGGGCAAAAAACTCGGTGTCGGCTTCTCCGATTCGTTCATGGGCCCGTTGACCACTTCGCTGACTTACGTGGGCGTAGACGACAAGGCCTTCAAACTGGCGGTCAACCTGCGCGTGCCGAAGGGTAAGTCCCCGGAAGTGCTGAAGAAGGAAATCGCTGACAAGCTCGCGGCCTGGAGCAAGAAATCCCACGTTGCCGTGAACTTCACCTACTCGATCGCCGAACCTATGTACCGCAATCCGGAAGGCGAATGGGTGAAAGCATTACTGGCGGTGGCCAGTGAGAACCTGGGCATGAAGCACGAATTCGGCACTTCGGCCGGCGCGACCTCGGTGCACGAACTGCCGAACGGCGTGCAATTCGGCCTGGCCCGACCTGAAGTCAAATACACCGGTCACACCGACGGCGAGTTCAAGACGGTTGACCAGTTTTTGCTGGACCTGCAGATTGTCACTGAAATGATGGGGCGTGTCGGACAATTGCCGAAGCTCTGAAGCGGCATGTGCCCGCTGATCCAGCGGGCCTGTCACTCAATGGCGCGAAAACAGAAAAGGACCCGAGGGTCCTTTTTTGCATCTAACGTTGCGATACACAAGTCTTCAACTGACCTCAACTAGCCGCTGTGTCCGCCTGACTTCTGCCATCGGATAAAACCATAAAGAGTACAACGACCGCAAAAATCAGGAGCATCGCCAGTAACATCAGAAGAGTTAACAACTCAGCGCTGTATTTCGCCACCTCAGCCTCAAGACCCGAGAACTCCTCAAATACCTCAATTTTTGCCACGCCATCGCTGTAGCCAATTCGCACTCCCTCTTTCTTGAGCGCCTTGAGGTCTCCATCAAAATAGACCCAGACCCTGTAGATGCCGTTCTGAACAAGCGATGGGATGATCACGCGACTGGTCGGCTCTTCCATTACCGTTTCGTTGCCTGAGTCATCCCTGATGCGGACCAGCCCCTTGGCAGGCAGCTTGATATGCACATCTTTAACCACCTTCTCACCGGTATTCGTCAGATAGATGTAGAGACCCGCCGGATAAACGTCTGGCCCTTTTTTGAAAGGACCATCGAAAATATGGAGATAAGGCGCCTGGCTCAGATTCACTATCTTGTCGATCTGTTCATGAGTGAGCGCATCGCTGGCGACACCCTTGATACCATCATAGAGATAGCCGTAATCGAGCTTGTCACTCGCTTTGTTTACGCGCTCGGAAAATTGACGGGGATAGGATTGATAATCGTAGCTGAGATAGGCCTCAAGCTTGGTATCGTCCTTGAGCACCGCATAGATAGCCACAATTGATCCAATGCAGCTAATCAAGGTCACCAGCGTTTTCCCGACTTTTTCCCAACTCAACGTCTTGCTTCCTTTTTATGTGGTTATGGCGATGCATGTTGTGCACTGCGCACTTTGCCCTCACCCATCTGCCCAACGAAATCATCCATGCTCCGTGAAGCTGGCAATGTCCTGACGGATTCTGATCCCGACAGGCAAACGAGACAATGGCACCATGGGCAACTAACGGCTCCAGATGAAATACCCTACAAAAAAAGGACCCGAAGGTCCTTTTTTGTTGCGCGACAAATACTGCAAAAACAAAAACGCCGATCATCACTGATCGGCGTTTTTGTGAAATTGGAGCGGGAAACGAGACTCGAACTCGCGACCCCGACCTTGGCAAGGTCGTGCTCTACCAACTGAGCTATTCCCGCAAATGGCGTCCCCTAGGGGACTCGAACCCCTGTTACCGCCGTGAAAGGGCGGTGTCCTAGGCCACTAGACGAAGGGGACACGCTGCCCGGAACACATGGTGTGTGTTTCGGTGCCCAGATCCGCGTCCGAAGACTGGGTTCTGGTTTCACTCAGCACCGCTCGAAAGCAGCGCTGTGAAGCCGGAAACAAAACGCCGCTCATCACTGAGCGGCGTTTTATTTGAATTTGGAGCGGGAAACGAGACTCGAACTCGCGACCCCGACCTTGGCAAGGTCGTGCTCTACCAACTGAGCTATTCCCGCAAATGGCGTCCCCTAGGGGACTCGAACCCCTGTTACCGCCGTGAAAGGGCGGTGTCCTAGGCCACTAGACGAAGGGGACACGCTACCCGGAACACATGGTGTGTGTTTCGGTGTCCAGATCCGCATCCGAAGACTGGGTTCTGGTTTCACTCAGCCCCGCCCGAAAGCAGTGCTGTTTAAAATTGGAGCGGGAAACGAGACTCGAACTCGCGACCCCGACCTTGGCAAGGTCGTGCTCTACCAACTGAGCTATTCCCGCATTGGCGTCCCCTAGGGGACTCGAACCCCTGTTACCGCCGTGAAAGGGCGGTGTCCTAGGCCACTAGACGAAGGGGACACACTACAACATTCACTCCCTGCCGCGCTTCGCTGTGTGCTTTACGCTGCAAGTGGCGCGCATTCTATGGATGGATTGAGAGGTCGTCAACCCCCTGATATAAATTTATTTAAATCAATGACTTCGACCTGCTTTGTGGAAGCAATCGGGGTTTTCCGTCGCCCGACGATTGACGCCTATATTCCGCCACTCGCCAAGACGTTATAGTCCGCAACACAGTGATGGCAATCTGCACATCAAGCGCCAGCATTCATGTAAGCCACATGCGGCCGATACAGATTGCACCTGCCGATCCAACTCGTCGAGCGGCGCTAGGCGCATAAATGCCCCAGCCACTACACTCGCATGCGAACCCTATAAAGAGGTCTTACCGGTGACACCACTCATGATCACCCTGCTAGTCATAGCCGGGATCGCAATTCTGATCGCCATTGGCTACATGAACCATGTGGTGGAAAACAACAAACTGGAGAAGGCCCGCACCAAAGTCGAACTCAACGACCGCTTGCGTCGCTGCGGCGAACTGACCGAGACCTTTCCGGGCCAGTTCATGACGCCGGCGCTCAAGCTGCTGCTGACCCGCCTGGAACTGAACGTCTGCCAGCGTCTGCTGAACCTGGAAAAAACCAGCGCCACGACCAAGGCACGCATCACCGAACTGAGCGCACTGGTCGCCCAGGGCGAATCAATCCCGGTCAACAACCCGCCGGCGCCGATCCTGACCGAAGCCAAGGCCAAAGACGTACGCTTCCTGCTCGAAGCCCTGCACGGCCAGATCACCCGCGCCGCCCATGACGGCTTCCTGCCACCGAACGAAGCCAAACACTGGATCAAGGAAGTCCGGCATATTCTGGTGTTGCTGCACATCGAGTTCTTCAACAACCTCGGCCAACAGTCCCTGCAACAAAACCAGCCCGGCCAGGCTCGCCTAGCGTTCGAACGCGGCGTGCAATACCTGCGCAAACAGCAGGATCCGAAGATGTATTCGGAACAGCTGCAATATCTGGAAAAGCTCCTGGCCCGCGCCAACGCCCAGGTCATGGACAAGATTGCACCGGTCGAAGGCGAAGTGAACCAGTTGACCGAAGGCCTCAAGGAAGTCGAAGCCGATGCGGACTGGAAAAAGAAGGTGATCTACGACTGATGGTCGACAGGTAGAGAGAAGCCACCGAGAGGTGGCTTTTTTGTTGGTGGTTGGCTCCCACAGCAAGGCATTGGGTGCATTCAGTCAGAAATTGATCGGCTGTCAGGCCGCCATCGCGAGCAGGCTCACTCCTACAGTGGGGCTCGTTTTTAGCCTGTCAGATATAGGTCGGCTGTCGGGCCGCCTTCGTGAGCAGGCTCACTCCTACAATTGGATCGGGTGTGGTCGGTTAGATTCTGGTCGGCTCGTAGGCCGCCATCGCGAGCAGGCTCACTCCTACAGTGGGGCTCGTTTTTAGCCTGTCAGATATAGGTCGGCTGTCAGGCCGCCTTCGTGAGCAGGCTCACTCCCACAATTGGATCGGGTGTAGTCGGTCAGATTCTGATCGGCTCGTAGGCCGCCATCGCGAGCAGGCTCACTCCTACAGTGGGGCTCGTTTTTAGCCTGTCAGATATAGGTCGGCTGTCAGGCCGCCTTCGTGAGCAGGCTCACTCCTACAATTGGATCGGGTGTAGTCGGTTAGATTCTGGTCGGCTAGTAGGCGGCCATCGCGAGCAGGCTCACTCCTACAGAAAGAAAAAGCACACCGCATCCGCTTCTCACCACTCAACAGGATGAGCGTTAGCTCGGCTGCAGCTCTTGATCTGCTGGCCCCTTCGGCAGGCTGAGTGGAGGGATTCATCCGGGGGTGGGCGCGTAGCGCCGTTTGGCGAAGCCAAACACATCGAGAGGAGGTGCAGCGAAGCAAACCGTAGGCGATGCCCCCGGATGGATCCCGGAGCGAAGGAACCCGAGCCTAAGCGAGGGCCGAACGCCGGGGCTGAGCCTTTTGGTTACTTTTTGGCGTCTGAAAAAGTGACTCGCCGTAAGGGCGAAACCGCCATCAGCAACACCCCAAGCAACGGATATTCACCCCAAACCCAACAACCTGGTCGGCCCACAGGCCGCCAAGGCTCAAGGCTCAAAGCCGAAAGTGGCCAACCATTCCTTTAAGCTCACTCCCCAACCGCGCCAGCTCAATACTCGAAACCGCATTCCCCCGCATCGCAATCGAAGACTGATCAGCACTCGCACGAATACTCGTCACACTGCGATTAATCTCCTCAGCCACCGAACTCTGCTCCTCGGCCGCCGCCGCAATCTGCTGGTTCATCTGCTGAATCAACGACACCGCCACCGCAATACTCCCCAACGCACTCTCCGTCTGCAGCGCATCACTGACAGCAAGCTTCACCAGTTCACCACTGCTCTGAATCTGCTGCACCGACGAATGCGCCGCCGCCCGCAACGCACTGACCAACCGCTCGATTTCCTCGGTCGATTGCTGGGTACGCCGCGCCAACGCGCGAACCTCATCGGCCACCACCGCAAACCCCCTACCCTGCTCCCCGGCCCGCGCCGCCTCGATCGCCGCGTTGAGCGCCAGCAGATTGGTCTGCTCGGCAACGCTCTTGATCACCTCAAGCACCGTGCCGATATTCTGAATCTCGGCACTGAGGCTTTCGATACTGGAACTCGCCGAAGTCGCCGAATCCGCCAACTGCTCGATCCGCGCCATGCTCTGGCGCACCACCTGCTGTCCGCTCTCGACCTTGCCATCCGCGGTTTGTGCGGCCAGCGCGGCCTCTTCGGCATTACGTGCCACGTCGTGCACAGTGGCCGTCATCTGGTTCATGGCCGTGGCCACTTGCTCGGTTTCTTCCTTCTGGCTGCTGACTTCCAGATTGGTCTGCTCGGTCACCGCCGACAGCGATTGCGCAGAACTGGCAAGTTGTTCGATTCCTGCCTGCAAACCGCTGACGATCGTGCTCAGCCCGGAACCCATCTGCTGCATCGCCAGCATCAGCTGGCCGATTTCATCCTGGCGGGTGACTTCAACCCGCGCACTCAAATCTCCGGCGGCAATCTGCTGCGCCACCCGCATCACACTGCGCAGCGGCGCGACGATCAACCGGGTGATGACCCACGCGGCGATCAGCCCGACCAGCAATGCCAGCGCCGAAGAACCAATGATCAATACCGAGTTTTTCTTCAATTCCGCCTGCATCGCGCCGTCCTCGGCGACATACGCCTGATCGACGCGCTCCATCACCTGCGCCGCACGTTGGTGCAACTGTTCGTAGACGGTTTTTTCCTGGGCCAGCAGCCCGGTGTACTCGGCCAGTTTGTCGTTGAACCCGGCGATGTGCCCGGAGACTTCATTGAGGACCGTCAGATAGCCCTCATCCTTGACCGTGGTCTTCAACTGCTCGGCCTGAGCCTGGGCCTGAGCCGCCTGTTCAATGTTGCCCTTGCCGGCACTGTCGGCATCGCCCTTGCGGCTCTGGTCCAGACGCACCCGCGCCTCGCTCATCGCCTGCAGCATCAACCGCGACACCTGACTGACCTGACCGGCCTGCTCGATGAACTGCGCACCATCCTTGCCTTCGGTGTCCTTCAAGGTATACGCGCCATCATCGGCCAGTCCGGCTTGCAGCACATCCAGGTTGTTGGCCACGCTGGACACCGACCAACTGGCCATTTCCAGCGCCAGATCCTTGGCCTGGGTCAGCGAAACGAACTCGTCGAATGCCTTGCGATAGGCACCCAGTGACTGCTCGACATCGCCCATCACCACCACATTCGCCGGTGACTGCGCCTTGAGTTGCCCGGCATGGGCCAGCAAGCCGTCCACGCCCTCGTGCAAGGCATCGACGGTTTTCGGGTTGCTGTGCAGCGCGTAGTCCTGCTCCAGCAGCCGTACCTTGAGCAAGGCGCTGTTAAGCGCCGACATCTGTTTCAGCCCGTCGAAACGCTGACTGATGGTCTGCAGGGACCAGACCCCGATGGCGGCCACCAACGCGGTCAATAGCAGCACCAGTACAAATCCGACACCCAGTTTTTTCGCCATACCGAGGTTGGCAAAACGTCCTTGCACGGCCGAAATCATTGCGCGTAGTCCCCTGCCAAAGTCTGTTGACGAAGATTCGCAACGGCCTTGGACCAGCACAAGTCTCTGGCGTCGGAATAATGGCAAAAAGCTACGCACGCGTCGTTTTCAGAACGCTTGAGGTCGATTCGCGCGAGTACTGTGAAAAAACCGCCGCGCCCGCGGATCGCAGGCATAGGCCACATTGATCCGCTGCCACTCACCCGCTTCGCCATTCGGACTGAAAGCCCCCGCAGAGCAAAGGTGCACGCCACAGCTCTGGGCCTGATGCTGCAATCGGGCCAAATCGCGCAGTGGTGAACGAGCCCAGATGAACAGCCCGCCACAGGGTTTGCCAAACACTTCCCAGTCAGCGTCTTCCAGCGCCTGCAACGCGGCAGCCCGATCGGTGTTGAGCCGCTGACGCTGGCGCTGAACCATTTTTCGATACGCGCCACTGGCCAGAAGGTTGGCCAGCACCGCCTCATTGAAACCTGACGCGCCCCTGCTGCTGATCATCTTGACCCGGGCCAGACGCGCAATCAGTGCAGGCCCGGCGCAGATGAAGCCGACGCGCAACGAACTGCTCAGAGTCTTGGAAAAGCTGCCGACGTAGATCACCCGCTCATCGAGTGCTGCCAAACGAATACCGTTGCCATTGTGCAGGTCGGCGTAGACATCGTCTTCGATCAGTTGAACATCGTTAGCGGTGCACAACTGCAGGATCTGTTGCGCCACGCCCGGGGTCAGGCAGGAACCGGTGGGATTGTGATGGTGACTGTTGATGAACATCGCGGCCGGCCGAAACTGCCGCAACAATGCCTCCAGCGCCTGGGGATCCGGGCCGCTCGGTGTACGGCGCACTTCAAGCAACTGCACACCGTGCAGGCGCAGCAGTTCGAACAGCGGCGCATAACCCGGATTCTCCACCACCACACAATCGCCAGCCTTGAGCAGCGTGCGCACCAGCAGATCCAGCGCGTGGCTGGCACCGGCGGTGGTCAGCAGTTGCTCATCAGCGGCGCGGATGTCGAGCAGCCTGAGGCGTTTGCCGATCTGCTCGCGCAGCGCCGGCAGCCCCCGCGGGCTGCTGTAATTGAACAGACTTGCCATGTCGGCACGGCGACCTGACGGATCGCGTAGCTCAGGTCATCGGACTCACGCCAGCTCTGCGGCAGGCCGCCCTCGCCGAGTTGCAACCCATTCTCCACCTGCCCGCCGTCACCGGCCGCCGATCCCCTGCTGCACCCGGCGTTTGGCCGCGCCGCAGCCACCGTAAACCCCGCCCCCTGACGTGCGGACAGCAGGCCTTGCGCGACAAGCCGCTCACAGGCCTCGACCACACACGACTGGCTGAGCAGATTGGAGCGCGCAATTTGCCTGACGGAGGGCAGGCGTGTGCCTGGTGCTACGCCACTTCGCAAGATCCAGTCGGTCATTCCATCAACAATCTGCTGTACGACCGGCACCATTGCCTGTCGGTCAATTCTCAATTCCATGAGCAAGCAAACTCCTGTCCGTTTTGCTGGCGGCAGTAAATCACAGCCACGCCGTACAGACTGTGCGACAACACCGTCAAAAGCTGCCGTTCTAATCCTTTGATACACATTGTTTAGCGGATTCACGGAACTGACAGCCCGCCATGAAAAAACCCGCACGAAGGCGGGTTTCTCATGCCATGCGATAGGGCGTCAGAAAGCGGTGACGCCGCCATCCACGGCCAGCGAGTGACCGGTAGTGAACGCCGCGCCATCGCTGCACAGATACAGCACAGCGCTGGCGATTTCCTCGACCTTGCCGATACGCCCCACCGGGTGCATCGCGTTGGCAAACTCGGCTTTTTTCGGGTCAGCTTCGTACGCGCGGCGGAACATGTCGGTGTCGATCACCGCCGGGCACACGGCGTTGACGCGAATTTTCTTCTTCGCGTATTCGATCGCCGCCGATTTGGTCAGGCCGATCACCGCGTGCTTGGACGCCGCATAGATGCTCATCTTCGGCGCCGCCCCAAGCCCCGCCACCGAGGCGGTGTTGACGATTGCCCCGCCGCCCTGGGCGAGCAGCAACGGCAGCTGGTATTTCATGCACAGCCAGACGCCTTTGACGTTGACGCCCATGATCGCGTCAAACTCATCCATCGAGCCGTCGGCCAGCTTGCCTTGCTCGATTTCGATCCCGGCATTGTTGAAGGCGTAATCGAGACGACCGTAGGTATTGATCACCTCGTCCATCAGATTCTTCACTTCGCTTTCAACGGTGACGTTGCAGCGCACGAAGGTCGCTTCGCCACCGGCTGTACGAATCAGCGCCACCGTACCCTCGCCCCCCGCCGCGTCCAGATCGGCCACCACCACTTTCAGGCCTTCGGCGGCGAACGCCTGGGCGGTCGCACGGCCAATGCCGTTGGCCGCGCCAGTGACTACGGCAACCTGACCGGAAAACGTCATGCTCATTGTTATGTCCTCGAAAGAGAGATGCAGGAGGGATTTGCAGAATCGCAGCATAGCCACCGGGGCCCGCCCCGCGTCAGCACTATCAGAAGGCTGTTTATGCCTTCATCCGTCACAGTGATAAAACCCGCTGGGGGACTATCACTGCACTGGATCATTGCGCATTCGCCGCATCAGCCAACCTTGCAGCATTGGCTTCGAGGGTCTATCAACAAGGCTTCATTCAGTTCGAGTGCCTGCCATGACCACCCAGACCAATCGCCAGTTCCTGCTCGCCAAACGCCCGGTGGGCGCCGCCACCCGTGAGACCTTCACCTACCAGGAAGTACCGGTCGGCGAACCTGCGACAGGGCAGATCCTGGTCAAGAACGAGTACTTATCTCTCGACCCGGCCATGCGCGGCTGGATGAACGAGGGCAAGTCCTACATCCCGCCGGTAGAAATCGGTGAAGTCATGCGCGCCTTGGGCGTCGGCAAAGTCATCGCCTCGAACAACCCGGGTTTTGCCGTCGGCGACTACGTCAACGGCGCCTTGGGTGTGCAGGATTATTTCCTCGGTGAGCCCCGAGGTTTCTACAAGGTCGATCCAAAACTGGCGCCGCTGCCGGTGTACCTGTCCGCGCTGGGCATGACCGGCATGACGGCTTACTTCGCCTTGCTCGACGTGGGCGCGCCGAAGGCTGGCGACACCGTGGTTCTTTCAGGAGCTGCCGGTGCGGTGGGCAGCATCGCCGGGCAGATCGCCAAAATCAAAGGCTGCCGGGTCGTCGGTATCGCCGGCGGTGCCGACAAGTGCAAATACCTGATCGATGAATTGGACTTCGACGGCGCCATCGACTACAAGCACGAAGACGTGCTGGCCGGCCTCAAGCGTGAGTGCCCGAAAGGTGTCGACGTGTACTTCGACAACGTCGGCGGCGACATCCTCGACGCGGTACTCAGCCGCCTGGCGCCGAAAGCCCGGGTGGTGATCTGCGGCGCCATCAGCCAGTACAACAATAAGGAGGCGGTCAAAGGCCCGGCCAACTACCTGTCACTGCTGGTCAACCGTGCACGCATGGAAGGTTTTGTGGTGATGGACTACGCCGCCCAGTACGCCAGTGCGGCGCAGGAAATGGCCGGCTGGATGGCCAAGGGACAGCTCAAGAGCAAGGAAGACATCGTCGAAGGCCTGGAGACCTTTCCGGAGACGCTGATGAAATTGTTCAGCGGGGAGAATTTCGGCAAGTTGGTGCTGAAAATCTAAAACCACTCAGAAACCAATGTGGGAGCGAGCCTGCTCGCGAAAGCGGTGGATCAGTCGGCAATGATTCGACTGACACGCCCTATTCGCGAGCAGGCTCGCTCCCACATTTGAATCTTCAGTGTTACTTAGGCGATTTCGGCTACAACCGACGCCAGGGCCTTGGCCGGATCCGCCGCCTGGCTGATCGGACGGCCGATCACCAGATAATCGGAACCGGCGTCCAGCGCCTGACGCGGGGTCAGGATACGGCGTTGATCGTCCTGCGCACTGCCCGCCGGGCGAATCCCCGGGGTCACCAGTTGCAGCGACGGGTGCGCCGACTTCAGTGCGGTGGCTTCCAGCGCCGAGCACACCAGACCGTCCATCCCGGCCTTCTCGGCCAGCGCGGCCAGACGGAGCACCTGCTCCTGCGGCTCGATGTCCAGACCGATACCGGCCAGGTCCTCGCGCTCCATGCTGGTCAGCACGGTCACACCGATCAGCAACGGCTGCGGGCCGCTGCGCTTGGAAAGCTCTTCACGGCAGGCCGCCATCATGCGCAGGCCACCGGAGCAATGCACGTTGACCATCCACACACCCATCTCGGCAGCGGCTTTCACGGCCATCGCGGTGGTGTTGGGAATGTCATGGAATTTCAAGTCGAGGAACACCTCGAAGCCTTTGTCACGCAGGGTGCCGACGATTTCCGCGGCGCAACTGGTGAACAGTTCCTTGCCCACTTTCACCCGGCACAGTTTCGGGTCCAACTGGTCGGCCAGCTTCAGTGCGGCGTCACGAGTGGGAAAATCCAGGGCGACGATGATAGGAGTCTGGCAGGCGGACATGGATGGGCTCTCAGGCAAGTCGAAATCGGCGCGCATTGTAGCGGAAGCGACGGCGGCGCGGCACCCGATGATCGGTAAAATCGTCGCCGCAAACGGGATCAGCATAGCGCTCGCTGCTATTGTGTCGAACCCGATACACAACCGACACGCCGCCAACAAGCGCCCACGCTAGCCTCGCCAGCCGCAACACGTCCTTACATCAGCACTTCCCGCCTCACGGCAGGACGCCTATGCTGAAACCACCACCTCGCAGCCCATCTTTGTGGTTGGCGGCCTACTGGCAGATGAACAGCCTCATGCACAACACCCAAACGACCGTGACTGATGAGCATAAAGATGACAAGCGCTGGAGCATCCGCGCGCTGATCGTCGACGATGACGTGCCGATCCGCGAGCTGATGATCGACTATCTGGCCCGCTTCAACATCCACGCCAGCGGCGTCACCGACGGCGCGGCCATGCGTCAGGCGCTGCAGGCCGAGCATTTCGACGTGGTGGTCCTCGACCTGATGCTGCCCGGTGAAGACGGCCTGTCCCTGTGCCGCTGGCTGCGCGCCGAATCGGACATCCCGATCCTGATGCTCACCGCCCGCTGCGAACCGACCGACCGCATCATCGGCCTCGAACTGGGCGCCGACGACTACATGGCCAAACCGTTCGAGCCACGGGAACTGGTGGCGCGGATCCAGACCATTCTGCGCCGGGTGCGCGATGACCGCACCGAACAGCGCGCCAACATTCGCTTCGACAACTGGCGCCTGAACAGTGTCCTGCGCCAATTGATTGCCGACGATGGCCTGGTGGTGCCGTTGTCCAACGCCGAATTCCGCCTGCTCTGGGTCTTCATCGAACGCCCGCGCCGGGTGCTCAGCCGCGAACAACTGCTGGACGCCGCACGCGGCCGTTCTATCGAAGCCTTCGACCGCAGCATCGACTTGCTGGTGTCGCGCCTGCGACAAAAACTCGGTGACGACCCGAAAGCCCCGCAGTTGATCAAAACCGTGCGCGGCGAAGGTTACCTGTTCGACGCCCGAGACATCGGCTGATGCGAGCGCGCTTCGACACGCTGTTCGGCCGCCTGTTTGGCATGCTGTTCGTGGCGATCGTCCTGGCGCACTTGCTGGCCTTTGCCTGGTTTCACCACTACGGCCCGCCTCCACCGCCGCCCCCGCCGGAGTTTGCCGAGGGCATCGACGGCCAACGGCCACCGCCGGATCCTCGCTTTGCCCATCGTCCGCCACGGCCCTGGTTCGGCGGACCGCTGGTGCCGCTGACCTTCCAGTTCATCTCGCTGATGATCGCCGCCTGGTACGGCGCCAAACTGCTCAGCCGGCCGATCCAGCGCCTGAGCGACGCGGCAGAACGCCTGAGCGAAAACCTCGACAGCCCGCCACTGGACGAATCCGGCCCGCGTGAAGCGCGGCAGGCAGCGCACACTTTCAACCTGATGCAACAACGCATTCGCGAGCAGGTACAGCAACGGGCGCGCATGCTTGGCGCCGTCTCCCACGACCTGCGCACCCCGCTGTCACGATTGAAACTGCGGCTGGAACAGATCGACGACGACAAACTGCAAGGCCAGATGCGCCAAGACCTCAACGACATGATCGGCATGCTCGACGCCACCCTCACCTACCTGCACGAACAGCGCACCAGCGAAGTCCTGCAGTTGATGGACGTGCAGGCGCTGGTCGAATCGTTGTGCGAGAACGCTCAGGATCAAGGCGCGGACGTCCAGGTCAGCGGCCATTGCGCGCCGTTGCAGGTACAGCCTATGGCGCTGCGCTCCTGCATCAACAACCTGATGGACAACGCCCTGCGCTATGCCGGACAGGCGCGCATCGAACTGCAGGATCAACGCGAGCAACTGCTGATCCTCGTCATCGACCACGGCCCGGGCATTGCCGAAGACAAGCGTGAAGCGGTGTTCGAACCGTTCTATCGCCTGGAAGGCTCACGCAACCGCAACTCCGGTGGCGTCGGCCTGGGCATGACCATCGCCCGCGAGGCGGCACAGCGGCTGGGCGGATACCTGAACCTGGAAGAAACACCCGGCGGCGGCCTGACCGCCGTCATCCGCCTGCCCCGCACCTGAGAAGAACACCGATCTTTGTAGGAGTGAACCTGCTCGCGATTAGGCCAGGTCAGTCAGCATCAATGTTGCCTGATACACCGCCATCGCGAGCAGGCTCACTCCTACAAGGTTTGCCTGTGCTGCCAATCTGTGTACCCACCGGTACAAAGCCAAAATACCCAGGACAATTTGCCCCGTGAGTCTGCACAAGCCGGTACGCCCACCGGTTTTACAGTCCAAGGAGTGAGCCCATGATCGGTAGCGTCAGCAACTACACGAGCTATACCAGCACCAGCACCACCTCAACCCAGAACGCCCGCAGCCAGCAACTGCAAAAGGAACTGTTCGCCAAACTCGACAGCAACGGCGACGGCGCGGTGGATCAGGACGAACTGAAAAGCGCCCTGTCGCAAAAGTCCGATGATGGCCTGCTGGTCAACCTGAGCAAGCAATTCGGTGACCTGGACAGCGACGACAGCGGCAGCCTCAGCGCCGAAGAAATGACTGCCATGGCGCCCCCACCGCCACCACCACAGGATCAGGCCCCGAACACTGACCTGGCCGACGCCCTGATCAGCGCCCTCGACGCCAATGGTGACGGCGCCATCAGCAGCGACGAACTCAGCAACGGCCTGACCAGCGCCGGCAGCAGCGCCGACAGCAACCAAATCTTCTCGGCCCTGGACAAGAACAAGGACGGCACCGTCAGCCAGGACGAACTCACCGCCAGCCTGACTCCACCGCCACCACCGCAGCAAACCTCCAGTGATGAACTGTTCAGCCAACTGGATGCAGACGGCGACGGCAGCATCAGCGCCACCGAACTGAGCAGCGCGCTACAGACCAGCGACAACACCTCAACGAACAGCACCGACACCAGCGCTGCACTGCTCAAAGTGCTGGACAGCGACAGCAGCGGCGGCGTGAGCAGCGACGAACTGAAAGCGGCGTTGCAAGCCGGACGGGAACGCCCACCTGAGGAAAAGACCGCCAGTACTCAGAGCACCACCGAGGCGCTGAACCGGATGATCGCCAACTTGAGCAAACAGTACTCACTCGACAATGCCGCGCCGGTGGGCAAATACCTGAATGTGGCGACTTGAGTTGATGTGGTGAAGGGTGATCGTTTCCATGGGGTGGTGTGGGAACGGTCATTTGAATGCATTCGCGAGAGAGTGGTTGGCTGAGAGGGCCTCTTCGCCAGCAGGCTGGCTCCCACAGTTGGATTTTTGGGGAGGCAGTCGGGATTGGTCGGCTGTTAGGCCGTCTTCGCGAGCAAGCCCGCTCCCACAGTTGGATTTTGGGGATTCAGTTGGAGTGTGGTCGGCTCGTAGGCCGCCATCGCGAGCAGGCTCGCTCCTACAGTTGGATTTTTGGGGAGGCAGTTGGGATTGGTCGGCTGTTAGGCCGTCTTCGCGAGCAAGCCTGCTCCCACAGTTGGATTTTGGAGATTCAGTTGGAGGGTGGTCGGCTCGTAGGCCGCCATCGCGAGCAGGCTCGCTCCTACAGTTGGATTTGTGGGGAGGTAGTTGGGATTGGTCGCTGTTAGGCCATCTTCGCGAGCAAGCCCGCTCCCACAGTTGGATTTTGGGGATTCAGTTGGAGTGTGGTCGGCTCGTAGGCCGCCATCGCGAGCAGGCTCGCTCCTACAGTTGGATTTTTGGGGAGGCAGTTGGGATTGGTCGGCTGTTAGGCCGTCTTCGCGAGCAGGCCCGCTCCCACAGTTGGATTTTGGGGATTCAGTTGGAGGGTGGTCGGCTCGTAGGCCGCCATCGCGAGCAGGCTCGCTCCTACAGGAAAGCAAAGCGGTGACGCCGCCGTGCTCTTCACCACTCAAATGGCCGAGTGTCAGCTCGCCGAAAGCTCTTGATCCACCTGCCCCGTCGGCAGGCTGAGTGGAGGGGTTTATCCGGGGGTGGGAGCGCAGCGACCGTTCGACGTAGTCGAACACATCGAGAGGAGGTGCAGCGAAGCAAACCGGAGGCGATGCCCCCGGTGAATCCCGTAACGAAGGAACCCGAGCCACGGCGAGGGCCGAACGCCGGGGCAAGCCCTTTTGGTTCCTTTTGAGGCGCTTGTCAAAAGGGACTCGCCGTAAGGGCGAAACCATAAGTAGCCATTACCGCAGCAACGGATATGCCCACAAAACCCAAGAACCTGGTCGGCCCAAAGGCCGCCAAGTCAAAGCATCCCAGCCAAACCTAAACCCGAGCCTGACTCTTGCTCCAATCCGTCAACAAACTATAAGCCACCGCCAACAAAGTAGGCCCAATAAACAACCCGATAAACCCAAAGGCAATCAACCCCCCAAAAACCCCAAGCAACACAATCACCAACGGCAGATTCCCGCCACGGCTGATCAGATAAGGCTTCAACACGTTATCCACGCCACTGATGATGAACGTCCCCCAGATCCCGAGAAACACCGCCATCCCATACTCACCCTTCCACGCCAGCCAGGCCGTGGCCGGAATCCACACCAACGGCGGCCCCATCGGAATCAGACTGAGCAGGAACGTCACGATCCCCAGCACCAGCGCCCCCGGCACCCCGGCAATCAGAAACCCGATCAACGCCAGAATCGCCTGCGCCGCCGCCGTACCGATCACCCCGTTGACCACCCGTTGCACGGTGCCGGCCACCAGCTCGATGTAATACCCGGCCCGCTCACCGATCAGCCGTTCCAGCAGACTGTGCACAAACGCCGCCAGCCGCGGCCCGTCACGGTAGAAAAAGAACACGAAAACAATACTCAGGGTCAGCTCGAGAATCCCGCCGCCAATCTGCGCACTGCGCGCCAGCAGCCAGTTACCGACCTGCCCCAGATACGGCTTGATCGACACCATCAACGCCGCGCCTTGCTGATCGATGCTGTTCCAGACCCCGACCAGCCGTTCACCCACCAGCGGCACGGTGCCGAGCCAGACCGGCGCCTCCGGCAGACCGTCGACCTGCACATCCTTGATGAACGCCGTGGCATCACGCACGTGATCCGCCAGGTTGAACCCCAGCCACACCAGCGGCGCCGCCACCAGCAACATCCAGCCCAGGGTCAAGATAGCTGCAGCGAGTGACTCGCGGCCATTCAGCCAACGGGTCAGCAGGCGCATCAGCGGCCAACTGGCGAACGCCAGCACCGCGCCCCAGAACAGCGCCGACCAGAACGGCGCCATCACCCAGAAACTGGCACCAAACAGCACCAGCAGGAGGATTTGCACCAACAGCCGATCGTTATTGAGCATGTAGAGTCTCGAAAAAGTCAGTCAGTCAAAGAGTAGGCGAACACGCCACGCGTGCTCGCCCGATACAGCTTATCGCAACAGATCGATGCGCAGGCCCGCGGTGTCGGCACTCCCCGCCTCCATCCGCGCCGCACGCACACCCTGACTGATCAGCGCCTGACGCCAGGCCTCGGCCTTCGGCCCGGAAATCGTCACCCGCTGAGTGGTGTCGAGGTTCAAACCACGGGAAATCAGGCGCAGCCAGGTGTCATCCGGGTCGCCCACCAGTTTGGGCAGGTTCAGCTCGCCCGTGCTCTTGAGCTGGCGCAACAGCGTGGCCGAGGTCGGCAGCAACTCGCCCAGTGGCGCGCTCGCCTCGAACTGCTCGACATGCAGGTAGGCTTTGCGATTGCCGCGGGTGATGCTGTATAGCGCCACCAGGGTGTTGTCCTTCGGGGCTGCCAGGCGCAACAGCAGATAAGCCTGTTGCTCGTCCGCGCCGTACAGTTTGGAATTGCCGAACACCTCGTTGGCCCACAGGCTGCTTTCGCCGCAGTCGCGGGCCTGACACCAGAACAGCAACTCGGCGCCCTGCTTTTGCAGGGCTTCGCGGGCAGCGGTGAAGGCTTCGGTGGCGGCGTGTTCCGGTGGCAACTCGTAGGTCACCGAAGTGGTCTGGCCGCGTGCGGTGACCTGGCCGTCGAAGCGCAACTGGCCGCTGATCTTGCGGATCGACCCCAGCGGGTAGATCCGCTCGAGTTCCACAGGAGGGCGATAGTCGACGATCTGCGCATCGGCCAGACGCGGCACGATCTGCAGATCCTGGCTGCCAGGCACATCGGCAGCGAATAGAAAGGGACTGAAACAGCACAGCGCCAACAGACTGAGTGACCGCATAGTCAGGCTCATCGGATCGGCATGGCTTGGCGGGTCGGGGTCGCAGCAGTATAGAAATCCATCGTGTTTGTCTCCCATTTCAACCCGCCCAGCCTCGACAGTTGCCCGGTGCAAGTCAAGGAATGGCGAAGAAGCGATTGAAACAGTCTGCGACAAGGTCGGCACCGGCCTCATCGTTGAGGTGCAAATGGTGCCCGCCCGCCAGCTGTTCCTGGCTAAAGGGTAGACGTTCCAGCAACTCGGGATGTTTGGCCAACATGCCGTCGGCGGCGACCACCAGTTGTGCCGGGCAGGTGATGCGCTGGACGAAGGCCATGGCCTGTTCCTGCGTCAGGCGCAGCGGCGATGGCAGGGTCAGGCGATTGTCGGTGCGCCAGGTATAACCGCCGGGTACCGGCATCAAGCCGCGTTGCGCCAGCAGTTCGGCGGCTTCGCGACTGACCGCCACCAGGCCTTTCATCCGCGCTTCGATGGCGCGGTCGAGGGTGTTGTAGACCGGTTTGCGTTTCTCGCGCAGGTCCAGTTGCGCCTGCAGGGCCATGCCCATGCGCTCGGCCGCGTTTTCGCCTTTGTCCGTAGGCGGAATCACTCCGTCAATCAACGCCAGATGGCTGATGCGTTCCGGTAACGAGCCCGCCAGCACCAGCGAAACGATAGCGCCCATCGAGTGCCCGAGCAGGCCGAAGCGCTTCCAGCCCAGTTGTTCGGCGACCTGCAACACGTCATGGGCATAGTCCCACAAGGCATAGCCGGCGCCGTTCGGGCGATGCCCGGAGTGACCGTGCCCGGCCATGTCCAGCGCGATGATGCGCAGGCCTTTGAGCTTGGGCGCCAGCCGCGCAAAGCTGTTGGCATTATCGAGCCAGCCATGCAGGGCAATCACCGGCAGGCCGTCCTCGGGACCGAACAAATGCGCCGCCAGTTCGATATGCGGCAGGCTCAGGCGCACTTCTTCGAAGGACGGGTTCATGCGCAGTCCTTGTCCTGACGACCTTCCCAGCGATTGAACAGATTCTTCAGCAGTCGTGCGGTGTCCTGCGGACGTTCCAGCGGAAACATATGCCCGCCGGGCATGCTCAGTAATTCACCCTGCGGCAGGCGCGAAACGAAACTGCCGTGATGACGCATCACCACGCGACTCTTATGCCCGCGTACCACCGCCAGCGGCACTTTCAGTTGCCGGGTGCGGCCCGGACTGGTGTGCGGCACGCCGCGATAGATGCTGATTTCGGTGGCCGGATCGAAGCGCAGGCGCAACTTGTCGCCGACCTGGTGCAAACCGTGTTGCAGGTAGGCATCGAAGCACTCCGGATCAAAACCGCGGAACAGGGTTTTACCCGCAAAGTAGCTGCGCGCACTGGCGAGGTCGGCAAACTCTTCGCGGCGGCCAAGTGTGCGGCCGGCGGGGGTCAGTTTGTCGATGAAACCGAAGCGCTTGGCGGCGCGGATCACCCATTGGTCGGTGCGGGTCAGCACCGGCGAATCGAGCATCACCACGCCCCGATACAGCTCAGGGCAACGCAGCGCCGCGTGCAGGTGCAACACGCCGCCAAAGGAATGACCGACGCCCCACACCGGTTGATCCTGTTGCTGCAAATGGTGGATCAGTTCGTCAACCAGGTTGTACCAGTTGTCGTCCGCCGGGAAACGCGGGTCATGAGCATGCAGTTCCAGATGCGCGACCCGATACTCGGGCGCCAGCGCCGCGAACAACTTGCCATAGGTGCCCGAGGGAAACCCGTTGGCGTGGGTGAAAAAGATCGGCTGCGACATGCTGGTAAATCCATGAGCGGAAACATGCCGCTGATTGTCCGCAAGAGCGCGCCCCTGAGCAATGACCGTAACTGCCAGGAATGATGACAGTCCGGTCACGGCTATGGATGCATCGGACTTCAACGTGCCGGCGGCTGCTCGCCCAGCGGCACCACCGCCATGGTCAGGCGTGAGACACAGCTGGCCTTGCCTTCATCGCTGGTCAGGCGGATGTCCCAGACATGCGTGGTGCGGCCGATATGAATCGGCCTGGCCACCGCCGTCACTCGCCCACTGCGCAAGCCGCGCAAGTGGTTGGCGTTGATCTCCAGGCCCACGCAATAGAACTTGCTGGCATCGATGCACAGGTAACTGGCCATCGAGCCAACGGTTTCCGCCAGCACCACCGAGGCGCCGCCATGCAGCAGACCGTAAGGCTGGTGAGTGCGATGATCGATAACCATGCTCGCCGTCAGCGATTCTTCGTCGAAAGACTCGAAGCGGATATCCAGCACTTCGCCGATGGTGTTTTTCTGGATTGCGTTCAACTGCTCGATGTTCGGAGTGGTGCGCCACAAGGTCATCGCAGGCTTCCTTTGTTGTTTTGATCGTTACTCAATCCTGCCACAGCACCGCCTCGCTGCGCTCGCTCCATTCTGCAAACTGCGCACCGTAGGTGTCTTCGATGACATTGCGCTTGATCTTCAACGTCGGCGTGAGAAAGCCGTTTTCCACCGCCCAGCTGTCCTTGACCACCACCAGTCGCCGCAGCCGCTCATGCTTGTCGAGCACGGCGTTGACCTCCTCCAGCAGTTTCTCCAGGCTCGAATGCAGACTCGCCCGGCCCTCTTCCTGATGGACCGTCGAGAGTACGCACAAGCCCAGCGGCGCACTCAGACCATCGCCCACCACGCAGACCTGCTCGATTCGCGAGTGCACCGCCAGACGGTTCTCAATCGGCGCCGGGGCCACGTATTTGCCTTTGCTGGTCTTGAAGATCTCCTTGAGCCGCCCGGTCAGGCGCAGGCGCCCCTCGGCGTCCTGCTCGCCCTTGTCACCAGTACGCAGGAAGCCGTCCTCGGTGAGGGTTTCGGCGGTTTTCTGCGGCTCCTTGAAATAACCGAGCATGTTCGCCTGACTGCGCACCTGCACCTCGCCGGACTCGTCGATACGCACTTCGACCTCCGGACACGGCCTGCCAATCCAGCCTTGTTTGTATTGGCCCGGCAGGCAGATATGCGAGTAGCCGCAACTCTCGGTCATGCCATAGACCTCCAGCACATCAAGGCCAAGCTTCTGATACCAGGTGAGCAAGGTCTGTGGCACCGGCGCCGCACCGGACAGGGCGACGCGTAATGCGTCGAGCCCCAACCCGGCCAACACCTTGTGCCCTACCCGCTTGCCAATCAACGGCAGGCCCAGCAGGAAATCCAGGCGTTTGGCCGGGATTTTGCCGTACACGCCCATCTGGAACCTGGTCCAGATCCGCGGCACGCCGAACATTGCCGTCGGCCGCGCCCGCTGCAGATCGGTGATAAAGGTGTCGAGGCTTTCAGCAAAAAACACGGTTTGCCCGGTGTAGATCGAGGCCAGCTCGACGAACATCCGTTCGGCGACATGGCACAGCGGCAGGTACGACAGCAGCCGGTCGTTCTCGTTGAGGCCGAACAGCTGCGTGCCACGAGTGGTGGCAAACCCCAGATTGGCAAAACTGTGCATCACGCCCTTGGGCAGCCCGGTGGTACCGGAGGTATAGATGATGGTTGCCAGTTGGTCGGCCGCCGGGCGCGGATCGTCCTGGATCGGCGAGCGCTTCAGCAGCTCGTCCCAACTGAAATCGAACGTGCCGGGCGGATGCAGCGGCAGGCTGATGGTTGGCAGCCCCGACGCAATCCCTTTGGACATCCCGGGCCAGTCATCGAGTTTGCCGATGAACGCCAGCACACTCTCCGAATGCGTGAGGACCTGAGCCACGGAGTCTGCTGTGAGGTTGGGATACAGCGGCACCGAGACGTGCCCGGCCATCCAGATCGCCAGATCGGCAATGATCCAGTGCGCGCAGTTTTTCGAGATCAGCGCGATGTGGCTGCCTTGCGGCAATTCCCGGGCGCGCAGCCAGTGCGCGGCGCAACGGGCCTGATGGCCGACATCGGCCCAGGTCAGGGTCTCGACCTGCCCGCCGCCGGTGGGCTGCACGAGAAAACTCTGGCGCGGGTGCCGGGCCTCACGTTCGTAAAACACGTCCAGCGGCAAACGGAATGCGGCAGACATGCGACTCGCTCCTGTTTTTAGGTCTGGAGCAAGCGTAGTCAACCAAGCAAGTGCTTGGTTGGAAAATTCAAACAAATAATTTCAACTGACTATGAGGTCACCTGTGGGAGCGGGCTTGCTCGCGAATGCGCTGTGTCAGCCACTGTAAATGTCACTGATACACCGCATTCGCGAGCAAGCCCACTCCCACAAGGGATCAGCGTCAGGGGTGCTTGAGGCTGTTAAGCGTCATCGAGCCGATCAGCAGTTCAGGGCTTTCCAGCTCAGCCAGGCCAGCGGTGCTGACCTTCTCCGGCGGATACCCGGCGCCATGCTGCAGATAGCTGAGCAGATTGCCCACCAGCGGGTTGTGGCTGACCAGCAGCACATTGCTCACCGAGACCAGTTGATCGGTGACCTTGTCCGGGTCGGTCTCCGGCGTCAGCCACTCGACAGTGCGAATCTCCGGCTCGAAACCCAGCGCCTCGCGGACAATCTGCGCGGTCTGCTGCGCACGCAGATAAGGGCTGGCGTAGATCGCGGTCAGCGGCTGGCCGATCAACCGGGCCGCACTGCTCAAGGCTTCCTTGCGACCGTGCTCGGTCAGCTCCCGCTCGGAGTCGGGTCGCGAGCCATAAGGCTCGGCCTCACCGTGACGCAATACCCAGAGTTTCATAGCTTGGGTTCCTCATCTCGGGCCGGATGCGGTGCTGGCGGCACGGCGTGCGGCGCTTCACCTTCCGGGGCGCGCGGGGTTGGCCAGTCGGCGAACGGCCACGGTTTCTGGTCGCTGTGAAAGCTGCCGAAGCGGCCGATCTGCGCCAGAAACTGGCTCAGGCTGTCGCCAAAATTCATCAGGCCGGCGCTCGGCGCGCCATAAATCAAACGATAGATCAGTTGCACCAGCACCACCGCGCCGAGGATGAACTGCGCCACTTGCCAGACCAGCACGTAGACGATCATCCACAGCACCCGCAGGAGGATGGATTCGTACTTGGCTTCGGTTTTCGGATCGTTCATGGCTCGCTTCCTGTTGAATCAGTTGAAACCGCTGGTGGAAATAAAGTCGACATCGGTTTTCGGCTCGGCACGCATCAGTAGACCGATCACCTGTTCCAGCGTGCGTCCTTCAAACAGGATCGCATGCAGCCCGGCGACCAGCGGCATGTACACGCCAACTTCTTGGGACTTGGCCTTGAGCACTTTCAGGGTGTTCACGCCTTCGGCCACTTCGCCCAGGCGCGACACCGCTTCATCAAGGCTCAAGCCCTGACCGAGGGCAAACCCGACCTGATAGTTACGGCTCTTGGGCGACGAGCAGGTGACGATCAAGTCACCGACCCCGGCCAGCCCGAGGAAGGTCATCGGGTTCGCGCCCTGATTCACCGCAAACCGGGTCATCTCGGCCAAGGCGCGAGTGATCAGCATGCTCTTGGTGTTCTCGCCCATCTCCAGCGCTACCGCCATGCCGGCGATGATTGCATAGACGTTTTTCAACGCGCCGCCCAGTTCAACACCGAAGCGGTCGGCACTGGCGTAAACGCGGAAAGTGCGACCATGCAGCGCGGCCTGCACCTGTTTGCACAGTTCCTCGTCTTCACTGGCGACCACGGTGGCGGTCAGCGCGTGCTCGGCGATCTCACGCGCCAGGTTCGGCCCGGACAACACGCCGATACGCGCCTGTGGGGCGATCTCTTCGAGGATCTGGCTCATCAGTTTGAACGTGTGGGCTTCGATGCCCTTGGTCAGGCTGACCAGCATCTTGCCGCTCAAGCGCTCGGCATGGGCGGCCAGCACCGTGCGCAGCGCGCTTGATGGCAGCGCGACGAAGCACAGTTCGCAGGCGTCGAGGGTTGCCTGCAGGTCAGTGACGGCGGTCACTCCCGGCAGAATCTTGATGCCTTTGAGGTAACGCGGGTTTTCGCGATTGACCCGGATGGCCTCGGCCTGCTCGGGGTCACGCATCCACTGCCGGACTTGATGGCCGTTCTCGGCCAAAAGATTGGCCACGGCGGTACCAAAACTTCCGCCTCCCAGGACCGCAATCGGGCGCTGTTCAGTCATATGCAATCCGTTAATCCATACCAGTGGCGATGCCGGCATTATACGGGGCGACCGGGTCGCGGCCAGCCCCTGCGTCAATTACCGGCACTTGTAGGAAGAAGACCAATAAAACCGAGGAAAATGCCCGCATCGTGACTGGAAAACTCGCTGCCCTCGGTTAACATGCGCGCCAATTCATTGTGATCAAGGCTGTGTCGTGTCTTTTGGCTCTCACCCTTCGCGTTCGTCCCTGTTACTGGCGCTGTTGTTCAGCCCGGTATTGCAGGCGGACGACCTGTTTGTCGACAGCGAAACGCTGCCGCAGGTGCTGACGGCCACGCGCCTGAAACAGACGCCAGCGGAAGTGCCGGGGAGCATGACCGTCATCGACAGTGAATTGATCAACGCCAGCGGCGCCCGCGACATCAGCGAACTGCTGCGCCTGGTGCCGGGGATGATGGTCGGCAACATCAGCGGCAATCAGGCGGCGGTCAACTATCACGGGACCAATGCCAGTGAAGCGCGACGCATGCAGGTGTTGATCGATGGCCGCTCGGTGTACCGCGCGGGCCTCGCCACGGTGGACTGGAGCGACATTCCGGTGGCCATGGAAGACATCGAGCGCATCGAGGTTTTCCGTGGGCCGAACACCGTCAGCTATGGCGCCAACGCGCTGATGGCGGTGGTCAACATCATCACCCGCAACCCGGCGGACAGCCACGGCACGCGACTGAAGTACACCCGCGGCCAGCGCGGCATCAACGATTTCTATGCCAGCCAGGGCACCGGCTGGAATGGCGGCGATCTGCGTCTGTCGCTGTCCGGCCAGGAAGACAACGGCTTCGACAGCGACCGCACTGGCGCCGATTATCGTGACAGCCGTCGCTTGAACCGCTTCAGCCTCGCCGTCAGCCATACCCTGAGCGACAACCAGAGCCTCGACTGGCAGGTCAACGCGAAGGATGGCACCAATCAGCGACCTTACACCTACCACCCGGTGTTCTCGGGGATTACCGCTGCCGGGAACAATTCTGACGTGGTGGCCAAGGATTACGCCGGCTCGGTGCGCTGGAATCTCGACATCAATCCGCAACACAGCCTTTATATACAAGGTTCGGCCCAGCACTGGGATCGCCAGCAAGTGTGGCGCGCCTGCGATGCCGAAGTGTCGTTCAGCCCGCAGCTGACGCAGTTGTGGCAGCTGAACCCGAACTACACCGAACGCCTGGCGCGCAACATCACCCGCTTCACCGGCCCCGGCCCGGAGGCTGGCACCCCACAGGAAATGGCCCTGGCCAATCAAGTGCTGGATCAGTGGCGCAACGGTGCCAGCCAGACCCTGTGCGGCGACATTGACCAAAGCGCCCGCGAGTCGCGCTACGACCTCGAATTGCAGGACACCCTCAGCCTGTCCGACAGTCTGCGACTGGTCAGCGGCATGAACTATCGTTACGACCGGGCCGATTCCGAGACCTACTTCAACGGCACGCTGGACGACACCACTTGGCGTGCGTTCGGCCAACTGGAATGGCGCGCCAGCGAACACTGGCTGTTGCAGGGCGGCGCAATGTTCGAAAACACCCAACTGATCGGCAGTTCGCTGACGCCCCGGTTCGCGGTCAATTACCTGATCAATCCGCGCCATGGCCTGCGCGCGGTGTACTCGGAGGCGATCCGCTCGCCGGACATGTTCGAGAACAACGTCAACTGGAGCTATCAGGTGAGCAACCTGCGGCCCTCGGCCTACGGTCAGTCTTCAGCCCGCTACTTCGTCAAGACCCGCGGCCCGGGCAATCTCGATCAGGAGCACATGCGCTCGCGCGAGCTGGGCTACAACGGCTATTTCGCCGAGCTGGGGCTGGCGGTCGATGTGAAGCTGTTCTACGACGAAATCACCGGGATGATCAGCGAGCCGCTGCGCAACAACCAGTACATCGCCAGCAACGCCAACAGCTCACGTTTTCGCGGCACTGAAACCCAGCTCGACTGGCGCCTGAGCATGATCGATCGCCTGCGCTTCACGTACGCTTTCGTCGATGCCGAGGCAAGCAATCCACTGGATCAGCAATTCACCTCACGCAACAGCGGCTCCGCCGGTTGGCTGCGCGATTGGGGGCACGGCTGGAACAGCGCCCTCTTCTATTACGGCGACAACGCGCTCAACGGCTACCGCTTCGAGCGAGTCGACACGCGCATCGCCAAACGCATCGCTTTAGGCAAGGCTCAATTGCAACTGGCCGGCGTCCTGCAACAGCGACTCGATAACGAGCCGACCACCTTCGTCGACAACAATTACGACGAGCGCCGGGTGATGTATTTCAGCGCCGAGCTGGAGTTCTAAGGTGCGCTACGGCACGGCAAACAAGACGCCAACCCTTGGCCACTGGCTGGCCGGTGCCTGTCTGTTTTTGACCGCGTGGCTTCACGGCGTGGCGGTGCAAGCGGCCGATATTCTGCTGACCGGCGCCGAAGAAAGTCCTGGCGTGCAGGCCTTCGTCCAGGCCTTGAGCGAGCTGCGCCCCACCGATAACGTGCGGTTCCAGCCATTGGCCAGCCTGCCGGCGCCGGGCAAGTTGCCGAACAACCTGCGGATGATTCTGCTCGACCTGCCCAGCCTCGATTGGCGCCTTAAAGAGCCTCAGGGACCGGCGACGCTGGTGTTGCGCATCAGCCGCCTGCAAGCCCGGCAGCGCTTGGGGGGCGCGCAACCGGCGCACTTGAGCCTGCTGTGGAGCGATCCACCGCTGGGCCGGCAACTGCAATTGATCCAGCGGATTCTGCCGCAGGCGCGGCGGGTCGGCGTGCTGTTCGACCAACACAGCGAATTCCTGCTCAAGGAGCTGCGCCAGGCCGCCGTTCCGCTCAATCTGCAGATCGTCAGCCAGCGCTGGGACAACACTCAGGACAGCCGCCCGTTGCAGACAGTGCTGAAAAACAGTGACGTGCTGCTGGGCCTCGACGACCCGGACCTGTACAACCCGAAAACCGCGAAAAACCTGCTGCTCAGCAGCTACTCGCGGCAAATCGCCCTGGTCGGGCCAAACGCGGCGTTTGTCCGTGCCGGCAGCCTGGCCAGCACGTACAGCGATCAGCCCGATTGGCTGGCGATCCTCGACGAGTTGCTCGACCGCCCTCCGGCCACGTGGCCGCGAACCCTGTATCCGCAACGTTTTAAAGTTTCAAGTAATGCGCAGGTCGCTCGTTCCCTGGGTATCGAGCCAATCGATGAAGCGTCTGTTGCCCGCCAGTTGGCTGAAGGAGAAAGCCACCCATGAATCTGCGTCGCCGCTGGGACATCAACACCCGCACGCAACTGATCAGCCTGGGCCCTGCGCTGCTGCTCACGCTGTTGCTGATCAGTTTCTTTACCTTCGTGCGCATCCAGGATTTGCGTCAGGAGCTCAATCACACCGGGCAACTGATCGCCAATCAACTGGCCCCCGCCACCGAGTACGGGGTGATTTCCGGCAACAACGAAGTGCTGGAAAGCCTGCTCAAAGCGACACTGGCTACACCGAACGTTCGCTTCATCGAGGTGCAGGACAGCGCCAACCGGATTCTGGCCTACGTTGAACAAGCCTCTGACACACACAACCGACCGCATCAGGTCGAAGTGTTCCAGGCACCGGTGCGTCTGCAACGGATCGCCTTGAACAGCGATTTTTTCCACGACGCCAAAGCCAGCATCAACGTGACCAGCGAGGATTATCTGGGCCGGGTGATCGTCGGCCTGTCCAACGATGCCTTCAGTCAGCGCCAACAGGAAATCCTGCTCAAGGCAGGGATACTGGCGTTGTTCGCCCTGCTCTTCACTTTTGTTCTGGCGCGGCGTCTGGCCGGCAGCCTGTCGGCGCCGATTCGCGATATCGGCAACGCGGTCAAGGCGATTCAACAGGGTGACTACAAAACCCCGCTGCCGATTGTCGATGACACCGAACTAGGCGCCCTGTCGCAGCACATCAACAACCTCGCCCAGGCACTGGAGCAGGCCAGCCGCGAACAGCATCAGGCGATGGCGCAACTGATCCAGACCCGCGAAGAAGCGGAAAAAGCCAACAACGCCAAATCCGATTTCCTGGCGATGATGAGCCACGAACTGCGCACGCCCATGAACGGGGTGCTGGGCATGTTGCAGTTGCTGGAAACCACGGAAATGACCGAGGAGCAGATCGAGTATGCAGCGCTCGCTTCGGAGTCCACCGAGCATCTGCTGAAAGTCATCAACGACATTCTCGACTTCTCGCGGATCGAACGCTCGGAGCTGGAGCTTGAGCACATCCCGTTCAACCTCGCCGACCTGATCGGCGCTTGCGCCCAGTCGTTCCAGCACAGCGCAGCCCAGCGGGGCCTGGACCTGAACCTGCGGATTCCCGATGACATGCGCGACTTGCAGGTGCAGGGTGACCCGACGCGGATCCGGCAGATTCTGGTCAATCTGGTGGGCAACGCCTTGAAGTTCACCGAGCGCGGCCGGGTCAGCATCGAGGCGCAGTGGCAGTCGCTGGATCACGAACTGCTGTGGTTCACCTGTTCGGTGCGCGACAGCGGCATCGGGATCTCCTCGCAAAGCCTGGAGTTGATGTTCGACGCGTTCCAGCAAGCCGACAGTTCGATTTCGCGGCGTTATGGCGGTACCGGACTCGGCTTGCCGATCGCCCGTACCCTGGCCGAACGCATGGGTGGAACGTTGCGTGCGCAAAGTGAAGAAGGCCGGGGCTCGGTGTTCACCCTGGAAATCCCGCTGGCCTTATATAAGCAGACGTTGCCGCAACTGGCGGCACCGCGTGCGGCCAATGGCAACGGGCACGGTGAGGGGCGCAATGTGTTGCTGGTGGAGGACAATCCGGTCAACCAGACCGTCATCGAGGCAATGTTGCGCAGCCTGGGCTTTACTGTGAGCGTCGCCACCGACGGCGCGCAGGCGGTACGCAGCGCCGAAGGCAATGATTTTGAAGTGATTCTGATGGATTGCCGTCTGCCGATCATCGACGGGTATGAGGCTACCCGGCAGATCCGTCTGCTGCCCGGACGCAGTGACGTGCCCATCATCGCGCTGACCGCCAACGCGTTGCAGGGGGACCGCGAAACCTGCCTGTCGGCGGGCATGAACGATTATCTGGCGAAGCCGTTCAAACGCAATGACCTACAACAGATTCTGCAGCGCTGGGTGCAGTAGTGACGGTTTTTCGACCATCTGCGACTGGCGTGAAAAGCGAAAGTGCGGCAGTCTTAGGCACCCGAACGAGCCTCAAAAGGGGCTTGAATAAAAATTTCAGTGCACAAGTGTACATTCATGTCCTTGGTGCTGTGACTTTCACCACAACGCAATAGTCTATGAGTAGGCTGCCGGTACGAGGCATGAACGCGTCGATCGGCCGGGAAGATTTGCCCCACCTGCCGCATGGGATTATTGAGGAGCTCGCATGACCAAACAAAACGCCTTTACTCGGGAAGATCTGCTGCGCTGCAGTCGCGGTGAGCTGTTCGGCCCGGGTAACGCGCAACTGCCCGCCCCGAACATGCTGATGGTGGATCGCATCACCCTGATCAGCGAAGAAGGCGGCAAGTACGGCAAAGGTGAATTGGTCGCCGAGCTGGATATCAACCCTGACCTGTGGTTCTTCGCGTGCCACTTCGAAGGCGATCCGGTGATGCCGGGCTGCCTGGGTCTGGACGCCATGTGGCAACTGGTCGGCTTCTTCCTGGGCTGGCAAGGCCTGCCGGGCCGCGGCCGTGCGCTGGGTTCGGGCGAAGTGAAATTCTTCGGCCAGGTGCTGCCGACCGCCAAGAAAGTCACCTACAACATTCATATCAAACGCGTCCTCAAGGGCAAGCTGAACCTGGCCATCGCCGATGGTTCGGTGACTGTCGACGGTCGCGAAATCTACACCGCCGAAGGCCTTCGCGTCGGCGTGTTCACCTCCACTGACAACTTCTAAGGGTTATTCGCATGCGCCGCGTCGTTATCACTGGTCTGGGCATTGTTTCGTGCCTGGGCAATGACAAAGAGACCGTCTCCGCTAACCTGCGTGCAAGCCGCCCTGGCATCCGGTTCAACCCGGAATATGCTGAAATGGGTCTGCGTAGCCAGGTTTCCGGCTCCATCGACCTCAACCTTGAAGAACTGATCGATCGCAAGATCTATCGTTTCGTCGGCCACGCAGCGGCTTATGCCTACCTGGCCATGAAAGACGCCATCGCTGACTCCGGCCTGACCGAAGAGCAAGTGTCCAACCCGCGTACCGGCCTGATCGCCGGCTCCGGCGGCGCGTCGACCCTGAACCAGATGGAAGCGCTGGACATCCTGCGCGAAAAAGGCGTGAAACGCGTTGGTCCATACCGTGTAACGCGGACCATGAGCAGCACCGTTTCCGCGTGCCTGGCCACACCGTTCAAGATCAAGGGCCTGAACTACTCCATCGCATCTGCCTGCGCCACCAGTGCTCACTGCATCGGTACCGCCATGGAACAGATCCAGATGGGCAAGCAGGACATCGTCTTCGCCGGTGGCGGTGAAGAAGAGCACTGGAGCCAGTCGTTCCTGTTCGACGCCATGGGCGCCCTGTCCAGCAAGCGCAACGACACCCCGCAACAGGCTTCCCGTGCCTACGACGCCGACCGTGACGGTTTCGTCATCGCTGGCGGTGGCGGTATGGTCGTGGTTGAAGAGCTGGAACACGCTCTGGCCCGTGGCGCCAAGATCTACGCTGAAATCGTTGGCTACGGTGCAACGTCCGACGGCTACGACATGGTTGCCCCAAGTGGCGAAGGCGCGATCCGCTGCATGCAGATGGCAATGTCCACCGTCGACACCCCGATCGACTACCTGAACACCCACGGCACCTCGACTCCGGTCGGTGACGTCGCGGAAATGAAAGGTGTGCGTGAAGTGTTCGGCGACAAGGCTCCAGCGATCAGCTCGACCAAGAGCCTGTCCGGTCACTCCCTGGGCGCCGCCGGCGTTCACGAAGCGATCTACTGCATGCTGATGATGGAAGGCAACTTCATTGCCGGTTCCGCCAACATCGACGAGCTGGACCCTGAAGTGGCCGATCTGCCGGTGCTGACCAAGACCCGCGAAAACGCCACCATCAACACCGTGATGAGCAACAGCTTCGGCTTCGGCGGCACCAACGCCACGCTGGTACTGAAGCGCTGGGAAGGCAAGTAATTCCTCCCGCTTGAGCCACACATGAAAACGCCCCGACTGGTTCGGGGCGTTTTTTTTGGCCTGCAGAAAGTAGCAGCCACACCGCAATACCCTGTGGGAGCGGGCTTGCTCGCGAATGCGTTTTTTCAGTAAACATCTTCACTCCTGATCCACCGCATTCGCGAGCAAGCCCGCTCCCACAGGGGATTTTTAGTGCGTCTGGAGATGAAACTTCTGTCATGAAACTTACCATCCTGCGACCGAATGTCGCGGATTTAGCGGGCTGTAGCACTGTTGCGGTTTTCGCAAGAATACATTGCACAAATCAGCCGTTTACTTAGCAAGCTAACAAATCATATAAAAGAGTCCTGCACACGCCTTGCTGCAGATAACTTGAGATTTGGAGCTAGCAGATGACTGTAAAAGTAACTGAACGCGACGATTCACACATGTCCCATGAAGGCGTAGCCGCCGGCGTACGAATCTGGGATGTGCATCAACAAGACTTGCTGGTCGGCATGTTCCATAACGAGATCGATGCCCACAACTACAAGGCCGAACTGGAAGTGCTGGAGCAACAACGCGAAGCCCGCTCCTCCTGAATCAACCACAGCATTGAAAACGACAAACCCCGCCATGAGCGGGGTTTGTCGTTGTTACAGCTTTATCGATTTACCACATCAGGTCATCAGGGATCTGATAGGCCGCGTACGGATCGTCCTCGGCATTGACCTCTTCGGTCTGCACGTTGAGCTGGACGATGCGCTGCGGGTCGCGCTCCTGGATCTTCAGGGCCGCTTCACGGGGGATCACTTCGTAGCCACCGGCATGGTGCACGATTGCCAGCGAGCCGCTGCTGAGCTTGTTGCGCATCAGCGTATTGACCGAGATGCGCTTGACCTTCTTGTCATCGACAAAGTTGTAGTAGTCCTCGGTGGTCAGCTTCGGCAGACGCGAGACTTCGATCAACTGCTTGACCTGCGCGGCACGGGCCTTGGCCTCGGCTTTCTCTTGCTGCTGACGGTTCAGCTCCTGGTCGCGCTTGACCTTCTCGGCCATGGCTTCCTGGGCGGCGCGCTGCTGCGAATCATCCAGCTCGGCCTGCCCCTTGTGGGCCAGACGCTGTTGCTTCTGCTTGTCTTTGCTGACCTGCTTGGCCTGCTTTTGGTTGACCAGGCCTGCTTTGAGCAACTGGTCGCGAAGGGAAATACTCATGGGGCTTACTCACTTGGGCAGTTGCTCAGCCGCAGCTGGGCGCATTCTTTTCCTGACGTTTGGCTTCACCCCACAGGGCGTCCAACTCTTCGAGGGTGCAATCTTCCATGGGACGATGGGTGTCGCGCAATGCCTGTTCGATAAATCGGAAACGTCTTTCGAACTTGCCGTTGGCGCCCCGCAGCGCGGTTTCCGGATCGACCTTCAGATGCCGGGCCAGGTTGACCACGGAAAACAGCAGGTCACCGATCTCGTCAGCCACGGCGACGGGATCGTTTTCGGACATGGCTTCGAGGACCTCATCGAGTTCTTCACGCACCTTGTCCAGCACCGGCAGCGCATCCGGCCAATCGAAACCGACCTGTCCGGCGCGCTTTTGCAACTTGGCCGAACGGGACAGCGCCGGCAACGTTGCAGGCACGTCATCAAGCAGTGACAGTTGCTCGGGCGCGGCGGATTTCTCGGCGCGCTCTTCGGCCTTGATCTCCTCCCAACGCTGCTTGACCTGCTCCTCGCTCAGACGCGGCACGTCCAGCGGCGCATACAGATCGCCGGTCGGGAATACATGCGGATGACGACGGATCAGCTTGCGGGTGATGCTGTCGACCACCCCGGCAAATTCGAAGCGCCCTTCTTCCCGGGCCAACTGACTGTAATAGACGACCTGAAACAGCAGATCGCCCAACTCGCCCTGCAAATGATCGAAGTCGCCACGCTCGATGGCATCGGCCACTTCGTAGGCTTCTTCAAGGGTGTGCGGGACGATGGTCGCGTAGGTCTGCTTGATGTCCCACGGGCAACCGAACTGCGGGTCGCGCAGACGGTTCATCAGGTGGAGCAGGTCTTCAAGGCTATAGATCATTTTTCTGTCTCACCACAAAACCATTGTGGGAGCGAACCTGCTCGCGAAAGCGCTGTGCCTGCAACAATGATGTCGACTGACACACCCTCTTCGCGAGCAAGCCCGCTCCCACAGTTGATCAGCGCCGGTCTTCAAGGGGTACGGTTACGCCGCGTCTCGATGATGTTCGGCAACTGCGAAATCCGCCCCAGCAAGCGTCCCAGCGCATCCAGTCCGGGAATCTCGATGGTCAGGGACATCAGCGCCGTGTTGTCTTCCTTGTTCGAGCGGGTGTTGACCGCCAGCACGTTGATGCGCTCGTTGAGCAGCACCTGCGAGACGTCACGCAGCAGACCGGAACGGTCGTAAGCACGGATGACGATGTCCACCGGATAGGTGAGCACCGGCACCGGGCCCCAGCTGACCTGAATGATCCGCTCCGGCTCACGCCCGGCCAGTTGCAGCACCGAGGCGCAGTCCTGACGGTGAATGCTCACACCACGGCCCTGGGTGATGTAGCCGACGATCGCGTCGCCCGGTAGCGGCTGGCAGCAGCCGGCCATCTGCGTCATCAGGTTGCCGACGCCCTGGATCTGAATGTCGCCGCGCTTGCCCGGTTTGTAGCCGGTGGCTTTGCGCGGAATCAGCTCCAGCTGTTCGTTGCCGCGCTCCGGCTCGACCAGTTGCTGCGCCAGATTGACCAGTTGCGCCAGGCGCAAGTCGCCAGCGCCGAGGGCGGCGAACATGTCTTCGGCGGTTTTCATGTTGGCCTTGTCGGCCAGCTTGTCGAAATCCACCGCCGGCAGGCCGAGACGCGTCAGTTCGCGTTCGATCAGGGTTTTACCGGCCGCAACGTTCTGATCGCGAGCCTGCAACTTGAACCAGTGAACGATCTTCGCCCGCGCCCGCGAGGTGGTGACGTACCCGAGGTTGGAGTTCAGCCAGTCGCGGCTCGGCGTACCGTGCTTGCTGGTGATGATCTCGACCTGCTCACCGGTCTGCAGGCTGTAGTTGAGCGGCACGATGCGCCCGTTGATCTTCGCACCACGGCAGTTGTGGCCGATTTCGGTGTGCACACGGTAGGCGAAGTCCAGCGGCGTCGCGCCCTTCGGCAAATCGATGGCGTGACCGTCGGGGGTGAAGATGTAGACCCGATCCGGTTCGATGTCGACCCGCAGCTGTTCGGCCAGACCACCGATGTCGCCCAGTTCTTCGTGCCACTCGAGGACCTGACGCAGCCAGGAGATTTTCTCTTCGTAGTGGTTGGAGCCGGATTTGACGTCGGTGCCCTTGTAGCGCCAGTGCGCGCACACACCAAGTTCGGCCTCTTCGTGCATCGAGTGCGTACGGATCTGCACTTCAAGCACTTTGCCCTCAGGGCCGATCACTGCGGTGTGCAGCGAGCGGTAGCCGTTCTCTTTCGGGTTGGCGATGTAGTCGTCGAACTCTTTCGGGATGTGCCGCCACAGGGTGTGGACGATACCGAGCGCGGTGTAGCAGTCGCGCATTTCCGGCACCAGCACGCGCACTGCACGCACGTCGTAGATCTGGCTGAACTCCAGACCCTTGCGCTGCATTTTGCGCCAGATCGAATAGATGTGTTTGGCCCGGCCGCTGATGTCGGCGTCGACGCCGGTGGCCTGCAATTCGTCCTTGAGCTGGGTCATCACGTCGGCGATGAAACGCTCACGATCCAGCCGCCGCTCGTGGAGCAACTTGGCGATCTGTTTGTATTGATCCGGTTCCAGGTAGCGGAAGGACAAGTCCTCCAATTCCCATTTGATATGACCGATGCCGAGGCGGTGCGCGAGCGGCGCATAGATGTCGAAGACTTCCCGGGCGACCCGGTTGCGTTTTTCGTCGTCGGCGGTTTTCACCGCGCGGATCGCACAAGTGCGCTCGGCGAGCTTGATCAGTGCGACGCGCACGTCGTCGACCATTGCCACCAGCATCTTGCGCAGGTTTTCCACCTGGCCCTGAGTGCCCATCACCATCGACTGGCGCGGGCTGAGGCTGGCACTGATCGCCGCCATGCGCTGCACGCCGTCGATCAGCTTGGCCACCACCGGGCCGAAGCGCTGGCTGACCGCCGCAAGTTCGATCTGGCCTTCACGGACGCCACGGTACAGCACCGCCGCAACCAGCGAGTCCTGATCGAGCTTGAGGTCGGCGAGAATCTCGGCGATCTCAAGACCGGTGCTGAAACTGCCGCTGCCCTCGGCCCACAGATTCTTTGCGGCGTTGGACTGCTGCTCGGCCTCGCGAGCGAACTCGCAGGCCTCTTTCAAGGCTTCGCGATCCAGTGCCATGTCGACACTGACCGCGTGATCGAGCCAAGCCTCGAGATTGATACTGCCGTCGGTGTTGATCGGCTGGTGTGCTCTCACCTGTACCATCTTGCTTTACCTTCCCTACGACGCAGATTCAATGCGTCAAATCGCTGATCCTCATTGTCCGTTTGCGCTCGCGGGGCCAAAGCGAGCGCTGCGCGGACAGATCAGACAGATTCAGACGAGCCATCCTGGCTCGCTTCAAATAACGCCATGGCCTCGACATGCGCCGTCTGAGGAAACATATCGAGAATCCCGGCACGTTTTAACCGGTAGCCCTGCTTGATCAATTCGACCGTATCGCGCGCCAGAGTTGCAGGGTTGCACGACACATACACCAACCGCTCGGCACCCAGGGTCGCGAGCTTGCGCACCACCTCGAAAGCACCGTCACGCGGTGGGTCCAAGAGTACCGCAGAAAAGCCGTTTCCGATCCACTGGGCATCGGTCAAAGGCTGGGATAAATCGGCTTGAAAAAACTTTGTGTTATGCAAATTGTTGCTAGCGGCGTTCGCGGCGGCGCGGTCGACCATGGTCTGCACGCCTTCCACCGCCACCACTTCGCGCACGCTTTTGGCCAGCGGCAAGGCGAAATTGCCCAGACCGCAGAACAGGTCCAGCACGCGCTCGTCGCCGCGCGGTTTCAGCCAGTCCAGCGCCTGCGCCACCATCGCCTCGTTGACTCCGGCGTTGACCTGGATAAAGTCTCCCGGCCGCCAAGCCAGGTCCAGATCCCACTGTTCCAGACGATAGCCCAGCGACTGGGTAGCATCGACCGGTTGCGGCTCGCCCTCACCATGCAGCCACAACTGCGCTTCATGGAACTGGCAGAATTCCTTGAGAATCGTCAGATCCGCTTCGGACAACGGCGCCATGTGCCGCAGCAGCACGGCCAGCGATGAACCGCTGAACAACTCGACATGCCCCAATGCTTGCGGCTTGCTCAAACGACGGAGCATCTGTGGCAAACGGGTCATGATCGGTTGCAAGGGCTGTACCAGCACCGGGCACTCGCTGATCGCGACGATGTCCTGGCTGCCGGCGGCGCGAAAACCGACTTCGAGTTGCTTCGCCTTCATGTCCCAACGCACGGCGATCCGCGCGCGACGACGATAGCCGAACTCCGGGCCACTCAATGGCGCGGCCCATTCTTCAGGCGCGACGCCTGCGACCTTCGACAACTGCTCGGCGAGCATGCGCTGTTTCAGGGCAAGCTGTTCGTCGTGGGGCAAGTGTTGAACACTGCAACCGCCGCAGCGGCCGGCGTGCTGACAAGCGGCCGGACGGCGCAATTCGCTGGCCTTGAACACGCGTTCGGTACGCGCTTCGACCACTTTGCCGTGGGCGCCAAGCACCCGCGCTTCGACTTCTTCACCCGCCAGGGCGCCAAGAACGAACCAGGTGCGGCCTTCGAAAAACGCGATACCGCGACCGTCATTGGCCAGGCGCTCGATAGTCAAGCGCTGTTTTTTGCCGGTCGGAATTTGTGGGGCCTTGCTGCCACCGGTGGGCTGAAAGCGCAGGCCTCTCTCGTGCTTGGCCATCAGTTGGGCGCGTCGAAAATGCCGGTCGACAGGTAACGGTCGCCACGGTCACAGATGATCGCGACGATCACCGCGTTTTCAACTTCTTTGGACAGGCGCAGCATCGCTGCCACCGCACCACCCGAGGACACGCCACAGAAGATGCCTTCTTCGCGGGCCAGACGGCGGGTGACGTCCTCGGCTTCGCTTTGCGCCATGTCGACGATGCGGTCGACACGATCAGCCTGGTAGATCTTCGGCAGGTATTCCTGCGGCCAGCGACGGATGCCGGGAATGGCCGAGCCTTCCATCGGTTGCAGACCCACGATCTGCACGCTGTCGCTCTGCTCTTTGAGGTAGCGCGAGACCCCCATGATGGTCCCGGTGGTGCCCATCGAGCTGACGAAATGGGTAATGGTGCCCTGAGTCTGGCGCCAGATTTCCGGGCCGGTGGTGGTGTAGTGGGCTTCAGGATTATCGCCATTGGCGAACTGGTCCAGCACTTTGCCACGACCCTCGGCTTCCATCCGTTGAGCGAGATCGCGAGCGCCTTCCATGCCCTCTTCCTGGCTGACCAGGATCAGCTCGGCGCCATAGGCGGTCATGGCGGCCTTGCGCTCGGCGCTGGAATTGTCCGGCATGATCAGGATCATTTTGTAACCCTTGATCGCGGCGGCCATGGCCAGTGCAATGCCGGTGTTGCCCGAGGTCGCCTCGATCAGCGTGTCGCCGACGTGGATCTGCCCGCGCAGTTCGGCACGGGTGATCATCGACAGCGCCGGACGGTCCTTGACCGAACCCGCCGGGTTGTTCCCTTCGAGCTTGAGCAATAGGGTGTTGCTGGTGGCACCGGGCAGGCGCTGCAAACGCACCAGCGGAGTGTTGCCGACGCAATCGGCGATGGTTGGGTACTGCAGGGTCATGGCGTATTCGCAATCCAGACGTGCGGGGGCGCCTATCATACCGGCAAACCCGCGCAGGCCATATCACGCAAAGTGCGGTGCTTATGGTTTATGGGAATAAGCAGAGTCCAGCGGTGAATCGAAGGGCCTCTTCGCGAGCAAGCCCGCTCCCACAGGGGGCCGCGGCCTTCACACAATCTGCGGACGACACACATCCACTGTGGGAGCGGGCTTGCTCGCGAAGGCGTCCGTACCGACAACACTGCTATCTCACAGGGGGCCGGGACCTTCAGACAATCTGCGGACGACACACATCCACTGTGGGAGCGGGCTTGCTCGCGAAGGCCTCAGTGCCGACGACACTGCTATCTCACAGGGGGCCGGGCCTTCACACAATCTGCGGACGACACACATCCACTGTGGGAGCGGGCTTGCTCGCGAAGGCGTCAGTGCTGATGACGCTGGTATCAGCCACCAGCCGCAGATTCAGACGCAACCCGGATCCGGCATTCTGCGCCCACAACATCCCGCCCTGCCTCTGCACCGCGTTCCTCGCAATGCTCAACCCCAGACCAAACCCGCCATCCCCCGGGCGCGAGCCGTCAAGGCGGGTGAAGGGCGAGAAGATCCGCTGCAGATCACCCTCGGCCACGCCACCGCCCTGATCCTCCAGCCACAAATGCCAGTAGTCACCCTCACGCCGCCCCTCCAGCCGGACGATACCGCCCTCGGGCGAATGACGAATGGCATTGCGCAGAATGTTCTCCAGCGCCTGCGCCAAAGTGTTGAGGTGGCCGCGCACCCAGCACGACGACGGCACCGCGCACTGCAATTGCAGGCTCGGCCAGCCGCTTTCGTAACAGGCGTTGTCGGTGAGCATCTCCCACAGCGCCTGAATCTGGATCGCTTCGTCAGGCAGGGGCGCACGTTCGGTGTCGAGCCAGGCCAATTGCAGGGTGTCCTCGACCAGCCGCTGCATGCCATCGACTTCACGGCCAATGCGTTCGCGCAGTTGCAGCAGATCCTGTTCGCTCTCGCTGGCCACCCGCAGTCGGCTCAGCGGCGTGCGCAGTTCGTGGGACAAGTCGCGCAGCAACTGCTGTTGCAGGGTGACGGTGGATTGCAGGCGTTCGGACATCGAGTCGAAGGCCCGCGCCAGTTCGCCGAGCTCGTCCGGGCGCTGGGTGATGCCGCTCGACAGGCGCACATTCAATTGATCGGCGCGCCAGGCGTTGGCCTGCTCGCGCAAGTTGTTCAGCGGCACCACCAGCAAGCGGTACAGGCCGATACACAGCAACAAGGTGAACAGCCCGGGAATCACCCCGTTGGTGATCACCCGCCAGAACACCCGGTACTTCCCCGGCAGGAAACGCTCGGGCAACTCGATCACCAGACTGCCGGCGGACGGGTCCTTGGGAAACGGCACGCGCAGCCACGGCCGCCCCTGTTTGTGGATCGGCCAATCGAGCCCGCGCAAGAAGGTCAGGTGCTGGATTTCCTGTTCATTCAGCGGATCGCTGCTCAACGACTGCAGATTGCGGTCGATCACCCCGACCCAGCCCGCCTCGCGCAGCTCCATGCTCTGCAACCAGTTATCGATTGCGTCACGCTCGCCGCGCTGCCACGCCCCTTCCGCCTCGGCGGCATATCGGCTCAGCGTGCCGCGGGCCTCGTCGGAGAGGAACTGGTTGCGCTCCTCCATGTAACGGCCCCAGGACCAGCTCAACCAGATCATCAGCAGACAGAAGGCCACCAACAGACACGCCAGTTTCCAGAACAGCGAATGCCGCCCCGGCAGATCAGAGACTTTCATCGGACGCACTCAGCACATAGCCCTTGCCCCACACCGTACGCACTTCCCGCTCGGTGTAGCCGATGGCCTTGAGTTTGCGGCGGATCTGGCTGATGTGCATGTCGAGGCTGCGGTCGTGGGCCGCATAGCCGCGCTGCAACACATGCTGATAGAGGAAAGCCTTGCTCAGCACCTCTTCATCGTTGCGATTGAGGGTTTCCAGCAACCGGTATTCGCTGCGGGTCAGGCCGGCTGCCTGTTCGTTATGGAAGACTTCGCACTGCTCATCGTCGAAACGCAGCGCGCCGCTGACCGTGGCTGGCGCAATGGCTGCCGGGCGCCGATCGAGTGCCACCCGCCGCAAAATCGCCTCGATCCGTACATGCAGCTCGGCCATGCTGAACGGCTTGGGCAAGTAATCATCAGCCCCCAGACGGAAGCCGCTGATGCGATCGGCCTCGGCGCCCAGGGCCGACATCAGCAACACCGGCGTGGAATGGCTCTGGCGCAATTGTGTGAGCACCTTCAAACCATCGAGTCCCGGCAGCAGAATGTCCATCAGCACCACATCGAACGGCTGGTGGCGGGCGATGTTCAGGCCGTCCTGACCGTTCTGGCACCAGGTCACCGCAAAGCCGCTGCGGCCCAGATGTTCGTGGACATAGGCACCGAGCACCGGATCGTCTTCGATGGAAAGGATGCGTGGCTGACCAGTGGAAACAGGAGTCATGAGTATCTGCAAGTAATTCTCAGTTGAGAGTGATTATTCAAGATTGCCGGCCATCGGGCAACCCAAGCTTGACCGGCCGGACAAACGCGCCTGCCTCGGGCAGACCGATGCCGAGATGATTTTTCCGAAGATTGCCTGCCTGCAAATCGCTACACTGCGCCCATGCCACGTGCCGGACGCACGTGCGAGTCAACAGTTCAGCGGGATGCAGGAGATGGGTGTGCTCAAGAAACTGGGAATCAAAGGTCGCGTATTGTTGCTGACCCTGTTGCCAACCAGCCTGATGGCGTTGGTGCTCGGTGGCTATTTCACCTGGATGCAACAGTCCGACCTGCAGACCCAATTGATGCAGCGCGGCGAGATGATCGCCGAACAACTGGCCCCTCTGGTCGCGCCCGCCATGGGTCACGGCAACACCGACCTGCTGGAACGCATCGCCACGCAGTCCCTCGAGCAGCCCGACGTGCGCGCCGTCACCTTCCTCGCCCCCGACCGCACACCGCTGGCGCACGCCGGCCCGACCATGCTCAATCAGGCGCCCAGCGGTGACAGTGCACAACTGCAACGGCGCAGTGGCAATGACGCCACGCGTTACCTGATGCCGGTGTTCGGCAAGCATCGCAACCTTGCCGGCGACCTGATCCCGGAAGAATCCGAGCGCCTGCTCGGCTGGGTCGAACTGGAGTTGTCGCACAACGGCATGCTGTTGCGCGGTTACCGCAGCCTGTTTGCCAGCCTGCTGCTGATTGCCGCTGGCCTTGCCGGCGCAGCCCTGCTCGCGTTGCGCATGGGCCGCACCATCAACCGCCCGCTGAGCCAGATCAAACACGCGGTCGCCCAGCTCAAGGACGGTCATCTGGAAACCCGCCTGCCGCCGCTCGGCAGTCAGGAGCTGGACGAGCTGGCCTCGGGCATCAACCGCATGGCCGGGACCCTGCAGAATGCTCGCGAAGAGCTGCAGCACAGCGTCGATCAGGCCACCGAAGACGTGCGCCAGAACCTGGAAACCATCGAAATCCAGAACATCGAACTGGACCTGGCGCGCAAAGAGGCGCTGGAAGCGAGCCGGATCAAATCCGAATTCCTCGCCAACATGAGCCACGAGATCCGCACGCCGCTCAACGGCATTCTCGGTTTCACTCATCTGTTGCAGAAAAGCGAACTGACCCCGCGCCAGCTCGACTATCTGGGCACCATCGAAAAGTCCGCCGACAGCCTGCTCGGGATCATCAACGAGATCCTCGATTTCTCGAAGATCGAGGCCGGCAAACTGGTGCTCGACCATATTCCGTTCAACTTGCGTGACCTGTTGCAGGACACCCTGACGATTCTTGCGCCGGCAGCCCACGCCAAACAGCTTGAACTGGTCAGTCTGGTGTACCGCGACACGCCGCTGTCGCTGGTCGGCGATCCGCTGCGCCTGAAGCAGATCCTTACCAACCTGGTCAGCAACGCAATCAAGTTCACCCGCGAAGGCACCATCGTCGCCCGCGCCATGCTCGAAGAAGAGCATGAAGACAGCGTGCAACTGCGCATCAGCATTCAGGACACCGGCATCGGCCTGTCGAGTCAGGACGTGCGCGCGTTGTTCCAGGCCTTCAGCCAGGCCGACAACTCGTTGTCGCGCCAGCCCGGTGGCACCGGCCTTGGCCTGGTGATTTCCAAGCGCCTGATCGAACAGATGGGCGGCGAAATCGGCGTCGACAGCACCCCGGGTGAAGGCTCGGAATTCTGGATCAGCCTGAGCCTGCCAAAAACCCGCGACGACACCGACGACCTTCCCGCCCCGCCGCTGCTCGGGCGCCGGGTGGCAGTGCTGGAAAATCACGAACTGGCGCGTCAGGCCCTGCAGCATCAACTGGAAGACTGTGGCCTCGACGTCACGCCATTCAACACCCTGGAAAGCCTGACCAATGGCGTCACCGGCGCCCACCAGACCGATCAGGCGATCGACCTCGCCGTGCTCGGCATCACCAGCAACGACATGCTCCCGGAGCGCCTGAACCAGCACATCTGGGATCTCGAACACCTGGGATGCAAAGTGCTGGTGCTGTGCCCGACCACCGAGCAGACGCTGTTCCACCTGTCGGTGCCCAACCCGCACAGTCAACTGCAGGCCAAGCCGGCCTGCACGCGCAAACTGCGCCGGGCGCTGGCGGATCTGGCCAACCCGCGCCAGCCGCGCAACGAACCGGGCGAACCGCTGTCGAGCCGTGCGCCGAAAGTGCTGTGCGTCGACGACAACCCCGCCAACCTGTTGCTGGTGCAGACCCTGCTCGAAGACATGGGGGCCAAAGTGCTCGCCGTCGAAAGCGGTTACGCCGCCGTCAAAGCCGTGCAAACCGAATCCTTTGATCTGGTGCTGATGGACGTACAGATGCCGGGCATGGACGGGCGTCAGACCACTGAAACCATCCGCCAGTGGGAAAGCGAACGGCATTGCACGCCGCTGCCGATCGTCGCCCTCACTGCCCATGCCATGGCCAACGAGAAACGCGCCTTGCTGCAAAGCGGCATGGACGATTACCTGACCAAACCCATCAGCGAGCGGCAACTGGCGCAAGTGGTGCTGAAGTGGACCGGTCTGGCCTTGCGCAATCAGGGACCGGAGCGGGTCAGCGACAGTGCAGCGGGCAGCCACGAACTGCCGGTGCTCGACCACGAGGAAGGCCTGCGCCTGGCCGCTGGCAAGGCCGATCTGGCCGCAGACATGCTGGCGATGCTGCTCGCTTCGCTGGAAGCCGACCGTGAAGCGATTCGCACCGCCAGCGAAGCACGTGACCAAAACGCGCTGATCGAACGCGTGCATCGCCTGCACGGTGCAACCCGGTATTGCGGCGTACCGCAGTTGCGCGCGGCCTGTCAGCGCAGTGAAACCCTGCTCAAACAGGGCGACCCCAAAGCCGTGGCGGCGCTGGAAGAACTGGAGCGGGCGATCAATCGCCTCGCGGCGCAGGCCAGGATAAGCGCCTGATCCACGGCAATGTCGCCCGCGCTATCGCACGCTAAAGTGAGAGCGAGTCAACGCTGACTCGCCACCCCGCTCCAGGAGGAATGCATGCGCACGATCGTTTTCAGCAGCCAGACCTACGACCGCGACAGTTTCCTCGCTGCTGACTGCCCGGCCGGTATCGAGCTGCAGTTTCAGCCGGCCCGGCTCAGTCTCGACACGGCAGCCCTGGCCGAGCAGCACGCCGTGGTCTGCGCCTTTATCAATGATGACCTCAGTGCACCGGTGCTGGAGCGCCTGGCTGCCGGCGGCACACGGCTGATCGCCCTGCGCTCGGCGGGCTACAACCATGTCGATCTGGTCGCGGCGAAACGCCTCGGGCTGGCCGTGGTGCGGGTGCCGGCCTACTCGCCGCATGCGGTGGCCGAACATGCCGTGGCGCTGATTCTGGCGCTCAACCGGCGCCTGCACCGCGCCTACAACCGCACCCGCGAAGGTGATTTCAGCCTGCATGGCCTGACCGGTTTCGATCTGGTGGGCAAGACCGTCGGGATTGTCGGCACCGGGCAGATCGGCGCCACGTTCGCGAAAATCATGCACGGTTTCGGTTGTGAGTTGCTGGCCTATGACCCGTACCCCAACCCTGAGGTTGTGGCATTGGGCGCGCGTTATCTGAGCCTGCCGGAACTGCTGGCGCAGTCGCGGATCATCAGCCTGCACTGCCCGCTCAACGCGCAGAGCAAACACCTGATCAACCGCGAGTCACTGGCGCACCTGCAACCCGGAGCAATGCTGATCAACACCGGGCGCGGCGGGCTGGTCAACACACCGGCGCTGATCGACGCCTTGAAGGACGGCCAACTGGGCTATCTGGGTCTGGATGTCTATGAAGAAGAGGCGCAGCTGTTTTTCGAGGATCGCTCCGACCTGCCGTTGCAGGACGATGTGCTGGCGCGGTTGCTGACGTTTCCAAACGTGATCATCACCGCGCATCAGGCGTTTCTGACCCATGAAGCTCTGGGCGCGATTGCCGCGACCACTCTGCACAACATCGCGACCTGGGCCGCAGGCGCGCCGCAGAACCAGGTCGAAGGCTGAAGGCTTGTCGACTATTTGGGCGACAGCGACGAGGCCAGGATCAGCAGCGCCAGCCAGCCAAACCCGAAAAAGCGCTGCTTCATCGAGTGACCGTTACGCAGCAGGAACCAGGCAAAGACCATCGGCAGCAGAAACACCATGATCTTCAACCAGCCTTCCACCGGACGCGAACCGTCGGCGTTGGCCTGAAGTTGAGGAACTGGTGCTGATTCCGATTGCCGACGGCGGCGACCGACCGCAGCGGGTGTCGCTCTCGGCGCGGGCTCGGGGGCTGGCGGCGGGACAAACGCCTCGGGCACGGATTTATTGCGCGGCAGGCTGCCAAATGAAATGGTCGCTGTTGCGGCGGCTGCCGCTGTTTGCGCCGGAGTGCGCTCGTGCTGCTGCGCCCTCGGAGCACCACAATGAATGCACGCCTTCGCTTCAGAGCTGATACTCCGCTTGCATTCATAACATTCGATCAGCGCCATGTTCCGTTCCCTCAGAGTGAAGGGCGGCAGTTTGCCATGAGCGTCAACCAATTTGAACCGGATCGAAGGTCGCACGCGTACGCCATCCTGCAATCAAGCCCGTGCTAGCATGTCGCGCATATTTGGAGGACCCATGGTCGAACACGATTTCCGCTACACCCTGATGAACCCGCAACACACCCTCACCGAATGCCGCGCCCTCGTACCGGGCCGCTATCAGGTCACCGGCAATGGTGGCTCGATCCGCAACGGTGACGTCCTGTTGGTCACCCTCAAAGGCAGCAAGGACTTGTCCATGCGCCTGACCGTCGACACCGTGCGCCACCTGATCAATCCGCCGGGCCAATGGACCGCGATGACCACCGGCCCGGTATTCGGCGAACTGGCGATCCACACCTGGCAGGTCAACTGCGACAGCTGCGCCAAAGAGCTGAACTTCGAGTTCGCGGTCGACGCCAAGCTGGGCAAGACCGCCGAGAAACCGGCCGCCACCGCGCGCATCGCCGAGCTGGGCTGGAAAGCCGTCGGCGACAAGCACCTCTGCCCGAAATGCCAGGAGCCTGCGTGATGAAACGCCTTGCCCTGCCCTTGCTGGTCGGTGCCGCTCTGGTGGGCTGTGCCGCAGAGCCTGTGCAATTGCAGCAGAACCGCAGCTACATTCTGGAATGGATTGGCGAGCGGCCATTGATGGATTACAGCCATCTGACCGTGACCCTCGGCGACGATGGCCGCGCGTATGGCAACGGCGGCTGCAACCACTGGTTCGCGCCGTACACCCTCGATGGCGACAAGCTGAGCTTCGGCCCGATCGGCAAGACCCGCAAACTCTGCGCGCCAGCGCTGATGGAGCAGGAACAACGCTTCCTGCAGGCCCTGCAAGGTGTCGAGCGCTGGGACATCTCGCCGATCGAACAGATGCGCTTCTGGCCGGCTGAAGGCAAGCCGTTGCGCTGGTGGCTGGAAGAGGGTTAATCCTCTGCTGCTGAGACTACCCTGTGGCGAGGGGACTTATCCCCTCACCACAAAACCTCACGTGTTCTACTTGGCAGCCTGCAACGCCTCCAGCTTGGCCAAAACTCCCGCCGCCGTCTGCTCCCCCATCAACTGCTCACGCACCTTGCCCTTGTTGTCGATGATGTAAGTCACCGGCAAGGCCTCGCTGCGCGGCAGGTCGAACAGGTCCGCCGGATCCTGCGCCAGCACGGTGAACTTGATGCCCAGCTTCTCGCTGGCAGACTTCAGATCCTCGCCCTGCACGTTGTCGAAGTTGACCCCGAACACGCCGATGTTCTTGCCCTTCAACTCGTCTGCCAAATGATTGAGTTCGGGAATTTCCGTGCGGCACGGGCCGCACCATTCGGCCCAGTAATTGAGCACGACCCATTGCTTGTCCAGACGCTCGGAGGCCACCTTCTGTCCATTCTGGTCTGTGCCGTAGTCGTTCCCGCAGCCCCCCAGCATCAACGCCCCGATCATCGTCAATGCCGCTGCCAATCGCCGTGTCATGTCGTGTTCCCTGGTCAAAAATTGAATGCGCCTGCGACCCATCGCCTCTGAAGGTTCTGGATTGCGCGCTGCACAGTTAGAATAGCCGCCACTTTACGCCAGAAGCGACCCGCCATGACCGATCTGACGCTTTATCACAATCCGCGCTGCTCGAAATCCCGCGGTGCGCTGGAACTTCTTGAGGCCCGTGGCCTGGCCCCGAACGTGGTGCGCTACCTGGAAACCCCGCTGGACGCCGCGCAAATCAAGGCCTTGCTCGGCAAGCTGAACATCAGCGCGCGGCAACTGCTGCGCACTGGAGAAGATGAATACAAAATGCTACAGCTGGCCGACGCCAGCCTCAGCGAGGCGCAATTGATCGCCGCCATCGCCGCGCACCCGAAACTGATGGAACGGCCGATTCTCGAAGTCGGCGACAAGGCCGTGATCGGCCGTCCGCCGGAGCAGATTCTGGAGTTGCTGCCGTGAGCGCGCCGTACATTCTTGTGCTGTATTACAGCCGCAGCGGCTCGACCAACGAGATGGCCCGGCAGATTGCCCGCGGCGTCGAACAGGCCGGCCTCGAAGCGCGCCTGCGTACCGTGCCGGCGATTTCCACCGAGTGTGAAGCGGTGGCCCCGGACATCCCCGAGGAAGGCGCGCTCTACGCTACCCTCGATGACCTGAAGAACTGTGCCGGCCTCGCCCTTGGCAGCCCGACCCGCTTCGGCAACATGGCCGCGCCGCTCAAGTACTTCCTCGACGGCACCAGCAACCTGTGGCTGACCGGCGCCCTGGTCGGCAAACCGGCCGGCGTGTTCACCTCCACTGCCAGCCTGCACGGCGGCCAGGAAACCACCCTGCTGTCGATGATGCTGCCGCTGTTGCACCACGGCATGCTGATCACCGGCCTGCCGTACAGTGAGTCGGCGCTGCTGGAAACCCAGGGCGGCGGCACGCCGTATGGCGCCAGCCATCATGCCGGGGCTGACGGTAAAAGCGGCCTGGATGCCCACGAGGTGGCGCTGTGTCGCGCACTGGGTCTGCGTCTGGCCAAGACCGCGCAAAAACTGGAGGGCTGAGGGGTGGCGAAGAAGCCGAAAATCCTGCCCTCCATCGAGTGGCTCGAACCCCGCGTCAAGGCGATGCGGCTCATCAGCCTGCTGTGCTTCTTCGGCCTCGCCGGGCTGCTTGCCGCTTACTATCTGGTGTTCGCCGACCTGCACGGCGCGCGGCCGTGGGTGATATTGCTGGTCGAACTGATCCCGTGGATCGTCCTTGCGCCCGCGATGATCAAGGGCAGCGCACGTGGGCATTCGTGGATGTGCTTTGTGGTGAATCTGTATTTCATCAAGGGCGCGTTGGCGGCCTATGACCCGAGCCGACAGCTGTTCGGGGTGCTGGAGATGGTCGCGAGCCTGGCGCTGTTCTGCTCGGCGCTGCTGTATGTGCGGTGGCGGTATCAGTTGAATCGCAAGTTGGCTGGCGAAGGCGAAATCAGCGTCGCCTGAGCGGACGCCTTCGCGAGCAGGCTCGCTCCCACAGGGGAATGCACTCCAAAATGTGGGAGCGAGCCTGCTCGCGAATGGGACAATGCGGTATCAATGGTTGACGGTGTAGGCCAGCATCATCGAAATCTGGCTCATCGGCCGCCCGCCACTCTCTTCATGCCACTGGTTGAACGCATTCTGCACAATCGCCAGATCACGCAAACTGGTCGGCACCTTGTCGACGATCTTCTGCGCATTCAGCGCCGCGACCACGTCATAACTCGGCACGAACGTGTCCTTGCCCACCATGCGCAGGAAGCGTGGCGCGGACAAGCCGCCCAGTTGATGACCGTGCTTTTTCAGGTAAGTCCACAGACCGACGATATCGGTCACCGGCCAGTCGGCGATCAACGCACCAAAACTACCCTTCTCTTTCTCGACATCGAGGATGAACTGCGCATTGCGTGGCACGCTCTTGAGCTTGCCCAGGTGACGGATGATCCGCGCGTCCTGCATCAGGCGCTCGAGATGCTCGGCGCTCATCAGCACGACTTTTTCCGGGTCGAACCTGAAGAACACTTCTTCGAAGGCCGGCCACTTGGCGTCCACCAGACTGTGCTTGAGCCCGGCGCGGAATACGCGCAGGGCCATGGTCGAGAGGTAGCGGTCGTCGCTGATCTTGCGCAATTGCGCCGGGGTCTTGGGAACGGGCAGATGGGCTTCCAGTTCAGCCGCCGAACCGAAGCGGTTCAGACAGTATTCGTGCAGCCACTTGTAATCGCGCATGCCCTCTCCTGTTGAATGAAACAAAGAACCCTATGTGGGAGCGAGCCTGCTCGCGAAGTGGGAGTATCAGTCAACACATCAGTTGAATGACGCACCGCTTTCGCGAGCAGGCTCGCTCCCACATTTAAAGGTGTTTACAAGTTAACGACGTTAACGAAGCGCGAAGCCGCCGTCTCGTCGATCTTCAGGCTGGTGAAGTCGAACAGATTGCGGTCGGCCAGTTGCGACGGCACCACGTTCTGCAGGCTGCGGAAGATGCTTTCGGTGCGGCCCGGGGTCTTGCGATCCCAGTCCTGGAGCATTTCCTTGACCACCTGACGCTGCAGGTTTTCCTGCGAACCGCAGAGGTTGCACGGGATGATCGGGAATTCCTTGAGGTCCGAGTAGGCCTGGATGTCTTTCTCGTTGCAGTAGGCCAGCGGACGGATCACCACGTTGCGCCCGTCATCGGCGCGCAGTTTCGGCGGCATCGCCTTGAGGGTGCCGTTGAAGAACATGTTGAGGAAGAACGTCTCGACAATGTCATCGCGATGGTGACCCAGGGCCATTTTGGTCGCGCCGATTTCGTCGGCGAAGGTGTACAGCGTGCCGCGACGCAGGCGCGAGCACAGCGAGCAGGTGGTCTTGCCTTCCGGGATCAATTCCTTGACCACCGAATAGGTGTCCTTCTCGACGATGTGGTACTCGACGCCCAGCTCTTTCAGGTAGGCCGGCAGCACGTGCTCGGGGAAGCCCGGCTGCTTCTGGTCCATGTTCACGGCGACGATCTCGAATTTGATCGGCGCAACCTTCTGCAGGTGCAGCAGCACGTCGAGCATGGTGTAGCTGTCCTTGCCCCCGGACAGGCAGACCATGACCTTGTCGCCGTCTTCAATCATGTTGAAATCGGCGACCGCTTCGCCGGCCAGGCGGCGCAGGCGCTTTTGCAGTTTGTTCTGGTTGACCGTAAGAGTGCCCATGACGCGAAATCCGTGAGGTGTGACGAAAGGCCGGCATTTTACGCAAAAACGCCGTGGGGGCGAAGGGCCGCGGTCGCATTGGCTGTCTGCCGCTGTTGCGAGGGAGCCCTAGTAATCCTGCACCACATGATCGCAAGAGCCTGCGGCGATTAAGCCCTGTGTTTACAGCGCGATTTGCTCTAAGCCCCTAGTCCCTGTGCGGTTAAGTCCTTTCTATACTGCGACATAAGGTCGCACACATCTGAAGACCTGTATTTGCTCGGCCACCTTGGCCCGTAGGCGCTCCGCTGGGGGGCGATGGCAATAACAAGAGGAGTGACTGGCATGATCCATCACGTAGTGGGACTTTTTACCCACCCCGATCAGGAATGGAAGGAAATCCGTGGCGACCAAGAGGAAAGCATCAGCCACATGTACCTGACGCACACGCTGATCCTGGCGGCGATTCCCGCCGTTTCGGCGTTTATCGGCACCACTCAGGTCGGCTGGGTGATCGGCAACCGCGCCCCGGTGATGCTCACCGTGGAGAGCGCCATCTGGATGACCGTGATGTCGTACCTGGCGATGCTCGGCGGGGTCGCGGTCATGGGCGCTTTCGTACACTGGATGGCCCGCACCTATGACGCCAACCCGAGCCTAGCGCGTTGCGTGGCGTTCGCCACTTACACCGCGACGCCGCTGTTCGTCGGCGGGCTGGCGGCGTTGTATCCGCACATGTGGCTGGGGATGATCGTCGGCACGGCGGCCATCTGCTACACGGTGTATCTGTTGTACGTCGGGTTGCCGACGTTCATGAACATTCCGTCGGACGAAGGTTTTCTGTTCTCCAGCTCAGTGCTGGCGGTGGGTCTGGTGGTGCTGGTGGCCATCATGGCGTTCACCGTGATTGTCTGGGGCCTCGGCGTGGGGCCGGTGTATACCAACTGACATGATTCACCCCCGAGAAAAACAAGATCTGCCAATACAGGCCGCCGCAAGGCGGCCTTCTCGTTTGGCGGATGACCATTCGGCAGGTCAGCGATTCGCAAGTCCTGGAGGTTGCGGCATACTCGACGCCTCTGGAGATCCATCAAGCATGCCCGAGCAACTCAATACCCGCGTCGAAGACTGTTACCAACTCGCTGAATCCTTTTTCAAACGCCATTTCCAACGCCCCGTCGTCAGCCTCAAGCTGCGCGGGCAAAAAGCCGGTGTCGCGCATCTGCACGAGAACCTGCTGCGCTTCAACCCGCAGCTGTACCGGGAAAACACCGAACATTTCCTCAAACAGACCGTGGCCCATGAAGTCGCGCACCTGATCGCCCATCAACTGTTCGGCGACCGCATCCAGCCCCACGGCGAGGAGTGGCAACTGATCATGCGCGGGGTCTACGAGCTGCCGCCGGATCGCTGCCACACCTATGCAATCAAGCGCCGCAGCGTGACGCGCTACATCTATAAATGCCCGTGCGCCGACAGTGATTTTCCGTTTTCGGCGCAGCGTCATAGCCTGGTCAGGCAGGGGCGACGGTATTTGTGCCGGCGCTGCCGCAACACCTTGGTGTTCAGTGGTGAGATGCGCGTCGAATAGTCAGTTTTGTGTTGTCGCTGCCGACGCCTTCGCGAGCAAGCCCGCTCCCACATTTGGAACGTTCCCCTGTGGGAGCGGGCTTGCTCGCGAAAGGGCCGGCACAGACGCTAAAGAATGACCTTGGCACGCCGTAACTCGGCAATCCGCTCTGATCCAAAGCCCAACTCCCCCAACACCTGCTCCGTATGCTGTCCCAGCACCGCGCCAACATGTCGCGGCGCCGGCAGCGCCTCGGCAAACTTCAACGGACAGGCGATCTGCGCCTGGCTGGAACCATCGCCACGCGGCACCTGTGTCACCAGCTCGCGCGCCTGCAACTGCGGATGCTGCACTGCCTCGCTCAGATTCAAAACCGGTTCGACACAGGCATCGACCCCGGCGAACAATTCACACAGTTGGGCAAAGTCATGTTTTTCGAATTCGACTTTCAGCGCGTCCTTCAATAACGTCTGCTGCTCGGGTTTCGGTGACAATCCCTGCGCCGCCAACTCCGGCCGGCCCAACGCCGTGCACAGTTGCTGCATGAACCCCGGTTCCAGGCTGCCCACCGACAGCCAGCGGCCATCGCGAGTGCGGTAGTAGTCATAGAAGCTGCCACCATTGAGCATCTGATCCTCCCAATGCGGTTCTTCGCCACAAGCGAGGTAAGCGGCCCCGGCCATGGCATGCAGGCTGAAAGCGCAATCGGTCATGCTCACGTCCAGGTGAGTGCCCTGCCCGGTTTGCTGCCGGGCGATCACCGCCGCCAGCAGACCGATGACCCCGTGCAGCGAACCGCCCGCCACATCCGCCACCTGCATGCCCAACGGCAGCGGGCCGCTGTCGGCACGCCCGGTGTAACTGGCAAGCCCGGCCAGGGCGAGGTAGTTGATATCGTGCCCGGCGCGATCCTTGTACGGCCCGGTCTGGCCGTAACCGGTGATCGACACGTAAATCAGCTTCGGGTTGATCGCCTTCAGCGCCTCATAGCCCAGGCCCAGCCGCTCCATCACACCGGGACGGAACTGTTCGAGCACGATGTCGTATTCGGTCAGCAACTGCCTGACCACCTCCAGCGCCTCGGGCTGCTTGAGATCCAGCGCCAGGCTGCGCTTGTTGCGGTTCAGGTAAGCATGGCTGGCCGACATCCCCCGATCGTGCGGCGGCAACACCCGCAACAGGTCCAGGCGAGTCGGCGACTCGATGCGCAGCACCTCGGCGCCCATGTCGGCGAGCAACAGCGAGGCGAACGGCCCTGGCAGCAGGGTCGAGAAATCCAGAATCTTCAGCGAAGCCAACGGCGCGGACATGGGCAATCTCCTTGAGCGATGCTTCCAGCCTAGGCAGCGAAGCCACGTACAGCAATCACCGGATACGTCAGCGGCAGTGACCGTAATGCTCAAATCGCAGGCCATAAAAAACCTGCCGAAGCAGGTTTTTTATTCAAGCGATGCTTACTTCACATTGCTCGGGGTTGGGCCTTCAGCCACACCCAGATCATCTTCAGGACGGGTATCGGCGATACCGCGACCGCCCGAGGCCAGCTCGGATTGCAGCACATCGGTGTCCAGCTCCTTGACCCACTTGGCGACAACGATGGTCGCCACGGCGTTACCGACCAGGTTGGTCAGGGCACGGGCTTCGGACATGAAGCGGTCGATACCGAGGATCAGCGCCAGACCCGCCACCGGCAGGTGACCGACCGCCGACAGAGTGGCTGCCAGCACGATGAAGCCCGAACCGGTCACACCGGCGGCGCCTTTGGAGGACAGCAGCAACACCACCAGCAGCGTGATCTGGTGCGTGATGTCCATGTGCGTGTCGGTGGCCTGAGCGATGAACACAGCGGCCATGGTCAGGTAGATCGCGGTGCCGTCGAGGTTGAACGAGTAACCGGTCGGGATCACCAGACCCACTACCGATTTCTTCGCGCCCAGACGCTCCATCTTGATCAGCATGCGTGGCAGTACCGATTCCGACGAGGAAGTACCCAGGACGATCAGCAGCTCTTCACGGATGTAGCGGATCATCTTCAGCACGCTGAAGCCGTGCATGCGGGCGATAGCGCCGAGCACGATCAGGATGAACAGCACGCAAGTGATGTAGAAGCAGGCCATCAGTTGACCCAACTGCACCAGCGAGCCGACACCGTAGGCACCGATGGTGAACGCCATGGCACCGAAGGCACCGATTGGCGCGAGCTTCATGATCATGTTGATGATGTTGAACATCACGTGGGCGAAGCGATCGATGAAGTCGAGGATCGGACGGCCATAGTCACCCAGGCGATGCAGGGCGAAACCGAAGATCACCGAGAACATCAGCACTTGCAGGATGTCGCCTGTGGCGAACGCGCCGACGATGGTGGTCGGGATTACGTTGAGCAGGAAGCCGACAACGCTCTGATCAGCACCCTGGGCCACATAGGTGGCGACTTTCGAAGCGTCGAGTGTGCTGACATCGATGTGCATGCCGTTGCCCGGCTGCACGATGTTGACCACGATCAGACCGACCAGCAAAGCGATGGTCGAAACGATTTCGAAGTACAGCAGTGCGTAACCACCGGTCTTGCCGACCGACTTCATGCTTTGCATGCCAGCGATACCGCTGACCACGGTGCAGAAGATGATCGGGGCGATGATCATTTTGATCAGTTTGATGAACCCGTCACCCAGCGGCTTTACCGCGACACCGAACTGCGGGTAGTAGTGACCAAGAGCAATACCGATGATGATCGCGACGATCACCTGGAAATACAGGGATTTGTACAGTGGCTGACGAGTCGTCATTGCAAGCTTCCTCAAGCGTCCCGCGACCAACATCCGTCTGTTGACCGCAAAACCTGAATTGCGAACCCTCCTGCACTGGAGGGATTTGTTGTGTCGAGCGGCGCTTTACCCACGGGATAAACGCACACTTCTGTCGCTCTTATCGCAAACCTCGTGCCACTTTGGTGCAATTGCCTGCAAGCCTTTTGATATCAGGGCATGCAGGCGGTTTTTTGTCACTGGCTGGTGACGTCAGTGTGGCGGATTTCCGCCAACTCGCCGGATCTCGTCCTACAATTTGGCGGAAATCCGCCTTGTTGACGATGCTGCCCCCGGCTACCATCCGGCGCCTGAGGAAGGATCTGCCGCTTATGCGCGAACGTACCATCGCCAGTCATTTCGCCCGTGCCGCCCTCGGTGGCGCACGCCGTTCGGGGTTCGATTATTTGCCGCTGCTGCAACAGCTGGGCATCAGCCCGCAGTTGCTGGATGAGCCGCGAGCACGCATCGCCCCCGAGCAATTCACCGAACTGTTGCAGAACCTGTGGCTGGCCCTTGATGACGAATACCTGGGCTTTGGCAACGCACCGAGCAAACCCGGCAGCTTCGCGATGATGTGCCACGCCCTGATCCACTGCCGCAATCTGGAGAAGGCGCTGCAACGCGGTTTATTGTTTTATAGCCTATTCCCCGAGGCCCCGCGCCTGAGCCTGCAGCGCGAAGACGAATGGGTGCGGCTAAGCCTCGATGATTCGCAGTTATGGGACCCGGATCACTTTCTCAGCGAGAGCCTGCTGGTGATCTGGCATCGCCTCGGCAGTTGGCTGATCGGCCAGCGTATTCGTCTGGAGCAGGCCACGTTCAGCTATCCGAAACCGGCGCACGGTGCCGAATACGACCTGCTGTTCCCCTGCCCGCTGGTGTTTTCTGCCGAGCACAGCAGCCTGCTGTTCCACAGCCGCTATCTGCACATGCCACTGTTGCAGGACGAACGCACCCTCAAACACTTTCTCGAACGCTCACCCGCCGACCTGTTGTCGCGACCGGATGACGGCGACAGCCTGAGCAGCCGCCTGCGCCGCTTGCTCAGCCGCGACAGCGCGCACTGGCCGGACCTGGAAGCGGTGGCCGCACACCTGCACATCAGCCCGCAGACCCTGCGCCGGCATTTGCGCGAGGAAGGCACCAGTTTTCAGGAGTTGAAGGATCAGTTGCGGCGAGATATCGCCATTTACCATTTGGGCCGGGCGGATCTGTCGTTGCAACAGATTGCCGAGCAACTGGGCTTTTCCGAGCCGTCGGCGTTTCATCGGGCGTTCAAGAAGTGGACGGGGCTGACACCGGGGGCTTATCGGGCGCAGGAGCAGTGAGTGGCGCGGTGAACCGACTGGCGCCTTCGCGAGCAGGCTCGCTCCCACAAGGGGGCTGTGAACACCGCCGATCCAATGTGGGAAGCGAGCCTGCTCGCGAAGAGGCCGGCAAGACCTGCGACTAGACCGCAGGAAAATGAATCCTGAACGCCGCCCCGCCCATCGGCGAATCGCCCAGCGCCAGCTTGGCGTTGTAGCTCTCGATGATGTCCTTGACCACCGCCAGCCCGATCCCCTGCCCCGGGTGCTGACGATCCAGGCGTTCGCCGCGTTCCAGAATCCGCGCTCGCTGGTTCGGTGGCACGCCGGGGCCGTCGTCCTCGATGCACAACTCGATGCCGGCCAGGGTCTCGCGCACGCTGATGCGCACTTCGCCCAGACACAGGCGATAGGCGTTTTCCAGCAGGTTGCCCATCATCTCCAGCAGCGCGCCCTGCTCAATCGGCACATAGCATTGATCCGGCAGATCGAAGGCCACCCGCACGCGCTTGTCGCGGTAGACCTTGTCCAGCGTGTCGCACAGGCTTTTGAGCACCGGTTGCAGGCGCACCTGATGGCGCACCAGACCGCTTTTGCGCAGGCTGGCCCGTTGCAGTTGATAGCTGATCTGCTGGCTCATGCGCTCGATCTGGGTTTGCAGCACCCAGGCCTGATCGCGATCTTCGGGACGCTGGGCCATGTCTTCACTGACCCCTTGCAACACCGCCAGCGGGGTTTTCAGACTGTGCGCCAGGTCATCGAGTGAGTCACGGTAGCGGCTGCGCTGCTGACGCTCGCTGTGCAGCAAACGGTTGAGCGAACCGGTCAGGCGCAGCAGTTCGCGCGGGTGCTCTTCGGTGAGACTTTCGCGGGTACCGCTTTCGATTTCGTCGAGCTCCTGACTGAGCCGGCGCAACGCCTTGAGGCCCCAGGTCAGGCCGATCCACAACAGCGCCAGCAGCACCAGCAACGCAGCGCCGAAGCCCAGGTAGAGATTGTCGCGCAGGCCTTCGAGGGTGTTTTCGTATTCGCGCACCGGTTGCAGAGCAACGATACTGAACGCTGCACTTTTGCCGCCCAGCAGTTTGACCTCGACGTCGTAGACGAAGAATTCCTGACCGTTGCTTTCGCGGATCCGCGCGAACTCGTTACCCATGCCGTCGTAGCGCGGCTTGTAGTTGATCTGCTCTTCCTGCGTGCCTTTCGACCGCCAGACCAGTTTGCCTTCGCGGTCGTAGATGTAGCCAAGCAAACGGTTGTCAGTCAGATTGAAACGCTCATCCGGCAATTGCGCCGGCATCATCAGGCGGCCGTTCTCGATGCGCGCTGCGGAGATCAGCGTGGTGACATCCGAGGCCAGACGCTGCTCGATCGAATCCTGCAGCGCCAGGCTGAACGCCCCCTGCATGGCCGGCAGCAAGCCGAGCATGAACAACACCGCCAACGTGGTGGCGGCGAGCATCAAGCGAACACGAAGCGAACGAATCAAGTGCAGCGCTCATTGAACAGGTAGCCGAGACCGCGCACGGTGTCGATCGGCTTGAACCCGGCCGGGCCTTCCAGCTTGCGACGCAGGCGACCGACCAGCACTTCGATCACGTTCGGATCGCGCTCGTCGTCGTCGGGGTAGAGCTGCTCCATCAGGCGATCCTTGGGCACCACTTGCTGATGGTGGCGCATCAGGTATTCGAGGATGCGGTATTCGTAGGCCGTCAGTGCCAGCGGTTCTTCATCCAGCGACGCCTGTTTGCGATTGAGGTCCAGCAGCAACGGGCCGGCAACGATGGTCGACTGGGTGAAACCGCTGGAACGGCGCAGCAAGGCGTTGAGTCGCGCATCGAGTTCTTCGAACTGGAACGGCTTGACCACGTAGTCGTCGGCACCGGCGGCGAGGCCTTCGACCTTGTCCTGCCAGTTGCCGCGCGCGGTGAGGATCAGGATCGGAAACGTCTTGCCGCTCGAGCGCAACTGCCGGATCAGATCCAGACCGCCCATGCCCGGCAGGCCGAGATCGATCACCGCCAGATCGAAGTTGAACTGGCCGGTCTGGTACAACGCCTCTTCGGCATTGGCCACGGACTCGACCACGTGACCGCTCTCCGTCAGGCGGGTTTGCAGGTGATGGCGCAGCAGCGCTTCATCTTCGACGACCAACAGTTTCATAACGCTCTCCCGGGTAAATCGATAACGCCAACAACACACCTGTGGGAGCGAGCCTGCTCGCGAAAGCAGTGGTTCAGTCAACGTAGATGTCGACTGAACCATCACCTTCGCGAGCAAGCCCGCTCCCACCCTGATTTCGCCTGGCACTTGCCCTCGCGAATCGCTTTTCTAGAAAGCGTAGTTGGCCGACAGGTAAGTCTGGGCGCTGCTGGTCAAGTCCAGCGAGCCTTGTTTGCTGCCGCCGCGTTCTTTCATTTCAGTGCTGGCGTTGCTCATCAGGTAACGGTAACCGAGTTCGACCGAAACGTTTTGCGCCACTTGCTGCAGCACACCGAGTTGACCGCCGACGGCGTAACCGATGTCGCTGTCACGGCTGTAGCCTGGCGACTCCTGAGTCAATTTGGTCAAACCGGCCGTTGCGCCCCCGAACAGTCTGGTGCTGCCGCCCACTGGGTAGAACAGATCGTAGCTGCCCAGCAGGTTTTCCTGGCGCAGTTTAATGCCATTGTGCGAACCGGACACGTTGTCGTAGGTGGCGTAGTAGCGACCTTGCGAATTTTGCTGCCCCAGGCGCACGCCGTAGGTGTTGTTGCCGTCGATCGCGCCACTGGCGTCCGGGTGGCCGAGGTTGTCGTTCAGCGCATGGGATTTTTTGACCTTGTCACTGGTCTGGCCGAACGTCAGGCCGGCGAAGTTGGTGGTGTCATCGGCATGTGCCGCAATGCTGGAGCCCAACAAGGTGAAAGCCAGCAGCAGTTTGTTCAGACGAGTCATCGAGTTTCCTCTTTCTCAGTGCTGTTTGGGTATGGCGCAAGGTTACTGACCTGCCCCTGTACCTCCCCTGAACACTCTCTGAACCTGCGCTGAATCAAATCGACTAGGCTGTCCTGACCACTTTTCAAACAAGGAGACCGACCATGCGCCTGTTCCTCGCCCTCGCCCTGCTCGCTGCCAGCAGTCTGGCCAACGCTGCGATCAAGACTCAGGAGATTCCCTACCAGAGCGCCGACGGCACAAAACTGATCGGCTACTACGCCTACGACGACGCGATCAAGGGCAAGCGCCCGGGCGTGGTGGTGGTGCACGAGTGGTGGGGCCTGAACGATTACGCCAAGCGTCGCGCCCGCGACCTCGCCGAACTGGGCTACAGCGCGCTGGCGATCGACATGTACGGCGAAGGCAAGAACACCGAGCACCCGAAAGATGCGATGGCGTTCATGCAGGCTGCGACCAAGGATGCCGCCGCGTCGAGCAAGCGCTTCGAGGCCGGACTGAACCTGCTGAAAAAACAGCCGCAGACCGACGTGAATAAAATCGCAGCCATCGGCTACTGCTTCGGCGGTGGCGTGGTGCTCAACGCGGCGCGTCAAGGCGAGCCGCTGGCGGGCGTGGTCAGTTTCCATGGCGCACTGGCGACCACCACCCCGGCCACCCCCGGCAGTGTGAAGGCGAAGATTCTGGTCGAGCACGGCGCACTGGACAGCATGGTCACCGCTGACAACGTCACCGCGTTCAAGAGTGAAATGGACAAGGCCGGCGCCGACTACAAATTCGTCAGCCTCGACGGCGCCAAGCACGGCTTCACCAATCCCGACGCCGATCGCTTGAGCCACGGCGATCACGGTGGCCCGGATATCGGTTACAACAAGGCCGCCGATGAAAAATCCTGGGCAGACATGAAGGCGTTCTTCCAGAAGATCTTTGGCTGATGGATTGCGGCGCGGCCTTCGCGAGCAGGCTCGCTCCCACAAGGGATTTGTGATCGGCGCAGATTCAATGTGGGAACGAGCCTGCTTGCGAAAGCCGCACCGCCGATCTCGACCTTGCCCCTGTGAACCGGCAAAATGCCCGCCATGAACTCCAGCCCGCCCCTCCCCACCTGCTGCACCCCCCTCGACGCCCACTGGCCGTTGCCAAACGTGCTGTCCGACACAGTCCTGCTGAGCACCCGTTTCGACCCGAAACAACTGCTGGGCGATGATTTCCAGCGCAGCGCCATCGAGCCGCCGCCGAGTATTCAGCGCTCGGTGGCCAAGCGTCAGGCCGAGTTTCTCGCCGGGCGGATCTGCGCCCGGGCCGCGCTGCAGCAGCTCGAAGGCTCGAGCGTGATCCCGGCGATTGGCGAAGACCGCGCGCCGGTCTGGCCGGCGCACATCTGCGGCTCGATCACCCACAGCACCGGGCGCGCAGCGGCGATTGTCGCCAATAAACAGCACTGGCGCGGTCTGGGCATGGACCTGGAAAACCTGCTCGACAGCGACCGCGCCGAACGGCTGGCCGGAGAGATCCTGACCCCCGCGGAACTGCAGCGCATGGCCGCCGGTTCGCGCGAGCTTCTGGGGTTGTGGGTGACGCTGACGTTTTCGGTGAAAGAGAGCCTGTTCAAGGCGCTGTATCCGATCGTGCAAAAGCGCTTCTACTTCGAGCACGCCGAGGTACTGGAGTGGACGCAGCAGGGTCAGGTGCGTTTGCGGCTGTTGACCGATCTGTCCGGTGAGTGGCGCCATGGCACCGAACTGGAGGCGCAATTTGGTGTGCAGGACGGGCAGTTGTTGAGTCTGATGAGCATTCCTGCCTGAAGATTTGCGGTGCCTGAGAGGGCCCCTTCGCGAGCAAGCCCGCTCCCACACGTTGAAATGCACTCCCCTGTGGGAGCGAGCCTGCTCGCGAAGGCTGCATGCCTGCCACCACAACACTCAGCGGCGTTCCTGATTCCTCGGCCAGCTCAAGCTGAAGCAAGCCCCACCCAGACTCTTGCTCTTGTTGATCAGCGCCCGGCCGTCGTGCCAGTGGATGATCCGCCGCACAATCGACAGCCCCAGACCATGCCCGCCTGACGCCCGCGTGCGGCTGTCATCCAGACGCAGAAACGGGGTGAAGATGCGCTCCCACGCCGACTCCGGCACACCCGGCCCGTCATCCTCGACGTCGACCCGGCAGCGCAACTGCCCGACCTGATAGCTCACCGTGACCTTCGAGCGCGCATGGCGCATCGCGTTGCTCACTAGGTTCTGCAACGCCCGATGCAGGAAGCGCGGTTCGGCCTCGACCCAGGCGCCGTCGTTGTCCGCCGCAGACAGACACAACCCACGCTGCACCGTGACCTCGGCACGCAACGGCGCCAGCTCTTCGATCACCTGATTGACCAGTGCATCAAGATCGATGCGTTGAAAGGTCAGCGCCGGGGAACCCTGCTCCAGTCGCGCGTAGGTCAACATCTCGTCGACCAGTTTATCGAGGTCCTCGATGTCGTGGTCCATGCCCTCACGGTACTTTTCCAGCGCCTGCGCAGTGGTCGCCGAGCCGATCATCTCCAGCCCGAAACGCAGGCGCGCCACTGGCGTACGCAGTTCATGGGACACCGCACGCACCAGTTCACGCTGGATGGCCAGCAACTGCTGCAAGTGCTCGGCCATGCCGTTGAATGCTGACGCAAGGCGCCCCACCGAGTCCGCGCCGCGGGCTGGCACGCGGGTTTCCAGACTGCCCTTGGCAATGCGCGTGGCCGCTGCTTCAAGGCCGCGCAAACGCCGTTCGAGCTGACGCACCAGCAGATAAACGATCAGACCGATCAGGCTCAGACCGAGGGCGGCGATCAGTACCAGCCATTGCGGCGGGTAGGGATTCATCTGATACAGCGGGCCGATCTCCAGCACCCACGGTGTACCGACCATGCCGGCAAACACCCGGATCGAGTCCCCCCCCTTGCCCAGCGCCATCACCGTATCGCCCTCGGACACTCGTCGGCTCTGGTCTTCGTCCATGTCGGCCTCGTCCACCGTGACCAGGCGCAGGTCGAAACCGAAACCCTTCTCTTCCTTTAACTGCGCCAGCCGCCTGGGCTGTTCGCCGACCGGCACGCGCACCAGCTCATCGGCCAGCAGGTAAATAGTCGCCCGCGCCAATTGCTCGCTGATCTGCTGCACGTCACCGGTGAGCACCAATTGTTCTTTATCGCTGACCAGCCGATAGACCCGCGCCGCGTGCGGACCGGTCTGCTCCACCAGTGCCTGGCCGCGCTGCACACGGGTGCGCTGGGACAGATCGAGACCGGTCTCGGAAAACGTCTTCAGTGCCAGTGGAATCCCCAGCAGACGCTCCCACACCAGCAGCGCCCGATGACGTTCGGTTTCGTTCATCGGTTGCAGGTTGTCGGCCATCAGCGAGAACGTGCCATGGGCCAGGCGCTCGCGGTACTGCTCGCTGCGCACCTGATTGAGCAGGTGCAGCGCCAGCACACCGAGCACCGCCACCAGAATCAGCGCCGCGCACATGCCGCCGTAGATGCGCAGGAAGATCGAGTTCACAGGGCAAGATCCACGCAGGCTTCAGGAACGAACAGGTAGCCTTTGCTGCGGATGGTCTTGATCAGTCGCGGGTGGTCGGGGTCGTCGCCGATTTTCGGGCGGATCCGCGAGATGCGTACATCGATCGAACGGTCCTGGCCGTCGTAGCCGATGCCGCGCAGCGCGGTGAAGATCTCTTCGCGAGACAGGATCCGCCCGGCATTCGATACCAGCAGCCAGAGCAGGTCGAACTCGGCGCTGGTCAGTTCGATACCGCTGTCGCTGAGCCAGGCTTCGCGCAAGGCGTTGTCCACCACCAGCGGGCCGAACTGCAGGCGACGGCTTTTTTCCGCAAGGGGTTCGGCTGTGTCACTGCGTCGCAGCAAGGCCTGAATCCGCGCCAACAGCAGCCGTGGACGCACCGGTTTGCACACGTAATCGTCGGCGCCGAGGTCCAGCCCCTGGATCTGGTCGGCATCGTCAGTGCGTGCGGTGAGCATCAGGATGGGCCCGTCGTAACGGTCGCGGACCTTGCGGCAAATACTCAGACCGTCTTCACCGGGCAGCATCAGGTCGAGGATCACCAGGTCCGGCTGTTCCTTGATGATCCGCGCCGCCGCCAGCGCGCCGTTGCCCTCGATCTCCACGCGCAATCCATTGGCTTGCAGGTATTCGCGGGTGAGTTCGGCCAGACGCTGGTCGTCCTCGACTATCAATACCTGCCACGCTTCTTGCTCCACCGGTGACCTCTGCTTGCTGTTTTTATTAATAAGGAAGAACGCTCGGCCTGACTCGATTCCCGTGTGGGAGCGGGCTTGCTCGCGAAGACGGTGGCATGTTCAACATCAATGCTGCCTGACACAACGCATTCGCGAGCAAGCCCGCTCCCACAATCCTCCCGTCTTTTTGTCATCTTTTGGGAGGATAAGAATGGCGAGACACCGCTCGATTGTATAAACGGCGTACAGCCAGAACACAAGTCGCCAAATGCGTTCGGACAAGGCGGTTTTTTGTGGTAGGGTTCGCGCCCTTAAAAATCCGCTGAAGCGTTTTTCCCGAGTGAAAAACAGTGACAAACGGTCTAGCTCAGCAGGTTCGCGGCCTACACGCCAATTCCCCGTTTCACACACAATTTACGCACAGGTTTATCCACAGGTAGTACGTTGCAATCCCCCACCAAAACGCATTATCTTGTAGCCCGGGCGTAAAAAAACCCTACATGTAGGGTTTGACCCTAAAAAACCAAACACAAACCGGACAGTGAATTCAAGGCTTTTTATTGCCATTGTCGGGTTGAACCAAACGTATTTTCAGAAGCCCAAACCGCGCCTGCGGATGGCTACCGTTTTTCAGTCGACCACGACGATAACGGTACGGGTGTTGCAGTGACGAACCTGCCCCCGAAAGGAATGCGGTTTCACGCGTATCGCGCGAACCGAAGACTTCGGCATGGAAGCGGCGCCCACAAGGCCCCCTTCCTGAACTGTCCCGAAGTCGTTATGCCCGGCGCGTGCCGGTTGTAGTGCTTCAGGACGGAACGGTGGGCACCTTGATGGTGCCCAAACAAACATAGAGAACGTGGAGACACCCATGCAAACCGACACAACTCGCGAGAACCCGCAGGGCACCTTGCCGCAGGCCGCCGATTCGAATTCGGATCTGGCCGCCACCGCGCCTGGTCAACTGCGCGTGATCAAGCGTAATGGCACTGTCGTTCCTTACACCGATGACAAGATCACCGTCGCTATCACCAAAGCGTTTCTCGCAGTTGAGGGCGGCACTGCTGCCGCTTCGTCGCGAATCCACGACACCGTTGCCCGCCTGACCGAACAAGTCACCGCGACCTTCAAGCGTCGCATGCCTTCGGGCGGCACCATCCACATCGAAGAAATCCAGGACCAGGTCGAACTGGCCCTGATGCGTGCCGGCGAGCAGAAAGTTGCCCGCGACTACGTGATCTACCGCGACGGTCGTTCGAAAGAACGTGCTGCCCACGCCCCGGTCGAAGAAGCAGTCAACGCGCACCCGTCGATCCGCATCACCCGTGCCGACGGCAGCCTCGCGCCGCTGGACATGGGCCGCCTGAACACCATCGTCACCGAAGCCTGCGAAGGCCTGGCTGAAGTCGACGGCGACCTGATCCAGCGCGAAACCCTGAAAAACCTGTACGACGGCGTGGCCCTGACCGACGTCAACACCGCGCTGGTGATGACCGCTCGCACTCTGGTTGAACGTGAGCCGAACTACTCGTTCGTCACCGCCCGCCTGCTGATGGACACCCTGCGCGCCGAAGGCCTGGGCTTCCTCGAAGTGGCCGAAAGCGCCACTCACCACGAAATGGCCGACCTGTACGCCAAGGCTCTGCCGGCCTACGTCGCCAAAGGTATCGAGTTCGAACTGCTGAACCCTGTGCTGGCCACCTTCGACCTGGAAAAACTGGGCAAGGCGATCAACCACGAGCGCGATCAGCAATTCACCTACCTGGGCCTGCAAACCCTGTACGACCGTTACTTCATCCACAAGGATGGCGTGCGTTTCGAACTGCCGCAGATCTTCTTCATGCGCGTGGCCATGGGCCTGGCGATCGAAGAGAAGAACAAGGAAGAGCGTGCGATCGAGTTCTACAACCTGTTGTCGTCCTTCGACTACATGGCGTCGACTCCGACCCTGTTCAACGCCGGCACCCTGCGTCCACAACTGTCGAGCTGCTACCTGACCACCGTTCCGGATGACCTGTCGGGCATCTACCACGCGATCCACGACAACGCCATGTTGTCCAAATTCGCTGGCGGCCTGGGCAACGACTGGACGCCTGTGCGCGCTCTGGGTTCGTACATCAAGGGCACCAACGGCAAATCCCAAGGCGTGGTTCCGTTCCTCAAAGTAGTGAACGACACCGCTGTAGCCGTTAACCAGGGTGGCAAGCGCAAGGGCGCTGTGTGTGCCTACCTGGAAACCTGGCACATGGACATCGAAGAGTTCATCGAACTGCGCAAGAACACCGGTGATGATCGTCGTCGTACCCACGACATGAACACCGCCAACTGGATCCCTGACCTGTTCATGAAGCGCGTCTTCGATGACGGCAAGTGGACCCTGTTCTCGCCATCCGAAGTACCGGACCTGCACGACCTGACCGGTAAAGCCTTCGAAGAGCGCTACGAGTACTACGAAGCCCTGACCGAATACCCGGGCAAGGTCAAGCTGTTCAAGACCATCCAGGCCAAAGACCTGTGGCGCAAAATGCTCTCCATGCTGTTTGAAACCGGCCACCCATGGCTGACTTTCAAAGACCCGTGCAACCTGCGCAGCCCGCAGCAGCACGTCGGCGTGGTTCACAGCTCGAACCTGTGCACCGAGATCACCTTGAACACCAACAAGGACGAGATCGCCGTTTGCAACCTGGGTTCGATCAACCTGCCGAACCACATCGTCGACGGCAAGCTGGACACCGCCAAGCTGCAACGCACCGTGAACACCGCCGTGCGCATGCTCGATAACGTGATCGACATCAACTACTACTCGGTGCCGCAAGCGAAGAACTCCAACTTCAAGCACCGTCCGGTCGGTCTGGGCATCATGGGCTTCCAGGACGCCTTGTACCTGCAGCACATTCCTTACGGTTCCGACGCTGCCGTCGAGTTCGCCGACAAGTCGATGGAAGCGGTCAGCTACTATGCGATCCAGGCTTCCTGCGACCTGGCTGACGAGCGCGGCGCGTACGAGACGTTCAAAGGCTCGCTGTGGTCCAAAGGCATTCTGCCGCTGGATTCGCAACAGATCCTGATCGAGGCTCGTGGCCAGAAGTACATCGACGTTGACCTGAACGAAACCCTGGACTGGGCACCGGTTCGCGCCCGTGTACAGAAAGGCATTCGTAACTCCAACATCATGGCCATCGCTCCGACCGCCACCATCGCCAACATCACTGGCGTCTCGCAGTCGATCGAACCGACCTACCAGAACCTGTATGTGAAATCGAACCTGTCGGGCGAATTCACCGTGATCAACCCGTACCTGGTTCGCGACCTCAAGGCTCGCGGCCTGTGGGACTCGGTCATGATCAACGACCTGAAGTACTACGACGGTTCGGTTCAACAGATCGAGCGCATCCCGCAAGAACTCAAAGAGCTCTACGCGACCGCGTTCGAAGTGGACACCAAGTGGATCGTTGACGCCGCCAGCCGCCGTCAGAAGTGGATCGACCAGGCCCAGTCGCTGAACCTGTACATCGCCGGCGCATCGGGCAAGAAGCTCGACGTGACCTACCGCATGGCCTGGTACCGTGGCCTGAAAACCACTTACTACCTCCGTGCCCTGGCCGCGACCAGCACCGAGAAGTCGACCATCAACACCGGCAAGCTGAACGCTGTTTCCAGCGGCGGCAACCACGGCGACGATTCGGTTCTGGCAGCGCCTGCCGGTCCGGCGCCAGTGCCAAAGGCTTGCGCGATCGACGAGCCGGATTGCGAAGCTTGCCAATAAGCTGAGCTGAATCAGGCGTTGCGAGACGCCTGATACATTCCAGGCAAAAGAAAACCCCCGACAGACTTCTGGTTTGTCGGGGGTTTTTTCTTTTGCTCCGTCAAAAAACAGCGAAACCCGGTGACAGGCTTCGCCGTTAATTATTAAGGCAAGCTAACTTCAGACCATAAACGACCCGGCCATTGCCTGCCCCACAACCGGAATGGTGAACGTCTCACCATTGGCTGTCGCAAAGGTTTCGATGGTGTTTGAACCCGCATACCAGTCAGCAAGAATCACCGCGTTGTTCTGCTTGCCCGCATTCCACTCCACGGCGTTGAAGATGTAGGCATTGGTACCGTCGGTCTTGATGATCACATCCGCATACGACTTGATATTCGTCAGCTCGACTTTATCGCCACCCTGAAGGCCATCATCCTTGATCATCACATTGGTCGAGGAATACACCTTGTAGGTATCGCTGCCTTCACCCCCGTAGGCGAAACCACCGCCGAGCATAATCAACGTGTCGGAACCGGCGCCGCCAAACAGCTGATACTCAGGCCCCGTACCTACCAGCGAATCACTGCCGTCATCACCGTATGCGGTACCGGCGTACACGGTGATGTCGTCGTTACCGGCATCGCCATGCAGAACACTGCCGACATCGTTGTTGGCGCTGAACATGCTGTCGTTGCCATTGCCGCCAAACAGCTGATCCGCCTCGGCCGGGCCGCTGCGATCCGGACCATTGATGGCATAGGGCTCGTAGTTGCCGCCGTAAATCGAGTCGTTGCCATCTCCGCCATAGACCAGGTCATTACCTTCGCCGCCATAGAGAACGTTCCAGCCGGCGTTACCGGTCAGCGTGTCATTGAATGACGAGCCGTGAAGCCCTTCGATATTGACCAGTACATCACCGCTCGCATCGCCTCCAGTGACCGTATTGGCCAGCAGGTTGATTTGCACCGCCGCCGAGCTGCCGATGTACCAGGCTTCGTCGGAAACACCCGCACCGCCATCGATAAAATCAGCGCCCTTGCCACCAATGAACGTCTCGGAGCCGGCGCCGCCGATCAACGTATCGTTGAACGCAGTACCTTCCCAGTTTTCGATGTTGGTGTAAGTGTCGCCCGCTGCGGCACCGGTCAGTGGCTGAGTGAGATCGAGGGTGATGGCCGAGCTTTCAAAGGCAAAGCTGACCGTGTCGCGCCCAAATGCTCCGTCGAAATTGTTGACCTGATCGTTACCGATGAACGTGTCGTCGCGTCCCGAGCCGACGAACTTCTCGATGCTCTGGAAGGTATCGCCCTTGGCAATCGCGGTGTGCTCACCCGTCTTGAGATTGATGACCACCCCCACCGGTCCAATGTCGTTATAGCTGACAGTATCGAAACCCTCGCCACCGATGAACGTGTCGCCGCCATCGCCGCCCATCAATATGTCATCCCCGGCACCGCCCGTGATGACGTTATCCAGCGCATTGCCTCGCGCCTGGAACATCCCGGTACCGGTAAAGGTCAAGCGCTCGATCCCGGCATTCATGAGGTAGTAGGACTGATTGGTGCGCACTTCATCATTGCCGCCGCCAGCCAGTTCGATGATCGCGCCATAGTTTGCATTGTTGAGGACGTAAACATCGTCGCCCATGCCGCCTTGCACGGTGAAACCGGTCGAGTTGGCATTGGCGATGAAGACGTCGTTGTAGGCCGAGCCGATGATGTTCTCGATACCATAAAAGCTGTCGCCCTCGGCATCGCCACCAGTGCCCGTGCCAGAGCCGACACCGGAAGCCCCCAACGTCAGTGTCACGGCCTGGGCGGATTGCGAGTAATCCGCCACATCAACGCCAGTACCACCATCGAACTTGTCCGCGCCAGCGCCGGCGATAAACGTATCGGCGTACTGCGTGCCGCGAATCAGTTCGATATCGGTGTAGGTATCACCTGCCGCGATGCCGCTGTATACGCCCGTCTTGAAATTGAGCGTAACCGCCACAGTGCTGTCGTCATAACTGACGGTGTCAGTTCCGGCACCACCGAAAAAGCTGTCCGCGCCTGCGCCGCCCATCAAGGTATCGTTGCCCACGCCACCGGTAATGATGTTGTCGCCGGCATTGCCGCGACCGGTGAAGTTGCCAGTACCGGTGTAAGTCAGACGCTCGACGTTGTTGTGCAGCCCCATGCTGAGCTGGTTGGTACGCACTTCGTCGTCGCCGCCACCCTGCGCTTCGACAATCACTGCCGATGCACCGGTGTTGACGATGTAGACGTCATTGCCCGCGCCTCCCTGCAAGGTGAAGGAGCCGGACGTCGAGGAGTTGAACACATCGTCATACGCCGAACCGATCACCTTCTCGATACCCGAGAACGAATCGCCTTCGGCATCACCACCGGCTCCGGTGCCGCTTCCGGAGACCAGCGTGAGGTTGATGGCAGCGCCAGATTGCGAGTAGTCGACGATATCCATGTTGTCCGCCCCCGTTGTACCGCCATCGAACTTGTCGACACCAACACCGGCCAGGAACGTGTCACTGTATTTGGAGCCGCGAATGACTTCGATGCCATCAAAGGTATCGCCCGCGGCAATGCCCGTGTGAACACCGGTTTTCTGGTTGATGGTCACGCCCACAGTGGAATCGTCGTAGGAGACAGTATCGATCCCCGCACCACCGATGAAGACATCGGCGCCCGCCCCTCCCATCAACAGGTCATTGCCAATGCCACCGGTGATGATGTTGTTGCCAGCATTGCCTGTACCGGTGAAGTTGCCGGTGCCGGTATAGGTCAGGCGTTCGACTTCGGCACTCAAGGTCATGGTAGTCAGCGAGGTGCGAATTTCGTCATCACCACCCCCCGCCAGTTCGATTATCGACTGATTGGGCGAGCCGTTGATGATGTACAGATCGTTCCCCGCCCCGCCCTCGAACAGGGAAGCTGCGGAGCCAGTGGTGAATACATCGTTCTGGGCCGAACCGACGATTTTCTCGATGTTGGTAAACGTATCGCCCTGCGCGTCACCACCCTGACCGCTGCCAGTGCCGAGCGTGGTAAGGGTGATGTTCACCGCCTGCGTCGACAACGAATAATCGACGGTATCGACACCACCTGTCGTGCCGCCATCAAAGATGTTGGCCTCCGTGCCACTGAAGAACGTGTCACCGTTCTTGCTGCCACGAATGATTTCGATACCGGAGAAGGTATCGCCTGCGGCGAAGCCGGTGTGCACACCGGTTTTCAGGTTGACCGTGACACCCGCTGCGAGGCTGTCCTCATAGCTGGCAGTGTCGATGCCGGCGCCACCAATCAATTGGTCGGCACCTGCACCGCCGCTCAGCACATCGTTGCCAGCGCCGCCAGTGATGATGTTGTTGCCCGCGTTGCCAGTACCGGTGAAGTTGCCGGTACCGGTATACGTCAGGCGCTCGACTTCGCCGCTCATCCCCATGCTGGTCTGATTGGTACGGATTTCATCGTCGCCGCCACCAACGGCTTCACCGATGCCACCTGCCCAAGGGCCATTGATGATATAGACGTCGTTGCCGGCGCCACCAATGACGCTGGTGCTGCCAGAGTTCAGGGTAAAGACATCATCGAATGCCGTACCGGTGACCAGATCCATGTTGCTGAATGTATCACCCTGCGCATCGCCGCCCAGACCGGTGCCGTTGGCGCCCGTCAATGTCAGGTTGATTGCCTGCTCGGAGCTGGCGTAACTCAAGGTGTCGTAGCCAATCACACCATCAAACGAGTTGGCCGAGGCATCGGCGACAAAGCTGTCGGTGTAGCTGGTACCACGAAACGCCTCGATACCGACAAACGTATCGCCCGCCGCCAGACCAGTGTGAACCCCGGTTTTCAGGTTGATCGTCACGCCGATGCCCTGGTTGGCGTCCTCGTAGCTGGCCGTGTCAAAACCTGCGCCGCCAATCAACTGGTCAGCACCTGCACCACCGATCAGCACGTCATTACCGACGCCGCCAGTGATGATGTTGTTACCCGCGTTGCCAGTACCGCTGAAGTTACCGGTGCCGGTATACGTCAGGCGCTCGATTTCGCCAGGCATGGACACTTTGGGCTGGTTGGTGCGGATTTCATCGTCACCGCCACCAACGGCTTCACCGATGCCACCTGCCCAGGGACCATTGAGGATATAGACGTCGTTGCCGGCGCCACCACTGACGCTGGTGCTGCCAGAGTTCAGGGTAAAGACATCATCGAATGCCGTACCGATGACCAGGTCCATGTTGCTGAATGTATCACCCTGCGCATCACCGCCCAGACCGGTGCCGTTGGCGCCCGTCAATGTCAGGTTGATTGCCTGCTCGGAGGTGGCGTAACTCAAGGTGTCGTAGCCGATCACACCATCAAACGAGTTGGCCGAGGCATCGGCGACAAAGTTGTCGGTGTAGCTGGTACCACGAAACGCCTCGATACCGACGAACGTATCGCCCGCCGCCAGACCAGTGTGAACCCCGGTTTTCAGGTTGATCGTCACGCCGATGCCCTGGTTGGCGTCTTCGTAGCTGGCCGTGTCAAAACCTGCGCCGCCATTGAGCTGATCAGCCCCTTCGCCGCCGATGAGAAGGTCGTTGCCATCCCCACCATTCAACACATCATCACCTGCCAAACCACGTATCTGGTCATCGCCGGCGGTACCTGCCAGCGTATCTGCACCATTGGACCCGTAAATTACCGCCATTACATCTTCCTTGTGTGAGTGTGTTTGTGTTGGAAACTGCGTTGAATTGCCCGGTGCTACGGGGGTCACCCTCTCTTGTGCACGCAAGGCCTGGTTGCGAAAAGGCTTGAGCATCGCGAAAAATCCGACGGATTTGTGCTGGGTCGGTCATGCGCGACACGGTCAGGGAAATCACCGCGCACGACGGCTGCGCCATGGTTGCGGCGTGCAGCCGGCAACAGGAGAAATGGTTTCAATTGGCTTGAATGAGGCATCACCGACAGGAAAATCGGCGATGCCCGGACAGTGCGGGGGTATAGAGCCAGACCGGCGACGTAAGGTATTGGCACCGCGGCGGGCGCACTGACGGCTTTATGACTGTTCAACGTGTCGCATCCCTGATGACTAATGACGGCTTCCGAGCCACCGAACCCTGAGCCCGGCTTGAAAATATGCGCTGCGAATGAAAGTTTGACGCGCGCCACCACTGCTCCGCGAGAGTGCAAGTTCCGCACCACAGCGACCGACGAACGGTAGAAAACTGAACACACGTCCCAAATAACGCGCATAAAAAAACCGACGCCTTGGGGCGTCGGTTTTCGGTGCTGCGATCAGATCACATCAAGTCATCTGAATGATGGTCTGCATGATGGTGCTCTGAGTGGAGATTGTCTTGGCGTTTGCCTGATAGTTGCTCTGGCCCTTGATCAGGTCTACCAGCTCATTGGTCAGGTTAACGTTGGACTCTTCCAGCGAGTTGGACGAGATCGAACCCAAAGTACCGGTTTCCGGCGCATCGTAACCTGGAATACCCGACGCGAACGTCTCTTTCCAGCTGGTACCACCGATAGCCTGCAGGCCTTGTTCGTTGGTGAAGCTGGCCAGCGCAACCTGGCCGATGGCCTTGTTCTGATTGTTGCTGAAGTTGGCGAACAAGGTACCGGTACCGTCGATGCTCAGGTTGGTGATCTGGCCAGTGGCATAACCGTCCTGAGTCGGGATGGTGCGCGTGGTATCAGCATTGTATTGAGTGGTCAGGGCCATGGAAATGGTCACACCATTGGTGTTTGCCGATGCGCCGTTAGGCGTAAAGACACCGTTGGTCACTGTGCCTGGCTTCCAGTTTTTCAGGGTCAGGTCACTGCTGATCGTCGGGGTGCCCGGAGTCGCCGGATTAGGTGTGCTGATCTGAGTCAGTTTGCCTGCGGAGTCAAAGGTCATGGTGGACGCCACCGGCGGGGTGGTTTTCGGATCGCTACCGGTAGCATCCGGGTTGCGCCCGTCTACCAGGGTGTAAACCTTCCAGGTGTTTTGACCCGTCTTCACAAAGTACTGATCCATGACGTGCGAGTTGCCCTGAGTGTCATAGATCGGGGTGCTGAACGACTTGGTGTAAGTTGCCAGCGTGTTTGGATCGAATACCACGGCGTTGGCGCCGGTATCGTTGATCACCGGGGCCGACGAGTTGAGGTTGATACTCGACGTCACCGTCGAACTCGACTTCGGTGCCAGGTTCGAGGTGTCGATCTTCAGGTCAGTCAGCACGCCGTTGATGATCTTGCCGTTGGCATCCACACCGTAACCCTGCAGACGCGAGGTGTAGTCGGTGTTGGTGATGAAACCTTTATCGTCGACCTTGAACGTACCGGCACGGGTGTAGGAGATCGAGCCATTGTTGCTCATGGTGAAGAAGCCGGAACCGTTGATGCCCATGTCCAGCACGTTACCGGTGTTGCTGATGTCACCCTGGGTGAATTGCTGCGAAACGTTGGCCAGGCGCACGCCATTGCCGATCACTTTGCTGCCAGTACCCAAGCGAGTTGCCGAATAAACGTCTTCGAATTCCGCACGGGACGATTTGAAACCGGCGGTCGCGACGTTGGCGATGTTGTTACCCGTCACGTCCAGTTGTTTGTTGGCTGCATAGAGACCGCTAAGGCCGATATTGAAAGACATATTCCACTCCTTTGTGCCGGTTAATCGGCTCTATATACCAATGGTTTGTACTTTGGACAGGGCGACGGAGCCCTTGCCGGACAGGTTGAGCATCAGCTCGCCACCGGTCTGGCTGATGGTCACGCTGTTGACGGTGGCCGGCAGATAGGTGGCCAGATCCGTCGCGGTGCCGTTGATCGGCGCGTTGGCCTTGAAGGTGTAAGTACCCACGGGCACCAGATTGCCGGACGAGTCCTTGCCGTCCCAAGTGAAGCTGGCGCTGCCGGCTGCGCGGCTGCCCAGATCAATGGTGCGCACAGTTGCGCCGGTGCTGTCGGTGATCGTCACGGTGCCGCCGGCAATCGACGAAGGCACGGTCGCCGAACCGGTCAGGCCTTTGCTCGGGTCGTCGAGCTGCGCGGTATTGGTCTGCACGATCACGTTGCGACCCACCAGCGACGACGCCTGCAACGCCTGCGACGAGTTGTAGTTGCCGGCCAGCGAGCTGACCGTGCTGTTGAGGGTGGTAATGCCCTCAAGGCTGCTGAACTGCGCCAACTGCGCAACGAATGCGCTGTTGTCCTGCGGATCGAGCGGGTTCTGGTTTTTCAGCTGGGTCACCAGCAATTGCAAGAACGCATCCTTGCCCAGAGCCTGGCCGCCGGTGGAACTGTTAGTCGCTGAAGCAATGCCATCCACTGTTGATCCACTGGTCTTTTTCGACGAGTTGGACAGCAGATCCTTCATGCTTATGGTGTTGCTGGTATCGGAAACACTCATCGCAGTCGTCCCTTATTACTGACCGAGGGTCAGTACCTTCTGCATCATGGTCTTGGCGGTGTTCATCATTTCGGCGTTGGTCTGGAACGACCGGCTCGCGGAAATCATGTCAGCCATTTCTTCCACCACGTTGACGTTCGGGTAGTAGACGTAGCCTTTGGCGTCAGCAGCCGGATGGTTCGGCTCGTAGCGCGCTTCAAGGTTGCTCTGGTCTTCGACCACGCCGAGCACCTGTACGCCCTGGCCCGCGGCGTCCTGGCTCTGGAACAGCGAGTTGCTGCCGCTGTTCTGACCGCCCTGGAACATGGTGGCGAACACCGGGTGACGGGCGCGATAGGTCTGGTCGATGCTCGAGGAGACGGTTTCGGCGTTGGCGATGTTCGAAGCCACGGTGTTCAGACGCGTGGTTTGTGCGCTCATGCCGCTGCCGGCAATGTTGAAAACGCTGGACAGGGACATGGATTACTCTCCGCGCAGGGCTGACACCAGCCCTTTGAATTTGCTGTTGAGCAGGGTGAAGCTGGCCTGGAAGCCGACGGCGTTTTCCGCGTAGTTGGACTGTTCCAGCTGAGCGTCCACGGTGTTCTGGTCGATCGAAGGCTGCATCGGCGTGCGATACATCAGCGACTCGTCGCCATTGCCCAGGCCTTCAGCTTCGATGTGACGGCTGTTGGTCATGTTCAGGGCGATGGTGCCGTTGGCGTTCTTCTGGCTCTGTGCTTCGAGCACTTTGGAGAAGTCCAGATCCCGAGCCTTGTAGTTCGGGGTATCGGCGTTGGCGATGTTGTTGGCCAGGACTTCAGCACGCTGGGCGCGGAAGCCCAGTGCTTTTTCGTGAATGCCGAGCGCTTTGTCGAAGCTGATGCTCATGTCGGGAACCTTCGGGTGACCGGTTTTTCGTATCTGAGCTTTAGCAAGCGCCGTGCCAAACAGAAAAACCCCCATAAACCGGGGCTTTGCGAGCAATCGGCAACGCGGCAATGCCAGAAAAGCGGCAACCGGTTTCCGCTGGCTGCCGCTTTTCTGCCGCTTGCCCTCCCCTCTCACCCACACCACAGACCCACTGTGGGAGCGAGCCTGCTCGCGAAAGCGTCGAGTCAGTCGATATCTGTTTTTCTGACACACCGCATTCGCGAGCAGGCTCGCTCCCACAGGGGCTTGTGGTGATTGGGGATTAAACGCCGGGCACAAAAAACGGGAGGCCTTTGAGGGCCTCCCGTTTTTTTGTATTGCCGCCGCCAATCACTTGGCCTGGTAAATGATCCCCGGGCTGCACTGGACCATCTGGTAATGATCCGGCAAACCGTTCAGCGCTTCGGAGGCGCCAAGGAACAGATACCCGCCAGGCTTGAGCGTGCCGTGAATGCGCAACAGGATGTCTTTCTTCACCTCGGCGGAGAAGTAGATCAGCACGTTGCGGCAGAACACGATGTCGAACTTGCCCAGCGCTGCATAGCTGTCGAGCAGGTTGAACGAACGGAATTCCACCCGGTTCTTGATCGGCGCCTTGATCACCCAGCGCCCCGGCCCTTTCGGGTCGAAGTAACGCTGCAGTCGATCAGCGGACAAACCGCGACCGATTGCCAGGCTGTCGTACTCGCCGGTCTTGCAGTTGGTCAGCATGCTGCCGGACAAGTCCGTGGCAACGATCTGCACGCCCATCTTCAACTGGCCGAGGTTGCTCCGCTCGAACTCATCGATCGACATCGACAGCGAATACGGTTCCTGCCCCGACGAGCATGCCGCCGACCAGATCCGCAGACGCTGGTTGGGACTGGCCTTGATCGCTTCAGGCAGCACCTTGTTCTTCAAGACTTCAAACGGATAGGTGTCACGAAACCACAGGGTTTCGTTGGTCGTCATGGCATCGACCACCTGCTCGCGCAAACCGCTGCGCGGCTGGGTCTGGATGCGCTGTACCAGCTCACCCAGGGACTTGATGCCTTGCTGCTCCATCAGTTTGTTGAGACGGCTCGAGACCAGGTACTGCTTGTTTTCACCGAGCAAAATGCCACAGGCTTTTTCCAGGAAGACCCGGAACTGTTCGAAATCCAAATTACCCGTAGACAATGATGCCGCCTCTTAAATCGTGTTGACCGCCAGGGGCAGAAGGCCCCTAGCTGATATCTGCTGCTTTGATCCGGTCGACTACCCGGGATGCCAGGTCATCAGGACGGAATTTGGCCAGGAAGTCATCGGCACCGACTTTCTTGACCATCGCCTGATTGAATACCCCCGACAACGAAGTATGCAGGATGATATGAAGCTTTTGCATGCGCGGGTCGTTGCGGATTTCCGCCGTCAGGGTGTACCCGTCCATCTCCGGCATCTCGATGTCGGAAATCATCATCAGGAACTCGTCTTCCGGTTTCTTGCCCTCATCGACCAGCTTGCGCAGGTAATCCAGCGCCTGCTTGCCGTCGTTCAGCGCCACCACTTCGACACCGACCGTCTGCAGGCAACGCGTGACCTGCTTGCGTGCCACCGACGAGTCATCGACCGTCAGCACCCGCAGCGACAGCGCCTTGCTCTGGGTCTCGACATCGACCACGCCGACCGAAATCGCTTCCGGCGTCGGCGCAACTTCCGCCAGCACCTTCTCGACGTCGATGATTTCGACTAACTGATTGTCGACCCGAGTCACAGCCGTCAGGTAGTGATCGCGACCCGTGCCCTTGGGCGGCGGATGGATCTCCTCCCAGTTCATGTTGACGATGCGTTCCACCGAGCGGACCAGGAAACCCTGGGTCTTGGTGTTGTACTCCGTGATGATCACGAACGGGTTGTTCTTGTCTTTCAACGCACCCGAGCCGGTCGCCATTGCCAGATCAAGGATCGGAATGGTCGCCCCCCGGATATTCGCCACCCCGCACACGACAGGACTGGACTTGGGCATCAACGTCAGCGACGGGCATTGCAGCACTTCCCGCACCTTGAACACGTTGATTCCGTAGAGCTGCTGACCGTCGAGACGGAACAACAACAGCTCCAGGCGATTCTGCCCCACCAGTTGCGTGCGCTGGTTCACCGAATCCATTACACCAGCCATGCCCAGACTCCTACACCAACGCCAAGTGTTGTTGCGACGCACATTCATTGCTAAACGGCACGGCGCTTGCTTTTTAACTCGTATGAACGCTCAAACGACATTTTTTCGACGCCTGACCTCCCGCACCCGCAAAGCGCTGTGCGCGGTGTCCGCCGTCTGCTTCTTTTTCGCTGGCAGCCCTGCCGGTGCTGATACGGTTACCTTGCCTGACATGCTTATCGGCGTCACTCAGGGCTTTCTTGAGTTCACCGTAGAAGACTATCTGGCCACCAGTCAAACGGAAGGCCGCTACGAAATCGAGGTCAACCAGCTCGACCCGCGTATGCGCATGCCTATGTGCGACAAGGAATTGACAGCGTCGCTGGAGAGTCCGGCACGTCCGCTGGGCCGGGTAACGGTCAAGGTTCGCTGCGAGGGAAGCTCGCCGTGGACGGTGTTCGTGCCCGCTCAAGTCCGCCTGTTTCGCGAGATTGTCACCACTACCCGACCCCTCAAACGTGCCGGGATTATCGAACCGCAGGACGTGACCTTGCGTGAACGCGACGTCAGTCAGATCAATCAAGGTTTTTTGACGTCGGTGGATGAAGCCATCGGACAGAAATTGACCCGACCAACGGTAGCCGATCAGGTCATTACGCTGGTGCACCTGGAACAGGCAGAAGTGGTGCGCAAGGGTGATCAAGTGGTCATCATCGCCCGCAGCGGTACGCTCGCCGTGCGCATGCCCGGCGAGGCCCTGGCCAATGGCGGCCTGAAAGAACAGATTCGAGTGAAAAACCTCAACTCCAACCGAGTGATCAAGGCGCAAGTCATCGCGCCGGGCCAGGTGGAAGTGGCCATGTAAAACGCTCACGCAGAAAACTGGCGCCAGCCCCGTTGCTTCCCTAAACTGTGCCGCAGCAGGGCACGCTTCGGCGCAGACAGCTCATTGCAAATGAGCCTAAAGTTTTCCAGGGAATGGCCGAAAACATGGCAAGCGTCCAAATTCCCAGAGGTTTTTAACATGGTCATCGATTTCAGCCGTTTGAACAGCTCCTCGTCACTTACAGGCAGTACGCGTACCAGCGCGCCAAAGGAAAACGCCGAAACCGGCACCTCTGCACCGCTGAATACCCAGGCCGAAACGGCCAGTACCGCAAAAAGCGGGGAATCGGTACACCTCAGCAATGAGGCTCAACAGTTGCAGAAGGTCACTGACAAGCTGCGTGATCAGCCTGCCGTCGACAAAGCCCGTGTGGCCGAGTTGAAAGCAGCGATTGCCGATGGCAGCTACAAAGTCGACAGCAACCGTGTAGCCAGCAAACTGCTCAACTTCGAAGCCCAGCGCTAGGCTTTTGCCGGCGCCAGGCTTTTGGACGCTTAGAACCCAAGGCCAGCCATGCACGACACTAATTTATTGCAACTGATCACCGACGACTTTGCTCCAGCTCAACAATTGCTGGAGTTACTGCAAACCGAGTCCCTCGCCTTGCACGGTCGCGACATGCCCTTGCTCGAAGATATTCTGGCGCGCAAACAGGCATTGATCATTCTGCTTGAACAGCATGGCCGCAAGCGCAGTGAAATCCTTGCCAGCCTCAACCTGCCGCTCGACCGCCAGGGTCTGGAGCAACTGGCCAGCCAATCGAGCATTGGCGATCAGTTGCTGTCCCAGAGCGATGTACTGACCGACCTGATTGCCCAGTGCCAGGCCGCCAACGTCAAGAACGGCCAGTCGATCCAGATTCAGCAGGCCACCACGGCCAATCAGCTGAAAATCCTCACCGGGGGCGAGCCACCGGCGCTGTATGACGCCACTGGCACTTTCGCCAAACCCACCAAGCCGCGTACGCTCAGCCAGGCGTGAGCCATTCGATGTGCCTGCACTATCAACCCGCGAAACATGCTGGCAAAATGCTGGCTAGTCGTAGTCAAATTTTGTCTGGAGATTGAGAAAACGTGCCAAACGCCCTAAGCGCGGATGATACTCCGCAGCCACCAAAGGTGCTGACCACGCCCCTGGAAATCTCCAGCAACCTGCGCCAGCTGCAAGAAAGCCACGACCCGCTGATCATCACCTTCCATGAGCGCAGTCAGCGTTTCCAGAGCTACCTGATCAAGGTCGACCGCGAAACCGCAACCATCGCCTTGGACGAAATGATCCCGCGCGATGGCGAGCGCTTTCTGCTGGCGGGTGAACCCTTCAGGGTCGAAGGCTTCCACGAAGGCGTGCGCATTGCCTGGGAATGCACCGGCACGTTGAACATCGAAGAATCCGAAGGTGATCGCTTCTACACCGGCGAGTTGCCGACCGAAGTGGTTTACCACCAGCGCCGCAACGCCTTTCGTGCAGCGCTGAAGCTGACCGATCTGGTCAGCGTCGAACTCGGCGGCGAAAAACTCAAGGCGCCGATCAACGGCAAACTGCTGGATATTTCCGCCACCGGTTGCAAGCTGCGCTTTGAAGGCGACATCACCGACCGCCTGCAACTGGGCCAGGTCTATGACCGCCTGATCGCCGCCCCGTTGTTCGGCAATCAGCCGACCTCGGTCGAACTGCGTTATCTGCACTTCGAAGAAAAGCTCAACATTACCTTCGCCGGTCTGCGCTTCCACAACATCAGTGGACAGGCCGCGCGCAACGTCGAGCGTTTTGTCTATCAGTTGCAGCGTGAAGCACGCCGATTCGATAAAGACGATCTCTGATTCGAACGCAAAAAAGAAAGGGCAGTCCTTGGCGGGACTGCCCTTTTTTATTTCCAACCCGAATAGCAGCTTCTGTCATGGGCACCTGTGGCGAGTGGAACGCCATCGGCGCCCGTTAAGGTCTGGCGCCACTGATATCCGGCGTGGGTCTGTCACCCTCATCATCAGGGCTTGTTGCCGGCTCAGACTCAGGTCCTTTCCCAAGCCCGGAATCAGGTTGCGGCTCTGGCTCCGGCGTGACCGTAGTCTGCATCTGCTCCTGCACCACCTGTTCATCCACGCGCGGGTCGAGGGCTGCCACCAACGGCGAGCTGGACATGCTGTCCGGCATCGCCACGTGATGCAGCGGTGCATCGTCGACCTGATGCAGATTGGTCACCGCTTTCGGCCGAATGCGCCACACCAGCACCAGAGCAAAGAAGCTGAAGAACGCGTAAAGGCTCTGGCTGCCGAACAGCTTCATCAGCACACCCGCCAGCAGCGGCCCGATACTCGCGCCAACCCCGTAGGTCACCAGCAGCATCGCCGTCAGCGACACTCGACGATCGCCTTCGACGTGATCGTTGGAGAACGCCACTGCCAGCGGATACAGACAGAACTGCACCAGTGAGCACATGAACCCGACAACAAACAAAACCTCCAGCGGCACCTGCGGCAAGATTGCCAATGGCAACGCCGCCACCGCCAGGAACCCGGCAAAGCAGCGGATCAGCAGCGCCCGGTCATAACGGTCGGACAACCAGCCCAACGGCCACTGCACCAGCAAGCCTGCAAAAATGCAGCTACCCATGAACAGACCGACCTGCTCGGTCGACAGCCCCTGCTGCGAGGCATACAGCGGCGCCAGACCGTAGAACGAGCCGATGATCAGACCGGCACCCAGCACCGTACTCAACGACTGCGGCACCCGCTTGATGAAAAAACGCGGCTCCATCGGTGCCGGATGCAGCGGCGCCGGGTGAATCCGCCGGGTCAGCGCCACCGGTACCAGACACAGGGCGAAACACAGGGCGACCAGCATCAGCAGTTCCAGACCGAGGCCCGGGTGCATGACCAGAATCAGTTGACCGAGCACCAGCCCCAGATACGAAGCGATCATGTAGCCGCTGAATACCAGACCGCGCTGGTTGGCGTCGGCCTGCTCGTTGAGCCAGCTCTCGATCACCATGTACTGGCACATCATGCCCAGGCCAACGATGGTCCGCAGCACCAGCCACGCCGGCAGCCAGTCGACCAGGCCATGCCCGAGCACCGCCGCACCGACGATCCCGGCACACGCCGAATACGCCCGGATATGCCCGACCCGGGCAATCAGTCGGTGACCGATCTTGCCGCCCAGCACCAGGCCGAAATAGTTGGCCGCCATCAGCGCACCAACCCACAGTCCGTCGACATGGTCAGCGGCCAGGCGCAACGCCAGATAAGTAGATAGAAGGCCCGAGCCGATCAACATCATCAGCGAGGCGAAATACAGCGCTCGAAAGGATTTCCAGATTTGGCGCATCGGCGTTCCGAGCGGCTCCTTGCAGTGAGTATCGGGCTATCCAAACGATAGCCCGATGGCGACGGTTCGTCAGGCCTGGGCTGCTAGAACACGCCGTTCCCAGGGAGTGATTTCATCAAAGAAGCTGGTCAACTCCATGGTCTTCGAAGCGATGTAGCCTTCGATGAACTCCTGTCCGAACAGTTCCCTGGCCAATTGACTACGTTTCAGACGTTCGAGCGCGGCATGCAAGGTACACGGCAGCGAAAGATTGTCCGGCACTTCGAACTCACCCTGAATCGCCGCAGTCGGTTCCAGCTCATGTTCGATCCCATGCAAGCCGGCGGCCAGGCTCGCGGCAATCGCCAGGTACGGGTTGGCGTCGGCGCCGGGCAAACGGTTTTCCACGCGTCGGGCCACCGGCGAGCTGGCCGGAATTCGCAGCCCTGCCGCACGGTTATCGTGCGACCAGCAGGCATTGTTCGGCGACGCATACGGGTGGCACAGACGCTGATAGGAATTCACGTTCGGCGCAAACAGTGCGGTGAAATCCGCCATGCCCGCCTGCTGCCCACCAATGAAGTGACGGAACATCGCCGTCGGCTGGCCGCTCTCGTCGCTGAACACATTGTTGCCGGTCGCGATCTCGACGATGCTCTGGTGAATGTGCATCGAACTGCCCGGTGTGTGCGCCAGCGGCTTGGCCATGCACACCACAGTCAGGCCGTGCTTGAGCGCAACTTCCTTGAGCAGGTGCTTGAACAGGAAGGTCTGGTCGGCCAGCAATAGCGGATCACCGTGCAGCAGGTTGATCTCGAACTGGCTGACGCCCATTTCATGCATGAAGGTATCGCGCGGCAAGCCGAGGGCTGCCATGCATTTATAGACTTCGCTGAAAAACGGCCGCAGGCCATTGTTGGAACTGACGCTGAACGCCGATTGGCCATCCTCTCGACGCCCATCAAGGCCTACCGGCGGACGGAAAGGCTGGGTCGGATCGGTGTTCGGGGCGAAGACAAAGAACTCCAGTTCGGTCGCCACCACCGGCGCCAGGCCACGCGCCGCGTAACGGGCAATGACCTTCTTGAGCTGACCACGGGTCGACAGATTGGAGCTTTCACCGGTGAGTTCATCGGCATCACAAATCGCCAGGGCGCGTGGCTCGTCGCTCCATGGCAGTGGATGGATCATCGAGGGCTCGGCGACCAGCGCCAGATCGCCGTCATCGCTGCCGTAAAAGCGCGCCGCCGGATACCCCCCCATGATGCATTGCAGCAGCACACCCCGCGCCATCTGCAAACGCCGCCCTTCGAGGAAACCCTCGGCGGTCATCACCTTGCCTCGCGGCACGCCGTTCAAATCCGGCGTGACACATTCAATCTCATCAATGCCGGTCAGTCGCTGCGCGAGTGAACGCTGGCCATCGGTTGTCATGACGCAATCCTTGTTATTGTGCGAGCCGCGAACGGCGACCCGTACAAAATAGGCTCCGGCTGTTCGGAATATCAAGCAGCGTCAAACAAAAACCCGGGTCACGGCAGATAAAGGCTGAACACCCCGCCGCCCAGTGGTCCGCCGTTGCGTATTTCGGTATGCCCGACCACGCCATTGCGCTGATGCAACGCCGCGATGCGGTTGGCGAAATACAGGCCCAACCCAGTGCTGCCACTACTGTGATTGATGCCCTGCACGTAATCGGCCTGACGCTCGAGCATCTCGGCCGGGTAGCCGTCGCCGTCATCGTTGATGCTCAACACCAACTGCCCGGCCTCGTCACTGACCGTGATCAGCAGCGACTCGCGGGCATAACGAATCGCGTTGTTGATGCAGTTGCCCAGCACCGACGCTATCAACTCGCGATCAAAGAAACCCAGCGGGCTCAGCGGATCGACCTCATAGGTGGCGATGATCCCGCGACTGGCGAACACCTCTTGATGCGCCGCCAATTGCGCCTCGATGAAATCATCGAGCTCGTGATACGCCGGTTGCAGCGGCATCTGGTTGACGCCGAGTTTGTACAGCCCGAGCAACTGCACCAGCATGCCGTTGAGGTGGGCGAACTCGAAGTCGATCACACCCTGCTCCGCCCCGCCGCACTGCTCTTGAGGCAAACGCGCCAGCCACTGGCTGTGAGCCTGCATCAGCATCGCCAATGAGTTCTTCATGTCGTGAACGGTGGAGGCAATCACCGTGGAGAAGTCCAGAGCCGGATCAAAGTGGTTCATTCGCCAAACGCCTTGCTTTTCAGCTTCTGATAACGCGCAAAACGCGCGTCGGTGTCGGGCATCAGGCCAACCAGTTTCAGGCAGGCCCGACATTCTTCCAGCTCCGCCGACGGCACGTTGGTGTCGGTGCCGTGCAGCAGTGACTGGGCCATGTTCAGCGCAATACTGATGTTCTTCGGTTGCATCTTCAGCGCCTTGCGGAATACCTCACGGGCCTCCACCAGGTTGCCGGTCTTGTACACGCGCACGCCTTGGCGATTGAGGTCGGCAGCGGCGTTGCTCGAACTGAGGATAGTCGGGTCGTCGGTAAGCTTGGCGATGTCTTTCATCACCGCCGGGTCATCACCGTAGATCTCCGCGCAGCTCTTGAGCATCGAGGTGCCCGCCTCGGCCTGACCGAGCATCTGCAATTGCTTGGCGACCAGCAACGCCGCCTCAGGACTCATGAACTGCTCCATGCCGTCGAGGCGCAGCAGCGCTTGCTCGGTGAGCTTGTCGGCGGTTTCGGCATCGTTGAGCAACAGACTGGTGGCCTTCATCAGGCGCGCGCGAATCTGCAGGCCGGGGTCGCTCGGGTTCTCTTTCGCCACAGCGCTGAGGGTGGTGTTGATCTCCAGCCGCGTGCGGGTGTCGAGACCGCGCTCACTGCCCTTGCTGATCAAGGCATGGGCCAGACCGAGGTTGCTTTCCGGGTCCTTGAAGCGCGACTGCGCGCCCTGCGCCACCGCCTGACGATAGGCCCGGGACGCGGTGTCGAAGTCTTCGTTGGCCATCGCCAGTTTGCCGAGCAGCGCTTGCCGGCGCACCGCCAGCGGCGACAAACGAATCGCCTCTTCCAGTACCCGCTGCGCGCCTTTGGTATCGCCCTCGGCGACCAGCACATCGGCCATGCCGTCATACAGCGCCGGCATCATCGGAAACACCTTCAGCGCTTTTTCGTAGACGCCTTTGGCCTGCGCCACTTGCCCACGCTTGAACAGCAATTTGCCCAGCCCGGCAAACGCCCACGGCAACGGCCGGTCAGCAATGATGCTGTCGTAAAGACGTTCGAGCGCCTCGTTCTGGTTCATGTCGCGCAGCGCATCGGCACGATAGCGCAGGCACAACGGCGAATAGCGGATGTCCTGCTTGCACAGCGCAATACAGGCATTGAGCACCTCGACCGGTTTGCCCCGATCAAGGGCTTGCAGAATCGGTTTGAGCAACGTCTTGCGCTGCTCCAGACGCTCCAGGCGCTGGGCCAGGCCGGAGCGGTTGAACGGCTTGGTCAGGTACGCATCCGGCTCGTGCTCCAGGGCACTGAGCACCATCGCCTGACTGGTCTCGGCCGTCACCATGACAAACACCGCTTCATGGCTGATGAGCTTTTCCGACATCAGGTCTTCAAGCACCTGCTGGCCGTTCTTCTTGCCGTCGCCGAGGTGGAAATCCTGCAGGATGAAATCGTAGGACTTCTGCGCACACATCTTCAGCGCCTGCTCGCCGGTGTCGGCGGTGTCCACATCCTTGACCCCGAGCTCGCGCAGCATCGAACGCACGGAACTGCGGAAATCCGAGAAATCATCGACGATCAGAAAACTCTTTTGGTGATACGACAGCATCGAGGATTTCCAGGCAATTGAAGTGAGGGCAATTTCAGGCGCGCAGATGATAGCTGCCGGCCAAATGCTATCAAGCGATTTCGCGCGACTTTTAAGTCACCGAGTGGGTTATCGGCCACAAGTGACGTTCCCTGAAGCGAGCACTTCAAGATTCCTTGCGCAGCAATTACCCTGCGCGACTTCTTACCTTTCCACTACAAGGTTTATCTCGTGTACATCAAAGGACGTTGCATCGTGTCCGCCTGTGCGCTGCTGTTTTTCCAGCAGGCGATGGCGGCTGGAATGGATTGTGCGAAAGCGGTGAGTGCGGTGGAGAACGCTGTTTGTGCCAGTAAGAGCGTGTATGAACTGGATGCGCAGATGAGCGCGGTTTATCGGGAACTGATGAAGATCACCGGTGAAAGGCAACCTGAACTCAAACGCACACAACGGTTGTGGCTCAAGACACGTAATCAGTGCGAAGCGGACGTTGCTTGCCTTGAGCAAAGTTATCGCGACCGACTGAAGTTATTACAGGCGCAACAGATGGATGCCGTGGCGCACAGACCTACCGGCATCGACAAACAGGTACTGGAAGATCTGCAACGCAGCATTCAGGCAGCCAGCGAGGGCGGCAATCGAGAGGTGGCGGTTGAACGAGTGCTGGCTTCACTGGTGATCAATTCTGGAGAGACATCGTTTTCAGGCGACTCTGACAAAGACAACCCCAGCGAGCAAACGCACTTTCCATCGACGATCCCCAAAGACGTTACACCGGATGAATGGAAGGCATTGACCGCCAGCGACATCGACGCGGCAGCAGAAACCGGGCAAACCTCCTACTCGTTGCTGGACATGGACGGCGACGGGCAGCGAGACCTGATCGTCCAGACCTACGCTGGTGGCACCGGCATGTTTACCTACGTGGAAACCTGGCGCCGAGACGGTGACCGGTTTATCAAAAGGTCCTCCGAGCCTGAAAGCGCGCTGTTCTACACCAATGATCGTGGTGCCAACCAATCGGCGTACTGGATCAAGGCTCGCGGCAATATCTACGTCGCCTACCGCAACGGTGCCTACGGTGCTGATCACATCTACTTGCTCAATCCGCTGAAGATCAATCGTGAAGTACCCACCGTGACGGTGCGATACAGCTACTCCCTGAATGTGCCCACCACTCAACACAAGGATGACGGCACCAGTACCTTCGAATTGGAGCCTGATCTGCGGCTTACGCTCAATCGGGCAATCACCAAAGCGAACGAAGCGCAGACCGGTAGCGTGGACACTCAGCGCACGCCTCTTTGCCCGATTCCTGCAAACGGCGCAGGCGAGAACGATTACTACAGCTACGGCCCGGTGCATTACTCAGTGGAAGACGTTTTCGACCTGCCGGTGATAATCGGTAACGACTGCTACATCGGAAAACTGGTTGACTGGTTTGGCAGCTACGACGAAAAACATGGTTTGTTTGCACAATTGGCACTGCGCAAACCGGACGCTGATGCAGACGGGCGCAGTTACGAGGTCAACGGGCGGCGACATGTGACTGAGGTCAGCACCTCGATTGGCAAGGCTGACGGTGGCGCAGCGAACTGAGCCATTGATACGAGCATGAAAAAGCCCCGGCAGGTCATCCTGCACGGGGCTTTTTTTTGCGAGCTGTTGCAAGGCTCTGAATGATGGTGTCCCAGGGCAGGTTCGAACTGCCAACCTTCCCCTTAGGAGGGCTATCCAAACCCCAACAAACACTGGCCGAACCCCGCATTTATTGGGTTTTTCGTCCGGTTGTGTCCGTGAAAACGACGCCGTATAGTTCTTTTTGCACCCACCATGCACCCATGGGAACAAATTGAAAGAGAAGCTCACCGCCAAGCTGCTGGCGTCCCTGCAGATAACCGGCCACGAATATGAGGTCCATGATACCACCGTCGGCGGTCTGTTCGTGCGCGTCACTGCCGCCGGCGCCAAATCCTATGTAGTGACCTGGGCTAGGGGCCGCAAGAAGACTTTAGGTCGTATTGGCATACTGACGTTGGAGCAAGCGCGAGCAGAGGCTACTCAGTATCTTGCAGAGGCTAGATCGCTAGGGGAACCGCTAGTCGTTAGCCAAGGACGAAGAGGCGCCACCCTCCCCTCCTTACGCGAGTTCATCGATGACACCTACATGCCCTGGTTCAAGACTCACCACAAAGGGCATGAGAAAACCCTGCACACGCTCAACAACAATTTCGAGCCAATCATGCCTCAGCGTCTCGACGCTATCACCGGCCGCGACCTGGACCTGATCCGCACGGGATGGATGCAGTCAGGCAACAAGCCGTCGACGGTCAATCGAAAAATGGGCTCCATCAGCGGGGTTTTCAGCAGAGCAGTTGAATGGGAGTACATCGATGCCCACCCAATGGACAGGCTCAAAGCTTTAAAAGTCGACTCGATGGGACTGGTCCGCTACTTGGATGCTGAAGAGACAAAACGGCTTCGGGAAGCACTCGACGCCCGTCAAGACGAAGCGCGGGTGGAGCGCGAAAGTGCGAACAAGTGGAGAGCGGATCGCGGCAAGGAACCGATGCCGAGCTTGCTGCAGGTCCCATTCACCGACCACCTAAAGCCTATGGTCCTGGTATCGCTGAATACTGGCATGAGACGCGGAGAGCTGTTCGACCTGAAATGGTCCGCGGTGAACTTCCAAACGAAGACGATTACTGCCGCCGGCACCACAACCAAAACAAGCGACACACGACACATCCCTATGAACAAGGAAACGGTGCGTGTGTTGGAGGAATGGAAGAAGCTGGCCGGCAAATCTCGATACGTCTTCCCGAGTCAGGAAGGCGGCCGTCTGGAGGACGTTAAAAGCGCCTGGCTCAAGCTGCTAAAGCGAGCGGATATCGAAGGGTTCCGCTGGCACGATATGCGTCACGATTTCGCGTCACGTCTAGTGATGGCCGGCGTACCGCTCAACACAGTACGGGATCTGCTGGGGCACGCCGATATCAAGATGACACTTAGGTATGCCCACCTCGCGCCCGGCACGAAGGCTGCGGCAGTTGAGTTAATTTAACTTTTTAGATTTTCCCAACATGATTACAAAATCGTCGTAATCCACTACTAACGGCTTGTTTGAAACGACGAATTTCGCATATGACGTGAGGGAGTTCCATTCCAATCGAACTTTATCAATATCTATGGCCCTGGCCTCCGGTGGCCGCCTGTGGGACGCCGCTTTCCGAGTGTACTCAAAAAGGTCAAAGTCACCTGAGAACCTGTCTCCCATCACCTGAGCGGCGATAATGAAAGTCTCTTCATCGACATATTGATGCCCCAAATAAGCAAGCCGTAACTTGTAGATTATTGGGTCTTCCGACCAGAGCCAGCTAATCAGAGTTGAGACTGGAACCTTTCCCCTCTTTCCATCCATATCCCGTAAGGGCGATTCGATGTGGTAGCTCTCTAGCGCCACATCAATGAGCTCTTCGATCGCTTCAACAATCTTCATGTTCTTTACGCGCGCGAATAGCTCTAGGCCATCCTTGAGATGGGGAGCAATTCGGGTCGAAAGCACGACCTTTTTGGAACGGTTAGCCATCTGCGAGCCTCTCAAAGCCTGCAAGAATTTTGCTTGCAGATCGTGTTACTTACAAATACGATGTTTACGTCCGGACGAGTATCGTACAGTCCGCCCCATCGATCAAGGATAAACATATGAGCCAAGCAGAACAGTTCGCACCGCTGTCGGTGAGCGTTGAAGATGCCGCAAGAATCGTCGGCCACTCGCGTTCCGGGATATACGAACTAATAGCTAGCGGAGACCTGAAAGCATTCAAGCTAGGCCGGAGGCGCTTGATTCTGATGACTGAACTTAAAGCTTGGATCGAGCGCGCTGCCCGAGAAGGTGCGCGATGAGAGGGAGAAGTGTCGAGTCAGTGTTTGCACCACTGACTCGACGTATCACATCGGAATGCTTTGGGAAGCCACAGATGAGACAAATCGATTCTACTGCCCGCACCCGGACGAATACCAGCGCCTCAACTCGCCAGCAATGCGGTAGCCAGAAAGCGCCTCGGAATAAACCGCAGGCATACCAAAACTCAGAAGTGCGCCGTCCGCGTTCCCCCGATATGAAATTCGTCGCGATACGTGAAGTTTCCTAATTCAGATTTGCGGTGCTTACCCCTGCTTTGGGGCGAGCACTCGCACCTGCCTGTGAGCTTCTAATGGCCAGAAAGAAAGGCTACAAGGTTGATTTCGGTGGCGGTCGTGTACTGGCGCTTCCATATCGGCTACTGGCTCATTCCGCATTCGACAATCTAACGCCTAAAGCGATTGCCGTACTCATAAAGCTGGCCCGAAATTACAACGGACGGAACAACGGCGATCTCTCGTGCACCGCCGAAATGCTGGCCAAAGGAAGGCCTATGGATGCAAAAACACTCGCTTCTGCTTTACAGGAGCTTCTGGACGCTGGACTTATCGTTCGCACGCGGGAGTACAGGAAGGGCCGCGAAAAAGGAATGGCGCGTTGTGCGTTGTACGCGATCACTTGGGCGGCGATAGACGAGTGCCCGGGGAAAGATCTGGAAGTGAGACCAGGTCCCCCCACATTCAAGTTCATCTGATTTCGAATTTTTCGGTGGGATTTTTTCCGCCTGCTACTGGGATTTTATCCCACTCAGCATTGGCGAAATGTCTGGTTGCGTCCGGTCGTTCAGGCGTACCGAGCATCTACTGGGATTTTTTCCCAGTGGTTTTCCCGTAAACCGGGGCTTTCAGGGCATAGCAGTAAACGGAAAAAATCCCAGTCTTATTAAATTACCACCACCGGGTTTATTTATATGGGCATCAAGACCTACAAACAGTCTCGCTGCACGCATGGTCACACAGTCAAATGTAAACGTGTTGGAGGCTTCACCTTTCTTGTTCTCGACTTCCTTCCTTGGACGCTGATAGGTATGTGTCGCCCGTGTGCGGAAGAAGTGAGGACGGATTTGATCTACCAAATTGAAAAGGGCTAAGGTCGATAATCGCCGGTCCATCCAACAACGAAAAAGGCACCACCCTGTAACGGGGTAGTGCCTTGGATACCACGAAGCTTTCGTAGTTTGTCAGTCAACGTCTACAGGAGTGAACTGCTCAGCACCGGCACGCAGCGAACGGAGACCAATCACCGCCGCCCGGGCTACGCGATCGATGAATCCCGTTTCCAGACTTGTACATCGCCCTCCCATCCCCACGATCGCGAATTGGATCGCATGGAACGCCTCCGTTTCGTCGTGAGCAGCCAGTTCGGAAATCTCGACATCGAAGCAAGCGATACCCTTTTCCCAGTCCCCAGGCACGTGACGCTCATTGGGCCACCTCCACCGCGTCGAGCGACTTCTGCATCTGCTCGACTTCGCTATCGACGTAGTTGGCCCAGTCGTAGCCAAGGAAGCTGCCGAGGCTGGCCAGCTCTTCGATATCGTGCGACTTGCCGTGCTTCAGGTCCTTCGTGATGGCGTTGAACAACACGCGCATATTGCTGAGGCGTTCGTGCGTGGCACGCAATAACTCAAGAGCTTCGTCGGCGATCCGAGCGGCTGGCTGGCTCATTGCACACCCCCTACACAGATCCCGCGAAATGGCGCGGCGCCTGATAGAACTTTGACACTGATGTCGCCGAGTATCTTCAGTGGTGCCAATTGAGCCAGCTTGATATTGGCCGGCAGCACCATGGTGGTGATGACCTGACCGTGCGCGTCTAAAATTTGGATGGTATTCTGTTTAAATTGCATGACGTGTACCTTCAAGTTTCGTCGTGTGATAGGCCCTCCCGGTGCTCGAACACCGGGTTGGCCACCTTCTCAATCGGCTAAATCCTCAGCCAGTTACTGCTTGCCCTTTTCGCTGATCCAGCCCGCCGCCCAGCTCATCGGGTCTTTTGATCCCATCGGCTCCAACGGCTCCCCTGCCCTTGCCGCCCTGATTCCCTCCTTTGCCGTCTCTTCGTGAATCCACACCGTGGTGCGTTTGTAACCTGCTGCTTTCTGGCGCTCCGCGAATTCTCTCTGTCGATCCGCCCCAGTGCGCTTTCCCTTGTCCTGATCTTCCATGCTTGCCTCCTGTTAGTGCTGACGCAAAAGCATATTGTCATAGCGTTAGTGCTGACACAAGAGAAGGGATGCAAAAAAATTGCACCCCGGCAGATACGCCAGCAACACTTGAAAGCAAATGGCCAGCCCCCCATATGGAAAGCACAGGGATGTCCCCTGCTTATGAGGGCTTGCAAATCATGGCTACAGGAACAGAATTCGCGGTTGGCGATATCGTCAAATTGAAATCGGGCGGCCCCGATATGACCGTTCAACGCTGGGATAAGGGTTATTTTTATTACACATGCCAATGGTTTGCTGGGAAGAAACTCGAAAGCGGTGATTTCAAAGCCGAGTCTCTCGAGCCCAAAACCCCTGGGGCGAGTTAATGGATTCCTCGTCTGTTGCGCAATGGATGCTCTCGGAGATCGAGCGCAACGCGTGCGTCTACCAGGACGATGTCGTTGATCACATCGTTAAAGCTGGGCATGAGGAGCTTCTGACCGAGAACGCCGACGGCAACCAAGTTCTCGATAAAGGACTACTGGCGGCCTTTCGCAAGCTCACACCCGATAACGTTGTCTGGGTAAAACCAGATCGCTACTGGCGCTTTAGAGTCGCAGAGGACGATCCTGGACGAGATGCCCGTGGGTGAAATAACTAGCTGTGCCGCGAGATGTGAGCACTATTGCTCGCATCTCCAGCGGACAAAAGGCGTCAAACGGAGGTCTTACGCTTTCGTTGGATGCTGAGGCGATAAACCGGAGGCTTTCCTTTATTGCTGATCGTGACGCCGACTGTGTATTTCTCAATTGCTTTGCGGCCCTTCTCCGTCGGAGCTTGGTACCCGCCAACAACTTTGATTAAATCGCCACTTTCGATCAGTGCGTCTAGGTCCGGCCGCGGTGGGAAGTTGTCGATTGCTTCCCGCACCTTGCGCATCATATCTTCATCCATATCGAGTCTCCTTTCGTGGTTGATGATGGCAATATTACATCAACACAGCGTAGATAGACGCCAAAGCGGTATTTTCCGTTTTGGGCTCACCGACACTTTCGCGACAAGGTCGTAGAAAGCATGGGAGGTTTACTCCAATGGTGGAAACCTCGGTACTCCACCATTGGTGGAATACCCTAGACTTCCACCGATGGTGGGAGCTACAGGCGCATCTGCCGAATGACCTGGCGAGGATCGGCGCCGGCGGATAGCGCTATTGCTGATTATTCCGCTCTCTAGCTATATCTTTTAAACGCTGAGTCATCACATCACGAACTTCCGCCAGAGGTTTTTTGCCCAGATTTTCCTCATCCAACAGCTTAAGAATCTCTTGCGCTTCTTTCACCGCTCCGTTGAGATCCCCCAGCCACCTAGATAACATCTGCACCTTAAGATTTGTCAGTCCCATAAACGTCGAGTTTTGCGCTCGAATCTTTTCGTAATCGTCTTGAGAGATGACATCTACCGGGGAAGTAAAAGCACCATTAAAATCAACATATAACGAAGAGTTTTTTAAATCATTTGATGCCTTATGAAACTCCTCCTGAACTATTTTAAATGCGCTAACTGCTGCCGCAATATCATTACTTTCTTCCGCCACCTGTTCTTCTTCAGAGAAAGGAAGAAAGTACGCATTCATTTTATTTTTGCTTTCATGACGCCTAAAAACCCTAGATAGGGATTTAACATCCACCTCTTTTCCAATTAGGTGAGAGACGATAGCGGCACCTAATATCTCGATTTTCCCACATTCTTCGAGTGAAATCTGATGTAACAGGTACGCTCTAGGAAATGCCCCTACATCAGCCAGTACACCTGCTTCATAGAAAAGCCGATCGGCGTTTTCGAATACTCTCTGTGCACCATCAATGAGACCAACTGCAAATGCCTCCTGCTCCTGTGTTAGTGCCATTTCAAGCTGACTCCCTTTGAAAAAGTCATTGTGCGCGAGCGGCAGGCCAAAACCAATACCAGACCTCCGTAATCTAGACCACCCATGTCTAGTAAAAGCCTGCGAAGCTCCGGTCCAACCAGTGAGATTTCGTGGAGTGTGACGTTTTGATCTCAGTGAAGCGGTTTGCTCCCCCCCGCTCCGTCTTAATCTGACGTTGCACGAAGGTAGCAGGCACCGATCGCGTCCTTGCCCGTGGTACGGGTCAATGCAACAACGCGGACGAGCGTCCGATTGCAGTCCGCCTCAGAAGCCTTCTGCTCTGTCATGACCGGCTGACCGCCGATGAACATTACGAAAATCCAGTGGGTAAGCATATGCATTCCTCCATTGAGCTATCGCTTTGCGGCCGACATAGAGCATTGGTGGCAGTCAATTGGCGTCAAGTGAAAACGTGTGCTGGCTGCTTCAACGATAGATGAGAACCTCGATTTCATTACGCAGGAAAGCGCAGGGCTGACCGTTTCGAGCAGAACCGCCGGATCGGGACGGAATCGCTACTGAAGGCTTTCGACAATGGAACCAAAAGCCTGCAAGATGATGCCATATCGATGGCCACCCACTCACGCTGGGTGTGACTTGCCTGGAGGGCACATGAAGGGACTCTTTCCGCAGTACGATTACACAGCATCTGCCGATCACGCCGAAACGTGGAAAACTGCTCTCTTCGTTTTCGATACCAATGTGCTTCTCAATTTATATCGATACCATGAGCGCACTCGTGAGGAGTTGCTCGAAACCTTAGACAAACTAGCTGAGCGCATCTGGATACCACACCACGTTGCTCTAGAGTTTCAGCGCAACCGACTTACAGTAATTGCTGCACAAGGCCGCCGCTTTTCCGATATTCGGAAAGTCGTTGAAAAAGCAAAGACCGACCTTGCAAACAGCATTAACAACCTGCAACTCACCAAAAGACACGCTTTGATCAATCCAGAACCATTGACAACTGGATTTGAGAATCTTACTTCAACTTTTCTGGCTGAACTGGACAAACTTCAAGAGAGCCAGCAAACGCTCACTGCACCCGACCCTATAAAAACAAAGATCGAAGAAATTTTCGACGGAAAAGTAGGCGCAGCATTCCAATCCCAAGCAGACGTTGACAAAATACATAAAGAGGCCGAAGCAAGATATAAATCAAAAATTCCACCAGGGTACAAAGATAGTGATAAAGACAAAGATGGACCAGACGACTTCTATCACAACGGCATAACTTACAAAAAAAAATTTGGCGACTACTTCGTCTGGAACCAATTATTAAAGCACGCCGCTAACAGCCAGCAAAAAAAACTTATATTCATTACTGATGATGCGAAAGAGGATTGGTGGCAGCAGATAGATTTTGACGGACCGAAAACCATCGGCCCTCGTGCGGAGCTAATTGATGAAGCTCATAGAGTCGGCAAATTAGACACATTTCTCATGTACAAACCTGATGGATTTTTAAAGTACGCTAATGAGTTTCTAGCAGCCAAAGTATCAGAAGAAACCATGCTTGAGGTTCGTGACATATCATTAGAAAACAAGAAAAGACAAACAATATTATTTGATAAGAACAACCCAAACTCAACGACATACTTGGCAGTCGCTAGTTGGATTCTAGACAAATATCCAATGCTTGACGATTTATCAGGTGGCTTCCCCGACTTCGTTGCAGACGACAGCCATAGAAAACATGCTTACATAGTACATCTAGTGAAAAACTCTTCAACGCTCGATATCTTGCACTTGATTAAGAAAGCCATCCATACAAGCATGATAAGCACCTTTACAACAGTAACATTGGTATTCATCGTCGACAGCCAGCGCGAAAGCGAAAAATTACTCGATCACCTTTTCAAAAATCAAATCGACACAACCGAAGATAATATTTACATTGCAATAGGACAGATTAGAATCGTAGGCGATACCGGAAGCCTACATATTTACACAGAATCGAACTACAACAACCTGCCACCATTCTGATCAAAGCGGCTTGCCACAAAATCGCCACCTTCGACTTCGTCTAGATCATCCTGACAGCAGGCTAGAGCAGGGCAATCTCGTCGCAGCGGGTATCTTGGGGAAGCTGCATCGCAGCATTCAGGGAAAGGAAGAAGTCGAATGCAACTCAACGTCAGCGGCAAACGGATTTTTGGCAACGGGATCAGCTTCGATGCCGAGTACCCCGCCCTTCAAGCTGTGATGATCGACGAGCGAGTGATTGTGACATTCGACTGGATGGCCTTTGAGAGGGATATTCCTGCTCGAAACCTCTTCTGCTATGACCAATCCGGCAACCCTCTATGGCGCGCGCAAGACATCGATATGGGGATCGTGGATGCCTATACCGGCGTGACGAACGAGGAGCCGCTGTGGGTTGGGAACTTTGCTGGCTTCAGTTGCCGGATCGATGAAGCGTCTGGCCAGGTGCTAGAGACTCGATTTACGAAATGACTGGCTCACTTTTGGGCCATTCATACAGATGTGGGATTTTCTCACTTTGCCCTGTCCGCGAACGGCCGAGGATCTCTCGGTAGTTCGAACCCCCTCATATCCGGGGTATTACCCCGCTGGGGGAAGATGTGCTCAAAACTGAGCGCATCGAGTACGCGACACGTTTTCATAATTCGCAAAACGTGTCGCGACACCTGCCATACCGAAATGGGATGGCAGATCCGGCCCCCAACGTGGGTTGGATCGTTCAACTTCCCCCACTGGGGGTTGTTCCTCAAATTGAGGAAGTCCCGCCACTTCCCCGTAATTATCCGACCTCAGGTTGAGGGTGAACGATGAGTTCACCTGAGCAGCTGTATCACTTTGCCTACTATCGACTTACTGCAACAAAAAATCCTCCTTCCGATCCCCCAAAACCAACTATTTCAGTCCCATTTCGTCCCGTTCTGTGTAGCATCTGAGGTGCACCCAAAAAACACTGGATATAAGATCAGATCATGCCTAATGTGGGTTTGAAGCTATTCAAATCCACTCGAGGCCAGCCCATGAACACAGCCAAGACCGCTCGAGGTCGACAACACAAACCGACTCGCTCAGAGGTAGCCGCGGCGTGGGGTCGCCTGCGCGACGCTGCCAGCGAAGGAAGCATCCAGGCATCCGCCCTCCTCATCGCGCTTGCGGAAAACAAACCGGTCATTGCCATGGAATCGCCCGCCGCATGACTGAGCGCGACAAGAGCGGGAAATGGAAGCCCGGGCAGTCAGGCAACCCAGGTGGGCGCTCCGGGCAAACACAGGAACTTCGCGCTCGACTTGCCGAGGGTGCGGACGCAGTTACAAAGAAGGTGCTCGCGGCTGCCAAGAAGGGCGATATGCAAGCCTGCCGACTGATCCTTGAACGCCTTGTCCCGCCAATCAAACCGACCTCCGAGCCGGTGCAATTTGAACTCGACGATACGGACCTACCGAGCGCAGCCAAATCAATCATGCGTGCAGTTGCCGGCGGACAACTCGCGCCCGACCAAGGCAAGTCACTCATAGAAGGCTTGGGCGCCGTCGCCCGAGTGATCGAGGTCGCCGAGCTTCAAAAGGCCGTCGAAGAACTCCGCACGCAAATGGAGGGAATGCAGCAATGAGCATCAAGTCATTGAAGGCAGAACTACAAAGGATCGCCCAGAAGATCGGCGCCGCAGATGAAACAGTGCTGCTGATTGTGCTCGCAGTGATCCGAGCGAATACCAGAGAGATCCAAGCGGAAGAAGACTTTCCGAAAACCGCTGGGCACCAAGTCGACTATCGAATTCAGGGGCGGAACGTATCGCTGTTCTTCCCCTTCGCAGAGATGGATAGCGACCAGGGTGAGCAAATGGCGAAAGCCATCATTCTTCACACTCGACAAATTGAGCGCGCCGGCCGGACAGCTCAAGTCGGCATTCTCGATATGCGCGTCGCCCCCGAGGAAGGGGCTTGGATCGTTACGAGGCCTCCTGAAGGGGTCACGGTTGAGCAACACGCTGCAGAGCAATACCAGCGGATCGTGGAGGCACGCAATGAACATCCGTAACCAAATCGCCCGCCTGAAGCAGACCGCCGGCGACTCCCAGTTTAGTAGCGACGTTCGGCAGATCAGTCAGCTGATGGACGAGTTGAGCGCCGAAGCCGTCGGCGGCGCCGCTATTGGGGAAACGTCTCTCCTCGAAATTCTCAACGCCTCTACGTGCTCCGACCGCCCGACTCCAATCCCAAACAATCCAAAGGTAACGCAATGAAAATCGGCAAACGCTCAGTTCTCAAGGTCGGCTTGGCCCACCTCCACTACTCCGAATACGAGCACTCCCGCATTGAGTCTCACACCTTCTCTATCCAGCGTCCGGACGGGACCAAAGGAGTATGGCAAGCCGGCGGTTTGATGAAGTCCGCTCGCCAGCTTCAAACACTGGCGCTGGAGACCTTCAAAGACTTCGGCGAAGAGATCGTCTCGATCCGGGAAAACAAAGATTTCAACTCGTCCGCGATCGAGCGCTTGAGCAAAGAGAAAATCGCAGGCGTGACAGACGCCCTACTTCCTGCAATGCAGTCGGTCGCGAAGGATATGCTCACCCTGGCCGAAACCGTCACCAAAGGCTTCTCTCCTGTCACTCCGCGCGCGAGTAGCGATATCGCAGGCTTTCTCGCAGACCAAGAACTGAGAGCCCTTGTGCGAGGCCTCAGTCCGGAAGAACGCCGCAACCTCATGTCAGAAGCGCGCCAGGGTGGCCACCCCGATATCGTCGAAGCAGTGCTAAGAGCAAATCCGATGCTTTCTGGCCTCAACTTTGAAGCAGCAGCGAGCCTTTCGCGGGCGGGCATCGCCGCCTCTCGCGCAGATGACATTGACGCTCTCCGTCAAATGCTGGCCGTTTACGACGATGTGCTCGCCACCACCTCGCAGGTCGGTGTGTCGCTCAGCGGGATGATTGCAAACTCGACAGGCTACGCAGGTCGATTCGAAAAATGGCGATCCGGCTGCGAGGGCTCCGAAGCTCTGCGCGCCTGGCTGGACAAGATCCCGGCCCGAGGAAAACCAAAAGCAGAGGAAGAATCCGAAGCCGCGTAAGCGGTTCGACTTGCGGCCGTCACGGTGCGGCCGCCAACTGGGGGCAAATACCTTGACCACTTACCAGGAGCGCTTCGCCGAGGCTTGCAAGACAACCCGCTTTGCACCCTACACGCTGAAACAAGGCCCTGACTCTGGCTACGTCGTATGGGATGTCCAGCACGTCCGCGACGGCCAGAAGGTGACGATAGACGGGCCGTTCTTCACCGAGGACGAAGCTCGGGTTTCGGCCGACCTTCTACGCGGCACCTTCCGGGGTGCCAGGGCCTACCAGGGGATTTACGACCGGATCTGGAACTACGACCCGCGTCACGAACAGGTGACGGTCGACCAGGCGCGTATGTCGCGCTCGCTGCTCGCCATCCGACTGGGCGTTTCGGTGCCCAACAAAAGCGCCGAAGGCGCCAAGGAGTAAACCATGGCAATGGCCACCAACTACGGCACCAAGACCCGAATCCTGCTGGGCGGCTCAGCCGGCAAGCTGTTCGGGCGTGAACACATTTACGAGCTTTCCACCGGCGACACGCGGGAAGCCGTGAAGGCGATCGACGTCAACCATCCCGGGTTTGCGAAGTACCTCGCTGATGCAAAACGAAAGGGTCTAGAGTTCGCCGTGTTCCGGAATCGGAAGAACGTCGGCGAGAAAGAGCTGCAGATGGGTGGTGCCCGTGAAATTCGAATCGTACCCGTGATCAGCGGCAGCAAGCGCGCCGGCATGATGCAGACGGTCATCGGAATAGCACTGGTCGCGATCGCAACGTTTGCCACCGGAGGGTTCGGTGGTTTTGCGGCTGGCGGTGCCTGGGGTGCCGTAGGGGCAGCCGGCGCATCCATGGCCGCCGGCGGCGTTATTCAAATGCTCAGCCCTCAGGCCTCTGGGTTGAAGCTCAGCACATCGCCAGAAAACGCGCCGTCCTACGCCTTCGGAAGCGCGAAGAACACGACGGCCAGCGGCAACCCTGTCCCGATTTGCATCGGCGAACGCCGGTGGGGCGGGATTGTGATTTCGGCGTCGATTGTCGCTGAGGACAAAGCGTAAATTTCCCCCGATGGTGATACATTCGCCCGTTTCGAGGAGAAAAGATCATGCAAAGGATTTTCGCCGTAGGAGCCATCGCTTCGGCTCTCGCAGGGTGTACCGCCTCACCTCAAGAGATGAGAGCAGACGGCCCGATGAAAACTTACACGTCTGCAAAGCCTGAACAGCAGGTGGCCGAGTGCATCCTCTATGCTTGGCAGAATGAATCACTGGCAGGAGTTCATTACCCCGTGAGCCTTCAGCCCAAGCCGGGCGGCGGCAGGACTGTCGTCAGCGCCAACTACCGTGAGATGGTCAACGTCACCGGTAGCAACGGCCGAACAAAAGTTGAGTTCTTCTCCGACAGTAGCATGGGATGGATATCTGACCGCCGTGCCGCCAGCGCCAAGTCCTGCCTCTGAGCTGATCTGGGGCGTTCACATCGTGTTGCTTCCGCAATCCTCCGATCAATCGGGATTGAGCCTTTCTCCAGGCGATGAATCAGGCTGAGTATTTAACCTCGAGAGCCTCTAGCTTTGACGCGATAGAATCTATGACGGCTTGGAGACTTGCACTTTTTTCAGCTATAGATTTCTCTGTTTTAGATGTTAAAAGGCCTCTCAATCCTGAGCCTTCACGCCAAGTTGATTTGGCTTGCTCAGTAGCTAGCTGAACGATTGCCCCCTTGAGTTCTGTTGCTCGATTCTGCCACTCCCATTGATTCTTAACGACCACCTTGTCCAGCAAGATGCAATGGCCTTTGAATTTCTCCAATGCGGCACCGACGCTTCCTGCCGCTTCAATCTCTGATCGAAGATCAACACCCTGATCATAGGAGCGTATCCATTTCGCTCGCAGAATATTGAGGCTCACCTCAATTTCCCGAAAAGCAACATTTGCATCCCACACCACACCCAGCGCCTTGCCGTGAATGAGCTGCAGCTTCCAGCTATTCCACCCCTTGAAAGCCAACCCAGCTACGAATACAGCGGCTATCGCTTGGAGGAGCGCGGACACGGAGTTGATGAAGCTATAAGCCTTGTCCGCGCTCTCCACCCTGCCATCTGTGAAGGTAGCGTAGAAAACTCCGCAAATTATGACGATGAATGCCACGAGCAGGCCGTAAAAACCAACGGCATAAGGATTTTTCATTGGATGAAGAACCTAGGATATCGAACAGCCATGATACTTGCTGCCAGTGGTGTTCTCTATGGTATGCCTGAGCTGATACGCGCTAATTCGTTTTTATTTGCGCATTCCGCTTGATAAGTAACACTCATAGTGTAACAGTATTAGTAGAACACCTTAACTGATACGGGCCGCACATTATGTTCATCCGCGCATACCTCCGAGCATCGACCGAAGAGCAGGACGCCGGCCGCGCCCGGGCATCGCTCGAGCAATTCGCCACAGACCACAATAAGGTAATCGCGAGTGTGTACCTGGAGAACGCTAGCGGCGCGTCGGCGGACCGCCCTGAGCTGCTGCGCCTGCTCAAAGATGCGCGCAAGGGTGACGTCTTGCTGGTGGAGTCGATAGACCGCCTCTCACGGCTTCCTGTGGAGGACTGGAAGAAGCTCAAGGCCGCGATCGACTCCACGGGCCTGCGCATCGTCGCGCTCGATCTACCAACGAGTCACCAAGGAATGCAGGACAACAAAGGCGACGAGTTTACCGGTCGGATGCTGGGCGCGATTAATTCGATGCTGGTGGAGATGATGGCGGCGATCGCGCGCAAGGATTACGAGCAGCGCCGCGAACGACAGGCCCAAGGAATCGAGAAAGCAAAGGCCGCGGGCAAATACCAAGGGAGACCAGTGGATGTCGATCTGCACAAGCGAGTAAATGAATTACTCGCTGCAGGAATAGGCATTCGTGCAACAGCCAGGCATGCAAACTGTTCCACAACCACTGTGTTACGGATTAGGGATTCGATGCCGAGCTAGGCTTTTCTTCGCCTGGCGGTACTACCACTTGGGCTGAGTTCGCAGCGACGTTTTCTGGCCGAGCTTTTAGCTTACCCAGCGCATCGCTCGCGAAATCCTTCATTTGGCTCGCGAAATTGGGAATTGATTTCATAGCGTCTTTGACCACATCCGACGCGAACAACTCGTGCCAAGGGCTGCCGTAGCTTGCGTTCTCTACGAGGCGCAAAGGTTGCTCATCCAGCCTAGATAGTGCCGAATCCAAAAGCTTCGCTTGAAGCTTGGGATCTATTCGCCCGGCCTCTCGGCTATAGCCATCGTACGCTCTGGATATTGAAGCCTTGAACGCATAGTCCTCAGAAAGACGGAAGCGCTGGCCGACCTGCTTCGTTGCTAGCCATGCAAACCAGACTGGCGCACCCACTGAGAGAACAGCAAGAGTCATATTCAGAACTATAAGAGAAACTGGCGCGCCACCTGGCTGAGTAATCAACACAGTCAAAGCTTTCAGCTGACCTGTGCCAACAATCCCTCCTACGGCAAGCGCAGTGATCAGCCCACCCAACCAAAGCCACATAGATTTATCGAGTGAAGCTGAGCGTTCGGTAAAGGCCGCTGCCAACCCAACGCTCGTGGCTGAAGAGTAAACAGACTCACATTTATTCAATACTTCGCCAGCTTGCGCATTAACCGCATCCAGAGCGATTTTGAGCGCCATGATTTCTTCACGAGCGGCCAAGATCTGAGCCCTGTCTTTTTCCGCTTCAACAGAAATAGACTCAATCTTGTGTCTTGCCTCGCTCAACATCTCAAGGTCAGCGGGTAGCTGATCTGCGGCTTCATATGCCCGCTCAATCCCCTCCACCATTGTCTGAACGGAGGCAGCTTTAGGCGAAATCTCCCTAAGACGGCTTTCCATCCCTCTGATTTGAGTAGCGGCTTTTCGAAGCGCTTTACTATTTTCTAGTGCTTGCTTGCTGTTGGGTTCAGTAAATGGAAGCAACAGCCTCTCTAAAGCTTGAAGGGTGATCACGAGCGCAGGAAGGGCCGATGTCGCGTTTTGCGAAACAACTTGCGTCAAGCTGTTAGCCCGCGTCCATTGAAGCGCAGCAACGAACTCGGTGAGCTCTGGCAAATCGCTACCTGGATCATCCGGATCGGCCGAAAGTAGCTTTGCGGAAATTGATTTTATCCAGGAGTGGAGATTGGATCGACTAACCGCAGCCACGCCCCAATGTCCAACCGCTTGTCCTAGAGGAACATTCGCAGGAACGGTTGACTCGATGAATTCTCCAATCGCATTGAGCTCAGAGAGAATTTCAGTAAAAACCTTGTGCATTTAACCCTCCTTAGTAAGCAGTAGGACATCGACAGAAATCAATAACTGCACCCGCCATGCACCCTTGGGATTTTAACTGGAGGGTAGGTAAACGCTCAAAGCATTGAATAATATGGTGTCCCAGGGCAGGTTCGAACTGCCAACCTTCCCCTTAGGAGGGGGATGCTCTATCCAATTGAGCTACTGAGACACTGAGTTGCCACGGCCGGACACGGCGCGACGGACGGCGTGCATGTTAACGGCCAGCCCTTGATTTGTCATGTCGTCCTTGGGCTTTTTAAGTGTAGGCAGGCGCCTTGCATGGCTGCGGGAACATTTACCGTGCATTTTGCACTACCCCAAAAAGCCATCATTGCAGATTGCAACCTGCACCTGCTGAAAAACCCTTCCAAATGCTTGTTTTTAAAGGACTTCACAGCGGTTAGACTGTTGGCATGACGGCTGCTTTGTCTGTTCGTATAACAGAACAATCGGAGTCGGACTCATGAACAGCGCTCTCTTGCTTGCAAACGCAATCGCTCTGGCAGTGTTGGTGGGCTTTCATTTCGTCCCCGTGGGTACTGAACCGGTAGCCCAGCGCATGCCGCATTACTTGCAGGTGCAGAAAGCGCCGCAGTGGGCGGTGCTGAGCGATCACGGCGACTTCGCAGCACAGGCGGTCAGTACGCCCGAGCAGTCACTGCCGACGCGCGCTACCGAACGTCTGGTTTTTTGAAATATCTTCAGGAGTACAGCATGTCCAGATCAGCCGCGGGATTTCTGATCCTCGCCTTATTGAGTGGCGTTGTGCATTTTTCGCTGTTCGAGGAAACCGAAGTCACCCTGCCCCTGATTGGCTGCGGCGTGTTTGCGGTGATGTTTGTGCTGGCGCTGGTGGCCGGGCGCAAGATCAAGTTCGATCCGGTATTGCGCTGAGCCGGATCAACGCGAGCAGTTGGTCGACGGCGTCAGCCAACGCACCCGAATTGTCGATCAGGTGCACAGGCAAGTCGCTTGACCGTCTGTCCTTGAATAACGCATTGCGCGCCAGCCTGGCGTCGATCTGCTCAGGCGTCTCTCGACCACGCCTGAGCAGGCGCTCACGCAAGACCTCATCCCTGACCGTCAATAGCACCGGCAGCAGCGTCGGGTAGCGTTCAAACGCCTGGCGCAGATTGGCGCGCGAACCGTTCACCAGCACATGGCGTCCGGTGTTCAACCATTCGTCGATTTCTAACGGGATACCATAGGCCAGACCATTGGCGTGCCAGGCCAAGGCAAAATCGCCTGCGCGCTGACGTCGATCGAACTCTTCGGGCGTCACGCCGACGGCGTCTTCACCGACCGATTCCGCTGATCGTGTAATCACCCGACGGATGATTTCGCAGTTCATCGCCCGCAATGGCTCACGTGCAGCCTCGATCAGGCTGTCCTTGCCTGAACCGGAAGGTCCCATCAGATAAATAAGCCTGCCATCCATCCTGAAAACGCCCTCCAACGGGTGTTTACCCCTAGTAAATCGGCAAATTGCCACTATCCTGTACAGGTAAGGAACAAGGATTGAAAGCCGCATAGCATGCACGTTCTGAGGTCTCACGACATCAACAGATGTGCACCAGGAAGCGGGCAGTGATACGGGCAGAGGCAAAGTTTTCAAACCAGTCCGCATTTCTGATAATTGGTGCTGGCATTACGCCTTTACCCAGCTCAATATTTGTCACAGAATTGACGCCAATGATCTGGCAATTTTGAGGCATGATGCGGGCCTCTTAACAATTCAGGTTGAACCATTTGGCGCGGATGCTTGTCCTACCACACATCCTGCGGCCAATCCCGAGAACCGCTCCCCTGAACTAACCGGTTAAATATATGCGCCCATTGAAACAGGCAATTTATTCCAGCCGTACGGCTGACAAGTTCGTCGTACGTCTGCCAGACGGAATGCGTGAACGCATTGCCGAGGTGGCTCGCAATCATCATCGCAGCATGAACTCCGAGATCATTGCGCGCCTTGAGCAGAGTCTTATTCAGGAAGGTGCACTGGGCGAAGAGTTGAGCATGCGCCTGGACAGTCCGGAGCTGTCATTGCACGAGCGCGAGTTGCTGCAACGCTTCCGTCAGCTGTCTCACCGCCAACAGAACGCTCTGGTGTCGCTGATCGCTCACGACGCCGAGATGGCCGCAGACGCGTCCTGAGCCACACCGAACATCTCAAGCCAGCATGATTGCTGGCTTTTTTTTGCCTGCGATTTGACCCGCTGGCCGCCTGGCAATGCATTCAGGGCGAGGGGACTTATCCCCTCACCACCGGTTACTGATCAGGCATGGAACAGGCACAAAAAAGCCCGCCATATTGGCGGGCTTTTTGTTTGCGGCCGGTTAGAGCAGGAAGATTGTCGCCAACCCCAGGAAGATGAAGAAGCCGCCGCTGTCGGTCATGGCCGTAATCATCACACTGGCACCCATCGCCGGGTCGCGACCCATCTTGGCCAGCGTCATAGGGATCAACACCCCCATCAGCGCCGCAAGCAACAGATTGAGGGTCATCGCCGCCGTCATCACCACTCCCAGTGACCAGCTGCCGTAAAGCAGATAGGCGACCACGCCGATCACCCCACCCCAAACCAGACCGTTGATCAACGCTACCGCCAGCTCTTTGCGCATCAGGCGCGAAGTGTTGCCAGTGCTGACCTGGTCGAGCGCCATGGCGCGCACGATCATGGTGATCGTCTGATTACCGGAGTTACCGCCGATACCCGCCACGATCGGCATCAGCGCCGCGAGCGCCACCAGCTTCTCGATCGAACCTTCGAACAGGCCAATCACCCGCGACGCGACAAACGCGGTAATCAGGTTGATTGCCAGCCACGCCCAACGGTTGCGCAGGGATTTCCACACCGAGGCGAAGATGTCTTCCTCTTCGCGCAGACCGGCCATGTTGAGGACTTCGCTTTCGCTCTCCTCACGAATCAGGTCAACCATTTCGTCGATGGTCAGACGACCGATCAGTTTGCCGTTCTTGTCGACCACCGGGGCCGAGATCAAGTCGTAACGTTCAAACGCTTGAGCAGCGTCATAGGCGTCTTCGTCCGGGTGAAAGCTCACCGGATCGCTGGCCATGACTTCAGCCACCTGCTTCTCCGGGTCATTGACCAGCAGACGCTTGATCGGCAGCACGCCCTTGAGCACGCCGTCGTAATCGACCACAAACAGTTTGTCGGTATGGCCCGGCAGCTCTTTGAGACGACGCAGGTAACGCAGAACCACTTCGAGGCTGACATCCTCACGGATGGTCACCATCTCGAAGTCCATCAGCGCACCGACCTGCTCCTCGTCATAGGACAGGGCCGAACGCACGCGCTCGCGTTGCTGCTGGTCGAGCGTCTCCATCAGCTCATGGACGACGTCTCGCGGCAGCTCGGAAGCCAGGTCAGCAAGTTCGTCGGCGTCCATGTCCTTGGCGGCAGCCAGGAGCTCGTGATCGTCCATGTCGGCGATCAGCGTTTCACGAACGGAATCGGATACTTCGAGAAGAATGTCGCCGTCGCGATCAGCCTTGACCAGTTGCCAGAGCGTCAGACGATCGTCCAGCGGCAGGGCTTCAAGGATGTAGGCAACGTCGGCGGAGTGCAGATCATCGAGTTTGCGTTGCAGCTCGACGAGGTTCTGCCGGTGAACCAGGTTCTCGACCCGGTCTTGGTGCGCGCCTTCCTGGCGATGAGTCAGGTCTTCGACGACCTTCTGGCGCTGCAGCAGCTCAACGACCTGAGCCAGGCGATCCTGCAGGCTTTCCTGTGTTTTCTTTACTTCGATTTCGGACATAGGCGAACTCCACTCCCAGCAGCGGGGCACGCCGGAAGGATCAATCAGTCAATTCATGATTGGTAAAACGGGCTACTGAATAACTACTGGGTAAGTCCATGGAGGTTTTCCACAAGCCCCGGCGGGGCTGACGGGCGCAATGATACACCGCCTGACGGTTTTAAACGTTAAAAAATCGCGGCCGAAACAAGCGCTTGCGAAACAAACCTGAGCGCTGTCCTGATCCTTGCAAATGCGACGACTCATCCTGAAAAGAAAACACACCGCCACTGAAAAATGTAGCGACTACCCTTGAGCGTAGCCCGTCAAGGAGGACGTCGAATGCACTCTGCAACAACCGGTTTTTTACTCATCACCCTGCTCTGCCTGCCGCCCGCCGGGGCCGCGACCACCCTGCATCGATGCGAGGCACCCGGTGGCCGCATCACCTTCACCAGTCTGAGTTGCGCGAGCGATGAACAGCTTTCGGTACAGCAAGTTCACCCCTACTCGCCCGGATCTGTCGTGGCGATCATGCCGGAGCACAACCACGAAGAAACATCCGGTATGAAAACCAGGGGCAGAGAGCCGGGTATCGTTGGTCGCATGCAGGACAAATGCGGCAACCTGATCGATGCCCGGCAGCGCCGTGAAGCAATCATCAATCAACGCGTCATTGCCGGCATGAACCAACAGGATGTCGAAAGCGCGCTCGGCAAACCGGACAAGGTGAATATTCGGACATCGACAACGAGCTATCGATACGACCTGAAACGAGGCCGCAGTGCTCAAGTCGATTTTGACGAGAAGGGATGCGTGAAAGGAAAAGCCAAATCGCAGACAGCAAAAAGCCCGCGTTAAACGCGGGCTTTTTGGTATATGGTGCACTCGACAGGATTCGAACCTGTGACCGCTCGGTTCGTAGCCGAGTACTCTATCCAGCTGAGCTACGAGTGCATTTTGTGTTTTTAGACCAGACCACAACTGGCTGAAGCCAAGTTCTTTATATCGCTATAAACAACTCTAAAATGGTGCACTCGACAGGATTCGAACCTGTGACCGCTCGGTTCGTAGCCGAGTACTCTATCCAGCTGAGCTACGAGTGCATTTGTGTTTTTAAACCAGACCACAACTGGCTGAAGCCGAGTTCTTTATATTGCTATAAACAACTCTTAAATGGTGCACTCGACAGGATTCGAACCTGTGACCGCTCGGTTCGTAGCCGAGTACTCTATCCAGCTGAGCTACGAGTGCATTTGTTGCGCCGCATTATAGCCCGTCTAATCTCTATTCCAACCACTTTTTCTAATAAATTCAACAACTTACAGAAAAAGCCAGATTACAACGTACTAAGCAAATAATGGCGGAGAACGGGGGATTCGAACCCCCGACACCCTTTTGAGGTGTACTCCCTTAGCAGGGGAGCGCCTTCGGCCACTCGGCCAGCTCTCCGCAACACGGGGCGTATCTTAACCAACCTTTTCCCCGTTTGCAAACATAAAAATCGATAAAAATTAATGGCTTGGTTCTTCGTCCTTCTCTTTCTTTATACGCAGGTAAATTTCCTCACGGTGCACGGCAACCTCTTTCGGGGCGTTGACGCCGATACGCACTTGATTTCCTTTAACGCCGAGCACGGTCACGGTGATTTCGCCATCACCGATAATCAGGCTTTCTGCGCACCGACGAGTCAGAATCAGCATACCTTTCTCCTCACGCAATTCTTCAGGGACAACAGTCTGCAAAAAAAAGGCACCCGACCTACAACCGGAGCGATCGTAGCCCTACATGCCTGAGTATTGACCAGCGCGAGCAAAAGAACAGTTCAGGGCTCGCGCCATTCAAAAAATAAAGGGCGCGGTCAGACCGCGCCCTTCAGGTGACCGGATTATTCGCCCTGACGGGCGGGAGCGTCCAGTTCGAAAGCCGTGTGCAGGGCGCGCACGGCCAGTTCCAGGTACTTCTCTTCGATCACCACGGAAACCTTGATTTCCGAAGTCGAGATCATCTGGATGTTGATGCTTTCCTTGGCCAGGGATTCGAACATGCGGCTGGCCACGCCTGCGTGGGAACGCATGCCGACGCCGACGATCGAGACCTTGGCAATCTTGGTATCGCCTACGACTTCACGGGCACCGATCTCGCGAGCGGTGTTTTCCAGCACGGTCTGTGCGGCCTGGTAGTCGTTGCGGTGCACGGTGAAGGTGAAGTCAGTGGTGTTATCGTGCGCAACGTTCTGCACGATCATGTCGACTTCGATGTTCGCGGCACTGATCGGGCCGAGAATCTTGAACGCCACGCCCGGGGTGTCTGGCACGCCACGGATGGTCAGCTTGGCTTCATCGCGGTTGAAAGCGATGCCGGAGATGATCGGCTGTTCCATGGTTTCCTCTTCATCAATAGTAATGAGGGTGCCCGGACCCTCCTTGAAGCTGTGCAGTACGCGCAGCGGAACGTTGTACTTGCCGGCGAATTCCACCGCACGGATCTGCAGCACCTTGGAACCGAGGCTGGCCATTTCCAGCATCTCTTCGAAGGTGATCTTGTCCAGACGCTGAGCGACCGGCACCACACGCGGGTCAGTGGTGTACACACCATCGACGTCGGTGTAGATCTGGCACTCATCAGCCTTCAGCGCCGCAGCCAGTGCCACGCCCGTGGTGTCGGAACCGCCACGGCCGAGGGTGGTGATGTTGCCGTGCTCGTCGACGCCCTGGAAACCGGCGACAACCACCACGCGACCTGCTTTCAGATCACCGCGAATCTTCTGGTCATCAATCTGCAAGATACGCGCTTTATTGTGCGCACTGTCCGTCAGGATCCGCACCTGATTACCGGTATACGACACCGCTGGCACACCGCGCTTGATCAGCGCCATGGCCAACAGGGCAATCGTCACCTGCTCACCAGTGGAAACGATCACGTCCAGTTCACGCGGAACCGGCTGCACGTCACCACTGATTTGCTTGGCCAGATCGATCAGACGGTTGGTTTCGCCGCTCATTGCAGACAGCACAACCACCAGGTCATCGCCGGCATCGCGGAATTTCTTAACCTTGTCGGCGACCTGCTCGATTCTCTCGACAGTACCGACCGAGGTGCCTCCAAATTTCTGTACGATCAAAGCCATTTCAAAGCCGCCTCTGCCCATGAAGGGCGCCCAATAATCACTCGAACAGCCGCCGGGCCCGCCACTAGACTGCGGGCCCGACGGGCCGTCTTATAAACCCTGCTCGACGAATGGAACGGTCAGCGCCAGTGCGCCATCCAGTGCGCCGGCGTCGACACCGCCGCCCTGCGCCATGTCCGGACGACCACCGCCCTTCCCGCCCACTGCCGCAGCAGCCTGTTTCATCAAATCACCGGCTTTGAGTTGGCCAGTCAGGTCCTTGGTTACACCTGCAACCAGTACGACCTTTTCCTCATGGACACTGCCGAGCAGGATCACTGCGCGGCCGAGTTTGTTTTTCAGCTGATCGACCAGCGCCAGCAGCGCCTTGCCGTCCTGACCCTCCAGACGTGCAGCCAGAACCTTCACGCCTTTGACGTCCACTGCCGAGTTCGACAGATCGTCGCCCGCGGCGCTGGCAGCCTTGGCTTGCAACTGCTCGAGCTGTTTTTCCAGTGCGCGGTTGCGCTCCAGCACTGCCGACAGCTTGTCGATCAGGTTGTCGCGGCTGCCCTTGACCAGGCTGGCCGCTTCCTTGAGTTGTTCTTCAGCGGCGTTCAAGTAGGCCAGTGCCGCAGCACCGGTGACTGCCTCGATACGACGCACGCCCGATGCCACACCGCCTTCGCTGATGATTTTCAGCAGGCCGATGTCGCCGGTACGGTTGGCGTGGATACCGCCACACAGCTCGACGGAGAAATCGCCACCCATGCTCAGCACGCGCACGTTGTCACCGTACTTCTCGCCGAACAGCGCCATCGCGCCTTTCTGCTTGGCGGTCTCGATATCGGTTTCTTCGGTTTCAACTGCCGAGTTCTTGCGGATCTCGGCGTTGACGATGTCTTCCAGTGCCTTGATTTGCTCAGGCTTGATCGCTTCAAAGTGGCTGAAGTCGAATCGCAGACGCTGGCTGTCCACCAACGAACCTTTCTGCTGAACGTGCTCACCCAGGACCTGACGCAGGGCAGCGTGCAGCAAGTGAGTAGCAGAGTGGTTCAACGAAGTCGCATGACGCACGTCGGCATCGACGTGGGTTTCCACCGGAGCGCCGATGGTCAGGCTGCCCGAGTCCAGCACACCGTGGTGCAGGAATGCGCCGCCGGTCTTGGTGGTGTCGCGAACGTCGAAACGTGCGCTGCCTGCCTGAAGGAAACCGCAGTCGCCGATCTGGCCGCCGGATTCAGCGTAGAACGGCGTCTGGTTCAGAACGATCACCGCCTCTTCGCCTTCATTCAAGACGTCAACCGACTGGCCATCTTTATAGATAGCGACAATTTTCGCCGAACCGCTGGTGTCGGTGTAACCGGTGAACTCGGTGGCCACATCCACCTTGACCAGGGTGTTGTAGTCCAGACCGAACGAACTGGCCGAACGCGCACGAACGCGCTGGGCTTCCATTTCACGCTCGAAACCGACTTCATCGACAGTCAGGCCGCGCTCACGAGCGATGTCAGCGGTCAGGTCCATCGGGAAACCGTAGGTGTCGTAGAGTTTGAACACCACGTCGCCAGGCACCACGGTGCCTTTGAGTTCCAGCAGATCCTGCTCGAGAATCTTCAGGCCATGCTCCAGGGTCTTGGAGAACTGCTCTTCTTCGGCCTTGAGTACGCGCTCGATGTTGCTCTGCTGCTTCTTCAGTTCCGGGAAGGCTTCGCCCATCTCGGCGACCAGCGCGGCAACGATCTTGTAGAAGAAGCTGCCGGTGGCGCCCAGTTTGTTGCCATGACGGCAGGCGCGACGAATGATCCGGCGCAGCACATAGCCGCGACCTTCATTGGATGGCAGTACGCCGTCGGCGATCAGGAAGCCGCACGAACGAATGTGGTCGGAAACCACTTTCAGCGAAGACTGATCGCCATTTTCGCAACCGATGGCTTCGGCCGATGCCTTCAGCAGGTTCTTGAACAGGTCGATGTCATAGTTGGAATTGACGTGCTGCATCACCGCACTGATCCGCTCCAGGCCCATGCCGGTGTCGACCGACGGCGCTGGCAACGGATGCAACACGCCATCGGCGGTGCGGTTGAACTGCATGAAAACGTTGTTCCAGATCTCGATGTAACGGTCGCCGTCTTCTTCCGGCGAACCCGGTGGGCCGCCCCAGATGTGGTCGCCGTGATCGTAGAAAATCTCGGTGCATGGGCCGCACGGGCCGGTATCACCCATGGTCCAGAAGTTGTCGGACGCGTAAGGCGCGCCTTTGTTGTCGCCGATGCGGATCATGCGCTCGACCGGCACGCCGATTTGCTGGGTCCAGATGTCATACGCTTCGTCGTCAGAGGCGTACACGGTGACCCAGAGTTTTTCCTTCGGCAGCTTCAACACGCCGGTCAGGAAGGTCCAGGCGAAGGTAATCGCATCGTGCTTGAAATAGTCGCCGAAGCTGAAGTTACCGAGCATTTCGAAGAATGTGTGGTGACGAGCGGTATAACCGACGTTTTCCAGGTCGCTGTTCTTGCCACCGGCACGCACGCACTTCTGGCTGCTGGTTGCGCGGGTGTACGCGCGCTTTTCCTGGCCCAGGAAGCAGTCCTTGAACTGGTTCATCCCCGCGTTGGTGAACAGCAGGGTTGGGTCGTTGCCCGGAATCAAAGAGCTGGAGGCTACACGGGTGTGGCCTTGCTCTTCGAAGAAGCGAAGGAAGGCTTCACGGATTTCTGCGCTTTTCATTAGGTTCTTCCACGGAGGCTGCGGCCAAAGGCCTGTACGAAACGTCAACAGACGAAACGACGGCAAAGGGCCGCATTATATCGGCCCTTCGCGCGGGGTACAGCGTGTTTATACGATAGTAACGGTCAATTGGACGGCTAACGCTGTCACTTGCGCGAAAACTCGACGAATGTCGCGATCACCTGCTCGATTTGCGAGCGATTGACGTCCATGTGCGTAACCATGCGCAGACGCGCAGCAGCGCTCAACTTGATCCCGCGCTCGGCGGCAAACGTCTTGAGTGCTTCGGCCTGGTCGCCCATTTGCACGTAAACCATGTTGGTCTGCACCGGTTCAACGCTGAACCCGGCTTCGCGCAAGCCTTCGGCCAGCAATTGCGCATTGGCGTGATCGTCCGCCAGGCGCTTTACGTTGTGCTCCAGCGCATACAGCCCCGCCGCCGCCAGCAATCCGGCCTGCCGCATGCCACCGCCGACCATCTTGCGCAGACGACGAGCCTTGCCGATCAACTCGGCTGAACCGCACAGCACCGAGCCCACCGGCGCACCGAGGCCTTTGGACAGGCACACCGACACCGAATCGAAATGCCGGGTGATCTCCCGGGCATCCACGCCCAGCTTGACCGCCGCGTTGTACAGGCGCGCGCCGTCCAGGTGCAGCGCCAGGCCACGGTCCTGAGTGAACTGACGCGCCCGGGCCAGATACTCCAGCGGCAGCACCTTGCCTTGCATGGTGTTTTCCAGCGCCAGCAGACGCGTGCGGGCGAAATGGAAGTCGTCCGGCTTGATCGCTGCGGCCACCTGCTCCAGATCCAGCGAACCATCGGCCTGCAACTCCAGCGGCTGCGGCTGGATTGAACCGAGCACCGCCGCACCACCGCCCTCGTACTTATAGGTATGCGCCTGCTGGCCGACGATGTATTCGTCACCGCGCTCGCAATGGGCCATCAGGCCCAGCAGGTTGCTCATGGTGCCGGTGGGCACGAACAGCGCGGCGGCGAAACCCAGGCGCTTCGCCAGTTCCGCTTCCAGACGATTGACCGTCGGATCTTCGCCGTACACGTCATCACCGGTGGCGGCGGCAGTCATCGCCTCGAGCATGGCGGGAGTCGGTTGGGTGACGGTGTCGCTGCGAAGATCGATAACGCTCATGAACCTGGCCTCAGAGTCAGCAGGGGAAATCCCTTTACGAAGGTCAATTACTGCGGTTCTCGCACCGATTAATCAACCCTTCAGCGCAAAAAGGTCAGGTTACTTCTTGAGAACGCGACATCCATATGGGAGCGAGCCTGCTCGCGAAAGCGGTTTGTCAGTGACACATCTGCTGACTGACACATTGCTTTCGCGAGCAGGCTCGCTCCCACAGGTTCTGTGCAAGCCCTGAAAATATGTGATAAAAACGCTGCGCCGCCCGAGAAAGGGCGGCCAAAACGTTCTCAGGGCGGGGTGCAATTCCCCACCGGCGGTAATTGCGCGCAATGCGCATAGCCCGCGAGCGCTTGGCGACGACACGGCATTTGCGGTGCACGGCGGCAAGGTCAGCAGACCCGGTGTGATTCCGGGGCCGACGGTCATAGTCCGGATGAAGAGAGAACGGGATTAACGCCAAAGGGCCGTCCGCGCGATGTTGTGCGCGCGCGCACCCTTGAATCCCTTTCGATTCATAACGCCCTGTTTTTCACACAAACAGGAGTCAGAACATGCAACCCACCGCTATCGACAGCAAATCCAAACACCCTCACGGCGAGCGCGTCGCGTTCATCCAGGCCTGCTGGCACAAGGAAATCGTCGACCAGAGCCGTAAAGGCTTCGTCGCCGAAATGATTGCCTTGGGCTATCAGGAATCGGACATCGACATCTTCGAAGTCGGCGGCGCCTTTGAAATGCCTCTGCACGCCAAGTTGCTGGCCAAGACCGGTCGTTATGCCGGTATTGTCGCGGCAGCCCTGGTCGTGGACGGCGGCATCTACCGTCACGAGTTCGTCGCCCAGTCAGTGGTCAGTGGCCTGATGCAGGTGCAACTGGAAACCGAAGTGCCGGTGTTCTCGGTATCCCTGACCCCGCATCACTTCCATGCCGGTGACGAGCATCAGAAGTTCTTCTTCGAGCACTTTGTGCACAAGGGTCAGGAAGCGGCCAGAACCTGCGCCGATACGCTGCACAAGGTCCGCGCGCTGCGTCGCAGTGAGCCACGGGCTGTAGCGGTCTGACCCTATCCGGATCGAGTGAGGCCCCAAACCTCACTCAAATCCAAATGTGGGGCTTGCTCGCGAAAGCCGTGTATCAGTACACAGATTCGTCACTGAAACACCGCTTTCGCGAGCAAGCCCGCTCCCACATCGGGTCTGAGACGTTCTCAGGATAAGTGTTCGTCAGTGCTCGGCACGATCAGGATGCCGGCGCGCAGGCCGTTCTTGACCTTCGGATTAGGGAAGATGATCCGCGCGCCCTCTTCCTCGATGACCCAGCGGGTATTGGCCAGATCTTCGGCCAGCAGATAACCCACATCCAATTCAGAAAAGTTCTCGATGTCCTGCGGCAGGTTCAGGCGGAAGGCATCGCTGTGCTTGATGATTTCCCGCGCGACGCTGAACAGCTGCAAGCCGTCCAGGCCTTCTTCAGCCATATCAGGCTCAGTGCCTTCGATGATCTGCTTCAGACGGGTTTCCAGCCGCGACACATCTACCCCTTGGTTCTGCCCGAACGGCCGCGCCTTGCCCAGCTCCAGTGTGAAGGCCTCGGCCCCCAGCTTGTCGTAGGTGTAGGCGCTGAACACGATCGAAGGTTTGTTCTGCAGCAGCACCGCCTCCATGCCGGCGGCACGCAAGCGCGCCAGTTCGCGGCGCGAATGCTGGCGACCTTCCTTCCACGGATACAAAGCGAACTGCTCGATCTTCGAGCCGCGAATCGCCGTGTGCAGGTCGTAGTGCAGACGCTGACGATCCGGCAGGTTGAAGAAGCTCGCTGCCAGGCGCTCCAGCTCACAGGCACGTATGGCTTCGGAACCGCTGGTTTGTTCATGACGGCCGTTGAACAGCCGATTGACGTCCTGCTCGACGAAGCGTTCGCCCTTGCGAATCGCCTCCGGGTTGCCGAACAGGAACAGAATGCGTGCACGCGGTTTCAGATCGCCGCGAGCGATGTCATGCAGCAGTCGATCGAGCAATTCGATCGGCGCTGTTTCATTGCCGTGGATGCCTGCCGAGAGCAGCAGATCCAGGCCATTGTCACGCGCTTCGGGTGGCCGGACTTCCAGCGCACCCTCGCTCAACCAGCGCATGCGCACGCCTTCGACAGTCAGTTGAGTCTTCTCCGCCGGTTCGCGGCCGGCGAGGGTCAGTTCAAGCAGTTTGCCGAGGGCGAGCATAGAGCGGTTTCCTTAGTGGTCGTGGTTGCAATCCGGGCCGTGCACGTGGTCTTCGTCGTCGCCGACGTCAGCCGGTTCCATTTCCAGTTGCAGACTTACCAGATTAGTTGCCAATGGGCGCAGCAGCAGGTTGGCGTACTCTTCGTCACCCTCTTCGACGTCCACGCCGATCAGCAACTGGCCGCGACCGTCCTGCTGGATCCACAGTTCTTTGCCTTGCCACATGACCGCGACGCGGGTGCAGGAAGTTTCCAGTTGCTTGCCGTCGGTGTCTTCAAGGATCAGCCGCAGGGAATCGCTCATGTCTTTTTTACGCTCTGTCAGGGAGAAAAGCCGCGCGTCGCGTTCAGGCGACGCGCTGGCCATCAATTGATCTGGAATGGATAAACCGAGCCCAGTTTAAGGATTTGCGTCAGTTCATCCAGTGCCGTCCGGCATTCAAGCAGCAATTGCGGGTCCGCCAGATCGGTTTCGCTCAGGCGGTCGCGGTAGTGCTTTTCAACCCATGCGGTCAATGAACCGTACAACGGTGCGGTCATGATAACCCCTGGGTTGACTGCCGCCAGCTCGGTTTCGTTGAGCGCGACGCGCAGTCGCAGGCATGCCGGGCCACCGCCGTTCTGCATGCTCTGCTTGAGGTCGAAGACTTTCACTTCACGAATCAGGCCGCCGGAGCTGGTCAGGCTTTGCAGGTAAGCCCACACGCGCTCGTTGGCCTGGCACTCTTGCGGCACGATCAGCAACATCGAGCCATCAGGGCGCGACAGCAACTGGCTGTTGAACAGGTAGGAGCGCACCGCGTCATCCACGGTGACCGCCGAACGCGGCACGCAGATCGACTGGAAATTGCCGCCAACCTTGGCGAGCTTGCCTTGCAGCTCTGCCAGCATCTGTTCGGTGTCGAGGAACGCGTCCTCGTGATAGAACAGCGCCTCGCCGTTACCCACGGCAATCACGTCATTGTGGAACACGCCCTGATCGATCACGTTCGGATTCTGCTGGGCGTACACCACGCCGTCGTCACGCAGACCATGCAGACGCGCAACAGCTTGCGAGGCTTCCAGAGTCTGGCGTGCCGGGTACTTTTGCGGCGCCGGGTAACGGGTGTCGAACGCACTGCGACCGAACACGAAGAACTCGACACCGGCTTCGCCGTATTCACGGCAGAAACGCGTGTGGTTGGCCGCGCCTTCGTCGCCGAACTGCGCCACCGCCGGCAATGCGGCGTGATGGGCGAAGTGCTGTTGATTGGCGAACATCGCGCCGAGCACGCGACTGGTCGTCGGATGCTCGATGCTGCGGTGGTATTTGCAGTTGAGGTTGGCGGCGGTGAAATGCACGCGACCGTCAGCGGTGTCGGCACTCGGGCTGACCGTGGCGGCGTTGGCCACCCACATGCTCGACGCCGAGCAACTGGCAACCAACAACGGCAAGGCTTCTTTCGCAGCCCGCTCGATCACTTGCGCGTCGGTGCCACTGAAACCCAGACGGCGCAACGCGGCTACGTCCGGACGTTCCTGCGGCGCCAGTACGCCTTGCTGAAAGCCCATGTCCATCAGCGCTTTCATTTTCGCCAGGCCTTGCAGCGCCGCTTCCTTCGGGTTCGAGGATTGCTGGCTGTTGCTCTGGGACGCAACGTTGCCGTAGGACAGACCACCGTAGTTATGGGTCGGCCCCACTAGACCGTCAAAATTGACTTCATAGGATTTCATCAGCGAGGCTCCACGAGAATCTGTTGTTATAGGCTTCAAGTAACAATTCAGTCAGACCGAGGCGCGGCCTTCGCGAGCAGGCTCGCTCCCACAGGGAAATGCATTCCAGTGTGGGAGCGAGCCTGCTCGCGAATGGGCGTTACGCCATTTTCACGCCTGGGGTCAGAGCGGCTGGCAACACCAGGCTCGGCGTTTCCAGCGAGGCCACCGGGTACGCGCAGTAATCCGCCGCGTAGTAGGCGCTGGCGCGATGGTTGCCCGACCCCCCGACACCGCCGAACGGCGCGCTGCTCGCAGCACCGGTCAGCTGTTTGTTCCAGTTGACGATCCCGGCACGGCTTTCCAGCCAGAATTGCTGATAACGCGCCTCGGAATCGGACAGCAAACCAGCCGCCAGGCCATAAGCCGTGTCGTTGGCCTCACTGATCGCTGCGGCAAAATCGGCGTAGCGGATCACTTGCAGCAATGGACCGAACAATTCTTCGTCCGCACGCTCGGCCACTGCGGTCACATCGACAATGCCCGGGGTCAGCAAGGCCGATTGCGCTTGCGGCTGAGTCATTTCCAGCAACGACACAGCGCCGTTGGCCAACAGATGTTCCTGAGCTTCCATCAACGCTTTCGCCGCGCCGAGGGAAATCACCGACCCCATGAACGGTGCCGGCTGCTGATCGAACGCACCGACTTCAATCGTCGAACTGACTTCAACCAGTCGTTTGAGCAGGCTGTCGCCCCATGCGCCTTGCGGCACCAACAGACGACGGGCGCAGGTGCAACGTTGGCCGGCGGAGATGAAGGCCGACTGAATGATCGTGTACACCGCCGCGTCCAGATCAGCGACCTGATCGACTACCAGCGGGTTGTTGCCGCCCATTTCCAACGCAAGAATCTTGTCCGGACGCCCGGCGAACTGCTGATGCAGATGATTGCCGGTACGGCTCGAACCGGTGAAGAACAGGCCGTCGATGCCCGGGTTCGCCGCCAGTGCGATACCGGTTTCGCGAGCGCCTTGCAGCAGGTTCAGAACGCCTGCCGGCAGACCGGCTTCGATCCAGCACTTGACCGTCAGTTCGGCGACTTTCGGGGTCAGTTCGCTTGGCTTGAACAGCACGCTGTTACCGGCCAGCAACGCCGGGACGATGTGCCCGTTCGGCAGGTGACCGGGGAAATTGTAAGGGCCGAACACCGCGACCACGCCGTGTGGCTTGTGGCGCAGCACAGCGGTGGCGTCGCCCAATGGGCCGCTCTTCTCGCCGGTACGTTCGCGGTAGCTCTGCACCGAGATCGCAATCTTGTTGACCATGCTGGTGACTTCGGTCGCGGCCTCCCACAGTGGCTTGCCGGTTTCCTCACCGATGGTGCGAGCCAGTTCGTCGCTGTGGTTTTTCAGCGCAGCGGCGAAGGCTTCAAGGACGCTGATGCGCTCGTCCAGCGAACGCCGCGCCCACCCCGGGAATGCCTGACGTGCAGCCTGCACGGCGGACTCGACCTGAGCAGCGGTAGCGCCCTCCCCCGACCACAGCACTTGCTGGGTTACCGGGTTCAGCGACTGAAAGGCTTCGCCTTGACCGGCCAGCCATTCACCTGCGATGTATAGCGAATTCATTATTTCGACTCCCGAGCAGCAGACAACGCCACGGCGCGCACTTGATCGCCAGCGTTGAGTTGAAGACGTTTGGCGGTCAGCGGATCGACCACCAGTGTGCCGGCGGCCAGACGGGCCGGCGCAGCCGTGATGCGGCAGTCTTCGCGCTTGCGGTTATGAATGATGAACGGCGTGGCGTCATCGCCCGGCGTACCGATGGCCAGCACCAGCGCTTCGCTGTCACGCACCGCACGGATCTTGCTGGTTTCGCATTCAATGGCAGGACCGGCGTCGAAGATGTCGACGTAGCCCTGATAGCTGAAACCTTCGCTCTTGAGCATCGCCAGCGCCGGCTCGGTGTCCGGGTGAACCTGGCCGATCACGTTGCGCGCGTCTTCCGAAAGGAAGCAGGTGTACAGCGGGAATTTCGGCATCAGTTCGGCGATGAACGCCTTGTTGCCAACCCCGGTCAGGTAGTCGGCCTGGCTGAATTCCATCTTGAAGAAATGCCGCCCCAGACTTTCCCAGAACGGCGAACGGCCAGCTTCGTCGGACACGCCGCGCATCTCGGCGATGATCTTGTTGCCGAACAGCTCAGGGAACTCGGCGATGAACAGCATGCGCGCCTTGGACAGCATGCGGCCATTCAGCCCCGTGCGGTAATCGGCATGCAGGAACAACGAGCACAGCTCGGAGTTGCCAGTCAGGTCGTTGGCGAGGAACAGCGTCGGGATCTCGCGATAGATGTTCAGCTCCTGCGAGGCGCTGACGGTCAGACCGACGCGAAAGTTGTACCACGGCTCACGCAGACCGACGGCACCGGCGATGGCGGAAATCCCCACCACACGGCCGTTGTCGTCTTCGAGCACGAACAGGTAGTCCGCATCGCCACGGCCGGCTTCGCCGCGAAAGGTCTTCTCGGCCCAGCCGACCCGATGGGTCAGGCGTTCTTCGTTGGCCGGCAAAGTGGTCAGGCCGGTGCCGGTGCTGCGGGCCAGGTCGATCAGCGCGGATAAATCGCTGCTGCGTACGGGACGAACAATCATGCTATCTCCTCAAACGGGCCGCCTTCGCCACCCGTGAAACTCGCTAAGGCGTTAAACCGCCACCAGGCGCACGCTGGCACCTTCACCGACGCCCAGGGCTTCGGCTGCTTCCAGATCAAGGGTCACCGGTTTACCCGGCGCGTAGTCCAGTTCCAGCAACACCGCGCGGTAGTCCTGCAACTGCGCGTTGGCCACCAGGTACTGGCGCCCGGCGCCTTTGACCGGCTCGCCGATCTTCACCGGCACGACACGGCTCTGGGCGATCGAACGGATCCCCGAAACGCGTGCGTGCAGGGTCGGGCCACCGTCGAAAATATCGATGTAGTGATCGGTCTCGAAGCCTTCGCGCATCAGGATGTCGAAGGTGATCTGCGCACGCGGGTGTACCTGGCCCATCGCTTCCTGAGCGGAGTCCGGCAGCAGCGGCACGTAGATCGGGTAATGCGGCATCAGTTCGGCGAGAAACGTGCGGCTCTTCAGGCCACACAGGCGCTCGGCCTCGGCGTAGTTGAGGTCGAAGAAGTTGCGGCCGATCGCATCCCAGAATGGCGAGTCGCCGTTCTCGTCGCTGTAGCCGACGATCTCGGTCACCACCGAATCAGCGAAACGCTCCGGGTGACTGGCGACGAACAGCAAGCGACCACGGGAATTGAGCTCGGCCCAAGGCGACCCCACCAGCTCGCGCTGCACGTAGAAACTGGTCAGCAAACTGTTGCCGGTCAGGTCGTGGCACTGCGAGAGCACGTGGATCTTGTTGTGAATCTTCAACTCGCGGGAGGCGTGAACGAAGGTCTCGTTGCGGAAGCTGTAAAACGGCTCCGAGTAGCCGGCCGAGGCGACGATGGCCGAGCAGCCCACCAGCTTGCCGGTGGCAGTGTCTTCAAGGACGAAGAAGTAGCTCTCTTCACCGTTGAAGCTCACTTCGGCGGCAAACGAGGCTTCGCTCGCGGCGATCTTGTCGCTCAGACGTTCCACGTCATCCGGCAAGGAAGTGACACCAATCGGACTGTCCGCAGCCAGACGCTGTACCTCGCCCAGATCAGCCATTTGCGCAGGGCGCATCACCAGCATGGTGTCACTCCTTTCTCTTATAAAAATTTACTGAAGAAATAGCCGGGCTCGCGCTGCTTGAACAGAGATCAGTGTGGGAGCGGGCTTGCTCGCGTAAGCGCTGTATCAGTCAACATTTCCGCTGTCTGACCCACCGCTTTCGCGAGCAAGCCCGCTCCCACATTTAATCCAGCCCGGCATTAAAATTTTGATCGACGCCCGAAATCCTCAGGCGTCGAAAGGTCTATCAGGCTTGCGTCAGTTTTGCTGCAGCGCGTTCGAAGCGGTCCAGACCAGCATCGATATCGGCGTCTTCCACCACCAGGCTCGGGGCGAAACGGATCACGTCCGGGCCAGCCTGCAGAATCATCAGGCCTTCTTTTTCAGCGGCGTTGAAGATGTCCTTGGCCTTGCCTTTCCAGGCGTCGCTCAGCACGCAACCGATCAACAGACCGAGGCCACGCACCTGAGTGAACAGGCCGTACTTCTCGCCAATCTGCTGCAGGCGGGTCTTGAACCTGTCGTGCTTGGCATTGACGCCGTTCAGCACCTCAGGGGTGTTGATCACGTCGATCACCGCTTCGGCTACTGCGCACGCCAGCGGGTTGCCGCCGTAAGTGGTGCCGTGGGTGCCGACGACCAGATGCTTGGCCAGCGCCTCGGTGGTCAGCATTGCAGCGATCGGGAAACCACCGCCCAGGCTCTTGGCGCTGGTCAGGATGTCCGGGGTCACACCGTAATGCTGGTAGGCGAACAGATTGCCGGTACGGCCCATGCCGGTTTGCACTTCGTCGAACACCAGCAGCGCGTTGTGCGCGTCGCACAGTTCACGGGCACCTTGCAGGTAAGCCAGTTCGGCCGGCAGCACACCGCCCTCACCCTGGATCGGTTCCAGCACGACCGCACAGGTCTTGTCGGAAACGGCAGCTTTCAGCGCAGCCAGGTCGTTGTAAGGCACGTGGGTGATGCCGGTGATTTTCGGGCCGAAACCGTCGGAGTACTTCGACTGGCCACCGACGTTGACGGTGAACAGGGTCCGGCCGTGGAAGCTGTTGAGCGCGGCGATGATTTCGTACTTCTCGCTGCCGAAACGATCGAACGCCACGCGACGGGCCAGCTTGAAGGCGGCCTCGTTGGCTTCGGCGCCGGAGTTGCAGAAGAACACGCGCTCGGCGAACGTGGCGTCGATCAGCTTGTGCGCCAGACGCAGGGCCGGCTCGTTGGTGAACACGTTGGAGACGTGCCACAGCTTGTTCGCTTGCTCGGTCAGCGCACCGACCAGCGCCGGATGCGCGTGGCCCAATACGTTGACGGCGATGCCGCCGGCGAAGTCGATCAGCTCGCGGCCGGCCTGGTCCCAGACGCGGGAACCGGCGCCACGCACCGGAATGAAAGCGGCAGGCGCGTAGTTGGGAACCATTACCTGGTCGAAATCGGCGCGTTGTACCGCAGCGTGCTCAACGGACATCGGAGTCTCCTGATGAGGGCCACCCGCCTGAAACTGGCGAGCGATGGGGGGATTGTAAGGACAGTTTTCAGCCCGGCCTTGCCGCCAAGCGACAACTTCTTATAGCGCAAACCCCGGATTTTCCCGGGTTTACGGCAATGCGACATATAGCGTCGCAAAGGCGCAGTTTAACTGGCGGCAAGGGATTGCGGCAGACCTGTTCCTTTGTAACTCATGTCGATTTACGGGGTGCGGTATATATGTACCGCACATCGTCGTTGATCCCGGGTTCTGCTAGAGGCCTTTCAAACACGACGACAAATTTGTACGCATGAATACCGAACCGACTACCACAGACATCCCCGACGTTTTCCGGCCGGATAGCCATTATCAGCATTTGCACAGTGCGATTGCGCCCTGGCTTCGCCAAGCCCTTCCCCACCGACGCACCGAACTGAGCAAGGTGACGCCAACGTTGCCGGCGACACTCAGGCATGCCCCACCCCATCAACACGCGGCGCTGAACACCCTTGTCACAGCGCATGCCTTGAGCCAGAACCGAACGGATCGACTCCTGGCAAACCTGCGCAATCCTGCCGACTTCGCCGAGCCACTGCTGCAAGCCTTGATAAAAACGCGCTGCGGACTGGAACTGGACGTTCGCCAAACCTGCCTGCGCCTCTATCTGCCTGATCATGTCCCCTGGTTGCGAATGAAATCGGGGGCGGCGCGCATCTGGACCCTCTCGCTGCTGGACGCAGCGCTGCACAACTTTGAAAACAGCGAAACCGAACAGGATGCGTTCGAACCCGCCTCGACCTACACCACCCCCGCCTCCCCCACCGGACAGTTCGATACGCTGCCGCAGATCCTGCAGAAAATGCCCATTGCGACATTCACCCGCCTGTGCCGGGAACTGGACATTGGCCAGCGCTATAAAGAGTATCTGGAAGACAATCTGGGCATCAGCAATCCGGTGACTGCAGCCCTCCTGCAGCCTGCCCTCAAAGACAGCCAGCGAGCTGCGCTGACGGCAGCCTTGCACATGGCGCACATGCAGAATTTGTTGGCCGGCGATGCCCACCAACTGATTCTCGGCCTGCTCGACAATCTGCCGCATCTGCGTTTGCGCGGGCAAAACTGGGGGTGTCGTGAGCTGACCCTCATGAATGCCCGCCTGACCGGCATCCTGATGTTTGCACCGGAGCCGGAGCAGGCCCGAGAGGTCGTCAGTGTGGTGGTCTACCTGCCTGACGACCCGGCACACCCGATCAAACAATACCCCTCGTCTGCCGCTTTCGCCGAGGAGCTTGGCCGACGATTGCGCGAGCCTGACTATCAGGCTTTTTTCAGCCGCTTCATTGACCATCAGGAGCGCGGCCACTTCTTTGCCCAGTTGAATGATCAGCTCGCGCCCATCACCTGGCAGCCCGTGCAGCGAGGTGACCCCCGTCCGACCTGGCGAGAACAACCCAATCGGCGACCCGGCCTGCATTTGAGGTCGGCGGCCATCACTGGCGAGTTATGGACACACCTCTATCAGAGCAAGCTCAACAAGATCCTCAATGATGCGCGGGTGATCGCTGTGCCCACCGCCACGGTCGACCAACGAGCCCGTTGGGCACTTTGGGACTCGTTCAGCGAAATCACCTCCACACTCCTGAACATCGCCGCGTTCATCGCCCTGCCGTTCGTGCCCTTTCTGGGGGAATTGATGCTGGGTTACATGGCCTACCAACTGCTCGATGAAACCTTCGAAGGCATCATTGATTGGGCGGAGGGGGAGGCCAAAACAGCCTTCGGACATTTCATGGAAGTGGTTCAATCGGCGGTGCAACTGGGCACCTTCGCAGCAGGCGGGGTCATTGCGGCGGGTGAGTTTCGCGCACTGCTGCCTCGGGAAATCGTTCAGTTCATTGACCGCTTCAATTGGGTGAAACGACCGAGTGGCAAAACCCGTTACTGGAAACCCGATCTGAGCACCTACTCCGTTCTCGAACGCCCCGGCGAGTCAAAGCCCGACACACTCGGCCTGCACTCACACCAAGGCAAAACCCTGCTGGTACTGGACAACAAGTGCTATGTCGTCAGCAAAGATACCGTCACCAGCCAGCACCGTATTGATCATCCCAGCCGACCCGATGCGTACAAACCACTGCTCGAAACCAACGGCGCCGGGGCCTGGCTAACCGAACTCGACCAGCCACTGAGCTGGGATCAAGCCACCGCGCTGCGCCGTATGGGGCCGGACATGGAGCGTTTTTCGGCCAGTGAACGCGAGCGCATGCTCACCATCAGCGGCTGTGACGCCAACGCTCTGCGCAAAATGCATGTGAACGCCGAGCAGGTACCACCGCTACTGGCCGACACACTCAAGCGCTTCAAGATCGACCGCGACATTCAAACCTTCATTGAGCAGATCGGCAGCGAAACGACGGATGACTACCTGAAGGCCGACCCGGTCCTGCAACTCCAGATACTCAAGGAAAACGGCTATTGGCCGGAAAACAAAAACCTGCAGTTGACCGACGGCAAGGCGCACATCCTTTGGCAAAGTCATCTACGCGACGCACCGGGCATACGGCTCGACACCGCTCAACTGCACCAGGGCGACCTGCTCAAAACCTTTCTTCTGGCACTCTCGGACTCTGAAATCAGAGCGATGTCCGGCGAAGCGTTCGGCCATCCCTCTCTCGCGCTTGAAACCCGAACCCGCACCCTGCGTCGCACACTGGCAGAGCTTGCCGAGCGCAGGAGAGCGTCATTATTCGATGAGCGCTATCGCAAATTCGAACGTGGCGCCGACTCGCAGGTACGAGAAATCATGGGCGGCGATCGCAGCCTTCCGATCAGCGTCGCCGAAGCGATCCTCGACTCGACCAGCGCCCAGGAACGGCAACAACTGCAACGCTCCAAGCCGTCCAAACGCCTGGCCGAAATGATCCAGGAAGCCAGAATGCAAGTGCGCATGGCCCGCGCCTATGAAGGACTGGAGTTACAGTCGAGCGCCGGCAACCGCGACACGGAACGGCTGGCTCTGCACTCACTGCCACGATTACCCGACTGGCCGGAGCAGCTGCGACTGGAGATCCGGCATTACGCCCATGAAGGGCCACTTCTCGACAGCATCGGCCCGAAAAATGCCCCGACCTGCAAGGTATTGGTCCTGACCGAGCTGGGTGAATATCAGGCGTTCGACCATGCTGGGCAGGAGCTCAGCGGTGCGGGCGGGCTTTACCCCAGCCTTCTACGGGCACTGCCGGACGCCGAGCGGCAGGCCTTGAATATTCGCATAGGCGAAGAACAGATACTCAAGCAGCGGATTCGCGACCACGCCTTGAACCGCGACGACCTGCGTTCGTTGCTGGCGCAACATCCAAACCTCAAACCTGCTTACGACCCCACCTTCATGCGCTTGCTGGGCGGCACCGATGGCTATCGCCATATCCCCGTGAACACGCCTCCCCTGCAGTTTCATGCGCAACGATTGTTCCCCCAGCTGTCCGCTGAAGAACTGCTCGCCTTTGTCGAAAAACTGCAACGCCATCCGGACGGACCACGGGCAGAACTGAGCCGACTGTTTGCCGAGCACGACCAGCTCAGCAGCATTTTGAATCCCTGGACTGACGATATTCCAGAGATCGACCCCAATACCCGTACCAGACTTACCACCGAACAGTTCGCGATCCAGAGACAAAATCGTCGGTACCTGCGCCGAGAGATATACGATTGCTGGAGGCAGCAAGCAACCTATCCGGACCACTCTGAAAACACGATCGAGTTCAGGTTCTGGCGACCGATACTCGGCGAATTACCCCGCCTGAGCATCAACTTCAACCGGGTGGACTCCCTGATGATGGGTGGCCATAGCGAAACGCGAGGCGTGCATGAGTTCTTGAAGCACTTTTCTGGTCTGCGCCACCTCGATTTGCGTACCTTCAACCTGGGTTTCTTGCCCGAAGCCATCGACCAGTCACCACGACTCAGCGAACTGATTCTGAGCGACTGCGCAATCACCCTCACCGCCGAAAGCCTGATGAAACTGTCTGCACTAGATCAACTGACGACGCTGGATCTGTACAAGAATCCGCTCGGTTTGATGCCGCGACTCGAACGCATGCCGCGGCTCGATTACGTCAACGTCTCGGCAACGGGGATTTCCGAATTCCCGACCGGCTTGCTGAATCACCCTCGCATTCGAACCGCGCTGCTCAATGACAACCGCCTCGAAGTACTCCCCACCACACTGTTCGAACTTCCCGACAGCATCACCGAGGGCATTGATCTGGGGGGCAATCCGATTACCGCGTCAGACCATGAACGGATCAAAAGCCATTTCGCCCGGACTCGTCATGATTTTGGAGTGCTGGCCGACCAGGATGACCTCCTTCGCGTTCAAACGCTCTACACACAAATGGATCGAGAGCAGGCCAGTGAGTTCGTTTATCTGTTACCCGGGACATTGGCCGACGGCAAGGTTGAAATCACCCGCCTGGAAAACGAATACAGCGCCCTCAGAGACAGCCTTGCAGCCTGGACCGCGGATGTTCCCGCCATACATCCGATTAGCGGCCAGCCCTTTACCCCGCACCAACTGTCGAACGAACATTTGATCCGGGATGAATTTAGAAACCGTCTGGAACAGTGCTGGCGCCGGGAAAGCGATCCCGAAGATATCGATCCGCCGCAGCCGCCCATCTACGAGTTGAATCTGTCGGCAGGCATTACAGGCGAGTTGCCCGAATTGCCTGCCGACTTTGCTCATGTCACGCACCTGTACATGAGGAGCCGACGGGGCCGGACCTCGGGGGCCACGAGATTTCTGGAGCGCTTCCCCAACCTCAAGCACCTGACGATCTACGAGTACCAGCTCGGCAACATACCCGAAGCGATTTTCCGAATGGCTGACCTGACACACCTGGCGCTTTCAGGCTGCCACATCACCCTGACCGAGCAAACCGCCCTCGAACTCGCGCAGATGGAGCGCCTCGACCTTCTGGATTTGAGCGACAACCCGCTGGGGCGAACACCTGACATCAGCCAAATGACCGATCTCACCGTGCTGCTGCTGGACAGCACCGACATCAGTGAACTGCCCCACGGCCTGCTACAGCTCAAAAATCTGAGAGTCGCTAACCTGAACGACAATGCCATTGCCCATATCCCCAGCGACATTCTGGAATTGCCTCTGGAGTTCGCCGGAAAAATCAATCTGCGGGACAATCCGCTTGACGAGGAAAGCGTGCAGCGGCTGATCGCCTACTTCCGGCGGACCAATGTCGACTTTGGTGTGATTGCGGTGATCGATAGCGCAGAAATGGAGGTGTCGACTTCCGAGGACTCTGAAGTCGACGAGTGATTCGCGTCAGGCTCAGCCGCGCTCGGGAGGGACAGAGGACAACTCGAACGGGCTGCTGCTGCGCCGCTGGTTGCGATCTTCACGCGGCGTGGCGCCGAAGAAGTTGCGGTAGGCGCTGGAGAAATGCGGCCCCGAAGAGAAACCGCAGGACAGGCCGATCTGGATGATCGACTTGCTGGTTTGCATCAACATCTGCCGGGCCTTGTTCAGGCGCAGTTCCAGGTAGTACTGGCTCGGCACACGGTTGAGGTATTGCTTGAAGATCCGCTCCAGCTGGCGACGGGACACGCACACGTGCTGGGCGATTTCGTCGGTGGTCAGCGGCTCTTCGATGTTGGCTTCCATCAGCAACACCGCCTGGGTGAGCTTCGGATGGCTGGAGCCGAGGCGGTTCTGCAGCGGAATGCGCTGACGCTCGCCCCCCTCGCGGATGCGCTCGACCACCAGTTCTTCGGAGACTGCACCGGCCAGTTCCGCACCGTGATCACGGGCCAGCACCGCCAGCAGCAGGTCGAGGACCGACATTCCGCCACACGCGGTCAGGCGATCGCGATCCCAGTCGAACAGATGGCTGGTGGCGATGACTTTCGGAAAACGTTCAGCGAAATCGTCCTGCCAGCGCCAGTGCACGGCGGCGCGATAGCCGTCGAGCAAACCGAGTTGCGCCAGCGGATAGACACCGGCCGACAAACCACCGATCACGCAACCGGCACGTACCAGTTGCTTGAGCGCGCTGCTGAGCGCCGGGGCCAGGGTGGTCGGCGGCTCGTCAGCGAGCAGGAACAGTTTCTGGAAGTTTTCCAGCTTGCCGGCCCAGGCCTCGCCGGGCAGTTGCCAGACACCTGCGGCCGCCGTTTCTGTCACGGCTTCGGCCTGCAGGAACGACAGTTCGTAAACCACCTCCGGGTGTACCCGCTGAGCAACGCGCAAGGCCTCCTCCGCCAGCGCCAGCGTCAGAGCTTTAGTGCTGGGCCAAATCAGGAAACCAATTCGATGGGCAGTCATGGGCGGGCAATCCGAAACGAAGAACGGTGATGAAGGCATGGGCCAATGCTAGCCCGTAATCGAAGCTGTCGCAGATCCATTGTGGGAGCGGGCTTGCTCGCGAATGCGGTAGATCCGACACCAATGATGTCGACTGATACACCGCTTTCGCGAGCAAGCCCGCTCCCACAAGGGGGGATCGAGCCAGTCTTCAGGTCGCGAAGCATGACCTAATTTGGTGCATAACGGCAGCGATTACTTGAGGCTGCCCGACAGGAACTGCTGCAAACGCTCCGATTGCGGATTGACCAGCACTTCGCGCGGATTGCCGCTTTCTTCAACGACACCTTTGTGCAGGAACACCAACTGGTTCGACACTTCACGGGCGAAGCCCATTTCGTGCGTCACCACCACCATGGTGCGACCTTCCTGAGCCAGCGCTTGCATCACTTTAAGCACGTCGCCGACCAGTTCCGGGTCGAGGGCCGAAGTCGGTTCATCGAACAGCATCACTTCCGGCTCCATCGCCAGCGCACGGGCAATCGCCACACGCTGCTGCTCGCCACCGGACATGTGCCCCGGGAACGCGTCTTTGCGATGCGCCACGCCGACCTTGTTCAGGTAGTGCTCGGCCTTCTCGCGCGCTTCGGCCTTGGACACGCCGAGTACGTGGACCGGCGCTTCCATGATGTTTTCCAGCGCAGTCATGTGCGACCACAGGTTGAAGTGCTGGAACACCATCGACAGGCGCGAACGCATGCGTTGCAGCTGTTTCGGATCAGCAGCTTTCAGCGCGCCGTCCTTGTTTGCCACCAGTTTCAGCTCTTCGTTGTTGAGCAGGATCTTGCCCGCGTGCGGCTGCTCGAGCAGGTTGATGCAGCGCAGGAAAGTACTTTTGCCGGAGCCACTGGAGCCGATGATGCTGATCACATCGCCGGCTGCCGCTTTCAGGGACACGCCCTTGAGCACTTCGTGACTGCCATAGCGTTTATGCAGGTCTTGGACTTCAAGTTTGTACATGCGGTCGGTTCTCACAAAAACAGTCAGTCGTTGAGCAAGCGCCCGTGACGCAGCGCTTCGCGCCCCGCCACCTTGGCCAGCCAGAAACCGGGTTGGGCATAGCGCAGCCGTTCAATGGCAAACAGCACCCCGGAGGTACCAGCACACACCGTGCTGACCCGATCGGACACAGGATCGATCACTTCGAAAATCTCATCACCGGCTTCGACCCACTCGCCGGGTTTACGCAAAAAGCTCACCACACCGGGGTGCGGAGCCAACAGCAATTGAGTGCCTTCGAACGGCATGCCTTCACAGGCTTCGTGTGCCGGTTTCGGCCACTCGCCGGTGATCAGGCCCTGCTCGGCAAGGAACGCCAGAATGCCTTCGGCCCACGCCACCGCGTCCGCGCGGTCGGTATTGGCCTGACCGCCCAGCTCGATGGTGGTCGCCAGGCACGCCAGCGGAATCTGCGCGTCCGGGAACTGCCGCGACAGGCGCAGCCACGGCAACGAGCACGCTTCATCGAAGGAGCTGCCACCGGAATCTTCCGCCAGCAAACCGACCTTCACGTTCAGGCGCGCGGCCAGCGAACGCCACTGCGGCCAGTGCTGCGGCAGCGCGTACATGTGCAGCGCAGCCTCGGCGTCGCAATGCAGATCGAGCACCACGTCAGCGGTGCAGGCGTGACTCAGCAGCACGCGCTGCATGCCTTGCAACTGGCTGCTCGCCTCGGGCAATGCCGTCAGATGATCAGCCATCGCCTGACGGATCAGGCGAATATTGGCGTGCGGATCGTCACCGAGGCTGTCGGCCAATGCCGTCGCAACCGGCGCGCTCAGCTCGACGAAATCGCGGTTGAAATTCTTGCCGCTGCCCGCCTCGAAACGCCCCTGATGATTGCCTTGCAGCAATTGGCCGAGGCCCAGCGGGTTGGCAACCGGCACCAGCTCGATCACCCCGTTGAGCAGGCCTTGGGCTTCGAGTTCGCCAAGGCGCTTCTTCAGCTCCCAGGCGGTGCGCATGCCGGGCAATTCGTCAGCGTGCAGGCTGGCTTGAATGTAAGCCTTGCGCTCGCCGCTACCGAACCGAAACACCGAGATCTTGCGCTCGCTGCCCAAGTGGCTCCACGGCAATACGTGGTCGATGCGTTCCATATCAGTGCTTCCGCGGGGCCAGGTAGCTCAGCCAGCGACGCTCGGCCAGCTTGAACAGCTTCACCAGAATGAAGGTCAGGCACAGGTAGAACACGCCGGCAGTGATGTACGCCTCGAACGGCAGGTAATACTGCGCGTTAACGGTACGGGCCGCGCCGGTGATGTCGATCAGGGTCACGATGGACGCCAGACTGGTGGTCTGCAACATCATGATCACTTCGTTGCTGTACTGCGGCAGTGCACGGCGCAGGGCCGATGGCAGCAGGATGCGCTTGTACAGTTTGAAGCGCGACATGCCCATGGCCTTGGCCGCTTCGATCTCGCCGTTTGGCGTGGCCTTGAGGCTACCGGCGATGATTTCGGCGGTGTAGGCGCTGGTGTTGATCGCGAATGCCAGGCACGCACAGAACGTTGCGCTGGACAGCCACGGCCACAAGAAGCTTTCACGTACCGCTTCGAACTGGGCCAGACCGTAGTAGATCAAAAACAGCTGCACCAGCATTGGCGTGCCGCGGATCACGTAGGTGTAGAGCCAGGCAGCGCCGTTGACGATCGGGTTCTTAGAGACGCGCATCAGGCCCAGCGGCAGTGCCGCCAGCAGACCGAACAACAGCGACAGCGCGAGCAGTTTGAGGGTGGTCAGCAGCCCGCCGAGGTACAGCGGCATGGCCTCCCAAATGACGTTGTAGTCGAAGATCATAGATCAGCCGCCCTTACGCCTACCGAGTAGCGCTTCTCAAGGTGACGCAGCGCCAGCAATGAGACGCTGGTGATCACCAGGTACATCGCCGCCACTGCGAGGAAGAAGGTGAAAGGCTCGCGAGTGGCATCCGCCGCCTGCTTGGCCTTGAACATCATGTCTTGCAGACCGACCACCGAAATCAGCGCGGTGGCCTTGGTCAGCACCAGCCAGTTGTTGGTGAAGCCGGGAATCGCCAGACGAATCATCTGCGGCACCATCACCCGGAAGAACACCTGAAAACTGCTCATGCCGTACGCCATGCCGGCTTCGGCCTGACCTTTAGGAATCGCCATGAAGGCGCCACGGAAGGTTTCCGACAGGTACGCACCGAAGATGAAACCGAGGGTGCCGATACCGGCGGCCAGCGGGTTCAGGTCGATGTAGTCGTCATAGCCGAGCATCGGGGCCACACGGTTGAGCAAGTCCTGACCGCCGTAGAAGATCAGCAGGATCAGCACCAGGTCGGGAATCCCGCGGATCACCGTGGAGTACAGATCGCCCAGCCACGCCAGCCAACGAATCGGCGACAGGCGCAACGCGACCCCGATCAGCCCGAGAACGATGGCCAGGGCCATGGACGACAAGGCGAGCTGAAGCGTCAGCCATGCGCCATCGAGGATGACAGCCCCGTAGCCTTTCAACATGATTCAGGTCCTCGAAAGTTGGGATGAAAAAATGGCGCAAACCGCAGAGATCCTGTTGCTTGCGCCATTTCTGACTTGTCGCAGAGACGTATTACTTGCCGTAGATATCGAAGGCGAAGTATTTGTCCTGGATAGCTTTGTATTTGCCGTTTTCGCGGATGGCCGCGATGGCGGAGTTGATCTTGTCTTTCAGCGCGTCGCCTTTGCGCACAGCGATGCCTACGCCGTCGCCGAAGTATTTGACGTCGGTGAACTGCGGACCCACGAAGGCGAAGCCTTTGCCGGAATCAGTGTTCAGGAAGCCGTCCTGCAGCAGGGTGGCGTCAGCCACGGTACCGTCGAGGCGACCGGCGGCCACGTCGAGGTAGATTTCGTTCTGCGAGCCGTATGGCTTGATCTCGGCACCCAGCGGGGCCAGGACTTCGCGGGCGAAGCGCTCGTGGATCGAACCACGTTGCACGCCGATGTTCTTGCCCTTGAGCTCAGACAGGTTGTCGCTGACAACAGTGCCTTGCTTCATGACCAGACGGGCCGGGGTGTTGTAGTACTTGTTGGTGAAGTCCACAGACTTCTTGCGGTCTTCAGTGATCGACATGGACGACAGGATCGCGTCGATCTTGCGCACTTTGAGTGCCGGGATCAGACCGTCGAACTCTTGCTCGACCCACACGCACTTGACCTGCATCTGCTCGCACAGGGCGTTGCCGATGTCGTAGTCGAAACCGACGATGCTGCCATCCGGCGCTTTGGAAGCGAACGGAGGGTAAGCCGCTTCGATACCGATCTTCAGAGGTTTTTCATCAGCGAAGGAATTCAGCGACAGCACGGACAGTGCCAGGGCGCCAAGCAGCACAAGTTTCTTCATCTTGGGACTCCATCGGTAAAGGGCAAAAACGGCAGAGTGAGCGACAGCCCAATATGCGAATGGGTGAATCGGGAAAGCGGCGCAGCATCGGTGGGAAATTTCCCATTGAAACCATCAGGGGTTTCAACGTCAGCCACGATGAGCGAGTGATCGGCATTCTAACGACAGGCCCGAAGCCGATATTTCTTCAATGCGACAACTAATTACAGATGCACAGAGAAACCCGCTTGAGCACATTGACAGCCTTGCAAATTCATGCAAGAGCGAAAGACAGTGAACCGATCTATGCTGCAAATTGCGGGCCTATTATTCGCAAACCCTTCTAATCCGGCAAGCGCAGCGTTGTGTCTTATTTTTCACCGGGGGTTTTGAGGCTCTAAAACGGGGCGTTGCGTTTCCCTTCGCCCCGCCGCGGGGCGGGCGGTTACACATTTGGTTACTCGGATGAGGGCGGGTAACAGCGGGAAAGGCCTTGCGCGAGAAATCGATAATTATTGGCTGGGTCGGTTTGGGTTCCGACAGCGGACTGCACCGGCGCCTGACAGATCGCCTTCGCGAGCAAGCCCGCTCCCACAGTTTTTGACCGCGGTCCTTCAGATAAAATGCGATCCCCTGTGGGAGCGGGCTTGCTCGCGAAGAGGCCAGCACGGCCACCACAAACCCTCCAGACACAAAAAAGCCCCACCCGGCAAATCACCGAACGGGGCTTCTACGAATCTAACGCTTACGCCACATTCATCGTCTTGTGCGTATCAATCAAATGCTGCACCACACCCGGATCCGCCAGGGTGGAGATATCGCCCAACCCCTCATATTCAGCGGTAGCAATCTTGCGCAGAATCCGGCGCATGATCTTGCCCGAACGGGTCTTCGGCAGCCCCGGCGCCCACTGGATCACGTCCGGCGAAGCAATCGGGCCGATCTCTTTGCGCACCCAGTTCTTCAGCTCCAGGCGCAGTTGCTCGCTCGGCTCTTCGCCGTTTTTCAGAGTGACGTAGACATAAATGCCCTGCCCCTTGATGTCGTGCGGCACACCGACCACCGCCGCTTCGGCGACTTTCGGGTGGGCGACCATCGCGCTTTCGATCTCGGCTGTCCCCATACGGTGGCCGGAGACGTTGAGCACGTCGTCCACGCGCCCGGTGATCCAGTAGTAACCATCAGCGTCACGACGCGCACCGTCACCGGTGAAGTACATGCCGCGGAAGGTCTTGAAGTAGGTATCGACGAAGCGGTCGTGGTCGCCGTACAGCGTACGCGCCTGACCTGGCCACGAATCGAGAATCACCAGATTGCCTTCAGCCTCGCCCTCGATGATGTTGCCGAGGTTGTCGACCAGCGCCGGCACCACACCAAAGAACGGGCGCGCTGCCGAACCGGGCTTGAGCGCGTGAGCACCCGGCAACGGGCTCATCATGTTGCCGCCGGTCTCGGTCTGCCACCAAGTATCGACGATCGGGCAACGCGATTTGCCGACATTTTTGTAGTACCAGTCCCAGGCTTCCGGGTTGATCGGCTCACCCACCGAACCGAGCAGACGCAGGCTGCTGCCATCGGCACCTTCAACGGCGGCTTGCCCCGAGGCCATCATCGCGCGGATTGCGGTCGGTGCGGTGTAGAGAATGTTGACCTTGTGCTTGTCGACAATCTTCGCCACCCGGGTGATGTCCGGATAGTTCGGCACGCCTTCGAACAGCACGGTGGTCGCACCGTTGGCCAGCGGGCCGTAGACGATGTAGCTGTGGCCGGTGACCCAGCCGACGTCGGCGGTGCACCAGTAGATTTCGCCCGGGCGGTAGTCGAACACGCGCTCGTGGGTCATCGCCGCATACAGCAGATAACCGCCGGTGGTGTGCTGCACGCCCTTCGGCTTGCCGGTAGAGCCGGAGGTATAGAGGATGAACAACGCTTCTTCAGCGCCCATCTCTTTCGGTGCACACACGGTGCCCGCCACTTTCATCAGGTCTTCGTACCAGATGTCGCGATGCTGGTTCCACTTGATGTCGCCGCCGGTGCGTTTGCACACGATGACTTTCTGAATGCTGCTGGTTTCCGGGTTGGTCAGCGCGTCGTCGACGTTGGCCTTCAGCGGGATCTTCTTGCCGGCGCGCACGCCTTCGTCAGCGGTGATCACCACTTTCGATTTGCAGTCGATGATCCGACCCGCCAAGGCTTCCGGCGAGAAGCCGCCGAACACCACCGAGTGAATCGCGCCGATCCGGGTGCAGGCCAGCATGGCGACCACGGCTTCGGGGATCATCGGCATATAGATAGTCACCACATCGCCACGGTGCACGTCCTGACCACGCAGGGCGTTGGCCAGTTTGCAGACTTGTTCGTGCAGTTCGCGGTAGGTGATGTTGCGGCTGTCAGCCGGGTCGTCGCCTTCCCAGATGATCGCGACTTGATCGCCGCGCTCGGCCAGATGACGGTCGAGGCAGTTGTAGGAAACGTTCAGGGTGCCGTCGGCGAACCATTTGATGTCGACATGGTGATCGTCGAAGGAAGTCTGCTTCACCGTGGTGAAAGGCTTGATCCAGTCGAGGCGCTTGGCTTGCTCGCGCCAGAAGCCGTCAGGGTTGACGACCGACTGCTGGTACATGGCTTTGTAGGTCGCCTCGTCAGTCAGCGTATTGGCCAGAACCTCGGGACGAACGGGATACAGAGAAGCCGCACTCATCTTTCTTACCTCGGTGGAATAGTTGTTTTTGTATGACCCCGTTGTAGCCGGGCCGGGCCCATAGAACCATTCGACGATGGTAGTAACAAGCCCCTACAAATTATCCACCTACCCCGCACCCATGCCCTAAGCCGATCCCCCAAACACCACAGAACCCCTGTGGGAGCTTGCCTGCAAGCGATTCAGACAACTCGGCCCCACAGATAAAACACCCGGTTATCAATCTCCATCTCAAGGGATTGTTACCAAATCTGCCAAAGGTGTTTATCAAAACCCGCTCTGTTTACCCCCACCCCACCTCCCTAAAATCCACCTCGCCGACAAGGCAAACCGATTAACAACGTTACAGCCCCCACGAAGGCCGTTAATCCAGCTCTCAAGTAATAACTGCAAACGATGAAGTTCCACACGCAACCCTAAAAAGGTTGCGTGACCCCACTCGACCTCAAAAAGGTAAATTTGAAATGAAAGCTTTATTGGTTCTGGCCCTCAGCAGTCTGTGCGCAACCGCCATGGCAGACGAGGTCCCGACTGATGTCGCACAGCAACAACCGGCTATCGAGGAATACACTTACTCGACCCACCTGGACATCGCCAACGTCGTTTCCATGAGCGAAGTTCCAAACGTCTGCGAAGTTGTTCCGATGAAAATGGAATACGACGATTCCAAGGGTCAGCGCCACATCCTGCGTTACAGCGTCATGGGTAACGGCTGCACCAATTGATGATTGAGACTGCACCGAATCGGATCACTCAGCGCCTCATTTGAGGGTCGATTCCAGCCCGGCTTCGGTCGGGCTCAGTTGTGTCTGGAGTCGCTCAAAAGGGTTGCAAAACACAAGATATAGTGAAAAACCCGGTTTTTTGCTCATTTCTTGAGCAACCAAAGCCTCGCAAAAAAATTAATGAAAAAAAATTCTCGCAGGCCAACCCCAGCGAAAGCCCTGTAAACCCTCGCTCCGATCGAAATCACCCGGCCGATCGAACGCCCTGCGGTGTTTCGCCCTCCCCCACGCCCGTGTTTTTTTCCCTATAATGCCGCCCTAATCGGGTCAGCAATATTCCCTTACAGGGATCAAAGCCATTCTGAAGCCCCGCAGCAGCGTCAACGCTGATCTGCGCCCGTCAGAGGCTCTCGGAAACCCGTACAAAATTCTGTTTTATTGCCTGCCTTAGCTGCTGCAAAAAACGATTCCTTAAGATCCAACGCGGTCTGTACGACCGTGTGAAAAACCATCCAATCAGGTTTCACACGGGGCGACAGGCCCTCACGCAGGAGACGACACGTCATGCTGAGCTGGGACGAATTCGACAAAGAAGACAGTGAAGTAGCAGCAGTGAAAGGCGCCAACGCCGGCCACGCTACTGAAGCCAACATGGACCGCCTGGACAACGCCGGCGGCGCCGCAGCGCTGGAAGCCCGCGCCGTCACCGCATCTGACTCGGCCGCCGTGGCCCGCGCCAAGGCTGCACTGAACACTCTCGACGTCGCCGAAGGCCTCGCCGAACTCGAAGGCGCCTCCGCCCGTGTCGCCGTTGACGAAAAGCGCATGATCAACTGCCGCGCCGACCTCAACCAACTCGTGCCATTCAAGTACGACTGGGCCTGGCAGAAGTATCTGGACGGTTGCGCAAACCACTGGATGCCGCAAGAAGTCAACATGACCGCCGACATCGCCCTCTGGAAAGACCCGGAAGGCCTGACCGACGACGAGCGCCGCATCGTCATGCGCAACCTCGGCTTCTTCTCCACCGCCGACTCCCTGGTTGCCAACAACCTGGTGCTGGCCGTGTACCGCCTGATCACCAACCCGGAATGCCGCCAGTACATCCTGCGCCAGGCTTTCGAAGAGGCGATCCACACCCACGCCTACCAGTACTGCATCGAATCGCTGGCCATGGATGAAGGCGAAATCTTCAACATGTACCACGAGATCCCATCGGTCGCGAAAAAAGCCACCTGGGGCCTGAAATACACCCGCTCGATCTCCGATCCGAAGTTCGAAACCGGCACCGTCGAAACCGACAAAGAACTGCTGCGCAACCTGATCGCCTACTACTGCGTTCTGGAAGGCATCTTCTTCTACTGCGGCTTCACCCAGATCCTCTCCATGGGCCGTCGCAACAAAATGACCGGCGTCGCCGAGCAGTTCCAGTACATCCTGCGCGACGAATCCATGCACCTGAACTTCGGCATCGACGTGATCAACCAGATCAAAATCGAAAACCCACACCTGTGGGATGCCGAGATGAAGGAAGAAGCGACCCAGATGATTCTGCAGGGTACGCAGCTGGAGATTGAATACGCGCGTGACACCATGCCTCGTGGGGTATTGGGCATGAACGCGGCGATGATGGAGGACTACCTGAAGTTCATCGCTAACCGCCGTTTGAGCCAGATTGGTTTGAAGGAAGAGTATCCAGGGACGACTAACCCGTTCCCTTGGATGAGCGAGATTATGGACTTGAAGAAAGAGAAGAATTTCTTTGAGACGAGAGTGATTGAGTATCAGACTGGTGGGGCGTTGAGCTGGGATTAATAGTCTCGCTTGGCACGATTTGACGATTGCTGTTTGAGTCGGCGAATCGAGAAAGTAAAAAGCCCCGATTTTATCGGGGCTTTTTTATGAGCAATTGGTAACCCTTTTTACGTCACGTCACAGCGTTCAATCCTCTTCAGCACTTACAGCCGCTTCCATTGAAGCCTGCTACGAGCCTACTAAGCTCTATTGCAGGTGCCTAATAAACGCCCAACATAGAAAGCTTGGTCAGGTTTGTAGGAGCGCGCGAGATTAGTCGCTTCTTTCTGTAGGAATTTTCGTAGACAGCAGTAATGGCCACTCAGTATCGTCCGAGGGTTTTCAACTCTCGGCGACTGTATGGATACCTCGAAAGAAAAGACTGGCTGGAGCGATGAGGAGCTAGAGGCTTCGGTAGACGCTTACCTGAAGATGTTGGCTCTGGAGCAGCAAAATCAGCCATTCAAAAAGGCAGACGAAAACCGTCTTTTGCGTGAAGGTCCACTCAGCAGACGCAGTGCCTCCTCCGTCGAGTACCGCATGCAGAACATCTCTGCGGTGATGGAGCAATTGGGGCTGCAGCGAATTACTGGCTACGTTTCGGCAAAGAACCTTGGCTCTGGCGTTAGTAAACGAATCAAGGAAATCCTCGCGAAGAAGGGCATCGAGGCATTACGACAAGGCGAACAGCGGGGCATTACATTTACTCCGCTTCAGTTGGTCGAGGTCACTGCACCTCAGCAAAATGAAGCGCCCGTGGGTGTTCTAAACCCTAAAGAGACGACCTCCACTGTCGTGAGACTTGCCCGCGCCCAGAGCGTAAAAAAATGGGTACTCAAGTACTCCCAAGGCATTTGTGAAGGCTGCGGCCAAATCGCACCATTCACTAGCGCAAACGGCCGTCCGTTTCTCGAAGTCCATCACGTTAAGCACCTTATTGATGGCGGAACCGACCGCATATGCAACACGGTTGCGCTGTGTCCGAACTGCCATCGCCGTTGCCATCATTCCAGCGACAAAAAAGAGTTCACCGCTGAGTTTTATAAAAGAGTCGAGCGGTTGAGGCCTGAATAGTGGATTGCATCAAACCCGTGCCGAGGAATCCCACCGTACCGAAGACTCTGCACTGACACCCAAATCAAACAGCGACAATTCCCAACCTGATCCAAGACCCGTCCTACAGCCTCAATGCATCACCTTCGTTAACGTCGCCCGGCTTCTTTCCGGTGTGACCGAAAAATGAACGAAAGGATGATCAGTGGCTGGCAAAACGGATATTCCCCGGGTCAGGAGCCCACCTTCGGGCGATGGGCATCACGTCACCTACCGGTTCATGAACGCGACCGAACTGGCTGAGCGCGACGCCAGGCAAAGCGCTTATGAGGCCATGCTGGCCCGGCAGGATGCGTTTGAGCGCAGCCGGCAGATCGTTGTCAAAAAAGACGAGGCGGTTCGGGCCGGATGCGTGTTCGCGAAGTCTTGCAAGCTGCCGGACGCGATCATTGATTACTCGAATCCCTCCGGGATGGTGCCGACCGACAGCCTGAGGGATTACGGCGAATTCGCTTTGCTCGGTACCCGTGAGGTCGATGACGCCGGGCTGCGGAACCTGCAAACCATCAGCGGCAATACCGTTTCACTCGGCCTCGGGCGCCTTGCTCTTCGAAGCCCGACACTCGTCACGCCAACACTAGGTCTAGGTGCCACCATCGGCGCTACCGGTGCCGCACTCATAACCGGCATGGTCGCTTTGCTCTGGACGCCCAGCCTGGGTGACAGCGCTCTCTACACCGAGGAACAATTGCGCGCCCTCAAGCAAGCCCGCACCCGTGTTCGTCTGCGCATCGAGCAACAAAACGACGGTACTCTCAAAGGTTATGCCTTCTACACCGGCAAGCATCGCGACTGGGAAATGGTCGATGTCGTGAAACTGGAAACCCGCGACAGTCAGTACATCGCCAATCTGGGTGAAGGCGTCGAGCTGATCTGGACACCTGCCGTAGACGGCTCCGACATTCTCGGCATTCCTGCTCTCGAAGCCGCCCCACAGGCCCCGCATATCTGGGTTTATCCGCCAACGAAAGCGGCGAACGACATCCTTGTAAATCCGGTTTACCCGCCGGAGTACAAGGATTTCATTCTGGTGTTTCCGGAGAGTTCGGGGGTAAGACCGGTTTATATTGTGGTGAGTGTTTCTGATCACAAATATCATCCGGCACCCAAAGGATTGAGTGCGTTTCCCGATTCAACACCTGCAAAACAGAAGACCAGGGTCAAAGGACGAGGTACTCGTATGCGTTGGAAAACCAAGGATGGGCTAATTCTGGAATGGGATTATCAACATGGAGCAGTAGAGATGTACGACAAACGCGGTCGGCATCTGGGCGAATTCGACGCTGACACTGGTGAGCAAAACAAACCGGCCGATCCAAAGAGAAGGATAGAACCATGACTCACGTTATTTATGCGTTTGATCGATCAACCGAAGCCCTGATTTTCGAAGTTTCTATCTCGGCGGAGCATATCGAGCAGCTGCGAATCATCATGAAATGGAATGACGCAGAAGACGAACTCTACGGTTACGATCTTGACTCTCAGCAGTTAGCACAACTGGAAACGTTAACCGGAAGATCCTTCTACGATCCTCAATACGATTACCAACTGGCTAGCTACGGGGATTAAAAGTTCAGGGCACCCAGTGACGGCACGAGGACAGTCCATGATCTATCTAATCGAGGCATTTGATAAAGACAGCGGTTTCATGGCATTTGAAGAGAAACTCCCAAATGCATCGGATCAGTCTATAAAAACCATCATGGGATGGACGGTGGAGCAGGAAGGATGGGAGGGATACGATCTCTCGCACGAACAGCTTGGAGCGCTGGAAAGACTACTGGGGAAGGAAATTTATAACCCTGCTTATAAATTCCAGCTCAGCTGCAATGTGTAACCGCTGGTTCTGACACCGGTGAGCAGAACAAACCGGCCGCGCGTTCACCGGATTTGGGGCCGCTCCGCAAGCTCCCTCGCCACAGGGGTGATGTGCTGCCTGCAGTGGCGGTGTGAGGATTGAAATCTAGTTGATGCCTGGAATCACCAGCAGGCTGGCTCCCGCAGATTTCGCATCATCCTGAAAACAATCAGTGCAACCCGCCCCGCCTCCCGCTATTAATACCCCTCCCCCACTCAAGGACCCGAGCCCCACCATGAAATTCGATCTCGCCTACTGCCTCAGCCTCGACGACAAGTTGTCGATCTATGACGTTCGCGATCTCAATTTCGATGAGACGGTGGCGTTCGATTCGGCCAAGGAGCATTTCCAGTGTCCCAACGATGCCTGTCGTTTGGCGTTTGATGCGTCCAACGAGTTGGGCACGTTCAACGCGAAGAACGTGAATTACGTGCGCACACCGCACTTCAAGAATCTACCCACGACGCAGCATGTGGTGGGTTGTCCGTATGTAAGTTTGAAGGCGTCGGCGTCGGGGGTTGAGGCGGCGGAGGGCGAGGTGGATGACGGGCGGGAGGAGCATTTTCCGTCGGAGTTGTTGCTGACGCGGCGTGAGTATGTGCGCAAGCCTGCTGCGCCTGCGGGGGCGGCGGATGTGTTGCGGGATGATCCGGTGCGGGTGGCGCAGGTGAGTTCCAAGGAGTCGCCGGGGCATGAGACGGCGCCGGACAAGACCAGTGTCTTCGCCCATCCGGTGGAGTGTTTTGTGTCGAACTTCGCCGACAAGGAGTTGCTCAAGCGTATGCCGTTGAAGATCGGCGAGCACACGGCGCCTTATGGTTCGTTCTTCAAGAAGATCGAGTATCTGACGGACAACAAGGGGCTGATTTACTGGGGCAAAATCAAGGAGATCAAGGATTACACCCTGAGTTTTCGCATCGATTTCGAGCAGAAGGTCTGGTTCAAGCAGGCGGATGAGGCGAAGAAGAAGCCGTATTCGGTGAACGTGTACTTGAGCAAGAAGTTGATCGACAACTACCGCAAGCGCAAGGCGTTTCTGGAAGAGATCAAGCACGCGATCGACAGTGACAAGGAGTTGTTCTGTTTCTTCTATGGCGTGACGCCGGAGTTGAAGCAGGTGCCGAGCAAGAAGAACCCCGAACAGAGGTTCGGGGTGTTCAGTGCCAATATCGAGAACCTGGATCACTTCATTGTGCGGGAAGCGCCGGGGTTGGCGTGACGCTTAGCCTTTGGGCAATTGCAGTTTCGCTTCACCACGGTGCTGGTTGACCAGCGAGTACGGCAGCACCGACCAATCAGGGTCGTCGCAGTTACGTTGGTAACGGGCGAAGTAAGCCCCCAGGTAAATGCCCTTCGGCGTGAAGTGCCAGTTGGAATAACCCCAGACACTTTCATCGGTGTAATCGCAGCTGCCGTCGTCTTCGGCGGGCTTCTTCATTTCTTCGGGGTACAGCGTGGTGAACTGTTTGACCAGCCAAGGCGCCATGACTTTCATCTGATCGTATTCGGTGGCCGCGCTATTGGGTTCACCAATCCACAGTACATCTTTTAGTTTCAACAACTCGCCAGTGTGAACATCCAGGTTGATCGGCGAGCTGCCGAAGTCCGGATGGGCACCGCCGCAGCTGTAACCGGTGGAGATGTCCAGGCTGACCACGTCGGGCGAGAGAAACTCAGGGGCGGCACCTTGATCGAACTCGGCGTATTCCCCACCATCCATCATGCAGCGGTGATAGTCGATAACCTCCGTCCAGAGTCGTCCGAGCAAGTGGTCGTTGATGCGCTGCTGCTCTTCTTTCGTGTAGCCGGACTCGACACTGAACAACAATATCTTCGACTCAGGCTCCGTCCACCATTGCAGGTCGTAGCCCATGAAGTTTTCTTTCTTCCCCGGTTTGAGCTTGAGCCCCTGTAGGCGCAAATACTCGTAGGGTTCGCTCTTTGGCAAAGTGGCAATAAAGGGCAACGTCGTTGCAGTTGGCGCGGGAAGTTTGGCTTCGGTCAGTTGCACCGGCAGCTTCTTGCCCTTGGGGTTTTGCCATTCCCCCTGCCAACCGTTGGCGGTGGACTTAAGTTTCAAAGTCGGCAGCGGCTTGTCATCGCCATAACGGTTGTTACCTTCAACAAGGTTCAACGTGCTGTCTTGCTGCGAGCCGCTGAGTTCCAGGTCGCGGTGATACTTCTCATAGAAGTAGCGGCCGGTGACTTCGTCCTGCTGCGTGGTGTTGAGTTCCAGCACAATCGGCATCTTGCCCAACGTACCGGTGAACACACGCCGGCCATCTTCGGCATGGGCGGTGGAAATCAGTGTAAACAGCGCCGCAGCGTATGGCGCCAGGCGCAGCAGTCCCTTGAGCATGGATCGATCCCTGAGTGAGTCGAAGGTTGCGCCGTTATGTATAGATCGGCGCAGGTCAGTTTCGCGGCGGATTATGGCGGGGACTTTCTCAGGAATCGAGTGCGACCAAAAATTTCAGCGCTGCAGCGATTCTTCAAAAGCACTAATCTCCTGTTTCGCCTTTCTGCGCCGTTTTAAAGCGGCGCGAATGTCTGCTTCATCCACTGAGCAATACTGACGCAACCAGTGAGCAATCATTTCTTTATCCGGCCAGAAACACTCTTTTTGGCCTTTACTTCTGGGCGTGTCGTTCATCTGCGCATCGAAGCCAATGGCGGCCCGTTCGCCCTGCGGTAAACACCCCCACTCCGCTGCACAATCCTGAAAAAACCAGGCAATCTCATCGATGTGTTTTTGCGCACTGCGATGGCTACGTCGATAAAACCTGTGTTCGCGACGGGCCTCCTCCATTCGCTGCGGCATGATGCCGGCATCGACCCAGTTCATGAGGTCGTGATTGATCGCATCGCGCATTAATCCTTCACGCCAACGGTCAGCAAACCAGGCAACAAAACCTTCAGTGTCACCCTTCTTGGCATCGGCAAAGATCATGCAATAACGAGTTTCCACGTGGATGACGAACAGTACATGCTTACGCTGCACGGTTATGGCGTGTACCAGCCACTGCTCGACGAAAGGGGCGTGCTCATCATCCTCAATAACTGATGACGGTGGTTCAGGATCTACCGGCGTGAGCTTTTTGCCTTTATGCACATGGCTAAAGAACTTACTGGCGGCCTCGGTACAATTGAAGATCAACATCTGGGTTCTCTGCTAAATACGGGTCAACGACACTCAGAAGTCATATTTGCGTTCTTCGGCCCATTCAATTTCATAAGGCTGGCGAACGGCGCCTGAAATACGCTCCCGCATATCTTCACTGAGCGCTGACAATTCCGCGTCGGTCAGCAAGTCATGCGCGACCATCAACATCAGAGGCAGCATTACGTTTGAGCGACTCATCCGACCATCGAATACCGCTGCCATATCCTTGTCTCGACTTCGAATCATGCGATAGAGCGTCAGGTAGCGGGCGTGCGCTGACAGCGTACTGTTTTGAGCGACGATCTGGGTCTCCGTCAGTACGCCTTGGCAAAATCGATCCAGCGCCAACTTGCGCAGCTCCTTGAATGTCTTCCAGTCACTTTCCAAGATCGCCATATTTCCTCCGCGAAGCAATTTTCAGTGGAGCCGGGGAAGGCCTCATCTTATAGACATGCCCAGCAAAACAAGAATCAGCAATCCAATATAGACCCAAACATGCACCCGATCAGGTATCCGCCCGATCCACGGCGTGGCCAATCGAATCCCGACCAACGACCCCAACGTCAGCATCGCAAACGCCAGCAAATCCACATACCCGACAAACCACGCCCCCAGATCCGTCTCGCTGAAACCGGCCAGCGCCATGTAGGTCAGTGTCCCGGCCACTGCCACCGGCACGCTCAACGGGTTCGCCATGGACGTGGCCTGGGACATGCTCAGTCCGCAACGGCGCAGGAGCGGCACGGTCATGACGCTGCCTCCTACGCCGAGGAACGTGGCGATGGCGCCGATGCCTACACCGCCGCCGGACGTTTCTGTATTTCCGAGTCGACGTGGGATGACGCCTTCCGTGCGTGTGAGGAATCCGCGTCTGATCAAGCAATCGATGATGGTCACGCCAAGGTAGGCGATGAAGGCGTAGCGAATGATGTCACCGCTGACCCACACCGCTGCCATCGCGCCGATGATCGCGCCCAGGGCGATGAAGCCTCCTAACGGCCACAGATAATGGCGGATCAGGTTGCCGGCACGGCGGTGTTTGTCGGTGGCGATCAGGGCGTTGACGATCATCACGCACGTCGAGGTGGCGACGGCGATGTGCATCGCTGATTGGCTGATGGGGTCGTCGGCGCCGTGGCTGGCGGTGAGCATGCGATAAAGCAGCGGCACGACGACAAAGCCGCCGCCGAAACCGAAGAGCACGGCGGTAATGCCGGTCAGGCAGCCGAAGAGAGTCAGCAGGAGGTAGAGCATGGCGCGTCTTCCGGTGGTGGGAAGCTATCGACGATAGAGCGACATGGCTTGGCCTGCTTCAGCAACTCAGCCAATAATATTCGCGTTCACGCCAACGACCGGGAAACGCTCGATGCGCAATGTCTCAATCAATCTGCTGGATGACACGCCGCGCCCGGTGGTGGCGATCGGTACGGATTATTCCCACGGCCATCTGTTGCCATTTCATACGCATCGACGGGCGCAATTGCTATACGGCGCGACCGGGGTGATGCAGGTTCGCACCCATGACGGTAATTGGGTGGTGCCGCCGCAGCGGGCGGTATGGATTCCGCCGGGGGTGTCGCATGAGGTGTTGATGCTGGGGGTGAGCACGCGCAGCTTGTACATCGAGCCAGGGGCGGTGGACTTGGGGCAGCATTGCCAGGTGATCAGCGTTTCGCCGTTGATGCGGCACTTGTTGATGGAAGCGGTAGAAGTGCCGCTGACCTATGAACTCGCCGGGCGCGACGGTGTGCTGATCGACTTGCTGCTGCATGAACTGGCGCGCAGTGCGCCCCTGCCCTTGCACATTCCGCTGCCGACTGACGGAAAGCTCCTGTCTTTGTGTCAGACCTTTCTGCATCAACCGAACGCCCATCAATCGCCGCAACACTGGGCCGAGCAGTTGCACATAAGCTTGCGCACCTTCAACAGACTGTTTCGGCAACAGACCGGGCTGAGCTTCAGCCAATGGCGGCAGCAGGCCTGCGTTGTGTTGGCACTGGCACGTCTGGCAGCCGGTGAAGCGGTGACGCGGATCGCCCTGGACTTCGGTTATGAGAGCCCTGCGGCGTTCTCGACGATGTTTCGGCGCATCCTCGGGCAGGCACCGTCCGTCTGGTTGGAGGCGGCGAACTAGGGCAAATCAAAAAATGCGTTTGATCCCGGCCGAAAACAACTGTACAAAAACACAGTACATTTTCAATCAGCACTCTTGAGCCCGGAGCACACCATGGCCTCTCTTGCGATGAACCACATCCTCGAACGCATTGCCCTTTTCCAGTTCACCCCGACGCACTGCGTCCAGGCCCGAGCGATGCTGGGCTGGAGCATGGAGCAGTTGTCGCGCGAAGCGGAGGTTGCCGTGGACAACATTCAGCGGTTTGAAGCGCAACAGGACGTTTCGGATGCGGCGCGGTTGGCGCTGGCTTATCGGTTTGAGGCGCAGGGGCTGGTGTTCTTTCCCGGGTTTGCGCCGGGGCGATCGGTGAGTGCCATGAACTCAGCGTCGGAGTCACTGGGGCATCAGTGAAGCCAAGATGATGGAGTGCCTCTCCCATCTTGGACGAGACGTGCAGATCGTTGTGAAAGCGGCCCCCCGATCACGGAAGGAGGGCCGAATTGAAGTGGTGTTCGTTTAACCTGAAATTCGTTAAGCGTTCTGCACCACCCCTTCACTCTCCCCTTCAACCGCCAACCACCACGCTTCACCACGTTGCGGCTGCATCAGGTTGAACGCCTCCCCCATCTGCGGCGTAGTAATCGAAACACTGCGCTCCCACGCCAGCGACAGAATCCGGTCAAACGGTTCATGCCAGGCGTGCATCGCCAGATCGAAGGTGCCGTTGTGGATCGGGAATAGCCAGCGGCCCTTGAGGTCGATGTGGGCTTGCAGGGTTTCTTCCGGTTGCATGTGCACGTGTGGCCATTCGACGTTGTACGCGCCGGTTTCCATCAGGGTCAGGTCGAACGGGCCGTACTGTTCGCCAATGCGTTTGAAGCCGTCGAAGTAACCGCTGTCGCCGCTGAAGAAGATCCGCGTTTCACCGTCGATCATCACCCACGAGGCCCACAGGGTGCTGTTGCCGTCGAACAGGCCACGACCGGAGAAGTGCTGCGACGGCGTGGCGACGAAGCGGATGCCGGCGATTTCGGTGCCCTGCCACCAGTCGTACTGGCGGACTTTGCTGGCGTCGATGCCCCATTTGATCAAGGTGTCGCCGACGCCCAGTGGGGTCAGGAAGTAGTTGGTCTTGGCGGCCAGTTTCAGCACCGCTTCATAATCGAGGTGGTCGTAGTGATTGTGCGACAGGATCACCGCTTCAATCGGCGGTAGCTGGTCGATGCTGATCGGCGGCTGGTGGAAGCGTTTCGGGCCGGCCCATTGCACCGGCGAAGCGCGCTCGGCGAAGACCGGATCGGTGATCCAGAACTTGTCGCGCATCTTCAGCAGCAAGGTCGAGTGCCCGAGGCGGTAGACGCTGTGGTTCGGCGCTGCCAGCAGGTCTTCACGCGTCAACGGTTGCACCGGGATCGCGGCGGCCGGTCGGGTATTGCGCGGCTTGTGGAAGATCATGTTCCACATGATCCGCAGCATCTTGCGAAAACCTTCGCGCTGCACCGGGGCATGGTTACGGAATAGCCCTTGATCCTGGCGAGAGGCTTCAGGCGTGGAAGTTTGATCCGCAGAGAGCACTGGATTGGCCATGACTGAATGACTCCAGAAAAACCGCGCAATTCACGGTTTTTCACGGTGGGACGATAAATGGCCAAGGCACGCACGCATCAGCCGAACTTTCTGGTTTTTAGGTTGCGAGGATTAACGCAACATTACACTGGGCGGTGTAGTTTCTAGGTTGCATCAAACGCGGCGACAAGTAAACTGCCAAGTGTAATTTCACCTTTTTTCTGCCGAAGCGTACTTATGACAGCTCCAAAGCGCCTTACCGACCGCAAACGCGAAGCCATCATCCAGGCGGCGATTGCCGAATTCCGTGCCAACGGTTTCGAGATCACCAGCATGGACAAGATCGCGGCCACCGCCGGGGTGTCGAAGCGCACGGTGTATAACCACTTCCCGAGCAAGGAAGAGCTGTTCGCCGAAATTCTCAACCAACTCTGGGCACGCATCACCGCCGAGCAGGCCGTGACCTATCGCGCGGATCAGCCGCTGCGCGAGCAACTGCAGCAGATGCTGTTGGCTAAATTGCAGATGATGGCCGATGACAATTTCCTTGGTCTGGCCCGGGTGGCGATTGCCGCCACCATCCATTCCCCGGAGCGCGCGCAGGACATGGTGGCGCGCATGGGCGAACGGGAAGAAGGTCTGACGGTGTGGATTCGCGCTGCTCAGGCGGATGGCCGGCTGAAAGCCGTGGACGCGGAGTTCGCCGCACAGCAGTTGCAAGGACTGCTGAAGTCGTTCGGTTTCTGGCCACAGATTTCCATGGGCCAGCCACCACTGGATGCGGCAACCCGGAAAGCCGTGGCCGAGTCGGCACTGGAGATGTTTCTGGCGCGATACCAGCGCTAAACCGCCTATCTCCTGCGCCCGCCACAATTAAATGGCTCGAAAGGACACTGATCATTCCCGCTGGAATAAATGACAATGTGCGCAATTGACCGACGGACGGTCAACCTGAAACAAATACTGCAAAGTATTTCAGGATGAATCTGGCGCAGGACATCATGGAAAACCAACGCGGCAAAGGCTTGTCATTCGCCAGACGCATCTATCTGCCAAGGGCCATCGGTCTGGGCGTCGGCTTTTTCAGCGTCGCGGCAGCGCTGTATCCGCTGCACATGCCGACCTGGCTCTGGGCGCTGCTGGTGTTCAACGGTTTTGTCTGGCCACATCTGGCTTATCAGGTGTCAACGCACTCGACCTTCCCCTACCACGCCGAACGTCGCAACCTGTTGTACGACTCGTTATGCGGTGGCTTCTGGACTGCGTGTTTTCAGTTCAACCCGCTGACCACCGTGACCATTCTGTCGATGATGACCATGAACAACGTCGCCGCCGGTGGACGTCGACTGTTCCTGTTCGGCGCCCTCGCCCAACTCGCCGGCGTACTGCTGGGCTGGGCAGTCTTCGGGTTCAAGTTCAGCCTGACCATGACGCAGATCCAGGTCTGGGCCTGCCTGCCGATGCTCACCCTGTATCCACTGGCGCTGGGTCTGGTCTCTTATCAACTGGCGATCAAACTTGCCCAGCACAAACGTGCGTTGAGCGCCCTCAGCCGCACCGACAGCCTCACCGGCCTGCTCAACCATGGCGCGTGGAAAGATCTGCTGCACAGCAAGTTCGAGCACTGCCAGCAGCGCCACACCCTGGATATTCTGGCGCTGATCGACATTGATCACTTCAAGTCCATCAACGACAACTACGGACACATCATCGGCGACGCGGTGCTGCGGCATCTGTCCCGCGCGCTCAAGCAACTGGCCGAAGGTGAACCGGCGGGCCGCTATGGGGGGGACGAGTTCTGCGTGATCCTGCCCGATCAGCCCCTGCACAAGGCCGAGGCACGGATGGAGCAACTGCGTCTGGCGTTGCATCAGTACCGTCATCCCGATGTGCCGGAACTGCGGGTCAGCCTGAGTATTGGCCTGGCGCGTTTTCAGCCGGCCTACAGCGATGCCGTCGCCTGGCTGGATGACGCCGACAAGGCGCTCTATACCGCCAAACACACGGGGCGCAACACGATCAGCGTGGCGCTGGGCCGTCCGAGCTCAAACGACGCCAGCCAATTCAGCCTTTGAAAAAACTGTAAACATGTTGGCTCGCACTTTCTTGTACAAGAACAATTAGTTTGTATAAGATCTGCTCGTCAGCCTGGATGCTGGCATTTTGAAGTCAACGGCCAATGCCTACCCTGCATTGGCTCTGGCAGCGCGGAAACAGGGACACAAACCTCGTCTTTCCCTACTTCCAGGTACTGCTCACATGTTTTTCAATCGCCACCAGTCCGCCCTCAATGACCTTCAACACACCATCACCCAACAGAACGGCTTGCTTGAAGCCATCAACCGCTCCATGGCGGTGATTGAGTTCGATCTGGACGGCGTGGTACTAAGTGCCAATGACAATTTCCTCAGGACCACCGGCTACCGCGCCGAACAGGTGATTGGCCAGCCTCACCGGTGTTTCTGCACCCCGGCATTTGGCCGCAGCGCGCAATACACCGAGCTGTGGTCGCGCCTGAAAAATGGCCAGTTCCAGTCCGGGACCTTCGAGCGGGTCAACAGTCAAGGCCAGCCGATCTGGCTGGAAGCCAGCTATAACCCGATCAAGGATGCATCGGGGCGGGTGGTCAAAGTGGTCAAGTACGCCATGGACGTGACGATCAAGGTGCAGCAGGAAAGCGAAGCCAACGCCAAGCTTCAGGCGATCGATCGGGCGATGGCGGTGATCGAATTCAACCTCGACGGCAGTATTCTCACGGCCAACCAGAATTTTCTGACGCGCATGGGTTACACCCTTGCTGAATTGAAGGGTAAACATCACCGGTTGTTCTGCCGCCCGGAACTGGTCAACAGCAGCGCCTACGAGGATTTCTGGCGGCGGTTGAATCAGGGGGAGCTGTTTCAAGGCCAGTTCGAACGCGTCGACAAACGCGGCCAGACCGTGTGGCTGGAGGCCAACTACAACCCGGTGTACGACGCCTCCGGACGCCTGTGCAAAGTGGTGAAATTCGCCACGGACGTCAGCGCCCGTGTCGAGCAGCACGAACAGGATGCCCGCAGCGCCAGCGCGGCTTATCACATCTCCGTCGAGACCCGGAAAGTCGCCGAGCAAGGCACCCAGGTGATCCAGCAAGCGGCCAGCGAAATGCGTGAAATCGCTGACGACATCGCCCAGTCTTCTACGTTGATCGCGCAGCTCGGCGAACGCTCGGAGCAGATCACGGCGATCGTCAACACGATCCGCGCGATTGCCGACCAGACCAACCTGTTGGCGCTCAACGCGGCGATCGAGGCGGCGCGCGCCGGCGATCAGGGGCGCGGGTTTGCGGTGGTGGCGGACGAGGTGCGGCAACTGGCGGCGCGCACCAGCGGCTCGACAGCAGAGATTTCCAGCATGATCGGTCTGATCCAGAGCGAAACCCGCCAGGCGATCAAGAGCATGGAAGGCACCCGTGGCCGGGCGGCACAAGGCGTTGAACTGGCGGATCAGGCCGGCAGTGTGATTCTGCAGATCCGCGATGGCGCCAGCGAAGCGGTGCAGGCGGTGAGCATGTTTGCCAATGAGCGTGCACCTGGGTGATCGCTGTGTCGGGGTGTTAGACCGCGTCGCGGCCTTCGCGAGCAAGCCCGCTCACACAGGGCAACGCACTCCAATGTAGGCGCGGGCTTGTTCGCGAAGGGGCCGCCAGCCTCGGCACAGGGCTATAGTGATCAATAGCCCTGAAGCCTGCCGAGTCCATCATGACCACAGAAAAACCCGAAACACCCGCCACTGCCCCCGTCGATCACCTGCGCTTCCATCGCCCCCACGCTCACCTGAACACCACGTTCGGCGACGACAAGTTCGCCCTGCGCGCCGAGGCATTCGCGCGATTCTTCGGCACGCCGACGTTTCTTGGCGCGCAAACCCTGATCGTACTGTTGTGGGTTTTACTCAACGTGACGGGCATCACCACGTTCGACGTGTACCCGTTCATTCTGCTGAACCTCGCGTTCAGCCTGCAATCGGCCTACGCCGCGCCGTTGATCCTGCTGGCACAAACTCGCCAGGCCGCGCGGGACAAGGCGCAAGCGGACGCCGACGCGCAACACCGTGAAGCGCTGGCGACGGCCAACAGCGAGCGCCAAGCGCAAGCGGCGAAGAACACCACGCAACTGCTTGAACTGCTGGAGCAGAACACCCGCCTCACCGAAATGACCAAGAGCCTGACCGAACGCATCGAGGGTTTGACGCGCGAGTTGCACGAGCACATGTGCCAGACCCGACAGCCCTGATCAGGGCAAACGCAGCGCCCGCCCCAGCTCGTCGAACAGCGTGACCACCGAGCGCAACGCCCGGCAGTCCGGGCGGGTCAGCAACCACAGCGCGGTGTCATAGCCGTGCAGTGGTTCGCTGAGGGCTTGCACCCCTTCGGTGATCAGAAAGTCCGGCAACGCCGCCACGCCGAGTCCGCCGCGCACCAGCTCGGTAACCGAGAGCATGCTGTTGCAGCGATAAGCCGGGATCACGCCGGGCAACTGCTGCCGGCGCCAGGCGACGGTCGGGTGATCCGGCAGAAACTCGTCCAGGGCGATCCAGGTCAGCGCCGCCAGATCCGTCGCATCAACGCTTTGCAGATAACGCGCATTGGCACAGACCCGATAGGAAATCTTCGCCAGTTGGCGTCCGACCAGATGCTCGGGCGGCGTGCGCGTCAGGCGCAGGGCGATGTCGGCATCGCGTCGGCTGAGGTTGGCGAAATCGTTGGAGGTGCTGAGTTCGATGGTCAGCGCCGGGTAGTTCGGCATGAACTGCGCCAGCGCCGGTAACAGCAGCCCTTGCAGCACCGAATCGGTACAGGTCAGGCGCACCGTGCCGCTGACCACTTCCCCACCCTGCTCGACACCGATCCGCGCCGCTTCCAGTGCCTGCTCGGCGCACTCGGCCTGCTCGGCCAGCGACTGCGCGAGCGTGGTCGGCAGGTAGCCGGTGCGGCTCTTTTCGAACAACTGCTGACCCAGCGCCGACTCCAGACGCCGCACCGCGCGAAACACCGTCGACACGTCTACCCTGAGCAACTGCGAAGCCCGGGCCAGAGAGCCGCCGCGCACCAGAGCGAGAATCAGCGTCAGATCCGGGTAGTCGAGTCGATAGTGCGTCGCTGCATTGATCACTTGGGGAAACGCCAATATTGAGTGCGTGAACGCCAATCTATAGTGAGCCCCATCAATCAACAACAGGCAATCACTGTGGCGAGGGAGCTGCCTCCCTCGCCACAAAAACACGCCGTATTATTCAATAAAGGAAATCCCATGGACGCCATTTCCATCGCCCTGATCGGCGATTACGACCCGCAAGTCACCGCCCACCAGGCGATCCCCGTCGCACTCGGGATGATCGCCGAGCAGACTGGCCGCGATGTGCAATTCCAATGGTTGCCCACCGAACACATCCACGCCGACACCGCGCTGGATCACTTCGACGGTTTCTGGTGTGTCCCGGCCAGTCCCTACAAAAGCGAAGCAGGCGCCTTGCGCGCGATTCGTTTTGCCCGCGAACAACAGCGCCCTTTCCTCGGCACCTGCGGTGGCTTTCAGCATGCGGTGCTGGAGTTTTCGCGCAATGTGCTGGGCTGGGCCGATGCCGAACATGGCGAGACGTCACCCGATTCGGAGCGAGCGGTGCTCACGCCGCTGACCTGTTCACTGGTGGAAGCGGTGGACAGTATTCATCTGGTCGCAGGTTCGTTGATCGCCAAAGCGTACGAAACGTCCGAGATTCATGAAGGCTATCACTGCCGGTTTGGCGTGAATCCGCAGTTTCAACAAGCGTTGCTGACCCATCGGCTACGCGCTGTCGGCCACGACTCGACGGGCGACTTGCGCGCAATCGAATTGACCGACCATGTATTTTTTGTCGCCACGTTGTTCCAGCCGGAACGTGCGGCGCTCAAGGGTCAGGTGCCGCCGCTGGTGCGGGCGTTCGTCGAAGCCTGCGTGGAGCCGCGCCAATGAGACCGGACCCGACCTGTTTTGCGGTGATTTTCACCTCGACCCGCACCGAGGGTGACAACGGCTACGCGGCGGCGTCGGAGCGCATGATGGAGCTGGTCAGCCAGCAACCGGGATTTCTCGCAATTGATTCGATTCGCGGGGAAGACGGAGTCGGGATCACCATTTCGTATTGGGAGAGCGAAGCGGCGATTCTGGCCTGGCGCGAGCATCCCGAGCACCGGGTGATTCAGGCGCGTGGGCGGGCCGAGTGGTATTCGAAGTTTCAGACGCGGGTGTGTCGGGTGGAGCGGGAGTATCGGTTCGGGCAGTGATGACTGCGGCGTACCGACTGGCCTCTTCGCGAGCAGGCTCGCTCCCACAGGTACGGCGTTTGGGCTGTGAGTCTGGTGGGGCTTGCACTGGCCTCTTCGCGAGCAAGCCCGCTCCCACAGGTACGGCGTTTGGGCTGTGAGTCTGGTGGGGCTTGCACTGGCCTCTTCGCGAGCAGGCTCGCTCCCACAGGTACGGCGTTTGGGCTGTGAGTCTGGTGGGGTTGGCACTGGCCTCTCGCGAGTTGGCTCGCTCGCACAGGTAGAGCACAATTTGTGGGAGCGGGCTTGCTCGCGAAGGGGCCGCAGCAGCCACTACATAACTTCAGCCCTTCACCAGACTGCGCACCGCCACAATCTCCGGCACCTCAACCTTGCTCATGTACACCCGCAGCGGCTCGCTGATGTTGATCCGGTCATCGATGTTCTGATCCAGCAGCAACTGAATCAGCTCACGCTTCAAGGTCATGGTCGTCTCAGAGGCCGCAGCCCAGACAAACTCGCTGGTGGGAATAATGCCGTCATCGGCCACGTCCATGCCGAACGAATCTTCGCTGAAACGCACGATGTACTGACCGGTCTTGCGGTTGAGGCCGACAAAGCCCTTGAGGTCGTCGGCCGCCTGGCAGATGAGTTGGGAAGTGATGCGCATGGTAAACCTCACGAAAAATCATCGATGGTTTACACGCAGGGCAAAACAATCGGCGCGCCCTCTGCCGGGGCGTCTGCCAGAGGCAAGCGTACTGCAAACAGCGCCACAAAAGTGCAGGAAAAATCGCTTTTAATACGTTTATGTCGGTCTGGCGATAGCACGCAATCGATTCAGTTGTTAAAAGGTACGTCTTTGAAAATGCCCTGCGAAAGGAACTCGAACATGCCCGCCACTTTCACCAAAAGCGCCCTCATGCTGAGCCTGATGCTCGGTCTCGGCCAGGCCCACGCCGCCGCCCAGACCAACATCGATGCGCTGGCCGCCGCCCACGGCATCCCGCATCCGGCGGTGATCGCCCACCGTGGCGCGTCCTTCGATGCACCGGAATCCACCGCCGCCTCCTACAAACTGGCCCGCGACCTCGGCGCCGATTACCTGGAAATGGACTTGCAGCGCAGCAAGGACGGTGTGCTGTTCGCCCTGCACGATAACAACCTGCAACGCACCACCGACGTCGCGACCAAATTCCCGGAGCGCAAGGACAGCCCGGCCACGGCCTTCACCATGGCCGAACTGAAAACCCTCGACGCCGGCAGCTGGTACAACAAGGCTTACCCGGATCGCGCGCGTCCGACCTACGCCGGGCTGAAAATCCTGACCCTGGACGAAATCATCGACATCGCCCAGGCCAACCCGAAACACAAGCCGGGCCTGTACATCGAAACCAAAGAACCGCAGCTGTTCCCCGGGATCGAGCACGACCTGAAAGAGAAGCTGCAGGATCGCGGCTGGCTGAGCCCGGCCGGTTCGAAACTGGCGAAGAGTGAGCTGGGCGTCGGCCAGGGCAAAGGCAAGGTGATCCTGCAGACCTTCGAGAAGAACAGCCTCGTACTGCTGCAAAAGGAAATGCCGCAGGTGCCGAAGATCCTGCTGCTGTGGGTCGGCGAAGGCAGCATCGAGCCGAAATCGGCAGTGACCTTTGCCGAGTCCGGCGAAAAAGACAAGAACGTGTTCTACGGCAAGCAGGAGCCGAAGTCCGAAGCCGAGTTCAAACAGTGGGTTGATTTCGCCAAGGCTCAGGGCGCCATCGGCACCGGCCCTTCGGCCAGGCTGACCAAGGGCGGCGACCAGAGCTATTCGGATCTGGTACAGCCGTGGATGAACCAGTACACCCACGATCAGGGCATGCTGGTGCACGTGTATACCGTCGATGAGCCGGTGGACTTCGAGAAAGTCATGGCGGCGGGTGTCGATGGCATCTTCACCAACCGCGCCAGCGAACTGTTGAAGTTCTACAAGCGCCCGGCCAGTGCCAGTGTTGATCAGGTGTTGAAGAACAACGGGTTCTGATCGGTCAACCGGGTGGTCCGCATCGCGAGCAGGCTCACTCCTACAAGAGCCCTGCACGCGATGCGGGGTTTTAAGGGTGAATTAAGTTGCAGTGGTTAACCTGAGCCCACTTCAACGAACAACCCAAGGAATGACCCGATGAAAACTTTGACTGCCCTGTTTACCGCCGCTGCCCTGACACTGACCGCCGGCCTGGCCCAGGCTGACGTCCGCGTCAACCAGATCCCGCAACTGGTGAAGGAAGGCAAGATCAAGTCGCTGGAGTCGATGAACGCCGAGGCGCTGAAACTGCACCCGGGTGCGACCATCACCGACACCGATCTGGACAACCACTTCAACGGTTACGAGTACGAAGTCGAGCTGAAAACCGCCGATGGCAAAGAGTTCGACGTGGACTTCGATGCCACCACCGGCAAGGTCCTGAGCAACAAGCAAGACACCTGATACACCGCCGAAAAAGCCGCACGATCAAAGGATCGTGCGGCTTTTTCGCGTCTGGCCTCAGGCTGATCGCTTCAGCCGCGTAATCAATGCGCGCCAAGCCCCCGGCAGCCCGCTAGTATGGGCGCAGATCGATCAACGACAGCAGACGAGAGCGATGGGCATGGGGCAGACAGCGGCAGCAGACATCGCGACAATCGGCCGGATCAGCGCGGTTCCGGCGATCCTTCAGGTGATCCGCGAACTGACGGGCCTGCGTTTTGCCGCGGTGGCGCGGGTTACCGAGGATTCGTGGACCACCTGCGCGGTGCTCGATCAATTGGCGTTCGGCTTGCAGGTCGGCGGTGAACTGGACGTGGTCACCACGCTGTGCCACGAAATCCGTCAGTCGCATGTCTCGGTGGTGATCGACAAGGCCAGCGAAGACCCGCTCTACCGCGAGCATCACACCCCGCGCCTGTACAAATTCGAGAGCTACATTTCGGTCCCGGTGTTTCGCACCGACGGACGTTTCTTCGGCACCATCTGCGCCCTCGACCCGATTCCTGCGCAACTGAAATCCAGCACGATTCAAAGCACCATGGAGTCTTTCGCGCGGATGCTCGCGCTGCAGATCGAAGCCGAAGAAAACCTGCAACGCACCGAAACCGAGTTGCAGGCCGAACGGGAAAACAGTGAGCTGCGCGAACAGTTCATCGCCGTGCTCGGCCACGATTTGCGCAACCCGCTATTTGCCATCAGCGCCGGTGCCGAAATGCTCTTGCGCAAGCACCCGGACCCGGCCATCGACGTGCGCGTGCGCAACATTCTTGGCAGTGCGCAACGGGCGACGCGGCTGGTGGATGACGTGCTTGATTTCGCTCGCGGACGGTTGGGCAATGGCATTCCGGTGGATATCCAGCGCTGCGCGGACCTGACCGAAGCGGTGCAGCAGGTGGTGACGGAGATCCGCAACGTGCACCCGGAACGCACGATCAGCGCGTCCATTGGCGACTTGCAGGGTGTGCATTGCGACCGTGCCCGGATTGCCCAACTGCTGTCGAACTTGCTGGCCAATGCCGTGGCCCATGGCGACCCGGCGGGCGACATCGAAGTCATCGCTCAAGTCGAGCACGGTGCGTTGATGCTGGCGGTGAAAAACCAAGGGCATATTCCCGAAGCGATCCTGCCGCATCTGTTCCAGCCCTATTCACGCCCGGTCGGCAGCACGCCCCAGGCCGGCCTCGGTCTAGGTCTGTATATCGCCAGCCAGATTGCCCAGTCCCACGGCGGGCGCCTGCATGTCGCGTCCACCGCTCAAAGCGGCACGCTGTTCACCTTCAGCCTGCCCACCCCCTGAGACACACCACAGTTCCCTGCAGGAGTGAGCCTGCTCGCGATAGCGATGTGTCAGTCACCATGAATATGGCAGACATACCGCTGTCGCGAGCAAGCTCACTCCTACAAGGGGAACGTGATGTTCAGGCCGAAGTGCTGACCAGCGAGCCCGAGCTGCTCGAACCCGACTGCTGCAACGCCTGCAACAACGCCGCCGTCGCCGTCTGCAACGAAGCCGACGTGCTGGATATCTGCGATTCGGCGGACGCCACATCGGCTGCCTTGGCATCAGCGTCTTCCTGCTTGGCCTGGGCCGCCTGCAAAGCCTGTTGCTGTTCCTGCAGTTGCTTTTGCAGCTCGGCAATCTGCTTGCGCAGTTCTTTCACCGAATCCGATTCATCGCTGCTGTCGGAACTGCTGTCGCCCGCCGGCGCAGCGCCCTCACCGGCAGCGACTTTGCCGGTATCCGCGCTGACGCCGTTGCTGGCCGTGGCGGTGGTGCTGGAGGCGTCCTCGGTAGCGTCGCTGATTTTGGTTTTGCTGGTGGCGGTGCTGAGGGTCTGGTTGATTGAAACAGAGGTGATGCTGACCATGGGAAGGCTCCGATGCCGGTTATGAATAATCGGCCATCGGCGGCGCTCGCCCTGATTTGAGATCGACTGTGTACCGACTCGGTAACCGAATCGGTACACCCAGGCTCGATCAGGCGCTCAGGCGCGCGGTGACCTCATTGAGTTGCCCGGACAGGCCATGCAGGTTCTGGCTGGCGCTTTCGGTGCGCTGCACGCTGTTGAGGTTGGTGCTGGCAATCGAGGTGATCTCGGTCAGGTTGCGCGAGATGTCTTCGGCCACCGAGGTCTGCTCTTCGGCAGCGGTGGCGATCTGGCGGTTCATGTCGCGGATCGCTTCCACCGCATGGGTGATGCGCTCAAGCATGGCGCCGGCCTGGGTCACTTGCTCGACGCTTTCATCGCTGCGCGCCTGACCGCTTTCAATCGCGTGGGCAGCGTCCACCGCGCCGGTCTGCACGCTCTGAATGATCTGGTTGATCTCGATGATCGACTCCGCCGTGCGTTGCGCGAGGTTGCGCACCTCGTCGGCAACCACGGCAAAACCGCGTCCGGCCTCACCGGCCCGCGCCGCTTCAATCGCCGCATTGAGCGCCAGCAGGTTGGTCTGCTCGGCGATGCCGCGAATCACTTCCAGCACCTTGCCGATACGCCCGCTGTCAGCTTCCAGACGACGGATGACCGTGGCGGTGTTGGCGATTTCGCTGCGCATCTGGGTGATGGTATGGATGGTGCTCTGCATGACCGTTTCACCCTGCTGGGCGGACTGGTCGGCATCGTCGGCCGCGCGCGCCGCGTCCGCCGCGTGACGGGCGACTTCCTGGGCGGTGGCGGACATTTCGTTCATCGCCGTCGCCACCTGGTCTGTGCGGTTGAACTGCTCGTTGGTGCCGCCGGCCATGGTCGTGGCAATGGCGTTCAGCTCGCCGCTGGCGCTGTCCAGATCACTGGCGCTGCGTTGCAGGTGGGTGAATGTTTCGGCAAGGAAGTCACGCAGGGTATTGGCGGCGGCCGCAAGGTTGCCCAACTCGTCCTGGCGGTTGTTGGCAACACGTTCGGCGAGGCGCCCGCGACTCAACTGGGTGACGTAATCGATCAGCTTGCGGATCGGTTCGATCAGGTTGCGGTTGACCAGCCACAGGCTCAAGAGACCGATCAGAAGCCCCGAGCCGAGCATCACCAGAATGCCCAGCAATACGGTGCTGTCGGCACTGGCGCTGATCTGCGCCGACTGTTCGTTGCCGTGCTTGCGCAGCTCGGCCACCAGTTCGCTCATCTGATCGCTGGTGGCACGGTCTACGCCTTTGACAGCGGTGTCGCCAGCGGTTGGATCGCCACCGGCCGCCACGTAGGCATCACGGCCTTTCTGGTAGGCGCTGCCCAGTTGACGGTGCTCGTCACGCAGGCGTTCGATGCGGCTTTTCAGCGCCGGCTCGATGCCTTTCTGGCCGGCCAGTTCACCGAGGATGTTCTGCACATCGCGCTGGCGATCTTCGAACTGGCTCCAGTATTTGGCCAGGTCCGCCGGTTGCTTGCCGCGCAGCAGGACGTTCTTCCATTCCTGTACCTGCACCTTGAATTGCAGGTTGGCCTCGTCGATCAACTGCGAGGTGTGCAAGGGACCTGCGATCAACTGGCTGTAGTTCTGCACGCCGTTGGACAGGAAATGAAAACAGGCCAGCGCGATCAACAACATCGCCAGCAGGCTGCCGCTCAGCAGGGCGAGAATTTGCGCTCTCAGGGATTTTTGCAGCATCGCAAGATACTCAGGACAGGGATGAGGCACGCCCGGTGAGGCGTGGAGTTTTGCCGGACATCCGTGTCGGCGAGCCTTGGCTCATGGCCAAGCGCGCGCAACGTAACCTAAGCGTGATCGGCGCACCAGAGCGCTTCTTGAAGAAAATCCGACCGCCGGTAAGACATTGATCTGGCGTCATTTAGTCGTCACACAAGTGTCATATGCGCTTGCGATGATGCGGCTCAGTGAACCTGCCATTCCGCGACCGACGCGCCCTCCTCGCAGCGAGCCTCCATGAACCACAGCCTCGATATCAGTCATCGCGACCCTGACTTGTTCGGCCTGCTTTACGGTTTCCGTTTCCGCCCGGGCGAACGTGGCCGCGAAGTCGATTCGGCGACCGCCCTGCGCTGCCTGCAAGACGACAGCGACGGTGATGAATTCCTCTGGTTGCACCTGAACCTGGCCCACGCAGCGTGCGAACGCTGGATGAAAAGCCACCTGCAATTGCCCGAAGAATTTTTTGAAGCGTTGCACGAAGGTTCGCGTTCAACGCGCATCGAACACGTTGACTCGGCCTTGCTGGCGGTGGTCAACGACGTGGTGTTCAACCTCAGCAGCATGGTCTCCTCCGACGTGTCGACGCTGTGGGTCTGCGTGCGCAGCAAGTTGATCGTCAGCGCGCGCCTGCAACCGCTGCACTCGGTGGACAAACTGCGCTCGTCGGTGAAGGCCGGCGAATGCTTTCGCTCGCCGTCGGAACTGCTCGTGCACCTGTTGCGCGATCAGGGCGAAGTGCTGACGCAAATCGTGCGCAAGACCAGCATGAGCGTCGACCAGGTGGAAGATGAATTGCTCTCCTCACGCCTGTCGACCAACCGCGCCGAACTCGGCGCCAATCGCCGGGTGCTGGTGCGCCTGCAACGGCTGCTGGCGCTGGAGCCGGGGTCGTTGCTGCGCCTGCTCAACCGCCCGCCCCCGTGGCTGCAGAAGGAGGACGTCAAGGAGCTGCGCAAATCCACCGAGGAGTTCGCGCTGATCATCAACGACCTCACTGCCCTTGGTGAGCGGATCAAATTGCTTCAGGAAGAGATCGCCGCCAACCTCAACGAACAGAGCAACCGCACGCTGTTTACCCTGACGGTGGTGACGGTGCTGGCGCTGCCGATCAACATCATTGCCGGTTTCTTCGGCATGAACGTCGGCGGCGTACCGCTGGCGACGGATCCGGAGGGGTTCTGGATTCTGGTGGCGCTGGTGGTGACGTTTACCGTGATTGCCGGGCGCTGGGCATTTCGCAAGCGCGGGGATTATTGACTCCACATTCGTTGCCAACACATTCCCCCTGTGGGAGCGAGCCTGCTCGCGAAAGCGGTGTGCCATTCAACAAGGATGGTGTCTGACATTCCGTCTTCGCGAGCAGGCTCGCTCCCACAGGGTTGTTCGTTGCCCTCCAGATCAATGGTCGGCTAAAACCCCAAACACTGACCTGCCGCAGTCTCTCTGTAATATTTAGCAACGATCATGACCGACACTCCTTCCCTCGCTCAGGATTGTCCGCTCATGGCTACTCCCTCCCTGACCGCCCACCAGGCGTCCGCCCCCAGCGGCCGGCCGGCCCTCGACAAGAAAACCAGCCCGTTCACCTACGTGATCTTTTTCGCGGTGCTCGCGATGGGGATGCTGTTCACCGCCTACAGCCTGATGCACGACATGCACGAACTTGGCACGGTGGTCACCACCTGGACCCCGTTCCTGCTGCTCGGTGTGGCGTTGCTGATTGCGCTGGGCTTCGAGTTCGTCAACGGTTTCCACGACACCGCCAACGCCGTGGCGACGGTGATCTACACCCACTCGCTGCCGCCGAATGTCGCGGTGGTCTGGTCGGGGTTCTTCAACTTCCTCGGGGTGCTGCTGTCCAGCGGCGCCGTGGCGTTCGGCATCATCGCCCTGCTACCGGTGGAGTTGATTCTGCAGGTCGGTTCGTCCGCCGGTTTCGCGATGATCTTCGCCCTGCTGATCGCGGCGATCCTGTGGAACCTCGGCACCTGGTGGCTAGGTCTGCCGGCGTCGTCATCGCACACGTTGATCGGCTCGATCATCGGCGTAGGCGTCGCCAATGCCCTGATGCATGGGCGCGACGGCACCAGCGGCGTGGACTGGGCGCAAGCGACCAAGATCGGTTACGCCTTACTGCTGTCGCCGCTGGTAGGTTTCGGTTGTGCGGCGCTGTTGCTGCTGGCCCTGCGTGCGTTTGTGAAGAATCGCTCGCTGTACAAGGCACCGGAAGGCAACACCCCGCCACCGTGGTGGATTCGCGGCTTGCTGATCCTCACCTGCACCGGTGTGTCCTTCGCCCACGGCTCCAATGACGGCCAAAAAGGCATGGGCCTGATCATGTTGATTCTGGTCGGTACGCTGCCGATGGCGTACGCCTTGAACCGCACCATGCCCGAAGAACAATCGCTGCAGTTCGCCGCCGTCGCGCAAGTGACCCAGCAAGCGCTGGTGAAAAGTGCGCCGCTGCCGGCACCCGCCGACCCACGCGCAGTGCTCTCCGATTACGTACGCAGCAAGGAAGCCACGCCGCAGTTGATCCCCGCCCTCGCCTCCCTCACCGGGCACATCGGCGAAGAAGTCAAAGGCTACGGCTCGTTGGCCAAAGTCCCGGCGCAAGCCATGGGCAACGTGCGTAACGACATGTACCTGGCCAGCGAAAGCATTCGCCTGATGGACAAGAACAAGGTCGGCAACTTCGACGCTGACACCAACGGCAAGCTGCAACTGTTCAAGCAGCAGATCGACAACGCCACGCGGTTCATTCCGCTGTGGGTCAAGATCGCCGTGGCCATCGCTCTGGGGCTGGGCACCATGGTCGGCTGGAAGCGGATTGTGGTGACGGTGGGTGAGAAGATCGGCAAGACCCACCTGACCTACGCTCAAGGCGCCTCGGCAGAAACCGTAGCGATGCTGACCATCGGCGCGGCGGACATGTTCGGCTTGCCAGTGTCGACCACCCACGTGCTGTCCTCGGGCGTGGCCGGGACCATGGTTGCCAATGGCGGTGGCTTGCAGATGAAGACCATCCGCAATCTGCTGATGGCGTGGGTGCTGACATTGCCGGCGGCGATTCTACTGTCGGGCAGCCTGTATTGGCTGTTCACCCAGATCTTTTGAACAACACGCCCCCCTGTGGGAGCGGGCTTGCTCGCGAAGGCGTCAGATCAGTCAGCTCAGTGTTGCCTGACACGCCCTCTTCGTGAGCAAGCCCACTCCCACCCTGGATATCGGCCAGCCCGAATACTTCACCTCCCCCCATCCCCTGTGGGAGCGAGCCTGCTCGCGAAGGCGTCAGATCAGCCAGCTCAGTATTGCCTGACACGCCCTCTTCGTGAGCAAGCCCACTCCCACCCCGGATAGCGGCCAGCCCGGATACTTCATCCACCACCAACCCCCTGTGGGAGCGGGCTTGCTCGCGAAGGCGTCTAACCAGTCAGCTCAGTGTTGCCTGACACGCCCTCTTCGTGAGCAAGCCCACTCCCACCCTGAACATCGGCCAGCCCGGATACTTCATCCACCACCAACCCCCTGTGGGAGCGAGCCTGCTCGCGAAAGCGTCTAACCAGTCAGCTCAGTGTTGCCTGACACGCCCTCTTCGTGAGCAAGCCCACTCCCACCCCGGATAGCGGCCAGCCCCGGATACTTCACCACCTCCCACACTGGATCTCCATGGATTTTAGAGCTCCGAACGGATCAAATCGCCCAGCCAATCCATGAACACCCGCACCCGCAGTGGCAAGTGCCGTTGCCGCGCATACAGGATCGAAATCCCCATCGCCGGCGCGGTGTACTGCGGCAGCACGCTGACAATCTCGCCGCTGTCCAGATCGGCATTCATCCCGGTGCGTGGCACCTGAATCAGACCAAAACCGCCCAGGCACGCCAACTTGTAAGCATCGGTGCTGTTGACCGTCACGCTGCCGGCCATCGGCAATCGGTGAACCTGCCCGTCCTGCTCATACACAAACCCTTCCGAGCGCGAACCCAGTACGCCGACGTAATGCACCAGCCGATGTTGCGCCAGGTCTTCCAGTGTTTGCGGCACACCGTAACGCTCCAGATAAGCCGCACTCGCGCAGTTGATCATGGGCAGGTCGCCCAAGTGTCGCGCCACCACCGTTTGATCGGGTTGTGCGCCAATGCGCACCACGCAATCGAAGCCTTCGCTCAGCAGGTCGACGCGGCGGTCGGTGCTGCTGATCTCCAGCTCCAGGTTGGGATGGCGATCCATGAACTCGGGCATCCTCGGCATGATCAACCGCCGCGACAGAATGCTTGGCATGTCGACACGAATGCGCCCGGTCAGCGACGCCTCATCCTGACGAAACAAGCCTTCTATTTCGTCCATGTGCGAAAGCAGATCCTTGCTGCGTTCGTACAACACCAGGCCGTCCTGCGTCACTTGCACCTTGCGCGTGGTGCGTTGCAGCAGGCGTGTGCCGAGCAGAGTTTCCAGCGCCTGCACATGCTCGGACACCGTGGAGCGCGGCAGGCCGAGGTTTTCCCCGGCGAGGGTGAAACTCGATAACTCGCTGACCCGGACGAAGGTGCGCAGCAATTCCAGTTTGTTCATGAGCCACTCGCTGATTGTTCGACTGATCCGACCAGTGATTCCGGTTTTGCTCTGTTTATCACCTCAGGGCGGATAAATAAACTTCGTTCCATCACCACTCACCACCCATCGAGGACATCACATGAACCGCAAAATCGCATTGATCACCGGCGCCAGCCGTGGCTTGGGCAAGAACGCCGCCCTGCACCTCGCCGCTCAGGGCGTAGACATCATCGGCACTTACAACAGCCGTGCCGACGAAGCGCAGGCACTGGTGGTTGAACTGGAACAACTCGGCGCCCAAGCCGTGATGCTGCAACTGGATGTTGGCCGCAGTGAAACCTTCGCCGCGTTCGGCACGCAGGTCGAACAGGCGCTGCAACACACCTTCGAGCGCGAGCATTTCGATTTTCTGGTCAACAACGCCGGGTTCGGTCTGCATGCCAGTTTCACCGAGACCACCGTTGAGCAATTCGACATGCTGATGAACGTACACTTCAAAGGGCCGTTCTTCCTCACTCAGCAACTGCTGCCGCTGATGAACGACGGCGGGCGGATCATCAACATCTCCAGCGGGCTCGCGCGTTTCAGCATCCCGGGCGCCAGTGCTTATGCGGCGATGAAAGGTGCGATTGAAGTCCTGACCCGTTATCAGGCCAAAGAGTTGGGCGCACGGCAGATCACCGTGAATACCTTGGCGCCAGGTGCGATCGAAACCGACTTCGGCGGCGGTACCGTGCGCGACAATGCGGCTGTGAATGCGATGGTTGCCGAAAACACCGCGCTGGGCCGTGCCGGCAAGCCGGATGACATTGGTGGAGCCCTGTCGTTGCTGCTGTCGCCGGGGGCGCAGTGGATCAATGGTCAACGGGTTGAAGCGTCCGGCGGAATGTTCCTCTGAACGATCCTGTGGAGCTGCCGCCGGCAGCTCCACAGGGATGGGTCAGTTCGGGCAGGTGTGGCGGGTCATGAACCGCGCACGCACCACGTCATACCCCCAGTGATACACGTAGGTGTACGGCAGGAAAAACAGCAGCACGCCGATGTCGAGCAAGAACGCCTGCCACAGGCTGACCGACAGCCACCAGGCAATCAGTGGTACGCCCATCACGATCAACCCACCTTCAAACAGCAGCGCATGGACCACCCGCGTCCAGGCGTTATGGCCGATATTCAGGCGCTTGAGCGTCCGGTCGAAGAAACCGTTGAACACTACGTTCCAGGCCAGCGCCAGCATGGCGATCAACACCGTCACCGCGCCCATGTCGAGCAGCGGTTTGTCCATGATCCACGCCAGCAACGGCGTGCAAATAAGGATCGCCAGAAACTCGAAACCGATGGCCTGAAAAATACGTTCAACAATGGATTTGTTAGCAGTCATCGCCTGACTCCTTGAGTGAAGATGGTTGCCATGATCCACTCTCGAACCGATACTTCATAACCAATAACCATCGATCAAGGCGATAGTTCATGGCTTCGCAGGAAGTGCTGCTGGCATTCGTTCAAGCAGCGACGCAGGGTTCGTTCTCGGCGGCGGCGCGCAAACTGGGGCGCAGCCAGTCAACCATTAGTGCGGCGGTGGCCAGCCTGGAGATCGACCTCGACCTGATCCTGTTCGACCGCAGCAGTCGCAAGCCGACCCTGACCCCGGCCGGCCACGTGATGCTGCAACGGGCCGAGGCGATTCTGGCGGCCACCAGTCGTCTGGAAATGACCGCCCGGCAGCTGAGCCAAGGCGTCGAACCGAAGCTCACCGTGGCGATTTCCGATACCTACCAATCGGCGCGCTTCGAAGCGGCACTGGTCGACTTCGAGCAGCGTCATCCGGACCTGGAACTGGAATGTCTGATCGCCGAGTGCGACGACCTGATCGAACTGGTCCAGCGTGGCCGCGCGCACCTGGCCTTCGCCGAAATGCGCGACAGCTATCCACCGGATCTGGTGACTTCGACGGTCGCCGAACGCACCGACATCGCGCTGTTCGTCAAACGTGATCATGTGCTGACCGGCGTCGAACATGTCGACCAGCCAGTGCTGGAGCAGCATCGGGAATTGCGCCTGGCGACCATCGTCAATCCGTACGACAGTCGTGCAAAGGGCCGCGTGTGGTCGGCGCCGAGTTACCTGATGCTGATGGAAATGGCGGAAATGGGTTTCGGCTGGGCGGCGCTGCCACGCTGGCTGGTGGGACGTTTCGGCAACGATACGCTGGTGGAATTGACGGTGCGCGGCTGGCCGCGGCCGGTGTATGTCGATGCGTTGTGGTCGCGGATTTACCCGCCAGGGCCGGCGGGGAGCTGGTTGCTGAGCAAGATGCTGGAATAGCGGTGCGCCTCTTCGCGAGCAGGCTCGCTCCCACATTGGATCTGCGTCGTTCACCAAACCCTGTGGGAGCGAGCCTGCTCGCGAAGGCGGCCAATCAGACCGCCGCGATCTCCACTGGCCGATTCTCCTGAAAATACGCCTGCAGCCCGCGCATCGCCGGCAACTCCAGCGCCTGCGCCGCATAGCACAATCCGACCCGACGAGTCGGTGCCGGCAAGTGCAACGTGCGCACCACCACTCGTGCATGCCCGGTCACCAGCGACTGCGGCAACATCGCCACCCCCACGCCCGCCGCGACCATATGCAACGCCTGCTGTAACGACCCGGCATACCCCGCCACCGCTGCCGGCGAACGCCCATACAACGCCATCAAACGCTGATGCGACGGATGTTGCGGGCAGGTGATCCAGTCCTCAATCGGCGCCCAGCCCGCCTGCGCTGCCGCCATCGGATGCGCCAGCGGCAGCGCCATCACATAGGGTTCCTCCCACAGCGCCAGGAACAGTTCGTCCTCGCAGCACATTTCCTCAACCGCCAGGCGACCGTCACCGTGACAGCCCTCCTCCAGCGTCAACAGCAGATTGGGCAAGGCCTGATGAGCCATGCGCACGAAGGCTTCGATATGGCTGGCGGCGATGTCGCCTTCGATGCCCAAGGACAGCGCCACGCGGTTTTCGCCGCCGCGAAACATCCGGCTCAGCGCTTCGGACTCAGCCACCATGCGCCGCGCCTGCGGGTACAGCAGCCGCGCCTCTTGACTGACCTCGACACCGCGCGGCTGGCGCACGAACAGGCTCACACCCAGCGTTTCTTCAAGCTGTTTGATCGTCACCGACAGCGTCGGTTGGCTGATGAACAGGCGTTGCGCTGCCGCAGTGATGTTGCGTTCCTCGAACACCGCGAGGAAGGCTTTGAGATGACGGATATCCATAGATGATTCCGATAACAGACAGAGGAATAAGGCATTTTTCAGCCGCTGACAGGCTAAATATACTGCGCCCAGCATTCAGTCATTTGATTTTCTTATTTCAGGAGTTCAACCATGGGCAAGCCATTGATCATCATCACCGGAGCCAGTTCGGGCATTGGCGAAGCCGCCGCCCGCCGTTTGAGCGCTGCCGGCCATCCACTGTTACTGCTGGCACGCCGGGTTGAACGCCTTCAAGCACTGGAGCTGCCGAACAGCCTCAGCCGTCAGGTCAACATCACTGATCGTGCAGCGTTGCTCGCGGCAGTTGCCGAAGCCGAAGCCCGATTCGGCCCGGCCGATGCGCTGATCAATAACGCCGGCGTGATGCTGCTGGGCGCGATGAGCGAGCAGGATCCGGCGCAGTGGGAGCAGATGCTCGACGTCAACGTCAAAGGCCTGCTCAACGGTGTGCACGCCGTCGTTGCCGGCATGGTCGAGCGCAAGCACGGCACCATCATCAACGTCAGCTCGGTGGCCGGACGCAAGACCTTTCCCAACCACGTGGCGTACGTCGGCACCAAGTTCGCGGTGCACGGCTTGTCGGAAAATCTGCGTGAAGAACTGGCGCCGCACAACGTGCGCGTGACCACCATTGCCCCGGGTGCGGTGGAGACCGAGTTGTTGAGTCACACCACCGATGAAGCGATCAAGACCGGGTATCAGGCGTGGAAACAGGAGATGGGCGGCACGGTGTTGAGCGCCGAGGACGTGGCGACGGCGATTGCTTATGCGTATGAGCAGCCGCAGGGCGTGTGCATTCGAGAGATCGTTTTGGCAGCGACCCGGCAACAGGCCTGATGATTTGAGGTTGGCTGAACGGGCCTCTTCGCGAGCAAGCCCGCTCCCACAGGTTCTGCAGCGGTCACTGTGGGAGCGGGCTTGCTCGCGAAGAGGCCGACACTGCCACCGATTCTCTCGGATCAGCCCAACGCCGCTAATCGCGCCTCGATAAACCGCCGCTCCGGCTCCTGCCGTGTCAGCTCCAACGCGCGCCGATACGCCGCCCTCGCCTGTTCCACCCGCCCTAACTGCCGAGAGAATTCCGCCCGCGCCGAATGCGCCAGGTGGTAATCCTGCAACTCGCCGCGATCCAGAATCCCCTCGATCAGTATCAACCCGGCCAACGCGCCATCGCGCTTGGCCACCGCCACCGCGCGATTCAACTCAATCACCGGCGACGGCACCGCCCGCAGCAGCACGTCGTACAGCCCGACGATCTGCTGCCAATCCGTTTGCGCCGCTGACGGCGCTTCGGCATGCACCGCGGCAATCGCCGCTTGCAGGCAATACGGCCCGAACCGCCGTGTGGTGAGCGCGCGCTCCACCAGCGCACAGCCTTCGGCAATCAGCTCGACATCCCACTGCGTACGATCCTGATCGTCCAGCAGCACCAGTTCACCACTGGGCGAAGTCCGCGCTGGCCGTCTCGATTCGTGCAACAGCATCAGCGCCAGCAACCCGATTACCTCCGGTTCCGGCAGCAACTCCATCAACAACCGCCCCAGCCGGATCGCTTCACGCGTCAGATCCTCGCGGGTCAACTCAGCGCCGACCGACGCCGAATAACCCTCGTTGAACACCAGATAAATCACCCGCAACACACTGTCGAGGCGTTCGGGCAATTCGTTCAGGCTCGGTACTTGATAGGGGATTTTCGCGTCACGAATCTTCGCTTTCGCCCGCACGATGCGCTGGGCAATCGCCGCCGGTGCCGAAAGAAAAGCCCGGGCGATTTCCTCAGTGGTCAGGTCGCAGACTTCACGCAGGGTCAGCGGTACTTGCGCATCTGCCGCCAATGCCGGGTGACAGCAGGTGAAGATCAGCCGCAAGCGGTCGTCTTCCACGTCTTCGCCACTCCAGTCGGCCTGTTCCAGCTCTTCGAGTTGCGCCAGCAACAGCGGCTGCGAGGCCTTGAAGCGTGCCCGCCGCCGCAACACATCAATCGCCTTGAAGCGCCCGGTGGACACCAGCCAGGTGCGCGGGTTGTCGGGCACGCCGTCGCGCTGCCAGCGCTCGACCGCGACGAAGAACGCCTCGTGCAACGCCTCTTCGGCGAGGTCGAAATCACCGAGCAGGCGAATCAGCGTCGCAAGTATCCGCCGCGAGTCTTCGCGATAGACCTGCTCGACCCGCGCCCGAACTTCAGACATTCAGCTGCCGCACCGGGCGCACTTCAACGCTGCCGACCCGGGCCGCCGGAATGTTGCCGGCGACCTGAATCGCTTCGTTGAGATCCTTGGCATCGATCAGGTAGAACCCGGCCAACTGCTCCTTGGTTTCAGCAAACGGGCCATCGGTGATCGACAACTTGCCGTTGCGCATGCGCACCGTGGTGGCGGTCTGCACCGACTCCAGCGCCTGCGCCGCGACCATCCGCCCGCTGCCCTGAATCGACTCGGCGTAGGCCCAGCACTCGGCGTCTTCCGGGCTGTCGGGCGAGCTATGCAGCAGGCGCTCATCGCTGTAGACCAAGCATAGATACTTCATGGTTTTCTCCTGATTCGATCGGATCAACTATGGCTGAAGATCAGGGCTGTACATCGAACAGCGTCGCGCCGCTCATCGGATCGAACGGGGCCGACCAGTGCTCGTGGACGATTTTCCACGTGCCGCCGACCTGCCGATAGCACGCAGTGGCGCGCATCCAGCAGCTCTGGGTTTCGCCCTTGTCGTTGGTGCCGCCGCAATGCGTCACCCAATGAGCGAAGGCGAGGTTGTCGGCGGTTTCGATGGCGATCTCGTGGAACTCGAAAATGTGCGGGCCGGAACACATCTCCATGCAGGCTTCCCAGTGTGCGCGGTACGCCACTTTGCCCTTGAATTGCAGGGCCTTGATCGCATCGAAAGAGACGATGTCGTCGGCGTACAACGCCATGACTTTCTCGACGTTCTTGGTCATGACCGCTTCGCGGTAGGTGTTGATCAGGGTCTGGATTGCAGATTGTGCGCTCATGGTGTTCTCCGTTTTTTTGTTGTGAAGACACCCTTAGTCGTTCAGCTGTCGAGCAGATCGACAGGCAAAACAAAAAATTTCCGGCAAAGACAAAATCGATAGAATCCAGACTCATCTTTGTAGGAAAAAGGAAATTCCCGTGTCAGCCCAACTCGTGCCGTACGACAGCCTGAACGCCTTGCAGCGCCAGCAAGTCGAGGCGATTGAGATCCATCCCGAGCAAATCAAGTTTTCCGGCGATATCCACGGCGCGTTGCATACGCTGCTGTCCAAACCCGGCCCCGGCGTGAAGGGTTTCGCGCTGCTGGCCGATCAGGTGCCGGTGGCATTCCTGCTGCTCAAGCGCCCGCCGGTGTTGCCGGCCTGGGCCGATGAACACAGCGCCACCCTGCACGCTTTGCAGGTCGATCACCGGGCACAAGGCAAAGGTTACGGCAAGGCCTGCCTGCAGGCGCTGCCCGAAGCCGCGCGTCAGGCGTGGCCGCAGATCAAGGGCCTGGAGCTGTCGGTGGACGCCGATAACGAAGCGGCGATCGCGCTGTACGCCAAACACGGTTTCGTCGACAGCGGCGAAGCGTACAAGGGGCGGATCGGTTACGAGCGGCGCATGGGCCTGTTTTTCTGAGTCATCCGGGGGAATCCTCTGCCAGTACAGCCGCTCACCAACGACGATCCACCTGTGGGAGCGGGCTTGCTCGCGAATGCGGAGTGTCAGGACACATCAATGCTGACTGATACACCGCATTCGCGAGCAAGCCCGCTCCCACCGGGGAAGTTCAGAGGGTGAGGATCATCTCGTGCCACGCCATCCCGCCGTGGTCGGACTCCGAGGGTTTGATGTAGGCAAAGCCGAAACCGGCATAGAGCGGGATGTGCTGTTCCTTGCACATCAGATGAATCGTCGCCTTGTCCAGCCCGCGCATGCGCTCGATGAACTCGGCCATCAGGCGTTTGGCCAGGCCCTGCCCCTGATAATCCGGGTGCACCACCACCGACATGATCACCACATTGGGGCCTTTCGGATCATGGCCGACCAATTCTTTGAACGCCTCGTCCGACATCTGCACGTCAAACGCCGCGCCCGAATTGACGAAACCGGCGACCACACCGTCCACCTCGGCCACGATAAAGCCGTCCGGCCAGGTGGCGATGCGCGTGGCGATCTTTTCTCGGGTGGCGGCCTCATCGCCTTCGTAGGCAACGGTTTCGATGGCGTAGCAGCGATCCAGGTCGGCGGCGGTGACGTTGCGGATGACGGTGTTCATGGCGGCTCGAAAATCAGCAGAAGAAAGTGCCGAAAGCATAAAGGAATAAGGTGTTCATATCGATCCGCGCGGGCAGCGTAAAGCCTGCGTATAAGCGCTTTTCTTCGCACGGGCGACGGGATATTTCTGCGGTGTGTCTCTGATCACCCTTGGGGAAAACCGTTTATGAGCAGCGTTGAAATCGGCCTGTTGATGGTATTGGGCATCAGTACGTTCGGCTTTATCACCTTGGGCATCGACCTGTTGCGGGCGCGACGGGTGGGCAAGGGTAAACGCGGTTGAGCAACATGAGGCGGATCAGTGATCCGCCTCATCGTTGTCGGCTCAGGATTTACTGTCGACGGGGACGCAGATTTCCAGCTTGCCGGTGCGCTGCTTCGGATTGAAATCGGCGCTGTAGCGTTCCAGCTCCGGGGCATTGAGTTCCACGTAGTGGGAAGCCGGCAGCCAGGTCTTGTAGATGTACTGCAGAGTCTGCGGCAATTGTTCGAGCGGGCCCTTGTGCTCGAACACCGCGTACTGGCGCGGCAGCACTTCAACCCACTGGTAGACCTTCTGGTCCAGGTCATCGAGCTTGCTGATTTCCACCCCGGCGATGTAATCGAAGCCGCCCTTGCCGTCGAAATTACTGCACACCCCGTAGGTCACTTCGTTTTTTTGTCCCTGTATCTTTCCCAGGTGCGGCAAGAACTTTTCCCACAGCGCGGGGATGTCCTTGGCAGTGTCCTGGGTAAATCGACCACGAAATCCTGCAATCAGCAGGAAGTGTCCATGTTCGAAGCGAGGTTCAGCCACTTCGACGCGTTTTTGCTCATCCATGACTCGACTCCTGGAACAAAAATGGGGGCTCGGCTGGTGAGTATAGAAAGCCCCATCCGTTTCGCACTGTTATAGCGCGTGCAACTGCTCGACGGCAGCGGAGCCAATAAACTCGTTATAACCAGAAACGATCACGTACACCGCGAAATAGCAGAAGATCGCTGCAGATGCCATATAGGAATAGCGCAAAAGCTTGTCGCCCAGCAACTTGCCGCCATGGCTCGCGGCAAAGCACAGACCGGCTGACCACAGCAGCCCGGCGCAGAGAAAACCACCGAGAAACAGCGCCGAACTCAGCGGGCCACCGCCACCGGAACGGGCGATCAACGTGCCGCCGACCGCGGCAAACCACAGAATCGCGCTCGGCGAGGACATGGCAAGGAAGATCCCGCGAAAGAACTCCTTGCGATGCGAGTTCTGCCCCACCTCAGCGGTCGCGGCCAGTTGCGCCTCGTGATGGATCGCCGAGTAAATCATCTTCGCCGCGAAGTAGACCAGCAGCGCCGAACCACCAATCCACAGCACCCAGCGCACGCTTTCGTACTGCAGCAGCACGGTCATCCCGGCCAGTGCCAGCACTGCATAGATCAAGTCACCGACGCAGGTACCGAGGCCCAGAGCAAAGCCCTGAAAGTAACCGCGCTGCATTGCCAGGGTGATCATCGCGATGTTGGCCACGCCGATATCCAGGCACAGCGAGAGGCTCAGCAAGAAGCCGCTGGTGAATTCCATTAAGCATTTCCTTGGGAAAAATTATTGTCATGCACGCTGGACAGTCGGCCATCGCTGCCCTTATCTTCCGCCACAGGTCACCGCAGTGACCAGCGTCGCTCGGACGGTTCCGGGCGCTTACGTTATCCGAGGCAACAATGGCTGAACAAGGTTCGCCGCGCCGCTTTGCGCGCATTGATCGACTCCCCCCTTACGTTTTCAACATCACCGCCGAGCTGAAGATGGCCGCGCGGCGTCGTGGTGAAGACATCATCGACTTGAGCATGGGCAACCCCGACGGGGCCACGCCGCCGCACATTGTCGAAAAACTCGTCCAGGTCGCCCAGCGCGAAGACACCCACGGTTACTCCACGTCCAAGGGCATTCCACGCCTGCGCCGGGCGATTTCCAACTGGTACAAGGAACGCTACGCGGTCGACATCGACCCGGAAAGCGAAGCCATTGTCACCATCGGCTCCAAGGAAGGCCTGGCGCATTTGATGCTGGCGACTCTGGATCAGGGCGACACCGTATTGGTGCCGAACCCCAGCTACCCGATTCACATCTACGGCGCGGTGATTGCCGGCGCCCAGGTGCGTTCTGTGCCGCTGGTGCCAGGCGTGGACTTCTTCGATGAGTTGGAACGGGCGATCCGCGGCTCGATTCCGAAACCGAAAATGATGATCCTCGGCTTCCCGTCGAACCCGACTGCGCAGTGCGTGGAACTGGATTTCTTCGAGCGGGTGATCGCCCTCGCCAAGCAGTACGACGTACTGGTGATTCACGATCTGGCTTACGCCGACATCGTCTACGACGGCTGGAAAGCCCCGTCGATCATGCAGGTGCCGGGCGCCAAGGACATCGCGGTGGAGTTTTTCACCCTGTCCAAGAGCTACAACATGGCCGGCTGGCGCATCGGATTCATGGTCGGTAACCCGGAGCTGGTCAACGCCCTGGCGCGGATCAAGAGCTACCACGACTACGGCACGTTCACCCCGCTGCAAGTGGCGGCGATTGCCGCGCTGGAAGGCGATCAGCAATGCGTGCGCGACATCGCCGATCAGTATCGCCAGCGCCGTAACGTGCTGGTCAAAGGCCTGCATGAGCTGGGCTGGATGGTCGAGAACCCGAAGGCGTCGATGTATGTCTGGGCGAAGATTCCCGAGGCCTACGCGCATCTCGGTTCGCTGGAATTCGCCAAGAAACTGCTGGCCGAGGCCAAGGTCTGCGTCTCGCCGGGGGTTGGTTTTGGTGAGTATGGTGATGACCATGTGCGCTTCGCGCTGATCGAAAACCAGGACCGGATTCGTCAGGCCGTGCGCGGGATTCGCGGGATGTTCCGGGCGGATGGATTAGTCGCAAAGACTGGCAACTAACGCAAAACCTGTAGGAGTGAGCCTGCTCGCGATTGCGGTGTGTCAGTTACCATAAGCGGCACTGGCTGACCGCTATCGCGAGCAGGCTCACTCCTACAAGGGAATGTGTCTGGCCTTGAGATTTCGCCCACAAAAAAACCGCATCGCTGCGGTTTTTTTGTGTCTGCAGGAAGCTGTTTAGACGAACAGCGACAACAGCAGGATAAAGCCCAACGCAACCACCGAGAGGATGGTTTCCATCGCCGTCCAGGTCTTGAACGTCTCGGCCACGGTCATGTTGAAGTACTGCTTCACCAGCCAGAAACCGGCATCGTTGACGTGCGACAGAATCAGCGAACCGGCACCGGTGGCCAGCACCAGCAGCTCACGGTTGACGCCCGGGATCATCCCCACCACCGGCACCACAATGCCTGCGCCCGTGATGGTCGCCACCGTCGCCGAACCGGTGGCGATACGAATCACCGCCGCCACCAGCCACGCCAGCAGGATTGGCGAGATCTGTGCGCTGACCGCCATGTGGCCGATCACGTCACCCACACCGCTGGTCACCAGCATCTGCTTGAAGCCACCACCGGCGCCGATGATCAGGATAATCGCGGCCGTCGGTGCCAGGCTTGCGTCCAGCCACTTGAGGATCTGTTGCGAACCAATGCCCTGCTTGTGCCCGAAGGTGTACAGCGACAGCAGCAACGCCAGCAGCAGTGCCGAGATCGGGTGACCGATCATGTCCATCCACGTGCGGAAGAAGTGACCGTCCGGCAGCGCCACGTCAGCGAAGGTTTTCAGCAGCATCAGGAACACCGGCAGCAGAACGGTGATCAGGGTGATGCTGAAGCTCGGCAGTTTGGTCGAATCGGTTTCACGGGCCAATTGATCGACCAGTTCCTGATTCGGGTGACCGGGGATGTGCTTGGCGATGAAAGTACCGAAGATCGGACCGGCAATGATGGCGGTCGGCAGCGCAACGATCAGACCGTAGAGGATGGTCTTGCCGATGTCGGCGCCGAACACGCCGATCGCCAGCAGCGGCCCCGGGTGCGGTGGCACCAGACCGTGTACGGCGGACAGGCCGGCGAGCAGCGGGATGCCGATCTTGATGATCGACACACCGGTGCGACGGGCAACGATGAACACCAGCGGAATCAGCAGCACGAAGCCGATTTCGAAGAACAGCGGAATGCCCACCAGGAACGCCGCGAACATCATCGCCCACTGCACCTTGTCCTTGCCGAAGGCGCGGATCAGGGTCTGGGCGATCTGATCGGCACCACCGGATTCGGCCATCATTTTGCCGAGCATGGTGCCCAGCGCGAGGATGATGCCGACGAAACCGAGCACGCCACCGAAGCCGTCCTGGAACGCCTTGATGATGGTGCCGATCGGCATGCCGGACGTCAGGCCAAGGAACGCGGCCGCAATGGTCAGGGAGATGAAGGGGTGAATCTTGAATTTGGTAATCAGGACAATCAGCCCGATTACCGTGACCACTGCATCGAGCAGCAGGAACGTGTCGTGGGACATGCCAAACATTGGGGGTGTCTCCTGGCTTGTTGTTGTTATTAAAGCGGGTTAAACAGAATTCGTGAGGACAGCGCTAGCTCTTTCAACACACTCATACCGCCTGTTTCAGACCATGGGCCTGCCACCAGACGTGCGCCTGGGACGCCAGCTCATCGACGCTGTGGATCGACGCATTCAGCGCCAGGGTCAGCGGCTCGCCGACTGGCGATTCAAGCGTGGCGAACTGGCTTTCGATCAACGTCGCCGGCATGAAGTGGCCAGGACGATGGGACACGCGGTCAGCGGCCACTTCCGGGGTCAGCTCAAGAAACACGAAGCCCAGGCCCGGCAAGGCACTGCGCAGCACTTCACGATAACTGTGTTTGAGGGCCGAGCAGGTCAGCACCGGACGCTCGCCCAGTGCATCGACACGACGCAATTCAACGCACAGGCTGTCGAGCCAGCCGGCACGGTCTTCGTCGTTCAGGGGGATCCCCGCGCTCATCTTTTCGATGTTGGCGGCCGGATGAAAAGTATCGCCTTCAATGGCAGTGGCGCCGCTCAATTGGCACAAGGCCTCGCTGACGCACGTCTTGCCGCAACCGGCAACGCCCATGATGACCAGGGCGGTGATGGGATGACTCATATAACACCTCAGCGCGCAGACAGCGCTACCTTTGCTAGCTATGACTCTAGTGCACAGGCAGAAGTTGCCGACGCCTTCTTGTCGTTTTTTTGGGTTGCAGCAGGTTTTCGCCCAACGCCAAAAAGCGAGGATCAGGCAGGACCTCGCTTACGCATTTGCAGCTGCATCAGGACAGCGCTACCTTAGTGCCTTGATTTTTGTTTGGCAAGCCGCCCGATGACCACCCCTAAAAACGATAAAAATACCCGCACCACCGGCCGTCCCACACTCAATGAAGTTGCTCGCCTCGCCGGTGTCAGTCCGATTACCGCCTCCCGCGCCTTGCGTGGGGTCAGCACCGTGGCCACCGAACTGGTGGAAAAAGTCCAGAAAGCCGCGCTCGAACTCAACTACGTGGTCAACCCGGCCGCCCGCGCGCTGGCCTCGGCGCAGAGCCATTCGGTGGTGGTGTTGGTGCCGTCGCTGTCCAACCTGTTGTTTATCGATACGCTGGAAGCCATTCATCGGGTGCTCACGCCCAAGGGCTTCGAAGTGCTGATCGGCAACTTCCACTATTCGCGTGATGAAGAAGAAAACCTGCTGCGCAACTACATGGCTTATCAGCCCCGTGGTTTGCTGCTGACCGGGTTTGATCGCACGGAAAGTTCGCGGCGGATGATCGAGGCCAGCAACATTCCCTGCGTGTACATGATGGAACTGGACAGCGCCGCCGGAGTGAACTGCGTGGGTTTCTCCCAGCTCAGCGCAGGTGAAACGGCCGCCGAACATTTGCTCTCCCGAGGGCGCAAGCGTCTGGCCTACATTGGCGCACAACTCGATCAGCGCACTTTGTTGCGCGGCGAGGGTTTCCGCAAAGCCCTGCAGAAGGCCGGTCGCTATGACCCGGACCTGGAAGTGCTGACCCCGCGTTCATCGTCGGTGGGATTGGGCGGTGAGCTGTTCCTGCAACTGCTGGCGGCGCATCCGGACGTCGATGCGATCTTCTTTGGTAACGACGACCTCGCGCAGGGTGCCCTGCTCGAAGCGCTGCGCAACGGGATCAAGATCCCCGAACAGGTGGCGATCCTCGGCTTCAACGACTTGCCGATGTCCGAACACATGGTGCCGCGCCTGAGCAGCATCAATACCCCACGAGAGGCGATCGGCCGGCGCGCGGCAGAGCAGATGCTGACGTTGATGGCGGGCAACAATGTTGCACGTCCGGTGGAAGACATGGGCTTTGAACTGAAAGTCCGTGAAAGCACCTGACCTCTGAAGTCCCCGTGGTGGTCACAAATGCCGGGTTGAAACCCAACCCCTGTGGGAGCGGGCTTGCTCGCGAAGGCGTGTCAGCTGGCATTTGCTTATCTGGCACACCGCATTCGCGAGCAAACCCGCTCCCACAATGGGCTCTGCGTGGGCTCAGTGGCTGAGCATGTTGACGAGGGCCAAAGCGCCTTTCTGCAGCGGCTGGCTCTTGAGCCACACCGCATGTACCGGTAGCACCAGCCCGTTCTCGATGTTGCGGAAATTCAGTCGTTTCAAACGCCCGCTGTCCAGCCATGGCTGCACCACCGACAGCGGGAAATTGCCCCAGCCCAGCCCCGCCTCGACCATCTCCAGCGCCGCCTCCAGAGTGTCGGTGCGCCAGGGGGATTCGGCCACCAGCGGCCGGGTTTCGCTGATCGGCAGGTCGCGGCTGGCGACGAAGATCTGCCGCACGTGCACCAGGTCCTCAAGAAACAGATCCTGCCCCTGCAACAACGGACTGTCCGCCGCCAGGGTGGCGATCATCCGTTCGCTGCCGACAAACTGAAAACGCTCCAGCACGTTCATGCTCAAGCCGGCGAACGCCAGGCAGACGCTGACGCGGCCACTGTGCAGCATCGCCAGCACGTCGTCCTGCGGTGCGGTCAGCACTTCGATGTCGAGCAGCGGATGGCGCTCGCAGATCACCTTGATCGCGGTGAGCAAGCGGCGGCGGTCGATGTCTGCGACCACACCGATCGACAACTTGCTCTCCAGCCCCAGCGATAACTCCACCGCGTGCACTTGCAGCTGCTTGAGCTGCTCGGCAATCAGCCGCGCATGGGGCACCAGTGACAGCGCCATGGCGGTCGGCTGCGGTTCGCGATGGCTGCGGTCGAACAGCGGATAACCGAGTTCGGCCTCCAGATTGCCGATGCCCATGCTGACGGCCGACGGCACCCGGCCCAGCGCTCGGGCAGCGGCGGAAAACGAGCCGCGCTCGATCACCGCGAGAAACAATTCGATGCTGTCACTGTTGAAATTCACACCACCACCTATCACCAAAACTGAAAGCTACTGACTTTTTCTGTCACCACTATTGAAGCTATCTTTCGCCGCCTCCGCCAGTCCCGCTGGCCATCGATTTCAAGACAGAGGCAAATCCGCATGCAAGGCGTCAAACGCAAACTGGTCTATGTGTCGCTCTACGAAGTGATCGGCATGACCTTCTCCGCCCTCGGCCTGGCGCTGTTGTCCGGCACCTCGCCCGGCAGCACCGGGCCGCTGGCGGTGATCATCACCACCATCGCCGTGACCTGGAATTTCATCTACACCTCGCTGTTCGAGCATTGGGAAAGCCGCCAGCCGTCGCGCACGCGCACAGTCAAACGGCGCATCGCCCATGCGATCGGTTTTCAACTGACGCTGATCGTGTTCCTGATCCCGCTGATCGCTTGGTGGATGAACATCAGTCTGGTGCAGGCGTTCCTGCTGGACCTGGCGCTGATCATCTTCATCCCGTGCTACACGTTCGCCTTCAACTGGCTGTTCGATCGCGTCTTCGGCTTGCCGGCTTCGGCGCTGCCCGATTCCGCCGCCGCGGCATAAATCGTTAATGGCTAAACGGTTTTTGCAAGAAATCGGCGGTTCTTCCCGGCAAACCGCCGATATTCACAATCCGTGAACTCCGGTAGCAGGCTAAGCTTTTCCATCAATAAAAAATGGATCAGCGCCATGACTGCTCACGCCCCCGCCGCCGCGCAACGCGACGGCATCGACCCGATACGCGCCGCCGAGATTTCCGCCCGCATCGACCGCCTCCCTGCCGTCGCCACGATCTGGCGGCTGGTGGCGCTGTTGTCGATTGGCGGTTTCTTCGAACTCTATGACCTGTTCCAGACCGCCTACATCAGTCCCGGGCTGATCCGTGACGGGATCTTCGCCACCGGCAATCAGGGCGTGTTCGGTTTTTCCGATCAGGCGGCGTTTGCCTCGGCGACCTTCCTTGGCCTGTTCCTTGGCGCCAGCCTGCTCAGCCCGCTGGCCGATCGTTTCGGCCGGCGCGCGATCTTCACCTTTGCGCTGGTCTGGTACACGGTCGCCACAGTGCTGATGGGCATTCAAAGCTCGGCGCCGGGGATCATCTGCATGCGGTTTCTGGTGGGCATCGGCCTCGGTATCGAACTGGTGACCATCGACGCCTACCTCTCGGAACTGGTCCCCAAACGCATGCGCAGCTCGGCGTTTGCCTTTGCCTTTTTTGTGCAGTTTCTGTCAGTGCCGGCGGTGGCGTTGATGTCGTGGTGGCTGGTGCCGCAGGCGCCGTTCGGCGTCTCGGGCTGGCGTTGGGTGGTGCTGGCGAGCGCGGTGTTTGCGCTGTTCATCTGGTGGCTGCGCAAGCGTCTGCCGGAGTCACCGCGCTGGCTGGCGCAACATGGCCGGTTCGATGAGGCAAGGCGCATTCTCGACGACATCGAAGCACGCTGCGAGAAAGATCACCGCCAACCGCTGGACGCCCCCGAAGCAGTACCCGTCGACGTTGAGGGCAAGGGCCGTTTCGCTGATATCTGGCAGCCACCGTATCGGCGTCGGGCATTGATGCTGATCGTCTTTCACGTGTTCCAGGCCATCGGTTTCTTCGGCTTCGGCAACTGGCTGCCGGCGTTGCTCTCGGGGCAAGGTGTCAGCGTCACCCACAGCCTGATGTACGCGTTCATCATCACCCTCGCCTACCCGCTCGGGCCATTGCTGTTCGTGAAGTTCGCCAATCGTTTCGAGAACAAGTGGCAGATCGTCGGCTCGGCTCTCGGTGCCATGACCTTCGGCACTTTGTTTGCGTTGCAGACCAGTGCCTTCGGCCTGATCTTCTGCGGCGTGATGATCACCTTCTGCAACGCCTGGCTGAGCTTCAGTTACCACTCGTACCAGAGCGAATTGTTCCCGACCAACATCCGTGCGCGGGCGGTGGGGTTCTGCTATTCGTTCAGCCGCTTGTCGACGGTATTCAGCAGCCTGCTGATCGGGATGTTCCTCGACCACTTTGGCACGCCCGGGGTGCTGGCGTTCATCGTCAGCAGCATGCTGATCGTGATGCTGACCATCGGCTACTTTGGCCCGCGCACGCGCAACCTGGCACTGGAAAACATTGCCCATCGCTGACGGCCGCGCGGTCATCCTCTGCCGCCCGACGGCAAGGGATGACCGCTGCACCTAACGCGTAAAACATCCAACCCATTGAAACAAAAGGATATTACTGAAAGGCACGGTAATTGCTCTGATACGCCCGTCAGCAATTATTCATAGGTCCTCATCATGATGTTGGTCAGTGCAAAACAGCAGCAACTCATCCACCTGCCCAAGCGACTGGCGGAAGATGCGACCACGACCGCCGCTGCCGGTCTGCAAAGCGGCCTGCACGGCGCCATGCTGCAGTCGATGCAGAATCAGGCCCAGTCACAAGCCACCGATGCAACGTCCAAGGTGCAGGATTCGGCCACGCAGATCGCCACCCAACAGGTCGCCGCCGCCGCGCGCATCAGCGACAATGTCGACGAGGCTTTCGCCAAGACCCGCGTTGGTTTGCAAACCACCGACGCCACGGCTGCCGGCAGCACCACCGGCACCTCGGCTACCGACGCGTTCAAGGACTACATGAGCAAGTCGCCGGAACAGCGTCTGCGCGACAGCATCCTCAAGGACATGGGCATTACCGAGGAGGACATCCAGGCCATGCCGCCGGAGAAACAACTGGCCGTCGGTAAAGAGATCGCCCAGCGCTTGCAGGACAAGATGCAGCTGGCGCAGTCGGACAAAGCGAACGTCAATGACGTCAAGGACAGTGACAAGCTGGCGGACAAGTTTCTCGCCGCGCTTTGATCTGAAGATTGCGCAGCAACCAATGTGGGAGCGGGCTTGCTCGCGAATGCGGTGTGTCAATCGGTACAAATGTCACTGATACACCGCATTCGCGAGCAAGCCCGCTCCCACATTTATGCGTTGCAGCTAGTTCAACTGCAGCGTCGCATTGAACTGCCCGATCGCATCCACCACGTGCCGTGATCCCTGCTGAATCTCCAGGATCACCTCCCCCGCCTCATTCGCCAGTTCCACACCCAACCCGGTGCGGCTCAGGCTCGATTGCATGCTCGACACCGCGCTCAGCGACAGGTCATGGTTTTTGCGCACCACTTCGACAATCTCCAGCGTCGCCTGGCTGGTGCGTGCCGCAAGGCTGCGCACCTCATCCGCGACCACGGCAAACCCGCGCCCATGCTCACCGGCCCTGGCCGCTTCGATGGCGGCGTTGAGTGCCAGCAGGTTGGTCTGGTCGGCAATCCCGCGAATGGTCTGGACGATGGTGCCAATGATGTCTGACTGCTTGCTCACCGCATCGATGCTCAGCGCCGCTTCATTTAGGTCGCGGGAAATGTCCTGAATGATCTGCACGGTTTGCTGCACCACCTGTGAGCCTTTTTGCGCGCAGGCGTCGTTCTGTACCGAGGTGCTGTGGGCCGATTCCGCGGCGTTTTGCAACGTGGTCATCTGGCTGGTGATGTCGCTGGCGAACTTGACCACTTTGTACAAGCGGCCCTTGGTGTCGAACAGCGGGTTGTACGAGGCTTCGAGGTAGACCATCTGCCCGGACTTGTTCTTGCGTTCGAAACGGTGCGAGTGATATTCGCCGCGATTGAGCGATGCCCAGAACGCCTTGTATTGCGCAGATTCGGCTTCGGAACGGTGGCAAAACATGCTGTGGTGATGGCCGACGATTTCGTTGAGCGAGTACTGCATCGTTTTGAGAAAGTTGTCGTTGGCGGTAATCACGTTGCCATCCGGGGTGAACTCGATCACCGCCATCGAACGACTGATCGCCGCCAGCATGCTTTCTTCTTCGTGCTCTTTGTTGATCCGTGCAGTGATGTCCGCCGCCACTTTGATCACACTTTTGACTTGTTTATCCGGGCCATACACCGGCATGTAGCTGGCTTCGAGCCAGATCTCCTTGCCGGATTTGTTCAAGCGCAGAAACGTCCCGCTGATCGGTTCACCCCGCGCCAGGTCACGCCACAACCTGGCGTATTCCTCGCTGCGGTAAAACGCTTCCTCACAAAACACCCGGTGATGTTTGCCACGCACTTCCTCGGCGCTGTAGCCCATGGTCTTGCAGAAGTTTTCGTTGGCATTCAGAACAATGCCTTCGGGCGTGAATTCGATCATCGCCATCGAGCGGCTGATCGCTTCGAGTCTGGCGTTGGCTTCGGTCAAGGCGCAGCTGAAACGCTCGATTTCCTGCAGGTCAGCCTTGTGATGTAGGTTGAACATGGTTGTATCACCTTCCGCGCGGTCTTTTGATTTGATGAAAGTTCGGGTCTTTCAGAATCCACCACTACGTTCCACAGAACAGGCACACGCATTCCTCCACAGGAGGAAGTTGTCAGGTGATAAATGACGTTTAATCGGAGAGTCCATGCAGCGACGCTCTAATCAAGACATCCTTCTCTTGATAACCCGCGAGCGGGCCAGCCCTAACGTGCAGAAGAACTTCCATGTAAAACAGGCTCCTTGTTGGTTCAGTGTCCGGTGCCTTTGATTGCGCACTCTGGCAGCGTTGAAATCACGGCTAACAGATGACGGTCGACATAGTTAGTTACAGCTCAGCATAGCCAGCGCAAAGCCTTGCGCAAGGCCACTAGTCGGCCAGTATCTGGCACTTTTTGCACAAGAATCGGTTCAGCGCGTGGTTGCGCGAGCCGTATCCGCCAGCAGATCCATCAAGGCCTGCACCGCCGGTGAGGGCGTCTGTCCCGCTGGCAGCACCAACGAAAACACCCGTTCGATGGGTGGCGCCAGAGCAATGACTCGCAGCCCTTGTCTGTCAGCCGGCAAGGTCATTTCCGGCACCAGGCTCACGCCGAGGTTTTCCCGCACCAGGGTGAAAGCGCTGTTCCATTCGCGCACCTCGACCCGCACATCCTGCAACTGCAACCCGGCACTGGCGGCGAGGCTGCGGGCATTGGTCGAGCAACCGCCGGTGGCCAGCACAAACGGCAACGCCGCCAACTCTTGCAGGCTCACGCCCTGCTCGGTTCCTCGCAGTGCGAGCGGGTGCCCCGCCGGCACCACCGCGACCCAGGCATCACGCCCCAACGGCCCGGCATTGCGCTCAGGTGTTGGGTTGAGCACCACGCCGACATCTACCAGACCGGCCGCCAACAGGGTTTCGACCTCGTCGTCGCTGACCTCCAGCGCTACCACTTCGATGCCCGGGTACAGGCGATTGAACTGGCGTAGCAGCGGCGGCAGAAAACTCGCCAGGACCATGGGAAAACTCGCCAGACGAATTGTCCCGCGCAGCATCGGGCGCACGCTGTCGACGGTCTGGCGAATGGTCTCCAGCGCACCGAGCATCAGCCGCGCTTGTTCGATCACCGGCAGGCCGATGGCGGTGGGCAGGGTCTGGCGGCTTTCGCGGCTGAACAGTTGCACACCCAGGGTTTCTTCCATCAACGCCAAGGCCTGGCTGGCGCCGGACTGCGTCATGCCGACCCGTTCGGCAGCGCGAGTGATGTTGCCGTGATCGGCCACGGCGACTACCAGCCGCCAATGCATCAGGTTCATCATGCCAGTAGCTGTCCTTATGGCTGCTTTCTGAAAGATTAATTTTACCGAGCGAACGCTGCACTATGACACTGGCGCCAAATCCTCACCAGAGAGCTGCCGATGAAGCTGTATTACGCCCCGCAAGCCTGTTCGCTGGCGCCGCACATTGTGTTGCGTGAACTGAAACTGCCCTTCGTGTTGATCCGTGTCGACAACCGCAGCAAGCGCACTGCCAGTGGCGAAGACTTCCTCACGATCAATCCCAAGGGTTATGTTGCGGCCCTGCAACTGGACAACGGCGCGATGCTGACCGAAGGCCCGGCAATCCTGCAGTATCTGGCGGATCTGCAACCGCAATCGGGGCTGGCCCCGGTGCCGGGCAGTTTCGAGCGGGTGCGCTTGCAGGAGTGGCTGAACTTCGTCTCGAGCGAGATCCATGGCGGACTTGGCGCCCTGTTCGACGAGCGCATGCCGGCCGAGGTGATCAAGGAGAAGTTGTTCAAGCGTTTTGCGGTATTGGTCGCGGTGCTGGAGCAGCAGGATTATTTGCTGCCGGGCGGCTTCAGCGTGGCCGATGCGCTGCTGTTTGTGGTGCTGCGCTGGGCCGGGTTGTTCGGGATTGAGCTGGAGCAGTGGCCGGCGCTGGCGCGGTTTCAGGCACGGATTGAGCGGCGGCCGACCGTGATGGCGGCGTTGGCGGCGGAAGCGGCGTAGGCCTTTGGATCATTCGCGAGCAAGCCCGCTCCCACACTGGATTTGTGGTGTGCTCAAACCCCTGTGGGAGCGGGCTTGCTCGCGAAAGCTATCGGTCATTCAACACAAAACCCCTTACAGACTCCCACTCACCTTGCTCGCCACCTCCCCCGGCACCCACCCCTTCCACACTTGCGGCTGATCGCGCAAAAACGCTTCGGCGACCTGACGCGGTGGCTGGCGTTTCTCGCTCATTGCGGCCAGCGTCCGGTTCAGCAGATCAATCGGCAGATCGACCTTTTCAAAGAACGTCACCAGCTCCGGGTACTGCGCCTTGAACGGCGCCGATACGCCAATCGCCAGGCTCGCCGGCATCGAACGGGTGCCCTTGGGATTCGGGTTATTGGCATCGGCCAGGGTCTTCCAGGCTTCGGCATCGAACGGCGGCTCATCGAGCTTCACCAGTTTGAAGCGGCCCAGCAACGGCGTCGGCGACCAATAGTAGAACAGCACCGGTTTGCCCCGTTTGATCGACGACGCCACCTCGGCATCCAGCGCCGCACCTGAGCCGGTGCGGAAGTTGACGAAGCTGTCGGTCAGCGCATAGGCCTTGAGCTTCTGGCTGTTGACGATCTCCGAAGTCCAGCCGGTCGGGCTATTGAGGAAACGCCCACGGCTCGGGTCTTCCGGATCGCGGAACACCTCCTTGTAGCGCGGCAGGTCGGCCACCGACTTCAGCTCCGGCGCCAACGGTTTGATCCCGCGCTCGGGGTCACCCTTGATCACGTATTCCGGCACCCACCAGCCCTCGGTCGCACCCTTGACCGTGTCGCCCAGGCCGAACACCTTGCCTTCAGCCGCCGCCTTGACCCACGCCGGACTGCGCCCGGCCCATTCCTCGCCGATCACTTGAATGTCGTTTTTCGCCAGCGCCGCTTCCAGGCTGACGGTGCTGCCCGGCAGCGTGTCGGTCGGGTAGCCGTAGCCTTTTTCGACGATCAGCCGCAGCACTTCGGTGATGAAGCTGCCGCTCTCCCAAGTGATGTCACCGAAGTGGATCGGCGCGGTTTTCTCCGTGGCGGCAACGGCGCCGACGCTCAGGCTCAGCGCCAGCAGCGAGCTGCCGAGCAAGGTTTTGATCAATCTCATGCGGACCTCTTGTCTGTCAGGATTTGATTGGCGCTGTGGCGGTCGCACAGGGCTTGGGAGCGGTTCATGTACACGCTGACCGAACGTTGCGAGATGCCCAGTTCGGCGGCGATTTGCGGGTAGGTCAGGCCATCGACGCGCGCCAGCAGAAAGGTCGAACGGACCTTGCCGGGCAGGCGCTGCAGGCTGCGGTCGAGGCGGCTCAGGGTTTGTCGCTGTTGCGTGAGTTCTTCCGGCGAAGCGGCACACTCGGCCTCGACGTGCTGCGCATGGCGCCGCGCCAGATCGGCACGCCGCCAATGCTGATAGAGCAGGCGTTGGGCGATGGTGGTGAGCAAGGCGCGGGGTTCGCGGATGGCGGTCAGCGCGGGCGCTTCGAGCAGTTGCACGAAGGTTTCGCACGTCAGGTCTTCGGCACTCGCCGGGTCTTGCAGTTGGCGGCTCAGGTAGTTGCGCAGCCAGTGGTAGTGGGCGCGGAACAGGCCGTCAACGGTGTGGCGATGGAATGGATCGGCGCCGGACATAGGGGCTCCTTGGCAAGGGGTCGCTGAATGTCCGGTGATCCGGTGGCGCGATCGTAGCAAGGCGCCTTATTCGTTAAAAATACTTAAAAAGAATCTTTATATTCCATAAAGAAATTAGCGAAGTAGGTCATACCCCTGTGCCTGGGCCTCGCGTTGATAGCCGAGCAGGACTTCATAATCGCTTTCGCTGGCTGGTAATACGTGAGGCAGTCCAAGGGTGCGCGCGACGTCGGGCAGCTCATCCAGCGACTGATTCATCACCCGGAGCAACTGCTCGATCTGCTCATCCGTGGCGGTGGCAGCGGTAATGAACGGCAGGGTCGGGCTCAATGCACTGCGCGCCACGATCCGCAAACCGCTGACCTCATCCGGCGCATATTGCGCAAGGTACGCATAGGTCACGCTGTCGATGGCCGCCAGATCGCCGCGATCCTCGCGCACCCAGCGCAGGCTCTCGCGGTGCGCCCCGCTGATGCCGACAGTGGCGAAGAACTGCCCATCGCGGTGCAACGGCGCCAGACGCTGGCGCAACAGGTTCATGCCGCTGTTGGAGTCGTCACTGTTGATCACCCCGCGACTGCCGTGAAAATCCACCAGGGTGCTGCGTGCATCGTCAGCACGGCTGAGGATCAGGCTGCAGTGATTGCCGGCACTGGCGTCCGGCAGTTCGTAACGTGGACGCCCGACGATGCGCACCCGATTGCGCAGCAAAGTCATCAGCGGATAGCCGCAGGTTTGCGTCAGCAACAGGTTGGGTGACAACCAGATATCGGGGAGCGACAGGCCTTCTGCATTCAGGCGGGCATGGCCGAGGTGCTCGAGGATGCGGGTGATCCAGCGTTCGCTGGCCGCACGAATGGGCTCGGGGGCGGTGTACATCAGCAGTTCGGCGAGGTGTTGGGGCATACACAGTGTCCCTGCAAATCAATAACCCTGTGGGGGGGGGCGGTGGTGTTCTTCGGATCAGTGGAAGGGATGCTGCGGACTGTCGATCGGCCTGAACCCGTTCTGCCGCCACAACTGCCCATACCCCTGCACCAGAAACCCGCCACTGCGCGCCACCCATTGCTCGCGGCGCATCCGGTAAGCCTGGGGCAGGTCGTACCACGCCAGCTTCGGCAGGTCATGATGCACCAAATGAAAATTCAGATTCAGAAACAGCCAGCGCCACGGCCAACCGGCCTCGTTGAGCACGGTGCGCTGCTCCGGTTGCGCGTGCGGGCGGTGTTCATAGTAGGAGCGGATCAGCGCAATCGACAGCGCCGGCACACTGATCAGCAACAAGTAATGCCAGACCGGCAACACGCTGTAGCGGGCGATGAACCACAGCATCAACAAGGTGAACGCGCCGTGGGTCAACCACATCAGCCAGGCCTGGCGTTCGCGGTTCTTCAGGCGTTGCAGCTCTTCACCGGCCAGCGTCAGTAACGCCAGCGGCGCACCGAGCAAAAAGCGCCCGAGCACGGTCTTGTTCAACCAGTGCAAGCTGCGCTCGAACAGCGAACTGCCCTGCCAGCGCGCCGCTGTCAGGTAACGGCTTTCCGGGTCGACACCGGGCACGGTCAGGTCTTCATCGCGGTGATGCAACAGATGGCTGTCACGGTACAAAGTGTACGGATACCACACGGCAAAGGGTGCGTAGCCGAGTAGCTTGTTGAGCCCTGTCCAGCGCGTCGGATGACCGTGCAGCAACTCGTGCTGCACCGACAGCCACAGGACCAGCAGCGGAATCAGCAGCAATGTACTCACGCTTCGACCGAGCCACTGGCTGTTGAGCAGGATGGCGAACCAACCGGCGTACACGCCGATCAGCAGCAACCAGGTAGGCCATTCGGTGCGGGCGGTGAAGCGTTGGCGCAGGGTTTCGATCTGTTGCCGGTGATCGGCGTCGAAGTAATGGGACATGGCGTGGCTCGGAACGGGAGTCTTCCCCTTCTGTGCAACGAGGCCGCTGAATCTTGCAGATTATTTTTGCGCTTGAACGGGAGCCCGAGAACCGGGCCCCCGAGGGACATGATCAATGACCGAAAATATCGACTTTCTTGGCCTTCTTCTCCGCACGCTTTTCAATGGCGGTCTTGGCCGGTTTTTTCTTCGCGGCTTTCTTTGAATCCATACCTTTGGACATGATGCGTACTCCACTCACAGGAATGTAGGCTCAGGTATACACCTATCCTGCGTCGCCCGTTCTTTTATAATCGGCGCTTTGCCCGCCGACAGTCCGATCCCATGTCCGATACCCAGTACGTCCTGCTCGACGAGCCTTTGTGGCCGTTGATGAACAAGTTTTACCGCAGCCACCAATCGTCGATGAAGGCGGTACGCGATGCGCAATTGTGGGTGGCACGCCGCGAAGAGATCGTTGCCGCGCTGTGCTTGCGCCCGGTGGCGGGTGGACGCTGGTTGACGGGGTTGTTTGTCGATCCCGCGTGTCGTGAGCAGGGGATTGCCGCCGAGTTGATCGCGGCGGCCGTGCAGGGTGTGACAGAGCCGGTGTGGCTGTTCTGCCATCCGGACTTGCGCGGGTTTTATGAACGCCGCGGCTTCAGCTTCGACCCTGCCCTGCCCCAGGCGATGGCGGAACGGTTGAGCCGGTATGCACGGAGCAAGCCGATGATTGCAATGGGGCTGGAGCCATAAAGATCAAAATGTGGGGCATTGGAATGAAGGTTCTCAGAATCAGTCGTCCGCAGCGGGATCGAGATCCGGGAACATCACTTCGGTAAAACCGAACTTGCTGAAGTCGGTAATGCGCGACGGGTACAAGCGGCCGATCAGATGATCGCACTCATGCTGCACCACCCGCGCATGAAAGCCAGACGCCACGCGCACGATCGGCTCGCCCTTGGGATCGAAGCCTTCGTAGCGAATCTGCTGATAACGATCCACCGCACCACGCAGACCGGGCACCGACAGGCAACCTTCGAAGCCCTCTTCTGTCAGCGGACTCAACGGCGTGATCAGCGGATTGATCAGGATTGTCTGCGGCACTGCTTCAGCCTCGGGATAGCGTTCGCTGTGCTCGAAACCGAAGATCACCAGTTGCAGATCGACGCCGATCTGCGGCGCAGCCAGCCCAACGCCGCCGACGCTTTCCATGGTCTGGAACATGTCATCGATCAGTTGCCACAGCTGCGGGCTGTCGAACATCTCGGCCGGCACCGGCGGGGCGATGCGCAGCAGGCGTTCGTCGCCCATTTTGAGGATTTCACGAATCATGATCAGGCTTCGTCAGTGTCCGGCTTGAGCGAGTGGTCGCGTCCCAGGCCCGAGACATGTTGTTTGGGGTGTTCATCGAGTTCGCCGGGGACTTTCTCGCCCTCATCCTTGCCCTCGCTGGACATGTGTTCAATCACCGCATTCATCTCGGCCCCAAGCAGCAGCACGGCGGCGGAAATATAGAAATACAGCAACAGCACGATGATCGCCCCGATGCTGCCATACATTGCATTGTAGTTGGCGAAGGTTTTGACATAGAACGCAAAGCCCAGCGAGGCGACGATCCACACCACCACAGCCAGCACCGAGCCTGGGGTGATGAAGCGGAATTCCTGTTTGACGTCGGGCATCACGTAGTAGATCAGGGCCACGGCGACCATCATCAGAATCACGATCACCGGCCAGCGCGCGATCGTCCACACCGTGACAATGACTTCTTCCAGGCCAACCTGCGCGGCAATCCAGCCCATCACCTGCGGCCCGAGCACCATCAGCGCAGCGGCGGCCAACAGCATGCCGGCGATTCCGACGGTGTAGAAAATCGACAGCGGAAAGCGCTTCCAGATCGGCCGGCCTTCGACCACGTCATAGGCCGCGTTCATCGCGCTCATCATCAGGCGTACGCCGGCAGAGGCGGTGTACAGGGCGATGACAATACCGACCGAGAGCAAGCCACCCTTGGACTGCTGCAACTGATCGATCACCGGGTTGACCTGTTCGAGCGCCTGCGGCGGCAGCACCAGTTCCGATTGCAGACGCAGCCAGGTGAAGAAGTCCGGCAGGTGCAGGAAACCGATCAGGGCAATCAGGAACAGAATGAACGGGAACAGCGAGAACAGCATCTGGTAGGCCAGTGCCGAGGCGTAGGTTGACATCTCGTCGTCGATGAATTCAGTCACCGTGCGCACCATCACCCGGTGCAAGGGCAGACCTTTCATGTCTGGAAAAATCATTCGCGTCTCCTTTCGCCGCAAAACAGGTTCAAGTCGTGGCGACTCAGGGGCCGTTTTTTACATCACGGTAGCCTACTTGGCGACCTTCGTGGATGACCGTGGGGTTTTGACACAAAAACGGCCATCCTTGGATGGCCGTTCCTGTGTTTCGTTCAAGGCTGGATTACGCCTTGTCGATGGTTTTCTTCACTGCATCCTTGGCTTTGCCAACGGCTTGCTGGGCTTCGCCTTTTTTCTCTTGAACCTTGCCTTCGGCCTGCAGCTTGGTGTTGTCAGTGGCTTTACCAACACCTTGCTTGATGTTGCCGACCGCTTCGTTGGCCATGCCTTTTACTTTATCGCCAGTGCTACTCATGGTGTTTCTCCTTGGTGCATTGAAGGGGAAAAGTCAGTACGTAATGATTGACCGGGCGGGTTTGCCGCGAGTTTCATTTATTTTTGCCCTTCATTTCGTCGTGCAACACAGGTTGGGCTTTATGTTTGCCCCGCAAGCCCCGAGAATGCGCACCTATGGGCGCCGTGCGCCAACGATCAGATCCCGCAGGAATGTTATGAAACTCGATAAAAAGCAGGCCATTGCCCGTCGCAACCAGGAACTGGGCGGTGCTGTGCTCGGCACCAACAACTGCCACTTCGCCGAACTGAACCGCAACCGCAACATCTGGTGGTTCGACCTGCCGGTGTCGCGCCTGGCGATCGGTCAGTACGAGTGGATTCACCTGTTGATGCACACCCCGGCCACCGACGAACTGCTGCACCTGAAAGTGCCAACAGTGTTCCTGCGGGAAAAACTCGAAGGTCTGGTGATTCGCAATGAAGGCAAGCGCAAGGCGGCATTGAGCCTGGAACTGAGTGCAGACAAGGATTCGTATCTACAGGACATGCGTCCGGCGGGGACCAACGTGAATTTCGCGCCGTTCCGCCAGTAACAGCAAAGCTTCGCGAGCACGCTCGCTCCCATATTTGACGGTATTCCAACTGACATGTGGGAGCGAGCCTGCTCGCGAAGACGGCCTCACCGTCACTACAAATCTACCGCCAGCCCCAACAAAAAGCCCCGCATCTGCGGGGCTTTTTATTCAGGCGGCGGACTTCGCCTTGATCTTCTTCAGCTCTTCGTCACGCAATTCGCGGCGCAGGATCTTGCCGACGTTGGTGGTCGGCAGCGCATCGCGGAACTCCACCGAACGCGGGACCTTGTAGCCGGTGACGTTGGCGCGCATGTGCTCCATCACGGTTTCCTTGGTCAGGGTCACGCCCGGCTTGGCGACGATGAAAATCTTGATCGCCTCGCCCGACTTCTCGTCCGGCACACCGATGGCAGCGCACTGCAACACGCCCGGCAGCGTCGCCAGCACGTCTTCCAGTTCGTTTGGATAGACGTTGAAACCGGAGACCAGAATCATGTCTTTCTTGCGATCGACAATGCGCATATAGCCATCGGGCTGGATCAGCGCGATGTCACCGGTCTTCAGCCAGCCTTCGCTGTCGAGGATCTCGTCGGTGGCTTCCTGACGCTGCCAGTAGCCCTTCATCACTTGCGGGCCTTTGACGCACAGTTCACCGATTTCGCCCATCGGCTGCTCGACACCGGCATCGTCGATGACTTTGCACAGGGTCGACGGCACCGGAATGCCGATGGTGCCGATCTGGATGTTCTGGATCGGATTGACCGTGGCCACCGGGCTGGTTTCGGTCATGCCGTAACCTTCGCAGATCGAGCAACCGGTCACCGCTTTCCAACGCTCGGCTGCGGCCAGTTGCAGGGCCATGCCGCCGGACAGGGTGACTTTCAGGTTGGAGAAATCCAGCTTGCGGAAGCCTTCGTTGTTGCACAGCGCCACGAACAGCGTGTTCAAGCCGACAAAGCCGCTGAACTTCCACTTCGACAGTTCCTTGACCATCGCCGGCAGGTCGCGCGGATTGCTGATCAGGATGTTGTGGTTGCCGATCAGCATCATCGCCATGCAATGAAAAGTGAACGCATAGATGTGGTACAGCGGCAGCGGCGTGATCAGGATCTCGCAGCCTTCGTTGAGGTTCGAGCCCATCAGCGCCTTGCACTGCAGCATGTTGGCGACGAGGTTGCGGTGCGTCAGCATCGCGCCCTTGGCCACGCCGGTGGTGCCACCGGTATATTGCAGCACCGCGACATCACTGCTGTGCGGGTTGGCTTCAGCCACAGGCTGGCCCTGGCCCTTGCTCAGCACGTCGTTGAACTTGACGGCCTTGGGCAGGTGGTAGGCCGGCACCATCTTTTTCACGTACTTGATCACGCTGTTGATCAACAGGCGTTTGACCGGCGGCAGCAGGTCGGCGACTTCGGTGACGATGACGTGCTTGACGCCGGTTTTCGGCACCACGGTTTCCGCCAGGTGCGCCATGTTTGCCAGGCAGACAAGGGCTTTGGCACCGGAGTCGTTGAATTGGTGTTCCATTTCCCGCGCGGTGTACAGCGGGTTGGTGTTGACCACGATCAGCCCGGCGCGGATCGCACCGAAGACGGCGACCGGGTACTGCAGAACGTTGGGCAGTTGCACGGCGATTCGATCACCGGGCTGCAAGTCGGTATGCTGTTGCAGATACGCGGCAAATGCACCGGACAATTCGTACAGTTCACCGTAGGTGATTGTCTTGCCCAGGTTGCTGAAAGCCGGTTTGTTGGCGAAGCGTTGGCAAGATTGCTTCAACACTGCCTGAATATTCGGGTACTCGTCTGGATTGATGTCGGCAGCAATTCCAGCCGGGTATTTATCCTTCCAAAAGTCTTCGATCATGGAAGCCCACTCCTCAGCAACGCGAATTCTTCACCGCATTTGATGCGATTATTATTGGTGTGTGTTTTGTATTGGTGAATCTGGCTTTTAGATAGGCCGAGAAGTCACAAAGCGCGCCGAGAGTAGCAGCTTTGCCGAGGGCCGACTAGAGCCAAAAGCGGCCTCCATGGTCACTTTGATGACTCAAGACTTTCTAACAGTCATTTTAGAGCAAAAATCCTATAAAGCCCTGAAAGCCCCGGTTTTCGGGGTCATCAAACAAAAATTCGCAAGCAGGCTCGCTTCCACAGGGACTACATCTATCCCTGTGGAAGCGAGCCTGCTTGCGAATGCGCGAAGCGCAGCCATCAAGGGCTACGCGATATCGCGCAACTCCCGCCGCAGAATCTTCCCGACGGGCGTCATCGGCAACGACTCGCGCAGCACGATGTGTTTCGGCACCTTGTAAGCGGTGAAATTCTCTTTGCAGTAGGCCTTGAGTTCTTCGAGGCTGATCCCGGTTTCCCGCGCCACCACAAACAGCTTCACCGCCTCCCCTGATCGCTCGTCCGGCACACCGATCACCGCGCAGTTTGCGACTTTCGGGTGGGCCATCACCACGTCTTCGATCTCGTTGGGGTACACGTTGAAACCGGAGACGATGATCATGTCCTTCTTGCGGTCGACGATGCGCACGAAACCGTCCGGGTCGATCACCGCAATGTCACCGGACTTGAACCAGCCCTCGGCGTCCAGCACTTCGGCGGTGGCTTCGGGCTTGTGCCAGTAGCCTTTCATGATCTGCGGGCCTTTGATGCACAGTTCGCCGCGCTCGCCCATCGGCTGCTCGACACCTTCGTCATCGATGACTTTCAGCAGCGTGCCCGGCACCGGCAGACCGACCGTGCCCAGACGCGACTTGTCGCCATACGGGTTGGTGCAGGCCACCGGCGAGGTTTCGGTCAGCCCGTAACCTTCGGTGATGCGGCAACCGGTGATCTGCTCCCAGCGCTCGGCGGTGGCCTTGACCAACGCAGTACCGCCGGAATTGGTCAGTTTGAGGCTGGAAAAATCCAGGGTCTTGAAGTCCGGGTGATCCATCAGCGCAACGAACAGTGTGTTGAGCCCCAGCAGCGCCGAGAAGCGCCAGTTCTTCAGTTCCTTGATGAAGCCTGCGATGTCCCGCGGGTTGGTGATGAGCACGTTGTGGTTGCCGGAAACCATCATGCACATGCAGTTCGCGGTGAAGGCATAGATGTGATACAGCGGCAGCGGCGCCACCATCACTTCCTGCCCTTCGCGCAATAATGGCTGGCCGTCAGGCCCCAACTGCGCGAGACACGCACGCACCTGCTGCATGTTCGCCACGAGATTGCCGTGGGTCAGCATCGCGCCTTTGGCCAGGCCGGTGGTGCCGCCGGTGTATTGCAGCACGGCGATGTCGTCGAGGCCGACTTTCAGCGGCTTGATGCCCAGACCACGACCCAGGCGCAGCACACTCTTGAACGAGATCGCCTGCGGCAGCGAATAGTCCGGAACCATTTTCTTCACTTTGCTGACCACGGTGTTGATCAGCCAGCCCTTGGCGGCGGGCATCATGTCGCCCATCTTCGCTTCGATCAGGTATTGAATGTCCGTGTCGGGCAGCACTTCCTGGACCTTTTGCCCGAACATGTTCAGGTACACCAGCGCCCGGGCACCGGAGTCCTTGAACTGGTGGCGCATCTCACGCGCGGTGTACAGCGGGTTGGTGTTGACCACGATCAGCCCGGCGCGCAAGGCACCGAACACGGCAATCGGATATTGCAGGACATTGGGCATCTGCACCGCAATGCGATCGCCCGGCACCAGATCGGTATGCGCTTGCAGATAACCGGCGAAGGCGGCGCTCTGGCGTTCGAGCTCAGCGTAAGTCAGGGTCACGCCCATGTTGCTGAACGCCGGACGGTCCGCGAACTTCTTGCAGGAACGCTCAAACACCTCGATCACCGACTTGAACTCGCCCATGTCAATGTCCAGCGGTACGCCAGCGGGGCGTTTATCATTCCAGAAATCAGGTTGCATTGTTCTTGTCCTCTTTACCTGAATCGATCCGGGAGCCGCTTTTCTGTCGTTTTGCTCTTGTTCCTTAAAAGCAAAAAGCACAAAGCGGAGCTTCACGGACACTAGCAGTTATGGCCATTGAGGCAAATATGGGCGATGGCGACATTGATCGTATGAATCTTCCTGCCGTGGCGTGGGCTGATCGGACGCGCTATACAATGCAACGACTGCGGGCCGTTACCGCTCGATAAAAAGGAATTGCCATGATCCACCACGCCTTCTGGCTGGACGCGAGTGACCGCAGCCGCCTGTTCGTCAACCAGTGGCTGCCGGCCGCGCCATTGAAGGCGGTGATCCTGCTGGCCCACGGCATGGCCGAACACAGCGCACGCTACGAGCGGCTGGCAGAAGCGTTTTGCGCACAAGGTTACGGTGTCTACGCACCGGACCTGCGCGGCCATGGCAAGACCGCCAACCACGGAACACTCGGGCATTTCGCCGATGACGATGGCTGGTGCAAGGTGATCGGCGATCTGGCCAGCCTCAATCAGCACATCGGCCAGCAACATCCCGACGTGCCGATCATCCTGCTCGGGCACAGTATGGGCAGCTACCTCGCCCAGGGCTATCTGCTGCACCACAGCGCCAGCCTGCACGGGGCGATTCTCAGCGGCTCGAACTTTCAGTCGGTGGCGCTCTATGGCGCGGCGCGGCAGATCGCCCGTCTCGAGAAACTGCGTCAGGGCGCCAAAGGGCGCAGTGCGTTGATCGAGTGGTTATCGTTCGGCTCGTTCAACAAAAAATTCAAACCGGCGCGCACGCCGTTCGACTGGCTGAGCCGCGACCCGGTCGAGGTCAACCTGTACGCCAATGACCCGTTGTGCGGCTTTCGCTGCACCAATCAATTGTGGATCGATCTGCTCGGTGGCTTGCAGCAAATCAGCAAAGCGTCCAATCTCGCCCAGATCGACCCGGGCCTGCCGCTGCTGGTGATCGGCGGTGAATGTGATCCGGTGAGCGAAGGCAAGCGTCTGACAGATCTGGCCGGTGCGTTGCGCACAGCCGGCAGCCAGAACCTGCAACTGAAGATCTACCCGCAGGCGCGGCACGAATTGTTCAATGAAACCAATCGCGACGAAGTGATTGCCGATGTGCTGACCTGGATCGACCAGGCGCTGAGCCATCGTCGGCCTCACCGCAGCGAATAATTTTTGTGGATTCACTTTAATCCGTCACAGGAATCAAGACCGATGACCCAGGTTACCAACATCCCTTACGAAGCCCTCGAAGTCGGGCAGACCGCCAGCTACAGCAAAACCGTCGAAGAGCGCGACATTCAGCTGTTCGCCGCGATGTCGGGCGACCACAACCCGGTGCACCTGGACGCCGAGTTCGCCGCCGCCAGCATGTTCAAGGAACGCATCGCTCACGGCATGTTCAGCGGCGCACTGATCAGCGCTGCCGTTGCGTGCGAGCTGCCTGGGCCGGGCACCATCTACATCGGTCAGCAGATGAGCTTTCAGAAGCCGGTAAAGATCGGCGACACCCTGACCGTGCGCCTGGAAATTCTCGAGAAGCTGCCGAAGTTTCGCGTGCGCATCGCCACGCGCGTGTTCAACCAGCGTGATGAGCTGGTAGTGGATGGCGAGGCTGAGATTCTCGCGCCGCGCAAGCAACAGACCGTGACGCTGCCGACTCTGCCGGCGATCAGCATCGGTTAAGCAGTTACGCAAAAAAGTGGGAGCGAGCCTGCTCGCGAAAGGGCCGGGTCAGCAACAACCTCGTTGCATGACACACCGCATTCGCGAGCAAGCCCGCTCCCACAGGTTTTTCAGTGAAGCTTACGAACGGGCGCGAGCCTGATTACGCAGGGCTTTGACCTGATCGTGATTGCGTTGCACACCATGGTATTGGCGCTCGACCAGATCACGAATACCGACCAGATTGTGCTTGTTGATTTTCTCGATGGCTTCACGATAAGCCTTCAGGGCGTGGTCTTCACCGCGCTCGGCTTCATTGAGTACGGCCTCCTCGTCTTTGCCGGTGAACATGGCTTTGACGTCGACCCAACGACGGTGCAGGTCGCCGCTGACGCTGGTAGAGGTTTCCGGATCACCGCCCATCGAACGCACGGTTGCCTGCAGTTCAGCCGCTGCTGTAGCGCAATCAGCTGAGCGCCTGGCGAACAGCGCCTTGAGTTCCGGATGTTTGATGTCTTCAGCGCAAGTCTTGAACCCTTCCTGACCGTCCTTGCTGGTTTCGATCAGGTCGTTGAGTACGGAGATGGCTTCTTTATTCATGTCGGTCATTTTTCAATTCCTTGCGATCGGTGGAAGATGCAAGGGTTATTGCAGTGTGCGTGCCAGCTTTTAAAATTGATTTTTTCCTTTATTTATCAATCACTTAAAAATAAATGAACCATCTGTATCACGGTTATTTGCATGAACTGTCATTTGGCCTGCATGCAGAATGCCTGTATTTTCCAGACTGTCTTGAAACCCGATGATTGTCGCTGATGAATCCTGAAAAGCTTGAACTGCTGATCACCCGTGAAATGCCCTTCGGCAAGTACAAGGGCCGGATCATTGCCGACCTGCCGGGGCCGTATCTGAACTGGTTTGCCCGCGAAGGCTTCCCGCACGGTGAACTCGGCGGGCTACTGGCGCTGATGCACGAAATCGACCATAACGGTTTGTCTGACCTGCTCGAACCACTACGCGCCAAACATGGCAAACCTGCCCCGCGCCACTGAAGCGCCCTCCTCCCTGGAACCGAGCCGATCATGCCTGACAACACCCGCCGTGCCCGTGACGAAGCGTTCTGGCAGACCTTCGCCGACCGCTATGAAGCGCAAACCGGCCCGCTGAACCTGGAGAACGGTTATTTCGGACGCATGTCGCGCACGGTGATCGAGGACTACCAGCGCAATATCGAGCAGATCAACACCAGCAACTCGGTGTATGTGCGCCAGCGTTTCGAACAGCACGACAGCCTCGACATCCGTGCGCAACTGGCGGAGATGATCGGCGTGCGAGCGCAGAGCGTGGCCTTCACCCGCAACGCCAGTGATGCGCTGCAGTCGCTGATCCGCAATTACAACCGTCTGCAACCCGGCGACCAGGTGCTGATCTGCGACCTCGAATACGACACGGTCAAAGGGGCCATGCGCTGGCTGGCACGGCATCGCGGCGTGGACGTGATCGAAATCAGCCACACCCACCCGGCCAGTTTCGACAGCCTGCTGGACACGTACCGCGAAACCTTCATCCGTTATCCGAAACTCAAGCTGATGGCGCTGACCCATGTCACCCACCGCACCGGACTGGTGATGCCGGTACAGGCGATCGCCGCGCTGGCGAAACAACACGGGGTGGACATCATCCTCGACGGCGCCCACGCCCTCGGCCAGATCGAGTTCAACCTCGAAGCACTGGGCATCTCGTTTGCCGGGTTCAACCTGCACAAGTGGATTGGCGCGCCGCTGACCCTGGGTTTTCTGTACATCGCCCCACAACGCCTTGCCGACATCGATCCGGACATGGGCGAAATGCACTTTCCGGCCAGCGATATCCGCGCCCGTACGCCGTACAGCACGCCGAACATTCCGGCGCTGATGACCCTGCCACTGGTGTTCGAGGAGCACCGCTCGCTCGGCGGCGCGGCGGCCAAAGGCGCGCGACTCAATTACCTGCGCAACCTGTGGGTCAGCGCGGTGCGGCACCTGCCGGGGATCGAAGTCATGACCCCGGACGATCACCGCCTGTATTGCGGCATCACCTCGATGCGCTTCACCCGCCACGCCGACCAACAGGCGATGGTCGAGCGACTGCTCAACGAGTACAACCTGTTCACCGTGGTGCGCAACGGTGCGGCGAGCGGGCCGAGCATCCGCATTACACCTGGGCTGACCACCACCGCTGCCGACATGCAGACGCTGACCCGCGCCCTCAACGAGCTACGCTGATCCGCTCACACGGTGTACTTGTCGAAGTCTTCGGGTTTGATCTGCGATGAGGCGGCAAAGGTGTCGATGCCGATGGTCAAGTGTCCGAAAAATCCGTCCTCGTGAGAGTCACGGCCGATCGGCCACACGATCAGGGTCGAAGCTTCGCCCCCACCGTTCGCGTAATAGCTGTCTTCGGCATTGTTCAAGGGGGCCGAAGCCCGCCCGCGATAATCCCGGGCATTGAGCACCGAGCGGGAAACCACTTCAGGGAAATACAGCTGCCCGACCCAGGCGACGTTGCGCTCCTCGAGATATTCACTGCCGGCCACGATGCGCACCGCGACGTGAATGTGCAGTGCGCGACCAGCGTAGAACCCCGGGTAGATCGTGGTGAACCGTGCCCGTCCCAGGTGATCGCAGAACTGGCTGCCGCGCAGGTAGGTGTCATCGTCGGTGCGCGGGATCGAACCGATGGCATCGGTGCCGACTTCCAGATCCGGATTGATCCGACTCCATCCCGAGTAGGCGCCCCGCGCGTTGCAGTGCCAGATATCGACCAGCGCCCCACTCACCGGCTCGCCGGTCATGGCGTCGACGATGCTCAGGCGCAGCAGCAATGGCAACCCTTCGGCGCCTTCGCTGATGTCGCGGCGCAGCAGCTTGGGATTGCGGAAGTACGGCCCGGCGATTTGCTCGGGGGCCAACTGATAGATCGGTTGTGGCGATGAGGCTGAAGTATCTCGTTCCATGACACGTTCTCTCTTCCATAAGATGAACGCAGATTAACGACGCACGAGGCTCTCGGTGCGGTAACTATGTATCGCGCCATGTCTCATGACTTTTTCCGGGCAAAAAAAAACGGTGCACCGACCAAGCGCACCGTAAAGCCGTAGAACACACAACGAAGTGTCAGGTAAAACTTTCAATCCAGCAGCATCAGTCCAGCAGCGCCAGGGCCTCGGCGGTGCATTCCTGAATGCGCGCCCAGTCGCCGTTCTTGATCCACTCAGGATCAAGCATCCAGCTACCGCCCACGCACATGACATTTTTCAGCGCCATATAGCTCTTGATGTTGGCCGGGCCGACGCCGCCAGTCGGGCAGAATTTCACTTCGCCGAACGGGCCGCCAAGCGCCTTGATTGCCGCCACACCGCCGCTGACTTCAGCCGGAAACAGCTTGAAGCGGCGATAACCCAGACCATAGCCTTCCATGATGCCGGAGGCGTTGCTGATGCCGGGCAACAGCGGGATCGGGCTGTCGACGCTGGCTTCGAGCAAGTCACGGGTGATGCCGGGGGTGACGATGAATTGCGAACCCGCCGCTTCGGCAGCCGCGAGCATGTTGCGATCGAGCACGGTGCCGGCGCCGGTCATCAGTTCCGGACGCTGCTCGCGCAGGATCTGGATCGCCTTGAGACCGAACTGCGAACGCAGGGTCACTTCCAGCGCCGTCAGGCCACCGGCCGCCAGGGCGTCGGCCAACGGCAGCACGTCCTGTTCACGGGCGATGGTGATCACCGGCAGGATCCGCGCCTTGGCGCAGAGGCTGTCGATCAGGGCAACTTTGTCCGCCATGGAAACGGTCGGGGATGGGGTTGTCATAGCGGCTGTTCCTTGGCTCATGGGCACCAGTAAATCTCTAACGTAGGTTGCAGAAACGCGCGAACCGGCATGGCCGCGACGTCGTCGGATGCCAGTGCGGCATTCAGGGTGGTCAGTTTCGATTGACCGGAAATCGACAGAATCCTGTGCTTCGCCGAAGCCAGCAGCGCGCGGCTCATGGTCAGGCGCTGACGCGGCACACTTGGCGCCAGCATCGGCCAGCAGCGACGGGTACCGTCCGCCTGTAGCGCTTCAGTCAGGTTCGGGCTGTCCGGGAACAGCGACGCGGTATGCCCGTCATCGCCCATGCCCAGCACCAGCACATCGATCGGCGGCAGTTCGGCGAGCAAGCGGTCGGCTTGTTCAGCAGCCTGCTCGACGTTGGCCGCCGCGCTGTAAAGGCTGAGGAACTGCGCTTTGGCGGCCGGCCCCTTGAGCAGATACTGCTTGAGCAGACCAGCGTTGCTGTCGGCGTGCTCGACCGGCACCCAGCGCTCGTCGGCGAGGGTCACGACGACCTTCGACCAGTCCAGCTCCTGCTTGGCCAGGTGCTGGAAAAACGCTACCGGGCTGCGACCGCCGGACACCACCAGCACCGCGTTGCCGCGAGCGCCGATGGCTTCATTCAGTTGCTTGGCCACGTTCAACGCCAGACCTTCGGCCAACAGCGCCGGGTTCTTGAACTGGTGGGCGTGCACGCCCGCAGGCAGTTTCACATCAGATATCGCCATACCACGACCTCCCGTCCCGCGTGATCAGTGCAATCGAGCTCATCGGCCCCCACGACCCGGCCGCATACGGCTTGGGCGCGTCACCGGATTTTTTCCACCCGGCGATCAACTGGTCACACCACTTCCACGCGGCTTCGATTTCATCTTTACGGACAAACAGGTTCTGATTGCCGTTCATCACTTCCAGCAACAACCGCTCGTAGGCGTCGGGGATCCGCGCGCTGCGCCAGGTGTCGGAGAAATTCAGTTGCAGCGGACCGCTGCGCAGTTGCATGCCCTTGTCCAGGCCCTGTTCCTTGGTCATCACGCGCAAGGAAATGCCTTCGTCCGGTTGCAGACGGATGATCAATTTGTTGCTGATCTGCAGGCGTTGTTCCGGCGCGAAGATGTAGTGCGACGGTTCCTTGAAGTGGATGACAATCTGCGACAGTTTCTGCGGCATGCGCTTGCCGGTACGCAGGTAGAACGGCACGCCGGCCCAGCGCCAGTTGCGGATATCGGCACGCAGGGCAACAAAGGTTTCGGTGTCGCTCTGGGTGTTGGAGTTCGGTTCTTCCAGGTAGCCCGGGACGGACTTGCCTTCGCTGTGACCGGCAATGTACTGACCGCGAACCACTTGCGTGGTCAGGCCTTCCGGGCTGATCGGCGCCAGGGCCTTGAGCACTTTCACCTTCTCGTCACGGATACTGTCGGCGGACAGGTCGGCCGGCGGGTCCATGGCGATCAGGCACAGCAGCTGCAGCAGGTGGTTCTGGATCATGTCGCGCAGTTGGCCGGCCTTGTCGAAATAGCCCCAACGGCCTTCGATGCCGACCTTCTCGGCCACGGTGATTTCCACGTGGGAGATGTAATTCTGGTTCCACTGGGTTTCGAACAGACTGTTGGCGAAACGCAGGGCGATCAGGTTCTGGACGGTCTCTTTGCCCAGGTAGTGGTCAATGCGGTAGGTGCGGTTCTCCGGGAAGAACTGCGCCACGGCGTCGTTCACTTTGCGCGAAGATTCCAGATCGGAGCCGATCGGCTTTTCCAGCACCACGCGGGTATTTTCTGCCAGACCGACTTTCGCCAGGTTCTCGCAGATCGCGCCGTACACCGCCGCCGGGGTGGCGAAGTAGGCAATCATGCGTTGGGCGCTGCCTGCCAGTTCGGCCAGCGCCACGTAATCTTCAGCCTTGAGGAAGTCGACGTGCAGGTAGCTCAGGCGCGCCAGAAAGCGCTCGGCCACGGCCTCGTCCAGCTCTTTGCCGACGTAACGGCGCAATTCGGCGGCGATGAACGCCAGGTGCTGCTGCTCGGTACCGTCTTCACGGGCCAGCGCGATGATGCGCGTGTCCTCATGCAGCAGGTCGGCGCCATCAAGGTGATAAAGGGCAGGAAACAGCTTGCGCAGGGCCAGATCGCCGAGAGCGCCGAACAAGGCAAAGGTGCACGGTTCAACCGTAATCGAAGGCATGATGTTTGTTCTTTTATCAAGTTAAGCTACAAATACCTTTTTTCAAGGCATCACTCAAGGGAAAATGTAGTAATAACCACAACATTTTCGCAAAATACAGATTCCGGGTGGTGGTCGGTCGGAGCCATCAGTAGGATAGGCCACCGTCACGGGCCACATCAAAGGCCCAATTTGCATAGCCCGGCGCACCTTTGCGCAGGTGAATTAGGAATTCCATATGGACCGCGTGCGAAATTTACTGGAACAGATCCAGAGTCGCCTTGAAGAGCTGAACAAGGCCGAACGCAAAGTCGCCGAGGTGATCCTGCTCAACCCGCAGCAGGCCACCCGCTTCAGCATCGCCGCCCTCGCCCAGGCGGCGTCGGTGAGCGAGCCGACGGTCAACCGTTTCTGCCGTTCGTTCGGTGTCAGCGGCTACCCTGAACTCAAGCTGCAACTGGCGCAGAGCCTGGCCAGTGGCGCGGCGTATGTCAGCCGTGCGGTCGAGGCCGATGACAATCCCGAGGCGTACACGCAGAAGATCTTCGGCAGCGCCATCGCCTCGCTGGACAGCGCTTGCCAGGCGCTGGACCCGAACCTGATCAGCCGCGCCGTCAACCTGTTGATTCAGGCCCGGCAGATCCACTTCTTCGGCCTCGGCGCTTCGGCGCCGGTGGCGCTGGATGCGCAGCACAAATTCTTCCGTTTCAATCTGGCGGTCACCGCGCATGCCGATGTGCTGATGCAGCGAATGATTGCGTCGGTGGCGCACACCGGCGAACTGTTCGTGATCATTTCCTACACCGGGCGTACGCGTGAACTGGTGGAAGTGGCACGCATTGCTCGGGAGAACGGGGCTTCGGTGCTGGGTCTGACGGCGGAGAATTCGCCGCTGGCCAAAGCGAGTACCTTGAGCCTGAATATTCCGCTGCCGGAAGACACCGACATTTATATGCCGATGACGTCGCGGATCATTCAGTTGACCGTGCTTGATGTGCTGGCGACCGGGATGACCTTGCGTCGTGGCGTGGATTTCCAGCCGCATCTGCGCAAGATCAAAGAGAGTTTGAATGCCAGCCGGTATCCGGTGGGTGACGAGTTCAACTGATCCAGAATCTCGGCTGATTGCTCGCGAAGGGGTCAGCCGACTCACCGCAAATCTAGGCCGCCGCCCACGCCTGCAAGCTCAAATGCGCTTTCTCTCCCGGCGCCAGATGCAGGCTGTCCGTCCCGCCCGCCGCCGCTTCGACACAGACAAACTCGCTCACCTCATCCCAGCTCACGCCCAGCAACGGCCGCGAACCCGGATGCCAGACCACCGTGTCGGCGCTGTCGCCCGTATCAATGCACAGCTCGCGCTGCCAGGCGTGATCTTTCAGCTGCAATTCGCCGTCATGCTGAAACACCCGCTGACAACCGCCATCGACGCGCAATTCGCCTTCCTGCTGGCAAGACTGGCGGCTCAACTGGTCATATCCTTGCGCGCCTTCGAGCCCAGACAGCGCTATCTCACCGACATCGCCAATACGCCAGTAAGCATGCAAAGCCTGGCTCAACTGGCACGGCATGTCGTCCTGATGCTCGGTGCTCAGGCGCAAGTCCATGCGTTCGCCCAGGTGGGCGTGCAGGTCCACCTGCCAGTCGCACAACTGCAACTGCCAATGCAGGCGCACGCCATCGTCGGCACTGCTGCTGTCGATCAGTTTCCAGTCGAGCAGCCGCGCCCAGCCATGGGACGGCCAGGCGTTTTCGCTCGGATGACGGCCATACCACGGCCAGCACACCGGCACGCCACCGCGAATGGCACCGACATGCGGCCACTTCGCCGCACACCACAACCACGGTTTCTGTCCGCGTGGCTGAAAGTGCAGCAATTGCGCGCCCTGACGACTGAACACCGCCTGGCACAGCGGATGATCAATCACCAGCACATCGCGCATCTGATAGCGCTCCCAGGCGAACACCGGTTGTTCACGCAGGGATTTGAAGAAGCGTTGCAGCGGATGCTCATGCATTGGCCACGGTCCTGAACTCGTCTTTCACAGGGGGGCGCCTGTCCCCAAAAAAAAGCGGACAGCCTTGGCCGTCCGCAAATATGCGCACATAGAGAGGAGCTTATCGCAGACGCGTTAGAACACCGACTGAATTTTCAGGCCAGCGACCAAAGCGTTGTCCACCGCATCAACACCGCCCGGATGGGTGATGTATTGCAGGTTAGGACGCACCGTCAGCCAGTTGGTGACGTGGAAGCCGTAGTTGATCTCGTAGTTGTATTCAGTATCACGAATTGGCGAGAACACCGGATTGTCGTAGTCCGAAACACCGTTGGAAGCATTCAGCAGCTCGGCGTTTTTCTTCACATCATCGTTGACGTGGATACGCGCCGCACCGATGCCAACGTCATCCTTCGGACGAGCGTCGAACGGGCCTTTGTAGACAAACATCAGCGACTGGTAGTTGTCGATGAAGTTGGTGTCCTTGTCGTGGAAGGTCGCGTTGGCGGCAATGTTCAGACCGCGAGTCGCATCACCGTTGTGGCTGGTGAGTTGCTGCTGCGCGACGAACCAGTAACCGTGCTTGCTGTTGTGTACGCGGTAGGCATCACCGGTGGTCGCAGCGTCGTTGCCGTTGGCGTCTTCACGCACGTCATTGGCGTCAGCGGTGCTCTTGTAGTAACCGACACGGTATTCGCCCGGCAGGCTGTTGACCTTAGGCGACCAGACCAGCTCGACCGGCAACACAGTACCGGCGGTGCCGCTGCCGCTGAGTTTGAAACCGTTGCCGTGTTCCAGTTGCGACGGGTTCTGGTTGTACGCGCCGATTTGTGCGTAGAGCTCGTCGTTGATGTTGTACTTCACGCGGATCGCGGCCTGGCTGACAGGCCAGTTGTACCAGATGTTGGTCGCCCAGTTACCCACTTGCGAGCCGCAGAACGCCAGGTTCTGGAATTCGCACGGGAAGGTATTGAAGTCTTCGCCTTCACCGAAGTAACCGGCCTTGACGTCGAGCTTGTTGTCGAAGAACTGGTGCTGAATCCACAACTGGGTCAGACGCACCATGTGGCCACGACCGTAGACTTCCTGCGACGACGACAAGGTGCCGGCACGCGGATCGCCAACACGGTCGTTGGAGATGTTTTGACCGTTACGGTTGGTCAGCTGGATCTTGGCCTGAGTGTTGTCCCAGCCCCAGAGTTTTTGCAGGTCCAGCGCCACGCCCAGACCGAACTGGTCGCTGTAGCGGCCGGTCTTGTCGTCGTTATAGCCGCCATGCAGGTTGGCGCCCATTTCCCCGACGTAATCAGCCTTGATGTCGATACCTTGCTCGATCAGCTTGGTACGCTCGCCACCCCAGTCGCCAGTCATCCATTTCGAATCGGAACTGAATGCATCGGCAGCCATTGCATTGCCGGCCAGCACCAATGCCGCCGCAGCTGACACTTGGCAGATCAACCGGGCATTGACGTGTTTCTTTTTCATCCCTACATCCTCGTCTTTATTGTTATTAACTGTTTTTTTCCAACGTGGTTTACATAAAAGTGCGGTGAACGACAGGCCGAACACCACTTTTCCCCTGTGGGAGCGGGCTTGCTCGCGAAGGCGTCATGTCAGTCGACATATGTATTGCCTGACACTCCGCTTTCGCGAGCAAGCCTGCTCCCACCTTGTTCTTCAGCGGCCCTTGAATTGCGCCACGTTCGCCGACCGCGCTTCGGTTTGCGCCTGGCCCGCAACGCCCAGACGCTCGCCAGTCTTGGCATCAAACAACAACACTTTCGACGGATCGAACTGCAGTGTCAGGGTCTCGCCCACCTGCGGTGCCACGTCCGGTGCCAGACGGCAGCAGACCTTGGTTTCATTCAGGTTGACGAACACCAGAGTGTCCGGACCGGTCGGCTCGGTGACCTGCACCTCGGCCTTGATGCTCGGCAGGCCATTACCCTCGCCATTCGCCAGGACGATCTGCTCCGGGCGCAGGCCGAGGATCACTTCGCGATCTTCCAGCCCGGCGTCCTGCATGCTCATCGGCAACTCACAACGCGCCTGACCGCTGTCGAGCAGCGCCAGCAGGCGACTGTCCTTGCGTTGCAGGCGCAGCGGGATGAAGTTCATCGGCGGCGAACCGATGAAGCTCGCCACGAACAGGTTGGCCGGGTCGTTGTAGATTTCTTTCGGCGTGCCGAACTGCTGGATGATCCCGTCCTTCATCACCGCCACTTTGTCGCCCAGGGTCATCGCTTCGATCTGGTCGTGGGTCACGTAGACCGTGGTGGTTTTCAGACGCTGGTGCATCAGTTTCATTTCGGTGCGCATCTCGACGCGCAGCTTGGCGTCGAGGTTGGACAGCGGTTCGTCGAACAGATAAATCTTCGGCCGCCGCGCCAGCGCACGGCCCATCGCCACACGCTGTTGCTGGCCGCCGGAGAGCTGGCCCGGCTTGCGATTGAGCAGGTGTTCGATCTGCAGCAGCTTGGCTACGCGTGCCACTTCTTCATCGATCGCCGACTGCGGCATCTTGCGGATCTTCAGACCGAACTCGATGTTCTCGCGCACGCTCATGGTCGGGTACAGCGCGTAGGACTGGAACACCATGGCGATGTCGCGATCCTTCGGGCTCATGCCGCTGACGTCCTGATCGCCGATCATGATCGCGCCGCCAGTGATGGTTTCGAGGCCGGCGATGCAGTTCATCAGGGTCGACTTGCCGCAGCCCGACGGACCGACCAGGATCAGGAACTCACCGTCCTTGATCGACAGTTCGATGTTCTTCAGGGTGTCCGGCAGGCCGGCACCGTAGGTCTTGTTTACGTTGCGAAGTTCGAGCGTTGCCATGATTACCCCTTGACTGCGCCGGCCGTCAGCCCGCGCACGAAATACTTGCCTGCGACCACATAGACCAGCAGGGTCGGCAGCCCGGCGATCATCGCCGCTGCCATATCAACGTTGTATTCCTTGGCGCCGGTGCTGGTGTTGACCAGGTTGTTCAGCGCGACCGTAATCGGCTGCGAATCACCGCTGGAGAACACCACACCAAACAGGAAGTCGTTCCAGATCTGGGTGAACTGCCAGATCAGGCAGACCATGATGATCGGGGTCGACATCGGCAGAATGATGCGGCGGAAAATCGTGAAGAAACCCGCGCCATCCAGACGTGCAGCTTTGACCAGTGCATCAGGAATGCTCACGTAGTAGTTACGGAAGAACAGCGTAGTAAACGCCAGACCGTAAACCACGTGGACAAACACCAGGCCAGTGGTGGTGCTTGCCAGGCCCATCTTGCCGAGGGTGAACGACGCCGGCAGCAACACGGTCTGGAATGGCAGGAAGCAGCCGAACAACAGCAGACCGAAGAACAACTGCGAACCACGGAAGCGCCAGAACGACAGCACGTAACCGTTCAACGCACCGATGGCGGTGGAGATGATGACCGCAGGAACGGTGATCTTGATCGAGTTCCAGAAGTAACCGTCGACTGTGGCCCAGGCCTTGACCCAGCCGATGCCGCTGACCACGGTCGGCCAGCTCAGCAGGTTGCCGGTGCTGATGTCTTCCGGGGTCTTGAAGCTGGTCAGCAGCATCACCACCAGCGGGATCAGGTACAGCAATACCGCGAGGATCAGCACCGCGTAGATCGCCACGCGGCTCAGGCTGAAGGCAGGTTTGGCAGCGAGACTAGTCATTGCGCTTGGTCCTCAGCTCGGAATACAGGTAAGGCACGATGATCGCGAGGATCGCACCGAGCATCAGAATTGCACTGGCCGAGCCCATGCCCATCTGGCCGCGACTGAAGGTAAAGGAATACATGAACATCGCTGGCAGGTCGGAGGAATAACCCGGACCACCGGCGGTCATCGCCGCGACCAGGTCGAAGCTCTTGATCGCGATGTGCGCCAGGATCATTACCGCACTGAAGAACACCGGACGCAGGCTTGGCAGCACCACTTTCCAGTAGATGGTCGGCATGCTCGCGCCATCGATCTGCGCCGCACGGATGATCGATTGATCAACGCCACGCAGGCCGGCAAGGAACATCGCCATGATGAAGCCCGAGGCTTGCCACACAGCGGCGATCACCAGGCAATAGACCACGCGATCAGGGTCGATCAGCCAGTCGAGACGGAAACCTTCCCAGCCCCAGTCACGCAATAATTTGTCCAGGCCCATGCCCGGGTTGAGCAGCCATTTCCACGCGGTACCGGTGACGATCATCGAGAGCGCCATCGGGTACAGGTAAATGGTGCGGATAAAGCCTTCGCGACGGATGCGCTGGTCGAGGAACACCGCCAGCAGCACGCCGATCACCAGGGTGATGCCGATGAACATGCCACCGAACACCGCGAGGTTCTTGCTCGCCACCCACCAGCGGTCGTTGTCGAACAGCCGTGCGTATTGCGCCAGCCCCGCCCACTTGTAGTTCGGCAGGAAGGTCGAGGTGGTGAACGACAGCACGAACGTCCACAGGATGTAGCCATAGAAGCCCACCAGCACGATGAACATGCTCGGCGCCAGCACCAGTTTCGGTAGCCAGCGCTGCAGCGCATCGAACGGCGAGGCCTTGCTGAACACAGCAACAGAACTCATGGGAAAATCCAGTACAGGGAATAAAACTACGGTGAGTTCCCTTGTGGGAGCGGGCTTGCTCGCGAAATCGGTGTGTCAGTCGACGGATGGAGCAACTGACACGACGCCTTCGCGAGCAAGCCCGCTCTCACAGGGAGGGGCCTGCGCTACTGACGGTTACTTGGCTGACTGCACCGCTGCGCCGAGTTTCTTCGCAGCATCGGCCGGGTCGGCTTTCGGGTCGTTGATGTAGTTGGTCACGACATCAAAGAACGCGCCCTGCACGGCCAGCGTGGTCGCCATGTTGTGCGCCATGCTTGGCTGCAGGCCGCCGGACTTGGCGTCCGCCAGGAAGTCCTTGGCAGCGGTCTGGGCGCAGGAATCGAAGCCGAGCTTGTCCATGTTGTTCAACATGTCGTTGCGAACCGGGATCGAGCCTTTGTTGATGCTGAAGACTTTCTGGAAGTTTTCACCCAGCACCACTTTGGCGATGTCCTGCTGACCGGCCGCGGTGCCCGCGTCCTTCTGCTTGAACACAGCAAGGGAGTCGATGTTGTAGGTGAACGCCTTGTCGGTGCCCGGGAACGCTACGCACTCGTAGTCCTTGCCGGCGACTTTCTTGGCGGCGGTCCATTCGGACTTGGCCCAGTCACCCATGATCTGCATGCCGGCCTTGCCGTTGATGACTTTCGCCGCTTCCAGGTTCCAGTCCTGGCCTTTGCCGTCCTGGTCCATGTAGGTTGCGACTTTCTTCAGTTCGGTCAGGGCCTTGACCATTTCCGGGCCGGTCAGCGCCTTGTTGTCCAGATCGACCAGGGCTTTCTTGTAGCCATCAACTCCCATGACCGAGAGCACCACGGCTTCGAACACGGTGCTGTCCTGCCAGGGTTGACCGCCGTGGGCCAGCGGGATGAAGCCCGCAGCCTTGAGCTTGTCGCCGGCGGCGTAGAATTCTTCGAGGGTGGTCGGGTTCTTGGTGATACCGGCTTTCTTGAAGACTTCCGGGTTGATCCACAGCCAGTTCACGCGGTGAATGTTCACCGGCACGGCCACGTAATCACCGTCGTACTTCACGGTATCGGAGACTTTCTTGTCGAGCAGGCTGTCCCACTTTTCCGACTTGGCGACGTCTTTCAGCACGTCGGTGTCGAGCAGACCGGTGGACGCCCATTCCTGGATGTCCGGGCCTTTGATCTGGGCGACGCCTGGCGGGTTACCGGCCACGGCGCGGCTTTTCAGCACAGTCATGGCAGTTGCACCGCCACCGCCGGCGACAGCGCCGTCTTTCCAGGTGAAACCGTCTTTTTCGACTTGGGCCTTGAGCACATCAACGGCGGCTTTTTCGCCACCGGACGTCCACCAGTGCACGACTTCGACCGAACCTTTGGATTCGGCAGCGGAAACACTGAGAGGCAGAATTGCGAGCGGGAACAGGGAGGCGACAGAAATGACAGTAGCGAGGCGAGAAATCGCATTCATCTGAGATGTACCTTTCTTGTTGTTATGCATGCAAGTCTGGTGCTTGCGCTGCACAGGAGTTTAAACAGGGCGATTCCCTTCGCAGGTAACGAAGGGACGCGCAAATGTCACCACATGGTTACACATGCCGGTGCAGGGCAGCGCTCTGGGACGACTGCGCCAGCGCAGTGGCCATACTGGGTGACAAGGGTAGACGAGGAATCAGCACCGCCTGCCACGCGTGGTAGAGATCGGGTTTGCCCGCCCAGATATCGGCGCTTGGCATGTTTTGCGGGTTGAGTTCGTGGTGCCAGCTGCCGTCGCAACGGTCGATGAAATGGCTATCGCAGAATTCCCAGAACAGCCGGTACCAGGTTTCGTATTGCGCATCGCCGGTGCGCTTGAGCAAGGCACTTGCAGCGGCGCTGGCCTCGGCATGTGTCCAGTGCAGGCGATGGCGCACCACGGCTTTGTTGTCCCAGTCCAGGGTGTAGACGATCCCCGGTGCGCCATCGACGTCCCAGCCGTGGCGGCAGTTCTGCTCGAAGAGTTTCTGCGCATCGGTTGCAAGCCAACCGGGGGTGAGCATGCCGGCCTGGACCCGCGCCGCTTCAAGGTGCAGCAACAGCCGCGCCCACTCGAAACCGTGGCCCGGCGTGGTGCCGTAAGGACGGAAGCCGTCGGCCGGATTGTCGTGGTTGTACTCGCGCAGCGGTTGCCAGTCACGGTCGAAGTGTTCGATGACCATGAATCCGTTGGCAGCGGCGTGACCGTGAATCACCCGTTCGACGATGCGTTGCGCGCGCACCAGCCAGCGTGGATCTTCAGTGACGTCCGCCAGCGCAAGGAACGCTTCGGTGGCGTGCATGTTGCTGTTGGCGCCGCGATAGGCTTCTTCTTCGCGCCAGTCGCGGTTGAAGAATTCGCGCATGGCGCCCTCTTCTTCGCACCAGAAATAAGTGTCGATGATGTCGATGGCGTCATCCAGCAACGCTTGCGCGCCGGGACGTTGCGCGACCACCGCAGAGCTGGCTGCCAGCGCCACGAAGGCATGCAGATAAGCATTCTTGCCGGTGTTGCCATCGCGGTGTTCGGCGACCGCAAACCAGCCGCCATGCAGCGCATCACGCAACGGGCCGCGCAGGGCCGCGATGCCGTGATCGACCAGTTCGGCGAACCCCGGCAGCCCCTGAATATGGGCCATGGCGAAGCTGTGGGTCATGCGCGCGGTGTTCATGGTTTCGGCGTGCGCGTGCGCAGGCAAACGGCCGCGCTCGTCGAGGTTGCCGAAACCTTCGGGCAGTCTGGAGTTCCTGGCGAATGCCAGCAGGCGCAGACCTTCGTCGGCGAGCCATTGCTGGTGGGCAGGGGCGTTCAGCCAACTGCTGAAGCCTGGGTGAAAAAGATCCATGGGTGGCCTTTTTTGTTGTTATGACTGCGGGGAGTCTAAACAACGGGCCGGGGTGGTCATGTAACGAAGGGGGCGGGTTTTGTCACCAGTCCGTGACATTTATGGTGTATCGGCTGGCGCCTTCGCGAGCAGGCTCGCTCCCACATTGACCGTATTCCTCCAGATGGAGCGCCATCACCTGTGGGCGCAGGCTTGCTCCCACATTCGATCGTATTCCTCCAGATGGAACACAATCACCTGTGGGAGCGAGCCTGCTCGCGAAGAACGATAACGCGGTCTGACTAATCAACACTGCGCGGCAACTGCAACGTCACCCGCAACCCACCTTCACGCAGATTCTGCAGCGTCACCTCGCCGCCATGGCTGTGAGCGATGTTGCGTGCAATCCCCAACCCCAGACCATACCCCTGCTGCTGCCCCGCCAAGCGAAAGTGCGGCTCGAACACCTGCTCCAGCCGTTGCTCCGGCACACCCGGGCCTTCATCGTCGACGTGCAGGACAAACGCGCGCTCATCGTCGTCGATGTGCAGATGAGCGTTCTGCCCGTATTTCAACGCGTTGTCGATCAGGTTGCCGATGCAACGCTTCAACGCCAAAGGCTTGCCCGGATACGCCGCCAGCGCCTTGCCTTGCTGGGTCACGCGGCCATTGCCGTTGGGTGCCAGATACGGCTCCACCAGACAGTCGAGCACATGGTTCAAGTCCACCGGCTCGATGTTCTCGTGGATGTCGGTGTCTTTCACGCACTGCAGCGCACCTTTGACCAGCAACTCAAGCTCATCCAGATCGCGGCCGAACTTGGCTTGCAGTTGCTCATCCTCCAGCAGTTCGACGCGCAAGCGCAGGCGGGTGATCGGCGTGCGCAGATCATGGGAAATCGCACTGAACAACTGGCTGCGTTCGGTCAGGTAACGGCTGATGCGCTCACGCATGGTGTTGAAGGCACGACCCACTTCCACCACTTCACTGCCGCCGCCCTCGGCCACTGGCTCGACATCGGCCCCCAGCGACAGATCCCGCGCCGCCCGCGCCAGACGCTTGAGCGGTCGGCTCTGCCAGTGCACCAGCAGACCGATGAACAACAGCAAAAAGCCGCTGGTGAGGACGATGAACCACACCTGCTGCGCCGGCAGGCCTTGTTCTTCAAGACTGGTGTAGGGCTCAGGCAACAGCGACGCGATGTACAGCCATTCTCCCGGCGCCATCTGGATCTGCGTGACCAGTACCGGCGGATTGACCGGCTCCAGGGTCAGCGCGTAATGGGCCCAGGAGCGCGGCAGTTCGTCGAGTTTCAGCCCGGCGTTGAAGATCCGCAGATCCTCGGGGCTGACGAAACTGACCGAGATGTCGGTGTCATGGCCGAGCGACTGGCGCAGCACTTCGTCCACTGCTTGCATCACAGCGGCCTTGCGCGGTGTGACGGGCAGCACGTCCATGCCCAGTGGTTTGTCGTTGAGCGTCACCACGAAACGGGTGCCGCCCATGCTGCGCAACTGGTCGAGCACCAGCGGGCGGTACGCCACCGGCAGCGAACGGAAATAACTGACACTGGCGGTCATCGAATGAGCGAGGCTGCGGGCGCTGGTGACCAGGCCTTCGAGCTGGGTCGCGCGCAGTTGCGAAACCCAGATCACGCTCGACAGCGTCTGCGCAAACAGCACCGCCAACAAGGTCAGCAGGAGCATTCGTCCGAGTAGCGAACGCGGTACCGGCACCCTGCTGGCGAGCCGACGCAGGGACTCAGTGACCATTGCCGGCAACCACATTGGCTGCCAGTTGGTAGCCACTGCCGCGCACGGTGCGGATCAGGCGTGGCGGTTTTTCCGTGTCGCGCAGGCGCTGGCGCAAGCGGCTGACCGCCATGTCGACGATGCGATCCAGCGGCATCAGGTCACGGCCACGGGTGGCGTTGCCGATGGTGTCGCGGTCGAGGATTTCCTGCGGGTGATCGAGAAACAGTTTGAGCAAGGCGAAGTCGGCGCCGGAGAGAATCACTTCCTCGCCGTCGGTGTGAAACAGCCGATGGCTGACCATGTCCAGCCGCCACTCGTCGAAGGCCAGCACCTCACTGCCGCTGCGCTCCTGACCGAACTGCGCACGACGCAGCAACGCCTTGATCCGCGCCTGCAGTTCGCGGGGGCTGAAAGGTTTGCCGAGGTAATCGTCAGCGCCGAGCTCCAGACCGATCACCCGGTCGGCCTCGTCGGAACTGGCGGTGAGCATGATGATCGGCACCTGCGCCTGACGCGGATGCTGGCGCACCCAGCGGCACAGGCTGAAGCCGTCCTCGTCGGGCAGCATCACATCGAGGATCACCAGATCGCTGGGCGCCTCGTTGAGTGCCTGGCGGAAACTGGCGCCATCGGCCGTGGCCCGTACCTGAAACCCGGCACGGGTCAGGTAGGTTTCCAGCAACTCGCGTATTTCCTGGTCGTCATCGACCAACAATATCGACTTGTTGACTGAGCTCACTTCGAAGGCATCCTTGTTGTTGGAATTGGGGCGGATTATGCCTTAAGCATCGAACTTGCAAACACCACAGAACCACTGTGGGAGCGGGCTTGCTCGCGAAAGCGCTGTGTCAGTCACCTTGAATGTCTCTGATACACCGCATTCGCGAGCAAGCCCGCTCCCACAATTTTGATCGTGTTTCAGGCAGGGATTGATTGCTCCAGCGCCACACCGGCACCGACAAGCCCGGAATACGGCGCCGTCACCAGCCACACCGGAATGCCCTTGAAGTAATCACTCATGCAGCCCTTGTCAGCGAAGCTGCGGGCAAAACCGCTTTCGAGGAAGAAGTCGGCAAAGCGTGGAATCACCCCGCCAACGATGTACACCCCGCCACGCCCACCAGTGGTCAGCACGTTGTTGCCAGCCACGCGGCCAAGCCAGCAGCAGAACTGCTCCAGCACTTCCAGCGCAACCGGGTCACCAGCGAGGCCCGCTGCGGTGATCGATTCTGGAGTGTCGAGTTTGGGTTCATGACCATCCACCGCACAGATCGCCCGGTAAACCCGTGGCAATCCACCTCCGCTCAACGCGGTTTCCGCGCTGACGTGGCCGATTTCGTTGTGGATGTGCTGCCAGAGTTGGGTTTCTCGCGGACTGCTCAGCGGCAGATCGACGTGGCCGCCCTCCCCCGGCAATGCGGCAAACCTGCCTTCGCCCAGATCGAGCAACGTGCCGACGCCCAGGCCAGTGCCCGGGCCGATCACCACCGCCGGACGCAATGGCTCCGGCGTGCCTTCGCAGACCACGCGAAATTCGCCGGGCTGCAAGCGGGTCATGCCCAGCGCCATCGCCGAGAAGTCGTTGATCAGCAGCAGTTGCTCGACCTGCAAGGTCTTGCAGAACGCCGTGCGGCTCAGGCGCCAGTGATTGTTGGTGAACTTGAATTCATCACCACTCACCGGCCCCGCCACCGACAGGCACACCGAACCGATCGCCCCCGGCGCCAGACCGAGGCCGCTCAGGTACAGGCTGATCGCCTCTTCCGGGCTGGCGTGGTCGGCCGTGGCCAGCACTTGAACCGATTCCAGTTGCTGGTTTTTCCACAACGCGAACCGCGCGTTGGTGCCTCCGATATCACCGACCAAAGCCAGTTTCAATTAAGCGTCTCCAGGGCAGAAGTGAAGGCGCTGGCGCCCTGCTCCGCCGAGCTGAAGGCCAAACGCATGAAGCCAAACAGTTCGCGACCGCTGCCGATGTTGTTGCCCAACAGGCCTTTGGCGGGTTCGCGCGCTGCAAATTCGGCGGCGTCAACCTTGAGTTCCAAAGTGCCTTTGACGCCATCGACGCGGATGATATCGCCCTCTTGCACCCGCGCCAAAGCGCCGCCGACATAAGCTTCAGGGCTGACGTGAATCGCCGCCGGGATTTTCCCCGACGCGCCGGACATGCGCCCGTCGGTGACCAGCGCGACTTTGAAGCCGCGATCCTGCAGCACACCGAGGAACGGCGTCATCTTGTGCAGCTCGGGCATGCCGTTGGAACGCGGGCCCTGGAAGCGCATCACCGCAACGAAATCCTTCTCCAGCAAACCAGCCTTGAACGCATCGGCCAGATCCTGCTGATCCTGGAACACCATGGCCGGTGCTTCGACAATCTGGTTTTCCAGCGCGACGGCGGAGACTTTCATCACGCCACGTCCGAGGTTGCCTTCCATCACCCGCAGACCACCCTCGGCCGAGAACGCTCGGGCGACCGGACGCAGGATATTTTCGTCGAGGCTTTCGATCGGGCCTTCGCGCCACACCAGCTCACCGTTATCGAGGAACGGTTCTTTGGTGTAACGGCTCAGGCCATGGCCGAGCACGGTGTTGACGTCTTCGTGCAGCAGGCCCGCTTCGAGCAGTTCACGGATCAGGAACGACATGCCGCCCGCCGCCTGGAAGTGGTTGATGTCGGCCTTGCCGTTCGGGTAGACGTGGCTCAGGGTCGGCACGACTTCGGAGAGGTCGGCCATGTCCTGCCAGGTCAATTGAATGCCCGCCGCCATGGCGATGGCGGGCATGTGCAGGGTGTGGTTGGTCGAACCGCCGGTGGCGTGCAACGCGACGATCGAGTTGACCAGCGCCTTCTCGTCGACGATTTCGCCGATCGGCATGAAATTGCCGCTCTGCTTGGTCAGGCGCGTGACCTGATGCGCGGCTTCGCGGGTCAGGGCCTCACGCAGCGGGGTGTTCGGGTTGACGAAAGACGCGCCCGGCAAGTGCAGGCCCATGACTTCCATCAGCAACTGGTTGGTGTTGGCGGTGCCGTAGAAGGTGCAGGTGCCCGGGCTGTGGTAGGACTTCATTTCCGATTCCAGCAGCTCTTCGCGGGTCGCCTTGCCTTCAGCGTACTTCTGCCGCACGTCGGCTTTTTCCTTGTTGGAAATCCCCGAGACCATCGGCCCGCCCGGGACGAAAATCGTCGGCAGATGACCGAAGCGCAGCGAGCCCATCATCAGGCCCGGCACGATCTTGTCGCAGATGCCGAGCATCAGCGCGCCGTCGAACATGTTGTGCGACAGCGCCACCGCCGTGGACATGGCGATCACTTCACGGCTTGGCAGGCTCAGCTCCATGCCCGGCTCGCCCTGGGTCACGCCATCGCACATCGCTGGCGTACCACCAGCGAACTGGCCGACCGAGCCGATTTCGCGCAGGGCGTTCTTGATCTGTTCAGGGAACACTTCGTACGGCTGGTGCGCCGAGAGCATGTCGTTATAGGAAGAAACAATGGCGATGTTCGCCGAGTTCATCATCCGCAGGCTGTGCTTGTCTTCGCTGCCACACCCGGCCACGCCGTGGGCGAAGTTGGCGCATTGCAGCTTGCCGCGCATCGGCCCGTCAGTGGCGGCGCCGCGAATCAGTGCAAGGTAAGCCTGACGCGTGGCGCGGCTGCGGGCGATAAGCCGTTCGGTGACCTCAAGAACGCGGGGATGCATGTGTAGAACTCCAGGCTAACGGATGTGGCGACCTGATTGTCTATGCTGATCAAACGCCGTTGTTGTTGGAATGACAGACGGCTTTTTTGACCATTCGGACCAGTTGATTCAGGTCACTCGTTGTAGATAAAACAAAATATTGCCACTAAAAAGGCTTGTTTTCTATTTTTATGCGAATAATCTTGTAATTCCAACAACAAAACGACGGCGGCGCTGTTCAATGACTCTTCGAATCGCAATCAATGGTTTTGGCCGCATCGGCCGTAATGTCCTGCGCGCACTGTATACCCAAGGCTATCGACAGGATTTGCAGATCGTCGCCATCAACGACCTGGGCGACAGCGCCATCAACGCCCATCTGCTCAAATACGACACCGTTCACGGCACATTCGACGCCGAAGTGGCCCATGACAACGAAAGCCTGACGGTCAATGGCGACCGCATTTCGGTCAGCGCCATCCGCAACCCGGCCGAACTGCCATGGGCTGCGGAAAAGATTGATGTGGTGTTCGAATGCACCGGTCTGTTTACCGACCGCGCCAAGGCGGCCGCGCATATTACTGCCGGCGCGCGCAAAGTCATCATCTCGGCACCGGCCAAAGGCGCGGACGCCACCGTCGTTTATGGTGTAAACCACGACATTCTGCGCCAGTCGCACCAGATCATCTCCAACGCTTCGTGCACCACCAACTGCCTGGCGCCCGTGGCGCAGGTGCTGCATCGCGAGCTGGGAATCGAAAGCGGTCTGATGACCACCATTCACGCCTACACCAACGACCAGAACCTGACCGACGTCTACCACACCGACCCTTACCGCGCGCGTTCGGCCACGCAGAACATGATCCCGAGCAAGACCGGTGCCGCCGAAGCAGTGGGCCTGGTGCTGCCGGAACTGGCCGGCAAATTGACCGGCATGGCCGTGCGGGTGCCGGTGATCAATGTGTCGCTGGTCAACCTGACCGTGCAGCTCAAGCGTGAAGCCTCGGCCGACGAAGTCAACGCGCTGCTGAAGGCTGCCAGCCAGCACTCGAAAATTTTGGGTTACAACACGTTGCCGCTGGTTTCCAGCGACTTCAATCACAACCCGCTGTCGTCGATCTTCGACGCCAACCACACCAAAGCCAGCGGCAAACTGCTGAAAGTGCTGGCCTGGTACGACAACGAATGGGGCTTCTCCAACCGCATGCTGGATAACTGCCTGGCGCTGTGCAACGCGGAGTAATCCCCAATCCCAATGTGGGAGCGAGCCTGCTCGCGAATGCGGTAGGTCAGTCAATACATTTGTTGCCTGACACGACGCTTTCGCGAGCCAGCCCGCTCCCACAGGTTTTTGATTTCAATCTGAAATCAACACTTGACCATTCGACTAGATGATAAGCATTATCATTCGCTCGAAATGGATCAGGTTCCCCCGTGAGTCAATCGCGCTTCAATCACGTCTTCCTCTCTCAGCGCACGTCCCTGCTGCGCACGATCGAGCGGATGGTCAACAACCACAGCACCGCCGAAGACCTGCTGCAGGAAACCTACCTGCGCGTCACGCGGGCGCTGAGCGAACGCGCCATCGATCACCTTGAACCTTTTGTGTTCCAGACCGCGCGCAACCTGGCGCTGGATCACTTGCGTGCGCGCAAGATCCGTTCGCGCACCATGGTCGATGACGTGCCGCAGGACGTGGTGCACAGCATCGCCGCCCCCACCAGCAGCGCCGAAGACGCCGCCCACGCCGAACAATTGCTGGAGCGCCTGAACGTGAGCCTCAGTCAACTCAGCCCACGCCAGCAGCAGATTTTCATCCTCAGCCGCCTGCACGGGCACAGCTACCAGGAAATCGCCGACGAGCTGAACGTGTCGCTCAGTACCGTGCAGAAGGAACTCAAACTGATCATGTCGATCTGCATCGGTGTCGCCGAACGGCATGACGGCAGCGGCAAGCTGTGAGCTTCGAGCGGCAAGCCAAAGAATGAAAGTCTCGACGCGGGAACGAGCTTTAGCTTGCAGCTTGTAGCGTGAAACTTGAAACTGCTTTGCAAAAGCTCGAGGACCCACCGTGACGGACACCCACCGCTCGCTTTCGCCCGACACGGCGCAGGATGCCGCCAGTGCAATGGACCAGGCTCTGGACTGGCTCATCGTGCTTGGCAGTCCGGACGATGAGCAGACCCGGCAGTTTCACGCGTGGCTGGCGGCCGATCCGTTGAATGCCGAGGCGTTCGCCAAGGCGCAGGCGATCTGGGATGGCCCGCAAGTGGTGCAATGTGCGCAGAATCTCGCCGCAAAGCCTGCGAAAGTAACCTTGCTCAAACGTCTGCGCCCGCACTGGAAGCCGCTGGCGACCGCCGCCGTATTGATCCTCGGCCTGTTCAGTTTCAGCAATCTGCCGATGCGCATTCAGGCCGATCACCTGACCGTGGTCGGCGAGCGCCAACGCCTGCAACTGGAAGACGGTTCCAAGGTGTTGCTCAACACCAACTCGGCGTTCTCCAGCACCATCAATGAACGCCAGCGCGTCGCACGGTTGTATCAGGGCGAAGCGTTTTTCGAGATTGCCGCCAACCGGGCTCAACCGCTGGAAATCGACGCTGGCCCGGTACAGGCCAGCGTGCGCGACACTGCGTTCGCCGTGCGTTATCTGGACGGCGTGGCGCAGGTCAACGTGCAACGCGGCGATGTCGATCTGCGCGCCACGCACAACGATGCGCGGGTGCGTTTGTCCGCCGGGGAGAGTATCCGCATCGGCCCCAACGGTTTCGATCGTCCGGTCAAACTCGATGCCGCCACGGATCTGGCCTGGGTACAAGGTCGGTTGATCTTCGAGAATTGCCCGCTCGACAAGGTGCTGGCCGAACTGCGCCGCTACTACCCGGGCTGGATCATCAACACCAACGAGCAGTTGGCCGACGTCAACGTCACCGGCAACTACCGCCTCGACCAGCCGCTGGACGTAGTGCGCTCCCTCGCCCACATCACATCGGCGCGCTTGCAGGAATTCCCCGCACTGGTGATTCTGAACTAAATGAGAATTATTTTTACTCGATAGCCGAATCCCGTTCGTCTCGTTATAGCCAATGCAATTGATTCGCATCTTCTGACGTGAATCAGCACCTATAAAGATTCGTGCGACACGGAGCGCTATCGATGTCCTCTCGCCTTACCCGCCAGACTGCTTCCCCTTCCCGCGTATTGTCGTTGCTGACGGCCGCCATTCTGATGGCCGGCACCGCACCGCTGATGGCTGCCACCGAACAGCCGGCACGCAGCATGGGCAATTATTCGTTCTCTATCGGCCAGCAGCCGCTGGTGTCAGCGCTTAATGCCTTCACCGCCGTGACTGGCTGGCAGATCGGCTTGCCAGCAGAACTGGGTCAGGGCGTGTCGTCGCCGGGTGTGCGCGGTTCGCTGCCGCCGGAAAAAGCCCTGGAGCGCCTGTTGGTGGGGACCAACCTGAGCGTCCGCAAGCTGAGCAACAACAACGTGGTGCTGGAAAAGCGCAACAACAGCGGCACACTCAATCTGGATCAAGTGACCATCAGCGCCACCCGTCAGGAACAGTCGGTCAACAGCGTGCCGGCCACCGTCACCGTGCAGACCCGCGAGGATCTGGATCGCAACAACGTCAACACCATCAAGGATCTGGTGCGCTATGAACCGGGCGTCTCCGTCGGCGGCGCCGGCCAGCGCGGCGGGATCAGCGGCTACAACATCCGAGGCATCGACGGCGACCGCATCCTGACCCAGGTTGATGGCGTCGAAGTACCAGACGGTTTCTTCAACGGCCCGTACGCCAAGACCCAGCGCAACTACGTCGATCCGGAAATCGTCAAACGCGTGGAAATCCTCCGTGGTCCGGCCTCGGTACTGTACGGCAGCAACGCCATCGGCGGCGCCGTCAGCTACTACACCCTCGACCCGGACGACATCATCAAGCCCGGTAAAGACGTCGGCGCCCGCCTGAAAACCGGTTACAGCTCCGCCGATGAGAGCTGGTTGAAGTCCGCCACCGTCGCCGGCCGCGCCGAGCAGTTCGACGGCTTGCTGCATTACAGCCAGCGCGACGGTCATGAAACCGACTCCTACGGCAGCAACAACGGCACCGGCCTTGAGCGCACCGCCGCCAACCCGGAAGACGTCAAAGCCAGCAACGTATTGGCCAAGATCGGCTGGAACTACAACGAAGATTCGCGCCTGGGCCTGACCTACGAAAAGTACAAGGACGATCGCGACACCGACCAGAAAAGCGCCTACGGCGGCCCGTACTTCAACGGCGCCCCGACCATTCCCGACAGCATGCTGCCCGGCGGCATGTACCAGTGGCGCACCGGCAACGACACCATCACTCGTGAACGTTTCGGCATCGAACATCGCTTCGCCCTCGACAGCCTGCTGGTCGACAACGTGAAGTGGAGCCTCAACCACCAGATCGCCAAGACCGACCAAAGCACTGAAGAGTTCTATTACCCGATGTCGCGCAAAGTCTTGCGTACTCGCGACACGATCTACGAGGAAAAGCAGTGGGTATTCGATGCGCAACTGGACAAGGCGTTTGCCCTCGGTGACACCGATCACGTGCTGACCTACGGCACCACCATCAAACAGCAGAAAGTCACCGGTTCGCGCAGCGGCGACGGCAAGTGCCTGGCAGTCGGTCGTGGCTGCACCGCCATCGGCGCCACCAGCGCAGCGGATGTACTGAAGAAGTCCAGCGACTTCCCGGACCCGACCATCAACACCTACAGCCTGTTCGCCCAGGATCAGATCAGTTGGAACAAATGGACCTTCCTGCCGGGCCTGCGCTATGACTACACCCAGCTCAAGCCGCACATCACCCAGGAATTCCTCAACACCGTGGCTGCTGATGGCAAAGGTACAGTCAGCGACGAGAACAAGACCTGGCATAAGGTCTCGCCGAAGTTTGGCCTGACCTACGCCCTGACCGACAACTACACCTGGTACGGCCAGTACGCTGAAGGCTTCCGGACCCCGACCGCAAAAGCGTTGTATGGCCGCTTCGAAAACAGCACCACCGGCTACAACGTGGCGCCGAACCCGAACCTTGAACCGGAGAAAAGCAAAAGCTACGAAACCGGCCTGCGCGGCAACTTCGAGCAAGGCTCGTTCGACGTGGCGGTGTTCTATAACAAGTACCGCGACTTCATCAACGAGGACGCGGTCACCCCGGGCTACGACGAGCTGACCTTCCAGTCGAGCAACATCAAGCACGCGACCATCAAGGGTGCCGAAGTCAAAGGCCGCTTGAATCTGGATTCGTTCGGCGCACCGCAAGGCCTGTACACACAGGGTTCGATCTCCTACGCCTACGGCCGCAACAACGACAACGGCGAGCCGCTCAACAGCGTCAATCCGCTGACCGGCGTCTTCGGTCTGGGTTACGACCAGGACAACTACGGCGGCCTGTTGAGCTGGACCGTGGTGAAGAAAAAAGACCGCGTCGACGACAGCAACTTCAAGTCACCGGATGGCGTCAGCAGCCAGTTCAAGACCCCAGGCTTCGGCATTCTCGATCTGGCTGGCTATTACAAGGTCACCGACGACGTCACCGTCAGCGGCGGCATCTACAACCTGACAGACAAAAAGTACTGGCAATGGGATGACGTGCGCGGTTACGACAGCGTCGGCGAAGCCTCGGTGACGCAACCGGCCAACCTCGATCGCCTGACCCAACCGGGCCGCAATTTCGCGATCAATCTGGTCTGGGACATCTGATCCGGACGGCCCTGCGACGCGCGCATTGATCAGCGTGTCGCGGGGCTTTTTTTACTGTCCGGCACTTGCCCGTTCGTCTCGTTATCAAGCGCCTCTTTTATCAAGGACATCTCATGACCACTTCGGAAAAAGCCCTGCGTTCACAACGCCTGAACCAGATCACCCACGAGCCGCACAGCAAGCTCGACGCACTGGTCAAGGCCCACGCGCCGTTCGAAACCCGTGCCAGTTTTGCGCGCTTCGTCGTCGCGCAATATCTGTTCCAATCGGAGCTGGTTGATCTCTACAACAACGCCGAACTGACCGCCATCGTCCCTGACCTGCCGGCCCGTTGCCGTGCTGAAGCGGCCAAGGCTGACCTGGCGGATCTGCACACCCACATCCCGGCACCGGTGGCCGGTGCGCTGAAAAACCCGAGCAAGGCCCGTGCCTTGGGCTGGATCTTCGTCTCCGAGGGTTCGAAACTCGGCGCAGCGTTCCTGATCAAACGTGCCGTGGCGCTGGAGCTGAGCGAAACCTTCGGTGCGCGGCACCTGGGCGAGCCCGAGGGCGGTCGTGCCGAAGGCTGGAAAAGCTTCGTGCGCACCCTCGACTCGCTGCCATTCACGGCCGAAGAGGAAGCCGAAGTCGAGCAAGGGGCGCTGGATGCATTCAACCGCTTCACCGTGCTGCTGGAACAGGCTTACGCCACCGAAGCCGAACTTGCCTGAAGCAACACGTATCCCTTGTGGGAGCGAGCCTGCTCGCGAAGACGGCAGCACATTCAACATCTATGTGACTGATCCACCGCCTTCGCGAGCAGGCTCGCTCCCACATGGGAACTGCAACAACCTGTAAGATCCCGATTCCGCTTCAGAAGCCACCGCTGAACCCATGCCGCAACCAGCCTCCTCCAAACTCGCCCGTCTGCTGTTCGGCCTCCTGGCCTACGTCAGCCTCGGCATCGGCCTGATTGCCATCGTCGTGCCCGGCCTGCCGACCACCGAGTTCATCCTGCTCGCCGCCTGGGCCGCGACCCGCAGCTCGCCACGCCTGAGTGCCTGGCTGGAAAACCATCGGCTGTTCGGACCGATCCTGAGCAACTGGCGCAACGGCAAGATCATCGCGCGCAAGGCCAAGGTCAGCGCCACAATCAGCATGTTGCTGTGCGCGACGTTGATGCTGGTGATGCTCGATCACGGCTGGCCGGTGTACCTGGCGATTGCCGGCATGACACTGGGCAATCTGTGGATCTGGTCGCGCCCGGAAGCCTTGCCGCCCCCTTCCTGAACACCATCAGCCGTTCATCAGGCTGAAACTTCCCTGTAATTAATCGCCTTTTCAGCACAATCCCCTGCGCAAACGTTTAGCGCTGACCGTTCGTCGGCCAGCGCCTCATGCGCCCTCGTCCGACGCCGATGAGCATTGAATGGCGCTGAATGGATTTGGCGAACCGGTTACTCCGCCCGGGCCACCTGCTCATTCATTCACGAGATCGCCCCATGTTCGACTCTCTCTCCATTCGCCTGAAAATCGTCCTGCTCTCCGGTCTGTGCCTGCTCGGTGTGGTCGCGCTGATCGTCGGCATGAACATTTACCAGACCAACCAGAACGACGAACTCGTCAGCGACTCCAGCAGCAAGATGCTCACCGCCAGTGTGCAGAACCTGTTGCAGGCCAAGGCTGCCGAGCAAGCGGTGCGGGTGCAGAAGACCTTTGGCGAAAGCCTGACGGTGATCACCGCGCTGGCCGACCAGATCAAGGACATGCGTGCGATGGCCACCAAGCGTTCGCTGGACGCCGGTGCCCTGCGTGAGGAGTTGAACCAGAGCCTGAAAACCGCGTTCGAACGCAACGACAAGGTGCTCGGCATCTGGCTCGCCTTCGAACCCAACGGGCTGGATGGCAAGGACAGCGAGTTCGTCAACGACGCTGCGCGCCAGTCCAACGAAGCCGGGCGTTTTGCGACCTACTGGAGCCGCGCTGCCGGTTCCGCGCTGAACACGATCATGGTCGAAGAAGACATGACCAAGACCACCCTCAGCGTCAGCGGTACGCCGTACAACAGCTGGTACACCTGCCCTCGCGACAACAAGCGCACCTGCCTGCTCGACCCGTACGCCGACACCGTGGGCACCAAGGAAATGTTGATGACCACCATTTCGGTGCCACTGATCGTCGACGGCAAGGCCATCGGAGTGGTCGGCGTCGACATCGCCCTCGATGCCCTGCAAGCGGCGGCCGTGGATTCCCAGCGCAACCTCTTCAACAACGCCGGGCACATGCTGATCGTCTCCGGCAGCGGTGTGCTCGGGGCCGACAGTTCCGACGCGACCAAAGTCGGCAAAAAGATCAGCGACACCCTCGGCGCAGACGGCAAAGACCTGCTGCAACTGGTCAGCAGCGGCACGCCGAAAATCCTTGAACAGGGTGACCTGATTCGTGCCGTGTACCCGGTCGATCCGATTGGCAACTCGCGGGCCTGGGGCGTGGTCATCGACCTGCCGAAACAGGTGCTGCTGGCCGACTCGGTGAAACTGCAAGCGGTGCTCGACGACGCCCAGAAAACCGGCTTGATCACCGCGCTGCTGGTGGCCGTGGTGGCGGGACTGGTCGGTCTGTTGCTGATCTGGCTCACCGCGTCGGGCGTGACCCGGCCGATCAACAGCGTCGCCGACATGTTGAAAAATATCGCCAGCGGTGAAGGTGACCTGACTCAACGCCTGAACTACAGCAAGCAGGATGAACTGGGCGAGCTGGTGAACTGGTTCAACCGCTTCCTCGACAAGCTGCAACCGACCATCGCCCAGATCAAACAGAGCATTACCGAGGCCCGAGGCACTGCCGACCAGTCTTCGGAAATCGCCCGCCAGACCAGTGAAGGCATGCAGGTGCAGTTCCGCGAGATCGACCAGGTTGCCACCGCCTCCAACGAAATGAGCGCCACCGCCCACGATGTCGCCAACAGCGCATCGAACGCGGCCAACGCTGCCAAGGGCGCCGATCAGTCGGCCAGGGACGGCATGTCGATCATCGAGCGCAGCACCCGCGACATCAATCAACTGGCTGATGAAGTCAGCAAAGCCGTGACCGAAGTCGAAGCGCTAGCGGTCAACAGCGAGCAGATCGGCTCGGTGCTGGAAGTGATCCGCAGCATCGCCGAACAGACCAACCTGCTGGCGCTCAACGCTGCCATCGAAGCGGCCCGGGCCGGTGAGAGCGGGCGTGGTTTCGCGGTGGTGGCCGATGAAGTGCGCAACCTCGCCAAGCGCACCCAGGATTCGGTGGAAGAAATCCGCATCGTGATCGAGCGCATCCAGACCGGCACCCGTGGCGTGGTGGCGACCATGCATTCGAGCCAGACCCAGGCGCACAACAATGCCGGGCAGATCCGTCAGGCGGTGGACGCACTGGGCAAGATCAGCGATGCGGTGACGGTGATCAGCGACATGAACCTGCAGATCGCCAGCGCCGCCGAGCAACAGAGCGCCGTGGCCGAAGAGGTCAACCGCAACGTCTCGGCGATTCGCACCGTGACTGAAACGTTGACCGAGCAAGCCACCGAGTCGGCGGCGATCAGCAGCCAACTGAATGCCTTGGCGAGCCAGCAGATGAAGCTGATGGATCAGTTCCGCGTCTGAACCTCACCACCGCCCCATTGTGGAAGCGAGCCTGCTCGAAAGCGGTGTGTCAGCGCCAATAACAGTGACTGATACAGCGCATTCGCGAGCAGGCTCGCTCCCACAGAGGCCGTGTTCGTTGTTCGGGAATTTCATCTGGCTCAGGATTTTTTTGCACTATCATCGTCCTCTCTTCCGGAGGGCCTTCGATGACTGATTTACTCACGTCCATTCAAGCCGCGCTCGGCTTGCCTCACACGCCGATTCCGTTCACCGCCAGTGGCGCCCTGCCCTCGGCGTTCGCGGTCACCGACCTGGCCTGCGCCAGCATCGCCGCTGCCGGTCAGGCCGTCGTCGAACTGCTCCGGCAACAGACCGGGAACCCGCCCGCCGTCGAAGTCGACCGGCGTCTGGCCTCGTTCTGGTTTGCCACCTCATTGCGTCCGATTGGCTGGGAAGTGCCGCCGCTGTGGGATCCCGTCGCCGGCGACTACGCCACCCAGGATGGCTGGATCCGCCTGCACACCAACGCCCCGCATCACCGCGCCGCCGCCGAAAGCGTGCTGGGGGCCTGCGCCGACCGTGCCGCGATGGCAGCGAAAGTCGCGCAATGGAGCAGCGCCGAGCTGGAGCAAGCGGTGGTCGACGCCAAGGGCTGTGCCGCGCAAATGCGCAGTTGGGCGCAGTGGCAGCAGCATCCGCAGGGGCTGGCGGTAAATGCTGAACCATTGGTGCACTTCAGCGCTGATCAGCACGAAGTTGCGCCAGCGTGGTCCGGGTCGGTGGCGCGACCGCTGGCCGGACTCAAGGTGCTGGACCTGACCCGCGTGCTCGCCGGCCCCACCGCCAGCCGTTTTCTCGCGGGCCTCGGGGCCGACGTGCTGCGCATCGATCCGCCGACCTGGAACGAACCGGGCGTGGTGCCGGAAGTCACCCTCGGCAAACGCTGCGCACGGCTGGACCTGCATCAAGCGGCCGATCGTGCGCTGTTTGAAGATTTGTTGAAGGACGCCGACATACTGCTGCACGGCTACCGTGCCGATGCACTGACACACCTCGGTTTCGGCAGCGAGCGCCGCCGGCAACTGGCACCGGGGCTGATCGACGTCTGCCTCAACGCCTACGGCTGGAGCGGCCCATGGCAGAACCGCCGCTGCTTCGACAGCCTGGTGCAAATGAGCAGCGGCATCGCCGAGGCCGGACAGCGCTGGAAGCACGCCGACAAACCCACTCCGCTGCCGGTGCAGGCGCTAGACCATGCAACCGGTTATCTGATGGCAGCGAGTGCGATCTGTCTTTTGACACAACGTTTGCAGAACGGCTGGGGTGGCTCGGCGCGTTTGTCACTGGCGCGAACCGCCAAGCTGCTGATCGAGCAGGGGCCGGGGTCGAGCGAAGCGTTGCGCGCTGAAGACGCGCAGGATCAAAGCTCGCAGCTGGAACAGACACCGTGGGGGCCGGCGCACCGCTTGCTGGCGCCAGTGAAGATCAGCGGGACGCCGCTGCAGTGGGCGTTGCCGGCCACTGAACTGGGTTCGCATCGAGCCCAGTGGTGACCTTCTGACCGCTTTCGCGAGCAGGCTCGCTCCCACATTTGAAATGCGTTCCCCTGTGGGAGCGGGCTTGCTCGCGAAGAGGCCAGAACTGACACCATGAAATCAGGATCAGTCAGCCCGGCTCAAAGACGTCCACAACACCTGCGCCGCATACCCCCGAAAGGGCCGCCAAGCCTCAGCCCGATCAGCCAATGCCCGCGCCGTGGGTCGAGTCCCTTCCAGCTCTTCCAGCGCCCGCAACAACCCGACATCGCCATGGGGAAACCCATCCATATCGCGCAACTGCCGTAGCGCAATGTACTGCGCCGTCCACTCGCCAATCCCGTGCAACGCGAGCAATCGCGCAATGCCGCCCTCGCGATTCGGCTCGAACAACAACGGATCCTCCAGCAGTGCCTGCGCCACGCCCGAGAGCGTCCGCCCACGACTTTTCGGCATGCCCAGCGCCGCCAGATCGGCCGTCGCCAGCACCTGCGCCTCGGGAAATACGTGAGTCACACCCGGCACTGTCGAGCGTAATGGTGCGCCATGGTGCGCGAGCAGTTTTCCCGCCAGGCGAATCGCCGCGACCACGGTAATCTGCTGCCCCAGCACTGCGCGAAAGGCCAGTTCCAGACCGTCCCACGCACCCGGCACGCGCAGCCCCGGGCGCTCGGCGAGCAACCGCGCCAACAGTGGATCGTGGGCCAGATGCCGTTGCATCAACGCAAGGTCGGCATCCAGATCAAACAGTCGGCGCAAGCGCAGGACTATCTCGGGCACCGCGGCCGGCTCAGCAAAATCCAGCTCGATGTCCAGCGCATCCCCAGCACCCACCCACACAGACACCGTGCCGTGCACGCCGCGCAAGCCGATGCTGCGCGAATAAACGCCATCAACCACGGTCTCCATCCCGACCACCGCCCGCGCGGCGAGAAATCCCGACATCGCGTCCCAGTCATAGGGCGGCTGATACGCCAGCGCCAACCTCACAGCGACAGCACACCACTGTACAAGCCATACGCCGCCAGCCCGGCGCCGATGATCACGCAGGTGAAGATCACCTTCTCGACATGCGTGAACAACGGCTCGCCCTGCTCATGCTTGGCCTTGGCAAACAACACCACCCCCGGCGCATACAGCAGCGCCGACAGCAGCAGGTATTTCACCCCGCCGGCGTACAACAGCCACACCGCGTAACACAGGGCGATACCGCCAATCAGCAGATCCTTGGTGCGCTCGGCCGAGGCGTGCTCGTAGGTTTCGCCGCGTCCGCTGAGCAGCACCGCGTACGCTGCCGACCACAGGTACGGCACCAGAATCATCGACGAGGCCAGGTAGATCAGGCTGGTGTAGGTGCCGGCGGAAAACAGCGTGATCAGCAGGAAAATCTGAATCATCACGTTGGTCAGCCACAGCGCATTGACCGGCACATGATTGGCGTTTTCCTTTTTCAGGAACGCCGGCATGGTCTTGTCCCGGGCCGTGGCAAAGAGGATTTCGGCGCACAGCAACGCCCACGACAGCAATGCGCCGAGCAGGGAAACCGCCAGACCGAGGCTGATCAGCAATGCGCCCCACGGCCCGACGATGTGTTCCAGCACCGCCGCCAGCGACGGGTTCTGCAGGTTCGCAAGTTCCGGCTGACTCATGATCCCCAGCGACAACACGTTGACCAGCACCAGCAGTGCCAGCACGCCGATAAAACCGATCACCGTGGCGCGGCCGACATCGGTGCGTTTCTCCGCCCGTGCCGAGTACACACTGGCGCCCTCGATGCCGATGAACACGAACACCGTCACCAGCATCATGTTGCGCACCTGATCCATCACCCCGCCGAAGCTCGGGTTGCTGTGGCCCCAGATGTCACGGGTGAAGATGTCGGCCTTGAACGCCACTGCCGCGATGACGATGAACATGATCAACGGCACGATCTTGGCGACCGTGGTCACCTGATTGATGAACGCCGCCTCCTTGATCCCGCGCATCACCAGAAAGTGCACGGCCCACAGCAGCACCGACGCGCAGCCGATGGCGATCGGCGTGTTGCCCTGACCGAACACCGGAAAGAAATAGCCGAGGGTGCTGAACAGCAGAACGAAGTAACCGACGTTGCCCAGCCAGGCGCTGATCCAGTAACCCCAGGCAGACGAGAAACCCATGTAGTCGCCGAATCCGGCCTTGGCGTAGGCGTAGACGCCGGAATCCAGCTCGGGCTTGCGGTTGGCGAGAGTCTGGAACACGAACGCCAGGGTCAACATGCCGATCGCCGTGATGCCCCAACCGATCAGGATCGCCCCGGCATCGGCACGGGCCGCCATGTTCTGCGGCAGCGAGAAAATCCCCCCGCCAATCATCGAACCCACCACCAGGGCGATCAACGCGCCTAATCGCAGCTTTTGCGTCGGTTGCGACATCTGAGTCTCCATTCAAGTGCGTCGTGAGTTGTTATTTGTAACAACTATTAACTAAACGGATAAAGCCTGATCACGTTTATCAGGTAATACCGAAAAACGCCCATTTATATATAGCGGATAACGCTAACGCCTAGCACGTCAAGACAGTTTTGTGCGCTGATCCTGATAATTCAATTCTGTACTGAAAACAGATGGGGAAAATTTGCCAAAAGCTGAAAAAGAACTAGCGTGATAATTCGAAAGTAATAATAGCCATTCCCAACCACTCCACCAGAAAGCCTCTGGGACGGGCCTTTCAGACGAAAGCTTTATGCCATCAGTGATTTCCTAAGTCATTCATTAACAATGGAATGTGACCATGAACTGATCTAAGTCAGCTGTTTGAACAGACAACAGAACTACGCTGTGATCTCTTCTCTCCTGCAATGGAGTCATGCAATGTCTGAAGCTCCCGGAAAACTACGACTAGGTGCACTGGTTGCATTGGTAGTCGGCTCGATGATCGGTGGCGGGATATTTTCTTTGCCACAAAACATGGCCGCCAGCGCCGACGTCGGCGCGGTGCTGATCGGTTGGGCCATCACCGCTGTCGGCATGCTCACCCTCGCTTTTGTCTTTCAAACCCTGGCCAATCGCAAGCCTGACCTGGATGGCGGTGTCTACGCCTACGCCAAGGCCGGTTTCGGCGACTACATGGGTTTTTCGTCCGCCTGGGGTTACTGGATCAGTGCCTGGCTGGGCAACGTTGGTTACTTTGTTCTCTTGTTCAGCACCCTCGGCTATTTCTTTCCGGTGTTCGGCGAAGGCAACACGGTTGCGGCGGTGATCGGCGCCTCCGTGCTGCTGTGGGCCGTGCATTTCCTGGTGCTGCGCGGGATCAAGGAAGCGGCATTCATCAACCTTGTGACCACTGTCGCCAAGGTCGTGCCGCTGCTGCTGTTCGTGCTGATCGCAATCTTCGCTTTCAAACTGGACATCTTCACCGCTGACATCTGGGGCGTGAAAAACCCGGATCTGGGCAGCGTGATGAACCAGGTGCGCAACATGATGCTGGTCACCGTGTGGGTGTTCATCGGCATCGAAGGCGCGAGCATCTTCTCGGCACGGGCAGAGAAACGTTCCGACGTCGGCAAGGCCACTGTGATCGGCTTCATCACCGTGCTGCTGTTCCTGGTGCTGGTGAACGTGCTGTCGCTGGGCATCATGACCCAGCCAGAACTGGCCAAACTGCAGAACCCGTCGATGGCCGCCGTGCTTGAGCACGTGGTCGGTCACTGGGGTGCCGTGCTGATCAGCGTCGGTCTGATCATCTCGCTGCTGGGCGCGCTGCTGTCGTGGGTGCTGCTGTGTGCGGAGATCATGTTCGCCGCCGCCAAAGACCACACCATGCCGGAGTTCCTGCGCAAGGAAAACGCCAACCACGTACCCGTCAACGCCCTATGGTTGACCAACGCGATGGTGCAGATTTTCCTGATCATCACCCTGTTCTCGGCCAGCACTTACCTGTCGCTGATCTACCTCGCCACCTCGATGATTCTGGTGCCGTACCTGTGGTCGGCGGCCTATGCCCTGCTGCTGGCGGTGCGCGGCGAAACCTACGAAGGCTTTGCGGCCGAGCGACGCAAGGACCTGATCATCGGCGGGATCGCGCTGATCTATGCGATCTGGCTGCTGTATGCCGGCGGGGTCAAGTACCTGCTGCTCTCGGCCCTGCTGTATGCCCCCGGCGCGATCCTGTTCGCCAAGGCCAAGCTCGAACTCAAACAAGCGGTTTTCACCAACGTCGAGAAGCTGATTTTCGCCGCGGTGATCGTGGGGGCCCTGGTGGCGGCCTACGGTCTCTACGACGGCTTCCTGACCCTGTAATTGCCCAAAGTTTTATCTCTGGAGGATCACTGCAATGACCACGGAAAAAGTTAAGTACGGCGTCCATTCCGAAGCCGGCAAACTGCGCAAAGTCATGGTTTGCTCCCCAGGTCTGGCCCACCAGCGGCTGACCCCGAACAACTGCGATGAACTGCTGTTCGACGATGTGCTGTGGGTTGCCCAGGCCAAGCGCGACCACTTCGACTTCGTCACCAAGATGCGTGAACGCGGGATCGACGTGCTGGAAATGCACAACCTGCTGACCGACATCGTCGCCATCCCTGAAGCGCTGGACTGGATTCTTGAGCGCAAGGTCACCGCCGATTCGGTGGGCCTGGGCCTGATCAGCGAAGTAAAATCCTGGCTGAAAAGCCTTGAGCCACGGCACATCGCCGAATTCCTGATCGGTGGCGTGTCCGCCGATGATCTGCCGGACAGCTTCGGTGGCAAGACCATCCAGATGTTCCGCGACTTCCTCGGCCACTCCAGCTTCATTCTGCCGCCACTGCCCAACACCCAGTTCACCCGCGACACCACTTGCTGGATCTACGGTGGCGTGACGCTGAACCCGATGTACTGGCCGGCGCGTCGCCAGGAAACCCTGCTGGCGACCGCGATCTACAAATTCCACCCGCAGTTCACCAACGCCGATTTCGAGATCTGGTACGGCGACCCGGACAAGGAGCACGGCAGCTCGACGCTTGAAGGCGGCGACGTGATGCCGATCGGCAATGGCGTGGTGTTGATCGGCATGGGCGAACGCTCGTCCCGTCAGGCCATCGGCCAACTGGCGCTGAACCTGTTCAAGAACAAGGCCGTGGAAAAAGTCATCGTGGCCGGCCTGCCCAAATCCCGCGCCGCGATGCACCTGGACACCGTGTTCAGCTTCTGCGACCGCGACCTGGTGACGATCTTCCCGGAAGTGGTGAACCAGATCGTCGCGTTCACCCTGCGCCCTGACGAAAGCAAACAAGGCGGCATCGACATCCGCCGCGAAGAAGGCACCTTCCTCGACACCGTGGCCAAAGCCCTCAACCTGCCGAAGCTGCGCGTGGTGGAAACCGGTGGCAACAGCTTCGCCGCCGAACGCGAACAATGGGACGACGGCAACAACGTGGTGGCCGTGGAACCGGGCGTGGTCATCGGCTACGACCGCAACACTTACACCAACACCCTGCTGCGCAAGGCCGGCGTGGAAGTCATCACCATCAGCGCCGGCGAGCTCGGTCGCGGCCGCGGCGGCGGCCACTGCATGACCTGCCCGATCGTGCGTGACCCAATCGATTACTAAACGACCATCTCCCCGGCCGCACCCACCCCGTAGCGGCCGGGCCGATTACCGAATCCAAGGAGAATCATCATGGCGTTCAACATTCACAACCGTAACCTGCTCAGCCTGGAACACCACACCCCACGTGAGCTGCGTTACCTGCTCGACCTGTCCCGCGACCTGAAACGCGCCAAATACACCGGCACCGAGCAGCAACACCTCAAGGGCAACAACATCGCCCTGATCTTCGAAAAAACCTCGACCCGCACCCGCTGCGCGTTCGAAGTGGCCGCGTATGACCAAGGCGCCAACGTCACCTACATCGACCCGAACTCTTCGCAGATCGGTCACAAGGAAAGCATGAAAGACACGGCCCGCGTGCTGGGTCGCATGTACGACGCCATTGAGTACCGTGGCTTCAAACAGGAAATCGTCGAAGAGCTGGCGAAGTTCGCCGGTGTACCGGTGTTCAACGGCCTGACCGACGAATATCACCCGACACAAATGATCGCCGACGTGCTGACCATGCGTGAACACGCCGACAAACCCATCCATGACATCAGCTACGCCTACCTTGGCGATGCGCGCAACAACATGGGCAACTCGCTGCTGCTGGTCGGCGCCAAACTCGGCATGGACGTGCGCATCTGCGCGCCGAAAGCCCTGTGGCCGCATGATGATCTGGTCGATCGCTGCAAGAAATACGCGGAAGAATCCGGCGCACGCATCACCCTCACCGAAGACCCGAAAGCTGCCGTCAAAGGCGTCGACTTCATCCACACCGACGTCTGGGTGTCGATGGGCGAACCGGTTGAAGCGTGGGCCGAGCGTATCCAGCAACTGCTGCCGTACCAGGTCAACAAAGAGCTGATGAAAGCCACCGGCAACCCACGCACCAAGTTCATGCATTGCCTGCCGGCGTTCCACAACAGCGATACCAAGGTCGGCAAACAGATCGCCGAACAGTATCCGCACCTGGCCAACGGCATCGAAGTGACCGACGACGTGTTCGAGTCGCCAGCCTGCATCGCCTTCGAGCAAGCGGAAAACCGCATGCACACCATCAAGGCGATCCTGGTCTCGACCCTGGCTGACCTGTAACAACTCACTGAAGGAACCGGATCCAAATGTGGGAGCAGGCTTGCTCGCGAAGAGGCCATATCAGGCAACATTCATGGAGCCTGACACACCACCTTCGGGAGCAAGCCCCCTCCCACCAAGGCCCCCGGTTCTGGCAGTACGACCGAGTCGTTTGCCTCTCCTCTGATTAGAAGGACATGCACCATGCGTATCGTCGTAGCTCTGGGCGGCAACGCCCTGCTCCGCCGTGGCGAACCGATGACCGCTGACAATCAGCGCGCCAACATCCGCATCGCCACCGAGCAAATCGCCAAGATCCACCCCGGCAACCAACTGGTCATCGCCCACGGCAATGGCCCGCAAGTCGGCCTGCTGTCGCTGCAGGCGGCGGCGTATACCTCCGTCACCCCTTACCCGCTGGACGTGCTCGGTGCCGAAACCGAAGGCATGATCGGCTACATCATCGAACAGGAACTGGGCAACCTGCTGGACTTCGAGGTGCCGTTCGCCACTTTGCTGACCCAGGTTGAAGTCGACGCCAAGGACCCGGCGTTCCAGAACCCGACCAAACCGATCGGCCCGGTCTACGACAAGGCCGAAGCGGAAAAACTCGCCGCCGAAAAAGGCTGGGCCATCGCCCCGGACGGTGACAAGTTCCGCCGTGTGGTCGCCAGCCCACGGCCGAAACGGATCTTCGAAATCCGCCCGATCAAGTGGCTGCTGGACAAGGGCAGCATCGTAATCTGCGCCGGCGGCGGCGGGATTCCGACCCTGTACGACGAGCACCGCAACCTCAAGGGCATCGAGGCGGTGATCGACAAGGATCTGTGCTCGTCGCTGCTCGCCGAACAACTGGAAGCCGACCTGCTGGTGATCGCCACTGACGTCAACGCGGCGTTCATCGACTACGGCAAACCGACGCAGAAAGCCATCGCCGAAGCGCATCCGGACGAACTCGAACGCCTTGGCTTTGCCGCCGGCTCCATGGGACCGAAGGTGCAGGCAGCCTGCGAATTCGCGCGCCATACTGGCAAGGTCGCGGTGATCGGCTCGCTGGCGGACATCGAAGCGATTGTCCAGGGCACTGCCGGTACTCGCGTGACCACCGCGAAGCCCGGCATCAGCTATCGATAATTAGAAACTGCGGGGGCAGGCTCAGGGTCTGCCCTTCTCCCATGCCTTGAAAGGAGAAACCCATGGCCCAATTCGAACCCGGTCATTTGCATATTGAGCGGCATGCGTTGACGCCGGATGACGTCAGCTACAACGTGCACCTCGACTATGAGTTATTCACCGATCCTGGAAAAGGCAAAGGCATCCAGTTCACCCTGCACGGCAGCATCCAGGGCAAGGACATGAAAGAGACCTTCTTCCTGCCCAAGGAGGAGGCGTACAACTTTGCCAACAACGTGACACGAATTGCCGAGAAGTACGGGATTCCCAGGACGCACAGCCAGATCGGCTCGGTGCACAAGCATTACGATCTGATGTTTGAAGACATCCGGGTGCAGTTGAATATGAAATCCGGCGACCCGGTGAACATCGAACACTTCGAATAACCCGAACACAGCACACTCCCCCCCTGTGGGAGCGGGCTTGCTCGCGAAGGCGTCAGGTCAGTCACCATACATGCTGTCTGACCTGACGCCTTCGCGAGCAAGCCCGCTCCCACAAGAGATCTGTGTAGCGCTGAAAAGCGCCATACATTTCACCATTGCCCCGCCCCAAGGCATACTTGCCACCCTCCGCACTGCAGAACACTGAACCGCCCCATGCGTATCCACGTCAGCTTCATCGACCGCGTCGGCATCACCCAGGAAGTCCTGGCTATCCTCGGTGGGCGTAATCTCAATCTGGATGCGGTGGAGATGATTCCGCCCAACGTCTACATCGACGCGCCGACCTTGAGCCCGCAAGTGCTCGAAGAACTCAAAGATGCGCTGTTTCGGGTGCTCGGTGTGGAGGCGGTGACCGTGGTCGATATCCTCCCCGGCCAGCGTCGGCACTTGCAGCTTGATGCATTGCTGGCGGCGATGACCGACCCGGTACTCGCCCTCGACAGCGCCGGGAAAGTATTGCTGGCGAACCCGGCGCTGATCGCGTTGTACGGCCGCGAACCGGCCGGTGAGAGTGTCGCGGAACTGTTCAACGATCCTGGCCTGCTGGAAACCCTGCTCGAACAAGGTTTCCGTCTGCCGCTGCGGGAAATCACCGTCAACGGCCAGACTCTGTTGCTCGACGCCACACCGATCACCGACGCCGGCGCGCTGCTGACCCTCTATCAGCCGAACCGCATCGGCGAACAACTTTCCGCACTGCACCACGACCATGCCGAAGGTTTCGATGCGTTACTGGGCGAGTCCCCGGCGATCCGCACCCTCAAGGCGCGCGCTCAACGCGTTGCCGCCCTGGATGCGCCGCTGTTGATTCAAGGTGAAACCGGCACCGGTAAAGAACTGGTCGCCCGTGCCTGCCACGCGATCAGTGCGCGGCACAGCGCGCCTTTTCTGGCATTGAACTGCGCAGCGCTGCCGGAGAACCTCGCCGAAAGCGAACTGTTCGGCTACGCCCCAGGCGCCTTCACCGGCGCGGCGCGCGGTGGTAAACCGGGGCTGATGGAACTGGCCAACCAAGGCACGGTGTTTCTCGATGAGATCGGCGAAATGTCACCGTACTTGCAGGCGAAATTGCTGCGTTTCTTGAACGACGGCAGCTTCCGCCGCGTTGGCGGTGATCGTGAGGTCAAGGTCAATGTGCGCATTCTCAGCGCGACCCACCGCGATCTGGAAAAAATGGTCAGCGAAGGCCTGTTCCGCGAAGACCTGTTCTATCGCCTCAACGTGCTCAACGTTGAAGTGCCGCCGCTGCGCGAACGCGGTCAGGACATTCTGCTGTTGGCGCGCTACTTCATGCAGCAAGCCTGTGCGCAGATTCAGCGTCCGGTTTGCCGCCTCGCCCCCGGCACCTATCCGGCGTTGCTTGGCAACCGCTGGCCGGGCAACGTGCGGCAATTGCAGAACGTGATCTTCCGCGCCGCCGCGATTTGCGAAAGCAGCCTGGTGGATATCGGCGATCTCGACATCGCCGGCACCTCGGTCGCACGGCAAACCGACAGCGACGTCGACAGCCTCGAACAAGCTGTGGAAGCGTTTGAGCGATCGCTGCTGGAAAAACTCTACGTCAGCTACCCCTCGACCCGCCAACTGGCGAGCCGCCTGCAGACTTCGCACACGGCGATTGCTCATCGGCTACGCAAATACGGCATTCCCAACAAGCCCTGAACCGGACTCGGTCAAAAATGTGGGAGATTCTATGTTGCAGGGGAACCCTGCAACCTCACATTCGGTTGGTATTCGCTCTGATTTTTCATGAGAGCGAATGCCACTCGGCAGAGCTTGCGGGCGAGGATGACCAAGGCTTGAGTTCTGGCCAGACCTCTTGCCAAGTAGGACTCATAGAACGGTTTCCAAACAGGAGACCGGCAGGCAGCCATTGCGGCATTGTGCGCAAGACGCCTTAACTCTCCATCACCTTTTTTGCTCAGGTGGCGAGGACTGTGCTTTTTCCCTGAGTCCTTTGCCCTCAAGTCCATCCCCAAAAAGGCTATAAAAGCGTCGGCGCTGGCGAAATCACCACGCATAAAAGTGGTAGCCAAGCCCGTGGCCGTCAACTCACCGATCCCTTCAATCGCCTTACAGCGCCGGATATTTTCGGTGATGCCCGCCTCCTCGCTGATTTCGCGCAGCAATTTCTGAATCACCTGTTCAGAGCGTTTGAAGTGTTCCCGCTCTTGGACCGAGAGTTCTTTCAAAAGAGGTTCGCTTGACCAGCTCAGCATGAGGCCAGCGTGGTTTTTTACCAGCTGTGCACGCTTATTAAGCAGGCTTTTCAGCACGGTATAGAGCTGAGGAGGTGGACTCCAGACCCGCAGTCGTTGCTGCTCGCTGGAAAGATAACGCGCCAGCAGGCGCGCATCGCAGGGGTCAGTTTTTGCTCTCTGACCAACACCTTCGCGGTAATGGCTCACCCGGTAAGGGTCCACAATATAAACACGGTGCCCCATGCCGTGAGCCAGCTCAGCCGTATCGAGGTGGTAAAGGCTCGTGGCCTCCAGGGCAATCGAGCTATGAGCAGGTAGGGTCTTGAGCCAGCGGCCAATCGATGCGCGATCGTTGCTGATGAACTGGATATTTTTCAAGTCTTCGCGGTAAACGACGATTTCGGCCTTGGCGACATCGATACCAACTACCGTTGGCGAGGTAAGGATTGTCATGACGAATCCTCGGAGCTAGGGTTTAGGTGCTTGTTGGGGTCTACCGTAGCGCTGGCTTGCCTCTATCGTCGGTTCTACCGATGAATTCTTTATCGGCGCTTTAGGTAGAAGGGGCGGAACGAGAAGTCTCCCACGGTCCGTACTGGCTAGAGTCGGAATCGAGCTTTTAGTCCCGCCCACCCCTTCAAGTCTAAACATACAAGCGGGCTTGCTCGCGAATGCGGTGTGTCAGTCACCATAAATACTGGCTGACCCGACGCCTTCGCGAGCAAGCCCGCTCCCACAGGGTATGTGGCGGATTGGAAATCCTTTCAAAAACGACCTCAATCTGTACTGAAAGCGCTACAGCGGAACGATATCGCTACACCCTCCTTCAACGACCGCTGTGCAAGGCTTTGATCCGCTTCAGCTTTTTTACCTGCCCTGATCTGTAGCGATTTCGCTACACGCCTCGTCCCTCCGTCCTCAGCTAAATCCAATAACTCATTGTTTTATAAAGATAAATTCAAGATGGCCGCGTTCTTGCTAAGTAACCGCTCATAAAATCAGGGCATTACCGCCCCAGCCTTCCACCGCGTCCACCAGACGAGTCTGGCCCCCTTAGGAGTTTCCATGAGCGAGTTGCGTTTTACTGAAGATCACGAATGGCTGCGCACCGAAGCTGACGGCAGCGTTACTGTCGGCATCACCGCTTTCGCGCAGAACGCCCTGGGCGACGTGGTGTTCGTGCAACTGCCTGAGCTGCAGGCATACGAAAAAGGCGCTGAAGCCGCCACCGTGGAATCGGTGAAAGCCGCCAGCGGCGTGTACATGCCCCTCGATGGCGACGTGCTGGAAGTCAACCCGGCGCTGGAAGACGCTCCAGAACTGGTCAACGAAGATCCGCTGGGCGAAGGCTGGTTCTTCCGTTTCAAACCAAGCGACGCATCGGCCGTGGCGAAACTGCTGGATCAGGATGCGTACGACCGTCTGATCAAAGCCCAAGCCGAAGCCTGAGGAGTAGCGCCATGACCCAAGTAAACCTCGGCACCGCCAACGAATTCATCGCCCGTCATATCGGCCCGCGCGCCGGTGACGAGCAGGCCATGCTCAACAGCCTCGGCTTCGACTCGCTCGAAGCCCTGAGCGCCAGCGTCATCCCGGAAAGCATCAAGGGCACCAGCGTGCTCGGCATGGACGATGGCCTGAGTGAAGCCGACGCCCTGGCGATGATCAAATCGATCGCCGGCAAAAACCAGCTGTTCAAGACCTACATCGGCCAGGGCTACTACAACTGCCACACGCCATCACCGATCCTGCGCAACCTGCTGGAAAACCCGGCCTGGTACACCGCTTACACGCCGTACCAACCAGAAATTTCCCAGGGCCGTCTCGAAGCGCTGCTGAACTTCCAGACCCTGATCAGCGATCTCACCGGCCTGCCGATCGCCAACGCTTCCCTGCTCGATGAAGCTACCGCCGCTGCCGAAGCCATGACCTTCTGCAAACGCCTGAGCAAGAACAAGGGCAGCCACCAGTTCTTCGCCTCGATCCACAGCCATCCGCAAACCCTCGACGTGCTGCGCACCCGTGCCGAGCCGCTGGGTATCGATGTGGTCGTGGGCGACGAGCGTGAACTGAGCGACGTGACGCCGTTCTTCGGCGCGCTGCTGCAATACCCGGCCAGCAACGGTGATGTGTTCGACTACCGCGAACTGACCGAACGCTTCCACGCCGCCAACGCGCTGGTGGCCGTGGCTGCCGACCTGCTGGCCCTGACGCTGCTGACCGCCCCGGGCGAGTTTGGCGCCGACGTCGCTATCGGTTCTGCGCAACGTTTTGGCGTGCCGCTGGGCTTCGGTGGCCCGCACGCCGCGTACTTCTCCACCAAGGATGCGTTCAAGCGCGACATGCCGGGCCGTCTGGTCGGCGTCTCGGTTGACCGTTTCGGCAAACCGGCCCTGCGTCTGGCGATGCAGACCCGCGAGCAACACATCCGCCGCGAGAAGGCCACGTCGAACATCTGCACGGCACAGGTGCTGTTGGCCAACATCGCCAGCATGTACGCCGTCTACCACGGCCCGAAAGGCCTGACGCAGATCGCCAACCGCGTGCATCACCTGACCGCGATTCTGGCCAAGGGCCTGAGCGCACTGGGCGCTAATGTCGAACAAGCCAGTTTCTTCGACACCCTGACCGTGGCCACCGGCGCACAAACCGCCGCGTTGCACGACAAGGCGCACGCTGCGCAGATCAACCTGCGCGTGATCGACGCTCAGCGTCTGGGCCTGTCGGTGGACGAAACCACCACTCAGGCTGACATCGAAACCCTGTGGCGCCTGTTCGCCGACGGCAAGACCCTGCCGGACTTCGCCGCACTGGCCGCCTCGGTGCAAAGCACCATCCCGGCCGCGCTGGTACGTCAGTCGCCAATCCTCAGCCATCCAGTGTTCAACCGTTACCACTCCGAAACCGAGCTGATGCGCTACCTGCGCAAGCTGGCGGACAAGGACCTGGCCCTGGATCGCACCATGATCCCGCTGGGCTCGTGCACCATGAAACTCAACGCCGCCAGCGAAATGATCCCGGTGACCTGGGCCGAATTCGGCGCCCTGCACCCGTTCGCCCCAGCCGCACAAAGTGCCGGTTACCAGCAACTGACCGACGAACTGGAAGCGATGCTCTGCGCCGCCACCGGTTACGACGCGATCTCGCTGCAACCGAATGCCGGTTCGCAAGGTGAATACGCAGGCCTCCTGGCGATCCGCGCCTACCACCAGAGCCGTGGCGATGAGCGCCGCGACATCTGCCTGATCCCCTCGTCCGCCCACGGCACCAACCCGGCCACCGCCAACATGGCTGGCATGCGCGTGGTCGTGACCGCGTGCGATGCGCGTGGCAACGTCGACATCGAAGACCTCCGCGCCAAAGCCATCGAGCACCGCGAACACCTCGCCGCGCTGATGATCACCTACCCGTCGACCCACGGCGTGTTCGAAGAAGGTATCCGCGAAATCTGCGGGATCATTCACGACAACGGCGGCCAGGTATACATCGACGGCGCGAACATGAACGCAATGGTCGGCCTCTGTGCACCAGGCAAGTTCGGCGGCGACGTCTCGCACCTGAACCTGCACAAAACCTTCTGCATTCCACACGGCGGTGGCGGCCCGGGCGTCGGCCCGATTGGCGTCAAGTCGCACCTGACTCCGTTCCTGCCGGGCCATGGCCAGATGGAACGCAAGGAAGGCGCGGTCTGCGCAGCACCGTTCGGCAGCGCGAGCATTCTGCCGATCACCTGGATGTACATTCGCATGATGGGCGGCGCGGGTCTCAAACGTGCTTCGCAACTGGCGATCCTCAACGCCAACTACATTTCCCGTCGCCTCGAAGAGCACTACCCGGTGCTGTACACCGGCAGCAACGGTCTGGTGGCGCACGAATGCATTCTCGACCTGCGTCCGCTGAAAGACAGCAGCGGCATCAGCGTTGATGACGTCGCCAAGCGCCTGATCGACTTCGGCTTCCACGCCCCGACCATGTCGTTCCCGGTAGCGGGCACGCTGATGATCGAGCCGACCGAAAGTGAATCCAAGGAAGAACTGGACCGCTTCTGCGACGCCATGATCCGTATCCGCGAAGAAATCCGCGCAGTGGAAAACGGCACCCTGGACAAGGACGACAACCCGCTGAAGAACGCCCCGCACACCGCAGCAGAACTGGTTGGCGAGTGGACCCACCCGTACAGCCGCGAGCAAGCGGTGTATCCAGTGGCGTCGTTGATCGAAGGCAAATACTGGCCGCCGGTCGGCCGTGTCGACAACGTGTTCGGCGATCGCAACCTGGTGTGCGCCTGCCCGTCGATCGAAAGCTACGCTTAACCGGATGAGGGGCGGGTTGACCTGCCCCGATTTCAGCAAAACCATAGATCCCAAAGTGGGAGCGGGCTTGCTCGCGAATGCGGTGTATCAGTCGCCATCAATGTTGCCTGACACACCGCATTCGCGAGCAAGCCCGCTCCCACAGGGGATTTGTGTCCAGCCTTGAGCTTGCGCCAATTCCTATAACAAGAAACCGGAGAACCACTCATGTCGTTAAGCGTGTTCGACCTGTTCAAGATTGGCATCGGTCCCTCCAGTTCCCACACCGTCGGCCCGATGCGTGCCGCTGCGCGCTTCGCCGAAGGCCTGCGCCGGGACGACCTGTTGTCTGCAACCAGCACCCTCAAAGTCGAGCTGTACGGCTCGCTCGGCGCCACCGGCAAGGGGCACGGCAGCGACAAAGCCGTGTTGCTCGGCCTTGAGGGCGAACACCCCGACACTGTCGACACCGAAACCGTCGCCACGCGCCTGCAAGAGATTCGCGGCAACGGCCGGCTGAAGCTGCTCGGTGAACACAGCATCGCGTTCAACGAAAAAGAACACCTGGCAATGATCCGCAAGCCGCTGGCCTATCACCCCAACGGCATGATCTTCCGTGCGTTCGACGCGGCGGGAATCCAGATCCGCAGCCGCGAGTATTACTCGGTCGGCGGTGGTTTCGTGGTCGACGAGGATGCCGCCGGTGCCGACCGCATCGTCGAAGACGCCACGCCGCTGACCTTCCCGTTCAAAAGCGCCAAGGACTTGCTTGGCCATTGCGCCACTTATGGGCTGTCGATCAGCCAGGTGATGCTGACCAACGAAAGCGCCTGGCGTCCGGAGGCGGAGACCCGCGCCGGCTTGCTGAAGATCTGGCAAGTGATGCAGGACTGCGTGGCTGCCGGATGCCGCAACGAAGGCATCCTGCCGGGCGGGCTGAAGGTCAAGCGCCGGGCGGCGGCGCTGCATCGGCAATTGTGCAAGAACCCGGAGTCGGCGCTGCGCGATCCACTGTCGGTGCTCGACTGGGTCAACCTGTACGCGCTGGCAGTCAACGAAGAAAACGCCAACGGCGGGCGCGTGGTGACTGCGCCCACCAACGGCGCGGCGGGGATCATCCCGGCGGTGCTGCATTACTACATGCGTTTTATCCCGGGTGCGAATGACGACGGCGTGGTGCGCTTTCTGCTGACCGCCGCCGCTATCGGCATTTTGTACAAGGAAAACGCCTCGATCTCCGGCGCCGAAGTCGGCTGTCAGGGCGAGGTCGGCGTCGCCTGTTCGATGGCGGCCGGCGCGTTGTGTGAAGTGCTCGGCGGCAGCGTGCAGCAAGTCGAGAACGCTGCGGAAATCGGCATGGAACACAACCTTGGCCTGACCTGCGACCCGATTGGCGGGCTGGTGCAGGTACCGTGCATCGAGCGCAACGCGATGGGCTCGGTGAAGGCGATCAACGCGGTGCGCATGGCGATGCGCGGCGACGGACAACACTTCGTCTCGCTCGACAAGGTCATCCGCACCATGCGCCAGACCGGCGCCGACATGAAAAGCAAATACAAGGAGACCGCCCGTGGCGGTCTGGCGGTCAACATTATCGAATGCTAATTAGCCCCCTCTCTCTTGGGGAGAGGGTTGGAGTGAATCAAGGAGTTCCGCATGTCCACCGAACCATTGTCGAAAACCCCGCTGCACGCTCTGCACCTCGAACTTGGCGCCCGCATGGTGCCCTTCGCTGGCTACGACATGCCGGTGCAATACCCGCTCGGCGTGATGAAAGAACACCAGCACACCCGTGAGCAAGCCGGACTGTTCGACGTCTCGCACATGGGCCAGATCCGTCTGACCGGTGCCAACGCTGCCAAGGCCCTGGAAACCCTGGTACCGGTTGACATCATCGACTTGCCGGTGGGCATGCAGCGTTATGCGATGTTCACCAACCAGAGCGGTGGCATCCTCGACGACCTGATGGTCGCCAACCTCGGCAACGACGAACTGTTCCTGGTGGTCAATGCCGCCTGCAAGGATCAGGACCTGGCGCATCTGCAAAAACACATCGGCGATCAGTGCACCATCACGGAGCTGTTCGAAGCGCGCGCCCTGCTCGCCCTGCAAGGTCCGGCAGCCGTCACCGTACTGGCCCGCCTGGCGCCTGCAGTCGCGAAGATGACCTTCATGCAGTTCGCCCGCGTGAATCTGCTGGGCGTGGATTGCTTCGTCAGCCGTTCCGGTTACACCGGTGAAGACGGTTTCGAGATCTCGGTACCTGCAGCTGACGCGGAAAAACTCGCCCGCGCTCTGCTCGCTGAGCCTGAGGTCCAGGCCATCGGCCTCGGCGCCCGCGATTCGCTGCGCCTGGAAGCCGGCCTGTGCCTGTACGGCCACGACATGAACACCGACACCACACCCATCGAAGCCAGCCTGTTGTGGGCGATGTCCAAACCTCGCCGTGCCGACGGCGCGCGGGCCGGCGGTTTTCCGGGGGCAGAAAGCATTTTTGCTCAGCAGCAGAACGGCGTCGCCCGCAAACGCGTCGGCCTGCTGCCACAAGAACGCACACCCGTGCGTGAAGGCGCAGAAATCGTCAACGAAGCCGGCGAGATCATCGGCAGCGTGTGCAGCGGCGGCTTCGGGCCGACCTTGGGCGGCCCTTTGGCGATGGGTTACCTCGACAGCGCTTATGTCACCCTCGACACACCAGTCTGGGCCATCGTCCGTGGGAAAAAGGTGCAAATGCTTGTAAGCAAAATGCCATTTGTTCCACAACGCTACTACCGCGGTTGATTGACTGTTTCTATAAGTAACGCGATTGCGTTATGCGTGCACTAATGTGTAACGCAATCGCCACAAAAAAGTGCATTTTCTAACATTCGATTCGAATATGAACTTTGCTTATAACGATCGAAAACAATTGAACCCGCTAATCGTCCAAGCCGCACTAGTGAACTGACTAACTGCCAGCAGGGGCAGGAAAACCGGGGCCTTCGCGGGGCTTGTTTTTTCTCCCGTAGTTGGCGTAGAGTTTGTCCACTGTGTTTGCATGGGTCAGCTTGGAATCGTGACCTGGGCAGTAGCCTACAAGTTAGCTACATCCCGTTCGACGTCTTCTTACTCTCCTGCAACCAGCCCCAGTACTCTTTCATGAGGAAGAGACTGTCATTAATTTTTGCGTCAAAGGAAATAAGAAATGTCCCAACGTCAGAGCGGTACCGTCAAGTGGTTTAACGACGAGAAAGGTTTTGGTTTTATCACTCCAGAAAGCGGTCCGGATCTGTTCGTGCATTTCCGCGCTATTCAGGGCAACGGCTTCAAAAGCCTGAAAGAAGGCCAGAAAGTGACCTTCGTTGCAGTGCAAGGCCAGAAAGGCATGCAGGCTGACGAAGTACAAGCAGAAGGCTAATCTTCTGTAACGAAAAAGCCCCTGATATTGATATCAGGGGCTTTTTTGTGCGCGCGAATCCGTAAAATGGCGCTTCATTTTGCGTCCAGAGGCTGCCATGTCGAAAAACCTGCTCACTCCCCAGGGCGATTTTCCTGCCGTAGGCCTCGGTCGACGTTTGGCCGCGATGTTTTATGACTTTCTGCTGTGCACCGCCCTGCTGATCGTGACCGGCTTCGTTTACAAACTGATCCAGGCAGCGATCATCGGCGAAGAGCGTCTGCGCGCAATGACCGATGCCGGCAAACTGGATGGCGATCCGCTGTACTCCACTGTATTGCTGCTGGTGCTGTTTGCGTTCTTCGCCAAGTTCTGGACCCATGGCGGCCAGACACTGGGCATGCAGGTGTGGGGGATTCGCGTACAGAACGCCGATGGCAGCGCGATCAGCCTGTGGCAGGCACTGCTGCGCTTCATGGTGTCGATCGCTTCGTGGCTGTGCGCAGGGCTCGGGTTCTTCTGGTCGCTGTACGACAAACAGAAGCGCACCTGGCACGACATCTACTCCGATACCCGCCTGGTACGGATTCCGAAGAAAACCAAATAACCCTCCAAAACGCAGAAACAACTGTGGGAGCGGGCCTGCTCGCGAAGGCATCGTATCAGTCGAGTTAGATGTTGACTGATATGACGCCTTCGCGAGCAAGCCCGCTCCCACAGGTTTTGTATGCTGCCTTTAGAGCTTAGGCGTTACCCGCCAGCTTCATCCGCGCAGCCTGAGTAAAGTCCAGCATGCGCTTCAAAGGCCGGATCGCCTGCGGAATCAGCGCCGGATCAACAAAGATCTCGTTCGTGCCTTCCTTGAGGCTCTTGAGCGTTCGCTCAAGGGTGTTCATGGCCATCCACGGGCAATGTGCGCAACTGCGGCATGCGGCGCCGTTACCGGCGGTTGGCGCCTCGATGAAGACCTTGTCCGGGCACAGCTGCTGCATCTTGTAGAAGATGCCGCGATCGGTAGCGACAATCAGGGTCTTGTTCGGCAGGCTTTGCGCGGCAGCGATCAACTGGCTGGTCGAACCGACGGCATCCGCCAGTTCGATCACCGAGGTCGGCGACTCCGGGTGCACCAGAATGGCGGCGTCCGGGTACAGCGCCTTCATGTCTTCAAGCTGCTTGGACTTGAACTCCTCGTGAACGATGCAGGCGCCGTCCCACAGCAGCATGTCGGCACCGGTCTTGCGCTGGATGTAAGTACCCAGATGCTTGTCCGGGCCCCAGATGATGGTCTCGCCGTTGTCCATCAGGCTTTCGACGATCTCCAGCGCGCAACTCGACGTCACGACCCAGTCAGCCCGGGCTTTGACCGCTGCGGAGGTGTTGGCGTACACCACCACCGTGCGCTCCGGGTGCTGATCACAGAACGCCGAGAACTCATCTACCGGGCAACCCAGGTCCAGCGAGCACGTCGCGTCGAGGGTCGGCATCAGCACGCGTTTTTCCGGGTTGAGAATCTTCGCGGTCTCACCCATGAATTTCACGCCGGCGACCACCACGGTCTTGGCCGGATGGGCGTTACCGAAGCGGGCCATCTCCAGGGAATCGGATACACAGCCTCCGGTCTCTTCGGCCAGGGCCTGAATCACCGGATCGCAATAGAAGTGGGCAACCAGCACCGCGTCCTGAGCCTTGAGCTCGGCAGCGATGGCGGAACGGTAATAGGCCTCTTCCTCGGCACTCAGCGGTTTGGGCTGTTTGGCATCGAGGTGGGCTTGAACCAGAAGGCGTTCGGAAATCTGCGTCATGTTCGCAAGACCTGCAGGCGCTTTCGCGCGAAAGTCGAGTATACACCCGGCTCCGGACCGCTTGAGGGTACCGCCGGGAGAGTGAGTATTATCAGGCACGGACAGCATTGAAGCTGCGCAAGGCTACAGAATATCCCGTTGATACAAAAGATGATTCTGACCTGTGTCAGCACCGACGGCGCTGAGGAAATGCTCACCCGAATCGCAGGCAAAAAAAAACCCGGAAATCCTCACTTTCGTGGGCCTTCCGGATTTTCTAAACCGCCAAATATGGTGGGTCGTGTGGGATTCGAACCTACGACCAATTGGTTAAAAGCCAACTGCTCTACCAACTGAGCTAACGACCCGCTGTGTGGTGGCGCGTATAATACTGATTTTTAAGGACTATTCAACACCTTTTTGAAAAAAATCAAAAATAATGTGTTGGGTCGTCCACACCAGCGGCCGCAAAGCCCTCTGCACGCAGGCGGCAGCTGTCGCATTTACCGCATGCGCGGCCTTCATCGTCGGCCTGATAGCAGGAAACAGTAAGACCATAATCCACACCCAGCTTCACGCCGGCCTGGACGATCTGCGCCTTGCTCAAGTTCTGCAGCGGCGCCTGAATGCGGAAGCCATTGCCTTCCACGCCCGCCTTGGTCGCCAGGTTGGCCATACGCTCGAACGACTCGATGAACTCGGGACGGCAATCCGGGTAACCGGAGTAATCCACCGCATTGACGCCGATGAAGATGTCACGGGCGCCGAGCACTTCAGCCCAGCCCAATGCCAGCGACAGGAACACCGTGTTGCGTGCCGGCACGTAAGTCACCGGAATGCCCTCACCCAGCGCCTCAGGAATGTCGATGCTGGTATCGGTCAGGGCCGAACCGCCCATGCCGTTCAGGTTCAGGCCAATGACCTTGTGCTCGACCACACCCAGATCACGGGCAACACGGGCGGCGGCGTGCAGTTCAGCGTGAGAACGCTGACCGTAATCGAAGCTCATGGTGTAGCAGGCGTAACCTTCAGCCCGGGCCATCGCCACGACCGTGGCTGAGTCCAGGCCACCGGACAGCAGGATTACTGCGCGTTTTTCACTCGTGTTCATTTGTTCAGTCATCTCAGCGCCCCGGCTCATCATTCCATAGATATTTATGCAGCTGCAGTTGCAACCGCACTGGCAGATTATCTGCCACCACCCAGTCCGCCAGATCCCTCGCGTTGAGGTCATGGTGACTTGGAGAAAACAGAACTTCGCCGGCACGTCGATCGAGCCCGTACTGGATCAGTTTGGAAACTGCCCAGTCATAGTCTTCCCGCGAACAGATGACAAACTTCACCTGGTCGTTGGGAGTCAGCAGCTCGATATTCTCGTAACGGTTGCGATGGGCCTCTTTCGAGCCGGGTGTCTTCAGGTCGACAACGCGACTGACTCGCGAGTCGACTGCCGAAACGTCGAGGGCACCGCTGGTTTCCAGCGAGACCTCGTAACCGGCATCACACAAGCGCTTGAGCAAGGGAATGGCATTGGGCTGTGCCAGCGGCTCACCGCCAGTGACACACACATAGCGCGGGCGGAACCCGGCCACTTGCTCAAGGATGTCGTCGAGGGTGCGGATCGTACCGCCAGTGAACGCGTAGGCGCTGTCGCAGTATTGGCAACGCAATGGGCAACCGGTCAGGCGCACAAAAACCGTGGGCAGCCCGGCAGTCCGCGTTTCCCCCTGCAACGAGTAGAAAACTTCGGTGATTCTCAATGTGTCTTGCATAGTCGCCACGGGCGTAACAGCTAAACAGGCTGTCCGCCTCCGTCAGGCACTTCAGATAACCCCGCCAACGCGCAGGCCATAAGAAGCGTGTTTCAGAAAAAGGGCGTGAATTCTAACGAAAAAACCCGCGACAAGCGCGGGTTTCTTCCAAACGGGGTGAAGCTCAATTACATACGTTGCAGATCGCGTTGGGCCAACTGGGCTGCGGAGGTCCCCGGGTATTGGGAAACCACCTGCTGCAGAATGCCTTTGACCTTGTCGGTGTGACCGAGGCGGCGCTCTACGTCAGCCAGCTTGTACAGCGAATCCGGCACTTTGGCATGCTTGGGATACAGTTGCGAAACCTTGGCAAACGCTTGACCCGCACCTTGCAGATCGCCTTTTGCCAGATTGACTTCGCCCAACCAGTACTGGGCATTGCCCGCGTACTGGCTGTTCGGGTATTTGCGCAGGAATGCCGAGAAAGCCTGGCTGGCCTTGTCGAAATCCTTGGCTTTGATCAGATCGAAAGCCGCATCGTAATACAGCTTTTCCTTGGCCGGATCACCCGGTTCACTGCTCGCAGCAGGTGCCTGGGCAGCAGCCCCGGCGCCAGCGGCAGCACCGGCAGCAGCACTTGCATCGCCACCGGCAGAAGAATTCTCAGGAGTCGCGGCAGGTGCAGCACCGGATCCTATGCGCCGATCAAGATCCTGGTATCGCTCCAGTGACTCTTGCTTCATGCGCGCAACCTGATTCTGCAGTTCTTCGATCACACCTTGCTGGCGCGATATCTGATCCTGCATTTGTTGCAATTGGTTGAACAGCATGCCCTGTGCCGAGGCAGGGGCCGAAGCCGCTCCCCCGGCATAGGCGCCGTTCGTACCGTAACCTGCAGGCGGATAACTGCTCCCGCTATTGTTATAACCGGAGTTGTCATCGACCACAGGAACCGCAGCCCACGCCGCAAGCGGCGCGAGGCTGAGAGCCAGAACAGTTACAGCACGACGGCACGTTCGCATATCGAATTACTTACGCAGTTCGACGCGACGGTTTTGAGCCCAGGACTGCTCGTCGTTGCCGGTAGCAACTGGACGCTCTTCGCCGTAGGAAACCAGTTCCAGCTGAGCTGGGGAAACACCTTGCAGTACCAGGTAGCGCTGAACGGCTTTCGCACGACGCTCGCCCAGTGCCATGTTGTACTCACGAGTACCACGTTCGTCGGTGTTGCCTTCCAGAACAACGCGAGCGCCGTTTGCTTTCAGGTCTTTGGCGTGAACGTCCAGAGCGCGCATGGCTTCTGGCTTCAGGTCCGAGCTGTCGTATTCGAAGTAGAAGGTGGTGATTGCGCGCAGAGCAGCTTCTTCGCTCAGGGAACCGTCAACGGCACCAGTGTTTGCGCCGTAACCAGCGTTTGGATCAACAGCGCCTTCACCGGCGTTGTCGCCGCCTTTGGACGAGCAACCTACAGCTACAGCCATGGCCAGAGCCAGCGCAGCAAATTTACCAAACTTCAGCATTTCCATCGTGAAACTCCTAATGAACCCCAGTGTGTTAAGTAAAACGTGTAGCGCCGCGTCAGTTCAGGTAAGGGGACCAGGACGGTTCTCTGACTTCGCCTTGAGCGGTAGGAAGCGGGAGCCTCACGCGTCCATTAATGGACACGAGCATCAAGACTCCCCGGCCCTGCTGGCGGGTGGCGTAGATTACCATGGTGCCGTTGGGCGCAACAGTAGGCGACTCGTCCAGAGTGCTATCAGTTAGGATTTTTACACTTCCGCGCTGCAAATCCTGAGCCGCCACCTTGAAATTGGTGAAACCGTCCTGACGATGGATCATCACCAGGGTCTTTTCATCAGCCGAAAGCTTCGGGTTGGCGTTGTAGTTACCGATGAAGGTCACTCGCTCCGCACCGCCGCCACTGGCGCTGGTTTTGTAGATCTGTGGTTTGCCGCCACGGTCCGAGGTGAAGTAGATGGTCGAACCATCCTTGCCCCAGTACGGTTCGGTGTTGATGCCAGGCCCTGCCGTCACGCGAGTGATCTGACGCGAACCCAGGTTCATCACATAGATGTCCGGGTTGCCGTCCTTGGACAGCACGAAGGCCAGGCGATTGCCATCCGGCGACCAGGCAGGCGCGCCGTTCAGGCCTTCGAAGTTGGTGATCTGCTCACGGCGACCGGTGTCGATGTTCTGCATGAAGATGCGCGGACGCTTCTGCTCGAACGACACGTAGGCGATACGCTTGCCATCCGGTGCGAAACGCGGCGACAGGATCGGCTCGCGCGATTGCAGCAGGGTCACGGCGCGGGCACCGTCGTAGTCCGAACGCTGCAGGGTGTAGCGAGTGTTCTTCTCGGAGAAACGCTCGGCTGTCACGTACAGCAGACGGGTCGAAAACGCACCTTTGATGCCGGTAAGTTTTTCGAACGACTGGTCGGAGATGTAGTGCGCCATGTCACGCAGTTGCTCGGTGGTACCGGAAACACTGCCGTCAGCCACTTTCTGTTCGGTGGCCACGTTGAACAGCGCCCATTGCACCTGCAGGCGACCGCCCGCTGGAACAATGCTGCCGACCATCATGTATTGAGCACCCACCGCCTTCCAGTCACGGAAGATGATTTCACTCGGCTGGCTTGGCTGGGCAATCATGTTCTGCTTTGGAATCGGCGAGTAGTAGCCCGAGTTCCGCAAGTCATTACCAATGATTTCTGCCATGTCGTCCGGCAGCACTGCACCGCCCTGGAAACCGAATGGTACGACGGCGATCGGCGTTGCCCGATCGCTGCCGCTGGTGACCAGAATGTTCTTTTCATCAGCCATCGCGATCCCTGCCATGCAGCAGATCACGACCAGCATTCCTCGAAGAAGGTTTCTCACAAGGCTAGATCCTCAGGTGTGAATGTCATCTTGAATGAACGATACGGAGCGAAATCGCTCGGCTTCATTCCCTGCATTTCCGTCAAACGTCCAATATTCTTGACCGCCGCGACTGCCGAAGCATCGAACGGACCGTCGCCGCTGGACTTGGCCACGCTGACCGAGGTCACCGTACCGTCCGGCAACATGCCGATTTGCAGCACGACCGTCATGCCTTTGCGTGCCGAAGGTGGACGTGCCCAACCTTCTGCTGCCCGCGCACGAATCAGGTCATCGAAACTGCCCGCGACTTCGTCACCCTGCTCATCGGCCAAGGCCTGCTGACGCTGCGGCGTGTCGGAAAGCAAATCTGCCAGGGCCTGAGCCTTTTTGTCTTCGGTAGATTTACGTGCCGCGTCCTGCGCTTTCTTCTTCGCAGCATCGGCAGCAGCTTTCTTCTTCGCTTCGTCGGCGACTTTCTTCTTCGCCTCTTCAGCTTCAGCTTTCTTCTTGGCGTCTTCGGCGGCTTTCTTCTTCGCGTCTTCGACGATCTTCTTCTTGGCTTCTTCAGCGGCCTCTTTCTTGGCCTCTTCCTTAGCTTCTTCTTCAGCCTTCTTCTTGGCTATATCAGCCAATTGTTTCTCTTCGGCCTTTTTGGCTTCGGCTTTCTTCGCGTCGTCGGCTTTCTTGGCGTCATCCGCCTTTTTCGCCTCGTCCGCTTTCTTCGCCTCGTCGGCCTTCTTGGCTTCCTCGGCCTTTTGAGCCGCTTCTTCTTTCTTTTGTTCCGCAGCCTTCACCGCTTCCTGCTCGACCTTTTTCTGCTCCATCTGCTCGACTTCGGTCTGGCGCGCGGCGGATTTCTTCGCCTCACCCGCAATCTTCTGATTGGTCTGGGTGGTTGCCTGACTTTTCGATTTCAGTTGGTACAAGGTTGCCTGGACAATCGGCTTGGCCGGCGGCAGCTCCGGTGTCAGGGCAAAACTGACGAACAGCATGCCGAATACCAGCACGTGCAAGCCAATTGCCAGGACACTAGGCCAGAAGTAGCTTTCCGAGGCGGACGGCTCTCGCTGTTGCTGCATCAGGGCGCCTCGGTAATCAAGCCAACATTACCGACCCCGGCTTTCTGCAACCCGCCCATCGCGCCCATGACGGCGCCGTAGTCGACCGACTTGTCGCCACGAATGAACACCTGGGTGTGCTTGCCGCCTTCGTTGCCGGCGCGAATGATCTTGGTCACCGCGTCAGTCATCTGCGGCAGCGTCATGGCCCTGTCCTGCTGCTTTTCAGTGTCGACTTCGCTGCCAAGGTTCCAGTAGTAGGTCTTGTCAGCCTTGATCGAAATGGTCAGCACCTGAGTGTTGTTGTCCTGCGGCAAGGCTTCACTGGAAACCTTGGGCAGATCCACTTTCACGCCCTGATTGAGCATAGGCGCGGTCACCATGAAGATAACCAGCAGCACCAGCATCACGTCGATGTATGGCACCACGTTCATCTCGGCGACCGGCTTGCGCTTGTTTCGGGCTCGAGCGATTAAAGCCATCGGGAAATACCTGCTTATTCTTCGCTGGTGTGCACTTTGCGGTGCAGGATCGCCTGGAACTCATCGGCGAAGGTGTAGTAGCGGCTCAGCAAGGTTTCGCTGCGGGCAGAGAAACGGTTGTAAGCGATAACGGCCGGGATCGCAGCGAACAGACCGATCGCCGTGGCGATCAGGGCTTCGGCGATACCCGGGGCCACAGTGGCCAGAGTCGCTTGCTGGGCCTGAGCCAGACCACGGAAGGAGTTCATGATGCCCCATACGGTACCGAACAGACCGATGTACGGGCTGACGGAACCAACAGTGGCGAGAAACGGCAGGCTCTGCTCCAGCTTCTCTTCTTCACGGGAAATGGCAACGCGCATGGCTCGCGCCACACCTTCCATCACCGCTTCAGGATCGACGCCTGGCTGCTGACGCAGACGGGAGAATTCCTTGAAACCGGCACGGAAGATCTGCTCCACGCCCGAATCCGGATCCGGGTTGCTGCCGGCCTGACGGTACAGCTTGGACAGGTCGATACCCGACCAGAAGCGCTCCTCGAAGCTCTCCAGGGCGCGTCGACCGGCGCGCAGCAGATTGCTGCGCTGAAAGATCATGATCCATGAGGTCACCGATGCGGCCACCAGGGTCAACATTACCAACTGCACCACGATGCTGGCATTGCTGACCAGGCTCCACATGGAGGAATGGTCGACGACGTTAGCTTCCACGCTTTATCTCCTGCTTTGAGTGTGTACCCGTGCCGCCCGCGTCGGCAAAGGCCGCACGCAAGGATTCGGGCATGGCCCGGGGTTTCAAACTTTCGGTGCGCACACAGGCCACCAGAAACTGCCCTTCACAGAGCAGCACATTATCCGTGGCCCGCCTGACCTGCTGTTTGAAGCGCAGGCTGGCACGGTTCAATTCGATTACATCAGCGCTTACCAGCAGTTCGTCGTCCAGTCGCGCCGGCGCGTGGTAGCGCGCTTCGCTGGAGTGCACGACAAACAACAGGTCCTCCCCTGCCAGTTCCGACTGGGCAAAGCCCAGCGTTCGGAGCCGCTCGGTTCGAGCCCGTTCCATAAACTTGAGGTAATTAACGTAATACACGATGCCGCCGGCATCGGTGTCCTCGTAATAAACGCGACAACGATGTGCGAACGGCTCAAGCCCGTTTTGCGCGCGCATACTCTAGTGCTTACTCCTCGGGTTGCCAATCCAGCCAGGCAACTGTTTTTCATTGTTCAAAGGCTTTACCGCAAAAGTACCGTCCTGTGACAGTACAAACGCTGAATAAATCGACAATAAATGTGTACTAATCGTCTACCGCATCGAGAAACTCGTCTACCACGGGCATCTCGCCCATTCGTGACGGAATGTTTAAACCGAAATGCAGATACGCATGCCGTGTCACCACCCTGCCCCGTGGCGTGCGCATGATGTAACCCTGCTGAATCAGGTACGGCTCCAGCACATCTTCAATGGTGTGGCGTTCTTCGCTGATCGCTGCCGCCAGGCTGTCGATGCCGACCGGACCGCCATCGAACTTCTCGATCATGGTCAGCAGCAAGCGCCGGTCCTGATGATCGAAGCCATGTTCATCGACATCCAGCAGATTGAGCGCCAGATCGGCCACGGCCTTGGTGATGTGACCCTTGGCCCGGACTTCAGCGAAATCCCGCACCCGACGCAGCAGACGGTTGGCGATCCGCGGCGTACCACGGGCGCGGCGGGCCACTTCAAAGGCACCTTCCGGGTCCAGCGGCAAGCCGAGAATGCTCGCCGAACGACTGACAATCGTCGACAGGTCGGCGGTGTTGTAGAACTCCAGACGCTGGACGATGCCGAAGCGGTCACGCAACGGATTGGTCAGCATGCCGGCGCGGGTGGTGGCGCCGACGAGGGTGAACGGTGGCAGATCCAGCTTGATCGAGCGCGCCGCCGGCCCTTCGCCGATCATGATGTCGAGCTGAAAGTCTTCCATGGCCGGGTACAGCACTTCTTCCACGATCGGCGACAGACGATGGATTTCATCGATGAACAACACGTCGTGCGGTTCCAGATTGGTCAGCAACGCCGCCAGATCGCCCGGGCGCTCCAGCACCGGGCCGGAAGTGCTCTTGATCGACACGCCCATTTCCTGGGCGATGATGTTGGCCAGCGTGGTTTTTCCCAGCCCCGGGGGGCCGAAGATCAGCGTGTGATCAAGGGATTCGTTACGGCCACGGGCGGCCTGGATGAACAGTTCCATCTGCTCGCGGACCGTCGGCTGGCCAATGTAGTCGGCCAGGCTGACGGGGCGAATCGCCCGGTCCTGGACTTCTTCGCGCTCGCGCGGGCTGTGCGCGGCGGCGATCAGACGATCAGCTTCAATCACTTAAATCATTCCCTTCAGGGCGCGGCGGATCATGTCTTCACTGCTCAGGTTCTTGTCCTTGATGGCGGAAATCGCCTTGCTCGCTTCCTGCGGCTTGTAGCCCAGGGAAATCAGCGCGCTGACCGCATCGTTTTCGGCGGTGTTGACCGGCGCCGGACCGTCCGGCTGGTTCGGCACCAGGGCGAACATCGCCGGCACGGTTTCCCAGGCCTTGAAGCGGTCTTTCAGTTCGACCAGCAGACGCTCGGCGGTTTTCTTGCCAACACCCGGGACCTTGGTCAGTGCCGAAGTGTCCTGGGATTGCACGCAGCGGATCAACTCATCGACTTCCAGGCTCGACATCAAGGCCAGGGCCAGTTTCGGCCCGACACCATTGAGACGGATCAACTCGCGAAAAAAGTCTCGCTCACGCTTGCCGGCGAAGCCATAGAGTAACTGCGCGTCTTCGCGTACGACCAAATGGGTGTGCAACGTCAGCGGTTCACCGACCGACGGCAGACGATAAAGGGTGGTCATGGGCACTTCCAGCTCATACCCGAGGCCGTTTACATCCAGAATCAGGTGCGGCGGCTGTTTCTCAGCCAAGGTGCCGCGCAAGCGTCCAATCACGTTTCAGATCCTTGAGCGTTGACCAGCCGGGGGCTGGCGACAAAACGGAATACGGATTCGGGCCGACGACCCAGGCACAAAACCCATATACCGGAAAATTGATTGCTGATGCTATCAGAGACGCAGGCGCCCGCCACGACTGCGTGCGGCGCCCAGACCATGCGGCAACAGACTGGAGCGGGTGTGCGCGTGACAAATAGCGATAGCGAGGGCGTCCGAGGCATCGATTTGCGGCTTGGCGGTCAGCTTGAGCATGTGCATGACCATCATCTGCACCTGCTCCTTATTGGCAGCGCCGGTGCCGACCACGGCTTGCTTGACCTGGGTTGCAGTGTACTCGGCAATCTCCAGGCACTCTTCAGCGCCAGCAACAATCGCGGCCCCGCGCGCCTGCCCCAACTTCAGCGCCGAGTCGGCGTTTTTCGCCATGAACACTTTTTCGATGCCCATGGTCACCGGGCCATAGGTCTGAATGATTTCCCGCACACCGCGATAAACGATTTGCAGCCGCTCATGCAGCTCACCGGCGCCGGTACGGATGCAGCCCGAGGCGACATAGATGCAGCCGCCGCGTCCGGTATCACGAACAATCCCGTAACCGGTAATGCGCGAGCCGGGGTCGATACCAAGAATTAGAGTCATAACGCCTGCGGAGTCGGTAAAAACACAAAATCAAATCAGCGAATAACCAATATGGGAGCGGGCTTGTTCGCGAAGGCGGTGGGTCATTCAGCATTATGTCTGCTGATAAGCCGCCTTCGCGAGCAAGCCCGCTCCCACATTCAAGCCTAGTCGCTCTTAACCGAGCTGAGCGGCCACGTCTTCGGGAATATCCGCGTTGGAGTAGACGTTCTGCACGTCGTCCAGATCCTCAAGCATGTCGATCAGCTTGAGCACCTTCTCCGCGCCTTCCAGATCCAGCTCGGCGCTGGTGGTCGGCTGCATGACGATTTCTGCGTCATCACCTTTGAACCCGGCCGCTTCCAGCGCGTTGCGCACGGCGTAGAAGCTGGTGAACGAGGTGAACACGTCAATCGAGCCGTCTTCATGGCTGACCACGTCATCGGCATCGGCTTCCAGCGCCGCTTCGGTCAATGCGTCTTCATCGACGCCCGGCGCGAAGCTGATCTGGCCTTTGCGCTCGAACAGATACGCCACCGAACCATCGGTGCCGAGATTGCCGCCACACTTGCTGAATGCATGACGTACAGCTGCAGCGGTACGGTTGCGGTTGTCGGTCATGCACTCGACCATTACCGCCACGCCACCCGGGCCATAACCTTCGTAGGTCAGCTCTTCAACGTTGTCCGCCTCGGTCGCACCGGCGCCACGCGCCACGGCACGGTCGATGATGTCGCGACTCATGTTCGCGCTCAGCGCCTTGTCCAGCGCCAGACGCAAACGCGGGTTGGAGCCCGGATCGCCACCGCCCTGACGGGCCGCAACGGTCAGCTCACGGATCCACTTGGTGAAGATCTTGCCTCTCTTGGCATCCTGACGTTCTTTGCGGTGCTTGATGTTCGCCCACTTGGAATGACCTGCCATAACTCGCTCCGAATTCTCTTTGAAACGTTGCCCGCCCTGCTCATGCAGCGGCCAGCAAACTAAAAATCTCGACCTGCTCTCTACAGATAGAAAAAAGGCGCATCCGAAGATGCGCCTTCAGGCCCGTCTTACTCAGCCTTTGGCGTTTCGCGCAAACGAATATGCAGCTCGCGCAGTGCCTTGGCATCCACCACACCCGGTGCTTGCGTCATCACGTCGGCAGCGCTCTGGGTTTTCGGGAAGGCGATCACTTCACGGATCGACTGGGCACCGGTCATCAGCATCACCAGACGGTCCAGACCGAAGGCCAGACCACCGTGCGGCGGTGCACCGTACTTCAGCGCATCGAGCAGGAAGCCGAATTTCTCTTCCTGTTCTGCTTCGTTGATACCCAACAGACGGAATACTGCTTGCTGCATTTCCTTGCGGTGAATACGGATCGAACCGCCACCCAGCTCAGTGCCGTTCAGCACCATGTCGTAGGCGCGGGACAGAGCGCCGGCCGGGTTGGCCTCTAGCTCTTCCGGGGAGCACTTCGGCGCGGTGAACGGGTGGTGCAGCGCGGAGAAACTGCCGTCGTCGTTTTCTTCGAACATCGGGAAGTCGACGACCCACATTGGCGCCCACTCGCAGGTCAGCAGCTTGAGGTCGTGACCGAGCTTGATACGCAGCGCACCCAGGGCCTCGCTGACGATCTTGGCCTTGTCGGCACCGAAGAACACGATGTCGCCATCGACTGCGCCAACGCGGTCAAGGATCACGTTCAGCTTGTCTTCAGGGATGTTTTTCACGATCGGCGATTGCAGACCTTCAACACCGGCAGCACGCTCGTTGACCTTGATGTACGCCAGGCCCTTGGCACCGTAGATGCCGACGAACTTGGTGTAATCGTCGATCTGCTTGCGCGGCATGCTCGCCCCGCCTGGAACGCGCAGTGCGGCGATACGGCATTTCGGATCGTTGGCCGGGCCGCTGAATACTTTGAAATCGACTTCTTTGAGTTGATCGGCAACGTCGACCAGTTCCAGCGGGTTACGCAGGTCTGGTTTGTCGGAACCGTAGCGGCGCATGGCTTCTTCGAAAGTCATGTGCGGGAAGTCGCCGAATTCCAGACCCAGCACTTCCTTGAACAGGTTGCGGATCATTTCTTCGGTCAGGCCCATGATCTCTTTTTCATCGAGGAAGCTGGTCTCGATGTCGATCTGGGTGAATTCAGGCTGGCGATCAGCGCGCAGGTCTTCGTCGCGGAAGCACTTGGCGATCTGGTAGTAACGGTCGAAACCGGCCACCATCAGCAGCTGTTTGAACAGCTGCGGCGATTGCGGCAGCGCAAAGAACGAACCGGCGTGAGTACGGCTTGGCACCAGATAGTCACGTGCACCTTCAGGGGTGGCACGGGTCAGGATCGGGGTTTCAACGTCGAGGAAGCCGTTTTCGTCGAGGAAGCGGCGGATGCTGGTGGTCATGCGCGAACGCAGACGCAGCTTCTCGGCCATTTCCGGACGACGCAGGTCGAGGAAGCGATAGCGCAGGCGGGTCTCCTCGCCGACGTCGGAGAACTCGTTCAGCGGGAACGGCGGGGTTTCCGACTCGTTCAGCACTTCCAGCTCGTAGCCCAGCACTTCGATCATGCCCGACGCCATGTTGGCGTTGGTGGCGCCGGCCGGACGCAGACGCACCTTGCCGGTGATCTTCACCACGTACTCGCTGCGCACGCGATCGGCAGCGGCGAAGCTCTCGGCGCGATCCGGATCGAATACCACCTGGGCCAGACCATCACGATCACGGATATCGAGGAAAATCACCCCGCCGTGGTCGCGACGACGGTGAACCCATCCGCAAAGGGTAATTTCCTGGCCTTCCAGGCTTTCGTTCAGTTGGCCGCAATAATGGCTGCGCATCATGGTAGTGGTTTCGCTTCTCGTAATTCGAAATTCGGTGGAGATCCCGTCGCCATCAAGCATTGCGAAATCTCACGCGTGTCGTTCGACCTGGGCCTGAACCCTAGTCAGATTTGTCGCCACCGGCCAGGTTCTTCTTGGCTCCGGTCTTGAAATCGGTTTCGTACCAACCGCTGCCGCTGAGGCGAAAACCCGGCATGGACAGCTGTTTCCTGAGCTCTGGCGCCTGACAGGCAGGGCAGTCGACCAGCGGTGCCTCGCTGATCTTTTGAATGGCTTCCAACTGATGACCACAGGAAGCACATTGGTAATCGTACATCGGCATGGGGGTGTCTCGGCGATCAGATTGCCACCGCGCGCAGGGCTTTGCGGCGAAAGAGCGGGATTATATCCATTAAATGCGGGCTGTGCAGCCGTAAGACTGCACAGCCCGCCACGTCATTTCAAGTATTGCCCGTTCAGGGCATGACGGCCGACGGGGTATCACGCAGGCCGTTCATCACGCACACCACCCGCACCAGACCGCTGAAGTTTTTCACCCCGCCATGGCGCAGGTGCACTTCGCGGTCCACATGGGACAGCAGCGTACTGACCGAACAGCCGTTGTCTTCGGCCATACCGCCAAGAATGTTCCAGTAAACCTGCTCGAGCCTCAAGCAAGTCGCAAAGCCATTCAAACGCACCGACCTGGACAGCGGCCGGATCAACTCGAAGTCGAAATCGCTGACAAACGGATCGACCTTCATCTCCTGATGCGAACCGGTATGTTCGCTTCGCCTGTCTCCACCTACCATATCGCTGACACTCCTTTGTCATCACTGCTTATAAAGGCAACTTCCTGTGCCCTCATAAAAACGCAGACGCAAAGTTAGCGCCAGATGACTAGTTGCCCATCTGCGTAGGATAAGCCGACATAATCAGTAAGATTTGAACCAGCACGCGGACATCCACCACCCCGGGACGTCCGCGCACCGGGCGATCAGGCCTCCAGCAGCGCGCGCAGCATCCAGGCGGTCTTCTCATGCACCTGCATGCGCTGGGTCAGCAGGTCGGCCGTGGGCTCATCACTGACCTTGTCCAGCAGCGGGAAGATGCCACGCGCGGTGCGCGTCACCGCTTCTTGCCCCTCGACCAGTTGCTTGATCATGTTCTCGGCACTCGGCACGCCCACCTCCTCCTTGATGGAAGAGAGACGCGCGTAGGTGGCGTAAGCCCCCGGCGCCGGAAAGCCCAGGGCGCGAATGCGCTCGGCGATCAGGTCCACGGCCAGCGCCAGTTCGTTGTACTGCTCTTCGAACATCAGGTGCAGGGTCCTGAACATGGGACCTGTGACGTTCCAGTGGAAGTTATGGGTTTTCAGATACAGCACGTAGGTGTCCGACAGCAGCCGCGACAGCCCCTCGACGATGGACTTGCGATCTTCTTCACTGATACCGATATCGATTGCCATGTTTACCCCCTAAGGCGATTGAATTCATCCAGCAGGTGCAGACCCACTCTAGCAAGGCAACCGCCACCTCGCAGCCAGCAATCGGCTCGCGCGGTGCGACAAATCGACCGGGCAGGTGCCGCTGGCCGGGGTGATTTGAGTAGCTGCAGGCTTTGCTGTTAAATAGGCAGCGTGTCGCTACGCCCCATTTTTCGGGGGTGTGGCGCATAGGCTGATGCCGGGCACGTGTCCAACGCCTCTTTATTGTTCCGAAGCGAACCGTGCGCCTTCAGCTCTTCCTTGTGAGCCGTCATAACGTGAGCCAATCAAAATGTTGAAAATCGTCCACCTGCTAATGGGCGCAGCGGCCTTGCTGCTGTCGTTCATACCCAGCTTGAAATCCGAAGCCGTTCCTTACCTGCAACAACCCGACGCACTTTACCTGGCCTTTTTCGGCCTGCTGAACCTGGTCATCGCTCCAGTGATTCCTTACTGGAACAAAGGCCCGCGCCAGCATCTGCAAAACCTCGTCAGCGCTCTTCTCGTGCTGACTGTCGTCCTGCAAACCCTGACCCTCATCGCACCGATGCCGGTCATCGCCGGCCAACCAGCCGTGCTGTTCAGCCTGGTGATTGCCCTGGTTGCCGTGGTCCTGCACCTGGCCGTGAGCTTTTACAAGTCTTCGCCGGCGGCTGCACCTGTCAACTATGACATGAGCAACCGCGATACCGGGACCGTCAAGTGGTTCAACACTTCTAAAGGCTTCGGCTTTATTTCCCGGGATTCCGGCGATGATATTTTCGTGCACTTTCGTGCAATCCGTGGTGAAGGCCACCGTGTTCTGGTCGAAGGCCAGCGCGTGGAGTTCTCGGTGATGAACCGCGATAAAGGTCTGCAAGCCGAGGACGTGATCGCCGCCCTGCCGCGTCGCTGATCCAAGGCAACAAAAAACCGCGAACAGCCAGGCTGTTCGCGGTTTTTTTACGCCCGCACAAACGTACCGACATCAGTAATGGGGTGGCGGCGCCTCTTCCTCGAAAGAGTCAAACTGCCCGACCATCTCCTCCTGACGCTTGAGCAGTGCCGCCATTTGCAGCTGCAGACGCTCGATCACACGCTGCTGCGCCACCAGCTCGTCGTTCAACGCCTGAATGGTGTCATCCTGGAAGGCCAGACGGCTTTCCAGATCGGTAACGCGCTCTTCAAGGCTCATGATTCAGCCCTCCAGAAACGTGAAATGTTCGGTCAGCACCAGACGCAGCCGCTCACGAATGGCGGCTACCTGCTCTGCGCTGTAGGGTTTGGCCGGGTGCTTGCCCCAGACCGGTGCCGGCCATGTCGCATCGTCGCGTTTACGCACAATCACATGCATGTGCAGCTGGCTGACGACGTTGCCCAAGGTCGCGACGTTCAGCTTGTCGGCGTCGAACAAATCCTTGAGCAGCTCAGCCAGCGCGGTGGTTTCCTGCCACAACTGCTGCTGGTCAGCGACATCCAACTGAAACAACTCGCTGATATCGTCGCGGCGTGGCACCAGGATGAACCACGGGTAATTGGCATCATTGGACAGCAACAGTCGGCACAGCGGGAAGTCGCCGATGGTCAGGGTGTCCTGTTGAAGTCGTGAATCTAAAGCAAACACTGGGTGCACTCCCGGCTGATCTACATCATTGAGCTTAGCGGCCGTCCCGACGGACAACGCACCAAGCGACAGGCAGGCAGCATACCTGCGAATGCGCCGGGCTTCACGATGACAGTGCTGCCCATACCGGCACAGCCCCGACAAGAGACATCTGAAGAGACCGCGCACCATCACAGAGCCAGGATTGCCATCGAACAGCCAAAAATACCCGAAAACACCTGCTGCACCTGACTGCACGCTCACGCTGAACTGTATGAATCCTGTACAGCGTGTAATTTTTTTGCACCAAAACCGCACAGTGCGTCTACGCTCAGTGCGTCGAGCATCCGCCGAATACTCACCAATGGGGTGAACCGGTAACGTTTTTGGTTGTCACGCCCCAATTCCAACGTGACAACACCATGCAAGGGAGTGCGTCAAGCTCCTGATACAAAAGGGCTTGAACCCCCGTTTTCACAAGGTTTTCACAGGCACAGGCAGCTGTTCGGAAAAATAAACGCGACAACTTGGCGATTTGTGCACGCTTGTTGCATTGAGACACACATGGTCTATAAGCGCACCACGGGAAGTGGGGGCTTGAGACCAACAAATACGGTGGCAGGGTTGCCCCAATGGAGATTCAAGTGTTTTGCCAGGGACTCTTTTTTACCGATGCAAAAAGGCCCAGAAACAGCGATAAAGTTGTCAGTCCGGCTGCATTGGTACTGTGAATTTGCGACATCAACCAAGCCATTTGCGACGTCGTCGTAAAGAACGTGAAAGGTTGTATGTGCAAGTATCGCCAACATTGTCGGCGTGATATAAGTTTGCGCCGACACAAAAAGAAAGAGCCGCCCAGATAATAAAACAGGTGGGACGGCAGTACTCTTCTAAAACCAAAGGAGCAAATCACGATGCGCGTGATGAAGTGGAGCACAATCGCACTGGCCGTTGCAGCAGCAGCCAGTACTCAGTTGGCTACGGCCGCACCGTTTGTAGATGACCAGGCAGAAGCCAAAGGTTTTGTTGAAGGTGCGAAACTCACCGAGACGTTGAAGAACTACTACTTCAACCGCGACAACAAGAACGGCGGCCACGACCAGAAAGACTGGACCCAGGGCTTTCTCGGTAACTTCACTTCCGGTTACACCCAAGGCACCGTAGGCGTCGGTATCGATGCATTCGGTTACCTGGCGGTAAAACTGGATGGCGGTGATGGTACTTCCGGTACTGGCAACATGAGCCGTAGCGACTCCGTCAAGGCCAACGGTTATGCCCACGACGTTGATGAAAGCCAAGGCAAAGCCGGCGCTGCCATCAAGTTCCGCGTCTCCAAAACCGAACTGAAATTCGGTGACATGCAGCCAAGCACTGCCCCTGTATTCGCCGTTGGCGGCTCCCGTATCCTTCCGCAAACTGCCACTGGCTTCCAGTTGCAGAGCAGCGAAGTCAAAGATCTGGACCTCGAAGCGGGTCACTTCTACTCGGCTACCAGCCAGGACAAAAACGCCCGTGATGGCGGCCTTTACGCCACCTACGCCGGCGTTGAAGCCAAGAACATCGACTACTTCGGTGGTAAATACGGCATCACTGACAACCTGACTGCATCGCTGTACGGCGCCAAACTGGAAGACATCTGGAACCAGTACTACGCCAACGTGAACCTCACCACACCGTTCGGTGGTGATACTTCGCTGAACACCGACTTCAACATCTACCGCACCACCGACACCGGCAGCGCCAAAGCGGGCGACATCAGCAACACCGCCTTCTCGCTGGCAACCGCCCTGTCGTTCCTGAAGGCACACACCTTCACCCTGGCCTTCCAGAAGGTCAACGGCGACACCCCGTTCGACTACATCGGCGTGGGCAAGAACAACCGTGGTGGCGACTCGATCTTCCTCGCCAACTCCATCCAGTACTCCGACTTTAACGGTGCAGGCGAGAAATCCCTTCAAGCCCGTTACGACCTGAAAATGGCCGAGTATGGCGTTCCTGGTCTGAGCTTCATGGTTCGCTACGTTAAAGGTTGGGATATCGACGGTACCCACACTCCAGCGGGTAGCGCTTACGCCGGTCTTTACGGTGAAGATGGCAAACACCACGAAACCAACTTCGAAGCCAAGTACGTTGTTCAGTCTGGCCCTGCGAAAGATCTGTCCTTCCGTATTCGTCAAGCCTGGCACGTTGCTAACGCTGATGAAGGCGAAGGCGACGTTAAAGAGTTCCGCCTGATCACCGAATACCCACTGAACATTCTGTAATTGCCAGTGGTTAGTTTGGAAGCATAAAAAAGGCCCATCTTCGGATGGGCCTTTTTATTGCCTGTCACTTGTAATAAATGCCTGACCAACAAGTCAGGCATTTAATTAGCAACCTATCATTGTGTTGCCGACTCCTGAACCACACGAATCACGCGCTGTGGAAACGGGATATCAATACCGGCAGTCTTTAAACGATCACGCGACTGTTCGTTAAACATGAACATCACATCCCAGTAGTCTGCGGTTTTAACCCAGACACGCAGGGAAACAGTGATCGAACTGTCACCGAGCGTCGAAATCACTGCCTGCGGTGCAGGGTCCTGCATTACACGGTCATCCTTGGCCAGATCCAGCAGCACCTGACGCGCTTTCTGCAGATCAGCCTCGTAATCCACACCCACATCGAACACAACTTTACGGGTTGGCTGACGGTTGGTGTTGGTGATGATGCCATTGGACAGGTTACCGTTCGGCACGATGATGGTCTTGTTGTCGCCAGTACGCAGCACGGTATGGAAAATCTGGATGCTGTCGACAGTACCCGCCACGCCCTGCGCTTCGATCCAGTCACCGATACGGAACGGACGGAACAGCAGAATCAGCACGCCGCCGGCGAAGTTCGCCAGACTGCCCTGCAACGCCAGGCCGATGGCCAGACCTGCAGCACCGATTGCCGCCACGAACGAGGTGGTTTCGACACCGATCATCGAGGCCACGCTGACGATCAGCAGCACCTTGAGAATGATGTTCGCCAGGCTGCTGATGAAGCCTTGCAGCGCCAGGTCGGCGTTGCGCAGAGCCAGCAGGCCGCCGAGCTTTTGCGTGACCTTGTTGATCAGCCACCAGCCGATCGCCAGTGTAATGACCGCCAGCAGCACGCGGCTGCCGTACTCCATAATCATCGGAATCCACGCCTGGGATGCCTTGACCAGGTTGTCTACTTCAGCGTTCAAATCCATCTTCCATCTCCTGATTTCCGGCTACCCGGGCTGTTTACAAATTAAAAATGGGAGCGGGCTTGCTCGCGAAAGCCGTGCGTCATTCAGCAATGAGTTGCCGAACACACCGCTTTCGCGAGCAAGCCCGCTCCCACAGGTCATCTGACCGAGCTTAGTCGCGGAAGTTGTTGAACTGCAGTGGCATGCCGAACTCTTTGGCACGCAGGGCAGCAATGGCTTCCTGCAGATCATCGCGTTTCTTGCCGGTCACACGTACCTGCTCGCCCTGGATGGCGGCCTGTACCTTGAGCTTGGCCTCCTTGATGTGAGCGACGATCTTCTTCGCCAGCTCCTTGTCGATGCCTTCCTTGAGGATCGCGTCCTGTTTCATCAGCTTGCCCGAGGCGTAAGCGTCTTTTACTTCAAGGCACTGTACGTCGATCTTGCGCTTGGTCAGGGCCAGCTTCAGGATCTCGATCATCGCTTCCAGCTGGAACCCGGCTTCAGCGGTCAGGTTGACGGTCAGGTCCTTTTCCTTGAACTCGAAGCTGCCTTTGCCTTTCAGGTCATAACGACGATCGAGTTCCTTCACGGCGTTCTCGACCGCGTTGGTGAGTTCGTGTTTGTCCAGTTCGGATACCACGTCGAACGACGGCATGTAATCTCTCCAATAAAAAGTCGCGCTCGATCAGGATGGAGCGCGCTTGGCTTGCGGTTAAAATCCGGCTCATTATAACGGGTCTTTTCCCACCGATACGGCGAGCCTTGCATGCCAGTACCTTACCGAGTGAAAAACTGATGTCCACCCCCTGGCACGTTCTCGGCGCCGGCAGTCTCGGCACGCTATGGGCCACGCGCCTGGCCCGGGCCGGTCTGCCGGTGCGCCTGATCGTGCGTGATGCCCAGCGTTTGCGCGACTATCAGGCGGCGGATGGCCTGACCCTGGTCGAACACGGCGAGGCCAACACCTATGCCGTCCCCGCGCAAACGCCGGACGATGCAGAACCGATCCGCCGCCTGCTGGTCGCCTGCAAGGCCTATGACGCCGAAAGCGCCGTCGCCCGCCTCGCCCCGCGCCTGACGGCAGATGCCGAACTGATCCTGCTGCAAAACGGCCTCGGCAGTCAGGACGCCGTCGCAGCACTGGTACCGCAGGCGCGCTGTATCAGCGCCTCCAGCACCGAAGGCGCGTTCCGCGACGGTGACTGGCGCGTGGTGTTCGCCGGTCATGGTTTCACCTGGCTGGGTGATGCCGGGCACCCGGTGGCACCGATCTGGCTCGACGACCTGCAAGCAGCGAAAATCCCCCACGAATGGAGCACCGACATCCTCACCCGCCTGTGGCGCAAACTGGCGCTCAATTGCGCGATCAATCCGTTGACCGTGCTCCACAACTGCCGTAACGGCGGGCTTGAGCAGCATCAGTGCGAAGTCGCCACGCTGTGCAATGAGCTGGCCGAGTTGCTGGAGCGCTGTGGCCAACCGGCGGCGGCGGTCAATCTGCAACAGGAAGTCGAGCGGGTGATCCACGCCACGGCGGCCAATTACTCCTCCATGTATCAGGACGTAGCGAACCAGCGCCGTACCGAAATCAGCTACTTGCTGGGCCACGCCTGCAAAGTCGCCACGCGCCATCAACTGAACCTGCCGCACCTCAAGCAATTGCAGCAGCGTCTGGTCGGCCATCTGCACAGCCTTGGATTGCCCAGCGACTGAGCAGCGGCTACGCTGGCCACTTGTTCCTTTGCTGCGATAAACCTGATGCCATTGCGCCAGCGCCTTGAAAACCTGCCGGTCGGCCAGAAACTGCTGGCCGCCCTGCTGGTGTTGTTGACCACCGTTCTGCTGGTCGCCAACCTGACCTTTATCAGCGCCGCCTATTACATCTCCCAGGAAAGCATGGCGCCGCAGGCTCTGCAGACCATCGGCCGGCTGATATCCAACCCCAGCCTCGTTGCACAGGCCCTGGAGTCACCGCAAAGCGCCGAACGCCTGCTCAAGGAACTCGACAGCTACTCGCCGTTGCGCGCGGCGGCGCTGTACGACGGCAAGGGCGACCGGATCGCTCAGGTTCAGCGCGGCGACAAGCTCAATCTGCCGGAACGCTATCGGCATGTCGAAGCCTGGCAACTCACCGAATTTCGCAGCAATCAGTTGATTACCCTGCCCCGCCCGGGGACTGAGCCGGGGCATCTGCTGCTGGTCGCCAGCAGTGAACTGCCGATGGCGTTCTACACCGGCACATTGACCGCCAGTCTCGGCATCCTGATTTTCAGTGTGCTGCTGTGGCTGGTGATTGCCCGGCAGATCAAACGCCTCATCACTCGCCCGATCCATCAACTGGAAGAACTCTCGCGTCAGGTCACCCGCGAGGAGAACTACGCCCTGCGCGCCTCACGCGGCAACCATGATGAAATCGGCAGCCTTGCCGAAGCGTTCAACACCATGCTCTCGCGCATCGAAGCCCGCGAACAGCAACTCAAACGCGCCCGTGACGATTCGCAAGCCGCTTACGATCAGGCTCAGGGCCTTGCCGAAGAAACCCGCCACACCAACCGCAAGCTGGAACTGGAAGTCCAGGTGCGCAGCAAGATCGAGAAGAAACTCACCGGATTCCAGAACTACCTCAACAGCATCATCGACTCCATGCCCTCGGCGCTGATCGCCCTCGACGAACAGCTCTACGTGACCCAGTGGAACCAAGAGGCCAGCGCGCTCTCCGGGACGCGCCTGGATGAGGCGTTGAACCAGCCGATCTTCCTCGCCTTTGAGCCGCTCAAACCGTTTCTGCCGCAACTCAAGCAGACCGTGGAAGAACACACGGTGGCGAAGATCGAGCGGGTGACCTGGTTCAAGGATGATGAACCCAAGCATTACGCCCTGACCTTTTACCCGCTGATGGGTGGCGCCGGGCGTGGCGTGGTGATCCGTATCGATGACATCACTCAGCGCCTGTCGCTGGAAGAAATGATGGTGCAGTCGGAAAAGATGCTCTCGGTGGGTGGTCTCGCCGCCGGCATGGCGCATGAGATCAATAACCCGCTCGGCGCGATCCTGCACAACGTGCAGAACATTCGCCGACGGCTGTCGCCGGACCTGCCGAAAAACCTCGAAACCGCCGAACAACTCGGCATCGAACTGGACACGGTCAACCTGTACCTGCAAAACCGCGAAGTGCCGAAACTGCTCGACGGCATCCAGCAGGCCGGCGCCCGGGCGGCAAAAATCGTCACCCATATGCTCAGTTTCAGCCGGCGCAGTACGCGGCAAATGGCACCGTGCGATTTGCCGGCGCTGATCGATCAGGCGGTGGAGATTGCCGGCAACGACTTCGATCTGGCGATCGGTTTCGACTTCAAGGGCCAGGCGATCATCCGTCAGTTCGACCCGGCGCTAGGCCCGGTGCCAGGCACTGCCAACGAACTGGAGCAAGTGCTGCTCAACCTGCTGAAAAACGCTGCGCAAGCCATTCACCAGCGCGAAGACGACAGCGAGCCGGGGCGGATCACCCTGCGCACCCGGCTGAACCCGCCATGGGCCGAGATTCAGGTCGAGGACAACGGCATCGGCATGAGCGAGAACGTGCGCAAACGCACCTTCGAGCCATTCTTCACCACCAAGGAAATCGGCCAGGGCACCGGGCTGGGGCTGTCGGTGTCGTACTTCATCATCACCAACAATCACAAAGGGCAGATGGAAGTGCAGTCCACACCGGGCCAGGGCACCTGCTTCACCTTACGCCTGCCCCTGTCGCAGCCTGCAGCCATCGCGGCCGAAACCAATCAACTGACGAGGTAACCCATGGGCTTTCGCCTGTCGAAGATTTACACCCGCACCGGCGACAAAGGCGAAACCGGCCTGGGCGATGGCCGCCGCGTACCCAAGGACCATCCGCGAATCGAAGCCATCGGTGAAGTCGATACACTGAACAGTCAGGTCGGCGTGCTGTTGGCCGGTTTGCTCGCCGAGCGCGAGGCGTTTGCGGGGTTGAATGAGCTGATTGAAGTGCTCGCCCCCTGCCAGCATCGCTTGTTCGATCTGGGTGGTGAGCTGGCAATGCCGGAATATCAGGCGCTGAACACAGCGGAAATCGAACGCCTGGAAGCGGCAATCGATGTGTGGAACGAGGAGTTGGGGCCGCTGGAGAATTTCATTCTGCCCGGCGGCTCAATGCTGATCGCCCAGGCCCATGTGTGCCGCAGCCTGGCGCGCAGTGCCGAACGGCGTTGTCAGCATCTGAACGCGATAGAGCCATTGGCCGGGGTTGGCCTGGCGTACATCAATCGGTTGTCGGATTTGCTGTTTGTGGCGGCGCGGTTGATTGCGCGGCGGCAGGGGATTGCAGAGATTTTGTGGCAGCCGGCGGCAAAACCTTCAGAGGTGTAGCGCTGGTCAAGACGCCTTCGCGAGCAGGCTCGCTCCCACAGTTGATCGGATTCCTTCAGTTGGACTGCAATCAACTGTGGGAGCGGGCTTGCTCGCGAAGAGGCCATCAGCCTCAATACACAATCAAGCTTCTGGCCAGAACGCCCGAATCCCCGCCACACCCTGCGCCCCAACACCCCAGGCCTTCTCCCGCTCCGCCGGGCCTACCCCGCCGAGCAGAAACACCGGCTTGCTGAAGCCCTCGATCAACGTCGACGCCTGCTCCCAGCCCAACGGCTGCGCATCCGGGTGGGTCAAGGTTGGCTGTACCGGCGACAGGGTGACGAAATCCACGCCCATCTGTTCGGCCAGCGCCAGTTCTTCGGCGTTATGGCACGAAGCCGCGAGCCAGCGCTCCGCCGGCAACGGCCGCCCCGCCGCTGCGTATTTACGCAACTGAGCCGAGGTGATGTGCCAACCGGCCGACGGGAAATCGCCGAGCCATTCGAACGGCCCCTTGATCATCAACTGCGCCTTGCCGGCACACAGGCCGACCGCATCCACCGCCAGGTCGCGGTATTTGGGGTCATAGCCGTTCGGCGCACGCAACTGGATCAGCTTGATCCCACCGGCAATCGCCTTCTGGATGCCGCGCAACAAGGCCGGTGTCTCCAGATCGTCCGGGGTGATCAGGTATTCGCCGGGCAGACGCGCGGCGGCGACGATTGGCTGGTTGGCAGCCGGAAATTCGTAGCCCACCAGCTCCTTCGCAGTCACCCAGGCCAGTGGCTGACCTTCGGCACCGTGCGGTTCGCCACTGAAGCTCGACACCTCCCAGACATCCAGCAACACCTGCTTGTCCGGGTAGTCATGGCGAACCTTGATCAGCGGACGAGCAGCACCGACGACGATGCCCAACTCTTCCTGAAGCTCGCGAGCCAGCGCGCGCTCGACGGATTCGTCAGCCTCGACCTTGCCGCCGGGAAATTCCCACAGACCACCCTGATGCTGAGTGTCGGCACGGCGGGCAATCAGGATCTTGCCACTGTCGTCACGAATGACGGCGGCGGCGACGTGTACGCGTTTCACGGGTTCAACTCCTCCAGTCCGGCCTTTTGCCACGCCTTGAAGGCGGGCCATTGGTAGACGGTTTCAACATAAGCTTGATCGATGGCTGGCAACTGCACCTGATAGGTACGCAGACGCACGGCAATCGGTGCGAAGAACGCATCGGCCAGGCTCACGCGACCAAACAGATATGGCCCCGGCTCAGTGGCAACAGCACGGCATTCCGCCCACAGCGCGAGCATGCGCTCGATATCGACCTTGACCTCCGGCGGCACCGGGTTGAGCGGCGCGTCGTGGCTCAGGTTGAACGGCATGTGATTGCGCATGGCGAAAAAACCACTGTGCATCTGCGCGCACGCAGAACGGGCCTGGGCGCGAGCGAAAAGATCGCTCGGCCAGAGCTGTTCGGACGGGAACTGTTCGGCCAGATACTCGGCGATCGCCAGAGAGTCGGCAATCGTGCCGCGTGCGGTTTGCAGCAGCGGTACCTTGGCGGTCGGCGAATGCTTGAGCAGCCGTTCGCGGGTGTCGGGCTTGCCGAGCTTGATCAGTTCTTCGCTGTAGGGTGCGCCGGTCAGCTCAACGGCCAGTGCGGCACGCAGTGACCAGGAGGAAAGCAGTTTGTCGCCGATGATCAGGTGCAGGGACATGGTGTGGCGCCTTTTCGTCAGTGGAAAAGCGTTGGGACTTGCGGTGTCTGGACCACCGTCTTCGCGAGCAGGCTCGCTCCCACATAGGATCTTCAGTGCACACAAACTGTGTGTACGGCAGAAAACCGTGTGGGAGCGAGCCTGCTCGCGAAAGCCACGACTCGGTCTTGGATCAGGTGCGGTACTCGGCGTTGATCTTCACGTATTCATGCGACAGGTCGGTGGTCCAGATGGTTTCGCTGCAATCGCCACGACCCAGTTCGATGCGGATGGTGATCTCTTCCTGCTGCATCACTGCCGAGCCCTGCGCTTCAGTGTAGGTCGCTGCACGAGCGCCACGGCTGGCGATGCACACGTCGCCGAGGAACACGTCGATCTTGCTCACATCCAGATCCGGCACGCCAGCACGACCAACGGCAGCCAGAATGCGGCCCCAGTTCGGGTCGGAAGCGAACAGCGCGGTCTTGATCAGCGGCGAGTGCGCTACGGTGTAGCCGACGTCCAGACATTCCTGATGATTGCCGCCGCCATTCACTTCAACGGTGACGAACTTGGTCGCGCCTTCGCCGTCACGCACGATCGCCTGTGCCACGTCCATGCACACTTCGAACACCGCTTGCTTGAGCTTGGCGAACAGCTCTCCTTCAGCACGGGTGATTTGCGGCAGTGCAGCCTTGCCGGTGGCAATCAGCATGCAGCAGTCGTTGGTCGAGGTGTCGCCATCGATGGTGATGCGGTTGAACGACTTGTTGGCGCCGTCGAGCATCAGGTTATGCAGCACATCACGGGAGACCTTGGCGTCAGTGGCGATGTAACCGAGCATGGTCGCCATGTTCGGACGGATCATGCCCGCACCTTTGCTGATACCAGTGACGGTGATGGTCACACCGTCATGCTGGAACTGGCGGCTGGCCCCCTTTGGCAGGGTGTCGGTGGTCATGATGCCGGTGGCGGCGGCTTCCCAGTTGTTTTCCGACAGGTCGTCCAGCGCCGCTTGCAGTGCGCCTTCGATCTTCTCGACGGGCAGTGGCTCACCGATCACGCCGGTGGAGTAAGGCAGAATCTGGCTGGCATCGACGCCCGTCAGTTCAGCCAGCTTCGCGGTCGTGCGCTCGGCGGCAGCCAGGCCTGGCTCACCGGTGCCGGCGTTGGCGTTGCCGGTGTTGGTCAGCAGGTAACGCACGGCGTTCTGTACACGTTTTTTCGCCAGGATCACCGGAGCGGCACAAAAGGCGTTCAACGTGAACACGCCGGCCACGGTCGAACCTTCGGCGCAGCGCATCACTACCACATCCTTGCGCCCGGGGCGCTTGATGCCGGCCGAGGCGATACCGAGTTCAAAACCGGCAACCGGGTGCAACGTTGGCAAAGGACCAAGACCAACAGCCATGAATGCGCTCCTTACTCAATGATGTCAGCACCGCTCACAGTGATGGCGGTGGTTTAAATGGCAAAACGCCGCGACGGCAGGAGCCGGTCGCGGCGCGGGTATTTCAGCGATTGAAACGGGGTTTACTGGATCTGCCCGTGGCAATGCTTGAACTTCTTGCCCGAACCGCAGTAGCACAGTTCGTTGCGGCCCAGCTTCTGCTCGTTGCGAACCGGCGCGGTGGCGAGGGCCACATCGACCTCTTCACCGAGTATTTCCGGCTGGTCCAGACCAGGGGCCTCAGCGTGTTCGAACTGCATGCGGGCGGCCAGTGCTTCAGCTTCCTCACGCAGGCGTTGCTCTTCGGCTTCCGGATCTTCGCGGCGCACCTGAACGTGCGACAGCACACGGATAGAGTCGCGCTTGATCGAATCCAGCAGCTCGGAGAACAGCGTGAACGACTCGCGCTTGTATTCCTGCTTCGGGTTCTTCTGAGCGTAGCCACGCAGGTGGATGCCGTGACGCAGGTGGTCCATGGTCGACAGGTGGTCTTTCCACAGGTCGTCCAGGACGCGCAGTACGATTTGCTTCTCGAAGGAGCGCAGCGCTTCGGCACCGGCCTGGTCTTCTTTCTCGTTGTACGCGGCCATCAGCTCGACCATCAGCTTCTCGCGCAGGGTCTCTTCGTACAGGTGATCATCTTCGTCGAGCCATTGCTGGATCGGCAGTTTCACCCCGAAGTCGCTGGCAATCGACGCTTCCAGACCGGCCACATCCCACTGCTCTGGCAGCGATTGCGGCGGAATGTGGGCGCTGACGGTGGCGTTGAGTACGTCCTGACGGAAATCGGCGATGGTTTCACCGATGTTGTCGGCGGCCAGCAACGTGTTACGCATGTGATAGATCACTTTACGCTGTTCGTTGTTGACGTCATCGAACTCGAGCAGTTGCTTACGAATATCGAAGTTGCGGCCTTCAACCTTGCGCTGCGCCTTCTCGATCGCGTTGGTCACCATACGGTGCTCGATCGCTTCGCCCGGCTGCATGCCCAGGGCTTTCATGAAGTTCTTCACCCGGTCAGAGGCGAAAATACGCATCAGGCTGTCTTCCAGCGACAGGTAGAAGCGGCTCGAACCGGCGTCACCCTGACGGCCGGCACGGCCACGCAACTGGTTGTCGATACGACGCGATTCGTGACGCTCGGAGGCAATTACCTGCAGACCGCCGGATTCCAGCACTTGCTGGTGACGCTTCTGCCAGTCGGCCTTGATCTGGGCAATCTGCTCAGGGGTCGGGTCTTCCAGCGACGCAACTTCAACTTCCCAGTTACCGCCCAACAGGATGTCAGTACCACGACCGGCCATGTTGGTGGCAATGGTCAGAGCCCCCGGACGACCGGCCTGCGCGATGATTTCAGCTTCTTTTTCGTGGAACTTGGCGTTCAGGACCTTGTGTTCGATGCCTTCTTTCACGAGCAATGCGGACATGTGCTCGGAGGTTTCGATGGTGGCAGTACCCACCAGCACCGGACGACCGGCCGCCATGCTTTCCTTGATGTCCGCAACGATGGCCGCGTACTTCTCTTCGGCGGTCAGGAACACCAGGTCGTTGAAGTCTTTACGCGCCAACGGTTTGTTCGGCGGAATGACCATCACTTCCAGACCGTAGATCTGGTGGAATTCGAACGCTTCGGTGTCGGCGGTACCGGTCATGCCGGACAGCTTGGTGTACAGACGGAAGTAGTTCTGGAACGTGGTCAACGCCAGGGTCTGGCTCTCGGCCTGGATGTTCAGGCCTTCTTTGGCTTCGATCGCCTGGTGCAGGCCTTCGGACAGACGGCGGCCCGGCATGGTACGACCGGTGTGTTCGTCAACCAGTACGACCTGGCCATCCTGCACGATGTATTCAATGTTGCGATTGAACAGTTTGTGCGCACGCAGACCGGCATAGACGTGGGTCAGCAGGCCCAGGTTATGTGCCGAGTACAGGCTCTCGCCTTCAGCCAGCAGGCCGACGCCGGTGAGCATGTCTTCGATGAACTGGTGACCGGCTTCGTTGAGTTCGACCTGACGGGTCTTCTCGTCAACGGTGTAATGGCCAGCCTTGGTGACTTCGCCTTCGACCTCTTCAACATGCAATTCCAGCTGCGGGATCAGTTTATTGATCTCCATGTACAGCTTGGAGCTGTCCTCGGCCTGACCGGAGATGATCAGCGGAGTACGCGCTTCGTCGATGAGGATGGAGTCGACTTCGTCGATCACGGCAAAGTTGAGTTCGCGCTGGAATTTTTCTTCCATGCTGAACGCCATGTTGTCGCGCAGGTAGTCGAAACCGAATTCGTTGTTGGTGCCGTAGGTGATGTCGGCGGCGTATGCCAGACGCTTCTCTTCCGGCGGCTGGAACGGCGTCACGACGCCGACGGTCAGGCCGAGGAATTCATACAGCGGACGCATCCAGTTGGCGTCACGACGCGCCAGGTAGTCGTTCACCGTCACAACGTGCACGCCCTTGCCGGACAGCGCGTTGAGGTAAACACCCAGGGTCGCTACGAGGGTTTTACCCTCACCGGTGCGCATTTCGGCGATTTTGCCTTCGTGCAAGGTCATGCCACCGACGAGCTGTACGTCGAAGTGGCGCATGCCCATGATGCGCTTGCCGGCTTCACGGGCGACCGCAAAGGCTTCTGGCAGCAGCTTGTCGAGGGTTTCCCCTTTGGCGATGCGGGCCTTGAACTCATTGGTCTTGGCGCGCAATTGATCGTCCGAAAGGGCCACCATTTGCTCTTCGAAGGCATTGACGAGCTGCACCGTCTTGAGCATGCGTTTGACTTCACGCTCATTCTTGCTTCCAAAAAGTTTCTTTAACAAAGGCGCAAACATATCGGCAGGATCTTCCACACTAAAGGGATGGAGGGCGGCCCCGTGAGCGTCGCCCGTGCAGCCCTCATGGCCGCATGCGAACGAGCATTCTACCCGGAAACGGAAGTGAGGAAAGTGGCGATATTCCACGATGCTGGCACTGCGCTTTGACGGGGCTCACTTAAAATAGGGGCGTTTTGCTCAACTTCAAGTCATACAAGGAAGAAGTTAGTCGTTGATTTAATGGGTAAAGCGGGGGCAAAAGCAATGGGCGAGTGATTTCGGCCTTTCTGCTACCATGGCGATTCTGTTACTTCAGGTGTTCGATCATGGCATTTCGCCCGCTTACAGCCAGAGCTCCCGCCGCTCTGCTTCGCGAAGCCAGGCCGCTAAAAGCCATCCTCGGCCATGCCCAACGCCTGGGTCATCTGCAACGCCTGCTCGAAAGCCAACTGCAACCTGCCGCTCGCGCGCACTGCCATGTGGCAAAGTGGCGTGAAGGCGAACTGTCACTGGTTGTGACTGACGGCCATTGGGCCACGCGCCTGCGCTACCAGCAAAAACGCCTGCAACGGCAACTGCAACTGTTCGAAGAATTCGCCAGCCTGACGCGGATCAAATTCACGGTACGACCACCGATCGTGCAGCACGGGGCTGCCGGGCACACGATGGACCTGTCGAGTGATGCGGCAGCGACCATTCAGTCGACGGCCGACGGGATCAGCGATCCGGGTTTGCGTGCAGCGCTTGAGCGCCTGGCGGCGCACGCCAAAGACAAGACCTGACAGCTTTCTGAGTGTGGGAGCGGGCTTGCTCGCGAAAACGGTGTGTCATTCAACCAAGATGGCGTCTGACACGGCCTCTTCGCGAGCAAGCCCGCTCCCACAATTGGATCTGCTGCAAGCAGGGATCAGCGGCGCTTGCTGCCACCGAGTAACGACCCCATCAAACCGCGCACCAATTGCTTGCCGAGATTATTGGCAGCCTGGCGCATGGCCGATTTCAGCGCTTGGCCGGCGGCGGTGCCGAGGAATTCCCCTGCCCTGTCGGCCAGGCTCGGCTCCTCGGCGGCCGGCTTGCCCACGGGGGCTTCAGCCTCCGGCGCCAAGCCTTTACGGCCCATCAGGATTTCATACGCCGACTCGCGATCGATCGGCTTGTCATAACGCCCCTTGAACGGCGAGCCGGCGATCAGCAGCGTGCGCTCGGTTTCGCTCAATGGCCCGATCCGCGATTGCGGCGGCGCCACCAGCACGCGCTGGACCATCTCCGGTGTGCCTTTTTCCTGCAACGTACCGACCAGCGCTTCGCCGATGCCCAGTTCCGTCAATACCGACAACGTGTCGAACGCCGGATTCGGCCGGAAGCCATCGGCCACCGCCCGCAGGGATTTCTGTTCCTTGGCGGTAAACGCGCGCAAGCCGTGCTGGACCCGCAGGCCAAGCTGCGCCAGCACGTTATCCGGCAGGTCGCCCGGCGATTGGGTGACGAAATACACGCCGACGCCTTTCGAGCGAATCAGCCGCACCACTTGTTCCAGCCGGTCCTGCAACGCCTTGGGCGTATCGCCGAACAGCAAATGCGCCTCATCGAAAAACAGCGCCAGCAGCGGCTTGTCGGCATCGCCCCGCTCCGGCAACTGCTCGAACAATTCGGCCAACAGCCACAGCAGGAACGTCGCGTAGACCTTCGGCGCCTCGTGTACCAGACGACTGGCATCAAGCAAATGAATGCGCCCACGACCGTCAGCTGCCGGCTGCAGAATGTCTTGCAGTTGCAGCGCCGGTTCGCCGAACAAAGCTTCAGCGCCCTGCTGTTCCAGGGTCGCAAGCCGTCGCAACAGCGCCTGGCTGGAGCCGGTCGTCATCAATGCAGCGTCTTCGCCGAGCAGTTGCGGGTTGTCCTTGAGGTGATTGAGCAACGCCTTGAGGTCTTTCAGGTCCAGCAACAGCAGGCCTTCGCGGTCCGCCACTTTAAAGGCCGCGTACAACGCCGACTGCTGACTGTCGGTCAGTTCCAGCAGGCTGCCGATCAGCAGCGGGCCCATTTCACTCAAGGTGGTGCGCAACGGATGACCGGACTCACCGTGAATGTCCCACAGCGTCACCGGATAAGCCTGCGGTTTGTAGTCGAGCCAGGGCATCCCGGCGATGCGCTCGGCGACCTTGCCCTGCGGATTGCCAGCAGCGCCGAGGCCGCACAGGTCACCCTTGATGTCAGCGGCGAACACTGCCACCCCGGCGTCACTGAACGCCTCGGCGAGGCGCTGCAAGGTCACTGTCTTGCCGGTTCCGGTCGCGCCGGCGATCAGCCCGTGCCGGTTCGCCAGGCGCATGGCCTGAGCAATCGGTTGCCCCGCCAGATCGGCACCGATAACGAGTTGCGATGTGTCAGGCATTTTGTCACCTATGGTTAATCTTTAATTCGCGATGGCCGATAAACAAGGCGAGTACCCGACCGAAAGGTCGAGTCGGACATTTCCCTAAGGAGAGACGGAAATATCAGTTGGTTTTCACCCTTGCCCATATTGCGCGTCTTTATAAAAGCACGCCCAGGACATTAAGACCTTAGCGGAACCCCAAGCCATGAACAAAAATCTGCGCTTCAGCCATAAAATTTTGCTTGCCGCCGCCCTCATCGTCATCGCCGCCTTCGCCTCGTTCACGCTGTACAACGACTGGCTGCAACGCAACGCGATCCGCGATGACCTGAACAACTATCTCAACGAGATGGGCGAAGTCACTGCCGACAACATTCAGACCTGGCTCAACGGGCGCATTCTGCTGGTGGAGAACGCCGCCCAGAACATCGCCATCAATCCGGAACCGGCCAACGTCGCCAGCCTGCTGGAACAGAAATCCCTGACCTCGACGTTCATGGCCACTTACCTGGGCGATGCCACCGGCCACTTCACCATCCGTCCGGACGTGAAGATGCCGGACGGTTTCGACCCTCGGGTTCGCCCTTGGTACAAAGGCGCCGAGAGCAGCAGCGCCTCGACGCTGACCGAACCGTACATCGATGCCGCCACCGGCCAGTTGATCATCTCCATCGCCACCGCTTCGAAAAAGGCCGGCCAGAGCGTTGGCGTGGTCGGCGGCGACCTGAGTCTGCAAACCCTGGTCGATACCCTCACCGCCCGCGACTTTTCCGGCATGGGTTACGCGTTCCTGGTCAGCGCCGACGGCAAGATCCTGGTGCACCCGGACAAGGCGCTGGTGATGAAGTCGCTGAAAGAGGCCTACCCGCAGGACACCCCGCGCATCAGCAGCGATTTCAGTGAAATCACTGTCGACGGCAAGACCCGCATCGTCAGCTTCACGCCGATCAAGGGCCTGCCATCGGTGAACTGGTACATCGGTCTGTCGGTGGACAAGGACAAAGCTTTCTCGATGCTCAGCGAGTTCCGCACCTCGGCAGTGATCGCCACCGTGATCGCGGTGGTCATCATCATTGCGCTGCTGGGCATGCTGATTCGCCTGCTGATCCAGCCGCTGCACGTCATGACCCGCGCCATGGAAGACATCGCCGACGGCGAAGGCGACCTGACCAAACGCCTGACCATCGTCAATAACGATGAATTTGGTGTGCTGGGTACCGCATTCAACCGTTTCGTGGAGCGCATTCACGGTTCGATCCGCGAAGTGTCTTCCGCCACCGGGCAAGTCAACGAGGTCGCCCTGCGCGTGGTCGCGGCGTCCAACTCGTCGATGTACAACTCCGATCAGCAAGCCTCGCGCACCAGCAGCGTCGCCGCCGCGATCAATCAGCTGGGCGCCGCCGCTCAGGAAATCGCGCGCAATGCCGCGCAAGCCTCGAACCAGGCCAGCGACGCCCGTGGCCTCGCCGAAGACGGCCAGCAAGTGGTGGATCGCAGCATCAAGGCGATGAATCAACTGTCGAGCATGCTCAGCGCGTCCAGCAGCAACATCGAGTCGCTGAACAGCAAGACCGTGAACATCGGGCAGATCCTGGAAGTGATCACCAGCATCTCCCAGCAAACCAACCTGCTGGCCCTCAATGCCGCCATCGAAGCGGCGCGTGCCGGTGAGGCTGGCCGTGGTTTTGCGGTGGTGGCGGACGAAGTGCGCAACCTGGCGCATCGCACCCAGGAATCGGCGCAGCAGGTACAGACCATGATCGAGGAGCTGCAAGTCGGCGCCCGGGAGTCGGTGAGCACCATGAGCGACAGCCAGCGCCATAGCCAGGACAGCGTGGAAATCGCCAACCTCGCCGGCGAGCGCCTCAACAGCGTGACCCTGCGCATCGGTGAGATCGACGGGATGAACCAGTCGGTGGCGACCGCGACCGAGGAACAGACCGCGGTGGTCGAGTCGATCAACGTCGACATCACCGAAATCAACACACTGAACCAGGAAGGCGTGGAAAACCTGCAGGCAACGTTGCGCGCCTGTTCGGATCTGGAGCAACAGGCTGCGCGTCTGAAGCAGCTGGTAGGCAGTTTCCGCATCTAAGATCAAAAGCCTTCCCCCTCACCCCAACCCTCTCCCCTAGGGGGGCGAGGGGGAAGGGAGCCGATCTTCAAGCTTTTCAAACCTGAGCTCGACTCCGACTTTCAGGTAAAGCCAAAACACCTCGGTCAGTCCCCTCTCCTCCGGGAGAGGGTCAGGGTGAGGGGCACTTCAGCTGCACCGCGTATTCCCGACCGAACATCTATTCTGGATAAAGGTCAACCAAGGGAGTGCAACGCAGCGGAGGGTTGATCACCGTGCACATCGCCGACATCACCATGTTTTACGCCCCGGCCAGCGGCGGCGTACGCACCTATCTGGACGCCAAGCACCGCCGCTTGAGCGTCAAACCCGGAATTCGCCACAGCCTGCTGATTCCCGGCGCGCATTTGGGTGAACACGACGGTGTCTACACGGTGCCCGCGCCTGCCCTGCCCTTCGGCAAAGGCTATCGCTTCCCGCTGCGCCTCGCGCCGTGGCGCAACGTTCTGCAGGATTTACAGCCGGATCTGATTGAAGTCGGCGACCCGTATCTCACCGCGTGGGCGGCGCTGGACGCACGGCGCCAACTGGATGTGCCGGTGATCGGCTTTTACCACTCGGACCTGCCGTTGCTGGTCGGCAACCGCATGGGCCATTGGCTCACGCCGAATGTCGAGGCGTACGTCACCAAACTCTACGGCAACTTCGACCGGGTGCTGGCGCCCAGCCAGGTAATGGCCGACAAGCTCACGGGCCTTGGGGTGCGCAACGTGTTCGTGCAGCCGCTGGGGGTGGACCTGCAAACTTTCCACCCTGACGCCCGCGACAGCGGCCTGCGCGCTGAACTGGGCATTGCCGAGGACACGCGTCTGCTGATCTTTGCCGGGCGCGGTTCCAAAGAGAAAAACCTGCCCGTACTGCTCAAGTGCCTGCAACGTCTCGGCCCGCGCTATCACCTGCTGCTGGTTGGCTCGTCGATGCCAGTGGTGGTCCCGGACAATGTCAGCGTCATCGATTCGTTCTGCCCCGCGCCCACCGTCGCCCGCTTGATGGCCAGTGCCGACGCCCTGCTGCATGCCGGTGATCAGGAAACCTTTGGCCTGGTGATCCTTGAAGCCATGGCGTGCGGCACTCCGGTTGTTGCGGTGGCCGCCGGGGCGTTCGAGGAAATCATTCACGAAGACTGCGGCGTGCTGTGTCTGCCGAATAACCCGCAAGCCATGGCCAACGCCGTGCGCGAACTGTTCAGTCGCGGTTGCGTGAAACTCGGCCAGCAGGCGCGGCAACATGTCGAACGGCATTACGCCTGGGACAGCGTGGTCGACAGCCTGCTCGGTCATTACCACGCGGTCCTTGGCCAATCATTGCCACGGGTGGCCAATGGCTGATTCCACCAACTGCCACGCCGTGCTGCTGGTGCTGCACGACGTAGCGCCGTCGACGTGGGCGGATTATCGGCCGTTTGTCGAAGCCGTCGACGCGATCGGCGGCGTACCGATGACCTGGCTTGTGGTTCCGGACTTCCATGGACACGACGCACTTGAGGATCATCCAGCGTTTTGCCGAATGCTTGGCGAGCGGCTTGCCCGTGGCGATGAACTGGCCCTGCACGGCTACTACCATGATGACCGCGAGCCAACGCCAACCACGCCCCGCGACTGGTTCATGCGCCGGATCTACACCCATGAAGGCGAATTTTATCGTTTGTCGCGCGACGCCGCGCTGGCTCGTCTGCGCGCCGGCATCGAGCTGTTCCAGCGCAATAACTGGCCGTTGCACGGTTTTGTCGCCCCGGCCTGGCTGATGAGCGAGGGGACGCGCCTGGCCCTTCGCGAGTTGCCATTGCGCTACACCAGCGACCCGCAACATCTTTTTCAATTGCCTGATTTCACCCCCATCGACGCTCCGGGCCTGGTCTGGAGCGCACGCAGTGCCTGGCGCCGGGGCGTGTCGAAACTCGTCTGCGAGCAGCGTGAACAGCACTGGCGCGACGCCGCGGTGATTCGTCTAGGCTTGCACCCGGTGGACATGCGCCACCGGTTCGCGCGCGACTATTGGCTGCACACCCTTGAACGACTGCTGGCGGAAGGACGCAAGCCCATGAGCAAAATCGACTGGCTCACCCATCAACGCGAGTGCATGGGGCGCGCGGCATGAGTCGCGGCATTGTGCTGTTGATCGGCCTGCTTGCCGCCATCCTGATTCCGGTGCTGCTCGGCGGCGGTGAGATCGGCGCGCGGCTGCAGAACTTTCCGCTGCAATGGCTGCTGATCATGTTCGGCATGATCCTGCTCTGCTGGGGCATCAACACCCTGCGCCTGCGTCTTTTACTGGGCGATCAACGCGAGCGGGTAACACCGCTGAAAAGCCTCGGCGTGGTCATGGCGGCGGAGTTTGCCTACTGCGCCACTCCCGGTGGCAGTGGCGGGCCACTGACGATCATGGCGTTGCTGGCCCGCTGCGGCGTGCGCCCGGCCCGGGGCAGCGCGGTGTTTGCCATGGATCAGTTGAGTGACCTGCTGTTCTTCCTCTGCGCTTTGAGCGGCATTCTGATTTATGCATTGTTTCAGCACCTCAACGACCGCCTGGAATGGTTGCTGATAGTCAGCGCCGTGTCGCTGTTCAGCGGGTTGTTCAGTTGTGTGCTGCTGGCGCGCTACCACCGTCGCCTGATCCGCCTGAGCGGGCGCCTGCTCGCCCGCCTGAACGTGCAGCCCGCGACGCGCAGGCGCTGGGCGCGCAAGCTGTTGCACTTTCTCGATGCGTTTATCGACACACTCAAGCTGCCGTGGCAGACCCTGGTCAAGGTGTTCGCCCTGACCTGCATGCACTGGCTGCTGCGTTACAGCGTGTTGTACCTGGCCTTGCGCGGGCTGGGCGCGGAGCTGCAATGGGCCTGGAGTTTCCTGGTGCAGATGCTCTCGCTGGGCGCCGGTCAGATGAGCCTGTTGCCCGGTGGCGCGGGCGCTGCGGAGCTGACGTCGGCGGCGCTGCTGGCGCCGATGGTCGGCAAATCCACCGCTGCAGCGGCGATCCTGATCTGGCGGGTGGTGACGTTCTACTTCTATCTGCTGGTGGGCGGCCCGGTATTTCTATTGATGCTGGGACGGCCGCTGCTCAAAAAGCTGCTGAAGATCAGGCAGGTTTCTTAGGCTCATCCGGTTCCTCCCTGAGCTGTTCCCACAGTTCTGCCGCGCCGGAAAACTCGGTGCCGTCTTCCGGGCTCAGGTCATCCGGGTCATAGCGGCTCAGGCAGCCCTCGCCCACAGTGGCAGGCGCTTGCGAAGTGGCTTTGTCCAGTGGATCGCTCACGGGCAGTTCCTCAAGGATTGAAACGAAAAAGGGCCTGGGACGATTGAACGCCCAGGCCCTTCATTATTCAAGCATGCGTGGGTTCGATCAGAACACCACGGTCTTGTTGCCGTGCACCAGCACGCGATCTTCGAGGTGATAACGCAGGCCACGGGCCAACACCATCTTCTCGACGTCACGGCCGAAACGCACCATGTCTTCAATGCTGTCGCTGTGGCTGACACGCACCACGTCCTGCTCGATGATCGGACCGGCGTCCAGCTCCTCGGTGACGTAGTGGCAGGTCGCGCCGATCAGCTTCACGCCGCGCAGCGACGCCTGATGGTACGGCTTGGCGCCAACGAACGACGGCAGGAAGCTGTGGTGAATGTTGATCACCTTGTGCGCGTATTCGCGGCACAGCGACGGCGGCAGGATCTGCATGTAGCGCGCCAGCACCACCACTTCGGCGTCGTGCTGTTTGACCAGACGCGACACTTCGGCGAATGCCGGTTCCTTGTCCTGCGGATTGACCGGGACATGGTAATAAGGAATGCCGTGCCACTCGACCATGCTGCGCAGGTCATTGTGGTTGGAAATCACGCAGGAGATTTCGCAGTCGAGCTCATCACTGTGCCAGCGGTGCAGCAGGTCAGCCAGGCAGTGCGATTCGCGGCTGGCCATCAGCACCACGCGTTTTTTCTGCTCGGTGTCGGTGATGCGCCAGTCCATCGAGAACTCTTCGGCGATCGGCGCAAACTTCTCGCGCAGCACTTCAATACCGAACGGCAGCGAATCGGCACGAATTTCGTGACGCATGAAGAACCAGCCATTCTGATTGTCCGAATGGTGGCTCGCTTCGGTGATCCAGCCGTTGTGGGATGCCAGAAAGTTACTGACTTTGGCAACGATGCCAACGCGGTCAGGGCAGGAAATCACCAACCGAAAGGTGCGCATGGGGGGAAAACTCCAGAACTTCGCAAAGGCGGCCATTCTAGCGACTGCGCGCGCAAACTGCAGTATTGATGACCATATCCCTCCTGGAAGGCGGGATTCAGCGCTTCTCGGCGTCACGCGCACCAAGGTCACGACGCTCAGTGGCACTGCCCGCACAGATAATTGTGAATATTCGTGATGACTGCATCACATTTATTTAAATGCGCATTCAATTTACCGGTTATTTCACGCAACTAATTCAAATAAAAAAACCGGTTAAATGTTTACTTGATGAAACAGCCTGACTATTATTGCGGCACTGTCCCCTGCCATTCAACACATCCGCATAAGGTAGTTACCATGTCCTTGATCAACGAATATCGTGCCACTGAAGAAGCAATCAAAGAGCTGCAAGCCCGTTTGAAGAACCTGTCGCAAGACGACAAATTGCAAGCCGAGCTGGAATTCGAAGGCAAACTGCGCACCCTGATGGGCGAATACTCCAAATCCCTGCGCGACATCATCGCCCTGCTGGATCCAGAATCGAAAACCAAGGGCACCCGTGGCGCCGCAGTAAAAACTACTGGCACCAAGCGCGCACGCAAAGTTAAACAATACAAAAACCCGCACAACGGCGAAGTCATCGAAACCAAAGGTGGCAACCACAAGACTCTGAAAGAGTGGAAAGCCAAGTGGGGCGGTGACGTGGTTGAAGGCTGGGCTACCCTGCTGGGCTAAGCCGCCACGCCGGTCGCCGATTGATTCGGTGGCCCATGAAAAACGCCAGCATATGCTGGCGTTTTTTTATGCGCGGCCTTTCATGGGCACACTATGTTCGATTTCAAAGATTCAAACGTTTGCGCAATGCCTCGACATAATTCTGCCACTCATTGAGCACTTGACCCTGTATCGGCGTAGCACTAAGCGCCCATTGCTGCGCGGCGTCGGCAAAAGAGCTCAGGGTATTAGGTGCGCCCATTTGTGGGTCGGACAAACGCTGCTGGCAGAATATTCTCCAGCGCTCTTGCTCTGCAGAATTCAACGTATCGGGAAAGTTGCGTGCGCGATATCGAAAGAGTAATTCAGGCAAACGTTCATCATCGAACGGCCAGTGCTCTTGCGCTAATTGCGCCGGATCTGCCGTCCTCACTTGCTCGCATAGACGCCGATCGCGATCACCGATAAATCCATCGTACAACTGCTGTTCCGGGTCTTCGCTCGGGGTGAAGTCTTCGCTGGCGTAAATCGCCGCAACTTTATCTTTCCAAACTTGTTGTGCGTCACTTAGCCGCAGCGCGCGCGCCTGATAGAGCGCCATGTCCAGGCCCAGGCGCTGCTGATCGTCGGCGCGCAACACCGACAACGGTGCCACCACCGGGCAACGATTGATGTGGATCAGTTTGAGCGGCACCGGCAGTTCGCCCTCGGCCAACTCGTCACGACGGGTGTAAAGGCGCTGGCGCAGGGTCTCGGCGTCCAGATCCAGCAAGCCTTGCGGATCAAGGTGCAGGTCACAGACGATCAGGGCATTGCGATTGCGCGGATGCCAGGCCAATGGCAGCACCACACCGACATAGTGGCGAGCCGCCGAAAAGCGCCCGGAGATGTGCACCATCGGCTGCAACAGGCGAATCTGGTCCATGACCTTCTGCTTGCTGCGCAGTTGAAACAGCCAGTCATACAACTTCGGCTGTTTCTCACGGATCAACCGCGCCAGAGCGATAGTGGCGCGCACGTCCGACAGTGCTTCGTGGGCATGCCCATGGTCGATATGGTTGGCGGCCGTCAGGCGTTCGAGCTTGAGGGTGACCTTGCCTTCATCATCGGTCGGCCAGACCAGACCATCAGGGCGCAGCGCATAAGCGGCGCGCACCACATCGATCAGATCCCAGCGACTGTTGCCGCCCTGCCACTCGCGTGCGTACGGGTCGAAAAAGTTGCGGTACAAACTGTAGCGGGTCATCTCGTCGTCGAAACGCAAGGTGTTGTAACCCGCGCCGCAAGTGCCGGGCGCCGCCAGTTGCGTGTGCACCCGGGTCATGAAGTCGGCTTCGCTCAGGCCCTGCTCGGCGAGACGGCTCGGGGTAATGCCGGTGATCGCGCACGCTGCGGGATGCGGCAGGATATCTTCGCTGGGCTGGCAGTAGAGATTGACCGGCTCGTCGATTTCATTGAGGTCGTGGTCGGTGCGAATCCCCGCGACCTGCAGCGGGCGGTCGCTGCGGGGATTGATGCCGGTGGTTTCGTAGTCGTACCAGAAGATTGAAGTCACGGGCGGTTCCTGAACTGAAGATCGGCGAAGTCTAGGCGTTGAACCGCCATCGCGGCCAGCGCTCTGTCATTCAACCATCGCGCATCACACGATGTGCAATACATAGTTATGTCGTTTCCCCCCAAGAGGCTGCTAGCATCGGGCAGACTTCGCATCCCGATCAGGCCCCATCAGGTAGCCCATGCTCGAGAACACAGCAGCGCCACGGAAAGCACCGCTGAACCCGCCACTCGATACCCGCTATCAAGTGGAAACCCCGGAGGGCATCGACCTGCCGTTGCGCCCGGCCGGTCTGATGGTACGTACCCTCGCATTTGGCATCGACCTGGGCATTCGCGGTGCGCTCATCGGTGTGCTGTTCGTGGCGCTGGCATTTCTCGGCCAGCTCGGCATGGGCCTCGGGTCGCTGCTGCTGTTTGTCATCAGCTGGTGGTACATGGTGCTGTTCGAAGTGCTGCGTCAGGGCCGCTCGCCGGGCAAACAATGGATGGGCCTGCGGGTGATTCACGATAACGGCACACCGATCGGCTGGTCGGCCTCACTGCTGCGCAACCTGTTGCGATTTGTCGACCTGCTGCCGTTCGGCTATTTCCTCGGTGCCATCAGTTGCCTGCACCACCCGACCTTCAAGCGCCTGGGCGACATCGCCGCCGGCACCCTGGTGGTCTACAGCGAGCGTCCCCTGCTCCGTCCGCAACTACCTGACGCCCAACCGCGCAGCTCGCCCGTACCGCTCAATCTCAGCGAGCAACGCGCGCTGCTGGCCTTCGCCGAACGCCAGGCTGAACTGTCGCCGGCGCGGGTCAATGAACTCGCCGCCCTGCTGGCCCAGCCGCTGCACCTCTCGGCACCCAAAGCGGTCAGCGAACTCAACGGCATCGCCCGCGGCTTGTTGGGGCCGACATGAAGCAGAGTCTTTTTGAAGCCCGCCACAAGGCCGAATGGGAGCGCTTCACGCTGGCCCTCGAACGCCTCGAACACGGCAAGGACACCTCGCAGGCGGCGAGCTTTCCCAAGGCTTATCGACGTCTGTGCCAGCATCTGGCGTTGGCCCAGGAACGCGGCTACAGCAGCTTTCTGATCGACTCGCTGCAGCAACAGGTGCTGCGCGGCCACCAGCAGTTGTATCGGCACCGCAGTCGATTCGGCGCCAACCTGCTGGGGTTCATCCTCGCTGATTTCCCCCGGCTGGTGCGCGCCGAATGGCCGTTCGTGCTGGCCGCCGGCCTGTTGTTTTTCGGCAGCCTGATCGGTTTTGCGCTGCTGGTGTATGGCTATCCCGAGCTGGTCTATAACCTGATCCCCGCCGAACAGGTGCGCGAGATGCAGAGCATGTACGACCCGGTGGCCGGCCACCTCGGACGCTCAGCCGAACGCGCTGCCAGTGAAGACTGGGTGATGTTCGGGTACTACGTGATGCACAACATCGGGATCGCCTTCCAGACTTTCGCCAGTGGCTTGCTGCTGGGCCTGGGCAGTGCGTTTTTCCTGCTCTACAACGGGCTGATCATCGGCGCGGTGGCCGGGCATCTGACCGAGATCGGTTTTGGCCAGACGTTCTGGTCGTTCGTGATCGGCCACGGTGCTTTCGAACTGACGGCCATTGCCCTGGCGGGAGCTGCAGGGTTGAAACTGGGCTGGGCACTGATCGCTCCCGGCCGCCTGACGCGCGGCGAAGCACTGCAACACGCCGCGCGCAAAAGCGTCCTGCTGGTTTGCGGGGTCATGCTGTTCCTGCTGATCGCGGCGTTCATTGAAGCGTACTGGTCATCGAAGACCGGGATCGCCCCGCGGACCAAGTACGCGGTCGGTGCATCTTTATGGATTGCGGTGGCGGTCTACCTGCTGTTTGCCGGAAGGACCCGCCATGCGCCTGAGTGATGCCAGCGTAGCAATCCGCCCGCGCAGCACGTGGGAAGCCATGGACCTGGGTGTGCTCATGAGTCAGCAGCACCGGCGCCTGCTGATGACCAGTTGGGCCATCGTCACCCTGCCGCTGTTCGCCCTGCTGACGTTGTTGCTGTGGGATTCGCCGTCACTCGCCGTGTTCATTTTCTGGTGGCTTAAACCGGCCTGCGAACGCCTGCCGCTGTACATCCTGTCCAAGGCCCTGTTCGGTGAAACACCCACACTGAAACAAGCCTTGCGCGAATTTCCCCGGCTGCTCAAACCGCAACTGCTGGCCAGCCTGACCTGGCGTCGTCTGAGCCTGAGCCGCAGCTTTCTGCTGCCGGTGCTGCAGCTCGAAGGCCTGGACGGCACGGCCCGCCAGCAACGCCTGCAGGTGCTGCTGCAACGCAATGCCGGCGCCGCGCAATGGCTGACGATCATCGGCGTGCATCTGGAGACCGCGCTGTGGATCGGCCTGATGGTGCTGTTCTACATGCTGCTGCCACAGCAGATCGAAACCGACTGGGACTGGCAGTCCTTGATCCTCGATGCCGATCACCACTGGCGCTGGCTGGAGCACTTGACCAACGCCTTTTACTCGCTGGTGCTGGTGATCTGGGAACCGGTGTATGTCGCCTGCGGTTTCAGCCTGTATCTGAATCGGCGCACCACACTCGAAGCCTGGGACATCGAGTTAGTGTTCCGCCGTTTGCGCCAGCGTCTGAACAGCAGCGTTCTGGGTTGGCTGCTGGCCGTCTGCCTTTTGCTGCCGGCGGTGCCACCCGTATGGGCCGCAACCGATCCCGCCAGCGCCCCGCAGGCGCCACGACTGCTGCACCAACCGCTGACCAGTCAGGCTTCACACGACAGCATCAAGGCGTTGCTTGAACAACCACCGTTCAAGAACAAGGAAACCGTGACCCGTTATCGCTTCGGCGACGACCCGGCCACCCCGGCCGAGGTCACGCCCGGTGAGGCGCCACCCTGGTTGAAAACGCTGCTCGGATGGCTCGACGGTCAACGTTTCAATGCATTGGCCACCTTGGTTGAGGTGTTGCTGTGGGCGGCGTTGATCGCTGCTGTCGGCTGGCTGATCTGGCGCTATCGCGAGTTTCTGCGCACCTTCGTCAGTCGCCGGACGAAGCTGCCCGCGCGCTGCAAGCCACCCGCGCCGCAGCAGGCATTCGGCCTGGACCTGAACCCGCAATCCCTGCCCGATGACATCGCCGCCAGCGCCGAACAACTCTGGCAAGACCAGCCACGCGCCGCGTTGGGGCTGCTCTATCGCGGCTTGCTCAGCCGCCTGCTGCACGACTTTGACCTGACGTTGAAACCCGCCGATACCGAGCATCAGGTGCTGCAGCGGGTCGAACAATTGCAGCGTCCTGAACTGCTGACGTTCAGCCGTACCCTGACGCTGCACTGGCAGAACATGGCCTACGGGCATCGCGTGCCGGCGGTGCATCTGCAACAGGAACTGTGTGATGGCTGGCGTGCCCTGTTCGGCCCGGGAGCGCGCGCTTGAACCGGCGCAACGCGTGGCTGATCAGCGGGCTGATCGTTGCCCTGCTCGCAGCGTTGATTGTCTATCTGTACCTCAAGGCCAGGCCTTATCAGGAAGTGATCGATCACGGCCCTTCGCCCCAGGCCCAGGCCAACCCGTATCTGGCCGCTGAAATGTTCCTGCGCGAGCGCGGCCTCAACGTCGGCCATGCTGAAACGCTGGCGGTGCTGCCCGACATCGACCCGCGCCGGCACACCCTGCTGTTGTTTGGTGAGCGCTCACGGATGACCCCGCGCCAGGTCGATCAGGTGTTGAACTGGGCCCGCGCCGGCGGACGCCTGGTGTTCGTCGCCGAAGCGCTATGGGATGAGCAGGCCAGACAAAGCGATGACCTGTTGCTGGACCGGGTGCAACTGCACCAGTCACTGAGCAAGAACCTCAAGGAACCACCGGCGGAGCTGGCCGATGATCCGTACCCGAACCTGACCAAACTCTATCTGGAAGACGAGGACGCCCCGGCCTACGCCGGTTTCGACACCGCGTTTCATCTGGAAGACCCGAAGAATCTCGCGCAAGCCTGGGCCAACAGCGCCAAGGCCACGCACATGATGCAACTGGCCTACGGCCTCGGCTCGATCACCGTGGTCACCGATGCCGAGCTGTGGAAGACCTCGGCCATCAGCCAACACGACAATGCCTGGCTGCTCTGGTACCTGAGCGCCGACACCGACGTCACGCTGATTTTCAACACCGCCCACGACGGCCTGCCGACCCTGCTCTGGCGCTATTTCCCGCAAGCCATCGTTGCCCTGCTGGCACTGATCGCCCTGGGTTTGTGGCACGTCGCTGTGCGCCACGGGCCACTGCTCGCGCCCGCCCCCCGTGGCCGTCGGCAGTTGCAGGAACACCTGCGTGCCAGCGCCGATTTCATCCTGCGCCACAATGGCCAGCACACGCTGTTGCAAGCCCTGCAACAGGACGTGCTGCGCCGCGCCCGACGCCGCCATCCCGGCTTCGACCAGTTGAACGTGGCCGAGCAATGGCTGGTGCTGTCGCGCCTGACCCGCCAGCCGACCCGCGCCATCAGCCAGGCCCTGAGCCCGGTGCCGAAACAGCGCATGAGCAGCGCTGATTTCAGCCGCCAGGTGGCCCACCTGCAAACCTTGAGGAACACGCTATGACTGAACACATCGAGCCCGGCAGCGCCAGCCACGCCGCCCAGCAACGCCAGCGCGCCAGCCAGCTGGCGCAAGCGGTGCGCGGTGAATTGCAGAAGGCCCTGATCGGTCAGAACGCGGTGATCGACGACGTTCTGACGGCGCTGATTGCCGGCGGCCATGTGCTGCTCGAAGGCGTCCCCGGGCTGGGCAAAACCTTGCTGGTGCGGGCGCTGGCGCGGTGCTTCGGCGGTGAGTTCGCGCGCATCCAGTTCACCCCGGACCTGATGCCCAGCGACGTCACCGGCCACGCGGTGTACGACCTGCACACCGAGCAGTTCAAACTGCGCAAGGGGCCGCTGTTCACCAACCTGCTACTGGCCGACGAGATCAACCGTGCACCGGCGAAAACCCAGGCGGCGTTGCTCGAAGCCATGCAGGAGCGTCAGGTCACCCTTGAAGGGCGGGCGCTGCCCATCGCCCAGCCGTTCATGGTGCTCGCCACGCAAAACCCGATCGAACAGGAAGGCACCTACCCACTGCCGGAAGCCGAGCTCGACCGCTTCATGCTCAAGGTGCGCATGGACTACCCGGATGCCGAGCAGGAATTGAGCATGGTGCGTCAGGTCAGCCGCTCGACCCGCGCCGACATGCTCGACGTGCAGCCGCTGCGCACGGTTCTGCAAGCCAAGGATGTGCAGGCTCTGCAACGCATTGCCAGTGATCTGCCACTGGACGATCAGGTGCTCGATTACGCCGTGAGGCTGGCGCGCAGCACCCGCTCCTGGCCCGGCCTGACCCTCGGCGCCGGGCCGCGAGCGTCCATCGCGCTGGTGCGTTGTGCCCGCGCCCGTGCGTTGCTGCGCGGTGGCGAGTTCGTGATCCCCGATGACATCAAGGGCTGCGCGCTCTCGGTGCTGCGCCATCGGGTACGGGTGGCGCCCGAACTGGACATCGAAGGTCTGCAGGTCGATCAAGTGCTGCAGCAACTGCTCGACCAAGTACCGGCGCCGCGCCTGTGAAACCGTCACGCCTGCTGTTGATCTGGCTGGCAGTGCTGCTGGCCATCGGCACGCTGCTGGGCACCGTGCAGGCACTCGACATCCCGACCCCTGCCAGCCTGTCGGCGATCAGTTGGGGGTTGCTGCTGGCCCTGCTGGTGCTGGCGCTGCTCGACGCCATCCGCCTGCAGCGCCTGCCCTCGCCCCTCGTACGACGGCAGATGCCCGGCAGCCTCGCACTCGGCCGCTGGAGCGAAGTTCGGCTGCAGGTCAGTCACGACTTCAATGAGCCGGTAACGCTGGAGATGTTCGATCACGTGCCACCGGGGCTGAGTTTCGAAAACCTGCCGCTGACGCTCGAGCTGCAACCCGGCCAGTTCAGCGAGGTCGGTTATCGCCTGCGCCCGCTCAATCGCGGTCACTTCACCTTCGGGCATTGCGAAATCAACCTGCCCAGCCCGCTGGGTCTGTGGTCAGGCAAACGCCTGCTCGAGGTGAGCGACGAGATTCGCGTCTACCCGGACTTCGCCAAGCTCTACGGCGGGCAGTTGCTGGCGGTGGACAACTGGCTCAGCCAGCTCGGTGTGCGCCAGCGCCAGCGTCGCGGGCAAGGCCTGGAATTTCATCAACTGCGCGAATTTCGCGAAGGCGACAGCTTGCGCCAGATCGACTGGAAGGCGACTGCCCGGCAGCGCACGCCGATCGCCCGGGAATACGAAGACGAGCGCGACCAGCAAATCATCTTCATGCTCGATTGCGGCCGGCAAATGCGCAGCCAGGATGGCGAGTTGTCGCATTTCGACCATGCGCTGAATGCCTGTCTGCTGCTGAGTTACGTCGCGCTGCGTCAGGGTGATGCGGTGGGATTGAGCACCTTTGCCGGCGATCAACCGCGATATCTAGCGCCGTCAAAAGGCGCCGGGCAACTCAACGTTTTGCTTAACGCCGTCTACGATCTGGCGAGCAGCCAACGTCCGGCTGACTACCAGACAGCTGCGCAGCAGCTACTGACCCGTCAGAAACGCCGAGCGCTGGTTATCCTGGTGACCAATCTGCGCGATGAAGAGCAAGGCGAACTGACCAACGCAGTCGAACACCTGAACCGTCAGCATCAAGTGCTGGTGGTCAGTCTGCGCGAAGCAACGCTCGACCAGTTGCGTCAGACCCCGGTGCAAACCCTGCCTGAAGCACTGGCCTATTGCGGCACGGTCGACTACCTCAACGCCCGGGCTGAATTGCATGAGCGGATGCAGGCTCATGACGTAATGGTGCTGGACGCTCGCCCCGAAGTCATGAATGTCGAACTTTTGACCCGATATCTGGCATGGAAGAAAACGGGAGCTTAAAACCTGCGTCCGAACTGGCCCAAACAAATAACCCTTCGATCATCCTTGGCAGAACAGATTTCAAACAACACTTCCGTCGTATTGGTTGACGATAAACATTCTGAGATACCCCTCAGTTCGAAAGGTAAGCTCACCGTTCGTACGAGTGTTTTCGTAAATCGGGCGATTGGGGTCATCCCTTAAAACGGTAACTTGAACACCAGGCGCAGGTGTCAGTAAAAACGAAGACGTCGCACGCACTCCATATACCCATTGCTGAGGGTATCCCGGGAAAACCGGAACCTCTGTCTGCCAATGCTCGGCCGTTACAAGGTTATGCCCTAGCGACATAGGCAGCGGCAACGAACACTCATCCCAGTCCAGGACCTGAAGTCGCAATGAAAAAAGGCCGCCAGTGTTACTTGCAGTGCAGTCCAGTACCCAGCTCGTCCCTGCCGAACTCAGCAATTGGGCCTCCTCCAGCTCAGGTGTCACCACCACTCCGAGTTCTGTGCCCGGCTGACCACTCCACACAAGCTTCACCTCCCTGCCCAACAGTGGGCTGTCTGGGGTGGGTAGCACGGTAACCGTATGGGTTGCCCCCTGGCAGGGATATGCACTTCCACTTCCGAACTTCATCTGGAACGCATCGAAGCGCAACTCTACTGCCCCGGTAAAACTGATCATCTCACCTGACAACGGATGTGCCGGAAGATCCGGGCTGGTCAACTTCAAATTAAATTCGCCGCTTTGCCCGGTATCGATAGAAGAAAGAGACCAACGTATCGGCGCGCCGTCCACGGCCTGAAGGACTCCCTTGGGAGGGTCAATTTTCAGGCCGAGCGCTTCGCTGCCGACCAAGTCTTCCAATGCAATACCGACCCAGCCTATCAACCAGCTACTTTCATCGGTCCGTAACTCCAGTTCGTAGTCTTCTCCCGAAGATAAGTTCAGTCTGCCATCAACCAGATCCACTTCTCTACCGTTCAGCCAAAGTGTGAACTCCTGCAACCACGTATCCGAGTTCGGGTGCGCCATAAACACATTGATCCTGTTATCCCAACCGCCATACCCGCCACGAACGGAGGCCTGCAGGACCCCCTCTCTGACCGCCGGCAGCCTGAAAAAAACTCGGGTTTTGCCATCGAGACCGGTTTTCGTCGGGGCTATTTTGATAGAGGGGTAATTCCACATCACCTCGACATCCGCTAGCGGCGCTCCTGTCATTGCCGATACCACCATCGCCTCGGCCCAAACTTCCTTGCCGGGATAACCGATAGGATCACTGTTGATCAGCGCTCTAATTTCCCGCGGTTCCTCAAGTGTATACGGCAACTCAATCGACTCCAGATACGCCGCACCCTCTAACGTGGCCGCCACTACCGCCGCACCCGGTGTCTGCGGTTTGAACCGCACACGGGCCACCCCATAAAAGTCGGTCAGGCTGGTCACCGTGCCCAGATCCATGTTGCGCCAGGTCACCACCACCCCGGCGATGCCTTTACCAGTGATGGATGACACCACGGTCACCTGCTCGACGAGCTCCTGCTCCCACTCCAGCACCTGCTGAACGCTGCCACTGGCGAGGACTTTCAACACTTGCGCGCCCACGCCCAACGACATCGCGTTAGCCGGTGACAGGCGCGCCAATCGCTCGGCGCCCAGGCGTAGCGCGAAACCGCCGTCCTTCACATCATCACAGCGCAAGGAATACCGCAGGCCGAGGGCCGAGGGCCGGCGCACAGCGCCGAGCGCGGGTTCGAAGCGCAGACCCAGCTCCGCAGGACCGCTACCGGTCAATCCCAAGGCCAGATTTTGCTCGAACAATGGACTGTCGTCCTCGAACAGCACTTCGAGGACATGAGTGCCTCGGCGCCGCGGGAAGAAAGTTTGACTGCCCCACGGCTGTTCGTCGTGCCCATCGAAGCGCACCCGCACCCCCTCCCAAGGGTCACGGGCGAGAGCGATAAAAGACAAGGCGCGCTGCTCTTCGTAGCCGTCGAACGGGCTGCGTACATTGGCTACCACCTCTTGCTGACCGGCGGTGCCCGGCGTCAAGCCAAAGCCCGACCAGCCAAGGTCATCGCTGGCAACTGTTTCGAGACCGGCCGCCGTCTTCCACTGCACCGCCACCTGCGCCACCGCCTGGCCGGTAAATGCCGAAACCACCCTGACCCAGCTCCAGCCCTTATCCTTGCCGATGACGGCATCAACCGCAGGCTCGCGCCAGTCGTCCATTCGCAATTTATTGTGAGCGAGCTGCATCGGATTGGCGGTCATGGACAGATTCAATGCAGGCAAGAAAAGCCCGAGCGTAAAGCTGCCGGAGACCTTGCTCGCAGTGAAGTCCAGCCCCCATCCAACGCCACCGTCGCTGAGTGTCTGGGAAATATCGAGCGGCGGCTCAACGCTTGCATCCAGGTCGTCGGCTGGTGTTCCCAGCCACATCAACGTTCCCTGCAACCCCACCAACGGACTCAACGCATGGGGCAAATAGCGCACGTTGTGTCTGGCACCGATGCATGGAAACAATCTCTGGCTGGCGAGTGTCGCGGTCACCTGATCCAGCATCACCGTCAACTCGTCAAACAGCTGCGTAGCGATCAGCCGACCGAACAACTCTCGGGGTGACGCCAGCACCGGGCTGCTCAACACCAGACTGAACAGGCTGCTGGCACTCGATGCGACCTGTGAACTGAACGTCCATTCCAGCCCCTTCGATTCCAGCTTCAAGGGCACGCCAATACCTGCGACGGTCAGCCCGATTTCTGGCGGTTCACCACGCCATTGCAGCGTTACCAGCTGATCGAGCAACGGACTGCCTGGCGTCGCTTCAATGCGCAAGGTGTGCGAATCCCCCCGCCAACACAGCAGCCCCAGTTCGATCAGATCCACTTCAGTGTTATCGAACAAGATCCTGATCTGATTCTTCCAGGGACTGCTCGGCAGTGCCTTGACCGCAAACGGCCGCTCCATTGCCACCGCATCAGCGTGCGCCCTGACGCGGGCTGTCACCACCAGGTCGCCACCACGAGAAGGCTGGTAAAGCACGCTGGCCCAACCACCGCTGCCCGATTGGGTCGGGATCGTGCCTTCGGGCGTCAGCCAGTCGACCAACGCGTTGTTGACCGGATCGCCGTCACCACTGGTGACCACGTGCACCACTTGCACGCGCAGCAGGACGCTTTCGCGTTCATCCACCACCGGAAACTTGTTGGCCTCCTGAACATCGCCGATGCGCACCAGATTGCGTGCCAATGACATCGGTTTCCTGTCTGAGGGCAGCAGTAGCTTCGAACATGACAATTGCAACCGGAAGCGACCATCGAGCTCGTCCCGGCAGATCAACTCCCAGGTCGAATCCACTACGCCGGCGGGTACCGGCGCTTCCAGCTCCGGGCGTACCTGCACGCCCAACTGTGCCGCAGAATCGCCTTCCCAGCGCATGGCCAACTCAGTGCCGCGCAACACCTCGGGCACTCGAACACTCACCTGATAGGTCGAACCACGATTGGGGTATCCGGTCTTTTGCGCCCAGGGCAAGGCGTTACCCTCGACCACCGCCAGAACGTCCTTCCAGGGATCGGTCGCGAGCACCCGAACACCCAGCGTTGTAGTCTCGACCCCGCTGGCATAGTAGGGACTTGTTACCGAGGCGACGACGCTGAAATCGCCTGCCGCCGTGGGCAGATAATCGAAATACGCCCACCCCTCAGGATCGGTGGGTGTCGTGCTCAAAAGCCCCTGCCCGTCGACCGCCCAGGTCACCGTGCGCCCGGCCAGAAACTGACCGGTGTACCAAGAGGCCACTCGCACGCCCAGCCGCACTGATTGCGCCAACTCCAGCACCGGGTAATACGCAGCCTGCTGCTTCTCGCGAAACACCAGCCGGTGATGGCCCAGCGAGACCTGCACCGGATAAGGCGCAGCGGTGTACTGGTTCAGCAGTTTGACCGTGAACAGATACGGATCCTGATCACCGATCAATGGGCACTGCAGGAGCCACGGTGAATCCAGCGGTTGATCGACGCCCCAGTCAGGCGTCGCGGTAACGGCGCCTTGCGGGTTGTCGTCGCTGATCAGCGCAGCCTTGGTGTAGAGCCAGGGACTGTCGGGTTCGGGAACACATTCAAGCCGATGCTGAAATCCACCGTCCGCGCCAAGGCACAGGTAGAGCGGGCCGCCGGCCGGCAATTGCTCCTCGTCCAGCTTCAGTGTCTGCAGCACCACTGGCTCAAGGTGCAGCGCCAGATGAATGCGCGTGATCAGGACCTTCAGGTGATAGTCCTCGGGATCAGCATTGGCCGGAGCGACCACCGTGACGCGGATCTTGTCCAGGCGCTGCAGCGGTAGATCGAACGGAGCGTCGTACTGAATCGGCTTGAATACCAGCGGCTGTCCGCTGGCGATCCGTGCCTGGTCCTCTGCAAGGTCGCGAGGCCTGCCCGGCGGCAACAGGATTTCGCTCAACACGGTTCCATCTTCAGCCGTGATGAGCATGCGGCCCGCGTCGGTATGCCGCGTTTCATGGAGAAAGCTCAGCACATACCTGGCGCTGGCACCCGGCTCTACAGGTACAGTGACCTGCTGCCAGGCAGAGCCAAGGTTTCCCGCAGAAAGCAGCCTGACCTGTATACCGTCATACTCCTCGCCGACGACTGTGACCTCGCGCGGGTTGGCCCCCCGCGTCCAGTCGCTCATGCCTTGGCTGAAATCGCCATTGAGTACCAGACTGTCATTGGCCTGAACGACTGGATCAAACATGATTACCGGCTCCTTTGACAGCGCGTGACTGATGGGCAGTCATTGACCGCGTCACCAGGTCTTTGACGGCAAGGGTGAAGGTCGGCTCACCGGCCTTGGCCGTGTATCGGATGCGCACGATGACGTCGGTAAGCGACTCGAGCATTGATGTTTGCCGCTCACTCTTGGGCCAGGGAAAGTGCAACTGCCAACGCGATACCACCCCGGTGTTCTCGAACGGGTTGAGCAAGCCTTCATCCAGTTTGCTGGCGTTCATGCCGGTGTCGGCGATCCCAACCGATAAACCGATCTGCTGGCCACTGCGCAGATTGAACAGCACCTCGGCAGGCGCCACCTTGCCCGCCGGCTGATGCAGGTACTCGACCGACCGTGCCGTGGCCTGGGTGGCGGTCATGCTGCCGATCTGATGCAGCGTCGCCTGTACATCCTGATAAGGGCCAACCAGCGCCGGCAGATCGACTTCCACCAGATTGATCAGCCGACAGTATTCCCCCGGATGATCGCGATCGAACGACAACTGCGTCAGCTGGAACTCCAGCGTGCCCTTGTCGATCAGGTCTGCCAATGCCCGGCTCCAGTCGGAGAACCCCGTCTGCGGATCAACCTTGTCATCGAACAGGCGTCGCAGTGAAATGGTCTTGATCCGTTCCAGGCGACGTTCATGGCTTTGCAGGTACAGGCGATCCATGCGCAGCAGGTATTCGCGCAGATGTTCACCCGCCGTCAGCCCGTGACGGTTGTCCAGCCATACCTGCGGTAACGAATCAGCGCTTTCGTAATCACCGGTTTCTGCGCTCAACGAAGCCCGGGCACTGAGGCACAGGCTGACCACTGCGTCGTAAGCCTGATAGTGCAAGGCTTTGAGTTGCCCCAGCAGCCAGCCGAACAACTCGGCGCCGGAGGCACGTTTTTTCAGGTAGTTATAGAGCGCCAACGCCTGACTATTGGCGCGCAGGGTTTGCTCAAGGCTGGTTCTGGCAGCCTGGAGCGCGAACGTTTGCGCGGTGATCTGTTCCTCGATCGCGCCGACTTCGGCCAACGCCTGATCACGTTGCAACTCCCACTCTCGGCGACGCAAACGGTAGCTTTCGGTGAGGGCTTGTTTATCCGCGTCGATCTGCAAAACCATCGCACCGATTTCCATGCCGAAGACCACGGCATCGGCTATTTTTTCCACACGATGCCCACCGTTGGCCAAACCGAAAATGTTCGGTAGCGAGGCCACCACCGCCCCCCCCGTCTTGATCGCGTGCGTTCCCACATTCATCCATTTGGCTGTCTGCAGCTTTTCCATGACCTGATATTCGGCATCGCTCACGTTCTCGTCGTACCAGGCCTTGAACCGGTCGGCCCGTTGCTGAGCCACGGCGCGACTCTGGCTCAACGCAGTGACATTCGCTTGCAGTTGGGCAATCGACTGTTCTTGAACGGTACGAGCGTAAAGGCCCAGCTCCTTGAGATGCTCCTGTTGCAACTCTTCCTGCTCGGCCCGGTCACGCTGTTCAATCAGGCGCAATACCTGGCTGCCGTACTCCTGCAGAGTCTGCACCGCCCGCAACGCAGCCTCGTAGGTAATACGCCAACGAAACGCACTTACCACCAGACGCCCGCCCATCGGCCTCGGGGTACCGACGCCGCCAGCGGCCAGGTCGCGCAACAATTGATCGGGATCGGTCGGCGGGCTGAACAATGGAACGTTCAGCGGTTTACCGTCCAGCGTCAGGTTATTGCGCAAGTTGTTCAGGCGTTGCCCCGGCCAGTCGAACAGGTCGAGCAACTGTTGATTGGCGGAAATTTTGAACGGTTCATTCGCCAGCATGCCCATCAACGGCGAGGTTTCTGCGGCCGGTGGAATGTCGGCCAGGGAAAACACCAGTTCCTGCTCAAACTGCTCGAGCGCCGGCCGTGTTTTGCTCTGTTTCAACAAGTCTTCTACCGTCTGCGTTTGCCAGCGGGTCACCGCCCGAGCAGCAGGCGGCTTGCCCATCAGAAACTCGGCTTGTACGTAACACAGTTTTGCCGCCACCAGTGCATCCCGGGTGAGCTGGCGGTAATACCAGTCACCCCAGGCGACCAGATTTTTCACGTATTCGGTGAACACCAGAATCTTGTAGTGCCGTGGTGCGGCGTAGGCGATCGCATCCGGATCGGTCGGCATCTTTGCTTCGTGCCCCATATTCCCCACATCCGCCAGCGGGCGGCAGCGCCAATAGCGAGGTTTCTTCGGCTCGACGAAGGTTTCAGTAGCCTGCGGATCGAACAGGTAATGCCACCAGTTCTGCGCTTCCAGATAGCGATCCTCGGCCCGCAGGCGGGCCGCCACCAGATGCGGCAGATGAAAAAACAGTTCCCAGAAATACAAGCCGTTGGCGCCGTCGAATGCCCCGTTCGGCTCTGTGATCGGGCCTGAGGCTGGCGGCGGCTCCGCCAGGAACTGGGTGTCCCAGTCCAGTACGGCATCCACGGAAATATTGCTACGCTGCACCAGCTCCGGGCCGAACAATGAGTTCAGGCGCGCACGAGGCAACATTCCGGCCTGCCGAAACCCGATGAACTGCGCGGCATCCAGCGCGTTTTTTTCCAGCGCGGGCGGCACGAAACGGGTGATATCGGTCAGCGATACGGTAAAGGTCTTGCTGCCTTCAGTAGCGTTGCTCAAGGAAATTTCGACCGGGCTGACAAAGCCTCCTTTCGTGCGTTTGAGCTCCATCCAACCGGTGGCCCAGCCTCCGGCAAGGGGTTTTGATTCCTTGAGAGGGTCCGGGTCGTCTGCCGCGCCATTGTTGATTTTCAGCTCAAACTCCGTGGTCTGGGTGATGACCTCGCGCCTCGCCCGGCACAGCCCCCTGACCCACAGAAAGTCCTGCCCCTCCACTTCCGAGAACACCGCCTGCAAGGCGTAGTAAGCCGTCAGCGCTCCCGAGGTTTCACCCTTGATCGCAACCGTCGGCTGATTCTTCGGCGTCAGCGGATGTTGTACGACCAAAGCATCGGTGAAGCGACGCTTGGCCAGATGCTCAAGCCAGCTGCCGTCGTCTTCGGCCATCGGACGAAAGAGCACATCACGGGTTGCCAGAACATTCAGGCCAGCGGCGTCAGTCTTGTCGTTGGTGAGCAATACGCCCAAACGGCCCTTGGGGTGAATGGCATCAGCCAACGTCGTCGCGACCAGCCGGGCACCGGCGCTGGTGTCGCTGCCCTGGTCGGCGCTATACAGGCTCAGCGGTGCCGACCATTCCGAGTTCTGACTCATGAACGCCAGATTGATGTCCAGCCGGTGCGGCAAGTAAGCCTCGTCTTGCGTGCTGCCCATCTGGTCACGCCATTCGGCCCACACCAGGCATAAACGTCCAGCCCAGAACAGCGGCCGCAAGTCCAGGACCCTGTTCCCTACTGGAATATCCACCGGCTGCCATTCGCCCCACGCCGCCGGGTTGACCGGGTTACCGGCAGATGTGAGTTCAATCTCGGCCTTGCGCCAGAAATACTGGAACGGCTGTACTCGCTCACGACCGACAAAATAGTAAGTCGCGCGCGTTGCCGAATCGCCGTCCAGACAGGCGCTGATGACATCCAGGTTGCAGGTCTGCTCAAACACCTTGAGGTACCCTTGCAAGGCGCGCTGCACCGAATCGCCACTCAGGCGCGTCTGGTTCAAGTCATTCTCAAGCGCTTTGAACAGCCGGGTCTTGCGTTGTCGCACAAAGGGATTGATGAAGTTTTCCGGATAGACCGCGATCAACGAGATCGCCGCCCAGTCAGGATAATTGCTGTAGAGCTCCCAGAGTTTCAGATCCGCCTGGTCAAACTCTACCGTCTCGTAACCAGGCTCAAGCTTGCGATAGGCCGCATGAATGAATTGCTGAGCGCAGCTGGTCGCTTCGGCCACCCATGAACTTTGCACCGGGTAGTTATCCAGCGGGTCCATGCGCAGCAATTCGAATAGATCCTGTGCCGTTTTCACGAAAGGATATTTCTCGCTGGAAACCTGGCCGATGCAGTACTCGACCAACGCTGTACGGCGTTTTTCCAACAATTGAGCCAGATTGCGTTGAGTCATGGTCTTCTCCAGCATTCTGAAACGCACACACCATCAACGAGGACCTTCACTGGGGCGTCGACGCATTGGCAAACGTAATGGGGTCAAAAAGCGATTCAGCGTCGTTGGCCTCAGAGCGCACGCTGATCGTGAACGTGCCGCCGGACGGGCTGGACACGAACACCCGCGTAATACCCTCGCCATCGGTGTAACTCTGCTCGGGGCGGATCACTACCGAATCATCGTTGCCGCCCTCAGCCGTGGCGAACCAGCGCACCAGACGGTGACGCCCAGGGTTTCGATAGTTATCGCGCAACGTGGCGTACAGCTCGACTTCCTGCCCCAATGGAACCGGCCCCAGCGGGACCTGGGCCATCAGCGGCCCCGGGAAGAACAGCGACAGCGCGTCGTCGGTGACGCTGATCGCCGGGGCCTGCTGTGCGTCGATCAGGTCCAGCCAGAACAGCGGAACTTCCCGCCCCATGACCTTGCCCGGCAGGTACTCGACCGTTACCGTACCGTCGACTTCGGTGGCTTTTGTCTGAATCGTGCCCAGACTGGCCGACCAGTACACATTGACGCCGCTCAGTGGCTTGCCGTCGGCATCCTTGAGGGTCACGGTAAAGATGATCTTCTCGTTCGGCTTGTTGGCCACCACCTCGGTCTTGTCCACGACACAGGTCATGGTGACAAGCGGTTGCACAACTTCATCGGCGAAAGCAACCAGCGGCGCATGCGCATCCGAAAGGCTGAGCACAGCGCGCTCGGCGGCGATTCGATAAGCATCCTTCTCAACGGTTTCCGGCAGGTTGCCCACCAGAAAAATCGTCAAGGCGTCCATGCCGCTGTGGCGGGCGAGTACGCGGATGCGCATCAGCAAGTCGAGCTGGGACAGGTTCTTCAGAATCTTCAGGGTCGGGTCGATGCGGCTGACGCATTCACGCACTTCATGCACGCTCCAGTCGAAAAACGCTGCGAGCCGCACCGATGCCGCCTGCTGCGCCAACCGTAGTGCGTCACCTGTCAGAGGGCTCGGCAACGCATTGACCTGACGCAGGTAATCCAGCAGGTTGGCGGCGGGCTGTTCACTCAATTCAAACGCCCGGCTCAGCGAACTCAGGTAATACAGCACGCGTATCGACAACAGATGCCGATCCTCCTGATCCATCCATGCCTGGTGACCGTATTGCAGAAAGTCTTCGAGCAGCAAAGCGCTCAAGTCCAGTTTGATGGTTACAGCACTACGCCGCCGGACATCGGCTAACAGGCTCAGCAACGGGTCTGGTTTTTCAGAGGCGTGCGCTCCGGACCGGATGTCTTCAAGTGCATCGCGCTCGGCCCTTTCACTGACATGTAACAACAACTGATAGGCGGTGAACTGCGCCCACGTCAGCATCTGTAACCCGCGCTTGGCATCAAGGCCCGTGTAAACCGCCAGACACTCCCTGACGACCGAGACCTGCGCCTCACGAGCCTCCAACAGCACGCCCAGCATTCGCTCGACGATGATTCCCCGTACGCTGACATCGTTCTCGCCAAGTCCTTCCCTGACAGCCTCATCGAGCTTTTCCCGGGCAAAATTCAGGTACTGCGGCTCAGGCAACTGCAGGTCGATGACCAGCCCTGTGCTATCCACCAGTTCGGTCAACAATTGCAGCCAGTCCAGGCCTTCCAGCGAGGGCACGCCGGCCATCGCCAACCCGGCATTGTTGAACAGCGTGGCAGGCAGCAAATTACGGATCTGATCAAACAAGCGGCGCTCGACCTGCGTGGCAACCGCCAATGCCTGCGGCGGTGATACCTGTTGCAACATCCACAGCACGGGGAGCTCGCGGTCCTTGCACCAGGACACGCAGGAGTGCAGCGCATAAATCAGGTTGAGTACGTCCGGTGTGGTCTCACTGTTACGGCGTTCCTGAATGCGCGGAGGACCGGCCAGCCCGTCGACCCAACTTTCCCCGCCCAGCAGGGTCAGCATCAGCAGGCCTTCGACCGGGGTAATACCCAGCAACCGCGGCAGCTTCACCAGCCGATAGAAACTCGAAATGATCGCCGGTGTACGCGTAAGCGTGCCCGTTTGCCCATGTGCGCGCTCGATCGCCGTCGCCAGATAGCTGTAAGTCTGTAGATCGATGTTTAAACCGCTGCACAATTGAGTGACCGTCAACTCGGGGACACCCTGCGCCGGCAGCGTCGCAAACGTTGCGCCGTCGAGCTTCAGCGGTTGGCGATAATTGCCCGAACTGTTGAACGTGCGGTCAAACAGTGACAACACCTCGGCGCGACCATAAATCGACATTTCATCGATGAATGCCGCAAAGTCTTCTGCCGCGCAGCCATAACGTTCACGCAGTGACTGGAACAAGCCCAGGGCATGCACCTGATGGGAGGAAATCCACCACGGGGCTGGCGGCTCAGCACCCCGTGCCTGGGCCTTGATCGCTGCTGTCAGCAACGCATCCACCTGCTCGGTGGGCAATTCCAGCCATTGATCCAGACGTAGCTTGCGGTTCATGCGCTCGTAGCGGTCAATGGTGCTCGGGTCTTGCGTCAGACGATGCAGGAAGGCTGCGTCGTCGTCCTTGTAATCAATATCGAGTGCCGGACTCGCGGCGGCATTGAGATACACCGAGCCGGAGCGCTGACTCTCGTCAGCTCCCGGTTGCACGGGTTCATACACGGTGACGTTGGCCGAACGCGTCGGGGCGAACTCGCGTATCGACAACAACGCCTCGATGCCCCGGGCGTCCAGCCGGGTGCGCTCGCCAAAGAACGGCACCTGATTGAGGTTTTGCCATTCCAATCCATGCGCACCGAAATTGCGCTCGTAATAGGCATCGCGGTCTTTCGCAGCTGTAGGCGCCTCGGTCAACAACTCACGCTGATAAGGCCCCAGTCGCGAAGCATGGGTAAAAGCACGCCCCGCATCGTTATCCCACGCCTCGGGCTGCAGGAAATAGGGATAGGCCAAATCCACCATGTGGGCGAAATTGCCCACCGACAGGCCATGCTGACGGGCAACAAAATCGAGGGTGACCCAATGCTGATAGTAAGGGAGGCCGTTGGGATAGCGGGCCTGGATCAGCGCCTCTTCCAGATCCGGCGGGCCGCTGCTGTTTTTCTCGATAAATGTTTCGAGCACCGGGACGATAATGTCCACCGCCGACACCGCCTGATGCACCGCGTTGAAGTCGACCAGCAGCTTTTTCAGATCCTGGCGCCGGTCGTGCAAATCCAGTTTCTCGGCGCTGCCAACGTTGTAGATCCGCTCATCGATCCAGCGTAACAATTCAATCAGATAAGCCACCGGCGAGGTGAACGACTCCAGCGCTTGCGGAGGACAGAGGGTATCGAAATCCGGCTCGAATAACTGCTCGTAACTCGGCCCTTGAACGAACGACAGCAGACCGCTTTTGCAGCGAGTGACCTGCGCCGCAGAGCCACTCAACGAGTGCTCGATAAACTGGCGCCGGATACAAATCGCCAGGCTGTTCGCAGCACGCAGAAAGGCCCGCGCATCGTCGGGGGTCATCCGGTAAGCCCTGACCAGCCCCTGCACGCCATGCTCGACCAAAGGGAAAATCGAGCCACCGTTTTCAAGATAAGCGCAAAACTCGGCATAGGTCTGGCGTTGATCATCGCTGAACACTTGTGCCAGCAACTGCAGCACGGGGCGCGTCACAGGATCGGTCATGGTCGGGCTCCCGGTGGGATCGAAGTCATGTCAAAGCGCTCGCTTTCAACCCAATCGGACAGGCTCGCGCCATCCGCCCCGTCGGTGAGGGTCTGTTGGAAGCGGCACCAATGGCCGCCTGGAAGCACGGGTTGCGTCGCCTCGCCATGCCAGCCTTGAACAGTGACGGCAAGGCTGGCGCTCAAGGCTTGCTCAGGGTCGTACCAGGTCACCACACGCCCGACGCCAACGCGGCCTTTACCGACGAAACGAAGCGGATTTTCGACCCAGCGTCCCGGCGCCGGCTCGTCGATACCGGGCAGGTAAGTGCCGAGCACCACAGGGTGCGCGGCTGAAGCGGCAGATTCGAAGCCGTCACGCGAGGACACCGCCACCACATCGCAGGCGCCGGCGGGCTGATCCGCTTCAAGCGTCAATGACCAGGTACGATCCCCAAGCACCGGACTGCGCCCGAAGAGCGCGCCCTTGCTGCCCGTCAGCGTGACCGTAACGGTGTCCCCCGGGTAGCCGAATCCGGACACGACAACCGATCGACCGATATGCACGCCCCGGCCGGGGCTTTCGATGAACGGCGCTGCCGGCACCACTTTATAAATGCGTGACAGGGTGTCCTTCGATTCATGGGTCTGAAAGATTTGCCTGGCCTTCACGGTGTAGTTGCCAATCGGTAGCGTCACCTCGGCCGCCCATTTACCCTCGGCACTGACCGGTACTTTTTCGAGCAGGATCTCGCTCGGATTTTCACGCCAGAGCGTCACCTGACCATAGGGTTCTCCGGTACCGGAAAACCTGGAGGTTCGCGCCAGTGACTGATTGTGTGCCGGCACCTCGATGACCGGCGGCAACAGCACCACAAAATAGCTGCGCACATCACTGCGCAGGGATTCCCTGCCGGCGATGGTTTGCGTGGCGTCGATCTGGTATTTGCGAATCTCGAGTTTTTTCAGTTCGATGAACCAGGCACCATGCGCCGTCAGCCGTTTCGGCTGGCCCAATACCCGGCCGAATTGCGCGTCGCGCAGTTGCAGCGTGGCACCATTGAACCCGTTGGTTCCGCGCACGATCAGGTCGTAGTGGGCATCTGCGTTTTCATTCGGTTCGGTGATCACCGGTTTCTCCGGACTGACCGAAAATGCTCGCGATGCCGGGGGCGATGCGCGCCCTGCAACGGTCTGAATCACCGTGACGGTATGTTCCCTGTCCGGCGCAAACCCAGCCTCGCGCTTGAAGATCCAGGTGCCGCTGCTGCCACTGGGTGTGTGTTCGTTTGTACTGTCGCTGTATTTCAGGCTGAGCGTCGCGCCGGGCCAGCAGGTGCCGGAGATTTTTGGTGACAGGCCGTCATTCTCGACAGCAGTGATCTGCGGTGCCAGCAGCGGCACGCTGATGGTCATTTCCACAGAGTCGGAGGCCACAGAACCGTCTTTTTGCACCAACAGCACAACCTTGGTGGTGTTCGGCTCCCAACGTGCTGAAGCCTGTGCCCGCCAGCCCTGGGCCGTTACCGGTGCCATCGGTGCAATCGGCGCGCCGGTCGTCCTGTCCGTCACATGCACCGTGGCTCCGATCACCCCTTTGCCCGTCAGGATCGGCGTGTAATCGACCACGGTATAAGCCAGCTCAGTCGGTGATGGAAAACGGTCGATGTTGACGATCCGTTCAACCGCTTGCGACACCGCATCACCCAGTTTCTGCAGCACACGCACTGTGCGTGTCGAACCCGGTGCCCAGGCCTGCGACGCCCGGGTCGACCAGCCCTGTGCCGTGACGGTTGCCGACGGGGCGACCACGCTGTTGTCCGCCTTGTCCGTAATCTCGACCGACGCGCCGGTAACGCCCCTACCGCTGAATGTCGGGGTGTAACTGGTAATGGTGTGGGTCACATCCGTGGGCGGCGGCAGTGTTGATGACGCCTTGAACAGGTATTCCTGCGAAGGAATCCAGCCACCCGCGTTATCGGAGACTTTCTGGACAGCCTTCAGATCGTAATCGCCGATGGGCCAGTTTTGTGAGCTGGCGGTCCAGCGCCCGCCCTGCACGGTCACGCTAGACGGCGGTGTTGCGCCGGCCGGGCCTTTCACGATCGTGATCTCGACCGTGGCGCCGGTGAAGCCAGCGCCGGAAAACTCGATTGTGGTGAGGGTCGGGTAGACAACACTGACTGTGGTCAAGGCTGGGGGGCGAATTTTAAACAACCGCGGCACACTCCGTCCCGACTCCAGACCTCCTTTGATTTGCTTGGCAACCAGAGAAGCAGGCCCGGGGGGCAGCGTGACGGACGCGCTCCATTGCGCTCCAGTCAAAACATTGCTCTGGCCCACTTGGGCAGAACCCAAGTCTTCTAACAGAATAACTATAGCCCCTGCTTCGCCCTCGTTACCTGACACCGTAAAGGTCATTGCCTGCTGCGAGGCATTTGCAGGCGAGGTAATTGCAGGTGTGGCCGGCCGCAAGTAAACCGTCACGGGCACCTTGTTTGAATACCCGATGTGCGTGCCCTGGAAACTTGAATCAGCATGAAAAACAAAGGGCCCCTCGGGTAAATCCTGGCTAAGGTTTACCTTCCATAAGCCGTTTCTGACGGTTGCTTGCCCGTAGGATCCCCCGCTCCCGCCCTCTCTGTATATCGTGACCGTTACACCGTCGTTGGGCCCTGTACCAGAGACTTCCGGTCTAAGTTCACGTATCACATCATTTTCTTTAGGGAGAGTGATCTGCGCCGGGTCGTAAACAACTGTGAAGGGATAATCTGTACGTCCCGTGTCCTGCTCCCCCCAAGGGATGTAGTACTCGACAGAGAAAATATGCGGCCCCGGGGTGAGGTCCGACGCACGTTGATAACTCCATTTATCTGGAGCTGGCACGGTTACGCCGTAACTCGAACCGTTATCAAAAAGTACACGAACAACCGCCGACGCCCTGGCATCTTTAGTACCGCTGATAATCGGCCTGGCACCCAATTGGGCACCACTCTGGAAGGAGGTCATAAGCGGCTTGGCTGCGAGGATGAAATCCACATAACCCCAGCTCTGCCATTCACCTCTCAATTTTGCCCGGAAACCGAAACGGCCCTGACCGTTACGATCGGTGGCGGGCACACTTCTGAACAACACGCCAAGGCCATCGGTATTTCCCGTATAGCTCTGACCTCCATACTGGTCTACCAACTGATATTCGTGAACGCCAAATTCACCCGCCTCAATATGAAAATACACGGGTGATACCAGCGCGTAACTCATGGAGGACGGCTTATGAACAAGGGGCGCCGGCCGCGCTATCGATTGTTCATCTGCAGTAACCCCAGGCGTAATTTCGGGGTTATTGTCAGAGCCGGATTGTTCATTATCGTCTGCCATGAGAGATCTCTCGGGTGATGCCAGGATTGATACGGCACAATGAGTTGATACGCCTGAGGTACCTGGTTGCCTACCTGTAAAATCTGACAGTACTGACGAACGGTAACGAGTATTTCGCGGCGTTTCCCCCAGCTCGCCGGGAGGCTACAACGCCATGCGCCTTTGCCTACAGATCCGCCAGAATCCGCTGGCTTGTGCGCTTTGCTGATGACCCGTAACGTGGTCCGTGCCGCTGCCAATCAGTGGTCGGGTTCAGTCGCCCGGGGGTAGACGAACGTGCATAAGCGTCATCAAGTCGGGTACTCCCTATCCCCGCACTTGATGGTGGCTGTTCGCAGGGCGCCCTCGGGCGCGCCGGTATTTCGTATGCCTCCCGGTCGACTGACCTGCTTGCAGCCGCCACCCTCGCGATGGCGATTTATCAATTGAGCGAGATGGGTTTGTTGCTGGCGGAGCAGGCGCTGGACAGTGAGCGGGCGATTGCGGCGGCCCGGGCGTTGATCACGGCGCGTCTGTACTGACGCTTTCGCGAGCAGGCTCGCTCCCACAGTGGCCCGTGCTGATCACAAAAATTGTGTGCACCAGCGATCCTTGTGGGAGCGGGCTTGCCCGCGAAGCTTTTGGCGGTATGAAGTCAGGCCGAGGCCGGCAATGGCTGAAAACTGAAGTACTGACGCAACGCCTCGACCAGTTGCGCATATTCCGGCGGCGGACGCTGCAGGCTGAAGCCGGCGTCGTAATGCATCGGGGTCGCGTCTTCATGGCACCACAGGCAGCACGCGGTGAGGTCGATCACCTGCTGGAGGCCATCGCCGCACGGGAGCTTGAGACGCAGGCTGAAATCGACACCGATCATCATCGGCAACTGGCTGATGAGCATCAGCCCGTCTTCGGACACATTGCCCAGAAAACCGATGGGTTTGTCGGTGACGCTGTTGAACACCCGGAGGAAGTACGGCAACTGGTGCCGTTCGATTCGACGGTCGGTAAACATGCGCAGTACGCCATGCAAGGCTCCATCACAGAGCCGCACCTTTGCTTCGGAACACGCCTGTATCGCAGACGTGCTCTCCCCGCTTCCGGTGGGATGGTCGCCAATACGCCATCACCTCAACAACGACCAGTCGCAGGTGTTGCCCCGGTTCAGACGCCAGGCGCTGAACCGGATCACTGGACTATAGCTCACCTTATACAGTCAGCCAGCGTTTGTATGACAACCAGCATCAGAAGCGTTGCGGACTCGGCACTGCAGCTGCACTGCGCGTCGGGTAGTGGCCCAGGCTCTGCAGGGTTTCCAGGCGCGCACGGGCGCGGAAGGCATATTCGCTGTTGGGGTACGAGGCGATGATGAACTGGTAGGTCTGCGCCGCGTCGATGTACATTTTTTGCCGTTCCAGGCACTGACCGCGCATCATCGACACTTCCGGCCACACATAAGGGCGGGCCCGGCTGTCGCGCTCGACCTTGGACAGTTCGAGCATCACCTGCTCGCAATTGCCTCGGTCATAGGCGCTGTAGGCGTTGTTCAGATGGTGGTTCATCGCCCAACGGGTACATCCCGTGGCAGCGAGGGCGCTGAGGGCAAGGGCGGCAATGGGCAACAATCGCATGAGGGTTCTCCTGTCTTGAGCAGTGTATCGACCCGCTGCCAAAAATCTTCAGAAGCGTTTGCGCCGATTGTCGCGTTCAATAAAGAAAACAATAACGAAGCTCTTCACAAAAAGTAGTGCAAACGAACAATGACTACACCCCAAGAGCATAGTAGCCTCTGCTAGCGCTTGAACTCAGGAGTCTTTGCATGTCCGTCCGTCGTACCAAAATCGTCGCTACCCTTGGCCCGGCCAGTAACTCGCCGGAAGTTCTCGAACAGCTGATTCTGGCTGGTCTGGACGTCGCCCGTCTGAACTTCTCCCACGGCACCCCCGACGAGCACAAGGCTCGCGCGAAGCTGGTGCGTGACCTGGCTGCCAAGCACGGTCGCTTCGTCGCCCTGCTGGGTGACCTGCAAGGCCCGAAAATCCGTATCGCCAAATTTGCCAACAAGCGCATCGAGCTGAAGATCGGTGACAAGTTCACCTTCTCCACCAGCCATCCGCTGACCGAAGGCAACCAGCAAGTGGTCGGCATCGACTACCCGGATCTGGTGAAAGACTGCGGCGTGGGCGACGAGCTGCTGCTCGACGACGGCCGTGTGGTGATGCGCGTCGACACCGCTACCGCCACCGAACTGCACTGCACCGTGACCATCGGCGGCCCGCTGTCCGACCACAAAGGCATCAACCGTCGCGGTGGCGGCCTGACCGCACCGGCCCTGACTGAAAAAGACAAGGCCGACATCAAGCTCGCCGCTGAAATGGAAGTCGACTACCTCGCGGTGTCCTTCCCGCGTGACGCTGCCGACATGAACTACGCCCGTCAACTGCGTGACGAAGCCGGCGGCACGGCCTGGCTGGTGGCGAAGATCGAACGCGCCGAAGCCGTGGCCGATGATGAAACCCTCGACGGCCTGATCAAGGCGTCCGACGCAGTGATGGTTGCCCGTGGTGACCTGGGTGTGGAAATCGGCGACGCCGAGCTTGTGGGCATTCAGAAGAAAATCATTCTGCACGCACGCCGCCACAACAAGGCAGTGATCGTCGCGACCCAGATGATGGAGTCGATGATCCAGAACCCGATGCCGACCCGCGCCGAAGTGTCCGACGTGGCCAACGCCGTGCTCGACTACACCGACGCCGTGATGCTCTCGGCCGAATCCGCTGCCGGTCTGTACCCGCTGGAAGCCGTTCAGGCGATGGCGCGTATCTGCGTCGGCGCTGAAAAGCACCCGACCAGCAAGACCTCCAGCCACCGTATCGGCAAGGAATTCGAGCGCTGCGACGAAAGCATCGCCCTGGCGACCATGTACACCGCCAACCACTTCCCGGGCGTGAAAGCGATCATCGCGCTGACTGAAAGCGGCTACACCCCGCTGATCATGTCGCGTATCCGCTCCTCGGTGCCGATCTACGCCTTCACCCCGCACCGCGAAGCCCAGGCTCGCGCAGCGATGTTCCGTGGCGTGTACACCGTGCCGTTCGACCCGGCGTCGCTGGCACCGAACGAAGTCAGCCAGAAAGCGATCGACGAACTGGTCAAGCGCGGCGTCGTGGAAAAAGGCGACTGGGTCATCCTGACCAAGGGCGACAGCTACCACACCACTGGCGGCACCAACGGCATGAAAATCCTGCACGTTGGCGACAAGATGGTCTGAGTCGTCCCGCGCTGAAAAACAAAAGCCCCGCCATGAGAATGGCGGGGCTTTTGCGTTTCCAAATGGCCGTTTTCAGCGGTCACTGATGCCATTACCGCTCGTCGTAACTGTCAACTCTGACAGTAGAACCACCGTTCATTCGCGCATCCACTCACCCTGATACCAATGAGTGAATACGCTGAAGAAGGAGTGACACAATGGCAATTCAGCTCACGAACCTCGCACAACTGGACAAGACCTTTGCAGAGGACGGGATTTTTACTGCGCCTCCCTCTGAAGGCATCAAAAACATTATTCCGCGGTTCCTTACGCTTGGCCCCTCCGGAGATGCTTACTTTTTATGCAGCGTACAAGACCTTGAAAACCGGAGCCTGTATGCATGTTTTCATCTAAATGAACATGGCCAGTTCGATAAAGACTTCGGGGGAAATGGCTACGTCGTGGGGTCGTTTGACGGGAGTGAAAGCTCTATAAGCAATAGTTCGCAGCAGATCCTGCTGGTGGATATCGACGGGAGCAAGAGGATTTTACTTGTCGGATTTTTTTTAGCCCCGGGGGCTGGGTGGAGAAGTTCTCTGGTACGCCTTCATTTGAATGGAGAAATGGATACGGCGTTCGGGGAGGGAGGGATAAGAATCATTGATCTGCCGCCCGACAATGCACAAGGCATCTCAGCGCTTGCGAGTGCTCAGACTCCACACAGCGCAGACACCGGTCGCACACAGCTTTCGAGTTTGCCTGACAACCGCATTTTGTTGATTCAAGAAGGGAAAAATTTCGACTACATCAATGTTTTAAACAGCGATGGTTCACCCGACACAAACTTCAATGGAAGCGGTTTTTTTGAAGCCAAACCTAAAGATGCCAGAAATGTCTTTCTGTGGTCCCTCATGCGAACGGCGAAGGGCAAGTTCGTTGGCGCGGGGGTCGTCGAAACGCTCCCCATCTCTACCCAAAAGGCACTGTTCGTTCAGCTGGATGATAAAGGCGAGCTCGATACCTCATTTGGGGACGGGGGTTATGTGCTTATCGGCGGGGAATATGCTGACTATCAGATCCGTGACTTGGTCACTCAGCCCAACGAACGCATCCTGGGCATTGGCATCAGTGTCGGCGTCAGAGGTTTGTTGATCAGTCGAGAGCCGGACGGTACACCAAACATTCAATTTAATGGAGGCGAGCCGCTTGATACCATCCTGGATCAAGGAAAGACAAACTGGCTGTCGGGTAAGGTCCTCGGAAACGGCACGTTTCTAGTGGCGGGAAGAGCGGGCGACGAATTAGATCCACTCATCAGCGGTAACGTCGTAGTTGCGCGTTTTCTGAACAATGGCGCGCTGGACACTTCATTCGGTAACGGTACCGGATATTGGCGTTTCGCCGACACTACCGGTCTCGCCGTGCTGCCCCTTGCCTTTATGGAGGGTAAGGTTTTGTTCATAACCTGGACAAAAAGCAACTTCGTCAGGGTCATGCGTGGGTTGATACCAGACGCTGGCCCGGCTCAGTGAGCGCGACGGCCGAGAAACAAAAGCCCTGCCCTGTGAATGGCAGGGCTCTTTGCTTTCCAACTCAATGATTGCGGGACCGGGGCCGACCCCGGTCACCCCCGGTTGATAAACCCCATCAGTGCCGCAATTGCTTCCGGCGAGCGCAAGCGCTGGACGAACAGCTTGCCTTCCTCCTCGACCACCTTGCGCAATAACTCCCTATCCGGCGCCTTCATCAGCTGTTTGCTGATGCGCACCGCTTCGGGTGGCAGTTTGTCGAAGCGCAGCGCCATCTCCCGCGCCTTGGCAAAGGCCGCTTCGCCGCTGGGCAATGCCTGGGTGGCAATGCCCCAGGCCGCCGCCTGCTCACCGTTGAACCCTTCACCCAGCAGCAACAACTCGGCAGCCTTGGCCTGGCCAAGCAGGCGCGGCAGGATCAGGCTGGAGCCAAACTCCGGGCACAGCCCCAGGTTGACGAACGGCATGCGCAACCGCGCATCGCGGCTGACGTACACCAGATCGCAGTGCAGCAGCAACGTGGTGCCGATGCCCACCGCTGCACCGGCCACGGCGGCGATCACCGGTTTGCGGCATTCGAGCAGATTGAGCATGAAGTGGAACACCGGGCTGTCGAGGTCGCTCGGCGGTTGCTGGACGAAATCGGCGATGTCGTTGCCGGCGGTGAAGCATTCGGCGCTGCCGGTGATCAGCACGGCGTTGATTTCAGGATCGCTGTCGGCCTGCTTCAGGGCCTCGGCAAGACGACTGTACATCGCGCGGGTCAGGGCGTTTTTCTTGTCCGGGCGATTCAGGCGCAGGGTCAACAGGCCGCGTTCACGTTCTACTTGGATAGCATCGGTCATGGCAGGTCTCGCGTCTGAAAAGTCAGCGCTCAACCACGGCTCAGAAAGACGTCCGCCAGCAGTTGATTGCGCGGCAATCCGGCCAGGTACAGACGCCTGGCAAAGGCATCGACGCTGGTCGGTGAGCCGCAGACTAAGGCCAGGGTTTGCCGGGAAACAAGGCGCAGTTGCGCCAAAGCGGCGGCTGACTCGGCCGCCGTCCACAGCTCGATACTGAGGTTTTCGCGCTGCGCAGCCAGCGCCGCAAGGGGTTTGGCCAGATAGTGCTCGCGCTCGTCATGGGCCAGGTGAATGACACGGATGGCCCCCTGATGATCCTGGCGCAAGGCTTCGCGCAGCACGCCGAACAATGGCCCCAACCCGGTGCCGGCCGCCAGCAGCCACAGCGGTCGCGTGTGCCAGTCGGGGTCGTAATGCAGCGCGCCGCCGCGCAGCTCACCGAGACGGATCGGGTCGCCGATCTGCAGGCGCCGCGCTGCATCGCTGAATTCACCGGGCTGGTGACAGTCGAGGTGAAACTCAAGAAAGCGCTCTTCCTGCGGCAGGCTCGCCAGCGAATACGGCCTGGCGATATGGTTGATCCACAGCACCAGATGTTGCCCGGCACTGTAGCGCAGCGGTCGTTGCGGGGTCAGGCGCAAGCGCAGCACGTTGTCGCTGAGCCAGTCCAGCGCCTCGACCACCGCCGGTTGACCGTCCGCAACCGGGTCGAAGGTGTGCACCTGCAAGTCTTCGGTCACTTGGCACTGGCAGGCCAGGCGCCAGCCCTGCTGACGCTGTTCAGCGCTCAGGGCATCCGGCCGATTGTCGACAGGCAAGCCGTTCACGCACTGCACCAGACACGCATGGCAACTGCCGGCGCGGCAGCTGTAAGGCACCGCAACGCCGTGTTGATTCAGGGCATCGAGCAGGTTGCTGCCCGCCGCCACCGACCACTGCTGTTCACCCACACGAAGTTCAGGCATCCACATTCTCCCACGCGGCTGCGCAGCGATTGCGCCCGTCGCGCTTGGCCCGATACAGCGCCTGATCGGCACGCTGCAGGGCATCGTCCAGATCGTCGCCCAACTCCAGCAGGGTCATGCCCGCCGAAAGGCTGAGGTTGCGCACGTTCAGGCCCATCAGTTCGACGTCCGTGAAGGCAATGCGCAGGCGTTCGCAACAGGCGGTCAGGCGCTCGGCATCGCAGTCGGGCAGCAACACCACAAATTCCTCACCACCGTAACGCGCCAGCACGTCGCCGTCACGCAGGCAGGCGCCGGCCACTCCAGCGAACGCCTGCAACACCTGATCGCCGGCAGCATGGCCGTGCAAATCGTTGATGCGTTTGAAGTGATCGAGATCAATCAGCGCCAGGCCATGGACCACGCCGGGGTCCATCGCACTGAGTTCGCGGGAAGCCAGGCGCAAAAAATGCCGACGGTTGAACAACCCGGTCAGCTCATCGGTGGCCACCAGGTCTTCGAGCTGACGCATCATGCCGCGCAGGGTGTCCTGATGCGCCTGCAGGGCAAACCGGCGCTGCCGCTGACGCTGCCGCGATACCTGGACAAACCGCGCGTAGATCACCAGCCACGCCAGCACCATCGCCAGAATGCATACCTGCAAGGCTGCCAGCGCCGGATCCGGCAAGCGGAAGTGGTAGCCATCCCAGAGGGTGATCGCACAGAAACTGAAGAACACCAGCAGCGCGCAGCGAATGAACGCACGCCGGGATAAATGAAACAGGCCGAACAGCAGGATCAGCACGTAGAACACCAGAAACGCACCGCGGGCCTCGTCCAGATGGGCAATCAGCCAGGTCTGCCAGCCGAGCCCGAGCAGCACTTGCGCCTCGGTCAGGCTGGGATCGGCAAAACGCAGGTTGCGCCCGGACCAGAACAGCGCGAACAGCGTCGCCTGACTGATGACCACCAAGGCGCTGCCGATGGCCACACTGTTCAATGACTGCGGGTAATGACCAGTGAAAAACGCCAGCCACAGCAGCAGCAAAGCCAATCCGTAGGTGGCTGCAGCGAGGGCAAAGCGTTTGAGCAAAAGACGTTGTATGGCGTTATGGGTCAATCGTTGACTCACCGTGCGATAGGAGGCTGACCGAGTGTCCTACTCTACAGACCGGATGCCACTTTAGAGGGGCGGTCGATAAATGACCACCGATTTTCGGGCTCGAAAATTGACGTCAAAAGTGTGGCCTCAAAAGGCCCACCCTAGCCCTCTCCCCGAGGGAGAGGGAACTGACCGCATTGTTTATTTGCGATACGCCGACCTGATACATCAAGCCGGACTCAGGTTTTGAATTCGCCACAAATCGGCTCCCTTCCCCCCTCGCCCCCTTGGGGGAGAGAGCTGGGGTGAGGGGGTGGGTATTGAAGTGCGCACCCGATGTTCGATATTCGCCCAACCATGCGACCAACGAATGACTGCCGGCGCGTGTATGCCCTGAAGAGGCGCGGTATACTGCCGCGCCTTTTTAGCGTCGCGCCAGCAGCCCCGGCGTGCCTTGAAAGGTGCTTGCGACCGACCGATGCACCCAAGCCGCAGGCACCTTATTGAATGTTCCCGTCTTTTAGAGGAGCGCGACTCATGACCGTGATCAAGCAAGATGACCTGATTCAGAGCGTTGCCGACGCCCTGCAATTCATTTCCTACTACCACCCCGTGGATTTCATCCAGGCGATGCACGAAGCCTACCTGCGCGAAGAATCGCCAGCGGCCCGTGATTCGATCGCGCAGATCCTGATCAACTCGCGCATGTGCGCCACCGGCCACCGGCCGATCTGCCAGGACACCGGCATCGTGACCGTGTTCGTGCGCGTGGGCATGGACGTGCGTTGGGATGGCGCGACCATGAGCCTGGACGACATGATCAACGAAGGCGTGCGCCGCGCCTACAACCTGCCGGAAAACGTGCTGCGTGCCTCGATCCTCGCCGACCCGGCGGGCGCTCGTAAAAACACCAAGGACAACACCCCGGCGGTGATCCACTACTCCATCGTCCCGGGCAACACCGTGGAAGTGGACGTGGCGGCCAAGGGCGGCGGTTCCGAGAACAAGTCGAAAATGGCCATGCTCAACCCGTCCGACTCGATCGTTGACTGGGTGCTCAAGACCGTTCCGACCATGGGCGCCGGCTGGTGCCCACCGGGCATGCTCGGCATCGGTATCGGCGGCACCGCCGAGAAAGCCGCGGTCATGGCTAAAGAAGTGTTGATGGAATCCATCGACATCCACGAGCTCAAGGCCCGTGGCCCGCAGAACCGCATCGAAGAGATCCGTCTGGAGCTGTTCGAGAAGGTCAACCAGCTGGGCATCGGCGCCCAGGGCCTCGGTGGCCTGACCACCGTGCTCGACGTGAAGATCATGGACTACCCGACCCACGCCGCTTCCCTGCCGGTGTGCATGATCCCGAACTGCGCCGCCACCCGTCACGCGCACTTCGTGCTCGACGGTTCCGGCCCGGCCTCGCTGGAAGCACCATCGCTGGACGCCTACCCGGAAATCGTCTGGGAAGCCGGTCCGTCGGCCCGCCGCGTCAACCTCGACACCCTGACCCCGGAAGACGTGCAGAGCTGGAAGCCGGGCGAAACCGTCCTGCTCAACGGCAAGATGCTCACCGGTCGCGACGCTGCGCACAAGCGCATGGTCGAGATGCTGAACAAGGGCGAAACCCTGCCGGTAGACCTCAAGGGTCGCTTCATCTACTACGTCGGCCCGGTTGATCCGGTCGGTGACGAAGTGGTTGGCCCGGCTGGCCCGACCACGGCCACGCGGATGGACAAGTTCACCCGTCAGATCCTCGAGCAGACCGGCCTGCTGGGCATGATCGGCAAGTCCGAGCGCGGCCCGACCGCGATCGAAGCGATCAAGGACAACAAGGCCGTGTACCTGATGGCCGTGGGCGGCGCCGCTTACCTGGTGGCCCAGGCCATCAAGAAGTCCAAGGTGCTGGCATTCGCCGAGCTGGGCATGGAAGCGATCTACGAGTTCGAGGTCAAGGACATGCCGGTTACCGTCGCGGTGGACAGCAACGGTGAGTCGGTACACATCACCGGCCCGGCGATCTGGCAACAGAAGATCGCCGAAAGCCTGGCGGTAGAAGTGCAGTAAGCGTTCCGCAGCTGCAGAAAAGGCCGGCCCGTCACACGACGGGCCGGCCTTTTTTCTGCCTGAGAGAAAAACTCACACCTTTGGCCCGATCGCACCTGTCAAATCTGACAGGTGTCCGCTTTCGCGATTATTGCTAGCGTCAATCCACCCGCGTCTTCACGTGTGCAATGGATATGACCATGGCTGATCAAGACCTCAGTATTACAACACCGTCCATTGCCAAGAGCTCGACGATTGCCACCATCGGCAAGAGCTGGGGGGCCGTGGGGCAGACGGGCGCGGCGTCTTTCGAGCTGCCGTTGCCGCTGTCGGCCGGTCGCGGTTGGGATCCGCAACTGTCGCTGGCCTACAGCAGTCAGGCCGGCAACGGCCCGTTCGGTGTCGGCTGGAGCCTGGGCCTCGGCGCTATCAGCCGTCGCACCCACAAAGGCGTGCCGCACTACACCGCCCATGACGAGATCATCGGACATGACGGCCAGGTGTGGATGCCGGAACTCGACGACAACTGCCAGATCCTGTCCCGCCGCGAGAATCGCTACAACAATGTGGACATCGGCCCACATGACGTGGTGCGTTACTGGCCACGTGTGGAAAGCGATTTTGCCCTGCGCGAGTACTGGCAGCCGCAGACCGGCGTACAGCCCGGATTCTGGCTGATCCACGGTGCCGATGGTTCGCTGCACCTGTATGGCAAGTCCGCTGCCGCACGCCGGGCCGATCCCGATGACCCGCTACGAGTGATCAACTGGCTGCTGTGCGAAAGCATGAACACCCACGGTGAACACATCGGTTTCGATTACAAGGCTGACGATCAGGCCGACGAACAGGCCTGCGACCCGGATCGCGACTGTCGCGCCCAGCGCTACTTGCGTGCAGTGTTCTACGGCAATGCCAGCGCCAGCCCGGATCTGTATGGCTGGACGCAGGAAAGTCCGGCCGAGGGCGACTGGCATTTTCATTTGTTGTTCGACTATGGCGAACGCAGCACTTCGCTGACCGAAATGCCCGAGTACGCCGAGAATCCCTCGCAACCCTGGAAGCCGCGACCCGACCCTTTTTCGACCTTTGGCCAGGGCTTTGAACTGGGCACCCGACGCCTGTGCCGACAGGTGTTGATGTTCCATCATTTTGCCGAACACACCGGCGCCACCCCGGTGCTGGTGCGCCGTCTGTTGTTTGAATATTCGCCGGTCGCGCCGCAATCGCCATTCAGTCAACTCACGGCTGCGCACTATCAGGCGCGGGATGCCGACGGTTTCGTGGAAGACACCCCGCCGATCGAGTTCGAGCATTCGCCCTTCACCCTTGACCCGACACCGCGTCGCTTGCTCGAACTGGAGACGCAACCGGGCATCGATGACCAGCCTTACCACTGCGTCGATCTGTTCGGCGAGGGCTTGCCGGGTTTTCTCTGCCGCTATGACCAATGCTGGTATTACCGCGAGCCGTTACGTGCCAGCGCCGGGGCGGATGCAATCACCTACGACGCATGGACATCCCTGAAGCAGTTGCCGGTGGCCAACCGCAACAAAGCCGCGCAGCAACTGTTGGCCGACCTGACCGGTGACGGGCGCCTGGACTGGATCATCGCGATGCCGGGCATGAGCGGTTTTCGTACGCTGAACGCGGATCGCAGCTGGGAACCGTTCACTGAGTTTGATGGATTCCCCCTCGAGTTTTTTCACAACCTGTCGCAACTGGGCGACTTCTCTGGCGATGGGCTCAATTCTCTGGCGATGGTCGGCCCGCAGGCCGTGCGTTTGTATGCCAACCGTCGCGAAGCAGGGTTCAGCGCGGCGACCGAGATTGACCACCTGCCGGTCGATGACCGCTTGCCGCTGTTGAGCAACGCTCGTCACGAACTGGTTTTCCTCGGCAACCTGCTGGGCAGCGACATGACCGAGCTGTGCCGCATCCGTCACGACGAGATCCGCTGCTGGCCGAACCTGGGTCATGGCCGGTTCGGCAAAAGCCGGCGAATCAGCGGCCCGGTGTTCACTGACACACCCTTCGATGCGGCACGGGTACGGATCGCCGACCTCGATGGATCCGGCGCACCCGCGTTGATCTATCTGAATTCGGATGGTTTCGACATTTACTTGAACCGCGGCGGCGACGGCCTGCAGACGGAGGCGGTGCGCGTCCCGTGGCCTGCGGGCGTGCGCTACGACCGCCTGTGCCAGGTCACCTTCGCCGACCTGCAAGGCCTGGGTTGCGCCAGCCTGATTCTGACCATACCGCACATGACACCGCGGCACTGGCGTTATGACTTCGTATCGGCCAAGCCCTATCTGCTGACGGCCAGCAATAACAACATGGGCTGTAGCTCACAGGTGCACTATCGCAGCTCGGCACAGGCGTGGCTCGACGAAAAATACGAGCAGCTCGCCCAGGACCCGGGCCGGATCCCGGCGTGCCATTTGCCGTTCCCCATGCAACTGGTCAGCCAGCAGTTGCAGCTGGACGAAGTGACCGGCAACCGTCTGACGCAAGAATTCGAATACCGTGAGGGCAACTACGACGGTCAGGAGCGCGAGTTCCGCGGCTTCGGCCGACTGCAGCAGTACGACAGTGAATCAGCCGCCGGTGACGACGACAGCGGTTTCACCGCGCCGGTGCGGGTGTGCACCTGGTTCCATACCGGGCAGGCCATGGAGCGCTCACGCGAAGGTTATTTCAACCGCGACGCCGATGCGGTTGCGTTGGGCAACACCCTGTTCAGCCGCTATCACCCGGCAGACGAATGTGATGAACCGGTGACACCACCCGACGCCGCCACCGAATACGAAATTGCCCGGGCGCTGGCCGGCTCCGTCGCCCGCAGCGAAACCTGGGCTGGCGCTGATGACCCGGCCACGGCCTGTCCCTATGCGGTAGTCGAACACCGTTATCGGGTGCGCGAAGTGCGACCGCGCGGCGACTACTCCGACACGGTGCTGCTGCCGCTGCCGCTGGAGAACATCAGCTACGCCTACGAACGTCTGGCCGACGATCCGATGTGCGCCCATGACATCACGCTGTGTGCCAACCCCTACGGTATGCCGACCCACACCATGACCCTCAACTACCCACGTCGGCGCAAGGTCTCGGACGCGCCGCCCTACAGCGATCCCGACGAACAACAGTGGTGGCGCGACGCCCACGATGAAGCGCAGCAATCGTGGTATCTGAGCGAAACTCGCAACCGCTACATTGACCTGGACCAGGACCTGCAACATTGGCGCCTGGGACTTCCCTGGCAGCAGCGCGGCAATGCCCTGAACCTTGCCAACGGTTCGTTGCCGGACGGTCTCACCCCTGATCAGGTCAGCCACGAGCAACTGACGCAGCATCAGGACTCGCCCGAGTGGAATGCTCTGCGTGTGCTCACCCTGCAATCGGTGCAGCGTTATCTCCAGAGTGCCGACCAGTCGGCGCTGCCGGACGGCGAGGCCGCTTTCGAAGCGCTGGCCGGGCCGCTGGAGATCGCGCAACTGGACGAGACTGCACTGGAGACCTACGCCAACCTGCCACCCCCGTTCGACATCCGGGTGGAGTTGAAAAATATCGGTTATACGCCGATGTCGTTTTTGTTCGAAACGACGCCCGCCGCAAACGCCGAACAGAACCTCTGGTCATCGTTTTACAACTTTGCGCAATACGCCGGGGCCGAAGGTTTCCACAGGGTGCTCGAATACCACCAGACCCCCAGCCATGGCGTGACCAAGGCGCAATACGATCCTTACAGCCTGGCGCTCATCCGCGTCGAACTGCCGGACGGCTGCACCACCCGTGTCGAATACGACTATCACGCACTGCAACCGCTGCGCATCATCGATGCCAATGACAACGTACAAGAGGCGATCTACGAGCCTTCCGGACAACCACTGACCACCACGTTTCATGGCACTGAAAATGCTCAGGCGGCAGGTTTCAGACCGCTGAGCGAATACCGGCGACAGGAAGATCATCGCCCGGACCCGGCCATCGCGGACCCGGCGCAGGCCGTGCAGAAAGCCGCCAGCACGCTTCGCAAGGACTTGTTCAGCTGGATGGGGCAATTGCCGCTGATGCTGCGCGAGGCCAGCGGCTTTTTTCGCGAATGGGTCGATGCCGGTCTGGTCCTGCCCAGCGGCCATATCCGCGCCAGCGCCCGACGGCAACTGGCGCAGAACAGCGCACCGAGCACGATGCAGCAGGCACTGCAGGCGGCCATCGCCAGCAGTACGCGCGAGCCGGTGCACAGCGTCTTGCTCAGTGCCGACCGCTATCCCGATGACCCGATTGCCGCCCAGTTTCAAATTATCAAGCTCTGCTTCGATGGCTTCGGACGATCATTGCAAACCCAGCAACTGGTCGAACCCGCAGAGGCTTACGTGGTTGATGAAAACGGTGCGCTGGTCGTCGAGGGCGGCAAGCTGCTGGTGCGACACGCCGACCCGCGCTGGCGCATCAGCGAACGGGTCGAATACAACAACAAGGGCCTGCCGGTACGTCAATTCCGCCCGTTCTTTGCCGACAGTCATCGCTACATCAACGACGCCTCCCTGCGCGAACACGGGTATTTCGATCAATTGTTCTACGACGTGCTCGGCCGCCCGATCAGGCTGGTCAATGCCAAAGGCTATTTTTCTCGAGAGACGTATCACCCCTGGTACCACATCAGCGAAGACTTCAACGACACCGACGAATCGGAACCACAGCCATGAACGTCCATTGGCGCACACCGGCACTGACGGCGCATGACAGCCGCGGCCTGGCGGTACGTCAGGTCGCTTACCTGCGCACCTTCGCTGCAGACACGCCGGTGGCCCTGCTGAGTCGACAGCAGCATGACGTCGCCGGACGCAGGGTTGCGCAATGGGATCCGCGCTTGCCGGTTGCCAACCGGGTGACGTTATATGGCTTGAGCGGCGAGCCGCTGAAAATCGACAGTATCGACGCCGGCATGCGCTTGACCTTGCCTGGCCTTGCCGGCGAAGCGCTCGAGCGCTGGGACGCACGCGGCAACCATTGGCGTAACAGGTTCGACGAGCAGTTGCGGCCAACAACGAGCGAGAACACCACGCAGCCGGAACACGAAACCTGGCTCTACGCCGACGCCACGGCCAGTGCGGCGTTCAACCTTCGCGGACAACTGCTCGCGCTGCAGGACTCGACGGGATTGCTGCAGTTCGACAGCTTCGCACTGGCCGGCCAGCCTTTGCAGGAGACGCGCCGACTCGACGACCACGAGACCTTTCTCACACGTCGCACGTACAGTCCGCTGGGTACCTTGCTGGAACAGATCGATGCTGGCGGACACCGGCAACAGTTGCGCTACGACATCGCCGGACAACTGCGTTTCAGCCAGCTTCGACTGAGCAGCAACCACGACTGGCAACCGCTGTTGCAGGACGCCCAGTACAACGCCGCCGGGCAGATCATTGAACAGCGCACCGACAATCGCGTCGTCAGCCGCTGGGGTTACGACCCGGCCGATGGTCGCCTGCACAGGCAATCCTCGGACACAGGCACGCAACCTGCCCTCCAGGATTTCGAATACATCTTCGACCCCAGCGGCAACATCACGCGCATCATTGACCATGCGTTCAGGGTCAGCCATTTCGCCAATCAGCGGATCGACGGTGAGCGCCGGTTCAGCTACGACTCGCTGTACCGGCTGCACAGTGCCAGCGGTTACGACGACGGCCCGCTGACCGACATTCCCGGTTTGCCGCAACTCACCGATCCGCGCAACCGGCTCAATTACAGCCAGACCTACACCTACGATCCAGGCAACAACCTGACCGAGCTCATCCATGTACGTGACGGTGCCAGCCATACCCGCCAGATGGTCATCGACCCGCTCAGCAATCGCGGCGTGCGCTGGCAGCAAGGCGACCCGCCTCCGGACTTCGCCAGCCTGTTCGATCGCCACGGCAACCTCCTCGCCCTGCAACCCGGCCAGCCCCTGCAATGGAATGCCCGAGACCAGTTGGCGCAAGTGACGCTGGTACAGCGCGATGACGGCGCCCATGACCGGGAATACTACCGTTACAGCCAGGGTGCCCGACTCTACAAACGCCATGAGCGACACACCGCGACCGTCAGCCACTTCGAGGAAGTACGCTACCTGCCGGGGCTGGAAATCCGCCGGCGTGACAATGGTGAAGAACTGCACATCATCTCTATCGCGGGCGGCTCGAGCAGTGTCCGCTGTCTGCACTGGGTGGCGGGCCAGCCAACCGATGTCGAGGCCGATCAACTGCGCTATACCCTCGGCGATCACCTGGGCTCCTGCGTGATGGAACTCGATCAGCAGGCGCGCCTGATCAGTCACGAGGGGTATTACCCGTTCGGCGCTACCGCATGGATGGTCGGCCGATCGGCGCAGGAAGTCAGTTACAGGACCGTGCGCTATTCAGGCAAGGAAATGGATGTCAGCGGACTTTATGCCTACGGTGCCCGGTATTACGCGCCCTGGTTGCAGCGCTGGGTCAGCGCCGATCCGGCGGGGGATGCCGACGGGCTCAATCCGTACGGTTTTGTCGGGAACAACCCGTTGCGCTATGTCGACCCTGGCGGCAACACCCGGGCAGAGGGGGTGATCATGCTGTATGCGGCGTTTATTTCAGCGGTCCAGGGACACGCCACGCAGGTGATCGGGCAAATCCACAACATTCTCCATGATGAAGGCGTGGCAACGAATCTGGCACTGAACCTGGCAGGCGAAGTCGTCAGAGGGGTCGTCGGCTACGAGGGTGGTGTTGCGGGCAGCGGTCAAGTTGATCTCGCGTTTCCCAATGTGCCTTTCACCACGCCCTACACCACCAGTGGCGGAATGGTTGGCGGCAACATCGGCGGCGATGTGGCCACGGCCATGGTGGACCCGGTGGCGAATGGCGTGGGGATCGGCATGGGACCCCTGATTCCGCAGACCTCGCAGATATCCGTCAGCGCGATTGATGAGGGGCTGGGAATCAAGGGTTCCGTCAAGGAGATCAAGTCCTGGCGAGACATGAAGGATGAGCTGATTCATCCAGGCCTGAACGCGGTGTTCAACCCTTCCTTCGTGATGGGCCGGCTCATGGCCTCGTGGATATCGATTATTCCCGGAGCCATCAACATGTTTGCCCGGGCGATCGAAGCCGAGGACATCAAGAACCGGCTCACCCCCGTGAAGATCCAGAAAATCGAGACCCTGCTTGGCGACTGGAAAGCGGCAGTCGAACAGCGTGCCGGCTGGGCTGAAAATGCGTTCGATGCATTGGGCACGGACACCGTTTACCCGGCTGACTCGCTGCCAAACATCAACCACATGACCTCCGCAGAGACCCTGGCGCCCATCAATCGTACTGCCCTGCGACGCCAGACCCTTTTCACGCTGTCCCATATCGAGCGCACCCAAGCCATGATGACGCGGTACAAAGAAATGGGCACGACCGACAATCAGTTCCTGCTCGCGCAGCGGCGAGCCCAGAAGAATGCTGCCTGACATGAGCCACTGCGCGGATGTGCGGACATGACATATTCCGTTCACTGGCGAACGCCTGCCCTGTCGGCTCACGACCCCAGGGGATTGCCGGCCAGGAAGGTGGCTTACCTGCGCACCGTGGCGGGCGCCGACGTCGAATGCCAGATTACCCGCCAACGGCACGACACGAGCGGACGCCTGATCGAGCAATGGGACCCACGCCTTCATGTGCCGTGCCTGACCACGGTTTGCCGGCTGAATGGCGAGGCGTTGAAAATCGACAGCGTCGACGCCGGCTGGCGACTTTCGTTGCCGGGCCTCGCGGGTGAAGAACGGCAACGCTGGGACCAGCGCGGCAACCATTGGCGGTATGACCATGACTTGTTGCTGCGGGTGATCGCCGTCACTGAAAACTCGCAGATCGGGATCGAGCGCTACACCTATGCCGACCACAACGCGAACGCCGGGTTTAACCTGCGCGGTGCATTGACCACACAGACAGATCCGTCCGGCAACGTGGTCTTCAGCAGCTATAGCCTGCTCGGCCACGGAATGAGGGAAACCCGCACCTTCATCGACGCACCCGACACCTTCACCACCCATCGACATTACGACCCGCAAGGCAATGTGTTGCAGCTCACCGACTCCGGCGGCCACCGGCAACAGTCGCAATACGACGTCGCCGGACAATTGCTGCAACTGTCGTTACAGCTGGCGGGCGCCAGTACAGCGCAAACGGTGGTCAGCGAAACACGCTACAACGCCGAGGGTCGGCTGATCGGGCAACTGGCCGGCAACGGTGTTCGCCGCAGCCAGCATTACGATCCGGTCGATGGACGGCTGCTCCATTCGCTGGCGTGCAAGGATCAGGCAGCCCCGCTCCAGGATCTGCATTATGTCTACGACCCCGCAGGCAACATCCTGCGCATCGAAGACCACAGCCTGGCCACGGTGTACTTTGCCAATCAACGGGTCGACGGCAATCGCCACTTCGTCTACGACTCGTTGTATCGGCTGATCGAAAGCCGTGGCCTGGAGGGTGAAATCCCCCAGCAATCGCCGGGGCTGCCACAGCCGATTTCCCCCATCGATCCCGGGCGACGCTTCAACTACAGCGAATATTACCGGTACGACGAGGGCAACAATCTTGTCGAGTTGCAGCACGTGCGTGCAGGCCATAATTTCACCCAACACATGATCATCGATCCCCACAGCAACCGGGCCGTTCGCTGCGAAAGCGGTGATCCCGATCCGGTCTTCGCCGAACACTTCGACCTGCACGGCAATCAATTGCGGCTACAACCCGGCACCCTGCCACTGGTGTGGGACAGCCACGATCAACTGGCACGCGTGACCTTGCTGCAACACAGCAATGGCCTGCCCGACGATGAGGAAAGCTATCGCTACAGCCAGGGTGAGCGCGTCTATAAGTGCTGGCTGAGCCATACCTTGTCCGCCACTCATCGTCGTGAAGTACGCTACTTGCCCGGCCTGGAAATCCACACCCGCAGCGACGGCCAGCAGCTGCACGTCATCGTCCTGTCCGGCGCTCGGTGTCTGCACTGGCTCAACGGCCGACCACCCGGACTGGAAGACGACCAACTGCGTTACAGCCTCGACGATCACCTCGGCTCCTGCGCGCTGGAGCTGGACCACCGCGCCGGCGTCATCAGTCTGGAGCATTACTACCCGTTCGGTGGCACTGCATGGTGGGCCGCCCGTTCGGCGCTCGAAGCCAGTTACAAAACCATCCGTTACTCGGGTCAGGAGATGGACGCCAGCGGTCTCTATTATTACGGCGCCCGCTATTACGCACCGTGGCTGCAACGCTGGGTCAGTGCCGACCCGGCCGGGGATATCGATGGACTGAATCTGTATGCCTTTGTCGGTAACAATCCGGCAGGTTACATCGACACCGATGGCCAGGCTCTGAGCGATGCCTTTCAGGCCGAAACTCGCGAGGAACGTGGCCTGAGAAAGGCGCAAAGTGCCGCGCAGAATGGACGACGCCGAGCACGACGGGAGTTGTCATATCAGGTTGATCGACACTTGAACATTCTGGCCCTGTCGTTACGCCGTGGTCTGGATGCTCAACAGCAGATTCTCAATCACCGCTCGACATCTGAGTTCGCCGGCTCGACTCTGCGCCGCGGTGCAACGCATATCGCCGGACAGGTGATCGCCTACGGTGGCGCAATCGCAGTGGGCATCGGTGCCCAGGCGCTGGGCGTTGCCGCCCCCGGCGTAGGCAATTTAGCCGGGGTTGCGATCGGATTCGCCGCTAAAAAAACCATCAGTACGCTGTGGGACTACGCAGCCGAACGCACCGGCGCCAGCGCCTCGATCAAATTCAAGGCGAGCCGGGTATCGTCGGAAAAAATCATCAGGAAGGCCGAATACAAGACCATGTCGCCCCTGAGCTACATGGAGCAGAAGTACGCAAAAATGCTCCCCAGCACACAAAAAGGCGCCCTCAAGGGATTGAAAGAAGGCACCAGCACCGCCATCAGTCTGGGGGCCAAACAGCTCGCGCCGACGATGGCCAGCGAAGTCAGTGCTACCGCCAGCGCCCTGTTGGGCGCCGTGGAAATCAGCCATGAAATCACCGGTGCCATGGGAGACCTGTCAGCGGAAAAAATCGCCAAGGGCGAGCGCAACCTGACGGGCTTGATCGACGCCCTGCAAAGCAATCTGTCCGATGTCGTCAATCAATTCAACACGAGCGGCATCAATGCCGTTCACACCTTTGGTCTGTTCAAGGACAGCCTCGGCGACAGCGTCGAAAGCCTTACACAGGCAACGCAAGCCGTGATCACCGAACTGACCTACGCCAGAACCCTGTTGCTCTCGAATTCGCACAAGTTCAGCCATGTCTGATGAGCCGATGCGTCAGGCAAACAGGACGGGCGGGCGCATGCTATCGTGCCCGCCCGTCCCTTTATCCATTAGCCCAGCATGCTGCCGACTTCCCGTACCCTGCGTCTGTCGTTGTACACCCTGCTGATCATCGCCGGTGCGGCCATCGCCGCCACGCTCGCGATCCGCCACGCCGAACGTCAGGCGCTGGAGGAAGACGCCACCCGCGCCAGCCAGCAATTGGCGCTGTACGCCAATTCGTTGCACACCCTGATCGACCGCTATCGCGCCCTCCCCGCCGTGCTGGCGCTGGACCCGCAACTGCGCGGCGCGCTGGCCGGGCCGGTCGGGGCCGAGCAGCAGAACGTGCTGAATCTGAAACTGGAAAAGATCAACGGCGCGGCGCAGTCCTCGACCCTCGAACTGCTTGATCACACCGGTCTCGCGGTGGCGGCGAGCAACTGGCGCCTGCCCAGCAGTTATGTCGGCCACAACTATGGTTTTCGTCCGTACTTCAGCCAGACCCGCACCCAGGGCAGCGGGCGGTTTTATGCGGTGGGCGTGACCAGTGGCATCCCCGGCTATTTTCTCTCCAGCGCGGTGCTGGGTGACAACGACGAGTTCCTCGGGGCGATGGTGGTCAAGCTGGAGTTTCCGGAGCTGGAGCGCGAATGGAGCCAAGGCAGCGACACGCTGTTGGTCAGCGATGCACGCGGGATCGTTTTCATCGCCAACCAGCCCGGCTGGCGCTATCGCTCGCTGCGGCCGCTGGACAGCCGCGACATGGCCGAGATCAAGCGCACGCGTCAGTACGACAAGCAATCGCTGAGCCCGCTGACGCATCTGTCGCTGCGCCACTTCGACGACAACAGTGACCTGCGCCGGGTCGAAGGCCCGCAAGGCACGGCGGACTATTTGTGGGAATCGCTGCCGCTCGCCGCTGAAGGCTGGACCCTGCACTTGTTGCGCCGCCCGCAAGTAGCCTTCGAAGATTTACGCAACGCCGGGCTGGCCGCTGCCGGGGTGTGGCTGGCGCTGGTGTTTCTGCTGCTGTTTCTCAACCAGCGCTGGCGCCTGTCGAAAATCCGCCAGCGCAACCGTGAAGAACTCGAACAACTGGTCGAAGAACGCACCCGCGACCTGCGCACTGCTCAGGACGGTCTGGTGCAGTCGGCCAAGCTCGCGGCGCTGGGGCAGATGTCTGCGGCGCTGGCCCACGAGATCAATCAGCCACTGACTGCGCAACGCATGCAACTGGCAACGCTGCGCCTGCTGCTCGACCATGGCCGTGTCGATGACGCCTACAAGGCGCTCAAACCGGTGGATGAGATGCTCACGCGCATGGCGTCGCTCACCGGTCACCTGAAGACCTTCGCCCGCAAGAGCCCCAGCGGCCTTCGCGAGCGGCTGGATCTGGCGACCGTGATCGACCAGTCGCTGCAATTGCTCGACGCCCGTCTGCGTGATGAACAGGTCAGTCTGGTGCTGCACCTGACGCGTCCCGCCTGGGTGCGTGGCGATGCGATCCGCCTCGAACAGGTGCTGATCAACCTGTTGCGCAACGCCCTCGACGCGATGCAGGGCAAACCGTGCAAGCGCCTGGAAATTCGCCTGGAGGTGGACGAACAACTGTGGCGCCTGAGCGTGATCGACAATGGCGGCGGGATTGCCGAAGAACACCTGAACCAGGTGTTCGATCCGTTCTTCACCACAAAACCTGTGGGTGACGGTCTGGGGCTCGGGCTGGCGGTGTCCTTCGCAATCGTGCATGAATCCGGCGGGCGCCTGAGCGTCGAAAATGGCGAGGCCGGCGCGGTGTTCACCCTGACCTTGCCGATCGATCTGGAGGCGCATATCTGATGCTCAACTCAGTGATAGTGGTCGATGACGAAGGCAGCATCCGCAACGCTGTCGAACAGTGGCTGAGCCTGTCGGGGTTCGAGGTGCAGTTGTTCAGCCGCGCCGAAGATTGCCTGGCGGCGCTGCCCGCGCACTTCCCCGGGGTGATCCTCAGCGATGTGCGCATGCCCGGCCTCAGTGGTCTGGCGTTATTGGCCGAAGTGCAGCGGCGTGATGCCGATCTGCCGGTGATTCTGCTGACTGGTCACGGCGATGTGCCGATGGCGGTAGAAGCCATGCGCGACGGCGCCTACGACTTCCTTGAAAAGCCGTTCAGCCCGCAAACCCTGCTCGGCAGCCTGCGCCGGGCGCTCGACAAGCGTCGTCTGGTATTGGAAAACCGCGCCCTGCACGAGCAGGCCGACCATCGCGCCAGACTCGATGCCACGCTGCTCGGTGTGTCCCGGGGCATGCAGACCTTGCGCCGGCAGGTGCTGGAACTGGCGGCTCTGCCGGTCAACGTATTGATCCGCGGCGAAACCGGCAGCGGCAAGGAACTGATCGCGCGCTGCCTGCACGACTTCGGCCCGCGCGCGGACAAGCCGTTTGTGGCGCTCAACTGTGCAGCAATTCCCGAGCAGTTGTTCGAGGCCGAGTTGTTCGGCCACGAGAGCGGCGCGTTCACCGGCGCCTCTGGCAAGCGCATCGGCAAGCTGGAATACGCCGACGGCGGCACGCTGTTTCTCGATGAAATCGAAAGCATGCCGCTGGCCCAGCAGGTGAAACTGCTGCGGGTATTGCAGGAGCAGAAGCTGGAGCGCCTGGGCTCGAACCAGAGTATTCGCGTCGACTTGCGGATCGTTGCCGCGACCAAGCCCGACCTGCTCGACGAAGCCCGGGCCGGACGCTTTCGTGAAGACCTGGCCTATCGCCTGAACGTCGCCGAGCTGCGCCTGCCGCCGCTGCGTGATCGTCGGGAAGACATTCCTCTGCTGTTCGAGTCCTTTGCCTTCAGCGCCGCCCAGCGCCTGGGGCGCACCTTCCCGCCATTGAGCGGCACGCAATTGAGCCACCTGCTCAGCCACGACTGGCCGGGTAACGTGCGTGAGCTGGCGAACGTCGCCGAGCGCCAGGTGCTGGGGCTGGATGAACCGGTGCAAGGCATCGACCCCGGCCAGTCCCTCGCGGCGCAGCAGGAAGCCTTCGAAGCCCAGTGCCTGCGCGCTGCGCTGACCCGGCACAAGGGCGATGTGAAAGCGGTGCTGGAAGAGTTGCAACTGCCGCGCCGCACGTTCAATGAAAAGCTGCAGCGGCATGGGTTGAGCCGGGAGATGTTTGTTCCGGACAGCTAATGTTGACTGCGCAGGTCCCGCCCCCTTCGCGAGCAAGCCCGCTCCCACAGGTTTTTGTGCTGAGCACAGAATGTGTGAACACCACCGACCATTGTGGGAGCGGACTTGCTCGCGAAGAGGCCAGAACTGACACCCCCCTGTGCCAGATAAGCAGTTTTCCGCTCACCAATCACAATCAATAAGCGGATTTCCGCTCATCCAATCTCCCCGCCCCCTCTAAACCGGCCCTCTTCCCGTTGGCACAGCTCCTGCTATAGCCCCGGCAGGCTGCGTTTTAACGCGCTCCACAAAAACAATTAAACGAAGGATCCTTCAATGGATAACTCCAACGCCCTGCCTCTTGGGTCGGCTGCTGCGCCTGCCAAGACAAGAACCACCGCCAGCCGGATCAAATCGATCTTCAGCGGCTCTGTCGGCAACATGGTCGAGTGGTACGACTGGTACGTCTACGCCGCCTTCTCGCTGTACTTCGCCAAGACCTTCTTCCCCGCCGGTTCCACCACTGCCCAACTGATGAACACCGCCGCGATCTTCGCCGTGGGCTTCCTGATGCGCCCGATCGGTGGCTGGCTGATGGGCCTGTACGCGGACAAGGTCGGTCGCAAGAAAGCCTTGATGGCCTCGGTGTACCTGATGTGCTTCGGCTCCTTGCTGATCGCCCTCAGCCCCAACTATGAAACCATCGGCATCGGCGCGCCGATCCTGCTGGTGTTCGCGCGACTGCTGCAAGGCCTGTCGGTCGGCGGCGAGTACGGCACTTCGGCCACCTATCTGTCGGAGATGGCGACCAAGGAGCGTCGCGGCTTCTTCTCCAGCTTCCAGTACGTGACCCTGATCTCCGGCCAGCTCATCGCGCTGGGCGTGTTGATCGTGCTGCAGAACCTGCTGACCACTGAACAGCTGTACGCGTGGGGCTGGCGTATTCCGTTTGCCATCGGTGCATTGTGCGCAGTCGTCGCGCTGTACCTGCGTCGCGGCATGGAAGAAACCGAGTCGTTTACCAAGAAAGAGAAGTCCAGGGAAAGCGCAATGCGCACCTTGATGCGCCATCCAAAGGAACTGCTGACCGTGGTCGGCCTGACCATGGGCGGTACGCTGGCGTTCTACACCTACACCACCTACATGCAGAAATACCTGGTGAACACCGTCGGCATGAGCATCTCCGATTCGACCACCATTTCTGCCGCCACACTGTTCCTGTTCATGTGCCTGCAACCGATCATCGGTGGCCTGTCCGATAAAATCGGTCGTCGCCCGATCCTGATCGCCTTCGGCGTGCTGGGGACGATCTTCACCGTGCCGATCCTGATGACCCTGCACACCATCCAGACCTGGTGGGGTGCGTTCTTCCTGATCATGGCGGCGCTGATCATCGTCAGCGGCTACACCTCGATCAACGCGGTGGTGAAGGCCGAGCTGTTCCCGACCGAAATCCGCGCCCTGGGCGTCGGCCTGCCGTACGCACTCACCGTGTCGATCTTCGGCGGTACCGCCGAATACATCGCGCTGTGGTTCAAGAGCATCGGCATGGAAACCGGTTACTACTGGTACGTGACCGCGTGCATTGCGGTGTCGCTGCTGGTTTATGTGACCATGAAGGACACGCAGAAACACTCGCGGATCGTGACTGACTGATCGGGTTTATGCAGCCACTGCAACGGTGGCTGTCATGGCCCATCGCGAGCAGGCTCGCTCCCACATTGGATCTGTGATCAACACAAATCCTCTGTGGGAGCGAGCCTGCTCGCGAATGCCTCAATCCGGTTTCAGATCCATCAGGACAATTCGGCAGCCACGCCCTGCTTGCCATAACGCTTCTGCGCATACGACGCACCGACAATCATCACCAGCAGAATCCCCGCCAGCACCGCCGACGAACCGATGGTTCCGAAGTCCAGGCCACCCTTCTCGTGAGACTTGGTCATCAAGTCGCCCAAGGTCGCACCGAACGGCCGGGTCAGCACGAATGCCACCCAGAACAGCAGCACCGACGAAATCTTCGTGAAGTACTTGAGCGCGACCACCACCGCAATGGTCGAGCCGATCAGCAGCGCGCCACCGGCAAAGCCCAGGCCCGAATCATCCGCCAGGTAGTCGCCGAGCGCGGTGCCCAGGGTGTTGGAAAACAGAATCGCCATCCAGTAGAACATCTCGCCCCGGAAGGTCTGCACCTTGCTGACGTTCAGCGAATCGCCGCTCAGGCGCCAGGCCGCAAAGATCGCCAGCAGAATCGCAATCAGGATCATCGACCCGGTGGCGTAACCCAGCCCGAGAGTGCGGTCCATGAAGTCGGACATGGTGGTGCCGGCAGTGCTGGTCGACAGAATCACGATCCAGTACAGCAGCGGCTTGTAGGTCTTGGCCATCAATTGGGTGATCAGCGTCAGCACGAACACGCTGATCAGGATCAGTGAGCTGAGGGCGTACCCGACGTTGAGGGTCATCGACAGCAAATCCCCGGCGGTTTCCCCCAGGGTCGTCGCGCAGATTTTCATGACCCAGAACGCCAGGGTAATTTGAGGCAGTTTATTCATCGCAAGCAAAGCTCCAGTGTGAGACGGCCGGTTCTTGGTTTTCTGGCCGTGGGCAGACTGGCGTTGCACCGGTGAAAAACCGGTCGGCAGTAGATGAAAAATCTGTCATATCGCGAAAATCAGCGATTAATCCCCCATTAATGCTGCCCTTGCATCCTGCATTCACCTGATCGATTACCTGCGCGACGTTCGCTCCCGGCATGGGAAGCCAATTAATGCGCCGCCCTTAATATCAATTTAATCGATTGTTTTTAGCATTAATTTGCGCTTTTTAATCAATTTATTTGGCGTAGCATTCAATCCAAGCAAAACACATCGCCAACGAATCCGGAGTAACCAACATGAAAACCAAACTGATCCTCGCCCTGACCCTGTCCGTACTGGCCGCCAACACCTTCGCCGCCGATGGCTCGGACAAAACCAAATCGGCCGACTTCATTTCCGGCGCCAGCGCCGCCATTGAAACCAGCCATTCGGGCACTTACGCCGCTGACGGTTTCGACAAAACCAACATCGGCAAAACCGTGGCTGCCGATGGCTTTGACAAGACTGGCACCGCAGCCGCCATTGCCTCTGACGGTTTCGACAAAACCGGTACTGCTGCAGCCATCAGCTGATCATCGGCAGTCTCCCCACAGCCCGGCTTCGGCCGGGCTTAGTCATTTCTGGGGCATCACAAATATCCCCAGTGGGAGCGGGCTTGCTCGCGAAAGCGGTGGGTCAGTCAACCACTGTGGCAACTGAAAGATTGCATTCGCGAGCAAGCCCGCTCCCACAAGGGAAATTGCATCAACTGGAATATCTTTGCGTGACTGGAAAATGCTGTTTCAGACTTGCACTATTAGCCGTCTACGAACGCCCTCCAGGAACCCCTGCCATGTCCGATGACATCCACTTCTACGAACCCGCCCACGGCCACGGCCTGCCCCACGATCCGTTCAACGCCATCGTCGGCCCGCGTCCCATCGGCTGGATCTCTTCGCAGGATGCCCATGGCCGGTTGAACCTGGCGCCTTACAGCTTCTTCAACGCGTTCAACTACATTCCGCCGATCATTGGTTTTTCCAGTGTCGGGCGCAAAGACAGCTTGAACAACATCGAGCAGACCGGTGAATTCGCCTGGAACCTCGCCACCCGGCCACTGGCCGAGCAGATGAACCAGAGCTGCGCAATGGTCGCACCTGAGGTCAACGAGTTTGAATTGGCGGGACTGACGCCCGTGGCGTCGAAGGTGATTGCGGTGCCACGGGTGGCCGAAAGCCCGGTGTCCTTCGAGTGCAAGGTCACGCAGATCATTCAGTTGCAGCGCGCCAATGGCGAAACCGTGCCGAGCTGGTTGATACTCGGCGAAGTGGTCGCCGTGCATATCGCCAAGTGGCTGTTGAAGGACGGGATCTACGACACCGCCGCGGCAGAACCGATTCTGCGCGGCGGCGGCCCGGCGGATTATTTCCAGTTGGGGCCAGAGGCCTTGTTCAAGATGTGGCGCCCGGGCGCCGGCAAATAAACGCAGTTACCAGATCAGCTCGGCGTCATCAGTGACGCCCTGCAGACGGTCCAGCTCTTGGGTAGCTGCCTCATCGGCAGCGATGGCGCCAGGGAACACCTGATCACCCAGCAGTTTGTGAAAGCGTGGCGCACCGCCATCGACCAGGGCCTTGACCGCGATTGCCGCGTGATAACCCTTGTTGCCGCCCAACTCGACGGGGACGACTGCGGAGACTGCTTCGAAGTGTTCGAACTCTTTACGTGCCATGGCACACATCCCGGCTCAGATGAATAAGCCGGACATTAAACCCTCAACCGGCAAGTTTGTGTATCGGTGCAGGGCATTGTCCCAACGCCTGGGCCGCCGACACCTCTTTGAACGTGTGGAAATCCAGGCTGTTGACCACCAGGTCCTGGACCAGTTCGGCAAAGACCTGCATCGACGGACTGTTGAAATACGCCGTCATCGCCTGTTGATGGCTCCAGAAACCGGAGACCAGCCACAAGTCCGGATCACATTGCGAATGCTGCAGGGCAAAGCTCAGGCAACCGGGGGCGGTGCGCGACGGTTCGATCAAGGTACTGAGGCGTACACCCAGTTCGGCGGAGCGTCCGGCGCGCGCTCGAACGAAGGCCATATGACTGACGGGAATCTGCTTGGACATGTTCAACCCTCCCAGGGAGTCGCGTGGCAGCCGGGGGACGGGCTGCGACAGGATCCAAGGTTAAGGGCCGAACACACTGCGCCGTTAGTCGATTCCTGCCTCTGCGTTGCACAATCCTGCGAGACTGCAGACACACCCTGCTACACCGGGTAAAAACCTGTCACACAGCTGTCATACCGGTTTCAAGCAAGTTTAATGGCCCGCGTCCTGCTATGGCTGAGCACGCCGGCAAGCCGATGCAGAATCAGGCAAGCATTTGACAGGATGTGTCTACCGCTTGCGCTTGCACAAACTTATGCTCTGCCCCATTCCACCTCCCTTGCCGAGGATGCCGTGCATGACGTCATTCGATCGTTTCCAAACCCCGCCCGATGCCGACATGGAGAAACAGCGTGCAGAACTGGCGGCGATCATCCGCCGCAACACCACGGACGACGGCAGTTACCAGACCGCCATCGGCTCGCTGTTCATGTCGCGCCACACCCAGTCCCACGACTTTGCCCCGGTGCTGGCGCAACCGGCGCTGTGCATCATGGCTCAGGGCCGCAAAGAGGTGCGGCTGGCGGATGAATACTTCAATTACGACCCGCTGAATTACCTGGTGGTCTCGGTCTCGATGCCCCTCAGCGGACGGGTCGTGAATGTCTCGCCAGAGGATCCGATCCTCGCCGTGCGCCTGGACATCGACCCGGCCGAAATCACCGCGCTGATCGCCGACGCCGGCCCGATGGGTGTGCCAACCCGACCGACCGGGCGTGGCCTGTATGTCGAGCAGATCGACAGCGCGATGCTCGATGCAGTGCTGCGCCTGGCGCGGTTGCTCGACTCCCCGAAAGACATCGCCATGCTCGCGCCGTTGATTCGCCGGGAGATTCTCTACCGCCTGCTGCGCAGTCCGCAGGGCCATCGTTTGTATGAGATCGCGATTGCCAACAGCCAGAGCCACCGCATCAGCCAGGCGATCAAATGGCTCAACGGCAACTTCGAGCAACCGCTGCGCATCGATGATCTGGCGAAGGAAGTGAACCTCAGCGTCTCGACCCTGCATCACCGCTTCAAGGCAATGACCGCGATGAGTCCGCTGCAATATCAGAAGCAGTTGCGCCTGCAGGAAGCGCGACGCCTGATGCTGACCGAAGGGCTGGAAGCGTCGGCCGCGGGGTATCGAGTGGGGTATGAAAGCCCGTCGCAGTTCAGCCGCGAGTACAGCCGCTTGTTTGGTGCGCCGCCGTTAAGGGATCTGGCGCGGTTGCGGCTTTCTGTCTGATCCGGATATTGCGCTGTATCGACTGACGCTTTCGCGAGCAAGCCCGCTCCCACATTGGATCTGTGACCGACGCAAATCCCCTGTGGGAGCGGGCTTGCTCGCGAAGAGGTCAGTGAGGCCACCAACAAATCCGGATCAAGCCCCCAACACCCGACACGCCTCGCTCGGCAACGTCACCGACACCGGATGCCCGATCCCCAATCCAATCCCCTGACACGGCGTGCTCAACGCCGTGAACGTCACCCCGGAACACTCCACCGTGGTCTCGATGGTCGCGCCGATGTCGCGCACGAACGTCACCTTGCCCAGCAAGCGATTGCCCGCCGTCGCCTGTGGCGCGGACAGTTGCAGGTCTTCGGGGCGAATCAGCATTTTCACCTTCTGCCCCACCACGATGCTGCTGCAGATCGGCACTTGCAGCGCGTCACCGCCCGGCAGGCTGACCTTGCCATCGCCCAGCGCCGTGGCCGGGAAAATGTTGCCCGAGCCGATGAAGTCGGCAACGAACTCGTTGGCCGGATGCCGGTAGATTTCGATCGGCGTGCCCACCTGCTGCACCTTGTGCTCACCCAACACCACGACGATGTCGGCCATGGTCATGGCTTCGCGCTGGTCGTGGGTAACCATGATCGTGGTGATGTTCAAGCGCTGTTGCAGTTGGCGGATTTCCACCTGCATCGACTCGCGCAGCTTGGCGTCCAGTGCCGACAGCGGTTCGTCGAGCAGAAGAATTTTCGGCCGCGAGGCGATGGCCCGGGCAATCGCCACCCGCTGCCGCTGCCCACCGGAAAGCTTCGCCACCGGCCGGTCGATCATCGCTTGCAACTGGATCAGCTCCAGCAGTTCCACCACCCGCGCCTGCTGCTCGGCCTTGCTCACACCGCGCAGTTTCAGCGGATAGGCAATGTTTTCGCCGACGGTCATGTGCGGGAACAGCGCCAGCGACTGAAACACCATGCCGAAGTTACGCAGGTGCGCCGGGGTGTGGCCGATGTTCTCGCCATCGAGGCGAATCTCGCCGCCAGTGAGAGTTTCCAGCCCGGCGATCATCCGCAGCAAGGTGGTTTTGCCACAGCCCGACGGGCCGAGAAAACACACCAGTTTGCCTTCCGGCAAATGCAGGTTGACGTCTTGTACCGCGCAAGCCGAGCCGTAGAATTTCTCGACGTTTTCCAGAATCAGACCAGTCATGTTGCACCTCAAATCAAAAGGAAACGCCGCCCTCGCCCACCAGCTTCTCCAGCGCCCAGATCAGGACGAAGTCGATCAGCACGATCAGCACGGCAAACGAGAACACGGTAGGGTCGAGCGATGACACGGTGCGGCTGTACATCCAGATCGGCACGGTCATGACGTCGATGGTGTAGAGGAAATAGGTCACGGTGAATTCGTTGAACGAGACGATGAATGCCAGCAGCATCCCCGCCAGAATCCCCGACTTCATCAACGGCACCACCACGTCGACAATCGCCCGCAGCGGCGAGGCGCCGAGCATCCGCGCGGCCTCTTCGACTTCACTGCCGATGGAGAGCATCGCGGCGGTGCAGTTTTTCACCACGAACGGCAGCGCCAGAATCACGTGGGCAATCACCAGCCGCGAGGTGGTCAGGTGGAACGGCAGACTGTCGAACACCAGCAACAACGCCAGGCCCAACACCACCATCGGAAACACCAGCGGCAGTGACATCAGTTGCAGCGCCACGGCTTTGCCGCGGAACTCGCAGCGGGTCAGTGCGTAGGCGGCGGGCACCGCGATCAGCGTGGCAAACAGCATGGTCAGGCACGACACCAGCAGGCTGGTGGCCATCGCCTGACCGAGGCTCAGCACATCGCTGGCGTCCGGCGAAACGAAGGTGTGCCAGGCCGCTTTGTACCATTGCAGGCTGTAGCTGCTCGGCGGGAAGTCGAGGTTCGACGCACCGCTGAACGACATCACGATCATGGTCAGGATCGGCAACACCGCCAGCAGCAGAATGAACCCGGAAAGGATCCCGGCGAACTTGCCGGTGTCGCCGGGCAACAGCGCCATGCGCTTCTTGGTCAGGGTACTCATTGCGAAGCCTCCAGCAGGCGCCGACGACGGCCGGTGATGTATTCGGACAGGGTCATGATCGCCAGCGTGGTGACGATCAGCACCACCCCGGCCGCCGACGCGGCGGGCCAGTTCATCAGCGGCGCGATCTGGTCATGCACCATCACCGCGAGCATCGGCACACGGCGGCCACCGAGCAGCAACGGCACGACAAAACTGCTGGCGTTGTAGGCGAACACCAGCGTCGCCCCGGTAATGATCCCCGGCAGACTCATCGGCAACACCACCTGACGGAACACCTGAAAACGACTGGCGCCCAGCGTTGCGGCGGCCTCTTCGTAAGTGCGGGCGACGCCGCGCATGGCGCTGGCAATCGGCAGCACGGCCAGCGGAAATGCGGTTTGCACCAGGCCCATCAGCACGCCGTTCTGGTTGTACAGCAACATGATCGGACGCTTGATCAGGCCCAGGCCCATCAGCGTCTGGTTGAGCATCCCGCCCGGGCCGAGAATCACCAGCCAGCCATAGCTTTGCAGCAGCAGGTTGACCAGCAACGGCAATAACACCGCCGCGAGGAAAATCCGCCGCACGAACGGCGAGGTCAGCCGCGACATGGTGTACGCCACCGGGATCGCCAGCAGCACGGCGATCACCGCACTGATCAACGCCAGGCGCAGGGTCAGCAGCAGCGACTTGAGGAAATAGGGTTCCAGCAATTGCGCGTAGCTGGCGAGGCTGAACCCGCTCCACTCCGCGCCTTTGGTGCCGACACTCATGCGCAGCACCAGCAGACTGGCGGCGATCAGCACACCGAGAAACAGCATCGACGGCGTGAGGAAAAACCACGCCCGGGCGGTCGGCGAAATACCGCGCGCCGGTCGCACGTCAGCGGCGCCGACCGGTTGGGTCAGGGATTGATGTTCCATAGCAATGATCTCGTCAATGGAAAGCGAATCTCCCAAACACCTCAGTCTCCTGTGGGAGCAGGCTTGCTCGCGAAAGCGGTGGATCAGTCAAACACTTTGGCGACTGACAGATTGCATTCGCGAGCAAGCCCGCTCCCACAGGGGATCTGTGGTGTCTGGAGGGTCGGCGTCAGGAAGAAAAAATTTCCGTGTAACGACGAATCCATTGGTCATGCACGGTGGCCAGGAAGGCGTTGTCGTGCATGATCGCCTTCTCGGCAATCTGCTCCGGCGTGAGGATGTACGGGCTCTTGCGTGCTTCGGCGGAGATGATTGCCTTGGCGTTGACCGGGCCGTTGAAGATGTCTTCGGCCATCTTGCCCTGCACCAGCGGGTCGAGAGAGTGGTCGATGAAGGCGTAGGCCAGATCGGTGTCGCCCGGACGGTTCTTCGGCATCACCGAGAGCATCAGGTCGGTGTAGAAACCTTCCTTCATGCCGAACGTGGCACCGAGGCCGTAGTTCGGATCGCGGATCTGCTTGGGGAAGAATGCCGGTGCGTACAAGCCGCCCATGTCCAGCGAGCCGGTGCGGAACAGCTCGGCAATCTGGTTCGGGTTTTCGCCCAGGGTGACCACACGATCCTTCAGCTCGGCGAGTTTCTTGAAGCCCGGTTCGATGTTGTGTTCGTCACCGCCCGCCAGTTTCGCGGCGATGATGATCAAGTCCATGGCCTCGGTCCAGTTCGGCGGCGGCAGGAAAATATTCGGTGCCAGATCGGCGTCCCACAACGCGGCGTAACTGTCCGGCGCCTGTTTGAGGGTGCGGGTGCTGTAGACCAGGCTGTTGCACCACAGCAGGTAACCGATGCCGTGGCCGTTAGCCCCGGTGCGGTACTTTTCCGGTACGTCGATCAGGTTGGGAATGCGGTTGAGGTCAGGTTTTTCCAGCAGCCCGGCGGCGGCCAGGCCTTCGGCACCGACCCCGGCCAGAGTGATGATGTCGTACTGCGCACGGTCACCGCCGGCCTTGAGTTTGGCGACCATTTCCGAGGTGCTGCCAGTGCGGTCGGCGATGACCTTGGCGCCGGTCTTGGCTTCGAACGTGGCGGCAATGTTGCGCAGTGCGGCGAGGCCAGTGTCATCCGACCAAGTCAGTAAACGCAGGGTCTTGCCGGCAAAACGCGTGTCACTGGCGCTGGCCCGGATGAAGGGCATGCTCAGGGCCGCCGCCGCTACCGAGGCGACGCCGACGGTTTTAATGAATTGACGCCTGTTCAGATCATGCTCGCCCATGAAGGACTCCCTTTGTTCTTTTAAGTATGAGGTTGGTCGCAACCGTTGCATCCGCGCGGCCGGATCCGCTGCAGCCCTTGTTTTCAAAGGCCTGCAGCGCTGCCGACGGGTTCATCCTGAGGTCGTGCAATACACCTGACTATCGATAAAAACTCATCGAAGCCATGACACCCACGCATGCCTCGTTGCGAGGCATGCGCTCACCGTTTTCGGGCATTCAGAGCGCCCGGATCACGTGTTTGATTTCCTGAAAAGCAGCCAGGCCCCACGGCCCCAATTCGCGGCCGATGCTGCTCTGCTTGTAGCCGCCCCACGCCGTCTGCGGGAAGATCACTTGCGGCGCGTTGAGCCACACAAGCCCCGCCTGCAGGGCGTTGGCGACCCGGTCGGCGGTCTCGGCGTTACGCGTCACCACACTGGCGACCAGCCCGAACTGGCTGTCGTTGGCCAGGGCGATCGCCTCGGCTTCGCTGCTGAAACTGCGCACGCACAGCACCGGGCCGAAAATCTCTTCGCACCACAGCGCACTGTCGAGGGGCACGTCGGTGAACACAGTCGGCTGCAAAAAATATCCTCGCGGCAGATCCGCCGGACGATTGCCGCCGCACAGCAGCCTGGCCCCGGCACTCAAGCCTCGGTCGATGTGGCCAAGCACGCGCTGGTATTGCGCCTGATTCACCAGCGCGCCCATCTCCACCTCCGGGTCGAACGGGTCAGCCACGCGAATCGCTTGCGCACGTTTTTTCAGGCGTTCAAGAAACTCTTCGGCCAGCTCATCGGCGACCAGCACCCGACTGGTGGCCGAGCACATCTGCCCGGCGTTGAAAAAACCGCCGCCGCAAGCCAGCTCCACCGCCAGTTCCAGATCGGCATCGGCCAGCACCAGCAGCGAAGATTTGCCGCCCAGTTCCAGGCTCACGCCTTTCACGGTTTCCGCGGCGCGCTGCATCACCTGCACGCCGACGGCGTTGCTGCCGGTGAAGGAAATCCTGGCGATACGCGGGTCAGCCGAGAGCGGTGCACCGACCGCCAGGCCGGTGCCGCAGACCAGGTTGAACACGCCTTTGGGCAGGCCGGATTCAGCGATGATCGCCGCCAGTTCCAGCTCCGGCAGCGGCGTGACTTCCGACGGTTTGAGCACCACGCAGCAGCCGGCAGCCAGCGCCGGTGCAAGTTTCCATGCGGTGGTGACCATCGGGAAATTCCACGGCACGATCAGCCCGACCACACCGCACGGTTCGCGGCGCAAACGTGCGCTGAAATCGTCGCTGGGCAGCGCCACGTTGCTGTCCTGTCTGGCGTCGAGACCTTCGGCCAACTCGGCGTAGTACTCGAAGGTAGCGATCACGTCGTCGACGTCGATCGCCGCTTCGAATTGCGGTTTGCCGTTGTTGCTCGACTGCAACTGCATCAAGTGATCACGACCGTTGCGTACGCCGTTGGCAATGTTGCGCAGGATTGCGCCGCGCTCGGCACCGGTGGTTTGCGACCACTCCTTGAACGCCGCAGTGGCAGCGCTCACCGCCTGGTCGACCGCGTGCTCATCACCGCCATTAACCGTGGTCAGCAGCGCTTCGGTGGCCGGGTTGATCACCCGCAGATGCTCGCGACCGGCCGACCATTGGCCGTTGATGTACAGGCCGTCGAGTGTGGTTGGGAAATTGATCATTGGGCCACCGCCTGCATCCACTGGGTCTGGTCGATTTCGATCAGGGTCGGGCCCTGACGATCGGTTGCGGCACGCAGTGCGCCGCGCAATTGCTCAACCGAACTGATCGCTTCGGCAGCGCAGCCCAGGGCCTTGGCGACGCCAATGAAGTCCGGGGTGTAGATGTCGACGCCGACCGGCTCGATGGCACGGTTGACCATGTACTTCTTGATCTCCTCGTAACCCTGGTTATTCCACAGCAGGATAATCACCGGGGTGCGCGCTTCGACGGCGCTGGCCAGTTCCGGCAAGGTGAATTGCAGACCGCCATCGCCGATCAGGCACACCACGGGCGGGCGAACGCCGCCCTCAAGGCTGCCGCCGAGCCATGCGCCGATTGCCGCCGGCAAGGCGTAACCGAGGGTGCCGTAACCGGTCGACGAGTTGAACCAGCGGCGCGGACGTTCTGGATTGAACGTCAGATTGCCGGTGTACACCGGTTGCGTGGAGTCGCCGACGAACACTGCATCCGGCAACTCGTGCAGGACGGTTTCGAGGAAACGCGTCTGGGCCAGTGTTGGCGCATCCCACGTCGCGGCCAGATCATCACGCAAACGCGCCGCCCGTACCTGCCCCCAATCGTTGCGACGCTCGGCCAGCGCTTGATGCGACAACGCGCTGAGCAGTGCCTGCGCGGCGTTGCGCGAGTCGGCGACCAGCGCCACGTGCGGCGGATAGTTGCGCACGGTCTGATCGGCGTCGATGTCGATGCGCAGCAACTTGCCGGGAATCTCGAAACCGCCGGCAAAGGTCACGTCGTAATCGGTTTCGGCCAACTCGGTGCCGATCGCCAGCACCACGTCGGCATCGGCCACCAGTGCGCGGGTCGCGACCAGGCTTTGCGTCGAGCCGATCAGCAGCGGATGGCTGGAGGGCAGCATGCCTTTGGCGTTGATGGTCAGCGCCACCGGAGCGTCGAGCAGCTCGGCCAGTTCGGTGAGTTCGGCGGCGGCATCGATGGCACCGCCACCGGCGAGGATCAGCGGACGCTGGGCGCCGGCCAGCAGTTCAGTCATGCGCCGTACGGCCACCGGCGCAGCCCCGGCGCGGTCGATATTCACCGCAACACTGGCGAGCAGCGCATCGGCTTCTTCCACCAAAACATCCAGTGGAATTTCGATGTGCACCGGACGCGGACGCCCGGCCTGGAACAGCGCGAAGGCCCGGGCCAGCACGCCCGGCAATTCCGCCGCCGACATCAGGGTGTGGGAAAACGCAGCGACGCCACCGACCAGCGCACTCTGGTTCGGCAGCTCGTGGAGCTTGCCGCGACCGCCGCCCAATTGGCTGCGCGTCTGTACGCTGGAGATCACCAGCATCGGGATCGAGTCGGCATACGCCTGGCCCATCGCGGTGGTGATGTTGGTCATGCCCGGGCCGGTAATGATGAAGCACACACCGGGTTTGCCGCTGGTGCGCGCATAGCCATCGGCCATGAAACCGGCGCCCTGTTCATGCCGTGGAGTGACGTGGTTGATGCTCGAACGGGCCAGCCCGCGATACAGCTCCACGGTGTGCACGCCGGGAATGCCGAACACCTGCTCGACCCCATAATCCTCGAGTAACTTGACCAGTACTTCGCCACACGTCGCCATGTCGATTGCCCTTTATATTCGGTTGAAACACAGAGCCCTTGGTGGGAGCGGGCTTGCTCGCGAAGGCGGTATGTCAGCCAACATCAATGGGCAATGACACACCGCATTCGCGAGCAAGCCCGCTTCCACAGGGGGCCGTGGAATGGGCTCATTGAACGGGTGGCAGGTAGCGGCAACAATCGATTAAAAGTCATACTAGCCATGTCCTCACGTCATACCTTGGATCCACATGAAACGACTGCCTCCCCTGCCCGCCCTGCACACGTTTCTGATCACCGCGCAGTGCTGCAACTTCACTCGGGCAGCCGAGCAGTTGCACATCACTCAGGGTGCGGTGAGCCGGCAGATCGCCGGGCTGGAGGATCATCTGGGGTATGAGCTGTTCATCCGTCTGGCCCGAGGCCTGGAGCTGACCGCCGAAGGGAGTGAATGGCTGCCACGGGTGGAAAAAATCTTCGGCCTGATCAGCGAAGCGACCGAGCAGATCGGTCTCAAGCGCGAAACCCTGCAGCTCAAGGCACCCAGCTGTGTGATGCGCTGGCTGGTGCCGCGCCTGCTGCAATGGCAGAAGGAACGCCCGGACGTGCCGGTCAAACTGACCACCACGCTGGCCCACGGGGTGGATTTTCAGCGCGAGCAATTCGATGCCGCCGTGGTCTACGGCACGTCGCCGGCCAACTCGTCGACTGCGCTGCACCTGTTTGATGAGCAACTGACCCCGGTGTGTTCGCCAACGCTATTGAAGGGTCCTCCGGCGCTGTCCGAGCCGGCTGATCTGCAACAGCATCTGCTGTTGCATCCGACCCGCGATACCCAGGACTGGACCGTGTGGCTGACCGCCGCCGAATTGCAGTTGAGCAACGTCAACATGGGCCAGCATTTCGAAACACTGGATCAGGCGATGTCGATGGCGTCCCACGGGACGGGGGTGGCGATTGGCGACTGGTCGTTGATCGGCGATGACCTGCGCGCCGGGCGGCTGGTGATGCCGTTTGAGTTGAAGGTGAAGACAGGACTGGGGTACTACGTGGTGATGCCGCAGGGCGTGGAAGCCTCGCCGCAGCTGGAGGAACTGATGATCTGGCTGGTGGAGCAGGCGCATACCCGCTGAAACACCCCAAAAAACCTGTGGGAGCGGGCTTGCTCGCGAATACGGTGTGTCATTCACCGTTGAGGTCGACTGACACTCCCTCTTCGCGAGCAAGCCCGCTCCCACATTTGTTCTGCGTCGTTGCTTAATACCCGACAGTAAACCGCTGACGCGAATGCTTCGGCGTTTCCACTTCGTCGATCAGCGCAATCGCGTAATCGGCAAAGGTGATCCAGCTGCGCCCTGCGGCACTCACCAGCAAGTGATCCTTGCCGACACGGAAGGTGCCGGTGCGCTCACCTTCGACAAACTCTGCCGACGGCGACAGAAAGGTCCAGTCAAGATCCTTCTCCTGACGCAACGCATCGAGGAATGCCGCGCCAGCGCTGGCCTCGGTTTTGTACTCGGCCGGGAATCCTGCGCTGTCGATCACGCGGGTGTCGTCCGGCAGCAACAGCGAACCGGCACCGCCGACCACCAACAGACGCTGCACGCCCGCCTGCTTCACCGGCCCGACCACAGCACTGGCGGGTACGGTGGCGAAATGCGCGGCGCTGATCACCACGTCGTGACCGGCCACTGCAGCTTGCAGCGCTGCCGAATCCAGCACATCGACATTCTTGCTGACCACACCGGCACGCGCGCCGATCTTCGAGGTATCACGGGCGATAGCGGTCACGCTATGGCCGCGACGCAGGGCTTCTTCCAGCAGTTGGCTACCGGCACGGCCGGTGGCACCAATGATTGCGATCTTGCTCATGACATTCTCCAGTTGGCTTGAGAGTGCTGCGTTTTCAGAATCGGCTTACCACTGCATTTCGCCCTTGGCGACTTTGGCGCTCAGCTCCAGCGAGCTTTCTTCGCCGAGTTTCGGGTAGCGCTTGTGCATGGCTTTGATCAGTGCGGCGGAATCCTTGGCCTTGGCGGTTTCGGCGTCGAAAGCCTTAATGTAGTCGGCGGTGAATTTCACGCTGGCCAGTGAGCGGCTGCTCTCGCCCAGGTAGTGACCCGGCACCACGGTTTTCGGCTTCAGGGTTTCGATCGAGTGCAGGGTTTCCAGCCAGTCGGCGTGGGATTGCGCGGTCTGGGTATCAGCCATCCACACATGGATGTTCTCGGCCACCACGACGCCACCGACCACGGCCTTGAGCGACGGAATCCACACGAAGCTGCGATCCGGCTGTTTGCCTTCAAGACCCACCACCTGCAGTTTCTGCCCTTCGAGCATCAGGCTGTCGCCCTTGAGCACGCCCGGCACGATGGTTTTGGCCGGCACGTCGGCGCCCATTTTCGGGCCCCAGAAAGCGAGCTTGCCTTCGACGGTTTTGTTGATGTGATCCACGGTCGGTTGCGAGGCCAGCACTTCGGCATCCGGGAAGGCTTTGGTCAGGGTGTCGAGGCCGAAGTAGTAATCCGGATCACCGTGGCTGATGTAAATGGTGGTCAGGTGTTTGCCGCTGGCGCGGATCTTTTCCACCACCTGCTCGGCCTGGGCCTTGCCGAATTGGGCATCGACCAGAATCGCGTCTTTCTCGCCGCTGACCAACACCGAGGTCACCGGAAAAATCGCCTGAGTGCCAGGGTTGTAGACATCCAGGCTCAGGTTGGCGGCAGCGGCGTGGGCCGCGAAACCGAGGGTGGCGGTGGCCAGCAAAACGCGCTTGAGGGTAGTGAAGCCGATCATCTGTTGCTCCGTTGTCTGAATGCCGTGTTTGGCGATGGGACAGAGCTTAGTTGCCTGACTCGGTACAAAAAATGCGATGCTTGAACATAGTTTGTTTCTGAAAGCGGGCAAATCATGGATCGTCTTCAAGCAATGCGGGTGTTTGTCACGGTAGTCGACCTCGGCAGCCAGTCGGCCGCGGCCGATCATCTGGACCTGTCGCGACCGGTGGTGTCGCGCTATCTGGCGGAGCTGGAGGACTGGGTCGGCGCGCGCCTGATGCACCGCACCACACGCAAGTTGAGCCTGACGGCCGCTGGCAGCGAGATCCTGCCGCGCTGCCGGCAGATGCTCGAACTCTCCAGCGACATGCAGGCGGCGGTCAGCGAACCCCACGACGCACCGCGCGGGCTGCTGCGCATCAGCGTCAGTACCTCGTTCGGCCAGGCGCAACTGGCCGATGCCATGGCGGCGTACGTCAAGCGCTACCCCGGGGTCAGCATCGACATGCAGATGCTCGACCGCACGGTGAACCTGGTGGATGAGCGCATCGATCTGGCGATCCGCACCAGCAATGACCTGGACCCGAACCTGATCGCCCGGCGCCTGACGGTGTGCCGATCGCTGGTCTGCGCCGCGCCCGCCTACCTGCGGGACAATCCGCCACCACAACGGGTCGAGGACCTGAGCCGGCACAATTGCCTGACCCACTCGTATTTCGGCAAGAGCCTGTGGCATTTCGAAGAGCACGGCGAACCGGTGTCGGTGCCGGTGCAAGGCAACATCAGCGCCAACGAGGCCAGCACCCTGTTGCGCGCCACGCTGGCCGGTGCAGGCGTGGCGATGCTGCCGACCTATCAGGCCGGGGTGCACGTGCATGCCGGTGAACTGGTGCGCCTGTTGCCCGACGCCGAGCCGCGGCAGATGAACATCTACGCGGTGTACGCCTCGCGCAAGCACATGCCAGCGGCGCTGCGCAGCATGCTGGATTTTCTCGTCGAACGATTCCCGGAAAATCCCGAATGGGATATGGGCCTGTAAATCCGATTCCCCCAGGGTGTTATCCGTATTCTGAATGGGATGTCACCTACGCGGGCGCCGTGGCTGGAAACTCTGTGCCGCTGACCTATGCTGAAAGTAATACCGCAGGGTATGCGTTCAGAGGTCCACGCCATGAACATCAGAACAAGAAGGTACTTCGCGATTTTCATCACCTGCGCCGCCACACTGGCGCTGTACGGCACTGCGGCCTGGCGGGTCGAGCAACTGCGACAGCTGCCCCGCGAGTATGCGAGCTGCAATTTCGAGCGCTGCATTCCGCACAACGCGACGCTCAATGCGTTGCGCTGATCGACCTTGGCTGGAATGCGAACCTGTGGGAGCGAGCCTGCTCGCTCCCACAGGACTTTGCAGCGTTTACACGATCACTGATCGGCCTTCAGCCGGTCACGAAACGCCTTTGGCGAAATCCCCACCCGGCGCCGGAACAGGCGCGTGAAGTTGGTCGGATCGGAAAACCCCAACAGCTCCGACATCTCGTAAATGGTCATGCTGGTGTACGTCAGCAAACGTTTGGCTTCCAGTAACTGGCGTTCGTGCATTATCTGCAGCGCTGGCTGCCCTGCCAGTTCCCGGCAAGTACCGTTGAGGTGCGAGACCGAGATACCGAGGCGATGAGCGAGGTCTTCGACCTTCACATGCTGGCGGTACGTCTCTTCCACCAATTGAATGAAACCGTTGAGGTATTCGCGCTGGCGTTGCGGCCGCTGGCTGGCATTGTGGCGCACGAGCGCCTGACGGCTGACCCAGACCATGATCACGCTGACCAGCGAATGCATGAGCATTTCCCGCGCAGGTTGATGGCCGTTGTACTCGGCCTGCAACGCAGAAAACAGACTGTTCAGGTACTGCGCATCCTTGCCCGCCGGGTAGTGCTCGGCCTGGGCCAGGGCGTGCACCGAATTGCCCAGTTGCGCCTGCAGGTGGTGGATCAACGGATTGGCGAGGGTGACGACAAAACCTTCGACGTCCTCGGAAAAACGAAAGCCATGCACCGACAACGGTGGCAGGACTTGAATGGCGGGTTCGTTGAGCTGCGTGCGTTGACCTTCGATTTCAAGCTCTGCCTGACCTTTGAAAACGAAGAGTAACTGGCACAAATCGGCGTGGCGGTGGGGTTTGATTTCCCATTGATGTTCGCGGCTGCGTTTGGAAATGGTTTCACAGTGCAGCAAGTCAGGGGTCGGCCAGTCCAGGCTTTCACCGTAGAGCTTGAACACCGGAATCGAAGGCAGGTCAGGCTTGTTCATCACTTCAATCCAGGCCTCGAGGTTGCGGGCGATAATCGCACCGATTGGCAGAATGTACAGGTATCGGCTCAGTTTTCACCTTCAATTGACAGACCCGCAAGGGAAAAATGCAAGCACTCGATCCATAAAAATCATTCTCCGGTTCATACCGCGTGAAGCTTGCGAGTCATAAAAACAATGAAAACGCTGAAAACCCAAGTCGCCATCATTGGCGCCGGCCCCTCCGGATTGCTCCTCGGCCAGTTGCTGCACAACGCTGGCATCGACACCCTGATTCTTGAACGCCAGACACCCGACTATGTACTCGGGCGAATTCGCGCCGGCGTGCTTGAACAAGGCATGGTAGAGCTGTTGCGTCAGGCCGGAGTGGGCGCGCGCATGGATGCTGAAGGGTTGGTGCACGCCGGCTTCGATCTGGCATTGGACGGGCGTCTGGCCCACATCGATCTGCAGGGTTTGACCGGGGGAAAAACCGTCATGGTTTACGGTCAGACCGAGGTCACTCGCGACCTGATGGCCGCTCGTCGGGAGGCCGGTGCGCCGACGATTTACGAGGCGAGCCATGTCGTTCCTCACGGCATGAAAAGCGACGAAGCGTTTGTCACCTTCGAAAAGGATGGTGAAACCTGGCGCGTCGATTGCGATTACATCGCCGGCTGCGACGGTTTTCACGGTGTAGCCCGGCAGTCGATTCCCGAGGACTGCCTGAAGATTTTCGAACGGGTCTATCCGTTCGGCTGGCTGGGGATTCTTGCCGACACCCCGCCGGTGCACGAGGAACTGGTCTACGCCCGCCACGAACGCGGCTTTGCCCTGTGTAGCATGCGCTCGGCCACGCGCACCCGTTACTACCTGCAAGTGCCGGCCGAAGAAAACGTCGCAGACTGGTCCGATCAACGCTTCTGGGATGAACTCAAAACACGCTTGCCCGTGGAGCTCGCCGAAAAACTGGTCACCGGCCCGTCGATCGAAAAAAGCATCGCGCCGCTGCGCAGTTTTGTCGTCGAGCCGATGCAGTACGGGCGGATGTTTCTGCTCGGCGATGCCGCGCACATTGTTCCGCCCACCGGTGCCAAGGGTCTGAACCTGGCCGCCAGTGATGTCAGTACGCTGTTCAATATTCTGCTGAAGGTCTATCGCGAGGGCCGCACCGACCTGCTGGAGAAGTACTCGCAGATCTGCCTGCGCCGGGTATGGAAAGCCGAGCGGTTTTCCTGGTGGATGACCTCGATGCTGCACCGCTTCGACGAGCATGACGATTTCAGCCAGCGGATCAGCGCCTCGGAACTGGACTACTTTGTCAGTTCAGAAGCGGGTCGAAAAACCATTGCAGAAAATTACGTCGGACTTCCGTATGAGGCTATCGAATAGCCTGCTATCGACTTACACTGGCGAGCATCTCCCGCTCGCCTTGCGACCTGCGGGATCATCACTGCACGCAGGTTCCGCCCGTGACCAATCTTCACCAGCCTGAAACACCCAAACCGGCCATTCGCAGCGTGCTGGTCGCGCTGATGCTGGCGATCTTTCTTGGCGCGCTGGACCAGACCATCGTCGCCGTCTCGATGCCCGCCATCTCGGCACAATTCAAAGACGTCAGCCTGCTGGCCTGGGTAATTTCCGGGTACATGGTGGCGATGACCGTGGCCGTGCCGATCTACGGCAAGCTCGGCGATTTGTACGGGCGGCGCAAACTGATGCTGTTCGGCATGGGCCTGTTTACCCTGGCCTCACTGTTTTGCGGCATGGCGCAAAGCATGGAACAACTGGTGCTGGCGCGGATTCTCCAGGGCATTGGTGCCGGCGGGATGATTTCGGTCAGCCAGGCGATCATCGGCGACATTGTTCCGCCCCGCGAACGTGGCCGTTATCAGGGTTACTTCAGCAGCATGTACGCGGTGGCCAGCGTCGCCGGGCCGGTGCTCGGTGGCTACATGACCGAATACCTGTCGTGGCGCTGGGTGTTTCTGATCAACCTGCCGCTGGGGCTTGGCGCCTATTGGGTCGCGCGGCGCAACCTGCGTGGGCTGCCGATACCGCAACGCAAGCCGATCATCGACTATCTCGGCACCCTGCTGATGATCATCGGCCTGACTGCGTTGCTGCTGGGCATCACTCAGGTCGGCCAGGGCCATTCGTGGCGCAGCAGCGAAGTGCTTGGATTGTTCGCCTGTGCCGTGCTGGTGCTGGCGGTGTTCGTCTGGCATGAGCGCCGCGCGCGTGAGCCTTTGCTGCCGATGCATCTGTTCACCAATCGCAACGCGCTGCTGTGCTGGTGCACGATTTTCTTCACCAGTTTCCAGGCGATATCACTGATCGTGTTGATGCCGCTGCGCTTCCAGAGCGTCACCGGTGCCGGCGCCGATGCGGCGGCGTTGCACTTGCTGCCGCTGGCGATGGGGCTGCCGATTGGCGCCTATTTCGCCGGGCGTCGGACCTCGGTGACCGGGCGCTACAAACCGCAGATTCTGACGGGCGCGATGCTGATGCCGATCTCGATACTCGGCATGGCGTTCACCCCACCGGATGCAACGCTGGTCAGCAGTCTGTTCATGTTGCTCAGCGGTATTGCCGGCGGCATGCAGTTCCCGACTTCACTGGTAGGCACGCAGAACTCGGTGGAACAACGCGACATCGGCGTCGCCACCAGCACCACCAACCTGTTCCGCTCATTGGGTGGCGCAGTGGGGGTGGCGTTGATGTCGGCGCTGTTGCTGGCCTTGTTGCAGGATTCGAGTTTCGCCCATCTGGCGAGCAATTCACTGATCAGCGAAGGGCACTCGGGCAACGTACTGCTCGACGGTTTGAACGCGGCCCCGGGCGATGCGCAGAACGCCTTGCGCGCAGAGCTTTCGGTGACGTTCCGGCATTTGCTGTGGGTGAGCACGGCAGTGTCGTTGCTGGGGCTGGCGGCAGCGATCGCGATGCCGAACAAGCTGTTGCGCGGGCGGGAGCACGGCGCCAAATAGCAGCAACACCGCGATCCCCTGTAGGAGTGAGCCTGCTCGCGATGAAGGTGTGTCAGTCGACATGACTGTTGAACGACACACCGCATTCGGGAGCAAGCCCCCTCCCACAGGGGAAAGTGTTTCACTCAAGGGCTGTAGTAACCCACCGCCACCAGAAAGTGCCCGACCTTCTTCAGGTAGGCATGCTTGTCCTCGACCTTGCCGGTCACCGGGTTTTTCCAGCGGTATTCGTATTCGCCGTCATCCTGCTTGGCGATCAGCGCCAGAATCGGCTCGCCCACCGGTTTGCCTTCCGGGTCCTTGATCTTGCTGAAATCAGTGTTGATCAGCCGCAGGTTGGTGCCGTGGGCCACGTAGCGCCGGGTATCCAGATCGACCACGAACACGTACAGGTCATCCTGCAGATAACCACCCTTGAGCGAGTTGATTGCCGTCAACGTGCCCTTCTCGTCCTTGCCCAGGTCAGTCGCGGCTTTATCAAGCAGCGCCTTGGCCTGTTCCGCCGAAGCTCGCGGCAGGTAATAGCCGACCGCGAGGATCCGCTGGCCGATGCGCTGGTAGTAGACGTGCTTGCGCTCGACCTTGCCGTCCGCCCAATTCTGCCAGCGGTACTCGGCTTGCTGGATACCATTGCCTTCGGGCACCAGCAACGCATCCTTGAAGGCCTTTTGCAGATCCGGCCCGAGCACTTCGCTCACATCGCGACCGATCAAGGCAGAGGATGGCCCGCCACTGGCAAGCATCACGCCTTTGGTGTCGAGCACGAACACGTAGCGATCCTTGTCCACAAACTCGCCCTGACGGCTGAATGCGGCGAAGGCCTTGTCGCCGTTGTCGTGGTAATAGGCCAGGGCCTTTTCCAGCAAAGCGATGGCCGCCTTGCTGTCGTCCTTTTGCGCAGTGGCGGCGCTGACCTGTCCCACCCCCACCAGAAGCATCACACCGAGCCACGCCACTTTATGCAAAAACCCCATAACGCATCCCTCGTTCTTGTTGGTGTTTCAAGAGCGTAGACGGCTTGGGGTGATGCATGGATATTCAGCGCAAGTCGAAAGATTGCAGCAGATGTCTGTGGCGAGGGGGCTTGCCCGCTCACCACAGAAACAGCTTCACCACAGAGGTATCTTTACCACGAAGATATTTCCACCTCAGGTGTGGCTGACTCAGGCCCTATGGCCGGGCGTTGATCTGTTGCTGCAGGTTCTGGATCTGCGCTTGCAGGGTGTTGAGATTACGGGTCATCTGGCCACGGAACGCATCGAACTCAGCGGTGTTGCCGCCACCCTGTGGCGTTGCCGGGCGGTTGTCCTGCTCGCTTTTGAGGACCACGATTTCCTGCTCCAGACGCTCGATCGCCGCGTTCGAATTGCCCTGCTTTTTCAGCGCGGTGATATCAGCGCCCAGGCTTTTCAGCTGGGCGTCATAGCTCTTGAGCTGCGCGTCGACCTTGCCAGTGTCGGCCGGTGCAGTTTTCAGGGCCGCCAGTTCGGCGCTCAAGGCTTTGACCTGAGCCTGCAACTGGGTGTTGGCGTTCTGTTGCTCAGTGGTCTGCGCGGTCATCTGCGCCAGGCGCTTGTCCAGATCGCTGGCCTGGCCGACCACGCCCTGTTGCTGCTTGCTCTGATCCACCAGCTTGTCTTCCAGCTGTTTGATCTGCAGCTTCAACGCTTCGCTGTCGCTGGTGACGTTGCTCTGACTCGCCACCACCTTGCCGGAAATGTCCTGCAGGCGCCCCGCTGCTTCCTCGCTGATGCGCGCAAAGCTTTCCTGGGTGGCGACCAACTGCTGCTCCATCAGCGAAATCTGCTGGAAGCTCCACCAGGCCAGACCGATGAAGGCGAAGAACAACGCGCCGACCAGTGCCCACAGCGGCCCGGTACTTGCGGCCTTGACCTTGACCACCGGTGGCGTGCGCGAGTGCACGGCCGTGCGGGCGGTGGGCGCAATGTCATCGTCGTCAAAGGTGTCGGCCCGCAGGCTCGGTACATCGTCGAAATCGTCGTTGGCATCGTTACGCATGGACATTGAGGCAACCTTTGTGGAACGCAGTGATGGCTAAATGCTGCGAAGTATAACTGCCGCAGCCGCAGGGATTGACCCTCAAGCGGCAGAGCGGTTCATTGCCGGCCGGCCGACTTGTATCAGCGGATGTCCTGAGCTTTCCACCAACTGCAGAACTCATCGAGGGCCGACCACAGGCTGACTTTCGGATCGTAGTCCAGATAATGCCGGGCGCGGCTGATGTCGAGGGTGAAATTTTTCTTCATGACCTGCATGCCCAATCGCGACAGCGTAGGTTCCGGACGCCCCGGCCAGAGTTTACAGGCGCCTTCGTTGAGCGCAGCAACGCTGTAGGCCAGGCCGTACGAGCGGTACTTGGTGACCTGCGGCACATCCATTTTGCGCATCACATAATTGACCACGTCCCACAACGGCACCGGTGCGTCATTGCTGATGTTGTAGGCCTTGCCCAGCGCCGAACCCGCCGCCAGCAGACTGCCGAGCAGCGCTTCGTTGAGGTTCTGCACGCTGGTGAAATCGACCTTGTTCAGGCCGTCGCCGATGATCGCCAGACGCCCCTTGCGCTGCATATTGAGCAGACGCGGAAAGATGCTCATGTCGCCAGCGCCGGTAACGAAGCGCGGACGCAGGGCAATGGTTTCGAGACCGAATTCCTGCGCGCCGAAGACCTTCTGCTCAGCCAGATACTTGGTTGCGGCATAGTGATGCTTGAAGCGCTTGGGCACTTGCTCTTCGGTCAGGCCAAGGTGATCGCGGCCATCGAAATAGATCGACGGCGACGACAGGTGCACCAGCCGGCGCACGCGCTGCTTGAGGCAGGCTTCAACGACGTTTTCGGTGACCTGCACGTTGCCCTGATGAAAGTCCTGATAACGCCCCCACAAGCCGACGGCACCGGCGCAGTGCACCACCGCTTCGACGTCGGCGCAGAGATCGCGCGCCAGATCCGCATCGGTGAGGTCGCCCGGGACGAACTCCGCACCACGGCGCACCAGATGCTCGACGCTTTCGGCCCGGCGACCGTTGACCCGCACGTCCAGGCCCTGCTCCAGAGCGAAACGCGCAAAGCGTCCGCCAATGAAGCCGCTTGCGCCGGTGACCAGAATTTTCATGCAAAACTCCAACAAAAAAGCAGCTGCGAGCATCAAGCCTCTAGCTGCAAGTCTAAAACGGTGCGCAGCGCTTTACTTGCCGCTTGCAGCTTGACGCTCGCAGCTGCTTTCAAGCCACCAGCCATTGTGGTGAAGAACGTACCAATTGCTCGGTCAGCAACCCCAGCAACTGACCGCCATTGCGCCAATGATGCCAGTACAACGGCACATCGATCGGTTTATCTGGCAACAGTTCACGCAACACCCCGCGTTGCAGTTGCTCGCGCACTTGCAGTTCCGGCACCAGCCCCCAGCCAAGGCCGGCCTCGGTCAGGCGGATGAAACCTTCGGAGGACGGGCACAAATGGTGCTCGAATCCGCCATCGACGCCGAGCGATGCGAGGTAACGATGCTGGAGGAAGTCGTCCGGGCCGAACACCAGCGCCGGGGTGCGTGGCAGTTGCTCGGCACGCACGCCGTCGGGGAAATGCCGCTCGATGAACGCCGGACTGGCCAGCGCGCGGTATCGCATTGCGCCGAGCAACACGCTGCGCGCACCGGCGACAGGTCGTTCACTGGCGCACAGGCACGCGGCCACTTCACCGGCACGCATGCGCTTGAGCCCAACCGTCTGGTCTTCTACCACCAGATCAAGCAACAGATGCTGTGCGGCGCAGAAATCCCCCACCGCCTCGGCCCACCAGGTGGCGAGGCTGTCGGCATTAAGCGCAATGCGCAGGCGTTCCGGCACCCCTGCTTCATCCAGCGCCGGCACCAGCGTTTGCAAATCACGTTCAAGCAGGCGCACCTGCTGCACATGGTTAAGCAAACGCCGGCCGATCTCGGTCGGTGACGGTGGCGTGCCACGTACCAGCACCGGTTGGCCAACCCGCGCCTCCAGCAGTTTGATTCGCTGCGAGATCGCCGATTGCGACAGGCCCAGCACCTGCGCGGCACGTTCGAATCCGGCCTGCTCGACCACGGCGGCCAGAGCGGAAAGCAATTTGTAGTCGAACATCAGTTTTCCTAATGAGCGATCAGCACTATTGGTTTTTCTTATACCGCTTTCAACCGGAGAATAGCCAGCAAGCACTCTTTATCAAGGATCAACTCCAATGGCTGGCGAAACCTCACTCACGACCTTGCTGCGCAGCATGAGCCCGCAGCTCAACGCCGGCGAATACGTGTTCTGCACCCTGCGCGACGGCCAGTTGCCGAACGGCCTGGAGATTGTCGGCAGCTTTCGCGAACAGGAAGGCCTGACCGTGATCCTGGACCGCGCCAACGCTGAACGCGCCGGCTTCAGTTTCGACTACGTGGCAGCGTGGATCACCCTGAACGTGCATTCGGCGCTGGAGGCAGTCGGGCTTACCGCCGCGTTTGCCACGGCACTGGGCAAGGCCGGGATCAGTTGCAACGTGATCGCCGGCTACTACCACGATCATTTGTTTGTCGGTCAGGCCGACGCCGAACGTGCCATGCACGTTCTGCGCGATCTCGCAGCCAACGCGGAGTGAACCTTATGTGGCAAAGCTATGTGAACGGCTTGCTGGTGGCGTTCGGGCTGATCATGGCGATCGGCACCCAGAACGCCTTTGTCCTTGCCCAGAGCCTGCGCCGCGAACACCACCTGCCGGTGGCGGCACTGTGCGTGGCCTGCGATGCGCTGCTGGTGGCCGCCGGAGTGTTTGGTCTGGCGACGATCCTTGCGCAGAACCCGACATTGTTGGCAGTGGCGCGCTGGGGCGGTGCAGTCTTTCTGATCTGGTACGGCAGCCAGGCGCTGCGACGTGCATGCTCGAAACAGAGTCTGGATCAGGGCGAAAATCAGACCGTGCGTTCGCTGCGGGCGGTGATGCTCAGTGCGCTGGCGGTGACGCTGCTCAACCCGCACGTTTATCTGGATACCGTGTTGCTGATCGGCTCGCTCGGCGCGCAGCAATCGGTGCCGGGGGCTTATGTGGTGGGTGCGGCGAGTGCCTCGCTGTTGTGGTTTTTCACCCTGGCGCTGGGCGCGGCATGGCTTGCACCGTGGCTGGCCCGGCCGAGTACCTGGCGGATTCTCGATCTGGTGGTCGCACTGATGATGTTCACGGTAGCGGGGCAATTGATATTGGCGAGCTGATTTATTCCAAACAGCTCTGGAACCTCTATCCCACACAGTTGTTGCGTGGTTAAGCCTTGACCCCGGTGCTATGATCCGAACCCTGCGCCGCAAAGAGTAAAAACTCGTCGGTGCATTTCTGGCCGCCCGTGATCGGCCTTGCGCTCACCGCAACAGACCTGATTAGGAGAATCATCATGGCTTTCGAATTGCCGCCGCTGCCTTACGCACACGATGCCCTGCAGCCGCACATTTCCAAGGAAACCCTGGAATTTCACCACGACAAGCACCACAACACCTATGTCGTGAACCTGAATAACCTGGTGCCAGGCACCGAGTTCGAAGGCAAGACTCTGGAAGAAATCGTCAAATCTTCCTCGGGCGGTATCTTCAACAACGCCGCTCAGGTCTGGAACCACACCTTCTACTGGAACTGCCTGGCGCCAAACGCCGGCGGTCAACCAACCGGCGCACTGGCTGATGCCATCAACGCTGCTTTCGGTTCGTTCGACAAGTTCAAGGAAGAGTTCAGCAAAACCTCGATCGGCACCTTCGGTTCCGGCTGGGGCTGGCTGGTGAAAAAGGCTGACGGTTCCCTGGCCCTGGCCAGCACCATCGGCGCCGGCAACCCGCTGACCAGCGGCGACACCCCGCTGCTGACCTGCGACGTCTGGGAACACGCTTACTACATCGACTACCGTAACCTGCGTCCGAAGTACGTTGAAGCGTTCTGGAACCTGGTCAACTGGAAGTTCGTTGCTGAGCAGTTCGAAGGCAAAGCCTTCACCGCTTAAGCTGCGTGCGAGTCAAAAAACCCGGCATTGCCGGGTTTTTTTATGCCTTTGGTTTCTCCAGACGCTGCCCCAGGCTGCGATCTTGATCAGTGGGTAGCGTGTTTCCTACCAGGAAAGCAGCCTTCGTCCCCTTGCCGCCACGCCATGGCGGGCTAACATCAAACAGAGGAAATTTTCTCCCGTTCCCCTCAAGTTGCAGGCTCAAACTACCGACACAGTACGATCAGGGTAAGAACTCCAGGCAGCTGCATTTCGGCCAACGCCACAGGCAAATATCCCTGGGCTTGATTGTCCCTTTGACTGCCAACACGGGATTGCCAATACTCATGGCAACTTGACGCTACCCGCACGGAACAAGGAATAACCCTTTGAAGCTGGAACTCAAGAACAGCTTGTCGGTGAAGTTGCTCCGGGTCGTGCTCCTTTCGGCATTGATCGTCGGCGTTGTCTTGAGCTGTGCCCAGATCGTCTTCGACGCCTACAAGACCCGCCAGGCTGTGGCCGGCGACGCCCAACGGATCCTCGACATGTTCCGTGACCCATCGACCCAGGCCGTCTACAGCCTGGACCGGGAGATGGGCATGCAGGTGATCGAAGGCCTGTTTCAGGACGATGCCGTGCGTCAGGCCTCCATCGGCCATCCCAACGAGGCGATGCTCGCGCAAAAATCCCGTGAGTTGCAGCATTCCAACAGCCGCTGGCTGACCGACCTGATCCTCGGCCAGGAACGCACCTTCACCACACAATTGGTCGGGCGCGGTCCCTATAGCGAGTATTACGGCGACCTGAGCATCACCCTCGATACCGCCACTTACGGCGAGAGCTTCATCGTCAGTTCGGTGATCATTTTCATTTCCGGCGTATTGCGCGCCCTGGCCATGGGCCTGGTCCTGTACCTGGTCTATCACTGGCTGCTGACCAAACCGCTGTCGCGGATCATTGAGCACCTGACCGAAATCAATCCGGATCGCCCCAGCGAGCACAAGATTCCGCAGCTCAAGGGCCACGAGAAAAACGAACTCGGCATCTGGATCAACACGGCCAACCAGTTGCTCGAATCCATTGAACGCAACACCCATCTGCGCCATGAAGCGGAAAACAGCCTGCTGCGCATGGCCCAGTACGACTTCCTCACCGGCCTGCCCAACCGCCAGCAATTGCAGCAGCAACTGGACAAGATTCTGGTGGATGCCGGCAAGCTGCAACGCCGGGTCGCGGTGTTGTGTGTGGGGCTGGATGACTTCAAGGGGATCAACGAGCAGTTCAGCTACCAGACTGGCGATCAGTTGTTGCTGGCACTGGCCGATCGCCTGCGCGCCCACAGTGGCCGCCTCGGCGCCCTCGCCCGTCTGGGTGGCGACCAGTTCGCCCTGGTGCAGGCCGATATAGAACAGCCTTACGAGGCGGCGGAACTGGCGCAGAGCATCCTCGATGATCTGGAAGCGGCGTTTGCCCTCGACCATCAGGAAATCCGCCTGCGCGCGACCATCGGCATTACCCTGTTCCCCGAGGACGGCGACAGCACCGAGAAGCTGTTGCAGAAGGCCGAGCAGACCATGACGCTGGCCAAGACCCGTTCGCGCAACCGCTATCAGTTCTATATCGCCAGCGTCGACAGCGAAATGCGCCGCCGCCGCGAACTGGAAAAAGACCTGCGCGATGCGCTGATTCGCGATCAGTTCTATCTGGTCTATCAACCACAGATCAGCTACCGCGATCACCGTGTGGTCGGGGTCGAAGCGCTGATTCGCTGGCAGCACCCGGAACACGGGCTGGTGCCGCCGGACCTGTTCATCCCGTTGGCCGAGCAGAACGGCACGATCATCGCGATCGGCGAGTGGGTACTCGATCAGGCCTGCAAGCAATTGCGCGAATGGCACGATCAGGGTTTCGTCGATCTGCGCATGGCGGTCAACCTGTCCACCGTGCAACTGCACCACGCAGAGTTGCCACGGGTGGTCAACAACCTGCTGCAGATATACCGCCTGCCGCCGCGCAGCCTGGAACTGGAAGTCACCGAGACCGGCCTGATGGAAGACATCAGCACGGCCGCACAGCATCTGCTGAGCCTGCGCCGCTCCGGGGCACTGATCGCCATCGACGACTTCGGCACCGGCTATTCATCGCTCAGCTATCTGAAAAGCCTGCCGCTGGACAAAATCAAGATCGACAAGAGCTTCGTCCAGGACCTGCTGGATGACGACGACGATGCGACCATCGTTCGCGCGATCATTCAACTGGGCAAGAGCCTGGGCATGCAGGTCATCGCCGAGGGCGTGGAAACCGCCGAGCAAGAGTCCTACATCATCTCCGAAGGCTGTCACGAAGGTCAGGGTTATCACTACAGCAAGCCGCTGCCGGCCCGGGAACTGAGCGCCTATCTCAAACAAGCCCAGCGCAGCAACGCAGCGATCCTTTGATGCAGCGCATAACCCTCGGCTAAACAAGAAATATTTCCAGCCACAGCCCTTTACACATAATGCGAAAGATTTGCATTATGTCGCAGCTTTGCGCACCCCCGCGCCCTGTCCATTCAATTACCGAAGCAGGATGTTCGCCATGATTCGTATGCCTCTGGCTACCGCCAGTCTGCTGGCCATCGCTATTTCCCTCGCCGGTTGCGGCGAAGGCAAAGACAAGGCTGCCGCCCCGGCCGCGCCGACTCCGGCCGCCAGCACCGCCGCTGCAGCAGCACCTGCCGCCGCCGGTAAAGTCGATGAAGCCGCCGCCAAGGCTGTGGTCGCGCACTACGCCGACATGGTCTTCGCCGTCTACAGCGATGCCGAATCCACCGCGAAAACCCTGCAAACCGCTATCGACGCGTTCCTCGCCAAGCCGAACGCCGAGACGCTGAAAGCCGCTCGCGCTGCCTGGGTTGCCGCTCGCGTGCCGTATCTGCAGAGCGAAGTGTTCCGCTTCGGCAACACCATCATCGACGACTGGGAAGGTCAGGTGAACTCCTGGCCACTGGACGAAGGCCTGATCGACTACGTCGACAAATCCTACGAGCATGCACTGGGCAACCCGGGCGCCAACGCCAACATCATCGCCAACACTGAAGTCCAGGTCGGCGAAGACAAGGTCAACGTGAAAGACATCACCCCGGAAAAACTCGCCAGCCTCAACGAGCTGGGCGGTTCCGAGGCCAACGTCGCCACCGGCTACCACGCCATCGAATTCCTGCTGTGGGGCCAGGACCTGAACGGCACCGGCCCGGGCGCTGGCAACCGTCCGGCTTCGGACTACCTGGAAGGCGCCGGCGCTACCGGCGGTCACAACGATCGTCGCCGTGCGTACCTCAAAGCCGTGACCCAACTGCTGGTCAGCGACCTGGAAGAGATGGTCGGCAACTGGAAACCGAACGTGGCCGACAACTACCGCGCCACCCTGGAAGCCGAACCGGCCGAAAGCGGTCTGCGCAAAATGCTCTTCGGCATGGGCAGCCTGTCCCTGGGTGAACTGGCGGGCGAGCGCATGAAGGTTTCCCTGGAAGCCAACTCGCCGGAAGACGAACAGGATTGCTTCAGCGACAACACCCACAACTCGCACTTCTACGACGCCAAAGGCATTCGTAACGTGTACCTGGGCGAGTACACCCGTGTCGATGGCACCAAAATGACCGGCGCCAGCCTGTCGTCGCTGGTGGCCAAGGCCGACCCGGCTGCCGACACCGCGCTGAAAGCCGATCTGGCCGCGACTGAAGCCAAGATCCAGGTCATGGTCGATCACGCCAACAAGGGCGAGCACTACGACCAGTTGATCGCCGCGGGCAACACGGCGGGCAACCAGATCGTGCGTGACGCCATCGCTTCGCTGGTCAAGCAGACCGGCTCGATCGAAGCCGCTGCCGGCAAACTGGGCATCAGCGACCTGAACCCGGACAACGCTGATCACGAGTTCTGATCACAGCGTCTGCGTCAAAAAAGGCGACCTTCGGGTCGCCTTTTTCATGCCTGCCATACACACAACCCTGTGGGCGCAGGCTTGCTCGCGAAAACGCCGGGTCAGACACAGATGAGCTGACTGACACACCGCTTTCGCGAGCAAGCCCGCTCCCACAGAGGCGACTGCGTATCTCCAAATCACTGCGCTGTATCAAGCAAACGATAATTCCTCTTATTCAAACCCCCTCGCCCTGTTAGACTTTGCGCCTTTATTTTCGCCCGTCCGCAGGATGTCTGATGCCCTCGCTGCCTCTTCGCTTGTCCGCACTGTTTCTGGCCCTGAGCCTGAGTGCCTGCGATGACGCCCCGCGTTTTACCAAGGCCGAGCCGGGTGAAGCACGTTCGGGTGGTGCGGCGACCGTGCGCAAGACTGATCAGAATGCGTTTTCCCTGCCCTCGGCCAACCTGCCGCCGTCGCGCCGGGTCGACTTCAGTGTCGGCAACAGTTTTTTCCGCAGCCCGTGGGTGATCGCCCCGTCGACCACCACCGCCCGCGATGGCCTCGGCCCGCTGTTCAATACCAATGCCTGTCAGGGCTGCCATATCAAGGATGGCCGCGGCCATCCACCACCGCCCGACGCGCCCAACGCCGTGTCGATGCTGGTCAGACTGTCGATCCCCAATACAGCGCAGTTTGCCAAAGTCATCGAACAGGTTGGCGTGGTGCCGGAGCCGGTCTACGGCGGGCAGTTCCAGGACATGGCCGTGCCCGGTGTCACACCTGAAGGCAAGGTGCGCGTCGAGTACACGCCGGTGCCGATTCGCTTCAAGGACGGCACTGAAGTGGAACTGCGTAAACCGGTTCTGCAATTCAGCCAACTGGGCTACGGCCCGATGCACCCGGACACACGTTTCTCGGCCCGCGTCGCGCCGCCGATGATCGGTCTCGGCCTGCTCGAAGCGATCCCGGAAGAAGCGATTCTCGCCAACGCAGCCGCCCAAGCCGAAGACAACGAAGGTATCAATGGGCGCCCGAACCGGGTGTGGGATGACGCGTTGCAGAAGACCGTCATGGGTCGATTTGGCTGGAAAGCAGGGCAGCCGAACCTCAATCAACAGAATGTTCACGCGTTTTCTGGTGATATGGGCCTCACCACCAGCCTGAGACCGTTCGATGACTGCACCGACGCGCAAACCGCCTGCAAACAGGCGCCGAACGGCAATGGTCCGGATGGCGAGCCGGAAGTCAGCGATAACATCCTGCGCCTGGTGCTGTTCTACACCCGCAACCTCGCGGTGCCGGCACGTCGTGGCGTCAACGACGAACAAGTGCTGGCCGGCAAGAACCTGTTCTTCCAGGCCGGTTGCCAGTCCTGTCACACCCCCCGATACACCACCGCCGCCAACGCGGCCGAACCTGAACTGGCCAATCAAGTGATTCGCCCGTACAGCGATCTGCTGCTGCATGACATGGGCGATGGCCTGGCCGACAACCGCACTGAATTCCAGGCCTCCGGCCGCGACTGGCGCACCCCGCCGTTGTGGGGGATCGGCCTGACGCAGGCGGTCAGTGGCCACACTCAGTTTCTGCATGACGGCCGCGCCCGCAATCTGCTCGAAGCCGTGCTCTGGCATGGCGGCGAAGCACAGAAGGCGCAGCAACAGGTTTTGTCTTTCAACGCCGAACAGCGTGCCGCGCTGCTGGCGTTTTTGAACTCACTTTAAACACTAATAAAGAATCGGGAGCCCGACATGTTCCGTCCCAAGCTACTGTTCACCAGCCTTGCCGCATTGGCACTCGGCGCCTGCTCGCCACAGGATCCGCAAGCGGTCACCTCGGCGGCCATCGCCAAATCGGTGATCCTGCCGACCTACACCCGCTGGGTCGAGGCCGACAAGCAACTGGCCGTCAGCGCCCTCGCCTACTGCCAGGGCAAAGAAAACCTGGAGACCGCCCGCGCCGACTTCCTGCACGCGCAGAAAGCCTGGGCCGAGCTGCAACCGTTGCTGATCGGCCCGCTGGCTGAAGGCAACCGTTCGTGGCAGGTGCAGTTCTGGCCGGACAAGAAAAACCTCGTCGGCCGTCAGGTCGAGCAACTGGTCGTCGCCCAGCCGCAGATCGATGCCGCTGCCCTGGCCAAGTCGAGCGTGGTGGTGCAAGGCCTGTCGGCTTACGAATACATCCTGTTCGATGCCAAGCCTGACGTCGCCAATGACGAACAGAAAGCCAAATACTGCCCGTTGCTGATCGCCATCGGCGAGCGCCAGAAGCAACTGGCCGAAGAGATTCTGCAAAGCTGGAACACCACCGACGGCATGCTTGCGCAAATGAGCAAGTTCCCGAACCAGCGCTACGCCGACTCCCACGAAGCGATCGCCGATCTGTTGCGTGTACAGGTCACCGCCCTCGACACTCTGAAGAAAAAACTCGGCACGCCAATGGGCCGCCAGAGCAAGGGTGTGCCGCAACCGTTCCAGGCTGATGCATGGCGCAGCCAGTCGTCGCTGACCGCGCTGGAAGCCAGCCTCGCCGCCGCCAAAACCGTGTGGGAAGGCGTCGATAACAAAGGCCTGCGTGGTCTGTTACCGGCCGAGCAGAAACCGTTGGCAGACAAGATCGACGCCGCGTACGCCGCTTCGTTGAAACTGTTCGGCAGCACTCAGCGCTCGCTGACCGAAATGCTCCAGGACGACGCCGGTCGCCAGCAGCTCAATGATCTCTACGACAGCCTCAACGTTGTCCATCGCCTGCACGAAGGCGAGCTGGCCAAGGCGCTGGGCATTCAACTGGGCTTCAACGCCAACGACGGTGACTGATGAGGGCAAGTGCCATGCTGCGACGCCAGGCTCTGACTTTAGGTAGTGTGCTGCTGGGAGCAGTGACTCTGGGCGGCTGGACGCTGTTCAAGCGCAAGGATCAGAGCCCGCTGTTGCTCTCGGCGCGCGACGACACCGATGGCAAGCATTACGCCGTCGGTTATCGGCTGGACGGCACCCGAGTGTTCGCCACCGAAGTCGGCCAGCGTTGTCACGACATCATCAACCACCCGACGCTGCCGATCGCGCTGTTCGTTGCCCGCCGCCCGGGCACCGAAAGCTATCTGATCAACCTGCGCGACGGGGCGTTGCTGCAAACCGTGACGTCGCAGCCGAACCGGCATTTCTACGGCCACGCGGTGGTGCACAAGGACGGCGAATACCTGTACGCCACCGAGAATGACACCCGCGATCCGGGGCGCGGCCTGCTCGGGGTGTACAGGTTCGAAGGCGAGCGGCTGGTGCACAGCGGCGAGATCTCCACCCATGGCCTCGGTCCGCACCAAGTGTCGTGGATGCCCGACGGCGAAACCCTGGTGGTGGCCAACGGCGGGATTCGTACCGAGGCGGAAAGCCGCGTCGACATGAACCTCAACGCCATGGAGCCGAGCCTGGTGCTGATGCAGCGCGACGGCACCCTGCTGAGCAAGGAAACCCTGGCCCAGCAGATGAACAGCGTGCGTCATCTGGGGATCGCCAGCGACGGCACCATTGTCGCCGGTCAGCAGTTCATGGGGGCTTCTCACGAGCGCTCGGAGCTGCTCGCAATCAAGCGCCCGGGCCAGCCGTTCGTGGCGTTCCCGGTGCCGGATCATCAGTTGCAGTCGATGGGGCATTACACCGCCAGCGTCGCCGTGCACAGCGAACTGCGCCTGGTGGCGTTGACCGCGCCACGCGGCAACCGGTTCTTTATCTGGGACCTGGACAGTGGCGAAGTGCGCCTCGACGCACCGCTGCCCGATTGCGCCGGCGTCGGTGCGGTGAAGGACGGATTTGTCGTGACCTCGGGTCAGGGTCGTTGCCGTTACTACGATTGCCGCCAGGATGAGCTGCTGGCCAAACCGCTGGATCTGCCGGCGGGGCTCTGGGACAACCATCTGCACTTGATGGCCTGACCCACCAGAGAGAACGCCGTACCTGTGGCGAGGGGGCAAGCCCCTCACCACCGGATTTGTCGGCGCCTTCGCCTGTAAAAACTGGCAGTTGGAATCCCCACCTGACTCGGAGTAATGTGCCCGACTGTCTCACCTGATTTATCCAAGGAACTGGAATATGCTGCGTCGCCGCATGCTGATCATGTTGGGTGTTGTCTTGCTGGTCGTCCTGGTATTGGGCGGATACAAAGCCTTTTCGATCTACACCATGATCCAGGGCTTTGCCAAACCCAAACCGCCGATCAGTGTCGCCGTGGCCAGCGCCAGCGAACGGCCGTGGCAGATGCGCCTGCCGACCGTCGGCACGCTCAAGGCGCTGCAAGGCGTCGAGCTGAGCCTGGAAGTCGCCGGCACCGTCACCGACATCAAGTTCGAATCCGGGCAGAAGGTCAAGGCCGGGCAACCGTTGCTGCAACTCGACAGCGCCGTCGAAACCGCCCTGCTGGAAACCGCCAAGGCCGACCTGGGTCTGGCGCAACTGGACTTCGGTCGTGGCAGCCAGTTGATCGACAGCCGCGCCATTTCCAAAGGTGAATACGACCGGCTCTCGGCGGTCCTGCAAAAGGACAGGGCCACGGTCAATCAGCTCAATGCTGCACTGGCAAAAAAACGCATCGTCGCGCCGTTCAGCGGCACCATCGGCATTCGTCAGGTCGATGTCGGCGACTATCTCGCCAGCGGCACCCGAATCGCCACCCTGCAGGATCTGAGCAGCCTCTACGCCGACTTTTACGTACCTGAACAATCGGTGCCGAAACTGGCCATCGGTCAACCGGTGCAGATCGGCGTCGCGGCCTATCCCGGGCAGAATTTCCCCGGTGCGATCAGCGCGATCAACCCGATTGTCGAGAGCACCACGCGCAACATTCTGGTCCGCGCCACCCTGGCCAACCCCGACGGCAAGTTGCTGCCCGGCATGTTCACCAGCCTTGAGGTGTTGCTCCCCGATCCGCAGAAACACATCGTGGTGCCGGAAAGCGCGATCACCTACACCCTCTACGGCAACTCGCTGTACGTGGTCGGGCAAAAGAAAGCCGAGGACGGCAGCGTCGTAAAAGACGACAAGGGCCAGCCAGTGTTGATCGCCGAGCGGCGCTTCATCGAGACCGGTGAACGCCGTGATGGCCTGGTGATGATCAACAAGGGCGTGCAGAACGGCGAACAAGTGGTGACCGCCGGCCAGATCAAACTGGACAATGGCGCACACATTGCCATCAGCGACGACAAGACCCTCGGCGAGCAGAACAGTCCGCCTCGCGCCGACTGATCAAGGAATCCCCATGGCTTTTACCGATCCGTTCATCCGCCGCCCGGTGCTCGCCACCGTGGTCAGCCTGCTGATTGTGCTGCTGGGTTTCCAGGCCTGGAGCAAACTGCCGCTGCGCCAATACCCGCAAATGGAAAATGCCCTGATCACGGTGACCACCGCCTACCCCGGGGCCAACGCCGAGACCATTCAGGGCTACATCACCCAGCCGATGCAGCAGAGCCTGGCGAGCGCCGAGGGCATCGACTATATGACCTCGGTCAGTCGTCAGAACTTCTCGGTGATCTCGATCTACGCGCGCATCGGTTCCAACACCGACCGTTTGTTCACCGAGCTGCTGGCCAAGGCCAACGAGGTGAAAAACAAGCTGCCGCAGGACGCCGAAGACCCGGTGCTGAGCAAGGAATCGGCCGACGCTTCGGCCCTCATGTACATCAGTTTTTTCAGCAAGGACTTGAGCAACCCACAGATCACCGACTACCTGTCGCGGGTGATCCAGCCGAAACTGGCGACGCTGCCGGGTATGGCCGAGGCGGAGATTCTCGGCAATCAGGTGTTCGCCATGCGTCTGTGGCTCGACCCGGTGAAGCTCGCCGGTTTCGGCCTCAGCGCCAGCGACGTGACCAACGCGGTGCGCCAGTACAACTTCCTCTCCGCCGCCGGCGAAGTGAAAGGCGAGTACGTGGTCACCAGCATCAACGCCAACACCGAGCTGAAGTCCGCCGAAGCCTTCGCGGCGATTCCGCTCAAGGTCAGTGGCGACAGCCGCGTGCTGCTCAGCGATGTGGCGCGGGTCGAGATGGGCGCGGAAAACTACGACTCGATCAGTTCCTTCGGCGGTACGCCGTCGGTGTACATCGGCATCAAGGCCACACCCGGGGCCAACCCGCTGGACGTGATCCGGGAAGTGCGCAAGCTGATGCCGGAGCTGGAAGCCCAGTTGCCGCCCAACCTCAAGAGCGAGATTGCCTACGACGCCACCCTGTTCATTCAGGCCTCGATCGACGAAGTGGTGAAAACCCTGTTCGAGGCGGTGCTGATCGTGATTGTGGTGGTGTTCCTGTTCCTCGGCGCATTGCGCTCGGTGGTGATCCCGGTGGTGACCATCCCGCTGTCGATGATCGGCGTGATGTTCTTCATGCAGATGATGGGTTACTCGATCAACCTGCTGACCCTGCTGGCGATGGTGCTGGCGATCGGGCTGGTGGTGGACGATGCGATTGTCGTGGTGGAGAACATCCATCGCCACATCGAGGAAGGCAAGACGCCGCTGGAGGCCGCACTGGAAGGCGCACGGGAAATCGCCATGCCGGTAGTGTCGATGACCATCACCCTGGCGGCGGTGTATGCGCCGATCGGCTTCCTCACCGGACTGACCGGCGCGCTATTCAAGGAGTTCGCCTTGACCCTGGCCGGCGCCGTGGTGATTTCCGGGATCGTCGCCCTGACCCTGTCGCCGATGATGTGCGCCTTGCTGTTGCGCCACGAGCAAAACCCCAGCGGTCTGGCGCACCGGCTCGACCGCATCTTCGATGGCCTCAAGCGCCGCTATCAAAGCGTCTTGCACGGCACGCTCAACACCCGCCCGGTGGTGCTGGTGTTTGCGGTGATCGTGCTGTGCCTGATCCCGGTGTTCCTCAAGTTCACCAAGTCGGAACTGGCGCCTGATGAAGACCAGGGCATCATTTTCATGATGGCCAACGCGCCGCAGCCAACCAACCTCGATTACCTGAGCACCTACACCGACGAGTTCATCAAGATCTTCAAGGAGTTTCCGGAGTACTACTCCTCGTTCCAGATCAACGGCTACAACGGCGTGCAATCGGGCATCGGCGGCTTCCTGCTCAAGCCGTGGAACGAACGCAGCCGCACGCAGATGCAGATCCTGCCCGAGGTGCAAGGCAAACTGGGCGCCATCCCGGGCCTGCAGATCTTCGGCTTCAACCTGCCTTCCCTGCCCGGCACCGGTGAAGGTTTGCCGTTCGAGTTCGTGGTCAACACGGCCAATGACTACGAATTGCTGCTGCAAGTCGCGGACCGAATCAAGAAGCGCGCCATGGAGTCGGGAAAGTTCGCCTTCGTCGACCTTGACCTGGCGTTCGACAAGCCGGAAGTGGTGGTCGATATCGATCGCGCCAAAGCCGCGCAGATGGGCGTGTCGATGCTGGATCTGGGCAGCACCCTGGCGACATTGCTGGGCGAGGCGGAAATCAACCGTTTCACCATCGAAGGCCGCAGCTACAAGGTGATTGCCCAGGTCGAGCGACCGTTTCGCGAGAACCCTGGCTGGTTGAACAATTACTACGTGAAAAACACTCAGGGCGAGCTGCTGCCACTGTCTACCCTGATCAAGGTCACTGACCGGGCACGACCGCGTCAGCTCAACCAGTTCCAGCAACTCAATGCCGCGAAGATCTCTGGATTCCCGCTGGTCAGCATGGGCGAGGCAATCGACACCGTATTGCAGATCGCCCGGGAAGAAGCGCCGGCCGGTTTTGCCTTCGACTATGGCGGCGCCTCACGCCAATACGTGCAGGAAGGCAGCGCATTGTGGGTGACCTTCGCCCTCGCGCTGGCAATCATTTTCCTGGTGCTGGCAGCGCAGTTCGAAAGCTTCCGCGATCCGTTGGTGATTCTGGTGACGGTGCCGTTATCGATCTGCGGGGCGCTGATTCCGCTGTTCCTGGGCTGGTCGAGCATGAACATCTATACCCAGGTCGGGCTGGTGACGCTGATCGGGCTGATCAGCAAGCACGGGATCCTGATCGTCGAATTCGCCAACCAACTGCGCAAGGACAAAGGACTGACCGCACGCGAGGCGGTCGAGGAAGCGGCGGCGATTCGGCTGCGGCCGGTGTTGATGACCACGGCGGCCATGGTGTTCGGCATGGTGCCGTTGATTCTGGCGACCGGTGCGGGTGCAGTCAGCCGGTTTGATATCGGCATGGTGATTGCCACGGGCATGTCGATCGGGACGTTGTTTACGCTGTTCGTGCTGCCGTGCATCTACACGCTGCTGGCCAAACCCGATCCCAAACAAACCACATAACCCTGCGGGCTTGCTCGCGAAGGCGGTGTGTGAGTTGAAGAATTTGTTTACTGATACATCGCTTTCGCGAGCAAGCCCGCTCCCACAGAGAAATGGTGTGATCCCTGGAAACACGCAATAAAAAAGGCCTCGCAACTGCGAGGCCTTTTACGTGGGCTTCAATCGGTTCAACTCTGTGGCCTCATCCCTTGAGAAAGTCCAAACATGAACAACAACAAATCATGGTCAGGTTTAGTCGCCACGGAGGCTTTCGCCACCCGTGGTACTGCGCAGTGAGCATCGCCGGTGGTGGCTCCGATCACCTGCATGCGGGGCTGCTCCCAGGCCGCCACCGCCAATGACGCAACTGCCAAGGCTCCAACCAAGAACAAACCTCGTGCAATTTCGAGTTTCATCGCTATAAACCTTTGATAGCGCTGCCAAACGCCGTCTCATAAAAATAGACGAGTTTTTTCCAGTCCGTGTCGCTGAACGACGAATGGCGACGCAATTGCTTCATGTCATGGGCGGCCGCGCGATGAGCGGTCAGACGCTGACGGCATTTCTCCAGATCGATCAATGCCACCTCGACCTGGGCCGAATCACCCTCGCCGGTCACCCGTACAAACACGTGTTTGATGTAGATACAGCTGTGCTGCCAACGGCCCTTGTGCATGCGCGCAAGGTTTTGTGCCAGGTCCTTCAGGACGCGTTCATAAACGGCTTCGCCGTATTGCGCGCGACCACCAGCGGCTTCCCACTTTTCCAGTTCATCGAAACCATCCAGCGACTTGGTCACCAGCAAGGCGCGCCACTTGTGCTGCGGATCGGGCTGGGCGCCGCAGAACACGATTTGCGGTACGCGCACACCGAGTCGGCTGACGCCGGTCAGGGCATCCAGTTCGCGCAGCACCGTCGGGCGACCGAAGGGATGCAGCCAACTGCGGTAGATATGTCCGGTCTGGCGCTTGGCATACAGTAACTGGCCGTCTCGACCCATGACTCGTTGCACACCACTTTCACCACCACGGCGTACGTTGGGTTCTTCCACCCATTCACCGCGCTGGTTCCAGAAGTAGTCGAAGCGATCCTGGGGAGCGACTTCCGTTTCTGCTGCTGTTTGCACCGCCATCCTGTTACCTCTTGCGTAATACGTAAACCCGCCACATGGCATAGAGCGGAATAAAGTCCAGTTGTTCCTGAATGCGAAAACCTGCTTCTTCGAATTCTTTTTCCACTGTCACAGCCGGTAACACAAACCGGTTCTGGTAACCTTCCTGCCCACGGCGCTGCTCGGCGCGCTTGCGTTTCCAGGCCTTGAAATTACCGTCGACCCACAACGAAATAATCACACTGTCGCGGGTGACACGCTCGAATTCGCGCAAAATCGTCCGCCGATGTTCGGCCTCACCGATGTGATGCAGCAAACGCATGCAGAAAATGCTGTCAACGGCGTTATCCGGCAAGGCAATGTCGAACGCAGATGTGTGCAAAGGTTGTACCCGTTTCACCACATCGGCCGGTTGCGACTGCATCGCGGTCTTGATCATCGATTCGGAATTGTCCGCGCCAATGATCACCCGGTTGGGCTTCTCTGCCAGCAACGGCCAGAAGCGTCCTGCGCCGCAAGGCAGGTCCAGGACCAGCCCCGGCTCGCCGGCCAGCGTCAGCGCCTTGCGAGCCAACTGCTCGTCCCGCCAGTGAGACAACCGACGACCGAGGCCGTCCTGATGCTTGCGCAAATATTTTTGTGCATGCTGGTCATCATACTTTTCGGAAAAATCGAGCTTGATCGGTCTGCTCATCATCAGGGCTCCTGAATTACTGATACCCCTACCATAGGTAGTGGCATGTCAGCGTCAGGTCGTCCCTTTGTGAAAAATACGTCAGGTAAACCAACAAACTATTACAGGTTTTTACACGGAGAAAGCAATAGCGCGGGGCCATTAACTGATTCTGGGGGGCACTGATGGTTCAATTTCGCCGTTCAATGCCCTTCGCGAGCAGGCTCGCGCCCCACGGTGTAGCGTCTATTGCTGTGGGAGCGAGCCTGCCCGCGAAGGCGTCATCAAAGGTCAGCACTCAGGGCACGGCCGCTTTGGTCTGTGGTTCAACGCAGTCCCAGCGTGACTTCAAAGCGGCAACCATTGGGTTCCATGGTGCTCAACGTCACCTCCCAGCCCTGGTTCTCACAGATCCGCTGCACCAGCGATAACCCCAGCCCGAGACCCTCGCCGCGTTTTTCATTGCCGCGAACAAAGGGCTGGAACATGGCTTCACGTTTTTCTTCGGGAATACCGACTCCCGAGTCTTCGACGACAAACCCGTTGTCGTTGAGTGTCAGGCGAATGAATCCCTGTTCGGTGTAGTGGCAGGCGTTGCGCAGCAGATTGCCCATGACGGCGCCGAGTAGCGTGGCATTGAAGCGGGTGTCCGGCGGATTGCCTGGCTCGAACATCAGCTGCAGCCCTTTGGACTCGATCGGTTCACGCCAGACGTTCAGCAGGCCGTCAGCCACTTGGCCGAGGTTCTGCTGCGGCGCTGAACCGGCATCTTCACGCTGGGCGCGAGCGAGCATCAGGAACGTCTGCACCAGCTCGCGCATTTCTTCGCTGGCCCGGGCGATGCGTTCGACCTGGGCCCGACCGCGTTGATCCAGTCCCGGGTTCTCGAGGAGTAACTCGCAGGAGCTGGCCAGCACCATCAGCGGTGTTCGAAGTTCATGACTGACGTCGCTGGTGAACAGTCGCTCGCGAGTCAGCGCCTGGCGCAGACGCCCGAGCGTGGCATCGAATGCCACCGCCAGCTCGCCGACTTCGTCAGCGGCATAATCCGGTGCCAGCGGTGGCGCCAGACCGAGCAGTTGATCGCGGTGCCGTACTTGCCGGGCCAGTCGCACCACCGGCGCCATGACCTTGCGCGCCAACACCCAGCCGAGGAACACGGCCAGCGCCAGACTGAGCACGAAGCCCACCAGCACCACGGCGAACAGCACGCGTTCGCGCTCCTCGAAATCGCTTTGATCCTGCAGCAGCACATAGCGGCGACCGTCGACGATCTCGACCATCGCGTGATACGACAGCTGTTCGCGGAACACTTCGTGGAAACCCGCATCGAGGTGACGCAGGTCTTTGGGCAGCTCGAAATCACCCGGGCCGCCGCTGAAGTAGAACAGTTGATCCGGTTCCGGGCGATGACTCCAGTCCGACACGTTGTCCATCAGCAACAGGCGCTGCAGGTCGCCGCCCAGCCCCGCCGAAATCAGTTTTTCCTCCACCAGGTGCACCGTCGCCACAATGCCCATGGCGAAGGCCCCGGCCACCAGCGCACTCATCAGCGCAAAGGCGATGATGATCCGCTGGGAAAGGCTTTGCTTAAACTCCATCACGCCCCTCGGCCAGGCGGTAACCCACACCGTGCACGGTTTGCAGCAGCGGTTTGGCGAATGGCTTGTCGATCACCTGGCGCAATTGGTGGACGTGGCTGCGCAAGCTGTCGCTGTCCGGGCAGTCATCGCCCCACAGTGCTTCTTCGAGAATTTCCCGGCGCAGGACGTGCGGACTTTTCTGCATCAATACCGCCAGCAGTTTCAAGCCGACCGGGTTGAGCTTGAGCAGCTTGCCCTCGCGGGTCACTTCCAGCGTGTCGAGGTCATAAGTCAGGTCGCCGACCTGCAGCGCACGACGGCCACCGCCCTGGGTGCGACGCATCACCGCTTCGACCCGTGCCGCCAGTTCGGACAGTGCAAACGGCTTGACCAGGTAATCGTCGGCCCCGGATTTGAAACCCTGCAAGCGGTCGTCCAGTTGATCGCGGGCGGTGAGCATGATCACTGGCGTGTCGCGCCGGGCATCTTCACGCAGGCGCTTGCACAGGGTGTAGCCGTCGATCCCGGGCAGCATGATGTCGAGCACGATCAGGTCGTAATGCTCGGTGGCGGCCAGATGCAGGCCCGACAAGCCGTCCTGGGCGCAATCGACGGTATAGCCTTTGAGCCCCAGGTAATCGGCCAGGTTGGCCAGGATATCGCGGTTGTCTTCGACCAATAGAATTCGCATTGGCATTTCCTCCGTACACAGTAACGGCCGTCATGGCCCGCGCAGCTTAAGGCCAACGCCGGTTCAGGGCTAGGGCCGGCAAGCGTGCAATTCCATTTGCCCAGGCAAATTAAATATTTAACAAAGTTTTCACTATCGATTCACAACCTGATTACAGTGGCGCCGCGACACTCGCGCGCCATTGATATAAGGAAAACGAGACAATGGACTCTTTCAAGACAGCGCCCATGCGCTTTCTGCTGCTTATCACCGGCGCCTGGCTGGTCATTTTTCTCCTCACCCGAGCGGTCTTGCTGCTGACTCACCTGGATGAAGCCGGTGGCTTCGCCCTCTCCGTGTTCGGCATCGGCGCGCTCTATGACCTGGGGTTCCTGGCTTACGCGGCGCTGCCGATGGGCCTGTACCTGCTGCTCTGCCCACCGGGCCTGTGGCGGCGTCGCGGGCATCGCGGGTTCCTGCGGGTCCTGCTGACCATCAGCCTGTTCGCGATGTTGTTCGTGGCGGTGGCCGAATGGCTGTTCTGGGACGAGTTCGGCGTGCGCTTCAACTTCATCGCCGTCGATTACCTGGTGTATTCCGACGAAGTGCTGAACAACGTCCTCGAGTCCTACCCGATCGGCAAACTGTTGAGCCTGCTCGCCGTGCTGGCCGTGGGGATCAGCGTTGCGCTGCGCAAGCCGTTCAATGCGGCCATGAATGCCCCGCTGCCACCGCTGCGCGCGCGTCTGCTCAATGCATTGGGCCTGTTGATCGTTGCCGGTTTGAGCCTGCAACTGCTCAGCCAGGACGCACCCCGCGCTCAGGGCGGCAACGCTTACCAGAACGAACTGGCCAGCAACGGCCCCTATCAGTTCTTCGCCGCGTTCCGTAACAATGAACTGGACTACACCCAGTTCTACAAGAGCCTGCCAGCGGAAAAAGTCGCCAGCCAGATCCGCGCCGAACTGAGTGAAAGCAATGCTCGTTTCATCGGCCAGGACCCGCAGGACATCCGCCGGGTGATCGACAACCCCGGCACCGCGCGCAAACCGAACATCGTGCTGGTGACCATCGAAAGCCTGAGCGCCAAGTACCTGGGCAGCAACGGTGACGGTCGCAACCTGACGCCGAATCTCGACGCCTTGCGCAAACAGAGTCTGTACTTCAACAACTTCTACGCCACCGGCACCCGCACCGACCGTGGCCTGGAAGCCATCACCCTGGCCATCCCGCCGACGCCGGGTCGCTCGATCGTCAAGCGCATCGGCCGTGAAAGCGGTTTCGCCAGCCTTGGCCAACAATTGAGCGCCGTGGGTTACGACAGCGTGTTTGTCTATGGCGGACGCGGTTACTTCGACAACATGAACGCGTTCTTCAGCGGCAACGGCTATCGCGTCGTCGACCAGAGCAGCGTCGATGAAGCCGAGATTCACTTCAAGAACGCCTGGGGCATGGCCGACGAGGATCTGTATCGCCAGACCCTGAAGCTGGCGGATGCCGATTACGCCAAACAGCAACCGTTCCTGTTGCAATTGATGACCACCTCCAACCACCGGCCTTACACCTACCCGGACAACCGGATCGATATCAAATCCGGCAATGGCCGTGATGGTGCGGTGAAGTACACCGACTACGCGATTGGTCAGTTCCTTGAGCAGGCGCGGCAGAAACCGTGGTTCGACAACACGATCTTCATCTTCGTCGCCGACCACACCGCTGGCAGCGCCGGTAAAGAAGACTTGCCGATCGCCAACTATCAGATCCCGCTGTTCATCTACGCGCCGAAAATGATTGAAGCACGCGAGAGCGCGCAACTGGCCAGCCAGATCGACCTCGCCCCGACACTGCTGGGCTTGCTGAATCTGGACTACACCTCGACGTTCTTCGGTCGCAACCTGTTGCAGGACAACCCGCTGCCACCGCGCGTGGTCGTCGGCAACTACCAGCACCTGGGCTTGTTCGATGGCAAGGATCTGGCGATCCTCAGTCCGCGCCAGGGCTTGCGTCGGCATGACGATGCGCTGACCGAAAGCCGTGAATCGCGTGTCACCAGCGACGACCCGCTGGTCAGCCGGGCGATCACCTATTACCAGACCGCCAGTTATGGCTTCAAACAGCAGCTGTTGAGCTGGAAGCCGGCGAAGGACAGCACTGTCCAGGTCAGCGAACAGTAACCGTCAATAGAAACGCCCCGGGCTGATGCACCGGGGCTTTTTTTTGCGCAACCGGTTATCACAGGAAATACAGATCCCAATGTGGGAGCGAGCCTGCTCGCGAATGCTGTGTATGCGTCACAGCTGTAGTGATCGCTGGATTGCTTTCGCGAGCAGGCTCGCTCCCACAGGGGACGGTGTGAAGCCTGATATCCGGGCAATAAAAAACCCCGCCTGCTCATCGCAGGCGGGGTTTTTCGTTTCGGGGTAAGGCTGGCTTACATCATGCCGCCCATGCCACCCATGCCGCCCATGTCTGGCATACCGCCGCCAGCACCGCCGTCTTTCTTCGGCGCATCAGCAACAGCAGCTTCGGTGGTCAGGATCAGACCGCCGATCGAGGCTGCAGCTTGCAGAGCAGAACGGGTTACCTTGGTTGGGTCCAGGATACCCATTTCGATCATGTCGCCGTATTCGCCGGAAGCAGCGTTGTAACCGAAGTTACCTTTGCCGTTCTTCACTTCGTTGACGACTACGCTTGGCTCGTCGCCGGAGTTGGCAGCGATCTGACGCAGCGGCGCTTCAACAGCGCGACGCAGCACAGCGATACCGACGTTCTGGTCAGCGTTGTCGCCGGTCAGTTCGGTCAGGGCTTCCAGAGCACGGATCAGCGCAACGCCGCCGCCAGGTACCACGCCTTCTTCAACGGCTGCACGGGTAGCGTGCAGGGCGTCTTCAACGCGGGCTTTCTTCTCTTTCATTTCAACTTCGGAACCAGCGCCAACCTTGATCACTGCAACGCCGCCGGACAGCTTGGCCAGACGCTCTTGCAGTTTTTCACGGTCGTAGTCCGAGGAAGTTTCGGCAACCTGAGCACGGATCTGAGCGATACGCGCCTGGATGTCGGCTTCAACGCCAGCACCGTCAACGATGATGGTGTTTTCCTTGGACAGGGTGACGCGCTTGGCGTTACCCAGGTGCTCCAGAGTGGTGCTTTCCAGGCTCAGGCCGATCTCTTCGGAGATGACGGTACCGCCGGTCAGAACGGCGATGTCCTGCAGCATGGCCTTGCGACGGTCGCCGAAGCCTGGAGCCTTGACGGCTGCAACCTTGACGATGCCACGCATGTTGTTCACTACCAGAGTCGCCAGGGCTTCGCCTTCAACGTCTTCGGCAACGATCAGCAGTGGGCGGCCGGCTTTGGCAACGGCTTCCAGCACTGGCAGCATTTCGCGGATGTTCGAGATCTTTTTGTCGACCAGCAGGATCAGCGGGCCGTCGAGCTCGGCAACCATGGTGTCCGGCTTGTTGACGAAGTACGGGGACAGGTAGCCACGGTCGAACTGCATGCCTTCTACAACCGACAGTTCGTTTTCCAGGCCCGAGCCTTCTTCAACGGTGATCACGCCTTCTTTACCGACTTTTTCCATGGCTTCGGCAATGATGTCGCCGATGGAGTTGTCGGAGTTGGCGGAGATGGTGCCTACCTGAGCGATAGCCTTGGTGTCAGCGCATGGCTTGGACAGGGCTTTCAGCTCTTTGACGATCGCGATGGTCGCTTTGTCGATACCGCGCTTCAGGTCCATCGGGTTCATGCCGGCAGCGACGGCTTTCAGGCCTTCGTTGACGATCGACTGAGCCAGAACGGTAGCGGTGGTAGTACCGTCACCAGCGTCATCGTTGGCACGGGAGGCAACGTCTTTGACCAGCTGCGCGCCCATGTTTTCGAAACGGTCTTCGAGTTCGATTTCTTTGGCGACGGAAACGCCGTCCTTGGTGATGGTCGGAGCGCCGAAGCTCTTCTCGAGGATCACGTTACGGCCTTTCGGGCCCAGGGTCGCTTTTACCGCGTCAGCCAGGACGTTGACGCCTTTGAGCATCTTGGAGCGGGCGGCATCGCCGAACTTAACTTCTTTAGCAGCCATGATCGATATTCCTTAAATACTTTGTAGTAGCGGGAAAATGAGCGGGAAATCAGCCTTCCTGTACAGCGAGAATCTCGTTCTCAGCCATTACCAGCAGTTCTTCGCCGTCGACTTTCACAGTGTTGCTGCCGGAGTAAGGACCGAACACAACCTTGTCGCCGACTTTAACGGCCAGCGCACGCACTTCACCGTTTTCCAGAGTCTTGCCTGGGCCAGCAGCGACGATCACACCGTGGTTGGCTTTTTCAGCAGCCGAACCTGGCAGGACGATACCGCCAGCGGTTTTCTTTTCTTCTTCGCTGCGACGGATGACGACGCGGTCATGCAGAGGACGAAGCTTCATTGTCGATCTCTCCTAATTGTGGTTTTCATCGGCCGGTGTAGTCCCGGCGGGTTTAACAAATCCGGCCTGCGCCGGTTGCGGTTCGTCAAGCGAGCCGCGGAAGTCTGTCCGACTCAAATGTCGGAAACCTTTCGGTGACCGATACATAAGGGCGCATAAGCTTATTACAAGGGCGGGGGCAGAAAATTTTTCATCGATTTGCCCCTTGAATGCCGCGCATAAAGAAACGGCACCCGAAGGTGCCGTGTCGATGCAGGGGTTACTTGCTGTCGCGGTGTTCGAACTCACCTTCGATCACATCGCCCTCGCGGCCAAGAGGCTGACGCGGTGCAGGACCGCCGCGGGGTTGCAGGTCGTCGGCAAAGGCACGCTGACGCATGGCCTGTTCTTCGGCGCGCTGGCGCATTTTGTTCGCCAGCAGACGACGGCTGAACGGCAACAGCATCACCAGACCGACCACGTCGCTGACGAAGCCTGGCAGGATCAACAGGCCGCCGGCCAATGCCAGCATCAGGCCTTCAAGCATGGTCTGCGCGGGCAGTTCACCGCGGTTCAGGCTTTCACGGGCACGCAGGGCCGTGGCCAGACCGGCGATGCGCAGCACAAACACGCCGAACATCGAGCCGAGAATGATCAGCAGCAGGGCCGGGAAGAACCCGATAGCCCCTGCCACTTTGACGAATACGAACAGCTCCAGCACCGGAAACAGCAGAAAGAGCAACAAAAAAGGGCGCATCAAAGATTCCTCAACGCAAGAAATGCCCTGCAGTAAGCATTAGATGACGTCGCCCTTTCGTGAATTCAAGCGTCGGCCACCGCATTTTTTGGCCAGACCTCGGCGTGAGCCAGAGAAACCAAGGCTTCGCGCACTTGTATCGGCGTATGACAAGGGGCTTGAAACGGCAACCAGTAGAGCGCTTGGCCGATGCGCAGGTGCATGCCTTCGCTGTCGATCCCGGCCAGTTGCGCCGGCACGGTTTGCGGCAGGCCAGTCAGTTCCACGTAATGCGCGATGGCCTTGGCGTGGTCGCTGTTCATGTGCTCGACCATGCTGATCTCGGCCTTGCCGGCAAACGGGTTGGCCAACGTCAGTTGATCGACCCAGTGGATCGCGCCGAAACCGCCGATATAGCGATGACGCACCGGATTGAGCACCCAGAAGTCGAAGTCATGGGCCTTGTGATAGTTCTGCGAATCGGGGAAATAACGGTAGTAACGCTCGGCAGCCGCTTCAATGGCGAGCGGATCTTCGAGCTTTTGCGCTTCGGCCAGATAGGTCAGGCGACCAACGGCTTGAACGTCATCGGCCTCGCGCTCACCGACCAACAGCGAACATTTCGCGTCCTTTTGCAGGTTATGGGTGTGCTGGGCGATACGACTGATCAGGATCAGCGGGCGGCCCTCCTCGTCCAGGCAATAGGGCACCACGGAGCCAAACGGGAAACCGGGCATCGATTTGGAGTGGGTGGACAATACGCCACGGTATTCCTTGAGAAGCAATTCTCGGGCATTCTTGGCCGCTTCAACGCTCAATTTATGACTCCTTATATAGAATCCGTCGAAAAAACGGACAGGCGCCCGGGGATAGGTACCGGTCACGCCATCGGGCACTGCGTATGTGCATTCGGGCCACGCCCGCTGCAGATCGAGCGGCGCCAATAACAAAAACCACTCAGACCGGCTATCGGGGCATGCGAATGCAACTCAACGACAAAGTAATCATTATCACCGGCGGTTGCCAGGGTTTGGGCCGTTCCATGGCCGAGTATTTCGCCGGCAAAGGCGCGAAGCTGGCCCTGGTGGACCTCAATCAGGAAAAACTCGACGACGCGGTAGCTGCCTGCAAGGCCAAGGGCGTTGAGGCGCGCAGCTATCTGTGCAACGTGGCCAATGAAGAACAGGTTGAGCACATGGTCGCTCAGGTGGCCGAAGACTTTGGCGCGATCCATGGCCTGATCAACAACGCCGGGATCCTCCGTGATGGCCTGCTGCTCAAGGTCAAGGACGGCGAAATGACTAAGATGAGCCTCGCCCAGTGGCAGGCAGTGATCGACGTCAACCTGACCGGCGTGTTCCTGTGCACCCGTGAAGTCGCGGCGAAAATGGTCGAGCTGAAGAACAGCGGCGCGATCATCAACATCTCGTCGATCTCGCGTGCCGGTAACGTTGGCCAGACCAACTATTCCGCCGCCAAGGCTGGCGTGGCAGCAGCCACCGTGACCTGGGCCAAGGAACTGGCACGTTACGGGATTCGCGTTGCGGGCATCGCCCCGGGCTTCATCGAAACCGAGATGACCCTGGGCATGAAGCCGGAAGCGCTGGAGAAAATGACGTCGGGAATTCCGCTCAAGCGCATGGGCAAGCCGCAAGAGATCGCCCATTCGGCGGCATACATCTTTGAAAACGACTACTACACCGGGCGGATTCTGGAGATGGATGGCGGGTTACGCATCTAGCAGCGTCACCACAAAACAACTGTGGGAGCGCTCTTGCTCGCGAAGGCGGCGGATCAAACAACTGATGAGTTGAATGACACATTGCCTTCGCGAGCAAGCCCGCTCCCACAATGGATTGCATCCAGTCAGCCAATCAATCGTCGCTGATGGTGATCGATCTCTACACCGGGCGGATTCTGGAAATGGATGGCCGGTTGCGCATCCAGCAGCGTCACCACAAAACCACTGTGGGAGCAAGCCCGCTCCCACAATGGATTGCATTCAGTCAGCCAATCAATCGTCGCTGATGGTGATCGATCACTACACCAGGCGGATTCTGGAGATGGATGGCGGGTTGCGCATCCAGCAGCGTCACCACAAAACCACTGTGGGAGCGGGCTTGCTCGCGAAGGCGGCGGATCAAACAACTGATGAGTTGAATGACACATCGCCTTCGCGAGCAAGCCCGCTCCCACAATGGATTGCATTCAGTCAGCCAATCAATCGTCGCTGATGGTGATATTCGGCATCGCCGGCGTCGCCGCTTCCTGCAGCACAATGCGCGCGCCGACGTGGCGGGCCAGTTCCTGGTAGACCATGGCAATCTGGCTGTCCGGCTCGGCAATCACCGTCGGCTTGCCGCCATCGGCCTGTTCACGGATCAGCATCGACAGCGGCAGCGAGGCCAACAGCTCAACGCCATACTGAGTCGCCAGCTTCTCACCTCCGCCCTCACCGAACAGATGCTCGGCATGACCGCAGTTCGAGCAGATGTGCACCGCCATGTTTTCCACCACGCCCAGCACCGGAATGTTGACCTTGCGGAACATTTCCACGCCTTTGCGCGCGTCCAGCAGCGCCAGATCCTGCGGGGTGGTGACGATCACGGCACCGGCCACCGGGACTTTCTGCGCCAGGGTCAGCTGGATATCGCCAGTACCTGGCGGCATGTCGATCACCAGATAATCCAGATCGCCCCACGCGGTTTGCGTGACCAGTTGCAGCAGCGCGCCGGAGACCATCGGCCCGCGCCAGACCATCGGCGTGTTGTCGTCGGTCAGGAACGCCATCGACATGACTTCGACACCGTGGGCCTTGAGCGGCACGAACCACTTCTGGTCCTTGACTTCAGGACGGGTGCGCTCGGGGATGCCAAACATGATGCCCTGGCTCGGGCCATAAATGTCGGCATCGAGAATCCCCACCTTGGCGCCTTCGCGGGCCAAGGCCAGCGCGAGGTTGGCCGCAGTGGTCGACTTGCCCACACCACCCTTGCCGGACGCCACGGCGACCACGTTCTTGACGTTGGCCAGCCCCGGAATCTGCGCCTGGGCCTTGTGCGCGGCGATCACGCTGTTGACCTCGACCTTGGCAATGACCACGCCATCGATATTCTCGATCGCCAGTTGCAGCAATTGCGCCCAGCCGCTCTTGAACAGACCGGCGGCGTAGCCGATTTCCAGCTGAACCTTGACGCGGTCGCCATCGATCTCGATGTGCTTCACGCAACCGGCGCTGACCGGGTCCTGGTTCAGGTAAGGGTCAGTGTATTGGCTGAGGACGGCTTCCACCGCTGCGCGAGTGACGGCACTCATGGGCAACTCCGATAACAAGACTGGGAATAGATGGCGGGTATCGTACCTTAAAAGACCGCCGCCTTCGGCAGCGCCTGCAGATGTACGCCGATCTCTTGCAGGCGCTGCCGAAGGCGGCGATCTTTTCTGTCTGCTCATCCAATGAAACAGGCGCACAGGGTGAAAAATATGCGCCAGCGCTTTATAGTGGCCGACCTCCGTTTCATCAAGTAGCGAAGCCCCACATGTCCGAACCACGCAAGATCCTCGTCACCAGCGCCCTGCCCTACGCCAACGGTTCGATTCACCTTGGCCATATGCTGGAATACATCCAGACCGATATGTGGGTGCGCTTCCAGAAGCATCGTGGCAACCAGTGCATCTATGTCTGCGCCGACGACGCCCACGGTTCGGCGATCATGCTGCGTGCAGAAAAGGAAGGCATTACCCCGGAACAACTGATCGCCAACGTACAGGCTGAACACAGCGCCGACTTTGCCGAGTTCCTGGTCGACTTCGACAACTTCCACTCCACTCACGCCGAAGAAAACCGTGAGCTGTCGAGCCAGATCTACCTGAAGCTGCGTGACGCCGGGCACATCGCCCAACGCTCGATCACCCAGTATTTCGACCCGGAAAAGAAAATGTTCCTGGCCGACCGCTTCATCAAGGGCACCTGCCCGAAATGCGGCACCGAAGACCAGTACGGCGATAACTGCGAAAAATGCGGCGCAACCTATGCGCCGACCGATCTGAAGGATCCGAAGTCGGCCATTTCCGGCGCCACCCCGGTGCTCAAGGATTCCCAGCACTTCTTCTTCAAACTGCCAGACTTCCAGCAGATGCTGCAGACCTGGACCCGCAGCGGCACCCTGCAGGACGCCGTTGCCAACAAGATCGCCGAGTGGCTGGACGCCGGCCTGCAACAGTGGGACATCTCCCGCGATGCACCGTACTTCGGTTTCGAGATCCCGGACGAGCCAGGCAAATATTTCTACGTGTGGCTGGACGCGCCGATCGGCTACATGGCGAGCTTCAAGAACCTTTGCAACCGCACGCCGGAGCTGGACTTCGACGCGTTCTGGGGCAAGGACTCCACTGCCGAGCTGTACCACTTCATCGGCAAGGACATCGTCAACTTCCATGCCTTGTTCTGGCCAGCCATGCTCGAAGGCGCCGGCTTCCGCAAGCCGACCGGGATCAACGTGCACGGCTACCTGACGGTCAATGGCCAGAAGATGTCCAAATCCCGCGGCACCTTCATCAAGGCGCGTACCTACCTGGATCACCTGTCGCCGGAATACCTGCGCTACTACTACGCGGCCAAACTGGGCCGTGGCGTCGATGACCTCGACCTGAACCTCGAAGACTTCGTGCAGAAGGTCAACTCCGACCTGGTCGGCAAAGTAGTCAACATCGCCAGCCGTTGCGCCGGTTTCATCCAGAAGGGTAACGCCGGCCTGCTGGTGGACAACAACGCCGCGCCAGAGCTGACCGAAGCGTTCCTGGCCGCGGCGCCAAGCATCGCCGACGCCTATGAAGCCCGTGACTTCGCCCGCGCCATGCGTGAAACCATGGCCCTGGCCGACCGCGCCAACGCGTGGATCGCCGACAAGGCCCCGTGGTCGTTGAACAAGCAGGAAGGCAAGCAGGATGAAGTCCAGGCGATCTGTGCCACCGGCATCAACCTGTTCCGCCAACTGGTGATCTTCCTCAAACCGGTACTGCCATTGCTGGCCGCCGATGCCGAGGCGTTCCTCAACGTCGCCCCGCTGACCTGGAACGACCACACCACGCTGCTGGCCAACCATCAGTTGAACGAATTCAAACCGTTGATGACCCGCATCGACCCGGTAAAAGTACAAGCCATGACCGACGCCTCGAAAGAAGACCTGACCGCCAGCCAGACCGACACCGGCGCTGCCGCACCTGCGGGCAACGGCGAACTGGCCAAGGATCCGCTGTCGCCGGAAATCGACTTCGACGCTTTTGCCGCCATCGACCTGCGCGTCGCCCTGATCGTCAAGGCCGAGCACGTGGAAGGCGCCGACAAGCTGCTGCGCCTGACGCTGGACATCGGTGACGAGCAACGCAACGTGTTCTCCGGGATCAAGAGCGCGTACCCGGACCCGTCGAAACTCGACGGTCGCCTGACCATGATGATCGCCAACCTCAAGCCCCGGAAAATGAAGTTCGGTATCTCCGAAGGCATGGTGATGGCCGCAGGTCCCGGCGGTGAAGAAATCTACCTGCTGAGCCCGGACAGCGGCGCCAAGCCGGGTCAACGCATCAAGTAAGGCCCAGCGGTAAAACGATCCCACAGGCATGTTCCGCAGGCCTGTGGGATTTTTCATATCTGGCCGGATAATGCCTAACCTTAAGAGACACTCGCCCGTTTCGCTGGCAGAACCATGACTGAACTTGTGCTTACGCTGATCAGTGCCGCCCTGCTCAACAACTTCGTGTTGCACTGGCCGCTGGGCGTCGATCCGTTGCTGGCCGGCAGCCGGCGTCAGGTGCATGCGCTGGGGCTGGCGACGACATGCCTGATGCTGGTGACGGGGGTCATCGGTTATTTGATCTGGCACTGGCTGCTGGTGCCGTTGCAACTGCAGGCGCTGCACCTGTTTGTGTTCTTGCCGCTCAGCGTGTTGCTGATCGCGCCGATCCTGAAACTGCTGACGCATGCGCTGCCCGACTGGCCGTTCGACGGACTGTGGCCGCTGCTGCTGGGCAATGCCGGCGTGCTGGGCCTGGCCTTGATCAATGCGCAAAATGATCGGGGCCTGCTGCAGGCAACAGCACTGAGCATCGGCGCCGGACTGGGCTTCTGGCTGGTACTGAGCCTGTTCAACGACTTGCGCGAGCGCACGGCCGACAACGACATTCCCCTGCCCTTTCGCGGCTTGCCGATCGACCTGATCGGCGCCGGACTGATCGCAGTGACTTTTCTCGGCTTCAGTGGACTGATCAAAACATGAGTCTGATTCAACTCATCGATGCCCTCCTGCCGCAGACCCAGTGCGGCAAATGCGGCCACCCCGGGTGCAAGCCCTATGCGCAAGGCATCGTCGATGGCGAACCGATCAACAAATGCCCACCGGGCGGCGACGAAACCATTACCGCCCTGGCTGAGCTGCTGAATGTGCCAGTGCTGGCACTGGACATCAGCCGAGGTTCGGCACCGCCACAAGTGGCATACATCCGCGAGGCCGAGTGCATCGGCTGCACCAAGTGCATTCAGGCTTGCCCGATCGACGCCATCGTCGGCGCCGCGAAACTGATGCACACCGTGCTGATCGACGAATGCACCGGTTGCGACCTGTGCGTGGCGCCTTGCCCGGTGGATTGCATCGAGATGCATCCGTTGCCGCTCGGCACCTTGCCGGTGGTCGGCGGTCTGGCGTCCAGCCTTGAAGAACAGCGCGCACGTACCGCCAAACGTGACCACGCGCGCCAGCGCTTTGAGCGACGCAACGCCCGCCTGCAACGCGAAGAACAACAGAAACAGGCTGAGCGCGAAGCCCGGGCGCAACGGGCGGCGCAACCGGCTGTGGCCACCCTCGATCCGGTGCAGGCAGCCTTGGAACGCGTCCGCGCGCAGAAAGCCGCGACCGCCGACGCGGCACTGAAAAAAGCCAAGATCGACGTCGCCATGAGCCGCGCACAATTGCACAAATCGCTGAAAGCCTTCGGCCATCCACCGACTTTCGAGCAGCAGTCGCAACTGATCGTGTTGCAACAGCAGTTCGAAGCTGCCGAGCAGGCGCTGGCGAAACTCGAAAGCAGCACCCCCAGCGCTCCAGCGGCTACGGCTACGGCCACAGCCCCGGCGAAAGACGCGGACCTGAAACGAGCAAAAATCCAGTTGGCCATGCGTCGCGCCGAACTGAAAAAAGCCCAGACCGCCGAGGCGCCAGCGGAACAGATCGCCACGCTGGAACAGGCTCTGCGTGACGCCGAGCAAGCCCTGCACACTGCCGAAGCATCCAGTGAACAGCCGGCGCCTGAGCTCGTGCGCGTGGAAAAACGTCCGATCGACAGCCAGCTCCGCCAGTTGAAAACCGAACTGGCCTACGCCCGCGCCGACCTGAGCAAACTCGAACGCCGTGCCGACACGCCGAGCGAAGCCCTCGACAAGGCCCGCGCTCGCCTGCAAGACGCCGAGCGTCAGGTACATGACCATGTTGCCCCGTGAAGCACCGGATGAGCGCCTGCAACAGGCGATGAAATGGGTGTTGCTCGCCACGCTGCCGGGGCTGTTGGCGTTGTTCTGGCTCTACGGCTGGGGCGTGTTGATCAATCTGATGCTGGCGGTGAGCGCCGCGTTACTCGTCGAGGCGGGCGTCACCCGCCTGCGCCGACAACCGCTGCAACCAACGCTGAGCGACGGCAGCGCGCTGGTCAGTGCCACCCTTCTGGCGGCTGCCCTGCCGCCTTATTGCCCGTGGTGGTTGACCGTTATCGCGATCGCTTCGGGACTGCTGTTCGGCAAGCACTTGTACGGCGGCATCGGCAAAAATCCGTTCAATCCGGCCATGCTTGGTTTTGTGCTGGTGATGGTGCTGTTCCCGCAACCGATGACGCACTGGCCGGCGCACGGGATGAATCTGCTGGCAGCGTTTGATCAGGTGTTCAACGCAGGTCAGGCGCCGGACGCCTGGGTTCAGGCCACGGCACTGGACAGCCTGCGCATCAATAAAAGCCTGACCATGGATGAGCTGTTCGCCACCAACCTGGCATTCGGGCGTTTCGGCGGGCTCGGCGTGGAGTGGGTCAATCTGGCGTTTCTCGCCGGGGGGCTGTTGCTGTTGCAACGTCGGGTGATTGGCTGGCAGGCGCCAGTCGGCATGCTGGCCAGCCTGTTTGTCGTCAGCCTGCTCTTCTGGAACGGCTCGGGCTCAGACTCCCATGGCTCGCCGCTGTTTCATCAACTGAGTGGCGCGACCATGCTCGGCGCGTTCTTCATCATTACTGAACCAGTGTCCGGGGCAAAAAGCCCGCTGGCCCGACTGCTGTTCGGCGTCGGTGCCGGCTTGCTGACCTATCTGATCCGCACCTGGGGCGGCTACCCGGACGGCGTTGCGTTTGCCGTGTTGCTGATGAACCTCTGTGTACCGGCACTGGAACGTTTTGCCGCCGCCCGCCAGGCACAGGTGAACTCATGAACCGCGCGGCCTCTGTCATCACACTGGTGCTGATAGCCGCTGCCGGTCTCGGCCTGGTCTATGGGTTGCAACGCGCCAGTGCCCCGCAGATTGCCATCGAACAACGCCTGCTCGACAGTCGCAAGCTGCTGGATGTGCTCGCCACTGATGCCTACGACAATCAGCCGCTGGAGCAACCGCTGGCGTTGGTTGACACGACGTTGCGCCGCAGCACGCTACTGGGTGGTTACCGCGCCAGCAAAGCCGGGCTGCCGGTGGCGGTGTTGTTGCGCACGCAGACCGAGGGGTATGCCGGCACCATCGAATTGCTGATCGCCATTGATGCCAATGGCAGACTGCTGGGCGTGAAAACCCTGCGGCAAAACGAAACGCCAGCGCTCGGCGGGCACGTCGGCGACTGGCCGAACAACTGGCTGGCCGGTTTTTCCGGGAAATCTCGCAGTGCACCCGAAGATGCGGGCTGGGCATTGAAAAGGGATCAGGGACAGTTCGACCAACTGGCGGGCGCAACCATCACTTCCCGTGCCACCGTCGATGCCATCCATGACGCCCTGCGCTACTTTGATGAGCACCGGTCAACCTTGCTGGGGATCACACCATGAACCGGCCGACGAATCTGAGCAACGCCTTGGTGCTGGCACTGTTGTTGGGTACCAGCACCACGCTGGCCGGCGCGCTGGGGATGCTGTTGATGTCGAGCGTTGTCGTGACGGTTTACGCGGTGTGTATCGCTCCACTGCGTTCACGACTGTCTGACAGCGCTGCGTTGCTGGCCAGCTTGCTGCTGGCCGCCACCCTGACCAGTTGCGCCAATATTCTCGCGCAGCGCTGGGGGTTGCAGTGGCACCAGACACTCGGGATCTACGCCGGGCTGATCGCCTTGCAATGCGTGGTGCTGGAATACAATGGATTCTTTCGTCAGGCGCTGGTCGAGCGCCTGAAGCTTTTTGGCCTGTCGAGTGGACTGCTACTGATGCTGGCGGTCTTGCGTGAGCTGTTCGGTCAGGGCCATCTCGGTGGTGGTCTGTCAGAACACTGGCAAGGTCTGATCCTGTTCAACGAAGGGTTGCACCTGGTCACACTGGTCCCCGGCGCTCTCATACTGCTGGGACTGCTGCTGGCTGCCCGCCAGGCATGGACTCGCTCGAACGCTCTCTCCAAGGAAACACATCACCCATGAATGCCGCAAAACGCCTTGAGATTTTTCGTCGACTGCATGAAGACAATCCCGAGCCGAAAACCGAACTTGCCTACTCCTCGCCCTTCGAATTGCTGATTGCGGTGATTCTATCGGCGCAGTCGACAGACGTCGGCGTCAACAAAGCCACAGCCAAACTGTTCCCGGTTGCCAATACCCCCGCAGCGATTCACTCCTTGGGCGTCGAAGGACTGTCCGAATACATCAAGACCATCGGCCTCTACAACAGCAAAGCCAAGAACGTGATCGAGACCTGCCGCATGCTGGTCGAATTGCACAATGGTGAGGTCCCGCAAACCCGTGAAGAGCTGGAGGCCCTGCCCGGCGTGGGCCGCAAGACCGCCAACGTGGTGCTCAATACCGCGTTCCGCCAGTTGACCATGGCGGTCAACACGCACATTTTTCGCGTGAGCAACCGCACCGGCATCGCCCCGGGTAAAAATGTGGTCGAGGTGGAAAAGAAGTTGATGAAGTTTGTACCTAAAGACTACCTGCTGGATTCTCACCACTGGTTGATTCTGCACGGTCGCTACGTGTGCCTTGCCCGCAAGCCGCGCTGTGGCAGCTGTCGGATCGAAGATTTGTGTGAGTACAAACACAAAACCTCGGACGATTGAGTGGCTATTGGAATTATTGATTCGTCGATTGAAAAAATCTTTTTTACCCGCAGCAGGAATATCGATATAAGGAGCGCCAAAGGCAGTCTTAGCCTGGAGTTCACCTTATGACTGACAGCAAAGAACAACTGGATGTAGATGAGGATTTCACCGCTGCGGAAACCGACGACGCCGAACCGGTGGTCGAAGTCGCCAAGACCAACCTGAGCAAACGCCGCACCATCGATAACCTGCTTGAGGAGCGCCGACTGCAAAAGCAATTGGCCGATTACGATTTTGATCTCTGACACTTGAAAGCCTCCCGAACCGGAGGCTTTTTACTGTCTGAAGAACCTGTCACCGGCGTCCCATGATCCTTCGGCAGTCCGGACCATCAGACAAGCCCGTTGCGCTGTGCCAGCTCGATCAGGTCCACCAGCGACCGGGCATTGAGCTTCAATAACAGACGGGTCTTGTAGGTACTGACTGTCTTGTTGCTGAGAAACATGCCATCGGCAATTTCCTTGTTGGTCTTGCCACGCGCCAATTGTTGCAAGACCATCATTTCGCGCCCCGAAAGACGATCCACCATATCGGACTCACTGGCATTCCCCAGACTGGTACGCACGGTATGCAGGGCCTGGTTTGGAAAGTAGCTGTAACCGGACAGAACGGCTTTGATCGCACTGAGCAACTCTGTCAGATCCTGTTGTTTACAGACATATCCCGCCGCCCCCGACTGCATGCAGCGCATCGAAAAATGCCCCGGCGCCTGTGAAGTCAGCACCAGAACTTTCAATGGCATCGCCGTCGAGTTCAGGCGCGCAATAACTTCCAGCCCATCAAGTTTCGGTATTCCAATATCCAGAATGACAATATCCGGCATCTGGTCGCGTGCGAGTTGTAACGCATCCACACCATTATCTGTTTCTGCAATAACTTCGTAGCCATGACGTTCCATCAGCATACGCACAGCAAGACGAATGACGGGGTGATCATCCACGATCAACACTTTATTCATGGGCAAGTCCAGTTTCGCTGTTCGAATTTTTAGAACCGGCACAATAGCCCAGTCACTTGCGACATGGCACAAGAGAGTTCCATTACACGCCCCGCCAAAGACATTCCCTACAACAAATAAAGACTATTCCTACAAAAAAACCAACACCAGAGTTATCGGCATGGCGTTGGTATTTCTCAGAGCGGTATTTTGATGTGGAAAATACTACGATCTGACAGCCCTGCCTGCACAATTCATTCGGGCCAGCTAATCATCGAAAGACGCCGGAAATTGCATTGTCGATGCGAGGCCTCATGGATGAATCAGCGTAGCGCCAGACAACACCCGATTGGGTAGACAATAAAACAACGAACCGCGCGCCTCACAATAAACACCTGAAACAAGACACTTCTACCCAACTGACTTTTTTAATATAAAAAAGACCGCCATCCGTAGAACTTTAAACTCCCCACAACCCATTCAACAACCACAATGGAAAATACACTAATGAGCAAACACCATGATAAAAATCAAAAAGAAAATCACCAATCCCATGACTGTAATTGTGATATTTGCATTTATTTCCGAATCATCGGCGGCCATTTCCCTGCCCTTTCTTGGCAGTAATGAACGGGAAATCTATGTCTGGTTTTTAATCAGCTTTCCGTTTTACCTGCTACTGCTGTTTTTCGTGACTCTCAACTTCAACTACCGTTCACTGTATGCGCCTTCGGACTTCAACAAGGACGACAGTTTCTTGAAGATCGCCGACGAGTTGAAGAGCATCAGGAGCAGCGCGTATTCGCCAGACCCGCCATGGATTGAGCACAGCATTCGACTGCCCAAGCGGATCGGCACGTTGCGTACCATAGACATTCGCCCGCTGAGCAGCGCACAGGCGTTCAGAAATATGGCCGAACACTTTCCGCGTCCCGACAAACAATCGGCCGAGGCAGTGTTACTTCTGACCGATCCTGCATCTGACATTCTGTTCAGGCAAATCACGCTCAGCCTCCTCAAACAATCGAAGAAAGGCACAGGCGGAGTAACCATTATTGCTCACAACGTGAATACGCTGAGCACTGCGATTCTGGGGGAGGTGTGATGCCCCGGGTCGAGGACAGATGTGGACAATCAAGAAAATGGCGGGATTGAACATAGCCACAAGCGCGAGTGGAAGAAGGTCAGGCAAGTACAGAACAAAAAAATGGCGGCTGTGTCACTGGGACCAGCCGCCATTTCCTACAGGCCTGCGAGGCTTAGAACAACTTGCGGCCCTTGTTGGCAGCAATGCGCATGCGCAGCGCGTTGAGCTTGATAAAGCCCGCCGCGTCGGCCTGGTTGTAAGCACCGCCGTCTTCTTCGAACGTCGCGATGTTGGCATCGAACAGCGAATCGTCGGACTTGCGGCCGGTCACGATCACATTGCCCTTGTACAGCTTCAGGCGAACCACACCGTTCACGTTGACCTGCGAAGCGTCGATCATCTGTTGCAGCATCAGACGCTCCGGGCTCCACCAGTAGCCGGTGTAGATCAGGCTGGCGTACTTGGGCATCAACTCGTCTTTGAGGTGAGCGACTTCGCGGTCCAGGGTGATCGATTCGATGGCGCGGTGCGCGCGCAGCATGATGGTGCCGCCCGGGGTTTCGTAGCAGCCACGAGACTTCATGCCCACATAACGGTTTTCAACGATGTCGAGACGACCGATACCGTGAGCACCACCGATCTGGTTCAGCGTCGCCAATACGGTGGCCGGGGTCATTTCAACGCCGTCCAGCGCAACGATGTCGCCGTTACGGTAAGTCAGTTCCAGATACTGCGGCTTGTCAGGAGCGTTCTCTGGCGAGACGGTCCAGCGCCACATGTCTTCTTCGTGCTCGGTCCAGGTGTCTTCCAGCACGCCGCCTTCATAGGAGATGTGCAGCAGGTTGGCATCCATCGAGTACGGGGATTTTTTCTTGCCGTGACGCTCGATCGGGATCGCGTGCTTCTCGGCGTAGTCCATCAGTTTCTCGCGGGACAGCAGGTCCCACTCACGCCATGGAGCAATCACTTTCACGCCTGGCTTGAGCGCGTAGGCGCCCAGTTCGAAACGCACCTGGTCGTTGCCCTTGCCGGTAGCGCCATGGGAAATGGCGTCAGCACCGGTTTCGTTGGCGATTTCGATCAGGCGTTTGGCGATCAGCGGACGTGCGATGGAAGTACCCAGCAGGTACTCGCCTTCGTAAACGGTGTTGGCGCGGAACATCGGGAACACGAAATCGCGCACGAACTCTTCGCGCAGGTCATCGATGTAGATTTCTTTGACACCCATGGCCTGAGCCTTGGCGCGAGCCGGCTCGACCTCTTCGCCCTGACCCAGGTCAGCGGTGAAGGTCACCACTTCACAGTTATAAGTATCCTGCAGCCACTTGAGGATCACCGAAGTGTCCAGGCCGCCGGAATACGCCAGAACGACCTTGTTTACGTCCGCCATGCCATCACTCCACGGGGTTCTACGGAAAGCCGAGGAGTCTACCGCTCAAATGCGATAATTTACAGAGGCGCGACAGCTTAAGACGACAAAGCGACAGAATCTGTCGAGAGCGCGACGATGACCGGCAGGTCAGGAAGTTGCCGCAGTATTGCCTGGCGTGCTGGCTTGCGGCGCTGGAGCGGCGGTCGGCGCCACCCGCGCGAGCTTCACGCTGACCCGGCGATTCTTCGCCCGGTTGGCCGCATTGGTGTTCGGAACCAGCGGGTATTGCTCGCCGTGGAAACGCACGGTGATCTGCGATTCGGCGATGCCGTTGGCCTTGAAGAAATCGACCACCGCCAGCGCACGACGGCGAGACAGTTCACGGTTGGTCAGACGGTTGCCGCTGTTGTCGGAGTGGCCGTCGAGTTCGATATGATTGACCGTCGGATCAGCCTTCATGTATTCGAGCATCACTTGCAGCCTGGCCTTGGCATCGGCATCCAGGTCGGTACCTTCACCGGGGAAGCCGATCTGCGACTGTTTGACCTGATCGAAATTCTGCGGCAGCAATTTCGCCACACACATCTGGTAGTCGTTGAAAGCCTTGCTGAACTTGACAGGCAGCAGGCGTACTTCAGACACCCGGCCATCGCCGGAAGCACGGCGCACCACCGGGCTGCGACCGTCGAGCAAGCCGCTGATCAAGCCACCGGCCTGAGATTGCGAACTGTTGAACAGCACGTTGCCGGTGCCGATCCTGACACTGCCCAGATAGATGTCGTTGCGCCCCGGCTGCCATGGCGCGGCGGCCGCGAGCAAGGTCGCCGAACCGCCGCCGAGCATGGCGTTGTAGGCATTCAGGCGAAAAATCGCCTGCTCACCGGCCTTGCGCACGAACTGGCCCGAGCCGAAATCGGTGATCGGCTGGGTCAGGCGGCACTCGAACTTGTCGCCCTCGACCGTCCACTCAATGTTCTCCAGACGAGTCTGGTAGGTGAGCGCCATCGCGGGAAGGCTGGCAAACACACTGAGCAAGGCTAAATATCGCTGGCGCACGGGAGGCTCCATTGGCTTCTGTAACACAAAGACCGATTCACACTATGTTTACGGCATACCTACGGGATATCGGAAGGTTCCCGCAAAACTTGATAGCGAGTGCCTGCAAGAGTCTTTTCCGGTAGCATTCCCCTCAGTTTGACCCGCCTGGAATCCCCTCATGTCCGACCGCCTGACCCTGCTGCGTCCCGACGACTGGCACATTCATCTTCGCGATGGTGCCGTGTTGACCAATACCGTTGCCGATGTTGCGCGCACCTTTGGCCGCGCCATCATCATGCCCAACCTGGTACCACCGGTGCGCAATGCCGCCGAAGCCGACGGCTATCGCCAGCGGATTCTCGCTGCCCGCCCGGCCGGCAGTCGCTTCGAACCGCTGATGGTGCTGTACCTCACCGACCGCACCCAGCCCGAAGAAATTCGTGAGGCCAAGGCCAACGGTTTCGTGCACGCCGCCAAACTGTACCCGGCCGGCGCCACCACCAACTCCGATTCCGGGGTGACCAGCATCGACAAGATCTTCCCGGCGCTGGAAGCCATGGCCGAAGTCGGCATGCCGCTGCTGATCCACGGTGAAGTCACCCGTGGCGATGTCGACGTTTTCGATCGCGAAAAGATTTTCATCGATGAACACATGCGCCGTGTGGTCGAGCGTTTCCCAACGCTCAAAGTGGTGTTCGAACACATCACTACCGGCGACGCCGTGCAGTTCGTCAACGAGGCTTCGTCCAACGTTGGCGCGACCATCACCGCGCACCACCTGCTGTACAACCGCAACCACATGCTGGTGGGCGGGATTCGGCCGCACTTTTATTGCCTGCCGATCCTCAAGCGTAATACGCATCAGGAAGCCCTGCTCGACGCCGCCACCAGCGGCAGCGCGAAGTTCTTCCTCGGCACCGACTCGGCGCCGCATGCCCAGCACGCCAAGGAAGCCGCCTGCGGTTGCGCCGGCTGCTACACCGCCTACGCCGCTATCGAGATGTACGCCGAAGCCTTCGAACAGCGTAACGCGCTGGACAAGCTCGAAGCGTTCGCCAGCCTCAGCGGCCCGCGCTTCTACGGCCTGCCGACCAATACCGATCGCATCACCCTGGTCCGTGAAGAATGGACCGCCCCGACCAGCCTGCCATTCGGCGAGCTGAACGTTATCCCGCTGCGCGCCGGTGAAAAACTGCGCTGGCGCCTGCTGGAGGAACACGCGTGAGTGAAGACCATTTCGACGACGAACTGGACGGTCAAGGTGGCGGCGGCGGTTCCCGTCATCCAATGGCAGCGCGTTTTCGCGGTTACCTGCCAGTTGTCGTTGACGTAGAGACCGGGGGCTTCAATTCGGCCACCGACGCTCTGCTGGAGATTGCCGCGACCACCATCGCCATGGATGAAAAGGGTTTCGTTTACCCGGACCACACCTATTTCTTCCGCGTTGAGCCGTTTGAAGGCGCCAACATCGAAGCAGCAGCGCTGGAGTTCACCGGGATCAAGCTTGATCATCCGCTGCGCATGGCGGTCAGCGAAGAAACCGCACTGACCGACATCTTCCGTGGTATTCGCAAGGCACTGAAAGCCAACGGCTGCAAACGGGCGATCCTGGTCGGCCACAACAGCAGCTTCGACCTTGGCTTCCTGAATGCCGCCGTGGCCCGACTGGACATGAAGCGCAACCCGTTTCATCCATTCTCCAGCTTCGACACCGCGACGCTGGCTGGCCTGGCGTACGGTCAAACGGTGCTGGCCAAGGCCTGTCAGGCCGCCGACATCGACTTCGATGGCCGTGAAGCGCACTCGGCGCGGTACGACACCGAGAAGACGGCCGAGCTGTTCTGCGGCATCGTCAACCGCTGGAAACAAATGGGCGGCTGGGAAGATTTCGACGACTGATTGATCATCGTCGGGCAAATCCCGCGCATAAAAAAACCGGCCACTTGGGCCGGTTTTTTTGTACCTCGACGTTGCGCCTTACAGGGCCGCAGCGTTCTCGGTCAGGTACGCCGCAACGCCTTCTGGCGAAGCGTTCATGCCTTTGTCGCCTTTCTTCCAGTTGGCAGGGCAGACTTCGCCGTGCTCTTCGTGGAATTGCAGAGCGTCGACCAGACGGATCAGCTCTTCCATGTTACGGCCCAGCGGCAGGTCGTTGATGATCTGCGAACGGACAACGCCTTTGTCGTCGATCAGGAACGCGCCACGGAAAGCCACGCCGCCTTCGGACTCAACGTCGTAGGCCTTGGCAATGTCGTGCTTCATGTCGGCAGCCATGGTGTATTTCACCTGGCCGATGCCGCCATTGTTGACCGGGGTGTTGCGCCAGGCGTTGTGGGTGAAGTGCGAGTCGATCGAAACGGCGATCACTTCTACGTTGCGTGCCTTGAAGTCGGCCATGCGGTTGTCCAGAGCGATCAGCTCGGACGGGCAGACGAAGGTGAAGTCCAGTGGGTAGAAGAACACCAGACCGTATTTGCCTTTGATGGCCGAGGACAGAGTGAAGCTGTCAACGATCTCGCCATTGCCGAGTACGGCCGGGACAGTGAAGTCAGGGGCTTGTTTGCCTACGAGTACGCTCATGGATATCTCCTGGTGAATAACTTGAAGTTCAGGGTCCGGGCCAGCCTGCCACCCTCAGGCGACAGCCCTGTGACACGAACCCTCTTCGCAAGGGCCGACCATCATACACTGCGTTTTTGGCCTGTCCTTAACGGTTTTTTACCCAAAGCGGATAACGGTGCTGCATTTGCAGGGCCAGGCAAAAAGCCAGCAATCGCCGTTCGTCGGTCACGGCTGTCAATCAGCTGAAGCGTTCAGAAAGCACTTTGACAATCATTCTCGTTAACATTAAGATCCATCGCAATTGAGTCACAACCAGCGACGGTTCTCACTTATGTATGTTTGCCTCTGCACTGGCGTCACCGACGGACAGATCCGCGAAGCGATCTATGAAGGTTGCTGCAGCTACAAAGAAGTCCGCCAGGCCACCGGCGTCGCCAGCCAATGCGGCAAATGTGCCTGCCTTGCCAAGGAAGTGGTGCGCGAAACCCTGACCAAGCTGCAAACCGCCCAGGCTGCGATCCCCTACCCTGTAGAATTTACGGCTGCTTGAATACCCCTCATTTCAAAGAACCGGACATATGTCCGGTTTTTTTATGCCCGCAAATCAAACGGTTAGGCGCTAGACGCGGAACACAAACATTCTTATTCAGATTTAATTTCATTTATTATTCAATAACTTAGGTTTGACACTTATAAATACCAAGCTCAAACTCCGCCTTATATACAGCTATTACAGGGCAGGACTCCCATCATGAAAGGCGACATTACAGTCATCCAGCATCTCAACAAGATCCTTGCCAATGAGCTGGTCGCGATCAATCAGTACTTCCTGCATGCACGCATGTATGAAGATTGGGGCCTGAACAAGCTGGGCAAGCACGAGTACCACGAGTCCATCGACGAGATGAAGCACGCGGACAAGCTGATCAAGCGCATCCTGTTCCTCGAAGGTCTGCCGAACGTGCAGGACCTGGGCAAGCTGCACATCGGCGAGCACACCAAGGAAATGCTGGAGTGCGACCTGCGGATCGAGAAGAGCGGCCACGCCGACCTGAAAGCCGCCATCGCGCATTGCGAATCGGTAGGCGACTTTGGCAGCCGCGAACTGCTTGAAGATATTCTTGAATCCGAAGAAGAACATATCGACTGGCTGGAAACCCAACTGGGCCTGATCGATAAAGTCGGTCTTGAGAACTATCTGCAATCGCAGATGGGCGAAGACGAGTAATTAGCGAGCGCTAAACTCGATACACTAAAAAGCCCCGCCCTCTTTCGAGAGGCGGGGCTTTTTATTGCCGGGATTTCAGTCAATGCTGAAATCCCTGTGGGAGTCAGTCTGCTGGCGATAGCGTCATGTCAGCCGGCAACATTGTGACCGGCAGAAAGCATTCGCGAGCAGGCTCGCTCCCACAAAAGCCCAATCAGGCTTCGGACTTGTTCGCTGCAGCCGCTTCAACAGCCGCCTTGATGGTGCTTTGCAGCTCACCGTTGGCGAACATTTCAGCCATGATGTCGCTACCGCCGACCAGCTCGCCACCCACCCACAGCTGCGGGAAAGTCGGCCAGTTGGCGTACTTCGGTAGGTTGGCGCGGATTTCCGGGTTCTGCAGGATGTCGACGTAGGCGAACTTCTCGCCACAGCCCATCACAGCCTGCGCAGCTTTCGCGGAGAAGCCACACTGTGGGGCATTCGGCGAGCCTTTCATGTAAAGCAGAATGGTGTTGTTGGCAATCTGCTCTTTAATCGTTTCGATGATATCCATGGAGCACCTCGGCTGAACTTTCCGACTCATGGGTCGGCACGGTGACGCATTGTAACGGAATCCCGAGCGCCATGCTCGGTCTCCCCGACAGTCACGTTCAGGCCGCCGCCACCGTCACTGGCACGCCATTAAGCGCCGCGTTGCCCGACAATTCATCAAGCTGACATTCATCGGTCAGGTCATTGGCACTCGAGCCCGGCTGGCCGCTGGCAATCGCCATCTGCACGCCCGGCCTTGCATGACCCCAGCCGTGCGGCAGGCTGACCACGCCCTTCATCATGTCGAGACTGCCAAGTACTTCCACTTCGATCTGTCCGACCCGAGAACTGACGCGCACCAACTGACCATCGTTGAGCCCACGGCTGGCCAGATCATCCGGGTGCATCAGCAGTTGGTGGCGCGGCTTGCCCTTCACCAGACGGTGATAGTTGTGCATCCACGAGTTATTGCTGCGCACGTGGCGACGGCCAATCATCAGCAACTCGTCGGCGGCAGGCGCCTGCAAGGCGGCGAAGCGTGCGAGGTCAGCGAGGATCTCTGGCGGAGCGGCCTGCACGCGCTGATTCGGCGTTTTCAGACGCGGTGCCAGATTTGGCTTCAACGCGCCCAGATCTATGCCATGCGGATGATCAAACAGCGTCGCCAGCGACAGCTGGTGCGTCGAGGCATCGCCATACAGCCCCATGCGCAGGCCCATGTCGATCATCTTCGCCGGCGGCATCGTCGGTTTGAGTTCCTTGCCGGTCTTTTCGGCAAAGGCCTTGGCCAGGCCGACAAAGATCTCCCAGTCGTGCAATGCACCCTCTGGCTTGGCGAGGATCGCCCGATTGAAGCGACTGACGTTGCGCACCGCGAACAGGTTGAACGTGGTGTCGTAGTGATCGTTCTCCAGCGCCGAGGTCGACGGCAGGATCAGGTCGGCGTAGCGCGTGGTCTCATTGATGTACAGGTCGATGCTGACCATGAACTCCAACCCGTCCAGCGCCTGCTCCAGTTGCCGCCCGTTCGGTGTCGACAGCACCGGATTGCCAGCCACGGTGATCAGCGCACGAATCTGCCCCTCGCCGTCGGTGAGCATTTCTTCGGCCAGCGCCGACACCGGCAGTTCGCCGCCGTACTCGGGCCGCCCGGAGACCCGGCTCTGCCACTTGTTGAAATGCCCGCCCGAGGTCGATGCCACCAGGTCCACCGCCGGTTCAGTGCAGAGCGCGCCGCCGACCCGGTCGAGGTTGCCGGTGACCAGATTGATCAATTGCACCACCCAGTGACACAAGGTCCCGAATGCCTGGGTCGAAACCCCCATGCGTCCGTAACACACCGCACTCGGCGCGGCGGCGAAATCCCGCGCCAGTTGGCGGATCTGCTCGGCCGGCACGGCGCACAGCGGACTCATGGCCTCAGCGGTGAACGTCGCCACCGCCGCGCGCACCTCATCAAGGCCTTCGACCGGCAGATGACTGTCACGCGTCAGCCCTTCGCCGAACAGTGTATTGAGCACCCCGAACAGCAGCGCCGCGTCGCCGCCAGGGCGCACGAACAGGTGTTGATCGGCCATGGCGGCGGTTTCGCTGCGACGCGGATCGACCACCACCACTTTGCCGCCACGAGCCTGAATCGCTTTCAGGCGTTTCTCGACATCGGGCACGGTCATGATGCTGCCGTTGGAAGCCAGCGGGTTGCCGCCCAGGATCAGCATGAAATCGGTGTGATCGATGTCCGGGATCGGCAGCAGCAAGCCGTGCCCGTACATCAGGTAACTGCTCAGGTGATGGGGCAGTTGATCGACCGAGGTCGCGGAGAAGCGATTACGGGTTTTCAACAAGCCGAGAAAGTAGTTGCTGTGGGTCATCAGCCCGTAGTTATGCACACTCGGATTGCCCTGATAGACCGCCACCGCGTTCTGCCCGTGACGCTCCTGAATCGCCGCCAGGCGCTCGGCCACCAGCGCAAAGGCCTCGTCCCACTCGATCGGCAGCCATTGACTGCCAACCCGGCGCATCGGCTGGTGCAAGCGGTCCGGATCATTCTGGATGTCTTGCAAGGCCACAGCCTTCGGGCAGATATGACCACGACTGAAAGTATCGAGGGCATCGCCCTTGATCGAGGTGATCGCGATGTGGCCTTCGGTTTCTGTGGTCTCGATGGTCAGACCGCAGATGGCTTCGCACAGGTGGCAGGCACGGTGATGGAGAGTCTTGGTCATGGCCAGTCTCTGTCTTGTTCTGGGCAGGCAACGGTGAAGCCTGCGGGAACAAAACTATGGCCCGAGTGCGCAAGCGACGCCAGCGACGTTCGTCTTGTGAATCGACGGCTATCAGGCGAGCCGATAGCCCGTCAGGATCAGTTGGATGGCAGTTGGGGCGGCGCCTGCAGCTGGATTTCCTGAATGGTTTCAATCTGCTCGTGAGCGACGTGCACGCCAGTGAGTTCACCGATCAGCCGCCAGTGCTCGTCGAGCCCGGCACTGATGGTCGCCATGCGATCGATCATGTGACGGCCAGCGGTCTTGACCACTTCGTCGTCGCTGCGCAACAGCTCGAAGGACATCGACGTGACCGACGCGGTGAGATGGGTCAGTGAGCGAGCCGTGTGGCCCAGCAATTCCATTAACAGTTTTTCTTTCGATTCCATGCGGAGGCTTCCTGCGTCGCTCGAAACTTATTTATAACTCAGCACTTTGCTTTAGCAAATGTTTCAGCCTGAGCATCCGACCAAGCGAAACCGCAACCGCGCAGTCTTGAACCGACCCGAGTGACATCATCCCCGCCACGCCGGATTGCCAAGCCCGCCGGGGCCAGTGTACAAAGGGGCTCGCTGCTGTCCTGAACCCGGCTTCAAACGCGTGACTGCCCACGGCGGTTCGCCCTCCGAATCCCGCAAAAACCGTAGCCTATTGGAAAAACGCGACATTTAGTGTCAATATCGCGCCTTCCCCTATTTCGTCGCCCCGTGCGGCTTACGCCGCAGGTCTCGCCCGTTGTTCACTTAAACAAGGCTTTGAGCATCTGCGGTTTGTAGCAAAAGGTAGTCAATGATGAGCGCAAGGCACTTTCTCTCCCTGATGGATTGCACGCCCGAAGAGCTGGTCAGCGTGATCCGTCGAGGCGTTGAGCTCAAGGACCTGCGTAACCGCGGCGTACTGTTCGAGCCTCTGAAAAACCGCGTCCTGGGGATGATCTTCGAGAAATCCTCGACCCGTACCCGGATCTCTTTCGAGGCCGGCATGATCCAGCTCGGTGGCCAGGCGATCTTCCTGTCGCCGCGTGACACCCAGCTGGGCCGTGGCGAGCCGATCGGCGACTGCGCCATCGTCATGTCGAGCATGCTCGATGCGGTGATGATCCGTACCTTTGCCCACAGCACCCTGACCGAATTCGCCGCCAACTCGCGCGTGCCAGTGATCAACGGCCTGTCCGATGACCTGCACCCGTGCCAGTTGCTGGCCGACATGCAGACGTTCCTTGAGCACCGTGGCTCGATCCAGGGCAAGACGGTGGCCTGGATCGGCGACGGCAACAACATGTGCAACAGCTATATAGAAGCGGCGATCCAGTTCGACTTCCAGTTGCGCGTTGCCTGCCCCGAAGGCTACGAGCCGAACCCTGAATTCGTGGCCAAGGCCGGCGATCGCGTGACCATCGTCCGCGATCCAAAGGACGCCGTGCGCGGCGCACATCTGGTGAGCACCGACGTCTGGACCTCGATGGGCCAGGAAGAAGAAACCGCCAAGCGCCTGAAGCTGTTCGCACCGTTCCAGGTGAACCGCGCCCTGCTCGATCTCGCGGCGGAGGATGTGCTGTTCATGCATTGCCTGCCTGCCCACCGCGGCGAAGAAATCAGCCTCGACCTGCTCGATGACCCGCGCTCCGTCGCCTGGGATCAGGCAGAAAACCGTCTCCACGCACAGAAGGCCCTGCTCGAGTTCCTCGTCGAACCGGCATATCACCACGCATGAGCCATGAATTACTGCTGAACCTGCGCAACCTCGCTTGCGGCTATCAAGATCAACGCGTGGTGCAGAACCTCAATCTGCACCTCAACGCCGGCGACATCGGCTGCCTGCTCGGTTCGTCCGGCTGCGGCAAGACCACTACCCTGCGCGCCATCGCCGGTTTTGAACCGGTGCACGAAGGGGAAATCCAGCTGGGTGGCGAGACCATTTCCAGCGCCGGTTTCACCCTGGCCCCGGAGAAACGCCGGATCGGCATGGTGTTCCAGGACTACGCGCTGTTCCCGCACCTGAGCGTCGCGGACAACATCGCCTTCGGTATCCGCAAGCACCCGAACAAGGAGCGCGTTACCGAAGAGCTGCTGGAACTGGTCAACCTGAAAAACCTCGGCAAGCGCTTCCCGCACGAGCTGTCCGGCGGCCAGCAACAGCGTGTCGCCCTCGCCCGCGCCCTGGCGCCGGAACCGCAACTGCTGCTGCTCGACGAGCCGTTCTCCAATCTCGACGGCGAGCTGCGGCGCAAGCTCAGCCACGAAGTGCGCGACATCCTCAAGGCCCGTGGCACCAGTGCGATTCTGGTCACCCACGACCAGGAAGAAGCCTTCGCCGTAAGCGATCACGTCGGCGTGTTCAAGGAAGGCCGGCTGGAGCAGTGGGATACGCCTTACAACCTCTACCACGAGCCGGCGACACCGTTCGTGGCAAGCTTCATCGGCCAGGGCTACTTCATTCGCGGCCAGCTCGGCAGCCCGGAATCGGTGCAGACTGAACTGGGCGAACTGCGCGGCAACCGGGCTTACACCTGGCCAGTAGGCGGTGCGGTGGATGTGTTGCTGCGTCCGGATGACATCGTTTATGCGCCCGACAGTGCACTCAAAGCACGGATCGTCGGCAAGACCTTCCTCGGCGCCTCGACCCTGTACCGCCTGCAACTGCCGACGGGCGCGCAGCTGGAATCGATTTTTCCGAGCCATGCGGATCATCAGGTGGGTTCGGATGTCGGAATACGTGTTGCCGCCGAACACCTCGTCCTGTTCCAGGCCAGCGGCAGTACCGCGGCACAAATCCCGGCTGCGGAAAACGGCGTCCGCCGCTACAGCGCCGCCCTCTGATCCAACACCATCCCCCTGTAGGAGTGAGCCTGCTCGCGATCGCGGTACATCCGTCACAGATGATTTGACTGATGTACCGCGATCGCGAGCAGGCTCACTCCTACAGGGGGTTTGCGTTAACCGAGGATCAGGGTGCCGCTCGCCACCAGCGTCGCATTCCCGCCAATCTTCACCCGCTCACCCTCCAACCGACAAAACAACTCCCCGCCCCGCGCCGAACGCTGGCATGCGGTCAGGCTCGATTTGCCCAGGCGTTTGGACCAGTACGGAATCAGGCTGCAATGCGTCGAGCCGGTCACCGGGTCTTCATTGATGCCGATCGCCGGAGCGAAGTAGCGCGAGACGAAATCATGCTGATTACCGCGCGCCGTCACGATCGCGCCGAGCCAAGGCAGTTTGGCCAGCGCGACCATGTCCGGCTTGCAGTCGAGCACTGCCTGCTCCGACTCCAGCACCACGAACAACTCATTGGAACCGAGCACATCCACCGCCTCGACCCCCAGCGCGCGCTCGACATCCAGCGTCACGCCGATTTCCGAAGGCACGATCGACGGGAAGTCCAGCCACAGGCGATCACCCTCGCGACTGACGCTCAAAGGTCCGGACTTGCAGATGAAGTCCAGACGCTCGGCTTGCTCCTTATGGACCTCGAACAACACATAGGCGCTGGCCAGCGTCGCATGCCCGCACAACGGCACTTCGGTGGTCGGGGTGAACCAGCGGATATGCCACACCGCCCCTTCGCGCACCACGAAAGCGGTTTCCGCCAGATTGTGTTCGGCGGCGATCTTCTGCATCAACTCATCCGCGAGCCATGCATCGAGGCGATAGACCATGGCCGGGTTGCCACTGAACGGCTGGTCACTGAACGCGTCCACCTGATAAAACTCGAGCTGCATAACCTTCTCCCTAAGTCAGTCGGCAGAGCATGCAGCCCGGGCCAGATCGGCGCCAGTGACAGAACCGGTCAATTTTCTTCATACAGCAATGAGCACTAGGCGCGACCGATGTCGGCGAACTTGGCCTGAGTGTGTTCGGCCAGCACGGCTGGCGCGAGTTCGACTTCCAGCCCACGCCGGCCGGCACTGACATAAATAGTCGCAAAACCCTGAGCCGAGTTATCGATGAAGGTGCGCAGGCGTTTCTTCTGTCCCAGCGGGCTGATGCCGCCCAACAGATAACCCGTGGAACGCTGTGCAGCGGCAGGGTCGGCCATCTCGACTTTCTTCACCCCTGCCGCCTGTGCCAGGCCCTTGAGGTCGAGACTTCCGACGACCGGCACGACGGCCACCAGCAATTCACCTTTCTCACTGGCGGCCAGCAGCGTCTTGAACACCTGCGCAGGCTCCAATGCCAGTTTTTCCGCGGCCTCCAGCCCATAGGACGCAGCCTTGGGGTCATGTTCATAACTGTGCACGCGATGTTCGGCACGAACTTTTTTCAACAAGTCCAACGCAGGGGTCATGGCAGCTCCAGGCTCGGCATCAACAGAAAAAACCTGTGCCGGATTCTAGGCCATCACACCGTAAAAGGCTCTACCACAAGCCCCGATTCCCGGGCTTCGCAGGCACAGCGTAGGGCTACCGCCGCAGTCATCCGCGAGATCATTCAGGCGACTGATAGTTTAATTGTGACCGATGGTTCACTTTCGACCTTTGACAGGTTTGTTTCTTGTCTATATTTTTTCGAATCTGAATAATGTAAGAATTATCATCATCGCAGCACCCAGCAGTAAACCGGGAACAGGATGGGGATCCTGCCTCGGGGAAAATCGCGCTCTGCCTTGTCGGCAAACGCGTCAGACAACAACAAAAATCGAGGTTTTCAATGACAACTGCTTTACAGCAACCATCGCTCCGCGGCCAATGCCTGGCCGAATTTCTGGGTACTGCACTTCTGATCTTTTTTGGCACCGGCTGTGTCGCCGCGCTCAAAGTCGCGGGCGCCAGCTTTGGTCTGTGGGAAATCAGCATCATCTGGGGCGTCGGCGTGAGCATGGCGATCTACTTGACCGCCGGGGTTTCCGGCGCGCATCTGAACCCTGCCGTGAGCATTGCCCTGAGCATTTTCGCTGACTTCGAAAAGCGCAAACTGCCGTTCTACATCCTGTCGCAGATCGCCGGCGCCTTCTGCGGCGCGCTGTTGGTTTACACGCTGTACAGCAACCTGTTCTTCGATTACGAACAAACCCATCACATGGTTCGCGGATCAGCCGCCAGCCTTGAGCTGGCCTCGGTGTTCTCGACGTTCCCCAATCCAGTGCTGTCGACCGCCCAGGCGTTCCTGGTCGAGATGATCATCACCGCGATCCTGATGGGCGTGATCATGGCCTTGACCGACGACAACAACGGCCTGCCGAAAGGCCCGATGGCACCGCTGCTGATCGGCTTGCTGATCGCGGTGATCGGCAGCTCGATGGGCCCGCTGACCGGTTTTGCGATGAACCCGGCGCGTGACTTCGGTCCTAAACTGATGACTTTCTTCGCCGGCTGGGGTGAAATTTCCTTCACTGGCGGCCGTGATATTCCGTACTTCCTGATTCCGATTTTTGCACCGATTGTCGGTGCCTGCCTCGGCGCTGCCGGGTATCGCGGGCTCATCGCCCGTCACCTGACCGGCGCCACACCTGCTACAAAGGATGCAGAACCGGCCATTGACGGCAAACCAAGAACTTCTTGAAACAGTCGGCGCGGGTTCCTGCCCATTTCGAGCCCGCGCCACGGCCCACTCTCCCTTATTTCGTCCAAGGCAATCGACATGACCGACATTCAGAATAAGAACTACATCATTGCCCTCGATCAGGGTACGACCAGCTCCCGCGCGATCATTTTCGACCGCGATGCGAACGTGGTCTGCACCGCCCAGCGCGAATTCGCTCAGCACTATCCGCAAGCCGGTTGGGTCGAACACGACCCGATGGAAATTTTCGCCACCCAGAGCGCGGTGATGGTTGAAGCGCTGGCCCAGGCCGGTCTGCATCACGACCAGGTGGCCGCCATCGGCATCACCAACCAGCGTGAAACCACCGTGGTCTGGGACAAGACCACCGGCCGTCCGGTGTACAACGCCATCGTCTGGCAGTGCCGTCGCAGCACCGAGATCTGCCAGCAGCTCAAGCGTGACGGCCACGAAGAATACATCCGCGACAACACCGGTCTGGTCACCGACCCGTACTTCTCCGGCACCAAGCTGAAGTGGATCCTCGACAACGTCGAAGGCAGCCGCGAGCGTGCGCGCAACGGCGAACTGCTGTTCGGCACCGTCGACAGCTGGCTGATCTGGAAATTCACCGGCGGCAAAGTGCACGTCACCGACTACACCAACGCCTCGCGCACCATGCTCTTCAACATCCATTCGCTGGAATGGGATTCGAAGATGCTGGAAATCCTCGACATCCCGCGCGAGATGCTTCCGCAAGTCAAAGCCTCTTCGGAAATCTACGGCCGCACCAAGAGCGGCATCGCCATCGGCGGTATTGCCGGTGACCAGCAAGCCGCGCTGTTCGGCCAGATGTGCGTCGAGCCGGGCCAGGCGAAAAACACCTATGGCACCGGCTGCTTCCTGCTGATGAACACCGGCGACAAAGCGGTTAAATCCCAGCACGGCATGCTCACCACCATCGCTTGCGGCCCGCGTGGCGAAGTGGCCTACGCGCTGGAAGGCGCGGTGTTCAACGGCGGTTCGACCGTGCAGTGGCTGCGTGATGAACTGAAGATCATCAACGACGCCCACGACACCGAATACTTCGCCAATAAAGTGAAGGACAGCAACGGTGTGTACCTGGTGCCGGCCTTCACCGGTCTGGGCGCTCCGTACTGGGACCCGTATGCCCGTGGCGCGCTGTTCGGCCTGACCCGCGGCGTGCGCGTTGATCACATCATCCGCGCCGCGCTGGAATCGATCGCCTACCAGACCCGTGACGTCCTCGACGCCATGCAACAGGACTCTGGCGAACGCCTCAAGGCCCTGCGTGTGGACGGTGGTGCGGTGGCGAACAACTTCCTCATGCAGTTCCAGGCCGACATCCTCGGCACTCAAGTTGAACGCCCGCAAATGCGCGAAACCACGGCACTCGGTGCAGCGTATCTGGCCGGTCTGGCGTGCGGCTTCTGGGGCAGCCTGGAAGAACTGCGCGGCAAGGCAGTGATCGAGCGCGAGTTCGAACCGAGCCTGGACGAAGTCGAGAAAGAGAAACTGTACAAAGGCTGGAAAAAAGCCGTCAGCCGTACCCGTGACTGGGCGCGCGAAGACGCTGAATAAGCCAACCTTCAGATCCAGACAGGCATCTAACTGGTAGGGAGCGGATTCCTGCGGCATCATGGGCAAATTTTGCACGGCAGCCCAAAGGAAGCCCCATGAATCTGCCTCCCCGTCAGCAGCAAATCCTCGAGCTGGTCCGCGAACGCGGCTATGTGAGCATCGAGGAAATGGCCACGCTGTTCGTTGTTACCCCGCAAACCATCCGCCGTGACATCAATCAGCTCGCGGAAGCCAATCTGCTGCGTCGCTACCATGGCGGCGCCGCGTACGATTCCAGCGTCGAAAACACCGCCTATGCGATGCGCGCCGATCAGATGCGCGATGAAAAACAACGCATCGGTGAAGCCATCGCGGCACAAATCCCCGATCACGCCTCGCTGTTCATCAACATCGGCACCACCACCGAATCGATTGCCCGCGCCCTGCTCAACCACAATCATCTGAAAATCATCACCAACAACCTGCACGTGGCGTCGATGCTCAGTGCCAAGGATGATTTCGATGTGCTGCTGACCGGCGGTAACGTGCGCCGTGACGGCGGTGTGGTCGGCCAGGCGAGCGTGGACTTCATCAATCAGTTCAAGGTGGATTTTGCGCTGGTGGGCATCAGCGGCATCGACGAAGACGGCAGCCTGCTCGACTTCGATTATCAGGAAGTGCGCGTCTCTCAAGCGATCATCGCCAATGCACGGCAGGTGATCCTGGCGGCCGACTCCAGCAAATTCGGGCGTAATGCGATGATTCGCCTCGGCCCGATCAGCCTGATCGATTGCCTGGTGACCGATCAGCAGCCGGTGCCGGCACTGGCCCAGCTGCTGAGCCAGCACAAGATTCGCCTGGAAGTGGTTTAACCCTTTTACGCTTCACTGTTTGCAAGGGCCTCTTCGCGAGCAAGCCCGCTCCCACAGTGGGATGAGAGGGGCTGACAAATCTTGTGGCTGGCTCAAATCCCTGTGGGAGCGGGCTTGCTCGCGAAGAGGTACTTACAAACAGCACATCTCTAGCGCTCTTGCGCGCCTCTCATGTTCGAAAATTTTCTTTTAGCCGTCCTTCGATGAGTTTTTTCAATCGAAGTCGACTGGCTGTGCACGTCTTTATGGGCTACCATTTTCGCAAATGAACATTTATGTTCGATTTCCAAGACAGAAAATCAAAAGAGCCCGAGGCCAGCCGATGTCCACATCTACCTTGCGTACGCCCCCTATCGCCGAGATCTACGATGTTGCCGTGATTGGCGGCGGGATCAATGGAGTGGGGATCGCAGCGGATGCCGCCGGTCGCGGTCTTTCGGTGTTCCTTTGCGAAAAGGATGACCTGGCCAGCCACACCTCGTCGGCCAGCAGCAAGCTGATCCACGGTGGCCTGCGCTACCTCGAACACTACGAATTCCGTCTGGTGCGTGAAGCACTGGCCGAGCGCGAAGTACTGCTGGCCAAGGCGCCGCACATCGTCAAGCCGATGCGCTTCGTGCTGCCGCACCGTCCGCACCTGCGTCCGGCATGGATGATCCGCGCCGGCCTGTTCCTTTATGACAACCTCGGCAAGCGCGAAAAACTGCCGGGTTCGAAAAGCCTGAAGTTCGGCGCTGACAGCGCGCTGAAAAGTGAAATCACCAAGGGTTTCGAATACTCCGATTGCTGGGTCGATGACGCCCGTCTCGTAGTGCTGAACGCCATGGCCGCCCGGGAAAAAGGCGCCCATGTCCACACCCAGACCCGTTGCGTCAGCGCCCGCCGTGCCAAAGGCCTGTGGCACCTGAACCTGGAGCGCGCCGACGGCAGCCTGTTTTCGATCACCGCCAAAGCGCTGGTGAACGCCGCCGGCCCGTGGGTCGCCAAGTTCATCCGTGACGACCTGAAGATGGAATCACCGTACGGCATCCGTCTGATTCAGGGCAGCCACATCATCGTGCCAAAACTGTACGAAGGTGATCACGCGCACATCCTGCAAAACGAAGATCAGCGCATCGTCTTCACCATTCCGTACCTGAACCACTTCACCCTGATTGGCACCACCGACCGCGAATACACTGGCGATCCGGCCAAAGTGGCGATCACCGACGGCGAAACCGACTACCTGCTCAAAGTGGTCAATGCCCACTTCAAGAAGCAGATCAGCCGCGACGACATCCAGCACAGCTACTCGGGCGTGCGCCCGCTGTGCAACGACGAATCCGACAATCCGTCAGCCGTGACCCGCGACTACACCCTGGCCCTGTCCGGCAGCGCGGAAGAAGCGCCGCTGTTGTCGGTGTTCGGCGGCAAGCTGACCACCTACCGCAAGCTCGCCGAATCGGCGATGGCCCAGCTGATGCCGTACTTCACTCAGATGCGTCCGAGCTGGACCGCCACCGCCACCCTGCCCGGCGGTGAAGACATGACCACCCCGCAAGCCTTGAGCGCGCAGATCCGCGACAAGTTCGACTTCGTGCCGACCGAGATCGCCCGCCGCTGGGCCACCACCTACGGCAGCCGCACCTGGCGCATGCTCGAAGGTGTGGAAACCCTGGCCGACATGGGCGAACACCTCGGCGGCGGGCTCTACACCCGTGAAGTCGACTACCTGTGCAGCGAAGAATGGGCGACCATTGCGCACGACATTCTGTGGCGTCGCAGCAAACTGGGCCTGTTCACCACCCCGGCTGAGCAAGAGAAGCTGGCAGCGTACCTGGGCAAGGTCGAGCAGAACCGCAAGATTGAAGCGGCCTGATCCACTGGCCGATTGATAAGAAGCCCCTGAATCTCACGATTCAGGGGCTTTTTTATAGGTCGTACTCCCTCCCCTGCAGGAGTGAGCCTGCTCGCGATTGCAATACATCAGACACCATCTATTTGACTGACCCACCGCGATCGCGAGCAGGCTCACTCCTGCAGGGCATCGGTTATCACTGAACTGCGTTCGGTTTTCCGAATGCGACCTCCCGGTCAATTCGGATAACCGGATCAGTTTCAGCCAAAAACACCGACACAAAACTTTAATCACCTTAAAAATCAAGCGATTAGCTAGTAGCAACTGGTCTGGCACGACTCATGCTCTACACTCTCCGACGAATGCCTGCCGTGCCAACACTTCAGGAGCCGTCAGGCATTCGAAGCACAAAAGGGCCGACGAACTGGCTCCATAAAAAAAACAATTCGAGGAAAATTTGATGCGCATCGTTCCCCATATCCTGGGCGCAGCCATTGCTGCCGCTCTGATCAGCACACCAGTTTTCGCCGCCGAACTCACCGGCACCCTGAAGAAAATCAACGATTCGGGCACCATCACGCTCGCTCACCGTGACAGCTCCATCCCGTTTTCCTACATCGCGGATGCTTCCGGTAAACCCGTGGGCTACTCCCACGACATTCAAGTGGCCATCGTTGAAGCCCTGAAAAAAGACCTGAACAAGCCAGACCTGCAGGTCAAATACAACCTGGTGACCTCGCAAACCCGTATCCCGCTGATCCAGAACGGCACCGCGGATATCGAGTGCGGCTCCACCACCAACAACGCCGAACGCGCCCAGCAAGTCGACTTCACCGTCAACATCTTCGAAATCGGCACCCGTCTGCTGGTCAAGAAAGACAAGGAAGGCAACCCGTCCTACAAGGACTTTGCTGACCTGAAAGGCAAAAACGTCGTGACCACCGCCGGCACCACGTCCGAGCGCATCATCAAAGCGATGAACGCCGACAAGCAGATGGGCATGAACATCATCTCCGCCAAAGACCACGGCGAATCCTTCAACATGCTGGAAAGCGGTCGCGCCGTAGCCTTCATGATGGACGACGCCCTGCTGGCCGGTGAAGAAGCCAAGGCCAAGAAGCCGAACGACTGGATCATCACCGGTACGCCGCAATCCTTCGAAGCCTACGCGTGCATGGTTCGTAAAGACGATCCGGCCTTCAAGAAAGCTGTCGATGACGCCATCGTTGGCCTGTACAAGTCTGGCGAGATCAACAAGATCTACAGCAAGTGGTTCGAAAGCCCGGTCCCGCCAAAAGGCCTGAACCTCAACTTCCCGATGAGCGACAAGGTCAAGGATCTGATCGCCAACCCGAGCGACAAGCCGGCGCCTGACGTAAAAATCTGATTCCTGACTAACCTTATCGCCTGAGGGAGCGACCTTCCCTCAGGCGTCTGTTACTACCTGCTGGCTTCACTGTGGAACACTCGACCTGGCGGTTTTCGAGCCGATCGCGTGTGCCCGACGTTCAACGTCGGGCGGGAAAGGATCTTCCCCAAGCGGGTGCTTGTACATCGATCGATTTCGAGGGGAGACCCTAATGAATTACAACTGGGACTGGGGCGTGTTCTTCAAGTCCACCGGCGTTGGCAGCGAGACGTATCTCGACTGGTACGTCACCGGTTTGGGCTGGACCATTGCCATTGCCATCGTGGCATGGATTATCGCCTTGCTGCTGGGCTCCATTCTGGGGGTCATGCGCACCGTGCCGAACCGCCTCGTATCAGGCATCGCGACCTGCTACGTCGAACTGTTTCGCAACGTGCCGCTGCTGGTTCAGCTGTTCATCTGGTACTTCCTGGTGCCCGACCTGCTGCCGCAGAACTTGCAGGACTGGTACAAGCAGGACCTCAACCCGACCACCTCGGCCTACCTGAGCGTTGTCGTGTGCCTGGGCCTGTTCACCGCCGCCCGTGTCTGCGAGCAGGTGCGCACCGGCATCCAGGCGCTACCTCGCGGCCAGGAATCCGCCGCCCGCGCCATGGGCTTCAAGCTGCCACAGATCTACTGGAACGTGCTGCTGCCCCAGGCCTACCGCATCATCATTCCGCCGCTCACCTCCGAATTCCTCAACGTGTTCAAGAACTCCTCCGTGGCGTCCTTGATCGGCCTGATGGAACTGCTGGCGCAAACCAAACAGACCGCCGAATTCTCGGCCAACCTGTTTGAAGCCTTCACCCTGGCCACGCTGATCTACTTCACCCTGAACATGAGCCTGATGTTGCTGATGCGCCTGGTCGAGAAGAAAGTCGCGGTGCCCGGCCTGATCTCCGTGGGGGGTAAATAATGGACTTCGATTTCAGCGGCATCATCCCCGCGATCCCGGGCCTGTGGAACGGCATGGTCATGACCTTGCAGTTGATGGTCATGGGCGTGGTCGGCGGCATCGTGCTGGGGACCATCCTCGCCCTGATGCGCCTGTCGTCGAGCAAACTGCTGTCGCGCGTGGCCGGCGCCTATGTGAACTACTTCCGTTCGATCCCGCTGCTGCTGGTGATCACCTGGTTCTACCTGGCGGTACCGTTCGTGCTGCGCTGGATCACCGGTGAAGACACTCCGATCGGCGCGTTCACCTCCTGCGTCGTGGCCTTCATGATGTTCGAAGCCGCGTACTTCTGCGAAATCGTCCGGGCCGGCGTGCAGTCGATCCCCAAAGGCCAGATGGCCGCGGCGCAAGCGATGGGCATGACCTATGGCCAGACCATGCGTCTGATCATCCTGCCCCAGGCGTTCCGCAAGATGACCCCGTTGCTGCTGCAACAGTCGATCATCCTGTTCCAGGACACCTCGCTGGTCTACACCGTGGGCCTGGTGGACTTCCTCAACTCCGCCCGCTCCAGCGGCGACATCATCGGTCGTTCCAACGAGTTCCTGATCTTCGCCGGTGTCGTCTACTTCATCATCAGCTTTTCCGCCTCGCTGCTGGTCAAGCGTCTGCAAAAAAGGTTCGCCGTATGATCTCTATCAAAAACATCAACAAGTGGTATGGGGACTTCCAGGTGCTGACTGATTGCAGCACCGAGGTCAAGAAAGGCGAGGTGATCGTGGTCTGCGGCCCGTCGGGTTCGGGCAAGTCGACCCTGATCAAGTGCGTCAACGCGCTGGAGCCGTTCCAGAAAGGCGACATCGTCGTCGATGGCACCTCGATTGCCGATTCCAAGACCAACCTGCCGAAACTGCGCTCGCGCGTCGGCATGGTGTTCCAGCATTTCGAGCTGTTCCCGCACCTGACCATCACCGAAAACCTGACCATCGCGCAGATCAAGGTACTCGGCCGCAGCAAGGAAGAGGCGACCAGGAAAGGCCTGCAACTGCTGGAGCGCGTAGGTTTGTCGGCGCACGCCCACAAGCATCCGGGGCAACTGTCCGGTGGCCAGCAACAGCGTGTGGCGATTGCCCGCGCACTGGCCATGGACCCGATCGTCATGCTGTTCGACGAGCCGACCTCGGCGCTGGACCCGGAAATGGTCAACGAAGTGCTCGACGTGATGGTGCAACTGGCCCACGAAGGCATGACCATGATGTGCGTGACCCACGAAATGGGCTTTGCGCGCAAAGTGGCCGACCGCGTGATCTTCATGGACGCCGGCAAGATCATCGAAGACTGCCCGAAAGAGGAGTTCTTCGGCGACATCAGCGCCCGCTCCGAACGTGCGCAGCATTTCCTCGAGAAAATCCTGCAGCACTAAAAGCGACACACCGCTCCCCAACTGTGGGAGCGGGCTTGCTCGCGAAGAGGCCGGCACTTTCAACTGCGTTGACTGATCCAGCGCTTTCGCGAGCAAGCCCGTTCCCGCATTGGATCAATGATGATCCTGAGATTTGTGTTGTGGTTGACCCAAGGCAACTGTGATGAAATGCGACCCCAATCTCTATCGCGCAGCGCCGCCATCACTTGCCGTGAAGCCCCGTCTGATTCGCCATCTGTTCTTGCCGCCACTGATCATCGTGCTGATGATCGGACTGGGTTACGCCGGCTTCTGGACCAGTGAACACTTCGGCATCCGCAGCCTCAGCGAAAGCGGCCAGCGCCAGCTGGAACTGCATGCGCGCACGGTCGAAAGCGAGATCAGCAAATACACCTACCTGCCCAGCCTGCTGGAACTGGAAACCAGTGTCCCGCAACTGCTGGCCGACCCGACCCCGGAACACCGGCAAACAGTCAACGCTTACCTCGAAGGCCTGAACCGGCGCAGCCGCAGTCGGGCGATCTACGTGATGGACACCACCGGCCGCGTGATGGCCACCAGCAACTGGCGCGACGTCGACAGTTATCTGGGTGAAGACCTGTCCTTTCGCGCCTATTTCCAGAAAGCCGTGCGCGGCGAACCCGGGCGTTTCTACGGGATCGGCAGCACCAGCGGCGAACCCGGTTACTACCTGGCCCATGGCCTGGAAGAACACGGCAAGATCATCGGCGTCGCCGTGGTCAAGGTGCGTCTCGAAGCGCTGGAGGAGCGCTGGCAACGGGCGCGCCTGGAAGCCTTCGTCAGCGACGAGAACGGCATCATCATTCTTTCCAGTGATCCGGCGCGGCGCCTCAAATCCGTCGTGCCGCTGAGCGACGAGACCAAGGAAAAACTCGCCCGCAGCCTGCAGTACTACTGGTTCCCGCTCAACGAACTGCAACCGCTGGCCCGCGAGACCCTGGCCGAAGGCGTGGAGAAACTGACCTTCCCCGCCAACAGCGAACTGAGCGCCGACGACGACAGCATCAGCTATCTGGCGCAGACCCGGCCGCTGAGTGACACACCGTGGAATTTCACCCTGCTCACGCCGTTGCAGGACTTGCGGCGCGAGGCGATCAACCAAGGCATTCTGGTGTCGGTCGCCTTCGCCCTGGTGGCGTTCCTGCTGATCGCCTGGAACGAGCGGCGCAAGGTCATCGCCACCCGCCTCGCCGCCCGCGAAGCCCTGCAGGAAGCCAACAATCAACTGGAGCGTCGGATTACCGAACGCACCACCGACCTGCGCGCCAGCAACGAACGCCTCAAGAGTCAGATTCGCGAGCGGCGCCAGGCCGAGGAAACCCTGCGCCGCGCCCAGGATGAACTGGTGCAGGCCGGCAAACTCGCGGCGATCGGCCAGATGTCGACCAGCATTGCCCATGAATTGAACCAGCCGCTGGCGGCGATGCGCACGCTGTCGGGCAACACCATTCGTTTCCTCGAACGCGGTCAGCTCGACATCGCCAGCACCAACCTCAAGACCATCAACGACCTGATCGACCGCATGGGCCGGATCACCGCCAGCCTGCGCTCGTTCGCCCGGCGCGGTGACGACAAGGGCCAGGCCAGTCTCGGCAAAGCGGTGGAGGCGGCGCTGCAATTGCTCGGGGCGCGGGTGGACAGCATGGCGCTGCAGTTGCACCGGCAGTTCATCGACGTGCAGGTGCAGATCGACCAGACTCGCCTAGAGCAGATTCTGGTCAACCTGATCGGCAACGCCCTCGACGCCATGCAGGCGCAACCCTCGCCGCAGTTGTGGCTGGAAGGTGAAGAGTTCAACGGCAAATATCGCCTGCGAGTGCGTGACAACGGCCACGGCGTCGATGCCGAAGCGCGCAAGCACCTGTTCGAACCGTTCTTCACCACCAAACCCGGCGAACAGGGTCTGGGCCTCGGCCTGACCCTCTCCGCCAGCCTCGCTGCCGCCACCGGCGGCCACCTGGGTGTCGAACACCCGGCCAGCGGTGGCACCACCTTCGTCCTCAGTTTACCGTTGGTAAGCCCTATTCCTGCCGAGCCAATATGAACCACGACCTTAGTGTGCTGATCGTCGAAGACGACCCCCATGTGCTGCTCGGCTGTCAGCAGGCACTGACCCTGGAAGACATCCCCTGCATCGGCGTCGGCAGTGCCGAAGAAGCGCTGGAGCGGGTCGGCGACAACTTCGCCGGCATTGTCATCAGCGACATCCGTCTGCCCGGCATCGATGGCCTGGAACTGCTGACCCGCCTCAAGCAACGCGACCGCAGCCTGCCGGTGGTGTTGATCACCGGCCACGGCGACATCTCCATGGCCGTCGGCGCGATGCAGAAAGGCGCGTACGACTTCATGGAAAAACCCTTCTCGCCTGAGCGTCTGGTGGACGTCGCCCGGCGTGCGCTGGAGCAACGCAGCCTCGCCCGGGAAGTCTCCTCGCTGCGGCGACAACTGGCCGAACGCGATTCTCTTGAGGGCCGCATCATCGGCCGTTCGCCAGCGATGCAGAACCTGCGCGAACTGATCGCCAACGTCGCCGACACCTCGGCCAACGTGCTGATCGAAGGCGAAACCGGCACCGGCAAGGAACTGGTCGCGCGTTGCCTGCACGACTTCAGCCGCCGCCACACCAAGCAGTTCGTCGCGCTGAACTGCGGCGGCCTGCCGGAAAACCTGTTCGAAAGCGAGATCTTCGGCCACGAGGCCAACGCCTTCACTGGCGCTGGCAAGCGGCGCATCGGCAAGATCGAACACGCCGACGGCGGCACGCTGTTCCTCGACGAAGTGGAAAGCATGCCGCTGCCGTTGCAGATCAAATTGCTGCGCGTCTTGCAGGAACGCACCCTCGAACGCCTCGGTTCGAACCAGAGCGTGGCGGTGGATTGCCGAGTGATTGCAGCGACCAAGTCCGACCTCGACGAGGCGAGCAAGGCCGGTGAGTTCCGTAGCGACTTGTACTACCGCCTCAACGTGGTAACCCTGGAATTGCCGCCACTGCGCGAGCGTCGCGAAGACATCCTGCAGCTGTTCGAACACTTTACCCAGCAGTCGGCGCTGCGTTTCGACCGGGTGTTGCCGGATCTGGACAACCAGACCCTGTCGAACCTGATGAGCCACGATTGGCCGGGCAACGTGCGTGAACTGCGCAACGTCGCCGAGCGCTTCGCCCTTGGCCTGCCAGCGTTCAAGAAATCCGGCGCCAGCAGTGGCGGCCAGGGCCTGGCGTTCGCCGAAGCGGTGGAAGCGTTTGAGCGCAATCTGCTCAACGACGCCCTGCAGCGCAGCGGCGGCAACCTGACCCAGGCCAGCCTGGAACTGGGCATGGCCAAGACCACGCTGTTCGACAAAGTGAAAAAGTACGGGTTGAGCCACTGATGGATCTGATTCTCAAAGCCGCCCTTGGCGCGGCAGTGGTGGTGATTCTCGCCGCGCTGTCGAAAACCCGAAACTATTACATCGCCGGGCTGGTGCCGCTGTTTCCGACCTTTGCCCTGATCGCCCACTACATCGTCGGCAAGGGCCGCTCGATCGACGATCTGAAGGCGACCATCGTGTTTGGCATGTGGTCGATCATTCCGTACTTCATCTATCTGGCGACGCTGTACGTGATGGTTGACCGGATGCGGCTGGAGGCCTCACTCGCGGTGGCGGTTGTCGCTTGGTTGATCGCGGCAACCGTGCTGGTCTCGGTCTGGGTACGCCTGCACGCCTGAGGCAGCGGCTGGCCCGTCCCTTGCATTTACCCCCAAAGCCCTGCCCGGCTGGCGCTCATGATCGATGAGGCCGGTGTCTGGCAGGGTCTGCCAAGGGTGAATAGCGACCTTGAACATTTTAGATCTCGACCACAGCCTGACTGCCCAGGCGCCCATTGCGCGACTGCTCGACAGTGGCCGTGCCAAACGCCTGGACCTGCTCGACCTCGGCCCGAAACTCAGGCTCTGGTCCAGCGAACGCACCTGGCGGCGTTTTGCCGAACGCTTGCAGCAACGACCGCGGCACAGCGGCCCGACGCCGGAAATCTTCTTCGTCGGCTCCGGTGATTATCATCACCTGACCCCGGCGTTTCTCACCGACCTGCCCGAGCCGGTCAGCCTGATCCACTTCGACAACCACCCCGACTGGGTGCGTTTCGCGCCGCGCCGGCATTGCGGTTCATGGGTCAATCAGGCGCTGAAACTGCCGAACATCCGCCGCATCGTGACCCTGGGGCCGTGCAGCGATGACCTGCAAAACCCGCAGTTGAAGGGCGCTAACCTCGCGGCCCTCAGACGTGGGGTTCTGCAACTGTTTCCGTGGCAGCACGCGCCCTCCAAAGTCTGGGGACGCATCGGTGACGGCGCCGGGCATGCACAGCAGGAAAACATGCTGCACTGGCACAACCTGTCGCAAGTGGACTGGCCCCTGTTCCTCGACAACATGATTGCCAGCCTGCCGACCGATGCGGTGTGGATCACCATCGACAAAGACGTGCTCGCCAGCGAAGACGCCGCGACCAATTGGGATCAGGGCGGCATGCGCTTGAGCCATATGCTCCAGGCCCTGCGCGCTCTGGCGGCGAGCAAGCGCATCATCGGCATCGACATCTGCGGCGAGTACGCCCGACCGGCCTTCAGCAACCTGCTCAAACGCTGGGAGGCGAAGACCGACCAGCCACCGGCCGAGCGCTGGAGCGACGCCGATATCCTGCGCAATTCGGCGACCAATCAAGCCTTGATCGAGCTGTTCGAGGAGTTGTTTCCATGACGTTCACCGTGATTGTGCTGGTGGCCCTGTCCATCGTTCTGGACGTGGTTGGCCAGCTCTGTTTCAAACTGGGCCTGGACCGGATACCGGAGCTGGAAGGTGGTTTTCGCCTTCAGCTTTTCTGGGGGCAGGTGTTCAACGCGCCGCTGCTGTGGGCCGGGATCGGTGCTTACGCCGTGGAGTTTTTCGTCTGGCTCGCAGCCCTGTCGCGGGCACCGCTGAGCCTGCTGTTTCCGGCAGCGGCACTGGCTTATTGCGGTGTGGTGCTGGCAGGCAAACTGGTGCTCGGTGAAACCGTCAGCCGGCGGCGCTGGATGGGCACTCTGGTGATTACGGCGGGCGTCATGCTCGTGTGTGCCGGCCATGTCTGAAGTTCGCCTGGAACTGCAAAGGAACGACGCGATGCATTGGCTGCACGGGCGCCTGGGCACCGTTGTGCTTTGGGCGCTGCTGATTATTCTGGAAAGTGGCGGGCAGATCGCAAGCAAGGTCGGCGGCGATCAGTTGGGCCAGGTCGACTTCACCCTGCAATGGCTGCAAGGCATCGTCATGACGCCCGGCGTGTGGGTGGCGATTGCCTGCTACATCGGCGCGTTTTTCGTCTGGATGCTGATCCTGCGACGCAGCAGCCTGTCACTGGCGTTCCCCTTGAGCTCGCTGGTATTTGTCGGTGTGCTGCTGGGGTCGTGGCTGGGGCTGGGCGAGCAGATCAGCCTGCTGCACTGGGTTGGCGTAGCCGTGATCATGGGTGGGATTGCCCTGCTTGCCGAAGGCGAAGAGCACTAAACGCAATGACCGGTAAACCGCTCCCGGCGAGAGCGGTTTACCGGCGGGATCACTCCTTGCGGTGATCCAGCAGAAAACCCAATCCGTGCGCCAGCGCAATATCTTTCACTCCCGCCTCCTGCTGCTGCCGCGCAATCTGCCGGTGATAAGCCTTGACCTGCGTCCAGTGCATTTTCGGCCGGTAGTGGTGCTCGGCGTGATAGCCGTTGTTCATCCACAACAGGTTATACAACGGACTGTAGGCACTCACGCCCCAGGCGATCGGCAAGTCCGGGTTGCCGCCAAAATGCTCGTAATAGCCATTGAGCGACGACAGCGCCTGGCCCAGATACCAGAACGGCAGCAGCACCAGCACCGCTTGCCAGTCGTACACCGCCAGCAGCAGATAAAACGCCACCGTCATATAGATTTCGACCTGAACCCAGCGCGCGTCCTTCGGGCGTTTGCGGCGCATTTGGGCGTAGATCGGTTTGGGATCGTCGCGAAAAAAACTCAGAAAGGTGTAAGACCAGGGATTCTCCGGCTGACCGTTCTTGCCGCGCAGATAAATCGACAGCGGATCAATGGTCTTGCCATCCGCCCCCGGCCGATCCGAGTTGCCCCGATGGTGCCGGTTGTGGATATCGCGATAGAGGGTTTGCGAAAAACCGATGGTCAGCGACAACAGCAGGTCGAACGCCCGGTTCATCCACCCCGCAGTGAAATAGGCGTTGTGGATCTGGTTGTGGGAAATGCTGTTGATGCTCCACGACAGGCTGATCGCATAGCCCAGCGCCAGCGGCACAAACGCCCACCAGGACAGGTCGTGAAAGGCCGCAACCAGCCACAGGACGAAAGCGAAATGGGCCAGGCCCAAAGTGATGGGGATCAAGTCCCACAACGAATGAGCCAGCAGACGGTAAGCAGGGCGAGCCATGAAGAACATCCTGAAGGAATGGATTCGACATGGCTGTCTGCAAACCGCAGACCAATTCGCCCGCGCGCGTAATCAGTCGAACTTGTAGGCGATGGCCGCCTGCACTTCGCCCTGATTGGTATCGCCCACCGCTTTGACGATGCTGCTGTCCGCCGCCGAACGGGTCAGGTGAATCCAGCTCGCGCTGGTGACCAGCGACCAGTGTGGCGCCAGGGGAAATTCGAAGCTCTGGGTCAGCGCCACGTTCTGCAAACCGCCGCCGGCGTTGTACGCGCGGATGCCCGAGGCCTGCGCCTCGCGATCACTGACACCAAAGAAGGTCTGGGTGCCCTGCGCATCGGCAAAATGCGCGGTCAGGTTGCTGCTGCCGATCACCCCGCCGCCCAGTGGATAGCCAATTTCACCGCCCACTTTGCCAAACACGCCGCCCTGCCCGCTGCCACCGCCGACGGCCTGGCCAACGAAGGCGAATACGCGCCAGAAATCGGCCGGAGCGTATTGCACGAAGCCGCCAGCCTCGGCCATGTCGGGCACATCACGCAGGCCGCGCAACTCGCCGTTGGCGGTGCGCCCGGACAAGTAATTCAGATACGGCCCGGCACTGAAACCATTGGTTTTCAAGGCACTCCAGGTCAGGCCATCGTCAGTCCCGAGGCTGACATCGCCCCAGTCCAGATCCAGATACGGGATCGGCCGGGTTTCATAACGGCTGCCGGTCGGATCATGGGGTTGATATCCCACCCCGATTCCTGCTTCACCTGTAATGCCATCCGCCAGTGCGGCCCCGGAAAAGCAGGCCAGTGCGCTCAATAACGCCAGTGTCTTCCTCTGCATGAGGTCATTCCTTTTCTGAACTTGCGCGCATCAATCCCCGGATAGAGCCCTTGGCGCAAGCACTCATGTTGTTTGTAGCAAGCTACAAAAATTGTAGCTCCACTTTACGAAAACCGCGCATCGCCCCCGCCAGCACGGGGCTTTGGCCAATTGGCACAGTCCCTGCTCCCACCCTTGCCAGGCGCAGACCGCGCACCCTGACAACTGCCTCGACCCTACAGGTACTGCAGATGATTGACTGGCATATCGTGTGTGATTTCGACGGGACCATCACCCGTACCGATGTGATCGACAGCATCCTTGAACGCTTCGCTGACCCGAGCTGGGAAGCCATCGAAAACGAATGGCTGGAGGGCAGGATCGGTTCCCGTGAATGCCTCAGCCGTCAGTTGGCGCTGATCAAGGCCACGCCTGCGCAATTGCTCGAATTTTTCGACAGCATCGAGATCGATCCCGACTTCCCTGATTTCGTCGACCACGTGATCGGCCTCGGCGCTTCGCTGGAAGTGGTCAGCGACGGCATCGAGCAAGGCATCGCACGGATCCTCGCGCGCAACTACGTGACCCTGCTGCCGATCCTCGCCAACCGCCTGCGGCAGATCGACCACGACAAGTGGCGCATCGACTTCCCTTATGCCAGCGACGCCTGCCGCGCCGCGTCCGGCAACTGCAAATGCAAGTCCACCCCCAGCAGCAAACGCGTGCTGGTGATCGGTGACGGCCAATCCGACATGTGCGTGGCCTCCACCGCCGACTTCGTATTCGCCAAGGATCGCCTGGCCGAGCACTGCGAGCGCAACGGCATTGCCTACGCGCGCTTCGACAGCTTCGCCGAACTGCCCCAACTGCTGGCCCGCCTGCCTCTGGCCCCGGCTGCCAACGCCGTTTCTTTCAGCACCGAATCCACTTCTGAAGCACAGGAAACCCTGCACCATGTCTGATATCCGCATTGCGACAGCCGAAGACCAGGTCCTTCTGGAAAAAGAAGCCAAATACTGCTCCTACGGCGACACCGTTCACTACATCGAACCGCCGCGCATCTTCAGCCGCTGCGAGGGCTCCTACGTCTGGGACACCGAAGATCAGGCCTACCTCGATCTGCAGATGTGGTACTCGGCAGTCAACTTCGGTTACGCCAACCCGCGCCTGAACAACGCGCTGAAACAACAGATCGACACCCTGCCGCAGATTGCCAGCCAGTACCTGCACAAGGGCAAGATCGAGCTGTCGGAAATGATCGCGGTCGATGCCAAGAACAAGTTCGGTCTCGACGGCCGCGTGCACTTCAACGTCGGCGGCTCGCAGTCGATCGAGGACTCGCTGAAAGTCGTGCGCAACGCCACCAACGGCAAGAGCCTGATGTTCGCCTTTGAGGGCGGCTACCACGGGCGCACCCTCGGTGCTTCGTCGATCACCTCCAGCTACCGCTATCGCCGCCGCTACGGCCACTTCGGCGAGCGTGCACAGTTCATCCCGTTCCCATATCACTTCCGCGGCCCGAAAGGCATGACCAAAGAAGAGTACGGCAGCCACTGCGTGCAGCAATTCGCACGGTTGTTCGAGACCGAATACAACGGCGTCTGGGACCCGAAAGTCGGCCAGAGCGAATACGCAGCCTTCTACGTCGAGCCGATCCAGGGCACCGGCGGCTACGTGATTCCCCCGATGAACTTCTACAGCGAACTCAAGCACGTGCTCGACCAGCACGGCATCCTGATGGTCGTTGATGAAATCCAGATGGGTTTCTATCGCACCGGCAAGCTGTGGTCGATCGAGCACTTCGACGTCAAACCCGACGTGATCGTCTTCGGCAAAGCACTGACCAACGGCCTCAACCCGCTGGGCGGCATCTGGGCCCGCGAAGAGCTGATCAACCCGAAAGTGTTCCCGCCAGGCTCGACCCACTCCACTTTCGCCTCCAACCCGTTGGGCACGGCGGTGGGCCTGGAAATGTTCAAGATGACCAGCGAAGTCGATTACGGCGCAATGGTCATGGCCAAGGGCAAATACTTCCTCGACGGCCTGCAGGACCTGAAAAAACGCTACCCGATCATTGGCGATGTCGACGGTCTGGGCCTGGCGCTGCGCTGCGAGATCTGCACCGAAGACGGTTTCACTCCGGACAAGGCCACGCTCGACTTCATGGTCGAGGAAGGCATGAAGGGCGACATCGAAATCGACGGCCGCCGTCTGGGCCTGATCCTCGATGTGGGTGGCTACTACAAGAACGTCATCACCCTCGCGCCGTCGCTGGAAATCAGCTACCCGGAAATCGATCTGGGCCTGGCCCTGCTCGATCGCCTCCTGCATCGGGCGATGAAACGATGATCGACTCTGAGATCGACATGGGCGAAGGCAACGCCGGTTTCGTTCTCGGCAGTGGCGAGGTCGCGGTGTTGTTGATCCACGGCCTCACCGGCACCCCGACGGAACTGCGTCGGGTGGCCGTGGGCCTGGCGAAAGCCGGGCACACGGTCTACGTGCCGACCCTGGCGGGGCACTGCGGCGGCAATGCCGACCTGCAGGCCACTGGCTGGCGCGACTGGTACGAAAGCGCGCGCAACACCTTCGTTGGCGTGCGCCGCAAGCACCGCAAGGTCTACGTCGGTGGTTTGTCCATGGGCGCGGTGCTGTCGATGTACCTGGCGGCCGAACACCCGGGGCAGATCGAGGGCTTGCTGCTGTACTCGACGACCCTGCGTTACGACGGCTGGAGCATCAACAAACTGGCATTCCTTACCCCGTTGCTGATGAAAATCCCGTTCGGCGTGCACTTGTGCAGCTTCGAGGAAAAACCGCCTTATGGCATCAAGAACGAGCGCCTGCGCGCCATCGTCGAACGCCAGATGAAGGAAGGCCAAAGCAGCCAGGCCGGATTGCTCACCATGGAAGGCGTCACGGTGCGCGAACTGCACCGGCTCAACGCCGTGGTGAAAAAAAGCATGCCGTCGATCACCACGCCGGCGCTGGTGCTGCATTCCATCGAGGACGACATCACCAGCCGCTGGAATGCCGATTACGTCGAACGCAAACTCGGCGGGCCGGTGACCAAAGTGTTGCTCGACGACTGCTATCACATGATCACCGTGGATTTGCAGTACCGCCGTGTCGTGGAATTGAGCGCCGATTTCATCCAGCGTGGCGTGATGCCGCCGCTCGCTGATCCCGGAGTCTCGCCGCTGGAAACCCGGCAACTGGCTTGAGCAGTCGCCGCCGTCCGTATCAATGCGACTCGCCGACACAAGGAACCGACGTGATCACCGCTCAAGCCTTTTCAACCATCGAAGCAATCGATCGCTCTGACTGGAATGACTGCTTCGCCGATGAGCTGGAAGACTGGGATTACTACCGCGCGGTCGAACGGGCGGGGATTGACGGTTTTCACTGGCGGTATCTGACCCTGCACGAAGACGGCCGGCTGATCGCGGCGGCCGTGGCGTTCACCACCGCCTACTCGCTGGACACCACGCTGCAGGGCACGGGCAAACGCGTCAGCCAATGGCTGCGTCGGCGCCTGCCCGGGCTGTTCGACATTCGCCTGTATGCCCTCGGCTCGCCAGTAGCCGAGCAATGCCATGTGGGTACGGCATCGCACGTTGATCAGGCTCAGCGCCCCTCGTTCCTCGCGCAATTGCTGGCGCTGGCGAAACAGGACGCCGATCAGCTCGGCATCGGCCTGTTCGCGGTCAAGGATGCCTCGCATCGCGATCCCCAGTGGCTCAAGGTGTGCCGCCAGGCCGGTTTGCAAAGCATGCCGGGCCTGCCCGGCGCCGAGTTGCCGATCAGTTTCGCCTCGGTGGATGCGTACCTGGGCAGCCTGGGTAAATCCACGCGCAAGGACCTGCGCCGAACCTTGCGCAACCACGGCCCGCGCATCGAATGGCGACGTTCGGTGCACGACTTGCTGCCACGGATGATGGAACTCTACGAAGCCACACTCGCACGTAGTGACCTGGCCTTCGAATGCCTGCCAGCGGCGTACTTTCGCGAAGTGCTCAATCACCTCGATGAGCGGGCAGCGTGCGTGCTCTACTGGGTCGGTGACGAACTGGTGGCGTTCAATCTGGTGCTGCTCGACGGGCGTCGGATGGTCGACAAGTTCTTTGCCCACGATCTGGCCCGCACGCGCCAGTACAACCTGTACACCCGTAGCTGGCTGTTCAATGTCGACTACTGTATTGAACACAAACTGGCGATCTACGCATGCGGACAGGCCGGCTATGCCAGTAAGCTGCGCCTGGGTTGCTCGTTTGTCGGTAACACGGTGTTCTTCCGCCACCGCAATCCATTGGTCGACCGACTGTTGAGACTGGTGAAAATGTTTGTTCGACCGGATCGCTCCGACCCTGCCATGGCTGCTGCAATAAGCGAAATCCAATGATCAATGACCGACGCGCCACGCCCCGACCTTTCGCCCTCTCAGGCTGGAGCCTGCAACGCAAACTGGTGCTCGCGTTCTGGCTGGTGAGCGTGATTCCGACCATGATCGCCGCGGAGCTGGCGGCCACCACGCTGTCGCAGATCTTCGACAGCAACGTGCGTATCTGGCTGCAGGAATCCTCGAAGATCGTCGAGGACGAAATCAGTGAAATCCTGCGCGAAAACGCCCGCGCCGCGAAGTTGTTCATGCGCCACACTCGCCCGCCCTCCGATCGCCAGTCCGCCAGGCACGACAAACTGACCGCCGACATCGCCGACTCCATGGGCATCGATGTGGTGACGCTGATCCGCAACAGCGATAACAAAGTGGTGTTCAGTACCGCCGACGACAACATCGTCAGTCAGATCAGCACCGCGCCCAAGGCCGTACTGCAGACCCTGCAAGTCGCCGGCGTGGCCACCGGCACGGTGATTTCAACCTTCGAAACCGACCAGGGCGGGGTCGACTACAAGCTGATCATCGGCACTTATCTGGACAACAGTTTTCTGACCAGCGTGGCCGATGTGCACTCGCTGGACCTGCGTCTGTACCTGGCCAAGGGCGATGACTTTTCGGAGATTTTCTCGACCCAGCGCTTCCAGGATCACCCCTCGCAAGTGCCGAAGAAAATCGAGCAGACCCTGCGCGAAACCAAAGGCCCGTTCGAACAATTCACCAATAACTACAGCGGTATCTACCGCCCGATCTTCAACGAAAACGGCCAGCTGCAAGGGGTGATCTTCAGCGGTCTGCTGCGCCACACCAGCCTCGTCGGCCTGGTCAACCAGAGCAACCTGTTCATCCTGATTTTCCTGCTCAGCTCGGCGGCGTCACTGGCGGTCGGCTGGCTGGTCTCGCAGCGTCTGACCAAACCGTTGCGTGGGCTGGCCAGAGGCGTACAAGCAGTGATCGCAGGCGATTACCATCAGCGCCTGCGCGTGAATGGCGGCGACGAACTGGCAGAACTGAGCAGCACTTTCAACCACATGAGCGAGCGTCTGGAAGAGTTGCAGCATCTGGAGTCGCAACTGCGCCGCCGCGATCGCCTGCATGCACTGGGTGAAGTCGCCATGGGCCTGGCCCATGAAATCCGCAACCCGCTGGGCATCATCAAGACCGCCACGCAACTGCTGCATCGACGTGCTGACCTGCCGGAAACCGACAAGCGTCATCTCGAATACGTGGTCAAGGAAGTCAGCCGGATCAACGACCTGATCACCGAGTTCCTCGACTTCGCCAAACCCAGCGCGCCGATCCGTGCCACCCAGTCAGCCCGTGCACTGGTGGATGAACTGGCCGGGTTCTGCGAGCCGGAACTGGCTAGCCACAACATCGACCTGCACATCGACGATCAGGCACCCGGCGCCACGCTCTACGCCGACGCCAAGCAGCTGAAACAGGCCGGCCTGAACCTGATCGTCAACGCCATCGACGCGATGCCCGATGGCGGGCGCCTGACCCTGAGCATCGCCAGCGATGCCAAATACACCATCATCAGCGTTGCGGACACCGGCCAGGGGATTGAGGCCGACATGCTCGAACGGATCTTCACCCCGTTCGTCACCACCAAGGCTTCGGGCACCGGCCTGGGGCTGGCGAAAGTGTTTTCGGTCATGGAAAACCACAACGGGCGCGTCGAGTGCGTCAGCGAAAAAGATGCCGGCGCCACCTTCAGCCTGTACATTCCGGCCAATGGCGAGGATTTCGACGAGACCGACGATGACGCATAACATTCTGGTGGTGGACGACGAACCGAAACTCTGTGACCTGCTGGCCTCGGCCCTCGGTCAGAACGGCATCAGCGTGTTCACCGCCGGCAATGGCCTGCATGCGCTCAAGGTGCTGGAGAGCGAAGACATCGACCTGCTCATCAGCGACTGGCGCATGCCCGGCATGGGGGGCCCGCAATTGCTGGCGGAAGTGAAAACCCGCTATCCACAGATGCCGGTGATTGTCATGACCGCCTACAGCACGGTGAAAAATGCCGTGGAATCGATGCGCAACGGCGCGTTCGACTACATCGCCAAGCCGTTCGACATCGACGAACTGGACATCACCGTCAGCAAGGCCCTGCAGTTTCGCGACATCCTCAAAGACAACCAGCGCATGCGCGCCGAACTCGACGAACATCAGCAGATCGACAGCCTGATCGGCGACAGCCCGAGTTTCCGCAGCGTGCTGCAAGCGGTGGACTCGGTGCGTGAGAGCACTGCGACCGTGCTGCTCAGCGGCGAAAGCGGCACCGGCAAGGAAATGGTCGCCCGGGCCATCCACAAACATGGCAATCGCGCCGACAAACCGTTCGTTGCAGTGAACTGCGCGGCGATTCCCGAGGGGCTGCTCGAAAGCGAGATGTTCGGCCACCGCAAAGGCGCGTTCACCGGCGCCGTGGCTGATCGCATCGGGCGTTTTCAGCAGGCCGACAAAGGCACGCTGTTTCTTGATGAGATCGGCGAAATGCCGCTGGCGCTGCAGGCGAAAATCCTCCGTGCCCTGCAGGAACGGGTGATCGAGCCGGTGGGCGATACCAAGGAACGCAAAGTCGATGTGCGGGTGATTGCCGCCACCAATAAAGACCTGCTGCAAGCGGTGGCCAACAAGGAGTTTCGCGAGGACCTCTACTATCGCCTCAACGTCTTTCCCATTCCCCTGCCGGCGCTGCGCGAACGGGTCGAGGACATCGCGCCGCTGGCCCGGCATTTCGCCCTCACGCTGGGCGCCGCCGCCGGCAAGCGCATCAGCGGTTTCAGCGCGCAAGCCTTGCAGGCCATGACCCGTTATTCATGGCCGGGGAACATTCGCGAACTGCAGAACTGCGTGGAGCGCGCGACCATCGTCGCGTCCGCCAACATCATCGAAGAGCAGGATCTGCCGGCGTACCTGTTCGCCGCACAAGCCTCTGACAGCAGTGGCCCGCTGAGCGAAATCAACGGTGTGCCGGCGGATCTGGACGCGGCGCTGGCCGAAGTCGAGAAAGCCTATATTCTCGCGGCCCTGCAACAGAGCAACGGAGTCCAGGCCGCCGCTGCGCAGTTGATCGGGATCTCCGAGCGCAGCTTCTGGTATCGCCTGAAGAAGCTCGGGATCCACGTCGACAAGATCGTGCGTTGAGGGCTGGGGCTTTAGCTGACGGTGCCGCCCCGGGCTTCACTCATGATCTGCCGGATCGCCCCGACAAAGGTGTCCACCGGCTGCCCGCCCGTTACGGCGTACTGACCGTTGAAGACCACGGTCGGCACCGAACTCACGCCGCGTTGCAGCCAGAGTTGCTCTTCTTCGCGCACCTCCTCGGCAAACTCGTCGGAGGCCAGTATCGCCGCCGCGCGCTGCCGATCCAGACCGATGCTTTCGGCAATCTGCGTGAGTTGTGCGTGATCAGACGGATTGCCGCCATCGGTGAAATAGGCCTTGAACAGCGCCTCCTTCAACGGCAACTGCAAACCTTCAAGCCCGGCCCAGTGCAGCAGCCGGTGTGCATCGAAGGTGTTGTAGATGCGGCTGTTGCCATCGGTGCGAAAAGCGAAACCGACGTCGGCGCCACGGGCACGGATGGCTTCGCGGTTCTTCTGCGACTGCTCGGCGGTCGAGCCATATTTCTGCTGAATGTGCTCGGTGATGTTCTGCCCCTCGGGGCCCATCTTCGGGTTCAGTTCGAACGGCTGGAAATGAATCTCGGCCTGCACTTCATCGCGCAGGATCTCCAGCGCCTGCAGCAGCCCGTACAGACCGACAACGCACCAGGGGCAGGACACGTCGCTGACAAAATCGATTTTCAGAGCGGAACTCATCACACACCTCGCAGACGGAAAACGTGCGGAAAAGTCTGCACGATACACCTGCCCGGCATTGCACTGACAGTGATGGCCCCTTCGCGAGCAAGCCCGCTCCCACATTGAAATGCGGTGCCCTTGTGGGAGCGGGCTTGCTCGCGAAGAGGCCCGAACCAACACCACCAAAACCTCGCCTACAGCAGGCTACCGCTCGGACGGAAATCGGGCGGAAACGTCTGCGCGATGCACCTGCCCGGTATTGCGCTGACAGTGATGGCCCCTTCGCGAGCAAGCCCGCTCCCACATTGGAATGCGGTGCCCCTGTGGGAGCGGGCTTGCTCGCGAAGAGGCCCGAATCAACACCACCAAAACCTCGCCTACAGCAGGCTACCGCTCGGACGGAAATCGGGCGGAAACGTCTGCGCGATGCACCTACCCGGCATTGCACTGACAGTGATGGCCCCTTCGCGAGCAAGCCCGCTCCCACATTGAAATGCGGTGCCCCTGTGGGAGCGGGCTTGCTCGCGAAGAGGCCCGAACAAACACCACCAAAACCACGCCTACAGCAGGTTACCGCTCGGACGGAAATCGGGCGGAAACGTCTGGGCGATGCACCTGCCCGGCATTGCACTGACAGTCATGCCCCCTTCGCGAGCAAGCCCGCTCCCACATTGGAATGCGGTGCCCTTGTGGGAGCGGGCTTGCTCGCGAAGAGGCCCGAACCAACACCGCCAAAACCTCGCCTACAGCAAGTTACCGCTTGCAACCGGTTCGATCTGCGCCCAGTGCGAGGTGTCTTCACGGTGCTGCTGCAGATACGGCAACACCGCCGCCAGCAATGGCGCCTTGAACGCCTCCTGAAAACGATGGGCCAGGCCCGGAATCAGTTTCAACTGACTGCCGCGAATATGCGCCGCCAGATGCACGCCGTGCATCACCGGCAGCAACGGATCGGCCGTGCCGTGCACCACCAGGGTCGGCACCCGCAGCTGATTGAGCAACGCCACCCGACTCGGCTCGGCGAGGATCGCCATGATCTGGCGCTTCACACCTTCAGGGTTGAACGCCCGGTCATAGGCCACCGCTGCCTGATGCAGCAACGCCTGTCGGTCATCAGTGACCGCCGGACTGCCGAGTGCTGCCAATAGATCAGCCTGCTGCTCCAGCGCCACCTCGCGATTCGGCGCACCGCGTCGCGCCAGCAGTTGCACCAGCGCCGCACTCGGTGCCGGCAAGCCTTCGGCGCCGGAACTGGTCATGATCAGCGTCAGGCTTTCCACCCGTTGCGGTGCCATTGCTGCAAGATGCTGGGCGATCATCCCGCCCATACTCGCGCCCAGTACGTGGAACTGCTCGACGTGCAGCGCGTCCATCAAGCCCAGCGCATCATCGGCCATGTCGGTCAGCGAATACGGCGCAGACACGGGCAGGCCGAGCTTGTAGCGCAGCACTTCAAAGGTCAGGTTGGCCTCGGCCGGCGCCTGGCGCCAGGTCGACAAGCCAACGTCACGGTTGTCGTAACGGATCACCCGGAAACCCTGCTGACACAACGCAACCACCACTTCGTCCGGCCAGTGGATCAACTGCCCGCCCAGCCCCATGACCAGCAACAGTGCCGGATCCGAAGCACGGCCAATGCTCTGGTACGCCAGGCTCACCTGCGCCAGATCGACCCGCTCGGTCGGTACATTGACGTCGCAACGCGAAGCCGCCATCGACGGCAGGCCGAACAGCAGCGCGGCCAACAGAAAAAATAAACGCATGGAAAAACACCGAAACGCAGAACCCCAGTAGAGCGCGAGTCTGATGAAGTTTGTTCAAGCGCGCTGCCACAGTTGCGTGACAGTTTAATGAAGATTGCCGAGCGGTCATTTTTTCCGTCAGCCGCAACCGTCCGTCGCAACTGTCATTTCTGTCAGTAGTGCACATACCGGCTTTTCGTTGAACTGAGACCAGGACACCACAATCAGTCCTGGAGGAAAGTTGATGAGAATCTGGATAGTTGCACTCGCACTGTTGCTCTCTGCTTGCAGCACCCCACCGATGGAGGTCACTCAGGTAGTGCAGACGCGCTCGGGGGGCGGGGGCGACCTCGGGGTCGGGGCCGGGGTCGGGGTCGCTGCCGAACTGCAAAAGCGCTATGACGAAACCATCAGAATGTGTAACGGCGCCCCCAGCCAGCCAGCCTTTCTCTGCTCCGGCCTGATGTTACGCGCCACCGATATCCCGAACGGTTTCCATGTCTGGGACCCGAGTCCCGGCGCCATCAAGCTGGGCGGAATGTCGTTCTCCTTTTTCCGCACAGACGCCAGTTTCAGAAAAATGCCCTGGGACCGAAACAACGGCTACATCATTTACCCGGTATTGAAACGCCCGGTGGGTACCTTGCAAACCATGGTGCTGTGTGTGTTTCCCATCGACGGCGCGACATGGGGCCGGGATAAACCGGGCTGTGGTGCATCCGATGTTTACCCCGTCGTCAGCAGACGCTGCCAGTCCCAGAACATCACCACGGCCGAACAGTGGGTCCGCCACAGCTTCACCCCAAACGTCGATTATTTCCGCTATCAGTGCAGCTTCGATGTGCGCGACCAAATGAATGAACTCGCCGCCAACTCGTTTTATCAAGCCATCCGCGCGATCGCGCTGAAGCCCGTCGGGCTGCCGGCGTTCAATGATTTCAGCGAACTCATCATCGAAACCTGGCCGGCAGGTATCCCGGCAAAACTGCCCATCGAAGCGTTCTTCTATGTAGATAACGGGCTGGCCGTGGCGAAGCATAACCAACGCGACTTCTACAACGAATCAAAAGGCAAAATCGTCCCGATCATAAAACTGACGATGCCGACCTCTACTCAGAAGGCGCGGTTTGAATTCCGACAACAAGATCAGGACGTCGCTGAGTCCCACTTGCCTTGATCACCCGAGGTCATTGCTGATCGCCCATGACCTGAGGTGGACACCCACCGAAACGAATGCGCGATCAAGCGATAACTATGTACCGCAAGGCGCTGTGACGGCTCGCTTCTAATGGCATGTATGCCCGGGATTTCCGGCCTGCATGCCTTTTGGAGCGTTGTCGCATGTCCCACGCACTGCCCCCTGAAACGGTCGATTTCGGCCTTGATCAACGGCTACAGCCAAACGTCGATCAAAATCTTCACCTGTTGGCGACGGCTCGCTTGAACGACTGTCACCAGCAATGGCTGGAACTCATGGCCCATCACCCCCAGCAGCCCGAAAGCGCCTGGTGGGGTGCCCGCGCGCCCGGCACTGCGTTGTCGCGTCGCGAGCATGCCCTGAGCCTCTATCACCTGCATTTCGAGGCCGCGATTCAATTGGCGGGGGCCGACGGCAAGCTCGACACCGCACAACGACACAGGCTGGCGCAACTTCTCACACCCTCGAACAAAATCGCGCAGGGCCTGCGGGTCGCACAACCGGTACTCAATCGTGTCGATAACAGCCGTCTGCGCTTGTACGGCACGTTGATGATCCAGCTGGAGGAAACGGTGCAGCTGCTGTATCTGCCCGCACACCCACAACCACTGATCCGTTTCGAGCAGCAGACCGATCTTGAACGCTGGCTGATTGACCAGCACCCAAATCCGCTACGCACCACCTCGCTGGACCTCATCGAATTCGGCAACGATCCGCTCAACCGGGGAGTTGAACCATTGATGTCCACGTCGGCAATCACCGGCGCCAACTGGACCATGCTCGACACATTTTTCCCTGTCCCGCGCACTCTGCCGCCGAGTGCCGGACAAACCGTCGATGAGGTCGCGCCATTCGGCTTGCTGGTTGCCGACATTCCCCTGGATCTGCGCCGGCAAACGCTGGCGCTTGAACAGCACGCGCTCGACCGCTGGTTGGGTGACAGCGAGCCAAACAGCGCGCAACGCCAGCAACTGGCGCAGCAGTTCGACGCGCTGAGCGAAGCCCGCCAAGCCGGTCATGATGCAGCCTCGGCACTGCTCGACAGCCGCGACCCACTGAAAATGCTCGAACTGCGCCATGTCGCAAATGTGCATTACCACGCCCTGCTGCAGGCTCGAATCGCGGGGCTGCGCATCGAGGTCGAACTGCAACGGCTACTCAATCACCTGACCGTCGAGGAGCACCGGCGAGTCATCGCGTTGCTGGATGCGCCCGAGCGCAACCCTCAGTTGGCCGACGGGGTGGTCGCACGGGTGTCGTTGTCGGCGGCAGACCAGGAGCTTACCCACATCGAGGACCTGCCTGGCGTACTGGTCATCGCCACGGCTTTGGCGCTGCAGCCAGGCTCGACCGAAAGCCTGCTGCTCTACTGGCCGGGTCAGTTCGGCGGACTGCAGCGCTTCGATTCGCGTCTGGCGCTGGAGCAGAACCTGTTCAAGAGTTCGTCCAACGATCACGAACTGGCCCTGCACCTGACGCCACTCAATGGCGACCCGCTCGCCTGGTCGCTTGATCAACAGCTCTATCAGTGCGAACAACAAGCCGCGCAGATCCTGCACGACAAACCGCTGCCCACACATGCACGCGAGCGCAACAGCGAAATCGAAAAGCTGCGCGAACAACACTTGCCGCGCCTCACGCTGCCGCTCGCACAGGCCCGTGAACGGGCATTTGCCGAGCGCCAGGAGCAAGACCACAGCGCCGAGCTCGCCGGCAACCTGCCCGCATGGTTCAACAACGTGGACGGCGCGCACCGTACACGGATCAAAGTGCTGATCAGCCGCTACCTCGTCGCCATGCGACGCGCCCATGCCTTGTTCGAGCGCGAACTTCCACCGCGCCAGGCCTTCGCCGAAAAACGCCTCGACGCCCGATTGCGCACAGACTTCTCGCTGGGTACAAGTGTGACCGTGAGCCTTGATCTGCCCGACGCCACGGCCTGGCAAAAAACCGTGATCGAGGGTGCAGCACCCGGCACACCGCAACGCAATATCCTGACGGCCAGTGCCAGGCGCAGCGACATCAGCCTCGAACAACTGGCCCAGGACAACATCGATCAGGACATGTGGTGGCGCCTGTCGTTCATGCAGGTCAAGGTCAGCGCCGGGGACGACGCCGATCGGCGGAACGTCGAGGCCGGGCTCAACCCGATCTACTTGCGCAAACTGGTGACGGAACTGGATCTGGCCGGACGTTACGAAACGCTGATTCGCCAGACGTTTTTCGGCGCGCCGGCAGAACCTGCATTCCAACAGGCCTGGCGCCGCGAATGCCTGAGCGAACCGTGGCGCCTGATGCTCAAGTTGCAAGGCGAGTTCGCCTGGCTGCAAGGGCACATCGACACGGCCGGCCATGACGTGCTGAAGATCGCTATCGACGCGGCAACACCTGAGGCTTATGCGGTCGATGACCAGCGCATCGCGCTGCTGCCGGCGCACCTGACGGTCGGCGGTGAGGACACCCTGCATCAGGGACCGAGCACGCTCACCGGCGTGACGTTCATTGTCGAACAGACCGCCGGCCTGACCCTGCTGTATCTGCCTGACAGCAGCGACGCCATTTTCCTGCGCCAGTACGAAACACTGGAACAGGCGCGTCTGGACCTGTTCAAGCGTTGCGTGGACAGCAAAATGGTCAACTATCTGGCCGGACGCGTCCTGAACGGCGATTTTGCCAGTCACGTCAGCCGGATCGACCAGGCGCAACTGCGCAACTTCGATGCCCTGATCGGCGTCGGGGCAGCGTGGCCCGCAACGACATCGCTGGCTGACCATCTGCTGAACGTGCACATGGGCCGGTTGCTGGAAGCCCATCGCAGCAGTTCGCGTTCCAACGATGCGTTGCATCTGGAGCGCTGCGCCTTGAAGTCCGGCGCGCTGTTCAATTACCTGAAAATGGCCATCGGCATGCTGCCGTTCATCGGCACGGCAGTGGCCCTGTATGACGCCTGGAACAGCGCCAATCTGGCCGTGGCGGCATTCTTGCGAGGTGAGATCGGCCAGGGTCTGGCCGAGGTGGAGGCGGTGCTGCTGTCACTGATCGATGCAGCAATGGACGTGCTTCCGGGGACGGTCTCGGTCCCCGCAGCCGCACGTCTGGCAACCCGTAGTCGGCAACGTGCAGCACTGGGTAAAACAGCCGCACTGCCGACCTCCTGGCAATGGTCCCGACAGTCACTCGACCGCTTCAAGGGCTACGAGTACGAACACGAAATTTCCCTGGCCGGCCTGCGCGCCAACACCCACGGCGTGTACCGCAACGTCTACCGCCATGCCGATGGCGACTTCATCGTCCGTCAGGGCCGTATCTATCGGGTCCAGCTCAGCGATGCGCCACGCGGTTGGAGACTCTACGGCACGTGGATTCGCGGCTACAAACAGCCGATCGCCCTCGACGAAAGCGGCCAGTGGAACACTCACTACGCAGTGTTCGGCACCGTGATGGAGGGCGGCGGTGCAGGCGGTGGCGCCGTACTCGGGCATCTGGCCGACGGCATGGACCCGCTCTGGCCTGCCCCGATCCGCCAGTGGTTGCCGCGCTGGTGGACTGATCGGCAACTGCGCAGACAATTGACCCTGACCAATACCGCCGACGCCTACATCCGGCGCCTCGATACCCAGACCCGCGCCACCAATCAGTTGCTGGAGCACTACCAGAAACTCGCTTTCAGCGAGCGCAAGCCCTTGCAGGCAGCCGTCGACGCGGCGTGCGTCAATGACCTCGACATTGCCATCGCCCAGTACCAGAACCTGACCGAACTTCTGCCCCTGAGCCACGGCCGCAAACGTCTGCAAATCGAGGACATCCGGAGCCGCTGCGCCTGGATCGTGGTAGACCGCGCCATTCAGCGCATCAGCGTCGCCCGCGACCGCTTGCTCGACCACCTGAACCGGATCGACGATCTGGTCGCCGAATCCGACGCCACACGGTTTGACGACATCGCCACCCATATCCAGCTGATGGCTCGGCGCAAGCTGATACGCAAGAAATTCCTCAGCGAGTTCGATCACCTGCATGTGCTCACCGAGCAGGCCAACCTGTGGAATAACCGCATCACCCTCCGCGCCCAGAAAGCCAAAATGGCAAAAGACATGACCGCCATCAACCGTGACCTCGGCCAAAGCACGCACGATTACCTCAGAACCGCGCACCTGCTGGAAATCATTACCCGTTACGACGCTGTCGCTGATCTGTCCTGGGTGTATTTCCATACCCAGATGAAAGGCGCGCGGGTCAAGGTCGGGCGTGCGCTGTTGACCCTGCATCACCTGTCCGAGGTTCACGCCAGTCTGGCCCAGCGCAATCGGGTGATCGAAGATTGCCTTGAGATCTACGCCGGTTTCCGGCGCCAGCTCAACGCCTGGACGCTTGGCTATGCGCAGCATCTGGACCAGGAGCAAATCGGCCTGTTTCTCGATGGTTTGACCAAGGTCGAAAAACAGGCACGCCATGCGATCAGACAACGTCCACCCATCAAGGCGAAAGAGCCTGGCGGCAGGCAACTGTTCGAAACCGAGGACAACCAGTTGCTGATCGGCACAGAGATAATCGATGCCGGCACTCGCCAGAGACGCTTCACCGTGGAAGGCCTCGATGGTTTTCGCGAAACCTGGCTACCGCGCTCCAGCGGCAAGTTTCATCTGCAAGTGCAATCGCCCCCTTCCACACCGTCGCTACCCACCGATGTTCGCCCCTTGCTGGTCGAAGCCAGGCAACGGCTCACCGCAGTCACGGCCTACAGCAACAAGGTGCAGGGCTACGCCCGCCAGAACATGCTGCCGGTAGATCTGGAGCACATGCTTGGCAGCGAAGCCACGGAGTTGAGCACCCGCGCGCAAGCTATCGAGCGGCTGTCGCCGGCCGAGCCGGTGGTGCAGCAATTGCGCGACAAGGCGCGCGATATGCGGCGAGCGGGACGCACCTTGCGCATCGAGCAGTCACTGCGCAGCAAGACGCCCGGTGAAGGCTATCTGGACTATCTGCTGCAAGAGCAAGTGGTGGATATCCGCAAGGAAGGTTCGCTTCGGCCGCTTGGCAAACGCACTGACGGACGCAAGGACTTTCTCCAGGAATATGAGGTGCGCGACCTCACCGCCACCCCGCCAAACACGCTGTGGTACGCACACTTTCACTACACCTCGGACACCGTCCCGTTCCACGACTTCGTCAAAGCTCATCTGAAACTTCCAGCGCAGCGCAATCTAGGCCTGCAATGGCAGCAGGCCCAAGCCGCCAGCGGCGCTCAGGTCGAGGCGATCTGGCGCGGTGATATCGGAAAACCGCTGGGCATCCAGCATTTCGCCAACCTCTAAGACAGAAAAACGGTGGGGCACGCGAGGTGCCCTGCCACACCTTCAGCGGTCGACAGTCCCGCCAACATGAGACAAACTCACCGCCTTCGCCTCGATCACAAATTTTCTTCATGGAGCCATGCGGTGCTTGAAATCCGTCATCTGAAAACCCTGCATGCCCTGCGCGAAGCCGACAGCCTGGTCGACGCCGCCGACCGCCTGCACCTGACCCAATCGGCGCTGTCCCACCAGTTCAAGGAACTGGAGGAGCGCATGGGCATGCCGCTGTTTGTGCGCAAGACCAAACCGGTGCGCTTCACCAGTGCCGGCCTGCGCCTGCTGCAACTGGCGGACGCAACCCTGCCGCTGCTGCGCGCCGCTGAACGTGACATCAGCCGACTGGCCGGTGGCACCGCCGGGCGCCTGCACATGGCGATCGAGTGCCACAGCTGTTTTCAGTGGCTGATGCCGACCATCGACCAGTTCCGCGACGCCTGGCCGGAAGTCGAGCTCGACCTGGCCTCGGGTTTCGCCTTCGCCCCGCTGCCAGCCCTGGCCCGTGGCGACCTGGACCTGGTCGTGACGTCCGACCCCTTGGAAATTGCCGGCATCACCTACGTGCCGCTGTTCACCTACGAAGCGATGCTCGCAGTCGCCAACCAGCACCCGCTGGCGAGCAAACCCTATATCGTCCCCGAGGACCTGCTGACCGAAACCCTGATTACCTATCCGGTGGAACGCGATCGGTTGGACATTTTCACCCGCTTCCTGGAGCCGGCCGACATCGAACCGGCGCAGGTTCGCACCTCGGAACTGTCGGTGATGATGATGCAACTGGTCGCCAGCGGCCGTGGCGTCTGCGGCATGCCGCACTGGGCGCTGCATGAATACAGTTCGCGCGGCTATGTGAAGGCCAAACGACTGGGCGAGAAGGGTCTGTTTGCCACGCTGTACGCAGCGATCCGCGCCGACATGCTGGATGCGCCGTACATGCGCGATTTCCTGCTGACGGCCAAGGACACGTCGTTCTCGACGCTGGATGGGGTCAGCGCCGTACGCTGACGCTGCAAAGCAAAAGATCGCAGCCTGCAGCAACGCCACCTTCACCTGTGGGAGCGGGCTTGCTCGCGAAAGCGTCAAGTCAGGCAAAAATGAGCTATCTGACACACCGCATTCGCGAGCAAGCCCGCTCCCACAAGGGGTTCAGTGTGAAATCAAAGTTGGCGCCACATGTGAATCTTGTCGAAGTAGTCTTCGCCTACCCGAACCGCGAGCGGCTCAAGCCCGAACTGGATGAAGCCGCAGCGCTGGTACAGGTTGAACGCGGCGTCGTTGCCGGCGGTGACGGTGAGCTGGATGACTTTCAGCGCAGGATGATTTTGCGCTTCGGCCAGGGCGGCCTGGACCAGTTCATGGCCCAGACCGTGCTGACGAAAATCAGCTGACACGTACATGCCGAACAGGGTGGCCTTGTGGCGTGCCTTTTCCCGGGGCTCGAAGGCCAGACCAACGATGCCAGCCAGCACTCCGGCCTCGAATGCTCCCAGTACCACATCGAGCTTGCTGGTCAGGCGCCCTTCCCACCAGCTCAACGGCATCACCGCGCGCTCGCGCACGCTTGAGGTGAACGCCTGTGGATGGCGATCGTAAGCCTCCAGCATCAATTCGCGGTAGGCCAGCGCGTGGCTGGCGTCGAGCCGTTCGATCCACATGCTCAGGCCGTCCTGCGTTGTTCCAGCATCAGGCGCACAGCCAGGGCACCGAGCACAAAGCCCATGAAGTAGCGCTGAATTGCCAGCCACGTCGGGTTGCGCACGAACCACGAGGCAATGCCTGCCGCAAACAACGCGATCAGCAGATTGACGCTGAAACTGACGCTGATCTGGGTCAGGCCGAGGATGATGCTCTGGGTGAACACCGAGCCGTGTTCGGGGCTGATGAACTGCGGAAACACCGAGAGGTAGAACACCGCGATTTTCGGGTTCAACGCACTAGTGAGAAAACCCATGGTGATCAGTTTGCGCGACGAGTCCGGCGGCAATTGCTGCGCTTCGAATGGCGAGCGCGCACCGGGTTTGACCGCTTGCCAAGCCAGCCACAGCAAGTACAGCGCGCCGGCCCACTTCAGCACCTCATAGGCCATCGGCACCGCCAGAAACACCGCGGTCAAGCCGGCAGCCGCGGCGAACATATGCACGAAGAATCCACTCACCACGCCGAGCAACGAGGTGACCCCGGCCTTGCGCCCCTGACAGATCGAGCGCGAGATCAGGTAAATCATGTTCGGCCCCGGCGTCAGTACCATCAACAGCGCGGCGGCAGCAAAAATCAGCAGGTCTTGAAGCGGGATCATGGATGACGTCCTGTGCGTGGATGATCAGGCGGTTTCGCTGAGCGAGGCTCGATAAAACGGCAGGATCAGGTCGCGTGTCAATGGCGCCAGCACCAGACCACCGTCAGTGGCCGGATCGATCCAGAGCACTTCCTCGATTTCGGCAGCCGGAGTCACATCGGTGTCGATAGTCAGTTGAAAGATCTGGGCCTGAACAACAAACCCCGGCTCGTTGGCGGCGGGCGCCGAGAACTGACCGAGAAAAGACGCCTGCGCCGGATCGATCTGCAGGCCCAACTCTTCCTCCAGCTCACGGGCCAGCGCGTGCACCGGCAACTCATGCGCTTCGATCTTGCCGCCCGGTTGCATGAACGCCGTGGTGCCGCGCTTGCGCACCAGCAGGGTCTGGCCTTCAGTGTTAAGCAACAAGGCGGCGGCAATACGGATGAGGCGTGGAGATACAACGGATGCAGAGGTCATGGGGCAGCTACCGTCCTGGAAAAGGCGCAAGGATCCCATGCCTGCCCTATGCCGTCACCTCACAGATCATTCCCCCAGGGCCTTGAGCGCGGCTTCAACCTCCTCCGGCACCTTGACGAAAATCTTGTACTTGCCGCCCTCCATGGCTTCGAACGCAATCAGCTTTTCCACCAACAGCGCGCTGAGCACCTTGCCGGCGTTGAGCAGCAACATGCCGTTATCGGCATTCAGATTACGCGCCAGAATCATCCCGGCGGCCAGATCCCGAGTGGTCAACACCTTGACCGACGGATCGGCCAGCGTGACGTCGCTAAGGAATTCGGCACACACCTGAATGAAGTCTTCGACCAGATCAGGGTCGTACAAACGCCCGGCGTACTGACGCAGGTACAGCAGCGCTTCGTCGCTGTTCATCTGCCGTTCGAGGATCAAGCCACGCTGCAACTCGACAAAATCCACCGCCAGTTTCAGCAGGCGTGAACCGAACGGAATACCCTCGCCCTTGAGCCGGTCGGGAAACCCGCTGCCGTCCCAGCGTTCCTGATGATGCAGGATCAGACGAGCCGCATCCTTCATCGGGTCCAGCGTCATGAGCAACGATTCGCTCTGCTTCGGGTAACTGCGATAACGCTCGCGATCGGTATGGCGCAGCAAATCCGAGGGCGTGACCATCATGCCGTCGGTCCAGCTCAGCTTGCCGACGTTGTACAACGCCGCGGCCATGGTCAGGTCGCGGCTGGTGGCCTCGTCCAGGCCGTGCTGTTTGCAGTAGCTGCGCACCAGTTCGATGATCTGCCGGTTGGTCTGCTTGGCAGGTGGTAAACGCAGATTGGCCAGCAGCGAGAACACTTCAGTGCCGGTGACATAGCTGTGTTTGAGCTCTTCGTAAGCCAGATCGAGCATGTCGGCGGTTTGCTGCAGTTCGGCCGTGCGCGCCGCCACATGCTTTTCCAGGGTGCTGTTGAGCAATTTGAGCTGATCGTTCTGCACCTGGGTCAAGCGCTCCAGACGCTGGCGTTCCTGCTCGGAATGCTGGTGCTCGAGGGACTGACGCAGGATCAGCAGCAGCTCCTCGTCATTCCACGGTTTGCTGATGTAACGGTGAATTTGCCCATCATTGATGGCTTTGATGATCGCCCCCGGGTCGGCATAACCGGTGAGCATGATCCGCGCAGACGCAGGATATAGCTGACGGACATGGGCCAGTAACGAAGCCCCGTCCATGCTCGGCATGCGCGCATCGCTCATCACCAGGTTCACCGGCTGCTGCGCGAGCATATCGAGCGCCTGGGCACCACTGGTGGCCAACAGAACTTCATAGGGCTGACCGCGCAGCAGGCGGCGCAGGCTGTTGAGGATCGATTCCTCGTCATCGACCAGCAGCACCGTCGGTCGATGCGTCGGCAACGGGGCGGATTGCTCTTCCATGGCATGGCCTCAAGCGAAAACAGAGGTTAACGACGCACCGACCGACCGCCGCACTGGCCCGCACCTGAGTCAAAGGCTAGATGATTTTTCAGTGCATTCACGCAAATCTTCACTCGGGGCCCAACGCGCAGTAACGAGGGGCCGACTATGCTGAACACGGCGCAGGACTCCATCGGCTGTCGAACAGGCAAATGGCGAGGGAAAAGGATGCCCCGGATGACCACAGCACGCCTCTTCGTGGGGGGTGCGACATGAACCTGCCAATCGCGCAGATCAATCGCCGCGTGCTCATCGTCGACGACAGTCCGGCGATTCATGGCGATTTCGCCAAGATTCTCAGCCCGGTCATCCCCGGCGACGATGGCTTGGGCGAAACCGAGAATCTGTTGTTCGGCAGCCCATCCGCCAAACAAACCCAACACTTCGAACTGGACTCGGCTTTTCAGGGCCGCGAAGCGCTGGACAAACTCGAAGCCGCGCTGGCTGAAAACCGCCCGTACGCCATGGCCTTCATCGACATGCGCATGCCACCAGGCTGGGATGGCCTGGAGACCATCGAACGGCTGTGGCAAGTCGACCCCAAGCTGCAAGTCGCGCTGTGCACGGCCTATTCCGACTATTCCTGGGAAGACATCGACCGGCGTCTGGCCCTGAACGACAGGCTGCTGATCCTGAAAAAGCCCTTTGACGCGATCGAGATCCGGCAGATGGCCAGCGCCCTCACGGTCAAATGGCAAATGACCGAAGACGCCGAACTGAAGATGAACCTGCTGGAAAACGCCGTGCAGGAGCGCACCCGGGAGCTGTCCGACGCCAACATCATTGTGCAGAACAGCCCGACCATCCTTTACCGGTTGCGCGGTGATCCCTCGTTTGCTCTGATGTACATCTCTCACAACATCACCCGTTACGGGCATGTCGCCGCCGATCTGGTGCGCTCGCCCAACTGGGCTCAGGAACTGATTCATCCGGACGATCAGGCAAGCGTCGATGCCGCCATGGCCCGAGTGCTGGATCGGCATGCGTCGGGCGCTTCCATCGAATTCCGGATGCGCACCGGCCAGGGAACCTGGCGCTGGGTGGAGAACCGCTACATCCCGGTGCGCGATCATGACGGCCGACTGCTGGAAGTCGAAGGCATCATCCTCGACATCACCGAACGTCGCCTGGCCGAGGACAAACTGGCGTTGCTGGCCCGCTCCGATGGCCTGACGGGCCTGGCCAATCGCGCCACACTGATCGAACGCCTGCATCAGGCGTTTGCCGCCGCGCGGCGCGGCGCCATGCCGTTTGCAGTGTTTTATCTGGATCTGGACCACTTCAAGCGGATCAACGACACCCTGGGCCACCCGGTTGGCGATCTGCTGCTGCAGGAAGTCGCCCGGCGCATCAAGTTCGGCGTGCGCGAAAGCGACGTGGTGGCGCGCCTGGGCGGCGACGAATTCGCGATCCTGCAACTGGACGTCAGTGACCCGACCCAATCGGCCACGATGGCCGCCAACATCCGCGACACGCTGCTGGCGCCCTACAACCTGGCCGGTAATGCGCTGCACATTTCAGTCAGCATCGGCATCAGCAGTTACAGCGACCTCAGCCTCGATGCCGACAGCCTGCTCGGGCAGGCCGATATGGCGCTGTACCGCGCCAAGGAAATGGGCCGCAACCAATATCACTTCCACTCCGAGGAAATCTCTCGGGAAGTGGCCGAGCGCATGACCCTCGTCAGCGAATTGATGACCGCCCTTGAAGGCAATGAGCTGCGGCTGCATTACGCGCCAGAAGTTGATCTGCACAGCGGCAGGATTCTGGGCATGGAGGCGAAAATCCTTTGGCAACATCCCCGTCTCGGCCTGCTGCCGGCATCCGAATTCGTGCCGATAGCGGAGAAAACCGGCGCGATCATTCCTCTCGGGCGCTGGGTGCTGGATCACGCCTGCCACCAGATGCATCTGTGGCGTAATGAAGGGGTGGCGCCGCCGGTGATGGCGATCAAGATTTCCCTGGCGCAACTCAAAAGCGGCCCGGAACTCATCTACAACGTGCTGCGCACCACCGCCCGCTGGGAACTCGCCCCCTGGGATCTGCGCTTCGATGTCACCGAAGCCACGCTGGCCCAGACCAAGTGGACGCACAACGATGCATTGCCGCGCCTGCGTGAACTGGGCGTGACCATCGCCATCGATGATTTCGGCACCGAGTACTCCTCGTTCGATTACCTGAAAACCTACCGGGTCAATCACCTCAAACTGGCCCAGAGCTTCATCGACAGTGCGACTCAGGATGTGACCGGTGCCAACGCGCTGCGCGCCATCGTCAACTTCGCCCGGGATCTGAATATCGGCATCATTGCCGAAGGTCACACGCCACTGAGTCGGCAGGATACCCCCAACGCCGGAGCTCCGCTGCCCAGCGCACAAGGCCTGTATTTCAGCGAGGCGGTCAGCGCCGAGCAGGCTGGACGACTGCTCAAGGACGGCCCCCGTCCGACTCCCTCCCCGAAGGAGGATGAGGCATGAAAACCCCCTTTCCCCAGACCAACCGGCGCATCCTGATCATTGATGACACGCCAGCGATTCACGATGACTTTCGCAAAATCCTCGCCCCGCTGGCTGAGGACCAAGCCGATCTGCATCAACTGGAACAGACGCTGTTCAGCACCCGCCAGGCGCCACACTTGAGCTTCCAGCTCGACTCTGCCTATCAGGGTCAGGAAGCCCTGGCCCTGGTCAAACACGCGCTGGCCAGTGGCAGCCCCTATGCGCTGGCCTTCATCGACATGCGCATGCCGCCCGGCTGGGACGGCCTGGAAACCATCGAGCAACTGTGGCGGGTCGATCCGAACCTGCAAATTGCCTTGTGCACCGCCTACAGCGACTACAGCTGGGAGGCGATGGCCGAACGGCTGGAGTTCGGCGACCAGTTGCTGATCCTGAAAAAGCCGTTCGACAGTCTGGAAATCCGCCAGATGGCCAACGCCCTGACCTGGAAGTGGCAACTGGCACAGGATGCGGCGTTGAAGATGCTCAGCCTGGAGCGAACCATCGAGGCGCGGGTGCATGAATTGCTCAAAGTCTCGCACCTGCTGCAATACGACAGCCTCACGGGGCTACCCAACAGCACCCTGCTGGGTGATCGCCTTAGCCAGGCCCTGGCCGTGTGCCGGCGCCATGACAAACAACTGGTGGTGATGTTTCTCGGCCTGGATCGCTTCAAACGCATCAACAATGCGCTGGGCCATCCGGCGGGCGACGAGATGCTCAAGCGGACCGCGCGGCAACTGTTGTCCTGCGTGCGTGACTCGGACTCGGTGTTTCGCTACGGCTCCGACGAATTTGTGGTGATCCTCGGCGACATCAACCACCCGCAGCAAACCCATGGCATCGCCGAAAAGCTGCTCGCTGCCATTCGTCTGCCGCAGACGATTGCCGGCCATGACGTCAGCGTCAGCGCCAGCCTGGGCATCAGCATCTATCCCGATGACGGACTGGAGGCGATCGAGCTGATCAAGAAGGCCGAGACCGCGATGCGCAACGTCAAGGAGCACGGCCCCGACAACATCGGCTTCTTTATCGAGGCCATGAACCAGCACGCCCGGGAACAGCACAGCATCGAATCGGGCATTCGCCGCGCCCTGCACGAGCATGAATTCGTCCTGCACTATCAGCCGAAAATCGAGCTGCGCACGGCCACAGTGGTCGGTGCCGAAGCGCTGGTGCGCTGGCAAAAACCGGGGCATGGCTGGGTCTACCCTTCGGACTTCATCCCGGTGGCCGAGGACAGCGGCCTGATCGTGCCGCTGAGCAAATGGGTCCTGGCTGAGGCCTGTCGTCAGACCTGTGCCTGGCAAGCGGCCGGGCTGCCGCCGATTCGTATGTCGGTCAACATGTCGCCCATCGATTTTCGCCAGCGTGACTTCGTCGAAGGCGTCGAGCGCGTGCTCAAACAGACAGGTCTGGCGCCCGAATGGCTGGAGCTGGAAATCACCGAAGGCGTTCTGATGCAAAACGTCGACGCGACGATGACTGCGCTCAATCACCTGAAGGCGCTGGGCACCCATCTGGCCATCGACGACTTCGGCACCGGCTATTCCAGCCTGAGCTACCTGCGCCGGTTTCCCATCGATGTGCTGAAGATCGACCAGTCGTTCATTCGCGGCCTGAGCGACGACCGCAACGATGCCGCGCTCGTGAGCGCCATCATCAACCTGGGCAAGGATCTTGGGTTGAAGGTCATCGCCGAGGGCATTGAAACCGCCGAACAACTGGCCTTTCTCCAGGCGCATCACTGCGAGGAAGGTCAGGGCTACTTTTTCAGCAAAGCCCTGCCGGCAGACGCGTTTGCTCGCTTGCTGGCCGGCACCGAGTCTGCGCCGTGGACGATTTGATCAACACCTTTAAAACCGGCCTTGAGTCAGGGAGACGATTGCCGATGAGCCTTTTCCACCACGCCATGGCGTTGCTGCTGTGCGGACTCTGCGCCGGGGCCAGTGCCGATCCGCTGGACGAGCCCCTCAAACCCTTGCCCGGCGTGCCGCAGCAGGATGCCCGGCGCGTGGAACTCGGGAAGCGGTTATTCCACGAGCCACGGTTATCGATCAACAACACACTGTCCTGCGCCAGCTGCCACCAGTTGGACAAGAACGGTGCCGACAGCCGTACCTTGTCGCTGGGCTTCGACGGCAAACCGGTGGCCGTCAACACGCCGACCGTGTTCAACGCCGCCCTCAACTTCCGCCAGTTCTGGGATGGCCGCGTCGAGACGCTGGAGGAGCAAAGCAACGTCGTCATCACCAGTCCGCATGAAATGGGCAGCGACTGGAGCACCGTTATCGAGCGGATCGCCAACGACCCCGACTACCATCGCGATTTCGCCGCCACCTACCCGGACGGCGTGACCAAGGCCAATGTCCAGCAGGCGCTGGCCAGTTTCGAACGCACCTTGCTGACGCCCAACTCACGCTTCGATCAATACCTGCTGGGCAACACCGACATCCTCACCCTGGAGGAGAAGTACGGTTACCAGCGCTTCAAGGAATACGGCTGCATCGCCTGCCATCAGGGGGTGAACATCGGCGGCAACATGTTCCAGAAGTTCGGTGTGTTCGGCGATTACATTGCCGACCGCGGCAACCCGACGGTGGCCGATCAGGGCCGCTTCAACGTCACCGCCGACGAAGCGGACCGGACCGTGTTCAAGGTGCCGAGCCTGCGCAATGTCGCGATCACCGCACCGTATTTTCACGACGGTTCGGCGGCCACTCTGGAACAGGCCGTGGATGTAATGTTCAAGTATCAGTTGGGACGCGTACCGAGCGATGAGGACAAACGACTGATCATTCTGTTTCTCACGACTCTCACCGGCCAATGGGCAGGCAAGCCATGATCAACATCTCGCGGCGACGCAGCCTGTTGTTACTGACCCTGGTCGCCCTGGCGCTGGCCTCGATCCTGTTGTTTCTGTACTTCAAATCCAGCTCCGACCAGACCATGACGTACACCGAGTCGCGGGATCTGATCCGGCAGATCAAACAGCAGAATTCGCAGTGGGAAAACGAAATTCTCAAGGCCCGCGTGGCACTCACCCACAACTACGACCCGCTGGTCTCGCCGATGAACGAGATGAACCGGCTCTGGGAGCGCTTCGACGCGATAGAGTCCGGGCATGGTCGCAACGACTCGGCGCAATGGAACGACGCGCACGAGGGCTACCTGCAGGCGATGCAGGAAAAGACCCGTCTGGTCGAACAGTTCAAATCGCACAACGCACTGTTACGCAATTCCCTGGCCTTTTTGCCCACCGCTGAAGACGACATCCAGGAGCAACTGGCCAACCTGTCGGACCTGGATAAGTTACAGCTGCAAAACATCACCACCGATACCTACGACCTGCTGCTCAGCGCACTGGAGTTCGCCCAGGTCACCTCCGACGACAGGGCCGCCGACATCGAGGTCGGCCTGAACAAACTGAAGGTGAACGCACAACGCCTGCCGCCAGCCTTTCAGACCCCGGTCATGATCATGAGCAACCACATCACCCTGATTGCTCGCGAGCAGCCACTGGTCAATCAGTTGCTCGAAAGCATCGAAAACATTCCCGTGGCCGACCGCCTCGACAACATCACCACCATGCTCGATCGCGATCAGCAGCGCGCCGATCTGGTCGACCGCCAATACCACTTCTATCTGCTGCTGTTCTCGGTCCTGTTGATGCTGTCGCTGGTGTGGCTGGGCATCCGCCTGATCGGCAGTTTCGCCGAGATCAACCGGGTCAATAGCGCCCTGCACACCGCCAACGATGCCTTGGAGCAACGGGTCGAGGAGCGCACCCGGGAACTCAGGGATGCCCAGAGCGAACTGCTCGGCGCAGCTCGTCAGGCCGGCATGGCGGAAATCGCCACCAACGTGCTGCACAACGTCGGCAACGTACTCAACAGCGTGAACATCTCCAGCGACCTGATCGCACGCAAGCTACGCACCAGCAAGGCCCAGGGCCTGGGCAAAGCCATGCAACTGATCAACGAGCATCCGCATGACCTCGGTGCGTTCCTCAGCGAAGACGCCAAGGGCAAATTGCTCCCCGGCTACCTCAACCAACTGGTGGGCGCGATTGCCCAGGAACAGCAGGAAGTGGTCGACGAGTTGAACCAGATGAACAAAAGCGTCGATCACATCAAGGACATCGTCGCCACCCAGCAGTCCTATGCCGGCGCCAACAGCATGACCGAACCGCTGTTCATCAACGAATTGCTCGAAGACGCGTTGCGCATGAACGCCGGGGCCCTGACCCGGCACCATGTCACAGTGGTCCGCGAGTACGCCGACGTGCCGCAGGTGATGGGCGACAAACACCGCTTGCTGCTGATCCTGATCAACCTCATCAGCAACGCCAAATACGCGATGTCCGACCTCAGCAACCGCCCCCGCACCATGACCCTGGCGGTAAAAATCGCCGATGACAGCTTTCTCGAAATCAGCGTCAAGGACGATGGCGAAGGCATCGCGCCGGAAAACATGACGCGGATCTTTGCCCACGGTTTCACCACCCGCAAGGAAGGCCACGGCTTCGGTCTGCACAGCTGCGCCCTGGCCGCCATCGAGATGAACGGACACCTCACCGCGCACAGTGATGGTCCGGGTAAAGGTGCGTTGTTCACCTTGCAGATTCCTCTGATCAGCGTCACGGAGAACGCATGAGCGAGCTTTCGAACCGCCGCATTCTGCTGATCGACGACATGCCGTCGATTCATGAAGACTTCCGCAAGATTCTCGCCCCGGATGCCGCGCATTCGCTGGAACTGGACGAAATGGAGGCCGCATTGTTCGGTGCTCCGGCACGCCCCCAGCGCCCGCTATTCGAGCTCGATTCCGCCTACGGCGGCGAAGAAGGTCTGGGCAAGCTGGTGCAGGCCTTGCAGGAACAACGCCCCTACGCGCTGGCCTTCGTCGACATGCGCATGCCCGATGGCTGGGATGGCGCGAAAACCATCGAGCATCTGTGGCAGCAGGACCCGCTGTTGCAAGTGGTGGTCTGTACCGCCTACTCGGATTATTCCTGGGATGAACTGCTGGAGCGTCTGCAAGCGCATGACCGCTTGCTGATTCTGAAAAAGCCGTTCGACAACATCGAAGTGCAGCAGATGGCCAACACCCTGCTGACCAAATGGCAGATGACGGAACGGGCCTCGTTGCAGATGCATCACCTGGAACATCTGGTCGATCAGCGCACCGCCCAGTTCAAGCAGGCCAGCGAAGAGCTGCAGCGAGAAATCGATGAACGCAAGCAACTGGAAGGTCAGCTGGTGCAGTCGGAAAAACTCGCTTCACTGGGCCAACTGGCGGCGGGCGTGGCCCATGAGATCAACAACCCGATTGGCTTCATCTCCTCCAACCTCGGCACGCTGGATGGCTACTTCAAACAATTGCTGAGCCTGTTCGATGCGTTCCAGACACTCGGGCACGCTTTGGACAACGAGTCCGTGGCGCGGCTTGAGCAATTGCGCCGAGACATTGATCTGGATTTTCTGCTCGAAGACATCCCGGTGCTGATCCGCGAATCCAAGGAAGGCATAGGCCGGGTCGGACAGATCGTGAAGGACCTGAAAGACTTCTCCCGGGTCGATACCAATCAGCAATGGCAGTGGGCCAATCTGCAACAAGGCATAGAGTCGACCCTGAACATCGTCGCCAGCGAACTCAAGTACAAGGCCGACCTGATCAAGGAGTATCAGCCACTGCCGGACATCGAGTGCCTGCCGTCACAAATCAATCAGGTAATCATGAACCTGGTAGTCAACGCGGCTCAGGCCATGGGCCCCGAGCGCGGCACCATTACCTTGCGCACCGGGCAACAACAGGACACGGCCTGGGTGGAGGTCGCCGACACCGGCGCGGGGATCGCGCCGGACATCCTGCAAAAAATCTTCGATCCGTTTTTCACCACCAAACCGGTCGGCCAGGGCACCGGGCTTGGCCTGTCCCTGTCCTACGGCATCGTGAAAAAGCACGGTGGCGACATTTCGGTACGCAGCGAACCGGGCGTGGGCACGACCTTTCGCGTCGAATTGCCGATGCGCCAGAGCCGGCCCGCAGCCTGAAGACGCCTCAGGTCGCTTCCTGGAAATCCATCTCCGGCGGCTGACGACGAAAGCCGCCGGTAAGTACCGCCAGATACACCACGCCCACCGCCAGCCAGCTCAGGCCCAGATACACCGCCAGGTGATCCAGGCTGACCATCAGCCACAAGTCCGCCACCAGCCCGATAAACGGACACACCAGAAACAGCAGCAGTTCGCGCGGGCCTTTTTTCTCGCCACCGATCCAGTAATGGAAGATCACCGACAGGTTGACCAGGCTGAACGCCAGGAATGCGCCGAAGTTGATGAACGAAGTGGACGTGGTCACGTCAAGTTTCAGGGCCAGCAACGCCACCACCGCACACAGCAGGATGCTGTTGACCGGTGTGCCGAAGCGCGCGTGCAAGGTGCCGAAAAACGACTTGGGCAACACACCGTCGCGGCCCATGGCAAATAGCAGGCGTGAGCCGCTGGCCTGAGCGGACAACCCCGAGGCGAACTGGCCGACGATCAGGCCGATGAGGAAGATCGAGACGAACAGATCTCCGCCGATATTGCGCGCAATTTCATAGGCCGCCGAGTCGACGCTGTCGAACTGGAACGACGGGTGCGCGATCTGCACAAAGTACGACACACCGACGAAGATCAGACCGCCGATCAGCGTGATCAACATGATCGCCCGCGGGATGGTGCGGCGCGGGTCGCGGGTTTCTTCGGTCAACGTACTCACGGCGTCGAAACCGAGGAACGAATAGCAGGCAATCGCCGCGCCGCTCATGATCAGCGGCATCTGCATGTCGCCGTTGAAGAACGGTTTGATCGACCACAGCGGCGTACTCGCATCGCCCCCCACGTAGTGCACGCACAAGGTGACGAAAGCGATCAGCACCAGAAACTGCACCAGCATCAGCAAGGCGTTGATACCGTTGGCCAGTTTCAGGCCAATGATGTTGATCGCACTGGTGATTCCAATGAACGCCAGCACCCAGATCCACTGCGCAATCGAGGGGAACGCCGACCCCAGGTACGCCGCGCCGATCAGCCAGATCGCCATCGGCAGAAACAGGTAATCGAGCAGCACCGCCCAACCGGCGATGAAGCCAAGTTTAGGGCTGATCGCCTTGCGCACGTAGCTGTAGGCGGAACCGGCGACCGGGAACGCGGCGGCCATACGTCCGTAGCTCATGGCAGTGAAGAACATCGCCACCAGTGCTGCCAGATACGCGGCCGGGACCATGCCGGCGGTGGATTGAGCAAGGATGCCGAAGGTGCCGAGGACAATGATCGGCGTCATGTAGGCGATGCCGAACAGCACCACCGACCCTAATGACAGGGTGCGTTGCAAACGAGCCATGAGCGACTTACTCCGAATTTTATTGGATTTATGGCAGAGCCGAGTTCGGCGAATGTTTCGGGTGTGGCTTTGTTGTTTTTGGATCAAACAGGTGTGTTGTCTGGGCGGGCCTCTTCGCGAGCAGGCTCACTCCTACAGGGTGTACGCGGTCGATGCAGGAGCGAGCCTGCTCGCGATAGGGCCGGTACAGTCGATGAAAAAAATCGGATCAGCGCGAAGGAATCAGCAACTCGTGCAAACCACCAGCGTGCGCCAGCACCTCCCCCGGCAGCTTCAAGCGCTGGTCATCCAGATAGCGGTAATCCTTGCGCGCAATCTCCAGTTGAGCGAAATCCAGCTCGACGCTGAACTGCCCTTCTTCACGCCCGGCCTCGAACAGCAACGTCCCCAGCGGATCGACCAGCGCACTGCCGCCGGCGAACATCAAGCCGTCATCCCCGGCCTCGACGCGGTTGACCATCAGCGCAAACGCCTGATTCTCCTGGGCGCGGGCCATGATCGCGGTACGGTGGGTCGGCGCGTACGGGTCCATGTTGCCGTTGGTCACGATCAGCAACTCGGCGCCCAGTTGCGCCAACGCACGGGCGGACTCGGGGAATTCGATGTCGTAGCAGATCAACAAACCAACGCGCACCCCGTTCAACAGACACGTGGCATAGCGGTCGCCGGCCTCGAACACGCCGCGATCCGAGGCCCAGAGGTGGGTCTTGCGGTATTTCAGGGCGATACCTTCGGGGGTGATCAGCAGCGTGGTGTTGTAGAAACGACCGTTGTCGTTCTCGGCCATGCCGATCACCACGCCGATGTTGCGCTGGCGGGCGGCGGCCAGCACGGCGCCGACGGTCGGGCCGTCCACCGGCTCGGCGATCTGCGCCACAGTGTCGGCGGTCGGGAAGCCCATCAGGTGGGTTTCCGGGAACACGATCAATTGCGTGTCGGCAGCACACGCCGCAATCGCCGCGAGGGCGCGTTCGAGGTTGTACGCCGTGTCTTTGTCACGGCCCGCCAGTTGGGCGAGTTCGACTTTCATGAAGATTCCTTGTGATGAGCATCGGGCGCTGAAAGATTGCCCGGTGGCTGTCTGTGGGCCAGTATGCGCAGCAAGCAACCGGTCAGGGAATCACGCGGCCGGGGTAACCCGATAGGGGTAGATCCATGACCGTTTCGTTTGATGACATCACCTGGCACCGCGCCGTCGGCCAACTGATCGACGCGCTCGACAAGCCCAATTTCTGGGCGCAACTGGTGCGCCTGCTCGACCAGTACGTGGCGTTCGATAGCTGGGTGGCGCTGCTGTTCAGCGCCGATCAGCACCCGCAGGTCTTCGCCGAATGCCCTGGCGAGGACGGCAGTCCCGACCAACTGTTTCAGGATTATCTGCGCGGGTTGTATCTGCTCGACCCGTTCTACATCGCCTGCCGCGAGCAGTCGCGCACCGGGTTGTACCGCCTGTCCGAGGTGGCGCCGGAGCATTTCGAGCTGACCGAGTATTACCAGCGATACTTTCGTCTGAATGTGGTCGCCGACGAAATCCAGTTCAATTGCCAGCTCGAAGGTGACCGCACGCTGTGCCTGTCGCTGGGCAGTGAAAAACGTTTCACTGGCGAACAGATCGCCTTGCTGTCTTTGATCCAGCCGTGGGTGCTGGGCCTGTTGCGCCAGCGCCTGCCGTACGAGATCAACGAAACCGTAGCCCTCGCTGCCGCACCTGCACCGGCCGACTGGCGGGTGCAACTGGAAGCGTCGGTGCAGCAACTCAAGGGCGCGCAACTGACCGCCCGGGAGCTGGATGTCGGGCGTTTGATGCTCAGCGGTTGCTCCAGTAAAGAAATCGCCCGTAAGCTGGAAATCTCCGTAGAAACCGTGAAAGTCCATAAGAAACACATGTACAGCAAGCTGGGAATCAAATCCCAGTCCGAGCTGTTTTCGATTTTTCTCCAGGCACAAAATGCCTGACTGCAACGTGGAACAGCTTTTGTGGGAGCGGGCTTGCTCGCGAAGAGCCCATCACTTCCAACATGAGGTCATCTGGCACAGCGCTTTCGTCGGATCGCCGCCCGGAGCAAGCCCGCTCCCACAGGGGACCTGCGTTGCTGAATTTATTGAGTCCGAACCCAAGGAAACCGTATGAGCCTGTCACTCCTGAGCCGCTACGCCTTCTTTGCCGTCTGCGTGATTTTCACCCTCGCCAGCCTGCCCTTTCTCGACCACGACTGGCTGTGGCCGATCACCGCCGTCACCGGTGTGCTGAGCCTGCTCGGTCTGTTCGACCTGATGCAGAGCCCGCACGCAGTGCGCCGCAACTACCCGATCCTGGGCAACATCCGCTATCTGGTCGAAGGCATCCGCCCGGAAATCCGCCAGTACCTGCTCGAATCCGACAGCGATGCCCTGCCCTTCTCCCGTGCCCAACGCTCACTGGTGTACTCGCGAGCGAAGAATGAAAGCGCCGACAAACCGTTCGGCACGCTGATCGACGTGTATCAGTCGGGCTTCGAATTCATCGGCCACTCGATGCGCCCGGCGCCGTTGAGCGACCCGAACAGTTTTCGCGTCACCGTCGGCGGCCCGCAGTGCACCCAGCCGTATTCGGCGTCGGTGTTCAACATCTCGGCGATGAGCTTCGGCTCGCTCAGCGCCAATGCCATTCGCGCGTTGAACCAGGGCGCCAAGCTCGGCAACTTCGCCCATGACACCGGCGAAGGCAGCATCAGTCCGTATCACCGCGAAAACGGCGGCGACCTGACCTGGGAGCTGGGCAGCGGCTACTTCGGCTGCCGCACCAGCGACGGCCGTTTCGACCCAGAGCGCTTCGCCACCCAGGCGCAGAACCCGCAGGTGCGGATGATCGAAATCAAGATGAGCCAGGGCGCCAAACCTGGCCACGGCGGGATTCTGCCCAAGCACAAGGTGACACAGGAAATCGCCGACACCCGCGGCATCCAGATGGGCGAAGACTGCATCTCGCCGTCACGCCACAGCGCGTTTTCCACACCGATCGAGATGATGCATTTCATCCAGCAACTGCGTGAACTGTCCGGCGGCAAGCCGGTGGGCTTCAAGTTCTGCCTCGGTCATCCGTGGGAGTTCATGGGCATCGCCAAAGCCATGCTGGAAACCGGCATCCTCCCGGACTTCATCGTGGTCGACGGCAAGGAAGGTGGCACCGGCGCTGCGCCCGTGGAATTCACCGACCACATCGGCGTGCCGATGCGCGAGGGCCTGCTGTTTGTCCATAACACCCTGGTCGGCCTGAACCTGCGCGACAAGATCAAGCTCGGCGCCAGCGGCAAGATCGTCAGCGCCTTCGACATCGCCAGCGTGCTGGCCATCGGCGCCGACTGGGCCAACTCGGCGCGCGGCTTCATGTTCGCCATCGGCTGCATCCAGTCGCAAAGCTGCCACACCAACAAATGCCCGACCGGCGTCGCCACCCAGGACGCCCTGCGCCAGCGCGCCCTCGTCGTCCCGGACAAGGCCCAACGCGTCTACAACTTCCACCGCAACACGCTCAAGGCACTGGCCGAAATGCTCGCCGCCGCCGGCCTGGAGCATCCATCGCAACTGTCGGCCAAACATCTGGTACGGCGCATGTCGGCGACTGAAATCAAACTGTTCTCGCAGCTGCATGTGTTTCTGAAACCGGGGGAATTGCTCACTGGGGAAGTGAACGGCGAGTTCTATTCGCGGATGTGGCAGATGGCGCGGGCGGACAGTTTTGAGCCGCAGGAGATAGCGGCAGCATAGTTGTTGCAGACGTGCCGGCTTGCACGGCTGGTGCGTCTGTCGTGAACAGGTAGAGTGCAAAACCTACGCCATCAAACGCAATCGTGGGTGTCCTCTCCTGCGCAAAGATAGGCCAGCCATCAGGCAAGCTCGAATAGGTAAGCCACCAAATTCTTCGGTTATGAAAACCCGGATCCGTTACACCATCGATATAGACTCGCGCAGCCGGATCATCGATCAGACTCAATGGGCCACGCCTCGTCTGTTTCAGAAAATTGTCGATCGATAATCGAGTAGCAATTTTCGGCCTGATACCTGTCGAGTTGTAATAGTCGACCGAGGTAAACCAGTACGTCATGCTGACAATAATTTCGTCCCCCGAGCGAGCGTTGTGATTCAGTTCGGACATCAGAGAGCGGAACTCGCTCTCTCTTCGTGCGCCAGTACCTTCCAGGCCATCGGTTTGTCGGTAAACCATCGTCAGCCCGTGTAGTTGCGCAACAACACAAAGCACTAAGACTGCGCTGGTCAACAGTGCTCGACGCGTTCCCCATCTATCCAGCGCGACCGCAGCCATCATTGCCAAGGCTGGCGCTGAAAATAGCAGGTATCGAGATACGAATAGTCCAAGCACCAAGGCAATCAGATACAGGGCTGCCAATGGCACAAAAAAATAACTGACCAGCAGCCAGCCAAAACGCCGCTCTATGGACCTGCTTGAAATGGTTGTTGCGGCGCACAGCAGCAGGAACACCAGTGGAATCATCTTCCCCATCGGTGACTGGAGAATGTCGTCGCCCATCACTGTGAACTGCCAGACAAGCGCCAAGGCTTTCTGCAACGTCACGGGCTCTATCCAATTCAAAACATCCGTATCATTCAATTGGTAGAGGAGATGGGGAGTCCAGGGCAAGTACCAGAATACGATGGCAGTGTTTGCCAGAAACCACTCCCTGAATGCGATTGCCTTCTCGGCATGCATGCTGCGGTTACGCCACCAGAACAACCAATGCACCAGTACGCATAGCCCTGCAAAGTAATGGGTATAAAACGCAGCAGTCATGAGCAGTACATAAACCACCGCGTAGCGTTTTTGCTCTGGCGCCCTCGCCCAACACACCAGTGCCACGGTGGCGCTCATCAGCAAGAAACCAAGCAGGGCGTACATCCTGACTTCCTGGCTATAACGCACAGAAATCGGCAGCAGCGCCAACAGCAACGCGGCGATCCAGGTGGCCCGGCGGGTCGCAATCAGGCTCATCAGCTTGATGCAAAGCAACAACGTGCCGACATCTGCCAGCACACTGAATGCACGAGCCGCCAATGGAGAATCGCCCCACACGATCCCCCAGTAATGCAGCAATACATAGTAGAGCGGCGGATGCACATCCAGCGCAGTCATTGCCCAGATGCGTGTCGGCGTTTCTCGCGCCAGCAGCAGACTGTAGGCCTCGTCATACCAAATAACCGGAACGGTGATTGAGTAGAACCGCACGCCCAGCGCAATCACCAGAACGGCCAGCAGAGCGAGCCGATCGATGCTCGCTGACGCACGCGCTGCGTTGAGCAAAGGAACGGCCAACAAGGGTTTCATCGTTGGCCACGAAACAGCAAAAAGCGGAAAAAGCAGTAACCCAACGTCAGGTTCAGCGCAGTGAACACCGTCACCGTCAGCAAGCCATGCCAGCCACGCATATCGGCAATCGAGCCGATGCCCAAGCTTGCTCCCGCCATCAAACCGATAAACAGCAAATAGCCGAACACCGACATCTTGCTGTCGAAGGTGTAGAGCATGTTCACGTAAAACGAGAACGCCGCCGCCATACAGAATGCGGCGAAGTTACTGGCGGCCTGGGTCAGTCCGACAGCGCTGCACAGGACGAAAAACACCTGCCAGTGGATAAGCGCATCGGCCATTCCAATCACTGTCAGCGCAGGAAATCCTTTCATTGCAGTTCCTTGCCATGGCTTCGTCCGGCTGACTTTCGAAACTAGGGCATGGCACGTGAGCGGTCTACTGTCAGAAATTACAGGTGGGGGGGTGGATTACGACGGGTGGTAAACCTTACCACTGCAGCAACCTGCCGTGCGGCGGTTCTTTCATGACGATGAAAGCGTAATCGCCAATCAGATAAATCCGGTAATACAGGCTGTCCACCAATGCGGGGAAACCCTGATAGCCAACGTGGCTGGCATTGCGTCGTTCGCGCTCGGCGACCACGTTGGTGATGCCCGCTGACGGCAGGTTTTCCGCGAGGACGAAGTAATCGACGTTGAGCAGATAGTGGAGGACCGGCAACCGTTTGAACGAACCGGCCGCGCTGACCAGCCAGCGATCGGAGTAGCTCACCGACAGGTAAATCCGCTTGGCCTCGCGCAGCTCGCGATGCTCGGCAATGTCGTGGCTCAGGCTGTACAGCGCGCTGTCGGTGAAGGTTTTTTGCAGGGTCAGCACCCGGCCATACGCAAAGGACAGCGAGAGTGCCGCCAGCAGCGGGATCATCAGCAGCAGCGGCAATCGACGATGCCCGAACGCCAACGCCAGGTGTGCCAGATAGAACAACCCGACCAGCAACACGCCGAACCCCATCAGGGTCCGCGCACCTTCATTGAAATCACGAAACAGCAGCGTGATCCCGGGCACCAGCAATATCAGCATCGGCAACGTGATCAAGCACGCCAGCAGGGATTGCCAAAGCGGCTGCCGCCCAGACCGTGCAAGCCGCACGCACCCCATGAGCGCGCACAACACCAGCACAGCGAACACCCACGGGTAGCCGCCGTGAAACAACAGCGCGACTTTTCCCGCTATGCGCTCAAGGTTGATGCCGATCTGCAGCAGTGGCTGGCCGTCGAGGGTCAGCAGCTCGGCTTTGCGCAACGTGTCCATGAACGGATAGGCCGTGACGCTGTAGATCAGAATGCCCAGGCCCAATTGCGCGAATTTCCAGCCCAGCATCTGCAGGATCTCCGGCCATCGGGTTGGCCGGTGAACGGCCCTGAGCAGTTCCACACAACACAGGCCGACAAATACATTGAGGCTGATCTGATAAAGACCGATCGCCAACGCCAACAGCGCCGATGGCACCAGCCAGCGCTGTATCCGTGACGCGCCCTCGAACGTGATCGCGTAGATCACCGCGACCAGGCTCAGGGCCATGATCGGGCCGTCGTATTGATAGGACAGGTTTTGCAGCAGGAACGGGTTGTACCAAAGCGGCAACGGCACCAGACAACAGGCCAGCGTCGGTTCAGCGAAGTAGTGAACAGTCAGGCGGCTCAGCGCCAGACTCATCCCCACAGTGGCCAGCAGCAGCGGCAAGGGAAAAATATTCGGTGCGGCGCCGGTGAAAGTCAGCGCCTGATAGAACCAGTCGGCAAACAATCGCCCCTGCCCGGCCCAAGCGTTACCGGCGGCCAGCGTGCGCCAGTTGTCGTCGATGTAGGGGAAGTCGGCGAGGATCAGTGGCAAGACGTACAGCAGTGTTGCGAACAGGAAGAACAGCACGACCTGCCGCTGGCTGAGCTCTCGTTCAAGAAATGCGCTGGTCCTCATGTCTGCGCCTCTGTTCACGGCTGCGCGAGATTGCAAAGTGATACAGGTTTGAGCCTTGCAGCGGGCTTTGTATCGCGCTTTCAGACCGGCGGTTAATACACGGGTGACGCCCATGAAAAAGCCCCGAACCAATGGCCGGGGCTTCGTTGTTGCCGCGCGCTCGACTTACGACATCGAACGTACCGCGCCCTGCGATTCACCGGTCGGTTGCAGCTTGAACACGTAGAACAACACGGTCAGCAGCACCAGGAACACCGGCCCCACATACAACGCCACGCGGGTGTCCGGGAAGTAGGCCATCAAGCCGACCACCAGCACCAGGAACGCCAGCGCACAGTACGAGCTGACCGGGTACAGCCACATCTTGTACTTCAGGCCGGCACGTTCGCTGGCGCTCAGGCCTTTGCGGAATTTCAGTTGCGCCAGCAGGATCATCACCCAGGTCCAGATCGCGCCGAAGGTGGCAATCGACGTCACCCAGACGAAGACTTTCTCAGGCACCAGGTAGTTGAGCAGCACGCCGATCAGCAAGGCGAAAATCGACAGCAGCAGCGCGCGACGTGGCACGCCATTGGACGTCTTGGCGAAACCGGCCGGGGCTTGGCCGTTCTGCGCCAGGCTGTAGAGCATGCGTCCGGTGCTGAAGATGCCGCCGTTGCACGACGACAGGGCCGCGGTGATCACCACGAAGTTGATGATGCCGGCGGCAGTCTTGATGCCCAGACGCTCGAAGGTCATCACGAACGGACTGCCCTGGGTGCCAATCTCGTTCCACGGGTAGATCGACAGGATCACGAACAATGCGCCAACGTAGAACAGCAGAATGCGCCAGAACACCGAGCCGATCGCATCGGGAATGGTCTTCTGCGGGTTCTTCGCTTCACCTGCCGTCAAGCCGATCATCTCGACACCGAGGTAGGCGAACATCACCATCTGCAGCGACATCAGCACACCGGTCACACCGTTGGGCATGAAGCCGCCGTGCGCCCACAGGTTGGAAATCCCCAGCGCGACGCCGTCGTTGCCGAAACCGAACGCGATGATGCCGACGCCACCGATCACCATTGCGATGATGGTGACGATCTTGATCAGGGCGAACCAGAATTCGAATTCGCCGAAGGCTTTCACCGCGATCAGGTTGATCGAGCCCATGCTGATCAGCGCCGCGAGCGCCCAGATCCAGCGCGGTACGTCGGGGAACCAGATGCCCATGTACACGGCGACGGCGGTGATTTCCGCGACGCAGGTCACCAGCCACAGGAACCAGTAGTTCCAGCCGGTGAGAAAGCCCGCCAGCGGGCCGAGGTAGTCCTGGGCGTAGCGGCTGAACGAGCCGGCCACCGGGTTGTGCACGGCCATTTCACCCAGGGCGCGCATGATCACCAGGATCGCCAGACCGCCGAGAATGTAGGACAGCATGATGGCCGGACCGGCCATTTCAATGGCCTTGGCCGAACCCAGGAACAGGCCGACGCCGATACAGGCGCCGAGCGCCATCAGGCGAATATGCCGTTCACCGAGTTCGCGTTTGAGCGGGCCGCCGTGAGCGGTCTCGCCATGGGGCAGGTGATTGCCGACTGGCATAGGGATACAACCTCGTCTTGTTATTGGATATGACCACCGAGTGTCGAAGCCTCGACCGATAGGCCGGAGCTTCCCGAAACCGCGCCAGCCTCGTGGGCAAACGCGTCTCGCAGGTCCCAACCTGCAAGATCAGCGGGGCGTGCAGTATAAAAAGCCGATGACAGGGCTTTTCACTATATAAATCACAACATTCAGCGTTAAGTCTCGGAAATAAGCCGGTTTGCGGAGAGATATTACCTGATACCCGTAGGAATATTCACCACAAAAAAAGGCCGCCGAGTATTGCACGACAATGGTGCAGCGTCATGCCCCTGCGTGGGTGGTATTGCGCTGTAGATAGCTCTAGCCCGGCCATCTACGCCAACCTGCTCAGATCAGATTCATATTTCCTGTTTTAGAAGGACTCTCTGTGGTGAGGGGATCTATCCCCTCGCCACAGACAAATACACTCACCACAGATCTATCCCCTCGGCATAGATGAATTCCTTCCCCACAGATGAAGCCTCAAACAACTGCCATCGACTTCAGTTTTGTTCAGACGATTGCCCCAGCACATTTTTTCCCCCATCACCAACCACCGTCTAAGCTTCAGTCAAGTCCGATCAATCTGCGTGAATGGATCAATCGACTATGGGCGCTTTGTGGCAAACCGATTCGAGTAAAGCCGTGGTTCCGACTGAACGTGTGGATGAAGCGCCTGTCCCCCCCAAAAAACGCCGCAACCGGCACGGCTGGAAGGCGTTCTGGTTGTTGCTACTGATTATCGCGATTGTCGTTGGCCTGGCTGCGAGCAAGGAAATGCGCACCTCGCGCTTTCAGTCCCGGGAGCTGAGCCAATACGCAGCGTCGCTCAAATATCAGCTTGAACCCGGCCCCAGCGAAGCCATCCGCTACCCGGGCAACGGGCCGTTCGATTTGCGTCTGGGCTACAGCTCCCTCGATGAATTCCTGCCGCGCCTGCTCAAGCGCGATTACGTGATCACCGAGCAGACACGCTTTTCTCCGGCGCTGCTCAGCTACACCGACAGAGGCCTGTTCGTGCCCTACTCGGAAAAGATTCAGGCCGGGCTGTCGATCACCGATTGCCGTGCCGCACCGTTGTATCAGTACAAGTACCCACAGCAGCTGTATGCGAGTTTTGCAGCGATTCCACCAGTGGTCGTCAGCAGTTTGCTGTTCATCGAAAACCGCTTTCTGCTCGACCCCAGGCAACCGCTGGCCAACCCGGCCGTGGACTGGCCGCGCTTCGGCATGGCAGCGTGGTCGCAAGTGGCGAAGTTGCTGCACCTGCCGGGGCAATCGGCAGGCGGTAGTACGCTGGCCACGCAATTGGAGAAGTACCGGCATTCGCCCGATGGCCTGACGGTGTCCGGCGCCGAGAAGATCCGCCAGATGATTTCCGCCAGCGTGCGCGCCTATCAGCCCGGGCCGCAAACCCTTGGCGCACGGCAGAACATCATTCGCGACTACCTCAACAGCGTGCCGCTCTCCGCCGTACCGGGTCACGGTGAGGTACATGGCATGGCCGAAGGTTTGCGGGTCTGGTACGGCAGCGATTTCAATCAGGCCAATGAACAACTGAACAGCCCGGCCACCGATCCGAAAACCATGGCCGACAAAGGCCTGGCCCTGCGCGAAATGCTCTCGCTGATGATCGCCCAGCGCCGGCCTTCGCATTACCTGACCAAGGGCCGTGAAGAACTTGCCGAGCTCACCGACAGCCACCTGCGTCTGCTCAAACAGGGGGGGGTGATCGACAATGCCCTGGCCGATGCCGCGCTGGCGAGCAAGGTCACCTACCGCGACTGGCAGACCCAGCCGACCATTCAGCCAATCGAAACCAACAAGGGCATCAGCGTCGCCCGCAGCCGGCTGGCAACCATGCTCAATCGCCCGCTGTACGACCTCGACCGCCTCGACCTGTCGGCCACCAGCACCCTGCAGGGCGACTTGCAAACCCAAGCCACCGAATACCTGAAAAAACTCGCCGACCCCGCGTTTGCCGGGCAGATCGGCCTGATCGGTGAACGCCTGCTCACCCCCACCAGCACCACGCAGGTGCGTTACAGCTTTACCCTGTTCGAACTGACCCCGGACGGCTCGCGGGTGCGCGTGCAGACTGACAGCACCGACCAGCCGTTCGACATCAACGAAGGCAGCAAGCTGGAACTCGGTTCGACAGCGAAGATGCGTGTGCTGACCACCTACCTGCAGATCATCTCCGAGTTGCACGACAAGTACGGCGCCATGAGCGTGCCGGAGCTGAAGAAAGTCGAGGTGCCGGATCAGGACCGCCTCAGCCAATGGGTGATCGACTACCTGATCCAGAACAAGGATCACGACCTGTCGAAAATGCTCGGCGCCGCGCTTGACCGCAAGTACTCCGCCAGCCCCGGTGAGGCGTTCTTCACCGGTGGCGGCCTGCACGTGTTCCACAACTTTCGCAAGGAAGACAACGGCCGCATGCCGACCCTGCGCGACGCCCTGCGTGAGTCGATCAACCTGCCGTTCATACGCCTGATGCGCGATGTGGTGCGCTACGTCACCTACTCCGGCCCAAACAGCAGTGCCGAGTTGCTCAAGGATGACCGCGACCCGCGACGTCAGGAATACCTGGCCAGTTTTGCTGATCGCGAAGGCACCTCGTTCCTGCTCAAGTTCTGGAAGAAGTACAAGAACAAGGACACCCAGGCCCGCCTCGACACATTCCTCGACAGCATGCGCCCGACCCCGATCCGCATGGCCGCGGTGCACCGTTACTTGCTGCCCAACGCCAGCCAGGAAGACTTCAACACCTTTGTGCGCGCGCACCTCAAGGGCGCCAAGCTCACCGAAAAACTCACCGACGACCGCCTCATCCGGCTGTACGACGCCTATGGCCCGGGCACCTACGACTTGCCGGATCAGGGCTTCATCGCCAAGGTTCACCCGCTGGATCTGTGGCTGATGGGTTACCTGCTGCATAACCCGGACGCGACCTTCAGCCAGATCGTCAAGGCCAGCCAGTTCGAGCGCCAGGAAGTCTACAGCTGGCTGTTCAAGAGCAAGCACAAGGGTGCCCGCGACAGCCGCATCCGCACCATGCTCGAGATCGAAGCGTTCCTCGAGATTCACCAGCGCTGGCAGAAAGTCGGCTATCCGTTCGATCATCTGGTGCCGTCACTGGCTACTGCCATCGGCAGCTCCGGCGACCGCCCTGCGGCACTGGCCGAACTGATTGGGACCATCCTCAACGACGGCGTGCGCATGCCGACCCTGCGTATCGACAGCCTGCACTTTGCCGCCGGCACACCGTATGAAACGCGCTTGAGCAACGACCCTCACGTGGGCAAACGGGTCATGCCATCGCAAGTCGCCACCGCCATGCGCGAGGCGCTGTCGCAAGTAGTGGACTCGGGGACAGCGAAACGCGTTTCCGGCAGCTTCAAGACCGCCGACGGCACACCCTTGGTGATGGGCGGCAAGACCGGTACCGGCGACAACCGCATTGAAGCGATCGGCTCCGGCGGGCGCATCCTGAGTTCCAAATCGATCAACCGCACCGCAACCTTCGTGTTCTACATCGGCAATAACCATTTCGGCACACTCACCGCATTTGTGCCCGGACGCTCGGCAGAAAACTTCAAATTCACCTCGGCACTGCCGGTGCAGGTGCTCAAGGGTATGGCGCCGATCCTGTCGCCGTACCTGCAACCGGGGACGCACACCCTGTGCCAGCCGAATCAAACCACCGCCAGCCGTTGAGCGTGGATCACCTCATACGCCGGCGGTGGTGGTAGCCGGCTACTTTTCACTCCCTGATTTTGCGCCCTTGCGCCGAAAACCACGGGTGTACCGAACAGATCTTTACGCTTTTTTTGAGGCGTGCGCCTACCTAGTCTGATCGCTCCACAGTTGATCCACGGACGATCAGTCAATGCATGATGCAAACCCCAAGCAGATTCCGCCCGCCAGCGATTCGAGCAACAACAGTGTTCACTTTGAACACGTCAGCCAGGCACTTCCCTCCTGGCTCACCGATGCGTTGCCCTCCCGTATCAACCGATTGAGACCTGACCGAATCGATGTTTCCGACCCTCAGTGGGAAGCCTTGCGGGCCATCCGACAACGCATGAAAGAAACGATTACGGGGCCAGCAATTCCTGAAACAACAGACGACGTGTCATCGACACCAGCCCCACAGTCAGAGGCCATCAGGACCCTGGAACAGCGCCTGAAGAAAGCCATCGGACTGAACTGGACGGCGCAGAACGATATCGACCGCGCACTTGAGCAATTGCAGGACGTCTATAGCTTCGCCAGACCGCTGCTGCAACAGGCATTGAAGAGCCGTTTTGGCGTCGAGGACGATGTCGAACAGACCTGCTTGCGTTTGTATTCACCCGTGAAAACCGCGTGGTGGGTGCACGACTTTTCAGGCGGGACGAACAGCCGAACGGTTTCTCTGCTCGATGCGGCCTTGCACAACTTTGCCCGAGACGAGCAGTTTTCCCAGGACAGCGAGTTCATTACTCGCCCCGACGCCCGCGAGCATTTTCAGGTCAAGCGTATCAAGCACAAGATGAGTATCGAGCAGTTCAAATCCCTGTGTCGGGAACTGGACATCGGCGCGCAATACCTGGCGCACCTCAACAATTATTTGCGCTCGCCCAACCCGGTGGCCGCCAATATTCTGCGTCACAAGGTGACGCTCAGCGACAAGGCTGCGCTCAACGTGGCGGCGCACATTGCCCGGCTACACAACGACATCGACCAGAGTGCCTACGACGTTGTGCTGGGCATGTTCAACAAACGCGGGCCATTGAAATGGAACGGGCAATCGGTCGGCTACTACAACCTGTCGATCATGGACACCCAACTGAGCGGCATCGTGCTGATCGCCCCTGAAGCCGCTAACGCCTCCAGTGCGGTTCCGGTGCTTGCCTACGTCCCCCATGATCCGCAGCACCCGCTCAAACAGTACTCCTCGTCGCTCCAGTTCATGGAGGAGCTGACCCGCCAGTTACGCGATAAAACCTCACCTGGAAACTACCAGCGGTTCTTCAGCCAGTTCGTGCCCCATCAGCAGCGCGGCATGTTCTTTTCCAGGCTGAACGAACGCATGAGCCAGGTGAAATGGCAACCGGCGCCCCCGGGTTCCAACATGCCCAGCTGGCGTGAAACGCCGGTAGACCGTCCCTATCTGCAGTTTCGCGCATCGAACATCAAGAGCGACAGAAGCACCGTTTACCAAAACGACTTGTGGGCCTACCTGCACGAACAGAAACTCAACCAGATACTCAACGACGCACAGCAAATCGCAATCTCCACCGCCTACGTCGACCGCATGGCCCGCTGGGCCTGGTGGGACAATCTGCAGAAAATGCTGGCGGATATTTTCAATGTCGCGCTACTGGTGGCGATTCCGCTCGTGCCAGGCCTCGGCCCCTTGATGATGGCGTACACCGCTTACCAACTGACCGATGAAGTGGTCGAAGGCATTGTCGATCTGGCAGAAGGACACTTTGCCGAAGCCTTGGAGCAAACCCTCAATGTGCTGCAAAGCGTGGTCCAGTTGGGCGCGTTTGCGGCGGCGGGTGCCATTGGAAGCATCGCGCGGGCGAAGCTCTCGTCATTTTATGAAGGTTTGAAACCGGTGCAATCGGCCAACGGCCAGAGCCGTTTGTGGCATCCGGATCTTACCCCCTACCATCAGCCAGACCTTGCCTTGCCGACAAACGCCAGACCTGATGCACAGGGTATTCACCTGCTTGAGGGCAAGCAGGTGCTGCGCCTGCAAGGTCAGCAGTTCGAAGTAAAGCAAGACTCGGCCACCGGCCAATACCGCATCCGCCACCCGCAACGATCCGAGGCCTACGCGCCCACCTTGCGTCACAACAGTCACGGCGCGTGGGTCATTGAAACGGAAAACCCGCGCGAGTGGGCTGGCTCGATCCTGATGCGTCGCCTCGGGCCCGTTGCCGACGCCTATAGCGACGAGCAACTGGAATTGCTACGCCAGGTCTGTGGCACTGACGAGGGCGCGTTGCGCCGCATGCATGTGGACAACACTGCGCCCCCGCCTCTGCTCATCGATACCCTGCAACGCCTGGGCAATGCGCCCGATGCGACGCTGCCTCCAACAAGCTCACCTGCCACCGACGAGGTTCTGCAAGTGTGCCCGCAATTGACGTCCGTGCTCGCTGACAGAGTCGTCGCTCACGCCACACCGCTGGAACTGCAGCAGCTCACCTTGCACCGGCGGGTACCATTACGCCTGAAAACCACGGCCCGCGAGCTGCAATTCGAACTGCAATCGGTCAGGGCTGCTCAAGGGTTGCAGCAGACTCGCCTGAGCAACATTGACAGCGAACGACTGATCCTCGGCGCCCTGCGGCAAAACACCGATGCGTTTGGTGATTTGCGCATCGAAATCCGCGAGGCCGCCTTCGATGGAGAACTGCGCAGCAGTGCCGGTAGCGACACGGCCACCCGGATTCGTGTACTGGTGCACGAAAGCCAGGACCATTACCGGGTGCGCGATGGCGCGAACCAGCCGATCCATGAAGCGTGCGGCCTGTATGAGGCGATCCTGCATGCCACAGACCATCAGGGGCGCAGTGTGTTGGGCTATCGACCGAGCGATGCCGACCAGTTTCAGCAATGGGTGATCGCCAAGACCACCACGCCGAGTGAACGCCGTGCAGTGCTCAGGCAGCCACCTGTGCGCCCGGTGGTACCTTTCGAAACCCAACAGATATTGAATGGCCCGCGCCTGAGCAGATACGCGGTCACCCTGCATGAGCGGATCGAGGACGTGTATCCGCACTTCAGCCGCCTCGAAATCGATACCTTCGCCAATGCCCTGACCGAACAGGGCGAGCCCATCCGCGCCATCGAAACACTTGCGAACGAGCTCGACGAATATCGTCAGATCGTGCATCGCTGGCGCTATCAACAGCCGGACAGTTGGGGCCCTGACAGTCAGAACTTTCGCGATGGCGGTGGCTTGCACATCTTCGAGCGCCTGCTCGACTGTATCGAACGCAAGAACGCGGAGCTGGGGCAACGTAGCGATCCCTCCACCTATGCCCTGGATCTATCCAGAGAGCTGCTCCCCCTGGATCTGCAAACCTGGTGGTCCAAGCGCCCGGCCATGAAAAAACTGTTTGATAAAGTCACCGTATTGAAGCTCGACAACACGCGCTTCTCCGCTGACTTGAACGGCCTGCTCAAGGACTTTCCAAATGTGCTGGAACTCAGTGTCAAACATTGCGAATTAACGCAATTGCCCCGACACATCGCTACCACAATGCACCGGCTCGAACGCCTGCGACTGAGCGACAACCACGTAGTGCTCGATTCGGCAGCGGTCAAACAGTTGCGCGACCTGACGTACCTGGAAGTCCTGAGACTGGAAAACAACCCGTTGACGCTGCCACCTGACATTTCGCGCATGCCGCGGTTGAAGGTCCTCGTCCTGAAAAACACCGGGCTGCAGACCTGGCCCGACGGCACGCTGGCCAGGACCCGACCACGCGGTTTTCTTCTCGATCTGCGGAACAACCCGATCAACCGGATTCCCGAGGTCAACGAGGGCTCGCCAGCGCAGTGGCTGGTCGCTCGGACGCGGCTGGATGTCGGCACGCTGTCAGAGACCGACCAGATTCAATACCAGGCCTATCGCCGTTCGGTGGGGCTGCCAGCAGAACCGGTCTTTGCGCCCGAGGAGGAAAACAGGGCCATCGTCTCAAACTACGGTGACGACTTCTGGAGCGATGTACCGGGCTGGGGCGTTGATCGGGAAACACCTTGGTCAGAGCTGGTGGAGGAGCCCGCAGCCCAGCCGTTCATGCAAGTGTTATTGGGGGTACGCGAGTATTCCGATTACCGCGCCGGCGGCGCCATCAAGGATCAGTTGATGCAGCGGGTCTGGCGCATGCTCGATGCCGTGCACACCGATACGCGCCTGCGGGAAAAACTCTTCACCATGGCGTCGGCACCGGTGGATTGTGCCGACGCCGGCGCGCAGATGTTCAACAGCATGGGTATCAACGTTCTGGCCAGCGAGGTCTACCTCTACAACACCGATACCACGCAAATCGAGAAGCAACTGGTCACCCTCGCCAAAGGTGCGGCGCGCCTGGATCTGGTCAACGAAGTGGCGCGTGCGGATGTCCAGTCCCGCGGTGGCAACCCCGATGAGGTGGAAGTCTATCTGGCCTATCAGACTGGCCTGGCGCAACGCCTGAGCCTTCCATGGCAGTCACAGACCATGCTCTACCGGCGAGTCGCCGGTGTCAGTGATGCCATGATCGATCAGGCCTTCACCACCGTGCAGGCGCTGAGCGAAGGCGATGGTCTGGTCAACCGGATGCTGGACCAGGACTTCTGGAAGGAGTTTATGGAACAGACCTGGCCGGTACGCCTGCAGAGCAACAAACGCCTCTACCTGGATAAATATGAACGCCTGGAAACCCTGCGCGAGGTTCAGCGTGAATGGGCAACCCGCTCACTCGACGATGTCCAGCGTGCTCAACTGCACAGCCGACTCGGGCAGCTGATGAACGAATTACCCGTCCCGGCCACGGTGGTCTTCGCCGATGAGGCGATCAGCGACAGCACGTTTGACCGTTTGCTGACCGACCTGTGGGATGAAGAAAAAGAACTGGCTCGACGCCTGACCCGTGCAGCCCTGCTCGAGGCCGGTCAGTAATCACGAAACGACAACATCACGCTGTCGCGTCTCAGGGCGCGGCGGCCGTGAAGATCAGTTGAACATTGCCGTAGTACTGACCTGGCTTGTAACCGCCGACCGGCGCCTTCGGCTGGATTTCCAAAGGGAAGCGGCCTCCGGTCATTGCCTGGGCCGCACTCACCACTACCTGCGACTGCGGGGCATGGCTCAACTCCTTGCCATTGAAGCTGACACGCAGATAAATGTTCTGCTCGTCGCGACCATTGGACAGGTAGGGCTCGGACTCCAGTCGCGCTTCAATGGCACTGGTGTCGTGCTTGACGTCGAAATTCTTGCGCAGCCCGCCCAGCGTCCTGGTGTGGGTATCCCACACTAACGTCTGCTGCAGATGTATCCAGTTCATCTCGGCGGGTATCACGTAAAACCCCAGAGTCGGGATATCCAGCGATACCTCGAACACGCGTTCTTCGCGCGCGGCAAACGCCTGGGCACTTGCCAGCACAACGACGCCCGCCCACAGGGCGATGGCCGATTGCTTGATCATGTCAGTTACCTTGTTGCGTCAGGAAACCGCGAGCCACCGCAATAGCCCGCCCCGGCGGTGTTATTGGCTGGCGATGCGCAGCGCTTTTTTCGACGCGCCCTCGACCAGGTTGAAGCGGTATTCGCGACCGGACTTTTTCTCGAATTCGAAGGTTTTACCCGCCAGGACATGGTGCTTGGTGACTGGCTCACACTCGGTCTCGTTTTTCAGCGAGCAATTACGAAACTCATCGATCAGCACCACGGTATTGCCGTTGTTGCGCAGCCGGTAAACACCGGGACTGTCATCGATCGCAGTGTCGAACCGGGCGTTTTTCGGACGCACGAAGAACACCGTGCCAAACCCGGTCATCACATTGACCCCGGCCGAGAGATTTTGCTTGTAGACGTCCCGTTCTTCAGCCGAGACGGCGAACTCGTCTTCCTTCTCCGGCACCACCGGGATGAAACGCACGCGAAAGTAACGCTCGGTGTCACGTTCGCCCATCATCAACAGACGTGTGCCCTGCATGCCTTTGGCCGGCACGATCAGCCGTGCCGGGCTGGCCATCAAGCCGTCACGACCGCTGCCATCGGTCTGCGTTTTCACCGCCACCTCCTGGTGGCCGCCATCGGCGTCGTAGACGATTTCAAGGATGTTGACCTTGACGAACGCCGTGCTGTCGCCGCTGTTGAACACACGTTTGAGGTATGTACTCTTGTCGCCATCCAGATAGTCGTAAACCGTTCCGACGTTGATCTGCGGCCCGGCCTGAATGACCAGAGAAAAACCGCTCAACCCCACCAGTGCCCACAGACGTTTCATACCCTTGAACCTCATCACATTGAACACAGCACAAACACGCACCATCGATACGCGGGCCATCAGACTTCCGAATCCCAGATCACTGTGATATTTCCTGAAAAACGCCCCCCTTCACCGGACTTGACGATTTCATTGACCCAGAACGGCGACATTTCGAAGTGCAGGATTCCGGGCGCGCGGTCGAGATAAGCCCCGGGTTGGAACTTCATGCTTTCCTCCCCGTAGTTCACCCGAAGCGGGCGCCGCTGAACCGGTCGCCCGGCAAAATCGGTCAAGCCATTGGGCAGGCTGACACTGACCTGTACTACCGCCGTGCGCTGGGAAACGGGGTCGCGAATCAAGCAGTTGAACATCTGAAGAAACTCGCATTCCAGCTGCATCTTGAAACGCGACGACACCGAAATATGGAAGGGCTGATCGCGGAACAGCCGCTCCGGTTTGCGCCCTGCGTGCAGCCAGCCTTGCCAGCCACCGGCAGGCACCAGTGCAATTTTCTCGCCGCCGGGCGGGATGTCGACCTTGAGCGTGTGCTGAACATCCAGCACAAAATTCAGGGTCAGGTCCGGGTCGCTCGGCAGCATCACATCCCCCATGTCAAAGTCGCCTCCGGGACCAATGCGATAACTCAAATCCCCGGTATAGAGCCCGGATGACATTTTCAACGGATTGGGGGTTTTCAGTTCATACGAAACATCCAGATCGTCATACTTCATGGCCGGGATGGGAAAACTGGCCGTCTTGACGCAAGTTCCTTGCACTGGCGTCTTCCAGAAGAATTGGTAGTAGTCGTGCGAAAACACTCCGACACCACTGTAGGTGCAGGGGGGCGCCGAATTTACCCAACTGCTACCCGCCCCCCCCCATAAAGCGCGATGCCCCTCGAGGGCCGTCGGCGCCCCAGTCAGGTTGGCTGCGGTATCGCTCAGGATGTAGCGCGAGCCGAAGCCGGCAATGCGTACCTCGACGGTTTCCGTTTCTCCGGTTTCCCGATGGGTCACCGTCAACGGACGCCACAGAGAAGGAACCCTGAACATTGCACTGTTGCGTGGCGACGCATTGGGCTGCATGGGGCTCGCCGAATCGAACCGGATGGGCAGACGGATACTGAAGGTTTCGTTGTCCCGGCACTCGCTCGGCTGGTCTGCACAATAGCCACTGACCGGGGTCTTGTTGATGAACATGTTACGTTGCGGATTGGCCGAGTCGGGGGTGAACAACGCCCGGATCTCCTGATTCACAGCCTGCGCGCAAGGCGCGGCAATGACCGCCAGCATCCCCAGCCAGCGACTGCGACGCAGCAGACTGGAGCAGGTCAAAGTCAGATTCATGATCACACTCTCTAGAACATCGGGCCTGGCACGGTTCAACCGGCCGAGCTCCGGTTGGACGTGGCATCCGCCAGGGTGTCCGGCGAACACCGCAGATCACCGATCATCAGCACACTGTTTTCACGACGGTACTGATCGATATCGAGGCGGAACTGGCACAGCAACTGGTCGGCATACCGGACTTCCAGCGTTGGCGAGCCGGCGTTCATTTCCATCGAGAAAAAGCCATCGACTTCGCTGACCCCGCGGCTGGCATGGTTGATCACGTGATGTCCCTTGAGCGGCCGGCCTTGCGGGTCGAGCAGTCGACCGAGCACGGTAAGGGTCTTCATGACCCGCACCTTGCGATACTCCACACCGCCCTTGTTCAGGTGATAGCGGGTTCGCGCCGGTTCGATGCTGGCTGCGGGCACGTCGTTGCCTTCGAAATCGAAACTCACCGAACTGTTTTTGTAGGCCGTGAGCGCGATGAAATTGCGCCCGGGGCGCAACGCCGCACTGCCGCCGCTGAGGTCATCGGCACGCAGCGCAATGCCATCGATGTCCGACTCGACGTCAACGATCATTCCCGCACCGCGACCCTGATGCTGGCTGGTCAACACCATGTGCTGGCCGCCGATCACCAGGGTGCTGTCGAGGTTCAAGCCACCGGTGAAGTTGTCGTTGAACGATGAGCGCTGAAGGAATCCGTCACCGTTGACCACATCAGTGCGAAAGTTCGCCAGGCTCGACAGGCCCACACCATAGGTGTCGGTGAGCGCGGTCACCGAGACGCTTTGCAACACGTGGTCCTGCAAGTCCTGGCGAAAGCCCAGTGAGCCATTGTTGTCACGACGGCCATCGCGGGCCGTGCGGCTACCGATGCTGCCGGATATCTGCTGCCCCGGGCGGCCCAGCGCCAGGTTGATACTCAGGTCGACTCCGCGATTGCGTGCCTCGCTACTGCTGTAACTGCCCGGACGGTCGAACAGCGACAACCGCCAGTTGGCATCATTGCCAAACACCACCGTGCGTTGCGTCCAGCCGAGGTCAACGCCTACCCCTTCGACGTTGCCCTCGCTGTGCGACACCCTGCCATTGAGCGAACTCTGGCGGCTGATCCGGTGGTTCAGCGCCAGCGAAGAATTGCTGGTCTGCCCGGTAAACACATTGCGTTGGCGCACGCGGGTGCCATCAGGCAGCGTGTCGTAGGTGTTGGTCGTGTCGAGCCAACTGCGGTTGTGACTGACCACCAGACTGCCGGCGCCATAGTTGTATAACCCCTGGAAGTCGGCGCCGGTGCCATGGTCTTCGGTCTGATACAAGTTGGCGTAAAGGCTGGTGCGCTCGCCAAGGCTCCAGTCGATCGAACTGCCGTACTGCAGCTTTTCGCGCACTTGGCGCGCCGAAAGGCCGAGGATCACCCGCGGGTGCAGCAGGTAGTTGAGCGCCGCACCGGCCGTGGCATCACCACTGCTTTGCTGCTCCCAGTTGCTGAGCAGTTTGCTTTCCTGACCGGCGAACAGGTTATAGCGCCAGCGTTCGTCGTGGTTGCGCCAATTGTTGGGTTTGTAGATCAACTCTTGGGTGGTCGAGGTGGTCTGGCCGTCTTCGATCAGACGCACTTCCACTTCGTAGATGCCACCGGGCAACGCTCGTGTATCGAGCGTCTGCAACCCCGCCGGCACTGCCTGGGTGTTAATCAGCAGCCCATCCCGGTAGATCTCCACCGAGGCCTGGCGATTGGCGGTGACATACACCGGATAAACGCTGGGTTTCGGGCTGTCGATGGCCAGACTGTCGGAGCTTCCGTACATCAGCCCCACCGCCGTATCCGGGCTGTTGCCGAAGGCTCGGGGTTCACGCATCAGGCCCTCGGAGTTGGGGGTGAAGTAGCCCAGACGAAAAAAATTGCCCTCCATTTCGCGCTGGGTATAGAGCTCATGTACTGCGTGATAAGTCTTGTCATCCGGGCTGCCCAGTCGCGACAGCTGCAGGTTCAAGCTCTGGCTCCAGTTGCCCAGACTGCCGCTGGCCTCCAGGCCGAATCGACCACCCAGGTCCTGCTCCTGACCACCGTTGAGGTTGAGTTGGTTGCGCACGATCAAGCCACGGCTACCCCCAGGCGGCTGATCGTGAAAACGCTTGGCCCCAATCTCACGCTCGGCATTTTCGGTCACGATCGACAGCAACGAGTTTTCCAGGTTGTAGTGAACCGCCAGCATCTGCGCAGGGCACTGAGCCGTGCAGGCTCCCAGGCTCACACCGGGCTTGAGAACGTCTGCCCAGGTCTCGCGCTCGCTGGCATCGAAGCGGCTTTCGCTGGTATCGGTGAATTCGAGCAAGGTCACCCGGTCATCGCGCGACAACACGATCATGGCCTCGCCGAGAGGTTGTTGGTCGAGTTCCACTCGTACCGCCAGCGGAACATCAAAAAAATGCTCTTCAAACTCTGCCGGCAGGCCTTTGGCCTGAGCGAGCAAACTTCGTGGCGTATTATCAATAGAAGAGGTTGCCGCAAATGCACTGCTACATAACAACAGCGCAAGCGCTGTCGCGATGGGCGTCATCGGGAACATGAACTAATACTCTGATTACCAAGAAATCAACGCTCGGCCGACAAACCGGAAAGTTTGCCGACCGGGAACGCCACTTGAGACAAGTAAACGTTTTCCGTCATCTGTATTACTTAGACGGAAGGTTCCACAACCATCGTGACAACACCGGTGTATTCACCCGCGTCAGGCTTTTGGGTGGTGACGGCACTGATCTTGAACGGCGCACGATAGCGCGTGTTGGAATCAGTGGCGTTAACCACTTCTTGCGACGTGGTGGTCAACGTCTTGCCATTGAGTTCAACCTTCAAATCAATGGTCTTGTTGCCGGCAATCAGCTTGGGCACACCTTCCAGTCGTGCATGAACCTTGCCCGCCGTGTGCAGCACGTCAAAGTGACCATCGATGGTACGCATGGAGTCTGTGCCCGGGTTGTAGCTCATGTCCTGGTCTTTGTTGACCAGGTCGTAGTCAACCGGTACCGCGTAGAATTCATCGGAAGAAACAGTAGCGACCAGACTGATGGAGTGTCTGGCATCAGTGGCGGCGAAAGCCATCGAAGCACTCAGTGCCAGAGCAGCCACAGGAGCAGCAAACGCGATTTTCTTGAACATCTTTCAGTACCTGTTATTTAAAATAATCGAAGGAGAGTCAAAAGTTATTGATGAGCAAAACCGTCACGAGCAGTTATTGACCCAACTGAACTTTCAACGCCGAAAGATGATCAAGCAATTCCCTTTGAAAGTAAGCAGGCAAGTTCCGACAAGCGTGTAGCCCAGTGACCTCTAACCAAGAGAGAAAAAACCACGAAAACCATAAAAGTTTCAGTCCTGCTGTAAGAGACAGGCTACAACGCGCCAGCAATCTGTCTGAACGCGCCAACTTTCACAGCAACTTCCGTAAGACACATACCACACCCTGCCGATAATAAAGGCCGACGCCGACTATTAGAGAGTTAGCACTAAACTGCGCCTTTGCCGGGCGATTTAATACCGCTTTTTTTTGATCGTTTGCCGTAATCAGCGCCCGATATTTCGATTGAAGGACGACAACCGTCGGTCAGGAGGCCTTGCAGACACCTAAAGATATATCTTAAGTTGTATCTAAATACGACGAGAGAGAAAGCAAAAATGAGAGACCATCATTCCCCCCACCGCGAGCACGGTGACGGCCGCGACGGCTTCGAGAAGCGCCCCGGACGCGAACGCGGCGGTCGCGGCCCACGGGTGTTCGCCCCCGGCGACCTGAAATTGCTGCTGCTGGCACTGATTGCCGAACAGCCGTGCCATGGCTATGACCTGATCCGCCAGATCGAAGGCATGTTCGACGGTGCCTACAGCCCCAGCCCCGGCGTGATCTACCCGACCCTGACCTTTCTGGAAGAAAGCGACTTGATCAGCGGCGACGCCGATGCCGGCAAAAAGCGCTACAGCGTGACCGATGCCGGTCGTTTGTCTTTAAGCGAACAAGCGATCGCACTGGACGGCGTGCGCATGCGCATCGAGGTCAGCAAACGCTCGCTGCGTGGCCACGATCGGCCGCCGGAAATCCACGAAGCCGTACACAACCTGCGCCACGCGTTGCAGATGCACCACGGGCGCTGGAGTCCCGAAGAAATTCTGCGCGTGCGTGATCTGCTCAACGACACCGCCAAAGCCATTGTCGACGGTCCCGCCGTTCAATTTGCTCCGGAGAAAGCCGAATGACTGCAGTCGATACCCAAACCATTCACCGCGTCATGCACGAAATCAAACGCCGCAAGCTTGAGGTGTTGCGCGTGGTCAACCTGACCCCGCGCATGCGCCGCATCACCCTCGGCGGGCCAGAACTGGCCGGGTTCATCAGCCTGGGCACGGACGATCACGTCAAGTTGCTGTTCCCGCAGAACGCCGAACAAACCGCCGCGCTGGAGACACTGGTGCTTGGCGCCGGCAAAAGTGACGTGCCGCTGCCCGAGATGCGCGACTACACCCCGCGCCGTTACGACCTGGAAACGCTCGAACTGGACATCGACTTCGTCCTGCACGGCGACGGCCCTGCCTCGACCTGGGCCGAACAGGCCCGACCTGGGCAATTGCTACACATCGGCGGGCCGCGTGGCTCGATGATCGTGCCGGATATCTTCGACAGCTACCTGCTGATCGGCGACGAAACCGCCCTGCCTGCCATCGCCCGTCGCCTCGAAGGCCTGGCGGCCAATCGCAAGGCGCTGGTGGTGATCGAGGTGGAGAACGGTGCCGAGCAACAGGCGCTGCAAAGTGCGGCGCAGGTCAATGTGATCTGGGTGCTGCGTGAAGGTGGCAAGGACAACCTGCTGACCACCGTCAAACAGCTGCAAGTGCCCAAGGGCAATCTGTATGCGTGGGTAGCGACCGAGACCAAGGTCTCGCGGCAGATTCGCCGGGTATTGATTGATGAGCATGGGCTGGACGAGCAGCTCATCAAGGCCGTCGGCTACTGGCGTGCCGAAGGTACTCCCGAAGAGGAATGAGATGCCTCCCTGTGGGGCGGGCTTGCTCGCGAATGCGGTGGTTCATTCAAAAATGATGTTGACTGACCCGACGCTTTCGCGAGCAAGCCCGCTTCCACATGGGTTTCAATGCCGTGCTGACCGCCAGCGGTCGAGGCCGATCACCAGCAAACCTATCAGCACAAACCCCAGCAATATCCCCCCGGCATTGATGAACACCTGTGCATAACCCAGCATGGCCACATCAATGAACGGGTACGCATACGCGCCCAGCAGATGCCCGCGCAGCAAGGCATAACCGAAATACACCAGCGGGTAAATCAGCCACAGCGGCAGGTGCCAAAAGCGCAACGTACCTTTGGGCACGCAGCACCACCAATAGCCCAGAAACAGCAGCGGCATCACGTCGTGCAGCAATTCATCAGCGATAAACTGCCACCCCTCGGGGTGCCACAAATGTCGCAATAAAATGCTGTAGGCCAGGCCGACCACCGCGATGCTCACCGCCACCCCGCTACTGACCCAAGGCAGCAGAAACCAGCGTTGCACAGCGGATTCGCGCCGGGTGACCGCGCTCGTCAGCACGCTCGCCACCAGGGTATTGGTCAGTACCGTGAAGTAACTGAAGAAGCTCACCAGCCCGCCCAGCAGACTGGCGTCGACACTCAGGCGCGCAAGGAAAATCAGGTACAGCTGAATGCTCAACCCGGCCCAGCCGAGGCTGGCGATGAGCATGATCAGGCGTCGCCGCAAAACGGCGTCCATCTCAGAGCGGACGCTTGGTACGCATCAATTTCACATACAAGCGCTCGACCTTCTCCCGTGCCCACGGAGTTTTGCGCAGGAACGTCAGGCTCGACTTGATGCTCGGGTCGCTCTTGAAGCAGCGGATATCGATGCGCTCGGCCAACCCCGACCACTCGTAATGCGCCACCAGCGCATTGAGGATCTGTTCGAGGGTTACGCCATGCAGCGGATCGGGAGTGTGGTCGTTCATGCCAGGCCTTTGGACGGAGTGAAAATGCACAAGCCGCGCACCTTAGCCGAGGGGCCGGTCAGGTGGAAGGCCTTGCATCAAATGTAGGCCAACCCGAGAAGATCGCAGCCTGCGAACCTGCCCACAATGCGCCCGTTTGACGCACTGTTACCGAATGCGAAACGCTGCATGTCTGCAAAAGCCCTTTGTCTTTTTGTTACAGATCATTATCCTGCCGCCCTTCAGCTGAATCGCTTCACTGCCTGCGGCAAATTGAAGCGCTCGGTTTACCCCCAGAAAACATCAAAAAAAGACTGATCCATGCCTGATTTTTCCTTCTCCCGAGACAGCGCTATCTCAGCCCTGCGCCTGCTCGGCGGCTGCACCGCGCTCGGCTTCGCCACCTACGCCCAGGCGGCCCCCGCCTTCGACAGCGACTCACCGTGGATGCTCGGTGACTGGAACGGCACCCGTACCGAACTCTCGGAAAAAGGCTACGACTTCAAACTCGATTACACCGGCGAAATGGGCAGCAACCTGCACGGCGGCTACGACCACGACCGCACCGCGCGCTACAGCGACCAGTTCGGTCTGGGCACGCACCTGGACCTGCAAAAGATCCTCGGCTGGGACGACGCCGAGTTTCAACTGACCGTCACCAAGCGCAGCGGCAACAACATCAGCAACGACCGGATCAACGATCCGCGCGTCGGCGGCTTCACCTCCGCGCAGGAAGTCTGGGGCCGTGGCCAGACCACGCGCCTGACGCAGATGTGGTATCAGCAGAAATTCTTCGACCAGAAGCTCGACATCAAGGTCGGCCGTTTCGGTGAAGGCGAAGACTTCAACAGCTTTCCGTGCGATTTCCAGAACCTGGCGTTCTGCGGCTCGCAAGTCGGCAACTGGGTCGGCGGCATCTGGTACAACTGGCCGGTCAGCCAGTGGGCGCTGCGGGTCAAATATCACCTGACACCAGAGCTGTACGCTCAGGTCGGCGCTTACGAGCAAAACCCGTCGAACCTCGATCGCGGCAACGGCTTCAAACTCAGCGGCAGCGGCACCCAGGGCGCCGTGTTGCCGGTCGAACTGGTCTGGACACCCAAGCTCAATGGTCTGCCGGGCGAATACCGCGCCGGCTACTACTACAGCAGCGCCAAGGCATCTGACGTCTATAAAGACCAGAACGGCCAGCCTGCTGCACTGAGCGGCGAAGCCTACCGCAGCGCGTCGAGCAAGCACGGCGTGTGGTTCGGTGCCCAGCAGCAAGTCACCAGCATCGCCAGCGACCACTCGCGCGGCTTGAGCGTGTTCGCCAACGCCACGATGCACGACAAGAAAACCAACGCGATCGACAACTACGTGCAGGCCGGCGTCGTCTACAAAGGCCCGTTCGATGCCCGCGCCAAGGACGACATCGGTTTCGCCCTGGCCCGCGTTCACGTCAATCCGGCCTTTCGCAAGAACGCCGAGGCGAGCAATCAGGCCAACGCCGTCTACGACTATGACGATCCGTCGTTCCTGCCGCCGCAGGACACCGAATACAGCGCCGAATTGTATTACGGCGTGCACCTCGCCAACTGGCTGACCGTGCGCCCGAACCTGCAATACATCCGCCATCCCGGTGGCGTGAACGACGTCGACGATGCCCTGATTGCGGGGATCAAGATCCAGTCGTCGTTCTAAGAGCTGGCAAATACCCACTGTGGGAGCGGGCTTGCTCGCGAAGGCGTCGTGTCAGTCAACACATCAGCCTTCTGAAACACCGCTTTCGCGAGCAAGCCCGCTCCCACAAAAGAATTTCGTTAGCTACACAAGTTTTATCTGAACCATGCCTGCGCCCAATCGTCATCTACAGTGACTACTGCGCGGGACTACTTGAAACGTCACGGAGAATCACACTATGAGCACCGAAAGTGCTTCGAGTCGGGGCCGTCTGCTACCGAGCCTGCTCGGCATACTGCTTCTACTGATGGGCCTGGCCATGTTGGCCGGGGGAGTCAAGCTGAGCATGCTCGGCGGCTCGCTGTACTACCTGCTGGCCGGTATCGGCATTGCGCTGACCGGCATTCTGTTGCTGCTGCGTCGTCGTGCAGCGCTGGGCCTGTACGCCATCGTGCTGTTCGCCAGCACGGTCTGGGCCTTGTGGGAAGTCGGTCTGGACTGGTGGCAACTGGTGCCACGTCTGGCCCTGTGGTTCGTTCTCGGCATCGTGATGTTGCTGCCGTGGTTCCGTCGTCCATTGCTGCTCGCAGGCCCGGCGCCGATGGGCACTGGTGGTCTGAGTGTGGCCGTGGTTCTGGCCGGCATCACCGCGTTGGCCAGCCTGTTCACCCACCCGGGCGAAACGTTCGGCGAACTGGGCCGCGACACCGCGGACATGACCAGCACCGCGCCAGCCATGCCCGATGGCGACTGGCAGGCCTACGGCCGCAGCGAATTCGGTGACCGTTACTCGCCGCTCAAGCAGATCACCCCGGCCAACGTCGGCAAGCTGCAAGAAGCCTGGCGCATCCAGACCGGCGACCTGCCGACCGCCGATGACCCGGTCGAGCTGACCAACGAAAACACCCCGCTCAAAGCCAACGGCATGATCTATGCCTGCACCGCGCACAGCAAAGTGCTGGCGCTGGACCCGGACACCGGCAAGGAACTGTGGCGTTTCGACCCGCAGATCAAGAGCCCGGTGGGCTTCAAGGGCTTCGCCCACATGACCTGCCGTGGCGTGTCGTACTACGACGAAGCCGCTTACGCCAAGTCTGAAAACGCCGCGTCGGCCGTTATCTCCGAAGCTGGCAAAGCCGTTGCCCAGGCCTGCCCGCGTCGCCTGTACCTGCCAACCGCTGACGCCCGTCTGATCGCACTGAACGCCGACACCGGCAAGATCTGCGAAGGCTTCGGCAAAAACGGCGTGGTCAACCTGACCCAAGGCATCGGCCCGTTCACCGCCGGCGGCTACTACTCCACTTCGCCAGCGGCGATTACCCGTGATCTGGTGATCATGGGCGGTCACGTCACCGACAACGAATCGACCAACGAGCCATCGGGCGTGATCCGCGCCTTCGACGTGCGCGACGGCCACCTCGTCTGGAACTGGGACAGCGACAAGCCGGACGCCACCGAGCCATTGGCCCCGGGCGAAATCTACAGCCGCAACTCGGCCAACATGTGGTCGCTGGCCAGCGTCGACGAAAAACTCGGCATGGTCTTCCTGCCACTGGGCAACCAGACCCCAGACCAGTGGGGCGCTGACCGCACCCCGGGCGCCGAGAAATTCAGCGCCGGCATCGTCGCCCTCGACCTGGCCACCGGTAAAGTGCGCTGGAACTACCAGTTCACCCACCACGACCTGTGGGACATGGACGTTGGCAGCCAGCCAACCCTGCTCGACATGAAAACCGCCGACGGCGTGAAACCTGCGCTGATCGCTCCGACCAAACAGGGCAGCCTGTACGTCCTCGACCGTCGTGACGGCACGCCGATCATTCCGATCCGCGAAATCCCGGTACCGCAAGGCGCCGTGAAAGGCGACCACACCGCACCGACCCAGGCCCGTTCGGACCTCAACCTGCTGGCTCCGGAACTGACCGAAAAAGCCATGTGGGGTGCCAGCCCGTTCGACCAGATGCTGTGCCGCATCCAGTTCAAGGAACTGCGCTACGAAGGCCAGTACACGCCTCCGTCGGAACAAGGCAGCCTGATCTACCCGGGTAACGTCGGTGTATTCAACTGGGGTGGCGTATCGGTCGACCCGGTTCGCCAGATGCTGTTCACCAGCCCGAACTACATGGCCTTCGTCTCGAAGATGATCCCGCGCGCCGAAGTGGCCGCCGACAGCAAGCGCGAAAGCGAAACTGCCGGTATCCAGCCAAACACCGGCGCGCCATACGCCGTGACCATGCACCCGTTCATGTCGCCATTCGGCGTACCGTGCCAGGCCCCGGCCTGGGGCTACGTCGCCGGTATCGACCTGACCACCGGCAAAGTCGTGTGGAAACGCAAGAACGGCACCAGCCGCGACAGCTCGCCAATTCCGATCGGCTTCACCCTGGGCGTACCAAGCATGGGTGGCTCGATGGTCACCGCCGGCGGCGTCGGCTTCCTCAGCGGCACCCTCGACCAGTACCTGCGCGCCTACGACGTGAACACCGGTAAAGAACTGTGGAAATCGCGTCTGCCTGCAGGCGGCCAAGCCACGCCAATGACCTACACCGGCAAGGACGGCAAGCAATACGTCCTGCTCGTCGTCGGCGGTCACGGCTCGCTGGGCACCAAAATGGGTGACTATGTGATTGCGTACAAACTGCCGGAATAAGCTTTAGCGGCGGTAATAGAAAGGCGATGTCTCGTGAGGGGCATCGCCTTTTTTGCATACAACTGCTCTGAATTCGCTGAAAAACCTGTGGGAGCGGGCTTGCTCGCGAAGGCGTCAGCACATCCAACACTTGCGGTGACTGACACACCGCTTTCGCGAGCAGGCTCGCTCCCACAGTTGGAATGGGTGTATTCAGTTGGGGATTGGTCGGCTCGTAGGCCGCCATCGCGAGCAGGCTCACTCCTACAATTGGATTGGGTGTGTTCAGTTGGGGGGTGGTCGGCTGTCAGGCCGCCATCGCTGGCAGGCCAGCTCCCACAATTGGATTTGGGTGTGTTCAGGTGGGGATTGGTCGGCTCGTAGGCCGCCATCGCGAGCAGGCGAAAGTCTGCAGTTTAGATTTGTGTGCACCGCACGCGGCAAAGCCGCCCCACTCAACAGGATGAGCGCAAGCTCGGCTGCAGCTCTTGATCTTGATCTGCAAGGCCCCTTCGGCAGGCTGAGTGGAGGGGTTTATCCGGGGGTGGGAGCGCAGCGACCGTTTGGCGCAGCCAAACACATCGAGAGGAGGTGCAGCGAAGCAAACCGTAGACGATGCCCCCGGATGAACCCCGTAACGAAGGAACCCGAGCCTAAGCGAGGGCCGAACGCCGGGGCCCAGCCTTTTGGTTACTTTTTGGCGTCTGAAAAAGTGACCCGCTGTAAGAGCGGAACCGCCAGCCGCACCACCCGAAGCAACGGATATACCCCCCAACCCCAAAAGAACATGGTCGGCCCAGAGGCCGCCAAGTCCAAAGAAACCCTGTCAAAACCCTGAACACACAAGCAGAAACATCCCCCCCCATTGAAACCACCCACCCCCCGCCCCATCTAAGACCCATACCCCATTGCGCAGGTGCCCCATGAGCGACCAGCAAGAATTCCCGGACAACCCAGACGACTACACCGAAGCCGAACACATCGAACACACCTCCTCCGGCAAAGGCCTGGCCCTGCCCGGCCAGAACCTGCCGGACAAGGTCTACGTCATCCCGATCCACAACCGCCCGTTCTTCCCGGCCCAAGTGCTGCCAGTCATCGTCAACGAAGAACCCTGGGCCGAAACCCTCGATCTGGTCAGCAAATCCGACCACCACTCCCTGGCCCTGTTCTTCATGGACACGCCCCAGGAAGATCCACGCCACTTCAACACCGGCGCCCTCCCCGAATACGGCACGCTGGTCAAGGTTCACCACGCCAGCCGCGAAAACGGCAAACTGCAGTTTGTCGCCCAGGGCCTGAGCCGTGTGCGCATCAAGACCTGGCTCAAGCACCACCGCCCGCCGTACCTGGTGGAAGTCGAATACCCGCACCAGCCCACCGAGCCGACCGACGAGGTCAAGGCCTACGGTATGGCGCTGATCAACGCGATCAAGGAACTGCTGCCGCTCAACCCGCTGTACAGCGAAGAACTGAAAAACTACCTCAACCGCTTCAGCCCCAACGACCCGTCACCGCTGACCGACTTTGCCGCCGCCCTGACCTCCGCCACCGGCCCCGAGCTGCAGGAAGTGCTGGACTGCGTGCCGATGCTCAAGCGCATGGAAAAAGTCCTGCCGATGCTGCGCAAGGAAGTCGAAGTCGCGCGCCTGCAAAAAGAAATCTCCGCTGAAGTGAACCGCAAGATCGGCGAGCATCAGCGCGAGTTCTTCCTCAAGGAACAACTCAAGGTCATCCAGCAGGAACTCGGCCTGACCAAGGACGACCGCAGCGCCGACCTTGAACAGTTCGAACAGCGCCTCGAAGGCAAAGTCCTGCCGGCGCAAGTGCAAAAACGCCTCGAAGAGGAAATGAACAAGCTGTCGATCCTCGAAACCGGCTCGCCGGAGTACGCGGTCACCCGCAACTACCTCGACTGGGCGACTTCAGTGCCGTGGGGCGTGTATGGCGAGGACAAACTCGACCTCAAACACGCGCGCAAGGTGCTCGACAAACACCACGCGGGTCTGGACGACATCAAGGACCGCATCCTCGAGTTCCTTGCAGTCGGTGCCTACAAAGGCGAAATCAGCGGCTCCATCGTGCTGCTGGTCGGCCCGCCGGGCGTGGGTAAAACCAGCGTCGGCAAATCCATCGCCGAATCGCTCGGCCGGCCGTTCTATCGCTTCAGCCTCGGCGGCATGCGCGACGAAGCCGAGATCAAGGGCCACCGTCGCACCTACATCGGCGCACAGCCGGGCAAACTGGTGCAGGCGTTGAAAGACGTCGAAGTGATGAACCCGGTGATCATGCTCGACGAGATCGACAAGATGGGCCAGAGCTACCAGGGCGACCCGGCCTCGGCGCTGCTGGAAACCCTCGACCCGGAACAGAACGTCGAATTCCTCGACCACTACCTCGACCTGCGCATGGACCTGTCAAAAGTCCTGTTCGTGTGCACCGCCAACACCCTGGATTCGATTCCCGGCCCGCTGCTGGACCGGATGGAAGTGATTCGCCTGTCGGGCTACATCACCGAAGAAAAAGTCGCCATCGCCAAGCGCCACCTGTGGCCGAAACTGTTGGAAAAGGCCGGCGTGTCCAAGGGCAGCCTGAGCATCAGTGACAGCGCGCTCAAGGCCTTGATTGACGGTTACGCCCGTGAAGCCGGTGTGCGCCAGCTCGAAAAGCAAATGGGCAAACTGGTGCGCAAAGCGGTGATGAAACTGATCGAAGACCCGAAAGCGGTGATCAAGCTCGGGCCGAAAGATCTGGAAGCCTCGCTGGGCCATCCGGTGTTTCGCAATGAGCAAGTGCTGTCCGGTACCGGCGTCATCACCGGTCTGGCCTGGACCAGCATGGGCGGCGCGACCCTGCCGATCGAAGCCACGCGGATTCATACACTCAACCGTGGGTTCAAACTCACCGGGCAACTGGGCGATGTGATGAAAGAGTCGGCCGAGATCGCCTACAGCTACGTCAGCTCGCACTTGAAGGCGTTCGGCGGTGATCCGAAGTTCTTCGACGAAGCCTTCGTTCACCTGCACGTGCCGGAGGGCGCGACCCCGAAAGACGGCCCGAGCGCCGGCGTGACCATGGCCAGCGCCCTGCTCTCGCTCGCCCGCAACCAGCCGCCGAAAAAGGGCGTGGCAATGACTGGCGAACTGACCCTGACCGGGCATGTACTGCCGATTGGCGGGGTACGTGAGAAAGTGATTGCGGCGCGCCGGCAGAAGATCTTCGAGTTGATTCTGCCGGAGCCGAACCGTGGCAATTTCGAGGAGTTGCCTGACTACCTGAAGGACGGCATCACCGTGCATTTTGCCAAGAAGTTTGCGGATGTAGCGAAGGTATTGTTCTGATTGGAGGTATGGCGCTCTCAGTCATGAGCTGTTAGCGCCAATCCGCCATAAAACACCTGTTATCCAACATAATCAATATAAAAACCTGTCATATATGACAGTAGCCAAGTCCGACCCTGGCGATCACTATTTTCCGTGCCCCTCTCACACGGAAGAAGATCACCATGACAGCCAACACCGGCAGCTCCGCAGTTCGTGACCTCCAGCGCATTGAAGGAACCCTTCAATTAAAGACAGAAAGGCAAGTCGAAATCACATCATCGCAACTTGAAACTTACGCTAGCAGAGACAAGACAAACACAACGTTCACTTTTTCTCTCAACACAATCACTAACACTCAAAGACAAACGTTCTCAATTACACTTTCAAATAAAATCACGTCAGGAACCTACCCACTAGACAGACTTGGCAACTTTATCGGCGCCCACTATCTTGAGCAGTTAAAAACAGACGAAGACACATATCAGAGTTTAAGCTCCGAAGGCATAAGTGGCTCATTGACTATCGCGGTTGAGGACTCAGGCACCGGACAGCGCATTTACAAAATAAATACTTTCAGCATTTCCATCAAAGCCGTTCAAGGTAACGCAGAAACCCGAGTGTTGGCTGGCAATCTCATCGTCGCACAGGGTAATGTCACACTGGATACCCTGCGCCCCAACATCAACGCACTGGCTGCCAGACTTCAAAACATAACTGGCGAGTTCAATGCCAGATTCCTGAATATAAATGGGCAGGATTCAAGGGCGCCTTATACATCCCGATCAATTCAAAATCATGCACTCGAAGATGACGACTATCTTTCACTCCGTGCCATTGCAGGTGACACCGCCTTACAACCCCGTTATGCCAGTGATCGACGCGAATTCCTGCTCAAGCTGAAAAAAGATATTTCGTCCGGCACTCATACATTCAAACAGGGTGTTCCCGGCAGTATCCTTGACGTCCAGTATGCAGAAATACGTTATTCGGACATAACTAAAAACCACCAATTAATTTCAACTACCGCACTCGAAGCAACCCTCGACTTAAAGATCTCGAGCGACGGACTCTGCTACTCATCAAACGATTTCAACATCAAGGTCCAGACAAGCAGCGGATCTATGCTCATCATCGAATCCAATTTCAAAATTTATTTGACGAACGAATAAAAAAAGCGCTTCCGACTCAGCAGCCAAACAATACAGCGCCCTCAAGAATAGCTAATACCAGGAGCTGGCCTATGGAAACCGTCATGAACGGAACCATCAACTTCAGTACTGAAAACGGGTACTTTTTCCCTCAACAAACTTTCCAATCTAAAACTACAGTGTTCCGAACGTCTGGACATCAGTTTCTCTGCAAATGGCGCTAGCACTACCAACATGCAAAGTTTTTTGGCATGGACGCGAGAATCGTTACTGGAACATACACCATCGGAGCTAACAACTCTGGTGGCTACGCTACTGGACCTTGAATACTTCAAGCCCCCCAATGGAGCCCGAGGTATCAGAACACTCAGCCGAGATGGGTAGCACCGCATCTGTCACACTTTGTCTCATCTTCAGTTATGCTCGCCGTTCGTCGCCAACGTCGGAGCCGCTGACCTTATGTCCCCCACTCGCCTGTTTGTACCTCTCGCCCTCTCTCTGCTGGCCGCCTGCGCCACGCAGCCCAAACAGAACGTGACTGTGGAAAAACAGAGCGAATGCCCCGTGCGGCTGACCAACGGGCAAAACCTGATCGTCATGCTTCCGAGCAACCCTACCACCGGTTATCGCTGGGCGATTCAGGATTCGGCCGGTGGCGTACTGCGTGCGCTGAGCCCCGAGGTTTACAGCAGCCCGAAAGATTCCGGCATGGTTGGCGCGGGCGGCTTTTCCACGTGGCGCTTCCAGGCATTCGCCACCGGAACCGGCCGTTTGCGCCTGACTTCGCAACAGCCATGGGAGCCTGAAGTCACGCCAGCGGAAACCTTCGACTGCGCGATCTCGGTGAACTGATCGTGGGCTGGCTGATTCTGGCGCTGATGGGCGCGGTGACGTTTCTCTACGGTGTGAGCACCCATGCGGCGCTGCTGTGCCTGTTGGTCAAACCGTTACCGGTGTTGGCGCTGCTTGGCTGGCTGCATGATGCGCCGCCCAGCGACTATCGCCGCTGGATCAGCCTCGGTCTGATTTTCTCTGTGCTCGGCGATGTGTTGCTGGCGTGGCCGGGGGATCTGTTTGTATTTGGCCTCGGCGCGTTTCTGCTCGCGCACCTGGCGTATCTCAAGGCGTATCTCAGCGACTGCAAGCGTCTGGCGCTCTTGCCGCTGGTGCTTGCCCTCGGCCTCGGGGGCGTTCTGCTGGGCATTCTGATATCCGGTGGGCTGGGGCCGTTGCTGGTGCCGGTGATCGTCTATGGCAGCGCAATCAGCGCCATGCTCTGGCGCGCCCTCGCTCGCCTTGGCAGCAACGTGCCTCAGCGTTCAGCGTTGCTGGCAGCGGGTGGCGCGGTGGCATTCGTGTTCTCGGACAGTGTCATTGGCATCGACCGCTTTGTGGCGCCATTCCATGCCGCGCCGTACGCGATCATCCTCAGTTACTGGCTCGGGCAGTGGGGCATTACCGCCTCGGCATTCAACAAAAACAAGTAAAGCTGCCAAACTCACAACGTAAAAGTCTGCGACCATAACGAAAGATTATAAGAGACTGTCAGAAATGACAGTAGTTAACCTTAACCGGCCTTACTAGTATGCAGATGGCTTCAACAACCATTCTGACAATACAAGGAAGACCTTCATGACCTTCTTCAAAAGCAATAATGCAATTTCTGCCAACGCTGTAGATTCTTACATCACTGTTAGCGCTGAGACAATTGCCACAATCTCTGGTCGAGTAAAATTCGAGAGCCAGATTGTTGCGTACGAACCCGACCCTTGCGGTAGCGACATTATTGCATTGGTCACTCGTGCGAACGCTTCAGACTACTCACGCGGATGTAAAAAAGGTCTGGTGCTGGTATTCAACAAAAACATTAAACCCGGCACCTATACTGTGACCGATCCGAACTTCCCTTTCCTTAACGCCTACTACTTTGAAACCGGCACCCGCCCGGGTGATGTCAAGTCTCGTAACTATGATGCAAAAAGCGGCTCCATTACTATTGAAAGCGCAGCCGTAGATTCCGAACAATTAAAATACAAACTCAACTTCAACTTCAAGGGCGTGGACAAACGTAATCGGGAACTAAATATCAAGGGCACATCCGACTACACTGTGTTAATCGATTCCGATTAATCAACGTCAAATAATCAATGGCCAAGCCTCGTCCTTGCGCTTGTCCATTGATTTTTCCTCAGCTGTTTCACGCTTTATCAGACAACCCAAGCATCTCCGCGCCCTTTTGGCTAAAATGCCGGCCTTTTCCACCGACACCGCCGGAACCGCCGTGAGCAAAGAACCCGATCGCATTTTCGCCCAGCCGATGGCCCAGGTGCCTGACTTCGCCTTCAACGAGGACGTGGTGCGGGTGTTCCCGGACATGATCAAGCGCTCGGTGCCGGGTTACCCGACCATTGTCGAAAACCTCGGTGTGCTGGCGGCGCAATTCGCTCAGCCGAACAGCGTGCTGTATGACCTTGGCGCTTCGCTCGGCGCAGTGACTCAGGCCCTGCGTCGCCACGTGCGCACCGACGGTTGTCGGGTGATCGCGGTGGATAACTCCGCAGCGATGGTCGAGCGCTGCCGCGAATACCTCAATGGTCAGGACTCGATGTTTCAGGAGTTGCTGCCGGTCGATGTGATCGAAGGCGACATCCTCGCGCTCGACTTCAAACCAGCCTCGGTGGTGGCACTGAACTTCACTCTGCAATTCATCGCTCCGGAGCAGCGCACCGCACTGCTGTCGCGTATCCGCCAGTCATTGCTGCCCGGCGGCGCATTGATCCTGTCGGAGAAGCTGCGCTTCAACGATGCCGAAGAGCACGCGCTGCTCACCGATCTGCACGTCGCGTTCAAACGCGCCAACGGCTACAGCGAACTGGAAATTGCCCAGAAGCGCAGCGCCATCGAAAACGTCATGAAGCCCGACAGCCTCGAAGAACACCGCGAACGCCTGCTGGCCGCCGGGTTCTCGAAAGTCGTGCCGTGGTTCCAGTGTCTTAACTTTGCCTCGTTGATTGCCTTGCCATGATTGATCTGTCCCCCCTCGCCCGCCGTCTGGCCGGTACCCCGCTGGCCGACTGGGCCAATACCCTGCAAGTGCAACTCGACAAGAAAATGGAGAAGGGCCACGGCGATCTGGAGCGCTGGCAAAGTGCGCTGGACGCGCTGCCGAAGATCCAGCCGAGCGAAGTCGATCTGCTCAATGGCCTGAAACTCGACACCGAGTGCGACGACGAAACCCGCACCCAAATGCGCACCGCGCTGATGGGGCTGTCACCGTGGCGCAAAGGCCCGTTCGACCTGTTCGGCGTGCACGTCGACACCGAATGGCGCTCGGACTGGAAGTGGTCGCGGGTGTCTCCACACCTTGATCTGAAGGGCAAGCGCATCCTCGACGTCGGCTGCGGCAACGGCTATTACATGTGGCGCATGCTGGGCGCCGGTGCTGATAGCGTGATCGGCGTCGATCCGAATTGGCTGTTCTTCTGCCAGTTCCAGGCGGTGCAGCGTTACCTGTCCGAGCCAAACGCCTGGCATCTGCCGTTCCCGTTCGAAGACCTGCCGCCGAACCTCGAAGGTTTCGACACGGTGTTTTCCATGGGCGTGTTCTACCACCGCCGCTCGCCGATCGAGCATTTGCTGGCGCTCAAGGATTGCCTGGTCAAGGGTGGCGAACTGGTGCTGGAAACGTTGGTGGTTGAAGGCGACAAGCACCAGGTGCTGGTGCCGGAAGACCGCTACGCGCAGATGCGCAACGTGTGGTTCCTGCCCTCGGTTCCAGCGCTGGAGTTGTGGCTGCGCCGAGCGGGCTTCACCGACATTCGCTGCGTAGACGTCAGCACCACGACGGTTGAAGAACAGCGCGGCACCGAGTGGATGAAGTATCAGTCGTTGAGCGACTTTCTTGATCCGCAAGATCACAGCAAGACCATCGAAGGCTTGCCGGCGCCGATGCGCGCGGTGATCGTCGCCAAGAAATAACCCGACCTCCCCTTAAAAGGAGATCCCCCTGTGGGAGCGGGCTTGCTCGCGAAAGCGGTGTGTCAGGGACATCAATGTCGACTGGCCCTCCCTCTTCGCGAGCAAGCCCGCTCCCACATTTGTTTTGTTTTTATTCAGTGGATTTTGCGCGGCGCGCCCTGAAGAACTCGGTCAGCACGGCGCCACACTCCTCCGCCAGCACCCCGCCTTCATACAGTACCCGGTGATTCAAAAAGCCCTGGGTAAAAAACTGCCCCTGACTCTGCACAATCCCCGCTTTCGGCTCCAGCGCGCCATACACCACCCGGGCAATCCGCGAATGCACGATCAGCCCTGCACACATGCTGCACGGCTCCAGCGTCACGTAGAGCGTGCTGCCCGGCAGCCGATAATTGTTTACCGCTTGGGCGGCCGCACGAATCGCGACCATTTCCGCATGGGCACTCGGGTCGCTGCCACTGATCGGGCAGTTGAAGCCGCGACCGATGATCTCGCCATCCTGCACCAGCACCGCACCCACCGGCACTTCGCCAAGGGCTGCGCCTTGGGCAGCGAGGGCCAGAGCTTCGCGCATGAAATCCCGGTCACGGCTGCGGTCGATGATCGCGGCGGGGCGAATCTGGCGCATCACTTCACCTCAATGGCGGCCATCAGGCCGGTTTCCATGTGGTCGATCACGTGGCAATGGAACATCCACACGCCCGGGTTATCCGCCACCAGCGCCACTTGCGCACGCTCGTTCTTGCCCAGCAGATAGGTGTCGGTGAAATACGGAACGATCTTGTGCCGGTTCGACGCAATTACCTTGAAGCTCATGCCGTGCAGGTGGATCGGGTGTTGGTACTGGGTCATATTCTTCAATTCGAAAATGTAGCTCTGGCCCAGTTTCAGGCTGGCGATCGGCCGGTCCGCGCAGGTCTTGTCGGTGATGTCCCAGGCCTTGCCGTTGATCTGCCACAGGCTCGGCGGCTTGCCGTTGTCGACGTTGACCGACACCGAACCGACCCATTCGAAATTGAAGTTGAGTTTCTCGGCATTCGCCAGATCCGGCTCGGCCACCGGGTTGGCCGGCAGGGCTTTTGGCCAGTCCGTCGGCGCATCATTGTTGGCCACCGAGCGCAATGTACCCAGGCGTACCGGGCCGTTGCGCAGCGACAATTCTTCACCGGCCGGCGGCGCCTTGATCGCCAGACAAATGCGCATGCCCGGGCCCAGCCAATATTCCTTGCCCAGCGGCCGCGGCTCGACCGGGTTGCCGTCCAGCGCATAGATCTGCGCTTCGACGCCAGGGATGTTGATGCGATACGTCAGGGTGTTGTCGAGGTTGAGCAGACGCACCCGGGTGATCTGCCCGGCCGGCAACTCGATCACCGGCGCCGGCACACCGTTGATGGTCGAAAGACGTCCCGCCGTGCCGCCACGCGCCGCTTCCCGAGGGATGCTGAATTCGACGAAATTGCCTTCATCGTCGATGTGCCAGTTCTTCAGGCTCAGGGTCTTTTCGTACTTGAACCCGGTCGGCTCGCGCTCTTCGACGATCAACGGCCCGACCAGCCCGCGCCCCAATTCTTCGCTGCTGCTGACGTGCGGGTGATACCAGTAGCTGCCGGCGTCCGGCACGCGGAATTTGTAATCAAAATATTCACCGGGCAATACCGGCAATTGCGACACGTACGGCACGCCGTCCATCTCCAGCGGCAGACGGATACCGTGCCAGTGAATGGTGGTTGCCACCGGCAGATGGTTGATGAAGCGCACTCGCAGCCATTCACCCTGACGCACGCGCAATTCGGTGCCAGGTGCCGAAGGGCCGAACGCCCAGGCCTCGGTCTTGTGCCCCGGCACCAGCTCCACGTCCAGCGGCGCGGCGATCAACTCGTAGTCGTGGCCTGCGTCAGCGTCGGCCATCTTGCCCAGCCAGTAGCGCGACGCGCCACCGGCCCCCACGCCAACCACCACAAGACCGGCCAGACCACCGAGGATTTGTCGACGGGTAAAGGACATGAACTCAACTACCTCACTATCAGCAACAGGCCCAAGACCCGCAAAAGGCGAATACGATACACCTGCGGTTGCGAAACAGTAAGGGCAGCGCGGCGACTGGTCACAGCCAACAAGGGCTGCGCCCAGATATTTTCGACAGGCATAACTATGTAGTGCACAAACCTTGAGCCAACGGGTCATCCTCGCTGCCCGATTCTCAAGGAAAGAGAGTGTATGAACGCCATCGAAGCCCGCCCGTTGCCCAATGCCGCCGACAAGGCTGCCCTCAAAGCCATCGCCACCACCATCGTCAAGACTTGCCCCGGCCTGCGCGACACCGCTTATGAAGTCGCCGGCGGTCTGCTGAAGAAATACGGCCTCGCCCACCTCGACCCGGACAAGGTCTATTTCCATCGCTTCGATGCTGCGCAAAGCAGCACCAGGACATTCACCGGTTGGGAGCACCTGTACGAAAAGCCCGCCACCACCCTGACCCTCACTCAATTGGTGATCCAGCGTTTTCGCGTTTCCGACCAGGACAACGCGGACCTGCTCGATGTCTACGCAGGCTTCTACACGGCAGGTCCGGAGGTCGACACCTTCAACGAAACCAATGAAGTCCACCTGCATGGCAATGAGGTGCTGAATGACTTCTGGAACATCGACTTCAGCGCCCTCTACACCGACAGGTTGACGGCGTTCTGGAACGACAATGCCAGCGACTTCCGCACGCTGACCAAGTGCACCTTCCTCAGTGACGCGGTGCAAGCGCGGGACAAAGGCCAGTTAAGCGACGACGACTTCCAGCACGTGACCAACGCCGTGATCGGCCCCATCACCTGGCCTGTCAGCCTGCAACTGCTGCAAGCGCAGCACACTTGCGACGGAGTTCGTACCCTGGATTTCGCCGGTTACGTTGCCACCAACATTTTGCGTTTCGTGCTCCCCAAAGGTCGGCAGATTCTTTACCTTCCCGGCGAGCACAAACCTTTTGCAGTCGTTGAGACCATCACCGACATGCACTTCTGGATGCTCCAGCAACTGAACACAGACGCGGCGCGCAAGGTGTTCATGAGCCACTACTCTCTGCGTAATCGCCAGGTCATCGGCGAAAACATCAGCGACATCATGAACCAGCTGGTGGCGATGTGGGGCACCTATGACCATCACCTGATCAATCAGGAAAACCACGTCATTGAAGGTGATGCCTTCAGTTGGTTGCGAGACGCGGCCAAAGACACGATGTTTGCCGACTCTGCGCTGTCGTTAACCTCCAATGGCGATCTACGCAAAAAACTCTGGAAAGGCTACCTCAGCGCCGGGCTGCGCTTGTTCGGCCCGATGGCCGTAGTCGGCTGGCCGGTCGCCTTGCCGGTGGTCGGCGCCAGCCTGGCGAGCCTGGGCCTGAATATCGATCAGGCCGCCAACGGCAAAACCCCGGAAGATCGCAAGGCCGGCATCCTGGGGTCAGTGCTGAGCAGCATCGACCTGCTTTTCAATCTGTTGATGCTCAAAGGCCCGGGATCGCTACAGGACATCGGCCCCGAGATTGATGCGGCCGAAGCGCAGGAAATGGCCGATCTGGTTGAGTCGACGCAACCGGCCAAAACGGCAACTGACATCACGATTGAACAGCCGACCGTGATCGCGCCAGACGCAGAAGTACCAGCGTCCTTCAAGATTGAGGAACCGCTCAGCGAAAACGCCTTGGTGCGTGAACCGGGCAAGTTTCATGGCACGTACCGGCTCGCATCGAACCCGTCGACCGCGATCAAACTCAACGACAACGCTTATTACGTGCGCTATGAAAACGGCCTCAATGGCCGCGGTCACTGGGCAATCATCGACCCGGCAAACCCTGATGCTTTTTCGGGTTCGATTCCTGTCCGCATGGGCGCCGAAGGCAAGTGGGAAGTCATCCCGCGATTGGGGCTGAAGGGTGGCATGGACGTCTTGCCTTCCACCGTAGAAAGCACGGCTGGGGGACGCGTTGTCGAGGAATGGGCGCAATCACCCGGTGTGTATGTGCCCGGTCTTGAGGATCCCGAAATGAGGGCATGGGCATTGGGGGGGCCAGATGTCCAGGGCCAATTCCGGCGGGTATGGACGCTGGGTGGCATAGATGTGCGCAGTGTGGTCGAGTCCGATCTCGAGAGTGACGGTGCCCGTAGTGCGCTGATGGCCCCTGCAGACGAACAAATAATCACGTTGAGTGAGTTCGATCTGGCTCAGGAAGAACCTCGCACAAACCTGATCAACGATGCCCGCGCCTTTTACGAACTGCACCCGCCAACACCTCGCCCGCCCGTATTGGCCACAGCGCCCACACCGACCGAACTGCTGGAGACAGCCTTGGCGCAAAAGCCCAGGCTGGTCATCGGTGAAAGTCGAGGCAGCATCGGCAGCAAGACGCTTCTGATCGAGGAGATGCCGAACCTGGCCCGTACCGGAGTGAAAACCCTGTACCTCCAGGAACTGTTGGCCAACGTCAACCAACTCGATCTGGACGCCTACGCACGTAGCGGAGAAATGTCCGAGGAGCTGGAAAATTATCTGACCCGGCTCGACATCAAGGCCGGAAACGACCCCGAAGGAAAATTCAATCTCCTGTCACTGGTGAAAGCTGCCAATGCCCAGCGTATCCGGGTCCAGGCCATCGACATGTCGACAACCTACAACATCAATAAAGACCCTCTCCATCCAGTACCCGACACTCAAATGTCGCGCAGTTTTTTTGCAAGCGAGGTCATCCGTTTCAATCAGGAATTGAAAGGCCCGGCCAAATGGGTGGCGCTGGTCGATCAGGAAAACATGGCAGCTTTCAGAGGCTATCAGGGCATCAGCGAACAGACCGATGCGTTGTGCATACGTGTCGTGGATGCACAACCTGGATCGGCACACTCCATCACGGCTGATCCCGGCGTAACGATGGAATACGCGGACTATCCCGATGCCCCTGCCTTTGAGGTAGAGGGCTTGAGCGACCCCGACAGCCTCCAGTCACTGATCAAGGGCGACTGGCGCGTGCAGATGCAAACCCCGTGGGCGTACAGAACCTCACAAGAACTGCGAGCGCTGTTGCCGGAACCGGGGATGTTCACCTTTCAACGCTATAGAAGCAGCATCCTGGTGGTGTATCGCAACGCCAGCCTGCGCATGGCGGACAGTGTCGTCAGACCGACACCGGGTGGAAGGATCAATCTGGATACCCCGCTCGGGCGAGCCTACGACACCATGACGGTGGCCAATCTCGATGAGCTGAAACAACAACTGATCGCCAGAGGCATGCGGCCAATGGGCTGGCCAGAGCTGGCCGGTGAAGCTGAAGGCGCATCTTCATTGCTGGGGGACCTCGCGCCAGCACGCCCGGGAATCCAGCGCCCGACCGTACCGTCCAACTGGCAAGCCAATGAACTGCTCGAAGGGCAAACGCCCATCAGCGATTCAGGAAAATTTCAGGGCATTTATCAACTCGACTCAAACCCTGCCACCGCCATCATGATGGACGACACTGCGTACTACGTGCGCTATGAAGCTGACGCCAACGGCGGTGGGCATTGGGCAATCATCGACCCGGAAAATCCGCATGCCTTGGCTGACTCGATCCCCGTGCGCCTTAACGCCGAAGCTGAATGGGAGACCCTGCCGCGCCTCGGCCTCAAGGGTGGCGGCAAGACACCGGCGCCGCACCTGCCCGCCTCGGAGTATGACGTCCCCACCCGACTGAGACCGGAACTTGAGGATGGCGCGGCCGGGTTAAACGATGAGGCGCTGCGCGATTACTACGATAGCCTCAACGAGTTCGATGCCTACCGTGATTTCAAAGCGATTAGAAAGCGCCTGTATCGGGATGCCATCCGCTTTTATGCCGAGCTGAAGTTGCCCGGCCGCCCGCCCATTCCAACATTCAGTCCCGACGCCAGCGCCGAGGAAATTATCGACAAGATCCTCGAGCATGCCCGAGGCCTGATCATCGGCGAAAGCCACGGCTCCATCGGCAGCAAGCAATGGCTGATCGAGAACATGGCGTTGCTCACCGGCAAAAACGTGAAGACGCTGTACATGGAACACCTGCTGACCGACTTCCATCAAGCCGCCCTGGATGCCTTCTTCGAAACTGGGGTGATGGCCACGGATCTGGCGAACTACCTCAAAGCCCTCGACGTCGGGAACATGACTGATCCGCTTGAGCGCTACACCTTTCTGGAGCTGGTCAAGCAAGCCCGCCAATACAGAATTCGGGTGCAGGCGATCGACTGCATGGCGAGCTATCGACTCAACGGCATGGAAAAAATCGGATCGCTGGAGCCGGCCATTCAAGCAACCGCACGACAGAAAATGATGAACTACTACGCCCGCTCGATCATTCGCGCCGATCAGTCGCTACGCGGCGCTCACAAATGGATCGCCCTCATGGGCAACTCCCACGCCAACACCTACGAGGGCGTCGCCGGGGTCAGTGAGCTGGAAGAAGCCATCGGAATCCGCATCGAAGACGTTGCCGAGAATCTATCCACCGGCATCACTGTGGATCCGGGCAAAATCCTGCCGATTGGCGGGTTGGGGGATGAAACGGCATTGGTCCAGGGTGACTTGCAACTGCAAGTCGAGACGCCTTGGGCTGCCAGATCAATGGCAGAAATCGACCCCCTGTTGTCCCGACACGGCATGTACACCTTGAAACAAGAACCCGGGACGACTTATCTGGTTCACCGCAGCCGCAACCGGGCGCTTGTCCGTACGCGCATCGAAACGGATAGCGGCCGCTACTACATCGAACGCCCGAACTGGCCTTCGGTCAGCGGCAAACGCTACCCCAGCATGAAAACGCTGTTGCAGGCACTGGATGACATGGGCATGCAACTGGGCGGCTGGACACAACCGCTGTAATGCAAAAACAGAAAAGCCGTGTGAAACGGATTTCACACGGCTTTTCAGTTGCAGCGATCAAGCCTTTACGGCTTGCGCAGGATCACTCCCACTCGATCGTCGCCGGTGGCTTGCTCGACACGTCGTACGTGACGCGGGAGATGCCTTCGATTTCATTGATGATACGGCCGGAGACGGTTTCCAGCAGTTCGTAAGGCAGGTGCGCCCAACGTGCGGTCATGAAGTCGATGGTTTCTACGGCACGCAGTGCTACAACCCAGGCGTAACGACGGCCATCGCCGACCACGCCAACCGATTTGACTGGCTGGAACACCACGAACGCCTGGCTGACCTTGTGGTACCAGTCGGCCTTGCGCAGTTCTTCGATGAAGATGTGGTCGGCACGACGCAGCAGGTCGGCGTATTCCTTCTTCACTTCACCGAGGATCCGCACGCCCAGGCCCGGACCCGGGAACGGGTGACGGTAGACCATGTCGTACGGCAGGCCGAGTTCCAGACCCAGACGACGGACTTCGTCCTTGAACAGTTCGCGCAGTGGCTCGACCAGTTTCAGGTTCATCTCTTCCGGCAGACCGCCCACGTTGTGGTGCGATTTGATCACGTGCGCCTTGCCGCTTTTCGCGCCAGCCGACTCGATCACGTCCGGGTAGATGGTGCCTTGCGCCAGATACTTGATGTTGTCCAGTTTGCAGGATTCGGCATCGAACACGTCGATGAAGGTGCGGCCGATGATCTTGCGCTTCTTCTCTGGATCAGCTTCGCCGGCCAGATTGCCGAGGAACTGTTCTTCAGCATTGGCACGGATCACTTTGACGCCCATGTTCTCGGCGAACATGGCCATCACTTGCTCGCCTTCGTGCAGGCGCAGCAGGCCGTTGTCGACGAAGACGCAGGTCAGTTGATCGCCGATGGCCTTGTGCAGCAGCGCCGCAACGACCGAGGAGTCAACGCCGCCGGACAGACCCAGCAGCACGTTGTCGGTACCGACTTGTGCGCGGATATTGGCAATGGCGTCTTCAGCGATCTTCGACGGGGTCCACAGCGCTTCACAGCCACAGATGTCCAGAACGAAGCGCGACAGGATGCGGCCGCCCTGCTTGGTGTGGGTCACTTCCGGGTGGAACTGCACGCCGTAGTAAGCGCGATCATCGTTGAACATGCCGGCGATCGGGCAGCTCGGGGTGCTGGCCAGGATGTGGAAGTCTTCCGGCATCCTGGTGACCTTGTCACCGTGGCTCATCCATACGTCGAGGCCGAACAGGCCGTCAGCGTCGATGTGGTCTTCGATGCCGTCGAGCAGGCGGCTCTTGCCGACCACGTCAACGCGGGCGTAACCGAACTCACGCAGCTCGGAACCTTCAACCTTGCCGCCCAGTTGCTCGGCCATGGTCTGCATGCCGTAGCAGATACCGAAAACCGGTACACCCAGGTCAAACACGGCTTGCGGGCAACGCGGGCTGTTGGCTTCGTGCACGGACTCGGGGCCGCCGGCGAGGATGACGCCTTTAGGTGCGAATTCGCGGATCGCATCTTCGTCCATGTCGAACGGGTGCAGTTCGCAGTACACACCGATCTCGCGCACGCGGCGGGCGATCAGTTGGGTGTATTGCGAACCGAAGTCGAGGATCAGGATGCGGTGAGCGTGAATGTCGAGGGCCATGATTCAGTCTCGTCTTAAGTAATTCAGAAACAGTCGTGATTCAGAAACAACTCGGGGCTGAATAAAACAGCCCCGGTTGCTTGATGATTTGCTTGAAGCCTCAACCTACGCGGTAGTTTGGCGCTTCTTTGGTGATCTGCACGTCGTGAACGTGGGATTCGGCCATACCGGCACCGGTGATCCGCACGAACTCAGGCTTGGTACGCATTTCTTCGATGTTGGCGCTACCGGTGTAGCCCATCGAGGAACGCAGACCGCCCATCAACTGGTGAATGATCGCGCTCAGGGTGCCTTTGTACGGCACACGGCCTTCGATCCCTTCAGGTACAAGCTTCTCGGCGCCTGCAGAGGAGTCCTGGAAGTAACGATCGGACGAGCCTTGAGCCTGGGACATGGCGCCCAGCGAGCCCATGCCGCGATAAGCCTTGTACGAACGGCCCTGGAACAGTTCGATTTCGCCCGGCGCTTCTTCAGTACCGGCGAACATCGAGCCCATCATCACGCAGGAAGCACCGGCCACGATGGCCTTGGACAGGTCACCGGAGAAACGGATGCCGCCGTCGGCGATCAACGGAACGCCAGTGCCTTCAAGGGCAGCAGCAACGTTGGCGATGGCACTGATTTGCGGCACGCCGACACCGGCGACGATACGGGTGGTGCAGATCGAGCCTGGGCCGATACCGACCTTGACGGCATCGGCGCCGGCTTCGGCCAGGGCCTTGGCAGCTGCGCCGGTGGCGATGTTGCCGCCGATCACCTGTACTTCAGGGAAATTCTCTTTGACCCAGCGAACGCGGTCGATCACGCCTTTGGAGTGACCGTGCGCGGTGTCGACCACCACCACGTCCACACCGGCGTTGACCAGAGCCGCTACGCGGTCACCGGTGTCTTTACCGGTACCGACAGCAGCGCCAACGCGCAGACGACCTTGGTCGTCCTTGCTGGCCAGCGGGTAGGCTTTGGCTTTTTCGATGTCTTTGACGGTCATCATGCCTTTGAGGGCAAACTTGTCGTCGACGATCAGGACTTTTTCCAGACGGTGCTTGTGCAGCAGCTCGCGGACTTCGTTCTTGTTGGCGCCTTCACGTACGGTGACCAGACGCTCTTTAGGCGTCATCACTTCACGTACGGTGGCATCCAGACGGGTTTCGAAGCGCACGTCACGGGAAGTGACGATGCCGACCAGGTCACCATCGTGCAGAACCGGAACGCCGGAGATGTTGTGCATGCGGGTCAAGTCGAACAGATCACGAACCGTGGCGTCAGCCTCGATGGTGATCGGGTCCTTGACGACGCCGGCTTCGAACTTCTTGACCTTGCGCACTTCGGCAGCTTGCTGCTCGATGGTCATGTTCTTGTGGATGATACCGATACCACCTTCCTGAGCCATGGCGATTGCCAGACGGGCTTCAGTGACGGTGTCCATGGCAGCGGAAACCAGTGGAATATTCAGCTCGATGCCACGGGTAAGGCGGGTCTTGAGACTGACTTCGTTAGGAAGCACCTCGGAATAACCAGGCACTAGGAGAATGTCGTCGAATGTCAGAGCTTCTTGGCTGATACGCAGCATCGCGGGGGCTCCCGAGCGGGAAAATGGAAGCGCGCCATTATAGTCAGACACCCCCCGCTGTTCAATGTAAAACTCAGCTTAATATCAATGTTGCTGATGTACGGGGATCCCCGCGTCTACAGCTCCACCTTGACCCAAGAGACAGGTTGGTCGAGCCAATCAGCAAACTCATCGATAAAGCTTTGCTTGAACCCGGCCTCCAGCCAGTTATTGAAGATGAAACCCAGGTTGGAAAACGCACATTCCTGCAAATACAGAAAGCCGTTGATGTCGTCTTCATGCCCGCATTCAGGGCAGGTGAAATTGTCGGTGCGCCCGGGCATCCAGTCTTCCAGGCTCTCGAACAGCGCTTCACCGACTTCGCGGCGGCACTCGGCGCAACCGGCCTCTTCGAGAAAACCCTTGGCCGGGGTGTAGATGCAACGCTTGACGATGATCTCCAGCCCGTTGATCGGTTCACCGAAAGGCAGCGCCTCGGGGTGCAGCACCACCGCACGCGCGCCATCGGCAATCGCATGGCCCATGCGATTGCCGGTGCGACCACAGGTGGTCAACTCTTCTTCGATGATGTTCTTGCGCACCAGCCAGCGCACGATCGCCCGCGCCCGGGGTTCGTGGACCGGCAGGGTGGAGATTTTCGGGACGATGATGCTTTGCGAATTCATGGTGCAGCCTGCGACGTCAAATGGAAGTTCTGCGGTGCTCACTCCGCCGCCTTCGCGGGCAAGCCCACTCCCACAGGGATCTCGACGATCACAAATGTTGTGTACACCAGAGAAACCTGTGGGAGCGGGCTTGCCCGCGAAGACGTCAGTGCGGCCGGCAGCTTAATCCCTGACAAAATCCGGTCAAGTGCTGAGATAGCGCCCGATCAACGCCAGACCGCTCGCCAGCACCAGCCATGTCACCAGCCGCACAAACGCCTCGCGCGACAAGCGCATGGTCAACCGCCGCCCGATCCACAACCCCAGCGCCATGGCCGGCAACAGACACAGCGCCAGCATCAACAAGGGTAGCTCGGCATAGACTCCGGCGATGGCGAACAGGCTCAAGCGCACCACCGTGCTGCAACTGATCAGCGCACTTTGCGTGGCCCGGGCCGCGTCTTTAGGCAAGCGGCTGTTGAGATAGATTGCATATAAGAAGCCGCCGCTGCCAAACAGCGCACCAAACAGCCCGCCCACCGTGCCCATCGGCAGTGCCCAACCGGCGGACAACTGCGTCGGCCGGGCCTTCACCCACAGGCTGTAAACCGCATAGGCACTGATAAACAGCCCCATCAACAGCAACAACAGATCGGATTTGAGGTTAAGCAGAAAAATCACCCCCAACGTGCAGCCCACGGCCATGCACGGCAGCAGCCGCAACAACTCGGGCTTGGCCACATCCCGCCGCGAGGGCAGCAGATTGCCGAACGCCGCGACAAAATCCAGCAGCACCAGCAACGGCACGATTTTCGACAGGGGCATGAACAGAATCAGAATCGGCCCCGCGACCAGCGCCGTACCGAATCCGGCAATCCCGAACACGATATAGGCCAGCGCGATGCCCAAGCCAATCACAACCCAACCACCCGCACCCCACGACCACTCGCTCAACAACCCCAGCACACTCATCGACCCACTTCCTTTATTAGCCTGAGATGACTTTAGCCAGCGCCGAGCGTTGCGACTAATATGTTCAATGTCGCTTACTCATCTCGAAAAGGCATATCAGGTGCTATCGACCCGTCAATTGCGCTACTTCGTGGAAATTGCCGAGTGCGGCAGCTTCAGTGCTGCCGCCGAACGCCTGTTCATCGCGCAATCGGCCCTGAGCCGGCAGATCAAGGACATGGAAACCCGCCTGCAAACGCCGCTGTTCGAACGCACTGCACGCCAGCCCCGGCTCACGGCGGCAGGCGAGGCGTTTTTACCGCGAGCCAGAAACCTGCTCAACGAACTGAGCAAAGCCAGCGCGATGGCAACCGAAGTCGGCAACGGCCAACGGGGCACATTGCGCCTGAGCCACTCCAGCACCGTGTCGCTCAGCGGACATTTATTACGCCGGATCAGCACGTATCTTGAGCAGCAGAATGGCGTGTCGCTGGACATCGGCAAACTGTCCTCCGAGGCGCAGCTTGAGGAGCTGGCTGAAGGTCGTCTCGACATAGGCCTGTTGCGCCTGCCGGTATTGCGGCAGCGAGAAGGCGTTCAGGTGCTGCCTTTATTCACCGAACGCCTGCTGCTGGCGGTGCCGGCCGGTCATCGCCTGGCCGATTCAGCCTCGGTCGAACTGGCGCAACTGAGGGACGAGCCGTTCATTTCGATTCCGCATCCACAGCGCGGCGGACTCAGCTATTTGTGTGCCGACCTGTGCATGCGCCAGGGTTTCTTCCCCAAAGCGGCGCGGGTGATGTCGCGCAAGACCACTCAGTTGCAACTGATTCAGGCTGGATTCGGCATCGCCCTGCTGCCCGAATCGATGCAGGACATTGCGCCCGACGGCGTACGATTTCTGCCGCTGGCCGATCCCGATTGCCAAAGTACGGTCGCCCTCGCCTACCGGCAAAACCCCACCCCCCTGGTCAACAACTTCCTCCAGTCCTTCAAAAAATCCTGTGGGAGCGGGCTTGCTCGCGAAGGCGCAGTGTCAGTCACTGGAGACGTTGAATGCTAAACCGCCTTCGCGATCAAGCCCGCCCCAACATTGGATTGGTGGTGATTGCCTGGCGAATGCCCTTAAACTGCGCCCCATGATTAAAGATCCCTTTTCAAGGCTCGGCCTTGACCGTGAAGTCCTGACCGTCAGCCAACTCAACGGCCGCGCGCGGGTGTTGCTCGAAGACGTGTTCAGCAACATCTGGGTCGAAGGTGAAATCTCCAACCTTGCTCGCCCGGCGTCCGGCCATGTGTATTTCACCCTCAAGGACAGCGGTGCGCAGGTGCGTTGCGCGTTGTTCCGCAATAATGCGGCGCGGGTGCGTCAGGCGCTGAAGGACGGCCTGGCGGTGAAAGTACGCGGCAAGGTCTCACTGTTCGAAGGGCGCGGCGACTATCAGCTGATTCTCGACACCGTGGAGCCCGCCGGTGACGGTGCGCTACGCCTGGCCTTCGATGCGCTGAAGGAAAAGCTCAGCGCCGAAGGCCTGTTCAGTGCCGAACGCAAAGTGCCGTTGCCAGCGCATCCGCAACGCATTGGCATCATCAGTTCGCCGACCGGCGCGGTGATTCGCGACATCATCAGCGTGTTCCGCCGCCGGGCGCCGCAGGTGCAACTGACACTGATCCCCACCGCCGTGCAGGGCCGCGAAGCCACGGCGCAGATCGTCCGCGCACTGAAACTGGCCGATGCCCGTGGTTTCGACGCGCTGATCCTTGCCCGGGGCGGCGGCTCGCTGGAGGACCTCTGGTGCTTCAACGAAGAAGCCGTGGCCCGCGCGGTGGATGCCTGCGTCACGCCGATCGTCAGTGCCGTCGGGCATGAAACCGATGTGTCGATCAGCGACTTTGTCGCCGACGTCCGCGCCCCCACGCCCTCCGCGGCCGCCGAATTGCTCGCTCCGGATTCCAGCGACCTGGTGCGCCGGGTCGAAAGCCTGCATCGCCGGCTGGTGATGCGCATGCGCGACCGGCTGATGCGGGATCGTCTGCGCCTGGAAGGCATCTCACGCCGTTTGCGTCACCCCGGCGAGCGTCTGCGCCAGCAGGCTCAGCGTCTGGATGACCTGGACATGCGCATGCGCCGGGCGTTCGAGCGTCAACTCAATACCCGTCGCGAACGGCTGATCCGTCTGGAAACCCGCCTCGCCGGACAGCACCCGGGACGCCAACTGGCGATGTTGCGCCAACGCCTCGACAGCCTTGCCGAGCGCCTGCCCCGGGCCATGCGTGAAGGCCTGAAAAGTCGTCGCCTGCAACTGCACAGCCAGATGCAGACACTGCATGTGGTCAGCCCATTGGCGACTCTCGGTCGTGGCTACAGCATTCTGCTGGATGAACGCGGCCAGGCGATCCGAAACGCCGCGCAGACTCACACCGGCCAACGCCTGAAAGCCAGACTCGGCGAAGGCGAGCTGCAAGTGCGCGTCGAGGACAATCACCTGACGCCCGTCACCCTCTCTTTACTGGACTGATCCATGCCGCTTTTTTTCGCTCCGCTACTCCTGCTGTGCCTGACCACCCTCAATGCGCATGCCGACAGCTACATCACCCGCCTGCTGAACAAGCCGGTACCGGGCGGCGTGGCGGTGGTTGATCTGGGCAGCGCCGCGCAGGCGCCAACAGCCACCTATCAGGGCAAACCGGTGCTGGTGGTCAAGGAACAGAACAACTGGCTGGCAATTGTCGGCGTGCCGCTGAGCGTTAAACCCGGCAGTCAGCAGATCAGCAGCGGCGGGCGTAATCTGCCGTTCACGGTCGGCAACAAGAAGTACCCGGAACAGCACATCACCCTGAAGAACACCCAGCAGGTCAACCCGAACCCGGCCAACCTCAAGCGCATCGAGGGCGAACTGGCCGAACAGATCAAGGCCTACCGCAGCTTCAGCCCGACGACCCCGAGCAACCTGCTGCTGGACAAACCGGTCAACGGGCCGCTGTCGAGCAAGTTCGGTGTACGCCGCTTCTTCAACGGTGAAGAGCGCAACCCGCATGCCGGCCTCGACTTTGCGGTACCGGCCGGCACGCCAATCAAGACCCCGGCGGCGGGCAAGGTGATCCTCACCGGCAACTACTTCTTCAATGGCAACACGGTGTTTGTCGATCACGGGCAGGGCTTTATCAGCATGTTCTGCCACATGTCGAAAATCGATGTGAAAGTCGGCGATCAACTGGCCCGTGGCGCAGTGGTCGGCAAGGTCGGCTCCACCGGTCGCGCGACCGGGCCGCACATGCACTGGAACATCAGCCTGAACGATGCACGGGTGGATCCGGCGATTTTCATTGGTGCGTTTCAACCGTGATTGTTGATTGAGCTGACCAGCCTCATCGCGAGCGGGCTCACTCCTACAAAGAGTTTGTGTCGTGAACACGATCAACTGTGGGAGCGGGCTTGCTCGCGAAGGCGCCCGATCCCACACCGCAAAATACCGCTGACACCCCACCAGCTTCAATTGCGCCCCAATCAAACCCTGCGCAAACATCAAAACGATCTGCAGCCTGGCGCACAATAAAATCGCGCAAATCCCCGCTTTTCGAGTATTCCTCTCAATTTTTTTCGACTGCTTGCCATCCTCTCCCCTCGCGGTTAGGGTTGAAGACATGAAAACCTCTCACACCCTTATTCAGCTTCGCCAGCACCGCAGTCTGTGCCTCGTCAGCGCACGACTGCCGGGCTGAATCGCTGCGCCTCGTCCCAAGCGTTTCCCCGAACATTCGTTCCACCGGCAGGCCGCCTCTTTTCGGCCCAGACAATAAGGATTTTCCCGATGAGCATGCTCAAAGACCCGTCTTCGAAATACCGCGCGTTCCCCGTCATCAATCTGCCGGATCGCACCTGGCCGTCGAAAACCATCGACGCCGCGCCGATCTGGTGCAGTTCCGACCTGCGTGACGGCAACCAGTCGTTGATCGAGCCGATGGACGCGGTGAAGAAGCTGCGCTTCTGGAAAACCCTCGTTCAAGTGGGTGTGAAGGAAATCGAAGCCTCGTTCCCGGCCGCTTCGCAAACCGACTTCGACTTCGTGCGGACCCTCATCGAAGAAGGCCACATCCCGGACGACACCACCATTCAGGTGCTGACCCAGGGCCGTGAAGACCTGATCGAGCGTACCTTCGAGTCCCTGCGCGGAGCGAAGAAAGCCATCGTTCACCTGTACAACGCCACCTCGCCTTCTTTCCGTCGCATCGTGTTCAACCAGGACAAGGACGGTATCAAGGCCATCGCGGTCAACGCGGCCAAGCTGTTCGTCAAATACGCAGCGATGCAGCCGGACACCGAGTGGACCTTCGAATACTCGCCGGAAACCTTCAGCGCCACCGAGCTGGAATTCGCCAAGGAAGTCTGTGATGCGGTGATCGAGGTCTGGAACCCGACGCCCGAGCACAAGATGATCCTCAACCTGCCCGCGACGGTCGAATGCGCAACGCCGAATATCTACGCCGACCAGATCGAATGGTTCGGCCGCAACATCAACCGTCGTGACAGCGTGATCATCAGCCTGCACACCCACAACGACCGTGGCACTGGCGTCGCCGCCACCGAGCTGGGCCTGATGGCGGGTGCGGATCGCGTCGAAGGCTGCCTGTTCGGCAACGGCGAGCGCACCGGTAACGTCAACCTGGTCACCGTGGCACTGAACATGTACACCCAGGGTGTCGACCCTGAGCTGGACTTCTCCGACATCGACGGCGTGCGCAAAGTCGTCGAAGAGTGCAACCAGATTCAGGTACACCCACGTCATCCGTACGTCGGCGACCTGGTCCATACCGCATTCTCCGGCTCGCACCAGGACGCCATCCGCAAGGGCTTCGCCCAGCAGAAACCGGACACCCTGTGGGAAGTGCCGTACTTGCCGATCGACCCGGCCGACATCGGCCGCAGCTACGAGGCGGTGATCCGCGTCAACAGCCAGTCGGGCAAGGGCGGTATCGCTTACCTGCTGGAGCAGGAATACGGCATCAGCTTGCCGCGTCGCATGCAGATCGAGTTCAGCCAGGTTGTGCAGCGTGAAACCGACCGTCTGGGTCTGGAGATGACCGCCAAGCAGATCCACTCGCTGTTGATCAGCGAATACCTGCAAGCCAACACCCCGTACGCGCTGGTCAGCCATCGCCTGCAGGAAGAAAACGGCAACAGCGCCGTCGAAGTGGAAGTGGCGAGCAAGGGTCAGGGCGAAACCAACCTGCACTGGCGCGGCAAGGGCAACGGTGCGCTGGAAGCCCTGGTGGCCGGCCTGCCGATCCCGGTGGAAATCATGGATTACAACGAGCACGCCATCGGCGCGGGCACCAACGCCAAGGCAGCGGCTTACATCGAGCTGCGGGTGAACGGTGAGCGTGCGGTGCACGGCGTGGGTATCGATGAAAACATCACCACCGCCAGCTTCAAGGCGCTGTTCAGTGCACTGAACCGCTCGTTGAGCCAGCCGGAAGCGAAAGCGGCGTAAGCGATCGCTGAAATGCACAAGGCCCCGGAGTGCGAACTCCGAGGCCTTTTTTATGCCGGCAGGTTTGTGTTGCCTGATCGGGCCTCTTCGCGAGCAAGCCCGCTCCCACATTTGGAATGCATTCCCCTGTGGGAGCGGGCTTGCTCGCGAAAGTGGTCGCTCAGGCGACGCGAATATCAGGTGAACTCGAACGTGTCCGCATCCAGATTCGCCGGAAAGCGCTCGCGGTAAGCCGCCAATGGCGCCGCTTCCAGCACGGCCTTGAACACTCCGTCCGCCTCCCCCGCCGCCAGCAACGTCTCACCCTGGAAATCCAGCACCTGACTGTCGCCGGTATAGGCAAAACCCTTGCCGTCAGTGCCGACGCGATTCACGGCGGCCACGTAGCACAGGTTTTCAATCGCCCGTGCCGGCAACAGGCGGTTCCAGTGCAGACGCCGCGCGCCCGGCCAGTTGGCGGTGTACAGCAGCAGGTCCGTGTCCTGAGCGTCGCGACTCCACACCGGGAAGCGCAGGTCGTAGCAGATCAGCGGCCGAATCCGCCAGCCTTTGAGCTCGAACTGCACCTGACGTTCGCCGGGGGTGTAATGGTTGTGCTCGCCGGCCATGCGGAACAGATGGCGTTTGTCGTAGTGCCAGACTTCACCATCCGGCCGCGCCCACAACAGGCGATTACGATGGCTGCCGTCCGCCGCCTGAATGATCACACTGCCGGTAATCACTGCATTGAGCTTCGCCGCCTGCGCCTTCATCCACTTGCTGGTCGGGCCATGCTCGGCTTCAGCCAGGGTCTCGGACTCCATCGAGAAGCCGGTGGTGAACATCTCCGGCAGAATAATCAGGTCTGCCCCTTGGGCCTGCTCCAACAGCGCGTCGAAGTGCTCAAGGTTGGCCTGACGATCGTGCCAGGCCAGGCTGGTCTGGATCAGCGCCAGATTGAGATCGGGCAATGCACTCAGATCACGCATAGTTTTGCCGCTGCCTCGCGCAGCGTCTCCTCGCGTTTGGCAAAGCACAAGCGCACCAGGCGCTGGCCTGCGGGTGGATTCTGGTAGAACACCGACACCGGAATGCTCGCCACGCCGTGTTCGCGGGTCATCCACATCGCCATGTCGACGTCATTCAAGTCGGGACGAATCTGCGAGTAATCGACAAGTTGGAAATAGGTGCCGGTGACACGGGTGAAGGTGAATCGCGACGGCGCCAGCAAATCACAGAACAGATCACGCTTGGCCTGATAGAAACCCGGCAGCTCTTCGACGTGTTCCGGATGCTCGGCCATGTAGTCGGCCAAAGCATATTGCAGCGGCGTGACACCGCAGAAACTGACGTACTGGTGCACCTTGCGCAGTTCTGCCGTCAGCGCCGGCGGAGCAACGACATAGCCGGTTTTCCAGCCAGTGACGTGATAGGTCTTGCCGAACGAGCTGACCACGAAGGCACGCTGATACAACTCTTCATGGGCCAGCACGCTGACGTGCGGCACGCCGTCGAACACCAGGTGCTCATAGACTTCGTCGCTGATCAGGTAGATGTCGCGACCACGGATCAATTCTGCCAGTTGATCCAGCTCGGCACGGCTGATCAGTGCGCCGCTCGGGTTGTGCGGGGTGTTGATGACGATCATTTTCGTGCGCGGGCTCAGGGCCGCGGCGAGCCTGTCGAAGTCGATGGAGAAATCGTCCGGACTCAGTTGTACGTGCACGCAACGACCGCCCGCCAACTCCGTCGCCGGTTCGTAGCTGTCGTAGCACGGGTCGAACACGATCACTTCGTCGCCGCTGTGGATAACCGCCTGAATCGCACAGAAGATCGCCTGGGTCGCGCCGGGCGTCACGGTTACTTCGGTGTCCGCATCCACTCGTGCACCGTAGCTACGGGCGATCTTTGCCGCGATCTGCTGACGCAGTGCCGGCAAACCGGTCATGGGTGAATACTGGTTATGCCCACTGGCAATATGTCAACCTACCGCGTCGCGCAGCGACTGCGGACCATCGAAATCGGGAAAACCCTGGGAAAGATTGATCGCTCCGGTCTGCGCCGCGAGCTGAGACATCTGCGTGAAAATAGTGATGCCGACATTCGGCAGCTTACTGGTAATCATCGGGGTTCCCTGCTCAACACCCGGCTCTGTCAACGGCGCGGGAGTGCCCGAGAATAGCCCATCCGACGCTCATAAAAAAAGGGCGCTCTGGTGAGCACCCTTTCTTCTGTCAAACCCGACTCAAAGCGGCGAATTACTTCTTGTCGCGGCGCTTCTTGCTGGCTTTCTTGTTGTGCGACATCAAACGACGCTTCTTGTTGACCTGGCGGTCGGTCAGCGTGTTCTTGTTGCCTTCATACGGGTTCTCGCCGCCCTTGAACTCGATGCGGATCGGCGTACCAACCAGCTTCAGAACACGACGGTAAGTGTTTTCCAGATAGCGCACATACGACTTCGGCACTTTCTCGATCTGGTTACCGTGGATCACGATGATCGGCGGGTTAGCACCCCCCAGGTGAGCGTAACGCAGCTTGATCCGGCGGCTGTTGACCATCGGCGGCTGGTGCTCGCTGACCGCGTCTTCGAGGATCTGGGTCAGACGGCTGGTCGGCCAGCGGGTTACCGCGGACTTGAACGAGTTCTGTACCGAGGCATAGAGGTTGCCCACGCCAGTACCGTGCAGCGCCGAGATGAAGTGGATGTCGGCGTAATCAACGAAGAACAGGCGACGTTGCAGCTCGACTTTCACGAAGTCGCGCTCGCTTGGCGTCATGCCGTCCCACTTGTTGATCGCGATGACCAGCGCACGACCGGATTCGATCGCGAAGCCCAACAGGTTGAGGTCGTGATCGACCACGCCTTCGCGGGCGTCCATCACGAAGATCACCACGTTGGCGTCTTTGATCGCCTGCAGGGTTTTGACCACGGAGAACTTTTCGACTTCTTCGTGGATCTTGCCGCGCTTGCGCACACCGGCGGTGTCGATCAGCGTGTACTTCTCGTCATTGCGCTCGAACGGGATGTAGATACTGTCGCGGGTGGTGCCGGGCTGGTCATAGACGATAACCCGGTCTTCACCGAGCATGCGGTTGACCAGGGTCGACTTGCCGACGTTCGGACGGCCAATGATGGCAATCTTGATCCCGTCTTTTTCGCTCGGGCCAGGAATACGCTTGGCTTCCTCGCCTTCGGCGACGATCTCTTCCTCTTCGCCTTCCTGCGGCTCGTCTTCGTCACGCGGGAAATCGCTCAGTGCCGCTTCCAGCAACTGAGTGATACCACGGCCGTGAGCACCGGCGATCGGGATCGCGTGGCCCATGCCCAGCGGGGCGAATTCGGCGCGGGCCATTTCCGGATCGATGTTGTCGACCTTGTTGGCAACCACGTGGGAGCGCTTGTTACGCTTGCGCAAATGTTCGGCGATCATCTGGTCGGCGGCGGTGAAACCGGCCTTGGCATCTACCAGGAACAGCACAACATCCGCTTCTTCAATGGCCAGCAGCGACTGCTCGGCCATTTTTTCGTCCATACCGTGCTCGTCACCGGAGATACCACCGGTGTCGATCAGAATGTAGGAACGCCCTTGCCACTTGGCCTCACCGTACTGGCGATCACGGGTCAGACCGGACAAGTCGCCGACGATGGCGTCACGCGTCCTGGTCAGGCGGTTGAACAAGGTGGATTTGCCGACGTTCGGTCGGCCCACCAGGGCGATTACGGGAACCATGCGGCTCTCCACTTCGTTATTTCAGAAAATACAAAAGCCGCTGCGAGGCAGCGGCTGGTGCTCGGGGCAACACTGTGGGAACGGGCCGCTTGCGAAAAACCGTAGCAGCACCGCGTTTATTCAGCCTGTACGCGTCATCGTTGACGCCCTTCGCGAGCAAGCCCGCTCCCACAAGTGAGGCTGCCTGGGGGTGTTAACCCCAAGCATAGTTGTTACTTGATGGTCAGGGCTTCCAGTTTGCCGCTGTTGCCATACACATAGATCGTGTTGCCCACCACCAGCGGACGGGCACGCAGGCCGTCGCTGTCGATACGCTCACGACCCACAAAACGACCGTCCACCTGACTCAACAGGTGCAGGTAACCTTCCAGGTCACCGACGGCTACGTAGCTGGAGAACACTTCCGGAGCCGACAGTTGACGGCGAGCCAGCGAGTCGTTGCTCCACAGTGCTGTGGTGGAACGCTCGTCAACGCCTTCAACGGTGCCCGAAGACAGGCTCACGTAGACGCTGCCGAAACCTTGGGCAACACCGGCATAGCTCGACGCATCGCGCTGCCAGAGTTGACGGCCGCTTTGCAGATCGAGTGCCGCGACGCGACCCTGATAGCTGGCGACGTACAGGGTTTCACCGGACAGCAGCAGACCACCGTCGATGTCGACCACGCGTTCCAGTTCCGAACGACCGGTTGGAATCGCGACGCGTTGCTCCCAGACCGGCACACCGTTGGAAATGTCCAGGGCGACCACTTTACCGGTCGACAGCCCAGCCACCGCGAGGCGGTTGGTCACGACTGGCGCACTGGTGCCGCGCAGGGTCAGTACCGCAGGGGTGCTGTCGTAGGTCCAGCGACGGTTGCCGGTAGCCGCGTCCAGGCCGATCAGACGATCGTCCTGAGTCTGCACCACCACCACGTCACCGTTGTTGGCCGGCGGCGCGAGGACTTCGCTGGACACCCGGGCGCGCCACTTCTCTTCGCCGTTGATGGCGTCGAGAGCAACGATTTCACCCTTCAGGGTACCGATCGTGACCAGACCGTAACCCACGCCAACGGCGCCGGAGACAGGCAGGTCAAGATCCTTTTTCCACTTCACGTCGCCATTGCTGCGATCCATGGCCATCAGCACGCCGGTTACATCGGCCGCGTAGATGGTGTCACCGTCGATCGCCGGCACCAGCATGTTGTAGGTTTCGCCCTGACCGTCACCGATCGAACGACTCCACTGCTTCTGCAGGACTACTTCTTCTTTGAAGTCGGTCAGCTCGGCCGGTGGCAATTCTTTTTTGCTGTTGCTGCTGCAACCCGCGGCCAGAATGGCCAGAGCCAGCAATGCTGCATGCTTCCAACGGATCACGTCACGCATCCCCTTTGGCCAGGTCGTCGAGCTTGATTTGAAGGCCGCCGACTGCCGCTTCATCCGACAGTGCCGCCTTGGCTTTTTGATACGCGCTGTTCGCCTCGTCGGTACGACCCAACTGCACCAGCAGGTCGCCCTTGAGCTCTTCACGAGTGGCCAGGAACGCCTTGTCGGCATCGCCGTCGAGCAGCTTCAGAGCTTCATCGGCCTTGTTCTGCGCACCCAGCACCTGCGCCAGACGCTGACGGGCGATTTCGCCCAGCGCCGGGCTCGCCGGTTTGGCAACAATGGCTTTGAGTTCGGTCGCTGCGTCGTCCAGCTTGCCGCTGTCGACGGCCACTTTGGCCACGAACAGGCTGCCGTACTGCGCATACGCCGTACCGCCGAATTCGCTGTTGAGCTTGCCGGCCAGATCTGCAACGCGCGCAGCGTCAGGCTTGCCGTCCGGGGTCAGCGTGGTTTCCAGCAGTTGCTGATAGAGCACCGAGGCGCCTTGCGACTGGTTGCTCTGATACTTGTGAAAAGCCTGCCAGCCGAACACGATGACCAGCGCCAACAGGCCGCCGGTGACCAGAGGTTTGCCGTTACGTGTCCACCAGTCCTTCAAATCCGCCAACTGTTCGTCTTCGGTACTCGACACCCCAATACTCCTTAATCGCTAAATCGGCTGTTTAGACAGCTTCAACCCTGCACGACGCAGGTGGCCAGGTGAGCGGCAAGCGCATCCCAGGCAATGCTTTGTTGTTCGCCCTGGCCACGCAGGGGTTTGAAACCTACCACTTGCTGGGCCATTTCGTCGTCACCCAGGATCAGTGCGTACAGTGCACCGCTCTTGTCGGCTTTCTTGAACTGGCTTTTGAAGCTGCCGGCGCCGGCATTGACTTGCAGACGCAGGTTTGGAAGCTGGTCACGCACACGCTCGGCCAGGGCCAGACCGGCCAGTTCGGCCTGTTCGCCGAAAGCGCAGAGGTAGACGTCAACCTGACGGGAGATTTCTTCCGGGATCTGCTCCAGGGTTTCGAGCATCAACACCAGACGCTCGATGCCCATGGCGAAACCAACGCCAGTGGTCGGCTTGCCGCCCATCTGCTCGACCAGACCGTCGTAACGACCGCCCGCGCAGACAGTGCCCTGGGCACCGAGCTTGTCGGTGACCCATTCGAATACGGTTTTACTGTAGTAATCGAGGCCGCGCACCAGTTTCGGGTTGAGCACGTACGGAATACCGACCGCGTCCAGGCGCGCCTTCAGACCTTCGAAGTGCGCACGGGATTCGTCATCCAGGTAGTCGGCCATTTTCGGCGCATCGACCAGCACCGCTTGAGTGTCGGCATTTTTGGTGTCGAGTACACGCAACGGGTTGGTTTTCAGGCGACGCTGGCTGTCCTCGTCGAGCTTGTCGTGGTGCGCCGAGAGGTACTCGACCAGCGCTTCACGATAGCGACCCCGGGACTCGCTGGTGCCCAGGCTGTTGAGTTCGAGCTTGACCGCATCACGGATGCCCAGCTCGCCCCACAGGCGCCAGGTCATGATGATCAGCTCGGCGTCGATGTCCGGACCGTCGAGATTGAATACTTCCAGACCGATCTGGTGGAACTGGCGATAACGGCCTTTCTGCGGACGCTCGTGACGGAACATCGGGCCGATGTACCAGAGCTTCTGAACCTGACCACCGCCGGTGATGCCGTGTTCCAGCACCGCACGCACGCACGCCGCAGTGCCTTCCGGACGCAGGGTCAGGGAGTCGCCGTTGCGGTCTTCGAAGGTGTACATCTCTTTTTCGACGATGTCGGTCACTTCACCGATGGAGCGCTTGAACAGCTCGGTGAACTCGACGATCGGCATGCGGATCTGCTTGTAACCGTAGTTATCCAGCAGACGTGCGACAGTGCCCTCGAAATAACGCCACAGCGGGGTCTGTTCGGGCAGGATGTCGTTCATGCCACGAATGGCTTGCAGAGACTTGCTCACTTTAAATCCTTAAATTCGTTCGGCGCTTCAGTCAGGTCAGCCGCGTGCGATAACCGCTGCGTCAGCTTCGACCTTCTCGGCCGCTTTCTCGCGGATCAGCTTTTCCAGCTCGTCCACCAGATTGTCATTCGTCAGTTTCTGCGACGGCTTGCCGTCGATGTAAATCAGGTTTGGCGTGCCGCCGGTCAAGCCGATATGGGCTTCCTTGGCTTCGCCGGGGCCGTTGACCACACAACCGATCACCGCGACATCCAGCGGCACCAGCAGGTCTTCAAGGCGCCCTTCCAGCTCGTTCATGGTCTTGACCACATCGAAGTTCTGCCGCGAGCAGCTCGGGCAGGCGATGAAGTTGATGCCACGGGAACGCAGATGCAAAGACTTGAGAATGTCGTAACCGACCTTCACTTCCTCGACCGGGTCGGCCGCCAGCGAGATGCGGATAGTATCGCCAATCCCCTCGGCGAGCAGCATACCTAGGCCCACGGCGGATTTCACTGTGCCCGAACGCAAACCACCAGCTTCAGTGATGCCCAGGTGCAGCGGCTGGACGATTTCCTTGGCCAGCAAGCGGTAGGCTTCGACGGCCATGAACACGTCGGAGGCTTTCACGCTGACCTTGAAGTCCTGGAAATTCAGGCGCTCAAGGTGCTCGACGTGACGCAGCGCGGACTCGACCAGCGCAGCAGGCGTCGGCTCGCCGTACTTCTTCTGCAGATCCTTTTCCAGGGAACCGGCGTTGACGCCGATGCGGATCGGGATCCCGCGGTCACGGGCCGCATCGACCACGGCGCGCACACGGTCTTCGCGACCGATGTTGCCCGGGTTGATGCGCAGGCAGTCCACACCCAGTTCGGCGACGCGCAAAGCGATCTTGTAGTCGAAGTGGATGTCGGCAACCAGCGGCACCTTGACCAGTTGCTTGATCTTGCCGAACGCCTCGGCGGCGTCCATGTCCGGTACCGAAACGCGGACGATGTCGACGCCGGCCGCTTCCAGACGATTGATCTGGGCGACGGTGGCAGCAACATCATTGGTGTCGCTGTTGGTCATGCTCTGCACAGCGATAGGCGCATCGCCGCCGACAGGCACGTTACCGACCCAGATCTTGCGCGAAACGCGACGTTTGATTGGAGATTCGCCGTGCATGACTTATTGACCCAACTTCAGGCGAGCAGTCTCGCCACTGGTGAACGGAGCGATATCGACCGGCTGGCCGTTGTAGCTGACCTGTGCGGCGCGAGCCACACCCAGGCGTACCGCCAGTGGCGGCTTGCCGGAAACCGAGACGCTGTCGCCTTTATGTTTCAGACCGCTGAACAACACCTTGCCGCGACCGTCGGTGACCTGTGCCCAGCAATCGGCGGTGAACTGCAGTTGCACCTGACCGTCGCCGGCAGCTGGAGCAGCTGCTTCTGCGGTTGGCGCAGCGGTGGCCGCAGCCACTGGCGCAGTCACGGTCGGTGCTGGAGTGGCCGGAACGTTCGGAGTCGGGGTAGCCGGGGTGGCGACAGCCGGGGCCGGGGTGTGAACCGGTGCAGCGGGCGTCACGGCCGGAGCAGTGGCCGGAACGGCTGGCTCGGCGCCGGTCGCTTCAGCGGTAGTTTCCGACTGTGGCAGCGCCAGAGCGGTCGCGCCCTCGGTCTGGCCTTCGGCAACGGCCTGGTCTTCCGGCTCGTCGATCGGGTGAATCTGCGTGGTGCCGTCGGCGCCTTCGACTTCAACGTGTTCCGGGGCGAGGCTGGTCACGTCCTTGGTGCGCAGCGAGGTCTGATCCTGCCACCAGACGAAACCGCCGCCGATGACCGCAATCAGCAACAACAGGCTGACGATCCGCAAAATGGTGTGGGAAACCCGCACAGGCTCTTCGATACGACCCAGCGCATGCACGTTGCTGCCCTGCGAGTCGGTGCCGGTGGATTGGTCGAATTGCTGAACCAGAACCGTCTGGTCCATGCCAAGCAATTTGGCATAAGCGCGAATGTAACCGCGAGCGAAGGTATGCCCTGGCAACTTGTCGAAAGCGCCAGCTTCAAGATTGCTCAGGGAAGTCACGGTGAGGTTGAGCTTGAGGGCCACTTCGGCCAGCGACCAGCCATTGCTTTCGCGGGCCTGGCGCAAGGTCTCACCGGGATTAACGCGAGTCGCTGCTACAACTTCGGGATGCGCCGCTTTCATCATTGCTCCGACAGGTATTGCTGATATTCCGGCGTACCGGGATAGAGTCGTTTTAATTGCAGGCCGTAACTGGCGGCCTTGTCGCGATCTTCAAACACTTTTGCCAGCCGAACGCCGAGCAATAGACTACGTGCATTTTGCTCGGTTAGCAGGCTGAAACGGTCGTAATAGTCACGCGCGGGCACATAATGCCTGTCTTCGAAGGACAACTCAGCCATTTCCAGCAAAGCGCGCGGTTGTTGACGGTTCAGCCGCAGGGCTTTTTCCAGTTGCTGCTGCGCCAGTTCTCGCTGCCCGAGCTTTGCCGCGGTCATGCCGAGGTTCTCGAACACGCGCGAACGCTCAGGATACAGCGTATCGGCGGCGGCCTGTTCAAAACGCTCGTAGGCTTCCTTGTAACGCTGCTCTTCGTAGAGAAAACTGCCGTAATTGTTGAGGATGCGCGCATCGGCGGGACGGGAGGACAAGGCTTTGCGAAAGTGTTCGTCGGCCAGTTTGGGTTCCATTTCGGCCTGGAACACCAATCCGAGGGCGGCGTTGGCATCAGGATCGGAACCGTCCAGCTCCAGCGCCTTCTTCAGTGGCACCTTGGCCCGCTCGGTCATCCCCTGCTGCAGGTATCCCAGCCCCAACTGCACGTAGGCAGCCCGCGCTTCATCGCGGCCCTTGCTGGTCTTCATCGGGTTGTAGTCACCCGACAGGACACAACCAGCACACAGGCTGGCCATCAGCAACAGCAGCGCAAAGCGCAGGGACATAGAGATCCTCTCTTAGTTAGTGTTCGCGGCGTTCTGTGCCAGATCGCTATCGGCGCTCAACTCGCGCACGGCGATGTAACGTTCGCTGCGACGGGTGCGATCCAGCACCTGCCCTACCAATTGACCACATGCAGCGTCGATGTCTTCGCCACGGGTGGTGCGGACAGTGACGTTGAAACCGGCCTGATGCAACTGATCCTGGAACCGACGAATGGCGTTGTTGCTCGGCCGCTCGTACCCGGAATGCGGGAACGGGTTGAACGGAATCAGGTTGATCTTGCACGGAATGTCTTTCAGCAGCGCGATCATTTCCACCGCGTGCTCAACCTTGTCGTTGATGTCCTTGAGCAAGGTGTACTCGATGGTCAGCACACGCTTCTCGCCAAGGGCGGACATGTAGCGCTGGCACGACTCGAGCAGCATCTTAAGCGGATACTTCTTGTTGATCGGCACCAATTGGTTACGCAATGCGTCATTGGGTGCGTGCAGGGACAACGCCAGGGACACGTCGATGTGCTTGGCCAGCTCATCGATCATCGGCACCACACCCGACGTGGACAGGGTCACGCGGCGCTTGGAGATCCCGTAGCCGAGGTCATCCATCATCAGATGCATCGCGGCGACGACGTTGTCGAAGTTCAGCAGCGGCTCACCCATGCCCATCATCACCACGTTGGTGATGGCACGGTCGACGGTTGCCGGGACGCTGCCGAAAGATTTGTTGGCAATCCACACCTGACCGATGACTTCGGCGGCGGTGAGGTTGCTATTGAAGCCTTGCTTGCCGGTGGAGCAGAAACTGCAATCCAGGGCACAGCCTGCCTGGGACGAAACGCACAGAGTGCCGCGTTTGCCCTGGGGAATGTACACGGTCTCGACGCAGCTGCCGGACGCCACGCGCACCACCCACTTACGGGTGCCGTCGCTGGAGATGTCCTCGCTGACGACTTCGGGACCACGGACCTCGGCAATAGCCTTGAGCTTGTCGCGCAAGGCCTTGCTGACGTTCGTCATTGCGTCGAAATCATCGACGCCAAAGTGGTGAATCCATTTCATTACCTGACCGGCACGGAAACGCTTCTCCCCGATCGAGTCGAAGAATTTTTCCATTTCCTGTTGAGTCAGACCCAGCAGGTTGGTTTTTACAGTCGATGTAGTCATGGATTCACCTTCACTCTTAAGCCAATGCTTAGCGAGTGGTTACTTCAGTAGCTGCGAAGAAGTACGAGATTTCACGAGCAGCTGCGGCTTCGGAGTCCGAACCGTGAACAGCGTTGGCGTCGATGGAATCAGCGAAGTCAGCGCGGATGGTGCCGGCAGCAGCTTCTTTAGGGTTGGTAGCGCCCATCAGCTCACGGTTCAGAGCGATAGCGTTTTCGCCTTCCAGAACCTGAACAACAACAGGACCGGAGATCATGAAAGCAACCAGGTCGCCGAAGAAACCACGAGCGCTGTGCTCAGCGTAGAAGCCTTCAGCTTCGGCTTTGGACAGTTGCTTCAGTTTCGAAGCTACAACGCGCAGGCCTGCTTTTTCGAAACGAGTGGTGATCTCGCCGATGACGTTTTTTGCAACAGCGTCAGGCTTGATGATGGAGAAAGTACGTTGAACAGCCATGGTGTAACTCCAGAAACGGTAATTTGCGAAAAATTAAACCCGCGAATTATACGCGGGTTCTTGGGTATTGCCTAACCTGCGGGGACGATCAGTCCAATTCTTCGGCCCAAAGTGTCTGAACCGCCTCCAACACCTTCTCGCCAACACGACCAGAGGTATTGTCGAAATCCGGCAGCTCTTTGATCCATTGCTGCAGATCGACGAAATTGACAGAAAACGGATCTACACCCGGCTTGGCTTCGGCCAACTCTTCTGCAATGCGTTGAACATCATTCCAACCGTAGCTCATGACAGTCTTACCAGTCAGTGCGGCGCTTCGGCCGCATGGTTAAGCGAATATTTCGGAATCTCGACGGTAATGTCTTCTTCACCGACGATCGCCTGACAGGCCAGGCGCGATTGCGCTTCCAGGCCCCAGGCACGGTCGAGGAAGTCTTCTTCCAGCTCGTCAGCCTCTTCCAGCGAGTCGAAACCCTCGCGAATGATGCAGTGGCAAGTGGTGCAGGCGCAAACGCCGCCACAGGCACTTTCCATTTCGATGTGGTGTTCGTGAGCCAGTTCGAGAATCGAAATGCCGGGATCAGCCTCGACCACCATGCCTTCAGGGCAGAACTTCTCGTGGGGCAGAAAAATGACCTGCGGCATCAAATATCCTCGATTTCATTCAGGTTGCGCCCCGACAGAGCGGCTTTCACCGTCAGATCCATGCGGCGGGCAGCAAAAGCATCGGTCACTTGCGACAGACGCTTGGTCTGCTGCTCGATGGCAAAACCATCAGTGCCCTTCATCAGTTCAGTGAGTTCCTGCACCTGCAGGTCGATGACCATGCGCTCTTCGGCGTCGAGCAAACGCTCGCCATCAGCCTCCAGAGCGCCCTGCACCGCTTCGATCAGGCGCTGGGCATCGACTTGTTGTTCACGCAGAACACGAGCGACCTTGTCATCGTTGGCGTGCTGGAACGAATCTTTCAGCATCCTGGCGATTTCGCCGTCGGTCAGACCATAAGACGGCTTGACCTGAATGCTCGCCTCAACGCCCGAACCCAATTCACGGGCAGACACGCTGAGCAGACCGTCGGCATCGACCTGGAAGGTCACGCGAATCTTCGCCGCGCCGGCCACCATCGCTGGAATGCCGCGCAGTTCGAAGCGTGCCAGAGAGCGGCAATCGCTGATCAGCTCGCGCTCGCCCTGCAACACGTGGATCGCCATGGCCGACTGGCCGTCTTTATAAGTAGTGAAGTCCTGAGCGCGGGCGACCGGGATGGTGGTGTTGCGTGGAATCACCTTTTCCATCAGCCCGCCCATGGTTTCCAGCCCCAGGGACAACGGAATCACGTCGAGCAGCAGCAGTTCGCCACCATCGCGCTTGTTGCCAGCCAGCGTATCGGCCTGGATCGCAGCCCCGATGGCCACCACTTGATCCGGGTCGATTTCAGTCAATGGCTGACGACCGAAGGCTTCGGCGACTGCTTCGCGAACACGTGGTACGCGGGTCGAACCACCCACCATGACCACCGCGTGCACGTCTTCCAGCTCAACACCGGAATCACGTACGGCGCGGCGACAGGCTTTCAGGCTGCGCGCGACCATCGGCTCGATCAGTGCATCGAAGGCTTCGCGAGTCAGCTGCGCTTTCCAGTCACCGTAGGCAACTTCCACGCTGTCCGCGTCGGTCAGGGCTTCTTTGGCCGCGCAGGCGGTTTGCAGCAAATTGCGTTGTGCGCCCGGGTCGAGGTCGGCAGACAGACCCGCGCTGTCGATGATCCAGCTGGCAATCGCGTGATCGAAGTCGTCGCCGCCCAGCGCACTATCGCCGCCAGTGGCCAGGACTTCGAAAACACCACCCGTCAGACGCAGAATCGAAATATCGAACGTACCGCCGCCCAGATCGTAAATCGCGACCAGGCCTTCGGCATGTTGATCCAGACCATAAGCCACGGCGGCGGCGGTCGGCTCGTTGAGCAGACGCAGCACGTTCAGACCCGCGAGCTTTGCCGCATCCTTGGTGGCCTGACGCTGAGCGTCATCGAAATAGGCTGGAACAGTGATCACCGCACCGACCAGTTCGCCACCCAACGTCGCTTCAGCACGCTGACGCAGCACCTTGAGGATATCGGCGGAGACTTCGACCGGACTTTTCGGACCCTGCACGGTGTCGATGAACGGCATGTGCGATTCGCCGCCGACAAAGCGGTACGGCAGTTGCTCGCCCAACTGCTTGACGTCGGACAGACCACGGCCCATCAGGCGTTTGACCGACAGCACAGTGTTCAAGGGATCGGAGGACGCAGCCAGCTTGGCCGACTCGCCAACCTCGACGCGATCGGCGTGATAACGCACGGCGGACGGCAGGATGACTTGCCCGTCAGCGTCGGCCAGCGGCTCGGAAAGACCACTGCGCAACGCAGCGACCAGCGAATTGGTAGTGCCCAAGTCGATCCCCACAGCCAGACGACGCTGGTGCGGTTGAGGACTTTGGCCGGGTTCGGCGATCTGCAGTAGGGCCATCGTGATCAGGACTTATCTGTATATCAGGCGTGCGACCGGAGCGGCACTGGGTTAATCGTCGAGGCGCTCTTCTAACTGGCGCACTTCGTAGGTGAGCTTGTCGAGGAACTGCATGCGCCGCATCAGGCGTTCGGCCTGTTCGCGTTGCGCTGCATCATCCCAACAGGCTGCGAAGCTTTCGTTCAATTGTTCCTGAGCGACTTTCAAGCGACGCTTGAACACCGCGACACCGTCGAGATCGGCGCTGTCCTGGAGGTCTTCGAGCTCTTCGCGCCACTGCATCTGCTGCAGAAGGAACTCGGGGTCATGGACCGTGACTTCCATCGGCACTTCATGCCCGCTGATGTTCAGCAGGTAGCGTGCACGCTGGGCCGGGCTCTTGAGCGTCTGGTAGGCGTCGTTAAGCCGCGCAGACTGCTCGAGTGCCGCCCGCTGCTCACGCTCGGGAGCGTCGGCAAAGCGGTCAGGATGAACACCGCGCGCCAACTCACGATAGCGCGTGGCCAACTGCTCGAGATCCAGACGGAAACTCGGTTGCAGCTCGAATAAAGCGAAATGACAAGGAATACCCACGACAAGCCTCAGATGTTGAAGCTTTCGCCGCAGCCACATTCACCGCGTACGTTGGGATTGTTGAACTTGAAGCCTTCGTTCAACCCTTCCTTGACGAAATCGAGTTCGGTGCCGTCCAGGTACGCCAGGCTTTTCGGGTCGATGATCACTTTCTCGCCGTGACTTTCGAACACCTGATCCTCTGCAACCACCTCGTCGACAAACTCCAGCACGTAGGCAAGGCCGGAACAGCCCGTGGTGCGAACACCCAGACGAATCCCTTCACCTTTGCCGCGCCCGTCGAGGGAGCGTCGCACGTGTCGAGCAGCCGCTTCTGTCATGCTGATAGCCATCGTTGACTCCTTACTCGTCGCGCAATGCTTAGATCAAGCCTTTCTTCTGCTTGTAGTCGCGAACGGCCGCCTTGATGGCGTCTTCAGCGAGTACCGAGCAGTGGATTTTCACTGGCGGCAGGGCCAGTTCTTCGGCCAGCTGAGTGTTCTTGATGGTCTCGGCTTCGTCCAGAGTCTTGCCCTTCATCCACTCGGTGGCGAGGGAGCTGGAAGCGATGGCCGAACCGCAGCCGTAGGTCTTGAACTTGGCGTCTTCGATAACGCCCTGGTCGTTGACCTTGATCTGCAGACGCATCACGTCGCCGCACGCCGGAGCGCCGACCATGCCGGTGCCGACATCCGGGTCTTCCGCGTTCATCTTGCCGACGTTGCGCGGGTTTTCGTAGTGGTCGATGACCTTTTCACTGTAAGCCATGGTGCTTAATCCTCACTCATCAGAGAGTCGCTCTTTAAGCCCCGGAACCGGAAGTTCACAGGGCTGGTTCGCGGCGACTTGAAATCAGTGTGCCGCCCACTCGATTTTCGAAATGTCGACACCGTCTTTGTACATATCCCACAGCGGCGACAGAGCGCGCAGCTTGGTAACGGCCTCGCAGACTTTCTGCGCGGCGTAGTCGATTTCTTCTTCGGTAGTGAAACGGCCGAAGGTGAAACGGATCGAGCTGTGTGCCAGTTCGTCGTTGCGGCCCAGGGCACGCAGTACGTACGAAGGCTCCAGGGAAGCCGAAGTGCACGCCGAACCGGACGATACCGCCAGATCCTTGAGGGCCATGATCAGCGACTCGCCTTCAACGTAGTTGAAGCTCAGGTTCAGGTTGTGCGGAACGCGGGCGGTCAGGCTGCCGTTGACGTACAGCTCTTCCAGGTGCTCGACCTGCTTGAAGAAACGGTCGCTCAGGGCCTTGATGCGCACGTTTTCGGCAGCCATGTCTTCCTTGGCTACACGGAACGCTTCGCCCATGCCGACGATCTGGTGGGTCGCCAGGGTGCCGGAGCGCATGCCACGCTCGTGACCGCCGCCGTGCATGGTCGCTTCGATGCGCACACGCGGCTTGCGGCTGACGTACAGCGCGCCGATGCCTTTAGGGCCATAAGTCTTGTGGGCGGAGAACGACATCATGTCGACTTTCAGCTTCTGCAGGTCGATCTCGACCTTGCCGGTGGACTGAGCCGCATCGACATGGAGCAGAACGCCCTTGGAGCGGGTCAATTCGCCGATGGCAGCGATGTCGTTGATGGTGCCGATTTCGTTGTTCACGTGCATGACCGACACCAGGATGGTGTCTTCGCGCAGTGCCGCTTCGATCATGGCTGGAGTGATCAGGCCATCTTCGGTCGGCTCAAGGTAAGTCACTTCGAAACCTTCGCGCTCCAGTTGGCGCATGGTGTCGAGGACGGCCTTGTGTTCGATCTTGCTGGTGATCAGGTGCTTGCCCTTGGAGCCATAGAAATGCGCAGCACCCTTGATTGCCAGGTTGTCGGATTCGGTGGCGCCAGAGGTCCAGACGATTTCACGCGGGTCGGCGTTGACCAGATCGGCCACCTGACGACGAGCGTTTTCGACGGACTCTTCAGCCTTCCAGCCGAACACGTGGGAGCGGGACGCCGGGTTACCGAAGTTTCCGTCGACCAGCAGGCATTCACTCATCTTTTGCGCAACGCGCGGATCGACCGGGGTGGTCGCAGAGTAATCAAGGTAAATCGGCAATTTCATGGACTATCTCCTAAATCAGGGCTGGCGTTCCGCTAGCTCTTCGGCTGTCATTCGACGGCGGACGCTTCAATCTTGTCCAGGCGTGGCGCCTTGCTGTTGCAACGGCGCTGGTCCTGACGCTGGGCTACTTCTTGCACCTCACGGCGAGTCACAAGATCAGCCAAGCTGATACCACTTAGAAATTCGTGAATCTGCAGGCTCAGGTCGCACCACAAGTGGTGAGTCAGGCAGGTATCACCGGAATGGCAATCGCCCTGGCCCTGGCATTTGGTCGCATCGACCGATTCGTTGACCGCATCGATCACCTGAGCCACCTGGATGCCCTGCATGTCGCGGGACAGCTGATAACCACCGCCTGGACCGCGAACACTGGAAACCAGGTTACTGCGGCGCAGCTTGGCGAAAAGCTGTTCGAGATAGGACAGGGAGATGCCTTGGCGCTCGGAGATATCGGCCAGGGACACCGGCCCGTGCTGCGCGTGCAACGCCAGGTCAAGCATGGCGGTCACGGCGTATCGGCCTTTTGTAGTCAGTCGCATGGACAATTACCACGGAGTTCGGAATGGGCGGGAGTATGCAATTCCCGAGCATTTAAGTCAACTATAAGACCTAGTGCTTTAGTCGGGTTTACCCGCAAAAGAGCGCGCGCATCATAGCAAAGGCTGGCGGCGTACAGCCAGCAGTACCGCGCCATCGTTCTTCGCGAGCAGGCTCGCCCCCACAAGGGAATGCATTTCAATTGCAGGGGCGACCCGGTTTAGCTGGCCTGGCTCTGATCCTTGCCTTTCACACAGGCGAAATCTTCTTCACGCAGCTCAGGCAGATCTTTCGCACAATAGTTACTGCCCAGATCCTTCAGCGCACCGCACATCCCTTCCAGCCGCCCGTCCACCGCCTGCAGGTGATCGAGCAGCTGACCAATGGCGCGAGCCACCGGATCGGGCATGTCTTCGCTGACACCATAGGCATCGAAACCGATCTTCTCGGCCATCGCCTTGCGCTTGGCATCCTGCTCTTCATCGGACTTGACGATGATCCGGCCTGGAATACCCACCACCGTGGCACCCGGCGGCACTTCTTTGGTCACCACGGCATTCGAACCGACTTTGGCGCCAGCCCCAACAGTGAACGGCCCGAGCACCTTGGCGCCGGCACCGACCACCACACCGTCACCCAATGTCGGATGGCGCTTGCCTTTGTTCCAGCTGGTGCCGCCGAGGGTCACCCCCTGATAAATGGTCACGTCATCACCAATCTCGGCGGTTTCGCCAATGACGATGCCCATGCCGTGATCAATGAAGAAGCGCCGGCCGACCTTGGCGCCCGGATGAATCTCGATCCCGGTCAACCAGCGACCGAAGTTGGACACCAGTCGCGCCAGCCATTTCAGCTCGTTACGCCACAACATGCCAGCCAATCGATGAATCCAGATCGCATGCATGCCGGGGTAGCAGGTCAGGACTTCAAAAGCGTTACGCGCCGCCGGGTCTCGATGGAATACGCTTTGGATATCTTCACGCAAACGTTCAAACATCATTCAGTCCTTCCGCTTAAGAAGCTCACCACGGGCCGCTTTCTGGGTTTCCGTGAGAATGCCACGCAAAATATTCATTTCCGCTCGGCTGACCGAGCTGCGTCCGTACAACCGGCGCAGGCGCGCCATCAGGTGCCGTGGTTTTTCCGGATCGAGAAACTCGATGGCGACCAGCGTCTGCTCCAGATGCTCATAGAAGCGCTCCAGCTCATCCATGGTCGCAAGCTCGGCGCTTTTCACCGAGGCCACTTCTTCTTTCTCGATCTTGGTCGGCTGCCCTTGAGCGGCCAGCCAGGCCATGCGCACTTCATAGCTCAACACCTGCACCGCCGCCCCGAGGTTCAGCGAGCTGAACTCAGGATCGGAGGGGATGTGCACGTGAAAGTGACATCGCTGCAGCTCGTCATTGGTCAGGCCGGAGTCTTCACGACCGAATACCAGAGCGATCTCCGCCCCCTGCCCCGCCTCTTCAACCACTTTGCTGCCGCATTCGCGAGGATCGAGCAGCGGCCAGGGAATGCGACGGTCACGGGCGCTGGTGCCCAGCACCAGATTGCAGCCAACCAGAGCGTCCTCCAGGGTGGCAACGACCTGCGCGTTTTCAAGGATGTCCCCGGCACCGGAAGCGCGCGCATCGGCTTCGTGATGCGGAAACAACCGCGGTTCGACCAGCACCAGCCGCGACAGACCCATGTTTTTCATGGCGCGCGCGGCCCCGCCGATGTTGCCGGGGTGGCTGGTATTGACCAGGACAACACGAATGTTCTGCAGCAAGGGAGGCGCTCTCGGACACAGGAAAGGGGTGCAAATCTTACAGAACAGCCTACCGTTAAGCTATGAAAGCGAACAGCGTCCTTCACCTGAAGAAAAGTTCTGATAGAATGCGCGGCTTTCTTTAACAACCTTAGGTGACACATCCATGCAGCCCATGCTGAATATCGCGCTGCGCGCCGCCCGCAGCGCCAGTGAACTGATCTTCCGCTCCATCGAGCGCCTGGATACCATCAAGGTCGACGAAAAAGACGCCAAGGATTATGTATCCGAGGTGGATCGCGCCGCCGAACAGAAAATCATCGACGCCCTGCGCAAGGCTTACCCGAATCATTCGATCCAGGGTGAAGAGACCGGCATGCACGTCGGTAACGGCATCGAAGGCGAAGAGTACCTGTGGATCATCGATCCGCTGGACGGCACCACCAACTTCCTGCGTGGCATTCCTCACTTTGCTGTCAGCATTGCCTGCAAATACCGTGGTCGCCTGGAACACGCAGTGGTTCTGGACCCGGTTCGCCAGGAAGAATTCACCGCCAGCCGTGGTCGCGGTGCTCAACTGAACGGCCGTCGCCTGCGCGTCAGCGGTCGCACCAGCCTCGACGGCGCCCTGCTCGGCACTGGCTTCCCGTTCCGCGATGACCAGATGGACAACCTCGATAACTACCTGGGCATGTTCCGCGCCCTGGTTGGCCAGACTGCCGGCATCCGCCGCGCCGGTTCCGCCAGCCTGGACCTGGCCTACGTGGCTGCCGGCCGTTTCGACGCGTTCTGGGAGTCGGGCCTGTCCGAGTGGGACATGGCTGCAGGCGCCCTGCTGATCCAGGAAGCAGGCGGTCTGGTGAGCGACTTCACCGGCGGTCACGATTTCCTTGAAAAAGGCCACATCGTTGCCGGCAACACCAAATGCTTCAAAGCAGTACTGACGGCGATCCAGCCGCACCTGCCGGCTTCGCTGAAGCGCTAAGCTTCCCGCGAAACGCAAAAAAGCACCCTTCGGGGTGCTTTTTTTATGCCCGCGATTTCAGCCCCTCCACAAAGACCCTGTGGGAGCCGGCTTGCTCGCGAATGCGGTCTACCATCCAGAATTGATGTTGACTCACGCGCCGCCTTCGCGAGCAAGCCCGCTCCCACCGTGGATTGGGGTGAAGACTGAAATCGCAGGCACAAAAAAGCACCCCGCAGGGTGCTTCTTGTTTAAACAGTCGTTCGTTATTGACCCGGCTGATTCTGCGACAGAATCAACTTGCCTTCCTTGTCGACCGGAATCTGGTTGCCCGGATCACGATCCATCCGCACCTTGCCTTCCTTGCCATCCAGCGAATAACGCACGTCGTAACCTACAACCTTGTCACTGATGTCATTCACTGTATTGCAGCGAGTCTGAGTGGTGGTGTAGGTGTCGCGGTTCTGCATGCCTTCCTGCACCTTGTTACCGGCGTAACCGCCACCGACCGCACCAGCAACAGTAGCAATCTTCTTGCCGTTACCGCCGCCGACCATATTACCCAGCAGACCACCGCCTACCGCACCGAGCACCGTACCCACGATCTGGTGCTGATCCTTGACCGGCGCCTGACGGGTTACAGCCACATCCTTGCACACTTCACGTGGAGTCTTGATCTGTGTTTTAACCGGTTCAACGGCCAACACTTGCGCATACTCAGGGCCGCTTTTAACCAGGCTGTAGGTGGCAACAGCACCCCCGGCAGTCACACCGACAGCACCCAATACCGCACCAACCAGCAACGACTTGTTCACATGAACCTCCTGACCATCACATGCGGGACGCGCCCGCGCTTCTCCCAGCCTTGGAGCATAAAAAAAGGCGCGAGTTCAACTCGCGCCTTTTTCGGGCTGACAACCGGGGAAACGATGGCCGTTATGGACGGTCGTCGATTTCCTTCTCGGTGTTGGCCGGAGGAATCAGGTCCTCGGTGCTCAGGTTCAGCCAGATCAGCACCACGTTAGCGATGTAGATCGACGAGTAGGTACCCGCCAGAACACCGATGAACAGCGCGATGGAGAAACCGAACAGGTTGTCGCCACCAAAGAACAGCAGCGCCGCGATCGCCAGCAAGGTGGAGATCGACGTCGCCATGGTGCGCAGCAGGGTCTGGGTGGTCGAGATGTTGATGTTCTCGATCAGCGAAGCCTTGCGCAGCACTCGGAAGTTCTCACGAACCCGGTCGAATACCACGATGGTGTCGTTCAGCGAGTAACCAATGATCGCCAGCACCGCCGCCAGCACCGTCAGGTCGAAGGTGATCTGGAAGAACGACAGGATACCGACGGTCACGATCACGTCGTGAATCAGCGAAACGATGGCGCCGACCGCGAATTTCCACTGAAAGCGGAAAGCCAGGTAGATCAGGATGCCGCCGAGCGCCAGCAGCATGCCGAGGCCGCCCTGGTCGCGCAGTTCTTCACCGACCTGCGGGCCGACGAATTCGACGCGCTTGACGGTAGCCGGGTTGTCGCCGCCGACTTTCTGCAGCGCTGCTGCGACCTGATGACCCAGCTGCGGATCTTCACCCGGCATGCGCACCAGCAGGTCGGTGGTCGCACCGAAGTTCTGCACGATGGCTTCGTGATAACCGGAAGTCACCAGCTGCTCGCGCACCTTGGTAACGTCAGCCGGACGCTCGTAGGTCAGCTCGATGAGCGTACCGCCGGTGAAGTCCAGGCCCCAGTTCATGCCCTTGTGGACGACGCTGAAAATAGCCAGCAACGTGAGAAACACTGTGACGCCGAACGCGAAGTTGCGAACGCCCATGAAGTTGATTGTACGTAACATGGCAGCCCCTTAAATCCACAACTTCTTGAAGTCACGTCCGCCGAAGATCAGGTTGACCATCGCGCGGGTCACCATGATGGCCGTGAACATCGAGGTAAAGATCCCGAGGGACATGGTCACTGCGAAACCCTTCACCGGGCCGGTGCCCATGGCGAAGAGGATGCCGCCGACCAGCAGAGTGGTCAGGTTGGCGTCGAGAATCGCGGTGAATGCCCGGCCGAAGCCTTCGTTGATTGCACGCTGCACGGTCATGCCCGCGGCGATCTCTTCACGGATTCGCGAGAAGATCAGCACGTTGGCGTCGACCGCCATGCCCATGGTCAACACGATACCGGCGATACCCGGCAAGGTCAGCGTTGCACCCAGCAACGACATCAGCGCCAGCAGCAGCACCATGTTCACCGCCAGCGCGACGGTGGCGATCAGGCCGAAGAAGCGGTAGATGGCGATGATGAACAGCGAGACGAACAGCATGCCCCACAGCGATGCATCGATACCCTTGGTGATGTTGTCAGCACCCAGGCTCGGACCGATTGTGCGCTCTTCAGCGAAGTACATCGGAGCCGCCAGACCACCAGCACGCAGCAGCAGCGCCAGCTCGGACGATTCGCCCTGGCCGTTCAGGCCGGTGATGCGGAACTGCGCACCCAGCGGCGACTGAATGGTCGCCAGGCTGATGATCTTCTTCTCTTCCTTGAACGTCTGTACCGCGACGTCTTTCTCGACGCCGTCCACAACCTGCTTGACGTAGGTGGTCACCGGACGCTGTTCGATGAAGATCACCGCCATGCTGCGACCCACGTTCGAACGGGTCGCGCGGCTCATCAGCTCGCCACCGTGACCATCCAGACGGATGTTCACTTCAGGTGTACCGTGCTGCGAATCGAAACCGGCCTTGGCGTCGGTCACCTGGTCACCGGTGATGATCAAACCACGCTCGATCTGTACCGGAGGACGCTTGCCTTCACGGAACTCGAAAGTTTCGGAGGTGGCTTTCGAAGCACCCGGCTCTGCAGCCAGACGGAATTCAAGGTTGGCTGTCTTGCCGAGGATACGCTTGGCTTCGGCAGTGTCCTGCACGCCCGGCAGCTCAACCACGATGCGGTTGGCGCCCTGACGCTGGACGATCGGCTCGGCAACACCCAGCTCGTTGACGCGGTTACGTACCGTGGTCAAGTTCTGCTTGATGGAGTATTCACGGATTTCCGCCAGCTTGGCCGGGGTCATCGCCAGACGCAGCACCGGTTGACCGTTGAGGTCGGCCGGAACAATGTCGAAATCGTTGAAGTTCTTGCGGATCAGCGCACGGGCCTGTTCGCGGGAATCAGCATCGCTGAAGCCCAACTGAATGGCACCGCCCAGTTGCGGCAGGCTGCGATAGCGCAGCTTCTCTTTGCGCAGCAGACTCTTGACGTCGCCTTCGTAGACTTTCAGGCGTGCATCGAGGGCTTTGTCCATGTCCACTTCGAGCAGGAAGTGCACACCACCGGACAAGTCCAGGCCCAGCTTCATCGGGTGCGCGCCCAGATTGCGCAGCCATTGCGGGGTGGTTTGTGCCAGGTTCAATGCGACGACGTAGTCATCACCCAATGCCTTGCGTACAACGTCTTTGGCCGGCAACTGGTCTTCAGCCTTGGTCAGACGGATCAGGCCGCCCTTGCCGTTGGCCGCCAGGCTCGAAGCCTTGACGTTGATTCCGGACTCACGCAGCGCCGTGCTGACGCGATCCAGATCGGCCTGATTCACCTGCAGAGCCGTGCTGGCGCCGCTGATCTGAATGGCCGGGTCATCGGGGTATAGATTCGGAGCGGAATAAATCAGACCGATCGCCAGCACCGCCAGGATCAGAATGTATTTCCACAGAGGATATTTGTTCAGCATCACGCCGCCCGTTATGACGCGGGGCGCCTTGCGCGCCCCGTCGATTGAGTAGAAGTTGTTGCCCTTAGATCGCTTTCAGCGTGCCTTTTGGCAGCGTGGCGGCGATGGCGCCCTTCTGGAACTTCATTTCCACGGTGTCGGAAACTTCCAGAACCACGAAGTCATCGGCCACTTTGGTGATCTTGCCGGCGATGCCGCCGGTGGTGACCACTTCGTCGCCCTTGGCAAGGCTGCTCAGCAGGTTCTTCTGCTCTTTGGCGCGCTTGGCCTGTGGACGCCAGATCATCAGGTAGAAGATGACCAGGAAGCCGACCAGGAAAATCCACTCGAAGCCGCCGCCCATTGGGCCGGCAGCAGCCGGTGCAGCTGCGTCAGCCATGGCGTTAGAGATAAAAAAGCTCATTTAGCACTCCAGTTGCAAATGTTGAATCTTGGGGTCAGAAAACTCAGTCCAAAGGCGGAACGGGGAGCCCGCGTTTGGCGTAGAAGGCATCGACAAAGGCGGCCAATGTACCCTGTTGAATAGCCTCGCGCAAACCAGCCATCAGCACCTGATAATGGCGCAAGTTGTGGATGGTATTGAGCATGCTTCCCAGCATTTCGCCGCACTTGTCCAGGTGATGCAGATAAGCGCGGGAGAAGTTCTGGCAGGTATAGCAATCGCAGGTCGGATCGAGCGGCGAATCATCATGGCGATGGAACGCGTTACGGATCTTCAGCACGCCTGTATCAATGAACAGATGCCCATTGCGGGCATTACGGGTTGGCATCACGCAATCGAACATGTCCACACCGCGGCGCACACCCTCAACCAGATCTTCCGGTTTGCCAACGCCCATAAGGTAACGAGGTTTGTCAGCCGGCATCATGCCTGGCAGGTAATCCAGCACCTTGATCATCTCGTGCTTGGGTTCGCCTACCGACAGACCGCCGATGGCCAGGCCGTCGAAGCCGATCTTGTCGAGGCCTTCCAGCGAGCGCATGCGCAGGTCCTGGTGCATACCGCCCTGAACGATGCCGAACAACGCCGCGGTGTTGTCACCGTGAGCATTTTTCGAACGCTGGGCCCAGCGCAGCGACAACTCCATCGACACGCGAGCGACGTCTTCGTCAGCCGGGTACGGCGTGCATTCGTCGAAGATCATCACGATGTCGGAGCCCAGATCGCGCTGCACCTGCATCGACTCTTCCGGGCCCATGAACACTTTCGAGCCGTCGACCGGAGAGGCGAAAGTCACGCCCTCCTCCTTGATCTTGCGCATCGCGCCCAGGCTGAACACCTGGAAGCCGCCGGAGTCGGTGAGGATCGGGCCTTTCCACTGCATGAAGTCGTGCAGGTCGCCGTGTTCCTTGATCACCTCGGTGCCCGGGCGCAGCCACAGGTGGAAGGTGTTGCCCAGAATGATTTCTGCGCCAGTGGCGACGATGTCACGCGGCAACATGCCCTTGACTGTGCCGTAGGTGCCGACCGGCATGAAGGCCGGGGTCTCGACGGTGCCACGCGGAAAGGTCAGACGACCACGACGGGCCTTGCCATCAGTGGCCAGGAGTTCAAAGGACATGCGACATTCGCGACTCATTCTGTTTCCTCTGGGCCTGTTTGTTCAGGGGCAGTCGGGGCGGGATTACGGGTGATGAACATCGCATCACCGTAGCTGAAAAAGCGGTACCCGTTATCGACGGCGGCTTTATAGGCGGCCATGGTTTCGGGATAACCGGCGAACGCCGAAACCAGCATCAACAGCGTGGATTCCGGCAAATGGAAGTTGGTGACCAGAGCGTCGACCACATGGAACGGCCGGCCCGGGTAGATAAAGATGTCGGTGTCGCCACTGAACGGCTTGAGCACGCCATCGCGTGCAGCACTTTCCAGCGAACGTACGCTGGTGGTGCCCACGGCAATCACCCGACCGCCACGCTCACGGCACGCGGCAACGGCGTCGACCACATCCTGGCCGACTTCCAGCCACTCGCTGTGCATGTGGTGATCTTCAATCTTGTCGACGCGCACCGGCTGGAACGTGCCGGCACCGACGTGCAGGGTCACGAACGCAGTCTCGACGCCTTTGGCGGCAATCGCCTCCATCAGCGGCTGATCGAAATGCAGCCCCGCCGTCGGCGCCGCCACCGCGCCAAGGCGCTGGGCGTACACGGTCTGATAGCGCTCGCGATCCGAGCCCTCGTCCGGGCGATCTATATAAGGAGGCAACGGCATGTGCCCGACGCGATCGAGCAACGGCAGCACGTCTTCATCGAAGCCCAACTCGAACAGCGCATCGTGACGCGCGAGCATCTCGGCTTCGCCTCCGCCGTCGATAAGGATCTTCGACCCCGGCTTCGGCGACTTGCTGGAGCGCACATGGGCCAGCACGCGGTGCGAATCGAGCACCCGTTCAATGAGGATTTCCAGTTTGCCGCCCGAGGCTTTCTGCCCGAACAGCCGCGCCGGAATCACCCGGGTATTGTTGAACACCATCAAATCGCCCGGGCGCAAATGCTCAAGCAAATCAGTGAATTGACGGTGTGCAAGGGCGCCGCTCGGCCCATCAAGGGTCAGCAGGCGACTACCGCGACGCTCGGCCAGGGGGTGGCGGGCGATCAGCGAATCAGGAAGCTCGAAGGTAAAGTCAGCAACGCGCATGATGGGGTTCGTCTAGCAGGGCCGGAAAGTCTAGCGGAAATATCGAAAATTGACCATGAAACGTGATTGACCAACGGTAATCACCTCTCTATACTTCGCCGCCATTGAGCCCTGATGGCGGAATTGGTAGACGCGGCGGATTCAAAATCCGTTTTCGAAAGGAGTGGGAGTTCGAGTCTCCCTCGGGGCACCACATAGCAGTATCTGAGAGTCTCTACCAGCCTCTCAGACCCAAAGAAACCGGCCACTTGGCCGGTTTTTTTGTGCCTGCTTGACTACCCCTGTCTCCCCTTATCTGTTGTATCCCTGTATCCCTGCTTGTATCCTGAGAAAAATACCTAACTTTGGGATACAAGGATGAAGCGCGCAGACATCAAGCGCCGCCCTCTCGCTGACACGACACTTGCGGGATTGGAGCCGGAATCAAAGGAATACCGGGAGCTGGACGGAAACGGCCTCTACTTCAGGGTTAAACCTGATGGTGGTAAATCCTGGCAGCTCCGCTACAAACGTCCGGCGGGCAATTGGGCTTGGATGGGGCTAGGGGGTTACCCGGAAGTGAGTGGTGCGTTGGCGCGGGACAAAGCTGCCGAACTACGCAAGGTAGTTAGCAGCGGGGCCGATCCTCTCGAACAGAAACGCTCTGCCAAAGCTGCCATTGACGCTGCCAGGACTAGGACCTTCAGAGCTGCTGCGGAAGCTTGGCTTAAGGCCAAAGAAGAAAAGGGCCTCGCTCCCTCCACTCTCAACAAAATCCGCACTTACCTCGATAAGGACATCCTCCCGGCATTGGGAAATAAGCCCCTCGACGAAATCACCCGTACCGACTGCGCAGACCTCCAGGCATCCCTCGAAGCGCGAAACGCACACAACGTGGCGGAAAAGTGTCGCACCTGGATCAATCAGATCTTCGGCCGAGCCATCGGCTTAGGGCTCACCGAAAACGATCCGGGTAGTCGCCTCCGTGACATTGCAGCCCAAGCCCCCAAGACTCAGCAGCATCCACACCTACTGGAACCTGAGCTGGCTGAATTCCTCCACGCACTCAAAAACACACCAAGCAGACTGACAGCCCGCACCGCCGCTTGGCTTTGTGTCTGGACAGCATCGCGCCCTGGCATGGTCCGCTTGGCTGAGTGGAAAGAGTTCGACCTTGAGAAAGCTATTTGGACGACACCTGCTGCCAAGATGAAGATGCGTCGGGATTTTGTATGCCCCCTTCCCCATCAAGCTGTTATCGCTCTGAAGGATCTGCACTGCTTAACAGGACGGAGTCGCTGGCTTTTCCCCGGCGTAGGAGCCAAGAACCCAACGATTAGTGAAAACACAATCAACAAAGTCTTTGCAACCATCGGCTACAAGGGTCGCCTTGTTGGACACGGTACTCGGCACACCGCAAGCACGTTGCTTCGAGAACATGGCTGGCCGAAGGAGCATGTTGAAGCGCAGCTGGCTCACAAAGAGGAAGGCATCTCAGGGGTATACAACAAGGCCCAATACCTTGAGCAACGCGTAACGATGATGCAGTGGTATGCCGATCATCTTGATGGAATCGCAGCTGGCAATGTAGTGCAAGCCCAGTTTGGAAAGGCAGTATGAGATCACTTACCCAGACTATCTCTAAAACCGGTGTAACGGGTGTTACTCGTGTAACAACACCACCCAACCTATTGAAAATATTAGGCTTTCTTAAAGTTACACCGGATCCGAGCTCGACAAACTCCGCGTGTAACGCTGCTGACGTGTGTAACCGTCATCGAACCACAAGCCCCCTGCTGGCAGCTGTTTTGCCAGATACACCTCGCTGGGGCAGTACGCACGGTACGGGGCGAGGGGTATCTTAATGAACAGGAATCTTGGCACCGAAGCTTTAGAGCTTGAGATTGCCGGGGTAGACGTTGGCTGCCTGCTTTGGGATCTTGATGAGGTCGAACTCGCTGTCCGTGAGTTGGCGCTATACAGCCAATTCTCCGAGCACTTCCGTGATGCGTTTACCTGCATCCACAATGCAACATCTTTCTGGCTCAAGGACGGCCAATACGCTGACTGTGCTGAATCAGCGACAAAGACAATGTTTCGACTTCGCGACCCTATTGAAGAGCATTTCGACTTTTCCGAACCAACCTCACTGCCCAGAGTCGTTCGCCGCTTCCTTGGTATTGATCATCCCGCAAGCGACACGCAACTCGTAGCGACTTATGCGCTTATTCAAGCTGTGCAGGCGGTTGAAGTCCTTGCGAACTGGCTATTCGACCTAGAACGCTCCCTCTACGATCTGGATCTAGATCTGGTGGAGCAGATCAGACAGACCGACCCCAAACAATACCTTCTCCTCATTCAGAGAGAACGAAAGCGAAAGAGCGACTTCGAAATCGAGGCACGAGAGGAGTTTGCTGATTTCAATGGCGAGGCCTCCAAGACTTTGATGCTTGCTTCACTTTATCAACAAGCGGACTGGGCGGACATTTCGCGCAATGACTTTAGCGCATCAGGTTTTCTGCGAAGAGCGCTGGAAAAGGCTTTTGCCGCAAAAGCGTCGGAAAAGGGCAAAGCGGCCGGAAAGGCTAACGCCAAGCCAGGCACAATCAAACAAGAGAACACCAAGAAGCTTTTGGAGGACATAAGCAAAGCGGCAAAAAGCCAAATCTCTTCTAACCCCAACATAACGGAAACTGAATTAGTCAAAGCGCTAGTCGACTTGGGCAAGGCATCAGCACCAACCGTTAGAAAATACCTGAGAAAAGGTAAATTTCTCCCTAGATAAAATTTCGCTGTACCGACGAAAAGCAAACCATGTTTGCTTTTTTTTCGTCTTTTAGTCTGCGCCTGTCTCTCACCTTACAGGCACGACTATGTCTAACTCCCGCGCGTCAACAATCAACCAAATTCCTTATCGCGACCCCGCGACAACCTTGATCAGAATATGCGAAGTCATGGCTATCGTTGGCCTGGCACGCCCCACTATTTACAAGCTAATGCAGTGCCCAAAGAGTGGCTTTCCACGCCCGGTAAAACTGAGCACAAGCACCGCACGCGGAGCGCCAGTGGCATGGGTTCTTTCCGAAATCCAAGCATGGGCACGCAGCCGCATTGAGGCGCGTGATCAGGTGGCCGCATGAATCGCAAAATCGCAGAGAAAGCTTTGATGCATCCGTTTTCAGTGCTGCGTCAAATCGGGTTTTCACCTCGCCTTATGCAGCGCCTCGAGCGCTATCGCAGCAAGCAGGACAAATTAGGTCGCGTGGTCAGCGTGCTCAGCTGGGCCGACGGCACTTGGTGCGCCCTATCCCTCCATTGCGAAAAGAACGGGGCTGTTGTCGTCGACGAAGGCCAGCAGGTCGACGCTTACGAAGACGCCCGCTCCATGCTCAGCGGCGGCTTCCTGCCTCTTCTATCCCTGCGCTGGGAAGCCCTTGCCTGAAACGAAAACGCCTCCGGGGGCGATCCGGAGGCGTTGAGGTCAATCTAAATGCCCGAACAATTTATGCCGCACCTGAAAAAACCGCAAGCCATCAGCGCAGTTGCACTTTCGAAACACGGACGTTACTCTCTGGCCGTCGCTGCAAATTCAGCGACCGGGTTTGGCGACCCGAGCTCATACAGGCGCACAGGCGCCCCCATACCGATTGCAGGCGCTTTTTTTGTGCCCGCATTCCTGCTTTATGGCGGCTGTGCGTGGGAGACCTTCGGGTCTGCCGGGGTCCTGTATGCCCGGTTCGCCAACCCGCGCACAGCTGCCACCCTTACATCGTTTGGCGACGATCAGTGGCAGCTCCTCACATACAGGAGCTTCACCAATGCACGCCCTCAATCCGTCCAAAGTTCGCGCCGCTGCACACCGTGCAATGGCTCTCGCCGCTTTACACGCCAACTCCAGCCTCGCTACACGCCTCTCCCGCTACAACGCTCACATGGTCAAAGCCCGCGCGCTCGAAACCGCAGGCGGTGCCCAATGAATAACGCCCTGAGTTTTGCCCTGCCCGAAGACCTGCTCTGTGTGAATCCGACCGCCGAAGCCGGCGTACCTATCGACGCCATCACCTGCGCCATCGACCGCGCTGACTCGGTACTCACGCTGCTGGAAGATCACTTCGAAAACGAATCCTCACGCCTTGCCAATCACGTCATCGCCGCCGTCCTCTGGGACGTACGCGGCACCCTCGGTTTGATCAAAACGCTGGCTATGCACGGTGACAACACTTCGGCCCCTGCGGTGCAGAAAGGCGGTGCGCTATGAGCATTTCCACCACACCGGGCCACGCCACCTTTTCTCGCGTTAATGCCACCGACCTGAAGCTGTTTCGGGTGAATGCCGGGGTACCCGTCGAAGACGCACTGGAGATGGTGTCGTTGCTACAGCATCACGCAAACCAGCTCAATTTCGACGCTGCAATGAGTGACCACGGCGAGCGTTTCAGTTGGCCCGCCCTGTACCTGGGCGAGATGGCGAAAGCGCTGATCGACGACATCAACGACGCGTTGTTTCTGCCGAGGGCTGACACATGAGCCAACGCCCGAACAGCACCGCGAAACGTCCAAGCTTCGCCGACGTGAAAGCCGCCGCGTTCAAAGACATTGATCGTGTCTTGTCGCACTGGCTGCCCAACGGAAAACGCGTGGATGGCGGCAAGGAATACACCGCTCCAAATCCGACCCGCAGCGACAAGCGCGCCGGTTCGCTCAAGGTCAACTTGAGCAAGGGTACATGGGCGGATTTTGCCACTGGCGACAAAGGCGGCGACCTGATCGATCTGGTGCGCTACTTGGACGGTGGCACCGACGTCGAGGCTTGCAACAAACTGGCCGACCTCCTAAACGTCGCGCCGGGCGCCGCCAAGACAATGGCAGCACCGACCAAGCCCAAGGCGCCGACATGGAACACCATCCAGCCGATCCCGACCGAGGCCATGAACAAGTGCCCGGCCAAGCACCGTGATCATGGTGTGCCGTCCAAGGTCTGGATCTATCGCGATGCGCAGGGTCAGCCGCTCATGGCGCTGTATCGCTTCGACCTTGGCCCCGATGAAGACGGCAAGCCGAAGAAGGTCTTTGCGCCTCTGACATGGTGTCAGCGCTCCGATAGTCAAACCACACAATGGCGCTGGCAGGGTCTGCCGGATCCGCGTCCACTCCTACGCCTTGATGAACTGGCCCAGAGTGCTGACGCACCAGTGGTTCTGTGCGAAGGCGAGAAAGCGGCCGATGCCGCCGCCGAGCTGTTGCCGACCTACGTGGCCACCTGCTGGCCGAACGGCTCCAACTCCTGGCACAAAGCCGACCTGACGCCGCTCAAGGGACGCGACGTGGTGTTATGGCCGGACAACGACGACAGTGGTAAAACCTGCATGGACACCGTCGCCGAGAAGCTGCGTGAAATCGGCGCCGCCTCGGTCCGAGTCATCGCGCTGGAGGTATTCAAACGTAAGCCTACGTTGAAGAACGACCACGCCGCGTTCGCCAAAGGTGGTCAATGGGATGACGGCGACGATGCCGCCGATGCGCTCGCCAAAGGCTGGACCGCCGGCCACATCACAGCGCTGGAGAGCAATGGCGAACTGTTCGGTGTGATCGAAGAAAAAACGCTAGTTACCCCGGTAGAACCCAAGCCAGAACCGGAGCCAGAAGCGAAACCCAAAGCAACAGCCAAGCGCCCGGCAAAATCGAAAACCGACTTGATGCCCGGTGGCTTTCGCCTGACGCCCGAAGGTGTGTTTTATGCCGGCGATGACGGTGAAGCACGCCCGGTGTGTTCGCCGCTGGCAATCCTCGCGCGTACCCGCGACGAGAAGGGGCACAACTGGGGCTTGCTGGTCGAGTTCGACGATCCCGACGGCACCAAGAAGCGCTGGAACATACCGGCGCGCACCATGACCGGCGACTTCGGAAAGGACGTTCTCGGTCCGTTGGTGGACATGGGGTTGCGTCTCGCCGGCAGTCGTTCAGGGCGCAACGCTCGCAACGATCTGCAGAGTTACCTGGGCGGCTTCGACAGCGCACAACGTGCGCGTCTGGTCACCCGTTTGGGCTGGCATGACAGCGCGTTTCTCTTGCCTGAGCAACAGGTCGGTATGCATAGCGAGCACCTGCATTTCTACGAAGCTGGTGCACAGCTTCCTCCGATCAGCGAAGCAGGCACTTTGGAACAATGGCAACAGCAGATCGGCGCGCTATGCATCGGTAACCATCGCTTGGCGTTTGTCGTCGGCGTGGCCTTCGCCGGTCCCCTTCTGCACATGCTCGGCCACGAATCGGGCGGCTTTCACCTGTACGGCGACAGCTCCGGCGGCAAGACCACGCATCTGCAAGTTGCCGCCTCGATCTATGGCGGACCGCGTCTGGTGCGTTCGTGGCGCTCGACCGACAACGCGCTCGAGTCTATCGCTGCCGCGCATTCCGACGGGCTTCTGGTGCTCGATGAAATCGGCATGTGTGATGCCCGCATCATCGGCGAAACGGTATACATGCTCGGCAACGGCACCGGCAAGGCACGAGCCAATGATCGAGGCCAAGCAGGCCGGCAGGTGCAGGAATGGCGCCTGCTGTTTCTCTCCACCGGCGAGAAGACCTTGGCGCAGCACATGGCCGAAGCCAACAAGGAGCTGAAAGCGGGCATGGAGGTGCGCATGCTCGCCGTTCCGGCCGATGCCAGCAAAGGCCTTGGCATGTTCGACACGCTCAACGGTTTCGAAGACGCCGCCGCTCTGTCCGACGCACTCAAAGCGCGGGTGGCGAACTACTACGGCACACCGATCACCGCGTTCCTCACCGCCCTGTGCGAGCCGGGCAAACGCCACGGCTGGGCTGCGATCCTGCGCCGCACGCTGGAAGGATTTATAGCCAAGTCGCTCCCCGCCTCTGCCAGCGGACAGGCGCACCGTGCTGCCGCTCGCTTCGGCCTCGCTGCCGCAGCGGGCGAGCTTGCGACCGCGATGGGCATCACTGGCTGGCCGGATGGCACGGCCACCACCGCCGCACGTGTGTGCCTGAACGCATGGCTGAACGAGCGCGGTGGTGCAGGTAATTTCGAGGGCGAAGCGATTCTCACCCGCCTACGCCAGGTCATCGAACGCTTTGGTGAAAGCCGCTTCACCCGCTGGGAATCGGCGGCAGCGAAGATCGACGAACACGGCCCGCGCACCATCGACCGCCTCGGCTTTCGCAAGACACTCGAGCACGGCATGGGCGACACCATGCACACCACCAACACCTATTACGTGCTGACCGAGGCGTGGCGCTCGGAGATCTTCCGAGGCATGAACTTAACGGCAGTGAACAAGGAGCTACTGCAGCGCGGTGTGCTGGAACCGAGCAGTGACGGCAAAGCATCGAGTCTGGTTCGTTTGCCCGGCCTCGGCCAACAACGCTGCTACATCGTGAAGGCGATTCCGGGAACGGATGACGGCGAGGCTCGGGCTGCCTGAGGGCATCTCTGCTGATCGAGGTAGCGCCGGCTCATTCCCGGCCTCGCCAGCCGAATCAACCCAATTGAACTCATCAAGGACAACGAACATGACAATGAATGAATTGAAACAGCAACTTGCCGAATTGATTGCCGAGAAAGAAGCCATTGAAAACAGCCTTCCTACGCTGGAAGCCGAGTGGCGCAATGCGCCTAGCAACTACAGTCCAATCGGCAACATGATCGGAAGCCCTGAAAAAAGTGCAGCAATGGATCGTTATTCCAGTGCCGAATGCCGACTCAGAGCAATTCCATCCTCGATCAGTCGTATCGAAGAAAAGATGGCTTACCTGGAGCGAATTGAACAAGTCGACGACATCAAAGCAAAGTCGATCCAGACCATGTCCGAAGCGGCCGCCGAAGTCGACGCGCTGAAGCAGACACAATCGCATCTGAGCCAACGCCTTCAGACCATTCAATCGGATGCGCAGCAATCGCTGGAGAAAGCACAGCAGGCAGAACGAGATGCTGCAAGCCTGTATGCACGCAGCATGGCGAGTGGTGATAGCGACGGAGAGAAATCCGCTAATAGTGAAATGCAGAAAGCAGCCAAACAACTCGCTGCCACTGATGAGCACGTCAGACGGCAAGAACTCATCATGGAAGCCTTACAGGCTGAACTCGACTCCCTTGAAGCACAAATCGCCAATGCTAAACAGCGCGAAGACGAAGCCAGACGTTCAGCCCTGAACGCTGTAGAGCTGACACTGGAAGAGCAGTGGAATGCCGCTGCGGAACACTTAGTAGTCTTGGGCGCGCGAATCCTTGCGGTGGACTACGCAAAGGGGAACACAGGGTACGGCTTTTCCGACCTTGATGTACCTCGATTCGGTCCATTTCATTCGACTCTACGCCGTTCAGACCTCGCAAACGCAGCCGGCGCCATCAGCGCAGAGGATCTGCTGGCAGCTTGAACCCGAAGCAGCCCGCTCACGCGGGCTGTTTAGAACCACATCAGGACAAAGATCATGATCACTCCAATTCTGAGCAGTGCGAACTGGACCGACACCTTGAAGGCGCGCAAAAACCACCTGAATGGGCTGATGAAAATCGTGGACATCAAAACCGGCAAGGTCTCAAATGTTCAAACACTGACGGTCAACTTAATCAAGAACGAAATGAGCTACATCGAAGACCAGTTGAAGGGGCGAAAGTAAGCTGAACTCCGTGCTGTAATGCACTTCAGATAGATATCGCTAAAACACAACACAAGGAATGCACATGTCTAAACTCGCCGAATACCGTCAGCTTGAAAAACACCTCGCCGAACAGCTTCAGGCTTTGGAAGCACTGAAGAGCGACGGCGCTTTGAAAAAAGAAATCGAGTTCGAAACCAAGCTGCACGAGTTGCTCGACCAGTACGGCTTCAGCCTCAAGCACATCATCAACCTGCTGGATCCGCAGAGCACGAAGCGCGGTCCGACTCCAGCGGCGGCACCAGGTAAGCGTAAACCCCGTGAAACAAAGGTCTACAAGAACCCGCATACTGGTGAAGTGGTTGAAACCAAAGGCGGCAATCACAAGACACTGAAAGAATGGAAAACCAAGCACGGAGCCGATGAAGTTGAGAGCTGGCTGAAAAAGTAAACCAGCGTCACCTGAAAAAGGGCCCAACCGGGCCCTTTTTAGTTATTCTTTCCTTCAATAGCACCCTTCCCCTTCCTTACTCTTTTAAGCCTCGCAAACCTTGTGATGCCCGCCAAGCTTTGACGGTTTCGAGAATGCCTTTCGGCGAATCGTCCTCGCCGTCTTCTGGATAATAAATCCAGTCAGAGGCGGCAGGATTGCCAGTTACCTCAATGAAATTTTCCAGCAACTCGTCCTGATAGTCTTCGGTGCCAGCGGCGCTGCAGATTTCTTTGATCAGTTCGAGAAACTCGCTTTCTGAGTATTCGGAAAGGCTGCTTTTGAGTGCGATCATTTCGAGCTCCGATGTGTATCAATATGGTGTTTGGGTGTCATAGCGCTGAGGTTGTCGACATCGTAAACCTCGCCACCTTCGGAAACTGGAATCCCGTGGTGAAGCTCAAAGGATCGGCGCTTACCCACGGTATCGATTGCCCGTGCTCGGGGCGCCATGCCTTCAAGCATTCGGGCTTTATTGCTGTCGTTGAATTGGCTGGCGAGCTCCGCATCGTTCCCTACCGCAATCCAGAATGCCTTTCTGAAAGCATCGAAGCTGCTGAAGCTCTTTCCCCTCAACTGATCCGCGATTCGCGTCGGCACAGGCGACCCCAGGCCGACGCTAGCGCCGGCGAGCCAGATGCCTGTCACGTCCGCTCCCTGCCCGGTAACGGTGCCCGGGTTGAGGCGCACATTCATCACAATGTACAGCGGCTGCACACCTGAATCAGCCGGGAATACGAGAATGAAGTCTTTGTATTGGTCGGGGTAGATCGGGCTGACGATGATGCTATCGGCCTGTTCGGTAGGTGGGTAAATCCAGATCTGCGGCGCTTGAGGTGCGCCCTCTAATGGCGGGATTCCAGAGGTGCTCGAGGTATCAACCGCCGGCGTCCAGATGAGGGTTACGCCGTCGCCGAAGTCGGCAACCTGCTGAGATCCCTGCTGGACGAATTGCACGACAGGAACCATTTCCCAGTCACTGCGCTTCTGGGTGTTGTACCCGTACCCCTTCAGTGTTCCGTCAGCCTGCTCCTCAACATGGAGGCGGACGCGAGTACGGGCCTTCTCCAGCGACTGAAGTTGGTCTTCCGTGTAGAGGGAGCTGTCACCAAGGTTCGACGGCCACAGTAGAGCGACTATCCCCGCCAATGTACCAGCGGCCACACCGGCTGTGAGAACGCCGGTACCACCAGCAGCCCCCGTTGCAGCAGAGCCGATTGCAACACTTGCGCCTCCAGCAGCTCCAGCCGTACACAGCCCGCCACAAGAGGCAGCCGCAGCGCCCGCGCCACCCAATAGGAGAGTTCCTAGGGTGGCGGGTAAGGCATTCCCGGTGATTTTTTTCAGTGGGATATTTCCCGCGGCATCAGTCTCGCGACCGCCGAGGAGGGAGAACTCTCCGTAGTTGGCCAGGCTCTCGACGGGGATAAATCCGGCAGGCTTTTTGTGATCGATCACACCGTCCGCGAGATCGCAGCTCTTGGCGAATACACAGCCTTTGCTGGCAGGTTTCGTCTCGTTCTTCGTCGGGAGGTCTTTGTATTCAGCCCAGCGCTGGGCGTGTATATCGACGGGCTCGGTGCCGCTATTGCGGTAACCCTTCGGCGGGTTGGGGACGTATCCACTCATTCCTTGATTCCTGAAATCCTTTTCATCCTGAAAGACAGCATGGTGCTGGCGAAATACTGCGGTGAGCAGCGAGGTGAGCCGCCGAGCCAGCCCATTTGCAGGGTAATAACCTCGATGAGAGAGGATAACCGCTGCATTGAGTTAGTCGAGTGATGGCATATAGCCAAACCGAGCCAACATCCTAATACGCCAACCATCTCAACCCTGGCGGCTCTCGGCTCAATATGGCGCCCGCGGAAGTCTGCTTTCGGCCGATTCTGTTGAAAAAGTCGGATTTTCAGCTCGCCAGAGCTCAGGCATGGCTACCACCGGAGAACCCACTCACCACATTGAGTGGTTTCTCGGCCCTTCGTTGATCTTTGCTGCTCTGTTAGTGGGTTGGTTTGAGGTTTTTTGCTTCGTGCAGGCGCACCTATCCCGTAGAAGGTGGCCCTTGAGATGCAAGTTTGGCCAGACGTCGCAGGTTCTGTACCGCGGCCGCCAGCGTGAACTCATCGGACGCGCCACTCATGCCACGTAGTCGCAAGCGATCCAGTTTCAGGATGCGTTTGAGGTGGGCAAACAACATTTCGACCTTCTTACGTTCGTGGCGAGAGCGCACGTACTCCGGCGTCGCTGCGATGCGTCGAGCCACATCACGAGCGGCTTCATGGACGCTGCGGACGATCTTGCGAATCGAAGTGTTCGGGCAGCACTTGGCTTTCATCGGACATGTCGCGCAGTCGGTCTGTCTGGATCGGAAGATGATGGTGTTGGCTTTTGTGACGTGCGAACGCTCGCTCTTGAAGGCTCGCCATTCACTGCGTAATACGTTGCCGGCTGGGCAGCGGTATTCCTCAGCCTCTTCATTCCAGTGGAAATCGTTACTCGAAAAGCTGTCGTTCTTGCGCTCGGTTTTGTCCCACACCGGCACATGCGGTTCGATGTCTTTTTCCTCCACCATCCAGGCCAGCATCGGCGCAGTACCGTAAGCGGTGTCGCCAATGAGGCGCTCTGGCTTGATGTCGAACTGCGCTTCGACCCGATCGATCATCGTCTTGGTGCTCTCGACTTCGGCGGTTCGATGAGCCGGTGTGGGTTCCACATCCATGATGACGCCGTGCTCGGTATCGATCAGATAATTCGTGGAGTAAGCGTAGAACGCTGGTCCGCCTGGAGCAGCTGTCCAGCGGGCTTGAGGATCCGTCAGCGACAGGCGCTTCGGTAGCGTTTCGGCCAAAGCCTCTTCATCGAGGCCTTCAAGGTACTCACGCACGGCGCGGGTGCTCAGGGCCGGATCGCTCCAGTTGACCTGTTCATCACCCGGTACGCCGCGCTGCCGACTCGCATCCGCTTTGATGATGCTGGCGTCCACGGCAAATCCTTCGCCTTTAACCAGGCCTGCGTCCATGCAGCGACGCAGCACTTCATTGAACAACCAGCGAAACAGATCACTGTCCCGAAAACGGCCGTGTCGATTTTTGGAAAAGGTCGAGTGGTTGGGGACTTCATCTTCAAGGCTCAACCGGCAGAACCAGCGATACGCCAGGTTCAAATGGGCCTCTTCGCACAACCGCCGTTCGGAGCGGATGCCATAGCAGTAGCCGACGATCAGCATGCGGATCATCAGTTCAGGATCAATCGACGGACGCCCAATCGGGCTATAGAAATCGGCGAGGTAATGGCGCAGGTCGCTCAGATCAAGACACCGATCAATGCTGCGCAGAAGGTGATTGGCTGGAATGTGATCTTCAAGGTTGAACGAGTAAAACAGCCGCTCCTGCCCACTCGATAACTGTCCCATCATGCTGCGTGCTTCCCTGCTGGCCAATGCAGAGATTTTGCCGCAGGCCAGACAGGGGAGCTACTTTTTCAACAGAATCGGCCAATAGCGGTCCTTTGAAAGCGTCTACGGAAGAAGGACCGATTCACTCTGTACCAATTTTGCGCCAATCTGCCCAACGATACTGATCACGCCCGCTTGAAGCCCAACAAGGCGACTGTTATGTTGTCAAAATGGCATCGCCCAATATTCCAATCTCAAATGAAAAAGCACATGGACGCGGCAGAATTCAAAACACTCATTCGCAATACGTCTGCAAGTGAATTCGTGCAGACTAAAGTTCTCATAAGAGACTGCCCCCACTTCACTGAGGAACAGCTCAAGCACGTCCAAAAAACTATATCCGAAGCAACTGGCGTACAGATAAAGGATGACGAAATTTTTGTTGTAGGTTCAGCGAAGCTTGGGTTCGGCTTACACGCAAAAACCACAAGCGAAGGAAATATTCTGCCGGCCTTTAGGCCTTTTGACGCTGAATCGGATATAGATATCGCCTTTGCATCTGCCGAATTATTCGACCTCGTTTGGCATGAACTCACCTCATTTGCTCACACACAGTCAAGATTTCCCGCAAAGATAAATAGACTAGGTGACTACTTGGTCTATGGATGGTTAAGGCCTGACCATTTCCCCAAAGGTATAAGGCTTCTAAACTTTGATCGCTGGAATGATAAAGTCCGATCCCTTAAACGAGACAGGCTTCTAGGGAGGAGAAAAATTAGTGGCGCTCTTTATCGAAATGTAGAATTTATTACCAAATACCAAGAGCGCGGAATCAACGCCTGTAAAAAATCCCTGGAGCTAGCATGAGAACTTCTTCAACGAACAAGAAAGTCAGAGAGCTAATTACTCTTGTCAAGAGCGAAACAATAATTCCTCGACCAGAGTTTCAACGCCGATTAGTATGGTCAAGAGAGGATAAAAACCACTTTATCGATAGCGTTCTTAACGGCTTTCCATTTCCTGAAATTTACCTTGCAGATGGTGATGTGGATCTTGATAGCGGCGAAGGATCTCAGCTGTTGGTCGATGGTCTACAGCGTATCAGTACATTGGTTCAGTATTTCGATGGCGACTCATCCTTGCGCCTCACTACTGTTCCTCCTTACGCCGATCTTAACGAAACACAAAAAAGAGACTTCCTGCAATACGATGTATCAGTCCGAGACCTAGGCAATATTAGTAAAGCCCAGATTGTTGAAGCGTTCAAAAGGCTAAACGCAACGAAGTATTCACTGCTCGATATAGAAGTGAATAACGCAATTTACAGCGGAAAACTAAAGAAATTTGCTGAAGAATTGGCAGTCACCGATTTTTTTGTCGGGCACAATATTTTCAACGCGCTCGACTTCAAACGGATGGGGGATCTTAGATTTACGCTAACCATGATAGGAACGATGATAGAGGGCTATTTCAATCGAGACGATGCATTTGAAGAGCTTCTCAGTCGCTACAATGACGACTTTCTTATCGAAGACGAGATTAAACTGAGGTTTGAGAGAGTCAGAAATTTTATTGATGAACTTGCGCTCAACGATAAGTGCCGCGCTTGGAAGAAGGCAGACCTACTCAGCTTGATAATTGAGCTAGATCATATTCTGGAGAATGAGAACCCTGAATTAAATCCTTCAGACGCAGTGGAACGACTGACAGATTTTTACGACACTGTGGAATCTTCAGCAATCAACGAGCCGACCATCCATTCAATATATTACAAAGCAGCGCTTCAAGCTTCTAACGATCGTATCAATCGTCTCCGTCGAGGCATTATTATCCACGGCGTTCTTTTGAATGATGAAGCAGAACACATTATGACGGATCTGCGTAATCAGGGCCTTTAACATTCACTTTCATGATCCTCGCGGCGCAGTTCAATTAACTTGCCTTCATCGGGTTTTGATCTTGAGTCCTCTCAGGCCGCGTGAGCCCACCAAAAACGGCGCTTTCGCGCTTCGCCGTTGGCGTACAGTGGGCTCAAGCGGCCTCCCATAAGCCCTAATTTTGCCCTAAACAGCAATGGCGGCTCTCAGCCTGAAGCGGTCGTTCGCAAGCGGCAGCTATCGCCATAAGCGGACGCTTGCAAGTGAGCGCTAGCTGTCAAAGCAGTTGTTGCAAAGGGTGCCCTAGCAGGCCTATGTTGAGGCTTAGAAGTGTCTACGAAACCCGGGGCGATTCATACCCAGCAGCGACGAAGCCCATTGATATAGAACTATGTAGGATAAGTAAGAACAAGGCGCCCGAAGGCGCCTTTACTTTTTTAGGATCAGGCTACTTTCTCATAACCTACCTCCCCACAGTGAATTAATCCTCTAACTCCTCATCACCACTGCTTAGTTCACATACGGACTTGATAGTTGGGGTGAACTCTTTTAAAAAAAGTAGTGCGGCATGGCGAGTCTCGATGAAATATGTTTCGTAGAACTCACCTAGAGTCACAAATGCTATGGCCGAAAGACTTTCTTCCGGATCTTCGTGGATGAAAAGCTCCAGCAATGCCACGAATTCCTTCCCGACTTTTATCGCCGGATGGTACTTTAGTTTGGGAAGTGCATCCTCAATGTGCTTGCAGTCAGATTTTTCTAAGAGAATACGCTCAAGCTCTGAATTGCCTTTTGTAATCCGCCCCGATGAGTCTACGTAAATCATATTTTACTCCTAATAGTGTGCGGCGATTAATTTTTTACAATCAAATTCACTACTTAATGTTTTTTTGCTTTTTTGATTTAAGCATGGCTTTCTTTTGTGCGCGATAGTATTCGATTATTGGGCTGCTATATTTGGCTTTGGTCATGGATGCGAATGTTTTATTTATATCCTCTATGCCCGATTCTTTTCTTATCATTTCTTTCGCATACCGCAATTGCGTTTGGAAATTCTTAATTCGTTCCAGCTTCTGATTTTCGTCTTCAATGTCCGGAATATCTTCTACCCCCATCAGCAGTGTCATGCAATGAAGGCTTACCTCTTCGGGCAAATATAGACCATGGTTGTCGCACCATCCTGCAAATTCTATAATCGCATCACTTATCAACTCATGTCGCTCTTCTGAAGGCAACTCAATTTCGCTGATTACTCGTTGACCGAGGGATCCGCACTCGGAAACACGCTGATAAAGCTCATCAAATATTTCGAGACGCTTGTCGAACGTCTTTTGGGCATAACTTTCAATTCGATTTTTTCTTCTTATAAACTCATTAAAAAATATCCCGACGATCACGCCAATCATCCCGATTAATGCAGCTTCCATATAAGATTCCTTAATAAATTCATATAACTATTCATTTTTCACTTCACTCACTGCATCACCCATTTCTATAATCGGCAACCACAGCCAATCCGTGATTATACCTGGGTCATCGCGCAGGTACGTTGTACCGCTACCAGAAGGACATGGTCGAAAGCAGTCATTCGTGGGCGACGGTAATCGGCCAATTTCGGTTAATCGGGAGAGCAGCAATCGACCCAGAGCAGTCATTTTGAGGGGGGTGAGCTAGTCAGAAGCAAGTTGCTCAGCAGGCCGCGCGGGGCATCGGATTCAATAGTCGAAGGATTGAGAACCTTTTTTATAGCTTCACGCACCTGGCGTTGTCCTTCGGTGCATTTCTTCTTGAACTCTTTGGCCTCGGAAGCCTTTTTTCTTAAAGCAGAAGCTAATCTTTCATGGCCGTACTCAGAGTGAGGCTCAAACTTGACTGCACGCTCCAAGTATTCACACGCCTCAGTTGGTAGGTCTTTATTAATCAGTAAGTTACCTATGTTAGCGATTATCCACTGCGAAGAGCTCTCTGCATTCATTAGCTTTTCTGCTCTACGATAGGAATATAGCGCTTTATCGTATAGATCGAGTTGGAGGCAGGAGTTCCCAAGATATCCCCAATATTCAATTGAGCTGGGGTCCTCATGTGTCAGGCGATCAAGTAAGTGTGCCCCAATATGATCTTGGCCAAGCTCCTGAGCCAAGCGGGCGTACTTGAATCGAAGCCCCTTGTGGCTTGGATGCTTCGCGTAGCAACGCAGAATAACTGATAATGCTTCGTTCGTTTTTTCCTCTCGCTCAAGGGTCTCAGCCAAACGGATAGCTACTTCTGGAAAATCATCCGGTCCAATACGCTGCAGTTCAGCGATTGCATTAGCACTGTCAGTTTCATCCGAATGACACAGCGCAAGCGCCATAGCAATTTCGGAATCCTTCGGCCTTTTTTCCTGGACGGCAGACAAGAGTTCGATTGCTTTGCTGGCGTTGCCTTCCCAGCGAAGGAATGTTGCGACAATGGATTGAACACCTGAAAACTCAAAGTGCTCGTTGGCGTAGTTTGTTAATGCATCGATGTTGTCATCGTTACTTAGCTTGAACTCGCAGTAAAGAATCCAAGCTTTTCTGGTAAGCGCTGCTTCTCCCGACATGCTCTCTACTTCACTCTGGAGCGTAGCCTTGGCTTGGTCATACTTTTCTTCTACAAAGTCGATTAACCAATCGCGTCTTTCCAATTCCTCTACTATGCCGCCTTCTGTGCTTTCCTCTACGATAATCCGACCAGGAGCAATCCCGAGCTTCTTCATCTGGAGCCGGATTTGGTAACACACAGAACCGGTAGCCGCCTGCATGCTGCCATCTTCGCGTGTTGACTCATATCTACCAGGCGTAACTCCTAAAAGATCAGTAGGGATATGTAGATCACCATCCGATGGCAGAATGAAAAAAACTCGCTCTCGTCCTAGTTTTCCGATGAAAAGGCCGAACTCAAAAAGTACATTATCCCTAACTGCAGGTGCAGTTAAATTCCTGATCCGGACCAAATCGTCCGGTGAAAATACGAATATAGCGAAGTCACTTTCCGAGAGGACCTTAGTCAAACTCTCCATCGTAGTTTGAGACAACTCAAAAACGCCTTGATCCCAGATGGTGACTTCCGCTTCGTGCAATAAGTTCTGCTGTACCGGATAAGCGACACTGAGTCCCTCAACGGATGAGCCGATGAAGACACGAGGTTTTGACATTGTTACTCCTATGGATGAAATCCTTTATGTGCTGGGATCTGGATGAACTCAGATTAGCGCGACGGCGAGAAAAAACAATGCACAAGGTGACACGGATGAAGATTGCTAAGCGAGCGACTTACGATCCAACTTCAATCCTTCTGCGAAGTCTGCTTTTGGCCGATTCTGTTGAAAAAGTAGCTCCCCTGTCTGGCCTGCGGCAAAATCTCTGCATTGGCCAGCAGGGAAGCACGCAGCATGATGGGACAGTTATCGAGTGGGCAGGAGCGGCTGTTTTACTCGTTCAACCTTGAAGATCACATTCCAGCCAATCACCTTCTGCGCAGCATTGATCGGTGTCTTGATCTGAGCGACCTGCGCCATTACCTCGCCGATTTCTATAGCCCGATTGGGCGTCCGTCGATTGATCCTGAACTGATGATCCGCATGCTGATCGTCGGCTACTGCTATGGCATCCGCTCCGAACGGCGGTTGTGCGAAGAGGCCCATTTGAACCTGGCGTATCGCTGGTTCTGCCGGTTGAGCCTTGAAGATGAAGTCCCCAACCACTCGACCTTTTCCAAAAATCGACACGGCCGTTTTCGGGACAGTGATCTGTTTCGCTGGTTGTTCAATGAAGTGCTGCGTCGCTGCATGGACGCAGGCCTGGTTAAAGGCGAAGGATTTGCCGTGGACGCCAGCATCATCAAAGCGGATGCGAGTCGGCAGCGCGGCGTACCGGGTGATGAACAGGTCAACTGGAGCGATCCGGCCCTGAGCACCCGCGCCGTGCGTGAGTACCTTGAAGGCCTCGATGAAGAGGCTTTGGCCGAAACGCTACCGAAGCGCCTGTCGCTGACGGATCCTCAAGCCCGCTGGACAGCTGCTCCAGGCGGACCAGCGTTCTACGCTTACTCCACGAATTATCTGATCGATACCGAGCACGGCGTCATCATGGATGTGGAACCCACACCGGCTCATCGAACCGCCGAAGTCGAGAGCACCAAGACGATGATCGATCGGGTCGAAGCGCAGTTCGACATCAAGCCAGAGCGCCTCATTGGCGACACCGCTTACGGTACTGCGCCGATGCTGGCCTGGATGGTGGAGGAAAAAGACATCGAACCGCATGTGCCGGTGTGGGACAAAACCGAGCGCAAGAACGACAGCTTTTCGAGTAACGATTTCCACTGGAATGAAGAGGCTGAGGAATACCGCTGCCCAGCCGGCAACGTATTACGCAGTGAATGGCGAGCCTTCAAGAGCGAGCGTTCGCACGTCACAAAAGCCAACACCATCATCTTCCGATCCAGACAGACCGACTGCGCGACATGTCCGATGAAAGCCAAGTGCTGCCCGAACACTTCGATTCGCAAGATCGTCCGCAGCGTCCATGAAGCCGCTCGTGATGTGGCTCGACGCATCGCAGCGACGCCGGAGTACGTGCGCTCTCGCCACGAACGTAAGAAGGTCGAAATGTTGTTTGCCCACCTCAAACGCATCCTGAAACTGGATCGCTTGCGACTACGTGGCATGAGTGGCGCGTCCGATGAGTTCACGCTGGCGGCCGCGGTACAGAACCTGCGACGTCTGGCCAAACTTGCATCTCAAGGGCCACCTTCTACGGGATAGGTGCGCCTGCACGAAGCAAAAAACCTCAAACCAACCCACTAACAGAGCAGCAAAGATCAACGAAGGGCCGAGAAACCACTCAATGTGGTGAGTGGGTTCTCCGGTGGTAGCCATGCCTGAGCTCTGGCGAGCTGAAAATCCGACTTTTTCAACAGAATCGGCCGAAAGCAGCCTGTTGCTGCTGTTGACCAATCGCTCGCATAGCTTGCTGCCTGATGATTAAAGACCGCTAACCGCATTTATTGCAGCAGGCCGAGAGCGGGAGCACTCTGTCCTTCTGCATCATAGGCGTGACCTCTCTCATTCATTTCTCGTGCATCAGAAGTGTTACACCAGATAGCAGAGTTACACGCCTCACGACTGTGTACGAAGTCGGTGTAACTTACGAAATACTCAACAAATACAAGCACTTAACAATACTCGTTACACCAGTTACATGAGTTACACCACATTTGGAGGGATGTATCCCCCGCCCCCCGGAAGCATCAATCCCACCAGCGAACGTCAGGTGTGCCCCTCCGTGCGCCAGGGCCCCTGAGGTTTTCCTTTAGACACGGGGTCGGAAACCCGCGGAACCTTGTTAGCGGGAGAACTCCCAGCTTAGTGAACAGGTGAACTCGGTGAACTGTCTGTTCACCTGTGCATTTGCCCTACGAAATGACCGCTCAGAGATCACCGTTACCGTTCCGGTAACGATGCCTCTTTTTCTTCAAGATCCTTTCAATTTCAACGATTGAATTTCAGTAAGCTGGATCACCTCCCGCTACCAAAGTCGCGCGGGTTTCCGACCCCGTACCCTTCAAATATCCTCAGGGTCCCCGGCGGTCTTTTGGCTGGGCCAACCCCATTCAGCAGTGCTTCGCACATGCAGTCCCTTGGCAGCATAGTGTTCGCACGATCCTACAGCGCTATCGGCCACCGTCGTCTGGCAATCGAAGAGGCTCGTCTAGAATTAATGTTCAGAAAGCCGAAGTTGAGGAAAAAGGGCTGGCAAGCGCTGTGGAGGAGGATGCAGAATATTTCCGCAGAGCAAACAGCTATTCGTCTTGCCCCGGGTCAGGATCCACCGAGTGAATAAGAAAGAGCTGGCAAGCCTACAGGGAGATGTGATCGTCATTGAGGATGATCCCACCTTGCGCGTGCTTATGAGCACGGTGCTTGAGGAGTTCGGCGTCCCGTCTATTTCATTTGCCAGTGCTGATGACGCTTTCAACTACCTGCAACAAACGGAAAAGCAGTGTCCGCTCATAATCACAGATTACGGCCTGCCCGGTCGCCTTTCGGGGGCCGATTTCGTTAGAGATGTTCACGACCAGTGGTCCCACGTACCCGCAATCTTGGTATCTGGTTACGGCTTAGAGCCAGTGGTCGTTCCTCCCTCGACGTTATATTTGGAGAAGCCATGGTCGATTGACGACCTTGAGACAGCGATCGCCACAGTTCTTAATTCCCCAGAGCAAAATTGAGACCGCTAGGTCCAGCCGAGGAGTATCCACTGCGCCTCGTACCCAGGAAATTCTCGATATCTGAATGAGGGTCTTTTAGACTGAGCCTTAACTAGCAAACTTTATTGTGTATCCCGACGTGTATCCCAGACGCTGCAATCAAGCTATAGACCTTGATTTATCTGGAGGAAGCGAGTCTCCCTCGGGGCACCAAAATCAAGAAAGGTCTTGCTTAGCAAGGCCTTTTTTTTCGTCTGCCGGAAAGTGCTGCTGGCCGCCGGCGAGTTCCTACAAAGGTTCACCCATGGAAACGTCACTGGAAACAGTCGCCCTTTTCTCTCTCAAACTCGCTTACGAGGAAGAAGGCCTGAGCCCGATTCTGCGGGATGACATGGTCATGGGTGACTATCAGAAAGACGTGTTCGAATTGCTGGTGCGGCGCGGGGATGTCGAGAGCATCCAGTTCAAAATGAACGAGTGCCTGAGGTTGGCGATGGACGCCTTGGGCGGTGTCGAGAAACCGTTGGGGCGGGAACTGCACAAGTTGTCAGCCGACTTCAGGCAGGCGCAGTCGCTGGAGCAGCTCGATCAGCCGCTCCTCGCGCTCAAGGGTTATTTGAAAGACATTCTGTAATCAGACGCGCAATCTGTAGAAACAGCCCTTCGGATTACTGCCGCACTTTTACCACTCGAATGTCGATGGGAAACCCACCCGGCCCTTCCAGCTTCTTCCATCCCACGTATTGAAAAATCGCCTCCCGATCGATGGTTTCGCCCCTCTCCACCAATTCTCCGCCCAGCACCGCAACTTCCTTATAGACGGCGCAACTGCCCTCATCGGGATGGGCGGTGTAGATCACATAGGGTTTGACGTATCGCACGGCGCGGAAATGTCGGCCGCAGCCCCAATCGACCGTGATCATCAAGGTCTTCAGATACGCTTCGCCATCCGTTTCCGATTCCTCGGCGAGTTCATTGAGCTTGCCAATTCCGCCGACGTCGCTGAAGCCTAGATCGAGGGCGCGCTTGTATTCCGGTGACTTCTCGTGCTCGGCCTGAGCCTTGAAGTATTGCTGTTGAAGCTCCGCGACCAGGACCTCCTCTTCCTTGTTACGGATCACGAACGCTTGAGCAATGACGTTTTCGCAACGGGCATATTCGGGAGAGGTAAGGCTTTCCTGGGCGAGGTGATCGCGATGGACGTAAACAGTGCGATTCAAGCTGTCGACGCGGTCCATCGCTTGCCTGGTCGTCATGACCCCGTTTTGAACGTTGTTCACCACTTGCTGAAAACTCTGACAATCGGAGAGGTATTCTTTCCAGGCGACCTCCGGGGTTTCATCCCAGCCGGCAAGTGCCGGGGTCATTACGGTAGAGAGGAGGAAAGCGCTGAGCAGGCGCGGGACAGAAGAAACGGTAGGCATGTGTAGTCCGTTACGCAGTTGAAGAAAGTGGCGCGAAGCTACTATTTTGATATCTTGCCGTCCACTCTCGCTGGAGGTCTGTCAACCGCCTCTGTTATCGCGCACTCGGGAATAAACCAATGGATGCTTTGTTGTGCTTGCTAGTGATGGCCGGAACCTGGTTGTGGGTGGTGAAGCAACGGGGTGAGTGGAACTTGCTACTCGGCAACCTTGCTGGCGCCGGAAGTAGCGTGGTAACCGGCATTGTGTTCACGCTGATTTACGACGCAGTCATTGGTACATCGATGGCGACACCCAACCTGGATCGCAGTCTGGTGGTGTTCACCACAAGCGCGGGCGTTCTGGCGGGGGTATGGTTGTGGATTGCCAATCGCCGTCAACCCGAACATCCGATTGCACGCCAGTTGCTGGGCGCGGTGTGTGGCTTTGCCGCCGGCATGGCGACCCTGCTGGTGCTTGCTGTGAATTATTTCCCCAACATGTGAACGGAGGGTGTGATTGTTTTGCTATCTTGCCGCCCCCAACGGCGGATCTACTCAGTAGAGCTGACACGAATTAAAGAAAGGAAGTGGATGGGATGAAAACATCGTTGATCATGATGTTTTTGCTGGTCTGGGCAGGGATGTGGGTCTGGGTCGTCAAGAATCGTGGAACCTGGCCGGTATTCTTTGGCCACTTCGCCGGCCTGATTGCCGGGTTTATCGTGGCAGCCGTGGTGTACGTTATCGTCAACGGACTACTGCCCGAAAAATCCACCCCAGCGACATCCAGCGGCACTCAGCCGCAAATCGCCAACGAAAGCCAGCTCAGATCCTTTGTCCCACGCACGCCGGTCAGTCGCGCATCCGCTCCGACGTCGCCGTTGCTGCCAACCGACAGCCCGCGCTATCCACGGCTCTCTACACCGCTGCTTGCCGCCAGTCTCGATCCACAGTGGAGAAGCCAATACGCGCAATGGCGAGCCAGCGCAAATATGGTCAACGGGGTCAACGGAAGTCTGGCGGGGCTGATCTGTCGGTCAGCGGCAAAATCCACGCTACGCACTCCGGACTCCGCCTCCTTCGACGAGGCTGAAGACTTTCGATTCGACGGCTACAAATCCCAAACCTACCTCGTCACGAGCAGGATTAGTGGCGAAAACATGGAAGGCACGATGGTCAGTCTCGGCTATGACTGCGCCGTGCAGTTCGTCTCCGGCAACGGGATCAAGGATGACCAATGGCGCCTGCTGGAGTTGACCATGCAAGGAAAATCAGGCCCTGCGGGTTCTGCCAACACGTCGTCCGGGGAAGCATTGCCCGAGTATGTCGCCGATGCGCCTGCTGCTACGCCAGAACCGCTCAAGTCCGGCCTGGTGGAAAACTATCTCAATGAAATACCGACAACCCGTTCTGAACTGGCGACGGTTCAAGGGATGACTGCGCAACAGACTCTGGCTCATGCGCAGTTGCGAAAAGGGCTCATTGGCGGGCCGGACGCCAACAAAAGGCTGATCGCGTTCCAGATGTGCGAGCCGTTTTTACGCAGCGTTCTGCGTCAGCCGGAACTGGCCTTGTTTGCCGACGACAAGGCTCTCTCGACTCAGCGTTACAAAGATCAGATTTATACCAGCACAAGTATGATGAAGATCCAGGACGCTGCGAAAAACTATCTGACCTATCGTTTCGAATGCACCCTGCAGGCTTTGCCAACCATGAACGAAGGTTTTGACGACTGGAAGTTGCTGGATCTGCGCTTCGAACTGACCGGTAGCTGATCGGCTCGATGAGCAAGAGGCGCGACGCTTCTATTTTGTTATCTTGGCTGCCCATTATTGCAGCGGGCTCGAAGCGTGCTGCCTTGAGCGTTTTTGCAGGTTTAAGGAAAGGATCGAATGGAGTTTCTGCGTTTTCTGGCGTTTGTCGCAGCCTGGGGTTTCATGTGGCGCTGGGTGGTGAAGAACCGCGGTAGCTGGAATATTTTCTACGGCAACATCGTTGGCGCGGCGGGTGGTTTTATTGTGGCGATGGTGGTGCTGTCGATCACGCTGTCGTTGTTTCCATCGGCGCCGGCGCAAACACAAAGCAGCGAGACACAGAGCGCGGCGGCGGCACTCATGCCTGAGCAGGAACCGGCAATGGAGCCTACACCTGTGATCGCATCCACCCCTGCCGAGTCCGACAACCTTGCGACCTATGTCGCCAGCGAACCACAGAACGAGCCTTCTCCGCCCGAGTCCGCACTTCTGCCGAACTACAGCAAGCGCCTGCCCGCCTCACTGCTGGAGAAGGACTTCAAGGACAACGCGCATAACGACTTTACCGTTTCGCGCCGATTGGCCGGCACTCATCCGAACGCGGACAAATCCATGATGGCGTTCATGATGTGCGAACCCTTCATCAAGAGTGCCATGCGCTTTTCAGCGTCGACAGCGATTGCCAATGCCAAGAGCGCGAGCAGCCAACGCTTCAAGGATCAGACCTATACCATCAGCAGCACCGTCAGCGCTCGCAACATGTTGGGCGACGATGTCAGCTACGGTTTCGACTGCTCAGTTCAACAAATGGACGGTAACGATACTGACAAGGCCGCATGGCGACTGCTCGATCTGAAAATGAAGAAGATCGAGTCTTAAGCCTCGTTTAAGGGTTCAAGGCGCCGGCTGCGCTATCATCGCCGGCTTGTGCGCCTTGAGCTTCGCCCCCGAATGTCCCCGATACCTGCTGACCTTAACCCGCTGCCTCCCGTTTTGGCCGGCCCGCTATTGCGACGACTGGAACCGACGCGGCTGGTGCTGTGGCTGGTCGGTACCCGCGAACTGGCGCTGACCCTGCACCTGCAAGGTGTAGGAGACATTCCTCTCGATGCCGGGAAATGCACAGTCATCCCTGTAGGCAGCCAAGCATTTATCCATCTGATCGACGTTGCCCTCGACAGCGCCCTCCCCTTCGACACGCGCATCGACTATGACCTGCTGATCGATGGCCAGACGCCCATCGCCAACTGGGCGCCGCATTTGCTGTATGGCAACGCCCACTGTCCGAATCTTGTCGTGCGCTCGCGCATCGATCAGTTGCTGCACGGCTCCTGCCGTAAACCTCATCACCCGGCGGCAGACGGTCTGCTCTGTGTCGATCAGTTGCTGGCGGCAGAGACCGATCCGCAACAACGCGCCGCCCTGCTGATGATGAGCGGCGATCAGATCTACGCTGATGACGTCGCCGGGCCGATGCTGCGAGCCATTCATAGTTTGATCGAACGCCTCGCCCTGTTCGACGAACACCTCGACGGAGCCGTGGTCAGCGACAGCGCCAAGCTCTATGAACACCCGGCCAGTTACTACCACCGTGCAGATTTGTTACCGGCGCTTGAGAGCAACGAGACATTGCGTGAGCGATTTTTCGGCGGCGCGCGCAAGCCGATTTTCACCAGCAGCAGCGCCGACAATCACCTGGTGACCTTCGCCGAAGTCATGGCGATGTACTTGTTGGTGTGGTCGCCGGTTGCGTGGACGTTGATCAGTCCGACAGTGCCATCGCTGACGCCTGAACGCTTGAAGCGCTACACCCTCGAACAAACCCGCATCGATGGTTTCAAGGCCGGTTTGGGCAATGTCGCCCGGGCGTTGGCGCACCTGCCGAGCCTGATGATTTTCGACGACCACGACATCACTGATGACTGGAATCTGTCCGCGCAATGGGAGGAAACGGCCTACGGCCATCCGTTCTCCAAACGCATCATCGGCAATGCCTTGATCGCCTACATGCTGTGCCAGGGCTGGGGCAACAATCCGGATGCGTTCAAGGATCCGCTGGAGGACACCCGACGCCTGAGCGCCAGCGGTGATGATCGCTATCTCGACAGCCCGGTGCAGGACGCGCTGATCGATGACTTGCTGCGCTTTCAAAACTGGCATTTCGTGTTGCCGAGCAGCCCCGCGCTGGTGGTGCTCGACACCCGCACTCGGCGCTGGCGCAGCGAGATGGCGCTCAAGCAACCGTCAGGGCTTCTGGATTGGGAGGCGTTGAGCGAACTGCAGCAGGAACTGCTCGATCACCCCTCGGCGATCATCGTTTCACCGGCGCCGATCTTCGGCGTGAAGCTGATCGAAACCGTGCAGAAAATTTTCAGCTGGTGCGGTTATCCGCTGCTGGTCAACGCCGAAAACTGGATGGCCCACCGTGGCGCAGCGCAGGTGATCCTGAACATCTTCCGACACACCCGCACACCCGGAAACTACGTGGTGCTGTCCGGCGATGTGCATTATTCCTTCGTCTACGAAGTGCTGATCCGACACCGCAAGGCGGGGCCACGGATCTGGCAGATCACCAGCAGCGGGATCAAGAACGAGTTTCCGAAAACCCTGCTGGAATGGTTCGACCGCCTTAACCGCTGGCTCTACTCGCCGCGCTCGCCGTTGAACTGGTTTACCAAACGCCGGCGCATGCGCATCGTGCCGTACACCCCGGAGCATGCCGAAGCCGGTGAGCGGTTGTGGAATTCAGCGGGGATCGGGCAGGTGTTTTTCAATACGCAAGGACAGCCGAGCGAGATCATTCAGCACAATTCGAACGGGGCGGTGAAGACGCGGATGCTGGCGCCGCAGTTGGCGGATTATCCGGACTGACACGACGCCTTTTTGAGTGTGGGAGCGGGCTTGCTCGCGAAAGCGTCTGGTCAGTCGACATGGTTGTTGAATGATCAATCGCATTCGCGAGCAAGCCCGCTCCCACAAGGGCGTATCGGTTGCTTGTCAGTGCGCGGCCAAGGCGCGAGCCACACCTCTGACAATCATCTCCACCTCCCGCTCATCAATCGTCAGCGGCGGCAGCAGCCGTATCGTCTTGCCGCGCGTCACATTGATCAGCAACCCATGATCCCGCGCTGCAATCAACGTCAGATCGCGGATCGGTTGCTTCAACTCGATGCCGATCATCAAGCCCTGCCCACGAATTGCCAACACGTCAGGATTGTCCGCCAGCTCGGCGTGCAGGCGGGTCAGTAGGCGTTCGCCCTGCACCCGGACGTTCTCCAGCAACCCCTGTTCCTCGATGATTTCCAGCACCGTGCAGCCGACTCGGCAGGCCAGCGGATTGCCGCCGAACGTACTGCCATGACTGCCGGGGGTAAACAGATTCGCCGCCCGCCCCCGCGCCAGGCAAGCGCCAATCGGCACGCCGTTGCCGAGGCCTTTGGCCAGGGTCATGACGTCCGGAACGATGCCTTCATGCTGGAACGCGAACCACTGGCCGGTGCGGCCAATGCCGGTCTGGATTTCGTCGAGCATCAGCAGCCAGGCGTGCCGATTACACAGTTCGCGCAGGGCTTTCAGGTAGCCGGGCGGCGCCAGTTGCACGCCGCTTTCGCCTTGAATCGGCTCGACCAGAATCGCCACGATCCGCTCGCCATGCTTTTGCTGCACCTGATCCAGCGCCGCCAGATCACCGAAGGGCACCTTGACGAAATCCCCCGGCAGATCATTGAAACCCAACCGCACCGCCGGGCCATCACTGGCTGACAACGTCCCCAGCGTGCGGCCATGAAACGCGTTGGCCATGACCACCACCAGCGGCTGTTCGATGCCTTTGCTCCAGCCGTACAAACGCGCCAGCTTCAATGCGGTTTCATTGGCTTCGGCACCGGAGTTGTTGAAAAAAGCACGATCCATTCCCGACAGCTGCGTGAGTTTCTGCGCCAGCTGTTGCTGCCAGTCGATGCTGTACAGATTGGAGGTGTGCAGCAGCATTCCGGCCTGCTCGCTGATGGCCGCGACAATGCGCGGATGCGAATGGCCGACATTGGTCACCGCCACTCCAGCGACGGCATCCAGGTACTCGCGACCGGCCTGATCCCACAGGCGCGTACCCAGGCCTCTGGTGAAGCTCAGGGCCAACGGTTGGTAGGTGTTCATCAGGGCGGCGGTCATGACTTCAAACTCCAGTGAAGGTCGGTGTGTTTGCAGTATGGTTAGCCACCAGAACTGGATAAACTCGGCAGAACTTCAATCATTTAAAAGCAGAGCTTGATAATGGACCTGTTGCAGGCGATGAGCGTGTACGTGAAGGTGGTGGAAACCGGAAGCATGACGGCGGCCGCGCTGCAGTGCGAAATGTCCACGACCATGGTCGGCAATCACCTGCGCGCATTGGAGCAACGGCTCGGCGTACAGCTGCTGCAGCGCACCACCCGCCGGCAGCGGTTGACCGAATTCGGTAGCGTTTACTACCAGCGTTGCCTGGATGTATTGGGACTCGTGGCCGACTCCGAGCGCTTGGCCGAACAGGCCCTCGACGAGCCTCGCGGGCTGCTGCGCATCACCGCGCCGCTGACCTTTGGTGTCGAACGTCTGGCACCGGCGCTCAGCGAGTTTTCCCTGCAATACCCGCAGGTGAAAATGGATGTGGTGCTGACCAACCGCCGCCCGGATCTGCTGGAAAGTGGTCTCGACGTGGCGTTTCGGCTAGGGCATTTCGAGCAGTCGAACCTGATCGCCCGGCCGCTGATCGACTACACCCTGACCGTGTGCGCCTCCCCGGCCTACGTCGCCCGACGCGGCATGCCGATCACCCCGCAAGACCTGCAACAACACGATTGCCTGTCGTTCGCCTACCCCGCCGGCGACGACTGGCAATCGGTGGAAAAACGCTGGCGCCTCAGCGGCCCCGACGGCGAGATACTGGTGGATGTCAGCGGGCCGATGCTGATGAACACCTCCGCCGGCCTGCATCAGGCAGCACGCACCGGCATGGGCATCGTGATGCTGCCCGATGCGCTGGTGGAACAGGATCTGCGCGATGGCAAACTGGTGACAGTGATCCCCGATTACCAGCCCCCGAGTCGCCCGTTGCATCTGCTGTACGCCCCGGATCGTTATCGCTTGCCAAAGCTGCGGCGCTTCGTCGAGTTTGCGATGCAGACGTGGGGCCGGTCCTGACGCCGGTCGCGATCAACTACGCTCGAATAACTGCCACCAAGGACGCTGCCAGCCAATGAACAACATCACCGTACGTAATCTGTTGCCCGTAGAAGTGGAGCCAGTGCGGCAGTTTCTTGGGCAACACGGCTGGGGCCACCGAACAGGCTCCAGCGACCACTTCGCCCAACTCATCGAAAACTCGCAACGCACTGCCGTCGCGCTGAGCGGCAAGCAGATCATCGGCTTCGCCCGAGGCATCACCGATGGTTTGTCCAACGGCTATCTGTCGATGGTTGTGGTCGACGACCAGCATCGGCGCGCAGGCGTCGGCCGCGCGCTGGTCGAGCAGGTCATGGGCGACAACCCCGACATCACCTGGGTGCTGCGCGCCGGACGCGAAGGCGCGGAGGCGTTTTTTGCCAGTTTGGGGTTTGAAACATCGGTGATTGCCATGGAACGACCAAGGCTCAAGTAACGCGCCTGGATCACCCCCCGCTTTTCACCAACACCGGCTTCTCCTGATAACGCTGCGCAAACAACTGCTTCAACTGCGCGACCTTCGGCATATCGTTGATCACGATATACGGATAGGTTGGATGCTCGGTCAGGAAGTCCTGGTGGTAGTCCTCGGCCGGGTAGAAGCCGTTGTAGCTTTCCAGTTTCGTGACGATCGGTTGGCTGTAGGCATGTGCCGCATCGAGCTGGGTGATGTAGGCCTGCGCCACGCGTTGCTGGTCGGCGTTGACCGGGAACAGTGCCGAGCGGTATTGCGTGCCGCTGTCGGGGCCTTGGCGGTTGAGTTCGGTCGGGTTGTGGGCCACCGAGAAGTAGATCTGCAGCAGGCTGCCGTAGCTGACTTGCGTCGGGTCGAAGGTCACCTGCACCGACTCGGCATGCCCGGTGTCGCCTTCGCTGACCCGCTCGTATTGCGCCGTGTTCGCTGCCCCGCCGGCGTAACCGGAGACGGCTTTCTGCACACCTTTTACGTGTTGGAAAACCCCTTGCACGCCCCAGAAGCAACCACCGGCGAACACCGCGGTTTCACTGTGCGCCTGAGAGGTTTCGTCGAGGGTCGGCGGCGGAATGACTACCGCGTCCTCAGCCCCGAAGGAAAACGCCGAACACTGACCGATCACCCCGGCCAGCGCAACACCCAGCAACCCACACCGCCATTTGTTTTGAGTTTTCATGTTGCGCACTCCCGATCAGCCGAAGGTGAAGGCGTAGGCCGATACGCCCGGGTCAAGAAATTCGATGGTGAAGGTACGATCCTTCACCGCATCGGTTTGCCGCACCAGTTGGTACAGGCGCTGTTCAGTCACGCGGCCGCTGCCATCCGCAGCGACATCGACACCGTGGGCATCACCCGGCGCCTGTCCGTCAATCGACACTTTGAAACGCACCGGTTTGCCATCCGCGCCCGGCCCCAGCACCAGGTGCAGATCGCGGGCGTGGAAGCGGTAGACGATGCGACTGGCCGGCGCGCTGGCGGTGGCGCGCTCGGCACCGACGGCCCATTGGCCGCCGAGGCTCCAGTCATTCAGGGTCAGGTTGGCCGGTGGGTTATAGGTGGCGACCTTGTCAGGCACCAGGCTGGTTTGCGGTACGAAATGCTCCGCACGCTGGTAGCCGACATAGGTTTCCGGCGACAACACCTGATGCATGTCCGGCGCCAGTTGCACCCCTTGAGCGTCGGCGTTGATCAAGCCGTCAGTGACGCTTTTCGCCCCGGACTCACGCAACAACTGCTGGATGACCCGTTCCGATTCGGCGTAGTCGCCTTCGCCAAAATGGTGGTAACGAATGCGCCCCTGGGCGTCGGCAAAGTAGTGCGCCGGCCAGTACTCGTTGTTGAAGGCGCGCCAGATCTTGTAGTCGTTATCGATCGCCACTGGGTAGTTGATACCCAACTCTTTCATGGCTTTGGTGACGTTGCCCACGTCACGCTCGAAAGCGAATTCCGGGGCGTGCACGCCAATCACCACGAGGCCCTGATCGCGGTACTTTTCGGCCCAGGCTTTGACATACGGCAGCGTGCGCAGGCAGTTGATGCAGGAGTAGGTCCAGAAATCCACCAGCACCACTTTGCCCTTGAGTGCCTGGACGTCCAGCGGTGGCGAGTTGAGCCATTGCACGGCGCCATTGAGCGGCGGCAACTGGCCTTCGACCGGCAGCGTTCCCGGCACCTTGTCGGCGATTTTCATCAGCGCGCCCGTGGCCTTCATGCTGCCGTTAGCCGCGTCATCCGTTGCAGGAATCTGCGCCATCATTGTCCCGTTGCCCGCGGCAGATTTGCCAGAGAGCTTGCCGACCAACGCTTGTTCAATCCCGCCAGTGGAAGCCGTCGACAGCCGTGCCAGCAAACCGGTATCCAGGCCCAGTGCAATCGCCGCGACACCCGCGAGCATTGCCGCGCCCAAACCACGCCGGATCCACTCCCCGGTGCCGATCGAGCGCTTCATCAGCGCAAACACCTTACCGCCCAGTAAAAGCGCCGCGGCCAGTGAAGTCGCGGCGCCCGCCGCGTAGGCGAGCAACAACAGCGTGGTGGCGATGCTTGCCCCTTGCAACGCGGCGCCGGTCAGAATCAAGCCGAGAACAGGCCCGGCGCACGGTGCCCAGAGCAGCCCCGTGGCGACGCCGATCAGAAACGACGCGCCGGGACGCGGACGGTTGTCCTGCCCGGCGGCCTCGGACAAGCGGCTGCCGGCCGACACCAGCGGCCGGGTCAGGCGCTCGGCGAAGCGCGGCAGCAGCAGCGTCAGCCCGAACAGTGCAACGAACAGCAACGCGAGCCAGCGACCGTACTGATTGACTTGCACCACCCAACCGCCGCCCACCGCCGCCAACGTGGCGACGAGGGCGAAGGTCAGCGCCATCCCGGCCAATAGCGGCAAGCCACTCTTGATAAACGGCTGCCCGGTGCGAGCGAAGACAAAAGGCAGAACAGGCAGGATGCACGGACTGACGATCGTCAGCACACCGCCCAGATAAGCGAGAATCAAGAGCCACATGGCGTCGTCCTGTAGAAAGTGAAAATCGAATACGTGCCATGGCTCATGCCGCCACGGGCTTGAACGTCATCGCCAGGCCATTCATGCAATAGCGCAGGCCGGTGGGCTTCGGACCGTCGTCGAAGACATGCCCCAGATGCCCACCGCAGCGCCGACAGTGGACTTCATTGCGCGACATGCCGAAGGAACGGTCCTGACGCGTGGCCACCGCGTGTTCCAGCGGCGCCCAGAAACTCGGCCAGCCGGTGTGGCTGTCGAACTTGGTCGCCGATGAAAACAGCGCCAGCTCACAGCCCGCGCAGGCGAATGTGCCACCGCGATGCTCATCGTTGAGCGCGCTGGTGTAGGCCCGCTCGGTGCCTTCTTCACGCAGGATTGCGTATTGCTCGTCAGAAAGCAGTGCATGCCATTCGTTGTCGCTGTGGGTGACCTCAAACACCTCATCGGCATGGGCTTGATCAATCAGCGCGATGCCAGAGGAAAATTTTGGCAATACACCCGCCACCAGGGCTGCAACCCCCAGCCCGCCGCTCGCTACGAGAATCTGTCGCCGTGAAAACATGGCCGTCTCCTAAAATTCCAGGTGCCTGTCATGGAACACAGCCTAGGCTTGGGTTGATCGCCAAATCCTCACGGGAAGTTAACGAATTCGTGATAACTCACCCCGAGGAAAAGTCGCACAATGCGCTCACTGCGCCGAAGGATTGAGCTTGATGGAACCGACCAGACGCATCCTCGTGGTCGAGGATGACCAACACATCGCCGACCTGATTTGCCTGCACCTGCGCGATGAGCATTACGACGTCGTGCACTGCGCCGACGGCGACGAAGGCATGCGCCTGTTGCAACAGGGACAATGGGATGCGCTGATCCTCGACCTCATGCTGCCGGGGGTCGACGGCCTGGAAATCTGTCGCCGCGCCCGGGCGATGGCGCGCTACACGCCGATCATCATCACCAGCGCACGCTCCAGCGAACTGCACCGCATCCTGGGGCTGGAGCTGGGTGCCGACGACTACCTGGCCAAACCGTTTTCGATGCTCGAACTGGTAGCCCGGGTCAAAGCCCTGTTGCGCCGCGTCGACGCCATGGCGCGCAACCTGAAAATGGACGCCGGCAGCCTGAGCCTCGAGGGTCTGAGCATCGACCCGATCACCCGCGACGTCGCCCTCAATGGCACCCGTCTGGACCTCACGCCGAGGGAATTCGACCTGCTGTATTTCTTCGCCCGGCAACCGGGCAAGGTGTTCTCGCGCATGGACCTGCTCAATGCGGTGTGGGGTTACAGCCATGAAGGTTACGAGCACACGGTGAACACCCACATCAATCGCCTGCGGGCGAAAATCGAAAGCGATCCGGCTCAACCGACCCGCATCCTCACCGTGTGGGGTCGTGGCTACAAATTCGGCACGGAACAACCATGAAACTGACCCTGTCGCAGCGCCTGTCGCTGGTGTTCGCCGTGTTGCTGCTGGTGTGCTGCGGCACCTCGGCATGGCTGCAGGTGCGCTCCAGCCAGATGCATGAACTGGAAGTCGTGCAAGGCCTGTCGCGGGATCTGGCACAGCACATCGCCCATGACACGGTGCTGATGGACAGCAACGGCCTGATGCCCGGTGCCGTGCACGAGTTGTTCGGCAAGTTGATGCTGGTCAACCCGAGCGTCGAGGTGTATCTGCTCGACACCGAAGGGCGGATTGTCGGCAATGCCGCCCCCGAAGGCCGGTTGCGGCGCGAGAAGGTAGACCTCGCTCCGGTTCAGCGCCTGCTCGCCGATCAGCCGTTGCCGATCCTCGGTGATGACCCACGCAGCATCGACGGCCGCAAGGTGTTCAGCGCCGCGCCATTGAAGGTCAATGGCAAACCGGCCGGCTATCTGTACGTGGTGCTGCTCAGTGAAGAACACGATCGTTTCGCCGAACGCGGTGCGACCAGTGCCGCGCTCAACACGGCATTGTTGTCGATCGGTCTGGTCGCGCTGCTGTGCCTGATCGCTGGCCTCACGGCATTCAACCTGATCACCCGGCCATTACGCCGACTGACCGACACCGTCAGCCGTTTCGACATCGACGGCGCGCCGCAATCTGCGCCTGTTGCACCAACGGCTGTGGATAAAAGCGCTGACCCGGATGAAATTGCCGTGCTCGACGCCGCCTTCCGGCAGATGCAAAACCGCCTCGGTGAACAGTGGCGCTCGCTGACCCGCCAGGATCAGGAACGCCGCGAGCTTGTGGCGAACATCTCCCATGACCTGCGCACGCCGTTGGCCTCGCTGCACGGATACCTGGAAACCCTGTCGCTCAAGGACGCCACGCTCACACCCGAAGAACGCCGCCGCTATCTGGGCATCGCGCTGGATCAAAGCCGCAAGGTCGGCGGGTTGGCGCAATCGCTGCTGGAGCTGGTACGCCTTGAACACGGTTTTGTACAGCCGGTGCTGGAGCGTTTCTCCCTGATCGATCTGCTACAGGACATCTTCCAGAAGTTCGAACTGGCCGCCGAAGCCCGCCACGTTGAACTCAAGGCTGGCTTCGTGCCGAACCTGCCGACGGTCTGCGCCGACCTCGGCCTGATCGAACGGGTGCTGACCAACCTGGTGGACAACGCCCTGCGCCATACGCCTCAGGGCGGCGAAATCGAACTTGATTTGAAACCCCATGGCGCATTGGTTGAGGTCACGGTCAGTGACACCGGCCCCGGCATCGCACCCGAGTTACGCGAAGGCCTGTTCCTGCGTCCGTTCAATATCGGCGGAGCGCGGCGCGATGGTGGCCTGGGGCTGCGCATCGTGCACCGCATCCTGCAACTGCACGGACGCGAGATTCAGTTGCTGGATGTTCCGGGGCGCGGCGCGACTTTTCGCTTCTCGCTGCCGACCGATCCGCAAACCGCCGAACAGTGGATGATGCGCTCGATGAATTCGGACACGCCGGGCAAATAATCCGCACCGCCGGCCTGTTGCTCCGTGACAACACCGCCGCGCTCCCCTAAATTAACCGGCCTGAAAAAGACCTCGCGCTTTCTCATCTCCACTCAAGTTAAAAAAGTAGTGAAATTTCAATGTCCGATTTCAACACCGCTGAATCCGTAGTCACCGAATCGTCCAAAGCGGAATACGAAAACTCCATCAATCTTTCACAACACCTTCCACAAGCCAAAATCATCAGCGAGATGGTGCTGGACGCCTTCCAGTCGACCCGCGAAAGCGACCAGATCCGTGAGCTGCGCGCCGCGATCCGTCAAGCGCACGACCGCTTCGATGACGACAAGGCCTACGAGCTGATGGGCGAACTCAAGGCTCTGAAAGACGCCGAAGCTGCCGACATCGCCGCGCTGGAAGACCTGAGCAGCAAGTTCTCGATCGGCCGCATCCTGTCCAGCTTCAAGGACGATCCGGCGTTCCAGGAAATCGTCTACGGCCTGGCCCTCAAAGTGCTGAACCAGACCCACCAGGCGATCAGCAACCCGAGCGGCGGCAAGAGCAAAGCGGCCCGCGCCAAGAAAGAAGTCGAAATCTTCACCATCAGCAAGGACGGCAGCAGCGTGACCCTGCCCCTGCGCACTCCTCGTTCGCGCTTGAGCGTTGACCGTGAAGCGCTGGAGTTCCTCGGTTTCACCTTCGTCGGTGAGGGCGAAGAAGCCGAGCTGGAAAGCGATACCTTCGTCGACAACGCCGGCACCGAGCAGGCTGTAAATCGCAAGAACATCATCACCGCCCTGCAACAGCAGACCGCGTTCGATGGCTACAGCATCGCCGCGCAGTAAGCCCCGCACAGACGAAAAAGCCCCGCTCTGAGATTCAGGCGGGGCTTTTTGTCGGGCAACGCGGGGAGTCAGGCCTCCGCGTGCACTGCGGCGATCATGTCGACCTCAATTGCCGCGTTCTTCGGCAACTGATACACGCCAACCGTGGTACGAGTGTGCCGGCCGGCATCGCCAAGCACATGACTGAAGACGTCCGATGCGCCGTTGGCCACTTCACTCAGGTCGACAAAGTCCGGGGTGGACTTCACATACACCGTGACCCGCAATAACGCCCGGATCTTGTCCAGCGAACCCACCGCATCGACGATCAGCGCCAGGCAGCGCATGGCGCTGATGCTCGCAGCGGCCTGGGCATCCTTGAGCGTCAGTTCCAGCCCTACACGACCCGGATACACAATCCTGCCATTGACCCTCGGCACCATGCCGCTGACGTACAACTCATCGCGATGGCGGATCAGCGGCGCGTAATTGCCGCCGGCGGTGTTCTCGCCATAGATGTCGTAGTTCAGCTCTTGTGCCAGGGCAATGAAGCGTTCATCACAGGTCATCCTCTCAGTCATTTCGCCCAGCCTTTTGATCGATGCATGAAGTATCGCGGAGTAAAACAGTTGAGCGCCGGGGGAATGGCATGGCGCTATCACTGAAGGTTGGATCCAAATCTAGGAGGTTTGCGGCAATATCGCAACCTGTCGCCCTGAACGACAAGCCCCGCGACTCTTTAGAATCGCGGGGCTTAAGGATGTATATCAACGAACAATCTAAACAGCCCCTAACCGCTCAACCATATCAGGGAATTTCTCCACCAAGCGGATCAACAATGCCGCCTGAGCATTGGGCTTTGACTTTTCCTGTTCCCAATTTCTCAATGTGCTTGGGCTGGTCCTGATTCGCTTTGCAAATACCGCTTGTGACATGTGCAATTTTTCACGCAGAGCAACGATCTCTTTAGCACCAACCTCGGGAACCGGCTTGTCCTCGACGACTGTATTGCGCAACGTAATTTTACCTTCGCGATGGGCGGCCATCTCTTCAACGCCCTGCATCAATTCCGCAAACAGGTCGCGCTTTTTCATGGGGTACCTCGTTTTTTCAACTCTATTTCAATGGCTTTTTTGAGCGCTTTCTCTTGCTCGGCGGACAGATTCTCAAGCTCATCTTTGTCATAAATCGCAAACATCCAAAACTGACGATCATTCATAAGCCAATAGTAGATAACCCGCAAGCCGCCTCGTCGGCCTTTGCCACGTCGGGCATCAGACCAGCGTAATTTTCGGAAGCCACCCGTTCACGGCATTACGTCGCCCGCCACTGAATTGCACTGCAGATAGCACTGCAACTCCCCGATACTCATCGTCCGTCAGATAACGACCAACGCTCGCGGTAAATACTGTGGTTTCAAAAAATACGGTTCGCATTGGCGAAATATAGGCAACTTGCCTATAGCCAGACTATCAACAAATTCGATTTTTGATAAACACTCGATCAACAAAAAACCCCGCACATCTCTCAATGTGCGGGGTTTTTCTTGAAGCCATCAAGCCTTACGGCGCGTACGTCAGCAGCAACTCTGCCGGCACCTTGAAGTCCAGGGACATCATGACGCTCAGTGCGGTGATGGTGAAGATCGAGAACACGAACAGCTTGCGTGCCCAGACCGTGTCATCCACCGCCTTGTAGCCGGTCCAGGCCATGTACAACCAGTACATGCCCATGGCCGCGGCAACGGCGAGGTAGCTCATGCCGGCGTAACCGCTGAAAGTCAGCATCAAGGTCGCCACGAGGAACGCCAGGATGTAGAGCAGGATGTGCTTCTTGGCCACTTTGATTCCGCGCTTGACTGGCAGCACCGGAATCGATGCGGCCAGGTAGTCGTTGAAGCGGAAGATCGCGATGGCATAGGAATGCGGCATCTGCCACAGGCTGAACATCACCAGCAGGGTCAGTGCGGCCATGTCGAAGCTGTTGGTTACGGCAACGTAACCGATCACTGGCGGCATGGCGCCCGACAGACTGCCCACCAGCGTGCCGTGAACCGACTTGCGCTTGAGGTACAGGCTGTAGAAGCCGACGTAGATGATGAAGCCGATTACCGCGAACAGGGCGGCCAACGGGTTGGCCACCTTGTACAACAGTGCAACGCCGAGAACACCAAGGATGGTCGCGTAGACCAGGGCCAGTTTCAGGGAGATCAAGCCCTGCACCAGCACCCGGTTCTTGGTGCGTTCCATCTTCAGGTCGATGTCGCGGTCGATGCAGTTGTTGAACACGCAACCGGAGGCCACGACCAGGGAAGTGCCGATCATGGCGGCCAGGAACACCGCCAGATCTACATGCCCTTTCGAGGCCAGGAAGAACCCGCCTGCCACAGAAAGCACGTTACCGAAAATGATCCCCGGTTTGGTGATTTGGATAAAGTGCTTGAGCGACATCGGGTCTACCTCACTTCGCCATCATGTACGTGTGGATGCTGAACATGATCCACAGCGACAGGCCAACCAGCAGCAGGATCACGATGGCCGTAAAGACAAACGCGATCACGTTGTTACGCTGCGCCACGGAGCGGTCCAGGTGCAGGAAGTAGTACAGGTGAACGATCACCTGGATTACCGCGAACAGCAGGACGATTGCCAGCGTGGTCGACTTCGGCAAGGTCGGGAACATCACCAGGCCGAACGGGATGACGGTCAGGATCACCGACAGGATGAAGCCAATGGCGTACGACTTTACGCTGCCGTGGCCAGCATCATGGCTGTCATGGGAGTGTGCATTAGCCATTACAGAGTCCCCATCAGGTAAACAACGGTGAATACGCAGATCCACACCACGTCCAGGAAGTGCCAGAACAGGCTCAGGCAGCTCAGACGGGTCTTGTTGGTCGCCGTCAGGCCGTGCTTGTTGACCTGGTACATCATGATGCCCATCCAGATCAGACCTGCGGACACGTGCAGACCGTGGGTACCGACCAGGGTGAAGAACGCCGACAGGAAGCCCGAACGGCTAGGACCGAAGCCCTCGGAGATCAGCAGGTGGAACTCGTTGATCTCCATGGCGATGAAGCCTGCGCCGAGCAGGAAGGTCATGAACAACCAGCCCAGGACCTGCTGCTTTTTACCTTTGTACAACGCCAGCATGGCGAAGCCGTAGGTGATCGAGCTGAACAACAGCAGAGCGGTTTCGCCCAGCACGTATGGCAGTTCGAAGATGTCGTGGCCCGATGGGCCACCGGCAACGTTGTTTACCAGTACTGCGTACACCGCGAAGATCGACGCAAACAGAATGCAGTCGGTCATCAGGTAGAGCCAGAAACCGTATACGGTCATCTCGCCCGAGTCGTGGTGATGGTCATCGTGCCCATGGTCACCATGGGCGTGTCCAACATTGGTCACTAAGTTCGACATGGTTTAAGCCTGTTCCAACGAGGTTACACGGGTGGCATCAGCCGGGATTTTCCCTGCCGCGACCAGACGCTTGTGCTGCTCGGCTTCGATGCGCTCGATCGTTTCAACCGGAACCATATAGCCCTGGTCGTCACGTGCGGCGTGGATCACGAAGTAGATGACAGTGCCGGCCAGGCTGGCGATCGCCAACCACCAGATGTGCCAGATCATCGCGAAACCGAAGACGGTCAGCAGTGCGCCCATGACCACACCGGTAGCGGTGTTGTTCGGCATGTGGATCGGCTCGTACTTGGCCGGAGTCTGGTACGCGGTACCGTTTTCCTTGGCTTCGGTGAACGGGTCGATGCAGTCAGCCTTAGGCAGCACAGCGAAGTTGTAGAACGGAGGTGGCGACGAGGTCGACCATTCCAGAGTGTGCGCATTCCACGGGTCACCGTGATCGCAAACGTTCTCTGGCTTCTTGCGGTCGCGCACACTGACGTACAGCTGGATCAGTTGGCAGGCGATACCGGCAGCGATCATCACCGCACCGAACATGGCAACGTACAGGTACGGTACCCACTCAGGGTTGGTGGTGGCGTTCAGACGACGGGTCATGCCCATGAAGCCCAGTGCATAGAGCGGCATGAACGCAACGAAGAAGCCCGAGATCCAGAACCAGAACGCTGCTTTACCCCAGCCTTCGTGCAGCTTGAAACCGAACGCTTTCGGGAAGTAGAAGCCGAAACCTGCGATGTAGCCGAATACTGCGCCGCCGATGATCACGTTGTGGAAGTGCGCGATCACGAACAGGCTGTTGTGCAGAACGAAGTCAGCACCCGGGATGGCCAGCAGTACGCCGGTCATGCCGCCGATGGCGAAGGTCACCATGAAGCCCAGGGTCCACAGAACCTGGCTGGTGAAGCGCAGACGGCCCTGGTAGATGGTGAACAGCCAGTTGAATAGCTTCACACCCGTCGGGATGGAAATCAGCATCGTCGCCAGACCGAAGAAGGCGTTGACGCTGGCACCCGAACCCATGGTGAAGAAGTGGTGCAGCCAAACCATGAAGCCCAGTACCGAGATCGCGCCCGAGGCGTAGATCATCGAGTGATGGCCGAACAGTTTCTTGCCGGTGAACGCCGAGATCACTTCCGAGAAGATGCCGAATGCCGGCAGGATCAGGATGTAAACCTCAGGGTGGCCCCACGCCCAGAACAGGTTGACGTACATCATTGGATTGCCACCAAGTTCATTGGTGAAAATGTGGAAATCCATGTAACGGTCAAGGGTCAGCAGTGCCAGGGTAGCGGTCAGGATCGGGAACGAAGCCACGATCAGAACGTTTGCCCAGGTGCAGGTCCAGGTGAAGATCGGCATGTCCATCAGTTTCATGCCAGGGGTACGCATTTTCAGCACGGTCGCGAGGAAGTTAACCCCCGTCAGCGTCGTACCTAACCCGGATAGCTGTAGCGCCCAGATGTAGTAGTCCATACCCACGCCAGGACTGTATTGCAGACCCGACAGCGGCGGATAGGCAACCCAACCGGTCTTGGCGAATTCGCCGACGCCCAGGGACAGGTTGATCAGCACAACGCCGGATACCAGCAGCCAGAAGCTCAGGGAGTTCAGGAACGGGAACGCAACGTCACGCGCGCCGATCTGCAGCGGCACTGCAAGGTTCATCAGGCCGGTGAAGAATGGCATCGCCATGAAGATGATCATGATCACACCGTGAGCGGTGAAGATCTGGTCATAGTGTTCAGGTGGCAGGTAGCCAGGCGAACCTTCGGTGGCCATGGCCAACTGGGTACGCATCATGATGGCGTCGGCAAAACCGCGCAGCAGCATGACCATGGCGACGATGATGTACATCACGCCGATTTTCTTGTGGTCGACCGACGTCAGCCACTCGGTCCACAAATAGGTCCACTTCTTGAAGTAGGTGATTGCAGCGAACAACGCCAGACCACCGAGCGCGATCATGGAGATGGTAATCATCACAATCGGTTCGTGGAACGGGATCGCTTCCCAACTTAATTTACCAAACATCGTTTACTCCTCTGCACCGGCAGCTGAATGCGAACTCGAGTCCACTTCCGTGGCCGCCACTTCTTTCTCTTTCTTCTCGTGCTTCAGCGGCTTGCCCGGCTTCATACCTTCGTACTTGTCGACGATGATCTGGAACTGGTTCGGCGTGACCGAGGAGTAGAGCTCGACTGGGTTGTTCTGGCTCGGCTTGGCAAGGGCTGCGTATTCAGCTTGATCAAGCTGTTTAGGTGACTTCTTGACTTCACTTACCCAGGCGTCGAAATCTTCCTGGGAAGTTGCGATCGCTTTGAATTTCATACCGGTGAAACCGGCACCGCTGTAGTTGGCGGAGATACCGTCCATTTCAGCGTTGCGGTCAGCGATCAGGTGCAGTTTGGTCTGCATGCCCGCCATCGCGTAGATCTGGCCGCCCAGGCCCGGGATGAAGAACGAGTTCATCACGGCGTCGGAGGTGATCTTGAAGTTGATTGGCGTGTGCGCCGGGAACACGATCTTGTTGACCGTGGCAATGCCTTGTTCCGGGTAGATGAACAGCCACTTCCAGTCCAGCGCGACCACTTCGATGGTCACCGGCTTGACGTCAGACTCGATCGGACGATACGGGTCCAGCTTGTGGGTCGAAATGTAGGTGATGTAACCCAGGGCAATGATGATCAGGACCGGGATGGTCCAGACTGCCACTTCGATTTTGGTCGAGTGCGACCATTTCGGGGTGTAGACGGCATCCTTGTTGGACGCGCGGTACTTCCAGGCGAACAGGAAGGTCATGACGATAACCGGCACAACGACCAACAGCATCAGCAGCGTGGCGGTGATGATCAGGTTGCGCTGTTCCAGGCCGACCTGGCCCGTTGGATTGAGCAGGGTCATGTTGCAGCCTCCCAGCAACAACGTGCCGAGCAGCGGCACTAGGCCTAGTAATCTGGGGTACCTGTTTTTACTCATCTCACGACCTCTAAAGCAGCTTGCGCAATGCAGTTGGGTTTTGATCGCCAACACTTCACCCTGCCAAGGGTTGGCATTTTCTTTGGATTGAATAAGGGCCGCCCGTCGCGCGTCAGACGCTCGACAAAACCTGGGACAGCGGTCAGTTCTTATTCGAATTCGTGGTCAAAGGCCTTGTTACAGACCAATTCCATTTGGTGCGGAAAGTTGGAAGGCACCGACACCTGGGTGTCTTGAAAGCCTTTCGACTCACTCGACACCCGACTTCCTGCTCGCCTCCTTAATAAAGGCTGAACAGTGCCGGGAATTCAGTGCGGGCGATTGTAGATAGGTAGCGCCCTATACACCATGTCTTATCCCGAAATAATTTTTATCGCCCAGAGCAACAATCCATCACCGTTTTTGCAAAAGCTCCGCATGTTATCGAAATCAATTCTCAACAAAAACACCAAAAAATGTAGGTCTATCCACCTCAGTTCAGACAGCTCTGAGCGATTTTTCCCAGCGCCGAATCGGCGCAAACCCCGATATTCCAAGGCCTCTGGCCATCTGCCAGAGCTTGTTAAAACTGCCTGATCTGGCACACGCGTGCAAAACCAGAAAAATGCCGAAACAGACCAATCCTTTTTTGTAACAACGCAGCGATCCGTGTCGGCGAAATGCCCTGCGACAGGGCGCGTGTGACAACATGTCGCACACCTGTCGCACTCTCCGTTGCCGTTCGTCACGGTGATTTCACACACACTCTGAAATGCCAAACGCCCCGATCGGCTGATCCGCAAATCGGGGCGTTTTCTGTATCGGCCAATCAGCCGAAGAGTTGATTCAGCGCAGTGCTTTTCGGTTACGCGAGGTCAATAGCGGCACCAGGATCACCACCAGCACGAAGGCCACCAGTGCCCATTGCGCCAGCGACAGACCGAGAATCGGCGGGTACGGCGTCGAGCAGAAACCGTCGACCTGGAAGCCCAGCGGGAAAATCTTCGCCAGCGGCAGGTCGTCGACAATTGGCTGCAACACATCGATGCCGCAGCTCACCGCCGGATAGAACTGGGTGTACACATGATGCCCGGCGACACCGGCGCCGGCGATCGCACAGATCACCACCAGCACTTCGAACACCGTGATGCTGCGTCGAGTGCGCATGGCCGCGCCAATAAAGGCGAACAGCGCGATCAGCAGCAATGCATAACGCTGCAGGATGCACAGCGGGCATGGCGCCTCGCCCAGCACGATCTGCATGTACAGCGCGCCACCAATCAACGCCAGGCAAATGATGCCCAGCAGCACCAGAAAGCGCCGCTCACGTCCCAGTCGAATCGTTTCCTCGCTCATCGCGTTTCCCTTGTATGTCCATGGTTCAGCTGGCCGGCGGCTGCGCTTGCAGTTGCGCCATCAGGCTGATGTTGTCTTCGATATGCCAATTGGCCGCGATGCGACCGTTGTCGATCTGATAAATATCGGTTGCCCGGAAGTCTACACGCTGGCCCTGCCCTTTGAGAGCCTTGAACGTACCGCTGAAGTGCCCGCGAAAGTGCAGATGCACCACCACGCGATCACCGGCGACGATCATCTGCTCGATCTCGCAGCTCAGGTCCGGCACCGCCGTGCGAAAGAACTTCGACGCCAGCAACGGCCCGGTCGGCCCCTGCACCCGACCTTCGGGCGGTGTCTTGTCGACAAACTGCGGCGACAAGGCTGCCGTGGCCAAGGCCTCTTCTCCGCTGTTCCAGAAACTGCCATAACGCCGCGCCGCCAGTTCCATGGCTTCACGTTGTACCTTGGGCAGGCTTTGATCGACGATCAGGCTCTGCGGTGTGATCAAGGCTGATTCGGCGAAGGCAACAGGACTGGCCAGCAACGCAGCCGACAGACCCAGCGTTACCAGGCTCAAACGAGAAGAGAAGATGATGTGCGACATGGGGGCGATCCTGATCAGTTGAACGAACGAGCGCCTATCATCAGCATCGGGGAATAAACGATAAACCGGTTAAGAAACGATTAACCTTTAAACAGAATTTAAGAATCAGCACCGTATAACGGCCTTCGCGAGCAGGCTCGCTCCCACAGGATCTGCGTTCGACGCCAATCCAATGTGGGAGCGAGCCTGCTCGCGAATGAAGGCAACTCGGTGCTGGATTATTCCAGGGCAGAAGCCGGCCCAAAGAACTCATAACGACTCTGCTTCTCCGGCACGCCCAGTGCTTTCAAATGGCGCTTGATCGCCCCCATGAAGCCCTTCGGCCCTAAGAAGTAAGCGTCGACGTCACGCTGCGCCGGCAACCACTCGCCGAGCAACTCCTGACTCAACATCCCGACCTTGTCCGCCGCCGGGCTTACGCCGTCGTCTTCGGCGTAGCAATAGAAGCGCTTGAGTTGCGGATGACGCGCGGCCAAGCCATCGATCCAGTCGCGGAACGCATGCACGCTGCCGTTACGCGCGCAGTGGATAAAGTGCACCGGGCGCTCGGTTTCCAGTGCCGCTTCGAGCATCGCCAGGGTCGGGGTGATGCCAACACCACCGCTGATCAGCACCAGCGGTTTGTCACTGGCGGTCAGGGTGAACTCGCCCGATGGCGGGAACAACAGAATGCTCGCCCCGACATGCAGTTGATCATGCAAGTGGTTGGACGCACGACCACCCGGTTCGCGTTTGACGCTGATGCGGTACTGACCGTTATTGGCCAACGCCGACAGCGAGTAGTTGCGACGGACTTCTTCGCCGTCGAGGACCAGTTTCATGCCGATGTACTGACCCGGCTCTGCGGCCAGGATCGGACCTTTATCCGCCGGCTCGAAGTAGAACGAGATGATCTCGGCGCTCTCTTCGACCTTGGCCGCAACGATAAACTCCCGCGCCCCGCGCCAGCCGCCGACCGCCTGCTCTTTCTGGTCATAGATCGCGGTTTCAGCGCCGATCAGGATATCGGCCAGTTGCCCGTAAGCGGCGCCCCACGCGCTCATCACTTGCGGTGTGGCGATCTCGTCGCCGAGCACTTCGGAGATGGCACGCAGCAGGCACGAACCGACAATCGGGTAATGCTCCGGCAGGATCTGCAGGGCCACGTGCTTGTTGATGATCTTCGCCACCAGATCGCCCAACTGGTCGAGCTGATCAATGTGCCGGGCGTACGTCAGCACGCCATTGGCCAGGGCGCGCGGCTGGTCGCCACTGGCTTGGTGCGCCTGATTGAACAGCGGGCGAACTTCAGGGTATTCAGAGAGCATCATGCGATAGAAGTGGGTGATCAGCGCTTCACCGCCGCTTTCCAGCAGGGGAACGGTGGATTTGACGATGGCACGATCCTGGACGCTAAGCATAAGGTTGACTCCTGAGCTTCTTTGAAAAGTTGCCTTAGGCTTATCAGTTTTCGTGCCAATTAATTTATCCTTATAAATCAATGATATGAAATTAATGTAGTCATAATGACGCAAGCAGCCTTATAGTCATCTCGACTACATCTTGTCTCTTTGACTACAAAACCATGACCGCCAAATCCCTGCTGACCGCTCTACTGCCGCTGGTCGCCGACCTGTCCCGCGAACTGCCCGAAGGCGAGCGCTACCGCCGCCTGCTCGACGCCATGCGCGCCCTGCTGCCGTGCGACGCCGCCGCGTTGCTGCGTCTGGACGGCGAATGGTTGGTGCCGCTGGCGGTGGACGGCTTGAGCACCGACACCCTCGGCCGGCGCTTCAAGGTCAGTGACCACCCACGTTTCGAGATCCTGCTGGAGGGCGCCGGGCCGACCCGGTTCGCTGCCGACAGTGACTTGCCTGACCCTTACGATGGATTGGTTGACGGCCAGGGCGATCATCTTGAAGTGCACGACTGCCTCGGTTGCCCGCTGTTCGTCGATGAAAAACTCTGGGGCCTGATCACCCTTGACGCCCTCGACCCGGAGCGTTTCGAGCCGATCGAGCTTGATGCCCTGCAAGCTTTCGCCAGCCTCGCCTCGGCCACGGTCAACGCTGCCGAGCGCATCGAACGCCTGGCATTGCGCGCCGAGGACGAGCATCAGCGCGCCGAGGTCTACCGTCAGGCCAGCGGCCAGCAGCAACGCGAAATGATCGGCCAGAGCAAAGCGCACAAACGTCTGGTGGAAGAAATCAACCTGGTCGGCGGCAGCGACCTGACCGTGCTGATCACCGGCGAAACCGGAGTCGGCAAGGAGCTGGTGGCGCAGGCGATCCACGCGGCCTCCCCGCGCGCCGACAAACCGATCATCAGCCTCAACTGCGCCGCGCTGCCCGACACCTTGGTCGAGAGCGAACTGTTCGGCCATGTGCGCGGCGCCTTTACCGGCGCCACCAGCGACCGGCGCGGCAAGTTCGAACTGGCCAATGGCGGCACGCTGTTTCTCGATGAAGTCGGCGAACTGTCGCTGACTGTGCAAGCCAAGTTGCTGCGGGTGCTGCAGAGTGGCCAGTTGCAACGGCTCGGCTCGGACAAGGAGCATCAGGTCGACGTTCGTCTGATCGCCGCGACCAACCGCGATCTGGCCGAAGAAGTGCGCAGCGGCCGCTACCGCGCCGACTTCTATCACCGTTTGAGCGTGTACCCGCTGCGAGTCCCGGCGCTACGCGATCGCGGGCGCGACGTGTTGCTGCTCAGCGGCTTCTTTCTGGAACAGAACCGCTCACGCATGGGCCTCAACAGCCTGCGCCTGAGCAGCGACGCTCAGGAGGCGCTGCTCGCCTACACTTGGCCGGGCAACGTGCGTGAATTGGAGCACCTGATTGGCCGCAGCGCACTGAAGGCGCTGGGCAACTGCAAGGTGCGGCCGAAGATTCTCAGCCTGAATGCGGCAGATCTGGATTTACCGCGCGAGGTTGTGGATAACTCGCCCGCGCCTTTCACTGACTTGAATACCGCGCCATTGCCGATCGGCGACCTGCGCAGTGCGACCGAGCAATATCAGCGGCAGTTGATCAGTGCAGCCCTGGCGCGCCATCAGGATAACTGGGCAAGTGCGGCGCGGGAGTTGGGGCTGGATCGGGCGAATCTTGGGCGGATGGCGAAACGGCTGGGCATAAAAAGCTAAAAGCACCCTCTCCCGGAAGGAGAGGGCTGGGCGGGCGGCGCTCCGATGAGGGGCTTTGGATCTGACGCCACCCGACAACGGACCTAAAGCCCAACCTTTTGACGCCGATAACCCGGCATCAATAGTTTCTGGCGATTTGCACCCTCGCCCATCACCTTTTTCCACAGAAGGTTTATATGTCTTCCACCAAAGCCCGCGCAGATTCACTTTCGCTTCTGCTGTTTACCTTGCGCAGCGGCAAGCTGATGGCGATCAACCTGCTGAAAGTCAGTGAAATCATCCCCTGCCCGCCGCTGACCAAGCTGCCGGAGTCGCACCCGCACGTCAAAGGCATCGCCACCCTGCGCGGCGCGTCGCTGTCGGTGATCGACCTCAGTCGCGCCATCGGCGAACGGCCGCTGGAAGACCCGAACGGCGGCTGCCTGATCGTCACCGACGTCAGCCGTTCGAAGCAGGGTCTGCACGTGCAGGCCGTGAGCAAAATCGTCCATTGCCTGACTACCGACATCAAACCACCGCCGTTCGGCTCCGGCGGTTCACGCGCCTACATCACCGGCGTGACCTCGGTTGACGGCACGCTGGTGCAAGTGCTCGACATCGAGAAAGTCATCCACAGCATCGCCCCGGCGCAGATCGAAATGGCCCCGACCGATCTGAGCATGGAAGACGCCGAAGTAATGGGCAATGCGCGGATTCTGGTGGTCGACGACAGCCAGGTGGCGTTGCAGCAATCGGTGCACACCCTGCGCAATCTCGGCCTGCAGTGCCACACCGCGCGCAGTGCCAAGGAAGCCATCGATTGCCTGCTCGATCTGCAAGGCACCGCGCAGCAGATCAACCTGATCGTCTCCGACATCGAAATGTCCGAGATGGACGGCTACGCCTTCACCCGCACCCTGCGCGAGACCCCGGACTTCGCTCACCTCTACGTGTTGCTGCACACCTCGCTCGACAGTGCGATGAACAGCGAAAAAGCCCGCCTGGCCGGCGCCAATGCGGTGCTGACCAAGTTCTCTTCGCCAGAGCTGACCCAGCGTCTGATCGAAGCGGCCAAACACGTCGCGGCCAACGGTCACTGAGTCTTGACCAACAGCTACTGTTTCCTGATGCGGCGCGACCTGCGCCAAGCCGTGCCGCCGACTCATTGGCCGGATGGTGTTGAACTGAGCACCTACCGCCCGCAACTGGCGTCGGCCGTGCATCTACTGATGCAACTCGGCTACCGCGAAGGCGGCGGTCGCGTGCCCGCACTGAACGAGTGGCAACAACGGTTTGAAAGCGACCCCGAATACGATCCCGAACTGTGCTTTATCGCCCGCGATGCCGAAGGCGTGGTCGGCGTGGCGCAGTGTTGGACCAGTTCGTACATCAAGAATCTGGTCGTGCATCCGCGCATGCAGGGTCGCGGCCTGGGGCGGGCGTTGCTGCTCAATGCGTTCAAGGTGTTTCAGCAACGCCGTGAAGGCTTTGTCGATCTGAAGGTGCTGGAGGACAACCTGCGGGCGCAGCGTTTGTATGAAAGTGCCGGGATGTATGTGGTTCGCCGGGAAATGGTGCCCATCTGATCTACCGCCTTCGCGAGCAAGCCCGCTCCCACAGGGGAAACGCATTCCAAATTGTGGGAGCGGGCTTGCTCGCGAAGAGGCCGGCTCAGGCAACTTCCAACCATCAGGCATACTCCAACCTTGGCCAAACCCCAAGGATGCCCCGCCATGAAAGCCCTCACCCTAAGCCTGCTCTGCCTCACCGCCCTCGCCTCCCAGGCTCACGCCTCCAGCCCCGACGCCTGGGCCGCCTACGACAAAACCGTGCCCGCCAGTTGCACCAAGGCCAGCGGCCTCAAAGACGCCAAACCCGTCGGCACACCCGCGCAATTCGATGACCGCGTTGGCTACACCGCCGTATTGCTGCAAGGCCAATACCCGCAAAAACACATGAAAGGCCAGCAAGGCACCGAGCTGTGCCTGTACAACAAAAAGTCGAAAACCGCGTTCGTCACCGAATGGGACTCGATCCGCCCAAGCGCCAAGGCGCAGTGAATGGCGCATAACTTGCTTCGATCCGGTCCTGCATGGCGGCTTTACGTCGCCGTTTCACACCTTGATTGAAGATTGATCGTTCGATGAATACGACGTTTTCCTGCGTCGGTTGCGGCAAATGCTGCACCGACCACCATGTGCCTCTGACCCTCGCCGAAGCCCGCATGTGGGCAGCGGATGGCGGGCAGGTGATCGTGCTGGTGGAGGCTTTTCTCGGCAACGGCCTGGGTTTGCCGGCGCAGCAGCGTGAACACGCCGAACGACGTTCGGTGGTGGTGCGCAGCGGCTCGACGGATGCTCACGTGGCCATCACCTTCGCCGCCTACAACGTCGGTCGCTGCCGGAATCTTGACGAAGACAACCGGTGCCGCATCTACGAACGCCGGCCGCTGGTGTGCAGGATTTACCCGGCAGAGATCAACCCGCACATCCCGCTCAACCCGGCCGCCAAGGATTGCCCACCGGAGTCGTGGCAACAGGGGTCATTGCTGATTGTCGGTGGCGAGTTGGTCGATCAGGAACTGCTGGAACTGATCCAGCGTTCACGCCAGGCCGATCGGGATGACATCCGCACCAAGGATGCGATCTGCGCCGCGCTGGGTATTCGCACCACGGCGCTCAAGGGCGATGGGTTTACCGCGTACTTGCCGAACATGAGCGCGTTTGCGGCGGTGATCGATCAGGTTTCTGCGCAACCGCTGAGTGAAGCGTGCAGCGAATGGCTGTTTCATTTGTCCGGTGATGATGTCGCCGGGCAGTTGGTGGCGGCCGGGGCGCAGGTGGTGACGGAGCCGGCGCAGACGTATGCGTTTATTTCTCTGCGCGCGGCTTGATCCGGAATTTGGAGTGGCCGCAATGGCCCCTTCGGGATCAAGCCCCCTCCCACAAGGATCTGAGTTGTACACAGAATAAGTGAGCAACCGACAGACCTGTGGGAGCGAGCCTGCTCGCGAACAGGCCGGCCCAGGCAACCTCAATCCCGAACCTGCCGCTGCCCCCAGAATTCCCGCGCCAGCAACCTCAAATCCCCCGCCAGCCCCGCCACATCCTCAGAATTGCGCTGGCTCTGCCGTCCCTCATCCACCGTCAATTCGGACGCCGTGCGGATGCTGACGATATTACGGTTGATGTCTTCGCTCACCGCGCTCTGCTGCTCCACGGCGGCGGCAATCTGCAGGCTCATCTCAGTGATCTGCTCGACCCGCTCGCTGATCCCGTCCAGCGCCCGCGCCGCGCGTTGCGCCTGTTCGACACTGTTATCCACATGCTCGCTGCTTTGTTGCATCACCAGCACCGCGTCCCGCGCGCCGTTCTGCAAGGTGCTGATCATCCGTTGAATCTCGTTGGTCGACTGCTGCGTGCGTTGCGCCAACCCACGCACCTCATCGGCCACCACCGCAAACCCGCGCCCGGCATCTCCGGCCCGCGCCGCTTCGATCGCGGCATTGAGCGCCAGCAGATTGGTCTGTTCGGCGATGCTGCGGATCACCTCCAGCACCCCGGAAATCTCAGTGCTGCGGCCTTCGAGCTGATGGATCACTTCGGTCGCTAGCGCCAATTCTTCGGCCAGGCGCAGTACCGCGCTGCGGCTTTCACCGACCAGCAAATGTCCCTCACGGGTTTCCGTCCCGGCCATGTCAGCCGCCACCGAGGCCTGCTGCGCATGGCTGGCGACCTGCGCCACACTGGCGGCCATCTGATGAATCGCCGCCGCCACCTGATCGGTTTCGGCCTGCTGGGCCAACGAGCTGCTGTGGCTGCTTTGCAGGTGATCAACCAATTGCGCCGCGTGCCCGGCCAACTGTTGCGACGCATCACCAATGCGTCCGACCACCGCGCCGACCTGGGCTTCGAGCATCTGCAGGGCGAACTCGATCTGGCCAATTTCATCGCCACGCCCGGTGTAGATGTTCTGGCTCAACGGATTGTCCGCGATCTGGCGCGCTCGCTCGGTCAGACGCTCCAGTGGCCGCAGAATCCAGCGCACGCCCAACGCGCAGAGACTGCTACCGGCGACAAACGCCAGCGCATCGATCCACACAGACTCCGGACGCAACCAGGCCTCGATCCCCAGCACCAGCCCCAGCAACGCACTGGCCAACGCCGTGATCCTGCCGCGCAAACCGAGACGCGGCAGTGGCCGCCGCCCCTTCAATTCACCGCGCAACTGCGCATACGCCCGCTCCGCCGCCGCCACTTGCCGCGTGTCAGGCCGGGTACGCACCGACTGATACTCCACCGCCACGCCATTTTGCGTGACCGGCGTGACATAAGCGCTGACCCAATAGTGATCGCCGTTCTTGCAGCGATTCTTCACCAGCCCCATCCACGAGCGCCCGCGCTTGAGCGTCTGCCACATGTGCGCAAACGCCTGCGCCGGCATGTCCGGGTGACGCAACAGGTTGTGTGGCGTGCCGAGCAATTCCTCACGGCTGTAACCGCTGATCCTGATGAAATCGTCGTTGGCGTAGGTGATCGCGCTGGTCAGATCGGTGGTCGAAAGAATGTTCGCGTCCAGCGCCACATCGACGTTACGGCCGGTTACCGGGAGATTGATCTTCATGGAAAGCGCGCTCGTTTTATTGGAAGAGTCGGCAGGGCTGCTGACTCTAAGCGCACCAATTGGTTAACTATTGATCTGGCTCAGGATCTGAGCACTTAGCCATCACTGCGACCGAAAATCGCAGTCGATGGCCAAAGGCGGGATTTGACTCAGCGCTTGCCCATCGAACGACGGGTCCCCGGCGGCGCCATGCCCGGGGTTTTTGTGTGGCCGTTCTTGGCGCCGTTCTTGTACCACGGCTGGTTGGAACCCTTGGCAGCCGCCAGCTCACCCGGTTTGAACGGGAACTTGAAAGCCGGGATCTCGGGTTTGGTTTCGCTGGCGTCGGCAAGCTCGGCCGGGACATCGCTCACGGCGTCGTCAACCGGCGGTTGGATCGGGGAAGTCATAGAAGCTCCGCAAAGCAAAAAGTCGGGCCCGAACAGTGAGCCGCGAAGGCACGCAGTATACCTGCGCGCCCGGCCTCGGCACCTGAAGATTTGCAGCGCACGCCGAACGGTTTACAGGTAGGTGATGGTGACGATGCCTTTGTCGGTTGAGGTCTTCAACGGTTCATACGACATGGATACCGGCAGCGCCTGATGGCTGCAAGCATTGCGATACGTGTCTACATCGACGTTCACACCGGGCTTGATTTCAACCCGACGCGATTCAGTGGAAGACAATGCCCCGGCTCGCTCAACTGCACAGCCGGAATCGACAATTTGCCCGGTGAAACGGATCTCGCCGGATTGACTGCCAGGCGCGGCGAACGCAGTGAGTGGAAGCAGGAGAAGCACACACGGCATTGCGATTTTCAGCTTCATAACCAGACACTCCCGATGTGAGGCCCAGCGAAACCCGGGCTACACACTGTTTATCCGCGCACGGGGCTGGATCTTGAGAAGCGTAGTCGGCAAATAAGTCCCGAATGGGGAATGATCGGTCCTTTTTTTGGGGACGGTTACGCCGCCATCCCGAGCCAGCTCCCTCTCACAGGTGGAATCCGTTTCTCTGTAGGAGTGAGCCTGCTCGCGATGAACGATGACGCGGTGTTCGGACGGATTACGTGTGCGAGTCAACCCGATCCAACGCCCGGTTTACCGCCAGCTCGGCGCGCATGACGATCTGCTGGATCGCCAAGGCAGTGCTGGCCGGGGTTTGGATTGGGTGCATTCAGTTGGAGATGGGGCGGCTGGCAGGCCGCCTTCGCGAGCAGGCTCGCTCCCACAGTCTGGATTGGGCGTATTCAGTTGGAGATGGTCGGCTCACAGGCTGCCATCGCCAGCAGGCGAAGGCTATACCCACGCAGCAACGGATATCGACACCCGACGAAACTGACAGCGCTGACAGCTAGCCGTCACCCTCCTGACCCCCAAACAAGTTTATAAAGACCCAACCTGCCCAAACTCCAGCCCCTGGCGCCCCATCGCATGCGAATCCAGAAAAACAAAACCCTGCTAGCCCTAGTGATCGCCCTGGCCGCCGCAGGCATATGGTGGGCAAGCAAACCCGCCCCGAGCAAACTGGCAACCCCGACCGCCATCCCGGTCCGCGTCGTCGCCGTCAGCGTAAAAGACGTCCCCCGCTACACCAGCGGCATCGGCTCCGTACTCTCACTGCACAGCGTCGTCGTACGCCCACAGATAGACGGCATCCTCACCAGAATCCTCGTCAAAGAAGGCCAACTCGTCAAAACAGGCGACCTGCTCGCCACCATCGACGACCGCTCGATCCGCGCCAGCCTCGACCAGGCCCGCGCGCAACTGGGCGAAAGCCAGGCACAACTGCAAGTCGCCCTGGTCAACCTCAAACGCTACAAACTGCTCAGCGTCGACGACGGCGTCTCCAAGCAGACCTACGATCAGCAACAAGCCTTGGTCAATCAATTGAAAGCCACCGCCCAAGGCAACCAGGCCTCCATCGACGCCGCACAAGTTCAGCTGTCCTACACGCAGATTCGCTCTCCGGTCACTGGCCGTGTCGGTATTCGTACCGTCGACGAAGGCAACTTCCTGCGCATGACCGACGCCGCAGGCTTGTTCACCGTGACCCAGATCGACCCGATCGCCGTCGAGTTCTCCTTGCCCCAGCAAATGCTGCCGACCCTGCAAGGCCTGATCAACGATCCGCAGCGAGCACAGGTCAAGGCCTACATCGGCGCCGACACCGACGGCGAAACCGGCAACCTGCTCGGCGAAGGCCACCTGACCCTCATCGACAACCAGATCAACGCCAACACTGGCACCATCCGCGCCAAGGCCGAGTTCGACAACGCCAGCCAGAAGCTCTGGCCGGGCTTGCTGGTGACGGTAAAAATTCAGACGGCGCTGGACAAGGATGCGTTGGTGGTACCACCCACCGTCGTACAACGCGGCCTCGACCAACACTTCGTTTATCGGGTGAATGGCGACAAGGTCGAAGCCGTACAAGTGCAGATGGTTTATCAGGGCAGCGGCCAGGACATCATCAAAGGTGTGAAGGCCGGTGACGTGCTGGTCACCGACGGCCAGTCGCGGCTCAAACCCGGCTCCACGGTGCAAGTCATGACCGAGCCGGCGCAGGTGGTGCAAGCGGAGCCGAAACCATGAAGGAACACAAAGGCGTCTCCACCTGGTGCATCGATCACCCGGTCGCGACGATTCTGCTGACGATCGCGCTGGTGCTGGTCGGTGCGATTGCCTTCCCGCGCTTGCCGATTGCGCCGCTGCCGGAAGCGGAATTTCCGACGATTCAGGTCTCGGCACAGCTGCCCGGCGCCAGCCCCGACACCATGGCCTCATCCGTGGCCACGCCGCTGGAGGTGCAATTCAGCGCCATCCCCGGCATGACCCAGATGACCTCCAGCAGTGCGCTCGGCTCAAGCCTGCTGACCCTGCAATTCACCCTCGATAAAAGCATCGACACCGCCGCCCAGGAAGTACAAGCGGCGATCAATACCGCCGCCGGCAAACTGCCCAAAGACATGCCGACGCTGCCGACCTGGAAGAAGGTCAACCCGGCCGACAGCCCGGTGCTGATTCTCAGCGTCAGCTCGACACAAATGCCCGGCACCGAACTCAGCGATCTGGTGGAAACCCTGCTCTCACGTCAGATCAGTCAGATCGACGGTGTAGGCCAGATCAACATCACCGGTCAGCAACGTCCGGCGATCCGCGTGCAAGCCTCGGCCGACAAACTGGCAGCAATCGGCCTGACCCTGGCCGACATCCGTCTGGCGATCCAGCAGACCAGCCTCAACCTGGCCAAAGGTGCGCTGTACGGCGAATCGAGCATCTCCACGCTGTCGACCAATGACCAGTTGTTCCACCCCGAGGACTACAGCCAACTCATCGTTTCCTACAAGGATGGCGCACCGGTTCACCTGCGCGATGTCGCCAAAGTGGTCAACGGTTCGGAAGATGCCTACGTGCAGGCCTGGGCCGGCGATCAACCGGGGGTGAACCTGGTCATCTCGCGCCAGCCGGGGGCGAACATCGTCGAAACCGTGGACCGTATTCAAGCCGCCCTGCCCGGCCTCGAAGCCATGCTGCCGGCCTCGGTGCAGGTAAAAACCCTGATCGACCGCACCCAGACCATCCGTGCCTCGCTGCACGAGGTCGAGATCACCCTGTTGATCGCGATCCTGCTGGTGGTGGCGGTGATGGCGCTGTTCCTGCGCCAGTTGTCGGCGACGATGATCGTGTCGGCCGTACTCGGCGTGTCGCTGACCGCCAGTTTCGCCCTGATGTACCTGCTCGGGTTCAGCCTGAACAACCTGACGCTGGTGGCGATTGTCGTTGCGGTCGGGTTTGTCGTGGACGATGCGATTGTGGTGGTGGAGAACATTCATCGGCATCTGGAAGCCGGCGACGGCATGCGCGAGGCCGCCATCAAGGGCGCCGGCGAGATCGGCTTCACCGTGGTCTCGATCAGCTTCTCGCTGGTGGCGGCGTTCATTCCGCTGCTGTTCATGGGCGGCGTGGTCGGGCGGCTGTTCAAGGAATTCGCCCTGACCGCGACGTCGACCATCATGATTTCCGTGGTGGTGTCGCTGACCTTGGCGCCGACACTGGCGGCGCTGTTCATGCGCAAACCGGTGCATCACGCTCACGACAAACCGGGTTTCAGCGAACGCCTGCTCGGATGGTACGAAAAAGGCCTGCGCCGAGCCCTTGCCCATCAAAAGTTGATGATCGGCGTGTTCGGCCTGTCGCTGGCGATGGCGATTGCCGGTTACATCTTTATCCCCAAGGGCTTCTTCCCGGTGCAGGACACCGGCTTCGTCCTCGGCACCACCGAAGCCGCTGCGGATATCTCCTACGGCGACATGGTAAAAAAACACCTGGCGATGGCCGAAATCGTCGCCGCCGATCCCGCCGTGCAGGCGTTTTCACACTCGGTGGGTGTGTCCGGCAGTAACCAGACCATCGCCAACGGCCGCTTCTGGATCGCCCTGAAAAAACGCGGCGACCGCGATGTCTCGGCCAGTCAGTTCATCGACCGGATTCGTCCGCAGCTGATGAAAGTCCCGGGGATCGTGCTGTACCTGCGCGCAGGGCAAGACATCAACTTAAGCTCCGGCCCGAGCCGTGCGCAGTACCAATATGTGCTCAAGAGCAATGACGGCGCGACCCTCGCCACCTGGACCCAGCGCCTGACGGAAAAGCTGCGCAGCAACCCGGCGTTCCGCGATATTTCCAACGACCTGCAACTGGGCGGCAGCATCACCCACATCAGCATTGATCGAAGTGCAGCGGCGCGTTTCGGCCTGACCGCGAGCGATGTCGACGAGGCGCTTTACGACGCCTTTGGTCAGCGGCAGATCAATGAATTCCAGACCCAGGTCAACCAGTACAACGTGATCCTGGAACTGGACACCCAGCAACGCGGCAAGGCCGAAAGCCTCAACTATTTCTACCTGCGTTCACCGCTGAGCGGGGAAATGGTGCCGCTGTCGGCACTGGCAAAATTCGATGCACCCACCATCGGCCCGCTGTCGATTGCCCATGACGGCATGTTCCCGGCCGCCAACCTGTCGTTCAACCTCGCGCCCGGCGTGGCGTTGGGTGACGCGGTGATTCTGCTCAATCAGGCCAAGGCCGAAATCGGCATGCCGACCGCGATCAGCGGCAACTTCCAGGGCGCGGCACAGGCGTTCCAGAGTTCGCTGGCCAGTCAGCCGTGGCTGATTCTCGCGGCGCTGGTGGCGGTGTACATCATTCTCGGCGTGCTTTATGAGAGCTTCGTGCATCCGCTGACGATCATTTCGACGCTGCCGGCGGCCGGTCTAGGGGCGGTGATCATGCTGTGGATCTGCGGTCAGGACTTTTCGATCATGGCGTTGATCGGGCTGGTGCTGCTGATCGGTATCGTCAAGAAAAACGGTATCCTGATGATCGACTTTGCCCTCGAAGCGCAGCGCAATCGTGGGTTGCCACCGCAGGACGCGATTTACGAGGCGTGCATCACGCGGTTCCGGCCGATCATCATGACCACCCTCGCCGCCCTGCTCGGCGCCCTGCCGCTGATGCTCGGCTATGGCACCGGCGCCGAACTGCGCCAGCCGCTGGGGATCGCGGTGGTAGGCGGTTTGCTGGTCAGCCAGATGCTGACGCTGTTTACCACGCCAGTCATATACTTGTGGCTTGAGCGGCTGTTTCACCGACGCTCACACCCAGAAGCATCATCGCCCCCACCGGCACTGGCGACCACAGACTGAGGCAGGGTCATGCGCGTTCTGATTATCGAAGACGAGGAAAAAACCGCGGATTATCTGCACCGCGGTCTGACGGAACAGGGTTACACCGTGGACCTGGCCCGCGACGGCGTCGAGGGCCTGCACCTGGCGCTTGAAGGCGACTATGCGGTGATCGTCCTCGACGTGATGCTGCCGGGCCTGGACGGCTTCGGCGTGCTGCGTGCGCTGCGTGCACGCAAGCAGACTCCCGTGATCATGCTCACCGCCCGCGAACGGGTCGAAGACCGGATCAAGGGCCTGCGCGACGGCGCCGACGATTACCTCGGCAAACCGTTTTCCTTCCTCGAACTGGTGGCGCGCCTGCAGGCGCTGACCCGGCGCAGCGGCGGCCATGAACCGGTGCAGGTGAGCATCGCCGACCTGTGGATAGATTTGATCAGCCGCAAGGCCACTCGCGCCGGCACGCGGCTGGACCTGACAGCGAAAGAGTTCTCGCTGCTCAGCGTATTGGCACGGCGTCAGGGGGAAATCCTCTCGAAAACCGCGATTGCCGAGATGGTCTGGGACATCAATTTCGACAGCGATGCCAACGTTGTCGAAGTCGCGATAAAACGCCTGCGCGCCAAGCTCGACGGGCCGTTCGACGAAAAACTGCTGCACACCATTCGCGGCATGGGATATGTGCTGGAGAGCCGCGGTGTCCAGTAATTCGATCGCCCTGCGCCTCAGCGGCATGTTCACGCTGGTGGCGCTGCTGGTGTTTCTGTTGATCGGCGGCGCGCTGTATCAGCAGGTCGACAAGGGCCTGGGCCTGCTGCCAGAGGCCGAGCTGGATGCGCGTTACAGCGTGCTTGAGTCGGCCCTCAACCGTTACGGCACACCCGAGCATTGGGTGAAAATCAACGCCAAACTCAAGCTGCTCGGCGAGGAAGACAAGCGCATCCATTTTTGGGTGGTCAGCGGTGATCCCGGTTACGAGTATGGCGAGCCGGACGCCCCGATCCGCGCCTTCGCCAAAGGCCCGACGGGCATGCATGACCTGCAGTTGCCCGACCACCCCTATCCGCTGAAAGTGCTGCTGACCGAACTGCCGGCCAAGGATCAGCGCCCGCCGCTGCGGTTCATGATCGGCATCGACACCGAGACCTTCCACGAGACTCAGCACAACTTGCTGATCGCCTTGGTCAGCCTGGCGATTATCGGTGTGTTGCTGGCCTCGGCGCTGGGTTACTGGGTCGCGCGGATCGGCCTCAAGCCGCTGATCAAACTGTCCCACGAAGCCCAGCGCCTGGCGCCGCCACTGCGCGCCGGACGCTTGCGGATGTCACCGTTGCCGCCGGAGCTCGAGCAGTTTGTCGAATCGTTCAACTCAACCTTGGAACGGGTCGAACAGGCCTATTCGCGACTGGAATCGTTCAATGCCGACGTGGCCCATGAACTGCGCTCGCCACTGACCAACCTGATCGGCCAGACCCAGGTCGCACTGACGCGCGGACGCTCCGCCGAACACTACTTCGAAGTGCTGCAATCCAACCTCGAAGAGCTGGAACGCCTGCGTTCGATCATCAACGACATGCTGTTCCTCGCCAGCGCCGATCAGGGCAGCAAGGCGACCATACTCACCGAAACTTCATTGGCCGATGAAGTCGCGACCACGCTGGAGTACCTCGACTTCATCCTCGAAGACGCGCAAGTGCAGGTGCACGTGAGTGGTGATGCCCAAGTACGGATCGAGATCGCGCATTTGCGTCGGGCGTTGATCAATCTGCTGAGTAACGCCGTGCAGCACACCGAGCCTGGCAAGGTGATCGAAGTGCGCATCGAGGTTGCAGAACATCAGGTCAGCATCGGCGTGGCCAACCCGGGATCGCCGATTGCCAGCGAGCATTTGCCGCGGTTGTTCGAGCGCTTCTATCGGGTCGATGCGTCACGCAGCAACAGCGGCAATAACCATGGGCTGGGGCTGGCGATCGTCAAGGCAATTGCGCTGATGCATGGTGGCGATGTGTTTGTGCGCAGTGATCGGGGGATGAATACCTTCGGGATTCATTTGCCGGTTTGAAAGCCCTCCCCCTGCCCCTCTCCCGTTGGGAGAGGGGGCAATCGTTGCTGTTGCTGTAACAGTCATTTATGAAAATCATGCTGTTTCCCAACGCCCGGCAACTTTATCTTTGCCCGCACCAAACAGCACTTGCCAAGCAAGAAGGTTTTCAAGATGTCCAACAGTATGGGTATTGCCAGCGCGTTCGTTTTGTCCTCATTGATCCTGTCGCCCATGGCGATGGCTGAAGAATCGCAGTCGTTCGTAGCGCAGAATGCCGCTCGCGCTCACGCATTCGAACAGTCTCAGGCAGAAGTGATGGCCAAGTCGCAAGACGCCTCGCAAGCCCCTCAGGCCGCCACTTCCCAAGCTCAAGCGTCCGAGAAAGACAGCTGAGTCGCGCACCGCGAAAAATTTTCCCTCGACGCGGTTGTTTGGCTCTTCCCGTTCAACCGTCGTCATTCCAGGCCGCTGCCTTTCAGCGGCCTTTTTTCGTTGTGGTCTGAAAGCTGTTTGGTTCGTCTGTAACAACAAGAAACATCCCGCACCTCAAGACATTGAAGTGTCAGTTGACCCAAGGAGCTCCATCGCAAGTGCGTTACCCAGTCAGCTTCACCCCGCTGTTCATTGCAATTGCCGCAACGATTGCACCCGCCGCCCATGCCGACGAAGCCGCCAAGGAAGGCTTCGTCGAAGGTTCGAGCCTCAACCTCAATGCTCGCAACTACTACATGAATCGCAACCGTCTACAGCAGACGGACGACAACATCGAATGGGGCCAGGGTTTTCTCGGGATCTTCCAGTCGGGTTACACCGAAGGCACGGTCGGCTTCGGCATCGACGCCCATGCCATGCTCGGGCTGAAGCTCGACGGCGGCGGCGGTACCGATGGCTCGAGCATCCTGCCGGTCAGCGACGGTAACGGCAAAGCGCCGGGCTCGTTCTCGACTGCGGGCGGCACCCTGAAAATGCGCGCGTTCGACACCGAACTGAAGGCCGGCGACCTGTTCCTCACCAACCCGGTGATTGCCGGCGGTGAAAGCCGCATGCTGCCGCAGACCTTCCGTGGCGTCAGCCTGACCAACCACAGCTTCGACGGCTGGATGTTCGAAGGCGGCCAGGCGAGTTTCACCAAGCCTTACAACCAGAGCGGGCGCCAGCGCATCGGCACGTCCTACGGCAAACTGGCCGATGGCGACGAAAGCCGTCACCTGAACTGGGCCGGGGTGTCCTGGAGCGGCGTCGAAGGGCTGACCAGCAACCTGTATGCCGCCGAGCTCAAGGACATCTGGAACCAGTACTACTACGACCTCGACTACACTTGGGCGCTGAACGATCTGGTCAGCCTCAACCCGGGCCTGCACTTCTATCACACGCAAGACACCGGCGACGCACTGCTGGGCAACATCGACAACAACACCTACAGCCTGCATTTCACCGTCGGCATCGGCAGCCACAGCGTCACTGCCGCGTACCAGCGCGTGAACGGCAACACGCCGTTCGACTACATCAGCCAGGGCGACAGCGTTTACCTCGACAACTCGCAGCAGTACTCGGACTTCAACGGCCCGAACGAGCGCTCGTGGAAGCTCAAATATGCCTATGACTTCGCCGGTGTGGGCGTTCCTGGGCTGACCTCCGCAGTGTCGTACTCGCGCGGCACCGTAGACCTGACCAAGGTCGATCCGGACAGCAAGGGCTACGCTTCGTGGTACAGCGCCGACGGCCGCAACGCCAAGCACTGGGAGCGCGACATCGACTTGAAATACGTGGTCCAGAGCGGCCAGGCGAAAGATCTCGCGGTACGCCTGCAGTGGGCGACCAACCGTGGCGGCAACGGTTACGGCGCGATTGATACGGACACCGATGAATACCGTGTAATTGTCGACTACCCGATCAACGTCTTCTAAGATCGGTGCTACAGCACCCGTCTTGAATTTTTTGATTTACCTGTGAGAGCGGGCTTGCTTGCGAAAGCGGTGTATCAGTCAACATTCCTGTTGAATGGCACACCGCTTTCGCAAGCAAGCCCGCTCCCACATTGGAATACCGTCACTGACTTCATGCAACTACGCTTATAAGACTCCCCAACCGACAGCCCCATCATGATCGCGAGCCGTACCCCACCTGTGGCGGGCAAGACCGGACGTCCCGAATTGCTGCTGATCTGCGGCAGTTCGCTGACCGTGATCGCGATTCTGTGCATCGTCACGTTTCTGCTGATCCGCGAGCACGCCAACGCTCAGGAATCAGCCACCCGCAGTGCCACCACCATCGCACAACTGATCGACGCTGACGTCCTGCGCACCGTCGAGCTGTACGACCTGACCCTGCAAGGCCTGATCGCCGCCGCGCAGCGCGATGACTTGCGCGACGTCACTCCGCAGATCCGCCACCTGGCGCTGTTCGACCGCTCGACCACCGCGCGCTTCAAAGGCGACATCCTGCTGCTCGACAAACATGGCGATGTGGTCGCCGACTCATCGCGGGTCGAGCCCAAGCCGGGCAACTTCGCCGACCGCGATTACTTTCTCGCCCACGCTTTCAACCGCGACACCGGCATGTTCATCAGCCGCCCGTTCAAGACCCGTTGCGACTGCGACGAAGCCAACCAGTGGCGCATCAGCTTCAGCCGGCGAATCTCCTCGGGCACCGGTGAGTTCGCCGGCGTGACCGTGGCCTCGATGAAGCTCGACTACTTCGATCAGTTGTTCAACAGCCTCGACATCGGCAAAGACAGCACGCTGAACATCATCGACAGCGACGGCATCCTGCTGGCGCAGAAGCCGTATCTGCAAAGTGACTCCATCGGCAAGAGCTTCGGCAACCGGCCCAACGTGGTACGGATCCTGGCCGACAAGGATGGCAATGGCAGTTTCACCAGCACCTCAAGCATGGATCACCAGCAGCGCCTCTACACCTATTCGCGGGTCGGCAACTTGCCGCTGACGGTGATGGTCGCGCTGTCCAGCGATGAAGTGTTCGGCACCTGGCGCCGCACTGCGATGTTGATCAGCGGTGCCACCGGCGTGCTCTGTGCCGGTCTGCTGTGGCTGACCTGGCTGCTCGCCCGTGAGTTGCGTTTGCGCCAACGCGCCGAGCGCGAACTGGCGCAACTGGCTGCCACCGATGCGTTGACCGGTGTAGCCAACCGACGAATGCTCGATCTGTCGCTGCGCCACGAATGGTTCCGCGCCCAGCGCTCGGGCCAGCCGCTGTCGGTGATGATGATCGACGCTGACCACTTCAAGGCCTTCAACGATCGCCATGGGCATCAGGCCGGCGATCAGGCACTGCGCGAGCTGGCCAAGGTGATCAGCGCGAACGTGCGACGTCCGGCGGATCTGGTCGCCCGTTATGGTGGCGAAGAGTTTTCGGTGATCCTCGCCGAAACCGACAGCACCGGCGCACGGCAGATTGCCGAACATATCCGCCAGGCAATCGAGCAGATGCCGAGGGTCGAGGGAGCGGATGTGGCGATGACCGTCAGTATCGGCATCAGCACCTGGACGGCGGCGGTCGAGATGTCGCTGGAGCAACTGTTTTTTGCGGCGGACAAGGCTCTGTATCAGGCCAAGGAAGGTGGGCGCAATCGGGTGGTGGTGGCTGCCTGAGTTTCGTTTCGGCCTTACCGGCCCTATCGCGAGCAGGCTCACTCCTACATTGAAACGCGTTCCCCTGTAGGAGTGAGCCTGCTCGCGATAGGGCCAGTTCAGGCAATACAAAACCTGCAGGCATAAAAAAAGGCCATCCGAGGATGGCCTTCAAAAAACTAGAGAGGTTTTTTACTTACACCGCCGCAACCGGGCGCATGTAAGAGATCGGTGCAGTGCTGGCGTCTTCGAACGTCACGACTTCCCACGCATCTGTCTGCTCAATCAACTTGCGCAGCAGCTGGTTGTTCAGTGCATGACCGGACTTGAAGCCTTTGAACTCACCAATCAGGCTGTTGCCCAGCAGGTACAGGTCGCCAATCGCATCAAGAATCTTGTGCTTCACGAATTCGTCTTCATAGCGAAGGCCGTCTTCGTTCAGTACGCCATCGGAATCCACCACGATCGCGTTTTCAACGCTGCCGCCGAGTGCGAGGTTGTGCTTGCGCAGGTACTCGATGTCACTCATGAAACCAAAGGTACGGGCGCGGCTGACTTCTTTTACGAACGAAGTGCTGGAAAAATCCACGCTTGCACTTTGGGTGCGGTCCCGGAAAACCGGGTGATCGAAGTCGATCTCGAAGCTCACCTTGAACCCTTCGAAAGGGACGAAAGTGGCGCGCTTGTCGCCGTCTTCCACTGTCACTTCACGCAGGATGCGGATGAATTTCTTGGCGGCGTCCTGCTCTTCCAGGCCTGCCGATTGAATCAGGAATACGAACGGTCCAGCGCTGCCATCCATGATCGGGACTTCGGACGCGGAGAGCTCGACGTAGGCGTTATCGATGCCCAGGCCAGCCATGGCCGAGAGCAAGTGCTCTACCGTGTCCACTTTGACGTCGCCGTTGATCAGCGTCGTCGACATAGTGGTTTCACCGACGTTTTCCGCGCGGGCAGGGATCTGCACCACAGGGTCGAGGTCAGCGCGACAAAACACAATGCCAGTGTCGACAGGCGCAGGCTTGAGGGTCAGGTAGACCTTCTCCCCGGAATGCAGGCCTACACCTGTGGCACGGATAATATTTTTCAGTGTGCGTTGTTTAATCATGGCTTGGGCCGCTTCAGCGCAAATTGCGAACTGGTATCAACAAAGGCTGGCGATAATAGCAGACCGAGCCTTTGCTGAACACCAATCACCGTCATAGCCCTGATACATTCCATCAATCGGCCTGACGACGCAGGAATGCCGGGATGTCCAGGTAGTCCAGATCGTCTTGCGGATTCATCTTCGCGGCAGTCGCAGCACCGGCCTGAGCCTGGTTGCGCATGACGGTCGGACGGTCCAGATCGCGATAGTTCACCGCCGGTGCTTCCTGACGCGCAGGGGCCGGTTGTTGAACCTGAGCAGCGGCCATGGAGGTGTGAACGGTGTTGTCGATGACCTTCACAGGCTTCTCGATTTTCGCGCCCAGACCGGTGGCAACCACAGTCACGTGCAACTCATCGCGCATGTCCGGATCGATAACGGTACCGACCTTGACCATCGCGTGCTCGGAAGCGAAGGCTTCGATGATCGAACCCACGTCGGAGTACTCACCCAGAGACAGGTCAGGACCGGCAGTGATGTTCACCAGGATGCCGCGTGCACCTTGCAGGTTCACGTCTTCCAGCAGCGGGTTGCGGATCGCCGCTTCAGTGGCTTCACGTGCACGGTTCGGACCGCTGGCGCAGCCAGTGCCCATCATCGCCATGCCCATTTCGCTCATCACGGTACGCACGTCGGCGAAGTCGACGTTGATCATGCCCGGACGCTTGATGATGTCGGAGATACCGCGCACGGCACCGGCCAGTACATCGTCCGCCTTGGCGAAAGCCGACAGCAGGCTTGCGTCTTTACCGAGGATGGTCAGCAGCTTCTCGTTAGGAATGGTGATCAACGAGTCGACGCTTTCGGAGAGCATGCGGATGCCTTCGTCGGCAATCTGCATACGCTTGCGGCCTTCGAACGGGAACGGACGGGTCACGACCGCAACGGTCAGGATGCCCATTTCCTTGGCCACTTCGGCAATGATCGGCGCAGCACCGGTACCGGTACCACCGCCCATGCCAGTGGTGATGAACACCATGTTGGTGCCGGCCAGCACTTCAGCGATGCGCTCGCGATCTTCCAGCGCAGCCTGACGGCCGACTTCCGGGTTGGCGCCAGCGCCCAGGCCCTTGGTCACACCGGTGCCCAGTTGCAGGATGGTGCGCGCGCCGATGTTTTTCAGCGCTTGAGCATCAGTGTTGGCGCAGATGAACTCAACGCCTTCGATGTTGCTCTTGACCATGTGGTTGACAGCGTTGCCGCCGCCACCGCCAACACCGATAACTTTGATTACCGGGCTTGCGGGGATGTTGTCTACGAGTTCGAACATTTTCCCTCTCCTTACATTCTCTAGTTTTTTCGCCTACTGCATTTTTGTCGCGGTGCATCTACTGCTACTGCTTGCCGCTTGAAGCTTGACGCTTCCAGCTGCTGTTAAAAGTTGCCTTGAACCCACTTCTTCAATCGGTCCAGCAACGGCGCCTGCGGCTCATCGTTGCTGTAGCTGTCGCGGCTGCCGATGCCCGAGAACGAAATCCCGTCGGACTGCTTCTGCAGGCCGTACATCAACAAGCCAACGCCAGTGGAGTAAATCGGGTTGCGCACCACGTCATCCAGGCCCTTCACGCCATGCGGCACGCCCAGACGGACCGGCATGTGGAAGATTTCCTCGGCAAGCTCAGTGGCGCCTTCCATCTTCGACGTACCGCCGGTCAGGACAATGCCCGCCGGGATCAGGTCTTCGTAGCCGCTGCGACGCAGTTCGGCCTGGATCAGGGTGAACAGTTCGTCGTAGCGCGGCTCGACCACTTCGGCCAGGGCCTGACGCGACAGCTCGCGCGGTGGACGGTCGCCGACGCTTGGCACCTTGATGGTTTCACCGGCACCGGCCAGTTTGGCCAGGGCGCAGGCGTAGCGAATCTTGATCTCTTCGGCGTACTGGGTCGGGGTGCGCAACGCCATGGCGATGTCGTTGGTCACCTGGTCGCCGGCAATCGGGATCACCGCGGTGTGACGGATCGCGCCTTCGGTGAAAATCGCGATGTCGGTGGTACCGCCGCCGATGTCGACCAGGCACACGCCCAGCTCTTTTTCGTCGTCGGTCAGCACCGAGTAGGCCGACGCCAGTTGCTCGAGGATGATGTCGTCGATTTCCAGACCGCAGCGGCGCACGCATTTTTCAATGTTCTGTGCGGCGTTGACAGCGCAGGTGACCACGTGAACCTTGGCTTCCAGACGTACGCCGGACATGCCCAGAGGCTCGCGCACGCCTTCCTGGTTATCGATCACGTAATCCTGCGGCAGGGTGTGCAGCACGCGCTGGTCAGCCGGAATCGCCACGGCCTGGGCGGCGTCGAGTACACGCTCAAGGTCAGCCGAGCTGACTTCACGATCACGAATCGCCACGATGCCGTGGGAGTTCAGACTGCGAATGTGATTGCCCGCCACCCCGACGAACGCCGAGTGAATGCGGCAGCCCGCCATCAGCTGGGCTTCTTCGATCGCGCGCTGGATCGATTGCACGGTGGACTCGATGTTCACCACCACGCCCTTCTTCAGGCCGCGGGAGGGGTGAGTACCGATACCGACGATTTCCAGCGTGCCGTCGTCCGCGACCTCGCCTACCAGCGCCACCACCTTGGAGGTGCCGATATCCAGACCGACGATCATTTTGCCGCTTTGCACGTTTGCCATGGGTCCTGCCTCTTCTTAATTCTTTGCGACAGCGGGTTTGTCTGTCGTCGGCGCTACAGGTTCCCGCCAGCCAACAGCGAGGCCGTTGGCGTAGCGCAGATCGATGCGCGCAATGTTCGTAATCTGGTCTTTAAGCGTCTTGTCATAGATGGCAATGAAGCGGCGCATCTTTTCCACCAGGTTGCCGCGTCCCAGCAGCAACTCGATGCCGGGGCCGGAACTGCCGGCACCGGTGGTCAGGAACCAGCTACCGCGTTCACGCAATTCCAGGCGTGCAATCGAGAAGCCCAGCGGCCTGAGCATCTGGCTCAGCACCTGGTATTGCTGCATCACTTGCTGCTGGGCCCGTTGTGGGCCGAACAGCTGAGGCAGGTGTTCGTAGTTCGCCAGTTCCTTTGGCGTAAACGCCTGGCCCTGGTTGTTCAGCAGCGACTCGTCACCCCAGCGGGCCACGGGCAGTTGCTCTTCGAGGCGGATCACCACCTGGTCCGGCCACACCCGACGTACTTCGGCGTGGGCGATCCATGGCATCTGCTCAAGCTCGGTGCGCATACCGGCCAGGTCGATGGTGAAGAAGCTCGACGCCACGTACGGGGCGATCCGCTGCTGCACCGCTTGTTGGCTGATGTAGCTCAGGTCGCCCTGCACCGCGATCTTGGTGATCGGGCGGTCGGCGTAAGGCAACAAACGCTGCGCGCCTTCGTACGTACCAAAACCCAGCACCACCAGCAGCACCGGCCAGAACAGGCTTTTCAGAAAGCCGAAATTGGCTTTCGGCAGGCGCACGGACATCGGCTCTTTGGCCACCATTCGGCTGGCACCCCGCGGCACCGGCTTGCGGCCGGGTGCGGGTGGCTGATGTCTGAGCTGAGCGCCTTGCATGGTCTTAACCTCGCGCCTCTTTTTTGCCGTCGGCATCGACACTGGCGGCCAGAATGGCCAGGACCAGTTGCTGGAAATCCAGACCGGCCGCTTTCGCCGCCATCGGTACCAGGCTGTGATCGGTCATGCCGGGAGCTGTGTTGACTTCCAGGAACCAGAATTTGCCATCGGCGTCCTGCATCACGTCCGCCCGGCCCCACCCACCAATACCCAGTGCCTCGCAGGCTTGCGCCGTGAGGTCCATGAGTTCTTTTTCCTTGGCGGCATCCAGCCCGCACGGAATCCGATACTGGGTATCGTTGGCGATGTACTTGGCGTCGTAGTCGTAGAACGTGTGCGGCGTGCCCAGGGCGATAGGAGGCAACACCTGGTCACGCAGGGTGGCGATGGTGAACTCCGGACCGTGGATCCATTGCTCGACCAAGACTTGCGAATCGTAGGTACTGGCCGCTTTCCATGCGTCGATCAACTCGGACGCAGAACTCACTTTGGCCATCCCGATACTTGAACCTTCATGCGCCGGTTTGACGATCAAAGGGAAGCCCAGTTCCGTCGCTGCCGAAATACAATCGGCCTCGCTGCACAGTACGGCGTGACGCGGCGTCGGAATCCCGAGGCTGTGCCAGACCTGCTTGGTGCGCAGTTTGTCCATCGCCAGTGCCGAGGCGAGAATGCCGCTGCCGGTGTACGGAATACCGGCACATTCGAGCAGGCCCTGCATGGAGCCGTCTTCACCGCCACGACCGTGGAGAATGATGAACGCGCGGTCGATCTTTTCGTTCAGCAGACGCTGCAGAAAATCCTCGCCGACGTCGATCCCGAACGCGTCCACGCCGGCGCTTTGCAGCGCGTCGAGCACCGCGTTACCGGATTTCAGCGAAACCTCACGTTCGGCACTCATGCCACCGAACAGCACGGCGACACGGCCGAAGTCTTTCGGCGCGATGGTGGAGAACAGGTTGGCGTAGGCAGCAGTCATTTCAACTTCCCCTCGACCGACGCCGCAACGGCGCCAGCGAACAATTCACTTTTCAACAGCTTCGGCGCGAGACCGCCGATATCACCGGCGCCCTGGCACAGCAGGATGTCGCCCGCACGCAGCAGTGGCTTGACCAGCGGCGCGAGGTCGACACCACGCTCGATGTAGATCGGGTCGAGCTGACCGCGCTGACGGATGCTGTTGCACAGCTTGCGGCTGTCCGCGCCCGGGATCGGCTCTTCGCCGGCCGGATAGACTTCCATCAGCAGCAGCACGTTGGCGTCGGCCAGTACATTGACGAAATCGTCGTACAGGTCACGGGTGCGGCTGTAACGGTGCGGCTGGTAGACCATCACCAGACGGCGCTCCGGCCAGCCACCGCGTACGGCTTTGATCACCGCGGCGACTTCGGTCGGGTGGTGACCGTAGTCATCGACCAGCATCACGTTGCCGCCGTCCACCGGCAGTTCGCCGTAGACCTGGAAGCGTCGGCCAACACCCTGGAACCCGGACAGGCCCTGGACAATGGCTTCATCGCTGACGCCTTCATCGCTGGCGATGCAGATGGTCGCCAGCGAGTTGAGCACGTTGTGATTGCCTGGCATGTTTACCGAAACATCCAGCGGCTCGCGATCCGGGCGCAGCACGGTGAAGAAGGTCTGCATGCCTTGCTGGCGTACATTGATTGCACGCACGTCAGCGTCTTCGCTGAAGCCGTAGGTCACGGTCGGACGCTTGACCAGCGGCAGGATTTCACGCACCACCGGGTCGTCCAGGCACATCACCGCCAAACCGTAGAACGGCAGGTTATGCAGGAACTCGACGAAGGTTTTCTTCAGTTTGTTGAAGTCACCGTCGTAGGTCGCCATGTGGTCGGCGTCGATGTTGGTCACCACCGCCACCAGCGGTTGCAGGTGCAGGAAACTGGCATCGCTTTCGTCGGCTTCGGCAATCAGGTAGCGGCTGGTGCCGAGCTGGGCATTGGTGCCCGCAGCGTTCAGACGGCCACCGATGACGAAGGTCGGATCCAGGCCACCGGCAGCGAACACCGAAGCGATCAGGCTGGTGGTGGTGGTTTTGCCGTGGGTACCGGCAACGGCGATGCCGTGGCGATAGCGCATCAGCTCAGCGAGCATTTCGGCACGCGGCACCACCGGAATGCGGCGCTCCAGTGCGGTCGCCACTTCCGGGTTGGAGGTGTTGACGGCGCTCGAAACCACCAGCACATCGGCGGTCGCGGCGTTCTCGGCACGGTGGCCGATATAGATGTGCGCACCGAACGACTCCAGACGCTCGGTCACCGGCGACGCTTTCAGGTCGGAACCGGACACTTCATAGCCCAGGTTCAACAACACTTCAGCGATGCCGCACATGCCCACGCCGCCGATGCCGACGAAGTGGATGCGACGGATGCGGCGCATTTCCGGCTGTGGCATGGCTTTCTGATTCTCAACCATGGGCCACCTCCAGGCAGGTATCGACCACGCTACGGGTGGCATCGGGTTTGGCCAGACGGCGGGCCGCTTGGGCCATTTCTTCGAGTCGTTGCGGTTGCATCAAGACCTCTGTCAGGCGCGCGGCAAGGTCCGCGGCACCAGTCGTTCTTTGCGGCATCACGAAGGCAGCGCCTTCACGGGCCAAATAATCGGCGTTGCGGGTCTGGTGATCGTCGATCGCGTGGGGCAAAGGCACCAGCATCGAGGGCAGACCGACGGCAGCCAGCTCACTGATGGTCAGCGCGCCAGCGCGGCACACCACCAGGTCAGCCCAGCCATAGGCATGGGCCATGTCTTTGATGAACGGCTGCACCTGCGCATCCACGCCGGCGGCGCGATAGCGCTCTGCAGTCACTTCATCGTGGTTTTTGCCGGCCTGATGAAACACTTCCGGGCGCAAATCGGCAGCGACTTGCGCCAGGGCCTCAGGCAGCAACTTGTTCAACGGTTCTGCGCCCAGGCTTCCGCCAAGGATCAGCAAACGCGCTTTGCGACCGGCCAGGGCTGGTCGCGATGTTTCGAGGAACAGCTCGCTGCGCACCGGGTTTCCGGTGGTACGGCGGGTGTCCGACAGAGTAAAGGTGTCGGGGAACGCTTCACACACCCGGGCGGCGAACGGCACCAGCAACCGATTGGCGGTGCCGGCCACAGCGTTCTGCTCGTGAACGATCACCGGCACACCGGCCAGTTTGGCGGCGATCCCGCCAGGGCCGGTCACATAACCACCGAAGCCGACCACGCAGACTGGACGCAGCTTGCGAATCACCGCCCGCGCCTGCCACACCGACTTGAGCAACATGAACGGTGCCTTGAGCAGCGACAGCTTGCCCTTGCCACGTAACCCCGTGGCATTGATGCGGTGCAGTTCAAGGCCTGCGGCCGGTACCAGATCGTTTTCAATCCCGCGTGGCGTGCCGAGCCAGTGCACGGTGTAGCCGCGCGCCTGAAATTCGCGGGCACAGGACAGCGCCGGGAACACGTGGCCGCCGGTGCCGCCGGCCATGATCAATACGTTAGCGCCCATGGTTCGGCTCCTCGGCGAAGTCGCTCTCATGGAACTCCATCTCTTCACTGCCCAGGTGGGTTCGACTCTCCCACTCGATCCTCAGCAACAAGCCGAGGCAGGCGCAGCAGATCACCAGGGAACTGCCGCCATAACTGAGGAACGGCAGGGTCAGGCCCTTGGTCGGCAGCAGGCCGACGTTCACCCCGATGTTGATCAGGAACTGACCGATCCACAGGAACGACAGACCGTACGCTACATAAGCGGCGAAGAACTGCTTGGCCTTCTCGGCCCACAGCCCGATGTACATGCCACGGATACACACGAAGACGAACAGCGCGACGGTGCACAGCGAACCGACAGCGCCCAGCTCTTCGGCCAGCACCGAGAACACGAAGTCCGTGTGCGCTTCAGGCAGGTAGAACTGTTTCTGCACGCTGTTGCCCAGGCCAACGCCCAGCCACTCACCGCGACCGAAGGCGATCAACGCCTGCGACAACTGATAGCCGGCGCCGAACTGGTCGGCCCACGGGTCGGCGAAGTTGGTCAGACGCGCCATCCGGTATGGCTGCATTTGAATCAGCAAGACCACGGCCCCGACCGCCAACACCACCATCAGCGAGAAGCGGAACAACCCGACCCCGCCAAGGAACAGCATCGCCGCTGCGGCCCCCATCATCACGACGGTGGCACCGAAGTCCGGTTCCATCAGCAACAGGCCCGCCATCGGCAGCAGCACGATGAACGGCTTGAAGAAGCCCATCCAGCTCTCGCGCACTTCCTTCTGGCGACGCACCAGGTAACCGGCGAGGTAGATCACCACGAACACCTTGGCGATCTCCGACGGCTGCACGTTGAAGAAGCTGAAACCGATCCAGCGCATCGAACCGTTCACTTCACGGCCGATCCCGGGGACGATCACCATGACCAGCAGACCGAATGCGCCGATCAGCATCATCCAGCCCAGACGCTGCCAGGTGGCGATCGGAATCATCATGGTGATGATGCAGGCACCCAGGCCCAGCCCCACGTAGATCAGGTGGCGAATCATGTAGTACAGCGCGCTGCCCGATTGCGCCGCCGCCACTTCGGTGGACGCCGAGGCAATCATGATCAGACCCAGGCCCAGCAGTGCCAGGCAGCCGGCGAGCATCGGGAAGTCGAGATCGATGCCACGGCCAGTGATGATCGGCGACGGGTACGGCTTGATGATATTGCGCAGGCTCATGCCAGATCCTCCACGGCGCGGACGAACTGGTGACCACGGTCTTCGTAATTCTTGAACATGTCGAAACTGGCGCAGGCCGGCGACAGCAGTACCACGTCACCCGGTTGAGCGATCGCGCGGCATTGCTCGACGGCGTCGACCAGCGATGTGGCGCGAATCAGCGGCACGGCGTCGCCGATGGCTTCGCCGATCTTGTCGGAGTCGCGGCCCATCAGGACCACGGCGCGGCAGTTGGCCGCCACCGGAGCACGCAAATCGTTGAACTCGGCGCCCTTGCCGTCGCCACCGGCGATCAGCACGACCTTGCCGTCGATGTCCGCCCCCAGGCCTTCGATAGCCGCAAGCGCTGCACCGACGTTGGTGGCCTTGGAATCGTTGTAGTAGCCGACGCCGTCCAGATCACGCAGCCACTGGCAACGATGTTCGAGACCGGTGAAGTTGCGCAGTGCCTCAAGCATGGCGTCGAACGGCAGGCCGACCGCATGACCGAGCGCCAGTGCCGCCAGGGCATTGGACTGGTTATGCGCGCCGCGAACTTTCAGTTCGCGCACCGGCATCAGGTTCTGGAATTCGAAGGCCAGGTATTTCTCGCCATTCTCTTCACGCAGACCGAACGCCTTGAAATCGGGTTTGTTCAGGCCGAAGGTCCAGCATGGCTGACCTTCGCCGATCAACGGACGGCTGAGCGCGTCCTGACGATTGACCACGAACTGCTTCGCTCCACGGAAGATCCGGTGCTTGGCCAAGTGGTAGGCCGGCAGGCCGCTGTAGCGGTCCATGTGGTCTTCGCTGATGTTCAGCACGGTGGCCACTTCGGCGTTGAGCTGGTCGGTGGTTTCCAGCTGGAAGCTCGACAGCTCCATCACGTACAGCTCGATATCGTCGCTCAGCAAGTCCAGCGCCGGTGTGCCGAGGTTACCGCCCACCGCAACGCGTTTGCCGGCCGCGGCCGCCATCTCGCCGACCAGGGTGGTGACGGTGCTTTTCGCGTTGGAGCCGGTGATGGCCACGATCGGCGCCTGCGCGTTACGCGCGAACAGCTCGATGTCACCGGACATTTTCACGCCACGGGCGGCAGCGGCTTGCAGGGCCGGGGTCGCCAGCGCCAGGCCGGGGCTCACGTAGAGCTCGTCGGCACGGCACAGGAATTCGACGTCCAGCTCGCCACAACGCACTTCCACGTGCGGATAGTCACGCGTGAGCGTGCCCAGTTCCGGTGGATTGTCCCGCGTATCGGCGACGGCAAACGACACACCCCGGTTCGCCAGGAAGCGAACCAGGGACATGCCGCTCTTGCCGAGGCCGACAACGATGCGGAAGTGGTCAGAAGCGATCAGAGACACTCGTTCTACCTCAGCTTCAGGGTGGCAAGGCCGATCAGCACGAGAATCACGGTGATGATCCAGAAACGGACGATCACACGTGGCTCGGGCCAGCCCTTGAGTTCAAAGTGGTGGTGAATCGGTGCCATGCGGAACACACGGCGCCCGGTCAACTTGAAGGAAGCAACCTGGATAACCACGGACAGGGTTTCCATCACAAACACGCCGCCCATGATGAACAGGACGATTTCCTGACGGACGATCACCGCGATGGTACCCAGTGCCGCGCCCAGCGCCAGTGCGCCGACGTCGCCCATGAACACTTGCGCCGGGTAAGTGTTGAACCACAGGAAGCCCAGGCCGGCGCCGATCAGCGCGCCGCAGAACACGATCAGTTCGCCTGCGCCCGGCACGTAAGGGATCAGCAGGTATTCAGCGAATTTCACGTTACCCGACAGGTAGCAGAAGATGCCCAGACCGCCGCCGACCATGACCGTCGGCATGATCGCCAGACCGTCGAGGCCGTCGGTCAGGTTGACCGCGTTGCTCGAACCGACGATGACAAAGTAGGTCAGCACGATGAAGCCGGCGCCCAGCGGAATGCTGTAGTCCTTGAGCATTGGCAGGATCAGCGTGGTTTCGACCGGCGTGGTCGCGGTCATATAAAGGAAGATCGCTGCGCCCAGGCCGAACACCGACTGCCAGAAATACTTCCAGCGGCTTGGCAAGCCACGGGAGTTCTTCTCGATGACCTTGCGGTAATCGTCGACCCAGCCGATGGCACCGAACAGCAGGGTCACCAGCAGCACGACCCACACGTAGCGGTTGCTCAGGTCAGCCCACAGCAGGGTGCTGACACCGATGGAGGACAGAATCAGTGCGCCGCCCATGGTCGGTGTACCCGACTTGGACAGGTGCGATTGCGGGCCGTCATTACGAACGGACTGGCCGATCTGACGGTTCTGCAGAGTGCGGATCATCCACGGGCCATAGCACAGCGACAAAACCAGCGCGGTCAGCACACCGAGGATCCCGCGCAGGGTCAGGTACTGGAAGACCGCGAAGCCTTTGTAGAACTGTTGCAGATACTCCGCTAGCAGCAGCAGCATTAATGTTTCTCCAGACTGGACCCGCACAGAGCCGCAACGATGTTTTCCATCGCTGCACTGCGCGAACCCTTGATCAAAATGGTGGTGTTTGTGTCCTGCTCGGCGTCGAGGGCCTGGATCAGCTCGGCTTGCGTGCCGAAGTGATGCGCCTCTTTACCGAATGCGTTTACGGCGTGAACCATGTTTGGCCCAACCGCGTAAAGCGCGGAAACCTTGCCCCGGGCATACTCGCCCACGTCGCGGTGCCCCTGCTCCGCCCAGTCGCCCAACTCGCCGATATCTCCGAGCACCAGGACGGTGCGGCCGGAAAAGCCGGCGAGTATATCAACGGCCGCGCACATGGAGGTGGGGTTTGCGTTGTAAGTGTCATCGATCACGCGCATGCCGTTCTTCGCCAGTTGCGCGACAGTGCGCCCCTTGACCGGTTGCACGGCGCCCAGCCCGGTGGCAATGCCGAACAGCGACACGCCCAAGGCGTGAGCGGCAGCGGCGGCAGCCATGGCGTTGGCGACGTTGTGAGTGCCAAGCAGGTTCAATTGAACATGCTCGATACCCTCAGGTGAATGCAGGTTGAAGCCCGGGCAACCACGGGCATCGGTGCTCAGCTCGCTGGCGTGGAAGTCTGCCTGAGGGTTGCTCAGAGAGAAGGTCAGTACCTTGCGAGCGCCGGCGCGGGTCTTCCAGATACCGAAGGCCTTGTCGTCGAGGTTGAGCACGGCAACGCCATCCGCCGCCAGACCGTCGATGATCTCGCCTTTGGCTTCGACGATTTTCTCCGGGCCGCCGAACTCACCGACGTGTGCGGTGCCGGCATTGTTCAGAATCGCCACATGCGGCTTGGTCAGCCCGACGGTGTAGGCGATTTCACCCAGGCGCGAGGCGCCCAGTTCGATCACGGCCGCCGTATGCTCCGGGGCCAGTTCGAGCAGGGTCAGCGGCGCGCCCAGATCGTTGTTCAGGTTGCCGCGAGTGGCGAGCACGGCACCGCGAGTGCGCAGGATGCTGGCGAGCATCTCCTTGACCGTGGTCTTGCCGCTGGAGCCGGTGATGGCAGCGACCGGCTGAGTGAACGCAGCACGGTTCAGCGCACCCAACTGGCCGAGGGCCTGACGGGTGTCCTTGACCAGCAGTTGCGGCAAGGTGCTGTCGGGCACTTCGCGCTCGACCAGTGCAGCAACGGCGCCTTTGGCGGCAACGTCGTTGAGGTAGTCATGACCGTCGAAACGCGGACCGGTCAGAGCAATAAACAGTTGGCCGGGCTTGATCGCACGGCTGTCGATACTGACACCGTCGAAACTGGCATCGCTGCTGATCAGGCGTGCGTCGAGCACGTTGGTCAGCTCGCTCAACTTCAGGGCCTTAAGCATGGGCCACCTCCCATGCAGTAAGGGCATGATCGGCTTCGACCAGATCGGAGAAAGCGTGGCGCTCGCCGTTGATTTCCTGATAGTCCTCGTGACCTTTGCCGGCCAGGACAATCACGTCATCCGCCGAAGCAGCGGCGATCAGTTGGGCAATCGCCTGACCACGGCCGGCAACAAAAGTGACTTTATCCACTGCGGTGAAGCCTGCGCGGATGTCATCAAAAATCACCGCAGGGTCTTCGGTGCGCGGATTGTCGTCGGTGACCAGCACGCGGTCAGCCAGACGCTCGACCACTTCGGCCATCAGCGGACGCTTGCCACGATCGCGATCACCGCCGCAACCGAACAGGCACAGCAACTGGCCTTTGACGTGTGGGCGCAGCGCGGTCAAAACCTTTTCCAAGGCATCCGGAGTGTGAGCGTAATCGACCACCACCAGCGGCTGAGTACCGCCACCCAGACGCTGCATGCGTCCGGCCGGGCCTTCGAGTTTCGGCAGCACCTTGAGAATTTCATCGAGGGCGTAGTCCAAGCCGAGCAAGGCGCCAACGGCTGCCAGCACGTTGCTCAAATTGAAACGCCCCAGCAGCGTGCTGCGCAGATGGTGCTCGCCCTGCGGCGTCACCAGCGTGGCGCGCACGCCGTGGTCATCGAACTGCGCTTCACGGCAATACAGATAGGCGCTGCTGTCGAGCAGGCTATAGCTGATCAAACGCGACTCACGTTTTTCAGCGGCCAGTTGCCGGCCGAAATCGTCGTCGAGGTTGACCACACGGCACTTCAAATCATTCCAGGCGAACAGCTTGGCCTTGGCCTCGGCGTACGCCTCCATGGTGCCGTGATAATCCAGGTGATCGCGGGACAGGTTGGTCATCACCGCCACGTCGAACGCCAACGCGGTGACCCGGCCTTGATCCAGGCCGTGGGACGAGACTTCCATGGCCACGGCTTTGGCCCCGGCCTTTTTCAGGTCGGCCAGTGTCGCTTGCATGGCAATCGGGTTCGGCGTGGTGTGCAGGCCGCTTTCCAGCGCGCCATAGAAGCCGGAGCCCAGAGTACCGACGATGCCGCAATGTTGCCCAAGCAGATCAAGTGCCTGCGCGACCAGTTGGGTCACGCTGGTTTTGCCGTTGGTGCCCGTGACGCCAACCAGATTCACGTGACGACTCGGCTCGCCATAAAAACGCCCGGCGATATCGGACAGCTGTGCAGCCAGGCCTTTGACCGGAATCAACGGCACTTCGGTGATTGGCAGCACGGTGGCGCCTTCCACTTCATAAGCAACCGCCGCCGCGCCGCGCTGCAAGGCATCGGCGATGTGCGCACGGCCATCGAACTTGCCGCCCGGCACGGCGAGGAACAAATCACCCGCACGTACGTTGCGACTGTCCAGCGCCAACTCGCGGATCAACAGATCGTGGCCGGCATGAGGAAATATCTTGTTCAGACTCAGAGACATCAGCCGCGCCCTCCATTGGCTTTCAGCGGAACGGCCGGGGTAGCGTTGGCCTGTTGGGTGGTCGGCAGGTTGTCCGGCGTCACGTTCATCAGACGCAGGGTGCCGGACATCACACGGCTGAATACCGGCGCCGATACCAGACCACCGAAGTAACCGGCCTTGGACGGTTCATCGATCACCACAACGATGGCGTAACGCGGATCGCTCATCGGGCCGAAACCGGCGAACAGCGAGCGGTAGGAGTTTTCGGCGTAGCCCTTGGTACCCACCGAGGTCTTGCGTGCAGTACCGGACTTGCCGGCCACGTGATACGCCGGCACCTGCGCACGGAACACACCGCGCGGCGCTTCGATCACTTGGGTGAGCATGCCCTGCATGGTTTTTGCGACGGCTTCAGGCAACACCTGAGTGGTCTGCGGCGGCTTGTCGGTTTTGATCAGGGTCAGCGGCGCGAGACGACCGTTGTTGGCCAGCGCCGAGAACGCGTGCACCAGTTGAATCGCGGTCACGGAAATACCGTAGCCGTACGACAGCGTCGCGGTTTCAGCCTTGCGCCAGTCGCGATAGTTCGGCAGGTTGCCGACGCGCTCGCCCGGGAAGCCGAGGCCGGTATCCTGACCAAGGCCGACTTTCTGCGCGAGACGGTAAATGGTTTCACCGCCGATATCGAACGCGACCTTACTCATGCCGACGTTACTGGAATTGATCAGAATGCCGGTCATGTCCAGCACCGGACCTTCGGTCTTCGAAACGTCCTTGATCGTGTATTTACCGATCTGCAGGGAGCCCGGGTACACCTCGACGGTGTCGGTCGGTTTCCAGCGGCCGGACTCGATGGCCGCGCTCATCGAGATCGCTTTCATGGTCGAACCCGGTTCGAACACGTCGATCATCGCGCGGTTACGCATCATCGCCGGTTGCAGGTTGCGACGGTTGTTCGGGTTGTAAGTCGGCTGGTTGACCATGGCGAGAATTTCGCCGGTCTTCACGTCCATGATCACCAGGCTGCCGGCCTTGGCGCCGTTCTCGATGATCGCGTTGCGCAGTTCGCGGTTGGCCAGGTATTGCAGGCGCAAGTCAATCGACAACGCCAAGGGCTTGCCGGCCTTGGCGTTCTTGGTGACCTGGACATCCTTGATCAGCCGACCGCGCCGATCCTTGATGACCTGCCGTTTGCCCGGCACCCCGGCCAGCCACTCGTCGTAGGCCAGTTCAACGCCTTCGCGCCCGTGATCGTCGATGTCGGTAAAGCCAACCATGTGCGCGGTGACTTCACCGGCCGGATAGAAACGGCGGAATTCTTCGATGCCGTAGACACCCGGCACTTTCAGGTCGAGCACGGCCTGACCCTGCTCGGGAGTCAGCCCGCGCACCAGATAAATGAATTCTTTGTTGGCCTGGGCTTCGAGGCGTTCGGCCAGGGCTTTCGGGTCCTGCCCCAAGGCAGCGGCAAGCGCCGGCCACTTTTCCTTGGCCAGTTGCATTTCCTTGGCGTTGGCCCACAGCGTGGTCACCGGCGTACTCACGGCCAAGGGTTCGCCGTTACGGTCGGTGATCAGGCCACGGTGTGCCGGAATCGGAATATGACGAACACTGCGCGCGTCACCCTGCCCCTTGAGGAAGTCACGATCGATCACTTGCAGGTCGATGATGCGCCAGCAGATCGCGGCCACCATGACGCCGAGCAAACCGACGACCAGACGGAAGCGCCACGGGAAGAGTGCCCCTTCGAGTTTCATCATGGCGCCACCATCTTCACGTCAGCCGCGCCGGGGATGTGCATTTTCAGTTGTTCGGTGGCCAGCACTTCGATACGGCTGTGCGCGGTCCAGGTACTTTGTTCGAGAATCAGGCGCCCCCACTCGGCCTGCGCCTTGTCGCGCACGCTGAGTTCGTTGTAAAGGGTGTTGAGCAGCTGCCGGTTCCAGTGCGCGCTGTAAGACACGCCGATGGCCGACACGAGCACGCCGATAAACAGCAGCAGCATGAAAAAGCTGCCGCCCGGCAGGGGCTTGGCGAAAAGCTTGCTCACCGCAACTTCTCCGCGACACGCATGACAGCGCTACGGGAACGTGGGTTGGCTTTGAGTTCGGCGTCGGAGGCCGTCTGCGCTTTGCCATGGATTTTGATTTTCGGTTCGAACGCGACATGGCGAACCGGCAGGTTGCGCGGCAGGTTGTCGGCTTCGCCTTTTACCAGCTTGCGCATGAACAGTTTGACGATGCGGTCTTCCAGCGAGTGGAAGCTGATGACGACCAGGCGGCCGCCCACTTCCAGCGCATCCAGCGCGGCTTCGAGGCCGGTTTCCAGATCGCCCAGTTCGTTGTTGACGTGAATGCGCAACCCCTGGAACGCACGGGTAGCCGGGTTCTTGCCCTTCTCCCACGCCGGGTTGGCGACTTTCAACACTTCGGCCAGATCGGCGGTGCGTTCGAACGGCTTGATATCGCGGCGCTCGGCCACGGCACGGGCCATGCGACCGGAGAAACGTTCTTCGCCGTATTCCTTGAACACCCGGGCGATTTCTTCCACCGGCGCAGTGTTGACGAATTCGGCGGCGCTGATGCCACGGGACGGGTCCATGCGCATGTCCAGCGGGCCATCGTTGAGGAAGCTGAAGCCACGTTCGGCGTCGTCAAGCTGCGGCGAAGACACGCCGAGGTCGAGCAGGATACCGCTGACCTTGCCAGCCAGACCGCGCTCGGCGACTTCCGACCCCAGCTCGGCAAAGCTGCGCTGCACAACGACAAAGCGGCCGTCTTCGGCCGCTAGCGTTTGCCCGGTGGCAATCGCTTGTGGATCTTTGTCGAACCCGATGAGTCGACCGTCCGTCCCCAGTCGACTGAGGATCAAGCGGCTGTGTCCGCCGCGACCGAACGTACCGTCCAGATAGCAGCCATCAGGACGTACGGCGAGAGCCTCGACGGCTTCGTCAAGCAGTACGGTGATGTGGTTAAAGCCGCTATCAATAGTCACAGGATCAAATCACGCAGTTCGTCAGGCATGGCGCCCGGTTGTTGAATAGCAGCAAGGTCAGCGGCAGATACCGCGTTCCATGCATCCTCGTCCCACAGTTGGAACTTGTTCAGTTGGCCTACCAGCATCGCGCGTTTATCAAGCTTGGCGTATTCGCGCAGACGCGGTGGAACCAGAAAACGACCACTGCCATCGAGTTCGAGGTCGACGGCATTACCAATCAATAAACGTTGCAGGCGACGGTTCTCTTCGCGAAGCGAAGGGAGTGCGCGCAACTTGGTTTCAATAATTTCCCACTCGTCGAGCGGGTAGACACACAGGCACGGATCAACGGCATCGATGGTCACGATCAACTGGCCGGAACTACGCGAAACGAGCTCGTCACGGTACCGGCTCGGCATGGCGAGACGGCCCTTTGCATCGAGACTGATAGCGTTAGCTCCGCGAAACACGTCAGCGTTTCTCCAATTTTTATCGTTTTGAGCTCAAAAAACCCACTTCATGCCACTTTCCGCCACTTGCGCACACTATAGGAATGCGCCCACCACACCGTCAAGGCGCGGATTAAAGGAAAACCCTTACAGAACGGAGATTTAGGAGCTTAAAAGGAGGGGTAACGAGAATCTGACGGATACTTTCGACCAATAACCTGATGCAGCACGGATAGCTGCGCTCGGAAGTTAAAGTAATTTGTTAAGAGTAAGATTTTTTCGGTATTACAAAAGCGCTTCTGCTGTTGATTGAAGCAAGGTGGGAAATGGCTATTACTGCATTTGCCGCTGCCGAACTTTAGCGCAGGCCTGCCGATAATACACAGCCCTGATGCCTTTGATTCAAGCAGGGAAAGAAAAAGGTGGAGAGTCGATCTGTAAGCCGGGTTCTGTCTTGAACAGTCATTCGTCTACGATGGCCATCACTGGACATCTTTAGCAACCTACCCGGTCCCAGCGCGGGCCACGCCTTGGGACCCTATTTGGTCTTGCTCCAAGTGGGGTTTACCTAGCCACGAACTGTTGCCAGACGTGCGGTGCGCTCTTACCGCACCTTTTCACCCTTACCGGCGCCGAAGCGCTTAGGCGGTTATTTTCTGTGGCACTTTCCGTAGGCTCACGCCTCCCAGGCATTACCTGGCACTTCGCCCTATGGAGCCCGGACTTTCCTCCCCCCCCTAATTTTCATAGAGGGCAGCGACTGTCCGATCGACTCTCCGCCGCGCAGGTTAACGGCAGAGCGCCCGAAGAACAAGCGCTAATAGCCGCGAAACCTGTCTGCGCGACGGGTTACTCGCCCTTCTGCTGGTCCAGCGCAACCTGATACAGCACGTTTTTGCGCTCACCGGTGATTTGCGCGGCGAGCGCCGCTGCACGCTTGAGCGGCATCTCTTCCAGCAACAGATTGAGGATGCGCATCGCCTCGCTGCTGACGGCGTCTTCGGACTCCGGCGCCGACCATCCCGCCACCAGCACCACACACTCGCCACGCTGCTGATTACTGTCGGACTCCACAAATGCCCGCAGCTCGGCCAACGGCAACCCCTTAAGCGTTTCGAAGGTCTTGGTGATTTCCCGGGCCAGCAAGGCCTGACGCTCGCCACCGAACACCGCTTCCATATCCTGCAGGCATTCGAGAATGCGATGCGGAGCCTCGTAGAAAATCAACGTGCGCGGCTCTTCTTTAACCGCTTCCAGGCGCGCCTTGCGCCCCACCGACTTGGCCGGCAGAAACCCTTCAAAAATGAAGCGATCCGATGGCAGCCCCGCCGCCGACAGCGCCGCGATCAACGCGCAGGCACCTGGCACCGGCACCACATTGATCCCCGCCGCCCGCGCCTGACGCACCAGGTGATACCCCGGATCGGAAATCAGCGGCGTACCGGCATCGGAAATCAGCGCGACGTTATCACCCGCCAGCAAACGGGTAATAAAGCGGCTACCTTCATCTCGTTCGTTGTGTTCATGGCACGCTGCCAATGGCGTGGCAATGCCGAAGTGCTGCATCAACCGCGCCGAGTGGCGCGTGTCCTCAGCGGCGATCAGTGCCACTTCACGCAGGATTTTCAGGGCCCGGGCGCTGATGTCGTCCAGGTTGCCGATGGGCGTCGCCACCACATAAAGCGAGCCAGCAGCGGAATTCAAAGGACCTGGAGCAGTCAAAGCGCACACCTCATGATCGGTAAAAGTCGGCATTGTAACGCGTCACGAGGCTTGCGATGCTTTCCGGACAACGCCGGTTTTGCGCGTCTTTGTGCAACGCCGCAACATTTGCTTCAGCTAAATTGACGGTTTCACGCCAGTAACATCGCGCCCCGGCCAGCGCTTGGGTACAATTCCACGCTAATTTGATCGAGTATCAGGAACACTTACATGATCGCTTGCCTGCGGCTGTTCACTGCCCTCTGCCTCGCTGCCTTGCTGGCGGCCTGCGCCAGCTCTCCCTCTTCCAGCCTTGGCGAACTTCCACGGACCCCGGATGCCAGCATCGAGCAACTGCTCGAACAGGCTACCCAGGCCAAGACCCCGGAAAAAGCGGCCCTGCTGCGCCTGAGCGCGGCAGACCTGGCTTATCGCCAGGGCAACGCCGGCCAGTCCGCGCAGATCCTGCAACAAGTGCCAATGGAGCACCTGAAGCCGGGCCAGCAGATCTTTGCCAGCACCCTGTCCGCCGAACTGGCCATGACCCGCAACCAGCCGAAAGCTGCGCTGACCGCTCTGAGCCATCCTAGCCTGCAACATCTGAGCGAGATGCCAGAAGACCAGCAGGTGCGTACCGGCACCGTGCACGCCCGCGCCCTGGAAGCCGACGGTCAGACCCTGGCTGCCGCTCGCGAACGCATCTTCATTGCACCGATGCTCAAAGGTGAAGCTGCCAGCAAGAACCACGAAGCGATCTGGACCCTGATCGCCTCGTTGCCGACTGATCAACTGCAACCCAACACCTCCGACGATCTCGGGGGCTGGATGGGCCTGGCTCTGGCAGTCAAAACCGCCGGCACCCTGGAGCAGCAGCAAGCCGCGATCGATGCCTGGCGCGCGCAGAATCCAAAGCACCCGGCCGCGATCAACCTGCCGTTGCCGCTGACCAAACTCAAGGAACTGGCCAGCCAGCCCCTGAGCAAGATCGCGCTGCTGCTGCCGCAGGACGGCCCTCTGGCTGCCGTCGGCAAGGCACTGCGTGAAGGTTTCATGGCGGCGCACTACCAGGCCCAACAAGCCGGACAGAAGCCACCAGCCATCGAGTTCTATGACAGCTCGAAACTGACTTCGATGGACGAGTTCTACCGCAAGGCCCAGGCCGACGGCGTGCAACTGGTGGTCGGTCCGCTGGAGAAGCCACTGGTCAAACAACTGAGCACTCGCCCGCAACTGCCGATCACCACCCTCGCGCTAAACTACAGCGAAGGCGATCAAGGCCCGGCGCAACTGTTCCAGTTCGGTCTGGCCGCTGAAGACGAAGCCCGCGAAGTCTCGCGCCGTGCCCGTGCCGACGGCCTGCACCGCGCCGCAATCATGGTGCCGAAAGGCGAATGGGGCGAGCGCGTACTGCGAGCGTTCAGCCAGGACTGGCAGGCCAACGGCGGCAGCATCGTCGCCACCGAACGCGTTGATCAGCCAGTGCAACTGGCTCAGCAGATCGCCGACATGTTCCAGCTGCGTCAAAGCGAAGCCCGCGCCAAGAGCCTGCAGAACGCTGCCGGCACCAACGTCGCTGCACAGCCTTCGCGTCGTCAGGACATCGAATTCATCTTCCTCGCCGCCACCCCGCAACAGGCGCAGCAGATCAAGCCGACCCTGAACTTCCAGTACGCCGGTGACGTTCCGGTCTACGCCACCTCCCACGTCTACAGCGCCAGCGGCGACGTGAATCAGTACAACGACATGAACGGCATTCGCTTCTGCGAAACTCCGTGGCTGCTGGAGACCAGCGATCCGCTGCGTCAGCAAGTGGTCGCACAGTGGCCGCAAGCTGCCGGCAGCCTCGGCCGCCTGTACGCGATGGGTGTGGATGCCTATCGCCTGGCACCGCGCCTGGGTCAACTCAAAGCCCTGCCGGACAGCCGTATCGAAGGCGAATCGGGCAGCCTCGGCATGACCCAGACTCAGCGCGTTGTGCGCCAGCTGCCTTGGGCGCAGTTCGTCAGCGGTCAGGTTCAGCGCCTGCCGGACACCCCGCGCTGATGCCCGACAGCTCGCACCTGCAAAGCGGTAAAGATGCCGAGCGCCAAGCGCTCGAGCATCTGCAACACCAGGGTCTGCGCCTGCTGGCGCAGAATTGGTCATGCAAACGCGGCGAGCTTGATCTGGTCATGCTTGATGGCGATACAGTAGTATTCGTTGAAGTCCGCTACAGAAAAAATACTCAATGGGGTGGCGCGCTCGCTAGTATCGATGAGCGCAAACGGCAGAAACTGATTTTTGCCGCGCAGTATTTTCTTCAGCGCGAGTCACGCTGGGCCGATTCCCCTTGCCGCTTCGACGTGGTGGCCATCGACAGGCACCCGGATCAGTTGAACTGGTTGCAGAATGCGTTCGATGGTTGATTCTCTGCACACCACCCCGGACACTTTCACCGACAATTTTTGCTCTTTGCTTTGCGGGCTGCACATTCACGTGCCGAACAGCCGCGCCACTTAAGGTCACACAGATGGACATGCAATCCCGAATTCGCCAGCTTTTCCAGGCCAGTATCGACACCAAGCAACAGGCGATGGACGTACTTGCACCGCACATCGAGCAAGCCAGCCAGATCATGGTCAACGCCCTGCTCAACGAAGGCAAAATGCTTTCGTGCGGCAACGGCGGCTCGGCCGGCGACGCCCAGCATTTCTCCTCCGAACTGCTCAACCGCTTCGAGCGTGAACGCCCGAGCCTGCCGGCGATCGCCCTGACCACCGACAGCTCGACGATCACCTCGATCGCCAACGACTACAGCTACAACGAAGTGTTCTCCAAGCAGATCCGCGCACTCGGTCAGCCCGGCGATGTATTGCTGGCTATTTCGACCAGCGGTAACTCGGCAAACATTATTCAAGCGATTCAGGCCGCACATGATCGCGAAATGGTTGTCGTAGCATTGACTGGCCGCGACGGCGGCGGCATGGCATCACTGCTGTTGCCTGAAGACGTCGAAATCCGTGTACCGGCTCATGTCACCGCACGAATTCAAGAAGTCCATCTGCTGGCGATCCATTGCCTATGCGATTTGATCGACAGCCAATTGTTCGGGAGTGAAGAATGACCCCTAATCGCCTTGGCCTGCTGGCCGTGACCCTGTGCCTGGCCATCAGCGGCTGCACCTCGGTGGTGAGCGCCAGCCGTGAAGCGCCGATTGACGATGATCGCGGCACCCGCACCTTCGGCAGCAAGATCGATGACTCGCTGATCGAGACCAAGGTCGGCGTCAACGTGAACAAAGCCGACCCCGCACTGGACAAGGACTCGCACATCGTCGTCACCAGCTTCAACGGCGTCGTATTGCTGGCCGGACAAACACCCAGCGCAGACTTGAAGGCCAAGGCTGAACAAGCCGCTGCCGCCGTCCAGCGTGTGAAAACCGTTCACAACGAGTTGCAGGTCATACCACCGTCCGGCTTTCTGGCTCGCCAGAACGATACTTGGCTGACCTCCAAGATCAAGACCCAGATGCTCACCGATCCAAACATCCCTGGCTCGCGCATCAAAGTCGTGACCGAGAACGGCATCGTCTATCTGCTGGGGCTGCTGACCAAACAGGAAGCCACGCAAGCGACCAACCTGGTGCAAGGCGTTTCTGGCGTACAGAAGATCGTCAAGCTGTTCGAATACATCGACTGACGCCCAACACGCAGACACAAAAAAGGCGATCCATCCGGATCGCCTTTTTTATTACTTCACCACTTTCAGGCTTGGCCGGCCACTCGGGCGCGGCGGCTCGCTGTCCGGCGGCGGCAAATCGTCATCCGGCTCGATATCGTCTTCGTCATCCATCGGCGACTCGAGATCGAACACCATGCCCTGACCGTTCTCCCGGGCGTAGATACCCAGGATCGCACTGATCGGCACGTACAGGCTGTGCGGGACACCACCGAAGCGACCTTCAAAGGTCACCACGTCGTTGTCCATGTGCAGATGCCGCACGGCGCTGGGCGAGATGTTCAGGACAATCTGCCCGTCACTGGCGAAACCCTGCGGCACTTGCACCGCCGGGTATTCAGAATTGACCAGCATGTGCGGGGTGCAATCGTTATCCACAATCCACTCGTAGAGCGCGCGGACCAGATAAGGTCGACTGGAGTTCATAGCGGCTCCTTAAGCCTTAGCGCATATCGCGTTCGACACCAGACAGACTCGCCTGGAAAGCCTCACGCGCAAACGAGCGCTCCATATAATCAAGCAGCGGCTTGGCCGGCCGCGGCAGTTCAATACCCAGAATCGGCAAACGCCAGAGTATTGGCAATAGGCAGCAATCCACCAGACTTTGTTCCTCACTGAGGAAAAACGGCTTGTCGGCAAACAGCGGCGACACGCCCGTCAGGCTTTCACGCAATTCCTTGCGCGCCACGACACGCGCGGCCTCCTTGCTTTTCGGATCCAGAATCAGATCCACAAGACCACACCAGTCGCGCTGAATACGGTGAATCAGCAGACGGCTGTTGGCACGCGCCACCGGGTAAACCGGCATCAGTGGCGGATGCGGGTAACGCTCATCCAGATATTCCATCACCACGGTCGACTCCCACAACGCCAGGTCGCGATCGACCAGCGTCGGGAGACTGCCGTAAGGGTTCACCTCAATCAGTTTAGGCGGCTGGCGACCAGCTTCCACGTAAATGATTTCGGCGCTGACACCCTTCTCTGCAAGCACGATGCGCACTCGGTGGGAATAGTGGTCGGCGGGGTCGGAGTAACAGGCCAACCGATTGGTCACGCCCATGGCGATCCTCCTCGCTTGTTGAAATTATCGGAACCGGAAAAACGCGCGCGCCCAGAGGGCGCCTCCCGCAACACCTGGCTGACCAGACGTTGCGTTATCGGAGGCGCCCTTGGGCGCGCGCGATTAACAGCAATGCTTGAAGCGTATCAGTGCACGTCTTTCCAGTATTCACGCTTGAGCAGGTAGGCGAACACAAAGAAGAACGCCAGGTACAGCAAGACGTAAGTACCGATGCGCTGATGTTGCAGCTTAACCGGGTTAGCCGAGTAAGCCAGGAAGGTTACCAGATTCTTGACCTTCTCATCGAACTGCTCTTCGTTCAGAGCACCGGTTTTCGGCACGATGGTCAACTGATCGCACGCTTCATGGGTCAGCGGCGTACCGGTCAGCGGATCATATTGCTTCTTGCCGTCTTCGACGATCTGTACCTGTTTGCAGCCAACCACCTGGCGACCTTGCAGGCCGACCAGCACGTTAGGCATGCCGACGTTCGGGAAGACCTTGTTGTTCACGCCCCATGGACGTGCAGGATCTTCGTAGAACGAGCGCAGGTAACCGTAGAGCCAGTCAGTGCCGCGCACACGCGCCACCAGGGTCAGGTCCGGCGGCGCAGCACCGAACCAGGTCTTGGCGTCCGCCGGCTGCATGCCGATGTTCATGTGGTCGCCAATCTTGGCACCGGTGAACACCAGTTTATCGAGCATCATTTCGTGGGGGATGCCGAGGTCATCGGCAACCCGCTCGTAACGCTGGAACTTGGCACTGTGGCAACCCATGCAATAGTTGGCAAAGGTACGCGCACCATCTTGCAGGGCAGCCTTGTCGGACACGTCGATATCGACTTTTTCCAGCTCCGGACCACCATGTTCGGCGGCGAAAGACAGCACAGGCAAAGCAGCAAAAATCAGAGCAAAAAATAACTTTTTCATCAGCCAGTCACCCTTTCCGGAACCGGTTTGGTCTTCTCGAGCCTGGTGTAGAACGGCATCAGAATGAAGTAGGCGAAGTACAGGAAGGTGCAGATCTGCGACACCAACGTACGCTCCGGAGTCGGGGCCAGTACGCCCAGAATGCCGAGGATCACGAACGCGATGCAGAACACCACCAGCCAGATTTTGCTCATCCAGCCCTTGTAGCGCATCGATTTGACCGGACTGCGATCAAGCCATGGCAGCACGAACAGCAGAGCAATCGAGGCTCCCATGGCGATAACGCCCATGAGTTTGTCCGGGATCGCACGCAAGATCGCGTAGAACGGCGTGAAGTACCAGACCGGCGCAATGTGCTCAGGCGTCTTGAACGGGTTGGCTTGCTCGAAGTTCGGTTTTTCGAGGAAGTAGCCGCCCATTTCCGGGAAGAAGAACACGATGAAGCAGAAGATGAACAGGAAGACCACCACGCCGACGATGTCTTTCACGGTGTAGTACGGGTGGAAGGCAATGCCGTCCAGCGGAATACCGTTTTCGTCTTTATGCTTCTTGATGTCGACGCCGTCAGGGTTGTTCGAACCGACTTCGTGCAGCGCCAGAATGTGCAGCACCACCAGACCGAGAATCACGATCGGCAGGGCTACCACGTGCAGGGCAAAGAAGCGGTTGAGGGTGATCCCGGAGATCAGGTAGTCACCACGAATCCACTGGGTCAGGTCGTTGCCGATGACCGGAATCGCACCGAACAGCGAGATGATCACCTGGGCACCCCAGTAGGACATCTGGCCCCACGGCAGCAGGTAACCCATGAACGCTTCAGCCATCAGCGCGAGGTAGATCAGCATGCCGAAGACCCACACCAGCTCACGAGGCTTCTGGTACGAACCGTAGAGCAGACCACGGAACATGTGCAGATAAACCACGATGAAGAACGCCGAAGCGCCGGTGGAGTGCAACAGACGCAGGATCGAGCCGTACTCGACATCGCGCATGATGTATTCAACGGAAGCAAATGCCTCTTCTGCCGACGGGGTGTAGCTCATCGTCAGCCAGACACCGGTGACAATCTGGTTGACCAGCACCAGCAGCGCCAACGAACCGAAGAAATAGAAGAAGTTGAAGTTTTTTGGAGCGTAATACTTGCTGAGATGGTCTTCCCACATTTTGGTGGCGGGGAAGCGTGCATCAACCCAATCCATGAACTTGCTCATCACGCTTTCTCCGTATCGACGCCAATGACAATCAGGTCATCGGTCTCATAGGAATGCGGGGGAACTGGCAGGTTCAAAGGCGCAGGTTGCGACTTGTAGACGCGGCCAGCCAGATCGTAGTGGGAACCGTGGCAAGGGCAGAAATAGCCACCGACCCAGTCTTTACCCAGATCGGCAGGCGCCACTTCGGGACGGAAGGTTGGTGAGCAACCCAGGTGAGTGCAGATCCCGATCAGCAGCAGAATTTCCGGCTTGATCGAACGCACTTCAGGGTCGACATAGGTAGGTTGCGTGGAGTTTTTGGAAGTCGGATCGGAGAGCTGGCCCTCGATCTTCTTGAGATTCCCCAGGATTTCCGCAGTACGGCGGACAATGAACACCGGCTGGCCGCGCCACTCGGCAATCATCTGCTGTCCTGGCTCGATCTTGCTGACATTCACTTTCACCGGTGCACCGGCGGCTTTCGCCTTGGCACTGGGAAACCATGACCCCACGAACGGGACCGCAGCCCCCACCGCTCCTGCAGCACCCACCACGGATGTGGCTGCTACCAAGAAGCGACGCCGGCCTGCATTCACGCCGTCATTGCTCATTCAGTCCTCTCCCATCAGCTTTGTGGCCTGTTAAATCAGGCATCTACTAAATAAATCAATGTTACTTATAAAAATTTTGCCGAGATGGTAATGAAAAGCCCCAATTCTGACAAGGGAATTACCCGGGGCTCCCACCCTCAAGCCTTGTAGTATAGGGGGTCTACGAATGTGGCAAGTTGTCACAGCGCAATTCTTTAATAAATCGCAGGCATAAAAAAACGCCCGGTTCCGTGAGGAATCGGGCGTTCTTTTTTGAACGTGGAAACGAATTAACGCTTCGAGTACTGCGGACGCTTACGCGCTTTACGCAGACCAACTTTCTTACGTTCAACTTCACGGGCGTCGCGGGTAACGAAGCCAGCTTTGCGCAGAGCGCTACGCAGGGTTTCGTCGTAGTCCATCAGAGCGCGAGTGATGCCGTGGCGGATTGCGCCAGCTTGACCACTTACACCACCGCCGATCACGGTGACGTAGATGTCGAATTTCTCGACAGTCTCGGTCAGCTCCAGCGGCTGACGAACTACCATGCGGGCAGTTTCGCGGCCGAAGAAGTTATCCAGCGAACGGTTGTTGATGGAGATGTTACCAGTACCCGGACGCAGGAAAACGCGTGCGGTTGCGGTCTTGCGACGGCCAGTGCCGTAATTTTGAGTCGCCGACATAATGAACTATTCCGTTAAATCTTCAGTTCTTGGGGCTGCTGAGCAGTATGAGGGTGTGCAGCGCCCGCATAGACTTTCAGCTTACGGTACATGTCACGACCCAGCGGGTTTTTAGGCAGCATGCCTTTAACCGCGGTCTCGATCACGCGCTCAGGGGCTTTAGCGATCAGCTTTTCAAAGTTGATCGACTTGATGCCGCCCGGGAAACCGGAGTGGGAGTAGTACATTTTGTCAGTGGTTTTAGCACCGGTTACACGGATCTGCTCGGCGTTGATTACGACGATGTAGTCGCCGGTGTCAACGTGAGGAGTGTACTCAGGCTTGTGCTTGCCACGCAGACGGCTCGCGATTTCGGTGGCCAGACGACCCAGGGTCTGACCAGCAGCGTCGACGACAAACCAGTCGCGCTTTACTGTTTCTGGTTTAGCAGTAAAAGTTTTCATTCTTTATAGCCTCAGGGGCCGCCCTGTAAATTAGACGGCGGATCTTACTGAATAGTGCGTACTTTGACAAGTCAAAGGCAGCCGGATACAGACGCTTTCGGGGGCTCGGGTCGGCGCGTCCGTTCAACGGCAAGATTCTTCGGCGGCGGCGCATCACTTCCACTGCAGAAAGAGGTCGGCAATTATGCAGATTGCGAAAAAATTTTCAACCTGCTTTTATGATTGTTTTGCCCAAGGAGCACCCGATGGACTATCGCCAGCTAGGCCGTACCGACCTGAACGTGAGTGCAATCTGCCTCGGCACCATGACCTGGGGCGAGCAAAACACTGAAGCTGAAGCCTTCGCGCAGATCGAGCGGGCCAAAGAGGCCGGGATCAATTTCATCGACACCGCCGAGATGTACCCGGTGCCGCCGAAAGCCGAAACCTACGCCACCACCGAGCGCTACATCGGCAATTACTTCAAGAGCCGTGGCGACCGCGCCGACTGGATCCTCGCCAGCAAGATCGCCGGCCCCGGCAACACCATCGACTACATCCGTGACAAAAACCTGCGCCACAATCGCCAGCACATCACCGCAGCGGTGGACGCCAGCCTCAAGCGCCTGCAGACCGATTACATCGACCTCTATCAATTGCACTGGCCGGAGCGCAGCACCAACTTCTTCGGCCAACTGGGTTACAAACACAAGATCGAAGCCAACCTGACGCCGCTCGAAGACACCCTTGAAGCTCTCGACGAGCAGGTCAAGGCCGGCAAGATCCGCCACATCGGCCTGTCCAACGAGACGCCATGGGGCACCATGCGTTTCCTCGCCCTGGCCGAAGCCCGGGGCTGGCCGCGTGCGGTGTCGATCCAGAACCCGTACAACCTGCTCAATCGCAGCTTCGAGATCGGCCTGGCGGAAATCGCCATCCGCGAACAGTGTGGCCTGCTCGCCTATTCGCCGCTGGCGTTCGGTTTCCTGTCAGGCAAGTACGAAGGTGGCGCCCGCCCACCGAAAGGCCGCCTGAGCCTCTACAGCCGCTTCAGCCGCTATTTCAACGCACAATCGGAAGCCGCTTGCAGCCGTTATGTGGCCCTGGCCCGCGAGCATGGGCTGGACCCGGCGCAAATGGCCCTGGCGTTCGTCACTCAACAACCGTTCGTCACCAGCAACATCATTGGCGCGACGACGCTTGAGCAACTGGATAGCAACATTGCCAGTTTCGATCTGAAGCTTTCCGACGAAGTGCTGGCCGGGATTGAGGCGATTCACCAGGATCATCCGAATCCGGCGCCTTGATCGACCGCTAAAAGCTTCGCGAGCAGGCTCGCTCCCACAGGTACAGTGATCCATTGTGGGAGCGAGCCTGCTCGCGAAGAGGCCCGCCAAGACAACGAAGATCAGAGCGACCGCGCAATGATCTCCTTCATGATTTCATTGGTGCCGGCGTAAATCCGCTGCACCCGCGCATCCGCCCACGCCCGGGCGACCGGGTATTCCCACATGAAGCCGTAGCCGCCATGCAACTGCACGCACTCGTCGAGCACCTTGCATTGCAGGTCGGTGCCCCAGTATTTGGCCATCGCCGCCGTCGGCACATCGAGCTTGCCTTGCAGGTGCAGCTCCAGGCATTTATCGACGAAGACCCGGCCGATCTGAATTTCGGTAGCCATCTCCGCCAACTTGAAGCGCGTGTTCTGGAAGTCGGCGATCGCCTTGCCGAATGCCTTGCGATCACGGGTGTAATCGAGCGTCCACTTCAGCGCAGCCTCGGCTGAAGCCAGACCACCGATCGCCACGGTCAGGCGCTCCTGCGGCAGTTCCTGCATCAGGTAGGCAAACCCTGCCCCGGCCTGCCCCAAGAGGTTTTCCTTCGGCACACGTACGTCCTGGAAGAACAATTCCGACGTGTCCTGGGCCTTCATTCCGACCTTTTCCAGGCGCTTGCCCTTCTCGAAGCCCGGCGTATTTGCCTCTACCACAAACAAGCTGGTGCCCTTGGCGCCGGCCTTCGGATCGGTCTTGGCGACGACGATGACCAGGTCAGCCAGGAAACCGTTGGTGATGAACGTCTTGGAACCGTTGATCACGTACTCGTCGCCGTCCAGCACTGCGGTGGTCTTGACGCCTTGCAGATCGGAGCCGGCGCCCGGCTCGGTCATGGCGATGGCACTGACCATCTCGCCCGAGACCAGTTTCGGCAGGTACTTGTGCTTCAGTGCCTCGCTTCCGTAATGCAGGATGTACGGCGCCACAATGTCCGAGTGCAGCGAAAAACCGATGCCGGTCAGACCAAGACGACCGACTTCTTCGATCACCACTGCGCTGTACAGAAAGTCCGCACCCAGGCCGCCGTACTCTTCCGGCAGATGCGAGCAGAGCATCCCCGCCTCCCCTGCCTTGTTCCACAGCTTGCGGTCGATATGGCCTTGTTTCTCCCATTGCGCATGGAACGGCACGGCCTCTTTTTCGAGGAAGGTTCGTACGCTGTCACGGAACAATTCGTGCTCGGAGCTGAACAAGGTTCTGGGGATCATGCGGCACCTTTCTTTCTTGTTGAAGGGATGTGTTCCTCAGAGACTAAGCCCCACTTCCGATACAGGACACTGGACACATCCGACAAAAAATAAGACGATCCAGCCGTCTGGTGACCACTTTCCCTTATAAAAACAAAACAAAAGTTGAATTATGTCCAAGCAAGTCTCCACGCCCTTGCGGCGCGTCAGCATCCTGGCAATCGACCGGGTTTTCGCATCCACTCTCATGCAAGCCAAGGATTTCTTCCATCTGGCCAGCCTGCGTTATGGCAAACAGCTGGGCCACGGCCTGACACCGGCGTTCGAAACCCGCCTGGTCAGCCCCGACGGCAAACCGGTGAACAGCTTCAGTGACGTGGTGATGCCGGTGGACGGCGGCCTGGAAAACGCCGATGTCATCATCCTCCCGGCCTTCTGGGACGATTTCGAAACGCTGTGCGGGCGTTATCCACAGATCCTGCCATGGCTGCGCGAACAGCATGCCCGCGGCGCCGTCCTGTGCGGTGAAGCCACCGGCGTCTTCTGGCTGGCCGAGGCCGGGCTGCTAAATGGCAAGGAAGCGACCACCTACTGGCGCTTCTTCAATGCCTTCGCCGAGCGTTTCCCCAAGGTGTACCTGAATCAGGACAAGCACCTGACCGACGCCGACAATCTGTATTGCGCCGGCGGCACAACGTCAGCGTGCGACCTCTATATCTACCTGATCGAACGCTTCTGCGGCGCCAACGTGGCGCAGGCCGTGGCTCGCGACATCCTTTATGAAGTGCAACGCAGCTACTCGCCGGGGCGCATCGGTTTCGGCGGCCAGAAGCTGCATCAGGACGTGATCATCCTGCAGATCCAGCACTGGCTTGAAGAGCACTTCGCCGACAAGTTCCGCTTCGAAGACGTGGCGCGCGAGCATGGCATGAGCATCCGCAACTTCATGCGTCGCTTCCAGACCGCCACCGGCGACAAGCCGCTGCACTATCTGCAGCGCCTGCGCATCGAGACCGCCAAGGGCCTGTTGTCCGGCAGCCGCAAGAGCATCAAGACCATCAGTTATGAGGTCGGCTACGACGATGCAAGTTTCTTTGCGCGGCTGTTCCGTCAGCACACCGAGCTGTCGCCGAACCAGTACCGGCAGCAGTTCCAGCAGGCAGCTTAACCTTCGGCTATACGAAGATCTCCTGTGGGAGCAGGCTTGCTCGCGAAGACGGCGCATCAGTCGACATTCATGTTGAATGACACACCGTTTTCGCGAGCAAGCCCGCTCCCACAGAGGGGTTTGTGGTGAATCCGAACGATCTTCAGCACATAAAAAAGGCCTGCATCAGCAGGCCTTTTTCATATTCGAAATCTGTTTAAGGCTTGTGCGCCCGCGACAGGAATTCGTGCGATTGCATCTCCAGCAGACGGCTGAGCGTACGCTGGAACTCGAACGTCAGGCGTCCGCCGGTGTACAGGTCTTTCAACTCGACTTCGGCAGAAATGATCAGCTTGACGTTACGGTCGTAGAACTCGTCCACCATGTTGATGAAGCGCCGGGCGATGTCGTCGGTGGTGACGCTCATCTGCTCGACACCGCTGAGCAGCACGGCGTGGAAGATCTTGCCCAGTTCGATGTAGTCGTTCTGGCTGCGAGGGCCGTCGCACAGTTCGCGGAAGTCGAACCAGGCCACGTCATCGCAGGTGCGCAGGGCACGGATTTCGCGATTCTCGATGATCAGCACATCGTTTTCGACCGCTGCGGTGCACTCTGGCGTCAGCGCACGGAAGCTCTTGCGCAGGCTTTCATGAGCGGCTTCGTCCAGCGGATAGTGGAACAGCTCCGCTTGTTCGAGGTGGCGCAGTCGGTAGTCGACACCGCTGTCGACGTTGACGATTTCGGTGTTCTGCTTGATCAGCGCGATGGCCGGCAGGAAGCGCGCACGTTGCAGACCGTCCTTGTACAGGCCGTCCGGAACGATGTTCGAGGTCGCGACCAGAGTCACGCCGTTCTTGAACAGCTCTTCCATCAGCGTACCGAGGATCATCGCGTCGGTGATGTCGGAGACAAAGAATTCATCGAAGCAGATCACTCGCGACTCGGTCGCAAAGCGCTTGGCGATGATGGTCAGCGGGTTTTTCTCGCCACCGAGGGTTTTCATCTCTTCGTGCACACGCTTCATGAAGCGGTGGAAGTGGGTGCGGGTCTTTTCCTTGAACGGCAGCGCTTCGAAGAAGGTGTCGACCAGGTAAGTCTTGCCGCGGCCCACGCCGCCCCAGAAATACAGACCCTTGACCGGCGTCTGATCCTTCTTGCCGAACAGCTTGCTCAGCAGGCCCGGCTTGTTCTGGTCAGCGGCGATCAGATCTTCGTACAGGCGCTGCAAATGACGAACAGCAGTTTCCTGCGCGGCGTCATGGAAGAAGTCCGGGCGTTTCAGATCAGCTTGGTATCGTTCTAGGGGCGTCATAATTCGTTAGCAAGGCAACAAAAACGGGCCGTCACTGTAGCGACGGCCCGTAGGAATGGCAATCAGCCCTTGGTCGGGCCGCGCCGCGGATTAGTCCTGAACCGGGGTCAGCGCAACGCGCAGGGCCTCGATGGCCGCGTCCCGCGCAGCCGCATCAGCGAAGGCCGGGCTGTCGCCGACGCACTCGCCTTCCAGCCATACGCTGAAGCTCAGGTCTTCATTGCGCACATCCAGAGGCTGGCCGGATTGCAGTTGCTTGGTCACCTGACCTGCGGTTTTGCCGTCGGCGAAGTTGCGCGACAGCAGCAGTTGCTCGCCATCGGCCGCCAGCAGACGGAAACGGAAGCTGCCATCAGCTTCACGGAAGCTGACGAAGCGTGCAGCTTTCGCGGCTTTCTTCTTGGTGGTCGCCGCCACTTGCACCTGATTGACGAACGAACGCAGGCCGACCGCTTCACGCAGTTCGTTGAGGAACGGCGTCGCCACGGCACGGGCCTTTTTCGCGCCGTGTTGCAGGATGTCTTCCAGATCAGCCGGGCGCTCGATCAGTTGGTGATAACGCTCACGGGACTCGCCCAGTTCGTTATCCAGCAACTGGAACAGACGATTCTTCGCCTCGCCCCAACCCAGGCCGCCGAGCAGTTCGCTGCGGAACTCGTCAGCCTGTGCCGGCGTGGCGAACGCCTGGAACAGAGTGAACAGGTGCGAGTTGTCCGGATCTTTCGCTTCGCCTGGCGCGCGGGAGTCGGTAACGATACGGGAGATCGCGTCCTTCATCTCTTTGGCGCTGGAGAACAGCGGGATGGTGTTGTCGTAGCTCTTCGACATCTTGCGCCCGTCGAGGCCTGGCAATGTCGCCACGCTTTCCTCGATCAGCGCTTCGGGCATGGTGAAGAACTCTTTGCCCTGGCCGAACAGATGGTTGAAGCGCTGGCCGATGTCACGGGCCATTTCCACGTGCTGGATCTGGTCACGACCGACCGGCACCTTGTGCGCGTTGAACATGAGGATGTCCGCCGCCATCAGCACCGGGTAGCTGTAGAGACCCATGGTGATGCCGGCATCCGGGTCTTCACCGGTCTCGACGTTCTTGTCCACCGAAGCCTTGTAGGCATGCGCGCGGTTGAGCAGGCCCTTGGCCGCGACGCAGGTCAGCAGCCAGGTCAGCTCGGGGATTTCCGGGATGTCGGACTGACGATAGAACGTCACGCGGTCGACATCCAGGCCACCGGCCAGCCAGGTCGCGGCGATTTCCAGACGCGAGCGCTGGATGCGCAGCGGGTCATCGCATTTGATCAGGGCGTGGTAGTCGGCCAGGAAGTAGAACGAATCGGCATTGCTGTCGCGGCTGGCGAGGATCGCCGGGCGAATGGCCCCGGCGTAGTTGCCCAGGTGCGGCGTGCCGGTGGTGGTGATGCCGGTAAGGATTCGGGTACGGTTCGTCATGGGTAATCGCTTGTCAGACTGCAATCAATTCGAGAGACGCGGCAGGATCAGATCCTTGAGATCGGTCAGCTTGCCATGAAAAAAGTGTCCGCATTCTGCCACTTTCAGCAGCTCATGGGGGCGCTGGAGTTGTTCCGACCAGTCGTAGACCAACTGCGGATCGATCACTTCGTCGGTTTCCGGCTGGATCACGGTCAGCTCGCCGTGCTGCGGCAGCTGATCCTGATCGCCCAGGCGCATCACCGCCGGCGCCACCATGAACAGGTGCTTGAGCTGCACGCCCTGCGCCTCGAGACGACCGCCGAGACTTGCCGCAACAAATCCACCGAAAGAGAAACCGAACAGGGTCAGCGGCAGATCAGGGTGTTTCTCGCGCAGCCACGCGGCGGCGGCCTGAGCATCGTCGACTTCACCGCTGCCCATGTCGTGTGCGCCTTCGCTGGCACCCACGCCACGGTAATTGAAACGCAGGGTGATCAGTCCCGCGTCACGCGCGGTACGCTGCAGGGTCGAGACGACCTTGTTGAGCATGGTGCCGCCCTGCACCGGGTTCGGGTGGCAGATCAACGCGATGCCGCGTGGCTGCTCATTATCCAGGTACAGTGCTTCAATCTGGCCGACTGGGCCGGCAATCACTACAGGGGTTTCACGCATCAGCAAGGAAGGAACTCCGTGACCTCGAATCGGGTCGACTCGTCTAGCAAATTGTCTGTGCCAATCTATTGCGAGTGAATCGCGGTATACAGCGCAGGTTCGAGCCGTTAACGTAAAGCAAAGCCGTTTATAGAGGAAGGACTCGTGGAACACTCGCTCTTAGTTTGGTTGTTACCGACTCTTGCCCTGGTTGTGGGTGTCGCCATTGGATTCCTGATCGCTCGCGTCGCACCGAATGCCGCGCCGAGCCGTACGCAGCGTCAACTGGATGATATCCAGGAGCGTTTCGACAGCTATCAAAACGAGGTGGTCACCCACTTCAACAGCACCGCGATGCTGGTCAAGAAGCTGACCCAGAGCTATCAGGAGGTGCAGGATCATCTCGCCGAGGGTGCCAACCGCCTGGCCCTGGACGAGCAGACCCGTCAACGCCTGATCGCCGCTTTGCACGCCGATGCCGCGCAGGCACCGCGCGAACGCCTGACGCCGCCGCGCGATCAGGAGCCGCCACGCGACTACGCACCGAAAGCCCCGAACTCGCCAGGCATGCTTGATGAGCACTATGGCTTGAAGAAGTAATTCAGTCTTCGCTGCAAACAAAAAGCCCCCGGACAACTCGCTTGTCCGGGGGCTTTTTTGTATCTGATGATTTTAGGGTGGGGTCGGGCGCCTTCGCGAGCAGGCTCGCTCCCACATTTTGAAATGCGTTCCCCCGTGGAAGCGGGCTTGCTCGCGAAGGTGCCGGCACAGGCCACACAAAAAAATGCCCGATCACAGGACCGGGCATTTTTTCACTCAAGCATTGAGTTACGGATACTGCTGAACCGTACCCGGCTGTTGCTGCTGACCACCATACTGCTGACCCGGAATCGCCTTCAGGTTGACCTCAACGCGGCGGTTCTGCGCACGGCCATTGACGTCACCGTTGCTGGCAATCGGGTTATCCGGACCAGCGCCACGGGCCGACAGGTTGGCACCGCTGACACCTTGCGACGTCAGGTAGGTGGCCACGCTCTGCGCACGACGCTGGGACAGGTCCATGTTGTGCTGGCGGCTGCCGGTGCTGTCGGTGTAGCCGACGATTTCGATCTGGTTCTGGCTGAACTCCTTCAACGAGCCCGCCAGGTTGTTCAGCGGCTGATAGAAGCTGGGTGCGATGTTCGCCGAATCGGTGGCGAAGGTGATGTTGCCCGGCATGATCAGCTTGATCTGATCGCCCTGACGTTGCACTTCAACCCCGGTGTTGGCCATGCTGGCGCGCAGTTTTTTCTCTTGCTGGTCGGCGTAGTAACCGTAACCGGCCGCCGAAGCACCGACCACCGCCGCGCCGATCAAGGCACCCTTGCCGCGGTTGTTGTGGTCGATGGCAGCACCCGCCAGGGCACCGGCCAGAGCGCCGAGACCACCGTACTTGGCGGCTTTGCTCATGCCTTGCGAGCCCCCATCGGCCTGCCCCTGATTGTCATACGGGTTGGGCGAGGCGCAGCCGGCCAACATGGCCACAGCGGTAGCAACAATAATCAAACGAGGCGTGGTGAACATGAAGAGCTCCTGGTTTCGCATTCTGTGTGGCAGCGGCCCTAGGCAATAGACCTTTGCGGGCGTTGGATCATGACAATGCCGAAAAATTCCGCCGCACACTCGTGACAAAATGTTTAGGCGCGCACGAACGGGTTTTCCCGCATTTCATCCCCAAGACGCGTGTCCGGGCCATGTCCGGTAATCACTGTTGCGTCTTCGTCCAGGGTGTACAGCCGCTGCTTGATCGATCGCACGATGGTCGCCTGATCGCCGCCCCACAAATCCGTGCGTCCTACGCCGCGACGAAACAACGTGTCGCCGGCAATCAACAGCTTAGCCTCGGAAAACCAAAAGCTCATGGAACCGGGTGTATGACCCGGTGTATGCAGCGCCACGCCGCAGCCGCAGGCCAGTTCTTCATCGTCGCTCAACCAGCGATCTGGCGATGGAACCGGGGTGTAAGGCACGCCGAACATCTGGCACTGCATCTCGAGGTTGTCCCACAGAAATTGATCTTCTTTGTGCAGATGCAGGGTCGCGCCGGTTTTTTCTTTCATCTGCCCGGAGGCGAGAAAGTGATCGAGATGCGCGTGGGTGTGGATGATGCTGACGACTTTCAGGCCCAGGGCATCGAGGCGCGCCATGATCAGGTCGGGGTTGCCGCCCGGGTCGACGACGATGGCTTTTTTGCTGATCGGGTCGCCGATGATCGTGCAGTTGCACTGGAGCGGGCCGACGGGGAAAGTCTCGCGAATCAGCGTTGGGCTGGATGCAGTCATGGAGAGTCCTGGACGAACGGTAGTGGGGCTTGTTTCAGAATTCTACTTCACAAGCCGATACAGATCGCCCGGTCAGTAATTTGACGCCACTAATCAGAAAAATAGTGGCCCAATGATGTCAAAGCATCTGCTTCTGGTGCAAAATCGCATTTTTTTGTAGCGGTCGCATTCAGGAAGGGCCGCAGCGCACTCAGGAAATCCCCGCATGCCTACGCCCACGACTTATACCCTCGCGTTACCTGCCAAGCTGACTGGCGTCGCTATCGTCGACAGCCTTATCGCCGGCAAATACTGGACAGGACCGAACTGGCCTTTCGGCGGGGAAACAACGCTCAGCTACAGTTTCATGGCACCGGGGACTTCGTATTTCCCCACAAGCTACAGTCCGAAAAACGAATACAACGCGCTGTATGAGCTGACGGCTGTACAGAAGACTGCAATCACCAATGCCCTGGGTGCATGGAGTGCCGTTGCCAACATCACGTTCACGCTGACCAGCGACGACATCAATAACGTTGGCGATCTGCGCTTTGGCGGCTATCGGTTGATGGACAATAAAACCGCAGCCTGGGCCTACTTTCCTGACAACCTTCCTGCTGCCGGTGATGTCTGGGTCGGCACTGAAACCAACGACCCGAACCCGGTCAACGGCACTTACGACTACCTGACGTTCGTTCATGAAATCGGTCATGCGCTGGGTCTCAAGCACCCGTTCGATACCAGTGCAGCCAACAAGACGCTGTTGACGCCTGCTCTGGATGACGTTCACTTCACGGTGATGAGTTACAACAGCAACTATTCCTATCAGCCGACGACGCCGATGGTGCTGGACATCCTCGCGATCCAGAGCCTTTATGGCGCCAATACTGCCTGGCAGACCGGGGACAACGTCTACAAGTGGGCGCCGGATCAGTCAATTTTCGAAACGATCTGGGATGCCGGCGGGAACGACACGATCGATGCCAGCAACCAGCTCGCCTCCGTCAGCATCAATCTCAACGAAGGCGCTTACAGCAACATTGGCAAAGCCTTCGTCGATCTCACGTCCCAAACCGCGATCAACGATGGGCTGGCCATCGCTTATGGCGCCAAGATAGAAAATGCCATCGGTTCGAACTTCAATGATGTGCTGATCGGCAATGCCCTGAATAACGTACTCAACGGCGCCGGCGGCATTGACACCATGGCCGGTGGTGCAGGCAACGACACTTACATCCTCGACAATGCCGCTGAGCTGGCGTTGATTTACGAGGATACCGATCCGGGTCGCGACCTGCTGACAATTACCTACGCTGCCGGGCCCCTTACCAACGTCGTCGATCTGAACCAGGCAAACCTTGTCAACGTAGAAAGCGTTCGGATCACTGGCGCCGGCGCCTTCGCCCTGCAGGGCAACGCACTGGACAACAAGCTGTTCGGCAATACCGGCAATGACTGGCTTGACGGTGGCGCGGGTGCCGACACCCTCACCGGCGGTGCTGGTGACGACACATACGTGGTCGATAACTATGGCGATGTCGTCGTCGAACTCGCCGGCGAAGGCCGCGACAAGGTCATGACCACGCTCACCTATGGTCTGGGCGCCAATATCGAAGACGGCCAGTTGATGGGCAACGCCGCCCTCAACCTGAGCGGCAACGAACTCGACAACGTGCTGATCGGCAACGCCGGCAATAACATCCTCAATGGTGGCGCCGGTGTCGACACCATGATCGGCGGCGCCGGCAATGACACTTACAACCTGGATCAGGCGGCTGAACTCGCTCTCGTGCAAGAAGGTAATGATCCCGGCCGCGATCTGCTGCTGATCAACTACGCCGCTGGCCCTTCGACCAACGTCGTCGATCTGAATCAGGCAAACCTGATCAACGTGGAAAGCGTGAGGATCAACGGTGAGGGTGCGTTCTCCATGCTGGGCAACGCTCTCGACAACAAACTGTTCGGCAATGCCGGCAATGACTGGATCGACGGAGGTGGCGGCGTCGACACCCTCACTGGCGGTGCCGGTGATGACACCTATGTGGTGGACAACTACGGCGACATCGTTGTCGAGCTTGCTGGTGAAGGTCGCGACAAAGTCATGGCCTCGATCAACTACACCCTGGGCGCCAACATTGAAGACGGCCAACTGCTGGGTGATGCCGCCCTCAACCTGACCGGTAATGATCTCAATAACGTGCTGATCGGCAACGCCGGCAACAACATTCTCAATGGTGGTGCCGGCGTCGACACCATGATCGGCGGGGCCGGCAACGACACCTACAACCTGGATCAGGCTGCCGAGCTGGCGCTCGTGCAAGAAGATGCCGACGCGGGCCGCGACCTGCTGAACATCTACTACGATGCAACACAAAACAGCGTCATTGACCTGAACCAGAGCAACCTGCAGAACTTCGAAAGCGTTCGCATCAATAGCTCGGGCGCCTTTACTCTGTTGGGCAACGCACTGGACAACAAATTGTTCGGCAATGCCCAGGCCAACTATCTGGATGGCGGTGCCGGGAGCGACACCCTCACTGGTGGCGCAGGCGATGACACTTACGTGGTCGACAACATCGCAGATGTCGTCGTCGAGCTGGCAGGCGAAGGCTATGACAAGGTCAAGTCCTCAATCAGCTACACGCTGGGTGCCAACCTCGAGGAAGGTCAACTGCTGGGCAGCGCCGCAATCAACTTGACCGGCAACGAGCTGAACAACGTGCTGACCGGTAACGACGGCAACAACACCCTCATCGGTGGTGCAGGCAATGACACGCTCAATGGCGGAGCCGGCATCGACACCATGATCGGTGGCAGCGGCAATGACACCTATATCCTCGATCAAGCGGAAGAACTGGCACTGATCCAGGAAGCGGACGAGACCGGTCGGGACCTGCTGGACATCCAGTACAACGCAGCCCAGAACGCCGTGGTCAATCTGTCCCAGAGCAACCTGCAATACGTCGAGAGCGTGCGCCTTACCGGTGCGGGCGCGTTTACCGTGACCGGCAATGCCCTGGACAACAAACTGTTCGGCAACGCCGATGCCAACGTTCTGGACGGCGGCGCAGGCGTCGACACCCTGACGGGGGGCGCCGGTGATGACATCTACGTGATCGACAACATCGGTGACACCATCGTCGAGCTGGCGGACGAAGGTCGAGACCAGGTCAAATCGTGGATCAGCTACACCTTGGGGGCCAACCTCGAAGACGCGCAACTGCTCGGCAGTGCAGCGCTCAACCTGACGGGCAACGCACTGGATAACGTGCTGATCGGCAACGACGGCGACAACATCCTCAATGGTGGGGCCGGCATCGACACCATGATCGGTGGTGCGGGCAATGACTCCTACTTCCTTGATGACTCCTCGGAGCTGTCGCGAATCCAGGAGAATGCCGATGGCGGGCGAGACCTGCTGACAATCGAATATTCGACTGACAGAAACAGCAGCGTGATCAACCTCAACGCGTCCAATCTGCAAAATGTGGAAAGTGTGCGGGTCCTGGGTGCCGGGGCATTCTGGGTGATGGGTAACGCCTTGGACAACAAACTGTTCGGCAATGCCTACGACAACACCCTGGACGGCGGGGCCGGCAACGATGTACTGGACGGCGGTGCCGGTGCCGACAGAATGAACGGTGGCGCTGGCGATGACATTTACATTGTCGACAACGTCAACGACACCATTCAGGAAACCCCGTGGGATGGTCACGATCTGATCAAGACCTCCGTGAGTTACACACTGTCCTACAGTGTCGAAGACGGCCTGTTGTTGGGAAGTGACGCGCTCAATCTGACCGGCAACGATCTGGACAACGTGTTGACCGGCAACAGCGGCAACAACGTGCTGGATGGTGGCACCGGCATCGACACCATGATCGGCGGCGCGGGTAATGACACCTACATTCTGGATCAGGCTGCCGAGCTCGCCTTGATCCAGGAAGGTAATGATCCTGGCCGCGACTTGTTGAGCATTCAGTACAACGCGAAACAGAACAGTGTGGTCGATCTGAACCTGAGCAATCTGCTGAACGTGGAAAGCGTACGGATCAACGGCACTGGCGGTTTCAGTGTGCTCGGCAACGGCCAGGACAACAAATTGTTCGGCAACGCCGATGCCAACTACCTGAGTGGCGGTGCAGGCAATGACCAGCTCGATGGCGGAGCCGGCAATGATATTCTGCTCGGCGGCGGCGGCAAGGACACCCTGATCGGTGGTGCCGGCAGCGATCAGTTTGTCTTCAGCAACTTGAACGAAGTGGGAACCGGAAGCCTGAGTGACGTCATCAATGACTTCAACAGTCTGGAGGGCGACAAGATCGACCTGAGAATGTTTGACGCCAACCTGTTGCAAGACGGCCTCAATGCGTTCTCCTTCATCGGCTCTGCCGACTTCACCGGCGCCGGCCAACTGCGTTTCGTCGATCATGTGCTGTCGGGCAACGTCACCGGGCACGCCGGTGCGGACTTCGAGATCCAGTTGGTGGGTGTGAACAGCTTCAGCGCCAATGACCTGATGGCCTGATTCCTCCCCGCCGCACCTGCTTGCAGGTCAGGCAACAAACAAAACGCCCCGATTTATTCGGGGCGTTTTTGTTTGCTTCGGTGTAGCGCTTCAAGGCTCAGGTCAACATCCCCATTTCCTTGGCGCGCGCCACCGCCTGCGTGCGTCGCTCAACCCCCAGTTTGCTGTTGATATGGCTGGCATGGGTTTTCACCGTGTGCAGCGAGATAAACAACTGCTCGCTGATTTCCTGATTCGAACAGCCCTGGGCAATCAAACGCAGCACTGCCAGTTCGCGACTGCTGAGTTGTTCGGCCGCCGCGGACTCAATGACCGGCCGTGCTGGCACCTGCGGAAAATGCGCCAGCAACTGCTGTCCCGCAAGCGCCGGTGAGTTGTGCAATTGGCTGCGCAACCAGTCCGAATGCTCTCTGAGCAGGGCGTCAAACGGCTGCATCACGCCGCCAGCCGCCGCTTCCAGCGCCTGGCCCAACGCCCTGCGCGCCTCGGGTTCGCGGCCATTGCCCAGCAGCAACATCACCTTCTGCGCCAGCGCCATCACACACAGCAACTGCCGACCGGTTTGCTGACCGTTTTCCAGCAACACGTTCAACCGCCCTTCCGCGAGCATCGGCTGTCCCTGAATCACATCGAGCAACGCCTGTTGCAACTCGACGTGCAATGGCAGTTGTGGATGAAACTCGGGGGGTGCCGCTGCGCGTTCGCCGGTGTAGGTCTGGCCCAGTCGCGCCAGCCAGGCTTCAGCCAGATCGGTGCGCCCTTGCGCCAGCCACAGTTCGCATTTGACCAGGGTGATCATCGCCAGATAGTAGATCGGCGGCACGTCCCAGATGTGCATCAGGCGTTCAGCTTCGGCGAGTTCGGCGAAGGCCTTGGCAAACTCACCGGCGCTACCGTCCAGACGGGCGATCACGCAGTGGCCGATCAATACGCTGATATCGCGGCAAGCCCGCGCTTCTGCCAGGCCAGTCAGCAATCGAGCCCGCGCCTGCTGGGGTTGCAAGCGCATGGACAACAGAAAACCTTCATACAGCGTCAGTCGCGCACGTACCGCGTACAAACGTTGCGGGGACAAACCACGCAACCGTTCCAGGCCCTGATGCACTTCATCCAGCGCACGCAGAATTTCCCCGCGCGCCTGCAACACCCGCGCCCGGTCGTAATGCGCCAGCGCCTCGAACAACGGGTTGCCGACGCGTTGCGCCAGCTCGAGGGATTCTCGATTCAAGCCCCGGGCCCGCCACAGGTCGCCGTCGGCAATCGCCAGATTGGATAACGTGGACAGGCACATCAGCCGTTGCCCATAACGCTTGACCGGCAGGCTTTCCAGCGCCTCGCTGCAATAGCGCTGGGTCAGCTCACGATGCCCGCGCCCACGGGCGATGATTCCGCTGAGCGCCAGCCACTGCGCGAGCATCGACTTCTGCGCGGAGGCCGAGGGTGCCGGCAGGAAGCGGCTCAGATGACTCGACAACTCTTCGGCAGCATCGAGCTGACAGGCCAGCCCCAGCGCCCAGCTGTACAGCACGATCAACCGAGGCGTGCTGATCAGCAGGCTGTCGGGCAAGTCCATTTTCCAGCGTAACAACATGCCGACGTTCTGCTCGGCGAGCAGTTGTTCCTCGGACAGGTTCTGCACCAGATTCGCCGCCACATCCAGATGCCCCGCGCGCAAGGCCTGCTCCACCGCTTCATCCAGCAAGCCTTGGGCGTTGAACCAGCGGCAGGCACGCAGATGTAATGTCGCGGCGGGCACCAGAGTCTGGGCCACGGGTCGGCTGCGTAGCAGATCGGAAAACAGATGGTGGTAGCGATACCAGTGACCGTGCTCGTCCAGTGGCACCAGAAACACCTGATGCGCCAACAGAAACCGCAGGATCTCGGCGCTGTCATGGGCTTCGCGCACTGCATCGCACAGTTCGCTGCAGAAACGCTCTTGAGGCGCGGTGTCATAAAGAAATGACTGTACCTCGGCCGGCAGGCAATCGATGACTTCTTCCAGCAGGTAATCGCGGATCAGCCCTTCCCCGCCGTTCAGTGCCGGTGGCAACGCCGCCTCGCTGCCGGCCTCGGAGACCGCGAGCAACCAGAAGCGCAACCCGGCCACCCAGCCCTCACTGCGCTGGATCAGGTTCTCCAACGCCTCGCCGCGCAATGAACTGCTGTGCCGATCGAGCAGCGTCAGGGCTTCATCATGGGTCAGGCGCAGATCCTGCTCATGCAGTTCGAGCAACTGGCGTGACAGGCGCAGGCGCGCCAGATGCCAGTCCGGGCGCTGGCGACTGGTGACCATGACCAGCAAGCCGTCGGGCAAATGATTGAGGAAAAACTGCAGGCAACGGTCGAGTACCGGCCCTTGGGCGAGATGGTAATCGTCGAGCACCAGCAACAGCGGCGCGGTCGGTTGCAACTGCAGCGCCAGCTCATCGAGCAAACCGTCGAGCCATTCTTCGAAGGCAAACGGCTGATGGCGCTGGCGCATTTTCAACAGCCCGAGCGCGCGACTGCCCAGGTCTGGAAAGTAGTCCTGCAGCCCTTCCAGCAACCGTTCGAGAAACCGTCCCGGGTCGTTATCCCGCGGGCTGAGACCTAACCACAGGCTCTGCCAGTGCGCTGGCAGGCTCTGACAAAACTCCACCGCCAGCGAACTCTTGCCGAAACCTGCAGGTGCGCAGACCAGCAACAGACGTCCACCGAGTCCGGCGCTCAGGCGTTCACACAGACGCGGTCGCAATACGTAGCCGTCAGGCAACGGCGGGCGAAAGAAACGCCCGTCCAGTGTCGCGACGGCAACGCTTGCAGGACCCGGTAGCGGGGACAGATCAGTCATGGCCGGCTCTTGTTTGAATGGCTGTTGGCGGCGTAGCAGATGTCCGCAGACTAGCCTTAAACGGCGTGCATATGAAGTTGTTGCTACAAATGGCTACAAAATCGCAACGCAAAAAAAACGCCCCGAACCAGTCGGGGCGTTTTTTCGAGGATGCGGCCTCTGGTGACAGCTTAGCGGATACCGTCCTGGCCCAGGTTGCCCGGCTGGAATTCGCTCTTGGTGGCAGAGAAGCCGAAGTCATACGCCGATTTCTCTTCGTTCTTCATGCCCAGTGCCAGGTAGCGGCCCGATTGCAGGTCGTACAAGGCTTCCAGCGCGTACCACGGCACTTGCTTGTCGTAGTAATCCTCGGCATGCGCCTCGGCCACACGCCACAGCTGACCGCGACCGTCGTAGTGGTCGATGACGGCTGCCTGCCAGGTGTCTTCGTCGATGTAGAAGTCACGTTTGGCATAGATGTGACGCTGACCCGGTTTCAGGGTTGCCACCACGTGCCAGACACGACGCAGCTCGTAGCGAGTCAGGTCCTGGTTGATATGACCAGCCTTGATGATGTCGGTGTACTTGAGGGTCGGCGAGTCGATCTTGTAGCTGTTGGAGGCAATGTAGATTTCTTTCTTGCCTTCAAGCTTCCAGTCGTAGCGATCCGGTGCACCGTTGTACATGTCCAGGTTGTCGGAGGTACGCAGACCGTCCGCGGCAGTACCCGGGCCGTCATAGGACACTTGCGGTGCCTGACGCACGCGGCGCTGACCGGTGGCGTAGACCCACGCCTTGCGCGGCTCCTTCACCTGGTCGAGGGTTTCGTGCACCAGCAGCACGGTACCGGCCAGACGCGCCGGTGCGGTCACTTTCTGCTTGAAGTAGAACAGGATGTTGCCCGGGTTGGCCGGATCGTAGTCCTTCATCTTGTCGCGGAACACGAACTGATCCTGGAAATACACCAGGCTGAACGAGCCGTTGGTTTGCGGCGTCGCCTGGGTCACCAGACGGGTCACGCTGCCACCGCGATAACGGGTGATGTGGTTCCAGATCACTTCCAGGCCACTTTTCGGAATCGGGAACGGCACGGCGGTATCGAAGTTTTCCAGACCGTTGCCGCCAGCGACCAGATTGGTGGTGGTGGCGTTTTTCTTGATGGCGGCGAACACGTCATCCGGCACGGTCGAGCCGCGATGGGACGGGTAGACCGGCATTTTGAAGGTGTCCGGGTAGCGCTTGAACATCGCGTACTGGCCCGGGGCGAGCTTGTCCTTGTACTGGTCGACGTTCTGCGCAGTGATGGTGAACAGCGGTTTTTCACTGCCGAACGGATCGGACAGGAAGCCCTTGCTGTCGACCGTGCCGGCATTTTTCGGCAGCGGTTTCCAGGCCGGGATCGAACCGTCGGCGTTACCGGCCATTTCGGCGCCCATCGGGGTCAGGCTCTTGCCCAGCTTGTCGGCTTCGGCGGCGGGAACGGCCGCCATGACGCTGGTCGCCAGCAACGACAATCCCAGAACACCGGCGTGGAACAGACTCTTTGTTATTTTCATATGTATGTTCGTCCTGAAAAAACTCTGCTTAGAAGTTCACGCCAACGCTGAGGGCAACGAAGTCACGATCATCCACTGTGCTGTAGTCGCCACCAAAGAAGTTGGTGTAGGCCAGACTCGCGGTGTAGGTGTTCTGGTATTCGGCATCCAGACCGAGGCTGATGGCCTTGCGACCTTCCTCGAAGTTGCCGCCAGGGCCTGGCGAGTAACCTTTCACGTCATGGGACCAGGCCACGTTCGGCTTGAGGTTCACACCGGCGAACACGTCGCTGTAATCCCAGATTGCACGAGCGCGGTAGCCCCAAGAAGTGGCCGTGGTGAAACCGTCGTTGTTGCAGTTGCTGGAAACGTTGTCGCGCGAAGCCCCTGGGCCGGCACCGTTGATGGTGGAGGTGTTAAGGATCTGCGAGCAGGTGTTGAGGCCACCGGTCGATGGCAGCTCACCCGGGCCGAACACTGGGTCGCGGCCGTAGCGGGCTTCGGATTTGCTTTCCAGCCCACCGACGTGGGTCACGCCGACTTCACCCACCAGGGTCAACCGGTTGGCGCCCATCACCTGATCGAAGAAGTGCGTCAGGGTGGTTTGCAGCTGGGTGATTTCCTTGCGGTTGTAACCGTGCAGGTCCTGCCCCGGCACACCGTTGAGAATCGACGCGTTGGTCAACGCCCCGCCCAATGGACGTACGCCGGCAAACAGAATGTCGGTGGAGTTCAACTGCACCGGGGCATTCGGCCGGTAGCTGACCTCGCCGCTCCACGCCGTACCGGTAGGCAGGGTGGTGGAGAAGCTCAGGCCGTAGAGGCGAATGTCCTCAGGGTATTCGATGAAGTATTCCGAGTTGCCCGCGACCACCAGCGGCCCCAGTGCCTGGAATGGACCTGGCAACGCCTTGACGCCGTTATAGATCGACTGAGGCGCACCGGTGGCGCTGAAGATCGGCGCACGGCTGTGATAGTTCATGAAGTAGGCGCCGAACTCGGTGGCCAGCGGATCGAACATGTACTTGGCGGAAACGCCCCACTGCCCGCTGTCACGCGCGTTGCGGTTTGGCGAACGGCGCACCAGCACACCTTCTTCGTTGACATCGACGCCAGCGTTGGCCAACGGGCCGAGCGCAATGCCCGGAATCGTCGAGCGTTTGTTCAGCACCCGCAGGTTGTCATCGCAACCGGTGGTCACGATGTCCGGCTGCGAGAAGAATGTGCCGCAGTTGTCGGTCACGGTCTTCTGCCAGTCGATCTGATAGAAGCCTTCGGCCGAGAGGTTTTCAGTGATGCTCTGGGACACGTAGAACATGTTGACCGGGATCAGGCCTTCCTTGATCTCGGCACCTGGACGACGGAACGCGGAAACGTCGATCGGGTTGATCGAGTTGATACCGCCACCAATGAAGGTACTTTCACCCCAGTTCACCACCTGCTTGCCCAGACGCACCGAACCCGGCTCATCGGCAATCGAGTAGTTGTGGTAAACGAAGGCGTCGAGGATCTGCCCGCCGGAAGAGCGCGCCGCGACATCGCGGTTGTGGTTGCTGACGTCCTTGTATTCCAGGTCCTGATTCTGCAGCGCGAAGTCGTACCAGTATTTGCCCCGGACGAAGACCCCGGTGTCGCCGTATTTCAATTCGAGATCATGGATGCCCTTGAAGATCTTCGAGAAGGCCTGGCCGCTCTTGAAGTTCAGGTGACCGTTGTCGGAGGTCTGGGACAAGCCCTTGCCGCCGTTGTTGACACCAATAAGATCCTTGTTCGGCTGCTGAGTCGAGATACTCATGCCCAGGGAGAGCGAGGAGTCGAACTGACCTTCGATTTCACCGACGTTGAAACTGACGCCGAATGCGGGCCCGGCGAGCGTAGAGGCAAGACTGACGGCCAGAGGCAGTTTAGCCCGGCGCCAGAACTGGTTTACTGATGTCATCGACGCTACTCCATGTGCATTATTGTTATGGCAGTGAGTACTTTTAAAAACGCCTGGAAGACCGGGAGCCAGTAGCCGCCCGACGTCACTCCAAAGTTGCATCGCCCCGTGTTGTGCGTGTGCCCCGTTCTTAAAAATCCTTGAGCGGACTATAGCCAGCAGGTGGTACTGCTTGATCCCTCTAAAGTGTGATTTGCAGCTGCCGGCCACTCTGGAACAGTCCTTTCGCCAGTCCGACACATGTCGGCCCCGCAAGGATGGCTGAAAATTCGGATTTAACAAGCCAAGCGCTTGCTTGGTGGGGCTGGCGCGCCGTTTTCGGCGCGCCAGCAGACGCTCAGAGCGTCGAGAGGAAGGTGCTGTTGTTGGCCTGCCATTCGGTGATGTCGAGGCGGATGCGCTTCTTGTCGAGTTTGCCGACACTGGTCTTGGGAATTTCAGTAACAAGGGCGATCTGGCTCGGAATCGCCCACTTGCTCAGGTGCCCCAATTCCACGAACGGCTTGAGGTGTTCCTTGAGCTCGCGTGCGCCGATCTCGTGCCCTTCACGGATCACCAGCAGCGCAAACGGGCGCTCGCCCCACTGCGGATCGGCAATCCCCACCACTGCTACTTCACGTACCGCCGCGTGACGGCTGATCAGGTCTTCGAGGTCCAGCGAGGAGATCCATTCGCCGCCGGTCTTGATCACGTCCTTGATCCGGTCGCGAATGTCGATCACGCCCATGCTGTCGAGCGTCGCCACATCACCGGTGTGCAACCAGCCGCCGGCCCACAGCTCGGCGCCCTTCTGCGGCTCGTTGAAATAGCCTTCGGTGAGCCACGGCGCACGCAACACCAGTTCGCCCTGGGTTTCGCCATCGGCGGGCAGGAAGTTGCCTTCGCTGTCGACGATCGCCGCTTCCACCAGCGGCCCCGGCACACCGGCCTTGATCCGGTAAGTGGTGCGCTCGTCTTCGGTGCCGGCCATCAGTTCGTCGTTCAGGTGCGCACACGACACCAGCGGCCCGGTCTCCGACATGCCGTACGCTGCCGTCAGCTGAATGCCCCGGGACTTGGCGGTTTCATACAGCGTACGGTTGAGCGCACTGCCGCCGATGACGATTTTCCAGCCAGCGAAATCGGTGCCTTGCGCGCCTTTGGCATTGAGCAGCATCTGCAGGATGGTCGGCACGCAGTGGGAGAACGTGACCTTCTCCTTGCGCCACAGCTCGACGAGGAATTCGGGGTCGTAACGCCCCGGATAAACCTGCTTGAGCCCGAGCATGGTCGCCACGTAGGGCAGGCCCCAGGCATGCACGTGGAACATCGGGGTGATCGGCATGTACACGTCGTTGGTGCCGAGCAGGCGTACGCTGTCGATCGCCCCCATGATGGTCGACACGCCCATGGTGTGCAGTACCAGTTGCCGATGGGTGAAATACACGCCCTTCGGATTGCCGGTGGTGCCCGTGGTGTAGAACGTGGTGGCGACCGAGTTTTCGTCGAAATCCTGAAAGTCGTACCGCGGACTCGCGGCGGCCAGCAGTTGCTCGTATTCGCCGACCAGGTTCGGCAACTCGGCAGTCTTTTCCGGCAGATCGGTCAGCAGCAGGGTGTTCTCCACCGTGGTCAGGTGCGGTGCGATGGCCTGGTACAGCCCGACGAACTCGCTGTTGACCAGCACAAAGCGGTCCTCGGCGTGGTTCATGGTGTAGAGGATCTGCTCCGGCGACAGGCGCACGTTGATGGTATGAATCACGGCGCCGATCATTGGAATGGCGAACATACATTCCAGGTAGCGATGGCTGTCCCAGTCCATCACCGCCACGGTGTCACCCGCCTTCACACCGGCCGCCGTCAACACGTTGGCCAGTCGCGCCACACGCTCGATCAGGGTCGGATAGCTATAACGCAACTGGTCTCGGTAGATGATCTCGCGGGTTTTCTCGTAACGGGCGCCGGACATCAGCAGCCGTTTGATCAGCAATGGATACTGGTAGGCCCCATCGGCCGGGGGAATGACGCGAGTCTGCAACATATGAATCCCTTTTCTGGCTGCACGGTGTTGGCGTAGAGAGCATTACTCTAGAGCCGTTATACCCCAGCCAAATCAGCCAAAGGAATGATTTGCAGAGCCGTACAAATGCTAGCTTTGCGCCAGCATTTGCCGGTATTCAGCGTCGATCAGGCCGTTTGCCCTACAGCCGCTTCGGAGGGTGTGCGTGGGAAAACCACGGCCGCGAGGAAGGTCAATACGCCAAAGCCCGCCAGAATCAAGTAAAGCCCGACAAAACCATGGCGCGGTTCGACATAGGCAATCAGCGGAATCGCCGTCGCACTGGCACCGAACGACAGGCAGTAACGCAGGGCGAATACCCGTGACTGCCACTGCGGCGCAACGAAATTGGCGACCATCGAGTCGTTCACCGTCACCTGGCCGAACACCACGAACATGAACGCCGCACCGAGCACGATCACCGCCCAGCCATCGACATACGCCATGGCGTACAACAGCGGCGCCTGACACAGCGTCAAGACAAGAAACGGCCATTTCAAACTGACCCGGTGCAGCACCTGGCCGATGCTCAATTGCGCCACTGCCCCGAAGGCATACGCCAGGCTGACCACCACGCCAAGGGTTTGTGGCGAGGCGAACAGATCATGCAGACGCTCCTGAAACAGCTTCGGGTAAGTCATGGTCGTGGCATTGAACACCACGCCACCGGTGGCAGTGGCCAGCGCCAGCACGGTGAACACCGTGACCATCGAAATCCGTTGCCCCGCAGCGCCTTTCAGGGCGGTGTGCGCACGTTGCGGGATCGGCTCCTCACGCACCTGCCAGGCAAAGCCGACTCCCAGCACAATCGCCACCACACCCGGCAACACGAAGGCCGAACGCCAGCCGAACTGCGCCACCAGCAACCCGGTGATCAGCGCCGAAAACGCCACGCCGAGGTTGCCCCACATGCCGTTGATGCCAATTTCCCGCCCGCGATTCTGCGCGTAGGCCACCAGCATCGCGGTGCCCACCGGGTGGTAGATCGCGGCAAAAATGCCAATCAGGGTCAGCCCCGCCACCAGCATCGTCGGGCCGTTGCTCAGCCCGGTGAAGATCGCCGAGGCGCCGATGCCGAAGAAAAATACCAGCATCATCTTCCGTCGGCTCCAGCGATCGCCCAGCCAGCCGGCCGGTAGCGAACACGCGCCAAAGGCAATGAAGCCGCCCAGCGACAGCCCGATCAGCGCGGCGTAGTCGAGGCCGAAGGCCTGGGTCATGCCGAGCACGGCAGCGGGAAAAATCAGCATGAACATGTGGTCGATCACATGGGCGGCGTTGACGTAGCGTATGACGTTTCGAGATTGATTCATGGCGGCACGCTTGTGTTTGTGATGAGCGGATTGTTGTCAGCGGCCCTATGCTAAGTTGGCGAAAAAGCGCATACCTGCCAACCAGATCATTGAATCAGACATGTTAATCACCCATTTCGAACACGGCCCGGTGAGCGCCTATCCCCGGGATTATCTGGACGGCGCACACCAGCCGCTGCACCTGCACCGCGAGGCGCAGTTGTTGTATGCCGTGCGAGGGATCATGCGGGTGGTCACCGACCTCGGTGCCTGGGTGATTCCGCCGAGCCGCGCGGTGTGGATTGCACCGCATGTCGCGCACGAGATATTCATGTCCGGCGATGTGCAGATGCGCTCGCTGTTCATCGCCCCCGAGTTGTCACCACCCAGCCTGCAACAGTGCTGCGTGCTGGCGGTGACGCCGCTGCTGCGCGAGCTGATCCTGCGCGCCGTGCAGGGCCCGCCGCATGCGGACAATCCGCTGATCCAGCAATTGATGCTGGAAGAACTCGCCAGCCTGGAGTACCTGCCGCTGCACATTCCGATGCCCACTGACCGGCGCCTGCAAAACATCTGCATGGCGTTGCTGCACACACCGGATCACCCCAACACCTTGGAAGACTGGGCGCAGCAGGTCGGCGCCAGCTCACGCACCCTGGCGCGGCTGTTCCAGCGACAACTGAAGATGAGTTTCAACGCCTGGCGCCAGCAACTGCGCCTGATGGAAGCCCTGCCGCGCCTGCTCGCCGGGGACAGCGTGCAGAGCGTGGCGCGAGACCTGGGTTACGGCAGCGCGCGGGCGTTCAGCGCGATGTTTCGCCGTTTGCTCGGGGAGAATCCGCGCGAATACCTCAACACCCTGAGCAAACTCAGCGAACTTGTGTAGGAATCGCCTCGCTCCCCTCTGGGAGCGGGCTTGCTCGCGAAAGTGGTCTTCCAGTCACCTATGAAGTCGACTGATCCGACGCATTCGCGAGCAAGCCCGCTCCCACATTTTGATCGCAGCCAGTCCTTAATGCATCTCGGTGAACGCGAGTTTCACGCCGATGGCGATCAGCACCGCGCCCATGGTGCGGTCGAACCAGTGACCCATGCGGGCGAAACCGGCGCGTACACGTTGCTGGCTGAACAGCATGGCCACCAGGCAGAACCAGACTGCTGTCGCCACCGCGAGGTAAACCCCGTAACCGGCCTGGACTGCCAGCGGGGTGTGCGGGTTGATCACCACGGTGAACAGCGAGAGGAAGAACAGCGTGGCTTTCGGGTTCAGACCGTTGGTGACGAAGCCCGACGTGAAAGCGCCGCGCGCGGTACGCACACCGGCTTCCTTGTGCAGATCGTCGGTGACGGTTTTCGCCGGTTGCGCACGCAAGGCCTTGAAGCCGATGTACAGCAGGTAAGCGGCGGCGGCCCATTTCAAGGCGTTGAACAGCACGATCGATTGCGACACGATCAGGCCGATGCCCAGCAGCGAATAACCGACATGCAGGAAAATCGCCGTGCCGACACCCAGTGCCGTCCAGGTACCGGCACGTCGGCCATGGGTCACGCTCTCACGCACCACCACGGCGAAGTCCGGGCCGGGACTGGCCACGGCCAGCAGATGGATCAGTGCAACGGTCAAGAATTCGGTCCAGTACATGGAGGCTCCTCTGGGGTCGATCATCAGTTTGGACACATCACCCGACTGCGTTTCCCTGTGGGAGCGGGCTTGCTCGCGAACGGCGTTGTGTCAGACAACCTTTATTGACCTGACACGCCCTCTTCGCGAGCAAGCCCGCTCCCACAGGACTTGTGAGCGCCTCGGGCACTGAGTAACCAATTGTTTCATCTGGTAGGCTCGGCAGATTACGCCTTCCGTTCACCGCACAAAAGGTACAGTTGATGACGAACCCGCGCCGCGCCGTATTCCTTGATCACCCGTCTCTGGATCTCGGCGATCTCGACCTCAGCCCGTTGCGCGCCTGCTTCAGCGACCTGCAACTGTTCGCCCAGACCTTGCCCGAACAGGTCAGCGAGCGTCTGCAGGGTGTCACGGTGGCGATCACCAACAAGATCCGCATCGACGCCGCCGCCATGGCCGCCAACCCCGAGCTGAAGCTGATCCTGATCACCGCCACTGGCACCAACAACGTCGATCTGGACGCGGCCCGCAGCCACGGCATCACCGTGTGCAACTGTCAGGGTTACGGCACGCCGTCGGTGGCGCAGCACACGATCATGTTGCTGCTCAACCTCGCCACGCGCCTGGCTGATTACCAGAACGCGGTGGGCGAAGGTCGCTGGCAGCAGGCGAAACAGTTCTGCCTGCTCGACTACCCGATCGTCGAACTGGAAGGCAAAACCCTCGGCCTGCTCGGTCATGGCGAACTCGGCGGCGCCGTCGCACGACTGGCCGAAGCGTTTGGCATGCGGGTCCTGCTCGGGCAGATTCCGGGCCGACCTGCCCGACCGGATCGCCTGCCGCTGAACGAATTGCTGCCGCAGATCGACGCCCTGACCCTGCATTGCCCGCTTAACGAACACACCCGCCACTTCATCGGCGCCCGCGAACTGGCGGCGATGAAGCCCGGCGCATTTGTGGTCAACACCGCCCGTGGCGGTTTGATCGACGAGCAAGCCCTGGCGGACGCCTTGCGCAACGGTCACCTCGGCGGTGCGGCCACCGATGTGTTGAGCGTCGAACCACCGGTCAACGGCAATCCATTGCTGGCCGCCGATATCCCGCGGCTGATCGTCACCCCGCACAACGCCTGGGGCAGTCGCGAGGCGCGGCAGCGCATCGTCGGCCAATTGACCGAAAACGCGCAGGCGTTCTTCAGCGGTAAAGCGCTGCGGGTCGTCAGTTGATAAACTGCGGCACTTTTTTTCCAAGGAGCAGTTATGGATCCGCGCAGTGAAGTACTGCTTCGTCAGGCCGAGTTATTCCAGGGTTCGCTGTTGTTGGCCGGTCTGCCCGCCGACGATTTGCTCGGGCGTCTGCCCAATGCGTTCGGCTGGTGCTGGCATGCCGGCGATCAGGCCGCACTCGACACGCGCTTCGAAGGCCGCAGCCATTTCGGCGTGAACGTGCCGGAGCGCGAGTTCGACAGCGCGGTGGTGTTTTTGCCCAAGTCCAAGGATTTGACCGATTACATCCTCAACGCCGTGGCCGCGCGTCTGGCCGGGCGCGAGGTGTTTCTGGTGGGGGAAAAGCGCAGCGGTATCGAAGGCGCATCGAAACAGCTCAACCCGATCGGCAAGCCACGCAAACTCGACAGCGCCCGTCACTGCCAACTATGGCAAGTCACCGTGGCCAATGCGCCTGAAGCCAAATCGCTGGAAAGCCTGGCGCAGACTTATGAGCTGCCCTTGGCCGAAGGCCCGTTGAAAGTCATCAGCCTGCCGGGTGTGTTCAGCCATGGCCGACTGGATCGCGGCAGCGCCCTGCTGCTGGAGCATCTGGACAAACTGCCGAGCGGACACTTGCTCGATTTCGGCTGCGGTGCCGGTGTGCTGGGCGCGGCGGTCAAGCGTCGCTACCCGCACAATCAGGTGACCTTGCTCGACGTCGATGCCTTCGCCGCCGCCAGCAGCCGCCTCACCTTGGCCGCCAACGGTCTGGAAGCCGAGGTGCTGACCGGTGACGGCATCGATGCCGCGCCTATGGGTTTGAACGCGATTCTGAGCAATCCGCCGTTCCACGTCGGGGTGCACACCGATTATTTCGCCACCGAGAACTTGCTGCGAAAAGCAGCTAAACATCTGAAAAACGGCGGCGAACTGCGGCTGGTCGCGAACAGCTTCCTGAAATATCAGCCACTGATCGAAGAGCATCTGGGCGTGTGCGCGATCAAGGCCGAGGGCAATGGTTTCCGCATCTACCGCGCCAAGCGTGGCTGAAAATTAGCACTTGCCGAATGGATTCTGCCTAGGCAGAATCCGCTCCGTCCTAGGGGAGTAGTCTCCCACGAGCGCCAAGCTCGTCCGGCATACGTCAACATACTTGATCCTCAGATCATGGCGTATGCGACCCAAGCGTCCGCACCAGACGGATCGCAGGGTTTGACAAGACCTATGACACGCACACCTTACCCGGGGCGGGAAGGCTGTACGTGTCATAGCCGTGTCGACCCGCCCCTTAGGAAAATCCTGATGCTGGACTCGTTACTCGTTCCCACCGCAATCGTTGCCTTGGCCGAAATCGGCGACAAGACGCAACTGCTCGCGCTGATTCTCGCCGCTCGCTTTCGCAAACCCTGGCCGATCATTGCCGGTATCGTCGCCGCGACCCTGGCCAACCACGCGGCAGCCGGTGCGGTAGGCGCCTGGTTCGGCAGTTTCTTCTCAGACGCGGTGCTGCACTGGATTCTCGCTGCAAGCTTCACCGCCACTGCCCTGTGGACTTTGGTCCCGGACAAGATGGACGACGATGAAGCCAGCACCGCGCGCAAGTTCGGCCCCTTCCTGACCACGCTGATCGCGTTCTTCCTGGCCGAAATCGGTGACAAGACGCAGATCGCCACGGTGATGCTGGCGGCGCAATATCCGGAGCTGTGGCTGGTGATTATCGGTACGACGGCGGGCATGTTGATTGCCAACGTGCCGGTGGTATTGGCGGGTAATTTTGCCGCTGACAAATTGCCGCTGACCTTGATCCGTCGCCTGGCGGCTTCGGCGTTCTTCATTCTGGCGATCGTTGCGGTGTACAAGGCGATGCAGAGCAGTGGCTGGGTTTAACGGCGTCAGTCGATAGACCGCGTCATCGTTCTTCGTCGGAACTCCGCCCGGAGACAAGCACGCTCCCACAATGGAATGCATTTCAAAGTGGGAGCGAGCCTGCTCGCGAAGGGGCCATCAGCAGCCCTGAAAATCCATCAGGATTTCGGAGCTTTCTCGTACAGCGGCATCACCTTCGGAATCGCCGCCTGCAACGAGGCGATCCGGCTGGCTGATGCCGGGTGCGTGCTCATGAATTCCGGCGGTGCGCCTTCCGAGGCCTTGCTCATCTTGTTCCACAAGGTGATCGCCGCATTCGGGTTGTACCCGGCGCGTGCCGCCAGCTCGAGGCCGATCAGGTCGGCTTCGTTTTCGTTGGCGCGGCTGTTGGGCAAGGTCATGCCGTAGTTGGCAACGGTGTCAGCCAGCGCCAGGCTGTCCTGACCCAGACCGAACAACGCCCCAGCACCCTGCTTGGCCATCTCGATCCCGTAAGCCTTGGACATCGCTTCACGACCGTGCTCGCGCAGGGCGTGGGCGATTTCATGGCCCATCACCGCGGCGATTTCATCGTCAGTGAGTTTCAGGCTATCGATCAGCCCGGTGTAGAAAATGATCTTGCCGCCAGGGCCGCAGTTGGCGTTGAGTTCATCACTCTTGATCAGGTTGACTTCCCACTGCCATTGCGCGGCATCGGGGCGGAAGTTCGGCGCCTGGGCAATCAGCCGGTTGGCAATCGCCTGAACCCGCTTGGCCTCGGGGCTGGTCTTGTCCAGCACGCCTTTGCTCGACGCCTCGCCAACGGTCTTCTGATAGGACTGGGCATACATCTGGTCGACCTCTTGCGAGGACAGCATGCTGAACATGTACTGCTTGCGCTCCACGCCCACGGCTCCGCCGCTGGTGGTGTTGACCGACTGACAACCGGCCAGCAACAGCGCTGCGCTCAGTGCACTTACAACCAATGTCTTGTTCATTCAAAAGCTCCCTGAAAACATGCCGCGTATCCTAGGCGGGTAATTGTATCGACGCCAGATACAACAGACGTGTTGCATGCACTTTCAGAAGTCGTCGGCTGACCCTGTAGGAAAAAATTCACAGGGCCGCGCAGCGCCCTCTGCAACTGCGTCGCGCACTGATCCATTTGCGACATCCTCTATCCATAGTTCCGCTCAGCACTCATGGCGCAATGCCTGCTGCCGATACAACAGCGCAGACGTCCTCTTGCGTGCGGAGCTCCCATGAAGTTCAAGTCGATCCAGTTTTCCGTCGCCGCCCTGGCCGGCGCCATCGTCCTCAGCGTGGTTGCCGCGCTGGTGCTGTACGCGCTGTTTTCCGGCGCCCGCACCCAGGACATGGTGCAACAGCGCACTCAGGCACAGTTCGAACAAGTCATCGAACAACGCCTGACCTCGCTGGCCCAGACCCAGGTCAGCCAGATCCAGCGCGAACTCGAGGCGCCGCTGCTGATTGCTGGCGGACTGGTGCGCGTCAACGCGCTGCTCGGCACACCGGGCGCCGATGGTCAGCCGCGCCTGACCGTCAGCCGCGAGCAGTTGATCAGTCTGATCAAGGAGAACGTCGAGAAGAACCCGAAGATTCTCGGCACCTACATCGGCTGGGAAAAGAACGCACTGGACCACAATGATGCGGCCTACGTCGGCACCAGCGTGGTCGGCATCGATGCGGCGAACGGGCGCTTCCTGCCATGGTGGTTCCGCAATGACGACGGCACCCTCGGCCTGGACAAACTGGTGGACGTCAACGACCAGAAAGTCCTCTCCACCGGCGTGCGCGCCAGCGAGTATTACCTGTGCTCGAAAGAGAGCAAGAAAGCCTGCGTGATCGATCCGGCGCCCTATAAGGTCGGCGACAAGATCGTCATGCTCGCCTCATTTATTGAACCGATCATGCTCAACGGTGCGTTCCAGGGCATTGTCGGCGCCGACCTGTCGGTGAACTTCATCCAGGAAATGCTCCTCGCTGCCAACCAGAAACTGTACAGCGGCGCCGGGCAGATGGCCCTGATCGGCGGCAACGGCCGGATCGTCGCCTACACCAAGGACCCGAGCAAATTCGGCGAGAAGGTCAGCGACATTCTCGACGCCGAGCAGATCGCCAACATGGCCAATCTCAAGCGCGGCGAAGTCACCTACTCGGTCAACAAGGACAAGGGCCGCATCGAGTTGTACCTGCCGTTCGGCATCGGCCAGACCGACGCCCGCTGGACCTTGATGCTGCAATTGCCGCTGAACGCAGTGATGGCGGATCTGCAGAAACTCCAGGCCGACCTTGATGCCCAGCGCAAATCCGATACGTTCGGCATGGCCATGGTCGGTCTGATCATCGCAGGCGTCGGCCTATTGGTGATCTGGCTGGTGGGCCACGGTATCGCCCGACCGCTCAAGCAAATGGTCGCCATGCTGGATGACATTGCCAAGGGTGAAGGCGATCTGACCCGTCGCTTGAGCAGTGATCGCAGCGACGAACTGGGTTCGATTGCCAAGGGTTTCAACACCTTCCTCGCCAAGCTGCAGGCGATGATCACGCAGGTGGTGACGTCGGTGCAGAGCGTCAGCGATTCCTCCGAACACACCGCCGACATCGCCATTCGCACCAACATCGGCATTCAGAAACAAATGGCCGAGATCGATCAGGTCGCCACCGCCGTGCAGGAAATGACCGCGACTGCGCAAGACGTCGCGCGCAACGCCACCCAGGCCGCGCAAGCCGCCAGCCACGCGGATCAGGCGGCCGGACAAGGCATGCAGATTGTCCGTGACACCTCGAATTCGATTGGCGTGCTGGCGGTGGAAATCGGCAAGGCCGTGGACGTGGTGCAGACCCTGGCCAAGGACAGCGAGAACATCAACGCGATCCTCACTGCCATTCGCGGGATCGCCGAACAGACCAACCTGTTGGCGCTGAACGCGGCGATCGAAGCGGCGCGTGCCGGCGAACAGGGGCGCGGCTTTGCGGTGGTGGCGGACGAGGTGCGCAATCTGGCGCAGAAGACGCAGAAGGCCACCGAAGAAATCCAGACCATGATCCAGCAACTGCAACAGGGTACCCGCGACGTGGTGCGGGTCATGGAAGACAGTCAGAGCCGCACCGACGAAAGCGTGCAGCACGCGGCGAAAGCCGCGCAAGCGCTGGAGACGATTACCCAGGCGGTGTCGGTGATCAACGACATGAACACGCAGATCGCCAGCGCGGCAGAAGAGCAGAGCGCGGTGGCGGATGACATCAACCGCAATGTGATCAATATCGGCCAGGTGGCGAATGAAGTGGCGGGGGGTGCGGATGAGTCGAGTTCGGCGAGTGCCGATCTGACCAAGCTGGCGGAACAGCAGCGGCGGTTGATCAACCAGTTCAAGGTCTGATCCGAAATCGCCTTCGCGAGCAGGCTCGCTCCCACAGTTGAAATGCATTCCAATGTGGGAGCGAGCCTGCTCGCGAAGGGGCCCGCACGGACAATGCATCAACCCGGGGTCAGACACTCCGGCCCGTTGAGTTTCGGATCATTCACCAGGTTCGCCAACACCCGCTCGCGCAATGCGGCAGGTTCACTGGCCAGCAAGCCCTGCAACACATGCAGCGGCGTCTCGGGATCGAGCCAGGCCGCTTGCCCCGCCTCATCGAGAATCAGCGGTCGACGCTGACTGGCCGCCGGCTGAGTGATCACTGCCGCGCTCAGCCACACCTGCTCCTGCACCGGATACGCTTCCCAGATCGCCGCGAAAAACAGCGAAGAGCCCTCCCCCGGCGTCAACCAGTACGGGCGCTTGCGCACGGTGCCGCGCCATTCGTAGAAACCATTGGCCGGCAGCAGGCAGCGACGCAGGCGCAGCGCTTCGCGAAACATCGGTTGTTCGGCCACCGTCTCGGCCCGGGCATGTGCGGGGGTTTTCGACAGATCGGTCAGCCACGGCGGCGTCAGGCCCCAACGGGCGCGGGCCAGCGTGCGCTGGCCATCGGCCTCGGCACGCAGCATCAACACCGAATCATTGGGGGAAATGTTCCACTGCGCCTGCTGATCGGCGGGAAAACCAGGCAGGGCCGCGAAGTCACGGTTCCAGCGAAACAGGGCATAACGTCCACACATGGGGCAACACGACTCAGAAGTAAAACGAACGCCAGCCTAACAGACCAACGTGCCGGGGAAGCTCTCCGGTTCATCGCCGGGCAGCGGCAGCGCGGCATTGTACGCGGTGATCAGCTCGCGGGCGTACTCGGCCTGATCGTTATCGACAGACAATCCCAGCAATCCGAAGATCGGCAACTCGCCCGTACCACCGAGCAGATCGCGGCCGACCAGATGCGCCTCGATGCCTTCGCTGGCAAGCATGCCCTTGAGCATTTCGCCTTCCATCAGGTTTTCCGGCTCGTAGATTCGCTGCATGGGCGCCCCTCACTCGTTTTCGCTGAAAACTTCCAGAAACCAGTCCTCGCCGTGAACCTGCAACACAAACGTGATCGGTCGACAACACACCTGACAGTCCTCGATGTAGGTCTGATCGCCGCCGGACAGATCGACAGTCGTTTCGACTTCCTCACCACAATACGGACATTCGTACAGTGCGCTCTCCAGCATCGCGGTCTCCCAAGTGACTTGTGCGTATAATCGCCGGTCTATTTGCAGGGCTATTTTTGTCTGGCTACTTTTTCAGACCGTGCCCCGCGGCTTTTCGATCAAAACCTTTACTTACCCTAGCCGTTTCCAACAAGAGAGCATGATGGGCGAATTCGATGCCATCCGACCTTACGACGACAGCGAAGTACCTGTGGTACTGGCAAGACTGCTCGGCGACAAGGCGTTTCTAGATATCCTCACCCACTTCCGCTTCCCGCGTTTTGCCGGTGCCTTCGGCTGGATGCTCAAACCACTTATAGCCCATCGGCTGCGTCGTGAGTTCGCCGGCGTGACTTCGGTGGCGACTTTGCAGGACAAGGTCGAGTCCTACGTCGACCACACCATCGAGCGCGCCACCGATGGCGTGACCTACACCGGGGTCGAGCAATTCAAGTCCGGCAGCGCTTATCTGTTCATCGCCAACCACCGCGATATCGTGATGGACCCGGCCTTCGTCAACTACGCCGTGTACCACGCCGGCCTGCCGACGCCACGCATCGCGATTGGCGACAACCTGCTGCAGAAGCCGTTTGTCAGCGACCTGATGCGCCTGAACAAGAGCTTCATCGTGCACCGTTCGATCACCGGCCGTCGCGAAAAAATGGCCGCGTATCAGCTGCTGTCGGCGTACATCAACCACTCGATCCGCAACGATTGCGCCTCGATCTGGATCGCTCAGGCCGAAGGCCGGGCCAAGGACGGCGATGACCGTACCGAGTCGGCGATCCTCAAGATGTTCCACATGAGCCGCAAGGACGAGCCGTTCGGCGAAGTCATCCAGTCGCTGAACCTGACCCCGGTGTCGATCAGCTACGAATACGACCCGTGCGATCAGGCCAAGGCCCGCGAGCTGTACATCCGCGCCACCACCGGCACCTACGCCAAGGCGCCGGGCGAGGATGACGTGAGCATTGCCAAGGGCATCACCGGCTACAAGGGCCGGGTGCACGTGAACTTCGCCGCGCCGATCAGCGAGCTGTTCGAAGACACCAAGCAATTGGCGGTCGAGATGGACAAGCAGATTCTCGGCGGTTACCGCCTGTTCCCGGTGCATTACCTGGCGTACGCGCAGTGGGCCGATGCCGATCCGCAACTGAACGTGCCGAAAGCGGCCGAGGTGTTCCCGGCAGATGAACTGGCCAAGGCACAGGAAGAATGGCAGAGCCGACTGGACGCCTGCCCTGAAGAGCACCGTCCGTATCTGGTGCTGCAATATGCGACGCCGGTGCGCAATCAGTACCGGGTCAAGGCTGGGTTGCCGCTGTAAGCACGCATAGCGCAGCCCTTGTGGCGAGGCGATTTATCCCCTCGCCACAGGGTTTTGCATTCGCTTCAGAAGCGCGTGCTGATCCAGGAGACGATCAGGGCCAGGCCGAGGCAGGCAAAACCAAAGCGGTAGAAGAACCGGTTCATGCGCAACGTCGCCCAATCCAGAATCGGCTCGGCGTTCGGTTGGGCCTGACGTTGAGCGGCGATGCTGGCCATGGCGCGTTGTTCACGACGACGGGTCGCGTGCAGCAGCCAACTGCCCGGGAAGGCCAGTGCCAGCGCCAGCAGGTTGATCAATTTGGCGGGATGGGCGGTAAACAGCGTCATCAAGTGCAGCGACATCACAGACCTCGGAACTGAATCGGTGTGGCAGACGCCCGTTCGACGACTGCGGCGCGGATTCTACCGAAACCCTCCTGCACTACCCTAGCCTTTGCGACAAATAACCTGACAATCGACCGATGGCTGTCCTGTGTCACTGCTTCGTCATTTGGATCGGCCACCATGCGCGCCTCGAAACACACATGGAACGCGACATGCTTCACGCAGAAAACCAGGATCGCCTGTACCTCATCACCCCGACCGACGAACAACAGAGCCTCGTCGGCAGCCTCGCCTTCAATGTTCAGGATCGTCATTGGCTGGTGTATTGCGCCCTCGGCGGGCATCAACATGCGGATTTGCCGGAGGCTGATCTGCTGGCGGGTGTGAGTGTTCTCGACTTCTATTCACAAGCCGCCTGAACAACCCAAATCCCCTTGTGGGAGCGGGCTTGCTCGCGAAGGCGTCGTGTTATTCAACACTGATTTCGACTGGCCCACCGCCTTCGCGAGCAAGCCCACTCCCACAGAGGAATTGTGCAGATTCGAACTCTGTGGCCGCAAAAAAGCCCGGGGCCATTGCTGGCACCGGGCTTTTTTACAGCTGCCGAAAAGCTTATTCGGCGAGGATCTGACCCACGGTCGGGTCCTTGAACAGACGGGTCAAGGCGTCGCTCAACACGTCGCTGACCAGCTTGGTGTTGGTTTCCTGGTTAGGCGCCATGCCGAAACGCTGGTCCAGCGAAGCACCGTAACGGCCGCTGTAACGACGGTTGCCGCTCTGCACGTCGGAACGGAAGGTCGCGCCGATGGTAGCTTCGGTCACGTACATGCCTTCTTTGGGCGACTGGTACTTCAGCTCGGTCAGGGTCACGGTCAGCTGCGGCGCGTTCATCGCGTTGCTGGTCGGGGTGAAGCCGAGCAGACGCACGGCGGCTTCAGCCTGAGCCTGCAACTTGGGCAGGATCTGCTCGCGCTGCACGGTGATGGCGCTGGTTTCCGGGTACAGGCCGCCACGGGTGCCGAGGGTTGGCGACGGACGACCGTCAACCACGCGCACCACCACTTGCTGGCCATGACCGACCGGCGCCAGCTGCGTGGTCAGCTTCGGTTCCGGGCTCAGTTGTTGCGGGCTGTGGGCGCAGCCAACCAGCGTCAAACTGGTCACAGTGATCAAACCGAACAACAGGCGTTGCAACATGCTCTTTTCTCCAGAATCAGGCACAAACAGGCCGGCAGTATAGCGGTGGGCCACTGTGGGTCACCAGCACTCGACAGTGAATACTCAAATGTCTGACAAACCCTTGGGAAAGCGGTTCCTGTCACAGATTATTCACCGCCCATACACCTTGGCGTCACGGCTGCCTGGCAAGCTTCAAAGCAGTCCTCCAACAAGGTACTCGCCATGCGTTATCTGATCTCGTTGTTCGCCCCACGTCCGCTGCACCGCAGCTTTGCCCTGCTCGACCGCAACGGCCACTGCCAGGCATTCAAGCAGTGCAGCCTGCAACCGATGGGCGACGGTTGGGTGGAAATCGAAGAAATCCGCCTCAACTGGTTGCACCAACCACTGCCCGCCAGCGCCCGCGTCATACCGTCGCAGCCCCGCGCACGGGTACAGGCGATGTTGAGCATCTGACCGGATGCCTAATAAAAGTCATTAAACACGAGCAACTGCCCGCATTTCTTCGATACAATCTCCCCCCGATTATAAGGACGTCTCCTGATCGGGCCCCGCAACAGCGTCAATGCGCTTGCATCGACATCAAAATCGCCCACAGAGAGCCGCCCACACAGATCGAGTGAAGTTGGCGCGCTTGCCTGTTCTTCCGGCAAAAACCCCGCTTTTCGCGAATCTGCAGAGCTGTCATGACGCTCGGCCACCGCGTTGTTTTGCCCTTGCGGGCAGGGTGCCAGGCCTGGACAGCCCTTTTTTGAGGTTCACGTCTTCAAAAGAGCGTGAAAAAAACGGGTTTTCACAACTTCACAAGAGTGTGGCGAGCAAATGAAAAGTTTTGCGTCTGAACATGCACCATTAGCGTCTGAAACAGCCCAACGACACGGGACCGGGTATACCTCGAATATCGGAGCCTGAAGCCTGTCCGCTACGGATTTGGTTGCACAAAAACGGATGTCTCGACCATAAGTCGAATTGCCAGCCGCGTGCTGAAATGAGTTCATGGAGCTCTTGAAGCCAGGCCGCACGCATCCGTCGAAGTTGCGAAAAATTGCGAAGATTCGGACATGGCGAACCTGGCCATGGGTATCTGGGGCGCAACTGACCTGCCCCGTCACTCCCTGGCAGCCATGCCGACAATTTGGTGCTGCAGATTTTGGAGACGCGTTAAATGGCGCATAACGAAGCAGTCGACGTAGTTCTGGTTGGGGCCGGCATCATGAGTGCCACCCTGGCAGTACTGCTCAAAGAGCTCGACCCGGCGATCAAGCTGGAAGTCGTCGAGTTGATGGATTCCGGTGCGGCGGAGAGTTCCAACCCGTGGAACAACGCCGGTACCGGCCACGCCGGCCTGTGCGAGCTGAACTACACGCCGCAAGCGGCCGACGGCAGCGTCGACATCAAGAAAGCCGTGCACATCAACACCCAGTTCGAAGTGTCCAAGCAGTTCTGGTCATACCTGACGAAGAAAGGCACCTTTGGCTCGTGCAAATCCTTCATCAGCCCGGTGCCGCACCTGAGCTTCGTGCAGGGTGACAAAGGCGTTTCCTTCCTCAAGGAACGTTTTGACGTGCTGCACAAGCATCACGCGTTCTCCGATATGGAGTACACCGAAGACAAGGCCAAAATGGCCGAGTGGATGCCGCTGATGATGCCGGGCCGCTCGCCGGATGAAGTGCTGGCCGCCACCCGCGTGATGAACGGCACCGACGTCAACTTCGGCGCCCTGACCAATCAGTTGCTCAAGCACCTGACCAGCGCTCCCGACACCCAGGTCAAATACTGCAAGCGCGTGACCGGCCTCAAGCGTAACGGCGCCGGCTGGACCGTCAGCATCAAGGACGTCAACAGCGGCAGCAGCCGTGAAGTCGATGCCAAGTTTGTTTTCCTCGGCGCTGGCGGTGCGGCGCTGCCGTTGCTGCAGGCTTCGGGCATCGAAGAAAGCAAAGGCTTCGGCGGCTTCCCGATCAGCGGCCAGTGGCTGCGTTGCGACAACCCGGAAGTGGTCAAACAGCACCAGGCCAAGGTTTACAGCCAGGCCGCAGTGGGTTCGCCACCGATGTCGGTGCCACACCTGGACACCCGCGTGGTCGACGGCAAGAAATCCCTGCTGTTTGGACCATACGCCGGTTTCACCACCAAGTTCCTCAAGCACGGCTCCTTCATGGACCTGCCGATGTCGGTGCGCGCCGGCAACATCGGGCCGATGCTGGCCGTGGCGAAAAACAACATGGACCTGACCAAGTACCTGGTCAGCGAAGTGATGCAATCGATGGAGCAGCGCCTGGATTCGCTGCGCCGCTTCTACCCCGAGGCGAAAGCCGAAGACTGGCGCCTGGAAGTGGCCGGTCAGCGGGTGCAGATCATCAAGAAAGACCCGAAAAAGGGCGGCATCCTGCAATTCGGTACCGAACTGGTCGCGGCCAAGGACGGCTCCCTCGCCGCCCTGCTCGGCGCTTCGCCAGGTGCTTCGGTAACCGTTTCGATCATGCTGGAACTGATCGAGAAATGCTTCCCGGCCAAGGCCAAGGGTGAATGGGCTGCCAAACTGGCCGAGATCTTCCCGGCCCGCGAGAAAGTCCTGGAGACCGATGCTGCGCTGTATCGCAAGATCAACACGCAGAACAACATCGCGCTGGAACTGGTTGAAGAAAGCAGCGAGACCCCAAGCTTCGCTTGATCACGCCGCATGAAAAACGCCCCGTACTCAGTGAGTGCGGGGCGTTTTTTTTAGTCAGCCACAAAATCCATGGTGTGAGTTACATCGCTTTCGCGAGCAAGCCCGCTCCCACATTTTGATCTCTGTTGCCACACATCTTGTGTACACAGGAGATCCACCGTGGGAGCGGGCTTGCTCGCGAAGGGCTCAGAACCAATACCAGCCTATCCGGCAAAAATCTGTTGAGCCAACGGTCAGGTGCGGGACTTTTCGATCAGCTCGATGTAGTCCGGCGCATTGCGCTGATCCGCGATCAGGTCAACGAAGGTCTTGCCCTGCTCGTCTTTGCCATCAACGTCATAACCGGCCTCGACGAAGAAGCCCAGAAAGCGCTCGAAGTCGTCGATGCGCAGGCCACGGTAAGCCTTGATCAGTTTGTGCAGCGACGGCGAAGTGGCGTCGACCGGCTCAAAATCGAGGAACAGCTTGATCTGCTCATCGCCGATCTCGTCACCAATCACCTGTTTCTTATCTTTACGCATTGCCGACTCCAGCTCGCAGACATTACACGGGGCGGGCAGTTTACCCCTGCCCGGGCGCCCGGCTCAACGCGATCGAACGGCCCCGGTGTGCAAATCGGCCCAGATATGGCCGTTGGCGTAACCGAGGAACTGCACATACACCGTGTCGTTGCGCAGCAGATCGATCACCACCCGGTACTGGGCCAGCGGGTAATACAGCGTCAGGGTTTTGCGCTTGTCGTCGTACACCGGTTTTTTCAGGCTTTTGCTTTCGCCATCGAAGTTGAGCAGGACCTGCGTGATGGTCGCGCCCTTGTTCAGGGACTTGCCCTTGAGGCGGATCATCAGCGGCGAAGTGACCGGGATCGGTTGCTGATTGGACTGGCGCTGTGCGCCGACCACCACGGAATAATCGGTGACTTGCAGCAATTGTTGCTGTTCCGGTTCAGCATCGCGCAGGGTCAGGTCGTCCGGCGGCAGGAATTGGCTATGCATCGGCGCGGCGGCCAGCGGCAGGCTGAGGGTCAGCAAGAGGGCGGCAAAGCTGCGGGTCAGAAGGCGCATGACTGGCTCCGGAGGGCGGGGCCGAGCACTCTAGCATGGGTATCGCGGATGGATCAGCACACACAAAACAACTGCGGGAGCGAGCCTGCTCGCGAAAGCGGTGTGTCAGCTTTCAATGATGCTGACTGACACGACGCCTTCGCGAGCAAGCCCGCTCCCACAGGGGGATGCTGCAGGGTTCTTACATGCCTTTAACGGCAAAGATCCCGTTGGCGTTGCGCCAGTAGCCTTTGTAGTCCATGCCGTAACCGAAGATGTAACGGTCAATGCACGGCAGGCCGACGAAGTCTGCTTTCAGATCAGGACGCGCCTTGCGGTCGTGATCCTTGTCGATCAGCACAGCGGTGTGCACCTTGCGCGCGCCAGCGTGTTTGCAGAAGTCGATGATTGCGCCCAGGGTGTGACCTTCGTCGAGGATGTCGTCGATGATCAGCACGTCACGGTCGATGAACGAAACTTCCGGCTTGGCCTTCCAGAACAGGTCGCCACCGCTGGTTTCATTGCGATAACGCGTGGCGTGCAGGTAGGACGCTTCCAGCGGGAACTGCAGGTGAGTCAGCAGCTTGCCGGAGAAGATCAGGCCGCCGTTCATCACGCAGAACACCACCGGGTTGCTGTCAGCCAGTTGTTCGTTGATTTGTGCACCGACACGGGCGATGGCCGCCTCGACTTCAGATTCGGTGTACAGGCAGTCAGCCTCTCGCATGATTTGACGGATATGCTCGAGATCAGCGGACATGGCGCTCTCCAGGGGGTGGCGGAATTGGAAAAGCGGGCAAAGGTACGCATCCATCGAGGCCGAATCAAGCCTTTATGGACTAACGTACTGTATGTCCTATAGGACATCACCCTCGGATAGATTAATCTAGGCCGGTTTTTTTGCCTGCCGCCGGAGTTTTTCCATGCCCATCCTCGAGATCCGCCATCCGCTGATCCGCCATAAACTCGGCCTGATGCGCCGCGCTGACATCAGCACCAAGAATTTCCGTGAGCTTGCTCAGGAAGTCGGCGCCCTGTTGACCTATGAAGCTACAAAAGATTTGCCGCTGGAGTCCTACGATATTGCAGGCTGGTGCGGCACCGTGTCGGTCGAGAAAATCGCCGGCAAGAAGATCACCGTCGTGCCGATCCTGCGCGCCGGTATCGGCATGCTCGAAGGCGTGCTGAGCCTGATCCCGGGGGCCAAGGTTTCCGCTGTGGGCGTTGCCCGCAACGAAGAGACCCTGCAAGCGCACACCTATCTGGAGAAACTGGTTCCAGAAATCGACGAACGGCTGGCGATGATCATCGACCCGATGCTCGCCACCGGCAGCTCGATGGTTGCGACCATCGACCTGCTGAAAAAGGCTGGCTGCAAGGATATCCGCGCGATGGTGCTGGTTGCCGCGCCGGAAGGTATTGCTGCAGTAGAAAAAGCTCACCCGGACGTGACCATCTATACCGCGTCCATCGATGAGCGCTTGAACGAGCACGGCTACATCATTCCTGGGCTTGGCGATGCGGGTGACAAGATCTTCGGCACCAAGCAGAAGGACGCGTAACCATGCAGCAAGAGTTCAACGATCCGCTCTGGCGTACGGTGTTGTCCGGCGCCCAGATGCTGTTCGTGGCTTTCGGCGCTCTGGTGCTGATGCCGCTGATCACGGGCCTGGACCCGAACGTGGCACTGTTCACCGCAGGTCTGGGAACGATCCTGTTCCAGATCGTCACCGGGCGTCAGGTGCCGGTGTTCCTCGCGTCGAGCTTCGCTTTCATCACCCCGATCATTCTCGCCAAGGGCCAGTTCGGCCTCGCCGCGACCATGGGCGGCGTGATGGCAGCCGGTTTCGTCTACACCTTCCTGGGCCTGGCCGTGAAGATCAAGGGCACAGGCTTCATTGACCGTCTGTTGCCGCCCGTGGTGATTGGCCCGGTGATCATTTCCATCGGCCTGGCCATGGCGCCGATTGCCGCGAACATGGCGATGGGCAAGGCTGGCGACGGTTCCGAACTGATCCACTACCAGACCGCGATGATGATCTCGATGCCGGCGCTGCTGACCACGTTGATCGTGGCAGTGTTCGGCAAAGGCATCTTCCGTCTGGTGCCGATCATTTCCGGCGTGCTGGTCGGTTTCGCCATGTCGTTCTATTTCGGCGTGGTCGATACCGCGAAGATTGCCGCTGCGCCATGGTTTGCGATTCCGCACTTCACCGCGCCGGAGTTCAACTGGCAGGCGATTCTGTTCATTGTTCCGGTGGCGTTGGCTCCGGCCATCGAGCACATCGGCGGCGTGATCGCCGTGGGCAGCGTGACCGGTCGCGATTACCTGAAGAAGCCAGGCCTGCACCGCACCCTGCTCGGTGACGGTATCGCCACCACCGCAGCCGGCCTGTTCGGCGGACCGCCAAACACCACCTACGCCGAAGTGACTGGCGCGGTGATGCTGACCAAGAACTACAACCCGAAAATCATGACCTGGGCGGCGATCTTCGCCATCACCCTGGCGTTCATCGGCAAGTTCGGCGCGCTGCTGCAAAGCATTCCAGTGCCGGTGATGGGCGGGATTCTGTGCCTGTTGTTCGGCTCGATCGCGGCGGTGGGGATGAACACCCTGATCCGTCACAAGATCGACCTGGGCGAGGCGCGCAATCTGGTGATCGTTTCGGTGACGCTGGTATTCGGTATCGGCGGTGTGCTGGTCGGCACCGGCACTGGCCCGGACGACTTCGGCCTCAAAGGCATCGCGCTGTGCGCGGTGGTGGCGATTGCGCTGAACCTGATTCTGCCGGGTAACGATGGCTGGAAGAACAAGAAGGCGGATGAACCGCTGATCTAAGGTTTTAGATCCTTGTTGTCTGACCGATAGCATTCGCGAGCAAGCCCGCTCCCACCTGGATCACGCTGTACCGGTGGAAGCGGGCTTGCTCGCGAAGCTTTTGACTTTTAAAGGGCCAACGGCGCTCGTTCACACAAGGTGGCCAATGCCTTCGCCCATTGCGGGTCGTCATTCAGGCACGGCACCAGCACCAACTCCTCGCCCCCTGCTTCGCGAAACTGTACCTTGCCGCGATCACCGATCTCTTCCAGTGTCTCGATGCAATCGGCGACAAACGCCGGGCACATCACCAGAATCTTCTTCACCCCGTTTTTTGCCAGCTCATCGAGCCGCGCTTCGGTGTAGGGTTCGATCCACTTGGCTCGCCCCAGCCGCGACTGAAACGACACCGACCATTTGCCATCGGCAACGCCCGCGCGCTTGGCGAACTCGGCTGCCGTACGCAAACACTGGGCGCGGTAGCAGGTGGCGAGGACTGCCGGCGAAGCATTCTTGCAGCAGTCCGCGTTTTTGAAGCAGTGCTTGCCGGTCGGATCGAGCTTGGTCAGGTGCCGCTCGGGCAAACCGTGGAAGCTCAGCAGCAAATGATCGTAGTCCTGCTGCAAATGCGGTTTCGCACTGGCAACCAAGGCGTCGAGGTATTCCGGCTGATCGTAAAACGGTTGCAGGATCGAGAGTTTCACATCGAGTTTATGCTCGCGGATCACCCGCTTGGCCTCTTCGATCACCGTGGTGGTGGTGCTGTCGGCGAACTGTGGATAAAGCGGCGCCAGGGTAATGCGCTTGTGCCCCGCAGCCACCAACTGCAGCAACTTCGTTGCAATCGACGGTTCGCCATAACGCATCGCCAGTTCCACCGGACCATGGGACCACTGCGAGGTCATCTGTTGTTGCAGGCGACGGCTGAGCACCACCAGTGGCGAGCCCTCCTCCCACCAGATCGAGGCGTAGGCGTGGGCCGATTGCTCGGGACGCTTGATCAGAATCAGCGACACCAACAGACGCCGCACCGGCCACGGCAGGTCGATCACATACGGGTCCATCAGAAATTGATTGAGGTAGCTGCGTACATCGGCCACCGAGGTAGAGGCCGGAGAACCCAGGTTGACCAGAAGCAAGGCGTGATCGGTCATGCATCGTCCTATTTCAAAGGCGGCCGGAGAGCTCATCCAGGGCCGCGCGCAAATCCGTGAACTGGAAAGTGAAACCCGCTTCCAGCAAGCGTGCCGGCATGGCCCGTTGGCCACCCAGCAACAACAATGACATTTCGCCAAGCCCGACTTTCAGCGCCAGTGCCGGCATCGGCATGAATGCCGGGCGGTGCAACACACTGCCCAATGTCTTGGCAAACTCGCGATTGCGCACCGGTTTCGGTGCGCAGGCATTATAAGGACCGCTCGCCTGATTGCGGTGCAGAAGAAAATCAATCAGGCCGATTTGGTCTTCGATGTGTATCCACGGCATCCACTGCCGGCCATTGCCCAGCGGCCCGCCCAGCCCGAGTTTGTACGGCAGCAACAGCCGCGACAAAAAGCCGCCCTCGGCCGACAGCACCAGCCCGGTCCGCACCAGCACCACACGAATGCCCTGTGCTTCGGCACGTTGCGCAGTCTCCTCCCAGGCGATGCACAACTGGCTGGCGAAATCGTCGATCACCGGCGGCGAATCTTCTGTCAGCTCACGTTCACCGCCGTCGCCGTACCAGCCGACTGCCGAGCCAGAGATCAGCAGCTGCGGTTTCTGCTCGCGTGCTTCCAGCCAGGCCAGCAGTGTTTCGGTCAGGGTGATGCGGCTGCTCCACAACAACGCCTTGCGCCGGTGGGTCCATGGCCGATCAGCAATCGGCGCGCCGGCCAGGTTGATGATCGCGTCCAGCGGCTCGTTACCGAGATCTTCCAGACGCGCAATCCCACGCACCTGCGCACCACAGATTTTCGCGACTGTTTCCGGGCGCCGACTCCACACCGTCAACTGGTGCCCCTGCCCTGACCAATAGCGACAGAGCTGACGACCTATCAAACCAGTACCGCCGGTCAGCAATATGCGCATGACATCTTCCTCGCGTGGCGTTTTACCCGGATCACTAGTCTATTTTTATAAGCAGGGATCTTTTCTATCGGGCAGGCTCTATTGTTTAACAATAGGCCAAGCTGTCAGAACGAGAACGCTAGAAGTTATACCAAAAAACAAAATTGTACAGGTTTCAATCACGGCGTAGTCTGTACAGAAAGGTAAACGAGGCCCCTATGACTGTACCTATCGCAATCATCGGCACCGGCATCGCCGGACTCTCCGCCGCGCAGGCGCTGACAGAGACCGGACATACCGTCCAGCTCTTCGACAAAAGCCGCGGCAGCGGCGGACGCATGTCGAGCAAACGCAGCGACGCCGGTTCTCTGGACATGGGCGCGCAATATTTCACGGCCCGCGACCGACGCTTCGTCACCGAGGTGCAACGCTGGCAAAGCCTGGGTTGGGTCGCCGAATGGCAACCGCAGCTCTACACCTATCAGGGCGGGCAACTGAACCTGTCGCCGGACGAGCAGACCCGCTGGGTCGGCACGCCGCGCATGAGCGCCATTACCCGTGGTTTGCTCAACGGCCTGGAAGTGCATTTCGCCTGCCGCATCACTGAAGTCTTTCGCGGTGAAGAACATTGGCATCTGCAGGACGCGGAAGGTTTCACTCACGGCCCCTTCAGCCATGTCGTGATCGCCACCCCGGCACCGCAAGCCACCGCCTTGCTGGCCGCCGCACCGAAACTCGCCGGCGCCGCAGCCGGGGTGAAGATGGACCCGACCTGGGCCGTCGCCCTCGCCTTCGATACGCCGCTGGATACCCCGATCGAAGGTTGCTTTGTGCAGGACAGCCCCCTCGACTGGCTGGCACGCAACCGCAGCAAACCGGGACGCGATACCACCTGCGACACTTGGGTGCTGCACGCCAGCAGTGCCTGGAGCCGGCAGCATATCGACCTGCCCAAGGAAGCGGTGATCGAGCAACTGCACGGTGCTTTTGCCGAACTGCTGCACAGCGCCATGCCCGCCCCGACCTTCAGCCTCGCCCACCGCTGGCTCTATGCACGGCCTGCCACCGGCCACGAATGGGGCACATTGGCCGATGCCGATCTGGGCCTGTATGCCTGCGGCGACTGGTGTCTGTCAGGGCGCGTCGAAGGGGCCTGGCTCAGCGGTCAGGAAGCCGCGCGCCGCTTGCACGAGAACCTGCAGTGAACCGCATCAATCCGCAAAAACTGCTGCTGTCGAAGTGGACAGCAGCCCACCCGCAAAATCGTGAGAAGCACTTTCTGGTGACCGAACTGATCCGCGACGAGGACGGTACGGTGCTGGAGATCGAATTGCAGGCGGTGCTCACGCAGCGCGCCGAGCGCCTCGATTGGCAGACGCTGAAGAACAACGATCACTGGCTACTGGGCTGGAAATAGCCCCCCCCATCCCTCATGGGAGCGGGCTTGCTGGCGAAAGCGGTGAGTCAGTCACATCAATCCAGCCGACCTGACGCCTTCGCGAGCAAGCCCGCTCCCACGGCCAATAATGTAAACCCGGAAAAACTTATACAAATGAGTTGACTTGTACACGTACGAATCTATGCTGATTGAAAGTTGTACAGAAATAACAACCTGTACAGGAATAGATTCGAGGTGTGCATGTCCGACCTTACTGTCTCCCGGCCAAAAATCGCCATCAGCGCCTGCCTGATGGGCGCCGAAGTGCGCTACAACGGTGGGCACAAGGAATCGCGGCTGTGCAGCCGCACCCTTGTCGAGTATTTCGAGTTCGTCCCGGTGTGCCCCGAAGTCGCCATTGGCCTGGGCATTCCTCGCGAGCCGATCAGGCTGGTGGGGAATCCGGACACCCCCGAAGCCATCGGCACCGTCAACCCGCACATCAATGTCACCGAACCGCTGGCCGCCTACGGCAAGCGAATGGCTGGCGAACTTGATGGCATCTGCGGCTACATTTTCATGCAGCAATCGCCCTCGTGCGGTCTGGAACGGGTCAAGGTCTATCACGCCAACGGCGCACCGGTGAACGGCGGCGGCCGTGGTATTTATGCCCAGGCGTTCTGCGCGCAGCATCCGGACCTGCCGGTGGAAGAAGCCGGGCGCCTCAACGATCCGGTGCTGCGGGAAAACTTCATCACCCGCGTACTCGCCTACAGCCAATGGCAGCAAGTGCTGAAACAGGGTTTGAGCCGCCGCGCACTGACCGAATTCCACTCGCGCTACAAATACCTGCTGATGGCCCACAACCCGGAGCAGTACAAGGCCCTGGGCAAACTGTTGGGCAACATGGGCCAGACCGATCCGGTCGAACTCGGCCCGCGCTACTTCAGCGAATTGATGAGTGCGCTGAAGAAATGCGCCACCCGCCGTACCCACAGCAATGTCCTGCAGCACATCAGCGGTTATCTGAAACGGGCGATCAGCACCGCCGACAAACAGGAAATGCAGCATGTCATCGGCCAGTACCGTCACGGCATCGTGCCGCTGGTGGTGCCGCTGACGTTGCTCAAACACCACTTTCGCCAACACCCGGATCCGTACATTGCGCAACAGGTCTACCTGCAGCCGCATCCGGAAAACCTCAGCCTGCGAAACGCCATTTGATGAACGACACACTCGACACCAGCGCCCAGGAAGACCTCGGCGCCGACTTCAAGAAAGCCCTCGACGAGGGTTGGCTGCCGATCCGCGAGGTCGCGCGGCAGACCGGCGTCAACGCAATCACCCTGCGCGCCTGGGAGCGCCGTTATGGGCTGATCGTGCCGCAACGCACGCCCAAGGGCCATCGCCTGTACTCCAGCGAGCATGTGCAACGGATCCTGACCATTCTCACCTGGCTCAACCGGGGCGTGGCGGTCAGTCAGGTCAAACCGCTGCTCGACACGCCACAAGCCTTTACCGAAACGGTGGAGAACGACTGGCAACGCCTGCGTCACGCCCTGCTCAACGCCGTCACCCAGCTCAACGAACGTAACCTCGACGACAGCATCAACCAGGCCATGGCCCTGTATCCACCGCGCACCCTGTGCGAGCAATTGCTGCTGCCGCTGCTGGCCGAACTTGAACAGCGCTGGCAAGGCCAGTTCGGGGCGCAAATGGAGCGGGTGTTCTTTTATTCGTGGTTACGCAGCAAATTCGGCGCACGCATCTACCATAACAATCGGCAACTACACGCTGCGCCGCTGCTGTTGATCAATCACTCCGACCTGCCACTGGAACCGCACCTGTGGCTATGCGCGTGGCTGATCAGCAGTGCCGATTGCCCGGTGCAAGTGTTCGACTGGCCGCTACCGGCCGGAGAACTGGCGCTGGCGGTCGAGCATCTGCAAGCGCGTGGCGTACTGCTGTATTCGAGCAAGGCGATGAACCTGGCGCAGTTGCCAAAACTGCTGAATGGCGTCAGTGCTCCGAAAATGCTGGTCGGACCAACGGTATGCATCCACCAGACCGAGTTGTCCGTAATAACCCGTGAGATCGCTGATTTGTCCCTGGCCGAAGATCCGCTCTCGGCACATCAGGCACTCGTTCAGCGTGGGCTGATTTAATGGAAACCGCGATGCAATTGATCTGGCTGCGCAGCGACTTGCGCCAACATGACAACACCGCCCTCGCCGCCGCCGCAGCGCGCGGCCCGACGGTTGCCGTGTACCTGTTGAGCCCGCAGCAGTGGCGCGAGCATGACGACGCCGCGTGCAAGGTCGACTTCTGGCTGCGTAATCTGCGTGAACTGAGCGCACGCCTCGGTGAACTGAACATTGCGTTGCTGCTGCGCACAGCTGCTCATTGGGATCAGGCCCCGGCCGTGCTGCTCGAACTATGCCGGCAACTGAACATCGAGGCCGTGCACGCCAACGAAGAATACGGCGTCCACGAAAGCCGTCGTGATGCGGCGGTGGCCCAGGCCCTGAACACCAAAGGCATCGCTTTTCACAGTTATCTTGACCAACTGTTGTTCAAACCCGGCACGGTACTGACCAAGACCGAGACCTACTTTCAGGTGTTCAGCCAGTTCCGCAAGGTGTGCTACGAGCGCCTGCATCGCTCGATGCCTGCGCTGGTAAAAGCACCCGGCAAACAGGCGCAGCTCAACATCGCCAGCGATCCGGTGCCTGCTTCGATCGAAGGTTTTGCAACACCAAGTGGGTCATTGCGCGCCCTGTGGCCGGCCGGCGAACAGGAAGCCCGGCGCCGTCTCGATACCTTCGCCGACGCGCAAATCGACTACTACCAGAGCGAGCGCGACTTCCCGGCCAAGCCCGGCACCAGTCAACTTTCGGCTTATCTGGCCGCCGGGGTGATCTCGCCGCGCCAATGCCTGCACGCCGCCCTGCAAAGCAATCAAGGCGAGTTCGACAGCGGCAAGGTCGGCGCGGTGACCTGGATCAACGAGCTGCTGTGGCGCGAGTTCTATAAACACATTCTGGTCGGCTATCCCCGCGTCTCGCGCAACCGTGCGTTTCGCCCGGAAACCGAGGCCCTGGCCTGGCGCGATGCACCGGACGAACTCGCTGCCTGGCAAGAAGCACGCACCGGGTTGCCGATCATCGATGCGGCCATGCGCCAACTGCTGGAAACCGGCTGGATGCACAACCGCCTGCGGATGGTAGTGGCGATGTTCCTGACCAAAAACCTGCTGATCGACTGGCGCGAAGGCGAACGGTTTTTCATGCAGCACCTGATCGACGGCGACCTGGCGGCGAACAACGGCGGATGGCAGTGGAGCGCATCGACCGGCACCGATTCGGCGCCGTACTTCCGCATTTTCAACCCGCTGAGCCAATCGGAAAAATTCGACAGCGAAGGCCTGTTCATCAAGCACTGGCTGCCTGAGCTGGCCGATTTGAACAAAAAGCAAGTGCACAACCCGGCCAGTGCTGGCGGGCTGTTCGGCGTCGCGGATTATCCGTTGCCGATCGTCAATCTCGGGGCGTCGCGCGAACGGGCGCTGGCGGCCTTCAAGAACCTGCCGTCGCGCTCGTCCATGGGAGAGGGCCATGAGTGAATTTCTGCGCCGCTTCGCTCGCCAGTTTGCCGAATTGAACAAAGGCAACCTGCAACGTCTGGGCGAGCTGTACAGCGATGACATTCACTTCACCGACCCGTTGCACGAAGTCCAGGGGCTGGCGCAACTGCAGCATTACTTCAGCGAGCTGTATGCCAACGTCAACGAGCTGCGCTTTGACTTCCACGGCTTCGACCAGATCGGTGACTGTGAAGGCTACCTGCGCTGGGTCATGAGTTACCGCCACCCGCGCCTGGCGGGTGGCCGATTGATTCGCGTCGCCGGGTGTTCGCACCTGCTGTGGCGCGACAAGGTCTATCGCCACCGGGATTATTTCGATGCCGGGGCGATGCTGTATGAACATTTACCCGTATTGGGCCGGGTGATTGCCTGGCTGAAAAGGAGAATGGGATGAGTCGTACACCTCCACGGCGGTATTGGCTGACCGGTGCCAGCAGTGGCATCGGCGCAGCGCTGGCCGAAGAGATTCTGAAAAGCGGCGCGCATCTGGCCGTCAGCTCGCGCCAGTTGCCACCACTCAAGGTGTTGGCGCAACGCTATCCGGGGCAAGTGCTGATTGTGGCAGGCGACTTGACCAACAGTCAGGTCGTGCGCGAGATCGGCCAGCAGATCGAACACGCCTGGGGCTCGCTCGATAGCGTGATCCTCAATGCGGGCACCTGTGAGTATGTTGATGCGCGGCAGTTCGACGCCTCGATCATCGAACATGTGGTGCGCACCAACCTGCTCGCCAGCAGCTACTGCATTGAAGCCGCCCTGCCATTGCTGCGCAAAGGCACCGCGCCCTATCTGATCGGCATGGCCAGCTCCGTCACCTATCTGCCGCTGCCTCGGGCCGAAGCCTACGGCGCGTCGAAAGCCGGGCTGCGCTACTTGTTTGAATCGCTGCGCATCGATCTGGCGGACGAAGGCATAGAAGTCACCATCATCAGCCCAGGCTTTGTCGAAACACCGCTGACGGCAAAGAACGATTTTCCGATGCCCCTCAGTTGGCCTGTGGATAAAGCAGCACGACACATCTTCGCCAAGCTCAAGGATCGTCCTCTGGAAATCGCCTTTCCGGCACTGTTCATGGCAGCACTGTGGCCACTGTCGAAGCTGCCGGCGCGCCTGCAACTGGCAATCGGCAAGCGCATGGTGCGCAGCAGCCCACCGTTGCGGGACCCAACATGAGAATCGCCATCGTCGGCAGCGGGATCGCGGGCCTGACCTGCGCCTACCTGCTCAATCGCCGACATGACGTCACGGTGTTCGAGGCCAGCGACTGGGTCGGCGGCCACACGCACACCGTGCAGGTGACCGTCGATGGCCGCGAATACAACGTGGACACCGGTTTCATCGTGTTCAACGACTGGACTTACCCGAACTTCATTCGTTTGCTTGGCCAGCTCGGGGTGTCGTTCAAACCGACCGAAATGAGCTTCTCGGTGACCGACCCGGACACGGGGCTGGAATACAACGGCAACAACCTCAACAGCCTGTTTGCCCAGCGCCGCAACCTGCTGTCGCCGGGATTCTGGGGCATGTTGCGCGACATCCTGCGTTTCAATAAGGAAGCCCAGCGCGATCTTGCTGAACAACGGATCGCCGCCGACACCACGCTCGACGATTACCTCAAGGCCGGCGGTTACGGCGAACGCTTCATCCTGCATTACATCGTGCCGATGGGGTCGGCGATCTGGTCGATGCCGATGGCCGAGATGCTCAATTTTCCACTGCAGTTCTTCGTGCGTTTTTTCAAGAATCATGGGTTGTTGTCGGTCAGTGATCGCCCGCAATGGCAGGTGATCGAGGGCGGTTCAAGTGCCTATGTCGCGCCACTGACTGCAGCATTCAACGACAGGATCCGCCTCAGTTGCCCAGTGACCCGTATCGATCGCGACGAACACGGCGTGGTGATCCACAGCCCGGCCGGCATCGAACGCTTCGACAAAGTCGTGCTCGCCTGCCACAGCGACCAGGCCCTGCAACTGCTGGCCACTCCCAGCCACGAAGAACGGACGATCCTCGGCGCCCTGCCCTACGCCGATAACGAAGTGGTATTGCATACCGATACCCGCCTGTTGCCCTCACGCAAACTGGCCTGGGCCAGTTGGAACTACCGCTTGAGCGGTGCCGGCCATACGCATGCCGCTGTCACCTACGACATGAACATTCTGCAGGGAATGGCGAGCGACACCACGTTCTGCGTCAGCCTCAATCAGAGCGCCGGCATCAGTCCGTTCAAGGTGCTCGCCAAATACACTTACGCCCATCCACAATTCAGCCTCGCGGCGGTGGCGGCGCAAAACCGCTGGGCCGAACTGGACGGCCAGCAACACACCCATTACTGCGGCGCCTACTGGGCCAACGGCTTTCATGAAGACGGCGTGGTCAGCGCCTTGCGCGTGGCCGAGGCGTTCGGGGAAAGCTTATGAACAGCGCCCTGTACAGCGGCTGGATCGGCCACCGACGCTTTGCGCCCAGACGCCATGAGTTCCGTTACCGGATCGGTCTGCTGTACCTCGATCTGGCCGAACAGGACGCGGTGTTCGAGCTCTCGGCACTTGCCAGTCGCAGCCGTTTTGCAGCGTTTTCATTCCGTGAAACCGACTACCTGAAAACCTTCACCGGCAGCGGCATGCGCCTGATCGATGCGGTGCGCCAGCAGGTCGGCGCCGCCCTCGGCCATGAACCGCAAGGATCGGTCTGCCTGCTGACCCAACCACGCAGTTGGGGTCTGGCGTTCAACCCGGTGAGTTTCTTTTATTGCCACGAGGCCGACGGCCAACTGGCAGCGATTCTCTGTGAAGTGACCAACACGCCGTGGCGCGAGCGTTATCACTACGTGCTGCCGGCCCGTACTCCGGTCGATCTGCAGGACTTTCACCAGCACTTCGCCGTGGCCAAGGCCTTTCATGTCTCGCCGTTCCTGCCGCGTGATCTTGAGTACCGCATGAGTTTCAGCCCGGCAGCACAAACCTTGGGTGTGCACATGGCCGACTGGCAGGGCGAACAGAAACTGTTCGACGCCACGCTGAACTTGCAGCGCGAGCCCCTCGACCGCCGCAGCCTGCACCGCTACTTGTGGCGCTTTCCGTGGATGACCGCGAAAACCTGCCTGGCGATTTATTGGCAAGCCCTGCGCCTGCTGCTCAAGCGTGCCCCGATTTTTGCTCATCAGGCTGCCGACGGCAGCTTTCAGATCGCCACTGCGCCTCCCAAGGAGCAACGCCATGAAATCCTCTAGCCTGTCAGTCAGTCGCCTCAATACCAATGGTTTGACCGGCTCGCTGCTGCGTCGCGGTGTGTTGCGCCAGTTGGGCCAGCTCAAACACGGCCAATTGCTGCTGATCGAGGACGGTGAGCAAACACTGTTCGGCACCCCGGGCAGTGCGTTGCTGGGCGAAATCCACATACAGGACCCAGCCGCCTGGGGCATGGTCGCCAGCAACGGTTCGATCGGTGCAGGCGAGGCGTTTATTCATGGCTATTGGAGTTCGCCTGACCTGACCGCCGTGGTGCGAGTGTTCGTCAGCAATCTTGACGTGCTGGACGCGATGGAGGGTGGACTGGCCCGCCTCGGTCGCCCCTTCGTGCAAGGCCTGCACTGGCTCAACCGCAACACGCGCAAGGGTTCGCAGAAAAACATCGCCGCGCACTACGACCTGGGCAACGATCTGTTCGAGCAATTTCTCGACCCGACCATGATGTATTCGGCAGCGCAGTTCCTCACCCCCGAGGACAGTCTGGAACAGGCCCAACTGAACAAGCTGGAACGGATCTGCCAGAAACTCGCGCTCAAGCCCACCGACCACTTGCTGGAGATCGGCACAGGTTGGGGCAGCATGGCGCTCTACGCCGCGCAGCATTACGGTTGCCATGTAACCACCACGACACTGTCGAAAGAGCAGTACGCGTTTACCGCCCAGCGTATCGAGGCACTGGGATTACAGGATCGGGTAACGCTGCTGCTCAAGGACTACCGCGACCTCACCGGCGAATACGACAAACTGGTGTCGATCGAAATGATCGAAGCGGTCGGCCACCGCTTCCTGCCGACCTACTTCAAGCAATGCGCGCACCTGCTCAAGAGCAACGGCCTGATGCTGTTGCAGGCGATCACCATCCGCGAGCAGCGCTATGAACAGGCCCGGCGCGGTGTCGACTTCATCCAGCGCTACATCTTCCCCGGCGGCGCCCTGCCCTGTGTGCAGAAGATGCTCGAGATCGTCAGTCGCGACACCGACATGAACCTGCTGCACATGGAAGACTTCGGCCTGCATTACGCCCGCACCCTGCGCCTGTGGCACGAGAACTTTCGCCGCGCCCACGGGCGGTTGAGCGAGCTGGGCTACGACGATTACTTCCTCAGGCTCTGGGAGTTTTATCTGTGTTACTGCGAGGGCGGATTCCTGGAACGCACCATCGGCACGGCGCAACTGCTTCTGGCTAAACCTGCGGCGATGCCGGCGCCACTGCTCGGGCGCTTCGATGCTTGAGCGGCTATGCAACGCAGCGCTGTTCCAGATCGGCTGGCTGGCCTGCGTGCTCGGCGGCAATAGCCTGTGGTTGCTGCTGGCCCTGGCGGTGTTGGTGATCCATCTGGGCTGGATCAGCAGTTGGGCGGCGGAAGGTCGCCTGATCCTCAGCGTGGTGATTGTCGGCACCGCGGTGGACAGCGTATTGCGCGCAGCGGGGGTGTTCGATTTTCAGGATCCGGCACCGCTGATTCCGCTGTGGCTGATGCTGCTCTGGGCCTTGCTCGCCACCACGTTGCGCCACTGCCTGCAATGGAGCGCCCGGCCATGGTGGCTGGCCAGCGTACTCGGCGCAGTGGGTGGCGCCGTGTCCTATTACGGCGGCGGACATTTGGCCGGGGTGCAATTTCCCTATGGTGAACTGCCGACCCTGATCGGCATCGCTCTGCTGTGGTCACTGCTATTTCCGTTGCTGCATGCCATGGCGCGACGTCTGAGCCATTGAGCCCGATCCATTGAGCGTCTGTCAGGCCTTTCACACAGTCACCGGCCACTGCCTTACACTGCCGACCATGAAAACCATTCCCCATCGGCAAATTGCCGAACCAGCGGTCACGTGTTCGACCTGCGCAGCCTGTTGCTGTCAGCTCGAAGTGATGTTGATTACCGACACCGGCGTGCCTGAGCGCTTTATCGATACCGATGAGTGGGGCGGTGAGGTGATGTTGCGTCTGGACGACGGCTGGTGCGCCGCGCTGGATCGCGACAGCATGATGTGCACGATCTACGAGAAACGCCCGCTGATCTGCCGCGAGTTCGAGATGGGTGCGCCGGAATGCATTGAAGAACGCAAAGGCATTGCCACGGCCTACCGCTGATCCCGAAGACACCCCAAAACCAAATGTGGGAGCGGGCTTGCTCGCGAAAGCCGTGGGTCAATCAACTCAGCTGTCGACTGATACACCGCATTCGCGAGCAAGCCCGCTCCCACAGGGTTATCTGCAAGCCGTTACAGCGGCATCGAATAATGCAGCGAGTAACTTTCCACACCGTCGTTGTTGCTGTTCAGACCGGCGTTGGAATAGTGAGTCGCGCGAATCCCCACTTCATGCCCGCCGTTGAAACGCAAACCGAAACCGAGGCGGTCTTCGAACTGGAAGGCCTGGCCGATATTGTTGTCTTCGTAGCGCGTATCGGAGAACAGCGCCACACCAATCCCCGCTTCCACATACGGTTTGACCGACTGACCGGCAAACTCGTAAACGAACACCGGCGAGAACGACAGGCTGTTGTTGCTGGAGGTCTTGTCACCTTCCCAGTAAGTGTAAGCGCCGCTCCAGTAGCCGGTCAGACGCCCGACGTCGCTTTGCAGCCAGCTCTTGTCCCAATCGAAATTCATCCCCAGGCGATACGTCATCGTCGAATCGCTGGTCGCCCCCACTGCAAACTCAACGTTTGCCGCTTGTGCAGTAAAACTTTGCCCCATCAGTGCAGCCGCAATCGCGGCCAAGCAGAATAGTCGCTTCACGTTGAAACTTCCTTTTCCGGAACGATCGTTTGGTTTTCTAGGTAACTCAGCCGTATAGAAATCGGCGCTTGATCAGAAGTTCAGCTGACTTTTTAGATATTTCACACTTTTTTTACAAGGTGAATTTTTCAACGACGCCGGCGACTTGGCCCAGCAGGGGCAGGGTCTTGCGAAAGGACTCGGGATCGGCACTGGTCCAGAATCTGACCGGGCGGTTCGGCCCCTCGGCGAGCAACTCGCGCTCGGCCAGCAACCGTTGCAGCTGCCGTGCTACGGCCGCGCCAGTGTCGATCAGGCTGATGCTCTCGGGGATCATCGTCTTGAGCATCGTCTTGAGCATCGGCTTGAGAAAGGGATAGTGGGTGCAGCCCAGAATGATCGTGTCGCAACCATTGGCCAGCAGCGGATCGACATAGTGCTTGAGCAATGCGCGCAACTCGCTGCTGTGCAGATCGCCGCTTTCAATCAGCTCGACCAGCCCCGGGCACGGCTGGGTGACAACCCGAACATCCGTGGCAAAACGGTCGAGCAACGCGGCGAACTTGGCGCTCTGCAATGTGCCGGTGGTGGCGAGTACGCCGACCACACCGCTACGGGTCGCGGCGGCGGCAGGTTTGACCGCCGGCTCCATGCCGACGATCGGCCATTGGGGAAAGTCCCGGCGCAAATCGGCAACCGCGGCCACCGTGGCAGTATTGCAGGCGATCACCAGGGCCTTGGCGCCCTGCTCGCGGAAAAATCCGGCCATCACGTTGCAGCGCTGGCGAATGAATTCCGGGGTCTTCTCGCCGTAGGGAATGTGTCCGCAATCGGCGAAATACAGCAGTGACTCCTGAGGCAGCAAGCGCTGGATCTCGGCCAATACCGACAAGCCGCCGACACCGGAGTCGAACACCGCGATCGGTGCTTCACGCATGCTGCGAACCACAGACGCTGCAACCCGGGTCGCGCTTGACGCGCAGCTCTCGGAAGCGTGAACCCAGTGCGTCAATCAGCAGCAAACGGCCCACCAGTGGCTCGCCGAAACCGACCAGTACCTTCAACGCTTCGAGCGCTTGCAGACTGCCGACCAGCCCCACCAGCGGCCCGACCACACCGGCTTCGCTGCAGGTCAGCTCGGCCTCGCTGCCGTGCCCGTACAGGCAGTGGTAGCACGGACTTTCCGGGCGGCGCGGGTCGAACACCGACAACTGCCCTTCAAGACGAATCGCTGCGCCGCTGACCAGCGGTTTGCGCGCCGCTACGCAGGCGGCATTGACCGCTTCGCGCGTGGAAAAGTTATCGGAGCAATCGAGCACCAGGTCCACCGCAGCCACGGCAGCGGCAAGCGAGTCTTCGTCCAGCGCCTGACGATGGGCAACCAGTTGAATCTCGGGATTGATCGCGCCCAGGCGCTTGAGCGCCGAGTCGACCTTGCTCATGCCGACGCTGTCGGTGTCATGGATGATCTGGCGTTGCAGGTTGGTCAGGTCGACCGTGTCAAAATCCGCCAGATGCAGCTCACCGATACCGGCCGCCGCCAGATACAGCGCGACCGGCGCGCCGAGACCGCCGAGACCGACGATCAGCACACGGCTGTCCTTGAGCTTCAGTTGCCCATCGATATCGATGTGTTGCAGCAGAATCTGCCGGCTGTAGCGCAGCAACTCCTGATCATTCAGCACGGCAGGCGCCCCAGGCTGATCCGTTGATGGCCGCCCAGATCGGTGCGGCTGTGGACTTCTTCGAAACCGCTGGTCAGCAACAGGTCACGCACGGCCTCGGCTTGATCATAGCCGTGTTCGAGCATCAGCCAGCCACCAGCCTCCAGATGGCCCGGGGCCTGGGCGACGATCAGGCGCAGATCGTCGAGCCCGTCAATACCGGCCACTAGCGCACTGGCTGGCTCGAAACGCACGTCGCCCTCGACCAGATGCGGGTCGGCGGCGGCAATGTACGGCGGATTGCTGATGATCAGGTTGAATCGCTGGTTTTCGAGGGCGCTGAACCAGTGGCTGCTCAGCACCGTGGCGTTGTTCAGGTTCAGGCGCTGACGATTGCGTTCGGCCAGGGCCACGGCTTCCAGCACGCGATCCACCGCCGTGACCTTCCACGCCGGACGTTCGCTGGCCAGGGCCAGGGCGATCGCGCCGCTGCCGGTGCCCAGGTCGAGAACTTTCGCCGGCGTTGCCGGCAGCAATTCCAGCGCGGCCTCTACCAGCAATTCGGTGTCCGGACGCGGGATCAGCGTGTGCGGCGCCACTTCCAGATCCAGCTTCCAGAAACCCTGCTGACCGAGAATGTAGGCCACCGGCTCACCGCCACGGCGTCGTTGCAGGTACTCGGCAAAAAGCAGCGCCGCTTCGCTCGGCACGATGCGCTCGGGCCAGGTGTGCAGAAAGCTGCGCGGTTTGCCCAGTGCCGCCGCGAGGAGCAATTCGGCATCCAGACGCGCCGTGGGCGAGTCCGGCAGTTCGGCGGCGCGCAACAGACTGGCAATGATGGTCATTTATTCACCTATCGCTGCGAGTTGGTCAGCCTGGTATTCGGCCAGCAAAGGCTCGATCACCGCTTCAACGCCACCGGCGAGAATTTCATCGAGGGAGTACAGGGTCAGGTTGACACGATGGTCAGTGACCCGGCCCTGGGCAAAGTTGTACGTGCGGATACGCTCGGAACGGTCGCCCGAACCCACCAGCAATTTACGCTCGCTGGCGATGGCATTGGCCGCCGCTGCGGTTTGCTGATCGTTGAGTTTGGCCGACAACCAGGCCATCGCCCGCGCACGGTTCTTGTGCTGGGAACGCTCTTCCTGACACTCGACGACGGTGCCGGTCGGTATGTGCGTGATACGGATCGCCGAGTCGGTGGTGTTGACGTGCTGACCACCGGCCCCGGAGGAGCGGAACGTGTCGACGCGCAGATCCGCCGGGTTGATCTCGATGGCTTCGCGCTCGTCCGGCTCGGGCAACACGGCGACGGTGCAGGCCGAGGTGTGGATGCGGCCCTGAGATTCGGTGGCGGGTACACGCTGTACGCGGTGCGCGCCGGATTCGAATTTCAGCTTGCCGTAAACGTTGTCGCCTTCAATGCGGGCGATGACTTCTTTATAGCCACCGTGTTCACCTTCGTTTTCCGAAAGGATCTCCACACGCCAGCCACGTCGTTCGGCGTAACGCGAGTACATGCGGAACAGGTCGCCGGAGAAGATCGCCGCCTCGTCGCCACCGGTGCCGGCGCGAATTTCGAGAAAGACGTTACGACCGTCATTGGGATCCTTGGGCAGTAACATGCGCTGCAGATCGGCTTCCAGCGTCACCAGCAACTCTTTGGCTTCGCGGACTTCTTCCACGGCCATTTCACGCATGTCCGGGTCGCTGTCCTTGAGCAGCGCCTGCGCGCCTTCAAGATCGCCTTGTACGCCGAGCAGCTTTTTATAGCCTTGCACGACCGGCTCGAGTTCGGCGTATTCCTTGGAATAGGCGCGGAATTTGGCTTGATCGGAAATGACTTCGGCGTCGCCAAGCAGCGCGGTCAGTTCCTCGAAACGGTCCTGGAGGATGTCCAGCTTATTGAGCAGTGACGCTTTCATTGCGGTTTTTTATCCGAAAAACTATCCGGTGAGCCCTCGAGGGCAAAGAGTTCCTGGGCCATGGCCAGCGCATCGAGGCGGCCTTCGGCAGAAAGCTTTTTCAGTTGCACGCTAGGCGCATGCAGCAGTTTATTGGTCAGGCCACGGGCCAGTTGCCCGAGCACCTCTTCGGCGTTGCCGCCGTTGGCCAGCAGACGCAGGGCTTTTTGTAGCTCTTCGTCGCGCAGGCGTTCGCTCTGTTGGCGATAGGCCTTGAGCACATCGACCGCCGCCAGCTCGCGCAGGCGCACCATGAAGTCGTCGGCACCCACCGAAACCATCTCTTCCGCCGCCTGGGCTGCGCCCTGCCGGCTCTTGAGGTTTTCGGCGACCACTTCGTGCAGATCGTCGACGCTATAAAGGTAAACGTCGTCCAGTTCGCCGACTTCCGGCTCGATGTCCCGGGGCACGGCGATGTCGACCATGAAGATCGGCTTGTGCTTGCGCTGCTTCAGCGCGCTTTCGACCGCGCCCTTGCCGAGGATCGGTAATTGGCTGGCGGTCGAGCTGATCACGATATCGCTGCGCACCAGTTCCGCCGGGATGTCCGAGAGCAGCACCGCATGCGCGCCGAACTGCTCGGCCAGCAGGCTGGCGCGCTCCAGCGTACGGTTGGCAACCACGATGCGCTTGACCCCAAGCTCATGCAAATGGCGGGCGACCAGGGTGATGGTCTCGCCGGCGCCGATCAACAGGGCCTGACTGCGTTGCAGGTCGCTGAAAATCTGTTTGGCCAGGCTGACGGCGGCAAACGCCACGGACACCGGGTTTTCGCCGATGGCGGTGTCGGTGCGCACCTGCTTGGCGGCATTGAACGTCGCTTGAAACAGGCGCCCCAGCAGCGGGCCGATGGTGCCGGCCTCGCGGGCCACAGCGTAGGCCGATTTCATCTGGCCGAGAATCTGCGGTTCGCCCAATACCAGCGAATCGAGCCCGGAGGCGACACGCATCATGTGACGAACTGCCGCATCATCTTCATGCACATAAGCACTCGCACGCAGCTCATCGAGGCTTAAATGGTGATAATCGGCCAGCCAGCGCAGCACGGTATCCGCCGACAGCTGATCCTGTTCTATATAAAGCTCACTGCGATTGCAGGTGGAAAGGATCGCAGCTTCGCGGCTGTCGGTCAGTCGGCAGAGCTGCTGCAAGGCTTCCACCAGCTGCTCAGGGGTAAAGGCCACGCGCTCGCGGACGTCTACTGAAGCAGTCTTGTGGTTAATACCGAGTGCAAGGAAGGCCATTCAAGGTCGCTGATGGTGACGTGAAGCCGGCAATTGTCCTACTTCGTCAGATCCAGAACAACTACCGCTGACTATTGTCCCAATCGTTGGTGCCTATAATGGCCACAACTGAGACTCGGTTATGTTTGACCGAAGGCTTGTGTCATGATGATCCGACCGCAGGTTAGTCGTCCTCTTCCTATATGAATAGATCTTCCGCGTTGCTCCTTGCTTTTGTCTTCCTCAGCGGCTGCCAGGCCTTGGCCCCCGTTTCGCCGGACGGCACGCCGCCGGTCGAAGACACCACGCCCACGCCTGAAAAGCCCAAGGTTTACAGCTCGTTCAGCGAGGAAACCGTTTTCAGCCTGCTGAGCGCCGAACTCGCCGGCCAGCGCAATCGTTTCGACATTGCCCTGGACAACTACGTGACCCAGGCCATCAACACCCAGGATCCGGGGGTTTCCGAGCGCGCGTTCCGCATCGCCGAATACCTGGGCGCCGACCAGCCTGCGCTGGATACTGCGCTGATCTGGGCGAAAAACGCCCCGGACGACCTCGAAGCGCAGCGCGCCGCCGCCGTGCAACTGGCCCGCGCCGGGCGTTATGACGACTCCATGGTCTATATGGAGAAAGTCCTGCAGGGCAAAGGTGATACCCATTTTGACTTCCTCGCGCTGTCGGCAGCCGACACCGACCAGGAAACCCGCAACGGTCTGATGAAAAGTTTTGACCGCCTGCTGCAGCGTCACCCGAAGAACAGCCAGCTGATTTTCGGCAAGGCCCTGCTGCTGCAACAGGACGGCGACAACAAAGCCGCACTGACCCTGCTGGAAGACAACCCGCCGGAAGAAGGCGAAATCGCGCCGATCCTGCTGCGCGCGCGCCTGCTGCAAAGCATGAATCGTGGCGACGAAGCCGTGCCGCTGCTCCAGAAAAGCATCAAGAAATACCCGGACGACAAGCGCCTGCGCCTGACCTATGCCCGCACCCTGGTCGAACAGGACCGGATGGACGACGCCAAAGTCGAGTTCTCGACCCTCGTTCAGCAATACCCGGAAGACGATGAGCTGCGGTACTCGCTGGCGCTGGTGTGCCTGGAAGCCAAGGCCTGGGACGAGGCCAAGGGTTACCTGGAAGACCTGATCGCGCGGGAAAGCCACGTCGACTCGGCGCACCTGAACCTCGGCCGTATCGCGGAAGAGCGCAACGATCCGCAGGGCGCACTGATCGAATACGCCCAGGTCGGCCCGGGCAATGACTATCTGCCGGCACAGCTGCGCCAGGCCGATATCCTGATGAACAACGGCAAGACCGCCGAAGCACAAAGCAAACTGGCGGCCGAGCGCGACGCGCAACCGGATTATGCGATCCAGCTGTACCTGATCGAATCCGAAACCCTGTCGGCCAACAAACACGACGACAAGGCCTGGAAAGTATTGCAGCAAGCCCTGCTGCAATACCCGGATGATCTGAACCTGCTCTACACCCGGGCCATGCTCGCGGAAAAGCGCAATGACCTGGCCCAGATGGAAAAAGACCTGCGCCTGATCATCAAGCGCGATCCGGACAACGCCATGGCACTCAACGCCTTGGGCTACACCTTGTCCGATCGCACCACTCGCTACGCTGAAGCCAAGGATCTGATCGAACAGGCGCACCGGATCAACCCGGAAGACCCTGCCGTGCTCGACAGCCTCGGCTGGGTGAATTTCCGCATGGGCAATCTGGATGACGCCGAGAAATACCTGCGCCAGGCGCTGGAGCGTTTCCCGGATCACGAAGTCGCCGCGCACCTGGGCGAAGTCCTGTGGACCAAGGGCAATCAACGCGAAGCCAAACAAATCTGGGGCAAGTTCCTCAAGGATCAGCCCGACAGCACCATTCTGCGCAGCACCATCAAGCGCCTGACCGGATCCGAGACTCTCTAACTCATGTTTTTGCGCCACGTTATTGTTTTCAGCTTCATTGCCCTGCTCGCCGGTTGCGCGGGCTTCGGCGCTCGCGAATCGGTCGAGGGCCACGGCAGCCCGGCTCAATGGGCCGCGAACAAACAGCAACTGACCGCCCTCGATGGTTGGCAGATCGACGGCAAGATCGGTATCCGTGCACCGAAAGACTCCGGTAGCGGCACACTGTTCTGGCTGCAACGTCAGGACTATTACGACATTCGCCTGTCCGGCCCGCTGGGTCGTGGCGCAGCGCGACTGACCGGGCGTCCGGGCAAGGTCTCGCTGGAAGTTGCCAATCAGGGCCGCTACGACGCGCAGTCGCCAGAAGCGTTGCTTGAAGAACAGCTCGGGTGGAAGTTGCCGGTATCGAATCTGGCCTGGTGGGTCCGTGGCCTGCCGGCACCGGAAAGCAAAAGCCGCCTGACCCTCGATAACGACAGTCGCCTGGCCAATCTCGAACAGGATGGCTGGAAGGTCGAGTACTTGAGCTACGCTGAGCAAAACGGTTACTGGCTGCCCGAGCGGATCAAACTGCACGGCACCGACCTGGACGTGACGCTGGTGATCAAGACCTGGCAACCGCGCAAGCTGGGGCAATAGCATGAGCGCTCCACGCCTGACGCTGCCGTCGCCGGCCAAGCTCAATCTGATGCTGCACATTCTCGGTCGCCGTGAAGACGGCTATCACGAGTTGCAGACGCTGTTCCAGTTCGTTGATTACGGCGATGAAATCACTTTCGCCGTACGCGATGACGGTGTGATTCAGTTGCACACCGAGTTCGCCGGTGTGCCGCATGACAGCAACCTGATCGTGCGCGCAGCGAAAATGCTGCAGCAACAATCCGCTTGCTCCCTCGGTATCGATATCTGGATTGATAAAGTTCTGCCTATGGGCGGCGGCATCGGTGGCGGCAGCTCCAACGCGGCCACCACCCTGCTCGGCCTCAATCACTTGTGGCAACTGGGCTGGGATGAAGATCGCCTCGCTGCACTGGGCCTGGCGCTGGGTGCCGACGTCCCGGTTTTCGTCCGTGGTCACGCGGCATTTGCCGAAGGCGTGGGCGAAAAACTGACCCCGGTCGACCCCGAAGAACCGTGGTATCTGGTGCTCGTGCCGCAAGTCTCTGTAAGTACGGCAGAAATTTTTTCCGATCCTTTGTTGACACGTAACACGCCGCCCATTAAAGTGCGCCCCGTTCCCGAGGGAAACAGTCGAAATGACTGCTTGCCGGTGGTAGCAAGGCGTTATCCAGAGGTACGTAACGCATTGGATTTGTTAGGTAAATTTACCGAAGCAAAACTCACCGGAACTGGAAGTTGTGTGTTTGGGGGCTTCCCAAGCAAAGCTGAAGCTGATAAAGTCTCGGCCCTTCTGACAGAGACCCTTACAGGGTTTGTAGCAAAAGGAAGCAACGTTTCGATGTTGCATCGCAAGCTGCAAAGTCTGCTCTAAAGGAACCAGGTGCCAGGCACTTGAAGCAACAGATACAGGGGCGTCGCCAAGCGGTAAGGCAGCAGGTTTTGATCCTGCCATGCGTTGGTTCGAATCCAGCCGCCCCTGCCATTTTCTATACTCATCCAGGTTACCCTCAGCCTCTAGGTACTGCGCGTGTCCAAGATGATGGTCTTTACGGGGAACGCTAACCCCGATCTGGCTCGGCGTGTTGTACGTCAGCTGCATATCCCTCTCGGTGACATCTCTGTCGGTAAGTTCTCCGACGGCGAAATTACTGCCGAGATCAATGAAAACGTTCGCGGTAAAGACGTTTTCATTATTCAGCCGACTTGCGCTCCGACCAACGATAACCTGATGGAACTGGTAGTGATGGCTGATGCCTTCCGCCGCTCCTCAGCTACTCGTATCACTGCTGTTATTCCTTATTTTGGTTATGCCCGTCAGGATCGCCGCCCGCGTTCCGCACGTGTGGCTATCAGCGCGAAAGTCGTCGCTGACATGCTTACCGTAGTCGGCATCGACCGTGTTCTCACGGTTGATCTGCATGCTGACCAGATTCAGGGTTTCTTCGATATTCCGGTAGATAACATCTACGGCTCCCCGGTTCTGGTGGATGACATTGAAGATCAGCGCTTCGAAAACCTGATGATCGTGTCCCCGGACATTGGTGGCGTCGTGCGTGCACGGGCTGTTGCCAAATCCCTGGGCGTGGATCTCGGGATCATCGACAAACGCCGTGAGAAAGCCAATCACTCTGAAGTGATGCATATCATCGGTGATGTCGAAGGGCGTACCTGCATTCTGGTCGATGACATGGTCGATACCGCCGGCACTCTGTGCCACGCGGCCAAGGCCCTGAAAGAGCATGGCGCAGCCAAGGTCTTTGCCTACTGCACACACCCTGTGCTGTCGGGTCGGGCCATCGAGAATATCGAAAATTCCGTGCTGGACGAGCTGGTGGTGACCAACACCATCCCGCTGTCCGCTGCAGCACAAGCCTGTGCACGTATCCGTCAACTGGATATCGCACCGGTTGTTGCCGAAGCGGTTCGCCGCATCAGCAATGAAGAATCGATCAGCGCGATGTTCCGTTAAGGGCCCTGCCCTTCTCGAAATGTCTCGTTGACGAAAAGCGCCCCGCCCCGGCATTCCTGCCGGGGCGGGGCTTTTTTGCCCATACCGTGTTTGGCGCTGGTCGCAAACGTCACTCCGGTCATGGCTATTTTGGAGATACAAAATGAACGATTTTACTCTGAATGCTGAAGTGCGTTCCGACCTGGGGAAAGGTGCGAGCCGCCGCCTGCGTCGTCTCGCCGCCCTGGTTCCAGCTGTTGTTTACGGTGGCGAAAAAGCCCCTGAATCCATCAGCATGCTGGCCAAGGAAGTTGCCAAACTGCTCGAAAACGAAGCGGCTTACAGCCACATCATCGAGCTGAACGTTGGTGGCACCAAGCAAAACGTAATCATCAAAGCTCTGCAGCGTCACCCGGCCAAAGGCCACGTGATGCACGCTGACTTCGTACGCGTTGTAGCTGGCCAGAAACTGACCGCTATCGTTCCTGTGCACTTCATCAACGAAGCTGCTCCAGTGAAGAAAGGCGGCGAGATTTCGCACGTTGTTGCTGAAATCGAAGTGACCTGCCTGCCGAAAGATCTGCCTGAGTTCATCGAAGTCGACCTGGCTAACGCTGAAATCGGTTCGATCATTCACCTGTCGGACCTCAAAGCTCCTAAAGGCGTTGAGTTCGTTGCTCTGGCACACGGCGATGACAAGGCTGTTGCCAACGTCCACGCTCCACGTGTTGCTCCAGAAGCTACCGAAGAAGGCGCAGCAGAGTAATTCACTCTGTAACGCCTGAGTGATCAGTAACATCGCGGACTGGAACGTAGCGAGAAAGCGGGCGAGAACGCGGAGTTTACATTCATGGTAAATGAGCAATTTTCGTCCACTTTCGCCGCCTTCCCTGATCGCGGCGATGTTACTCACCACTCAAAGGAAGGGCCCCTATCGTGACTGCCATCAAACTGATCGTTGGCCTGGGAAATCCAGGCCCCGAATACGACCAGACCCGGCATAACGCAGGGGCCCTTTTTGTTGAGCGCATCGCAGCCGCGCAAGGTGTGAACCTTGTGGCCGATCGCAAGTATTTCGGCCTGACCGGGCGCTATTCGCATCAGGGTCAGGATGTTCGCCTGCTGATTCCCACCACCTACATGAACCGCAGCGGCCAGGCCGTGGCGGCACTCGCCGGTTTCTTCCGCATCAAGCCTGAAGAAATCCTGGTGGCGCACGACGAACTCGACTTGCCTCCGGGCGTCGCCAAGCTCAAGCAGGGCGGCGGCCATGGCGGTCACAACGGGTTGCGCGACATCATCGCGCAACTGGGTAATCAGAATACGTTCTACCGTCTGCGGCTTGGCATCGGCCACCCGGGCGTCGCCAGTATGGTTTCAAATTTCGTCCTGGGTCGTGCGCCACGCGCCGAACAGGAAAAACTCGATGCCAGCATCGACTTTGCCCTCGGCGTGCTGCCGGATATCCTCGCCGGTGAATGGAACCGCGCGATGAAAAACCTGCACAGCCAGAAGGCCTGACTCTTATCCGAGGGGAAACACCATGGGATTCAATTGCGGCATCGTCGGCCTGCCTAACGTCGGCAAGTCCACCCTGTTCAACGCCCTGACCAAATCCGGTATTGCGGCCGAGAACTTCCCCTTCTGCACCATCGAGCCGAACAGCGGCATCGTGCCGATGCCGGATCCGCGTCTGGAAGCACTGGCGGCCATCGTCAATCCGAAGCGCATCCTGCCGACCACCATGGAATTCGTCGACATCGCAGGCCTGGTGGCCGGTGCCTCGAAAGGTGAAGGCCTGGGCAACAAGTTCCTCGCCAACATCCGTGAGACCGACGCGATCGCTCACGTGGTTCGCTGCTTCGAAGACGACAACGTGATCCACGTTTCCAACAGCGTCGATCCAAAGCGCGACATCGAAATCATCGACCTTGAACTGATCTTCGCCGACCTCGACAGCTGCGAGAAGCAACTGCAGAAAGTCGCGCGCAACGCCAAGGGCGGTGACAAGGACGCCGTGGTTCAGAAAGGCCTGCTGGAGCAGTTGATCGCCCACTTCACCGAAGCCAAGCCTGCGCGCAGCCTGATGAAGAACATGAGCGCTGACGAAAAAGCAGTGATCAAGGGCTTCCACCTGCTGACCACCAAGCCGGTCATGTACATCGCCAACGTCGCTGAAGACGGTTTCGAGAACAACCCGCACCTGGACGTGGTCAAGGCCATCGCCGAAGAAGAAGGCGCGATGGTGGTTCCGGTCTGCAACAAGATCGAAGCGGAAATCGCCGAGCTGGATGACGGCGAAGAGAAGGACATGTTCCTTGAGGCCCTGGGCCTGGAAGAGCCTGGCCTGAACCGCGTGATCCGCGCCGGTTACGAAATGCTGCACCTGCAGACCTACTTCACCGCCGGTGTCGAAGAAGTCCGCGCCTGGACCGTCAAGGTCGGTGCCACCGCACCTCAGGCCGCTGGCGTGATCCACACCGACTTCGAGAAAGGCTTCATCCGCGCCGAAGTGATCGCCTACAACGACTTCATCCAGTACAAGGGCGAAGCCGGCACCAAGGAAGCCGGTAAATGGCGTCTGGAAGGCAAGGATTACATCGTCAAAGACGGCGACGTGATGCACTTCCGCTTCAACGTCTAAGCAACACGCCCAAGAAAAAGCCGCGTTTGATACGCGGCTTTTTTGTGCCTGAAATATTTTCCGCCACACCACCAATCCCCTGTAGGAGTGAGCCTGCTCGCGATAGCGGAGTGTCAGTCAATTCAACCGTAACTGACACACCGCTATCGCGAGCAGGCTCACTCCTACAATGGGAAATGTGTGAATCAGGCCTTTTTGGTGCGCGGCAAGAAGATCGCCAACACGCCAAACAACGGCAGGAACGAGCACAGGAAATACACGTACTCAATCCCGTGAATATCCGCCAGATGCCCCAGCAACGCAGCGCCAATCCCGCCAAACCCAAACATCAAACCGAAGAACACCCCGGCAATCATCCCGACATTGCCCGGCACCAGTTCTTGCGCGTAGACCACAATCGCCGAAAACGCCGAGGCGAGGATGAAGCCGATTACCACGCTGAGGAGGGTGGTCCAGAACAGATCGACATGCGGCATCAGCAGCGTGAACGGCGCCACGCCGAGGATCGAGAACCAGATCACCGCCTTACGCCCGATCTTGTCGCCGATCGGCCCACCAAAGAACGTCCCCGCTGCCACCGCGCCGAGAAACAGGAACAGGTGCAGCTGCGAACTGGCCACCGACAGGTCGAACTTCTCGATCAGGTAAAACGTGAAGTAACTGGTGAGGCTGGCCATGTAGAAATACTTGGAGAACACCAGCAACCCCAGCACCACCAGCGCACTGGTCACCCTGCCCTTCGACAACCCGTGAGTCGCCGCCTGGCCGGCCTTGAGCTTGAACAGGTTCAAGTGATGGGCGTACCAGCGGCTGATGCGGTACAGCACAAACAGCGCAAACACCGCGAACAGACCGAACCACGCCACGTTGCCCTGACCAAACGGAATGATGATCGCCGCCGCCAGCAACGGGCCGAACGCGGAACCGGCGTTACCGCCGACCTGGAAGGTCGATTGCGCCAGACCAAAGCGTCCGCCCGAGGCCAGCCGCGCAATCCGTGATGCCTCGGGGTGAAAGGTCGAAGAACCGATACCGATCAGCGCCGCCGCCAGCAGAATCAACGGAAAACTACCGACCACCGACATCATCACGATGCCAATCAGCGTGCAAATCGAACCGGCCGGCAACAGCCACGGTTTCGGATGCCGGTCAGTGTGATAACCGACCCACGGCTGCAACAGCGAAGCGGTCAACTGGAAAGTCAGGGTGATCAGGCCGACCTGGGTGAAGCTCAGGCCGTAGTTGGCCTTGAGCATCGGGTAGATCGACGGCAGCACCGACTGGATCAGGTCGTTGATCAAATGCGCCAGCGCCACGGCGCCGATGATACGCATCACCAGTGGGCTGCTTTGCGGAGCAGCGGGCGCCGAGGCAGCGGCGGTCTGAGCGTTGCTGATAGCCATGGAAGTTTCCGGACAGCTGATGGGTGCACGCAGGCAGGTGCGCCAATGTGCCATTTTTCGGTGCGCCAGCGCCATCCCCTTAGCCAGCTAACTAACTGCCTGGTCGTCGAGCGTTACGTGATAGCGCAACGCCATGGTCTGAATCTTGCCTTGCTTCTCTCCTCGAACGCGGTGGCCTTACAAAGGCGGCCGAGAATGGGAAGTTTCGCTACAGAGCCGGCCTACAGAGCGGGCGAGAGTGAACTTTCGAGGCCTTTTAGCAGGGCACAACATCATGGTCGCACGACCGCGATGCACGCCGATGGTGCGTGGTGTCCAGAGGAGTCATAGGGCATGCAGGCTTTCCTTTCACCGGGGATCAAATTGCTGGGGCGGTTTGGCTTCGCACGTAAATTTCAGCTGTTGTTTCTGTTGTTCATTCTGCCGTTGGCCGGCAGCCTGCTGATGATCGGCCAGGACTATCGCGACAAGCTCAACCTGATTTCCGGCGAACGTGCCGGCGTGCGGCAGTTGCTCAGCCTCGATGCGCTGGACAATCTGCTCGCCGCCCAGCGCGATCGCGCAGCCCGCTGGCGCGCCACTGAAACCAATCGCCAGCCGACCCCGGCCACCCTCGCCGCCATGGCGGCGTTCGACGCCGTACAACCCGCCCTCGTGCAAGCCACCCGTGATCTGGGCAATGCGCTGAGCAAGGAAGGCGCCGAGGGCGAAACCCTCGCCCGCTATCAAGCGCTGCAAACCGCACTCGGTGGCCTGGATTCGAAAAGCCTCAGCAGCGTCGGCTGGTGGCCGGACGGCTATGACCGCTTCACCAACGCCCTCAGCGCCCTGCAAGCCTTGCGCGAGCAGATCGTCATGGACAACCGCCTGACCCTCGCGCCATGGCTGGAAACCTATCTGCTGACACAGATCTCCACGCAGCACGCACCGGACCTGATCGAGCGCATCGGCCGCCTCGCTGCAGTCGGTCAGGCTTCAGTGGTCTCGGGCCAGTTCACCCTGCAGAGTCGCCTGCAACTGCGCGACCTGCGCAGCCGTATCGGCGATGCCCGCGAGCAACTGGTGAAAACCGCCGGCCTGCTTGAAGCGCGTTTGCCGAGTGATCTGCAGACCTGGGCCGGCCAATACCACGACAGCCTCAAGCGCCTCGATGCCGGTCTCAAGGTACTCGATGACGGCGTGTTCGGTGGCAGCATCACGCTCAAGCCCGAAGACTTCGAGCGCAGCCTCGATGCACTGCTGGGCGATCTCGCCTCGTTGCGCCAGCAATCGCTGCTGTCGCTGGATCAACGCCTGGATGCGTACCATGCTTCGGCGATTCGCCAGTTCATCGTGGTCGCTGCCGTGTTCGGTTGCCTGCTGCTGGCGGCGCTGTATCTGTTCGTGTGCCTGCAAGCCTCGATCCGGCGCAGCGCCAGCGGCATCACTCTGCTCGCCGAGGCCTTGCGTGACGGCAACCTGAGCTTGCAAGTGCCGGTGGTGGGCCGCGATGAGCTGGCGGCGATCAGCACTGCGCTCAACGTTGCCGTGGTGCAACTGCGCAGCAGTATGCTCGGGGTCGATCACGAGACCTCGCAACTGAGCAACGCGGTGCGCAGCCTCAACGAGCATTCCAGCGGCGCACTGAGCGAAGTCGAGGCGCAGCAGTTGCAGATCAGCCAGATCGCCGCCGCCGCCACGCAACTGGCCGCGACCTCGCAAGGCGTGGCACAGAGTTGCGAACAAGCCTCCGGCAGCGCCCAGCACACCCGGCGCATCGCGGCCGACAGCAGCCGTGACAGCCAGCGCACCACGGCAAGTATCCAGCAGCTTAATCAGCGCTTGAACGACACCGCAGCGGCACTCGGCCGAGTCAGCGAGCAAGGCCAGCAAATTCAACTGGTGGTCGACACCATTCGCGGCGTGGCCGAACAGACCAATCTGCTGGCACTCAACGCCGCGATCGAAGCGGCACGCGCCGGCGAACAGGGGCGCGGGTTTGCCGTGGTCGCCGATGAAGTGCGCAGCCTGTCGCAGCGCACGCAGTCGTCCACTGCGCAGATTGCCGGCACAGTCGACAGCCTGCGCGCTACGGTCAACGAAGCCGTAAGCTTGATGGAAGCCGCCTGCGGTCAGGCGCAAACCGATGCCGAGTCGGTCACCGGCCTCGGTGAACGTTTGGGAGAAATCGCCAGCGCCGTGCAAAGCGTCACCGACACGTTGGCGCAGATCGCCACGGCGGTTGAGGAACAGGCCAGTACCGCCGATGAAGTCAGCGGCAATATCCAGCAGGTCGATCAGGCGGCCGTACGCTTGCTCGAAGGCGCCAGGGCGGTAAACCTGGCGGCGGACACCCTGAGCAAGGGCAGCAAGGCGCTGAGCGACAACACCGCGCGCTTCCGTCTCAGTTGATCACTGCTTCGGGGAAGTCCGCTTCCAGCTCATTCTTGAGCCATTGAATAAACCACGCGACATCCGCCGAGAGTTCGGCGGACGGCGTCAGCACCCGGTAGCTTTCCAGCTTCACTTGGGCATCGACCGCGCGCACCAGTTTGCCGCTGGCGAGCTCATGGCGCACCAGCACCTCGTTGGCCAGCGCGATGCCCTGCCCGCTCTCGGCGACAGACAGCGCGTGGTCATTGTTGACGTAGAGCATGTCCGAGTTCAGGTGGATATCGAGGTCGTGAGCAGCAAACCACAGATTCCACCATTCGCCGTCATCGACGTGGATCAACTCGTGACGGACCAGATCGGCCGGGCCGTCGATCGGTGCGATGCTGGCCAGATACGCCGGCGTACAGATCGGAAACACCCGCGGGCAAATCAGCGCTTGCCGTGAGTCGGCATACTGCCCGTCGAGGCCGTAGACGATCCCCAGATCGGCACTCTTGCCGTCCACTTCGGTGAAGGTGGAATTCGGCTCGATCGCCAGTTTCAATCCCGGCCGCAGATGCCGCAATGCTTCGATCCTTGGCATCAGCCAGCGCTTGGCAAATCCCGGCACCACCATGATTCGCAGCCAACGCTCGGCATCTTTCGGCCGAGCTTCCTTGCCCGCCTCGATGATCAGTTGCAACGCGGCGCTGATCTTGCGGTGGTACTTCTCCCCCGCCGGCGTCAAGTTGACCCCGCGCGAGGTGCGCTCGAACAGTTGAATGCCCAGCCAGTCCTCGAGCAACTTCACGTGCCGGCCAATCGCCGGCTGGGTCACGTGCAGGGCTTTCGAGGCCTCGACATAGCTGCCCAGCCGGGCGGCGGCATCAAAGGCACGCACCGCGTTGAGCGGCGGCAAACGGTGGTCGGGCATGATTGCTGGCCCCTTTGGCTATTAAATTAACTAACACCTGCCATGTTTAAATTGAAGTGTCGTCCCGTGCAACCCCTGGCTGATAATCGAGCCACAGCAGAACAAAAAAACAGCTGGTTTCACCCCGTACGCAATCTCGATCCTGCCCAGAAAAATAATATCCATGGCCCGACGACACGCTGATGTGCAGCGCAATCGCAGGCGATGGGGGAATCGGAGGTAACGCATGAATGCCCTGCATTCGCTGCAAACACTGGCGGTGTCCATCCGCTCGGTGCGCAAGGTTTACGGTGATCCAAACACCGGTCCGGTGGCGTTGAAAAATATCGACCTGGACATTCGCGACAACGAATTCTTCACCCTTCTCGGCCCGTCCGGCTGTGGCAAGACCACGCTGCTGCGGATGATTGCCGGGTTCGAATTTCCCACTCAGGGTGAAATCCTGCTCTACGGCGAAAACATCGCCGACCGCCCGCCCTTCCAGCGCCCGGTCAACACGGTGTTCCAGCATTACGCGCTGTTCCCGCACATGACCATCGCCGAAAACCTGGCCTTCGGCCTTGAATCGCACCCGATGGGCAAAGTCATGAACAAAGCGCAAATAGCCGAGCGGGTTCGCGAAATGCTCGCGCTGGTGCAGATGGAACGCTTCGCCACTCGCAAGCCGGCGCAGCTGTCCGGCGGCCAGCAACAACGTGTAGCGCTGGCCCGCGCGTTGGCGCCGCATCCGAAAGTCCTGCTGTTGGATGAGCCGCTGTCGGCCCTCGACCTCAAGCTGCGCCAGGCCATGCGCGAAGAGCTGAAAAGCATTCAGGCCAAGACCGGCATCACCTTCATCTTTGTCACCCACGACCAGGAAGAAGCGCTGACCATGTCCGACCGTATCGCCGTGTTGTCCGAAGGCGAAGTGCAGCAGGTCGGCCGCCCGGAAGACATCTACGAACGCCCGCGCAATCGCTTCGTTGCCGACTTCATCGGCGAAACCAACTTCATTCAGGGCACCGTCACGAAGATCGAGGATGGCATGGCCTGGTTCGCCGGACCGGCCGGCCATCCGCTGCCGGCACAACCGTGCAGCGACGTGGCCGTCGGCGCCAACGTGACCTTGTCGGTGCGCCCCGAGCGCCTGCACCTGGTGCCTGCCACAACCGAAGCCGCGCTGCCGTGCCGGATCGACGCGCAGATTTATCTGGGCACAGACCTGCAATATCAGGTCAGCCTCGGCGACGGGTCGCGTCTCACCGTGCGCACACCCAACTGCGTCGATCAGAGCCTGCGCTTCGCCGTCGGCAGCCAGGCCGGTCTGTTGTTCGACCGTGGAAGCGCCAGCGTCCTGCACGATTGAGCCCGAGGAGTTGCCATGCACGCCTTACCGATTGCCAACACACTGGAGCGCCGCAAGGCCTTCCAGAGTTTCCTCGGGGTCAGCCCGGCGCTGGTCGCCATCGGCCTGTTTCTGCTGGTGCCGATCCTGATCGTCATCGGCTATTCACTGATGGAAGCCAACCCCTACGGCGGGGTCAACAAAGTCTTCAGCAGCGACGCCTACACCTCGCTGCTGTTCGAACGGCAAATGGACGACAGCCTGGCCTTCGCCGACTCGTACCTGATCATCGCCCTGCGTTCGGTCGGCATCGCCGGCCTGACCACCGTCATCACGTTGCTGATCGGTTTTCCGGTGGCGGTGTGGCTGGCCATGCAGCCGGCGCATCGCCGTGGCCTGCTGATCTTTCTGATCACTGTGCCGTTCTGGGCCAACCTGCTGATTCGCACTTACGCCTGGATTCTGCTGCTGCGCAACACCGGAGTGATCAACAACAGCCTGATGGGCCTGGGCGTCATCCATGAGCCGCTGCAACTGTTGTATACCGACGGCGCGGTGTTGCTGGGGCTGGTTTATACCTACGCACCGTTTGTGGTGCTGCCGATCTACGCGACGTTGGAAAAGATGGATATTCGTCTGCTCGAAGCGGCTCAGGATCTGTATGCCGGGCGTGTGCGCACCTTACGCAAAGTGGTGCTGCCGATTGCCAAACCCGGGATTCTCGCCGGCGCCATCCTCACTTTCGTGCCGTGCCTGGGCGCGATGATCGCCCCGGAACTGCTCGGTGGCGGCACGCGGATGATGCTCGGCAACCTGATCTTCCGGCAGTTCAGCGATGCGCGTAACTGGCCATTCGGTGCGGCGTTGTCGCTGGTGCTGATGGCCGCAGTGATGTTGGTGCTGACGGTCTATGCCCTGCGCGCCGAGCGCCAGCGCATCGCCAAGGGAGGTGCGTAATGCTCGCTCTATTCAAACGCAAAGGGTTGGGCGTACAGGACTTCCCCGGCTTCGGCGGCTTCAGTTTCCTGTTCTATCTGTACCTGTATGCGCCGATCGTGGTGCTGGTGGTGTTCTCGTTCAATGCCAATCAATCGGCGACGGTGTGGACCGGGTTCAGCCTCGACTGGTATCGCGCCGCGTTCGCCAATCAGGCCTTGCGTCAGGCCGCCGGCAACAGCCTGTTGATCGCGGTCTGCGCGAGCATGATCGCCACGGCGATTGCCACCCTCGCCGCCCTCGGCACTTCGCGAGGCGCCAAGTTCAAGGGCCTGCAATTGTCGATGGGCGCGATCATGTTGCCGCTGGTGTTGCCGGAAATCGTCGTCGGTGTGGCGACGCTGGCGCTGTTCTCGACCATTGGCCTGTCGCTGGGTTACGGCAACCTGATCATCGCCCATACGGTGTTCTGCATTCCGTTCGCCTACCTGCCGATCCGCGCTCGCCTGAACGACATGGACCTGTCGCTGGAGCAAGCCTCGGCCGACCTCTATGCCGGCCCGTGGCGAACCTTTCGCAAGGTCACTCTGCCGCTGCTGATGCCGGGGATTTTCTCCGGGCTGATGCTGGCCTTCATCGTCTCGCTGGATAACTTCGTGATCTCGATGATGGTCTCGCAGGCCGGCACCACGACCCTGCCGATCTTCATCTTCGGCCTGTTGCGCATGGGCGTCACACCCGATGTCAACGCCGTGTCGACGCTGATCCTCGGCGTCTCGGTGCTGTTCGTCAGCCTCTCTTACCTGCTGGGCAAAAAGAACGCCTGAACCTTCCAAGAACTGTGGGGAAATAGCATGAGCAAGTGGATAAAAAGCGTCGGCACTTCGTTGTTCCTGACTGTGCCGCTGGCCATGGCCGGCAGTCTTCAGGCCGCCGAAAAACTCAACGTGGTGAGCTGGAGCGGTTACTTCTCGCCGCAGATTCTCGCCAAGTTCCAGAAGCAGACCGGCATTGAAGTCACGGTCGATTCCTACGACTCCAATGAAACCCTGCTGGCCAAACTGAAACAGGGCGGCGCGGGGTATGACGTGGCGATTCCATCGCACCAGTTCATCCCGATCCTGATCAAGGAAAACCTGTTGGAGCGCTTTGATCCGGTCAAAGAGCCCTACTACGCCAGCGTTGTGGATAACCTGAAAAAGCCGAGCTGGGACCCCGAAGGCGCGTACTCGGTACCCTTCATCTGGGGCACCACCAGCGTGGTTCTCGACAGCGCTCGCTACCAAGGCCCGGCTGACAGCTACAAGGTCCTGTACGAACCACCAGCCGAGCTGCAAGGGCGGATCAACATGTTCGACTCGGTCAGCGACATGGTCGACATGGCCAGCCTGTACCTGAATATTCCGCTGTGCAGCGAAGACCCCAAGCAGATGCAGCAGATCCTCACGCTGCTCAAGGCCCAGAAGCCGTTCGTCAAGACGTACAGCTCCAAGGCCGGCTCGATCCGCGAGAACCTCGCCTCGGGTGAAATCGACATGTCGATGTTCTGGGGTGGTTCGTCGATGCGTGCCCGCGAGATGAAGCCGACGCTGAAATACCTGTACCCGAAAGAAGGCGTGCTGGCCTGGGTCGACAACATGGTCATCCCCACCGGCAGCAAGAATCCGGCGAACGCCAAGGCGTTCATCGCCTTCCTCAGCCAGCCGGAAAACTCGGCGATGACGCAGAACTTCCTCAAGCATCAAAGCCCGATCAAAGGCGTCGAACCGTTCCTCGATGCGAGCCTCAAGGACGCGCCTGAGCTGCACATTCCCGAAGGCACGAATGTGGTGTTCAGCAAGACCTGCGGTGAAGGCGCGATCCGCCTGGCCGATCGTCTCTGGACCAATCTGATGCGTTGATCCCTGCCGCCCCGGCGTTGGGCCGGGGCGTTTTTCCAGCCGTCTGAAAGGCGCCGTTGTCATGAATTCCAATAACATCAGCGAACTGGTCCTGCTGCAGGCCAATGAACTCGCCGAACGCATCCGCCTGCGCCAGGTGTCCTGCCGGGAAGTGATGCAGACTTACCTTGCCCACATCGACCATTTCAACCCGTTGGTGAATGCGCTGATCAGCCTGCAATCACCTGAAAAACTGCTGGCTCAGGCCGATGAACGCGATGCCGAACTGGCCCGTGGCGAGTACCGCGGCTGGATGCACGGCCTGCCCCACGCGATCAAGGATCTGTCGCTGACCCGTGGCATCCGCACCACGCTCGGCTCACCGTTGTTCAAGGACTTCATTCCCGAACGCGACGGCATCATGGTCGAGCGGATCAAAGCCGCCGGCGCGATCATCATCGGCAAGACCAACACCCCGGAATTCGGCCTCGGTTCGCAGAGTTACAACCCGCTGTTCGGCGCGACAGGTTGCGCCTACGACCCGAGTAAAACGGCGGGTGGCAGTAGCGGTGGCGCAGCGGCGGCGCTGGCGATGCATCTGGTGCCTGTCGCGGATGGCAGCGACATGATGGGCTCGCTGCGCAACCCGGCGGCGTTCAACAACATCTTTGGTTTTCGTCCGTCACAGGGTCGTGTGCCGTTTGATGACAGTGCCGATCTGTTTTTTGATCAGCTCGGTTACGAAGGGCCGATGGCGCGTAGCGTGAAGGATGCGGCGTTGCTGTTGTCGGTGCAGGCTGGCGGTGATGCGCGGGCGCCGTTGTCCATCGCTGAATCTGGTGAGGCCTTTGCGGCGCCGCTGGGGCGTGATTTCAAAGGTACGCGGTTGGGTTGGCTCGGCAACTTCAACGGTTATCTGCCGATGGAGCAAGGCGTTCTGTCGTTGTGTGAGAAGGCCTTTGCTGATTTTGAGAGCCTTGGTTGCCATGTTGAATCGGTTGAGCCTGGTTTCGCGCCTGAGCGACTTTGGAGCAGTTGGCGGACGTTAAGGCATTGGATGGTCGCGGGGTCTTTGGGCGCGACGTATGCCGATCCGCAGAAGCGCGCGTTGCTGAAACCTGAAGCCTGCTGGGAGGTGGAAAACGGTCTGAAGCTGTCGGCCAGCGAAGTGTTTGCCGCCTCGGTGGTGCGCAGCGACTGGTATCGGGCGATCTCTCGTTTGTTCGAACAATACGACTACCTGTTGTTGCCCAGCGCGCAGGTGTTCCCGTTCGACAAGTCACAGCCATGGCCGACCGCTATCGAGGGCGTGAGCATGGACACTTATCATCGCTGGATGGAGGTGGTGATTCCCGGCACGTTGTCCGGGTGTCCGGTGGCGAACGTCCAGGCCGGGTTCAATGCGCAGGGGTTGCCGATGGGGCTGCAGATCATCGGCCGGCATCAGGCAGACTTCGCGGTTCTGCAACTGGCGCACGCGTATGAACAGGCCAGCCGCTGGTTCGAACGCTGTCCTTCGCCCCTGCTCGGCCCATGATTTTGATAAACGGTTGAAAGCGTAGAAAAAATTTTTAAATTTACGCTTGACGCTTTTCCATTTCAGGGGAATAATGCGCGCCACTTGGCTACATAGCTCAGTTGGTTAGAGCATAGCATTCATAATGCTGGGGTCCGGGGTTCAAGTCCCTGTGTAGCCACCAAGTACTAAAAACGGCTTACCGAAAGGTAGGCCGTTTTTTTATGCCCGTAGAAAAGTGCTGGCACCCTTCCCTAGTCAATGACCCGAGAAAGCACGGCAGGAAAAAGGTGCTAACGGTGTACGAAAGAGATTTTTCGTAAAACCATACGCCTGTAACTCACCCCATCGATTTGCCCGAATTCCCCATTGACCGACAAGCTCCCCTGGCTCGATTCAAAAGCCATACAGGGAGTTGTCATGGCTCGATTCAAATCCCTTTTCGACGATGACTGGCTTTGGAAACGCTACAACGGTGGCGCTTCTTGGGGTTCGTGGTATGTGCCTAAAGCACCGGAGCCGGTGTACATCGAAAAGGATGAATGGCCAACGCCCAGGCCCCGCGAAGATCAGGTGTTCGCCAAGTCCTGCACTGTGGAGAACTGGTGCCGAACGGACGCCGGCACGGCACTCGAATCCGCCGCCAATTTCGGCAAGATCATGGTCGCCGGCGCCATGCTCTTGCCCTCTGCCAGCACCGCTGTCGCGACGGCAATAGGTGCCGATCTGGCCTTGGGGCGTTTGGCGGGCGGCGGCATTTTGCAACAACGCCTCAACTGGGCAATTCGCGGCGCTGCTGGGCCGGCCAGCGTGTTCGTCCTCGGGATGCTGCCGACCCGCATGGGCGACGGCACGCTGCACACCGACGAACAACTGCGCCGCATGAGCCGCGCGCCCACTCGTGTGCGCTTCCAGTTTCGGCGTGATGCCGAAGGGGTCATGCAGGTTTACGGCATCCACTCCGGCGCTTCGGGCGATGACTCGGTGCGTACAGTCAACGTCGAGTGGAACAGCGACAAGACTGCGATGGAGGCCAAGCTCGACGGCATTACCATTTTGTGGACGCCACAACGCGGCCCCCTAGGATCAATGCCGCCGCTGGTGTATCCAGAACACGGCGAGCAACTGAACACGATCCTTGTTCATCCGATTCCCGAGAACACGGATACCCAGATAGAAGGCCTGCCCGGCGAGGACATTACTGCCGAGGATTGTATTCTGGTGTTCCCGGCGGACACTGGGTTGAAGTCGCTGTATGTGGTGTTTTCGAAACCGGCCAGACTGACGCCGGGCACAGTGACGGGGGTTGGTGAGGATGTATCCGGGATCTGGTTGGAACATGCCCGGGCTGGATCTGGCGCACCGATCCCAACCACTATCGCCGATTCACTGAGAGGGCGCGAATACTCTACTTTTGATTCATTCAGACGAGCCTTCTGGACCGCTGTCTCGAGAGATGGTGCGGTAGCTGGGCAGTTTAGCGATGACAGCATGGAACGTATGCGCAACGGGAAGGCACCGCGAGCTCGCTTGATGGATGCTGCGGGCAAGAGGATCTCTCACGAGATTCACCACGTGGAATTAATATCCGAAGGCGGCGAGGTCTATAACGTTGATAACCTGCGGATCCACACGCCAAAAAATCACGTCGAAATACACCAAGAATAGGGAACAGCATGAACGATCCATTCATCAAGCGCAGCTTTTCGGACTACACCGAACAAGACTTCGTTGAATTCGTGGACGAGATTAGAAAAGAAGATAAGGCGCCCACTGATGAGCGTGCAGATGTTTTAGTGCGGCACTTCAACTCGATTGTTGGACATCCAAGCGGGATGGACCTTATTTACTATCCAGAACCTGAAGCTGACACGTCGTCCGCTGGTATAGCTCGTACAGTAGCAGCATGGCGTGCAGCCAACGGGCTGCCTGGGTTCAAGCAATAAGTCCCAATCAATTTAAAAAGCAGTGAGTACGCCTTGGTAAAAATATCCGGCGACACAGAAACCGAATTTATCCGCTTCGTCGAAAGAATACGGGCAACAAACAAAAGTGGATCGGATTCGAAGCTTGGTGAACTGCTGGCACACCTCAGGATGCTTACTGGCCACCCGGATGGAACCGACCTGATTTTTTATCCCGAGCAAGGAGAAGACAACTCTGCCGAGAGCGTTACGAAGACTGTAAAGGAATGGCATGCCGCGAATGGACTGCCCGGTTTCAAGCGATAAGCGCATTTATACCTTGAGACAACACCGAACCCGTGGCGAGGGGATTTATCCCCGATGGGGTGCGAAGCGCCCCCCCTCTTCAGTGCAAATGAATGGGACTGCTGCGCAGTCCATCGGGGATAAACCTCCTCACCACAAGGCTATGCCTGACCTACTCAGGCTTCTCTGCCGATAGGGCTTCCAACCCCTTCACCCAAATCTGCCGAGTGCGCTGCCCCACCATCGCCCGCCAATCCGGATCAGCCGGATAAAACTGCTCCAGCAGATTCAACTTGATCCTCCTCCCCGTCGCATCCAGCGGATCGCCATGCAGATGCAGCCAGTGGTCATCGCGCAAATAACGATGCACATCCGGCCCTGGATACGTCCCGCACTCAATCACGAACGGCATCAACTGCACGTCCGGTAAAGCATTGAGCAACGCCTGCGAGGTGTACCCGGTAGCCGTCGCTGCCACACCGGTTTCACTCAAGGTGTCGGCGCCGGTGTGCAGCGTGTAAAGCCATGGGCCATAAATCGCCTGAGCCTGTGCGAGTGCCGGGTAAGGCGCCTGGGTGATAGTCAGCAACATCGGATGGCCGTATTCGCCAGCGCCGGTGTGCAGGTCGAAACACATCACGGTTTCAGCGCCGGCCAGATGCGTTTCGATGATTTGATGCAGCGTGCGATTCGACCAGCTCGGTGCGCGGCCGCCATAGAACAGGCCATCGGGATGACTGTGCTGACCGCCCTCGACAATCGACATCACCGCCGGCCAGCCGTGTTCGGCAATCTGCGTATCGAGCAGGGCATCGGCCCGCGTGCGCTCGAGGCCGTTCAGATCGGTGCAGGCGTAGATCTCGTGCAATGCCGCGTAAGCGCGGTTGTCCGGCAACGGCCCGGTGAAATCGAGGTGATTGCGGTTGAGGTCGATGTTGTCCTCGTTGACCCGCCGCAACCACGCGGTACCCCACGGGTTGATCAGGTGCACCATCACCACCGCGACATCCTTGGGCAGCGAGCCGGGCACAAAAGTCTTCAGCCAATCGATCTGACACTCCGACCCGTAATACCCCTCGACCCCGTGGGTGCCGCTGATTGCGACCAGCCGCCGCTTGGCCTGCGGATCACCGAGCACGGCGACGTCGGTGCTCAAGGGTTCACCGAAGGGCCCGCAACGTGGATGTGCGTAGGAGGTGAGCGTGGCTCCGACAGCATTGGCCGCGGCAAGAAACTGTTCGCGTTGATCGCGGTAACTGGATTCGGTGGGAAACTCGCTGTGCATGTCGGCCTCTTGTTGATCTTGTATTGGTGGGAGCGAGCCTGCTCGCGAAGCGGTTTCGCATTCAATAGTCAGGTTGGCTGACACACCGCTTTCGCGAGCAAGCCCGCTCCCACAGGGGCGTATTTCAAGTCTGTGGATTTGACGCTGACCCTAGCGAACATCCGCCCTGAAAAGAAAGACAAAAATGCCCACCGGTTTGCGTCGCGACCAACCGGTCGATAAAGTCCGTCAGACCTTTCACCCCACGGACGGAGAGCACCACGTGTTTCCAGCCCTGCCCCTGAGCCGCTTTCGCCTGCCTGCACTGACCCTGCTTGTCAGCGCCCTGACCCTCACCGCGTGCAACGCACCGCCCTCCTCGACGTTGCCGCTGGCCCCGGAAGCCGCCTCGGGCTACCGCACCGATCTGCAGACCCGCCACGCCAGCCAACACATGGCCGCTGCCGCCAACCCGCTGGCCGCCGAGGCCGGTCGGGAGATGCTGCGCAAGGGTGGCTCGGCCATCGACGCGGCAATTGCCATGCAAGCGGTGCTGACGCTGGTCGAACCGCAATCCTCCGGGATCGGTGGCGGCGCGATGATCGTGCTGTGGGACGGCAAACAGGTGCGCACTTATGACGGTCGCGAAACCGCACCGGCCGGCGCCACCGAGCAGTTGTTCCTGCAAGCCGACGGCAAACCGATGCCGTTCCCGCAGGCGCAGATTGGCGGGCGCTCGGTTGGCACACCGGGCGTGCTGCGTGCACTGGAAATGGCGCACCAACAACACGGTCGCCTGCCATGGGCCACGTTGTTCGAGCCTGCGATCAAACTTGCCGAGCAGGGCTTTGCGATTTCTGCGCGACTGCATTCGCTGCTGGAATCCGACCCGGTGATTCGCCAATCGCCGGACATGGCCGCGTACTTCCTCAACAGCGACGGAAGCGTCAAAGCCGTGGGCACGCGCCTGCAGAACCCGGCGCTCGCCGCTGTGCTCAAGCGCATCGCCCACGAAGGCCCGGATGCGCTGTACAAAGGCCCGATCGCCGAAGAAATCGTCGCCAAGGTGCAAGGCCACGCCAACCCCGGCAGCCTGTCGCTGAAGGATCTGCAAGGCTACAAGGCCAAAGAGCGCGCACCGCTGTGCACTGACTACAAACGCTGGCAGGTCTGCGGCATGCCGCCACCGTCGTCGGGCGGGATCGCTGTGGCGCAGATCCTCGGTACCCTGCAAGCACTGGAAACCCGCGACCCGCGCCTATCGCTGACGCCGCTCAAACCGGTGAAAACCGACAAACCCGCCGGCATCGAGCCGGCACCACAAGCCGTGCACCTGATCGCCGAAGCCGAACGCCTGGCCTACGCCGACCGTGCGCAATACGTCGCCGACACCGATTTCGTCCCGGTGCCGGTCAAAGGTCTGGTCGACCCGGGTTACCTCGCCAGTCGCGCCAGCCTGATCGGCGAACGCAGCATGGGCAGCGCCAAGCCGGGCACACCGCCGGGCGTGCAGGTGGCCTACGCGCCGGATCGCTCGCCACTGCGCATCTCCACCTCGCAGGTCGTCGCCGTGGATGACCTCGGCGGCGCCGTATCGATGACCACAACCATCGAAGCGGCGTTCGGCTCGCACCTGATGGTTCAGGGCTTTCTGCTGAACAACCAGATGACCGACTTCTCGTTCATCCCCGAAGAGAACAGGCAGAAAGTCGCCAACCGCGTCGAACCCGGTAAACGCCCACGCTCATCGATGGCGCCGACGCTGATCTTCGATCGCAACAGCGGCGAATTCCTCGCCAGCGTCGGCTCGCCGGGCGGCTCGCAGATCATCGAGTACGTGGCCAAGACCACCGTCGGCCTGCTCGACTGGAACCTCGACCCGCAAAGCGCCATCAGCCTGCCCAACTTCGGCAGCCGCAACGGCCCGACCGAACTGGAGCAAGGCCAGTTCAGCCCGGCGCTGATTCAGGCGCTGAAAGACAAGGGCCACACGGTCAACGAAATCGACATGACCAGCGGCACGCAAGCCATCGTGCGGGTCAAGGATGCACAGGGCAAAGCGACGCTGGAGGGTGGCGCGGACCCACGGCGTGAAGGGGAAGCGTTGGGGGATTGAGGTTACGACGTAAAGAGAAAAGGCTTACCGCAGGGTAAGCCTTTTTAGTGCAAGGGGTTTGACTCGCAAGATCACCCGGCTCAGCGATTAGCCACCAGATGCGCCCCAAACAACAGATAGCAGCCACCGGCCAAGCGATCCAGCCATTGCCGCGACCGCTCGTAAACGCTCGCAATTCGCCGGCTGGCAAAGAACAGCGCCACGCTGCAATACCAGCTGAACGACAACGTCGCCATGGTCAGCACCGCCAGCGCCAGCAACAACGGCGGCACATGGGCCGGCATCGCGGTGGCGAAGATGGTGGCGACGAACAGTGCCGACTTGGGGTTGGTCATGTTGCCCAGAAAGCCCCGTCCGTAGGCGCCGAGCAAGGTCTGCTGCGAGGTGTCCAGCGTCCCGTGCATGATCGGCGCCTTGCGCTTGAACTGCTTGAGCCCGAGATAGATCAGGTAGCAGCCGCCGGCGATCTTGAAGCTCAGGTACAGCGTCGGCGCTGCACTGAACAGCGACTGGATGCCCAAGCCGCCAGCCAGGCCCCACAACACCGTCCCGCTGGCGACACCGAGTGCCGCGACCACTCCATGGCGGCGCGAGCGGCTGACCGCCAGTTGGGCGATGTTGAAAAAGTTCGGACCGGGTGTGACCACCGCGACTGTCCACAACAATGCCAGTGACAGCAGCGGGGCGAGATAACTCGAAAGGGAAAGGTCCATGGGGCACGCGCCTGATCGGTTCGACAATGCCCCACACCTTGCTCCATTCGGCGCAGGTTTTCCATCAGGCGAATGTCACTGCGGCAAGGTTTTGCCGTCCACCGCATCGCCAATCGTCAGGAAGTGCCCGCCAGCCACGTGGTGCAGCGTACGCAAACCATCATGCCCGTCGAAATGCCAACGCCCGTCGCTGAACACGCGCTCATCGGCCTGGGCGGCGATGACCTCGGCGAGGAACAGGTCGTACTGCTCGTGATTGCGCGGTTCGGGCAGCAAGCGGCACTCGAGCCAGGCGACGCAGCCTTCGAGCAGCGGGGCTTCGACGGTTTCGCCAGCGAAGGTCTGCAGGCCGTAAGCCTGAAACTTGTCCTGCCCCTGATCCTGCTTGATCTGCAGACCCGAGGTATTGCCGACGGTTTGCACGATGTCGGCCTGATTGACGCACGGCACGTTGAGCACAAACGTGCCGCAGGCTTCGAGCAACTGGCGGGTCCAGGTGGACTTATCAAGGACGACCGCGACTTTCGGCGGTTCGAAATCCAGCGGCATCGCCCACGCGGCGGCCATGATGTTGCGTTGGCCGTCATGGGCAGCGCTGACCAGCACGGTCGGCCCGTGATTGAGCAGACGGTAGGCTTTGTTCAAGGGCACCGGGCGGCGGTGGGAAGCGCTCATGGGGATCTGCTCCGGAGAAAAAGGAGCCGATTGTAGCGCCACCGCTGAGGAAACACTGAATCTGTGGGAGCGAGCCTGCTCGCGAAGGCGTAAGGTCAATCACATCAATGTTGAATGACACGCCGCTTTCGCGAGCTGGCTCGCTCCCACAGGAGAGAGGCGTGCAGGTCAGTGGGAAAGTTGATTGGCAAACTGCCCGACCGCATCCACCACTTTCTGCGCGCCGTCCTGAATCTCGACGATCACCGTGCCCGCCTCTGCTGCCAGCGCCAGGCCTTGTTCGGCCTGAAGCTTGCCGTCGGTCATCAGGGCTACGGCGTTGCGCGCCATCTCCTGGTTCTGCCGCACCACGGTGACGATCTCTTCGGTCGCCTGACTGGTGCGCGAAGCCAATTGCCGCACTTCGTCGGCCACCACCGCAAAGCCCCGGCCCTGTTCGCCGGCACGGGCCGCTTCGATGGCAGCGTTGAGCGCCAGCAGGTTGGTTTGCTCGGCAATGCCGCTGATGGTTTTGACGATGGTACCGATCACCTGCGACTGCTCGTTCAGCGCCTCGATGCCCTCGCCGGCAGACTGCATGTGTCGCGACAGATCACGCATCACATTCACCGCCTCGGTGACCACCGTGGTGCCACGTTGCGCGGTGCTGTCGGTTTGCTGCGAAGTGCTGTAGGCAATGCTGGCCGCGTCGGCTACCGCTTGTTCGCGATTGACCTGATCGGTGATCACCGTGGCGAACTTCACCACTTTGTAGAGTTTGTTGTTGGCATCGACCACCGGGTTGTAGGACGCCTCCAGCCACACGGTACGACCATGGCTGTCGACACGCTTGAAGCGCTCGGCCACAAACTCGCCATTGTTCAGACGACGCCAGAAATTCTGGTATTCGGCGCTGTTGTACTCCTCAGGCGTGCAGAACATCCGGTGATGCTTGCCCTTGATCTGCGCCAGGCTGTAACCCATGCCGCTGAGGAAGCGCTCGTTGGCATTCAACACGTTGCCGTTGAGATCGAACTCGATCACCGCAGTGGAACGCACCAGCGCGCCAATCAGGTTTTCGTGCTCGCGGGAGGCTTCGATGGTACGGGTCAGATCGCTGGAGAAAATCGAGAAATGCTTGATCCGGCCATCCGACGAGCGCACCGGCTGCACGATGGAGCGCAGCCACGCCTCTTCGCCATTACCGCGCAGCAGGCGCACGGCCCCGGCGAAATGCTCGCCACGGGTCAGCGCGGCCTTGAAGCGATGGTGAAACTCATCGGCCTTCACATGCGCCGGAACGATGTCTTCAATGGCGCGCCCCACCAGGTCCTGGCTCTTGTAGAGCATTTCGGCGAGGAAGTTCTGATTGACCGACTGGATCCGCCCATCGGCCTCCAGGGTCAGCACCAACATCTCGCTTTCCAGGCTTTCCTTCACTTGCAGCAGGCTGGAGAGTTCTTCACGAAGAGCCGCCAGCTCTTGCTTGAGGCGTTTGTTGAACATGGGAAAGTACCGATGGCTGGGTAGAAAGCGGGATGCAGCCTAACCATCGGCCTTGGAAAACTTTTCTGAAGAGCAATTGAGACCGGTCAGTCAAAAATAATCTCAATGGGCCATTGGTCTTATTCGCCCCCGCAGAACGGATACAAAACCCGGCGCTCTGGCCCGGCCATATCAGGTATTCTCAGGGCAAATTGCAACAATATGTTGCCGGTATCCGCCCGATAAGGAGTTCCGTTTTGGATTTATCGACCGCTGCCTGGATGGTTCACGACACCCGCCTGATTCTCTGCTGCCTACTGGCGATCGCGACGATTATCGTGTTGATCAGCGTCACCAGGCTTCCGCCCTTTCTATCGATCCTGATCGGCACGTTCATTGCCGGCGTCGGCGCGGGTTTACCGCCTGAGGACGTGGCCAAGGCGTTCAGTAAAGGCGCCGGGGCAATTCTCGGTGAGGCGGGGATCATCATCGCGCTGGGCTCGATGCTCGGCGCGCTGATGGCCGAATCCGGCGCCGCCGACCGCATTGCGTCGACCTTGCTCGGGCTGGGCAAAGGCAAGTCCCTGCCGTGGGTCATGGCGCTGGTGGCGATGGTGATCGGCCTGCCGCTGTTCTTCGAAGTGGGGCTGGTGATGATGGTACCGATCATCTTCGTCATGGCCCGCCGCTCCGGTCAGCCGCTGTTGAAAATCGCGATTCCGGCGCTGGCCGGGATGACCACGCTGCATGCCCTGATGCCGCCGCATCCCGGGCCGTTGATCGCGGTCAGCGCGTTGCACGCCGACCTTGGGCTGACCATGTTGCTGGGCTTCAGCATCGCCATCCCGGCGGTGATCCTGGCCGGACCGATCTACGGCAACTGGCTGTCGAAACGCATGCACGTCGATGAGCCGGCAGAACTCGGCGCGCTGTTCAGCGCCCCGCCAAAAGCGCCGCGCCAGCCGAGTTTCGGCATGTCGCTGCTGATCATTCTGTTGCCGGTGCTGCTGATGCTCGGCAGCACCCTGGCGAAAGTCGCGATGAGCCCGCAAAGCAGCGTCGCCCTGACCCTGAAGTTTCTCGGCGAGCCGTTGGTGGCGCTGGGCATTGCCGTCATGGCGGCAGTGATCTGCCTCGGCTGGGCCAACGGTATGCCGCGTGAACACGTCGGTAGCACCCTGCGCAAAAGCCTCGCGCCGATTGCCGTACTGTTGCTGACCATTGGTGCCGGTGGCGGCTTGAAGCAGACCTTGCTGGATGCCGGCGTCAGCCAGACCATCAGCAAAGTCGCCGAAGGCGCGCACATGCCGTATCTGCTGCTGGCCTGGCTGATTGCCGTGGCACTGCGTCAGGCCACAGGCTCGGCGACGGTGGCCACCACAACGACGGCGGGGATTCTGGCGCCGATGATGGCGGGCCTCGCCGCGACGCAAAGCTCGTTAGTGGCGCTGGCGATTGGCGCCGGCTCAGTGTTCTTCTGCCACGTCAACGACGCCGGCTTCTGGATGGTTCGCGAGTACTTTGGCCTGCAACTGAAACAGACGATCTGGGTCTGGTCGATCCTGCAAACCATCGTCTCGGTGGTAGGCCTGGTGGGGACCTTGCTGTGGTGGCACTGGTTGACGTAACGGCCTTCAGGAACAGCGCGCTACCGAACGGCGCCCGACCCCGGGCATGCGCACACCGAAGTACGCCGCGCTGACGATGCCGACCGCGCCCATCACCGCGCAGAACATCACACAGATCCATGGGCTCCATGGCATCAGACCGATCAGCAGCAGCGGTGTGATGCTTGCCCACGCGGCGTAGGCAATGTTGTAGGTGAAGGAAATGCCGGACACCCGGATACGCGCCGGGAACAGACCGACCATCACTGACGGCACCGCGCCGACCACACCGCAGGCCAGGCCGGCGATGGCGTACGCCAGCCCCACCCAGTTGCCGCCCATGATCAGACAGCTGTAAAGCACGCCGATGCCCAATGGCAGCAGCAGGCTATAAAGCATGACCGTGCGCCAGGCACCAAGGCGATCGACCAGCAGTCCGGCAATCACGCAGCCAATGTTGAGAAAGACGATGCCCAATGCACTCAGGGCAAAGGTGTGGCTGGCGGTCATGCCGAAGGTTTTCTGCATCATGGTCGGGGTGATCACCACGAACACCACCACCGCCGAGGTCAGCACACATGTCAGCAGCATCGCCGGCAGCATCGCCAGCCGATGCTCACGCAGCACCGTGCGCAACGGCAGTTCGACCCGCGCCTCGCGTTGCGCTTCCATGGCCATGAACACCGGCGTTTCGCTCAGCCAGCGGCGCAGGTACACGCCAATCACGCCGAACACTCCGCCGAGCAGGAACGGATAACGCCAGGCGTAATCGAGTATTTCCGCCGGGGTAAACGCCTGCGCGAGAAACGTCGCAGTCAACGCGCCGATCAGGTAACCGAAGGTCAGCCCGGCCTGCAAAAAGCCCAGGGCATAACCGCGATGCCCGGTGGGCGCATGCTCGGCGACGAACACCCAGGCGCTCGGCACCTCACCACCGACCGCCGCGCCCTGCAGGATGCGCAGCGCCAGCAACAGCAGCGGCGCGAAGTAACCGATCTGCGCATACGTCGGCATGATCCCGATCAGCAGGCACGGCAGCGCCATCATCAGGATGCTCAGGCTGAAGACCTTCTTGCGCCCCAGCCGATCGGCGAAATGCGCCATCAGGATCCCGCCCAGCGGCCTCGCCAGATAACCGGTGACGAAGATCCCGAAGCTTTGCAGCAGACGCAGCCACTCAGGCATTTCCGGCGGGAAGAACAACTGGCTGAGGGTCAGGGCGAAGAACACGAAAATGATGAAATCGTAGATTTCCAGCGCCCCGCCAAGGGCTGCAAGGCCGAGGGTCTTGTAGTCGGAACGGCTGAACGGCGCCGGTCGGGCTGTGGATTGGGCAGTCATGGCAAAGAACTCTGGCAGGCAAAAAACCAAGGCGCTCATGGTCTACGCAAATCCGCCTGGGGACAACCCGTTAGACCATAGTCATGGTTTTGCAAAACCTGCTCACAAAAGCGCTTGGCTTGATTTACTGTTGAGGCCTGTCTGCAGCCACGGTCCAGCTCCCACCCAAAGCACTCAGTGATCTGCAGACCCAAAATAACCATAAAAATCCGAGGTACTTCCTGTGGCCGTTGAGATCGAAGATAGCCGCTCCGCGCGCTTTGCCCTGCGCTGCTCCAGCTTTGCCGAACGCTGGTTCCCCGACTCTTGGGTATTCGCTGCATTGGCGGTAATCATTGTTGCGTTGGCCACTATGGCCATGGGCGCCAAACCCACCGATGCGGCGATGGCATTCGGCGACGGGTTCTGGAGCCTGATCCCGTTTACCATGCAAATGGCCTTCGTGGTGATTGGCGGTTACGTGGTCGCCAGCTCGCCGCCGGCGGTCAAACTGATCGACAGACTGGCACGCATCCCGAAGAACGGCCGCTCCGCCGTGGCCTGGGTCGCGCTGATCTCGATGGTCGCTTCGCTGCTGAACTGGGGCCTGTCGCTGGTGTTCGGCGGTTTGCTGGTGCGCGCCCTCGCCCGCCGCTCCGATCTGAAAATGGATTACCGCGCGGCCGGTGCTGCGGCGTATCTGGGCCTGGGCGCGGTCTGGGCGCTGGGGCTGTCATCATCGGCCGCGCAATTGCAGGCCAACCCGGCCAGCCTGCCGCCGTCGATCCTGTCGATCACCGGGGTGATTCCGTTCACCCAGACCATCTTCCTCTGGCAGTCCGGCGCCATGCTGCTGGCACTGATCGTGATTTCGATCATCGTCGCCTACGCCACCGCCCCCGGCCCGAGCTCCGCACGCGATGCCAAGGAGTGCGGCATCGACCCGGCGTTCAATCTGCCGCCACTGCAACCGCGTACCCGGCCCGGCGAATGGCTGGAACACAGCCCACTGCTGATCATTTTGCTGGTGCTGCTGGCGGCCGGCTGGCTGTTCCACGAGTTCTCGACCAAACCGGCGATCACCGCGATTTCCGGGCTCAACACTTATAACTTCCTGTTCATCATGCTCGGCGCCCTGCTGCACTGGCGCCCGCGCAGCTTCCTCGATGCGGTGGCCCGTGCGGTGCCGACCACCACCGGCGTGCTGATCCAGTTCCCGCTGTACGGCTCGATCGCCGCGCTGCTGACTACGGTCAAAGGCGCCGATGCGCAAACCCTGGCGCATCACATCTCGACCTTCTTCGTCAGCATCGCGTCCCACGACACCTATGCGCTGTTGATGGGCGTGTACTCGGCGATTCTCGGCTTCTTCATTCCGTCCGGGGGCGGCAAGTGGATCATTGAGGCGCCGTACGTGATGCAGGTTGCCAACGACCTGCAATACCACCTCGGCTGGGCGGTGCAGATCTACAACGCCGCCGAGGCGCTGCCAAACCTGATCAACCCGTTCTACATGCTGCCGCTGCTGGGCGTGCTCGGCCTGAAGGCGCGGGATCTGATCGGCTTTTCGTTTGTGCAACTGCTGGTGCACACGCCGCTGGTGCTGTTCTTGTTGTGGGTGCTGGGGACGACATTGGCGTATACGCCGCCGGTGATGCCGTAAACCAGTTTAAAAACCAACACCATAAAACCTGTGGGAGCGGGCTTGCTCGCGAATACGCGGTGTCATTCACCAGTGATGTGACTGATACAGCGCATTCGCGAGCAAGCTCGTTCGCACACTGGTGCACCGCCCGCTTCAAATTGTCACCCAAACGTCACATTCGCTTGCTAGCGTCCGCCCGAAACAAACTGAAACAATTAAGCAAAACGGGCTGACAGATGAAAGACGAAACAGACGGCACTGACGCACCTGAATCCGACAACCCCACCGACACCAGTCGCCGCCGCTTCCTCGGCGGAGTCGCTGTTCTGGGTGTGGGCGCCACGCTGGCTGGCTGCGGTAACGCCAGCGATCAGCCGGGCAAACCGGCCGAACGCCCGCTGACGCCGACCGAGCTGGACAAGGCCCTGCGTGACCAGGTGAAAACCGTGGTGGTGATCTACGCCGAGAACCGCAGCTTCAACAACCTGTTCGGTGATTTTCCCGGTGTCGAAAAGCCGCTGTCTGCCCTCAAGCCTGCCGATTATCAACAACGTGACCGCGACGGCAGCCTGCTGCAGGCTTTGCCGCCTGTCTGGGGCGGGGTGTTGCAGATCGGTCCGCAAACCCTCGATGGCGTGACCTACCCCAGCGCCACCCAGTTTCAGGAGAATCTGCCCAACGCGCCGTTCGCCCTCAAAGGCCCGAATGCCGAAGACTTGCCGTTCGGTCTGGTCACCCGCGATTTGTGGCACGTGTTCTATCAGAACCAGATGCAGATCAACGGCGGCAAGAACGACGGCTTCGTCGCGTGGGCCGACTCCGGCGGCCTGACCATGGGCCACTACGCCCAGAGCCGTTATTCCCTGCGTCTGTGGGACGTGGCCCGGGAGTTCGTGCTGTGCGACAACTTTTTCCAGGGTGCTTTCGGTGGCTCGTTCCTCAACCACCAATACCTGATCAGCGCCACCGCACCGTTCTATCCGGACGCAGCCAATTCGGTGGCCAAGAGTCAGATCGCCGCCCTGCAAAGTGCCGACCCGGCCGATCCGCGCCTGAAACCGCTGGAGCAATCGCCGGCCAGCGCCATGACCGGTCCGCCGCAGTTCGGCCCGAGCGCGCTGACCCCGGACGGTTTTGGTGTGAACACCCTCGCGCCACCGTACTGGCCGACGTGGATTCGTGATCCGGAGCGTCCGGAATACTCAAAAGCCGATCTGCCCAATGTGATGGTGCCGCAAACCCACGAGCACATCGGCGACAAGCTGTCGAAGAAGAGCATCGACTGGGCGTGGTACGCCGGTGCGTGGCAAGCGACGCTGGAGCAATACAAGGACTCGGGCGGCATTCCGAAGATTCCCAACTTTCAATATCACCACCAGCCGTTCAACTACTTCAAGCAGCAAGGCCCGGAGAGCGCAGTAAACGCTTGCGCGATGCCGGCCTGGGGGACGAGTCGAGCACCAACAAATTCTTCGCCGATGCCGAGGCCGGCAAGCTGCCGGCGGTGAGTTTCTACAAACCCCAAGGCAACCTGAACATGCACGCCGGTTATGCCGACGTGGCTTCCGGCGACCGGCACATCGTCCGTGCCCTTAAGGTGCTGCGCGAAAGCCCGCAATGGAAAAACATGGTGGTGGTCGTCACCGTCGATGAAAACGGCGGCTGGTGGGATCACGTTGCACCGCCCAAAGGCGATCGCTGGGGGCCAGGGTCGCGGGTGCCGGCGCTGGTGGTGTCGCCGTTTGCCCGCAAAGGCACGGTGGATCACACGGTCTACGACACGGCGTCGATCCTGCGCCTGATCACTCGAGTGTTCCAGCTCGAAACCCTGGATGGTCTCAAGCAGCGTGACGAGGCGATGATCGCCCGCGGCCAGAAACCCATGGGCGACTTGACCAACGCTCTGCATTTCCAGGCCTGAAACCAAGCCCTGCGGGCTGACGCAAAAAACCGTGAATGACGGCTTCTCTGTGCACCACGGCTGATCCAATATGAAGCGCCCCGACATCACGGGGAACCCACGCTGAAAAGGATCTGAGCATGTTCAAACTCGCAGGACTTACCCCCACCGCACTGGCGCTCGCCGCGTTCACGCTGAGCGCGGCGGCCCACGCCGATGTCGACCTGAAACTGGGCAGCACCGAGCGCGTCACCCGTCTCTTCGCCTACCCCAACAATTGCAGCGTGATCTGCTATCGCAACTGGTCGCTGGAGCAAACCGTCGCCCACTACCTGAGCCAGAGCGTGCAACGCGACGGTTACGCCAATGCCAAGGTGTTGGTGAAGAACGATAACGGGCAGATCCATGTCGAAATCAGCGGCGTACCGAAAGGCTACGACAAGCCGCTGTCGGCACTGCTCGACGCCGGCGATCTGGCCTACAACGGCGCCAGCAAGCTCAACGCCGATGGCAAATGGGCTTACAGCTGGTACCTGTTCCTGCCGCTGGGCATGGCCCTGGAAAATCGCAAGAGCGTCGAGTTGCTGCACTTCCCGCCGGACTATTCGTTGACCCAGGCACAGGATTACCTGCGCTCGAACACCACCGACCGCTGGGCCACGCTGCTGACCGACAACGGCATCCCGGCTGATCAGACCCCGGCCTATCAAACCATCATCGACATCGCGCCGATCGCGGCGCCGTCCAATGCCGGCAGTGATCTGGAGGGGGTCTACGACTACTTCAAGGATTACCAGACCACACTGGTCAAGCAGTTCAGCCAGACCAGCGCCGGCACCACCCTGCCGATGGTCGCATTCGGCGCACCGGTGCGTAACTGGATCAAGCAGCAATACGGGCCGACTGTCGGCGTTTTGGGGCTGGCAACCATCAGCCCGAGCACCGGGGTGAATGTGCCGGTGCTGGGCTCGAACCATCCGAGCTACATCTGGTACGCCGCTGACCCGGCCAGCTACAACGGCGATGAAGCCAAGGCTGACGCCGCCGGGCTGAAGGTCATGGGCCAGGACTTGAGCGCGGCCTGCTGGCAGGCCGGGATGGGCAGCAAACCGGGCACCGACCCGAAAACCCTGCTCAACAGCTGCACGCAGACCTGGCAAGTGACGCAGAAGGTCAAGACCTGCGAGCTGTTCTACACCTCGATCCGCAACCTGACCCCGGAACAAGCGGCCGCGAAATGCTCGACCACGCCGATCAAGGCGCAGCTGCAACAGCTCAAGGGCGAGTTGCCGGCCACTGCGGTGCCTGCCCCCCACCTCTGATCTGCTGAAAAGGCTTCTCGTGTCAGTCAATGCTGACGCGGGAAGCAGCTCTTTTCGCCTGTCAGATCTGACAGTAGACGCTATGCGGCATTCGAGAAATGATTGGATCCAAAAAACCGGGTTGCGGCACTGACAGGACGTCAGGCCACGCAAGTCACAACACTTGATGACAGGGAACGTTATGGGCAATCACGCACATCGGCACCGCCTACCTCCCGATACGCCAGGCATCTACCCATTCGCCAGGTTGCCCGTGCGCCTCGGCTTCCCTTCTACGCTCGATTTCGAAATCGTTCAGGATCAACAGGGGCACGCCGCAGTGGTGGCACGCCGGGAGTTCTTGCGCATCACCCGAATGTGCCGTATTTCCGGGCAACTGTTGCCCTATCGCTGTCGCCAGACCCGTCAGCTACTGACCGGGATCCATATCTATGACCCGCGCTTTTGCGGGCTGCTCGAACACGCCTGCGACCCGAATGTGTTCCTCGACATGAGCGAACTGTGGCTCTGGGCACTGCGCGATATTCACCCGGGAGAGCACCTGACCATCGACTTCGCCGCCACCGAAGATCGCCTGCTGCAGCAGTTTGCCTGTACCTGCGGCGGGCCACGCTGTCGAGGGTGGGTCACCGGTTACGATGACCCACCCAGTATCGAGGGCCAGCACTTCCTGCAGCGCTGGCGGCGTGCGCACTGATCGGTCTTACAACGCTCCGACGGGGCGTAGACGGTATTGCGGCGGCAGTTGCTCGAAACCGCTGATCGTGGTGTTCAGGCTTTTCCAGCGACCGTCCTTGATGCCATAGATGCAGCCGTGAATCGACAGACTCTGCCCACGATGCCAGGCGTTCTGGATGATGCTGGTGTGGGCAACGTTGGCCACTTGCTGGACGACGTTGAGTTCGCACAACCGGTCGACCTGTTCTTCTTCGGTCGGCAGCTTCGCCAGCTCTTCACGTTTTTCGTAGTACAGATCGCGGATCGAGCGCAGCCAGCCGTCGATCAGGCCGAACTGGCGATCCTGCATCGACGCGCGCACACCGCCGCAACCGTAGTGGCCGGTGACGAGGATGTGTTTGACCTTGAGTACGTCGACCGCGTACTGGATCACCGACAGGCAGTTGAGGTCGGTGTGCAGCACCACGTTGGCGACGTTGCGGTGTACGAACAGATCGCCCGGCAGCATGCCGACAATTTCGTTGGCCGGCACCCGCGCGTCGGAGCAGCCGATCCACAGGTACTCAGGGGTTTGCTGGCGCGCCAGCTTGGCGAAGAAATCCGGGTCTTCCTTGGTGATCGCGTCAGCCCAACGCTCGTTGTTATCAATCAGGTCTTGTAAGTCGTGCATGGTGTAAGGCCTCAAGAAAGATGCGCTGGTATGACAGACGACCGCACGTCGGGGTCACGCAAGAACCGCAGGTGTTTTTCTTTGGAATTCTCGTGTGCCCGGTGAGTCCACTCAGTAAGGCCCACAGTATGAGGAATTGCCATGACTGATTCACGACGTCCGTACGATGCGGTGCAACCGGAACCCATCGATGATAACGAAGACCGCATGGGCTCGGTGCATGAGCTGGATTTCGATGAAGACGAACCCAGCGCGAAAATCGGCGACGAGATTCCGGAGCGCGAACGCGAGCAACTGATGCCCGACGAGCGAGTGCGCGAGGCCGGGTTTACCGGCGCATCGACCGCTGACCATGAACCCACCGACGATGATATGAGCCCGGAAACGCTGATTCATGAAGACGGCGCCCGCGATGCCGAAGAGGCCGGAGAAGGCAATCAGGCAGATTGGGATTTGAGCATTGTCGACGAGGATGACATCGGCGGCGGCAATGGTCTGGATGAAGCGGAGCTGGCGCGGCGTGATCCGCTGGACGGCAACCGCTGATCTGTATTGCCTGTCAGGACGCATTCGCGAGCAAGCCGGCTCCCCCAGGGATTTGAGGCACAACTCAAATCCCTGGGGGAGCGGGCTTGCTCGCGAAGCTTTTAACGCTTAATCAACCAAGGTGCAGGCCATGACCACGGCATCTTCACGCCCGCCCACTGCCGGATAATAATCCCGACGCCGGCCAATCTCGTTGAAGCCATAGCGCTCATACAGCTTGAACGCCGCCGTATTGCTGTCACGCACTTCCAGAAAGCACTCTCGCGCCTGCGCCGCATAGGCCCGCGACATCAAGTGTTCGAGCAATGTCAGGCCCAGCCCGCGTCCTTGATTCTCCGGTTTGACCGTAATGTTCAGCAGGTGCGCCTCATCCAGAATGATCTGCACCACCCCGTGGCCGACCTGCTGCTGGCCTTCGAACATCAGCCAGATCTGGTACTTGCCCAGCCCGTCGAGAAAAATTCCGCGGGTCCAGGGATGGCTGTACGCCGCGTATTCAATCTTCAATACCGCGTCCAGGTCCGCCTCGGTCATCGGGCGGAACGATACAGCTTCACTCATTCGATGGTTTCCAGCGCGCCATCAGCCGACGCATGGCTTGCCACACAGCGGCCTTGCGCTGTGGCTCTTCCATTAACAATTCCAGACCCGGAATGGCCCAGGCCAGGCCCAGGCCTTCAATCTGCAATTCACTGTTGAACGCTTCGGCGTCAGCTTCACCGGCAAAGCGCACTGCCGGCAGGCCGATCAGCCACAGGCAGGCGCAAGGCGCCGCTTCCATTTGTACCGAGAGGAAACCCTGCACGAAGTCGCGCGCGGCTTCCGGGCCTTGATCCATGGTGCCGCGGTTCAGCCACGGCCAGCGCACCGGCTCGCCGACGATTTGTGGCGCGTCCGGCAGACCGGCGGCACGCAGCATGTCTTTAAGCAGCAGATAGGCCGGATCGCGGCTCTGGAACGCTTCGCCTGTGGGTAACTCCACCAGCAGCAGGCAAGCCCCGGCCCGCAGCAATTGCAGGGCGAAACGCGGTGGTGGCACCGGCGCGGGCTTGACGACGACCGGCGCTTCTTCGACCTCCTCCACTGGCTTGGCGCCATTGCGGGTACTGGCGAGCGAGGGGCGCGGCACTTCGATTTTCGGCCGTTCTACCGGACGGGCGGCAGGTTGTACCGCCGCTTCGGCCTGCACAACCGGCATCACCGCGACCTCTGGCTCAGGCTCGGGCATGTCCAGCAGCTCGGGCCGCGACGGTGCGGCGAAAGGCAATTCGGTGCGCGGCAGCCAGTTGACCACCTGCATGGCGTTCAAATAGGCGCGGCGGCGGGACTCGATAAGCAAAGGTCGGCCACTTGTGGATAACTGAAAGTGCGCTGATTCTACCGCCCTTCGCTCAAGATCGCCCGTTGTTGATCGATAGACTTGACCTAAAGAAAGCGACAGCCCGTCCCCGAGAGTGAATCGCATCCTTCGTGATGCAGTACAATCGCGGCTTTTAATCGCCAACCAGCCGGCCATTCCGATGATCGAACCCAAGCGCGTCTTGCGCGCCCTCGCTGAACACTGGGCACTTCTGGAGCCACTGTGCGAGCACTTCGACCAAGGCACCCTGAGCCTCAACGAACTGCGCACGCAACTGGCCGCCCAACAACTGGACAGCACGCCGCAGGACATCACCAGCCTGCTCGACGTGTGGATTCGCCTCGATATTCTGATTCCTGTCGCGAAAAGCCCGAACCGTTTCGAGCTCAACGCACAGATTCACGACTTCCTCGCCTACCTGCGCCGTGAGCACCGCCTGGGCCTGTGCCTGGAGATTGAAGCCTACCTGCGCCACCTCGAACGTCTGGCCGGTTACATTCAGGACGCGTTTGACATTCGCGACGGCCATGACCTCGCCCGCCAGCTGCGCTTGCTCGACATGCGCGTGCGTGACGTGCTGAAAAAGCTCGATAACGACGAGCAGGCACTGGTGGCCGTGGCCGAACGCGCGAAGACCAGCGATCGACAGATTCCGCTGCGTCAGCGTTACGCCGAAGTGTTGGCGACGTGGGACGAATACGTCGAGCCGATGATCGATCTGGTGAACGCCGACGGCGCCTTCGAACAAGGCGTGCGCAAGGTTGAAACCGTGCTGCTGAAGATGCTCAGCGAACAGCAGCGTCTCGGCCATCTGGTCGATGACGACATGCTGCTGCGCACCCACGCGCGCATCCTCGAAATGCAGACCAGCGCCCAGTTGACCCTGCGTCATGCCCGCGAACTGCTGCTGCCGCTGCGTGAAGAAGCGCGCCGACACAACGCCGTGACCCGTGGTGCCGCGCTGGCGCTGGCGGCGATTCGCCGTAAAGGCATCGATGCCGTGCCGCAAGCGGCGATGCCACTGTTCACCCGGCCGCAAAGCACCTTCCTCGGCAGCGCCAGTCAGGTCGAAGCCTACGTCTACGCTTTGGCGCGCTTCGAGCCGAAACCGGCACGCTTCCCCAAGGCGCACAAGACGCAAAAAACCGGTGATGCCCCACGTGCGCCACGCACCGTGCGCGAGATGGTCGAGCGTTGCGAAGAGTCCTTGCCAATGCCGGATCTGATGAACTGGCTGCTGGAGCAGGAACCGGACGGCGCCACTGACGAATTGCTCTACTGGTTCTCGCGCCTGTCGCGGGAAAAACGCTTCAAGCGCGAGCGTCTGGAACGCCGCGAATACCACACTCACGAGCACCAGGTCAGCCTGCGCTCCTTCGCCCTGCTCTCGGCCAGCGACTCTGCCGCCGAGGATTCTGCGAGCATCCCCAATGCATCTTGATCTTTCCGAACTGTCGCAACTCGCACCGATCTTTCGCGAGTTGTTCAAGGGCTACCACGTCAGCCGCCGCGACCCGGAGCTGTACGCACAACTGTCGAACTTCCAGGATCAGTACCGCACGCTGTTCAAGGCGTTGGGGTTTGAACTGGTCTGCGACACCCGTGGTTTCTACTACTTCGTACCGGACATGGCCGCTGCGGCGGTGAACAAGACTGCCCAGCGTCTGGCGCTGTTCACGTTCATTCTCGTCGAGCATCTGGCCGACCAGGGCCGCGACCCGATCGCCGTGCTCGACGGCGGCAGCCTCGGTCGCGAAGAATTGCCATCGTTGCTGGAGAAATACCGCGACCTGTTCATCCAGGCCGAAGTGCAGACCGTTGAAGAACTCGAAGAAAAGATCATGCGCCGCATGACTCAGCTCGGTTTTGCCAGCGAAGAAAACGGCGTGTACCGCTTCCTGCCGCCGATGCACCGTTTCCTCGACGTCTGCCTGTCGGTGCAGCAAGACCGCGACCTGGCGGCCAGCGTGCACAGCGTTCTGCCGCTGCCGGCGCCGGTGCTGATCGACGAAGAAGCCGAAGCCAAATTCCTCGAAACCGACGATCCGCTTGATTTGTCCGAATTTGCAGAAGAAAGCGAAGAAGACGCACTGGCCCGCGCCATTGCCGAAGAACAGGAGTCCGACGCATGAGCCAGGAACGCTACGGCATCCGCCGCTTTGCCCTTTTGAACACCGCCGGTTACAGCCTCGGCCTGTTCCCGCTGGAAGAACCGCTGTCGGTCTATGGCGCGAACAACCTCGGTAAATCGGCGTCGATCAACGCCTTGCAGTTTCCGATTCTGGCGCGCATGTCGGACATGAGTTTCGGCAAGTACAGCCTGGAACAATCGCGGCGCTTCTACTTTGCGTCCGACACCAGTTACATCCTCGTCGAAGTGAATCTGCCGCACGGCCCGCACGTGATCGGCGTGGTCGGCCGCGGCCCGGGCGGTGGTTTCGGTCACCAGTTCTTCGCCTACGCCGGCAAGCTCGACTTGGCGCACTACCAGAAGAACGACACCTGCCTGCGTCAGAAAGAGCTGTTCAGCAACCTTGAGAAAGAAGGCCTGAAAGCCTACGAACTCAAGCCGGATGAACTGCGTCGTTTGCTGGTTGGCGGTCACACGTCGATCCCGCTCGACCTGACCCTGATCCCGCTGCGCTCCACCAGCGAGCAAAGCCTGAAGACCTTCCGCGCGCTGTTCATCAACCTGTTGCACATGCGCGAAATCACCGCGGCCAAACTGAAACAGTTGTTCCTCGATGCCTTCGAACACAGCCTGCGTTCCGGCAGCGTCGATTACATTGCGGCATGCGAAGAAGCCTTCCGCGACGTGCGCCGGATGGAGCAGGACTACAACTCGCTGGTCGCGGCCGGCCCCTTGGTTGAAGCCTTGGCCAACGGCGTGAAACAGCGCGACGTGCTGCGTGGCAAACTGCATCGCCTGTCGCCGCTGCTCGATTCGCTGCTTGGCACTTGGTCGGACTACGCCAGTGCGCGCAAGGAAGAGCTGACGATTCAGGCTGACCATTACCGTGGCGAGCAGGACAGCCTGCAAAACGATCAGCGCGGCGGCACCCAGGAATTGATGCGCCTGGAGCGGGAAATTTCCGGTATCCAGCGCTGGCTCGGTGAGTTGTCGGTACTGAAGAACCGCTTCGCGCTGGTCGATGACGTCAAAGTGCTGGAGCAACAATTGCTCGCGGCCAAGGACGCCCACGACGAACTGGCGGGTGCCCTGGCGCAATCGCGTCAGTTCAGCGCCGAGGATCTGGAAGAGCGCGTGCGCGATCTGGAAAAACGCCTGAAGTCGGTGAAGCAGCAACTCGATCACGCCGACAACAACAGCTACGCTCGTCTGCGCGAAGAGTTCTCGCAGCAAGACGTCGAGCGTCTGATGCGTCTGTTCAACAGCGCGCTGTTCAGCCTGCCGCTGGGCGAACACGGCATCACCCTCGACGATGATGGCGAGTGGGTGAAATCGGTCGAGCTGATCCTTGATGGCTTCAAGGGTGAACGTTTCGAAGTACCGGGCCTGTCGATCGACATCTCGCACATCGAGCCGCCGGCTCTGCAGGCGTTGGCCGACCGCGCGGCATTGCGCGATCAGAAAGAGCGTCTGGAAAAAGAACTCAAGCAGCTGAAAACCCAACAGGCTGTAGCCGCCGACCGCGCTGCGAGCAAGACCCAGACCGAAGCGCTGTACCAGCAAGTGCTGGACGCGCAGAAAGCGCTGGAAGACTTCCGTCGCACTCAGACCCTGAGCGCCGAGGAAGGCGACAAGCTCGAACAACTGGCGCAGATGGAAGGCGCGCAGGATGAACTCAAGCGCTCCAGCGATGCGTTCACTGAGCGCGTCCAGCAACTGTCGGCCAAGCTGCAACTGGTCGGCCGGCAGATCGCCGACATGGAAGCCAAGCAACGCACCCTCGACGACGCTCTGCGCCGCCGTCAGTTGCTGCCGGCGGATCTGCCGTTCGGCACGCCGTTCATGGATCCGGTCAACGACTCGATGGACAACCTGCTGCCGCTGCTCAACGACTATCAGGACAGCTGGCAGGGCCTGCTGCGCGCCGACGGTCAGATTGAAGCGCTGTACGCACAAGTGCGCCTCAAAGGTGTGGCCAAGTTTGACAGCGAAGACGATATGGAACGCCGCCTGTCACTGCTGATCAACGCGTACGCGCACCGTACTGATGAAGCGCTGACCCTGGGCAAGGCCCGTCGTGCGGCGGTCACCGACATCGCGCGGACCCTGCGCAACATCCGCAGCGACTACGACAGCCTCGAGCATCAACTGGCGTTGTTCAACCGCGAGATCAACAAACGTCAGGTGTCCAACCTGCAGAGTTTCCGCATCGTGCTCGCGCCGAACAAGGAAGCGCTCAAGCACATCGACCAGATCATCCACAGCGCCGGTCAGTACGAAGAAGGCGAAACCCTGTCGGTGTTCGATCTGAGCCAGAGTGCCGAGCAAGACAACAAGAACGAAGAGGCCAAGGAGTACCTGGCACGGCTGGTGGCGGCGAACCACAACCAGCTCGGTCTCAAGGACTTGTTCGAACTGGCGTTCGAGATCACCAAGGTCAACGGTCAGCCGGTGATCCACACCGACATTGACGGCGCGGCGTCCAACGGTACGACCATGACCATCAAGGCGCTGACCAACATGTACCTGTTGTTGCACTTGATGGACCGTGACCTGGCCGGTCGCGTGCGTCTGCCGTACTACCTCGACGAGGCGGCGGACATCGACGAGAAGAACCAGGCGGCACTGCTGGAAACCAGCCTGCAACTGGGCTTCGTGCCGATTCTGGCGAGCGTGAAGCCGCAGGTCTGCGCCAGTGTCGCCATCGACCTGGAAGGCGGCAGCGGCCCGGCGGGCATCTACATTGACGAGGCGGACTGGAAGTACATCCGTCGCCATGACGCGGTGAAAGCCAGCGTCAATGTTGAAGCGGATGAACCGGAGCTGGATGCGGTTTGATCGGCGTTAGCTGAAGGCAAAAAAAGGGCCGCGATCCAATTGGATCGCGGCCCTTTTTCATGGCTGGGATTTGTGTTGATGCCCTTCGCGAGCAGGCTCGCTCCCACAGGATTTCGGGCCGAACACAAACGTTGTGTGCACCACTCATCCACTGTGGGAGCGAGCCTGCTCGCGAAGGCGCCCTCAACGACGCCTCATATTTCCCGGATTATTTACCGAGTGGAATCTTCGGCGCCCAGCTCAGCCACTCATCCTCGAACTTGTCGAACAACGGGAACGTCTGCTCAGGCCGCGCCGGGTTGCCCATGCGCTCGCCATCCGGCGTGGCGAAGGCGATCCCCCCCTGAATCGCCGTCTCCAGTGACTCCGTGCGTACCGTCACACCTTTGAACAGACCGATGTCAAAACCGACACCGCTGGTGTTCCAGAACCGCGTACCGCTGCGCACCAGCGGCGCGTATTTCGGCTCGATCAAAATGTGCACCAATACCCGGTCGGCAGTCTGCCCCAGTTCATAACCAGTGACCTTGCCTACGGTGATTTCACGGTAGGTCACCGGCACCCCTGGCTTGAGCGAACCACGACGGGCCGCACTCAACACCAGACTCAAACCGGCCTCCTGCCTGGACACCTCCGGTGGATTGGCCAGCGCGATGAAGTTCTTCTGCGGGCCGAGGTTCTTCGCCGCGGGTTGCACTTCCAGGTATTGCCCGGTGACCAGGGTTTCCAGATTCTGGGTTTTGATCAGACCCAACTCAGGTTTGACCACCCAGAACTGACTGCCAACCCGCGCAATGCGCTCCGGCACTTCAGTGATTCGCGCGGTGATCATGACCGATTGCAGGTCATCGGTCAGATCGACGTCTTCAATCTTGCCGACATCCAGCCCTTTGAAACGAATCGGCGTGCCCGGACGCAACCCATCGGCGCGGTCGACCTTGATCGTCACCACGGTGCCTTTCTGATTGGCCTCGTCATGGTTGGCGAACAGACGGAAACGCGGAATACGCTTTTGCAACGGCGCCTTGGCTTGCGGTGTTTCGAACGCGATACCGCCGGCCATCAGCGTCTGCAGTGACTCGCTCTTCACTTGAATCCCACCGGTCAGGCCACCGGTGAGGGTGATGCCGCTGACATTCCAGAAACGGGTCAACGCGTTGACCAGATTTTCGTACTCCTTCTCGATGTGGACGCCAATCACCAGTTGTTTTTTGGTTTTGGAGAACTGATAGCTTTGTACCGAGCCGACCTTGACCTGCTTGTACAGAATCGGGCTGCCGACTTCGATCGAACCCAGAACGTCGGTGAACAACACCAGATGCAGGCCCGGCGCGCGCAGATCCAGTGGCGGCGCCTTTGGCCGGGCCTCGAATTCGCGTTTCGGCGCGCCACCCTTGTCGCCGGGGCGTACGGCAATGTAGTTGCCTTTCACCAGTGCTTCGAGACCGGTGATCCCGGCCAGAGAAATCGACGGTTTGACCACCCAGAATTGCGTGCCATCGACCAGATAGTCTTCAGCCAGAGGGTCAAGAGTAAGCTCAGCCGTGGCGCTGTTCAGATCCGGATCGATTTTCAACGCTTTCAGGTTACCGACCTGAATGCCTTTGTACATGACCGGCGTACGGCCAGCCTGCAGGCCCTCGAAGTCGCTGAGTTTGACCTTCACCCGAATGCCGGCAGCGGCGGCGTCGAAGTCTTCATAGAGACGGAACGGCAGGCTTGGATCGGTAGGCGGACTGTCCTTGCGGTTCTCCGGCGTAGCGAAAGCGATACCGCCGGCGACGATGCTCGCCAGGGACTCGCTGCGTACTTTTACCCCAGACAGATTGGCGTCGATGCTGATGCCGCTGGCATTCCAGAAGCGCGTGTGTTTGCGCACCAGTTTGGCGTAGGTCGGCTCGATGAACACTTTGAGCTCAACGGTACTCTGGTCTTCGGAGAGCACGTAGCTTTTGATCTGCCCGACTTTGATCTGCTTGTAGAACACTGGACTGCCACGGTTCAGCGAGCCGAGGCGATCTGCCTTGATGGTCAGGTGCAGACCAGGCTTGGAATCCGACAGCGGCGGCTCTTCGGCCAGTGCCTTGAACTTGCGGATCGGTTCGCCTTCACCCGGGCTGATGGCGACATAGTTGCCCGAGACCAAGGTTTCCAGGCCAGTGATACCGGCCAGTGTCACGCTCGGTTTCACCAGCCAGAAACGGGTGCTGGTCTTGAGGTATTGCTCGACGTCCTTATTCATCTCCACCGTGGCGATCACGCCTTTGGAGTTGCCTTCGTCATCGAGCTTCAGCGTCTTCACCTTACCGACCGACATACCTTTGTACATGACCTCGGTTTTGTTGGCCTGGATGCCTTCACCGCTTTCGAAACGCACCTGAATCTCGATGCCGGTTTCGTTATAGGCACGCCAGCCCAGCCAGCCGCCGATGATCAGGGCAATCAAGGGCAGTACCCAAATCGCAGACCAGTTGGAGGCCGGTCGGGTTTTCGCTACAGGCAAATCAGTCATGGTCGTCGTCCGACTCCGTGTTATCCCAAATCAGTCGGGGATCGAAAGTTACTGCGGCAAGCATCGTCAGAATCACCACACTGGCGAAGGCGATGGCGCCAAGGTTGGCTTCGACACTGGCAAGCCGGCCGAAGTTGACGACCGCCACCAGAATGGCGATCACAAAGATATCGAGCATCGACCAGCGACCGATGAACTCGATGAAGCGGTACATCCAGATCCGCTGTCGTGCAGACAATGGCTGGCGTCGCTGCACCGAAAACAACAGCAGCGCGATACCTACCAGTTTAAAGGTCGGCACCAGGATGCTCGCGATAAACACCACGGCGGCGATTGGAATCATGCCGTGCTGCACCAACTGGATGACACCGGACATGATCGTGCTCGGATCACCCTGCCCCAGAGAACTGACGGTCATGATCGGCAGCACATTGGCCGGAATATAGATAATCGCCGCGGTGATCAGCAATGCCCAGGTTCGAGCCAGGCTATTCGGACGCCGGGCATGAACCATCGCCCCGCAGCGGGTGCAGGTTTGCTCTTCTGAGCCTTTTTCCTGCCTGTTCAACTCGTGACATTCAGCACAAATCAGAATGCCCGCATCAATCGCCCGCATGGGGGTCTTCTCCTGAGAGCGCCTGCCAGATCTGATGCGGTGACATCACCACTTCCAGCCAGACCTGAACCAACAACAAACCGACGAAACACGCAAGACCAAGGCCGACAGTGATGGCCGCCATGTCTGCCAGTTTTACGATCGCCACCAATACGCCCATGAGGTAAACCTCAAGCATTCCCCAGTCTTTGAGGTGGTGATAAATGCGATACAGGAGCAAACCATAGCTACGCCCGACGTTGAAACGGATCGTCAGCAATACGAATAACTGGCAGAGCAACTTGAGTAACGGAATCGCCATGCTGCAGAGAAACACAACGACGGAAACGCCGCGCATGTCGGTATTGAACAGCCCGACCACACCGCTCCAGACGGTGTCCTGCGACGACTGTCCGAGTACATTGAGCTGCATGATGGGTAAAAAGTTCGCGGGCACGAACAACAGCAATGCCGCGATGACCAGTGCCAAGCTGCGCTGCACCACGTTATGGCGGTGGGCATACAACTCGTAACCGCAGCGTGGACACAGGGCTTTCTCGCCGTGGGCAAGCTTGGGCTTGCGCATCAGCAGGTCGCACTCGTGACAGGCCACCAGGTCTTCCAGCGGTAAATCTGACAGCCCGGGGGCGTCAACCGACTCTGACATAAAGGCTCTGGCTCCGAAAAAGAAGGGGCTATTCTAGTGTTCTGATTCGAAAATAACTGTGCAAATTTGTTCGCAGGCTAAGTAAAAAACTTTCCTGCAGGCAAAACAAAACCCCAATTGCTTTCGCAATTGGGGTTTCGGAATTTAATCTTGACGATGACCTACTCTCACATGGGGAAACCCCACACTACCATCGGCGATGCATCGTTTCACTTCTGAGTTCGGGATGGGATCAGGTGGTTCCAACGCTCTATGGTCGTCAAGAAATTCGGTGTGCCGACTCGTCTTTCGACGCTTCAGCAAATTGGGTATGCGATAGTTTGTGTGTTTCTCTCGAACTTTCGGTTCGTTTCGTCTTCACACACCGCAATCTGGTGACCTTTCGCTTTTCAGCTCAAAGCCTGCAAATTGCTTGGGTGTTATATGGTCAAGCCTCACGGGCAATTAGTATTGGTTAGCTCAACGCCTCACAGCGCTTACACACCCAACCTATCAACGTCGTAGTCTTCGACGGCCCTTCAGGGAACTCAAGGTTCCAGTGAGATCTCATCTTGAGGCAAGTTTCCCGCTTAGATGCTTTCAGCGGTTATCTTTCCCGAACATAGCTACCCGGCAATGCCACTGGCGTGACAACCGGAACACCAGAGGTTCGTCCACTCCGGTCCTCTCGTACTAGGAGCAGCCCCTCTCAAATCTCAAACGTCCACGGCAGATAGGGACCGAACTGTCTCACGACGTTCTAAACCCAGCTCGCGTACCACTTTAAATGGCGAACAGCCATACCCTTGGGACCGGCTTCAGCCCCAGGATGTGATGAGCCGACATCGAGGTGCCAAACACCGCCGTCGATATGAACTCTTGGGCGGTATCAGCCTGTTATCCCCGGAGTACCTTTTATCCGTTGAGCGATGGCCCTTCCATACAGAACCACCGGATCACTAAGACCTACTTTCGTACCTGCTCGACGTGTCTGTCTCGCAGTCAAGCGCGCTTTTGCCTTTATACTCTACGACCGATTTCCGACCGGTCTGAGCGCACCTTCGTACTCCTCCGTTACTCTTTAGGAGGAGACCGCCCCAGTCAAACTACCCACCATACACTGTCCTCGATCCGGATAACGGACCTGAGTTAGAACCTCAAAGTTGCCAGGGTGGTATTTCAAGGATGGCTCCACGCGAACTGGCGTCCACGCTTCAAAGCCTCCCACCTATCCTACACAAGCAAATTCAAAGTCCAGTGCAAAGCTATAGTAAAGGTTCACGGGGTCTTTCCGTCTAGCCGCGGATACACTGCATCTTCACAGCGATTTCAATTTCACTGAGTCTCGGGTGGAGACAGCGCCGCCATCGTTACGCCATTCGTGCAGGTCGGAACTTACCCGACAAGGAATTTCGCTACCTTAGGACCGTTATAGTTACGGCCGCCGTTTACCGGGGCTTCGATCAAGAGCTTCGCGTTAGCTAACCCCATCAATTAACCTTCCGGCACCGGGCAGGCGTCACACCCTATACGTCCACTTTCGTGTTTGCAGAGTGCTGTGTTTTTAATAAACAGTCGCAGCGGCCTGGTATCTTCGACCGGCATGAGCTTACGGAGCAAGTCCTTCACCCTCACCGGCGCACCTTCTCCCGAAGTTACGGTGCCATTTTGCCTAGTTCCTTCACCCGAGTTCTCTCAAGCGCCTTGGTATTCTCTACCCAACCACCTGTGTCGGTTTGGGGTACGGTTCCTGGTTACCTGAAGCTTAGAAGCTTTTCTTGGAAGCATGGCATCAACCACTTCGTCACCCAAAGGGTAACTCGTCATCAGCTCTCGGCCTTAAGATCCCGGATTTACCTAAGATCTCAGCCTACCACCTTAAACTTGGACAACCAACGCCAAGCTGGCCTAGCCTTCTCCGTCCCTCCATCGCAATAACCAGAAGTACAGGAATATTAACCTGTTTTCCATCGACTACGCTTTTCAGCCTCGCCTTAGGGACCGACTAACCCTGCGTCGATTAACGTTGCGCAGGAAACCTTGGTCTTTCGGCGTGGGTGTTTTTCACACCCATTGTCGTTACTCATGTCAGCATTCGCACTTCTGATACCTCCAGCAAGCTTCTCAACTCACCTTCACAGGCTTACAGAACGCTCCTCTACCGCATCACTTGCGTGATACCCGTAGCTTCGGTGTATGGTTTGAGCCCCGTTACATCTTCCGCGCAGGCCGACTCGACTAGTGAGCTATTACGCTTTCTTTAAAGGGTGGCTGCTTCTAAGCCAACCTCCTAGCTGTCTAAGCCTTCCCACATCGTTTCCCACTTAACCATAACTTTGGGACCTTAGCTGACGGTCTGGGTTGTTTCCCTTTTCACGACGGACGTTAGCACCCGCCGTGTGTCTCCCATGCTCGGCACTTGTAGGTATTCGGAGTTTGCATCGGTTTGGTAAGTCGGGATGACCCCCTAGCCGAAACAGTGCTCTACCCCCTACAGTGATACATGAGGCGCTACCTAAATAGCTTTCGAGGAGAACCAGCTATCTCCGAGCTTGATTAGCCTTTCACTCCGATCCACAGGTCATCCGCTAACTTTTCAACGGTAGTCGGTTCGGTCCTCCAGTCAGTGTTACCTAACCTTCAACCTGCCCATGGATAGATCGCCCGGTTTCGGGTCTATTCCCAGCGACTAGACGCCCTATTAAGACTCGCTTTCGCTACGCCTCCCCTATTCGGTTAAGCTCGCCACTGAAAATAAGTCGCTGACCCATTATACAAAAGGTACGCAGTCACAGAACAAAGTCTGCTCCCACTGCTTGTACGCATACGGTTTCAGGATCTATTTCACTCCCCTCTCCGGGGTTCTTTTCGCCTTTCCCTCACGGTACTAGTTCACTATCGGTCAGTCAGTAGTATTTAGCCTTGGAGGATGGTCCCCCCATATTCAGACAAAGTTTCTCGTGCTCCGTCCTACTCGATTTCATGACCAAGAGATTTTCGCGTACAGGGCTATCACCCACTATGGCCGCACTTTCCAGAGCGTTCCGCTAATCTCAAAGCCACTTAAGGGCTAGTCCCCGTTCGCTCGCCACTACTAAGGGAATCTCGGTTGATTTCTTTTCCTCAGGGTACTTAGATGTTTCAGTTCCCCTGGTTCGCCTCTTGCACCTATGTATTCAGTACAAGATAACCATCTTATGATGGCTGGGTTCCCCCATTCAGACATCTCCGGATCAAAGTCTGTTTGCCGACTCCCCGAAGCTTTTCGCAGGCTACCACGTCTTTCATCGCCTCTGACTGCCAAGGCATCCACCGTATGCGCTTCTTCACTTGACCATATAACCCCAAGCAATCTGGTTATACTGTGAAGACGACATTCGCCGAAAATTCGCGATTAAACTCACAAATTTTACCTTAGCCTGAATAAACACCAGTGAAAGTGTTATCCAGTCTATCTTTCTATCACATACCCAAATTTTTAAAGAACGATCTAATCAAAGACTAGAAATCAATATTCGCACTGGAATATTCATTTCTAAACTCTAACAAGTAGAAGCAGTTAATGGTGGAGCCAAGCGGGATCGAACCGCTGACCTCCTGCGTGCAAGGCAGGCGCTCTCCCAGCTGAGCTATGGCCCCATACAAAATTGGTGGGTCTGGGCAGATTCGAACTGCCGACCTCACCCTTATCAGGGGTGCGCTCTAACCAACTGAGCTACAGACCCAATTTCGAGCGCGTAACTGATTAGCTAAGAGCTATCAGCTTGGAGCTTAAAGCTGCTTCTATCGTCTTCTTCAATGAATCAAGCAATTCGTGTGGGAACTTATGGAGCAGCTGATGTCGTCGATTAAGGAGGTGATCCAGCCGCAGGTTCCCCTACGGCTACCTTGTTACGACTTCACCCCAGTCATGAATCACACCGTGGTAACCGTCCTCCCGAAGGTTAGACTAGCTACTTCTGGTGCAACCCACTCCCATGGTGTGACGGGCGGTGTGTACAAGGCCCGGGAACGTATTCACCGCGACATTCTGATTCGCGATTACTAGCGATTCCGACTTCACGCAGTCGAGTTGCAGACTGCGATCCGGACTACGATCGGTTTTATGGGATTAGCTCCACCTCGCGGCTTGGCAACCCTCTGTACCGACCATTGTAGCACGTGTGTAGCCCAGGCCGTAAGGGCCATGATGACTTGACGTCATCCCCACCTTCCTCCGGTTTGTCACCGGCAGTCTCCTTAGAGTGCCCACCATAACGTGCTGGTAACTAAGGACAAGGGTTGCGCTCGTTACGGGACTTAACCCAACATCTCACGACACGAGCTGACGACAGCCATGCAGCACCTGTCTCAATGTTCCCGAAGGCACCAATCCATCTCTGGAAAGTTCATTGGATGTCAAGGCCTGGTAAGGTTCTTCGCGTTGCTTCGAATTAAACCACATGCTCCACCGCTTGTGCGGGCCCCCGTCAATTCATTTGAGTTTTAACCTTGCGGCCGTACTCCCCAGGCGGTCAACTTAATGCGTTAGCTGCGCCACTAAGAGCTCAAGGCTCCCAACGGCTAGTTGACATCGTTTACGGCGTGGACTACCAGGGTATCTAATCCTGTTTGCTCCCCACGCTTTCGCACCTCAGTGTCAGTATCAGTCCAGGTGGTCGCCTTCGCCACTGGTGTTCCTTCCTATATCTACGCATTTCACCGCTACACAGGAAATTCCACCACCCTCTACCATACTCTAGCTCGCCAGTTTTGGATGCAGTTCCCAGGTTGAGCCCGGGGATTTCACATTCAACTTAACGAACCACCTACGCGCGCTTTACGCCCAGTAATTCCGATTAACGCTTGCACCCTCTGTATTACCGCGGCTGCTGGCACAGAGTTAGCCGGTGCTTATTCTGTCGGTAACGTCAAAACACTAACGTATTAGGTTAATGCCCTTCCTCCCAACTTAAAGTGCTTTACAATCCGAAGACCTTCTTCACACACGCGGCATGGCTGGATCAGGCTTTCGCCCATTGTCCAATATTCCCCACTGCTGCCTCCCGTAGGAGTCTGGACCGTGTCTCAGTTCCAGTGTGACTGATCATCCTCTCAGACCAGTTACGGATCGTCGCCTTGGTGAGCCATTACCTCACCAACTAGCTAATCCGACCTAGGCTCATCTGATAGCGCAAGGCCCGAAGGTCCCCTGCTTTCTCCCGTAGGACGTATGCGGTATTAGCGTTCCTTTCGAAACGTTGTCCCCCACTACCAGGCAGATTCCTAGGCATTACTCACCCGTCCGCCGCTGAATTCAGGAGCAAGCTCCTGTCATCCGCTCGACTTGCATGTGTTAGGCCTGCCGCCAGCGTTCAATCTGAGCCATGATCAAACTCTTCAGTTCAAACATCTTTGGGTTTTTAAGAAACCCTAAACTTGGCTCAGCAATCGTTGGTTACATCTTTGATTTCTCGCGGAGTAACTTGTGATGCTGATAATCTTGTTGACTATCAGTCTGACTCCACAAGCACCCACACGAATTGCTTGATTCAGTTGTTAAAGAGCGGTTGGTTAAGATCTTTCGTCTCAACCGAGGCGCGCATTCTACAGCAGCCTCATTTGCTGTCAAGTGATTATTTTCAGAAGTTTTCGAAGATTTCTTCAACAACTTCAACCACTTGCGCTTCCTATCTCTCGTTAGCGGGAGGCGAATTCTACAGCGTTACTCGCTGTTGTCAACACCCTTTTTTCACCGCTTTCGACCGAGAAGATCGAACCGTTAAAAGCGCCAGACATGCCGACATTTTCAACTCCTTCCAGGCTTCGATGAACTGAAGCAAGCCGCTGTCGAAAACTGCGTAACTCTTTGAATCTCAAGGAGTTTTCCGTTTCGACTGCGCCGGAAGTGGGGCGAATTATAGACCTCCAGAATCTGCCGTCAACCGTTAATTTCAGTTTTATTGCAAAACCTGCTTTTTAGCCGGCAATCGCCGGATTCGCCTTGCAACCATAGGTACACGCAGCAGTAAAAGCACTGCACCTATAAAGGCATAGATCGTCCACTCCTTAAGGTCTGCCCGCACGATCCACAGCATGTGCAGTAATCCCAGACCCAGAATCACGTAAGCCAACCGATGCAACTTCTTCCAGCGCACACCCAAACGACGCTGACTGTAGCGATTGGACGTTACCGCCAACGCCAACAAGCCGAGAAAACCCAGCGTGCCAACAATAATGTACGGACGCTTACGCAGCTCCACGCCCAACTGAGACCAGTCGAAGCCCAGAATAAATGCCATATAGCTGCACAAGTGCAAAACCACATAAGCAAAACACCACAATCCCAACTGACGGCGAACAGCAATCCACCCCGCCCACCCCGTCAACTTCTGCAGAGGCGTCATGGCCAATGTAATCAACAGCAGCACCAATGTCCCCAACCCCAGCCGATCGACCAGCACTTTGCCAGGATCGGGACCGAGCAAATCCGCGAACGCCTGATAGAACCAAAGCAATGGCCAGATCGCCGCCACGATGAAAACACCTGCACGCCAGTATGGATATCGCATCAGTAGTTCTTCCGCAGATCGAGCCCTGTATATAAAGAAGCCACTTCATCGGAATAACCATTGAACATCCGGGTATCGCGCACATTCGGTTTAAACAAGCTGTTGGGCAGCCGACGCTCCCGCGCCTGAGTCCAGCGCGGATGATCCACAGTAGGGTTAACGTTGGCATAGAAGCCATACTCATCCGCCGCGATGCTCTGCCAGGTCGTCTTCGGTTGCTCGCTGACCAGACTGATACGCACAATGGATTTGACACTTTTGAACCCGTACTTCCACGGCACTACCAAGCGTAACGGCGCTCCGTTCTGATTTGGCAATTCGCGGCCATACATGCCAACGGCCAGAATCGCCAAGGGATTCATCGCCTCGTCCAGGCGCAAGCCTTCTACATATGGCCAGTCAATCAAGGCAAAACCAGACCGCTGACCGGGCATGCTCTTGGGATCCTGCAGGGTCTCAAAACGAATGTACTTGGCGTTAGAGGTCGGTTCGACCTGCTTGAGCAGCGCAGAGATCGGAAAACCGATCCACGGAATAACCATCGACCAGGCCTCAACGCAGCGAAGGCGATAGATACGCTCCTCCAACTGGTACGGTTTCATGAAGTCTTCCAGCGCATAGCGTCCGGGCTTCCCCACCTCTCCGTCCACCACCACGCTCCACGGCTCGGTTTTCAGCGAACCGGCATTGGCTGCCGGATCGCCCTTGTCGGTACCGAACTCATAGAAGTTGTTGTAGTGGGTCGCGTCTTTGTAAGGCGTGATCGCCTCATCCTTGACGTTGACTGCACCCCACTTGGTGGAAGGCAGCTTTTCTTTAAACCAGGCAGGCGCCTTGCCCGACTCGACGTCGGCGTAGCGCGCCGTATCTTCTGCGACAGCCCAACGCGGCATGCTGCTCACGGCGATACCGGTCGCAGTAGCTCCGAGCAACTGTCGACGAGAAAGATAAATGGATTCAGGCGTGACATCCGACTCATGGCAGTCGGACGCTTTGGGGATATTGATCAGCATGACAACTCCGCAGCTTTGGAGGACAGATGCACCCATAGACTGCGGAGTATGCGGGAAATTACATCACTCGGCGTTTTTGTGACGACGAAGGCGCAACAGGTACTGCACCGGGCCGGAAGCCGCGTAAGCGAGGAACACCAGCAGCAGAATACGAGGTGGATCACTGAACACAACGGCGAACACCAGCACGACAGCAAGAATCGCCACGAACGGTACACGCCCTTTCAGATCCAGCTCTTTAAAGCTGTTGTACTTGATGTTGCTGACCATGAGCATGCCGGCAGCAGCCACCATCAAGGCGACCAGGAACGACATCTTAGAACCCTGGATTCCGTAGTCGCTGAACGCCCAGACAATCCCCGCCACCACGCCTGCAGCCGCCGGGCTGGCCAGACCGATGAAGTAGCGCTTGTCAGCTGTACCGACCTGAGTGTTGAAACGCGCCAGACGCAACGCCGCACCGGCCACATAGATGAAGGCGACCATCCAGCCGACCTTACCCATGTCGCCCAGCGCCCAGCCGAAGGCCAGCAGCGCCGGCGCCACACCAAAGGCAACCATGTCGGAGAGCGAGTCATACTCGGCACCGAATGCGCTTTGCGTATTAGTCATGCGCGCGACACGGCCATCGAGACCGTCGAGCACCATGGCGACGAAAATCGCGATCGCGGCGAAGGCGAAATACTTGCTCGCGTTGGTAGCGTCCCCGGCGCTCAAGGCAGCCTGGGCACTCATCGAGTTGATGATGGAATAAAACCCTGCAAACAGGTTCGCAGTGGTGAACAGGTTCGGCAGCAGATATATACCACGATGCCGGACTTTACGACCTTCTGCGTCGTGCCCTTCCTCGACGTGTTCATCGATGGGCAGCAGGCTTTCGGCGTCAGAAGCCTGGTTCGGCTCTTCGGGACGTTCGCTCATGGACATTACCTTGCAACGTATTTGGAAAGTTTCGACAGGTGTCTGGGACGACGGTTCGGCCACAAACGCTGCAGCTTTATACCAGAAGCGCCGGCTCAAACGAAAAAACGCGGCCGAGGCCGCGTTTTTTTATACAAGGAACGACGACTTAGTTTTTGGCTTTGTCGACGATCTTGTTGGCACCGATCCACGGCATCATGGAGCGCAGTTGCTCGCCGATGATCTCGATACCGTGAGCGGCGTTGTTACGACGCTTGGCGGTCATCGAAGGGTAGCCGGTTGCGCCTTCGCTGATGAACATTTTGGCGTATTCGCCGTCCTGAATACGTTTCAGGGCATTGCGCATGGCCTGACGCGATTCGGCGTTGATCACTTCCGGACCGGTCACGTACTCGCCGTATTCGGCGTTGTTGGAGATCGAGTAGTTCATGTTGGCGATACCGCCTTCGTACATGAGGTCAACGATCAGTTTCAGTTCGTGCAGGCACTCGAAGTAAGCCATTTCCGGCGCGTAGCCAGCTTCAACCAGGGTTTCGAAACCGGCTTTGACCAGCTCAACGGTACCGCCGCACAGTACGGCTTGCTCGCCGAACAGGTCAGTTTCAGTCTCGTCCTTGAAGGTGGTTTCGATGATGCCGGTACGACCGCCACCCACGCCAGCTGCGTAGGACAGGGCGACGTTTTTGGCGTTGCCCGAAGCGTCCTGGTAGATCGCGATCAGATCAGGAATACCGCCGCCTTTCACGAACTCGGAACGAACGGTGTGGCCCGGGGCTTTCGGCGCGATCATGATCACGTCGAGGTCAGCACGCGGCACAACCTGGTTGTAGTGGATCGCGAAGCCGTGGGAGAAGGCCAGAGTGGCGCCCTTCTTGATGTTCGGCTCGATTTCGTTCTTGTACAGGGAAGACTGGAACTCGTCCGGGGTCAGGATCATGACCAGGTCGGCAGCAGCAACAGCGGAAGCAACGTCAGTTACTTTCAGGCCATGAGCTTCAGCTTTGGCAACGGTCGCCGAACCTTTACGCAGACCGACGGTAACGTCGACACCGGAGTCTTTCAGGTTGCACGCTTGGGCGTGGCCCTGGGAGCCGTAACCGATGATGGCAACTTTCTTGCCCTGGATGATCGACAGGTCGCAGTCTTTATCGTAGAAAACTTTCATGAATTTCCCCTATATATCCAGGCCGTTCAGGCCATTCGCTAATTTGGTTTAGATGCTGAGTACTTTGTCGCCGCGGGCAATGCCGGTCACGCCGCTGCGGACGGTTTCCAGAATCGATGCGGTGCCGATGGACTGAATGAAGCTGTCGAGCTTGTCGCTGGTACCGGTCAATTGAACGGTATACACGCTGGCACTGACATCGACGATCTGTCCACGGTAAATATCGGTGGTGCGTTTGATCTCGGCGCGCTGGGCGCCAGTGGCCTTGACCTTGACCAGCATCAGCTCGCGCTCGATGTGAGCGCTTTCCGACAGGTCCACCAGCTTGACCACTTCGATCAGCTTGTTCAGGTTTTTGGTGATCTGCTCGATGATTTCATCGTGGCCAACGGTGGTCAGCGTCAGACGCGACAGGGTCGGGTCTTCGGTCGGGGCCACGGTCAGGCTTTCGATGTTGTAGTTGCGCTGCGAGAACAGGCCGACTACGCGAGACAGAGCGCCGGGTTCGTTTTCCAGAAGCAGGGAAATAATGTGCCGCATGATTAAGTACGCTCCGTCTTGCTCAGCCACATATCGCGCATGGAGCCGTCTTTGATCTGCATCGGATAGACGTGCTCGCTGGTATCGACCGAAATATCGATCACCACCAGACGATCTTTCATGGCGAACGCTTCTTCCATCTTCGACTTCAAATCTTTCGAATCGGTGATGCGCACGCCGACGTGACCGTAGGCTTCAGCCAGTTTGACGAAGTCAGGCAGCGACTCCATGTAAGAATGCGAGTGACGACTGCCGTAGCTCATGTCCTGCCACTGACGAACCATCCCCAGAACGCCGTTGTTCAGGATGACGATTTTCACTGGCAAGCCGTATTGCAGGCAGGTCGACAGCTCCTGGATGTTCATCTGGATGCTGCCTTCGCCGGTGACGCAGGCAACGTCGTCATCCGGAAAGCTCAACTTGATACCCATGGCCGCCGGGAAACCGAAGCCCATGGTGCCCAGGCCACCGGAGTTGATCCAGCGATTCGGCTTGTTGAACGTGTAGTACTGCGCAGCGAACATCTGGTGCTGGCCCACGTCGGAAGTGATGAAGGCATCGCCCTTGGTCACTTCGCACAGGGTCTCGATCACGGTCTGCGGCTTGATCAGGCTGCCGTCGCCCTTTTCATAAGGGAACAGGCCGCGATCACCGCGCCATTCATCGACTTGCTTCCACCAACTGGCAACGGACTCCTTGTTCGGGGTCTCGCCGATTTCCTTGAGGATCGCGACCATTTCGGTCAGGACGCTCTCCACCGGGCCAACGATTGGCACGTCAGCCTTGATGGTCTTGGAGATCGAAGCAGGGTCGATGTCAATGTGGATGATCTTGGCGTTCGGGCAGAATTTTGCCGCGCCGTTGATCACACGGTCATCGAAACGCGCGCCGACAGCCAGGATCACGTCGGCATGGTGCATCGCCAGGTTGGCGGTGTAGCTGCCGTGCATGCCGAGCATGCCGATGAACTGACGGTCGGTGCCAGGGAAACCGCCCAGGCCCATCAAGGTGTTGGTCACTGGCAGGTTGAGCATTTTTGCCAGTTCGGTCAGCGGGGCGGAACCATTGCCGAGGATCACGCCACCACCGGAGTACATGACCGGACGCTTGGCCGCCAGGAGCATTTCTGCCGCCTTGCGGATTTGCCCGGAGTGACCGCGAACGGCCGGGCTGTAGGAGCGCAGCTTGGCTTTTTTCGGGAAGACGTATTCGAACTTCTCGGCCGGGTTGGTCATGTCTTTCGGGATATCGACCACGACCGGGCCCGGACGACCGGATTGCGCCAGGTAGAACGCCTTCTTCATGACTTCCGGGATTTCCGAGGCGTGCTTGATCATGAAGCTGTGCTTCACGATCGGCCGGGAGATACCGATCATGTCGGTTTCCTGGAACGCGTCGGTGCCGACCATGGTGCTTGGCACCTGACCGGAAATGATCACCATGGGAATCGAGTCCATATAGGCGGTGGCGATACCGGTGATGGCGTTTGTGGCGCCTGGACCGGAAGTCACCAATACCACGCCGGCTTTACCGGTGGCACGGGCGTAGCCGTCAGCCATATGGGTAGCCGCTTGTTCGTGACGAACCAGGATGTGGGTCACTTCCGGTTCTTTGAACAGGGCATCGTAAACATGAAGGAGAGCACCACCCGGGTACCCGTAGATATATTTGACGCCTTCGTCACGCAAGAAGCGGACGAGCATCTCACCGCCAGATAAAAGCTCCACGTTGTTCACCTCTAAAACGCCAGAATACCGTCCACAAAAAGGGGCGGGTCTTAATAGGTTTACTTCTCGGCAGAGCATGAGCGACGGTGGTCGCCGACTACGTCAGCACTGACTGAGCAAGTATTGGGATCGTCCCAAGTGTTGCGGGCCTTTCCCACCCAGCGCGAGGTAACGCGTTGCGGGTGTAACAGGTTGACGCGGATATGCGCCTCATGATCTACCGAGTGGGTCTGCTTCTGGCAGTCCCTCTACAGCGGACTTTGGATTCTTCTGTTTCGCCCTCTCCAAGTCAAGCCGTCAATGTGCTTAATTGTGGGTAAGCACATGAGAACGCAAGAAAAAACCTGAAAACCGCTACTCTGTTAGCGTCAATTGCGCAATTTTGCCAAGGAATCAGCATGCGAACGCTTCTGTTAACTCTGCTGATCGGCCTCAGCCCCTGGTGCTCGGCCGCTCAGATCTACAAATGGGTCGATGCCCAAGGCGTCACTCACTTCGATGCGCAGCCTCCGCAAGGGCAGCCGGCCACCACCGTGCAAACGCCCTCCTCGCCCCCGCCGAAACCTGCAGCAATGCCTGGCAGCGGCGCGCTGGGCGATCAGAAAACCATCGACGACAAGGTCAAGAAACAGGTGGCGGAGCAGCAGGCGCAGCTCAGGGCGTTTTGCGAACAGGCACGGACGAACCTGGCGCAATTGCAGAACAATCCACGCTTGAGAGAGGAAGTGGAGGGAGAAATGCGGCGCCTCGACGATGCACAACGGCAGGAGCGCATCGGCGAAACGCAGAAACAGATTGCGCAGAACTGCCAGTAGGTACTGGCAGCTTGCGGTTCAGCGCGAAGCAGTGATCAGCAGGTCGAACTCTTTGAGCAGCACCTGCAGCTGTCGATCCTTGCCCTGCAGATTGCGCTGGGCAAAGACCATTTCGGCCATTTCCTGAATGCCCGAGGCATTGGGCAGCGGCAGATCCTGCTCGAGGATCATCTTCATCCGCGGCAGGAAGATCCATTGCAGCCATTGCTCGAAATCCAGCGTGTCGACCGAAAACGGCTCGACACTGCTCAAGGCTTCTACCGATGGCTGAACCTCATCCCACCAGCCTTGAGTACGCAACTCACGCTCGATCAGCAGCAACTGATCAGCGATTTTCGGGAAACGAGTATCCATCAGAGCGAAACCTTGGCCTTCTGACGAGCCAGAGCCGCGCCGGCGGAGTCGCCCTGCTTCTCACGGGACTGCGCGATGATTTCCCACAGGTTGGCTTGCAAGTCCGGACGACCGTTGGCCATGGTCAGCGCACGACGGGCGAACTGCTCGGCCTGTGGCGCATCACCTTGAGCCATGCGCACTTGCGCCAGACGATAAAGCACTTGCGGCTCACGCGGGGCTACGCGCTGGGCGCGCTCCAGACTGGAGGACGCGCCGTTGAGGTCACCGCCGGCCTGTTGCTGCTGTGCAGTAGTCAGCAAGGCGAGCACCGGGCCATCCAGTTGCTCATCCGCCGACAGACCACCGGCACTGCTGGCCGAAGGAATCCCGCTTGGCGTCGAGGGCATGCTGTAGCTGCCCGTGTTGATCGGCGCCGACTCGACCGGCGACGGGGTGTACGGCCCCGGCGTGATACCGCCGGACGCCGGGCCCGGAACGATCGGCGAGGTGCTGATCGGAGCCGAAGTCGTGGCGCCGCCACCCGGCACCATCACCACTACGCCAGTATCACCCTGGGGGATGGCCTGGGATTGCGCCTGGCCTTGTACTGGGCGCTTGACCGTCGTCTTGCGGAAACCGCCGCTGGCCGACAGGCGTTCGCTGTTGGACACGGTCGTGCCGGAATCCACCACCGGGATCGAACCACGCTGTACGGTAGAGCAGCCGCTGAGCAAAGCCACGGCGGTCACCGCTGGAATCAACCACTTGTTCACTTGAAACCCTCTTTGCTTAATTCATCCAGCCCTTGACCCAATCCATCACCGACTCCGGCGAAGCAGGCGTTTCGCTTGCACACGCGGCGCCGGGTGGCGGTTCGCTGCCGCGAATATACGGCATCTGCACCGCCCCCGGACAGTTGGCGTCAGAGCCTTGTCCAGTACGCGAATCGACCCACGCCTGGACGATGTTGTCCGGCTGCGGCATGTCCAGCGGCAGCGGATCGGCCTTGCGCATGAAACTGGTCCAGACCTGCAATGCACCGGTTGCCCCGGTAAACGGGGTCTTGCCGTTGTCGTCACGACCGAGCCAGACCACTGCCAGCAGGTCCTGACTGAAACCGGCGAACCAGCTGTCACGCGAATCGTTACTGGTACCGGTCTTGCCGGCCAGCGTCAGGGTCTTGGGCAGCACGTTATAAACCGAGCTGCCGGTACCTTCACGCATCACCCGCTGCATGGCGTTCTGGATCAGGTAGATGGACGCCGGATCGAAACGCTGCTCGATCTGGAACGGATAACGCTTGAGCGGCTCGCCCTCGGCGGTCAGTACGCTGCGAATCCCGCGCATCGGCGTATTGAAACCACCGTTGGCGAGGGTCTGGTACATGGTCGCCACTTCGATCGGGGTCATGCCGCCAGCCCCCAGCAGCATCGACGGGAACGCCGGAAATTCCCGGGTCACACCCAGACGCGCAAGGGTCTTGAGCACATTCGGCACACCGACTTCCAGGCCCAGACGCGAGGTCGACAGGTTGTAGGAGTGCGCCAGCCCTTGATAGAGGAAGACCGTGCCGTGTGAGCGGCGATCATAGTTCTGCGGCTTCCACACCTGGCCGTCCGCGCCTTTGACCGACAACGGATCATCCGACAGCCAACTGGTCAGCGTGTAGTGGCTCGGTTTCTCCAGTGCAGTCAGATACACCGCGGGCTTCACCAGAGAACCGATCGGCCGCACGGCATCCAGCGCCCGGTTGAACCCGGCGTAACTGGCCTGACGGCTACCAATCATTGCCTGGACTTCGCCGGTTTCCGGGTTGGTCACGACCATCGCCGCTTCCACATCATCGGAGCCCTTGCGTCCAGCCAGGCGCTTGAAGGTGTCGTTGACCGAGGCCTCGGCTTTCATCTGCAGAATCGGGTCGAAACTGGTGAAGATCCGCAGGCCCTCTTCGGTCAAGTCCTCGTCGCGATAGTCTTCACGCAACTGGCGTTTGACCAGATCGATGAAGCCCGGGAATGAGCTATCAGCGAGCTTGCCGCGAGTCGTTACACCCAGTGGCATTTTCTTCGCAGCTTCGACCTGTTCGGCAGTCGCCACGCCTTGCTGCTCAAGCACGTCGAGCACCAGGTTACGACGCTCGAGCGCGCGCTCAGGATTGCGACGCGGGTTGTAATAGGACGGGCCTTTGACCATGCCGACCAACAGCGCTACCTGGTGCAGTTTCAGCTCGGACAATGGCTGGCCGAAGAAGAACTGGCTGGCCAGACCGAAACCGTGCACCGCACGCTGACCGTCCTGCCCGACGAAGACCTCGTTGAGGTAGGCCTCAAGAATCTCCTTCTTGTCGTAATGCAGTTCCAGCAGCATCGCCATCATCGCTTCGGTGAGCTTGCGGCTCAGGCTGCGTTCGTTGGTGAGGTAGAAGTTCTTGACCAACTGCTGGGTCAGCGTACTGCCACCCTGGGTCATCTTGCCGCCAGAGGTGTTGACCCAAATGGCCCGGGCAATCGATTTCGGCGATACGCCCCAGTGGCTGTAATAGTCGCGGTCTTCAACCGCAACCAGGGTTTCCAGCAGGTACGGCGGCACCTGATCGAGCTTGATCAGGATTCGGTCTTCAAGATTTTTCGGGTAAATGCCGCCGATCATCAGCGGCTCAAGCCGCACCACGGACAGCTTCGAACCATTGAGCCCCGAAAGCTCGGCCACATAATCGCCGGAGAAGCGCACGCGCACCGGCTGGGCTTTTTCCAGACCTTCATAGAACTGGAAGCCGCGAGTGTTCAGATCGACGGTATTGCCGTTGACTGCGGCAGCGCCGGGACCGTTGCTCACGGCTTCGCGACGATAGCCGAGCGCGTCGAGCTCGGTCAGGAAATCATCCTTGCTGAGCTTTTGTCCGACGAACAGCTCGAGCGGACGCGCGTAGACCTTGGCCGGGATGGTCCAGCGCTTGCCGGAGAACTTCTCCTGCACCACGGCATCGAGGTAAACGGCGAAGCCGGCCAGCACCACGAGGCCGACCAGGCTGAGTTTAATGGCCCAACCCAACCACGGGCGCAGGCCCCTGGCAGGTGGTTTTTTCTTGGTACGAGGGGATCGAGTTCGAGTCATGGCGGCGGATTATACGCACTTTATTCATACTCAACAGGAGCGCTCCGAGGTTTGCGTCGGGCTGGCGAGCGGCCATAATGGCGACCTCGAATTTCCCAGTCTCTGAAGGATCGCCCGTGAGCCAGTCCCTGATCGCTGCCCTGCAAAACCCGGCCCTCTACCCGCACCCCGTCGAAGGGTTCCAGGTCATCGAAACCCACATCTCGTGGGTGATCCTCACTGGCCCCTTTGCCTATAAAGTGAAGAAGCCGGTGAATTTCGGCTTCCTCGACTTCACCAGCCTCGAATCGCGCGAGCACTTCTGCGGCGAAGAACTGCGCCTGAACCAGCGCCTGACCGATGATTTGTATCTGGAAGTGTTGCCGGTGACCGGCAGCGTCGAAGCGCCGCAACTGGGCGGCGATGGCCCGGCAATCGAATATGTGCTGAAAATGCGTCAGTTCCCGCAGACCGGTTTGCTCAGCACCTTGCAAGCCAACGGCGAGTTGACCACTCGGCACGTCGACGAAATGGCCGAACAGATCGCCAAATTCCACCTCAGCGCGCCGAAAGTCCCGGCCGAGCATGACGCCGGCACACCGGACAGCGTGATGGCCCCGGTCTCGCAAAACTTCGAACAGATCCTGCCGTTCCTCAGCGACAAGAACGACTTGCTGCAACTCGAAGCACTGAAAGCCTGGGCCGAAAGCAGCTTCGAACGCCTCAAGCCGCTGTTCGCTCAGCGTAAAGCCGAGGGTTTCACCCGCGAATGCCACGGTGATATCCACCTGGGCAACGCCACCGTCATCGACGGCAAAGTGGTGATCTTCGACTGCATCGAGTTCAACGAGCCGTTCCGCTTCACTGACGTCTGGGCCGACACCGGCTTCCTGGCCATGGACCTGGAAGACCGCGGCCTGAAATCCCTGGCCCGTCGCTTCATCAGCCAGTACCTGGAGCTGACCGGCGACTATCAAGGCCTGGAAGTGCTGAACTTCTACAAAGCCTACCGCGCCCTGGTTCGCGCCAAGGTTGCCCTGTTCAGCATGCCGGCGGACGCCACCCCAGTGCAGCGCGCCACCACCCTGCGCCAGTACCGCAACTACGCCAACCTGGCGGAAAGCTACAGCACCATTCCTTCGCGCTTCATGGCCATCACCCACGGTGTATCGGCAGTCGGGAAAAGCCATGTGGCCATGCGCCTGGTCGAAGCACTGGGGGCGATTCGCCTGCGCTCCGACGTTGAGCGCAAGCGCCTGTTCGGCGAGCAAACTGTGGCCAATGATGTGCAGGCCGGCATTTATAGCGCCGACGCCAGCACCAAGACTTACGCACGCCTGCATGAAATCGCTGAAGTGATCCTGCACGCCGGGTTCCCGGTGGTCATCGATGCGACTTACCTGAAGCGTGAGCAACGCGACAGCGCCGCAAAAATCGCCGAAGCCACCGGCACGCCGTTCCTGATCCTCGACTGCAACGCACCACAAGCGGTGATCGAGAGCTGGTTGGCAATTCGTCAGGCGGACAAACAGGATCCGTCCGATGCCACACTGGCAGTGATCGAAGCGCAACAGGCTAATCGCGAAGCACTGACGCCTGAAGAAATCCTGCGCAGCAAGCGCGTACAGACCAATGAATCCGGCACGCTGGACACCGTGGTCGCGCAGATCCGTCAACGCCTGCCGGGCCTGTAAGAAACTATTTCGGCCGTGAAGTCCTCGCTTGCTTCACGGCCGCCAAATAGTGGCACTATACTGGCGTCATAAAACCAACAGGTGATCTGACATGAGCCAGCCGAAACTTCTCGACACCCCGCTGTATGCCTTGCTGCACAAAGACGACATCACAGGTTTCAACAAAGAGCGCCCGCAAGACGGCCCGATCGATATGGTCGGTGGCGACTTTCGCGGTCTTGATCTGCGTGAACTGAATGCTGATGGCGTGGATTTCAGGGACGCCTACTTCCGTTCCGCCGATCTGCGTGGCATCGATTTCCGTAATGCTTCGCTTGAAGGAGCGAGCCTCGCTCATGCGCAGATTTCCGGCGCGTACTTCCCGGTTGAGCTGAGTGCCGACGAGATTCTGATGTCGATGAATTTCGGCACGCGCTTGCGTTATCGCACACGCTGATAGCCTCATTATTCCCTGACACAACGCCTCCCTGTAGGAGTGAGCCTGCTCGCGATAGCGGTTTGATATTCAACACATGTGTACCTGCCAGTCCGCTATCGCGAGCAGGCTCACTCCTGCATTGTTTTTTGTTCCCCCCTCCTTATCTGCGTTCGCAGACCGTTGAAGCGCCCCTTTCTTAGAAGCGTTTGCGTTGAATCCGACCAAACAACCACGCTTTTCCTACTGATGGCTACACTCCTGAGAAGCTCGACCACGCACCATTCGGCCGTCGCAAGGAGGCTTGATGAATGATGAACTGCAACACCTGAAGAATCTTGGCAAGACGTCGGCGCAGTGGCTGCATGCCGTGGGCATCCACAGCGCTTCGGACTTGCGTCGCCTGGGGGCGGTGGACGCCTACCGGGCCGTGCGTACCCGCGGGTTTCGCGCATCGAAGGTGTTGCTGTATGCGATCGAAGGGGCGCTGATGGATGTGCATTGGAACGACATCCCTGCCGAACGCAAAGACGCCTTGAACAAGCAGCTCGAAGCTATTTCCTCTCGACACAAGAATTGAAATAGGCGCTGACGCCATGTATCTGCTCGGGGAACAATCGGAACCTGTCGATGCACTGATCAATCGCTTGCAGAGCTTGCCTGTACGCTGGCTCGAAGGGCTTGCGCCGTGCGGGCCAGCGCTGGAGACAGAAATCTCTGACGATCTGCTGCGACAGTTACCCGACGATCAGTTGTTTCTGCTGACAGAAGGCGTGATCAACGGCTGCATTGGCGGTCGGGCGGTTTTTTACTGGCAGGAAGGCGACTTGATCGGTCTGCAGCAGGGCCAGGCCTGGGCTGATTGCCGTTTGTGCAGTGACGGGACCTTACGATTGCTGCCATATCGGCGAACTGATCTTCTTCACCACTTGTTTGCCGAACCTGGCAAGGCCGAGCAGTTACTGGAGTATCTGCTGGGTCAGATGGCAATGCTGGCCCACGCTGTAGCCGAATTGAAACCACGCGAGTTTCGCAGCACCAACGGCTTCAAACGGGTCGAAAGCGGTGAAGTGCTGATCCAGCAGGGCGATGTGGCCGATCACGTTTTCGTGATCATCGATGGGCATGCCGAAGCGTTTGTTGATGGGCATAAAGTGGGCGAAGTACCCAAGGACGAAATTTTCGGCGCCATGGCGGTGTTCACGGGAGAGCCGCGCAACGCTACGGTCATTGCTCGCGAGCCGAGCACCGTAATGCTGATTCCCGGCGATCAATTTCTGAACATGACCCGCAACAATCCAAAAATTGCTCACAGCCTCATTGAGAGCATGGCCCGACGTATCGGCCAGCTCAACCAGCAGATTACCCAACTGATCGGCAGCAAAGGCCCGCGTTAGGTCCCGTATTTCCGGGGCATTCCAGCCATTTTCACGACTAAATCAAGTAAATGGAAAAACAGTGGTTGACTCGGTAATGAGAATCGCTATGATTATCACAACTGGTCGCGAGATCAGTCGATATTCTGAAAAGCCCTTGGTTCGGACTCTCAGATTATCTCCTCATCAGGCTAATCACGGTTATTTGACCCGGTTCTACCGGGTCTTTTTTTGCCTGCGGAAAAGTCATTGGCCAAACTGTTTGCGCATCTGTGCGCAGTAATCCTGATTCGGCTTCGCCTGGGTGTACCAGACATAATCGGCCATCGCTGCGGTAACCTCAGCCCCCTGCTCAGCCATCAGCAGCACCGTCGGTGCTTGGGCTGCGCCCAGATCCAGAACATGCAGCGGTACACCAACATCCTTGCGCGCGTGCCAGGCACCGGCCAACAACAAGGCTGGCGTTGGCGCCGCCAGCAAACGCTCGGCCATGCGTCGATCGCGTTGCTGCTGAACCGCGAGCATCGCCGGCATTTGCGATTTGGGCAGCAAGCCGCAGTGTGAATCGCTGATCTGCTCAAGCAACGCGGCCTTCACCGCGGGCGCATTGCTGCGAACTCCGCTCAAACCTGACGGCTGTCGATAAAAGGCGCGGATTTCATCGCTATCCAGATTGGCTGCCAATAACGGATAGGGCTGCGTGAGGGCGAACCGCACGATCGGACCATAGAGACTCCAGTCCCAACCATCCTGCCAGGCCAATGCGCCGGGAAGATCAGTGGACGGCGCTGCTGCGTGACGGACTTGATCCACTTTCGGCTGTTGATCAGGCGTGAGCATTTCCAGCAGCAAACTGCCTTGGAGGCGCTGCTCACCGAGCGCCTGCAACAACCACAACTGCACAGCGTGATGATCGGCATTGTCGTGTTGCTCGCCGATGATCAGGTGTTGCGGCCTGGCCAAACGCTTCAGCAACGCCTCTGCCGTCAGCACCTGGCCGCTGTGCAGATCGCGAATCTCGCCACTGACCGGCGGCGCGGCAACATGCTGACACCCTGCAAGCAACAACACCGCCAAAAACCACATCCCGCGCATGCCATCACCTCGATGAGAAATCAGCGGGCGATGATCAGCGGATGCCCACGCTCCGGGTGCGGCTGCACCAACACTTCAAGACCGAACACGGCTTTGAGCGTATCCGGTCGCAAGACCTGTTGCGGCGTATCCAGCGCCACCGGGCGCCCGCCTTCGAGCAACAACACACGATCACAATAGCGCGCCGCCAGATTCAGATCATGCAGGATGACCAGCACTGCTGCGCCACGATCGGCAAATTCGCGCACCGCTTGCAGCGTCGTATGTTGATGCAGCGGATCAAGCATCGACGTTGGCTCGTCGAGCAACAAGCTTTGCCCGGCCTGCCCCGGCCACAGTTGCGCCAGCACCCGCGCCAGATGCACACGCTGACGTTCGCCACCCGACAGCGCCAGATAACTGCGCCCGCTCAGATGCCCGGCATCCGCAGCGTCCAGCGCTGCCGCAACGATCTCCTCATCGCGCACCCGACCGCTCTGATAAGGCAAGCGGCCCATGCCAACCACCTCCTCAACGCGAAAGGCAAAGTCCAGCGTCGACACCTGCGGCAACACCGCCAGACGTTGCGCGCGTTGCGCACCCGTCCAGCAGCTCAAGGCTTGACAATCCAGCGAAACCTCGCCCTCGCTGACCGCCAGTTCACCGCAGAGGGCGCCGAGCAATGTGCTTTTACCCGCGCCATTCGGCCCCAACACCCCCAGCACTTCGCCCGGTTCAAGCTGCAGGCTGACCTCGCTGAGCACCGTCTTGCGGCCGCGGCGGATATGCATATTGTGCGCACGCAGCATCAGGCACGCCCTCGCAACAGCAGATAAAGGAAGAACGGCGCGCCGATAAACGCGGTGACAATGCCGATCGGCAACTCCGCCGGCGCCAGCGCCAGCCGCGCCACCAGATCCGCCAACAACAACAGACTGGCCCCGGCCAGCACCGAGGCTGGCAACAGCACCCGATGATCCGGCCCGGCCAGCAAGCGCACCAGATGCGGCACCACCAACCCGACGAAACCGATCATCCCCGCCGCCGCCACTGCCGCACCGACACCCAGCGCGGTGCAAAACACCAATTCGCGCTTGAGCCGCTCGACATCGATACCCAGATGCCCTGCCTCGGACTCACCGAGCAGCAAGGCATTCAGGGCCTTGGCGCGGCGCGGCAACCACAGCGCAACGCCGGCGCTGATGATCAGCAGCGGCCAGAGCCGTGCGTAACTGGCGCCGTTGAGGCTGCCCAGATTCCAGAACGTCAGCGTACGCAGGGTCGCGTCATCCGCCAGATAAGTGAACAGCCCCACCGCCGAGCTTGCCAGCGCAGTCAGGGCAATCCCCGCCAGCAGCATGGTCGCCACGTTGGTCTGACCGTTGCGGCGGCCGAGTCGATAGACCAGCGCCGTCACCCCCAGCCCACCGAGAAACGCACACGCCGACAGTAAATACGGCCCGAACCACTCCGGCAAGCCGCCAAAAAACGCACCGCCGACAATCGCAATCGCCGCGCCCAACGCAGCACCGCTGGACACCCCGACCAATCCCGGATCGGCCAACGGATTGCGAAACAAGCCCTGCATCGCCACACCGGACAACGCCAGCACACCGCCGACGGCCAGCCCGAGCAAGGTGCGCGGCAAGCGAATCTGCCCGAGAATCAGCTCAGCCTGCTCCAGACCGTCCGGCGCCAGCGGCACACCGAGCATGCGCAACGCTGCGCGCAGGGTATCGAACAGCGGCAGGCTGACCGGTCCCAGCGCCAGCGACAGCCAGATGGCCAGCAGACACAACAGCGTCAGGCCAACAAACAGGCTGCGGGGTTTGACCAATGTGGTCATGGGTTGCCCTTGGTCGGGTAGAAACCGTCAGACAAGGTCTTCAACGCCGCTGGCACACGCGGCCCGAGGCCGCCAACCAGCAACGTCGGGTCCAGCTCCAGCACCCGTCCGGCCTTGACAGCGCGGCTTGAGTCGAGAATAGGGTTTTCCTTGAACAGCGCCGTTTTCGCCGCCTCACCGCTCAACGCGCGATCAGCGAACACCAAGACTTCAGGATCGAGCCCCGCCAACGACTCCACTGAGAACGGTTTGTAACCGGTATGCGTCGCCAGGTTATGCCCGCCGGCCTGTTGCAACATCCAGTCGGCAGCCGTGTCCTTGCCAGCAATCAACAGCTTGCCACCTGCATGTCCGATCAGCACCAGAACGCCCGGCGCCTTGTGATTGGCCTGCAATTGACTGACTCGCTGTTTCAGCGCATCGAGTTGCTGTTGATAGCTTTGCAGCAGTTGAGCCGCTTGCGCCTCGGCGCCGAGCAACTGCCCCAGGTGCGTGACGTTCTTTTGCAGGGTTGGCAGATCCGGCTGCGCGGAAAACAGCTCCACCTGTACTTTGGCATTCCTCACTTGCGCCAGAACCGGCGGCGGGCCCATTTCTTCGGTGCCGATCAGAATGTCCGGACGCAGGCTGAGAATGCCTTCCGAAGACAGACTGCGCTGATAGCCGATGCTCGGCAGTGCCTTCAGCGATTGCGGGTGCTGACTGGTGGTGTCGACGCCGACCAGTTTCGTCTCGCCGCCCAGCGCACTGACCCACTCCGACAATCCGCCCCCGGCGCTCACCCAGCGTTGCGGCAAATCAGCCGCTGCAGCCTGGTGGCTGACGAAAAGTCCGACACACAGCACAGCAACGCGGGTTTTCAGGCGCATACACAGCTTCCTTGAACAGGTTTTTCCGCGCATCGGGACAACGGGCCAAGTATCCTAGGCATCGGTCACCGCACGGCGGATGAAGGCGGCCATTTGATAATTGTTTGCATTTATACGTCAAGCTCGGACATCTCCCGTGACGAGCCGACACTTGAGGATAGCCATGAAGTTTTTGTGCGCGGGCGCCGATCTGGCCGAGGCCGGCAGCCGAGGGTTCGACATCGACGGAAGCAGACTGTTTGCCGTGCGCCGCGAGGGCCAGGCGTATGTCTATCTGAACCGTTGCCCGCACCGCGGCGTCGGGCTGGAATGGCACCCAGACCAGTTTCTCGACCCGAGCAACAGCCTGATTCAGTGCGCCACCCACGGCGCACTGTTTCTGATCGAGGACGGCCAATGCGTCGCCGGCCCCTGCGCCGGGCAATCCCTGACCGCCATCCCTTGCCGCGAGGATGCACAAGGGCTGTGGATCGATGTTTAACCGTTAAGCAGGACGTTCAGCCGCCGGTCGATCACCATCTCTTCGTGGCTTAAGCGCACGCCGTAGGCCAGTACCTCGACCCCGCACGCCACCGCTTCACGCAGTGCGTCAGCGTAGGCCGAATCGATTTCCTGCGCCGGGCGCACCGCCTCGATCCCGCTGAGATTGACGCAATACAACTGCACCGCACGAATACCGTCCCGGGCCAGATGCGCCAGCTCGCGCAGGTGCTTGGCGCCGCGCTGGGTGACCGCATCGGGAAACGCCGCCACATTCGTCCCGTCGAAACCCAGGGTGACGCTTTTCACCTCCACATAGGCTGGGCCGCTTGGGTATTCGAGGCGAAAGTCGATGCGGCTGTTTTCCTGACCGTACGCCACTTCGCGTTTCAGCGCGGTAAAACCGTTCAACTCGCTGATGACCCCAGCCTGCAAGGCTTCTTCGACCAAGGCGTTGGCGCGGCCGGTGTTCACGCAAAACAGCCGGCCCTGCGGGGTTTCGCCGATTTCCCAGGTTCCGGGCAGCTTGCGTTTGGGATCGTTGGAACGGCTGAACCACACCTGGCCGCCCTCAACCTGGCAATTGAGCATCGAACCGGTGTTCGGGCAGTGCAGGGTCAACAGTTCACCGTTGATCGTTTCAACATCCGCGAGAAACCGTTTGTAGCGGCGAATCAGTCGCGCCTCTTCCAGAGCAGGATAAAAACGCATCAGCCTTGCCAGCTCTTCAGGCCACGGGCGATTCGTTCCACCGCTTCCTGTAAGCGAGGGAGGTTTTGCGTGTAGGCAAAACGCACATGGTGGCCGGCTTGATAACGGCCGAAATCCAGTCCCGGGGTAAAGGCAACATGCTCGGTTTCGAGGAAATGACGGCAGAACGCGAAGGCATCACCGCCGAACCGGCTGATATCGGCGTACAAGTAGAACGCCCCTTCCGGCTCGACGGCGATGTTGAAGCCTAACTCGCGCAGGGCCGGCAGCAGGAAGTCCCGGCGACGGCCGAACTCAGCACGACGCTCTTCAAGAATGGCGATGGTGTCTGGTTCGAAGCACCCCAGTGCCGCGTACTGCGCCATGCTCGGCGCGCTGATGTAGAGGTTCTGCGCGAGTTTTTCCAGTTCGCCGACTGCCGCGTCAGGCGCCACCAGCCAGCCGAGACGCCAACCGGTCATGCCAAAATATTTGGAAAAACTGTTGAGCACAAAGGCACTGTCATCGACTTCCAGCACACTCGCCGCGTCGGTGCCATAGGTCAGGCCGTGATAAATCTCATCCACCACCAAATGCCCGTGCCGCGCCTTGATCGCTGTGGATAACCCGGCCAGCTCATCACGGGTCAGGATCGTCCCGGTAGGGTTGGCCGGCGAGGCCACCAACGCACCGACACTGTCGTGATCCCAGTGCCGCGCCACCAGATCCGGAGTCAGTTGATAACGTACGTCCGGCCCGACCGGAACCAGCTGCGCCGCGCCTTCGACCAGACGCAGGAAGTGCCGGTTGCACGGGTAACCGGGGTCCGCCAAAAGCCAGTGTTTGCCAGGGTCCACCAGCAAGGCACTGGCCAGTAACAGGGCGCCGGAGCCACCGGGGGTGATCAGAATCCGTCGCGGGTCGATGTTCAGGCCATAACGTTGTTGATAGAAACCGGAAATCGCCTCGCGCAGCTCGGGAATGCCGCGCGCGGCGGTGTAGCGGGTCTTGCCCGCCGTCAGCGCCGCTTGGCCTGCGCGGATGATCGGCTCAGCCGTGGTGAAGTCTGGTTCGCCGATTTCCAGATGGATAACGTCGTGGCCTTCAGCCTGCAATTCGTTGGCCCGCGCCAGCAGCGCCATCACATGGAACGGTTCGATCGCACGACTGCGCGCACTGTAGGGCTGAGCCATTGGCCTTCCTTCGACGGGAAAAAGAAACGATTCTACTCATCTGCCGGAACGAGCGAGAACCCATCGCGGTCACAGCCTCAAGAACGCTGGACTGTAACGATATGAGCGTACGCTCCAGGATTGACTAAAATCAGTGATTGAACAGGTCTTCAACACCACCAGACACGGCTTGCCAAACATTTGCAAGCGCCACCCGCCGGGGCCTCGACATCCGGGAGTAGCGCAGGCCGAATTGATCTGGTAAGTTCGCCCGCTTGCAGCCGCAGGGCCGGCAGGTGTCGGTGATGGAGCAATCCTGCGCAATGGATTACAAGAGTAGAGGCGGTCCATTTCATGCCCACCCAAGCAAAGCAACAGCAGCAAGCGACGATCAGCGGCTTCGAACCTTACGTTCCGAAGGCCGGCGAAGAGTACATGGGCGCCCCGATGCGCGCGCACTTCACCAAGATCCTGAACAAGTGGAAACAGGACTTGATGCAGGAAGTCGATCGCACTGTTGATCACATGAAAGACGAAGCAGCCAACTTCCCTGACCCGGCCGACCGTGCCAGCCAGGAAGAAGAATTCGCCCTCGAGCTGCGCGCCCGCGACCGCGAGCGCAAGTTGATCAAGAAGATCGACAAGACCCTCGAACTGATTCAGGACGAAGAATACGGCTGGTGCGAGTCCTGCGGCATCGAGATCGGCGTCAAGCGTCTCGAAGCCCGTCCTACCGCGGATCTGTGCATCGACTGCAAGACCCTGGCGGAAATCAAGGAAAAGCAGGTCGGCAAGTAATCTCGACTTGAACGAAAAACGGAGCGTGCGAACGCTCCGTTTTTGTTTCTGCCTTTTGCCTTTGTGGGAGGGGGCTTGCTCCCGAATGCAATGTGTCATTCAACATAAACGTGTCTGATCCGACGCATTCGCGAGCAAGCCCGCTCCCACAGGGGGTAGTGTGCGCGAACCCTGAAAATTATATTGTCCTCATGACTGCCAAAACCTCCCCCGCCTACATTGGCCGCTTCGCCCCGACACCCAGTGGCCATCTGCACTTCGGCTCGCTGGTCGCCGCCCTCGCCTCTTACCTCGACGCACGCGCAGTGGGCGGGCGCTGGCTGGTGCGCATGGAAGATCTGGATCCGCCCCGGGAAGAGCCCGGCGCGCAGGCAGCGATTCTCAAGGCGCTGGAAAGCTACGGTTTCGAATGGGACGGCGAAATGGTGCGCCAGAGTGACCGGCACGAGGCCTACGCGCAAATCCTCAACAGCCTGTTCAACCATGGCCTTGCCTACGCCTGCACCTGTTCGCGCAAACAACTGGAGCCGTATCACGGCATTTATCCGGGGCTGTGCCGCAATGCCGGGCATGAGCAGCAAGACGCGGCGATCCGCCTGCGCGTGCCGGAACTGGAATATCACTTCATCGACCGGGTGCAGGGCGAGTTTCGCCAGCATCTGGGGCGCGAAGTCGGCGATTTCGTGATTCGCCGCCGCGATGGCTTGTACGCCTATCAACTGGCAGTCGTGCTGGATGACGCCTGGCAAGGCATCACCGACATCGTGCGCGGCGCCGATCTGCTCGACTCCACCCCGCGCCAGCTCTACCTGCAAGAACTGCTGGGTTTTCGTCAGCCACGCTACCTGCACCTGCCATTGATCACGCAACCGGACGGCAACAAGCTCGGCAAATCCTACCGCTCGCCGCCACTGGAGGCCGATCAAGCCACCCCTTTGCTGCTGCGGGCCCTGCGCGCGCTGGGGCAGAACCCCGGCCCCGAGTTGGCTCACGCCACCCCGCAGGAGCTGCTGAAATGGGGCGCAAACCACTGGGATGCGACCCGGATCCCGCGCACACTGACCCTGCCCGAAGCGCAACTGCAATGACGGCACTTGCAGTGGCGCGCCCATCCGTTACCATCGCCGCACGTTTTCGGGCACGCGCATAAAAAAGAGAGGCCGGGATGTACATCTATCGCTTGGTCCTGCTTCTGGTCGTGGGAATCTATCTGTTTTCTCCAGCCATCATGGATTGGTGGATCGACGCCACGGGCGCCTGGTATCGGCCGTATCTGCTCTGGTTGATCCTGATTGTCGTGACCTTCATCCTGCAGAGCCAAAAAGATGCCGATGAGCTTTAGCCTGACCCAGATGATCCTGATCAGCGCCGCGTACCTGGCGGTGCTGTTCGGTGTTGCCTGGATCAGTGAACGGGGCATGATCCCGCGGGCGATCATTCGCCACCCGCTGACCTACACCCTGTCGCTGGGGGTTTACGCCAGTGCGTGGGCGTTTTACGGCACGGTCGGCCTGGCCTATCAGTACGGCTACGGCTTTCTGTCCAGCTATCTCGGGGTGTCCGGCGCGTTTCTGTTGGCGCCGGTGCTGCTGTATCCGATCCTGAAAATCACCCGCACCTATCAACTGTCGTCGCTGGCAGATCTGTTTGCGTTCCGTTTTCGCAGCACCTGGGCCGGCGCACTGACCACGATCTTCATGCTGATCGGCGTACTGCCGCTGCTGGCGTTGCAGATTCAGGCGGTGGCCGACTCCATTGGTATTCTCACTGGCGAGCCGATCCAGAGCCGCGTCGCCCTGGCATTCTGTGCGCTGATCATTCTGTTCACGATCTTCTTCGGCTCCCGGCATATCGCCACACGCGAGAAACACGAAGGGCTGGTGTTCGCGATTGCTTTCGAGTCGGTGATCAAGTTGATCGCCCTCGGCGGCGTCGGCCTCTATGCGCTGTATGGCGTGTTCGACGGTCCACAACAACTCGAGTTGTGGCTGCTGCAGAACCAGACCGCCCTCGCCGCCCTGCACACGCCACTGCAGGAGGGCCCTTGGCGCACGCTGTTGCTGGTGTTCTTCGCCTCGGCGATCGTGATGCCGCACATGTATCACATGACCTTCACCGAAAACCTCAATCCGCGCTCGCTGGTCAGCGCCAGCTGGGGCCTGCCGCTGTTCCTGCTTTTGATGAGCCTGGCGGTGCCGCTGATTCTCTGGGCCGGCCTGAAGCTCGGTGCCACCACCGACCCGGAATACTTCACCCTCGGCATCGGCATCGCCGCCAACAGCAAGCCGCTGGCATTACTGGCCTACGTCGGCGGACTGTCGGCCGCCAGTGGCCTGATCATCGTCACCACCCTGGCGCTGTCGGGTATGGCGCTGAACCACCTGGTGCTGCCGCTCTACCAGCCACCCGCCGAAGGCAACATCTATCGCTGGCTGAAGTGGACCCGCCGGGCCTTGATCGTCGCGATCATCATGGCCGGTTTCGGCTTCTACCTGATGCTCGGTGCCGGACAAGACCTGGCCAACCTCGGCATCGTCGCGTTCGTCGCCACCCTGCAATTCCTGCCCGGCGTGCTCTCGGTGCTGTACTGGCCGACCGCTAACCGTCGCGGCTTTATCGCCGGTCTGCTGGCGGGGATTCTGGTGTGGGTGGTGACCATGCTGCTGCCGCTGGTCGGCAATCTGCAGGGTTTCTACATCCCCTTGCTGAACATGATTTACGTGCTGGACGACACCAGTTGGCACATGGCGGCCATCGCCTCGCTGGCGGCCAACGTATTGATGTTCACCCTGATCTCGCTGTTCACCAACGCCAGCCCCGAAGAAGCCAGCGCCGCCGAAGCCTGCGCGGTGGATAACGTGCGTCGTCCGCAACGCCGCGAGCTGCACGCCGCCTCCCCCCAGGAATTCGCCACACAACTGGCCAAACCCCTGGGCGCCAAGGCCGCACAGAAGGAAGTCGAGCAGGCCCTGCGCGATCTCTATCTGCCGTTCGACGAACGCCGCCCCTATGCGTTGCGCCGACTGCGCGACCGCATCGAAGCCAACCTCTCCGGCCTGATGGGTCCGAGCGTGGCCCAGGACATGGTCGAAACCTTCCTGCCGTACAAGGCCGGCGGCGAAAACTACGTCACTGAAGACATCCACTTCATCGAAAGCCGCCTCGAGGATTACCACTCACGCCTCACCGGGCTGGCCGCCGAACTCGACGCATTGCGTCGCTACCACCGCCAGACCCTGCAAGAGCTACCGATGGGCGTCTGCTCGCTGGCCAAGGATCAAGAGATCCTGATGTGGAACAAGGCGATGGAAGAACTCACCGGGATCGCCGCCCAGCGGGTGGTCGGTTCGCGACTGAGCACCATCGCCGATCCGTGGAAGCAACTGCTGCAAGGTTTCATCAACCTGCCCGACGAACACCTGCACAAACAGCACCTGGCACTCGACGGCCAGACCCGTTGGCTGAACCTGCACAAAGCGGCGATCGACGAACCGTTGGCACCGGGCAACAGCGGCCTGGTGCTGTTGGTGGAAGATTTGACCGAAACCCAGATGCTCGAAGACAAACTGGTGCACTCCGAGCGCCTGGCCAGCATCGGTCGCCTGGCAGCCGGCGTGGCCCATGAAATCGGCAACCCGATCACCGGTATCGCCTGTCTGGCGCAGAACCTGCGCGAAGAGCGCGAAGAAGACGGCGAGCTCACGGAAATCAGCGGACAGATCCTCGAACAGACCAAGCGGGTGTCACGCATCGTGCAGTCGTTGATGAGCTTCGCCCATGCCGGCAGTCATCAGCACAGCGACGAGCCCGTCTGTCTGGCCGAGGTCGCGCAGGATGCGATTGGCCTGCTGGCCCTGAACCGACGCAACTTCGAAGTGCAGTTCTATAACCTGTGCGATCCGGATCACTGGGTCGAAGGAGATCCGCAGCGGCTCGCCCAGGTACTGATCAACCTGCTTTCCAACGCCCGTGACGCATCGCCTGCGGGCAGTGCGGTGCGGGTCAAGAGTGAAGCCGGCGAACACACGGTCGATCTGATCGTGGAGGACGAAGGCAGTGGTATTCCGCAGAACATCATGGACCGATTGTTCGAACCTTTCTTCACCACCAAGGATCCTGGCGAAGGCACCGGTCTGGGCCTTGCACTGGTCTATTCCATCGTTGAAGAGCATTATGGACAAATCACCATCGACAGCCCGGCTGATGTACAAAGCCAGCGCGGCACCCGTATCCGGGTGACCTTACCGCGCCATGTCGAAGCGACGTCCGCTGTGAACTGAGACCGTCGAGAGTATCGAATCAATGCCGCACATTTTGATCGTCGAAGACGAAACCATTATCCGCTCCGCCTTGCGCCGCCTGCTGGAACGCAACCAGTACCAGGTCAGCGAAGCCGGTTCAGTGCAGGAAGCACAAGAACGCTTCAGTATTCCCACATTCGATCTGATCGTCAGCGACCTGCGCCTGCCTGGCGCCCCCGGTACCGAGCTGATCAAGCTTGGCCAGGGCAAGCCGGTGCTGATCATGACCAGTTACGCCAGCCTGCGTTCGGCGGTCGACTCGATGAAGATGGGCGCGGTGGATTACATCGCCAAGCCTTTCGATCACGATGAAATGCTTCAGGCCGTCGCACGGATCCTGCGTGATCACCAGTCGGCGCCTTCCGCCGGCGAAGTGGTTGCCGGCAAATCGACCAATGGCAGCGGCAAATCGTCTGTCGACAACAGCAACGGCGAGATTGGCATCATTGGCTCGTGCCCACCGATGCAGGATCTGTACAGCAAGATCCGCAAAGTCGCGCCCACCGACTCCAATGTCCTGATCCAGGGTGAATCCGGCACCGGTAAAGAGCTGGTCGCCCGCGCCCTGCACAACCTGTCCAAGCGCGCCAAGGCACCGATGATTTCGGTGAACTGCGCGGCCATCCCGGAAAGCCTGATCGAGTCCGAACTGTTCGGCCACGAAAAAGGCGCGTTCACGGGCGCCAGCGCCGGTCGTGCCGGTCTGGTGGAAGCGGCGGACGGCGGCACGCTGTTCCTCGACGAGATCGGCGAACTGCCGTTGGAAGCTCAGGCGCGCCTGCTGCGGGTGTTGCAGGAAGGCGAAATTCGCCGCGTGGGCTCGGTGCAGTCGCAAAAGGTCGATGTGCGCTTGATCGCCGCGACCCACCGCGACCTCAAGAGTCTGGCGAAAATCGGCCAGTTCCGTGAAGACCTTTATTACCGTCTGCACGTGATCGCCCTGAAACTGCCGGCCCTGCGCGAGCGTGGCACCGACGTCAACGAAATCGCCAATGCATTCCTCGCCCGACAGAGTGCGCGCATCAACCGTACCGACCTGAAATTTGCCGCCGATGCCGAACAGGCCATCCGGCACTATTCCTGGCCGGGTAACGTGCGCGAGCTGGAAAACGCGGTCGAGCGCGCGGTGATCCTGAGCGAAAGCCCGGAAATCTCCGCCGACCTGCTGGGCATCGATATTGAGCTGAGCGACCTGGAAGACGACGAGTTCATCGGCTTGCCGGCGCAAACCGCAGGTAACACCAGCAACAGCAGCCATGAGCCGACCGAAGACCTGTCGCTGGAGGATTACTTCCAGCATTTCGTCCTTGAGCACCAGGACCACATGACCGAGACCGAACTGGCGCGCAAACTGGGCGTCAGCCGTAAATGCCTGTGGGAACGCCGGCAGCGGCTGGGCATTCCGCGGCGCAAGACCGGAGTCACCAGCGAGAGCTGAACGTTACCTGTCGAGTGTGCGGGTAACGCTTGAAGATGTGAAAAAACTGTTACCTCAGTCCTTTCACGTAACAAAAGCCGGGGTTATCGGTAACGAAACCCCGGCTTTTTTTCGTCCCTGGAAAACGGTTATACCGACCTAACCCCTTGTTTTATTGGGCTTCACAAAAGTTGGCACGGCACCTGCTATATGTTTGGTACAAGAACAATAACAAGCAATGCACAAGACAATAAAAATAAGACGAATCGACTCACGCACAATAAAAACAAGACGGCGAGAGGCGCAGCTAACTGATTCTTTTGGAGAGGCGTTGTATTTGGGGCTAGCCCCACGACCAGGCCGAGAACAACAAAAACTGTCCTAAGACAGAGCCTGTACTGGTTGGATCGAAAGATCACTGCAATTCAGCGACCAAAGCAATCCGTTTGCTCTTGGCTCCCGATTGGGAGGGTCACGAAGGAAAAGCTTCGTGGCGAGGGCACTCAACAAAAACAAGAAGCCCGAATCAATAATAAAAAGAGCACGCAACTACTTCTTGGGGAGCTTCGGCTCCCCTTGTAGTTTCTCCCTACCGGCAAAATCCCCCGCGTTTATCGAGTTCGAAGCCTGTAGCCTGCGGCTTCCAGCGTAAAACGGCTGTGTCCTACACCATCCCCCGACTAAATGCTAGAATCTGCGCCCATCATGCGGTCATTCTTTGGTATGGCCGAACATTCCTTCAAACAGTGCATCCCATGCTGAAGAAGCTGTTCCAGTCATTCCGAACTCCCGTGCGTCGTACGCAACACATCCGCAGCACCCCTGAAGTGCTCAACAGCGGTCAACATTCGCTGCAGAAAACGCAATTCAGCCGCTACGCGGTGAATATCGTCGAACGCCTGCAAGGTGCCGGTTACCAGGCTTATCTGGTCGGCGGTTGCGTGCGAGACATGCTCCTGGGCATCACGCCCAAGGATTTCGACGTCGCCACCAGTGCCACCCCCGAGCAAGTCCGGGCCGAATTCCGCAATGCGCGGATCATCGGTCGCCGCTTCAAACTGGTGCACATCCATTTTGGTCGCGAAATCATCGAGGTCGCGACCTTCCGCGCCAATCACCCGCAAAACGAAGACGACGAAGACAGCAACCAGTCTTCACGCAACGAGAGCGGACGGATTCTGCGCGACAACGTCTACGGCACGCTGGAAGAAGACGCGCAACGCCGCGACTTCACCATCAACGCCCTGTATTACGATCCGGTCAGTGAGCGCATTCTCGACTACGCCAACGGCGTACACGACATCCGCAATCACCTGATCCGCCTGATTGGCGATCCGAAGCAGCGTTACCAGGAAGACCCGGTACGGATGCTGCGTGCCGTGCGTTTCGCCGCCAAGCTCAATTTCGGCATCGAGAAGCACACCGTGCAGCCGATCCGCGAACTGGCGCCGATGCTGCGCGAGATCCCGTCGGCCCGTCTGTTCGAAGAAGTGCTCAAGCTGTTCCTCTCCGGCCACGGCGCGATCACCTTCGAGATGCTGGTCGATCTGCAACTGTTCGCCCCGCTGTTCCCGGCCAGTGCCGATGCGCTGGAACACAACCCGGAATACACCCACACATTGATCAGCGAAGCGCTGACCAACACCGACCTGCGGATCAAGCAGAACAAACCGGTAACCCCGGCGTTCCTGTTTGCCGCACTGCTGTGGCCTGCCCTGCCGGCCCGCGTGTTGCGTCTGCAAGAGCGCGGCATGCCGCCGATTCCGGCGATGCAGGAAGGCGCCCACGAGTTGATCGCCGAACAATGCCAGCGCATCGCGATTCCGAAACGTTTCACCATGCCGATTCGCGAAATCTGGGACATGCAGGAGCGCCTGCCACGGCGCAGCGGCAAACGTGCCGACCTGCTGCTGGACAACCCGCGCTTCCGCGCCGGATACGATTTCCTGCTGTTGCGTGAAAGTGCCGGCGAGCAGACCGATGGCCTGGGTGAATGGTGGACCGACTATCAGGATGCCAACGACAGCGAACGGCGCGACATGATCCGCGACCTCAGCGGCAAAGGTGATGACGCCAGCGGTGCGCCGCGCAAACGTCGCCGCAGCAGCGGCTCCAAGCGCAAACGCGCCGGGGCTCCGAGCGCATCGGGCGAATAAGGCATGGAACGCATCTATATCGGCCTGGGCAGCAATCTCGCTGACCCGGCCGAACAGTTGCGCAGCGCGCTCAACGCGCTGGGGCAATTGCCGCAGACCACCCTCGCCGGAGTCTCGGCGTTCTATCAGAGCGATTCACTGCTGCCGGGACAACCGCGTTACACCAACGCGGTCGCGGCCCTCGACAGCGGCCTCGCGCCGCTGGACCTGCTCGATGCGCTGCAAGCCATCGAAAACGATCAGGGTCGCGAGCGCCTGGAGCGCTGGGGCCCGCGCACACTGGATCTGGATATCCTGCTGTTCGGTGATCAGCTGATCGATGTGCCGAGGCTGAAAGTCCCGCACTATCAGATTCAGGAACGCGCGTTCGTGCTCTATCCGCTGGCTGAACTGGCTCCCGAGGACCTGCGCCTGGCCGATGGCCGCGCCCTCGCCGACCTGCTCGCCGCCTGCCCGTTCGTTGGCCTCGAACGCCTCGCTGACGCCTGACGCAAATCCGCCCCCTGCAGGCTCACTCCTGCAGGGGGCCGCTCCACATTCAGAATATTGTCGGACAAAAAATCGCCAAATCAGGCCCGCGGCTCCGCTGAATCGCATCAGTAACGCCGGTAACACTCTCCTCGTAACAATGCGGTAACACACAATTGACTTCCTGAGGTCTCCTCACGACTATAGGCGTCCCGCTGCCGCCAACCCGGCACATACGGGCGCAATCCAGGCCTTATAAGCACGACAAAAGAGCGTGCGCCTGAGTAGACGAAGAATCACGCGCGTTACTCGCAGTAGTTTCCAGAGCGCCTGAACGAGGATTTTTTACATGCCAGCCATCACCCTGACCACGCTCCAGAGCCTCAAGCAGAAAGGTGAAAAGATCACCATGCTGACCTGCTATGACGCGACCTTCGCCCACGCCTGCAACGAGGCCGGTGTCGAAGTGCTGCTGGTGGGCGACTCCCTCGGCATGGTTCTGCAAGGTCACGACAGCACCCTGCCGGTCACCATCGCAGAAATGGCCTACCACACCGCCTGCGTCAAACGCGGCAACACCGATGCCCTGATCCTGGCCGACCTGCCATTCATGGCCAACGCCACCCTCGAACAAACCATGACCAACAGCGCCATGCTGATGCAGGCCGGCGCACACATGATCAAGGTCGAAGGTCAGTTGTGGCTGGCGGAGTCGATCCGCCTGCTGGCCGAGCGCGGTGTGCCGGTCTGTGCGCACATGGGCCTGACTCCGCAAGCGGTGAACATTCTCGGTGGCTATAAGGTGCAGGGCCGCAACGAGAACCAGGCGCGGCAGATGCGTGCCGACGCAATCTCGCTGGAGCAGGCCGGCGCCTCCATGTTGCTGCTCGAATGCGTGCCGAGCGAACTCGCCGCCGAAATCAGCCAGGCCGTGAAAATTCCGGTCATTGGTATTGGCGCCGGTAGCGATACCGACGGCCAGGTATTGGTATTGCACGACATGCTCGGCCTGTCGATCACTGGCCGCGTGCCGAAATTCGTCAAGAACTTCATGCAAGATCAGGACAGCATCCAGTCCGCATTGAAGGCTTACGTCAACGAAGTCAAAGGCGTTACTTTCCCTGGCATCGAACACGGATTCTCTGCATGAACACCGTAAAGACCGTACGCGAACTGCGTGCCGCCGTGGCGCGCGCCCGCAGCGAAGGCAAGCGCATCGGCTTCGTGCCGACCATGGGCAACCTGCACAGCGGCCACATTGCGTTGATCACCAAAGCCACACAACGGGTGGACTTCGTGGTGGCGAGCATCTTCGTCAACCCGCTGCAGTTCGGCGCTGGCGAGGACCTCGACAAATACCCGCGCACCCTGGCGGCAGATCAGGAAAAGCTGCTGCAGGCCGGCTGCCATTTGCTGTTCGCCCCGACTGTTGAAGAGATGTACCCCGACGGCATGGCCGGGCAGACCCGAGTCAGCGTCCCGCAACTGTCCGAAGGCCTGTGCGGTGCCAGCCGTCCGGGGCACTTCGAGGGTGTGGCGACGGTGGTCAGCAAGCTGTTCAACATGGTTCAGCCGGACCTGGCGATTTTCGGCCAGAAAGACTTCCAGCAACTGGCCGTCATCCGTGCGCTGGTGCATGACCTGAACATGCCGATCCAGATCATCGGTGAGCCGACCGTACGTGCCGCCGACGGCCTGGCGCTGTCGTCGCGCAACGGTTTCCTCAGCGAGCAGCAACGTGCCGTGGCCCCGGTGGTCTATCGCACCCTGAGCACAATTGCCGAGTCGATCAAGCAAGGTGAGCGCGATTACCCGGCGCTGATCGCAGCCCAGGTGCAACAGCTGGAAGCTGCTGGCCTGCGCCCGGATTATCTGGAAATCCGCCACGCCCTGAGCTTGCGTCCGGCGACGGCTGAAGACCGCGATCTGGTGATTCTGGTGGCAGCGTTCCTGGGCACCACGCGATTGATCGACAACCTGCACCTGAATCTCGACACCCCGGTTTAAAAACACCGCGATCCCCCTGTGGGAGCGGGCTTGCTCGCGAAGGCGGTGTGTCATTCAGCAGATACGTTGACTGACACACCGCCTTCGCGAGCAAGCCCGCTCCCACATTGGTTTCTGGTGTCCACACAGACCATATTGCCGCCCCCAAAGCCTTCGGGCACACTGCCCGCCGTTCGATTCCAACCCGGGAAATCCCTCATGCACGCCATCATGCTCAAGGCCAAGCTGCACCGCGCCGAAGTCACCCATGCGGTACTCGATTACGAAGGTTCCTGCGCCATCGATGGCGAGTGGCTGGACTTGTCCGGTATCCGTGAATACGAGCAGATCCAGATTTACAACATCGACAACGGCGAGCGTTTCACGACCTACGCCATTCGTGGTGAAGAAGGTTCGCGGATGATTTCGGTCAACGGCGCAGCCGCGCACAGGGCCAAGGTCGGCGACCGGGTGATCATTTGCGCATACGCCCATTACAGCGAAGCGCAACTGCTGAATTTCAAGCCGCGCATGCTGTACATGGCCCCTGGCAATGAGCTGAGCCACACCAGCAACGCCATTCCGGTTCAGGTGGCCTGAGCCGCTTCGACGCGTCACTCCCCCTCCGTTGGTCGGCTTGTTCCCGGTATTGATGTTAAAAAAGTACAGGGAACAGGTCAGAAGAAGTCAAGACAGATCGCAGCGCGAGGTTTACTGTATTCGCCCTGCGTCGAAAAATCGTGTCGACGCATTTGACCCTCGCCCAAACATGGCGTATCGGTCTGTTCTGTGTTCAAAAGGCCGTTCAAGTAAAAAGGAAAACCGCAGCGATGGCGTACTACCGCACTCCTCACGACGTTACCGCTCTGCCTGCCTGGCAAGCGTTGAAAGATCACCGCCAAGCCATGCAGGATTTCAGCATGCGCGAAGCCTTCAACGCCGATCCGCAGCGCTTCAATCAATTCACGCTCAGCAGCTGCGGACTGTTTCTCGATTATTCGAAGAATCTGATCAACGCCCAGACCCGCAATCTGCTGGTGAGTCTGGCCAATGAAGTCGATTTGAAAGGCGCGATCAAAGCGCTGTTCGACGGCGAGATCGTCAACGCTTCCGAAGGCCGTCCGGCCCTGCACACCGCCCTGCGCCGCCCGGTGGGCGACAAGCTGTCGGTCAACGGCGTCAACGTGATGCCCGAAGTGCACAAGGTGCTGAACCAGATCACTGATCTGGTTGGCCGCATCCACGATGGCCTGTGGCGCGGTTACACCGAGAAGCCGATCACCGACGTGGTGAACATCGGCATCGGTGGCTCGTTCCTCGGCCCGGAACTGGTCTCCGAAGCGCTGCTGTCCTACGCGCAGAAAGGCGTGCGTTGCCACTACCTGGCGAACATCGACGGCAGTGAGTTCCATGAACTGACGCAAAAGCTGCGCGCCGAGACCACGCTGTTCATCGTTTCGTCGAAGTCCTTCAACACCCTCGAAACCCTGAAAAACGCCCAGGCCGCACGTGCCTGGTACCTGGCTCAGGGTGGCTCGGAAGCCGAGCTGTACCGCCACTTCATCGCGGTATCGAGCAACAACGCTGCTGCAGTAGCGTTCGGCATCCGTGAAGAAAACATCTTCCCGATGTGGGACTGGGTCGGCGGTCGTTACTCGCTGTGGTCAGCCATTGGCCTGCCGATTGCCCTGGCCATCGGCATGTCCAACTTCAAGGAACTGCTGTCCGGTGCCTACACCATGGACCAGCACTTCCAGAGCGCGCCGTTCGAACAGAACATGCCGGTGCTGCTGGCCCTGCTCGGCGTCTGGTACGGCAACTTCTGGGGCGCGCAAAGCCACGCGATCCTGCCGTACGACCACTACCTGCGCAACATCACCAAGCACTTGCAACAGCTGGACATGGAATCCAACGGCAAGAGCGTGCGTCAGGACGGCACCTCGGTGTCGACCGATACCGGCCCGGTGATCTGGGGTGGCGTCGGCTGCAACGGTCAGCACGCCTACCACCAGTTGCTGCACCAGGGCACCCAACTGATTCCGGCCGACTTCATCGTGCCGATCGTCAGCTTCAACCCGGTATCCGACCACCATCAGTGGCTGTACGCCAACTGCCTGTCGCAGAGCCAGGCGCTGATGCTCGGCAAGACGCTGCCGGAAGCAGAGGCTGAACTGCGTGACAAGGGCATGAGCGAAGAACAGGTGCACAAACTCGCACCGCACAAGGTGATCCCGGGCAACCGTCCGAGCAACACCATTGTGGTCGAACGCATCAGCCCGCGTCGTCTCGGCGCACTGGTTGCCATGTACGAACACAAAGTCTTCGTACAGAGCGTGGTCTGGGGCATCAACGCCTTTGACCAGTGGGGCGTGGAACTGGGCAAGGAACTGGGCAAAGGCGTTTACAACCGTCTGGTCGGCAGCGATGAAACCATCGCTGACGATGCCTCCACCCAAGGCCTGATCAACTACTTCCGCGGTCGTCACCGCGGTTGATTTGACTGGGTTGCCCACAGATCCTGCGGGCAACACTTCTCCACTGTGGGAGCGAGCCTGCTCGCGAATGCGGTTTGTCATTCAGCATCTTTGTTGACTGACACTGCGCATTCGCGAGCAGGCTCGCTCCCACAGTTGTTTTGGGGATGACTTGAACCTGTGGTGCTCTCGGCGCATCTTTATCCTTGTCGCACAACAAGAATAAGGAACCGTCATGTTCGATATCAGCACGTTCCCCAAAGCCGATGCCGTCCGCCGGGCTGCCCAGTTGAGTCAGGACGATTACAAACGCCTGTACCGCGAATCCATTGAACACCCCAGCGCCTTCTGGGCCGAGCAAGCCACACGCTTTCTCGACTGGAGCACACCCTGGCAGACCGTCCAGCGCTACGACCTGAAAACCGGTGAGGCCTCCTGGTTTGCCGGAGCGCAACTCAACGTCAGCTACAACTGCATCGACCGCCACCTGGCGCAGCGCGGCGAGCAGACGGCCATTCTGTGGGAAGGTGACGACCCGGCCGAATCGGCGCAGATCACCTACAAAAAACTCCATCATCATGTCTGTCGCCTGGCCAACGTGCTGAAAAGCCGTGGTGTTAAAAAGGGCGACCGGGTGTGCATCTACATGCCGATGATCCCCGAAGCCGCTTACGCCATGCTCGCCTGCGCGCGGATCGGCGCGATTCATTCGGTGGTGTTCGGCGGCTTCTCCCCTGACTCGTTGCGCGACCGCATACTCGACGCCGATTGCCGCACGGTGATCACCGCCGATGAAGGGGTGCGCGGCGGCAAATTCGTGCCGCTCAAGCAGAACGTCGACAAGGCCCTGCAGAGTTGCCCGGACGTCAGCACGGTGGTGGTGGTCGAGCGCACGCAAGGCAAGGTCGACTGGGTTGAAGGTCGCGACCTCTGGTATCACCAGGCTGTGCGAGATGTCAGCGATGACTGCCCACCGGAGCCGATGGACGCCGAAGATCCACTGTTCATCCTCTACACCTCCGGCAGCACCGGCAAACCCAAAGGCGTGTTGCACACCACCGGCGGCTACCTGCTGCAAGCGGCGATGACCTTCAAATACGTGCTCGACTACCGCGATGGCGAAGTGTTCTGGTGCACCGCTGACGTCGGCTGGGTCACGGGGCACAGCTACATCGTCTATGGTCCGCTGGCCAATGGTGCGACCACACTGATTTTCGAAGGCGTGCCGAGCTACCCGAGCACTTCGCGTTTCTGGCAGGTGATCGACAAACACCACGTCAACATTTTCTACACCGCACCGACGGCCCTGCGCGCGTTGATGCGTGAAGGCTCCGGGCCGCTGCAGGAAACTTCGCGGCATAGCCTCAGACTGCTCGGCAGTGTCGGTGAGCCAATCAACCCGGAAGCGTGGGAATGGTATTTCAACGTGGTCGGCGAACAACGCTGCCCGATTGTCGATACGTGGTGGCAGACCGAAACCGGCGGCATCATGCTCAGCCCGCTGGTCAGCGCGCAACGGATCAAGCCGGGCTGCGCCACGCAGCCGATGTTCGGCGTTCAACCGGTGCTGCTCGACGAGCACGGCAAGGAAATCAAAGGCGCCGGCAGCGGCGTGCTGGCGATCAAATCCAGCTGGCCGGCACAGATCCGCAGCGTTTACGGCGACCCGCAGCGCATGGTCGATACCTACTTCAAACCCTACCCCGGTTACTACTTCACCGGCGACGGCGCACGCCGCGATGAGGACGGCGATTACTGGATCACCGGGCGCATCGACGACGTGATCAACGTCTCCGGCCACCGCATCGGCACCGCCGAAGTGGAAAGCGCGCTGGTGCTGCACGACAGCATCGCCGAGGCTGCCGTGGTCGGTTATCCGCACGACGTCAAAGGCCAGGGCATCTACGCCTTCGTCACGCCCATGAACGGCGCCGAGCCAAGTGATGAGCTGAAGAAAGAACTGCTGGCCCACGTCAGCAAAGAGATCGGCAGCTTCGCCAAGCCGGACCTGATCCAATGGGCGCCGGCCTTGCCGAAAACCCGTTCAGGCAAGATCATGCGGCGCATTCTGCGCAAGATCGCCTGCAACGAACTCGACAGCCTGGGCGACACCTCGACCCTGGCCGACCCGAGCGTGGTGCAGGGTTTGATCGACAAGCGCCTCAATCAGTAATGTCTCCGGCGCGGTCACTCGGCCGCGCCCATCCATCCCCAATGAGTTGTCATGGAATTCATCCGCAGCCGTATCGAAAACCAACTCATGAGCCTGACCGGTCTGTCCCTCGGTCAACTCGATCTGGAAAACCCCAAAGGCGATCCGGGCCTGTTCGGCCCCGACTCGATCAGTTGGCAGGTGCATGGCGACTTCAGCAGCATGCTGATCGGCGGCATCAGCGCCTTGTTGCTGCAAGCCCTGCATCCGCTGGCGCTGGCCGGGGTCTGGGACCATTCGAACTTTCGTCAGGACATGCTCGGACGCTTGCGCCGCACCAGCCAGTTTGTCTCCGGCACTACCTTCGGCTCGCGTCGCGACGCCGAATGGTTGATCGAAAAGGTGCGCACCATTCACCTGCAAGTGGTCGGCACCGCGCCGGATGGCCGACCCTATGCGGCCAGCGATCCGGACCTGCTGACCTGGGTGCATGTGGCGGAGGTCAGTAACTTCCTCGCTGCGCATTTGCGTTACCGCAATCCACAGCTGTCGCTGGCGGATCAGGATCGTTACTACACGGAAATCGCCGTGGTCGCGGAGCAACTGGGCGCGCGGGACGTACCGAAATCACGGCAAGCGGTGGCCGATTATCTGCAACGCATGCGCCCGCAGTTGTTGTGCGACGAACGCAGCCGCGAAGTCCTGCGCCTGCTGCTCGACGCACCGGCACCCAGTGTGCTGGCGCGGCCGTTTGGTGATCTGATGATGAAGGCCGGCATCGACCTGCTGCCGGACTGGGCCAGCGAAATGCTCGATGTGCGGCAGAGTTCGCTGCAACGCCAGTTGATTCGCGCCAGCGTCAAGCGCAGTGCGCCGATGCTGCGCTGGGCGATGCGTAACGGTTCGGTGCAGCGGGCCAAACGCCGGATGGGACTGCTGACCTGAAAAGCTTCGCGATCAAGCCCACAGGGAATCCATGGTGTAAATCAGACCCCTTGTGGGAGCGGGCTTGCTCGCGAAGGGCTTAACTCGGTTGCCCGCCAAACTGCTAAACTCCCGCGCCCCAATTCTCACCAGCAAGGCGCCCGCATGTCTTCCTTGAATCAGGCGCTGCGCGCCGCCCTCGATCAACGCCAGGACCTGCTCGCTGCAATGCACAGCCAGGGCACCGATTGCTACCGGCTGTTCCATGGCAGCCAGGAAGGCGCCGGTGGCCTGACCATCGATCGCTACGGTCCGCAGTTGCTGGTGCAGAGCTTCCACCAGACGCTCGAGCGTGAAGACCTGCTGCAACTGCACGCCATGGTCAATCAAACGCTGGGCCTGGAAACCTTGCTGGTCTACAACGACCGCTCTCGCGGCAACTCGCGCATCGATCGCGAAGACAGCGTCTACAAGGCCGATGACGCCGCCTTGGCCGACCTGATCGGCCACGAATGGGGCCTGAACTACCGCGTGCGTGGGCGTCATGCCGGGCAGGATCCGCTGCTGTTCCTCGACCTGCGCAATACCCGCGGCTGGGTCAAGGAGCACGCCAAGGGCAAAAGTGTGCTCAACCTGTTCGCCTACACCTGTGGCGTTGGCCTGAGTGCCGCCGCCGGTGGTGCGCGTGAGGTGTGCAATCTGGACTTCGCCGAAGGCAACCTGGCGGTTGGCCGCGAAAACGGTCTGCTCAACCCGCAATTGCCCGAGATGCAGTTCATCCAGTCCGATTATTTCCCGGCCATCCGCCAACTCGCCGGCCTGCCCATCAGCCAGCGGCGCGGGCAGAAACTGCCGAGTTATCAGCGCCTCGAACAGCGCCAGTACGATCTGGTGCTGCTCGATCCGCCGGCCTGGGCCAAGAGCGCGTTTGGCACCGTTGACCTGCTGCGCGACTATCAGAGCCTGCTCAAGCCCGCCCTGCTGACCACCGCCGACAATGGCGTGCTGATCTGCTGCAACAACCTGGCGAAAGTCAGCATGGATGACTGGCGCGAGCAGGTACTGCGCTGCGCCGAGAAGGCCGGGCGCCCCGTACGCGAATGGAGCGTGATGACCCCGGGCGCCGACTTCCCGTCGATGGACCAACAGCCGCCACTGAAAACCCTGATCCTGCAGCTGTAACCCTCCTCTGCGGCTGACAACTGTCCAATGTGGGAGCGGGCTTGCTCGCGAATGCGGTGCATCAGCTAACAAAGAGGTTGACTGACAAACCGCCTTCGCGAGCAAGCCCGCTCCCACAAGGTTTGCGATCCTACAGAACAATCTGAACAATCCTGCACCAAGCGATGTACTTCGGAACCAGAATCGCGTGCCATACTCCAAGGCACTCCGATTCAGACAGATGAAGCCGCACATGACCAAAGGATTGATTCGCGCGATTGGCGCCTTGTTGACTGCTCTGGCCCTTTACAGCCTGCTGGGGTTTCTGATTTTGCCGGGCATCGCCCTGCGCATTGCCAACCAGCAGTTGGCCAACTACGCCACAGTGCCTGCGCATATCCAGCGCATCGAACTCAATCCGTTCAGCCTCGAAGTCACCCTGTGGGGTCTGGTGATTGGCGAGCCGGGCAAGGAGCAGGTCGGTTTCGAGCGGCTGTACGCCAACCTGCAAATCGATAGCTTGTGGACCAAAGCGCTGCACCTGGCCGATATCGAACTGGACAAGCCGAAAACCGAAATCCTCTTCGCCAAGGACGGCCAGCTCAATCTGCTGGGCCTGTTCAAACTCCCCGCGAGCGAGCCGACCCCGGCCGACCCGAATGCCAAGCCGTTCCCGCTGCGCATCGACCGCATCCAACTGGCCGGTGGCAATGTGCATTTCGAGGACGCCCGGCCAAGCGAGCCGATCGAGTTCCTCTACGACAAACTCGACTTCGAGCTGAAAAACCTCAGCACCCTGCCCGAAGACAATGCCGACATGACGCTGGTGGCCATCGGCCCGGCCGGTGGCCAGATCGACTGGAAGGGCAATTTCAGCCTGATCCCGTTCACCTCCGAAGGCACGCTGAAAATCACCGATGGCAAGATGAAAGCCTTCTGGCCCTACGTGCGCGACGCGGTGCCACTGGTTCTCGAAGACGGTGTGATCAACCTCAGCACCGAGTACAAACTCAATCTGTCGAAAGAAACCGAACTGCTGCTGAACAACATCGCAGTGAGCATTGCGCCGTTTGCGATCAAGGCTCCGGACGGACGCCCTCTGGCAAAACTCGAACGCCTGGACGTGAGCGAGACTTCACTGGACCTGGCCAAGCAGCAAGTGGTGGTGGGCAAGATCCGCAGCAACAAACTGGAAACCTGGGCCGCACTCGAAGCCGACGGCCAGCTGGACTGGCAAAAGCTGTTCGCCAGCCAGCCGTCCAAACCGGCCGCCAAGGCTGCAGCGGAACCTGCCAATGCCCCGGCAGCCGCCGACTCGCCGAAAGCACCGCCCGCGCCGAGCAAACCATGGCAAGTGCTGCTCAAGGACGTGCAGTTGCGCAATTACACGGTGCATCTGGCCGACCGTTCGGCAAAACCCGCGGTGGCACTGGATGTCACACCGCTGAACATCGATCTGCAGGATTTCGACAGCCTCAACGGTTCGCCCTTCAAGGTCAGGCTCGACACCGGCCTGGGCAAACAAGGCAAGGTCAGCGCCGACGGCGTGGTCAACCTCGCCCCGGTCACGGCTCAGCTCAATGTGAAAACCCAGGACATCGACCTGCGGGTCGCGCAGTCCTACATCAATCCGTTCATTCGCCTGGAACTGCGCAGCGGCATGCTCGGCAGTGACTTGAAGGTCAACCTCAAGAGTACCGAACCACTGGCACTCAGCGTGACCGGGCGGGCGCAGATCGATCAACTGCACACCCTCGACACCCTGAAAACCCGCGACTTCCTCAAGTGGCAACAAGTGGTGGTCGAAGGCCTGAACTACCAGCACGGTGACAGCCTGTCGATCGACAAGGTCAACCTGTTCCAGCCGTACGCGCGGTTCATGATCAACGATGACCGCACCACCAACATCGACGACTTGCTGATCCCGCAGCCCGCCGACAGCGGTGCAAAAACCGCAGCGGCCAAACCCGCCAGCAAGGACAAGCCGCTGGGTATTCACATCGGCGCGATTGCGATCAACGATGGCTCGGCCAACTTCGCCGACTTCAGCCTGACCCCGAACTTCGCCACCGCGATCCAACAGCTCAACGGGCAGATTGGTACCATCGACAGCCGTCAGGCGAAACCGGCCAGCGTCGACATCAAGGGCAAGGTCGACCGTTATGCACCGGTGACGATCAAAGGGGCGGTCAACCCGTTCGACCCGATGGCCAGCCTCGACATCGCCACCAGTTTCAAACGGGTCGAATTGACCACCCTGACGCCGTATTCCGGCAAATTCGCCGGTTACCGCATCCGCAAGGGCCGGCTCAACCTCGACCTGCATTATCTGATCACCAAGGGCCAGCTAAAGGCCGAAAACAAAGTGGTAGTCGAGCAGCTGCAACTTGGCGAGAAGGTCGACAGCCCGGACGCCGTGAGCCTGCCACTGAAACTGGCGATTGCGCTGCTCAAGGACGTCGACGGCAAGATTTCCATCGAACTGCCGGTCACCGGTGACCTGAACAACCCGCAGTTCAGCGTGATGCCGATTGTCTGGCAGACCCTGCGCAACCTGATCGTCAAGGCCGCTGCGGCGCCGTTCAAGATGATCGGCGGGCTGATCAACGGTGGCGGATCCGAAGACCTCGGGACCGTGTCCTTCGCAGCAGGCTCGAGTGACCTGAGCAAGGATGCCGAGTCGGCCCTCGACAAACTGTCCCAAGCCCTGAAGGAACGTCCGGCCCTGCGTCTGGAAATCGAAGGCACTGCTGCGCAAAGCAGCGACGGCCCGTTGATTGCCGAACAGCGTCTGGAGCGCGAATACCAGTACAACTACTACAAGATGCTGCAGCGCCGTGGCGACAAGGTGCCGGCTCAGGCGTCCCTGCTGCAAGTGCCGGAAAACGAGAAAGGCCCGCTGCTCGAAGGCATCTACCGCACCCGTCTGAAAACCCAGCCACCGGCCGAATGGAAGGACCTGGGCAAGGAAGAACGCACGGCGAAAATGCGTGACGGCGTAATCAAGTTCTGGAGTTCCAGCGATGTGCTGCTGCGGCAACTGGGTCAGGAACGCGCCAGCAGCATCAAGGACTATCTGGTCGACAAGGGGCAACTGGCCGATGACCGGGTGTACTTCATCGACGCCAACCTTGGCGAGGCCGAGAGCGATGGCCGGGTCGTGACGCAAATGCACCTGGACGCCGAGTAATGAACAATAAGTGGCTGGTTGCGCTGACACTGATGCTCGCTGCCAGCCCTGCCCTCGCCTCCGATACGCTGCGCTGTGGCAGCCAACTGGTCAGTCTCGGTGACCGCTCCAGTGAAGTGCTGCAAAAGTGTGGCGAACCGGTCAGCCGCGATGTCCTTGGCTACAAGCGCAGTGCCAACCGCCGTGAAGAGTTTCAGGTCGAGGAATGGACCTACGGCCCGAGCAACGGCATGTACCAGTACCTGCGTTTTGAAGGCAATCGCCTGCGGCAGATCAACAGCAAGCGCGGTAACTGAAGCACAACATCTGTCCCACAGATGTTTTGTGTGGTCCCTGAAATAGAACAGGCCCCGACACAAGTGCCGGGGCCTGTAATGGTCACATCCGTGTGACCGTTCGCATGAACTCTAAAGTTGCGGCAGACGTATTGCTCGGCCCGTCTGTCGCGCCTTCTCCCGGTCCAGGCGAGAAGTCATGCCTTACTCGGCTTTCAGGCCGTCAGCGGAGACTGCTTTGACGCCTTTGATTTTCTTGGCAATAGCCACTGCGGTGGTTTTCTGAGCCTCGGTCACTGCAACAGTGGAGGACAGGGACACAACGCCTTTGTTGGTTTCAACTTTGATGTCAGTACCTGGGATGCCCTTCTCGGTTACCAGGTCGCTTTTCACTTTGGTAGTGATCCAGGTATCGGAAGTAGCTTCTTTAGCCTTGGTCATTTCACCGGCAGCCAGAGTCATTGGAGCCTGGGTAGCCTGAGTGGATTGTGCAAATGCACCGGAAGCCATGGTCAGGGTCAGCGCGGTAGCAGCAGCGGCAGTGATAGCGAACTTCTTCATACGAGTAACTCCTGTTTTTCTGGAAAGTCTGCTGGTTGTCGTGTCAGCAGGGTTACCGGAGATATTGCGAAGGCTGTGCCAACTTTTCGAAAGACAATAAATCTTTATAAATCAAAAAGTTATGAATTATGCAAATTTTCGGAATCATGCAATTTGCATGACAAGTGCATTATCGACATGCAAGTTGCGGCTTTTCGGAAAGTTCCTAACACGCTGAAATTCCTCAAGCTTTTTTTGAAGGCCGAAAACAAAAAATGCCCCGCATGGCGGGGCATCTCAGGACGCTTGCTGACTCAATCAGGCACCGGTGCCTGCGCAACCCTTAGGCGCGTAGTCCGGGTTGACGGTCGACGCACAGCTCCAGACGCCGGAGGTGTTGCCAGTGGCAGCGCCGGTACGGGTCAACGTAATGGTTTTACCAAGCACCGGACCTGGGGCATTCACCAGTGTGCAGGTGATAGTGCCGGCACCGGTCGTGGCGGTTCCCGACGCCGCCAGTGTGCAGTTGGAGGTGGTCGCTGAAGCGCTACCGGCCACCAGTAACAGCGTTGGATCAGTGCCTTGATTGATGGTGTCCTCGAACGGCACCTTCAGTGCACTGATCTCCGCCAGACCCGCAGTCACTTTCGAACGTGCCTGGTACTTGGAGTATTGCGGCAAGGCGATGGTCGCCAGAATGCCGATGATCGCCACGACGATCAGCAGCTCGATCAGAGTAAAGCCCTGTTGTTTTTTCATAGACACGCTCCATGCATGAGTCGGAATCTCATGATCTGCAATGGACTCAGCACAGCCCATGCCAACCCGCTGCCAGCCCCGCACGCTGGGCACAAACGCAGTGCAAGGCAGCTTCCTACAACCGCTAACCGCACTATCTGACACTTTTTGTCACCTGCACCCGACGTGTTTGGCGCTGTCACTTGACTAGGCTATAAGTCATGAACAGCAAGCGTGCGGAATCCCCATGAATGACATCGCTCTGAGCGGTCTGGCCAAGCAACTGGTCCAGGCCGAACTGCTTACGGAAAAAAGCGCCCAGCAGGCCTGGCAACAGGCGCAGCGCAATCGCCTGTCGCTGGTCAGCTACCTGGTACAGAACAAACTGGTGAAGAGCTCACAGGTGGCCGAGATTGCCTCCGAGCATTTCGGCATGGCGTTCATGGACCTCAATGGCCTGGACAAGGAGACCCAGCCCAAAGGCCTGGTCAGTGAGAAGCTGGTACGTCAGCACCACGCCCTGCCCTTGTGGCGGCGCGGCAACAAGCTGTTCGTGGGCATTTCCGACCCGAGCAATCACCAGGCGATCAATGACATCCAGTTCAGCACCGGGTTGAGCACCGAAGCCATCCTGGTAGAAGACGACAAGCTCACCGACGCCATCGAGAAATTTTTCGACACCCACACCAGCGGCCTGGAAGAGATGGCCGACGTCGACCTCGACGGCGTGGATGTCGAGTCGATGGACGACAACCGACAGGATCCGATCGGCGGACTCGATGCCGATGACGCCCCGGTAGTGCGTTTCGTGCACAAGATGCTGCTGGACGCGATCAAGAGTGGCTCATCCGACCTGCACTTCGAACCCTACGAAAAAAACTACCGGGTGCGGGTGCGCACCGACGGCATCCTGCGCGAAGTCGCAAAGCCGCCGATCCAGCTGGCCGGCCGTATCGCTGCACGCCTGAAGGTCATGGCCAGCCTCGACATCTCGGAACGACGCAAACCTCAGGACGGGCGAATCAAGATGCGCCTGTCGAAGAGCAAGTCGATCGACTTCCGGGTCAACACCCTGCCGACCCTGTGGGGCGAAAAAGTGGTAATCCGGATTCTCGACCCGTCCAGCGCACAGATCGGCATTGATGCCCTGGGTTACGAGCCGGCACAGAAAGACCTGTACATGGCCGCGCTCAAGCAGCCGCAGGGGATGATTCTGGTGACCGGCCCGACCGGGTCGGGGAAAACCGTGTCGCTGTACACCGGGCTCAATATTCTCAATACCGTGGACATCAACATTTCCACCGCCGAAGACCCGGTGGAGATCAACATGGAAGGCATCAACCAGGTCAACGTCAATCCCCGACAGGGGCTGGATTTCGCCCAGGCCCTGCGTTCGTTCCTGCGGCAGGACCCGGACGTGATCATGGTCGGCGAAATCCGCGACCTGGAAACCGCCGAGATAGCGATCAAGGCCGCGCAGACCGGCCACCTCGTGTTGTCCACGCTGCACACCAACAGCGCCGCCGAAACCCTGACCCGCCTGCACAACATGGGCATCCCCGGGTTCAACATCGCCACCTCGGTAAGTCTGATCATCGCCCAGCGCCTGGCGCGCAAGCTGTGCAGTCACTGCAAGAAACCGATCGAGATCCCCCGCGAAACACTGATCAAGGAGGGTTTTCCCGAGGAACAGATCGGCAGTTTCACGATCTATGAGCCGGTCGGTTGCGACCTCTGCAACGGCGGCTACAAGGGACGCGTGGGGATTTATGAAGTGGTGAAAAACACCCCCGAGCTGCAACGGCTGATCATGGCCGAAGGCAACTCGCTGCAAATCGACAGCCAGATGCGTCGCGACGGTTTCGACGACCTGCGCACCTCAGGCCTGCACAAGGCCATGCAAGGCATCACCAGCCTGGAAGAAATCAACCGGGTCACCAAGGACTGAACATGGCGGTCAAGGCAGCGAAAATCAGCATCTACGCCTGGGAAGGCACAGACCGCAAAGGCAGCAAGGTCACTGGCGAATTGAGCGGGCAGAACCCCGCGCTGATCAAGGCCCAGCTACGCAAGCAAGGGATCAACCCCGGCAAGGTGTGCAAAAAATCTGCCTCCTTGCTGAGTTTTGGCAAACGCATCAAGGCCCAGGACATCGCGCTGTTCACCCGCCAGATGGCGACCATGATGAAGGCCGGTGTGCCGCTACTGCAGTCGTTCGACATCATTGGCGAAGGCTTCGACAACCCGGCGATGCGCAAACTGGTGGACGAGGTGAAGCAGGAAGTCGCCGCCGGCAACAGCTTCGCCACCGCCCTGCGCAAGAAACCGCAGTATTTTGATGAGCTGTATTGCAACCTGGTGGATGCCGGCGAGCAGTCCGGCGCGCTCGACACGTTGCTGGAGCGGGTCGCGACCTATAAAGAAAAAAGCGAAGCGCTGAAGGCCAAGATCAAGAAAGCCATGACCTACCCCACCGCCGTGGTGCTGGTGGCGATGGTGGTCACCGGGATTTTGCTGGTGAAGGTGGTGCCGCAGTTTCAGGCGGTGTTTTCCGGCTTCGGCGCGGAGCTGCCCGCCTTCACGCTGATGGTGATCAGCATCTCCGAATTCATGCAGCAATGGTGGTGGGCGGTGCTTGGCGCACTGGTTGGCGTATTTTTCGGTACACGTCACGCGCTGAAAAAATCCCAGGCATTGCGCGACCGCAAAGACACCTGGCTACTGAAACTGCCGCTGGTGGGCACACTGATGTACAAGTCGGCGGTGGCGCGATTCGCCCGCACCCTGTCGACCACCTTCGCCGCTGGCGTGCCACTGGTGGAGGCGCTGGATTCGGTGGCCGGGGCCACCGGCAACGTGGTGTTCAAGCGCGCGGTGCTGCGCATCCGGCAGGACGTCGCCACCGGCATGCAACTGAATTTTTCGATGCGCAGCACCGGGGTGTTTCCCAACATGGCGGTGCAGATGACCGCCATCGGCGAGGAGTCCGGTGCGCTGGATGACATGCTCGACAAGGTTGCCGGTTTTTATGAGGGTGAAGTGGATAACATGGTCGACAACCTCACCAGCCTGATGGAGCCTTTCATCATGGTGGTGCTCGGTGTCATCGTCGGCGGTCTGGTCGTGGCCATGTATCTGCCGATCTTCCAACTCGGCTCAGCGATCTGACATGCCTATCGACGAACTTTTCAGTCTGTATCCGCTGGCCTTTGTATTCACCGCACTGTTGCTGGGTCTGGTGGTCGGCAGTTTTCTCAACGTGCTGGTCTGGCGTCTGCCGAAAATGCTCGAACGCGATTGGCGCCAGCAGGCACAGGACGTCCTCGGCCTACCAGGCGATACGCCGCTGCCGACCTACAACCTGATGCTGCCGCACTCCGAATGCCCACACTGCGGCCACCGGATTCGTGCGTGGGAGAACATTCCGCTGCTCAGCTATCTGCTCCTGCGCGGGCGCTGTTCGGCGTGCAGCGCTCCCATCAGCAAACGTTATCCCCTGACCGAACTGGCCTGCGGCCTGCTCTCGGCATTCGTCGCCTGGCATCTGGGTTTCGGCTGGCCGGCCGGTCTGTTGATCGTCCTCACCTGGGGGCTGCTGGCGATGAGCCTGATCGACACCGAACATCAACTGCTGCCCGATGTGCTGGTGCTGCCGTTGCTATGGCTGGGTTTGATCGTCAACAGTTTCGGACTGTTCGTCTCGTTGCACGCAGCACTGTGGGGCGCAGTGGCCGGTTATATGGCGTTGTGGTCGGTGTTCTGGCTGTTCAAATTGCTGACCGGCAAGGACGGCATCGGCCATGGTGATTTCAAGCTGCTGGCGCTGCTTGGAGCCTGGGGCGGCTGGCAGATCCTGCCGCTGACAATCCTGCTGTCATCGCTCGTGGGCGCGGTTGTCGGGGTGATTCTGCTACGTCTGCGCGAGCAGAAAACCTCGACGCCGATCCCCTTCGGCCCCTATCTGGCAATTGCCGGCTGGATTGCCTTGCTCTGGGGTGGTCAAATAACCGACTTCTATTGGCAGTTTGTCGGTTTGAAATGAATACCCCTGTGGAAAAACCCTGGATCCTCGGCCTGACCGGCGGCATCGGCAGCGGCAAAAGCGCTGCGGCCCAGCACTTCATCGACCTCGGAATCCATGTGGTCGATGCCGACCATGCGGCGCGCTGGGTGGTCGAGCCGGGGCGTCCGGCGCTGGCGAAGATTGCCGAGCACTTCGGCCAGGACGTGTTGCAGGCTGACGGCACGCTGAACCGCGCCGCCCTGCGCCAACTGATCTTTGAAGTACCGGAGCAACGTCGCTGGCTCGAAGCCTTGCTGCATCCGTTGATCGCCGAGGAAATCGCCCATCACCTGGCGCTGGCAAAATCGCCTTACGCGATCCTGGTTTCGCCACTGTTGATCGAATCCGGGCAATACGCGATGACCCAACGCATCCTGGTGATAGACGCCCCGCAACAACTGCAGATCGAACGCACCTTGCAGCGTGACCAGACCAGCGAACAGCAGGTCCAGGCGATCCTCAAGGCCCAGTCAAGCCGCGAAGACCGCGTGAGCCGTGCCGACGATGTGGTGGTCAACGACCGCGACCTCGCCTGGCTGCACAGCGAAGTCGAACGTCTGCATCACTTTTACCTGACTTTATCCGGAGGCCAGTCATGAGCCCGATCCCGACCGTAGAATGCCCAACCTGTGGCGCTCCCGTGGAATTTATCCCCGAGAACACGTTTCGCCCGTTCTGCTCCGACCGCTGCAAACTGATCGACCTCGGCGCCTGGGCGTCCGAAGAGCACAAGATTCCGGTGGCCCCGGATGCCGAAGACGAAATGTTCTCCGGCGATTTCGACCCGCGCCACTGATCACAATCAGGGCCGCATGAAGCCGTAGTCCTGATCGTCGTCGAGGTTTTCCGCGAGAAAACGCAACTCGTCGGCCAGGTCTTCGGCGTTGCGCACGGCCTTGCTCTGTTGCACCACCGCACTGAGCAAGGCGCGCAGGCTCAGGCCCGGATCGAAGCCCACCTCCTGTGCCATGTCCAGACTCTGCCGCGTTTCCTGCCTCGCCCACTCATACACACTCATGCCACTGCTCCTGAAGGGATTTGGCCGAGCATGAAATGCCACGAGGGGGGCGGATTTGATGTGGATCAAGACTTGGGATCGTCGTCCTTCCAGGGCGCCGAAAGGTAGCGGGTGCGGTTGAACGTTTCCAGCCACTCGGGGCTGAACACCACCAGCGCGCTGATCACCATGCCGTTGATAAACGCCTCGGGAAAGATCAGCAGCCACAGATAGCCAATGAAGTCTTCCAGCCATTCCGGCATCGCGAACAAGCCGTCGTACCAGAGCAGGCCGAGGCTCAGCACCAGACACAACAATGCCGACAACGCCGCCGCAAAGAATCCGGAACAGAAGATATACACAAACGGATTACGCGGCTGGGCGCGTTCGACTACGATCGCCACGCATTCGGTGATCAACACCGGCAACAGGACCAGCAGCGTACCGTTGACCCCGAGCGCCACCAGATCCTGACGACCGAGCAATACCAGCCCGAGCTGCGCCACCAGGCCACCGACAATCGCCAGCGGCCAGTCCAGCAGCAGCGTCACCGCAGTCATGCCGATGAAGTGGTAAGAAACCCCGGTGTCGAAATCCCTGCGCACCATCCACAGCAGGAACAACGCGAACACGGTGCCGAACAGCAAATGTTGCCGACGACTGTCACTGAACAACTCGACCCACGGCGCGCGCCAGATCGCCCAGACCAGCACTGGCAGGTAAATCAGCCAACCGAGCGTCAGGCTCATGGATGACAACAGTTCGGCACCGATCATCTTTCCCTCATTTTTTCCGTGGGTTTATATCCTTCGTCGCAGTCTACACCGCCGCCCTGAGAGCATCAGCCGATGCAACGCTTACTGTTTGTCGCATTTGAACGCTAAGCTTGGGCTTATGGATGACTCAGATTATTTACGCCTGCTGACCATCGCGGCCGAGCAAGCCAACGCGTTCCTGTCCAATGCCCGCAAGTGGGAGCGTGAGCGTTGGGTCTGCCAACGCCTGCTGCAAGGCTTGAACATTCCCTACCGCGTCGATGAGTTCGCGCCCGCTGGCGAGCCGCCGGACGTGCTGTTTCGCGACGCCAACTTCGAGGTGTTCTTCGTCCTCGATGAGGGGCGGCGGCTCAACGACGAATGGCGCGACGAACTGCAGCGGCGGCGCAGCGCGTTTTCTCTCAGCCAGTTGGTGCGTCGTGAAGCCAAGCCACGGCGGATCCCGGCCAACGAGTTTCTGTTGCGACTGGCCCCGACCTTGCGCAAAAAGGCGCATAACTACAAAGAGCGTGGCATGGACCTGGGTGAGCTGGACATCATTGCCTTCGCCAGCCTCAAGCGTGAAGTGCTGGACCTCAACAGCCATTTCCCGCCGCCAACCGAATATCTGCGCCAGGGCTGGCGTTCGCTGTCGCTGGTCGGCCCGACCTTCGCCCGGGTGCTGTTTGCCCATCCTGATGCGCCGGACTTCCTGCGCAGCAACCTGGGGCGCAGCATCGTCTTCGATGTCGGGATCAGCCTGTGACGCCGCTGCAGCAGTTGATTGCCGACGTACCGCAGACCGGCCGTGTGCGCTGGATCGGCGTACGCCCGGAGTCCCGTGGCCCGATGCTCGAACTCGATGCCGTCGAGGCGCGGCTCGAAGCCGGACTGACTGGCGATCACGCCCGCCCGGGGGTGCGTAACGCGCGGCAAGTGACACTGATTCAGTTCGAACACCTGGCGGTCATCAATGCGCTGCTGGGCCGGTCTGAAGATCAACCCGTGAGGCCTGAAGATCTGCGTCGCAATCTCGTCATCAGCGGTATCAATCTGTTTAGTCTCAAGGGTCGACGCTTTCGCATTGGCCAGGCGATTTTCGAGACTACCGGCTGGTGTCAGCCCTGCGCGCGCCTGCAAAACAACCTCGGCCCCGGCACCTTTCAAGCGGTGCGCGGGCATGGCGGAATTACCGCGCGAGTGTTACAAAGCGGGATCATTCGCCTCGACGACGGTGTTTCTGTCGAACCGGTTCCGACCAGTGGCTATGCTGCGTTCAACCCGGGATAAAAACCGCTGTAGCTTCCCAACCTTCAGCAACGTCTACCTGACGAGGCCTTTATGACCAGCCGCCTGAACCCCGAAGACCAGAAACATGTCGAAGAGTACCTGCAGTTGTCCCAACACCGTGTCGAGCGCCGGCCTTTCCGGCCGTGGATGCTCCTGGTGCTGGTGCTGGCAGTGACCATTGGTCTGGGCCTGCTGAGCCGACTTATCAGTTACCTGACGCTATGAGCTGCCTCGCGCTCGCTCGGGTAACCGCACCGATTTCCTTTAAAAACCTTGCGAGTTATCCCCATGTCTCATCGTATTGTTATTGTCGGCGGCGGCGCCGGCGGTCTGGAGTTGGCTACCCGTCTGGGTAAGACCCTGGGCAAACGCGGCACCGCCAGTGTGATGCTGGTTGACGCGAACCTGACGCACATCTGGAAACCACTGCTGCACGAAGTGGCCGCCGGATCGCTGAACTCTTCCGAAGACGAACTCAACTATGTTGCCCAGGCGAAATGGAACCACTTCGAGTTCCAGTTGGGGCGCATGAGCGGGCTTGATCGCGCGCAGAAAAAAATCCAGTTGGCGGCCACCTACGACGAGAACGGCATAGAACTGGTCCCGGCCCGTGAAGTGCCGTACGACACGCTGGTCATCAGCGTCGGCAGCACCACCAACGACTTTGGCACCCAGGGTGCAGCGCAACACTGCCTGTTCCTCGACACCCGCAAACAGGCCGAGCGTTTCCACCAGCAACTGCTCAACCACTACCTGCGCGCCCACGCCGGGCAGACCGATGTGGTCGAGCAGATCAGCGTGGCCATCGTCGGTGCCGGCGCCACTGGCGTCGAGCTGGCGGCAGAACTGCACAACGCCGCGCACGAGCTGGCGGCCTACGGTCTGGACCGAATCAAACCGGAAAACATGCACATCACCCTGATCGAAGCCGGTCCACGGGTGCTGCCAGCCCTGCCGGAGCGCATCAGCGGCCCGGTGCACAAGACGCTGGAGAAACTCGGGGTCAATGTGATGACCAACGCGTCGGTCAGCGAAGTGACCGCCGACAGCCTGATCACCGCCGATGGCAACGAGATCAAGGCCAGTCTGAAAGTCTGGGCAGCGGGTATTCGTGCGCCAGGTTTCCTCAAGGACATCGACGGCCTGGAAACCAACCGTATCAATCAGTTGCAGGTGCTGCCGACGCTGCAGACCACCCGCGACGAAAACATCTTCGCCTTCGGCGACTGCGCCGCGTGCCCGCAACCGGGTTCGGACCGAAACGTCCCGCCACGTGCGCAAGCCGCGCATCAACAGGCTTCTCTGCTCGCCAAATCGCTGAAACTGCGCATCGAGGGCAAATCCCTGCCGGAGTACAAGTACACCGACTACGGATCGCTGATTTCGCTGTCACGTTTTTCAGCTGTGGGTAACTTGATGGGCAACCTGACCGGCAGCGTGATGCTTGAGGGCTGGCTGGCGCGGATGTTCTATGTGTCGCTGTACCGCATGCACCAGATGGCGCTGTACGGGCCATTCCGCACGGCGATGCTGATGCTGGGCAGCAAGATCGGTCGCGGGACCGAGCCACGCCTGAAGCTGCACTGATTGGCGTAAACCCTGTAGGAGTGAGCCTGCTCGCGATTGCGGTGGGTCAGTCAATTCATTCATGACTGATACACCGCTTTCACGAGCAAGCCCGTTCCCACATTTGTTTCTGCGGTGCAGTTCAATATTTCGCAGGCAAAAAAAATCCCCGTATCTTTCGATACGAGGATTTTTAATATGGTCGGGGTAAGGGGATTCGAACTCCTGACATCCTGCTCCCAAAGCAGGCGCGCTACCGGACTGCGCTATACCCCGGTAAAAAAAAGGCGACCTTTCAAAGATCGCCTTCTTCGATCAGCGCTTTTGGCCTCTGATCTTAAGATTCGATCCCAGCGCTAACTGGTTTCAAAAATGGTGGGTCGTGTGGGATTCGAACCTACGACCAATTGGTTAAAAGCCAACTGCTCTACCAACTGAGCTAACGACCCAAAAATGGTCGGGGTAAGGGGATTCGAACTCCTGACATCCTGCTCCCAAAGCAGGCGCGCTACCGGACTGCGCTATACCCCGGCTTGAAATTGGCTCCGTGACCAGGACTCGAACCTGGGACCCAATGATTAACAGTCATTTGCTCTACCGACTGAGCTATCACGGAACTACATATTTCAATTTACAACTGTGAAACTTACTGCATCTAGCCACTCGTTCGCATCGCTGCGTTCGTGTGTCTGAGGCGCGCTATTCTACAACCTAGAACACCTCTGTCAACCCCCTAAATTGCTTTCAAGTTAATGATTTGCAACTTATTTCAGTTTTCAACCCAGTGAGTTGAAACGCTGCCGGTGACTGACTGCGGGGCGCACTTTACAAGCCTTTTCCTTAGAGTTCAACAGCCTAACGAAAAAAAGGCCTCGCAAAGCGAGGCCTTCCTTATTTCATTGGCTTTGCCGCTCAGCCGAAAACGATTTCGTCGTTCACCACTTTGCCGGTTGCCGTGTCGCCAGGCATGAAATGCCCTGACAGGATCAACTGCGCCAACGGGTTTTCGATCCAGCGCTGGATCGCACGCTTGAGTGGACGTGCGCCATAAACCGGGTCGTAACCCACAGCGATCAACTTGTCCATCGCTTCCGGGCTCAGCTCCAGCTTCAGCTCGCGCTCGGCCAGACGGCTGCGCAGACGGCCCAGCTGGATCTCGGTAATGCCTGCGATCTGATCCCGCGCCAAAGGCTCGAAGATCACCACCTCGTCGACCCGGTTGATGAACTCGGGGCGGAAGTGACTGGTCAGCGCATCCATCACCGCTGCACGCTGCGCCTCACGGTCACCGACCAATTCCTGGATCTGCGACGATCCGAGGTTCGAGGTCATGACGATCACGGTGTTGCGGAAGTCCACCGTACGTCCGTGACTGTCAGTCAGTCGACCATCCTCGAGCACTTGCAGCAGAATGTTGAATACATCCGGGTGCGCCTTCTCGACCTCGTCCAGCAGGATCACCGAGTACGGCTTGCGGCGTACCGCTTCGGTCAGGTAACCCCCCTCCTCGTAGCCCACGTAGCCTGGTGGTGCACCGATCAGCCGCGCCACGGAATGTTTCTCCATGAACTCGGACATGTCGATCCGCACCATCGCCTCTTCAGTATCAAAGAGGAATTCGGCCAGAGCCTTGCACAACTCGGTTTTACCGACACCGGTCGGGCCGAGGAACATGAACGAACCGCTCGGACGATTCGGGTCCGCCAACCCGGCACGGGAACGCCGTACGGCGTTGGCCACGGCCACTACCGCTTCGTCCTGGCCGATCACGCGCTGGTGCAACAGGCTTTCCATCTTCATCAGCTTGTCGCGCTCGCCTTCGAGCATTTTCGATACCGGAATGCCGGTCCACTTCGAAACGACTTCGGCGATTTCCTCTTCGGTCACCTTGCTGCGCAACAACTGGTTTTCGCTCTTGCCGTGCTGATCGACCATTTGCAGGCTGCGCTCCAGGTCCGGGATCACCCCGTACTGCAATTCAGCCATGCGGTTGAGGTCGCCTTTACGGCGTGCGGCTTCCAGTTCCTGACGCGACTGTTCGATCTTCTGCTGAATCTGTGCAGAACCCTGCACCTCGGCTTTTTCCGAGTTCCAGATTTCTTCCAGATCCGAGTATTCACGCTCGAGGCGGACAATTTCTTCCTGAAGTTTTTCCAGGCGCTTCATTGCCGCTTCATCGCTTTCTTTCTTCAGTGCCTGGGATTCCACCTTCAACTGAATCAGGCGGCGCTCCAGACGATCCAGCACTTCCGGCTTGGAGTCGATCTCCATGCGGATACGGCTGGCGGCCTCGTCGATCAGGTCGATGGCCTTGTCCGGCAACTGCCGGTCAGTGATGTAGCGATGGCTGAGCTTGGCCGCTGCGATGATCGCGCCGTCAGTGATCGCCACCTTGTGGTGAACCTCGTAACGCTCTTTGAGGCCACGCAGGATGGCGATGGTGTCTTCTTCGCTCGGCTCGTCCACCAGGACTTTCTGGAAGCGTCGCTCGAGGGCCGCGTCCTTCTCTATATATTGGCGGTACTCGTTGAGCGTGGTCGCGCCGACACAGTGCAGCTCACCGCGCGCCAGTGCCGGTTTGAGCATGTTGCCGGCATCCATCGAGCCTTCGCCTTTACCGGCGCCGACCATGGTGTGCAGTTCGTCGATGAACAGAATGATCTGCCCTTCCTGCTTCGACAGCTCGTTGAGCAGCGCCTTGAGGCGTTCTTCGAACTCACCGCGATACTTGGCACCGGCAATCAACGCGCCCATGTCCAGCGACAGCAGACGCTTGCCCTTGAGGCCGTCCGGCACTTCGCCGTTGATGATGCGCTGAGCCAGCCCCTCGGCAATCGCGGTTTTACCCACACCTGGCTCGCCGATCAGCACCGGGTTGTTCTTGGTGCGACGTTGCAGAACCTGAATGGTGCGACGGATTTCGTCGTCACGACCGATCACCGGATCGAGCTTGCCGTCTTCGGCACGCTTGGTCAGGTCAACGGTGTATTTATCCAGCGCCTGACGCGACTCTTCGTGGTTGGCGTCATTAACCGCTTCGCCGCCACGCAGATTGTTGATCGCGTTCTCCAGGGCCTTTTTGCTCACACCCTGACCGAGCAGCAACTTGCCGAGTTTGCTGTTCTCGTCCATCGCCGCGAGCAACACCAGCTCACTGGAAATGAACTGGTCGCCCTTCTGCTGGGCCAATCGGTCGGCCTGATTGAGCAGGCGCGCCAGATCCTGCGACATGTTGACGTCGCCGGTCGGGTTCTGGATTTTCGGTAATTGGTCGAGTTCTTTGGTCAGCTCTTTGCGCAGGCTGTTGACGTCGAAACCCACCTGCATCAGCAGAGGCTTGATCGAACCACCCTGCTGTTCAAGCATGGCTTGCATCAAATGCGCCGGCTCGATGGCCGGATGATCGTGGCCGACGGCCAGGGATTGGGCGTCGGACAAGGCTAACTGTAATTTACTGGTTAAACGGTCTATACGCATGGGTCACCTTCCTTTTGAGCAGGCCGGACCTAAAAAACCATCCTGAATAAAGAAACCTGCCAGATACCGCTATAGATGCGGTCGATTCTGGAAGATTCAAGCGTCGGAGAGTTGATTCAGGTCAGGCAAGTCTAGCGGGTGAGCCAGATCAGGGAGGCGAAACGGCCGGTGCGCGACGCACGGCGATAAGAGAAGAAGCGTGGATCGGTCACGGTGCAGAAACCACCGCCATAAACAGCAGTGACACCCCGTGCAGCCAGACGCAGGCGCGCCAGCAGGTAGATGTCGGCCATGAACTTGCCAGCATTGTGGCTTGGGACGAAGGCGGATGCCGCTTCAGCGAGTTGATTGACGAAGACTTCCCGTACTTCCGGGCCGACTTCAAAGGCTTTCGGGCCGATGGCCGGACCGAGCCAGACCAGTACTTCTGCAGCGGGAACATCCAATGTGTCGAGCGTGGCTTCGAGCACGCCGGCCGCCAACCCGCGCCAACCGGCATGAGCCGCCGCCACGCGAGTGCCTGCACGATCGCAGAACAATGCCGGCAAGCAATCTGCCGTCATCGCAGCGCAGGCAACGCCCGGGGTGTCCGTCCAACTGGCGTCGGCGGTGGCAACCACGCCCGGATCAGCATGGGCCACGGCAATCCCGTGCACTTGCTGCAACCAGGCAGGCTGTATAGAGAAGTAATCGGTCAGACGCCGGCGATTCTCGGCCACAGCCTCTGGACGATCATCAACATGATCGCCCAGATTGAGGCTGTCGAACGGCGCCTCGCTGACACCGCCCTCGCGGGTGGTGACACAGGCCTTGACGCTGGCCGGCGCGGGCCAGTCCGGCGTCAGCCAGTTCATCCGATGAATGCCTCGCGATCCTGCTTTAGCAGGGTCAGCAGCCAGACGAAGTCTTCTGGCAGCGGCGATTCCCAGCTCATGCGCTCACCGGTCGTCGGATGATCCAGTTCGAGGAAGCGCGCGTGCAGGGCCTGACGCGGGAAATGCTTGAGCGATTCGACCATCGTCGGGTTCGCCGCCGGCGGAATGCGGAAACGACCGCCGTACGCCGGATCGCCGACCAACGGGAAGTTGATGTGCGACATGTGCACACGGATCTGGTGGGTGCGACCGGTTTCCAGTTTCACCCGCACATGGGTGTGCGAACGGAAACGCTCCAGCACGCGGTAGTGGCTGACGGCAGGCTTGCCGCCTTCCATCACCGCCATGCGCTGGCGCTGCTGGCCGTGACGACCGATCGGGGCGTTGATCTTGCCACCGGCCGTCACCACACCGATCACGATGCACTCGTAGATCCGGCTCACGCTGCGACTCTGCAATTGAGTAACCAGCTTGGTCTGCGCCTGAATGGTCTTGGCCACCACCATCAGACCGGTGGTGTCCTTGTCCAGACGATGCACGATACCGGCGCGCGGGACATTGATAATGTCCGGCACGTGGTGCAACAAGGCGTTGAGCAAGGTGCCATCAGCGTGGCCAGCAGCCGGGTGCACCACCAGGCCCGCAGGCTTGTTGATGACCAGGATGTCGTCGTCTTCATAGACGATGTCGAGCTGGATATCCTGGGCGATCCACTCGCCCTGGGCTTCCTGCTCGGCAGTCAGCTCAAGGATGGCACCGCCATGCACGATGTCGCGCGGGCGGATGACCGCCCCGTCCACAGTCAGGCGACCTTCTTTGATCCAGGCGGAAAGGCGCGAGCGTGAGTGCTCAGCGAAGAGTTGGGCGGCGACTTGATCGAGGCGTTGGCCGCCCAAATCGGACGGCACCTCTGCGCGAAGTTCAATTTTATCGGACATGCTCTGACTGGGCGTCGGCACAGCCTTTGGTTTCGGCTGCGCGCTTGTGGTTAAATACGGCGTCTTTTGCCCCGAGGCTTTTCAACGGGGCGCTCATCATAACAGGACGGCCCCGCCCAAGACAGCGGCCGTCATAGGGACGCAAGCCGCCATGCAAGTGAAACACCTGCTGCTGATCGCCATCCTCGCATTGACCGCTGCTTGCTCATCGAAGGAAGTCGTAGACGAAAACCTGAGCGAAGCCGAGCTGTACCAGCAGGCTCAGACCGATCTGGACAACAACAGCTATACCAGCGCCACAGCCAAGCTGAAGGCTCTGGAGTCGCGCTATCCGTTCGGTCGCTACGCGGATCAGGCACAGCTTGAACTGATTTATGCCAACTATAAAAACTCCGAGCCGGAAGCTGCCAAGTCCGCCGCCGAGCGTTTTATCCGTTTGCACCCACAGCACCCGAACGTGGACTACGCCTACTACCTCAAGGGCCTGACCTCGTTCGACCAGGACGTCGGCCTGCTGGCGCGCTTCCTGCCGCTGGACATGACCAAGCGTGACCCGGGCGCCGCTCGCGACTCGTACAACGAGTTCGCCCAGCTGACCAGCCGCTACCCGAACAGCCGCTACGCGCCGGACGCCAAGCAGCGCATGATTTACCTGCGCAACCTGCTGGCGGCCTACGAAATCCACGTAGCGGACTACTACCTGACCCGTCAGGCGTACGTGGCTGCCGCCAACCGTGGCCGTTACGTAGTAGAAAACTTCCAGGAAACGCCATCGGTCGGCGACGGCCTGGCAGTAATGACCGAGGCTTACCAGCGTCTGCACCTGGACGAACTGGCTGCCACCAGTCTGGAAACCCTGAAGCTCAACTACCCGAACCATCCAAGCCTGAAAGACGGTCAGTTCGTGCCTTCGGTTGCCGAAGCCGACAACCGCTCGTGGCTGAGCAAGGCCACTCTGGGCCTGATCGAATCGCGTCCACCGCTGCCGCCGGGAGAAACCCGCGCCAACCAGGACGTGCAGAAGCAGTTCCAGGACGCCAAAGACGCGATCCCGAACGAGCTCAAGCCTAAAGACGACAATGGCGAAGTGATCGAAGAAGAACATCAAGCGGCCGGCAACAACGACGACCGTTCGTGGTTCAGCTACATGACCTTCGGCGTGTTCGACTGATCACACCGGCAACACAAAAAGGGAGATCTGCGGATCTCCCTTTTTTATGGCTGCGCGTTAATAGTCTGTGCGCCTGCCGGCTCCTTGGCTAAACTGCCGAATCATTAGCCGAAAAGCCGCTCATCATGCTTCGTTTACTGTTCTGGATTGTCCTGATTTTCGCTGCGGTCTGGCTGTGGCGCAAATTCAAGGCGCCCGCCTCGTCTGCACAACCGCCGCGCGAGCAAGACGCGGCGCCGATGGTGCGTTGCGCTCATTGCGGCGTGCACCTGCCCCGCGACCGCGCCCTGAACCTTCAGCAACAGTGGTATTGCAGCCAGGCTCACCTTGAGCAAGGCCCGGGTGCCAGTGATCGCTGAGGCCGCCAACGCCGACAGCAAACAGGCCCAGCGCCTGCTGCGCCTTTATCATCTCTACCGTTTAAGCGTCGGCATCACACTGGTGCTGCTGATCTCCAGCAATATGGACAACCGCCTGCTGACGTCGGCCGACGACGATCTGCTGCGCAGCGGCAGCTGGTTGTATCTGGTGTTGAACATCCTGCTGGTAGTGTTTCTGGAGAACACCCGGCGTCCGGCGCAACTGTTCAGCCTGGCGCTGGTGGATGTCCTGCTGCTGTGCGGCTTGTTCTACGCGGCGGGTGGGGTGGCCAGCGCGATCGGCAACCTGCTGATTGTTTCGGTAGCGATTGCCAACACCCTGCTACGCCGGCGCATCGGCCTGTTGATTGCCGCCATCGGCGCGCTAGGAATTGTCGGCTCAAGCTTCCTGCTGAGTTTCAGCCATCCCCTGAGCGCCAATGACTACCTGCAAGCCGGCACTCTTGGTGCCTTGTGCTTTGCGGCGTCGTTGCTGGTCCAGGGCCTGGTTCGGCGCCTGGAAGTCAGCGAGCACCTCGCCGAACAGCGCGCCAGCGAAGTCATCAGCCTCGAAGCCCTCAATGCCCTGATCCTGCAACGCATGCGCACCGGCATTCTGGTGCTCGACGAACAACGCCGGGTGCAACTGGCCAACCACAGCGCCAAAAGCCTGCTGTCCCAGTCGCACCTTGAAGGCCATCTGATCGACGACTACTCCAGCGCGCTGGTCGATCGCCTGCAGTTGTGGATGAACAATCCGACCCTGCGCCCGCAGAGCCTGAAGATTCCCGGCAACGGCCTGGAGCTGCAACCGAACTTCATCGCCCTCGACCAGAGCCCCAACCAGCAAACCCTGGTGTTCCTCGAAGATCTGGCGCAGGTCGCGCAGCAGGCCCAGCAGCTCAAGCTCGCCGCTCTCGGGCGCCTGACCGCCGGCATCTCCCATGAAATCCGCAATCCGCTGGGCGCTATCAGCCACGCCGCGCAGCTATTGGCTGAGTCCGAGGAACTCGACAGCGCGGATCGGCGTCTGACGCAGATCATTCAAGACCACTCCCAGCGCATGAACCGAGTCATCGAAAACGTTCTGCAACTGTCACGTCGCCAGCAGAGTGCCCCGCAACGGCTGGATCTCAAGCCGTGGCTGGAACAGTTCGTCGCCGAGAGCCACGAACAGGCGACTGATCGGCAGTTGATTCATTTGCGGATCAATTCCGGGGACTTCGTCACGCTGATGGACCCTGGCCAGCTCACGCAAATTCTCGACAACCTGTTACGCAATGGCTGGCGCCACAGCGCCCTGCTGCACGATCCGGCCGAAGTCTGGCTGGCGCTGTTCATCGATCCTGACAGCCAGCTGGCAGTGCTCGAAGTCCAGGACAATGGCCCCGGCGTACCATTGGATCAGCAACCGCATCTGTTCGAACCGTTCTTCACCACCAGCAGCCAAGGCACCGGCCTTGGGCTTTATCTGTCCCGTGAGCTGTGCGAAAGCAACCAGGCGCGCCTAGACTTCAAACCACGCCAAGGCGGCGGCTGCTTTCGCATCACCTTTGCTCACGGACGGAAACAAAGTTGAACACGAGCCCACGGCAAAAAATCCTTATCGTCGACGACGAGCCGGATATCCGCGAACTCCTGGAAATCACCCTGGGACGGATGAAACTCGACACCTTCAGTGCACGCAATCTCAGCGAAGCCCAGGCGCTGTTGCAGCGCAATGCGTTTGACCTGTGCCTGACCGACATGCGCCTGCCGGACGGCACGGGGCTGGAACTGGTGCAGCACATCCAGCAACGCTATCCGCAAGTGCCGGTGGCGATGATCACTGCATACGGCAGTCTGGAAACCGCGATCAACGCCTTGAAGGCCGGAGCCTTCGACTTCCTCACCAAACCGGTTGATCTCACCCGCCTGCGCGAGCTGGTCAACACCGCGCTGCGCATGCCTGTCGCCGGCGGCAACGTCACCTCGATCGACCGACGGCTGCTGGGTGACTCGCAACCGATGCGCAACCTGCGTAAACAGATCGACAAGCTCGCCCGTAGCCAGGCACCGGTGTACATCAGCGGCGAATCCGGCAGCGGCAAAGAGCTGGTCGCGCGGCTGATCCACGAACAGGGACCGCGCAACAATCAGCCGTTCGTGCCGGTCAACTGTGGGGCGATTCCGTCGGAGCTGATGGAAAGCGAGTTTTTCGGCCATCGCAAAGGCAGCTTCACCGGCGCCATGGAAGACAAACCAGGCCTGTTTCAAGCCGCACAGGGCGGCACCCTGTTTCTCGACGAAGTGGCGGATCTGCCGCTGTCGATGCAAGTCAAACTGCTGCGGGCGATTCAGGAAAAAGCCGTTCGCAGCGTTGGCGGCCAGCAGGAAACCGTGGTCGATGTGCGCATTCTTTGCGCAACCCACAAGGATCTGGACGCGGAAGTCGCCGCCGAACGCTTTCGCCAGGACCTGTATTACCGGTTGAACGTGATCGAACTGCGCGTGCCTTCCTTGCGCGAACGGCGCGACGACATTGAGGTACTGGCCGCGCACATGCTCCAGCGTCTGGCCAGCGGTAGCGGCCAACTGGCAGCACGCCTGCACCCACAAGCACTTGAAGCGCTAAAGAGTTACCGCTTTCCGGGGAATGTGCGGGAACTGGAGAACGTCCTCGAACGTGCGCACACGCTGTGCGAAAACCAAATAATCGAGGCCGAAGACTTGCGCCTGAGCGAAGGCAGTTGCGCGGTAGAGGGCGGCATTGCCGATCTGACACAGATCGACAACCTTGAGGATTATCTGGAGAACGTCGAGCGCAAGCTGATTCTGCAAGCGCTGGAGGAGACTCGCTGGAACCGCACGGCGGCGGCGCAGCGGCTGAGTCTTTCGTTTCGGTCGATGCGTTATCGGCTGAAGAAACTCGGTCTGGATTGAGGGCCAGTTCGCGAGCAAGCCCGCTCCCACATTGAATTTTGTGAACGACAAAGATCCACTGTGGGAGCGAGCCTGCTCGCGAAAGCGGTCTGCCAGGCTCAACAGAAATACCTGACTACATGCGGCCCTCTGGCGCATACGGCGCAGGATCAATAATCGGCGCGCGCCCCAGCATCACATCGGCGAACAACTGGCACGACGCCGGCGCCAGCACCAGCCCGTTGCGGTAATGCCCGCAGTTCAGCCACAGGCCATCAAAGCCCGGCACTCGCCCGATGTAAGGAATCCCCTCCGGTGAACCCGGGCGCAAACCGGCCCAATGCCCCACCACCTCGGCATCCGCCAGCGCTGGCAGCAACTCGACCGCCGAAGCCTTGAGACTCTCCAGCGCCACATCGGTCGGCGTCTTGTCGAAGCCTTCATGCTCCAGCGTACTGCCGATCAGGATGTGCCCGTCTCGGCGTGGAATGGCATAACGCCCCTTGGCCAGAACCATGCTCGGCAGAAAATCCGCCGCACATTTGTAGAGAATCATCTGGCCTTTGACCGGTTCGACCGGCAGCGTCAGGCCGAGCGTCTTGAGCAGATCGCCGCTCCACGCACCAGCAGTCAGTACAACCTGATCGCCGTTGATCAGGCCCTTGGACGTCTCAACGCCAACCACGCGCCCGCCTTCACGGACAAACCCGCTGACCTCGCATTGCTCGTGAAGGGTCACGTTAGGCAGTGCCTGCAATGCCGCTTTCAGCGACTTCACCAGCCGTGGGTTTCTGACGTTGGCCACATCAGCCATGTAGATCGCCCGTGAGAACCCGCCGCCCAGCACCGGGACGGCGTCATGTGCCGCCGAGATATCCACAGCCCGCAGCGGACGCTGCTCCCGTTCGGCCCAGGCCAGTGCGTCGGCTTCATCGTCCAGGTCCAGCCAGTACAGGCCAGTGGTGTGCACTTCGGGATCAACGCCGGTATCAGCAAACAATCGCTCGCCGAGCTGTGGATAAAAGTCCTGAGACCAATGCGCCAGCGCGGTGACCGCCGGGCTGTAGCGCCACGGGTACAGCGGGGAAACGATGCCACCTCCGGCCCAGGACGATTCCTGGCCGACGCTCGAGCGATCCAGCAGCACCACGCTGCGCACTTCGGAGGCGAGGTTGTAGGCGGTCAGCAGGCCAATCACCCCGCCACCGACAATCACCACTTGCTGTTGCCTGGTCATGTTTGATCCAACCGTAAAAAAGACAGTGGGCGCAAAAGGCGCCTGAAAGAAAGTACCTCAGCGGCCCCAGCAATCCTTGGTGGTCAGCCCGGTGGTAGCGTTGTTCATGCTTCTGACGCCGGTGTTGGTCAGGGTGAAGTCCCCACACTTGTCGGTCGCCATGGTCGTGCCAGTCTTGCGGGTGGCGGTCAGCAGGAAGGTCTGGTCAGCGATCGTCGGAGTGATGGTGTAGAAGTCATTGCCCGTGCTCAAACCGGTAATGCCGGTGTAGACGTTGCTCTTGGTATAGAAGCGTTCAAGGATCTGCGCCTGCTCCGAGAGCAGCGAGACCACCTCGGCGCGACGGCCCTTTTTCAGGTACTCGGTGTAGCTCGGTGCAGCGATGGTGATGATGATCCCGATGATCGCAATCACGATCATGATTTCGATCAAGGTGAAGCCTCGGTTGAATCTGCGCATGCCTCAAACTCTCACTTACTGTATTTGTCGCCACATGATACGACGGCTGCCACCGCCACCCTTTTCTACCAGAGTGGTGATGTTGCCGCTGGAATCGTTGACTATCTTGCGCGTCGCGCCATTGACGATGGCATTCAGGGTTGGAATGCCGCCCGTAAATATCACACCACTGGAAATCGTGTCGTTACTGTCGACCACACCATCCCCGTTAGTATCGAGCACCGCGTAGTTGAGCATCTTACCGCCGAACGCATCGAGTTCGACCAGTTTGCCCGTACCGAAACTGGCACACGGGTCGGTGGTGTCAACACCCGCAGTGGTGAACAAAATGCGTCCGAGCACCAGGCTGGCCTGATTGATCACCCGCTCACCGACCAACGCGTTGTTATACACGAGCGGCAGATACCACCCCTTCTCTGCCGGATAGGTCGTGTCGTTCTGAGTGGTCGTGGCAAATTGTCCTGAACTACCGGTGAACACCCCGGTCACCGCCTGCGCCTGCAGACTGCTGACGGTCAGTTGGCCGGAACCGCCGTCGGCGTCCCACACCGAATAAAACGCCTGCAGATCCTTGTTGGTCTTGTCGGCTGTTTCGTTGAATTTTCCGGTGCCGACGAATACCTGTTTGCCCCCCAGCGCATTGTCCGCCAACAGCGGCTGCGCCGTGATCGGCTGAGTCGCCCCGCCGGCCGTGGTGAACAACGGCTTGCCGGAAAATGCCACACCCCAGCTGTCGGTCGTGGTCGCGCTGAGGTCGAATTTCCACAAGCGCCCTTTCAAATCTCCACCGTAGGCAGCCTGCACCACGTTCGAGGAGTTGACCTTGAGCTTGACCGACGACAGGCCATTGGTGGTTTCGGTGCTGTCGATCACGATTTTCTTGATCAGCGAACCGTCACGCACATCCAGCACATACAACGCCGCCACGCCCGAGTTGCTGCCATAACCATTGGCGATGAACGCTGCCCAGCGTCCGTCGGCCAAGCGTGCCACTTCCGGCCGTGCATAGGCGTAACCCAGATCATTAAAGGCATTGGCAATGTTGGCGGTGGCGGGTGCGCTGACCTCCCACAGGGCACTGAGCACATTGCCGGCCGAGGCGTCGAAAAGCTGCAGTGCATAGAAGGTCTTGCCGCCGGCACCGGAGCCACCAATGGCCAGGGTTTTCCAGGCGTTATTGAGTTGCGCGTCATACACAGCGACCTGACCGTCCACCAGAAACTTGTGGCTGACGCCGTTGATGTAAGCAGGGTCGGCAATCAGCCGCAGCGACGGCAGCACACTGGAAGGCATGTAGGCATAGCGCCGGGTGCCGTTGGCCGAGTTGATCACGTTGACGAAGCCGTCATTGGCATTCACCACCAGGCTGGGGTTCATGTTTGCCGCTTTGGTGGTCAGGTAAGTGGTGTAGGTGGTGTCACCCGACAGGTCGGAAGCGGTTTTGTCGCTGGGCGAAGCCAGCACCAGCGGCGAGTTGATGATGTCTCCGAGCAATACGCTGCGCACCCTCAGGCCGCTCTTGTTGGTGCCCTTGCTCCACTCCACCAGATCACTGCCGCTGATGCCGGAGGGCAGGCTCTGACTGAGCGAGGTCTGCTGGGCAGCAGAAAAGTTGCCGTAGGCCAGGGTTATGGCGGTGTTGCTGGTGGTGTTCCACGCTTGATAGATCGGCGCAGTGGCGCCCGGAACGATGGTGGTGTCGGTGGTCCACAAGGCTACCGAAGTATTCACCACGCCGGCCGCGGTGAAACCGAAGGATTTGATCGTGCCACGCCAGTCCTTGGGGTCGTAGCTGGTCTGGAAATAACTGGTGCCACTGGCCAGCGTGGTGCCGCTGGTAACGCCACTACCACCTGAGCCGGCCTTGGAGGTGATGTCGCTCAGCGCCGAGGACAGTGCGGTATTGAGGCCAGTGCTGTCGGTCGCCTGGTAATACTTGCCTTGCCCATAGCTGGCGGCATCCGAGAGCATGTCGTTGTCGGCCGTGAACCCGACGGTGTAGGTGTTCATGTTCTGTTTGGGAAAATCCGCCGAGCTCCAGCTCTTGCCGGCGAGGTCAGTGCCTGTCGAACGCATGTCGATGTCGAACGCGAACTTGGCGATGTCATCCAGGTACAACGTGTCCCCTTCGTTGTCGCCATTGAGGTTGTTGCCGTCATTGTTGATGCCATCCCAGTTCGGCAGACGACTGCCGCCCAGCGGGTCGTTACTCGGAAAGGTGCGGTCGTAGGTCGGCAGGCCGTCGGTGATCACCACGCCGTAGTTTTTCTGGCAGCGGTACTGGATCGGACTGGTGTAAGTGGTTGGTGTGCTGTTGTAGTAGGGCGCCATGCCGCGCATGTAGCGGGTGATTTCATAATAGGTTTCCGCCAGCGGCGTATTGGCCACTGCACCCAGCGCGTTGATCGAAGAAATCAGAGCGTTGTAGTTGGCGTCGGCCTGCGCCTGGGTCACGCTGCCGGAGACCGGCGACAGGTCGCTGATGGCACGGGCGATATAACCGCCATTGCCGGGGTTGTTGCTGGTCACCGGATTGAAGGTCGACAGGCCGATGCGCAAGGTACGGTTACTGGCGACCAGCGCGTTGGACACATTGCGCGCGACGTTGATCCGGTAGTCATTGGGGATCGAGCCCGTGGTGAAGTCGCGGTTGCTGCCATTCGCCAACCCGACCAGATAGGCGATGTAGTCACCGGTGTAGCGCGTGTTGCCGCTGCCGACCGGGTCCGGCAGCTTCAGGCACTGCGGCACCAGGCTGTTGTTGTAGAAGGCAAAGGCGCCGCCGGAGCAACCAGCGGTCGGCAGATTCGAGAGAAACACCGGGTCCCCGGTGATGGCCGTCGAACTCAGGCACAGCCCGAGCAAGGCGTTACATTGCCGGGCTGGTGTGCGAGTGACGGTCGGATCGAATCCCGTCGCGTAAATGATGCTGTTCATACTGCCGGAGTCGTCGATCAACAACATCACGTTGGGTGGAACCGCCGCTGCACTCAGGAGTGGCGAATCAGACGGGGTGAACGCATACGCCGGCGCCGCCAGATACAACCCCAGCAGCAGGCCCGTCAACAGAGTCCAGCAGCGCTCAATACTTCGCATAGACACTCTCCACCACACTGCGCGAAGTGCCGGCGATACCGACCGCGGTGACCCGATACAGCGTGGCCGAGGTGTTGCTCGGCACGTTCACCGCCGTCAGGGTGGTGCCGATGTTCTGTACACCATAGAAGCCGTTGCCGGCGGCGATCCACGTCACCCCCGAGGTCGAGTTGAGCCCTGCTGCGCTGACCAGCGAAGACTCGGCCGGCGGCGCACATTGTGTGGCGTTGGCGCACACCGCCAGCGAATAACTGTCGAGCTGCACCGCACTTTCCCCGATACGCAGCGCGGCCTCGGCGGTCTGGAATGACTGATTGCGCAAACTGACACTGCCGGCCATTTTTTCCTGCAGGTTGGCGCTCTGCATCGACGACAGCCCGACCAGTGTCAGCAATAACAGGAACACCAGACTGACCAGCAGCACCATGCCGCGTTGCGCTTGCCTCTGGTGCAAAGAAATCCTCATCGTCTCGGCCCTCACTGCAAGCGGTTGCGCAAAGCGGCAACCACGTTGAAGGTTTGATTGGCCACCCGGTTGTTCGGGTCGGTGAGGGTCAGGCTCAAACGCACACTGCGGATACGCGCCGGATCGCTGGGGTTGCTGCTGTAAGAGGACGCCGCGACATCGGTGGCGGACGTGGCCAGACCGAACATGACGGTGAACGTACTGACGTTGTTCACCAACACTTGTTGGGCCGGGGTGCCGCTGCCGGTGCCCATGAGGATCTGGTTGTTGCTGAAGCTGTAGATCAAACGGCGGATTGGAAAGGCGACCTGCCCGCTCGCTGCGGCTCGCAGCCCGGTATAGGCCGTGGCGCTGTTACGGCAATCGGAGACCACCGTCCACGTTGGTGTGCCGCCATTGCCGCCAACATCGGCGGTGACCAGGGTCAGCTTGAGGTTGCTGTTGTCCCAACTGATCGGGGTGATCTGCGCCGCATTGAAATCCCCCGCAGAACTCGCGTCGGTAATGGTGCCAAGGCAGCCGAACATGCCGACCATGCGCAGTTCCTGAATCATCTTGCTCAGCACAAAACGTGCGTCTTCCTGCATCGCTGCCGCCGTGTTCTGGCTGACGTAGGTGTTTTTCGCGGCGAGGAACGTCTGCACCACACCCAGCACCACGATCAGCCCGAGCGCCAGGGCGATGAGCATTTCGATCAGGCCGAAACCACGGTTGGAATGTTTCATGGCGTGGCCACCGGATCGACCGTGGCACGACTGCTCAGGACGAAACTGCGCGTGGTGCCCGTGGCATTCGCGGCCCGTGAGTCATTCCAGTTGATGGTGATGGTGTACACGCGCTGATTGAGGGTGATGGTGCCGGTGGCGGTCGGCCCGCCGAAATTGACGATGTTGGTGGTGAAGTCGTAGAGGTCCTGATCGCGGGCGACACTGAGGTTGCCCGAAGTCGGCGGCGTGACCGTGTAATCGGCGGCAGCGTTGGCGCGGATGCGGTCCATCATGTCGTAGGCGATGAAGCTCGCCTGGCTGGTCATCCGCGAGCTGTCGGTGTACTTCAGCGCATTCAGTTGAACGGCTGCCGCGCCCAATATTCCGACGGTCAGAATCAGCAACGCGACCAGTACTTCGATCAGCGACATGCCCTCCTGTGCTTGCGTACTCCCTGCCCTCATCCGCAACTTCCACCCAGTTGAATTCGTCCGTTCAGACACACGTTCAGCGTCCTGCTTTGCGTTCCCAGCACGTAACTGATGACCACCGCCGTCGACGGTGCCGCCAGACCGCCCAGATTGTTGAAATCCAGCGCGGTCACTCCTGAGGGTAGCGTCAGAGTCGCGCCGCTGCTCATCGCTGGAACAACCCGCAATACATTGGCCGGTGTGCCAGTACTGTCGTAGACCGACAACTCGCCGGTCCACACGCTGCCACCGGCGCTCGGCCGCAGCCGCGTGACCACGCAGCGATCGATCGCCTCCAGCCGCGCATAGTTGATGGCGCGTTGCAGGTCGCCCATTTCGGTGTCGGCCTTGCTGCTCTGGATCGAACGGGTGAACCCCGGCACCGCCAGGGTGATGAGGATCACCAACACGGCGACCGCGGCCAGCAGTTCGGGCAGCGTGAAACCTTTTGTACGATGATTCATCGATGCCCTCCGTTGCCGTCGGCTATACCTGCCTCTACAAACTAGAACATTCAACCGGCCTGCGCCGGTTGATTTGCCCTGCCCGGCGCAAGGATTGCGTCTGGCCTCATGCTTCAGGGAGGAAGTGCTCATGCCGCAACAGGGTTTCAGTCTGATTGAATTGCTTATGGGACTGGCGATTGGCGCGATTGTTCTGGCACTGGTCAGTCCGGCGTTTGCCGCCTTCACCGAATCGACTCATCGTGACCAGGCGGCCCAGTCGTTGCTCGACGGCATTCGCAATGCCCGCACGCAAGCCATCACACGCAATCAGAACGTGGTGATCCACGGCATCGACGGCGACTGGAGTCAGGGCTGGCGAATCATTCTGGACATCAGCGGCAAAGGGCCGCAGGACCGCGACAATCCCCTGCTACAGGAACAGGCAAGTGATGCGCGAATACCGATTGTCGGCAATTGGGCGGTGAGTCGTTACGTGCGGTTCAGCGGTCTGGGGCAACCGCTGATGCCCGGGCGGGCATTTCAGGCAGGAACGTTACATCTCTGCTCGGCACACGAGCCGGTCAGCCAACTCCAGGTGGTGCTGGCGGCGACCGGTCGGGTGCGCCTGACCCGGGAAAAAACCGGACAGGCGCTGTGCGAGAAAGCGAAAAGCGTCAAATCGAGCGAACGCGCAGTTCTTTCGGCATCGAGAACGTGATGTTCTCTTCGCGTCCGGCCAGTTCATCGGCACCGGTCGCGCCCCACGCCTGCAATTGCTGGATCACGCCGCGCACCAGCACTTCCGGCGCGGAAGCACCGGCGGTGATACCGATACGCTCGACGCCATCGAACCAGCTCTTCTGCAGGTCTTCGGCACCGTCGATCAGGTAGGCAGGGGTCGCCATGCGCTCGGCCAGTTCACGCAGGCGATTGGAGTTGGAGCTGTTCGGGCTGCCCACCACCAACACTACGTCGCACTCGTCAGCCAGTTGCTTGACCGCGTCCTGACGGTTTTGCGTGGCATAGCAGATGTCGTCCTTGCGCGGACCGCCGATGGCCGGGAAGCGCGAGCGCAGGGCATCGATGACTCGGCTGGTGTCGTCCATCGACAGGGTCGTCTGGGTAACAAACGCCAGTTTCTCCGGGTTGTGTACCTGCAATTCGGCGACGTCTTTCTCGTCTTCGACGAGGTAGATCGCGCCGCCATTGCTGGCGTCGTACTGGCCCATGGTGCCTTCGACTTCCGGGTGACCGGCGTGGCCGATCAGGATGCATTCGCGGCCGTCGCGGCTGTATTTCGCGACTTCGATGTGCACTTTGGTGACCAGTGGGCAAGTCGCGTCGAAGACTTTCAGGCCACGGCCTGCAGCCTCGGTACGCACGGCCTGGGACACGCCATGCGCACTGAAGATGACGATGACGTCGTCCGGCACCTGGTCCAGTTCTTCGACAAAGATCGCCCCGCGACTGCGCAGGTCTTCGACAACGAACTTGTTGTGCACCACTTCATGACGCACGTAGATCGGCGGCCCGAAGACTTCCAGGGCACGGTTGACGATTTCGATCGCCCGGTCCACGCCGGCGCAGAAGCCACGGGGGTTGGCGAGTTTGATTTGCATGCTGTGCCTCGTGTCTTGCGCGCGAAAAAACAGTGAATAACGACTGTGGGAGCGGGCTTGCTCGCGAAAGCGATAAGTCAGACAACATCGATGTTGAATGTCAGTCAGCATTCGCGAGCAAGCCCGCTCCCACATTTTTGACCACGTATGGTCAGTTACAGCGCTTTGACATTGATGATCTCGACGTCAAAGGTCAGCGTCTTGCCGGCCAGCGGGTGGTTGAAGTCGATGGTCACTTGCGTGTCGTCGAACTCTTTCACCACACCCGGCAGCTCAGTATTGGCCGCATCGTTGAAGATCACCAGCAAACCCGGCGACAGCTCCATGTCGACGAACTGCGAACGCGGAATGATCTGCACGTTCTGCGGGTTCGGCTGGCCGAACGCGTTTTCCGGCTCGACGGTCAGCGTGCGCTTGTCGCCGGCCTTGAAGCCGAACAGCGCGGCTTCGAAGCCCGGCAGCAGATTACCGTCGCCGACCTTGAAGGTCGCCGGGGCCTTGTCGAAGGTGCTGTCGACCGTGTCGCCGTTCTCCAGGCGCAATGCAAAGTGCAAGGTGACTTCCGTGTTCTGGCCGATGCGTTGCTCAGCCAATACCTGTTCAGTCATGAACGGCTTCTCCGGTTTTTTTACTTTTGAACATGTCCAGTGCCAGCATCACCGCGCCTACGCTGATGGCGCTGTCGGCGAAGTTGAACGCCGGGAAGTACCAGCGGTTCTGCCAGTGCACCAGAATGAAGTCGATCACATGGCCCAGAGCAATGCGGTCGTACAGATTGCCCAGCGCACCGCCCAGCACCAGCGCCAAGGCGACGGCCAGCCAGGTATCGTTGCGCCCCAAGCGCTTGAGCCAGACCACCAGCACCGCACTGACCACGATCGCAATCAGGGCGAACAGCCAGCGCTGCCAGCCGGAGCTGTCAGCCAGGAAGCTGAAGGCAGCGCCGGTGTTGTAAGCCAGGGTCCAGCTGAAGTAATCAGGAATGATCACGATCTGCTGGAACATTTCGAGCTTGTTTTCGAAGTAGAACTTGCTGGCCTGGTCGATGACCAGAACCAGCAAGCTCAACCACAGCCAGCTCAACCGTCCGAAACGGCCAACGGCATTAGGCATAGTGACGAACCTCGCCAGCGCCGCTGATGTTGTCGACGCAACGACCGCAGATTTCCGGATGCTCCGGGTTCACGCCGACGTCTTCGCGGCAGTGCCAGCAACGGGCGCACTTCGGGAAGGCCGACTTGACGATCTTCAGCTTCAGGCCGCTGACTTCAGTGGCCACCGCGTCTTCAGGCGCGCTGACAAAAGGCGCAACACTGGCGGTCAACGTGATCAGAACAAAGCGCAGCTCGTTGCTCAGCTTGGCCAGATCGGCGCTCAGCGCGTCTTCGGCGTACAGCGTCACTTCGGCTTGCAGGTTGCCACCGACGGCTTTGGCCGCACGCTGGATTTCCATCTCTTTGTTGACCGCTACTTTGACCGCCATCACGCGCTCCCAGTAGTCGCGGCCCAGTTCAACGTCGGCCGGCAGTTCAGTCAAACCTTCGTACCAGGTGTTGAGCATGACCGATTCGTTACGCTCGCCTGGCAGGTACTCCCACAGCTCATCGGCGGTGAAGGCGAGGATCGGCGCGATCCAGCGCACCAGCGCTTCGGAGATGTGGAACAGCGCGGTTTGGGCCGAACGGCGAGCCTTGCTGTTGGCGCCAGTGGTGTACTGACGGTCCTTGATGATGTCGAGGTAGAAACCACCCAGCTCCTGCACGCAGAAGTTGTGGATCTTGGAGTAGACGTTCCAGAAACGGTATTCGCCGTAGTGCTCTTGCAGCTCACGTTGCAGCAGCAAGGTGCGGTCTACCGCCCAGCGATCCAGTGCGAGCATTTCTTCAGCCGGCAGGATGTCGGTGGCCGGGTTGAAACCGCTCAGGTTCGAGAGCAGGAAGCGTGCGGTGTTGCGGATACGACGATAAGCGTCCGCACTGCGTTGCAGGATCTGGTCGGAAACGGCCATTTCACCGGAGTAGTCAGTCGAAGCGACCCACAGACGCATGATGTCGGCGCCCAGGGTGTCGTTGACTTTCTGCGGTGCGATCACGTTGCCCAGCGATTTGGACATCTTGCGGCCCGCTTCGTCGACGGTGAAACCGTGGGTCAGCAGTTCGCGGTATGGCGCGTGGTTGTCGATGGCGCAACCGGTCAGCAGCGACGAATGGAACCAGCCGCGGTGTTGGTCGGAACCTTCCAGGTACAGGTCGGCGCGTGGACCGGTCTCGTGACCCATCGGGTGCGAACCGCGCAGCACGTGCCAGTGCGTGGTGCCCGAGTCGAACCAGACGTCGAGGGTGTCGCTGATCTTGTCGTACAGCGGCGCTTCGTCGCCGAGCAGCTCGGCAGCGTCCATCTTGAACCAGGCTTCGATGCCTTCGACTTCAACGCGCTTGGCAACTTCTTCCATCAGTTCGACGGTGCGTGGGTGCAGCTCGCCGCTTTCCTTGTTGAGGAAGAACGGGATTGGCACGCCCCAGTTGCGCTGACGCGAGATGCACCAGTCCGGACGGTTGGCGATCATCGAGTGCAGGCGCGCCTGGCCCCAGGCCGGAACGAACTTGGTGTCTTCGATGGCTTTGAGCGAGCGCACACGCAGGGTGTCGCCGCTGGTTGGCTCTTTGTCCATGCCGATGAACCACTGCGCGGTGGCGCGGTAGATCAGCGGGGTCTTGTGACGCCAGCAGTGCATGTAGCTGTGTTCGATGACGGTGGTGTGCATCAACGCACCGACTTCGGTCAGCTTGTCGACGATGGCCGGGTTGGCCTTCCAGATGAACTGGCCGCCGAAGAATTCCAGCGACGGCACGTACACGCCGTTGCTCTGCACCGGATTGAGGATATCGTCGTTGACCATGCCGTACTTCTTGCAGGTCACGAAGTCGTCCACGCCGTAGGCCGGGGCGGAGTGAACCACACCGGTGCCGGCGCCCAGTTCGACGTAGTCAGCCAGGTACACCGGCGACAGGCGGTCGTAGAACGGGTGACGGAAGTTGATCAGTTCCAGTTCTTTACCGGTCGTGGTCGCGATGACCGAGCCTTCAACGCCATAGCGCGCCAGGCAGGCTTCAACCAGCTCTTCAGCCAGCACCAGCAGCTTGTCACCGATGTCGACCAGCGCGTAGTTGAATTCCGGGTGTACGTTCAGCGCCTGGTTGGCCGGGATGGTCCACGGGGTGGTGGTCCAGATCACGATCGAGGCAGGCTTGCCCAGCGACGGCAGACCGAACGCGGCAGCCAGTTTGGCCTCGTCAGCGATCGGAAAGGCAACGTCGATGGTCGAGGACTTCTTGTTCTCGTACTCGACTTCTGCTTCGGCCAGGGCCGAACCGCAGTCGAAGCACCAGTTCACAGGCTTGAGGCCCTTGAACACGAAACCGCCCTTGACGATTTCAGCCAAGGCGCGGATTTCACCGGCTTCGTTCTTGAAGTCCATGGTCTTGTACGGGTTGGCCCAGTCGCCCAGCACACCCAGACGGATGAATTCGGACTTCTGCCCTTCGATCTGCTCGGTAGCGTAGGCACGGCACAGCTCGCGGGTCTTGTCCGCGCCCAGGTTCTTGCCGTGGGTCACTTCAACCTTGTGCTCGATCGGCAGGCCGTGGCAGTCCCAACCCGGAACGTACGGCGCGTCGAAGCCCGACAGGGTCTTCGAGCGGATGATCATGTCCTTGAGAATCTTGTTCAGTGCGTGACCGATGTGGATCGTGCCGTTGGCGTACGGAGGGCCGTCGTGCAGGACGAACTTCGGACGATCCTTGCCAATCTCGCGCAACTTTCCGTACAGGCCAATACTGTCCCAGCGCTGCAGGATCTGCGGTTCGCGCTGTGGCAGGCCGGCCTTCATTGGGAAGGCGGTGTCCGGAAGGTTTAGCGTGGCTTTATAGTCGGTCATTTAAGGCTCTTCATTAGCGATGGGCGCTAGGTGCGGCTAGTGCACGGGCGGCGGCGACATCCGCGTTGATCGCCGTTTTCAGTGCCTCCAGAGAGGCGAAGCGCTGCTCTTCACGCAGCTTTTGGTGGAAAACCACCGTCAAACGCCGGTCATACAGATCGCCGGCAAAATCTAAAAGATGGACCTCAAGGTGGGCTTTGCCATCACCTTGTACCGTAGGCCGTACGCCGATATTGGCGACGCCGGGCCAGGTCTTGCCGTCGATGTCGACATCCACCAGATACACCCCGGTGAACGGCACGCGACGACGCTTGAGTTGAATGTTGGCAGTGGGCGTACCCAGTTGCCGGGCCAGTTTCTGGCCATGCAGCACGCGACCGGCGATCCGGTACGGGCGGCCAAGCAGGCGTTCGGCCAAGGCAAAGTCAGCAGCGGCCAACGCGTTGCGCACCTGGGTGCTGCTGACGCGAATGCCGTCCAGCTCGACGGTTTGCGCGGCTTCCACGGTGAAACCATGGACTTGTCCGGCCTGCAGCAGGAAATCGAAATCACCGAGGCGGTCGCAGCCAAAACGGAAGTCGTCGCCGACTTCCAGATGCTGAACGCCGAGACCGTCCACCAGGATGGTATCGACGAACTCGCTGGCGCTGAGCTTGCTCAAGCGCTGGTTGAACGCCAGGCACAGGACCCGGTCCACGCCTTCGGCGGCCAGCAGCTGCAGCTTGTCGCGCAACCGGGCCAGACGTGCCGGCGCAGTCTCGGGGGCAAAGAATTCCCGCGGCTGCGGCTCGAAAATCACCACGCAGCTGGGTACGCCCAACTCGAGCGCACGCTCACGCAGCCGGGCCAGGATAGCCTGGTGACCACGGTGAACACCGTCAAAGTTGCCAATAGTGGCGACGCAGCCCCGATGCTGGGGGCGCAAGTTGTGGAGGCCTCGAACCAGCTGCATAACGCGCTTCTTGCTCATAAAGTGGTCGATTATAACCACACCCGGCGGTCGACGACAGGCAACACCGTAACGCAAAGTGATCGAGCCGACAAAACTGCCGGCCCATGCCCGTTTATAAAGGGTGAAACCTCAGCTCAAGGCCTTGCGATTGAAGTCCCGCAGGCGGAAACCGAGCAGCAGCAACATACCGAAGTAAGCCACGACACCGGCAACCACCAGCGCCCCCAGACGCAGGAAGCGCTCAAGCATGTGCCCCTGATCCCAGGCCGGCATGAAATGCATGCCGAGCAACAGTACCGCCGACATCACCGCCACGGCTACGACCAACTTGAATCCGAACATGTACCAGCCCGGTTGCGGCTGATACATCTGTTGCTTGCGCAGTTGATAGAACAGCAACCCCGCATTGAGGCAGGCGCCAGCACTGATCGCCAGCGCCAGACCGGCGTGGGCCAGCGGGCCGATCAACACCAGGTTGAACAGCTGGGTGACGATCAGGGTGAAAATTGCGATTTTTACCGGTGTGCGGATGTTCTGTTGCGCATAAAAGCCCGGCGCCAGGACCTTGATCACGATAATCCCCAGCAGACCGACAGAATAGGCAATCAGTGCACGCTGGGTCATGGAAGCATCAAAGGCGCTGAACTGGCCGTACTGGAACAGCGACACAGTCAGCGGTTCGGCGAGAATCCCCAGTGCCAGCGCACACGGCAGCACCAGCACGAAGCACAGGCGCAGGCCCCAGTCGAGGATCCGCGAGTACTCGTGGCGATCCTTGCTGGCGTAAGTCTTTGCCAATGTCGGCAGCAGGATCGTGCCCAGCGCCACGCCGAGTACGCCGGACGGCAGCTCCATCAAACGGTCGGCGTAATACATCCACGACACCGAACCGGCCACCAGGAACGAGGCGAAGATGGTGTTGATGATCAACGAAATCTGGCTGACCGAGACGCCGATGATCGCCGGCAGCATCTGCTTCATCACCCGCCAGACGCCGGTATCGCGCAGGTTCAGGCGTGGCAGCACCAGCATGCCGATCTTTTTCAGGTGCGGCAGTTGATAGAGCAACTGCGCCAGACCGCCGACCAGTACCGCCCAGCCCAGAGCCATGACCGGCGGATCGAAATACGGCGTCAGGAACAGTGAAAACACAATCATGCTGACGTTGAGCAGGGTCGGCACAAAGGCCGGCACCGAAAAGCGGTTCCAGGTGTTGAGAATCGCCCCGGCCAGCGAGGACAGGGAGATCAGCAATATATAAGGGAACGTCACCCGCAACAGATCGGAGGTGAGCTGGAATTTTTCCGGCGTATCGGTAAAACCGGGGGCCGTGGCCCAGATCACCCACGGCGCGGCGATCATGCCCAGCGCCGTGACCAGCGCCAGCACCAGGGTCAGCAGACCGGAAACGTAGGCGATAAAGGTACGAGTGGCCTCTTCGCCCTGCTGATTTTTGTATTCCGCCAGAATTGGCACAAATGCCTGCGAGAACGCCCCTTCGGCGAAGATTCGCCGCAGCAGGTTAGGCAGCTTGAAGGCAATAAAGAAGGCGTCCGTCGCCATTCCGGCGCCGAATGTACGGGCAATGAGCGTGTCACGGACGAACCCGAGAATCCGGGAAAGCATCGTGATAGAGCTGACGGCGGCCAACGATTTGAGCAGATTCATTGAGGGAATGTGTGCCTGTCGATAAACAGCAGGCGAACAATGCGCCTACTTGTGCGATACTCTGCGCCGCAACAGCACAGAGCCAAAGCTCGCGAGTTTACAGGTCAAGCGCCGGAAATAAATATCCCGCCTCTTTACACCTACCACTTAGCGGAACGTTTCAAGCGCCCTTGACAAGACTTCTCTTCATCGGCATGATTCGCGGCCTATTTTGTTTGCTATTTCCTAAAAAGTCTTTCGAGGAGCTCGACGGTGGCCAACTCACCTTCCGCCAAAAAACGTGCAAAACAGGCTGAGAAGCGTCGCAGCCACAACGCCAGCCTGCGTTCCATGGTTCGTACCTACATCAAGAATGTAGTTAAAGCCATCGACGCAAAAGACGCTGAAAAAGCTCAAGCTGCATACGTTCTGGCTGTGCCAGTTATCGACCGTATGGCCGATAAAGGCATCATCCACAAGAACAAGGCTGCTCGTCATAAGAGCCGTCTGAATGGCCACGTCAAGGCACTGAAAGAAGCTGCTTAATCGACGTAGTCATTAAAAAGCCGACCTTAGGGTCGGTTTTTTATTGCCTGTGATTTAACAAATCCAGCGCAAAAAAATGTAGGAGTGAGCCTGCTCGCGATAGCGGTTAGACAGACAAATATTTGCTGACTGACACACCCCTATCGCGAGCAGACTCACTCCTACAGTTGGTTTTTGCGGTGTTATTGCTGGACCGGCACCCACGGCAGAATCGGGATTGCGGTCACCGCGTTCTGCGGACTACCCTCGATCACGCGATCGCTATAGACCAAGTACACCAGCGTATTGCGCTTCTTGTCGAGGAATCGCACCACCTGCATGGTCTTGAACACCAGCGACGTGCGCTCCTTGAACACCTCGTCACCGTCTTTCAGTTCGCCCTTGAACTTGATCGGACCAACCTGACGACAAGCAATGGAAGCCTCGGCACGATCTTCCGCCAACCCCAGACCACCTTTCACCCCGCCCGTCTTGGCGCGCGACAGATAGCACGTCACGCCATCAACCTTTGGATCATCAAAGGCCTCGACCACGATCCGGTCATTCGGACCGACAAACTTGAACACCGTCGACACCTGACCGATTTCCTCGGCCGAGGCCAGCAATGGCAACGCCATCAGCAGACCCAACAATCCTTTTGCCATGCGCATCGCGTTTTTTCCCTAGACCAGAATCAGGTTGTCACGGTGAACCAGTTCCGGTTCAGCCATGTAGCCCAGCACGCCGACAATCGCATCCGACGACTGACCGATGATCTTTTGCGCTTCCAAGGCGCTGTAGTTGGCCAGGCCACGGGCGATCTCACGACCATCCGGCGCCACACAGACCACCATTTCGCCACGACGGAAACTGCCTTGCACCAGCTTCACGCCGACCGGCAGCAGACTCTTGTTGCCCTGCGATAACGCCGACACCGCCCCCTCATCGAGCACCAGCGTGCCGCGGGTTTGCAGATGACCAGCCAGCCATTGCTTGCGCGCCGCCAGCATGCCGCGCTCAGGCGACAGCAGAGTGCCGATGCGCTCGCCAGCCTTCAGGCGATCGAGCACTCGCTCCAGGCGACCACCGACGATGATCGTATGCGCCCCGGAACGCGCCGCCAGACGCGCCGCACGCAACTTGGTCTGCATGCCGCCACGCCCCAGCGCACCACCGGTACCGCCCGCCACCGCATCCAGAGCCGGATCATCGGCACGCGCCTCATAAATCAGCTGCGCGTCGGGGTTATTGCGCGGATCGGCATCGAACATGCCGTCGCGATCCGTGAGAATCACCAACAGATCCGCCTCGACCAGGTTAGCCACCAGCGCCGCCAGCGTGTCGTTGTCACCGAAACGAATTTCATCAGTGACCACGGTGTCGTTTTCGTTGATCACCGGGATGACTTTCAGCTCAACCAGGGCGCGCAGCGTACTGCGAGCATTCAGGTAACGCTTGCGATCGGACAGGTCGTCGTGAGTCAGGAGAATCTGCGCAGTGTGCCGGCCATGCTCGGCAAAGCTCGATTCCCAGGCCTGCACCAGCCCCATCTGGCCGATTGCAGCAGCGGCCTGGAGCTCGTGCATCGCACTGGGTCGTGCGGTCCAGCCCAGACGGCTCATGCCGGCAGCCACTGCACCGGAAGACACCAGCACCAGCTCAACGCCCGCCTCATGCAGGGCCACCATCTGCTCGACCCAGACACCCATTGCCTTGCGATCCAGCCCCTTGCCGTCCGCCGTCAGCAAAGCGCTGCCGATCTTCACGACCCAACGCTGCGCACCTGTCACTTTGCTCCGCATCATCTTCAACCTTAGCTTGAGGACAGCGCGACCCAGCGCTGCCCGTGACGTTAATCGTGGCTATTGGTGACCAACGATCGATTTCCAGATACCAAAACGCCGCTCGATTGAGCGGCGCTTAAGTTTACTGCAACGAATCAGTCGCGCACGTAAATGATTTCCGGACCGTCTTCATCATCCACATCTTCTTCGTCCCAGTCATCGTCGCCGATGTCATGGACCGACTTCACGCCACTGCGACGCAGCGCACGCTTGTCATCCAGCGCCTGCAACTGCGCACGGGCTTCGTCTTCGATGCGTTGATCGAGATCGGCCAGCTCTTCTTTGTAGGCAGGATCTGCCGCCAGACGATCAGCACGGTCTTCCATGTAACGCATGATGTCGTGACACAGACGCTCGGTACCGATCTTGGCGATCGCCGAAATCACGTAGACCGGGCCAGTCCACTCCAGGCGATCAACGATCTCCTTGACGCGAGCATCGTGCTCTTCTTCAAGGATCTGGTCGCACTTGTTCAGCACCAGCCAGCGATCACGCTCAGCCAGGGACGGGCTGAACTTGATCAGCTCGTTGACGATCACTTCTGCAGCGTCTGGCGCACTGCTGTCATCCAGCGGCGCCATGTCGACAAGGTGCAGCAGCAGACGCGTACGCGCCAAGTGCTTGAGGAAGCGAATACCCAGGCCGGCACCATCAGAAGCGCCTTCGATCAGACCCGGAATGTCGGCGATGACGAAGCTTTTCCAGCGATCGACGCTGACCACACCCAGGTTCGGCACCAGCGTGGTGAACGGGTAGTCGGCAACTTTCGGCTTGGCCGCCGACACCGAACGAATAAAGGTACTTTTACCGGCGTTCGGCAAGCCCAACAGACCGACATCAGCCAGCACTTTCATTTCCAGCTTCAGGTCGCGCTGCTCACCCGGCTTGCCCGGCGTGGTCTGACGCGGCGCACGGTTGGTACTGGATTTGAAGCGAGTGTTGCCCAGACCGTGCCAACCGCCCTGCACCACCATCAGTTTCTGGCCGGCCTTGGTCAGGTCGCCGATCACTTCCTGAGTGGCAGAGTCGATCACCGTGGTACCGACCGGTACACGCAGGATCAGATCTTCACCCTTCTTGCCGGTGCAGTCGGTGCTGCCACCGTTGGAGCCACGCTCAGCATCGAAGTGCCGGGTGTAACGGTAGTCGACCAGGGTGTTGAGGTTTTCGTCAGCCATCATGTAGATGGAACCGCCGTCACCGCCATCACCGCCGTTCGGACCACCGTTTTCGATGAATTTTTCCCGACGGAAACTCATGGCGCCATTGCCGCCGTCACCAGCCTTTACGCGAATCGATACTTCATCAACAAACTTCATAACCAACGCCTCTCGCCATACGGACGAGCCGAAAAACAATCAAGACATAAGACTCTTGCAAAAATGAGCGCAGCGACCCCAAACACGACCTGCATCGCACGCCGACAGCCCATACAAACAGTTTTGCAAGAGACTCACCCCACAAACGAAAAAGCCCCGTCGCAAGACAGGGCTCTTCCAGCGATCTCGCGATTAAGCCGCGACAACGCTCACGTAACGACGACCGAAGGCGCCTTTTACTTCAAACTTGATCACGCCTTCGATTTTCGCGAAGAGGGTGTGATCTTTACCCATGCCAACGCCGTAGCCAGCGTGGAATTGGGTGCCGCGCTGACGCACGATGATGTTGCCGGCCTTGATGACCTGGCCGCCATACATCTTCACGCCAAGGCGTTTGGCTTCTGAGTCGCGACCGTTACGGGTACTACCACCAGCTTTTTTGTGTGCCATGAGTTCAATTCTCCTAGTGAGGAATTAGGCTGTAATTAAGCCTGAATACCGGTGATTTTGATCTCGGTGAACCACTGGCGGTGGCCCATACGCTTCATGTGGTGCTTACGGCGACGGAACTTGATGATGCGGACTTTATCGTGACGACCTTGGGAGATCACTTCAGCCTTGACGGTTGCGCCAGCAACAACAGGTGCGCCGATGTTCACGTCGTCGCCATTGGCGACCAGCAGAACGCGGTCAAAAGTCACGGATTCGCCAGTAGCGACTTCCAGTTTTTCGATCTTCAGGTATTCACCTTCAGCGACCTTGTATTGCTTACCGCCGGTAACGATTACTGCGTACATGGTATTTCTCCGATAATCCTGCTCACCCAGCTCTTTATAAGAAGAGGTATTGGCTGGCATGGCTGCATGGGGCTGGAACGGCCCAAGTGCAATTGCGTAAGGCAGGTGCTGCCCAGGAAGTTCAGGGTGCGCGATTGTACGCAAGCTGCCGCAGCCATGCAAGTGGCCGTCCATCGCGCCTTGACAGGCCCGGGTGGGGGTCCTAGCATGCCGCGCAACCCTTCTGGAGCAACTGTCGCTGATGCAACCCCAAGCTTTCTACCGCGCGGTGGCGGACGATTTTAGCGCCGTCGACGGCATCATCAAGAAGCAGCTGACTTCCCGAGTGCCGCTGGTATCGAAAATCGGCGATTACATCACCTCGGCCGGTGGCAAACGCCTGCGTCCTTTATTGGTGCTGCTGTGTGGCAAGGCGCTGGGCCGCGAAGGCGACGACCTGCGTCTGCTGGCCGCCACCATCGAGTTCCTGCACACCGCGACCCTGCTGCATGACGACGTGGTCGACATGTCCGGCATGCGCCGCGGCCGTTCGACCGCCAACGCCATGTGGGGCAATGCCCCAAGCGTACTGGTCGGCGACTTCCTGTACTCGCGCTCGTTCGAAATGATGGTCGAACTGGGTTCGATGCCGGTGATGAAGATCCTGTCCCAGGCCACGCGCATCATCGCCGAAGGCGAAGTGTTGCAACTGTCCAAGGTGCGCGACGCCAGCACCACCGAAGAAACCTACATGGAGGTCATCCGCGGCAAGACCGCGATGCTCTTCGAAGCCTCGACCCACAGCGCTGCGGCGCTGGCCGGTGCCACCGCCGAGCAGAGCGAAGCCCTGCGTACTTTCGGTGACCACCTGGGCGTCGCGTTCCAACTGGTCGACGACCTGCTCGACTACAAGGGCGACGCCGAAACCCTGGGCAAGAACGTCGGTGACGACCTGGCCGAAGGCAAGCCGACCCTGCCGCTGATCTACACCATGCGCGAAGGCACCCCTGAACAGGCTGCCCTGGTGCGCCAGGCGATCCAGAAAGGCGGGATCGAAGACCTCGAAAGCATCCGCATCGCCGTGGAAGCCTCGGGTTCGCTGGAGTACACCGCACAACTGGCCCGCGATTACGTGGCCCGTGCGATCAAGTGCCTCGACGCGCTGCCGGCCAGCGAATACCGCGATGCACTGGTGGAACTGAGCGAGTTTGCGGTCGCCCGCACGCACTGATCCGCCTTCTGTGGGAGCGGGCTTGCTCGCGAAAGCAACCTGTCATTCAACATCACTGTTGACTGACACACCGCCTTCGCGAGCAAGCCCGCTCCCACAGTTGTTTCTGCGATACGCCCTCCCGCCGCAAAAACCTTATACAATGTGCGACTTTTAGCGAACCACATCCCTCAAGGAGTCTTAGTGAGCACGTTGCCACCCTGCCCGAAATGCAATTCCGAATACACCTACGAAGACGGCGCCCAACTGATCTGCCCTGAATGCGCCCACGAATGGTCGGCCAGCGGCGAAGCCGAAGTGGCGTCAGATGATGCCGTGAAGAAAGATTCGGTCGGCAACGTCCTGCAGGATGGCGACACCATCACCGTGATCAAGGACCTGAAGGTCAAGGGCACCTCGCTGGTGGTCAAGGTCGGCACCAAGGTCAAGAACATCCGCCTGTGCGATGGCGACCACGACATCGACTGCAAGATCGACGGCATCGGCCCGATGAAGCTCAAGTCCGAGTTCGTCAGAAAAGTCTGATTCTGCTGTCAGCCATCCCGCGCCCGGCGCGGGATGGTGTTTCGCCCTCCTCGCTTTGCCCCCGCATATACGCGTAATAGCCAGAAGCCAGCCGTTTTGACCTTACGCAATCTTTACCCGGAAAAAATCGCAATCCGCCAATAGGCACTTGCTATTTGACGAATAAGAATTATTCTCATTGAAACCTTTCAAGGAGAAGATACCCATGACTTATTTGATCGACGCCTGGCTGGATCGCCCACACCCGTACCTCAGAATCCTGCATCGGGAAACCGGAGAGGTCTGTGCGGTACTGGAAGAAGAAGCCCTGCATGAGTTGCAGGATCAAGGCGATCTGGACGTCAGCAGCCTGAATTCCAGCGAACCGCTGGTGCTCAAGGAGCTGGTGCGCAATCTGTTCCTGTTCTGCTATGCCCGGGCGTTGCGCCCGACCAGTGAGCTGCATCACAAGATCGAAGTATGAAATACGGTAAAAACTGTAGGAGTGAGCCTGCTCACGAGAGCAGTGTGTCAGCCAGCTGAGCAGTCGACTGACAACACGCCATCGCGAGCAGGCTCACGCCTGCATTAGCCCGCCATCAAGGCAGGCCCGGGATTACAGAACGTCCAGCAGCTCGACGTCGAATACCAGAACGCTGTGCGGCGGGATGCTGCCAACGCCTTGAGCGCCGTAAGCCAGCTCGCTCGGCACGTACAGGCGCCATTTGCTGCCGGCATTCATCAGTTGCAGGGCCTCGGTCCAGCCGGCGATCACGCCGCCAACCGGGAACTCTGCAGGCTGGCCACGATCGTAGGAGCTGTCGAATACAGTGCCGTCGATCAGCATGCCGTGGTAGTGAGTACGCACGGTGTCTTCACGGGATGGCTTGGCGCCTTCGCCTTGGGTCAGCACTTCGAATTGCAGACCGGAAGCCAGGGTGGTAATGCCTTCTTTCTTGGCGTTTTCAGCCAGGAAAGCACGGCCTTCGCCTGCAGCGGCTTCAGCTTTGGCGGCGGCTTCGGCTTGCATGATCTCGCGGATCACTTTGAAACTGGCGGACATCTCTTCCTGACCCACACGGCTTTCCTTGCCGGCGAACGCGTCGGTCAGGCCGGCCAGGATGGCGTCCAGGCTAACGCCCGGTGGCGGGTTGTCGCGCAACTGGTCACCCAGCTGACGGCCGATGCCGTAGCTGACGCGGGTTTCGTCGGTGGACAGATTTACTTCGGACATGACACTGCTCCGCTGTGCGGACGGCCACAGGACTTGCCGTGCGTGCACAGCGCGTCCCGGCGCGCCCGGAACCAAAAGGGCGAGCAGACTAGCACAGATGCCCGGTGATGGGGCGCAAGGCCTACAGGGCCGAGCGCCAGGCAAGCGGCACTTTCAGGCTTTCATCAACGCTGCCGCCCAGACCGCACATTTCATCGTGTACCGAGGTGTGTACAAGGTTGAACGGCAGCACCGGAAAGTTATGCAGCACATCGCGCGCATGCTCCACCGAACGCAACTTCAGCATCTCGCCCTTGAGATCACTCAGCGGATACGCCGCCCCATGCATTCGCGCCTCGAGCAGATAAATCCCGCCCTCCATGGAGATCAGGTTCAGCTCATCGACCTTTCTGGCGATGGCAAACGCATTCAACTCTTGCAGGTTCATGAACGCACCTCGTGCGGTGGCGAGCCAAGACCTTTACAGGGATATGCCCGCGCGCACCAAAGCACAAGCCACAAACGACACCGCCCGTCTGTTTCACAACAGACGGGCGGTATTTTTGCAGCGATCAATCGTTGATCAGTGCTTGGTGACCTTGTCCAGGTAACCCATGGCGAACGCCGAGATCACGAAGGTCATGTGGATGATCACGTACCACATCAGGTGTTCGGGATCGACGTTTTTGGCGTCCATGAAAATCCGCAGCAGGTGGATCGAGGAAATTGCCACGATCGAGGCCGCCACTTTCATCTTCAGCGACGAAGAGTCCATGGTGCCCAGCCAGTTGAGCTTTTCCTTGCTGTCGTCGATGTCCAGCTGCGAGACGAAGTTTTCGTAGCCGGAAATCATCACCATCACCAGCAGGCCGCCGACCAGCGCCATGTCGATCAGCGACAGCAGCACCAGAATCAGGTCCGATTCGGCCATCGAGAACACGTTGGGGATGACGTGGAAGACTTCCTGGAAAAATTTCAGTGCCAGCGCCAGCAACCCGAGGGACAGGCCGAAGTAGATCGGCGCCAACAGCCAGCGCGAGGCGTACATTGCGTTTTCGAAAAAGCGTTCCATTGAATCTCACACAAGGGGGTTGTAATCGGGGGCGAGTATAACAGTCACCTGTGACAGCCAGAAACCGCCCGGCTTGCACCTCCAATCACCGCAACCTGCGTGTGTGTATGTGATTTTTTTTCTGCTACTGTCCAAACCATTGACCGCCTAGCGAAAGTGGACAGGACGACTGGAAATGGATGTGCGATTGCCGTTGACGACTGCCGGAATTTGCCTCGTTCTGATGCTGGGTGGCTGCTCTCCCGGCGAAGAGAAAAAGCCTGCGGTCAGCCTCGAAGCCAAGACAGCGACGTTCGAACATTCACTGGACGCCATCACCGATCCGAAACTCAAGGATGCCGTGACAGAGCTCGGCGGTTCGCTGCTGCTGCTCGAACGCGCACAGCTCAAACTCGACAGCACACCGCTGAAAACCATCTACGGCGAAGACACCCTCGGCATCCTCAAACACTACCCTTCCCCACAGGCGCTGGTCGACACCTTCATCAACGGCCTGTTCGTACTGCACAAGGACGCCAGTTCCGACTACCTCACCGACCTGCAACCGGTATTCCCCTTCAATCTCAATATTCCCGGTGGCTTTCTGTTTCCCCATGGCGTGGAATGGCAGTCGGTGACGCTGAGCAACAAACGCGTGATTGCCTATCAACCGGAGTGGTCGGAAACCGATCCAGGCATCCAGTTGAGCCCATCCAGCTCCAACGTCAACAACCCCGATGACCTGACCGTGACCTACCCATTCATCGAGGGCCTGGACGTGGACAGGAAGAGCCAGCCGCAACCGGTGAGCCTGCAAGGCAAAGTTGAAGTCATCGCGCCGCGCCGCCTGGTCAGCTTCGACCTGAGTCAGAAGGACGTCGGCCAGACCCGCACCGATGACAACCTCAGCGTCACCCTGCTGAAGCTTGCAAAGAACTACGCCGAAGTCGAATTCAGCAATAATCAGCCATTGGCCCCCGAGGTCGAGGGGGCTCAGCTCAACCCGCTGATCGTTCAGGCCCGTGACACCACCGGGCAATACCTGGTGCGTGCCGGTTCGATCAACGAGAGCCCGGCACAAGTGACCTTCTATGAAAAACAACTGGCGTATCTGCAACAGCAGAAAACCTGGAGCGATACCCTGGAAAAACAGCTGGAGGACGAACAGCACGCCTTCGAGCAGCAGCATCCGCGCCGTTACAACAAGGTCTATTTCAGCGGCCCTATCGATACTCTGGAAGTCAGCGTGCTCGACTTCTCCTCGGCGACCGTGACCCGCAAGGCGCTGGATCTGCCAGTGCGCACCTTCAGTCAGCACACCACGGACAAAGCCATCCAGCCGCTGGACCCGGCGGTGGTGGTCTATGACGATCTGGCACCGAACTGGCTCAAGGGTGCGAGCCTCACTGAAGAAGAGCTGAAGGCCGGCATCCGCATCCATCAATCCGTGGAGGAGCCCAGCGCTGCGCGTATCGAGTTCTCCCACCGACGCACCTTCAACGATGAATTGCTCGGCGATGACTTCAGCCCCGGCGACAGCCCGGTGACGTTTTTCACCGAAAAACGCAGTGGCAAACTCGATGAGCCGATCGAACTGCCGCCCGAGGCGTATCAGGTCGATCCGCTGCAGGCGACCATCACTTACGATTTGAATCTGTTCCCGGAAACCCCGGCGATAGCCGTGGGCTCGATGCCGTTGTTTCTCGCCACCGTGGACAAGAAAACCTACGACGCCAAGTCACTGCCCAAAGGCCTGGAGATCAAGAACAACACGCTTGTTGTGGACCTGAAACTGTTCCCGGCCAACGCCTGGCGATTCTTCGTCAAGGACGACAGTGGCAACTACCTGAAACAGATTCTCTCGGTCAGCCACGACGCGAGTGCAGAAGGCCCGGCACTGTTCGGCGTGCATTACTTCTATGGCCGTCCAACGCACGTGGAGACCTATCAGCGAACCGACCTCAATACCGTGCAATACGGCTTTGAGGTCAAGCTCGACAAGGCGCAGCAGACCGACACCGCGCCGTGATCACGCCTAATGGTCGAACACGCCGACCGTACGCCCACGCCCACCGTTGATCTGGCGCAGTTGTGCCTGCAGGTGCAGGCTCCAGATCTGCGGGTCGTCGGCCAGTTCATAGCCGTGCATCGTCAGGCTTTCAACAATGGTGTCCAGAATGGACTCGGCGGCGACCGGCCCGTGAAACGGGCCCTGGGCCTTGATGGCGGAAGGTTGTTCACCGGCCATGCCGGCGGCGAAGAGCAAGGTCCACATGCCGTTATCGCCGGCCAACGGCTTGATGGCGCATTCGATGCGGGTCACAAGACCCAGGCATTGACGGGTGAGGCAGAGGTTGCGCGACATGGCGGCGACCCTCGGTAAAGCCTGTATTCAGCCTTCACGCGAAGGCTGTTTCGATCCAGTGATACTGTCGATGTCCTTGAGCTGAGAATAGAAGAAAAGTCTGCCGCGCAAGCCGGATAGAACCAGAAGGCGCCGAATGGTCACTGTGTGAATATTGGCGTCAGAGTAGTGGCACTTTTCCTGAAGATCACCGCAAAAACACATGTAGGAGTGAGCCTGCTCGCGATAGCGGTGTATCAGACAAAGCAACAGTGACTGATGAATTGCCATCGCGAGCAGGCTCACTCCTACAGTTTGCCCGGGTTAAGGCTTACGCCGGTTTGGCTTCGGCCAAGGCTTCCTGGGCTGCTTCCTTCTCGGCCTCTTTGAGGTCTTCTTCGCTGATCATTTCGGCAATCACCCGCAGGCGCTCGACCACCCGCGCGTTGACGCTGCCCTCCGGGAACTGGCCTTCGGCATCCGGCTCACCGGCCGGCTCGCCCACCAACAGGCTCAGCGCTTCATCGGCCTGACGCACTGCGTACACGTGGAACTGCCCGGCACGCACCGCCGCCAGCACCTTCTCGTCGAGCATCAGCGTGGCGACGTTGGCCTGCGGAATGATCGCACCCTGCTCGCCGGTCAGCCCGCGCGCTTCGCAGAGGCGGAAGAAACCTTCGATCTTCTCGTTGACCCCGCCGACCGCCTGCACTTCACCGAACTGGTTGATCGAACCCGTGATCGCGAAGCACTGCTTGAGCGGAGTTTTCGACAGCGCCGAAATCAGCGTGCAGGCCTCGCCCAGCGAAGCACTGTCGCCATCGACGTAACCGTAGGATTGCTCCAGCGCGATGCTCGCGGAAATCGCCAGCGGGAATTCCTGGGCGTATCGGCTGCCCAAATACCCGGTGAGGATCATCACGCCCTTGGAGTGGATCGGCTGACCGAGGTTGACCTCACGCTCGATGTCGACGATGCCGCTGCCGCCCGGGTACACCGTAGCGGAAATCCGCGCCGGTACACCGAACGCCGAATCACCGACTTCGAGTACGGTCAGGCCGTTGCACTTGCCGACCGCTGCGCCGTCGGTGTCGATCAGGATGATCCCGGCGAGCATGTCGTCGAGAATCCGCGCCGATACACGGCCAGTGCGAGTGGCCTTGGCTTTCAGCGCGCGTTCGATGTGCCCGGCGTCGGTCATATCATCGCCGGCCAGATGCCGGATGAAATCCGCTTCGCTGACCAGTTGGAACAAATCACCAATACGCGCCGACAAACGCCCCTGATGCTCGGCCAGCCGTGCGCTGTAGGTCGCCAGGCGCGCCACCGCATCGGCGGTCAGCGGCGCCATGCCTTCTTCCGAAGTGCGGGTCTTCAGCAACTGGGCGAACTGCTCCAGGCTTTCGTCGACCATCGGAATGTCTTCGTCGAAGTCGACCAGCACCCGGAACATTTCCTGGAAGTCCGGATCCAGGTCCTGCAGCGTGTAATACAACTGCCGCGCACCGATGATCACCACTTTGACCTGCAGCGGAATGTGCTGCGGGTTGAGGGTCACCGTGGCGAAACGGCCCATTTCGCCCAGCGGCGATTCCATTTTCAGCTTGCGCGATTGCAGGGCGCGCTTAAGCGCGTCCCACACGAACGGTTCGCTGAGCATTTTTTCCGCTTCAAGAATCAGGAACCCGCCGTTGGCGCGATGCAGCGCACCCGGGCGCAACTGCCGATAGGTCGTGTAGAGCGCACCCTGATCGGTGGTGTATTCGATGCGGCCGAACAGGTTTTCGTAGGTCGGGTGCGGCTCGAACACCACCGGCGCGCCACCGCTGGCCGGATGACCGACCACCAGGCTCGGCGCGTATTGCTCTTCCAGCAGCTTGCGCGCTACGGCGTCGGTCTTGCTGTCGTCGACCAGTTGCTCGACCACGGTTTTCAACAGGTACACCTGCATCGCTTGCAGGTAACCGCAGACGGCGGCGTTCTCCGCGTACTTCTCGGACAGCGGCGACAGCAGCGGCTGCAAGGCCAGGGTGATGGTTTCTTCGTTGAGCTGACGCAACTGATTGTTCGACTCGCGCTTCCACTGCGGCAGGCTTGCGAGTTCTTCGTTCAGCCGTTCTTCGAGACCGGAAATGTCCTCGTGAAAACGCTCGCGTTCGGCTTCAGGCAATTGCGAAAACTCGGCTTCATCCAGCGCCTTGCCTTCGAGCATCGGGGTAAAGGCGATGTTGCTGCTGTCGCGGTACAGGGCGACGTCTTTTTCCAGCGCCAGACGTTCGATGACGTCCAGTGCCTTGTCGTAGCGCTGGTTGAAGGCGCGGTCGATGGCGCTTTTTTTCTGCTGGTAGGACGGGTGCTCGAACACCGCCGGAAAAGTCGCCAGCAGGTTGTCGATCAAGCCGTTGATGTCGCCGATGAACGCGCCGGCCGTGCCCGAAGGCAGTTCCAGTGCGCGGGGTTCGCGCGGTTCATCGAAGTTGTTGACGTAGACCCAGTCCGCCGGGGTCTGCAGGCGTTTGCCTTCGGCCTTCAGATAGCGTTTGACGAACGAGAAGCGACCGGTGCCGGGTTCGCCCATGACAAAGACGTTGTAACCGGGGCGTGGCATGGCCACACCGAACTGCAAGGCTTCGACCGCACGTTCCTGGCCAAGCACACCGCGAAAGGGCTCCAGATCATTGGTGGTAGTGAAGCTGAACTGTTCAGCGGAAAACGGACGGGTCAGCGCTTCGGGCGCAAGACGCAAGCTGGCAGCAACAGGATCAGGCATCGGGCTTCCTTAACAATCAGGCGGGGCAGATAGCGGCATTCTGGCGCTGCCCGTGCCCCACTGGCAAGGCGCGCCATGCGACAAAGCATAGACAAGCGCCCTGTCGCACAGCCGCCCCCGTGAAACCGGGAGTCTCAACGAATAATCAGCAAAAAATCACGGAACCACGGGAACGTGCCTAAACTCCAAACTGCGCGGCTGGAACTAATAACCGGCCCACTGGCTTCGAAAGGGTCTGTCTAGGCAGCACTTGGGGGCCAGAACCCTGTCCATTGGTATGCACACAAAGAGAACAAAGCTATGAAACGGATTCTTCTCGGTACTCTCTTCACCGTTGTTTCCCTCAATGCCATGGCTCAAGCGCCAGGCGGTCCGGATTGCGGTTGGGGCAACATGCTGTTCGAAGGTCAGCGTGGCACCCCGGCACACTTCCTGGCATCCACCACCAACGGCACTTCCGGTAACGCCACGTTCGGTATGACTTCCGGCACCAACGGTTGCTCGACCAACGCGTCGCTGACTTACGGCGGTAAATCCTGGTTCGCCATGAATGGCATGATGAACGAGCTGTCCGAAGACATGGCAAAAGGCAACGGCGAAGCGCTGACGACTTATGCCGTGGTACTGGGCGTGGCGCCGGAAGACCGTGCGCATTTCGCTGCCGTCACTCACGAGCACTTCCAGCAGATCTTCAGCAAGGCTGACGTGACCGCCGAAGACGTGCATACCAACACCCTGGCTGTACTGAAAGCAGATCCTCGTCTGGCCAAGTACGCGACTCAGGCTTAAGCTCGACCCCCGCCCGCTTCTTTCGGGAAGCGGGTTTTATTTTTTCGGCCCGTCCCTCCCTGGGTCTTTATTTCTGTCCTGTTCAAGTTGCCGACTATGCTCAAACGCCTTGCCTGGCTGGCGCTCTGTGTCTGCGCCCCGCTGTCCGCCGCGCCTCACGTCGACCCTCAACGTTTGCAGCAACTGGCCAACGATCGCTTCTGGATTTCCCTCGGCCACTACGAAACCGCCAAGCTCGGTGGCTGGCGCAGCTATGTCAGCGACAAGAAGTTCTTCCTCGCCCCCGACGGCAATGAACACCCCGACCATGAACTGGCCGCCACCGTGCAAGCGCTGTACGCCCCGGCCAGCCTCGGCGAACGACACGCACAATGCGTCTATCCGGCGCGCACGCGCTGGCTGAAAGCTCAGCTCAACCTCAGTGATCTGCCGACGCCCGATTGCGCCGAATTCAACAAATGGTTCAAGGACGTCTCGCCGCACAGCGCGGTGATGATCTTCCCGGCGGCTTACCTCAACAGCCCGTCGTCGATGTTCGGCCACACCCTGCTGCGTATCGATCAGGCTGACGTGCAGGCCGACAAGACCTCGCTGCTCAGCTACGCGATCAACTTCGGCGCCTACATCGAAGGCTCCGACAACAGCATCCTTTACGCCTGGAAAGGCTTGATGGGCGGCTACCCGGGGCTGTTCGCGCTGGTGCCGTATCAGGAAAAGCTCTCCGAGTACCGCAGCCTGGAGAACCGCGACCTGTGGGAATACCGGCTGAACCTGACGCAAGCAGAAACCGCGCGCATGGTCGAGCATGTATGGGAGTTGAAGCAGATCCAGTTCGACTATTTCTTCTTCGACGAAAACTGTTCGTATCGTCTGCTCGAACTGCTGCAAGTGGCGCGCCCGAGCCTGCGCCTGACCGAGCAATTCCCGCTGACCGCCATTCCCACCGACACGGTCAAAGCGGTGAAAGAAGCCGGGCTGGTGGAAAGTATCGAATACCGCCCGTCCCGCGAGCGTGAACTGCTCAGCCGCGCCGAGCCGTTGAGCAGCGACGAACAGCAATGGGTGCTGAAGGTCAGCGCCGATCAGCAGGTGCTGCAGGAGCCGACCTTCAAGGCCCTGCCTCGGGATCGCCAAGCGCTGATCATCGATGCCGCGTATCGCCTGGAGCGCTACCGCGCCAACGGTCAGGAACGTGATGCGCAACGGGCGCAGCGCAGCTTCGAACTGCTGCGGGCGATCAACAAGAACCCGGCACCGGAGTTGCAGATTCCCCAACCGGGCCTGCCGGAAGACGGCCACGAATCGCGCACCTGGCAGGCCGGCGTCGGCACCCGGGGCGATCGCGCCTTTGGCGAGTACGGCTTGCGCATGGCCTATCACGACCTCAACGACAACGCCGAAAGTTTCCCCCTCGGCGCACAGATTGAAATCCTGCAGATGAAGCTGCGTCAGTACGAAGGCAACCAGTGGCAGTTCCAGCAACTGGACCTGGCGACCATCCGTTCGCTGACCCCACGCAATGAGTTGCTGCAGCCACTGTCATGGCAAGTCACCGGTGGTCTTGAGCGCGTGCCGGGCAAGCACGATGACGAAACCCTGGTCAGCCACGTCAACGGTGGCGGTGGCGGCACCTGGCAACTGGGCGAAGACACGCTCGGTTTTGCCCTCGGCACTGTGCGCATCGAGCACAACAATGACTTCGCCGGGTTCGTCGCTCCGGCCGGCGGCTTCAACACCGGCGTGCTGTGGAAAAACCCGCTGGGCAATCTCAGCGTCGAGGCCAAGGGCGATTACTTCACCAACGGCGAAGTGCGCCGCAGCCTGAGCCTGAACCAGCAATGGGCGTTGTCGCGCAATCTGGGTTTGCGCCTGAGTGCGCAGCGTGAATTCAGTCATGTGGCGACCCCGGAAACCGAGGTAATGCTCGAAGTGAAGTGGTATCACTACTGATCTGAAGCCCAATCAGTAACCCTTGTGGGAGCGGGCTTGCTCGCGAAGGCGTCGTGTCAGGCGATTCAAATGTTCCCTGACACACTGCTTTCGCGAGCAAGCCCGCTCCCACAGGGGGCTCCGGTGTTCAACGAATTACTCACATGTCTTTCACCAACGCCCGACGAATCCGCTTCTAGACTTTCCCTATCAGCCGAGAGTCGGCGCGGGAGAGTGCGATGTGGCGGTGTGCGGGGCTGTTGGGTGTTTTGCTGTTTCTCGGGGGTTGCCAGACCACCCACGAAGACTTGATCGCCAAAGGTTATCCACCGGCCTTCGCCGACGGCTTTGACGATGGCTGCATCAGCGGACGACAGGCTGCCGGCTCGATCAGTGGCGAGTTTCGCAAGAACGTGCCGCGCTATCTCAAGGACAAGCAATACGCCGAAGGCTGGACCGACGGCTTCCGCCAGTGTCAGGCGATGCTGGAGAACAAGGATCGTGAAGCGTATCGCAACGAACACTGGGACGAACGCGAGCGCGCCTGGCAGCAGCAGAAAGATCAGGACGCCGGGCGGGCTTATCGCTCGCAATAGGTCGCTTCCAGACATCCAGTGAAACCAAACGTCGGCGACCATGGACCAATTCCTATAACAGGAGGACACCATGAGCCGCGCTTTCGTCAACGAAGACAACGCCGCTGCGCAAGCCGATCAGCCCGTCGAACGGCAGGTCAGCGCGCAGCCCAATTACGTCACACCGCAAGGATTGGCGCAGCTGCAGGCCAAGGTCGCCGAACTGCAAAGCCTGCACGCCGAGCAGTCGGCCAACGGCGAACAGGCCGACAAGCAACGGCTGGCAGATCTGGAACGGGATCTGCGCTATTTCAATCAGCGCCTCAGTAGCGCACAGGTCGCCGCGCCTGCGTCATCCACCGACAAGGTGCAGATCGGCAGCTGGGTGACCTACGCCGACGAACACAGCACCGAGCGTCGGGTGCAACTGGTCGGCGAAGATCAGGCCGACGCCAGCCAAGGCCTGATCAACTGGGGCTCGCCGCTGGGCCGGGCGCTGCTGGGGGCCCGGCTCAATGACGAAGTGTTGTGGCAACGCCCCGCCGGCGATCAGGTGATTGAAGTGATTCGCATCGAACCGGCCTAGACCACACCCTGAGCGAGCATCGCATCGGCCACTTTGACGAAGCCGGCGATGTTCGCACCTTTGACGTAGTTGATCCGCCCGTTCTCTTCGCCGTAATGCACGCAGGCGTGGTGGATCGACTGCATGATCGCGTGCAGCTTGCTGTCCACCTCCCCCGCCGTCCACAGCAGGCGCATGGCGTTCTGCGACATCTCCAGACCGCTCACCGCCACCCCGCCGGCATTCGATGCCTTGCCCGGGGCGAACAGAATGCCAGCGTCGATGAAGATATCCACAGCCTCCAGCGTGGTTGGCATGTTCGCGCCTTCGGCGACGCACACGCAGCCGTTGCGCAGCAGGGTGCGCGCGGCGTCGGCGTCGAGTTCGTTCTGAGTGGCGCATGGCAGCGCGATGTCGCACGGCAGCGACCACGGCAACTGCCCCGCGCGGAACTCCAGACCGAACGCCGCGGCCAACTCGCTGATGCGTCCACGCTTGACGTTCTTCAACTCCAGCAACGCCAGCCATTGCTCTTCGCTCAGGCCGGACTCGCAGTAAAGCGTGCCTTCGGAGTCGGACAGCGAAATCACCTTGCCGCCGAGGTCCATGACCTTGCGCGCCGCGTACTGAGCGACGTTACCGGACCCGGATATCGCCACACGCTTGCCTTCGACGGTCTGTTCGCGGCGCTTGAGCATTTCTTCAGCGAAATACACGCAGCCAAAACCGGTAGCTTCCGGACGAATCAGGCTGCCGCCATAGGTCATGCCCTTGCCGGTCAGGACGCTGGTGAACTGGTTGCTCAGGCGTTTGTACTGGCCGAACAGGAAACCGATCTCCCGCGCACCGACACCGATATCGCCGGCCGGCACGTCGACGTCGGCACCGATGTGCCGGTACAGCTCGCTCATGAAGGCCTGGCAGAAACGCATGACTTCGGCGTCGCTCTTGCCCTTCGGATCGAAGTCCGAGCCACCCTTGCCGCCGCCCATGGGCAGCGAGGTCAGGGAGTTTTTGAAGGTCTGCTCGAAAGCCAGAAACTTCAGCACGCCCAGGTTCACCGAAGGATGGAAGCGCAAGCCGCCCTTGTACGGACCGATGGCGCTGTTCATCTGGATGCGGAACCCGCGATTGACCTGAACCTTGCCCTGATCGTCGACCCACGACACGCGGAACACCACCGCCCGCTCCGGCTCGCAGATGCGCTCCAGAATCCCTGAAGTCAGGTAATGCGGATTGGCTTCGAGAAACGGCCACAGGCTGCGCAGAACTTCTTCGACGGCCTGGTGGAATTCGGGTTGATCCGGGTCGCGTTTTTTCAGCCGGGCGAGGAAGGATTCGACGGATTCGATCATGGGAAAAGTCTCGGCAAATTTATTGTCGTTGGAAGAGATTGAGCCGGACTGTAACAAACGAATTGCGCACAGGAACAGCGCAAAATGTCGCAGTTATGAAATTAAATGGTGCACAGGATATAAATCCCGACCATTTTTCGGGATTTTTTGCACCTGAACAGGGAGTGCAGATCCAAGGCTTGCACCAACAGTTACACCACTATCGCGAGCAGGCTCACGCCTACACAGGGGAGCATTTCAAATGTGGGAGCGGGCTTGCTCGCGAAGGCCGCACCTCGGTCTTCCTGAAAAAAACGCAAAAAAAAACGGAGCCCGAAGGCTCCGTTTTTTCATGCCACCAGCCCGAATCAGGCCAGTTTCTTGTGGCGTACCCGGTGTGGCTGGGCAGCCGCTTCGCCAAGGCGTTTTTTGCGGTCGGCTTCGTACTCGGTGTAGTTGCCTTCGAAGAACACGGCTTGCGAGTCGTCTTCGTACGCCAGGATGTGAGTCGCGACGCGGTCCAGGAACCAGCGATCGTGAGAGATCACAATGGCAGCGCCCGGGAAGTCCAGCAGGGCTTCTTCCAGGGAACGCAGGGTCTCAACGTCGAGGTCGTTGGACGGTTCGTCGAGCAGCAGGACGTTACCGCCCTCCTTCAAGGTCAGCGCCAGGTGCAGACGACCGCGCTCACCACCGGACAGGTCCTTGACGAACTTCTGCTGATCGCCGCCCTTGAAGTTGAAGCGACCGACGTAGGTACGCGACGGAATCTCGTAGTTGCCAATGCGGATCTGGTCCGAACCGTCGGAGATCTGCTGGAACACCGTCTTGCTGCCGTCGAGGTCTTCGCGGCTCTGGTCAACGCAGGCCAGTTGCACGGTTTCGCCGACTTCGATGCTGCCCGAATCCGGCGTTTCCTTGCCCATCAGCATGCGGAACAGGGTCGACTTACCGGCACCGTTACCACCGATCACGCCAACGATGGCGCCTTTAGGCATGGAGAACGACAGGTTGTCGATCAGTACGCGATCGCCGTAGCCCTTGGTGACGTTCTTGAACTCGATGACCTTGTCGCCCAGGCGAGGACCGGCCGGGATGTAGATCTCGTTGGTTTCGCTGCGCTTCTGGAATTCCTGCGACTGCATTTCTTCGAAGCGTTGCAGACGTGCCTTGGATTTCGACTGGCGGGCCTTAGCGCCTTTGCGCACCCACTCCAGTTCTTCCTTCATGGCTTTTTCGTGAGCCGACTGCTGCTTGGATTCAGCAGCCAGACGGTCGGATTTGGCTTCCAGCCAACCCGAGTAGTTGCCTTCATAAGGAATGCCCGCGCCGCGGTCGAGTTCCAGAATCCAGCCTGCAACGTTGTCCAGGAAGTAACGGTCGTGCGTGATCGCGACCACAGTGCCCGGGAAGTCATGCAGGAAGTGCTCAAGCCATGCAACGGAGTCGGCATCCAGGTGGTTGGTCGGCTCATCGAGCAGCAGCATGTCCGGGGCGGACAGCAGCAGACGGCACAGGGCCACACGACGTTTCTCACCACCGGACAGGTGTTCGACCTTGGCGTCCCAGGCCGGCAGACGCAGGGCGTCGGCCGCGACTTCCAGTTGACGCTCCAGGTTGTGACCATCGCTGGCCTGCAGGATCGCTTCGAGCTTGGCCTGTTCGGCAGCCAGCTTGTCGAAGTCGGCATCCGGGTCGGCGTAAGCGGCGTAGACCTCGTCCAGACGCGCTTGCGCATCCTTGATCACGCTGACTGCTTCCTCGACCACTTCACGCACGGTCTTGGTCGGATCAAGTTGTGGCTCTTGCGGCAGATAACCGATGTTCAGGTCCGGCATCGGACGGGCTTCGCCCTCGAACTCGGTGTCGACGCCGGCCATGATTTTCAGCAGCGTGGACTTACCCGAACCGTTGAGGCCGAGTACGCCGATCTTGGCGCCGGGGAAGAACGACAGCGAAATGTTTTTCAGGATTTCCCGCTTCGGCGGAACAACTTTGCCCAGCCGATGCATGGTGAATACGTATTGAGCCATGGAGAACCTTGGGTCAGTGACAGATGAATGATTGGAGCGCAGGCGATGCCCGGCCAGACCATGCGCGTCGTTCACTTAATGGTGATCAATGCGTGCGCGCTGAAAAAAGTCTGATTCTAGGAGCTGGAACGCTCCCGCGTAACCGGCAAAGCTACCTGAATGACCGGTGGCAGTCCAGCCGAGTGGGGCTGGCACTTCGCCACAACTCAAGGCATGCTAGCCGCCCTTCGGGCGTCCGGCTTATAGTGCACGTCGCGCCAGTCCAGCCAAACCGCAGGATTACAGCTTGTCCAATGTCACTCCGCCAGCCTCTGTGAGCAGCACCCAACCGGCGCCCGGCTCGCCCCTGCGCGGAACATTGAAAGGCGCACTGGCGACCCTCGTGCTGTTGTTGCTGGCACTGCTGTTCTGGCAACTGCTCGATCAACTGCGCGAAACCCAGAAAAACCAGCGCCAGTACACCATCGACTACACCGCCGACCTCGCCTCGCAGGTCAGCCTGAACATGTCGCTGAATGCGCAAATCGCCCTCAACCTGCTACCGATCGTCGAACAGCCACAATCGTCCGACGAACAGCAGGCACTGCTGCGCAAGCTCCAACAATCGCTGCCGGACCTGCGCAGCCTGGCCCTGCTCAGCCCCTCCGGGAAAATCATCAGCGACAGTGCCGGTGACAGCCACGACGCCGACTACCTCAGCGAACTGGTTCGCCGCAGCCGCGCCCAGGCGCATTACTTCAGCAACGCCGACGACGGTTCGGTGGTGCATCTGTTATTGCATCAGGCCAGTGGCAACACGCGCGGCTACTGGGCGTTGCGCCTGACCCCGACCTTCTTCGACTCACTGACCAAACAGGGCGAAACCGGCATCCGCCCGTTGTGGCTGGTGGAAAACCGCCTCAACCATCAGATCATCAGTCGCGACGAAGCACTGCCTGCGGCCAGGCCTGGCGTGCTGAGCCCGGACGACATGGCCAACACCGTGCTGACCGTGCCCCTGAGCAGCAGCGACTGGCAGTTGCGCGGGTTGTTCGACCGCCAGCGCGTACTCGAAGAACTGCTGCCGGCGTTCATCGGCAAATGTTTGCTGGGCCTGGCGTTCTCGTTGCTGCCGGTGATCGCCCTGCTCAACATGCGCCGCCGTCAGCGTCAGTTGCATGAAGGCCGCCGGCGCTATCAGGATATTTTCGAAGGCACCGGCGTGGCGTTGTGCGTGCTCGACCTGTCCGGCCTCAAGCAGGTGTTCGACAAGGCGCAGATCCAGACCAGCGACCAGCTCAAGGCCTGGCTCGACCAATCGGCCCAGCGCCAGCAACTGCTGCAAGAGCTGCGCGTCACCGAGGTCAACCAGGTGGCGCTGCAACTGCTCAACGTCAATTCCTGCGAGCACGCCTGGCAACTGCTGATCGACGGTCAACCGCACCACCAATGCGCTATCGGCAACCAGGTGCTCGACGCCGTTCTGCAGCAGCAAAAGCAGCTGGAACTGGAAATCAGGCTGCCAGACATCAACGGTCGCGACCAGCACCTGTGGCTGGTGCTGCGCCTGCCGCAGGAGCAGCACGACTACAAGGCTGTGATCCTCAGCATCAACGACATCACCAGCCGCAAGCTGATCGAGCTGTCGTTGCTGGAGCGCGAAGGCTTCTGGTCGGACGTGGTGCGTACCGTGCCGGATCATCTGTACGTGCAGGACGTGATCAGCCAGCGGATGATTTTCAGCAACCACCACTTGGGCCAGACCCTCGGTTACAACCGCACCGAACTGCACCAGATGGGCGAGTATTTCTGGGAAATCCTCCTGCACCCGGAAGACGCCGACTATTACCACCGCTCGCGGCAGATGCAGCGTCACGCCGGTTACAGCCAGTTGCTGCAATGCCAGCTGCGCTTCCGCCATCGCGACGGCAAGTGGCGGCGCTTCGACATCCGTGAGCAGGCGCTGGCCCGGGACAAGCACGATCAGGTCACGCGGATCATCGGCGTGGCCAAGGACATCACCGAGCAGATCGAAGCCAGCGAATCGCTGCGCGACAGTGAACAGCGCTACCGGATGCTCGCCGAAAGCATCAGCGACGTGATTTTCTCCACCGACAGCAAACTGTCGCTGAACTACGTCAGCCCGTCGGTGCAAGCGGTGCTGGGTTACGACGCCGAGTGGATTTTCCAGAATGGCTGGCAGTCGACCATCGCCAACCCGCAGCAGCTATCCGGCATCTACACCCTGATGGACCGGGTCAGCAAGGCACTGGACAAACCCGAGCAACTGGCCTTGTTGCGCAGTCAGGTACAGACACAACTGTTCCTGTTCGACTGCCTGCGCGCCGATGGCCGCAAGATCCCGATCGAGCTGCGTCTGGTGCTGGTGTGGGACGAGCACGGTGCGTTCGAAGGCGTGCTTGGCGTCGGTCGCGATATCAGCCAGCAGCGCCGTGCCGAGAAAGACCTGCGCATGGCCGCCACGGTTTTCGAGCACTCGACCTCGGCGATTCTGATCACCGACCCGGCCGGTTACATCGTCCAGGCCAACGAGGCGTTCAGTCGGGTCAGCGGTTACGCGGTGAGCGAAGTCCTCGACCAGTTACCGAACATGCTCACCGTCGACGAGCAACAGGACGCGCACCTGCGCTACGTGCTCAAGCAACTGCATCAGCACAGCACCTGGGAAGGCGAAGTCTGGCTCAAGCGGCGCAACGGCGAGCACTATCCGGCGTGGGTCGGCATCACCGCGGTGCTCGACGATGAAGGCGATCTGGCCAGTTACGTGTGCTTCTTCAGCGACATCAGCGAGCGCAAGGCCAGTGAGCAACGCATCCACCGCCTCGCCTACTACGACGCCCTGACCCACCTGCCGAACCGCACGCTGTTCCAGGATCGCCTGCACACTGCGCTGCAATCGGCCGAGCGGCAGAAGTCGTGGGTGGTACTGATGTTCCTCGATCTGGACCGTTTCAAACCGATCAACGACTCCCTCGGCCACGCCGCCGGCGACCGCATGCTCAAGGACATGGCCACGCGCCTGCTGGCCTGCGTCGACGATGACGACACCGTGGCGCGCATGGGCGGCGACGAGTTCACGCTGCTCCTGCAACACCGCTCCAGCCGCGAACTGGCGCTGAACCGGGCGATTCATGTGGCCGAGCAGATTCTCGCCAGCCTGGTCAAACCGTTCGTGCTCGAAGGCCGCGAGTTCTTCGTTACCGCCAGTATCGGCATCGCCTTGAGCCCTCAGGACGGCAACGAACTCAGCCAGTTGATGAAGAACGCCGACACCGCGATGTACCACGCCAAGGAGCGTGGCAAGAACAACTTCCAGTTCTATCAGGCCGACATGAACGCCAGTGCGCTGGAGCGTCTGGAGCTGGAAAGCGACTTGCGCCACGCGCTGGAGCAGAATGAATTCGTCCTGTACTACCAGCCGCAATTCAGCGGTGACGGCAAACGCCTGACCGGCGCCGAAGCGCTGCTTCGCTGGCGTCATCCGCGTCGCGGTTTGGTGCCGCCAGGGGATTTCATTCCGGTGCTGGAAGAACTCGGCCTGGTGGTGGATGTCGGCGACTGGGTGATCAGTGAAGCCTGCCGCCAGCTCAAGACCTGGCATCAGAACCGGGTGCGCGTTCCCAAGGTGTCGGTGAACATTTCGGCGCGGCAGTTCTCCGACGGTCAGCTCGGTACGCGCATCGCCACGATCCTCAAGGAAACCGGCCTGCCGCCGGCATGCCTGGAGCTGGAACTGACCGAAAGTATCCTGATGCGCGAAGTCAGCGAGGCGATGCAGATTCTCGCCGGGCTGAAGAACCTTGGCCTGAGCATCGCGGTTGATGACTTCGGCACCGGTTACTCGTCGCTGAACTACCTCAAGCAGTTCCCGATCGACGTGCTGAAAATCGACCGCACCTTCGTCGACGGCCTGCCGTCCGGCGAGCAGGACGCGCAGATCGCACGCGCGATCATCGCCATGGCCCACAGCCTGAACCTGGCGGTGATCGCCGAGGGCGTGGAAACCCATGAACAACTGGACTTCCTGCGCGAGCACGGTTGCGATGAGGTGCAGGGCTATCTGTTCGGCCGGCCGATGCCGGCGAGCCGGTTCGAGGCGCAGTTCAGCAATGATGCGCTGTTCATGTTCGACTGAGTTTTTGCGGTGCTGCCCATGACGCCTTCGCGAGCAAGCCCGCTCCCACCGTTGACCGCATCGCCCTGAAGAAACCAGGTAATCATGGGAGTGGCCTGCTTGCACAGTTGACCACATCTCTGCTGAAGAAACCGGGTTGAGTGTGGGAGCGGGCTTGCTCGCGAAAGGGCCGGCACCGACGCCTGAAGAATCTGCGGCGCTGCCATCGCCAGCAGGCTGGCTCCCACAAGGATTGATGCCGGTCAGGGAATTTGCAGGCTGTCGCGATTAATGTGGGAGCCAGCCTGCTGGCGATTGGGCCGGCAAAAGCACCGCACATCTGTCATGAACGCCACTTGTCTGCGACATGATGTCGTTTCATATGCCATCCAAAACCCATTGGGTTAGAATGCCCCCCTTTTCTGCCCCCGATCCTTGAGGACCGCCATGTTCAGCCGTGATTTGACTATTGCCAAGTACGACGCCGACCTTTTTGCCGCCATGGAGCAAGAAGCTCAGCGCCAGGAAGAACACATTGAGCTGATCGCTTCGGAAAACTACACCAGCCCAGCGGTGATGGAAGCTCAAGGCTCGGTCCTGACCAACAAATACGCCGAAGGTTACCCAGGCAAGCGCTACTACGGTGGTTGCGAGTACGTCGACGTTGTTGAGCAACTGGCCATCGACCGCGCCAAAGAGCTGTTCGGCGCCGATTACGCCAACGTTCAGCCGCACGCCGGTTCGCAAGCCAACGCCGCGGTTTACCTGGCTCTGCTGCAAGGTGGCGACACCATTCTGGGCATGAGCCTGGCCCACGGTGGTCACCTGACCCACGGCGCCAGCGTTTCGTCCTCCGGCAAGCTGTACAACGCCGTGCAGTACGGCATCGACGCCAACGGCCTGATCGACTACGACGAAGTCGAGCGTCTGGCGGTTGAACACAAGCCGAAAATGATCGTGGCCGGTTTCTCTGCCTACTCGCAGATCCTCGACTTCCCGCGCTTTCGCGCAATCGCTGACAAGGTTGGCGCCTACCTGTTCGTCGACATGGCCCACGTGGCCGGTCTGGTCGCCGCTGGCGTCTACCCGAACCCGGTGCCTTTCGCTGACGTGGTCACCACCACCACTCACAAAACCCTGCGCGGTCCACGTGGCGGCCTGATCCTGGCTCGCGCCAACGCCGAAATCGAGAAGAAGCTGAACTCCGCCGTATTCCCGGGCGCCCAGGGTGGCCCGCTGGAGCACGTGATCGCCGCTAAAGCGATCTGCTTCAAGGAAGCGCTGCAGCCTGAATTCAAGGCCTACCAGGAACAAGTGGTGAAGAATGCCCAGGCCATGGCCGAAGTGTTCATCGAGCGCGGTTTCGACGTGGTGTCCGGTGGTACCAAGAACCACCTGTTCCTGCTGTCGCTGATCAAGCAGGACATCTCCGGTAAAGACGCCGACGCCGCGCTGGGCAAAGCGTTCATCACCGTGAACAAGAACTCCGTGCCTAACGATCCACGCTCGCCGTTCGTCACCTCCGGCCTGCGCTTCGGTACCCCGGCTGTAACCACTCGCGGCTTCAAGCAAGCAGAGTGCAAAGAGCTGGCTGGCTGGATCTGCGACATCCTGGCTGACCTGAACAACGAAGCGGTGATCGACGCCGTTCGTGAGAAAGTCAAAGCCATCTGCAAGAAACTGCCGGTCTACGGCGCTTAATTGCGACGCTAAAACCGCAGCATGAAAAACCGGCCAGTGATGGCCGGTTTTTTTTCGCCTGCAGGAATACGATACCCCCTCTCTTCCGGGCTCATTATTTTCTGCAACTGGAACTTGAAACAAAAACTCAAGTAAAAACACGACCATCAACCAACTTAGTTGTTAGTGTTTGCCCGAGACAAACGAATAGCCCAGTAACAACTGGAAAACTCATAAACCAGCCTCTTAACAATTACTAAAACCATAACACTCAGAACTCAAGGAAGAGCTCATGACCACAAACAGGAAGAAATCCTTTATAGCAACACTGGAACTTGACCATCATGATCTGGATATCCTCGGGGCGTTATATGAAACATCAATCCTGCGCGCCGACACATCCTTTTCGGGTGGCTTTTATACCGGAGCATCCAGAAAATCCAATGACGCTCATCTACTGGGTCGCCGTCCGCACGGGGAAGTAAAAAATGCTCCGCCCATGACCATTTACTTCCGCTGCACCGATGACTATTACCACCTCTACATCCGATCCCACGCCACTCATACCGGCCATTGCATCAGCAAGGATGCCGCCGGCGTGCTGGGTGCTTTCTTGCCGGCAGGCGGCGACACCAGCTCTTTCAGCCTGCTGAGTCTGGACAATCGGACCATCACTCTTGAGGACATGGGCCATGATATCCAGCGGGTTCGGCTCAAGGCACGCAATGGCGAACAGATCAGCGCCGTTCGTCGCCGAGGCGCACCCTACAGCTACCTGGCCGGGACCAATAACGACGGAATTCCGTTCACGCTGCGAATCATGGAACGCAGCGCATCGTTCCTCAGTGATCCAGACGAAATCTGACAACACAAGCATTCGAATGCTTGCGCGCACTTGCGTCCAAGCGACTTATCTATTCGCCTTAAAAAAGAAAACACTTATGAGCACCGACCAGGAAAATTCTTTTACTGCAACCCTTAGCACTCGTTTTGGTTACCCTCACTTTCCGAAGTTGACCTATGGCAGGGCAATCAGTACTCCGCGCCCGGATTACGAGGCCTTTGCCTTCTCCCACCATTTAGATGTTTCACACTATTTGTTTCTCAAGCCCGATGTAGCGCCCGACGCCTTGACCTTTTATTTCAGGTGCCTCGACGATTATTACACCCTCTACATTTTCACACCGGGCGCGTATTACTACAGAACCATCAGCCGTGAAGAAAAAGACTTCTTGAATGCTTATTCAACCGAAGATGGAGATCAGACCACGTTCAACTTGCTGAACGCCAAAGGCAACATCATCACCCTCGATCAGATCGACACGGATACCCCCAGCGTCAGAATACAAACCCGAGGCGGCGCTCTGCTGTGCGCAGGGCAAAGTCGCAATAAACACGATCCCAAAGTGGGCACTTTCGTTCGCACCGATTTCAATCGCAGTGCAGGTGTTCTGGACTTCAAACTGAATATCCTGCAACGCAACGTGCCCTACTGAGCAGGTTAAAAACCAGTAGTCTCAGCACCAAAACAGCCCGGTGTGCATGGCCGGGCTTCCGTCATTTCGAACGTCTTTCCCGCAATCACTGAGCGGAGCACCACCGGTCAGACCGGTCATGCCATTTTTGTGTTTTCCCCTTGTATTCCAGAAAAACCCCAGCGTAGACTGCGCCTGCACTGGACATACCGGTAAGACCACAATAATTAAGTCCTGAATCTGATGTGCCCCGCACACGGCAGCCAGGACACCGACCAGGATTCCTCCCATGCTCAGATGGTGCTCGCGTTCAATCTTCCTCCAAGTGGTTCTCGGACTGGTGCTCGGCATCGTCTGCGGGCTGACCCTTCCTGAATACTCGGCCCAGCTCAAACCGCTCGGCGACGGCTTCATCAAACTGATCAAGATGCTTATCGGCCTGATCGTGTTCTGCGTGGTGGTCAGCGGTATCAGCGGTGCCGGCGACCTGAAGAAGGTCGGGCGCATCGGCCTCAAGTCGGTGATCTACTTTGAAGTGCTGACCACCATCGCGCTGGTGATCGGTCTGGTCTTCGCCTTCAGCACCGGGATCGGCAGCGGCGCGAATATCCATCTGGAGCAGCTTTCCGCCGCAGACATGGGCGACATCGCCGAGCGCGGCCAGCACATGCACACCACCACGCAATTCCTGATGGACCTGATCCCGACCTCGGTGATCGGCGCCTTTGCCGACAACAACATCCTGCAAGTGCTGCTGTTCTCGGTGCTGTTCGGCAGTGCATTGAATCTGGTCGGTGAAGCGGCTTCAGGGATCTCGCGCCTGATCAACGAACTGAGCCACGTGATCTTCCGGATCATGGGCATGATCGTGCGTCTGGCGCCGATCGGCGTGTTCGGCGCCATCGCTTTCACCACCAGCAAGTACGGCCTAGACTCGCTGCAACACCTGGGCAGTCTGGTCGGCTTGTTCTACCTGACCTGCATGGCCTTCGTCAGTGTGATCCTCGGTCTGGTGATGCGTGCCTCCGGCCTGCGCCTGTGGCCGTTGCTCAAGTATCTGCGCGAAGAGCTGCTGATCGTCATGGGCACCGCCTCCTCCGACGCCGTGCTGCCGCAGATCATGCGCAAACTCGAACACCTGGGCATCGGCAGCTCGACAGTCGGGCTGGTGATTCCCACCGGCTACTCGTTCAACCTCGACGGTTTTTCGATCTACCTGACCCTGGCCATTGTGTTCATCGCCAATGCCACCGGTACGCCATTGGCGATGACCGATCTGTTGACGATATTGCTGGTGTCGCTGATCACCTCCAAGGGCGCCCACGGCATTCCCGGTTCGGCATTGGTGATTCTCGCCGCGACGCTGACCGCGATTCCGGCGATCCCGGTGGTCGGGCTGGTGCTGGTGCTGGCGGTGGACTGGTTCATGGGCATCGGCCGGGCGTTGACCAACCTGATCGGCAACTGCGTCGCCACCGTCGCCATTGCCCGCTGGGAAAAGGACATCGATGTGCAGCGCGCGAACAAGGTGCTCAACGGCGAGCAGGGCTATACCTTTCAGCCGAGAAAACCGCTCGCCCAGGCGGCGGCCAAAGAATTCTGAATGACCGCCGTGCCTGCACCACCGCAGGCACGGCGCATGGAGCCAATACGTGATTACTACATCAACCGTCGTCAACTCAGTGGTAGAGAAACTGCGCGCCGCACTGGCCCGTGGTCAGTGGCGCTCCGGCGACATGCTGCCGGGCCAGCGCGAACTGGCCGAGCAACTGGGCATCAGCCGCCCGAGCCTGCGCGAAGCGGTGATCGTGCTGGAAACCCTCGGCCTCGTCCGCTCGATGCCGGGCAAGGGCGTGGTGGTGCTCGACGCCCAGCTCAGTGACAGCCAGAGCCACGACAGCGCTGTGGCCGGCGCCAGCCTCGAAGACGTGCTGCAACTGCGCTACACCCTTGAGCCGTTCATTGTCGGTCTGGTTGCGCAGTCAATCAGCAGCAAGGAGGTCGGGCAACTGCGCCTGACCCTGATGGACATGCGCGAAGCGCTTGAAGCGGGCGACAGCGAAGCCGGGGTCAGCGCCTACATCGCCTTCCACGAAGAGCTGTTCACTCTGACCTCGAACCCGATCTTCCAGAGCGTGGTGCAGCAAACCAGCAATGCCCTCAAGCAAAGCGCCGAAGTGCTGCGCAACTCGCCTGAGCACCTGGCCGAACGCCTTGAGGAAAACGAAGCCGTGGTGCGCGCAATCCGCAGCAAGAACAGCGCGCAGGCCAGTGCCGAAATGCGTCGGCACATCCTGCGCGAAGGCCAGCGGATGGGCATCGAATTGAATATTCCGGAAGACAACTTGAGCCACTGAATTTACTCACTCTGGAGACCGGCCATGAACAGCCTCGCCACGTCGTCGCACAATCGCCAGATGTCGACGGCCCTGCCCTTCTCCCGCCTGCACGCGCCGGTGGATGATCTGTATCCCCGGCTGTTCGATGCGATTCTCGAACAACGTCTCGATGCTGCCAGCCGCTTCACCGAAGACAGCCTCAAGCAAATGTTCGGCGTCAGCCGCGCGGACGTGCGTCGGGTGTTGACGCAGTTGTCCCATGAGCAAGTGATTGTGCTGCGTTCCAATCACCGGCCGCGGGTGGCTGCGCCCGATACAGAGCAGACGCGGCAGACCCTGCACGCACGACGCTTGACCGAGAACACGTTAGTGCGACTGGCGTGTCAGCACGCGCAACCTGATGACTTGAAACGCCTGCGCGCGTTGATCGAACGCGAGCGCCAGGCCGTGGATAAAGATCGACGCGCTGCGGCTATTCGCCTGTCCGGGGAGTTTCATCTGCAATTGGCGAAGATGGCCGGAAATGCACCGTTGGCGCATTTTCTTGGCAGCCTGGTACCGCTGACATCATTGGCAATTGCGCGAAGCGAGTGCCAGACGCACAGCTGTTGCGCATGGCACGAGCATTTGGCGTTGGTAGAGGCGGTGGAACGAGGCGATGCTTCCAGGGCCGGGATGCTGATGAATCGGCATCTGGATCATCTTGAGCAGGCACTGCTGGGTTCAGAGCCTGGATATTGTGTTGTTGGTTAGATCGCCTTCGCGAGCAAGCCCGCTCCCACAGTAGACTGCATTCCTCCTGACAGAATGCGGTCTGCTGTGGGAGCGGGCTTGCTCGCGAAGAGGCCCTTCCAGCCGCCACAAATTCAGTTTTGCTGTGCAGCCACCCAAGCACCTCCCGAACAATGAACCGCATTCCTCCTGACAGAATGCGGTCTGCTGTGGGAGCGGGCTTGCTCGCGGAGGCCCTTCCAGCCGCCACAAATTCAGTTTTGCTGTGCAGCCACTCGGGCAAACCCCGCCCGAATCTTCTCTTCCGGCAGATCATCGGCAATAAACACAATCACACTTTCCCGCGCTTCACCCTCGGCCCATTCGGTATCCCAGTCGAAACCGTAAAGTTTCAACACACCCTGAAACACCAGCCGCCGATCCTCACCGGCAATGCTCAGCACACCCTTGTAACGCAGCAATTGCTTGCCATGCTCTTCGAGCAGCTCATTCATGAACTCGCTGAGTTGATCGATATCCAGCGGCTGTTCAGTGCGCAGCACCAGGCTGGAAATACGGTCGATCGAGGGCGCCTTGCTCACCGGTCGCAGGCTGACCCCGCCACCAAGATCGGCGTTGAGGTTGAAGCCACGCACATCGAGCAATTCCGCCAGATCGATGTTGCCATGCTCGACCACGCGAATCGGCGCGCGTCGGTTGATTCGCGTCAGACGTTCGCTCAGCGCGGTGAGTGTCGCCTCGTCCACCAGATCGGTCTTGCTCACCAGCAAGCGGTCGGCGAAACCGATCTGCGCCTGGGCGATGGTCTGGGTCAGGTGCAGATCGGCATGGGCGGCGTCGACCAGAGTGATGATGCCGTCGAGCAGATAGCGCTCGCGCAGTTCTTCATCGATGAAAAAGGTCTGCGCCACCGGGGCCGGATCGGCCAGCCCGGTGCACTCGATCACAAGCCGATCGAAGGCGATTTCGCCGCTGTCCAGACGTTCGAGCAGCAGGTACAGGGCCTTGGTCAGATCGGCGTGAATGGTGCAGCAGACGCAGCCGTTGGCCAGGGTCATGACTTGCACCGGTTCGTCACCCAGCAACTGGGTGTCGATGCCGGCGTCGCTGAATTCGTTTTCGATCACGGCGATTTTCAGGCCGTGCTCGGCCTTGAGCAAATGGCGCAGCAAGGTGGTCTTGCCGGCACCGAGGAAACCGCTGAGTACCGTTACGGGTATGGGAGAGGACAAAACACGATCTCCTGAAAGAAACACAAAACAAATGTGGGAGCGGGCTTGCTCGCGAAGGGGTCGTGTCAGTCGACATCATTGCTCGATGACATACCGCGTTCGCGAGCAAGCCCGCTCCCACAGGGGATTACCTCAACCGTGCGCTGTCAGCTCAACAGCACTTTGGCCCACCCTTGCCGCCGTAACGCGCTTCCTGACGTTCGCGAAAGAACATCTCGTAGCTCATCACCGGTTTGTCCGGGTGTTTGGTTTGCATATGCTCGACATAGGTGTCGTAGTCGGGCATGCCGACCATCAGGCGCGCGGCCTGACCGAGGTATTTACCGAGGCGACTCAGGTCATTGAACATGGTGCAATCCTCTGGTTACGCGTCCGGCAGAGCCTGGAATGGCGATTCTTTATCCGTACGCTCTTTTTTGCCCCAGGCGGCGATGCCGATCTTGAGCGCATAGAACAGGATGCTGAAGACCACGAACAGGAACAGCGCGGTAAGCGTTGCGTTGGTGTAGGCGTTGAAGATCACGTGCTGCATCTGGTCGATGCTCTTGGCCGGCGCGAGGATCTGACCATTGGCCAGGGCATCGCTGTATTTCTTGGCCAGCGACAGGAAGCCGATCGCCGGGTTGGCGTCGAACAGCTTGATGAACCCTGCGGTGGTGGTGCAGATCAGCAGCCAGGCCGCTGGCAGCAGGGTCACCCAGATATAGCGTTGACGCTTCATTTTGATCAGCACAACGGTGCCGAGCATCAGCGCGATACCGGCCAGCATCTGGTTGGAGATACCGAACAGCGGCCACAGGGTGTTGATGCCGCCCAGTGGATCGATCACGCCCTGGTACAGCAACCAGCCCCACATCGCCACACAACCGGCGGTGGCGATCAGGTTGGCGGTCCACGATTCGGTGCGTTTCAGCGCTGGAACGAAGGAGCCGAGCAGGTCCTGCAGCATGAAACGTCCGGCACGGGTGCCGGCGTCCACAGCTGTGAGGATGAACAGCGCTTCGAACAGGATCGCAAAGTGGTACCAGAACGCCATGGTGTTTTCACCCGGCAGGACACTGTGCAGGATCTGCGCAATCCCGACCGCCAGCGTCGGCGCACCGCCGGCACGGGCCAGGATAGTGGTTTCGCCGATGTCGTGAGCCACTGCTTGCAGCGCCTCAGGCGTGATCGCAAAACCCCAGCTGCTGACCATCTGCGCGACCGATGCCACGTCACCACCGACCACGGCGGCCGGGCTGTTCATGGCGAAGTACACGCCTGGCTCGATTACCGAAGCGGCAACCATCGCCATGATCGCCACGAACGATTCCATCAGCATGCCGCCGTAACCGATGTAACGGGCATTGGTTTCGTTATCCAGCAGCTTCGGCGTGGTGCCGGAAGCGATCAACGCGTGGAAGCCGGACACCGCACCGCAAGCAATGGTGATGAACAGGAACGGGAACAGACCGCCTTTCCATACCGGGCCGGTGCCGTCGACGAACTGGGTCAGCGCCGGCATTTTCAGCTCGGGCATGGTCACCAGAATGCCAATCGCCAGCGCGATGATGGTGCCGATCTTGAGGAATGTGGAGAGGTAGTCACGTGGCGCGAGGATCAGCCACACCGGCAATACTGCCGCGACAAAACCGTAGCCGATCAGCATCCAGGTGATTTGAATACCGGTGAAGCTGAACGCCTTGGCCCATACCGGATCAGCCGCAATCTGCCCGCCCAGCCAGATCGAACCGAGCAGCAGCAACACGCCGATTACCGAGATTTCACCGATGCGGCCCGGGCGGATGTAGCGCATGTAGATGCCCATGAACATCGCGATCGGGATGGTCGCCATCACGGTAAAGATGCCCCACGGGCTCTCCGCCAGCGCCTTGACCACGATCAACGCCAGCACAGCGAGGATGATGATCATGATCAGGAAACAGCCGAACAGCGCAATGGTGCCAGGCACGCGGCCCATTTCTTCACGCACCATGTCGCCCAGGGAACGGCCGTTGCGACGGGTAGACATGAACAGGACCATGAAGTCCTGCACTGCACCCGCCAGCACCACCCCGGCAATCAGCCACAGCGTGCCGGGCAGATAGCCCATCTGCGCCGCCAGCACCGGCCCGACCAGAGGTCCTGCGCCGGCGATCGCCGCAAAGTGGTGACCGAAAAGAATGTGTTTGTTGGTTGGAACGTAGTCCAGACCGTCGTTGTTGAGCACGGCGGGGGTGGCCCGACGCGGATCGAGTTGCATCACATTGTTTGCGATGAACAGGCTGTAGTAACGGTACGCAACCAGATAAATGGCCACTGCCGCGACCACGATCCACAAGGCGTTGATCGCCTCTCCTCGGCGCAATGCCACTACGCCCAGGGCGCACGCTCCTACGATTGCCAGCACTAGCCAGGGTAAGTGGCGCAGCAGGCTATTATTATTTTTCATTTTATTATTCCAGCCAGGGTGGACAAGAAAGACAGCCACCCCGAGTTTAGCGCTACTGGCGGCAAAGACCATACCCCGACATTGGTCTAGACGCCCGTATGCACTGGCACGGTTGAAGAATGCGGGTCTATAGTCAGCGAACCTTTGGAGGATTGCGCCATGAGCGAGCACCCAGCCAACCGTCGTCGCTTCAAACGTATTGCGTTCGATGCCAGAACCGAACTGAGTCAGGGGCAATACATCTGGCCGGTGAAGCTGATCGATCTGTCACTCAAGGGGCTGTTGATCGAACGACCGGAGCCTTGGCTTGGGGATAAGGAGCATGATTTTCATGTCGACATTCATCTGAGCGATGACGTGGATATTCAGATGGATGTGCACCTGGCCCATGAAGATCACGGGCAACTGGGATTTGTCTGCCGGCATATCAGCCTGGAATCGATCCAGTGCCTGCGGCGCTTGATCGAGCTGAATCTGGCAGATGAGGCCGAGCTGGAGCGCGAATTGGGCGCCCTGATCGAAATCTAGAACCCGCCAGATCAAATGCAGGCTCACTCTTACAACGGCACTGTGTTACTCGAAGAGTGCGTCGAGGGCCTGTTCGAGGCGGGTCACCGCGATGATCTGCAACCCCGGCGGCGCTTCTTTCGGTGCGTTGCCCTTGGGCACGATTGCCCGTTTGAAGCCATGCTTGGCCGCTTCCTTCAAGCGCTCCTGGCCACTCGGCACCGGACGTACTTCGCCGGACAAGCCCACTTCACCAAACACCAGCAGATCATGCGGCAACGGCCGGTTGCGCAGGCTCGACATCACCGCCGCCATCAGCGCCAGATCAGACGCCGTTTCCAGCACCTTCACCCCGCCCACCACGTTGAGGAACACGTCCTGGTCGTGGGTCGGAATGCCGCCGTGGCGGTGCAGGACCGCGAGCAGCATCGCCAGGCGGTTCTGATCCAGGCCCAGGGTCACCCGACGCGGGTTCGCCAGATGGCTGTCATCGACCAGCGCCTGCACTTCCACCAGCATCGGCCGGGTGCCTTCCCATGTCGCCATGACCACGCTGCCCGGAACTTCTTCCTGCGCACGGGTGAGAAAAATCGCCGACGGGTTGGAGACTTCTTTCAAACCCTTGTCGGTCATGCCGAACACACCGAGTTCGTTGACCGCGCCGAAACGGTTCTTCACCGCACGCAGCAAACGCAGACGCCCATCCGATTCGCCTTCGAAATACAGCACGGTATCGACCATGTGCTCCAGCACCCGTGGGCCGGCGAGCGCACCTTCCTTGGTGACGTGACCCACGAGGAAAATCGCCGTACCGCTCTGTTTGGCATAGCGCACCAGCAGCGCCGCACTTTCGCGCACTTGCGAGACGCCACCGGGGGCTGACTGCAATTGTTCGGTGAAGATGGTCTGGATCGAGTCGATCACCATCACCTTGGGTTTTTCCTGACGGGCAGTGGCGATGATCGTTTCGATACAGGTTTCGGTCATCACCCGCAGTTGGTCCTGCGGCAGCCCCAGGCGTCGGGCGCGCATGGCCACTTGCTGCTGGGATTCTTCACCGGTGACGTACAGCGCCGGCATGCTCTTGGCGAGATTGCACAGGGTCTGCAATAGAATCGTCGATTTGCCGATGCCCGGGTCCCCCCCGATCAGCACCACCGAACCATCGACCAGACCACCACCGAGCACCCGATCCAGCTCACCGGACGCGGTCGAGAAGCGCGGAATTTCCTCGATGCTGACTTCGGCCAGCGTCTTGATCTGCGCCTGCTGCCCGGCCCAGCCGGTACGACCGGTGGGCGCCGTGGCACCGCCGCTCTCGATCATGGTTTCGGTCAGGGTGTTCCAGGCGCCGCACTCGCCGCACTGGCCCGCCCACTTGGGAAAGGTTGCGCCGCACTCGGTGCAGCCGTACATGCGCTTGGCCTTGGCCATCTGGATCCCCCGGCAAAAACCGCGATGATAACGCAGCCGCCGGTCAGCGCGGCGCGGCGGTATGGATTTCGCCGTTGGCCAGACGCACGGCGCTGTTGCCCAGCGGATCTTCGGCATTGAGGTCGGCACCCTTGGCCTTGAGCGCATCGAGCAGTTCGAGCCGCTTGAACAAGCCGGCATACATCGCGGCAGTTTGTCCCGCGCCGTTGCGCTGATCGGGGCTGCAATCGGTAGCCATCAGCCGCCGGGCGATCTGGACCTCCCCCTTGAAAATCGCCCCCATCAACGCCGTGTTGCCACGTTGATCCTGCGCGCAGGCATCAGCACCCGCCGCCAGCAAGTGGTCCACGGCGGCGCCCTGGCCGTGATACGCCGCCAGAATCAGCGCGGTGTAGCCCTTGCTGTCACGGGTATCGAGGGCGTAACCGGATTCGATAAAGGTCTCGAGCATTGGCACGTCACCGCGCCGGGCGGCATCAAAGTAGTAATCCTGCAACTGAACCTTGATCGCCTCAGGGCTTTGCCCGGCCTGTGCAGTAAGGGACAGACAGCCGAGCAACAGTAAAAGACAAGGACGCATATGTACTCTCCTTGGGCAAAGCGGGGCCTGAGTCAGGCCCCGCTTTGCAGGGCGTCGAGATCAGTCGACCAGTTTCGCTGCCAGTGCCTTGACCCGGCTCAGGTCACCCTTGGCCACGTTGGTCACGCCGGTCCCGTATTCCGGATCGGCCTTATACAGAAAGGACAGGATGATGTGCTTGCTCTCGTCATCGGTGGTCGCCAGCGAGCCGCCGAAGCTGTCGATCAGGTCCTGACGCTCCTGCTTGCTCAACGAGCGATACAGATCACCGGCCTGCTTGAAGTTCTGCTCACGCTGGATCTTCGCCTGTTGCGTGCTGCCCGATAGCGCCAGCTCGCTGTAACGCGCACTTTGCGGCTCTTCGCGCGGTTGCAGACGGCTCGGCTGATAGTTCACACCAGACTGGGTGCCACCGACGTTCATCGCACCGTCCTGATTGCCATTGTTGACGGCAACTTTCGGCGCATTGATTGGCAGTTGCAGAGCATTGGCGCCCAGACGATACATCTGCGTATCGGCATAAGAGAACACTCGGCCTTGCAACAGACGATCTTCGGAAGGTTCGATACCCGGTACAACATTGGCCGGAGCCATGGCCACTTGTTCAGTTTCCTGGAACACATTCGCCGGGTTACGGTTCAACACCATTTGTCCAACTTTCCGTTCCGGAACATTGGGCCAGATCTTGGTCGCGTCCAATGGATCGAAATCAAACTTGGACAGATCTTGCGGATTCAGCACCTGGATGTACAAGTCCCACTTAGGAAAATTGCCTTTATTAATATTGGTTACCAGGTCATTGGTCATATGACTGTAGTCTTGACCCTGAACCGTTGCGACTTGTTTTGGCGAAAGGTTTTTAATGCCCTGCAAACTCTTCCAGTGAAACTTCACGTAGTGAACTTCACCTTTGGCATTGACCAACTTGTAGGCGTGTACACCATTGCCATCCATCTCCCGATAACTGGCCGGCGTGCCCGAGTTCGAGTAGAGCTCGGTCAGCGTTCGAGTGGCTTCCGGTACATGGGAGAAAAAGTCGAAACGGCGCGAGTCATCATCAAGGTTGGTCCGTGGATCGGGCTTGAACGCGTGCACCATGTCCGGGAACTTGATCGCATCGCGAATGAAAAACGTCGGGAAGTTGTTGCCAACCAGATCCCAGTTGCCATCGGCGGTGTAGAACTTGGTGGCGAAACCCCGCGGATCACGCAGGGTTTCCGGGGAGTGGTTGCCGTGCACCACCGCGGAGAAACGCACGAACACCGGCGTCACCTGGCCTGCGGCAAACACCTTGGCCTTGCTCAGGTCACTGAGGTCGTTGGTCACCGTGAAAGTACCGTGGGCACCAGTGCCGCGTGCATGTACCACGCGCTCGGGAATGCGCTCACGGTCGAAACGTTGCAGCTTCTGGATCAGTTGCACGTCCTGCAGCAGCACCGGGCCATTGGCGCCAGCCGTTTGCGAGTTCTGGTTGTCGCCGACCGTTGCGCCGTTGTCCCGGGTCAGGGGCGCGGCGTGCACGGAGAAGGTCAACAGGCTGGCGGTCAGTACGCCAAGGGTGCGGCGATGGGGAAAAGCCCCCAGTCCAAGAGTGGAATTCATATCAGGTTCCTCTGGTTCTTTTGGGCGCATCCAGGTGCGCCAAACAGAGGCTAGAGCGCTATATCCGCGAACATAAATAGAAAGTTCGTAACTCGACGATTGAAAATTTTGGCTTCCCGATCAGCGAGTTACGGCGTATTTCGCGCGCGATTAGTGGCACTTTGCAAACTAATCGTCGATTCATGTGTCGATAAAAACGGGCATTGTAAGAAGGTGTTTCGCGCAGGACGCGTTTTGCTGATTTACACTGCGTACACCAACCTCATCTGTAACAAGGAAATAACCTATGGGCGTGCTAAGTGAGTTCAAGGCCTTCGCGGTCAAAGGCAATGTGGTCGACATGGCCGTCGGTATCATCATCGGTGCCGCCTTCGGCAAAATCGTTTCGTCGTTTGTCGGTGACGTGATCATGCCGCCAATCGGCCTGCTGATCGGTGGGGTGGACTTCAGTGATCTGGCCATCACGCTAAAAGCCGCCGAGGGCAGCGCCCCCGCAGTGGTCATGGCTTACGGCAAATTCATCCAGAGCATTCTGGACTTCGTGATCGTCGCTTTCGCGATTTTCATGGGTGTCAAAGCCATCAACCGCCTGAAACGCGAAGAAGCCGTGGCCCCTTCCCTGCCACCGGTTCCGACCAAGGAAGAAGAGTTGCTCGGCGAGATCCGTGATCTGCTCAAAGCCCAGAACAACCGGCCTTGACGGCTGCATAAATGAAAACGGCGCCTGATGGCGCCGTTTTTCTACCAGTAGTTTTCCACCGCCACCTGCCCCGGCCGCCGCGTGAGACTCAGGCTCATGTGGCGTTTTTTCAACAATGCCCGGGTGTCATCGATCATCTGTGGATTGCCGCAGAGCATGACGCGCGAATGCTCTGCGGTCAGTTCCACGCCCGCGACGCGTTCCAGTTCGCCGCTTTCGATCAGGTCGGTGATACGCCCGTGCAACGCACCAGGAGCATGTTCGCGGGTAACCGTAGGGATGAATTGCAGTTTATGGGCGTGTTCTGCCAGGTAATCACGCTGGGCCAGTTCGGCGATCAGCGATTGATAGGCCAGCTCCCGCGCTTCACGCACGCTGTACACCAGGATGATTCGCTCAAACTTTTCCCACACTTCGAAGTCCTGCAGGATCGACAGAAACGGTGCGACTCCGGTCCCTGTGGATAACAGCCACAGATCCCGGCCATCGACAAAACGATCCAGCGTCAGGTAGCCAAAGGCCTGGCGATCCACCAGCAAAGTATCGCCCGTCTGCAAACGGCTTAGTTCACTGGTGAATTCGCCCCCGGGCACCACGATAGAGAAGAATTCCAGAAATTCGTCAAACGGTGACGAGACCATCGAATAGGCACGCCACACCGTGCTTCCATCGGTTTTGGTGACACCCAGGCGGGCGAACTGCCCCGCGCGGAATCGAAAACCGGCGTCACGGGTGGTACGCAGGGTAAACAGGCTGGGGGTCAAGGGCTGCACGTCGAGCAAGGTCTGGGTGGTAAATTTCTCTGCGCTGACAGTCATGGGCCACTCCACTGAAAGGACCCAGCCAGTTTCGCGCAAACCGGCACCATAAAACACCACTGCTTTTGTAATGTCTTTTCATTGAGCAAAGCAAATGAGAAAGAACACCAGATACAACTAATGACAACACACTCACATTTCCAACTAAATTTGCATGTCACCTTAAATACAATGCTTTGTTGCGGGCTAATTACTTTCTTACAACCAAACTCCGCTCAAAATAGCAAAAAAATTCAACGCCCATTGTAAGACATGTCCTACACTCGGCTCCGTGCAGGATCCTTTGGATCCAAACCTGCACCCCCATAACGACTCATGGAGCGTTTGTGATGGAAATGTGGAAGGAGTCGCAATTAAAGCAACTGACTTTCGCAAGAGAAATAGAGACTGCTTATCCGATATTGTTACGATTTGCCCAAAACATTGGTTTCAATTTTTGTGCTATCTCATTGACATCAAACAATCGGAACGCCGACTTTAAAATCTTGCAAATCAACAACTACCCCAAAGAGTGGAACCAACTCTACGAAAATGAAAGCTACAGAAAAGTTGATCCAGTAGTCACCCATTGCAATCGCTCCATGCTGCCCATTGTCTGGACCGAAGAACTGTTTTCGCCAACCCCACTGCTGTGGGACGCTCAACAGGTGCATGGATTGAGACATGGCTGGTCCCAGTCTTTCCACCATGAAGCCACCGGATTGTGCAGCATACTCAGTCTCGCCAGAAAAAATGGCGCACTGACTCCGCTCGAGTTGTACGAGCATTTTGGCTACATGTTCTACGCCACCAGCCATCTGAGTGATCTATTCGCCAAAACCCTGCCCAAACCGCCAAAAAAGCCCGAACACCCGCACCTCTCACCGCGCGAACTGGAAGTGCTGAAACTCTCGGCACTCGGCAAAACGGCCTATGAAATTGCCAGGATCCTCTGTCTGAGCGAACGGACCGTGAATTACCACGTGCAAAACGTGATCCTCAAATTGAACGTCTGCAACAAGATTTCCGCCGTCATTGCCGCCAGCCGCTGCGGTCTTCTCGACGCGCCCAACCCGTAAAAGCTGCAAGTATTTCGACGTAAAAAAACGTACCATTTGCGACCTTCCTGAGTGATGACATCAAACGTCGTATTCCACTCGGACGGTTCCGCTGCGCAACACTCCGGGCTGCGGGCCACCCGTTGATTAACCAGAGTTCCCGCATCATGCCTTTGCTCGACACGCCCTTCGCCCAACTCGACCTGATCCGCCAGCCCGAACAGCAGAATGAACCGCTGCAAGCATTCGATGCGGCCGACGAATACCTGCTCAATCACCTGGCCACGCAGCAACCGGCGGCAGACACCCGGGTGTTGGTACTCAACGACAGCTTTGGGGCGTTGGCAGCAAGTCTGGCAGGCAAGGTTCAGGTCAGCAGCAGTGGCGATTCGTTTCTGGCGTTCCAGGCACTGGAAAAGAATCTGGTGCGCAATGGCCTGGCATTCGATGCGGTGCGCGGCATTGCAGCCAGTGAACCGTTGGTCGGTCCGTTTGACCGAGTGCTTATTCGAGTGCCCAAGACCCTCGCGTTGCTGGAAGAACAACTGATTCGCCTGCAAGGGCAACTGGCGCCCGGTGCCGAAGTGGTGGCGGCAGCCATGGTCAAGCATCTGCCACGTGCAGCCGGCGACCTGCTGGAGCGTTACATTGGCCCGGTACAGGCTTCGCTGGCAATCAAGAAGGCCCGCCTGCTGATCGCCACGCCCGAGGCCAAAGCCGCGGCGACCTCGCCCTATCCTTCACGCTACCGGCTCGACGAGCCAGCCATCGAGTTGCTCAACCACGCCAACGTATTCTGCCGCGAAGGGCTGGATATCGGCACCCGAGCCTTTATCCCGCATCTGCCGAAGAACCTTGGCAGCGCTCGCGTCGCCGACCTCGGTTGTGGCAACGGCGTGTTGGCCATCGCCAGTGCCCTGCAGAACCCTGATGCGCAATACACGCTGGTCGACGAATCGTTCATGGCCGTGCAATCGGCCGCTGAAAACTGGCACGCTGCGCTCGGCGAACGCGAGGTGATCGTGCGTGCCGGTGATGGTCTGGCCGGGCAAGAGCCGCAATCGCTGGACGTGGTGCTGTGCAACCCGCCGTTCCATCAACAGCAGGTGGTCGGCGACTTCCTCGCCTGGCGCATGTTCCAGCAGGCGCGTGAGGCGCTGGTGGTGGGCGGTGCGCTCTACATTGTCGGCAACCGTCACCTGGGTTATCACAGCAAACTGGCTCGGCTGTTCCGTGGCGTCGAGCAAGTGGCGGCAACCCCTAAATTCGTGATTCTCAAGGCGCGCAAGTAAACGCCAGGCAAAAAAAACCCTCCGCGGTACAGAGGGTCATAAATCCGTGCCCAAGGGCAACGGGACGGGATGTATCAGTGCGTGGTCAGTCCGGCCGCGTTCATGAACATGCGCATCAAGCTGGCCGCAATGAACAGCGCGCCGACGCTACCGATCCAGATCAGGGCCAACCAGCCGAGCCGCTGCCACAGCGGCTTTTTTTCGGCCTCTTCAATCTCGTGCAGGGAATGTTTGCCGCTCATTGCATCGTTCCTCCGTCAGGCGATGGCGTCACTGACGACACCATCGCGGGCAGGCTCGCTCACACTGGGTGAGCAGAGCGCAGATCAGTGGTAACCGTCCTCATGAGTGACCTTGCCGCGGAACACGTAATAGCTCCAGAAGGTGTAACCCAGAATAAACGGGATGATGAACAGCGTACCCACCAGCATGAAGCCCTGGCTCTGCGGTGGTGCGGCGGCGTCCCAGATCGAGATCGACGGCGGCACGATGTTCGGCCACAGGCTGATGCCCAGACCGCTGTAGCCGAGGAAAATCAGCACCAGGGTCAACAGGAACGGCATGTAGTTGGCATTGCGCGCCACCGCGCGGATCAAGCCATACATCGTGACCAGCACCAGAATCGGCACCGGCATGAACCAGAACAGATTCGGTGTGCTGAACCAGCGCGTGGCGATTTCCGGGTGCGCCAGCGGCGTCCACAGACTGACGATGCCGATCACTGCCAACAGCACGAACGCCAGCGGTCGCGCCAGATTGTGCATCTGCTCTTGCAGCTTGCCTTCGGTCTTCATGATCAGCCAGGTGCAGCCGAGCAAGGCGTAAGCCACTACCAACGCAGCCCCGCAGAACATCGTGAACGGCGTCAGCCAGTCCAGTGAGCCGCCGGCGTATTGCCGATTGACCACCGGCAAGCCGTCAATGAACGCCCCCAGTGCCACGCCCTGGAAGAACGTCGCCGCCACCGAACCACCGATGAACGCCTTGTCCCACAGGTGACGCTTGTCGTCCTTGGCCTTGAAGCGAAACTCGAACGCCACACCACGGAAAATCAGGCCGATCAGCATGAAGATCAGCGGCAGGTACAGCGCCGAGAGCACCACCGAATAGGCCAGCGGGAACGCGCCGAACAACGCTGCGCCGCCCAGTACCAGCCAGGTTTCATTGCCGTCCCACACGGGGGCGACGGTGTTCATCATCACATCTCGGTCGGTCTTGCCCGGGATGAACGGGAAGAGAATCCCGATCCCCAGGTCGAAGCCGTCCATGACCACGTACATCATGATGCCGAAGATGATGATCACGGCCCAGATCAGCGGAAGATCAATACCCATGATTCAAATCTCCTTGGTCAGGCTGGGGCGATGGTCTGCATCGGCGCCGTCGTCGTCGGCAGCGGACATCGGCCGGGCCGGCGTGCGTTTCTGGCCGGGACCACCGTCGTTGGTTTCCTTGCCCTCATCGGTTTTCGGCCCTTTGCGCACCAGACGCATCATGTAGCCCAGACCTGCACCGAATAGCGCGAAATACACCACGACGAACATGATCAGGGTGATGCTCATCTGCATGAAGCTGTGGTTGGAGGACGCATCCGCCGTGCGCATCAGCCCGTAGACCACCCACGGCTGACGACCGATCTCGGTGGTGAACCAGCCGGCGAGGATCGCGATCAGGCCGGACGGCCCCATCCACAGCGCCAGGTACAGGAACGGCCGTGAGGTGTAGAGCGAATCGCGCTTGCGCAGCCACAGGCTCCACAGACCGGTGAAGATCATCAGGAAACCGAGGCCGACCATGATCCGGAACGACCAGAACACAATGGTCGAATTCGGCCGGTCTTCAGGCGGGAACTCCTTGAGCGCCGGCACCTGCTTGTCCAGCGAGTGAGTCAGGATCAGGCTGCCGAGATACGGGATCTCCACGGCGAACTTGGTTTTCTCCTCTTTCATGTCCGGCCAGCCGAACAGGATCAACGGCGTCGCTTCGTTGCCGACGTTTTCCCAGTGACCTTCGATCGCAGCGATTTTCGCCGGCTGATGCTTGAGGGTGTTGAGGCCATGGAAGTCACCGATCACCGCCTGGATCGGCGCGACGATCAGCGCCATCCACATCGCCATCGACAGCATGGTGCGGATCGCCGGGTTGTCCTTGCCGCGCAGCAGGTGCCAGGCCGCCGACGAGCCGACGAAGAAGGCCGTGGCAACGAACGCAGCGGTCGCCATGTGCATCAGTCGATACGGGAACGACGGGTTGAAGATGATTGCCAGCCAATCGGTCGGGATCACCTGGCCGTTGATGATTTCGAAGCCTTGCGGCGTCTGCATCCAGCTGTTGGAGGCGAGAATCCAGAACGTCGAGATCAGCGTGCCAATGGCCACCATTACCGTGGCGAAGAAGTGCAGGCCGCGCCCGACCTTGTTCCAGCCGAACAGCATCACTCCGAGGAAACCGGCCTCGAGGAAGAAGGCCGTGAGCACCTCGTAGGTCAGCAACGGCCCGGTGACGGAACCGGCGAAGTCCGAGAAGCGGCTCCAGTTGGTGCCGAACTGGTAGGCCATGACCAACCCTGACACCACACCCATGCCGAAATTGACGGCGAAGATCTTCGACCAGAAGTGGTAGAGGTCTCGGTAGGTGTCGTTATGGGTTTTCAGCCACAAGCCTTCGAGCACCGCCAGGTAACTCGCCAGACCAATGGTGATGGCCGGGAACAGGATGTGGAACGAGATGGTGAACGCGAACTGAATTCGGGCGAGATCGAGTGCCTCTAAACCGAACATATGGCTTCCTCTGTCAGGTAATACCGGCGTTGGGGCTCGTGGCCCCTGTACCTACTGCCCCCACGGATATGGAGTGCGGCGAATTCTGATTCGTTCTTTTTTAACAGCCATCGCAACGCAGGGAGTCTGGCCAACGGGCCACCAGACCATGGCCCGGGAGGGTCTTGATCTGGATCAAGCAACGTTGAAAGAGTAGTCCCATTTCCGACGAAGAACCGCGTGGTCGTTTGCCGCGTGACAAGTTGCCTCAGGATTGGGGAAATGATCTGAAATACATTCCCTGAGACAGCGCGATCCCTTGTGGTGAGGGGATTTATCCCCGATGGGCTGTGGAGCAGTCCTTGGATGCATCCCTCCAGGCTGCGTCTTCTGGTCGCTTCGTCGATTTTTTACGACTGCTGCGCAGCCGATCGGGGATAAATCCCCTCGCCACAGCGAAATGAGGCGTGCCGGGCACGATAGATGTTTGGCTAACTAAATTTTTTGTCATAGCAACTTCCTGTTACAGACTGGTGATAACCTCGCCATTCCCCTCGAGCCAGACCTGCCTTCAGATGCCCAGCCAAGAGCCCCTGCTGTTACGTCACCACCGTCCGTTTCTCGCGTTCTGGTTTGCACGAATCTTTACTGCCAGCGGTTTTCAGATGCTCACTGTGGCGATCGGCTGGAATCTGTATCAGTTGACCGGCAACGTACTCGACCTGGGTCTGGTCGGTCTGGTCGAGTTCGCGCCACGGGTACTGTTCATGCTGCACACCGGGCATGTCGCCGACCGCTATGATCGGCGCCGGGTCGCGGCCATCTGCCAGTCGTTGCAGGCGTTGATCGCCCTGGCACTGGCAATTGGCAGCGCCACCGATCACATCACCCGGGAAATGATCTTCATCCTCGCCTTCCTGCTCGGCGGCGCACGCTCCTTTGAGTTGCCCACCACTCAGGCACTGTTGCCGAGTATCGTGCCAACGGCGTTGTTCCCGCGGGCTGTCGCCGCCGCGCAGTCGGCGCAACAGTCGGCCACCATCGTCGCCCCGGCGATGGGTGGTTTGCTCTATGCGTTCGGCAGTGTCTGGGTCTATGGCCCGACCGTGTTGCTCTACGTCATCGCTTGCACATTGATGCTCAACCTGCCCGCCCGGCAAACCCCACTGAACAAAAGCAAAGCCACACTGGACTCGCTGTTGGCGGGGATTCGCTTCATCCGCAGCCGCCCGGATATCCTCGGGGCGATCTCGCTGGATCTGTTCGCCGTGCTGCTCGGTGGTGCCACCGCGCTGCTGCCGGTGTTCGCCAAGGACATCCTGCTCACCGGCCCATGGGGTCTGGGCCTGCTGCGTTCGGCACCGGCGGTCGGCGCGCTGGGGATGTCGCTGTTTCTGGCGCGATTTGCGGTAGAGCGCAATGTCGGCCGAGTGATGTTCACCGCCGTCGGTGTGTTCGGCGTTGCAACCATCGCCTTCGGCCTCTCGACCTCGTTCTGGTTCTCGCTGGCGGTGCTGGTGGTGCTGGGTGCGGCGGACATGATCAGCATGGTGATCCGCGCCTCCTTCGTCCAACTGGAAACCCCGGACGAAATGCGCGGCCGGGTCAGCGCGGTGAACGGCCTGTTCATCGGCGCCTCGAACCAGTTGGGAGAATTCGAATCCGGCCTCACCGCACATTGGTTCGGCACCGTGCCAGCGGTGGTGATGGGCGGGATCGGCACACTGGTGGTCACCGGGACGTGGATCAAACTGTTCCCCACCTTGGCCAAACGCGACCGGATGCATGTGCCGGTGGAAGAAGCGAAGGTCTGAGTCACATCAGCGAAATCAAATTATGTGGACGATCACCGACAGGAGGCGGGCTCATGCCCATGCACAACCCGCCTATTGTCGTCCACGCCTGATCCCTTCAAACCAACATCTCCCCCGCCACCTTGGCCCGCAACGCCTTGCCGCCAAGCTGCTCAACCAACGTCAGGGCAAACCCCAATGCGTCGCCCGAACCCTGGGCGGTGATGCAATTGCCGTCGACCACCACTGGTTGATCAACAAATGTACAACCTGACAGTTGATGGCTGGCACCCGGCAGGCAGGTCATGCGCCGTTGGCGTAATACACCTGAGGCTTGCAGGGCGATGGCCGGGGACTCGGCGATGGCGGCGAACAGGCGTCCGGCGCTGGCCTGGTCCTTGAGCAATTGTTGCAGCGGTTGATGCGCCGCCAGATGTTGGGCGCCGATGGCGCCACCGGGCAGGACGATCAGGTCGAAGGCCTGCGCCAGCACGTCGATCAGCATGCCGTCTGCTGTCAGGCGCGTGCCGCGCGCGCAGGTCAACATGCGCCGGCCTTCGATGCTGGCCGCTACCACCTCGACGCCGGCGCGGCGCAGCACATCGATCAGGGTCACGCATTGCAGATCATCGATGCCCTCGGCGAGGGTAATCAGGGCTCTAAAGGTCATGGCCGCCATCCGCTGGGTGATCTTTCAAGCGTAGTCAGCTTTGCCCTGCCCTGTTCGGTGACAGCCGTTACTTGATGTAAAGCTGGGTCGACAGCGTGTTGCGCGGGGCGTTGAGCGAGGTGTTGCTGAAGGTGAAAGTGCCTTCCTGCTTGCCCGCCAGATCGAAGGTATACAGCGAACCGACGGTGCTACGGCCTGGCGTGCACTCGGTCAGATTGCCGTTATCGAAGGCACACACTGGGGCCCGGGTGCCATTCACTTCGAAACCGTCCAGCGTGGCGTGCGGCTGGTTCTGGCCATAGCCGACTTCCAGTACGTACACCTTGATGCTTGGTCCGGCGTGATTGCATTGAGTCTGCGACTGTCCATCGCCAATGTCTTCAAGGCCACAGGCCGGCGACTGGACCTTGATGACTTTCACTTGCGTCAACGGCGCCGCCGAGGCGGCCTGCGCCGCAGGAGCCCCGGCCATCAGCACCGCCATCAAACCCAAAGCCTTCATCGCGCGCTTGCTCATGCGTTGTCCATCCCGAAAAAATCAGCGCGCAGTATGGCGCAGTTACCCCTGTGGCAAAACTTCGACGACGTTCGGCACCAACAACCGCCATATTCCTCACGCTACTGGTATGATGCGCGGCTTTTTCCGGCCCACCACAATTTTCCAGGCGCTTGCGACGGTCTGTGCTTTGCTGTTGAGGTCGATACATTCACGGCGCCACGCGCGCCACGGGGAGCAGACATGCTGGAAAGGCTGTTTCAACTCAAGGCACACAACACCAACGTGCGTACCGAGATTCTTGCGGGTATCACGACTTTCCTGGCCATGGCCTACATTCTGTTCGTCAACCCGAGCATTCTCGGCGAGACCGGCATGGACAAGGGCGCGGTGTTCGTCGCCACCTGTCTGGCAGCCGCCATCGGCTCGACCATCATGGGCCTGATCGCCAACTACCCGATCGCCCTCGCACCGGGCATGGGCCTGAACGCCTTCTTTACCTATACCGTGGTCCTGCACATGGGCCATACCTGGCAAGTGGCGCTGGGCGCGGTGTTCATCTCGGCGGTGTGCTTCTTCCTGCTGTCGATCTTCCGCATCCGCGAATGGATCATCAACAGCATCCCGCTGCCGCTGCGCTCGGCGATCGCCGCCGGTATCGGCCTGTTCCTGGCACTGATCGCCCTGCACAACGCCGGTATCGTGGTCAGCAACCCGGCCACCATGGTCGGCCTCGGTGACCTGAAAGCCCCGGCTCCGATCCTCGCCACCCTCGGTTTCGCCCTGATTGTTGCCCTCGAAGCCCTGAAAGTGCGCGGTGCGGTGCTGATCGGCATTCTCGCGGTAACCATCGTGTCCATCGTGATGGGCTTCACTCCGTTCGGCGGCGTGACCTCGATGCCACCTTCGCTGGCCCCGACCTTCATGCAACTGGACATCAAGGGCGCACTGGACATCGGTCTGGTCAGCGTGATCTTCGCCTTTCTGTTCGTCGACCTGTTCGACAACTCCGGCACCCTGATCGGCGTTGCCAAGCGCGCCGGCCTGATGGGCAAAGATGGCCACATGCCGAAAATGGGTCGCGCACTGATCGCTGACAGCACCGCGGCCATGGCCGGTTCGCTGCTGGGCACCTCGACCACCACCAGCTACATCGAATCCGCTGCCGGCGTGAGCGCGGGCGGGCGTACCGGTCTGACGGCCGTGGTCGTGGCGTTGCTGTTCCTGTTGGCGCTGTTCTTCTCGCCACTGGCGGCCAGTGTTCCGGCCTTCGCCACCGCACCGGCCCTGCTGTTCGTCGCCGTGCTGATGACGTCGGGCCTGGCGGAAATAGACTGGGAAGACATCACCGTCGCTGCGCCGGTCGTGGTCACCGCGCTGGCCATGCCGTTTACCTACTCGATCGCCAACGGCATCGCGTTCGGCTTCATTTCCTGGACCGTGATCAAGCTGCTGTCGGGCCGCGCCCGTGAGCTGAACCCGGCGCTGGTGATTCTGTCGATTCTGTTCGTGATCAAGTTGGGTTGGTTCAACGCATGACTTTCGATTCCCAGGCTTACGCCGAGCAACTTGAAGCCAAGGTCACGCGTTTGCGTGACCTGTTGGCGCCGTTCGATGCCCCCGAGCCAAGCGTGTTCGATTCGCCGCTGCAGAACTTCCGTCTGCGCGCCGAATTCCGCCTGTGGCGCGAGGCCGGCGAACGGCACTACGCGATGTTCTCCCAGGACGACAAACGCACGCCGATCCTGATCGAAGAGTTCCCGATTGCCAGCCTGCGCATCAACCAGTTGATGCCGCAACTCAAGGCCGCGTGGCAAGCCAGTTCGGCGCTCAGCCACAAGCTGTTCCAGGTGGAGTTCCTGACCACTTTGGCCGGCGATGCGATGATCACCCTGTGCTACCACCGTCCGCTGGACGAACACTGGCATGCCGCCGCTACCCAGTTGGCCGCTGATCTCAATGTCAGCGTCATTGGTCGCTCAAAGGGCAAACGCGAAGTGCTCGGCCTCGATTACGTGGTCGAGAAGCTCGAAGTCGGCGGTCGTACTTTCAGCTACCGTCAGCCTGAAGGTGCGTTCACCCAGCCTAACGGCACCGTGAACCAGAAGATGTTGAACTGGGCGTACGAAGCATTGGGCGATCGCACTGACGATCTGCTGGAGTTGTACTGCGGCAACGGCAACTTCACCCTGCCGCTCGCCACTCGCGTGCGTAAAGTGCTGGCCACCGAAATCAGCAAGACCTCGGTCAACGCAGCACTGAGCAACCTCAGTGAAAACGCTGTGGATAACGTCACGCTGGTACGCCTTTCCGCCGAAGAGCTGACCGAAGCCCTCAACGAAGTGCGCCCGTTCCGTCGCCTGCAAGGCATCGACCTGAAAAGCTACGAGTTCGGCAGCGTCTTCGTCGACCCGCCGCGCGCCGGCATGGACCCGGACACCTGCGAGCTCACCCGACGCTTCGACAACATCCTGTACATCTCCTGCAACCCGGAAACCCTGGCGGCCAACATCGCCCAACTGCACGACACGCACCGCATCACCCGCTGCGCGCTGTTCGACCAGTTCCCGTGGACGCATCACATGGAGTCAGGCGTGTTGCTGACCCGGCGTTGATTGCCGGTTCCCGGATGCAAAAAAGCCGTCGTGATCGACGGCTTTTTTGTGGGTGTCACGGTGCGATATCGGTTTTGCGGGGGCGCCCGCCCTTTTTGCCATTCGCTCGTGCAGCTTCGGATTTTGCCGCACTGCTTTGACGACCGTTGCGCGAAGCAACCACAGAAGCCGCCACCCTCATGAGTGACGGGTTCGCCGAAATCATCCCCGCAATGGAAACATCGAGGTCTTTGCCCTCGTGGCAAAGCACGGTGCCTGCGAAACCGATTGTCAGTCCCTCATAGTCGCCTGCCTCAAACCCGTCGAACTCCGGATACTGATTCACCGGCAGTAACACACCGCTACCGTCTTCAAAACGGATGACCAGCGATGGTTTTTCAAAGCTCACCGAAACAGCAAATCCGACGACCGGAGCTGCACAACAAGCGCTGCTTCTCACCACTCTCAGGCTAACGTTGGCGAGGGTCAGGAGTCGGTAAACATTCGAAGGAAAACGTAAGCAAAGCTGTCGTTACAATTAGAACAACCCTGCCCACAAAAATGGCTTGCGTGCGATCACCGAACACAAAACTCCCAGGCTCAAGCACTTCATTTGACCACGGTAACCATCTGGTACATTTTATCTCCGCAGGCTGAAACCCTCGGCCCAAGCCAACAACAATAAGTGGAGTTTGCCCCCCATGCCCCCTATCGTTCTGGTGCTCAACGGCCCGAACCTGAACCTGCTCGGCACCCGTGAACCGGCGACCTACGGTCACGAAACCCTGGCCGATATCTCTGCCCTATGCGGTCGCGCGGCCGAGGAGTTCGGCCTGGCGGTGGAGTTTCGCCAGACCAATCACGAAGGCGAATTGCTCGACTGGATTCATGCGGCACGCGGGCGCTGTGCCGGCATCGTGATCAACCCGGCGGCCTGGACGCACACCTCGGTGGCGATCCGCGATGCGCTAGTTGCCTGTGAGTTGCCGGTGATCGAAGTGCACCTGTCCAACGTCCATGCACGCGAGCCGTTCCGGCATCACTCGTTCGTTTCGGCCATCGCCACAGCAGTGATATGTGGCTTCGGCAGCCATGGTTATCGCCTGGCCCTGGAACATTTCAGTCAACGGCTGAAGGGGCGCGCAGCATGATCCGCAAGCACGTGATACTGGCCGGACTGATCGGCGCCGGCATTCAGGCTTCGCGCACGCCGTCACTGCATGAGCATGAAGGTGACGCCCAAGGTCTGCGCTACCTGTATCGCCTGATCGACCTCGATCAGTTGCAACTGGACAGCAACGCCCTGCCCGACTTGCTGCTGGCGGCGGAGCGGATGAACTACACGGGCCTGAACATCACCTTTCCGTGCAAGCAGGCAGTCATCGCGCTGCTCGATGAACTGTCGCCGGAAGCCCGGGGCATCGGCGCGGTCAATACCGTGGTGCTCAAGGACGGCAAACGCATCGGCCACAACACCGATTGCCTGGGCTTTGCCGAAGGCTTTCGTCGCGGCTTCAAGGATGCTGCCCGAGAGCGTGTGGTCCAGATGGGCGCCGGCGGTGCAGGTGCGGCAGTTGCCCACGCGCTGCTGAGTGAGGGCGTGCGGCAACTGAGCATTTTCGACGTCGACCGCGAGCGCGCCGAAAGTCTGGCGAACAACCTCAACCAGCATTTCGGCTTCGGTCGCGCTGTCGCCGGGCAAGACCTGCCGGGCACACTGAACAAGGCTGATGGCCTGGTGAACACCACGCCGATGGGCATGGCCAAACTACCGGGCATGCCGGTGCCTATCGAACTGTTGCGCAAAGAATTGTGGGTCGCGGAGATTGTTTACTTTCCGCTGGAAACCGAACTGCTGCGCAACGCCCGCGCCCTCGGTTGCCGCACGCTGGACGGCGGCAACATGGCGGTGTTTCAAGCGGTGAAGGCGTTTGAACTGTTCAGCGGCGTGGTGCCTGATACGCAGCGAATGCTCACGCATTTTCAAAGCATGAATGGCTGAAGAACAATATAAAACCTGTGGGAGCGGGCTTGCTCGCGAAAGCGGTGTGTCAGGCGCCAGATGTTTCGGCTGACACGCCGCCTTCGCGCGCAAGCCCGCTCCCGCATTGGATAGTGTTACGGCTGCAAGTAGCGCAGCACCGACTCGCAGATCATCTCGCGATGGCGCTGCTTGATGGTTTCGTCCGGCAGGTCGATCTGAAAGATCTCACCGAACGTATGGCGGTTCGAGACGCGATAGAAGCAGAACGAGCTGATCAGCAAGTGCACGTCCAGCGCATCGAGGCCAGCACGGAAGACGCCCTCCTCGGCACCACGGCGCAAAATCTCGCCCAGCGAATCGAGGATGGTGTTGTTCATCGCCTTGATCGCGTCGGAACGCTTCACGAACTCGGCGTTGTGGATATTTTCAATGCAGACGATGCGCACGAAATCGACGTTGCGGTCGTGGTGATCGAAGGTGAATTCCACCAGTCGCCGGATCGCCACCACCGGCGGCAACTCCGCCAGGTGCAGGCGGTTTTCGGTGCTGCGGATGTCGCCGTAGAGTTTCTCCAGCACCTCGACGTACAACTGCTCCTTACTGCCGAAGTAGTAATAGATCATGCGTTTGGAGGTGTGGATGCGCTCGGCGATCGCGTCGACGCGGGCGCCGGACAACCCCTGCTGGACGAACTCGACGATCGCCTCCTGGAGGATGTTCTCGCGGGTCTTTTCCGGGTTGTTCTTGCGACTCTTGCGCGGCTCGATGCCTGATACGACGGGAGCGGCGGGGAGTTCTGATGTCATTGTCATTGCGGGCTCACGGCCATCACTGCACAGGTGGGCGATTATGGGCCGCGTCGCACAGTGAAGGAAGCCACGTGGCCCGTGTTTAATCCCGCGTTTACGAATTTCCTACAACTTCGCCTGGCGCACCGCACCGCTGCGTGATTTGGCCATTGCCGCCAGACGCACAGCGACGTTCGCCGCACCGTAACCGGCGTAACCGTTCTTGCGCTGGATGATCTCGAAGAAGAAACGTCCCTCGAACGGCTCGGTGTACACATGGAACAGCTCGCCGCCCTGTGCATCACGGTCGTAGAGCACGTTGTAATAGGCCAGTTCGCTGAGGAACTCGTCATCGAAATCGAAGCGTGCAGCGAGGTCGTCATAATAGTTGAGCGGGATATCCAACAACGGCACACCAGCTTCTTTGGCGCGACTGACTTCGGCGAAGATGTCTTCACAATCGAAGGCGATGTGATGCACACCCGAGCCGCGATAACTCGACAGGGCATGAGAGATCGCGGTATTGCGATTCTCCGAGATGTTCAGCGGCAGACGGATCGAACTGTCGCGGCTACGCAACGCACGGCTCTTCACCAGACCGTAAGGATCGGGCAGCACCACTTCATCGTCGGCCTCGAAATCCAGCAGGCTCTTGTAGAACAGCACCCAACTGTCGAGGCTGTCGGCCGGCAACGCCATGGCCATGTGGTCGATGCGTTTGAGGCCGCCACGAGCCTGAGCGCTCGGCAACAGATTGAAGTCCGTGCCATAGACGTCCGCGGCCTCATCCACCAGATAAATCAGACTGCCGTCCGGCGCGCGTACGGCGGCCAGTTCCAGTTCGTTGGGGCCGACCAGTCCGCGATAGGGCTGGCCCTTGTAAGCGACCGCGCGGGCCAGCGCGCTGGCGCTGTCCTTGACCCGCACGGCGGTGGCGCACAGTGACGGGCCATGGGCCTCGAAAAAACTGTGGCCGAACGAATACGGTTCGGCGTTGAGGATCAGGTTGATATCGCCCTGACGCAGCAGGCTCACGTTCTTGGAGCGGTGCTGCCCGGCCTTGGCGAAACCCAGGCGTTCCAGCCAGTTCGTCAATTTGGCGCCCAGGCTTTCATCGACGGCGAACTCGAGAAACTCGATCCCGTTGTACTCACTGGCCTTCGGTGTTTGGAAGAGGATTTCGCGGTTGCTCACCGGTGCTCTCTGCTGCTCCAGGCGCTGGCGGGTTTTCTCCTCCAGATACAGCAGCGAACGCAGACCATCGGCGGCGTTGGCCCGTGGCGGCGCGGCGCGGAAACCATCGTTGAAGATCTCCAGCGACAACGGCCCGGTGTAACCACTCTGAATGATCGGCGCGAGGAACCCCGGCAGATCGAATTCGCCCTGCCCGGGGAAGCAACGAAAATGCCGGCTCCACTCCAGCACATCCATGGCGAGGATCGGCGCGTCGGCCATTTGCACGAAGAAGATCTTGTCGCCGGGGATGTCGGCAATCGCGCTCGGATCGCCTTTCAACGACAAGGTGTGAAAGCTGTCGAGCAGCACGCCGAGGGCCGGGTGATCGGCCTGGCGCACGATGTCCCAGACCTGTTGATAGGTATTGACGTGCCGGCCCCAGGCCAGCGCTTCATAGCCGATGCGCAGCCCGCGGGCGCCCGCATGCTCGGCCAGCAGGCGCAGGTCATCGACGAGGATCTGCCGGTCGCCAACGCAGTCCGCAGAGGCGTTGCTGCACACCAGAATCAGATCGGTGCCCAGTTCCTGCATCAAGTCGAACTTGCGCTCGGCCCGCTCCAGATTACGCGCCAGACGCTCGCGCCGGCAGCCTTCGAAGTCACGAAACGGCTGGAACAGAGTGATCGCGATGCCCAGGTCAGCACACATCTGCCTGATTTCCCGAGGGCTGCCGTCGTAATACAGCAGATCGTTTTCAAAGATCTCGACGCCGTCGAATCCGGCGGCGGCAATGGCTTCGAGCTTTTCCGGCAGGGTGCCGCTCAGGGAAACGGTGGCAATGGAACGCTGCATGCTTGAACTCCCGGTCTGCACTGCTCTGATTCAGGGATGTTTTTATCGTCTGCAAATTATTGGCTGCATGACTGCGCACAGCAATTTAAAGTGTACTACCCGGTTAGTTTTGCGTGCGATTATCGAACACTAAGGCGTTTCGACGAATTGACGATTTTTCGTCCACTGCCCAACATCGACTGCACATTGAGTCCGGACGTGAACGCTCGGTCGCAGTGCCTTGCAAACAACACCACATAACAAATTCAAAAACGGGTGGAACAATGATTCCTTCACAGACTTCCCACATGGCTCCGGCCATGAGCACTGCCACGGGTGGCATCGGCGACAAGATCCGCGGCGCCATGGCCGTCGGCAAGACCCGTTGGGGCATGCTGGCGCTGGTGTTTTTTGCCACCACCCTGAACTACATCGACCGCGCCGCCCTGGGCGTCATGCAGCCGATCCTCGCCAAGGAAATGAGCTGGACGGCGATGGATTACGCCAACATCAACTTCTGGTTTCAGGTGGGCTACGCGATCGGCTTCGTCCTGCAGGGGCGACTGATCGACCGGGTCGGGGTCAAGCGCGTGTTCTTCTGCGCGGTACTGCTCTGGAGCCTGGCCACCGGCGCTCACGGCCTGGCGACCTCGGCCGTCGGCTTCATGGTCTGCCGGTTCATCCTCGGCCTGACCGAGGCGGCCAACTACCCGGCCTGCGTGAAAACCACGCGCCTGTGGTTCCCGGCCGGTGAACGTGCGGTCGCCACCGGCATCTTCAACGCCGGCACCAACGTTGGCGCGATGTTCACACCGATGCTGCTGCCGCTGATCCTCCATGTGTGGGGCTGGCAGGCGGCGTTCCTGTGCATGTCGGCACTGGGCGGGATCTGGCTGCTGCTCTGGGGGCTGAAGTACTTCAACCCGGAAGACCATCCGAGCGTGAAAAAATCCGAACTCGACTACATCCAGCAGGAAGTCGAACCGGAGCAGGCCCGCGTACCGTTCTCGCGCATCCTGCGCATGCGTGGCACCTGGGCCTTCGCCCTCGCCTACTCGATGACCGCGCCGGTGTTCTGGTTCTACCTGTACTGGCTGCCGCCGTTTCTCAATCAGCAATACAACCTGGGCATCAACGTGACCCAGATGGGCATTCCGCTGATCATCATCTACGTCACGGCCGACTTCGGCAGTGTCGGCGGCGGCATCCTGTCGTCCTTCATGATTGGCCGCGGGATGAACCCGATCAAGGCACGGCTGCTGTCGATGTTCCTGTTTGCCTGCTGCATCATCGGCGTGGTGATGGCGGCCGGTTCAAGCAATCTGTGGGTCGCGGTGGCGGCAATTTCCCTGGCGATCGGCGCGCATCAGGCCTGGACCGCGAACATCTGGAGCCTGGTGATGGACTACACGCCCAAGCACATGATGAGCACGGTGTTCGGTTTCGGCGGCATGTGCGCAGCGATCGGCGGGATGTTCATGACCCAGATCGTCGGCCACATCCTGACCGTCACCCACAACAACTACACGGTGCTGTTCACGCTGATTCCGGCGATGTACTTCATCGCACTGGCGTGGATGTACTTCCTGGCGCCGCGCAAGATTCCGACGATCACCGAGTAACCCCGCCCCTGTGGGAGCGGGCTTGCTCGCGAAGACGCACTGACATTCAACTTTGATGTTGACTGATTAACCGCCTTCGCGAGCAAGCCCGCTCCCACAGGGGTTCTCGGTTTCTTCAGCGACGGCTTTGCTGCCACGCTGCCGCCAATCCACTGCAGCAGATCACCGCGATCCCGATCACCGTCAAAAGACTCGGCGTGTGCTTGAACACCACCCAGCCCAACAACCCCGCAAACACGATCTGGCAGTAGCCAAACGGCGCCAGCAAGGCCGGCGCGGCGTGGCGGAACGCCTGGGTCAGAAACAGGTGCGCGGTCATCCCGCAGGTGCCCAGCGCCAGCATCAACACCCCATGCCCCACGCTCGGCACCTGCCAGAAGAACGGCACCAGCGCGCTCATCACCAACGTGTTGCACAGGCCGGCGAAAAAGTTGCTGGTGGTCGGGCTGTCGAATTCGCTGAGCTTGCGCGTGAGCAGTTGATAGAAACAGAAGAACAGCGCCGAGCAGAAGGGCAATAGCACTGCCGGGGTGAACAATTCGCCTCCCGGGTGGACGATGATCAGCACGCCGATGAATCCGCAGATCACCGCGATCCACTGCCCGCGCGTCACCCGCTCCTTGAGCAACGGTACCGACAACGCGGTCACCAACACCGGCGCGAGAAAGTTGACCGCCGTGGCTTCGGCCAGCGGGATGTACAGCAGCGCGGTGGTGAAAAACAGACTGGTGCCCAACAGGCACAATGCCCGCGCCAACTGCCACAACGGTCGCTTGGTGCGCAGCACCCGCAACCCCGACTGCGGCAGAAAGATCCCCGCCATCAGCAAGGTGTGCACCAGATACCGAGCCCACACCACCATCACGATCGGATAGAAACCCGAGAGGTATTTCGACAGCGCGTCATGGCTGGAAAACAGAAAGGTCGCCAGGACAATCAGCAAGATCCCTCTGAAGGGTTGGTTGACGCCGGATAACGGTGTGCTGACGGTCATGAGCTCTCCTTGTAAATACTGCGCAACAATCTAGAGCCAGGCGTCAGACTCTCACACACGACAAACCAAATACTGGGCGAACAACGCACGACTTCACCCGCACCGCGTTTCCACACAGAGTAGAAACCACCGCACTGCACACGATACCTTCCCGGGCACGCGGCTAAAACGCTAATCTGGCGGCGACAGAACCGTCGCGCCGCCCGGCTGTCTGACGACCGGACTGGCGCCGCTCCTGCGCACCAGCAACACTCATCACCACGCAACTTTCACCCGGTACAGATAGAGGATTCCCACATGCTATGGAAAAAAGGCCGACGCAGTGACAACGTCGTCGACGCCCGGGGTGATGAGGGCGACAGCGGTGGCGGTGGCATGCGTTTCGGTGGCGGCAAGGGCCTGAGCCTCGGGGCGATCCTGCTGATCGTCGGCATCGGCTGGATCACCGGGCAGGATCCTTTGCAGATCCTCGGCCAGCTCACCGGGCAAATGACCGAGCAATCGGCACCCGCTACAACGCAAACCCGTCAAGCGCCACCGGCCAATGACCAGCAGGCCGAATTCGTCCGCTCGATTCTTGGCGACACCGAAGACACCTGGGGCGCGATTTTCCAGCAGGCCGGGCGCCAATATAAGGATCCGACCCTGGTGCTGTTCAGCAACCGGGTGAATTCCGCCTGCGGTCTCGCCACCTCGGCCACTGGCCCGTTCTATTGCCCGGCGGATCAGAAAGTCTATCTGGACATGGCGTTCTTCCAGGAAATGGCCCAGCGCTTCAAGGCCGCCGGCGACTTCGCCCAGGCCTACGTGATCGCGCATGAAGTCGGCCACCATGTGCAGACGCTGCTCGGCGTCTCGGCAAAAATCCAGGCCGCCCGCCAGCAGGGCCGGCAGATGCAAGGCGATGGCGGTTTGCTCGTGCGTCAGGAATTGCAGGCCGACTGCCTCGCCGGCGTCTGGGCCTACCATGCGCAGAAGCGCCTGAACTGGCTGGAACCCGGTGACGTCGAAGAGGCCTTGAACGCGGCCAACGCCATCGGTGATGATCGACTGCAACAACAGGGTCAGGGCCGTGTGGTGCCGGACTCGTTTACCCATGGCACGTCGGCGCAACGAGTGCGCTGGTTCAAAACCGGATTCGCCCAGGGCCAGGTCGGCCAGTGCGATACCTTCGCCGCGAAAAACCTCTAAATGCGTAAATGGCTTTTGGCTTTACTGATCATCGGCGGCAGTGCCCAGGCCGCCGGTGTCGACGCGATCAGTCCCGGGCGTCTGCAACTGAAGGCCGGGGAAATGGCTGTCGGCCTCGGCCCGGCGCCGGAGAAGATCGAACGGGTGCTGATCGTCATTCACGGTCGTCTGCGCAACGCCGAGACCTACCGCAAAAGCGCCGAGAGCGCCGCCGAACTGGCCGGGCAAACCGCGCACACGCTGGTGATCGCCCCGCAGTTTCTCAACGAAAGTGACGTCGCCCTGTACTCCCTGCCCAACACATTGTTGCGCTGGAAAGGCAACGAGTGGATGGGTGGCGGGTTATCCACAGGGCCGAATCCGCTGAGCTCCTACGCTGCACTGGACGAAATCGTCTCGCGGGTCAGCGATCGCAAGCAGTTCCCGGATGTGCAGCAGATCGTGATTTTCGGCCATTCCGGTGGCGGCCAAGTGGTGCAGCGCTATGCCCTGCTCGCCAAGGATCAGCCGGCACTGAAGGCCAACGGCATTCGTCTGCGGTATGTCGTGGCCAATCCGTCTTCGTATGCTTATTTCAACGAACAGCGGCCCGTGGCGTTCGATCACGCGCAGTGCCCGGGTTTCAATCGCTGGAAGTACGGTCTGAGCGACATGCCGGTGTACGCCGGTGGGCAAACGCCGTTGCAGCTTGAAAGCAGTTACATCAAGCGCGAGGTGATTTATCTGCTCGGCCAACAGGACATCGACCCGCAGCATCCGGCGCTGGACAAGCGTTGCGCCGCCGAAGCCCAGGGCGCTTATCGCCTGGAGCGCGGCAAACTGTTTTTCGGCTACCTGCTGCGCCGCCATCCGGAAGGGGTCAATCAGCGGCTGGTTGAAGTGCCGGGGGTGGGGCATAACGGCGATGGGATGCTGACATCGCCGCAGGGGCAGAAAGCCCTGTTCGATCAGTAATCCCTGCGGTGGCCGCTCTGGCCTCTTCGCGAGCAAGCCCGCTCCCACAGGGGAATGCATTCCATAGGTGGGAGCGGGCTTGCTCGCGAAGGCAATCTGGCAGGCGCCGAGGATCTCAGGCCGAAAGCATCTGCCGCAACACCACACAATCCTGCGCATGCCAGTCGGTCAACTCCGGCCACGGGTTATCCGGCAAATTCACCAGCACCGTCCGCGCCCCGGCCGCTCGCCCGCAATCCAGATCGAAGCGGTAATCACCGACCATCACCATCTCGCTGGCCGGCACGTTCCAGGCCTCGGCCAGTTTCAGCAACCCGCCAGGATGCGGCTTGGGCGGAGCTTCATCGCGGCCCAGTACATCTTCCACCGCGAAGCAGTCGGCCAGGCCAATCGCTTCGAGCGTCACATGCGCCAGTTCCCGTGCATTGCGCGTCAGGATGCCAAGGCGATAACCGCGCTCGTGCAGGTCGCGCACCAGCTCCACCGCACCCACCGCCGGTTTTGAACCCAGCGCCAGATCACGCTCATGCTCCAACAGCCACGCATGCTTCGCTGCCGCTTCATCGGCCGGCAGCGCTGCGAGATGGGTAAGGATGTCATCCTCGGGCGGAATCGCCAGCGCCACGCGGATCGCCGCAAAGTCATGCACCGCGACGGTCAGGGTGCCGTCCATGTCGAACACCCAGTGCTTCACATCGCTCAGGCTCATGCCCAGTCCTTGCGGTGACGAATCAAGCCTTCCTGGGTCACCGACGCCACCAGTTGCCCGGCGCGGTTGTACACGCTGCCACGGGAGAAGCCACGGGAATTGCCGGCCCATGGGCTGTCCATCGCGTAGAGCAACCAGTCATCGGCGCGCAAATCGTTGTGGAACCACAACGCGTGATCGAGGCTGGCGACCTGCATGTCCTTCTGCCAGACCGACTTGCCGTGGGGCAGCATCGAGGTGGTCAGCAGACCGAAGTCCGAGGCGTAGGCCAGCAGGTATTTATGCAACGCCGGAATGTCGGCCAGCGCACCGTCAGCGCGGAACCACACGTACTTCACCGGATCGGCCGGCTGCGGGTTGTACGGGTCTTTTTCGGTGACCGGGCGAACTTCGATCGGTTTCGGGCACAGCAGCTTTTCGCGCATGTGCTCGGGGATCAGGTGCGCGCGTTGCTGGGTCAGTTCCAGCTCCGACGGCAGGTTTTCCGGGCCGACCACCACCGGCATCTGGCTCTGATGTTCGAAGCCTTCCTCGTCGTACTGAAACGACGCGCTGCAGGTAAAGATCGGATGCCCTTTCTGGATCGCCGTCACCCGGCGAGTGCTGAAACTGCCGCCATCACGCACGCGATCCACCGAATACACCACCGGCAACTTGGCGTCGCCGGGGCGCAAAAAATAGCCGTGCATCGAATGCACATGACGCGCCTCTTCAACCGTCTGACTGGCCGCCGACAGCGACTGACCGAGCACCTGACCACCGAACAACTGACGGAAACCCAAGTCCTGGCTGCGGCCACGGAACAGGTTTTCCTCGATCGGCTCCAGGGTCAGCAGGTCAACCAGATCATCCAACACTTGGCTCATTCAGACTCTCCTCACACAACGCTATGCCGCGCAGTCTTGGCTGCGGCGGCCCATTCAGGTTCTGGCGCGAGCCACTGTCGCGCCATTGTAAACGTCCGTGTCGGCTTAGCCATGCAAGGTCTGCAGCCATTGCTCCCGGGTGATGCGGTACAACAGATGTCGACGCAGCGGGTGGTCGACAGCCAGTTTGGGGTGATCGAAATCATCGGCAGGGTCGTGATGCATGCCAATCGCCTGCATGACTTTCTCCGACGGCAGATTGCTCTGTGCGGTGAAGGACACGATCTCCCTCAGCGCCAGCCGATCAAAGCCTGCGCGCAATGCCGTCCAGGCTGCCTCACTGGCGTAACCCAGGCCCCAATGTTCCTTGGCCAGACGCCAGCCGATTTCCACGGCTGGGGTGAATGGCGCATCGAAGCCGACCACGCCGAGGCCGGTAAAACCGATGAACTCGCCGCTGTCCTTGCGCTCCAGCGCCCACAAGCCATAACCGTGCTCGGCAAAATGCCCGCGCACGCGGCCGATCATCGACGCGCTTTCCAGGCGGCTCATCGGCGCCGGAAAATAGCGCATCACCTGAGGATCGGCGCACATCACAGCAAATGCCGGCAAATCCTCGTCGCGCCACTGGCGCATCAACAGGCGTGCGCTTTCGAGTTCCTGTATCGGCTCCATCGTGCCCCTCCGTTTCCATGCCGCAAGTCTACATCGCTGGTAGGATCCTTCACGCTTTCCTACGTTCCTGACCCCAAGTACTGATAAGAAATCACCATGCCAGTGCCGCTGATCTACCACGAAGACTACAGCCCCGACTTTCCGGCGGATCACCGCTTTCCGATGGACAAGTTCCGTTTGCTGCGCGATCACCTGGTCGACAGCGGCCTGACCCGCGACGCTGATCTGCTGCGTCCAGAGATCTGCCCCAACGACATCCTCGCCCTCGCCCATGACCGTAGCTATATCGAACGCTACATGAGCGGCGAGTTGTCCCGCGAAGACCAGCGGCGCCTCGGCCTGCCGTGGAACGAAGCACTGGCCCGACGCACCGTGCGGGCTGTCGGCGGTTCGATTCTGGCGGCCGAAAAAGCCTTGGCGCACGGCCTGGCCTGCCACCTGGCCGGCGGTACACACCACGCCCATTACGATTACCCGGCCGGGTTCTGCATTTTCAACGACCTGGCGATCATCAGCCATTACCTGCTGCAAAGCGGTCGGGTGAGCCGGGTGCTGATCTTCGATTGCGACGTGCATCAGGGCGACGGCACCGCGCGAATCCTGCAGGACACGCCAGAGGCGATCACCGTTTCCCTGCACTGTGAAAAGAATTTTCCTGCACGCAAGGCCGAAAGCGACTGGGACATTCCGCTGCCCAAAGGCATGGGCGATGCCGATTACCTGAAAGTGGTGGATGACACACTCAACTACCTGCTGCCGCTGTATCAACCGGATCTGGTGCTGTATGACGCCGGCGTTGACGTGCACAAGGACGACGCCCTCGGTTATCTGCAACTGACCGACGCCGGTGTCGCCGCCCGCGATGAAAGCGTGATGCGCCATTGTCTGGGCCGTGACATCCCGGTGGTCGGGGTCATCGGTGGCGGCTACAGCAAGGATCGCCACGCCCTCGCCCGCCGCCACGGCATCCTGCACCACAGCGCGCAACGAGTCTGGCAGTCACTGGGTTGTCATTAAGTTGTGCTGCGTTACCCACAATGGCTGTGGAACGGCCTGTGGATAACCTGAGCGAAAGGGACTACAGGCCACAGCGAACATGGCGTACAGCTTGATGGTTGTTTTTTAACCAGATACCGAACCCACCATGATTTCCCTGTGGGAGCGAACCTGCTCGCGAAGACGTCGGCACAGTCGACATAAAAGTGACTGACCCATCGCTTTCGCGAGCAGGCTCGCTCCCACAGGGATCTCCCACATCGATCTGCGCTGTTAGAATGCGCGCCTTATCCCGCCATACCACAGCGCACGCCATGACCCAGACATCCGCCCCCCTCTCCGCTCACGTCGCCATCATCGGCGGTGGCCCCGCTGGCCTGATGGCCGCCGAGGTGCTGAGCCAGGCCGGCGTGCGCGTCGATCTGTACGACGGCATGCCGTCGGTGGGGCGCAAGTTCCTGCTGGCCGGAGTCGGCGGCATGAACATCACCCATTCCGAAGCCTACCCGGCGTTCCTCTCGCGCTACGCCGAACGCGCACCGCAAATCGCACCCTGGTTGCGCGCCTTCGACGCCGATGCGTTGTGCCGCTGGATTCACGACCTCGGTATCGAGACCTTCATTGGCAGCTCCGGTCGGGTGTTCCCCACCGACATGAAAGCCGCCCCATTGCTGCGTGCCTGGCTCAAGCGCCTGCGCGACTGCGGCGTGGTTATCCACACCCGCCATCGCTGGCTTGGTTGGGATGAACACGGCGCACTGCGCATCGCCGGCCCCGACGGCGACATCACCGTCAAACCCGATGCCACCCTGCTCGCCCTCGGCGGCGGCAGTTGGTCGCGCCTCGGCTCGGACGGCGCGTGGATGCTGCCGCTGGAGCAAAAAGGCGTAGGACTGGCGCCGTTGCAGCCGAGTAATTGCGGCTTCGAAGTGCAGGCCTGGAGCGAATTGCTTGTCAGCAAATTCGCTGGCGCACCGCTGAAAAACGTCGCCATCGGTTTGAACGACGATGTGCCGCGCTTGGGCGAATGCGTGATCACCGCAACGGGCGTTGAAGGCAGCCTGATCTACGCGCTGTCGGCGCCGATTCGCGAGGCGATCAACGCGCATGGCTCAGCCACGGTGCACATCGATCTGCTGCCGGGCCGGCCTGTGGATAAATTGCAGGCCGCGTTGAGCAAACCGCGAGGCTCGCGCTCGATGGCCAAGCATCTGCACAGTCAGGTCGGAATCGACGGGGTGAAAGCGGCGCTGCTGCGTGAATTGACTGACGCGACAACCTTTGCCGACCCGGCGCTGTTGGCCCGGGCGATCAAGGCATTGCCGTTGACCCTGGTGAAAACCCGTCCGCTGGACGAAGCGATCAGCAGCGCCGGTGGCGTGATGTTCGAGGCGATGGATGAGTGCTTGATGCTCAAGGCGTTGCCGGGGGTGTTCTGCGCGGGGGAGATGCTGGACTGGGAAGCGCCGACGGGCGGCTATTTGCTCACAGGGTGCTTTGCCAGTGGGCGGACTGCGGGGTTTGGGCTGCTGGAGTGGTTGCAGCGCAAGGGCTGAAGACTGCGGTGCGCCCTTTGCGAGCAAGCCCGCTCCCACAGGATATCTCCATTTCACTGAAGACCCATGTGGGAGCGGGCTTGCTCGCGAAGGCGTCCTTACAGACGCCGCATCAAATCAAGGTTTGCGCTTACGCGGCCCGGTATTGAACACCGGCACTTTACGCACAGGCTTGATCGAAGGCTCCGGCGCCTGGGTATCGCCACTGTCGACCCACTTGCCGAGATTACGCTTGCCGCCACCGCCGCCGGAGGTCTTCGGCTTTTTCGGTTTCTTCGGCTTTTTGATCACCTGACCGCTGGCATCGGTATCCGGCACGCGGTGCTCAGGTTCGAAGTCCGGCTCGTTCTGGCGCTTCAAGGTCTGACGCGTGAGCATCTCGATCGCCGAGAGCATGTTCACTTCATCGGCGCACACCAGCGAAATCGCCTCGCCCGTAGCGCCAGCGCGCCCGGTACGACCGATGCGGTGAATGTAATCCTCCGCCACGATCGGCAGGTCGAAGTTGACCACCAGCGGCAGGTCTTCGATGTCCAGACCCCGGGCAGCCACATCGGTGGCCACCAGAATCTGCACTTCACTGAGTTTGAAACGATCCAGCGCACGCTGGCGGGTCGCCTGCGGTTTGTCGCCATGGATGCCATCGGCATTCACGCCCAGGCCCTGGAGTTTTTCCACCAGCGCGTCAACGCCGTTGCGGGTCTTGGCGAACACCAGCACCTGCTTCCACTTGTTCTTGCGCATCAGGTGCACGAACAGTTCCGGCTTGCGCTTCTTGTCCACCGTCACCAGCCATTGCTTGACGGTGTTGGCCGCGACGTTACGCGGGCTGACTTCGACACTCAGCGGATCGTTGAGCATCTGCCCGGCCAGCAGGCGGATGTCATCGGAGAACGTCGCGGAAAACAGCAGGGTCTGGCGCTTCTTCGGCAGCGCGCGATAGATGTTCGCCAGCTCTTCGGAGAAACCGAGGTCGAGCATCCGGTCGGCTTCGTCCAGCACCAGGGTTTGCAGCTGATTGAATTTCAGCGCGTTCTGGCGGAACAGGTCGAGCAAACGGCCCGGCGTCGCCACCAGCAGATCAACACCGCCGCGCAGCTTCATCATCTGCGGGTTGATGCTCACGCCGCCGTACACCGCATAGGTGCGCAGCGGCAGGTTTTCAGCGTACTGGCGCACGGATTCGTGAACCTGTTCGGCCAGCTCGCGGGTCGGCACCAGAATCAGTGCGCGCACCGAGTTGGCGGTGACTTTCGGCCCTTCCATGGCCAGCAACTGCAGCAGCGGCAAGGCGAAACCGGCGGTCTTGCCGGTGCCGGTCTGGGCCGCAGCCATCAGGTCGCGACCGGCCAGAACGGCCGGGATGGCTTGCGCCTGGACCGGCGTTGGAGTCTGGTAGCCGAGCGTCTCGAGGGAGCGCAGCAAGGGTTCGATCAGGCCAAGGGTGGCGAAAGTCATGGGAGTACCGTAGGAAAAATCAGCGCGGTTGCGCAAAACAGGAGTGCAATTGCGCGCAGTTTACCCTAATTCACACGTTGCTCTGCTGGAATGGCTGTCTTCGGCGCCTCCACGACGGGTGGCTGCGCGGGGCGCCGCCATTGCGGCAGACCGATCAGCACCACGGCACTGATGATCACCAGCATCGCCAGCGCTTCTTCCAGGCCGATGGTCTCGCCGACAAACACGATCCCCAGCAACACGGCCACCGCCGGGTTGACGTAGGCATAACTGGTGGCCGCCGCCGGACGCACATGCTTGAGCAGGTACATGTAGGAATTGAAGGCGATGATCGAGCCGAAGAAAATCAGGTACGCCAGCGCCAGCCAGCCTTCCACCGGCGGCACGGCTTGCAGGTGTTCGCCGCTCACCGCGCTGCCGATCAGCAGCACCACGCCGCCCACCAGCATCTCCACGGCACTGGCCATCGCCCCTTGCGGCAGCGGCAGGTGTTTACTCCACACCGAGCCGAACGCCCAGGTCGCCGCCGCAAAAATCAGCAGCGCCGCGCCCATCGGGCTCGATTGCAGGTTGGAGCCCATGTTGAGCATGGCGATGCCGATAATCCCCAACGCTACCCCGGCCCATTCCAGTCGAGTGTTGCGCGCACCCCAGAAATACCCGCACAGCAAGGTGAACAACGGCACCGTCGCCACCGCCAGTGCCGCCACGCCGGAAGCCACGCCCGTGTGCTCGGCCACGCTGACCGCGCCGTTACCGAAGCTGAGCAGCAAAATCCCGATGATCCCCGCCGCTTTCCACTGCGCCCACGTCGGCGCCGGTGCCCCGCGCCAGCGCAGGAAGGCGTACATCAGGCTGCCAGCAATCACAAAGCGTACCCCGCCGAGCATCAGCGGCGGCCAGTATTCGACGCCAATGCGAATCACCAGGTAGGTCGACCCCCATATCACGTACAGCGCGAAAAACGCGGCGATCAACGGCAAGGAAAAACGGCGCAAGGCAGGCATGGGCAGCTCGACAGTCAGAGGCAGGGTGTGGATTATTCTAGAAAGGCCTGCGAGCAAAAATAAGTTACAAAACCTGTTTATAGCGCCGGTACACTTTTGAAATAACGGAGATCATCGGGATAAACCGTGATTTCGAAAGTCTGGCAATTTCAGGAGTCTGGTCTTGGACAAATACGACCGCATGCTGCTCAGCGCCCTGTTGGAAAACGGTCGCGCGTCCTACGCCGACCTCGCGCGCAAGGTGAACCTTTCGGCTCCGGCTGTGGCCGAGCGCGTGGCCAAGCTTGAGGCGTGCGGGGTGATCACCGGGTATCAGGCGAACATCGACCTGTCGAAAATCGGCTTGCCGATCCAGTGCATGATCGAATTGCGCCTGCACCAGAACGGCAGTCAGAAGGTCTACGACGAACTGGTGAAAATTCCGCAACTGACCGAGTGCTTTCGAGTGACGGGCGATCCGTGCGTGATGATGAAGGGCGCGGTGGGCTCGATGCCGGAGCTGGAAGAGCTGATCAACCGCGTGGCGAAGTTCGGCTTCAGCAAGACTTCGATTGTGCTGTCGAGCGCGATCGAGAAACGCGTGCCGCTGGGGCTCATCGAAAACAACGGCAAGTAATCAGGCACTCAGACGATCCAAATGTGGGAGCGGGCTTGCTCGCGAAGAGGGCGTGTCAGACAACATATTTGCCGAATGACACACCGCTTTCGCGAGCAAGCCCGCTCCCACAGGGGATTTTGTGTTGGGTTCGGGATCAGCGGTAGCGCTGCAGGTGCTCGCTGACTTTGGCTGCCGGGACTTTCTGCAGTTTGCACAGCAGGTCGTGGTTCAGCTCACGCACCCCATGCTTGTGCCGCAACTCTTGCGCCAGATGCGCCATCAGATTGGCCGCCATCTCCGCATCCGCCATCGCCCTGTGCGCCTGACCGGTGTGCGGCAGGCTGGCGAATGCAGTGAGAGTACCGAGCTTGTGATTCGGCGCCGCTGGCATCAGGCGGCGCGCCAACAACAGCGAGCAGGCAAAATTCTGCAGACGGGTACGTTTGATCCGCCCAAGCTCGAAGTCCCAGAACTTCTGGTCGAACGATGCGTTATGCGCGACCAGCGGCGTGCAGCCGACGAATTCGTTGACCTCCTCCATTACCCGCTCGGCCGAGGGTGCGGTGCGCAGCATGGCGTTGCTGATACCGGTCAGTTGTTCGATGAAGGCCGGGACGCGTACACCCGCGTTCATCAGGCTCTGGTAACGCTCGACGATGCGCCCGTTTTCCAGCATGACCACGGCGATTTCCGTGGCGCGGCAGCTGCTGTTCGGCGACAGGCCGGTGGTTTCAAAGTCGATGACTGCAATGCGTTCCAAACCGGGTTCAACTCCGTACAAATCAATTCTTCAGTAACAGCTTAATTCTTCAACAACAACGCGCCTTCGATCGGCACGTAACGGCTGGCGGCGCGGATCAGCGAATTGGCGGTCAGGCCGGGTACGCCGTAGGCCACTGCCTGTACGCCGTGTTTGCTGATGATGCGTTCGAGCAGCATGTCGAAGTCACCGTCACCGGAGGCCAGGACGATTTCGTCGACATGGTCGGCCGCGTCCATGATGTCGAGGGTGATGCCCACGTCCCAGTCACCCTTCGCGGAGCCGTCGCTGCGCTGGATATAGGGCTTGAGCTTCACGGTGAAGCCGAGGTTGCGCAGGATCTGCTGGAACTGCTGCTGTTTGCTGTCGCCACGGTCGATCGCATAGGCGTAGGCCTCGACGATCTGCCCGTCCTTGCTGATGTCTGCCCACAATGCGGCGTAGTTGAAGTGACAACCATAGGCCTGACGCACGGTGTAGTAGAGGTTCTGCACGTCGGCGAACACTGCGATTTTTTTCACCGGGATTCCTGTGAGCGCATAGCGCACGAAGCGGGATCAGGCGCCAGGCCCGAAAAAGGCGCCCAGTATGCCAGTCCACAGGAAGGTGGCGCGAATAATCAACCCACCACTCCGGACGGATGGTGGATTGTGGCGAGGGAATTTATCCCCTCGCCACAGGTTGGTACGGGCGGCTGATCAGTCAGACGAAGGAATCGTCGTCATCGAAGAACGACGAGTTGTCGTCGCTGTAATCGGTGTCGGCGAGACCACCCTGATCGTTACCGAAGCTGTCGTTGCCGGCCATACGCTGGTCGTTGCCCCAGTCATTGTTGCTCTGGTCAGCCACTTGCGCCGGCTCTTCCTTGATCACCTCAACGATTTCTTCAGGCTGCTGGTTGTGATGGAACAAGCTGCTGATGCCTTGTGCCAGCATCACGCCACCGGCCACGCCAGCGGCAGTTTTCAGGGCGCCGCCGAGGAAGCTGCTGCCCGCTGCCGGGGCTGCTTGTTGCGCGTAGTTGGGCGGTGGCGCGGCATAGTTCGGTTGTGGCGGTGGCGCAGCGTAGTTCTGCTGCGGTGCCGGTTCACGCCAGCCGCCAGTAGAAGCCGGAGCGCTCTGGATCGGCGCCGGACGCGAGCTGCCACCGAAGATGCTGGACAGGAAACCACCGCCGCCGCTTGGCGCCGGGGCCGCAGTCTGGGCCTTGGCCGCTTGCAGTTCGGCCTGCAATTGCTGGACTTGCTGGGTCAGCTGCTTGTTCTGTTCGTCGAGGCTCTTGATGGCCGCCTCTTGCACCAGAATCGCCTGGGTCATGAAATAACCTGCCGCCGGCTGGCGGGTCAGGTGTTCCTTGATCCGCGCCTCAGCCTGGGCGTCGCGCGGGGCTGCCTCCGTTTCGGCCTGTTGCAGCCGGGAAAACAGTCCATCGATCAGGGTTTGCTCTTCGCTGTTCATGGCGACCTCGTAGATTGCCGGGGATAACGTTGCCCGTGTCCACTGTGGACAAGGCGCTCCTCCGTAATGGAGGCAGTGACAGGATGTTTCAACGACCTTTACCGAATGTTTACGTTTGTGTCGGCCCGCGCATCATCGGTTAAAGTGAGCCACTGTTTTCGACCTGCGATACCGACTGATGAATGCCTTCGATGTACTGCGTGACTCTCTGTATTTTTTCAAACGCCATCTGGCCAGCATCGTGCAGTTGTGCCTGCCACTGGTGATCTTCGAAGCGGCGCTGCAGCAAGTGGTGGACCATGTCACCGACCCGGACAGCTTCTCCGCCGCCAGTGTCGTGGTCGGTCTGCTGGTGTACCCGCTGTACACCGCCGCGCTGATCCTGTTCCTCGACGCCCGCACCCGCGGCGGAGCCCCGCGCACCCTTGACCTGCTGGCGATGTCCGCCCGCCTGTGGCCGCGCTTCGCCCTGCTCACGGCGCTCAATACGCTGCTGATTCTGCTCGGGTTGTCCCTGTATTTCCTGCCAGGGCTGATGTTGATGGTGATGTTGGCGTTCGCTGAATACCTGCTGGTGCTGCGCGGCATGGGGCCGTTGCAGGCGATGAAGGAAAGCCTGCGCCTGACCCGTGGGCATTTCTGGCGCATCCTGCTGTGCATTCTGTGCGTGATGGGGCCGTTGTGGCTGCTCAAGGGCGCGACGCTGGCGGTGTATCCCGACCCGCAGAATCCGCTGATCGCGGTACTGATCGACAGTGCACACAGCTTCCTGCAACTGTTTACCAGTGTGGTGCTGTTCCGCCTGTTCATGCTGATCAGTGAATTGCCCGACAAACGCAACGGAGTGGCCTGACCTCGTGCCCCTTGGGCCAAGCGTCTGCGGTCGGGTATGCTCGGGGTCACTTTTGTAACGCGATAAGCCGAGCCATGCCCCGTCTGCTGCGCTACACCCTGTTGCCGTGTTTGCTCGCCATCGTCCTGATCGGCGGGCTGATCTACAGCTTGACCTGGCGCCCCGATGCCCGCGAAACCCTGCCAGTCACCTGCACCGGTACGCCGCCGAACCTGGTGCCCGGGCAGGCGCTGAAAGTCATGACCTGGAACGTGCAATACCTCGCCGGCAAGCGCTACGTGTTCTGGAACGACCTGGCCCAAGGCGACGATGAAGCGCCGACGCCGGAAGACATGGCCTTCAGCCTCGACGAAGTGGCGCGGGTGATTCGCGACGAGCAGCCCGACGTGGTGTTGCTGCAGGAACTGGATGACGGTGCCAAGGCCAGTGATTACCAGAATCAGCTCAAACTGCTGCAGGAGCGGGTCACCGACCTCTACCCGTGCAGCGCCCACGCTTTCGACTGGAAGGCCGATTTCGTCCCCGAGCCGCATATCTTCGGCAGCGTTGGCCGACAACTGGCGACCCTGAGCCGCTACCGCATCGAACACGCCGAACGCCTGCAACTGCCGGTGCCCCCGGCGAACCTCATCAGCCGCCAGTTCCAACCGAAGGACGCCCTGCTTGTCACCAAACTGCCGCTGAGTGACGGCGGGCAGCTGACGGTGTTCAACACACACCTGGATCGCGCCAGACAACCCGATGACACCTTGCAGGCGCAAGTGACCGCGGTGGCCAAAGTGCTCGACAAATACGAAAGCCAGGGCCTGCCGTGGCTGATCGGCGGCGACTTCAACCTGTTGCCGCTGGGCCAGTATCAGCGCCTGCCCGCCGAGCAGCGCACGCCCTACTCGATCGACAGCGCGCTGCACCTGTTGTGGGACAAGTACCCGATGATCCCGACCAACAACGAAGCCAGCGGCATCGACCGCGCCCACTGGCTGACTCACTACCCCAACGACCCAGGCCTCAATGGCCCGGATCGCACGGTCGACTACCTGTTCTACAGCCCGAAAATCAAACGGGTCGAGGCCAGGGTGCGGCAGGACGATACCTTGCGCGTTTCCGATCACTTGCCGGTCATCGCCCGTTTCTTGCTACCGGCTACCCCATAGCCAGCAAACACAAGACCTCCTGTGGGAGCGGGCTTGCTCGCGAAAGCGGTGTGTCTGCAAAGTTGATGGCGGCTGACACTACGCCTTCGCGAGCAAGCCCACACACAGGGAAATATGCATGACTCCAAGTCAGTGCACTTCTTCGAGGTCGTCATGCAGCAGCCCGAAGATCTCCCGTTTCATGTCGATGAACGAGCGCTCCATGACCATGTCCAGCGAGCGCGGGCGTTCGATCGGCACGTCGAGGATCTGCTTGATCCGCCCCGGTTTGGCGCCCATCACGTAGACCCGGTCGCCGAGCAGGATCGCCTCGTCAATATCATGAGTCACGAACAGCACAGTCTTCTTGCTGTTGCCCCAGACCCGCAGCAACAGCTGCTGCATCTGCAAGCGAGTCTGGCTGTCCAGTGCGCCAAACGGCTCGTCCATCAGCAGGATCTGCGGATCATTGGCCAGCGCCCGGGCAATCGCCACGCGCTGCATCATGCCGCCCGAGAGCTGCTTGGCGTAGTTGTCAGCAAACCCGGCAAGGCCCACTTCGTTGACGTAGTAGTCGACGATTTCCTTGCGCCGCGCCGCCGGCATGCCGCGCCGCTTGAGGCCGAATTCGACGTTCTGGCGCACCGTCAGCCACGGAAACAGCGTGTAGCTCTGGAACACCATGCCGCGATCGGCACCGGGGCCTTGCACTTGCTGACCGCCAACGTAGATCTCGCCGGACGTCGGCTCGGCCAGGCCGGCAGTCAGGTACAACAGGCTCGACTTGCCGCACCCCGACGGCCCGACGAGTACCGCGAACTGCTGATCCGGCACCTCGAACGACACCTGTTCCAGCGCGGTGAATGTGCCGCCATCGGGCTTCTTGTAGCGCAGGCTGACCTTGTCCACTTGCAGGCGCGCGGCGGCTTGCGGCGCGGCGGCTCGCGGTTCGAGGAAACGGTGATTGGCAGCGGTTACTGAGCCCATGCGGCAACCCTCAAGCGGAGAAAACGGAACAGTTGATCGGTGACCAGACCCAGCAGGCCGATGATCGCGATGGCGAGGAAAATCACGTCGACCTGAAAGCCGCGCATGGCTTTGAGGCTCAGGTAACCGAGGCCACTGGAGGCCGCGACCAGCTCGGCCACCACCAGATACGTCCAGGCCCAGCCCATGGTCACGCGCAGGGTGTCGAGCACACCGGGCACCGAGGCCGGAGCGATCACATGCAGCACCGCGTCACGGCGGCTGGAACCCAAGGTGTAAGACGCGTTGATCAGGTCCTTGGAAATCCCTTTGGACACGTCCGCGATCATCACCAGTTGCTGGAAGAACACACCGAAGATAATCACCGACACGCGCTGCTCCAGACCGATACCAATCCACAGGATGAACAGCGGCACGAACGAGGTCACCGGCAGGTAGCGAATGAAGTTGACCAGCGGTTCGAGGAACGCCTGGACGATGCGAAAGCTGCCCATCAGCAAGCCCAGCGGCACCGCCACCAGCGACGAGACAATGAAGCCGACCATCACCACTTCGACGCTGGCCCACACGTGGGTGCCAAGCGTACCGTCGCGGCTCAGGCGCACGGCCGCCTCGAGCACCGCGCCGGGGGTTGGCAGAAACATCCCCGGCACGATGCCGCCGTAGGACAACCCGGCCCACAGGCCGACCAGCAACACCCAGGCCAGACCGCTGGCGCTCCACACCACTTGCACCGGCAACCCGGTCTTGGGCGTGAGGCAGCGGCTCAGCCATGATTTGCGCTTGAACATGCAGACCTCCTAAAGCGGGCTGACGAAACGGTTGTCGACCAGATCGTCATGGCTGACGTTGTAGGGCTTGCCTTGCAGTTCGCTGGCGGTTTCGTTGGCCAGTTTGATCAGCGCTGCGCTGTCACCCGGTTTGCCCGGCGAGCCGAGGAGTTTTTCGCTCATGGCCTGATCGTAGAAGCGCACGCCCTTGGCGGCAGCGGCCAGTTCCTTCGGATCGGAGAGGTAGCCGCCGACACCTTTGGCCATGATCGCGTAGGCCTCGTCCGGGTGCTCCTGGGTGTACTTGACCGCCTTGTACAAACCGCTGACCAACGCCTTGACGTCCTGCGGCTGTTTTTCGATGACGCTGCAGTTGAGCGCCACCACATCAACGATCACCCCCGGGGTACTGCTGCTGTCGATCAGCACCTTGCCCTGCTGCTTGTCACGCACCATCGACAGGTGCGGTTCCCAGGTCACGGCAGCGGGTACACGCCCGGCGATGAACGCGGTGGCGGCATCGTCGGCGGTCATGTTCTGCACGGTGATGTCGCTCATTTTCATGCCGTTCTTTTTCAGCAGGTACGACAGCCAGAACTGCGACGTCGAGCCTTCGTTGACCGCCACGGCCTGGCCCTTGAGCTCCTGCAATGACTTCACGTCCTTGCCGACCAGCACGCCGTCGCCGCCATGGCTGTCATCCAGCGCCGCAACCGCCTTGAAGCAGAACTGCGGGCGGTACTTGAGTACTTCGTCGATGGTCGAGGCCGAGCCGGACAGTTGACCGGAGGCTTGGGCTGCCATGTACATCGAAGCTTCTTCAACTACCGGCAGTTCGACGGTCAACCCGTTTTCCTTGAAGTAGCCAAGGTCCTGAGCCAGATAGAGCGTGCCATAGCCGACCCAGGTGGTATGGCCGATGGACAGGGTGCCGGCCTGGGCGCTGGTCGCAACCGTGGCCGCCAGGGCGGTGATCGCCAGAGGATGGGTGAGACGGATACACAAGGACTTGATCATGGAGCACTCCCGACGCTGTTGATTTAGTTTTGTCATGGGCAGTACGGCCGGCACCGATGATGTAATCCACGCTGCGGTCTCTGCTGGACTCTGGCGTGAAACATCGGGCTGGCGAGATCGATGGTGGCCCATGTGCGGGCCGAGGAAAATCAGGAAATAGTTGGCAGCAAATGATGAAAAAACTGGGTAGTGCGCACTGCTAAAGGGCGCGGTTTGCGGGGGTGCTCAAAGGGGGGGCAGATCAGGGGTTTTCTGTGACTGCCCCACCGCGTTCGCGAGCAAGCCCGCTGCCACAGTGGAACGCGGTCAACTGTAGGAGTGAGCCTGCTCGCGAAAAGGGGCGACGCGGTATCAGCGCAACTGAAACCAGGTGGTTTTCAGCTGAGTGTATTTGTCGAATGAGTGCAGCGACAGGTCGCGGCCAAACCCCGATTGCTTGCCGCCGCCGAACGGCACGGTCACGTCCAGCGCATCGACGGTATTGACCGACACCGTGCCCGCCCGCAGCCGTCGGGCCACGCGGTGCGCGCGATGCAGATCATCGGTCCACAGCGACGCCGCCAGCCCATACACACTGTCATTGGCCAGCCGCACCGCTTCATCTTCATCGTCGAACGGCACCACCGCCAGCACCGGCCCGAACACCTCTTCGCGAAACAACGGCATGTCGGCGCTGACGCCGGTAAAAATCGTCGGCTCGATGAAGTTGTCCGAACCATTGAAACGCCGCTGCTGACCGCCACACACCCGGGCCGCCCCCGACTGCTCGGCGCCGCGAATGGCGCGCATGATGCTCGCCGTCTGCCGGTGATCGACGATGGCACCGGCACGGCTTTGCGGGTCGAGCGGATCACCCGGCAGCCAGCGCTCAGCCTGAGATTTCAGACGCTCGACAAACTCGTCGTGAATCGAGCGTTCGACCAACAGCCGCGAGTTGGCCGAACACACTTCGCCCTGATTGAAGAAGATCCCGAACGCGGCTTTTTCCGCCGCCAAATCCAGATCGCGGCAATCGGCGAACACCAGATTGGCGCTTTTGCCGCCGCACTCCAGCCACACTTGTTTGAGGTTGGATTGCGCCGAGTACTGCATGAAATATCTGCCAACCTGCGTCGAGCCGGTGAACACCAGACAATCGACATCCGGGTGCAGGCCCAAGGCTTTGCCGGTCTGTTCGCCAAGCCCCGGTAGCACGTTGAGCACGCCCGGCGGCAGGCCGGCTTCCAGCGCCAGCTCGGCCAGACGCAACGCGGAAAACGGTGATTGCTCGGCCGGTTTGAGGATCACCGAATTACCCGCCGCTAGCGCCGGCGCGAGCTTCCACGCCGCCATGTCCAACGGGAAATTCCACGGCACCACCGCCGCCACCACGCCCAGCGCCTCGCGGGTGATGGTCGCCAGCACATTGGCGGCACCCGGGGCGATCTGGTCGTAGAGTTTGTCGATGCTTTCGGCGTACCAGCGAAACACCCCGGCGGCGCCCGGCACATCAATGTTGTAAGCGTCCATCACCGGTTTGCCCATGTTCAGCGAATCGAGCAGGGCCAATTCTTCTCGATGCTCCATCAGCAGATCAGCCAGGCGCAGCAGCACTTGCTTGCGCTCGGCGGGCGGGCGCTGCGCCCAGGTACCGGCCTCGAACACTTGTCGCGCATTGCACACCGCCGCGTCCACATCCTCCTCGCCACACGCGGCGACATTGGCCAGTAACTGGCCGGTGGCGGGATTGATCGCAACGAAGGTCTGCCCTGATTGCGCGGCGCAGTGTTGACCGTTGATCACGGCTTGATCGGGAAACTTCAATGCAACGGCCTGGCGCTGCCACTCTGCAAGCTCGAACACGTCGGATGCTCCTTGGACGTTATTGTGCAGTCGATGGTCGCTCAGGCCCCGGCGGGCTAAAACCAGTAAAAATGTCTTCGCAGGCAATGAAAAAACTGCTCAATCGGTTTCCCCAAAACCTGCACGGATGACTAAGGTTCAAGGACAAAAACAACGTCGCGCAGCGGACGCGGCGGCGCAAAAATTGCTTGGAAGTCGAGTCCGCTCGTCCTGAGGTTTGCCGTGGCCGCCTACAATTTGCGTCAGCTCAAATACTTCATCACCACCGTCGAATGCGGCAGCGTTGCCGAAGCTTCACGCAAGCTGTACATCGCGCAACCGGCGATCTCCACGGCAATCAAGGGGCTGGAAGACAGCTTCGCCGTGCAGCTGCTGATCCGCCATCACGCCCAGGGCGTCTCCCTGACGCCCAGCGGTGCGCGGTTTTTCCGCAAGGCGCAGGAGCTGTTGCGCATGGCCCGGGAGTTCGAGCAGAACGCCCTGGCCGACAATGACATCGTCGCCGGGCAGATCGACATCGGCTGCTTCGAAACCGTCGCCCCGTTGTACTTGCCGCAATTGATCGCCGGGTTTTCCGCGCTCTACCCCGGGGTGAAAATCCGCATCCGCGACGGCGAACAACAGGAACTGGTGCTGGGCCTGACCTCGGGCACGTTCGACCTGGTCATCCTCTATGAGCACGAACTCGACGCCACCATCCAGACCGAGCCACTGATGCCGGCGCAACGGCCGTACGCGTTGCTGCCGGCCGACCACCGTTTCGCCCAGTACAAGCAAGTGTCGCTGCGTGACCTGTGTCTGGAGCCAATGATTCTGCTGGACGTACAACCGAGCCGGACCTACTTCGTCAGCCTGTTCGAAGAACTGGGCCTGACCCCGCGCATCGAGTTCAGCTCGCCGTCGATCGAGATGGTCCGCGGCATGGTCGGCCAGGGCTTTGGCTTCTCGGTGCTGGTCACCCGACCGCATTCGGAATGCACCTATGACGGCAAGAAAGTGGTGTGCGTGGAGATTGCCGAAGATGTCACCGGCTCAGGGTTGGTGGCGGCTTGGCTCAAGCGTGGGCAACTGACCAAGCCGGCGCAATTGTTCGCCGATTACTGCCGGGAACAACTGACGGGCAAGGCGCGTATTTGAAAGCAAAAGATCGCCGCCGGCGGGTCATGCCGCGTACACCTGTGGGAGCGGGTTTGCTCCGGGCGGCGATCCGACGAAGGCGGTGTGTCAGGCAACGGATGCGTTAGCTGGCACACCGCCTTCGCGAGCAAGCCCGCTCCCACAGTAGATCGATGTCGCACCGTCAATGGATGGCAGGTTGTGATGTTTTGACCTTCACGTGCCGCGCGGTTTGGCCCGCGCCGTGGCCTCGGCCACCAACGGATCATCCGGCCAATAGTGCTTCGGATACCGCCCCTTCAAATCCTTCTTCACCTCGGCATAGGTGCTGCGCCAGAAGTTGGCCAGATCCTGCGTCACCTGCACCGGCCGCCGCGCCGGGGACAGCAGGTGCAGCTTGACCACTTGCCGGCCGCCGGCAATACGTGGCGTCTCCGCCAGGCCGAACAACTCCTGCAGGCGCACCGCGAGAATCGGCGGTTGCTCGCTGTAGTCCAGACGAATCGACGAGCCCGACGGCACACTGATGTGATGCGGCGCCAGCTCATCCAGCCGTTGCGGCAACGGCCACGGCAGCAGATTGCGGACGATGCTCGACAGGTCCAGATTGGCGAAATGGCTGAGCCGCGAGACTTTGCCCAAATAAGGCATTAACCAATGCTCGAGGGTGTTCAGCAACGTCGCGTCGCTGACATCCGGCCACTGGCTGTCGGTCTGTGTCGCCAGATCCAGTTGCCGCAGCAGCGCGACCCGCGCCTGCCACTGGCGCAGCTCCGGCGTCCACGGCAGCAACTCCAGACCTTTGCGCCGCACCAGATTGACCAGCGCCTGACTGCGCGCCGCTTCGTCGAGACCGGTCAACGGCTCGCGGCTGAGGATCAGTTCGCCAACCTTGCGCTGGCGCTCGGCGCGCAGCACGCCTTCGCGCTCGTCCCAATCCAGTTGATCGACGCCACTGACCTGCTCGGCCAACACTGAATCGAACAGCGCCGGATCGAAATCCGCCGCCAGATAAATCCGTTCCTCGCGCTGACCCTGACGGCTGCCGAGGTCGGCAATGACAATCCACGGCTCCTTCATCAGGCTGTCGGCTTCGGCGAACAGTGCCGCGCGACCATTGGCCAGACGATATTCCGCACCACCGGCGCGGCGCTGCTGAGCGACGCGATCCGGATAGGCCAGCGCCAGCAGCGCACCGAGCCAGCGCGGGTGATCGGGATCGCTGACCGGCGCGCTCGCCTTGCCGCGCAGATAACCCCGATATTGTCGCGCCAGTTGCCGCGCTCGCTGCACGCCCCCCTGAGCACCGCGCGATGCGCGCTCCTCGCCAGAGAGCAGGACCAATCGGCTGTGCAAATCCGCACCGGCACCGCGCAGGATATCGCGCTCGCCGAGCAGCGCCGCAACGTCGCACGCCATGTTCGCCAGCCCCAGCGCCTGACCGCGCAGCAACAGATGGGCGATGCGCGGATGCGCCGGCAGTTCAGCCATGGCCTGACCGTGCGCGGTCAGCGTTTCGCCTTCAAGCGCGCCGAGGCGCTGCAACAGATCCTGCGCCTGGGCATAAGCCGCCGCCGGTGGCACATCGAGCCAGACCAGTTCGCCCGGGGTCACGCCCCAGCGTCCGAGCTGGAGGGCCAGGCTCGCCAGATCCGCTGAAAGAATTTCCGCACTGCCGTAAGCGGCGAGTTGTTCGTGCTGATCCTGCGACCACAAGCGATAACACACACCCGGTTCCAGACGCCCCGCCCGGCCCGCGCGCTGGGTGGCGCTGGCCTTGGAAATGCGCTGGGTGTCGAGTCGGGTCATGCCGCTGCCAGGGTCAAAACGCGGCACCCGCGCCAACCCGGCGTCGATCACCACGCGCACGCCGTCAATGGTCAAACTGGTCTCGGCGATGTTGGTCGCCAGCACCACTTTGCGCTGGCCGGCGGGAGCCGGATCGATCGCGGCGCGCTGCGCATTCAGATCCAGTTCGCCGTGCAGCGGGCAGAGCAACACATCGCTTCGCTCGCCAATGGCATCGCTCAATTGCTGATGCACGCGACGGATTTCCGCCTGCCCCGGAAGGAACACCAGCAGGCTGCCGGTTTCATCGTGCAGGGCTTCGAGGACGGTCTGGGTCACGCGCTGATCGATGTATTCGCCGGGCTGGAATGGCCGGCCCCAACGCATCGCCACCGGGTACATGCGCCCTTCGCTGCGCAGGATCGGCGCGTCATCCAGCAACCCGGCCAGACGCTCGCCTTCCAGCGTGGCCGACATCAGCAGAATCTTCAGCGGCTGTTCAGCTCGGAACAGTTCACGACCGTTCAAACTAAGCGCCAATGCCAGATCGGCATCGAGGCTGCGCTCGTGGAATTCGTCGAAAATCAGCAGGCCCACGCCTTCCAGCGCCGGATCGTCCTGCAGGCGCCGGGTAAGAATACCTTCGGTGACCACCTCGATACGGGTGTTGGGGCCGACCTTGCTGTCGAGGCGGATGCGATAGCCGACGGTTTCACCGACCTTCTCGCCCAGTTCGCTGGCCAGTCGTTCAGCCGCCGCACGCGCCGCCAGACGGCGCGGTTCGAGCATGAGGATGGTCTGCCCGGCCAGCCAGGCTTCATCGAGCAAGGCCAAGGGCACGCGGGTGGTTTTACCGGCGCCGGGCGGTGCTTCGAGCACGGCTTCGTGGCGTGTCGCCAACGCTTCACGCAGGGCGGGTAAAACTTCATCGATCGGCAAAGAAATCATGCTGGCTCCCCAGGGCGTGTCCACCGTAAATTGCGAGTCGCGTTAAAGCTGTGAGCGTGCCAGGCAAGGCGCGGGACGCAGGTAAGGGTCGTTTCCTTGCCAAGTCCCGCAACGCAGCATGGCGTGCTCACAGCTTTAGCCCGGAGGGCCGAACCCCGACAGGATTCATCAGCCTTCACGCGGTGTCGATCTGGAGAAAACAACTTCAATCCTCAACATATTTCGGTAGGGGTGAGACGAGGCCGCAATTTACTGTGGGCATGCCCTGCCAGCCGCGAGTATAACGGCGAACTGCCGGGCGTTTGTCAGGGTCTTAATTTCCAATGACGACGCTTCGTTTTCAAATGACTCAGGAGATTTTCCATGCGCTTACCTTCTCGCCTGATCGGCGGTGTACTGGTCGCCACCCTGCTCACTCAACTCACCGCCTGCGGTTCGATTTTCTACCCGGACCGGCGCGGTCAGATTGACGGCAAGATCGACCCGGCAATTGCCGTGCTCGACGCCGTGGGCCTGCTGTTCTACGTCATCCCCGGCCTGATCGCATTCGCGATCGACTTCACCACCGGCGCGATCTATTTCGAACCGGGCCACACCGCCCAGGTCGATCCGGCCAAACTGAAACAAGCCATCGGCCCGGACGGTCAGGTCGATAACCTCAAGTTGCAGGCTATTCTCGAAACTGAACTGGGCCGCAACCTGCCACTGGACGATCCACGTCTGATCCAGCACAAGGGCAGTACTCAACAACTGGCGATGTTTGGCCTGCAACCTGCCGCATAAGGAAATCGCACTCACATGACCACCAGCCCCGAACACGCCCGCCTGCTGAGGCTGGCGACCCGCGCCTCGGTCGCGGTGGCCTGCACGCTGATTATCGCCAAAGCCATCGCCTGGTGGCTCAGCGGTTCGGTGAGCATGCTCGCCGGCCTCACCGACTCGGCGCTGGATGGCGTCACCTCGCTGCTCAATCTGCTGGCAGTGCATTACGCGCTGCGCCCGGCCGATGACGATCACCGTTACGGCCACGGCAAGGCCGAGTCGCTGGCGGGCATGGCGCAGGCGCTGTTCATCGGTGGCAGTGCGGTGTTGATTGCCTTTCAGGCTTACGAACGCATCCAGCAACCGGAGCCGCTGGGCGCACCGTGGCTGAGCATCGGCGTGATCGTGTTTTCCCTGCTGCTGACCGCCGCGTTGCTGACACTGCAACATCGCGTGATCAAGCAGACCGGCTCCAACGCGGTGCGCGCCGACTCGCTGCACTACCGCTCGGACATGCTGCTCAACGGCAGCATTCTGATCGCGCTGATCCTCGCCGGGATGGGCTTTCATCAGCTCGATGCATGGTTCGGTTTGGGAATTGCCGGGTACATTTTGTGGAGTGCGATCCAGATCGCCCGGGAAAGTTTTTCGGTGCTGATGGATGAAGAGCTGCCGACGGACGTCAGTCAGCACATGCTCGAACTGGCCTGCGGCGTCCCCGGCGTGCTGGGCGCGCATGATCTGCGCACGCGGATTTCGGGCAATCACTGGTTCGTGCAGTTGCATCTGGAGTTGCCGGGAGAACTGACGCTGTCAGTCGCTCACGGCATCAGCGATCAGGCGGCGGATGCGATTCACGCCGCCTACCCGCGAGCCGAGGTGCTGGTGCACGCCGACCCGCAGGAAGTGGTCAAGACCGAACGGGCGCAAACCCGGCTTCAGTAAGACACCTGATAACCGCGACTGCTCAGGCAATTGCCCTGAGCCTGACGGTACGCCTGCACCACTTCTGGCGCTGGTTGATAGGTCGCGGTACGCGGATCGAAACCGCTTTGCTGCACCGCGTATTGGTAGCACTGGTAACCGTCCTGCTGGACCTGTTCCGGCGACTGACCGTTAGCGGGATAAGCCTCGACGTCATAACCCTGGGATTGCGGCTGCGGCGGTTGCTGCACCGGCGGCTCGACCACTACGTAATCCTGGGTGGATTGCTCATACGCATAGTAGGAACCGGCAGCGAGGAACAGCAGCGCACCGCCGATCCACACTTCACGCGCATAGTCCGGCAGATACTGGGTCCGAATCCCTCGAGGCGGTTGCACGACGATGTAGCGCGGGCCTTGCGGGCGATACCAGTAGCCGCCGGAATAGAAGTAATCCTGACCGCGATACGGCACACGGTATTCGCGATCCGGGAAACGATCGATCACATGCCCCGGGCGGTACTGCGGGCCTGGGCCCCAGCCATTGCCATGCCCGTCCGGGCGGCCCGGCCAGCGATTGTCATTGGGCCGGTTGCCGGTTTGCCATTGCTGGTTGTGGTAACCATTCTGCGGACGCTCGTCGCGGTAGTAACCCTGGCGCGGTTCCTGGGTCTGACGCACGGCGTCGGGCCGAGGCTGGATCGGCAGATTGTTCGCCGGGGGCGGTGGCGCCTGATGAACCGGAGCAGGCGGGTTCGGCGCGCGGTTCTGGTTCTGCCATTGACCGTTGTTTTGCCATTGACCGTTATTATTGTGCTGCTGGCCGTTGTGCTCGAACTGGCGACTGTTGTCGCCTCGAATGATTTCGTTGTTCTGCGGCCGCGGCTGATTTTGCGGCGGCGGGTTGTTCTGCCCGTGGGGCTGATGTTCGCCGCCATGCCCCTGATTGCCCTGATGTTCACCACCGTGCCCGTTATTCTCGGGGCCACGGTTCTGTGGCTCGTCGGCAAGCGCTTGCGCACTGACACTCACACACAGCAAACCAACACCGGCCAGACGCCAGATGCGCGACTTCATGCTTTTCCTCACTGCGGGTAATAGGGGGCTTGTAACTAAGACCGGGAATACACACACCGGGTTCTGCGACAGGTTATCAGTCACGAAACTTATTTATTGAGGATGGCGGCGCTGCAAGGCACAAAAATCGCAGGCAAGAAAAAAGGGAGACCCGTCGGCCTCCCTTCTAGAGAACTTCGTCCTGGCTCGACGCTTTTGACGTCGGCTCACCTCACGCCGTCTTCTGGACAGTGTGCAGCTCGGGGGCCGGCACATCCCCGGTGGGGGTGGCGGCCGCGGCGGGCCTGATTGGGCGGGCCGCAGTGGACTGTGTTACCGAGCAGTGATTCTGGTGATAAGAATAGGCCGCGAGCCGCGACAGAGGATTGCGAAGATTGCTCAAATAAACATCACTTGCGCAATTTTTAACCCTGGATAGATAATCCTCCGCAATAGTTACAACCAAGGACAGATTCATGAGCAAACTCGACCGTTACGACCTGAGCATTTTGGCGGAATTGCAGCGCGACGCCCGCATCTCCAACCAGGAACTGGCCGAGCGCATCGGTCTGTCGCCCTCCCCTTGCTCACGCCGGGTCAAACAACTGGAGGACGACGGCTACATCTCGCGCCAGGTCGCCCTGCTCGATCGCAAGATGCTCGGCCTGAGCCTGACCGCCTACGTGCTGATCGGCATGGACCGGCACACGCCGGAGCGTTTCGAGAACTTCGAAGCGGCAATCCGCACCCTGCCGCAGGTGCTGGAATGCAGCCTGGTGACGGGCGTCGATGCCGACTATCAGTTGAAAGTAGTGGTGCCGGACATGGATCACTATCAGAAGCTGCTGCTGGGGCACCTGACCCGGATTGAGGGCGTGACCAGCGTGCGCTCGAGCTTTGTGCTGAATCAGGTGCTCAACAGCACTGAATTGCCGCTGACGCATCTGCGCAGCTGAAACCGCCTTCGCGAGCAAGCCCGCTCCCACAATTGATCTTCGTCGAGCACACAATTTGTGTACCACCGAGATCACCTGTGGGAGCGGGCTTGCTCGCGAAGGGGCCGGTACAGGCACCCCATAACTGCGGCACACCGACGCAGGTCAATGCGGCTATTGCCACCCTCGGCGTATAATCGCCGAGCCCTTTCAGCCGCGCCTGCGCCGGAGATGCCCGATGGATCCTGCAGTATTCGAAGAGTGGATGATGACTGGCCTGGTCAGCATCCTGATCATTTTCATGGGTTTCATCGTCTGGGATCTGGCGAAGAAGTCCAAGGCCGGGCGTTTCGGCTCGTTCATTCTGTTCTTCGTACTGGGCCTGGGCGTGGCCGCGTTCATCATCAAGAGCGTGGTGATCGGCCTGATCGAATCCGGCGCGCTATAGACGCGCCGGCACTTCTTTCCATTGGCCCTGATCGAGCCCTTCGATTGTCCAGTCGCCAATCCTGACCCGCACCAGCCGCAACGTCGGCAGCCCGACCGCTGCGGTCATCCGCCGAACCTGACGGTTACGCCCTTCGCGAATCACCAGCTCCAGCCAGGTTGTCGGAATCGTCGCGCGAAAGCGCACCGGCGGATTGCGCGGCCACAGCTCGGGCTCATCCAGTTGCCGCGCTTCGGCGGGCAAGGTCATGCCGTCATTCAGTTCGACACCGTCACGCAGACGCTGCAACTGCTCAGCCGTCGGTACGCCTTCGACCTGCACCCAATAGGTTTTCGCCAGCTTGTGCTTCGGATCGGCAATCCGCGCCTGCAACTGGCCGTCATTGGTCAGCAGCAGCAAACCTTCGCTGTCGCGGTCCAGCCGTCCGGCCGGGTAGATGCCCGGAACGTCGATGTAATCCTTGAGCGTCGCTCGCCCTTCGCCATCGCTGAATTGCGTCAGCACATCGAACGGTTTGTTGAACAGGATCAGCTTCGGCTCGGCCGGTGGCGCCTTGGCGACACGACGCGGGGCTGAAGGGGACGGCTTCGCGCCGGGGCGGCGGGAAGGTGGACGTTGGGGACGGGACATGGCGAAAAGAACATCTAACGGTCGGGGCTGACAATGCTAGTGCCCCGACCGCCAAATGACCACGACTAACCGTTAACGGAACGGCGGCTCGTCGAAGCTGCGCAGTTTGCGCGAGTGCAGCGAGTTGAGTTCGGTGCGCAGCAGATCCACCGCTTCAATGCCGATCTTCAAGTGCTGGCTGACCGCACGTTCGTAGAACGCGTTGGCCGAGCCCGGCAGCTTGATCTCACTGTGCAGCGGTTTGTCCGAGACACACAGCAACGTGCCGTATGGCACTCGCAGGCGATAACCCTGGGCGGCGATGGTGCCGCTTTCCATGTCCACGGCCACGGCGCGAGACAGGTTGATCAGCGGACGCTCCTGGGCCCAGCGCAGCTCCCAGTTGCGATCGTCGTAGGTCAGCACGGTGCCGGTGCGCAGGCGTTTTTTCAGCTCCTCACCTTTTTCGCCGGTGATGTTGGCCGCAGCTTGTTGCAGCGCCAGCTGCACTTCGGCCAGTGCCGGAATCGGAATGTTCGGCGGCACAACGCGGTCGAGGATCCCGTCACGACGCATGTAGGCGTGAGCCAGTACATAGTCGCCGATGGTCTGCGACTGACGCAGGCCGCCGCAATGGCCGATCATCAACCAGCAATGCGGACGCAGCACCGCCAGGTGGTCAGTGATGTTCTTGGCGTTGGACGGGCCGACGCCGATGTTGACCAGGGTCACGCCATGGCCATCGCTGGCGATCAGGTGATAGGCCGGCATCTGGTAGCGGTGCCAGACCACGCCGGCGGCAATCGCCGAGGCTTCGCCGTGATCCATGCCCTTCTCGATGATCACGTTGCCCGGCAGGACCATGCGCACGAAACGCGGGTCTTTGCGCAGTTGTTCCAGGCCATGGACGATGAACTGGTCGACGTAGCGGTGGTAGTTGGTCAACAGGATCCACGGCTGCACATGGCGCCAGTCGCTGCCGGTGTAGTGCACCAGGCGGCGCAGGGAAAAATCGACCCGCGCGGCGTCGAACAGCGCCAGCGGCAGCGGATCGGTGTTTTCCCAGTCGTAGAGGCCGTCAGCGATGCCATCGGTGGCAGCAGACAGGTCGGTACTCGGAAACACCCGCGCCAGCACGGCAGCGGTGACGCCGGAGCCGGCCAGCTCATCGCCCTGCTCGACCACATACGGGTACGGAATGTTCTGCTGGCTGACGCCGACTTCCACGGTCACGGTGAAGTCGTGCATCAACGGCACCAGTTGTTCCAGCAGGTATTTGCGGAACGCCTTGGGGTGGGTGACGGTGACGCTGTAGGTGCCCGGCAGTTGCACCTTGGCGTAGGCGCGGGTGGTCTGCGGGACTTCGCCCTGGCACAGGTAGGTCAGACGCAGTTCGGGATAACGAAACAGAGCGCGCTGCGCAGCGTCAGGCTCGACGCGATCCTTGAGGTAACGCTTGAGCGCCGAGTTCAGCGCAGTGGTGGCCCGCTCGTGCAGCTCGGCCAGACGGTCCACGGCTTGTTCGGCGGTTTGAACGACAATAAACGCTTCGGTCACGATCAGCTTCCTGTGTTCTGACTTGCAGAGATTCATCTTGCCTGCATCGCGGTCTCACGGGAACAGTGGCGTTGTGGCTGTACCTTAATCTTCAGAATAAAGAAGATCCCTGTGGGAGCGAGCCTGCTCGCGAAAGCGTAGTGTCAGCCACCAACCATTTGACTGATACACCGCTTTCGCGAGCAAGCCCGCTCCCACAAGGGGATTTGTGGCGGGTCAGAAACCTTGCGGCGTCGAGCGCGCGACAATGGCTTCGACATCCAGCCCCCGCGGCAATGCGCCATAGACCCGGCCGCCGCCGCTCAGGCGACTGGCAATAAATGCATCACTGACCGCCGAATTCCCCGCCTCCAGCAGCAGTTTGGCCTGCAGCCCCAACGCAATATCCTCGGTCAACTGCCGCGCGCGGTACTGAATATCGCTGGTGTCCTTGAACTGCGCCTGCAACTGCTGGATATGCGCGGCCAGACGCTTGTCGCCATGACCATCACCCAATTCGCTGAACAACACATCGAGTACACCCGGCTCCTTCGAGAGTGCGCGCAACACGTCCAGGCACTGCACGTTGCCCGAGCCTTCCCATGTCGAATTGACCGGCGCCTCGCGATACAGGCGCGGCAGGATGCTCTCCTCGACATACCCGGCACCGCCCATGCATTCGGCAGCCTCGTTGATCATTGCCGGCGCACGCTTGCAGATCCAGTACTTGCCCACCGCCGTCACCAGTCGGGCGAATTGCGCTTCGTGACGATCATCCAGATGATCCAGCGCCTGGCCCATGCGCAGGCTCAGGGCCAGCGCGGCTTCGCTTTCCAGCGCCAGATCGGCCAGCACGTTCTGCATCAACGGTTGCTCGCTGAGCAGTTTGCCACCGACCTTGCGGTGCGCGCAGTGGTGGCTGGCCTGGGTCAGCGCCTGACGCATCAGCGAGCTGGAGCCGACCATACAATCGAAACGGGTCATCGCCACCATCTCGATGATCGTCGGCACGCCACGCCCCTCTTCACCGATCATCCACGCCAGCGCGCCACGGAACTCCACTTCGCTGGAGGCGTTGGACTGGTTGCCGAGCTTGTTTTTCAGACGCTGGATGTAGAACTGATTGCGTGTATCGTCCGGACGATGACGTGGCAGCAGGAAGCAGGTCAGACCCTTGTCGGTCTGCGCCAGTGTCAGGAACGCATCGCACATCGGCGCCGAGCAGAACCACTTGTGCCCGACCAGTTCATAGGCCTGGCCCGGCCCACTGGCACCGACCGGATAAGCCCTGGTGGTGTTGGCCCGCACATCGGTGCCGCCCTGCTTCTCGGTCATCGCCATGCCGATGGTCACGCCGGCCTTGTGCGCCATGCCGACGTTGCGCGGGTCATATTCGGTGGCGAGGATTTTCGGCAGCCACTGTTCGGCCAGATCCGGCTGCAAGCGCATCGCCGGGACGCTGGCAAAGGTCATGGTCAACGGGCAACCGCTACCGGCTTCGGCCTGGCTGTGCAGATAGCTCATGGAGGCGCGGGCAACATGCGCGCCGTCCTGCGGCCGGGTCCATGGCGATGAGGTCAGGCCATGTTCAATCGCTGTGCGCATCAGCTCGTGATAGGCCGGATGAAATTCCACCAGATCAATGCGATGACCATAGCGATCATGGCTGACGAACACCGGTTTGTTCTGATTGGCGAGGAACCCGGCTTCCATCAGTGGCCCGCCGGCCAGCGCACCGTAGGCATCGATCCGCGACTCGGCCCAACCGGCGCCGAAACGCCGCGACCACTCCTGCAGCGGCAGGTCGATGCGGTACAGGTTGGCACCGTCCAGCGACGGTGGCTGGTTGGTGACTTCGTGGGTTTCGGCGAACTGATGCAGGTTCATGACGGGGCTCCTTTGGTCAGCCAAGGAATCCAGTTAAGCACCGCCCCGTGGCTGATCAAAGTGTCATATGCGCCGAACTGTCGGCGCTTTCACCCTATCAGGCGCTAAGCACTCGACGCTCCAGTGCGGTCTGCAGGTCTTCGAATTTCACCGGTTTGTTGAGGTAATCGATGCGCGTACCGGGCGCGCATTGCTCGCGATCCGTGCCCAGCGCCAGCATGAACACCGGCAGATTGGCGCAGCCGGGCAACGCATGAATCTGGCAGCACAACGACGCCCCTTCATGGCTGGGCAGCTGGCAATCGATCAGCACCGCGTCGAAGATTTCCCGTTGCAGGCAATCGACTGCCGCCGCGCCATTGTCGGCCGTGCGCACGCGGAAACCGAGCTTGAGCAGCATGCCGCGCATCACCAGTTGATTGACGCTGTTGTCGTCCACCAGCAACACCGTGCAGTCCTGCGGCGCACGAATGCGGTCATGCAGCGGGCTCGGCGCCGCCTCGACCATCGGCAGTTCGAATTCGACATCCAGCTGAAAGCGGCTGCCGCGCCCGGGCTCGGAGCGATGGGTGAGCTTGCCGCCGAGCAGCTCGACCAGTTGCCGACAGATCGCCAGCCCCACGCCCAGGCCACCGTATTCGCGAGTCATCGAGCCGTCGAGCTGGAAGAAACGTTGATACATCGTCGCCTCGCCCAGATCGGTGAAGCCGATGCCGGTGTCGATCACCGCAAATGACAGCGCCAAGCGGTTGTCCGCCCCCGGTTTGCCGGTCACCCGCAGGGCCAGGCCGCCAACCCGGGTGAACTTGATCGCATTGTCCAACAGGCACTCCAGGCACTGCGCCAGCTTGGCACTGTCGCCATGCAGGCGGTCGGGCAAGGTCGGCAGCACCTCGACCTTGAAATCCAGTGACTTGCTCGCGGCATTGCCGTCGAACTGCACGCGCAAGGCCTCGACCACCGCACGCAGGCTGAAGCTGCCCGGTGTCGCCTTAAGCTTGCCGGCCTGCAGTTCGGTGAGGGTCAGGATGCCGTTGACCATGCGCATCATGTCCCGGGCGGAACCGGCGGCGGTTTGCTGATATTGCTCCAGCTCAGGTTCCAGCTCGACGGTCTGCATCAACTCCAGCGAACCGATCACGCCGTTCATCGGCGTGCGCAATTCGTGAGTCAGGGTCGCGAGGAATTCGTCCTTGAGCTTGTTGCTGTGGGCCAGTTGCTGGTTGAGCACTTCGAGTTTCTGCCCGGCGTCGAACAGCGTTTGTGCCTGCTGCTCGCGCATGGCGTTGATGCGATCGGCCAGCGCCAGCGACAGCAATGCCACTTCAATCGCCGAGCCGATCTGGCTGGCGTACATGGTCAGGAACACGTTCGGCAGCAAGCCCAGCACCATCAGCGTGTTGACGATGCCGCCGAGCAAAAACGCCGACCAGGCAATGATGAAATAACGCGCCACGCGCAGGCCGCGCCACCAGGCGAGGATCCCGGCGGCGAAGATCACCACGGTGAAGGTCAGCGCCAGTATTGTCGCCAGACGCAGCGACAACGCGTAGCTGGTCATCAGCGACAGGCCGACCACCAGCGCGCCGAACGCAATCAGCGCAATCAGCAAGCGGTCGAGCCAACGGCTGTGGGTTTTGGTCTGCAGGAAACTGCGGGCGAACTGGCTGCCGAACAGGCCGGCACAACCGATGAAAAACGGTGTGGCGGCGTTGGCCCACCATGGATTGTCCGGCCAGAAATACTCGACCGCCGCGCCGTTCACCGACAGTTGATAGAGGCCGAACGAGGCGATGTAGAAAATGTAATAGAGGTAGCTGGTGTCGCGCACGCTCAGGTAGATGAACAGGTTGTAGACCAGCATCCCCAGCAGCACGCCATAAATGATCCCCAGCACATACAGGCGCACCGGCTGGTCTTCGAGGTACGCAGTGCTCGACCACAACGTCACCGGCGCTTGAATCGAGCCTTCACTGGCCAACCGCAGGTACAGGGTCTGCTGCTGGTCGGGGGTGAAGCTGAGGTCGAACAGGTAGTTGTTCTGACGGATCTCGCGACTGGCGAATGGCAAGGCGTCGCCGGTCTGCCGGATCAGGCGATAGTCACCGTTGGCGTCGGCCCTGTACAAATCAAGATGATCGAGCGGCGGGTACGCCAGCTCCAGCAGCCAGGTGCGCTGCGCGGCCGGGTTGTTCGGACGGTAATGCAGGTCGATCTTCAGCCAGAACGCCGAACGTGAGTAACCGGCATTGAGCGTGGCTTTATCGTGGGGTTTGAAATTGCCCGCCGCCGCTTGGGCGCGGACGTCGGCGATGCTCGCCTGACCGCTCGGGTCTTCGAACACCTGCAAGGAGCGACCCAGGGGAAGGCTCTGGGTATTTTCGTCGAACTCGACGGCGCTTGCGAAGAGGGGCAAGCAGAACAGCAACATCAGCAAATAGCGCATTGAAGCCCCAGCGTGGCTCGTCCGGTTGTGTCAGGAAGCCCCCCATTCCCTTTGAGTAGACGTAAAACCGGTATTACCTGTTATTGGTTTGGATCCAGACTAGCATAGCCGTTGATGGCCATTGAGCACCATTAAAATATTTACGACAAAGGCTCTAGAACGGGCGTTTCAGAGCAAAGCAGCGGGCTAGAGCTGTTGAGTCGGTCAGCTCACGACAACATCCGATATGTGAATACCTTTTGTGGCGACGAGCCTGATCGGGACTGAACCCCAAAATCAGGTTTGGTGGTAAGCTCGCGCACCATGAATATCTACAGCTCCCGCCCCGTTGTCCTCTGTCTCTCCGGCCACGACCCCAGTGGTGGCGCCGGCTTGCAGGCAGATATCGAAGCCCTGCTCGCGCAGGGTTGCCATGCGGCTCCGGCCGTCACCGCCCTGACCGTGCAAGACACCGTCAACGTCACTGACTTCCGCGTCCTCGACCGTGAGTGGGTACTGGCCCAGGCCAATGCCGTGCTCAACGACTCCGAAGTCGCTGCGGTCAAACTGGGCATGCTCGGTTCGCTGGAAATGGTCGACACCGTTGTCGAACTGCTTTCGGCGCACCCGCACCTGCCAGTGGTCTGCGACCCGGTGCTGCGTGCCGGCGGCGGCGGACGCCTGGGCAAGGACGAAGTCGGTTATGCAATGCGCGAGCGCCTGCTGCCGCTGTCGATCATTGCCACCCCTAACCTCCCTGAAGCGCGGATCCTCGCCGAACTGCCCGAAGGCACGGCGGACGAGTGCGCTGAAAAACTCCTGCCGTTCGTCAAAAACCTGCTGATCACTGGCGGTCATGGCGACGAAACTGAAATCCACAATCGCCTGTACAGCCGTGATGGCCTGCGTGAAACCTTCTATTGCCAGCGTTTGCCAGGCAGTTATCACGGTTCCGGTTGCACTCTGGCCAGCGCCCTCGCCGGTCGTCTGGCCCAGGGTGAAAACCTCGCCAGCGCCGTACGCACCGCGCTGGATTACACCTGGCGCACCCTGCGCGATGCCGAACAACTGGGCAAAGGCCAGTTCGTGCCGCGTCGCCTGCCGCTGGATTTTTGCTCGTAACGTCGTGAGGTCTGCCTGATGAAACTACGTGGCCTGTATGCCATCACCGACAGCACACTGCTGGCGGGCAAGTTTCTGTCGTACGTGGAGGCAGCGCTGGAAGGCGGTGTCACCCTGCTGCAATACCGCGACAAAAGCAGCGACGAAGCCCGCCGTCTGCGCGAGGCCGAAGCGCTGCGCGACCTGTGCGAGCGCTACAAGACGCAGTTGATCATCAACGATGACGCCGAACTGGCCGCGCGCCTGAACGTCGGCGTGCACCTGGGCCAGACCGACGGCCCGCTGTCACCGACCCGCGCCCTGCTCGGCTCCAAAGCCATCATCGGTTCGACCTGCCACGCGCAACTCGAACTGGCCGAGCAAGCCGCCAAGGAAGGCGCGAGCTATGTCGCCTTCGGCCGCTTCTTCAACTCCAGCACCAAGCCCGGCGCGCCAAGTTGCGGCCTCGATCTGCTCGACGAAGCCAAACGCACACTGCATCTGCCGATCTGCGCGATTGGCGGCATCACCCTCGACAACGCCGCACCGCTGGTGGCCCACGGGGTCGACCTGCTCGCCGTGGTGCATGGCCTGTTCGGTGCCGACAGCACCGCCGAAGTGACCCGCCGCGCTCGCGCGTTCAACCAACTGCTTTCTATTTAAGTCGCTTAGAAATCTGATTTGAGAGCCCGATCATGTCTCGTTCCGAAACCCTGTTTGCCAATGCCCAGAAACACATTCCCGGTGGCGTGAATTCGCCGGTTCGCGCGTTCAAGAGCGTGGGCGGCACGCCGCTGTTCTTCAAGCACGCCGAAGGCGCCTACGTCACTGACGAAGATGACAAGCGCTATGTGGACTACGTAGGTTCGTGGGGTCCGATGATCCTCGGCCACAGCCATCCGGACGTGCTCGACGCGGTACGCAATCAATTGCAACACGGCTTGTCGTACGGCGCGCCGACCGCGATGGAAACCGAGATGGCCGATCTGGTCTGCTCGCTGGTGCCATCGATGGACATGGTGCGCATGGTCAGCTCCGGTACCGAAGCGACCATGAGCGCGATCCGTCTGGCCCGTGGTTACACCGGTCGTGACAGCATCATCAAGTTCGAAGGCTGCTACCACGGTCACTCCGACAGCCTGCTGGTCAAGGCCGGCTCCGGCGCACTGACTCAGGGCGTGCCAAGCTCCGCCGGTGTGCCGGCTGCATTCGCCAAACACACCCTGACTCTGCCGTTCAATGACATCGACGCGGTTGAAAAGATGCTCGCTGAAGTCGGCCAGGACGTGGCGTGCATCATCGTCGAGCCAGTGGCAGGCAACATGAACTGCGTACCGCCGGCACCGGGCTTCCTCGAAGGCCTGCGCGCGCTGTGCGACAAGCATGGCGTGGTGCTGATTTTCGACGAAGTGATGACCGGTTTCCGCGTCGCCCTCGGCGGTGCCCAGGCCTACTACGGCGTCAACCCTGACCTGACCACTTTCGGCAAGATCATCGGCGGCGGCATGCCGGTCGGCTGCTTCGGCGGCAAGCGTGAAATCATGGAGCGCATCGCGCCGCTGGGTCCGGTGTATCAGGCCGGCACCTTGTCGGGTAACCCGCTGGCGATGGCCGCTGGTTTGACCACGTTGCGTTTGATCAGTCGTCCAGGCTTCCACGCCGAGTTGACCGACTACACCACGCGCCTGCTCGACGGCCTGCAACAGCGCGCCGATGCCGCGGGCATCCCGTTCGTGACCACGCAGGCTGGTGGCATGTTCGGCCTGTACTTCAGCGGCGCCGACGATATCGTCACCTTTGAAGACGTGATGGCCAGCGACGCAGCACTGTTCGGTCGCTTCTTCCACCTGATGCTGGAAGGCGGGGTGTACCTGGCACCAAGCGCATTCGAAGCTGGTTTCACTTCGATCGCCCACGGCGAAGCCGAGCTGAAAATCACTCTGGACGCTGCCGAACGCGCCTTCGCTGCACTGAAGTAATCGCCGCACCGCTGACGTTGGCCATTGCCAGCGTCAGCTTTCACCTACACCTGCGGCGTTTTTCCCACGCCTCTGCTAAAAATCCGCCAGAAAGTGGCCGATATATTCCCCGCGCAGCAGAAAAACGAGTAAAGACTTTGTAAGGTTGGCCCTGCTTATTTCATAATGCGCGCTTATTGGATCCCTCGATGGGTCCGCGTGCCCTTCAGAGGTAAGTCGATTCCCATGAACCGCACCGGCCGCACCCTTGCCTTGGGCTGCCTGTTGCTCCTTCAGCCCCTGCTCGCGCATGCACAAGCAGGCGGCAACTCGTTGTTGATCCCGGCGATGGGTCGTTGCACCCTCAACACTCAGCCGCAAGACGTCACGCAGGCACTGGCCGCCTGCCAGAAAGCGGCGGACGAAGGGGATGCGCAAGCGCAATACGAGTTGGGTGAGTTCTACTACGACGGAAAGAATGCGCCGCGCGACCTCAATCAAGCCCTGAGCTACTTCGAAAAAGCCTCGTTGCAAGGCCACGCTCAGGCGCAGTTCAAGCTCGGCACCATGTTCTTCCACGGTGAAGGCGTGCAGGCCAACAACATTCAGGCTTACATCGTGCTGAAGATGGCCGCGGTCAACGGCGCTGAAGATGCACTGGACACCGCCGACGAAGTCTCCGAAAAAATGTCCCGCGAAGACCTCGAAACCGCGACTCAGGTGCTCGGGCAAATTTTCCGTAAATACCTGATGGAACTGCAGAGCGCCGATGGGCGTACGCCGTTTTCGCCACTGCCTTAATTTCTGCGCCGACCTTTCTGGCCCCTCGCAAGCAGGGGATCTCCTGCACACTGAAGATCACCTGCAGGAGTGAGCCTGCTCGCGATGGCAGCGACCCGGGTTGGCGACTTACTTCTCAGGCATCGGCATCGGAAACGGCATCACATTGCCGACTGCGCCACGGGCTTCGCTGATTTTCGGGGTGCCCAGACGCTCCACCTCGTCGATGCGCACAATCGAATGCATCGGCACAAAACTGCGCACCACGCCTTCAAACTGCGCCTTGAGCTTCTCTTCGCTCGGATCGACCACCACTTGCGTGCGCTCGCCAAAGACGAACTCTTCCACTTCCAGGAAACCCCACAGATCACTTTGATAGATCTGCTTGGCGTACATTTCGAACACCTGGCCCTGGTTGAGGAAAATCACCTTATAGATTGGAGCTTCGCGTTTGGTCATGGCGGGGGGATAACATCGGGGATAAAAATGAGGGCGCAAACTATAGCATAGCCACTGGACGCACAGCGGTAGGAACCTGAGGGCTTGTTCCCTATAATGCGCGGTTCTTTGAATCACGTGACGACCCTACTCCATGGCCAAGAAGCTTTACATCGAAACCCACGGTTGCCAGATGAACGAGTACGACAGCTCGCGCATGGTCGATCTGCTGGGCGAACATCAGGCCCTGGAAGTCACCGCCCGCGCCGAAGACGCCGACGTGATTCTGCTCAACACCTGTTCGATCCGCGAACGCGCCCAGGATCGGGTGTACTCGCAGCTCGGCCGCTGGCGCGAACTGAAACTGGCCAACCCGGACATGGTGATCGCCGTCGGCGGTTGCGTGGCCAGCCAGGAAGGCGCGGCGATCCGTGATCGCGCACCGTACGTCGACGTGGTCTTCGGCCCGCAGACCCTGCACCGCCTGCCGGAAATGATCGACGCCGCGCGCAGCAGCAAGCTGCCGCAAGTCGACGTCTCGTTCCCGGAAATCGAAAAATTCGACCACCTGCCCGAGCCGCGCATCGATGGCCCGAGCGCGTACGTGTCGGTGATGGAAGGCTGCAGCAAGTACTGCACGTTCTGCGTGGTGCCCTACACCCGTGGCGAAGAGGTCAGTCGGCCGTTCGACGACGTGATCGCCGAAATCATCCACCTCGCCGAAAACGGCGTGCGTGAAGTGACTTTGCTGGGGCAGAACGTCAACGGTTATCGCGGCACCACCCATGACGGTCGCCTGGCCGATCTGGCGGAGTTGATCCGCGTAGTGGCCGCCGTTGATGGCATCGACCGCATCCGCTACACCACCTCGCACCCGCTGGAGTTCTCCGACAGCCTGATTCAGGCCCATGCCGACGTGCCGGAGCTGGTGAAACACCTGCACTTGCCGGTGCAGTCGGGTTCAGACCGGATTCTGGCGGCAATGAAGCGCAACCACACGGCGCTGGAATACAAGTCCAAGCTGCGCAAACTGCGCGCCGCCGTGCCGGGCATCTGCATCAGCTCGGACTTCATCGTCGGCTTCCCCGGCGAAACCGAGAAAGACTTCGAACAGACGATGAAGCTGATTGCCGATGTCGGCTTCGACTTCTCCTACTCGTTCGTCTATAGCCAGCGCCCGGGCACCCCGGCGGCCGATCTGGCCGATGACACCCCGGAAGAACTGAAGAAGGAACGCCTGAACGCCTTGCAGCACCGCCTGAACCAGCAAGGGTTCGAGATCAGCCGACAAATGGTCGGTTCGATCCAGCGCATTCTGGTCACCGACTACTCGAAAAAAGACCCGGGCGAGCTGCAAGGGCGTACCGAGAATAATCGTATCGTCAACTTCCGCTGCGATAATCCGACCCTGATCGGCCAGTTCGCCGACGTGCACATCGACGCGGCACAACCGCACTCGTTGCGCGGCTCGCTGATCCAGTAACACTAATGTTCAACTGTGGGAGCGAGCCTGCTCGCGATGCACGATGACGTGGTTTGTCAGATGAACCGCATCACGCCCATCGCGAGCTGGCTCGCTCCCATAGGAACTGCATTTATTTAAGAGCTTTCGCACCCACGCCACTGGCGTTATCCTTGATTTCATCTTAATTGCCCCAGGGCGGCTAAATACGACCTTGAACGCACCCATAGAACCTCATCGTTTTATCCTCGAGCCTTTTGAAGCTCGCCGCTTCGCCAATCTGTGCGGGCAATTCGACGAGCACCTGCGCTTGATCGAACAACGCCTGGCCATCGAGATCCGCAACCGCGGAAACCAGTTCGAACTGATCGGCGAACCCAAGCACACCACGTCTGCGGAAAACCTGCTGCGCCGCCTGTACCGGGAAACCAAGGGTACCGAGCTGTCGCCGGACCTGGTGCACCTGTTCCTCCAGGAATCGGCCGTCGTCGAGCTGGACAATCACGCCCCCGCCGAAGCGTCCGTCGCCCTGCGCACCAAGAAAGGCATGATTCGCCCACGCGGCTTGAATCAACTGCGCTACGTGAAGGAAATCCTCGGCAACGACATCAACTTCGGCATCGGTCCGGCCGGTACCGGCAAGACTTATCTGGCCGTAGCGTGTGCCGTCGATGCACTGGAGCGCGAGCAGATCCGCCGCATCCTGCTGGTGCGCCCAGCGGTCGAAGCCGGGGAGAAACTCGGCTTCCTGCCCGGTGACCTGAGCCAGAAAATCGACCCGTACCTGCGACCGCTCTACGACGCACTCTACGAGATGCTCGGCTTCGAATACGTGGCCAAGCTGATCGAGCGTCAAGTGATCGAAGTCGCGCCGCTGGCCTACATGCGTGGTCGGACGCTGAACAACAGCTTCATCATTCTCGACGAAAGCCAGAACACCACCGTCGAGCAAATGAAGATGTTCCTGACCCGGATCGGCTTCGGCTCCACCGCGGTCATCACCGGCGACATCACCCAGGTCGACCTGCCGCGCGGCACCAAGTCCGGCCTGCATCATGTGATCGAAGTGCTCAAGGACGTTCCGGGCATCAGCTTCACGCACTTCCAGCCCAAAGACGTCGTGCGCCACCCATTGGTGCAGCGGATCGTCGAAGCCTACGAGCGCTTCGAAAACCGCGCCGATGCCCCCAAGGACACCTCGCGCGATGCTTGAGCTGGACCTGCAAATCGCTACCGAAGCGAACGCCCCGAGCGAAGCCGAGTTCCGCCAATGGTGCGAACTGGCCCTGCGCCAGCGCACCGCCGACTCGGAAATGACCATTCGCCTGGTTGACGAGGAAGAAGGTCGTGAGCTCAATCACACCTGGCGCCACAAGGATTACGCGACCAACGTCCTGTCGTTTCCTGCCGAAGTACCCGACGAGTTTCTCGACATCCCGCTGCTAGGCGATCTGGTGATCTGCGTGGCCGTGGTCGAGCGTGAAGCCGCCGAACAGGGCAAGGAACTTAAAGCGCACTGGGCACATCTGGTCATTCACGGCTGCTTGCATCTGCTCGGTTACGACCATATAGATGACGACGAAGCCGAAGAAATGGAAGCACTGGAACGCGAGTTGCTTGCCGAATTGGGTTATCCCGATCCGTACGCGGACGACGAAACCGAAACATCCCCTATCGTTACAACAAAGGATTCAGAGTAATCGCTATGAGCGAAGATCGATCGAGCAACGGGCAGAAGTCATGGCTGGGTAAACTGACCCAGGCTTTTGCCCACGAGCCGAAGAACCGTCAGGAGCTGCTTGAGCTGCTGCGTGATGCACATCAGAACAAACTGCTGGACAGCGAAGCGCTGGCCATCGTCGAAGGCGCCATCCAGGTGGCTGACCTGCAAGTGCGTGACATCATGGTCCCGCGCTCGCAGATGATCAGCATCAAGGCGACCCAGACCCCTCGTGAATTCCTGCCCGCCGTGCTCGACTCGGCCCACTCGCGCTACCCGGTCATTGGTGAAAGCCACGACGACGTGATGGGCGTGCTGCTGGCCAAGGATCTGCTGCCGCTGATCCTCAAGGAGAACGGTGACACCTTCAACATCAAGGACCTGCTGCGCCCGGCCACGTTTGTACCGGAGTCCAAGCGTCTGAACGTGTTGCTGCGTGAGTTTCGCGCCAACCACAACCACATGGCCATCGTCATCGACGAGTACGGCGGCGTGGCCGGCCTGGTGACGATCGAAGACGTGCTGGAACAGATCGTCGGCGACATCGAAGACGAGCACGACGTCGAAGAAGACAGCTACATCAAACCGCTGCCCAGCGGTGACTTCCTGATCAAGGCGCTGACGCCGATCGAGAACTTCAACGAGTTCTTCGACAGCGAATTCTCCGACGACGAATTCGACACCGTCGGTGGCCTGGTGATGAGCGCGTTCGGGCACTTGCCAAAACGCAACGAAATCACTGAAATCGGCGCCTATCGTTTCCGCATCCTGAACGCCGACAGCCGTCGGATTCATTTGCTGCGACTGACGCCAATCGCTCGGTAATCATTAAGGATAGAAATGCGCTGGACAACCCGCCCCGGCTGGCCCGGTAACCTGCTGGCCGTGGCGGCCGGTGCAATCACCACCTTCGCGCTGGCTCCGTTCAACATCTGGCCGCTGGCCCTGCTGGCGGTCGGCCTGTTCTACGCCGGCCTGCGCGAGCTGAAACCGCGCCAGGCGCTGGGCCGTGGCTGGTGCTTCGGTTTCGGCCTGTTCGGCGCCGGGACCAGCTGGATCTACTACAGCATCCACCACTTCGGCGGCGCATCCGTGCTGCTGGCCGGGTTCCTGATGCTGCTGTTCACCGCAGCGATCGCGTTTTTCTTCGCCCTGCCCGCGTGGGTCTGGGCGCGCTGGTTGCGCCGCAACGAAGCACCGCTGGCCGACGCGCTGGCGTTTGCTGCGCTGTGGGTCGGCCAGGAAGCCTTTCGCGGCTGGTTCCTCACTGGCTTCCCGTGGCTCTATTCCGGCTACAGCCAGCTCGACGGCCCGCTGTCCGGGCTCGCCCCGGTCGGCGGCATGTGGCTGGTATCGTTCGTGCTGGCGCTGACCGCTGCGCTGATCTACAACGCACCACGCCTGTTGAGCGGCGGACGCAAAGGCTTTATCGCCGCCGGTCTGCTGTTGCTGGTCGGGCCGTGGGTCGCTGGCATTGCCCTCAAGGGCCATGCCTGGACCAGCCCGTCCGGCGCGCCGCTGACGGTTGCCGCGATTCAGGGCAACGTCGCGCAGAGCATGAAATGGGACCCGGCCGAGCTCAACGCACAACTGGCGCTGTACCGCGACCTGAGTTTTCGCTCGAAGCGTGTGGACCTGCTCATCTGGCCGGAAACCGCTGTGCCGGTACTCAAAGAGTCTGCCGAAGGCTACCTGAGCATGATGGGCACCTTCGCCGCCGAGCGTAAATCGGCGCTGATCACCGGCGTGCCGATCCGCGAGATGGTCCGTCACGAAAAACGCTTCTTCAATGGCATCACCGTGGTCGGCGAAGGCGATGGCACCTACCTCAAGCAGAAACTGGTGCCTTTCGGTGAATACGTGCCTTTGCAGGAACTGCTGCGCGGCTTGATCGCGTTCTTTGACTTGCCGATGTCCGACTTCGCTCGCGGCCCGGCGGACCAGCCGTTGCTGCAAGCCAAGGGTTATCAGATTGCGCCGTTCATCTGCTACGAAGTGGTGTACCCGGAATTCGCCGCGGGCCTGTCGGCACGCAGTGATCTGCTGCTGACGATCAGCAACGACACCTGGTTCGGCACCTCGATCGGCCCGCTGCAACACCTGCAGATGGCGCAAATGCGCGCACTTGAAGCGGGCCGCTGGATGATCCGCGCCACCAACAACGGCGTAACCGGGCTGATCAACCCTTTCGGGCAGATCACCGAGCAGATTCCGCAGTTCGAGCAGGGCATCCTGTACGGCGAAGTGGTGCCGATGCACAACCTGACGCCGTACCTGCAATGGCGTTCGTGGCCACTGATCATCGTGTGTGTGCTGCTGTTTGGCTGGGCGCTGATGGCGAGCCGGATGTCAAAAACCCTTTAAAAACTTCGCGAGCAAGCCCTGCAGATCTACTGTGGGAGCGGGCTTGCTCGCGAAGGGGGCATGAGCAGCAGCCAATCAATCAGGGATCGCATCACCTCGGTAAAACAGCGAATATCCCACCTGCCCCACCGCCTCATTCAGCAATTGCCCGCTCTGCCAGATCGACTTGAACTCCGGCAGCCAGCCACCAAATGGCCGGGCGTTATCGGTGCCTAGAAAGCCGACAGGCGCTGGTACCACTTCAAATCCAGCCTGCTCGAAACACCAGACTGCGCGCGGCATGTGCCAGGCCTGCGTTACCACGACGACGCGTCTGATGCCCTGGGGCAGCAGGATATCGGCGCTGAGTCTGGCGTTCTCCCAGGTGGTGCGGCTTTCACCTTCCTGCCAGCGTGTTGTCACGCCGAAATCGTCGAGCAGCGAATCAGCCATCAGCTTGGCTTCGGTCGGCGGCGTGCCGTAATGCAGGCCGCCGCTGGTCAGGATCGGCAAACCGGACGCCTTGGCCAGCCGCGCGGCATAGCGCTGACGCTCCAGCCCCACTCCGGTCGGCTGATCCTCGCCCCAGGCCAGGTCCCCGCGCTCACGCCCTGAACCCAGCACCACGATGGCATCAGCCCGTTGCGCCAGCGCCGTCCATGCGTCACGGGGCAACGGCGGTTCACGCTCAAGTGCTTTGGCGCCCCACTGCACGACCACCGGCAGGCTCATCAGCCAGAAACCGCCCAGGCCAATGGCAAAACACACACCGGCCAGTCGCGGTCGGGAGCGGCGCAGCCACCAGGCGACCAGCAACAGCAGTAAAAGAATGCCGGGCGGCAACAGAAGTTGTTTGATGAAATAACGAAATGGCATCGGGGCATCTCCAGAGATGCCCGAAGCCTAAGAGTGTTAATAAAGCGTTACAACCGATAGGGTGGGATCCCGTTGAAAAAGATCCGTTTTTTGCCGTCTTGCGCTTACTTGGCCTGCAAAGAGCGAACCTTGACGGTGTCTTTGCCGGGCGCCTTGTCCTTGAGCCAGATGACCTTGGCCGAATGTGCTGCATCGAGCTGCTTCACTGCCTGCGACAGGTATCCATGCGTTTCACGTTCACTGCGATCCAGATAGGCCTTGACCAGTTTGAACTCGGCGGGGCTCAAGCCACGCAATTCCAGTTCCAGGGGGCGCTCATCGCGCAGCCGGCCAGCGGTTTTTGCCGCGTCGAGCGCCATGCCCAGACGATCCATCAACCGCTCGTACAACTCGGGTTTCGTCACGTTTTTTTGCCGTTGCTCCACCATCCCTCACCTCATTGAAGATAAGACTCACTCCCCAATTAGAGCTTAGCTTCGCTGCACAAACCGGCTGCACGCCGCGACCAACGGCCCTGGCCAGGTTTTTTGCCGGCCAAACAGCTGTAATCAGGGTTTCCCTACGCCAAGCGCGGTCATGTATGCTACGGCGCTTCCTGTAATTCCACTTCCAGCTCATCCGGACCATCTCCGGATCGCTCGTTGAAGAGGATTAGGCCACCCCTATCCAGTACAAAAGTAGCCATGCACGAACAATATCAGCCCCGTGAAATCGAAGCCGCCGCCCAATCGTTCTGGGACGAGCAAAAGTCCTTTGAAGTCAGTGAACAGCCAGGCAAGGAGACCTACTACTGCCTGTCGATGTTCCCTTACCCCAGCGGCAAGCTACACATGGGGCACGTGCGCAACTACACCATCGGCGACGTGATCTCCCGCTACCAGCGCATGCAAGGCAAGAACGTCCTGCAACCCATGGGTTGGGACGCTTTCGGCATGCCGGCGGAAAACGCCGCGATGAAGAACAACGTGGCGCCTGCCAAGTGGACCTACGAAAACATCGCCTACATGAAGTCCCAGCTGCGCAGCCTGGGTCTGGCGGTGGACTGGTCCCGTGAAGTGACCACCTGCAAGCCCGATTACTATCGCTGGGAACAATGGCTGTTCACTCGCCTGTTCGAAAAAGGCGTGATCTACCGTAAAAACGGCACCGTGAACTGGGACCCTATCGACCAGACTGTTCTGGCCAACGAACAGGTGATCGACGGTCGCGGCTGGCGTTCCGGCGCGCTGATCGAAAAGCGCGAAATCCCGATGTACTACTTCAAGATCACCGCTTACGCGGATGAGCTGCTCGAGAGCCTCGACGAACTCACTGGCTGGCCTGAACAGGTCAAGACCATGCAGCGCAACTGGATCGGCAAATCCCGCGGCATGGAAGTGCAGTTCCCGTACAACGTCGAATCGATCGGCGAAGAAGGCACACTCAAGGTCTTCACCACCCGTCCGGACACCCTGATGGGCGCTACCTACGTCGCCGTGGCCGCCGAGCACCACCTGGCCGCTCTGGCCGCAAAGAACAACCCTGAGCTGCAAGCGTTCATCGCTGAATGCAAGGGCGGCAGCGTTGCCGAAGCCGACGTCGCCACGCAAGAGAAAAAAGGCCTGCCGACCGGCCTGTTCGTCGAGCACCCGCTGACCGGTGAGAAACTGCCGGTGTGGGTCGCCAACTACGTGCTGATGCATTACGGCGACGGCGCCGTGATGGCAGTTCCGGCGCACGACGAGCGCGATTTCGAATTCGCCCACAAGTACAACCTGCCGGTCAAATCAGTGGTGCGCACCAGCTCCGGTGACAGCAACCCGGCCCCGTGGCAAGACGCCTACGGCGAGCACGGCACGCTGATCAACTCCGGCGAGTTCGACGGCCTGGACTTCACCGGTGCGTTCGACGCCATGGAAGTCGCCCTGATCAAGAAAAACCTCGGTGCCTCGCGCACCCAGTTCCGCCTGCGCGACTGGGGCATCAGCCGTCAGCGCTACTGGGGCTGCCCGATCCCGATCATCCACTGCAACACTTGCGGTGACGTGCCGGTGCCGGAAGACCAGTTGCCGGTGGTGCTGCCGGAAGACGTGGTGCCGGACGGCGCCGGTTCGCCGCTGGCGCGCATGCCGGAATTCTACGAGTGCAGCTGCCCGAAATGCGGTCAGCCTGCCAAGCGTGAAACCGACACCATGGACACCTTCGTCGAGTCCTCGTGGTACTACGCCCGTTACGCCTCGCCGCACTTCGAAGGTGGCCTGGTGGAAAAATCCGCGGCTGACCACTGGCTGCCGGTGGATCAGTACATCGGTGGTATCGAACACGCCATTCTCCACCTGCTGTACGCGCGCTTCTTCCACAAGCTGATGCGCGACGAAGGCCTGGTGAGCTCCAACGAGCCGTTCAAGAACCTGCTGACCCAGGGCATGGTGATCGCCGAGACCTACTATCGTCGCGAGGCCAATGGTGCCTACACCTGGTTCAACCCGGCGGACGTGGAACTTGAGCGTGACAGCAAAGCCAAGGTCATCAGCGCCAAACTGAAATCCGACGGTTTGCCGGTGGAAATCGGTGGCACCGAGAAAATGGCCAAGTCGAAGAACAACGGCGTCGACCCACAGTCGATGATCGATCAGTTCGGCGCCGACACCTGCCGCCTGTTCATGATGTTCGCTTCGCCGCCTGACATGAGCGCCGAATGGTCTGACTCCGGCGTCGAAGGCTCGCACCGCTTCCTCAAGCGCGTCTGGCGTCTGGCTCAGGCCCACGTCACCCAGGGCCTGCCGGGCAAACTGGACATCGCCAGCCTCAACGACGAGCAGAAAGCCGTTCGCCGCGCGATCCACCTGGCCATCAAGCAGGCCAGCCACGACGTCGGCCAGAACCACAAATTCAATACCGCCATCGCTCAAGTGATGACGCTGATGAACGTGCTGGAGAAAGCCGCACAAGGCACCGAACAGGATCGTGCCCTGATTCACGAAGGCCTCGAAGCCGTGACCTTGCTACTGGCGCCAATCACGCCGCACATCAGCCACGAGCTGTGGAACCAGTTGGGCCACGCTGACGCGGTCATCGACGCCGGGTGGCCGGCAGTCGACGAAAGTGCCTTGGTGCAGGACAGCCTGACACTGGTTATCCAGGTCAACGGCAAGCTGCGTGGCCAGATCGAAATGCCGGCCAGCGCGACCCGCGAAGAAGTCGAAGCGGCGGCCCGCATCAACGAAAACGTGCTGCGTTTCGTCGACGGTCTGACCATTCGCAAAGTGATCGTCGTGCCGGGCAAACTGGTCAATATCGTCGCCAGCTAAATTGGATTGGGTGCCGGGTCTGCCCGGCGCTCTGTAAAACCTTTCGGGCCGCAGGGTCGGCCCACATGGTTTCAAGGGGAGCAACACAATGATCAAACGCAATCTGCTGGTGATGGGCCTCGCCGTTCTGCTGAGCGCCTGCGGTTTCCAGCTGCGTGGCACTGGCACCACCGAACTGGCGATCAAGGAACTCGACCTGAGCGCCCGCAACACCTATGGTCCGACTGTCACTCAACTGCGTCAGGTACTGGAGTCCAGCGGCGTCAAGGTCTACAACGGTGCGCCGTACAAGCTGTATCTGTCTGACGAGCAGGAAAACCAGCGCATTCTCAGCTACGCCGGCGCCGGTCGTACGGGTGAGTACCAAGTGACCACCGTGCTGAATTACGACATCGTTGGTGAACACAATCTGAACCTGCTGAGCGACAAGCTTGAAGTGCAGAAGGTGTTCATCCACGACGGCAACAACCTTGTCGGCTCCGACCAGGAAGCCAACGACGCCCGCAACGAAACCCGTCGCGAGCTGGTTCAGCGCATGATTCTGCGCCTGCAACAGCTGACTCCGGGCCAACTGCAGCAATTGCAGCAAGCGGCCAACGACCGTGCCCGGGCTGAAGCCGACGCGCTGAAGGCGGCACAGAAGGCTGAAGCGGAAACCCCGCGTCAGTCGCCGCTCGAACTGCCGCAGCAGTAAGACGCACGGGGCGCTCAGGCGCCCCGTTCGCCCTCTCTTATGAAGCTCGCTCCCGCTCAACTCGGCAAACACCTGCAAGGCGCGCTTGCGCCCGTCTATATCATCAGCGGCGATGACCCGCTGTTGTGCCAGGAAGCCGCCGACGCCATCCGCAGTGCCGCCCGCCAGCAAGGTTTCGACGAACGCCAGGTGTTCGCCGCCGACGCCAATTTCGATTGGGGTACGTTGCTGCAGGCCGGCGCCAGCATGTCGTTGTTCGCCGAAAAACGCCTGCTGGAACTGCGTTTGCCGTCAGGCAAGCCTGGTGACAAGGGTGCGGCGGCGCTGATCGAATACTGCTCGCGCCCCGCTGAAGACACGGTGCTGCTGATCAGCCTGCCCAAGCTCGACGGCAGTGCGCAGAAGACCAAGTGGGGCAAGGCGCTGGTCGAAGGTCAGCAGACCCAGTTCATCCAGATCTGGCCAGTGGATGCCAATCAGCTACCGAGCTGGATTCGTCAGCGTCTGTCGCAGGCCGGTTTATCGGCCAGTCAGGACGCGGTCGAACTGATTGCCGCACGCGTCGAGGGCAACCTGCTCGCCGCCGCGCAGGAAATCGAGAAGCTCAAGCTGATGGCCGAAGGCGGGCAGATCACCGTCGAAACCGTGCAGGCCGCGGTGGCTGACAGTGCCCGTTTCGACGTGTTCGGCCTGACTGACGCCGTGCTCAACGGCGAACCGGCCCATGCACTGCGCATGCTCGAAGGCCTGCGCGGTGAAGGCGTCGAACCACCAGTGATTCTCTGGGCGCTGGCGCGTGAGTTGCGCCTGTTGGCCAATATCTCGTTGCAGTACAGCCAGGGCACGCCGCTGGACAAGTGTTTCAGCCAGGCGAAACCGCCAGTCTGGGACAAGCGTAAACCGCTGATGAGCAAAGCCCTGCAACGCTACTCGGCGCCACGCTGGGCGCAGTTGTTGCTCGAAGCCCAGCGCATTGATGCGCAGATCAAGGGCCAGGCTGCCGGTTCGCCGTGGATGAGCCTGAGCCGATTGGCGTTGTTGATGGCGGGTCAGCGCCTGACATTACCCGCTGAGTGACGTCAGGCGCTGAGAGGCGCATTTTTTGCCGCAGCAATTCACTGCTTCACCTGATCACCAAGGGCAAAGCTGAAAGAAGCAGCCTGCCCTGCGCCTATCGTAAGTTTGACGATCGGTACGATTTTCCCCGCAGCCTTATCAAAGTATGAACTCTGGTTATTCTTTGCCTGCGCCAAGCCATCGGCATTTGTATAAAAGAACGCTTCGATTGGCATATTAACGGCCGGCTGCCTGGCCCATACAGTCGCGACCAGTTCGTTCTCATCGTTCACTCCATTCTTCGGTATACGGGGCATCGCCGCTAGCGCCTCTCGAAACAAAGCGGCTGTCTGGTAGGGCGATGAGTCACGGACATCGAAGCTGCACTGTTTCTGCTCTCTCGTAGGCGTGTTTGCCATGTAATGAGCGACAAACTGATTGGCCGTCGTAATGCCCTGCTGAGAACAAGACCGGCTGATGGCTCCATGAAGACTGTGTTGTCCGCATCCTTTGTCTGCTCGCCACTCCGTGGCACCGTCGATTGGAAAGAAGCACGTGTATTGAAGCTTTATCTGGCCTGGGAGCGCATCAGAAACAGGACGGACGATGTAGCCGTTATTCGCATGACTATAAAGTGCGGGAAACCTTGCATCATTGCGCATATAGGAAAACGCGACAAAGCCTTTACTTACACTGCTCGGACTGGGATCCCAAACGTTATACCCATCACCATACGTCGTTGCTCGGATAATGATCCCCGAACATAAAAATGTCGGTGCCGTCTCACTGTTAAAACAGTTGCGCGTGGTTTGTGCATAACGAGTGTTGAGTGTTGCGGCGACCGCAGCCCCATCATTCGTGGCAAGCCCCATAAGGCCCACCGGCTCACTACTTGCTGTCGTGGGAGGAGGCGCTGGTTCATGTTGAACACAACCGAATAACAACGAAACTGCTAAAGCCAAAATTATTTTTCCCATGGCGATCTCCAATATCCTTCGCAATAAAACAATGGAATATGTCGGGCGCTTCGCACGACAGTCAGCGGCGTCACTTGGAAACGGCTCCTTACCAAGCCACGCCTTGTCTTCAAATTCGAGTGTTGTTGCGCGGATTGCGGGGGGCAGGCAGAGGCGTATACTCTTGCGCGCCATACAGGAGATCCGCCATGAGTAAAAAACGATCCAACAAAGCCAAATCCATCATCGCCCAACCCTTGTTCCGCAGCCGCCAGGAACGACCAACCAAGGGCAAGGGCAGCTACCGCCGCGAAGCCTTCCAGTCTAATAGCTGGGAGGCTTCTTGCTTTCTGGCTGCCTGAAAAATGGCCAACAGCAGCTTTTTCATCTCAATACTCTCGGTGGGTATCAAGCCGAAGCAATCAGCCACAAGATGTGAGTGAACCTCCAATAGTGATCCCTCGACAACTGTCAGATATGACAGTTGAACAGCGTGCAAGGAAAGGAATAAGGTGACCCGCATACGGGCCTGTCGCTGATCAAATTCCCGTACCGAATCCCGATTTTCAGGGCCGGCATGTTAAGGTCTGTACCTGAATAGTATTCCCTGGAACTGTGCATGCCCTTTCGTCTTTCCCGTCGTTGGCCCGTTCGCCAACTGATCGCTGCCTCCAGCTTCATTCTGCTTGTCGCCTGTGCGGAAAAACCGACCGCCGCCGATGCGCAACCGTTACAGACCGTCCCCGCAGTCACGGCCCCAGCGATCATCCCGCCGGTAGTGCCGTCCGGCGACAATCTCGATATTCAACCGACCCAGACGTTTGCCGAATGGCAGGCAGGTTTCCGCAAGGATGCCCTCGCCGCCGGTATTCGCGCGGATGTATTCGACCGCGCCTTTGCCAATGTCAGCTTCGACGCCAGCGTGATCCGCGCCGACCGCAGCCAGCCGGAATTCTCCCGCCCGGTGTGGGAATACCTCGACGGCGCGTTGTCGCCGCTGCGCGTGCGCAAGGGTCAGGCGCTGATCAGTCAGTACGCCGACATCCTGCAAAGCATCGAGCAGCGTTATGGTGTGGATCGTCAGGCGCTGGTGTCTGTGTGGGGCATGGAAAGCAATTTCGGCCAGTTCCAGGGCACCAAGTCGGTGATCAACTCACTGGCGACTCTGGCCTACGAAGGCCGGCGTCCGGGCTTTGCCCATGCGCAACTGATCGCTGCCCTGCAAATCCTGCAACAGGGTGATATCACTCCGGAGAAGATGTTGGGCTCGTGGGCCGGTGCGATGGGCCAGACCCAGTTCATTCCGACCACCTACAACACCCATGCCGTGGATTTCGACGGTGACGGTCGCCGCGACATCTGGGGCAGCCCGGCCGACGCCCTGGCGTCCACCGCGCATTACCTGCAAAGCTCCGGCTGGCAGCGCGGTCAGCCGTGGGGCTTCGAAGTGCAACTGCCGAGCGGCTTCAATTACACCCTGGCCGACGGCGCGATTCGCAAGAGCGTTGCCGAATGGCGTCAACTGGGGGTGATCCTGCCCAATGGCGCTCAGGCCCCGGCCGGTTCGGAACAGCTGTCTGCGGCTTTGCTGCTGCCGGCCGGTTACCGTGGCCCGGCGTTCCTGATCCTCGACAACTTCCGGGCGATCCTCAAGTACAACAACTCCTCGTCCTATGCACTGGCGGTGAGCCTGTTGTCCGAGCGCTTCAACGGTGGCGGGCTGATCAATGGCAGTTGGCCAAAAGATGATCTGCCATTGAGCCGCTCCGAGCGTATCGAATTGCAGACCCTGTTGAGTGCGCGTAATTACGATGCAGGCACGGCGGACGGGATCATCGGCGCCAACACGCGTAAAGCGATTCGCAGCGCACAGCAGTCGTTTGGCTGGCCAGCGGACGGGTATCCGACGCATAAGCTGCTTGAGAGCCTGCGCACTCAATAGTGGGCAGGTTGTATGGCTGATGGTGCCTTCGCGAGCAAGCCCGCTCCCACATTGGTTCTGTGTACGACACAAATCAAATGTGGGGGCGGGCTTGCTCGCGAAGACTGACACACAGGCAACAAAACTCTAGAGTTTGATCACTACATCCTGCTCCAGCATCAACTCCTGCTTCCCCGCATCCAGCCGCACCAACGCGCCCATCGGCAGCGTCAGGTTCGGGTCGCAATGCCCGCTGCGCCATCCCGACAACACCGGAATCCGCAATGGCTCGAAGGTCTGTTTGAGCAAGCGGTTCAACGCCTCGACCTCCACCCCCGCGACATCACCGACCAGCACCCCGCGCAACCTGGCCAGCTTGCCGGCCAAGCGCATCTGGGTGAGCAAGCGGTCGATGCGATACAGCGGCTCGTTGACGTCCTCGATCAGCAGAATCACGCCTTCCACGTCGATTTCATAAGGCGTCCCCAGTGTCGAGGCAATCATCGCCAGATTGCCACCCAGCAGCCGCCCATGGGCAATGCCGGGCTCGACGGTAGTCAACGGATAAGCCACCGGGTGGCTCAGCACACTCCCCGCCTTCAATTGACCACGCAGCATGGCGAAGAATGAGGTAACGGTCGGCGGCTCCTTGTCGCCCAGCAGATCAGCATTGAGCAGCGGGCCGTGAAAGGTCACAAACCCTGCGTAGCGACTGATAGCCAGATGCAGGGCGGTGATGTCGCTGTAGCCGACAAACGGCTTGGCATGACGACTCAGGAGGTCGAAGTCGATCCGGTCCAACAGACGCGGCGTACCGTAGCCGCCGCGCAGGCAGATGATCGCATCAACCTCGGGGTCGGCGAATGCGGCATGCAGGTCATTGAGGCGTACGTCGTCGCTGCCGGCCAGGTAGCCGTCCTTTTCGTAGACACCGGGAAACACCTTCAATCCGTAACCACGGGCGCGCATCCACTGCACAGCCTTGTCGGTGTCCAGTGCACCGGGGCCGGCGGGCGCGATCACGCCGATCCGCCCTTCTGACGGCAGCGCCGGCACCGGCTTGTGTGCAAAAAGGGTGTGAGTCGGTCGAACGGTCATCCATGGGTCTCCCTGTGTGAAGTCTTGCAGACACAGTAGTCAGGAACAGCGATAAACAAAAGAGATTCGGTGCTCGGCAGGCGCAAACAAAAATACCCGCCAGGGCGGGTATTTTCGGAAGCACTCAGCGCTTAATCAGGAACCGAGCAGCTCGGCCTTGACCAGTTTCGCCTGCTCATCGGCGTGGTACGAGGAACGTACCAGCGGGCCGGAAGCAACGTTCTTGAAGCCCATCTTGTAACCTTCCTCGGCGAACCAGGCGAAGGTGTCCGGGTGCACGAAACGCTGCACCGGCAAGTGGCTGCGCGACGGTTGCAGGTACTGGCCGAGAGTCAGCATGTCGATATCGTGTTCGCGCATGCGCTTCATGACTTCGATGACTTCTTCGTCGGTCTCGCCCAGGCCCAGCATCAGGCCGGATTTGGTCGGGATGTGCGGCATCATCTGCTTGAAGCGCTGCAGCAGGGTCAGCGACCACTGGTAGTCCGAACCCGGACGCGCAGCCTTGTACAGGCGCGGCACGGTTTCCAGGTTGTGGTTGAACACATCCGGCGGCTCGGCTGCGGTGATTTCCAGGGCGATGTCCATGCGGCCACGGTAATCCGGGACCAGAGTCTCGAGTTGCACGTTCGGCGACAGTTTGCGGATTTCGCGGATGCAGTCGGCAAAGTGCTGGGCACCACCGTCACGCAGGTCATCGCGGTCAACCGAGGTGATCACCACGTACTTGAGCTTCAGGTCAGCGATGGCGATCGCCAGGCTTTCCGGCTCGTTGACGTCCAGTGGTTTCGGACGACCGTGGCCGACGTCGCAGAACGGGCAGCGACGGGTGCAGATGTCACCCATGATCATGAAGGTGGCGGTGCCGCCGGAGAAGCACTCGCCCAGGTTCGGGCAGGACGCTTCTTCGCAGACGCTGTGCAGCTTGTGTTTGCGCAGCAGGCTCTTGATCCGGTCGACTTCCGGCGAAACCGGGATCCGTACGCGAATCCAGTCAGGCTTTTTCGGCAGTTCGGTGGTCGGAATGATCTTTACCGGGATGCGTGCAACCTTCTCGGCGCCGCGCAGCTTGACGCCGGCTTCAACCTTGGGACGCGGGGCCGGGCGCTCGGTCACGTCGAGCGTCGGGATCATGGTTTGAACTGCATCAGTAGTCATATCAGTCGATTCCGCCCGTCAGGGTCGTCTGCTCAGCATAGTCGAGGTGTTTGACGAGCTGCGCGCGCAGCCGGGCACTTACCTCGGCAAATTCAATCGATCCTGCGTGATCGCTCAGCTGGGTCATCGCCAGCCCGGCATAGCCGCAGGGATTAATCCGTCGAAACGGTTCCAGGTTCATATCCACGTTCAGGGCCAGGCCATGAAAGGAACAACCGTGGCGAATCCGCAAACCCAGAGAAGCGATTTTCGCTCCGTCGACGTAGACGCCGGGAGCATCTGGCTTGGCGGCGGCGGTCACGCCGTAGCTGGCCAGCAGTTCGATCAGGCACTGTTCCATGCGCGTGACCAGGTCTCGTACGCCGAAACCCAGCTTGCGTACGTCCAGCAACAGGTAGGCCACCAGTTGGCCGGGGCCATGATAGGTCACTTGCCCGCCGCGATCGACCTGTACCACCGGGATATCCCCCGGCAGCAGCAGGTGTTCGGCCTTGCCGGCCTGGCCCTGGGTGAACACCGGAGGGTGCTCGACCAGCCAGATTTCGTCGGCGGCATTGCTGCCGCGTTCGTTGGTGAAGCGTTGCATGGCATGCCAGACCGGCTCGTAAGCCATCTGGCCAAGTTCGCGAAAGCCCAGCGTGCCCGGCATCACAACACCATGTGTACGAAACCGGTCGCCCGCAGTTCGCTGTTGATGTTGTACAGCTGATCCTGGTCGGTTGCGACGATGTGCAACTGGATGGTGGTGTACTTGCCGTTGGTGCTCTGGCGCTCGTCAACACGCTCATCGTTGATGGTCGCGAATTTCTTCACGATCTCGATGATCTTGTCCTTGTGGCCCACACCCGTGTCGCTGATTACCTTAACCGGATAATCAACCTGGGGAAATTCGATCTTTGGCGCCTTTACTTCGGTATCGGTCATGGCGTAACGGCCTCGTAAGCGTAAGCCGTGGTAACGCACATGGCCCCGATCCGGATGGGAACGGGGCCATGCAGGTCAACACTCAATCAGTTGAACAAGCCGTAGAAGAATAGACGGATGCTATCCCACATGCGACGGAAGATACCACCCTCCTCGACAGCGTCCAGAGCGATCAGGTCGGCGCTGTGCACCACCTTGTCGTCCAGTTTCACTTCGACTTTACCGATCACGTCGCCCTTGGCGATTGGCGCGGTCAGTTGCGGGTTCATGGTCATGCTGGCAGCGAGCTTTTTCAGCTGGCCTTTTGGCAGAGTCATGGTCAGGTCTTCAGCCAGGCCGGCCTTGACTTGACTGGTGGTGCCTTTCCACACCGGGGCCTGAGCCAGTTCGGTGCCCTTCTGGTAGAAGGTCTGGGTTTCGAAGAAACGGAAGCCGTAGGTCAGCAGTTTCTGGGTTTCAGCGGCGCGAGCCACTTCGCTGTTGGTGCCGAACACCACCGCGATCAGACGCTGGCCGTCACGTACAGCCGAGGACACCATGCAGTAGCCGGCTTCGTCGGTGTGACCGGTTTTCAGACCGTCGACGGTCTTGTCGCGCCACAGCAGCAGGTTGCGGTTAGGCTGCTTGATGCCGTTCCAGAAGAACTCTTTCTGCGAGTAGATCGCATAGTGAGCCGGGTCTTCGTGAATGATCGCACGGGCCAGGATCGCCATGTCGTGAGCCGACGAGTAGTGCTCAGGATTCGGCAGGCCGGTCGGGTTCATGAAGTGGGAATTGGTCATGCCCAGATCGGTAACGGTCTTGTTCATCAGGTCGGCGAAAGCGTCTTCGCTGCCGGCGATGTGCTCGGACAGTGCGACGCTGGCGTCGTTGCCAGATTGAATGATGATGCCGTGCAGCAGGTCGCTGACGGTCACTTGCGAGCCGACCTTGATGAACATCCGCGAACCGCCGGTACGCCAGGCGTTTTCGCTGACGGTCACCGGGTCGTTCTCACCGATCTGGCCGCGACGGATTTCCAGCGTAGCGATGTACGCGGTCATCAGTTTGGTCAGACTGGCTGGCGGCAGACGCTGATCACCATTGTTCTCGACCAGCACGTTGCCGCTGCTGGCGTCCATGAGCACATAGGCTTTTGCAGCCAATTGAGGTGGCGACGGCATCATCTCGGCCGCGAAGGCGGCTGGCGAGAGGAGCAGCGGGACTAGCAGACACAGGCGTTTGGCAAAGGTGGTGATGTTCATCCGTCTCTCGAAATCGCTAATGGAAACTTGCCCGAGGGCAAAACTATTCAGACAGCCTTCTAACGGGCCATCGCGTGTTCAGTTGCTCACTCCAGTCACCCTTGCCGGGCTTTTGTTCTTCGACGAGCCAACAACCTGGTCCACCCCCCAAAACCGCAAGTGAACCGTCAATCAAGTACTACGTTTATTACTCAGTGACCACGCTCGGCGAGCCGAGGTTGGCCAGGCGCACGCTGTTCTGCACCTGGGCGATTTCACCCGGCGAACCGATCGGCCCCAGGCGTACCCGGTGCAGAGTCTGCTGATTGCGCACGATCGAGCTGATGAACACCGGAGCGCTCACCATCCCGCTGAGCTTCGACCTCAGGAGTTCTGCAGCGTCCGGGTTGGCGAACGCGCCCACCTGCAGATACTGGCCAGACGCTGGTGCAGAAGCGTTTTTTTTTGCACTGATCGGTACGGGAACCGTGTCCGAGGCGTGCTGCTGCGGTGGCGGAGTCCATTGCTCGACAGTGCCGGCCGAAGCCGTGATCACCGGGGCGCTATTCTGCGCGACTTGCGGCTCGTTGAGCATCAAGGGCGCCGGACGGCCCTTCGCGGCCCACCATTGTTGCGGATCAATGCCTTCGACCTTGACCCGCGCCGTGCCGATTTCGGCATAACCGAGCTTCTTGGCAGCGGCGTAGGACAAGTCGATGATCCGGTCCGAGTAGAACGGCCCGCGATCGTTGACCCGCAGGATCACGCTCTTGTTGTTGTCCAGGTTGGTCACCCGAACGTAACTTGGCAGTGGCAAAGTCTTGTGAGCGGCACTCATGCCGTACAGGTCATACACCTCGCCGTTGGCGGTGTTCTGACCATGAAACTTGGTGCCGTACCAGGACGCCGTGCCCGAGGCGACGTAGGTCTTGGATTCCTGCAACGGGAAATAGGTCTTGCCCAGCACGGTGTACGGGTTGGCCTTGTACGGGCCGGTGTGCAAGGTCGGCGTGGCATCCGGGATCCGCGAAACATCCACATCCCACCACGGCGCGCCATCTTTATGCGCACGGTTGATGTCCAGCCCCGGCTGCGCACGCACCGCGGTGGAGGACGTTTTCTGACTTGGCGCGCGACTGGTCGAACAACTGGCGACCAGCACCGCCAACGCAGCGAAAGCCACCAGCTTCAGGGGTTTATTGATAGGCAATGCCCGCATTACTTGACGCCCCGTGCTTTTACCAGCTCTTCAGACAGTTGATATACGGCCATGGCGTACATCACGCTGCGGTTATAACGCGTGATCGCGTAGAAATTCTTCAGGCCCATCCAGTATTCAGGGCCGTTGTCGCCTTCGAGGCGAAATGCAGTAACCGGCATATCATCGCGCAGCGCATCATGACTTGACCAGCCCAGCGCCCGCAACTCTCCCACCGTCTTTGTCGGCTCGATCCCGGTGGTCAGCCCCTCGTCGACCTGATCGCCACGGGCATCGGCCCGACTGACCACCGGCTCGCCAGCAACCCAGCCGTGACGCTTGAAATAGCTGGCAACGCTGCCGATCGCATCATCCGGATTGGTCCAGATGTTGATGTGGCCATCACCGTCGAAGTCCACCGCATAGGCGCGAAAACTGCTCGGCATGAACTGCGGCAAGCCCATTGCCCCGGCGTACGAGCCCTTGAGGGTCAACGGATCGACCTGTTCTTCGCGGGCCAGCAGCAGGAACTCACGCAATTCCTTGCGGAAAAATTCGGCACGGGGAGGATAGTCGAAACCGAGCGTGGACAAGGCATCGATCACCCGATAATTACCGGTATTACGTCCGAAAAACGTCTCGACGCCGATGATCGACACGATGACTTGTGCCGGTACGCCGTATTCCTGCTCGGCACGGGCCAGTACTGCCTCGTGCTGACGCCAGAAGTCCACACCCCGGGCAATGCGCGCGTCGGTAAGGAACATCGGGCGATATTCTTTCCACTGCTTGACCCGCTCGGCCGGTTTGGAAATAGCGTCAAGAATCGCCTGCTTGCGCTGGGCCTCGCGAAACACCGCCATCAGTTGCTCGCCGGCAAAACCGTAGTCGCGGGTCATTTCACCGACGAATTCGGCCACCTGCGGCGAGCCTTCGTAATCGCCGGCCAGCGCTTCCTGCGCGCTGCCAAGGATGCCGACCAGACCGACCCACGGCGCGTAACGAGTCGCCCAGCTGCGCATGACTTGCATTGAACTCTTCACCTTATTCAAACCTGTGCGATCCACTTGCGATGGGTATGGATCGACATCAAAACCCCAAACGCTGACAGCAGTGTCACCAGCGAAGTTCCTCCGTAGCTAATGAAGGGCAACGGCACCCCCACCACCGGCAACAGGCCACTGACCATACCGATGTTGACGAAAACATAAACAAAAAACGTCATGGTCAACGCACCGGCGAGCAATTTGCCGAACAGCGTCTGCGCCTGGGCAGTAATCACCAGGCCGCGACCGATCAACAGCAAATAGATCAGCAACAGTGCACAGATGCCCACCAGGCCGAACTCCTCGCCCAGTACGGCGATGATGAAGTCGGTGTGGCTTTCCGGCAAAAAGTCCAGGTGCGACTGGGTGCCCAGCAGCCAGCCCTTGCCAAATACACCACCGGAACCGATGGCGGCTTTCGACTGAATGATGTTCCAGCCCGTGCCCAACGGATCGCTTTCCGGGTCGAGGAAGGTCAGGATCCGTTGCTTCTGGTAGTCGTGCATGATGAAGAACCACATGGCGATCGCCACGGGTACCGCAGCGGCCAGCACGCTGAGGATCCAGCGCCAGCGCAGCCCGCCCATGAACAGCACGAACGCGCCGCCGGCCAGAATCAGCAGCGACGTACCGAGGTCGGGCTGACGCACGATGAGAATGAACGGCACGCCGATCAGCAGCAGGCTGATGCCCACGTGCTTGAGCTGCGGCGGCAGCGTGCGCTTGGACAGGTACCAGGCAATCGTCGCCGGCATCAGGATCTTCATGAACTCCGAGGGCTGGAAGCGGATCACCCCGGGGATGTTGATCCAGCGCGTGGCGCCCATGGCGTTGTGGCCCATGATGTCCACCACCATCAGCAACACCACGCCGACCACGTAACCGAGCGGCACCCAACGGGCCATGAACCGCGGCTCGAACTGGGCGATGACGATCATCGACACCAGGCCGATGCCGAACGAAGTGGCCTGTTTGCCCAGCAGGTCCCAGCTCTTGCCGCTGGCCGAATACAGCACGAACAGACTGCCTGCGGCGAGGATCAGCAGCAGGATCAACAAAGGACCGTCGATATGCAGACGTTGCAGCAGCGTCGCACGGCGACGCATCACATCCTCGCTGGAGAGCATGCGATCAAAATTATTCATCACGGGCCGTAGCCTCCGCACTGATAGGACCGGCGTATTCGGCCTTCAACCGACCATCCTGGTCCAGAAGCCAGGCATCCATGACCTGACGCACTACCGGCGCGGCGACACCCGACCCGGACTCACCGTTCTCGACCATCACCGAGACGACGATTTTCGGGTTGTCGGCCGGGGCAAATCCAACGAACAAGGCGTGGTCGCGGTGGCGCTCCTGAACCTTGGAACGGTCGTATTTCTCGCCTTGCTTGATCGCCACCACCTGGGCCGTACCCGACTTGCCGGCGATCCGGTATTGCGCACCGACCGCCGCCTTGCGCGCCGTACCCCGGGCGCCGTGCATCACCTGCTGCATGCCGTGGTTGACCTTGGTCCAGTCCGACGGATCGCGCAGGACGATATCCGGTATCGGGTTCTCGTCCACCGGTTTTGCACCTTCGATGGTCTTGGCCAGGTGCGGGCGGTTCCAGATGCCTTTGTTGGCCACCAGCGCCGTGGCTTGCGCCAATTGCAACGGCGTGGACTGCATGTAGCCCTGGCCGATCCCCAGAATCAGGGTTTCGCCCGGGAACCACGCCTGCTTGCGGGTCGCGCGCTTCCACTCGCGCGACGGCATCAGGCCAGGAGATTCTTCGAACATGTCCAGCGAGACCTTCTGGCCGATGCCGAACTTGTTCATGTAGGCCGACAGCCGATCAATGCCCAGCTTGTGCGCCAGGTCATAGAAGTAGGTGTCGTTGGAACGCATGATCGCCGTGTCGAGGTCGACGAAGCCGTCACCGGTGCGGTTCCAGTTGCGGTATTTGTGATCGTAGTTGGGCAGCATGTAGTAACCGGGGTCGAACACCCGGCTCGACGCTGTCACCACGCCCGAATCGAGACCGGCAATCGCCACCGCCGGTTTGATTGTCGAACCTGGCGGATACAGGCCACGCAGCACCCGGTTGAACAGCGGCCGATCGATGGAGTCGCGCAGCTCGGCGTAAGCCTTGAAGCTGATGCCGGTGACGAACAGGTTGGGGTCGAAGCTCGGCTGGCTGACCATCGCCAGCACTTCGCCAGTCTTCGGATCGAGCGCCACCACCGCGCCGCGCCGCCCGCCCAAAGCGGCTTCAGCCGCTTCCTGCAATTTGATGTCCAGGCTCAGGACGATGTCCTTGCCGGGAATCGGATCGGTACGCTTGAGCACGCGCAGTACGCGGCCTCGAGCGTTGGTCTCGACTTCCTCGTAACCCACCTGCCCGTGCAGTTCCGGCTCGTAGAAACGCTCGATGCCGGTCTTGCCGATGTGATGGGTGCCGCTGTAGTTGACCGGGTCGAGGGTCTTGAGCTCTTTCTCGTTGATCCGCCCCATGTAACCCACCGAATGCGCAAAATGCGCGCCCTGCGGGTAGTGGCGGACCAATTGCGCGACCACTTCCACCCCGGGCAGGCGGAACTGATTCACCGCGATCCGGGCGATCTGCTCTTCGGTCAGCTCGAACAGGATCGGCACCGGCTCGAACGGCCGGCGCCCCTGACGCATGCGTTTCTCGAAGATCACCCGATCCTCGGGCGTCAGTTGCAGCACTTCGACGATCGCGTCGAGCACTTGCTGCCAGTCGCCGGAGCGCTCGCGGGTCATGCTCAGGCTGAAGCTGGGGCGGTTGTCCGCCACCACCACGCCGTTGCGGTCGAAGATCAGCCCGCGGGTCGGCGGAATCGGCTGCACATGGACGCGGTTGTTTTCCGAGAGCGTCGAGTGGTACTCGTACTGGATCACCTGCAAGTAGTACAGCCGCGCAATCAGTACGCAGATCAACAGCATGACCGCAATGGCCCCGAACACGACGCGGCTACGCACCAGGCGGGCGTCCTTTTCGTGGTCCTTGATGCGGATCGGCTGAGACATGAGGGCAGGACTACTTGTGGTAAGGGTGACCGGACAGCACGGTCCAGGCACGGTACAGCTGTTCGCCGATCAGGATCCGCACCAGCGGGTGCGGCAAGGTCAGCGGCGACAGCGACCAGCGCTGATCGGCGCGGGCACAGACCTCCGGCGCCAGCCCTTCGGGGCCACCGACCATGAAGTTGACCGTGCGCGAATCCAGCCGCCAACGGTCAAGCTCGACCGCCAGTTGCTCGGTGCTCCAGGGCTTGCCGTGGACTTCCAGCGTGACGATCCGCTCGTTCGGCCCGACCTTGGCCAGCATGGCTTCGCCTTCCTGGCGGATGAAACGGGCCACGTCGGCGTTCTTGCCACGGGTATTGAGCGGAATTTCCACCAGTTCCAGCGCCAGCTCGGACGGAAGACGCTTGGCATATTCATGCCAGCCTTCTTCCACCCACTTGGGCATGCGTGAACCGACGGCGATCAGTCGCAGTCGCACAGCAATCCCTTACAGCTGGTCTTTGTTGAGCTTGGTGAAATGCTCGTGGGTGTTTTCCGGGCTGTGGTGCTTGGCGTCTGCCGCACGGCTTTGCTCGGCACCGGCCCACAGGCGCTCCAGGTCGTAGAACTGACGTGCCGAGGCGGTCATCATGTGTACGATCACCAGGTCCAGGTCCAGCAGTACCCAGTCGCTGTCGCCCTTGCCTTCTTCGCCCAGTGGCTTGGCGCCCTGCTTTTTGACTTCTTCGCGGACCTTGTCCAGCATCGCGTTGATCTGGCGATTGGAAGTACCGGTGGCGATGATCATGTAGTCAGTGATGCTCTGCTTGTCGCGAACATCGATGATCTGGATGTCTTGTGCCTTGACGTCTTCCAGGGCCGCCACGGCAACCTTGACCAGTTCGTCGCCCTTGAGCGGCTCGTTGGTGTTGGCGACTTCCGGCAGCGGAGCGCTCTTGAACGTGCCTTTGCGCTTAACTTTGCTTACGTCTTTGTCAGTCATATAAAACTCGTTTTGCTCGTATATTCGGCGGCTTGGCGATACGTGGATTCGTATCAGTGAAGCACGCCTTGTTCAGTTCGACGCACGATACAGACCGTGCGCATCGATGTAGGCCAGGACCGCGTCGGGCACCAGGAAACGTACCGACTTACCGCTGGCCAGCAGTTGACGGATCTGGGTGGCGGAAACCGCGAGCGGTGTCTGCCAGACGAATGCAATCTGTCCGCTCGGCCCTTTCAGAGCCAGCGGGTCGCTCACCGAACGCGCTGCCAGCAGGTTGCGCAAGGCATCCGGCGGTTCGCTGTCGGCGTCCGGGCGCTGTAGCACCAGGATGTGGCAATGCTGGAGCAACTCTTCCCAGCGGTGCCAAGTGGGCAGGCCGCAAAATGCGTCCCAGCCCAAAAGCAGAAAAACCTGGGTTTCTGCGGCCATTTCGGCGCGCATCAACTCCAGGGTATCGATGGTGTAGGACGGTTTGTCCCGCTGCAGTTCGCGGGCGTCCACCACCAGCGGCGGCACTCCGGCCACCGCGCACTCGACCATCGCCAGCCGGTCCTGCGCCGACACCTGCGGCGTATCGCGATGCGGCGGCCGCGCGCTGGGCATCATGCGCAGCTCGTCGAGCAGCAGCGCTTCGGCCACTTCCAGCGCACCGCGCAAATGGCCGATGTGCACCGGATCGAACGTGCCGCCCAATACGCCGATGCGCCGGGGCTGGAGCTCGCTGCCAGGCAGCGACGCTGTCAGGTCGAGGTCGGTCAAGTCAGACCGTCGCCTGGCCGCGCAACTGGCCATCACCGACCACGATGTACTTCTCGCAGGTCAGTCCTTCGAGGCCCACCGGGCCACGGGCGTGCAGCTTATCAGTAGAAATGCCAATCTCGGCACCCAATCCGTATTCGAACCCATCGGCGAAGCAGGTCGGGGTGTTGATCATCACCGACGCCGAGTCGACTTCCGCCACGAAACGACGGGTGTCCGCGAGGTTTTCGCTGACGATCGAGTCGGTGTGATGTGAGCCGTAATGATTGATGTGTTCGATGGCCTGGTCCAGCCCGTCGACCACGCGAATCGACAGAATCGGCGCCAGATACTCGGTACTCCAGTCATCTTCGCTGGCCGCCACGGCATCAATGATCGCCCGGGTGCGCTCGCAGCCACGCAGCTCGACGCCTTTTTCGCGGAACTGGGCAGCCATCGAAGGCAGGAAATCCTTCGCAACACTTTGATCGACGAGCAAGGTCTCCATTGCGCCACAGATGCCATAACGGTAGGTCTTGGCATTGAAGGCGATGCGCTGGGCTTTCGCCAGGTCAGCGTGGGCACTGACATAAACGTGGCAAATGCCGTCCAGGTGCTTGATCACCGGCACGCGGGCATCGCGGCTGATGCGCTCGATCAGGCCACGGCCACCGCGCGGCACGATCACATCGACGTACTCGGGCATGGTGATCATCGCGCCAACGGCGGCACGGTCGGTGGTTTCGACCACTTGCACCACGGCTGCCGGCAACTCGGCCTCGGCCAGACCGCGCTGAATGCACGCGGCAATCGCCCGGTTGGAATGAATCGCCTCGGAGCCACCGCGCAGGATGGTCGCGTTGCCCGACTTCAGACACAGGCTGGCGGCATCGATGGTCACATTGGGACGGGATTCGTAGATGATCCCGATCACACCCAATGGCACACGCATCTTGCCGACCTGAATACCAGACGGACGAAAGCTCATGTCACGGATCGCACCGACCGGATCCGGCAGTGCAGCAACCTGGCGCAAACCGACGATCATGCCGTCGATGCGCGCCGGGGTCAGTTCCAGACGTTCCAGCAGGGCCGGCTCCAGGCCGTTGGCGCGGCCGGCGGCCAAGTCCTGTTCATTGGCGGCGGCCAACTCGGCGCGCGCGGCGTCCAGGGCATTGGCTGCAGCCTGCAGGGCGCGGTTTTTCTGCGCGGTGCTGGCACGGCCAATGACCCGGGAAGCTTCGCGGGCGGCGCGACCCAATCGGGTCATGTAGTCAAGAACGGACTCAGTCATGGTCTGCTGGGGTCTTGGCAAAGAGGAAAGCGGCAGATTATAGCTGTCGCGTCCCGGGACTAACAGCGGTGACAGGCGGATGGTCGAAATGGACTGCAATTTGCCGACGTTCAGCCGTAATTAAGCCTCGGATTGTTATCATCACGACCTCTTTCGCCTGGATAAACACCGTTTGCCATGTCCAACCTGACCGTTCGCGCGACCGCCGAGCGCCTGCCACTGGGCCTTCCGGACGCTTTTTTCGACCGTGATGCGCAAATGCTGGCCCGCGACCTGCTCGGCAAAGTCATCCGCCACAGGGTCGGCGATCTGTGGCTCAGCGCCCGGATCATCGAAACCGAAGCTTACTACTGCGCGGAAAAAGGCAGTCATGCGTCCCTCGGCTACACGGAAAAGCGTAAGGCTTTGTTTCTGGATGGCGGGCACATCTATATGTATTACGCCCGCGGCGGCGATTCGCTGAACTTCAGCGCTCAAGGGCCGGGCAACGCCGTGTTGATCAAATCCGCCTACCCATGGGTCGATGAGATCAGCGGGCCGGCGAGCCTGGCGCAGATGCTGCTGAACAACCCCGATGCACAGGGCCGCCCACGCCCGTCGCAAAAGCTCTGCGCCGGCCAGACGTTGCTGTGCAAGGCACTGGGCTTGAAGGTGCCGGTGTGGGACGCCAAGCGTTTCGATCATGAATTGCTGTTGGTGGAAGACACCGGCCCGGCGCCTGCACAGATTATTCAGACCACACGCCTGGGCATCCCTCATGGGCGTGACGAACACCTGATGTACCGGTTTGTCGACGCCAGCTATGCACAATGGTGTACGCGGAACCCGCTGCGCCGGGGTCAGGTCGAAGGTCGCGATTATTTCCTGCTGCCGGGGTTAGAGGCAGGTCTGAAGTAAAAGGAATTCACTGTAGGAGTGAGCCTGCTCGCGATAGCGGTGTATCAGTCAACGAAGAAGTCGACTGACCAGGCGCCATCGCGAGCAGGCTCACTCCTACAAGGATCAATTGAAGATTTGATGGAGTGGTTTTATGGGCCCATGGCTCGATAGCGTGACCGGTTGGCTGGCCGCCAATCCGCAGTGGCTGGCCGCTGCGGTGTTTATCGTCGCCTGCGTGGAGTGCCTGGCGATTGCCGGGCTGATCGTGCCGGGCACGGTGTTGCTGTTTGCCGTCGCCGTACTGGCTGGCAGCGGCGCGCTGTCGTTGAGCGAAACCTTGCTGCTGGGCTTTCTCGGCGGGATTCTGGGCGACGTGATTTCGTACTTCCTCGGCCGGCATTTCCACCAGAACATCCGCCGCTTGCCAGGGCTGCGCCACCATCCGGAATGGATGGCCGGCGCCGAAACCTACTTCCAGCGCTACGGTATCGCCAGCCTGCTGGTCGGGCGCTTCATCGGCCCGTTGCGGCCAATGCTGCCGATGGTCGCCGGGATGTGCGACATGCCCTTCCCGCGCTTTGCCGCGGTCAGCCTGCTGGCCGCCGCCGGCTGGAGCGTCGCCTACCTGCTGCCGGGTTGGGCCACCGGCGCGGCGATCCGCCTGCCGCTGCCGGAAGGTTTCTGGCTGCAGGCCAGCATCGTCGCCGCCAGCATCGCGGTGATGGTCGGCCTGAGCGTCAACAGCAGCTTGCGCCAGCATCGCCGGGCGACGATCTGGATCAGCAGCATGAGCCTGTTGATTCTGCTCGGACTGTTCGTGGGCTATCCGTACCTGAGCGCCCTCGATCAGGGCGTGATGACATTGGTGCAGGAACACCGTCAGCCGCTGCTGGATGAAATCGCGGTGACGTTCACCCTGATCGGTGAATTCCGCAACATGCTGATGTTCAGCGCCCTGCTAACCGGCCTGTTATTGCTGTGCCGGCAATGGCGCCAGGCACTCTTTGCCGGCGGCACTTTGCTGTGCACGGCGTTGCTCAATACCGTCACCAAACAGTTTTTCGCCCGGGTACGCCCGGAAGTGCTGACCGATCCGTTGACCAGTTACAGCATGCCCAGCGGCCATGCCTCGGGTTCGTTCGCGCTGTTTCTGGTGCTCGCGGTTCTCGCCGGCCGCGGCCAGCCACCGCGCATGCGCCTGACCTGGCTGCTGCTCGGCTGTATTCCGGCGCTGTCGATTGCCTTGTCGCGGGTGTATCTGGGCGCGCACTGGCCGACGGACATCCTGGCCGGTGCAATGCTCGCAGCATGCGTGTGTGCGGCAGGCTTGTGGCTGAGTCAGCGCCAGACGCCGCTCAAGCCACTGCCGTTCAAGGTCTGGTGGCTGATTCTGCCGGCGTTGCTGGTGCTGTTCAGCCTGTTCGTCTTCCGGCATCTGCCGCAAACGATGCTGCGTTACGCCTACTGACACTCAGGCAAACAGCTCGCCCTGCAACTCATCAAGCAGCGCCTGGATCGCATCCAGCCGCTGCTGCGGATCGTCGAGTTGCAGCAGGTCGATCTTGTCCTCCTCGGCGAACGGCAGCAGGTACGCCAGCTGATTGGCCAGCGACTGCTGACCCAACGCCTCGCTGCCCATGTTCAACGCCTCGACCATCGGGTGCTCGGCCAAAGCCTTGAGCAGCGCCACCAGATCGGCGTCTTCATCCTGCAACGGCTGCTCCGGTTCATCGTCCAGCCACTCGACATCGGCGAGAATCAACTGATCGCGCTGCACTTCGGTGCGCAACACATTGAACCGGCGCCCGCCCTGTACGCGAATCCCCAGCAGGCCATTGTCCTGCTGCTGGAAATCGGTGATCCGCGCTTCGCAGCCGACCAGGGCAAAACCCTCTGGCGCAACGCCCACCTCGTGGCCCTCAAGGATGCACACCACGCCGAAACCGCCGCCTTGTTTCATGCAGCGGCCGATCATGTCCAGATAGCGCGCCTCGAAGATCTGCAAGTCGAGATTGCAGCCGGGAAACAGCACCGTGTTCAGCGGGAAAAGCGGCAGACTCATAGACATTTCCTTAGACCACCATCGACACCGCCAACGGCAGGAACACCGCCGTGGCCACGCCCATCAAACTCATCGCCAGCGCCGCGAAGGCGCCGCACTCATCACTTTCCTGCAGCGCCACCGAGGTGCCGACTGCGTGCGCGGTCATGCCCAGCGCCATGCCGCGCGCCTCGGGGCTGTGCACCCCGAGGCGGGTCAGCAGCGCCGGCCCGAAGATCGCGCCGATCACCCCGGTGATCAGCACAAACACCGCCGCCAGCGCCGCGACACCACCGATCTGCTCGGCCACCAGCATGGCAATCGGCGAGGTCACCGACTTCGGCGCCATGGTCATCAGAATCATGTGCTCGGCACCGAACCACCAGCCCAGCAACACGCCCATGCCGGTGGCGACTACGCCACCTATCACCAGCGTAGTAAAAATCGGCCAGAACAATTGGCGGATACGCTTGAGGTTGAGATACAGCGGCACCGCCAGCGCCACGGTCGCCGGGCCCAGCAGAATGCTGAGGATCTCGGTGCTCTTGCGGTACTCGGCGTAGGTCAGGCCGCAGCCGACCAGCACGCCGATCACCAACAGCATGGAGACCAGCACCGGTTGCAGAAAGATCCAGCGGGTTTTCTCGAACGCCGCCAGCACCAGTTGATAGGCCCCCAGCGTGATGCCGATACCGAACAACGGATGATGGATCACCGAGGCCCACGCGCCTTGCCAGTCAAAGAGCATCAGGTGTCCTCCGAGTGCGGCGCGTGACGCTTGACCATGCGCTGCATCAGCACCCCGGCGAAGGCCATCGACAGGATCAACGACAGCACCAGCGCGCCGACAATCGCCCAGAAATCGGCGGCAATGTCGCTCGCATACACCATCACACCCACTGCCGGTGGCACCAGCAGCAACGGCAGATAGCGCAACAGGCTGCCGGCCGCCAGGTTCAGTGGCTCGCCGACTTCACCGCGAATGATCAGAAACACCAGCAACAGCAGCAGGCCGATGATTGGCCCCGGCAGCACCGGCAACAGCAAATGGTTGAGCGCCGTGCCGAGCAGTTGGAACAGCACCAGCATGGTCAGGCCACGTAACAACATCAGACATCTCCCCCCGCAAGTCGCCGGCATTATAAGCACGCCTGCGCTATGGATCGGCATTCGCCAAAAGCATGGCAGGTTGACCGGAGCAAATCGCCATGTTGATCTACAGTGGTTCGCAGGGCGGTCAAATCCCCCACCTGAAAAACTATAAAACCGATGAACCCAAGGAGAGTCTCAATGCCCTATGTTCCAGTTGCAGAGCTCAAAGATTATGTCGGCAAGGAACTCGGACGTTCCGAATGGCTCACCATCGATCAGGAGCGTATCAACCTGTTCGCCGAAGCCACCGGGGATTATCAGTTCATCCATGTTGACCCGGTCAAAGCCGCGCAAACGCCATTTGGCAGCACCATTGCCCACGGTTTCCTGTCGTTGTCGCTGATCCCCAAACTGATGGAAGACATCCTCGTGCTGCCGCAAGGCTTGAAGATGGTGGTCAACTATGGCCTGGACAGCGTGCGCTTCATCCAGCCGGTGAAGGTCAATTCAAAAGTTCGCCTGAAGGTCGATCTGGCCGAAGTGAGCGAGAAGAAACCCGGACAATGGCTGCTCAAGGCCACTGCCACGCTGGAGATAGAGGGCTCGGACAAACCGGCCTATATCGCCGAGCCGTTGTCGCTCTGCTTCGTTTAAGCCTCTGGATGCGAAACAGCGCACGCTGTTTCGCATCAGCGCTGTTTTTACCGGCTGTATAAGGTCACATAGCTGCGGCATACTCGGTCGCCTAATTGCCCGGATCCCGCTATGCGCCCACTCGCTTCCCTTGCACCCCTTGCCCTGACCCTGATGCTCACCGCGTGCGGCGACGGCGAATCGCTGCTGCCTCCGGATGCGCGTCTGCCGGACGGCGGACGCTATCGCGGCGAACTGGTCAACGGCTTGTTGCAAGGCCAGGGTCGCGTCGACTACCCCAACGGCAGTTGGTACGCCGGGCAGTTCGACAAGGGCCAATGGCATGGCCAGGGTGAGTGGCACGGCAGCAATGGCGAGGTCTATCGCGGCCAGTTCCAGCAGGGCCTGTTCGATGGCCAGGGCAGCCTGACCACCAACGCCAGCAGTTACACCGGCGGCTTCAAACAGGGGCGGCGCGACGGCGAAGGTACCCTCAAGGAAAACGCCATGACCTACCGTGGCGAGTTCAAGGCCGACCAGTATTCCGGGCTGGGCCGTCTGGAAATGGACGACGGCAGTTCGTATCAGGGCCAGTTCACCCACGGCAAACCCAACGGCGAAGGCCAGCGCGGCGACGCCAGCGGCAATTCGTTCAGCGGCCATTTCGTCAACGGCCAGCTTGAAGGCAATGGCACCTTTAACAGTGCCGACGGCGACATCTATGTCGGCGGTTTCAAGAACAGCCAGTTGCACGGCAAGGGCCGCTATGAAAACGCCGATGGCGACGTCTGGCTCGGCCAGTTCAAGGAAGGCGCGCTGACCGGCAAAGGCGAATTGATCGGCGCCGACGGCAGCCATTACATCGGCTACTTCAACGACTGGCGCTTCAGCGGTCAGGGCCGTTTGAACCTGTCTGACGGCAGTTTCTACATTGGCGAGTTCGACAGCGACAGCTACGCCGGGCGCGGCACCCTGGTGCTGACCGATGGCACCGTGCTCAGCGGCACCTGGATCAACGGCCAACGGGTACGCGACGCCGACGGCAAACTGTTGCCCGACACCCTCGAACTCGGTCTGCTGGCCCAGGGCCGCCTGCTTGATAATGCGCTGGCCGCCGTGCCCGCCTCGACACCAGCGGTGGAGCTGTACACCCTGACCCTCGGCGGCGACGGCAAGCAAAGCGTGTTCCTGCGCGAGTCCGATTACGTCGCCAACATGCTCACCACGCGCTTCGGCGCCTATGGCCAGATTCGTCTGGTCAACCATCGCGACCACCTTGTCGACCGGCCGATGGCCACCCGCGAAAACCTGCGCCGTGCCGCGCAGACCCTGGCCGAGCGCAGCGGCCCGGAAGACCTGATCTTCATCTACCTGACCAGCCACGGCACCGCCGAACACGAGCTGGTGCTCGACCAGCCGCGCATGGAGCTGGCCGACCTGCCCGCCGACGAACTCGCTGCAGTGCTCGCGCCGCTGAAGAATCGCGACAAGGTGATTGTGATTTCATCGTGCTACTCCGGCGGTTTCATCCCCGCGCTGAAAGATGAGCGCACACTGATCATGACCGCCTCGCGTGCCGATCGCGTGTCGTTCGGCTGCTCGGAAGAAGCCAACTTCACTTACTTCGGCGACGCCCTGTTCGCCCAGGCGCTGAACCAGACCGACGACCTCGAACAAGCCTTCAAACTGGCCAAGGCCACGGTTGCCGAGCGTGAACTGGCAGACAACTTCGAAGCCTCGGAGCCGCAGATCTGGGCACCGAAAACAGTGCTGGCACACTGGCAACTGCTGCGCAAACAGCAGGCAAGAAAAGCTTTGCAAAGTGCTGCATTGAACGACGGAGCGACAAACAGCAACTAAGCTGAACAGTATCAAGGGAGAGACACTATGTACTTGACGCCTCAGCACGTATTGCTTGCCGGAGCCACCGGTTTGACCGGTGAACACCTGCTCGACCGCTTGCTCAACGAGCCAACGATCACCCGCGTGCTCGCCCCTTCCCGCCGGCCACTGGCTGAGCATCCGCACCTGGAAAACCCGGTTGGCGACCCACAGGCGTTTCTGCCGCAACTCAGTGGTCGCGTCGATATCGCCTACTGCTGCCTCGGCACCACCATCAAGCAGGCAGGCTCGGAAGCGGCGTTTCGCGCGGTCAACCTGGACATGGTGGTGGCGTTCGCCAAACGCGCCCGGGAGATGGGTGCACGGCACCTGATCGTGATCAGTGCGCTGGGCGCCGATCCGAAATCATCGGTGTTCTACAACCGCGTCAAGGGCGAAATGGAAGAGGCGTTGCGCGCCCAGGACTGGCCGCAACTGACCATCTGCCGGCCGTCGCTGCTCCTGGGCGACCGAACCGAACCGCGCCTGGGCGAACAACTGGCCGCGCCGTTTTCCAAGCTGATTCCCGGCAAGTACCGCGGCATCGAAGCCTGCCAACTGGCCCGGGCGATGTGGCGGCTTGCGCTGGAAGAACAGGATGGAGTGCGGGTGGTCGAGTCGGATGAGCTGCGCAAGCTCGGCAAGTAAGCTATAGCGCCTGGAAGAAAGCTTTCGCGAGCAGGCTCGCTCCCACATTTGCACCGCGTACCGCTGTGGGAGCGAGCCTGCTCGCGAATGGAGTGCAAAGCACTCCCCTACAATCCGCCAGTCGCCTGAAACCCCACGCCAATCACCGTGAGCAAGGACAACGGCAGCAACAGCGTATCGAGCAACGCACTGGCCGGCAGGTCCACTCCCGGATAGCCCGGCGCCTCAGCCCCGAACCGGTCCATCGCACAGCACCCGCCATTCATCGCGTACAAATCCAGCCGCGTCCCGGAGTACACCACCGGCGCGCCGGGTTTGGCTGCATCCAGCGTTCGCGCCGTGGCGCAGCCAGTCAGTTGCAACGCCAGCACAATCGTCAGCAGCTTATTCATCGCTGCTCAGATGATGCTCGCCCCAACGCGGCAGCATGTCCTGAGGAATGCCCAGCAGATTGAGGATCCGTGCCACGACAAAATCGATCAGGTCATCGATGGTCTGTGGCTGGTGATAGAAACCCGGCGAGGCCGGCAGGATGGTCACGCCCATGTTCGACAGCTTGAGCATGTGCTCCAGATGAATGCTCGAATACGGCGCCTCGCGTGGTACCAGAATCAGCTGGCGGCGTTCCTTGAGTGTCACGTCCGCAGCCCGTTCGATCAGGTTGTTGCAGGCACCGGTGGCAATTGCCGACAAGGTGCCGGTGGAACACGGCACCACGACCATCGCCGCTGGCGCGCCGGAGCCCGAGGCCACCGGCGACATCCAGTCTTCCTTGCCGTACACGCGGATCTGCCCGGCAGCCGCCCCGGTGTACTCGGTAAGGAAGGCCTGCATCATCTGCGGCTTGGGCGGCAGCGAGACGTCGGTCTCGGTGGCCATCACCAATTGCGCAGCCTTGGAGATCAGGAAGTGCACTTCGCGATCTTCGCGCACCAGGCAATCGAGCAGGCGCAAACCGTACTGCGCGCCAGACGCGCCGGTCATGGCCAGCGTGATGCGTTCCGGGCCACCGTCCCGGGAATGCGTGTTCATTGCAGCGCCTCGGCGAGTTTGCCGTGCAGGCCGCCGAAGCCGCCGTTGCTCATGATCACCACGTGGGTGCCGGGCTGGGCCTGGCTCTTCACGCGCTCGATGATGCCTTCGAGCGAATCGCTGACGATCGACGGCACCGTGCACAGCGCGGCGGTGCCGGCCAGATCCCAGCCGAGGTTGGCCGGGGCGTACCAGATCACCTGATCGGCATCATTCACACTTTCCGGCAAACCGTCGCGGTGCGCGCCGAGCTTCATCGAATTGGAGCGTGGTTCGATGATCGCGATCAGCGGTGCGTCGCCGATGCGTTTGCGCAGACCATCCAGCGTGGTGGCAATGGCCGTCGGGTGGTGGGCGAAGTCGTCATAGATGGTGATGCCGCGCACTTCGGCGACTTTCTCCATCCGGCGCTTGACGTTCTTGAATGCGCTCAATCCGGCGATGCCCATCGATGGCACCACACCGACATGCCGCGCGGCCGCCAGAGCAGCCAGGGCGTTGGCGACGTTGTGCTGACCGGTCAGCTCCCATTCGACGGTGCCTTGGGACACGCCTTCGAACATCACTTCGAACGCCGAACCGTCATCCTTGAGCAACTTGACCTGCCACTGACCACCGGCACCGGTGGTTTGCACCGGGGTCCAGCAGCCCATTTCGATCACGCGCTGCAAGGCAGGCTCGGTCGTCGGGTGAATCACCAGACCTTCGCTCGGGATGGTCCGCACCAAATGGTGGAACTGCCGCTCGATCGCCGGCAAATCGGGGAAGATATCAGCGTGATCGAACTCAAGGTTGTTGAGGATCGCAGTGCGCGGGCGGTAGTGGACGAACTTCGAACGTTTGTCGAAGAACGCGCTGTCGTATTCGTCCGCCTCGATCACGAAGAACGGCGTGCCGCCCAGACGCGCGGACACCGAGAAGTTCTGCGGCACACCGCCGATCAGGAACCCCGGGCTCATGCCGGCGTGCTCCAGCACCCAGGCGAGCATGCTGCTGGTGGTGGTCTTGCCGTGCGTACCGGCGACCGCCAGCACCCAGCGACCTTGCAGCACGTGATCAGCCAGCCACTGCGGGCCGGAGACGTACGGCAGGCCTTTGTTCAGCACATATTCCACCGCCGGGTTGCCGCGGGACATGGCGTTGCCGATCACCACCAGATCCGGTGCCGGATCGAGCTGAGCCGGATCGTAGCCTTGGGTCAGTTGAATGCCCTGGGCCTCAAGCTGCGTGCTCATCGGCGGATAGACGTTGGCGTCGGAGCCCGTCACGTGATGGCCCAGCTCTTTGGCCAGAACCGCCATCGAGCCCATGAAAGTCCCGCAGATACCCAGAATATGAATGTGCATAGTCGACCTCGTAAAACATGGCCGCAGGTTAGCGTAGGGTGGGGAAAATCGCACCTTGTGTTTCGCCTGCGCCGACGCCTTCGCGAGCAAGCCCGCCCTCACAAGGTCGGCGCCAACCCTGTGGGAGCGAGCCTGCTCGCGAATGGCGCGACTCGGTTCAGCGGGTGATCGCGTGTTTACGCAGCTTTCTATAGAGGGTGTTGCGACTGACGCCGAGCTGCTGCGCGGTCTGAGTCATGTGCCAGTGTGTCTGCTGCAGCGCGTTGAGCAACGCCAGACGTTCGGCATCCTCCAGCGGATGCTCGGATTCAGGCGTTTTCAGCTCCAGTGGCGGCCGCACCTGGCGAATCATTGCCGGCAAATCCCCCAGCCTGATCCGTCCGTCATCGCACAACGCCGCCAGCGTACGCAGGACATTGCGCAACTGGCGCACGTTGCCCGGCCAGTTGAAGGCCAGCAACGCCTGGCGTGCCGGTTCATCGATCACGATCACCTCCCCACCCGCCTCCTCGGCCAGCAGGAAATCCAGCAATTGCGACTTGTCGCTGCGCTCGCGCAACGCCGGTAGTGCAACTTCGAGACCGTTGAGCCGGTAATACAGATCTTCGCGGAAGCTGCCGTCCTCGACCCGTTCCAGCAGATTGCGGTGCGTGGCGCTGATGATCCGCACGTTGACCGCTTCTGGCTCGCCACCGATCGGCACTACCTGGCGGTCCTCCAGCACCCGCAACAAACGGGTCTGCAGCGCCAGCGGCATGTCACCGATTTCATCGAGAAACAGCGTGCCGCCATCGGCCTGCTGCAACTTGCCGCGCATGCCGTCCTTGCGCGCACCGGTGAAACTGCCGCCGCGATAACCGAACAGTTCGCTCTCGATCAGGCTCTCGGGAATCGCCGCGCAGTTAAGGGCGACAAAGGCTTTGTTGGCGCGCTGGCTGGCGTGATGCACAGCCTTGGCGAAGGCCTCCTTGCCGGAGCCGGTTTCGCCATTGACCAGCAGCGGCACGTCGCGCTCGAACACGCGCAGTGCCTTGCGAAAATCGGCTTGCAACGCCGCGTCGCCGAGACAAATGCCCGCCAGAGGCTGAGCCTTGGCCACCACCGGGGCCGGCGTGATCGGCTGCGGTTTGCGCGATTCGCCGCGCAGCAAGGCAAACAGATGCCGGCCATCACGGGTGCGCAGCGGCCAACTGGCGCTGGCATTGGCGCTGGCACGGCCGAGCAGTTCGTCCAGCGAGCAATCGAAAAACGCTTCCACCGGTTTGCCGAGCAAGCCACCACGAATATGCCCCAGCAGATTCAGCGCACTCTGGTTGACCGCACTGATCCGCCCGTCTCCATCAAATGCCAGCAACCCTTCGCTGAACAACCCGACGGACTCGGCCTGCAAGTGAAAACGCAGCAGCCACTGGTTATCGAAGCAACGCAGGAAATAGCAGCTCTCGATCATCTTCGCTGACAGGTTGACCAGCGCCATGGTGTGGAACTGGCTCTGGCGCGAGACATCGTGGCGCGCCGAGGACACATCGAGCACCGCGAGCAATTCGCCGTGCGGGTCGAACACCGGGCTCGCCGAGCAGGTCAGCCCGGTGTGACGGCCGCGAAAGTGTTCGTCCTGATGAATGGTCAGCGCCTGGCGCTCGACCAGACAGGTGCCGATGCCGTTGGTACCTTCGCAGGCTTCGCTCCAGTCGGCGCCAAGCCAGAGCCCGGCGCGCTCGAAAATCTTGCGTTCGGCCGGCGCGGTGACGCAGTTGAGGATCACCCCGCGCGCGTCGGTCAGCAACACCGCATGGCCGGCGCCGGACAGTTGTTGGTGCAGGCTGCTCATTTCATTGCCGGCAATCTGTAACACTTGTTGCAAGCGCTCGCGGCTTTCAAGGACGCGCCCGTGTTCAAGCACGGTGGGCGCCATGGTCAGGGCCGGGTCGAGGTGATAGTCCTCAAGACAGCGCAGCCACGAACGTGCAATCGACGGGTCGGCACCGGGCCCGTGCAGGTGCGGTTTGCCCTGAGTAACGGTGAGAACCTGTTGGGCATGGCGACTCAAATGGTTGTCGTGCATTTCTTATTATTCTCCCCGAGGCTCGATGGCCCAATGCTGAGGTGACGCCCAGCATCCTCCAGCCGCCCCGGCATTGCAATGCTGGCGAGACCACTCGGTCACAGGCTGTGCCAGAAGCGGTACAAACTGTCACCCAGCCTGTACCGAAACCGTCACGCCGCGAATCCGCCCGTCCGACAAAAACCACGCAAGGCCTTGATCTGCCTGCCCTGTACGGCAGTGGCCCGACCTTTGCTCTACGCTTATAGCAAGCGCACTTGCGCGTTTCTCTAATAAGTACAAAGCCAAGGAGAACATCATCATGCGTTACGCTCACCCCGGTACTGAAGGCGCCAAAGTCTCGTTCAAGAGCAAGTACGGTAACTACATCGGCGGCGAGTTCGTCGCGCCTGTCAAAGGTCAATACTTCACCAATACCTCGCCAGTGAATGGCCAGCCGATTGCCGAATTCCCCCGTTCCACTGCCGAAGACATCGACAAGGCACTGGACGCCGCCCACGCCGCTGCCGACGCGTGGGGCGCGACCTCGGTGCAGGCGCGCTCGTTGATCCTGCTGAAAATCGCCGACCGCATCGAACAGAACCTCGAATTGCTGGCAATCACCGAAACCTGGGACAACGGCAAAGCCATCCGCGAAACCCTCAACGCCGACATCCCGCTGGCTGCCGACCATTTCCGCTACTTCGCTGGCTGCCTGCGTGCCCAGGAAGGCAGCGCTGCCGAAATCGACGGCAACACCGTGGCCTATCACATCCATGAACCGCTGGGCGTGGTCGGCCAGATCATCCCGTGGAACTTCCCGCTGCTGATGGCCGCATGGAAACTCGCCCCGGCGCTGGCTGCCGGCAACTGCGTGGTGCTCAAACCTGCCGAGCAAACCCCGCTGGGCATCTGCGTGCTGATGGAGCTGATCGGTGATCTGCTGCCACCGGGCGTGCTCAACGTGGTGCAAGGCTTTGGCAAAGAAGCCGGCGAAGCGCTGGCCACCAGCAAACGCATCGCCAAGATCGCTTTCACCGGCTCGACCCCGGTCGGCTCGCACATCATGAAATGCGCCGCCGAGAACATCATTCCATCGACCGTGGAGCTGGGCGGCAAATCGCCGAACATCTTCTTTGAAGACATCATGCAGGCCGAACCGACCTTCATCGAGAAGGCCGCCGAAGGGCTGGTGCTGGCGTTCTTCAACCAGGGCGAAGTGTGCACCTGCCCGTCCCGCGCACTGGTGCAGGAATCGATCTACGACGAATTCATGCAGGTGGTGATGAAGAAAGTCCTGCAGATCAAACGCGGCGACCCGCTGGACACCGACACCATGGTCGGCGCGCAGGCGTCCGAGCAGCAATTCGACAAGATCCTGTCGTACCTGGAAATTGCCAAGGGCGAAGGCGCCGAGCTGCTGACCGGCGGCAAGGTGGAAAAACTCGAGAGCAATCTGGCGACCGGGTATTACATCCAGCCGACCCTGCTCAAGGGCACCAACAAGATGCGCGTGTTCCAGGAAGAAATCTTTGGCCCGGTGGTGAGCATCACCACCTTCAAGGACGAAGCCGAAGCCCTGGCGATTGCCAACGATACCGAGTTCGGCCTTGGTGCCGGCCTGTGGACCCGTGACATCAACCGCGCCTACCGCATGGGCCGTGCGATCAAGGCCGGTCGCGTGTGGACCAACTGCTACCACCTGTACCCGGCGCATGCCGCGTTCGGCGGGTACAAGAAGTCCGGCGTCGGCCGTGAAACCCACAAGATGATGCTCGATCACTATCAGCAGACCAAAAACCTGCTGGTGAGCTACGACATCAATCCGTTGGGCTTCTTCTAAAAACCTGGGCAACACAGATGACTCTGTGTTGCCTGTTCAATCGCCTTCGCGAGCAAGCCCGCTCCCCCAGGGGACTTGCTTCGGGCCACATTGTTGGACATCCAATGTGGGAGCGGGCTTGCTCGCGAAGGCGTCCTCAATGACAGATCACACAAGGCCTGGCCGCTCTGGCACGGCCCTTGCGTACCCGTCATTCAGGTTTTTACCGAAAACTGCCGCTGCGTGAACAGCATCCCTCCACCCAACCGCTGCACCCGAAAGTCCAACAGATCGAACAATAAAAAACAGAGAGGACTTATGACTTCCACCACACAGCTCAAACCCACACTCGGCACCCTGCACCTCTGGGGCATTGCCGTCGGCCTGGTGATATCCGGCGAGTACTTCGGCTGGAGTTACGGCTGGGGCACTGCGGGCACCCTCGGGTTTCTGGTCACGGCGCTGATGGTCGCGACCATGTACACCTGCTTCATCTTCAGCTTCACCGAACTGACCACCGCGATTCCCCACGCGGGTGGGCCGTTTGCCTACAGCCGTCGGGCCTTCGGCGAGAAAGGCGGGTTGATCGCCGGCATTGCCACCCTGATCGAATTCGTTTTTGCACCACCGGCGATCGCCATGGCGATCGGCGCCTACCTCAACGTGCAGTACCCGGAGCTTGATCCGAAGGTCGCGGCGGTCGGCGCGTACTTCGTGTTCATGACCCTGAACATCCTCGGCGTCAGCATCGCCGCGACCTTCGAACTGGTGGTCACCGTGCTGGCGGTCGCTGAATTGCTGGTGTTCATGGGCGTGGTCGCACCGGGCTTCAGCTTCAGCAACTTCGTGCTCAACGGCTGGTCGGGCTCCAACGAGTTCACCATGGGCTCGATCCCCGGGATCTTCGCGGCGATCCCGTTCGCGATCTGGTTCTTCCTTGCCATCGAAGGCGCCGCCATGGCGGCCGAAGAAGCCAAGGACCCGAAACGCACGATCCCCAAGGCGTACGTCAGCGGCATCCTGACCCTGGTGTTCCTCGCCATCGGCGTGATGGTGATGGCCGGTGGCGTCGGCGACTGGCGCCAACTGTCGAACATCAACGATCCACTGCCGCAGGCGATGAAAGCGGTGGTCGGCAACAACTCCTCGTGGATGCACATGCTGGTGTGGATCGGCCTGTTTGGCCTGGTGGCGAGTTTCCACGGGATCATCCTCGGCTACTCGCGACAGTTCTTCGCCCTCGCCCGCGCCGGTTATCTGCCGAAAAGCCTGGCCAAGCTGTCACGTTTCCAGACCCCGCACCGGGCGATTCTGGCCGGCGGCGTGATCGGCATCGCGGCGATCTACAGCGATGGCCTGGTCAATCTGCAGGGCATGACCCTGACCGCTGCGATGATCACTATGTCGGTGTTCGGCGCGATCGTGATGTACATCATCAGCATGCTCAGCCTGTTCAAACTGCGCAAAACCGAACCGAACCTGGAGCGCACCTTCCGCGCCCCGGGCTACCCGGTGGTGCCGGCGATTGCGCTGTTCCTGGCGGTGGTGTGCCTGGTGGCGATGGCGTGGTTCAACACGCTGATCGGTTGTGTGTTCCTTGGCTTCATGGCCGCTGGCTACCTGTACTTCCAGCTGACCGCCAGGCAACGCGCCGAAGCCCCGGCAGACGCTATGCTCGAAGGTATCTAGTTGCACCGGCACCGGGCCCGACGCCCGGTGCCCGCCATATAGAAGTGCATGAAGATCCAGTGTGGGAGCGGGCTTGCTCGCGAATGCGGTGTGTCATCCAGCAACCATGTCGTCTGACACGACGCCTTCGCGAGCAAGCCCGCTCCCACAGGGGACCGAGTTATCCACAGAATCAGGAGGACACCGCCCCATGGCCACATTTGCCCATTCCGTCGGCGCCCAGACCTATCGCTTCGACAGTCTCAAGGACGTCATGGCCAAGGCCAGCCCGGCGCGCTCCGGGGACTTCCTGGCCGGCGTCGCCGCGCTCAATGACGGCGAACGCGTGGCCGCGCAAATGGCGCTGGCCGACATTCCGCTCACGCATTTTTTGCAGGAAGCGCTGATTCCCTACGAAGCCGATGAAGTCACCCGATTGATCATCGACACCCACGACAAGCAAGCCTTTGCCGTGGTCAGCCACCTCACCGTCGGTGGTTTGCGCGACTGGCTGCTCAGCGATGCAGCCGACGAAACCAGCCTGCGCAACCTCGCCCCCGGGCTGACCCCGGAAATGGCCGCCGCCGTGTCGAAGATCATGCGCGTGCAGGATCTGGTGCTGGTGGCGCAGAAGATCCGCGTGGTCACCCAATTCCGTGGCACCCTCGGCCTGCGCGGGCGCCTGTCGACCCGACTGCAACCCAACCATCCGACCGACGAACCCTCCGGTATCGCCGCGAGCATTCTCGACGGCCTGCTGTACGGCAACGGCGACGCAATGATCGGCATCAACCCGGCCACCGACAGCATCGCCTCGATCTGCGCGATGCTGGAGATGCTTGACGCGATCATCCAGCGCTACGACATCCCGACCCAGGCCTGCGTGCTGACCCACGTCACCACCTCGATCGAAGCGATCAACCGTGGTGTGCCGCTGGACCTGGTGTTTCAGTCGATTGCCGGTACCGAAGCGGCCAACGCCAGTTTCGGCATCAACCTCAACGTATTGCAGGAAGGTTATGACGCGGGACTGAGCCTCAAACGCGGCACCCTCGGGCAGAACCTGATGTATTTCGAGACCGGTCAGGGCAGCGCGCTGTCGGCCAACGCCCATCACGGTGTCGACCAGCAGACCTGCGAAACCCGGGCCTACGCCGTGGCGCGGCATTTCAAGCCGTTTCTGGTGAACACCGTGGTCGGCTTCATCGGCCCGGAATACCTGTACAACGGCAAACAGATCATCCGCGCCGGCCTCGAAGACCATTTTTGCGGCAAGTTGCTCGGCGTACCGATGGGCTGCGACATCTGCTACACCAACCACGCCGAAGCCGACCAGGATGACATGGACACCCTGCTGACCCTCTTGGGTGTCGCCGGGATCAATTTCATCATGGGTATCCCTGGCTCCGACGACATCATGCTCAACTACCAGACCACCTCGTTCCACGACGCGCTCTACGCGCGCCAGACCCTCGGCCTGAAACCGGCGCCGGAATTCGAGCAATGGCTGGCGAACATGGGCATCTTCACCCAGGCGGACGGCAAGGTTCGCTTTGGCAACAACCTGCCGCCGGCCTTCCGCCAGGCGCTGGCGCAACTGGGATGAGTGTTATGGAAAAACCGCCTGTCGACCCGCAAAACCCGTGGCTGGCGCTGCGCCGCCTGACCCCGGCGCGCATTGCCCTCGGCCGCACCGGCACCAGCCTGCCGACCAGCGCTCAGCTGGATTTCCAGTTCGCCCACGCCCAGGCGCGGGATGCGGTGCATCTGCCGTTCGATCATGCCGGGCTCAGCGCGCAACTGAGCGAACGCGGGCGCGAGAGCCTGTTGCTGCACAGCGCGGCGGTCGATCGCAACAGCTACCTGCAACGGCCGGATCTGGGGCGCAAGCTCAGCGAAGACTCGGCGCAGAACCTGCGCGATTACGCTGCGGCGCATCCGGGTGGGGTAGATCTGGCGATTGTGGTCGCGGACGGTCTGTCAGCGCTGGCGGTGCATCGGCATACCTTGCCGTTTCTGACTCGCCTCGAGGAGCAGATGAGCGCCGACGGCTGGTCGATTGCCCCGGTCGTGCTGGTGGAACAGGGTCGGGTCGCCGTCGGTGACGAAATCGGCCAGTTGCTCGGCGCGAAAATGCTCGTGATGCTGATCGGTGAGCGCCCTGGACTCAGCTCGCCAGATAGCCTCGGTTTATATTTCACCTACAATCCAAAGATCGGGCTGACCGATGCGTATCGCAATTGCATCTCCAACGTGCGGCTTGAGGGCTTGAGTTACGGCATGGCGGCGCATCGCTTGCTGTACCTGATGCGCGAAGCCTGCCGACGGCAGTTGTCAGGGGTCAATCTGAAGGACGAAGCACAGGTGCAGACGCTGGAGTCGGACGCCGGCGCCGATATGAAAGGAAACTTCCTACTGGGCCCGTCGACAACCTGAACCGTTTCCGCATTGCGTTTCTGCGCTGCTTTCAGGCAGGATCGGTGCACGGCCGCCAGGGTTTCCCATCGCCGTCAGAGCAGTTGAAGACAGCCCCTTGAGGATGAGACCTATCATGCGGATTATTCAAGCGACCCTCGAACACCTGGATTTGCTGACCCCGTTGTTCGTCAAATATCGCGAGTTCTACGGCTCACTGCCTTACCCGGACTCCTCCCGCGCGTTTCTCGAAAAACGCCTGCGGCGCAAGGAATCGGTGATTTACCTGGCCCTGGCCGACGATGACGACAAGAAGCTGATGGGCTTCTGCCAGTTGTATCCAAGCTTTTCCTCGCTGTCGCTCAAACGCGTGTGGATCCTCAACGACATCTATGTCGCCGAAGACGCCCGCCGCCAACTGGTGGCCGACAACCTGATCCGCACCGCGAAGAAAATGGCCAAGGAAACCCAGGCCGTGCGCATGCGCGTCTCCACCAGTGCCGATAACGAAGTGGCGCAGAAAACCTACGAATCGATCGGTTTCAAGGAAGACACCGAGTTCAAGAACTACGTACTGCCGATCAGCGACGAGCTGTAATCGCCCAAGCCTCAGTGATGAGGGAGCAAGCTCCCTCATCACCATTAACCCTGCCTGACAAATATTCACACCCCGACATTCCTCGCTACAAAACCAACGCGTTTTTCACCTCCCAGACCGTATAATCCCGAGCTTTCCGGCTTGTAAGAAAAACTACACCCCGCTGTAGGCTTACACCCGAATCATCCGCACAGGCCTGCCGAGTCGGGCCGCCACCACAGGTGCCCCCATGGATTTCAACCCGCTCGACCTTATCCTGCATCTCGACGTGTACCTCGATTTGCTGGTAACCAACTACGGGCCGTGGATCTACGCGATTCTGTTCGCTGTAATCTTCTGTGAAACCGGTCTGGTGGTGATGCCGTTCCTGCCGGGCGATTCGCTGCTGTTCATCGCCGGTGCCGTGGCGGCGGGTGGTGGCATGGACCCGGTTCTGTTGGGTGGTTTGCTGATGCTCGCGGCCATCCTCGGCGACAGCACCAACTACGTGATCGGACGAACGGCGGGCGAAAAACTCTTCAGCAACCCGAACTCGAAAATCTTCCGCCGCGACTATCTGCAACAGACCCACGACTTCTACGACAAGCACGGCGGCAAAACCGTGACCCTCGCGCGTTTCCTGCCAATCATCCGTACATTTGCACCGTTCGTCGCAGGCGTCGCGCGGATGCCCTACCCGCGTTTCTTCGGCTTCAGCGTATTCGGCACCGTTCTGTGGGTCGGCGGCCTGGTAACCCTGGGTTACTTCTTCGGCAACGTGCCATTTATCAAGAAGAACCTGTCGCTGCTGGTCGTCGGTATCATCCTGCTGTCGCTGGTGCCGATGATCATCGGTGTGGTGCGCAGCCGTTTCGGCGGCGCCAAAGCCGAAACCCGCTGAGCCGATGTGGTCACTGAGCGCCTGGCGTCGCCGGCGCATTCTGGCCAGACACCCGATTGCCGACGACCTGTGGCAACGGGTGCGCCACCACCTGAGCTTCCTCGATGGCATCAGCGCCGCCGAGGACCAGTGGCTGCGTGAAGCCTGCGTGCTGTTTCTCGAAGACAAACACCTGACCGCCCTGCCCGGCGTCGAACTGCATCAGGAGCAACGCCTGCTGCTCGCCGCACAGGCCCAGTTGCCGCTGCTCAATCTGGGCGACTTGAACTGGTATCAGGGCTTTCACGAAATCATCCTCTACCCCGATGACTTCCTCAGCCCGCAACGCCATCGCGATGCCAGCGGGGTCGAGCACGAGTGGGACGGCGAACACAGCGGCGAAGCCTGGCAACAGGGGCCGATCATCCTCGCCTGGCCGGGCGTAATGGCCAGCGGTGGCTGGGAAGGCTACAACCTGGTGATCCACGAACTGGCGCACAAACTCGACATGCTCAACGGCGACGCCAACGGCCTGCCGCCACTGCACGCCGACATGCGCGTCAGCGACTGGGCCGAGGTCATGCAGCACGCCTACGATGACCTCAACCGCCAGCTCGACCGCCATCCCGATGCCGAAACCGCCATCGACCCATACGCCGCCGAAAACCCTGCCGAGTTCTTCGCAGTCACCAGCGAATACTTCTTCAGCGCCCCGGATCTGCTGCACGAGGCTTATCCACAGGTCTACTTGCAACTGAAGCTTTTCTACCGGCAGGATCCGTTGGGCAGGTTGCGGCAACTTCAGGCCACAGACCCGGTCTATCAGGCGCACGAGTAAGCGCTGCACGACTTCTGGTACGTGGCGTCGGCGTAGGAATGTGCCTATAATCGCCGCCACTTTTTGGTCAATCCGGCCAAGTGTTTTTGGTCAACTACGGGGGCAACGCCCAATGAGCTACAGCAAGATTCCGGCTGGCAAAGACCTGCCGAACGACATCTACGTCGCGATCGAGATCCCGGCCAACCACGCGCCGATCAAATACGAAATCGACAAAGACAGCGATTGCCTGTTCGTTGACCGTTTCATGGCCACCCCAATGTTCTACCCGGCCAACTACGGTTACATCCCGAACACCCTGGCTGACGACGGTGATCCCCTCGACGTGCTGGTTGTGACCCCTTACCCGGTTGCTCCAGGCTCGGTGATCCGCGCGCGTCCGGTCGGCATCCTGAACATGACCGACGACGGCGGCGGCGATGCCAAAGTCATCGCAGTCCCACACGACAAGCTGTCCCAGCTGTACGTCGATGTGAAGGAATACACCGACCTGCCGCCACTGCTGATCCAGCAGATCGAGCACTTCTTTGCTAACTACAAAGATCTCGAAAAAGGCAAATGGGTCAAGATCGAAGGCTGGGCTGGCGCTGACGCCGCTCGCGACGCGATCACCAAGTCGGTTGCTGCCTACAAGGGCTAAGCACTTGCTTGCTGCGTGAAGTCTGAAGAAAACCCCGGTTGATCCGGGGTTTTTTGTGCCTGAGAGAAGCTGTCTTAAACGTTGCGTTTATGGCGGACTACAGAAAAGTTTCGAAGTGAGTGATTTCCCACAAGCACGCCTTACATCCAGTCGCAAAATACAGCCCTTTTTTGAACGCCCGGTTTATTCAAACCGCTCTGGCACGGCCGTAGACTCGGTGTTTATGAGAAAGAACACTAGCGGTCCAAGATTCAAGGCACTCCTGGAAGCAGCGAACATCACCACCACGGGATTCGCAAAGTTCTGGGGCACGGAAGCCCAAAATATTCATAACTGGTACACCCGGGGCGTCCCGGCGTATCGCATGGAGGAAGTCTCACGCCTGCTGTCTGTCAACAGCGATTGGCTGAAAACCGGCGAAGGCAGCAAGGAGTCTCCCCGCCTGCAAACCCCTGCCAGCAATGGCTACACCTTCGACGCCCAGGCCATCCGCGGTGTCTACACAGTCATCGACCCCAACGACATCGAACTGCCGTTTTTCAAGGAAACGCCACTCACCACCGGCGCCGGCAAGACCCACGTCATCCTCGACCCCGAGCAAACCATCCGCCTGCCCCGTGCCCACCTCGACCAATTGGAGATCCGTCACACCGACGCTATCTGCGCGCACATGATCGGCAACAGCATGGGCGAGCGCATAGAAGACGGCTCCATCGTCGGCATCGATCGTGGCCTGACCCAGGTGGTCGACGGCGAAATCTACGCCATCGAACACGACGGCATGCTACGCATCAAGTACCTGCACCGCATGCCCGGCAACGCCCTGCGCCTGCGCAGCCACAACAGCGCCGAACACCCGGACGAAATCTTTCGCGCGGCGCAGATCGATGAGCAGCGGATACACATTCTGGGCTGGGTCTTCTGGTGGTCAACCCTGGGCAAACGCCGGCCGGTGGTGCCGTTTCTATGACCGGATACGAATCTTCGACCCTGCACCAAACCCTGTGGGAGCGGGCTTGCTCGCGAAGAGGCCCCAAAAGTCAGTACAAATTACGAATTTCGACCACCGCAGTGGCTCTATTCCGCAGTTGAGACTGGGAATCCCCAACAAAACTCAGTATCCTGCGCCCCACATTTGCGCATCGACCCGCTCCCGCGGCCCAGATGACGCCCGACGCGGCAGACCAACGTCTGACCAAGTCCCACAGCCGGACGCAGATCCGGGTGTACGTTTTGAAGGCTGGCAAGGCTTACCAAAAATAGGCCAAGCCAGTCCCCGAGAAGCCGGCCACAAGCCGGCTTTTTAATGCCTGTGAGAAAGTGAACCAGCCAGATATTCGACATATGTGCGAACCGAGACATAGCGACTTACGTTTTCACGGAAACAGCGCTTACTCTCCAAGGTGTCCTAGGCGAGCGTTAATTTATGCTCGCCCGCCGGTTAGTTAAAGAACCTTCAGCACAGGGATGCGCCTATGTCCGTTCCAACCTACGATCAGTTCATCGAGCCGATCCTTCGTTTTCTCGCTACAAAACCCGAGGGTGCGGTTGCTCGGGACGCTCACGAAGCGGCAGCTAAAACGCTGCAGTTAAGAGAAGCGCAGCGTGAAGAGCTGATCGCCAGTGGTCAGGCCACCTACAAGAACCGGGCAGGCTGGGCGCACGATCGACTCAAACGTGCCGGACTTTCGAGCAGTGCCAAACGTGGCTACGGGGCGCCGCGACTGAGTATGAAGGGAATACATGAGCTGCAGGATTATTGATCGAGCAAGTTTCGGAAACGACCTACAGCCAACCTGCTTGCTTTAGTAATACAGTGATTAGCCAATCAAAGGAGGGTTGCACATGGCTAATCACGGATACATGTCGATTACTGGAAAAAAGCAAGGTTTGATCTCGTCGGGCTGTTCTAGCCCGGACTCTATCGGAAACAAATGTCAGCTTGGCCACTTTGATGAAATCATGGTACTGGCTTACTCCCATAACATGGTTGCCGGTAGCGATGGAACGGTAACAGGCGGTCGCGGGCAGCACATGCCCATTGTTATCACAAAAAATATTGATAAATCTTCGCCACTCATTGCCAGCGCATTGCATGACGGTGAGGAAGTCGAATGCGTCGTTGATCTTTATCGAACGTCTCCGATGGGGAGCCAGGAAAAATATTTTACAGTACGACTGTCCGGGGCACGGATTGCGCACATGAACATTCAAGTTCCCCATGCCATCCATATGTCAGACGGTCAACCCCAAGAAAACGTCGCTATCCGTTATCGCGATATTACCTGGACGCATGTTCAGGCTGGCACCAGTGCACACAGTACGTGGAATAACGAAATATGAGTGACCAACAGTGCGATATGCATGACGTTACGAAAGCAGCCTCGGATTTGATGTCCTTAGGCTGTATGGCGAGCGGTACGTACCTGTCTGATAGCGTGGCTCAGGTGCAATTCAGCTCATTTATTGCTAACTACGTAAATGAAATAATCCGGGATGTTAACGAGGGCGTAATTACTGCATGGGATGGGGTTCAGGAGCTGAGAGCAGAATATGATGGGCTAATACAGACGACATGGTTTTATGCAAAAAACGGGATCGGAGTGGCGGCAGGTGTTATGCAGGTTGAGGTTGGAGTGGCTATTTCGGCCTCTTCTGGCGGTCTAGCCGTGATACCTGGCGCGCTTCTAGCGGGGCATGGTGCAAACAATATATATGAAGGCATAGGAAACATACACAACGGGCCTGAGGACAAAAGTATAACAGGGCCAACTAGGGCCGCCTACCAAGCAATTTTTAGAGGTGAGCATAGAGGCAATATGGCCTACTACACTACAGACTTTCTTTTATCCGGTTTCGGCTTGTTGCGTTCAGTGAAAAAACCCGAGGCCACACAGCTATTTGTGCACGACTCAATCAACCATGAAAAAGCATACAGACAAACGAGTAGCCTGGCGATGTTTTTTGAAGGGCTTATTGACTCACTAACAATTGACTCACTACATTCGGAATACTTAAAAAAGACTCAAGACAATAACCAGAACTAGTTCTATATTACATTCCTAAGCCTTTTGCCATATACGTAAAACCCAATACAAGCCACGACAATGTACGCAGCAATATACAACACACTTAGATGGCTGACTGCAATTTGCACTATCTCAGTCATAACCCAAACTGCGATTCCCGTGACAGGAATTGAGCACCCAAGAACCAAAAAAATCAGAGTCAAATAGTAGCGAAGGCTTTCAATTTTCATAAGTTAACTTCCTTTTAAAATGCTCTATATAACTGGTTAGGTTCTGTGAGTGTCAGATACCGTGTCGCTACGTACCACTTTTCCGGATTCTGACTGTGCCACAGGTTTCAGTTCACCGTAACCCCGGATCCGCTCTGACGTTTCTAAACGACACCCGATATCGCCCTCAGAGCACGCATAGAACAAAACGTCGCAGCCAGAGGCTTGACTTTACCTGTCCATGCGCGTCCCAAATGGTATTTCCAATGATCAGATTCACCCAAGGCAACCTTCTGGAAGCCAAAACCGAAGCCCTCGTTAACACGGTGAACACCGTGGGCGTCATGGGCAAAGGTATCGCGTTGATGTTCAAAGAACGCTTTGCGCAGAATTACCGTCTGTATGCAGCAGCGTGCAAAGCCGGTGAAGTAGAAACCGGCAAGATGCACGTGACGGCCACCAATGAACTTGATGGCCCACGCTGGATCGTGAACTTCCCTACCAAGCGCCACTGGCGCTCTCCATCGCAAATGGCGTGGATAACCGAGGGTTTGCATGATCTGCGTCGTTTCTTGATTGAGAACGATGTGAAGTCTGTCGCTGTTCCGCCGCTAGGTGCGGGTAATGGTGGACTGAAGTGGCCCGAGGTTCGAGAGCAAATAGTTGAGGTACTGAGCGATCTGGATGTCGATGTATTAGTGTTCGAACCCTCCAATCAATACCTGAACGTCGCTAAACGCAACGGTGTGGAACAGCTCACTCCGGCACGGGCGCTAATTGCCGAGTTGGTAAGACGCTATTGGGTTCTGGGCATGGAATGCAGCCTGCTCGAGATTCAAAAACTGGCGTGGTTTCTTGAGCGTGCAATCGAGAAACTTCCAGGTACTGAGAACCCGCTGAATCTGAAATTCGCTGCACATAAATTCGGACCGTATGCCAACCGGTTGGAGCATCTGCTCAACAATCTGGATGGCAGCTATCTACATTGCGACAAGCGCATCAGTGATGCAGGAATTACCGATGTCATTTGGTTTGATCAAGATCGCAGAGCCTTTTTGCAAACCTACCTCAAGACTGAAGCCAAGGAATACTCCCAAGCTTTAGAGCGAACGGCTGAATTGATCGACGGTTTTGAGTCACCTTTCGGCATGGAGTTACTGGCGACGGTTGATTGGTTGCTGATTCGGGAAAGAGTTGCTCCAACCGTTCCAACGGTACGTAAAGCACTGAAGAACTGGGACGGTGGGTCCGGAGCAGCGGTGCGTAAAAACAAGTTATTCGATGATCAGGCACTAGAGATTGCGATCACTCGTCTGACATCCAGCAGCTTCAGTCCGGAGATAGCGGCCTGACAAAGACATGAAATGGGGCAAGAGGTGCTTGCACAATTGCCTCACTCATTTTTCCTGCCGCACCTGGTTGAAGTGATCATCGGAATGAGCGCTAATCGTTAGCGTCACACGCCAGCACTTGCCAACCCTAACCCCCACAGTGCTAAACCCCGCCCAACACCCACCCCTCTGTTTTTACCCGCATTCCCGCCACCGGCCGGATTCCGGTATTGAGCCTCACGGGATTCCATGGAATGGCCCTGCATATCCCGACCCTGCTGGTCGTTTCGGTCTTCGTTTTTTTTCTGATGGGGTTGCTGACCCTGCATGCCTGGTATCGCGAATCCCGCGAGCGGCCGTTGGCCTTTCTCGGCAGCATGATGCTGTTGGGGGCGTTGGGAGTCGTGCTGGTCAGTTGGCGTGATCGTGGGGTGGATTTCGTTCCCATCATATTTGGCAACGTGGTGTTGCTGCTCAGTGCGGCGATGAACTGGATGGCCATGCGCACGCTGGTGGGCCGTGCGCCTTCAATGGCGGGGATTCTGGCCGGTTCGCTTGTCTGGCTGACGCTGTGTCTGATTCCGCCCTTCTACGATTCGATGTCGAACCGAGTGCTGGTCTACTCGCTGCTGGCATTCGCTTATGGCGTGCTGACGACGCTGGAGCTGTGGCGCAGTCGCAACAGTCTGGACGTCGCGTTCATGCCGGCACTGGTGCTGACGGTTTTGCACACAGTGTTCTACGCCGTACGCAGCGCCACCGATGAAGGTCTGCCGTTGACCAAGGACCTGCTGGGCAGCGGCGAAGGCGTACCGTTTTTCTCGTTCATGCTGTTCGAGTCGATGCTGTATGTGATCGGCATCGCTTACGTGACGCTGGCGATGGTCAAGGAACGCGCCGAACTCAAGCTCAAGGCTGCGGCGTTCAGCGATCCGCTGACCGGCATCGGCAACCGTCGGGCGTTCATGTTGCACGCGGGGCGATTGCTATCCGACAGCAAGCAACACACGGAACCAGCGGCGTTGCTGCTTTGCGATCTGGATAACTTCAAGCGTCTGAATGACACCTATGGTCATCCCGTTGGGGATCAGGCGTTGATTGCGTTCGGCCGGATCGTGGTCGAGAGCCTGCGCAAGGAAGATGTTTGCGGGCGGATCGGTGGTGAGGAGTTTGCTTGCTTGCTCAACGATTGCGATGAGCAGAATGCATTGGAGATTGCCGAGCGGATCCGCCGCTCATTCTCCCAACTGTCGATTCTTGAGCCGGGCCTGCTCAGCGTCAGCATCGGCGTGGTGACCACTCGCGAATCCGGCTATGACTTGTCGCGCCTGCTCTCGGAAGCGGATCAGGCGCTATACGGCGCCAAGGATCAGGGACGCAATCGTGTACAGACGCTGCGCTCGCTGTACCTCAGCCTCACGGATAACTAAACGACTTCACCAACGTCAACTCCCCCACCGCCCGCATCGGCACGACAAACGTCTCCATCTTCTCGCTCGGCGTGCCTTCCTCGGTAATCACCGTCACCTGCGCCGTCGTCAGCGGCTGCACCGCCTCTTCGCCGCCCTCGTCATCCCCGCGATAACCGCCGCCGAAGTAGTTCACATACACCAGATACTGGCCCTTGATCGGCGCCGGCATGGCGAAGATTTCCGGGCCATAACCGGTGGTGACGTCGACGTCGAGCGCTGCACCGTTGGGGGCGACGCGGTCGCCGTACCAGATGTGCGCGCCGTCGGGGGTGATCAGGTGCAGGTCGAGGTCGGTGCCGTCGCTGTCCCACGACAGCAGCACGCGCAGCTTGGCCGGGGTGGCGCCGCCGCTGGCGTTGAGGAACTGGGTGCGGTGGCGTTGCTGGCCGTCGGGGCTGCGCACTTCGACGCTGTTGCTGCCGTTGGGGAAGGAGAACGGGCGGTCGAAGCGGCCGCTGTCGTCGATTTTCAGCGGCATGCTGACGCCGTTGACGATCAGTCGGCCGGGATCTTTGCTTTTGGGGGTGGCTTTGATTTCGCCGCTGATGCGCGCGGTGTTGGCCTGGCCGACCGGGGTGTTCACCGAGGAGGCCGGGTAGTTGACGGTCTGGCGGAAGTTTTCGCCTTCGCCCTCAGGCGCGCCGGTGCGCCAGCCGCCGACCGGGGTGTCGAGTTTGACGCTGTCAGCGGCCATTGCCATCGGCAACGCATTGAACGCGCAGAGCAACAGCAAGACCTGTGGATAACGGAGTGTCATGGTCTATTCCAGCAAGAGGTGACGGGCAAGCCCTTCGATGTAAGTTTCATCCTGGCCGTTGGGATGTGCTTCAAAAGCCAGGTGCAGATATTCGTGAGTCAGGTCGAGGCGATCCTGCAGCGTCAGCACGCCGCGCACGTAGATGCGCTGACGCTCGCGGTCGACAAACGGGCGGCCGAAAGCCAGTTTGCACACGGCGAAGGTACTGACTTCGTTGTAGCCGGTTTCGCTTTCCAGCGTCGGACGCCAGCCGCGACGCTGCTTTTGCAGCCAGTCCTGGGCGGCCGGCAGCGCTTCGCAGGAGGCGACCGGGTTGTCCCAACGGCTGAGGCTGGCGCGCGGATAGGCGTGCAGCAGAATCGCGTCGTAACGCTGGCCGGCGTTGGCCTGTTCGACGGCTTGTTGCCAGGCGAGTTTGTCCGGGCCTGGTTGGTCGGAATGATAGGTGACGGTGCTGCCGGCCAGCACCAGATCCGCTGTCCACGCCGCGATGTTGCGCGACTCGGCGGAAGCCGGGCGTGGGGCGACGCGCTGACGGTTGCTGCTGTCGTCGATGCTCAGGCAATCGCCGTTGCGCGTGGCGTTTTGCAGCAGATAGGTGCGGATCGCCACGGCCAGTGCCTTGGCGGCTTCGGCGGGTTCGGGTCTGGCTTCGCGCTCAAGGACGCGGGCGACGTATTCCTCACGGTCAAGCCGTGCGACGAGTTTGTCGTTGAGCAGAAACAGTTCGCCGGCGCTGTGGATATCCAGCGCGTTACCGTTGGCGAATTCGACGCGGTAGTCGCCCTGCAAAGGCCCGGCGCCGGCAACGCGCTCACCCGACAAGACTCGCGAAACCGGATAACGCGAGAACAGTCCGACCTCGACACAACGCCCTGCGTCAGCCGGCCAGGAAGAAGGCAACACCGTCGCCAACGCCTGCCCGTAATGGCGCAAAACCATCTGACTGGTGCCACGCCCACCGGCCCAGATCGGCGAACCGTCCGCCGTCCAGCCGGCAAAACCACCCTGGCGCGATAGCGGATCCTGATCACCGAGCCAGCTCCAGGTCTTCACCCGCAAACGCCCACCCAGTTCACCGACGACGTTGCCGTCCGCCGCGTTCAGCACGACGTCGAGCAACACGCGGCGCATCTGATCCTGCGCCGGCAGCAAAGCCAAAACGCCCAATAACTCAGCCACCGAAACCCTTGTTGCCGGTTGCACGGTTGGCAAATCCAGCAACCACGACGGCGCCTGCCGCGCCTGCCAATACGTGCGCCAATCGGCAGAAGCAATGCCCAACCGTGACGGATCAAAGTACAACCCGCAGGATTTCACCAACGCCTGATCACGCTCGATCTTGCCGCCCGCCGAGCAGCAATAAACCTCTTCCTTGGACTGCCCGCGACATTCATAAGCCGGCTCACGCGCATCGGTATCGACCAGCCACGCGTACACGAACAATTTCCACAGGCTGCCCAGCGGCGTATCCAGCGTCGACGGCAAGGGCTCGCGAGCGATCAGTTGCGTGTGATTCAACGACAGCAGCTCGCCCTTGTACGCCAGCCGCAGTGGCTCATCCTGCGCCGTCGCCAGCGCAGGAATCACACACATCAGCAGCCACAGCAGCGGCCGGTTCATGTCAGTTGACCGTGACCTGGCCGAGGGCGGCTTTCGCTTCCTGGGCCTGATGCTGCGGCGCGTACACCTGCGTGAAACGCACCGGCGGCAGGTTGAACTGGCCCTTCTGCGAGAAACGCACCAGATGGCGCAGACGCAATTCGCCGCTCAGTGCATCCACCGGCACCGCGTAGGCCAGTTGCCCCGGCTCGAAGCGCGCCTTCTCCAGCGCGGTCGGTTCGGTGCCGTCCTTGCCCTGCAACTTGATGCCCCAGGTGGTGCGCTCGACATCGGCGCCCGGTGGCAGCGGCACTTCGAGCATGCCGTAGCGCAGCGGTTTTGGCGCCTTGCTGGTGAGGATCACTTCGTCCAGGTACAGGCTGTCGCTGGACAGCGGCCTGGTGCCGACCGGCTCCAGTTTGAAGGTGAACGCTTCATCGCCCGGCACCAGTCGCGACAGGCGACGGGTGATGGTCACGGCCATTGGATCGACCGCCGGTTGCTGGGTCTGGAAGCTCAGCGCCGCACGCAGCGGACGCTCCTGAGTACCGGACACCGACAACACGCTCGGCACCGGCGTCGCGCCCTGCCACGTCCAGAACATCTCACCGGTTGTGCCGTAGTTTTTCTTCCAGCCTTCACCCGGCATCAGCGCGATGGTCGGCGAGGCCTGAGCGATGCTGCGTTGCAGCCAGCTCAGCGCCAGTGCGCGTTCGAGAGTCGATTGTTGTGGCAGCAGACGTTGCAGCAATGCGCTCGCGCGGGCCTGATCGAACGCTTGCAGCGACAGGTTCAGCGCCTCGGCAAACGGCTGCGAACTGACCGCCAGACGCTGTTGCGCCGCGCCGACCTGACGATTGAACGCCTCCGGCAACGCCACTTTCGACTGGGTGGCCAACGATGCGGTCAACACCCGCGCCGCCGCCAGACCGAGCGCCGAATCCGGGTCGCTCATCACCAGGCTGTCTTCGCCGTCGTCCATCAGGGTTTCGGCATTGCCTTCACCGGCCTTGGCCAGATCGTCCATCAAGCCGCTGAGCAAAGTGTTCACTGGCAGGTGCATCTGCTTGGCGAACGACAGGATCAGCGCCCGCTGCAGCAACGGCGTGTTCGGCGCTTGCTTGGCGTAGACCTCCAGCACACGCTGCCAGTGCTCTGGCGGCAGGGTCAGTTCCAGCACCTGGCTGGCGTTCCAGTCGGCGTAGTAGGCGTAAGCGGTAAGGAAGGCATCCGGCTCACCGTCGAAGCCCCACCAGGTGAAACTCGCCGACGGCCCGGCCATTTGCACCAGACGCAAGCGGCTGTTCTGCATGATCAGACGCAGGCGATCGCGGATCTGCGGGTTCGACGCCAGCGACGGATAAGCGATGCTCAGCGGCAGCAGACGGCTGGCAGTCTGCTCGACGCCGCCGTACGGGTAGCTCAGCAGATCATCGAGGGCCGAACGGAACAGCGCTTGCGGACTGTCATCCAGACGCAGGCGAATGTCGGTGGCGTCCGCCGGCAGGCTCAACGGTGTGTCGCCGCTAGCCACATCGAGGCTCTGGGTTTGCGTCACTTGCCAGCCGTCACCGGTCGCACTCAGGCGCACAACAAGGGCGTCAGCGGTTTTACCGTCCTGCACCAATTCGGCAGTCCACTCACCCGAGGCCAGGGCGAACGCGGGCAGCGGCACGTAATTGATGCCGTTGTTCAGGGTCACCGGCAGGCGCTGTTCGGCGCCCGCGTAATGCGTAACCAGTTCCGCCTTGACCGGTTTCTCGGCCTGGCTGAAAGCGAACACGCCGAGTTGCGGCTGATCGCCCTTGCGGAATTTGCTTGGCCCGCTCCACTTCAGGTACAGCGGTTTTTCCGAACGCACGAACTGCTTCTTCTGCCCGACCTGACCGTCATCGGCGATGGCCCGGGCGGTGATGCGCCAGCGGGTCAGCGAGTCCGGCATCTTGAAGGTGAAGCGGGTTTTGCCGTCGGCACCTGTGAGCAGTTCCGGCTGCCATGCCGCGGTATCGACGTCTTCGCGACGCGGACGCTCCAGCACTTTCACCCCACGCTCGCTGCGGTTGGCCTTGCCCGGTGCACCGGGGCTGCCCGGCAACGCCACGTCGTAACTGATGAACGACAGGCTGGCGCTGGTGCGCACGTTGTTGCGACGCGGGTGGTAGAAGAACTGGTCGATGGTCGGCGCGACTTCCGGTTGCAGCGCGTAGACCATTTCATCGACCACGCTGACGGTCAGGTGCGCCGGCACCGCTTTGCCGGCGAACTGGGTAGTCAGGTCGACGGTGACGGTATCGCCCGGTTGATACACCGCTTTGTCGGTGCTGATCGCCACGTCGATTTGCGGCGCAACCACCTTGATCCCGGCGTTCTGGAAGCTGTACTGACCGCCCTTGGTGTACAGCACCGAAAAGGTCAGGTTCGGCGCGAAGTTGTCCTTCACCGGAATGCGCGCGCGGTATTGGGTGTCGCTGAGCTTTTCCAGTTTCAGCCAGTCGCCGCCCTTGCCCAGCAGCGCGGTGGCTTCGACCTTGTCGCGCTCCAGCGACAGCAGTGCATCGCTGACCGGCTCAGGGAACGTGATCAGCGCCAGCGCTTCATCGCCGGCCTTGTACTCGGGCTTGTCGAGGACGATTTCCACGGTGCCCGGCACCGCTTTGACGCCCTCGCCAGTGACCGAATGGCCGGTGGCGCCGAGGACGCGGCCGTGTTGATCTTTCAGCGTCAGGTTGTAAGTACCGGGACGTTCGAAGGCAATGCTGAAGCCCTTGTCCGTCGCCGCAAGTTTGCCTTCACCCGTGCTCTGGTCTTCCAGACGCACCCAGCTGTAGCTGCTCGGGGTGACCGCTTTGCTCTGCTCGCTGCCACCTTCGTTGGCGTAGCTGAACGCGACCTTGTCGTTGACCGCACTGAAGCGCTGCGGCGCGCTCAGGCGGAAGCTCGCCGCGCCACGGTCGATAAGGATTTCCTTGGTGGTCTTGACCCGATACGCCGCGCCGTCGCTGGCGAACACGGTGAGCATGTAACGGCTCGGCTTGTCGGCGGCCGGCAGGTCGAGGGTCGCGTTGCCTTTGCTGTCGGTGGTCAGTTCGGTGCTGGTCAGCTCCACCGGAAATTGCCCGAGGTATTGCAGTTCGTTATCGACCATCGACAGTTGCTGGGCGCGCAGGCTCAGGGTCAACTTGGCGTTGGCCACCGGTTTGCCGTCCGGGTAGAGCAGCACCAGACTGCCCTTTACCGGTTCACCGGTGCGGTAATCCTGCTTGGCCAGATTCAGCGAAATCTCGAAGTGTGGCTTGATGTATTCGGCCACGCGGAAGGCACTGCTATAGGCCTGATCCTTGTAGTTGAAACGGATCTCGTAACCACCGGCCACGGCGTTGTCCGGCAACTGGAAACGGCCCTGAGTGCCGGCCTTCGAATCGAGTTTCAGGTCGAGGTGTTGCAGCTCGGTGCCGGTGGCGTCGAGTACGCTGACGGTGACATCCGCCGCACCTGGCAATACCGAATCCCGCGCGTTCTTGAACTCACGGCCAACGATTTTCAGCGACACCCAATCACCCGGGCGATACAGCGGTCGATCAGTGAACGCATAGAGCTTGGTGTCGTAGATTTCGCTGTCGTAATAGAAGTTTTCGGAGACGAACACCCCGCCCTCTTCGTCCTCACCGATCACGAACGAACGCTCGGGACTGACGTGTTTCAGACGCAGCAAACCATCGGCATCGGTAGCACCGCTGCTCATCACGCCGAGGCCGTCGGTCCACAGCACATTGACCTTCGGCACCGAACTGCCTTCGTGTTTGCGCGCCGCCCACACCAGCAGTTCATCACCGGCAATCTTGCTCACCGCCACGGTATTGGAGACGAAAACCATGGTGGTCGCGCGGTACTTGCCGATCAGCGCTTCGACCAGGTACAGGCCCGGTTTCAGGTTGCCCAACGGGATGTACACGTTACCCGGTGCAACGCTGACGAACTCACTGGAAGAGCCGGCCAGATTGACCCCGGCCGGCGGCTGGATCGGCTTGGCCTGCCACAACGGATAGCGGAACTGGCTGACCACCGGCAGACCCGGAATCAGCGCGAATTGCGGCTGCGCGTCGTACGGGGTCGGCGCGGCGATGGCGGTGCCCATCTTCAGTTCCGGCACTTCCTCGGTGACCTGCTTGCGTGACTCATAGGAGAACGCGCGCTGCATCACCCGCCGCGATTTGCGGTACCAGTTGTCCCACAGGTACGCGAGGGTGTTGGACAGCCCTTCGCCCTTGAATTGGCCGTCGCTGACCACGCGGTGCAGGTTCTTCTGGCGCTTGAGGAAATCCAGCGGCTTGTCGATGCGGTACACGCGAATGTCGGCGCCGCCGTAAGGCTCCATGCGGAAACGACGATAGTCGCGGCCCGGTGCTTCGAGGCGCACCATCGCCTGTTCGTCGGCAGCGAAACTGCTGTCGGCGAGCAGGAAGAAGCTTTCACCGGCGACCGGCGTGTAGCCGCTCGGCTCCACCGAATCTTCAGCGTTGACGGTTGCCAATGGCAGCAACAGCGCCAGCAGCAGGGGAATTCGAGCGCAGAGTCGCAGCATGCGGGCACCGGTCATTGGGAGAGAAAGTTCAGTCGATAGACGCCGATGAAGTTGGGGTTGGCTGCGTCGGGTATCCATCGGGTGTCCTTCCATGTCATGAGTTGCTGCAGGCTTGCCGAACGCATGCCGTTGTCAGTGGGGGTGGTCGTGCCGGTGTGATAGGCGATGTAGCGGCCCATCCAGATCATCAGGTGCTGGTCGTCACCCTGATCGAAAAACATCAGGTCGCCGGGGCGTGCCTGGGACACGTCGCGGCTGACCAGATGGCTGTTGAACTGAATCAGTTTGATCGCGTTGACGTATGGCCCGACCTTGCCGCCGCCCTGCTGCCATTGCTGGGCGAGCTTGCGCTGCTCATCGCTCAGCGACAGTTCCGGCGGCAGGTAGCGATTGGACAGACCATTGCTGCGCAGCCACTTGTCGTCGTGGACTTTCAGCGCTTCGTTGGCGGCAAACCGCACCAGCCCGGCGCAGTCCTGCTGATACCAGCGCGGGCTCGGCCCCTGGCTCAATTGCTCCTGAGCGATACGCACGAACCAGGCGCGGAATACCTGGGACTGCGCCGGATCAAGTGCTGGCGCTTCAACGGCTCGAGCACCCGCACTGAGCAGCAGCGCGAGCAGGCCGAGGCTGCGGATCAGTGCCGTCACAGCGCTTTCCATTCCAGCGGCAGCCATTGCCAGTGGCCGTCGGGCTCGCTGCCTTGCGGCAGGGTCAGCGCGTATTTGCCGTAGCCACCGAGGGTGCGCAGTTTCGGGATCAGGTAAGTCTGTGCCGCGTTGTAGAACACCGGTTCCATGTCCTGCGGCAGGCTGTCGAGGGTTTCCTGCTGCATCAGTTGCGCCATCGAATCCGGGCCGAAGTAGATCGGCATCAGCACGTCTTTGGGCAATACGTCAGCCATCGGCGGGAAGCGTTTGTCGAGAGTGCCAAGGGCCTTGTCGACCAGTTTGTCGTCAAGGGAAAACAGCAGCGTCGAACCATGACGCGCGAGGCTGACTTTCATGAAGGCGCGGCCGCTGATCGCGTCCGGGTTCTCGGCCGTCTTCGCCGCGTACGGGCCGAAGTTGGAGCTGACCTGACGCTGCCAGACGTGGCTCTGGCCTTGCTGTTTCTCGACCACCGGAAACGCGTGTTCGTCGACATTCGACTCGTAGGCGCCAACCATCGAACCGAACAACGTGCCCAGGTCACCGTCGAGTTTGCTGCTGTCCTCGTCCTTCAGGCTGGCAACCAGCAACGGTGTGTACAACCGCGAGTCGGCGTACCAGCACAGACCCGCCGCACCGGCCACGTGCTCGGTGAGTTTCTGCGCCACCGCTTCGTCGGCGCCGAGTTTCACCAGCAGCGGTTTCTGCGGTTCGGCCGCCACCGGCAAGGTCACGCAGGCACTGGCGCCCAGCGGCATGGCTTGCCACACCGGTTTGAAATCGAAGTCCGGCTGGTTATCCAGCTCGTCCATGGCAAGGAAGCTGTGCCAGCCCTTGTCGTCCATGTCGAAGCGCAGCCCGGCGAAGTTCGGGATGAAGCGTTGATAGCCCATGGCGAGGACGCTGGAATTGACCGACAGACGCTGCTTGATCTCCGGCGCCTTGGCCGGCAAGCCGAAGGCCTCGGGGAACAGTTTGTCGCCGTTGAGCAGGGCCGCCAGCGCTTGTGGCGAGACGTGCCCCGACTCCTCGGATTCACCGGTGGCCGGGTCGTAGTACTTGTTCGGATTGGACAGCACCACCAGTTTGTCGCCGCGCGAAGCGAACAGCAGCGATTTGCTGGCGTTGTAGCTGAGCTGGTACAGCGGCACCTCGTCACTGCCGACCTTGAGGCTGCCGAAGACGCTGAGCTGCGAATCGTCCAGCGCCACTTTCGCCAGTGGTTCAAGCAGCTTCGCCAACCCGCCGCGATCCATCACCAGCAGGAAATCCTTGAGCCGGCCATCGGCACCGCGCCACAGCGCGACATCGGCCGGCTGATCGAAAAGCTGCTCGATCAGGCTGTCCTGCAGCTTCAGATCATGTTCGTAGATGATCCGCCGCAGGCTGCCGATCAGCCCCAGGCGGTCGGCGTGGGTTTCGTAATAGAAGACGAAATCTTCGGTGAGCGTGGCCTTGAGGAACGGCACCGTCAGCAGGTCTTTGGGCAACTGGCTCAAGGAGCGGGTTTCCAGCAGCGCGTCCGGACGGCTCAGGCCGAGCTTGTCGCTGGCAAGTGCCGCCGCCGGCAATTTGGGTTTGTGCAGCAGCCAGCCAAGACCACCGGCCACCCCGGCCACCAGGACCAGGCCGATCAGCAGCGCCGGCCAGCGCCGGGAAGGTTGGCCGGCAGGTGTCGGGACGGCCGGAGAAGCAGCGTTATCACTCATGTTCACAAAACCCGAAGTTCATCCGTGGTGCGGGATGCTTAATAGTTGAAAGTCTTGACCAGCAGCAGATCACCGATCGCCCGCAGGGGCACGATGAATGTTTCGCGTTTTTCGTCGACCGTGTTTTCGTTGAGCACCAGCGTGATTTGCGAGGTGATGACCTCGTTCTGATTGCTGGCCTCCTCGAAGTTATAGCCGCCGTCACCGAAGTTGCCCCAATAGTTGACGTAAACCAGATAGGTGCCATGCAGCGGCGCGGTCATGGTGAACATTTCCGGGCCGGGGCCATCGACGCCATCCGGGTCCAGACCGCCGCCGTTGGTCAGCGCCGTGTGGGCGAAGAACGCGTGTTGGCCGTCGGGGGTAATGATGTGCAGGTCGAGCTCGGCCTTGGGGTCGTCCCAGCCGAGCACCACACGGATCTTCGCCGGCGTGCGCAGGTTATTCGCTTCGTAAAACTGCACGCGCTTGAGCGACTGGCCCGCGGCGCTGCGCACCTCGACACTGTTGGAGCCGGCGCCGAACGCATACGGCCGGGCGAAACGCCCGTCATCGTCGGTGTACAGATTCAATGGATTGCCGTTGACCGCCAGCGTGTGCGGCCCGCGCTGATTGCCAATGGCCTTGAGCTGGCCCTGGATCATCGTGCGATTGCGCTGGATACCGCGATCGATCGGCGGCGTGGGGTAAGCGACCTGCGGGTTTTCACTGCGATCAAGCAGGCCGTGGTAACGCCAGCCGCCCGCCGGTTCCGACAGTTCAGCGCTCGGCGCCGCCGAGAGCGCAGGCGCGCAAGCCAGGCCGATCAGCAGCAAAAGAAATGAACGCATGTAATGCCTCCTGCCATGCCTGGACGAAACCTTGCACCCGATCCTCGGTACTTCACAGCGGTGAAAACTGCGTTTCGTCTGAAAGACCCGTGACTACCGGGTCGTAGAAGGCGCGAAGATTAGCGATTCGGCAGTTTTTTAACAATCGGATACATCTTGAAATGCGGTGGGAATCACGCACATTTACGAGGCGTGAGCCGAATAGCGGACTTATTCGGCTCACAAAATGAGCCGAATAACTTTCACCACGTCCAAAACCCGTTTCCCATCCGCCCGCGATGGCCGTGAAACCGCCGCTCATTTGCCCATACCCCCCCTATCTGCTAGTGTCGCGCCGGTTTAACGTCAACCGGAAATCGCCGCCATGGCCCGCAAAAAAGCTGCACTGGATTTCGAACAGTCCCTCGCCGACCTGCAAACACTGGTCGAGCGTCTGGAGAACGGAGAATTGTCGCTGGAAGACTCGCTGACCGCTTTCGAGCAGGGCATCGGCCTGACCCGTGACTGCCAGGCAGCGCTGGCCCAGGCCGAGCAGAAGGTGCAAGTGCTGCTGGAGCGCGATGGCGAACTCGCCGAGGAACCCTTCGACGCGGAACAGCCAGAATGATTGCAGCGTATTCGGCGACCAGCCAGGCGCGGGTCAATGCGGCACTGGAAATTCTCTTCAAGGCACCGCTGCCAGAGCTGTCGCGTCTGTATGAGGCGATGCACTACAGCGTGATGATCGGTGGCAAACGCGTGCGTCCGCTGCTGGCCTACGCCGCCTGCGAAGCGCTCGGCGGCAAGGTCGAGCAAGCCAACGGCGCGGCCTGCGCGGTGGAGTTGATCCACGCCTATTCGCTGGTGCACGACGATTTGCCGGCGATGGACGACGACGATCTGCGTCGCGGCCAGCCCACCACTCATAAAAAATTCGACGAAGCCTGCGCGATCCTCGCCGGTGACGGTTTGCAGAGCCTGGCGTTCAGCGCCCTGCTTGACCCACGCCTGAGCACCCTCGACGCCGACATCCGCCTGCAACAGGTCACGGCGCTGGCGCACGCGGCAGGCCCGGCGGGCATGGTCGGCGGGCAGGCCATCGACCTCGGTTCGGTCGGCCTGAAGCTCGATCAGCAAGCACTGGAATTGATGCACCGGCACAAGACCGGCGCGCTGATCGAAGTCAGCGTCCAGCTTGGCGCCTTGGCCAGTGGTCGTGCCGAAAAGGACGAACTCAAGGCCCTGCAGACTTATGCACAGGCCATTGGCTTGGCTTTCCAGGTCCAGGACGACATTCTCGACGTCGAAAGCGATACCGAAACCCTCGGCAAACGCCAGGGCGCCGACATCGCCCGCGACAAGCCGACCTACCCGGCCCTGCTGGGTCTGGACGCGGCCAAGGCCTACGCTCTGGAACTGCGCGATCAGGCGCTGCACGCACTGCGACCGTTTGACGCGGCGGCAGAGCCTTTGCGCGACCTGGCCCGGTATATCGTCGAGCGGCGTAACTGAACGCCAACCTGCCAAAAAAGACCAACGCGTGGGCAGGGGGCGATGCATCAGGTAAACTGCCGCATCTTTTATACCTATAACGATTCGCCTGATGCCCACGACGTTTCATGAGATTCCCCGCAAGCGCCCGACCACGCCCCTGCTCGACCGCGCGAACACGCCGGACGGCCTGCGCCGGTTAGGCGAAGCCGAGCTGGAAACCCTGGCCGATGAGTTGCGCCTGGAATTGCTCTATACGGTCGGTCAGACCGGTGGGCATTTCGGTGCCGGCCTGGGCGTCATCGAGCTGACCATCGCGTTGCATTACGTCTTCGACACCCCGGATGACCGGCTGGTGTGGGACGTCGGTCATCAGGCGTATCCGCACAAGATCCTCACCGGTCGCCGCCAGCGCATGGAAACCCTGCGCCAGAAGGACGGCATTGCGGCCTTCCCGCGTCGCGCCGAGAGCGAATACGACACCTTTGGCGTCGGTCACTCCAGCACCTCGATCAGTGCAGCGCTGGGCATGGCGATTGCCGCCCGCCTGCAAAACAGCGATCGCAAGGCGATTGCCGTGATAGGTGACGGCGCGCTGACCGCCGGCATGGCTTTCGAGGCGCTGAACCACGCGCCGGAAGTCGACGCCAACATGCTGGTGATCCTCAACGACAACGACATGTCGATCTCGCGCAACGTCGGCGGCCTGTCGAACTATCTGGCGAAGATCCTTTCCAGCCGCACTTACGCAAGCATGCGCGAGGGCAGCAAGAAAGTCCTGTCGCGCCTGCCCGGCGCCTGGGAAATCGCCCGTCGCACTGAAGAATACGCCAAGGGCATGCTGGTGCCCGGCACCCTGTTCGAAGAGCTGGGCTGGAACTACATCGGCCCGATCGACGGCCACGACCTGCCGACCCTGATCGCCACGTTGCGCAACATGCGCGATCTGAAAGGCCCGCAGTTCCTGCACATCGTCACCAAGAAAGGCAAAGGCTTCGCCCCGGCGGAAGTCGACCCGATCGGTTATCACGCGATCACCAAGCTCGAACCGGTCGACGCCCCGGCCGCTGCGCCGAAAAAGGCCGGCGGGCCGAAGTATTCGGCAGTGTTTGGCGAATGGCTGTGCGACATGGCAGCGGCTGACCCACGCCTGGTCGGGATCACCCCGGCGATGAAGGAAGGCTCGGACCTGGTGGCGTTCAGCGAGCGCTTCCCGCTGCGCTACTTCGACGTGGCGATTGCCGAACAGCACGCCGTGACGTTCGCTGCCGGTATGGCCTGCGAAGGTGCCAAACCGGTGGTGGCGATCTACTCGACGTTCCTGCAACGCGGCTACGACCAACTGGTGCACGACGTCGCGGTGCAGAACCTCGACGTGCTGTTCGCCATCGACCGTGCCGGTCTGGTGGGCGAAGACGGCCCGACCCACGCCGGCAGCTTCGATCTGTCGTACCTGCGCTGCATCCCGGGCATGGTCATCATGACCCCGAGCGACGAAAACGAACTGCGCAAGATGCTCACCACCGGTCACCTGTACAACGGCCCGGCGGCAGTGCGTTACCCGCGCGGCACTGGCCCGAACGCGAGCATCGACAAAGATCTGGAGCCGATCGAAATCGGCAAGGGCATCGTCCGTCGTCAGGGCCGCAACGTCGCCTTGCTGGTGTTCGGCGTGCAACTGACCGAAGCGCTGAAAGTCGCCGAGAAGCTCGACGCCACTGTGGTCGACATGCGCTTCGTCAAACCGCTCGATGAACAACTGGTGCGCGAGATTGCCGCTAGCCACGAGCTGCTGGTGACCATCGAAGAAAACGCGATCATGGGCGGCGCCGGTGGGGCGGTCAGCGAATTTCTCGCACGCGAGAACATCCTCAAGTCGATGCTGCACCTGGGCTTGCCGGATGTTTACGTCGAACACGCAAAACCGGCGCAGATGCTGGCCGAATGCGGGCTGGACGAGGCCGGAATCGAGGCCTCGATTCGCGAGCGCCTGGAACTGCTCAACAAGTAACACGCAATACCCATGTGGGAGCGGGCTTGCTCGCGAATGCGGACTGTCAATCAACTCAGTGTTGACTGGTTCACCGCCTTCGCGAGCAAGCCCGCTCCCACATTTGATTTGTGTACATCAGAAATACCCAATGGATCACCGATGAACCTCTCGCGCCTCGCCCTGCCCTTGCTCCTGCTGCCAGCCACCAGCGCCCTCGCCGACACCTTCGAACGCGACGAAGCCCTGAAGCTGCCGGACACGCTGATCAGCGCCAACCGCCAGGTTGAAGCGCGCAACGACAGCAGCGCTGCCAACACCGTGTTCACCCGCGAAGACATCGATCGCCTGCAGCCGAGCAGCGTTACCGACCTGCTGCAACGGGTGCCGGGCGTGCAAGTGGCGCAGACCGGCGGACGCGGCAGTCTGCCGGGAATCTACATTCGCGGCACGCAGTCGGCGCAGAGCCTGGTGCTGGTCGATGGGCAGCGCATTGGCAGTTCGACCTCCGGCGACAGCAACCTGCAGCACCTGAACATCGATCAGATCGAGCGCGTCGAAGTGCTGCGCGGTTCGCGCTCGGTGATTTACGGCAGCGATGCGATTGGCGGGGTGATTCAGATCTTCACCCGGCGCGGCAACGGCCAAGGCCTGCAGCCGCGCCTGCACGTCGGTTTCGGCAGCCATCAGACCTGGGAGCGCAGCCTCGGCCTGTCAGGGGGCGATGACAAAACCCGCTTCAACCTTGGCGCCAGCCTCGATGACACCGCCGGTCTCAATCGCACTCACGAGTCCTACCCCAGCGACAGCGATCATGACGCCTACCGCAACAAATCCATCAGCCTGAGCCTCAGCCATGCGCTGACCGATGACATTGAAGTCGGCGCCAATCTGCTGGATAACCGTGGCAAGAGCGAGTTCGACAATCCGTTCGGCCGCTTCGACACGAGCACCTTCGAATCGGTGCAGCAGCAGCCCTACAGCGATTTCAACGTCAGCAGTGTCAGCAGCTACGTCGATGCGCGGGTCAACGAAACCTGGAAAACCCGCGTCGAGTTCGGCCACACCGAGAACCGCGAGAAGACCCTCGACAAGCTCAGCGACGAGCGCACGGTGTTCAATACCTACCGCGACTCGCTGACCTGGCAGAACGACCTGGCCCTGGATGCGCGCAACAGCCTGATCCTTGGCGGCGACTGGTACGAAGACCGGATCAACAGCAGCACCGCGTTCAACGAGGACAGCCGCTGGAACCGCGCCGTCTTCATCCAGCATCGCTATCAGGCCGACAGCTTCTCGACTGAACTGGGCCTGCGTCACGATGACAACCAGCAGTTCGGCAGCCAGAACACCTGGAGCGGCACCTTTACCCTGCCGCTGAACCCGGACAACGACCTGTTGCTCAGCTACAGCGAAGGTTTCCGTGCACCGACCTTCAACGACCTGTACTACCCGGACTTCAGCAACCCTGGCCTGAAACCGGAAACCTCGAAAAGCTACGAGCTGCAATGGCGCAGCCAATTGAGCGATAGCAGCCGTCTGGAAGCGTCGATTTACCGTACTGACCTGCAAGACGCGATCATCTTCGGCAGCAACTCACGCCCGGAGAACGTTGCCTCGGCGCGGATCAATGGTTTTGAAGCGGCGCTGAAACAGGAACTGTTTGGCTGGCAGAGCAACCTCGGCGTGACGATCATCGACCCGCGCGATCGCGATACCGGGCACACCCTGGCGCGTCGTGCACGGCGTACCGCGAGTTGGGATCTGGATCGCCAGTTCGACCGGTTGGGACTGGGCGCCAGTTGGCAACTGGTCAGCGGCAGCTACGACGACCTGAACAACACCCAGTCGCTGGGTGGCTACGGCACAATCGGGTTGCGCAGCAGCTGGGCGCTGAACCGTGAGATCAAACTGGATCTGAAGCTGGATAACCTGCTGGACAAGGGCTACAGCCGCGCGTTGTACAGCTATGACGGCAGCCAATATGGCTATCGCGAGGAAGGTCGGGCGTGGGTGTTTGGGGTGACCTGGACACCGGAGCTCTGATCCAGAATTCACGCTGCTTTGACTGGCCTCTTCGCGAGCAAGCCCGCTCCCACAGTAGATCGGCGCTTGCCCTGAAACTCTGGCAAAACACAGATCCCATGTGGGAGCGGGCTTGCTCGCGAACAATTCACCTCGGTCTCCCACAGTAGATCGGGGCCTGTCCTCAAACTCTGGCAAAGCACAGATCCCATGTGGGAGCGGGCTTGCTCGCGAACAATTCACCACGGTCTCAGCGGTCTGGCGCGATCGAATGGCAGAGCTTGGCGGTGGCCTCGATCATCTGCCCGCTCGGCCGCTCCAGGCCTTTGTCGCTGACCAACAGCAACTGCCCATGCGCTACCGCAGCCACCTGCGGCCAGGCCTTCCATGCATCAAGTTGGGCCTGATCAGTGGCCAGAATCACCTCGGGATTGCGCTGCAACACCGCCTCGATACTGACCTGCGGTGCCGGTAAGCTCAGGTCCGCGAATACATTGCGCGCGCCGCACACCTCAAGCGCATCGCTGATGATCTGCCCGCCGCCAATGGTGTACAACGGCTTGTCCCAGACTTGATAGAACACTTTCAGCGGCGTATCCCGGTGGTAGCGCTGACGCAAATCGTCGAGTTTTCTGCGCAGCTCCGACGCCAGTGTCACCCCATGCTCAGGTCGCCCCAGTCGAGCGGCAATGGCCTCGATCTGCGCCGACAGCTGTTCAAGATCATGCGGTTCGGCGACGTAAGTCGCAATGTTCAGGCGCTTGAGTTGATCGCGTTGCGCCGGGCCGACACTGCCGGGCCACAGCAGCAATAAATCAGGTTTGAGACTGAGCAGGCGCTCAATGTCCAACTGGCCGTAGCGCCCCACTGACGGTAGATCCTTGAGCGCAACAGGACGCTCACCAGCGTCGAGCACGCCGACCAGCAAATCAGCCGAATCCAGTTCAACAACGATTTCAGAGAGAGAGGGCGCGAGGCTGACCACCCGCAGGCTCGCCAGCACCGGGCCGGCACAGGCCAGCAGCAGAACCGCCAGCCACAGACGACGCATCAGCCGAGTTGACGCGGGATGCGATAGAGGTAGAACAGCACGGCAGTGGACAACGCCAGCAGCATCAATGGTACCGCTTCGAGGCCGACGAACACCGCCAACGCGCCGATCCACGCCGGCAGCGCTGCCGCCAGAAACGCGGTGCGGCGGCGTGCCGCGAGGGCAATCCAGGCCGCCGGTTCGCCAGGCGTATCGAGGGCTTTCTGGGTGGCGATCAATGCATGTTTGTAGCCACCGAAAAACTTCAGGCTGACAAACATCGAGGCCACACCGGCGATGAACATCGGCATGGTCAGCACCGGCAGCAACGCCTCATATTGGCCGAACAGTGCATTGAGCACGAACAACGGCACCAGCGCCAGCGCCAGATATTTCCACCAGTCGATCGCCAGACGGCGTCGCACCTGCCCGCGGGTCACGCCCGGTCTACCTCGCCCTGGTGCTCGTTACCCATCATGTGGTCGAGCTTGCTGGCCTTGGTCGCCAGGTACAGTTTGTTGTGCGGGTTGTGGCCGGTGTGCAGCGGCACGCGCTCGGCGACGACGATGTTCATGTCGGTCAGGGCTTTGACCTTGCGCGGGTTGTTGGTCATCAGGCGCAAGGACTTCACGCCCAGATGCTCAAGCATCGGCAGGCACATGGCGTAGTCGCGCTGGTCGGCGGCAAAGCCCAGACGCTCGTTGGCTTCAACGGTGTCGGCACCGCCATCCTGCAACTCGTAGGCGCGGATCTTGTTCAACAGACCGATACCACGCCCTTCCTGGCGCAGGTACAGCAGCACACCCCGGCCTTCACGGGCGATGGCCTTGAGCGCCGCTTCGAGTTGCGAGCCGCAGTCGCAGCGCTGGCTGAAGAGGGCGTCACCGGTCAGGCACTCGGAGTGCAACCGGCCGAGGACCGGGGCACCGTCGTCAATTTCACCCAGGCTCAGCACGACGTGCTCGCGGCCGGTGGCTTCATCGAGAAAACCGTGCATGGTGAATTGCGCAAAAGGCGTTGGCAGCTTGGAAGCGGCGACAAAAACGACAGGCACCGGTGTGCTCCTGATCTAAAAAGTCTGAAGATTCGCAGGCCGGCATTGTAACAGCAGGTGCCTGCAGACGCTTAGGCTGAATTATCGGGCATAACGATCAAAAAGTTTGATAACACCCGGCCAGTGCAGATCCCCGTGGGAGCGAGCCTGCTCGCGAAGGCGTCGGCAGATTCAATCTCTGTGTTGCCTGACCCAGCGCTTTCGCGAGCAGGCGCGCTCTCACAGGGGGGCAGTGCTGGACACAAGACCTGCGCTCAGTTCGCGTCGAACGGATACGGCTGCTGCCACTTCTCGAACACCGGTTTCAGTTCGCCGCTCTTCACCAACTGCTCCATGCGCTTGTCGAACAGCGCCATCAACGTGCGAGCCTGCGGCGTGTCGGCGAAGCACAGGTACAACGGCAACTCGGCGATGTGGGTCTTGCGAAACTGCGTCGGATCCTTGGCCCGGCCGACCACGTAATCGATTTCGGTCTGCGCATCGATGTAATAGTCGGCGCGGTTGTGGGTGAGCATCGACAGGATCCCGGTACGCCGGATGACCTCATTGTAGTTGCGCACATTGGGCAGGTATTTCTGATAGTCATAACCACGAACCCAGGCCAGCCGATAGCTGCCGAGGGTGTCCTGGCTCGGCGGCGGATTGCTCGCCAGGCCCAGGGCGTAGATGTGATCGGTATCAAAATTCCAGCGCGGATACAGCAGATCACTGGCCTCGTCATGATAGGAGCCGACGCAGGCGTCGACTTCACCGCGCTCGGCCAGACCGACCGAGCGGGTATACGGTTCGCTGCGAATGTCGAGCTTCACCCCGGCCGGTTCGAACACCTTGCGCAGCACGTCCCAGCCCAGGCCATGACCGTCGGCGGCGGTGTAATCTTCCCATTCTTCACTGGCCAGGTGGATGACCGCAGGCGTCGGCGCAGCTTCCTGCGCACTGGCAACAGTGCCCAGCAAGATCAGAAACACCAGCGCCAGCCAGCGTCGAGCCATCCCTACTCTCCTCACTTAACCCTGACGATCCGGATCAGGCGAAAATCCACACCAGTCCCTGCATTGCCAGCCAGGCGAACACGCCGGCCAGCACGTCATCGAGCATGATGCCGACGCCACCGTGGACATGCCGGTCGATCCAGCGGATCGGCCATGGCTTGAGAATGTCGAAGAAACGGAACATCAGGAAACCGGCAAGCAACCAGTACCAGCCTTCCGGCACCAGCCACAGGGTGATCCACATCCCGACCATCTCGTCCCAGACGATACCTTCGTGGTCGTGTACCCGCAGATCGTCGGCGACCTTGCCGCACAGCCAGAAGCCGAACAGCATGGTGATCCCGAGCATCAGCCAGTAACCCCAGTCGGGCAGCATCTGCCACAACGGGATAAAGGGTAGCGCAACTAACGAGCCCCACGTGCCCGGCGCTTTCGGCAAGGTGCCGGAACCGAAGCCGAACGCGAGAAAATGCCAGGGATTGCGCCAGACCGACGGCGGAACGAATTCGGCCGGAACCTGTTTCGGGTGATCTGTCACGGTGTCTCCTGAAAATGTTGATAACCCCGGATTTGCGGGGTGATGTCGTGTCCTTCGCGATCCAGCAGCACCACACCCTGGCCCTGCGCCACCCGCCCGATCACATGAATCGGCCAGCCATCGGCCAGCAACGCCGACAACTCGACGGACGGCAGGGTGAAGGCCAGTACGTAGTCATCGCCGCCGCTCAACGCCGCCCGTTCCGCGCCGCGCTGACCAAGAAACGCCACTAAGGCGTTCGACAACGGGACGCGCTCACGTTCAACCTCAAGCCGCACTTGCGAGGCCAGGGCGATATGCCCGCAGTCGGCGAGCAGGCCATCGGAGATGTCGAGGGCTGAAGTGGCCTTGCCGCGCAACGCCTGACCGAGCGCCAGTTGTGGCTGCGGTGACCAGTAATGACTGAGCAGCGGCTCGGCTATCTCAGCATCCGCTTCACGCTGACCGAGTACCAGTGGCAAGGCACCAGCGGCATTGCCCAACTCACCGCCGACACACAGCAGATCCCCCGGTTGCGCACCGCTGCGGGTCAAGGCCTGGCCGGACGGAACGCGACCGAACACCGTGACCGTCAGGCTCAACGGCCCACGCGTGGTGTCGCCGCCGACCAGTGCCACGCCGCAGCTCTGCGCCATGCGGTTCAAACCGCGGGCATAGGCTTGCAGCCAATCGGCAGTCACCGTCGGTACAGTCAGGGCAAGGGTAAAGGCAACGGGCGTGGCGCCCATGGCGGCCAGATCGCTGACCGCGACGGCCAGCGAGCGCTGACCGAGCAGAAACGGATCGCAGGGATCGGCGAAATGCACGCCGGCCACCAGCGTATCGGTGGAAATCGCCAGCTGTTCCCCGGGGGGAACCGCCAGCAAGGCGCAGTCGTCACCGATCCCCAGTGCAACGCCCTCGCCGCCCTGCGCACAAGGCGCGGCGGCGAAGAAGTTGCGGATCAGCTCAAACTCGCCCATTGCGATATCAAGCGCTGATCAGCGCTTGAACGCCTTGACTTCAGCTTCACGCAGGCGCGGAGCCAGCTTGTCGAGTACGCCGTTGACGAACTTGTGGCCGTCGGTCGAACCGAAGACTTTCGCCAGCTCGATACCTTCGTTGATCACAACGCGATACGGCACGTCGACGCGCTTGAGCAGCTCCCAGGTGGACAGGCGCAGAACCGCCAGTTCAACCGGGTCCAGCTCTTCGATTTCGATGTCCAGGCAAGGCTTGAGCGCGGTGTCGATTTCGCTCTTGAACTGCGGAACCCCGTGCAGGATTTCGCGAAAGTAAGCGCCATCGACATCGGTGAAATCGTTATCGACCCGGAACTGCGCTTCGATCTCGTTCAGCGACTGCTTGGCCATGTGCCATTGATACAGGGCCTGCGTCGCGAGCTGACGGGCTTCGCGGCGCTTGACGCTCTTCGATGGCTTGCCGGCGGCCGCAGGTTTTGGATCGCGCGGGTTGAAACGATCGCTATCGTCGCTAATCACTTGGCCTCCAACTGCGCCAGCAGGCTGACCATTTCCAGAGCGGACAGGGCAGCTTCAGCACCTTTGTTGCCGGCCTTGGTGCCGGAACGTTCGATGGCTTGCTCGATGGAATCAACGGTCAGGACGCCGAAAGCGACCGGTACGCCGAACTCCATGGACACCTGGGCCAGGCCCTTGGTGCACTCGCCTGCCACGTATTCGAAGTGCGGAGTGCCACCACGAATGACCGCGCCGAGGGCGATGATGGCTGCGAACTCGCCTTTCTGGGCGACTTTCTGCGCAACCAGCGGGATTTCGAAGGCGCCAGGTGCGCGGATGATGGTGATGTCGCTTTCGCTCACGCCGTGGCGAACCAGGGCATCCACTGCACCGCTGACCAGGCTTTCAACTACGAAGCTGTTGAAGCGGCCCACTACCAGAGCGTAGCGGCCTTTAGGGGCGATGAAGGTACCTTCGATGGTCTTCAGGGTCATTCGTCAGATCTCTTAAAGAGCCGGGACGCGTCTGTTTCGCGTCCCTCAGTGATTTATTTGCCGCGAATTCGGGGCCGGAAACAACCGGTCATTATTCGGAGGGCACGTATTCTACAACTTCCAGATCGAAACCGGATATCGCATTAAATTTCATCGGTGCCGACATCAGGCGCATTTTGCGCACACCGAGGTCACGCAGGATCTGCGAACCGGCACCGACGATGCTGTAGGTGGTCGGTTTTTTCACCGCCGCCTGATCACCGGTTTCGCGGATGTGCGCCAGCAACACGTCACCGTCCAGCGGGTGACCGAGCAACAGCACCACGCCGCTGCCGGCCTCGGCGACCGCGGCCATCGCGGCGCGCAGGCTCCAGCGGCCCGGTTGCTTGACCATCAGCAGGTCGCGCAGCGGGTCCATGTTGTGCACGCGAACCAGGGTCGGCTCTTCGGCGCAAACGGTGCCCAGAGTGAGGGCCATGTGCACGTCGCCTTCCACCGAATCACGATAGGTCACCAGGTTGAATTGGCCCAGTTCGCTGTCCAGTGGCTGCTCGGCAATCCGCTGAACGGTACGTTCGTGGATCATCCGGTAGTGAATCAGGTCGGCGATGGTGCCGATCTTGATGTTGTGCTCGGCGGCGAAGGCTTCCAGTTCAGCGCGACGGGACATGGTGCCGTCGTCGTTCATCACTTCGCAGATTACGCCGCTCGGCTCGAAACCGGCCATGCGCGCCAGGTCGCAAGCCGCTTCGGTATGACCGGCACGGGCCAGGGTGCCACCGGCCTGGGCCATCAGCGGGAAGATGTGGCCCGGGCTGACGATGTCTTCAGCTTTCGCGTCTTTCGCGGCAGCCGCTTGCACGGTGCGCGCGCGGTCAGCGGCGGAGATACCGGTGGTCACGCCTTCGGCGGCTTCGATCGACACGGTGAACTTGGTGCCGAAACCGGAACCGTTGCGCGGCGCCATCAGCGGCAGCTTCAACAGTTCGCAGCGCTCGCGGCTCATCGGCATGCAGATCAGGCCACGAGCGTGCTTGGCCATGAAGTTGATGTGCTCGGCCTTGCAGCATTCGGCGGCCATGATCAGGTCGCCTTCGTTCTCGCGGTCTTCGTCATCCATGAGGATGACCATCTTGCCTTGGCGGATGTCTTCAACCAGTTCTTCGATGCTATTGAGCGCCACAAGGCACCCCCCTTCTTTCGAATTTAGAGCTTCAGGATTTGAGGTAGCCGTTTTGGGCCAGAAAACTTTCAGTGATGCCACCGGACGTTGGCTCTGCAGCCTTGTCGCCCAACAGCAGGCGCTCCAGATAACGCGCCAGCAAGTCGACTTCCAGGTTCACCCGGCGACCTGGCTTGTAGGACGCCATGATGGTTTCGCTCAAGGTGTGCGGAATGATCGTCAGCATGAATTCGGCGCCATCGACCGCGTTCACGGTGAGGCTGGTGCCGTCGACAGTAATCGAGCCTTTATGGGCGATGTACTTGGCCAGCTCCTTCGGCGCGCGAATGCGAAATTCCACGGCGCGGGCGTTGTCGCTGCGAGAGACGATTTCGCCGACACCGTCGACGTGACCGCTGACCAGGTGCCCGCCGAGACGGGTGGTCGGGGTCAGGGCTTTTTCCAGATTGACCGGGCTGCCGCTTTTCAGGTCATTCATGGCAGTGCAGTCGAGGGTTTCACGACTGACATCGGCGGCGAAGCCGTCGCCCGGCAGCTCAACCGCCGTCAGGCACACGCCGTTGACCGCGATGCTGTCGCCGAGTTTGACGTCGCTCAGGTCGAGCTTGCCGGTTGCGACGTGCACCCGTACATCACCGCCCTTGGGGGTCAGTGCGCGGATACTGCCGATGGATTCGATGATGCCGGTAAACATGGGGTTCTCCTTGAGAACGAAGCCAGCGCTAAGGCGATGGCCGGGAATTATACGCTCGCCGAAAGCACCGGCGTCGCAGTGACTCGCCAGTCATCGCCAACCGCGCGGATTTCAGTGATTTTCAGCTCGGGAGCGTCTTTCATATAGGCCAGCGGCCAGTCCAGCAGCGGACGCGCCGTGGAACCGAGGAACTTGCCGGCGATGAAGATCACGAATTCGTCGACCAGACCAAGCTGGGCAAACGCACCAGCCAGTCGCGGGCCGGCCTCGACCAGCACTTCGTTGACGCCACGGCTGGCCAGTTCGATGAGCAATTGATGCAGATCGACCTGACCGTCGTCACCCGGCACGATCAGGCATTCCGGGCCGTTGGCATATTGTTCCTCGACCGCCATGCAGGTGGCGACCAATGCCGGGCCGGCCTTGAAGAACGGCGCATCCAGCGGCACCCGCAGACGCCCGTCGATCAGCACTCGCAGCGGCGGGCGACTCATGGCCAAAGCGGTTTTTTCGGCATCCAGACCCAGTTCGTCGGCGCGTACGGTCAGGCGAGCACCGTCAGCCAGTACGGTGTCGGCGCCGGTCAGCACCACGCTGGCCTGAGCGCGCAAACGCTGCACGGCGGAACGCGCGGCCGGGCCGGTGATCCACTGGCTCTCGCCGCTTTCCATCGCTGTGCGACCGTCCAGGCTCATGGCCAGTTTGACCCGCACAAACGGCAAGCCGTGTTCCATGCGCTTCAGAAAACCTTGATTGAGCTGGCGCGCTTCAGCTTCGAGCACCCCGCTTTCAGTGGCGATGCCGGCATCAGCCAGACGCTGCAAGCCACGCCCGGCAACTTGCGGGTTCGGATCACGCATCGCCGCGACCACCCGGCCGACACCGGCATTGACCAACGCATCGGCACACGGCGGCGTGCGGCCATGGTGGCTGCACGGCTCAAGGGTGACGTAAGCCGTCGCGCCCCGGGCCAGTTCACCGGCAGCGCGCAGGGCGTGGACTTCGGCGTGGGGTTCGCCGGCGCGCTCGTGGAAGCCTTCGCCGACAATCTGCCCGTCGCGCACAACCACGCAGCCAACCCGAGGATTGGGGTGCGTGGTGTAGTGGCCCTTGCGCGCCAGTTCCAGCGCGCGCGCCATGAAGTGAGCGTCGAGGATGGCCTGCTCGGTGGCGCTGGTCATTCTTTCACCGGCTCGCGGGCAAGGCGGTCGATCTCTTCGCGGAATTCGTTGAGGTCCTGAAAGCGCTTGTACACCGACGCGAAACGGATATAGGCCACTTCATCGAGCTTTTGCAGCTCGGCCATCACCAGTTCGCCGACCACGAGGGACTTGACCTCGCGCTCGCCAGTGGCGCGCAGCTTGTGCTTGATGTGGACCAGAGAGGATTCGAGGCGCTCGACGCTCACCGGACGCTTCTCCAGGGCGCGTTGCATGCCCGCGCGGAGTTTTTCTTCGTCGAACGGTTGGCGGCTGCCGTCGGTTTTGATCAGGCGCGGCAACACCAGTTCGGCCGTCTCGAACGTCGTGAAACGTTCGCCGCAGGCCAGGCATTCACGCCGGCGGCGCACCTGTTCGCCCTCGGCGACCAGACGCGAGTCGATGACCTTGGTGTCGTTGGCACCGCAGAAGGGACAGTGCATGGTGGCTGGCAACAAAAAAAGGGAGGGCCATGGTAGCGCATCCCGGTGGCAAGACAAGCCATAGGGTTTGCGGTATACAGACTGCCATGATCGTTTGATCCATGGATTTCATTTTGCTGGAGCTGCCAATGCCGCTACGACCGCTCGTTTTGCTCAGTCTTTTCGCCCTGCTGGTGGCCTGCGGCAGCGACAAGCCCAAGCCGCAGCCGCCGACACCAGGCCCTGCGCCGCAACAGGCGCAGAAAAAAGCCAAAGAGGCTGCCGATCTGGGTCCGCTGCCGGCCTATCAACGTGAACTGAGCGGCACTTTGCAAGGCGTGCCGGCCGGTGCCGAAGTCGAACTGGCGCTGCTGGTGATCGACGAGAAGTCGCGCCCGCAGCAATTGCTCGCCAGTTCCAGCCTGATCGGTAACAACCAGATCCTGCCGTTCCGCCTGCGTTTCAATCCGGAAGCCTTTCCAGCCGGCGCCAGGGTTGAGCTGCGCGGTCGGGCCACGCAGTCCGGCCAGTTGATCCTGCATCTGCCGTCGCAAACCATCACCCAGCCGACCACTCAGGCGCTGGGCCAACTGCAATTTGTCAAAGCACCATGACGGCACCGCTCGACCTGCAACAGGCGTTAGGTGAATTGCTCGGCGATGCCAGGCTCAAAGCCTGTGCATTGCCGGGCACTGACTTGCAGCTATGGCTGATCGACGGAGACAACATGCACCGCGAATTCAGCCCCGACGAAACCCGCCGTATTCTCCACGAGCCACCGTATTGGAGCTTCTGCTGGGCCAGTGGTCTGGCGGTGGCGCGTTATCTGGCGGCGTTTCCCGAGTGGGTACGCGGCAAGCGGGTACTGGATTTCGGCGCTGGCTCCGGGATTGCCGGGATTGCCGCCGTGAAGGCCGGCGCGCTGGAAGTGGTGGCGTGTGACCTCGATCCGCTGGCGATTGCTGCCTGCCGGGCCAACGCCGCACTCAATGATGTGCAAATGAGTTACTCGACGGATTTCTTCGCCGAGGCCGATCGTTTCGACCTGATCCTCGTGGCAGACGTGCTGTACGACCGCGAGAACCTGCCATTGCTCGATGCGTTTCTCAGCCGCGGGCGTGAGGCGCTGGTGGCGGATTCGCGGGTTCGCGATTTTCGCCATCCGTTGTACCGGCGCATCGAAATGCTCGAAGCCATGACCCTGCCGGATCTGGCCGAGCCGGAAGAATTCAGACATGTCAGCCTTTACCATGCGCGGCGTGACTAGAAGCTTCGCGAGCAGGCTCGCTCCCACAAGGGGTGGGTGAACGTCAGAGATCCAATGTGGGAGCTTGCTCGCGAAAGCGTCCTGCCAGGCGGCACCACGCTCAAACCTGCACCGCTTCCGGCCACACCCCGCCAAGCCGTATAGTTGCCCCATCCACGCTTTTACGAGATCCCCCATGAGTCAGCAAACGCCGTACATCTTCGACGCCACGACTGCCGATTTCGACCAGTCGGTGATCGAAGCTTCCTTCAACAAACCGGTGCTGGTGGATTTCTGGGCCGAATGGTGTGCGCCGTGCAAGGCGCTGATGCCGATGCTGCAAGGCATCGCCGAGAGCTATCAGGGCGAACTGCTGCTCGCCAAGGTCAACTGCGACATCGAGCAGGACATCGTCGCCCGCTTCGGTATCCGCAGCCTGCCGACCGTGGTGCTGTTCAAGGACGGCCAACCGGTGGACGGTTTTGCCGGTGCGCAACCGGAATCCGCGGTGCGCGCCCTGCTCGAACCGCATGTGCAGATGCCGGCGCCAACCGCTGCCGATCCGTTCGAGCAGGCTCAGGCGCTGTTCGATGAAGGGCGTTACGCCGATGCCGAAGCGGCGCTGGTGGTGATGCTCACCGAAGACAACAGCAACGCCAAGGCGCTGATCCTCTACGCCCGCTGCCTGACCGAACGCGGCGAACTGGGCGAAGCGCAAACCGTGCTCGACGCGGTCAAGAGCGATGAGCACAAGGCTGCACTGGCCGGGGCCAAGGCGCAGATCAAGTTCCTCGGCCTGGCTCGCGACCTGCCGGATGCCGCTGACCTCAAGGCGCGTCTTGCGCAGAATCCGCAGGACGACGAAGCGGTGTATCAACTGGCGATCCAGCAGCTGGCGCGCCAGCAATACGAGGCGGCGCTGGAAGCCTTGCTCAAGTTGTTCATCCGCAACCGCAGCTACGGCGAAGGGTTGCCGCACAAGACCCTGCTGCAAGTGTTCGAACTGCTGGGCAACGATCACCCGCTGGTGACCGCTTACCGGCGCAAGGTGTTTGCGGCGCTTTATTAAGCGCTCACTCGATCCAGCTGTAGAGCGGCGTATCCCCGCCGCTCGCCACTTTCACCCGTGCACTATGGCGCAAGCGCACCAGCAGGCGTTTGCCCGCCGCCGCGCTGCCGGTCAGGCCCTCAAGCTGATCCAGCAAGTCCGGGCCGCTGAGCTGACCGGCCTTGCGCAACAGGTCCTGCGCGACTTGCCACAACGCATCGTCCTGGTTCTGCGGTTTGGCTGCCGGGGTCAGTACTGCCGCCTGCGGCTGCTCGCTCTGCGTGTGCGCCCCAAGCGCCGCGCCCAGCTTCGCCCAATCGCTGTCATCCAGCTCCACCGTCAAATCCACCGGCATCGCGCCGACGGTTCCACGTATCCGCAACATCTGCTTCGCTCCTGCACATTTCTGACCTGCATGCTCCCACGGGACTTGTGCAACGCCAAGCAGGCGGGCAAACTCTGCGCACTTTCGTTATAAGATTACATAACAAACTCTTCACTTTACTTTCCGGAGATCGCCATGCGCCGTCTGCTGCTCGCTTTGCCGTTTGCCCTGTTGCCGCTGGCCATCGCCCACGCCGCCGATGAGCACGATCATGACCACGAGCACGGCAGCCTCGGCGCCCATGAACATGGCGTCGGCCGGCTGAACGCTGCGCTCGACGGCCAGACCCTGGAGCTGGAACTGGAAAGCCCGGCAATGAACCTGGTCGGCTTCGAACACGCTGCCACCACCGACGCCGACAAGGCCAAGGTCGTGGCCGCGCGCACCAAACTGGAAAACCCACTGGCGCTGTTCAACCTGCCAGCCGCCGCCGGTTGCAAAGTCACCAGTCAGGAACTGCAAAGCCCGCTGTTCGGCGACAAGCCGGATGCCGACGACCATGACGATGATGACCACGACGAAGATGCCAAGGGCGGTGAAGCGCATCACCACGATCACAGCGAAATCCACGCCCACTATCAATTCAGCTGCGCGACCCCGGGTGCTCTGAAGACGCTGGATCTGGCGAACATCTTCAATACCTTCCCGGCGACCCAGAAAATTCAGGTACAACTGATCGGTCCGAGCGGCCAGCAAGGGACGGAAGTGACGGCCAAGGCGGCTGCCCTGAAATTCTGATCACACCGACGATCCCCTGTGTGAGCGGGCTTGCTCGCGAATGCGGTGGATCAGTCAACAAAGATTTGGCTGATCCATTGCATTCGCGAGCAAGCCCGCTCCCACAAGGGGTTATGTGTTCACTTCAAGAAACTGGTGCCATGACCCAAGCACTCATCGAACTGTCCAACCTGGGCTTCAACTGGCCCGGTCACCCGCCGCTGCTGGACATCCCGGCATTTCGCCTGGAACCGGGCGAAACCCTGTTCCTCAAAGGCCCCAGCGGCAGTGGCAAGACCACCCTGCTCGGCCTGCTCGGCGGGGTGCAAAAACCCGGGCGCGGCAGCATTCGCCTGCTTGGCCAGGAGCTGACCGAACTGGGTGCCGGCGCCCGCGATCGCTTTCGTGTCGATCACACTGGCTACATTTTCCAGCAGTTCAACCTGCTGCCGTTTCTCTCGGTGCGCGAGAACGTCGAGCTGCCCTGCCACTTCTCGAAACTGCGTGCCGAACGGGCGAAACAACGTCACGGCAGTGTCGATCAGGCCGCCGCCACCCTGCTCGCCCACTTGGGCTTGAAGGATGAAAGCATCCTCGGTCGTCGCGCCGACTCACTGTCGATCGGGCAGCAGCAACGGGTCGCCGCCGCGCGCGCCTTGATCGGCCAACCGGAACTGGTGATCGCCGACGAACCGACCTCGGCGCTGGATTACGACGCCCGGGAAAACTTCATTCGCCTGTTGTTCGCCGAATGCCGCGAAGCCGGATCGAGCCTGTTGTTCGTCAGCCACGATCAGAGCCTTGCGCCGCTGTTCGACCGTCACCTGTCCCTGGCCGAGCTCAATCGCGCCGCCACGTCTGCCGAGGTCTGAGATGTATCTGTTTCGTCTGGCCATGGCCAGCCTGGCCAACCGCCGCTTCACCGCCCTGCTCACCGCTTTCGCGATCGCCTTGTCGGTGTGTCTGCTGCTCGCCGTCGAGCGCGTGCGCACCGAAGCCAAAGCCAGTTTCGCCAGCACCATCAGCGGCACCGACCTGATCGTCGGCGCCCGCTCCGGTTCGGTGAACCTGTTGCTGTACTCGGTGTTCCGTATCGGCAATGCGACCAACAACATTCGCTGGGACAGCTTCGAACACTTCGCCAGCAACCCGAAAGTGAAGTGGGCGATCCCGATGTCCCTCGGCGACTCGCATCGTGGCTACCGGGTGATGGGCACCACCGAGGCGTATTTCGAGCATTACCAGTACGGCCGCCAGCAACATCTGGAACTGGCTGATGGCCGGGCGTTTGCCACCGACCCGTTCGAAGTGGTGCTCGGCGCCGAAGTGGCCGAGGCGCTGCATTACAAGCTCGGCGACCAACTGGTGCTGGCCCACGGTGTGGCGGCGATCAGTCTGGTCAAACACGACGACAAACCGTTCACCGTGGTCGGCATTCTCAAGCGCACCGGCACCCCGGTGGATCGCACGTTGCACATCAGCCTCGGCGGCATGGAAGCGATTCACATCGACTGGCACAACGGTGTGCCGGCCCGGGGCAACGGGCGGATCAGCGCCGATCAGGCGCGCAACATGGACCTGACGCCACAGGCAATCACCGCGTTCATGCTCGGTCTCAACAGCAAGATTTCCACCTTCGCCCTGCAACGCGAGATCAACGAATACCGTGGCGAGCCGATGCTGGCGATCCTTCCGGGCGTGGCCTTGCAGGAGTTGTGGAGCCTGATGAGCACCGCTGAAAAAGCGCTGTTCGTGGTCTCGTTGTTCGTGGTGCTGACCGGGTTGATCGGCATGCTCACGGCGATTCTCACCAGCCTCAACGAGCGTCGCCGGGAGATGGCGATTCTGCGTTCGGTCGGTGCGCGGCCGTGGCACATCGCAAGCCTGCTGGTGCTGGAAGCCTTTGCGTTGGCGCTGACCGGGGTGATCGCCGGGCTGGCGCTGCTGTACATCGGCATCGCCGCTGCGCAGGGTTACGTGCAGGCCAATTACGGGCTGTACCTGCCGTTGGCGTGGCCGAGCGAGTATGAATGGACGCTGCTCGGTGGCATTCTGGCAGCCGCGCTGCTGATGGGCAGCGTGCCGGCCTGGCGTGCATATCGCCAATCCCTGGCTGATGGCCTGTCGATCCGTTTATGAGGATGCTCACCATGCCCCGCGCTGTACTTGCGCTGCTGTTGCTGGTTGCCCTGCCCGTGTGGGCAGCGGCGCCGAAAGACCTGACCTGGTCGGAAATGATCCCGCCGGACGCCGCGCCGGAAGTGCCGAACATGACGCCTCTGCACGACATGTCGAAGATGAGTGATGCACTCTCCGCCGAGTCCGCGCCAGCCGCCAGGCAGGACCTGCCCAACGCGCCGGTGGTGCCGAGCCTCGACGGGCAGAACATCCGCCTGCCGGGCTACATCGTGCCGCTGGAAGTCAACGAAGAGGGGCGCACCACGGACTTCCTGCTGGTGCCGTACTTCGGCGCCTGCATCCACGTGCCGCCACCGCCGTCGAACCAGATCGTGCATGTGAAAAGCGAAGTCGGCGTAAAGCTCGACGAGCTGTATCAGCCGTACTGGGTCGAGGGGCCGCTGCAGGTCAAGGCGTCCACCAGCGAACTGGCCGATGCCGGGTATCAGATGGATGCCGACAAGATTTATGTGTATGAACTGCCGGAGTGAATCCCGAGAGTTTTGTACCGGTTGATCAATCGCCTTCGCGAACAAGCCCGCTCCCACATTTGAAAAGCATTCACCTGTGGGAGCGGGCTTGTTCGCGAAGGGGCGGCAAAGGTTCCACAAAAAACCACCCCTTCACTGTTTCATTGAGCTGAGTCAAAAGACCGTATCAGTTGGCTTCATACCATAGGGCATCAGACATTTTTAACGTCCTTTTGGAGCTCCCATGAACAAGTCCTTGCTCAGCGCTTCGCTGTTTGCATTCGCGCTCGCAGCCCCGCTCGCCCACGCCCACGAAGCCGGCGACATCATCGTTCGCGCCGGTGCGATCACCGTCAACCCGAAGGCCGACAGCTCCAGCGTCAAGGTCGATCAGGGTCCGTTGAGCGGCACCAATCTGGGCGGCAAGGCGACCATGAGCAGCGACACCCAACTGGGTCTGAACTTCGCCTACATGCTGACCAACAACATCGGTATCGAGTTGCTGGCCGCCTCGCCGTTCGAGCATGACGTAAAAATCAAAGGCACCGCGCTGCCAGCTGCCAACGGCAAACTCGGTACCCTGAAACACCTGCCGCCAACCCTCAGCGTCGTGTACTACCCGCTGGATGCCAAGTCGCCGTTCCAGCCGTACATCGGCGGCGGCATCAACTACACCTGGATCTACGACGAGCACGTCGGCAGCGAAGCCCAATCCAACGGCTTCAGCAACTTCAAGGCGAAAAACTCCTGGGGTCTGGCCTGGCAGGTCGGCGCCGACTACATGCTGACCGACAACATCATGCTCAACGCCCAGGTGCGCTACATCGACATCGATACCCGCGCCACCGTCGAGAACAACGCCGTGGCGCCGGGCACCCGTGCCAAGGTGAATGTTGATGTCGATCCATTTGTGTACATGGTGGGTCTGGGCTACAAGTTCTAAGGCAGATTCAACCAAGAACGTTCACGTGGTGGTGAATGAGGCTTTGGGTGAGCAGGCTTGGAACTGACGACGATCACGTGTGATCGATCGGGGATAAATCCCCTCGCCACAGGAATAGCGACATATTCCGGCCGTGAAAAAGGCGCCTGTAAAAAGGCGCCTTTTTCATGTCTGCGATAAACCTACTTGTCGAGCAACCGCGCCAGCCCCACACGCATCGGCGTCGGCTCTGGCAGCTTGAAACGCTCCAGCAAACGCGCGTTGTTCGCCCGCGAATGACGGATGTCACCGGAGCGCGCCGGGCCGTAGCTGACCGGGGGCAAATCGCCGACCACTTCCTGCAGCGCTTGCAGCATCTGCTTGAGGTTCATTGCCTGATTCCAGCCGACGTTCATCGCGCCCACTTCCACTTCAGGCTTGTCGATCGCCTGCACCAGCACATCGACCAGATCCTCGACATAGAGGAAATCGCGGGTCTGCTCGCCATCGCCGAACACGGTGATCGGCAGGCCTTTCTGCGCCCGTTCGCTAAAAATGCTGATGACTCCGGAGTACGGCGAGGACGGATCCTGGCGTGGCCCGAAGATGTTGAAGAAGCGGAAGATCACCGGTTCCAGGCCATGCTGGCGGCGGTAGAAATCGAAGTAGTGCTCGCCGGCCAGTTTGTCCGAAGCGTACGGGGTCAGCGGAGCCTTTGGCGTCTCCTCGTCGATCGACTCGCCTTCACCGTTGTTGCCGTAGACGGCAGCGCTGGAAGCGAACAGCACACGCTTCACACCGGCTTTGCGCATGGCTTCACAAACATTCAGGGTGCCGATGAAATTGCTCTGGTGAGTCTTCACCGGATCGTCCACCGAAGCCTGGACCGAGGCCACCGCTGCCAGATGCGCCACCGCGCTGCAACCTTGCATCGCCTGTGCGACCAGCGCGGCATCGGCGACGTCACCGACGATCAGCTCGACCTGCGGATTGTCCAGCGGCAGGTTGGCGCGTTTGCCGGTCGACAGATCATCGAGAATCCGCACCGAGTGGCCCTTGGCGAGCAGCGCATCCGTCAGGTGCGAGCCGATGAAACCGGCGCCACCGGTGATTAAAACAGGGCCTTCAGCCATGACGATAAAACCTATCCAGTAAAGCCGGGAGTGCCGCGCGCCAGGCGCGTGGCTTGATCCCGAAAGTGTGCAGAATTTTCTTGCAGGCGAGTACCGCGTGCTGCGGTTCTTCGGCGGCGTCCGGTCGCGCGGCATGTGCCTGGGCGGTCGGGGCTTCGATCGCCAGCTGATGCAAATTGCGAGCTTCGGTCAAAATCGCCTGACCGAGCGCCAGCGGCGTGGTCGCCTCATGGCCGGCGTAATGGTAAGTGCCCCACAGCGGCGCCGCGCAATCGAGTTGCTTGAGCACCGAAATGATCACCCGCGCCGCGTCATCCACCGGCGTCGGATTGCCCCGACGGTCGTCGGCCATGAGCAATTCGTCCGGTTGTTCGGCGCGGGCGAGGAAGCGCCCGAGGGTGCCTTCAGGGCTGTCATCGAGCAGCCAGCCGAAGCGCAACAGCACGTGTTGCGGGCACGTCGCACGGACGCTTTGTTCGATGCGCCACAGCGCCTGACCGCGCAGGCCCAAGGGCACCGGCTCGTCTTTTTCGCTGTAGGCAGTCGCCCGCGAACCGTCGAACACCCGGTAACTGGAAGGCTGCACGAGGATGATGTTGTGGTGCTGGCACAGCTCGGCCAGCCGCTCGATGGCGCGCTCCTGCCCGGCCAGACGGCTTTCGCTGACGGTTTCGGCCTGGAACCAGTCGAAATAGTAGGCGAGGTTGATCAACGCATCCGGACGGGTGTCGTCGAGCAGTTGCGTCAGGCTCGCGGCATCCCAGCCGTCTTCTGGCGGGCGGGGGGCGAGGAAACCGATGTCTTCCTCTGCACCGAGGCGAATCAGCGCCTGCCCAAGGGCATTTCCGCCGCCCAGTAACATAAGGCGCATTCGCATAGAGTCAGCAGGCCCAGTCTGATTGGAACGATGGCTTTAACGACAGTGTTTGTGACACCGCCGTCGATAATTGCCGGAATCGTTGCATTTTGCGGGTTTAGTGCGCAACCGTCACCCGTAAAGTGTAGATCGCCGGGAATTGTGCTGAATCAACTGGCCTGCTCGCGATGAAGCCCTGCCAGCCACTGGAGATCCCAGCGGTACTTGCATCTTGCCGCCCCCACCCGCATAACTTAAGCATGAATCTGCCCATCTCCAAGGACGCGGCCCTGGCAGGCTTTCACCCCGCCGTCAGCGCCTGGTTCAGCAGCACCTTCCCGACGGTCACCGCCGCCCAGGCCCGCGCATGGCCGTTGATCCGCCTGCGCCGCTCGACGCTGATCGCCGCGCCCACCGGCTCCGGTAAAACCCTCACCGCGTTTCTCGCCGTACTCGACGATCTCGTCCACCGTGGCCTGGAAAACCCCGACGGCCTGCCCGACGAAACCCTGGTGGTCTACGTTTCGCCGCTCAAGGCGCTGTCCAACGACATCCGCATCAACCTGCAGAACCCGTTGGCGGGGATCACCGAGCAGTTGCGCCAGATGGGCCTGCCGCAATTGCAGATCACCACGGCCGTGCGCACCGGCGACACCCCGCAAAAAGAACGCGCCGCCATGCGCAAAAGTGCGCCGCACATTCTGGTGACCACCCCGGAATCGCTGTACGTGCTGCTCGGCTCCGAATCCGGGCGCAAAATGCTCGGCACCGCGCGCACGGTAATCGTCGACGAAATCCACGCCATGGCCGCCGGCAAGCGCGGCAGTCACCTGGCCCTGAGCCTTGAGCGACTGCAAGCGCTGTGCGCCGAACCACTGACCCGCATCGGCTTGTCCGCCACACAGAAACCGGTCGAAGCCGTGGCGCAATTTCTCGTCGGCCATGATCGCCCCTGCGAAATCATCGACATCGGCCACGCCCGTCCGCGGGATCTGGGCATCGAAGTACCGCCAGTGCCGTTGTCGGCGGTGATGCCCAACGATGTCTGGGAACGGGTCTACGACCGCCTCGCCGAGTTGGGCCGCGAACACCGCACCACGCTGATTTTCGTCAATACCCGGCGTCTGGCTGAACGCTTGAGCCGACACCTCAGCGAGCGTCTGGGCAAACACGCGGTAGCGGCGCACCACGGCAGTCTGGCCAAGGAGTTTCGCCTCGACGCCGAACAGCGGCTCAAGCGCGGCGAGCTGCAAGTGCTGATCGCCACCGCCTCGCTGGAATTGGGCATTGATATCGGTGAAGTCGATCTGGTTTGTCAGATCGCCTCGCCGCGTTCGATTGCCGGATTTCTGCAACGAGTCGGGCGCTCCGGGCACCAGGTCGGCGGCACGCCCAAAGGCCGGTTGTTTGCCACCACCCGCGACGACCTGATCGAATGCGCCGCCCTGCTCGACTGCGTGCGCCGTGGCGAACTCGACACCTTGCACATTCCCGAAGCGCCGCTGGATGTACTGGCGCAGCAGATCATTGCCGAAGTCAGCTGCCAGGAATGGTCGGAAGACGCGCTACTGGCGCTATTTCGCCAAGCCTCGCCGTATCGCGATCTCGACGAAAAACACTATCTGGCGCTGCTGACGATGCTCGCCGAAGGCTACAACGGTCGTCAGGGCATCCGCAGCGCCTACCTGCATCGCGACGCCGTCAGCGGCACTCTGCGTGGCCGCCGTGGCTCGCAACTGACCGCCGTGACCAGCGGCGGCACCATCCCGGACAACGCCGACTACAGCGTGCTGCTGGAGCCGCAAGGCCTGAACATCGGCAGCGTCAACGAAGACTTCGCTGTGGAGAGCATTGCCGGCGACGTGTTCCAGCTCGGCAATACGTCCTATCGCATCCTGCGGGTGGAAACCGGCAAGGTGCGGGTCGAGGATGCCCAGGGTCAGCCGCCGACCATTCCATTCTGGCTCGGCGAAGCCCCGGGACGCAGCGACGAATTGTCCTCGGCGGTGGCGCGCCTGCAGGCCACCCTCGACAACCTGCTCGGCGCCAGCCCCGGCGACCTGCAACCGGCGCTCGACTGGCTGACCGAGATCCTCGGCCTGAATGCCGCCAGCGCCGAGCAACTGGTGGAATACCTCGCCCGCGCTCGCCTGACCCTCGGCGCCCTGCCCTCACAAGACACGCTGCTGATGGAGCGGTTTTTCGACGAGTCCGGCGGCACCCAGTTGATCATCCACTCACCGTTCGGCAGCCGCATCAACCGCGCCTGGGGCCTGGCCTTGCGCAAGCGTTTCTGTCGCACCTTCAACTTCGAATTACAGGCTGCCGCCAGCGAAGACGCGATCGTCCTGTCGCTGTCCACAAGCCACAGTTTCGAACTCGATGACGTCTGGCGTTACCTGCACAGCAACAGCGCCGAGCACATCCTGATTCAAGCGGTTCTGGACGCGCCGTTGTTCGGCGTGCGCTGGCGCTGGAATGCCGGGGTGGCACTGGCGTTGCCGCGTTTTACCGGTGGGCGCAAAGTCGCGCCGCAGTTGCAGCGGATGAAAAGCGAAGACCTGATCGCCAGCGTATTTCCCGATCAGATCGCCTGTCTGGAAAACCTCGCGGGCGAGCGGGAAATTCCCGAGCATCCGCTGGTGGAGCAAACCCTCGACGACTGCCTGCACGAGGCCATGGACAGCAAAGGCTGGCTGGCGCTGCTGCGGCGCATGGAGCGTGGCGAGGTGCGTTTGCTCAGCCGTGATCTGCCGGCGCCGTCACCGCTGGCGGCAGAGATTCTCAGCGCGCGGCCATACACCTTTCTCGACGACGCACCGCTGGAGGAGCGCCGGACCCAGGCGGTCATCAATCGGCGCTGGAGCGATCCGCAATCCACCGATGATCTCGGTGCACTGGATGCCGACGCCATCAGCGCGGTGCGTGAAGAAGCGTGGCCGACGCCGGCCAACATCGATGAAATGCACGAGGCGCTGATGAGCCTGGCGTGCGTCAGCGAGGCCGAATTGCAGGCCAACGAATCTTGGCGCGAATGGTTGAACACGTTGACAGACAGTGGCCGCGCCTGCCGCCTGATGATCGCGCCACAGTGCTGGTTGTGGCTGGCGCGAGAACGCCTGACCTGCCTGCTGGCGCTTTATCCACAGGCTACGCTGCAACCGCAGCAGGAGGCCTTGCCCGGTTTCGACGAACCCTGGAGTTTCGATGACGCACAGGTCGAAGTGATCCGCGCACGGCTCGGCGCGTTTGGTCCGCTGCCGCTCGCGGCGATTGCCGGACCGCTGGCGCTGCCCACAGCGCAAGCCTCGCAAGCCCTCGCGCAACTGGAACGCGAAGGTTATGTGCTGCGCGGTCGTTTCACCCCGGGCGTGGCGGTCGAAGAATGGTGCGAACGGCATCTGCTGGCGCGTATCCATCGTTACACGGTCAAGCGTTTGCGCCGGGAAATCGAACCGGTGGCGTTGCAGGACTTCATGCGTTTCCTGTTCGACTGGCAGCACCTGTCCAGTACCACGCGCGGTCAGGGCAGCGCGGTGTTGCCGGCAATTGTCGGCCAGTTCGAAGGCTACCCGGCGGCGGCCTCGGCGTGGGACAGCGACATTCTCCCGGCACGGCTCAGGGACTATTCGCCGAGCTGGCTGGATGACCTGTGCCGCAACGGCAAACGGGTGTGGACGCGGCTCAGTGCCCGGCAGAAAGTCAGCGGCACGGCCCTGCGCAGTACGCCGATTGTGCTGCTGCCACGCAGTCAGGTCGGGTTGTGGAGTGCACTGACCGAGCAGACGCCGGTCAGCGAGCTGTCGCCGAAAACCCAAAAGGTCCACGCGGCGCTCAGTCAGCACGGGGCACTGTTTTTTGATGAACTGATTCATGAAGCGCACCTGCTGCGCACCGAGCTGGAAATCGCCTTGCAGGAACTGGTTGGCGCCGGTCTGGTAAACGCCGACAGCTTCGCCGGCCTGCGCGCGCTGATCACCCCGGCGAGCAAGCGCCAGCAGCGCAGCAGCCGACGCGGACGCGGCGCGTTTGTCGGTGGCATGGACGATGCCGGACGCTGGGCATTGCTGCGCCGAGGGCCGTTGGTGGAGAACAGCCAGACGCCTTCGCCGCAAACCCTGGAACACATCGCCATGACCTTGCTGCGGCGCTACGGCGTGGTGTTCTGGCGCCTGCTGGAACGCGAGGCGGATTGGCTGCCGAGCTGGCGCGAATTGCTGCGCACATTTCATCGGCTGGAGGCCCGTGGCGAGATTCGCGGCGGACGATTTGTCAGTGGTCTGGCGGGGGAGCAATTTGCCTTGCCGGAGGCGATTGCGCTGCTGCGCGAGGTACGGCGACGGCCCCATGACGGCAGCTTGATCGCCGTGTGCGGGGTGGATCCGCTGAATCTGGCCGGGACGTTGTTGCCGGGGGCGAAGGTGCCAGCGTTGGCGAGTAATCGGCTGGTGTATCGGGACGGTCTGCCTGTCGCTGCCGAAATTGCCGGCAAGCAGGTTTTCTGGACAGCGCTGGATCAGATCGCCATGGAACAGGTGCGCAGCAAGCTGATACGGCATTGATGTGAGCTGGACGGACGTCTTCGCGAGCAGGCTCGCTCCCACAGTTTGATCGCGTTCCCCCTGTGGGAGCGAGCCTGCTCGCGAAAGGGCCAGCAATCCCACTCCAGAAATTTGCGCTAGGTCCGCGATTCCTGCGGCATCTTGCTCGCCATCAGCTCCTCCTCACCCTGACGCCTGGGCAACAAAACCTGCTGTGGATAAGTCTGCGCGAAATGCACCACCGGACTGTTATCCACAAGCTTTTTCAAACGCTGGTTGAACGCCCGGCTCACCGCATACTGCCCGCCCGACACGGTACGGAACTGCGCGGTCAGCACGACCCCGTTCAAATCCATCTTGTCCACACCAAACACATCCAGCGGCCCTTGCAGGTTGTACTTGAGGAACGGGTCTTCGCGGATCGAATCGCCGGTCTCGCGAATCAGTTCGATGGCCTTGTCGACATCAGTGTCGTAAGTGAACTGCACCGAGAAAAACGCATAGGCAAACTGCCGCGACTGGTTGGTGACCGCCTTGATCTGGCCGAACGGCACCGAGTGCACGAAACCCTTGCCGTCGCGCAGGCGCAGGGTCCGAATGGTCAGGCCCTCGACCGTGCCGGCGTGCCCGGAATCGAGCACCACCCAGTCGCCGATCGACAGCGTGTCTTCGATGATGATGAACAGCCCGGTGATCACGTCCTGCACCAGTTGCTGCGAACCGAAACCGATCGCCAGCCCGACCACCCCGGCACCGGCCAGCAGTGGCGCAACGTTGATCCCCAGATTGGCCATGGTGGTGATCGCGCAGATCACCACCAGGATGATTTTGATCGCGTTGCGCAGCAGCGGCAGGATGGTTTTGACCCGGGTGCTGGGCTGGCGCGACGAGCGTTTGCTGACCGGTGGTTTCAGCGCTTCCTGAATCGCCGTGTCGAGCACTACCCACAACAGCCAGGTGACGAGGAAGATCAGGCCGATGCTGCTCAACGCGTTGCTGATCGCGCGGCCGACGGTGCTGCTCTGGGCGAAATCGAGCAGAGAGACGCCCCAGATACGCCCGAGAATATCGATAAAGGCAACGGCGATGACGATCCGCAACAAGGCGTGCAACAGCCTGAGAAACCGCTCCTTGTAAGCACTGCTGCGCTGGATCGCTTCGGCCTTTCGCGACTTGAACAGGTGCTGAAGAATGGTGCTGAGGAACACCGTGCCGATCAGCAGCACCGTGGTGAACAACGCACAGCGCAGGGCTTTCTGGTTGTCCTCGCCGATGCCGATCAGATTGACCGCCGAGACCAGCACCATCAGCACGATCGGCCAGTACCAGAGCCCGGAAAAAATCCGCAGTGACTCCTGCAACGAAGGTTGTTTCAAGCGCTGCGCCAGCGGCCGGTTCCGGATCAGGTGCGCCACCGGCCGGCGCAGACGAATCACCAGCAGACCGAAAATGATTGAAGCGATCAATCCGGTGAACACAGCGATGCTGCTGGTGATGTTGCCGCCCAGCTGGCGGGCGATCTGCGGGCTGGTCAACGCGTCACTGAGGGCGGCGAGGAAGCCGATCAGGAACAGTGGTTTCGGGCAGTAATCGCGGATGATCCGCGCGGCGGGCCGTTTGTGGCCGACGTTGAACAGCACCACCACACACAGCAACATCGAGGTGGAAAAAATACCGCTGCTGGTGGCATACGCCAGACACAGCGCCAGCGCCCGCCCAACCGAGGCTTGCAGAAAGTGGCTGAAGTACAGCGTCAGCGGCAGGCAGACCAGCGCCGGCAGTGTGTACGGCAGCAGATAACCGAGCAGGTCCTGACTGCGCTGGCGGGTGCGCAGCCAACGACCTTCGCGCAGACGTTTGGCCAGCAGGCTGCCCAGTACCGTGAGCAGTGCGAAGGCGCCAAGCCACACCCCGGACAACATCAGGAAATCCCCGGCGACGCTCCAGCCCGAGCGATCCGATGGCTGGTTGACCAACTTGTCGACTTCGTCCGCCGCGCGGTCGGCACGCAGGCGCCAGGCGTCGACCAGGTGCTCGTTGAGGTCGAGTTTGTCCTGCACGTCGTCGATGCTCGAACTGATCGCGCCGAGCAGACCACCCTGCACTATCGGCTCGGGCTCGGCGGCCTTGGTGGCGGTGGCCGGCACGCCGGGCAATGCCGCGGCTTCCAGTTCACTGGCGCCGAGAAACAGCAGTGCTCCCAGCACAATGGCGATCCTGAACTTGATCAAAACTCCATTCTCCGTTGGCTGAACCTGTAAGGAACTGATCAGTAATTGCACGGCAAGTTCAAGAGCCCCCTTACCCCATTGGCAGCGGTACGACGTTTCGCGAGGTATGGGGTGAGGGGGAGCGCTTTTGATCTTTGCGCCCAAGGCAAATATCAAATGCTCACCCCCGTATTTTTCCGCACAACCCAAACCCCGACACTGCGCTCCATTCAAACCTCTACCGGAGTGCTGTCATGCCCATTGCCTTGCTCGCGCTGACCCTCAGCGCATTCGCCATCGGGACGACCGAGTTCGTCATCGTTGGCCTGCTACCTACCATCGGCGCCGATCTGGGCGTCAGCCTGCCGTCCGCCGGATTGTTGGTCAGTCTCTATGCGCTGGGCGTTGCCATCGGCGCGCCGGTGCTGACCGCCCTCACCGGCAAAGTCCCGCGCAAACTGTTGCTGCTGTCGCTGATGGTGCTGTTCACCCTCGGCAACCTGCTGGCGTGGCTGGCGCCGAGTTATGAATCGCTGGTGCTGGCGCGGATCGTCACCGGCCTGGCGCATGGGGTGTTCTTCTCCATCGGCTCGACCATCGCCACCAGCCTGGTGCCCAAGGAAAAAGCCGCCAGTGCGATTGCGATCATGTTCACCGGCCTCACCGTGGCCCTGGTCACCGGCGTGCCGCTGGGCACGTTCATTGGTCAGCATTTCGGCTGGCGGGAAACCTTCCTCGCCGTCTCGGCACTGGGTGTGATCGCCTTCATCGGCAGCCTGTTGTATGTGCCGAACAACATCGCCCACAGCAAACCGGCATCGTTGCTGCAGCAACTGCAAGTGTTGAAACAACCGCGCCTGCTGCTGGTGTACGCCATGACCGCCATCGGTTACGGCGGCTCGTTCATCGCCTTCACCTTCCTCGCGCCGATCCTGCAGGACCTCTCCGGCTTCAGCGCCGGCACCGTCAGCCTGGTGCTGCTGGTGTACGGCGTATCGGTGGCGGTCGGCAACATCTGGGGCGGCAAACTGGCCGACAAACGCGGGCCGATCAGCGCCCTGAAAATCATTTTCTCCCTGCTGGCGGCGGTGCTGTTGGTGCTGACCTTCACCGCTGGCAATCCATGGCTGGCGCTGGCCACGGTGCTGGTGTGGGGCGCGGTGGCGTTCGGCAACGTACCGGGCCTGCAGGTGTATGTGGTGCGTCAGGCCGAGCATCACACACCGCAGGCCGTGGACGTGGCATCGGGGCTGAACATTGCTGCGTTCAACCTCGGGATTGCCGGCGGTGCGTGGGGCGGCGGACTGATCGTCGAGCACCTTGGCCTGATTCACACGGCGTGGATCGGTGGTCTGGTGGTGTTGGTGGCGTTGGCGCTCACAGCGTGGAGCGGACGCCTTGATCGCCTCGGTCCGACCTATGCCGAACCGGCTCAAGGCCGATTATTCACGGGGCACTGAGTAACCCTGTGGGAGGGGGCTTGCTCCCGAAGGCGGAGGGTCAGTCAGCATCGATAGCGACTGAACCACCGCTTTCGGGAGCAAGCCCCCTCCCACATTGCGATCCGTGCTTTTTGCAGAATGTGTACCGTCCGTAACGCCACCGAAACTTTCCCGAACCGCCCACAGTCATCAACAGACACAGGCTGTACGAGGACTGACAACGGGAGGGCGACATGGCAACGATTCACATCGGTATTTCCGGCTGGCGCTATGCCCCGTGGCGCGGGGATTTCTACCCCAAGGGACTGACCCAGAAGCGTGAATTGCAATTCGCTTCACGGGCGGTCAACAGCATCGAAATCAATGGATCGTTCTACGCCCTGCAACGGCCCGAACGCTACGCCCAGTGGTACAGCGAAACGCCCGACGACTTCGTGTTCAGCGTCAAGGCGCCGCGTTTCATCACGCACATCCGCCGCTTGCGCGAGATCGAAAAGCCGCTGGCGAATTTCTTCGCCTCGGGGGTGCTGGAACTCAAGGAAAAGCTCGGGCCGATCCTCTGGCAGTTTCCGCCAAACTTCAAATTCGATCCCGAGCGTTTCGAACACTTCCTGTCATTGCTGCCCCACGACACTGAGGCCGCAGCCGCCCTCGCCCGTCAGCACGACGCCCACCTGCACAGCCATGCCAGCCTCAAAGCCTGGCGCAAAAAACCGCTGCGCCATGCTGTGGAAGTGCGCAACGACACCTTCATCGATCCCGACTTCATTCGTTTGTTGAAACGCTACAACACCGCTCTGGTGATCGCCGACACCGCCGGCAAATGGCCGTACCGCGAAGACCTCACCAGTGACTTCGTCTACCTGCGCCTGCACGGCGCCGAAGCGCTTTACGCCAGCGGCTACACCGACTCCGCACTGAAGCGCTGGGCTGAACGCATCGACGCCTGGCATCACGGTCGACAGCCCGGTGATGCGCACCTGATCGCGCCGCGCCTCAAACCACGGGCGCGCAAATCCCGTGAAGTGTTTTGCTATTTCGACAACGACATCAAAGTCCGCGCCCCTTACGACGCGCGCAATCTTCTCCAGCGTTTCGCCCTCGACAAACACCTCGCGACCACCCCTGGCGAGCCTGCTGACGAAGGTGTGCTGGCATGAGTATTCCAGAGCCGGTGGGCTTCACCGATGAAGGCTCGATCGTCGCGCCATCAGTGCGCAGTTTCACCGTGCTGACGGTCAACACGCACAAGGGTTTTACCGCGCTCAATCGACGGTTCATCCTCCCCGAATTGCGCGAAGCGGTGCGCAGTGTGGCCGCCGACGTGGTGTTTCTGCAAGAAGTCCACGGCACCCACGAACACCATCCCAAGCGCTACAGCAACTGGCCGACGATGCCGCAGTACGAGTTCCTCGCCGACAGCCTCTGGCCGCAATTCGCCTACGGGCGCAACGCGGTATACCCGGAGGGCGATCACGGCAATGCGCTGCTGTCGAAGTTCCAGATCATCCGCCACGACAACCTCGACGTCTCGATCAATGGCCATGAGAATCGTGGCCTGCTGCATTGCGTACTGCGCCTGCCTGGCGATGGCGTTGAGGTGCATGCAATCTGTGTGCATCTGGGCCTGCGCGAAAGCCATCGCCATGCACAACTGAAGCTGCTCGGGCAGCATCTGGCGGAGCTGCCGGCTGAAGCGCCGGTGATCGTTGCCGGTGACTTCAACGACTGGCGCCAGCGCGCCGATGCGTTGCTCAAACCCTGCGGTCTGCGCGAGGTGTTCGCCGAGCATCACGGCAAACCGGCGCGCAGCTTTCCAGCGCGGCTGCCAACCCTGCGCCTGGACCGCATCTACGTGCGTAACCTCAAGACCCGCCAGCCGAAAGTCCTGGCGAACAGCCCCTGGTCCCATCTGTCCGACCACGCCCCGCTGTCGGTGGAGATCGAATTATGAGCAGTGCGCCGCTGGAGAAATCCACCGTGGAACCGATCAGCATCAACCCGCCAGTACGCGAGCCCGGCCATGTCGACGTCGAGTACAGTTGGCAGGGCAACAACCGTGTCGAGTTGCTGGAAAACGGCGAGGAATATTTCCCCCGGGTGTTCGACGCCCTGCGAGCGGCGAAGAGTGAAATCCTGCTGGAGACCTTCATCGTCTTCGAAGACAAGGTCGGCGCGCAATTGCAGCAGGTCCTGATCGACGCAGCCCGGCGCGGCGTGCGCACCACCGTCAGCCTCGACGGCTTCGGCTGTGGCGAGTTGACCACCGGTTATCTCGCGGCGTTGAGCGACGCGGGCGTGCACCTGCAGATGTTTGATCCGGCGCCCAAACACCTGGGTTTTCGCACCAACTGGTTTCGCCGTTTGCACCGCAAGATCGTGGTGGTCGACGGGTTGGTCGCGTTCATTGGCGGGATCAATTTTTCCGGCGATCACCTCGCCGACTTCGGCCCTGAGGCGAAACAGGATTACGCCGTGCAGGTTCAGGGGCCGGCGGTCGCTGACATCCATCACTTTGCCCTGCTGCAAAGCGGTCGGCCGGGACGCGCACGGTTCTGGTGGCAGCGTCGGCGCCAGCGTCGCGCGGAAATGGCTTTCAGCGACCACGACGGCCAAGTGCGTCTGGTGTTTCGCGACAACGATCAGCACCACACCGATATCGAAGACGTGTACTTGCAGGTGCTGCGCCGGGCCCAGCGCCGGGTGGTGATCGCCAATGCCTACTTCTTTCCCGGCTATCGCCTGCTGCGCGAGATTCGCAATGCCGCGCGCCGTGGCGTCGATGTCCGGCTGATCCTGCAAGGCCAGCCGGACATGCTGGTGGCGAAACTGGCGGCACGCATGACTTACGACTACCTGCTCAAGGCCGGCGTGCAGATCCACGAATATTGCCAGCGGCCGCTGCACGGCAAAGTCGCGCTGGTGGATGAGGAATGGAGCACGGTCGGTTCGAGCAATCTCGATCCGTTGAGCCTGTCACTGAACCTGGAAGCCAACGTGCTGATCCGCGATCGCGCGTTCAATCAGCATTTGTTCCAGCGCCTCGAAGACCTGAGCCAGAACCACTGCAAGGCCATGGACCCGAGCAAGTCGCCACGCGGGCGGATCTGGCACATGACCGTGGGATTTCTGGTGTTCCACTTCCTGCGCCATTTCCCGGCAATGGCTGGTTGGTTGCCGGCGCATAAACCTCGGCTCAAGCCGTTTCGAGGTGACGCGTCATGAGCCATTCCCACGCGCAATCGGCGCCGGCCACGCACTCGCGATGGCATCGCTGGAAACGTCCACTGACCTTGCTGTTCTTCCTTGCGCTGATCGTGTTGCTGACGCTGTTCGCCACGCGCATCGAATGGGCAGAAGTGCTGCAAACCCTGACCGAGTTCAAGGTGCGCACGCTGCTCATCGCCGCCAGCCTGACCTTGCTGAGCTTTCTGGTGTACGCCAGTTTCGATCTGATCGGGCGCACCTACATCCGCCAGGACCTGACCTGGAAGCAGATACTCCCGGTAGGCATCATCAGCTATGCCTTCAATCTCAATCTCAGCGCGTGGGTCGGCGGCATCGCCATGCGTTATCGGCTGTATTCGCGCCTGGGTGTGAGCAAAGGCAACATCGCCAAAATCCTCGGCCTGAGCCTGGCGACCAACTGGTTCGGCTACATGACGATTGCCGGCGCGGTGTTCAGCAGTGGCCTGGTGAGCATGCCGCCGGGCTGGAAAGTCAGCAGCGACGCGCTGCAGGGCATCGGTGTGCTGTTGTTGCTGTCGAGTGCCGGCTACCTCGCCGCGTGCCAGTTCTCGAAGCGCCGCGAGTGGTCGATTCGCGGGGTAGAAATCAACCTGCCGTCGCTGCGCATGGCCGTCCTGCAATTGCTGCTCGGTGCGCTGAACTGGTCGCTGATGGCGGCGGTGATTTTCACCTTGCTGCCGGGCAAACTGGATTACCCGCTGGTGCTCGGAGTATTGCTGATCAGTGCAATTGCCGGGGTCATCACGCACATTCCGGCGGGGCTCGGGGTGCTGGAAGCGGTGTTCGTCGCGCTGCTGCAACACGAGGCTTCACGCGGGAGCCTGGTGGCGGGGCTGCTGGCGTATCGGGCGATTTATTTTCTGTTGCCGCTGTTGATCACGGTGGTGATGTATCTGTTGGTGGAGGCCAAGGCGAAGGCGTTGCAGATCGAGAAGAAGCCTTCCTGATTGCGTTGTCGAAGCTGAAAAAGCTATCGCGAGCAGGCTCACTCCTACAGGGGAACGCATTCCAACCTGTGGGAGCGGGCTTGCTCGCGAAGGCGCCCCAGAGGACACCGCCGATCATGAGGACTGAATAATGCTCAACCGCTCACCGACCACCATCTCGGTAATCCAGTCCACCAGAATCGAGGTGTAGGCCTGCTGCGAAACCGGCTCGCTCAAGGCATGGTCAGCGCCGTCAATGATCCGGTGCGTCAACGAATGCGTCTGCTGACACGCCGCGCGATAGCTCATGATCGCCGTGTGGGGCACGTAATCATCGGTTTCCGATTCCACCAGCAACACATCCCCGGTGAATTGCGAGCAGGCATGCAGCGCACGGTTACTGTCGGCACGCACCAACGTCGCCCGATAATCACGCAAATCCGCCTTGTCCAGATCACGCTTGGGCGTGTGCCATTGCTCGTCGCGATACAGCGCCGGCACCCGCAGCGCCAGCCAGCGCACCGGGCGCAATGAAGTGAGGATCGAGGCGAGATAACCGCCATAACTGGTGCCGACCACCGCAATCGCCGAGGTGTCGAGCGCCGGGTGCGCCAGTAAGCGATCGTAAGCGGCAAGCAGGTCGCGCAGGTTGTCTTCTCGGGTCACCCGGGTCAGCGGGATGCCAGTACCACCGGTGTGCCCACGCAGGTCGAAGGTCAGGCATACGCAGCCAAGACCGGCGATGCCCTTGGCGCGCTCAAGGTCGCGCTCCTGGCTACCGCCCCAACCGTGGACAAACAACACGCCAGGCACTTTCGATTTGGGACTGAGAAACGTCCCGCTCATCTGTTCGTCATCAATGTCGATTTGAATGCTTTCGCTTCTAGCCGTCATAGGGTTTGACCGTTACGTATTTGAGGAGAAAGTCGCTGTTCTCGGCCGGCCCGCGATAGATTTCGATGGCGTCTGCCGGCAAGGTTCGATCGCTGTAGGTTTCCACCGTCGACACACGGATCGCCGGCATCTGCGGATCGTTGACGAAGCTTTGCAGCGCCGCGAGTTCCGCGCTGCTGGCGCCGCCCATGCGCCAGGATTGTTCGAGCACACCGCTGCGGGGTTTGCCATTGCTGTCCAGGCCCTGGGCTATGTCGTAGTTGCGCCGTGAGGCGTAGAAATCCGGATAGGCCTCATCTGCCGCCCGGTCGAAAATCTGCGCCTGCTTGATGGCCAGACGGACTTCGTCCGGCAACGCCAGCGCCAGCAGCTCTGCATAACCGCCCTGCACCACCAGCAGATTCGAGCCGCCGTAGACGTCTTCGCCGTGAGCGTCCTTGGTCAAGTATTGATCACCGCAGTAGCTCAACACCTTGCCGCCGATGAATGACTGGCCGACGCTGTGGGTGAAAACCTTGCTCAGGTCCTGCTCCAGCACTACACCGTCGCGAAACAACCGGGCTGCCTCCGTACGGGCGAGCACTTCATCGAACGCGTCGAGGCTGTTGATAACTTCCTGGCCGCGACCGGCACAGGCGTGAATCGGCTTCAGACGGATCGGCCCGCTGTACAGCAAATGCTCGGCAGCAGGCCGCGCGTCTTCCAGGGCGAACACGGTCAGGCCATCGAGCACCACGTCACGTACACGTTCGGAGAACAGCGGCGCCCAGCCTTGAGGTGCATGGGCCAGATGACTGCGCAGGCCGTGACTGATGGCTTTGGTACAGATGAAATCGTGTTCGACGAATCCACCCCACAAGTCGTCCGCGCTTTTGATGCCCAAGGCCTGTGCCTGTTTGGCACCGACAAGGGTTTGCGTCGGCAGCCAGTAAAGGTCACGACCGCGGTGTTTTTCCGGGTCGTAGCTGCCGCCAAACTTGAGCCCGAGAATGTGCGCCAGCCAGCGGGCCAGCGCCTTGTTGGTCTGCACCTCATGTGGCGGCGCGCCAGCGCGCACCGAGTACGCGACGACTATTTTCCTGCTCGGTGTCGGGGTCATGTGTTCCCCTTGCAGCGGTTCGGTGGATGTAGTGATGAACGGTGCAGAGATCAGGCCAATGGTGGCGCTGGCGAAATATTCGACTAATCAAAAACTTGGCGAAAACGTGCTGGCATCAGGCCTGTTTCAATCTGCACGACCGGGCGTCTCCCCCCGGTAATTTGCACGATTTCCGCAGCACAACAATCCAATGTGGGAGGGGCCTGCTCCCGAAGGCGGTGTATCAGTCGACATCAATGTTGACGGCCCCTGCCTCATCGCGAGCAAGCCCGCTCCCACAGGGTATGTAGTGTCGGGACTATCCCGTGACACCAAACCGCGCCCGATAATCACTCGGCGCCAGCCCGGTGATTTTCTTGAAGATCGCGCGAAACGCTCCCGGGTCCTGATAGCCCACTGTCCAGGCAATGTGGTCGATGGTGCCGTTGGTGTATTCCAGCAACTCTCGCGCCTTGCCGACCCGCAGATGTTGGCAGTATTCGGTCGGTTTCAACCCGGTCGCAGCACGGAAGCGACGCAGAAACGTGCGTTCTTCCAGCCCCGCCCGCTCGGCCATCGAAGTCAGCGAAACGTCGGTCGCGCCGGTGCTTTGCAGCCAATGCTGAACCTTGAGAATCGGCGCATCGCCATGACCCAGGATCGGCGCAAAATTGCTGCCGCAGGCACTGGCGCTGTCGCTGTGTTCCATCACCAGAAACCGCGCGGTACCGCTGGCGATGCTCGGCCCGAGCAGGCGATCGACCAGACGCAAACCCAGCTCCGACCAAGCCATCAGCCCGGCCGTGGTGATCAGGTCGCCGTCATCGACAATCGGCGTATCCGCCTTGAGCCGGATGTTCGGATAACGCTCGGCAAACGCCTTGGTCGAGGTCCAATGCGTGGTGGCGCTGCGACCATCGAGCAAGCCGCTTTCGGCCAGCAGCAATGACCCCACACAGACACCGCCGAGGGTTGCGCCACGGGCATGCTGATCCCGCAGCCATTGCAGCAGCGCTGCTGAAACGCTGGCCGCAGAAAAGCCGCCGAGGGACGGTGGAATCAGCACCGCCTGTAAACCACAGTCGCTGCCCGGATGACTATCGTGGATCCGCTGCGGCGCCAGCTCGGCGTCGGCTTGCCAGTGGCTCACGCGCAGCACGGGCAACTGCGCCGCCTGATGCTCGGCAGCTATCCGGTTGGCGACCGCAAACAGATCGGTCAGACCATGCACCGCTGCCAGCTGCGCGCCCGGGTAAATCAGTACGCCCAGTTCCACCGTGGCGGCTCTTTCAACGCCCATGTCAGTTTTCCCCTGCTTATTGTCGGTACGGCCAATCCTCGAAACGCCGGCCAGCGCCAATACTGAATCCACTTCCAGCCCATGCATCGAGGACACACCCATGACCAGACAAGCGCTCATCGTAGTCGATATCCAGAACGACTACTTCCCTCAAGGCAAGTGGCCGCTGGTGGGGGCTGAAGCCGCCGCCGACAACGCCACGCGGCTGCTTGCCGCGTTCCGCGAGGCAGCCGATCCGGTGGTGCACATTCGCCACGAATTCACCTCGGCGGATGCACCGTTTTTCACCCCGGGCTCGGACGGCGCAAAATTGCACTCCAAAGTACTCAATCGCCCGGACGAGGTGGTGGTGCTCAAGCATTTCGTCAATTCGTTCCGTGAGACCGAGTTGCAATCGATCCTCGACGAACAAGGCATCAAGGACCTGGTGATCGTCGGCAGCATGAGCCACATGTGCATCGACGGCATCACCCGCGCCGCAGCGGATCTGGGCTACGGCGTCACGGTGATTCACGACGCCTGCGCCAGCCGCGATCTCGAGTTCAACGGCGTCACCGTACCGGCCGCCCAGGTTCACGCCGCGTTCATGTCGGCGCTGGGTTTCGCCTATGCCAGCGTGGTCTCGGCCGAGGAGTTTCTAGGGCGCTGATCCATCACGACACACTTGGCAAAACTTGCGCCCGCCCCATCGCGGGCGTTTTTTCGCCTGTCATGAAAATCTCACGCGTGAGCCATTGATGGCACTTTGAATTGGTTGTAGTGTGGCTCACGCGTGAGATGTTCATAACGGAGTCATTGCCATGAAAAGTCGCTCCCCCACTGTTGCGTCAGAGAGCCCAAAGGGAGAGCGCTCGAAACCGTCCGCGAAAAAGCCGTCGAGCTTCTATATGAAGCAGATGCGCGCGGGCCTGGCTGCCGCCGGTTATGTGAAACACGAAACTTGGGTGCTTCCGGAAAACCGAAGCTTGCTCAAGCTAATGGAGCAACAGCTACGCCAACCGATTCTGGCTGGCTCATTCATGTCGGAGAATTACATGAGCGCAGGCAACAACTGGAACATCGATAGCCTCTTCAACGCCCTCAAGGCACTGGACGAGGTGGCTTCGCACGAGATCACACTGTCTCTGATCCAGAGCTCCGAACCCAGCATCAAGCTGGAAATGAACGAATTCGGCGGTCTGCCGATTCACATCGCCGTGGCCGGTGCACAGATCATCGTCGACACCGTGCTGGTGGACATCGACTCGATCACTGACGTGCGCGCCTTCAACGACGCCGTGCTGCGCAGCCGGGAAATGTTCCCGCTGTCGTCGATCGGTATCGAGTCGATGCCGAACGGGCAGACGGTCTACAACATGTTTGGCGCCCTCAGCGCCGACTCGAGCCTGACCAACGTCGTCACCGAGGTGAAAACCCTGGTCGACAACGTGCAGCGCGCGAGTGAAGCCTTCGAACACTTCTTCAAGTAATCAACAGGGAATATCCAATGACTCAGTCCATCTGGAGCAAGTTGTTCACCGCACTGCGCGGCGGAGCCAATGAAGTCGGCGAAGCGATCGTCGACCAACAGGCCCTGCGCATCCTCGATCAGGAAATCCGCGACGCCGACACCGCGCTGTCCAACGCCCGTCGCGAACTGGTCACCATCATGGCCAAGCACAAACTGGCCGCTGACCGCGTGAGCGAGTACGACGCCAAGATCAAGGACCTGGAAGCCAAGGCTGTTTCCGCACTGAACGCCGGCCGCGAAGACCTGGCAATGGAAGTGGCGGAAGCGATTTCGACCCTGACCAACGACCTGACTGCTGAAAAAGCCCAGAGCGATGAGTTCGGTACCTACGCCGAAAACATGCGCAAAGACATCAGCAAGGCCGAGTCGCGGATCAAGAGCCTGCGTCAGCAGGTGGACATGGCCAAGGCCCGCGACAGCGTGCAGAAGGCGCAAGTCAGCGCGTCCATCGCCAGCGGCGGCGCCAACGGCAAACTGGAAACTGCCGTCGGTACCCTGAACCGTCTGCAAGCCAAGCAGCAGCAACGCGCCGCCGAGCTGAGCGCCGCCGATGAGCTGGCCGACGCTTCGACCGGCAACGACCTGGAACGCAAACTGCGCGACGCCGGCATCACGCCGAACGAAGGCAGCGCCAATGCGATTCTTGAGCGCCTGAAACAAAAATCCGCTCAGTAACAACGCGATAAAAAACCTGTGGGAGCGGGCTTGCTCGCGAATACGGTGTGTCAGCGAATAATTTGCCCACTGACACATTGTATTCGCGAGCAAGCCCGCTCCCACAGGGTTTGTGCTGTGCAAATCACTCTGCTAGTTCGTCGCCCGGCCCGGTACACTAGCGGCGCTTTTTATGACGAACACCTCCACCCGCCTCAAGGAATGTACCCATGGGATGGTTCAAAGATTTGCTGGGCACCAGCAACTGGCAGACTGCCGCGCCCGCTCCAGTAGCCGGCGGCCCACTCGGAATGGCACAAGGCAAAGGCGTGCGGTTCGATTCGACCCTGGCCTTGCTGCTCGATGGCAGCACCTCGGTGCAGGTTCCGGCAGCAGAGGCGATCTGGAGCGCCGGCTGGATCGACCTCGGCCAATCCAACAAGCTGCATCGCTACTACCTCAACAACGAGGACTTCTGGCTGCAGATCCACGTCACCGGTGACGACCAGATCGAGTCGGTCACGCTGTTCAATTACCTCAGCTACGTGACCGTCAACAGTGACGCCGAGCTGCAGCGCCTCGCCGGCCCCGACAGCCCGATCGGCCTGCCGACCTACACTCACGAGGGCGTCCAGTACAGCCGCGAATGGGGCACCGAGCTGGGCCAGACCGAACTGGTGCCGCTGACCGAACACGTGGTCAACCCGGACGAAAGCTACACCATCGAACACCACTCCATGCTTTACGCGCGCGAGACCGGCCTGACCGATCGCCGCGAATTGCTGCTGTTCTCCGTCGAACAGGACGAGGAAGGCACCGTCAGCCTGAGCACCTCGCTGGGCATTTCGCTGTACACGACTGATCTGAGCACCATTTAAAAAGGAAGTTTTCCATGCTGGAAGTGCTGGCCGTTTCCCTGAACAAGACCGCGCTGGTAGGCTTCGTCGTCTACCTGATCGGCGCCGTGCTGCTGTTCATGCTGTTTCAGTTCGTCTACACCCGTATCACGCCACACAAAGAGTTCGAGCTGATCCGCTCCGGCAACATCGCCGCCGCCATCGCCCTGTCCGGCGCGATCATCGGTTTTGCGATTCCAGCCAGCAATGTCATCGCGTTTTCGGTCAATGTCCTCGACTTCGTGCTGTGGGCGGTAATCGCTGCCGTCGTGCAACTGCTGGCGTTCCTCGCCACCGGCCTGGTGCTCAAGGGCACATCCAGACGCATTGCCAACGGTGAAATCGCCTCGGGTATCTATGTGGCCGCAGTGGCCATCAGCGTCGGCATGCTCAACGCCGCGTGCATGACCCCGTCCAACTGATCGGCAGGAAGCCTTCGATGAAACGCAGCAAGTACGTTCAACTGTCCCTCGCCGCTTCGGTGGCGCTGGCGATTTCCGGCGAGGTTGCCGCGCAGGATCAGCAACGATTTCAAACGGTCGAGCAGTGCGTCGGCGCCGAAGTGGCCGCCGATGTCTGCTCCAACGCCTATGTCGCGGCATTGACCGAGCACCGACGCATTGCGCCGGCCTACGACGACAAGGCCAAGTGCGACGCGGACTTCGCCGCCGACTGGTGCCAGAAAAACTCCGACGGCCGCTTCGTGCCCAAGCTCGGCGGTTTCAAGGTGCCGCAGAACGGCGAGGCGCCGCAGGATCTGAATGCGATCGCCAACGCGCAGATGCCTGCCGGTGAAGCGGCCGCCGCGCAGAACGCGCAAAGCACTTCCCATTCATCCGGTGGCGGCAACGGCTGGCTCACAGGCTGGCTGATCGGCAATGCGATGAGCAACAACGCCAACCGCACCGTTTACCGCGATCGCGACACGCGTCAGACCTACAACACCTCGACGCAGTACCGCAAAATCGAATCGGCACCGCGCAGTCAACCGGACTACGAGAGCAGCAAAAGCAAACCGGTGAACGTCGCCTCGTCGACCTCCCGTGGCGGCTTCGGCAGCCAGTCCTCCGCCCGCAGCGGTTGGGGTGGCTGGGGCAGCAGTTCCGGACGTTCGAGCAGCTGACCATGAAGAAGATCCACTGCGCCGAGCGCCCCGACTGGAAACAGACTGCCGAAGGCCTCGGCTTTCTGTTCCACACCATCGACGACGAGCCGTACTGGGACGAAAGCGCCTACTACCAGTTCACGCTCGCGCAGATCGAAAACGATCTGGAGGACCCGACCACCGAACTGCACGAGATGTGCATGGACCTGGTCGACCGCGTGGTGCACAGCGAAGAATTGCTGGATCGCCTGAGCATCCCGGCCTCGTACTACGACATGATTCGCACGTCCTGGCTGGAAGGTCATCCGCATCTGTACGGACGCATGGACTTTTCCTACAGCGGCAACGGCCCTGCCAAGCTGCTGGAACTCAACTACGACACGCCGACCAGCCTCTATGAAGCCTCCGCGTTTCAGTGGGGCTGGCTGGAACAATGCATCGAGCGCGGAATGCTGCCGCGCCATGCCGACCAGTTCAACAGCATCGATAGCAAGCTGCATCAGGCGTTCGCCGAATTGCAGCTCAAGCGGCCGTTCTACTTTGCCTCGATGAAAGACTCGGTCGAGGACAAGGGCACCACCGACTACCTGCGGCTGATCGCGGAAAAAGTCGGCATCGAATCCCGGCACATCGACATTGAAGACATCGGCCTGACCGCCGAAGGTCGTTTCGTCGACCTCGAAGATCGCTGGATTCCGCACCTGTTCAAGCTGCACGCCTGGGAGTTCATCTTCCACGAACCGTTCGGCGCGGCGATTGCCGAGTGCGATACACAGTTTTTTGAACCGGCGTGGAAGTCGATCCTGTCGAACAAAGGCGCACTGCCGCTACTGTGGGAGCTGCACAAGGGCCATCCAAATCTGCTCGCGGCGCATCTTGATCCGAACCCGGCCAACGCCGTGCCTAGGGGCTGGGTACGCAAACCGTACTTCTCCCGCGAAGGCGCCAACATCGAACTGCAAACGGCGCAAGGCCTGATCGTCAAAGAGGACGGCCCTTACACCGATGCGCCGTTCATCCTGCAGGAATTTGCGCCATTGCCGAAATTCGACGACAGCTACACGCTGATCGGCTCATGGGTGATCGGCGATCAGGCGGCGGGGATTGGCGTGCGCGAAGACAACAGTCTGATCACCAAGGATTCGAGTCGGTTTCTGCCGCACCTGATCCTCGATTGAGGAACACATCGGCTCCTGTGGGAGCGGCCTTGCTCGCGAAAGGGGATTGCCATTCAACCAGTGCGGCGACTGACCCGACGCCTTCGCGAGCAAGCCCGCTCCCACAGGAGATCGGTGGTAATCGCGGACCTTGCGCAATGAAAAAGGCCCGTCGTTTTGAACGACGGGCCTTTTTTATTCAGCGCAGATACAGCATCGAATCAGAACGGAATGTCATCATCAAAACTGTCGAAATCCGGAGCTGGTTGCGGCGCAGCCTGCTGTGGAGCCGGGGCCGAACGCTGCTGAGGAGCCGACTGCTGCGGGCGTGGAGCCTGCTGACGCGGTGCCTGCTGCTGGTAGTTGTTGCCACCGCCTTGTTGGTCGCCCTGTTGTGGACGGCCACCGAGCAGTTGCATGGTGCCTTGCATGTCGACCACGATTTCGGTGGTGTAACGCTTGATACCGTCTTTTTCCCACTCGCGGGTCTGCAGTTTGCCTTCGATGTAGACCTGCGAACCCTTACGCAGGTATTCGCCGGCGATTTCGGCAACCTTGCCGAACATCGAAACACGGTGCCATTCGGTCTTCTCGACCTTCTGACCGGTTTGCTTGTCGGTCCACTGTTCGCTGGTTGCCAGACTCAGGTTGGTCACGGCGTTACCGTTAGGCAGGTAGCGAACTTCGGGATCCTGGCCGCAAGTGCCGACCAATATGACTTTGTTAACCCCACGGGCCATAACGTTCTCCTAGGCTTCGCAAGCAGCCTCGGCCGGGTTGTTCACCAGGCGTTCGAGGGTGTCGCGATCCACTAATTCTTTGTCCAGTTTGATGTAAACAGCCGCTTCATCAGCAACTATCACTGCATCTGTTACCCCTACGAGGGCCTTGAGGCGCTCGACCAGACCCGCTTCGCGGATCGCCTCGGGCGACAACGGCAAGCGCAGGCTCGTCACGTAGGGAGGTTCGCGCATGGTAACAGCAAAGGCCAGCCAGATGGCAGCCAGACCGGCACATCCGAGGAACACAACCGACAGACCGCCATGCTGAAACAACCAGCCGCCGAGTATCCCGCCGAGTGCCGAACCGAGGAACTGGCTGGTGGAATACACGCCCATCGCCGTGCCCTTCCCGCCTGCCGGTGAAACCTTGCTGATCAGCGACGGCAACGAAGCTTCCAGCAGATTGAACGCGGTGAAGAACACCACCGTGCCGATCACCAGCGCCCGCAAGCTGTCACCGAACTGCCAGAAGAATAGCTCAGTGAGCATCAGCGTCAGGACGGCGCCGAGCAAAATTCGTTTCATTTTGCGTTTCTTCTCGCCGTAGATGATGAACGGGATCATGGCGAAGAAAGAAATCAGTAGCGCGGTCAGGTAGACCCACCAGTGCTGCTCTTTGGGCAACCCGGCTTTTTCCACCAATGCCAGCGGCAAGGCAACGAAGCTCGACATCAACATGGCATGTAACACAAAGATGCCCAGATCCAGACGCAACAGGTCCGGGTGCCTGAGCGTCGGCATCAAGGCCTGACGCGCCACGCCGGACTCACGATGCTGCAATGGCCCGGTTGATTTCGGCACCATGAACATGATGATCAGGATGCCGACCAGTGCCATGCCGCCTGTGGCGAGAAACAGTCCGGACAGACCGAATGCACGGGTCAACAGCGGACCGACGACCATCGCCACGGCGAACGACAGGCCGATGGTCATGCCGATCATGGCCATGGCCTTGGTGCGATGCTGTTCGCGGGTCAGGTCGGAAAGCAATGCCATGACCGCAGCGGAAATCGCCCCGGCGCCTTGCAGGATACGGCCGGCGATCACGCCCCAGATCGAATCGGCCTGAGAGGCCAGCACACTGCCGAGGGCGAACACGATCAGACCGATATAGATCACCGGACGACGGCCGATGCGGTCGGAAATAATCCCGAACGGAATCTGAAAAATCGCCTGGGTCAGGCCGTAGGCGCCGATGGCCAGGCCGATCAGGGCCGGAGTCGCTCCCGCCAGATCCATGCCGTAGGTCGCCAATACCGGCAACACCATGAACATGCCAAGCATACGGAAGGCGAACACCAGGGCCAGACCGCTCGCCGCGCGGGTCTCGCTGCCACTCATGCGTTCGCTGTGGGGATCGTGCATGGAAAAACCTCGTGTGAACCGGCGGCGATTCTACCAGTCCCATCGAAAGACGGGGTATATCGCGACGCTATGACGCGTATAGATGAAACTCTCTTCATGTAAGGTAAAAACCCTTCGTTTGATAGTGTGCATCCATCCAGTATTTGGCCGTATACTCCTACGTTTTCGACGCCCGCCAAGCGAGGCCACTTTGGACAAGATCCTGATACGTGGGGCCCGTACCCACAACCTGAAGAACATCGACCTGACCCTGCCACGGGACAAACTGATCGTCATCACCGGCCTGTCCGGATCCGGCAAGTCGTCCCTGGCCTTCGACACGTTGTACGCCGAAGGTCAGCGCCGCTATGTCGAATCCCTGTCGGCCTACGCTCGACAGTTCCTGTCGATGATGGAAAAACCCGACGTCGACACCATCGAAGGTTTGTCGCCGGCGATTTCCATCGAACAGAAGTCAACCTCGCACAACCCGCGCTCCACGGTTGGCACCATCACTGAAATCTACGACTACCTGCGCCTGCTTTACGCACGCGTCGGTACGCCACGCTGCCCGGATCACGACATTCCGCTGGAGGCGCAGACCGTCAGCCAGATGGTCAACCTGGTGCTGGCTCAGCCGGAGGGCAGCAAACTGATGCTGCTGGCGCCGGTGATCCGCGAGCGCAAGGGCGAGCACTTGTCGGTGTTCGAAGAACTGCGCGCCCAAGGCTTCGTCCGTGCACGGGTCAACGGCCGCATTTGTGAGCTCGACGAGCTGCCGAAACTGGACAAGCAGAAGAAGCACTCGATCGATGTCATCGTCGACCGTTTCAAGGTCCGCGCCGACCTGCAGCAACGCCTGGCCGAGTCGTTCGAGACCGCACTGAAACTGGCGGATGGCATTGCGCTGGTCGCACCGATGGACGATGAGCCGGGCGAAGAGATGATCTTCTCTGCGCGCTTCGCCTGCCCGATCTGCGGCCACGCCATCAGCGAGCTGGAACCGAAGCTGTTCTCCTTCAACAACCCGGCCGGCGCCTGCCCGACTTGCGATGGCCTGGGCGTGAAGCAGTTCTTCGATATCAAGCGCCTGGTCAACGGCGAACTGACCCTGGCCGAAGGCGCGATTCGTGGCTGGGACAGGCGCAACGTCTATTACTTCCAGATGCTCGGCTCACTGGCCGCGCATTACGGCTTCAGCCTGGAGAAGCCGTTCAACGAACTGCCGGCCGATCAGCAGAAGTACATTCTGCATGGCAGCGGCTCGCAGAACGTTGACTTCAAGTACCTGAACGACCGTGGCGATATCGTCAAACGCTCGCACCCGTTCGAAGGCATCGTGCCAAACCTTGAGCGCCGCTACCGCGAAACCGAATCGGCCAGCGTGCGTGAAGAACTGGCCAAATTCCTCAGCACCCAGGCTTGCCCGGACTGCCGTGGCACCCGGTTGCGCCGTGAAGCGCGACACGTTTGGGTGGGCGAGAAAACCCTGCCGGCGGTGACCAACCTGCCTATCGGCGATGCCTGCGAGTACTTCGGCGAGCTGAAGATGACCGGCCGTCGCGGCGAGATCGCCGACAAGATCCTCAAGGAAATCCGCGAACGCCTGCAGTTCCTGGTCAACGTCGGTCTCGACTATCTGTCCCTGGATCGCAGCGCTGACACTCTGTCCGGTGGCGAGGCGCAGCGGATTCGTCTGGCCAGTCAAATCGGCGCAGGCCTGGTCGGAGTTCTGTACATCCTTGACGAACCGTCTATCGGCCTGCACCAGCGCGATAACGACCGGCTGCTCGGCACCCTCAAGCACCTGCGCGATATCGGCAACACCGTGATCGTGGTCGAGCACGACGAAGATGCGATTCGTCTGGCTGATTATGTGGTGGATATCGGGCCGGGGGCTGGCGTGCATGGCGGGCAGATCGTTGCCGAGGGCACCCCTGCCGAAGTCATGGCACACCCGGATTCCCTGACCGGCAAATACCTGTCGGGCCGCGTGAAGATAGAGGTGCCCGCCAAACGCACACCGCGCAATAAAAAGCTGACCTTGTCGCTCAAGGGCGCGCGCGGCAACAACCTGCGCAATGTCGATCTGGAAATTCCGATCGGGCTGCTGACCTGCGTGACCGGTGTGTCCGGTTCGGGCAAATCGACGCTGATCAACAACACGCTGTTCCCTTTGAGCGCTACCGCCCTCAATGGTGCGACCACGCTTGAAGCAGCTGCACACGACAGCATCAAAGGCCTTGAGCATCTCGATAAAGTCGTCGACATCGACCAGAGCCCGATCGGCCGCACGCCGCGCTCCAATCCGGCAACTTACACCGGGCTGTTCACTCCTATCCGCGAACTGTTTGCCGGCGTTCCCGAGTCGCGCTCTCGTGGTTACGGCCCGGGACGTTTCTCGTTCAACGTCAAGGGCGGGCGCTGCGAGGCGTGTCAGGGTGACGGCCTGATCAAAGTCGAAATGCACTTCCTGCCGGACATCTATGTGCCGTGTGACGTGTGCAAGAGCAAGCGCTACAACCGCGAGACCCTTGAAATCAAGTACAAGGGCAAGAGCATCCACGAAACCCTCGAAATGACCATCGAGGAAGCCCGGGAGTTCTTCGATGCGGTGCCCGCGCTGGCGCGCAAGCTGCAGACATTGATGGACGTGGGTCTGTCGTACATCAAACTCGGCCAGTCAGCCACCACGCTGTCCGGCGGCGAAGCGCAGCGGGTCAAGCTGTCACGCGAGCTGTCCAAGCGTGACACCGGCAAGACCCTGTACATCCTCGATGAGCCGACCACCGGCCTGCACTTCGCGGATATCCAGCAATTGCTCGACGTGCTGCACCGCCTTCGCGACCATGGCAACACGGTGGTGGTGATCGAACACAACCTGGACGTGATCAAGACTGCCGACTGGCTGGTGGATCTCGGACCAGAAGGCGGCTCCAAAGGTGGGCAGATCATCGCCACCGGTACGCCGGAGGAAGTGGCCGAGATGAAGCAGTCTCACACCGGGCATTACCTCAAGCCGCTGTTGATTCGCGACCGCGCTTAACCGCCGGGCATGAAAAAGCCCCTGTCACCTCAGCGGTGACAGGGGCTTTTTTGTGTCTGTGCAATCAGGTGTGAGATTGCAGGTAATTTTCGAGACCGATGAGTTTGATCAGGCCCAACTGCTTTTCAAGCCAATAAGTGTGATCTTCTTCGGTGTCGTTGAGCTGAATACGCAGGATTTCGCGACTGACGTAGTCTTTGTGCTGCTCGCACAACTCAATGCCTTTGCACAGCGCTGCGCGGACTTTGTACTCAAGACGCAGATCAGCCTCGAGCATCTCTGGCACGGTGGTGCCGACGTCCAGATCATCCGGGCGCATGCGCGGAGTGCCTTCGAGCATCAGGATCCGGCGCATCAGAGCGTCTGCGTGACCGGCCTCTTCTTCCATCTCGTGGTTGATTCGTTCGTAGAGCTTGGTGAAACCCCAGTCCTCATACATCCGCGAGTGCACAAAATATTGGTCACGCGCGGCCAGTTCGCCGGTCAGCAACGTGTTGAGGTAATCGATAACGTCTGGGTGGCCTTGCATCGCCCTACATCTCCCTGCTTGAAAGTCTGTAGTTTGAACCAAGCTGATCGGAAGGTCACCCCGTTTCGCGCAATAAAAGCGAAGATATTCTGAGAAAAGCGGCCTAAATAACGCAAAAACCGCCCTAATGAGGGCGGTTCTGCTTCTCGTTTAGACTTCGTTAAGCTGTACGTTGAGCAGCTTTGCGATTGCTTCTCCATACGCCGGATCGGCCTTGAAGAAATGCTGTAACTGACGGTCAACCACATCAGGTGAAACACCGCTCATGGCGCCCGCGATATTGCTGACCAGCAAGGCTTTCTGCTCCTCGCTCATCAAACGGAACAGCGCGCCCGCGTGGCTATAGTAGTCAGTGTCTTCGCGATGATCGTAACGGTCAGCCGCTCCGCTCAAAGCCAAAGCGGGCTCGGCGTAGTGCGGCGCCTGCTTCGGCGACTCGATGTAGCTGTTCGGTTCATAGTTGGGTGCTGCGCCACCGTTGCTGCCAAAGGCCATCGAGCCGTCGCGCTGGTAGGTGTTCACCGGGCTGCGCGGGGCATTCACCGGCAGTTGCTGGTGATTGGTGCCAACACGGTAGCGGTGCGCATCGGCATAGGCGAACACACGACCCTGGAGCATGCGGTCCGGCGACAGACCAACACCCGGCACCATGTTGCTTGGGCCAAATGCTGCTTGCTCGACTTCGGCGAAGTAATTCAGCGGGTTGCGGTTCAACTCCAACTCACCGACTTCGATCAACGGGAACTCTTTCTGCGACCAGGTCTTGGTCACGTCGAACGGGTTCTCGTAGTGAGCTGCAGCCTGCGCCTCGGTCATGATCTGAATGCACACACGCCATTTCGGGAAGTCACCACGCTCGATGGCCTCGAACAGGTCACGCTGAGCGTAATCCGGGTCGGTGCCCGCCAGACGCGCAGCATCAGCCGGCGCAAGGTTCTTGATCCCTTGTTGGGTCTTGTAATGCCACTTCACCCAGTGACGCTCGCCTTTGGCGCTGATCAGGCTGTAGGTGTGGCTGCCGAAGCCGTGCATGTGACGGTAACCATCAGGAATGCCGCGATCCGAAAACAGAATGGTCACCTGGTGCAGCGCTTCAGGCGAATGCGACCAGAAGTCCCACATCATCTGGGCGCTTTTCAGGTTGCTCTGCGGCAAACGTTTCTGAGTATGGATAAAGTCGGGAAACTTCAGCGGGTCTCGAATGAAGAACACTGGCGTGTTGTTACCAACGATGTCCCAATTACCTTCCTCGGTGTAGAACTTCAGGGCGAAACCGCGCGGATCACGCTCGGTGTCAGCCGAACCACGCTCGCCACCTACAGTGGAGAACCGCAGGAATGTCGGGGTTTGCTTGCCGACAGCCTCGAACAGCTTGGCGCTGGTGTATTCAGTGATGTCGCGAGTGACGGTGAACGTGCCGTAAGCACCCGAGCCTTTGGCGTGCACGCGACGCTCAGGAATATTTTCACGGTTGAAGTGGGCAAGCTTCTCGATCAAATGGAAATCGTCGAGCAGCAGCGGGCCACGAGGGCCGGCGGAGCGAGAATTCTGGTTATCAGCGACAGGTGCGCCACTGGCGGTCGTAAGCGTTTTGATCTGGCTCATACGGTCTTCTTCCTCTGTCAGTCTTGAAACTGCCGGCTAATCGGCTTGCTGGGAAGTATTGATCATCGATGTGACAGCCACAAATTCATTAACCTTCAAGCATCGATAGAAAATTACTAACAACAAATCCCATCACATAATGACAACAGAGCAGTGTCAGAAGCTTGTACGAACCGTGCATTTATTGCGGACACAAAAAACCGGGCACTAGGCCCGGTTTTTCGTTGCAGACTGACGTCTTACTCGGCGGATACAGCTTCGCCAGCAGTAGCACGATCAACCAACTCGACGTACGCCATAGGCGCGTTGTCGCCAGCGCGGAAACCGCACTTGAGGATGCGCAGGTAGCCACCCTCACGGGTAGCGTAACGCTTGCCCAGGTCGTTGAAGAGCTTACCAACGATAGCTTTCGAACGAGTACGGTCGAAAGCCAGACGGCGGTTAGCCAGGCTGTCTGTCTTGGCCAGAGTGATCAGCGGCTCGGCAACGCGGCGCAGTTCTTTGGCTTTTGGCAGAGTAGTTTTGATCAGCTCGTGCTCGAACAGCGACACCGCCATGTTCTGGAACATGGCCTTGCGGTGCGAGCTGGTGCGGCTCAGGTGACGCCCACTTTTACGATGACGCATGGTTCATTCCTTACCAAACACTACGTTCGGTGATTACGACGATCAGGCAGTCGCCTTGTCGTCCTTCTTAAGACTTGCAGGCGGCCAGTTGTCGAGGCGCATGCCGAGGGACAGACCGCGGGAGGCCAGAACGTCCTTGATTTCAGTCAAGGATTTCTTGCCCAGGTTCGGAGTCTTCAACAGCTCTACTTCGGTGCGCTGAATCAGGTCGCCGATGTAGTAGATGTTTTCCGCCTTAAGGCAGTTAGCCGAACGTACAGTCAGTTCCAGATCGTCAACCGGGCGAAGCAGGATCGGATCGATCTCGTCTTCCTGCTCGACAACCACTGGCTCACTGTCACCTTTGAGATCGACGAACGCAGCCAACTGCTGTTGCAGGATGGTTGCAGCGCGGCGGATAGCCTCTTCAGGATCCAGGGTACCGTTGGTTTCCAGATCAATAACCAGCTTGTCCAGGTTGGTACGCTGCTCGACACGGGCGTTTTCCACCACGTATGCGATACGGCGAACCGGGCTGAACGAAGAATCGAGCTGCAAGCGACCGATGCTGCGGCTTTCGTCTTCATCGCTCTGACGCGAGTCGGCTGGTTCATAACCACGACCACGAGCTACGGTGAGCTTCATGTTCAGGGCGCCGTTAGACGCCAGGTTAGCGATTACGTGATCGGGATTAACGATCTCGACATCATGATCCAGCTGAATATCGGCAGCGGTAACCACCCCCGAACCCTTCTTCGACAAGGTCAGCGTAACTTCGTCACGACCGTGCAGCTTGATGGCCAGACCTTTAAGGTTCAACAGGATTTCAATTACGTCTTCCTGTACACCTTCGATGGCGCTGTACTCGTGGAGCACACCGTCAATCTCGGCCTCGACTACTGCGCAGCCGGGCATTGAGGACAACAGGATGCGGCGCAGCGCGTTGCCCAGGGTGTGGCCAAAACCACGCTCGAGAGGCTCGAGAGTGATCTTGGCGCGGGTTGGACTGACAACCTGCACATCAATATGGCGGGGTGTCAGGAACTCATTTACCGAAATCTGCATGGATGCACCTATTTTCTAGCCCTTACTTGGAGTAGAGCTCGACAATCAGGCTTTCGTTGATGTCGGCGGACAGATCACTGCGAGCAGGAACGTTCTTGAAAACGCCCGACTTCTTCTCAGTGTCTACTTCTACCCATTCTACGCGGCCACGTTGGGCACACAGATCGAGAGCTTGGACAATGCGAAGTTGGTTTTTTGCTTTCTCGCGAACTGCAACCACGTCACCAGCACGAACCTGATACGACGGAACGTTTACGGTCTGACCGTTAACGCTGATCGACTTGTGCGATACCAGCTGACGGGATTCGGCACGAGTCGAACCAAAGCCCATACGGTATACAACGTTGTCCAGACGGCATTCGAGCAGTTGCAGCAGGTTTTCACCGGTTGCACCTTTCTTGCCAGCAGCTTCTTTGTAGTAGCCGCTGAACTGACGCTCGAGAACGCCGTAGATACGACGGACCTTCTGCTTTTCACGCAGTTGGGTACCGTAATCGGACTGGCGACCGCGGCGTTGGCCGTGGATACCAGGTGCTGCTTCAATGTTGCACTTCGATTCGATCGCGCGCACGCCGCTCTTCAGGAAGAGATCGGTGCCTTCGCGACGAGCGAGTTTGCATTTTGGACCAATGTAACGAGCCATTCTTTACAATCTCCTGGATTACACGCGGCGCTTCTTCGGCGGACGGCACCCGTTGTGCGGGATTGGCGTCACGTCGGTGATGCTGGCGATCTTGTAGCCACAGCCGTTCAAAGCGCGGACTGCGGATTCACGACCCGGACCTGGACCTTTGACGTTAACGTCGAGGTTTTTCAGGCCGTATTCCAGCGCAGCTTGACCAGCACGTTCAGCAGCTACTTGAGCAGCGAACGGGGTGGACTTGCGGGAACCGCGGAAACCCGAACCACCGGAGGTAGCCCAGGAAAGAGCGTTACCTTGACGGTCGGTAATGGTCACGATGGTGTTGTTAAAAGAAGCATGGATGTGGGCGATGCCATCAACCACTGTCTTTTTAACTTTTTTACGAGGACGAGCAGCAGGTTTTGCCATGATTAAATTCCTGTCGATTCGCTGGGGCGATTACTTGCGGATCGGCTTACGCGGACCTTTACGGGTACGCGCGTTGGTCTTGGTACGCTGACCGCGTACTGGAAGACCGCGACGATGACGCAGACCGCGATAGCAACCGAGGTCCATCAAGCGCTTGATTTTCATGTTGATTTCGCGACGCAGGTCACCTTCAGTGGTGAACTTCGCCACTTCGCCACGCAGCTGTTCAATTTGCTCGTCGCTCAGATCTTTGATCTTTGCTGCTGGGTTTACCCCAGTATCTGCACAGATTTTCTGCGCAGTAGTGCGACCGACACCATAGATGTAGGTCAGCGAGATAACAGTATGCTTGTTATCTGGAATGTTAACGCCTGCAATACGGGCCATTCAGTGGGACTCCAATTGACAGCTACCTACGCCCCGGAAGCCAAGAAATAGGGCGCGAGATAATATCGCTGTAATAACAAATAATCAACCCGGCAGCGCACTAGCTGCCGGGCTTGAAGCACAATCACACTCAGCCTTGGCGCTGTTTGTGACGCGGTTCCGCGCTGCAAATTACTCGAACAACACCTTCGCGGCGAATAATCTTACAGTTACGGCACAGCTTTTTCACCGATGCACGAACTTTCATCACCAACTCCTCGAACCTTATGGGTACTCAGCGCAACATGCCGCTGCCGTAACCCTTCAGGTTGGCTTTCTTCATCAGGGATTCGTACTGGTGCGAAACGAGGTGCGATTGTACTTGGGACATGAAGTCCATCACAACCACGACCACGATCAGCAACGAGGTCCCGCCAAGGTAGAACGGAACGTTTGCTGCAACCACCAGGAACTGGGGCAACAGGCACACGGCCGTCATGTAAAGAGCACCGAACATGGTCAAGCGAGTCAGAACGCCATCAATGTAGCGCGCAGACTGCTCACCTGGACGGATGCCCGGAATAAAGGCACCGGACTTCTTCAGGTTTTCCGCTACGTCTTTCGGATTGAACATCAACGCCGTATAGAAGAAGCAGAAGAAAATAATCCCTGCACTAAACAGCAGAATATTCAACGGCTGACCAGGAGCGATCGACTGCGAGATGTCCTGCAACCAGCCCATACCTTCAGACTGACCAAACCAGGCACCCAACGAAGCCGGGAACAGCAAAATGCTGCTCGCGAAAATAGCCGGAATAACACCGGCCATGTTCACCTTCAGCGGCAAGTGGCTTGTCTGCGCAGCAAAAACCTTGCGGCCCTGCTGACGCTTGGCGTAGTGAACGGCGATACGACGCTGACCACGCTCAATGAACACCACAAAACCGATAATCGCTACTGCCAGCAAACCGATGGCAACCAGGGCGAAAATATTGATATCACCCTGACGCGCAGACTCGAAAGACTGCCCGATTGCTCTCGGAAGACCGGCGACGATACCCGAAAAAATCAACATCGAGATACCGTTGCCTACACCACGCTCAGTAATCTGCTCACCCAGCCACATCATGAACATCGCACCAGCCACAAACGTGGATACCGCGACGAAATGGAAGCCAAAGTCACCAGTGAACGCAACGCCCTGCCCCGCCAGACCAATGGACATGCCAATGGCCTGAACGAGAGCGAGAACGACGGTGCCGTAGCGGGTGTACTGGCTGATCTTGCGACGGCCAGCTTCACCTTCCTTCTTCAACTGCTCCAGCTGCGGGCTGACGGCGGTCATCAGTTGCATGATGATCGATGCCGAAATGTACGGCATGATCCCCAGTGCAAAGATGCTCATCCGTTCCAGCGCGCCGCCGGAGAACATGTTGAACAAGCTAAGAATGGTCCCCTCATTCTGTCGAAACAGGTCTGCGAGTCGGTCCGGGTTGATACCTGGAACCGGGATGTGTGCGCCTATTCGGTAGACGATAATCGCCAGGAACAGAAAACGCAGACGAGCCCAGAGTTCAGACATACCGCCTTTGCCGAGCGCAGAGAGAGCACCTTGCTTAGCCATTTATTCCTCGAACTTGCCGCCAGCTGCTTCGATAGCCGCACGCGCACCTTTGGTGGCGCCGATTCCCTTGCCGATAGTGACAGCGCGAGTCACTTCACCGGACAGCATGATTTTCACACGCTGTACGTTGACGTTGATCACGTTGGCATCTTTCAGGGACTGCACAGTGACGATATCGCCTTCCACTTTAGCCAGCTCGGACAGACGCACTTCTGCGCGATCCATGGCTTTCAGGGAAACGAAACCGAACTTCGGCAGGCGACGGTGCAGCGGCTGTTGACCGCCTTCAAAGCCTGGAGCAATGGTGCCACCGGAACGGGAGGTTTGACCTTTGTGGCCACGGCCACCAGTCTTACCCAAACCGCTACCGATACCACGGCCCGGACGATGCTTTTCGCGACGGGAACCCGGCGCTGGACTCAGATCATTGAGTTTCATCGATTAACCCTCGACACGCAGCATGTAGTAGGCCTTGTTGATCATCCCGCGATTCTCGGGAGTATCCTGGACTTCTACAGTGTGACCGATGCGACGCAGACCCAGACCCTTAACACACAGTTTGTGGTTAGGGATGCGGCCGGTCATGCTTTTGATCAGCGTTACTTTAACGGTAGCCATGATCAGAAGATCTCCTTGACGCTTTTGCCACGCTTGGCGGCAATGGATTCAGGAGACTGCATAGCTTTCAAACCTTTGAAAGTGGCGTGAACCACGTTTACCGGGTTAGTCGAGCCGTAGCACTTGGCCAGAACGTTCTGAACGCCAGCAACTTCGAGGACAGCACGCATAGCGCCGCCAGCGATGATACCGGTACCTTCAGAAGCAGGCTGCATGTACACCTTCGAAGCGCCGTGAGCGGACTTCATTGCGTACTGCAGAGTGGTGCCGTTCAGGTCAACTTGAATCATGTTACGGCGAGCAGCTTCCATTGCCTTCTGGATCGCAGCAGGCACTTCACGCGACTTGCCACGGCCGAAGCCAACACGCCCTTTACCATCACCCACCACGGTCAACGCGGTGAAAGTGAAGATACGGCCGCCTTTAACGGTTTTGGCTACGCGGTTAACTTGAACCAGCTTCTCAATGTAGCCTTCGTCGCGCTTTTGGTCGTTATTTGACATAACTTAGAACTCCAGCCCAGCTTCACGAGCAGCATCAGCCAGCGCTTTAACGCGGCCGTGGTACTTGAAGCCAGAGCGGTCGAAAGCCACTTGCGAGACGCCAGCGGCCTTAGCACGCGTAGCGACCAGCTGGCCAACCTTTGTGGCCGCGTCGATGTTGCCAGTGGCACCATCACGCAGTTCTTTATCCAAAGTCGAGGCGCTTGCCAGGACTTTGTTGCCGTCGGCCGAGATGACCTGGGCGTAGATGTGCTGCGACGAGCGGAACACGCAGAGACGCACGACTTCTAGTTCGTGCATTTTCAGGCGTGCTTTGCGAGCGCGACGCAGTCGAGTAACTTTTTTGTCGGTCATTTGCTATGCCCTACTTCTTCTTGGCTTCTTTACGACGGACGACTTCGTCCGCGTAGCGCACACCTTTGCCTTTGTACGGCTCTGGTGGACGGAAGTCGCGGATCTCAGCGGCCACTTGACCTACCAGCTGCTTGTCGATGCCCTTGATCAGGATATCGGTCTGGCTAGGAGTCTCAGCGGTGATGCCTTCCGGCAGTTCGTAATCCACTGGGTGCGAGAAGCCAAGGGCCAGGTTCAAAACCGTGCCTTTTGCTTGCGCTTTGTAACCAACACCGACCAGCTGGAGCTTGCGCTCGAAGCCTTGGCTTACGCCTTGGACCATGTTGTTTACCAACGCACGCGTGGTACCGGCCATTGCGCGAGTCTGTTGATCGCCATTGCGAGCAGCGAAACGCAGCTCACCAGCTTCTTCAACGATCTCAACGGACGAATGGATGTTCAGTTCAAGAGTACCCTTGGCACCCTTCACCGAAAGCTGTTGGCCTGCGAATTTTACTTCGACACCGGCTGGCAGCTTAACGGGGTTCTTAGCGACGCGAGACATGCTTATCCCCCCTTAGAACACAGTGCAAAGAACTTCGCCGCCGACACCGGCAGCGCGCGCAGCACGATCCGTCATCACACCTTTGTTGGTGGAGACGATAGACACGCCAAGACCGCCACGAACTTTCGGCAGATCTTCAACGGACTTGTACTGACGCAGGCCTGGACGACTAACGCGCTTCACTTCTTCGATAACCGGACGGCCTTCGAAGTACTTCAGCTCGATGGACAACGACGGCTTAGCGTCGGTGGTGATCTGAAAATCCGCGATGTAACCTTCGTCCTTCAGGACTTTTGCTACAGCCACCTTCAGCGTGGAAGACGGCATGCTTACGACAGACTTTTCAGCCATCTGGGCATTACGGATTCGAGTTAGCATGTCCGCTAACGGGTCCTGCATACTCATGGGCTAGACGCTCCTAATACAGAAAAATTAGCCTTACGGCTACTACTTGTCGCCGAGAAACTCCGGGCATGAAAAACACGGGCTCAGGCGAGCCGGTCATTCTAGACACACCCCAGAAATGAATCAAGCCCCAAAAGGGGCTTGATACAGATTCAAGGCCACCGATGGTCAGGTTCTTGCGAACCCGAACATCGAGACTTTGACAGCGATTACCAGCTGGCTTTAACCAGACCTGGAACGTCACCACGCATTGCCGCTTCACGCAGTTTGTTACGGCCCAGGCCGAACTTGCGGTAAACGCCATGCGGACGACCAGTCAGGCGGCAACGGTTACGCATGCGCGAAGCGCTTGCGTCACGTGGTTGCTTCTGCAGAGCTACGGTAGCTTCCCAACGCGCTTCTGGACTTGCGTTCAGATCGACGATGATAGCTTTCAGCGCTGCACGCTTGGTCGCGTACTTGGCAACTGTGAGCTGACGCTTCAGCTCACGGTTTTTCATGCTCTTCTTGGCCATTTTCCTACTCCAATCAGTTGCGGAACGGGAATTTGAAAGCACGCAGCAGAGCGCGGCCTTCATCATCGTTCTTGGCAGTGGTGGTCAGGGTAATGTCCAGACCGCGGAGAGCATCGATCTTGTCGTAGTCGATTTCCGGGAAAATGATCTGCTCTTTCACGCCCATGCTGTAGTTGCCACGACCATCGAAGGACTTGGCATTCAGGCCGCGGAAGTCGCGAACCCGAGGCAGGGAGATCGACAGCAGACGATCCAGGAACTCGTACATACGCTCACGGCGCAGAGTCACTTTGACGCCGATCGGCCATCCTTCACGGACTTTAAAGCCAGCGATGGATTTACGAGCGTAGGTCACAACGACTTTTTGGCCGGTGATCTTTTCCAGGTCAGCAACAGCGTGCTCGATGACTTTTTTGTCGCCGATCGCTTCGCCCAGACCCATGTTCAGGGTGATTTTGGTAACGCGCGGAACTTCCATCACGTTCGAAAGCTTAAGTTCTTCCTTAAGTTTCGGAGCGATTTCCTTCCGGTAAATCTCTTTTAGTCGTGCCATGGTCTTCTACCTAGCAGTGTTCAAGCATCAACCGCTTTTTGGGTCGACTTGAAGACACGAATTTTCTTACCGTCTTCTACTTTGAAACCAACGCGGTCAGCCTTGTTGGTTTCGCCGTTGAAGATGGCGACGTTGGAAGCGTGCAGTGGCGCTTCTTTCTCGACGATACCGCCCTGTACGCCCGACATCGGGTTAGGCTTGGTATGACGCTTGACCAGGTTCAGACCACCAACAACCAGACGGTTGTCAGCAAGAACCTTCAGCACCTTACCGCGCTTACCTTTGTCTTTGCCGGCGATCACGATGATCTCGTCGTCACGACGAATCTTTTGCATGTCGGATCTCCTTACAGCACTTCTGGGGCGAGCGAGACGATCTTCATGAACTTCTCAGTACGAAGTTCACGGGTCACTGGCCCAAAGATACGGGTGCCGATCGGCTCTTGCTTGTTGTTCAGAAGAACAGCAGCGTTGCCATCAAAGCGGATAATGGAGCCATCAGCACGACGTACGCCGTGACGAGTGCGGACTACAACAGCAGTCATCACTTGGCCTTTTTTCACTTTACCGCGAGGAATTGCTTCCTTCACGGTAACTTTGATGATGTCACCGATACCAGCGTAACGACGATGGGAGCCACCCAGCACCTTGATGCACATAACGCGGCGAGCGCCGCTGTTATCGGCCACATCGAGCATGGATTGAGTCTGAATCATATAATTTCTCCGACCCCTAGCCCTTAGACTTCCACAGCGCGTTCGAGAACATCAACCAGCGCCCAAGACTTGGTCTTGGCCATCGGACGAGTTTCACGAATAGTGACTTTGTCGCCGATGTGGCACTGATTGGTTTCGTCGTGCGCGTGCAGCTTAGTCGAACGCTTAACGTATTTACCGTAGATCGGGTGCTTAACGCGACGCTCGATCAGAACGGTGATGGTTTTGTCCATCTTGTCGCTGACAACACGGCCAGTCAGCGTACGGACAGTTTTTTCGGCTTCAGCCATGATCACTTACCTGCCTGCTGGTTGAGCACAGTCTTCACGCGAGCGATGTCACGCTTAACTTGCGAGAGCAGATGAGACTGCCCCAACTGGCCAGTTGCTTTCTGCATGCGCAGATTGAACTGGTCGCGCAGCAAGCCGAGCAGTTGCTCGTTCAGCTGCTGTGCGGATTTTTCACGAAGTTCATTCGCTTTCATCACATCACCGTCCGTTTAACAAAGGAGGTGGCGAGCGGCAGCTTTGCAGCAGCCAGGGCGAAAGCCTCACGCGCCAGCTCTTCAGAAACACCCTCGATTTCATACAGGACTTTGCCTGGCTGAATCTGGGCAACCCAGTACTCCACGTTACCCTTACCTTTACCCATACGAACCTCGAGAGGTTTTTTGGAGATCGGCTTGTCCGGGAATACACGGATCCAGATCTTGCCGCCACGTTTTACGTGACGGGTCAGAGCACGACGCGCTGACTCGATCTGACGAGCGGTGAGACGACCACGAGCAACAGACTTCAGCGCGAACTCGCCGAAGCTGACTTTGCTACCGCGCAATGCCAGACCACGGTTGTGGCCGGTCATCTGCTTGCGGAACTTCGTACGCTTTGGTTGCAACATTTGGCGTACCCCTTACTTAGCAGCTTTTTTACGAGGCGCTGGTGCTTGTGGCTTCAGCTCTTCTTGGCGACCACCAATTACTTCGCCTTTGAAGATCCAAACCTTTACACCGATCACACCGTAAGTGGTGTGAGCTTCGTAGTTGGCATAGTCGATGTCGGCACGCAGGGTGTGCAGTGGCACACGACCTTCGCGATACCATTCAGTACGTGCGATTTCAGCACCGCCGAGACGACCGCTCACTTGGATTTTGATGCCTTTGGCACCAATGCGCATGGCGTTCTGTACAGCGCGCTTCATAGCGCGACGGAACATTACACGACGCTCCAGCTGCTGAGCTACGCTCTGCGCAACCAGCATACCGTCGAGCTCCGGCTTGCGGATCTCTTCGATATTGATGTGCACAGGCACACCCATTTGCTTGGTCAGGTCCTGACGCAGTTTCTCAACATCTTCACCTTTCTTCCCGATAACGATACCTGGACGAGCGGTGTGGATGGTGATGCGTGCAGTTTGGGCCGGACGATGGATATCGATACGGCTTACGGACGCGCTTTTTAGTTTGTCTTGGAGATACTCACGCACTTTCAGATCTGCGAACAAGTAGTCCGCATAAGTCCGACCGTCTGCGTACCAGACGGAGGTGTGCTCCTTGACGATTCCCAGGCGAATGCCAATGGGATGTACTTTCTGACCCATCTCTTCGACTCCGTTACTTGTCAGCAACCTTGACAGTGATATGGCAAGACCGCTTGACGATGCGATCAGCACGGCCTTTGGCACGTGGCATGATGCGCTTCAGCGAACGCCCTTCGTTGACGAAAACGGTGCTGACCTTCAGGTCATCAACGTCTGCGCCTTCGTTATGCTCGGCGTTGGCTACGGCCGACTCCAGCACTTTCTTCATGATCTCGGCGGCTTTCTTACTGCTGAAAGCCAACAGGTTGAGCGCTTCGCCCACCTTCTTCCCGCGGATCTGGTCGGCGACCAAGCGGGCTTTCTGGGCGGAGATTCGAGCGCCCGACAACTTAGCGGCTACTTCCATTTCCTTACCCCTTAACGCTTGGCTTTCTTGTCAGCCACGTGCCCACGATAAGTGCGGGTACCGGCGAACTCGCCCAGTTTATGGCCAACCATGTCTTCGTTCACGAGAACTGGGACGTGCTGACGGCCGTTGTGTACTGCAATGGTCAGACCGACCATTTGTGGCAGGATCATCGAACGACGCGACCAAGTCTTAATTGGTTTGCGATCGTTCTTTTCCGCCGCCACTTCGATCTTCTTCAGTAGGTGAAGATCAATAAAAGGACCTTTTTTCAGAGAACGTGGCACTGTCGTATCCCTCTATTTACTTGCGACGACGGACGATCATTTTGTCGGTACGCTTATTACCACGAGTCTTCGCGCCCTTAGTCGGGAAGCCCCATGGCGATACCGGATGACGACCACCAGAGGTACGACCTTCACCACCACCATGTGGGTGGTCAACCGGGTTCATGGCAACACCACGAACGGTTGGGCGAACGCCACGCCAGCGTTTGGCACCAGCTTTACCCAGCGAACGCAGGCTGTGCTCGGAGTTCGAGACTTCGCCCAGGGTCGCACGGCATTCAGCCAGGACTTTACGCATTTCACCGGAACGCAGACGCAGGGTAACGTAAACGCCTTCACGAGCGATCAGCTGAGCCGAAGCACCAGCGGAACGAGCGATCTGTGCGCCTTTACCTGGCTTCAGTTCGATGCCGTGTACGGTAGAACCGACTGGAATGTTGCGCAGTTGCAGAGCGTTGCCTGGCTTGATTGGAGCCAGAGCGCCTGCGATCAGCTGGTCGCCAGCACTCACGCCTTTAGGGGCGATGATGTAGCGGCGCTCGCCGTCTGCGTAGCAGAGCAGTGCGATGTGAGCAGTACGGTTTGGATCGTATTCGATACGCTCGACAGTGGCGACGATGCCATCTTTGTCGTTGCGACGGAAATCGACCATACGGTAATGCTGCTTATGACCACCACCGATGTGACGAGTGGTAATACGGCCATTGTTGTTACGACCACCAGTCTTCGATTTTTTCTCGAGCAGCGGTGCGTGAGGAGCGCCTTTATGCAGCTCCTGGTTGACCACCTTGACCACAAAACGGCGGCCAGGGGAAGTCGGTTTGCATTTAACGATTGCCATGATGCACCCCTTCCTTACTCAGCACTGCTGCTGAAATCGAGATCTTGGCCTGGCTGAAGGGAGATAACTGCCTTCTTCCAGTCATTACGCTTGCCCAGACCGCGAGCAGTGCGCTTGCTCTTACCCAGAACGTTCAGGGTAGTGACGCGCTCTACTTTCACGCTGAACAGGCTTTCGACGGCCTTCTTGATTTCCAGCTTGGTTGCGTCAGTAGCAACCTTGAAAACGAACTGGCCTTTCTTGTCTGCCAGAACCGTAGCCTTCTCGGAAACGTGCGGGCCAAGCAGAACTTTAAATACGCGTTCCTGGTTCATCCCAGCAGCTCCTCGAATTTCTTCACGGCCGACACGGTGATCAACACCTTGTCGTATGCGATCAGACTAACTGGATCGGAACCTTGCACGTCACGTACATCTACGTGTGGCAGGTTACGAGCAGCCAGGTACAGGTTCTGATCAACAGCGTCAGACACGATCAGAACGTCGGTCAGGCTCATGTTGTTCAGTTTGCCCAGCAGATCTTTGGTTTTCGGAGTTTCAACAGCGAAATCCTGAACCACGACCAGACGATCAGTACGCACCAGCTCAGCAAGGATGGAACGCATTGCTGCGCGATACATCTTCTTGTTCAGCTTCTGGGAGTGATCCTGTGGACGAGCTGCGAAAGTGGTACCACCGCCACGCCAGATTGGGCTACGGATAGTACCGGCACGAGCACGGCCAGTACCTTTCTGACGCCATGGGCGCTTGCCGCCACCACGAACGTCGGAACGGGTCTTTTGCTGTTTGCTACCTTGACGGCCGCCGGCCATGTAGGCCACGACTGCTTGGTGAACCAGCGTCTCGTTGAACTCGCCGCCAAATGTCAGTTCGGAAACTTCGATCGCTTGAGCGTCATTTACATTTAATTGCATGTCAGCTTCCCCTTAACCGCGAGCCTTGGCTGCTGGACGTACAACCAGGTTGCCGCCAGTAGCGCCAGGAACAGCGCCCTTGACCAACAACAGATTGCGTTCAGCGTCCACGCGCACTACTTCCAGGGACTGCACGGTCACGCGCTCAGCGCCCATATGACCGGACATTTTTTTGCCCTTGAATACACGACCAGGAGTCTGGCACTGGCCGATAGAGCCTGGGACGCGGTGGGATACGGAGTTACCGTGGGTGTTATCTTGCCCGCGGAAATTCCAACGCTTGATCGTACCCTGGAAGCCTTTACCCTTGGACTGACCGGTTACATCAACCAGTTGACCAGCGGCGAAGATTTCAGCGTTGATCAGATCGCCAGCCTGGTACTCGCCTTCTTCAAGACGGAATTCCATGGTAGTGCGACCAGCGGCAACGTTCGCCTTGGCGAAGTGGCCAGCTTGAGCTGCTGTTACACGCGAAGCACGACGCTCGCCGACAGTGACTTGCACTGCACGATAGCCATCGGTCTCTTCAGTTTTGAACTGGGTGACGCGATTCGGCTCGATCTCAATGACCGTGACCGGAATGGAGACACCTTCTTCGGTGAAAATACGGGTCATACCGCATTTACGACCGACTACACCAATAGTCATGTTGTAAACCTCATGAGTGTACGGGGCTTTCACCCGCTATGGCCGCCCATTTCAGAGCGTTACACGACTAAGACCGAGTCTTAGCCGAGGCTGATCTGCACTTCCACACCGGCCGCAAGATCAAGCTTCATAAGAGCATCAACGGTTTTATCCGTTGGCTGGACGATGTCCAGAACGCGCTTATGAGTGCGGATTTCGTACTGGTCACGCGCGTCTTTGTTGACGTGCGGGGAAACCAGAACGGTGAACCGCTCTTTACGGGTAGGCAGTGGAATTGGACCACGCACTTGAGCACCAGTACGTTTCGCGGTTTCCACGATTTCCTGGGTTGATTGGTCGATCAGGCGATGGTCGAAAGCCTTCAACCTGATACGGATTTGCTGATTTTGCATTGGATTTCAGACTCCGGCTGCTATTCCCACCGGGCGCAATACGCCCGTTAAAAGGAGGCGCAATTCTATAGACGCCCCAGATAGGTGTCAACCCAATAAAAAAGCCCCCGCTGAGCGGGGGCTTTTTCAATTCATCAAGCAGACTCTATAAAAGAGAATTACTCGATGATTTTGGCTACGACGCCAGCGCCGACGGTACGACCGCCTTCACGGATAGCGAAACGCAGACCGTCTTCCATCGCGATGGTTTTGATCAGGGTAACAGTCATCTGAATGTTGTCACCTGGCATTACCATTTCAACGCCTTCTGGCAGCTCGCAGTTACCAGTCACGTCAGTAGTACGGAAGTAGAACTGTGGACGGTAGCCTTTGAAGAACGGAGTGTGACGGCCGCCTTCTTCCTTGCTCAGAACGTAAACTTCTGCGGTGAACTTGGTGTGCGGCTTAACCGAACCCGGCTTGACCAGAACCTGACCACGCTCAACGTCGTCACGCTTGGTACCACGCAGCAGAACGCCGCAGTTCTCGCCAGCACGACCTTCGTCGAGCAGCTTGCGGAACATTTCAACACCCGTGCAGGTGGAAACGGTAGTGTCACGCAGACCAACGATTTCCAGCGGATCCTGAACGCGAACGATACCGCGCTCGATACGACCAGTCACAACAGTACCGCGACCCGAGATCGAGAATACGTCTTCGATTGGCATCAGGAACGGCTTGTCGATCATACGAACTGGTTCTGGGATGTAGCTGTCCAGAGTTTCAACCAGCTTCTTGACGGCAGTGGTGCCCATCTCGTTGTCGTCTTTGCCTTCCAGCGCCATACGAGCCGAACCGATGATGATTGGAGTGTCATCGCCCGGGAAGTCGTAGGTGGACAGCAGGTCGCGAACTTCCATCTCAACCAGTTCCAGCAGCTCAGCGTCGTCTACCAGGTCAGCCTTGTTCAGGAAAACCACGATGTACGGAACGCCTACCTGACGGGACAGCAGGATGTGCTCACGGGTTTGTGGCATCGGACCATCAGCGGCCGAACAAACCAGAATAGCGCCGTCCATTTGAGCAGCACCAGTGATCATGTTCTTCACATAGTCAGCGTGACCTGGGCAGTCAACGTGAGCGTAGTGACGGATCAGCGAGTTGTACTCAACGTGTGCGGTGTTGATGGTGATACCGCGAGCTTTTTCTTCTGGAGCGCTGTCGATCTTGTCGAATTCAACTACGGCCGAACCGAAAACTTCGGAGCAAACGCGAGTCAGAGCAGCGGTCAGAGTGGTTTTACCGTGGTCAACGTGACCAATGGTGCCAACGTTTACGTGCGGTAGGGAACGATCAAATTTTTCTTTAGCCACGACAATTAACTCCTAGCCTAAAGGGGCTGAATCAGCCTTGTTTTTTGGTAACGGATTCGACGATGTGCGACGGAGCCGTATCGTATTTTTTGAATTCCATAGAGTAGCTTGCGCGACCCTGAGACATGGAACGAACGTCGGTCGCATAACCGAACATCTCACCCAGTGGAACTTCGGCACGGATAACCTTGCCGGACACTGTGTCTTCCATACCCTGGATCATGCCGCGACGACGGTTAAGGTCGCCCATCACATCACCCATATAGTCTTCAGGCGTAACAACCTCTACCGCCATGATCGGCTCGAGCAACTCACCACCGCCCTTCTGGGCCAGTTGCTTGGTCGCCATGGAAGCAGCCACTTTAAACGCCATCTCGTTGGAGTCGACGTCGTGGTAAGAACCATCGAACACGGTAGCCTTCAGGCCGATCAGCGGATAGCCGGCTACAACGCCGTTCTTCATCTGCTCTTCGATACCCTTCTGGATAGCCGGGATGTATTCCTTAGGAACCACACCACCTACTACTTCGTTCACGAATTGCAGACCTTCCTGACCTTCGTCAGCAGGAGCAAAACGGATCCAGCAGTGACCGAACTGGCCACGACCGCCGGACTGACGAACGAACTTGCCTTCGATTTCGCAGTTCTTCGTGATGCGCTCACGATAGGAAACCTGAGGCTTACCGATGTTAGCTTCGACGTTGAACTCACGGCGCATCCGGTCAACCAGGATGTCCAGGTGCAGCTCGCCCATGCCGGAGATGATCGTTTGACCAGTCTCTTCATCAGTCTTGACGCGGAAAGACGGGTCTTCCTGAGCAAGTTTGCCCAGAGCGATACCCATTTTTTCCTGGTCATCCTTGGTCTTAGGCTCTACGGCAACCGAAATAACCGGCTCCGGGAAGTCCATACGTACCAGGATGATTGGCTTGTCAGCGTTGCAGAGGGTTTCACCAGTGGTGACGTCCTTCATGCCGATCAGGGCCGCGATGTCACCAGCGCGTACTTCCTTGATCTCTTCACGGGCGTTTGCGTGCATTTGCACCATACGACCCACGCGCTCTTTCTTGCCTTTAACCGAGTTGATCACGCCGTCGCCGGAGTTCAACACGCCCGAGTAAACACGGACGAAGGTCAAGGTACCCACGAATGGGTCGGTAGCGATTTTGAACGCCAGAGCAGCAAACGGCTCGTCATCACTTGCGTGACGCTCCATCTCCTCTTCCTCGTTATCAGGGTTGGAACCCTTGATAGCAGGAATGTCGGTCGGAGCAGGCAGGAAGTCGATAACGGCGTCGAGAACCAGGGGAACACCCTTGTTCTTGAACGACGAACCGCAAACGGCCAGAACGATTTCGCCGGCGATAGTACGCTGACGCAAAGCAGCCTTGATCTCTTCGATCGACAGCTCTTCGCCTTCCAGGTACTTGTTCATCAGCTCTTCGTTGGCTTCGGCGGCAGCTTCAACCATGTTGTTGCGCCACTCTTCAGCCAACTCTTGAAGCTCGGCAGGAATGTCCTTGCGAACAGGGACCATACCTTTGTCAGAGTCGTTCCAGTAGACAGCTTGCATGTTGATCAGATCGATCTGACCCTGGAAGTTGTCTTCGGAACCGATAGCCAGCTGAATCGGCACCGGAGTGTGACCCAGACGCTGCTTGATCTGACCGATCACGCGCAGGAAGTTGGCACCAGCACGGTCCATCTTGTTTACGTAAACAAGACGTGGAACGCCGTATTTGTTGGCTTGACGCCATACGGTTTCCGACTGAGGCTCAACACCCGAAGTACCGCAGAACACAACGACAGCGCCGTCGAGTACACGCAGGGAACGCTCAACTTCAATGGTGAAGTCTACGTGGCCCGGGGTATCGATTACGTTGAAGCGATGCTCGTGCGCATACTGCTTCTCGGAACCTTTCCAGAAGGCGGTGATGGCAGCAGAAGTAATGGTAATACCACGCTCCTGCTCCTGCACCATCCAGTCTGTGGTCGCGGCGCCGTCATGCACCTCGCCCATTTTGTGACTTTTGCCGGTGTAAAAAAGGACGCGCTCGGTGGTGGTGGTTTTACCAGCATCCACGTGAGCGACGATACCGATGTTACGGTAGCGACTAATCGGAGTAGTACGAGCCATAAAGCCCTCGCAAAATTAGTGAAGCTAAAATTAGAAGCGGTAGTGCGAGAAAGCTTTGTTAGCTTCGGCCATACGGTGCACGTCTTCACGCTTCTTAACAGCAGCACCTTTACCTTCAGCAGCATCCAGCAGTTCGCCAGCCAAGCGCAGAGCCATAGACTTCTCGCCACGCTTACGGGCGAAGTCTACCAACCAGCGCATTGCCAGAGCGTTACGGCGGGAAGGACGAACCTCGACCGGAACCTGGTAAGTAGCACCACCAACGCGGCGCGACTTCACTTCGACCAGCGGAGCGATGGCGTCGAGTGCTTTTTCGAAGAGTTCCAGGGGATCGGTGCCGGCCTTACGAGCCTTCACGGTTTCCAGGGCACCATAAACGATACGTTCGGCAACGGCTTTCTTGCCGCTTTCCATAACGTGGTTCATGAATTTGGCGAGGATCTGGCTTCCGTATTTCGGATCGTCCAGAATCTCACGCTTTGCTGCTACGCGACGTCTTGGCATGATAAGCCCTCAAGCGGTCTTCAGGTTAGCTCGGGACAGATCCAATGGATGCGTGCCCGACCTTACTCTTATCGACTCAATAAAATGAAAATCTGCAAAACGGCCGATTACTTCGGACGCTTGGTACCGTACTTCGAACGACCCTGGTTACGGCCTTTAACGCCGGAAGTATCCAAGGAGCCGCGAACGGTGTGGTAACGAACACCTGGCAAGTCTTTTACACGACCGCCGCGGATCAGTACCACGCTGTGCTCTTGCAGGTTGTGGCCTTCACCACCGATGTACGAGGAAACCTCGAAACCGTTGGTCAGACGCACACGGCATACTTTACGCAGTGCCGAGTTAGGTTTTTTCGGCGTAGTGGTGTACACACGGGTGCACACGCCACGACGTTGCGGGCAGTTCTGCAGCGCAGGTACGTCGGATTTCTCGACGATACGCTTACGCGGCTGACGTACCAGCTGGTTGATAGTTGCCATCTACTAGCTCCACTGTTGTCTTGCGACGCTATTGTCTTGCAAGAAAAGCAAAATGGCAGGAACGGATTCCCGCCAAATTTAGGGGATCAAGAGTCTAAAGAGGATCTTGCCCCCAGTCAAGGCAAGGCCCCGACCTCCCCGCCTGTCGAACCTTGACAATATGTCTCGATTCGACGAACGGAGCGATCAGGGCCTCAGCTCATTTACCGCAGAACTCAGTTACCGCTCGAGTTCAGCGCTTCGGTCAGTGCAGCTTCCACTTCACTGGCGCTTACGCGCAACGGCTTGTCAGCATCACGGCGACGCTTGCGCTCGCTGTGATAAGCCAGACCGGTACCGGCCGGGATCAGACGACCCACGACCACGTTTTCTTTCAGGCCGCGCAGGTAATCGCGCTTGCCGGTGACTGCCGCTTCGGTCAGTACGCGGGTGGTTTCCTGGAAGGAAGCCGCCGATATGAACGATTCGGTGGACAACGACGCCTTGGTGATACCCAGCAGAACGCGAGTGAACTTGGAGACAAACTTGTCTTCCGCGCCCAGACGCTCGTTCTCTACCAGTACGTGAGTCAGTTCCATCTGGTCGCCCTTGATGAAACTGGAATCGCCGGATTCGGAGATCTCAACTTTACGCAGCATCTGACGCAGAATGGTCTCGATGTGCTTGTCGTTGATCTTCACGCCTTGCAGACGGTAAACGTCCTGGATCTCGTTAACGATGTACTTGGCCAGCGCGCTCACACCCAGCAGACGCAGGATGTCGTGCGGATCGCTTGGACCGTCGGAGATAACTTCGCCGCGGTTTACCTGTTCGCCTTCGAACACGTTCAGGTGACGCCACTTCGGAATCAGCTCTTCGTACGGATCGCTACCGTCGTTCGGGGTAATAACCAGACGGCGCTTGCCTTTGGTCTCTTTACCGAACGCGATGGTGCCGCTGACTTCAGCCAGAATCGACGCTTCTTTCGGACGACGGGCTTCGAACAGGTCAGCAACACGCGGCAGACCACCGGTGATGTCACGAGTCTTCGAAGTTTCTTGCGGGATACGAGCGATAACATCACCGATCGCGATCTTCGCACCGTCCGCAACACCGACCAGGGCGTTGGCTGGCAGGAAGTACTGAGCGATAACGTCAGTGCCTGGCAGCAACAGATCCTTGCCGTTGTCGTCGACCATCTTAACTGCCGGACGGATTTCTTTGCCCGCAGCTGGACGATCTTTCGCGTCGAGTACTTCAATGTTGGTCATACCGGTCAATTCGTCAGTCTGACGCTTGATCGTGATGCCCTCTTCCATGCCCACGTAGGTCACGGTACCTTTCATTTCGGTAACGATTGGGTGAGTGTGCGGATCCCACTTGGCCACGATTGCGCCAGCGTCAACCTTGTCACCTTCTTTAACCGAAATCACGGCACCGTACGGCAGCTTGTAGCGCTCGCGCTCACGACCGAAGTCATCAGCGATGGCCAGCTCACCGGAACGGGACACAGCAACCAGGTGACCATCCACTCGCTCAACGTGCTTCAGGTTGTGCAGACGGACGGTACCGCCATTCTTCACCTGAACGCTGTCGGCTGCGGAAGTACGGCTTGCCGCACCACCGATGTGGAACGTACGCATCGTCAGCTGGGTACCCGGTTCACCGATGGACTGGGCAGCGATAACGCCGACCGCTTCACCGATGTTCACCTGGTGACCACGAGCCAGATCACGGCCGTAGCACTTGGCGCAAATGCCATAGCGGGTTTCGCAGCTGATCGGCGAACGCACGATCACTTCGTCGATGCTGTTCAGCTCGATGAACTCGACCCACTTCTCGTCTACCAGAGTACCAGCAGGAACGATGACGTCCTCGGTGCCTGGCTTGAACACGTCACGAGCAATAACACGACCCAATACGCGCTCACCCAACGGCTCTACAACGTCACCGCCTTCAATGTGCGGAGTCATCAGCAGACCGTGCTCGGTGCCGCAATCGATCTCGGTTACAACCAGATCCTGCGCCACGTCTACCAGACGACGAGTCAGGTAACCGGAGTTCGCAGTTTTCAACGCGGTATCCGCCAGACCTTTACGAGCACCGTGAGTCGAGATGAAGTACTGAAGTACGCTCAAACCTTCACGGAAGTTCGCAGTAATCGGCGTTTCAATGATGGAACCGTCCGGCTTGGCCATCAGACCACGCATACCGGCCAGCTGACGAATCTGTGCTGCGGAACCCCGCGCACCCGAGTCGGCCATCATGTACATCGAGTTGAAAGACTCTTGATCGACTTCAACGCCATGACGGTCGATAACCTTCTCTTTCGAGAGGTTGGCCATCATTGCCTTGGAAACTTCGTCGTTCGCTTTCGACCAAAGGTCGATCACTTTGTTGTACTTCTCGCCCTGGGTTACCAGGCCGGAGGCGTACTGGCTCTCGATCTCTTTCACTTCATCGGTGGCTGCACCGATGATGCGGGCTTTCTCGTCCGGGATAACGAAGTCGTTAACACCGATGGAAACGCCGGAGATGGTCGAGTAAGCGAAACCGGTGTACATCAACTGGTCAGCGAAGATCACGGTCTCTTTCAAACCAACCACGCGGTAGCACTGGTTGATCAGCTTGGAGATCGCCTTTTTCTTCATTGGCAGGTTGACGACGTCGTACGACAGACCTTTTGGCACAACCTGGAACAGCAGCGCACGGCCGACAGTGGTGTCGACGATACGGGTACCGCTCACGCTGTTGCCGTCACGGTCGTTGACGGTTTCGTTGATACGAACTTTGACCTTGGCGTGCAGTGCGGCTTCGCCGGCACGGAACACACGGTCAACTTCCTGCAGATCCGCGAACACACGACCTTCGCCTTTGGCGTTGATCGCTTCACGAGTCATGTAGTACAGACCCAATACAACGTCCTGCGACGGAACGATGATTGGCTCACCGTTGGCTGGCGACAGAATGTTGTTGGTCGACATCATCAACGCACGCGCTTCGAGCTGGGCTTCCAGCGTCAGCGGTACGTGCACGGCCATTTGGTCGCCGTCGAAGTCGGCGTTGTACGCGGCGCAGACCAGCGGGTGCAGCTGGATAGCCTTACCTTCGATCAGTACCGGCTCAAACGCCTGGATACCCAGACGGTGAAGGGTCGGTGCACGGTTGAGCAGAACCGGGTGTTCGCGAATCACCTCAGCGAGAACGTCCCAGACCTCTGGCAGTTCGCGCTCGACCATTTTCTTGGCGGCTTTGATGGTGGTCGCGAGACCACGCATTTCCAGCTTGCCGAAAATGAACGGCTTGAACAGCTCGAGAGCCATCTTCTTCGGCAGACCGCACTGATGCAGACGCAGGGTCGGGCCTACGGTAATTACCGAACGACCGGAGTAGTCAACACGCTTACCGAGCAAGTTCTGACGGAAACGACCCTGCTTACCCTTGATCATGTCAGCCAGGGATTTCAGAGGACGCTTGTTGGAGCCGGTGATAGCGCGGCCACGACGACCGTTGTCGAGCAGAGCATCGACAGCTTCCTGCAACATACGCTTTTCGTTGCGCACGATGATGTCCGGAGCGGACAGATCCAGCAGGCGCTTCAAACGGTTGTTACGGTTGATCACTCGACGATACAGATCGTTGAGGTCGGAAGTCGCGAAACGACCGCCATCGAGCGGAACCAGTGGACGCAGATCTGGCGGCAGAACCGGCAGAACGGTCAGCACCATCCACTCTGGCAGGTTGCCGGAACCCTGGAAGGCTTCCATCAACTTCAGACGCTTGGACAGCTTCTTGATCTTGGTTTCGGAGTTGGTTTGCGGAATTTCTTCACGCAGACGGCCAATCTCGTGCTCCAGGTCGATAGCGTGCAGCAGTTCACGGACAGCTTCAGCACCCATGCGGGCATCGAAGTCGTCACCGAACTCTTCCAGCGCTTCGAAGTACTGCTCGTCGTTCAGCAACTGACCTTTTTCAAGGGTGGTCATGCCTGGATCGATAACGACATAGCTCTCGAAGTAGAGAACGCGCTCGATATCACGCAGGGTCATGTCCATCAGCAAGCCGATACGGGACGGCAGCGATTTCAGGAACCAGATGTGAGCAACCGGCGAAGCCAGTTCGATGTGCGCCATGCGCTCACGACGAACCTTGGCCAGTGCAACTTCAACGCCGCACTTCTCGCAGATCACACCACGGTGCTTCAAGCGCTTGTACTTACCGCACAGGCACTCGTAATCCTTTACCGGGCCAAAGATCTTGGCGCAGAACAGACCGTCACGCTCAGGTTTGAACGTACGATAGTTGATGGTTTCCGGCTTTTTAACTTCACCGAACGACCACGAGCGGATCATCTCAGGCGAGGCCAATCCGATACGGATGGCGTCGAACTCTTCGACTTGACCCTGGTTTTTCAGCAAATTCAGTAGGTCTTTCAAGGCCTTTCCTCCTGGCGGAGCAGAGAGCGGGCAGTCCTGCCCCGCTCTCGATCGCGTCACGTGTTATTCGGTTTCCAGATCGATATCGATGCCGAGGGAACGAATTTCCTTGATCAACACGTTGAAGGACTCGGGCATGCCCGGCTCCATACGGTGATCGCCATCCACGATGTTTTTGTACATCTTGGTACGGCCGTTCACATCGTCCGACTTCACTGTGAGCATTTCTTGCAGAGTGTAAGCGGCACCGTATGCTTCCAGTGCCCAGACCTCCATCTCCCCGAAACGCTGACCACCGAACTGCGCCTTACCACCCAGCGGCTGCTGGGTAACCAGGCTGTACGAACCGGTAGAACGCGCGTGCATCTTGTCGTCTACCAAGTGGTTCAGCTTCAGCATGTACATGTAGCCAACGGTAACTGGACGCTCGAACTTGTTGCCGGTACGGCCGTCAGTCAGCTGCATCTGGCCGCTTTCCGGCAGGTCTGCCAGTTTCAGCATGGCCTTGATTTCGCTTTCCTTGGCACCGTCGAACACTGGAGTGGCCATTGGAACACCGCCACGCAGGTTCTTCGCCAGATCCAGGATTTCCTGATCGGAGAAGCTGTCCAGATCTTCGTTACGACCGCCGATCTGGTTGTAGATCTCGTCCAGGAAAGTACGCAGCTCAGCGACTTTACGCTGCTCTTCGATCATCCGGTTGATCTTCTCGCCCAGACCTTTGGCCGCGAGGCCCAGGTGGGTTTCAAGGATCTGACCGACGTTCATACGCGAAGGTACGCCCAGCGGGTTGAGGACCACATCGACCGGGGTGCCATTGGCATCGTGCGGCATGTCTTCAACTGGCATGATCACGGAGACCACACCTTTGTTACCGTGACGACCGGCCATCTTGTCGCCCGGCTGGATGCGGCGACGGATTGCCAGGTAAACCTTGACGATTTTCAGCACGCCTGGAGCCAGGTCATCGCCCTGCTGCAGTTTGCGCTTCTTGTCTTCGAACTTGTCGTCCAGCAGACGGCGACGATCAACGATGTAGGCCTGAGCCTTTTCGAGCTGCTCGTTCAGAGCATCTTCAGCCATGCGCAGTTTGAACCACTGACCATGCTCAAGACCGTCGAGAACTTCGTCGGTGATGTCCTGACCTTTCTTCAGACCAGCACCGCCTTCAGCCTTGTGGCCTACCAGAGCGGAGCGCAGACGTTCGAAGGTTGCGCCTTCAACGATACGGAACTCTTCGTTCAGATCCTTGCGGATCTCGTCCAGCTGGGACTTCTCGATCGACAGTGCACGAGCGTCACGCTCAACGCCATCACGGGTGAAGACCTGTACGTCGATGACAGTACCTTTGGTACCGGTAGGTACGCGCAGGGAGGTGTCTTTAACGTCGCTGGCTTTTTCACCGAAGATCGCACGCAGCAGTTTTTCTTCCGGAGTCAGTTGGGTCTCGCCTTTCGGAGTGACCTTGCCAACCAGGATGTCGCCTGCGCCTACTTCAGCACCTACGTAAACGATACCGGCTTCGTCCAGCTTGTTCAGTGCAGCCTCACCCACGTTCGGGATGTCCGCAGTGATTTCCTCTGGGCCAAGCTTGGTGTCACGGGCCACACAGGTCAGTTCCTGAATGTGGATCGTGGTGAAACGGTCTTCCTGAACCACACGCTCGGACAGGCAGATGGAGTCTTCGAAGTTGAAGCCGTTCCATGCCATGAACGCGATGCGCATGTTTTGGCCCAGCGCCAGTTCACCCATGTCGGTGGACGGGCCGTCGGCCATGATGTCGCTACGCTGAACGCGATCACCCTTGCTCACCAGCGGACGCTGGTTGATGCAGGTGTTCTGGTTCGAGCGGGTGTATTTGGTCAGGTTGTAGATGTCGACACCAGCTTCGCCGGTTTCCACTTCATCATCAGCAACACGAACCACGATACGGCTGGCGTCGACGGAGTCGATCACGCCGCCACGACGAGCCACGACGCAAACGCCGGAGTCACGGGCTACGTTACGCTCCATGCCGGTACCTACCAGCGGCTTGTCAGCGCGCAGGGTTGGTACAGCTTGACGCTGCATGTTCGAACCCATCAACGCACGGTTGGCGTCGTCGTGCTCGAGGAACGGAATCAGCGACGCTGCAACCGAAACTACCTGCTTCGGCGAAACGTCCATCAAGGTGACTTCTTCAGGCGCCTTGACGGTGAATTCGTTCAGGTGACGTACGGCTACCAGTTCGTCGATCAGGACTTTCTGGTCGTTCATGGTCGCCGAAGCCTGCGCGATCACGTGATCGGCTTCTTCAATAGCGGACAGGAACACGATCTCGTCGGTGACCACACCCTCTTTAACCACGCGGTACGGGCTTTCCAGGAAGCCGTACTGGTTGGTGCGAGCGTAAGCAGCCAGGGAGTTGATCAGACCGATGTTCGGACCTTCCGGCGTTTCAATCGGGCATACACGACCGTAGTGAGTCGGGTGTACGTCACGGACTTCAAAGCCTGCGCGCTCACGAGTCAGACCACCAGGGCCGAGTGCAGAGACACGACGCTTGTGGGTGATCTCGGACAGCGGGTTGTTCTGGTCCATGAACTGCGAGAGCTGGCTGGAACCGAAGAACTCTTTCACCGCCGCAGCCACTGGCTTGGCGTTGATCAGGTCTTGCGGCATCAGGCCTTCGCTTTCAGCCATCGACAGACGCTCTTTGACCGCACGCTCAACACGCACCAGGCCAACGCGGAACTGGTTCTCGGCCATTTCGCCTACGCAGCGAACACGACGGTTACCCAGGTGGTCGATGTCATCGACGATGCCTTTACCGTTACGGATGTCGACCAGAGTCTTCAGTACCGCGACGATATCTTCCTTGCACAGCACGCCCGAACCTTCGATCTCGGTACGACCGATACGACGGTTGAACTTCATCCGGCCGACCGCAGACAGATCGTAGCGCTCAGGGCTGAAGAACAGGTTGTTGAACAGGGTTTCGGCAGCGTCTTTGGTTGGCGGCTCGCCTGGACGCATCATGCGATAGATCTCGACCAGCGCTTCCAATTGGTTGCTGGTGGAGTCGATCTTCAGAGTGTCAGAGACAAACGGACCGCAGTCGATGTCGTTGGTGTACAGAGTTTCGATGCGAACAACGCCGGCCTTGGCAATTTTTGCCAGGACTTCGGTGTTCAGCTCAGTGTTGCACTCTGCCAGGATTTCGCCGGTAGCCGGGTGCACGATGACCTTGGCGGTGGTGCGACCCAGGACGTAGTCCAGAGGTACTTCCAGCGTCTTGATACCGGCTTTTTCGATCTGGTTGATGTGGCGCGCGGTAATACGGCGGCCCGCTTCAACGATGACCTTGCCCTTCTCGTCCTGAATATCCAGAACCGCGATTTCACCACGCAGGCGCGATGGCACCAGTTCCAGGCTGAGGGTTTCGCCGCTCAGGTGGAAGACGTTGGTGGTGTAGAACGCGTCGAGCACTTCTTCAGTGGTGTAACCGAGCGCACGCAGCAATACCGAGGCCGGCAGCTTGCGACGACGGTCGATACGCACGAACACGCAGTCTTTCGGGTCGAACTCGAAGTCCAGCCACGAACCGCGGTAAGGAATGATACGCGCCGAGTACAGCAGTTTACCGGAGCTGTGCGTCTTGCCACGGTCGTGGTCGAAGAACACGCCCGGGGAACGGTGCAGCTGGGAAACGATAACACGCTCGGTACCGTTGATTACGAAGGTACCGTTCTCAGTCATCAATGGGATTTCACCCATGTAGACTTCTTGCTCTTTGATGTCCTTGATCGCTTTGTTCGACGACTCTTTGTCGAAAATGATCAGGCGCACTTTTACCCGCAAAGGTACGGCGAAAGTTACACCGCGCAATACGCATTCTTTGACATCAAATGCCGGTTCGCCCAGGCGATAACCGACGTACTCCAGCGCAGCATTGCCGGAGTAGCTGATGATCGGGAAAACGGATTTGAAGGCCGCATGCAGGCCCACGTCGCGGAACTGATCTTTAGTCGCTCCCGCTTGCAAGAATTCACGATACGAATCCAGCTGGATGGCCAGGAGGTACGGCACATCCATGACGTCCGGCAACTTGCTAAAGTCCTTGCGGATACGTTTTTTCTCAGTATATGAGTAAGCCATCAGCGTTCCCCAGCTTGGTCACCTGCTTGTTTGGCCCCTCCCGACGGGAGCAGCCAGAAAATCGTGCAAACCCCATGGTTTGCGCCACCGCATCGGGTGGTTACAGCGCCTTTATCAGCACCGACCCAGTCGGCTGCCAATAACGGAAAAAGGCCGGTGGCAAGAGCCACCAGCCATCAGCCTGTCGCTTGACGCTCGGGCTGGAGGAGCAAAGTCGATACTTATTTCAGCTCGACTTTAGCGCCTGCTTCTTCCAGCTTCTTCTTGGCGTCTTCAGCAGCTTCTTTCGAAACGCCTTCAGCTACAACCTGAGGAGCGCCGTCTACTTTCTCTTTGGCTTCTTTCAGGCCCAGACCGGTCAGTTCACGAACTGCCTTGATCACGTTAACCTTCTTCTCGCCAGCTTCCAGCAGAACAACGTTGAACTCGGTTTGCTCTTCAACAACAGCGGCAGCAGCAGCTGGACCAGCCGAAGCAGCAGCAGCGGTAACACCGAAGGTTTCTTCCATCGCTTTGATCAGCTCAACGATTTCCACTACGGATTTCTGGCCGATTGCTTCGATGATTTGTTCGTTAGTCAGAGACATGACTCAATTCCTGAATTGGGGGACGGCCTTCGCGACCATCGAAATAAACAAAAAACGCGAGAAGTTGACGAGCCTTAGGCTGCGGCAGCTTCTTTCTGGTCGCGAATTGCCGCCAGAGTACGAGCCAACTTGCTGGTAGCGCCTTGAATCACGCTCATCAGCTGAGAAATTGCTTCGTCACGGGTCGGCAGAGTTGCCAGTACGTCGATCTGATTAGCTGCGAGGAACTTGCCCTCGAACGCAGCTGCCTTGATCTCGAACTTGTCCTGACCCTTGGCAAACTCTTTGAAGATACGGGCAGCAGCGCCCGGATGTTCGTTCGAGAATGCAATCAGGGTCGGGCCGGTGAACACGTCGTTGAGAACACTGAATTCAGTGTCAGCAACAGCGCGCTTGAGCAGGGTGTTACGTACAACGCGTACGTAAACGCCAGCCTCACGAGCCTCTTTACGGAGTCCGGTCATTGCGCCTACTGTTACGCCACGGGCATCAACCACGACAGCGGACAGAGCGACTTTGGCAGCCTCGTTGACTTCAGCGACGATGGCCTTCTTGTCTTCGAGATTAATTGCCACGGGTTTAACTCCTGCTTGTTACCGTTTCACTCGGCCGAAACCGAATGTCGTTTTGGTGTCTGATTCGGTAAGGAACCGGGAGCACCATCTGCGTAGGCTTATGGTTTAAGGCTTGCGCCGCCTACGGTCTTGGATAGCCCCCGCCAGGCAGGGACCCCAATCTTTCAATTGGCGCGAACAGTCGCGCCAACCTTTGTCTTACGCGTCCAGCGAGCTCTGGTCGATAACCAGACCTGGGCCCATAGTGGTGCTCAGGGTAACGCGCTTGACGTAAATACCTTTCGAAGAAGCTGGTTTGATGCGCTTCAGATCAGCGATCAGAGCTTCAACGTTTTCCTTCAGCTTGACGGCATCAAAGCCGATCTTGCCAACGGAAGTGTGGATGATGCCGTTTTTGTCGGTGCGATAACGAACCTGACCAGCCTTGGCGTTTTTAACCGCGGTGGCTACGTCTGGAGTAACGGTGCCGACTTTCGGGTTAGGCATCAGGCCACGTGGACCGAGGATCTGACCCAGTTGACCTACAACGCGCATGGCATCCGGGGATGCGATCACTACGTCATAGTTCAAGTCGCCGCCTTTCATTTCGGCAGCCAGGTCGTCCATACCTACACGGTCAGCGCCGGCAGCCAGAGCGGCCTCAGCAGCTGGACCCTGGGTGAACACAGCAACGCGAACGGTCTTGCCAGTGCCGTGTGGCAGCACAGTAGCGCTACGAACAACCTGGTCAGATTTACGCGGATCTACACCCAGGTTTACAGCAACGTCAAACGACTCGCTGAACTTGACAGTCGACAGCTCAGCCAGCAGAGCAGCAGCATCTACAATGTTGTAGGCCTTGCCTGCTTCGATTTTGCCGGCGATAGCCTTTTGACGCTTGGTCAGCTTAGCCATTACACACCCTCCACGTTAAGGCCCATGCTACGAGCAGAACCGGCGATAGTACGCACGGCTGCATCCATATCAGCTGCAGTCAGATCCGCGTTTTTGGTTTTCGCGATTTCTTCCAGCTGAGCACGGGTAACAGTGCCAACCTTAACGGTGTTCGGACGAGCGGAACCGCTGGTCAGACCGGCCGCCTTCTTCAGCAGAACCGAAGCAGGGGTGGATTTGGTTTCGAAAGTGAAGCTACGGTCGCTGTAGACAGTGATGATCACTGGAGTCGGCAGACCTGCTTCAAGACCCTGAGTACGGGCGTTGAAAGCCTTGCAGAATTCCATGATGTTCACGCCGTGCTGACCCAGAGCAGGACCAACAGGTGGGCTTGGGTTAGCCTGAGCGGCCTTCACTTGCAGCTTGATGTAAGCGGTAATCTTCTTGGCCATGAGGCACTCCAATTACGGGTTCGAACGCCTCGAAAGGCTCCCCGGTTACTTGCGCGTTTATCCCAGTGACGACAAAACCCCACAGCCTAGGGCTGCGGGGTTGGGATGCTTGTTCAGTTAGACCTTTTCGACCTGACTGAACTCCAACTCTACCGGAGTAGAGCGACCGAAAATAAGCACTGCCACTTGGACACGGCTCTTTTCGTAGTTAACTTCTTCAACAGTGCCGTTAAAGTCAGCGAATGGGCCGTCAGTAACACGAACCACTTCACCTGGCTCAAACAAAGTCTTCGGCTTCGGCTTATCACTACCATCAGCCACACGACGCAGGATGGCTTCCGCCTCTTTGTCGGTAATTGGCGCAGGCTTGTCAGCGGTACCGCCAATAAAGCCCATCACCCGAGGAGTATCCTTGACCAAGTGCCAGGTACCCTCATTCATATCCATCTGAACCAGCACGTAACCTGGGAAGAACTTACGCTCGCTTTTGCGCTTCTGGCCATTACGCATTTCAACCACTTCTTCAGTGGGAACCAGAATCTCGCCGAAGCCATCTTCCATGCCAGCCAGCTTTACGCGCTCGATCAGCGAGCGCATCACATGCTTCTCGTAACCCGAGTAAGCATGCACAACATACCAACGCTTAGCCACGGGACACCCTTAGCCGACAATCAAGGAAACAAGCCAACCGAGCAGGGAATCAAGACCCCACAACAGCAACGCCATAACCAGAACAACAGCCACCACAATCAGGGTGGTCTGCGTGGTTTCTTGGCGAGTTGGCCACACGACTTTACGAATCTCGGTACGAGCTTCCTTAACCAGCACAAAGAAAGACTTGCCCTTCGCAGTCTGCAGGCCTACAAAGGCAGCTACAGCAGCAATGACAAGCAATGCGAGTACACGGTACAGGATCGGCGAAGCAGAGTAATACTGATTGCCAACAACGCCAACAACCACCAAAGCGACAACTACAAGCCACTTGAGCAGATCGAAGCGAGAGCCTTGAGCTTCAGCTTTAGGAGTCATCTATGAAGATCCTGTGAAAAGAAAGCCAGACACACCGAGTGAATCTGGCAGGTCAGGAGGGAATCGAACCCCCAACCTACGGTTTTGGAGACCGTCGCTCTGCCAATTGAGCTACTGACCTAAAACAAAATCAGGCCGACCATTATGCCGGCCCGAAAAATACATTACAACCGCTTATTCGATGATTTTAGCTACGACGCCAGCGCCAACGGTACGACCGCCTTCACGGATAGCGAAACGCAGACCGTCTTCCATCGCGATGGTTTTGATCAGGGTAACAGTCATCTGAATGTTGTCACCTGGCATTACCATTTCAACGCCTTCTGGCAGCTCGCAGTTACCAGTCACGTCAGTAGTACGGAAGTAGAACTGTGGACGGTAGCCTTTGAAGAACGGAGTGTGACGGCCGCCTTCTTCCTTGCTCAGAACGTAAACTTCTGCGGTGAACTTGGTGTGCGGCTTAACCGAACCCGGCTTGACCAGAACCTGACCACGCTCAACGTCGTCACGCTTGGTACCACGCAGCAGAACGCCGCAGTTCTCGCCAGCACGACCTTCGTCGAGCAGCTTGCGGAACATTTCAACACCCGTGCAGGTGGAAACGGTAGTGTCACGCAGACCAACGATTTCCAGCGGATCCTGAACGCGAACGATACCGCGCTCGATACGACCAGTCACAACAGTACCGCGACCCGAGATCGAGAACACGTCTTCGATTGGCATCAGGAACGGCTTGTCGATCATACGAACTGGTTCTGGGATGTAGCTGTCCAGAGTTTCAACCAGCTTCTTGACGGCAGTGGTGCCCATCTCGTTGTCGTCTTTGCCTTCCAGCGCCATACGAGCCGAACCGATGATGATTGGAGTGTCATCGCCCGGGAAGTCGTAGGTGGACAGCAGGTCGCGAACTTCCATCTCAACCAGTTCCAGCAGCTCAGCGTCGTCTACCAGGTCAGCCTTGTTCAGGAAAACCACGATGTACGGAACGCCTACCTGACGGGACAGCAGGATGTGCTCACGGGTTTGCGGCATCGGACCATCAGCGGCCGAACAAACCAGAATAGCGCCGTCCATTTGAGCAGCACCGGTGATCATGTTCTTCACATAGTCAGCGTGACCTGGGCAGTCAACGTGAGCGTAGTGACGGATCAGCGAGTTGTACTCAACGTGTGCGGTGTTGATGGTGATACCGCGAGCTTTTTCTTCTGGAGCGCTGTCGATCTTGTCGAATTCAACTACGGCCGAACCGAAAACTTCGGAGCAAACGCGAGTCAGAGCAGCGGTCAGAGTGGTTTTACCGTGGTCAACGTGACCAATGGTCCCAACGTTGACGTGGGGCAGGGAACGATCAAATTTTTCCTTAGCCATCGATATCACCCTCAACAGAAGAAATTAGACAAACAATATCAGCCATTAAAACAAAGGCAGATATTTTCATATCTGCCTTGTTATATGGAGCTCTTGAGCGGATTTGAACCGCTGACCTCACCCTTACCAAGGGTGTGCTCTACCAACTGAGCTACAAGAGCGTAACACTTTGCACAACCTGCAAACTTGGAGCGGGTAGCGGGAATCGAACCCGCATCATCAGCTTGGAAGGCTGAGGTTCTACCACTAAACTATACCCGCGGAGCTTGCAGCTCACGCTAAAAATGGTGGAGGGGGAAGGATTCGAACCTTCGAAGTCGTAGACGTCAGATTTACAGTCTGATCCCTTTGGCCGCTCGGGAACCCCTCCTAAGCGAGCCGGCATTCTATACTATGCCGACCTTCTGTCAAGCATTTTCTCATTAAAAACCTGAGGTTAGCTGCGTTGACATCGCTCCGCTTTGACAACCTGTTTAGGTGTTCGCTGTGGAGCGGGCGCCATTCTATGCAAACTATTCCAACGGTGCAACCCCCTCGCACAGCATTATTTTATGTTTTAACTCATTGAATTCCTTGGAAAGGTTTTGCAACTGGGCATCCCCTAACAAACGCTGGCTTTCGGGCGCGATGCGCAGCCAGTAACCGGGCTCGGTGAGATCCTTTTGCGAAGGTTGAGCCCTTACGTTCATGGCTACTAGCCGCTGCTGCAGCGCAGAAATAGCCTCCTCTCGAGCCAAGCCACCCAAGAACAGGCAATCCTGCCCTGTGCGTCGTGCACCCTGCCCCACTCCGGATTCATCACTAGCCTCACTCAGCAAGCGAATGTCTTGCTGGGATCCACGGTACATGCTGAGTGGCGTGACATCTTTTGCTCGCAAGGGCGCTTCCTGCTGATGCCAGACGTAATAGAACACATTGAGAACAACCAGCAGCAGGAACAACCAACGCATACAAACCTCAAGATAAGGGACACGCCATCGCCAACCCCACAAAGACCAGATCCGGGACGACTCGGGCATCAGGCACGACATCCGCAACCAAACCTGCGTCGCCACCTGTAATAAAGACGGTAAAGCGCTCACCCCAATAGGATCGAGCCATTTCCATTTGGGTCAACACGAACCCCCTCAACATCAACGAGCACCCCCGCTCCACCGCCTCAACGGTGCTCCGCCCAGGAGCATGACTCGTCAGAGCCCGCTCGGCAGCCAAATCTCCATAACGGATATTCCGAGTATGTGTGCGAAGTTGATTTCGCATCAATGGCATCCCCGGACAAATGAATCCCCCCTGGTGCTCACCGTCGGCATTAATGAAGTCTGCCGTCACAGCAGTGCCGAAATCCAGAATCAGACAAGCACCTGCGGCCAGGTGGAAACCACCGAGCATTGCCAGCCAGCGATCCAGCCCCAGACGCTCATAGTCGTCATAGCCATTTTTGACACCGGACATTTCATTGGCCGGCTTCGCACACACTACAGAGAGGGCGAACGTCTGCTCAAGAATCCGAGTCAGAGCGGCAGTCTCCTCACTAGTTCTGACACTGACCAAGCGACAGTTACGTAGCGACAGGCCGCCCAATGCACAGAGACTATCCACCAGGGCCTGATCCGAGTCGACCACTCCTTCTGCGAAAAGACCTTCGGCGGCAGCATTCAATACCCGCCACTTGATGAAGCTGTTTCCACAGTCGAGCTCAAGAATCATCACGCAACCTCAGACTGAGCTCACCACCGCTAAATACTTTTTCCACGCCATCCACCTTCAGGCGCAGCGCACCTTGACTATCAATACCGAGCACCACGCCTTCTATATGATTAGCGCCGGCAATCAACGAAACCGAGCGACCTTGCCACATATGGTCCTTTTGCCACTCATCCTGGAGAGCTGAAAAGCCATCCACCTGATGGCGATGGATATAGCTGCGCAGTTGCTCGCTTAGCTCCGCCACCAATACATTACGATCACAGCTTTTGCCCGTCTCGAGTCGAATTGACGTCCATTGCTGATCGACCTCCTCAGCAACCTGCATATTCACGTTAATGCCTATCCCCAGCACCACGTGACAAACATCTGCTGGATCCCCTACGAGCTCCAGAAGAATACCGGCAATTTTCTTGTTTCCGACCAATACGTCGTTGGGCCACTTCAATCCAGCGCCAGACACTCCCAGCTTTCGCAAGGAATGCAGGACCGCCAGACCGACCACAAGACTCAGCCCCTCAAGCTGGCGCATGCCGCCTTCAATACGCAGGACCAAGCTGTAATAGAGATTTTCAGCAAAGGGACTTATCCACTTGCGCCCCCTGCGTCCTCGACCGGAAATTTGTCGCTCTGCCAAGACCAGGAACGGCGCCGTGCGACCTTGATTGATCGCGCGTAACGCTTCTCCATTGGTGGAGTCAATGGAGTCAAAGACTGTCATAGGCCAAACCGGGGCCAAGGCACCAATACTCAGAGGATCGAGTAGCGTCAGGGGAGCAGCCAGTTGGTAGCCTCGACCCCGGACCTTATTGATGGACAACCCTAGCTCAGCCTCAAGATGCTGAAGCTGCTTCCATACAGCACTTCGACTGATGCCCAGGGCAACCCCAAGAGCCTGACCAGAATGGAATCGACCATCCTTTAAAAGATTCAACAACGTCAGCATGCAGGTCTCGCCTCACAATGAGGCCCGAATAATAGCCATGAGGCGGCCGATTGCATAGAAATCAAGCAAACCACTTTCCTGCGGGCAAAACAAAACCCCAACTGCTTTCGCAATTGGGGTTTCGGAATTTAATCTTGACGATGACCTACTCTCACATGGGGAAACCCCACACTACCATCGGCGATGCATCGTTTCACTTCTGAGTTCGGGATGGGATCAGGTGGTTCCAACGCTCTATGGTCGTCAAGAAATTCGGTGTGCCGACTCGTCTTTCGACGCTTCAGCAAATTGGGTATGCGATAGTTTGTGTGTTTCTCTCGAACTTTCGGTTCGTTTCGTCTTCACACACCGCAATCTGGTGACCTTTCGCTTTTCAGCTCAAAGCCTGCAAATTGCTTGGGTGTTATATGGTCAAGCCTCACGGGCAATTAGTATTGGTTAGCTCAACGCCTCACAGCGCTTACACACCCAACCTATCAACGTCGTAGTCTTCGACGGCCCTTCAGGGAACTCAAGGTTCCAGTGAGATCTCATCTTGAGGCAAGTTTCCCGCTTAGATGCTTTCAGCGGTTATCTTTCCCGAACATAGCTACCCGGCAATGCCACTGGCGTGACAACCGGAACACCAGAGGTTCGTCCACTCCGGTCCTCTCGTACTAGGAGCAGCCCCTCTCAAATCTCAAACGTCCACGGCAGATAGGGACCGAACTGTCTCACGACGTTCTAAACCCAGCTCGCGTACCACTTTAAATGGCGAACAGCCATACCCTTGGGACCGGCTTCAGCCCCAGGATGTGATGAGCCGACATCGAGGTGCCAAACACCGCCGTCGATATGAACTCTTGGGCGGTATCAGCCTGTTATCCCCGGAGTACCTTTTATCCGTTGAGCGATGGCCCTTCCATACAGAACCACCGGATCACTAAGACCTACTTTCGTACCTGCTCGACGTGTCTGTCTCGCAGTCAAGCGCGCTTTTGCCTTTATACTCTACGACCGATTTCCGACCGGTCTGAGCGCACCTTCGTACTCCTCCGTTACTCTTTAGGAGGAGACCGCCCCAGTCAAACTACCCACCATACACTGTCCTCGATCCGGATAACGGACCTGAGTTAGAACCTCAAAGTTGCCAGGGTGGTATTTCAAGGATGGCTCCACGCGAACTGGCGTCCACGCTTCAAAGCCTCCCACCTATCCTACACAAGCAAATTCAAAGTCCAGTGCAAAGCTATAGTAAAGGTTCACGGGGTCTTTCCGTCTAGCCGCGGATACACTGCATCTTCACAGCGATTTCAATTTCACTGAGTCTCGGGTGGAGACAGCGCCGCCATCGTTACGCCATTCGTGCAGGTCGGAACTTACCCGACAAGGAATTTCGCTACCTTAGGACCGTTATAGTTACGGCCGCCGTTTACCGGGGCTTCGATCAAGAGCTTCGCGTTAGCTAACCCCATCAATTAACCTTCCGGCACCGGGCAGGCGTCACACCCTATACGTCCACTTTCGTGTTTGCAGAGTGCTGTGTTTTTAATAAACAGTCGCAGCGGCCTGGTATCTTCGACCGGCATGAGCTTACGGAGCAAGTCCTTCACCCTCACCGGCGCACCTTCTCCCGAAGTTACGGTGCCATTTTGCCTAGTTCCTTCACCCGAGTTCTCTCAAGCGCCTTGGTATTCTCTACCCAACCACCTGTGTCGGTTTGGGGTACGGTTCCTGGTTACCTGAAGCTTAGAAGCTTTTCTTGGAAGCATGGCATCAACCACTTCGTCACCCAAAGGGTAACTCGTCATCAGCTCTCGGCCTTAAGATCCCGGATTTACCTAAGATCTCAGCCTACCACCTTAAACTTGGACAACCAACGCCAAGCTGGCCTAGCCTTCTCCGTCCCTCCATCGCAATAACCAGAAGTACAGGAATATTAACCTGTTTTCCATCGACTACGCTTTTCAGCCTCGCCTTAGGGACCGACTAACCCTGCGTCGATTAACGTTGCGCAGGAAACCTTGGTCTTTCGGCGTGGGTGTTTTTCACACCCATTGTCGTTACTCATGTCAGCATTCGCACTTCTGATACCTCCAGCAAGCTTCTCAACTCACCTTCACAGGCTTACAGAACGCTCCTCTACCGCATCACTTGCGTGATACCCGTAGCTTCGGTGTATGGTTTGAGCCCCGTTACATCTTCCGCGCAGGCCGACTCGACTAGTGAGCTATTACGCTTTCTTTAAAGGGTGGCTGCTTCTAAGCCAACCTCCTAGCTGTCTAAGCCTTCCCACATCGTTTCCCACTTAACCATAACTTTGGGACCTTAGCTGACGGTCTGGGTTGTTTCCCTTTTCACGACGGACGTTAGCACCCGCCGTGTGTCTCCCATGCTCGGCACTTGTAGGTATTCGGAGTTTGCATCGGTTTGGTAAGTCGGGATGACCCCCTAGCCGAAACAGTGCTCTACCCCCTACAGTGATACATGAGGCGCTACCTAAATAGCTTTCGAGGAGAACCAGCTATCTCCGAGCTTGATTAGCCTTTCACTCCGATCCACAGGTCATCCGCTAACTTTTCAACGGTAGTCGGTTCGGTCCTCCAGTCAGTGTTACCTAACCTTCAACCTGCCCATGGATAGATCGCCCGGTTTCGGGTCTATTCCCAGCGACTAGACGCCCTATTAAGACTCGCTTTCGCTACGCCTCCCCTATTCGGTTAAGCTCGCCACTGAAAATAAGTCGCTGACCCATTATACAAAAGGTACGCAGTCACAGAACAAAGTCTGCTCCCACTGCTTGTACGCATACGGTTTCAGGATCTATTTCACTCCCCTCTCCGGGGTTCTTTTCGCCTTTCCCTCACGGTACTAGTTCACTATCGGTCAGTCAGTAGTATTTAGCCTTGGAGGATGGTCCCCCCATATTCAGACAAAGTTTCTCGTGCTCCGTCCTACTCGATTTCATGACCAAGAGATTTTCGCGTACAGGGCTATCACCCACTATGGCCGCACTTTCCAGAGCGTTCCGCTAATCTCAAAGCCACTTAAGGGCTAGTCCCCGTTCGCTCGCCACTACTAAGGGAATCTCGGTTGATTTCTTTTCCTCAGGGTACTTAGATGTTTCAGTTCCCCTGGTTCGCCTCTTGCACCTATGTATTCAGTACAAGATAACCATCTTATGATGGCTGGGTTCCCCCATTCAGACATCTCCGGATCAAAGTCTGTTTGCCGACTCCCCGAAGCTTTTCGCAGGCTACCACGTCTTTCATCGCCTCTGACTGCCAAGGCATCCACCGTATGCGCTTCTTCACTTGACCATATAACCCCAAGCAATCTGGTTATACTGTGAAGACGACATTCGCCGAAAATTCGCGATTAAACTCACAAATTTTACCTTAGCCTGAATAAACACCAGTGAAAGTGTTATCCAGTCTATCTTTCTATCACATACCCAAATTTTTAAAGAACGATCTAATCAAAGACTAGAAATCAATATTCGCACTGGAATATTCATTTCTAAACTCTAACAAGTAGAAGCAGTTAATGGTGGAGCCAAGCGGGATCGAACCGCTGACCTCCTGCGTGCAAGGCAGGCGCTCTCCCAGCTGAGCTATGGCCCCATACAAAATTGGTGGGTCTGGGCAGATTCGAACTGCCGACCTCACCCTTATCAGGGGTGCGCTCTAACCAACTGAGCTACAGACCCAATTTCGAGCGCGTAACTGATTAGCTAAGAGCTATCAGCTTGGAGCTTAAAGCTGCTTCTATCGTCTTCTTCAATGAATCAAGCAATTCGTGTGGGAACTTATGGAGCAGCTGATGTCGTCGATTAAGGAGGTGATCCAGCCGCAGGTTCCCCTACGGCTACCTTGTTACGACTTCACCCCAGTCATGAATCACACCGTGGTAACCGTCCTCCCGAAGGTTAGACTAGCTACTTCTGGTGCAACCCACTCCCATGGTGTGACGGGCGGTGTGTACAAGGCCCGGGAACGTATTCACCGCGACATTCTGATTCGCGATTACTAGCGATTCCGACTTCACGCAGTCGAGTTGCAGACTGCGATCCGGACTACGATCGGTTTTATGGGATTAGCTCCACCTCGCGGCTTGGCAACCCTCTGTACCGACCATTGTAGCACGTGTGTAGCCCAGGCCGTAAGGGCCATGATGACTTGACGTCATCCCCACCTTCCTCCGGTTTGTCACCGGCAGTCTCCTTAGAGTGCCCACCATAACGTGCTGGTAACTAAGGACAAGGGTTGCGCTCGTTACGGGACTTAACCCAACATCTCACGACACGAGCTGACGACAGCCATGCAGCACCTGTCTCAATGTTCCCGAAGGCACCAATCCATCTCTGGAAAGTTCATTGGATGTCAAGGCCTGGTAAGGTTCTTCGCGTTGCTTCGAATTAAACCACATGCTCCACCGCTTGTGCGGGCCCCCGTCAATTCATTTGAGTTTTAACCTTGCGGCCGTACTCCCCAGGCGGTCAACTTAATGCGTTAGCTGCGCCACTAAGAGCTCAAGGCTCCCAACGGCTAGTTGACATCGTTTACGGCGTGGACTACCAGGGTATCTAATCCTGTTTGCTCCCCACGCTTTCGCACCTCAGTGTCAGTATCAGTCCAGGTGGTCGCCTTCGCCACTGGTGTTCCTTCCTATATCTACGCATTTCACCGCTACACAGGAAATTCCACCACCCTCTACCATACTCTAGCTCGCCAGTTTTGGATGCAGTTCCCAGGTTGAGCCCGGGGATTTCACATTCAACTTAACGAACCACCTACGCGCGCTTTACGCCCAGTAATTCCGATTAACGCTTGCACCCTCTGTATTACCGCGGCTGCTGGCACAGAGTTAGCCGGTGCTTATTCTGTCGGTAACGTCAAAACACTAACGTATTAGGTTAATGCCCTTCCTCCCAACTTAAAGTGCTTTACAATCCGAAGACCTTCTTCACACACGCGGCATGGCTGGATCAGGCTTTCGCCCATTGTCCAATATTCCCCACTGCTGCCTCCCGTAGGAGTCTGGACCGTGTCTCAGTTCCAGTGTGACTGATCATCCTCTCAGACCAGTTACGGATCGTCGCCTTGGTGAGCCATTACCTCACCAACTAGCTAATCCGACCTAGGCTCATCTGATAGCGCAAGGCCCGAAGGTCCCCTGCTTTCTCCCGTAGGACGTATGCGGTATTAGCGTTCCTTTCGAAACGTTGTCCCCCACTACCAGGCAGATTCCTAGGCATTACTCACCCGTCCGCCGCTGAATTCAGGAGCAAGCTCCTGTCATCCGCTCGACTTGCATGTGTTAGGCCTGCCGCCAGCGTTCAATCTGAGCCATGATCAAACTCTTCAGTTCAAACATCTTTGGGTTTTTAAGAAACCCTAAACTTGGCTCAGCAATCGTTGGTTACATCTTTGATTTCTCGCGGAGTAACTTGTGATGCTGATAATCTTGTTGACTATCAGTCTGACTCCACAAGCACCCACACGAATTGCTTGATTCAGTTGTTAAAGAGCGGTTGGTTAAGATCTTTCGTCTCAACCGAGGCGCGCATTCTACAGCAGCCTCATTTGCTGTCAAGTGATTATTTTCAGAAGTTTTCGAAGATTTCTTCAACAACTTCAACCACTTGCGCTTCCGATCTCTCGTTAGCGGGAGGCGAATTCTACAGCGTTACTCGCTGTTGTCAACACCCTTTTTTCACCGCTTTCGACCGAGAAGATCGAACCGTTAAAAGCGCCAGACATGCCGACATTTTCAACTCCTTCCAGGCTTCGATGAACTGAAGCAAGCCGCTGTCGAAAACTGCGTAACTCTTTGAATCTCAAGGAGTTTTCCGTTTCGACTGCGCCGGAAGTGGGGCGAATTATAGACTTCTAAAATTCGCCGTCAACCCCTATTTCAAAATTTATTCAGATTTCAATGAGATACGTGCAAATGCCTTCTTGCCCGCCTGGCAAACGTGGGTCGCGCCCAGTACATATATAAAGGAGCGATCAACCACCTCACCATCAACACGCACACCACCAGACGCCAACAGGTCGCGCGCCGCCGCCGAGTTCTTCACCAGGCCCGCCTTATTAAGGACAGCAGCAATCGGCATATCTTCAGTGGAAGTCAGCTCGATCTCCGGCAGATCATCCGGCAACTCGCCATCCTTCATACGGTTACCCGCAGCACGATGAGCATTCGCTGCTGCTTCCTCACCGTGGAAGCGCGCAACAATCTCTTCCGCCAGCTTGATTTTGATGTCGCGCGGGTTAGCACCTGCTTCTACATCTGCACGGAAGGCATTGATCTCTTCCATCGAGCGGAAGCTGAGCAATTCAAAGTAACGCCACATCAACGCATCCGGGATCGACACCAGCTTGCCGTACATCACACCCGGCGCTTCCTGGATACCGACATAGTTGCCCAACGACTTGGACATCTTCTTCACACCATCCAGACCTTCAAGCAACGGCATGGTCAGAATGCACTGAGCTTCCTGGCCATAACCACGTTGCAGCTCACGCCCCATGAGCAGATTGAACTTCTGATCGGTACCACCCAACTCGACGTCCGCACGCAGAGCAACCGAGTCGTAGCCCTGAACCAGCGGATAGAGGAACTCGTGAATAGCGATTGGTTGATTGGTGGTATAGCGCTTGTCGAAGTCATCGCGCTCGAGCATGCGAGCAACGGTGTATTGCGAAGTCAGACGAATGAAGTCCGCCGGCCCCATCTGATCCATCCAGGTGGAGTTGAAGGCAACTTCAGTTTTGGCCGGATCAAGAATCTTGAATACCTGAGACTTATAAGTCTCGGCGTTGTCCAGAACCTGATCACGAGTCAGCGGAGGGCGAGTGGCACTCTTGCCGCTCGGATCACCGATCATCCCGGTGAAGTCACCTATAAGGAAGATCACCTGATGCCCCAGCTCCTGGAACTGACGCAGCTTATTAATAAGCACGGTATGACCCAAGTGCAGATCCGGAGCGGTTGGATCGAAACCAGCCTTGATACGCAGCGGCTGGCCGCGCTTGAGCTTCTCAATCAGCTCGGACTCGACCAATAGTTCTTCCGCACCACGTTTAATCAGCGCTAGCTGCTCTTCAACCGACTTCATAACAGACCCGCAAGGCTCAGATTCAAAGGGAACCAACCATACAAGATCGCGCACCAATTACAAGTTTTGCCCGGCGCACGGACACCAATCTACAGACTGGGTGTCTGTAGACTTGCTTCGGGGATGATTTGGTTATATTTTATACAGTTATTTCATCTTCATCATGTCATTCATCTTTTCCAATTCATCATTTTTCAAAGTCAAAATTACTTATGACCACTGAACCGTCTAAAGCGCCACCGCTTTACCCGAAGACCCACCTGCTCGCCGCAAGTGGAATCGCCGCCCTTCTCAGCCTGGCGCTCCTGGTATTCCCTTCCAGTGATGTTGAAGCGAAAAAGACGACCCTGAGTCTTGAACTGGAAAGTCCTGCTGAACAACTGACACAAGATCAAGACGCTGCTGATGCGACTCAAGCCACAAATGAGCCCGTCACCTCGCCATTTGCCCAGATCGAAAACGCTGACGAAAACACCCCGCAAACCGCTGAAACGACACCGGCGCCGGCTCCGATTGCTGAAAAACCAAAGGCTCCCGGCCATCGGGAAGTAATCGTTGCCAAGGGCGACACGCTGTCCACCCTGTTTGAAAAGGTGGGCCTGCCAGCTGCAGCCGTCCATGACGTACTGGCCAGCGACAAACAAGCCAAACAGTTCAGCCAACTCAAGCACGGCCAGAAGCTCGAGTTCGAATTGAACCCGCAAGGCCAACTGACCAGCCTGCACAGCAAGGTCAGTGACGTGGAAACCATCACCCTGACCAAGAATGACAAGGGATATGCGTTCAACCGGGTCACCGCCAAACCTACCGTTCGCACCGCTTACGTCCACGGCGTCATCAATAGCTCGCTGTCACAATCCGCCGCTCGCGCCGGTCTATCCCATAGCCTGACCATGGACATGGCCAGCGTCTTCGGCTACGACGTCGACTTCGCGCAGGACATCCGCCAGGGCGACGAATTCGACGTGATCTACGAGCAGAAAGTGGTCAACGGCAAAGCCGTCGGCACCGGTCCGATTCTGTCTGCGCGCTTCACCAACCGCGGCAAGACCTACACCGCCGTGCGCTACACCAACAAACAAGGCAACAGCAGCTATTACACCGCCGATGGCAACAGCATGCGCAAGGCGTTCATCCGCACGCCGGTGGACTTCGCCCGCATCAGCTCGAAGTTCTCCATGGGTCGCAAACACCCGATCCTCAACAAGATCCGCGCCCACAAAGGCGTCGATTACGCAGCGCCACGCGGCACGCCAATCAAGGCTGCCGGTGACGGCAAAGTGCTGCTGGCCGGTCGTCGCGGCGGCTACGGCAACACCGTGATCATTCAACACGGCAACACCTACCGCACCTTGTATGGCCACATGCAGGGCTTCGCCAAAGGCGTGAAGACCGGTGGCACGGTCAAGCAAGGCCAGGTAATCGGCTACATTGGCACCACCGGCCTGTCCACCGGCCCGCACTTGCACTATGAGTTCCAGGTCAATGGCGTTCACGTCGACCCACTGGGCCAGAAGTTGCCGATGGCCGACCCGATTGCCAAGTCCGAACGTGCACGCTTCCTTGCGCAGAGCCAGCCGCTGATGGCGCGCATGGACCAAGAGAAGGCCACCATGCTGGCCTCGAGCAAGCGTTAAGCCATGGCCCTTTATATCGGTGTAATGTCCGGAACCAGCCTTGATGGACTGGACATCGCGCTGATCGAGCAGACCCAGGCGATCAAGCTGGTCGCCACACACTACATCCCCATGCCTGACACCCTGCGCAGTGAGCTCTTGAGCTTGTGCGCCAGCGGCCCTGACGAAATAGCCCGCTCGGCGATTGCCCAGCACCATTGGGTGACACTCGCCGCACAGGGTATCCATACCCTCCTCGACCAGCAGCAGCTCAAGCCTGAAGCCATTCGCGCCATTGGCAGCCATGGCCAAACCATTCGTCATGAGCCGGCACGTGGCTTCACGGTACAGATAGGCAATCCTGCGCTGCTCACAGAGCTGACCGGTATCACTGTCGTCAGTGATTTCCGTAGCCGCGATGTGGCCGCCGGCGGTCAGGGCGCCCCTTTAGTGCCTGCGTTCCACGAGGCTTTGTTCGAAGAGCGTACCGGTAACCGTGCGGTCTTGAATGTCGGCGGTTTCAGCAATCTCAGTCTGATTGAACCGACCAGGCCTGTAGCCGGTTTCGACTGCGGCCCGGGGAATGTGCTGATGGATGCCTGGATTCACCAGCAACGCGGCGAGAACTATGATCGCAACGGCCAGTGGGCAGCCACCGGCACTGTCGAACCCACACTGCTGGAAGCCCTGCTCAGCGACCCGTTCTTCGTCACCAAAGGCCCGAAAAGCACTGGCCGCGAAGTGTTCAACCTGCCTTGGCTGGAACAACATCTCTCAAAACTGCCGACCTTTGCGGCGCAAAACGTCCAGGCTACGCTGCTGGAGTTGACGGCACTGACCATCGTCGAGTCGCTGCAAAGCGCTCAAGCCGACACCCGGGAAATGCTGGTCTGCGGTGGTGGCGCGCACAATGCCACGCTGATGAAACGCCTGGCGGATCTACTGCCGAATGCAATCGTTGCCAGTACTGCCAGCCACGGCGTCGATCCAGACTGGGTCGAGGCCATGGCCTTCGCCTGGCTGGCTCATTGCTGCCTCGAAGGCATAGCCGCCAACCGCCCGAGTGTCACGGGTGCCAAAGGCCTGCGCGTACTCGGTGCGATCTACCCTAACTAAGCAAAACGCAGACAACAAAAAACGCCGCAGAACCGTAGGGCTCTGCGGCGTTTTGTTGTGTGTAGCGCAGTGCGATCAGATCGAGAACGAAGAACCGCAACCACAGGTCGTGGTGGCGTTCGGGTTCTTGATCACGAAGCGCGAACCTTCCAGACCTTCCTGGTAGTCGACTTCGGCACCGGCCAGGTACTGGAAGCTCATCGGATCGACCACCAGGCTCACGCCTTCGCGCTCGACGATGGTGTCGTCCTCGGCCACATCTTCATCGAAGGTGAAACCGTACTGAAACCCTGAACAACCGCCGCCCGTAACGAATACGCGCAGCTTCAAGCGATCATTCCCCTCTTCATCGACCAGGCTCTTCACCTTGTGCGCAGCACCTTGGGTGAATTGCAAAGCCGTGGGGGTGAAGGATTCGACGCTCATGCTGACTATCTCCCGGCGTTACGCCGCCATAATGCGTGATGACGCGCATTATCCGCTTGTCCTAGAAAATCGGTCAACTATTGTTACGGTATATCAATAAACCCGACCAACTGCCCAAAATGCAAAAAGGCCCGTTTAACGGGCCTTTTTGCTGTGTTGCCGAAAGTGTTACGGCAGCATACCGGCGTGGGAAAGGCCGAAGCGCTCATCCAGGCCAAACAGGATGTTCATGTTCTGCACTGCCTGACCCGACGCACCTTTGACCAGGTTGTCGATCACCGACAGCACCACCACCAGGTCGCCATCCTGCGGACGGTGAACCGCGATGCGGCAGACGTTGGCGCCACGCACGCTACGGGTTTCCGGATGGCTGCCGGCCGGCATCACATCGACGAACGGCTCGTTGGCATAACGCTTTTCAAACAGCGCCTGCAGATCCACCGAACGATCGACCACGGTCGCGTAGAGCGTGGAGTGAATGCCACGGATCATCGGCGTCAGGTGCGGCACGAAGGTCAGACCGACGTCTTTACCGGCGGCGCGGCGCAGGCCCTGACGAATTTCCGGCAGGTGACGGTGACCTTTCACCGCGTAAGCCTTCATGCTTTCCGACGTCTCGGAGTACAGCGAACCTACCGCCGCGCCACGACCGGCGCCGCTGACACCGGATTTGCAGTCGGCGATCAGGCGCGAAGTATCGGCCAGACCCGCCTCAAGCAGTGGCAGGAAACCCAGCTGAGTAGCGGTTGGATAGCAACCCGGAACGGCGATCAGGCGCGCCTTCTTGATCTGCTCGCGATTGACTTCCGGCAGCCCGTAGACCGCTTCGTCCAGCAGCGCCGGCGCGCCGTGCGGCTGGCCGTACCACTTGGCCCACTCTTCAGCGTCCTGCAGACGGAAGTCGGCCGACAGGTCGATGACCTTGGTACCCGCTGCCAGCAATTCACCGGCCAACGCATGGGCGACACCGTGCGGGGTAGCGAAGAACACCACGTCGCAAGCGCCAAGGGTCTTGATGTCCGGCACGCTGAACGCGAGGCCATCGTAGTGGCCGCGCAGGTTCGGATACATGTCAGCCACAGCCAGACCGGCCTCGGATCGGGAAGTGATCACTACCACTTCTGCCTGCGGATGCTGTGCCAACAGACGCAGCAGTTCGACACCGGTGTAACCCGTGCCGCCGACGATACCGACCTTGACCATAAACCTGCCCTCAACGAACCCACTGGAAAGGCGTCGATAATAGGGGCCGCGCGCGCCTGCGACAACCGTCAAGGTGACGTGCGGACGCTCAAGCCTCTACTATCCCGGCTACCGTGAACCTGGGAATAACCAAAAATGCTCTATCTATGGATCAAAGCGTTTCATATCGTCAGCATCGTGTGCTGGTTTGCCGGGCTGTTCTACCTGCCGCGGCTGTTCGTTTATCACGCGCAAAGCGAAGACGCGATCAGCAAGGAACGCTTCAGTACCATGGAGCGCAAGCTGTATCGCGGCATCATGGGCCCGGCAATGATCGCCACGCTGATCTTCGGCGGCTGGCTGATCTACCTCAATCCAGGCATCTTCAGCATGGGCGGCTGGATTCACGCCAAGCTGACCCTGGTGGTGTTGCTGATCGGTTATCACCACATGTGCGGCGCGCAGGTAAAACGTTTCGCGCGTGGCGAGAACACCCGCAGCCATGTCTTTTATCGCTGGTTCAATGAAGTGCCGGTTCTGATATTGCTGGCTATCGTAATTCTGGTCGTGGTCAAGCCGTTCTAACTTCAACAGGCACCACACTTCGGGGGATTTCCAATGTCGCTGCCCGCTCTACTCGAACAACGTCTGCGTCTGCCCGTCGTGGCGGCGCCGATGTTCCTGATTTCCAACCCGCAGCTGGTGCTCGCCTGCTGCCGTAACGGCGTGGTCGGCAGCTTTCCGGCCCTGAACCAGCGCGAAAGCAGTGGTTTCAAAGCCTGGCTGGAACAGATCGAAGCGGGACTGGCGACGCTGGATAACCCCGCGCCGTATGCAGTAAACCTGATCGTGCACAACAGCAACCCGCGCCTGCAGGCGGACCTGAACATCTGCGTCGAGCACAAGGTGCCGATTGTCATCACCAGCCTCGGTGCGGTGAAGGAACTGGTCGACGCCGTTCACAGCTATGGCGGTCTGGTGTTCCACGACGTAACCACCCGCCGCCATGCCGAGAAAGCGGCCGAGGCCGGGGTCGATGGCTTGATCGCCGTAGCGGCGGGCGCCGGTGGCCATGCCGGCACCTGGAGCCCGTTTGCACTGATCGCCGAGATCCGCGAGTTCTTCGATAAAACCCTGCTGCTTGCAGGATGTCTTAACCACGGCCATGAGATTCTTGCCGCGCAGCTGCTAGGCGCGGATCTGGCCTACTTCGGCACGCGATTTATCGGCACCACCGAAAGCCATGCGCCTGACGCTTACAAGCAGATGCTGCTGACAGCCAAGGCAGCGGACATCATTCATACTCCTGCGGTCTCTGGGGTGCCGGCCAGCTTCATGCGCCAAAGCCTGCAAGCGGCAGGTTTCGACATGGCCGCGCTGCAAGGCGCGGGCGAGGTCAATTTCGGCGACAAGCTCAAACCGATCAACGATGAAGCCAAGGCCTGGAAGACCGTGTGGTCCGCCGGCCAGGGCGTGGGGCAAATCGACGACTTGCCGAGTGTGGATCAGTTGATCGCCCGACTCGATGCGGAATATCGTCAGGCACTGGAACGCGCAGCGCAGTTGTCGAAACACTGGCCGCGCTGAGAAAAACCAGGCCAGTCGCCAACCGACTGGCCTTACAATCCGACCTTCAATTCATTCGCGACAAGGATGCCTCGGCCATGAGCGAACCCCGTTACAAGATCGTTTTCGACGGTGCTCTACAGCCCGGTGTCGATCTCACCACTGCCAAGCTCAATCTGGCGGCCCTGTTCAAAAGCGATGTCGCCGGCGTCGAGCGTCTGTTCAACGGCAATACCATCGCCCTCAAACACGATCTGTCCCACAGTGACGCCCAGACCTATCTGCAGGCACTGAGCAAGACCGGGATCGACGCGCGGATCGAAGCCGAAACCGCAATTGAGCTGAACCTGGCGGACGTGCACGAACACCCGACCACCTCTGCAGAACCGGACTCCCCCTACGCACCACCGCGCGCCAACGTTGGCGAGCACCTGCCGGCATTCGCTACGCTCAAGCCATTCAGTGTCGAAGGACGTATCGGTCGCCTGCGCTTCCTCGCCTGGACGATGGTGTTGAGCCTGGTGACCCTGCCGATCGTTGGCGTGTTCGCACTGATCGGTCTCGGCCTGGTCAGCGGCGACTCCACCACAGGCCTGATCATCGGCGGGATTTTTGCGTTCTTCCTATTCCTCGGCTTCATCATTGTCAGCATCCTGTTCAGCGTGCAGCGCCTGCACGATATCGGCTGGTCCGGATGGCTGTGGTTGCTGAACCTCGTGCCCTTGGTGGGCAGCTTCTTCCCGCTGGTAATCATGGTCGTGCCGGGCAACACCGGCGCCAACCGCTATGGCCCGCCACCGCCACCCAACAGCACCGCGGTCAAGGTCCTGTGCTCGCTGTGGATCGTGTTCTTCGCACTGGTATTTGCCGGCGGCATGCTGGGCGGCATCTCGGCCATTCAGCAGGAATATGAGACCAACCTTGAGAGCAGCTATGAAAGCGGTTCGGTCACCACCGATGAAGTCGAGGTAGAGACCGCACCCGCGGCGAATTCGGTGGATGATGCAGCCGAAGCGGCTCCGGCCCCTGTAGACTCTGCGAAAGAATGAACAACGCTCCCCGCCGTGACACCTGCGTCGCTGGCGCGGAGCTGTTGCGATGGAGAATTGCATGACCCGTTACGCTCTGATCACTGGCGCCTCCAGCGGCATCGGCCTGGCCATGGCCGAAGCCCTGGCCCGGCGCGGCCGCTGCCTGATTCTGGTGGCCCGACAGCGTGATCAGCTGGAAAGTATCGCAATCGAACTGACCCAGCGCTTTGGCGTGGAGGTCTTGTTCCGTGCCTGCGACCTCGGCGAGCCTTTGCGCCTGTCCGGCTTCCTGCTGGAACTGGAAGAAGGCGATCGACAGATCGATCTGTTGGTCAACTGCGCCGGCATCGGCACCTGCGGCCCGTTTCTGGCTCAGGACTGGATGACCGAGCAGGACCTGATCGAAGTGAACATCCTCGCCCTCACCCGCCTGTGCCATGCCATTGGCAACAGCATGGCACTGCAGGGCGGCGGGCAGATTCTGAATGTTGCCTCGGTGGCGGCGTTCAATCCCGGCCCGTGGATGAGCACCTACTACGCCAGCAAGGCTTACGTATTGCACTTCTCCGAAGCCCTGCGAGTTGAGCTCAAACAGAGCGCGGTCAAGGTGTCGGTGCTCTGCCCCGGCCCGACCCGCACTGCGTTTTTCCGCACCGCGCAACTCAACAGCGACAAACTCAAGGACAGCAAGCTATTGATGAGTCCCGAGGAAGTCGCGCTCTACACCGTGCGCGCGCTGGAGAAAAACCGCGCAATCATCATTCCTGGACGGCGCAACCGCTGGTTCGCCTTCCTGCCGCGCCTCGGATCGCGCTGGCTCAACCGCACCATCGTCGGCATGGTCAACAAGGCTTACTGCCCGCGCTGAACTGTCCTACGGCAAAACACTGGGCGGGGTCATTTCCCATGAGTACACTCAGGCCAGCCCACACAACGGAGAAAACAGCAGTGGATACTCTGTTCACCAAGATCATCAACCGGGAGATCCCGGCCAAGATCATCTACGAGGACGACCAGGTTCTGGCGTTCCACGACATCGCCCCACAGGCACCCGTGCATTTTCTGGTGATCCCGAAGAAACCGGTGCGCACCCTCAATGACCTGACAGAAGACGACAAGGCACTGGCCGGGCACATCCTGTTCACTGCCCAGCGCCTGGCGCTGGAACTGGGCTGCGAGGAAGGTTTCCGGGTGGTGATGAACTGCAATGAAAAAGGTGGGCAGACCGTCTATCACATTCATATGCACGTACTGGGTCAGCGCCAGATGAACTGGCCACCGGGCTGATTCAGCGGAAATCCTGTGGGAGCGGGCTTGCTCGCGAAGCGGATTGTCTGGCAATGAGATTTTGAATGTGCCGGCGTCTTCGCGAGCAAGCCCGCTCCCACCCAGAGCATGAACGCACGCCCCCTATACCGTGCGGCAAATGACCCAGCGCAAACCTTCCCCGGCCGATTCGGTTAAACTGGCGGTCGAGATTTTTCCCGGAGGTCAGCATGACTACCCAACGTCACTACTCGCCGATTGACCGTCTTCTGCTGCAAGCCGATGCCGCGATGCGCACCCTGCTGCCCTTCAGCGGCCAGCCTTACCGTCCGTCGCCCGCTATCGTGCAGCCTGAAGTGCAGATGAGCGACGAGAACACCCGTCACGTTGCCGGCCTGATGCGCATCAACCATACCGGTGAAGTCTGTGCCCAAGCGCTGTACCAAGGGCAGGCGCTGACCGCCAAGTTGCCGCAGGTGCGTGCAGCCATGGAGCACGCTGCCGAAGAAGAAATCGATCATCTGGTGTGGTGCGAGCAGCGCATTCATCAGCTAGGCAGCCACACCAGCGTGCTCAATCCGCTGTTCTACGGCATGTCGTTCGGCATTGGCGCTGTGGCCGGCTTGATCAGCGACAAGGTCAGCCTCGGTTTCGTCGCGGCCACCGAGCATCAGGTGTGCAAGCACTTGAACGAACACCTTGAGCAATTGCCGGCCGAGGACGAGAAGTCCCGGGCGATTCTGCAGCAGATGCGCATCGATGAAGAACATCATGCGGAGAGTGCACTGGATGCCGGTGGTTTCCGTTTTCCGGCGCCGGTGAAATTCGGGATGAGTCTGTTGGCCAAGGTCATGACCAAGAGCACCTACAGGATCTGACTTTGGCGCTGTCTGGCGCAGCCCCTACAGGTTCTGCATTTCGGCAATAAAAAAGGCGACTACCGCAAAGTAGTCGCCTTTTTTGTGCTTTGAAATCTTACGCCGGCATATTGCGTGCGTAGAAGATTTCGAGCATTTCGTGCTTCACCCGCTCGGTCACCTGAGCGCGTTGCTCAGGGGACAGATTGCTGGTGGCGTCGCCGAACAGGTAGTTATCCAGTTCGAAGTTCTTCAGCAGCATTTTGGTGTGAAACAGGTTTTCCTGGTACACGTTCACGTCGGTCATCTGGTACGCGTCGCGGGTGTCTTCGGAAAGGTAGTTCTGGATCGAGTTGATCTCGTGGTCGATGAAGTGCTTGTTGCCTTCAACGTCACGGGTGAAGCCGCGCACACGGTAATCCACGGTCACGATGTCCGAATCGAACTGGTGAATGAGGAAGTTGAGCGCTTTAAGCGGTGAAATGACACCACAGGTCGACACGTCGATGTCCACACGGAAAGTCGCAATACCGGCGTCCGGATGGATTTCCGGGTAGGTATGCACCGTGATGTGGCTCTTGTCGAGGTGGGCAAGGATGATTTCGGGCAATGGACCCGGGGACTCTTCGATCTGGCTGTCAGTCGGGGTCACCGGCTCTTCCGAGATCAGAATCGTGACGCTGGCACCCTGAGGCTCATAATTCTGACTGGCAATGTTCAGAATGTTGGCACCAATGATTTCGACAACTTCCGTGAGGATCTGCGTCAGGCGTTCGGCGTTGTACTCTTGATTGATGTACTCGACGTAAGCCTGCTGGTCTTGCGGGGTTTCCGCGTAGCAGATGTCATAGATGTTGAAGCTCAAGGTCTTTGTCAGGTTATTGAACCCGTGGAGCTTGAGTTTGCTTTTCACCGTTAAAAACTCTCTATGTATGCGGCGCAGCCGCGTGATCAAGCATGCCCGTCAAGTGCGAACAACGCACCTGCGTAGGACGGTTAACACCTCTTCGCGATGGCGATTTTGGTTATCTGTTCAGGCGGATGACCCGTCGACTGACCGATCACTGCCCTGAAAAAAGTGGCGCATTATGCAGACGTCAGCGAGGGATCGCCAGAGTCTGCACTGCTTTTATGATAGTTGAATGTCGGTTCAACCGAGTTCGACGATTTCATAATCGTGAGTGATCGCCACACCGGCCGCGCCGAGCATGATCGAGGCCGAGCAATACTTCTCGGCAGACAGTTCGATGGCGCGTTTGACCTGGGCTTCTTTCAGGCCACGGCCCTTGACCACAAAGTGCATGTGGATCTTGGTAAACACCTTCGGATCTTCGGTCGCACGCTCGGCGTCGAGGAACGCTTCGCAGCTTTCAACCGCCTGACGCGACTTCTTCAGGATGCTGACCACGTCGAAGTTGCTGCAACCGCCAACGCCCAGCAGGAGCATTTCCATCGGGCGAACACCCAGATTACGACCACCGGCGTCCGGCGGACCGTCCATGACCACGACATGACCGCTACCGGATTCGCCGAGGAACATGGCTTCGCCAGCCCATTGGATGCGTGCCTTCATCGCCAAGACTCCACTGTAGAAAAAAGGGTCGCCAGCTTAGCACAGGCCTTTGCTTTGACAGCGCACGCGGCTCTTAGGACGGAGCCCTTTGCAACGTAGGTAATTTCTCGAATTTTCGACGAAGTGTCTGGTAAGCTGGCGCCAATTCGCTGGCGCCAATTGTCAGCCTGTGTAGCGACCGCCTTCAGCGCCTCATAAAAAAATCAAACATCACCGTGCAGTCTTTTCGGGATACAACCATGGTTGCTATTACCCCCACACCCAAAATCAAGAACCTCGACAAGCTGTTGATGCATTGCCAGCGCCGTCGCCATGCGGCCAAGAGCAACATCATCTGTGCCGGCGATCGCTCGGACACGCTGTACTTCATCATCAAGGGTTCGGTAACCATCCTGATCGAGGATGACGACGGTCGCGAAATGATCATCGCCTATCTCAATGCCGGGGACTTCTTCGGTGAGCTGGGCCTGTTCGAACAAGCCGGCCAGGAGCAGGAACGCAGTGCCTGGGTGCGGGCCAAGGTCGAATGCGAAATCGCTGAAATCAGCTACGTGAAGTTCCGCGAATTGTCGCAGCAGGATCCCGACATTCTTTACGTCCTCAGCGGACAAATCGCACAACGCCTGCGCAATACCACGCGCAAGGTCGGCGACCTGGCATTTTTTGACGTTACCGGTCGCGTGGCTCGCTGCCTGCTGGAACTGTGCAAACAACCCGACGCGATGACCCACCCGGACGGCATGCAGATCAAGGTGACCCGTCAGGAGATAGGGCGGATTGTCGGTTGTTCGCGGGAGATGGTCGGTCGCGTGCTCAAGGATCTTGAAGAACGCAACCTGGTCGACGTGAAAGGCAAGACCATGGTGGTCTTCGGTACGCGCTAAGCGCGTAACGTCAGGCGCTGTAGACCTGCGCCAACATCAAACCGAACAGCTCATCAAGACGCGCCAATGCATTTGGCGCGGCGAACTTCTCGTGCAGGGCAATGTGGCTTTCAGCCCGTACTCGCTGCGCCAGACCACAGGCCTGATTGAAGCGATTGACCGCCGCGACCATCGACTCACGCTCGTTATCTATGAGCATTGCCCCATGCACCAGCCCCACCGGGCGTTGACCACCCTGACTCTGGCGCCAGCGCTGGGCCGTGCCGACCATCTTGCGCCCATCGAGATTGACGTTGAAACGACCGTCGCAGAACGCACCGTCGATTTCACCCAGCGACGACGTGCCGCCCAACTCATCGAGCAATTCGCAGATCGGATCACACAGGCGCCGGTAGCCGGTTTCGATGCGGTTCAGATCGCCTTCGCTACGTGGCGGGGCATAGACCAAAGCGATGTTGATGGTTGAAGCCGATTGCGGGACCGGTTCACCGCCAGTTTCACGCAGCAGCACCGGCCAGCCGGCAGCGGCGGAGATGTCGCAGGCATGCTCGAAACCGGGCAGGCGATTGAGACGGCGCGGCATGACCAGTGCGCGATCGCTGGGTTGCCAGAACAGCAGGCCGAACTCGGCGTCGCCGGCGCAGACCGAGGCCAGCAAATCCTGTTCGGCTTGCAGGCCGGCTTCGATGGTCAAGGAAGCTGGAGTCATAAAGAAGTCCGTTAGACGATCAGTCTGTGGTGAATCTTATGGCCTCTTCGCGAGCAAGCCCGCTCCCACATCGGGAATACGTTCCTACTGTGGGAGCGAGCCTGCTCGCGAAGGGGTCGACTCGGTCTGACTGATTCAGTCGAGGGTCGAACCGCTGACCGGCACACCACGCTCCGGGAAGAACAGGCGCTGCAGCTCGGTGCCCGGGCTTTCGGCACGCATGAACGCCTCACCCACCAGGAACGCGTAAACGTCGCTGATTTCCATCAGTTCGACATCGGCGCGGTTGAGGATGCCGCTCTCGGTGATCACCAGACGATCGCGTGGAATGCGCGGCAGCAGGTCGAGGGTGGTTTCCAGGCTGACGTCGAAGGTGTGCAGGTTACGGTTGTTGACCCCGACCAGTGGCGTGTCGAGGGTTTTCAGCGCGCGCTCCAGCTCATCGCCGTCGTGCACTTCCACCAGCACGTCGAGACCGACGCCTTTGGCGACCGAAGCCAGCTCGGCCATTTTCACGTCATCCAGCGCGGAGACGATCAACAGCACGCAGTCGGCGCCCAGCGCACGGGCTTCGACGATCTGGTAGGGATCGATCATGAAGTCTTTGCGGATCACCGGCAATTTGCACGCAGCGCGGGCCTGTTGCAGGTAGATGTCAGCGCCCTGGAAGTAATCGATATCGGTCAGCACCGACAGGCAGGTCGCCCCGCCCTTCTCGTAGCTCCTGGCGATGTCGGCGGGCACGAAGTTCTCGCGGATCACACCTTTGCTCGGCGAAGCCTTCTTGATTTCAGCGATCACCGCCGGTTGTTTCTTCTTGGCCTGCGCCAGCAATGCCTGGGCAAAACCACGGGGTGCATCGGCCGCCTTGGCCAGACTTTCCAGCTCGCTCAGGCTGACGCGAGCGCTACGCTCGGCGACTTCCTGGACTTTACGCGCCAGAATGTTTTCCAGAACCGTCGGTACACTCATCCCTCATTCTCCACTTTGAATACCGCGGTAAAGGCACCCAGCTCCTCAAGTTTTTCCCGAGCCAGACCGGTGTGCAGAGCGTCGTGCGCAAGCGCCACGCCTTCTTTCAGACTCGTGGCCAGGTCGGCGGCGTACAACGCGGCACCGGCATTGAGCACAATCATTTCAGCAGCTTTCTGGCCGTTTTCGGTTTTGCGCTTGCCCAGTGCATCACGGATCAGCGCCAGCGACGCTTCCGGACCTTCGACCGACAGGCCGTGCAGGCTCTGGCTCTTCATGCCCAGATCTTCCGGCTCCACCCAATACTCAGTGATCTCGTTATTTTTCAGCTCGGCAACATAAGTCGGCGCGGCCAGGCTGAATTCGTCCAGACCGTCCTTGGAGTGCACCACCAGCACGTGTTTGCTGCCCAGGCGCTGCAAGACTTCGGCCAATGGCCGGCACAAGGCCTGGGTGAACACGCCCACCACCTGATGTTTTACACCGGCCGGATTCGTAAGCGGGCCGAGCATGTTGAACAGCGTACGCAGGCCGAGATCGCGGCGCGGGCCGGCGGCGTACTTCATGGCTTTGTGATGGGTCTGGGCAAACATGAAACCGATGCCGACGTTGTCGATGCAACGGGCGACCTGTACCGGCGTCAGGTTCAGGTAGATGCCGGCAGCTTCGAGCAAATCGGCGCTGCCGCTCTTGCCCGATACCGCGCGGTTGCCGTGCTTGGCCACGGTGCAACCGGCTGCTGCGACAACAAAGGAAGAAGCGGTCGACACGTTGAAGATGTTCGCGCCGTCACCGCCGGTCCCGACCACGTCGACCACTCCGTCAAGGGTCTTGAGTTCGACCTGATCGGCCAGTTCCCGCATCACCGACACCGCACCGACGATTTCGTCAATGCTCTCGCTCTTCATGCGCATGGCCATCATGAACGCGCCGATCTGCGCGTCGGTGCATTGGCCGGTCATGATTTCGCGCATCACATCGCGCATTTCTTCGGTGCTGAGGTCGAGGTGTTCGACGATACGGCTCAGGGCTGTCTTGATATTCATGGAAGTCCTTAGCGCGTGCCGCCGGTTTGTTTGAGGAAGTTGGCAAACAGTTCATGACCCTGCTCGGTCAGAATCGACTCGGGGTGGAACTGTACGCCCTCAATGTTCAGAGTCTTGTGACGCAGGCCCATGATCTCGTCGACGCTGCCGTCATCGTGCTGGGTCCACGCGGTCAGCTCCAGGCAATCAGGCAAAGTATCGTGCTTGACGATCAGCGAGTGGTAACGGGTAACCGTCAGCGGATGATTCAGGCCGGCAAAAACGCCCTTGTCCTCGTGGAATACCGGGCTAGTCTTACCGTGCATCACTTGGCGGGCACGCACCACATCGCCGCCGAAGGCCTGACCGATGGACTGGTGACCCAGGCACACACCGAGAATCGGCAGTTTGCCGGCGAAATGTTTGATGGCTTCGATGGAGATGCCGGCTTCGGTCGGGGTGCATGGACCGGGGGAAACCACGATGCGCTCCGGGTTGAGCGCTTCGATTTCAGCGATGGTCAGCTCGTCGTTGCGCACGACTTTGACTTCGGCACCCAGCTCGCCAAGGTATTGCACAACGTTGTAAGTAAAGGAGTCGTAGTTGTCGATCATCAGCAACATGGCGTTTCGAACCTCTTGAATTCTGACTTGAAGACAGCCTTCAGATGACTTGCCCGCAGGGCGCTGCACGATGTCGGACGCGGGAATGCGCGTCGGCACAGCGGGATATCAAACGGGCAAGGAAGGCAAAGCGATACAGATCCGGCGGGGCCGGCAGAAAAGATTCAGGCGCGCCAACGCCAGCGGGCGTGTGCCTTGATGACTTGATCCAGAAGTTTGCTGGTGATCAACACGGGGAAGGTCTCGTTCATACGTTCCAGCACAGTAACTTAGCTGGGCAGAGCGTGCAATATGGCGGGGCCGGCAGGGGGTCAAACTTTAGGAGGGTTCACGACCGATGGCAAAAGGCCGGAAGTTTTTGGTACTGTCGTTTCGTTCACCTACAACAATAAATAAACGGACTTGCTCATGATCAAACAGACGTTGTTTGTACCGCTCGCCGGATGCCTGCTCGCCATGGCATGTGCCCAGGCGTACGCAGCACCCGCTCCCTACTCCAACTTCATCGTCTTCGGCGACAGCCTGAACGATGCCGGGACTTTCAAGGACACTGGCGGCCCGGCCGGCGCCACACAGCGCTACACCAACCGCACTGGCCCGCTGTACAAGGATGGCACCGGCGAAAACCGTGACCTCAACGCCACCCAGATCATCGGCGGCAAACTGGGGTTCAGCCCGGATCAGACAGCGTCCTCGTCCTCTGCCGTGCGTGCCGGTGAGGGTCTGGCGGATGGCAATAACTGGGCAGTGGGTGGCTACCGCACTGACCAGATTCTCGACTCGATCACCACGCAATCGGCCACCGGCGAGCGCACCCGCAGCGGCTATCTGCCCTCGAACGGCCTGCGCGCCGATCCGAATGCCCTGTATTACCTGTCCGGTGGCGGTAACGACTTCCTTCAGGGCCGCGTGCTCAGTCTCGATCAGGCCAACGCGGCAGCCGATCGCCTGGCCGACAGCGTGCGTACGCTGCAAGGTGCCGGCGCCAAATACATCATGGTCTGGCTGCTGCCGGACATCGGCCTGACCCCGGCGATCAACGGCTCGCCACTGCAGGGTTTCACCTCGCAGCTCAGCGCCCAGTTCAACACTGAGCTGGTCAGCCAGTTGCAAGGCATCAGCGCCGAAATCATTCCGCTGAACATTCCGGTACTGCTCAAAGAGGCCTTTGCCAATCCGGCGCAATTCGGCCTCGCGACAGACCAGAACCTCACGGCCACCTGCTTCAGCGGTAACAGTTGCACGGAGAACGCCAAATACGGCATCAACAGCGCCACCCCGGATCCGACCAAACTGATCTACAACGACGCGGTGCACCCGACCGAAGCTGGCCAGCGGCTGATTGCCGATTACGCCTATTCGCTGCTGGCGGCACCGTGGGAACTGACCCTGCTGCCGGAAATGGCCCAGGGCTCGTTGCGCGCGCATCAAGATGAACTGCGCAACCAATGGCTGGCCGACTGGGAAAACTGGCAAGGCATCGGCCAATGGCGGGCGATTGTCGCCGGTGGCGGTCAACATCAAGATTTCGACGGCCAGCACAGCGCAGCCAGTGCCGACGGCAATGGCTATAACCTGAACATCGGCGGCAGCTATCGCGTCAACGAAGCCTGGCGTGTGGGCGTGGCGGCAGGTCTCTATCACCAGAAACTCGAAGCTGGCGATGCTGACTCGCAATACAAGCTCAACTCCTACATGGGCACCGCCTTCGCCCAGTATCAGCAAAACCGCTGGTGGGGCGACCTGGCAATGACCGCCGGCAAACTCGACTACGACAGCCTCAAGCGTAAATTCCAGCTGGGGGTGAACGAGCGCGGGGAAAAAGGCGACACCGACGGCTACGTGCTGGCGATCAGCGGCCGCATCGGCTACGACATCGCACAGCAGGCCAGCAGTCCGTGGCATCTGTCGCCGTTCGTCAGCGCCGATTTCGGCAAGACCGAAGTGGATGGTTACTCGGAAAAAGGCGCGGACTCGACGGCGCTGACCTTCGATGACCAGTCGCGCAACTCGCGGCGCCTGGGTCTGGGTATCCAGGGCAAGTACCAGATCACCGCGCAGACCGAGGTGTTCGGCGAGTTCGCTCACGAACGTGAGTACAACGATGATCGGCAGGACCTGACCATCAACCTCAACAGCCTGCCGAATAACCGTTTCACCCTGGAAGGCTACGAGCCGCAGACCAATCTGAATCGCCTGAACCTGGGCGTGAGCCACAAACTCACGCAGGACCTGGCCCTGCGCGCCAGCTACAACGTGCGCAAGGATGATGACTTCACCCAGCAGGGGGTCAACCTTGGAGTCAGTCTGGATTTCTGATCTGTAGGCATAAAAAACGCGGCGCCCTCACAGGCGCCGCGTTTTTTTATGCCTGACCACAACACAATGTGGGAGCGGGCTTGCTCGCGAAAGCGGTGTATCAGTCGACATCAATCTTGAATGTCAGTCCGCATTCGCGAGCAAGCCCGCTCCCACAGAGGAGGATTGTGTGCACTCAGCTTTCCGGGGTTTGCTCGGCCAGGGCAACGGCGCGGAACATCGCGCGGCGCTTGTTCAGGGTTTCTTCCCATTCCAGCGCCGGCACCGAGTCGGCAACAATGCCGCCACCGGCCTGCACGTGCAGTTCGCCGTTTTTGATCACCGCGGTACGAATCGCAATCGCGGTGTCCATGTTGCCGTTCCAGGCGAAGTAACCGACTGCGCCGCCATACACGCCACGCTTGACCGGTTCCAGTTCGTCGATGATTTCCATCGCGCGAATCTTCGGCGCGCCAGACAAGGTGCCCGCCGGCAGGATCGCCCGCAGTGCGTCCATTGCCGTCAACCCGGCCTTCAACTGGCCGGTGACGTTAGAGACGATGTGCATCACGTTGGAATAACGCTCGATGACCATTTTCTCGGTGAGCTTCACCGAGCCGATTTCCGAGACCCGCCCGGTGTCGTTACGACCGAGGTCGATCAGCATCAGGTGCTCGGCGATCTCCTTGTCGTCCGACAGCAGGTCCTCTTCCAGCGCCAGATCCGCTTCTTCGGTAGCACCCCGCGGACGCGTACCGGCAATCGGGCGCACGGTGATCAGGTTGTCTTCGACCCGCACCAGCACTTCCGGGGAACTGCCGACGACGTGGAAGTCGCCGAAGTTGAAGAAGTACATGTACGGCGTCGGGTTGAAGCAACGCAGAGCGCGGTAGAGATCAATCGGCGCTGCCTTGAAGTCGATCGACATGCGCTGCGACGGCACGACTTGCATGCAATCACCGGCAAGGATGTACTCCTTGATGGTGTCGACGGCTTTTTCGTAGTCGTCCTGAGTGAAACTGGAGCGAAATACCGGATCAGCCGCTTGCTGCTTGCTGAAGTCCAGGCCACGACGCGGGGTGATCGGCTGGCGCAGTTTTTCCAGCAGCGCCTGCAATTGCGCCTGGCCCTGTTCGTAAGCATCGGCGTGCGCCGGGTCGGCCAGGACGATGGCGTGCATCTTGCCGGCGAGGTTGTCGAAAACGACGACGGCATCGGACACCATCAGCAGAATGTCCGGCACACCCAGCGGATCCGGGTTCGGGCATTTGCCCAGACGCTTCTCGACATAGCGCACGCAGTCATAACCGAAGTAACCGACCAGACCACCGTTGAAACGCGGCAGACCGGCAACGGTCGGCACGTTATAGCGAGCCTTGAAGGCTTCGACGAAGGCCAACGGATCTTCAACGTCGTGACTTTCGGTCTCGACGCCATCAACGGTGATGCTCACGTGGTGGTCGTGAACCCGCAGCACGGTGCGGCACGGCAGGCCGATGATCGAGTAACGGCCCCATTTCTCACCACCCTGCACCGATTCGAGCAGGTAGGAGTTGGGCTGGTCGGCCAGTTTCAGGTAGATCGACAGCGGCGTGTCGAAGTCGGCCAGGGTTTCGCAGGCCAACGGAATGCGGTTGTAGCCGTCAGCGGCCAAGCGCAGGAATTCTTCGCGGATCATAAGGTGCCTCGTGGTGTGAGGTGCAAATCAGTCAGGTGTGCAAACGCGCCGGCAGGCCGGCCAGGAACAAGTCAGGCGCGCCAACGCCAGCGGGCCAGGGCCTTGATGACTTTCATCCAGAGTTTGCGGGTGACCACCACGATGGCGTTTCCAGAATGGGATTGAGAAGCGTCGGCCAACGTTATCTCAGCGGCTGTACCGAGGCAACCGGGAATTAGCTTGCGCAGGTCGTCGATCACCAATGCCGGCGATTCCTCGGCAATTGGTCGGCCGTGGTTGTAGCCATAGCTCAGCGCCACGCATTTGACCCCCGCCGCTTTCGCCGCCAGCACGTCGCTGCGCGAGTCACCGACGAACAGCGATTGCGAGGCCGGGATGTTGGCCATTTTCATCACGAAGAACAGCGCGGCCGGGTCGGGCTTCTTCTGCGGCAGCGTATCGCCGCCGATGATCCACTTGAAGTAGCGTCCGATCTTCATCTGATCCAGCAGCGGCGCGACAAAACGCTCCGGCTTGTTGGTGATCAGCGCCATCGCCACGCCCTGTTTGTGCAACCACTTGAGGGTATCGCGCACGCCGGGATAGACCACGGTCAGCTCATGGCTCGCGCCGTAGGCTTCCATGAACACTTCCAGTGCGTGCTCGGCTTCAACGTCATCCACCGCCGAATGATCGATGCCGCCGGCCAGCGCCCGGCGCACCAGCACCGGTGCGCCGTTGCCGACCCACTCGCGCACCGACTCGATACCGGCAGGCTTGCGGCCGAGGGAGAGCAGCATGGTGTCCACCGCCGCCGCCAGGTCGGGAACCGAGTCGATCAGCGTGCCATCCAGATCGAACATCACCAACCGTGGCAGTTGCCCCGGGAACAGCTGCTCAAAACCGCTCATGGGCGCGCCAGCGCCAGTTCGGAACGCATCTTGTCGATGACTTCCTGATAGTTCGGCGCATTGAAGATCGCCGAGCCGGCGACGAAGGTGTCAGCGCCAGCGGCCGCGATTTCACGGATGTTGTTGACGTTGACGCCACCGTCGATTTCCAGACGGATGTCGCGGCCCGAGGCATCGATGATCGCCCGCGCTTCGCGCAGTTTGTCGAGGGTGCCGGGGATGAACTTCTGCCCACCGAAGCCTGGGTTGACGCTCATCAGCAAGACCATGTCGACCTTGTCGATCACATACTTGAGCACGTCCAGCGGGGTCGCCGGGTTGAACACCAGGCCGGATTTGCAGCCGCCTTCACGGATCAGTTGCAGCGAACGATCGACGTGCAGCGTGGCTTCCGGGTGGAAGGTGATGTAGGTGGCGCCGGCCTCGATGAAGTCGCCAACGATGCGATCCACCGGGCTGACCATCAGGTGCGCGTCGATCGGCGCGGTGATCCCGTACTTGCGCAGTGCGGCGCAAACCATCGGACCGATGGTCAGGTTCGGCACGTAGTGGTTGTCCATGACATCGAAGTGGACGAAGTCGGCACCGGCGGCCAGAACGTTGTCCACTTCTTCGCCGAGGCGGGCGAAGTCGGCGGAGAGAATCGACGGAGCAATTACGAAGGGCTGCATGACGCACCTTTTCTGAGCTAAATCACGATGGCGCGCATTGTAGCCTCATGCTTTGACGCGCGCACCGTAACCGCGATGATTGGGTTGTGCCATGAGCACTGACCGAGCGCGGCTCAATAAGCCGCGCGGTAGATTTTCTCGATGTCTGCGGCGCTGAGCTTGCGCGGGTTGTTGCGCATCAAACGCTCGATCCCCGCGGCCTCCACGGCCATGGCCGGGATCGCCTCTTGCGGCACACCGAAACTGCGCAGCCCGGCCGGAATCTCCACCGCCGCACACAGTTCGCTCATCGCCTGCACGGCTTTGTCCGCCGCCTCCATGGCACTCAGATGCGCAGTCTTCACCCCCATGGCTTCGGCGATATCCTGCATGCGCTCGACGCAGGCCATCTTGTTCCAGGTCATGACATACGGCAGCAGCAACGCATTACTCACGCCATGGGCAATGTTGAAACGCCCGCCCAGCGGGTACGCCAGCGCATGCACCGCGCCAACCCCCGCGTTGCCGAACGCCATGCCGGCCATCAGGCTGGCGGTGGCCATGTCTTCCCGGGCCTGCAGGTTCGCGCCGTTGGCGTAGGCCTTGGGCAGCGACCTGGCGATCAGCTTGATCGCGCCGAGGGCCAGCGCGTCGGTGATGGGCGAGGCGTTGACCGACAGATAGGATTCGATGGCATGCACCAGTGCATCCACACCACTGGCGGCGGTGACGCTGCGCGGGCAAGTCAGGGTCATTTGCGGGCTGACCAGCGCCACGTCCGGCAATAGATAGTCGCTGACGATGCCTTTTTTCAGTTGCGCGACCTTGTCGGAAAGGATCGCCACGTTGGTCACTTCCGAACCGGTGCCGGCGGTGGTCGGGATGGCAATCAGCGGCGGGCCTTTGCGTGGCACCTGATCGACGCCGAACAGATCCTCCAGCGCGCCGTGATAACCGGCGTAGGCCGCGACACTTTTGGCGATGTCGATGGCACTGCCGCCGCCGAGGCCGATCAAGCCGTCATGCCCGCCTTCGCGGTACACGCGCATGCAGTCTTCGACGATGGCGATTTCCGGGTCGGGCAGCACCCGGTCGAAGATCTCGTACTCGCGCCCGCCCAATTGGCACAGCGCCAGCTCCACGGTGCCGGACTTGACTAGCGCGGCGTCGGTAACGATCAGCGGGTTGTCGATATCCAGGCGAGTGAGTTCCGCCGCCAGTTGCTCGATAGCCGCAGCGCCGGTGATCAGTTTGTGAGCGATTTTGAACTGGGACAGACTCATCGTGCGCAGCCTCTTATAAATGTGGGAGCTGAGCACAAGCGTAGCTGAGGGTTTGAGGTTGTCTGCCATTCACTCCATGAATGACCCAAACCTCTGAACACACCAAAAATCCCCTGTGGGAGGGGGCTTGCTCCCGAAGGCGGTGGGTCAGTCGACATCTATTTCAACTGTTCCACCGCCTTCGGGAGCAAGCCCCCTCCCACAGTTTTCACCGAGTACGGCTTCAGACCTGAGCTGTGCGCAGTTTCTCGCTACGACCGCGCAACCATTCCAGAGTCAGTAGAAGGATGACGGAGAAAGCGATGAGTAACGTCGCGGCAGCTGCAATTGTCGGGCTGAGGTTCTCGCGGATCCCGCTGAACATCTGCCGTGGCAAGGTCGCCTGCTCGGGGCCGGCGAGGAACAGCGTCACGACCACCTCATCGAACGATGTCGCAAAGGCAAACAGCGCCCCGGAAATCACCCCCGGAGCAATCAGCGGCAAGGTCACCCGGCGGAACGTGGTCAGCGGCGAAGCACCGAGGCTGGCCGCCGCCCGCACCAGGTTGTGGTTGAACCCCTGCAACGTCGCCGACACGGTGATGATCACGAACGGCACACCCAGCACCGCGTGCACCACGATCAGCGAGAAGAAGCTGTTGCCCAGCCCCAGCGGCGCGAAGAACAGATAACTCGCCACACCGATGATCACCACCGGCACCACCATCGGCGAAATCACCAGCGCCATCACCAGCGACTTGCCGGGGAAGTCGCCACGGGTCAGACCGATCGCGGCCAATGTGCCGAAAACCATCGCCAGTACGGTCGCGGCGGGGGCAACGATGATGCTGTTCTTCAGCGAGCGCATCCATTCGGCCGAGGCGAAGAAGTCCTGATACCAGTGCAGGGAAAAGCCTTGCAGCGGATACACCAGAAAACTGCCCGAGTTGAACGAAAGCGGCACGATCACCAGCACCGGCAGAATCAGGAACAGCAGGATCAGGCCGCAGAGAATCCGCAAGCTGTAGAACCACACCCGTTCGATGGGCGACATGTAAGGACTCAGCATTTCAAATTCCCCTTAGCTCAGGCGCAGGCGACTGGCGCCCACCAGCCAGCTGTAGATCAGATAAAGCGCCACAGTCGCCAGCAGCAGCAAACCGCCGAGCGCAGTGGCCATGCCCCAGTTGATGCTGGTGTTGGTGTAGAACGCGACGAAGTAGCTGACCATCTGATCGTTCGGGCTGCCGAGCAGCGCCGGGGTGATGTAGTAGCCGATGGCGAGGATGAACACCAACAGGCAACCGGCGCCGACGCCGGCATAGGTCTGCGGGAAGTACACCCGCCAGAAACTGGCGAATGGATGGCAGCCCAGCGAGATGGCGGCGCGCATGTAGGTGGGCGAGATGCCTTTCATCACGCTGTAGATCGGCAGGATCATGAACGGCAGCAGGATGTGCACCATCGAGATGTACACACCGGTGCGGTTGAACACCAACTCCAGCGGCTTGTCGATGATGCCCATCGCCATCAGCGCGCTGTTGATCAACCCGCCCGATTGCAGCAGCACGATCCATGCTGCGACCCGTACCAGAATCGAGGTCCAAAATGGCAGCAGCACCAGAATCATCAGCAGGTTGCTTTGGCGCGACGGCAGGTTCGCCAGCAGGTAAGCCAGTGGATACGCGAGGAACAGGCAGATCACGGTGATGATCAGGCCCATCCAGAACGTGCGCGCAAAGATGTCGAGGTAGATCGCCTGATCCGGCGTGGCCGGGGCCAGTTCGCCGAGGTCGTCGATGCGGTGATCGACCGCTGCCAGCAGGTAATACGGGGTGATGCTGCTGGTGTTGCGTTTGACCGCTTGCCAGTAGGCCGGATCGCCCCAGCGCTCGTCGAGGCCTTCGAGTGCTTCTTTATAGGAGGCCGGTTCGCTGGTGAACGGCAGCGCCCGGGCAGTTTTGGTCAGCAGGCTGCGATAGCCGGCCAACTCCATGTTCAAGCGCTTGGACAAGTCGCCCAGCGTCTGGTTTTTGCGGGCTTCGGCAAGGTCTTCGCCCGCCGCTTTGTACACCGGTTCAGCGGGCAGGCCGCGACCGTCCCAACTGGCGATGGCCGCCACGGTTCGCGGCATGCCGCCGACCACTTCCGGGTTACCGACGCTTTTGTAGAGCAGCGCCACGATCGGCACCAGGAACACCAGCAACAGAAACAGCACCAACGGCGCAATCAACGCCTGGGCCTTCCAGCGGTTGACCCGTTCGGCGCGCTTGAGCTTCTGCTTCAAGGTGGGGCTGGCGCCCTCGTTCAGGGGAACGGCGATGGCCATGACGTACTCCGCAAATCTTTGATCGTTACAGAGGCAGTGAACCGCCTCGAACTTTTAAATGTGGGAGCGGGCTTGCTCGCGAAGGCGGCGTGTCAGTGGACATCAATGTTGAATGTGCTGACGCTTTCGCGAGCAAGCCCGCTTCCACAGGGTCGTGCGCTTACTTTGCTGCCCAGGAATTGAAGCGCTGCTCCAGTTGCTCGCCGTTGTCAGCCCAGAAGCTGACGTCGATCTGCACCTGATTGGCGATGTTTTCCGGGGTAGTCGGCATGTCCTTCAGCACGTCCTTGCTCAGCAGCGGGACTGCTTGAGTGTTGGCCGGGCCGTAGGCGATGTTTTCCGAGTAGGTCTTCTGCTGCTGCGGCTGGACCGAGTAAGCAATGAATTTCTTCGCCGCTTCAGCACGCGCCTTGTCCAGGCCTTTGGGGATGGCCCACGCGTCGAAGTCGTAGATCCCGCCGTTCCACACCACTTTCAGGTTGGATTCTTTCTGCACCGCAGCGATACGACCGTTGTAGGCCGAGCTCATGACCACGTCACCGGAAGCAAGGTACTGCGGCGGTTGCGCGCCGGCTTCCCACCACTGGATGCTTGGCTTGAGTTCATCGAGCTTCTTGAACGCACGGTCCTGGCCATCTTTGCCAGCCAGCACTTTGTAGACGTCTTTCGGCGCCACACCGTCGGCCATCAACGCGAATTCCAGGGTGTACTTGGCGCCTTTACGCAGGCCACGCTTGCCCGGGAATTTCTTGGTGTCCCAGAAATCGGCCCAACTGGTCGGCGCGGTTTTCAGCTTGTCGGCGTTGTAGGCCAGCACGGTCGACCAGACGAAGAAGCCCACGCCGCAAGGCTGGATCGCACCCTTGACGTAATCTTCAGACTTGCCGAACAGCGCCGGGTCCAGCGGCTCGAACATGTCTTCATCGCAACCACGGGCCAATTCTGGCGATTCGACTTCCACCAGGTCCCACGACACGCTCTTGGTGTCGACCATGGCTTTGACCTTGGCCATTTCGCCGTTGTATTCGCCGGCGACGATCTTGCCGTTACCCGCTGCTTCCCACGGTGCATAGAAGGCTTTGACCTGCGCAGCCTTGTTCGCCCCGCCAAACGACACCACAGTCAAATCCGGGCCAGCAGCCATTGCGCTGGCCGCCCCCATCAGGCCCAGGGTCAGGGCGGTGAACTTCAGGGATCTCAACATTTATTGTTCTCTCCACGTGCAGGGTTGGTGTTGGTATTGCGGGGGCGATCAGTTCGCCTCTAACAGCGGGTCAAGTGCACGTACGTGCTCGACCTGCCAGCCAAGCGGTACCACGTCCCCGACCGCGAGCGCTGGATCGAGCTCGGCAATCGGCTGTTTCACGAAGAAGTCGGTCTTGCCGCAGACTTCCAGGCGCACCCGGACGTGGTCGCCCAGATAGATGAATTCCGCCACCCTCCCTGAGAAGCGGTTGACGCATTGATCGCTCGAGCCATTGAGACTGACGCGTTCCGGGCGAATCGACAGGGTCACCGGTTCGCCGGTCTGGCCGACGTTGACCGCCAGCGCCTCGACCTTTTCGCCACGGCCCAGCTCGACCACGCAGCGCTCACCGCTCTGGCTGAGCAGGCGGCCATTGAGGCGGTTGTTCTCGCCGATGAAGTTGGCGACGAAGGTGTTTTTCGGTTCTTCGTAGAGGGTGCGCGGCGGGGCAATCTGCTGGATCTCGCCCTGGTGGAACACGGCCACGCGGTCGGACATGGTCAGGGCCTCGCCCTGGTCGTGGGTCACGTAGACCACGGTCACGCCGAGGCGTTGGTGCAGGTGCTTGATCTCCATCTGCATGTGTTCACGCAACTGTTTATCGAGGGCACCCAGCGGTTCGTCCATCAATACCAGCTGCGGTTCGAACACCAGCGCCCGGGCCAGCGCCACCCGCTGCTGCTGACCACCGGACAGTTGCGCCGGATAACGCGCAGCGAAGGCGTCGAGCTGGACCATGCTCAGGACTTTCTTGACCTTGTCGCTGACGTCGCTCTTGTTCAGGCCACGCACGGTCAGCGGGAAGGCGAGGTTTTCGGCGACGGTCATGTGCGGGAACAGCGCGTAGTTCTGGAACACCATGCCGATGTCGCGCTTGTGCGGCGGCACGTTGTTAATCGAACGGCCGGCCAGGAGGATTTCGCCGGCGGTCGGCGTTTCGAACCCGGCGAGCATCATCAGACTGGTGGTCTTGCCGGAGCCGGACGGCCCGAGCAGGGTCAGGAACTCGCCTTTGCGAATGTCCAGGTTGAGGTCTTTGACGATCAGGTTCTCGCCGTCGTAGCTCTTCTGCACTCCACGAAAGCTGACCAGCACGTCACTGGCCCCTGCGTTTGAATCGACCTGGCTCATACCCACACCTTTGTTATTGGTAACTGCTGTGGATTAAGCCTAGTGGCTGGCGCCAGCCACGCAAATCGGGGCGCAGGAGAGAATCGCCTCAGCCGGATGGAAGGTTGGGGGTAGGGATTGCCCTACAAGGATGGCGCGTTTTGGCAACCGCAGCGGCAAGCAACAAGCGGCGAGCCGCAAGAACAGGCAAAAGCACATGTCGTTAATGGATATGAGCTCAATCCTGAGCACGGTGGAGATCTTATGTGGGAGGGGGCTTTCTCCCGAATGCGGTGTGTCAGTCGCTAAATAAGTTGGATGGCCCACCGCATTCGGGAGCAAGCCCCCTCCCACCGTTTTAGATTGCGGTGTGGCTCAGAGGAGTTTGTGTTCCATCGCGTACTTCACCAGCTCGGCCAGCGAGGTGATGTTGAGCTTCTGCATCAGCCGCGCCTTGTGGGTGCTGATGGTCTTGCTGCTCAGGGCCAGTTGCTGAGCGATGTCGTTGACGTTGGCGCCCTGGGCCAAGCGCTCGAACACCGAGAACTCACGTTCGGACAGCAGCGAATGCAACGGGCGCGTGTCGGTCAGGCCGACTTCGAAGACCATCCGGTCAGCCAGCTCCGGGTCGATATAGCGCCCGCCGGCCGCGACTTTGCGAATGGCCGTCAGCAACAGCGCCGGATCGCTGTCCTTGGTCGCATACCCCGCCGCGCCCACCTTCAGCGCGCGGGCGGCCATTTGCGCTTCATCGTGCATCGACAGCACCAGAATCGCCGGCGGATTGTTCAGCGCGCGGATCCGCGGGATCGCCTCCAGCCCGTTGACCCCAGGCATCGAGATGTCCAACAGCACCACTTCGCACGGCACACTGCGCAGGGTCTCAAGCAACTGCTCGCCATTGCTCGCCTCGCCCACTACTTGCAGATCCTTGGCCAGGCCGATCAATTGCTTGATCCCTTCACGGACGATGGTGTGGTCTTCGGCTACCAGTACACGGATCACGTTCTTCTCCATTGTTCTTCTTCAGCGTCAGGATCATTCGCAAGCAGGCTCGCTCCCACAGGGAAATGCATTCCAATGTGGGAGCGAGCCTGCTCGCGAAGAGGCCAGCATCAACACCACAAAAATCAGACCTCGGTCACCGGCACCCACACCACCAGACTGGTGCCCTCCCCCGGCTCACTCTCAAGCAGCAAGCGCCCGCCCATGATCAGCACGCGCTCGCGCATGCCCACCAGACCAAAGGAAGTCGAGCGGCCGGTGGCGGCGACAAAGCCTACGCCATCATCACTGACCGTCAGACACAATTCGTCGCCTTCCAGCGCCAGCGTCAGCTCCACAGTATGCGCCTGGGCATGGCGCATCACATTGGTCAGCGCCTCCTGCAAAATCCGGAACAGCCCGATCGCCTTGGCATCGCTGAGCGCCGGCAGGTTGTCCGGCACCTGCACCAGACACGGAATCTGCGTGCGCGCCTCGAACCGCCGCGCCTGCCACTCAATCGCCGAGGCGATCCCGGCGTCGAGAATCGGCGGCCGCAGCGCGGTCGCCACGTCGCGCACCAGCTGAAACAACTGGGCGATCAGGCGTTTCATGCTGTTCAACCGTTCATTCAGCCCCGGATCGAGTTGCGCATAGGCCAGCTCGCACATCGAGGTTTCCAGTTTCAGCACCGTGAGCATCTGTCCCAGCTCATCGTGCACTTCCCGGGCAATGCGCGCCTTCTCTTCTTCACGCACGCTCTCAAGGTGCGCCGACAGCTCGCGCAGTTGCTCGCGGGACGCCGCCAGTTCCAGTTCGATGCGCTTGCTTTCGCTGATGTCCCAGACAATACCGTCCCAGACATAGGCACCGTCCTCCAGTTGCCGGGTGATCGCCTTGATCTCGGCCCAGCGTTGCTCGCCCTGCCGGGTGAGGATGCGACCCTGCCACGACCAGTCGCTGTCAGTGTCCAGCGCTTGATCCTGGGTCTGGTGATAACTGGCCTTGTCATCGGGATGCACCAGACTGCGCAGGCCCATGTCACGGTGCGCGATGGTGGCCGGTGCGTAACCGACCAGACTTTCGCTGCCCTCACTGATGTAGGCGAAATCGATCTGCCCGGTCACCGGTGCGCGCTCGAGGCGGAACACCAGCCCCGGCACGTTGGCGGCGATGCCCTGCAGGCGCGCTTCACTCTCCTGCAAGGCGGCCAGCGCGCGGCGGCGCTCGGTGACGTCAGTGAGATAAACCACCAGGTACTCGCTGTCGCGAAACCGCAGAAAACTCAGCGATACGTCCGCCGGCAGAACGCTGCCATCGGCGCGCACGCAACTGGTTTCAAAGCTCAACGGCCCTTCTTCACTGGCCCGCGCACGTTTCCACAGGTTGAGCCAGCGGTCCATGTGCAGACCGGGCTCGAAGTCGATCAGCGGCCGTTCGATGAGCGCGCCCTGTGGATAACCGAGCATGCTTTCCGCCGCCCGGTTGGCGTAGCGCACATGGCTGTCCCAGTTGACCCAGAGAATGCCGACGGTGCTTTGGTCGATGGAAAACTGGGTCAGGCGCAGGGCCTCTTCGCTGGCTGCGCGCAGGGCGATGTCTTCTCGCGCTGCCAGTAACCGATGTTCAAGGCTGTGCTGCTGACGCCGCTGCCACCAGACAATGGCGATACAACTGAGCAGCATCACGGCGAACAGCAGGCTGAGGTTCTGCCAGAACCCTGGCGACTCCGACAGACGCGGATACTTGGGTTGAAGCCATTGCGTGTGCAGGCGCTCCAGATCCTTGGCCGGGATCGCCCGCAACGCGCTTTCGACAATTGCGGCCAGCTGCGGCCAGTCGCGTCGCGTAGCCACCCGCAACAGTTGCGGCAGCCCGATATCACCGACCACCACCAACCCGGCGAACTCAGGTTCGGCGGACAAGCGCCCGAGTTGCGCCTCATCCACCACGGCGTAGGACGCCTGCTGACTCAACAGCAGTTGCAGCGCCTGACGCTCCAGCGGCACGCCTTGCAGATTCAGGTGCGGATAATTGCTGCGCAAATAATCGGCGGTGGCGCTGGGCATGCGCACGGCGACGCGGGCCAGGCTGTCGACTTTCTCCAGCTCCACCACGCCGCCGCTCTTCTGGTCGCTGACCACCAGTTGCGGTACGCGCATGTACGGATCGGAAAACAGCCACAGCCGCAGCGCCCCCGGGGTCTGGGTCAGGCCCGGGGCGATGTCGATTTCGCCTTCACGGGCTGCGTCTTCCAGTTGCGCCAGATCCTGGAAATTGCGCCAGCTCAGCTCGACGTTCAACGTCTTGGCCAGTGTCTTCATCAATTCGACGTTGGCCCCGGACAATCGCTGCAGACGCCGATCGTATTGCGCGTACGGCGCCTGCAGGACCAGGCCTACCCGCAACTCACGGTGCTGCGCCAGCCACTGCTGCTCACTGAACGTCAACGGCGCGGCATGCGCTGCCGGCGCAGACGCTGCCCAGCCCATCAAGGGAAAACACAACCAGCCGATAACCCACAGGCAGCAAAAACGCATCATTGAAGTCTCGTACACTGACAAATTCTGACCAACCCATTAGGCTGCCGGGATACTTTTCTGGCCTGGAATAACCGATGCCCTCTGTCTACCGCCTGGCAATGCCAGCATTGTGCCTGTCGCTGATCCTGCCTTGTGCGTTTTCCGTCGAAGCCGCTGATCCGGCGCCCGCCTCCACCGCCGAGCAACCGGCCGCCGAAAAACCGGCTGAACGCCAGCCACTGCTTGAGCGTAGTCAGGAAGAGGCCGCGGCACTTGAACGCAAAGTCCCGGCACAAGAACAGCAGCAATTGCAGGCCGGCGCCGACACCTTCCTCGCGCTGTGGAAACCGGCCAATACCGCCGAGCCAAAAGGCGCGGTGATTATTGTCCCAGGCGCCGGCGAAACGGCTGACTGGCCGCAAGTCATCGGCCCGCTACGAAATAAATTGCCCGACGTCGAGTGGAGCAGTCTGAGTATCACCCTGCCCGACCTGCAAAGCGATGCCATCGCACCGCGGGTGATGGCAGCCCCGGCGGCGCCGAAAGCTGCGGAAAGTGGCAGCAAGGATTCCACCACCGCCCAACCGATCGAGCAGGCCGCTGGCGGTGAAGCCGAGGTCGCAGACCAAGTGGTTGCCGAGACCAGCGAAGAGCAAGCCAAGGCTGACGCCGACCGCATCTTTGCGCGTATCGATGCCGCGATCGGCTACGCCGAACAGCAAAGTGCCCGGCACATCGTGGTGCTCGGTCATGGCACTGGCGCTTATTGGGCGGCGCGTTTTCTCAGCGAGCGGCAGACCGCCCAGGTGGAAAAATTCGTCATGGTCGACGCCCAGGCACCGGCCAAGGCCAAACCACAATTGGCCGAGCTGACACCGACATTGAAGCTGCCGACTGCCGACATTTTCTACATGGACAAGGCGCTGGATCGCAACGCGGCGCTGGAACGCATGCAGGCCAGCAAGCGCTTGAAGACTTCAGCCTTCAGCCAGGTGGCGCTCAAGGCGTTGCCGGACAACAAGGCCGAGCAGGAACAGCTGTTTCGTCGGGTGCGTGGTTGGTTGAATCCGCAGAAGACCGACTGACAGACCGGGTCGCCCCATTCGCGAGTAAGCCCGCTCCCAGCCTGATCGCGTTCCACCCGTTGGAATACGATCAGGGTGGGAGCGGGCTTGCTCGCGAAGAGGCCCTCATCAACAACTCAATTCTAACGATCAGCGAAAATCCCGCCGCGCCCGAATCAGGGTAAACGCGTTGTGCAGCTCGCGAGTTTTATCGGTCGCCTCGCGCACCTGTTCCGGCGTCGCACCGCTGCCGGCAATCTTGTCCGGATGATGCCGACTGAGCAGGCGCCGGTAGGCTCGTTTGATCTGCGCCGGCTCGCTGGTCGCCGACACGCCGAGCAGGCGCATCGCTTCCTGATAGCTCACCGCCGCACTGACAATCGGGCGCTTGTTCGGCTCGTAGTCGCTGGCCAGCGCCTGTATCTGGTGCGTTGTCCAACCCAGCCACTTGCCCCACTGCGCCAACAGTTCACGCTCGCTGACCCCGGCGCGGCCGTCGGCCCAGACCATGCGCCAGCAGGCACGCAACACGCCTTCGGCCGCATGGGGCTGAGCACTCAGGCGCCGCAGATAACCGCGCAGGTGGTCGCCGCCGGATTTGCCGCGATTGAACGCGGCAATCGCCCGACGCCGTGCCGGCTCGCTCATCTCCAGCGCGTTCATTTCATTGCGCGCCTGCTGGATATGGCCGTCCGTCACCCGTCCATCACTCTTGGCCAGACGCCCGAGCAACACGAACAACAGTTCGTCGTTGCGCAACATCGGCCGCCCACCAAGTTTTTCCCGCAGATGTCCCCAGCTCTGCAAGTGCAGGCGCCGATCCAGCGCCTGCCCCAGCAAAGCCCCAAGCATGGCCCCCGGAATGCTGGCAATTGCAAAACCCGCTCCGGCTCCAATCAGAGTCCCTGGCCACAACATATCAACGACTCGCTTTTATCAATGCTTCAGCTTCGGCCAGACGCTCGTGCGTACCGACATCGACCCAGTGACCTTTCAGGCGCTCGCCCGTGACCTGTCCTTCTGCCATCGCGTTGCGCAGCAGTGGCGCAAGCTTGAACGCGCCTTCCGGGCAGCCATCGAACAATTGCGGATGCAGGACCGCGATGCCGCTGTAGGTCAGGGTTGGCGCGTCCGGCTGGCCATCGATCACCTGACCGTTGGCCAAGGTGAAATCGCCGCTCGGGTGATGGGCCGGATTGTCCGCCAGCACCAGATGGGCCAGACCGTTGATCGGTTGATGCTGCACGCTGAAGTCGTAATCGGTCCAGATGTCACCGTTCACCACCAGAAAGGCATCGTCACCGAGCAACGGCAAGGCCCGGAAAATCCCGCCGCCGGTTTCCAGCGGCTCGCCTTCCGGCGAGTACTGAATGCTCACGCCAAACTGCGAACCATCGCCCAGGTAATCCTCGATCTGCTGGCCGAGCCAGGCATGGTTGATCACGATTTCGCTGAAACCCGCTGTGGCCAGCGCGCGCAGGTGATACTCGATCAATGGCACGCCGCCAGCGCGCACCAGCGGCTTGGGGGTGGTCAGGGTCAGCGGGCGCATGCGCTCGCCCTTGCCTGCCGCCAGAATCATTGCCTTCATGCAGTCACTCCGCCACGCAGACTGGCGAGCAGCGCCTGCAGATCCGCCAGTTCAGGACGGCGCACGAGCACCGCTTCTATATAAGCAAAGAAACGCGGCACGTCGGCCAGATAACGCGGTTTGCCATCGCGATGGCAAATGCGGGCAAAGATGCCGATGACTTTCAAGTGGCGCTGCACGCCCATCAGGTCACTGGCACGCAGGAAGTCTTCGAAATCCGCCTGCACCGGGATGTTCAGCGCGGCGGCTTGCTGCCAATAAGTTTCCAGCCAGCCACGCACACGCTCTTCAGGCCAGCTGAGGAACGCGTCCTTGAACAGACAGGTCACGTCGTAGGTCACCGGGCCATACACCGCATCCTGGAAATCGAGCACGCCTGGATTCGGCTCACTGAGCATCAGGTTGCGCGGCATGTAGTCGCGATGTACCAGCACTTTCGGCTGGGCCAGGGCGCTGTCGATCAGCAGTTCGCTGACGGCTTGCCATTGCTGTTGCTGTGCCGCGTCGAACTCGATACCGAGTTCGCGCTTCACGTACCACTCGGGGAACAGTTCCAGCTCGCGACGCAGCAGTGCGACGTCGTAACTCGGCAGCGGCGCCACCATCGGCAATTGCTGAAAAGCCAACAGTGCCTGCAGGGCATCGCTGAACAAAGCGTCGGCATTTTCGCTGTCGATCACGTCCAGATAGGTCTTGTTGCCCAGGTCATTGAGCAAAAGAAATCCGCGTTCGAGGTCTTCGGCATAAATTTTCGGCACGTTAATTCCGGATTTCGCCAGCAAAAACGCGATATCCACGAACGGTTTGCAGTTTTCCTGAGGGGGCGGCGCGTCCATCACGACGAAGCTGCGGCCCTCGCCTTCCCAGCGAAAATAACGCCGGAAACTCGCGTCGCTGCTGGCCGCGGTCAACGTGGCCGGGGGCACGGCGCCCCAGCCCTGATCTGCAAACAGGATTGCCAACTGCTCATCGAGCCAAACTTTCAGGTGTTGCAAGCGTACATCTTGGTCAGGCATTGCAAGGGTCTCCGACGGCGCTAGCCGTCAAGCGGGTCATGCTTTATTATCCAGCATCTTTTTCAGACCATCGAGAGGCGTGCGGCCCACACCGCGGGCAGATGGCACGCAGGAAGCCCGGACTAATAAGATGGCATTGAAATCCCCCGCGTTTCGTAAAAAATTTCCGTTGTTGGTAACCGGCAGTCTGCTGGCTATGCAACCTCTGGCCAGCCAATTCGTTGTTGCCGCCGAGCAGTATGACTGCGCCGTCTCGGCAACGGGTGGCTGGGCGTGTGCGCCAAAGGCGCCGGCCGCTGCATTGCCGCCGCGTCCGGTACATGACGGCAGCGCCGTCAGCGCCGCTGGCGAAGCCCCGGCCCAGAACGGTTCCACTTCCGACACCGGCGCCAAACCTGCGCTGGTCACCGAAGCCAAGGGCCGCGGCCTGAAATCCCGTAGCGAAGACTACAGTCACCTCGACTGGGTTCCGCGCGAGAAGCTCACCGCCGCCCAATTGGCCGAGACCGGTCCTTACTGCTCTGGTTCCTATATCGAACCGATTCGTCCTGGCATGAATGACAAGACGAATAAAAGTGACGCACCGACCTTTATCGGCGCCAAGGCCTCGCGCTACAACACCGAAGATCAGGTGGGTACGCTGGCCGGCGACGTGGTTCTGCGTCAGGGCAGCATGCAGGTCGAGTCCGACGAGGCCAGCCTGTATCAGGCCGAGAGCCGCGCCGAACTCAACGGCGACGTACGCATCCGCGACAACGGCGCGCTGATCGTCGGCGACCACGCCGATGTGCAGCTCGACACCGGTGAAGCCAAGGTCGACAACGCCGAATACGTGATGCACAAATCGCGCATTCGCGGTAACGCGCTGTACGCCAAGCGTGCCGAAAACGCGATCATCCGCTTGAAGGACGGCACGTACACCACGTGCGAACCGAACAGCAACGCCTGGCAGCTCAAGGGCAACAACATCACCCTGAACCCTGCCACCGGCTTCGGCACCGCGACCAACGTGACGCTGCGGGTCAAGGACATTCCGATCCTGTACACGCCGTACATCTACTTCCCGATCGACGACCGTCGCCAGTCGGGTTTCCTGCCGCCGACCATCGGCACCGGCAGCGATACCGGCTTCACGCTGGTCACCCCGTACTACTTCAACCTGGCGCCGAACTACGATGCCACGTTGTACCCGCGCTACATGAGCAAGCGCGGCATGCTGGTCGAAGGCGAGTTCCGCTACCTGACCAAGTCCAGCGAAGGTCAGTTCGGTGCTGCGTATCTGAACGACGAAGATACCGATCGCAGCAAGCAGACCGACTACGAAAAGAATCGCTACATGTACAACTGGCAGCACAAGGGTGGTCTCGACTCCCGCGTGTACACCCAGGTTGACTACACCAAGATCAGCGACCCGTACTACTTCCAGGACCTGACCACCGATCAGATCGGGGTGAAGAGCGCCGACTACGTGAACCAGCAGGGTCTGGTTTCCTACCGTGGCGACTCGTACACCGCCACCTTGAATGCTCAGCAGTACCAGCTCGCTACCGTTTCGAACATCACGCCTTATGGTCGTCTGCCGCAGATCACCTTCAATGGTCAGCTGCCGTATCACCCGGAAGGTTTGAATTTCGATTACGAGACCGAGGTTGTGCGGTTTGATCGTGATCTGAAAACAGGCCAGTTCTCTGATGAAAACGGCAACCTGTCGGATCGACTGGACAAAAACGTGTCCGGGTTGGCCCGAGCTAATGGCACCCGCCTGAACCTGAAGCCAGGTGTCAGCCTGCCAATGAACTGGACCTATGGTTTCCTGAAGCCATCGCTCAAGTATCAATACACTCAGTACGATCTTGACCTTGATGGCCAGGGCAAAAATGATCTGGTAACAAACCGCAACGGCTCCTCCGCTCTCGGCGAGTCGTTCAGCAGCTCGCAGAACCGCGGCGTACCGATCGCCAGCATCGACAGCGGCCTGTACTTCGACCGCAACACCTCGTACTTCGGCAAGAACTACCGTCAGACGCTGGAACCTCGTCTGTTCTACCTCTATGTACCTGAGGAAGACCAGAAGGACATTCCGGTATTCGACACCAGTGAATACACCTTCAACTACGCCTCGCTGTTCCGTGACAACCGCTTCTCGGGCTCCGACCGTGTCGGCGACGAGAACAAACTGTCGCTGGGCGTAACCAGCCGCTGGATCGAAGACAATGGCTTCGAACGTCAACGCATCAGCGTCGGCCAGGCTTACTACTTCAAGAATCGTGAAGTACAACTGCCAGGCATTGATCCAAAGACCCGCGATGACGCGCAATCCAATGTGTCGCCATACGCGCTGGAATACGAATATCGCTGGAACCGCGACTGGCGCACCACTGCCGACTACAACTGGGATCCGGACAGCCGCAGCCCACGCTCCGGCAGTGCGATGTTCCACTATCAGCCTGAAGACAACCCGAACAAGGTCATCAACGCGGGTTACCGCTATCGCAATGACCAGGTTCGTTACGACCAGAGCACCGGCAAGTGGAGTATCGGCGGTGACTACGGCGAAGCGGGCAAACCGGGCTTCATCAAGGACTACTACAAGATCCAGCAGCACGACTTCTCGGTCATCTGGCCGATCGTGCCGCAATGGAACGCCATCAGCCGCTGGCAGTACGACTACAACCGCAACCGTACGCTGGAAGCGTTCGGTGGTTTCGAGTACGACAACTGCTGCTGGAAACTGCGCCTGATCAACCGTTACTGGGTGTCTTATGACGAGTTCAGTCAAGATGCCCCGCAAAACGAAAAAGGCGACCACGGCGTCTTCCTCCAAATTGTTCTGAAGGGACTCGGCGGCCTGACTGGCGCCAAGGTAGAGAGCTTCCTCGACAAAGGCATTCAAGGTTATCGTGAACGTGAAGACCAAGCTTTCTGATTGTCTGCGCCCGCTGCTGCTGGGCGCGCTGTTCCTGGGTACTGCGGCCAACGCCGCAGTACAGTCCATCGATAAAGTGGTCGCGATCGTTGATAACGACGTGGTCATGCAGAGCCAACTGGACCAGCGTGTCCACGAAGTTCAGCAGACCATCGCCAAGCGTGGTGGCGGCATGCCGCCTCCGGGCGTGCTGGATCAACAGGTGCTCGAGCGCCTGATCGTCGAAAACCTGCAACTGCAGATCGGCGAACGTTCCGGCATCCGCATTACCGATGAAGAACTGAACCAGGCTGTCGGCACTATCGCCCAGCGCAACAACATGACAGTGGATCAATTCCGCGCCGCTCTGGCTCACGACGGTCTGAACTATGACGACGCCCGTGACCAGATCAAGCGCGAAATGATCATCAGCCGTGTGCGTCAGCGCCGCGTGGCAGAACGCATTCAGGTCTCCGAGCAGGAAGTGAAGAACTTCCTCGCCTCGGACCTGGGCAAGATGCAACTGTCCGAAGAACTGCACCTGGCCAACATCCTGATTCCAACGCCGGAAAGCGCCAGCTCTGAAGCCATTCAGAGCGCTTACCGTCAGGCCATGGACGTTTACCAGCAACTCAAGCAAGGCGCTGACTTCGGTCAACTGGCCGTTGCCAAGTCCGGCAGCGACAACGCCCTGGAAGGCGGCGACATGGGCTGGCGCAAAGCCGCGCAACTGCCACCGCCGTTCGACCGCGAGCTGAGCAGCATGGCCGTTGGCGACATCACCCAGCCTGCGCGCACCCCGGGTGGTTTCATCATCCTCAAGTTGCTGGCCAAACGCGGTGGCGAAGCGCAGATGCGCGATGAGGTGCACGTGCGCCACATCCTGGTCAAGCCAAGCCCGATCCGTGACGAAGCCAAAACCAAAGCACTGGTGCAATCGCTGTACGATCGCATCCTGGCCGGTGAAGACTTCGCTGAACTGGCGAAGAACTACTCCGAAGACCCGGGCTCGGCGCTCAACGGCGGCGACCTGAACTGGATCGACCCAAGCGTGCTGGTACCGGAATTCCGCGAAGTGATGGCCAAGACCCCGCAAGGTCAGCTGTCCAAGCCATTCCAGACCCAGTACGGCTGGCATGTACTGGAAGTCCTTGGCCGTCGCGCCACCGACAGCACCGAGCAGGCTCGCGAGCAACAGGCGATGACTGTTCTGCGTAACAAAAAATACGATGAAGAGCTGCAAAACTGGCTGCGTCAGATTCGTGAAGAAGCCTACGTAGAAATCAAACTCCCTGGCGCAGACCAGGCAGCGCAGTGAAACCCAAGCGTTTCGCGCTGACACCCGGCGAACCAGCCGGCATCGGTCCCGACCTGTGCCTGCTGCTCGCCTCGCACGCCCAGCCACACCCCTTGATTGCCATCACCAGCCGCGACCTGCTCCTTGAGCGGGCCGCGCAGTTGGGGCTGGCCGTCAACTTGTTGGAGGTGGCGCCCGGCAATTGGCCGGACGCACCCGCACCTGCAGGCAGCCTTTACGTCTGGGACACCCCGCTCAGCGCCCCCGTGGTTGCCGGGCAACTGGACAAGGCCAACGCTGCATTCGTCCTCGAAACCCTGACCCGCGCCGGTAATGGCTGCCTGAACGGCGATTTCGCCGCAATGATCACCGCCCCGGTACACAAGGGTGTGATCAACGAATCCGGCATCCCGTTCTCCGGGCACACCGAGTTTCTCGCAGACCTGACCCACACCGCCCAAGTGGTAATGATGCTCGCCACTCGCGGCCTGCGCGTGGCGCTGGTCACCACGCACCTGCCCCTGCGCGAGATTGCCGATGCGATCACCCCGGAGCGGCTGGAGCGGGTCACGCGGATTCTGCACGCCGACCTGCAAGATAAATTCGGCATTGCCCAGCCACGCATCCTGGTCTGCGGACTCAACCCGCACGCCGGTGAAGGCGGACACCTGGGCCATGAAGAAATCGACATCATCGAACCTACCTTAGAGCGCCTGCGCGGCGAGGGCATGGACCTTCGTGGCCCGCTGCCTGCCGACACTCTGTTTACCCCCAAATATCTGGAGCACTGCGACGCAGTGCTGGCGATGTACCACGACCAGGGGCTGCCCGTGCTGAAGTACAAAGGCTTCGGCGCTGCGGTCAACATTACCCTTGGCCTGCCGATCATTCGTACTTCGGTCGATCACGGCACCGCCCTGGATCTGGCCGGCAGCGGCAAGATCGACACCGGCAGCCTGCAGGTCGCCCTGGAAACCGCCTACCAGATGGCCGAGACCCGTTTATGACCGAGCAATACCAACACAAGGCGCGCAAACGCTTTGGCCAGAACTTCCTGCACGATGCCGGCGTCATCGACCGCATCCTGCGCTCCATCAGCGCCAAGCCTGACGACCGCATGCTGGAGATCGGCCCGGGCCAGGGCGCACTGACCGCCGGCCTGCTGAGCTCCGGCGCGCAACTCGACGTGGTGGAGCTGGACAAGGACCTGATCCCGATCCTCAACCAGCAGTTCGCCGGCAAGAGCAACTTCAACCTGCACCAGGGCGACGCACTGAAGTTCGACTTCAACACGCTCAACGCGGCACCGAACAGCCTGCGTGTGGTCGGCAACCTGCCGTACAACATCTCCACGCCGCTGATTTTTCACCTGCTGAACAACGCCGGCATCATTCGCGACATGCACTTCATGCTGCAAAAGGAAGTGGTCGAGCGTCTGGCGGCCGGCCCGGGTGGCGGTGACTGGGGTCGCCTGTCGATCATGGTTCAGTACCACTGCCGCGTAGAGCACCTGTTCAACGTTGGCCCGGGTGCGTTCAACCCGCCGCCGAAGGTCGACTCGGCCATCGTCCGCCTGGTGCCGCACGCAGTACTGCCGCATCCGGCCAAGGATCATCGCCTGCTCGAGCGCGTCGTTCGGGAAGCCTTCAACCAGCGTCGCAAGACCCTGCGCAACACCCTCAAGCAATTGATGACCGCCGCCGAGATCGAAGCCGCCGGTGTCGATGGCAGCCTGCGTCCCGAGCAACTGGACCTGGCCGCGTTCGTGCGCCTGGCCGACAAGCTCAGCGAGCAAGCCCCCGCTCCCGCCGCCGACTGACTGGCGATGAACGCTATCGGGCAGGACGCCACTCTGGTTTACTGCCCGATACTTGCCTAGACTGATTCCCCATCAGCTACGCCTCGCGTTCCGCTTTGCTTAAGGCCCTTTTGCATGTCCGATCCTCGTTACCAGGTCGATGTCAGTGTCGTCACCCACTATCTGGCAGACCAATCGCAACCCGAGCACGACCGCTTCGCCTTCGCCTACACCATCACCGTGCAGAACAATGGAGAGAAGCCCGCTCGCCTGATGTCGCGACACTGGGTGATCACCGATGGCGACGGACATGTCGAAGAGGTTCGTGGCGCAGGCGTCGTCGGCCAGCAACCGCTGATCGACGCTGGCAAAAGCCACACTTACAGCAGCGGCACGGTCATGACCACCAAGGTCGGCACCATGCAGGGCACCTACGAAATGGTCGCCACCGATGGCAAACATTTCGACGCAATCATCAAGCCCTTCCGCCTCGCCGTCCCCGGAGCCCTGCACTGATGACGACGTATGCCGTAGGTGATCTGCAAGGCTGTCTCGAACCGCTCAAGTGCCTGCTCAGGCAAGTGGCGTTCGACCCGGCGCGCGATCGACTCTGGCTGGTCGGCGATCTGGTCAACCGTGGGCCACAATCGCTGGAAACCCTGCGTTTTCTCTATGGCATGCGCGAGTCGCTGGTCTGTGTGCTCGGCAATCATGACCTGCACCTGCTGGCTGTCAGCAGGCACGTCGAGCGCTTGAAAAAGTCCGACACCCTGCGCGAGATCCTCGAAGCACCCGACGGCCCTGTACTGCTTGAGTGGCTGCGCCAGCAAAAGCTGATGCACTACGATGAGCAGCGCGATGTCGTCATGGTTCACGCCGGCATTCCGCCGCAATGGTCGCTTCGTCGTGCCTTGAAGTGCGCTGGCGAAGTGGAAACGGCTTTGCACGATGACAATCTGCTCCCGGCGTTTCTTGACGGCATGTACGGCAATGAACCCGCCAAATGGGACAACGACCTCAAAGGCGTCACCCGCCTGCGCGTCATCACCAACTATTTCACCCGCATGCGCTTCTGCACCGCCGAGGGCAAACTCGATCTCAAGAGCAAGGAAGGCCTCGACACCGCACCGCCAGGCTACAAGCCGTGGTTCCAGCACAAAGAGCGCAAGACCCGTGGTTTACGGATCATCTTCGGCCACTGGGCTGCACTCGAAGGCGATGTCCACGAACCGGGCATCTCGGCACTGGACACCGGGTGTGTCTGGGGCGGCAGCCTGACACTGATGAACGTCGACAGTGGCGAACGCGTGTCGTGCAAATGCGATGAACACGGTGACCTTGCGCCAACCGTCGCACCACTTATCCCCGAAACGTCGCCAGTCAACGCCCCGCGCTAGACTGCGCATTCTGCCGAGCTACAGGAACCCGCCATGAGCGAATTCAAACGAATCCCCCCGGAACAGGCCCAGGCCCTGCGTGAGCAAGGTGCGGTGGTGGTCGATATCCGCGACCCGCAAACCTACGCCGCGCTGCACATCGCCGGCTCGACCCATCTGGATAACCATTCGATCTCGGAATTCATCCGCAACGCCGATCTCGACGCACCACTGGTGGTGGTCTGCTATCACGGCAATTCCAGTCAGAACGCGGCCGCCTACCTGATCAGTCAGGGCTTCTCCGACGTCTACAGCATGGATGGCGGCTTCGAGTTGTGGCGTACGACTTATCCTGCGGAAACCGCGCAAGGCACCGCCGAATAATTTTTTTGTCACGTGCAGGCCCCGGCTGCCGTGGGCCTGCGCGCGGCAGACGAACGGTCTGCGACAACTAATTGCGTATCTCGCCTTTACCTCCCGAATTCCCAACTATCCTTAAGCCCAGGCCATCCAAAACAGGGGAGAGCCGGTACACCGGCGCACGGGTCATCGGGAGTGACTTTCAAGGTTGTCGACCGCGAAAGTGTTCTGGGGGGTAAACAAGCGGCCACCGCGGCTGCTTGCCAGCATCGACTGAGTGATCCGGCGTCGGCTCCACGTATCGAGCGAGGTGACGTCATGAGTATCTTTAGCCACTTCCAACAACGCTTCGAGTCCACACGCCAGGAAGAACTCTCGCTGCAGGAGTACCTGGAGCTGTGCAAAAAGGACCGCAGCGCTTACGTTTCCGCCGCCGAGCGTCTATTGATGGCAATTGGCGAACCCGAGCTGCTCGACACGTTGACCAACTCACGGCTGTCGCGGATCTTCTCCAACAAGGTGATTCGTCGCTATCCGGCCTTTGAAGACTTCCACGGGATGGAAGAATGCATCGACCAGATCGTCTCGTATTTCCGCCATGCCGCCCAAGGTCTGGAAGAGAAGAAACAGATCCTCTATCTGCTCGGCCCCGTCGGTGGCGGTAAATCGTCGCTGGCCGAGAAGCTGAAACAGCTGATGGAAAAAGTGCCCTTCTACGCGATCAAGGGCTCGCCGGTATTCGAATCACCCCTGGGTCTGTTCAACGCCACCGAAGATGGCGCGATCCTCGAGGAAGACTTCGGCATCCCACGGCGCTACCTGAACACCATCATGTCGCCTTGGGCGACCAAGCGCCTGGCCGAATTTGGCGGCGATATCAGCCAGTTCCGCGTGGTCAAGCTGTACCCGTCGATCCTCAACCAGATCGCCGTGGCCAAGACCGAACCGGGCGACGAGAACAACCAGGACATTTCCGCTCTGGTCGGCAAGGTCGACATCCGCAAACTCGAGGAATACCCACAGAACGACGCCGACGCCTACAGCTACTCCGGTGCACTGTGCCGGGCCAACCAGGGCCTGATGGAATTCGTCGAAATGTTCAAGGCACCGATCAAGGTGCTGCACCCGTTGCTGACCGCCACTCAGGAAGGCAACTACAACAGTACCGAAGGTCTTGGCGCCATTCCGTTCACCGGGATTCTGCTCGCCCACTCCAACGAATCGGAGTGGCACACCTTCCGCAACAACAAGAACAACGAAGCCTTCATCGACCGGATCTACATCGTCAAAGTACCGTACTGCCTGCGGGTCAGCGACGAAGTGAAGATTTACGACAAGCTGCTGTTCAACAGTTCCCTGGCCAAGGCCCACTGCGCGCCCGACACCCTGAAGATGCTGGCGCAGTTCACTGTGCTGTCCCGCCTCAAGGAGCCGGAAAACTCCAACATCTATTCGAAGATGCGCGTCTACGACGGGGAAAATCTCAAGGACACCGATCCGAAAGCCAAATCGATTCAGGAATACCGCGACTCGGCCGGCGTCGACGAGGGCATGAACGGCCTGTCGACCCGCTTTGCGTTCAAGATCCTGTCCAAAGTGTTCAACTTCGATCCGCATGAAATCGCCGCCAACCCGGTGCACCTGCTCTATGTGCTGGAACAGCAGATCGAACAGGAACAATTCCAGGCCGAAACCCGCGAGCGTTATCTGCGCTATCTCAAGGAGTACCTGGCACCGCGTTATATCGAATTCATTGGCAAGGAGATCCAGACCGCGTACCTGGAGTCTTACAGCGAATACGGTCAAAACATCTTCGACCGCTACGTGCTGTACGCGGACTTCTGGATTCAGGATCAGGAATACCGCGATCCGGAAACCGGCGAGATCCTCAACCGCGTTGCGTTGAACGAAGAACTGGAAAAAATCGAAAAACCGGCCGGCATCAGCAATCCGAAGGATTTCCGCAACGAAATCGTCAACTTCGTACTGCGTGCCCGGGCCAACAACAACGGCAAGAACCCGACCTGGCTCAGCTACGAAAAACTGCGGGTGGTCATCGAGAAGAAAATGTTCTCGAACACCGAAGACCTGCTGCCAGTCATCAGCTTCAATGCCAAGGCGAGCAAAGAGGATCAACAGAAACACAACGACTTCGTTACTCGAATGGTCGAGCGCGGCTACACCGACAAACAGGTACGACTGCTGTCCGAATGGTACCTACGGGTCCGGAAATCGCAGTAAAACAGCTACAAGCCTCAAGCTACGAGCTGCAGGGAAAAAGCGTGAACGCTGTGCTTCTACTTGCAGCTCGCAGCTCACAACTTGAAGCTGCCCGGAGGGCCTCCTATGAGCTATGTGATCGACCGACGCCTCAATGGCAAGAACAAGAGCACGGTGAACCGCCAGCGTTTCCTGCGGCGTTACCGTGATCACATCAAGAAGGCCGTCGAAGAGGCGGTCAGCCGGCGCTCCATCACTGACATGGAGCACGGCGAACAGATCAGCATTCCCGGTCGCGACATCGACGAACCGGTGCTTCACCACGGGCGCGGCGGCAAGCAGACCGTGGTTCACCCCGGCAACAAGGAATTCACCGCCGGCGAGCACATCGCCAGGCCACCGGGGGGTGGCGGCGGACGCGGGCCGGGCAAGGCTGGCAACTCCGGCGAGGGCATGGACGAATTCGTCTTCCAGATCACCCAGGAAGAATTCCTCGAATTCATGTTCGAAGACCTTGAACTCCCTAATCTGGTGAAACGTAACCTCAGCGGCACCGACACCTTCAAGACCGTGCGCGCCGGGATCAGCAACGAAGGCAATCCCTCGCGGATAAACATTATCCGCACCCTGCGCTCGGCTCATGCCCGGCGCATTGCGCTGTCCGGCAGCAGCCGCGCCAAGCTGCGCGAAGCCAAAGAGGAACTGGCGCGACTCAAACGCGAAGAGCCGGACAACTTCGGCGATATTCAGGAACTCGAAGCCGAAATCGAGAAACTCAGCGCACGCATCCATCGCGTGCCGTTCCTCGACACCTTCGACCTCAAGTACAACCTGCTGATCAAGCAACCCAACCCCAGCTCCAAGGCAGTGATGTTCTGCCTGATGGACGTTTCCGGCTCCATGACCCAGGCCACCAAGGACATTGCCAAGCGCTTTTTCATCCTGTTGTATCTGTTCTTGAAGCGTAACTACGACAAGATCGACGTAGTCTTCATCCGTCACCACACCAGCGCCCGGGAAGTGGACGAAGAGGAGTTCTTCTATTCGCGGGAAACCGGCGGCACCATCGTTTCCAGCGCGTTGAAACTGATGCAGGAGATCATGGCCGAGCGCTATCCGAGCAACGAGTGGAACATCTACGCCGCTCAGGCTTCCGACGGCGACAACTGGAACGATGACTCGCCGATCTGCCGCGACATCCTGATCAATCAGATCATGCCGTTTGTGCAGTACTACACTTATGTGGAGATCACCCCGCGCGAACACCAGGCCCTCTGGTACGAATACGAACGCATCGCCGAAGCCTTTTCCGACACGTTTGCCCAGCAGCAGCTGGTCTCGGCCGGGGATATTTATCCGGTCTTCCGTGAACTCTTCCAGCGCAGGTTAGTGACATGACCGCCAAAGAGCAGAAACGCCAACCCATTTCCACCGGCTCCGAATGGACATTCGAGCTGATTCAGGCCTACGACCGCGAGATCAGCCGGCTCGCCGATCGCTACGCCCTGGATACCTATCCCAACCAGATCGAAGTGATCACCGCCGAACAGATGATGGATGCCTATGCTTCGGTCGGCATGCCGCTGGGGTATCACCACTGGTCCTATGGCAAACACTTCCTCAGCACCGAGAAATCCTACAGTCGCGGGCAGATGGGGCTGGCCTACGAGATCGTGATCAATTCGGACCCGTGCATTGCCTACCTGATGGAAGAAAACACCATCTGCATGCAGGCGCTGGTGGTGGCTCACGCGTGCTACGGCCACAACAGCTTCTTCAAGGGCAACTACCTGTTCCGCACCTGGACCGATGCCAGTTCGATCATCGATTACCTGGTGTTCGCCAAGCAGTACATCATGCAGTGCGAGGAACGCCACGGCATCGATGCCGTAGAGGACCTGCTCGACTCCTGCCACGCCCTGATGAACTACGGCGTCGACCGCTACAAACGCCCTTATCCGATATCCGCCGAGGAAGAACGTCGGCGGCAAAAGGATCGCGAAGAGCACATGCAGAAACAGATCAACGATCTGTGGCGCACCATCCCCAAAGGTGCGGACAAATACAGCGACAAGGACAACGCACGCTTCCCGGCCGAGCCGCAGGAAAACATCCTGTATTTCATCGAGAAACACGCCCCGCTGCTGGAGCCGTGGCAGCGGGAAATCGTGCGGATCGTGCGCAAGATTGCCCAGTATTTCTATCCACAGCGCCAGACCCAGGTGATGAACGAAGGCTGGGCAACGTTCTGGCACTACACGTTGATGAACGATCTGTACGACGAAGGCCTGGTGACTGACGGCTTCATGATGGAATTCCTCACCTCGCACACCAGCGTGGTGTTTCAGCCAGGCTTCGACAGCCCCTACTACAGCGGCATCAACCCTTACGCACTGGGCTTTGCGATGTACCGCGATATCCGGCGCATGTGCGAAGAACCTACCGAGGAAGACCGCCGCTGGTTCCCGGACATTGCCGGCACGGACTGGCTCTCATCCATCAAGTTCGCCATGAGCAGCTTCAAGGATGAGAGCTTCATCCTGCAGTACCTGTCACCGAAAGTGATCCGCGATCTGAAGTTGTTCAGCATCCTCGACGACGACCAGAAGGACGACCTGCTGGTGCCGGCGATCCACGACGAAACCGGTTACCGGATCATCCGGGAAACCCTGGCCGCACAGTACAACCTCGGCAATCGTGAACCAAACGTGCAGATCTACAGCATCGACCGGCGCGGCGACCGTTCCCTGACCCTGCGCCATCAGCAGCACGACCGCAAACCACTGGGCGACTCCACCGACGAGGTACTGAAACATCTGCACCGGTTGTGGGGCTTCGACATTCACCTGGAAACCCTGCAAGGCGACCAGATCATGAAAACCCACCACGTACCGCCACGCAGTGAACACAGCGAAGGGGATTACGGCAGGCTTGATCTGGCCGTGATTCATCTTTGATCCGGTTTTGGCCTCCGAAAGTCCGGCGCAAGGGTTATCCTGTCGGGCCAACGGAGGTTTTTTATGCAGATTTACAAGGTCGGCGGCGCAGTACGTGATCGCCTGCTCGGGTTACCGGTTACCGACATCGATTGGGTGGTGGTCGGGGCCACGACAGAAGAGATGCTCGCCCAGGGTTATCGTCCGGTCGGCGCGGATTTCCCGGTGTTTCTTCATCCCAAGACCGGCGAGGAATACGCCCTCGCCCGCACCGAGCGTAAAAGCGGCCGCGGTTATGGCGGCTTCACCTTTCACGCCAGCCCCGAAGTGACCCTTGAAGAAGACCTCATTCGCCGTGACCTGACGATCAACGCGATGGCCGAGGACCGCCAGCAGAATCTGACCGATCCTTATCACGGCCAACGCGACCTCGAAAATCGAATCCTGCGCCACGTTTCCCCGGCGTTTGCCGAAGATCCGCTCCGTGTATTGCGCGTTGCGCGCTTTGCCGCTCGCTATGCCGGGCTGGGTTTCACCGTCGCCCCAGAGACTCTCGAACTGATGACTCAGCTCAGCGAGTCCGGCGAGCTGCAAGCCCTGACCGCCGAGCGCAGCTGGAAAGAGATCTCGCGCGCGCTGATGGAAGATCAGCCACAGGTGTTCATCCAGGTGTTGCGTGACTGCGGCGCCTTGAAGGTCTTGATGCCGGAGGTGGACGCACTGTTCGGCGTGCCGCAGCCGGAGGCCCATCACCCGGAAATCGACAGCGGCATCCACACCCTGAGCGTGCTGGAACAAGCGGCACTGCACAAACAGCCGCTGACCGTGCGCTGGGCCTGCCTGCTGCACGACCTCGGCAAAGGCCTGACCCCGGAAGAAGAGTGGCCACGGCACATCGCCCATGAGCATAAAGGGCTGAAGTTGATCAAAGCGGTCAACGAACGTTTCAAGGCACCGAAAGATTGTCAGGAACTGGCACTGCTGGTCGGCCAATATCACACGCACGGCCACCGCGCCCTGGAACTGAAGGCGTCGACCTTGCTGGAGTTACTGCAGAGCTTCGACGTTTATCGCCGTCCGCAGCGCTTTGAGGAGTTCATCGTCGCGTGCGAGATGGATGCTCGCGGCCGCAAGGGACTGGAACAGCGCAGTTATCCACAGGCAGATTATTTGCGCGGCGCGGCGAAGGTAGCACGGGAAGTCGCGGTACAGCCGTTGCTGCAGAAGGGATTCAAAGGGCCGGAACTGGGCGAAGCGCTGAAGCACGAGCGACTGAAAGCGCTGAAGACCTATAAAGACACGGCGTCAGCCTGAAAAGCTTCGCGAGCAAGCCCCCCTCCCACAAGGGAAATACATTCCAAATGTGGGCTTGCTGGCGAAGGCGGCAGTCAACTCAACGAAGATCCGAAGGCGTGAGTTGCTGCCCGCGCCATTCAAACCCCACCGGCGCCAACACCTGATCAATCTGCGCCTCGGCCCACAATGTCGCGAAGCTTTTTCCCACACCCGGATGCACCCGATCCGGCGCAATCAGCGACAGCGGCCACAGCACAAAAGCGTTTTTCAGAATTTCGGCACGCGGCAGGATCAAACCGTCAAAGTTACCCGTCAGTTCGCCGTACAACAGCACGTCGATATCCAGCGGCAAACCCTTGCGGTCCGGTGCATAGCGACCGTTATCGGCCTCGATGTATTTCAGGCGCCGGTCCAGCTCCATCAACGGCAGATCGGTAAACGCCGAGACCACGAAGTTGAAGAACGGCCCGCTCTTGATCCCCACCGGCTGGCTCTCGAACACCGCCGAACAGCGGATATCCACGAGGAATGTCGCCAAAGCGTCGAGCCCGGCGCGCAAATGGGTTTCGCGCTCGATATTGCTACCGAGCCCAAGGTAAACCTGAGTCAGCGACATCCGCGCTCGATCTCCACACCCACACCACCCTTGGCTGCCGGCACGGCGCCTGGCTTGGTCAGTTTCAGACGAACCCAGGTGATCTTGAATTCGGCCATCAGCGCTTCGACCAATCGCTCGGCGAAGGTCTCGACCAACTGAAATTGCGCCTGCTCGGCAAAGGCCTGGATGCGCGTGGAAACGCTGGCGTAATCGAGCGCCAGCGTCAGGTCGTCACCAGCCGCGGCCGGGCGATTGTCCCAGGCGAAGCTCAGATCAAGACGCAGACACTGTCGGATGCCGCGCTCCCAGTCGTAGGCACCGATCACGGTGTCGACTTCCAGGCCCTCGATAAACACTCTGTCCAAGCACTTTTCTCCGCTGCACGACAAGGGCGCAATGCGCCGTTAGAATCAGGGCGTCCTCGCCCGGAATAGTTAGCATGTTTTGGTTACTGGCGACTCTCGCCTACCTGCTCGGCTCGCTGTCCTTCGCCATTTTGCTCAGCCGCCTGACCGGAAACCCGGACCCGCGAATGAGTGGCTCGGGTAATGCCGGCGCCACCAACATGCTGCGCCTGGCCGGCCGCAAACTTGCGATCCTGACCCTGCTCGGTGATCTGTGCAAAGGCCTGTTGCCGGTGCTGATCGCAGCGGCCATGGGCCTTTCGCTGCAGGATCAGGCCTGGATCGGCGTGTGCGCCGTGATCGGTCACCTGTTCCCGCTGTATTTCCGTTTTCGCGGCGGCAAAGGCGTCGCCACGGCTGCCGGCATGCTGCTGGGCCTGTATCCGCCCGCCGCGCTGTTGGCGGTATGCGCCTGGCTGCTGACGTTCTACCTGACCCGTACCAGCTCGCTGGCGGCATTGATCGCCACGCCCCTGACCCTGCCATTGCTGGCTTGGCAGGAACCGGAAGCGCTGCTGCCAATGAGCGCGTTGACGCTACTGATCGTCTGGCGCCACCGCGGCAATCTACGCGACCTGTTTGCCGGGCGCGAACGGCATTTTTAAATACCGCTCATGAGCGCCGCTCATCACAACGCCGACAGCTGCTCCATCGGCCAGCGCGCCTGCACGCTGATCGCCAGGCTTTCCTGCTGACCAGCCTGCAGACGCTGGCAACCGGCAAACGCGATCATCGCGCCATTGTCGGTGCAGAACTCGGGACGGGCGTAGAACACATCGCCCTTCATATCGCCGAGCATCTTTTCCAGCGAAACACGCAACGCCTTGTTGGCGCTGACGCCGCCAGCGATCACCAGACGCTTCATGCCGGCCTGTTTCAGGGCGCGTTTGCACTTGATGGTCAAAGTCTCCACCACCGCCTGCTGGAACGCCAGCGCGATGTCGCAACGGGCTTGCTCGCTGTCGTCCCCGGCGCTGACGCATTGCTGCCAGGTGTTAAGAGCGAAGGTCTTCAGACCGCTGAAGCTGAAATCCAGCCCCGGGCGATCACACATCGGACGCGGGAAAGTAAAACGTCCTGCAACGCCCTTCTCCGCCAACTTGGCGATTTCCGGTCCGCCCGGATAATTGAGACCCATCATTTTTGCAGTCTTGTCGAACGCTTCGCCGGCGGCATCGTCGAGGGTCTCGCCGAGCAGGCTGTATTGGCCAATGCCATCGACCTGAACCAGCTGGGTATGACCACCGGAAACCAACAAAGCGACGAACGGGAATTCTGGCGGTTTTGGCTCCAGCATCGGCGCCAGTAAATGACCTTCCATGTGGTGCACACCGAGCGCCGGAATACCCCAGGCAAACGCCAGCGCCTGGGCGCAAGAAGCACCGACCAGCAGCGCCCCGACCAGTCCAGGACCTGCGGTATAGGCGATGGCATCGATCTCGGTCGGCACGCAGTCGGCTTCAGCCAACACCTGACGAATCAAGGGCAGCATGCGTTTGACGTGGTCACGCGAGGCCAGCTCCGGTACCACACCGCCATAGGCACGGTGCAGGTCGATCTGACTGAACAGCGCGTCGGCCAGCAGGCCGCGTTCACTGTCATATAATGCGACGCCGGTTTCGTCGCAGGAAGTTTCTAATCCCAGTACTAGCATGGGTTTGCGCCTTGTTTAGGCTGAATTCGAAGGCGCGCATAATAGTCGCCGCGTGATGCCCCGACCAGCGGTTTTCGATCAGAGGCTTTGCATTCCGAGCGATGAGGGGTTAACATCCGCAACCCTTAAAAACCGACGTCTTCAAGTGCTCTTTTGCCGCGAGGATGTTGACCCCGGTAATGAATGAAGGTAGCTCTGGATGCCAGCCGTCAAAGTTAAAGAGAACGAACCCTTCGACGTAGCTCTGCGTCGTTTCAAGCGCTCCTGCGAAAAAGCCGGTGTACTGGCTGAAGTTCGTAGCCGCGAATTTTACGAGAAGCCAACTTCTGAGCGTAAGCGCAAAGCAGCAGCCGCTGTTAAGCGTCACGCCAAGAAAGTTCAGCGCGAACAGCGCCGCGCCGTTCGTCTGTACTAATACGCAGACGTTCGTAGCAAGCTTCTTGCCTAAGCCCGGCCCTCAGCCGGGCTAATGGCATTTGCGTAAAACGCTTGATGCTTCACCGTCGAAGCCGCAGATGCGACCGAGACAAAACTGCTTCACCGCGTCAGGCCTGGCTTTTTTGCCAGCGGTGCACGTCTTTCTGACGAGCCTTTCAAGGCTACTGACGAGCACACCCACTGATTCCTCTCACGACGATCAGCCCAAGGCACCTGCATGCGTGCCCGCTTTATTGAGCTATCCGAGGCCCTTGACCGGCCGTCAGCGGATTCAGCGCAACACTTTCAAATAGTCGAAAACTGATGAGCACTAACGTCAGTGGATTTTCGGCAGATACACTTCCCGACAGCGATCACGCAACCGACCCCGGTCGAGCCGCCCATTGCGCGCGCCTCACTCAAGACCTGCGTCCAGCCGCCCTTCGCATCGGACTCATTACAGCACAGACGAGAACGCCATGGCCGGGCTGATTCCCCAGAGCTTTATTGACGACCTCCTGAACCGCACCGACATCGTCAACGTGGTCAGCTCGCGTGTGCAACTGAAAAAGGCCGGCAAGAACTACACCGCATGCTGCCCGTTCCATAAAGAGAAAACCCCGTCGTTCAGCGTCAGCCCCGACAAGCAGTTCTATTACTGCTTCGGTTGTGGTGCCGGCGGCAACGCCTTGGGCTTTCTCATGGACCACGACAACCTGGACTTCCCCCAGGCCGTCGAAGATCTGGCCAAAGCCGCCGGAATGGAAATCCCCCGCGAAGAAAGCGGCCGCCCGCACAAACCGCGGCAACCGACCGATTCGCCGCTGTACCCGCTACTGACCGCCGCCGCCGACTTTTACCGGCAGGCGCTCAAAAGCCATCCTGCGCGCAAGGCCGCCGTGGATTACCTCAAGGGCCGCGGCCTGACCGGCGAGATCGCCCGGGACTTCGGCCTCGGTTTCGCGCCACCGGGCTGGGACAATCTGTTCAAACACTTGAGCAGCGATACCCTGCAACAGAAGGCCATGATCGACGCAGGCCTGTTGATCGAGAACGCCGAAACCGGCAAACGCTATGACCGCTTCCGCGATCGCGTGATGTTCCCGATCCGTGACACGCGCGGCCGGATCATCGCTTTCGGCGGCCGTGTACTCGGCGACGACAAGCCGAAATACCTGAACTCGCCGGAAACCCCGGTTTTCCATAAAGGCCAGGAGCTCTACGGCCTCTATGAAGCACGCAAGAACAACCGCAACCTCGATGAAATCATCGTCGTCGAAGGCTACATGGACGTCATCGCTCTCGCCCAGCAAGGCTTGAAAAATGCCGTCGCAACGCTGGGTACCGCGACCAGCGAAGAACATTTGAAACGCCTGTTTCGCGTAGTGCCGAACGTGCTGTTCTGCTTCGACGGCGACCAGGCCGGCCGCAACGCCGCCTGGCGCGCGCTGGAGGCCACACTGTCGAGCTTGCAGGACGGGCGTCGTGCGCGATTCCTGTTTCTGCCCGAAGGCGAAGACCCGGACACCTTGGTGCGCGCCGAAGGCACTGATGCCTTCAAGGCTCGAATCAACCAGCATGCGCAGCCGTTGGCGGACTATTTCTTTCAGCAACTGACCGAAGAAGCCGATCCGCGCTCTCTTGAGGGCAAGGCTCACATGGCCACCCTCGCCGCACCGTTGATCGATAAAGTGCCCGGGGCCAATTTGCGCATTCTGATGCGTCAGCGCCTGACCGAAATCACCGGCCTGAGCAACGAAACCGTCAGTCAGCTCGCGCAAAGTGCGCCGCAGGAAGCGCCGCCGGCGTACGATCCAGGCATCGATTACGACGCAATGCCGGACTACAGCGACTACCATCAGCCGCAGGCACAGGACATGTATGTGCCGCAGCAGGAGTGGACGCCGAAGAAACCCGGCGCCGGCGGCAAGAAGTGGGACAAGAAACCCTGGGACAAGAACGGCAAACGTGGCGGCGATCGCGATCAACAACGCCCGCGGACGCCAATTGGCGTCGAATCACCGACCCTGACCGCCCTGCGCACCCTGCTTCATCACCCGCAACTGGCCGAACGCGTCGAGGACGCCGGGCACATTGCGGACGAAAATCAGACCAACGCCCAGTTGCTTGTGGCGCTGCTCGAAGCCGTACAGAAGAATCCCAAGCTAAACTCATTTCAGTTGATCGCGCGATGGCACGGCACTGAACAGGGTCGCTTGCTTAAAGCACTCGCGGAAAAGGAGTGGCTGATTGATGGAGAAAACCTTGAACAACAGTTTTTCGACACCATTACTAGCTTGTCAGCCCGCCAACGCGAGCGAAATCTGGAACAGTTGCTCAGGAAAGCGCGTCAAAGCGAACTGAGCATCGAAGAGAAAAATCAACTGCGCGACCTTCTAAGTCGCAATGTTTCCGCATCAAACCCGACCTCAACTGGCGCGTGAGGTCATAGCTCAGGTATAATCCTCGGCTTGTTTTTTGCCCGCCAAGACCTTCAGTGGATAGGGTGTTATGTCCGGAAAAGCGCAACAGCAGTCTCGTATTATTGAGTTGATCAAACTGGGTCGTGAGCAGAAGTATCTGACTTACGCCGAGGTCAACGACCACCTGCCCGAGGATATTTCAGATCCGGAGCAGGTGGAAGACATCATCCGCATGATTAACGACATGGGGATCCCCGTACACGAGAGTGCTCCGGATGCGGACGCCCTTATGTTGGCCGACGCCGATACCGACGAGGCCGCTGCGGAAGAAGCAGCCGCTGCGTTGGCAGCGGTGGAGACCGATATCGGTCGCACCACTGACCCAGTGCGCATGTACATGCGTGAAATGGGTACGGTTGAGCTTCTGACTCGTGAAGGCGAAATCGAAATCGCCAAGCGTATCGAAGAGGGCATCCGTGAAGTGATGAGCGCTATCGCGCACTTCCCTGGCACGGTTGACCACATTCTCTCCGAGTACACTCGCGTTACCACCGAGGGTGGTCGCCTGTCCGACGTTCTGAGCGGTTACATCGACCCGGACGACGGCATTGCGCCGCCGGCTGCCGAAGTGCCGCCGCCGATCGACGCGAAAGCCGCCAAGGCTGACGACGAGACCGAAGACGATGACGCCGAATCTTCGGATGACGAAGAAGAAGCCGAAAGCGGTCCGGATCCGGTCATCGCAGCCCAGCGTTTTGGCGCTGTGGCCGATCAGATGGAAATCACCCGCAAGGCCCTGAAAAAGCACGGTCGTCACAACAAGGCAACGGTTGCCGAGTTGCTGGCCCTGGCCGAGCTGTTCATGCCGATCAAACTGGTGCCGAAGCAATTCGAAGCCCTGGTCGAGCGTGTTCGCAGCGCCCTGGATCGTCTGCGTCAGCAAGAGCGCGCGATCATGCAACTGTGCGTACGTGATGCACGTATGCCACGCGCCGATTTCCTGCGTCAGTTCCCGGGCAACGAAGTCGACGAAAGCTGGTCCGACGCCCTGGCCAAAGGCAAGAGCAAATACGCCGAAGCCATTGGTCGCGTACAGCCGGACATCATCCGTTGCCAGCAGAAACTGATCGCGCTGGAAACCGAAACCGGTCTGACCATCGCAGAAATCAAGGACATCAACCGTCGCATGTCGATCGGTGAGGCCAAGGCCCGCCGCGCGAAGAAAGAGATGGTTGAAGCCAACTTGCGTCTGGTGATCTCGATCGCCAAGAAGTACACCAACCGCGGCCTGCAATTCCTCGATCTGATCCAGGAAGGCAACATCGGTCTGATGAAAGCGGTGGACAAGTTCGAATACCGTCGTGGTTACAAGTTCTCGACTTATGCCACCTGGTGGATCCGTCAGGCGATCACTCGCTCGATCGCCGACCAGGCCCGCACCATCCGTATTCCGGTGCACATGATCGAGACGATCAACAAGCTCAACCGCATTTCCCGCCAGATGCTGCAGGAAATGGGTCGCGAACCGACCCCGGAAGAGCTGGGCGAACGCATGGAAATGCCTGAGGACAAGATCCGCAAGGTGTTGAAGATCGCTAAAGAGCCGATCTCCATGGAAACCCCGATCGGTGATGACGAAGACTCCCATCTGGGCGACTTCATCGAAGACTCGACCATGCAGTCGCCAATCGATGTTGCGACCGTTGAGAGCCTTAAAGAAGCGACTCGCGAAGTGCTGTCCGGCCTCACTGCCCGTGAAGCCAAGGTACTGCGCATGCGTTTCGGTATCGACATGAACACCGACCACACACTCGAAGAAGTGGGCAAACAGTTTGACGTAACGCGTGAGCGGATCCGTCAGATCGAAGCCAAGGCGCTGCGCAAGCTGCGCCACCCGACGCGAAGCGAGCATCTGCGCTCCTTCCTCGACGAGTGATACCAGAACCCCCCGGCCCAGGCCGGGGGTTTTGTTTACAGGGCAGATTAAATCCCCCGCACCGCCCCTCCTCCGCATACCCCGTCTACACTCGAGACTATGAATCCCGTGCCCTAACGAGACGGTTATGCCCAGACTGGCGCCCGTGCTTTTCTTGCTGTCACTGATGATCTGGACCGCAACGGCTAACGCGCTGACTCTGACCGATGAAGAACGTAGCTGGCTCGCGGCTCACCCGGACTTGCGCCTGGGTGTCGATGCCTCGTGGCCGCCGTTCGAGTTCCGCGATGAACAGAACCGCTATCAAGGCCTGGCCGCTGATTACATCGACGTGATCCGCCAGCGTCTGGCAGTCAAACTCACCCCGATCGAACCGTCGAGCTGGACCGAAGTGCTGGCGCAAGTGAAAGCCGGCAAGATTGATCTGCTGCCGGGGATCATGTCCACGCCCGAGCGCCAGAACTATCTGTCGTTCACTCGCCCCTATCTCGACTTCCCGATTGTGATCCTCGCCCACATCGGCGGCGCACAACCCCGCAAAATCGAAGACCTGTACGGCCTGAAGATCGCCGTAGTGGAGAACTACGCCCCCCACGAACTCCTGCGCACCCACCATCCCGACCTGAATCTGGTGGCCATGCCCAATGTCAGCTCGGCACTCCAGGCGCTGGCCACCGATGAGGTAGACGCTGTGGTCGGCGACCTCGCGTCCAGCGTCTGGAGCCTGCGCCAGCTCAAACTCGACGGTTTATACGTGAGCGGCGAAACCCCGTATCGCTACCAGTTGGCCATGGGCGTGCCCCGTGACAACAAAATGCTGGTGGGCATTCTGGACAAAGTCTTGGCGGACATGAGCCCGGAGGAAATCAGCAGCATTCAGGAACATTGGGTCGGCAATGTCCTGGACCATCGGACATTCTGGTCGGACCTGCTGATTTACGGCCTGCCAGGTCTTTTGTTGCTGGTGATCATCCTTGTGGTGGTCATTCGTATCAACCGCCGCCTCAGTTCGGAAATCGCTCGACGCGTCGACCTCGAACAGGAATTGCGCAGCAGCGAATACCACTACCGCGGCCTGGTGGAGAGCCTGTCGGCCATCGCCTGGGAAGCGCGCATGAGCGACTTCACCTACAGCTATGTTTCGCCCCATGCCGAGGATTTGCTCGGTTATCCACAGGCGCATTGGTTGATCCCGGGTTTCTGGCGCAACATCATCCACCCCGCCGACCTCACCCGCGCGCAGGCCATCTGCGATGACGCGGTGCGCGAAGGGCGTGATCACACCCTCGACTATCGGGTGATCACCGCTGACGGGCGCTGCCTGTGGGTGCGTGACATCGTCAGCCTGATTGAACACGGGCATGAGCCGGTGATGCGCGGACTGATGATCGACATCAGCGAGACCAAGCGTACCGAGGAGGCGCTGCGGCTGTCGGAGCAGAAATTCGCCTCGGTATTCCAGCAATGCCCGGACATTCTGGTGATCGCGCGACTGTCCGACGGCTGCCTGCTGGAAGTCAACGAAGCCTTTGAAGAACAAATCGGCCTGAAAGCCGAAGAGGTCGTCGGTCAAACCGCCACCGAACTCAACATCTGGGGAATTCCCGGGGTCGGGCCGGGGCTGCTGCAGCGTTTGCAGGCCGGCAGCATCCGCAACCTGGAGATGCCCTTTCGCCGCAACAACGGCCAGGTGTTCACTGGCCTGATCTCCGCCGAACCGTTCGACCTCGACACCACCCCGGCGCTGGTGGTGGTGGTGCGCGACATCACCCAGCTGAAGGAAACCCAGCAGCAGCTGCAAACCTCCGAAGAGAAATTCGCCAAGGCCTTCCACGCCTCGCCGGACGGCTTGCTGCTGTCGCGCCAGAGCGACGGCCTGCTGCTGGAGGTCAATGAGGGTTTCAGCCGCATCACCGGTTTCAACAGCGCGATGTCGGTGGACCGCTCGGCACTGGACCTGGGGATCTGGGTCAACCTCAATGAACGCAAGCAGATGCTCGACCTGCTGCACCGCGACGGTTTCGTGCGCGATTTCAGCTGCCACATCCGCCGCAGCGACGGGCAGATCCGCCTGTGTGAAGTGTCCAGCCGACCGCTGCCGATCGGCGAAGAAGACTGCATGCTGACCATCGCCCGGGACATCACCGAGCGGCATCTGATGCAAGAAAAACTGCAGCAGGCGGCCACCGTGTTCGAGAGCACCGCCGAAGGCGTGCTGATCACCGACACCCAGCAGCACATCAGCGCGGTCAACCGCGCCTTCACCGAAATCACCGGCTACAGCGAAAGCGAAGCCCTCGGCCACACCCCGCGCCTGCTCGCCTCGGGCCTGCACGACAGCGCTTTTTATGCGGCGATGTGGCACCAGTTGACCGACGAGGGTCACTGGCAGGGCGAGATTTCCAACCGGCGCAAGAACGGCGAGTTGTACCCGAGCTGGCTGACCATCAGCGCCGTGCGCAACCGCGACAAGTTCATCACCCACTTCGTCGCGGTGTTTGCCGATATATCCAGCCTCAAACACGCGCAGGCCAAGCTCGATTACCAGGCGCACCATGACCCGCTCACCGGCCTGCCGAATCGCACCCTGTTTGAAAGTCGTCTGCTCACCGCGCTGAACAGCCAGCAGGAAAATGGCAGTCAGGGCGCTGTGCTGTTCCTTGATCTGGACCGCTTCAAGCACATCAACGACAGCCTCGGCCACCCGGTCGGCGACCTGCTACTCAAGGGCATTGCCGTGCGCTTGAAAGAACAATTGCGCGACATCGATACCGTCGCACGCCTGGGCGGCGATGAATTCATTATCCTGCTGCCGGGCCTGCAACAGGCCAGCGACGCCGACCACATCGCCACCAAACTGCTCAATTGCTTCGGCGCACCGTTCCAGGCCGGCGAACACGAGTTCTTCATCAGCGCCAGCATCGGCACCAGCCTGTATCCACGGGACGGCTGCGACGTCGCCACGCTGGTGAAAAACGCCGACGCGGCGATGTACCGCTCCAAGGCCAAGGGCCGCAACCGCGTCGAAAGCTACACCCGCGACCTCACCGCACAGGCCAGCGAGCGTGTGGCGCTGGAACACGAACTGCGCCGCGCTATCGAACGCGACGAACTGTTCCTCTACTACCAACCGAAGATCAGCCTCGACGACCATCGTCTGGTGGGCGCCGAAGCGCTGATTCGCTGGCGTCACCCGACCTTCGGCGAAGTACCGCCGGAGCACTTCATCCCGCTGGCCGAAGAGAACGGCATGATCCTGCAGATCGGCGACTGGGTGCTCGAAACCGCCTGCCGGCAGATGTTCGAATGGAACCAGATCTACGAAAGCCTCGGCCCGTTGTCAGTCAACCTCGCCGGCGCGCAGCTGCGCCAGCCGAACCTGCTCGGGCGCATCGAACAATTGCTCCGGGAAAACCGTTTGCAGCCGGATTTACTGCAACTGGAAATTACCGAAAACTTCATCATGAGCCAGGCCGAAGAAGCACTGGCGGTGCTGCACCAGCTCAAACACCTGGGTGTACAACTGGCGATCGACGACTTCGGTACCGGCTATTCCTCGCTCAGTTACCTCAAACGCCTGCCGCTGGACATCCTCAAGATCGACCAGTCATTCGTCCGCGGCCTGCCCGATGACCCCCACGACGCAGCGATTGTGCGGGCGATCATCGCCCTTGGCCGGAGCATGCAATTCACTGTGATTGCCGAAGGTGTGGAAACCCAGGCCCAACAGCAATTCCTCGCCGCCGAGGGCTGCGAACAGATCCAGGGCTACATCGTCAGCCTGCCGCTGCCGCCAGAAGAATTCGCCGCAACGTTTCTGCGTATTACCGTATCGGATTATTCGGATAGCACAGCCGAGAAACCGTCGCTATAATCCGCGACCTACTGAGGGCCTATAGCTCAGTTGGTTAGAGCAGAGGACTCATAATCCTTTGGTCCACGGTTCAAGTCCGTGTGGGCCCACCAAATTCGAAAGCCGCGCAAATGCGCGGCTTTTTCGTTTCTGCGTTTCATCCCGACTACGATAAGGGGCTTCCATATCCAGCCGGCTGACGCTGTAACATGCTCGCCCAAAGACCCGCGCCCCATGGAGCCCCGCCCTTGCCAGACATCCGCCCGCCCGTGCTCGATGAAATCGACCGCCAATTGATCGCCGCCCTGCAAATCAACGCCCGCGAGAGCGTGGCAATGCTCGCCCGGCAGTTGGGCATTGCGCGCACCACTGTCACATCGCGGCTGGCGCGACTGGAAAAGGCCAAGGTGATCACCGGCTATGGCGTGCGGCTGGGGCAGCGGGTGGTCGATGGCGGGTTGCAGGCGTATGTCGGGATCAAGGTGCAGCCGCGCTCCGGCAAGGAAGTGTTGCGCCGCTTGAGTGCGATGGCGCAGGTCCAGCAGTTGTGTGCGGTGAGTGGCGAATTTGATTACGTGGCGTGGTTGCGCACCGATTCGCCGGAACAGCTGGATCAGTTGCTGGATCAGATTGGCGGGGTGGATGGGGTGGAGAAGACCACTACTTCGATTATTTTGAGTAGCAAGATTGATCGCGGGCAGCCGGTTTAAGTGTTGGTCGTGACATTTCGGTTGGCGGATAGGGCCTCTTCGCGAGCAAGCCCGCTCCCACTTTTGACCGAGTCACGCACAGAATCTGCGCCAGCTACAAATCCACTGTGGGAGCGGGCTTGCTCGCGAAGGCGGTGGATCAGTCACTGTTGATCGCGACTGACGAGACGCTTTCGCGAGCAAGCCCGCTCCCACTTTTGACCAGGTCGTGCACAGAATCTGCGCCAGCTACAAATCCACTGTGGGAGCGGGCTTGCTCGCGAAGGCGGTGGATCAGCCACTGTTGATCGCGACTGACGAGACGCTTTCGCGAGCAAGCCCGCTCACACTTTTGACAGGGTCACGCACAGAATCTGCGCCAGCTACAAATCCACTGTGGGAGCGGGCTTGCTCGCGAAGGCGGTGGATCAGCCACTGTTGATCGCGACTGACAGAACGCTTTCGCGAGCAAGCCCGCTCCCACTTTTGACAGGGTCACGCACAGAATCTGCGCCAGCTACAAATCCACTGTGGGAGCGGGCTTGCGCCTACATTTTGGTCGATGTGCAGTCATCAATCGTCATATTGATCAGTTAATTGGCAAAACGACGACACTTTGCGTCTTATTAACGTGTTCTACGCTCCCTAGAATGGCTGGCATCTTTTCCTATACTCAGACGCGCATTCGGCGTCGGGTCGCCAGCAAGGTCAGCCATGAACAAGAACAATCGCCATCCTGCAGACGGTAAGAAACCAGTCACCATTTTCGGTCCGGACTTTCCTTTCGCTTTCGACGACTGGATCGAACACCCGGCCGGTCTCGGCAGTATCCCTGAACACCATCACGGCGCTGAAGTGGCGATTGTCGGCGCCGGTATCGCTGGCCTGGTGGCCGCGTACGAACTGATGAAGCTCGGCCTGAAACCGGTGGTTTACGAGGCGTCGAAGCTCGGCGGGCGTTTGCGTTCGCAAGCATTCAACGGCACTGACGGCATCGTCGCGGAACTGGGCGGCATGCGTTTCCCGGTGTCCTCCACCGCGTTCTACCACTACGTCGACAAGCTCGGCCTCGAGACCAAACCCTTCCCGAACCCGCTGACGCCGGCCTCCGGCAGCACCGTGATCGACCTGGAAGGCAAAACCCATTACGCACAAAGCCTGAAGGATCTTCCTGCACTGTTCCAGGAAGTGGCTGACGCCTGGGCGGATGCGCTGGAGGCCGGCTCGCAGTTCGCCGATATCCAGCAAGCAATCCGCGACCGCGATGTGCCACGCCTCAAGGCACTATGGAACAAGCTCGTGCCGCTGTGGGATGACCGCACGTTCTACGACTTCGTTGCCACGTCCGAGGCCTTTGCCAAGCTGTCGTTCCATCACCGCGAAGTGTTTGGTCAGGTCGGTTTCGGCACCGGCGGCTGGGACTCGGACTTCCCCAACTCGATGCTGGAAATCTTCCGCGTGGTGATGACCAACTGCGACGATCACCAGCACTTGGTAGTCGGCGGTGTGGAACAAGTGCCGCAAGGCATCTGGCGGCATGTGCCGGAGCGCTGCGTGCACTGGCCTGAAGGCACCAGCCTGAAATCCCTGCACCGGGGCGCACCGCGTTCCGGCGTGAAGAAAATCGCCCACGCGCCGGACGGCCGTTTCGCCGTCACCGACAACAACGGCGACACCCGCGAATACGCCGCTGTGCTGACTACCTGCCAGAGCTGGCTGCTGACCACCCAGATCGAATGCGATGAAACCCTGTTCTCGCAGAAGATGTGGATGGCGCTGGACCGCACCCGCTACATGCAGTCGTCGAAAACCTTCGTGATGGTCAACCGACCATTCTGGAAGGACAAGGACCCGGAAACCGGCCGCGACCTGATGAGCATGACCCTCACCGATCGCCTGACCCGTGGCACCTATCTGTTCGATAACGGCGACGACAAGCCGGGCGTGATCTGCCTGTCGTACTCGTGGATGAGCGACGCGCTGAAGATGCTGCCGCACCCGGTGGAAAAACGCGTAGAGCTGGCGTTGAATGCGCTGAAGAAGATCTACCCGAAAGTCGACATCGCCGCACGGATCATTGGCGATCCGATCACCGTGTCGTGGGAAGCCGACCCGCACTTCCTCGGGGCGTTCAAGGGCGCCCTGCCCGGTCACTATCGCTACAACCAGCGCATGTACGCGCACTTCATGCAGGACGACATGCCAGCCGAGCAGCGCGGGATTTTCATCGCCGGTGACGACGTGTCGTGGACGCCGGCGTGGGTCGAAGGCGCGGTGCAGACCTCGCTCAACGCGGTGTGGGGCATCATGAAGCACTTCGGCGGGTCGACACATAAAGCGAACCCGGGCCCGGGTGATGTGTTCAAAGACATCGGCCCTATCGCCCTGCCCGAGTAAGAGGAATCCCCGATGCGTGTAGCCCTTTACCAATGTCCACCGCTGCCTCTGGACCCCGCCGCCAACCTGCAACGCCTGCACCAAGTGGCGATGGAGGCCAAGGGCGCCGACCTGCTGGTGCTGCCGGAGATGTTTCTGACCGGCTACAACATCGGCGCCGAGGCAGTCAGCACATTGGCCGAGGTCTACAACGGCGAATGGGCGCAACAGATCGGTCGAATTGCCAAAGCCGCCGGACTGGCGATTGCCTACGGTTATCCGGAGCGCACCGCCGACGGGCAGATCTACAACGCCGTGCAGTTGATCAATGCGCACGGCGAGCGCCTGTGCAATTACCGCAAGACGCATCTGTTCGGCGATCTGGATCGCTCAATGTTCAGCCCGGGCGAAGACGTTTTTCCGCTGGTCGAACTCAACGGCTGGAAGCTCGGTTTCCTGATCTGCTACGACCTGGAGTTTCCGGAGAACGCGCGACGTCTGGCGCTGGCCGGCGCCGAGTTGATTCTGGTGCCGACGGCGAACATGATTCCGTTCGATTTTGTCGCCGACGTCACCGTGCGTTCCCGTGCCTTCGAAAACCAGTGCTACGTGGCCTACGCCAACTACTGCGGGCATGAAGGCGAGATCCACTATTGCGGGCAAAGCAGCATCGCCGCGCCGGACGGCAGTCGTATCGCCCAGGCCGGCCTTGATGAAGCGCTGATCGTCGGCGAGCTGGATCGTCAGTTGATGGTCGATTCTCGCGCCGCCAATCGCTACCTCAGTGACCGCCGCCCGGAGCTTTACAACGCACTGAACAAGCGCTGACCCCACGCAATCCGCTAGCATTGGCACTTCACTGTTCTGGAAGTGCCCATGCCTGCGCCGACTCACCCCCGCCCTCACACTGAAACCCTGGCCAACGGCTTGCGCGTGACCCTGCGTCATGTGCCTGGTTTGAAGCGCAGTGCCGCCGCGTTGCGGGTGGTTGCCGGTAGTCATGACGTGCCGCTGGAGTGGCCGGGACTGGCGCATTTCCTCGAGCATTTACTGTTTCTCGGTACCGAGCGGTTTCCTGCCGATCAGGCACTGATGGCCTACGTGCAAAGTCATGGCGGCCAGGTGAATGCCAGCACCCGCGAGCGCACGACCGATTTCTTCTTTGAACTACCGACCTCGGCTTTCGGCGCCGGGCTTGAGCGTCTGTCAGACATGCTCGCCCACCCGCGTATGAATCCGGACGATCAGTTGCGTGAACGCGAAGTACTGGACGCAGAATTTGTCGCGTGGTCGCAGGATCCCACAGCGCAGCAGGCACTTTCCTTGTACGAGGGTTTGCCGGCGACGCACCCGTTGCGTGGCTTTCATGCGGGCAATCGCGACAGCCTGAAGGTTGAGCAACCGGGGTTTCAGCAGGCGTTGAAGGATTTCCATCAGCGCTTCTATCGCAGCGGGCAAATGACCTTGAGTGTGGTCGGGCCGCAAAGCCTTGAAGCGCTGCGCACACTGGCGCAGCAGTTCGCTGCGGCGCTGCCGGTTGGGGATAACGTTTTGCAGGCCGCAACCCAGCCACTGCAAGTAACAAGTTATCAACAGGTCGGTGGGCAGCACTGCAATCTGCTGTTTGCCTTCGAAGCGCTGCCCGACACCTGCGTCGAAGCGCTGGCGTTTCTCTGTCATTGGCTGAACAGCGCCAAACCTGGCGGCCTGCTCGCCTATCTGCGCCAACAACATCTCGCGGACAGCCTGAAAGCTACACCGCTGTACCAGTTTGCCGGGCAAGCCTTGCTGCATCTGCAATTCGCGGCCCCTGCCGAATCGCTGAAGGCTATTGGCCAACAGGTGCTGGATTGGCTGAGCTTCTTCGCCGCACAGCAGGACTGGGCAGCGCTGCGCGAGGAGTACGCCAACCTGCTGGAGCGTCAGCAGCAAGTCAGCGGCGCGTTGCAATTGGCACGCCTCGACAGCGAACAGCTCGAACACGGCTTGTCGGAAAACGGCGTCGTCGCCCTCAAGCAGATCCTGCGCGACATCGGTGTTGTGGATAACTTCAGCGCGCACTGGCATCTGCCTGCCGCCAATCCCTTCCTCGGATCGAGCGAACCACTGGCCAATGCCGGGCTGATTCGCGGTCAAACCAGCGCCCATCGAGGCCTGCGCACATTTGCCCAGGATCGCTCACGCAGCCGCCGCGAACGCTCGCCGATGCAGTTCACCCAGACCTCGGCGGATACCGCTGATGAAGGGGCGATTTACCTGCGCTGGCAGCTGGAAGCGGCGGCAACGGACGATCTGCACAGGAAGCTGCAACGCAGTCTTCGGGAAATCCGGGAGGACGCACGCCAAGCCGGGGTCGAGTTGTCGCTCAGTGCCAGCGGCACCCAATGGCTGCTGAAACTGACTGGGCTGCAAGAACCGATGCCAAGCGTCCTGGAACATGCGCTGAAATGTCTGGCGCAAGTCGATGCCGATTCTCCGAGCGCAGAGCCAGAAGCAGCGTTGATACCGATCCGCCAGTTGCTCAAGGCCTTGCCGGAACATTGCCTGCCAGCGGCGGCGCAATCGGACGACGCCCAACAGCTGTGGACAACTTCACGCTGGGACGGACTGGCTCTGGGCCTTAGCGCACAGACGCAATCCGCCATGGGCCTGGCCCTGAGCCGCATTCCCGGCATCCCGGACAAGCAAATCCCGGTATCGCCCGCCAGCAATGCTCGACACGTATGGAGCCACATCGACACAGCCTCCAGCGAACATGCGTTGCTGCTGTTCTGCCCGACCGCGAGCCGCGAGATCGCCGACGAGGCCGCCTGGCGCTTGCTCTCGCAGCTGTGTCAGACCCCGTTCTATCAGCGCCTGCGGGTCGAGTTGCAGTTGGGTTATGCGGTGTTCAGCGCCTTGCGGCAGATACACGGCCAGACTGGATTGCTGTTTGGTGTGCAATCGCCCGATGCCGCGCCAGTGGTGTTGCTCGACGCTATCCAGCAGTTCCTCGCCAGCATTACGGGGCTGATCGAACGTCTGGATGACCACAGTTTCAAGCAACTGCGCCAGTCACTTGCAGAACAATTCAACGAGAACAATCTGTCCGCCAGGGACGCCGCCGATTTGCTGTGGCAGGCCAGACTCGCAGGCCACTCGTCGGATTATCTGGCGCAACTGGTCGCAGCCATCGCCCAACTGGAACGTCCGGCACTGCTGGCGGCAGTACAACGCTTGATCGGCGCCGAGGGCGGCTGGCACTGTCTGGCCAGCAGCGCGTCACCGGGCGCACCGTGGCAAGCGGCAAAATGATCATTACTCAGGCTGCAAGGAGCTTTCTCAAAGATTCACGGGCAATCACCTGGAAATTTTGAGTAACATAGCAGCCTAACTATTTGGAACATCCCTGCGCTGCCGTGGACTATAACTATGGACAGCGCTATCCCATCCACCGCATCACCCACTTGAAGGAGTCACCTCATGGCTTGGACCAAACCGGCTTACACCGACCTGCGTATCGGCTTCGAAGTCACCATGTACTTCGCCAGCCGCTGAGTTCTGCCTACGCAGACTTGTAGTGCAACGCCTCGGCTCGCCGGGGCGTTTTATTTTCAGCGTTGAAAGATGGGAGCGTTCATGTTCGTCCAGATTCTGGGTTCGGCCGCCGGTGGCGGTTTTCCGCAGTGGAACTGCAACTGCGTCAATTGCGCAGGCTTTCGCGACGGCAGCCTGAATGCCAAGGCCCGCACCCAGTCGTCCATCGCGATTTCCGACGACGGCGTGAACTGGGTGCTGTGCAACGCTTCACCGGACATCCGCGCGCAACTGCAGAGCTTCGCCCCGATGCAACCGGGCCGCGCCCTGCGTGACACCGGTATCAGCGCGATCATTCTGATGGACAGCCAGATCGACCACACCACTGGCCTGCTCAGCCTGCGCGAAGGCTGCCCGCATCAGGTCTGGTGCACGGACATGGTTCACGAAGACCTGAGCACCGGTTTCCCGCTGTTCAAGATGCTCACCCACTGGAACGGCGGGCTGGACTGGAACCGTATCGAACTCGACCAAAGCTTCACCGTCGCCGCCTGCCCTAACCTGCGCTTCACTCCGCTGCCACTGCGCAGCGCCGCGCCGCCCTACTCGCCGCACCGCTTCGACCCGCACCCGGGCGACAACATCGGCCTGATCGTCGAAGACCTGAAGACGGGCGGCAAGCTGTTTTATGCGCCGGGTCTGGGCAAGGTTGATGCGCCGCTGCTGGAGATCATGGCTGGCAGCGATTGCCTGCTGGTGGACGGCACGATGTGGGACGACGATGAAATGCAGCGCCGTGGCGTCGGTACCCGCACCGGGCGCGAGATGGGCCACCTGGCGCAAAACGGCCCCGGTGGCATGCTCGAAGTGCTGGAGCAATTACCCAAGCAGCGCAAAGTGCTTATCCACATCAACAACACCAACCCGATTCTCGATGAAGATTCGGCGGAGCGTGCGGAGCTGGCGCGGCGTAATGTTGAAGTGGCGTATGACGGCATGAGCATTGTGTTGTAAGCCTTTGAGACCGCTGCGCGGTCTATCGCGAGCAGGCTCACTCCTACATTGGACGCGATCACCTGTAGGAGTGAGCCGGCTCGCGATGAGGCCCGACCAGACAACACTGAATCCAACGGTTGTTCCCGGAGAACAGACATGACTGACACGCCAATGTCCCCCACCGAATTCGAAGCAGCCCTGCGTGCCAAAGGCGCCTATTACCACATCTACCACCCCTATCATGTGGCGATGTATGAAGGCCGGGCCACCCGCGAACAGATTCAGGGCTGGGTCGCCAACCGCTTCTACTATCAGGTGAACATCCCCCTGAAAGACGCGGCGATTCTCGCCAATTGCCCGGATCGCGAGATCCGTCGCGAGTGGATTCAACGCCTGCTCGATCACGACGGCGCCCCCGGTGAAGACGGTGGTATCGAAGCCTGGCTGCGCCTCGGTCAAGCGGTCGGCCTCGACCCGGATCAACTGCGCTCTCAGGAGCTGGTATTGCCCGGCGTGCGTTTTGCCGTCGATGCCTACGTCAACTTCGCCCGCCGGGCCAGTTGGCAGGAAGCCGCCAGCAGCTCGCTGACCGAGTTGTTCGCGCCACAGATCCACCAGTCGCGTCTCGACAGCTGGCCGCAGCATTACCCGTGGATCGACCCGGCCGGCTACGAGTACTTCCGCACCCGCCTCGGTCAGGCACGGCGTGATGTCGAGCATGGGCTGGCGATCACGCTCGAGCACTACAAGACCCGCGAAGGCCAGGAGCGCATGCTGGAAATTCTCCAGTTCAAACTGGACATTCTTTGGAGCATGCTCGATGCCATGAGCATGGCCTACGAACTGAACCGCCCGCCGTATCACAGCGTCACCGCACAACGGGTCTGGCACAAAGGAATCACCCTATGAGTTTCGATCGCAGCAAGACACCGACCTGGCGTCCCGGCTACCGCTTCCAGTACGAACCGGCGCAAAAAGGTCACGTGCTGCTCTACCCCGAGGGCATGATCAAGCTCAACGACAGCGCCGCGCTGATCGGTGGATTGATCGACGGTGAACGCGATGTCGCAGCGATCATCGCCAAACTCGATGAGCAGTTCCCCGGCGTGCCCGAGCTCGGTGACGACATCGAGCAATTCATGGAGGTTGCCCGTGCACAGCACTGGATCACCCTTGACTGATCTGCCGCCCAAGCCTGACGTCGGCCTGCCGCTGTGGCTGCTCGCCGAGCTGACCTACCGCTGCCCGCTGCAGTGCCCGTACTGCTCCAATCCGCTGGATTTCGCCGAGCAGGGCAAAGAGCTGAGCACCGAGCAGTGGATCAAGGTCTTCCGCGAAGCGCGGGAGATGGGCGCGGCGCAACTGGGCTTTTCCGGTGGCGAGCCGCTGGTGCGCCAGGACCTTGCCGATCTGATCCGTGAAGCGCGGCAGTTGGGTTTCTACACCAACCTGATCACCTCTGGCATCGGCTTGACCGAGCAGAAAATCAGCGACTTCAAGAAGGCGGGCCTCGATCACATCCAGATCAGCTTCCAGGCCAGTGACGAGCAAGTGAACAATTTGCTCGCCGGCTCAAAAAAAGCCTTCGCGCAGAAGCTGGAAATGGCCCGGGCGGTGAAGGCCCACGGCTATCCGATGGTGCTGAACTTCGTCACCCATCGGCACAACATCGACAAGATCGACCGCATCATCGAGCTGTGCATCGCGCTTGAGGCCGACTTTGTCGAACTCGCCACCTGCCAGTTCTATGGTTGGGCGCAGCTCAATCGTGTCGGCCTGTTGCCGACCAAGGAACAGCTGGTGCGCGCCGAGCGCATCACCAACGAATACCGCGCCAAACTGGAAGCCGAAGGGCATCCGTGCAAGCTGATTTTCGTCACCCCGGACTACTACGAAGAACGCCCGAAAGCCTGCATGAACGGCTGGGGCAGCATCTTTCTGACGGTCACCCCGGACGGCACTGCCCTGCCCTGCCATGGCGCCCGACAGTTGCCGGTACAATTTCCCAATGTGCGCGATCACAGCATGCAGCACATCTGGTACGACTCGTTCGGCTTCAACCGCTTTCGCGGTTACGACTGGATGCCCGAGCCGTGCCGTTCGTGTGACGAGAAAGAAAAAGACTTCGGCGGCTGCCGCTGCCAGGCGTTCATGCTCACGGGGGACGCAAGCAATGCCGACCCGGTGTGCAGCAAATCCGAACATCACGACGTGATCCTCAAGGCCCGCGAAGAAGCCGAGCACGCCACCCAGACCATCGAACAACTGGCCTTCCGTAATGAACGAAACTCACGCCTCATCGCCAAGGGCTGAGCCTTTCAGCGCCTCGCAAGCCGTCGCCGCCGGAATGGATTTCGCCGAACTGCAACTCGGTGCCAAGGGTTTGTTCTGGAATGAATATCGCCCGGAAGATGCCGCGTGCAGGATCTGGCAGTGGCGCGACGGCGTGGCGAAATGTCTGACGCCTGCGGGTTTCAGCGTGCGTAGCCGGGTGTACGAATATGGCGGTGGCGCGTTTGATCTGACGCCGGACGGGGTGGTTTTCGTCAATGAGGCAGACCAGCAGCTGTATCGGCAAACGCTGGAAGGCGCGCCTCAAGCGCTGACATCCAGCGAGTGCCGTTATGGCGATCTGCACGTTGCCGACGGGCAGGTGCTGGCGGTTGAGGAACTGTGCGACCAACACCGGCTCGTAGCGATTGATCTGGCTGAGGGCACCCGGTATTTGCTGGCAGAAGGCGCGGATTTTTACGCTGCGCCGATCATCAGCGCCGACGGTTCGCGACTGGCCTGGATCGAGTGGAGCCGGCCGCATCAGCCGTGGACCTCAACGCGTTTGATGGTGGCTGAGCGCCTGACTGACGGTGCATTCAGTTCCCCGCGATGCGTGGCGGGTGCCGAGATTGAAGAGTCCATTCAGCAACCGCGATTCGATGGCGAAAATCGCCTGTATTGCCTGACCGATCGCGGTGGATTCTGGCAGCCATGGGTTGAAACCTCCGACGGCTTGAAACCATTGCCAGCCGCGCAGGCCGATCATGCGCCCGCGCCGTGGCAACTGGGCGGCTGCACCTGGCTGCCTGTCGAGGATTTGTTTTTGGCTAGTTGGAGCGAAGGCGGTTTTGGCCGGCTGCTGCTCGGCAACGAAGACTTCACCGGCGATTACAGCCGCTTCCGCCATCTGGCGCTGGATCAGCAATTTATCTACTGCATTGCCGCTTCGCCGATCAGCCCTTCGGCGGTCATCGCGATTGATCGCGCTACTCGCGAAGTCAACGTACTGGCCGGCGGCGTGGCGCCACTGCCCGTCGAACGCATCAGCCGTCCGCAAACGTTGTGCTATCCGAGCGGCTCGGGCGAGGCCCACGGCTTCTTCTATCCGGCGATGAACGACGAAGCCAGACCACCGCTGGTGGTGTTCATCCACGGCGGCCCGACTTCGGCTTGCTATCCGATGCTCGACCCGCGCATTCAATACTGGACGCAACGCGGTTTCGCCGTCGCCGACCTCAACTACCGTGGCAGCAGCGGTTATGGCCGCGAATATCGCCAGGCCCTGCACCTGAGCTGGGGCGACGTGGATGTCGAGGACGCCTGCGCGGTGGTGGCGTATCTGGCGGAACAAGGTTTGATCGATGGCGAGCGCGCCTTCATCCGCGGCGGCAGCGCCGGGGGTTACACCACGTTGTGTGCGCTGGCGTTCCAGCAGGTGTTCCGCGCGGGTGCCAGCTTGTATGGCGTCAGCGACCCGGTGGCACTGGCCCGCGCGACACACAAGTTCGAAGGCGATTACCTCGACTGGCTGATCGGCGATCCCGAGCAGGACGCCGAGCGCTATGCCGCCCGCACGCCATTGCTGCACGCGAGCAAGATTGGTGTGCCGGTGATTTTCTTTCAGGGCGAACTGGACGCCGTCGTCGTGCCACAGCAGACCCGCGAGATGGTCACGGCACTGGAGCGCAACGGCATTGCGGTCGAGGCGCATTATTACGCTGATGAGCGCCACGGCTTTCGCCGTGCAGTGAATCAGGCGCATGCGCTGGAGCAGGAGTGGACGTTTTATCGGCGGGTAATGGGGTTGGCGGACTGATCTGCGCCGCTCTCAAAGTAGCGTCGCCTCATTCGCGAGCAGGCTCGCTCCCACCTTGGATCGATGGTGTTCACAAATCCCTTGTGGGAGCGAGCCTGCTCGCGAAAGCTGTCTGCCGGGCAGCGCTAAATCAACGCTTGGCGATGATGTACACCGCATGCACGATCCCGGGTATGTAGCCACACAGCGTCAGCAGAATGTTCAACCAGAACGCCCCGCCAAACCCGACCTGCAGAAACACACCCAGTGGCGGCAACAGAATGGCGATGATGATACGAATGAAGTCCATGGGTCAGCTCCTGATTGGGGGTTGGCTCACTTGAGCCATACAAGCTAATCGACCCGTGCCGTTCGTCAGGGTTCAGTGCCGTTGCTATTTGATCGCCACTACCCAGGACAAAAAAACGCCCCACGTCAAAAGAATCAGGCGTGAGGCGTGCGTTATACCGCGAGACGGTTCTTGAAATCAGGTGGGAAACTTCGGATCAGACGGCAATCCCTTTGCGACACTGCAATTGCGCGGTGCGCACCCGCGAGAAGGCGCGGGTCAGGCGCAGGAGCATCTCGTCGATATTGGCCTTGCTGACGGTGAGCGCCGGCGTGAAGCGCAGGCAATTGGCTTGTGGCGCGTTGAGCAGCAGGCCTTCATGCAAGGCTGCATGGACCACGGCATCGGCAGAATCTTCGGACAGGCTCAAGCCCCGGAACAACCCTTGCCCACGCAATTCGCCATGGCCGTAACGGTGTGCCAACCTCGCGAGGCCTTCGCGCAGGTACTGGCCATGGTCGTTGACTTGCTGCAGAAACGCCCGGTCCTGCACGCTGTCGAGCACCACCAGACCGGCCGCAGTCATCAGGGCGTTGCCGTGATGGGTGCCGCCCAGTTCGCCTGCCTCGAAACAGCAAGCCTTGCCCCGCGCCAGCAGCGCCGCCAGCGGCACGCCACCACCGAGCCCCTTGCCGAGCACGACGATGTCCGCGCGGACGCCGTAGGACTGTTCGGCGAGCAAGGTGCCACAGCGACCGATACCGGTCTGTACTTCGTCGAGAATCAGCAGAATGCCCAATTCGTGGCACAGCCGCTCAACGCCTTTGAGGTAATGCTCGGTGGCCGCAATCACCCCGGCATCGCTCTGGATCGGTTCGAGCATGATAGCCACGGTTTGCGCATCGACAGCCGCATGCAGCGCCGGCAGGTCGTTGAATGGCACCCGATCGAAACCCGGCAACAGCGGAGCAAAGCGGTTGTGAAGGTTGCAACTGTCCGACGCCGAAATCGTTGCCAGACTGCGCCCGTGACAGCCTTGCTTCGCCACGATGATCCGCGACGCGCCGCCACGATGCAGCTGGCCCCATTTGCGTGCCAGTTTGATCGCCGCCTCGCAGGCCTCGCTGCCGCTGTTGAGCAAATAGGCCTGATCGCTTGAGGTGCTGGCACACAAGCGCTCGGAGAGGCTGAGCATGCCGCGATTGTGCAGATTGAAACCGGGATTGATCAGCGCCTGAGCCTGGCTGGCAATGGCTTTGACCAGTGCCGAAGGACTGTGCCCCAGACTGTTGGCGCCGCCGGCCTGGGCGAAGTCCAGATAGGCGCGGTCATTGCTGTCCCACAGCCACGAGCCCTGGCCGCGCACGAATACCTGCTGCGGGCGTTCGACGCTGGGCATCAGGTGTTCGGCATTCAGGCTCTCGCCTGCCTCGGGTGGGTTGGCCTCGAACGCAAGGTCATCAAGACTTGGCGTCTGGCGCCGCAAACTGAACAGATTCATTGAAAAAAACCTCGTTCGAGGTTTTTTGAACTGCCTATGTAAACACTGTCGAAGCAAACGCTATTCATCGCGCTCTCTGGCCCTGTAAGCCCTGTGATTGCGGTTAGACTAGGCTTACAGAAGGCTTCGGGCCATTTCGATTTACCAGCATTTTCGATAAGCATTACTTATGGATTTCAAACAACTGCGTTATTTCGTCGCGGTCTACGAAGAAGGTCATGTCGGCCGGGCTGCCGAGCGTCTGTCGATCTCGCAACCGGCGCTGTCACAGCAGATCCGCCAGCTCGAACAGAACCTCGATGTCACCCTGTTCGAACGCAGCAGCAAACGCCTGCTGCCGACCCTGGCTGCACACACGTTGTACAACCACGCCCTGCCGCTGCTCGATGGACTGCAACGGGCGCGTGAGGCGCTGGGCAACTTCAAGGGCCAGGCGGTGCGCACCTTGGCGATTGGTGTGCTGCAAACCGTACACACCAGCCTCGTGCCACAGATGCTCGAGCGGGTGCGCAAGGCGCAGCCACATCTGGTGGTGCAGATTTATGAATTGACCGGACTTGAGATCGAGCGACGATTGCTCAATGGTTCGCTGGACATCGGCATCAGCTATCTGCCACCGCGACAGCCCGGGCTGCATGGCGTGATGCTGTACGAAGATGAGCTGACGCTGGTGATCCCGGCAGATCATCCATTGCGTGAGTTCAAGAAGGTCTCGATGCGTCAGGCCGCCGAGTTGCCGATGTTATTGCTGGGTGAAGAGTTCCAGATCCGGCAGATCTGGCAGGCGCAACTGAGCAGCCTCGGCCGTCGTCCGCAGGTGCAGGCCGAGCTGAACAATATGGTGGGGATTCTCGACAGTTTGCCGCACACCAAGCTGGCGACGGTGCTGCCGGGGCGCTCGCAAAAAGAATACGACGATCAGGATCTGCTGTGGAAGCCACTGAGTGAGCCACGGGTGCCGCTGAAGGTTGGCCTGGTGTGTCGCGACGTGCAACGCCAGCAGGCCTCTTTGGCGCTGCTACGGACATTGCTGGAGGAAGTGATGGAACGTGAAGTGAAACCGGCGCTGGATCCCCTGGCCTGAACACTTTTCTTCAGGCAAAAGAAAACCCCGCCGAAGCGGGGCTTTGCAGACTGTTTCCCTGACATCCATTTCACTCCGCCACCCTGGCAGAATCCTACGTGTCCGTGTTGTTGCTTTGCGCTTCCTGCGCGACGTCCATGAGTTGTAGATTAGCTGTGGATCCAATCTACGCCTATGGGAGAACAGCAGCACGTCATGTAAGAAAATGCTTACATGACGTTACATCATCAGAACTGCTCAGCGCTCAGCAGGAACAGCGATTCGCTGCCAGCCTTCACCGACGCGCTCAACGAGTGAATACGCGGCAACAGACGGGCGAAATAGAACCGTGCGGTGCCCAGCTTGCTGGCGTAAAAATCGTCCTGCGCTTCCTTGCCCAGCGAAGCTTTGGCCATCAGTGCCCACATGTAGGCGTAGGAAACGTAGCCAAACGCTTGCAGATATTCGACCGAGGCCGCGCCGATTTCGTTCGGATTGGTCTTCGCCCGATCCAGCAGCCACGCAGTCAGCTCGTCAAGCGTGCCGACGGCATCGTTCAACGGCTTGGTGAATTCGCCCAGGTCAGCGCTGGCCGTCGCGGTGAAGTGGCGAATCTCGTCAGCGAACAGCTTGTAGAACGCGCCGCCACTGCCCACGATCTTGCGCCCGACCAGGTCCAGCGCCTGAATGCCGTTGGTGCCTTCGTAGATCTGGGTGATGCGCACGTCACGCACCAGTTGCTCCTGGCCCCACTCGCGGATGTAACCATGACCGCCGAAAATCTGCTGGCCGTGGACGGTGGTTTCCAGGCCCAGGTCGGTGAGGAACGCCTTGGCCACCGGAGTCAGTAAGGCCACCAGATCTTCCGCACGTTTGCGGGTCGTGGCGTCTTCACTGAACTTGGCGGTATCGAGCTGCATCGCCACGTAGGTGGAGAATGCACGGCCACCTTCGTTCGACGCTTTCATGGTCAGCAGCATGCGACGCACGTCCGGGTGGACGATGATCGGGTCAGCGACCTTGTCCTTGTTCTGCGCGCCGGTCGGCGAACGGCTCTGCAGACGATCGCGGGCGTATTCAACGGCGTTCTGATAGGAACGCTCGCCGCTCGCCAGGCCTTGAATGCCGACGCCCAGACGCTCGTAGTTCATCATGGTGAACATCGCCGCCAGGCCCTTGTTCGGCTCGCCGACCAGATAACCCACGGCTTCGTCGAAGTTCATCACGCAGGTCGCGGACGCCTGGATGCCCATCTTGTGTTCGATCGAACCGCAGGTCGCCGGGTTGCGCGCGCCCAGGCTGCCATCGGCATTGACCATGAGCTTGGGCACCAAAAACAGTGAAATGCCTTTCGGGCCGGCCGGTGCGTCCGGCAGTTTCGCCAGCACCAGGTGAATGATGTTTTCGGTCAGATCGTGTTCACCGCCGGTGATGAAGATCTTGGTGCCGCTGACCTTGTAGGAACCGTCGGCCTGAGGTTCGGCCTTGGTGCGGATGATGCCCAGGTCGGTGCCGGCATGCGGCTCGGTCAGGCACATGGAGCCGGCCCAGATCCCGGCGTACATATTCGGCAGGTACGCCGCTTTCAGCTCTTCACTGGCGTGGGCGTTGATCGACAGGCAGGCACCGGCGGTCAGCATCGGGTACAGACCGAAGGACAGGCTGGCGGAGTTGACCATCTCTTCGACTTGCGCCGAAACGGCTTTGGGCATGCCCATGCCGCCGTAGGCCGGATCGCCACCGACGCCAACCCAGCCGCCTTCGGCGTAAGTCTGATAAGCCTGTGGGAAACCGGCCGGCGTGGTGACGGCGCCGTCCTTCCAGTGGCAACCTTCTTCGTCAGCTGCACGGCTCAGCGGCGCGATGCTTTTGCTGGTGACCTTGCCGGCCTCTTCGAGAATGGCCTCTACGGTTTGGGCATCGACGGTCTCGGCCAATGCCGGCAGTTCGGCCCAGAGTTTGGCGACTTCGAATACTTCATTGAGGACGAAGCGCATATCGCGCAGCGGCGCTTTGTAGTCAGCCATGGCAAACCTCGCAAGATCTAAACAGGTGATTCGTGGAAGAGTGTTTTCGTTGAGGCCGAGTGTACCTCAACAACTTTTGCGACACATAGGGTCAGGCAGTGACTGATTTGTTATTTTCAGTCACCAGCAATTCAACTAAAAACAAAGCCCGCAATCAGCGGGCTTATTAGTGAAGAGCGGCCATTGAGCAGAGCACAGTTCAGCCTGCCGCAGCGTCCATGCGTACCGCACCGCGACGGTTCTGACCGAATGCCATCACGCAGTTTCGGCCCGCACCCTTGGCGCTGTAGAGGGCCTGGTCGGCGGATTTGAGCACTTCTTCGGGGGTGCGCTGCTCAAGGCGTTCAGCGACGCCGATACTGACCGTGACCGACACGCTGGACGCGCCGGAACCTGATCGCCGCTGCCGTCCTTGCTGATCATCCTGTGGACGGTTTTCCTGATTGCGCAGCTGAATGTTGTAGGAGGCAATCGACTCGCGAATCACTTCCAGGTGCGGCATGCACTCCTCAAGGGTTTTGCCTGCAAACACCAGGGCAAACTCCTCACCGCCATAGCGATACGCCCTACCGCCACCGCTGATTTTCGACAGCTTGCTGGCGACCAGCCGCAGCACCTGGTCACCCACATCGTGACCGTGGGTATCGTTGAATTTCTTGAAATGATCGACATCGCTCATCGCCAGCACATAGTTGCGCCCCAGACGCTGCATGCGCTCATTCAGCGCGCGACGTCCCGGCAACCCGGTGAGCTCGTCGCGGAAGGCCATTTGATAAGCCTCGTGCGCCACGGCAGCGGCAATCATGAGCATCACCTGGCTGCACATGATGTTCAGGGTAAACGGCAGGATGAAGGTTTTCGGCAGCATCCAGAACACGCCGAGCAACCCGACCAGTTGCGCCGCATGCAGCGGGCGCGGATTGCGCCAGTATTGCCAGGCCAGCAGCAGGAACGCCGAGAGGAACACCGGATAGGACATCTGGATCAGGCTCATCCAGGCGCCGTGCAGCGCCGGCCAGCGGATCTCCGAGAGCCACATCAGCAGCGCCTGCGGATAACTCTGCTCAAGTCCGAGGGCAACACTGCCAAAGGCCAGCAGCACGGCGAAGCGCGCGACCATGTCCTGAAACAGATGGGTACGCTCCTGCCACGCGGCGAACAGCCCGAACAGCAACGGCAGCAGCAGGCAGACCAGATGGAACACCACGGCGGCGTCTTCGCGCACTTTGCCGTTGTCGCGGTAATAGTCGGTCTGGGTGTCGAGCAAAAAGTAGGCGATGTACACCGTGAGCATCAGAAACAGTTCACGTTGACGTCGGTAAACCGCACAGTAAGCACCGCCCAACAGCAACACCAGAGTCGGCAGCACGTTGAACAGCGAAGTGAAGAACACATTGAGGTCTTTGACGTACGCAGCCGCCAACCCCGCGAGTAACAACAGCAGTGAAGGTAGAAAATGACTGAAACGTACAGCGGAAGAACGCGGCAAGGGTAAAGCTCCGACCCGTCATATCAAAGAGATGGCATTGTGCCTGCAATGTGGCCAGTTAAGCACACACAATGTGATCCAGATCACACGCAGTCTCTTTAACGGCAGAAAACCCGGGTTTCTGAGCGATTTTGAAACAAAAAAACCGCTGCCCCCAAGGGAGCAGCGGTTTTCGTCAGACCGCGTTAAGGCTTAGTAGCCCAGCGCGAAGTCTTCTTCCTTCATGTCCATCAGGTTGTTGGCGCCCGACAGCATGGTGGCCACGTGAGTGCGGGTACGCGGCAGGATGCGCTGGAAGTAGAAGCGCGCGGTTTGCAGCTTGGCAGTGTAGAACGCTGCGTCGCCGGTGCCTTCTGCCAGCTTCTCGGCTGCCAGACGCGCCATGTCGGCCCAGAAGTAGGCCAGGCAGGCGTAACCGGAGTACATCAGGTAGTCCACGGAAGCCGCGCCGACTTCTTCGCGATCTTTCATGGCAGCCATACCGACCTTCATGGTCAGCTCGCCCCACTCTTTGTTCAAGGCCGCCAGCGGTGCGACGAACTCTTTGACGGCTTCGTTGCCTTCGTTGTTCTGGCAGAACTTGTGGACGATCTTGGTGAAGCCTTTGAGAGCCTCGCCTTGAGTCATCAGCACTTTACGGCCCAACAGGTCGAGTGCCTGAATGCCAGTGGTGCCTTCGTACAGCATCGAAATGCGGCTGTCGCGAACGTTCTGCTCCATGCCCCACTCGGCGATGAAGCCGTGGCCGCCGTAGATCTGCACGCCGTGGTTGGCGGATTCGAAACCGACTTCGGTCATGAATGCCTTGGCGATTGGCGTCATGAACGCCAGCAGCGCGTCGGCCTTCTTCTTCTCTTCTTCGTCGACGCCGTATTTGACGATGTCGACCTGCTTGGCGGTGAAGTACACCATCGCGCGGTTGCCTTCGGCGAATGCCTTCATGGTCAACAGCATGCGGCGCACGTCAGGGTGCACGATGATCGGGTCAGCGGCCTTGTCCGGCGCTTTCGGGCCAGTCAGGGAGCGCATTTGCAGACGATCGCGAGCGTATTTCAGGCCGCCCTGGAAACCGATTTCGGCGTGGGCCAGACCTTGCAGCGCGGTACCCAGACGAGCGGTGTTCATAAAGGTGAACATGCAGTTCAGGCCTTTGTTCGCCGGGCCGATCAGGAAACCGGTGGCGCCGTCGAAGTTCATCACGCAGGTGGCGTTGCCGTGGATACCCATCTTGTGTTCCAGCGAACCGCAGCTCACTGCGTTGCGTGCACCGAGGGTGCCATCAGCATTGGGCAGGAACTTTGGAACGATGAACAGGGAAATGCCTTTGGTGCCAGCCGGAGCATCCGGCAGGCGAGCCAGTACGATGTGGACGATGTTGTCGGCCATATCGTGTTCGCCGGCCGAGATGAAAATCTTGGTGCCGGAGACTTTGTAGGAACCATCAGCCTGAGGTTCGGCTTTGGTGCGCAGCATGCCCAGGTCGGTGCCGCAGTGCGGCTCGGTCAGGCACATGGTGCCGGTCCACTCGCCGGAAACCAGCTTGGTCAGGTAAGCGTCCTGCTGCTCAGGGGTACCGTGCTCGGAGATGGTGTTCATCGCGCCGTGCGACAGGCCTGGGTACATGCCCCACGACCAGTTGGCCTCGCCAACCATTTCGCTGACTGCCAGACCCAGCGACTCCGGCAGACCTTGGCCGCCGTGCTCTACGTCATGCGCCAGGCTTGGCCAGCCGCCTTCGACAAATTGCTTGTACGCCTCTTTGAAGCCAGTCGGGGTTTTCACGCCGGACTCGCTCCAGGTGCAGCCTTCGAGGTCGCCCACGCGGTTCAGCGGTGCCAGTACCTGCTCACAAAACTTGGCGCCTTCTTCGAGAATGGCGTCAACCATGTCCGGCGTTGCGTCGGCGCAAGCCGGAAGGCTCTGATAGTGCGCTTCGTAGCCGAGCAGTTCGTCACGAACGAAGCGAATATCACGCAAGGGGGCCTTGTAGTCAGGCATAGCGATAAACCTCTGCTGATGTAACCGGGAATGAACGACCGTGTTGATTTGTTGTGACGGTCAAACAGTTGTTTGAAACATACGTTTACGCCGAAATCTTGTCAAGCATCGATCTTTTGCCGTTCGTCATCACTGCTTTCAAACCGCCGGACACAGCAAACCGCCATGCACGGCAATGCGTCATGGGCGATAGAAAAGATTAGTTGAGGGAGAAGGACTTACAACGAAAAACGCCGCGACAAGGCACGGCGTTCAGCAAACAGGAGGCGAGAAAAATCAGGCAAACGTATCGATGATCGTCCCGAGCATTTCATCGGAAGCCTTGGCGACTTTGGTGCCCAGCTCCACTTGGAACTTGCCTTGGGCCATCTCGGCCATGGCGCTGCCCGGATCCATCTGCTGGCTGCGGTCGATACCGCGCAGACGATCCACTTGCGCCTCGGAAGACTGGCTGGTGACCGAACGCTCGATGGTGTTGTTGGCAATCTGGCTGGCGGCCTGATCGACGCGGTTCTGCCCGGTCTGAATGGTGCTCAAACCCGCATAAAAAGCTGTGTTACCGGAGATTTCCATGGGAGTTCTCATCCTTGGGAAGGATCAATGGTTGCCATTGAAGCAGACGCGCCAGAAAAACACTCGTCAAAAATACTGATGGCACAGTGCCTTGTCATAGCCAAAAACATTAATCGAGCAAATCCAGCTGCAAATGATCAGCCACTGCCTCGGCGCTGGGTGACTTCAATTTCGGCACGCGCCCCAGGCACGGTGCCGGTAGCCGTTCGGCCAGCGTCGCCAGATTCTCCTCCAGCCGCGATGTCTTCGGGTCAATGATATTGGCCACCCATCCGGCCAGTTGCAGCCCATCGCGAGCGACCGCCTCCGCCGTCAGCAAGGCATGACTGATGCAGCCCAACCGCACACCCACCACCAGAATCACTGGCAGCTTCAATGCAATCGCCAGGTCCGAGAGATTGGCCTGATCCGCCAACGGTACCCGCCAGCCACCCGCGCCTTCAATAAGGGTGAAGTCGGCATTCATGGCGAGAATCTCGCGCATCGGTGCCAGCAACGATTGCACCGTCAGCGCCACGCCCGCCTCGCGCGCTGCCAGATGCGGAGCGATAGCCGGCTCGAATGCCACCGGATTGACCTGTTGATACGTCAGCGGCACCGAACATTCGGCCAGCAGCGCCAGCGCATCGGCATTGCGCAGCCCCTTGGGCGTCACTTCGCAGCCAGAGGCCACCGGTTTACCCGCCGCCGTACTCAGTCCTGCCGTCCGTGCCGCATGCAGCAACCCGGCAGCCACAGTCGTCTTGCCGACATCAGTGTCAGTCCCGGTGATGAAATAGGCTGCGCTCATAAGGGCTTCTCCAACACGGCGTAAACCACCTGATAGGTCGCCGGCAATCCCTGTGCCTGACGGTACTGCTCATAAGCCTCGACCAGACCGAGAATCCGCGCCCGCCCGGTCAAACCACCCGGCCGACCGGGGTTCAGATTGTGCGCGCCCAGTGCCTTGAGTTCGTGGGTCAGGCTGCGCACATCCGGGTAATGCAGCACATGCGCCTGATTCTGCAGACTCACCGTGCGCAGACCACTGTCCGAGCACAACTGCTGATAACGGGCGAATTCGCGGAAGCGGTTGACGTGCACCAGGCCATCGACCTGACGCCAGCTATCACGCAGTTCGTACAACGTCCCTACACAAAGACTAGCAAACGCAAAAATCCCACCGGGTTTCAGCACGCGAAAAGCCTCACTGAGCACCGACTCGAAGTCCGCACACCACTGCACCGCGAGGCTGGAGAAAATCAGATCACACGTCGCCTCCCGCAGCGGCAGACGCTCGGCATCACCGGCGATGAAATGCTCGGCGCCACCCAACGGCCGCGCGTGTTCGAGCATGCCCTCGGCGATGTCCAGCGCCAGCCCCTGCCCCGCGATAAAATGCTCAGCCAATGCACGAGTGAAATACCCGGTTCCGCAGCCCAGATCCAGCCAACGTGATGGCACCCAACCCGTCGGCAAGCGTTGCAACAACTGCGAACCGACATCACGCTGCAACTCGGCGACGCTGTCGTAACTGGCCGCTGCACGGGAAAAAGAGGCCGCGACCTGGCGCTTGTCGGGCAAGCCGCCGGGCAGCGCAACAACAGACAAATCAGTCATCACCGCACTCATGTAGAAAAGCCTGGATCGCACCCGCCACGCCGTGGGGGTCCTCCAGAAGAAACGCATGACTGGCCTGTTCGATCAGGCCGATTTCGATGTCCGGCAGCAGCGCGAACAATTCACCCGCTGCCTCCGCAGGCACCAATCCGTCCTGCCCGGCGAACAGGTGCAACTGCGGGCCGCGAAAGGCCTGCAGCGCATCCCGCGTGTCCATTTGCGCGAGCAACTGGAGCCCGGCCATCAATACCGCCGGCGCCGTGTTCGGCGCACCGCCGAGCATCAGTCGCGACAAACCGCGCGGGTCTTGCGTACCCTGGGCACACAGCAGCGAGAAACGCTTGAGGGTAGTTTTCGGATCGGCCGTGCAGCCGGCGAGAAACGCATCGAACGTCTCGCCCGGCATCGCACTCGGCCACTGCCCGTGGGCAACGAAGGATGGATTGCTCGCCAGCGTCAGCACACCGCAACAACGCTCGCCACGCCGCGCCGCCAATTCACAAGCAAGCATGCCGCCCAGCGACCAGCCACCCAGCCAGGCATCCTGAGGAATACGCTCATCGAGTTCGTCGAGCCATTCCTGCAAATCGCGGGAGTCCAGTTCCGGCAACGGCTCGACCTCGACATGCAGATGCTCGTCGAGCCCCTGCAACGCCGCCGCCAAAGGCTCCAGCGGCGAAACACCGAGCCCCCAGCCGGGCAGCAGAATCAGGCGATTACGCATGGCTTGGCTCCGGCGACAGTTGGGCAAAGCAATCGTCCAGTCCCTCTAACAATAGCTGCACCTGCGCTTCGCTGTGGGCGGCGGTCAGGGTCACGCGAAGACGCGCGCTGCCGGCGGGCACGGTGGGCGGGCGGATTGCGGTGACCATCAATCCGCGTTCGCGCAGCATCTGCGACAGGCGCACGGCGCGACCGGCATCGCCAATCAGGATGGGCTGGATCGGGGTGAAGCTGTCCATCAACTGCAGACCGATTTGCTCAGCGCCATGGCGGAACTGACGGATCAGCGTCTGCAAATGTTCTCGGCGCCAATGTTCCGTGCGCAGCAACTCCAGACTTTTCAGCGTCGCACAGGCCAGCGCCGGTGGCTGACTGGTGGTGTAGATGTACGGTCGGGCGAACTGGATCAGGCTTTCGATCAGGTCCTCACTGCCGGCAACAAATGCGCCCGCGGTGCCGAACGCCTTGCCGAGGGTGCCGACCAGCACCGGCACATCGTCCTGGCTCAAGCCGAAATGCTCGACGATTCCGCCGCCATTGGCGCCCAACGGGCCGAAGCCATGAGCATCGTCGACCATCAACCACGCGCCCTTGGCTTTCGCTTCCCGAGCCAATGCCGGTAGGTCGGCAATGTCGCCGTCCATGCTGAACACCCCGTCGGTGACCACCAGCGTGTTGCCGGTGGCTTTCTCCAGGCGCTTGGCCAGGCTGCCGGCGTCATTGTGCAGATACCGATTGAAACGCGCGCCCGACAACAGGCCCGCATCGAGCAGCGAGGCGTGGTTGAGCCGGTCTTCGAGCACGGTATCGCCCTGCCCGACCAGCGCCGTGACCGCGCCGAGATTGGCCATGTAACCGGTGGTGAACAACAGCGCACGCGGTCGGCCCGTGAGATCGGCCAGTGCTTCTTCGAGTGCATGGTGCGGACCGCTGTGGCCGATCACCAGATGCGACGCCCCGCCACCGACGCCCCAGCGACTGGCACCGGCGCGCCAGGCTTCGATTACCTGCGGGTGATTGGCCAGGCCCAGATAGTCGTTGTTGCAGAACGCCAGCAGCGGCTGGCCGTCGACCACCACTTCAGGCCCCTGCGGGGATTCGAGCAGCGGGCGCTGGCGATAGAGGTTTTCGGCACGGCGGGCAGCAAGGCGTGCGGCGAGATCGAAAGACATGCAGGCCTCGAAAGTCAGATCACATGGGCAGAAGGTGCACAGTTAATGTGGGAGCGGGCATGCTCGCGAATGCGTACTGACATTCAACAAAAAGGCTGACTGATCCAGCGCATTCGCGAGCAAGCCCGCTCCCACAGGGTGTTGTGTTCCTTCAGTAAAACTCGGGGCGCGCTTCAGACCGCAGCGTTATAGAACTGCTCGCTGCTCTTCTGCTCCACCAGCGCCTGCTCGATCGCGGCCTGATGCACTTCATCGGAATGCTCTTCACGCGCTTCCGGTTGAATGCCCAGGCGGGCGAACAGTTGCATGTCCTTGTCGGCCTGCGGGTTGGCGGTGGTGAGCAGTTTGTCGCCGTAGAAAATCGAGTTGGCACCGGCAAAGAACGCCAGCGCCTGCATCTGCTCATTCATCGCCTCGCGGCCAGCGGACAGACGCACGTGGGATTGCGGCATGAGGATGCGCGCCACCGCCAGCATGCGGATGAAGTCGAACGGGTCGACGTCATCAGCGTTTTCCAGCGGCGTGCCAGCGACTTTCACCAGCATGTTGATCGGCACCGATTCCGGATGCTCCGGCAGGTTGGCCAGTTGAATCAGCAGATTGGCGCGGTCATCCAGCGATTCGCCCATGCCGAGGATGCCACCGGAGCAGATTTTCATCCCCGACTCACGTACGTAGGCCAGGGTTTGCAGGCGCTCGCTGTAGGTGCGGGTGGTGATGATGCTGCCGTAGAACTCGGGCGAGGTGTCGAGGTTGTGGTTGTAGTAATCCAGACCGGCCTTGGCCAGCGCCGCCGTCTGCTCCTGGTCGAGACGGCCAAGGGTCATGCAGGTTTCCAGGCCCATGGCCTTCACGCCTTCAACCATCTTCAGCACGTACGGCATGTCTTTGGCCGACGGGTGTTTCCACGCTGCGCCCATGCAGAAACGCGTCGAGCCGATGGCCTTGGCGCGGGCAGCCTCTTCGAGGACCTTCTGCACTTCCATCAGCTTTTCTTTTTCCAGGCCGGTGTTGTAGTGACCGGACTGCGGACAGTATTTGCAATCTTCCGGGCAAGCACCGGTCTTGATCGACAGGAGGGTCGAAACCTGCACACGGTTGGCGTTGAAATGCGCGCGGTGCACCGTCTGTGCCTGGAACAGCAAGTCGTTGAATGGCTGTACGAAGAGGGCTTTGACTTCGGCTAAAGACCAGTCGTGACGCAGGGTGGCAGAGGTGCTGGCGCTCATGGGCAGTTCCTTGGTTATGCTTGGCTGGCGGCTGCGGGAATGGAATACCCACAGGCGCGACACGGATGTTCGGCATATTTAAGGAAGAGCCATGCGCTGTCAACCACGATACGAACAAGAGGTTTACATCTGTTTAAAAAACGCACAATTCTGCTTGCTGTGCGATGAGCCCGCAGAAGCAGAAATGCCAATCTGCGTCGCCTGCGAAACCGAATTGCCCTGGCTCGGCGACCACTGCCAGACCTGCGCCCTGCCATTACCCGGCACTGGCCTGACCTGCGGCGAGTGCCTGCTAGAGCCGCCAGCGTTCGAACAGGTCATTGCGCCGTGGCGTTATGACTTCCCGGTGGACAGCCTGATTACGCGCTTTAAACACAACGCGAAATGGCCGTTTGGTCACCTGCTCGCCGACGTTGCCGGACAATACCTGCAACATCGCTTCGAAGAAGGATTGCCGCGTCCCGACGTGTTGTTGCCGGTGCCGCTGGCAAACAAACGCCTGCGTCAGCGCGGGTTCAATCAGGCGGCGATGTTGGCGCGATGGCTGAGCCAACAGCTCGATCTGCCTTTTGAGGAACATGCCCTGCGGCGGACACACGACACCGATGCCCAGCAGGACCTCGACGCCAAGGCGCGCAAACGCAATTTACGTAACGCCTTCGCCCTGGCGCCCGACGTTGATGTCAACGGTCGGCATGTCGCGTTGATCGATGATGTGCTGACCACCGGTGCAACGGCTCAGGCATTGGCGCGACTGTTGAGGGACGCAGGGGCGGCGAGAGTCGACGTTTACTGCCTGGCCCGCACGCCAAAACCGGGAGATACCCAATAATCTGAAACCATCGCAATTCCCCCCTATGGGAACGGGCTTGCTCGCGAAGAGGCCCGCACAGCCAGAACCTATGGTGACTGACACCCCGCCTTCGTGGGCAACACCGCTCCCACAGGGGAGACAGCGTGTGGCTTGACTCTTAGGGTTCAAACCGCCAACTTCCTATTCCACCGCCACCGCGAAAAAGCGCCCATTCATGTCCCTGCCCTCCCTGTTGTCCCAGCACATCGTCCGTCGTCCGCAGCGCATCGCGTTGCTGCAGCATATTGCCGAGCAGGGCTCGATCACCCGCGCCGCGAAAAGCGCCGGGCTGAGTTACAAGGCGGCCTGGGATGCGATCGATGAGCTGAACAACCTGGCGCAGAAACCGCTGGTGGAGCGCGCCGTCGGTGGCAAGGGCGGTGGTGGCGCCAGGTTGTCCAGCGAAGGCGAACGGGTGCTGCGTCTGTATCAAAAGCTGCAAGCCTTGCAGGCTCAGGTCCTGGAGGCCGCCGAAGACGCCAGCGATCTCGATCTGCTCGGTCGGCTGATGCTGCGCACCAGCGCCCGCAACCAGTTGCACGGCAAGGTCGTGGCCATCGAAGGCGCGGGACGCAATGACTTGATCCGCCTCGAACTGGCCGAAGGCCTGTGCATCGATGCGCAGATCACCCACGACAGCACGGTGCACCTGGAGCTGCAACCGGGCACCGAAGTAGTGGCACTGATCAAGGCCGGCTGGCTTGAATTACTGGCTGCAGATCAAGCCGCAACATCCGGACACAATCTTCTGAACGGCACCATCGAGGCTATTCTCGATGCCGAGGATGGCCCCAGCGAAGTGCGCATCGCCCTGCCCAATGGCCAGACACTCTGCGCTCTGGCAGAGCCGCTGCAGCTTCGCACTCGCGGGCTGAGTGTCGAGCAACCGGTGCAGGTACAGTTCTCGCCGTCCAATGTGCTGATCGGCGCACCGCTGTAACGGACTTTCTGCAACAAAAGCTTCATCGCCCCCCATTAAGGTTGCTGCCAAAACCAAGCAGGGAGCCTGATGTGAGCCTATTAGAAGAAAACCAATCCACTGATCTGGAAAAGATGGTCGGCCTCAGCCGTCGCGGTTTCATCAGCGCCGGCGCGCTCTGCGGCGCGGCCATGTTCCTCGGCGGCAACCTGCTCAGCCGCAGCGTACTGGCCTCAAGCGTCAGCGCCGGCAACAGTCGTCTGCTGGGTTTCGAGAGCATTCCAGCCGCGACCACCGACGTCATCAGCCTGCCGAAGGGCTACCGGTCCTCGGTGTTGATCAGTTGGGGGCAACCGCTGCACAAGAACGGCCCGGCCTTCGACCCGAGCGGCAATGGCACCGCCGCTGCCCAGGAAGTGCAGTTCGGTGACAACAACGACGGCATGAGCCTGTTCGCCTTCCCCGACGACAGAAACCGCGCGTTGATGGCGATCAACAACGAATACACCAACTACCGCTACCTCTATCCGCACGGCGGCATGCCGCAATCGGCCGAAGACGTGCGCAAGGCGCTGGCCTGCGAAGGCGTGTCGGTGATCGAAGTGCAGCGCAAGAACGGCCAGTGGCAGTTCGTCCAGGGCTCGCGTTACAACCGGCGGATTCACGGCAACTCGCCGCTGCGCATCAGCGGCCCGGCCGCCGGCCACGATCTGATGAAAACTGCCGCCGACAAACACGGCAAGAAAGTCCTCGGTACCTTCCAGAACTGCGCCAACGGCAAGACGCCGTGGGGCACTTATCTGACCTGCGAAGAGAACTTCACCGACTGCTTCGGCAGCAGCAACGCCCAGCAGCAGTTCGATCCGGCGCAGAAGCGCTACGGCGTGTCGGCTGCCAGCCGCGAGATCAACTGGCACCCGTTTGACCCGCGTTTCGACATGGCGAAGAACCCCAACGAACTCAACCGTCACGGCTGGGTGGTCGAGATCGACCCGTTCGACCCGCAATCGACCCCGGTCAAACGCACCGCGCTCGGCCGCTTCAAACACGAAAACGCCGCGCTGGCCGAGACCGACGACGGGCGCGCCGTGGTGTACATGGGCGACGACGAGCGTGGCGAGTTCATCTACAAATTCGTCAGCCGCGACCGCATCAACCACCGCAACCCGAAAGCCAACCGCGACATCCTCGACCACGGCACCCTGTACGTGGCGAAGTTTGATAACGGCGACAGCAACCCCGATCACCCGAAAGGCCAGGGCCAGTGGATCGAACTGACCCACGGCAAGAACGGCATCGACGCCAGCAGCGGTTTCGCCGATCAGGCCGAAGTGCTGATCCACGCGCGCCTCGCCGCCAGTGTGGTCGGCGCCACGCGCATGGATCGCCCGGAGTGGATCGTGGTCAGTCCGAAAGACGGCCAGGTTTATTGCACCCTGACCAACAACGCCAAACGCGGCGAGGACGGGCAACCGGTGGGCGGGCCGAATCCGCGCGCGAAGAACGTCTACGGGCAGATCCTGCGCTGGCGCACCGACCGCGACGATCACGCCGCAAAAACCTTCGCCTGGGACCTGTTCGTGGTGGCCGGCAATCCGGGGGTGCATGCCGGCACGCCGAAGGGTGGCTCGTCGAACATCACCGCGCAAAACATGTTCAACAGCCCGGATGGTTTAGGCTTCGACAAGGCCGGACGCCTGTGGATTCTTACCGATGGTGATTCAAGCAACGCCGGGGATTTTGCCGGGATGGGCAACAACCAGATGCTCTGCGCTGACCCCAAGACCGGTGAAATTCGCCGATTCATGGTCGGGCCGATTGGCTGTGAAGTTACCGGGATCAGCTTCTCGCCGGACCAGAAAACCCTGTTTGTCGGGATTCAGCATCCTGGGGAGAACGGTGGTTCGACCTTCCCTGAGCATCTGCCGAATGGCAAACCGCGGTCTTCGGTGATGGCGATTACCCGCGAGGACGGTGGAATAGTCGGCGCCTGATCCATCGACTTCGCGATCACGTCGAATCGTCGCACCGCCCCTCCCACAGTGAAACTCCTGCGTGGATACAGTCTTCCACACACCAGAGATCTACTGTGGGAGGGGGTTGCTCCCGAAGGGGCCCTTACCGACCATCCACTGCCCAAGGCAAAACCCTCAACCCCTACAGTCTGCGCTACCATGCTGGGCCGGACGCGGCAGCCTGCCGCGCGCAGGAGTCAGCATGGCCCACCCGTTTGAAACCCTCACACCCGATCTCGTGCTCGATGCCGTCGAAAGCATCGGCTTCCTGAGTGATGCGCGCATCCTCGCGCTCAACAGCTACGAAAACCGCGTCTATCAGGTCGGCATTGAAGACTCTGAACCGCTGATCGCCAAGTTCTACCGCCCGCAGCGCTGGACCAACGAGGCGATCCTCGAAGAGCACCAATTCACTTTCGAGCTGGCCGACGTCGAGATTCCCGTGGTGGCGCCGCTGATCCACAACGGCCAGACCCTGCACGAACACGCTGGTTTCCGTTTCACCCTGTTTCCTCGTCGCGGCGGCCGTGCCCCGGAGCCGGGCAATCTCGATCAGCTGTATCGACTCGGCCAGTTGCTGGGGCGCATTCACGCGGTCGGCGCGACCAAACCGTTCGAACACCGCGAAGCCCTCGCCGTGCAGAACTTCGGCCATGCCTCGCTGAACACCTTGCTCGAAGGCAACTTCATTCCCAAAAGCCTGCTGCCGGCATATGAATCCGTCGCCCGCGATCTGCTTAAACGCGTGGAAGATGCCTACGCCAACACGCCGCACCAGAACATCCGCATGCACGGCGACTGCCACCCCGGCAACATGATGTGCCGCGACGAGATGTTTCACATCGTCAACCTCGACGACTGCCGCATGGGCCCGGCGGTGCAGGACATCTGGATGATGCTGGCCGGCGACCGTCAGGAATGCCTGGGGCAGCTGTCCGAACTGATGGACGGCTACAACGAATTCCACGACTTCGATCCACGCGAACTGGCGCTGATCGAGCCACTGCGCGCCCTGCGCCTGATGCATTACAGCGCCTGGCTGGCCCGGCGCTGGGACGACCCGGCGTTCCCGCACAGCTTCCCGTGGTTCGGTACGGAACGTTATTGGGGCGATCAGGTACTGGCGTTGCGCGAACAGCTGTCGGCGCTCAACGAAGAACCCCTGAAACTCTTCTGATGACCCACAAATCCATGTGGGAGGGGGCTTGCTCCCGAAGACGGACTGACATTCAACATAAATGTTGGCTGACATACCGCCTTCGGGAGCAAGCCCCCTCCCACAATTTTGTCCTGTGTTCACAAATTCAAAACTCATTTGCCAACAAATCTCCTTACAATCCCTGCTTTGTCAGCTGTCTGAGCAAGGATTCTGCATGCAAGCCGCCAACCCGCGCCGCGGGTACATTCTGGGCCTGAGTGCCTACATCATCTGGGGTCTGTTCCCGATCTACTTCAAAGCCATCGCCGAAGTCCCGGCTGTCGAGATCATCATTCATCGGGTGCTGTGGTCGGCGCTGTTCGGCGCCTTGCTGTTGATGGTGTGGAAGCACCCCGGCTGGTTGCGCGAGTTGCTCGACAACCCCAAGCGCCTGGCGATCCTGGCCCTGAGCGGCACCCTGATCGCGGCCAACTGGCTGACCTACGTGTGGTCGGTGAACAACGGGCGCATGCTCGAAGCGAGCCTCGGTTACTACATCAACCCGCTGGTCAACGTGCTGTTGGGGATGTTGATTCTCGGTGAGCGTTTGCGACGCATGCAGTGGGTCGCCGTGGGGCTGGCAGCCATCGGCGTGGCGCAGCAGGTATGGCAGGTCGGCAGTCTGCCGTGGGTGTCGCTGGTGCTGGCGCTGACCTTTGGTTTTTACGGGCTGATCCGTAAACAGGCGCCGGTCAAAGCCTTGCCCGGACTGGTGGTGGAAACCTGGATGCTGGTGCCGATTGCTCTGGCCTGGCTGTTGTTCAACCCGACTGCGACCAGTGCACAACCGGCGTTCTGGAGCACCTCCCAAGCCTGGTGGCTGGTGGCGGCCGGCCCGGTGACGCTGGTGCCGCTGGTGTGCTTCAACGCTGCCACCCGACACTTGCCCTACACCACGATCGGCTTCTTGCAATACTTCGCTCCGACCTTGGTCTTGTTGCAAGCAGTACTGCTGTTCGGCGAGCACATGTCGTCCAGTACCCTGATCGCATTCATCTTCATTTGGGCCGGTCTGGCCGTTTATAGCGTCGATGCGGTGATCAGTTTGCGTCGGCGCAGCTGATCAAAAAACGCACAAAGCTTCGCAGGCCACGGTTCTCGTGGCCTGCAACGTTCCTTCCCAAGGTTATCCACAGCGTGATCCCCGCCGTTTGTGCGCAAGTCACTGAATGCTGGCGGTTTTTTGATCAGTTCCCGGCAAGCCACGGCCAGCCTGGCGTTGCGCCCGGTCTCTACAGGTTATCCACAGGCAGGTGCACGTTAAAACTGGATAACCCGGGCGGCGCTTAAACATCTGTGCGCAACACCAGTTCGACCATCAGATCATCAGCCAGGGTTTCCAGGCGTGATTGCAGCACGTCCAGCGACAAGGTCAGTGGCACCGCCAGAATCGCTTCGGCGTGGAACAACGGCTCGCTGCTCATCGGCGCCGGACGCACTTCAGTCACCAGTCGTTCAAGGTTTACGCCTTGCTCGCTGAGCAAGCGAGTGATGTCGCGCACGATTCCCGGTCGATCATTACCGACCAGCTCCATGGCGATCGGTTTCCAGGTGCAGGATTGCTCGATGCCACTCTCGGCAATCAGTACGCGAATGCCCTGCGCCGACAGCGCCTGTAGGGAATCGACTAATTCGTCGTAAGCCTCCGCCGGTACGCCCACCCGCAGAATCCCCGCGAACTGCCCGGCCATCCGTGACATGCGACTTTCCAGCCAGTTGCCGCCGTGCTCGGCAATGCACTGGGCGATGCGCTCGACCTGCCCGGGCTTGTCCGGCGCAAAGACAGTGAGTACGAGATGGTCCATGGCGCAGCCCTCTTGTCATGACTTTTGTTATAGAAAGGCAAGTATAGGCAAGGGATGAGCGGGTGCCTCAGACGCTCGAAAACACAAATCGTGTACAACTTTTTATATTTAGCTGGAACAATCCTTTGGTTTTTTGAGAACATCCCGTTCCGCGACGTGACCGCAATGCGTCATGAGGTCGCAGAACGACGTAATTAGTCTGATTTTCACAAGCGCAACTCATCATGTAGTATGCCGCAGCGCGCACTACATAACGCTGGATCGATGTCTGCCCAAGGCACGTTCGCAACCTTGAAAGCCCCGTCAGCAAGGCCCCCAAGCCGTTGATTGGTCCCAGCCCAGCCGCCAGCAATGGCATGTACTGGTCGGAAGGTTTGTGGTTTAAATGGCCAGAGGCTTCATTGTTAAATTGAAGAGCTGAAAAGCGAAATAGCTGAGCAGAGTGAGGCAAGCAATGACTGAACACGTTCAAGTCGGTGGCCTGCAGGTCGCCAAAGTCCTGTTCGACTTCGTGAACAACGAAGCCATTCCCGGTACCGGCCTCACCGCCGAAAAATTCTGGGAAGGTGCCGACAAGGTCATTCATGACCTGGCGCCGAAGAACAAAGCCCTACTCGCCAAACGCGATGACTTCCAGGCTCGCCTTGACGCCTGGCATCAGGAGCACGCCGGCCAGGCGCACGACGCTGTAGCCTACAAAGCTTTCCTGCAGGAAATCGGTTATCTGCTGCCAGAAGCGGCTGATTTCCAGGCAACGACGCAAAACGTCGATGACGAAATCGCCCGTACCGCCGGCCCGCAACTCGTGGTGCCGGTGATGAACGCCCGCTTCGCCCTCAATGCCTCGAACGCCCGCTGGGGTTCGCTGTACGACGCCCTCTACGGCACCGACGCGATCAGCGAAGACGGTGGCGCGGAAAAAGGCAAAGGCTACAACAAGGTGCGTGGCAACAAGGTTATCGCCTTCGCCCGTGCGTTCCTCGACGAGGCCGCGCCATTGGCCGCCGGCTCACACGTCGATTCCACCGCTTACAAGATCGTTGACGGCAAACTGCTGGTCTCCCTCAAGGGCGGCAGCAACAGTGGCCTGCGCAACGACGCGCAACTGATCGGCTTCCAGGGCGACGCCAATGCGCCAATCGCGATCCTGTTGAAACACAACGGTCTGCACTTCGAAATCCAGGTCGACGCCAGCACCCCGGTTGGCCAGACTGACGCTGCCGGCGTCAAAGACATCCTGATGGAAGCAGCACTGACCACCATCATGGACTGCGAAGACTCCGTGGCCGCCGTCGATGCCGACGACAAAGTGGTGATCTATCGCAACTGGCTCGGCCTGATGAAGGGCGACCTGGCGGAATCCGTGTCCAAGGGCGGCCAGACCTTCACCCGCACCATGAACCCGGATCGCACTTACACCGCGCCGAACGGCGGCGAAGTGACCCTGCACGGCCGTTCGCTGTTGTTCGTGCGTAACGTCGGTCACCTGATGACCATCGACGCGATCCTCGACAAAGACGGTAACGAAGTGCCGGAAGGCATCCTCGACGGTCTGGTGACTTGCCTCGCGGCGATGCACAACCTCAACGGCAACACCTCGCGTCGCAACACTCGCACCGGCTCGGTCTACATCGTCAAACCGAAGATGCACGGCCCGGAAGAAGCCGCGTTCACCAACGAGCTGTTCGGTCGCATCGAGGACGTGCTGGGCTTGAAGCGCAACACGCTGAAAGTCGGGATCATGGACGAGGAGCGCCGCACCACGGTCAACCTCAAGGCGTGCATCAAGGCTGCCAGCGAGCGCGTGGTGTTCATCAACACCGGTTTCCTCGACCGCACCGGCGACGAAATCCACACCTCCATGGAAGCCGGCCCGATGGTGCGCAAGGCCGACATGAAGGCCGAAAAGTGGATCGGCGCCTACGAAAACTGGAACGTCGATATCGGTCTGAGCACCGGCCTGCAAGGTCGTGCGCAAATCGGTAAAGGCATGTGGGCGATGCCGGACCTGATGGCGGCAATGCTTGAGCAGAAAATCGCTCACCCACTGGCCGGCGCCAACACCGCCTGGGTTCCGTCGCCAACCGCCGCTGCGCTGCACGCGCTGCACTACCACAAGGTCAACGTGTTCGCCCGTCAGGCCGAGCTGGCCAAACGTGCCCGCGCTTCGGTGGACGACATCCTGACCATCCCGCTGGCGGTCAACCCAAGCTGGACACCTGAGCAGATCAAGAACGAACTGGACAACAACGCCCAGGGCATTCTCGGTTACGTGGTGCGCTGGATCGACCAGGGCGTGGGTTGCTCGAAGGTGCCGGACATCAACGACGTCGGCCTGATGGAAGACCGTGCAACGCTGCGTATCTCCAGCCAGCACATCGCCAACTGGCTGCGCCACGGTATCGTGACTGAAGCGCAAGTGATGGAAAGCCTCAAGCGCATGGCGCCGGTGGTTGACCGTCAGAACGCCAACGACCCGCTGTACCGTCCGCTGGCACCGAACTTCGACAGCAACATCGCCTTCCAGGCGGCGGTCGAACTGGTGATCGAAGGCACCAAACAGCCAAACGGCTACACCGAGCCAGTGCTGCACCGTCGTCGTCGCGAGTTCAAGAAGGCCAACGGCCTGTAACCTGCGCTGATAGCCGGACATGAAAAAGCCCTGATCTTTCGATCAGGGCTTTTTGTTGGCCGATTAAAATCTTGCTACCACTGGTGAACCATTGTGGGAGGGGGTCGGTGCTGCTTGAGCGTCAGGGTTCGATGCCCAGTTCGTGTTTGACCAGACCAAGCAACTTCGCCGTATCAATTGGCTTGAGCAGAAAATCCACCACGCTCAGGTGCATCGCCGCAATGGCGTCTTTCACATCCGCGTCACCCGAGACAATGATGATCGGCATCGCCGCCCGCACCGATTCACGTACCTGGCGGATCAGGTCGAGGCCATCGACCTTGCCCTCGCCCATGCGCAGGTCAGTGATGACCAGTCCGATCGAAGGTTTGTCGTCGAGCATTTTCAACGCAGTTTCGCCGCTGGCAGCGGTCATGCAACGAATGCCATCCAACGCGAGAATCTCCGACAAGAGCTCCCGGGCGTCCTTGTCGTCATCGACGATCAATACACGCTGCGGCGGCAGATCGGGTTCGAGCATGACAGCGCTAAGCGCTTCACGCTCGGCGTCGCTCAAAATATCGTGGTCGGACATGGCGTTCTCTACGTTTTCAAATCAATCACCTGGCACAGTCGTCAGACATCGCTAAGCAGAGCTTCAATGTGCACTTCGTCGGATTTTTTTCCAAGAGGCTGACGGCAGAATTTCCGAGTGTTTTTGTAGGGCTCTTCCCAAATGTGCCGAACGGCAGCGCAAACCTAGACTTACGTCCAATGGGCACCCCGCACGCAGGGGCCGACCATGGCTGCAACGATCCGACAACAACAATTCAAAAAAGACTGCGGTAATGGTTATGAGTAAAGCGGACGCCTTCACCCAGGCAGGGAAAACCGCGGTGTTGCAGAACATTCAGGGCACCCTGCAATTCCTCCAGCGCTTCCCGCCCTTCAATCAGATGGAACACGCCCACCTGGCTTATCTGGTGGAACAATGTCAGCTGCGCTTCTACGGCCAGGGCGAAAGCATCATCAAGCCCGCCGACGGGCCGGTCGAACACTTCTATATCGTCAAACAGGGCCGCGTGGTTGGCGAACGTCAGCACATCACCAAGCCAGGCACCGAAACCACTTTTGAAATCACCACCGGCGAGTGTTTCCCCCTCGCCGCGCTGATTGGCGAACGGGCGACCCGTACCGAGCATCTGGCGAGCGAAGACACCTTCTGCCTGCAACTGAACAAACCGGCGTTCATCAAACTGTTCGCCCTGTCCAACAGCTTTCGCGACTTCGCCCTGCGCGGGGTCAGCAGCCTGCTCGATCGGGTCAACCAGCAAGTCCAGCAAAAAGCCGTGGAAACCCTCGGCACCCAGTATTCGCTCAACACTCGCCTTGGCGAATTGGCGATGCGTCATCCTGTGACCTGCAGCCCCGAAACGCCACTGCGTGAAGCGGTGAAGCTGATGCACGAGCAACAGGTCGGCAGCATCGTCGCGGTGGATGATCACAAGGCGCCGTTGGGGATTTTCACCCTGCGCGACCTGCGCGAAGTGGTTGCCAATGGCAACGGTGATTTCAGCGAAGCCATCGACCGGCACATGACCCGCTCACCGTTTTTCCTCTCGCCGGATCACAGCGCTTTCGATGCCGCGATTGCCATGACTGAACGGCACATTGCCCACGTCTGCCTGGTGAAAGAACAACGCCTGTGTGGGGTGGTGTCCGAGCGCGATCTGTTTTCCCTGCAACGGGTCAACCTGGTGCATCTGGCCCGCACCATCCGCAGTGCCCAGCGCGTGGAGCAACTGGTGAGCCTGCGCGGCGAGATCGGCCAACTGGTCGAGCGCATGCTGGCTCACGGTGCGTCTTCGACGCAGATCACGCACATCATCACCCTGCTCAACGACCACACGGTGTGTCGGGTGATCGAACTGACCCTCGCCGAAAAAGGCGACCCCGGCGTGCCGTTCAGTTGGTTGTGCTTCGGCAGCGAGGGCCGGCGCGAGCAGACCCTGCATACCGATCAGGACAACGGCATTTTGTTCGAAGCGCGGGACGCGGCGCATGCGGCGGAGATTCGCGGCAAACTGTTGCCGATCGCCCAGCAGATCAACCACAGTCTGGCGCAGTGCGGTTTCAGCCTGTGCAAAGGCAACATCATGGCCGGCAACCCCGAGCTGTGCCTGTCTCGGGCGGAATGGGCGCGGCGCTTTGCGGCGTTCATCCGCGAGGCCACACCGGAGAACCTGCTCGGCTCGAGCATCTACTTCGACCTGCGGGTGGTCTGGGGCGACGAGAAAGGTTGTGCGCAACTGCGCCGGGGGATTCTCGATCAGGTCGGCGACAACCGTTTGTTCCAGCGCATGATGGCCGAGAACGCCTTGCGCAATCGGCCGCCCGTGGGGCGCTTTCGCGAATTTGTGCTGGCGCGCAAGAACGGCGAGAAAGCCACCCTCGACCTCAAGGTTCAAGGCCTGACGCCCTTCGTTGACGGCGCACGCCTGTTGGCCCTGGCGCATGGCATCGAAACCAACAACACTCTGGAGCGTTTGCGTCAGCTGGTAGAAAAAGACGTCATCGAACGGCTCGACGGCGCGGCGTACGAAGAGGCTTACCACTTCATCCAGCAGACGCGGATGCAGCAACACCAGATCCAGACCCGTGAGAACCTGCCCTGGTCGAACCGGGTCGATCCGGACAGCCTCAATCATCTGGACCGACGCATCCTGCGTGAATCCCTGCGCCAGGCCCAGCGTCTGCAAAGCAGCCTGGCCTTGCGGTATCAGCTATGAGCCTGTTCTCGTGGCTGCGACCGGCCAGTCCTCTGCTGTCGGCAGACCTGCAACAGCGTCTGGCACAGCTGCCAGCGATCAGCGAACTGCGCGAATGCAGCCTGCGCCAACAGCGTTGGGTGGTGCTCGATCTGGAAACCACCGGTCTGAACCTGAACAAGGATCGCGTGCTGTCGATCGGCGCCGTGGTCATCGAAGACGGCGCGATCGACTTCAGCCAGCAGTTCGAACGCACTCTGCAATGTCGGGAGCTGAAGCTCGGCCCGAGCGTGTTGATTCATGGCCTGGGGCCGAATGCGATTGCCGCCGGCAGCGACCCGGCCGAGGCGTTGCTGGAGCTCCTGGAATTCATCGGCGACAGCCCGGTGCTGGCGTTTCATGCCCCCTTCGATCAGCACATGCTCGGGCGCGCGCTGAAGGAGCACTTGGGCTACAAGCTGCAAAATGTGTTTCTGGATGTCGCGGACATGGCGCCGCTGCTGTGCCCGCAGGCGAATATCCGCGAGGCCGGGCTGGATGAGTGGATCGACTGGTTCAAGCTTGAAGTGTTCGAGCGCCACAACGCGAGTGCCGACGCGTTGGCCACCGCAGAGCTGGCGTTGATTCTGTTCAGCCGGGCGCGGCGGCAGCAGATTCATAGCCCGTTGAATCTGCAGCAGCGTTTGAGTCAGTGGAAACGTCGACAGCAGGCGCCGTCCTTCTAGTTCATCATGCCTGTACTGGCCTCTTCGCGAGCAAGCCCGCTCCCACACTGGAATGCATTCCCTCTGTGGGAGCGGGCTTGCTCGCGAAGAACGATGATGCGGTTTTACTGATACCACCCGACCAGTGGCCAATTGCTAACCATTCCCACCTCTGCGAGAATCGCGAACAATTCTCGTTGGTTAACATTTCCCAATCGGTGCGTCTGGTGTCGTCAGTCCCAAGCCCTCACAGTGAACTCGTCGGTGCGTTGTATCGCGACCATCGCGGTTGGCTGCTGAGCTGGTTGCGGCGCAACGTGGCTTGCCCGCAGCGAGCCGAAGACCTCAGCCAGGACACCTTCGTGCGTCTGCTCGGCCGCGATGAACTGCTGACGCCACGCGAACCCCGGGCGTTTCTGGTGGCGATCGCCAAAGGTCTGTTGTTCGACTACTTCCGCCGCGCTGCGCTGGAGCAGGCCTATCTCGCCGAATTGATGCTGATCCCCGAAGGCGAACAACCTTCGGTGGAAGAACAGCAACTGATCCTCGAAGACCTCAAGGCTATCGACCGTCTGCTCGGCAAACTCTCGACCAAGGCCCGCGCCGCTTTCCTTTATAACCGCCTCGACGGCCTCGGCCATGCCGAGATCGCCGAGAAGCTCGGCGTCTCGGTGCCGCGTGTGCGGCAATACCTCACTCAGGGGATTCGTCAGTGCTACATCGCCCTGTACGGGGAGCCGACATGAGCCCGGCCAGCTCCAAACCGGTCTCGGCCCAGGTGCTGGATGCGGCGATCGCCTGGCAGTTATCGCTGGACTCCAGCAGTCCCCTGGAGCGTGAAGAGTTCGCCAAGTGGCATGCAGCCCATGAAGAGCACGCTCGGGCCTGGCGCCAGTTGGGCATGCTCGATCAGCGTTTCAGCGTGGCCAACGGTCCGGCTCGCAGCGCGTTGTTGCAATCACGCGAAGGCATTCGCCGCCGGGTGCGCAAGCTGGGCAGTGGTCTGGCGAGCATTGTCGCGGTGGTCGGTCTGGCACTGCTGGTCGGTGATCGTTACCTGCCGCTGGATTACTGGCTCGCCGATCAACGCACGGCAACCGGCGAGCAGCGCACGGTGCGTCTGGCCGACGGCACCCTGCTCAACCTCAACACCCACAGTGCGGTGGATGTGCGCTTCGATGCCAGGCAACGGCTGATCGTCCTGCAGGAAGGCGAGATTCTGGTAGAGACCGGCCATGGCGATGCGCGGCCCTTCATCGTCCAAACGCGCGAAGGCAGCATGCGTGCGCTGGGCACGCGGTTTCTGGTCAAACGCGAGGAGCAAGGTACGCGCCTGAGCGTGTTGCAGTCGGCTGTGGCGGCGCATCCACAAAGCCACCCCGAAGAGCAGATCCTGCGCGAAGGCCAGCAAGTGTTGATTCGCGACGACGGTCTCGATGCAGTCGCCACCCTCACCCCCGGCGCCGATGCCTGGACCCGCGGCATGCTGGTGGTGGATAACGCGCGACTGGAAGACCTGCTGCATGAACTCGGACGTTATCGCCGCGGGTATCTGGGCGTAACGCCGGAAGTGGCTGACTTGCGCATCACTGGCAGCTTCCCGCTGCACGACACCGACAAGGCCTTGAGCGCCCTGCTGCCGACCTTGCCGGTGCAGATCGAGCAGCACACGCCGTATTGGGTCACGGTGGCGAAGGCTGATACCAAGCCTTAAAAATTCGTTGTCCGGGAAACAGCTATCGCGAGCAGGCTCGCTCCCACATTGGAATGCACTCCCCTGTGGGAGCGGGCTTGCTCGCGAATGGGCCATTGGCATCACCTTGGAAAAGGGTTTGCCGAATACTTGCGCAGTCCCACTCCCCCGTTAATCGAAATTATTTTCATCCAGCCCTATCACTTTTCAATTCTCGTCCGGCACACAGGCAATTGAGAAATATTTCCATTCAGGAGCCTTCGCATGTCCCGTTCGCTAGACACCTTGTTGCGCCCCAGTCTGCTGGCTGCGGCCATCGCTTTCGGCGCACCGCTGATCAGCAGCCCGTTGCTCGCCGCTGAGCAGGCTTCCAGCGTGCGCGCCTACAACTTGCCGGCAGCGCCACTGTCGACCACGCTGAACCAGATCGCCAGCCAGGGCGGCCTCGCGCTGTCGCTGAGCCCGTCGCTGGCAGCCGGCAAGACCTCGGCGCCGGTCAAAGGCCAGTACGACGCCGCCGGAGCTCTGCGCGCGGCGCTGCAAGGCACCGGCCTGCAACTGGAACAAAGCGGCACCGGCACCTACACCCTGGTCGCCGTGCCGGAAGGGACACTGGCGCTGCCGGAAACTGCTGTGATCGGCGTGGAAAATCTTGAAAGCGCCTGGGGCCCGGTCGAAGGCTACACCGCCACCCGCACCGCCGCCGGCACCAAGACCGACACCGCGCTGGTCGAAGCACCGCGCTCGATCTCCGTCGCGACCCGCCAGCAAATGGACGACCGCAGCGTGCACAGCCTCGATGACGCCGTGCGCTACATGCCGGGCATCACCGCCAGTAGCTACGGCAGCGACACCCGCGCCGACTGGCTGCGCGTGCGTGGCTTCGAGCCAACTCAGTTCCTCGATGGCCTGCCGCTGCCAAAAGGCGTGTACGCCAACCCGAAACAGGAAACCTGGAACCTCGACCGCCTCGCCCTGCTGCGCGGTCCGGCCTCGTCGGTGTACGGCCAGACCCCACCGGGCGGCCTGCTGGACATGGTCAGCCGGCGTCCGAGCAGCGACGCCAGCAGTGAAATCCAGTTGCAGTACGGCAGCGACAACCATCGCCAGATCAACTTCGCCAGCACCGGCAAGCTCGACGACGCCGGCCAGTTTCTCTACGGCCTCAGCGGTGTGGTGCGTGACAGCGACACACAGATCGATCACATCGAGAACAAGCGCTACAACATTGCGCCGAGCCTGACCTGGAACATCGACGACGACACCAGGCTCACCCTGCTGAGTCAGTTCACCCGCGACGATACCGGCGTTACCAGCCAGTTCTACCCGATCCAGGGCACCAAGATCGACATGCCGTTCGGCAAGATTTCCCATCACAAGAATCTGGGTGATCCTGACTACGACTACTACGACCGCACCTACTACGCGCTCGGCTATGCCTTTGAGCATCGCCTCAACGACGTCTGGCAGTTCAAGCAGAACCTGCGTTACACCAAGTCGGACCTGTCGTTCCAGACCGTGACCGTGAACAGCTACAACCCGCATTACGCAGGTTACACGGTTGACGATCAGGGCAATGTCGGTCGCGGCACCACCAACGCCGATGAGGACATCAGCCAGTTCGCCGTGGACAACAACTTCCAGGCCGACTTCGCCACCGGCGACATCCGCCATACGCTGTTGCTCGGCCTGGATCATCAGCGCAGCAACACCCAATACACGTCGATCTTCGGTACTGCGCCGGACATCAACGTCAACAACCCGATCTACGGCCAGCCGATCACCCGGCCGCCACGCTCCAGCGCGTTTTACGATTACGACCAGAAGACCTACCAGACCGGTCTGTACGTGCAGGACCAAATGGCCCTCGATCAATGGCGCCTGACATTGGGCGGTCGTGAAGACTGGGTACACACCAGCACCAAGTTCATCAACAAGGGCGATGCCACCAACACCCAGCGCGACAAAGCCTTCAGCGGCAACGCGGCACTCAGCTATGTGTTCGACTCGGGCTTCGTTCCGTACCTGTCGTACGCCGAATCCTTCCAGCCAACCAGCGGTGCCGATTCCACCTCCACCGGTTCGCTCAAACCGACCGAAGGCAAACAATGGGAACTGGGCATCAAGTACCAGCCACCGGGCAGCAAGACCCTGCTCAGCGCAGCGGTGTATGACCTGACTCAGAAGAACGTCTCGGTCAACAACATCGTCAACAACGTGACCATCACCACCCAGGCCGGCGAAGTGAAAGTCAAAGGCCTGGAACTGGAAGCGGTCTCCGACGTTACCGATAACCTGAAAGTCATCGCCGCCTACACCCTGGCCAAGTCCGAAATACAAAATGGCGTGGACAAGGGCAATCGCCTGCAACTGATGCCCAACCAGCAAGCTTCGCTGTGGACCGACTACACCTGGCACAGCGGCATGCTCGACGGTTTCGGTGTTGGTGGTGGCGTGCGTTACACCGGCAACACTTATGGCGACAAGGCCAACACCTGGCTGGGCAAGGCCGATGCCTACACCGTGTTCGACGCCTCCGTGCACTACGACCTCGGCCGCCTCGACAACAGCATGAAAGGTGCCTCGGTCGCGATCAACGCCACCAACCTGTTCGACAAGGATTACATCTCCACCTGCGACGGCTACTACTGCTACTACGGCGACCAGCGCAGCGTCGTCGCCAGCGCGACTTACAAGTGGTAAGGGCGTGAGCTGAAACCGGTCCTGTCACCAAGCCGTCCTCCGTGGACGGCTTCGGTGTTTTTGAAGGTCATGAAATGAAAAGTAAAACAATTCGCCGCTGGTCGTTCATCCACACCTGGACCAGCCTGATCTGCACCGTGTTTTTGCTGCTGTTGGCATTGACCGGCCTGCCGCTGATCTTCCATCACGAGATCGAGCACCTGCTCGGCGATGCGCCGGTACTGCGCGAGATGCCGGCTGACACGCCGCACCTGAACCTGGCGCAACTGGTGGAGGCGGCAGAAAAACATCGTCCCGGCGAAGTGGTGCAGTACTTCGGTTTCGAAGACGACGAACCCGACGCCGTACTGACGATCATGGCGAAGACCGCCGGCACCGAGCCGAACGCCTCGCACACCTTCATGCTCGATGCGCGCACCGGTGAAGCGCTGGAAACGCCTTCGGCCAACGGCGGCCTGATGCTGTTCATCCTGCGCCTGCACGTGGACATGTTTGCCGGGCTGCCGGGCAAATTGCTGCTGGCCTTCATGGGTTTGCTGTTTGTGGTCGCGATTATTTCGGGGACGGTGTTGTACCTGCCGTTCATGCGCCGCTTGCCGTTCGGCACCGTGCGCCAGGACAAGTCCACCCGCCTGCGCTGGCTCGACCTGCATAACCTGATTGGCGTCGTCACGCTGACCTGGGCGCTGGTGGTCGGTGTGACCGGGGTGATCAGCGCCTGCGCCGATCTGATCATCGCCGCATGGCGCAATGACTCGCTGACCGCCATGGTCGCGCCCTACCGCGACGCGCCAGCGCTCACCCAACTGGCCCCGGCCACCCGCCTGCTGGACATCGCCCGGGACGTGGCACCGGGGATGAACCCGGACTTTATCGCGTTTCCCGGCACACGGTTCTCCAGCGAGCACCATTACGCGGTGTTCATGAAAGGCGGCACGCACCTGACCTCGCACCTGCTGACGCCGGTATTGATTGACGCCAGCACTCTGCACGTCACCGCTGTGGCCGAGCGGCCGTGGTACATGGACGCCATGGGCATGTCGCAGCCGTTGCACTTCGGTGACTACGGTGGCATGCCGATGAAAATCCTCTGGGCGGCCCTCGATGTGCTGACCATCATCGTGCTCGGCAGTGGCGTGTACCTCTGGGTCGTACGGCGCAAAGCGGCAAAACCGCTGCCGGTGGAGGCTGCTGCATGAAGCCGCGTCAGTCGAATTTCTGGAAGGTCTTCAGTACGCCGCTGGTGATTGCGCTGTTGAGTGCAGCGGGTTTGTTTTCGGCGCTGCTGGGGGACGGAATCTGGGACGCGTTGAGCTGGGTCGGGTTGGGTGTCCCGGCATTTCTGGCCGTAAGAGGCTTGTTGCGGCGCGGGTGATTTCTGTTTTGCCTGACAGGCTCGCTCCCACATTGGATTGGGTCCGTTCACAAATCCCTGCTCGCGAAGGCGGCCTGATGAACACCACCAAATCCCTCGCCAGTCGCCCTGTATCTGACTAGGCTAACCTCCTGCTCTTCGATGACCACCGAGGTTTGCCAATGTCCGCCCCCAGCATGACCCTGTTTCACAACACGCTCTCCCCGTTCGTGCGCAAAGTGATGGTGCTGTTACACGAGACCGGCCAGCAGGATCGCGTCGCCCTGCAAGACTGCGTGCTCAGCCCGGTCAGTCCGGATCCGGCGCTCAACGCCGACAACCCGCTGGGCAAGATCCCGGCCCTGCGCCTGGCCGATGGCAGCGTCATCCATGACAGCCGCGTGATCCTCGAATACCTCGACCAGCAGCACGTCGGCAATCCGCTGATCCCCCGCGAAGGCTCGGCCCGCTGGCGGCGCCTGACCCTGGCCTCGATGGCCGACGGGATCATGGACGCCTCGGTAGCGGTGCGCTACGAACTGGTGCTTCGCGCCCCGGAAAAACACTGGGACGAATGGCTCGATGCCCAGCGCGACAAGATCCGTCGCGCCCTGGCCTTTCTGGAAAGCGACGCCATCGCCGAGCTGACCAGCCATTTCGATGTGGCGGCGATCAGCGTGGCCTGCGCGTTGGGATACATCGATCTGCGCCATCCGGACCTGGACTGGCGCACCGCCAATCCGCAATTGGCCAACTGGTATTTCGAAGTGAGCCAGCGGCCGTCCATGGTCGCCACAATGCCCAAGCCTTAAATCGGCGGCGCCAGTTCTGGCCCCTTCACGAGCAATCCCGTTCCCACATTTTTACGTATGACAGAGAAATCTGACCCAGCACAATTCCTGTGGGAGCGGGCTTGCTCGCGAATGCACTCACTCGCTTCTACAGGCAGAAACCCGATAATCCGCGTCACCAACTCATCCTTCCAGCGCTGATCCTCGCGCAGACCCAACGACCCGCTCATTGCATCGCCCCCACATCAAACTCCAGTGGTTTGGCCGATTTCTGCCCGATCCCGTACCAATCCAGTTTGCGCGTCAGCACCATGAACACCCCGAGCAAACCGAACAGCAGCAACGAACCCATCAGCAGCGCGTAATCCTCAGCGCTCAGTAGCCCATACAGCAGGCCATACAACGCCGCCAACCCGGCAGAAAAACTCAAACCGTGGCGCACGCTGTGCAGCACGTGGCACACGTAAAACCCGATCAGCAACACACAGCCACTGGCTGACAGCAGATACGCCAGGGCAAAGCCGATGTGTTCCGACAACGACAGCAACAACAGGTAGAAAAACGCCAACGCAACACCGACCAGCGCGTATTGCACCGGGTGCACCGCAAGGCTCTTGAGCACTTCGAACAGGAAGAAACCGGCGAACGTCAGGACGATGAACAGCAGCGCATATTTGATCGCCCGATCACTCTTCAGGTACTGATCCACCGGGTCGATGAAGCTCACACCAAAGCTACGCCCGCTGAACGCCTCACAGTCCTTGCCCACGACGCAGCGGTTCATCGCCTCTTGCAGGTTGGTGGAGAAAAACGAGGTCTGCCAATCGGCGCTGAAACCCTGATCACTGATCTCGCGCTTGGCTGGCAGGAAGTTGCCGATGAAGCTGGGGTGCGGCCAGTTGGCGGCAAGACTGACGTGGCTGGTCTTGCCCACCGGCAATACTTGCAACGTACCGGTGCCTTGCAGACGCAGGTCAAAGCCGAAGGCCAGTTCTGTGGCTTTACCAGTGTCCAGCGCTGGCAGCGTGACCCGCACGCCCTCGCCGAGCCATCCCACTTGGGTGCCGGGCACAAAGTCCAGGCGCTGGCCGTCGAGCTCCAGTTTCAGCGCATTTTCGATGCCGCGAATGTCGCTGATGCCCACCGCCAGAAACGGCGCATCAAACTGGTAATCGGCAAAGTCTTCCTTGATGCCCAACTGCGCCGGCAACGAGAAATGCCCGGTGATGCGATTGTCGGCATGGAACAACCGCGCCTCGTAAATACCGCGATTGCGCAGCTCGGTCTGCACCTGGCCATCGAGCTCGAAGCGCTCCGGCAAGAAGTACAGCCGCCCACGCTCTTCGCCGAGTTCTTCATAGCGCTGATTGGTTTTCTCGTTGGTCTTCCAGGTGCGCACTACCTTGCGATACGGCACCACCATGACCGGCCCGCTCAGTTGCTGGCTGTAGCTGGAACTGCGGGCGATGTCTTCCAGCACGCCGTCGCGCAATTGCTGGCGGTCGTCGATGATGCCGTCGATCATCAGCAGTGGTATCAGCAACAGCAGGATCAGCAGGGCAATGGCCCCCAGTTTTATGGTCAGACTTCGATTCATGAGAACGCTCCCTTGTTGGAATGGAGCGAGTCTGAGAGCGTTGTGTGTTCCTGATATGGAGGTCGTGTGGGTTTTGTGTGGAAATACCTGTAAAACGCTTCCTCACAAATCCGGCAATGTTGAAGATAAGGACAGTACGTTGCGTAACAACTCTTTTGATTTGATCAGGCACTTTGCAGCACTCATGGTGCTGGTAAGTCATCACTTTGCGCTCTGGGGACTGCCGGAGCCGGGCATTGCCGGCTTCAATTCACTGGGGGGAATCGCCGTGACTGCGTTCTTTGCGATCTCCGGCCTGCTGATCACCCGCAGCTTCGTCAACTGCGCAAGCTTTACCGACTATCTGACCAAACGCGTGGCCCGCATATTTCCGGCATTGATCCTCTGCGCGTTCGCGATGACTTACATCGCCGGCGCCCTGTTTGCCGAGGGTTATGTCACCGGCTCAAATGCCGCGATCGACTTTCTGCGTATCTCGGTTTTCGGTCGGGCCAATATCGAACCCATTACCAATGGTTTTATTTTCAGCGAGTCCTTCAACGGCAGTCTCTGGACATTGAAGATCGAATTCGGCTTTTACCTGCTGCTGGCGGCCGCTCTCGGCCTGTATCGAAAAGCGCTGGTGCCGTGGATTCTGCTGGCGGTGTTTGCCTTGGCAACCTATATCCTGGGCAATGAAGTATCCGGCGCGCAGGCACAAAAACTGGCGACATACAGCAGTGCCGGCATCGCCTTTTTTGCCGGCTCGGTGATTGCCTTTCACAAACAGCATTTCAGCGATCGCCGCATCCTGGCGATCACGCTGGCGGTGAGCCTCGGATTGATTTACCTCAGCGTCGGCACCCCATTGGCCGCAGTGCTGGCCACGTTGGGATGTTGCCTCGCCACCCTGAGCCTGGGCCTGCTTTACGTCGACAAAAGTATCCGGGGTCGCTTTGATATTTCTTACGGGATTTATCTTTATGCATTCCCGGTACAGCAACTGGTCATCAACAAGACATCCCTGACCTTCGTACCGTCCATGCTCGTATCTGCGCTGATCGTGATCGCTCTGGCTATCGTCTCCTGGCGCCTGGTCGAGCAACCGGCATTGCGTTTTGCCCATCGGGCGAAGCGCCCGCGTACTGAGTCGGTATCGTCTCAACCCTGAGCTTGTGCGTGAGCCTGCCCGCGACGCATCAGGGCAGGCTCAGCACCACCAGTACTCCGCCCGAAACGTTGCTGATCGACAGCTGACCACCATGTAATTGGGCGACTTCTGCGACAAAGTTCAGCCCCAGCCCGGTGCTTTTGCGGCCGCTGTCCGGGCGCGGCAACGAGTAGAAGCGCTCACACAAGCGCGGTAAAGCGTACTCGGGAATCGGCGCTGCCTCATTGAACAGGTGGAACTCGACCTGCTCCCCGACACGTTCGGCACTCAAGCGCAGCCTCCCTGAAATCGGGGTGAAATCGAGCGCATTCTCCAGCAGATTACCCAGCGCCTGACGCAGCAGAAACGGCTCGCCGATCAGCAACAGATCCGGTGCAATCGTCTGCTCGATCTTGAGCCGTCGACCTTCGATTCGCGATGCCTGCGCCCGCACCAATTCGTCGAGCAACGCTGCCAGCGGCACCGCTACCCGCTCCTCCAGCCCCTGACGCTGCTCCACCTGCGCCAGGTTCAGCAGCCGCTCGATCAACTGCTGCATCCGCTCACTTTCACTGTCGATGTTGCCGACAAAGCGCAGGCGCTGGATGGTGGGCATGTCACCCTGCAGCAACTCTGCCGCACCGCGAATCGCCGCCAGCGGACTTTTCAATTCGTGAGTCAGGGTGTGCACGTAGCGTTCGACGTAAGCCTTGCCCTCCAGCTGGGTGCGCATCTGCTCCACCGCCGTGGCCAGTTGTTCCAGCTCACCGCCACGGTAATGCGGCACCTCGACCCGCCGCCCCTCACTCACGGCCTGGGCGTACCCGGTCAAGCGGTGCAGCGCGCGACTCAGCCACCATGACAACAAGGCGCCGAACAGCAAACCCAGGCCGATCAGCCCGGCGCCATAGAACAGCAAGCGCCGCTCGGTACGATCGACATAAGGCTGCAATGAGCTGTTGGGCTTGGCCACAGTGACCACGCCGATGATTTTGCCGTTATCGCGAATCGGCGCGCCGACGTGCATTACCGAAGAGTTCGCATCGTTGGGATCGCTGCGGCTCGACCGCGCACCGTACTCGCCACGCAAGGTCAGGTAGACGTCGTTCCAGCGCGAATAATCCTGACCGACCGCCACCCCGCTGGAATCCAGCACCACAATACCCTTGGCATCGGTGACGTAGATGCGGTGGTTGACCTGGTTTTTCGGCAAGCCCCAGATCGTCGCCTGCGGCTGACGCTCGCCATAGGCACGCAGCAATTCGGGCCAGCGGTTCTCGCTGAGCGTCCCGGCCTTGAAATCATCACGCAGGATTTCCGCCATCAGATTAGCCGTGTCGACCAGGGTTTCTTCGGTGGACTGGCGCACACCGGGGCGGATTTCCTCCATCACCGTATTGAGCACGAAGTAACCGGTCAGGCCGACAAACAGCACATACACCAGAAAAATCCGCAGCCCCAGCGACATCAGCTGTGCCCCGGGCTGTAGCTGTAACCGAGGCCGCGATGGGTCTGGATCGGCTCGGCGTCGGCACGCACCAGACGCAGTTTGGCGCGCACGCTTTTGATATGGCTGTCGATGCTGCGCTCGTAACCGGCGTCCGCCGCCACGCCCAGCGCATCGAGCAACTGCTCGCGGCTGAACACTCGCTGCGGTTGTTCGAGCAGGCACTGCAACAGACGGAATTCGTGGCGGGTCAGGCTCAGTGGCTGCCCCCGATAGCTGATCAGCACACGCTCGGGATCGATGCGAAACACCGCCGAAGTGGCCTCCACCGCAGGACGCGGTGCCATGCGCTTGAGAATCGCCCGTACCCGCGCCGCGACTTCCCGTGGGCTGAACGGCTTGACCACGTAGTCGTCGGCGCCGATCTCCAGCCCCACCACGCGGTCGATCTCGGCGTCCCGGGCACTGAGGAACAACACCGGCACTTCGCTGAAGCGCCGCAGCTGTTTGCAGGTTTCGAAACCGCTGATGTCCGGCAGACCGATATCGAGAATGATCAGATCGGCCGGCGTCTGCCGTTGATGCTCCAGCGCCGCCGCGCCGAGGCTCAGCCACGTGGTGGTGAACCCCTCGCCCTGCAGGGCAAAAATCAGCGTGTCGGCAATCGCCGCTTCGTCTTCGACAATCAGGATATGAGGCATGGCATCCGAGCCCATGGGTAAAGTGCGGGAACGGTGCCCCAAGCCCGACGTTACGTCAATGAGACCACTTAGCAGTCCGGCTTGTCGGCGGTAAAGCGCCGCGCCGGGTTCACGGCCGCGCCGAACTCGCGCAGGGCCTTGGCACCGATCAGCAACGGGTAGTTGAAGTTGCTGCGGTCGGTCAGGTTGACCTCGACGGTACGCTTGACGTTGCCCAGGCACAGTTCCAGATCGACCACCGGGCGCTTGGCGACTTCAGTGGCATCGCTGTCGTCCTCCTCATCTGCGCGGCTCTTGATCTTGCTGATCCGCGCGACCTTGTGTTCATAGACCTTGTTGCTGGCGTCCTTGGTGCCGAGGCGAAAGCGCACCCAGTTCTCGCCGTCGCGGGTGAAGGTCTCGATGTCCTTGGCCGACAGCGAGGCGGTCAGCGCGCCGGTGTCCATCTTGGCCTTGAGCACCTCGCCGCCGATTTCCGGCAGCGCGATGTATTCATAACGCCCGTACAGGGTCGGCTCGGCGGCCATGACCGGCAGGGCAACGAGGGCAAACAGTGCAAGGAGGGATTTCACGTAGAGGGCTTCCTTGAAAAATGAGGGCGTCAGACGCGAGATTTTAGACAGCGGGCGGGCAATTGGTTCGCCTCAAGTCCGCCTTCGCGAGCAAGCCCGCTCCCACAGGGGATTGGTGGTGTGCTGAAGACAGCATGTACACAGTAGATCCAATGTGGGAGCGGGCTTGCTCGCGAAGAGGCCAGCACATTCAACACAACTTTTGAGCAAAGCATACCGGCCCGAAAGTGAAACATTCGTCACCCCCGATTTGGCCTGTCGCCCGAAGCCACTTATCATGGCGCGCCCATCCGCCTTCATAGAGTTGCTTATGCGCCGCCTGCTCACCGGCTGTTTCGTCACCCTGCTGCTGTTGCTCAACACCCTGATCCTGATCGGGCCGTTGATGGTCTTTGCTCTGCTCAAGCTGGTCGCGCCCGGGCGCTGGCGTGATTATGCGTCGTGGGCGGTGATGTGGATCGCCGAGACCTGGGCCGAGATCGACAAACTGATCTTTCGCCTGTGCATCCCCACTCAGTGGGACATTCGCGGCGGCGAAGACCTGCGCGGTGACACCTCGTATCTGGTAGTCAGCAACCACCAGTCGTGGGTCGACATTCCGGCGCTGATCCAGGCCCTCAACCGGCGCACGCCGTTCTTCAAGTTCTTCCTCAAGAAAGAGCTGATCTGGGTGCCATTCCTGGGGCTGGCGTGGTGGGCGCTGGATTACCCGTTCATGAAGCGCTACACCAAGGCGTTCCTGGCCAAACATCCGGAGCTGGCGGGCAAGGATCTGGAGATCACCAGACAGGCCTGCGAGTTGTTCAAGCGTCAGCCGGTGACCGTGGTCAATTATCTGGAAGGCACCCGCTACACCGCAGCGAAAAGCGCGCAGCAGCAGTCACCGTTCAAGCACCTGCTCAAGCCCAAGGCGGGCGGCGTGGCGTTTGTCCTCGCGGCGATGGGCGAACAACTGGATGCAATTCTCGATGTCACCGTGGTTTATCCACAGCAGAAGATTCCAGGATTCTGGGATTTGATCAGCGGCAACGTGCCGCGGGTGATCATCGACATCAAGACCCGCGAACTCGACCCGGCGCTGGCGCAGGGCGACTACGAGAATGATCCGGTGTTTCGCGAGAAGGTCCAGAGCTGGGTCAACCAACTCTGGACCGAGAAGGATCAGCGCATCGCCGAATTACGCGGCGAGCGCGCCTGAATCAGCTACCGGTGCCGGCGCCCCAGATGCTGCCCAGGCTTTGCAGCAGCGGGCCGCCGACGCCTTGATCACCCAGATACTTGAGGAGCACCGGAGCAAACTGGCCAACCATGCCGCTGTCCATGCCCAATGCGCCAAAGGCATTGTTCAGGTCACTGGTGTTCTTGACGTTGCCCAGTGCGTTTTCCAGACCGGCTGACTTGCCCGACGAGCCCAGCAAGCCGCTCAATGCCGCCATGTTGCCGCTACCGCCCGACAGTTTGTCGATGCCCGGCACTTCTTTGGCCAACTGCGAATAATCGGTGCTGCTCAATTGGTTCTTGGCCAGGCCAAGCATGGCGCTGGTGCCCCCGACGGCTTGCTGAGGCGTAACCCCCAGACCGGTGACAGCTTGCAGCAGACCGGCGGTTTCCGAGGTCGGCGCGGCGGCAGTGGCGGCGTTGCCGCCCTGCATGCTTGCAGCAGCCTTGGTCACATCGTCCAGGCTGAAACCGGCGAACACCGGGCTGGCCGCAAGGGTCATCAGCGAAGCCATTGCAATACCGCGTGAAATCTTCATTCAGACATCCTCTTGCGCTGTGAAACCACCCTTCAATGGGCGGCGAAACTGCCGGTTTGACCGGTTATGCGGCGGCATGTTCCTCGCCCGCGCATCCATTTTCAGCATAGCCACGTATATAAATCGTGAAACCCTGGAATGGCCGCGATGAATGGCACAAGCGCTTTTGCTGAACTAGCCTGTGAACAGCCCGAGATCAGTCCTCGTCGCCCGCCCTTTGCCTGGAGAGACGTCATTTCCATCGCCGACACCGATCAGTTGCGCCAGCTGTTGGCCCAGTGCTCACTGGGTGATCGTCGCGCCTTCGAAACGCTGTACCGCAGCGTCGGCCCGCGCCTGCACGGCGTGGCCCTACGCTTCATGGGCCGTGCGGATCTGGCCGAAGAGGTCTTGCAGGAAAGCTTCGTGCGCATCTGGAACAACGCTTCGCGCTACGAAGCCCATTTGTCGGCGCCGCTGACCTGGATGATCAACATCACCCGCCATCAAGCCATCGATCAATTGCGCAAACTTCGCGAGCGGCCGCTGACCGATGTCGAACAGGACGCCCTCGCGGACGAAAGCCCTTCGGCGCATGAACTGTTGAACCGCAGCCGTGAAGCCAGCGCCCTGCACCGCTGCCTGGACACCCTCGAGGGCCAGCAGCGCCAGTCGATCACCGTCGCCTACTTTCAGGGCCTGTCCTGCTCGGAACTGGCCGAACACCTGGCCGCACCACTGGGTTCGGTGAAATCATGGATTCGCCGGGGCATGGAGCGTCTGCGCAGGTGCCTTGAATCATGAACTACCAGACCCCGGCCCTGCGCCGCGCCCTCGCTGCCGATTACGCCATCGGCCTGATGTCTTCGGCGGCGCGGCGGCGCTTCGAACAATTGCTGCTGGACGACGCGGCCCTGCGAACCGAGCTGGCGCAATGGCAGGAAAGCCTCGCCAGCCTGACCGACGTGGTGCCGGAACAGCCGGTACCCGATCGCGTGTGGCAACGCATTACCGCGCGGATCGAGCCGCAAGTGCTGCACGTCCCGCAAAAACGCCCGTTCTGGAACTGGCTGCGGGTCAGCGTCGCGGCCTGTTCGATCGTCGTGCTGGTGTTCCTCGGCTCGCTGTACAACCGCGACGACGCCCGCTATCGCGCCACCCTGCTGACCGCCGACGCGCAACCGGCGCTGAAGGTCGAGGCGCATGCGGACTATCTGCAAGTGGAGCCGCTGACATTGGCGGCGGTTGGACCTGATCGCAGCCTGGAACTGTGGGCAATCCCGGCCGATGGCAAACCGATCTCGCTCGGTGTGATCCCGGCAGGCGGCAAAGGCAAGGTTGAGCTGAGCGAGGCGCAGAAAGTGTTGATCGGCAAGCCGATTGCGCTGGCGGTCAGTCTGGAGCCGAAGGGTGGTTCGCCGACCGGACAGCCGACGGGCCCAGTCCTTTATCAGGGTGCTTTGGCTGCACTGTGATCAAGTTATGAGTACAAAGTCTTTTTATCGCGAGGAGATATAACAACCTGTCAAACCTGACAGTAGTGCGAATAGGGTTAACTTCCCATGCTGGGCACTCCAAACAAACATACATACATACAGGAGTGTGGAAATGAACAAGTCGATCGCAATGGCGCTTTTTATCATTGGCGCAGCTACTACGAACGCTTACGCAGCCGGTGTCGAAAGCTGTCCTCCGGTCAATACCATCAAATCATCGGCCTATACGGACAGCAGCGTTCCAAAGCCGAACAACACCGGTTTCAAATACACCGCCAGTTTCGAAGGCAAAACATGGACCGGCGAAACTCTGTCAACCCGAGACGACTTCTTGGCACCGAAATACGAACTGAAAGCAGAAAGCCTAGACGGCTCGATCTGTAGTTATGGTGGGAAAAAGATCGTTGAAAACGGCGAGAATTCCACTCCATATCTGAAACTCAAATCCAATTGAATTTGACGCTTTCAGCGGCAGGCATCACATAAAAAGGGCGACCCGTGGGTCGCCCTTTTTTACTTACGCCGCACTGAACAACCGATGCGGATCAATCACAAACTTCTTCGGCACGCCAGCATCGAACTCGCCGTAACCTTCCGGCGCCTGATCAAGGCTGATGACCTGCACGCCCACCACTTCGGCAATGTTGATGCGGTCCCACATGATGGCCTGCATCAGCTGGCGGTTGTACTTCATCACCGGGGTCTGGCCGGTGTGAAAGCTGTGGGATTTAGCCCAACCGAGGCCGAAGCGAATGCTCAGGCTGCCCATTTTTGCGGCGGCGTCCACGGCGCCCGGGTCCTCGGTCACGTACAGCCCCGGGATACCGATCTTGCCCGCCACACGCACCACGCCCATCAGCGAGTTGAGCACGGTGGCCGGGGCTTCTGATTTCACTCCGTCATGACCGTGGCCACGGGCCTCGAAGCCCACGCAATCCACCGCGCAATCAACTTCCGGTTCGCCCAGCAATGCGGCGATCTGTTCATGCAAAGGCGTGTCTTTGGACAGATCGACCACTTCAAAACCCTGGGCCTTGGCGTGCGCCAGGCGGATGGTGTTGACGTCACCGATGATCACCACCGCAGCGCCCAGCAGACGCGCCGAAGCAGCAGCGGCCAGACCGACCGGGCCGGCGCCCGCAATGTAAACGGTGCTGCCTGGGCCAACGCCCGCAGTGACCGCGCCGTGATAACCGGTCGGCAGGATGTCGGAGAGGCAGGTCAGGTCACGGATTTTCTCCATGGCCTTGTCGCGGTCCGGCAGTTTCAGCAGGTTGAAGTCAGCGTACGGCACCAGCACGTATTCGGCCTGGCCGCCGGTCCAGTCGCCCATGTCGACGTAACCGTAGGCACCGCCGGCACGGGCCGGGTTGACGGTCAGGCAGACACCGGTGTGCTGCTCCTTGCAGGAACGGCAGCGCCCGCAAGCCACGTTGAACGGTACGGAGACCAGGTCGCCGATTTTCAGGTTCTCGACGTCGGAACCCTTTTCGATCACTTCGCCGGTGATTTCATGGCCCAGCACCAGACCGGTCTGCGCCGTGGTACGGCCACGCACCATGTGCTGGTCGGAGCCACAAATGTTGGTGGACACCACACGCAGGATGACACCGTGCTCGATCTTCCTGCCGCGCGGGTCCTGCATTTTCGGATAGTCGATTTTCTGTACTTCGACCTTGCCAGCGCCGAGATACACCACACCACGATTGCCAGACATGCTTTCACCTCGCTGTTGTTTTTATGGAACCGCGTTGCCCAGGCAGGCAGCGCGTTAAGTGCTCGGGTTTTGCTTGTTGGTTTTGCGTTGTCAGTTATGGCCCCCTCGCGAGCAAGCCCGCTCCCACAGGGGATTTGTGTTGAAACAAAGATCTCTGTCACACCTGAGATCAAACTGTGGGAGCGGGCTTGCTCGCGAAAGCGATCTAAAGAACGACCGTGCGATTAGCGTTGAGAAACACCCTCCGCTCAATGTGATACCCAACGGCCCGGGCCAGGGTCAGGCCTTCAATATCGCGCCCCTTGGCAATCAGATCCTCGGGGTAATGACTGTGATCCACCGCCTCGACGCCCTGGGCAATAATCGGCCCTTCATCGAGATCGTTGTTGATGTAATGCGCCGTGGCGCCCACCAGTTTCACGCCTTTGTTGTAGGCCTGGTGATACGGCTTGGCCCCCTTGAACCCCGGCAGCAACGAGTGGTGAATGTTGATCGCCTTGCCGTCGAGCTTGCGGCACAACTCCGGCGACAGCACCTGCATGTAGCGGGCGAGGATCACCAGTTCGGCGCCGGAATCTTCGATCACCTGCCACACCTGACGCTCCTGCGACGGCTTGTCGTTGGGGTCGAGGGGGAAGTGGTAGTAGGGAATCTGGTGCCAGTCGGCCAGCGGCTTGAGGTCCGGGTGATTGGACACCACCGCCGCCACGTCCATCGACAACTGGCCGATGCGCTGGCGATAGAGCAAATCGTTGAGGCAGTGATCGGCCTTGGAGACCATGATCACCACTTTCGGCCGATAGTTCGGCGCGGTCAGTTCGAAGATCATGCCGAAGGCCTGTCCGCGTTCGGCCAAGCCTGCACGGAAGGATTGTTCGTCGAAGCCGTCAGGCTGACGGAACTCCACGCGAATGAAGAAGCGGCCCGAGAGCCGGTCATCGAACGAGTGGTGCTCGGTGACGTAGCAACCCTGCTCGAACAGAAAACGCGTCACCGCGTCCACGGTGCCGAGGACGCTGGGGCAGTCGGCGGTCAGAATCCATGTGTCTGGGGCGCGGCTCATGGTGCGGTGACTCCTGTTCTGTGTTCGGGGTGTCAGGGGGATTTTTTCCCCTCACCCTAGCCCCCTTGGGGGAGAGGGTTGGGGTGAGGGGGCAAAATTCTCAGGCCCTACACGCAAGCTAGCTCGACGCAATTCACCTCAAGCCTGGACGCTAAGCCCGTATTCGGCGGACGCATCCTGCAGCCACAGCCACCAGTAATCCGAGAAGCTGCGACGAATCAGCAATTCCCAGGTGTCTTCCGCCGTATGGCGAATCATCAGCTGCGACTTGGCGAACACCGTGCCGACTGCTTTACCGACCGGAAAGCTGTTCGGGTGCACGTCGTAGCTGGTGGATTTCATCAGCACCTGACGCACGTTCGGCCCGCTCAGTTCGAGCACTTGCTGGCCGCCGCTGACGTTGACGATCGCGATGTGCAGATCGCCCAGCGCTTCACGCAGTTTCTGCTCGGCGGCGAACTCTTCACCGCTCGGCACGATCAGCAGCCACTCGTCCGGGCCCATCCATTGCAGGCTGGTTTCGCCTTTGACGATCACGCTCAGCGCGCCGGGCAACTCAATGCCCAGGGCCTTGTGCACGCCAGCGGCGAAGGCGGCATCGTGGCCATCGCCACGAATGGTCAGGTGACCGAGGAGTTTCTTTTCACGCACGATCACGCCGGCGTTCTTGCGTCCCTTGCCGACCAGGCTGGCGAGGTCGGCATGGTGCAGCGACGATTCGGCACGGGCACCGGTGGTCGGGCGTTGTTGGTACACGTTGGCTGTGGTCATAAAGCACCTTTGCTGAATTCTGTTGGTTCCTGCGGTGGCGGCTCTACCGCTTTCGCGAGCAGGCTCGCTCCCACAGGGGAACGCGGTCGAATGTGGGAGCGAGCCTGCTCGCGAATAGCCGCCCGCCCACAGTTCTTGAGGCCATCAAATGTTCTGCCGATCACCCTTCGGATCGAAGAACACCGAAGAAACAATCTCCGCCTCGATCACGCTGCCATCGGCCAGCGGTGCAAACACCCGCTCGCCCATGCGCTTCAGACCGCCCTTGACCACCCCCATGGCAAACGAATAACCAAGGGAGTTGTGCGCGTAACTGGAGGTGACGTGGCCGACCATGGTCATCGGGATCGCCTGCTTGGTGTTGAACACCAGTTGCGCACCTTCCGGCAGCCACACGTTCGGATCGATCGGCTTCAAGCCCACCAGTTGTTTACGCTGATCACGCACACAGTCTTCACGGTTCATGCCGCGCTGGCCGACCCACGAGAACGGTTTGGTGCGCCCCACACACCAGCCCATGTTCAGATCGTCCGGGGTCATCGAGCCGTCAGTGTCCTGACCGACGATGATGAAACCCTTCTCGGCGCGCAGCACGTGCATGGTTTCGGTGCCATATGGCGTCAGGTTGAAGGCCTTCCCTGCCTCAACAATCTTCTCCAACACACCCATCGCGTAGTCGGCCTGCACGTTGACTTCGTACGACAGCTCACCGGTGAACGAGATGCGGAACACCCGTGCCGGCACACCGCCAACCAGACCTTCTTTCCAGGTCATGAACGGGAAGGCTTCGTTGCTCAGGTCGATATCCGTCACAGCGCTGAGCAGCTTGCGGCTATTCGGGCCGGACAGGGTCATGGTTGCCCAGTGGTCGGTGACAGAGGTGAAGTAGACCTTCATGTCCGGCCATTCGGTCTGGTGGTACAGCTCCAGCCATTGCAGTACGCGAGCTGCGCCGCCGGTGGTGGTGGTCATGACGAAATGGTTGTCGGCCAGGCACGCCGTCACACCGTCATCGAAGACCATGCCGTCTTCTTTGCACATCAGGCCATAGCGGGCCTTGCCCACGTCGAGCTTGGTCCAGGCGTTGGTGTACACGCGGTTAAGGAACTCGCGGGCATCCGGGCCTTGAATGTCGATCTTGCCCAGGGTCGAGGCGTCGAGCAGGCCGACGCTGTCGCGCACAGCCTTGCATTCGCGCTTGACTGCTGCATGCAGGTCTTCGCCGTTTTTCGGGAAGTACCAAGGACGCTTCCACTGACCGACGTCTTCGAATTCGGCGCCGTTCTTCACATGCCAGGCATGCAGCGCGGTGTGACGCACCGGTTCGAAGATGTGCCCGCAATGACGCCCGGCCACAGCGCCGAAGGTCACCGGCGTGTAGTTCGGGCGGAACATCGTGGTGCCCATCTGCGGGATGGTCACGTTCAGCGAACGGGCGGCAATCGCCAGGCCGTTGACGTTGCCAAGCTTGCCCTGATCGGTGCCGAAGCCCAGCGCGGTGTAACGTTTGACGTGTTCGACCGACTCGAAACCTTCGCGGGTCGCCAGTTCGATGGCGGCGGCGGTGACGTCGTTCTGCAGGTCGACGAATTGTTTCGGCGCACGCGAGGTGCCCTTCTCATGCGGCACCTGGAACAGCGCCAGGGTCGCTTCTTCGAGACGGCTCAGCGCTTTGGGCAGCGTACCTTCAACCACACCGAAACCGGCTTCACTGGCAGCGCGTGCGCCACCTTCGAAACCATCGGCCAGCGAATCACCGAGGCCGTAAACGCCATTGATGCCGCCGACACACACGCGCTTCTGCGGTGCTTCGCCCGGTACGAAACCGAGGATGTCTTCACGCCAGGTCGGCTTGCCGCCGAGGTGCGATGCCAAGTGAACGACCGGGCTGTAACCACCGGAACTGGCGATCACGTCGCAGTCGAGCCACTCGCCCGGACTGGTCACGGCATGTGCTTTGACATCAATTGCGGCGACGCGGGCAGCGGTAACGCGTTTGCTGCCACGGGCTTCGATCACGGCGCTGCCGGTGAGGATGCGGATACCTTTGGCGCGGGCTTCTTCCACCAGCGCACCACGCGGGTTGCTGCGCGCATCAGCGATGGCCACCACTTGCAGACTGGCGTCGAGCCAATCGAGTGCCACGCGGTAGGCGTGATCGTTGTTGGTGGTCAGCACCAGTTTCTTGCCCGGCGCCACGCCGTAACGGCGTACGTAAGTCGAGACCGCACCGGCGAGCATGTTGCCCGGCACGTCGTTGTTGCCGTAGACCAGCGGACGTTCGTGCGCACCGGTCGCCAACACCACACGCTTGGCGCGAACGCGGTGGATGCGCTGACGCACCTGGCCGATTGGCGCGCGGTCACCGAGGTGATCGGTGAGGCGTTCGTGAATGGTCAGGAAGTTGTGGTCGTGGTAGCCGTTGACCGTGGCGCGCGGCAACAGCAGCACGTCCGGGGTGTTCTTCAATTCAGCGATGACGCTGGCAACCCACTCCACCGCCGGTTTGCCGTCGAGGCTTTCGCGGGAATCAAGCAGGCTGCCGCCGAACTCCTCTTGCTCATCGGCAAGAATCACCCGGGCACCGCTGCGCGCAGCGGCCAGGGCAGCCGCCAGACCGGCAGGGCCGGCGCCGACGATCAGCACGTCGCAGTGCTGGTTCATGTAGTCGTAGGTGTCCGGATCGACTTCGGTCGGCGAGCGGCCCAGGCCGGCAGCCTTGCGAATGTACTTCTCGTAAGTCATCCAGAACGATTGCGGGTACATGAAGGTTTTGTAGTAGAAACCCGGTGGCATCAGCTTGCCGCCGACCTTGCCGAGAATGCCCATCATGTCGTTGTTGACGCTCGGCCAGCCGTTGGTGCTGGTGGCGACCAAACCTTGATACAGCGCCTGTTGCGTGGCGCGCACGTTGGGAATCTGCGTGGCTTCGGTCGCACCGATCTGCAGCACCGCGTTCGGCTCTTCGGCGCCAGCGGCGAAGATCCCGCGAGGACGCGAATACTTGAAGCTGCGGCCGATGATGTCGACGCCGTTGGCGATCAGCGCCGAGGCCAGCGAGTCGCCCTCGAAGCCTTTGTAGTTCTGACCGTTGAAGGTGAAGCTCAGCACTTTGTTGCGGTCGATCCGTCCACCGTTGGACAGGCGATTGGTCTGGCTCATACCTTCTCTCCCAGCGCCGGCGTGGCTGTTTTCGCAGTGTCAGCCTTGTCGGTGAATTGCGGCTTGGTGCCGATCTTGTAGGTTTCGAGAATCTCGTAGGTCACGGTGTCGCGGGTGACGTTGAAGTACTGGCGGCAACCGGCGACGTGATCCCACAGCTCGTGGTGCAGACCGCGCGGGTTGTCGCGGAAAAACATGTAGTCGCCCCACTCTTCATCAGTGCAGGCGCCAGGGTCGAGCGGGCGCGGAATGTGCGCCTGACCGGATGCGTGGAATTCCTCTTCGGAGCGCAGTTCGCCGCAGTGAGGACAGAAGATATGCAACATGGGGATTTCTCCTGTTAGTGGGCGACGGCAGCAGCGCCGTGTTCGTCGATGAGTGCGCCGTTGTGGAAACGGTCGATGGAGAACGGTGCAGCCAATGGGTGCATTTCACCCTTGGCCAGGCTTGCGGCAAACACGTTGCCCGAGCCAGGTGTGGCCTTGAAGCCACCGGTGCCCCAACCGCAGTTGAAGAACATGTTCGGTACCGGGGTTTTCGAAATGATCGGGCAAGCGTCCGGGGTGGTGTCGACGATGCCGCCCCACTGGCGGTTCATGCGTACGCGCGACAGCACCGGGAACATCTCGACGATGGCCTGGATGGTGTGCTCGATCACCGGGTACGAACCGCGCTGGCCGTAGCCGTTGTAGCCGTCGATACCGGCGCCGATCACCAGGTCGCCCTTGTCGGACTGGCTGATGTAACCGTGCACGGCGTTGGACATGATCACGCTGTCGATAATCGGTTTGATCGGCTCGGACACCAGCGCCTGCAGCGGGTGGGATTCGATCGGCAGACGGAAACCGGCGAGTTTGGCCATGTGCCCGGAGTTACCGGCGGTGACCACGCCGACGCGCTTGGCGCCGATGAAACCCTTGTTGGTCTCAACACCGATGCACACACCGTTTTCCTTACGGAAACCGATCACTTCAGTCTGCTGGATCAAGTCCACGCCCAAGGCGTCGGCGGCACGGGCAAAGCCCCAGGCCACGGCATCGTGACGAGCGACGCCGCCGCGACGCTGAACGGTTGCGCCCATCACCGGGTAACGGGTGTTTTTCGAGCAGTCGAGGTACGGAATTTCGTCAGCCACTTGCTTGGCATTGAGCAGCTCGCCGTCGACGCCGTTGAGGCGGTTGGCGCTGACCCGACGCTCGGAATCACGGATGTCCTGCAGGGTGTGGCACAGGTTGTAGACGCCGCGCTGGGAGAACATCACGTTGTAGTTCAGGTCCTGGGACAGGCCTTCCCAGAGTTTCATCGCGTGTTCGTAGAGGTGCGCCGACTCGTCCCACAGGTAGTTGGAACGCACGATGGTGGTGTTGCGCGCGGTGTTACCGCCGCCCAGCCAGCCTTTCTCGACCACGGCCACGTTGGTGATGCCGTGTTCCTTGGCCAGGTAGTAGGCGGTTGCCAGACCGTGCCCGCCACCGCCGACGATGACCACGTCGTAGACCTTCTTCGGCGTGGGCGTGCGCCACATGCGCTGCCAGTTTTCGTGGTGGCTGAGGGAGTGTTTGAAGAGGCCGAAGCCCGAATAGCGTTGCATAGTCATTTACTCCAAACCGCTCAGCGATAAACCGGGTAGTCGGCGCACAGTGCCGCGACGTTCTTGGCCACATTCGCTTCAACATCGGCGTCACCGAGGTTGTCGAGGATGTCGCAGATCCAGCCGGCCAGCACTTCGCACTGGGCAACCTTGAAGCCACGCGTGGTGACTGCCGGGGTGCCGATGCGCAGGCCCGAGGTCACGAACGGCGACTGCGGGTCGTTCGGCACAGCGTTCTTGTTGACGGTGATGTGCGCGCGGCCAAGGGCGGCGTCGGCGTCTTTACCGGTCAGGCCCTGACGGATCAGGCTGACCAGGAACAGGTGGTTGTCGGTACCGCCGGACACTACATCGTAGCCACGTTTGATAAACACGCTGGCCATGGCCTTGGCGTTGTCGATCACTTGTTGCTGATAAGCCTTGAAGCCTGGCTCCAGCGCTTCCTTGAAGCACACCGCTTTACCGGCGATGACGTGCATCAGCGGGCCGCCCTGAGCGCCGGGGAATACCGCCGCGTTGAGCTTCTTCTCGATCTCTTCGTTGGACTTGGCCAGGATCAGCCCGCCACGCGGACCACGCAGGGTCTTGTGAGTCGTGGTGGTGACCACGTCGGCGTACGGCAGCGGGTTCGGGTACAGACCGGCGGCCACCAGACCGGCCACGTGGGCCATGTCGACGAACAGCAATGCGCCAACCTTGTCGGCGATCTGCCGGAAGCGCGGGAAGTCCAGGGTCTTGGAGTAGGCGGAGAAACCGGCGACGATCATCTTCGGCTTGCACTCGACGGCCAGACGCTCGACTTCGTCGTAATCGATCAAACCGGTGTCGGTGTTGATGCCGTACTGCACCGCGTTGTACAGCTTGCCCGAGGACGACACTTTGGCGCCGTGGGTCAGGTGACCGCCGTGGGCCAGGCTCATGCCGAGGATGGTGTCGCCCGGCTGGATCAGCGCCAGGTACACGGCACTGTTGGCCGACGAACCGGAGTGCGGCTGGACGTTGGCGTAATCGGCGCCGAACAGTTGCTTGGCGCGCTCGATGGCCAGCGCTTCGACTTTATCCACATGCTCGCAGCCGCCGTAGTAGCGCTTGCCCGGATAACCTTCGGCGTATTTGTTGGTCAGGCCGCTGCCTTGCGCTTCCATGACGCGTTTGCTGGTGTAGTTTTCCGACGCGATCAGCTCGATGTGATCTTCCTGACGTTGCTCCTCGGCATTCATCGCCGCCAGCAGTGCATCGTCGTAACCCTGGATCTGGTCTTGCTTGCTGAACATCGCGTCTCTCCCGGCGGCGTCGGTGCGCCATTTTGTCTTGGTCAGGCCGCGGTCTTGCGACAGTGCCCTTTGATGCGATGGTATGACCGGCGCAGACAGCTCAAATGCCTACGGACGCCACGCAAAGGTGCGTTTACGACATGGTTCGAAATGGCTTGCCCGACACATTCATCGAATCGGCGCAGATCCCCTGTGGGAGCGGGCTTGCTCGCGAAGGCGGATTGTCATTCACCCTCTCCGTTGACTGAACCACCGCTTTCGCGAGCAAGCCCGCTCCCACAGGGGTTATGTGAAGAGCTGGCGGATGGCAAGCAGCAAGAGGAAATGCGCGGGATAGAGTGCGTAGGCCCAACGGCGCATGGGCGGCGGATGGAGAGACCTGGCGTGTCGCAACAAGAACAGCCCGAGCATTGGCGCAATCAGACATGCCGCGATGCCGAACACCGCCACGTAGTTGCCGAACTGCGCCGCCTCATACAGCACCTGCCACTGATTGCCCGCCAGACACACGAGCCCCGGCAGCAGACTGAAATACCAGCGCCGACCAATCACCAGCAGCAACGCCAGCGGCAACAGCACACCCGACACGCCGAACATCAGCCACTGCGAAAACAGCGCCGCCAGCACCAAGGCACCGACGCCCAACAGTCGCGACAGCAGCGTGCGATCCTGCCAGCCCCGCGCCACCAGCAACCCCAGCGCCAGCGTGGGCATCACGTTCAAGGTGTCTGGATCAGGAATGTACCAGCGGTAGGGAATCTCGCTGACTGCACTGAACAGCAGCAGCCAGCCCAGATAGCGCCATTGCGTTTTCTGCGCGCCGGCACGCGCGAGATTCGCCGCCATCGCCAGACAGAACCACGGGAAGGCCATCCGCCCCGGAACATACAGCCAATCGGCGCTGATCCCGACATATCGCAGGTGATCGAGCAGCATGCTCAACAACGCCAGCCACTTGAGCAAATCCAGCGCGCCGTCGCGTTTAGTCACGTGCATAATCGGGTCGCCAACTGGTAATTTTCTGACAGCGACATCCCGTGTGCTCCCCGGAAGATCTTCGGTAAAGTGCGCACCATCATTGACCACGAGCCTTCACAAGAGTCTCGACCACGGAAGCCGGCCATGACCGACAAGAGCCAACAATTCGCCAGCGACAACTACTCCGGTATCTGCCCTGAAGCCTGGGCTGCCATGGAACAGGCCAACCACGGCCACCAGCGCGCCTATGGTGACGATGAGTGGACCGCACGCGCGTCCGATCATTTCCGCAAACTGTTCGAAACCGACTGCGAGGTGTTCTTCGCCTTCAACGGCACCGCCGCCAACTCGCTGGCGCTGTCGTCGCTGTGCCAGAGTTACCACAGCGTGATCTGCTCGGAAACCGCCCACGTCGAAACCGACGAATGCGGCGCGCCGGAATTCTTCTCCAACGGTTCGAAACTGCTGATCGCCGGCACCGAAAACGGCAAGATCACCCCGCAGTCGATCCGTGAAGTCGCGCTCAAACGCCAGGACATCCACTATCCCAAACCACGCGTTGTAACGCTGACCCAGGCCACTGAAGTCGGCAGCGTCTACACCCCGGAAGAAGTCCGCGCCATCAGCGCCACCTGCAAGGAACTGGGCCTGCACCTGCACATGGACGGCGCGCGTTTCTCCAACGCCTGCGCCTTCCTCGGCTGCTCGCCGGCCGACCTGACCTGGAAGGCCGGCGTCGATGTGCTGTGCTTCGGCGGCACGAAAAACGGCATGGCGGTGGGTGAGGCCATTCTGTTCTTCAACCACAAACTGGCTGAAGACTTCGACTACCGCTGCAAGCAGGCCGGACAACTGGCGTCGAAAATGCGCTTCCTGTCGGCGCCATGGGTCGGCATTCTCGAAAACGACGCCTGGCTCAAATACGCCCGTCACGCCAACCACTGCGCGCAACTGCTGGCCGAGCTGGTCAGCGACATTCCGGGCGTCGAACTGATGTTCCCGGTGCAGGCCAACGGCGTGTTCCTGCAACTGTCGGAGCCGGCCATCGCCGCCCTGACCGCGAAGCAGTGGCGCTTCTACACCTTCATCGGCAAGGGCGGCGCACGCTTCATGTGCTCGTGGGACACCGAAGAAGAACGCGTGCGCGAACTGGCCCGCGACATCCGCGAAGTCATGTCCGCCTGATAGCTCCCCTCCCCTGCGGGAGCGAGCCTGCTCGCGAAGAGGCCGGCGCATCCGACATAGAACTCGGCTGACAGACCGCTTTCGCGAGCAGGCTCGCTCCCACAAAAGCTCGCCCAATCCAATCGCCCCTCCTCGTTCGCACCTGAAGACTTCGTCTACATTGTCTGTCGAGCCCTCCGCTCACATAACAATAAGCAGGAGCATCGGCATGTCGTTACAAGGCAAAACCCTGTTCATCACCGGCGCCAGCCGTGGCATTGGCCGTGAGATTGCGCTGCGGGCCGCAAAGGACGGGGCCAATATCGTCATCGCCGCCAAGAGCGCCGAACCCCACGCCAAATTACCCGGCACCATCCACAGCGTCGCCGCCGAAGTCGAAGCGGCGGGCGGCACAGCGTTGGCATTGCAACTGGATGTGCGTGATGAAGACGCCGTGCGCCAGGCACTCGCGCAAGCCAACGAACACTTCGGCGGTATCGACGCATTGGTGAACAACGCCGGAGCGATCAAGCTCACCGGCGTGCAACACATCGAACTCAAGCGTTTCGACCTGATGCACCAGATCAACACCCGCGCGGTGCTGCTGTGCAGCCAGGCCGCCCTGCCCTATCTGAAGAAATCCGCCGGGCACATCCTCAACCTGTCGCCGCCGCTGAATCTGGCGAGCAAGTGGTTCGCGCAGTACAGCCCGTATACGGTGACCAAGTACGGCATGAGCATGCTGACGGTGGGCATGAGCGAGGAATTCGCCAGTTACGGGATCAGCGTCAACTCACTGTGGCCGCAGACGATGATTGCCACGGCGGCGATCGAGTTTCAGCTGGGCAATCGCGATTCATTCAAGCATGCACGTTCGCCTTCGATCATGGCGGACGCGGCGCATGTGATTTTGACTAGCCGCCAACGGCAGATCACCGGGCGGTTGCTTATCGACGAAGAAATTTTGCGCGAGCACGGTGTGGCGCAGTTCGAACACTACCGCTTCGAGCCGGGCAGCACTGCAACCCTGATGCCCGACTTGTTTATCGACTGAAAATACATCCCCCTGTGGGAGCGGGCTTGCTCGCGAAGGCGTCGGATCAGTCAATATCAACGTTGAATGACACACCGCTTTCGCGAGCAAGCCCGCTCCCACATTGGGTTTGTGCAAAACCTTAGAATTCGATTCTGACGTCGCCCTTCGGCACACTGCAGCACGACAAGATAAACCCTTCAGCCTCGTCGTCCTCGGTAATCCCGCCGTTGTGCTCCATCTCCACTTCGCCGCCCAGCTTCAGTACCTTGCACGTCCCGCAAATCCCCATGCCGCAGGCTTTCGGGATCATCAGGCCGAGCTTGGCAGCCGCCGCATGCACGGTCTCGCCCGGGGCTACGCGGATGCTCTTGCCGGACGCGGTAAATTCGACCTGATGCAGATCCGCCGCATCGATTTCCGGGGCATCGGCTGCCTGCTCGGCCTGCTCCACCGCATCGGCACGGGCTTCCGGTGGCGTAGCACCGAAAGATTCCTCGTGGTAACGGCTCATGTCGTAACCGGCGACTTCCAGCAGGCGCTTGACCGCGTTCATGTACGGCGTCGGGCCGCAGCAGAACACTTCGCGCTCAAGGAAGTCGGGCACCATCAGTTCGAGCATCTTGTGATTGAGGTAGCCACGGTAGCCGGCCCACGGCTCGCCCAGCCCGTGTTTCTCGCAGATCAGGTGCAGGCTGAAGTTGTCGATCCGCGACGCCATGTGTTCCAGCTCGCGGTGGTAAATGATGTCTTTCGGCGAGCGCGCGCTGTGGATAAAGGTCATGTCGACGTTGGCGTTGGTGTCGTAGAACCAGCGCGCCATCGACATGCACGGGGTGATCCCCACGCCGCCGCTCAGATAAAGCACTTTCGGGCTCGGGAAGTCGATGGCGTTGAACAGTCCTACCGGCCCGTGCACCGCCAGCTCCTGCCCTTCATGAAGAGTGTCGTGCAACCAGTTGGAGACCTTGCCCCCCGGTACGCGCTTGATGGTCACCGAGAAGCTGTAAGGCACCGACGGCGAACTGGAAATCGTGTACGAGCGCATGATCGGTTGGCCTTCGATTTCCAGCTCCAGGGTCACGAACTGGCCGGGCTTGAAGAAGAACAGGATCGGCTGATCCGCCATGAAGCAGAAGGTGCGCACGTCCCAGGTTTCCTGGATGACTTTGACGCAACGGACGATGTGTCGGCCATTGGCCCAGGTCTGGGTGGTGACCGGATTCAGGAAGCTGTTGGACATGCTGTTCTCCACGGCCGACTGTCGGCCTTCATGTGGCGATTCTGCGTATAGCGCAGACCGCCCGTTTACCTATCCGCGACATCGGCATACTTATCGCGACCAGCCCCCAACCACCGGGGGTTGCGCGTCGGGAACAGATTGCACCATGTCGCCCATGGATAAGGTTCCGGGCAGCGCCGGCCCCACACTCGCCCCACACCAAGACAGATTCTTTACACCTTGCGTAGCACAACCGTATTAGCCACTTTCGCCGGCCACGCAGATGGCCATGAGGATCACATCGATGGACGTCACCGCAAAAATCAGCCTGGGCGATCCGCTGGAACCCGCACGCAAGGCCACCGCACAAATGCTCCAGGAGCGCGAGCGCACCTTTTCGCTGCCGCAACCGTTCTACAGCGACGAGCGGCTGTTCGATATCGACATGCAGGAGATCTTCCAGAAAGAATGGCTGATCGCCGGCATGACCTGCGAGATCCCGGCCAAAGGCAACTACCTGACGCTGCAGATCGGCAAGAACCCGATCATCGTGATCCGTGGTGCCGAAGGCGTGGTGCATGCGTTTCACAACGTCTGCCGGCACCGCGGTTCGCGCCTGTGCACCAGCGACAAGGGCAAGGTCGCCAAACTGGTCTGCCACTACCACCAGTGGACGTACGAGCTGGACGGTCGCCTGCTGTTCGCCGGCACCGAAATGGGCGCCGACTTCGACATGAAGCAGTACGGCCTCAAACCAGTGAACGTGAAGACCGCCGGCGGCTACATCTTCATCAGCCTGGCGGAAAATCCGCCGGCCATCGATGACTTCCTGTCGACGCTGAACCACTACATGGAACCGTACGATATGGAGAACACCAAGGTGGCGATCACCACCACCTTGATGGAAAAGGCCAACTGGAAACTGGTGCTGGAAAACAACCGCGAGTGCTACCACTGCAGCGCGTCGCACCCGGAACTGCTGAAAACCCTGCTGGAGTGGGACGACGTCACCGACCCGCGCGCCGATCAGGCATTCAAGGATCACGTCGCCGCCTCTGCTGCCGCCTGGGAAGCCGAGAAGATCCCTTACGCCCACGCCAGTTTCGGCCTGCGTAACCGCATCGTGCGCATGCCGCTGCTCAAGGGCACCGTGTCGATGACCCTCGATGGCAAACAGGGCTGCGCGAAACTGATGGGCCGCATCAAGAATCCGGACCTCGGTTCGATGCGCATCCTGCACCTGCCACACTCTTGGAACCACTGCATGGGCGACCACATCATCGTCTTCACCGTGTGGCCGATCAGCGCGCAGGAAACCATGGTCACCACCAAATGGCTGGTGCACAAGGACGCGGTCGAAGGCGTGGACTACGACGTCGAGCGCATGCGTCAGGTGTGGGATGCGACCAACGATCAGGACCGTCGTCTGGCTGAAGAGAACCAGCGCGGGATCAACTCGACGGCTTACCAGCCGGGGCCGTACTCCAAGACCTATGAGTTTGGCGTGGTCAACTTCGTCGACTGGTACAGCGAGCGTCTGTTGAGCAACCTTGGAGCCGAACCTGCGCCGTACCTCAAAGGCGTCCCCGTCCAGGGCTAAAAGCAAAGGCAAAAAGCTTCGCGAGCAGGCTCACTCCTACAGGGGAACGCATTCCAACTGTAGGAGTGAGCCTGCTCGCGATGGCGTCCTCACATTCACCCAATTATTTGGATGACCACCTCACACTGCCATCCTCGCCAATAAACTCCTCAAAAATCTCCTCCCCCACCAACCTGATTTTCGCGTACCCGTTCAACACCCGCAGCGGATAGTCCGGGTCTTTTGCATCCTGAGTCTCCGAAAACAATATCCGCGAATGCCCGTTCAGCTCGCTGGTGGTGCCATAGGGAATCGCTCCGTGCCCGGCGCAGCGCGCGTGCAAACCGCCCTGGGTCGCGTAGACGATGCCGTTGTGCAGATGCCCCCAGTACCAGTAATCCGGCTCGCGCCCCAATGCATCGCACACCGGCTGGTACAGCGCGGTCTTGTTGTGCCCGGTAATATCGAAGCCCTGATGGTGGCTCAGCACCATGAGTTTCTTGCGTTTCGGCAAGCCTTTCATCCACTCGATCTGCGGCTTGTTCAGCGTACCGTCCATGTACAGATTCATGACATCCGAGGCGTACGCCGTGTCCAGTCCGACAATCAGCCAGTCGTCGTTGATCAGGGCAAAGTAGCTGGTGCCCTGCTGCCCCGGAAAACGCGCGGCCAGCTCCTTGAAATAACCGTGGGCGCCGCTGTACATCTCGTGATTGGAATTGAGGGTGAACGAACCGTGGGTGCCCATCGGCCAGCCGGCCATGTCGGTGTCTTCCTGAGAATGCGTACCGGCGTAATAGACATCCCCCAGGTGAATGGTGAAATCGGCGTTGGCCAGCTGCATCTGGTTGGCCACCGACACCGCCGGCGCATGGCTGTTGAACGGCCCCGTGCCCCAGTCCCCGGCAATCGCCAGCGTCACGTCGCGATCCATTTGCACCACCGCCGGGTCAGTACCGAAGGTCGCGTGATGACGCAGGTTTTCGATCCACTTGAGCAGTGCTTCACTCCACAGCAGATCCAGCAGTTCCCACTTGCGACATCCCAACAACGTGCCGTCCTTGAGCACCGTGGTCTGCAGTTGATCGGGTGATTGCGGCAAGGGGGTCGCGTTGCCGATCCGCAGGATCGACAAACCGTGGGACAACTCCCACGGCACGGCCGGCTCGTCGTCCGGCAACTCGCCGTGCTTGAGCACGTACTGCGCCTGATCGTGACCGCGCTGGAGCAACTTGATGATGGCCTGAAACTCCTCGGGTTCCAGTTCGCTGATGAGCTTCATCCAGGCCATTTCCACCCGCGTGAACAGACCGTGCAGACGTACTTTGACCTTGTCGATTTCATGCTTGAGATGAGCGACTGCTGACATGACGAAATCCTCTATCCGTAAGGGCTCACAGGGTTTTCATGAATTCGATCAGCGCACGCTTGTCGTCGTCCGACAACTGCGTGCCATACAAGTGACCGGTGTTGTGGTTGCCCTCCAGCCGGGTGTCGTAGTTGAAGTCCGCCGAGGCCTTGGCCTGGGCACCCGTGGTGACGAACCCGACGTTGACCGGGTCGTACACGTCGGAGCCGGTGATGAACACGACCGGACGTTTTTCCGGCGGTTGCAGCAGGTCCCACAAAGTCGGCACCGAACCGTTGTGCAGGTATGGCGCACGCAACCAGACGCCGTCAGTCGGCGTGTTGCTGTAGCTTTGGGTCTTGCGATACGCACCGAAGTCGAACGGCGGTTTCTTGAAGGTATGGAACGCCGCCACCAGACCGGTGGTGAACGAGTCCAACCGATGTGGATCAGTGCCCAGTTGATCGATGTGGGTGGTGACCTGCCCGGTATCGGCACGCCCGAAGTCGTGACAAGCGGCGCAATTGGCCTCCCAGATCGGTTTGCCCTGGGCGACTTTGGCCTGATCCAGTGCCCACGGCCACGCCGGTGCCTTGTGCCCGAGCAGCCAGTTGGTCACGCGGTTGAAACTGGGCGGGAGCACCGACTCCGGCGTCGCGCCCACGGCCATGGCGGCGGCGTAGTTGCGTTCATGGATTTTGTTGTTATTGCCGTCCCAGTGCAGATACATCGATTCCCGCGGTTTCTGGTTCCACACTTGCGGCAGGTCGACAGTGCCGATGGTCGAGTCATCCGGGAAGCCGAACACCACCATTTTCGTCGGGTTGAAGGTGTCGGTGCGCCCCGGCCCCTGTTGCGGCCGCAGCTTCTGCCAGGCGTAGGCCTGCTTCTGCTTGAGCAAGGCGCTTTTCGCCATCGGGATGATCAGGTAACGGTTGTAGAGTTTCTCGAAGAAGCCCAGCTGGAATTTGCTGTTGATCGCCGCCATCACCGCGTCGGTGGTGAATTTCGGATCGCTGGCGCAATCGTAGGCGTACCACTGGAAGGCCTGCAGTTGCAGGGTGTTGGCCGGCGCGCTCGGCACGTTGACCGCGACGTCGCTGGCACTGGCGCGGTAGGAACCGGTGTGGCACAGCGCGCAGTTCGGCTCTACCGTCGGGTAGCCGATCTGCCGCTTGGCCATGCCGATCGGCAGGTCCTTGCCGTTCTCATAGAGGAAGCCGAAGACTTCCCAGCCGCCGGGCTTGGGCATTTTTTCCGGGCACATCTGCGGCAGCACGGCAAACAGGTAATACGGGATTCGCGCTTCGATGCCCAGGCCGATGGCGGCGTATTTGTAGTGATCCTCGTCCGAGGCGTATTCCTGCTCCGGCACCACCCGCAGCATCTGGTACCAGGTCTCGTAACCGATGAAACCGAGCACTGCCAGCACCACCAGTGTTCCGACCTTGAAGCCGTGGCTCTGCCATTGCCGCTTCCACGCCGCGCGCCATTCACGCCAGCCATCGCACAGCAGCGCCCATGGCCGGTTCTGCGGCGTGGTGCCGAGGTACAGCAAAATGCCGAGGATCAGAAAGAAGCTCAGATCGCCCATCAGCATCGGTACGAACACCGAGCCCTGGATGCTGGTATTGATCAAGTAGATCCAGAACACCACAGCAATCAGCCGTGTCAGTACGCACAGCCAGGAATGCACCACATAGCGCGGCGCGTTGAAGCCCGACGGCATGTAAAACACGCTGATGCCCACCAGCAGCATCCCGGCGTTTTCCAGCCATGGATCGGAAAGTTGCGGCGGCAGACCGACCACCGATGTCAGCAACCCCGGCGCAAACAGCGCAGGGATCGCGAACACCATGTTCATCGCAATGCCGATCCAGATGAAGCGTTGAAACCAGCGAATACAGGTATCCATGTCATCCATTTCCTTGTGCAGACCCAAGAGATACATCGCCAGACACAGCGCTTTCGCGAGCAAGCCCGCTCCCAGACTGGATTGGGGATCTCCCACCGACTGACACAAAAAACCTGTGGGAGCGAGCTTGCTCGCGAAGCGGTCGACTCGGTCCGACGTCAACCGAGGGCAGTTTTCTCCAGGTGCTCAAGGATGATCGGATACACATCCACCACCGCATTCTTGCCGAACATGCAGTCGATGTGGCCATAGCCTGGCACCACATGCCGGCTGTAGCGCTCCGGCCCGTGGACTTCGCACACTCGCTGGTAGGTTTTCAGCGTACTTTCAGGCAGATAACACTGGTTCTCCGCGCCGCTGATGAAGCAGATCGGCATGCTCAGCCGATCGAAGTGCGGCATGTACACATCGTTGCCTTTGAAATCCACCAGATGCCCTTTGCGCACGATCAGTGCCAGGTGCTCGAAGGTCTCGATGTTCGACTCGCCGAACAACTCATGCAGGTTGTCGTGCAGGGTTTCGTTGAGGGTGTCGTGGCGATACAGCGAGGCGTACATGAAGGTAATGCGGTGGCACACCGGATTGGTGCAATAACCCTGCGCCTCGATCCGTGCGTAGCCGTTGAGGGCTTTGTCGTAGAGCCGGTTGAACCAGTTCTCCTTGCTGTCGGCATAGGCGGTCATCGACTTGATACCGATTGCATCGAGCATCCCCGGCAGGTGCAGACCGGCCTTAAGTCCCGTCGCAGTGGCGACCACGGTGTCAGCGGCAATCTGCGAGCAGACCACCGAACGCACACCTTGCAGCCCCGCCAGCATCGACATGAAGAACGTCGTCGCGCCGTAGCAGTGCACCACGCACTGCACATCTTTGGCGTGAGTCGCTTGCTGAATTTGCGCGATGGCAGCCTTGAAGTCGTACTGGGCGATCTGGTCGCCGTTCCATTCCTTCTTGCTCGCCGGCAACAGAATGCTCACACGGAAATCCAGCAACCACACGTCGTAATCGTGCTTGCACAGGTACTCCAGCAGGTTGGTCTGGATGGTGTCGGTAGAAAAGATGTTCGAACCCACACCCAGGCCATGCACCAGCATCACCGGGCCTTTGCTGCCGGCCTGATAACGGGTCAGGCGCAGCTCGACGCCATCCTCGGTGGGGAAGAAATGCACCACTGGGGTGGGCGCATCCAGCGGCCGTTTCAGCCGTGGCGGCGCATCGGGGTTGAAGTAGATATCGCCAGCGAAGACCCCGCCGTAACTTTCCCAGAGAATCCCGGCGAAGAACTTGCCGAACCGCGCCAGCCCTTCGATGCGCTCACGCTCGTTACGCGCATTGAGCACTTTCATGGTGGTCATCTGCTTGGCGAAATCGGTCGGATGAATGTGCATCACCCCGGAGCCGATCACCTCGCCCGACTTGTCCGGCCCGCGATACAGCGTCACATAGAGGGTGCTGGTGTCGTGCCAGATGTTCAGCACGCCGTTGTCTTCCGGCACGGTTTTGAAGGCGCTGAAGAAATAGTCGTTGCCGTCCTCGGCGGTCAGTTTCATGTCGTACTTCATGTGCCGCGTATCGACCTGCTGCTCGAATTGCTCGAACAGGTTGAACACGCCATTGCTGGCCGTCAGTGGTTGTGGTGACAGCGCCGGGGCGATCACTGTGCCGACGATGGTCGCGGCGTGTTCCGGCTCCTTGATCATCCGGTTGAGGTCGTTGGCGGTAATGGTCAGGGTGAAGTCGATCGGCGAATTGTCCGCCTCGCCGCGTTTGGCTGCCGCTTCGTAGACTTTCAGGTCGGTGCTTTGCGCGGCAGTGAACGCCCGGGAGAAATAGCCCTTCATGGTTTCGGTGAACTGCACCCCGAGGGTCGGCGGCGCCACTTGTTTGCGCGGTGCCGAGGGCAGCGTGTAGTCGATGTGCCAACCGCGGTCGGCGGCCAGCAGGCCCATGTTGCGCTCGCTCACAGCGGAGATGGTCAGCAACGGATTGACCGCCAGCGACGTCGGGATCACCGCGCCGTCGGTCACGTACAGGCTGGCGTAGACATCCGTGCCGGCAGCGCCGCTGAACACCTGGCCCTTGTGATTGACCACGCCTTGCGCGGCGTCTTCGCCCATCACGCAACCGCCCAGCGGATGCACCGAAACAATGCTGTGCTTGAGCAATTGGGTCCAGATCGGATTCTCCACCCAGACCCCGCCCAATGCCTTGGTGCTCTGATACAGGCGTTCGTTGCCGAGCTTGAAGTTTTCCTGCTCGCCGACACCCGGCCAGTCGATGCGCAACTGGTCTTTGTTGTCGAGAATCATCCGGCCCTGGCCGCTGTCGTGGCTCATGATCAGGTAGGTCTGCATGTTGTGCAGCGCGCCGTGATACGGGCCGCGCAGGAAGCTTTCGGCTTCGCGCTCCTTGTAGCCGAGCTTGCCGCTGAAACTGTCATCGGTGGCCTTGCCGATCATCTCGGCGAACCCGGCCATGGCCGGCACCATCGGCCGGCCGAGAGCGCCAGGAATCGAACCTTCCTCGATGACCATGCGGCTGCGCCAGTCACCTTCGGTGCGCATGTCGATGACCGAGGTGATGCACGGGCCGACCGGTTGCAGTTCCTTGGCCGAATGCGCGCCGAAGCCGATGCCGTTGATGGTCTGCTCGCAGTTGTGGCCGAAGCCGAGGATGTCCCCGTTGCCGCTCATGTTCTCGCCTAGCTGGCCAGACATCACCAGGCCCTTGTCCCGCGAGCGCAGGAGAATTTCGGTAGAGCCGAGGGTGCCGGCGGAGACCACGACGATGTCGGCCTTCACAAACAGCGTCGGCGCCGAGAACATCTCACGCCCACTGTCCAGATACTGGAAGTGCACGATCCAGCCATCACCATCACGCTCCAGGTAACGCACCTCGGCCTGGCAGAAAATCTCCGCGCCGTGGTTCCAGGCGTCCGGCAGATAGTTCATCAACGTGGTGTTCTTGGCCTTGTTGTTACAGCCCGAGACGCAGTCGCCGCACTGGTTGCACGGCAGCTGCTCGACGCCGACATGGTTGAGGTTGTTCGGCAGCCTGTCGAAGGTCACGTTGATCGGCGGCTTGTAGAAATGCGCGCCCTGCTTGAGGTAGTCCGCGGACTTTTTGTTGGCGTCGAGTTTGGGCAGATTCGGCGCGGTGTTCGGATAGGGATTGGGTTTGAGCATTTCCCGGGCGCGGGCGTAACCGTCCTTGAGCAGCGTATCGCGGTGTTCACGCACCGCCTGCGGCCAGCGCGGGTCATCGAACACCCCGGGTTCCGGCTCCAGGGCAACGTTGGCGTTGATCAGCGAGGTGCCGCCGAGGCCGCAACCGACCACCACGTTCTGCTGGGCGTTGACGTGCAGATCGAACAGCCCGGTGCGCGAGCCGATATGGCCGTCCGGGTCGTGAACCTGTAGCTCTTCGGTCGCGGCAATCATGGTGTTGGGGTATTCACCGGGCTGGATTTCCCGCCCGCGTTCAAGCAGGCACACCTGCTTGCCGGCTCGGGACAGGCGCGACGCAGCAATGCCGCCGCCATAACCGGAACCGATGACGATCACGTCATAGTGTTCCTTGATCTCGCTGATGGGCGTTGCGATGCGTGTCATGAAGGTGTTCCTCTCTCAGGCAGATGGGGCAACTCTGCGGTTGCCTGCAATCAATGGACGAACGGGCACCTGGCCTCCGGGACGAGCCCGGCGACAGCACAGCGGTTGCAGCAGAGGTCGCTACAGACGAGCGTGTTGATTGGCGGCACGACGTAACGTGCGCTTGCGTGGCGAGGGGGGATGGCGGTGTGGGCGGCTATCCATCATGCGTTCTCCCAGAACCTGATGTGGATAAGTAATGGCTGTCCTTGTGCCATTGCAGTGAAGACAGCGCAGGAATCGAAGTCAAGGCAACGGTCTAGAACTGTATGAAATCTGATCAATTGCCGTTTGGACTATGACTGGCGGGGCCTGCGGGGTTCGACGAACAAGTTATCCACATAGCCACCCACAGCAAATGGGGGTAACTGTGCATGACTGCAAAAATAACTCGCTGATTTGTGAAGAAAAATCGTGACTTATCCTGAAGGACGGTTTGCGAAGCGCATTGGCTGTTTTTTGATCATTTGTTTGTAAGCCACGGTTTACATGATCTGTAGCGGATGGCGAACACGTTATCCACAGAAGCGCCAACAGAGATCGGGGGTAACTTTGCCTTGTCTGTGGAAAAACCCTCAAGGCTGTGAAAAATCAGTGTTCCCAAGACAACTCGTCGAACAAAAGCGCAGATTGAGCAATTATTGACCAACACTCTGTAAGCCACGTTTTATATGGCTCGCAGCGGATAGCGAACATCTTATCCACAGAAGCGCCAACAGAGATTGGGGGCAACTTATGCCGTTATCCTGAGGAAAAACCTCGGAAAAACCGCAACTTAGGCTGATTGTTTTTTGATCTGCGGGCTGTAAGCCACGATTAACGTGACTTGCAGTGAGGCGCGAACACCTTATCCACAGACTGACCAACAGGGATTGTGTGTAAACCGTCGTCAGTGGATAACCGGACTCAGGCGCGATGCATCAAATAGGCCTCACCCGTCACCCGGATCATCGGATGCGGTACCACCTGACAGGTCTTGATGATGCCGAAGCCATGTCGCTCATAGAAGCGCCGCGCACCGGTATTAGCGGCGTAGTCGATCAGGCTCAAGCCTTTGAGCGCGAGCTGATCTGCGCGGGCCTGGGCATGCTGGAGGAACTGCACGCCCAACCCTTGATTGCGCCAGCCTTCGTGCAGCGCGAGGCTGGAGATGTACAGCGTGTCCGCCACTTCCATGTCGGCGTAAGGTGCCAGCACGGGGTCGGTAGGCGGTGTCGGGTCTGGATCTTCGCGCATGACGTAGCTGTGCATCATGCCGACGACGCGGCCCTCGGCTTCGGCGATCAGGCAATTCTGCCAGGAAAAATCGACATCTTCGCGGGCATAGCGCCGCTCACCGACATCGAGCAGCGCCTCGCCCGGCTCCGCCAACTGACTCCAGATGTAATCCGAGGCCCCCTCCGAGGAAATCTGAAACAAACGCGCAATATCGCGCGCATCCGTGCGCCGGGCCGGTCGAAACTCAACGGTCATTCACTTGACTCCTTATGGCTTGAGCATTGTTTTAATCCGCGTTTGAAACCATCATGACAACTACGTCTGCAGCCTTAACGGAAAAATCGAAATACCGCCAAATTCCACAGAATAAAGAAATTGCTTCGTATAGTTGGTAGCAAGTGCTTTGGATGAAATGTTGATGTTTTCTACAACAATTCCGGTCTTCGCGTTGACGATTGATATTCCCGAGGGAAAAACTATCGAAGCATAGAACAATGTGCCTGACTCGTTGAATACGATGGATCTTGAATTCGCAACAGGGTGTCGAACCACCACATTTTGAGTCAATGCGTCAAAGACGGAAATCTCCTCACCCCCACCTACATATACCAATGCTCTAGCCGAGTCCATGGCAATTACCGCAGGCCATCGAGTTTCCAAAACAGGAGTGACAACAGAGGTATTGAGATCAACCGCTGTAACGCTACTCTCATTGTAAGTCGCAACAAATATCCTTGATCCGCCCGGGCGGACCACTAGATCTGTAACACCTGGCCCAACAACCTTCTTTTCAATCTCATCCGTGAGAGTGTTTATAACGTACAAGCTTTCAAATGGTTCTCCCCGGGCGGCAGAGTCCTTCGAATAGTCCGCAACACCGACATAAAAAAATGTCTCGTCCGGGCTGAAAGCCAAACCACGCGGACCTGGAAGCCCATTAATGTGTTGAACGCTGTAGTCAGCGGTATCCACATGGAAAACCGACGTTTCAGTGCATCCGTAGAGGCGAGACTCGTCTTTATTCAGAACCAGACTTTCGGGAAAGTCTCCCACTTCAACAGACCTGATGAGCGACTTTGATTCAAGATCGACAACATCCAGACTCTTGTAGGACCAATTAGCAACGTAAGCAATAGACCCGCTTTTATTGACGACAATATCCTGAGGATTCCCCTCTAAAGGGATATCTACCGCCTGCGAGCTGTTTTTTGACAATGATTCAGCATTCAAATTAATCATATCCATGCTCTCTGGGTCGCTCGGCAACTATTGCCGCGCCATCAACCAGATAACACCATTTTCCTGTGCTCATTCCTACTGTCAGATCTGACAGGAAATAAAACAGAATAGATATGCTTGAGTAAATTTTAATAGCTAAATCTGCTTATGACTTTTACATTCCTTGAATAAAGTCGAATCGTAAAACGTGGTTAATCAACGAATCACACCTTCCTCGATCAACAGTTTAAGAATGGCCTCGGCACCCGCCTGCGCAGTCAAGCCCTTCAATACTTGTCCACCGCCACCACTGGCCTTGGCCGTCGCCGCCTTCATCCGGTCCGCACCGCTCTTGGCTTTGATCACTTTCAACCGTTTAGGCCGTGGCTTGGCCGGTTGCAGGTTGGCGACAGCGAGAAGTTCATCGTCAACAACCTCAACGTCATCCGCCTCCAGCACCCCACGACGCGCCGGGCCATAGGCACTCTGCCGAGGCTTGGGTGCGGCGTTATCCACCGTCGCCAGGAAAGGCAGCTTCACCTTCAACCGCCGCCGCTGCCCGCGCGGCAAGGCTTGCAGCACCAGCGCCGAACCGTCGTTGATCGACTCGACCTGCGCCAGCCCCACCACCAGCGGCCAGCCCAGCCCTTCGGCGAGCAGAAACGGCAGCATGCCCGAGCCTTCGCCGGTTTCCGCCTGACTGCCGGTCAGCACCACCTGTGCACCGGCCTCACGCAGATAGGCAGTCAGCGCCGGCAAGGCATCGGCGCCAGCCGGTTGCTCCAGCACATGCATCTGTTCCAGGCCCATGCCCAGATAGGCACGCAGCGCCGGCTCGGCGACATCGCCGGCATGCAGCACTTGCAGGTTATCCCCCGCCAGCTGCAGGCCCAGCTCAACGGCACGCGCGTCCTGTTCGGCGCGGCGTGGCCGGCCCGAGGTCGGGTGGGCGCCGATGGAAACCAGGCTGATGACATTGGTGTTCATAACTGTGTCCTTCCCTTAAGCCGCATCGCGCTTGGCGTCGTTGCGGTAAGCCGCCACCGCCGCGATCAAGGCTTGAAGAATCTCCGCGCTCTCGCCGATCACCGACAGGTCGGCGCGTTTGATCATGTCGCAACCCGGGTCGAGGTTGATCGCCACCACCTTGTCGCAGGCACCGATGCCCTGCAGGTGCTGGATCGCCCCGGAGATACCCACAGCCACGTAGACCCGCGCAGTAACCCAGGTGCCGGACGCGCCGACCTGGCGATCACGGGCCATGAAGCCATCGTCCACCGCCACCCGCGAGGCGCCTTCGGTGGCGCCGAGTGCGGCGGCCGTTTCGTGGAACAGTGCCCAGTCCTTGACCCCGTTGCCGCCGGAGAAAATGAACTCGGCTTCGGCCATCGGAATCGCCGCCGGGTCCACCGCCACCGCACCGAGATCCTCGATCCGCGACAAGCTGCGCGCCACCGTTGTGGATAACTCCACCGAGAGGACTTCGTGACGGGTTTCGCTGACCGGTTCTGCGCATTCGGCCGAGGCCAGAATCAAGCGCGCGACCGGGCGTGCCAGGTCTTGCAGGCCCGCACCGGCGCGGCCGATGCATTCCTGATCCTTGACCTGCCAGACCCGCGTCGCCGGGCGTTCGCCCAGCGCAGCAGCAAAGCGTCGACCCAGTTCGCCGCCACCGCTGCGGCTGTCCGGCAGCAACCAGTGGCGCGGATTGAATTGGTTATCCACAGCCCGCAGGCCCTGCACCCGTTGCTCCGGTGCATAACCGCTGAACTCATCGCCTTCCAGCACCAGCAAACGATCAACGCCAGCCGTGGCAAAAGCGGTCTCCTTGTGCTCGCCGAATACCACGGCCAGCACTGCGCCGTCCCGGCCAGCCAGTTGATGAGCGAGGCCCAGCAGGTCGCGGTCATGGCTGCTCAGGCGGCCACCGACCATGTCCGGCACCACGCTGATGTAGAACGCCGGGGCGGGCACCTGATGCAACGGCAATTGCACTTCAACCGTGGCCGAGCGTTTGACCGCCCCGCCCTGTTGCGCGCCGCTGCGGTCGATCCGCTTGATGCCATTGGGGCCGATGAAACCGATGCCGTGCAGGTTCTTGCGGATGATGCCGTTGGGGCCCATCCAGCTGTGCTGCGCCGGTTGCATGGCCGCGTGCAGCGGGTGCAGACGGTTACGGGCAATCCATTCGGCGCGTGGATCGCGGCGGATAATGTCGCTCATCAGTGGGCCTCCGCAGGTTCACGTTTGGCCGGTGCGGCAGGCTTGTTCGGCGCGGCGTCTTCGAGCAGCGCGTCGGCCACCAGTTCGGCGATGTCCTTGATCAGCGGGCGTGGTTCGACCACACCTTCAAGCATCGCCGTGCACTGTGGACAACCCACGGCCACCAGTTCGGCGCCGGTCTCGCGGATGTCCTCCATGCGCATGTCGGGTATCCGCTGCTTGCCCGGAATGTCGGTGATCGGCGCACCGCCACCGCCGCCGCAGCAGCGCGAACGGAAGCCGGAACGCTGCATTTCCTTGACCTCGATGCCGAGGGCACGCAGCACTTCACGCGGCGCCTCGTACTCGCCGTTGTAACGGCCGAGGTAGCACGGGTCGTGATAGGTCACGCTGTTGCCTTTGTGCTGACCGAGGTTCAGCGCGCCTGCCTGAATGATTTCCGCCATGTAGGTGCTGTGGTGCTGCACCAGGTAGTTACCGTCGAAGGCGCCGTACTCGTTTTTCAGCACATGGAAGCTGTGCGGATCGCAGGTGACGATGCGGTTGAAGCTGTATTTGGCCAGGGTCTGGATATTGCGTTTGGCGAGTACCTGGAAGGTCGCTTCGTCGCCCAGACGACGGGCCACATCACCGCTGTCGCGTTCTTCCAGGCCGAGTACGGCGAAGTCGACTTTGGCCGCTTTCAGCACTTTGACGAACGCGCGCAAGGTGCGCTGGTTGCGCATGTCGAACGCCCCGTCGCCGACCCAGAACAGCACGTCGGTGGACTTCTTCTCACTCAGCAGAGTGAGGTTCAGATCCGCTGCCCAGTTCATCCGCCCACCCGGGGCGAAACCGCCAGGGTTGTCGGTGGCGATCAGGTTTTCCAGAACCTCGGCGCCCTTGTTCGGGGTCGCGCCTTTTTCCAGAGTCAGATGGCGGCGCATGTCGACGATGGCGTCGACGTGCTCGATCATCATCGGGCATTCCTCAACGCAGGCGCGGCAGGTGGTGCACGACCACAGGGTCTCGGCATCGACCAGACCGTTAACGATCGGTTGGTGCGGGTTGCCGCTGTGCTCGCCCACAGGTTTGCCCGGATAAGGGCTGCCCGCAAACTTGGCATCGGTGCCGCCAGCGAGGCCGACAACCATGTCCTGAATCAGCTTTTTCGGGTTCAGTGGCTGACCGGCGGCGAAGGCCGGGCACGCGGCTTCGCATTTACCGCACTGCACGCAGGCGTCGAAACCGAGCAGTTGGTTCCAGGTGAAATCCTTGGGTTTCTCAACGCCCAGCGGTGCACTTGGATCATTCAGATCCAGCGGTTTCAAACCGGTCGAACGGCCGCCGCCAAAGCGCTCGGCGCGGCGGTGCCAGGCCAGGTGCAAGGCACCGGCGAAGGCGTGCTTCATCGGCCCGCCCCAGGTCATGCCGAAGAACAATTCCGACACGCCCCACAACACGCCGATGCCAAGAATGACCGCGAGCAGCCAGCCGCCGAAGTTCTCCGGGAGGATCCCGGCCACCGGCAGGGTCACCAGAAAGAACGAGGCAGAGAACGCCAGCAGGCTTTTCGGCAGGCGCATCCACGGGCCTTTCGACAGGCGCGCTGGCGGGTTGAGCCGGCGCCGATACACGAAGATCGCGCCGACGAACATCACTGCCGTCATCAGAAGCAACGCATAACCGAGGACACGGTTATGCAGGCCGAACCCGTGCACCAGAATCGCCAGCACAATCGACGCCACCGCACCGCCCGCCGTGGCGACGTGGGTGTTGGCGATGTATTTGTCCCGCGCCACCACGTGGTGCAGATCGACCATATAACGCTTGGGCATGGCGAACAGGCCGCCGATCAGGTCGACCTTCGAGGCCCGGCCCCGACGCCACATGGCCACCCGCCGCAACGCGCCCAGCACCGCAAGGGCCAGGGCGGCGAACAACAGGATTGGAAGAAGGGTGTTCAACATGGTGAAGCTCCCACCAGTACAGCCTGGAGAAACACGGTCTGCATTACTGTGGGAGCGGGCTTGCTCGCGAAAGCGCTGGATCAGTCAGCTCATGCAGAGCTGACAGAATGCATTCGCGGGCAAGCCCGCTCCCACAGGGGTCATGTGCAAGTCCTTAGAAGTCCTTGCACAACCGCAACGCGTCATAGATCGCCGCATGGGTATTACGCTGCGCCACGCAATCGCCGATGCGGAACAGCAAGTAGCCGTCACCGGTGGTGCTCAACGAAGGCTGCGGCTTGATCGCGAACAAGGCATCGATGTCGATCTGGCCCTTGTTGCGCGAACCGTCCTTGAGCCCGTAATACAGTTCTTCGTCCGGACGCACGCCGTTTTCCACCACCACCTGATCGACCACCCGCTCCTCTTTGGCGCCGGTGTATTCGTTCTCCAGTACCGCCACCAGTTTGTCGCCTTCGCGGTAGACCTTCTCCAGCATCATGTCGCCGGTCATGATCACTTCTTTCGGGTACATGCTGCGGTAGTAGGTCGGGAACGACGTGCCGCCAATGGCCACGCCCGGCTTGATGTCGTCGGTGACGATCTCGACCTGGCTGCCCTTGTCGGCGAGGAAGTCGGCGACCGACATCCCGGTGAACTCGCAGATGGTGTCGTAGACCAGCACGTTCTTGCCCGGCGCGACCTTGCCGTCGAGCACGTCCCAGCTGCTGACCACCAGCCCTTCGGCGGCGCCCCAGTGTTCGTTCTGCTCAAGGAACGGATGCCCGCCGACCGCCAGCACGACCACGTCCGGACGCAGATCGAGAATGGTCGCCGCATCGGCGGCAGTACCCAGACGCAGGTCGACTTTCAGCCGCGCCAGCTCCAGCTGGAACCAGCGGGTGATACCGGCGATCTGGTCACGTTGCGGCGCTTTCGATGCGGTGGTGATCTGCCCGCCGATGAATTCCTTCTTCTCGAACAGGGTCACGTCGTGGCCACGTTCGGCTGCCACGCGTGCGGCTTCCATCCCGGCCGGGCCGGCACCGACCACCACGACCTTGCGTTTCGGCCCGGTGGATTTCTCGATGATGTGCGGTACGCCCATGTATTCACGGGAGGTCGCGGCGTTCTGGATGCACAGCACATCCAGCCCCTGGTACTGCCGGTCAATGCAATAGTTGGCGCCGACGCACTGCTTGATCTGATCGACCTGGCCCATCTTGATCTTGGCGATCAAGTGCGGGTCGGCAATGTGCGCGCGGGTCATGCCGACCATGTCGACGTAACCGCCTTCGAGAATGCGCGTGGCCTGATTCGGATCCTTGATGTTCTGCGCGTGCAGAACCGGTGCCTTCACGACCTCTTTGATACCGGCCGCCAAGTGCAGAAACGGCTCCGGTGGATAACTCATGTTGGGGATAACGTTGGCCAAGGTGTTGTGGGTGTCGCAACCCGAACCGACCACGCCGATGAAATCGATCATGCCGGTGTCGTCGTAATACTTGGCGATCTGCTTCATGTCCTCGTGGGACAGGCCGTCCGGGTGGAATTCGTCACCGCACAGACGGATGCCGACGCAGAAATCGTCGCCGACTTCCTTGCGCACCGCCTTGAGCACTTCGAGGCCGAAACGCATGCGGTTCTCGAAGCTGCCACCCCACTCGTCGGTACGCTTGTTGACCCGAGGGCTCCAGAACTGGTCGATCATGTGCTGGTGCACGGCGGACAGTTCGACACCGTCCAGTCCGCCGGCCTTGGCCCGCGCGGCCGCAGTGGCGTAGTTGCCGATCACCCGCCAGATTTCTTCCGGCTCGATGGTTTTGCAGGTTGCGCGGTGCACCGGCTCGCGGATGCCCGAAGGCGACAACAGGGTCGGCCAGTGCTCGCCATCCCAGCGCGAGCGGCGGCCCATGTGGGTAATCTGGATCATGATCTTGGCGCCATGCTTGTGCATGGCGTCAGCCAGATTCTGGAAGTGCGGAATGATCCGGTCGTCCGCCAGGTTCACCGATTTCCACCAGCCTTGCGGACTGTCGATGGCCACGCTGGAAGAACCGCCGCAAATCGCCAGGCCGATACCGCCCTTGGCTTTCTCTTCGTAATATTTGACGTAGCGGTCGGTGGTCATGCCGCCGTCAGTCGCGTAGACCTCGGCGTGCGCGGTGCTGAGCACGCGGTTGCGGATGGTCAGTTTGCCGATCTGGATCGGCTGGAACATTGCTTCGAAAGCCATGGCGGGTTCCTCGACTTACAACGGCTTGACGGTGAACAAGCCGTCTTCGTGACCCTCTTCGGAGCCACCGTAGACTTGCTCGGCCACGGTGCGAATCTGACTGCCGCGAGCGGCAAGAATCTGATCCATCGCACCGGCAAACCAGCCGGTGAACATGTAGTCGACCTTGCGCCCGACCTTGCCGTAGACGTAGACGAACGCCGAGTGTTCGAGCTTGACGCTGGCGGTGCCTTTGTCGAGGTCGATGTCCTGGATCTTGAACAGGCCCCAACCGCGTTGCGACAGGCGCTTCATGTAGTGCTCGAATACCGCGACGCCTTCCAGGCCGTGGCATTCAGCTTCTTTTTCGCACCAGTGCCAGGCGGATTTGTAGCCGGCCTTGTAGAGGATCTCGGCGTAGGCGTCTGCGCCCAGCATTTCCTCGATGCCCATGTGGTTGTTGACGAAAAAGTGACGTGGCACGTACAGCATTGGCAGGGCGTCGGAGGTCCAGACACCGGTCTCGCTGTCGACTTCGATTGGCAATTGCGGGGCGATCTTGGCCATGGAAACTTAACTCCAGAAAAATTTGAATTCAGTGGTGGCCGCAACCCTCACCCCAGCCCTCTCCCAGAGGGAGAGGGGGCAGATCGGCGGCGGTCTCGAGAAAGCGTTATTCGCCCCAGACGTCTTTAAGGACGTTGACCCAGTTTTCGCCCATGATCTTGCGCACCACGCGCTCGGGGTGGCCGCGCTTGAGCAGGGTTTCGGTCAGGTTCGGGAACTCGCCGACGGTGCGGATGCCCAGCGGGTTGATGATCTTGCCGAAGCTGGTCAGACGGCGGGCGTAGCCCTTGTCGTGGGTCAGGTATTCGAAGAAGTCCTGACCGTGACCCTGGGTGAAGTCGGTGCCGATACCGATGGCGTCTTCGCCGACGATGTTCATCACGTATTCGATGGCTTCGGCGTAGTCGTCGATGGTCGAATCGATGCCCTTGGCGAGGAACGGCGCGAACATGGTCACGCCGACAAAACCACCGTGGTCGGCGATGAACTTCAGCTCTTCATCAGACTTGTTGCGCGGGTGCTCTTTGAGACCCGACGGCAGGCAGTGGGAGTAGCAGACCGGTTTTTTCGATTCGAGGATGACTTCCTCGGAAGTCTTGGAGCCGACGTGGGACAGGTCGCACATGACGCCGACGCGGTTCATCTCGGCAACGATTTCGCGACCGAAGCCCGACAGCCCGCCGTCTCGCTCGTAGCAACCGGTGCCGACGAGGTTCTGGGTGTTGTAGCACATCTGCACGATGCCGACGCCGAGCTGTTTGAACACCTCGACATAGCCGATCTGGTCTTCAAACGCGTGGGCGTTCTGGAAGCCGAAGAGGATGCCGGTCTTGCCCTGCTCCTTGGCGCGACGGATGTCGGCGGTGGTGCGTACGGGCATCACCAGGTCGCTGTTTTCGCGGATCAGCTTCTGGCTGGCGGCAATATTGTTCACGGTCGCCTGAAAGCCTTCCCACACCGAGACAGTGCAGTTGGCTGCCGTCAGACCGCCCTTGCGCATGTCTTCGAACAGCTCGCGGTTCCATTTGGCAATGATCAGACCGTCGATAACGATGCTGTCGGCGTGTAATTCGGCTGGGCTCATCAGGCGTCCCCTTATTGGCGATTCATGCGCCGAATCGTCTGCCGGCGCTTTGGGGCCAGCATATGCCTCGGTGCCGGGGCGACCGGGTGCAAAAACGACAGGGGAATTGCCGAAAGCGTCAATCCGCGACAAAGGGTCGCCAAGCGACCCGACCGGCCACCTGTTCAAGCCTGCAAGCTTGAGCCAGAATCTCCCGCATCTTGGAAACACCACTGGATTAGAGCGGCGACATCAATGAAATCGATCTTCCTGGCTTTGGCACTGCTTGCGACCGGCGTACACGCCGCCGAAGAGTCCGACAACAACCCGTGCGACGCAGTCGAAAACGACGTCCAGACCCTGGAATGCTCGACCTACAGCCGCACCACCGCCGAAGACCTGCTCAAGGACAACTACGCCAGCCTCAACGAGCGCATGCAGGCCACCTACGGCAAGAACGCGACGCAACTGGCCGACATCACCGCCAAACTCAAAACCGCCCAGCAACAATGGCTGAAAACCCGCGACGCCGATTGCGCGGTGGAAGCGTTCCCCGCCACCGAAGGCAGCAAGGCGTTCAAGATCGCGCAGAATGACTGTGTTGCCCGGATGAGTGACGAACGGTCGGAGTTTTTGGAGTCAATTGGGCAGGAGTGATTTTGGAAGTTCGGCAACATGCCGACAAACGTTGTTGATTGGCCGACTGGAAAATATAAATAAAAATTGGAAAATCTTATAAAAGACTTATATTTCCAACGCCATGAATCAATCTGCCGACATCCAAATCATCAACGATGCCGAGGGCAACCCCGCCTTCGTAGTCATTCCCTACGCTCAATACCTCGCACAGAAAATGCAGCCCGATCTGATCCCGCATGAGGTGGTCAGTCGAATGGTCAACGGGGCGACACCGATCCGTGCCTGGCGCGAGCACTTGAACCTGACTCAGGAAGAAGTGGCGAAGCGCATGGGCATATCACAACCTGCGTTTGCTCAACAGGAATCGGTTGCCAAGCCACGCAAGGCAACCCGCGAGAAAATTGCAGCAGCGTTCGGCATCACGGCCAATCAGCTTGAGTTGTAGGCTGCCCTCTTCATTCAAAGGAATTCCCATGAACATCTGCGGCATCGAAATCAAAGGCAGCGAAGCGATCATCGCCGTGGCCGCTCTCGACGGTTCGGCCCTGAGCCATGTGGCGCTCAGTACAAAGAAAATCGCCCTCGACGATGACGATGAGGCGGCCAACGTCAAACGCTTTGCGGCGCAGATCGCTTCGTTTGTGCGCGAGCATTCGATTGACCGGATTGCGATCAAGAAGCGCAGCAAGAAGGGTGAGTTTGCCGGTGGGCCGACGACGTTCAAGATCGAAGGTGTGTTTCAGTTGCTGGACGGGTGTGAGGTGACGCTGTTGTCGCCGCAGACGATCAATGCGCAAGCCAAGAAGCACAATTTCGAGCTGCCGGGGACGCTGAACAAATATCAGCATGAGGCGTACAAGGCGGCGTGTTCGGCGCTGGTGAAGAAGTAAGCCGATCGTCCAGACACAGAAGATCAAAATGTGGGAGCGGGCTTGCTCGCGAATGCGGTGGATCAGTCAACTCATGTTTCGACTGACACCCCGCATTCGCGAGCAAGCCCGCTCCCACATTTGGTTTTGCGTACCCCCATCAGGCTTGGGCGGTACGCCGGTCTTCGCGGGGGCAGCGTGCGAACTTCGCCCGGTAGCTGCGGGTGAAGTACGACGGCGATTCAAACCCACAGGCGATGCTGACTTCGAGCACGCTCATGTCGGTCTGGCGCAAGAGTTGCCGCGCCTTTTCCAACCTTAACCGCAGATAAAAATTGCTCGGTGTATCGTTCAGGTGCAACCGAAACAGGCGCTCCAGCTGTCGCCGCGTCACCTTGATCGACTCCGCCAGTTGCAACGTGGTCAGCGGTGGCTCGCTGTGTTGTTCCATCTCGCCAATCACCTGCACCAGCTTCTTGTTGCTGATGCCGTAGCGCGTGGCGACCTCCATGCGCTGGTGGTCCTTGCGCGGGCGGATCCGTCCCAATACAAACTGCTCGCTGACCTGAATCGCCAGTTGCGGGCCGTGGGCCTGGGCGATCAGATCGAGCATCAAATCGATGGACGCTGTGCCGCCCGCCGAGGTGATGCGCCGGCGGTCGATCTCGAACAGTTCCTGGGTCACGCTGAGCTGTGGATAAGACTCCTTGAACGCATCGATGGCTTCCCAGTGCAGGGTCAGGCGATGGCCGTCGAGCAGGCCCGCTTCAGCGAGCACGAAGCTGCCGGTATCGATGGCGCCGAGGGTCACGCCTTCGTTGTCCAGCCGCCGCAGCCAGTGCTCCAGGGTTGGCGTGGCGAATTTCAGCGGCTCGAACCCCGCCACCACCAGCAGCGTCGCGCCTTTCTTCAGCGGCTCAAGCGCCGCGTCGGCGTTGACTGACATGCCATTGCTCGCCAGCACCGCCCCGCCATCGGCGCTAAGCACGTGCCAGCGATACAGTTCGCCACGAAAGCGGTTGGCCACCCGCAGCGGTTCGATCGCTGAGATAAAGCCGATGGCGGAGAACCCCGGCATCAGCAGAAAGTAGAAATCCTGGGACATGTGCGCACTCGATTCGCGGGTAACGAGAGGGAGGGGAGCGTGGATCGTTGATACGCCGATTGTCGTCAGCGTTCAAGCGCACAGGTCGCTACAGTGCAAGAGCCGGTCGCCGCAGTGCGCTTTCAAGGGCCTGCAGCTGCGTAACTTGGCATCACCGGCGCGTCAGACGCCGGGAACCACAATAAACGACCTGCCGAGGAACCCGACATGAAACGACTGATCAGCAGCTGTGTTCTTGCACTCAGCGGTACCGCTTTCTTGAGCGCCAGCGTCATGGCAGCCGAACCCGCGTCGTGCCAGAACGTACGCATGGGCGTGGTCAACTGGACCGACGTGATCGCCACCAGTGCCATGACCCAGGTCCTGCTCGACGGCCTCGGCTACAACACCAAACAAACCAGCGCGTCCCAGCAAATCATCTTCGCCGGGATCCGCGATCAGCGTCTGGACCTGTTCCTCGGCTACTGGAACCCGCTGATGACCCAGACCATCACCCCATTCGTCGACGCCAATCAGGTCAAGGTCCTGCCGGCGCCGAGCCTGAAGGACGCCCGCGCGACCCTCGCCGTGCCGACCTATCTGGCGGACAAGGGTTTGAAGACCTTCGCCGACATCGCCAAATTCGACAAGGAACTGGGCGGCAAGATCTACGGTATCGAGCCAGGCTCGGGCGCCAACACGCAGATCAAGGCGATGATCGCCAAGAACCAGTTTGGCCTCGGCAAGTTCCAACTGGTCGAGTCCAGCGAAGCCGGGATGCTCGCCGCCGTCGACCGTGCCGTGCGTCGCAAGGAGGCTGTGGTGTTCTTCGGCTGGGCGCCGCACCCGATGAACGTCAACGTGAAAATGACCTACCTCACCGGCAGCGACGACGCCCTCGGCCCGAACGAAGGCATGGCCACCGTATGGACCGTCACCGCGCCGAAATATGCCGAGCAGTGCCCGAACGTTGGGCGCCTGCTGAGCAACCTGACGTTCACCGCCGAAGACGAGAGCCGCATGATGCAACCGCTGCTCGATCACAAGGACGCCTTCGAATCGGCCAGGCAATGGCTCAAGGATCATCCCGAAGACAAGCAGCGCTGGCTCGACGGTGTGACCACCTTCGACGGCAAACCGGCCGCTGAAAACCTGCAACTGACCAGTAAATAACCCACCCCGATTCAACCCTTCGCAGCCCGCAACAGGGCTGCGAACAGACCCCTCACGCCTGAAGGAAACCGCACCATGAACCACGACGTCATCATCACCTGCGCACTCACCGGTGCTGGCGACACGACCGCCAAGAGCCCTCACGTGCCGGTCACCCCGAAACAGATCGCCGCAGCCGCGGTGGAAGCGGCCAAGGCCGGCGCCACCGTCGTGCACTGCCATGTACGCGACCCGCAGACCGGCAAGTTCAGCCGTGACGTGGCGCTGTACCGCGAAGTGATGGAGCGCATCCGCGAGGCCGACGTCGACATCATCGTCAACCTCACCGCCGGCATGGGCGGCGACCTGGAAATCGGTGCTGGCGAGAACCCGATGGAATTCGGCCCGAACACCGACCTGGTCGGCCCGCTGACCCGTTTGGCCCACGTTGAACAACTGCTGCCGGAAATCTGCACCCTCGATTGCGGCACCCTGAACTTCGGCGACGGCGACACGATTTACGTCTCCACTCCGGCGCAGCTGCGCGCCGGCGCCAAGCGCATCACCGAGCTGGGCGTGAAGGCCGAGCTGGAAATTTTCGACACCGGTCATCTGTGGTTCGCCAAGCAGATGATCAAGGAAGGCTTGCTCGACAACCCGCTGTTCCAGCTGTGCCTGGGCATCCCGTGGGGCGCGCCGGCCGACACGACCACCATGAAAGCCATGGTCGACAACCTGCCCGAAGACGCGGTGTGGGCCGGATTCGGCATCGGCCGCATGCAGATGCCGATGGCCGCGCAAGCGGTGCTGCTCGGCGGCAACGTGCGGGTCGGGCTGGAAGACAACCTGTGGCTGGACAAGGGCGTGCTGGCAACCAACGGCCAGTTGGTCGAGCGCGCTACCGAGATCCTCAGCCGCCTCGGCGCCCGGGTGCTGACCCCGGCCGAGGGCCGCAAGAAGATGGGCCTGACCCAGCGCGGCTGAACAATCACTCATTTGCCCCTGTGGGAGCGGGCTTGCTCGCGAAGGCGCTGGCTCTGCTCATAAAGATGCGTCGGATGTTCCGGCCTCTTCGCGAGCAAGCCCGCCCCACAGGGTTCTGCGAACTTTTCAGGACATGACCATGAGCTTTATCACCGACATCAAAACTTTCGCCGCCCTCGGCAGCGGTGTCATCGGCAGCGGCTGGGTCGCGCGTGCCCTCGCCCATGGCCTCGACGTGGTGGCCTGGGACCCGGCGCCTGGCGCTGAAGCCGCGCTGCGCAAACGCGTGGCGAATGCCTGGGGCGCGCTGGAGAAAAACGGTCTGGCGCCCGGCGCCTCGCAGGATCGTCTGCGCTTTGTCGCGACCATCGAGGAATGCGTGCGCGATGCCGACTTCATCCAGGAAAGCGCCCCGGAACGCCTTGAGCTGAAACTCGATCTGCACAGCAAGATCAGCGCGGCGGCCAAACCCGATGCGCTGATCGGCTCGAGTACTTCCGGCCTGTTGCCGAGCGAGTTCTACGAGAGTTCGACGCATCCCGAGCGGTGCGTGGTCGGCCACCCGTTCAATCCGGTTTACCTGTTGCCGCTGGTGGAAGTGGTGGGCGGCAAGAACACCGCACCCGAAGCTGTGCAAGCGGCGATGAAAGTCTACGAGTCCCTTGGCATGCGCCCGCTGCACGTGCGCAAGGAAGTGCCGGGGTTCATCGCTGACCGCTTGCTCGAAGCGTTGTGGCGTGAGGCGCTGCACCTGGTCAACGACGGCGTGGCGACTACTGGCGAGATTGATGATGCGATCCGTTTTGGCGCCGGTCTGCGCTGGTCGTTCATGGGCACTTTCCTGACGTATACGCTGGCCGGTGGCGATGCCGGGATGCGTCACTTCATGTCGCAGTTCGGCCCGGCATTGCAGTTGCCATGGACGTATCTGCCGGCGCCGGAACTGACCGAGAAGCTGATTGACGATGTGGTCGATGGCACCAGCGACCAGCTCGGCCGCCACAGCATTTCGGCGCTGGAGCGCTATCGTGATGATTGCCTGCTGGCGGTGCTGGAGGCGGTGAAAACCACCAAGGAAAAGCACGGGATGAGTTTCAGCGAGTAATCCTTGCTCAGCAGCTCCGGTCCCTTCGCGAGCAGGCTCGCTCCCACAGTTGAAATGCATTCCAATGTGGGAGCGAGCCTGCTCGCGAAGACGGCAGCCCAGCCACCATCAATGTTGGATCTGAAACCATGCCCAGCCTCACCACCTACCAGACCCGCATCATCCCCGACTGGGTCGACTACAACGGCCATCTGCGCGACGCCTTCTACCTGCTGATTTTCAGCTACGCCACCGACGCCCTGATGGATCGCCTCGGCATGGACAGCAACAACCGCGAAGCCAGCGGCCATTCGCTGTTCACCCTTGAACTGCACCTCAACTACCTGCACGAAGTGAAGCTCGACGCCGAGGTCGAAGTGCGCACGCAGATCATCGGCCACGACAGTAAACGCCTGCACCTCTATCACAGCCTGCACTTGCTCGATGACGACAAGGAACTGGCCGGCAACGAACAGATGTTGCTGCACGTCGACCTCGCCGGCCCACGTTCGGCGCCATTCACTCCGGACACCCTGAGCCGTCTGCAAGCCACCGTCGCCGAACAAGTCGACTTGCCCGCCCCGGTTCACATCGGCCGCGTCATTGCCCTGCCACCCGCCCGGTAATCCCTCCAACGCAAGGAACCGCCATGAACACCGCTGCCGCTGTTGCCGATTTCCGTACTTATCCGTTGATCAGCGCGCTGAGCGGCGTGCAGAGTCTGGCGGATCGCGTTTCGATTGCCTGGGCCGATGGCCGCACCAGCCCGTTCCACCACGTCTGGCTGCGGGATAACTGCCCGTGCCACCAGTGCGTCTACAGCGTCACTCGCGAGCAGGTGTTCGAGATCGTCGATGCCGTACCGGATCTCGCCCCCGCCAGTGCCCAGATCGACAGCGACGGCTGCCTGCGCGTCGACTGGCAGGACGGCCACCGCAGCCGCTTCGACCCCGGCTGGTTACGTGCCCACGCCTATGACGACGCCTCCCGGGCCGAGCGCCTGAGCGCCAAGCCCAAGGCGTATTTGTGGCGCAGCGATTTGCAGTTGCCAGTGTTCGACTACGCCGCGCTGATGGATGACAACGGCGCCCTGTTGCAATGGCTGATCGCGGTGCGCGACATCGGCCTGACCCTGGTGCGCGGCGTACCTGCCGAACCGGGTTCGCTGAAGCTGATCGCCCAGCGCATTTCGTTCATCCGCGAGAGCAACTTCGGCGTGCTGTTCAACGTGCAGTCCAAGGCCGATGCCGACAGCAACGCCTACACCGCTTTCAACCTGCCGCTGCACACGGATCTGCCGACCCGCGAGTTGCAACCGGGGCTGCAATTTCTGCATTGCCTGGTGAATGACGCCAAAGGTGGCGATAGTATTTTTGTCGATGGCTTCGCGATTGCCGACGCGTTGCGTCAGGAAGACCCGGAGCTGTTTCAGGCGCTGTGCGAAATCACCGTGGAATTCCGCAACAAGGATCGCCACAGCGACTATCGCTGCCTGGCGCCGATCATTGCGCTGGATGCGTCAGGGCGAGTGGCAGAGATTCGCATGGCGAACTTTCTGCGCGGGGCGTTCGATACCTCCGTGGAGCAGATGCCGCTGCTGTATCGCGCCTATCGACGCTTGATCGCGATGACCCGCGAACCACGCTTTCGCCTGATGCAGCGGCTCAATCCGGGCGAGCTGTGGTGCTTCGATAATCGCCGCACATTGCATGCGCGCAATGCGTTTGACCCGGCCACCGGGGCGCGGCATTTCCAGGGCTGCTACATCGACCGGGATGAGTTGTTGTCGCGGATTCTGGTGTTGCAACGCTAGAGCGCGTCATCGTTCTTCGCGATCAGGCTCGCTCCCACATGAATGAACGCGGTCACCTGTGGGAGCGGGCTTGCTCGCGAAAGCGCCAGATCCAACAACCCGCCTCTTTCGGATTCACAAGCAAAAAAAGCCCCGATACAAGCCGTGACAGGATCGGGGCAGAGGGTACTGTTGAGGAGCTGCCAGTCGAGGGTGACCAAACCGTCGTGTAGCGAGCTGAGCCCAGTGTGCCCACTCCCCTTTGCACCGAGTTAGCCGAAAACGACCTGTTCATAGCCGTCGCGGCCACTGCGACAAATCGCCCTTGCCGTCACTGCGCATGCCTACCAGAATCGAGCCACGACCTCCGTTACCGAAGAAGGATTCGCGCCATGATGTACGCCGATTTGATAGATCAGGAAGACCTGTTGGGCCAGCTCAAGGCATTGGGTTTTCAAGTGCCGAGCGGTTCAACCGCCGAGCAGGCCTGTGAGTGTGCGGTGCGCGGTCTGGATAATGTTCGTGCGTTTGAACTGCGCAAAATGGTCAAGGACATGTACACCAGCGGAGCCAGTATTCAGCCTGCGGTTCGTCAGGCGATCGACAAGCAGTTGCTGCCAGCATTGGCGGATTACCAGCAAAGCCACAGCGCCTGAAAATCCATTCGCGAGCAGGCTCGCTCCCACATTGGAATGCATTCGTATGTGGGAGCGAGCCTGCTCGCGAAGAACGATGACGCGATCTACAGCCTTACGCTGGCAAACGTCGACTCATTACGCGCCTGACTCAACGCCGACATCGGCCCCGACAGCGGCGACATCACGATCGCCTGCGGCAGCGGCAGCATCGCCACTTGCTGCGTGGTGTTGGAGCCTACGCGCTCGTCACGCGGCGGAATGCCGAAGTATTCGCGGTAGCACTTGGAGAAGTGCGGCGTCGACACGAAACCACACACCGAGGCGACTTCGATGATCGACATCGGCGTCTGCTTGAGCAGTTGCCGCGCACGAATCAAGCGCAGCTTCAGGTAGTAGCGCGACGGCGAGCAGTGCAGGTACTTCTGGAACAGCCGCTCCAGCTGTCGACGCGACACGGCGACGTACACCGCCAGCTCGTCGAGGTCGATCGGCTCTTCGAGGTTGGCTTCCATCAGCGCAACGATTTCCTGCAGCTTCGGCTGATTGGTGCCGAGCATGTGCTTGAGCGGCACGCGCTGGTGATCCTGCTCGTTGCGGATGCGTTCGTAGACAAACATTTCCGAGATCGCGGCGGACAGTTCGCGGCCATGATCGCGGCTGATCAGGTGCAGCATCATGTCCAGTGGCGCGGTGCCGCCGGAGCTGGTGAAACGGTTACGGTCGAGGGTGAACAGACGCGTACTCATCGCCACACGCGGGAAAGCTTCCTGCATCGCCGCCAGACATTCCCAGTGCACGCTGCAATCAAAACCGTCGAGCAGGCCGGCGCAGGCCAGTGCCCAACTGCCGGTGCACACGGCGCCGAGACGCTTGGACTGACGCGCCTGGCTTTGCAGCCATGAAACGTGCTCACGGGTCACGGTGCGTTGAATACCAATGCCGCCGCAGACGATCACGGTGTCCAGGGGCGGGGCTTTGTGCATGGAGGCATCGGGAGTGATTTGCAGACCGTCACTGGCCCACACCTGGCCGCCATCGACGGTGAGGGTGCTCCAGCGATACAGCTCACGACCGGACAATTGGTTGGCCATGCGTAGAGGTTCTACTGCGGAGGCCAGAGAAATAAGCGTGAAATTGTCCAGCAGCAGAAAGCCGATGGATTGAGGCGCACGGTTCTGGGGTTGGGCCCCGGAGTTGAACGACGTCATCGCGGTATCTCCTCACACAAAGCGGGTGATGGCCTCAGGCGGAGGCTCTTGTTATTGCCGCGTTCTCGCGTGGGAGACGGGCTTTGTTATGACAGAGCAATTGCCATGCCTAAAATTGAATGGCTGTTCAATAACTCCTGAAAACGACGTCGCGACGCGTCTATACGAGCCGTCCGACGAAAGGTAGTCAGAAGTGCCATCAGCGGCGCTGAAAGCCCTGCCCCGTTGCCTGTGAGCAGATCGGTAGCACTTGTGGGAACGGGCTTGCGCACGGTTGTTTCAGAGTGTCACCGCAGGCACGGGTGACGGACGGTAGGTGGTGCAAATGGCGCACTGCGGGTGGGAAACACTCTTATCTGATTACGACGCGCTAAAAGGTGGCGTGTGGAATTATGCGTGTTCACTTAGCGAGCAGTTTTGACTGGTCTGGCCCCTTCGCGAGCAGGCTCGCTCCCACATTTGAAATACACGCTCCTGTGGGAGCGAGCCTGCTCGCGAAAAACTCAACTCGGTATTGCTGACTCAACACTCAACCGCACTGACCGCCAAGCCACCGCGCGAAGTCTCTTTATATTTGTCGTGCATATCGGCACCGGTATCGCGCATGGTGCGGATCACCCGGTCCAGCGAAATGAAGTGCTGACCGTCGCCACGCAAAGCCATCTGCGCCGCGTTGATCGCCTTCACCGCGGCAATCGCGTTGCGCTCGATGCACGGCACCTGCACCAGGCCGCCGACCGGATCGCAGGTCAGGCCGAGGTTATGTTCCAGGCCGATTTCCGCCGCGTTGCACAGTTGCTCCGGCGACGCGCCGAGGATTTCCGCCAACCCTGCAGCCGCCATCGCGCAAGCCGAACCGACCTCGCCCTGACAACCGACTTCAGCACCGGAGATCGAGGCGTTCTTCTTGCACAGAATGCCCACCGCCGCTGCCCCCAGGAAATAGTCGACGACGTTGGCGTCGGTGACCGCTTCGCTGAACTTCATGAAGTAGTGCAACACCGCCGGGATGATCCCTGCCGCACCGTTGGTCGGTGCCGTGACCATGCGCCCGCCCGCCGCGTTCTCTTCATTCACCGCGAGGGCAAACAGGTTGACCCACTCCATCGCACTGAGGGTCGAGCCGATCACGTTGGGTTTGTTCAATTCCTGCAGGCTGCGATGCAACTTGGCCGCACGCCGGCGCACGTTCAGGCCGCCAGGGAGGATGCCTTCGTGCTTGAGGCCTTGCTCGACGCAATCCTGCATCGCTCGCCACAGCTTCATCAGCCCGGCGCGGATTTCCTCTTCGCTGCGCCAGACCTTTTCGTTGGCCATCATCAATTCGGCGACACGCAGGTTGTTCCGTTTACACAGCTCCAGCAGCTCCACCGCACTGGAAAAGTCATAAGGCAATTCGGTGCGATCCAGATCGACCACGCCACTGGACGCCTGCGCCTGATCCACCACAAAACCGCCACCGACCGAATAGTAGGTGTCGTGATGAATGTCGCCGTGATCGCCTTCGGCAATCAGGGTCATGGCGTTGGGATGGAACGGCAGGTTTTCGTCGATCAGGCGCATGTCGCGCGCCCAGACAAACGGCACAGACAGGCGGCCGTCCAACAGCAGGGTGTGGGTTTCACGCAAGGCCTGAATCCGCGGGCCGATCTGCGACGGGTCGATTGCGTCCGGCCACTCGCCCATCAGGCCCATGATCACCGCATTGTCGCTGCCGTGACCGATACCGGTAGCCGACAGCGAGCCGAACAATTGCACTTCTATGCGACGCACCTGTTCGAGCAGGTGCCTGTCGCGCAGCGATTCGACAAACAGAGCGGCGGCGCGCATCGGGCCGACGGTGTGGGAACTGGACGGGCCGATGCCGATTTTGAACAGGTCGAAAACGCTGATAGCCATTGCTGCAGAGCTCCTGAGGATGCCGTTCCCGGGCTTTAAGCGCCCGCTGGCGGAGCTGCTACGCTCAAGCTGCGATCCGCCGGAATGCCCGCATCATCAGGCTTTTGTCAGGTCGCCCGGCGTCTGACACCGACGCACTCATGCCCACCAGCGCCGCGCCGTTTTCGCCCCGGTTTTTCGCCGTTTTTATGCAGTCCAGATGGCCGATCGGGGCAGAAAAAAGCTGTAAACGACGTCACTGACACTAGATACGACCATCCCTGTACTGGATACGACGCACCCTGTAGGCGTCAGATTTTCACTGGTACATGATCGTTATGACTCGATTGCAAGGCGCCGTGGTAGAGCTGTCTCCAGAACGCCATCCAACCGCAACCTATAAGTGCGGTGGTCCAGTCGGAACACTGCCAAAAAAAACACCAAGGAGTCCATCCATGAAAGGTTCCCCGTCGTTGTTGTTGGCCGCCATGCTGAGTCTGCCGTTACTGGCTCAAGCTGCAGAACCCGCTCAGTGCAGTACCGTAAACTTCTCCGATGTCGGCTGGACCGACATCACTGCTACCACCGCCACCACCTCGGTGGTACTCGACGCCCTCGGCTACAAGACCAAGACCACCATGATTTCCGTGCCCGTGACCTACAAGTCGCTGGCCGACGGCAAGAACATGGACGTGTTCCTCGGTAACTGGATGCCGACCATGGAAAACGACATCAAGGCTTACCGCGATGCCGGCACCGTCGAAGTGGTGCGCACCAACCTCAAGGGTGCCAAGTACACCCTCGCCGTACCGCAAGCCCTGTACGACAAGGGGCTGCATGACTTCGCCGACATCGCCAAATTCAAGAAAGAGCTCGACGGCAAGATCTACGGCATCGAGCCTGGCAACGACGGCAACCGTCTGATCCAGAGCATGATCGACAAGGACGCCTTCGGTCTGAAAACCGCTGGCTTCAAAGTCGTCGAATCGTCCGAGGCGGGGATGCTCTCGCAGGTCGACCGTGCGCAGAAACGCGACACCGCCGTGGTCTTCCTCGGCTGGGCGCCGCACCCGATGAACAAGCGCTTCAAGATTCAATACCTGACCGGCGGCGATGACTTCTTCGGCCCCGATTTCGGTGCTGCGACCGTGGCGACCAACACTCGCAAGGGTTACGTCGCCGAATGCAGCAACGTCGGTCAGTTGCTGAAGAACCTGGAGTTCACCGTCGACATGGAAAGCACCCTGATGGGCAACATCCTGGACGACAAGATGAAGCCTGAAGCGGCGGCCAAGGCCTGGCTGAAAAAGAATCCACAGGTGCTGGATACCTGGCTCGCTGGCGTGACCACCATTGACGGTAAACCTGGCCTGGAGGCCGTGAAAGCCAAGCTCGCACAGTAATTGCCTTACGCCGGGCGAGTTCGCTCGCCCGGGCTGTTTATTCCTTGCATGCGGACGTTCACTACCATGCTGATTGATCAGAAAATCCCTTTAGGCCAGTACATCGCGGGCTTCGTTGAATGGTTGACGCAACACGGCGCCAGCACCTTCGACGCAATCGCCGTGACACTGGAAACGATGATCCACGGCGTGACGTTTGCGCTCACCTGGTTCAACCCTTTCGTCTTGATCGGCCTCATTGCCCTGCTCGCGCATTTCATCCAGCGCAAATGGGGGCTGACTGTTTTTGTGATTGCCTCGTTTCTGCTGATCCTCAACCTGGGGTACTGGCAGGAAACCATGGAAACCCTCGCCCAGGTCATGTTCGCGACCCTGGTCTGCGTGGTCATCGGCGTGCCGTTGGGCATCGTCGCCGCGCACAAGCCGATGTTCTACACTTTAATGCGTCCGGTACTCGATCTGATGCAGACCGTACCGACCTTCGTTTACCTCATTCCTACCCTGACCCTCTTCGGGCTGGGTGTGGTGCCGGGCCTGATCTCCACGGTGGTGTTCGCCATCGCTGCGCCGATCCGCCTGACCTACCTGGGCATCCGCGATGTCCCGCAAGAACTGATGGACGCCGGCAAGGCCTTCGGCTGCTCGCGTCGCCAATTGCTCTCACGGATCGAACTGCCTCACGCCATGCCGAGCATCGCTGCCGGCATCACCCAGTGCATCATGCTGTCGCTGTCGATGGTGGTGATCGCGGCACTGGTGGGCGCCGACGGACTCGGCAAACCGGTGGTCAACGCACTGAACACTGCTGATATCGCCCTGGGCTTCGAAGCGGGCCTGGCGATCGTACTGCTGGCGATCATGCTCGACCGTATCTGCAAACAACCCGACGCCAAAGTAGGGGGTGACGCATGAGCATAATTCGCTTCGAAGACGTCGACGTAATCTTCTCCAAGGATCCACGCGAGGCACTCAAGCTGCTGGATCAGGGCATGACCCGCAACGAGATCCTGAAAAAGACCGGGCAGATCGTCGGCGTGGAAAAGGCCAGCCTGGATATCAACAAAGGCGAGATCTGCGTGCTGATGGGCCTGTCCGGCTCCGGCAAGTCGAGCCTGCTGCGCTGCATCAACGGCCTCAACACCGTGAGTCGCGGCAAGCTGTTCGTCGAGCATGAAGGCAAGCAGATCGACATCGCCTCCTGCACCCCGGCCGAACTGAAGATGATGCGCACCAAACGCATCGCCATGGTGTTTCAGAAGTTCGCCCTGATGCCGTGGCTGACGGTGCGCGAAAACATCAGTTTCGGTCTGGAAATGCAGGGCCGCCCTGAGAAGGAACGCCGCAAGCTGGTCGACGACAAGCTCGAACTGGTCGGCCTGACCCAATGGCGCAACAAGAAGCCCGATGAACTCTCCGGCGGCATGCAGCAGCGTGTGGGCCTGGCCCGGGCGCTGGCGATGGACGCCGACATTCTGCTGATGGACGAACCGTTCTCGGCCCTCGACCCGCTGATCCGCCAGGGCCTGCAGGACGAACTGCTGGAGCTGCAACGCAAGCTGAGCAAGACCATCGTATTCGTCAGTCACGACCTCGACGAGGCGCTCAAATTGGGTAGCCGCATCGCAATCATGAAGGACGGCCGGATCATCCAGTACAGCGTGCCGGAAGAGATCGTGCTGAACCCGGCGGACGACTATGTGCGCACCTTCGTCGCCCACACCAATCCGCTCAACGTACTTTGCGGCCGCAGCCTGATGCGCACGCTGGACAACTGCAAACGCATCAACGGTTCGGTGTGTCTGGATCCGGGTGGCGACTCGTGGCTGGACCTGGCTGAAGGCAACACCATCAAGGGTGCACGGCAGAACGGTTCGGTGCTGAACCTGCAGAACTGGGCACCGGGGCAAGCGGTGGAAGGGCTGGAGCGTAAACCGACTCTGGTGGACTCGAACATCGGCATGCGTGACGCGTTGCAGATTCGCTACCAGACCGGCAACAAACTGGTGCTGCACGACAACAATCATGTGGTGGGGATCTTGGGCGACAGCGAGCTGTATCACGCGTTGCTGGGCAAGAACCTGGGGTAAGAACCCCAGATGCAAAAACGCCGCGAGAGGATCGCGGCGTTTTTGTTTATCGGGATATCGGGGCCATCAACTTTGTAGCTGATGGCCCCTTCGCGAGCAAGCCCGCTCCCACAGTTGAAATGCATTCCAAGGTGGGAGCGGGCTTGCTCGCGAAGAAGGCGGCGCGGTGCTTCAGACAGAAACACCGCACCACCTACAACTCAGCTGTAAACCCGGCCAAGGAGCTGCCGATGGCTTTCAAACTGATCGAGCACATCGCGAGTGATCTGATCCTGCGTGAAGCCCATCAGGTCGTAATCCTGGCTGCCGTTGTGCAGGTAGACCTCGGCGCGGTAGTAACGCTGACGCGCTTCATCGGACTGGGCCGATTCGGTCGGGGTCGCCAGGTAGCCATCCAGGCTGACTTCGTAGACGAAAGGGTTGCCCTCTTCCATCTCGACGCGCACGCCCATGCAGCGTTTGGATTTACCCAGCAATGTTTGCACTTCCAGACCCTGCGCACGCATCTGCGCCGTCGCATCTTCCAGCGCCGGGCTGACTTGCTTGTCCATGAAACGCTGCACCACCGATTGGCTCGGTTGCAGATCCAGCTGAGTCAGGCGCTCGCTGAAGCCACGACGACCGCGTTCAGCCAGTTGCGCCTGCTCCTGTTCAATCTGCACGTCCTGGCGCATCGCCTTGTGCAGGCCGAACATGAAGAACACCAACACCACCGAGAACGGCAGACCGGCCAGCACCACCATGGTTTGCATGGCTTCGAAGTTACCGGCAAACAGCAGACCGATGGTCACCAGCGTGATCACCACCGACCAGAAGATCCGCAGCCAGTGCGGCGCATCTTCGTCAACGTTGCCGCCCTTGCAGGACAGATTCGCCATCATCACCGCGCCGGAGTCGGCCGGGGTCAGGAACAGCACGAAGCCAACAAAGATCGACACACCGATGACGACTTTCGACGCCGGGTAGTGTTCAAGCAACTGATAGATCGCCATCGACGGCTGTTCCAGCGCCGTCTTGCCAAGCTCCACCGCCCCCTGGTTCATCACCAGATCCAGTGCCGAGTTACCGAAGATCGACAGCCAGGCCAACGTGAAGCCCAGCGGAATCAGCAGCACGCCAGCGACCAGTTCACGCACGGTACGACCACGGGAAATACGCGCGATGAACATGCCTACGAATGGTGCCCAGGAAATCCACCACGCCCAGTAGAACAGAGTCCACAGGCCCAGCCAGCGATCCGACTTGGCGCTGTCGCCTTCATAGACGTACAGATCGAATGTCTTCAGTACCACGCCGTTGAGGTAGTCGCCGATGTTCTGCACGAAGCCGTTGAGCAGGTGCAGGGTCGGACCGAACAGCAGCACGAAAATCAACAGACCGCTGAAGAGCACGATGTTCAGGTTGGACAGACGACGGATGCCGTTTTCCACACCGGACACCGCAGCGATGGTCGCCACGGTGCTCATCACGATGATCACGATCAAAAGGTTGGTGTTGCTGTGTTCCATGCCGAACAGGTTTTCCAGGCCCGAGGACACTTGCAGCGAGCCGATCCCCAGGTTGGTCACCAGACCCAGCAGGGTCACGAACATGCCGAAGCCGTCCACTGCGTGACCGGCAGCGCCTTTGACCCAACGCTCGCCAACCAGCGGATACAGCGCCGAACGCAGTGCCAGCGGTTGGTTGTGACGATAGGCAAAGTACGCAACAGCCAGGCCGACCAGCGCGTAGATCGCCCAGCCGTGCAGGCCCCAGTGCAGGAATGTCAGCTGCACCGCCTGACGCGCGGCCATGTTGGTGGCCGATGCGCCTTCCGGCGGATTGAAGTAGTGGTCCAGCGGCTCGGAAGCACCGAAGTACAGCAGCGAAATACCGATACCCGACGAGAACAGCATCCCCGCCCAGGCACCGTAACTGAAATCCGGGGTGTCATCCTTGCTGCCCAGTTTGAGTTTGCCGTACGAGGAAAACGCCAGGCCGACGACAAATACCAGGTAGGCGGCAATCACCACCATGTAGTACCAGCCGAAGCTGCGCGACAACCAGGCCTGAGCGATACCCAACAGTCTGCCGGCCTCTTGCGGGGCGATAATCAGAATGGCGGTCAACAACAGAATCAGCGCGGTAGAGGTGTAAAACACCCAACCGTTGACCGTCACCTTCTCGGGCGGGGTCTTTATAAGCGAGGCAGAACTCATGGCACAAATGCTCCAGGCAGTGCGAGAGAAGAACACAAGGCAACACGGAACCCGACCAATCGGTTAGTTGGCAGCCGACCGGCGGGTGATATAAAGACACCCCGAAAAAAGCCCGAACCTGCCGAAATGGCGCTACGAATCGCATTCGTGGCCGAGGTCCGGACGTTCATCCGAAACCTGGCCCTGAGCGTCTTGCCCATTCAACACGTCCATCGAACCGCGAACCGCGCCATGCCCCACGCAGGTTTCAAGCATTTTCGGATGTCGGTTTATCGCCATTTACATGTAGGAAAAATCTGTAAGCAGCGACGATTTGTCGCAGATCTTATTCTTTGTTGATTGAACGTTCAATCAAAACAAAATAGACTGGCCCTCAATCCGACAGCCGTTTTTCGTCTGCCGGAAGGCCTAAGGAGATGTGCAAGATGCCCAAGGTCGGTATGCAACCCATCCGCCGCCAACAATTGATCGAAGCCACGCTGCAAGCGGTCGATCAGGTCGGTATGGGGGACGCCAGCATTGCGCTGATCGCCCGTTTGGCCGGTGTCTCGAATGGCATCATCAGTCATTACTTTCAGGACAAGAACGGCCTGATTGCCGCCACGATGCGGTATCTGATGAACGTCCTCAGCGAGAACGTCACCGCGCGCCGTCAGGCGCTGGCAGACAGCAGCCCACGGGCGCATCTGCAGGTGATCATCGAAGGCAACTTCGACGCCAGCCAGGTCAATGGCCCGGCAATGAAAACCTGGCTGGCCTTCTGGGCCACCAGCATGCACCAGCCGTCTTTGCACAGGCTGCAGCGGATCAACGATCACCGTCTGTATTCCAACCTGTGCTGCGAGTTCCGCCGTGTGTTGCCGCTCGAAGATGCGCGCAGCGCAGCGCGTGGACTGGCAGCGTTGATTGACGGCTTGTGGTTGCGCGGCGCGCTGTCGGGAGACGCTTTCGACACCGCGCAGGCGCAACAGATCGCTTACGAATACATGGATTTCCAATTGGCCAAGCAGGTGAGCTAGAGCACACAGAAAACGCTCGGCCCCTGAACCGCCACCGCAGCACCACCGCGGTGGTCAACGCCAACCACTAATGCACTTGCGAGGACACTATGGCCCGTTTCGAACTGCAAAAACTTTACATCGATGGCGCGTACTCCGACGCTGGCAGCGATGCCACCTTCGAAGCCATCAACCCGGCGAACGGTGAAGTCCTCGCCCAAGTGCAACGTGCGACCAAGGAAGACGTCGAGCGTGCTGTGGTCAGCGCTGAAAAAGGCCAGAAAATCTGGGCTGCGATGACCGCCATGGAGCGTTCGCGCATCCTGCGTCGCGCCGTCGATATCCTGCGCGAGCGCAACGATGAACTGGCTGCTCTGGAAACCCTGGACACCGGTAAAGCCTTCTCCGAAACCAAATACGTCGACATCGTTACCGGCGCCGACGTGCTGGAATACTACGCAGGCCTGGTGCCAGCGATCGAAGGCGAGCAGATCCCGCTGCGTGATACCGCTTTCGTCTACACCCGTCGCGAGCCGCTGGGCGTGGTTGCCGGTATCGGCGCGTGGAACTACCCGATCCAGATCGCGCTGTGGAAATCCGCGCCAGCCCTGGCCGCCGGTAACGCGATGATCTTCAAGCCAAGCGAAGTCACCTCGCTGACCACCCTGAAACTGGCCGAGATCTACACCGAAGCCGGCGTGCCAAACGGCGTGTTCAACGTGCTGACCGGCAGCGGCCGTGAAGTCGGCACTTGGCTGACCGAGCACCCGCGCATCGAAAAAATCTCCTTCACCGGCGGCACCGACACCGGCAAGAAGGTCATGGCCAGCGCTTCGGCCTCGTCGCTCAAAGACGTGACCATGGAACTGGGCGGCAAGTCCCCGCTGATCATCTGCGACGACGCCGATCTGGATCGCGCCGCCGACACCGCGATGATGGCCAACTTCTACAGCTCCGGTCAGGTCTGCACCAACGGTACTCGCGTGTTCGTACCGAGCCACCTGAAAGCCGCTTTCGAAGCCAAGATCGTCGAGCGCGTAGCGCGCATCCGCATCGGCAACCCGGAAGACGAAAACACCAACTTCGGCCCGCTGGTCAGCTTCCCGCACATGGAAAGCGTGCTGGGTTACATCGCCAAGGGTAAAGAAGAAGGTGCTCGCGTGCTGTGCGGCGGCGAGCGTCTGACCGACGGCGAATTCGCCAAAGGCGCATTTGTGGCTCCGACCGTGTTCACCGACTGCACCGACGACATGACTATCGTCCGTGAAGAAATCTTTGGCCCGGTCATGGCGATCCTCTCCTACGAGACCGAAGAAGAAGTGATCCGTCGTGCCAACGACACCGACTTCGGCCTGGCCGCCGGTATCGTCACCAAAGACCTGAACCGCGCGCACCGCGTGATTCATCAACTGGAAGCCGGTATCTGCTGGATCAACGCCTGGGGCGAGTCCGACGCAAAAATGCCGGTGGGCGGTTACAAACAGTCGGGCGTGGGCCGTGAGAACGGCATCAGCTCGCTGAACAACTTCACCCGCATCAAATCGGTACAGGTCGAGCTGGGCGATTACGTCTCGGTGTTCTAAGACCCGGGTTTTGTATTGCTCGCGAGGCCGCCTTCGCGAGCAAGCCCGCTCCCACATTGAAATAATGTCTCCTGTGGGAGCGAGCCTGCTCGCGAATCGAGTGCAAAGCACTCGGCAGGCCCGACCTGACCACATCTAAAGAGGGTGCATTCAATGTCCCAAGAATTCGATTACATCATCATCGGTGCCGGCTCGGCCGGTAACACCCTGGCGACCCGTCTGACTGAAGACGAAGGCGTCACCGTTCTGCTGCTCGAAGCAGGCGGCCCGGACTACCGCTTCGACTTCCGCACACAAATGCCGGCCGCATTGGCGTTCCCGCTGCAGGGTCGTCGCTACAACTGGGCGTACGAAACCGATCCGGAGCCGCACATGGACGGTCGCCGGATGGAATGCGGTCGCGGCAAAGGCCTCGGCGGTTCCTCGCTGATCAACGGCATGTGCTACATCCGCGGCAACGCAATGGACTACGACGGCTGGGCAAAACTGCCAGGTCTGGAAGACTGGTCGTACCTAGACTGCCTGCCGTACTTCCGCAAAGCGGAAACCCGCGACATCGGCCCGAACGACTACCACGGTGGCGACGGTCCGGTCAGCGTGACCACGCCGAAGGCTGGCAACAACCCGCTGTTCCACGCCATGGTTGAAGCCGGCGTGCAGGCCGGTTACCCGCGTACCGAAGACTTGAACGGCTACCAGCAGGAAGGTTTCGGCCCGATGGACCGCACCGTGACGCCCAAAGGCCGTCGTGCTTCCACCGCCCGTGGCTACCTCGACACCGCCAAGAAGCGTTCGACCCTGACCATCGTCACTCACGCCCTGACCGACAAGATTTTGTTCGAAGGCAAGCGTGCCGTCGGCGTGCGTTACCTGGTCGGCTCGGCGGAAGAGCGCGTTGAAGTCAAAGCGCGCAAAGAAGTCCTGCTGTGCTCCGGCGCCATCGCTTCGCCGCAAATTCTGCAACGCTCCGGCATTGGCCCGGCGAAACTGCTGGAAAGCCTCGACATCCCGGTGGTTCACGACCTGCCAGGCGTTGGTGAAAACCTGCAGGACCACCTTGAGCTGTACCTGCAATACGCTTGCACCCAGCCCGTTTCGCTGTACCCGTCGCTGCTCTGGTACAACCAGCCGGCCATCGGTGCCGAGTGGCTGTTCAACGGCACCGGCATCGGCGCCAGCAACCAGTTCGAAGCCGGCGGTTTCATCCGTACGCGTGAAGAGTTCGAATGGCCGAACATCCAGTACCACTTCCTGCCGGTCGCGATTAACTACAACGGCAGCAACGGTGTGAAAGAGCACGGTTTCCAGGCGCACATGGGTTCCATGCGTTCGCCAAGCCGTGGTCGCATCCAGGCCAAGTCGAAAGACCCGCGCCAGCACCCGAGCATCCTGTTCAACTACATGGCCACCGAGCAGGACTGGCAGGAATTCCGTGACGGCATCCGCCTGACTCGCGAAATCATGCAACAGCCGGCACTGGACGCCTTCCGTGGCCGCGAAATCAGCCCGGGCATCGAAGTGCAAACCGATGAACAGCTGGACAAGTTCATCCGCGAGCACGCCGAAACCGCGTTCCACCCGTCCTGCTCGTGCAAGATGGGCACCGACGACATGGCGGTAGTGGATGGCGAAGGTCGCGTACACGGCATGCAAAGCCTGCGTGTGGTCGATGCCTCGATCATGCCGATCATCACCACCGGCAACCTGAACGCGCCAACGATCATGATCGCCGAGAAAATCGCCGACAAGATCCGTGGCCGCAAGCCACTGCCGCGTAGCAACGCTGCCTACTACGTCGCTGGCGGTGCGCCGGTGAAGGGCAAGCCGATGCGTGATATCACGCCTGTTGCTCAGTAACTCAGCAACACCGCGTCAAGGCTGCTCGCGATGAGGCCCTTGAGTAATACCGAGGCGCGGCCTTCGCGAGCAGGCTCGCTCCCACATTGGTTTTTGGGTGTTCACGGATTTTGTGTTCACTGGAGATCCATTGTGGGAGCGAGCCTGCTCGCGAAGGGGCCTCACATTCAGCACAAATCCCTCTGCTTCAAGTAAATCCTCCTACACCCCCTCTTCACTTGATCCTACCCCCACGCAGGCCTACTCTAGTCCTCGCGCAATCGTTTCACCCCTCCCCGCCGAATCGCCTCACCCCGCAACTCCATAACAAGGAGGTTCCCGAATGTTCGATTTCCACCCCCAGCTCAAGCAGCGCTTCGCTGCCTTGCGCACGGGCGCCGAGTTTTTTTCCCTGCGGTATGTACGCGAGTCCGGCCAGTACCTGTCGGTGCGCAAGAACGTCGCCGAGCCGCCGAGCCTGAGCCGTGACGAAGGCGCGATGCTCACCGTGCGGGTCAACGGTGTGGAGGCTTACGCCGCCACCAACGACCTGTCGCAGCAAGGCCTGCAAACCGCCCTTGAACGCGCCGAACAGCAGGCCCGGCGACTCAAGCCACACGCCTTGCTCGACCTGCGTGATCAGCCGGTGTCGAGCGACCGCGCTGATTACTTTTCGCCCAATTTTGCGCAACCCTTCCCGTCCCTGAGCGAATGCTTCGAGCTGCTCGGCGCGGAGTCCGCCTCGGTGCCAAAGGATGAGCGCCTGGTGAATTGGGAAGCGAGCATCGGCATCACTCACGTCGAGCAGATTTATCTGAGCAGCGCCGGCGCCGAATTGCGCCAGGCCCAGCGCTTCGTCTACCCGGGTCTCGACGTCACTGCCTACGACGGCAACGACAGCCAGACCCGCAGCCTCGGCCGCGAGAACTTCGGCCAGCAGGGTGGCGCGGACGTGATCAGCCGTTGCGGCCTGGTCGGCGCCGGCCCGCAGGTGGCCGATCAGGCTCTGCAACTGCTGCTCGCACCGAACACCCCGCAAGGTCCGCGCGACCTGTTGCTGATGCCTGACCAGATGATGCTGCAGATCCACGAGTCCATCGGGCACCCGCTGGAGCTCGACCGCATCCTCGGTGACGAGCGTAATTACGCCGGCACCAGCTTCGTCAAAACCAGCGACTTCGGCAGCCTGCAATACGGCTCGAAGCTGCTCAACGTGACCTTCGATCCAGACATTCCCGAAGAGCTGGCGAGTTACGGCCACGATGACGACGGTACAAAAGCCAGCAAGCAGTTCCTGATTCGCGAAGGCTTGCTGCTGCGGCCATTGGGCGGCGCGCTGTCGCAGTTCCGCGCCGGTCTCGACGGTGTTGCCAACAGTCGCGCCTGTGGCTGGAACCGGCCGCCGATCGACCGCATGGCCAACCTCAACATCGAGCCGGGCGATCAGTCGCTGACGCAACTGATCAGCGGCATCGAGCACGGCATTCTGATGAGCACCAACCGCTCGTGGTCGATTGACGATGCACGCAACAAATTCCAGTTCGGTTGCGAGTGGGGTCAGTTGATCGAGAACGGTGAACTTAAAGGTGTGGTGAAAAATCCGAACTACCGGGGCATTTCCGCGCACTTCTGGAAGAGTCTGCGCGCGGTCGGCGATGCCGGCACCCGTATGGTGCTGGGCACGCCAAACTGCGGCAAGGGCGAGCCGAACCAGGTGATCCGCGTCGGCCACGCTTCGCCGGCCTGCGTATTCAGCAACGTTGATGTGTTTGGGGGAGACGCCTGATGAGCATTTCGAAGAGTCAGTCCGACGCCTTCAAGGTCATGGTCAATTGGCTGCGCGACAGTGTGCGCGAGCCGGAACAATTCACCCTCAGCTATGCCGCCGAATCCTCGGCATTCGTGCGGTTCAACCACGCCAAGGTGCGTCAGGCCGGTCAGGTGCAACAGGCCGATGTCGGGCTGAAGCTGATCAATGACGGCCGCCACGCCGACCTGCACATCACCCTCTCCGGTGATCAGGAAGCCGACCTGCAACGCCTCGCCGAAGGCCTGCAACAACTGCGCGAAACCTTGCCGCTGTTGCCGCAGGATCCGTACCTGCTGCTCAACCACAACGGCTGGCAGAGCAACAACGTGCAGGAACATCCGCTGCCGGACACCGAACAGGTGGTTGAAGAAATCTGCGCTGCGGCTGAAGGTCTGGACTTGGTCGGTTTCTATGCCGCAGGCCCCATCAGCCGTGGTTTCGCCAGCTCCTCAGGAGCGTTTGGCTGGCATCAGGCCAACAGCTTCAACTTCGACTTCAGCCTGTTCCACGAGAACGGCGAAGCGGTAAAAGCCAGCTATGCCGGCCACGAATGGAGCAGCGAAGGCTTCGCCCGACGCTTCCATCAGGCGCGCGAGCAACTGGCGTTTCTCGGTCGTCCACTGCGCACGCTGGCACCGGGGCAATACCGGGCGTATCTGGCCCCGGCCGCGCTGGAAGAAATCATGGGCATGCTGAGCTGGGGCGGGTTCTCCGCGCAGTCGATCGCCAGCAAGAGCAGCCCGCTGCAGAAACTGTATGTCGGCGATCAGGCGTTCAGTCCGCTGGTTTCGCTGGATGAGCAAGTCAGCGGCTCGCTGAGCCCGGCGTTTTCCGGCGAAGGGTATCCGCGCAGCGATCTGCGCCTGGTCATCGAAGGCAAGGCCGGCGATCAACTGGTCGGCTCACGCAGTGCCGCCGAATACGGCCTGACCGCCAACGGCGCCAGCGGTGGCGAATCGCCGAGCGCGCTGAGCATGGCGGCCGGGAGTCTGTCACAAGCCGATATTCTCAAGCAGCTGGGCACCGGGCTGTACATCAGCAACCTGTGGTACCTGAACTTCTCCGATCAGCCGGCAGCACGCCTGACCGGTATGACCCGGTTTGCCACGTTCTGGGTCGAGAACGGCGAGATTCAGGCGCCGGTCAGCACCATGCGTTTCGACGACAGCGCCTACAGCCTGCTGGGTTCGCAGCTGGAAGCACTGACCGCCGAGCGCGAGTTGCTGTTGTCGGCGAGCACGTACGGCCAGCGCAATACCTCGTCGGCCTTGCTGCCGGGGGCGCTGGTGAGCCGTTTGACCTTGACCCTGTAAGACCAGGATCTCCAGAACACTGGAGATCTACTGTGGGGGCGGGCTTGCTCGCGAAGGCGTCGTGTCAGTCACCAACAACATCGACTGATTCACCGCATTCGCGAGCAAGCCCGCTCCCACCAAAAGCCTGTGCATTAACCCCAAACACAAGAGGTTCCATGCCCACTCGCCCGCCTCTCGACGCCATCACCGCCCGCTGGTTGCCGTGGGTCGTCGCCATCGCTTTCTTCATGCAGTCCCTCGACGGGACCATCCTCAACACCGCCCTGCCGGCCATGGCCCGGGATCTGGCCGAAAACCCGTTGCGCATGCAAGGCGTAGTCATCGCCTACATGCTCACCGTGGCGCTGCTGATTCCGGCCTCGGGCTGGATCGCCGACCGCTTCGGCACCAAGAAGATCTTCTTCGGCGCGATCCTGCTGTTCAGTTTCGGCTCGCTGCTCTGCGCCTTGTCCAGCAGCCTGACCATGCTGGTCGGCGCGCGGGTGATTCAGGGCCTGGGCGGTGCGCTGATGCTGCCGGTCGGACGCTTGGTGGTGCTGCGCGCTTACCCGCGCTCGGAACTGGTGCGGATTATGGGTTTCATCACCATTCCCGGCCTGCTCGGTCCGTTGATCGGCCCGACCATGGGCGGCTGGATGGTGCAATACCTGACGTGGCACTGGATCTTCCTGATCAACCTGCCGGTCGGCGTGCTCGGCTGCTACGCAGTGTGGAAATTCATTCCCGACCTGCGCGGCACTGAACGCACGCGTTTCGACAGCCTCGGTTTCCTGTTGTTTGGCGCGGCGATGATCCTGATCACCATCGCCATGGAAGGCCTTGGCGAACTGCACCTGCCGCACCTGCGGGTGATGTTGCTGCTGTTCGGCGGCCTGGCCTGTCTGGCGGCGTACTGGCTGCGCGCCGGGCACGTCGAAAATCCGCTGTTCGCCCCGTCACTGTTCAAGACCCGGACCTTTGCCGTCGGCATTCTCGGCAACCTGTTCGCCCGTCTGGGCAGCGGCGCTCTGCCGTTCCTGGTGCCGTTGTTGCTGCAAGTGGCGCTGGGTTATTCGCCGTCGCAAGCGGGGATGAGCATGCTGCCGCTGGCCGCTGCGGCGATGTTTGCCAAGTGGATGGCGCGTCCGCTGATCGAACGCCTCGGGTATCGCATCGTGCTCACCGGCAACACCCTCGCGCTGGGGATCATGCTGGCGAGCATGGGCCTGGTCAGCGAGCAGACCCCGTACTGGCTGTTGCTGTGCCTGCTGGCGATTCTCGGCGCGATCAACTCGCTGCAATTCACCGCGATGAACACCGTGACCCTGATCGACCTCGATGACGCCAGCGCCAGCAGCGGCAACAGCCTGCTGTCGGTGGTGGCGCAATTGTCGTTGAGTCTGGGGGTGGCCTGCGCCGGTGCCTTGCTCGGCGGTTTCACGGCAGAGATCGGCAATGATGGCGTGGAAACCGTGCTGGGCGCGTTCCAGCTGACCTTCGTCACCGTCGGGATCATGGCGATGCTGGCCGCGACGATCTTCTCGCAACTGTCGAAAGAGGACGGCCGTCGGGCCAAGCGCCCGGAAGAACACATCGAACATTAATCACTGTTCGTCCAGAACTTTCGAGGAAAGTGGCACGGGGCTGCTACACTGCGCGACATTTTGTTTTGCAGGCCAGTCCCGTGACCACCATCGCCACCGCTTTTAATACTCTGCCGCTGTCCGCCGCCATGCTGGCTAACCTCGAATCCCTCGGTTATGCCCAGATGACGCCGATCCAGGCGCAGAGCTTGCCGGTGATCCTCAAGGGGATGGACCTGATCGCCCAGGCCAAGACCGGCAGCGGCAAGACCGCCGCGTTCGGCATCGGCCTGTTGAACCCGATCAACCCACGCTACTTCGGTTGCCAGGCGCTGGTGATCTGCCCGACCCGTGAGCTGGCCGACCAGGTCGCCAAGGAAGTCCGTCGTCTGGCCCGCGCCGAAGACAACATCAAGGTCCTGACCCTGTGCGGCGGCGTGTCGTTCGGCCCGCAGATCGCTTCGCTGGAGCACGGCGCGCACATCATCGTCGGCACTCCCGGGCGCATCCAGCAACACCTGCGCAAGGGTTCGCTGGTGCTCGACGGCTTGAACACGCTGATCCTCGACGAAGCCGACCGCATGCTCGACATGGGTTTCTACGATGCCATCGAAGACATCATCGAGCAGACCCCGGCGCGCCGTCAGACCTTGCTGTTCTCTGCCACTTACCCGGTGGGCATCAAGCAACTGGCCTCGAAATTCATGCGTGACCCGCAAACGGTGAAAGCCGAAGCGTTCCACGACGACACGCAGATCGAACAGCGCTTCTACGAGATCTCCCCGGAAGAGCGCATGAGCGCCGTGACCAAGGTCCTGCACCACTTCCGTCCGGCCTCCACCGTGGCGTTCTGCTTCACCAAGCAGCAAGTGCAGGAAACCGTCGATCACCTGACCTCCAAAGGCATTTCCGCCGTCGGCCTGCACGGCGATCTGGAACAGCGTGACCGCGATCAGGTGCTGGCGATGTTCGCCAACCGCAGTACTTCGGTACTGGTCGCCACCGACGTCGCCGCCCGTGGCCTGGACATCGATGCGCTGGACATGGTGATCAACGTCGAACTGGCTCGCGATTCGGAAATTCACATTCACCGCGTTGGCCGTACCGGTCGCGCTGGCGAGAAAGGCATCGCGGTCAGCCTCGTTGCACCGTCCGAAGCCCATCGCGCGCAAGCCATCGAACAACTGCAAAAAGCCCCGCTGAACTGGGATCAGGTGGACAACCTCAAGTCCCAGGGCGGCGCCCCGCTGCAACCACCGATGAGCACGCTGTGCATCGCCGGCGGGCGTAAAGACAAGGTGCGTCCGGGCGATATCCTCGGCGCACTGACTGGCGACGCCGGCATCCCGGGTGCCCAGGTGGGCAAGATCGCGATCTTCGACTTCCAGTCCTATGTGGCGGTTGAACGCACCGTGGTCATGCAGGCGCTGCAGCGTTTGAACAACGGCAAGATCAAGGGCCGTTCGTTGCGCGTGCGTGTTTTGTAACTGATCCTCCATTCAAAGGAGATCCCCTGTGGGAGCGGGCTTGCTCGCGAAAGCGGTGTTTCAGGCGACTTTTGTGTCAACTGACACACCGTCTTCGCGAGCAAGCCCGCTCCCACAGTTTGTTTTGTAGCGATCCACCAAGAGGACACCGTTTTGCGCTCTACCGAAGTCGTGATCATTGGCGCTGGCGCCGCAGGGTTGATGTGTGCACTGACCGCCGCCGGGCGTGGGCGTGAAGTGTTGCTGCTTGATCATGCGAACAAGGCCGGCAAGAAAATCCTGATGTCCGGCGGTGGCCGCTGCAATTTCACCAACATGTACACCGAGCCGGGCAATTTTCTCTCGTATAACCCGCATTTCTGCAAATCCGCACTGGCGCGCTACACCCAGTGGGATTTCATCGGCATGGTCGCCAAGCATGGCGTGCCGTACCACGAGAAGAAGCTCGGTCAGCTGTTCTGCGATAACAAATCCAGCGACATCCTCGGCATGCTGCTCGAGGAGTGCGATCAGGTCGGCGTCGAGCTGCACCTGGACACCTCGATCCAGACCATCGAGAAGGTCGAAAACGGTTACCTGCTCGACACCACCCTCGGCCAGCTCCAGTGCCAGTCGCTGGTGATCGCCACCGGCGGGCTGTCGATCCCGACGCTGGGCGCCACCGGTTTCGGTTATCAGGTGGCCAAGCAGTTCGGCCATGAACTGCTGCCAACCCGCGCCGGCCTGGTGCCGTTCACCATCACCGATCAACTCAAGGAACTGTGCACCGAGCTGTCCGGGACGTCGGTGGATTGCCTGGTCAGCTGCAACGAGCAGAGCTTCCGCGAAAACATCCTGTTCACTCACCGTGGCCTCAGCGGCCCGGCGATTTTGCAGATATCGTCGTTCTGGGAACCGGGCGACACCGTGGAGATCAACCTGCTGCCAGACCACGACACGGCGACATGGCTGCAACAGCAAGTGGCCGAACGCCCGAACAGCGAGCTGAAAACCCTGCTCGGCGAAATCTTTACCAAGAAGATGGCCAACCTGCTGGCGGACAGCTGGTTCGTTTCCAAACCGATGAAGCAGTACACCCACGCCGAACTGGCGCAGATCGCCGACAAGCTGGGCAGCTGGAAAGTCGTCCCGGCCGGCACCGAAGGCTATCGCACCGCCGAGGTCACCCTGGGTGGCGTCGATACCCGCGAAGTGTCGTCCAAGACCATGGAGTCGCTGAAAAGTCCGGGGCTGTATTTCGTTGGCGAAGTGCTCGATGTCACTGGTCACCTCGGCGGTTTCAACTTCCAGTGGGCCTGGGCCTCGGGTTACGCCGCCGCGCAGTACGTCTGATACCACGCAAATCAAAACGGTGGGAGCGGGCTTGCTCGCGAATGCGCTGGGTCAGTCGACATCAATGTTGAATGACGCCCCGCTTTCGGGAGCCAGCCCCCTCCCACAGTGGTTATGCGTGATGCAGTAAGGAATACTTTTTGCTGTCAGATGTGATCGGCGCCATTGCGTCGGCGTCATTACTGGCTCAATTTAGCGGCATCGCCTCGGAAGGCCTTCGCACTTCATGTCCTCGACCTCGTTTCGTCAGTCTTTGCGGCGCCTGTGGGCGCTGGATAAATTCAGCTACAGCGTGCGGGTGTTCATCGCCCTGACCGGCAGCATGGCGCTGTGTTGGTATCAGGATGAAATGGGCCTGTTGATCCCGTTGTTCCTGGGGATTATCGCCAGCGCCCTGGCCGAGACCGACGACAGTTGGCAGGGCCGTCTCAACGCACTGGCGGTAACACTGGTGTGTTTCAGTATCGCCGCGCTGTCGGTGGAACTGCTCTTCCCCTACCCCATCGTGTTTGCCATCGCCCTGGCATTGGCCAGCTTCGGCCTGACCATGCTCGGTGCGCTCGGCGAGCGCTATGGCGCGATCGCGTCGGCGACGTTGATTCTGTCGGTGTACACCATGATCGGTGTTGATCAGCGCGGTGGCGCCGTCACCGATTTCTGGCACGAACCGATGCTGCTGGTGGCCGGCGCCGCGTGGTACGGCTTGCTCTCGGTGTTGTGGCAGGCGATGTTTTCCAACCAGCCGGTGCAGCAGAGTCTGGCCCGGTTGTTCCGCGAGCTGGGCTTCTATTTGAAACTCAAGGCATCGCTGTTCGAGCCGATCCGCCAACTGGATGTCGAAGCGCGGCGGCTGGAGCTGGCGCAGCAGAACGGTCGGGTGGTAGCGGCGCTGAACAGCGCCAAGGAAATCATTCTGCACCGGGTCGGCAACGGGCGCCCGGGCTCGAAAGTCAGCCGCTATCTGAAGCTGTACTTCCTCGCTCAGGACATCCACGAACGCGCCAGCTCGTCACACTATCCGTACAACGCGCTGGCTGATGCGTTCTTCCACAGCGACGTGCTCTTTCGCTGCCAGCGCTTGCTGCGCCAGCAGGGCAAGGCCTGCCGGGCACTGGCCGAATCGATCCAGATGCGCCAGCCGTTCATCTACGACGCCAGTTTTGCCGAAGCGCTGACTGACCTCGACGCCTCCCTCGAACACCTGCGCATCCAGAGCAACCCGGCGTGGCGCGGCCTGCTGCGCTCGCTGCGCGCACTGGCGGCCAACCTCGGCACCCTCGACCGCTTGCTCAGCGACGCGAGCAACCCGGATGCCCTGGCGGACGCCACCGACAGCAGCCTGCTCGACCGCTCGCCGCGCAACCTCAAGGACGTGTGGATTCGCCTGCGCACCCAACTGACACCGACCTCCCTGCTGTTCCGCCACGCCCTGCGCCTGCCGTTGGCGTTGAGTATCGGCTACGGCATGGTGCACTTGATTCACCCCTCGCAAGGTTACTGGATCATCCTCACCACGCTGTTCGTCTGCCAGCCGAACTACGGCGCGACCCGGCGCAAGCTCGGCCAGCGGATTCTCGGCACCGCCATCGGCCTGACCGTGGCGTGGGCGCTGTTCGATCTGTTTCCCAGCCCGCTGGTGCAGTCGTGCTTCGCCATCGCCGCCGGGGTGGTGTTCTTTACCAACCGTACTACGCGTTACACCGTGGCGACGGCAGCCATCACGATCATGGTGCTGTTCTGCTTCAACCAGATCGGCGATGGCTATGGGCTGTTCCTGCCGCGCCTGTTCGATACCTTGCTCGGCAGCCTGATCGCCGGCCTTACGGTGATCTTGTTCCTGCCCGACTGGCAGGGTCGGCGCCTGAACAAGGTGCTGGCCAACACCCTGACCTGCAACAGCATCTACCTGCGCCAGATCATGCAGCAATACGCCGCCGGCAAGAGCGACGACCTCGCTTACCGCCTGGCCCGGCGCAACGCGCACAACGCCGACGCGGCGCTGTCGACGACGCTGGCGAACATGCTGATGGAGCCGGGGCATTTCCGTAAGGAAGCGGATGTCGGTTTCCGCTTCCTGGTGCTCTCACACACTCTGCTCAGTTACTTGTCCGGGCTGGGCGCGCACCGCGAGACCCAGCTGCCGGCGGAAGTCCGTGAACAGCTGATCGACGGCGCCGGGGTGAAACTGGCCGCCAGCATCGACGAAATCGCCCAAGGCCTGGCGAACAAGCAGCCGATAGCGATTCAGAGCGATGAAGAGGAAGCACTGGCCAATGAGCTGGAGCAGATGGCCGACGAGATCGATGAGGGACAGCGTCTGGTGCAGACACAACTGGCGCTGATCTGCCGGCAGTTGGGGCCGTTGCGTACGTTGGCGGCACACTTGATCAAGGACACCAGCGAGGTTGGCGCTGGCTGAAAGGACGCCTTCGCGAGCAAGCCCGCTCCCACAGGGGAACGCACTCCAAAGGTGGGAGCGGGCTTGCTCGCGAAGGGCCATCAGCCACACAACAATTTTCAGATCACCCCCAACAGCCCATGCCCCCCACAGGGCAACGCACTCCAAGGTGGGAGCGGGCTTGCTCGCGAAAGGGCCATCAGCCACACAGCAGTTTGCGGATCAGCCCCTACATCCCATGCTGCCGCATCAACCGGTCATAACTGCCATCCGCCTTCATCGCCGCAATCGCCTTATCAAACCCCGCCACGATCTGCTCATGCTCAGGATTCTTCAGACTCACCAGAATGTGCAGGCTGTTCTCGCTCAGCGGCTTGGGCAGGAACTCCACGGCGTTGCGCACCTTGGGTGATTCGCGCGCCAGGTAATACCGCGCGACGTATTCATCTTCCAGTGTCAACTTGACCCGATCCGCCGCCAGCATGCGCACTGCCATGGCGAAGTTGTGCACCGGGACTTTCTGCAGCGCGGTGTCGGCGTCGAACGCCTGTGAATAGGCATAGCCGCGCACCACCGCGATCGGATAGGTGTGCAGTTGCTCCAGGCTGCTGTAGTCCAGCGGTGTGTCCTTGCGCTTGAGAAAGCGGATGCGATTGAGCAGGTATTCACCAGAGAACTGGCCGAGTTTGGTGCGTTCGTCGTTGTACCAGGCGTTGACCAGCACGTCGTAACGCCCTTCGCCAACCCCCAGCAGCGCCCGCGCCCACGGCACCTGCTCATAGTCGCTGGCGTAGCCGGCCCGGGCCAATGCGGTGCTGACGATGTCAGTGGCCAGGCCGCCGTTGACCAGTGTGTCGTCGGTAAAAGGCGGCCAGATATCAAACACCAGTCGCAACTTGTCCGCTGCGGCGGTTTGGGCCAGCAAGAGCAATCCGATCAAAGCAAAGGCTCGATGCAGTCGCGGCATGCTTGAAAATCCTTAGCGGGCAGGCTGCCCAGCGTGTTTTCCAGTCAAAACCCCAAGGCCCCTTACCGGCGAAACCCAGGCCCTAACAGTAGCTCATTGAAGCCCGTGCACAGCGCTTACCAGCAGATTACACAAAGCAGCCGCCATCGCGAGAAAGGAATGATGGCATTTTGACCTTTGTCACAGACTCTTACGCCATACAGACATCTGAAGCCTGTGCGCTTAGTATCGGGCGACGGAGTTCAAGGAGCCGCAAGATGACAATAGAGTGGATCTGCAAGCATCACAGCGATCTGGGCAAAGAGCAGTTGTACGCACTGCTGAAGCTGCGCTCGGAGGTGTTCGTGGTCGAACAGAAATGCGCCTACCCGGACCTCGACGGTCAGGATCTGGATGGCGACACCCATCACTTGACGGGCTGGGAAGACGATCAGTTGATCGCCTATCTGCGCCTGCTCGACCCCGAGTCCCAGGGCGGTGACGTGGTGATCGGCCGCGTGATCATCGCACCGCAGGGCCGGGGCAAAGGCCTGGGGCACACAATGATGGAACACGCACTGAAACAGGCCGAGAAGCATTGGCCGCAGGTACCGATCTATCTGTCGGCGCAGGCGCATTTGCAGGGGTATTACGGCAGGTACGGCTTTGTCGTGGCGGGTGAGGAATACCTCGAGGATGACATTCCGCACATAGGGATGCGTCGTTCCTGAAGGCTCCTTCGCGAGCAAGCTCGCTCCCACATCTGGAATGCAATGCCCTGTGGGAGCGGGCTTGCTCGCGAAGGCGTCAACTCAGACAACGCAGGACTCAGGGATATTCCAGCACAGCCTTGATCTGCCGCAAATTGCGCTCGATCCACCCACGATCAATCGCCCCCCACTCGCGAATCCGATAGCGCCCGGCATGGTTGCGTGCGCCCTCTTCCTGCTCGAATTCACAGACGATATCCAGATCCGCCAATGCGGCGATGGTGTCCTGCGCCGTGCGCCGGGGCATGCCGGTGACCTCGGTCAGCGCCGGCACGCTGGCGGCCAGGCCGCTGTCGATCAGGTAGGCCACGTACAGGCGACGGTAGAAACTGCTTTTGGTCTTGCTGACGTCCATCCACCCGCTCCTTGATGCGGCTATTGCAGATCCCGCCACGTCAGGTACACCCGCAAGTCGAACTCGACCTGGTGATACCCCGGCAGCATGTGTTCACACAATTTATAGAAAGCCTTGTTGTGGTCCGACTCTTTGAAGTGCGCCAGCTCGTGCACAACGATCATCTTCAGAAACTCGGGCGCCGCTTCCTTGAACAGCGAAGCAATGCGAATCTCCTTCTTGGCCTTGAGCTTGCCGCCCTGTACCCGCGACACCGTGGTATGCAGGCCCAGAGCGCGATGAGTCAGGTCGAGGCGGTTGTCGAACAGCACCTTGTCGATGGCCGGGGCGTTACGCAGGTATTCCTGCTTCAGGTCCAGCGCGTAGCTGTACAACGCCTTGTCGCTCTGCACATCGTGGCGCCCGGGATAGCGTTGGCTCAGGTAGTCACCCAGACGCTGTTCGGCGATCAGTTGGCGCACCTGATCCTGCAATTGCGCAGGATAGGCCTGGAGGTATTTCAACGCAGTCATGGACACGGCAGCACGGTTCGAAAAGAGCGCCAGTGTAGCGAATTCAACCGGGCAGCGCGCTCCAGTCAAACGGCTCGGCAAAGCTTGCGACGGCATCGGCCATCATCGGCCGCGCTACCAGGAAGCCTTGCACGTATTCGCAACCATGGGCCTGCAGCCATTGGTACTGCTCAATGGTTTCCACACCTTCGGCGATCACCAGCAAACCATATTGTTTGCACAAACTGATCACTGTGCTCACCAGCGAGGCGTCCCGGGCCGAATCCGGCAGTCGGGCGATCAGGTGCCGATCAAGCTTGAGCGTATCGAGCTCAAGATCACGCAGATGTGCCAGCGAACATGGCCCCGAACCGAAATCATCCAGCGCCACCCGCACCCCCAGATTGCGCAGCAGACGCAACTGCTTTCGGGTTTCATCCGGGTTGTGCATCAGCGCCTCTTCGGTAATTTCGACTTCCAGTTGCCGTGGCTGCAAGGCATGCCGCTCCAGCACCTGACGCAATTCAGTGGCGAGATTCGGCAGGCCGAACTGGGTGTTGCTCAGGCTCACGCCGAGTACCAGATCTTCGGCAAACAGGGTTTCCCAGGCTTTGCGCTGACCGGCACCGCGATGATAGATCCAGCTGCCGAGTCGGCTGATCAGCCGCGCCTCTTCCAGCAACGGCAAAAACAGCCCCGGCGGTACATCGCCGACACTCGGATGCTGCCAGCGCAACAGGGCCTCGAAGCCACGAATCTGCCCACTGTCGATCGCTACCTGTGGCTGATACACCAGATTGAAATCACGGTTTTCAATCGCTGCGCGCACGCTTTCTTCGAGCATCAGGCGCGAGCGTGCCCGACCGTTCATGTCGTGATCATAAAAACGATACTGCTGCCGCCCGGCACGCTTGGCTTCGTACATGGCGATGTCGGACGCACGCAGCAATCCGTCGAGGTTCGAACCGCAGTCCGGGTAGGTGGCGATGCCGATACTCGCGCCCAATGCAATGTCCAGCCCTTCGATCTGCTGACAGATCGACACCCGCTCGATGAGCTTCTCGGCAATCTTGGCCGCTTGCTCGGGAAACTCCAGATCGAGCAACGCGGTGAACTCGTCACCGCCCATGCGCGCCAGAATGTCGAACGGCCGCAAGCAGGCCTTCAACTGCTCGGAGACCCAGCGCAGCACCCGATCACCGGCATCGTGGCCGAGGGAATCGTTGACCCGCTTGAAACCATCGAGGTCGAGATACAGCAGCACCCAACTACTGTCGCTGCGTTCACCGCGCAGCAGCAGATTCTCTACCGTCTGATAGAAACCACGCCGATTGAGCAGGCCGGTCAGCGGATCGGTCACCGCCTGAAATTCCAGTTGCTGATGCAGGTGGCGCACCACCGACATATCCAGCACCGTCACCACCATCGCGTGCTGCTCGGTCGGCAGCGGCGCGCATGACAACGCCACCGGCACCTGTTGCCCTGGCGCGGTACGCAGCAGCGCGTCGTGCAGACGCAGGGTTTCGCCGCGCCGATAACCGGCAAACAACTCGGAATCGGCCCAGAGGGGAATGTGCGGTTTCTGCAGGAAATCGAGAAACTCCTTGCCCTCAAGCTCCTTCACCGGGGCATTGAGCAAGCGCGAAATCGCCGGATTGGCGAATCGGATCAAGCCGTCCTCGCCGAGCACCAGAATCCCCTCCGCCGCGTTATCCAGTACCGAGGCGTTGAAGGCGCGAGCGACTTCCAGGTCATGGGTCAGGCGTTGCAAGGCGCGGCGGTTGCGCTGATGTTCGAGCAGCGCCTGCACCTTGGGCTTGAGAATCTGCGGGTCGAACGGCTTGAACAGATAATCCACCGCGCCGCTGGCATAGCCCTTGATCACTGCATCCTGGGACTGCTCGTTGGCGGTGAGGAAAATGATTGGAGTGAGCCGCGTACGCTGGCTGCCGCGCATCAGTCGCGCGACTTCGAAGCCGTCCATGCCCGGCATCTGCACGTCCAGCAGCACCAGGTCGACATCGTGTTCGAGCAAAAGATTGAGCGCCTCGAAACCGGAGGCGGCGGTCATGACGAGCCAATCCTGACGCTGCAACAACGCGCGCATGCTGATCAGGTTTTCAGGGTAATCATCAACGATCAAAAGGACAGAGCTGCCTTCACCTGGCTGGGGTTGCGCGCATTCCATGCTGCTTCTCTTGTCGGGACATCTCTTTTCGGGATATCGGCCGGTTTCTCGTGAAAACCGTACAGTTACTGAGTCATCACTCTAGTACCGGATCTGTAAAAGCAGAAGCTGTCACGCCGCCATCATTTGGCCAAAGCCGCGATTTACCGACTAACGGTAACCCCTGTAGCCCGCGAAAACCGGGACAGATGGCATTTCGACAGGATGTTGACGCCAATCATCTGCCAAACGGGCGTTAACAAAAAAGTCCTCTACGCTTATAAAGGCCGCCCGAAAAGGCGCGGGCTAGAGCTTCTGGCACTCGCGTTCAGGATGAATTGAGTGGAAGAACCGACATGATCGATCTCGCAACCTGGAACCTCAGCGTTCCCGTCGGCAGTCCGCCGTACACCGTCGAAACCTCCAAACTGGTGGATGGCTTCAAGGATCAGTACTTCCATTCCGACACCGGCACCTTGTTTTTCTGGTCGCCGGTTACCGGATCAAAAACCGAAAACGCCATCTACCCGCGCACCGAACTGCGCGAAACCTACAGCAACGGTACGTTGCGTAACTGGTACTACCCGGATGCCGACAACCTGCTGCGTGCGACCCTCGCAGTGAACAAGGTGCCCAGCTCCGGCAAGATCGTCATCGGCCAGATCCACGCCTATGAAAGCCAGCGCCCGTTGGTCAAGCTTGAATACCAGTACAAGGAAAAAACCCGGAACGGCAACCTGGTGATCAAAGTCCGCATGCACCCCGACGACAAGGAAAGCCGCGTCATCACCCTCGCCACCGGAATCAGACTGGACAACGAATTCAACTACCTCATCCACTTAAGCCCCGGCGGCGCGCTGGGCGTGAGCGCGGCGGGCTATCAGTGGGATTCACAGATCAGCGCCACCTGGCGCAACAAGCCGCTGTATTTCAAGGCAGGCGTGTATGTGCAGGACAACACCGGGTACACCAGCGAAGGTGGGCAGGTGACGTTCAGCAAGCTGGATATTGATCACGACAAGTGACATAGGCAGAACCCTGTGGTAGCTGGCCTGCCAGCGAAAGCGTCCTCACCGCCACCCGATGACATGCAGCTGTATACGATCTGATTGTAGGAGTGAGCCTGCTCGCGATTGCGCTCTGACATCCAGCACCATGGACGCCTGACACACCGCCATCGCGAGCAGGCTCACTCCTACAGGGGTTCAGAGGTGTTCTGAAAATGATCGTTGCGCCGAATAAAAAACCCGTCTCTCGGCGGGTTTTTCATCAACGAAGCTTTACGCCCAGGCTAATTGACCTTGTTGTTCAATTAGCCCTTCAGGTGAAACCCAGGAGATACCGGATTGAAGATATTGAATCGGGGCAAGAGATAGACCTGCGAAGTGAAACTTAATAAAAAAAGCGATAGATCAATACCCCCGTCTTTGTTCCATTTTCGACTCGATCAGCCGCCATTTTTTAACTGCCCCTTATTCCTTTTATGATCTTTCAATATCGCAACACGGCATCAACACCTGTCAACTTTTACAGGTGACGAGCCAACATCTCTAGCCCAATATCAATCACGAAAACCCAAACAACGGACATTTCCAATAAGAAAATCCGTCCCCTTTCACGATTATCAGAAGGAATAACGAGATGCCTGGCTCATACACTTGGAAAAGCGATTCGATTTGGCACCCTAAAAACTGCCAATGCAATAAAGATCCTAACTATGTTTTTTGCGGCTGCTACGGCAACGGCGGTTACTTCGCAGGACCTTTAAACCCCACGGAGTATACTAAAGAACTTGCGATCGCCACGGCGAACAGGGAAGCACAGGAAGCCGTCGAAAAGGAAGCCCTTGAGAATTCTAGATCATCACAAGACTACTTAAACAAAACAGGTTATCTCGAAACATCATCAACGCCATATAAATCCAACGATGATAAAAATTAGATCTATCAAGTGAGCCCTCTTATATCGACAACCCCAAACATGCAGCCAAGGCCCAGGAGGTGGCGGCACGGATACAGAAAGGTGGCACTCCTATTTTCAAACCGAGATGCTATAAAACACCCAATCTAAAACCTTCCATTACAAGCCTTGCAAAACATGGTTTGTAATGGTGAGTCTTACTCAATAAAAAATAGCGCAGATTTACCTTTCAAAAACGAATAAAGCCGCGGCAACACCTCGCCACCTTGAGCGCGGATTCAACTACCTGATCCATCCCAACCCCGGCGGCGCACTCGGCGTGAACGCGGCAGGTTATCAATGGGATTCACAAATCAACGCCACCTGACGCGACAAGCCGCTGTACTTCAAGGCCGGGGTGTATGTGCAGGACAACACCGGGTACACCAGTGAGGGTGGACAGGTGACCTTCAGCAAACTCGACATCGACCACGATAAATAACGCTTCATTGGTACACATCCCTGTGGCGAGGGAGCTTGCTCCCGCTGGACTGCGCAGCAGGCCTCGTTTTTTCAGGGCCGCTGCGCGCCCCAGCGGGAGCAAGCTCCCTCGCCACAGGGTTATTTATTGCCAGTCGGACATCCTTTAAACGGTGTAGTTTAGATCGCTCGGCGGTTACTTCCGGATGCCTACAACGGCTTGCGTCAATGCCTACGGGTACGCCAGAATCCGCCGGCTTGTGCGCCTGGAGGGCCATCGGTAACTTGATTCGCGTCACTGATTTCCAGTGATCGGGTTTAGTAGCCCGAGGTTTCAAGTGTGGTGCACAAGCATCTGTCAGTCAGGGATTTCGATTCCTGCGCTTGATGGCATCTGTGCGCAGGGCACCCTCGGGTGCGCCGGCTTGCTCGAAACCCCGGTCTACTAACCTGCGTACAGTTGCCTCCACTTTGATTAGTAGCCAGAGAGGGGGCACTCCAATCAGGTTTCGAGCAAATGACCAAATCAACGCCTCACCCGCCAGCCACCGACCTGGCCTCCCCCTACGAATCCCTCGATTCGAGAGAAAACTCCACGATGCCGCCGAGCGCGCCCTTGACCACTACCTCAACCCGGCCGCACACATCATGACCAGCACCGGCGAGCCCGAGTCCATGTACCTCGCCAACCCGACAACACCGAATCCCTGCTGGCCAACGCCAGCGAAACCTTGGGTTCAGCCAGCGAAATGCTCAACAACTTCGCCGCAACCCTCGATACCTCACACCGCAAGACTGCGCTGGGCATCGCACAGGTAGTCATGCTCGGAGAACTGGGGTGAATCAGGCATTGGATCATGTTGAGCTGAAGGAATAATCGCCCACAACTGACTTACCCATTTAAGACTTCGATTAATTTCTGCTACAGGTGACATTTTTGACTCTTATACGATAAAAACAGCCCTTCACGAGAAACCCTCCTCACGGCGGGTTTCTTCATATAGCAATTAATTTATGTCTAGCTATCGCTAGCAAATTAATCCGAGACAAAAAACCTCATTACAACATCACCCACTCCGAATACGGAGAACAAGATAAAGCTCTGAATCTTTAACAATATTGTAATCTGAAAATGTCCTTCCATCCTCGAGTTGCTTTCCAGAAAAAATTAACCGTTGTTGATCAGGTGGAATACCTTCCTTATCCTGTATTTTCGCCTTAGCATTTTCGATGCTATCGTTTGGCTCGACCTCTAAAGTTAAAGTGATAACTTTGTAATCAGACATTATTTTTATAAAAATCTGCATATACATCTCCTTTGAATCACTAGCCATTAAAAGGAGAGTCAATCTCCCACTGCCATTTTCCTTACATTTAGGATTTGCACACCTGTTAGAACTAACAGGTACTTATAATAAATATAACTAGTCACCCGTAAAAAATTTAAAACTTTGCATAACAACCCATCCCACTAAAGCAAAAAATGAGACGGCGACAAAGGGCATAGAAGAGGAATTTATTTACTTTAGAAACCACTGGAAGAAGCAGCAGGGAGAACAGACTTATTTACTGCAATAAAAAACCCGCCTCACGGCGGGTTTCTTTTAAAGCAGCTTAACGCTCAGGCTTAGTTGACCTTGGCGTTCAACTCACCTTTCAAATAACGCTGATACATCGCTTCCAGAGAAATCGGCTTGATCTTCGAAGCATTACCGGCAGTACCGAACGCTTCATAACGAGCGATACATACATCACGCATCGCAGTAACAGTCGCGCCGAAGAATTTACGCGGGTCGAATTCGCTCGGGTTGGTGGCCATCAGGCGACGCATTGCGCCGGTGGATGCCAGGCGCAGGTCGGTGTCGATGTTGACCTTGCGCACGCCGTACTTGATGCCTTCGACGATTTCTTCAACCGGTACGCCGTAGGTTTCTTTGATGTCGCCGCCGTACTGGTTGATGATCGCCAGCCACTCTTGTGGCACCGACGAGGAACCGTGCATCACCAGGTGGGTGTTCGGGATACGTTTGTGGATTTCCTTGATGCGGTCGATCGCCAGCACGTCACCGGTAGGCGGTTTGGTGAACTTGTAGGCGCCGTGGCTGGTGCCGATGGCGATGGCCAGGGCATCGACCTGAGTCTTCTTGACGAAGTCAGCGGCTTCTTCCGGGTCGGTCAGCATCTGGCTGTGATCCAGAACGCCTTCAGCGCCGATGCCGTCTTCTTCGCCGGCCATGCCGGTTTCCAGCGAACCCAGGCAGCCCAGCTCGCCTTCAACCGAAACGCCGCAGGCGTGAGCCATGGCCACGGTCTGTTGAGTCACACGAACGTTGTATTCGTAGTCGGTCGGGGTCTTGCCGTCTTCGCCCAGCGAGCCGTCCATCATCACCGAGCTGAAGCCCAGTTGAATGGAGCGCTGGCAGACGTCAGGGCTGGTGCCGTGGTCCTGGTGCATGCACACCGGGATGTGCGGGAATTCTTCGATCGCGGCCAGGATCAGGTGACGCAGGAACGGCGCGCCAGCGTATTTACGGGCGCCGGCCGAAGCCTGGACGATCACCGGGGAGTCAGTCTTGTCAGCGGCTTCCATGATGGCGCGCATCTGCTCAAGGTTGTTGACGTTGAAGGCTGGAACGCCGTAGCCGAACTCGGCTGCGTGGTCCAGCATCTGGCGCATGCTGATAAGTGCCATTGTGTGTGTCTCTCCCGGTTGAGGGTCGTTAATCGTGCCAGCCTGCCGGAGCGGCGGCGGCTATTCAAGTGATTGCAGATCGGGGGTTGAAGCCCGGCCTGGTGATTCGATAAAGCAAATTCTTCAGAACAGCGCAGAACCCCTCTAGGAGTGAGCCTGCTCGCGATAGCAATCTTGCAGTCAATATTGCAGCGACTGTCAGGCCGCTATCGCGAGCAGGCTCACTCCTACAATGGGCTTGCGGTGTATCAATTACTGCGCCTTGCAACCGCGGCCGATCAGGTCATTGGTGGCGACCCAGTACACCAGGCCTTCGTCACCCTTGACGTGAAACGCCAGCATGCCGTCGCTGTACAGCGCGCCCGAAGCGCCCGGCTCTTCTTTCAGGCGATAGACCTGATCACCACCGCCGAGTCGAACATCGACTTCCTTCTGGCCGGCATCGGCGTAGCGCCACAACACTTTGGCCTGGCTGTCGCAGGTCCAGGTGGTCCAGTTATCCGCCGGAGCGGAAGACTGAAACAGGTTCATCTGCGCGCAACCGCCCAACAATGCCAACGCCGCAATGGCGATCAAGCCTTTCATCCGTGTTCCTCGACTGACAACCACCGCCGCCAGCCCTGAGTTAAAGAGTCAGACCGGTCAAGGACAACCATGTTCCTTGGCCGGGGTTTGCGTCTCGTATTTGTCCAGGCCGTCCGGCCCCGAGCGCTTGTTCAGCACCGGGTTGGTTTCAGCCTGCCAGTCGGCCTGGTAGCAGCCTTTCTGCGCCGCACCCGGCGCAGGCGTCGCCTCGGCCTTCGGGTTACTCCCGCAGGCCGCCAGCGTACCGGTCAGCAACAACAGCGCTAACGACTTGACCATCTGAACACTCCTTTGCCTGGCCAAACGGGCGGCCTCAGGCCTTGGCCCGGCTTTCCAGGACTTCAACGGCCGGCAGCACCTTGCCTTCGACGAATTCGAGGAACGCACCACCGCCGGTGGAAATGTAGGAGATCTGCTCAGCCACGCCATATTTATCGATGGCCGCCAGGGTGTCGCCACCGCCAGCGATGGAGAACGCAGCGCTGTCAGCGATGGCCTGGGCCAGCACTTTGGTGCCGTTGCCGAACTGATCGAACTCGAACACGCCGACCGGGCCATTCCACAGAATGGTTTTCGACGATTTCAGCAGTTCGGCGAAGTGGGCGGCAGTTTGCGGGCCGATGTCCAGAATCATGTCATCGGCAGCGACGTCAGCAATCAGCTTGACGGTGGCTTCGGCGCTTTCCGCGAACTCTTTGGCAACCACCACGTCGACCGGCAGCGGCACGCTGACCTTGGCAGCGATGGCGCGCGCGGTGTCCAGCAGGTCCGGCTCGTACAGCGACTTGCCGACCGGGTGACCAGCGGCAGCCAGGAATGTGTTGGCAATGCCGCCACCGACAATCAGTTGATCGCAGATCTGGCTCAGGCTGTTCAGCACGTCGAGTTTGGTCGAGACCTTGGAACCGGCAACGATGGCCGCCATTGGTTGCGCCGGAGCGCCCAGGGCTTTGCCCAGTGCGTCCAGTTCAGCGGCCAGCAGCGGGCCAGCAGCCGCGACTTTGGCGAACTTGGCGACACCATGCGTCGAACCTTCGGCGCGGTGAGCGGTGCCGAAAGCGTCCATCACGAACACGTCGCACAGGGCAGCGTATTGCTGGGCCAGTTCGTCAGCGTTCTTTTTCTCGCCCTTGTTGAAGCGCACGTTTTCGAACAGCACGATATCGCCGGCCTTGACGTCAACGCCGCCCAGGTAGTCGACCACCAGCGGGACCTCGCGGCCCAGGGCCTTGCTCAGGTAGTCGGCGACTGGCTTGAGGCTGTTCTCGGCGGAGAACTCGCCTTCGGTCGGACGGCCCAGGTGCGAGCAGACCATCACGGCTGCACCTTTTTCCAGGGCCAGCTTGATGGTCGGCAGCGAAGCCAGGATACGCGCATCGCTGGTGACAACACCGTCCTTGACTGGGACGTTGAGGTCTTCGCGAATCAATACGCGCTTACCTTGCAGATCGAGGTCGGACATCTTCAACACGGTCATGGGTCGCACTTCCTGAGTAACTGTTCTTAGAGAGCAGGTTTTTTTGAAATCGCTGTTTGCAGATAGTGTTCTGCAACGTCCAGCATTCGGTTGGCAAAACCCCATTCGTTGTCGAACCAGGCCAGGATGTTCACCAGCCTGGGGCCGGAAACACGGGTCTGACTGGCATCGACGATGGCCGAATGTGGGTCATGGTTGAAATCACAACTGGCGTGCGGCAGCTCGGTGTAGGCCAGCAGGCCTTTGAGCGGACCGTTAGTGGCGGCCTCGCGCAGGATCCGGTTGACCTCGCCCGCGTCGGTCGCGGTGGCGGTCTGCATCGTGATGTCGAGGCAGGACACGTTGACCGTCGGCACGCGTACGGCTTTGGCCTGAATTCGCCCGGCAAGTTCCGGCAGCAGGCGCTCGATGCCACGCGCCAGACCAGTGGACACCGGGATCACCGACTGGAACGCCGAACGGGTGCGGCGCAGGTCTTCGTGGTGATAGGCGTCGATCACCGGCTGATCGTTCATCGCCGAATGAATCGTGGTGATCGACACGTAATCCAGGCCGATCGCCTTGTCCAGCAAACGCAGCAGTGGCACGCCGCAGTTGGTGGTGCAGGAGGCGTTGGACACCAGCAGTTCGGCGCCGGTCAGGCAGTCCTGATTGACGCCGTAAACGATGGTGGCGTCGACATCCGCCTCGCTGGCCATCGGCTGCGAGAACAACACGCGTGGTGCGCCGGCGTCGAGGAAACGCTGGCCGTCTTCACGGGTGTGATAAGCACCGGAGCACTCAAGCACCAGGTCGACGCCCAGCGACGCCCAATCGATGCCTTCAGGGGTGGCACTGCGCAGGACTTTCACGCAGTCGCCATTAATATGCAGACAATCGCCGTCTACTCGCACCTCGCCCGGGAAACGGCCATGGGTGGAGTCAAAGCGTGTCAGGTATTCGATGCTGGCCATGTCGGCCAGATCGTTGATCGCGACAATTTCAAACCCGGCTTTTTCGCCTCGCTCAAACAACGCACGCAAGACGCAACGACCAATCCGGCCGTAGCCGTTGAGTGCAACTTTGTAGGGACGCGGTTGAGGCATGGGGTTCTCGATTACCGTTTGAATCCGTTATTGCTGTGTGTCCAGACCGTCGCTTTCGCGAGCAAGCCCGCTCCCACCCTGGATCTGTGTCATGGACACTGTCTGTGTCACACAACAAGTCCCCCTGTGGGAGCGGGCTTGCTCGCGAAGGCGTCAGTCCGGACGACGCGACTTCTGAATCAGTCTTCCAGCAGCTCTTCAGCCTGACCCAGGATGTTTTCCAGGGTGAAGCCGAACTCTTCGAACAGTGCCGAAGCCGGCGCCGACTCACCGTAGGTGGTCATGCCGATCACGCGACCTTCCAGGCCCACATACTTGAACCAGAAGTCGGCATGGGCCGCTTCGATCGCGATACGTGCGCTGACCTGCAACGGCAGCACCGCTTGCTTGTAGCCTGCGTCCTGAGCATCGAACACGCTGGTGCAAGGCATGGAAACCACACGCACCTTGCGGCCCTGCTCGGTCAGTTTGTCGTAGGCCTGAACCGCCAGACCCACTTCCGAACCGGTCGAAATCAGGATCAGCTCAGGCTCGCCTGCGCAGTCCTTCAGCACGTAACCACCGCGGCTGATGTCGGCGATCTGGCCGGCATCGCGGGTTTGGTGCTGCAGGTTCTGACGCGAGAAGATCAGCGCCGACGGGCCGTCTTTACGCTCCAGTGCGTTTTTCCAGGCCACGGCCGATTCAACGGCATCGGCTGGACGCCAGGTGTCGAGGTTCGGTGTGGTGCGCAGGCTGGTCAGTTGCTCGATCGGCTGGTGCGTCGGGCCGTCTTCGCCCAGACCGATGGAGTCGTGGGTGTAGACGTGAATGACCTGCTTCTTCATCAGCGCGGACATGCGCACGGCGTTGCGGGCGTATTCCATGAACATCAGGAAGGTCGCGCCGTAAGGCACCAGACCGCCGTGCAGAGTCACGCCGTTCATGATTGCGGTCATGCCGAATTCGCGCACGCCGTAGTACATGTAGTTACCGCTGGCATCTTCAGCGCTGACACCTTTGCAACCTTTCCACAGGGTCAGGTTGGAACCGGCCAGGTCAGCCGAACCGCCGAGCAGTTCCGGCAGCAGCGGGCCGAACGCGTTCAGGGTGTTCTGGCTGGCTTTACGGCTGGCGATGGTTTCGCCTTTGGCCGCGACTTCAGCGATGTAGGCGCTGGCTTTTTCGGAGAAGTCAGCCGGCAGCTCGCCGCTCAAGCGACGCACCAGTTCGTTGGCCTCAGTCGGGAATGCAGCGGAGTAAGCAGCGAAACGCTGATCCCACTCGGCCTCGACAGCGCGACCTTTTTCCTTGGCATCCCACTCGGCATAGATGTCGGCCGGGATTTCGAACGGGCCGTAGTTCCAGTTCAACGCCTTGCGGGTCAGTGCGATTTCCGCGTCGCCCAGTGGAGCGCCGTGGCAGTCTTCCTTGCCCTGCTTGTTCGGCGAGCCGAAACCGATGGTGGTCTTGCAGCAGATCAGGGTCGGCAGCGGGCTCTTGCGCGCGGTTTCAATGGCGGTCTTGATCTCTTCCGGATCATGGCCGTCGACGTTGCGGATCACTTGCCAGTTGTAGGCTTCGAAACGCTTCGGGGTGTCATCGGTGAACCAGCCTTCGACTTCGCCGTCGATGGAGATGCCGTTGTCATCATAGAAAGCGATCAGCTTGCCCAGGCCCAGAGTACCGGCCAGGGAAGCGACTTCGTGGGAAATGCCTTCCATCATGCAGCCATCACCCAGGAACACATAGGTGTGGTGGTCGACGATGTCGTGGCCAGGACGGTTGAATTGCGCGCCCAGAACCTTTTCTGCCAGGGCGAAGCCCACAGCGTTGGCCAGACCCTGACCCAACGGGCCAGTGGTGGTTTCAACGCCCGGGGTGTAACCGAATTCCGGGTGACCGGGGGTACGGCTGTGCAGTTGACGGAATTGCTTGAGGTCTTCGATCGACAGGTCGTAACCGGTCAGGTGCAGCAGCGAGTAGATCAACATCGAGCCGTGGCCGTTGGACAGCACGAAGCGGTCACGGTCGGCGAACGATGGATTGCTCGGGTTGTGCTTGAGGTAGTCGCGCCAAAGCACTTCGGCGATATCTGCCATACCCATAGGGGCACCGGGATGGCCGCTGTTGGCTTTTTGCACGGCATCCATGCTGAGGGCACGAATGGCGTTGGCACGCTCACGACGGCTAGGCATCGCTGATCTCCTGGGTGTGAATAATTGAAACGGAAAAAAGGAGGGCATTTTCCCTCACCGGAGCGCCTCGGGGCAATGACAGATAGTCATACGGAGACGTTTTTCCCGTGGTTAACAGTGGATTCTGTTGGTGAAACCTTTCCGCTGTTCGTTTGTAGAGTTAACCAGCCAGTGAGAAGTGCCATCTATCGAGCAATATCAAAACTTTTTGATATTGCCCTTGCGGCGATTTCCCACCGTCACTAGACTGCTGCCCCATGAACTTACGCGTGCCTTCCATTCGCCATGACGATTGCGACGAGCTGGCGGCCCTGTGCAAGGCCGGTGGCGACCCGCTGCGCCTGAATGTATTGCGCGCGCTGGCCAACGATTCGTTCGGCGTACTGGAGCTGGCGCAGATTTTCGGCATCGGTCAGTCCGGCATGAGCCACCACCTCAAGGTGCTGGCCCAGGCCGATCTTGTGGCGACGCGCCGCGAAGGCAACGCGATTTTCTATCGCCGCGCCCTGCCCCACACCGAGCTGCTGGGTGGCAAGTTGCACGCGGCACTGTTAGAAGAAGTCGACAATCTGGCGCTGCCGGACGATGTGCAGATACGCATCGCCCAGGTACACGGGCAACGCGAGGCGGCCAGCCAGGACTTTTTCGCCCGGGTAGCGGAGAAATTTCGCGCCCAGCAAGACTTGATCGCAGGCCTGCCGCAATACCGTGACAGTGTGCTGGCCCTGCTCGACAAACTGAACTTCAATGGTGCTGCCACGGCCATTGAAGTCGGCCCCGGCGATGGTGCTTTTCTGCCGGAACTGGCCCGTCGTTTCGGCACCGTAACCGCGCTGGACAACAGCCCGGCGATGCTCGAACTGGCGCGTCAGGTATGTGAACGTGAACAGCTGGCTAACGTCAGCCTGCAATTGGCCGATGCATTGAATGGCACAAGCCTTCAGGCCGATTGCGTAGTACTGAACATGGTGTTGCACCATTTCGCCGCGCCGGCCGAAGCGCTCAAGCACATGGCCGGCCTGCTGCAACCGGGCGGTAGCCTGCTCGTGACAGAGTTATGTAGCCACAACCAGAGTTGGGCCAGGGAGGCCTGCGGTGATCTGTGGTTGGGGTTTGAACAGGACGATTTGGCCCGTTGGGCCACCGCTGCGGGACTCGTTCCCGGGGACAGCCTCTATGTAGGCTTACGTAATGGTTTCCAGATCCAGGTTCGCCACTTTCAGCGACCGGCTGGCGACACTCACCATCGGTAAATTCAGGAAAACATCGAGATGAGCGAATACTCCCTCTTCACCTCCGAGTCCGTGTCTGAAGGACATCCGGACAAAATCGCCGACCAGATTTCCGATGCGGTGCTGGACGCCATTATTGCCCAGGACAAACACGCACGCGTTGCCGTGGAAACCCTGGTCAAGACCGGCGTGGCCATCGTTGCCGGTGAAGTGACCACCAGCGCCTGGGTCGACCTGGAGCAGATCGTTCGTGACGTCATCTGCGACATCGGCTACACCAGCTCCGAAGTCGGCTTCGACGGCGCCACCTGCGGCGTGATGAACATCATCGGCAAGCAGTCCCCTGACATCAACCAGGGTGTTGACCGCGCCAAGCCTGAAGATCAGGGCGCCGGCGACCAGGGCCTGATGTTCGGCTACGCCAGCAATGAAACCGAAGTGCTGATGCCTGCGCCGATCACCTTCTCGCACCAACTGGTGCAGCGCCAGGCCGAAGCCCGTAAATCGGGCCTGTTGCCTTGGCTGCGTCCAGACGCCAAGTCGCAAGTGACTTGCCGTTACGAAGGCGGCAAGGTTGTTGGTATCGACGCCGTGGTTCTGTCGACCCAGCACAACCCTGAAGTGTCGTACAAAGACCTGCGCGAAGGCGTGATGGAGCTGATCGTCAAGCACGTGCTGCCTGCCGAACTGCTGAGCAAGGACACCCAGTTCCACATCAACCCGACCGGCCAGTTCATCATTGGCGGCCCGGTAGGTGACTGCGGTCTGACCGGCCGCAAGATCATCGTCGACAGCTACGGCGGCATGGCCCGTCACGGCGGTGGCGCGTTCTCCGGCAAAGATCCATCGAAGGTTGACCGCTCGGCTGCCTACGCTGGCCGTTATGTTGCCAAGAACATCGTCGCGGCCGGCCTGGCCGAGCGTTGCGAGATCCAGGTGTCCTACGCCATCGGTGTCGCTCAGCCGACTTCGATCTCGCTGAACACCTTCGGCACCGGCAAGATCAGCGATGACAAGATCATCAAGCTGGTACGTGAAGTGTTCGACCTGCGTCCATACGCAATCACCACCATGCTCGATCTGCTGCACCCGATGTACCAGGAAACTGCAGCCTACGGCCACTTCGGTCGCGCACCGCAGACCAAGACTGTTGGCGAAGACACCTTCACCACCTTCACCTGGGAAAAAACCGACCGCGCCGACGCCCTGCGTTCCGCTGCTGGTCTGTAAGACTTCCCCGGCTGCACAAAAAGCCCCGCACGGTTCGCGCCGTGCGGGGCTTTTTCATGCCTGCAATACCACCTTGAACACAAACAAAGACCCCTGTGGGAGCGGGCTTGCCCGCGAAGAGGCCAGCTCTGGCGACCTGAGTTTCAGCCTGAAACACGATGCAAAACACCCACCCGGTGCTGCTCCAAATCCTGACTAGCCTTCAAGCATTCCCCCTGAGCAAGGACGCTCACCATGCTTGCCACGCTGCGCCTGTTTTCAGTTCTTGTGCTGAGTGTCACCCACCTGACCGCTTACGCCGCCTGCCCCGACTGGTCTGCCGCCAAGGCAACCAACGAAATCAGCGCCCTGCAAAAACAGCTCGACCAATGGGACGACGCCTATCACCGCGAAGGCCGCTCGCTGATTGCCGACGAACTCTACGACCAATCGCGCATACGCTTGAACCAATGGCGAGAGTGCTTCAAGTTGCCCTCGCCACCCGATCCCTTGCGCACGGCCCCAGGCTCAATCGCACACCCCATCGCCCATACCGGTCTGGATAAGGTGCACGAGGCGGCTGCCGTGGAAACGTGGCTGCGCGACCGCCGGGATGTCTGGGTACAACCCAAGATCGACGGCGTCGCGGTGACGCTGATTTATCGAGAAGGCGTTCTGCATCAGGCAATCAGTCGTGGCGACGGTGTTCGTGGACAGGACTGGACGCCATCAGCGCAGAAGATCGGCGCCATTCCTCAGCGCCTGACACAACCGCTGGATCTGCTGGTGCAAGGCGAACTCTACTGGCGCCTTAACGAACACGTGCAGACCCGATCCGGCAGCGTCAACGCTCGCGCTACCGTGGCAGGTCTGATGGGACGAAAATCGCTTGATGCCGAACAAGCCGCCGGCATCGGATTATTCGTTTGGGACTGGCCACAAGGGCCTGTGAATTTGCCCGAACGAATAGCCAGACTGACGGCACTGGGTTTCGCCGCAATCGAGCCGTACAGCCAACCCGTCAGCGACTTCGCCGAGGCGCAGAAGTGGCGCGACCACTGGTATCACTCGCCCCTGCCGTTTGCCACCGACGGCGTGGTTTTGCGTCAGGGTCAGCGCCCATCCGCCGAACGCTGGCAGGCACGTGCCCCCTACTGGGCCATCGCCTGGAAATACCCTTTTGCGCAAGCGCTGGCTGAAGTCCGCGAGGTCAACTTCAAGATCGGCCGCACCGGCCGTATCACGCCGGTGATCGAGCTGAACCCGGTCATGCTGGATGACCGAGAGATCAAACGGGTCAGTGCCAACTCATTGACACGCTGGCAAGCGCTGGATATTCGTCCCGGCGATCAGGTTGCCATCAGCCTCGCCGGCCTGACCATTCCACGGCTCGACAGCGTCGTGCTGCGCACCACCGAGCGGGCAGACATCAATATCCCCAACGCCGCTGACTTCCACAACTTGAGCTGCTGGCAACCGACCCCCGGCTGTGAAAGCCAGTTTCTCGCCCGTTTGACCTGGCTCAGCGGCAAACAGGGACTGGCGATGCAGCATGTCGGTCACGGCACCTGGAAGAAACTTCTCGAAACACGCCGCGTAAACAACCTGCTGGATTGGTTGACCCTCGACGCGCCAGAGCTTGCTAACATTGCCGGCTTCGGCGAGCTTAGTAGCGAACGCCTTATGAACAGTTTTCACAGCGCCCGCCAACGGCCCTTCGCCCAATGGCTCAAAGCCTTGGGCTTGCCGCCAACAGGGCAGGCACCACTCGCTGATTCCTGGCAGGCGCTGGCACAACGCGACACCGAACAATGGCAGGCTGAAGCCGGTATCGGCCCCGGACGCGCAGCGCAATTGAGCGCATTCTTTCGCGACCCGCAGGTGCTGGCCATCAGCGAACAATTACATGCCGCCGGAATCGACGGTTTCTGAACATGCAATCCCCGCACGCCGGGAACCCAAGGGCCGCCGAGGCGCTCCAACTGCGCAGCGCCCGACTGACCCGATTGCCTTTGCACATGGAGCTTTTATGAAACTTCTTTCACCGCTCGCCCTGCTGACCCTCTGCGCCGTGATGGCCGCCCCCGTGATGGCCGACGAAGACGCCCCGGGGCTGACCGGTTGCGCCGCCAAGAAGCAGGGCATCATCAACCAGATCGAACAGGCCAAGTCCCGCGGCAACGCCGATCAGCAGGCCGGCTTGCAAACGGCACTGGATGAAGTGACAAAGAACTGCACCGATGCCGGTCTGAAGAAAGAACGCGAGAACAAGGTGCTGGATGCCAAGCACGAAGTCAGCAAGCGTCAGGCTGATCTCGACAAGGCGATGAAGAAAGGCGATCCGGAGAAGATCGACAAGCGCAAGAACAAGCTCGCCGAGTCGCGCAAGGAGCTGCAGGACGCGCTGGACCAATTGGACAAGTAACCGGCATGCGGTGAATTTGATGCTCTCTTCGCGAGCGAGCCCGCTCCCACAGGGATTGTGTGAACCTCACAAATCCAATGTGGGAGCGGGCTCGCTCGCGAAGGCTTCATCTCAAACAACAGAGATCAATGATCCCGAAACTCTTTATGGCAAGCGCTGCAGGCATCTTCAACTTTCTGCACGGCAGGCCCCAGGTTGCTGGCCTTGTACGGCTGGACCTTGCTGACGCTCACCAATTCACCGGTGGTTGCCTCAAGGTTGCGGGCCAGTTCCTGAAAGCGTGCCTGACGCAGCCAGACATCATCCTTGGCACTGGTGTGATCTTCTTCGCGCACCTGCGGGAAATGCTTCCACGGTTCATGGGACAACGCATCGAGTTTCACCGCACCGTCGGCGAATTTCGGTCCGTCGAACGGAATGCGTCCACGCAGCATGCCGCCCAGCTCTTCGCCGGTCTTGAGCATCTGCTTGAAGATCGCCTTGCGTTGTCCCAGCGGCGAATTCGGATCGACACCGCCACAGGCGGACAAGGTCAGACAGGCCAGCAATACAACAGAAATTCTTTTAAGAGTCATGGTGGCTTCAGGTCACGGAATTCGGCGGCCAGTATCCTCGCGTCGCCGACAAACACCAATAGCCCTATTAAAAATACGGGTTGCCTGAGCGCATGGAGCACTCGGGCAACCGGCACAGGAATCACTCCATGAACAGCCGCTTCAAGGCCTGGCGTCACCCTCTGATCGCAACCCTTCCGCTGCTGGCAATCCTCGCCGGCTGCACGGGCGGCGACACCGCCAAACCGAAAACCCACGCCTTGGCCACTTACTCCAGCGCCACCTGGGAAGCTTTGCCAGCCGTGTCCGACAGCGATCTGGTCGCCGGCTTCGGCTCATGGCGCAGCGCCTGCACCCGACTCAAGGCCGACCCGGTCTGGGGCGGCACCTGCGCCGCCGCGGCCAACGTGCCGCAGAGCGCCAGCGAAATCCGCAGTTTCCTCAAGCAGAACCTCGACGTGTTCGGCCTGCGCGCCGAGCATGACAACCCCAACGGTCTGATCACCGGTTACTACGAACCGGTCTACCCCGGCAGCCTGACGCCCACCGACGCCGCCAACGTGCCGGTGTACGGCGTGCCAGAAGACATGATCATCGTGTCGCTGGACAGCATTTATCCGGAGCTCAAGGGCAAGCGCCTGCGCGGTCGTCTCGAAGGTCGCGTGCTCAAGCCGTATGACGACGCCGCGACCATCGAGTCCAAAGGCGTCAAAGCCCCCGTGGTGGCGTACCTGACCGATCCGATGAACCTGCAATTCCTGCAGATTCAGGGCTCCGGGCGAATTCAGACGGCGGACGGCAAACAACTGCGCATCGCCTACGCCGACCAGAACGGCCACCCGTACCGACCGATCGGCCGCTGGCTGGTGGAACAGGGAGAACTGAAGAAGGAAGACGTGACCATGAGCGCGATCAGCAACTGGGCCAAGGCCAACCCGTCGCGCATTCCGGAACTGCTCGGCAGCAACCCGAGCTATGTGTTTTTCACCCGCAACCCGGACAGCAACGAAGGCCCACGCGGCTCGCTGAACGTACCGCTGACGGCCGGTTATAGCGCAGCGGTGGACCGCAAGGTGATTCCGTTGGGCAGTCTGCTGTGGCTGTCCACCACCCGCCCTGACGGCACGGCACTGGTGCGTCCAGTGGCGGCGCAAGACACCGGTGGCGCGATTGCCGGCGAGGTTCGCGCGGACCTGTTCTGGGGCACCGGCGATGCGGCCGGGCAACTGGCCGGCGACATGAAACAGCAGGGACAGATCTGGATGCTCTGGCCTAAAGGCGCGGCGTTGCCGCAAGTGCCGCAAGTCGCCGACACGGTGAAGGACAAACCTTAAGTTCCTCAGCGCCTTCGCGAGCAAGCCCGCTCCCACAGTTAACATGTGTACTACTGTGGGAGCGGGCTTGCTCGCGAAGAGGCAGGCAGCAACACCCGAGAATCAGACAGACACAAAGAAGAACGAAGCAATCAGCCCCATCCCGACAAACCACACCAGCGACCGCAGAATCGCCCAGTCCGCCAGGTAGCAGATGATGTACAGCAGGCGACTGGTGATAAACATCACCGCCAGCACATTCACCGTCACCAGCTGCGCGGTGCCCACCAGATGCGCGACGATCACCGCGATGGCGAATGCCGGCATCACCTCGAAACTGTTCAACTGCGCCGCATGCGCCCGGCGGGCCACACCGTTCAGACTTTCCAGAAAGTCCCGAGGATCATGGTTGTCGCTCAGCCGGTAGCCACCCACTGCCTTGGCCACGCCGGTGCAGATATAGGGCAGGAAAATCGCGATCAACACGCACCACAGAGCTACCGTCATAAAGCCGTCCTTCTTTGATTGATGGAAAATGGCGGGCGGTCAGAACTTCATTACCAGCATGCCGATCAATACCAACCCACAGGCTAAGAGCCGCGGCCTGCCGAAAGGTTCTTTGAGGTAACGCATGCCAAACAGCACCACCAGGATCACGCTGATCTCGCGCAATGCTGCCGCCTCGGCAATCGACCCCAACTGCATCGCCCACAGCACCAGAGCGTAGCTGAACAACACGCAGAACCCGACCGCCAGCCCCAGCTTCCATTGCTCGCGCCAGAACACCAGGAACGCCGGGCGTTTGGCGACCCATGCGAGCAACGGAAACGGCCAGGCGCTGAGCAGTGTGACCCAGACCAGGTAATCCAGCGGATGCGACCAGCGCCGCAAGGCCTGACCGTCGATATAGGTGTAGCAACCGATGCACAGCCCGATCAGTGCCACCACCGGTAGCATCGACCAGGGGAGATGCTTCCCGCCGCCGCCCTGCCAGAGCAGGCAGGCCATGCCCAACGGAATCAGCATGATCCCGAAGATCTGCTGCGCAGTGAGCACTTCGCCGGCGAAGATCAGGGTCAGCGCCAGCACCACCAGCGGCGACAATCCGCGCATCAGAGGATAGACCAGCCCGAGGTCGCCGACCCGATAAGCCTGAATCAACAGATAGCGATACAGCAGCTCGAACGCCGCCGAAGCCAGAATCCACGGCCAGATGTCCAGTGGCGGCAGGCTGATGAAGGGCGACGCCAGCGCCACGAACAACAGCGCCACCGTGTCCATGCAAGCCACCACCAACAACCGTTCGGCGCTGAACTTGATCAAGGTATTCCACGCCGCATGCAACAGCGCCGCTATCAACACCAGAACTGTCGCCGCCACGTTTCACTCCTTGATTTTTTGTTGTTGACCCTACACCAATGTGTGCGGCTGACCAACCGAGGGGACGTGATTGTGTCCCCACCCCGAGTCAGCCCATCCAATCTGTGCGCCGAAGAATCGGGGCGCTGTCTTTCCACCCCCATCCAAAGGACCCCGGATGCTTGAACTCGTAGCCGCTTTTATCTGCCTCACCACCCTCCTCACTTTCGTCAATTACCGCTTCATCGGCCTGCCACCGACCATCGGTGTGATGGTCACCGCGCTGATGTTCTCTCTGTTGCTGCAAGGCCTGAGCGTGCTCGGCTACCCCGGCCTCGAAGAACGCGTGCAGCAACTGATCGGCCAGATCGACTTCGGCGATCTGTTGATGAACTGGATGCTGTCATTCCTGCTGTTCGCCGGCGCCCTGCACGTCAACTTGAATGACCTGCGCAGCTACCGCTGGCCCATCGGCCTGCTGGCGACCTTCGGCGTGCTGATCGCCACCGCCGTGATCGGCAGCCTCGCCTATTACATTTTTGCCCTGTTCGGCTGGCACGTGAGCTTCCTGTACTGCCTGCTGTTCGGCGCGCTGATTTCGCCGACCGACCCGATCGCGGTGCTCGGCGTATTGCGTACGGCCAATGCTTCCAAGCCGCTGAAAACCACCATTGTCGGTGAATCACTGTTCAACGATGGCACGGCGGTGGTGGTGTTCACCGTGCTGCTGGGCATCGCCCAACTGGGCGAGACGCCAACGATCAGTGCCACGGCCATGCTGTTCGTTCACGAAGCCATTGGCGGCGTGCTGTTCGGCGGGCTGATCGGCTATCTGGTGTACCGGATGATCAAGAGCGTCCAGCAGCATCAGATCACGGTGATGCTGACCCTGGCGCTGGTGATCGGCGGTTCGGCGATGGCCAGCGAGGTGCACGTCTCGGCACCGATTGCGATGGTGGTGGCCGGTCTGATCATCGGTAACCTGGGGCGCAACCTGGCGATGAACGACATGACCCGCAAGTACCTCGACGGCTTCTGGGAGTTGCTTGACGACATGCTCAACGCCCTGCTGTTCGCGCTGATCGGTCTGGAGCTGTTACTGCTGCCGTTCAACTGGCTGCACGTGGCGGCGGCAAGCCTGCTGGCGGTGGCGATTCTGCTCTCGCGCCTGCTCACCGTGGCCCCGGCCATCGTTCTGCTGCGTCGCTGGCGCACGGTGCCGCGCGGCACCATCCGCATCCTGACCTGGGGCGGCTTGCGCGGCGGTGTCTCGGTGGCACTGGCGCTGGCCCTGCCATTGGGCCCGGAGCGCGATCTGCTGCTGAGCATCACCTACATCGTGGTGCTGTCGTCAATCCTGTTGCAGGGGCTGACCATCGGCAAACTGGTCAAGCACGCCACCCGTGACGAGCCAGCCACAGCGGCTGAGCCCGCGCACCACTGATCATTTTCTGATCTGCTGCGGATCAGGCTGTTCAACCTGGTCCGCAGACCCTTTCGGCTTTTCCGGGTCTTTCGGCGCACCGCTCTCGCTGCGTATCTGCGCATGGCTGATCAGGGCGAAGATGAAACTGCCGCCGATGATGTTCCCCGCCAACGTCGGCCCGGCGAACACCATCCAGAAATCACTCCACGGCAGCTCGCCGGCAAACACCAGATACGACACTTCCGCCGAACCGACCACGATGTGGGTGAAGTCGCCCAGCGCCATCAGGTAGGTGATGAGGATGATGATCCACATCTTCGCGCTCTCCATGGACGGGATCATCCAGACCATGGTGGCGATCATCCAGCCGGAGACGATGCCCTTGGCGAACATCTGGCTGGCGTGGTTCTCCATGACCTTGCGGCCGATTTCGAGGAAGGCGGCGTCGGTCTTGCTGTCGAAAATCGGCAACTCGAGCATCACGTACGCCACCAGAATCGTGCCGCACAAATTGCCGAACAGGACGACGCCCCATAGCCGGATCAGCCGGCCGAAGTTGCGTATCGTCGGTTTGGTCATGACCGGCAGGACCGCGGTCAGGGTGTTTTCGGTGAACAGCTGCTGGCGTGCAAGGATCACCGCGAGGAAACCCGCGCAGTAGCCGAAACTGGCGATCACCTTGAATTCGTCACCCTCAGGCAGGCGAGAGTTGAGCAGACCCATGCCCATCAGCGACAGGCCCATCGTCAGCCCGGCGGCCAGCGCCGACCACCACAACGCGGCAATGCTGCGCTCCAGCTCCTGATCGCCCTGGGTGCGGATGATTTCATGCAGAACCGCCGCGCGGGGCGGCTGGTTTTTTTCGACTTCGTGTTGCTCCTTGGCCGAGAGGTCGGGGGTCTTGCCGTCGGTGGGGGTGGTCATGGCGTGGCAACCAGTGGGGGGCTTTCAGCTACGACCCCCGCCGTTCACAGCTGTTCACTGAGCAGATGAATCTTCGGTGAATACAAAACCGCATTCGCGAGCAAGCCCGCTCCCACAGTTGACCGAGTTGCGGGGCAGCACGCGGTCTGATGTGGGAGCGGGCTTGCTCGCGAAGGGTGCACCGCCGATGTCACTTGGTGACTAATTCATCTTCCTGAAACTGATCTTTCACATATTTGATTTCAGTGCGCCCGTGCGGCGCCGGCAGGCCGTCTTCGCCGAGATTGACGAAGACCATCTTCTCGACTGTGAGGATGCTCTTGCGGGTGATCTTGTTGCGCACCTCGCAAGTCAGGGTGATCGAGGTACGGCCGAACTCGGTGGCGGTGATGCCCAGTTCGATGATGTCGCCCTGACGCGAGGCGCTGACGAAGTTGATCTCGGAAATGTACTTGGTCACCACGCGCTGATTGCCCAACTGGACGATGGCGTAGATCGCCGCTTCCTCGTCGATCCAGCGCAGCAGGCTGCCGCCGAACAGGGTGCCGTTGGGGTTCAGGTCTTCGGGTTTTACCCATTTGCGGGTGTGGAAATTCATCTTCACTCCTGAGTGTCTTGCCCAATGATGGGGCCATCTTGGCAGACTGAGCGGTCAGGCTCCATGAGCCTTCTACTATGGTCGCTATTAGCGATCTTCATTTGGCCGACAGAAACCCTTTGGAAGATCAGTCTAGACGGCTATAATCGCCCCCGTTTCAAAACGGTAACGTTCAATTGCTACCGTTTTCCCGCCACCTGTCCGAGGGGCGCTGCAGCAGGTTCAACCTGTCAGGCTCGGATAGGGCGTTGACTGGCTCAGGCCAGACACTAAACGCACAACGGCGCCCATTCGCATACATTACGAATGGAGGCTCTTCATGAGCGCTGTTATCACGCCTGCCGATTTTAACGATTACAAAGTTGCCGACATGTCCCTGGCTGCCTGGGGCCGTCGCGAAACCATCATCGCCGAATCGGAAATGCCGGCCCTGATGGGTCTGCGCCGCAAGTACGCTTCCGAGCAGCCGCTCAAGGGCGCGAAAATCCTCGGCTGCATCCACATGACCATTCAGACTGCCGTGCTGATCGAAACCCTGGTTGCCCTGGGTGCCGAAGTACGCTGGTCGTCCTGCAACATTTTCTCCACCCAGGATCAGGCTGCTGCGTCCATCGCCGCTGCCGGCATCCCGGTTTTCGCCTGGAAAGGCGAGACTGAAGAAGAGTACGAGTGGTGCCTGGAGCAGACCATCCTGAAAGATGGCCAGCCATGGGACGCCAACATGATCCTCGACGACGGCGGCGACCTGACTCAGCTGCTGCACGACAAGTACCCTCAGGTGCTGGATCGCGTTCACGGCGTGACCGAAGAAACCACCACCGGCGTACACCGCCTGCTGGACATGCTGGCCAAGGGCGAGCTGAAGATCCCGGCCATCAACGTCAACGACTCGGTAACCAAGTCCAAGAACGACAACAAGTACGGCTGCCGTCACAGCCTGAACGATGCGATCAAGCGCGGTACCGACCACCTGCTGTCCGGCAAGCAAGCGCTGGTCATCGGTTACGGTGACGTGGGCAAGGGTTCGGCCCAGTCCCTGCGTCAGGAAGGCATGATCGTCAAAGTCTCCGAAGTCGACCCGATCTGCGCCATGCAAGCCTGCATGGACGGTTTCGAACTGGTTTCGCCGTTCATCGACGGCATCAACGACGGCACCGAAGCCAGCATCGACAAAGCGCTGCTGGGCAAGATCGACCTGATCGTGACCACCACCGGTAACGTCAACGTTTGCGACGCCAACATGCTCAAAGCGCTGAAGAAGCGTGCTGTTGTCTGCAACATTGGTCACTTCGACAACGAAATCGACACCGCTTTCATGCGCAAGAACTGGGCATGGGAAGAAGTGAAGCCACAGGTACACAAGATCCACCGTACCGGCCCGGGCGCATTCGACGCGCAGAACGACGACTACCTGATCCTGCTGGCCGAAGGCCGTCTGGTGAACCTGGGCAACGCCACCGGTCACCCGAGCCGCATCATGGACGGTTCGTTCGCCAACCAGGTTCTGGCACAGATCTTCCTGTTCGGCCAGAAGTACGCCGACCTGTCGCCAGCCCAGAAAGCCGAGCGCCTGACCGTTGAAGTACTGCCGAAGAAACTCGACGAAGAAGTGGCCCTGGAAATGGTTCGCGGCTTCGGCGGCGTGGTCACTCAACTGACCAAGCAACAGGCTGACTACATCGGCGTGACCGTCGAAGGCCCGTTCAAGCCGCACGCTTACCGCTACTAACAGGCGCTGACTGCTCGCTATCCCTGTGGGAGCGAGCCTGCTCGCGAAGGCGGCTTAACATTCAACATCCGTGTTGTCTGTCCCAACGCTTTCGCGAGCAGGCTCGCTCCCACATGGGATTGCAGCGCCTCGAAGGTTCTTGTTTCCAAGGGTATGACCATGTCCCAAGACCGTCGCTACAGCTTCGAGTTCTTCCCGACCAAGACCGATGCTGGGCATGAAAAACTGCTCGCCACTGCCCGTCAGCTGGCCACTTACAACCCCGACTTCTTTTCCTGCACCTATGGCGCTGGTGGTTCGACCCGTGATCGCACCCTCAACACCGTTCTGCAACTGGAAAGCGAAGTCAAAGTACCGGCCGCACCGCACCTGTCGTGCGTCGGCGACAGCAAGGACGACCTGCGCGGCCTGCTGAACGAATACAAGGCAGCCGGTATCAAGCGCATCGTTGCGCTGCGCGGCGACCTGCCGTCCGGCATGGGCATGACCAGCGGCGAGCTGCGTCACGCCAATGAACTGGTGGAATTCATTCGTGAAGAAACCGGTGATCATTTCCACATCGAAGTCGCCGCTTACCCGGAGATGCATCCGCAAGCGCGCAACTACGAAGACGATCTTGCCAACTTCGTGCGCAAGGCTCGCGCCGGCGCCGACAGCGCAATCACCCAGTACTTCTTCAACGCCGACAGCTACTTCTACTTCGTCGAACGTTTGCAGGCGCTGGGCGTGGATATTCCGGTCGTGCCGGGGATCATGCCGATCACCAACTACAGCAAGCTGGCGCGTTTCTCCGATGCCTGCGGTGCGGAAATTCCGCGCTGGATCCGCAAGCAACTGGAAGCCTACGGCGACGACAGCCAAAGCATTCAGCGCTTTGGCGAGCAGGTCGTCAGCGAAATGTGCGAACGCCTGCTGCAGGGTGGCGCACCGGGGCTGCACTTCTATTCCATGAACCAGGCCGAACCGAGCCTGGCGATCTGGAACAACCTGAAGCTGCCGCGCTAAGCAACACCCGGGCAAGACCTGAAGATCGCAACTTTTGACAGTTTTCCGGCTCTGCGGAGTCTGTCAGAGGCTGCGATCTTTTGCTTTTAACGCCCGAAACAGAGCTTGTACAGCCACTTTCTGGCTCTTTCGCGTTTCTCGTCGTAATCTCAAGCCATGCCTTTGATCGCGCAGTTATTCACGGTGCTGGTTTTTGCTTGCCTGAGCTTTGCTGCTCGGGGCGAGAAGTTGCGTATTGTCACCGAGCCGTGGGCGCCTTATGTCTACGAAGAGGGCGGTAAAAACCTCGGGCTGGACTACGAAACCACGGCCATCGTGTTCAAGCGCCTGGGAATCGAGGTCGAATGGCAGTTCCTGCCGTGGAAGCGCTGCCTGTCGATGCTCGACACCGGCCAGGCTGACGGCGCTCTGGACATCTTTCACAGCGACGAGCGCGACGCCACTCTGCTCTACCCCATCGAACCGTTGTCGGACGTCGAGTTCGTGATGTTCTACGCCAACGACCGGCCACACCCGTTCCGCCAGCTCGAAGACCTCAAAGGCCTGACCATCGGCACCTCGCCGGGGTATCTGTACAGCCCGGATTTCAGGGAATCGACGTTGTTCACCCGTGAACCGGCGCCAACCCACGAGGCCAATTTCGGCAAACTGCTGCGCGGGCGCATCGACTTGCTGATCACCGATCGCCGCGTCGGTCAGCACTTGCTCGATCAGTTGAATATCCGCGATCAGATCACCGAAAACCCTACCGTTATTAGCCGCCAGAGCCAATATCTGGCGGTTCGCCGCAATGCCGGGATGGATCTGCTGGTGCAGCGTTTCGGCGCCGAACTCAAGCGTTTCAAGCGCGAACCGGCCTACGCCGAGCTCAGCGCACGTTACGGCGCAGCGCCGGCTGGCACCGCGCCGCTGGGCAATGCCTCGGCCGACAGCAAAACCGTTGAGCAGCAGGAAAGCAGCGCGCAGTGATTGCTCTGTTATACTCCGGCGTTCCCGCCAGGCTCACGCCCGGACGCCCGGAACCGTAACAGGCCTCTAGACCCGCTACAGCGCAGCTTTTCAGCCCGCGCGAGCGCTCCTGACGTGCCTTCGAGACCGCAGCAGGACCGGACGGGGTCGCGTCCTCTTAAACGCGATTCGCGCCAGGCAAGACTCCCATTGGGCCAAGCCCTAACTAAAACAGGATTACTCATGTCCTTTGCTTCCCTCGGTCTCTCCGAGGCTTTAGTCCGTGCCATCGAAGATGCGGGCTATACCGAGCCTACTCCGGTGCAACAGCGGGCCATTCCCGCCGTGTTGCAAGGTCGCGACCTGATGGTTGCGGCACAGACAGGTACCGGTAAAACCGGCGGTTTCGCCCTTCCGATCCTGGAGCGGTTGTTCCCCAACGGTCACCCGGACAAATCCCAGCGTCATGGCCCGCGCCAACCGCGCGTACTGGTCCTGACCCCGACCCGCGAACTCGCGGCCCAGGTTCACGAGAGCTTCAAGATCTACGCCCGTGACCTGAAATTCGTCAGCGCCTGCATCTTCGGCGGCGTCGGCATGAACCCACAGGTTCAGGCCATGTCCCGTGGTGTTGACGTGCTCGTTGCCTGCCCGGGTCGTTTGCTCGACCTCTGCGGCCAGGGCAGCGTTGACCTGTCCCACGTCGAAATCCTCGTCCTCGACGAAGCCGACCGCATGCTCGACATGGGTTTCGTGCACGACGTGAAGAAAGTCCTCGCGCGTCTGCCGGCCAAGCGTCAGAACCTGCTGTTCTCGGCGACCTTCTCCAAAGACATCACTGATCTTGCCGGCAAGCTGCTGCACAACCCGGAACGCATCGAAGTGACGCCGCCGAACACCACGGTCGAGCGCATCGAGCAACGCGTGTTCCGTCTGCCGGCCAGCCACAAGCGCGCCCTGCTGGCGCACTTGATCACCGCAGGCGCCTGGGAACAGGTGCTGGTGTTTACCCGCACCAAGCACGGCGCCAACCGTCTGGCCGAGTACCTGGACAAACACGGCCTGCCGGCTGTGGCGATCCACGGTAACAAGAGCCAGAACGCGCGCACCAAAGCCTTGGCCGACTTCAAGGCCGGTGAAGTGCGCATCCTGGTAGCAACCGATATCGCCGCCCGTGGTCTGGACATCGACCAGTTGCCACACGTGGTCAACTTCGAACTGCCGAACGTCGATGAAGACTACGTGCACCGTATCGGCCGTACTGGCCGCGCCGGTCGTTCGGGCGAAGCAATCTCGCTGGTTGCCCCGGACGAAGAAAAACTGCTGAAAAGCATCGAACGCATGACCAAGCAGAAAATCGCCGACGGCGACCTGATGGGCTTCGATGCCAGCACCATCGAGGCCGAGAAGCCTGAAGTGCGTGAGCGTCCGGACATGCGCAACCCGCGCAACTCCCGTGGCCCGCGTGGTGACGGCCCGAATGGCGGCGGCGGTGGCGGCGGTCGTAAAGACAAAGGCAAAGACAAGGGCAAGGAAAAACCGGCCGGTGAACGCGGCGAGCGCCCTGCCCGTCAGCAGAAACCACGTGAAGGCACCCCGGCCCGCGAACAGCGTCAGCCGTCGCAGCCGCCACGCGCCGCCGCTGATCGCGCACCGGACGAGTTCCTCGACGACGATATCGATAACTTCGGTAACCGCGTTGACTACGTGCCGAAAGCTGCCCCGGCCGGTGGCCGTGGTCGCCGTCCAGGCGCGCCAGCTCAGGGCGCAGGTTCCGGCGCACCCCGTGGCGGTCAGCCGCAGGGTCGCCAGAACGGTCCGCGCAACAGCAACGGTTCGAGCACCGGCACCCCGCCGGCCAAACGCAACGGCCCACGCAATGGTGCTCCGCGTGACGGCCAGGGCCGTCGCGACGAGTCCTCGCGCAACCGCCGCCCGGCTCGCGACGATCAGCCACGCGCCGAACCGGCCGTGCAGAATCCGCGCAGCAGTGGGCCAAAGATCATGCACAAGGAGTCCAAGGCTGACCGCTTCCCGACACCTGAGCAGCTCGATCAACTGCCGACCCGCCCGCGCGGCGAAAAACCAGCCTTGCTGACCCGCAATCGCTGAGTTATCGCAGCCATGAAAAATGCCCCGACTCGAAAGAGCCGGGGCATTTTTTATGCACAACACACACCTTCCCCTGTGGGAGCGGGCTTGCTCGCGAATGCGCCAGATCAGCCAACATCCCTTTCAATGACACACCGTATTCGCGAGCAAGCCCGCTCCCACAGGGGTTTTGTGGTGATGTGGGCTTTGAGTACACAAAAAAAACGCCCCCGGCCTTGCGACCGGGGGCGTTTTTGCATGACGGCGAAAATTACTTCGCTTTCACACCTTCAAACGAGATGTACAGGTCGACGTTGTTGGATGCCGGGCCCAGATCCATCATCTTGCCGAAATCCTGGCGATTGATGCTGGTGGTGCCTTCGAAGCCGGCACGGTAGCCGCCCCATGGATCCTTGCCTTCACCCAGGAACACAGCCTTGACCACGATCGGCTTGGTCACGCCGTGCAGGGTCAGGTCACCGGTCACGTCAGCAGTGTCTTTGCCAGCAGCGTTCTTGCCGGTGGATTTGACGCTGGTGGAGACGAACTTGGCGTCAGCGTATTTGCCCACGTCCAGGAAGTCTTTGCTGGCGATGTGCTTGTCGCGCTCGGCGTGGTTGGTGAACACGCTGGCGGTTTTCACGTTGAATTCGATTTTGCTGTCTTCAGGCTTGGCAGCGTCAAAGCTGAACTTGCCGTCGATGTCCTTGAAGGTACCGGTGATGTAGCTGTAGCCCAAGTGGCTGATCTTGAAGTCGACGAAAGCGTGCTGGCCTTCCTTGTCGACGGTGTAATCAGCAGCCATCACGTTCGCGGACAGTACGGCCGAACCGATTGCCAGAGCGGCCAGAGTCTTTTTCAACATGCTTTCTTTTCCTTTGAGTCGAGGTTGAATTTCAGGCTTTGCGACCGAGCATTCGCGTCAGGGTCGCATCACGATCGATAAAGTGGTGCTTCAATGCTGCCAACGCATGGAGACCGGAAAAAATTACCAGCGCCCACGCCAGCCAGAGATGAATCACCCCAGCGGTATCTGCCTGATCCGGTAGCCCGGAGACCAGTGCAGGAACTTCAAACAGGCCAAACACCGGGATCCCGACACCGTCTGCGGTGGAAATCAGGTAACCGGCAATCATCACAGCGAACAGCGCGAGATACAGAAACCCGTGGCCGAACTTCGCGCCGATACGGGTCATCCGGCTGTAGCTTTGCAGTGTTGGCGGCGGTGGGCTGATAAAGCGCCAGAGCACCCGCAACACCATCACACCCAACAACACCAGACCGATGCTCTTGTGCAGATCCGGCGCGTCTTTGCGCCAGCTGCTGTAGTAATCCAGCCCCACCATCCACAGACCCAGTGCAAACAGCCCGAAGACTGCCAGCGCCACGCCCCAGTGCATGAAGATGCTGACCCAACCATAGCGTGAAGAAGAGTTACGTAGCTGCATTGCCCAAATCCTGTGAGAACTGCGAACCAAGACTAGCGAGTTATCTATCGAATTAAAGCGGAAAATTTTGCTTTGAAATATCGAGAAATACGATCAAGAGTCTTGAGCATAGTGGTTAAGGAAAGATTAACGGGGAAAGTGCGGTGCAGAATGCTGCGTACAGACCCGGAGTTTGTATTGCCGGAACCGGCCTCTTCGCGAGCAAGCCCGCTCCCACAGGGTGTACGCATTCCAACTGTGCGAGCCTGGTTTGGCAGGCAATAAAAAAGCGCGGCATGAAAGCCGCGCTTTTTCGTTCACCGCAAAGACTTACTGCGCTTTGCTGTCGGTGCTTGCCGCCGGTGCCGGAGTTGCTGCCGGTTTAGCCGCTGGCTTCTTCGCCGGTTCGGCTTTTTTCGCCGCTGGCTTGGCCGGGGCTTTTTTCGCCTCGGTTTTGGCCGCAGGCTTCTTCGCCGCAGGCTTGGCCGCCGCTTTCTTCGCCGGCTCGGCTTTCACCGGGGCCGCTGGCTTCGGTGCTTCCACCGGAGCTGGCGCAGGGGCTGGAGCCGGTGCAGGCGCTGGTGCCACTGGCGCTGGAGCGGGCTCAGGTGCCTTTACTGGCTCTGGTTTTTTCTCATCATCCGAGCCACCGAACAGGTTGCTGAAGAAGTTGCCCTTCTTCGCCGCCACGGCACCCGCCGCGCCTGCCGCTGCTGCAGCCGGAACCACTTTGACCGGTTCAAACGACTTGCCGGCTGCCAGGTCTTCTACCTGACTGGCCGCACGCTGGCCGGTGCGCAGTGCGCCTTCCAGTGTGCCCGGGTACAAGGTGTCGGTGTGTTCGCCAGCGAAGGTCACGCGTTGCAGCGGACGCTCCCACAGACGCCAGAACTTGCTGATCTGGCCCGGGCCGTAAGCCAGGTAAGCGCCGCCCATCGACGGGTCGGTGCTGTAGCGGCGGATTTCATAACCGGTGAACGAGCCACGGGCCTGTGGATAAAACGCGTGCAGACGGATCAGCACCTGATCGACCATCTGCTTGTCGCCGAACGCCTGCATCACCCGAGCGTTGTCGCCGGACAGGTTGATGACGACGTTGGCGCCGCCCTTGAGGGCTGGTTCGATCCAGAGCATGCCTAAACCTGCGTTGCTGTAGATCTCGCCGGACATGCGCGCCTTGCTTTCCCACACTGGCGTCTTGAACTTGAGCATGATCTGGTCACGCCAGCCGTAGTTGGTGCCCTTGATCGCGGCCAGATGCTGAGCGTCCAGCGCTGGCGTCAGCGCAATCTTGTTCAGTGCACGCAACGGCACCGCCAGCACCACGTAATCAGCCTGATAACCCACACTGCCGACCTTGACGGTCACGCCGTCCTTGTCCTGAGTGATGGCCGAAACCGGCGAGTTGGTCTTGATGGTCTTGATCTGCTTGACGAAGGCCTGGGCCAGCACCTGGCTGCCGCCCACCAGACGCGAGGCACGCAGATCACGGTCAGCGACGCCGCGATACACGCGGTTCTGCTGGGCGAAATACAGCAGCGACAGGCGCGAAGGCTCGTCGTAGTGAGTGCGGATGTCCTGGTTGATCAGCTGACGTGCAGTGGCCGGCAGGTTCTGCTTGTCGAGCCAGCTCGACACGTTGATCTGGTCCAGCGCATGCAGGGTGTTGGTCGCGGCCGGGTTTTGCGGATCGTCGATCGAGCGCGCCAGATCGTCGAGGGTTTTCTGGTAGCGCTTCAAGGCATCGGCGGTGGCCGGCTGCTTCGTCGCCAGATCGGCTGCAGAGAAATACTCGCCGTCGATCAGATAACCCGGTGTGCGCACGAACTCAGGGGCCGGCGTGGTGCTCAGCTTGAAGGTCGAGACGTACTTGTTCAGCACTGGCTGGGTCTTGTCGTTGCCGATCCACTCGCTGGTGGCCATGCCGGAACGACCACCCAGGCTCGGTTTGGCTTCCAGCAGCGTGACCTGCCAGCCCTTGTTCTGCAGCTCGTAAGCCGCGGTCAGGCCCGACAGGCCACCGCCGATCACGATTGCGGTTTTATCCTTGGCCAGCGCCGTAACGCTGAACAGCCCCAACATCACCAGCGCACAGGCGCGCAGCCAACCGACAGACATTCAGCGAACTCCGGAAATACACGTAGGAAAAAGCAGTTTTGCGGGCCAGACGACCCAAAGAACCGCGAAGAATACGTCAGCCATCAAAACGCCGCCAGCGACGTCTATCGCCCCATACAAAGTAGCTCAATCGACGCAATGGGTTGTCCCGGCGCGATGCATTGCATAGGCTTGCGCGATTGTTTGCCCGCGCCTGACGCGAGCCGCCTCGAGGAGACTGTAAATGGGCCTGAATAACCAGTGGATGCAACGCGACCTCGCCGTGCTGTGGCATCCCTGCACCCAGATGAAAGACCACGAACAGCTGCCGCTGATCCCGATCAAACGCGGTGAAGGCGTGTGGCTCGAAGACTTCGAAGGCAAACGCTACCTCGACGCCGTCAGCTCCTGGTGGGTCAACGTGTTCGGCCACGCCAACCCGCGCATCAACCAGCGCATCAAGGATCAGGTCGATCAACTGGAGCACGTGATTCTGGCCGGATTCAGCCATCAGCCGGTGATCGAACTGTCCGAACGTCTGGTGAAGATGACGCCGCAAGGCCTGAACCGAGTGTTCTACGCCGATAACGGTTCATCCTGCATCGAAGTCGCGCTGAAAATGAGCTTTCACTACTGGCTCAATCGCGGCCAGCCGAACAAAAAGCGCTTTGTCACCCTGACCAACAGCTACCACGGCGAAACCATGGCAGCGATGGCCGTCGGCGATGTGCCGCTGTTCACCGAAACCTACAAAGCCCTGCTGATGGACACCATCAAGGTGCCGAGCCCCGATTGCTACGGGCGTCCCGAAGGCATGAGCTGGGAAGAACATTCGCGCAACATGTTCGCGGCCATGGAACAGACTCTGGCCGAAAATCATGACAGCGTCGCGGCAGTCATCGTCGAGCCGTTGATTCAGGGCGCTGGCGGCATGCGCATGTACCACCCGGTGTACCTCAAGCTGCTGCGCGAATCCTGCGACCGTTATGGCGTGCACCTGATCCTCGACGAAATCGCCGTCGGCTTCGGCCGCACCGGGACGATGTTCGCCTGCGAACAGGCCGACATCCGCCCGGACTTCCTCTGCCTGTCGAAAGCGTTGACCGGCGGCTACCTGCCGCTGGCGGCGTGCCTGACCACCGACGAGGTCTACAGCGCGTTCTACGACGACTACCCGACCCTGCGCGCCTTCCTGCATTCGCACAGCTACACCGGCAACCCGCTGGCGTGCGCGGCGGCACTGGCGACGCTGGATATCTTCGAGCAGGACAACGTCATCGAGAACAACAAGGCCCTGGCCCAGCGCATGGCCTCGGCCACCGCGCATCTGGTCGATCACCCGAACGTGTCCGAAGTGCGCCAGACCGGCATGGTCCTGGCGATCGAGATGGTCAAGGATAAGGCCACCAAAGAGGCCTACCCCTGGCAGGAACGGCGCGGCCTGAAGGTGTTCCAGCATGCGCTGGAGCGTGGCGCGTTGCTGCGGCCGTTGGGCAGCGTGGTGTATTTCCTGCCGCCGTACGTGATCACCCCGGAGCAAATCGACTTCCTCGCCGAAGTGGCTAGTGAGGGCATCGACATCGCTACGCGTGACAGCGTGAGCGTGGCAGTGCCGAAGGATTTCCACCCCGGTTTCCGCGATCCGGGCTGATTCGGCTTACTTGAGATTTGCGGTGTCTGGACTGGCGCTTTCGCGAGCAGGCTCGCTCCCACAGGGGAATGCATTTCAAATGTGGGAGCGAGCCTGCTCGCGAATGAAGTCGACACCGATCCAACTGATTCACATCTTTCCAGAGACCCCGAAATGAGACTGTCCCGCTTCTTTATCGACGCGCCCCTGAGCACTGGCGAACACGAACTGCCGGAAGCCCAGGCGCATTACATCAGCCGCGTGCTGCGCATGGCCGAGGGCGATGCGGTGCAGATGTTTGACGGCTCCGGCCATGAGTTTCGGGGCGCCCTGCTGGAGGTCGGCAAGAAGCGCGTGACCGTGCAGATCGACGAGCAATTCGCCGGTCAGGTCGAATCGCCGCTGCACATTCACCTCGGCCAGGGCCTTTCCCGGGGTGAGCGCATGGACTGGGCGATTCAGAAAGCCACCGAGCTGGGCGTGAATGAAATCACCCCGATCTTCAGCGACCGCTGCGAAGTCCGGCTCAAGGATGAGCGCGCCGACAAACGCCTGCTGCACTGGCGTCAGGTGGCGATCAGTGCCTGTGAGCAGTGCGGGCGCTCGCGAGTGCCGGTGATTCATCCGCCAGTGTTGTTGGCTGACTGGATCAAGCAGACCGAAGCCGAGTTGAAACTGGTGCTGCATCCGGTGGCGGAGCCGTTGGTGAGTCACGCCAAGCCTTCGAGCCTGGCCTTCCTCATCGGCCCGGAAGGCGGGTTGTCCGACGCCGAAGTCGAGCAGGCCAAGGGCAGCGGTTTCCACGCGGCGCGCCTTGGCCCACGTGTATTGCGTACCGAGACGGCACCGGTGGTCGCATTGGCGGTGGCCCAGCAACTTTGGGGTGATTTCTAGGGCCTCTTCGCGAGCAAGCCCGCTCCCACAATAGATCTCCAGTGAACACACATTTTGTGAACACAGAAGATTCACTGTGGGAGGGGGCTTGCTCCCGAATGCGGTATGTCATTCAACAAAGATGTCAGCAGCAAGCCCCCTCCCACCAGCATTGCATTCACAGGACATAAAACAGAATCGCCACAAAGTGCAGCAAACTCCCGGCAATCACAAACAGGTGCCAGATCCCGTGCGCATGCCGCAACCGGTGATCAAGGGCAAAAAAGATGATCCCCACGGTGTACAACACACCGCCCGACGCCAGCCAGGCAAACCCGGTCGTGCCCAGCGCCGCGATCAACGGCTTGACCGCCACCAGCACGATCCAGCCCATCACCGCGTAAATCACGATCGACAGGATCCGCGCCTCCGAGCGTGGCTTGATCTCTTGCAGGATGCCGATCAACGCCAGCCCCCAGACGATGCCGAACAGCGTCCAGCCCCACGGCCCGCGCAGCGTCACCAGACAGAACGGCGTGTAACTGCCGGCAATCAACAGGTAGATCGAAAAGTGATCAACCTTTTTCATGATTGCTTTTTTACGCCCGCGCACGCTGTGGTACACGGTCGAGGCGCTGTAGAGCACCAACAGAGTGAATGCGTAAATCGCCACGCTGACAATCTTCCACGGACTGCCGTCGAGACTGGCAATCACCAACATCCACACACCGCCGATAAACGCTGCCACCGCCCCGACCAGATGCGTCCAGGCGTTGAGTCTTTCCCCGTGATACATGTGTCGCTCACCTCACGATTCGTTACCGCAACGCGCAAGGCTCGGGCCTTGAGCGTAAAAGCGCAATGTTTCTGTTCAACGCGGGTCTGCACATGTCGTGGTAATTGGGCACAATCGGCCGATACCAAAAAGAGTCCGCGCCATGCTGATCGACGAAGAATTGACCCTGAAAAAACTCGAGGTGTTCCTCGCCTTCATGCGCACCGGCAATCTGGCGCGCGCCGCTGCCGAGTTACAGACCAGCAACGTCAGCGTGCATCGCGCCATTCATTCACTGGAAAGCGCCCTGCGCTGCCCGCTGTTCAAGCACGAAGGCCGCAACCTGACGCCGCTGGAAAGCGCTTATGTGCTGGAAGAGCGCGCACAGAAGCTGATCAATGATGTCGTCGAAAGCGTACGCCTGACCCGCGAAGCCGCCGGATTCTCTGCCGAACGCTTCAAGCTCGGCTCGCTGTATTCGCTGACGGTGAAGACCGTGCCGCAACTGATCATGGGCCTGAAGATACGCCGCAGCGAACTCAACATCGACCTGATCCTCGGCTCGAACATCGACCTGCTCTACAAGCTGAAAAACATGGAAGTCGACGCGATTCTGGTGTCGCTGGACGACAGCATCAACGACCCGGACTGCGAGCAGATCCCGCTGTTCTCCGATGACATCTTCCTCGCCACGCCGGCGGATTCCACGTTTGCCCAACGCACCGAAGTCGATCTGGCGCAGGTACGCGATGAAACGTTCATCACCTTGACCCAGGGCTTTGCCACGCATCAGGACGGTGTGCGGGTGTTCAAGCAGGCAGGGTTCGAGCCGAAAGTGGCGATGCAGGTGAACGACATCTTCACCCTGCTGAGCATGGTCAGTTCGGGCGTCGGTTACGCGTTACTGCCGGGACGGATTGCGGCGGTGTACGAGAATCGGGTGAAGCTGATCCCTTTGCAGGAGAAGTACCGGTTGCAGCAGCACATCGGCGTGGTGTTTCTGAAGGCCAAGGAGCGCGATCCGAACCTGCTGGCGTTGCTGGCGGAATGTCGGATGTATGCCAATCGCCAGGCCTGAGACCGCGTCGTCCCAATCGCGAGCAGGCTCGCTCCCACAGGGAAATGCATTCCAAGTGTGGGAGCGAGCCTGCTCGCGAAGGCGTCAGTCCAGACAGCAGATGGCTTAGCCCATCAACCCGCGCATCAGTAGAAACAACAGCGAAGGCCCGAGCAAACAACCCAACGCCGTATAGAACGCCGCCGTCAGGCAGCCATAGGGCACCAGTTTCGGATCGGTCGCCGCCAACCCGCCGGCCACGCCACTGGAGGTGCCCATCAAACCGCCAAAGATCACCGCACTGCGCGGGTTGTTCAGGCCGATCATCGGCGCCACGAACGGCGTCATCACCATCACCAGAATCGCTTTGATCAACCCCGCCGCAATCGACAGCGCCATCACCTCGGAACTCGCCCCAATCGCCGCGCCTGTCACCGGCCCGACGATGTAAGTCACCGCCCCTGCGCCAATGGTGGTCAGGCTCACTGCATCGGTGTAACCGAACGCCATCGCCACACCGACCCCGGCAACGAACGATGTGCCCACGCCGATAAACAATGCCAGCACCCCGACAAACCCGGCGCGCTTCAGCTCATCGACGCTGACGCCAAACGCCGTCGCAACAATCGCGAAGTCCCGCAGCATCGCGCCGCCGAGCAAACCGATGCCCGACAGCAGCGGAATATCCACCACGCCTTTCTGCCCACCGGTCAGTGCACCGCCGACATACGACAGCACCAGTCCCAGCAAAATGGCGATGGCCGAGCCGTGCAGACGGCCCTTGGTGAAGGTGTTGGACATCCAGTACGACACCCACATGGTCAGGCCGACAATCAGGAAACCGCTGATCAAACCGTAGCCGGTGATGACTTTCATCATTGATTCGTACATGGCGCTCACCCCGCAGTCTTGGCAGGTGTGATCGGCGCCGGTTCCTTGTTACCCAGGCGCACCAGCACCGGCACCAAGGCAAAGGCGATGACCACGGCAAGCGTTCCCGCGAGGATCGCCATCGGCCCGCCCTTCAGCGCGCCGTAAACGTTTTGTTGCGCCGCCATGGCGACCACAATCGGAATGTAGATCGCACTCCAGAACTCGACACCCTGCTCGGTCTTGCCTTTGAGCCAGCCGCTTTTGTTCAGGTAACTGCCCAACCCGATCAGCAGCAGCATCGCAATACCGACGCCGCCGACGTTGGCCGGCACGCCGATCAACTTGCCGAGCAGCTCACCGACCCAAATACCCACCAGCGTACAAAAGGCGAGAAACGCCACACCGTAAATAATCATTGTTGTAGTCCTCAAAGTGCATCGTCGAATGTTGTTTTTGTTGTTCGAAGCCTGAGTCGCTGCGGTTTATGGTCGGCGGCCACCCTCCTCGCGCAGCAGCGCCTGCAAGGTGTCGAGCCGCGCACTGTCGAAGGCAGTGACCGTGCCCTGTTCGAACACCCGGCGCGCCAGCCCGGTCAGTACGGCACCGGGCGGCAATTCGATGTGTAGACGCACGCCGCGCTCGTAGGCGCTTTGCACGGTGCCGCGCCAATCGACCACGCGGCACATGTTGAAGGCGAGATCGTCGCGCAACGCTTCTACTTTGGTCACAGGGCGCGCGCGACTGCCGCTCAGATAAGCCATCTGCGGCATTTTCAATTCGACGTTGGCGAAGGCTTTGGCAAGGGTTTGCGCCGGCTTTTCCAGCAGCGGACAGTGCGACGGCACACTCACCGCCAACCGTTTCGCCAGACCGGCGCCACGGCTGCGTGCCAGTTCGGCGACGGTTTGCATGGCCTCGTCACTGCCAGCAATCACCACTTGGTTATCGGCGTTGATGTTAGCCAGGTACACCGGCGCATCCTCGCTGTGCACCTGCGCCAGCAGCGTTTCGACGGTGGACAATTGCAGGCCGATGATCGCGGTCATGCCGTAGCCTTGTGGATAAGCCTGCTGCATCAACTCCCCGCGCAGGCTCACCAGATGCAGTGCATCGCTGAAATTCAAGGCCCCGGCGACCACCGCTGCCGGATAAGCGCCGATGGACAGGCCAGCGACGTAGTCCGCCGTCAGTCCGTCCTGCAACAACTGCCGCGACGCAGCGACGCCGGCGATCAGCAGGCACAGCTGAACGGCCCGGGTGCTGCGCAACGCTTCGGGCGAATCGAGCAACGAGACGTCTTCACCGAGCACATCACTGGCCTCGGTCAGCGTTGCTCCAGACAAGCACTGGAGCATGCCCGCTTGCTGCGCGCCCTGGCCGGGGAACACCAACAGGCTGCTCACGCTGCCTGCTCCTGCGGGTTCCACGGGTCAGCCACCAGACAAGCCTGATGAGCATTCTTCAGCAGCACGCGCGCCGAATCGCTGGCCCATTCGCGCAAAGCCACCGCACCGAACGGCGTCTGCAATTGCATGTCAACCCGGCACACCGCCTGATCGAAGCGCTCGACCAGTTTACGTGCCTGATTGCGCGTCAGCACTTGCGGCGTGCGCAGGATCAGATCGAGATCGCTGCGCTCGTGCATCGCTGCAAAACCACTGGCCAATTCAAACCCGACACTGCCGCTGACGCCCCAGACCCAACCGCAATCATCGAGCCACGGCCGCAGTTGTTCAAGCGCCTGCATCACCGGTAAATCACGCTCGCAATCGACCCGACAAAGCGCCTCGGGACTGACCCGACAGGCAATCGAATCGACCGGCATAAACGCCGCCAGCCGCTGCTCGCGCAACATTCCGCGCACGCCCACCGCCACCCGGCCTGCAGCGCTCAGGGCGCGCCGCACCACCACCGGTTGCCCGGCTGCCAGCGACTCGACGGCCCACAGCGGCGCATCCGCCGGCAACTGCGCCGGCGTCATGCCCCAGAGCAGGTCGTGGGCCAGTGGCATGTTCACCACTGCGCCCTCAGCAGTTCGCGCACGCGGCTGGATGCTTGGCGATTTTTCGCGCCGAGACGGTTGCTCAAGTCAGTGCTGGAGATATCGTCGATGGCTTGTTTCAGGCACTCGCTCACTCGCGCCAGATCCTCCGCTGACGGCTGCTCGATCTGCTGCACCGAGAGGGTTTCCCAGAGCAATCCGAGGCTGGCGTAGCTGTCGATGTCATAAGCCATCGGCGGCACGCTGGCCGCCAGCGCTTCCAGTTCCTCAACGCTGCGCAAGGTCACTCGCGCCGCCGACGCCTTGCCCATCGCGTGCACCATCACGCCGGGATCGCGCAGGGCAATCAAGCGGTTGGCCTGATAACCGTGAGCGAGAAACGCCCCGGACATCGCCTTGCCCACCAACAGCGCAATCACCGGGTGGCCGGCCAAGCGGGCGCGGGCATAACTGTCCGCCGCACCGGCCAAAGCCTGATGAATGCCGAGCGCTTCTTCGCGGCGGCCATAAGCCTGGCTCGGTACATCGACGATGGCGATGATCGGACGCTTCTGCGCTTTGTCGCGATCAGCGCTGATCGCGTCATCCACAGCCTTGGCCAAGCCCCAGCCTTCGAGCAGGCCGACTTCACCGTTACGAGCGCGTGGAAAGCGGTTGTCCGGGTCAGCGACCACGGCGATAAAACGCCCCAATTCACCGTCGGCCACCTTCAACGATGGCGGCAACCCTTTCACCGCAACAGCCCCCGCGCTCAGGGCATTGAACCAGTTCAAACCGCGCAATGAATAACCGCTCATGAGCGCTCTCCTTGATACAGATCGCGAACCACCGCCGGTTCGATTTGCTGGTCAGTGTTCAGACTGCCGAGGCGTTGAAGGAACCACTCGGCACGCTGACTGCGTGGTTGCGCCGGTAAACCTTGTTGCAGCAACTCGCCAACCTGCTGCCGAATCTTCTCCACATCATCGGCGACATAACGATCCACCAAGCCGCTAGCGAAACGCTGCTCGCCACCGGTCAGGCTCCAGATGAAGGGCCGGTCGCGCGAGTCGTATTCCTCGATCCCGGCTTCCTGCTCGATCACCTGCGGGCCGTTCAAGCCGAGGCGCGCTTCCCGGGTCACCAGCAAATAGCTGCACAGCGCGGCGGCAATCGACATGCCGCCGAAACAGCCGACGCTGCCCGCCACCACGCCCACCACCGGCTGGTACTGCTGCAAATCGACAATCGCCGCATGGATATCGGCAATCGCCGCCAGCCCGAGGTTGGCTTCCTGCAAGCGCACGCCACCGGTTTCCAGCAGCAACACGGCGCGGGTCGGGATGCCCTTGCGGTTGTCTTCAGCGGCCAGTTCCAGCGCACCGGCAATCTTCGCCCCGCCGACTTCACCGAGGCTGCCACCTTGAAACGCGCCTTCAATCGCCGCGATCACCACCGGCAAACCATCGAGGCTGCCCTTGGCGATCACCACACCATCATCGGCTTGCGGCACCACGCCCTGGCGTTCAAGCCAGGGCGACATGACGCGCTGAAACGGGTCGAGCAATTCACGGAAGGTCCCGGCATCGAGCAAGGCTTTCGCCCGTTGCCGCGCACCGAGTTCGACGAAGCTGTGTTTGTGCAAAAGCGCCGCGCTGTCAGTCATGGCCGATCTCCTCGAAACCTTGTTCCAGCCGCAGCCGCACCACACCCGGCGTCGCACCGAAATCGTGAATATCGATGGCCATCGCCGGCGGCGTGGTGCCGTCGAACATCCGCGCAAACAGATGCTGCCAGCGCAGCTGTGCGCCGTTGACCGAGGTCTGCACATTGATCGTCAGCTTGCCGGCCAGCCCCGGTTCGATCAGCACTTCCAGATCACCCGAGCCGACACAACCGACCAGCGCGCGACCGCGTGGCGGCTGCCCGGCGGGGAATTCAAAGGATAAGGTTTCCATCAAAACGCTCCTTGAAGGATGCCGTCGCGCTCGATTCGGTCGAGCAGCAGCGTGGCGGCGAGCAAGTCGGCGGCGCCACCGGGCGAGGCATTCAATGCGATGAGTTGTTGATCGAGTTCGTGCAGGCGCCGACGCCCGCTGAGGCTGGCGCTGCCGCCGGCATCGAGCACCGCTTGCGCGCCGCTTTGCATGGCGTGCAGGCCTTGTTCACCTGCGCGGTAAAGTACGCAGGTGTCGGCGAGGTCAGTCATGATCGCGAGCAAGGCGTCGAGCCGGGCATTCTGTTCGCCGTGGCCGTTGGCGCGGCTGCGTTTGAGTTGTGGCAGGCCACGTTGCAGTACGGACGGGAAGCCGAGTTGCGCTTCCTCGCGGGCACCGCGTGCGCCATATCGGAGGGCGACCTGGGCGCCGTGGCTCAAGGGTTTTGGTGCATGACGATCATCCAGCAAGGCCAGACGTGCGGCGCGCAGGGAGACTGCATTGGCGCTGGACGATTGCGGCTCCAGTGCAGCGGCAGTGATCAAAAGCCCCAAGGCCCAGATTGCCCCGCGATGGGTGTTTACACCGTTAGTGGTCGCGAGCATCGCTTGCTCGCCTTCGCGACCGATGCGGCCAATCGCTTCGCGCAATGGCAAACAGACCTCGCCTGTCGTGCTGGCAGCTTCGGCCATTTCCTTGAACGCCGGCCACAACGACAACGCCGACGCGTGCATCAGGCCCAGGTGCAGATCGGTGTGCGCGCCGTTGCCACGACGGTCGACCAGCGCCGGTTTCGGCGACAGATCGGCTTCGTCGATCAGCGCATCCACCGCCAGATCCGCCAGGCGTTCGCTCAGGCTGAGGGTTTTCGCTTGCAGGTTGAGTGCGTGCATTACCAGCTCCTGAATTTGGCGGGCGGGTTGTACAGGCCGCCGGACCACTCGACCAGATCGGCCACACTTTTCGCCGCCAACAGTTCGCGGGTGGCGTCGGTGCGGCGGATGCCGAGGTCTTCGGGCAAGGCGATCAGGCCTTCGCGGCGCATGCGTTCGGTGTCTTTGGGGTTGTGGCGCAGGCCGATAGCGGTCACGCCCGCCACCGCGGCGATCATCGCCTGGCGCTCTTCCAGCGAGCGCGCCTTGTACAGGTAGGCGATGCCCTCTTCGGTGAGCAGGTGGGTGACGTCATCGCCGTAGATCATGATCGGCGCCAGCGGCATGCCGCTTTTCTTCGCCACTTCCACCGCGTCGAGGGTTTCGACGAAGGTCGGTTTGCCGCCCTCCTGGAAGGTCTCGACCATTTGCACCACGAGTTTCTTGCCGCGTTCGAGCATCGGTTGCTGCGAGTCGTCGTGACGCATATCGAGCCACGCCGGGGTGCCGTGACGGCGGCCACGCGGGTCGTGGCCCATGTTTGGCGCACCGCCGAAACCGGCGAGACGACCACGGGTCACGGTCGAGGAATGGCCGTCGCCATCGACCTGCAACGTCGCGCCGATAAACAGGTCCACCGCGTACTGCCCGGCCAGTTGGCAGAACATCCGGTTGGAACGCAGCGAGCCGTCACGGCCGGTGAAGAACACGTCCGGGCGCGCGGCGATGTAGTTTTCCATGCCCAGTTCGGTGCCGAAGCAATGCACGCTTTCGACCCAGCCACTTTCAATCGCCGGGATCAGTGTCGGGTGCGGGTTGAGCGTCCAGTTGCGGCAGATCTTGCCCTTGAGGCCGAGGGATTCGCCGTAGGTCGGCAGAATCAATTCGATGGCGGCGGTGTTGAAACCGATGCCGTGGTTGAGCGACTGCACGTTGTGTTTTTCGTAGATGCCACGGATCGCCATCATCGCCATCAACACGTGCACCGGTTTGATGTGCCGTGGGTCGCGGGTGAACAGCGGTTCGATGTAGAACGGCTTGTCGGCCACCACCACGAAGTCGACCCACGATGCCGGGATATCCACGCGGGGCAGTTCGCTGACATCGTCGACCAATTGGTTGACCTGGACGATGACGATGCCGTCGCTGAACGCGGCCGGTTCGATCAGTGCGGGAGTGTCCTCGGTGCTCGGGCCGGTGTAGATGTTGCCGGCGCGGTCAGCCATGAACCCGGCCGAGAGCACGACATTGGGGATCAGGTCCACCACCAGCCGTGCGTAGAGTTCGATGTAGGTATGAATCGCGCCGACTTCCAGCAAACCGTCTTCAAGCAGCTGGCTGATGCGCAGGCTCTGGGTGCCGGCGAAGGAGAAATCCAGTTTGCGGGCGATGCCGCGCTCGAACAGGTCGAGGTGCTCCGAGCGACCGACACTGGGCATGATCATGTGCAAATCGTGGAGCTTTTGCGGATCGGCCTTGACCAGCGAGCGGGAAAGAAAATCCGCCTGCTTCTGGTTGTTGCCCTCCAGCACCACGCGGTCGCCGGGATGGATCAGCGCTTCGAGTGCGGCAACGATCTTGTCGGTGGGCAACACCACACCATCGGCCAGCCCGCGTACCTTGTCGAGGCGCCGCTGCTTCTCGTCACGCCGCCGCGTCCAGCGCGAGTCGGGGGAAATTGTTGTTGTCATGCTCACTCCACGGGGTTCGCTGTCGTGGAGCTACGTTAGGCGCGTGAAGGGTGGGCATCAATCAAGTGCGGCGGTGAATCATTACGCTGAGCGTAACGTTCACTGCCGCATTCGCGAGCAAGCCCGCTCCCACAGGGGATCGGTGGCGTACGCATAATCTGTATTCACTGAAGATCCAATGTGGGAGCGGGCTTGCTCGCGAAGAGGCCAGCCGACGCATCGCAAATTCTGGATCAGTCTGTCTTTAAACAGTTTGGCTGAATGGGGTTATGGCGCTGTAGAGATTGAGGGTTTGCCTGTCGGATTGGGGTGTGGCGACTGACGTCTTCGCGAGCAAGCCCGCTCCCACAGGGGATCTTCGGTGAGCGCAAATTTTGTGTACAAATCTACTGTGGGAGCGGGCTTGCTCGCGAAGAGGCCAGTCAGCCCCCCATAAAGGCTGGATCAGTGAACCAGCCCCGCATCCACCAACAACTGCTCCAACCCAAACAAATCCGGCACCTTCGCCACCTGCTCCCCGACCTGCACCGCGGCCTGCTCCAGCGCACACAACGGCACATCGACATAACTCAACTGGCTGTCGAGCTTGTACGAACGCGGAATCCCCTGCACCAGCAGCGCAATGAATTTGAGCTGCGGCAAGCCACCGAGGGCGTTGAGGATAACGATCCGCGCGCGCTCGCCGATGACGATTTTCTGCCCGCAGGCCGACTCGAAACTCAGCAGCGGAATCTGCCGTTCACGCCAGCTCACCCGCCCCAGGTACCACGGCGGTGTGTCCAGGTCGAAAGCGCTGGCCTGATAGTCGATCAGCTCGGCCACGGCGACGTTGGGCAGGATCAGGTTGCGATCGGCCAACGGCAGCAGCAAACCGGTGAGCTGGCTGGTGCGCGCGTTGTGGCGGCGCTCATGCATGTTTCTTGCTCCAGTGAGCGATACTTTCGAGCAGCACCGATTCCTGGTACGGCTTGCCGAGGTAGTCGTTGACGCCGATGGCCATTGCACGGTCGCGGTGTTTCTGCCCGGTGCGCGAGGTGATCATGATGATCGGCAGGTGTTGCAGGCGTTCGTCGTTGCGCACCTGGGTGGCGACTTCGAAGCCGTCCATGCGCGGCATTTCGATGTCGAGCAGCATCAGGTCGGGCATGTGCTCTTCGAGCAGCAGCATCGCATCAACCCCGTCCTTGGCGGTCAGCACGTTCATGCCATGACGTTCGAGCAAACGGCTGGTGACCTTGCGCACGGTGACCGAGTCGTCGACCACCAGCACCAGCAGCGGCTTCTGCGGCTCGCTGTCGATTTCCGCATGCACCGGACACCGCGCAACCCGCGCCTGCATCGCGCGGATCGGCGCCAGCAGGTCGAGAATCAGCACCACCCGGCCATCGCCGAGAATCGTCGCCCCGGACACTCCCTGCACCGCGCCGAACTGCGGGCCGAGGCTCTTGACCACGATCTCGCGGGTGCCGGCCATCGCATCGACCTGCACCGCGATGCGCCGGTCATTGCACTGCACCAGCAGCACCGGCAATGGCAGGCTCTGGCCGAGCAGTTTCGGCCGGGGCGCGGTTTTCAGCAGCTCGCCCAGGTAACACAGTTCATGGCGCTGACCGCCGTAGTGATAGCTCGGCGGATCATTGCGGAAATGCCCCTCCAGATCATTCGGCAAGACGCGGACGATGCCTTCGATGGTGTTCAGCGGAATCGCATACTGATCCTCGCCGCACTGCACCATCAGCGCCCGGTTGACCGACACGGTGAACGGCAAGCGAATGCGGAAATGCACGCCCTGCCCCCGCACCGAATCGATACTCATGGTGCCGCCGAGCTGACGGACTTCTTCGTGGACCACATCCATACCGACGCCGCGCCCGGAAATCTGGGTGATCTTTTCAGCGGTGGAAAAGCCCGGCTGGAGGATGAACTGCAGCACGTCGCGGTCACTGATCTCGGCATCCGGCGCCAGCAAGCCACGCTTAATCGCCTTGCGCCGCACCGCGTCCAGCGGCACCCCGGCGCCGTCGTCGCGGATATCGAAAACGATGTCGCCGCCCTCGCGCGACAGGTCCAGGCTGATCGTGCCCTGCGCCGGTTTGCCCGCCGCCAGTCGTACTTCGGCGGACTCCAGGCCGTGATCGACGGCGTTGCGCAACATGTGTTCCAGCGGCGCCGCCATGCGTTCCAGCACGTTGCGATCCATCTCGCCTTCGGCGTTGTCGATGATGAACGCGACGTCCTTGTTCAGCTCTTCGGCGACCTGACGCACGATGCGCTTGAGCCGTGGCAGCATCCGTTCGAACGGCACCATGCGCGTGCGCATCAGGCCTTCCTGCAATTCGGTGTTGATCCGCCCTTGTTGCTGCAACAGGTTCTCGGCGTCGTGGTTGCGACGGTCGAGGGTTTCCTTGAGGTCGAGCAAGTCGGAGGCGGACTCGAACAGCGCCCGCGACAGTTGCTGCAACTGCGAATGACGGTCCATTTCCAGCGGATCGAATTCTTCATAACCGAGGCGTTCGGCATCGACCTGCTGACGGCTGAGAATCCGCCCCTGGGTTTCGGTGTCGAGCCGGCGCAACTGATCGCGCATACGCTCGATAGTGGTTTCCATCTCGTTCAGCGCGGTTTGTGCATCGCTGACCTGTTGCTCGATACGCCCACGGAAAATCGAGGTTTCACCGGCCAGATTGACCAGCTCATCGAGCAGCTCGGCGGACACCTTGACCATGTCCGCAGCGGCATCAGCGGCTGGTGCCGCAGGCTCGGTCTTGGTCGGAATCGGCAGCAGCGGCGGCGTGTCGGGCGTCGCCGGGTGGCTGAAATTCTGGATCGCACTGATCAGTCGATCCGCTGGCGGGCACGGCTGTCCGGCACGCACGCCGTCGAGCATTTGCGCCAGCCGGTCATGCCCGCGCTGCACCAGCGCGAACAGTTCGGTGGACGGCTGCAACACACCGGTGACGAGGCTTTCGTAGAGGTATTCCAGCTCATGGGCGAGGTCGCCGATCGGGCCGATCTCGACCATCCGCGCACCGCCCTTGAGGGTGTGCAGGTCGCGCAGCAGGGTTTCCACTTCCTGGCGATTGCCCGGCTCGGCCTGCCAGCGCAGCAACGCCGCGCCGGAGTTTTCGATGATGTCGAAACCTTCTTCGAGGAAGATCTCCAGCAGCTCCGGGTCATGCGCGGCGCTGTCGTGATCGGCGGCCGGTTGCGCGGCTTCGGCACTGCCGGATGCGCCCTGACGGAACTGGCGGATCGCCTCGATCAGCTCCTGCGCCGGGCGCAGTGGCTGATGGTCCTGCAACTGCTCCAGCAACAAGGCCAGGCGGTCATGACTCTTGTGCAGCAAACGCCCCAGCCTCTCGCTGTGACTGTAGCGGCGATCCACCAGCCCTTCGTAAAGACCTTCCAGCTCATGGGCCAGATCACCGATGGCATCGACTTCGGCCATCCGCGCGCCGCCCTTGAGCGTGTGCAAGTCACGCTGCAACGATGACAGCGGCGCGCCGTTGTCCGGGTCGCCCAACCAGCGCTGCAAGGCCTGGCCGGCGCTGTCGAGAATATCCACCGCCTCTTCAAGGAAGATCTCGACGATCTCGTCGTCCGGGGCGGTCTCGGCATTGGCTTGGGCGAGTTCGGCAGTCGCTGCACCCAGCTCATGGATGCTCAAGGTGCGACTGCCGTCGCTGCGGATCAGCCCCATGGACGTCGGGTCGAGGCTTTCATCCAGCAGTTCGTGCAAGGCGCGGATACGCTGCGGCTGCGGCGTGACTTCCTGGCCGGCGGCCAGTTCGTCGAGCATGTTGATCAACGCTTCGTGGGCGTTCTGCGCTTCCTGGAAAAACCTTTCGCTGACCGCCAGGCTGCTTTCTTCCACCGCGCCATAAAGGTCGAGCAAGGCTTCGCACAGCACGTCCACCGGCAGCAGATCGGCGAGGTGTGCGCCCTCGCCCAAAGTGGTCAGTTCATCCAGCAGCGCGCTGAGTTCCTGGCGCTCGCCGGGGTGTTGCTGCCAACGCTGCAGCAGGCTCTCAGCGTCGAGCAGAATGTCCATGCCCTGAGCGAGGAAGTTATTGATCAGTTGCGGGTCGCGCTTGACCCGCAAACCGGTATTCGGCGCATTGAGGATGGCTTCCAGACGTTCGGCGAGCAGTGTGCCCGTGCGTTTGATCAGCGACTGTGCACCGACAATCGGCGCCAGCGGATCGTGCTTGAGCTGACGCAGGCCAACGCGCAACAGGCCTTCGGCTTCGAGCAGCAATTCCACTTCGTCCAGGTCGAGTGGCAACTGATGTGCCTTGAATTCACGGGCCAACTGATCCAGTGGTGCCGCCAGTTCGGCAATCGGCAGCACGCCGGCCATCGACGCACTGCCCTTGAGCGTGTGCAAGGCGCGCTGCAACTCGTCGCTGGCCTGCAGCGGCACATGCTCGGCGGCCTGATCGAGAAAACGGTTGAGGCTGGCGAGGTGGGTTTCGGCTTCGTTGCGGAAGATCTCCAGCAACAGCGGATCCAACGCGGCAACGTCGGCGCCGTCTTCCTCGGCCGGCGCCGCAGCGCCTTTGGCCAAGGCGTGAGCGCGGGCCGCGAGTTGATCGACGTCGCTGCGCTGACGCTGGCGCTGAGTGGCGAATTCGCTGATCAGCTCCGGCAGCAACAGCACGCTGTCCTGGAGCAACTGTTTAACCTGCGGGCCGGGCTCGACGCTATGTTCCAGTACGCGGTTGAGCAGGTTTTCCACTGCCCACGCCAGCTCGCCGAGAATCAACGCACGAACCATCCGCCCACTGCCCTTCAAGGTGTGAAAGGCCCGGCGCAGTTCCGTCAGCGCGGCGCGGTCATGGGTGTCGGCCGTCCAGCGCGGCAGGTATTCGTGCAGAACCTCGAGCACCTCATCGGTCTCTTCGAGGAACACTTCGCGCAGTTCATCGTCCACCGGTTCTTCATCGGCGGGCGGCGGCATCAGGCTGCCGGGGGTGATCAAGGCTGGCGGGTTGACCGCCGACACCGGGCTTGCCAGCACATCGGCCAGCGACTGCACGGTCTCGGGGTCATCCAGCGCTTGCAGGTCCTGCATCACCAACGCTTCGCCGGGGCTGAGCACATCGTCGAGCAGCGGCACATGCGGTTCGCCGGGCTGCTCGTCGAGCGGGTCCTTGGGAAAAAAACCGAGGCTGGCGAGGCTCTTCTGTGCGACGTCCAGCAGGGGCTCGTTCGGCGCCTGCGGATCGTCGCTCAGACGCTCGAGGTAATACTCAAGGCTGGTAATGACGTCGGCCAGATTATCCAGCTGTTGCCAGCCCGGCTCATGGGGATCGAGCAGCAGATGCTCGCGGATGAAACGGTTGCAGGCTTCGACCAGGCTCGCCGCCCGGCTCAGCGGAATCATCGCCAGCGCGCCGCGCACCTGGGTCAGCAGCTCCGGCAACGGTTGCAATTGCTGGCGATCCCAGTCGGCGTCGATGTAGTCGACGATCATGTCCTTGGCCTGTTGCAGGCAGATGCGCGCTTCCTTGATCACGATCTGGTGGATCTGCGTCAGGTCGGTGGTCGGCAAGCGCGCGTCTTCGGGGCTTTCCGGCTCCACCTTGCCGACCATCCCGGCCAGGTTCGCTTCGACGTAGAGCAAGGCGCCAGCGACGTCCATCAGCGTGGCGTCACTCGGCTCGCGTTGGCCCTGAGCGAGGCTGAGCACCACCGCCAGTTGATCGATGATGACCTTGCGCGGCTGGCCGAAACCGAGCACTGCCAGGGTGTCGGCGATTTGCCGCAGCGGTGCCAGCAGGCTGTCCAGGTCCGAGGCATGCTGACGGTCGCTGCGCACGAACAGATCAAGCCGCTCCTTGACCCGCACCAGTTCTTCACACAATGCCGTGAGCACCGAGCGCATCGCATCGCGGTCGGGGCCGGCCAGGCGCGCGCGTTCTTCGTCGAGCATCGCGCTGTCGGGCAACGCGTCGTCCAGGGAGTAGCGATCTTTCATGGTCAGCATCTGCCCGGTGGGATGTTCGGCTTTGGCAATATAGAACAGCAGGCTTTTGAGCAGCTCCGCCGGCGGCGGTTGATTGAGTCCGTGCATGCCCTGTTCGAGCAGGCGCTTGAGCTCCTTGTCGGCATCCTTGAACAGGCTGCGCAGCGCGGGACTGTTGGCAATCGCGCCTTCGCGCATGCCTTCGACCAGCGCCGACGCCACTTGCCATAACGGGCTCAACGGCGCCTCGCCGCTCAAGGCTTCGAGACGGCTGAAGACCTTCGCCAGGTAATCCAGATGCGTCTGGTCATCCTGCTCGCGCAACAGACCGACCAGCGCCATTTGCAGCATCTGGCGCAACTTGCGCAGCACGTTCGGCAGTTCCGCAGGCTCCAGCAGCGCCAGCGCTGCATCGCTGAGCGGCGACAACTGGAGCAATTGCGGGCTGAACAGGCTGGTTTCCGAGAGCAGGCTTTCGCCCCGCGCACTGCGCAGATCGTTGATCAGCGGCAGCACCACCAGTGGCAGATCACGGCGGGCGCTCTGCACCCGGTCGAGGTAGATCGGCAACTGTCCAAGGGCTTGCAGCAGCAGGTGCAGGGCTTCTTCACGATGGCTGACGCGTTCGTGCTGCAAGGCCTCGACCAAGTGTTCCATCTCTTCGGCGAGCAAGGCGGCGCCGTAGAACTCGACCATCTGCAAGCTGCCGTGCACCTGATGAATGTAATCGAGGCACTCGTCCAGCCCAGGAAAGGCCTGCGGATCATCAAGCACGGCTTCAATCGCCTGATGCGCCTGTTTCAGCGTTTCGGCAATTTCGCCCTTGACCCATTCGAGGGCCACGTAATCATGCCGGTCACCCATAACCACTCCACTCACGCCTTGTCCGTCGCGGACGCCGACGGCAAGGTGAAACCGGATACCGAACGGCGCAGCTGACTGGCCATCTTCGCCAGGTTGCCGATGCTCTCGGCGGTGGCGGTGGAACCGGACGAGGTCTGCGTGGTGATCTGCTGGATCACGTTCATCGTCAGGGAAATCTGTCCGGCCGACGAGGTCTGCTGCTGCGCCGCGTTGGAAATGCTCTGGATCAGCGCCGCGAGGGTCTTCGACACGCCTTCGATTTCTTCCAGGGCCACCCCGGCATCCTGCGCCAGCCGCGCGCCGCGCACCACCTCGGTGGTGGTCTGCTCCATGGAAATCACCGCTTCGTTGGTGTCGGTCTGGATCGCCCGCACCAGGGTCTCGATCTGCCGGGTGGCGGCGGACGAACGCTCGGCCAGACGCTGCACTTCATCGGCTACCACGGCGAAACCGCGCCCGGCATCCCCGGCCATCGACGCCTGAATCGCCGCGTTGAGGGCGAGGATGTTGGTCTGGTCGGCAATGTCGTCGATCAGGCTGACGATGTCGCCAATCTCCTGCGAGGATTCGCCCAGGCGTTTGATCCGCTTGGCGGTGTCCTGAATCTGTTCGCGAATGTTGTCCATGCCGTGGATGGTGTTGTGCACCACCTCGTTGCCTTTGTTGGCGATCTCCACCGAACGCTCGGCCACCGCCGAGGACTCAGCGGCGTTGGCCGACACCTGGTCGATGGATTGGGCCATGTCGCTGATCGCCGTCGAGGCTTCGGAAATCTGCTGCGCCTGATGCTCCGAGGCCTGGGCCAGGTGCATCGCGGTGGCCTGGGTTTCCTGCACGGCGGCGGCCACCTGGCCGGCGGTGAGGTTGATGGTAGCGACCAGATCGCGCAGTTGGTCGACCGAGTAGTTGATCGAGTCGGCGATGGTCCCGGTGAAGTCTTCGGTCACCGACGCCGTGACCGTGAGGTCGCCGTCGGCGAGGTCTTCGATTTCGTCGAGCAGACGCATGATCGCGTTCTGGTTGCGCTCGTTCTTCTCGGCGGTCTCGCGCAACTGGCGATTGGTTTCACGGACCATGACCATGCCGATCAGGATGATCGAGGCCAGCGCCAGCAACCCCAACACGTAGCCGCCGATGGTATCGGTGCTGCGCCCGCCGGCGAGGTTTTCGAAGCCGGTGGCCAGATGTGAAGCTTCATCGAGCAGGGTCTGCGACAGGCTGAAGATGTTGCCGGCCGACTCACGGACCTTGAACAGCTCTGGCGAGGTTTCGAGGATTTCATCCACGGAGCCGGAAACAAACTGGAACAACTCGGAAATATCACTCAGGCGCGCACGGGCATCGCGGTCCTCGACCTGGCTGATTTTCAGGGTCGGGTTGCCCTGCAACATGCCGTTGAGCACCTGGCCGAAACGGGTGGCGTCGCGCCCAAAGGCGTCGGCGGCCTGCTGCGAATTCTCGTCGCCGGCGAGCACGGTGTTGACCGCGCCGAGGATACGTTCGGCCAGCAGTGATTGGCGCTGGGCCATCGCCACTTGCGCGGCCGGCGCGCCGCGTTGCAGGAGGATTTCGACGACTTTTTCGTATTCGATCTGCAACTGCGGCACAGTTTCGGCCAGCGTTGCGGCGACCTGATGCAGCGACAGCACGGTCTGCTCGCTGGAGAGAATGGCATCGGTGTTTTTCAGCAAGCGCTCCCAATCCAGCTGCACGGCGCGCATTTCAGGGCGCACGGTGGCCGGGGCGGGTGGCAGGCCGGTGGCCGGGTCGCCCTTCTTCAGATAACCCCAACGCTGGGCGAAATCGTTGCGCGCATCGCTGAGCAACTTGAACGCGGCAGCCTTGCCGGCGGCGGCTTCGGTGGCGTTCTTGGCGATGCGTTGCGACAGCACGCGCAGCTCACCGGCGTGGCCGATGTACTGTTTGTCGTAGTTGGCCTGGGTGTTGAGGTACGCGAAGTTGGCGAACAGCAGCATGATGAACACGATCAGTGCGATGAACAGCACGATGATCTGCGAGCGACTGCGCGATCCTTCCGCCGACTTGCCTGTTTTTGCTTTTGTCATCGGTCCTCGCCTATGAAACCTGCCACGGTCCAATGTGGGAGCGGGCTTGCTCGCGAATGCGGTGGGTCAGCCAGCATCAATGTTGAATGTCAGACCGTATTCGCGAGCACGCCCGCTCCCACATGGGGTTTGTGGTGTTTCGACTAAATTGCGACGCTCATGAACACCGGCGATTTGGCCAGCGCAAACAGGCTGAACACCCGCCAGTTCTGCTCGCGCCGGAAATAGCCTTTGACGAACTCGGCCTTGGAGCCCTGGCGCTTGCTGATCGAGATCGGCTCGAAGCTGCCCTGTTCGAAGTGCTGCAGGCCGAACACCTCATCGACCAGCAGCCCGGCGAATACGTCCTGATGCTCCACCACCAACACCCGCCGCTGTTTGCGCAGTGGCGACAGTTCGTGACCGAAGAATCCGCACAGGTCCATGATCGGCAGCAAGCGCCCACGCAGGTTAGCCACCCCTTTGACCCATGGCTTGACCCCGGGCAACTGAGTGAAGCGCGGCTCGTGCAGCACTTCGCTGACTTCGCCCATCGGCGCCACGTACCAGTGCTCGCCGAGGCGAAAACCGATGCCGCTCCAGCGATCCTGGCGACCGGGCTGCGACGGCAGGTCCGCCGCCAGCAGGCGGCAGCGCTGGTCGATCTGCCACAGCAACTCGAACGCGGTCAGCGATTCGCTCATGGCGGCGCGATCAACCGGCCAGCACGTTGTTCAGGGTCTTGATCAGCATGTCTTCCTCGACCGGTTTGGTCAGGTAATCCTTTGCGCCCTGACGGGTGCCCCAGACCTTGTCGGTTTCCTGATCCTTGGTGGTGATAATGATCACCGGGATGTGGCTGGTCTCGGCATCCTTGGTCAACTGGCGGGTCGCCTGAAAACCGTTGAGGCCCGGCATGACGATGTCCATCAGCACGGCGTCGGGTTTTTCCTGACGGGCCAGCGCTACGCCGTCGGCGCCGTTTTCGGCCTTGAGCACTTCATGGCCGTGCTTTTCCAGCATGCCGGTGAGTTTGTACATTTCAGTCGGCGAATCATCGACGATCAGGATACGTGCCATGGTCTTCCCCATTTTTCTTGTCGACATCCGGCCCGCTGGCCGAGCGTCTCTGTACGTGTCTTACTGCGGCAAAACGGCGGCAAAGCCCGGAACGTGGGCCTGGATCGCGTTGAGCAGTTCTTCCTTGCTGAAAGGCTTGGTCAAAAATTGATCAGAGCCGACAATCCGCCCCTTGGCCTTGTCGAACAGCCCGTCACGCGACGACAGCATGATCACCGGCGTGGACTTGAACGCACTGTTGTTCTTGATTAAAGCGCAGGTCTGATAACCATCCAGACGCGGCATCATGATGTCGACAAAAATGATTCCGGGGTGGTTGTCGGCGATCTTGGCCAACGCGTCGAAACCGTCGATGGCCGTGATGACCTCGCAGCCCACATTCTTCAACAGCGTTTCGGCGGTGCGACGAATCGTTTTCGAGTCATCGATCACCATGACCTTCAAGGCGCTGGACTGCTGTTCCATAAGGGGGCTCTACCGTCGCCTTTGCGAATCAAATTGTCCGTTTTGCGATGAGTAATGGCTGGAAACCCTTGATGCTCAAGGGCCAGCACGCTATGCCAGCCTTTTTAGCACAGTCTCCAGATGCAATCTATCGACGGGTTTTTCCTTGACCGAAAACCCTGCCAGCGCCACTCTGGCGGCACTTTTTCAATACCGATCCGGTAGCCAATTTTCGAGGAAAACCCAATGAGCGTTCGCGTCGGGATTGTCATGGACCCTATCGCCAGCATTTCCTATAAAAAGGATAGCTCGCTGGCCATGCTGCTGGCCGCGCAGAAGCGTGGCTGGGAACTGTTCTACATGGAACAGCGCGACCTGTATCAGGGCGAAGGTCAGGCCCGGGCACGCATGAAGCCGCTGAAAGTCTTCGCCAACCCGGAAAAATGGTTCGAACTGGACGCCGAGCAGGACAACCTGCTGAGCGACCTGGACGTGATCCTGATGCGCAAGGATCCGCCGTTCGACATGGAGTTCGTGTACTCCACCTACCTGCTGGAACAGGCCGAAACCGCCGGCGTGCTGGTGGTCAACAAGCCGCAGAGCCTGCGCGACTGCAATGAAAAGCTGTTCGCCACGCTGTTCCCGCAGTGCACGCCACCGACCGTAGTCAGCCGTCGCGCCGATGTGCTGCGTGAATTCGCTGCCAAACACGGCGACGTGATCCTCAAGCCGCTGGACGGCATGGGCGGCACTTCGATTTTCCGCCACCGCGCGGGCGATCCGAACCTGTCGGTGATCCTCGAAACCCTGACCGCCCTCGGCACCCAGCAGATCATGGGCCAGGCTTATCTGCCAGCGATCAAGGACGGCGACAAGCGCATCCTGATGATCGACGGCGAGCCGGTGGATTACTGCCTGGCGCGGATTCCGGCTCAGGGCGAAACCCGTGGCAACCTCGCCGCCGGTGGCCGTGGGGAAGCCCGTCCGCTGACCGACAAGGATCGCTGGATCGCCGCACAAGTCGGCCCGACCCTGCGCGAGAAAGGCCTGCTGTTCGTCGGTCTGGACGTGATTGGCGAAAGCCTCACCGAAATCAATGTCACCAGCCCGACCTGCATCCGCGAGATCGACAATGCGTTCGGCACCGACATCGGCGGCCTGCTGATGGACGCGATCGAGAAGAAGCTGCAAGCCTGACGGCCAGCTGCAAGCCTCAAGCCTTAAACATGCAGCTCGAAGCTCGAAACTCGCTGCTGCTCCTGTGCTGCTTGTCGCTTGAAGCTTGCAGCTAAAAACCAACATTGCGTTATCATGCCGAGCCCGTAAAAACGCGATGTTGGTTTTTCTGTCATGACCCTCCCGTCCGATCTGCCCGCAGAACTCGCCCACCGTGGCGTGCGCCCGGCCGATCGCCTCGGATTTACCCTGTTTCTCGCGGCGCTGATTCATTTGGCGCTGCTGCTGGGTGTCGGCTTCACCATGGTCGAGCCCAAGCAGATCAGCAAAACCCTGGAAATCACCCTCGCCACCTTCAAGAGTGAAAAGAAGCCCGAGAAGGCCGACTTCCTCGCTCAGGAAAACCAGCAAGGCAGCGGCACCCTGGACAAGAAGGCGATCCCCAAGACCACCGAGGTCGCGCCGTTCCAGGACAACCAGGTCAAGAAAGTCACCCCGCCACCGGCCGCCAAGCCGGAAGTCCGCGAAGCGGCGCCCAAGGCTGCGGTGACCACGGTGGCGCCGAAACAGCAAAAGGCGCCAACCAAGAAAGAAGAAACCAAAACCGAGACCAAACCTGCAGTTGACGCACCGACGTTCGACAGCTCGCAGCTGTCCAGCGACATCGCCAGCCTCGAAGCGGAACTGGCCAACGAACAACAGCTGTACGCCAAGCGTCCGCGCATTCACCGTTTGAGCGCCGCCTCGACCATGCGCGACAAGGGCGCCTGGTACAAGGACGACTGGCGCAAGAAGGTCGAGCGGATCGGCAACCTCAATTACCCGGAAGAGGCCCGACGCAAGCAGATCTACGGCAACCTGCGCCTGATGGTCTCGATCAATCGCGACGGTTCGCTGTATGAAGTGCTGGTGCTCGAGTCGTCCGGCCAGCCGCTGCTGGATCAGGCAGCGCAGCGCATTGTTCGACTGGCGGCACCGTTTGCCCCGTTTACCGGCGATCTGTCGGATATCGACCGACTGGAAATCATCCGCACCTGGAAGTTCGCCCGGGGCGACAAGCTCTCCAGCAATTAAGAACATCGCAAAGCCCGCCCCACATTTGATCCGCGTTGCTGCCTGATCCTCAGCTTGTCAGTTTGCCCCTACGACGCCACACTATCGCTCATGAAAAACGTCAGCCCCAGCTACCTCAAGCATCACTTCCTGATCGCCATGCCTCACATGGCCGACCCGAACTTTGCCCACACCTTGACCTACATCGTCGAGCACACGGCCAATGGCGCCATGGGGCTGGTGGTCAATCGACCGCAAGAGCTGAATCTGGCCGACATTCTCGAGCAACTGCGTCCGGACATCGATCCACCAGCGCTGTGCCAGCATGTGCCGATCTTCATCGGCGGCCCGGTGCAGACTGATCGCGGTTTCGTTCTGCACCCGGCGGGCAAGACCTTTCAGGCCACTGTCGAGCTGGACGGTGATCTGGCGCTGTCGACCTCGCAGGACGTGCTGTTCGCCATCGCCGACGGCGTGGGCCCGGCGAAAAGCGTGATCGCCCTCGGTTACGCCGGCTGGGAAGCCGGGCAACTGGAAGCGGAGCTCGCCGACAACGCCTGGCTGACCTGCCCGTACGACGCCGACATCCTGTTCAACACCAGCAGCGAACTGCGTCTGGAAGCGGCGGCACGGCATCTGGGGATCAACCTCAGCCTGCTGACCAGTCAGGCGGGGCACGCCTGATGGCCCTGCGCCTGATTCTCGGCTTCGACTACGGCACCAAACAGATCGGCGTCGCGGTCGGCCAGGTGATTACCGGCCAGGCTCGCGAGCTGTGCACCCTGAAAGCGCAGAACGGCGTTCCGGACTGGAATCAGGTCGAAGCCCTGTTCAAGGAATGGAAGCCCGACGCCGTGGTGGTCGGCCTGCCGCTGAACATGGACGGCACGCCCAGCGAAATGTGCCTGCGCGCCGAGAAGTTCGCCCGTCGCCTCAATGGCCGCTTCAATGTGCCGTTCTATACCCACGACGAACGCCTGACCACCTTTGAAGCCAAGGGTGAGCGACTGGTGCGCGGCGGACAGAAAGGCAGTTACCGCGACAACCCGGTGGACGCCATCGCCGCCGCCCTGCTGTTGCAGGGCTGGCTCGATGAAAACACTGCATTGTTTGAATCCTGACAAGCGCTTCGGCGCTTTTCTTTTGCGTTATAACCCAAGCCTTGTCCAAGGACCTGGCTCGGCCCCAAGAAGGAGCAACCATGAGCCTGCCAAATCCCGCCGATCTGATCAGCCAGATGGCGACCCGCCTCAAGGCGCACCTTGCCCAGCGTGATATCAGTGAACCGCGCTACATCGGCATCCGCACTGGCGGAATCTGGGTCGCGCAGGCCCTGCTCAAGGAACTGGGCAGTGATGCGCCGCTGGGCACGCTGGATGTTTCCTTCTACCGCGACGACTTCAGCCAGAACGGCCTGCACCCGCAAGTGCGCCCGTCGGCCCTGCCCTTCGAGATCGAAGGCCAGCATCTGGTGCTGATCGACGACGTACTGATGAGCGGCCGCACCATCCGCGCCGCCATGAACGAACTGTTCGACTACGGCCGCCCGGCCAGCGTGACCCTGGTCTGCCTGCTGGACCTGGACGCTGGCGAACTGCCGATTCGCCCGAACGTGGTCGGCGCGACCCTGTCGCTCGCCCCACACGAGCGGGTAAAGCTGTCCGGCCCTGAGCCGCTGACGCTCGAACTGCAAGACCTGAACCCTTAATCCGCCCTATTGAGAGTCCCCCTCGCGATGACGCCTCTAGACACCAAGCGCCCGCTGCAGCTCAATGATCAGGGCCAGCTGCGCCACTTCCTCTCGCTCGACGGCCTGCGCCGCGAGTTGCTGACGGAAATCCTCGACACTGCCGATTCGTTCCTCGAAGTCGGTGCCCGGGCGGTGAAGAAGGTCCCGTTGCTGCGCGGCAAGACCGTGTGCAACGTGTTCTTCGAGAACTCCACCCGCACCCGCACCACCTTCGAACTGGCGGCCCAGCGGCTGTCGGCGGACGTGATCACCCTCAACGTGTCGACCTCGTCGGCGAGTAAAGGTGAAACCCTGCTCGACACCCTGCGCAACCTTGAAGCGATGGCCGCCGACATGTTCGTCGTGCGCCACGGAGACTCCGGCGCTGCGCACTTCATCGCCGAGCATGTCTGTCCGCAAGTAGCGATCATCAACGGTGGCGACGGCCGTCATGCGCACCCGACCCAGGGCATGCTCGACATGCTGACCATCCGTCGGCACAAGGGCAGTTTCGAAAACCTCTCGGTAGCGATCGTCGGCGACATCCTGCACTCACGGGTGGCGCGCTCGAACATGCTCGCCCTGAAGACCCTCGGCTGCCAGGACATCCGCGTGATCGCGCCGAAAACCCTGCTGCCGATCGGCATCGAGCAGTACGGCGTCAAGGTCTACACCGACATGACCGAAGGCCTGAAGGACGTCGACGTGGTGATCATGCTGCGCCTGCAGCGTGAGCGCATGACCGGCGGCCTGCTGCCGAGCGAAGGCGAGTTCTACCGCCTGTTCGGCCTGACCACGGCGCGCCTGGCCGGGGCCAAGCCCGATTGCATCGTCATGCACCCGGGGCCGATCAACCGTGGCGTGGAGATCGAGTCGGCAGTGGCCGACGGCCCGCACTCGGTGATCCTCAATCAAGTCACCTACGGCATCGCCATCCGTATGGCCGTGCTGTCGATGGCCATGAGCGGGCAGACTGCGCAACGTCAATTCGAGCAGGAGAACGCCCAGTGAAGCTCAGCATTCTCGGCGCCCGCGTCATCGATCCAAGCAGCGGCCTGGATCAAGTCACCGATATCCACGTCGAAGCCTGCAAGATCGTCGCCCTCGGCGCCGCGCCGGCCGGTTTCAGCGCTGTCGAAACCATCGATGCCCAAGGCCTTGTGGCCGCCCCCGGGCTGGTCAACCTGAACGTCGCCCTGCGCGAGCCGGGCTACAGCCGCAAAGGCACCATCGCCAGCGAAACCCGCGCCGCAGCGGCCGGTGGCGTGACCAGCCTGTGCTGCCCACCGAAGACCAAACCGGTGCTCGACACCTCGGCGGTGGCCGAGCTGATCCTCGACCGCGCCCGCGAAGCCGGCAACACCAAGGTGTTCCCGATTGGCGCGCTGAGCAAAGGCCTGGACGGCGAACAGCTTGCAGAGCTCGTTGCTTTGCGTGACGCCGGCTGTGTGGCGTTCGGCAACGGTCTGGAGAGTTTCCGCAACACCCGCACCCTGTGCCGGGCGCTGGACTACGCGGCCACCTTCGACCTGACGGTGATTTTCAATTCACAGGATCACGATCTGGCCGATGGCGGCCTGGCCCACGAAGGCGCGGTCGCCAGTTTCCTCGGCTTGCCGGGCATCCCGGAAACCGCAGAAACCGTGGCCCTGGCCCGCGATCTGCTGCTGGTCGAGCAGACCGGCGTACGCGCGCATTTCAGTCAACTGACCAGCGCTCGCGGTGTGGCCCTGATCGCCCAGGCCCAGGCCCGCGGCTTGAAGGTCACCGCGGATGTCGCGCTGTACCAGTTGATTCTGACCGATGAAGCGCTGATCGACTTCAGCAGCCTGTATCACGTGCAACCGCCACTGCGCACCCGCGCTGACCGCGATGGTCTGCGTGAGGCGGTGAAGTCCGGAGTGGTGTCAGCGATCTCCAGCCATCACCAGCCGCACGAACGCGACGCCAAACTGGCCCCGTTCGGTGCGACCGAGCCAGGCATCAGTAGCGTCGAGCTGTTGCTGCCGCTGGCGATGACACTGGTCGAGGATGGTCTGCTGGATCTGCCGACCCTGCTCGCGCGCCTGAGCGCTGGCCCGGCGGATGCACTGCGCCTGCCGGCAGGCAAACTGGCGGTGGGCGGCGCGGCGGATATCGTGCTGTTCGATCCGAAAGCGTCCACCGTGGCCGGCGAAGGCTGGTTGTCGAAGGGCGAGAACTGCCCGTTCCTCGGTCACACCCTGCCGGGTGTGGTGCGTTACACGCTGGTGGATGGGCGAATCAGCCACCAGGCCTGAAGACAAGCGATAGCAGGCTGCAGTGGCCTGCTATCGCTTGATAGCGATAAACATCATTACTGGAAAAATTCCGCTCAATTTCATTGCTCGCAACACCCCTCTCCCTCGCGCCACTCCCACCGCTATCTTCACCAAGCGGCGTAGGAACCCGGCCACTCGCCATAAAGAAATCTCCGACGCTTTACAGCCCTGTAAAAACAGCTTCGACACAATCAGAAACAGCCTACAAAGTTCTCGTAGGTGACGTTTACACACAGCTATTAATATAAAACCGTCAGAAGGATAACCAACACCCACAAGGATGAGCATATGAAAAATGGACTTACGCTTCCCCCTATTGTCACCAGAGGCACAACAAGTAGTTCTGGCGGCTTTACAGTCGACTCGGGCTTCAAATGGGGAACCTACGCAACAGCAGACTGGCAGGGCGCAGGAGAGGCCATCATCACCAATGACGGTAAAACCTATTCACTGCCTCTGAGCAATGGCCCGGTAATAACCTCAGCAGAAATGGATATGTTCCATGCCTGGCTTGAAATGAAATCCGGAATCAAAGCCTTCACCTACGAACTGCAAATGGTGAGCAAGGCCATTAATAATGACGCCCTGAGTGGAATTCGTGATCTCTGGAGAATAACGGAAAGCGACAATTATTTACTAAGCAACTCCGCCATTATCAGCCACGGCTACTTCAAGAACAAAGTCATCAATTTTAGCCTGGCAGATTCATTTGCGGCGCAGCAAAAACTAAGCGCCATAGAAGCCCTCATCAAAGTCTCCGCGACTGCTCCCTACACTCTGAATTACGAAACACTCACAACCGAGCTTTCCGGAGGCACCTTTAGCCCGATCAAAGCTTTCGCTCATTATCTTTGGGGAAAGGGTGAGAGGATGAGGGTGAACATCAACAATATTGGGCTGAATGTCAGCGCCAATGAATTGCCACTATTGGCAAGCTCTATCGCCAGCACTCGAGAAGCTGGAACTTATTACTTATCTGACCCGAAGATCCCTTACGCGACTATTAATGACAGCAACGTCACCGGAGCTTATCTGGGAAGAATAACGTTAAAGATGGAGGGAAACTTTATCCGGGACAAAACAGGGTCTTGGGTTTTCGATGGCGTTATTCGAGCCTATACTGACACTTACGACTTTGATGCAAGCAACAGATCAACTGCCCTTGAGTTATTAACGACAGCAGGTAGAGTATTTTCCGGAACACATTATGAGATCGATATTTTCGGCGACCATAAAATAAGGCTGAGCGGAACTGGATTTCACCCTGCTCCGTGAGCATCAGTATTTCCACAGACTTCTGCACAATGGAGAGCGAATGAACAGAGCCTGCAAACTGTTAATTTATATATACCCTATTGTTCTCGCACTGACATCTGGCGCAGGGGTACTCATACTCATAAAAAACCTCAGAGCAGAAATATATGATGTAAATCAGGACTCAATCGGCCTTCCCATTGGTGCAACGCTGATTATTTTCCTGACACTGACACTCACGCACCTGCTGCAGATTCTCTTATTACGCTGGGCCTACACCCACTCGCTCGCAGGTCTGTTACTGAAAATGTCAGCCTATTTGATTGCAACAGTATCGCTGGTGATTTTGGTTGACAGGATTGTCTACTGGTCCGAACCCCATCACGCCATCATTGCAATACTTTATGGTGTCACGGCCATTACGTTTGTCGTTTTCCAAATGCAAACCTTCGCGCAATTGAAATAGCACAAATGCAAGACCGGGTGTCGAGGGGGCTTGCCTGCCAGCGTGCGAACTGGCGTCGGCGGTCTGCCCCCTCGCTATCACTTACTGGAAGGCGCCTCTGTTCTGCGCGTTACGCACCGAGACCTGATCATTCAGCGTCCAGAAGTCATACAGCACTCCGACAAAGAACAAACCGCCCGTCAGCAGGTACAGCAAACCGCTGATCCACTTGCCCTGGTACATCCGGTGCACGCCGAACACCCCCAGAAACGTCAGTAGAATCCACGCCACGTTGTATTCGATCGGCCCTGCGGTAAAACGCAGATCGGCCTCGCGATCCATCGCCGGGATCAGGAACACGTCGATCAGCCAGCCGATACCCAGCAGACCGAAGGTGAAAAACCAGATCGTCCCGGTGACGGGCTTGCCGTAATAAAAACGGTGAGCACCGGTAAAGCCGAAAATCCACAGCAGATAACCGATCACTTTGCTGTGCGTATCCTGGGGTTGAGCAACCTGCTGATAGCGGTTCATGAATGGCCTCTTTTGCGTCGATAGATAAATTTTTTCTGCATCTCTGTGACTTTTTTGTGTCGAGCCGACAAGTGGTTCGTGAGCGTTACACCTTGCTCAAAGCCTTGCAGGGCTTGGGTTCTGTCCGACAATTGCGCCAGATTGCCGCTTGTTGGGCGAAATTGACCCCCGGGTTGAATCGACCAACGGCCTCGGAAGGGACAAAAAAGCTGTTATAAAGTTGCGCGCAAACCTTTAAGAGCCACGCCTAATGCGACCATTTTTCAAGACATGGCTAACCATCTGCCTATTAATGCCACTGGCCGCCCACGCCACCAATCGTGAGCAACGTCTTCCCAACGTTAACGGTTTCACCCCTAAATCCCATGCTTCGGCTCCTTCGAGCAAGAGCAGCAAACAAACGAAACACACCACGCTCGCCAGCAAGAATCACGGCAAGCTGGTTCCGCCGATGGCCAACAAGGAAAGCAGCAACGTCCTGAGCCGTGCGGTCAACGTCCTCGGTACTCCTTATCGTTGGGGCGGCAGCAGCCCAAGTAAAGGCTTCGACTGCAGCGGGCTGGTGAAATATGCGTTCAACGACGCCACGTTCGACCTGCCACGCACCTCCAACGCCATGGCTAGCGGTCATGGCGAGAAAGTCGAGCGCAAGGATCTGAAACCGGGCGACCTGATTTTCTTCAACATCAAGAGCCGTCGGGTCAACCACGTTGCCATCTACCTGGGCAACGACCGCTTCATCCACGCACCGCGCCGTGGCAAAGCGGTGAGCATCGACACGCTGAACAAGCCGTACTGGGAACAGCATTACGTGGTTGCCAAGCGTGTGCTGCCCAAAGAGCCTGCCGGCAAGCAGATGCGTGTGGTTCAGCGCTGAGCTGACTGATCCGCACGTTGTATCGCCAGTACTGACCTCATCGCGAGCAGGCTCGCTCCCACATGGAAATGCATTCCAATGTGGGAGCGGGCCTGCTCGCGAAGAGGCCTGTGAAAGCACCGCAAGCCTCCTTCAGAAATTATCCGGCGTACGCGCCTTCTCCCGCGCATGCTCGCGACTGATCAAGCCCTTGGTCACCAGCTCCTTCAGGCACATGTCGAGTGTCTGCATCCCCAACGCCCCACCGGTCTGAATCGCCGAATACATCTGCGCCACCTTGTCCTCGCGGATCAGGTTACGGATCGCCGACGTTCCCAGCATGATCTCGTGCGCCGCCACCCGTCCGCCGCCGATCTTCTTGATCAACGTCTGCGAGACCACTGCCAGCAGCGATTCCGACAGCATCGAACGCACCATCGACTTCTCGTCCCCCGGGAACACATCCACCACCCGGTCGATGGTTTTCGCCGCCGAGGTGGTGTGCAGCGTGCCGAACACCAGATGGCCGGTTTCGGCGGCGGTCAGGGCCAGGCGAATGGTTTCCAGGTCGCGCATCTCGCCCACCAGAATCACGTCCGGGTCTTCGCGCAACGCCGAACGCAGGGCGGTGGCGAAGCTGCGAGTGTCGCGGTGCACCTCGCGCTGGTTGATCAGGCATTTGCGCGATTCGTGGACGAACTCGATCGGGTCTTCGATGGTGAGGATGTGGTGATGGCGATGGGTGTTGAGGTAATCGATCATCGCCGCCAGCGTGGTCGATTTGCCGGAGCCGGTCGGCCCGGTCACCAGCACCATCCCGCGCGGCGCATCAGTGATCTTGCGAAACACGTCGCCCATGCCGAGGTCTTCCATGCTCAGCACTTTCGACGGAATGGTGCGAAACACCGCGCCGGCGCCCCGGTTCTGGTTGAAGGCATTGACCCGAAAGCGCGCCACACCGGGGACTTCGAACGAAAAATCCGTTTCCAGGTGTTTCTCGAAGTCGACCCGCTGGGTGTCGTTCATGATGTCGTAGATCAATTCATGCACTTGCTTGTGATCCAGCGCCGGCAGATTGATCCGCCGCACATCACCATCGACACGGATCATCGGCGGCAGACCGGCCGACAGATGCAGGTCGGAAGCGCCCTGTTTGGCGCTGAACGCCAGCAGTTCAGTGATATCCATAGCGTCCCTCAATTCCAGTAGAATGCCGCGAACCTTCAGACCGCCGGCGCCTCTTGATGTCCACGATAGCAGACAACATCCTTCAGGTTAGTTCGCGCATCCAGGCCGCCACCGCCGCTGCCGGGCGCGTTGAAAACAGCGTTCAGTTGCTCGCCGTGAGCAAGACCAAGCCCGCCGGGGATCTGCGTGAAGCCCACGCCGCCGGCCTGCGTGATTTCGGCGAGAACTATCTGCAGGAAGCCCTGGGCAAACAGCTCGAGCTGGCCGACCTGCCCTTGATCTGGCACTTCATCGGCCCCATTCAATCGAACAAGACTCGCGCCATTGCCGAGCATTTCGACTGGGTGCACTCCGTGGATCGCCTGAAAATTGCCCAACGCCTGTCCGAACAGCGCCCGGCCGACCTGCCGCCGCTGAACATCTGCATTCAGGTCAATGTCAGCGGCGAAGCCAGCAAATCCGGCTGCACCCCGGCCGATCTGCCGGCGTTGGCCGAGGCCATCAGCGCCCTGCCGCGCCTGAAGTTGCGCGGGTTGATGGCGATTCCCGAGCCGACCGAAGATCGCGCCGAACAGGACGCCGCGTTTGCTGCCGTGCAACGCCTGCAGGCCAGCCTGAATCTGCCGCTCGACACACTTTCCATGGGCATGAGCCACGACCTCGAGTCGGCCATCGCCCAAGGCGCCACCTGGGTGCGGATCGGTACCGCCCTGTTTGGTGCCCGCGACTACGGCCAGCCATGAAATGGCTGACAAATCTCTGAATAAGGACCTGACATGAGCAACACACGTATTGCCTTTATCGGTGCCGGCAACATGGCCGCCAGTCTGATCGGCGGCCTGCGCGCCAAGGGTCTGCAAGCCAGTCACATCCGCGCCAGCGATCCGGGTGAAGAGACGCGCAATCGCGTCAGCGCCGAACACGGCATCGAAACCTTTGCCGATAACGCTCAGGCCATCGATGGCGTCGACGTTATCGTGCTGGCGGTCAAGCCACAGGCGATGAAAGCCGTGTGCGAGGCCCTCCGCCCGAGCCTGAAACCACAGCAGTTGGTGGTCTCGATCGCTGCTGGCATCACTTGCGCGAGCATGACCGCGTGGCTCGGCGAGCAGCCAATCGTGCGCTGCATGCCCAACACCCCGGCGCTGCTGCGTCAGGGCGTCAGCGGCCTGTACGCCACCAGCGAAGTGACCGCCGAGCAGCGTCAGCAGGCCGAAGAACTGCTGTCCGCCGTGGGCATCGCCCTGTGGCTGAACGAAGAGCAACAACTGGACGCGGTAACCGCCGTCTCCGGCTCCGGCCCGGCGTACTTCTTCCTGCTGATCGAAGCGATGACCGCCGCCGGCGTCAAACTCGGCCTGCCGCAGGAAGTCGCTGAGCAACTGACTCTGCAGACGGCGCTGGGTGCCGCGCACATGGCAGTCTCCAGTGACGTCGACGCTGCCGAACTGCGTCGCCGCGTGACCTCGCCAAATGGCACCACGGAAGCTGCAATCAAATCGTTTCAGGCCGGCGGCTTCGAAGCCCTGGTGGAAAAAGCACTCGGCGCCGCCGCGCACCGCTCGGCCGAAATGGCCGAACAACTGGGCAAATAAGGAGCCTTACATGATTGGATTGAACACCGCAGCGGTTTACGTGCTGCAAACCCTTGGCAGCCTGTACCTGTTGATCGTGCTGCTGCGTTTCGTCCTGCAACTGGTGCGGGCGAACTTCTACAACCCGTTGTGCCAGTTCGTGGTCAAGGCCACTCAGCCGCTGCTCAAGCCTCTGCGTCGGGTTATCCCCAGCGTATTCGGCCTCGACATGTCGTCGCTGGTCCTGGCGATTCTGGTGCAACTGGCCCTGATGGCCCTGACCCTGCTGCTGACCTACGGCACCACCGGCAACCCGCTGCAGCTGTTCATCTGGTCGATCATCGGCGTGACCGCGCTGTTCCTGAAGATTTTCTTCTTCGCCCTGATCATCAGTGTGATCCTGTCGTGGGTCGCCCCGGGCAGTCACAACCCGGGCGCTGAACTGGTGAACCAGATCTGCGAACCGGCGCTGGCACCGTTCCGCAAGATCCTGCCGAACCTCGGCGGTCTGGACCTGTCGCCGATCTTCGCCTTCCTCGCGCTGAAGTTGATCGACATGCTGGTGATCAACAATCTGGCGGCGATGACGATGATGCCGGAAATCCTGCGCCTGCTGATGTGAGCTGGTTTCGCTGGGACGGGGACGACCTGATCCTCGAATGTCATCTGCAACCGGCAGCCCGCAGCGATGATTTCTGCGGGCTGCACGGTGATCGCTTGAAGATTCGCCTCACTGCGCCGCCGGTCGAGGGCAAGGCCAATGCTTATCTGATGGGCTTTCTGGCCAAGGCTTTTGGGGTCTCGAAGAGCCAGGTCAGTTTGCTCAGCGGTGAGTTGAACCGGCAGAAACGGGTGAAGATTTGCTCGCCGAAGAAGTTGCCGGAGTTGCCTGATCTGATGCGACCAATCTGATGTACCGAGTCGCCCCATTCGCGAGCAAGCCCGCTCCCACAGGGGAATGCATTCCAGGGATCTGACTTCTAAATGCCCTCCCACAGGGGATCGCATTCCCCTGTGGGAGCGAGCCTGCTCGCGAATGGCTGCACCTCGGTCCAGAGCGAACACATCAGGGCCCGATCGTTGCTTGCCGCTAACCCCACCGGTCTTTAGACTTACGCCTCATTTCAACGAGAGCAGGGTCGATGCCAGCTGCCTTTCCCCCCGATTCTGTTGGTCTGGTGACGCCGCAAACGGCGCACTTCAGTGAACCCCTGGCATTGGCCTGTGGACGTTCGCTGCCGGCCTATGACCTGATCTACGAAACCTACGGCACGCTGAACGCGCAGGCGAGCAACGCCGTGCTGATCTGCCACGCCTTGTCCGGGCATCACCATGCCGCCGGCTATCACAGCGTCGACGACCGCAAGCCCGGTTGGTGGGACAGCTGTATCGGCCCGGGCAAGCCGATCGATACCAACAAGTTCTTCGTGGTCAGTCTCAACAACCTCGGCGGCTGCAACGGCTCCACCGGGCCGAGCAGTATCAATCCGGACACCGGCAAGCCGTTCGGCGCCGACTTCCCGGTGCTCACCGTGGAAGACTGGGTGCACAGCCAGGCGCGTCTGGCCGACCTGCTCGGCATCCGTCAGTTCGCGGCAGTGATCGGCGGCAGCCTCGGCGGCATGCAGGCCCTGCAGTGGACCATCACCTACCCGGATCGCGTGCGTCACTGTCTGGCCATCGCCTCGGCGCCAAAACTGTCGGCGCAGAACATCGCCTTCAACGAAGTGGCGCGTCAGGCCATCCTCACCGACCCCGAGTTCCACGGTGGTTCGTTCCAGGAACAAGGCGTGATCCCCAAGCGCGGGCTGATGCTGGCGCGGATGGTCGGGCACATCACGTACCTGTCCGACGACTCGATGGGCGAGAAATTCGGCCGTGGCCTGAAGAGCGAGAAGCTCAACTACGACTTCCACAGCGTCGAGTTCCAGGTCGAAAGCTACCTGCGTTATCAGGGCGAAGAGTTCTCCGGCCGTTTCGATGCCAACACCTATCTGTTGATGACCAAGGCACTGGACTACTTCGATCCGGCGGCGAACTTCGACGATAACCTGGCGAAAACTTTCGAGAACGCCACGGCCAAATTCTGTGTGATGTCGTTCACCACTGACTGGCGCTTCTCCCCGGCCCGCTCGCGGGAGCTGGTGGACGCGTTGATGGCGGCGCGCAAAGACGTCAGCTATCTGGAAATCGACGCACCACAGGGCCACGACGCCTTCCTGATTCCGATCCCGCGTTATTTGCAGGCGTTCGGCAATTACATGAACCGAATCACGTTGTGAGAAAGCCATGAGAGCTGATCTGGAAATCATCCAGGAATGGATCCCCGCCGGCAGCCGCGTCCTCGACCTCGGTTGCGGTGACGGCGAACTGCTGACCTGGCTGCGCGACCACAAGCAGGTCACCGGTTATGGCCTGGAAAACGACGCGGACAACATCGCCGAGTGTGTGGCCAAGGGCATCAACGTCATCGAGCAGGACCTGGACAAGGGCCTGGGCAACTTCGCCAGCAATAGCTTCGACATCGTGGTCATGACCCAGGCTCTGCAGGCCGTGCATTACCCGGACAAGATCCTCGACGAAATGCTCCGGGTCGGTCGCCAGTGCATCATCACTTTCCCCAACTTCGGCCACTGGCGCTGCCGCTGGTACCTGGCGAGCAAGGGCCGCATGCCGGTGTCCGAGTTCCTGCCGTACACCTGGTACAACACGCCGAACATCCACTTCTGCACCTTCGAAGACTTTGAAGAACTTTGTCGCGAACGTGATGCGAAGGTCATTGATCGGCTTGCCGTGGATCAACAGCACCGTCACGGGTGGGCCAGTAAGCTATGGCCTAATCTGTTAGGTGAGATAGGTATCTACCGCGTCAGCAGCCCGGTGCTTGCAGATCATCGGGTCGCGGTCTGAACCACGACATTTCGAGGAGCACGATCATGGGTCGTCTAGCGTTGTTGTTATTAACTGCCTGCCTGAGCGTCACGGCCATGGCAGCCGACGTCATCAAAAGCGAGCGCCAGGAAACCTTCGGCGACGTGACGGTGCACTACAACACCTTCAACTCCACGTATTTGCAGCCAGACATCGCCAAGGCTGCCGAGCTGATCCGCAGCAAGAACCAGGGCGTGATCAATGTCTCGGTGATCAAGGACGGCAAACCGTTGATCGCCAGCGTCACCGGCACGGTCAAAGACCTGACCAGCCAGAGCGTGCCGCTGAATTTCCGTCAGATCACCGAACAGGGCGCGATCTACTACATCGCCCAATACCCGGTGGACCAGCAGGAAACGCGCACCTTTGAAATCAAGGTGCAGAACGGTGACAAGATCAACACCATCAATTTCAACCAAGAACTCTTTCCCGGCGAATGATGAACCTCAAGCAACTCGTACTGGCCAGCCATAACGCCGGCAAACTCAAAGAACTCCAGGCCATGCTCGGCGACTCGGTGCAACTGCGCTCGATCGGCGAATGGAGCAAGGTCGAGCCGGAAGAAACCGGTCTGTCGTTCGTCGAGAACGCGATCCTCAAGGCCCGCAATGCCGCGCGCCTTTCCGGTCTGCCGGCGCTGGCCGATGATTCCGGTCTGGCGGTGGACTTCCTCGGCGGCGCGCCGGGTATCTACTCGGCGCGCTACGCCGACGGCAAGGGCGATACGGCGAACAATGCCAAACTGCTCGAAGCCCTGAAAGACGTGCCTGAAGCCGAGCGCGGCGCGCAATTCGTCTGCGTGTTGGCGCTGGTGCGCCACGCCGACGATCCGTTGCCGATCCTCTGCGAAGGCCTGTGGCACGGGCGCATCCTGACCGCCGCCAGCGGCGAACACGGTTTCGGCTACGACCCGCTGTTCTGGGTGCCGGAACGTGACGTGTCCAGCGCCGAACTGAGCCCGGCCGACAAGAACCAGATCAGCCACCGCGCCCGTGCAATGGATCTGCTGCGCCAGCGTCTGGGCCTGAAATGACCGCCAGCCCCTCTGCGTCGTCGCTGATCATCGGCGGCGCCGCCTCTTCGCCTCGGGCACCGCTGCCGACGCTGCCGCCCCTGGCGCTGTACATCCACATCCCGTGGTGTGTACGCAAATGCCCGTATTGCGATTTCAACTCGCACACCGCCAGCCCGGTGCTGCCGGAGCAGGAATACGTCGACGCGCTGCTGGCCGATCTCGATCAGGACCTGCACGCGGTGTACGGGCGCGAAATCAGTTCGATCTTCTTTGGCGGCGGCACGCCGAGCCTGTTCAGTGCCGAAGCGCTTGGGCGTTTGCTCAAAGGCGTCGAGGAGCGCATTCCGTTCGCCCCTGATATCGAAATTACGCTGGAAGCCAACCCCGGCACCTTCGAACAAGAGAAGTTCGTCGCGTACCGCAAACTGGGGATCAATCGCCTGTCGATCGGCATCCAGAGCTTCCAGCAGCAGAAGCTTGAAGCCCTTGGACGCATCCACAACGGCGACGAAGCGGTGCGCGCGGCCGGTATGGCGCGGCAGGCCGGGTTCGATAACTTCAACCTCGACTTGATGCATGGCCTGCCCGATCAATCGCTGGACGATGCCTTGAGCGACCTGCGCCAGGCGATCGAGCTGAAACCGACGCACATCTCCTGGTATCAGCTGACACTGGAGCCGAACACGGTGTTCTGGAACCAGCCGCCGGTGCTGCCGGAAGACGACACGCTGTGGGACATTCAAGAGGCCGGGCAAGCGCTGCTGGCGGAACACGGTTACGCGCAATACGAAGTGTCGGCCTACGCCCAGCCCGGACGCCCGGCGCGGCATAACCTCAATTACTGGAGTTTCGGCGACTTCATCGGCATCGGTGCCGGCGCCCACGGCAAGCTCAGCCACCCGGACGGACGCATTGTGCGCACCTGGAAAACGCGCCTGCCGAAGGACTATCTGAACCCGGCCAAGAGCTTCCAGGCCGGCGAGAAAGCCCTGGGCAACGACGAGATGCCGTTCGAGTTCCTGATGAACGCGCTGCGCCTGACGGCTGGCGTGGAATCGCACCTGTACCCGGAGCGCACCGGCCTGCCCCTGGAAAGTCTCGCCGAACACCGCAAGGAGGCCGAACAAAGCGGCCTGATGCAGGTCGAACCGTCACGTCTGGCGGCCACCGAGCGCGGACAACTCTTTCTCAACGACTTGCTGCAGAAATTTCTGAGCTGAGCCCACGCCCCAACGGCAGCCCCAAGGAAAAACGCATGGATTTGATACTCGACCTGCTCGCCACCGTGTCCCGCTGGAGCCGCAGCAATCTCTCGGAAATCGCCCTGGCCCTCGTGGGCTGCCTGCTGGTGCTGTTTGGCGCCGACTTCAAAGGCTGGGTCGAACAACGCCTGGGCAGCATCGCCGGCGCCCTGCGCGTACCGCTGATGGCCCTGCTGTGCGTGATCGGCAGTGGCGCAGCGCTGATCTACGCCACGCCGTGGGTGGTCAAGGGCTTGAGCCAGTTCAACAACTACAGCCTGGCGCCGGTGTTGTTGGTGGTGCTGGTGCTGATCGGCGTCGTCGCTGACCGCCGCTGATCTTTTCAGCCGACCCAAAAACAACTGTGGGAGCGGGCTTGCTCGCGAAAGCTATCGATCATTCAACGTTGATGTTGACTGATCCGATGCCTTCGCGAGCAAGCCCGCTCCCACATTGGGTTTTGCGTGATGCTCAGGACTGTTTCTCGAACTTCAGATCCCACACACCGTGCCCAAGACGTTCGCCGCGACGTTCGAACTTGGTGATCGGGCGTTCGGCCGGGCGTGGTACGCATTTGCCGTCTTCGGCGAGGTTGCGATAGCCCGGAGCAACGTTCATCACTTCCAGCATGTATTCGGCGTACGGTTCCCAGTCGGTGGCCATGTGCAGGATGCCGCCAACCTTCAGCTTGCTACGCACCAGCTCGGCGAAGGACGCCTGAACGATGCGACGCTTGTGGTGACGGCTCTTGTGCCATGGGTCCGGGAAGAACAGCATCAGGCGATCGAGGCTGTTATCGGCGATGCAGCGGTTGAGCACTTCGATCGCATCGCAATCGTAGACGCGCAGGTTGGTCAGGCCCTGGGTCAGTACGCCATTGAGCAGCGCGCCAACACCCGGCCGGTGCACTTCAACACCGATGAAGTCCTGATCCGGCGCGGCCGCGGCCATCTCCAGCAGCGAGTGGCCCATGCCGAAACCGATCTCCAGCGAGCGCGGTGCCGAACGGCCGAACACTTGATCGTAATCCACCGGCGCGTCAGCCAGTGGCAGCACGTACAGCGGCGCGCCCTGATCCAGACCACGTTGCTGGCCTTCGGTCATGCGCCCGGCGCGCATCACGAAACTCTTGATGCGGCGGTGTTGGCGCTCGTCGCCCTCTTCCGTCTGGATAGGCGTGTCGTTCGATTCAGTCATCAATGGCTCTTACTTGATCAGACCATCCAGCGGCGAAGAGGCGCTGGCATAGAGTTTTTTCGGCATACGACCAGCGAGGTAGGCCAGACGGCCTGCAACGATGGCGTGTTTCATGGCTTCGGCCATCATCACCGGTTGCTGGGCGTGGGCGATGGCCGAGTTCATCAGCACCGCATCGCAACCCAGCTCCATGGCGATGGTTGCGTCGGACGCCGTGCCGACACCGGCATCGACCAACACAGGAATCCTGGCTTCTTCAAGGATGATCTGCAGGTTGTACGGGTTGCAGATCCCCAGGCCCGAACCGATCAGACCGGCCAGCGGCATGACCGCGATGCAGCCGATGTCCGCCAGTTGGCGAGCGATAATCGGATCATCGCTGGTGTACACCATCACGTCGAAGCCTTCCTTGACCAGCGTTTCCGCGGCTTTGAGGGTTTCAATCACGTTGGGGAACAGGGTTTTCTGGTCGGCCAGCACTTCCAGCTTCACCAGATTGTGGCCGTCGAGCAGCTCACGGGCCAGACGGCAGGTGCGCACAGCTTCGATGGCGTCGTAGCAACCGGCGGTGTTTGGCAGGAAGGTGTAGCGCTCCGGCGACAGCACGTCGAGCAGGTTCGGCTCGCCTTCGATCTGACCGAGGTTGGTGCGGCGCACGGCGAAGGTGACGATCTCGGCACCCGAGGCTTCGATGGCCTGACGGGTTTCTTCCATGTCACGGTACTTGCCGGTGCCAACCAGCAAACGCGACTGGTAAGTACGACCGGCCAGGACGAAAGGCTTGTCGCTACGAACGATGCTCATGGGGAGTCCTCTTTAGGGGTGAGGGTCTTGCAGAATTCTGTGCCCTTGCGAGCCGGGCGGCTAGCCGCCGCCGATGGCGTGCACCACTTCGACGTTGTCGCCGTCGTTGAGCGTGGTCTCGGCATGCTGACTGCGCGGGACGATATCCAGATTGAGCTCGACTGCTACCCGGCGTCCGGTCAGTTCCAGACGGGTCAGCAGGGCCGCAACGGTTTCACCGTCGGGCAGTTCAAGGGATTCGCCGTTCAACTGAATGCGCATGCGCTAGGCCGCCATCATTTTTAGGGGCTGGCATTCTAGCCCGATCAGACTGGGCGACCCAAGCCATTCATCGTGAAATGGACTGCCCGGTCAGCTCAACCGCCAGGCGGCGAGGCCCAGGCACAGCCAGCCCACCAGAAACGCCAGGCCGCCGAACGGGGTGATGATGCCGAGCTTGCTGATGCCGGTGGTGGTCAGCAGATACAGACTGCCGGAGAACAACAGGATGCCGACGGTGAACGAAGCCCCCGCCCAAGTCACCAGCCGCCCCTGAATTTGCGAAGCGAGTAGCGCCACGCCGAACAGCGCCAGGGTGTGCACCAGTTGATAGGTCACGCCCGTGTGGAAGATCGCCAGGTACTCGGGGGTCAGGCGGTTTTTCAGACCATGGGCGGCGAATGCGCCGAGGGCGACACCGGTAAAACCAAAGAAAGCGGCCAGCATCAGAAAGCCACGCAGCATGTGGAACTCCAGTCAGACTCGTTCGGCAGGGTCTGTATAATGGCCCGCTCTATCGGTTCGGCCAAGCCATCTCTATGTTGCGTTCACTTTTGCGTCGTCTCACGAAGGCCCTGCTCTGGTTCGCGGGCGGCAGCGTATTGCTGGTTTTGCTGTTTCGCTTCGTGCCGCCACCGGGGACCGCGCTGATGGTCGAGCGCAAGGTCGAATCCTGGGTCGACGGCGAACCGATCGACCTGCAGCGCACCTGGAAACCGTGGGACGAGATTTCCGATGACCTCAAAGTCGCGGTCATGGCCGGCGAAGACCAGAAGTTTCCCGAGCACTGGGGTTTTGACTTCGGTGCGATCCAGGCGGCGTTGGCCCACAACGAACTCGGCGGCTCGATTCGCGGCGCCAGCACCTTGAGCCAGCAAGTGTCGAAGAACCTGTTCCTGTGGTCGGGTCGCAGCTATCTGCGCAAAGGCCTGGAAGCTTGGTTTACCGCGCTGATCGAGGTGCTCTGGCCCAAGCAGCGAATTCTTGAGGTGTACCTGAACAGCGTCGAATGGGATGACGGTGTGTTTGGCGCCGAAGCCGCAGCCCGCCATCATTTCGGCGTAAGCGCCAAGTCACTGTCGCGTCAGCAGGCGAGTTACCTGGCGGCGGTATTACCTAATCCGCGAGTGTGGAGCGCCAGCCATCCAACCGCGTATGTGTCGCGCCGGGCCGGCTGGATTCGGCAGCAGATGAGCCAGTTGGGCGGCACCAGTTATCTGCTGGGGCTCAATGATTCGCGTCGGGCGCCCTGGGCCGAATAACGCTGAAGATCCCCAGTGGGAGCGGGCTTGCTCGCGAAGGCGGTAGATCATTCAACATTGATGTTGTCTGACACGGCGCCTTCGCGAGCAAGCCCGCTCCCACATTGTTTTTGCGCCAAGCCATAAAAAACGCCCCGATCATCGCTGATCGGGGCGTTTTGTTATGGCCAGCTCGCCGGTTATGCGGCGATCGACAACTTGAGCTTGTTCATCGCGCTCTTCTCAAGCTGACGGATCCGCTCGGCCGACACGTTGTACTTCTGCGCCAGGTCGTGCAGCGTGGCTTTCTCTTCTGCCAGCCAGCGCTGGTAGAGGATGTCGCGGCTGCGTTCGTCCAGCACTTCCAGCGCTTCGTGCAGGTTGTGATTGGAGTTGTCGCTCCAGTCGGCATCTTCCAGTTGACGCGCCGGATCGTACCGGTGGTCTTCCAGGTAATTGGCCGGCGACTGGAAAGCGCTGTCGTCGTCCGCTTCTGCGGCCGGGTCGAAGGCCATGTCATGGCCGGTCAGGCGACTTTCCATCTCGCGCACTTCCCGCGGCTCGACGCCGAGGCTTTCCGCCACACGGTGGACCTCCTCGTTGTTCAGCCACGCCAGACGCTTCTTCTGGCTGCGCAGGTTGAAGAACAGCTTGCGCTGGGCCTTGGTGGTCGCGACTTTCACAATGCGCCAGTTGCGCAGGATGAACTCGTGAATTTCCGCCTTGATCCAGTGCACGGCGAACGACACCAGACGCACACCCATTTCCGGGTTGAAGCGCTTCACGGCCTTCATCAGGCCGACGTTACCTTCCTGGATCAGGTCAGCCTGAGCCAGGCCGTAGCCGGAATAGCTACGGGCAATGTGTACAACAAAACGCAGGTGGGCGAGCACCATCTGCCGAGCCGCCCCCAAATCCTGCTCATAGTAGAGACTCTCGGCCAGTTCACGCTCCTGCTCCGGCGTCAGCAATGGAATGCTGTTGACGGTGTGCACATAAGCTTCCAGGTTCGCACCCGGAACCAACGCGTACGCAGGTTGCAAAGAATTGGTCATGCGAAAAAACCTCCCACTTACATACTCGTGCCTCTCGGCACTGCGAAAAATTGACCGGGAATTCAAGTACAAGTTCCCAAAAAAACCGCAAGGTCAATCACGCGCAAAAAAGATTCTACTTCGGCGCCAGCTCCCTGAGATGACGTGCGACTGCAATCCATGCACCGATATAACCCAACAGCACCGCGCCAAGCAAGAGCGACAGACCGTCGGCAACTGGCACTCCGGCCAGCGCGAAATCACTGCCGTACAAGCCGGCCAGTCCAACTACCGCGTCATTCAGCCAGTTAAGGCCGAACGCCAGCACCCCCCAGGACAGAACCCCCGCACCGAAGCCATACAACGCGCCCATATAAAGGAAAGGACGACGCACGTAGCTGTCGGTGCCGCCGACGAGTTTAATCACTTCTATCTCTGTGCGGCGGTTTTCAATATGAAGACGAATGGTATTGCCTATCACCAAAAGTAATGCAGAAACCAGCAACACCGTCAGACCGAAGACAAACCGGTCGCCGAGCTTGAGGATGGCGGCCAGACGCTCGACCCAGACTAGATCAAGTTGCGCCTGTTGTACCTTGGGCAGCTCGGAAAGTTTTTGTCTTAATGCTTCCAGAGTCGGCTTGTCGACCTCCTTCGGGGTTACCAGCACCACGCCCGGCAGCGGGTTTTCCGGGAGTTCGCGCAGGGCTTCGCCCAGACCGGACTGCTGCTGAAACTCCTCCAGCGCCTGATCGCGGCCGACATATTCAGCATCAGCCACACCGGGCATGCCTTTGATCTGTTCGCGCAACGACTCACCCTGATCCGGCGTGGCGTCCAGTTGCAGATACAGCGAAATCTGCGCCGCACGCTGCCAAGAGCCGCCGAGACGCTCGACGTTGTTGATCAGCAGCGACAGGCCCATCGGCAAGCTCAACGCCACGGCCATCACCATGCAGGTGAAGAAGCTGCCGATAGGCTGCTTGCCGAGGCGACGCAGGCTGTCGAGCAGGCTGGCGCGGTGACTTTCGATCCACGAACGCAACAGCGTGGAGAAGTCAGGGCCGTCGTCATCGTCGTGTTTTTTCTTCTTCGGCGGTTGCGGGTCAGCGGCCTTCGGGGCCACGCGCTCGGAAACCTTCGGACTGCGTGTCGCACTCATACGCCGGCCTCCCCGTCGCCGATCAATCGGCCGCGCTGCAGGGTCAGCATGCGGTGCCGCATGCGCGCAATCAGGGCCAGGTCGTGACTGGCGATCAGCACGCTGGTGCCCAGGCGGTTGATGTCTTCGAACACGCCCATGATCTCGGCCGCCAGACGCGGGTCGAGGTTACCGGTCGGTTCGTCCGCCAACAGCAGAGCCGGGCGGTGAACGATGGCGCGGGCGATGCCGACGCGCTGTTGCTGACCGGTGGACAGGTCGCCCGGGTACAGATCGGTTTTATCCGACAGCGCCACGCGCTCCAGTGCCGAATCGACACGCTTGGCGATCTCGGCCTTGGACAGCCCGAGAATCTGCAACGGCAGCGCAACGTTGTTGAACACCGTGCGATCGAACAGCAACTGGTGGTTCTGGAACACCACGCCGATCTGCCGGCGCAGAAACGGAATCTGTGCGTTGCTGATGGTGCTCAGGTCTTGTCCGGCCAGCAGCAGCTTGCCGCTGGTCGGTCGCTCCATCGCCAGCAACAGGCGCAATAGCGTGGACTTACCGGCACCGGAGTGGCCGGTGACAAACAGAAACTCGCCACGACGGACTCGAAAGCTCAGCTCATGCAAGCCGACGTGACCGTTCGGGTAGCGTTTACCGACCTGTTCGAAACGAATCATGAACGCTCCCGCTCGGCAAACAGTGCCTGGACAAAGGGTTCGGCCTCAAAGGTACGCAGGTCGTCGATGCCTTCACCGACGCCGATGTAGCGGATCGGCAGGCCAAACTGCTTGGCCAGGGCGAAAATCACCCCGCCCTTGGCGGTGCCGTCGAGCTTGGTCAGCGCCAGGCCGGTCAGTTCGACGGTCTGGTTGAATTGCTTGGCCTGGTTGATGGCGTTCTGGCCGGTACCGGCGTCGAGCACCAGCAGCACTTCGTGCGGCGCGTCGGCGTCGAGCTTGCCGATCACCCGGCGCACCTTCTTCAGCTCTTCCATCAGGTTGTCTTTGGTGTGCAGACGACCGGCGGTGTCAGCGATCAGCACGTCGATGCCACGGGCCTTGGCGGCCTGCACGGCGTCAAAGATCACCGAAGCCGAATCAGCACCGGTGTGCTGGGCGATCACCGGAATCTTGTTGCGCTCGCCCCAGACCTGCAGTTGCTCAACGGCAGCGGCGCGGAACGTGTCACCGGCGGCGAGCATGACTTTCTTGCCTTCCAGTTGCAGCTTTTTCGCCAGTTTGCCGATGGTGGTGGTCTTGCCAGCGCCGTTGACGCCAACCACCAGAATCACGAATGGCTTGTTCTGCGAGGCGATTTTCAGCGGTTGTTCGACCGGTTTGAGCATCGCGGCCAGCTCGGCCTGCAGGGATTTGTACAGCGCTTCGGCGTCGGCCAGTTCCTTGCGGGCAACCTTCTGGGTCAGGCGCTGGATGATCTGCGTGGTGGCTTCGACACCGACGTCAGCGGTCAGCAGACGGGTTTCGAGGTCATCGAGCAGATCGTCGTCGATGGTTTTGCGGCCGAGGAACAGGCTGGCCATGCCTTCGCCGATGCTGGCGCTGGTCTTGGACAAGCCTTGTTTGAGGCGGGCGAAGAAACCGGCTTTGGTTGCTTCGGTGCGCGGGGCGTCGACCGGAGTTTCAGCCACCAACTCAACCGGCGCGGCTGGCGCAGCGATAACCGGTGCAGGTGCAGGTGCAGGTGCAGGTGCAGGTGCAGGTGCAGGTGCAGGCTCGGCGGGTTGGACGACCGGTACAACCGGGGCAACAAACACCGGAGCAACAGGTTCGGCAACAATCGGCGCAGGCTCGACAACCGGCTCAACCACCGGCGCTGGGGCAATTTCAGGCACCAACGCGGCAGGCGCAGGAATCACTGGCGTGATGTGCGGCGCGGCCTCTTCGACCAATGCCACCGGCTCTTCCGCTACCGGCAAGGTCAGCCACGGCTCAGCCGCCGGAATCGGCGGCAATTCAGCCGCCACCGGCGCTTCAGGCTCTGGCGCAGGTTCAGCCGGCTGCAGCACCGGCTCGGCAATCGGTAGAACGATCGGCGCCGGCTCTTCTTCTATTACTGGCGCCGGGGCTGGCTCAGGAATCGCAGGCGGCTGTTCGACGACGGGTTCCTGCGGTTTCTTACGCAGCCATCCGAACAGGCTTTTCTTCTCGCCAGCCGCAGCTGGGGTCTTCTTGTCGTCGTTGGAACCAAACATGGAGGACGGCTATCTCACGGTAGCGACGCGCCATAAGGGCGCCCCGGCAAATAAATATTCGATGCAGAACAGACTGTGTTTCATCCAGCTTGTTCACGCGCAACATTTTGTCGAGGCGCCACAGGCACCTCAAAGGTCGATTAATACGAAGGACTGGAACGGCATCGTCGGCGAAAACGCAGAGTTTAGCTGACAAACTCAAAGCTTCTGCCGGAAACCCATACAACCTATAGACCGATCAGTGGCCTGATAGGCGTGGCCGCCAGTAAAACGGATCAGTATCCTAGCACCTCCTCGCCCGCCTAGGCTAAGACCAAGCGGGCAGCCCAACAGGTTAAAAAACGAATGAATGCTCTAGCCCGCCGCGCTGCAGGCCTGCTGCTCAGCACAGTCTGCCTGCCCCTTTCGGCCCTGGCGGCCGACCCGCAACCGACTCACGAATTCACCCTCGACAACGGCCTCAAGGTCGTCGTGCGCGAAGACCATCGCGCGCCGGTGGTGGTGTCGCAGGTCTGGTACAAGGTCGGTTCCAGCTACGAAACCCCGGGCCAGACCGGTCTGTCCCACGCGCTTGAGCACATGATGTTCAAGGGCAGCGAAAAAGTCGGCCCCGGCGAAGCCTCGCTGATCCTGCGTGATCTGGGCGCCGAAGAGAACGCCTTCACCAGCGACGACTTCACCGCTTATTACCAGGTACTGGCCCGCGACCGGCTGGGCGTGGCGTTTGAACTGGAAGCCGACCGCATGGCCAATCTGCGCCTGCCGGCTGACGAGTTCGCCAAGGAAATCGAAGTCATCAAGGAAGAGCGCCGCCTGCGCACCGACGACAAGCCGATGTCCAAGGCCTACGAGCGCTACAAGGCGATGGCTTACCCAGCCAGCGGCTACCACACGCCGACCATTGGCTGGATGGCTGACCTGGACCGGATGAAGGTCGAAGAGCTGCGTCATTGGTATCAGTCCTGGTATGTGCCGAACAATGCCACGCTGGTGGTCGTCGGCGACGTCACCCCGGACGAAGTGAAGACCCTCGCCCAGCGCTACTTCGGACCGATCGCCAAGCGTGACGTGCCGCCAGCGAAGAAACCGCTGGAGCTGGCCGAACCTGGCGAACGCCAGATCACCCTGCATGTGCAGACCCAACTGCCCAGCCTGATGCTCGGTTTCAACGTGCCAAGCATCGCCACCGCTGAAGACAAGCGCTCGGTCAACGCCCTGCGTCTGATCTCGGCGCTGCTCGACGGCGGCTACAGCGGACGCATCCCGACGCAACTGGAGCGCGGCGAAGAGCTGGTTTCCGGCGGTTCGTCGAGCTACGACGCCTACACTCGGGGTGACAGCCTGTTCACCCTGTCGGCGACACCGAACACCCAGAAGAAAAAGACCATGGCGCAAGCCGAGGCCGGTTTGTGGAAACTGCTGGAACAGCTGAAAACCACCGCGCCGTCCGCCGAAGAACTGGAGCGCGTGCGTGCACAAGTGATCGCCGGTCTGGTTTTCGAACGTGATTCGATCACCAGCCAGGCTACAGCCATCGGCCAGTTGGAGACCGTAGGCCTGTCGTGGAAACTGATGGACACCGAACTGGCCGATCTGGAAAGCGTGACCCCGCAAGACATCCAGAACGCCGCCAAGCTGTATTTCACCCGCGAACGTCTCAGCGTCGCCCACGTCCTGCCACTGGAGACGACTCATGAGTGAGCGCAAATCCCCACGCCTGCTGCTCGGCCTGATCGCCGTTGCGGTGATCGGCTCCGCCGCGTTTTACCTGATGCCCGGCGCCAAAACCGACGCCAGCGAAGCGCTGGATAACGCCAAGACCAGCCAGAAGCTGCAATCGCTGGCCGAACTCGACGGCAAGGCTCCGGCCAGTCGCAAGCTCGATGTGCAGACCTGGAACACTGCCGAAGGCGCCAAAGTGCTGTTCGTCGAAGCCCACGAACTGCCGATGTTCGACATGCGCCTGATCTTCGCCGCGGGCAGCAGCCAGGACGGCAACGCACCGGGCCTGGCAATCCTGACCAATGCCATGCTCAACGAAGGCGTGGCCGGCAAGGACGTTGGCGCCATCGCCCAGGGTTTCGAAAGCCTGGGCGCGGATTTCGGCAACGGCGCTTATAAAGACATGGCGCTGGCCTCGCTGCGCAGCCTGAGTGCCGCCGAACAACGCGAGCCGGCACTCAAGCTGTTTTCCGAAGTCGTGGGCAAACCGACGTTCCCGGCCGATTCCTTTGCGCGCATCAAGAACCAGATGCTCGCCGGTTTCGAATACCAGAAACAGAACCCCGGCAAACTCGCCAGCCTCGAGCTGATGTCGCGTTTGTACGGCGACCACCCGTACGCGCATTCCAGCGACGGCAATGCGCAGAGCGTACCGAAGATCACCCTGGCGCAGCTGCGTGAGTTCCACGCCAAGGCCTATGCGGCCGGCAACGTGGTGATCGCGCTGGTCGGCGACCTGTCTCGCGCCGAGGCCGAGGTGATTGCCAATCAGGTCTCCGGCGCCCTGCCCAAAGGCCCGGCGCTGGCGAAGATCGCTCAGCCGCAGGAACCCAAGGCGAGCATCGGCCACATCGAGTTCCCGTCCAAGCAGACCAACCTGTTGCTCGCGCAACTGGGCATCGACCGTGACGACCCGGACTACGCAGCGCTGTCGATGGGCAACCAGATCCTCGGTGGCGGCGGCTTCGGCACCCGTCTGATGAGCGAAGTGCGCGAGAAGCGCGGCCTGACTTACGGCGTTTACTCCGGGTTCAGCCCGATGCAGGCCCGTGGCCCGTTCATGATCAACCTGCAGACCCGCGCGGAAATGAGCGAAGGCACGCTGAAACTGGTGCAGGACGTGCTTGCCGATTACCTGAAGACCGGCCCGACCCAGAAAGAACTCGACGACGCCAAGCGCGAACTGGCCGGCAGCTTCCCGCTGTCCACCGCGAGCAATGCCGATATCGTCGGCCAACTGGGCGCCATGGGCTTCTATAATCTGCCGTTGAGCTATCTGGATGACTTCATGCGTCAGTCCCAGAGCCTGACTGTCGAGCAGGTCAAAGACGCGATGAACAAACACCTGAGCACGGACAAAATGGTCATCGTCAGCGCTGGCCCGACCGTGCCGCAAAAGCCGTTACCGGCCCCATCTGATAAACCTGCCGAGCAACCGCTCGGGGTTCCGGAGCATTAATGGCTACTCGTCCTAAAAAACCTGCGCAGAACGTCCACAACGGTGTGAACCAACTGCGCATCATCGGCGGCGAATGGCGCAGCCGCAAACTGAGCTTCCCCGATGCACCGGGCCTGCGCCCGACGCCGGACCGCGTGCGTGAAACCCTGTTCAACTGGCTCGCGCCGTATGTAGCCGGCGCCAAAGTGCTGGATCCGTTCGCCGGCAGTGGTGCGCTGTTTCTTGAGGCTCTGTCCCGTGGCGCGGCCATGGGGCAGGCGCTGGATGCCAGCCACATCGCCGTGTCGAGTCTGAAGGAACACCTCGGCACCCTGCGCTGCACCAACGGTCAGGTGCAGACCGCCGACGCTCTGCGCTATCTGGAAACCCAGGTCGCCACGCCGTTCGACCTGGTGTTTCTCGATCCGCCGTTCAACCAGAACCTGCTGCCAGCCGTCTGCACCCTGCTGGAAGAACGCCAATGGCTCGCGCCCGATTCGTGGATCTACACTGAAAGCGAGACCGCGCCTTCGACGCTGGGCCTGCCGGGCAACTGGCGCCTGCACCGCGAGCAGAAATCCGGGCGGGTGTACTACGCGTTGTGGCAACGTATGGCAGAGATCGCCGGTTAACCGACTGGCCTGAACAAGTGGCGCGCCTCAACCGAGGCTCGCCACGCTGCATCGAGAACCATCGTGCCCGCTTCTTCAGAACGCTTCAGCCCCGCCTTCGGCCTCGGCAATCCGCACCTGCAAACCTTGTGGGGGCCGCTGTGGCGCAACACCGTACACCTTGACCGCCAGCGCGAACGCCTATGGCTGGACGACGGTGACTTCCTCGATCTCGACTGGCATGGCCCGCACAGCGCCGAGGCGCCTCTGGTGCTGGTGTTGCACGGGCTGACCGGCTCGTCCAATTCGCCTTATGTTGTCGGGATCCAGGCTGCACTCGCCGCGCAGGGCTGGGCCAGTGTCGCGCTAAACTGGCGCGGCTGCTCCGGCGAACCCAATCTGCTACCGCGCAGCTACCACTCCGGCGCCAGCGAAGACCTCGCCGAAGCCATCAAACATCTGCGCGCCCAACGGCCGCTAGCACCACTGTATGCGGTCGGCTATTCATTGGGTGGCAACGTGCTGCTCAAGCATCTGGGAGAAACCGGCAGCGACAGCTGCGTGCTCGGTGCGGTCGCCGTGTCGGTGCCGTTTCGCCTCGATCAATGTGCCGACCGCATCGGCCAGGGTTTCTCCAAGGTCTATCAGGCGCACTTCATGCGTGAGATGGTCGCTTACATCAAGAACAAGCAACGCCAGTTCCAGCACGACGGCCGTGCGGATGGCCTGGCGGCACTGGCGGCGCTCGGCTCGCTGGAGAACATGCGCACCTTCTGGGACTTCGATGGCCGTGTCACCGCGCCGCTGCACGGTTTCACCGATGCCGAGGACTACTATCGCCGGGCATCGAGTCGCTACTTTCTCGGTGAGATCCGCACGCCGACGTTAATCATTCAGGCCGCCGACGACCCCTTCGTATTCCCCCACAGTCTGCCGACGGCCGAGGAGTTGTCCGCCACTACGCAGTTCGAGCTGCAGGCCAAGGGTGGGCATGTCGGGTTTGTCGATGGCACCTTCCGCCAGCCTGGTTACTACCTGGAACGGCGCATCCCGCAATGGCTGGCCGGCGTGACGCCATGAGCGATCAGGGCGAGTCGATCCGTTTCTGGCAAACCGCGCCACTGGCCGGGGTCGAGTTGCTGTCGGCACGCTACATCGATCATCGCTTCGCCCCGCACGTCCACGACGGCTACGTGATCGGCATGATCATGGCCGGCGCCCAGCGTTATCGCTATCGCGGCGCCGAACACCTGGCTGGCAGCGGCACCCTGGTGCTGATCAACCCGGACGAATTGCACACCGGCCACAAAGGCACCGAGGACGGCTGGCTGTACCGGGCGTTTTACCCCGACACCGGGCAGATCGTGTCCTTGCTCGAGGAACTGGAACTGCCCACCGCGCCACTGCCGGCATTTGGCGCGACGCTGTACCGCGACCCGGATCTGGTCAACGGTTTCTGTCAGTTGCATCGCCTGCTGGAAAGTCCGGCCAGCGCGCTGCAACAGCAGACGGTGTGGCGCGAGATGATGATGCTGCTGTTGCAGCGCCATGCGGCAGTGCAAATCAACGGCAAGCCGGGCAAGGAACACCGCGCGGTGGTGCTGGCCAAGGAGTTGTTGCATGCGCAACTGGCCGCGCCGCCGTCGCTGGAAGAACTGGCCGCGGCGGTGAACCTGTCGCCCTTCCACTTCGCCCGGGTATTTCGCCGCGCCACCGGCATGCCGCCGCACACTTGGCTGATGCAGCAGCGCATCGCCACTGCACGGGGTTTATTGCAGCACGGTTGTCTGCCGGTGGAGGTCGCCATGCAGTTGGGCTTCGCCGATCAGAGTCATCTGAGCCGGCAGTTCAAGCAGGTGTATGGCGTGGGGCCGGCGGCGTATCGCAGCGCCCGACAATCTATCGATGACGATTAACCCTTGTGGGAGCGGGCTTGCTCGCGAAAAAGCGGTGCGTCAGTCAACAGTGATGTTTGCTGACGCACCGCTTTCGCGAGCAAGCCCGCTCCCACAGGGGGGATTGGCAGTGGTTATTCGCCCGTGGCGATCCCGCGGGAAGGCTCGTTGATCCACTCACTCCACGACCCGGCATACAACGTACCCAACGGATAACCCGCCAGGCACAGCGCAAACAGGTTGTGACACGCCGTCACCCCGGAACCGCAATAAGCCACCAGTTCCGCAGGCGAGCGATCACCGAGTTTCGCGGCAAACCGCTGCTTGAGCTGATCCGCCGGCAGGAAGCGCCCGTCGCTACCCAGGTTCTCGGTAAACGCCGCGCATTGCGCACCGGGAATGTGCCCGGCAATCGGGTCGATCGGCTCCACCTCACCCTTGAAGCGCGGCAAGGCGCGGGCGTCGAGCAACGTCAGCGACGGCTGAGCGAGGCGTTGCTGCAATTGCTCGGCGCTCAGCAGCAGTTTCAGGTCCGGCTGACCACTGAAGTTGCCCCGGCTGACCGCTGGCGCATCCAGGCTCAGCGGCAGACCGGCTGCGTGCCAGGCTTTGAGACCGCCGTCGAGAATGAACACGCCGTCGCGCTTGCCCAGCCACGCCAGCAACCACCAGGCCCGGGCCGCGTAGGCGCCGGGGCCGTCGTCGTAAAGCACCACATCGCTGTCGGCATCGATGCCCCAGGCTTGCAGGCGTTCGATCAACGCCGCCGGCTCAGGCAGCGGATGGCGTCCGGTCACGCCTTTGATGACCGTGCCACTGAGGTCGCGCTCAAGGTCGGCGAAACGGGCCCCGGCAATGTGCCCTTCGGCATAGCTGCGCTGCCCGTAGTCCGGGTCTTCGAGGGCAAAACGACAATCAAGAATCACCAGCCCCGGCTGCTCCTTGCGGGCATCCAGTGCGTTCGGGCTGATCAGTTGCGCAATCGGCATAACGGACTCCTGTGAGCGACTTCGAAATGGGTTACTGCCCTTCCTCGAGGGCCTGGGCCAGCGGCACGTAAAACTCGTCGAACAAGGCATTCACCTCTTCACGGGCCTGATCGGTGACGAACCCGGCTTCCAGCACCAACACCTGATACACGCCACGCTTGATGGCCTGCTCGCTGAGGTGGTTGGAGTTTTCCCGGGTGGTGCACAGAAAGCGCACCCAGGAGGTGAGGATGATCCAGGCATTAATCGTCAGGGATTCGATCTGCACCCGATCCATCTTGAGAATGCCGGCCGCCACAAATCCCTCGTAGATCGCCATGCCCTGGATCACGCAGCGCTGGGAGAAACGCCGGTAGCGCGCCGCCAGGTCCGGGTCGCTGTCGAGCAGGTGTTCCAGATCGCGATGCAAAAAACGATAGCCCCACATCGCCGACAGCAGTTCCTTGAGGTAATAGCGCTTGTCTTCGACCGTGGCGGCACGCCCCTGCGGCGGGCGCAGAAAGCTGTCCACAAGGCTTTCGTACTCACTGAACAGTACAGCGATGATCGCCTGCTTGTTGGGGAAGTGGTAGTACAGGTTGCCCGGAGAAATCTCCATGTGGGCCGCAATGTGGTTGGTACTGATGCTGCGCTCGCCCTGCTGATTGAACAGTTCGAGGCTGTTCTGCACGATGCGCTCGCTGGTTTTTATTCGTGGGGCCATGGCTTGAGCTTTAATTCAGAGTGCGGTGAGGGGCATCTTACGACCTAACCGGAAATGGATAAAACAAAGCTGTGTCGGGAAGTCATTTGACTTTGTAGAGCATAGACTCTAAAAAGTCCTCACTACAATAAATCCGGAGCAGACGATGACTGCCGACATTGCTTACCTGCAAACGCTGCAACAGCCGCTGGAAGAGCTTGACCGGTTGTTCGCGGCACAGCGCACCGCCTATGCCGCCAACCCGATGCCACCAGCGGCCCAGCGTCAGCAATGGCTCAAGGCATTGCGCGACTTGCTCAGCGATGAGCGTCAGGCCCTGATCGACGCTATCAGCGCGGATTTCAGCCATCGCAGCGCCGATGAAACCCTGCTCGCCGAGCTGATGCCCAGCCTGCACGGCATTCATTACGCCAGTCGGCACCTCAAGGGCTGGATGAAGTCCTCGCGGCGCAAAGTCGGCATGGCCTTTCAGCCGGCGTCAGCGAAAGTGGTGTATCAACCACTCGGCGTGGTCGGCATCATCGTCCCGTGGAACTACCCGTTGTATCTGGCCATCGGCCCGCTGGTCGGCGCACTGGCGGCGGGCAACCGGGTGATGCTCAAGCTCAGCGAATCGACGCCCGCCACCGGCCTGCTGCTCAAGGCTCTACTCGCGCGGATTTTCCCCGAAGACCTGGTGTGCGTGGTGCTCGGCGAGTCGGACATCGGCGTGGCGTTTTCCTGTCTGCGCTTTGACCACCTGCTGTTCACCGGCGCCACCAGCATCGGCAAACACGTGATGCGCGCTGCGGCGCAAAACCTGACCCCGGTAACCCTCGAACTGGGCGGCAAATCCCCGGCCATCGTCTCCCGCGACGTACCGCTCAAAGACGCCGCCGAACGCATCGCCTTCGGTAAAACCCTCAACGCCGGACAAACCTGCGTCGCCCCCGATTACGTGCTGGTGCCGCAAGACCGCGTCGGCGCGTTCGTCGAAGCCTATCGTCAGGTGGTCAACAGCTTCTACCCGACCCTCGCCGACAACCCGGACTACACCGCGATCATCAACGAGCGCCAACTGGCCCGGCTCAACAGTTATGTCAGCGACGCCACCAGCAAGGGCGCGCTGCTGATCCCGCTGTTCGACCAGGGTCAGGGCCGGCGCATGCCGCACAGCCTGTTGCTGAACGTCACTGACGAAATGATCGTGATGCAGGATGAAATCTTCGGCCCACTGCTGCCGATCGTGCCGTACCAGGATCTGGACCAGGCATTTGCCTACATCAATCAGCGGCCTCGTCCGCTGGCGCTTTACTACTTCGGCTACGACAAGCGCGAACAGAACCGCGTACTGCACGAAACCCACTCCGGCGGCGTGTGCCTGAACGACACCCTGCTGCATGTGGCGCAGGACGACATGCCGTTCGGCGGCATCGGCCCGTCGGGCATGGGCCACTATCACGGCCACGAAGGCTTCCTGACCTTCAGCAAGGCCAAGGGTGTGCTGATCAAACAGCGCTTCAACGCGGCGAAACTGATCTACCCGCCGTACGGCAAATCGATTCAGAAACTGATCCAGAAGCTGTTCATCCGCTAATCGTCGTCACCGCCGGGTAATAACAACGATGCACCCAAGCCTGACCGAAACACCTGCCCTGTCGCGCCGTGGTCTGCTGAAATTCAGCCTCGGCGCCACTGCGTTTCTCGCTACCGCCGGCCTTGGCGCCAGCCTCAGTGGCTGCTCATCGAGTGTCGCAGCCAGCGGCTTCGTCGCTTTGCGCGACGGCGACCTGTTGTTCCTGCGCGCCCTGATTCCGGTGATGCTCGACGGCGCCGTGGCGAGCGAAAAAATGCCCGCTGCCATCGATGGCACCCTCAAGTCGCTCGACTACAGCCTCGATCACCTGTCGCCGGAGATGCTCAAACTCACTCGGCAGTTGTTCGACGTGCTCGGCATGGCGGTCACCCGCGGGCCGCTCACGGGCATTTGGGGCAGTTGGGAAAACGCCAGTCCCGAGGCGATGCGCCACTTCCTCGAACGCTGGCAGAACAGCTCATTGAGCCTGCTGCGCATGGGCCACAGTTCCCTGCAGCAAATGGTGATGATGGCCTGGTACACCCGCGCAGATTCGTGGGGGCATTGCGGCTACCCGGGACCGCCTACCGTCTGAAATCGGCGCCGCGCCTTTCGCGAGCAAGCCCGCTCCCACATTTTGAAATGCATTCCCCTGTGGCAGCGGGCTTGCTCGCAAAGGGGCCCACAAGAACAACAAGAACAAGAGAACCTGATCGATGCCTGTACCCGACCCGTTCCGCGAAGGCCTCGCCCGTGGCTGGAAAACCTACAACGGCGCACAACTGAGCGACGACCTGACGCTGCAAGCCGACGTGGCCATCATCGGCAGCGGTGCCGGTGGCGGCACCACGGCAGAAATCCTCAGCGCCGCCGGCTACAAAGTGCTGCTGATCGAAGAAGGCCCGCTCAAGACCAGTTCCGACTTCAAGATGCTCGAGGACAAGGCTTACAGCAGCCTTTACCAGGAAGGCATCGGCCGCATGAGCAAGGACGGCGCGATCACCATCCTCCAGGGCCGCGCGGTGGGCGGCACCACGCTGATCAACTGGACATCGAGCTTTCGCACCCCGGAGCCGACCCTCGAACACTGGGCCAGAGAGCACAACGTCAAAGGCCACAGTCCGGCCGAGATGGCGCCGTGGTTCGAGAAAATGGAGCAGCGCCTGGGCGTCGCACCGTGGAGGGTTCCACCCAATGCCAACAACGACGTGATCCGCAAGGGCTGCGAGCAACTCGGCTATAGCTGGCACGTGATCCCGCGCAACGTGCGCGGTTGCTGGAACCTCGGCTATTGCGGCATGGGCTGCCCGACCAACGCCAAGCAGTCGATGATGGTCACCACCATTCCCGCGACGCTGGAAAAGGGCGGCGAGCTGCTGTACCTGGCCCGTGCGGAAAAACTGCTGATCAACGGCGACAAAATCACCGGCCTGCAGTGCGTGGCAATGGACGAGCGCTGCGTCTCACCGACCGGGTACAAAATCACGGTCAAGGCGCAGCATTACGTGCTGGCCGGTGGCGGCATCAACAGCCCGGCCCTGCTTTTGCGTTCGGACGCGCCGGACCCGCATCAGCGCCTCGGCAAACGCACCTTCCTGCACTTGGTAAACATGTCCGCCGGGCGTTTCGACGAAGTGATCAATCCGTTCTACGGCGCGCCGCAGTCGATCTACTCGGATCATTTCCAATGGAAGGACGGCACCAGCGGCCCAATGGGCTACAAACTCGAAGTACCACCGCTGCAGCCGGCTCTGGCAGCAACACTGCTGGGCGGCTTTGGCCAGCAGAACGCCGAACACATGGCTGACCTGCCGCGCACCCACGCGATGCTCGCGCTGCTGCGCGACGGTTTCCACCCGGACAGCCCCGGCGGCAGCGTCGAGTTGCGTGGCGACGGCTCGCCGGTGCTCGACTACCAGGTCTCGCCTTACGCCTGGGAAGGCTTGCGCCGCGCCTTTCACAGCATGGCCGAAATCCAGTTTGCCGGCGGCGCCAAAGCGGTGATGCCGATGCACGCCGATGCGCGCTACGTGAAAACCCTGGCCGAAGCCCGCACCTTGATCGACAGTTTGAGCCTTGAGCTGTACCGCACACGCCTTGGCAGTGCCCACGTGATGGGCGGTTGTGCAATGGGCGAAGACCCGAAAAGCGCGGTCACCGACAGCCTCGGCCGGCATCACCAACTGAGCAATCTGTCGATTCACGACGGCTCGCTGTTCCCCACCAGCATTGGCGCCAACCCGCAATTGTCGGTGTACGGGCTGACCGCACAACTGGCGACGGCCCTCGCCGATCGGCTGAGAAATCCGTGAAAAAACCGGTTTATCGCGTCGTCTATAGTGCTTTCTTACCCAACAGGCGACTTGGCCGACCGGGACGGCTGCGATACCATCCGACTCCCCAACGGACTCCCGCCAGGACGACGCGATGAACCGAGTGTTGTACCCAGGTACCTTCGACCCTATTACCAAGGGCCATGGCGATCTGGTCGAACGCGCCTCGCGCCTGTTCGATCACGTGATCATTGCGGTCGCCGCCAGCCCCAAGAAAAACCCGCTGTTCCCGCTGGAACAACGGGTCGAACTGGCTCGCGAGGTCACCAAACACCTGCCGAACGTGGAAGTGGTCGGCTTCTCGACGCTGCTGGCGCATTTCGCCAAAGAGCAGAACGCCAATGTGTTCCTGCGTGGTCTGCGCGCGGTGTCGGACTTCGAATACGAATTCCAGCTGGCCAACATGAACCGCCAGTTGGCCCCGGACGTAGAGAGCCTGTTTCTCACGCCGTCCGAACGCTATTCGTTCATTTCCTCGACCCTGGTGCGGGAAATTGCGGCGCTGGGCGGCGACATCAGCAAGTTCGTGCACCCGGCCGTGGCCGATGCCCTGACCCTGCGCTTCAAGAAGTAACGACCGTTCAAACGGCGCCCGCGTGCACTGCGGGCGCCAATGCGGCACAATTACGCGCATTGATTTATAGCGCCCGGGCCTGCCGCCCCGGCTGGAGTTAGCATGTCCCTGATCATCACCGACGATTGCATCAACTGCGACGTCTGCGAACCCGAGTGCCCGAACGCCGCCATTTCCCAAGGCGAAGAGATCTATGTGATCGACCCTAACCTGTGCACCCAGTGCGTCGGCCACTACGACGAGCCGCAGTGCCAGCAGGTCTGCCCGGTGGATTGCATTCCGCTGGACGAAGCGCATCCGGAGACTGAAGAACAGTTGATGGAGAAGTACCGCAAGATTACTGGCAAGGCCTGATCTGGCCGTTTTGTAGCGCGCTTCCGGGCCTCTTCGCGAGCAAGCCCGCTCCCACATTGGAATGCATTTCAAACTGTGGGAGCGGGCTCGCTCGCGAAGGGGCCGCCAACAACACCGCACAACGGGATCAGCTCACTCCCGCTGCTCGAACCCCTCCCCCGTACACCCCAGACAGCGCACGAACGCTGCTTTCGCCGGGTCGACCACCAACGCCTGCCCCGCATCGCCCACCCCGCCACCCAGCGCGGTAAACGGCAACGACACCACAAACACCCCCGCACCCAGAACCGTCGCCACCACCAGCAACGGTCGGGCGATCAGCAAATCGCCAATCATGGCGTAGGCCGGAGGGTTCTGAATCGCGTAGCGTGGGTCACCGCTGCCGCCCTCCGTCGCCCGGGTCGGCAGACTGGAACACAACAGCAGCGCAATGAGCAGGACTTGCAGGGGCTTCATGGCACGATCCTTCGGGCTGAACAGTGAGACAACTCACTATAGACCGTAGGACCTTTTCAGCTTTTTGCTTCAGGTCTGGCAGCGCGGGCAGAACACACTGGCCCGCTGACCGAGCTTCACTTCGCGCAGGCCGGTGCCGCAGACCTTGCAGTGCTCACCGCCACGGCCATAAACGAACAGCTCCTGCTGGAAATACCCCGGCTGCCCGTCGCCACCGATGAAATCACGCAACGTGGTGCCGCCACGCTCGATGGCAGCGGCGAGGATGCGTTTGATCTCGATGGCCAGCTTCAGATAACGCGCCCGGGAGATGCTCTTGGCCTCGCGGCGCGGGTCGATCCCGGCAGCGAACAGGGCTTCGGTCGCGTAAATGTTGCCGACACCGACCACTACCGCGTTGTCCATGATGAACGGTTTGACCGCCATCGAACGCCCGCGCGACAGCTGGAACAGGCGCTCGCCGTCGAACAGATCGGTCAACGGTTCCGGCCCGAGGCGAATCAGCAGTTCGTGATTGAGCGGATCGGTGCTCCACAGCATCGCGCCGAAGCGCCGCGGATCGGTGTAGCGCAGGGCCAGCCCGGACTCCAGCTCGATATCGACGTGCTCATGCTTCAACGCCGGCAGCCCGACCTCTACCAGACGCAGGTTGCCCGACATCCCCAGATGACTGATCAAGGTGCCGACCTCGGCATTGATCAACAGGTACTTGGCCCGCCGCTCGACCAACACGATGCGCTGCCCGGACAGGCGCACATCAAGGTCTTCGGGGATTGGCCAGCGCAGCCGGCGATCACGTACGATCACCCGGCTGACGCGCTGGCCTTCCAGGTGCGGGGCAATGCCCCGGCGGGTGGTTTCGACTTCCGGCAGTTCAGGCATGGCATCCTCGAATCAATGCGCGCCGAGGTCGCGGATCGTTTGCTTGAGCGTTTCGAAATCGTAGTCCGACAGCCCCACGTAATCGAGTACCAGCGGGCCGACAGCGTTCCATTCGAAATCCTCGGTCTGGTTACCCAGTACCCGATAGGAGGCGCAAATGTGCTCGGCCATCTTGAGGATCGCCAACAGGTTTTTCAGCTGGCTGTTGCGCGAGGACTCATCGCTGAAAATCGCCAGTGCATTGTGGTGATTGGCGATGGCCGCGCTGACGTGCTCCGGCAGGCGCCAGGACTTGGCGGTGTAGTAGCCGACCACTGCATGGTTGGTGTTGAACTCGGCGTTTTCAGTGTCCACCACCCGGCACTCTGCGCTGGCATTGGCGTAGGCCTTTTCCAGCACCGACATGTAGTTGGGGAACCGTTGCAGCATCAACGGCACCCCGCAATCGTGAAACAGGCCCAGGGCATAGGCCTCATCGCCGGCCTGAGTGCCGATGCGCTTGGCCAGGGTCAGGCAGGTCATCGCCACGTCCTGGGCGGTGTCCCAGAAACGGTTGAGGGTGACGATGGTGTCGTCGTTCATCTCGCCCTTGATCGACTGCGCGTTGATCAGGTTGATGATCGAGCGGCTGCCCAACAGATTCACCGCGCGCTGGATCGAAGTGATCTTGTTGCTCAGGCCGTAATAAGGCGAATTGACGATTTTCAGCAGCGAGCCGGACAAGCCAGGATCCTGGGAGATCAGCTTGGCGATCACCTCCAGGTCCGGGTCGGGCATGTACTGCTCCATTTGCAGATCCACCATGATCTGCGGCTGCGCGGGCACGCTGATGCCTTGCAGGGATTGTTGAATCTGTTCGGTGGTCAGCTCTTGGGACATAAGTACACACTCTGGGACAGGCGGCGATTCTAACCTCTAAAAACCGCGCGACGACACACCAGTGGGCAATTGTCAGGAACTTTCATTCAGGCCACGGCTTCGGAATCTGTAATGCCCAAGGGATCACCCCGATCCCGTGCGGCGGCAAATTCCCGCAGACTCAGGAGCTTATCGATGGCCACTTCCCTCAACGGCAAACGCATCGCCATTTTGGTAACAGACGGTTTCGAACAGGTCGAATTGACCGGTCCCAAGCAGGCACTGGAGCAAGCCGGCGCCCAGGTCGACATCCTTTCCGCCGAGGCCGGCAAGGTCAAAGGCTGGAACCACGACAAGCCGGCGGACGACTTCAAGGTCAACCAGACGTTCCAAGGCGCCAGCAGCGAGCAGTACGACGCGATCGTCCTGCCGGGCGGCGTACAGAACTCCGACACCATCCGCATCGACCAGGATGCCCAGCACCTGGTCAAGACCGGAGCCTCCGCCGGCAAACCGATTGCGGTGATCTGCCATGGCAGCTGGTTGCTGATTTCCGCCGGGCTGGTCAACGGCAAGACCATGACCAGCTACAAGACGGTCAAGGATGATCTGGTGAATGCCGGGGCCAATTGGGTCGACAAAGAAGTGGTCAAGGATGGCAATCTGATCAGCAGCCGCCAGCCCGACGATATTCCGGCGTTCAGCAAGGAGCTGATCAGCGCGCTGTCGGCGTAGCATTCAAAATCGCTTTCGCGAGCAGGCTCGTTCCCACATTGGAAAGCGTGCAAATGTGGGAGAGGGCTTGCTCGCGAAGGCGTCATCAGCGTTTCATCGCTCTCCAATCCCGGCACCAGTCCCAACACGGTATACTCCCGCTCTTTTTTCCGGAGCGACGTCATGTCCCTGCCTAGCCTGCGCCTCAAAGCCAACGCCGACCGTCGCCTGCGCAACGGCCACTTGTGGGTCTACAGCAACGAAATCGATGTGGCCGCCACGCCACTGCACGGCTTCAAGGCCGGCGATCAGGCGATTCTCGAAGCCGCCGGCGGCAAGCCGCTGGGCATCGTCGCCATGAGCCCGAACAACCTGATCTGCGCGCGTCTGCTGTCGCGCGACATCAAACTGCCGCTGGACAAATCGTTGCTGGTGCACCGCCTGAACGTGGCCCTGTCGTTGCGCGAGCGCCTGTTTGACAAGCCGTTCTACCGCCTGGTCTACGGCGACTCCGACCTGCTGCCAGGTCTGGTGGTCGACCGTTTCGGTGACATCCTGGTGGTCCAGATCGCCTCGGCGACCATGGAAGCGCATAAAGACGACGTGATCGCCGCACTGACCCAAGTGCTCAAGCCAAGCGGCATTCTGTTCAAGAACGATTCTGCCGCCCGTGATGCCGAAGGCCTCAACCGTTACGTCGAAACCGTGTTCGGCCTGGTGCCGGAGTGGGTGGCACTGGAAGAGAACGGCGTGAAGTTCGAAGCGCCGGTCATCGAAGGCCAGAAAACCGGCTGGTTCTACGACCACCGCATGAACCGCGCCCGCCTGGCTCCCTACGCCAAAGGCAAACGCGTCCTCGACCTCTATAGCTACATCGGTGGCTGGGGCGTGCAGGCGGCGGCGTTCGGCGCCAGTGAAGTGTTCTGCGTCGACGCGTCGGGCTTCGCCCTCGACGGCGTTGAACGCAACGCTGCGCTGAACGGCTTCGCCGACAAGATGACCTGCATCGAAGGCGACGTGTTCGAAGCCTTGAAAGAGCTCAAGGCCAGCGAAGAGCGTTTCGACGTGATCGTTGCCGACCCGCCAGCGTTCATCAAACGCAAGAAAGACATGAAAAACGGTGAAGGCGCCTACCGTCGCCTGAACGAGCAAGCCATGCGCCTGCTCACCAAGGACGGCATCCTCGTCAGCGCTTCGTGCTCGATGCACCTGCCGGAAGATGATCTGCAGAACATCCTGCTGACCAGCGCCCGTCATCTGGACCGTAACATCCAGCTGCTCGAACGCGGCGGTCAAGGCCCGGATCACCCGATCCACCCGGCCATCGCCGAAACCCGCTACATCAAGAGCATCACCTGCCGCCTGCTGCCTAACAGCTGATTGGCACAAAAACGGGGAGCCCAAGGGCTCCCCGCTTGTTGTCTGGCGATGCAACGTCGCCGAATGCCTGTTCTCTCTCTATCGTCCTACACATAACTTCTCGAACAATTGAAGGAAATTTCCCTGCGCATTCGATTTAACACTCTATAACTTACAAATATGCTTTGACCACGCGACCACTCTGACAAAATTACTGGAATTTTCCTACTTAATAATCACTTGCCAATAACTCATTACAAACTATGATTAAGTTGTCACCACGAGGTGATACCCAATATCACTGAACATGGAGTTCATACTATGAAAGCAATTACTCTGGAAGCTAACAAAATCGCAAACCTGGCTTTTCTGGTCGCCCCTAAAACCCGCTAAGTAAGGTGGACGCTGGGGAGTGCCGGCACCCCAGCGTCCTTTCGACTTTGTCCAGAGCGAAGAGCCAACATGCACATAAATCCTTATTTATTCATACTGCCGCGCACACCCGGACTTATTGTCTGGAACTACAAAGAACACACCCAACATGAACTCGATATCGATTATTCATCGAGACTTGCAGAACTTATTCACAACCCAAGCTTGTTTGATCACTGCAACACCATAGACACACAACTATCAAATGCAAAAATATTAACCATTACAAAGATAAACAGTCCCGAATGGGGCTGGGACGAGTTATCGAAGATCTACCATATCGGCACACAGAACATTCCCTGTGAAAACGTGCCGCAGAATATCCATGAATGGTCCCGACAATACCTGGATCACTGCAATGAAGTGCTGGCCTCAGACGCTCCTGACAGGGAGCGCCCGGTTCCGGGCGTCGAACGACGCATCATGCTGCCGTCCCCCGCCACATTGACTGAAAGCAGCCTGGGCAATGCGCTGCTGCAGCGAAAGACCTGTCGCGCGTTTACCGGCGAAGCAATCACCCTCGAAACCGTTGCCACGCTGCTGTATCTCTCGCTGGGTTATCTAGACGAACGTGAAAACGATCGCGACGCCAGCATCGCCCAAGGCCTCGGCGCCCGACGCAGTAGCCCGTCGGGTGGCGGATTGAACGCCTGCGAAGGTTTTGTACTGGTGCAGAACGTCAGCGGCCTGGCACCGGGCATTTACGCCTATCACCCGGCCGAGCACGCCTTGAGTCCGGTCGGTCCATTGCCCGAGTCGGCGTTGGGCCAGCTTCTGGCTGGGCAACATTTCATCAATAACTTGCCGTTGGGGCTGTTCATCACCGCGCGTTTCGACAAGCTCTGGTGGAAGTATCAACACTCCCGGGCCTACCGCATGGCCTTCGTCGAAGCTGGCCACCTTTCCCAATCATTCCAATTGGTGGCCACGGCTCTGGGCCTCAATACCTGGCTGACAGGGGCATTCGGCGATCAGCAGGTCGAAACCCTGCTGGGCATCGAAGGCAGTGCCGAGCAGCCGCTGTTCTTTGTCGGTTGCGGCGCGAGTGACGGTCAGGCGATGTGCCAGGAAATGCAGGATCTGCTCCAGGAGACGCAAGCATGACGGCCCCCTTGGCAGATTCGACTTCGGCGCCGGTTTCCTGGGCGCTCCGGTTTACCCTCGGCGACTGGAACACCAGTGCCTCGGTACGCACCAGCCAAAACGACTACCAGCTACCGCAAGACGTGCAGCAACAACTGCAAACCCGTTTCTGGTTCCCGCCGGCCTTCCTGCCGTATCTGGCGCACCCCGCCATTCAGGCCGCAGGTACAACCGTCATGCATCGCCTGACTGCCAACCATCTGGTGCATTTTCTTGACTACACCACCCTGCTCGAACACCGCATCGTCAACCGGGCTGTGGAAACCATCGTCCACGGCGAGTTGCCGGCCTACATTCCGCCACGGATGAAAACTGCTGCACTGCAGCTCTACACGGATGAGGGCTACCACGCGCTGTTCTCTGATCGACTGGCCAGCCAGATTGCCGACTTGCATGGTTTCGTCGAACGTCCGGTGATGCCCTTGCGAATCACCCGAATGAACGCCCTGATTGCCCGCACAACCGAGAGCCAACGTCCGCTGGCGTGGTTTGTGCTCGGCTTCGTCTCCGAAACCATCATTGCCCGGGAGTTGCTGGAGGTTTGCCGCGAAACTCTGGTCAGCAGCGTGAACAGCATGTTGCGTGATCACCTGAGCGACGAGGCCCGCCACAGTCGTTACTTCAGCGAAGTGTTCCATTATTTGTGGCTGACCCTGAACAGCCGCCAGCGCACCTTCACCGCCAGAACCCTGCTGGACGCCATCGGGATCTTCTTCGAAGTGGACGAACGCTGGCTGCGACAGAGTCTGCGGGGCGTCGGCATTGCAGAAACCGATGTGGCGCAGATTGTCAGCGGCCTGGCGACCGCACAGGCCAACCGGCAACGAGCGCGCTCAGGCGCCGGCGCGACGCTGCATGCACTGGAGCAGGCAGGGTTCTTTGCGCTGCCGCATAACCGCAAACTTTTTGCCAAGGCAGGCCTGATCGATGAATGACCGAGTAAACACCGCTACTGCCCGACAAAAACGCGGCGCCGTCAGTCTTCTGCTGGCCATGGTCCTGCTTGGGGTGTTTCCTCTGGACGTGCTGCTGCCCTCGTTCCCCGCATTGGCCGAACACTTTCGCAGTTCCCCGGCGGACATTGCGCTGTCGATCAGCCTGTTCGCCGTAGGGATTGCGTTCGCGCAACTGTTGATCGGGCCACTCTCCGATGTGATCGGCCGTAAAGGATTGCTGCTCGCAGGCATGGGTGTGTCGATGCTGGGGGCGCTCGGCTGCGCCATGACCCGCGACTACACTCTCTTTCTGGCGTTCCGGTTGCTGCAGGCATTGGGGTGTGGCTGCTTCGTGCTGTCCCAGGCGCTGGTTCAGGATCTGTTCGAGGGTGAGGAGCGCGACCGCTTGCGCATCCTGATGGTGACCGCGACCGGAATTTTCATTTCAGTGTCGCCGCTGGCCGGCACCTTTCTGCAAGCCACTCTCGGCTGGCGTGGCAGCTTCTGGGTATTCACTGCGCTGGCGGCAGCTGTACTGGTCAAGGCCTGGTTTTTTCTGGAGAACAGTCATCGCGTCGTTCGCAACACGCCGCTCAACTTCCTCAATGCCTATCGCCGAGTGCTGGGCGATTTCGAGTTCGTCGGTTACTGGCTCATATCCGCATTTGCGTTTGCCTGCCATTTCTCGTTCATCGTCATCTCGCCACTGATCTTCATGGATCAACTGCAGCTGTCGGCCTATGAGTATTCGCTGATCCTGCTGGTCTACGGTGCGGCCTATATCGTTGGCGGGATTGCCGCTGCGCTGCTGAGCCTGCGCATCAGCTCCGCGCACCAGATCGTCGCGGGTTTGAGCATGATCCTGCTGGCGGGGCTGGTGATGCTGTTCCTGTCGCAGCACTTCGCGCTCTCACCCGTCACGGTACTGATCCCTATGCTGATCTGCACTGCGGGCACCACCATTGCGCGCCCGGCCGCCACCTCGCGAGCCATGGGCCTGTTCCCGGAAAACGCCGGCACTGCGGCATCGGCCGGCAGTACGATCATCTTCATCTGTGGCGGTTTGATCAGCGCCCTGATCAGCCTGAGCCCGAGCAACCTTCAAGCAACCCTCGGTTACTGTTTTGTCCTGCTCAGTTGCATCGCACTGGCGTTGAACAAGCGGATCAATCGTCGCGCCAGAGTCATCGAAAGCAGTGCCATCGCCCCCACGGGCGGCGATTGAGCCTGCCGGTCGTCATGCCACACGCACCGTCGGCACTGGAACAATGCTTTGCGCCATTCCCTCCGGACGCCAGCGGTGTAGAATCGGCTGATTCATCGCCATTCATCCCCCGGCGGGTTTATGAGCTCAGGCTGAGGCAAGCGGCGATCCCGCAAAGTCATCGGCAACATCCAGGACACACGGCCATTTCTGAGTGTTCCAGACGTCAATAGAAGCTCACTCCCTTTTGATACCTGATTAGCCGCCCGGAGTGCTCCAATGCCTGATTACCGTTCGAAAACATCCACCCACGGCCGCAACATGGCCGGCGCCCGCGCACTGTGGCGCGCCACCGGGATGAAAGATGACGACTTCAAGAAGCCGATCATCGCCATTGCCAACTCCTTCACCCAGTTCGTTCCGGGCCACGTGCACCTCAAAGACCTCGGTCAACTGGTTGCCCGTGAAATCGAACGCGCCGGTGGCGTAGCGAAAGAATTCAACACCATCGCCGTGGACGACGGCATCGCCATGGGCCACGACGGCATGCTCTATTCGCTGCCGAGCCGCGAGATCATCGCCGACTCCGTCGAGTACATGGTCAACGCCCACTGCGCCGACGCCATTGTCTGCATTTCCAACTGCGACAAGATCACCCCGGGCATGCTGATGGCCGCTCTGCGCCTGAACATTCCGGTGATCTTCGTGTCCGGCGGCCCGATGGAAGCCGGCAAGACCAAACTCGCTTCCCACGGCCTCGACCTCGTCGACGCCATGGTGATCGCCGCCGACTCCAGCGCTTCTGACGAGAAAGTCGCCGAGTACGAGCGCAGCGCCTGCCCGACCTGCGGTTCGTGCTCCGGCATGTTCACCGCCAACTCGATGAACTGCCTGACCGAAGCGCTGGGCCTCGCCCTGCCAGGCAACGGTTCGACCCTGGCTACCCACAGCGACCGCGAACAGCTGTTCCTGCAGGCAGGCCGCACCATCGTCGAGCTGTGCAAGCGTTACTACGGCGAGAACGACGAATCCGTGCTGCCGCGTAACATCGCCAACTTCAAGGCGTTCGAGAACGCGATGATGCTCGACATAGCCATGGGCGGTTCGACCAACACCATCCTGCACTTGCTGGCTGCCGCCCAGGAAGCCGAGATCGATTTCGATCTGCGCGACATCGACCGCCTCTCGCGCAGCGTGCCGCAACTGTGCAAGGTCGCGCCGAACATCCAGAAGTACCACATGGAAGACGTGCACCGCGCCGGCGGCATCTTCAGCATCCTCGGTTCGCTGGCCCGTGGCGGCCTGCTGCACACCGACCTGCCGACTGTGCACAGCCGCAGCATGGAAGAAGCCATCGCCAAGTGGGACATCACCCAGACGACCGATGAAGCCGTGCATCACTTCTTCAAGGCAGGTCCTGCCGGTATCCCGACGCAGACGGCGTTCAGCCAGTCGACCCGTTGGGAAACCCTCGACGACGACCGTGAAAACGGCTGCATCCGCAGCTTCGAGCACGCCTATTCGAAAGAAGGCGGCCTGGCCGTGCTGTACGGCAACATCGCCCTCGACGGCTGCGTGGTGAAAACTGCCGGCGTCGACGAGTCGATCCACGTCTTCGAAGGCAACGCGAAGATCTTCGAAAGCCAGGACAGTGCGGTGCGCGGCATCCTCGCTGACGAAGTGAAGGAAGGCGACATCGTCATCATTCGCTACGAAGGCCCGAAAGGCGGCCCGGGCATGCAGGAAATGCTCTACCCGACTTCGTACCTCAAATCCAAAGGCCTGGGCAAAGCCTGTGCGCTGCTCACCGACGGTCGTTTCTCCGGCGGTACGTCGGGCCTGTCCATCGGTCACGCTTCGCCAGAGGCCGCCGCCGGTGGCGCGATCGGTCTGGTGCAGGACGGCGACAAAGTGCTGATCGACATTCCGAACCGCTCGATCAACCTGTTGGTCAGTGATGAAGAACTGGCTGCACGCCGGATCGAGCAGGACAAGAAAGGCTGGAAACCGGTGGAACAGCGCCCTCGCAAAGTGACCACCGCGCTCAAGGCCTACGCCCTGCTGGCGACCAGCGCCGACAAGGGTGCCGTACGTAACAAGGCGATGCTCGACGGGCTGTAAGCGTCCAATCGCAGAAACAAAAATGCCCCGCCAAAGTGCGGGGCATTTTTTTGCCTGATGAAAATATCCCAGACCCTGAAGATCAAAACTGTGGGAGCGGGCTTGCTCGCGAAAGCGGTCTACCGGTCAAAAAAACTGTCGCCTGACACTCCTTCTTCGCGAGCAAGCCCGCTCCCACAGGGACTGTCAGTGATCCCGGAGTCTGTGCTCCCACAGAGGACCGGGGCTTACTGAATTTCTTCAGGCTTGACGATCACCCAGTTCTTGTCCGCTGTCACCGGCAAACCTTCCTTGGCCTGCGCTGCTGCGTGCTTGGCCATCATGCCGTTCAACTGAGTCATGTATTTGTCCTTGCGGTTGACCCACAGGTGAATACCGCCCTTGGCCACATCCACATCGTGGAACAGCATGTAACCGTCGCTGCTCGGGGTGTCGCCGCCCACCAGCACCGGTTTTTTCCACTCGTCGATGTAGGTCAGGATCGCCGCGTGCTTGCCGGCCATCCAGGTGGCGGGGGTCCACAGGTATGGGGTCAGTTCGAGGCCAAGGTTGGCCTTCTCGTCATACTTGCCAGCCGTGATCTGCTTGCGCGCAGTGGTCAGCTCGCCGGTTTCGCGGTTCTTCAGCAACGTGGTCACGCCGATCACGTTCTGCGGTTTGACGTTGTAGCCGTACTTCGGATCGGCAGCGACCATGCGCACCAGCTCTTCAGAGGCGGCAGTCATCACGTAGACCTCGATGCCGTTCTCCATCAGCTTGTTGTACAGCTCAGCCTGACCGGTAAAGACTTTCGGCGGCTGCACGTCGAGGTTCTTCACCACGTCGCCATCGTAATAGGTGGTTGGTACCGGTTTGCCCGAAGCCATCAGCTCATCGACATACCCCTTGAGTTCCTTGAGGGTGAAGCCGGAGAACACCTGCGCCACCCACGGGTAGCAGACCATGTCATCGACTTCGCACAGGCGATAGTAGTAACTGAACAGGCTTTCCTTGTGGTCGGCGGTGTCCTTGAACGGCATCAGTTTCAGGGAGGGATCGAGTTTGTCGCGAGTGATCAGGCCCTTGTTTTCCATGAACGGCAGCAACGACTCTTCGAGGTCGTAGCGGTAACTGGTGTTGTCCATGTCGAACACCGCGTAGTTACCCTTGTTGGCGTTGGCCGCGATCATCGCGTCCAGTGCCTTGGCCTGATCCGCCGGCCAGTGTTTCAGGTCAGTGGCGAACGCCTGACCTGCCAGACCCAACCCTAACGTCAGTGCGACAGCCAGAAACTTCGGTGCGAACTTCATTGGCGCTTTCTCCCTGATGTAAAGACATCGACGCTAACAAATAAGTGTGACAGTCCTCGTCTGTCAGCGACCGCTTACGTCTCCTCAACGCCAGCTGCATTGCCGAGAGCGACAAGCGCTTATTCCAAAAACGACGGACGACCTGCGATTTCGGTATTAATTCATTGGAAATCAAACTGTTAGGCTTGCCGGTTCGCAGTTGCCCAAGAAGGCGACTGGCACAAGTCTTATCGGAGTCTTCATGAATCTGCCGCTGATCCTCAATCTGCTGGTGTTCCTCGCCCTGCTCTTTGGCCTGGCGCAAACCCGCCACACCACCTGGAGCCTGGCGAAAAAAGTCCTGCTTGCGCTGGGTCTGGGCGTGGCGTTCGGCGTCGCCCTGCATACCGTCTACGGTGCTGGCAACCCGGTGCTGAAAGCCTCGATCGGCTGGTTCGATCTGGTGGGCAACGGTTACGTGCAGTTGCTGCAAATGATCGTGATCCCGCTGGTGTTCGCCTCGATCCTCAGTGCGGTGGCGCGTCTGCACAACGCCTCATCGCTGGGCAAGATCAGCTTCCTGACCATCGGCACCCTGCTGTTCACCACCGCGATTGCGGCGCTGATCGGCATCGGCCTGACCAACCTGTTCGGCCTGACCGCCGAAGGTCTGGTCGCCGGCACTCAGGAAATGGCCCGCCTGCAAACCATTCAGACCGACTATGCCGGCAAGGTCGCCGACCTGAATGTGCCGCAGCTGCTGCTGTCGTTCATTCCGCAGAACCCGTTCGCCGACCTGGCCCGGGCCAAGCCGACTTCGATCATCAGCGTGGTGATCTTCGCTGCATTCCTGGGGGTTGCTGCGCTGCAACTGCTCAAGGATGACGTCGAGAAAGGTCAGAAAGTGATCAACGCCATCGACACCCTGCAAGCCTGGGTGATGCGTCTGGTGCGTCTGGTGATGAAGCTGACCCCGTACGGCGTGCTGGCGCTGATGACCAAAGTGGTCGCCGGTTCCAACCTGCAGGACATCATCAAGCTCGGCAGTTTCGTCGTGGTCTCGTACCTCGGTCTGGGCCTGATGTTCGTGGTGCATGGCCTGCTGGTGTCGGCGGCCGGGATCAACCCGCTGCGCTTCTTCCGCAAGATCTGGCCGGTGCTGACGTTCGCGTTCACCAGCCGCTCCAGCGCGGCGAGCATTCCGCTGAGCATCGAAGCGCAGACCCGTCGTCTGGGGATTCCACAATCGGTGGCGAGTTTCGCTGCTTCGTTCGGTGCGACCATCGGCCAGAACGGCTGCGCCGGCCTGTACCCGGCGATGTTGGCGGTGATGGTAGCGCCAACCGTGGGCATCAACCCGCTGGATCCGCTGTGGGTCGCGACGCTGGTGGCGATTGTGACCCTGAGCTCGGCCGGTGTGGCCGGTGTCGGTGGCGGCGCGACGTTTGCGGCGCTGATCGTGCTGCCGGCGATGGGCTTGCCGGTGTCACTGGTGGCGCTGCTGATTTCGGTTGAGCCGCTGATCGACATGGGGCGTACGGCGTTGAACGTGAGTGGCTCGATCACGGCGGGTGCGATTACCAGCCAGGTGATGCAGCAGACGGATAAAGAACTGCTGGATGCGGATGAGCATGCGGAGCTGGCTCAGGCTTAAGCTTTTCAGTGATTGAGCGGGCCTCTTCGCGAGCAAGCCCGCTCCCACATCGGATCTGTGATCGACACAAGTCCCCTGTGGGAGCGGGCTTGCTCGCGAAGCGCTTAGGCCCTTTCCCAAACTTCGAAGTTGTACGCGGGCTTGTCGCCCTCAGCCGGATTGGCCACATTCGACACCAGTTTCCACTGATTCAGATCGAATTCCGGAAACCACGCATCCCCTTCCGGGCTCAGCGCCACGCGGGTCAGATACAGACGATCAGCCTGCGCCAGCCCTTGCGCATACAACTGCGCGCCGCCAATCAGCATCAGCTCACCAACACCCTGCTCTGTCGCCCATTCCTCGGCGCGAACCACGGCAGCTTCCAGCGACGGATACACCTGCGCCCCTTCCAGCACCAGATCGGCCTGACGGCTGACCACGATGTTCAAGCGGCCCGGCAGCGGACGACCGAGAGAATCCCAGGTCTTGCGGCCCATGATGATCGGCTTGCCGAGGGTCATGGCCTTGAAGTATTTGAAGTCCCCCGGCAGGTGCCAGGGCATGCTGTTGTCGACGCCGATCACACGGTTTTCACCGAGGGCTGCGATCAGGCTGAGGGGGAGTGATTTAGTCATGCCGGCGAGGATACCAGAGCCTCGCTTGACCCGATAAGCGCCACAGCGGTTATGCTCACTGCTCAATTGAGCAACGGAATGGCGCGTGACTGAACTCACTCCACTGCAAAACCTCTGGCTGACCGAAACCGTCCGCCTGCGTGAAGAACACGCAGGCCCCCTGGAGGATCTGGAAGCCAATCGTCTGGCCCGCGCGGCCGGTGGCGATCTGCTGAGCCGCATTCAACGCCGGGCAGCATGGCTGGCCGAACGCGACGGGTTGCGTGCCGCTCTCACTCACTGGCTGCAAGGCGCACGTCTGGCGTTGGTGCTGCTGATGATTTTCGCGGTGTTGAGTGGTGCCGGCCTGGCTTTCGCCGCGCTGAGCCAGACACCGGTCAATGTGTTCTGGGCCTTGGGCAGCCTGCTCGGACTGAACCTGATTCTGCTGTCGAGCTGGGCGTTGGGGCTGATTTTTGCCGGCGAACACGGCGCCACCCTTGGACGCTTGTGGCTGTGGCTCAGCGAAAAGTTCGCCCGTGACGCCAAAGCCGCACAACTGGCTCCAGCCCTGCTATTGATGCTGCAACGCAAGAAGCTCAACCGCTGGGCGCTCGGCACATTGGTCAACGGATTGTGGCTGCTGGCGATGCTCAGCGCGCTGGTGTTGCTGCTGACGCTGATGGCGACCCGGCGCTACGGCTTCGTCTGGGAAACCACGATCCTCAGCGCCGACACCTTCATCCACATGACCCAGGCCCTCGGCGCGCTGCCGGCGCTGCTCGGCTTCAACGTGCCGAGCGTGGAAATGATCCGCGCCAGCGGCGCCGCCGCGCTGGACATCGAAAGCGCGCGGCAGGCCTGGGCGACCTGGCTGGTCGGTGTACTGGTGGTCTACGGCGTGCTGCCGCGCCTGCTGCTGGCACTGTTTTGCTTCTGGCGCTGGAGCAGCGGCAAAACCGCACTGAGCCTGGACTTGAACCTGCCCGGCTACGCCCAGTTGCGCGAACGCCTGATGCCCACCAGCGAACGCCTCGGCATCAATGACGCCGCGCCGCAGCAGTTGCATCGGGTCGAAAGCAGCGTCAGCGAACATGCGAGCGACGGTGCCCTGCTGGTCGCCATCGAACTCGACGACCAGCGTCCCTGGCCACCGGCCCTGCCGAAAACCGTGAGCAACGCCGGCATCCTCGACAGCCGCGAGTCGCGACACAAACTGCTCGAACAACTCAGTCGCTTCCCCCCGGCGCGCCTGCTGATCGCCTGCGATCCACGGCGCTCGCCGGATCGCGGCAGCCTCGCGCTGATCGCCGAACTGGCGCGCAATGCCAGCGCCACCCGCGTCTGGCTGCTGCAAGCGCCGCCCGGTGAAGCGCTGGACAGCGCCCGCCTCGGCGATTGGCACGTGGCGCTGCAGCAACTGGAGCTGCCGTTCGCCGATTGCGCCCCGTTGAACTGGCTGGAGAACGGTCATGACTGATGCCCGGAAAGCGCCGCTGAAACTTGCGGTGGTCGGCCACACCAACGTCGGCAAGACCTCGCTGCTGCGCACCCTGACCCGCGATGTCGGCTTCGGCGAAGTCTCGCACCGGCCGAGCACCACCCGGCATGTCGAGGGTGCGCGGTTGTCGGTGGACGGTGAGCCGCTGCTTGATCTCTACGACACACCGGGATTGGAAGACGCGATTGCTCTGCTGGATTTCCTCGAGCGCCTGGAACGCCCCGGCGAACGCCTCGATGGTCCGGCACGAGTGGCGCGCTTTCTCGACGGCAGCGAGGCACGCCAGCGTTTCGAACAGGAGGCGAAAGTGCTGCGACAACTGCTCGCCTCCGACGCCGGTCTCTATGTGATCGACGCCCGCGAACCGGTGCTGGCCAAGTACCGCGATGAACTCGAAGTGCTCGCCAGTTGTGGCAAGCCACTGCTGCCGGTATTGAATTTCGTCAGCAGCGCCAACCATCGCGAGCCGGACTGGCGCGAAGCGTTGGCGCGGCTCGGCCTGCATGCGCTGGTGCGCTTCGACAGCGTCGCGCCGCCGGAGGATGGTGAGCGGCGGCTGTACGAAAGCCTCGCGTTGCTGCTGGAAAATGCCCGTCCGCAACTGGAGCGCCTGATCGCCGATCAACAGGCCCAACGCCTGGCGCGCCAGCAAAGTGCTGCGCGCTTGATTGCCGAATTGCTGATCGACTGCGCTGCGTGCCGGCGCAGTGTGGTCAGCGACGCCGAGCAGGAGCAGCAAGCGATCAGCGAACTGCGCAAAGCTGTGCGTCAGCGTGAACAGAAGTGCGTCGAGGCGTTGCTCAAGCTCTACGCGTTTCGCCCGCAGGACGCGGCCGCCAGTGATCTGCCGTTGCTCGATGGGCGTTGGGGCGATGATTTGTTCAACCCCGAAACGTTGAAGCAACTGGGGGTTCGCGTCGGCGGCGGGATTGCGGCAGGCGCCGCTGCCGGGGCTGGTGTGGATTTGCTGGTGGGCGGGATTACTCTCGGTGCCGCAGCTTTGGCCGGTGCAATCGCTGGCGGCGCGCTACAGACCGCGCGCAGTTATGGCAGTCGCCTACTGGGCAAGATCAAGGGCCAGCGGGAATTGACGGTGGATGACGGCGTATTGCGCTTGTTGGCGTTGCGTCAACGGCAGTTGCTGCAGGCACTGAATGCCCGAGGCCATGCGGCGATGGACGCGGTTCAGGTCGCCACCCCGCAGGACAAGACCTGGCGCGAGGGCAAGCTGCCAGATGCGCTGAGCAAGGCGCGGGCGCATCCGCAGTGGTCTTCGCTCAATCCGCATCCAAAGCTGAATCAGGCTGAGCGGCAGGAGCAGATTGATTGGCTGGCTGCAGATTTGTAGCGCTTGAACCGGCCTCTTCGCGAGCAAGCCCGCTCCCACAGTTGGATCGCTTTCCTTCTGCTGGCACTCGGTCGAATGTGGGAGCGGGCTTGCCCGCGAATGGCGCGACTAGGTGACACGGATTACGCCGCCAGCAGCCGCACCGCTTTCTCCTTCAAGACTCCCAGATCCATCACCGGCACCGCCATCTCCTTGGCCAGCTCATCCCACTGGCGCATGCGCAAACTCAGCGCACACAACGGATCGCACTCAAACGCATCTGCCTCGGCCTCACTCATCACCCCGCCCTGATACGCCAGCGTCTTGCGACTGGCTTCACTCAACCGCTCAAAGTACCCCGGCTCGCGCAGCGTCAGATAACGCTTGGCCTGCACGTGGTATTCCACCAGCCGCGCCAGACGCTCGCTGAAACCGGCCTCACGCAAGTAATTGGCGCCCAGCCGCTCATGGCTGACCACACCATAACCGCCCATGTTCTCGGCACCCTCGGCACACAAATGCCCGATGTCATGGAAGAACGCCGCCAGCACTACTTCATCGTCGAAGCCTTCGGCGATCGCCAGTTCAGCGGCCTGGGACATGTGTTCGATCTGCGACACCGGTTCACCGATGTAATCGCTGCTGCCAAAGCGCTCGTACAACCCGAACACCCGGGCGACGACTTGTTTGTGATCGGCCATCAGACTTCCTCCAGCAACTGCGCGACATTGCGCTCGGCCAGCGCCGGGCCGACGCTCATGCCGACGCCGGTGTGCATCAACGCCACACTCAGCCCCGCTGCCGGGCGCAGGAACGAAAACGGCCCCGGCCCTCGGGAACCATAGACGCCCTGCCAGCGCTCGACCACTTGCACCTTGCAGCCCAGCGTCTGCTCGGCCAGTTCCAGCATCCAGTTGTCGACCTGCTCGGCGTTGAACGGCGACGGGTCGCTGCCGTAATGGTGCGAATCGCCAATGATCAATTCGCCATACGGCGTCGGGCTGATCAGCAGGTGAATGCCGTTGTCATGCAGGTGCGGTTGCTCGCGCAGGATTTGCGCCTGCACCGCCGCTGCTTCCGGCAAATCGGCGAAGGCGCCGTAGTGCACGCAGCTCAAACCGGTGAGCAAGGCGTGTTGCAGATTCAGTTCGACCTGCGGTTTGCCACGCAGCATCTGCAAGCGGCAGATCTGCGGGTCGAGCGCGGCAATCGGCTCGGCCAGCAGGGTCTGATAGTCGTGACCGGAGCAGACGATGATCTGCTTTGCCGTAAAGCTGCCGGCAGTGCTTTGCAGGCGCCCCGGTTCGACGTCGCGCACCAGCGTGCTGAAGTGAAACTCGACGCCGAGGTCGCGGCGCAGGTATTCGATCAGCGCCGGAATAGCTTCCCGCGAGTACAGCTGTTGATCGTCCATGCCGTGCAACGCGGCGCGATGGTGGCTGAACTGGCCGTGGTACACGTCGCGCAATGCGGCGCCGCGCAGGAGCTGGATGTTGTAACCGTGCTCAACGGCGCGACCGTTGCAGAAGGCTTCCAGCAGGTGTTCTTCGGCTTCAGTGCGGGCGAACAGGTAAGAGCCGTTGCGCTTGATCTGCAAACCGGCGAGTTGCGCCCAGTCGCCCCAGATGTCGCGGCTGGCCTTGGCCAGTTCGAGCATCGGGCCCGGCGGCTGACCGGTGACCAGCGCCTGGCCGAAGTTGCGCACCGAGGCACCAATGGGCGTGGCGGTGCGCTCGAAAACGCTGACCTTGAGGCCGCGTTTGGCGGCGGCATAGGCGTGGGACAGGCCAAGGATGCCGGCGCCTACGATGAGCAGGTCTTGGTGATGTGTCATGGAAATTTTCCCTGAATGCGAGACCGCTTTCGCGAGCAAGCCCGCTCCCACAGGGGATTTTTGGTGCACACAGAATTTGCGTTCACTGAAGATCCAATGTGGGAGCGGGCTTGCTCGCGAAGAGGCCCTGTCAGTCGATAAAGGTCTTACTTGGCAACGACTTTCTCGGACTTGCCGTCATAACGCTTGCGCCACTCGGTGAGGATCTCGTCACGGTTCTTCGAGGCCCAGGCAAAGTCGTTCTTGATCAGACGCTGCTCGTAGTCGGCCGGCAGTTCGGTCTGCGGCTTGGCGATCCCCGGCTGCGCAAGAACAGCGAAGTTCTCCTTGTACAGATCCATCGCCTCGGCGCTGGCGGAGAAGTCAGCGAGTTTCTTCGCCGCGTCTTCATGCGGGGTGCCTTTGATCACGGCAGTCGCCTCAATCTCCCAACCCAGGCCTTCCTTCGGCAGGATGATGTCCAGCGGCGCGCCTTGGCGTTTCAGTTGTACGGCCGGGTATTCAAAGGAAATACCGATCGGGAATTCACCCGCCGCCGCCAGTTTGCAAGGCTTGGAACCGGAGTGAACGTACTGGCCGATGTTCTGATGCAGACCGTCCATGTAGGCCCAGCCCTGCTTCTCGCCGAAGGTTTGCAGCCAGGCGCTGACGTCGAGGAAACCGGTGCCGGACGACGCCGGGTTGGGCATCACGATCTTGCCCTTGTACTCAGGCTTGGTCAGGTCCTGCCAGCTCACGGGCTTGCTCAGGCCCTGCTTTTGGGCTTCGACGGTGTTGAAGCAAATAGTCGCAGCCCAGACGTCCATGCCGACCCAGGCTGGCGGGTTGGCGGCGTCGCGGTAGTTCGCGCCGATCTTGCCCAGATCCTTCGGCGCATAGCTTTGCAGCATGCCTTGCTGGTCGAGGATCGCCAGGCTCGAAGCGGCCAGGCCCCACACCGCGTCAGCCTGCGGACGGGCCTTTTCGGCCAGCAGTTTGGCGGTGATGATCCCGGTGGAATCGCGCACCCACTTGATCTCGACGTCCGGGTTGGCCTTCTCGAAAGCGGCCTTGTAAGCGGTCAGTTGCTCGGCTTCGAGGGCGGTGTACACCGTCAACTCGGTTTTTGCCGCGAAGGCATTCAGGCTGAAAGTAGCGAGCACAGCAGCGGCCAGGGCCATAGGCTTGAACATGATCGTTTTCCTGTAGGTGAGTTGAGGTTGGCAGGTTTGAATCAGTGACCGGGCGCGGTTTGCCGCCAGGCCTGGGAACGGCGCAGCAAGCCGCGCGAAGCCCACGCCAGCAGCAAGGACACGCCCGCCGAGGTGAACAGAATCAGGGTCGACATCGCCGCCGCGCCGCCAACGTTGCCGGCGTCGTCCATGTTCAGCACCGCCACCGCCGCGAGGATGGTGTCGGGGCTGTAGAGGAAGATCGCCGCCGACACCGTGGTCATGGCCGAGACGAACAGGTAGCGCACGATGTCCAGCAGCGCCGGCAGGCAGATCGGCACGGTGACGCGCAGGTAATGCCGGTACAGCGGCGCCTTGAGCGACAGCGCGGCGGCTTCGAACTCGGCGTCGAGCTGGCGCAGCGCGGTGGTCGCGGTCATTTGTGCGGTGGTCAGATAGTGCGCAATGGTGCAGACGATCAGCAGCGTCATCGTGCCGTAGAGCACGTGCAACGGGTTGCCGCTGAGGTTGAAGAAGAAGACGTAACCGAGACCGAGCACCAGCCCCGGCACCGCCATCGGCACAAAACTGAGCATGCGCAGGGTCAGGTTGAGGCCGCGTTGGCTGCGGGTTTTCTCCATCAGGTATGCGCCGGTGAAGATCAGCACGCTGCCGATCAGTGCCGTGCCCAGCGCCATCTTCAGGCTGTTGCTGTAGGCCAGCCAGCCACCGCCGGCGGTTTCGTTGAACTGATAGTGGTTGAGCGACAGCGACAGGTTGTAAGGCCAGAACTTCACCAGCGAGGAGAACACCGCCATGCCGAACACCAGAATCAACGCGGCGCTGATCAGTAAAACAATCGCCAGATAGCAGCCGTCGCGCAGCCTCGATGGCGCTGGTTTGAACACCTGCGCACGCCCGCTCATGGAATCACCGTGACGTCGACGCAACCAGGCATCGACGCCGAAGCTGAACAGCGCCGGCAGCAACAGCACCATGCCGATCAGCGCTCCGCGACCGAACTGCTGCTGGCCGACCACGGCTTTGTAGGCTTCCAGCGCCAGCACTTGATAGTCGCCACCGACCACCACCGGCACACCGAAATCGGTGATGGTCAGGGTGAACACCAGACAGAACGCGGCGAACACCGCCTGACGCGTTGCCGGCCAGGTAATGCTGCGAAAAGCCTTGGCCGGGCTGGCCCCCATGCTCGACGCGGCATCAAACAGGCGCGCATCGGCCAGCGACAGCGCCGAGAGCAAAATCATCAACGCATGCGGAAAGGTGTAGATCACCTCGCCCAGCACAATCCCCCAGAAGCCGTAGATGTTGTCCGAAAGCAGCCCGCGCAACATGCCCTGATTGCCGAACAGATAGACGAGCGCAATGCCCGGCAACATCGACGGCGCCATCAGTGGCAGCAGGGAAATCCCGCGCCAGATGCCTTTCGCCGGAATCAACGTGCGTTGCAGGGCGTAGGCAAACAGGTAGGCCAGCGGTACGACAATGGCCGCGACGCTGAGGGAAACTTTCAGGCTGTTGCCGAGCAGCCAGTGGAAATTGTCGCTGGTTACCAACTCTTTCGCCGCGACCCAGCCACCGCCCTGCCCGGCTTCGCTGCTGAAACCGCGCCAGAAGATCGCCAGCAACGGCAGCAATACCGCAACACCGAGCAGCAACAGCAGCAGGAGTTTGCCGCCGAGGACGAAGATCCGGTCACCGATTTCGGCACGGGAAGTCTGCTGCACTCGCTTGTGCGGTAGCGGCAGCGCGAGGTTGCTGTTCATCAGGCAAACACCTGCAGGCTGCGCGGCGGCAAGGCGACCATGATTTGCTGGGCACCGAGGCGCGGCATGGCCTCTGGCGCCAGTTCGGCGAGCAATGCGTGGCCCGGCAGTTGATCGAGTTCGAAGCTCATGCGGCAGCGATTGCCGAGGAAGGTAATCTCGCGGACTTTGGCCGGGAACAGGTTTTCTTCGTGCACCACGGGATTGACGTTGATCGCTTCCGGACGGCAGAACAACCGGCCCGAGGCACTGTGTACGCTGCCATCGGCCAGGCGCAGGCTCATCCCGCCGACCTGCGCGTGGCTGACGCTGCTGCGCTGGAACGGCAGCCAGTTGCCCTGCCCGACGAACTCGGCCACGAACGGCGTGGCCGGGCGGTTGTAGATTTCCTGGGGGGTGGCGTATTGCTCGACGCGGCCGTTGTTCATCACGGCGATGCGGTCGGCCATCAGCATGGCTTCGTCCTGATTGTGGGTAACCATCAGGGTGGTGATGCCGAGGTTGCGCTGCAGTTGGCGCAGTTCGGTGCACAGATGCTCGCGGACCCGGGCGTCGAGGGCCGACATCGGTTCATCGAGCAGCAACAACGATGGCGCCGGGGCCAGAGCGCGGGCCAGCGCCACACGTTGCTGCTGGCCGCCAGACAACTGGCCCGGGTACTTTTTCTCACTGCCACTGAGGCCGACCAGTTCCAGCATCTGACCGACGCGGCGGCGCACTTCGTCACGACCACTGCCGGCGAGGCCGTAGGCAATGTTGGCTTCGACCGTCAGGTTGGGGAACAGCGCGTAGGACTGGAACAGAATGCCGTAATCGCGGGCCTGCGGGGCGAGGTGCGAAACGTCGCGGTCGCCGAGGTACAGTTCGCCGCTGTCCTGCTTTTCCAGCCCGGCGATGCAGCGCAGCAACGTGGTCTTGCCGCAGCCCGACGGGCCGAGCAGGCACACCAGTTCACCGGCGGCGACATCAAGGGAGACGTTATCCAGGGCGGTGAACGCGCCGAAGCGTTTCTGCACGCCGCGCACTTTCATCGGCGCACCGGGGTTGGTCAGGGCAGTTGCGATGGCAGGATTCATGGACAGACCTCATCAAGCAGATGGGGCCAATCCTAGAGTTGTAATGCGTCCGTCATGTGGCAGTGAGGCAAAAACGGCCGATAGTGGTATTCGGGGATTTTGGTTCAGTTCTCAGGGCAGGTGTTGCCTGTGCTCGCGAAGGGGTCAGCAAGGTTGATGGAGAAGTCAGGCCGGGGACATCTCTTGCGCCAACCCCAGAAACGCCGCCGGCAACCGCGCGCTCTTGCGCTCCTTGAGGCAATACAGGTACTCGGGAATCTGCGGCGCATTCTCGATGGTCAACACGCGCAGTTGCGGATCGTGCGGCACTTCCTGGCGGGCAATGATGCTGATGCCGATATTGCGCAGCACCGCCTCGCGGATCGACTCGCGGCTGCCGATCTCCAGCAACGGGCCGAAACTCACTCCGGCGCTGGCCAGCAACTCTTCGGTCAGCCGCCGCGTGGTCGAACCCGGCTCGCGCATCAACAGCGTGTGCCCGGCCAGTGCGCTCAACGCCACATGCTCCTGCGCCGCCAGCGGATGGTTGCGATGCACCGCCAGCACCAGCGGATCAGTGCCGAGCACCCGGCGAATCAACCGTGCATCCTCAAGCAACTGCGACGACGCCGCGACGTCCACCCGGTAATCCTCCAGCGCTTCGAGCACCTGCTGCGAATTGCCGATTTCCACCGACACTTCCACCTGCGGCAAGCGCTCACGAAAAGTCTTCACCAGATCGAGGATGTAATACGGCGCAGTGGCGGCGATGCGCAACGTGCCCTGCACCTGACCGCTGTTGCGCAGGAAGAACTCGATATCGGACTCCTGCTGCAACAGCGCCTTGACCATCGGCAGCAACCGCGCGCCTTCGTCGCTGACGCTCAGGCGCCGACCGCCGCGATAGAACAGCTCCACCGAATACTGGCTTTCCAGGTTGCGGATCTGTGTGGTCACGGTGGGTTGGCTGAGGCCGAGTTTCTTCGCTGCCAGCGTGATGCTGCCCAGGCGGGCGACCATGTAAAACGCTTTCAGCTCGGCACTCAGCACAACCATCCCTCATCGTTTATTTACGCAACAGGCGCAAGCCGTTGAACACCACCAGCAGGCTTACGCCCATGTCGGCGAACACCGCCATCCACATGGTGGCGAGTCCGGCGAAGGTTACCCCAAGAAAGATAGCCTTGATCACCAGTGCCAACGCGATGTTCTGTTTCAGGATGCTGGCGGTATTGCGCGACAGGCTGATGAACGCCGGGATCTTGCGCAGATCGTCGTCCATCAAGGCGACATCGGCGGTTTCAATCGCGGTGTCGGTACCGGCCGCCGCCATGGCGAAACCGATCTCGGCGCGGGCCAGTGCCGGGGCGTCGTTGATGCCGTCGCCGACCATGCCGACCCGACGACCTTGTGCATAAAGGTCTTCGATGGCTTGCAGTTTGTCGGTCGGCAGCAAGTCGCCACGGGCCTCGTCAATGCCAACCTGTGCGGCAATCGCTTGCGCGGTGTGAACGTTGTCGCCGGTGAGCATCAGGGTTTTCACCCCGAGATCATGGAGTTGGCGGATCGCTTCGCGGCTGGTTTCCTTGACGGTGTCGGCCACGGCGAACAGCGCCAGCGGGCCGGAGCTGTCGAGCAGCAGCACCACAGACTTGCCCTGCTTCTCCAGCGCGAACAGTTTTTCTTCCAGTTGCGGCGAGCACAGGCCCAGCTCTTCAACCAGACGGTGGTTACCCAAGTGATAGGTCTGGCCGTTGACCTGCCCTTTCACACCACGACCGGCCAGCGCTTCGAAGTTATCCACCGTCAGCACGGCAAGGTTTTTATCCACAGCCGCGTTGGCAATCGCTAACGACACCGGGTGGTCGGAACGCCCGGCCAGCGCAGCGGCAATCGCCGGGGCCGTGGCGTCGGCGGTCGGGTCCAGCGACAGGTAATCGGTCTGCACCGGTTTGCCGTGGGTAATCGTCCCGGTTTTATCCAGCGCCAGATAATCGAGCTTGAAACCGCCCTCCAGGTACACGCCGCCCTTGACCAGAATGCCTTTGCGCGCCGCAGCCGCGAGGCCGCTGACGATGGTCACCGGGGTGGAAATCACCAGTGCGCACGGGCATGCCACCACCAGCAGCACCAATGCGCGGTAGATCCAGTCGAACCACACCGCGCCCATGAACAGCGGCGGGATGATTGCCACGGCCAGCGCCAGGACGAACACCACCGGGGTGTAGATTTTCGAGAACTGATCGACGAAGCGTTGGGTCGGCGCGCGCGCGCCCTGCGCTTGTTCCACGGCATGGATGATCCGCGCCAGGGTCGAGTTGTTCGCCGCAGCGGTCACCGTATATTCCAGCGAACCGGCCTGGTTGATGGTGCCCGCGAAGACTTTGTCGCCAACGGTTTTCTCCACCGGCAGGCTTTCACCGGTGATCGGTGCCTGGTCGATGGTCGAGCTGCCGCTGACAACTTCACCGTCCAGCGCGATACGCTCGCCGGGTTTTACCCGCACCCGGGCGCCGATTTCGACGCTTTTAACCTCTTGTTCGATCCAGTTGCCGTCGGCTTGCTGCACCGTGGCCTGTTCCGGGGTCATCTGCATCAGACCGCTGATGGCATTACGGGCGCGATCCAGCGAACGCGCTTCAATCAGCTCAGCCACGGTGAACAGGAACATCACCATCGCCGCTTCCGGCCACTGCCCGATCAGCACCGCCCCCGTCACCGCGATGCTCATCAGCGCGTTGATGTTGAGGTTGCGGTTCTTCAGGGCGATCCAGCCCTTTTTATAGGTGGTCAGGCCACCGCTGAGGATCGATACCAGCGCAATGATCGCCACCACCCAGGTCGGCGCGGCATTGGTGAAGTGGATAACTTCGGCAGCGAGCGCACCGACACCGGACAGCGCCAATGGCCACCAGTGCTTTTTCACCGGCGCAGGTGCCGGCGCCTCGACGCCTGCCTCCAGCGGCTCGGCGTGCATGCCGAGGGATTTGATCACCTCAGTGATTGGCTCGGTACCCGGCAGGTTATGCGTCACGCCGAGCACACGGTTGATCAGGTTGAATTCCAGTTGCTGCACGCCGGCCAGTTTGCCGAGCTTGTTCTGGATCAGCGTCTGCTCGGTCGGGCAGTCCATCGCTTCGATGCGGAAACTGCTCAGTCGGGCGTCAGCGCTGGTCTTTTCGCTCAGTTGCACCAATGCCGGCGCCGCGGCTTTTGATGAACAGCAGGAATCACCGCCGTGGTCATGTTTATGCACAGGCTGCAGCTTGTGACTATGGCTGTGATCGTGCCCGTCGCCGGGTTTGTGGGTATGCTGGGAATCGCTCATTGGTCGCGTCCATGAAGGTGCCTGTTGCCAAGTAAAGACCCTGTAGCCACTATAGGGTCAAGCACCCTTTTGGAGATTGCCGTCATGAAGATCGGAGAACTGGCCAAACTCACCGACTGCGCCGTGGAAACCATCCGCTACTACGAGCGCGAAAACCTGCTGCCGGAACCGGCCCGCAGCGACGGCAACTACCGCGTCTACACCCAGGCCCATGCCGAACGCCTGACGTTCATCCGCAACTGCCGCACCCTCGACATGACCCTCGAAGAAATCCGCAGCCTGCTCGCGTTGCGTGACAGTCCGCAGGACCAGTGCGAAAGCGTCAATGCACTGATCGACGAACATATCCAGCATGTGAAGGCGCGGATCGATGGGTTATTGGCGTTGCAGACACAACTGCTCGACCTGCGCCAACGCTGTGGCGAAGGGCCGGGGGCGGATCAATGCGGAATTTTGCAGCGATTGGAAGTGAGCGGCGGGGTTGTCGCGACGGAAGTCGAGCATTCGCATGTGGGCCGCAGCCACGGCCATTAAGAACACCCGATTACCAATGTGGGAGCGGGCTTGCTCGCGAAGAGGGTGTGTCAGTCAATTATGTGTTGGCTGACACACCCTCTTCGCGAGCAAGCCCGCTCCCACAGGGTATTGCGTGAAACCTTTAGACCGCCATTGGCGCGGTCATCGGCGCATGGTGCTCATAACCTTCCAGCGAGAAATCGCTCGGCTCCACCAGCTCCAGCCACTCCGGCTGATACACACCCGTCTTGGCAAACTCCGGCACGCGGTCGGAGATTTTCAGCTTCGGCATGGCGAACGGCTCGCGCTTGAGCTGTTCGTTGAGCATGTCCAGGTGGTTCTCGTAGACGTGCGCATCGCCGATGAAATAGGTGAACCAGCGCGGCGTGTAGCCGGTCAGGCGACCGATCAGGCTCAGCAGCGCGGCGCCTTCGGTGAGGTTGAACGGCGTGCCCAGGCCCAGGTCGTTGGAACGGATGTAGAGGGTCAGGGAGATTTCCCTGGTCTCGACGTTCGGGTGGAACTGGTACAGCAGATGACACGGCGGCAAGGCCATTTCATCGAGCTGGGCGCAGTTCCAGCCGTGGAACAGGATGCGGCGGCTGCCCGGGTCGTTGATGATCGTGTCGACGCACTGGCGCACCTGATCGATGGCTTTGTACAGCACCACGTAGGCCTGGCCGTCTTCCTCGCCCTGGGCGATCTGCTTGTAGCCGTTGCTCAGCGTTTGTTCGATAGCGGCAGTGTTGCTCACCGGGATCTGCTTGTACGCAGGCCATTTGCGCCATTGCACACCGTAGATTTCGCCGAGGTCGTCCTCGCCCTGACGGAACGGGTTGGCCAGCCATTGGGCGTTTTCGTTGGCGTTCTGGTCCCAGACCTTGCAGCCCAGCGCACGGAATTCAGCGGCGTTGTTCACGCCACGCAAAAAGCCGCACATCTCGCCGATGGCCGATTTGAAGGCCATCTTGCGGGTGGTGATCGCCGGGAAACCTTCCTGCAGATCGAAACGCAGCATCGCACCCGGGAAGCTGATGGTGTTGATGCCGGTACGGTTGGCCTGTTTGGTGCCGTTCTGAATGACGTGCGAGACCAGTTCGAGATATTGCTTCATGAGTTACCTGTGTCCTTTGAGCCCCGGCGTCGCGCGCCGGGGTTCGTAGTTTAAGCCGTCGGCGCAACCGGCGCTGCCGGCGCACGACGATAGGCCAGCCAGATCAGGAACAATCCGCCGACGATCATCGGCACGCAGAGAACCTGCCCCATGGTCAGCCAGTTCCAGGCCAGATAGCCCAGTTGCGCGTCCGGTACGCGGACGAACTCGACGATGAAACGGAAGATGCCGTAGAACAGCGCGAACATGCCCGATACCGCCATGGTCGGACGCGGCTTGCGCGAGAACAACCACAGGATCAGGAACAGCGCGACGCCTTCGAGCGCGAACTGATACAGCTGCGACGGGTGACGCGGCAGCTGCGCCGGATCGCTGAACGGCGGGAAGATCATCGCCCACGGCACATCGGTCGGCTTGCCCCACAGCTCGGCATTGATGAAGTTGCCGATCCGTCCGGCGCCCAGGCCGATCGGCACCATTGGCGCGACAAAGTCCATCAGCTGGAAGAAGCTCTTGCCGTTACGCTTGCCGAACCATACCGCCGCGAGCATCACGCCAATGAACCCGCCGTGGAACGACATGCCGCCCTTCCACACTTCGAAAATCAGCGTCGGGTTGGCGATGTAGGCGCTCAGGTCATAGAACAGCACGTAGCCCAGACGTCCACCGACAATCACCCCCATCGACAGCCAGAACACCAGATCGGAGAGTTTCTCCTTGGTCCAGGTCGGGTCGAATCGGTTGAGCCGGCTCGACGCCAGCAGCCATGCGCCGCCGATGCCGACGAGGTACATCAGGCCGTACCAGTGGATTTTCAGCGGACCGATGGCCAGGGCCACCGGGTCGATCTGCGGGTAAGGCAGCATTGCGACTCCTCGTTAGAGTTGAAACCAAAATTCCCGGGCGACGCTGCCACCTCAAGATTAAGCCAGGATTGCGGCCTGTTCTGAACCAGAAGGTCAGAGCAGGAAATTCAGGCCCACGCAGAACAGCAAAGCGGCGAACAGCCTTTTCAGCAAGCGCGGCGACAACTTGTGCGCCAGACGCGCGCCGATGCGGGCGAAGACCATGCTGGTCAGGGCAATGCCCAGCAGCGCCGGCAAATAGACAAAACCGAGACTATGCGGCGGCAACAACGGATCATGCCAGCCCAGAATCATGAAACTTGATGCACTGGCCACGGCGATCGGCAAACCGCAGGCCGACGACGTCGCCACCGCTTGCTGCATCGGCACGCTGCGCCAGGTCAGGAACGGCACGGTCAGCGACCCGCCACCAATCCCGAAAATCGCCGAGGCCCAGCCAATCACACCGCCGGCCACGGTCAGACCAAGTTTGCCCGGCACCGTTCGACTGGCCTTGGGTTTGACCTCCAGCGCCAGTTGCACGGCAATCACCAGCGCGAACACGCCGATGATCTTCTGCAAATTCGGCCCGGAGATCGCCTCAGCCGTCAGCGCACCGAAACCGGCGCCGAGGAGAATGCCCACGGTCATCCACATGAAGATCGGCCAGCGCACCGCACCGCGTCGATGGTGCTCGCGCACGGCATTGACCGAGGTAAAGATGATGGTCGCCAGCGATGTCCCTACCGCCAGGTGCGTGAGGATCGACTGATCGAATCCCTGCAAGGTAAAACTGAACACCAGCACCGGGACAATAATGATCCCGCCGCCAACCCCGAACAGCCCGGCCAGCACGCCCGCACAGGCGCCCAACGCCAGATAGAGCAGAAATTCCATGACCGTCTCCCAGACGCATCCCCAAAACCGGAGCGGCATGGTAACGGATGCATGCCCTTTGGCTCCACTTACGATGGATGCACGGACGACGACTGCGTAGAGTGAGCAAAAAACACACAAGGACCACCTTATGTGCCTGATTGTTTTCGCCTGGCGCCCGGGCCATGCCCAGCCGCTGATCGTCGCGGCCAACCGTGACGAGTTCTACGCCCGGCCGAGCCTGCCGCTGGCGCAATGGCCGCACGCGCCGCACGTACATGCCGGTCGCGATCTGGAAGCGGGCGGCACGTGGCTGGGGATCGGCGCCAACGGGCGCTTTGCCGCGTTGACCAATATCCGCGACCCGCACCAGCCGCCGGCGCGCAAGTCGCGGGGAGAACTGGTGGCGCGGTTTCTCACGGGCGATGCGTCGCTTGATGATTATTTGAGCGATGTCGTTGGCCGATCACCGGAGTACGCGGGGTTCAACTTGCTGCTGGGCAATAGCCATGAGCTATGGCACTTCAATGCGCGGACGTGCGAGCCGGTGATGCTCGAACCCGGGGTTTACGGGCTATCGAATGCCGGTCTGGATACGCCGTGGCCGAAACTGCTCAAGGCCAAGGCAGCGTTGAGCACGGTGCTGGATGATCCACAGCCTGCGCGGTTGCTGGCGCTGCTGGGCGATGCGCAGACCGCACCGTTTGCCGAGCTGCCGGACACCGGGGTCGGGCTGGTGACCGAATCATTGTTGTCGAGTGTGTTTATTGCCAGCCAGAGTTACGGCACGCGGGCGAGTACCGCGTTGATTGTGCAGGCCGACGGGACGCGGCGGATGGTGGAACGCAGCTTTGGGCCGTATGGCGGGCATTTGGGTGAGGTGGAGATTGCTGTTTAGCAGCGTTTGAACTGACGCCTTCGCGAGCAAGCCCGCTCGCACATTCGACCACATTCCAAAGGTAGAACTCGGTCAAATGTGCGAGCGGGCTTGCTCGCGAAGAGGCCCTCAAGGTTTTAGAGGGCTTTGTTGACCGCCGGCGGGATTGATCTTCGACAACCCGAGATTCTTCAGCGCCAGTTGCAGCGAGCTGTGGATAACTTGCGGGTTGTCGATGGTCATCAGCTCCGCCAGCAGATCCTTGGCCTTGCTCAGGTTGATCTGGCGCAGCATCCACTTGACCTTCGGCAGGTTGGTGGCGTTCATCGACAGGCTGTCGAAGCCCATCGCCATCAACAGCACCGCCGCCGCCGGATCACCGGCCATTTCGCCGCAGATGCTCACTGGCTTGCCCTCGGCATGCGCGTCGCGCACCACGGTTTGCAGGGCTTGCAGCACGGCCGGGTGCAGGTAGTCGTAGAGATCGGCCACTCGCGGGTTGTTGCGATCTACCGCCAGAAGGTATTGGGTCAGGTCGTTGGAGCCGACCGACAGGAAGTCCACCTGCCGCGCCAGTTCCTTGGTCTGATACACCGCTGCCGGAATTTCGATCATCACCCCGATCGGCGGCATCGGCACGTCGGTGCCTTCATCGCGCACTTCACCCCAGGCACGGTGGATCAGGTGCAGGGCTTCTTCGAGTTCGTGAGTACCGGAGATCATCGGCAGCAGGATCCGCAGATTGTTCAGGCCTTCACTGGCCTTGAGCATCGCGCGGGTCTGTACCAGGAAGATTTCCGGGTGGTCGAGGGTGACGCGAATCCCGCGCCAGCCGAGGAACGGGTTGTCTTCCTTGATCGGGAAATACGACAGCGACTTGTCACCGCCGATGTCCAGGCTGCGCATGGTCACCGGTTGCGGATGGAACGCGGCGAGCTGCTCGCGATAGATCGCCAACTGCTCCTTTTCGCTCGGGAAGCGCTGGTTGATCATGAACGGCACTTCGGTGCGGTACAGGCCGACACCTTCAGCGCCACGCTTCTGTGCCCGCGCCACATCGGCCAGCAAGCCGGTGTTGACCCACAGCGGCATGCGGTGGCCATCGAGGGTCACGCACGGCAGATCGCGCAGGGTGTCGAGGCCCAGCGCCAGTTGTTTCTCTTCTTCGACCACCTCGGCGAACTGCTTGCGCAGTACGTCGCTGGGGTTGGTGTAGACCTCACCGCGGGTGCCATCGACGATCACTTCGATGCCGTCGACCTTGGCGTACGGCAGGTCGACCAGGCCCATCACCGTCGGAATGCCCATGGCCCGGGCCAGGATCGCGACGTGGGAGTTACCCGAACCGAGTACCGACACCAGACCGACCAGCGTGCCTTCCGGCACCTCGCCGAGCATGGCCGGCGTCAGCTCTTCGCTGACCAGAATGGTTTTTTCGGGGTAGACCAGGTTCTGCTGACGCTCTTCCTGCAAGTAGGCGAGCAGGCGGCGGCCCAGATCCTTGACGTCCGACGCCCGCTCACGCAGGTACTCGTCGTCCATCAAATCGAAACGATTGACGTGATCGGTCACGACCTGGCGCAGCGCGCCCTGGGCCCATTGGCCGGTCTTGATCACATTGGTGATTTCGCTGCCCAGCGAGGCATCGTCGAGCATCATCAGGTAGACGTCGAAGAGTGCGCGTTCTTCCGGACGCAACTGGGTCGCCAGTTTGGCCGACAATGCACGCATGTCGGCGCGCACGCCTTCGATGGCGGTCTTGAACAGCGCCAGTTCGGCGTCGATGTCGGTGATGTGCTTGTCCGGGACGACGTCCAGGTCTGCCGGCGGCAACATGACCACCGCCGTACCGACCGCCGCGCCCGGCGAACCCGGCACGCCGACGAACTTGGCTTCCTGAATGCCCTTGCCCTGCCGGCCCAGACCACGGATCGAACCGGTGGCCTCGGCGTGGGCGATTACCCCGGCGAGCTGCGCGCTCATGGTCACGAGGAAGGCTTCTTCACCCTCATCGAACTGGCGGCGTTCTTTCTGCTGGATGACCAACACGCCGACGACGCGGCGGTGGTGAATGATCGGTGCCCCGAGGAAGGAGGCGTAGCGCTCCTCGCCGGTCTCGGCGAAGTAACGGTAGCGCGGGTGATCCGCGGCGTTTTCGAGGTTCAGGGGTTCTTCACGCGTGCCGACCAGACCCACCAGACCTTCGTTGGGTGCCATGCTGACCTTGCCGATCGAGCGCTTGTTCAAGCCCTCGGTGGCCATCAGGACGAAGCGGTTGGTCTCGGGATCAAGCAGGTAGACCGAGCAGACCTGGCTGCCCATGGCCTCTTTGACGCGCAACACAATAATCCCCAACGCCGCCTTGAGATCCTTGGCGGAGTTAACTTCCTGGACGATCTTGCGCAGCGTATTGAGCATGGCTCGGGGTCGAACTCCGTCGTCAGTCGCGCGCTAAAAGGCGCGGGGCAAGCTCTTTGAGGGCGCGGCGATACACCTCGCGCTTGAATGTCACCACCTGGCCCAACGGATACCAATAGCTGACCCAGCGCCAGCCATCGAACTCCGGTTTACCGGTCAAATCCATCCGCACCCGCTGCTCGTTGGAGATCAGGCGCAGGAGAAACCATTTCTGTTTCTGGCCGATGCACAGCGGTTGGCTGTGGGTACGCACCAGACGTTGCGGCAAACGATAGCGCAACCAGCCCCGAGTACAGGCCAGTATTTCAACATCTTCACGTTCCAGGCCAACTTCTTCGTTCAGCTCGCGGTACAAGGCGTCTTCCGGCGTCTCCTCGGGGTTGATTCCCCCTTGCGGAAACTGCCAGGCATCTTGATTGATACGGCGAGCCCACAGCACCTGGCCGGCGTCATTCGTCAGAATGATCCCGACATTGGGGCGGAAACCATCGGGGTCGATCACGGCAACAACCTCGCAAACGCATGTCGCCGCATTGTTCCACAAAGGTTGATAAGGCGGCAACGAAGGTTCCTACCTTATGTGCACTCTTGTGAAAAGACCGTATTCTTGTCACCTTTTTACTGACTTTTCAGCGGGTAACTGCAATGCGCCTGGCTCTATTCGATTTGGACAACACCCTTCTGGGCGGCGACAGCGATCACGCCTGGGGCGACTATCTGTGCGAACGCGGTTTCCTCGACCCGATCGCGTACAAGGCGCGCAACGACGAGTTCTATCAGGACTACCTGGCCGGAAAACTGGATAACGCCGCGTACCTGAACTTCTGCCTGGAAATCCTCGGCCGCACCGAAATGGCCGTGCTCGATCAGTGGCACAACGATTACATGCGCGACTGCATCGAACCGATCGTACTGCCCAAGGCGCTGGAACTGCTGAAAAAGCACCGCGACGCCGGTGACAAACTGGTGATCATCACCGCCACCAACCGCTTCGTCACCGCACCGATTGCCGTGCGCCTGGGCGTTGAAACCCTGATCGCCACCGAATGCGAGATGGTCGATGGCCGCTACACCGGGCGCAGCACCGATATTCCGTGCTTCCGTGAGGGCAAGGTGACGCGCCTGAATCGCTGGCTGGCAGAGACCGGACATTCGCTGGATGACAGCTATTTCTACAGCGATTCGATGAATGATTTGCCGCTGCTGGAGCAGGTGGCGAACCCGGTGGCGGTTGACCCGGATCCGAATCTGCGCGCCGAGGCCGAGAAACGTGGCTGGCCGGTGATTTCGTTGCGCGACTGATATCGCCTTCGCGAGCAAGCCCGCTCCCACAGGGGATCGTGTTTACAACACAAATCCAATGTGGGAGGGGGCTTGCTCCCGAATGGGGTCGACTCGGGGTGAAGCCTTAAACAGGCTTGGCGCCCATCAACCCGGCAATGGCGATAAAGCAGACAAAACTGAACAACGCCAAGGCAAAACTGAACTTGCCGACACCACCCGGCGTCTTGCGCAAGCGATTCAAGCGCACCAGCAGCCAGAACCACGTCAACGCCGCCACGGTGTACAGCACGCTTGAGGCCAGCAGCCAGGTCTGCCCCAACGGCCAGCCGACCAGATGCACCATCCCCCAGCCGGTGAACGGCATGCTCAACAGCGCCAGCCCCATCAACAGCCAGATGAACACTCGAGGCCGTTGCAAGGTGCGGCTGGCGGCCGTTGTGTCACCTTTGCGTCTTGCCAGTAAAACCCAGACTCCCAGACCCAGCGCACTGGCCAGCAACACCACCGTCGCCACCATGTGCGCCGTTTTCAGGGCGGTTAACGTTTCCATTGTTCGATTTCCTTATGGCCTGCCCATCAGCGTAGCCGCTCAGCCAAGAAACAGCTTATAGGCCGGGTTGTCGCTTTCATCCCAGTACGGGTAACCGATTTCCGCCAGCGCCGCCGGCACCAGATGACGCTCGTCATGAGGCACTTGCAGGCCCGCGACGACACGACCATCCGCCGCACCATGGTTGCGGTAATGGAACATCGAGATGTTCCAGCGCCCGCCGAGCTTGTTGAGGAAGTTGAATAGCGCGCCCGGACGCTCCGGGAATTCGAAGCGCAGCACCACTTCATCGACCACTTGCGCCGCGCGCCCACCGACCATGTGACGGATGTGCAGCTTGGCCAGTTCGTTGTCGGTCAGGTCGATAACCGGGAACCCTTGCTCGGTCAGGCTCGCCAGCAGTGCACTGCGCGGATCGTTTTCCGGATGAGTCTGCACGCCAACGAAGATGTGCGCTTCACTGCCGGTGTTGTAGCGGTAGTTGAATTCAGTGATCTGGCGCTTGCCGATCGCTTCGCAGAACGCCTTGAAGCTGCCGGCCTGCTCAGGGATGGTCACGGCGATGATCGCTTCGCGGCCCTCGCCCAGTTCGGCGCGCTCGGCGACGTGGCGCAAGCGGTCGAAGTTGACGTTGGCCCCGGAGTCGATGGCCACGAAGGTCTGGCCGCTGACACCGCGCAACTCGACGTACTTCTTGATCCCGGCCACGCCCAAGGCGCCGGCAGGTTCGGTGATCGAGCGGGTATCGTCGTAGATATCCTTGATTGCCGCGCAGATCTCGTCAGTGCTGACGGTGATCACTTCGTCGACGTAGTCCTTGCAGATATCGAAGGTGTGCTGGCCGATCTGCGCCACCGCTACGCCATCGGCGAAGATGCCCACGGTCGGCAGCACCACGCGCTCACCGGCAGCCATGGCCGCTTGCAGGCAGTTGGAGTCGTCCGGCTCGACGCCGATGACCTTGATGTCCGGGCGCAGGTATTTCACGTACGCGGCGATGCCGGCAATCAGGCCGCCGCCACCGACCGGGACGAAGATCGCGTCCAGCGGTTGCGGGTGCTGACGCAGAATCTCCATCGCCACGGTGCCCTGCCCGGCAATGGTGTGCGGATCGTCGTACGGGTGGATGTAGACGTAACCCTTTTCATCGACCAGTTTCAGCGAGTAGGCCAGCGCCTCCGGGAACGAGTCACCGTGCAGCACCACTTTGCCGCCGCGCGAACGCACGCCTTCGACTTTGATCTCGGGGGTGGTCTTGGGCATCACGATGGTCGCTTTCACGCCGAGCACTTTCGCCGCCAACGCCAGACCTTGCGCATGGTTGCCCGCCGACGCGGTGACCACGCCACGGGCGCGCTCTTCGTCGGTCAGCTGGGTCAACTTGTTGTAGGCGCCGCGAATTTTGAACGAGAACACCGGCTGCAAGTCTTCACGCTTGAGCCAAATGTCATTGCCCAGCCGCTCGGAGAGCTGGCGAGCGTTCTGCAGCGGGGTTTCTACGGCAACGTCATAAACGCGCGAGGTGAGGATCTTTTTGACGTACTGTTCGAGCATCGGAAAGCATCACTGGCGATTGGGCGGGACCAACGAGTCTAACCCGGCTTTTGCCCGGGCGACCACACGAATCCAGAGGTTTTAGCCCGGCTTGAGGCTATAATGCCGGCCTTTCCGTACTTACCTTGCCCGCTTCCGGAGCCCGCATGACCCAGGATCAACTCAAACAGGCAGTGGCTCAGGCCGCCGTCGACTTCATCCTTCCGAAACTCGACGACAAGAGCATCGTCGGGGTCGGCACCGGCTCCACCGCCAACTGCTTCATCGACGCACTGGCCCAGCACAAGGGCGCGTTCGATGGCGCCGTCGCCAGCTCCGAAGCCACCGCTGCACGCCTCAAGGGCCACGGGATTCCGGTGTATGAGCTGAACACCGTCAGCGACCTGGAGTTCTACGTCGATGGCGCCGATGAAAGCGACGCCCACCTGAACCTGATCAAGGGCGGCGGCGCAGCCCTGACCCGCGAGAAGATCGTCGCGGCCGTGGCCAAGACCTTCATCTGCATCGCCGACGCCAGCAAACTGGTGCCGGTGCTGGGCGAATTCCCGCTGCCGGTCGAAGTGATTCCGATGGCCCGCAGCCACGTTGCCCGCCAGTTGGTGAAGCTGGGCGGCGACCCGGTGTACCGCGAAGGCGTGCTGACCGACAACGGCAATATCATTCTTGATGTGTACAACCTGCAGATCACCCACCCGGTGGAGCTGGAAGCGCAGATCAACGCAATCGTCGGCGTGGTCACCAACGGCCTGTTCGCGGCGCGTCCGGCGGACCTGTTGCTGCTGGGTACAAGCGAAGGCGTGAAAACCCTCAAGGCTGAGTAAGCCAGCCTGCCCACATTCTTGTAGGCAAGTGCACTCCCTGTGGGAGCGGGCTTGCTCGCGAAAGCGGTGGTTCAGTCAATGCAGATGTCGACTGTTCCACCACTTTCGCGAGCAAGCCCGCTCCCACATTCGGTTTTTTGCGGTGTCAGTCAGTTTTGCGCTGGTTTCTTGAAGACGTAAAACAGGTTCGGCTCGCTCACCAGATACAACGTCCCGTCATCATCCATCGCAATGCCTTCGGCTTGCGGCACCCTCTTCTGCAAGCCTTGCCGACCCTTGTTCAACGACAAGGTGCTCAATGGGCGCCCATCCACATCCAGCTCCAGAATCAGCCCCGACTCGTCGGACAGCGCCAGTAAATGGCCGCTGCGCTCGTCGTATTGCAGGCTCGACAGATCGCGCACGAACATTCCGGCATCGCGCTTGGGGTTGTTGATCACGTGCACGGCGTAGGACTTTTCCGGATTGAAGTGCGGGAAACCATGCACCTCATAAATCAGCATCGGATCACGCTCCTTGGCCACGAACAGGCGCTTGCCCACCGAGTCATACGCCAGACCTTCGAAGCCCTTGTTGCCGCTCATGTGTACGCCGAGGGTCATTTGTTCGGCATCTGCCGCATCGAGGAACGTGGTGTCCTGCTGCAGATGGACCTTGATCAGGCGTTGCTGACGCTCGTCGGTGATCACATACGTGTCGGCGCTGATGAACTCGACGGCTTCCGCATCACCAAAGCCGATCAGTGCAATGCGCCGCAGGATTTTGCCTTCGAGCGACAACTCGACCAGTTCGGCATTTTTGTTGGTCACGGTGAACAGGCTGTTACGCACCGGATCGTAGGTCAGCGCCGACACATCATCGTTCAGCCCGTCGATGACCCTGGCTTCGACCTCGACCCGGTACTGATCCAGGCCGATGGCTTCGCTGCTCAACGGCTGCCACAGGGTGTGCAGGTTGAACCAGGCGCGCTCGAACAGGCGCAAGTATTGGCCGATCACGAGCAACGCGATCAGGGCCATCACCGACAGGATGACAAACAGGGGCTTGGGACGGGCAAGTCGACGCATTCGGGCAGGCTCTGGATCAAAACAGGCGGATGAAATATCACGCCTGTCTGAACTGAAGCTTAATGGCCACTTGCCCGTGACCACAAGCCGGGGCCGATGGGCTTACTTCTGCTTTTCGAAGCGGTAGAACAGGTTCGGCTCGCTGACCATGTACAGCGTGCCAGCCTCGTCCATGGTCACGCCTTCGGCGCGGGGAATGGTGTTCTTCAAACCGTTGAAGCCGCCGAGCAGGGTCATGAAGCTGACCTGCTCGCCCTTCTCGTCCAGCTCCAGCAGCAGGTGCGAGTCGGCGGACAGCACCAGGGTGTGGCCGGTACGCGGGTCAATCGCCAGCGCCGAGAGGTTGCGGATATCCAGCTCGTTACTGGCCAGCTTCTGCTTGTCGCCCTTGAGGATCTGGCTGCCGTCGCTTTTCCAGGTGAACAACGCCGGCGGGCGCTCTTCGCCCAGCAGCAACTGTTGGTTGCGCGGATCCCAGGTAATGGCTTCAAACGCCTTGTTCTGATTTTTCGACGGGCCGAGGTCGTATTTCGGGAAGTCGGCGATATTCAGTTCGCGGGTGCTGGCATCGACCTTGACGATGGTCAGCAGGTGTTCGCGTTCATCGACGATCGCCATCAGGCCGTTTTCCATCACGGTCACGCCTTCCGGATTGATCCAGCCCACCAGCGGCATCTTGCGCAGCACATCACCTTGCAAGGTCAGTTCGACCAGGAACGGGTTCTTGCCCATTACCGAAAACAGGGTTTTGGTCTGCGGGTTATAGGACAGGTCCGAAGCCTCGTCCTTTTCCATGCCCGGCAGCAGCTTGCCGTCAATGACCGCCCGATAGTCCGGCAGCCAGACGCTGGCCTTCTGTTCGGTCTGGCTCTCGAAACGCTCGCGCACCCAAAGCAGGCCACGGTCATCCCAATGCATGGCAAACGCCAGACCATAAGCGGCGGCGAGCACCAGCAACAGCCAGACATACCAACGCAGGGCAAAACGTGAGCGACGAGGAGGATTGAGCTGAGTTTGAGCTGACATCAGGGACGCGTTCCGAAAATTCAGGCTATGGGTAATAGCACAAAGAGGCCGGCTCAGACGCCAGAATGAGAGGAATTATCCGGACAGAATGTGAAAAAAACGGCAAATGGCGGGATTGCCCTTCGGCTTTGCGGGCCACTACACAGAACAACTGCAGGAGCGAGCCTGCTCGCGATAGCGTCGGCTCAGTCAACACTTTCGTTAACGGACAGACCGCTATCGCGAGCAGGCTCACTCCTACAGAGGCATTGCAGCGGGTCAGCGTACGCTGCTGGTGAAGCTGCTCGCACCCGGCAGTTCCAGGACGATGTCGTCGCCGACATTCAGCGGGCCGACACCCACTGGCGTGCCGGTGAGGATCACGTCGCCGGCCTGCAGCGAGAAGCAGCCGGCCATGTGCTGGATCATCGGCACGATCGGATTGAGCATCGCGCTGCTGTTGCCGTCCTGACGCACTTCACCATTGATGGTCAGGCGGATGCCGATGTCAGTCAGGTCAGCGAAGGTGCTACCAACCACGAACGGGGCGATCACGGCCGCACCGTCGAACGACTTGGCGATTTCCCACGGCAGGCCCTTGGATTTCAGCTCGGCCTGTTTGTCGCGCAAGGTCAGGTCCAGCGCCGGGGCGAAACCGGAGATCGCGTCCAGCACTTCTTCGCGGCTCGGCCTGGTCGACAGCGGCTTGCCGATCAGCACAGCGATTTCCGCTTCGTAGTGCACCGAACCGCGCTCGGTCGGAATGCTGAAACCGCCGTCCAGCGGCACCACGCAACTGCCCGGCTTGATGAACAGCAATGGCTCGGTAGGGACCGGATTGTCCAGTTCCTTGGCGTGTTCGGCGTAATTACGGCCAATGCACACGACTTTCCCGATCGGAAAGTGGATGCGCGTGCCGTCGACATACTGGTGCTGATAGCTCATTTACCGACTCCTGCCTTCATTGATTCAAGGGATTGCCAATCAAAACGCGAAGATCTTGCCCGGGTTCATGATGCCGTTCGGGTCGAACACCGCTTTGACCGCTTTCATGTATTCGATTTCGACCGGCGAACGGCTGTACGTCAAGTAGTCGCGCTTTGTCATGCCCACGCCGTGCTCGGCGGAAATCGAGCCGTTGTATTTCTCGACGGTTTCGAACACCCACTTGTTGACGGTCGCGCACTTGGCAAAAAACTCGTCCTTGCTCAGGTTATCCGGCTTGAGGATGTTCAGGTGAAGGTTGCCGTCACCGATATGACCGAACCAGACAATTTCGAAGTCTGGATAGTATTCGCCGACGATCGCGTCGATTTCCTGCAGAAATGCCGGCACTTTCGAGACGGTTACCGAGATGTCGTTCTTGTACGGCGTCCAGTGCGAGATGGTTTCGGAGATGTACTCGCGCAGCTTCCACAAATTCTGCAGCTGGGTTTCGCTCTGGCTCATCACGCCATCCAGCACCCAACCCTGTTCGACGCAGTGTTCGAAGGTTTCCAGGGCGCTGTTGGCCACTTCTTCGGTGGTCGCTTCGAATTCCAGCAGCGCGTAGAACGGGCAGTCGGTTTCGAACGGCGCCGGCACGTCGCCACGGCCCATGACTTTGGCCAGGGCTTTGTCGGAAAAGAATTCGAACGCAGTCAGGTCGAGCTTGCCCTGGAAGGCGTGCAGCACCGGCATGATCGAGTCGAAATCGGCGGTGCCAAGGACCATCGCGGTGAGGTTTTTCGGTGCGCGATCGAGGCGCATGGTCGCTTCGACGACGAAACCGAGGGTGCCTTCAGCGCCGATGAACAGCTGGCGCAGGTCGTAACCGGTGGCGTTCTTGATCAGGTCTTTGTTCAGTTCCAGCACGTCGCCCTTGCCGGTGACGACTTTCATGCCCGCCACCCAGTTGCGGGTCATGCCGTAGCGAATCACCTTGATTCCGCCGGCATTGGTGCCGATATTGCCGCCAATCTGACTGGAACCGGCAGAAGCGAAGTCTACCGGGTAGTACAGGCCCTTCTCTTCAGCGACGTTCTGCAAATGTTCGGTGACCACGCCCGGCTGACAAACAGCCGTGCGATCGGTGAGGTTCACGTCGAGGATCTGGTTCATGTAGTCGAACGAGACGACCACTTCGCCATGGGCGGCCACGGCGGCCGCAGAAAGACCGGTTCGCCCGCCGGATGGCACCAGCGCCACTTTGTGGGCGTTGGCCCAACGGACAATCGCCTGCACCTGCTCGATGGTCTTGGGAAATACAATGGCGCTCGGCGCCGGGGCGAAGTGCTTGGTCCAATCCTTGCCGTACGCGTTCAGGGAGTCGGCGTCGGTCAGGACCTTGCCAGGCTCGACCAGGGTCTTCAGTTCATCAATCAGGGCAGGATTGGTCATCGACAGAACTCTCGAACAATTCATGGTCATCCTGAGAACGCTTCACGTCGCAGGAATGAGTGTTTAGCGGGGAGGCTATGCTAGCATACCGACCCCGCAGGCCAGTGCCCAAGGCCAGTTCTGCGGTGACGGCTTTCCTGCCGTTTGGGTCAGCTCCAGGCTGCTCCCCTCCCTGCCATTTTTCTCCGGGATACAGGTTTACGCAGATGAGCAAGACTTCTCTCGATAAGAGCAAGATCAAGTTCCTTCTTCTCGAAGGCGTCCACCAATCGGCTGTCGACGTCCTCAAGGCGGCGGGCTACACCAGCATCGAATACCTGACAGGTTCCTTGCCGGAAGCCCAGCTCAAGGAAAAGATCGCTGACGCTCACTTCATCGGCATTCGTTCGCGCACCCAACTGACCGAAGAGATCTTCGATCACGCGAAGAAGCTGGTGGCAGTCGGCTGTTTCTGCATCGGCACCAACCAGGTTGACCTGAGTGCTGCCCGTGAGCGCGGTATTGCCGTGTTCAACGCGCCGTACTCCAACACCCGTTCCGTAGCGGAACTGGTGCTGGCCGAAGCGATCCTGCTGCTGCGTGGCATCCCTGAGAAAAACGCTTCCTGCCACCGTGGCGGCTGGATCAAGTCCGCAGCCAACTCCTTCGAGATCCGTGGCAAGAAACTGGGCATCGTCGGTTACGGCTCGATCGGTACGCAGCTGTCGGTTCTGGCTGAAGGTCTGGGCATGCAGGTGTTCTTCTACGACACCGTGACCAAGCTGCCGCTGGGCAACGCCACTCAGGTCGGCAACCTGCACGAACTGCTGGGCATGTCCGACATCGTCACCCTGCACGTTCCGGAAACCGCTGCGACCCAGTGGATGATCGGCGAGAAGGAAATCCGCGCCATCAAGAAGGGCGGCATCCTGATCAACGCCGCGCGCGGCACCGTGGTCGAACTGGACGCCCTGGCGGACGCGATCAAGGACAAGCACCTGATCGGCGCAGCGATCGACGTATTCCCGGTGGAGCCACGCTCCAACGACGAAGAGTTCGAAAGCCCGCTGCGTGGCCTGGACAACGTGATCCTGACCCCGCACATCGGCGGCTCCACCGCTGAAGCGCAGGCCAACATCGGTCTGGAAGTGGCGGAAAAACTGGTCAAGTACAGCGACAACGGCACGTCCGTTTCGTCGGTGAACTTCCCGGAAGTGGCCCTGCCGGCTCACCCTGGCAAGCACCGCCTGCTGCACATCCACGAGAACATCCCGGGTGTGATGAGCGAGATCAACAAGGTCTTCGCCGAAAACGGCATCAACATCTCCGGTCAGTTCCTGCAGACCAACGAGAAAGTCGGTTACGTGGTGATCGACGTCGACGCCGAGTACTCGGAGCTGGCGCAAGAGAAGCTGCAACACGTCAACGGCACCATCCGTAGCCGCGTGCTGTTCTGATCCTGCGTTGAGCGACAAAAAAGGGAGCCTTCGGGCTCCCTTTTTCATGCACGCCGAAACGTTTATTCGACGTTGACGGTGATTTTCTTCGAGACGACAGGTGGATCGAATGCCATGTGATTTTTGTCACCCAGCTCCAGCTGCAAGGTGTGCTTGCCCGGGGCCAGTTTGATTTCCGCGAAGGTCTGAGCCTTGCCAAAATGCATGTGATTGGCGTCGGTCGGTACCACGGCGCCTGCCGGAACAATGTCCTTGGCGTCGATCAGCAGATGATGGTGGCCGGTATTCGGAGTGGCATCACCGGCGGGTGCCAGTGCGACGTCCTTGGTTCCGAACTTGACGGTGAAGGTTTGCGAAACCGTGGCCCCGTCCTCGGGAGAAACGATGAACACTTCGGCGCCTTTCGGGGCCGGGGTGGCCGCACTGGCCAACACCGAAACACCCATCAGCACACCAGCCAACGCTGCACGTGACATAAAGCTTTTCATTTTCTTCTCCAGTTTTTCCGTAAAATCCGCGCGGTCATGACAACTTCATGACCATTCGTTGTCGAAGGCACTCGACAACCATAGCAAAGCGAGCCTGACTCAGAGCGTCGCCATAATGATTTCAAAGGAGTGACCATGCGTTTTCTGCCTGGCCTGATCTGCCTGCTACCCCTTTTGAGCCCATTGGCTCACGCCGAACTGATTGATGACGTCAACGACCGTGGCGAATTGCGCATCGCCCTTGAGGCTAATACACCGCCCTTCAATTTCAAGGACGGCGACACACTCACGGGGTTCGAGGTCGAGCTGGGGCAACAACTGGCCAACGAGCTGGATGTACGCGCCGACTTCATCGTCACTGACGAAGCAGACTTGCTCCAGGGCGTGGAAAGCGGCAAGTACGACGTTGCGCTCAATCACATAGCACTGACACCTGAACTCAAGGATCGTTTCGATTTCAGCGAGTCCTACGGCAAGGTCGATTCGCAGCTGTGGGCGAAGAAGGACGAACAGCCACGGCCGATGGTGCTGGTGCAGACGTTGACTGAAGAGAAGCCGAAAGCGGCGACACCGGTGGAGTTGGCGATTCCGTTTCAGAAGGGTAATCCGGCGTTTCAGGCCAGCCTTGCGGGTGCGCTGCAGCGGATCAAGGCGGATGGGCGGTTGGCGGCGTTGTCGCAAAAGTGGCTCACCGACCCCAAATGAACACACAAACCCTGTAGGAGTGAGCCTGCTCGCGATAGCGGTCTGTCAGTCATTCATGGATGTGCTGATAGATCTCTATCGCGAGCAGGCTCACTCCTACAGGGGGTCTGCGCTGGGCTTTTAGTCGGGTTGAGTCAGGGCCATTGCGGCCTGCGGCAATTCCAACTCACTGAATACCTGCACCCCATGCCGTTTGAGCAACGCGGCCGTTACGCCTTCGCCGGTGACCTTCACCCCACTGAACGTCCCGTCATAGGTCAGCAAGTTCCCGCAGGAAGGACTGTTGGCCTTGAGCACCGCCACACGGATGCCATGTTTCTGCACCAGTGCCAGCGCCTGCCGCGCGCCATCGAGAAACTGCGCGCTGACGTCCTCGCCTTCGCTGGTGATCACCGCCGCCGTGCCATCAAGCACTTCGACGCCCTGCCCACCCGGAATTTCCGCCGCGGCACGTGGGGTCGGCAAGCCTCCGGCGACTTCCGGACACAACGGCACCACCCGCCCTTCAGCGATCCACTGTTCGAGCAGATCGAATGGCCCGCTGGCTCCGCCGTCGTAACGCACACGGTGGCCCAGCAAGCAGCGGCTGACCAGAATCTTCTGCATATCAGAACGGCTCGTTGCCACGGCGGCGGAACCAGCCGGTCAGCGACAGGCGCTCGCGGTTTGCCGGCAGCACTTCGTGCGGCACTTCACCGGAGAGGAATACCACCAGACAGCCGCCAGTGGGCTGCACGTCATGAACCCGGTCTTCCCCCAGGTACATGCGCAACTGACCGCCGTCTTCCGGCAGCCACGCGTCATTGAGGTAGACCACCGCCGAAACCATGCGCCGGTCATCATCGCGGAAGCGGTCGACGTGCTTGCGGTAAAACGCGCCCGGCGGATAGAGGGCGAAGTGACACTCGAAATCTTCCAGCCCCAGGAACAACCCGCGATTGAGCGCCTCGCGCAGGCTGTCCATCAGGTTCAGATAACGGTCGCTGGCCTCGGCCTGCCCCGGGTCGATCCACTGGATGTGGTCGCCGCGAATGCCCTCGCGAATCTCCGAAAATGGCCCACGGCCCACCGCCGCCGGCGCCAGCTCACCCTCGGCCTCACGTTTGCGGCACTCGGCCGCCAGCTCACGGGTCAAACCCGCGGGCAGGAAAATGTTCTGCTGCGACCAGCCATGTTCGGCCAGGTCGTCGACGATGCGTAACAGCAGCGGGTGTTCAGAGGATATTTGCATGGCGCGCATAGTATGCCTGCGGCAAGAAATCCGACAGAGCCACGCAGCGGCTTGCCACGAATTCTCGACAAGTACCGGCACCGCACGGAGAATAGTCCGCTGCTGACAGGAGTCCCTATGCGCCGTTTGCTTTTTTCACTGTTGATGTTCTGCGTTTTGCCCGCCTGGGCGGACGGCCACGATCAGCTGTACAAGATCGCCGGCTGGCCAGATCAACGTGCGCATTTCAATGACGCCCTGAGTGCCGCGCAGCAGCGCTATCAGAACAACCTGCCGCCTGCGGTGTTTCAAGCCCTGGTCAACAACAGCAACCAGCGCTTCGCCCCCCAGGCCATGGATCAGCGTGCCGAAGCGCAACTGCGCCAGCACCTTGCCGATCCACAACCGGCGCTGACCTTTTTCCAGTCGCCACTGGGCCGCAAGATCGTCGCCGCCGAGTTGCTGGCGACCCGCCGCGATCAGTTGGCGAAGAACGCCAAGGGCCTGCCGAAGATGCAGGCCAGCGACAGCCGCCTGCTGATCATCGGCCATCTGGCGCAAGCGCTGCCGGCACGCGAGGCCGGCGCCGAAGTCAGCCTGGCGATTGCCGGCGTGGCGGCAGACAGCTTGAGTTCGATGATTCCGGGCCTGCTCGGCGGCGGTCAGGCGCAAGGCATGTTGAACGGCCAGCGCCAGCGCCTGATGGATCAGATCGGCGCCGACATGAACAACACCCTGCTCTACGTTTACCGTGATCTGTCGGATGACGAACTGGAGCAGTTCGCGACGTTTGCCGAATCTACCGAGGGCAAGGCGTATTACCAGGCGGCACTCGCGGCGATTCGCGCGGGGCTGGCGGTGGGGCAAAGCGCTTCAAGCCTTGGCCAGTGATCTTTATCGCCTGACAGGCCGCCTTCACGAGCAAGCCCGCTCCCACATGCTGGAATGCATTCCCCCTGTGGGAGCGAGCCTGCTCGCGAAGAGGCCCTCAAAAGGCCCTAGAGATTCCGCCCTCTGATCCGCTTGTTCAGAAACTCGAAATACTCCTCGCGCATTTCCAGCGTCTCATTCGCCAGATGGTGCCGCGCCTCTGGCAGCAACAGAATCTGCGGCCGGTCGAACTTCCATTTCATCACCTGCAAATTGTGCTGCCAGTCCACGGTCATGTCCGCCTGCCCCTGAATGATCAGTGGCCGTCGCGGACTTTTTTTCGCGTGTTCCACACGGATGATCCAGCGCGACAGGGCACCGACCCACGCGGTCGGCAAGCGTTTGGGTTGTAACGGGTCGGCCTGCAGGAACGGCAGGAATGCCGGGTCATTGGAATTCTCGCTGAAGCGCCGGGTAACGCCCCGCACGAAAGGCCTGAGCAGGTAATAACTGAGCTGCGACCAGCCCCACGCGCGCGGACGCACCAGCGGCGCCAACAGGATCAACTGGCCTTGCGCTGGACTGTGCTCGCCATGGTTGAGCACATGGTCGACGACGATCGCGCCGCCCGTGCTTTGCCCGCACAGGTGCCAGGGCTGCGGCAGGGCGATCGAATTGGCTTCGGCGAACAAGGCTTGCAAGGCGTCCTGATATTCAGAGAAATCGCGGATACTGGCCCGGGGGCCGCTCGACAGACCATGCCCCGGCAAGTCGCAGGCGATCACCGCGAAATCCTGATCCAGCGCCCACTCGATCACATGCCGATACAGCCCTGTGTGGTCGTAAAAACCGTGCAGCAGAAACAGCGTGCCCTTGACCTTCTCCGGCCACCAGCAGTGGCTGACCAGCTCATAGCCATCCACTTCGAAGCGCCCCATGCCGCGCCAGACATCACGCTCGGGGAAGTCGGTCTGGTAGAACCGCTGATATGCCTTGGCCTCGTCCGACAACGGCTGCCATTGGGCCAAAGGCTTGAGGCTGGCGCGTAAATGATCGGCATCGAAAGTGTCAGGCATGCGGGTATTCCAAAGCGGTAAACAGACTTTATCGGCCTGCGATATTCATCTGTTGCGGCAAGCATGGCAAGCTAGCGGCCCTTCGAGGATCGAAAAACCATGCGTTCGCCCTACCGCACCGCACTGTTTGCCAGCCTGCTCGCGCTTGTGTGTGCCGGGGTGCTGTGGGCGGCGTACGACTGGTTTCAGGGCCGCTACCTGCGGGCCTTCAGCCAGCACACGGCAGTGTTTTCCGGTGATCCGCTGCGCCTGCCGGATGATCTCGCCGGCCCCGGCAACATTCGCCTGGTGCACTTCTGGGACCCGGCCTGCCCGTGCAACGTCGGTAATCAGCAGCACCTGACCGAGATGGTCGAGCAGTACGGCGCGCGCGGTGTGGAATTCTTCGCCGTGCAGCGCGCCGGCTCCCACGGTCAATTACCCGCGACCCTGAGCAACCTGAAAACCATCGCCGTACTGCCCGGCTCCGAGCAGATTCCCGCAAGCCCCGCCGTGGCGATCTGGGACCGCAGCGGCAAGCTGGCGTACTTCGGGCCTTACAGCGAAGGGCTGACCTGCAACTCCAGCAACAGTTTTATCGAACCGATCCTCAATGCCCTGACGGAAGATCGCCCGGTCAACGCCACGCACACCCTGGCGGTCGGCTGTTATTGCCCGTGGCCGGTGGTGGCGCAGTAAGGCATTCCGGACTTTTCGAGGACAGCGATGCACGGCACGGAAGGTCTGTGCTAATTGTTTGCAGCCCGACGGGCGGCAATCCCGCATGCACAAGGAGTCACCATGAAACGCGTTTTCACCGTTCTTGCCTTGCTCATCGTTGTTCTGCTCGCCGGCGTCGGCTGGTACGTCTACAGCAAACAGCCGACGCGTCAGGGCCAGGTGGAGCTGCGCAACCTGCAAGGTTCGGTGACGGTGCGTTACGACGGGCGTGGCGTGCCGCACATCCGCGCCGAAAACGAAACCGACCTCTATCGCGCCCTTGGCTACGTGCATGCCCAGGACCGCTTGTTCCAGATGGAAGCCATGCGCCGCCTCGCGCGTGGCGAGCTGGCCGAAGTGCTCGGGCCGAAGCTGCTCGACACCGACAAGCTGTTTCGCAGCCTGCGCATCCGCGAACGCGCCGCCAGTTATGTCGCCAGTCTCGACAAGCAGTCACCGGCGTGGAAGGCCCTGCAAGCCTATCTGGACGGCATCAACCAATATCAGGACAGCCACGCCGCACCGGTCGAGTTCGACGTGCTGGGCATCCCCAAGCGGCCGTTCACGGCGGAGGACAGCATCAGCGTCGCCGGTTACATGGCCTACAGTTTCGCCGCCGCGTTTCGCACCGAACCGCTGCTGACCTACGTGCGCGATCAGCTCGGTGCCGATTACCTCACCGTCTTCGACCTCAACTGGCAACCCAAGGGCGTGCTTGCCAAAGGTCGCGCCAACCCGCCCCCGGCCCTCGCCGCCAGCGACTGGAAAGACCTCAACGCCCTCGCCCGCCTCAGCGAACAGGCGCTGATCGAAAACGGCCTGCCGCAATTCGAAGGCAGCAACGCCTGGGTGATCGCCGGCAGCCGCAGCCAGAGCGGCAAACCGCTGCTGGCCGGCGATCCGCACATTCGCTTCTCGGTGCCATCGGTGTGGTACGAGGCGCAACTGTCAGCGCCGGGCTTTGAACTCTACGGTCACCATCAGGCGCTGGTGCCGTTCGCCTTCCTCGGCCACAACCTGGATTTCGGCTGGAGCCTGACCATGTTCCAGAATGACGATCTGGATCTGATTGCCGAGAAGGTCAACCCGGACAACCCGAATCAGGTCTGGTACCACGGCCAGTGGACCGATCTGGTCAGCACCGAGCAGCAGATTGCGGTGAAGGGCCAGGCGCCGGTGACACTCACTCTGCGCCAGTCGCCCCACGGTCCGATCGTCAACGACGCCCTCGGCACGGCTGCCGGCAAGACCCCGATCGCCATGTGGTGGGCGTTCCTCGAAACGCCGAACCCGATCCTTGAAGGCTTCTACCAGCTCAACCGCGCCGACACCCTGGCCAAGGCCCGCGCCGCAGCGGCCAAGGTCCAGGCGCCGGGACTGAACATCGTCTATGCAAACGCCAAGGGCGACATCGCCTGGTGGGCTTCGGCGCTGCTGCCCAAACGCCCTGTCGGGGTGAAGCCGGACTTCATTCTCGACGGCAGCAGCAATCAGGCGGACAAGGACGGCTACTACCCGTTCAGCGCCAACCCGCAGGAAGAAAACCCGGCGCGCGGCTACATCGTCTCGGCCAACTTCCAGCCGCTGTCGCCGACCGGAATGGAAATCCCCGGTTACTACAACCTGGCTGATCGCGGCCAGCAGCTCAACCGCCAGCTCAGCGACAAAAACGTGAAGTGGAGCAACGAAGCCAACCAGAAGCTGCAACTGGGCACCACCACCGCCTACGGCCCGCGCACCCTGGCGCCGTTGCTGCCAGTATTGCGGGAGGTGGTGAGCGATCCGGCACAACTGAAACTGGTCGAGCAACTGGCGCAGTGGCCAGGCGACTATCCGCTGGATTCGGTCAGCGCGACGGTATTCAACCAGTTCCTCTACGACCTCGCCGATGCGGCCATGCGTGATGAACTGGGCAACGATTTCTTTGAAACGCTGCTGTCGACCCGGGTGATCGACGCCGCCCTGCCGCGCCTCGCGGCGAACGCAGATTCACCGTGGTGGGACAACCGCAACACACCGAACAAGGAAACCCGCGCCGACATCGTGAAAGTGGCGTGGCAGGCGAGCATGGCGCACCTCAAACAGACCCTCGGCGACAACCCGTCCGACTGGCAATGGGGCACCGCGCACACCCTGACCCACGGCCATCCGCTGGGGCAACAGAAACCACTGGACAAGATTTTCAACGTCGGCCCGTTTGCAGCGCCGGGCAGTCATGAAGTGCCGAACAACCTCTCGGCCAAACTCGGTCCGGCGCCTTGGCCGGTGACGTACGGCCCGTCAACGCGGCGACTGATCGACTTCGCCGACCCGGCGCACAGCCTGACCATCAACCCGGTCGGCCAGAGCGGCGTGCCGTTCGACAGCCACTATGACGATCAGGCCGAGGAGTACGTCGAGGGGATGTATGTGCAGGCGCACTTCAGCGAGGAAGAAGTGACGGCCAATACCCGCAGCACCTTGAAACTGTTGCCGGCGCGGGCTGCTCAATAATCCGCTGTTGTTCAGGCGGACGCCTTCGCGAGCAAGCCCGCTCCCACACAAGACCGCGTGCCACCGGTGGGAGCGGGCTTGCTCGCGAAAGGGCCATCAGCAACACGGAAACCTTCAGAGCAGCACAGAAAAATTCAGCCGAAACTGCTGCGGCGTCACGCCCAACCTTCGATTGAACACACTGCGCATGTGCTGCGCATCGCGAAACCCGCACTGATACGCCACCGTCTTCAGCGGCGCCGCAGTGCTTTCGAGCATCACCCGCGCCGCATCTACCCGCGCCCGCTCGACGAACTCGGCCGGGGTGACCCGGGCCTCGCGAGCGAACACCCGGGAGAAGTTACGCGCGCTCATGTTCGCCGCATTCGCCAGATCGGCAATCGTCAGGTCGCCGGTGAGATTGGCCAGCACATACAGCTGCACCATCGCCACCGCCGAGGTCGGCTCCGCATGCGGCGTGAGGAACGGGCTGAACTGCGACTGCCCGCCCGAGCGCTGCGTGAACACCACCAGCCGCTTGGCCACGCTCAGTGCCACTTCAGCGCCGTGATCGCGAGCCAGCAGGTACAGCGACAGATCGATCCCTGCCGTAACCCCGGCCGAGGTGTAGAGCACGCCATCTTCGACATACAAGCGATCGGCCTCGACCCGGGTCGATGGACACAACTGCGCCAGGGCCTGAGCGTCGTTCCAGTGGGTGGTCACGGTGCGCCCTTCCAGCAGCCCCGCGCGCGCCAGCATGAACGCGCCGTTGCAGATCGATCCGAAACGCCGTGCGCGAGCGCTGGCCTCACGCAGCCAGGCGTCGAAGACCCGGCCAAAATCCATGAACGGCAACTGCGGGCCGCCGGCTACCAACAGCAAGTCATAAGCGTCGAGCGCGTCGCTGAAATGCCGATGAGCAGTGAGGTTCAAACCATTGGAACAAGCCATCTGGCCCTGCTCGACACCGATCACTTCCAGCCGATAGTGATCCTCGGTCGGCAGAAACCGGTTGGCCTCGGCGAACACATCCATCGGCCCGCTGACATCCAGCGCCTGCACGCCGGGGAACACCACGATGGCGACGGTTTTGTTCATGACTCAAACGTCCTCAATGCCTGCGGCAAACAAAAACCCTGCGGGAGCGGGCTTGCTCGCGAAAGCGGTGTGTCATTCAACAGATCAGTTGAATGTCATGGCCCTTTCGCGAGCAAGCCCGCTCCCACATGGACCGTGCCTGTCTTGTTGATCGGGCCAACCCTAGCCAATCCACGCCCAACAAGCGAGGTTTGGCACGATTTGCAGGTCGATTGGCAAGGATCGCAGCCATGCGTTGATTGTCCGTTTAGTGCCTTGAGGAACAGACTTTGTCCATCGGCGCCACGACGGCGTTTTCGACGAGGACTAGCAGATGAGCAGCACCATTGCCGGCATCAAAATCCCTGACAGCGCGTTGGCCCGGGCCACCACCGAGTACATTCGCGACATCGAATCCGATCTGCTCTACCACCACTCGCGTCGGGTGTTCCTGTTCGGCGCACTGAGCGGTGAGCGCCAGCAACTGGCCTACAACCCGGAGTTGCTGTACGTCGGCGCGATGTTCCACGACCTCGGGCTGGTACAAGGCTATCGCAGTGACGACGAACGTTTTGAAGTGGATGGCGCCAATGCGGCAGCGGCGTTTCTCAAGCCATACGGGCTGAGCGATGACGACATCGAACAAGTGTGGCTGTCGATTGCCCTGCACACCACACCCGGTGTGCCCAAGCATTTGCGGCCGACCGTGGCGCTGGTGACCGCAGGCGTCGAGATGGACGTGCTGGGCATGGACTACGCGGCGTTCAGCAGCACCCAGCGCGAGGCCGTAGTGCATGCGCATCCACGTGGGGAAGGTTTCAAGGAATGCATCATCTGCGCATTTGCCGACGGCTTGCGCCATCGTCCGCAGACGACCTTCGGCAATGTGAAGACCGATGTGCTGATGGATCAGGAGCCGGGGTTCAAGCCGATGAACTTCGTTGAAGTCATCCGCAAATCGCCCTGGAGCGCCTGAGCAGCGCAAAAACTGTGGGAGCGAACCTGCTCGCGAAAGCGGTATGTCAGTCAAATTGATATCGACTGACAATCCTCATTCGCGAGCAGGCTCGCTCCCACAAGTTTGGAATCGGGTTGGCCAGCAAGAGGCCAACCCGGTGTTGCTTTAAGCCGCTTCCGGCGCAGGTGCGCGGCGCACGTCCGGTTGCTTCCACGAGTCGGCTGCGCCTTCTTCGATGGCTTGCTGGATGGCTTTCTTGCGCGCTTCTTCGGCACGGCGACTGAAGAACCAGACCATGAAGGTGACGATCGACACTGCCAGCAGAATCAGACTGGCCACGGCGTTGATCTCCGGCTTCACGCCCAGACGTACCGCCGAAAACACTTCCATCGGCAGGGTGGTCGAACCCGGGCCGGAGACGAAGCTCGCCAATACCAGGTCGTCCAGCGACAGGGCGAAAGACATCATGCCGCCCGCCGCCAGCGAAGGCGCAATCATCGGGATGGTGATCAGGAAGAACACTTTCCACGGCCGAGCACCGAGGTCCATGGCCGCCTCTTCGATCGACAGGTCCAGCTCACGCAAGCGCGCCGACACCACCACCGCCACGTACGCCGCACAGAACGTCGTGTGGGCAATCCAGATAGTGACGATGCCACGCTCCTGCGGCCAGCCGATCATTTGCGCCATGGCCACGAACAGCAGCAACAGCGACAGACCGGTGATCACTTCCGGCATCACCAACGGCGCCGTCACCAGCCCGCCGAACAGCGTGCGGCCCTTGAAGCGGGTGATCCGGGTCAGCACGAATGCCGCCAGCGTACCCAGCGCCACCGCGGCAACCGCGGTGTAACAGGCGATTTCCAGCGAGCGCACCACCGAACCCATCAGCTGGGTGTTGTCGAGCAGGCCGACGTACCACTTGATCGACCAGCCACCCCACACCGTCACCAGCTTGGAGGCGTTGAACGAGTAGATCACCAGGATCAGCATCGGCAGGTAGATGAACAACAAACCCAGGACCAGCATCAGGCTGGAGAAACGGAAGCGCTTCATTCTTTACCCTCCATTTCCTTGGCCTGACTGCGGTTGAACAGAATGATCGGCACAATCAGGATCGCTAGCATCACTACCGCCAGCGCGGACGCCACCGGCCAGTCACGGTTGTTGAAGAATTCTTGCCAGAGCACTTTACCGATCATCAGGGTTTCCGGACCACCGAGCAGTTCCGGGATCACGAATTCGCCCACCACCGGGATGAACACCAGCATGCAACCGGCAATGATCCCGTTCTTGGACAGCGGAATGGTGATTTTCCAGAAGCTGTTGAAGGTGCTCGAACCGAGGTCGGAAGCGGCTTCCAGCAAGCTGTGATCGTGCTTCACCAGGTTGGCGTACAGCGGCAGGATCATGAACGGCAGGTACGAATAAACCACGCCGATGTACACCGCAAGGTTGGTGTTGAGGATCTGCAGCGGCTCGTCGATGAAGCCCATGCTCATCAGGAACCCGTTGAGCAGGCCGTTGTTGCTGAGGATGCCCATCCACGCGTAAACGCGGATCAGGATAGCGGTCCAGGTCGGCATCATGATCAGCAGCACCAGCACCGTCTGCAGCTCTTTACGCGCACTGGCAATGGCGTAGGCCATCGGGTAGCCGATCAGCAGGCACAGCAGCGTGCTGAAGAAAGCCATCTTCAGCGAGCCGAGGTAGGCGGCGATGTACAACTCGTCGTCGCCGAGCATCGCGTAGTTGCCCAGATTCAGCAGCAGTTGCAGCTTCTGCTCGGCGAAGGTGTAGATCTCGGTGTACGGCGGGATGGCCACGTCGGCTTCGGCGAAGCTGATCTTCAGGACGATGAAGAACGGCAGCATGAAGAACAGGAACAGCCAGATGAAGGGAACCCCGATGACCAGCTGGCGGCCACCGGGAATTATTCGATTGAGGCGGCGTTTGAATTTGCGCATGTTCATGAGCGAAGTACCACGCCGCTGTCGTCTTCCCACCACACGTAAACCTGATCGCCCCAGGTCGGACGCGCGCCGCGACGTTCGGCGTTGGCAACGAACGACTGCACCAGTTTGCCGCTCGGCAGTTCAACGTAGAACACCGAGTGACCGCCCAGGTAGGCGATGTCATGCACCTTGCCGCTCGACCAGTTGTACTCGCAGGTCGGCATTTCGGCGGTGACCAGCAGCTTCTCCGGACGGATCGCGTAGGTGACCGATTTGTCCTGCACCGAAGTGCTGATGCCATGGCCGACGTAGATCTGCCGGTCGAGGTCCTTGCAGGTGATGGTCGCGTGGCCTTCGGCGTCGTCGATCACTTCGCCTTCGAAGATGTTCACGTTGCCGATGAATTCGCAGACCAGACGGCTGGTCGGGGTTTCATAGATGTCGATCGGGCTGCCGATCTGGGCGATCCAGCCCAGGTGCATGATCGCGATGCGCTCGGCCATGGTCATGGCCTCTTCCTGGTCGTGGGTCACCATCACGCAGGTCACACCCACGCGCTCGATGATCTCCACCAGCTCCAGTTGCATCTGCGAACGCAGTTTCTTGTCCAGTGCGCCCATCGGTTCGTCGAGCAGCAGCAGCTTCGGCCGCTTGGCCAGCGAACGCGCCAGGGCCACCCGCTGACGCTGACCGCCAGACAGTTGATGCGGCTTGCGCTTGGCGTACTGGCTCATCTGCACCAGCTTGAGCATTTCGGCCACGCGGGCATCGACTTCAGCCGTCGGGATCTTGTCTTGCTTGAGGCCGAAGGCGATGTTCTGCGCCACGGTCATGTGCGGGAACAAGGCGTACGACTGGAACATCATATTGATCGGTCGCTCGTACGGCGGCATGTCGGTGATGTCGACGCCGTCGAGGAAAATGCGCCCCTCCGTGGGCCGTTCGAACCCTGCCAGCATCCGCAGCAGAGTGGATTTGCCCGATCCCGAACCGCCGAGCAGGGCGAAGATCTCGCCTTTCTTGATTTCCAGGGACACATCGTCCACGGCAATCGTCTCGTCGAACTTCTTCGTGACCCGGTCGATTTTGACCAACACCTGTTTAGGTGTCTGGTCGCCCTCGAGGGCTTTCTTATAGGCGCCGGAGGCAACTGCCATTTACGAAACTCCCAGAAAAAAACAGTGCAGTTCGCCCTATGCGGACGAACCCAGGATAGTTTGTGCCTTATTTGCCCGACTTGACCTTGGTCCAGCTGCGGGTCATCAAACGCTGAATATTGGGTGGCAACTCGGTCGACACGTAGGTCTTGTCGAGGACTGCTTGCGGTGGATAAACCGCTTCATCGGTGCGGATGGACTGTTCCATCAGCTTGTCCGAACCCGGGTTGGGGTTGGCGTAACCGACGTAATCACTGACCTGGGCGATCACCTCAGGTTTCAGCAAATAGTTGATGAAGGCGTGCGCTTCCTTGACGTTGGACGAGTCCTTGGGAATCGCCAGCATGTCGAACCACAGCGCGCCGCCTTCTTTGGGGATCGAGTAGGCGATGTTCACGCCCTTCTTGGCTTCTTCGGCACGGTGCTTGGCCTGGAAGATGTCGCCGGAGAAGCCGATGGCCACGCAGATGTCGCCGTTGGCCAGATCACCGATGTATTTCGAAGAGTGGAAGTAGGTCACGTAAGGACGCACGGCGAGCAACTTGGCCGTGGCCTTTTCGTAATCCTTGGGATTGGTGCTGTTGGCGTTCAGGCCCATGTAGTTGAGCACGGTCGGCATCATTTCATCCGCCGAATCGAGGAACGCTACGCCGCAGCTGTGCAACTTCTTGATGTTCTCCGGCTCGAACAGCACGCTCCAGGAATCGATCTTGTCGATACCGAGCACGGCTTTGACTTTCTCGACGTTGTAGCCGATGCCGTTGGTGCCCCACAGGTACGGTACGGCGTAGAGGTTGCCCGGATCGTTCTGCTCCAGACGCTTGAGCAGCACTGGATCGAGGTTCGAATAGTTCGGCAGCTGCGCCTTGTCGAGCTTCTGGAACGCGCCCGCCTTGATCTGCTTGCCGAGGAAGTGGTTCGACGGCACGACCACGTCGTAACCGGTCCGCCCGGCCAGCAACTTGCCTTCCAGGGTTTCGTTGGAGTCGAACACGTCGTAGACCGGTTTGATCCCGGTGGCTTTCTCGAAGTCGGCCAGGGTGGTCTCGCCGATGTAATCCGACCAGTTATAAATATGCACCGTACCGGCGGCCTGGGCTCCGACAGCGATCGTCAGGCCGGCAGTGGCCAGCAGGGCTTTGCGCAAAGAAGAAAAAATAGGCAAGTGGAGGTCCTCTAAATTAGTTGGGCCCAAGTTGCCCCGCGTTACATGACAGCCATCGCTGCCCGGCAACCAAACCGGCGCGCAACTTACCCTCGAAAAACCGTTCCTGCAAAACTTCCTGTCATTTAATTGATCCGCTGGCCGCCTTCGCGGGGACGACGGCCAGCGGTTGCTGCGTCAAACCGGCTTATTTGCCGGATTTGATCTTGGTCCAGCTGCGAGTCATTTCACGCTGGGTAGCCGCTGGCAAATCGGCGATCGCATACAGCTTGGCCTGCACGTCGGCTGGCGGGTAGATGCCTGGATCGCTGGTGATGTCTTTATTCACCAGTGGCGTTGCAGCGGCGTTACCGTTCGGGAAACGTACGGCGTTGGTGATGCCGGCCATGACTTCAGGCTTCTGCAGGAAGGTCATGAATTTGTAGGCGCCTTCAACGTTTTCGGCATCCTTGGGGATGGCGACCATGTCGAAGAAGCTGCCAGCGCCTTCCTTCGGAATGGCGTAGCTGACTTTGACCTTGTCACCGGCCTCGGCGGCACGGGACTTGGCCTGCTGCACGTCACCCGAGTAGCCGACCGCTACGCAGATGTTGCCGTTGGCCAGGTCCGAGATGTACTTGGAGGAGTGGAAGTAGGTGATCGAAGGACGAATCTTGAGGAACAGGTCCTCGGCTTTCTTGATGTCTTCTTTCTTCTGGGTGTCGGTAGGCAGGCCCAGGTAGTGCAGCGCGACCGGGAGCATTTCAGTCGGCGAATCGAGGAAGCTCACACCGCAGCCCTTGAGCTTGGCGATGTTTTCCGGCTTGAGCAACACGTCCCACGAGTCGATGGTGTCGACGCCCAGTGCAGCCTTGACCTTCTCCGGGTTGTAACCGATGCCGATCGAGCCCCACATGTACGGGAAGGCGTGCTTGTTGCCCGGGTCGCTGACCGACACGGCCTTGAGCAGGTCCTGGTTGAGGTTTTTCCAGTTAGGCAGCTTGGACTGGTCCAGTTCCTGGTAAACGCCAGCCTTGATCTGCTTGGCCAGGAAGTTGTTCGACGGCACAACCACGTCATAACCGGACTTGCCTGCCAGCAGCTTGGCTTCCAGGGTTTCGTTGCTGTCGAATACGTCGTAGACGACTTTGATCCCGGACTCTTTCTCGAAGTTGGCGATGGTGTCCGGAGCGATGTAGTCGGACCAGTTGTAGACGTGCAGTACTTTGTCGTCCGCGTGAACCGCGCCCGCCATCATGCCCGCGACGGACAAAGCGAGAAGAGTCTTGCCAGCAAGCTTTTTACCTAATGCCTTCATGCGTCATGCTCCAAATTTTTCTTTTTTGAACCACTTTGTTCAGCGGCCGAACCCCGACAACTGGAACCGCGGCTAGTCTGGCAAGATCGGAGGCGGTCTTTCAAGAAAAGGCCAACCTTTCTGACACCTTCGAGCGAGAGCGCCGCAGCTCCCCCGCTCGAAGCCTAGCACTTAGGCCTGCAATGCACTGAGGGTCAGGTCCAGGCACTTGCGTGCCTTTGTAACCAGCTCATCGATCTCCGCCTTGCTGATCACCAGCGGCGGCGCAATGATCATGGTGTCGCCCACGGCACGCATGATCAGGCCGTTATCGAAGCAGAACTGCCGGCAGATCATGCCCACACCCTTGCCCTCGTAACGCTTGCGAGTGGCCTTGTCCTGCACCAGCTCGATCGCCCCCAGCAAACCGACGCCGCGCACTTCACCCACCAACGGGTGGTCGTTGAGTTCGCGCAGACGTTTCTGCAAATACGGTGCCGTTTCGTTGTGCGCGTTCTCGATAATTTTCTCATCGCGCAGAATCCGGATGTTTTCCAGACCCACCGCTGCCGCCACCGGATGCCCGGAGTAGGTGAAGCCGTGGTTGAAATCGCCGCCTTCGTTGAGCACCTTCACCACTTCGTCGCGCACGATCAGGCCACCCATCGGGATGTAACCGGACGTCAGGCCTTTGGCGATGGTCATCATGTCTGGCTTCAGGTCGTAGAAATCGGAACCGAACCACTGACCGGTGCGGCCGAAACCGCAGATCACTTCGTCCGCCACGAACAGGATGTCGTACTTGGCGAGGATTTCCTTGATGCGCGGCCAGTAGCTGTCTGGCGGAATGATCACGCCGCCGGCACCCTGGATCGGCTCGGCAATAAAGGCACCGACGTTGTCCACGCCGACTTCGAGAATCTTCTCTTCCAGCTGATTGGCCGCCCAGATGCCGAACTCTTCCGGCGACATGTCACCGCCCTCGGCGAACCAGTACGGCTGCGCGATGTGGACGATACCCGGAATCGGCAAGTCGCCCTGTTCGTGCATATAAGTCATGCCACCCAGGCTTGCGCCGGCCACGGTGGAACCGTGATAACCGTTCTTGCGGCTGATGATGACTTTCTTGTTCGGCTGGCCCTTGATCGCCCAGTAGTGACGAACCATACGCAGCATGGTGTCGTTGCCTTCGGAGCCGGAACCGGTGAAGAACACGTGATTCATGCCTTGCGGCGCGACGTCGGCAATGGCCTTGGCCAGTTCCAGCGCCGGCGGGTGCGCGGTCTGGAAGAACAGGTTGTAGTAAGGCAGTTCGCGCATTTGCTTCGCGGCTGCGTCAGCCAGCTCATCGCGGCCATAACCGATCGCCACGCACCACAGACCCGCCATGCCATCGAGGATCTTGTTGCCCTCGCTGTCCCACAGGTACACGCCCTTGGCGTTGGTGATGATCCGTGGACCCTTCTCTTTCAGCTGCTTGAAGTCGCTGAACGGGGCCAGGTGGTGATCGCTGCTCAGGGCTTGCCACTCACGGGTTTGCGGGTTGTTGCTGGTCATGCCAATTCTCCTTGTTATCGGTGAAGGCGCGGCTGCTGACAGCCGCGCCCGGCGTATCAGACGGCGAAGAGCAGGTACTCACGCTCCCAGGAACTGATCACGCGCTTGAAGTTTTCATGCTCGGCCCGCTTGACCGCGACGTAGCCTGTGATGAAAGTCTTGCCGAGGTATTTCTCGACGGTGGTGCTGTTTTCCATGCGCTCCAGTGCGTCCTCGATGGTCAGCGGCAGGCGCAGGTTGCGGCGTTCATAGCCACGACCGACCACCGGTGCGCTCGGGTTGAGCCCCTCGACCATGCCGATGTAACCGCAGAGCAGGCTCGCGGCGATCGCCAGGTACGGGTTGGCGTCGGCGCCCGGCAGGCGGTTTTCCACGCGGCGGTTCTGCGGGCCGGCATCCGGTACGCGCAGGCCCACAGTGCGGTTCTCTTCGCCCCATTCCACGTTCACCGGCGCCGAGGTATCCGGCAGGAAGCGGCGGAACGAGTTGACGTTCGGCGCGAACAGCGGCAGCAACTCCGGGATCAGTTTCTGCAGGCCACCGATGTGGTGCAGGAACAGCTGGCTCATGGTCCCGTCTTCATTGGAGAAGACGTTCTTGCCGGTCTCGATGTCGATGATGCTCTGGTGCAAGTGCATCGCACTGCCCGGCTCACCGGTCATCGGCTTGGCCATGAAGGTTGCGGCCACGTCGTGCTTGAGCGCGGCTTCACGCATGGTGCGCTTGAACACCAGGATCTGGTCGGCCAGCGACAGGGCGTCACCGTGACGGAAGTTGATTTCCATCTGCGCCGTGCCGTCCTCGTGGATCAGCGTGTCGAGGTCCAGCTCCTGCAGTTCGCACCAGTCGTAGACGTCTTCGAACAGCGGGTCGAATTCGTTCGCTGCTTCGATGGAGAACGACTGACGACCGATTTCCGGACGGCCCGAACGGCCAATCGGCGGCTGCAACGGATAGTCTGGGTCGTCACTGCGCTTGGTCAGGTAGAACTCCATTTCCGGCGCCACGATCGGCTGCCAGCCCTTGTCGGCATAGAGTTTCAGGACTTTCTTGAGGACGTTGCGCGGCGACAGCTCGATCGGGTTGCCTTGCTTGTCGTAGGTGTCGTGGATCACCTGGGCGGTCGGCTCGATGGCCCATGGCACCAGATACACGGCGTTCTGGTCGGGGCGGCAGATCATGTCGATGTCGGCCGGGTCGAGCAGTTCGTAATAGATGTCGTCTTCGACGTAGTCGCCGGTCACGGTCTGCAACAGCACGCTTTCCGGAAGGCGCATGCCTTTTTCGGCGATGAACTTGTTGGTCGGCGAGATCTTGCCCCGGGTGATACCGGTCAGGTCGCCGATCATGCATTCGACTTCTGTGATCTTGTGGTCTTTCAACCAATCGGTGAGCTGGTCGAGGTTGTTACTCATAAATGCCTCTGGGCTGAGTCTCCTGACATCGTGTCAGGCAAAGTTTGACGCCGTGGCGTCGCGTTAAAGGGGGCTTGCTTGCGCGCAGTGCCGGCTTACGCCTGGCACCGCGCATAGACAATGAAAGAGGAGCTTACCTGCCCTTTACGCTGGCGTTGCATTTCCTGTGCACATTCAAGGCGTGCAGAATCACGAGCACGGCTTGTCAAGCGGCACAGGCTTTGGGACTCAAAGAGATCTATATTGGAAGGAGACGCCATAAACAGGATGCTTGGCCGTACGTCCAGAATAACGGACGCTGCCGTTCTGGCTGCTGCCGACGAGAACATCGTCGACAGACCGCGAGCCTTGCTGGCTGCGCTACGGACGGATTTGTCGCCACTGATGTGTTGAGCATGCAGACCGGACTGTTGCGAGCAGTCGGTGATGCCGATTAACGGCAGGCGAGACATGAAGCACCCCGGTATTATTGCTGTTATGGGTTTGATCCGAGCTTAGCCTTGTTCATTTTTTTACACAACACCCCCGTAAAAAATACAACACGGCCTGCTCAAGCCCGCGGGTGCCAAGCGTCCAAAGGGAGCAAAACCGCCCCAAAGTGCCCCATAAATGCCCTTGCAGCGCTTTTTTAGGGCAAAAAAGGCCTCGCTTGACTTCGGCATCCCGTTCGGGTTGACTGAAACCAGAAAAGATCAATGATTGATATTTTTAACAACAAAGGTGTTGCATCATGTCGGTACCCCCGCGTGCCGTTCAGCTTAACGAAGCGAACGCGTTCCTTAAGGAACATCCTGAGGTTCTGTACGTTGACCTTCTGATTGCGGATATGAATGGTGTGGTGCGCGGCAAGCGCATCGAACGCACCAGCCTCCACAAGGTTTACGAGAAAGGCATCAACCTGCCGGCCTCTCTATTTGCTCTGGATATCAATGGCTCTACGGTGGAAAGCACCGGCCTGGGTCTGGACATCGGCGACGCCGACCGGATCTGCTATCCAATCCCCGACACCCTGTGCAACGAGCCATGGCAGAAGCGCCCTACCGCGCAACTGTTGATGACCATGCACGAACTCGAAGGTGACCCGTTCTTCGCCGATCCGCGCGAAGTGCTCCGTCAAGTTGTTGCAAAGTTTGACGAGCTGGGCTTGACCATCTGCGCCGCATTCGAACTCGAGTTCTACCTGATCGACCAGGAAAACGTGAACGGCCGTCCGCAGCCACCACGCTCGCCGATCTCCGGCAAACGTCCGCACTCGACTCAGGTTTACCTGATCGACGACCTCGACGAATACGTCGACTGCCTCCAGGACATTCTGGAAGGTGCCAAAGAGCAAGGCATCCCGGCCGACGCCATCGTCAAGGAAAGTGCCCCGGCGCAGTTCGAAGTGAACCTGCACCACGTCGCCGACCCGATCAAGGCCTGCGACTACGCGGTACTGCTCAAGCGTCTGATCAAAAACATCGCCTACGACCATGAAATGGACACCACCTTCATGGCCAAGCCGTACCCGGGTCAGGCAGGTAACGGTCTGCATGTCCACATCTCGGTGCTCGACAAAGATGGCAAGAACATCTTTGCAAGCGAGGATCCCGAGCAGAACGCCGCGCTGCGTCACGCGATCGGCGGTGTGCTCGAGACCCTGCCGGCGCAGATGGCTTTTCTCTGCCCGAACGTCAACTCTTACCGTCGTTTCGGCGCGCAGTTCTATGTGCCGAACTCGCCGTGCTGGGGCCTGGACAACCGCACCGTGGCGATCCGCGTACCGACCGGCTCTGCCGATGCCGTGCGAATCGAACACCGCGTAGCCGGCGCCGACGCCAACCCATACCTGCTGATGGCTTCGGTCCTGGCAGGTGTGCATCACGGCCTGGTGAACAAGATCGAACCGGGCGCTCCGGTCGAAGGCAACAGCTACGAGCAGAACGAACAAAGCCTGCCGAACAACTTGCGCGACGCCCTGCGTGAGCTGGACGACAGCGAGGTGATGGCCAAGTACATCGATCCGAAATACATCGATATCTTCGTCGCCTGTAAAGAGAGCGAGCTGGAGGAGTTCGAACACTCCATCTCCGACCTCGAGTACAACTGGTATCTGCATACCGTGTAAGCGGTTGTCGTGCCAGAAACAACGCCGTTGGCTATTGCAGCCCGCGGCGTTTTTTTATGGCGCAATTCTGATCTGAATGGCCGCTTTCGGCGGTTTGGTAGCAAGCCCCCTCCCACAGGGGTCTACAGCGAACAGGGATTTTTTGTAGATAGAGCTCAACTGTGGAAGGGGGCTTGCTCCCGAAGGCGTCCTGGCAGACAACACACGGCTCGGCTCGTACAATGCCCGCTGCCCCGCAGGAGACTTCCATGACGCGTCCCGCCCCCGTCCGCAAACCCCGTGCCCGCAGCCAGGCGCGAATCGATTCGATACTCGACGCCGCGCGCACGCTGCTGGCCGCCGAGGGCGTGGCCAGCCTGTCGATCTACAGCGTGGCCGAACGCGCGCAGATTCCGCCCTCCTCCGTGTACCACTTCTTCGCCAGTGTGCCGGCGCTGCTCGAAGCGCTGACCGCCGACGTGCATGCGGCGTTTCGCGCTTGCCTGCAAGCGCCGATCGACCACGATGCCCTGCGCGACTGGCGCGACCTGTCGCGGCTGGTCGAGGAGCGGATGCTGGAGATCTATGACGAAGACGCCGCCGCCCGCCAGTTGATCCTCGCCCAGCATGGCCTGACCGAAGTGACCCAGGCCGACCGGCAGCACGACATCGAACTGGGCGACCTGATGCACAAGCTGTTCGACCACCACTTCGAATTGCCGCGACTGCCGAACGATGTCGATGTGTTTGCGCTGGCGATGGAACTGGGTGACCGCGTGTATGCGCGCTCGGTGCAGCAGCATGGCCAGATCACGCCGCGCATGGCGGAGGAAGGGATGCGGGTGTTTGATGCTTATATCGGCCTGTATCTGCCGCCATATTTACCCAAGAGAATTCTTTAGCGTCCTGACCGGCCTCTTCGCGAGCAAGCCCGCTCCCCCATTTGGAATGCGGTTCCCTGTGGGAGCGGGCTTGCTCGCGAAGGCCGCGCCGCCGATGTCCAGTCAGGCACAAAAAACCCCGAAGGGCTCACGCCCTCCGGGGTTTGTTTTTTTCCACAGGCTTACAACTTGGCGATCGACACCTCGGTGGATTTCACAAAGGCGATCACCTCGCTGCCCACCACCAGTTCCAGCTCCTTGACCGAACGGGTGGTGATCACCGAAGTGACGATACCGGAGGCGGTCTGCACGTCGATTTCCGACAGCACGTCGCCGAGAACGATCTCTTTGATCGAGCCTTTGAACTGGTTGCGCACGTTGATGGCTTTGATAGTCATGATATTTCTCCTGGGGTCGAAATAAGCTGCAAGTTGCAAGTTTCAAGCGGCAAGCAAAAGCACAGCGCTTTTACTTGAGGCTTGTCGCTTGCCGCTCGAAGCTGCTTCATTGCGCCCAACGCAATTGCGTAGGCAGGGGTGAAACAGGTTCCGGCTCGGGCGGTTCACCGGGCAGGGACAGAACACGGTTGAGTACTTCGGTTTCCAGCGCCGCCAGTCGGTGCGAACCACGCACCCGAGGGCGCGCCAGCTCCACGTGCAGATCGAGACCGACTTCGCCGTCCTCGATCAGAATCACTCGGTCGGCAATCGCCACCGCTTCGCTGACGTCGTGGGTCACCAGCAGCACCGTGAAGCCGTGCTGCTGCCACAAACGCTCAATCAGTTGCTGCATCTCGATCCGGGTCAGGGCGTCCAGCGCACCCAGTGGCTCGTCGAGCAGCAGCAGGCGCGGTTGGTGGATCAGCGCCCGGGCCAAGGCCACGCGCTGCTTCTGCCCGCCGGACAAGGCGGCCGGCCACTCGTTGGCGCGATCGGCCAGACCGACCGATTCCAGCGCTTGCAGGGCCTGCGGACGCCAGTTGCCCTTGAGGCCGAGACCGACGTTGTCGATGATCTTTTTCCACGGCAGCAGCCGTGCTTCCTGAAACATCAGCCGGGTGTCTTCCCGCGCATCACTCAGCGCTGCGGCGCCGGCCAGCAGGTCGCCGCCAGTCGGTTGGTCGAGGCCGGCGAGCAAACGCAGCAAGGTGCTCTTGCCGCAACCGCTGCGCCCGACCACCGCAACGAATTGCCCCGCCGGAATGTGCAGGTCGATGTTGCGCAGCACCTGCCGCGCACCGAAGGTTTTCTGCAGGTTGCGCACCACCAGCGGAATTCCGCGCAGCAGGCGTGGAGGTTGTTGAGCAGTCATGCCGCACCTCCCTTGGCAACCTGATAGGCCGGATGCCAGCGCAGCCAGACGCGCTCAAGGCCACGGGCAGCGAGGTCAGCGAGTTTGCCGAGCACCGCGTAAAGCAGGATCGCCAGCACCACCACGTCGGTCTGCAAAAACTCGCGGGCATTCATTGCCAGGTAGCCAATGCCGGAGCTGGCGGAAATGGTTTCGGCAACGATCAGCGTCAGCCACATGAAGCCCAGCGCGAAGCGCACACCGACCAGAATCGAAGGCAGCGCGCCCGGCAGAATCACCTGCCAGAACAGGCTGAAACCACTCAAGCCATAACTGCGCGCCATCTCTACCAGCGCCGGGTCGACGTTGCGGATGCCGTGGTACGTGTTGAGGTAGATCGGGAACAAGGTGCCCAACGCCACCAGGAAAATCTTCGCCGACTCGTCGATGCCGAACCACAGGATCACCAGTGGTATCAGCGCCAGGTGCGGCACGTTGCGGATCATCTGCACCGAGCTGTCGAGCAAGCGTTCGCCCCACTTCGACAGGCCGGTGATGAAGCCCAGCGCCAGACCGATGCTGCCGCCGATGGTGAAGCCCAGCGCCGCGCGCCAGCCGCTGATTGCCAGGTGCGTCCAGATCTCGCCACTGTGCACCAGACTGACACCGGCCTCGATCACCGCCACCGGTGCCGGCAGGATCCGCGTCGACAACCAACCGGCCGACACCGACAACTGCCACACCGCCAGCAACAACACCGGCAACGCCCAGGGCGCGAGGCTGTGGATGATTTTCTTCATGGCGCGCCTCAGCTCTGCGACGCGGCTTTGGGAAGAATGTCGTTGGCGACCATCTCGCCAAACGGGCTGACGTAGCCGGCGCTTTTCGGCAGTTCCGGGCGCTCGACATCAAGGTGCGGAAACAGCAATTCGGCGACCCGATACGACTCTTCGAGGTGTGGATAACCGGAGAAGATGAAGGTATCGATACCGAGATCCGCGTATTCCTTCACGCGCGCCGCCACAGTCGGGCCATCGCCGACCAGCGCCGTGCCGGCACCACCGCGCACCAGACCGACGCCAGCCCACAGGTTCGGGCTGACTTCGAGATTGTCGCGACTGCCGCCGTGCAGCGCGGCCATGCGTTGCTGACCAACCGAATCGAAACGCGCCAGCGACGCTTGAGCACGAGCGATGGTGTCGTCATCCAGGTGCGAGATCAGCCGATCTGCCGCCTGCCAGGCTTCAGCGTTGGTTTCGCGGACGATCACATGCAGACGAATGCCGAAGCGTACGGTGCGTCCGAGCTTGGCGGCTTTGGCGCGAACCTGCTCAATCTTCTCGGCCACCGCTGCGGGCGGCTCGCCCCAGGTCAGGACCATCTCGACCTGTTCGGCGGCCAGGTCCTGCGCCGCTTCCGACGAGCCACCGAAGTACAGCGGCGGACGCGGTTGCTGGATCGGCGGATAGAGCAGCTTGGCGCCTTTCACGCTGATGTGTTGGCCGTCGTAATCAACGGTTTCACCTTCCAGCACCCGGCGCCAGATGCGGGTGAATTCCACCGAGGCCTGATAGCGCTCCTCGTGACTGAGGAACAGACCGTCGCCGGCCAACTCTTCCGGGTCACCGCCGGTCACCAGATTGAACAGCGCACGGCCGCCGGACAGACGATCCAGCGTGGCCGCCTGCCGCGCCGCGACCGTCGGGGAAATGATCCCGGGGCGCAGGGCAACGAGGAACTTCAGACGCTGAGTCACCGGGATCAGCGACGCGGCCACCAGCCACGAGTCTTCGCAGGAACGCCCGGTGGGAATCAGCACACCGCCGAAACCCAGACGATCCGCCGCTTGCGCGACCTGTTGCAGATAACCGTGGTCGACGGCGCGAGCGCCTTCGGCGGTGCCAAGGTAATGGCCGTCGCCGTGGGTAGGCAGGAACCAGAAGATGTTGAGGCTCATGGAGTGGTCTCCTTGGGGATTCGAATTACTGGGCTTGGGTAACCGAGCTTTGGGCCACAGCGGCTGGTGGTGTCCAGATCACATCCTTGATGCTCAGCGGCTTGGGAATCAGCTTGAGCTGGAAGAACGTGTCAGCGATTTTCTGTTGCGCGGCGACCACTTCCGGGGTCAGGAACAGCGCACCGTAGCCTTGGCGTTTCACCGAGGTCAGGGTGATGTCCGCCGGCAGGCCGAGCAGCGGCGCGACCTGTTGAGTCACGTCTTCAGGGTTGGCTTTGGACCACTCGCCGACCGCGCGCACTTCCTCCACGAGGGTCTTGATCACCTGAGGATTTTTCTCTGCGTAAGGTTTGGTCGCGAGATAGAACTGGTGGTTGTCAACGATGCCTTTGCCGTCGCGCAGGGTGCGCGCTTGCAGCTGTTGCTCGGCGGCGGCCTGGTACGGGTCCCAGATCACCCAGGCGTCGACGCTGCCACGTTCGAATGCGGCGCGGGCATCGGCCGGCGGCAGGAACACGGTCTGGATGTCGGTGTATTTGAGGCCGGCATCTTCCAGCGCGCGCACCAGCAGGTAGTGGACGTTGGAGCCTTTGTTCAGGGCGACTTTCTTGCCTTTCAGATCCGCCACCGATTTGATCGGCGAGTCTTTCGGCACGAGGATCGCTTCGCTGTTCGGCGCGGGTGGCTCGTAAGCGACGTAGAGCAGATCGGCGCCAGCGGCCTGGGCGAACACTGGCGGGGTTTCGCCAGTGACGCCGAAGTCGATCGAGCCGACATTCAGGCCTTCAAGCAGTTGCGGGCCACCGGGGAATTCGGTCCATTGCACGTCGACGCCTTGAGCGGCCAGACGCTTTTCCAGGGTGCCTTTGGCTTTGAGCAGCACCAGCGTGCCGTATTTCTGATAACCGATCCGCAGCACGCCTTCATGGGTAGAAAGCGCTTGAGCTTGAGTGATGGCGCCGAAGGTGACAGCCGCAGCAAACAGAGCGACCAGACCACGACGCAAAAGTACAGTGCGCATAGCGCTCTCCTTTTTGCTGTTGGGTTGTGGCTGCACCTGCTTGCCCGTTGGCGGGCGAGTAAGGCCAGTACTTCAATTTCGATGAGGCTTAAATGCTCCAGCGAGCACTCAACAAACGTTCATTCAACAAGCCCGGCTCCAGCGGTTTCGGCCGGCGGGCCATGGCACTGACAAATTGGTCCAGCGCTTCATGCAGACGCTGCTCCAGCGCCGGCGCCAGTTGCGCCTGGGCACTGCCTTCGCCGTACGCGATCTGGCTGTCCTCGGCGAAAATGCCCTGCAGCATTTCCTGCGCTTTCAACGCCGACAGCACCGGTTTGAGGGCGTAATCGACCACCAGCATGTGGGCGATGCTGCCGCCGGTGGCCATCGGCAAAACAATCTTGTGGTTCAGGGCGCGCTCGGGCAGCAGGTCCAGCACGGTCTTCAGCGCGCCGGAAAACGACGCTTTGTAGACCGGGGTGGCAATCAGCAGACCGTCGGCGCTTTCAATCTGGGCCAGCAGGTCGAGCACCTTCGGGCCGTCGAAGCGGGCGTGGAGCAGGTCTTCGGCCGGGAAGTCCCTGACCTGATAACTCACCACTTCCACCCCCTGCTCCTGCAACCAGCGTTGCGAGCGCTCCAGCAACACTCCAGAGCGGGAGCGTTGGCTGGGACTGCCACCGAGTGAGACGACCAGCATTCAGACGATTCCTTGCGCGTTACAGGCGATTCGCAGGTTGCGATCTCGCTTCGATGGAGTGACCTTACCAGCTGATTTATATATCCATAAATCATATTTATTCATTTGGTTATGCATTTAAGCGATATATGATCTGCTTTTCAGCGGGCAAAAAAACAGGCCGTGGAAACGGCCTGAAATCCCCTGCTTTGTGGTTCTGAATTCTGGATTGCCTGGACTGACGCCTTCGCGAGCAGGCTCGCTCCCACATTTGAAATGCAACCCCCTGTGGGAGCGAGCCTGCTCGCGAAAGCGCTGGCAGCTACACCGCAAATCTCACTGACTTACTTGTTCGGCTGTGGTGTCAGGCGCAGATACGGCTTCACCGCGCGATAGCCTTTCGGGAAGCGTCGCTTGATTTCGTCTTCATCCTTGAGCGACGGCACGATCACCACCTCTTCACCGTCCTGCCAGTTGGCGGGTGTAGCCACCTTGTAGTTGTCGGTGAGCTGCAACGAATCAATTACCCGCAAGATCTCGTGGAAGTTGCGCCCGGTGCTCGCCGGGTAGGTGATGGTCAGGCGGATCTTCTTGTTCGGATCGATCACGAACAGCGAACGCACGGTCAGCGTGTCGCTGGCGTTCGGGTGGATCAGGTCGTAGAGATCGGAGACCTTGCGGTCGGCATCGGCCAGGATCGGGAAGTTGACGATCGTATTCTGGGTTTCGTTGATGTCCTCGATCCACTTGTGGTGCGAGTCCACCGGATCGACCGACAGCGCAATGGCTTTGACGCCGCGCTTGCTGAACTCATCCTTGAGCTTGGCGGTGAAACCCAGCTCGGTGGTGCACACCGGGGTGAAGTCGGCCGGGTGGGAGAACAGCACGCCCCAGCTATCGCCCAGCCACTCGTGGAAACGAATCTTGCCGGCGCTGGAATCCTGTTCGAAGTCGGGGGCGATGTCGCCGAGTCTGAGGCTCATGGTGCTGCTCCTGATGAGTTGTTGGAGAACTCAACTGTAGCTCGGGATTCGCCATCATGAAAAAGAATAAATAACTAGATATCTAGAACCTAAAGGAATATTAAACATCGTTCACTGGACGCTCGCCGGCATCGCGACGAACATCGCTCTCAAGGTTCGAGAAGGCCTTGAGTAGCTGCAAAGAGGGGAATTTCGGGAAGGGCTTACGGGGGTGAGTCTGACTCGAAAATGCAAAAGCCCCGTCCGGCACGGTGCCGGACGGGGCTTTTTTACATCAGCAGCTTGAACGCGCTATTACAGCAGCGGGATCGAGTAGCTGACGATCAGGCGGTTTTCGTCCTGGGAACGGGTGTTCGCCAGGTCGGTACGCCACATAGCGTTTTTCCAGGCTACGCCGAGGTTTTTCAGCGGGCCTTCAGGGATCACGTAACCAACGGTCAGGTCACGTTCCCACTCGGTTTTTTCGCCCAGCGGGGTGTCGATGTTGTTGCCACGCAGGTAGATCAGGTTGGCGGTCAGGCCAGGAACGCCGATCTTGGCGAAATCGTAGCCGTAGCGAGCCTGCCAGGTACGCTCGCCAGCACGGGCGAACTTCTGGATCTGCATGTCGGTGATGGTGCTGTTGGACGAGCCGTCACCCTGGTTCAGCCAAGGGAAGTCGCTGTCGCCCTTGGTGTACTGGTAGCCGGCACCGAAGGTGTGACCTTCAACCGAGTACAGTGCCAGGTAGCTGTACAGGTCGTTGTCGACCTTGCCCTTGACGGTTTTGCCACCGTAGTAACCGCTGGTGTAGTAGGCAGAAGTATCGCCGTTGGCACCGTTGTCACGGCTGCGGTAGTAACGCAGGTCGCTTTTCAGTACGCCCGGGCCGATGCCCCAGTTGTGTACCAGACCCAGGAAGTTCTGCGAGTAGAAGTCTTTCAGCTCGCCGTAGTAGTACGAAGCGGTCAGATCTTTGTTGATCTTGTAGTCAGCACCACCGTAGTAGAACTTGTTGCTGAACACGCCCTTGTCGTAGTTCGAACCAGCGTTCGCGCCGGCAATCGACATGTTCTCGTTGTTGCTGGAGTTACGACCTTTCACGGCCTCAACCTGACCGGCAGTCAGAGTCAGGTCCTTGAATTCGTTCGAGGTGATCGCTTCGCCCTGGAAAGTTTGCGGCAGCAGACGACCGTCGTTGTACTTGATGACCGGGTTGTTCGGCATCAGGGTACCGACCTTCAGCTCGGTCTGAGAGATCTTGACCTTGCCGGTCACGCCCAGGCTGGCGAAGTCATTCACAGCGCTGTTGCCGTCGCTTGGGAACACAGTGCCACCCGACGACGTACCAGCGGCGTTGCCGCTCTTGGCCGGGCTGGAATCCAGACGCACGCCGTACAGGCCGATCGCGTCAACACCGAACTGCACGGTGCCTTGGGTGTAACCCGAGATGAAACGCAGATCGAAGCCTTGGCCCCACTCTTCGTTCTTGTTCGGGCCAGTGCCGTCACGGTTGTCGGTGTTGATGTAGAAGTTGCGCAGGCCCAGAGTGGCCTTGCTGTCTTCGATGAAACCGGCGGCGCCTGCCTGCTGCGCCAAAACCCCTACGGCCACAGCCAGGGCCAAGGTGGACTTGTTCATGTAAAGCTCCTCTCGTTTCTAATTCTTGTGTTCCTGGTCCTGGTCGAATGCCCGGATCCGTAGGTTCGCGATTAGCGCCAGAGCGTGACTGACAAGTCAATCGTAACCTTGTGTGTCTACGACCAAGGTCTAATCGCAGTATTTGGGTCCCTGCACAGTACTGACTTTCCTGATAACCCCAAAAAGAATTATTTCATTCTTTTTTATATCATCTGAGTATATGGCCCAGTAGTGGCCACCTGCAGCGCAACACAGGATATCGGCTACTAAGCTAATTACTAAATGGTATTTGTTCGCCTATTTTTAGATCGATTAGCGTTGACGTTTCCAAATCACGTCAAACCCTATCCAAAAGGCGACGCCATCATGGCCAAACGGGCACTATCTAGTCAATTTGTTACAGTTTGTGTGTCGGTAATAATTTCTTTCTCCGCCCAAGCCGCCAACCTCACTGTTGGCTATCAAACCGGTATCGACCCGAGCAAAGTTCCTCAGGCTGATGGCACCTACGAGAAAACCATCGGCCAGCAGATCGACTGGCGACGCTTCAATAGTGGCCCGGAAGTTGTGACAGCCATTGCATCGGGCGATGTGCAGATCGGCAATCTTGGCTCCAGCCCTTTGGCAGCGGCTGCTTCGCGCAATCTGCCGATCGTCGCGTTCATTGTTTCAGCGCAGATCAATGCCGCCGAAGCCTTGGTGGTACGCAATGGCAGCGGGATCAACACCCCGCAGGATCTGGTCGGCAAGACCATCGCCACACCCTTTGTCTCCACCTCCCACTACAGCCTGCTCGGCGCACTCAAGCACTGGGGCCTGGACACCAGCAAAGTCAAAGTGGTGAACCTGCAACCCGCGGAAATCGCCGCGGCGTGGAAGCGCGGCGACATTGACGGCGCGTTTGTCTGGTCGCCGGCATTGGGAGAAATCCGCAAGACCGGCAAGACCCTGACCGATGCTGCACAAGTCGGCCAATGGGGCGCGCCGACCTTTGAAGTCTGGGTCGCACGCAAGGACTACGCCGAGAAACATCCTGAGGTGGTGGCCAAATTTGCCAAGGTCACTCTAGACGCGTTTGCCGATTACGCCAGCCATAAAGACAGCTGGACGGCGGACTCGGAACCGGTGCAGAAAATCGCCAAACTGACCGGCGCCAATGCCGCGGACGTGCCGGAGTTGCTGGCCGGTTCGGCCTTCCCGGATGCCAAGGCGCAGCAAACTGCCGCGCTGCTGGATGGCGGCACGGCCAAGGCGATTGGTGAAACGGCGAAGTTTTTGAAGGAACAGGGCAAGGTTGAGACGGTGCTGCCGGATTACTCGCCTTACGTGAGTGCAAAGTTTGTAACCGAAAACAATTGAATATGTGGCGAGGGGATTCATCCCCTCGCCACAAAAGTCCTCACATGCTGTCAGAGGGTCTTTTCGAAGATTTTCGAGTTGCGCTGATAGTTGTAAAGCGACGCCCGCGCCGCTGGCAGGCGCTCGACGCTGCTCGGCTCGAAACCGCGTTCGCGGAACCAGTGCGCGGTGCGAGTGGTGAGGACGAACAGGGTTTTCAGGCCTTGCGCCCTGGCCCGGGTTTCGATGCGTTCCAGCAACTCATCACCGCGACCGCCATGCCGGTACTCAGGGTTTACCGCCAGGCACGCCAGCTCGCCGGCATCCGAATCGGCAATCTGATACAGCGCCGCACAGGCGATGATCATGCCTTCACGCTCGACCACGCTGAACTGCTCGATCTCACGCTCCAGCACCTCACGCGAGCGACGCACCAGAATCCCCTGCTCTTCCAGCGGGCTGATCAAGTCGAGCAAACCGCCGACGTCTTCAATCGCCGCCTCGCGCACCCGTTCGAATTGCTCTTGCGCAACCAGCGTACCGCCACCGTCACGGGTAAACAGTTCGGTCAGCAGCGCGCCGTCTTCGGCATAGCTGACGATATGGCTGCGCGCGACACCGCCACGACAGGCCTCGGCGGCAGCATCCAACAGTTCTGCCTGATAGTTGCTGCTGCCCAGACGCTGCAGATGCGCCGGCACCTGTTGCGGACGCAGTTCGCGCACCAGTTTGCCGTTCTCGTCGATCAGACCGAGGTCGGCACCAAACAGCAGCAATTTGTCAGCGCCCAGGTCGATGGCGGCGCGGGTGGCGACGTCTTCGCAGGCCAGGTTGAAGATTTCACCGGTCGGCGAATAGCCCAACGGCGAGAGCAGCACGATCGAGCGCTCGTCGAGCAGACGATTGATGCCTTTGCGGTCGACCCGGCGCACCTCGCCGGTGTGGTGATAGTCGACACCTTCCAGCACGCCGATCGGCCGCGCCGTGACCAGGTTGCCGCTGGCTACCCGCAGGCGCGAGCCCTGCATTGGCGACGAGGCCATGTCCATCGACAGCCGCGCTTCGATGGCGATGCGCAACTGGCCAACCGCGTCGATCACGCACTCCAGCGTCGCCGCATCGGTGATGCGCATGCCGTGGTGGTAGTGCGGGGTCAGGCCACGGGCGGCGAGGCGGGTTTCAATCTGCGGGCGCGAACCATGGACCAGCACCAGACGCACGCCAAGGCTGTGCAACAGCACGAGGTCGTGGACGATGTTGCCGAAGTTCGGGTGCTCCACGCCGTCGCCGGGCAGCATGACGACGAAGGTGCAATCGCGGTGGGCATTGATGTAAGGGGACGCGTGACGAAGCCAATTGACGTATTCGGGCATGAACCTGGGCCTGTAATAAATAGCAGCCGGAAAAAGGGCGAAACGGAAAACGCACAGCGGGCTGATGGTTATCGTCGGAACAGGCTTGGCGACACGCGCGCTCTCCTCATGAATACGGGTTGGGGTGCTGGCAATTTACAGCGTTTGGTCAGGCAAAACACAGTCCTCCTGTGGGAGCGGGCTTGCTCGCGAAGGCGTCGTGTCAATCGACATGGATGGACCTGACACTCCGTCTTCGCGAGCAAGCCCGCTCCCACAGGGGGCATCATCGTTCGTCAGTCGTGAGGCAGTAATGTTCAATCAACTGCCGCAATAGCTGCACGGTAGGCTGCAAACGTGACATTTCAAGGTACTCGCCGGGCTGATGTGCACAGGCGATGTCGCCGGGGCCGAGCACGATGGTTTCGCAGCCAAGGCGCTGAAGATAAGGCGCTTCGGTGCCAAACGCTACTGCTTCGGCGCGGTGACCGGTGAGCTTTTCAGCGATGCGCACCAATTCGGCGTCTTCGGCCTGCTCAAACGACGGCACTTCCGGGAACAACGGTTTGTAATCGATCTTCACCTGATGCCGCTCGGCCACCGGATTGAGCTTGCGCAGAATCTCCGCACGCAGGACTTTGGGGTCCATGCCCGGCAACGGGCGCAGGTCGAATTCCAGCGAACACTGGCCGCAAATGCGGTTGGGGTTGTCACCGCCATGGATGCAGCCGAAGTTCATGGTCGGTTGCGGCACGCTGAATTGCGGGTTGTTGAACTCGCGCTGCCACAACAGGCGCAGGCCGCGCAGTTCGCCGATGGCGTCGTGCATCGCTTCGAGGGCGCTGTGGCCCAGGCGCGGATCCGACGAATGGCCGCTCTGCCCGAGAATGTCGATGCGCTCCATCATGATGCCTTTGTGCATGCGGATCGGCTTGAGCCCGGTCGGCTCGCCGATCACCGCCGCGCGCCCAATCGGACGACCGGCCTCGGCCAGCGCCCGGGCACCGGACATCGAGCTTTCTTCATCACAGGTGGCGAGGATCAGCAGCGGTTGCTTGAATGGCTGGTCAAGCAGTGGCTGCACGGCTTCGATGATCAGGGCAAAAAAGCCCTTCATGTCGCAACTGCCCAGCCCGACCCAGCGGCCGTCGACTTCGGTGAGCTTCAGCGGATCGGTCTGCCACAGCGCATCGTCATAAGGAACGGTATCGCTGTGCCCGGCCAGGACCAGGCCGCCGGGGCCGCTGCCGAAACTGGCAAGCAGGTTGAATTTACCGGGGCTGACCTGCTGGATATCGCAGCTGAAGCCCAGATCACCCAGCCAACCGGCGAGCAAATCGATCACCGCCCGGTTGGACTGATCCAGGCTCGGTTGGGTGCAACTGACCGACGGTGAGGCGATCAGTGCAGCGAACTGGTCTTGCATGGATGGCAAAGGCATCGCTGACTCCAACTCCCGATTTGAAGTCCATCATAGAGCCATCCGGCGCCAGGAATAAACCGCCGCAGGGCGTAGGACGTATCAGTCCTGTACACTGCACGGCCTTGGCAGCCACACATTCCCCCGGCTGCGCTCCCGATCCTGGATTTTCCGGCCATGCAGAAAGAAACCGAAATCAAACTCCGCGTCAGCCGCGAAACCCTCGCCGCCCTGCGCGAGCACCCGTTACTGAAAAAACGCAACAAAAATGGCTGGGAACGCCGTGAGTTGATGAACCAGTACTTCGACACCCCCGAGCGCGATCTGGCCCAGGCCAAAGTCGCCCTGCGTCTGCGCAAGGACGGTGACGAAGTGATTCAGACCCTCAAGACCCGCGGCCAGAGCGTTGCCGGCCTGTCCGAGCGTAACGAGTACGACTGGAAGTTGCCCAAAGCCAAGCTCGACGTGAAGAAACTCGACGGCGAATGCTGGCCCGAGTCGCTGGCCGAGCTCGACAAGAAAACCCTGAAGCCGATCTTCACCACCGACTTCGTCCGCGAGCGCGCCGAAATCGCCTGGGGCCGCGGCAAGGCCAAGGTGGTCATCGAAGCCGCACTGGACCTCGGCCACGTAGTGGTCGGCAAACAGAAAGAAGAAATCTGCGAGCTGGAACTGGAACTGCGTGAGGGTGAGCCGGCGGCACTGCTGGAACTGGCCGCTGAACTGGCCGAAACCCTGGCCCTGATGCCGTGCGACATCAGTAAGGCCGAACGCGGCTACCGTCTGTACGACGCCAACAGCTATTCGCTGAGCCTGCCAGCGCCGCAGCTGACGCCGGAAACCCAACTGGACGACGCCTTCGCCGCGCTCTGCTGGCACCTGCTCGGCAGCAGCCAGCGTCTGGCTGAACAATACCGTTTCAACGGCCACTGGCGCCTGCTGCTGGACTGGGTCGAGAACCTCGCGGAAATGCGCGCCCTGCTCAGCAGCCTCGGTCAGGCTGCACCGCGTCCTGCGACGCACGACTTGCGTGTGGCACTCGATGCATTGCTCGAAGACTGGCGCCCGCTGGTTCAGGTCGGCATCGAAGACGAAGACGTGCGCAAGGCGGCGCCGGAGCAGTTCCTCGAAGAACTGGAAGACCCGCGCTGGGGCCTGTTCTCGCTGACTGCGTCGCGCTGGCTGCTGGCCCGCACCTGGACCGCCGAGCGCAACACCCGTGGCAATCGTCAGGGCGCCGCGCAACTGCACAGCTGGTTGCCACGTCTGTTGGGCGAAGAGGCTACGTCCCTGCAATTGCAGCGTTATCAGCAGCAACCGGAAGATCTGGCCGAGCAACTGCCGCGCATCGAGCGCATCCAGGTCTGGCTGCACCACGCGCGCAACGTGCTGGAGATCCCGGAAATGGATCGCCTGTACGGCGAGCTGAACAAACTGGCGCAACTGGCCAACGAGCCGACGATCACTGACGAACTGCTCGATGCGCGCAAGCAGCAGGCGATTGCGGTTTACCAGAATCGTGCCTGGAAAATGCTGCTGCGCATGTAACACAGCTTTCGCGAGCAGGCTCGCGCCCACAGGGGATTGCATTCCAACGGTGGGAGCGCGCCGGCTCCGGGCGGCGATCCGACGAAGCGGCCTGCACAATCAACGTATGACTGGCAGGCTCGTTGTCGACTTGATCTCCGACAGCGCCACAATCGAGTTCACTTCCTGTATCCCCGGCACCAGCGACAGCTTCTCGAAGAAGAACCGCTCATACGCCTCGATGTCCGCCGCGACAATGCGCAACAGAAAATCCACCGCCCCCATCAGCACATAACACTCCAAAACCTCCGGAAAGCCACGAATCGCCTCGGTGAATTCGGTGAAGTTCGAACGCCCGTGGGCGTTGAGTTTGATCTCGGCGAAGATCTGCGTGTTCAGGCCGATCTTCTTGCGATCAAGCAAAGTCACCTGACCGCGAATGATCCCCTCCTCCTTCATCCGCTGAATCCGCCGCCAGCACGGCGACTGCGACAGGCCCACCTGTTCGGCGATCTGTGCGCTGGACAGCGAAGCGTCCTCTTGCAGCAGAGCGAGTATCCTGCGGTCGTAACTGTCCAGCTCGCTGTGCATAGAAAAACCTCAAATGCCAGATATTACGAATTGATCTTTTCGATCGCTCGCCAATAACACCGATTTTAGCCAAGAAATACCCGACACCGAATGTAAAAATTTCTCCAGTGATTTTGGAGACTTGCCATGCCGCACCTTGAAGCCGTGAACAGCACCCCGACCCGCGCCGACGTCTGGAACGTGAGCAATGCCCATTGCCTGGCGCAATATCAGATTCTTGCCGAGGCTGAACCGGATCTTTTGGTGCGGGTGCTGAATCTGTTTGCGCTGCAATTTCTGACGCCCGTCCAGGTCAACGCCGAGCGCCTGGACGATCTGCTGTCGATCGATATGACTATCGACGGACTGAGCTGGCATCGCGCCGAAGTGATTGCGGAAAAACTTCGTAACCTGATCAGCGTCTGCTCGGTGAACCTGCAAAACGCCGACGCGGCGTGGAATACGCCCGCGCAAGCGGCGGGCTGACAAATCCGGCAACGGCTTTGTCGGGTAGTGGCCCAACGGTCTGCGAGGCCACGACTATCCTTTGCGAACTGTCGTTCAAAAGGAGCCCGCATGTCCGTTCAACTTGCCACTCAGGACCGCTGGCTGGATCTCAACGATGTACTGCGTGAACTGGTCGCCCAGGGTTTCATCAGCCAGGACTCGGCGGAGCAGGCGCTCAACGCCCGCCGCCGCCACGCGACCCACGGCCAGCCACATCCGCTGGAGTTCATCGCCAGCCAGCAGCTGGACGACCTCAGCCGTCCGGGCAAACACCTGGACCTGGAAAGCCTGACCCTGTGGCTGGCCCAACAGGCCGGCCAGCCGTATCTGCGCATCGACCCGTTGAAGATCAACGTTGCCGCGATCACTCCGCTGATGTCTTACGCGTTTGCCCAGCGGCACAAGATCCTTGCCGTGGCGGTCGACCGCGATGCCGTGGTCGTCGCCAGCGCCCAGCCCTACGTCACCGGCTGGGAGGCCGACCTGACCCACGTGCTGAAGCTGCCGATCAAACGGGTGGTCGCCAACCCGGTGGACATCCAGCGCTTCAGCGTCGAGTTCTTCCGCCTCGCCAAATCGGTCAGCGGCGCCAACAGTGCCGACCAGCACAGCGGCAACCTCGGCAACTTCGAGCAACTGCTCAACCTCGGTGCCAGCGATCAGGAGCCGGACGCCAACGATGCGCACATCGTCAACATCGTCGACTGGCTGTTCCAGTACGCCTTCCAGCAGCGCGCCAGCGATATCCACATCGAACCGCGCCGCGAACAGGGCACGGTGCGTTTTCGCATCGACGGCGTGCTGCACAACGTCTATCAATTCCCGCCGCAGGTGACGATGGCGATCGTCAGCCGCCTGAAAAGCCTCGGGCGGATGAATGTCGCCGAGAAGCGCAAACCCCAGGACGGCCGGGTCAAGACCAAGACTCCGGACGGTGGCGAGGTCGAGTTGCGTCTGTCGACCCTGCCCACCGCGTTCGGCGAAAAAATGGTCATGCGGATTTTTGACCCGGAAGTGCTGCTCAAGGACTTCGATCAGTTGGGCTTCTCCGCCGACGACCTGCGCCGCTGGCAGGACATGACCCGTCAGCCCAACGGCATCATTCTGGTCACCGGGCCGACCGGTTCAGGCAAGACCACCACGCTCTACACCACGCTGAAGAAGCTGGCGACGCCGGAGATCAACCTCTGCACCATCGAAGACCCGATCGAAATGGTCGAGCCGGCGTTCAACCAGATGCAGGTGCAGCACAACATCGACCTGAGCTTCGCCGCCGGGGTACGCGCGTTGATGCGACAGGACCCGGACATCATCATGATCGGCGAGATCCGCGATCTGGAGACTGCCGAAATGGCGATTCAGGCCGCGCTCACCGGACACCTGGTGTTGTCGACCCTGCACACCAACGATGCGCCCAGCGCGATCAGCCGCCTGCTCGAACTAGGCGTGCCGCATTATCTGATCAAGGCCACGGTGCTCGGGGTCATGGCCCAGCGGCTGGTGCGCACTTTGTGCCCGCACTGCAAGGCGCCGCTGACGCTGGAAGAGGAAGACTGGCAAACCCTGACCCGCCCGTGGCAAGCTCCCTTGCCGGGCAATGCGCAACGCGCGATCGGTTGCCTGGAGTGCCGCGACACCGGTTATCGCGGGCGCGCCGGGGTCTACGAAATCATGCAACTGAGCGACAGCCTCAAAGCACTCATCACCCCGGACACCGACCTCACCGCCATCCGCCGGCAAGCCTTCAAGGAAGGCATGCGCAGCCTGCGCCTGTCGGGTGCGCAGAAGGTCGCGGCGGGGCTGACTACCCTTGAAGAAGTGCTGCGGGTAACACCGCAGAGCGAGCAGAAATAGGCCACGACGGAACCGGATCGGGGAAATCGCAATCCAACGCCGTAGTTAACCCCCCAGGAGTCACTCAATCATGCGTCTGAAACTTGCTGTCGCCACCCTTGCCTTGCTGTCCCTTCCCGTTGGTTCAGCGATGGCCGACAGCTTTTGGCGTAACGTCATTTCGTCCGGTGCCACCACCGGTTCGACCTACCTGACCTTCAAGGATCACAAGCTGATCGTTGCCGCGCAGGACGATGCCGGCAGCTTCGTCGCCAGCGACGGCGGCATCCGTGGGCCGTATCTGGAAGCGGCGATGCAGAAAGTCCGCGCCGACAACCCGGGCCTGCAGGCCACGGACATGGAACTGGCGAATGCGATTCTGGCGAAGAACGCGGTGGAAACCGAGTAAGCCTGGCGCCGACAAAAATGCCGCTCAGATGAGCGGCATTTTTTTGCCCTTAATGTCGAATTCACCACATCACCCTGTGGGAGCGAGCCTGCTCGCGAACACGGTGGGTCAGATACAGGTATGTCTTCTGACACGCCGCCTTCGCGAGCAGGCTCGCTCCCACTCAACCTGGAAATCAGCGGTAATCATCCACCGGCACACACGCGCAAAACAGATTGCGATCCCCATAGACATTGTCGACCCGGTTCACCGCCGGCCAGTATTTATGCGCCTTTGTGTGCGCATCCGGAGTGATGCCCTGCTCGATGCTGTAAGGCCGCTCCCAGACCCCGGTAACATCCGCCAGCGTATGCGGAGCACGCTTGAGCGGATTTTCTTCCGCCGGCCAGTTGCCGTTCTGCACCTCGGTGATTTCCGCACGAATGCTCAGCATGGCGCCGATAAACCGGTCCAGCTCAGCCTTGGACTCGCTCTCGGTCGGCTCGACCATCAGTGTCCCCGGCACCGGGAATGACATGGTTGGCGCATGGAAGCCGTAGTCCATCAGACGCTTGGCGACGTCCTCTTCGCTGATCCCGGTCTGCGCCTTCAACGGCCGTAGATCGAGAATGCACTCATGGGCCACCCGTCCGTTGCGCCCGGTGTACAGCACCGGGAAAGCGCCGGATAAGTGTTGCGCCAGATAATTCGCCGCCAGGATCGCCACTTCGCTGGCGTCCGCCAATTGCGGCCCCATCATCGCGATGTACATCCAGCTGATCGGCAAAATGCTCGCGCTGCCCCACGGCGCCGCGCTGACCGCGCCGTTCTGCGGCAGCGGGCCGTCGATCGGCACCACCGGGTGATTGGCGACGAACGGCGCCAGATGCGCACGAATGCCGATCGGCCCCATGCCAGGCCCGCCGCCGCCATGCGGAATGCAAAAGGTCTTGTGCAGATTCATGTGTGACACGTCGGCGCCGATGTCCGCCGGCCGCGCCAGCCCGACCTGCGCATTGAGGTTGGCGCCGTCCATGTACACCTGCCCGCCGTGCTTGTGGATAACTTCGCAGATTTCGCTGATGCCTTCCTCGTACACGCCGTGGGTCGAAGGATAGGTCGCCATCAGGCACGACAACTTGTCCCCCGCCTCGGCAGCCTTGGTTTTCAGGTCATCCAGATCGACGTTGCCGGCCTCGTCGCACTCGACGATCACCACGCGCATCCCCGCCATCTGTGCCGAAGCCGGGTTGGTGCCATGGGCCGAAGACGGAATCAGGCAGATGTCCCGTGCGCCCTGATGCCGGCTCTCGTGATATTTGCGAATCGCCAGCAGCCCGGCGTACTCGCCCTGAGCGCCGGAGTTGGGCTGCATGCAGATCGCATCAAACCCGGTGATCGCACACAACCAGCGCTCCAGCTCTTCGATCATCAAGGTATAACCAACCGCCTGCTCCCGAGGCGCGAACGGGTGCAGGTTGGCGAACTGCGGCCAGGTGATCGGGATCATTTCGCTGGTGGCATTGAGTTTCATGGTGCAGGAGCCCAGCGGGATCATCGACTGGTTGAGCGCCAGATCCTTGTTCTCCAGTTGCTTGAGGTAGCGCAGCATCTCGGTTTCGCTGTGATGCGCGTTGAACACCGGATGAAGCAGGTAAGGCGTCTTGCGCTGGAGGGAGTCGGGGATGCCGGAAACCAGCATTTCTGCATCCATTTCGTCGACGTTCAACCCATGATCGGCGCCGAGCAGCACATCGAACAGTTTCGCTACCGTGTTTTCATCGCAAGTCTCGTCGAGGCTCAAGCCCACTCGGCCCCGGCCAAGAATCCGCAGGTTGATCTGCGCAGCCTTGGCGCTGTCGATGATCGCGCTCTGCGCGCCCCCCACGTCGAGGGTCAGGGTGTCGAAAAACTGCCCGTTGACCCGCTGGAGGCCGTGGCGCTCAAGGCCCGCAGCCAGAATGCAGGTCAGCCGATGTACCCGCTGGGCGATCCGTTTCAAGCCTTCAGGCCCGTGATACACCGCGTAGAAACTGGCGATGTTGGCCAGCAGCACCTGCGCGGTACAGATGTTCGAATTGGCCTTCTCCCGGCGAATGTGTTGCTCGCGGGTTTGCAGGGCCATGCGCAACGCGACGTTGCCGCGAGCGTCCTTCGAGACGCCGATGATCCGCCCCGGGATCGCCCGTTTGTATTCGTCGCGGCTGGCAAAAAACGCCGCATGCGGGCCGCCGTAACCCATCGGCACACCAAAGCGCTGGGACGAACCGAACACCACGTCCGCGCCCAGTTCACCCGGCGGCGTCAGCAGCAACAGGCTCAGCAGGTCCGCCGCCACACAGGCTAGCGCCTGCTGCGCGTGCAGTTGATCGATGACCGGTCGCAGATCGCGGATCTCGCCGTGGGTGTCGGGATACTGCAGCAGTGCGCCAAACACCTGGTGCTGTTTCAGGTTATCCACAGCGTCGATGATCAGTTCAAAGCCGAAACCTTCGGCGCGGGTCTGCACCACGGAGATGGTCTGCGGATGACAGTTCTCGTCGACGAAAAACAGATTGCTCCTGGACTTCGCCACACGCTTGGCCAACGCCATGGCTTCCGCCGCAGCGGTGGCTTCGTCGAGCAACGAGGCGTTGGCCAGTTCAAGCCCGGTGAGGTCGATGGTCAGTTGCTGAAAATTCAGCAGCGCTTCAAGACGGCCCTGGGCGATCTCCGGTTGATACGGGGTGTACGCGGTGTACCAACCGGGATTTTCCAGCACGTTGCGCAGGATGACGGTCGGTGTGAGCGTGCCGTGATAGCCCATGCCAATCAGGCTGGTCCACACCTGATTCTGTTCGGCATAGCCACGCAGCTTGGCCAGCGCCGCCTGTTCGTCAAGGGCCGGTGGTAAATCCAGCGCCCGGTTCAGGCGAATGCCCGGCGGCACGGTCTGCTCGATCAGTTCGACCCGGCTGCCGAGACCGAGGCTGTCGAGCATCGCCTGCTGTTCGGCGGCGTCGGGGCCCAAATGGCGGCGCAGGAAGGCTTCAGGGTCGCGTAACTGGCTCAAGGATGGCAACTGGGACATGACGGGCTCTCTCTTGACTGGCGCTCGGCGTCAATGCAACACGGTCAAACCAGCATAGCAGCCGATACCGACGCGCACGGCTTGGCGGCACAGGGCGTTCCGGGGCATGCTGTAGCGCCTGCATCAGGCGTCCAACTTTCGGATGATCGAATCCTCATGAGCCAACTGCCGTTCCTGCCGTTTTCCAAACCTGTCATTGATGAAGCCACGATTGCCGCCGTCGGCGATGTGCTGCGCTCCGGCTGGATCACCAGCGGGCCGAAGGTCCAGGCCTTCGAAGCACAGCTGTCGGAATACTTCGGCGGGCGCCCGGTGCGCACGTTCAACTCCGGCACCTGCACCATGGAAATCGCCTTGCGCATCGCCGGCATCGGGCCGGGTGATGAAGTGATCACCACGCCGATCTCCTGGGTCGCCACTGCCAACGTAATTCTGGAAGTCGGCGCCACGCCGGTGTTTGCTGACATCGACCCGGTGACCCGCAACATCGACCTGGACCAGCTGGAAGCGGCGATCACCCCGCGCACCAAAGCGGTGATTCCGGTGTACCTCGCCGGCTTGCCAGTAGACATGGATCGGCTGTACGCCATTGCCCGCCAACATAATCTGCGCATTGTCGAAGACGCCGCCCAGGCGCTGGGTTCGAGCTGGAAGGGTCAGCGCATCGGCGCCACCGGCGATTTCGTGTCGTTCAGCTTTCAGGCCAACAAGAACGTGACCTGCTCCGAGGGCGGCTGCCTGGTGCTGAACACCCCGGAAGAAGCGCGGCTGGCGGAGAAGTATCGTCTGCAAGGCGTGACCCGCAACGGCTTCGACGGCCTCGACGTCGATGTGCTCGGCGGCAAATTCAACATGACCGACGTCGCCGCGACCATCGGCCTGGGACAGTTTGCCCACATCGAGACGCTGACCGCCCATCGCCAAGAACTGGCCCGTCACTACTTCACATGTTTTGGCGATGACTTTGAAGCGACCTATGGCGCCCAGCTGCCGCCAGCGGATTTCACCCACAGCAACTGGCACCTGTTCCAGCTGGTGCTGCCAGAGCGCAAGGACGGCTTGCCGGCACGGGCCACGTTCATGGAGCAGATGCAGGCCAAAGGCATCGGCATCGGTTACCACTACCCGCCGATCCACTTGCTCAGCCTGTACCGCGAGCGCGGTTTCCAGGAAGGCATGCTGCCGGTGGCCGAGCGCGTCGGGCGACTGATTGTGTCGTTGCCGATGTTCACTACCATGACCAAGGACGACGTCGAGCGTTCGGTGGCGGCGGTGAAAGCGGTGTTGCGCGACGCCTGATCGGCGCCCACAAAAAAGCCCCGACAGGTCGGGGCTTTGCGGTGTAGCGGGCACTTACTCGCCGATGGCAGCCTTGTAGGCGGCGGCGTCGAGCAGATTGTCCAGCTCGGCCTTGTCGCTTGGCTTGAGCTTGAAGATCCATGCGCCGTACGGGTCGTTGTTCAGGTCTTCCGGCGCATCGGCCAGCGCTTCGTTGATTGCGATCACTTCACCGCTGATCGGCGAGTAGATGTCGGACGCCGCTTTCACGGACTCGACCACACCGGCCGCTTCACCGGCTTCGAACACCTTGCCCACTTCAGTCAACTCAACGAACACCACATCGCCCAGCGCTTCCTGCGCGTGATCGCTGATGCCCACGGTAACGGTGCCGTCAGCTTCCAGACGTGCCCACTCATGACTTTCGGCAAAACGCAGTTCAGCGGGGATATTGCTCATGCTCGGTGTCCTCAAGAAAATTGTCAGCGGTCATGCCCGCCGGAAAAGGTTAGATCAAGGTTTTGCCATGGCGCACGAAGGTCGGCTTGACCACTCGTACCGGATACCACTTGCCACGGATTTCCACTTCGGCGCGGTCGGCTGTGGCCATCGGTACACGCGCCAGGGCAATCGATTTGCTTAGCGTAGGAGAGAAACTACCACTGGTGATCTCCCCTTCGCCAACATCGGCGATACGAACCACCTGATGGGCGCGTAAAACACCCCGTTCCTCAAGCACCAGACCTACCAGTTTGTGCGCAACGCCAGCGGTTTTTTCCGCTTCCAGCGCCGCACGACCGATAAACTGCCGCGAGGCCGGTTCCCAGGCAATGCTCCAGGCCATATTGGACGCCAGCGGCGAGACATCCTGATGAATGTCCTGGCCGTAGAGGTTCATCCCGGCTTCCACCCGCAACGTGTCACGGGCGCCGAGGCCGATCGGCGAAATGCCGGCGCCCACCAGATCGTTGAAGAACCCCGGGGCCTGATCGGCCGGCAGAGCGATTTCCAGACCGTCCTCTCCGGTGTAACCGGTGCGCGCAATGAACCAGTCGCCATCGACGTGAGCTTCAAACGGCTTGAGATGCTGGATCAGTTCGGCGCGGGACTGGGTCACCAGCTCGGCGATCTTGTGCCGGGCCTGCGGGCCTTGAATGGCGAGCATCGCCAGCTCGGAGCGCTCCTGCAGGTTGACCTTGAAACCGGCGACGTGCGCCTGCATCCAGGCCAGATCCTGATCACGGGTGGAGGCGTTGACCACCAGCCGATAACCGTCTTCGAGGCGATAGACGAGCATGTCATCGACGATGCCGCCGCGCTCGTTGAGCATGGTGCTGTAGAGCGCGCGGCCGGGGCGGTGCAGGCGCTCGACGTCATTGGCCAGCAAATGCTGCAGCCAGGCCTTGGCCTGGGCACCGGTGACATCGATCACGGTCATGTGGGAAACATCGAATACCCCGCAATCGCGGCGCACCTCGTGGTGCTCCTCGACCTGCGAGCCGTAATGCAGTGGCATGTCCCAACCGCCAAAATCGACCATTTTCGCGCCGAGGGCGAGATGCAGGTCATACAGAGGCGTACGCTGTCCCATGGGTTTCTCCTTCCGGGCGTGGCGAAGGTGCGGACAGCCGCTGTACGGGGTGAAAGCCGCGAAATAGAAGGCTTTCAGCCGATTTCAGCGAACGGGTCTGTCAGACGAACCGCACCGAATGCCGCGCATTGTAGCCGCATGATTCAGGACTCACTACTAAGTGTTTCGATGCGCCGAGCGGCGGATCAGGCCGATGACCGGCAATAAACCGACCAACACCAGGGTCAACGCCGGCAACGACGCACGCGCCCACTCGCCCTCGCTGGTCATTTCAAAGATCCGCACCGCCAGCGTGTCCCAGCCAAACGGGCGCATCAACAGGGTCGCGGGCATTTCCTTGAGCACATCGACGAACACCAGCAACGCGGCGCTCAGCGTGCCGGGCAACAACAACGGCAGATACACTTTGAAAAACAGTCGCGGCCCACTGACACCCAGGCTCCGTGCCGCTTCAGGCAAAGATGGCCGTATACGCGCCAGACTGTTTTCCAGCGGCCCGTAGGCCACGGCAATGAAGCGCACCAGATAGGCCATCAACAACGCCGCCAGACTGCCCAGCAGCAGCGGCTTGCCGGCGCCCCCGAGCCAGCCTGAAAGCGGAATCACCAGTTCGCGGTCGAGGTAGCTGAAGGCGAGCATGATCGACACCGCCAAGACTGAACCCGGCAGCGCATAACCGAGATTGGCCAGGCTGACGCCGGAACGGATCGCCCGGGTCGGCGCCAGTCGTCGGGCAAACGCCAGCAGCAGCGCGACGCTGACGGTAATCAGCGCCGCCATGCCGCCCAGATACAAGGTGTGCAGGATCAGCCCGGTGTAGCGTTCATCCAGATCGAAACGGCCGCGCTGCCAGAACCAGACGATCAGTTGCAGCAGCGGAATGACGAAGGCGCAGGCGAACACCAATCCACACCAGCTCGTCGCCGCGAAGGCCTTGAGTCCACGCAAGTGATACAGCGCTTTCACCCGTGGCCGCTCGTTGCTCGCCCGGTTGGCGCCGCGCGCACGCCTCTCGCCGTAGAGCACCAGCATCACCACCAGCAACAACAGGCTCGCCAGTTGTGCCGCGCTGGGCAGACTGAAGAAGCCGTACCAGGTCTTGTAGATCGCGGTGGTGAAGGTGTCGAAGTTGAACACCGATACCGCCCCGAAATCGGCCAGGGTTTCCATCAGCGCCAGCGCCACACCGGCGCCAATCGCCGGACGCGCCATTGGCAACGCCACCCGCCAGAACGCCTGCCAGGGCGATTGGCCGAGCACCCGCGCAGCTTCCATCAGGCCTTTGCCTTGCGCAAGAAACGCAGTGCGCGCCAGCAGATAGACGTAGGGATAAAACACCAGCACCAGCACCACAATCACCCCGCCTGTGGAGCGCACTCGCGGCAGGCGCAAACCGCTGCCGAACCACTCACGCAGCAGGGTTTGCACGGGGCCGGCGAAGTCCAGCAGACCGACGAAGACGAACGCCAGCACATAGGCAGGAATGGCAAATGGCAGCATCAGCGCCCAGTCGAGCCAGCGACGGCCGGGAAACTCGCAGAGGCTGGTAAGCCACGCCAGACTGACACCGAGCAGCGTCACGCCGACGCCCACGCCAAGCACCAGCGTCAGAGTGTTGCCCAGCAGGCGCGGCATCTGGGTTTCCCACAGGTGCGACCAGATCTGCTGATCGATGGTTTGCCACGACAACAGCAGAACACTCAGAGGCAACAGCACCAGCGCAGCGATGGCGCAGACGATGGGGTACCAGCGGCGTTGAGCGGGGTGGGCCACTTTTGAATCTCTGGAGGGATTGGGGTGATCTTGGATTGAGTATTTCAGGTTGGGATTGTTGCCCTCTCCCTGGCCCTCTCCATGAGGAGAGGGCTGGATCTTGAAGCAGACGAACCTATCGGAAGAGACTCAGTTCCAGCCCGCCCGATCCATCATCCGGATCGCCTCAGCCTGGCGCTTGCCCGCCACTTCCACCGGCAAGGTGTCGGCAATGAACTTGCCCCACGCTGCCACTTCCTCGGAAGGTTTCACGGCCGGGTTGGCCGGGAATTCCTGGTTCACGTCGGCGAAGATCTTCTGCGCCTCCGGCGTGGTCATCCACTCCACCAGCGCCTTGGCCGCTTCCGGGTGCGGCGCGTGTTTGGTCAGGCCGATGCCCGACAGGTTCACGTGCACGCCGCGATCGGCCTGATTCGGCCAGAACAGTTTCACCGGCAGCTCCGGTTTCTGCTTGTGCAGGCGACCGTAGTAGTAGGTGTTGACGATGCCGACATCACACTGACCGGCGTTGATCGCCTCCAGCACCGCAACGTCGTCGGAGAACACGTCGGTGGACAGGTTGTTGACCCAGCCCTTGAGGATCTTCTCGGTCTTCTCGGCGCCGTGCACCTCGATCATGGTCGCGGTCAGCGACTGGTTGTAGACCTTCTTCGCCGTGCGCAGGCACAGGCGCCCTTCCCAGTTCTTGTCGGCCAGCGCTTCGTAGGTGGTCAACTCGCCCGGTTTCACGCGCTCGGTGGAATAGGCGATGGTCCGCGCGCGCAGGCTCAGGCCAGTCCAGGCGTGGGTCGAGGAGCGATATTGCAGAGGAATGTTGGCGTCGATGGTCTTCGAGGTGAACGGCTGCAGGATGCCCATCTGCTCGGCTTGCCAGAGGTTGCCGGCATCGACGGTGAGCAGCAGGTCGGCGGTGGCGTTTTCACCTTCGGCCTTGATGCGCTGCATCAACGGCGCTTCCTTGTCGGTGATGAACTTGATCTTCACCCCGGTTTTCGCGGTGTAGGCGTCGAAAACCGGCTTGATCAGTTCATCGATACGCGAGGAGTAGACCACCACCTCGTCGGCGGCCTGGGCGGTGGTGCTGCCGATCAGGGTCAGGGCCAGTGCGGTCAGGAGACGCTTGGGTGCCAACATGGGAGTGATCTCTGGGTCGGAAAATGTGGGCCAAATGATAAGGACTCACATTTACCACCTCAATCGAACTCTTTTCCAAGGAGTTACCAGATGTTGCACAGCTCCGAAACTGCGGTGAATGGACTGACGCCATCGCGAGCAGGCTCACCCCTACAGTCGGAATGCGTTCCCATGCAGGAGTGAGCCTGCTCGCGATGAGGTCATCAGCCTCAATGATGATGTCAGGGTTTGGCGAGCGCCGGAAGGTCGCCTGTGAGGCCAAGTGCTTCACGAACAAAGAGAGCCTTGGCCTCCGGCAGCTGCTCCACCAGCTTCAACCCGGCATTGCGCAGCCAGCGCACCGGCAATGGGTCCGCCTGGAACAAACGCTCGAAGCCCTCCATCGCCGCCATAAGCGCCAGGTTGTGCGGCATGCGCCGACGTTCATAGCGGCTCAGCACCTTCACGTCCGCCAGTCGCTCGCCGCGCTCAGCCGCCTGCAACAGCACTTCAGCCAGCACCGCCGCATCGAGGAACCCCAGGTTCACACCCTGCCCGGCCAACGGGTGAATGGTGTGCGCCGCATCGCCGATCAACGCCAGGCCCTCGGCCACGTAGCGCTTGGCATGCCGTTGACGCAGCGGCACGCACAGTCGCGGGTCGGCACTGATGACGTCGCCAAGACAGCCTTCGAACGCACGCTCCAGCTCACGGCAGAACGCGGTTTCATCCAGCGCCATCAGGCGTTCGGCTTCACTCGGCGTGGTCGACCAGACGATCGAGCACCAGTCCTGCTGCCCGTCACGCTCCAGCGGCAAAAACGCCAGCGGCCCGTGATCGGTGAAACGCTGCCACGCGGTCATCCGATGCGGCTTGCTGCTGCGCACGCTGGTGACGATGGCGTGGTGCAGGTAATCCCACTCGCGGGTGGCGACACCGGTCAGGCGACGCACCGCCGAGTTCGCACCGTCCGCAGCGATCACCAGCGGCGCGCGCAACTGACGACCATCCGCCAGGGTCAGCAGCCAGTCGTCACCGGAGCGACGCATCTGCTCAAGCCGCGCATTGGCCAGCATGCCCAGATCGCAGTCGTGCAAACGATCGAGCAAGGCGTCCTGCACGACACGGTTTTCGACGATATGCCCCAGCACCTCGGCGTGCACACTGCTCGCCGAGAAATGAATCTGTCCGGTGCCGCTGCCGTCCCACACATGCATGTCGGTGTACGGGCTGCTGCGGCGCTTGGCGATGCCGTCCCACACGCCGAGGCGCTCGAGAATCCGCTGGCTGGCCGCCGACAAGGCGCTCACCCGTGGCTCGAACGGCGCGGCGGCATCGAACGGTTTGACGCTCAGCGGGCTGCCGTCGAGCAGCAGGACTTCGAGCCCGCTGTCCTGCAACGCCAACGCGAGGGCGCTGCCGACCATTCCGGCTCCGACAATCAGCATATCTGCGCGCATTTCCATGCTTTAAGCCTGTCTCGCTTGCGGCTTGAGCCGCACGTAAAGGGTTTTTCCGACCCGCGCCACGAGGTTGCCGGCGCCGTCATGAATGTCGACCTGCAGCTGCGGCAGGTATTTCTCGCCGTTGGCGGTCTGCCGACGGATCTCGTCGAGCAGGGTGTCGTCGATGTTGAACCGGGCGAACACCGGGCCTTTGCCCGGCGCAATGAAATCGATATCGGCCGCCTTGTCCCAGACGATGTACCGCGAACCGAGGTTTTCCATGAGCATCAGCATGAAGAACGGATCGACCATCGAATACAGACTGCCGCCGAACTGGGTACCGACATAGTTGCGGTTGTACCAACCCAGGCCCATCGACACCTGCACGTCGCGAAAGTCATCGCTGATGTGTCGTACCCGCACGCCGGCACCCAGGTATGGCGGGTAGAACGTCATCACCCAGCGCATCAGTCGCGCCTTGCCGAATTTCGCGGTCAACCACTTAAGCATCCGGGCGTGTTCCCAGCCCCATGGCCTGACGGGCGAACCAGCGCTTGGCCGGTGGCAGCAGATCGAGGCCGAGCAAGCCGATGTTGCGGCCCAGCGAGACCAGCGGCTGGGTGCTGCCGAACAGCCGTGTGACCTGATCGGAGAAGCCCACGGTAAGGTCCTGATCCAGACGCTGACGCTCGCGATACGCTTGCAAGGTAGCGAAGTCGCCCAGCGGTTTGTCACTGGCGAGCAACGCCGCGGCCAAGGCATCGGCGTCGCGCAGCGACAGGTTGAAACCCTGCCCGGCAATCGGGTGCAGGCTGTGCGCGGCGTTGCCGAGCACGGCCAGATGCGAGCGCACTTGCTCCTCGGCCTCGACCAGCGTCAGCGGATACAGATGCCGCGCCCCAACCTGTTTCAAGGTGCCGAGACGGTAGCCGAACACGCCTTGCAGTTCGCTGAGGAAGTCGCGTTCGCTGAGGTCGGCCAGGCGTTGCGCGTCCATCCCCAGGCGGGTCCAGACCAGCGCGCAGCGGTTGTCCGGCAGCGGCAGCAGCGCCATCGGCCCTTCGTCGGTGAAGCGCTCGAAGGCCATGCCGTTGTGCGCTTCGCTCGGGGTGATGTTGGCGATCAGCGCACTCTGGTTGTACGGACGCTTGCGCACGTTGATGCCCAACTGCTCGCGCAGACCGGAGCGGCCGCCATCGGCGAGTACCGCCAGATCACACTCGATGGTGGTTTCATCATTGAGGGTCAGGCGGTAGCCATCGGGCAGCGGCTCCATGCGCGTGACTTCCGCGGGGCAGCGCCAGCTGATCACCTCTTTATCGAGGTGTTGCCACAGGCACTGGCCAAGCCAGGCGTTTTCCACCACGTAACCCAGGGCCGGTACGCCCTCTTCCATCGCCGATAGACGGGCGGTGGAGAAGCGGCCACGGTCGGACACGTGAATCTGTTTGATCGGCTCGGCGCGGCGGGAAATCTCCTGCCACACACCCAGCCGTTGATAAATCTGCCGCGAACCGAAGGACAGCGCCGACGAGCGGGCGTCGTAGCTCGGCTGCCAGCTGTCACCGGGGGCGAACGGCTCGATCAGCACGATTTTCCAGCCGCGCGCCTTGGCCCCGGCCTGCAGGGCCAACGCCAGACTGGCGCCGACCAGGCCGCCACCGATGACTGCCAGATTGACTCGACTCATGCCGCGTGTGTCCGTGCTTGCGCCATCAGCGCTTCGATCTCGGCGACGGTTTTCGGTACGCCGCTGGTCAGGATTTCACAACCGCTCTTGGTCACTACCACGTCATCCTCGATGCGCACGCCAATGCCGCGCCATTTCTTCGCTACGTTCTGGTTGTCCGGGGCGATGTAGATGCCCGGCTCCACGGTCAGCGCCATGCCGACCTCCAGTACGCGCCATTCGCCGCCGACCTTGTATTCGCCGACGTCGTGTACATCCATGCCCAGCCAGTGGCCGGCACGGTGCATGTAAAACGCTTTATAGGCTTCGGTCGCGATCAGCTCGTCGACCTCGCCTTGCAGGATCCCGAGCTTGACCAGACCGGTGGTAATAACCCTGACCGTGGCTTCGTGCGCCTGATTCCAGTTTTTGTTCGGGGCGATTTCGGCAAAGGCGGCTTCCTGCGAGGCCAGCACCAACTCGTAAATCGCTTTCTGCTCGGCGGAAAACTTGCCGTTGACCGGCCAGGTGCGGGTGATGTCGCTGGCGTAGCAATCGATCTCGCAACCGGCGTCGATCAACACCAGGTCGCCGTCCTTGAGCAGCGCGTCATTCTGCTGGTAATGCAGGATGCAGCTGTTGCGCCCCGCCGCGACGATCGAACCATAGGCCGGCATCTTCGCCCCGCCCTTGCGGAATTCGTAATCGAGCTCGGCTTCGAGGCTGTACTCGTGGAGCCCGGCCCGACTGGCCTGCATCGCGCGGATATGAGCCTGAGCAGAAATCCGTGCGGCTTCGCGCATCACCTTCACTTCTGCCGCCGATTTATACAGACGCATATCGTGCAACAGGTGATCCAGGGCAACGAATTCGTTCGGTGGCTGAGCGCCGAGGTGCGCCTTGGAGCGGATCACGTTGATCCAGTCCATCAGGTGCCGATCGAATTCCGGGTTGCTGCCCATCGCCGAATACACCCGGTCGCGGCCTTCGATCAGGCCTGGCAGGATGTCGTCGATATCGGTAATGGGGAACGCGTCATCGGCGCCGTAATCACGGATCGCACCTTCCTGCCCTGCACGCAGGCCGTCCCACAACTCGCGTTCGGCATTACGTTCACGGCAGAACAGCACGTACTCACCATGCTCGCGCCCCGGCATCAACACGATGACGGCTTGTGGCTCGGGGAATCCGCTGAGGTACTGGAAGTCGCTGTCCTGACGGTAGACGTGCTCGACGTCGCGGTTGCGGATCGCTACCGCGGCGGCGGGCAGGATCGCGATGCTGTTGGGTTCCATCTGCGCCATCAGGGCCTTGCGGCGACGGCTGTATTCCGCTTTGGGGATATGGGTCATGGGCAGATGGCTTTCCCTGGCACGCGATTAATGCAGCGACGGCTTGGCGGCTGGCGGCACGTCGGCTTTCTTGGTTTCCGAGAACAGCAGCAGCGGCGCGACGCGCAGGTACTCCATGACTTCCATGTAGTCGGATTCGCCGTCTTCGGATTCTTCCAGGGCATCTTGCACCTGAGAGATGGCCGCAAGGTCCTGCAATACTTCGGTGGCTTCAGTGCTGAGCATACTGCTGTCGCGGCAGTTCAGGCCGAAACCGCTGAGGAAGCCCTGGCACCATTGGCCCAGCGCAGCGGCGCGGTCAGCCAGCGGGGCGTCATCGGTCGGCAGCAGCAGAACGACAGTGACGTCGTCACCGGTCAGCTCGCCTTTGACCATCTCTTGCAGGCCGATCAGGGCGTTACGGACGTTGTCCTGGATGTCGCCTTCGAGCAGTTCGGCGGCGTCGATCAACCAGCCTTCGTTATCGAAGCCGGCGCCGGCGCAACTGCGACCGAGCAGCAGGCCATGCAGTTCGGCAGGCGAGACGTTGTGGCCGCTGGCAGTCAGCAGGGTGGCAAAGGCTTGGTACGGGGAATTCGCAATGGTCATGGGCAGCTAGGCGCCAGACGGCGCTATGTCTAGAATGAAGGCCTTGTATCCTACATCGACAGACTCGCCAAGACTATTAAAGGCTGTCCGCCCGCTATCCCATCAGACAGACTCCGACTCAGTGGACACAATGGAAGACACCGACCTGCAAGCGCTGATGGCCAGACTCGAACTGCTGATTAGTCGAGTGGAGCAACTTAAGAGTCAAAACGCACTCTTACTAGCTCAGGAAAAGACCTGGCGCGAGGAACGCGCTCACCTCATTGAAAAAAACGAAATCGCCCGGCGTAAGGTCGAATCGATGATTTCGCGCCTCAAGGCCCTGGAGCAAGACTCATGAGTTCAAGCAATAGCGTTACCGTGCAGATCCTCGACAAAGAATATTCGATCATCTGCCCGCAGGAAGAACGCAGCAATCTGGTCAGTGCCGCACGCTATCTGGACGGCAAGATGCGCGAGATTCGCAGCAGCGGCAAAGTCATCGGTGCCGACCGTATCGCCGTGATGGCCGCGCTGAACATCACCCATGACCTCTTGCACAAAGAAGAGCGCCCGGACATCCAGGCCAGCGGCTCGACCCGTGAACAGGTGCGCGACTTGCTCGATCGTGTCGATCTGGTGCTGGCCACCGATCCGGACGTCACCAAGGGCTGATTCGCCAGGCCGCTTGAGGTATACTCGCGGCACTCCCTGGGGTGCTTGCCAGTTGACGATGTCCCTGAGCCGATTCGCACTACCCTGGAGGTTGCACGTTGGGCTGGTGTGCATGTCCGCCAGACGGAAAGCCTTAAAGTCTACTGCATCCTCCACCTTGAACTTTCGGGTTCAAGGGCTAAGTTGACAGCGGTTCATCCGGGGAGCCTGATTCGAATCCGATGCCGGTTTTTGCCGGCATCGGATTTTTTATGCGTGCGTTTTCGCCCTCATCTGCCGAAGCCGAACCATGACCGAACCTGCGCTGCTGCCCCGCCCGCAACTCCGTCGCCTGCTACGCAAGGCGCGCCGCGCGCTGACGCCGAGCGAGCAACGTCAGGCCGCCAAAGGCCTGTTCCGCCAACTGGCACAAGACCCGCACTTCCGCCGGGCAAAACACATTTCTCTGTATCTGCCCACCGACGGTGAAATCGACCCGCGCCTGCTGCTGCGCGAAGCCCAGCGTCGCGGCAAGGCGACCTACCTGCCGGTGCTCAGCGCCTGGCCGCGAACCAAAATGGTCTTCCAGCGCATTCGCCCCGCCGACAAGCTCAAGCCCAATCGCTTCCGCATTCTCGAACCGCGCGCCAACCTGGCCCGCCAACGCAAGATCTGGACGCTGGATCTGGTGTTGCTGCCACTGGTGGGGTTTGACGATGTCGGCGGACGCCTGGGGATGGGCGGTGGTTTCTACGACCGCAGCCTGGCGTACCTGGCCCGGCGCAAAAACTGGCGCAAGCCGACACTGTTGGGACTGGCCCATGAATGTCAGAAGGTCGGACGCCTGGCGCAGGCAAGCTGGGATGTACCGTTGCAGGGCACGGTGACGGACAAGGCGTGGTATTTCGCAGACTAGACGCCGCGCAGATCAGCGGCGTCGGGGAGGCCGTTTCAGCGCTTGAAGGCGGTCGACTGCTGAACCTGTTGCGCGACTTCAACTGGAGCATCGGTCTTGCTTGTCCACAGACTTTGCGCATAACCGGTGGTCACGACGCCCAGGCCGAACAAAATAACCAAAGTCCATAGCAAATCCGGTTTGCGTTTCATCGATTGCCCCCCTCAAGGCACATCATCACGATGACAGCAGCGGTTTCCCTTCGTAGGCCGTGCAGCAGCGTCAAGCTTTAAAGGCCGGCATTTTGCGACAACGTGAACCCGGGCGCAAACGCTGACGTCAACCGACCGTCGGTTTGTCATAAAATTGCCCGACAACCTGCCCAATGACCGCTTGAGGAGCAAAAGACATGGCCTACTGGCTGATGAAATCCGAGCCCGATGAACTCTCGATCAAAGGTCTGGAGAAACTTGGCACAGCGCGCTGGGACGGGGTTCGCAACTATCAGGCACGCAATTTCCTGCGGGCGATGGCGGTGGGGGATGAGTTCTTTTTCTACCATTCCAGCTGCCCGGAGCCGGGAATTGCCGGAATCGGCAGAATTATCGAGGCGGCGTACCCGGATCCCACCGCACTGGAGCCGGAGAGTCATTACTTCGATCCGAAGGCTACCCCGGAGAAAAACGCCTGGAGCGCGATTGATGTCGAGCACGTCGAGACGTTTGTGCGGGTGTTGAAGCTGGATTATCTGAAGCAGCAGACGGCGCTGGCGGAAATGCCATTGGTGCAGAAGGGTTCGCGGCTGTCGGTGATGCCGGTAACGGCAGAGCAGTGGGCGGCAGTGATCGCGCTCAAACCCTGATTCATTGGGCGACTGATCAATTGCTTTCGCGAGCAAGCCCGCTCCCACAGGGTGACGCGGTGATCACATATTTATGTGCCACCGCAAAACACTGTGGGCGCGGGCTTGCTCGCGAAAAGGACAGCCCGGACAACAAAGGGCTTACTGAATGATCAGGTTGTTGAACAACAGATCCTCAACCACCGGCTTGCCGGTTTCGTCATTCATGACTTGCTGAGTCTGCTTCAGGGCTTCCTGACGCAGCTTTTCCTTGCCTTCGATGCTGCTCATCGCCTCGGCAGTCTGCTGGGTGAACAGCGCCACCAGCTGATTGCGGATCAGCGGCTCGTTGGCCTTGACCAGCTTGGTCGCCTCGTCACCGGTCACACGCAGCGCCACGTCGGCCTTGTAAACCTTGAGCTTGGGCGTGCCGTCCAGCCCGTAGTTGCCCACGAACGGCGGGCTAAGAGTGATGTAGTTGACCTTCGGCGCCTCGCCTTCTTTGGCTTCTTCGGCCAGCGCTGCCACAGGCAGAGACAGGGCCAGCAACAACATGATCCACGCTTTCACAATTCGCTCCTTATCCGGTTTGCGGCCTAGCATAACGACCCGCCGCACAAGCACAAGCTTATGGCTGACTATCAGGGCCGGGCATGCTCGTTGACCCGTTGACTGACACACCTACACTTATCGGCCATCACTCCCAAAGGAATAGCCCTGATGAAAGCCGTGCTGTGCAAAGCCTTCGGCCCTGCCGAATCGCTGGTGCTGGAAGACGTCGCCAGTCCTGTCGCGAAGAAGAACGAGATCCTGCTGGACGTGCACGCCGCCGGGGTCAACTTTCCGGACACGCTGATCATCGAGGGCAAATACCAGTTCAAGCCGCCCTTCCCGTTTTCCCCCGGTGGCGAGGCGTCCGGCGTGGTCAGCGCCGTGGGCGAAAAGGTCGGCCATTTGAAGGTCGGCGACCGGGTCATGGCCCTGACCGGTTGGGGCAGCTTTGCCGAACAGGTCGCGGTGCCGGGCTATAACGTCCTGCCGATCCCGCCGTCGATGGACTTCAATACCGCCGCTGCGTTCAGCATGACCTACGGCACCTCAATGCACGCCCTTAAACAACGGGCCAACCTGCAACCGGGCGAAACCCTGCTGGTGCTCGGCGCCTCCGGCGGTGTCGGCCTGGCAGCGGTGGAAATCGGCAAAGCCATGGGCGCCCGCGTCATCGCCGCCGCCAGCAGCGCAGAAAAACTCGCGGTGGCCAAGGCTGCCGGCGCCGACGAACTGATCAACTACAGCGAAACCAGCCTCAAGGACGAAATCAAACGCCTCACCGACGGCCAGGGCGCCGACGTGATCTACGACCCGGTGGGTGGCGACCTGTTTGACCAGGCCATCCGCGCCATCGCCTGGAACGGCCGCCTGCTGGTGGTGGGTTTTGCCAGCGGGCGCATCCCCGAACTCCCGGTCAACCTCGCCCTGCTCAAGGGCGCAGCGGTACTCGGCGTGTTCTGGGGCTCTTTCGCCCAGCGCCAGCCACAGGACAACGCGGCGAACTTCCAGCAACTGTTCGGCTGGTTTGCCGAAGGCAAGCTCCACCCTTTGGTGTCGCAGGTGTATCCGCTGAGCAATGCGGCGCAGGCGATCAATGACCTGGGCCAGCGCAAAGCGGTGGGCAAGGTGGTGGTGCAGGTACGCTGACTTGTTGTTCAGGCCGGACTTTTCCCCGAAGTCCGGCTTGAGCCCGAAAGGCAGCAACCCGGCGTCACCTATAGCGGCGTGGCATTGCTGCCGTTCATAGCAACTCACGAACCTCCGCCGGCAGAAAACTCATGTATCTGCGCATAGGGTTTTCCCGGCAACCTCTGACGATCAAGGGTACGCGCCGGTTCATCTTTGCGATGATCGCCAGACGCTGCTCATCGGCCAGTTGACTCTTGTGGATCACGTTCGACACGTACGCACGGGTGTAATCGAATACCTGTGCATCGACCCACGCGTACTCGGGCGTGTGCGTGAGGCCGTCACTGATGACGCGACACTTCACGGTCTTCAGCCACTGGTTGATGTGGATCGGCTGATGCAGATCAAGTCGAAAGAGCATTGGCGCGAGCACTGACTGCTCCGCAGGCCGACCTTCATCGACCGACCAAGGCTTGAATCGCCACTGCGTTACCGCCTCCTTGACCGCCCCCGCCAGATCGGGATGGTCACTGTGCACGATGCTGATCGCGCTGACCGAACCATCCGCCTTGACGATGAAGCTGACCCTGACCTCGCCATCGATCCCGGCCCTGTACAACGCTCTTGGGTAAATCGGCCTGGGATTGTGTTCAGGGATGAGCAGCCCTTCTGCCGCCAGCGCCAAGCTGAAGATCGTCAACAGAAGCCCAGCAAAAAACCACCGCATGATCGTGCCCCGTCCCTAGTGAGATGCCTTATCCGGCAACAGCACAAAGGTTACGGAGCGCGGCCTTTAAACTGAATGGCGCAACGTCGCTGTTGGACGCAGGACATTTCCTGATCCCGAGCGGAAACCTGACGAAACCGCTGAGTAAGTGGCGTCAGGTAAGTTTTCTGACAGACGTTTAGCCGCTGTTTGATCCTGCAATATCGCCCGGCAACAGATGCTCTTGCACCTTCAGGCTGCGAGACGGAATGAGCCGGCCTTTGTCATCGAAGCGCAGGACAATCAACCAGTCGAAGACATCATCCGGCCATTTTTCCTGCCCCATCAATGCGCTGGCATCACCGCCAAAGGCTTTGAGCAGTTTATTGATGTGCCCATGGTGCCAGGCGATCAGCACCGTTGGCGCCTGATTGCTCTTGCGCAACAGTTTGACCAGTTGATGCAGATCGCCATTGACGTAGGGCTGCTCAATCGGCAGGCCAAGCCGCTGGGCCAACGGGGTCAGAGTCAGGCGCGAGCGAGCGCTCTCCGGGGTGTCGCCGGCAGCAATCAAACGCTGGGGGGTGAGCGTCTGGCCGTCGAGTTTCAGCACACTGAAATAGTCGACGTAGGCGGCCGCACGCTGTTCGCCTCGGGCATTGAGCACCGAGCCCACGTCGGGCTTTTCCGCATGGCGAATGATCAGCACGGTCGTGTTGCGCAGACCGGAATGGGCAGGATGGTCGGTGAAAATCAAGGCCAGCATCACAACGGCGAGTCCCGCCGCCACCAAGAATCTCGGCACCAACATGCGAACCTTCACTGGCATTTCTTATCTCTGCTGATCAATAGGCTGAACTGACCGCGAGTCTAAGCCCCCACATGTTCACAGGTGGTGAAAACGCCCTGTTCTTACAGCTGAGCGACAGGTTCGTAAAGGAACATGCGACTTCCAACATTTTCCACTGTTTTGCTGATGCGAACCGGTGCTATTTTCGGTAACGAAACTGTAACATTCGCATCCGCAGTCAAAACAAGAAATCTGGAGCTCTTGAATGTTTGCTTTCTTTCGTCCTGCCGCACATCAGGCTCCATTGCCTGACGAAAAAATAGACAGTACCTACCGACGCCTGCGCTGGCAGATCTTCGCCGGTATTTTCTTTGGTTATGCGGGTTACTACCTGCTGCGCAAAAACTTCTCGCTGGCCATGCCGTACCTGATCGACGAGGGCTACACCCGGGGTCAACTGGGCGTGGCAATGTCGGCCATCGCGATCGCTTACGGCCTGTCGAAGTTCTTGATGGGCCTGGTGTCCGATCGTTCCAACCCGCGTTTCTTCTTGCCGTTCGGCTTGCTGATCTCGGCAGGCGTGATGTTCGTCTTCGGTTTTGCACCGTGGGCGACGTCCAGCGTGACCATGATGTTCATTCTGCTGTTCATCAACGGCTGGGCTCAGGGCATGGGCTGGCCGCCGAGCGGTCGGACCATGGTGCACTGGTGGTCGCAGAAAGAGCGCGGCGGCGTAGTGTCGGTGTGGAACGTGGCGCACAACGTGGGGGGCGGCCTGATCGGTCCGTTGTTCCTGCTCGGCATGGGCCTGTTCAATGACTGGCATGCGGCATTCTACGTGCCGGCTGCAGTGGCCCTGGGCGTGGCGGCGTTCGCGTTCATGACCATGCGCGACACCCCGCAATCGGTTGGCCTGCCGCCGATCGAGCAGTACAAGAACGATTACCCCGAAGGCTACGATGCCAGCCACGAAGACGAATTCAGCACCAAGGAAATCTTCGTCAAGTACGTGCTGCGCAACAAAATGCTCTGGTACGTGGCCATGGCCAACGTCTTCGTCTACCTGCTGCGCTACGGCGTACTGGACTGGGCCCCGACGTATCTGAAGGAAGCCAAGCACTTCACCGTGGACACCACCTCGTGGGCGTACTTCTTCTACGAGTGGGCCGGTATTCCAGGCACGCTGCTCTGTGGCTGGATGTCAGACAAGATCTTCCGTGGCAATCGTGGCCTGACCGGCATGGTATTCATGGCGCTGGTCACCGTGGCGACGCTGGTCTACTGGCTCAACCCGCCGGGCAACCCGACCATCGACATGATCGCGCTGTTCTCCATTGGTTTCCTGATCTATGGCCCGGTGATGTTGACCGGTTTGCAGGCGCTGGAACTGGCACCGAAGAAAGCCGCCGGCACTGCAGCAGGCTTCACCGGTCTGTTTGGTTATCTGGGTGGGTCGGTCGCGGCCAGTGCAGCAATGGGCTACACCGTGGACCACTTCGGCTGGGACGGCGGCTTCGTGCTGCTGGTGGGCGGCTGCATCATGGCGATGGTTTGCCTGGCTCCCACGTTGTGGCACAAGAAAGTCGCCAGTCAGGGCCGAGAATCGCTCGCCTGATCGACCTTTGACTTGCAGCGCTTGAGCCGCGCCTCCAGATTCCGGTCTGGCATGGCGTGGCTGCGCAGGGCGTGGACGGTCTGCTCGACATAATCGCGAGTCGTGCCGTAGCGCCCGCAAGCGCTTTCGAACACCTGGCTCAGCACATGATCCGGCAAGTTGCCGGCATAGCTGGGCAGGTGTCGCTCCAGAACAAATCCCAACGCCTGTACCTGACTGCCATCTTCAAGCCGGCAGTTGAGCCAGTGTGGGCGATAGGACGGGAACGGCATCTCGCGTTTCCACAGCGCGTACAACGCGCCGTCAAGGTTCTCTTCCGGCAGCCGATAGGCGAAGCCGCTGCATGAACCGCCGCGATCCAGACCGAACACCAGCCCGGGCATCTCCGGCGTCCCGCGATGTTCATGCGACCACAGATACAGGCCGCGGTGGTAGCCGTGGACGCGTCCGCGCACCCGCTCCACAGCCGAACACTCCGGACGCCAGATCAGCGAACCGTAGGCGAACAGCCACACCGGGCCGCCCTTGTGGCGCGCCATGGTCGATTGCATCGAGACGAGAAGTTGTTCGTGGGTCAGCTGCGGCCCCAGATCGAGCCGCGGAGGGTAAGCCAGATTCACAAAAGCAGATTCAATGGCTGTCATGACGGAAGTGTTCGGCCCCGCAAGTATTACAAGATGTAAGCACAATTCGCTTGATAGAACATATAGCAGTAACTGTAAAACGAAAAGTGCTAAAGGATGTATGACCTGTTCAATAGCGCTAAAGCGCGATTATCAGCCTCGGCCAACGGCTTTTATATAGCCTAATACCCTTGCCAAAATATCTTAAATACCCGAATGAAATATGCATAAGCCTTCGCTTGTTCAGGATCGGTTCAAGAAAATGCAGGAATCTTCCTACTAAAATGTCGGACTTTCTGTCTTTCCCGTCGCTGAACGCCTACGTATAACGGCCTTCCTCTGGCGCAAGCCATCCGTTTAACCGAGGCTGCATCATGAAAAAACCAAGGCTTTTGGCCGCACTGTTATTGATCCAGACCGGCCAGGCTTTGGCCGAGGATGACTCACAGAAGGACAAGGGGTTCTGGTACGCACAGACCAGTGTCTATACCCGCCATTATTCGCCCGACCCCGAGCACAATAATCATCAGGACTTGATCGGCATCGAACGCAATCAGGCTTCCGGCTGGGTATTTGGCGGGGCAACTTTCCGCAATTCGTTCCGCCAGCGCTCGAACTATGCCTATGTCGGCAAACGCTATGACAGCAGCGAGTATCCGGTTTATCTGAAAGTCACCGGTGGGCTGTTGCAGGGTTATCGCGGTGATTACAAGGACAAGATCCCGTTGAATCGCTACGGCGTTGCACCGGTGATCATTCCGTCCATCGGTACTCACTACGGCCCATTGGCCGCCGAGTTGGTGTTTCTCGGCGCCAATGCGGCGATGGTGACAACCGGGGTGCGTTTCTAGGGGCGGGGACTCAGGCTCGGCTCAATTCACATGGCTCAATTCGCGCGGCTCGAGAGCGCAGCTCAATTCGCGCGGCTCAAGAGCGCGGCGCATAGGCAAACACGTCGGCGCGCATCTGGTGCGCATCCATGCCGGCTTCCACCAGCGCATCCAGCGTACCGTAGACCATCGCCGGCGAGCCGCTGGCGTAGACGTGCAGGGACTTCAGATCCGCGAAGTCCTCACATACCGCCTGATGCAACATCCCGCAGCGTCCTTCCCAACCGCACTGGTCGCTGACCACTTTGTGCAGGAACAGGTTAGGCAGCTTCAGCCATTCATCCCAGTGTTCGATTTCGTAGAAATCTTCCGGACGACGCACCCCCCAATACAAATGCACCGGGTGTTTGAAGCCGTTGGCGCGGCAGTGTTCGATCAGGCTGTGGATCTGGCCCATGCCGGTGCCGGCGGCAATCAGCACCAGCGGCCCGTCGGGCAATTCGGCGAGGTGCGTGTCGCCGAACGGCAGTTCGACGCGCACCAGCGGGTTGCGTTGCAGTTGCTCGATCAGGCTTAGCGCACTGGGCTCACGCGCCAGTACGTGGATTTCCAGATCACGTCCGCCATGCGGCGCCGAGGCCATGGAGAACGCCGACTTCTCGCCGCTCTCGCGCTCGATCATCAGGTACTGCCCGGCGTGATAGCGCGGCGGCTTGCCGGCCGGCGCCCGCAGGCGCACGCGCCAGGTGTCGCCGCCGACGTCCCGGCATTCGATGACCTGACACGACAGGCTGCGCACCGGCAGTTCTCCCAGCGCGAGCACGCCATCCCACAGCAGGATGCAGTCTTCCAGCGGCTCGGCTATGCAAGTGTAGAACTCGCCGTGGTCGTGCACCTTGCCGGCCTGCTCGACCCGACCTTCCACCAGCAGCGCGGCACACACGTGACAATTGCCGTTGCGACAGCTTTGCGGGCATTCGTAGCCCAGGCGCCGCGCACCATCGAGAATCCGCTCGCCGGGCCGTATCTCAAGCACCGCTCCGGAGGGCTGCAGGGTTACACGCATCAATCTATTCCTAACTGATTCCAGATGGCATCGATCCGCTGGGTAACGGCGTCGTCCTTGACGATCACGCGACCCCATTCGCGAGTGGTTTCGCCTGGCCACTTGTGGGTGGCATCCAGGCCCATTTTCGACCCCAGGCCGGAGACCGGCGAGGCAAAGTCGAGGTAGTCGATTGGCGTGTTGTCGATCATCACCGTGTCGCGCTTGGGGTCCATGCGCGTGGTAATGGCCCAGATCACGTCGTTCCAGTCGCGGGCGTTGATATCGTCGTCGGTGACGATAACGAACTTGGTGTACATGAACTGTCGCAAAAACGACCAGACACCGAGCATCACGCGCTTGGCATGCCCCGGATACGACTTCTTCATCGTCACGATGGCCATGCGGTACGAGCAGCCTTCGGGCGGCAGGTAGAAGTCGGTGATTTCCGGGAATTGCTTCTGCAGGATCGGCACGAACACTTCGTTCAGCGCCACACCGAGGATTGCCGGCTCATCCGGCGGACGGCCGGTGTAGGTGCTGTGGTAGATCGGTTTGATCCGGTGGGTGATGCGCTCGACAGTGAACACCGGGAAGCTGTCGACTTCGTTGTAGTAACCGGTGTGGTCGCCGTACGGGCCTTCGTCGGCCATCTCGCCCGGATGGATCACGCCTTCGAGGATGATCTCGGCAGTGGCCGGCACTTGCAGGTCGTTGCCGCGGCATTTGACCAGTTCGGTGCGGTTACCGCGCAGCAGGCCGGCGAAGGCGTACTCGGAGAGGCTGTCCGGCACTGGCGTCACGGCGCCAAGGATGGTCGCCGGGTCAGCGCCCAACGCGACAGACACCGGGAACGGCTGGCCCGGATGCTTCTCGCACCACTCGCGATAGTCCAGCGCACCGCCACGGTGGCTGAGCCAGCGCATGATCACCTTGTTACGGCCGATCACTTGCTGACGGTAGATGCCGAGGTTCTGGCGATCCTTGTTCGGACCTTTGGTGACGGTCAGGCCCCAGGTGATCAGCGGGCCGACGTCGCCGGGCCAGCAGGTCTGCACAGGCAGCATCGCCAGGTCAACGTCGTCGCCTTCGATGACCACTTCCTGACACACCGCATCTTTGACGACTTTGGGTGCCATCGAGATGATCTTGCGGAAGATCGGCAGTTTCGACCACGCATCCTTCAAGCCCTTCGGCGGCTCCGGCTCCTTGAGGAAGGCCAGCAGCTTGCCGATTTCGCGCAGCTCGCTGACCGACTCGGCGCCCATGCCCATGGCGACCCGCTCGGGGGTGCCGAACAGGTTGCCGAGCACCGGAATGTCGTAGCCGGTCGGCTTTTCGAACAACAGCGCCGGGCCCTTGGCCCGCAGTGTGCGGTCGCACACCTCGGTCATCTCCAGCACCGGCGAGACGGGAATCTGGATGCGTTTCAACTCTCCGCGCTGCTCAAGCTGCTGCACGAAATCCCGAAGATCCTTGAATTTCATTGACGATGGCACCCTCAAAATAGGCGTACATCCTACCTGCTATGCCGGCCTGTGGCAGCCTGTCGCTGCTTACTTGGCTGCATTCGTCTGCGCTTTGCCAAGGTTTTCCCGGGCTTGCAGGCCGATAAACAGCGGCTCGAGGATCGGTGCCACAAAGCGTGCACCGACTTCGGACAGGTGATTGTCATCGGTGTACAGCGAATAACCGCCCAGTTCGGCGTGGCACAGGCCCTTGTCATCACACAGGCGCGGCGCCGGATCGACCACCCGCACCGCCGGATCATCCTGCGCGAGCTGGGCGAACAGCTGACTGATGAATACCTGGCGCTTGTGGTGCGCCTCGACGTCCAGCCCGACTTCATCGACCGGACGATCGAGCATCGCCAGACGCGTCAGGCGATACGGCGGGCTGAAGGCTTGCAGCGGCGCCTCTTTCACCAGCCATACGCGATGCCCGGCGGCGCGTAATTGCGCCACCCGTGCCCGCAGACCTTCGGCCAGCCGCCGTTCGGCGTCGGCGCGATCATAGCGGCCGTCGGTCGTTCTCAGCACATGACCCAGATCGCCTTTGGCATCGCCGTACAGATACAGGCTCCACCGCGCGACCAGCACCACATCGCTGACCGACTGCGCCTTCAGCCCCTGCTCGACCCGCTTATTGAACCGCGCACACACACCGTCATGCTCCAGCCCATCGACCGGAATGCATCCCGGGGAACTGGCCAGGATCACGCTGACGCCGTGGGCCTTGGCACCGTCATCGAACACCGGGATCAGCGCGGTGGCGTGACTGTCGCCCCAGACCAGCGCGCGAGTCGGCAGATCCGTCACGCCGTAATGGCAGAACAGCTTGTCGTCCGGGGTCTTGTCGTCCGCCAGGCACGCCATCAACTCCGGCCGCCACTCGCGGCCCTTGGCGTATTGCAGTGCCTGCTCGGAAAGGCGCCATGGCAGGCCATCGGTCCAGCGCAAGGCTTGCCCGGCCAGACCAAGCACCAGAATGCCGCAGAAACCGGCCAGCAGCACCTGGCGACGCCCAGCGAGCAAACGCCGCTCGCGGAACGGGGTTTCGACGAATTTCCACGACAGATAACCGAGCACCAGCGTCAGCAGGATCAAACCGGCGGTGTCGAGCGCACCCGGCTCATCGACACTGGCGTAGCTGGAAAACACGAACACCGGCCAGTGCCACAGATACCAGGAATAGGAAATCAGGCCGAGGCCGACCATCACTCGGCTGCTCAATAATTGACCCACCAGGGTCTCGCGATGACCGTTGGCCAGAATCAGCAGCACTACGCCCAGCACCGGCAACAAGGCCGTGGCCCCCGGGAACGGCGTCGACTTGTCATAGACGAACACCGCCAGCAGGATCAGCCCCATGCCCAGGATGCTCAACGCTTGTGCAGCCAGCGGCTTCAAGCGCCAGGCGTGTTTCGGCGCAATCGCCAGCATCGCCCCGGCCAGCAACTCCCAGGCCCGCATCGGCAGCAGGAAGAAGGCTTTTTCCGGGTGATGATTGATCGCCCACACACTCAACCCGAACGACACCAGCAGTACGCCGAACAGCGCCAGCCGCCAGTGTTTCAGCCGACTCGAGAGCAGCGTCAGCAACAGCGGGAAGACAATGTAGAACTGTTCTTCCACCGCCAGCGACCAGGTGTGCAGCAGCGGTTTCAGGTCAGAGGCGACATCGAAGTAGCCGTCCTGGCGCATGAACAGAAGGTTCGAGACGAACGTCACCTGATAACGCACCGAGCGCCCCAGTTCCTCGTAATCCTTGGGTGCGAGCAGGAACCAGCCTACCGCCAGCACCGCGATGATCATCGCGAACAGCGCCGGCAGAATTCGCCGCGCACGCCGCGCCCAGAACTCGACGAAGCTGAAACGACCCGCCTGACGCTGGTTCCAGATGATCGACGTGATGAGGTAGCCGGAAATCACGAAGAACACGTCCACGCCGACAAATCCGCCGGTAAACCCCGGGACGCCAAAGTGGAACAGCACCACGGCGATCACTGCGACTGCGCGCAGGCCGTCGATATCCCTTCGATAAGCGAGTGTGCTCATAAATCTTTAATGCCAATCAGATGGTTGTTTTTTGTACAGCTTGAGCCTATGACTCGAAAAGGCTCACAAATGCTGCTGGTTATTTTGCCCAGTCACAGACCTTAACAGATCACGAACCTCCCATAATTCAGGCAAAAAAAATGGCACCCCGTGCGGGATGCCATTTTCGGGCACTGCCTGCGATGTTACTTACGCTTCATCGACAGGAAGAACTCGTCGTTGGTCTTGGTCGTTTTCAGCTTGTCGACCAGGAACTCGATGGCGGCAACTTCGTCCATCGGGTGCAGCAGCTTGCGCAGAATCCACATGCGCTGCAGTTCGTCGTCGGCGGTCAGCAACTCTTCGCGGCGGGTGCCGGAACGGTTGATGTTGATGGCCGGGAACACGCGCTTCTCGGCGATCTTGCGATCCAGAGGCAGTTCCATGTTGCCGGTACCCTTGAACTCTTCGTAGATCACTTCGTCCATCTTCGAACCGGTTTCAACCAGTGCGGTGGCGATAATGGTCAGCGAGCCGCCTTCTTCGATGTTGCGCGCAGCGCCGAAGAAACGCTTCGGTTTCTCCAGGGCGTGAGCATCGACACCACCGGTCAGGACCTTGCCGGAGCTCGGGATCACGGTGTTGTAGGCACGGGCCAGACGGGTGATGGAGTCGAGCAGGATCACCACGTCCTTCTTGTGTTCGACCAGGCGCTTGGCCTTCTCGATCACCATTTCGGCAACCTGCACGTGACGGGTCGGCGGCTCGTCGAAGGTCGAGGCAACCACTTCGCCGCGCACGGTGCGCTGCATTTCGGTAACTTCTTCCGGACGCTCGTCGATCAGCAGCACGATCAGGTGCACTTCAGGGTTGTTACGGGCGATGTTCGCGGCGATGTTCTGCAGCATGATCGTTTTACCGGCTTTGGGCGGTGCAACGATCAGACCACGCTGGCCTTTGCCGATCGGGGCGCACAGGTCGATCACACGACCGGTCAAGTCTTCAGTGGAACCGTTACCGGCTTCCATCTTCATGCGCACGGTCGGGAACAGCGGGGTCAGGTTCTCGAAGAGAATCTTGTTTTTCGCGTTCTCGGGACGATCGAAGTTGATCGTGTCGACCTTGAGCAGGGCGAAGTAACGCTCGCCTTCCTTTGGAGGGCGGATCTTGCCAACGATGGTGTCACCGGTGCGCAAGTTGAAACGACGGATCTGGCTCGGCGAGACGTAGATATCGTCCGGGCCGGCCAGGTAGGAAGCGTCAGCGGAGCGCAGGAAGCCGAAGCCGTCCTGGAGAATCTCCAGCACGCCATCACCGGAGATTTCCTCGCCGCTTTTCGCGTGCTTTTTCAGCAGGGAGAAAATCACGTCCTGCTTGCGCGAACGGGCCATATTTTCTATGCCCATCTGTTCGGCCAATTCGAGCAGTTCGGTAATCGGCTTTTGCTTGAGTTCAGTCAGATTCATATAGGAATGACGTAATCATTTATGGAGGGGGGGAAATTAAGCTTTTGGCTTAATGAGGCCGCGCCGCGGAGAAGGCGACAGGATCGCGAACTTGTTCGAAAAGGAGTGCGTCGGCGACGGCTAGCAGGGGGCAGTGGAGAAACCAGTGCGGGGCCGAATGTACCACCTGAGTTTCGGAGCGTCTAGCCCTGAATACGCAAAAAGCCCCGCAATTTGCGGGGCTTTTTCAGGGCACTTTACGGCGACGCTTAGATGTTGGCGTCGAGGAAAGCGGCCAGTTGCGACTTGGACAGGGCGCCGACTTTGGTCGCTTCAACGTTACCGTTCTTGAACAGCATCAACGTCGGGATACCACGCACGCCGTGCTTGGCCGGAGTTTCCTGGTTTTCGTCGATGTTCAGTTTGGCAACGGTCAGCTTGCCTTTGTAGGTCTCGGCAATCTCGTCCAGAACCGGAGCGATCATTTTGCAAGGGCCGCACCATTCAGCCCAGTAGTCGACCAGTACAGCGCCTTCGGCCTTGAGTACGTCGGCTTCGAAGCTGGCGTCGCTAACGTGTTTGATAAGATCGCTGCTCATGGAATTCTCCAGGTTGTAAGCAAAAAAACGTGGCCCATCATATCCGCCCTTCCCTTGTTCAGGAAGCCGCAGATGATTGAGTCTTGCTATGGCGCCCCATGAGTCTGGGTATAGCTCAACTCACGCGCTGGCGGGGGCGATAAAGGCGATGCCGGTGCGCAGTGCTGCGTTGCGCACGTGCTCCTGCATGGCTTTCTGGGCAGCGGCGGACGACCGGCGGGCCAGTGCGCGGAGAATCTTGCGGTGCTCCTGCCAGGTTTCCATCGCCCGTTCGGCGCGGATGAACGGTAGCTTCTGGCTTTCCAGAAAAATCTCGGCACTGGCGGTGAGGATGCTCAGCATCGCCTGATTGCCGCTGGCCAGCAGAATGCGCTGGTGGAATTCGAAGTCGAGCCTGGCTGCCGCCTCGAAGTCACCCGCCTTCAACTGCTCACGCATCGCCGCGACGTTGTCCTCCAGCGCATCCAGATCGAACGTGCTCAAGGTCACCGCCGCCAGCCCTGCCGCAAACCCTTCCAGGGCATAGCGCAGCTGAAAAATATCGAGCGGCGAGGCCTGCGCCGCAAACGGCCAGCCCGGAGCGCTATCACTGCGCGCCAACTCCACCGGCGCCTGCACGAACACGCCTTTGCCCGGCTGGATGCTGACCACGCCCAGTGCGCTGAGCGACGACAGCGCCTCACGCAATGACGCCCGACTGACGCCCAGTTGCAGCGCCAGATCCCGTTGCGATGGCAACGCCTCGCCCGGGCCGAAACCCTGTTCAGTGATCAGTTTGCGAATCGCTTGCAGCGCCACTTCAGGTACGGCGCGAGAGATCGAGTTCATGGTTGTTCAGACGAGCCAGGCCAAGGTGCGGCTAGTTGTAAAGCTATTCGCCGGATCCGGCAAGTCGTGCCCCAGCGGGGTTCGGCGCCTTGGCGCGATGCGCTATCGGGGTGCGAAAAACACCCTGACTGTTCAGACCAGTAAGACCGAACAAACCCAAGGAAACCGCGGCCCTCAGGGAACAGACCGGGCTGTTGGCATGGCCCGTGCTCTGTCCGATCGCAGAAATCACTTCCCGCCGATCCGGAGATTGTCCATGACCAAGCGTTACAGTGCCCTCCTCGCCACCCTGTTTGCCAGCCTGATGCTGAGCCAGGTGCCCGCCCACGCCGACGGTCTGGACGACGTGGTCAAACGCGGCACGCTGAAAGTTGCCGTGCCCCAGGACTTCCCGCCGTTCGGCTCGGTCGGCCCGGACATGAAGCCTCGCGGCCTGGACATCGACACGGCAAAACTGCTGGCCGACCAGTTGAAGGTCAAACTCGAACTGACCCCGGTCAACAGCACCAACCGCATCCCGTTCCTCACCACCGGCAAGGTCAACCTGGTGATCTCAAGCCTGGGCAAGAACCCCGAGCGCGAGAAAGTCATCGACTTCTCCCACGCCTACGCGCCGTTCTACCTCGCGGTGTTTGGCCCGCCTGATGCCGCAATCTCCACGCTCGACGACCTCAAGGGCAAAACCATCAGCGTCACCCGTGGCGCCATCGAAGACATCGAGCTGACCAAGGTCGCCCCGGAAGGCGTGACCATCAAGCGCTTCGAAGACAACAACTCGACCATCGCTGCCTACCTCGCTGGCCAGGTCAACCTGATCGCCAGCGGCAACGTGGTGATGGTCGCGATCAGCGAGAAAAACCCGAAACGCGTGCCGGCGCTGAAAGTGAAGCTCAAGGACTCTCCCGTCTACGTCGGCGTGAACAAAAACGAGCCGGCGCTGCTGGCCAAGGTCAATGACATCCTGACCACCGCCAAGGCTGACGGCGCGCTGGAAAAGAACTCGCAGACCTGGCTGAAAGAGCCGCTGCCGGCCGATCTCTGATCGACTGCGCGGGAGATTTTCATGGCTTATCAGTTCGATTTCTTGCCGGTGCTGGAAAACACCGACCTGCTGCTGCGTGGGGCGCTGTTTACCCTTGAGCTGACGGCCATCGGTGCGCTGCTCGGCGTTGGCGTGGGGATTGTCGGCGCGCTGGTGCGGGCGTGGAACATCCGCCCGTTCTCGGCGATCTTCGGCGTCTACGTCGAGTTGATCCGCAACACGCCATTTCTGGTGCAGTTGTTCTTCATCTTCTTCGGCCTGCCCTCGCTCGGGGTGCAGATTTCCGAGTGGCAGGCGGCAGTGCTGGCGATGGTGATCAACCTCGGTGCGTATTCGACCGAGATCATTCGCGCCGGCATTCAGGCGATCCCGCGTGGGCAATTGGAGGCCGCTGCCGCACTGGCGATGAGCCGTTTCGAAGCGTTCCGCCACGTGGTCCTGCTGCCGGCACTGGGCAAGGTCTGGCCGGCCCTGAGCAGCCAGATCATCATCGTCATGCTCGGTTCGGCGGTGTGCTCGCAGATCGCCACCGAGGAGTTGAGCTTCGCCGCCAACTTCATTCAGTCGCGCAACTTCCGCGCCTTTGAAACCTATGCGCTGACCACCCTGATCTATCTGTGCATGGCGCTGCTGATCCGCCAATTGCTGAACTGGGTCGGCCGCCGTTATATCGCAAGGAGCAGCCGATGAGCGACTTCACCTTCTGGGACATCCTGCGCAACCTGCTCACCGGTCTGCAGTGGACGCTGGCACTGTCGCTGGTGGCCTTCATCGGCGGCGGGATCGTCGGGTTGCTGATTCTGATCATGCGCATCTCGAAGAATCCCTTGCCGAGCAGCATCGCCCGCACCTGGATCGAGCTGTTCCAGGGCACGCCGCTGCTGATGCAGCTGTTTCTGGTGTTCTTCGGTGTGGCGCTGGCCGGGATCGAAATCTCGCCGTGGATGGCCGCGGCGATTGCCCTGACGCTGTTTACCAGCGCCTATCTGGCGGAGATCTGGCGCGGTTGCGTCGAAGCAATTCCCCATGGCCAATGGGAAGCCTCTTCAAGCCTGGCGCTGAACCCTCTGGAGCAATTGCGCTACGTGATTCTGCCGCAGGCGCTGCGCATCGCCGTGGCGCCGACCGTGGGTTTCTCGGTGCAAGTGGTCAAAGGCACAGCGGTGACCTCAATCATCGGCTTCACCGAGCTGACCAAAACCGGCGGCATGCTCGCCAATGCCACTTTCGAACCGTTCATGGTCTACGGCCTCGTCGCCCTCGGCTACTTCCTGCTCTGCTACCCCTTGTCGCTCAGTGCGCGCTACCTGGAAAGGAGACTGCATGCCTCTGCTTAGAATTTCCGCCCTGCATAAATACTACGGCGATCACCACGTGCTCAAAGGCATCGACCTGAGTGTCGAGGAAGGCCAGGTGGTGGCGATCATCGGCCGCAGCGGCTCGGGCAAATCGACCCTGCTGCGCACCCTCAACGGTCTGGAATCGATCAACGACGGAGTGATCGAAGTCGACGGCGAATACCTCGATGCCGCCCGCGCCGACCTGCGCAGCCTGCGGCAGAAAGTCGGCATGGTGTTCCAGCAGTTCAACTTGTTCCCGCACCTGACCGTGGGCGAAAACGTGATGCTCGCCCCGCAAGTGGTACAGAAAGTCCCCAAGGCCAAGGCTGCCGAACTGGCGCGTAAGATGCTCGAGCGCGTCGGTCTGGGGGAAAAATTCGATGCATTTCCGGATCGCCTCTCCGGCGGTCAGCAGCAGCGTGTAGCGATTGCCCGAGCCTTGGCGATGTCGCCGAAAGTGCTGCTATGCGACGAGATCACCTCGGCACTGGACCCGGAGCTGGTCAATGAAGTGCTGGCCGTGGTGCGCCAACTGGCCCGGGAAGGCATGACGCTGATCATGGTCACCCACGAAATGCGCTTCGCCCGGGAGGTCGGCGACAAACTGGTGTTCATGCACCATGGCAAGGTGCATGAGGTGGGGGATCCGAAGGTGTTGTTTGCCCATCCGCAGACGCCGGAGCTGGCGAATTTCATTGGTACCGTCGAAGCGACAGCCTGATGAGTTTGCAGGGTTCCCCTGCAACATAGAATCTCCCACATGGGAATGCGGTCACCTGTGGGAGCGGGCTTGCTCGCGAATGGCCGCGCCGCGGTCTCCAGCTTTTATGCGCAGGATCAAGGGTTTGAACCATGCGCGTTGGCGCCAGCGTTTGATCGTGGCACGATGTCGGGGTTATCGACCGAGACCCCCAGACCATGCCGCAATCCAAAGCCAAGAATCTGTCCCTGATCGCCGCAATCGACCTGGGCTCCAACAGCTTTCACATGGTCGTGGCCAAGGCCCAGAACGGTGAAATCCGTATTCTGGAGCGCCTCGGAGAGAAGGTTCAGCTCGCCGCCGGCATCGACGATGAGCGCCATCTCAACGAAGAATCCATGCAGCGCGGGCTCGATTGCCTCAAGCGCTTTGCCCAACTGATCAACGGTATGCCACTGGGCGCCGTGCGCATCGTTGGCACCAACGCCCTGCGTGAAGCGCGCAACCGTCTGGAGTTCATCCACCGCGCCGAAGAAATCCTCGGTCACCCGGTGGAGGTCATCTCCGGCCGTGAAGAGGCGCGCCTGATCTATCTGGGTGTCTCGCACACCCTGGCCGACACCCCGGGCAAGCGCCTGGTGGCTGATATCGGCGGCGGCAGTACCGAATTCATCATCGGGCAGCGTTTTGAACCGCTGCTGCGCGAAAGCCTGCAAATGGGCTGCGTCAGCTTCACCCAGCGTTACTTCAAGGACGGCAAGATCACCCCGGCGCGCTACGCCCAGGCTTACACCGCAGCGCGGCTGGAGATCATGAGCATCGAACACGCCCTGCACCGCCTGACCTGGGATGAAGCCATCGGCTCCTCGGGTACCATCCGCGCCATCGGCCTGGCGCTGAAGGCCGGTGGCCATGGCACCGGCGAAGTCAACGCCGAAGGCCTGGCGTGGCTCAAGCGTCGCCTGTTCAAGCTTGGCGATGTCGACAAGATCGATTTCGAAGGCATCAAGCCAGATCGTCGGGCGATTTTCCCCGCAGGCCTGGCAATTCTCGAAGCGATCTTCGACGCCCTCGAACTGCAACGCATGGATCACTGCGAAGGCGCGCTGCGTGAAGGCGTGCTCTACGACCTGCTCGGTCGCCATCATCACGAAGACGTGCGTGAACGCACCCTGACTTCGCTGATGGAGCGTTATCACGTCGACCTGGAACAAGCTGCACGGGTCGAGCGCAAGGCGCTGCACGCGTTCGATCAGGTCGCGGCCGACTGGGAGCTGGACGACGGTATCTGGCGCGAACTGCTGGGCTGGGCGGCGAAAGTCCACGAAGTCGGCCTCGACATCGCGCACTATCACTACCACAAGCACGGCGCCTATCTGATCGAGCACTCGGACCTCGCCGGGTTCTCCCGTGAAGACCAGCAGATGCTCGCGCTCTTGGTGCGTGGCCACCGCCGCAACATTCCCAAGGACAAGTTCGCCGAGTTCGGTGACGACGGCGACAAGCTGATCCGCCTGTGCGTGCTGCTGCGCTTTGCGATCCTGTTCCACCACATCCGTGGCACCCAGGCGATGCCGCAGGTGGTGCTGCATGCCAAGGGCAACAACCTTGACGTGGAATTCCCGGAGAACTGGCTGGATGAGAATCAGCTGACCCAAGCGGATTTCGGGCTTGAAGCCGAGTGGCTGACGCGGGTGGGGATTGTCCTCACTGTTCACTGAGTTAAATCTCAGGCACAAAAAAGGCGATCCGCAGGGATCGCCTTTTTTATTGGGCTTGAGCGTTCGGCTACAAGCCTTTGGTGTTTCTTGAATCCATCCCGGCCCTCTCCCAATGGGAGAGGGTTAGGGTGAGGGGCTTTTGGCTTTTAAGACCTCAGCTGCTCACCGGCAAAATCGGGCTACCCAACCGCTCCAGCAACGTCGCCTGCGCACTACGCGGGTTCTGGTTGCCGGTAGGCGTGTTGCGGATGTAACGGCCATCCGACTGCAGGCTCCAGCTGTGGGTGTTGTCGGTCAGGTACAACTCCAGCTCTTTCTTCACGCGGGTCAGCAGCTTTTTGCCTTCGACCGGGAAGCAAGTCTCGACGCGCTTGTCGAGGTTGCGCTCCATCCAGTCGGCACTGGAAAGGAACATCTGCTCCTCGCCACCGTTGAGGAAGTAGAACACCCGGGTGTGCTCGAGGAAGCGACCAATGATCGAGCGCACATGGATGTTGTGCGAAACCCCGGCAATCCCAGGACGCAGGCAGCACATGCCACGCACCACCAGATCGATGCGCACGCCCGACTGGCTGGCCTTGTACAGCGCGCGGATGATTTTCGGATCGGTCAGCGAGTTGAACTTGGCGATGATGTGCGCCGGTTTGCCGTCGAGGGCGAACTGGGTCTCGCGGGCAATCATGTCGAGCATGCCCTTCTTCAGGGTGAACGGCGCATGCAGCAGCTTCTTCATGCGCAGCGTCTTGCCCATGCCGATCAACTGGCTGAACAGTTTGCCGACGTCTTCGCACAACGCGTCGTCGGAAGTCAGCAGGCTGTAGTCGGTGTACAGACGGGCGTTGCCGGCGTGGTAGTTACCGGTACCGAGGTGCGCATACCGCACGATCTCGCCGGCCTCGCGACGCAGGATCAACATCATCTTGGCGTGGGTCTTGAAGCCAACCACGCCGTAGATCACCACCGCACCGGCCGCTTGCAGACGACTAGCCAGTTGCAGGTTGGACTCTTCGTCGAAACGTGCGCGCAACTCGATGACCGCCGTCACTTCCTTGCCGTTACGTGCGGCGTCCACCAGCGCGTCGACGATTTCCGAGTTGGCGCCAGAGCGGTACAGGGTCTGGCGCACGGCCAATACATGCGGGTCTTTCGCCGCCTGACGCAGCAGGTCGACCACTGGCGTGAACGACTCGAACGGGTGCAGCAGCAGGATGTCCTGCTTGCTGACGACGCTGAATATGTTCTCGCTGTTCTGCAGCAGTTTCGGGATCTGTGGGGTGAACGGCGTGTATTGCAGCTCCGGGTGGCTGTCCAGACCGGTGATGCTGAACAGACGCGTCAGGTTGACCGGACCGTTGACCTGATACAGCTCGGTCTCGCTCAGGTTGAACTGCTTGAGCAGGTAGTCCGACAGGTGTTTCGGGCAGGTGTCGGCAACTTCCAGACGCACGGCATCACCGTAGCGCCGCGAGAACAGCTCGCCACGCAGGGCGCGCGCAAGGTCTTCGACGTCTTCGGAGTCCAGCGCCAGGTCGGCGTTTCGGGTCAGACGGAACTGGTAGCAGCCCTTCACCTTCATGCCCTGGAACAGGTCATCGGCGTGGGCGTGAATCATCGACGACAGGAACACATAGTTGTCGCCCGGGCCGCCGACTTCTTCCGGAACCTTGATGATCCGTGGCAGCAGGCGCGGTGCGGGGATGATGGCCAGACCGGAATCGCGGCCGAAGGCGTCGATGCCCTCCAGCTCGACGATGAAGTTCAGGCTCTTGTTCACCAGCAACGGGAACGGGTGCGTCGGGTCGAGGCCGATCGGGGTGATGATCGGTGCGATCTCATCGCGGAAATAACGGCGCACCCAAGTCTTGAGTTTGGTCGTCCAGTTGCGGCGACGAATGAAGCGCACCTGGTGCTTTTCCAGCTCCGGCAACAGGATGTCGTTGAGGATCGCGTACTGGCGGTCAACGTGACCGTGCACCAGCTCGCTGATCCGCGCCAGCGCCTGATGCGGCTGCAGGCCGTCGGCACCGGCCTGTTCACGGGCGAAGGTGATCTGTTTCTTCAGGCCGGCGACGCGAATCTCGAAGAATTCGTCGAGGTTGCTGGAGAAGATCAGCAGGAACTTCAACCGCTCCAGCAACGGATAGGACTCGTCCAGCGCCTGTTCCAGCACGCGGATGTTGAATTGCAGTTGCGAGAGCTCGCGGTGGATGTACAGGCTGCTGTCATCCAGGCCGGGAATCGCGATCACCGGTGCCGCCGCTGCGGCCTCGGCAACCGGCGCGGGTGGCGCAGGCTCCAGTTCCGGCGGGGTTTCGGTGATTTGTTCCACCACCGGCTGAGCTTCTTTTACTGCAACTTCTGTGAGTCCTTCGGTATTCATCGAATGTTCCTGGGAGGGCTATTTCTGCTCTCGTAACAATTGAGCGGCACGGACAGCAAAGTAAGTCAGGATGCCATCAGCACCGGCACGTTTAAAGGCGGTCAGTGATTCGACAATCACCGCCTCGCTCAACCAGCCATTCTGGATCGCCGCCATGTGCATGGCGTATTCGCCGCTAACCTGATAGACGAAGGTCGGCACTTTGAAGGCATCTTTTACCCGCAAAAGAATGTCCAGGTACGGCATGCCGGGTTTGACCATGACCATGTCCGCGCCTTCAGACAAGTCCGCGCCGACTTCGTGCAGCGCTTCGTCGCTGTTGGCCGGGTCCATCTGATAAGAGGCTTTGTTGGCTTTGCCCAGGTTCGACGCCGAACCGACCGCATCGCGGAATGGACCGTAGTAGGCGCTGGCGTACTTGGCCGAGTAGGCCATGATCCGCACATTGACGTGACCGGCGATTTCCAGCGCTTCGCGAATCGCCTGAATGCGACCGTCCATCATGTCCGACGGTGCCACGACCTGAGCGCCGGCTTCGGCATGGGACAGTGCCTGTTTGACCAGTGCATCGACGGTGATGTCGTTCTGCACGTAGCCTTCTTCGTCGAGAATGCCGTCCTGACCGTGGGTGGTGAACGGGTCGAGCGCAACGTCGGTGATCACGCCGAGTTCAGGGAAGCGCTCACGCAGGGCACGGGTGGCGCGCTGGGCGATGCCTTCAGGGTTCCACGCCTGGGCGGCGTCGAGGGTTTTCAATTCGGGAGGAGTGACCGGGAACAGCGCCAGCGCCGGGATACCCAGATCGACCCATTTCGCCGCTTCTTCGAGCAGCAGATCGATGGTCAGGCGCTCGACACCGGGCATCGAGGCCACGGCTTCGCGACGGTTTTCACCGTCGAGCACGAACACCGGCAGGATCAGGTCATCGACCGTCAGCACGTTTTCCCGTACCAGCCGACGCGAAAAATCATCGCGACGATTGCGGCGCAAACGGGTGGCGGGGAACAAACGGTTGGCAGGGGTAAAGCTCACGGCAGACTCCTGAGCCCGCGCAAACGGGCGAGCGTGACAGTTATAGACGGGCATTATGACGAACAGATTACAGTTGTGCGTACCCCGTGACACGTAGCCGCATTCCATTGTTAGTGTAGGAATTGTTCACGTCGAGACACATTTGGACACTTTCATGAATGTGTCCGAAGGGTTAGGCTGCGCGTTCATTTCGCCAGCACCCAGACAATGCTCCAACAATTTCTGCATGACTTTGGCTACTTTGCCTTGTTCCTCGGCACGTTCTTCGAAGGCGAAACCATCCTGGTGCTCGCAGGCTTCCTCGCGTTCCGTGGATACATGGACATCAACCTGGTGGTGGTCGTGGCGTTCTTCGGCAGTTATGCCGGCGATCAGCTGTGGTACTTCCTGGGGCGCAAGCACGGGCGCAAATTGCTGGCGCGCAAACCGCGCTGGCAGATGATGGGCGACCGCGCGCTGGAACACATTCGCAAGCATCCGGACATCTGGGTCCTGAGCTTCCGCTTCGTTTATGGTTTGCGCACGGTGATGCCGGTGGCGATCGGCCTGTCGGGTTATCCGCCGGGACGTTATCTGCTGCTCAACGGCATTGGTGCGGCAATCTGGGCCACTGCCCTGGCAGCCGCCGCCTACCACTTCGGCGCAGTGCTTGAAGGCATGCTCGGCAGCATCAAGAAGTACGAACTGTGGGTCCTCGGCGCGCTGCTGGTACTGGGTGTCGGCCTGTGGCTTCGTCGCCGGTTCAAGAATGCGCGCCTGGCCAAGCAGGTTTACGCCGACGAGCAAGCCGCACACGCCGCGCGTCTGCATCAGGCAGAAGCAGCCAAACCCGCCGAACCTAAGACGCCAGCCGAGTAACACGCTGGCGACAGCCATACAGCCCGAGGCCGCTGAGCAAGCTGTAACCGAGCAAGCCAGCCCAGGCCAACGGGCTGGCCGGCCATAACCCGAGCAATGGCGCCAGCCACACCAGCGGTACGTTTGACCCCAGCCGCAGCAGTTCCACCTTCAACGCCCACGGGCGATTCTCAAGAGCCACGCCCAGCGCAAACAGACCCGATGCGACCGCGACCCAGCCGAGCACCAGCGCGGCGATCGGCAGCTGCGGCGCCTGCCCCATCAGGTAACTGCCCAACGCGATATAGACGCAGAACTGCAGCGCCACGTAGCCCTTTCGACGGCTGTCGAGCGGCACCTCGAACTTGCGAAAGCGGCGCAGATCCGGCTTGTTCAGCGGATACTTCAACGCGACATCCGCCGGGCGCCAGCCGGTGCGCATGAACCAGATCCGCAGTGTGTCCCAGCGGCTTTCGGCGCGGCGCGCGTCGTCCCACAACTGCGCATAGAACTGCACATTGGCCCACAGCGGATTCCAGCTCGCCAGCGGCGTGGTCACGCCGAAAATCACCGGTTCGTTGTCATCCTCTTCCTGAAACGTGCCGAACAGCCGATCCCAAAGAATGAACACCCCGCCGTAGTTGCGATCCATGTAGAGAGCGTTCTGTGCATGGTGGGCCCGATGATTGGATGGCGTGACGAAGAACCACTCGAACCAGCCGAGCTTGGGAATGTGCCGGGTGTGGACCCAGAACTGATACAGCAGATTCATCGCCGCGACGCTGACGAACACCAGCAGCGGCACGCCGAGCACCGCCATCGGCAAGTAGAAGATCCAGCCCAGCAGGAACCCGGTACTGGTCTGGCGCAACGCCGTGGAGAGGTTGTACTCCTCGCTCTGGTGATGCACCGAGTGTGCCGCCCAGAGGATGTTGCGCTCATGACCCAGGCGGTGCAGCCAGTAATAGCAGAAGTCATAGAACACAAAGGCAAACACCCAGACCCAGACACTGTCCGCCGGCAGCCTGAGCAGCGCCAGGTGTTCCAGAGCAAACGCATAGGTCACCAGCCCCAGACCCTTGGTCAGCAGCCCGGTGGTCGTCGACAACACCCCGGCGCTGAGGCTGTTCACCGAGTCGGCGAGGCGATAGTGGCGCACTCCGCGCCAGCGGTCGGCGAGCAGTTCGGCGGCGATCAGCACGAAGAAAAACGGCACTGCATACAGAATGAAGTCCATGGCGCGCCCCGGTCGGATTCTATGGACAGATCCTAGGTGTAGCCGCCCAATCACCCTATGGCAACGCGCGACAAATTAGTGGACATTTAGCGCCATGAATCTGGAGAGAAACCCATGAGCAAAAAAGTTGCAGTGATCCTGTCCGGCAGCGGCGTGTACGACGGCGCCGAGATCCACGAGAGCGTCATCACCCTGCTGCGCCTGGATCAACGCGGCGCGCAGGTGCAGTGCTTCGCCCCGAACATTGCGCAATTGCATGTGATCAATCACCTGACCGGCGAAGAAATGCCCGAGACGCGCAACGTCCTGGTGGAATCGGCGCGCATTGCCCGCGGCAATATCAAGGACATCCGCGAAGCCAACGTCGACGACTTCGACGCGCTGATCGTGCCGGGCGGTTTCGGTGCGGCGAAAAACCTCTCGAACTTCGCCGTCGAAGGCGCCGGTTGCAGCGTGCAGCCGCAGGTGCTGGAACTGGCCGAAGCGTTTGCCGAAGCGGGTAAACCGGTAGGCCTGATGTGCATCTCACCGGCGCTGGCGGCGAAGATCTACGGCCCTGGCGTGACCTGCACCGTCGGCAACGATGCCGACACCGCGACGGCGATGAACAAGATGGGGGCCACCCACGAAGACTGCGCGGTGAGCGACATCATCGAAGACAAGGCACGCAAACTGGTGACCACCCCGGCTTACATGCTGGCGCAGAACATCAGTGAGGCGGCTTCGGGGATCAACAAACTGGTCGACCGCGTTCTGGAATTGACCCACGAAAAAGATGCCTGATCTCTGACGGCATGCAGAACAAATGTGGGAGCGGGCTTGCTCGCGAAAGCGGTGCGTCATGCAAATCAATGTTGTCTGATACGACGCCTTCGCGAGCAAGCCCGCTCCCACAAGGGATCTGTGTAATGTTCAGGGTTTGCGGGTGAGCCGGGTGAGGATGCGATCCAGCGCATTGGCAAAGGCCTGCTTCTCGCGCTCGCCGAAAGGCGCCGGGCCGCCACTGATCTGGCCCTGTTCGCGCAGGTCGGTGAACAGATTGCGCACCGCCAGCCGCTCGCCCATGTTCTGTGCGTCGAACTCCTTGCCGCGCGGGTCCAGCGCCGCCACGCCTTTCTTCACCAGACGATCGGCCAGCGGAATATCGCTGCAGATCACCAGTTCACCGGGCACTGCGTGCTCCACCAGATAATCGTCCGCCGCATCCGGGCCGCTCGGCACCACGATCAGTTTGACGATCGCCAGCCCCGGTTTGATCTGCGGCTGCCCCGCCACCAGCACCACTTCGAACTTGCGCTTGAGGGCGAACTTCACCACCAGATCCTTCGCTGCCCGGGGGCAGGCGTCGGCATCGATCCATACACGCATTTTTTCTTGCCTCCAAAAAACAATTCGCGAGCGGGCTCGCTCCCACAGGTTACGCGCAACTCCTGTGGGAGCGAGCCTGCTCGCGAATGTGAGCGCGCCGAATGCTCTTAAGCAGTCACGCGCTTTTTCTCGGCCATCCGACTACGCCCGTACAACACGACAATCGCCACAATCGCCACCGCTTGCGCCGTCAGCGAATAGGCATCGGCATGAATCCCCAGCCAGTCGAAGTCAAAGAACGCCACCGGCCGCGTGCCGAAGATCCCGGCTTCCTGCAACGCTTTCACGCCATGGCCGGCGAACACCACCGACAACGCACACAGCAGCCCGGCGTTGATACTGAAGAACAGCGCCAGCGGCAACTTCGCCGAGCCGCGCAGGATCACCCAGGCCAGACCGACCAGCAGCACCAGCGCCGTGGCACCACCGGCCAGCACCGCGTCATGCCCGGCCGGACCTGCCTGCAGCCACAGGGTTTCGTAGAACAGGATCACTTCGAACAGCTCGCGATACACCGAGAAAAACGCGAGGATCGCGAAACCGAAACGCCCGCCACCGCCCACCAGACTTTGCTTGATGTAGTCTTGCCAGGCCGCCGCGTGGCGCCGGTCGTGCATCCACACCCCGAGCCACAGCACCATGACACTGGCGAACAGCGCCGTCGCGCCTTCGAGCAATTCACGCTGCGACCCGCTGACGTCGATCACGCACGCCGCCAGCGCCCAGGTGCCGAGACCGGCCAATAGCGCAAGACCCCAACCGATGTTGACGCTGCGTACCGCCGACTGCTGACCGGTGTTACGCAGAAAGGCGAGGATCGCCGCCAACACCAGAATCGCTTCCAGACCTTCGCGCAACAGGATCAGCAGCCCGGAAATGAAGCTCAGCGACCAGCTCAGGCCATCGCTGCCGAGCAGTTCGGCAGACGCTTTCAGTTTTTCCTTTGCCGCATCCAGACGCTGCTCGGCCTGCGCCACTGGCAGACCGTCCTGCAGCGATTGACGGTAGGCCATCAGCGACTTTTCAGTGTCCTTGCGCACGTTGGCGTCAACGTTGTCCAGCGAGCTTTCGACCAGTTCAAAGCCTTCCAGATAAGCCGCCACCGCCAGGTCATAGGCCTGATCACGATCACCGGCGCGGTACGCGGCCAGGCTCTTGTCCAGCGTGGCAGCGGTGTAATCGAGCAACTGCGCCGGGCCACGCTTGACCTGCGGCGGCTGCGCGCGCTGGGCGCGGAAGGTCGCGGCGGCTTGTGGACCTTCGGCGGCCTGCACTTCGGCCGGGGTCTGGCGGGCCAGATCGGCGATGTTGTAGGTCTTGTCGGACCTGGCCGCTGCCGGGTCGGCACTGAAGCCGGCGATGTAGGTCGCCAGGTCCCAGCGCTGACGGTCATCCAGTTGATCGGCAAACGCCGGCATGTCGGTGCCTTCGACACCCTGGCCGAGGGTGCTGTAGATCGCGTACAGACTCAGGTGGTCCATCCGTGCGGCAGCGCGCAGGTTGGCCGGCGCCGGGTTCATGCCGAGGCCCGCCGGACCATCGCCAACACCTGCGTCGCCATGACAGACCGAGCAGTTCTGCGCATAGAGCGGCGCGCCCCGGGTCGGATCCGGCGTGATGATCGGTGCCTGGCTGACTTCATACGCCACCGCCAGCTTCGCGCCCAGTTGCCGGGCCTGCCGGGCGACTTCAGCGCCGTCCTGCTTCGCGCTGATGGCGACGCGCAAAGCCTCGACGCCCTGCTCCAGTGCGGCCTTCTCTGGCTTGGCCGGCATGCCGGCGATCAAACCTTGCAGCACCTGGGTGAATTCCAGTTGTTCGCGGTACTCGCCGTCGTCGACGACCTTGCCCGCCGCGACCGTCGGCGGGTAGTCGGCGCTGATGTAATCGAGCAGGTGCAGCGCCTGCGGGGCGCCTTCCACGGTGTCGGCCAGCAGGTTGAAACTGCTCAGGGCAAACAAAGGGAACACCAGCCAGGCCAGGAATCGGGACGAGGCAGTCATGAATGAGTCTCAAATGGAAATGCGAAGTTACATATTGTTCACTTCGAAGGCCTTTCCCTCAAGCTTTGTCGACGACTCGTGGCGTTTTAGCGCAGCGCTGCGGGGGTGTTGCGGTAATGCTCGCGCATGAACTCGACGAAAACCTGCACCTTCAGCGCGACATGCCGGGCATGCGGATAGAGCGCGTAATAGTGGCGCTGACCGAGGCTGCAATGGGGCAGGATGTGCACCAGCCGGCCACTGAGCAGATCGTCCTGCACCGTGGCGCGGGTGAACGCGGCAATGCCGACCCCGGCGAGCGCGGCGGCGTGCAACGAGCTGATCGAGTCGGCCTTGAACCGGCCTTGCGCACGCACGCCGCTGGTAACCCCGCGCGCGTCAGTCAGCACCCAGTCGCTGGCACCGGCGAACGCCAGCAACTGCTGCCCGGCGAGCTCGCGCACCTGACGCACCAGACCGTGGCGGGCAACGTAGGCCGGCGACGCCACCAGCAGCATGTCCGAGACGGTCAGCAGGCGCGCCACCAGTGACGAGTCGGCCAATGGCCCGCAGATGCGCAGCGCCACGTCGAAGCCCTCGGCAATCAGATCGACGAAACGATCATCGCAGGACAGCTCCACGTCGATGTCGGGATAGCGCTGTTGAAACGCTGGCAGCCAGCTCGCCAGTTCCAGCGTACCGATCACCATCGGCGCGCTGATGCGCAACACACCGCTGGGGCTTTCATGGGCCTGCCCCACCGCCAGCGCGGCTTGATCGAGGCGTTCGAGGATGTCCACGCACGCGGCGTAATACTGCTGCCCCGCCGTGGTCAGGTTGAAACGCCGGGTGTTGCGGTTGATCAGGCGCGTGCCGAGTTCATTTTCCAGCTGCTGCAACTGCCGGGAAATAGTCGAGTGCGTGGTGTCGAGCCGCTCGGCGGCGGCGCTGAAGCCGCGACATTCGACGATGCAACGAAATGCGCGCATGGCTTGCAGTTGATTCATTAAAGTCCCGCAATTCGTTTATGCGTCAGGCCAGCAAGGCTAGCTCAATCCCGTGCGCCATCCCACCGGCAAGTCCGTTGAGCGCCACACATGAGCGGTGCAATGGGCCGCCAAAACGGACGGATCACTTAGCCACTATCGCCACCTATAATGCGCCACTTCATTGCATTTCCCGTCCAAGGATGACCCCTCCTCATGCGCCATCGCTTGCTCCTGCCCCTGTTGATCACCGCCGTTGTCCAACTGAGCGGCTGCGCGGCGTATCGCAATTACGATCTGGAACTGCAACAGACCACCGATCAGTTCAAGGCCGGCAACATCGACGGCGCTCTGTCCGTGATCGAAGCGCACAACCCGGACCCGGAAAAAGACCTGCTCTACTATTTCGAAAAGGGCGCCGTCCTCAGTGCCGGCGGAGAGCTCGCGCAGAGCCAGACAACCTGGCGCAGCGCCGAGCAGATGATCATCGAGCGTCAGGACACGATCGAAACCACTGGCGACAAGTTGCTCGCCGCGATGGGCAATCACTGGGGCAGCATCATCAACGACAAGCTGCGCCGCTACGATGGCTACGACTATGAAAAGGTCATGCTGACCACGCAAATGGCCCTTAATCAGTTAGCGCAAAATGACTTCGATGGCGCCCGCGCCGACATCAGGAAAACTCATGAACGCGAAGCGCTGATAGCCCGGCAACGGGAGCTGGAATACGAAAAAATCGAGGAAACCGCCAAGGTCCAGGGCGCACGCGTGCATTACAAGGATTTGCAGGGTTATCCGGTGGTGATGCTCGAATCGCCTGCGGTGATTGCCCTGAAAAACGGTTACCAAAGTGCGTTCAGTCACTATCTCGCCGGCTTCACGTATGAAGCACTGGGTGAAAAGGACCTCGCCGCGCCCGGCTATCGGCAAGCCATTGAATTGCGCCCGGACATGGCGTTTTTCCAACAGGCATTGCGTGACCTCGACAGCCCCGGGCTCAAGGCCGACGAAAGCGATGTGCTGATCATTGTGCAAAGTGGCCTGGCGCCCGCCCGCAGTTCGGTACGCGTGCCTTACCCGGTGAAACTGGCGGACGGGCAAGTCATCGTCGCCAACATCTCGTTTCCGGTGATGGTGCCGGACACCTCAACCCCGCCGATCAGTCAGGTCAGTATCGATGGTCGACAAAAACAGCTGATCGCGGTCAACAGCATCACCGACATGTCCTTGCGCACGCTGCGCGACGACATGCCCGGGATTATCCAGCGCACGACCTACCGGGCATTTCTTGCAGCGGACGTGCAAGGCACGGACAACCGACGTAACCCGAGCAAAGCGTCCTACGTGACCCACTGGGACGGTTTCGAGCAGGCGGACACCCGCACGTGGCGCACCCTGCCCAACCTGACGCAGGTTGTGCGCCTGCGCCTGAAAAAGGGCGAACATCTGATTAGCCTGCCGAATGCGGGTGCACCGCTGAAAATCCGTATCGACCAGAACCGTCAGATGATCGGTCTGCGTGTGCTGGGCGAGCGGATTTACGCGAATGGCAGCGCTTTTCAGGCCATCCCTGCGCTGGAAACCCGCGTATCCGGCCTGAAATAAGTAATGGCACCAAACTAACAAGTGCGATTAAAAAGCTATTACATGGCCAGCATCGCCTGCTTATAATGCCGCGCCCGCGCTATCGCGATGCGGCATAAAAGCTCCTCTGGTTATGAGGAATTGGCAGGAGGCCAGCGCCACTGTCGATGGGTCACATCAGCCCGACCAGCACAGGTGGCTGCTGCAGTTTCAAGCTCAGGGAAGAAGTACCCCCATGGCATTCCGCGCTCCCACCTTGATCGCGCTCAGCGCTGTCACTCTGCTGTCCGGCTGTTCGGCGTTTCGCAACTACGATTCGGAACTGGCCCAGACCAACCAGCAACTGGCCACCGGCAACGTCGACGCCGCATTGACCCTGCTGGAAAAGAACAACACCGGCCCGGACAAAGACCTGCTCTATTACTTCGAGAAGGGGGAGTTGCTGCGCGCCAAGGGCGACCTGTCCGGCAGCCAGAACGCCTGGACCAGCGCCGACCAGGTGGTCGGTCAGTGGGAAGACGCGGTCAAGCTCGATTCCGGCAAATACCTGGCTCAGTTCGGTAGCTTCATCGTCAACGACAAGGTTCGTCGCTACGAAGGCTACGACTACGAAAAAGTCATGCTGACCACGCAGATAGCCCTCAACCTGCTGGCGGTCAATGACTTCGACGGCGCCCGCACCGCGATCAAGAAGACTCACGAACGTGAAGCCGTGATCGCCGACCTGCGTGACAAGGAATACCTCAAGAGCGAGGAAGAGGCCGAGAAAGAAGGGATCAAGACCCAGTACAAGGATCTGCAGGGTTACCCGGTTGCCAGCCTTGATGCGCCGGAAGTGGTCAGCCTGAAAAACAGCTACCAGAGTGCGTTCAGCCATTACCTGGCCGGCTTCGTCTACGAAGCCCTGGGCGAGAAAGACCTGGCTGCACCGGGCTACCGCAAGGCTGCCGAACTGCGTCCGAACACCCCACTGCTGGAACAGGCGCTGGTCAATCTCGACAAGCCAAGCAAATCCGACGACAGCGACATCCTGATCGTGGTGCAAAGCGGTCTGGCGCCAGCCCGCGATTCGATCCGCGTGCCGCTGCCATTGCCGATCTCCAACAACGTGGTGATCACCCCGCTGTCGTTCCCGATCATCAAGCCTGACACCTCCACCGCGCCGTTCGCGCAGATTGGCGTCGATGGCCAGCAAGTCAACCTGACCGCCCTCAACAGCACCACTGCCATGTCGCGCCGCGCCCTGCGCGATGACATGCCGGGGATTATCGTGCGCACCACCGTGCGCGCAATCACCAAAGGCGTGGCGCAGAAGAAGATCAACGAAACCAATCCGCTGGCCGGTCTGGCCGTCGGTATCTCTTCAGCTGTGCTCGAAGGTGCCGATACCCGTACGTGGCGCACCCTGCCGGACAACACCCAGGTGGTACGTCTGCGCTTGAAGAAAGGCGAGCACCAAGTCAGTTTGCCGAGCGCCATCGGTGGCTCGGTGGTCAAGGTCACCGTCGATCAGCGTTATCAGGTGATCAGCCTGCGCGCCGTGGGCAATCAGGTGTTCGCTGCGGGCCTCGCCGCCCACGTCATTCCGAGCGCCGGTGCGACCAACGTCGCCAGCCTCAAACAACCTTAAGAACGGAGTCTTTGCATGCGCTTCAAACTCATCGCCGTTGCCGCCCTCGCCGTCCTGGCGAGCGGCTGCGCCACCCCGCCACCACCTGAGCCGGGCAGCGCCGCGAGCAAGGTCGTGGCCATGGGCCCGCAGAAACACATCGCAGTCGGCGCCATGCGCGTGGCACGCGAGAACGGCTTCATGACCGTCAATGTGCAGTTGACCAACACCCTCAACAGCAACAAGACGTTCTACTACCGCTTCGCCTGGCTCGGCCCGGAAGGTTTCCCGATTGCCGAGGAAGAAGTCTGGAAAAGCCAGATGATGTACGGCGCCCAGACCAGCTTCATTCAGGGCATCGCCCCGACCCCCAAAGCCGTGGATTTCCGTCTGGAACTCAAGACGCCTTAAGTCCGCCACCCTATTCCTGTTTTAGAGAGCACTCCCATGTTTGCACGCTTTTCCTTGATCGCTGTCCTCGCCCTGCTGGCTTCCGGTTGCGCCAACACCTCGCCGACCCTGGGCAACAAGAACATCAGCTACGGCGACACCAAAGCGGTTGAAACCGTGACCAACGAATTCGGTTCGACCGATCTGCAAATGATCGCCGAGTCGATGACCCGCTCGCTGGCCCAGTCCGGCATTCTGCAGGGCCGTCCGGTGGTGCAGGTCTACGACGTGAAGAACAAGACCAGCGAGTACATCAATACCCGCGAAATCACCACCAGCATCAAGACCCAGCTGATGAAGTCCGGCACCGCCCGCTTCGCCAGCGACAACACCGCGATGCAGAGCCAGGTTGATCAGCTCAAGCTGCAAAACCAGAGCGGCCTGTACAAGAAGAGCAGCGTGGCCAAGACCGGCAACATGATCGCCGCCAAGTACCGCCTGGAAGGTTCGATCAGCTCGATCGTCAAGCGCAGCAGCGACTACAAGGACGTCTTCTACAAATTCAGCCTGCAACTGATCGACGTTGAAAGCGGTCTGGCCGAGTGGATGGACGAAAAAGAGATCCGCAAAACCACGGAGCGTTAAGCAATGCGCGCATGGATTGGCATGATGGCCCTGGCTTGCGCGTTCAGCGTGCAGGCAGCCCCCAAAGTCGCAGTGACGGATCTGGCGTATCAGGAGCGTGTGGAGCAATACATCCACATCGTTTCGGCGCAGAACAATTACCGCGAGGGTTACTACAGCTCCAGTGGCTCATCGAGCTATAACGAGCTGGAAGCGACCACCAGCTATATCGAGCAGGGTGAGCTGCGTAAATTCACCGGCGACATCAAGGGTGAAATCCTGCGTACCGGCATGTTCCAGCTGGTGCAGGGCACGCCGTACACCGCGTCGTCCAAGGGTGACGTCTATGACGTTATCAAACGCATCAAGGCCGGCAGCTTCAAAGGCGCCGACTATGTGCTGTTCGGCACGGTGTCCGACATCGACTTCACCCAGGACATGAACGAGCTGGCGCACACCGACAGCTATTCGGCGGTACTGGGCCTGACGCTGGTGGCGGATTTCAGTCTGATCAACACCAAGACCTACGAGATCACTTCAGCCTTCACGGCGATGGGTGAAGCGCAGGACACCAAACTGGTGAACGGGCGCGACATCAAGATCTCGCTGAACCGCCCTCGGGTGGTGCGTGAGGTGTCCAAGGCACTGGGCGAGGACGTCGCCGGGCAATTGAGCCAACAGCTCGGTGGCGGCGGTTACGAGCAGCCGCGTGAGCCGCAGCAGCGCAACAACCTGCCGCGCGATACGGCGCCGGTGATTCTTCACTGATTCGACAGCCGTAAACGAAAAAGGCGACCTGAGAGGGTCGCCTTTTTTGTGCCTGTTGCTTTACGCGACGGCTTTGCGCAACGTCGCCATAAACGCCGCCGCGCCGATGAACAGCCCGGCAAACGTGCGGTTCATGCGCTTCTGCTGTTTCGGCGTGCGCAACAGGCGCAGCACCTTCGATGCCAGCCCGGTGTAGCCGGCCATGACGATCAGATCAACGCAGATCATGGTCACGCCGATCACCAGGTACTGCATCAGCAGCGGAGCGTGCGGATTGATGAACTGCGGCAGCACCGCCAGCATGAACACCAGCGCCTTGGGGTTGCTGATGTTCACCAGAAAACCGCGGAACACCAGCGCCAACGGTTTGCCGATCGGCCGTACCGCCGCGTCATCGCTCATGTCCATGGGCAGCGCACGCCATTGCTTGACCGCCAGATAGACCAGATACGCCACACCGAACCATTTGATCGCATAGAACGCGGTGGCCGAAGCGGTGAGGATCGCGCCCACACCGGCGCCGACGATCGCAATCTGTACCGCGAGGCCGATCTGCAGACCGAGGGCGTTCCAGTAACCACGCCAGAAACCGTATTGCAGACCGCTGGACATCGACGCAATGGCGCCGGCGCCCGGGGACAGACTGATCACCCAGCAGGCGGCGAAAAACGCCAGCCATGTTTGTAGCTCCATCGCTCACCTCGACTCATGTTCGTGACAAATGCCTAAGCTAATCCGGGTTTGAATGGATGACTACCGATTTTTTGCTGAAAGTTGTGGGGCTACCGGGGGCACCTTCGCGAGCAAGCCCGCTCCCACAAGGATCTTTGGTGTTCACACATTGTGTGTTCCACTCAGGACACTGTGGGAGCGGGCCTGCTCGCGAAGGCGTCAGATCAGACGCCCGGGCAATCTACTTTTCGAAACCGCCGGAAGGGAACACATCGCTGCCGCGCCAGCGCCGCACCGAGCGCTGGAAGAACAGACTGTTCGGCACTTGCACCATGGCGCTGCCGGTGCCCAGTTCCTCAGCCTCGATCAACGTGGTGTAGAGCAGATTGATCGCCACCACCCGGCCTTTGACACCCGGCTTGTCGGTGGTGTCGACCAGTTCGACCACATCACCCAGACGGAACGGGCCGACGGTGAAGATCAGGATCGCGCAGAGCAGGTTCGACAGCACACTCCACATGGCGAAGAACGCCACCGCCGCTACCGCGACAAAACCCGACAGCGCCGTCCACAGCACCGTGGCCGACACGCCGAGGCGTTCCAGCACAAAGATCAGCGCACTGCCCATGATCAGCCAGCGCAGCCCGCCGCGCAGCGGCATCAGCAACTGCGGCGGGAACGGGTAGCGCTCACCCAGACGGGTCAGGCCTTTGGCAACGAAACGCTGAGCCAGATAACCGGCCAGCAGGATCAGCAGAATCTGCACGCCGAGCCAGATCGGCTCGACCCACACTGCCGGCAAAGGAAGCTTGAACGCGTCCATCAGGACAGCGCCTCCAGCTCCGCCTGCATGCTTTCCAGGGTTTCGAGCGCTGCCATCCAGGCTTCTTCCAGCTCGCCTTCGCGAACCTTCAGTCTGGCCTGTTCGGCCAGCAGATCACGCAGCTCATTCTTGCGCGCAGGCTCGTAAATGTCGCTGTCACCGAGACTGGCATCGACCTTGGCGAGTTTCTCGTGGAGCTTGCCCAGCTCAGCTTCGAGCTTGTCGGCTTCACGCTTGTGCGGCGCCAATTGCTGACGCAACGCAGCGGCAGCCTGACGCTGAGCTTTCTTGTCGGTCTTGTCCGGATTGACCGGCGTGTTGCTGACCGGGGCGTTGCGCTGACGGTATTCCACCAGCCAGCGCGCGTAGTCTTCGAGATCGCCATCGAACTCTTCGACCTTGCCATCAGCGACCAGGTAGAAGTTGTCGGTGGTGCTCTTGAGCAAGTGACGATCGTGAGACACCACCAACACCGCGCCGCTGAATTCCTGCAGCGCCATGGTCAGCGCCAGGCGCATTTCCAGATCGAGGTGGTTGGTCGGTTCGTCGAGCAGCAGCAGGTTCGGCCGTTCCCAGGCGATCAACGCCAGGGCCAGACGCGCCTTTTCGCCACCGGAGAAATTCAGCACCGGTTCGTCGATGCGCGCGCCACGGAAGTCGAAACCGCCGAGGAAGTCACGCAGGGTCTGCTCGCGCTCGGTCGGCGCCAGTCGCTGCAAGTGCAGCAATGGGCTGGCCTTGGCATCCAGCGAGTCGAGCTGATGCTGGGCAAAGTAGCCGACGACGGTGTTTTCGCCACGGGTCAGACGCCCGCCCAGCGGCTCGAGCTCACCGGCGAGGTTCTTGATCAGGGTCGATTTACCGGCACCGTTCGGCCCGAGAAGGCCGATCCGCGCACCCGGGGTCAGTTGCAGCTTGACCTTCTCCAGGATGGTTTTATCGCCATATCCCAGACGCGCATCGGACAGGTCGATCAGCGGGCTGGAGATCTTGGTCGACTCGCGGAACACGAAATCGAACGGCGAATCGACGTGGGCCGCCGACAGCTCTTCCATGCGCTCCAGGGCCTTGATCCGGCTCTGCGCCTGACGGGCCTTGGTGGCCTGGGCCTTGAAGCGAGCGATGTAGCTTTCCATGTGCGCACGTTGCGCCTGCTGCTTCTCGTAAGCCTGCTGTTGCTGGGCCAGACGTTCGGCACGGGCACGTTCAAACGCGGTATAGCCGCCCCGGTACAGGGTCAGTTTGCGCTGATCGACATGGGCCACGTGATCGACCACTTCATCGAGGAAGTCGCGGTCGTGGGAAATCAGCAGCAAAGTACCCGGGTAGCTTTTCAGCCACTCTTCGAGCCAGATGATTGCGTCGAGGTCCAGGTGGTTGGTCGGTTCGTCGAGCAGCAACAGGTCCGATGGACACATCAAGGCCTGCGCCAGGTTCAGACGCATCCGCCAGCCACCGGAGAAATCTCCTACCTGACGATCCATCTGCTCGTTGGTGAAACCAAGACCGGCCAGCAATTTGCGCGCACGTGCATCGGCGGTATAGCCGTCAGCGCTGTCGAGTTCGGCGTGCAAACGGGCCAGTGCCGTGCCATCGTGGGCCGCTTCGGCGGCGGCGAGGTCACGCTGCACTTCGCGTAGACGCAGGTCGCCATCGAGCACATAGTCGACCGCCAGGCGCTCGAGGGTGTCGACCTCCTGGCGCATGTGCGCGATGCGCCAGTCGGCCGGCAACAGGCAATCGCCCGAGTCCGGATGCAACTCGCCGCGTAACAGGGCGAACAGGCTCGATTTGCCGGCGCCGTTGGCACCGATGAGGCCGGCTTTGTGGCCGGCGTGCAGGGTCAGCTCGGCGTCTTCTAGCAGACGCTGCGGGCCACGCTGTAAAGTCAGGTTCTGAAGTCGGATCATAATGGCGGCGGAGTCTACCAGCTTCGCTCACAACTGGCGCGAGTAGCACGATGTCCTCTGACCTGTGGAGCTTTTCCCTTGCCATCTACGCCCGACCGGGCGTGGAACATGCCTGCCTGCAACTGCAAACGGCGGGGGCCAATGTGTGCCTGTTGCTGTGCGGTCTGTGGCTGGAACAACGTGGCGTGGCCTGCGACGAACAGCGCGTAGAACAGCTGAAAATGCTGGTGGGGCCTTGGGATGTGGAGGTGGTGCAGCCGCTGCGTGCATTACGCACTCAATGGAAAACCCTGGCCGAGGAAGACCCGGTGCTCAAGGCCCTGCGTGAACAGATGAAGGCGCTGGAGCTGGAAGCCGAACGGCATCTGCTGTGGCAACTGGAACAGGTCGCTCAGGACTGGCCGTTGCAGGCTGCATCCGCGTCGGAAGAATGGCTTGAGCGTCTGGCGGCAATGGCCGCCAGCCCGAACCGCGACGCGCTGCAAGTGCTGCGCGTCGCGGCAACCGGCACTTAGGAAGCGCTGGTCGGGTTGCTGGTGGCGCTCGACGCAGCGGCCGGCGTTGGCGCAGTCGTGGTGGTCGAGGTAGAAGCGGCGGCGGCAGGTGCAGCGGCCGGCGCTGGAGCGGCTGGCTTGGCGGCAGGTGCGGTCGCCGGTTTCGCGGCGGCTGGTTTGGCGGCGGCCGGTTTTTTCGCGGCAGGTTTGGCGGCTGGTTTTGCTGCTGGCTTGGCAACTGCTGGTTTGGCAGCAGGCTTGGCAACTGGCTTGGCAGCAGCGGTTGCCGGTTTGGCCGCAGCAGGTTTGGCAGCGGTTTTCGCGGCAGGCTTGGCAACGGCTTTGGCAGCTGGTTTTGCAGCGACCGGTTTGGTCGCAGGCTTGGCCGCTGCAGTTTTGGCGGCTGGCTTGGCAGCCGGTTTTACTGCAACTTTGGCAGCGGGTTTGGCCGCTGGTTTAGCCGCGGCGGTTTTTGCCGGAGTCGCTTTGCGAGCAGCCGGTTTGGCAGCTGGTTTTGCAGCAGCCGGCTTGGCGGCGGCAGTGCGTGCGGCAGGTTTTGCAGCGCTGGCCGCAGCAGGTTTTTTCACCGCGGTTTTTGCAGCAGGCTTGGCAGCAGCGGTTTTCGCAGGGGCTTTCGCCGCAGCAGGTTTGCCTGCCGCTTTCTTCGCAGGTGCTGCTGCAGGTTTGGCTGCGCGGGAGGTCAGCGCCTTGCCGGCGGCTTCCTGCACGCGACCGACACCCTGGGCCAGTTTCAGGCTTTCCTGGGCATCGCGCTTGAGTTGCAGAATGTAGCTGCGGGTGTCGGACTGACGATCCTTCAGCGCATCGAGCAGGTCTTCAAGCTCCTTCACGGCAGCCTTGGCCTTGTTCTGTGCCTTGGCTTTACCGGCAGTGGCTGCGTCCTGCAATTTGGTGCGGGACTTGTGCAGTTTTTCTTGCGCCTTGCCGCGTTGCTTTTCCAGTTTGGCGAGCAGTTTTTCAGCATCAGCCAAGGCTTGGGAGCAAGCGTTTTCCAAATGCTCGAGCAGGCTGCCCGAGAGTTGTTGGAGTAAGTGCAACGGAGTGTTTACAGGCTTCTTGGTGGCCGACATGGTTTACCTCCTGGCTGACGTGAGTGCGGCTCATACTAGACCTCTGCAGTTACCGCCGCTAGGTCATCTTGACAGTAACGAAACCATTGCGTTGCAACGAAGTGAAAATGTTCTGCACAAAGACAAAAGCAGTTCACCGTTGCAGACGTTCGCGCTGGCATAATCGCCCGCATCTCAGGACGGAGAGTGCCCATGTCGCGCTACTTTTTTTTATCCCTCTGCATGATTTTTTCCGCCGCCCACGCCGACGAAAAAACCACCACGAGCGACGCCCATGATCTGGCCTACAGCCTCGGCGCCAGTCTCGGTGAACGGCTGCGCCAAGAGGTGCCGCAATTGCAGATCCAGGCACTGGTCGACGGTTTGCAGCAGGCCTATCAAGGCAAGCCACTGGCCCTGAGCGAAGCGCGGATCGAGCAGATCCTGGCCGATCATGAAGCGCAAAACGCCGAACATTCGGCGCTGCCTTCAAGCGATGCCGCGATGGAAAACGAGCAACGTTTTCTCACCGCAGAAAAAGCCAAACCAGGTGTCAAGGAACTGGCCGACGGCATCCTGCTGACCGAGCTGACACCGGGCAATGGCGCCAAGGCCGGGCCGGATGGAAAAGTGCAGGTGCTTTACGTTGGTCGACTGCCCGATGGCACGGTGTTCGATCAGAACACTCAGCCGCAATGGTTCAGCCTCGACAGCGTGATTGCCGGCTGGCGTACCGCGTTGCAGAACATGCCGGTGGGCGCCAAGTGGCGACTGGTGATTCCATCTGATCAAGCCTATGGCGCCGACGGTGCGGGCGATCTGATTGCGCCGTTTACGCCGCTGGTGTTTGAAGTCGAGTTGCGCGGCGCAACAAGCTGACCGCCCCCGATTCACAGGCATAAAAAAACGCGGTGCGCTTTCGGCGTACCGCGTTTTTTATGCCTGCGAAAAACCAGTCAGGCTTGCGCTGTGTCTACTTCCTTGTGTGCCGTGTGCAGCACCTCAATCAGACAGTCTTCCAGCTCGAAGCGCTCGTGAAGCAGGCCGCCCAGCTCCTTGAACTTCTCGGCGACGCATTTGCCCTCATCGCACAGATCGTTGAACGCCAGCAGCTTCTCGGTGATGACGTCGATGCGTGGATAGATTGTTTCGGCCAGTTCTAGGCCGCGCGTATCACCGAACGCCTTGGCTTCGCCCGTCAGCTGTTCGTAGATCTCGAAATGCCCGGCCGAGACATAATCGACCAGCACACCGCAGAATTCCTGCAAGGGCTTGCGGTTCTCGGACAGCGCCTCAGGTTGCGCACCGAGCTTGTCGTAGGCACCGATCAGTTCTTCACGCTCTTGCAACCAGCGGTCGATCAGCAGATGAACTCCACCCCAGCGTTCCTGAGCATTCTGACAACTTTCGAGCATGGCGATCTCTCTTCCCTTGTGGGTCATGCTGCTCTACACCCGCGCCCCTCTTCTGGCTTTTATCGCTTGGAGGCCGACCGGGCAGAGCGTCATCGAGCAACATAAATCCAATGACACGTGCGGGCCAGATTATGCCCGCACGCCTATGGCTTCAAGGTACGCAGGAGATAAAGTTCATACAAGTGTTTAATCCCTGATCAGCATACGGTGCGACGCTTCGCCGCTGAGCGGTCGTTGCAGAGCGCTCCAGACCAGCCGCAGCAATTGGTACACCGCCAGGATCGACATTGCCACAAAGAACAGCAGGCTCCATTCCGGGATACTCAAATCGAACAGCGTCCAGGAAATATCTGCGCAATCGACACCGCCTTTAAACATCCGCACCGTTGCGCACAACCACGGCAGGTTGCTAAACAGCGCTTCGGAATCGGGCGCGCAGCTCGTCATTTGCACCAGCGGATCGCTCTGCAACAACACCTGCCGCCAGGCGGCGGTCGTCCCGCCCAGACTGACGCAAAACATGATCATCCAGTACAGCGACAAGCCGACACGCCGCGGGCCATGGACCGCCGCCAGCCCGCAACAGACCGTCAGCAATGCCATGAAGAATCGTTGCGCCAGGCACAGGCTGCAGGGCGTCAGCCCGACCGCGTATTCGAGGTAATAGGAAGCTCCCAGGGCCAGAGCCCCTGCAGTGAAAGCCGTGAAAAACAAGGAGCGTGAACAGGCCAACGACATGGCTTTTCCGTAACAGTAGAGACAGGCAGTTACGGTAGAGGAAAGCTTGTCAGCCTTTCAAGGCGGGTCCCTGCCGACAGTTCAACAGGAGTGTAGGGAAAACCCGACAGGGGCGAGAGGAATAGGCGTAGCCGACTGTAGGACTTTGCCTAAGACGTCGGTCAGAGGTAATTATTCGTTCGCAGAACGTTAACGAGGGAGCATCCTCCCTCGTGATTTCAAGCGTGAACCGGCACCGGCAATGGCGCGGCCAGGAGGCGCTCATCCAGCAGTCCGAGACCTTCCTGGAACAACTGATTGCTGCGCTCGGTGTCACCCAGCTGCGCGAGCAGGCGCGCCAATTCTGCGCAGGCTTCCGGATTGCGCTGCACCCGCAGGCTGCTCTCCAGATAATCCCGTGCCTTGCCCCACAAACTGGCTTGCAGACAGAGCCGTCCCAAGGTCAGCAACAGGCTCGGATCGGCCGGATGATCCTTGAGCCAGCCTTCGGCGGTCTGCAACTGACGCGCCGGATCGCTACCGCGCACCAAGCCATACAGTCGCGCCAGATGGCTGTCGTACTTGCGCTTGAGGGCGCCACGCAGCACTTCCTCGGCTTCGACCTGAGCGCCCAGCTGACGCAGTTGCTCGGCATACGCCAGCACCAGCGCCGGCTCCTGGCGCTGGGCCGAACTCAGTTGCTCCCAGGCACGATTGAGTGACTGCAGACCGACTTTGCCGTCCTCGTCGCGGTGCGCCGCCAGCGAAAGGTTGTTACCCCAGGCACGACGTTCGAGCTCTGCCAGCTCAGCCGGTGGCAGCGCCTTGTCCTTGCGCAGCTCCGGCAACAGACGGATGACAGCCGACCAGTCGCCGCGCTGTTGATGCAAACGCTGCAACTGACGCAAGGTCTGCACGTTGTGCGGATGCCGCTCGTGCATCGCCTGCAGGGTCACCAGTGCGCCGTCGGTGTCACCGCGATCGGTCTGCAGTTGCGCGTGACTCAAGGCAATTGCCAGTTCGGCCTGCGGCTGGCGCTCCAGCGCACGCTCGAGCAAGTGATCGCACTCCTCGTACTTGCCCTGTTCGTTGGCCGCGCGTGCGGCGCCGAGGTAATACAGCAGCGGCTGGCGCTCGGCTTCTGCAGCGCGAGAAAGATGCCGTTGCGCACTGGCCCAACGTCCTTCTGCCAGATCCAGCTGACCGTGTTCGATCGCCACCTGAACCCGACGGCTGCGGTTACGCCGCGACCACGGATTGACCACGCCGCTGGAAGCCATGACCAGTTCGACCAGCGCCTTGATGCCCCAGATCAGCAGCCACAGCACCGCGATCAGCCCCAGCGTGGCCCATAGGCTCGCCTCGTAACGGAAGCTCTTGTAGGCAACCAGCACGTACCCGGAGTGTTCGGCAATCGCCAGGCCCAGCGCTGCCGTCGCGGCAATCACCAGAAACACGATCACGTACAGGCGTTTCATGGCGTGGTCTCCTGCGCAGTGTTGGCGGCAGGTTTGGCGAACGGTTTGACCGATTCTTCAGCGTTGACGTTACGTCGCTCCAGATAACCCTGCACCGCGCTCAGCGTGCCGGTCAGGTCGGGCGTCTTGACCGTGACCGGTTGCTGGCTCAGCTCGGCGACCTGTTCGAGCATGATTTTGCTCTGCGGATTATCCGGATTGAAATTGCCCTTGAGCACGTCTCGTGCTTCAGTCAGCGCCTGGGTGTAAACCGGCGCCTGACCATTGAGCGCGGCCCACTGCGCCTGCTCCAGCGCCAGGCTCAGGGCCAGGCGCACCTGGCTCAGACTTTGCCCGGCCAGCAGTGGCTTCACATTCTTGTCAGCGTTGAAGTCGATGCGGATGTAACGCGAAACCTGATCCCACCACTGTGCCCAGCGACTGGCACCATCGCCGTCGGCGGTCAGGCCCAGCAGCGATTCGCCGCGATCCTTGTACTCCGGCGCCAGCTCGGTCAGCTCGATGACCTGATCACGCAAGGCGCCAATGCGCAGGAACAAGCCGGTGCGATCCGGCTGCTCGGTGCTGCGCAGGGCAACAAGGGTTTTTGCCACTTGCTCGCGAGCAGCGAACGAGCCCGGGTCGTTCTGTTCACGGAGGATTTCGTCGGCACCCTGCACCAGCGCCTGGGCGCTGCTGATGTCCTGCAAGGCTGACAGACGCAAGCTGGCCAGGCGCAGCAGATGCTCGGCCTCGGCCAGACGCCAGTCCTTGCGGCTGGCGCCGAGGACGGTTTCCAGACGCTGGTTGAGGCGCTGCTGATCACCCTGCAATTGCGTCACCAGACGCTGGCGATCAGCAAGCTCGTCGGCACCCGGCAACTGCGCGAGGCGCTCGGTCAGGCGCTGCTCATTGAGCTTGAGGCTCTGCGCCTGATCGTTCAGCGCCTGCACCTGGCCCGACTGCTGTGCGGTGTTGGTCTGCAGGTGACGCACCTGCCAGACACCCCAGCCACCGATCGCCACGCCGGCAGCGCCGAGCAACAGGGCGACAATGGCCAGTCCGTTGCCTCGGCGCGGCTCTTTGGCCGGCGGTGGAGTTTCAACCTGGGCATCGATCACAGGTTGGACGTCATCTTTGGGCAAGGCTGTTTCGCTCACGTATCCATCCTTTGCATTAGAGAACGGGCACGGGATGCTCCCGTAACGCCGTCAGCAAAGCCGCGGCACTCGCGCCGCGGCAATCCACAACTGTTTGAGCCCCGGCGGCACGTGCCAGCTCGGCGACCCTTGGGCTTGGAACAAACAACGGCAACTGCGCAATCGCAGGCCAGGTAGCGCCGGCCATGCGGCGCAAGTGCTCGAAACCCTGTCCACTGCTGACCACCAGCCCGTTCAAGCGTTCCGCTGCAATCCGCCGCGTCAGCTCGTGCGGCGGATAGGCCGGCAGGTCGCGCCGATACAAATCCAGATACTCGACACTAGCACCTAGCGCGCGCAGACGCTCGGCGAGCAGCTCACGACCACCCTCCCCGCGCAGGATCAACACCTGCGCATCAGGCTGCGCAACGGCTTCGCGCAGACGCGGCAATTGCAGCAAGGCTTCGCTGTCATCGCCGGTGGCCGGGAAGTGCACGTCCAGGCCACGATCGCGAAGAATCTGCGCCGTCGCCGCACCGACGCTGAACCACGGCATCGATACCGGGTTCAGGTCAAAAGTATCGAGCAGGTCGACAGCAATTCGCGCCGCCGGTTTGCTGACCACGATGACTGCGCTGCAGTTCGGCAACTGGGTCATCGCCTGACGTATTTTCTCAGAGACCGGCAGCGGTGCGATGTCCAGAAGCGGCAGGCAACTGCTGAAAAAACCGGCTTGGGCCAACACCTCGGCCAGCGCCGTGCAGTCGTCCGCAGGGCGCGTCAGCAGCAGGCGCCAGCCGGTCACTCGTGACCTGCCTCGCCATAGACCGCTTTGAGAATGTCGTCGGCACCCTGGCTGAGCAGGTCTTCAGCGACCTTCACACCCAGCGCTTCGGCATCGGTACGCGGTGCGCGCGCTTCGGCGCTGAGCAGCTTGCCACCGCTCGGCTCGCCCACCAGGCCACGCAACCACAACTGCTCACCTTCGAGCACGGCGTAGCAGGCGATCGGCACCTGGCAGCCGCCATTCAGATGTTTGTTGAGGGCCCGTTCGGCGGTCACACGCGAAGAGGTATCGGCGTGATGCAGTGGCGCGAGCAAGGCATGGATTTGCCTGTCGGCGCTGCGGCATTCGATACCGACGGCGCCTTGGCCACCGGCGGGCAGGCTGTCGTCGACACTGATCGCGCAGGTAATCCGGTCTTCGAAACCGAGACGGATCAGACCGGCCGCCGCGAGGATGATCGCGTCGTACTCGCCGGCATCGAGCTTGGCCAGGCGAGTGTTGACGTTACCGCGCAGGAAGCGGATCTCGAGATCGGGGCGGCGGGTCAGCAGCTGTGCCTGACGACGCAGGCTGGAGGTACCGACGATGGCACCGGCAGGCAACGCGTCGAGGCTGGCGTAAGTATTGGAAACGAAGGCATCACGCGGGTCTTCGCGTTCGCAGATGCAGAACAGACCCAAACCTTCGGGGAAGTCCATTGGCACGTCTTTCATCGAGTGCACGGCGATGTCGGCTTCATTCTCCAGCAGCGCGGTTTCCAGTTCCTTGACGAACAGGCCCTTGCCGCCGATTTTCGACAGCGGTGAGTCGAGCAGCTTGTCGCCGCGACTGACCATGGGCACCAGCGTCACCAGCAGACCCGGATGGGCCGCTTCCAGACGGGCTTTGACGTATTCGGCCTGCCAGAGGGCCAGCGCACTTTTACGGGTGGCGATGCGGATTTCGCGAGAGGACATGGATCAATCCGTACTGAATAGATACGGCGGATAATAACAGCTCAGCCAAATCCACTTTGACTTGAATCAGATACGGCGTGGCCTCCCTGGCCGGCAATGCCTGGTAAAAAGACTCCGGAACCGCCCGGAATGACCGGGTTACAGGCCCTGCATCATTTTGCGCACACCGGCCACATGCCGGCGGCTGACGATCAATGCATCGCCGTTCAGACCCTTGAGGAATAACTGGAAATGCCCCAGTGGCGTGCGTTGCAGACGCTCGATGCGGTCACGGGCGACCAGCGCGTTGCGGTGGATACGCACGAAGCGTTCACCAAATTCGTCTTCGAGGGCCTTGAGGGGTTCGTCCAGCAGTACTTCGCCGCTCTCATGGCGCAAGGTCACGTACTTGTGATCGGCAATGAAGTAGACCACCTGATCCAGCGGGATCAGCTCGATGCCTTTGCGGGTGCGGGCGCTGATATGACTGCGCGGGCCGTTGCCGCTTTCGGCAGCAGGGCGGGTCAGGGCCGAGAGTTGGGCCCGGTTGGGACGTTCAGCCCGTTTCAGGGCGTCATGCAGATGTTCGGTTCGCACGGGTTTCACCACATAGCCCACGGCGCTGGCCTGCAGGGCTTCCACGGCAAATTCATCGGGGCCGGTGCAAAACACCACGGCGGGCGGCGTTTCGCGTTCGCACAGACGGGCAGCCACTTGCAGGCCATCGAGGCCCGGCATGCGGATATCGAGCAGCACGATATCCGGCTTGTGGCTGTCGATCAGCGCCAACGCCTCTTCGCCATTCGTGGCGCTGGGCTCCAGGACTGTGTAACCCTCGAGCTCGCTTACCATACGGCTTAGGCGCTCGCGAGCCAGTGGTTCGTCATCAACGATCAGGACATTCATATTGCGCTGGATTCCTGCGTGAGTCTCGCACAAGGATAGCGTAGACAGGTGAAGTGACGTCCGTCACCGCGATCCACGCTAAGACTAGCCCGAGCGCCAAAAAGTGCCGTACGTCGGCCAGCAATATTTGCCAGTGCCCGGGTCGTACTGCTCAAAGCCCGCTGTTTCCTGCGTTTCTCACGGGGTTTGCCAAAGGACAAATCCACCCACCCCCTCTTCTTATAGTCGGCGTCCGGACGTTTGCGCGATCCGCAGTCGCGCCGACCCTCATGTCCTACTGTAGACGCTTGCCGGGCTGATATTGCTCAATCGAAAAATATCCTTGCGCAAATCCCCCGGTTAGAGCGCCGACTATGAACCAGCAGATGAGAAAAAAACGTATCGACCGGTGTCAGCGACAGGATTGGCAACCCTGTTATTATCCGCGCCAGCGTTTCACGCCTTCTTTCTCCAAGCCGATACGAGCGAATTCATGAGCACTGACAAGACCAATCAGTCCTGGGGCGGCCGCTTCAGTGAACCCGTCGACGCCTTCGTCGCCCGCTTCACCGCCTCCGTCACTTTCGACCAGCGCCTGTATCGCCACGACATCATGGGCTCGATCGCCCACGCCACCATGCTGGCCAAGGTCGGCGTGCTGACGGATGCCGAGCGCGACAGCATCATCGATGGCCTGAAGACCATCCAGACCGAAATCGAGGCTGGCCAGTTCGACTGGCGCGTCGACCTCGAAGACGTGCACATGAACATCGAAGCGCGCCTGACCGACCGCATCGGCATCACCGGCAAGAAACTGCACACCGGGCGCAGCCGCAATGACCAGGTCGCCACCGACATCCGCCTGTGGTTGCGTGACGAGATCGACCTGATCCTGGCCGAGATCACCCGCCTGCAAAAAGGCCTGCTGGAGCAAGCCGAGCGCGAAGCCGCGACCATCATGCCGGGCTTCACCCACCTGCAGACTGCGCAGCCAGTGACCTTCGGGCACCACATGCTGGCCTGGTTCGAAATGCTCAGCCGCGACTACGAACGCCTGGTCGACTGCCGCAAGCGCACCAACCGCATGCCACTGGGCAGCGCTGCACTGGCCGGCACCACCTACCCGATCGACCGCGAATACACCGCGCAACTGCTGGGCTTCGACGCCGTGGGCGGCAACTCGCTGGACAACGTTTCCGATCGCGACTTCGCCATCGAGTTCTGCTCGGCGGCAAGCATCGCGATGATGCACCTGTCGCGCTTTTCCGAAGAGCTGGTGCTGTGGACCAGCGCGCAGTTCCAGTTCATCGATCTGCCGGACCGCTTCTGCACTGGCAGCTCGATCATGCCGCAAAAGAAAAACCCCGACGTACCGGAGCTGGTGCGTGGCAAGACCGGCCGGGTGTTCGGTGCACTGATGGGTCTGCTGACCCTGATGAAAGGCCAGCCGCTGGCCTACAACAAGGACAACCAGGAAGACAAGGAACCGCTGTTCGACGCCGCCGACACGCTGCGCGACTCGCTGCGGGCCTTTGCCGACATGATCCCGGCGATCAAGCCGAAACACGCGATCATGCGTGAGGCGGCCCTGCGCGGTTTCTCCACCGCGACCGACCTGGCGGACTACCTGGTACGCCGTGGCCTGCCGTTCCGTGACTGCCACGAAATCGTCGGTCACGCCGTGAAGTACGGCGTGGACACCGGCAAGGATCTGGCGGAAATGAGCCTGGAAGAACTGCGTCAGTTCAGCGATCAGATCGAGCAGGACGTGTTCGCCGTGCTGACTCTGGAAGGCTCGGTGAATGCCCGTGACCACATCGGCGGGACCGCGCCGGCGCAGGTCAAGGCTGCGGTGGTGCGCGGCCAGGCGCTGATCGCCAGCCGCTAAAAGCTTCGCGAGCAGGCTCGCTCCCACATTGGACTCAGGGCGTTCACAAAATTTGTGTTCAGCACAGATCCAATGTGGGAGCGGGCTTGCTCGCGAATGCTGACTTCAGAACGCTACAAATCTCATTTTTTCGCCGCGATCATCGCCAAAAACGTCGGCATCGCCGCCTCTTTGTCCGCCGCAATCTTCTGCACATGCGGATTCTGCTCAAGCCGCTCCAGCAGCGCCTTGGCCTTCGGCATCTCAGCCAGCAAATCCAGATCGAACAGCTTTTTCCCGACCGCACACGCCGGCGGCACGCTGTAAAGGAAATACAAATCCGCAATGCTCAGGCTGTCGCCCGCCACGTAAGGGGCGAACTTGCCGTGACGTCCCAGCGCAGCAAAACCCAGCAACAGCTCGGCTTTGGTTTTTTCCTTGATCGCCTCCGGCACCGATGCGCCAAAGAATGCTTCGCCATAACAGGCGCGGCCCGGCAGCTCGATGTACAGCTCGATTTCCTTGGCTATCGCCAACACCTGCGCGCGCTCGAACGGATCGCTCGGCAGCAGTGGCGTACCTTTTTGGGTCTGTTCGAGGTATTCGAGGATGACCGCGGTTTCATTGATGAAACCCGCCTCGACACCCAGCACCGGGACTTTGCCGCGCGGACTGATGGCCAGTGACTCCGGGGTCGGCGTCGGGTAGAACGTCACCTCTTCGTACGCCAGGCCTTTTTCCAGCAGCGCCAGTTTGACCATGTTGTAGTAGTTGCTGACAGCGAATCCATAAAGCTTGAACATCACATAGCCTCCAGGCCGTGCGGGGTGGGCAGTCACTGTTTATAGATCGCCGGACTCGATCCTGCCAGCAGCATCACGCCGCTGAATGCGGGTAAACTGGCGCCTTTCCTTGAGGAGCCTGCCATGAGCGAGCCGACAGACATCGACAACGACGAAGAAGAGTTCACCGAGGCGACGTTGATCGAAGCCATCGAGAACCAGATCGAAAGCGACAACCCGCCAGCGGCCAAGGCGACTTTCAACAAGCTGACGCTGGTGGGCGTCGAGCGCGAAGAGATCCTCAATCTGATGGCGCACGTGCTGGCCTATGAAATTGACGCGATGCTCGATGAAGACCGCGCGTTCGACACCCAATGGTACGAAGCGGCACTGCGTGCACTGCCAGAGCTGCCACCGGAAAAGCAGTAAACCCCTATATCCCTGTGGGAGCGGGCTTGCTCGCGAAGGGGCCGGCACATCCAATGTTTTCGTCGATGGCCCCACCGCTTTCGCGAGCAAGCCCGCTCCCACAATGTTTGTTACGTATCCGTCCAGCCATCTCACGAGCCCCGACTACACTGGAATTCGCCTCAAGACAAAAACCCTGATCTGAGCACTGGACATGCCGCAAAAGCGGGTTCACCTTAGGGGCGCTGTCGTCCAATTCCTAGAAAGTCTGGAGTCCTTATGTCGCTTACCCCTGAGCTGGTTGCCGAACTGGAAGTCCTCGCACTCTTCAACCTGGACAGTTCCCAGGAAGGTTTGAAAATTCATCAGACCGCTGCCCCGAAACACATCGCCGCCGCCAAACGCCTCTTCGAAAAAGAACTCACCGACCAGCCCGATGGCGGGTATCTGACCAGTCTGGGTCGTGATGCCGCGCAAAATGTGCAAACCGTGCTGACCATTCTGAGAGAGCAGGAAACCGCCTGATTCCCCCCGTCTTTGCCCACGGGAACTCCTGCCACGGGATTTCCGCGGGCCCACTTGATCGCCTCGCGTTAAAAATCTGACGTCAAAAACAAATTCAGCTTAAAAGTCCCGCTGCGCAGAGGCTAAACTGGCTCCCATTCCGAGACCCTCTTCGTCCGAGCCTGCGAGCCGGTTTGAGCTGACATGACGCGCACCCATGAAATCCGCCCCGACCTGGACGAAGGCATCGACCGAAAGGTACTCAGCCAGTTGCGTGCGCGTTTTCTCAAACTCAATGAAGGCCGGCTCGGCCGCGCACTTGAAGGCTTGTCGACCCGCCAGCAAGGCGTGCTGACCCTGCTGCCGCTGTTCTTCCACGTCAATCACCCGCTGCTGCCAGGTTATGTCTCGGGCAGCACGCCAGCCGGACTGTCCAACTACGAGCCGGATGCCAACGCGCTCGCCGAAGCCCAACGTCTGACTCGCTCGTTCTCCTACAAACCGCGCCACGGCAGCAACCCGCCACGACCGATTCACGGGCTGTTCCTGATGGGCAGCCTCGGCACCCTGGCCCAGGCCGATCAGAGCGACATGGACGTGTGGGTCTGCCATGCGCCGGACCTGAGCGATAGCGAACTGGCCGAGCTGCGCAAGAAATGCCAGCTGCTCGAAACCTGGGCCGCCAGCCAGGGCGCCGAGGCACATTTCTTCCTGATCGATCCGGTACGCTTCGTCAAAGGCGAGCGCGACACCCAGCTCAGTTCCGAAGACTGCGGCACCACCCAGCATTACCTGTTGCTCGACGAGTTTTACCGCACGGCGATCTGGCTGGCCGGGCGCACGCCGATCTGGTGGCTGGTGCCGGTCTACGAAGAAACCGCTTACGACCTGTACACCCACACCTTGCTGTCCAAGCGTTTCATTCGCGCCGACGAGACCCTCGACCTCGGGCATCTGGCGACGATTCCACCGGGAGAGTTCGTTGGCGCCGGGCTATGGCAGCTGTTCAAAGGCATCGAGTCGCCCTACAAGTCGGTGCTCAAGCTGTTGCTGACCGAGGTCTACGCCAGCGAACACCCGCAGGTACAGTGCCTGAGCCTGCGCTTCAAAAAAGCGGTATTCGCCAATCAGCTGGATCTGGATGAGCTGGATCCGTACATGGTCGTGTACCGGCGCATCGAGGAATACCTCACCGCCCGTAACGAACCGGAGCGTCTGGAGCTGGTGCGCCGCGCGCTGTACCTGAAGGTCAACCGCAAGCTGACCGGCAACAGCCGCAGCCAGGGCTGGCAACGCTCGCTGCTGGAGCGTCTGGCGAGCGAATGGCATTGGGATCAGCGCCAACTGGCACTGCTCGACAGCCGCAGCCAGTGGAAAGTCCGCCAGGTCAGCGCCGAACGCCGCGCGCTGGTCAACGAGCTCAACTACAGCTATCGCTTCCTGACCCAGTTCGCCCGCACCGAACAGACCGTCAGCCTGATCAACAAGCGCGATCTGAATGTGCTCGGCCGACGGCTGTATGCCGCGTTCGAGCGCAAGGCCGACAAGGTCGAGTTCATCAACCCCGGGATCGCCCCGGATCTGGCCGAAGACACCCTGACGCTGGTGCAGTCGCCGAACAAAAAGGAACCGGGGCAAACTCACTGGGGCCTGTATAACGGCAGCCTCACGGCGCTGGAGTGGGAGCACTTCGCGCCGATCAAGCGCAGCCGTCATCTGCTGGAGCTACTGACCTGGTGCCACCGCAACGGCGTGATCGACAGTAGCACCCGCCTGGCTCTGCACCCGGGCACCAGCGACCTGAGCGAGTTCGAACTGTTCAACCTGCTTGGCAGCCTGCAGCAGTGCATCGCCCTGCCCTTGCCCACCGTCGCCGAAGAGCCGCTGTTGCGTGCGGCCGTTCCGAGCGAAGTACTGATGCTGGTCAACGTCGGCGTCGACCCGCTCAAGCATCACCGCGATCTGAACATTCTGATGACCACCGAGCGCACCGACTCGCTGAGCTACGCCGGGGTCCGTGAAAACCTCGTGCTGACGCTGGATCAGGTCACGCTCAACAGCTGGAACGAAGTGCTGGTCAACCGCTTTGACGGTCCCCACGCGCTGCTCGACTGCCTGCGCGATTACCTCAACAACCTGCCACGCGGCCCGCAGCAACCCTCATTGAAAGTACGCTGCTTCTGCCACAACCGCGCACAGTTCATTGCCCGCCGTGTTGAAGAGATCGTTGATACCGCGCAAAACCTGCTGCTCAGCGAGCTGAACCATCGCTACCTGATTCAGGTGCAACAGCACTATCACGTGCTGGAGCTGGTACCGGGACAGGTCAATCATGTCGCCCTCGCGACATTGCCGGCGCTGCTGGATTACCTCGGCGAAGAACAGGCACGTTACAGCCCGCTGCACCTGGACCCGATGGCGCTGGAAGAACACGACCTGGCGCTGATCCTGCCGATGGGGCAGCCGGAATCGATCCAGGTGTTCTACCGGATCACCGAGCAACAGGCCGAGTTGTACGTGCTGGATGAGTTCAACGCACTGTGGCAGCAACGTTTGCCGTATCACGATGAGCAGAGTCTGCTGGTGCCGCTGCAACGCTTCCTGCAATCGATCCAGTACCGGCGTGAAGCGCTGCTGCCGATGGACGGCAGTCCGGCGATCAGTCTCGAGACTTTGTATTACCAGTTATTGCCTTCGGGCCCGGGACGCGCGCGGCGGGTCGAAGCACGGCCGGCGCCGCAGACCCCGGTCAACAAACCGTTCTACGACGTACAGGCAATCATCGGCAAAGCGGCACCGGCAGAGGTGCAGGTCACCCTGTATTGCAATCAACGGGAATTCAGCGAGCTGGAACATGGCGACCAGTTGTTTCATGTGGTCGCCCGGGAGATCGTCGAGCAGCGCCGCGAGACCGAGCGCTATCGCTGCTACATCACCGACCTGGATCTGTCGGGCCTGCTCGGTGATGCTCAGAGTTCCAGCAATTTGTATCTACGCTACAAGGCCGACCTGGAGCGCGCCCTGAACGAGGCGCTCGAACAGGTCTGAGGCGGGGTTACTCGCGGAACTCTCCGCCGTTGGCCGGCTGCGATTCGACTTCCAGCAAGGTCAGTTTCAGGGTCTTGCCACCCGGTGCCGGCCAGTCGATGTGCTGACCGACCTTCAGGCCCAGCAGCGCGCTGCCGACCGGGGCCAGAATCGAGATCTTGCCTTCATCGGCGTTGGCGTCCTTGGGATAGACCAGCGTCAGGTGATAGTCCTTGCCACTGCCCTCTTCGCGGCAATGCACACGGGAATTCATCGTCACGACATCGGCGGGTACTTCATCGTGGCCGACCACGGTGTCGGCGCGATCCAGTTCAGTTTGCAGCGCGATCACGCCCGGCGCAGCCTGGTCTTTCTCGTTCAGGTTGTCGATCAGGCGCTCCAGACGTTGCACGTCCAGACGGGTAAGGGTGATGGAAGGTGCGGTCATGATCCGGGCAGACTCCTTTCTTCTGCACACAAAAAAAGCAAAACCCCGCCAAAAAAGACGGGGTTTTCACCAGGCCTCGATGGGTTGAGGCGTGTTCGGACACTATCACAGCTCAAAAAATATACAAGCCACGCACTTTTGATCGGGCAAGCACCCCTGTGGCGAGGGAGCTTGCTCCTCGCCACAGGTTCGTATCAGGCTTGAGAGCGGCGTTGCAGCGCTTGTGCGCAGATTACCCGGCGGCGCTGATCGTCCGCCGAGCGCCATTCGCGAATGTCCTCGACATGGCGAAAGCAGCCGAGGCACACCTTCTGTTCATCCAGACGACACACGCCGCTGCACGGCGAAGGCACCGCCGGGCTGACGTTGCTGTAAAGCGGCTTGGGTGGGCGCGGGGCAACCTCGGTCACGATCAGATCTCTTCGAAATCCAGCTCAAGACCGGCCTGGTCCTGAACACAGCGGGCCAACACTTCGCCGAGCAGTTCTTCGGACTTCTCGCAGCTCCACTTGCCCGACTCTTCGTCGTAGTCAAAATGGAAACCACCGGAACGCGCCGCCAGCCACAGCTGACGCAGCGGCTCCTGGCGGCTGATGATCAGCTGGCTGCCGTTATCGAACTTGATGGTCATCATGCCGGCCGTGATCTCGATATCGTCGGCATGATCCTCCAGCAACTCTTCCAACGCCTGCTGGGTGGCATCGACCAGATCGTGGAAACGCGCTTCGGACAAACTCATTGTGGCAACCTCAAAAAATGTCTGCTCAGGCTCAAGCGCCGCAAGATACGGACGCTGTCGGCCGATTGCAAAGGATAACGACCAAGGGCCTCAATGGGCACTGTAAACACCGTACCTGTGGGAGCAGGCTTGCTCGCGAAGGGGCCGGCACATCCAACTTTTTTGACTGCTGAACCACCGCTTTCGCGAGCAAGCCCGCTCCCACAGGGTTTGGTGTGCATCCGGACAAGCCCCGCCGGACGGGAACTCCCTCGCATAGGCAAGCTGTCGGGTGGCCGGTATACTCCGGCGCAATTAACGCATTTTCAAGGATTTCGCCATGAAGCGCCTGATCTCTTCCCTTGCTGCGCTCGTCGCGGTTGCCTGCCTCGTTTCGGCCTGTGGTCAAAAAGGCCCGCTGTACCTGCCGGATGACGATCAGGACCCGGCCGAGCAAGCCCAGTCTTCGCAAAAGCAGCCGTCCAAAGCTCACAAGCACGACGTTTACCAATAAGGGATCGCCATGGACGCTTTTAACTACCGTGGCGGGGAACTGTTCGCGGAAGGTGTGGCGTTGTCCGCCATCGCCGACCGCTTCGGCACGCCCACCTACGTTTACTCGCGCGCACACATCGAAGCCCAGTATCTGGCTTACGCCGATGCCTTGGCCGGCATGCCGCACCTGGTCTGCTACGCGGTCAAGGCCAACTCCAACCTCGGCGTGCTGAATGTCCTGGCCCGTCTCGGTGCCGGTTTCGACATCGTGTCCCGTGGCGAGCTGGAACGCGTGCTGGCCGCTGGCGGCAGCGCCGACAAGATCGTGTTCTCCGGTGTCGGCAAGACCCGTGACGACATGCGTCGCGCCCTGGAAGTCGGCGTGCACTGCTTCAACGTTGAATCCACCGACGAGCTGGAGCGCCTGCAAGTCGTCGCCGCCGAGCTGGGTGTTCGCGCACCGATTTCGCTGCGCGTGAACCCAGACGTCGATGCCGGCACCCACCCGTACATTTCCACCGGTCTCAAAGAGAACAAGTTCGGCATCGCCATTGCCGACGCCGAAGACGTGTACGTGCGTGCCGCACACCTGCCGAACCTGGAAGTGGTCGGCGTCGACTGCCACATCGGCTCGCAACTGACCACCCTGCCACCGTTCCTCGATGCGCTCGACCGCCTGCTGGATCTGGTCGATCGCCTCGGCGATTGCGGCATCCATCTGCGCCACATCGATCTCGGTGGCGGGCTGGGCGTGCGTTATCGCGATGAAGAGCCGCCATTGGCCGGCGACTACATCAAGGCTGTGCGCGAGCGTCTGGACGGTCGTGATCTGGCACTGGTGTTCGAGCCGGGCCGTTTCATCGTCGCCAACGCCGGCGTGCTGTTGACCCAGGTCGAGTACCTCAAGCACACCGAGCACAAGGATTTCGCCATCGTCAACGCGGCGATGAACGACCTGATCCGCCCGGCGCTGTATCAGGCCTGGATGGACGTCACCGCGGTCAAGCCGCGTGACACCGCTGCACGCCCGTACGACGTGGTCGGCCCGATCTGCGAAACCGGTGATTTCCTGGCCAAGGACCGTGAACTGGCCCTGGAAGAAGGCGATCTGTTGGCCGTGCATTCGGCTGGTGCCTACGGCTTCGTGATGAGCTCCAACTACAACACCCGTGGCCGTGCCGCTGAAGTGTTGGTAGACGGTGATCAGGTATTTGAAGTGCGCCGCCGCGAAACCGTGGCCGAGCTGTTTGCCGGCGAAAGCCTGCTGCCGGAGTAACCCATGCTGCTGCGTTTTACCAAAATGCACGGCCTGGGCAATGACTTCATGGTTCTCGACCTGGTCAGCCAGCACGCGCATATTCAGCCCAAGCACGCCAAGCAATGGGGCGACCGGCACACCGGTATCGGTTTCGATCAGTTGCTGATCGTCGAAGCGCCAAGTAATCCGGACGTGGATTTCCGTTACCGGATCTTCAACTCCGATGGCTCGGAAGTAGAACAGTGCGGCAACGGTGCGCGCTGCTTTGCCCGCTTCGTGCTCGACAAGCGCCTGACTGCCAAACGGCAGATTCGCGTCGAGACCAAAGGCGGCATCATTGAGCTGGACGTGCGTAACGACGGCCAGATCGGCGTCAACATGGGCGCGCCGCGTCTGGTGCCGGCGGACATTCCGTTCGACGCGCCGGCGCAGGCTTCCAGCTACCAGCTGGAAGTCGACGGCACCACAGTCGAACTGGCCGCCGTGTCGATGGGTAACCCGCACGCCGTGTTGCGCGTGCAAGACATCAATAACGCACCGGTGCATGAACTGGGGCCGAAAATCGAACACCATCCGCGCTTCCCGGCACGGGTCAATGTCGGTTTCATCCAGGTCATTGATCGTAACCGCGCGCAACTGCGCGTCTGGGAACGCGGCGCCGGGGAAACCCAGGCCTGCGGCACCGGCGCCTGCGCTGCGGCTGTCGCGGCAATCAGCCAGGGGTGGATGGATTCGCCGCTGTTGATCGACCTGCCCGGCGGGCGTCTGTCCATTGAGTGGGCGGGGCCAGGCCAACCGGTGCTGATGACCGGTCCGGCAGTGCGTGTATACGAAGGACAAGTGCGTCTTTGAGTGAGCAGAAACCATGACCGATAAGCCTCAGGTACCCGCCCGACAGTCCGACGAATCAGCGTCCGAGAGCCTGGAGGCGGCAGCGGTTGCCGCGTACCTGGAGGCTCATCCGGACTTCTTCGTCGAACACGAAGAACTGCTGCCTGCCCTGCGCATTCCCCATCAGCGCGGTGACACCGTGTCGCTGGTCGAACGACAGATGACCATCCTGCGCGACCGCAATATCGAGATGCGCCACCGCCTCTCGCAGTTGATGGACGTGGCCCGCGATAACGATCGTCTGTTCGACAAGACCCGCCGCCTGATCCTGTCCCTGATGGACGCTGCAAGCCTCGAAGACGTGGTGATCAGCGTTGAAGACAGTCTGCGCCAGGACTTCCAAGTGCCTTTCGTCAGTCTGATCCTGCTCGGCGACAACCCGGCCCCGGTCGGCCGCTGGGTGACTCACGCCGACGCGCAAACCGCGATCGGCGGCCTGCTCACCGAAGGCAAGAGCGTCAGCGGCAGCCTGCGTGAACATGAACTGGACTTCCTGTTCGGCGAAGAGCAGCGCAAGCAGATCGGCTCAACCGCGGTGGTCGCCGTCAGCCATCAAGGCATTCACGGCATTCTGGCGATCGCCAGCCGTGATCCGCAGCACTACAAGAGCTCGGTCGGCACGCTGTTCCTGAGCTACATCGCCGAAGTCATGGGCCGTGTGCTGCCACGGGTCAACAGCTCCCTGCGCTCGGTACGCTGAGCATGGAACGACAACTGGACGCTTACTGCGAACATTTGCGCAGTGAGCGACAGGTGTCGCCGCACACCCTGTCGGCCTACCGCCGCGACCTTGATAAAGTCCTCGGCTGGTGCGTCAAACAGAACATCGGTAGTTGGGCCGCGCTGGACATCCAGCGCCTGCGCAGCCTGATCGCCCGCCTGCATGCGCAGGGTCAGTCTTCGCGCAGCCTTGCCCGATTGCTCTCGGCAGTGCGCGGGCTCTACCACTATCTCAATCGCGAAGGCCTTTGCGACCATGACCCGGCCACGGGCCTGGCGCCGCCAAAAGGCGAACGGCGCTTGCCGAAAACCCTCGACACCGACCGCGCATTGCAACTGCTTGAAGGTGCGGTCGAGGATGATTTTCTAGCGCGGCGCGATCAGGCGATTCTGGAGTTGTTCTATTCCTCCGGCCTGCGCCTTTCCGAACTGACCGGGCTCAATCTTGATCAACTCGACCTTGCCGATGGCATGGTTCAGGTATTGGGCAAGGGCAGCAAAACCCGCTTGCTGCCGGTGGGCAAAAAGGCCCGCGAAGCGATCGAGCAATGGCTGCCGCTGCGGGCCATGACCAATCCGGCGGACGACGCGGTGTTCGTCAGCCAGCAAGGCCGGCGCCTCGGTCCACGAGCGATTCAGGTCCGGGTCAAACTGGCCGGCGAGCGCGAGCTGGGGCAGAACCTGCACCCGCACATGCTGCGGCACTCCTTCGCCAGCCACTTGCTGGAATCCTCGCAAGACCTGCGCGCGGTGCAAGAGTTGCTCGGCCACTCGGACATCAAGACCACGCAGATCTACACCCACCTGGACTTCCAGCACCTGGCGGCGGTCTACGACAGTGCCCACCCAAGGGCCAAACGCAGCAAAGGCGACGATTCATGAACATCCAGTTGATTACCTTCGACCTCGACGACACCCTGTGGGATACCGCCCCGGTGATCGTCAGCGCCGAAGCGGTATTGCGCGAATGGCTCAGCGAACATGCACCGAACCTCGGGGCAGTGCCAGTGGAGCATTTGTGGGCGATTCGCGAGCGGGTGCTGGCCAGCGAGCCGGGCCTCAAGCACCGCATCAGCGCATTGCGCCGGCGCGTGCTGTTTCACGCACTGGAGGAAGCCGGGTACGCCCACGGCGAAGCCTCGGATCTGGCCGACAAGAGCTTTGAAGTGTTCTTGCATGCGCGGCATCAGATCCAAGTGTTCCCTGAAGTCGAGCCGGTGCTGGAAACCCTCGCCAACCACTACGCCCTCGGCGTGGTCACCAATGGCAATGCCGATGTGCGTCGGCTGGGGCTGGCGGATTACTTCAAGTTTGCGTTGTGTGCTGAAGACATCGGCATCGCCAAACCGGATGCACGACTGTTTCACGAAGCGTTGCAACGCGGTGGCGTGAGCGCTGATGTGGCGGTGCACATTGGCGATCATCCGGGCGATGACATTGCCGGAGCGCAGCAGGCGGGCATGCGCGCGATCTGGTTCAACCCGACCGGCAAGGTCTGGGAGGCGGAGCGCTTGCCGGATGCCGAAATCCGCAGCCTGACCGATTTGCCGGCGCTGCTGGCGCGCTGGAATGCCAGCTCGAACTGATCGACTCCCGCCGTGGGAGCGAGCCTGCTCGCGAAGGCAATCTCTCATTCAATACTGATGTTGACCGAACCACCGCTTTCGCGAGCAGGCTCGCTCCCACAAGGGACCTGCGTTCGCTTCAGTTCTTTATTTCAGGCATGAAAAAGCCCGCAGCGACGGCGGGCTTTTTCAGCAAGCAAGTGGCACGCCTCAGATAGGGCGGCTACCGTACTTGTTGTCCGGCTTCTTCGGCGGATCGGCGACCACATTGGCCTCCACTTCCTGAACCTTGCCGCCACGCGACAGGAACTCTTCCATGGCCTTGGCCAGGGCGTCGCGCTCCTTGTTCTTGGCTTCGATGCTCGGCAACTCATCAACCGACACCGCAGCCTTGGCCTTGCCTTTGGCAGCCGGGGCCGGCGTATCGTCACCACCATCGTCGTCAGCAACGTCTTCCGCTGCTGCTTCCAGGCCTTCCTCGGCCTCGTCTTCGTCGCCTACTTCGAGGTCGTCGTTTTCCAGATCATCGTCGCTCATGTTCTACCTCATGACTTGCGAAAAGCAGATTAGTTATAGACCAGCTTTGGCAACTGTCGAAAGTCGCCGTTAAAAAATCGTTAACCGCTGCTGACCAGCGGTTATGCCCCTTCACCGTGCAAGGTGGCGAGGACTTTTCGGGCACCGCCATGATCACGGTGCTCGCCCAGATAAACGCCTTGCCAGGTTCCCAGTGCCAGGCGACCTGCCGAAACCGGCAGACTGATCTGGCAACCAAGCACGCTGGCCTTGAAGTGCGCCGGGAGGTCGTCCAGGCCTTCGTCGTTATGCTCATAGCCGTCTGTTCCTTGTGGGATCAGACGATTGAAAAATCGTTCGAAGTCGCGACGGACCGCCGGATCGGCGTTCTCGTTGATGGTCAACGACGCCGAGGTATGCTGCAGCCACAAATGCAACAGACCGACCCGGCACGCCTTGAGTTCAGGCAGGCCGGCGAGTAACTCGTCCGTTACCAGATGAAAGCCCCGGGGCCGTGCCCGCAGGGTTATCAGAGTCTGTTGCCACATACAGTTCTCCGCACGTTCGGGGCGCATTCTAGCGCGCTCTGGGAAAAAACAAAGGCCCTAATATTCCTGCAATGATGTAAGCGATTGACCGCAGAAAAACGTCCGTCGTAAACACGACCAAAGCCGTACGAAAAATCCTTTCAGCCTTCCCTTCAATGACAAATTCCAGACAAAAAAATGCCCGGCAAGCCGGGCAAGTTTTTTCGATGCGCGTACTTACAGGTTGTAGCCGCGTTCGTTGTGTTGTGCCAGGTCCAGACCCACTGCTTCTTCTTCCTCGGTGGCACGCAGGCCCATGACCACGTCCAGTACCTTGAGGATGATGAAGGTGACGATCGCGGTGTAGATCACCGTGAAGCCGACACCTTTGCACTGAATCCACACTTGTGAAGCGATGTCGGTCACGGTGCCAAAGCCGCCCATGGCCGGTGCGGCGAACACACCAGTGAGGATCGCGCCGAGGATACCGCCGATACCGTGCACGCCGAAGGCATCCAGGGAATCGTCGTAACCGAGTTTGCGTTTGAGCGTGGTGGCGCAGAAGAAGCACACCACACCGGCCGCCAGACCGATGATCAGCGAACCCATCGGGCCCACGGTACCGGCTGCCGGAGTGATTGCCACCAGACCTGCAACCACGCCCGAGGCGATGCCCAGTGCGCTAGGTTTGCCGTGGGTGATCCACTCGGCGAACATCCAGCCCAGTGCCGCGGCAGCGGTAGCGATCTGGGTGACCAGCATCGCCATGCCGGCGGTGCCGTTGGCCGCTGCGGCGGAACCTGCGTTGAAGCCGAACCAGCCGACCCACAGCATCGCTGCGCCCATCAGGGTGTAACCGAGATTGTGCGGAGCCATCGGTGTGGTCGGGAAGCCTTTGCGCTTGCCCAATACCAGGCACGCCACCAGACCGGCGATACCGGCGTTGATGTGAACCACGGTGCCGCCCGCGAAATCGAGCACGCCCCAGTCGCCCAGCAACGAACCCGGACCGCTCCAGACCATGTGCGCAATCGGCGCATAGACCAGGGTGAACCAGACGCCCATGAACACCAGCATCGCGGAGAACTTCATACGCTCGGCGAAGGCACCGACGATCAGCGCCGGAGTGATAATGGCGAAGGTCATTTGATAAGTGACGAACACCGCTTCAGGGAACAGCGCTGCCGGGCCGGTGATGCTGGCAGGCGTGACACCCGCGAGGAAGGCCTTGGCAAAGCTGCCGACGAAGGAGTTCAGGTTGACGACGTTGGCTTCCATCCCGGTGGTGTCGAACGCCATGCTGTAGCCATAAAGGAACCACAGGATGGTGACCAGGCCGGTAATGGCGAAGCACTGCATCATCACCGAAAGAATGTTTTTCGACCGCACCATGCCGCCGTAGAACAGCGCGAGGCCAGGAATGGTCATGAACAGCACGAGGGCTGTGGAGGTCAGCATCCAGGCGGTATCGCCGGAATTGAGGACTGGAGGTGCCACCGGATCTGCCGCCATAGCCAGGCCGGGCATTACGATGGACAACAGGGCGCCTAGCCCTGCGAATTTACGCAGAGTCATATTGTTTTCTCCTGGGGCGTTGGGTTTGTGGCGGCGTTTAGATCGCGTCGGTATCGGTTTCGCCGGTACGGATGCGAATCGCCTGTTCCAGATTGACCACGAAGATCTTGCCGTCACCGATCTTGCCGGTGTTGGCAGCCTTGGTTATCGCCTCGATAACCCGATCCAGATCCTTGTCGTCGATAGCAACGTCGATTTTCACCTTGGGCAGAAAATCGACCACATACTCCGCGCCGCGATACAGCTCGGTGTGACCCTTCTGCCGGCCGAAGCCTTTGACTTCAGTAACGGTAATGCCCTGCACGCCGATTTCGGACAGCGACTCGCGCACGTCGTCCAACTTGAACGGCTTGATGATGGCAGTGACTAGCTTCATGAAACTCTCTCCCGAATTGGTGGACTTGCCCCAGGAAAACAAACCCGACTCAAGTCTAAGCGCAGTGCCTGGCTTTGTAACGCATCGTCGGCCTTACCTGCCCGACTGACGCCAGCTAACCGCTGCTGACGAAACTCCCCGCTCCGCCTGCCGCACTGCATTCGTCACAGCGACTGCATCAGTGCATGGGTCACTACCGACTAAGCAGAAAGCTTGCCATCTCGCCAAATTCCTCTGATTTCAATCCCTTGGCCGCTGCCGCAGGCGCTTGCGCAAAAAAGCCCCGACGGTTACGCACAACAACGGTGCGCTGCCGTCCGTCCGCTTGCGCGAAAAGCGTGCATCCGTGCCTGCGCCAATGACTATAGACACTGCGTGATACACTGCCCGCCACTGTTTACAGGACACATTCCATGCTCGCGCCCAAAGACTTCCTCGACGCCCTGAGCGGCACCGCCTCCCGCCTTTTCAGCGGCGACACCCCGCTGCCGAAAGCCGAAATCGAAAGCCAGTTCAAGATGCTGCTGCAAAGCGCCTTCAGCAAACTGGACCTGGTGAGCCGCGAAGAATTCGATAGCCAGATGGTCGTCCTGGCGCGGACTCGCGCTCGCCTTGAAAGCCTTGAAGCCAAAGTCGCAGAGCTGGAAGCCAAGCTGACGCCGCCGGCCGCCACTCCAGACCGGCAATGACGGGTGAGAGCTGGCTCGGATGTTTGCCTCAACGAGGCAAACATCCATAGTCTCAGCGGACGTGATTGCGTCCACCAACGATGCACAGGCCTTGGCCTCACCAAAGCCTGCACAGTAAAAACCGCCTCCTCGAGGCGGTTTTTTTTCGCCTCGAAATGGGTTGGCGACTACCCGCAACATCCAGTGAAAGTTCGCCTCCGCCAGATCCCCCTTCCCCAACTACCCTTAAAAAACCCGCAGGAAGCGGCCCCCGATTCAGCTCAAGGAACGACCATGTCCCTCTCCATCGTCCACAGTCGCGCCCAGATTGGCGTGGATGCTCCCGCTGTTACTGTCGAAGTTCATCTGGCCAATGGTCTGCCGTCACTGACCATGGTCGGCCTGCCCGAAGCCGCAGTGAAGGAGAGCAAGGATCGGGTGCGCAGCGCGATCATCAATTCCGGGCTGCAGTTTCCGGCGCGGCGGATCACTTTGAATCTGGCGCCGGCGGATTTGCCCAAGGATGGCGGGCGGTTTGATCTGGCGATCGCCCTCGGGATTCTGTCGGCGAGTGTGCAGGTGCCGTGCCTGACACTGGATGATGTGGAGTGTCTGGGTGAGTTGGCGTTGTCCGGCGCAGTGCGGCCGGTGCGCGGGGTGTTGCCGGCAGCACTGGCGGCGCGCAAGGCCGGTCGTGCACTGGTGGTGCCGCGGGCGAATGCTGAGGAGGCTTGCCTGGCCTCGGGATTGAAGGTGTTTGCAGTGGATCACTTGCTGGAGGCGGTGGCGCATTTCAACGGGCATACGCCAGTGGAACCCTATGTGTCGAACGGGCTGATCCATGCGGCGAAACCCTACCCCGACCTGAATGAAGTGCAAGGTCAGATGGCAGCGAAACGGGCACTGCTGATTGCTGCGGCGGGCGCGCATAACCTGCTGTTCAGTGGGCCACCGGGGACCGGCAAGACCTTGTTGGCGAGTCGCTTGCCGGGGCTGCTGCCGCCGCTGTCCGAATGCGAGGCCCTGGAGGTGGCGGCGATTCAATCGGTCGCCAGTGGCGTGCCGCTGACGCATTGGCCACAACGCCCGTTTCGTCAGCCGCACCACTCGGCATCCGGTCCGGCGCTGGTCGGCGGCAGCTGTGACATTTGAAAATAAATGCAACTAAACGGAAATAGATGCAACTGAAACGCCGTCATGTCTCACGACTGATTTGTCAACTCTCCCCAGTAAAGACGGGCGCTGCACCGAGGTTTAGAGTGCTTCTAAACTTGCGTACGCTCAACGTTGGGGGGGGCTTTGTTGCGACGACACAATCAAGATTGTCATAAGGCCTTCGGGATTACGAAGATCACAAACCTTTGTCTCGGAGGGCTGTGATCGCGAGACTATCGTCTGATCACGAGCCCGACCGGATAAAGCGGCAACGACATCCGCGATGGATACTGGATCACATTCGACTTGCGGCGCACTTCAGGAATCAACTAATAACTGCTCCCTTAGGACCGCTTGCAATCAAGCTAGCACCACAAGCGGTTTTCATACCGTGCAGTGCAATTGGAGTGCCGCCAACTGAATAGGTACTACTACCTTCTGCGATAGGAAAAATACCTTTGCAAAGTGGACAACTGACCTTGTGGCCGACACCCGAAATCGGTTTCCCATTGAGATCAGTCTGGGGAAATGCTTCGAGCACCACTCCACCATGGCTGGTGGAGTCGCCCAAGCGAATGACGTCTTTCACCTTGCATATCCTTGATTAGAAGTGATCGCCATAAATGAAACGCTCGCAAGAGATCATTACAATTATTTACTGTGCTTGTACCCAAGCCGCGCTACTCGACGTGAAATAGTATGTGCCCGGTTTATTGCGCACTTATGCTCCTACGGTCTCAGCTCCAAAGACTCCAGCTAATGGAACACAACTCTCGTATGGTCTTTAGGCAAATCTCAAGGACCAAATCATATTTAAATAAACCCTGAAAAGTATAATTTTTTCCGGGGAGAGTTAAGAGAATTCACTCATTCTGCTGGATCCAGCTCAGCCATCCAGACATCCTCGTAACCCTCTCTGTCGATAATGAATTTCGCACCTTCAGGTAGGAAAAGATATTTCACTACCTCCGGAAGCTCCTCCATTAAATGGCCGGTGTGAAGCGCTTGGTAAAAACCACTAACAGGCGAATGTTCTCCACAGTGAATAAACCAACTGATCGTACCCCCCTCAGGTAGTTTGACCCTAGTCCCGTAAATTGGAGACTTATGCAGAGTATCCAAGGCAATAGCGACCATTTCCTCAGGGGCGTGTAAGGGTAATCCATACTTAGCACACACCTGTCTTTGAGATTCATCAGGAGTGATCAGATCGGCCTGCTTCATAGCTAAATTCCTAGTTTACTTTTCATACATTTTGAAAATGCCGAAGCGTGTCCCCCCTGCTGACGAGAGCAGGTAGGGCAATGGGGCTGTACTGCTTCCAATGATGTTTGAGCCCCAACATCATTAGTACCCGTTCGATAATATTCTACTACAAGCGCATCTTTATGATCCGCGACCATTTTAGGAGCTTTCTTTCCGCACCTGACGCAGCTAAGGCCCTGCATCTCCGCTGTTTGCCCTCTAGTAGGACCACAATCCGGAGCTCGCTTATAAGCTGTGGTTATATCGGGCTTTGGATCAAAAAGCTTCCCATCAGGAACTCCTAGATCACTAAGAGGTACTTTCTTCCCGGTTCCATCGATTGTACTTGTGAGTCCGAGGGGGTCAACCCAGCCTGTTGGGTTAGGAGCATAGGTATATCCGTTCAGGCCACCTGCATAACCGATAGGATCTGTACTGATATAGCGGCCAACAGTTGGATCATAATAGCGATGACGGTTGTAATGCAGCCCTGTCTCATGATCGTGATATTGCCCTTGGAACCTGATCGGGTTCATCACACCATGCTGCCTCGCCCATTCCGAGCGATGCTCCGTCACCTGCCCCCACGCCTTGTATTGCGCGGTCCAGGCCAGGTTGCCTTGGGAATCTGTCAGTTCCTGCGGCGTACCGAGGTGATCACATTGGTACCAGGCCAACGCATCAAACGGTAACGCCGTTGCCTTGTGATTCCACACCGGGTCTTCATCGAAGCTGTATTCACCGCTGTAATCCGGCAGTCCGATCAGATTGATCGGTGCATGCCGTACAGCCTGCGCAACAGGAACAAAAGTCCCCGGTTCGAAGACGTAGTGCACCGTGCGACTCGGTTCGCCATCGCTCTGCGCTGGACTGCTTTCCCAGGCTAGATTGTCACCATCCCAACCGTACAAGGTGAAGCCGCAGCCGAGTTCTCGCTGTTTGCGAGCGTGTTCGTTTCTGTTCCAGAGAGAGCCTGCTTCCGGGCGCTGTTTATAGTGCGCGCGGGAGTTTTTGTGCAGGCGGCGCCCCAGTGCGTCGTAGGCGAAATCCACGCTCAGGCGCGTGTCCTCGAAATGCACCAGTCGATCAAACAGGTCCCAACGTAGATCGCTGCGCTGGCCGTTGTTCCAGCGCTGAATCTGGTTGCCGCGTTCGTCGTAGTCGTAATGCGTGCCGACGTATTCGCGCAGTAGGTTGTCGACCAATTTGCTGCGCGGTGGGGTCAGATCCAGTGGTCGGCGAATCTCTGTCGCTTTGTCGTCGAGCAGGTTGCCGGCTGGGTCGAAGGCAAAAGTTTCCACGCCTTGACGCGTTACGGCGCTAAGCAGACGACCGACAGGATCGTAGCGATAGGCGATTGGCCCGCGGCGGCTGTCGTTGATGTCCGTCAGTTGGCCTACAGCGTCGTATGTGTATTCGCGTTTGAGCAGCGTGGATTTGTCGTCGCTGCGTCCCAGCAATTGCTCCTGCAAGCGACCGACCGGATCCCAGCTTTGGGTTTGCAGCAGGTGGTTGCCTTGATGGCGAGCGACTTCTCGGTGCAGGTCGTCACGCTCATAGCCGATCAGTTCGTGTTCATCCAGGCGCAGGCCGAGCAGGTGACCGCTGCCGTACGTCAGCCAACTGACGCGGTGGCCGTCGGGGCGAACGGTGGCAACTCGCTGGTTGAGCACGTCGTACTCGTGCTGCCAGATCGCGACGGTGGGTTTTTCCAGTCCGAGGTAATGTTGGTGTTCGCGCAGCAGATTGCCGGCCGGGTCGTGGAACCATTGCAGGCGGCTGTCGGCGTTATTGGCCAGCACCAAGTTGCCGTTACCATCGTAGGCAAAGGTTTCGCTTTGCGACTGGTCGCCCAGGGTGGCGCGACGTTCAGTCAAACGACCCATCGGGTCGAAGCTCAACGAAATGACGCGTTTGCCATTGACTGATTGGGCGAGGCGACCGGTGAGCGGGTCGTATTGATAACGTGTGCTGCGCCCATCGAAGCCGCGCTCTTCGAGCAGACGACCGACCGGGTCGTAGTGGAAGTGGGCGCGTTGTTCGTTTTCGTTTTCCAGTGCCGTTAGCCGTCCGAGACGGTCCCAGCGATAGTGCAGGGTCTGCTCGGCGGCATCGACACGTTCGGTGATCAAACCGGCAGCGCTATAGCTCCACGTGGTGCAACGATCGAGACCGTCGACATGCGCCAACAATCGACCTTCAGCGTCTCGCTCAAAGCGTTCCTCGGTCTTGTCCGGGTGCTTAATCAGCACCAGTTGGCCAGCCTTGTATTCGAATTCGGTGGCGCTCCCGGCCGCGTCGGTGAAGCAGATCATCTGCCCCAGTTCGTTGTATTCCCAGGTGCTGGTCTTGCCCGAGCAATCGACGTACTCGACCAGTTGCCCGGCGTCGTTGTAGTCGAGTGTTTTTTCGTTGCCGTTGGCATCCTTGATCGCCGTGGTCTGGCCGGCCTTGTTGTAGGCGTATTCGGTTTTGTTGCCGAGCGGATCGAGCGCTTCGACCAGATTGCCCTGATCATCATAAGCGTGTTGCCACTGACCGCCCTCGGCATCGCTGATCTTGATCAGCAGATCCTGATCATCGTAGGCGTAATGCATCACCGTGTGATCGGCGCGGATGTGCTCGAGCAGGTTGCTGCGCTCATCGTAACTGTAACGATCGGTGCTGCCATCGGCATTCACGCGGCGCACGATGTTCTTGGCGTCGTCGCGGAAGAACCATTCCGAACGCTCGTCGGCGTAACGGATGCGGTAGGTGTAGCCAAGGATGTCGTAGTAGTGCCAGGTCTCGTTGCCAAGCGCGTCGGTGACGTAGGTCAGACGGATGTTTTCGTCCCACTCCAGACGCGTGTCGAAGCTCCCGTCATCGGCCCATTCGCGCACGGCTTTGGCCTTGGCGCTTGAACCGTCCCACTGCAGGTTCATGCCGCGCCCGGTGCGGTCGGTGTAGCGGGTGATCAGGTGATGCTGGAACTGATACGACCAGACTGCGCCGTTCTCGTCCTGCGCCTGAATCAGGTCGCCATAGGCGTCGTATTGGTACGCACAAAGTTGTCGCAACGGCTCGCCGTCAACGATCTGCCAGAGGCCGATAAACCGGCCGTGATCGTCGATCATCGTGCCGAGGTGCAGGTGCACCTTGCTGATGTCGTTTTCCTGGTAGGTGATCAGGTCGGAGAGCACCGAGTGTTCGCCGTGACGATGCTCGTAATGCAGCATGACCCCGGCGCCGTTACGCAGCGAAATATTGCTCAGCACAAAGCGCTGGCCACGGCGGACGTAGGTTTCCTTGCGTTCGAAGCCACGGCACAACAGCAACTGGTCTTCGCCACTGCGAACCAGTGTGATGTTTTCGATGGCGTCGTAGTGGAACAGGCCGACCTTTGGCAGCGGGTAGCTGTGGTCGCGGCCGTCAGCGTCGCAGAACGTCAGGCCATCGTCCACGCAGTCGAAGCGCGTGGTGAATTCGCTGATCCAGCGAGCGCCGAGTTCGCTCTGATCGAAGGCGTCGAGGCGTGAGTTGTAGGTGCGTGTCCATTCGATCGGGAAGGGGCCGGGCAGGCTGAAATCGGTATGGCTGAGGCTTTCAGAGCCTATGGCGAAATTGATGCTGTATGGCGTGGCGCATTCACAGGGGCCTTTCTTTGGATTGGGCGCGCCTTTCGCCGGTGCCTGTTGGCCGTGGGCGGCCAACTGTCCCTCAGATGCCGTACGCTTCGCCTGTCCGGTCTTCTCCGGGTGGACGGCGGCGTTCTGGCCATGGGCATTGCGCTTGCGCCACAATGTCACGGCGCCGGAAAGGATCAGCAGCAACCAACCGATGGAGTTCTGAACGGACTCGTCGTCCAGCTTGCTCAATTGGGTGCGTAGTTCCGGGCCCATCGCCCGCAGTTTTTTGGTTTCGGCGGAAACGTTTTTTTTGAGGTCATCAGGAACAAGATTTTGCGCCACGCTGTTGGCCAGGCCTTTGCCTGCTGACTTCAGCGCACTGTTGGCAGCCCCAAAAATATTGCTGAAAGACGCCAGCGGATCATTCTTGAATTGGTCGGCCGCAGCGCTTGCCTGGATGCTGGCTGCATTCAGATCACCTTTGGCATCCAGATTGCCAAACGCCACCGCTTCGATGCCTTTGGCAATTTCGTTAACGACTTCTTCGCCGAGCTTGCCAGCGTCCGCCAAAATACCGGGCAACTTGCCTTTGGCCTGTTCAACAAAATCATCCAGTGTGCCGATAATCGAGGCGTTCAGGTGACCAACCAGCACCTCGATCACGGAAGTGCTGAGCAACAACTTGCTGCTGGCCCTCATCTCCTGACGCACCAGAAACAGTGTCGGGCGCAGTGTCATGCGCGCCGCTGCCATTGCCGGTGGTAAAGGCAATACGCCGATCAGGTTGATGCCAAGGCTGGCCCACGCGAGCAAGTCGCGCTGCTTGGCGTTCGACAGGGTGACGATGTCACCCAGCGCATCGACCAGCGCCATGATGTTGCCCACCACGGGTAAGGCGCCGGCGACGTTCTTGATCCGATCAAGAGTGACCACACCGCCACTGGCGGATTGAAGCCAGGCGTCGAAGGTTGCCGCACCGCTGGCAACATCCTGAATGTCGATGGCATTCAGGGGAACGATGGCAACTTGAGGTTCACGTTTTACAACAGCATTTTCAGTGGTCATGACAGCATCTCACCCGCCAGCAGGCCCGGGGTTTTCAAGGAAGGTTTTGGCAGACTCGGTGCAGGCAGGCTCGGCAATTTGCCCGCCTTGCTCGCCGCCCCTAGAAGCCCCGAAGCACTCGGCAACGCCGCACTCGCCAGTTTCGGCAACCCGACCACCCCGCCCTGCACCACACCTTTCATCTGCTGCGCCGTTTGCATCGCACTCATCCCTGTTTGCGCCATGTCCTTGCCCTTCTCCAACATGTCCCAACTCTTGCTAGGCAAGACCTGCGCGACCATGGCTTGCACCTGACTCGGCACGTCCTCGGCCCCCGGTGGATTCAATGGCCACTCCGGCTTGCCGATGTAACTGCCATCGCTCCAGGTGTCCGCCGGGTCCTTGCCGAACAGCACCCGCGCCGGGCCTGGGGCGGCGCCCGCGACGCTGGCGAAACCCTTGGCGTCGAGCTTGCCCTTGATGCTTTTGCCCAGCGCATCGATGACTTCGTAATCGCCTTCCTTGATGCCCTGACGCCCGGCGTACTGGTTGAACAGTTCCAGCGCGCCTTTGCCCGGTTTCGGCGGTTCCGGGAATACCCCGGCCAGACTTTTCGCCCCGGTGTAGGCGAAGTTCGCCGCGTGCGCGGTGTAGGGGCCGCTGGTGGCGTGGGTGATGCCGCCGGCGTTGTAGGTGGTGGCGCTGCCGCCGCCCTGGATCACCAGTTCGGTTTTGGCGGTGATGGTGATGCGGTCGGCGTTAGCGGTGATGTTGAGTTTGGCCAGCAGGTTGATGCTGTCCTTCAGCGCTCGCACGTCGATATCGCCGGAGGCTGCGACCAGACGCCAACCCATGCTTTGCACGAACAGGCGCATGCCACGGCTGGCACTGGCCAGCAGGCGTTTGCCGATGGAGAAACTTGTGTGACCGGTACTGCTCAACGCCAGGTGTTCGCCGGTGGCGATGTGGCTGGAGCGCGGTGTGGTCAGGGCGATACCGGCCGGGCTGGCGAGCACCAGATGCGGCTCAGTGAATTCCGGAAATTCGTTGGCGGTCATGTTCGCAGGACCACTGCCGAGCACGCCTTGATGCTGGGCGTGCAGCGCTTTGGCGACGTCGTCCTGATCACCCGCATCCTGAGCCTGAAGCTCTTTGGCCTGCACCGCAAAACCGTCTTGCTGATCGCTGGCCGTCGCGAGGCGTTCAGCGGTCTCCGGTAAATCCTTGTGGTGCTTGGATTCGTTCGGGCGCGGCTCGGTGGTGATGAGCAGACCGGCACCGGCACGCACCGCACCGTGGCGGTCAGTTCTTAACTCAAAACCCTCTCCTCGCGGCTGCCCACCTGAAGGGCGCGGATGGGTCAGGTAGCCGAGGTTGATCGCACTCGCACCATGATCACTGCGCAGCGCGATGCTGATCTCGCTGGTGGTGTCGTCGATGCGCAGTTCGTTGGCGCGGCTGCCCTTGTATTCCTTGCTCTTGACCGTGGCCAGGGTTTTGAAATCTGGCAGCTTGTACGGCGGCAGATTGGCGCCGTGGTACAGGCAACCGGTGATCAGCGGCTGATCGGGATCACCTTCCAGGAAGGTGATCAACACCTCCATGCCGACCCGCGGAATGTTGATCGAGCCAAAGGTCTCGGCTGCCCAGCTCGATGCAACGCGCATCCAGCAACTGGTCATGTCGTCGTGCTTGCCTTCGCGGTCCCAGAAGAACTGCACCTTCACCCGGCCATACTGGTCGCAGTAGATCTCTTCGCCTTCAGGGCCGCAGACCACGGCGCTCTGGGTGCCGAGGACTTTCGGTTTCGGGTGATCGAGCGGCGGACGGTACGGCACGTCCCACGGAATCGCGCTAAAGCGGTTGCGGTAGCCTTGGTGGAAATCGTCTTTGTTGTCGGTGGTGTCGCTGGTGACCGACTCTTCCAGCACCTGCGGTTGTTTACCTTCGTGCAGAATTTCGGTGAGCAGCCACAAGTCATTCCACGTCGGGTTGGCGTGGTCGGTCAGGGCGAGGAAATGCCCGCTGACCAGGATCGGCTGATCGCTGTTGCCTTCGGCCAGACGATAGTCGCTGCGATGGCGTTCCAGCGCGCGATTGGCCAGGTGTTTGCCACGCTCACGATCAACGAAACGGCCCGGGTAATCGTAGTCTTCGAGGTCCGGTTGCGCGCTGCTTTTGGCGTCGCTTTCCAGCTCGATCTTCGGTTTGACGAAGTCGTAATCGCGCCGCGTGGTGCGGCTGGTACGGGTGGCCAGACGCAGGCCGAAACGCTTGACCACCGGTTTGTCGGCAACCAGTCCGGAGTCCTGCTGATAGGCCACTGGCGCCAGTTTCGGGAACACCGTCTGGTCATCACCAAAGGTCAGTTTGTGACCGCTGGCGGTGTGCTGGAAGTGGTAGTGAATCCCCTCCTCTTCGCACAGGCGCTGGATGAAATCGAGGTCCGACTCGTCGTACTGCACGCAGTAAATGCGCTCGGGATAAATCGCGCTGAGCTGGAAGTGGTAATCGCTGGCAAGGATGCCGTGTTCTTCCAGAACCTGGCTGATGATCTGCTGCACGGTCATCTGCTGGAAAATGCGCTGATTGACCCGGTGCGCGAGGTACGCCAGTTGCGGGCGCAGGGAGATCTTGTAGCGCGTCAGGCGCTTGCCCGCCTCGCCCTGGGCGATGCTGTAGACCAGCCCGTGGATGCCGGTACCGCTCGGCGACAGCTGAAGAAACGCCAGTTTGTGCAGCACGCTTTCGAGGTTGATCGAAGCCTTTTCGCTGACCAGTTCCAGCTCGAATTCGAACGGCGTGTTAAGGGCCTCACGACCGGTGAACGACAGCACCTGGAAGTCGCTGTCGATGCCATCGACGGTCAGATTGAAATGAGGCTGGTTGGCCGGTGAGAACATCCCTTGTTCCTCGCGCAGTGCTGCGACGCGCAACAGCCCGCTGTGGGGCTATTGGCAAAGATTCTTTAAAAGTGAATCCGCCCCGACCGGCGAAACCGGCCGAGGCGTTACAACAATTAGTCGCGATTAAACGACTGGAGCACGCCAGTCATCGGAACCCGAAGTACCGGATACTTCGTGGGTCCAGGTGATTTTGCGGTAGGTGAACTGCACTTCTTCCAGGTGAGTGAAGTGCGCGTTGCCTGGATCCTGGCAGTTGTGCATTTTGTTGTTGATGGCGACGATGATCGCGTCTTCCAGTTTGGTGGTGTAGTAGTGCTCTTGGGTACCTTGAGCCGAAGTGCGGTACCACTGGATAACGATTTCGCTCATGCGCTCGCCGGAGGTCAGAGCCGCTTGCAGCAGAGGCGAAGCCTTGTCGTAGACCTTGGTGATCACAACTGGCTTGTGAACGCGCTGACCGGTTGGCTGACCGGATTGCGGGTCACGCGGGATGATCACGTCGTGGGTGAAAGCCTGAACCATCACCTGGTCTTCGTGACCTTCCTGGTAGGTGTTGCCAACGGAGTCGGCGGTGAAGGCGCCGGCAGTGATCAGGCCTTGTTTTTCGCCGGTAACCGACATGTACGCTGGTGTTGCCATGGGATGCTCTCCTTGCTGAATCGTGGGGTGCGCCGATAGGTGATATCACCCAAGAGGCGGCCAGTTGCCATCAATTAATATGCCAACTTTTTCAAACCCTTATAAACCGGGGGTTTAGTTCGTTTTCTTCGCAGATACGGAGAAAATTCCCACTGAATTCGTCGAAAAGTGCGCAAGAAGTTGCGCAATACTGCGCAACTTCTTGCGCACTTGGCTGGAAGCCTTGACCGGCAAGGCCTGTAGCGGTTTTTATCGAGTTTTTATTACGGACAACTGCGCAACTTCTTGCGCACTGGTTTGTTGAAGGCTATGCCGAATTGAAACATTTACCGACGCAAGAATGCTACACCTCCAAATCGGCATAGCCCCTGCTTAGGCAATGTGTTTCAGTGGGTCCAACTGGATCAGGGACATCTTCGGGAACTGGGTCAATCGCCGTCAGCGCCAACAAGTAGCCATTGGCAGGCGCCTTCCTGACGGTCAGCCACGAGCAGAGGCGTCCATCCGACTCGAAGTCGAAGATTCGTGTTTTCTTCGCTACGGGTAGTAACCAATTCGGTCGCTTTGTCGATGCTCATCTGGCACCCTCATGCTAAGACCATTGATGAAAGTTAACCTTGAGTCCGCCTGACCATATCTGAACGGTTCGGGTTACGATTATCAAGATGGCGCAGCGAGGCCCGTCCACTCACCATCCCCCCGAGCGACAGAATGCGGTAAGCCGCCGCACAATTCCAAGCCCTAGGCATTTCGCTCTAGGGCATGCCCTAGTTAGCTAGCGCGCGGTGCCAGTGAGCGTAGCAAACTCAAGCATGGTTACCTATCGAGGCAGACCTCGGAAGTGTAGATGAATGGGTTGTTGCATCGGTGGCCGGATAAATCTGAATCTGTTGAGTCAAGCTGCCCCAAAGCCATCGCGGCTAAGGGGCTGCCGAAGTGTTCGCGTTATCCCGGGGTATGCCAAAACAGCCGTCCTTCAGGTCGAAAGCTCGACGCCTTTACCCCATCGCTGCAATCGTTCCCAGTCTCTGTGCTCAGGCGGCGGGGCGCTCGAATCTACCGAGGTAACGCTGCGTATTACCTGTGACATACTCGCTCACCGTGCGGTTTATCAGGTTTTCCACATTAAGGATCTTGGCGGCATCCTCCGTGATAAATCCGAATGGGATAGGCACCGGAGACAACGTCGGCAAAACCAAGTGGTAAATCACAACCGCGCATTTTCCGTGAATGACCATCGCCTCAAGCGGAGCCAGTTGCTCTGACTCAACAAAACCGCACAGAAGCTGCCTGGCATTGTTGCAGTCGCCTTTTGCGCGCTTAATCGCCGGCCAATCATCGCTGGCAGAAACAGGGATCAAAATCTTAGCGTCGAAAACCGGTTTACCATCACTCCCGACTCCCTTGCTTTTTGTTTTTGAGAGCTCAGAAAATGCACTGCAAATCTGGGCATGCCTAGCCGAGCGGCCCCAGAGTTCGTGAGAGGCCGGAGCCAGCCAGGACAGGCTAATCGGGGCTGCTTGCGGTTCACCCTGAAGCGCTTTCTGATGTTTGCGCAGCACCGAAAAAACTCTATCCCAGTTTTGCTGTAGCTGAAGCGATCCAAAAAGTCGCAGCCCGGAAGACTCTCTAACCTGTGCAACGGCACTCGCGCTGTTGTACAGAGCAGAAAGGTCCAGCCCATTTGAAGACAAAAAGTCGTAGGCTTCTGAATCTCCCAAGATGTCGGCGAGCTGAAGAACCTGATTGAGGTTTCCTCTACCTAGCATGCGGCTCAACTGCTCCGTACGCTGACGCATATAGATCTCGTTTTCGCGCAGGCCTTCCTTCGCGACAAAGCGTATCTGCCGAGAGTCGGCATCGATGCTTACACGCTCTTCTATCTTCTCCCAGCCATCCCTTACTTTTTGAACGCCTGCGACCTTGTAGAGCTCCGGCGGCAATGCATCCTGCGCCTGCCCGCCTAGGTGACCAGCGCGATATATGTCGTAAATCTGACGCATGAACGCACCGACGGCCTTCGCTCCAGACTCGGAAAGCGTATCGCTTGGCGCCTGCAATTCCAGGCAACGTTTGGAGTCGGCATCTCCAAGGCTTTTTCCAAGGCAAGTAAACGACAGGAGCTCAAACACGAACATCTGCTCGCGCTCTTCCTTGCGCTTCACAATCGGTGACTCATGGTTGCTGGCAAACAAGCCACGGCCTTTATCGGTCAGCTCTATTCGTCCATCAGGACGCGTTTTAAGCTCCCCCGTTTGTAGAAACGGTGTGATTGCAAAACTGAGCTCTTGAGCCGTAAACCCGAAATAATTGGCGATTTCAGCTGGTAGCAACGCCGAAATCTTGAGCAGCCGCAGAAGAAATTCCGGTACGACTGGCAGCCCCCCTTTGTCCACAAGGGTGTACTCAATACGAAACTGTTGCGCAGGCACAACGACGTCCAGCTCGAATAGAACAACTGGATTAAGCTCCATCAGACAACCCTCCTGGCCGGCGTCACCGGTTTGATGCAGTAGTTGATCGTGTCCTGTTTCGTCTGGATAAAGCTGGCTACCTGACCCAATGGAAGCCTCGCGTTCCTGCCGCTCCACATTTTCAAACTGCCTACGATGACCAACCGCTCCATCGCGCGTGACATCGCGACGTTGATACGATTCGGGGTCGCCAAAAAGCCAGGTGATTGATCCGGTTTAGCCCTAGTCAGGGAGACGATGATGATGTTGTTTTCTTTACCCTGATAACTATCGACGGTCTCGATTTTTACCAGCTTGCGGAACTCCTCCGACCAAACTTTCTCGGCAAATCTCTTTCTCACTAGTTTTCGCTGATCGAGATACATGCAGATGACCCCGATTGGAGGCTCTTGCGACTCGGCCATCTCCATAGCCATGCCCGCGCAAAATTCGGTGTCCTCTGCGATTTCTTCCAACAGCCGTATGATCGCATCCGCTTCAGCATTGTTAGACAGGCTCAGCGTGCCGCTGTCGTAGGCTTTTTTGCCTAACTCGCTGGTGTCGATCCAAGTGACCACATGGGACAAGCACTCAGGAACCTTTTGTGAAAAATAGTTGGGACTTGGTCTGTAACCGTTCTCAAGGTCGATGTCATAGAAGATCTCGTTAACCAGATCGCCAATCGCTGGGAGCATTCGATATTGCGTATTGAGCGTCGCCCGAGTGGCGCGCCCATACTGCGATTGGAACACTCGCTCAAAGTCGCTGCGCATGACCTGCTGGAATTCAGCTGAGCTCGTGGTAACGCCCAGGGAACGAGCAATGGCTGCCTTATGTTCTTCCTCATAGGTAGGACGCAGTTGGTTGTGGTCGCCGACCAGCAGAACCCGAGAGCCCACCTGCATGGCGATCGCTAATTCACTCGGCGCCGATCGAGCAGCCTCGTCGATGATGACCCAATCAAAATGGGTTTCTGCAAGCTTGAGATGTTGCAGCCCGATACCCACGCAGGTGCCGCAAACCAATGTCCTGGACCGCATTAGGAACTCATCATAATTGGCCCTGTTGCTCGACAGGCGCTCAACGTACTCATGAGAAAGCTGGATCAGGTCAAGGCAGTGCTTGAATTCCGGAGGCCGAACTCCATGAACCGTTTGGACGTGATCATAGATGCGCTTCAACAATTCTTGGGGTCTGCTTTCGACCTCACCCAGTTCGCCAAGAAACAAGCTGGCATTTAGATTCAGCTCGCCCATCAGAGAGGACTTCAGCGCTTGCAAGGCCACTCGTTCTGCTCCGTCTCCCTGAGCGCGCAAAATTTCCTCGTCCAGTTTTTTCAGCGATCGAACCAAGTGAAACACTCGCTGATTCACATCGACCATCGTCTGAACAAAATCCTTACTCAAACCCAGCGACGAAGCCATGAAACCCACGCGTTCCTTAAGTTCAGCGCTAAACCCATTTCTCTGGCGGTCGACGATATTGCGAGAATAAACGTCCAGTAGCTCCTCAGAGACAACCTGGTCACGGTTACTGAAGCGCACAACGTTCAGCTCGGTGTCCAGCCGACGGCAGTGCGCGCGGATCCGTTCTGCTGCAGTATTGACAGCTTCATGAGACTGGCTGACAAGGAGGATATTTCGCACCCCGACCTTGCTGATCAGATAATGGATGAAGGCCGCGATAAACTCTGTCTTACCTGTCCCCGGAGGTCCCTGCAAAAGGCCCACCGGGCCCGTAGTGATAAGCTGCGTAAATGCGGCGCGCTGCGCCTCATTCAGCCCGATGACCGTTCCGCTAGCAGTGGTGCGCTCGTACACTGCAAAGTCCGCATCGGTGGGCTTTTCAGCATACGCCCGTGGTGCCAACTTGCATTTTTCGTCGAAGTAATCCATCAAATCTGGCAGCACTGACTGCCGGTTCAAAATCCGTTCCATCGCACCACGACGACGCGTCATTGATGTCTTGTTTTGCCGACTTTGGAGGAACAATTGAGAGCCAGCCTGCACGCGCTTCGAACGATTGGAGGCAAGCACGTAGACTGCATCACGCACGCTCATGCCCAGGTTGATCTCACCGATATCAATATCCTTCTCCCCGTCTCTGAGGATCAGCCGGATGTTGTCTCCCGCCTCAAAACCCTCAAGGGCCTTTGCATTCATGGCGTAGGGAATCAAAAGTCCTACGCCATCCTTATGGAAGTGTGGCTCTTCGGAAACACGGAAAGAGGGCTGGGCCTCAAGTTCAGTAGAGGTTATGGTTTTCCAAATCTGACTGACTGGGAAACTGCGCACTTTCACAGTTTCTAGCTGCGCCTCATCTATGGCCAGTCCGTTGTCCTCGTCCTCACCGGTAATCGAGTCCGCAACGCTTTCACCGACCTCAATCGCCGCTTGCTTACGCACTTCGGCGTCATGTACCTGTGCGGCAAGGCTTAAAAATGCCTCGTCTTTGACCAGAAGCTTAGTCAGCTCATAAACATTGACGCTGGTACCGCCCGAAACACTGAACCGCGCCTCTATGTAGTGGTTTGCCTGACGCGCCAAATAGGCAGGAACTCGCATCTCCTGAACGGCCCTGAACGCATTTACAAACTGCTTGGTAGCGGGATTGAACTCGGTCAGTAACTGCCCGCCAACACCTGCGAACGTTACCTCCAGGGCTTTGGTGGGGGCTTTTTGGTCGGGCTTCACGACAACAGATACTTTCCCGTTGTCAGGCAGAATCTCAAATGCCTCGCCACTTCTGTTTCGAAGGACGATAGAAACGGTTTCAATCGTTTTTGCAGGAGTGAAAGCGGCGTCTAGAGCATCCTTGAAGCGCTCTAGGGACAGAAAGCCGGATTCCGTGTCCATCTCGTGCGCGACAGCCGCTCTCAGATCGGGAATATCCTTCTGCGTAGGCACTTCCCAATCCATGTCCAGGAGCTCAAAGACCATTCGCATTACAGCAAAGTTGTCTCGCTCTGCTGGGGTGCAGTATTCCAATACCGGGCTGTAGCGGGTATTGACCGATGACGCGCCTGAAGCCGAGAAATCCGGACAGTCGAGCAGGTAGACCTGGGTCTTTTCGGGAGCGGGACCGACATTGACTTTGACGTTGTGTGGATGCAGATCGCCGTGGTTCAATTGCTGACCATGCAACCCGTCAACTGCTTCGATGAGTCCATGGGCGACGACAATACGAGTTTCAATCGACAACCCCTTCAGCTCATCCCAGTGCTCACCATCGACATGCTCCTGAGCCAGAAATGGGTTACCGCTACGATCGTAACCAAAGTGTTCAATTTTTGGCAAAAAGGCGAAACCGCTGCCTTTCAGCTGTTCCATGACTTCAAAGAAAGCCATCAACATCGGCCCTTGGCCATCCTTGGGGTCCCGGGCATTAATCGACGGCCATGATTTCACGACCAAGGGGCCGGATCGATAAATCAGTTTCTCAGCCGTGTCGGCGATAGGATCATCGTCCTCCCGGTAAGCGGAGCTCAGCCGTAGATCGGTAGAAAAAACGTCCAGCCGCCGGTTATCAAACTCAAAACTCGCAGAGTTGTCCGGCGTGGACTCGCTCAATGCCTGCTGAAATGCGCTGGCGTGATCGAATCGCTGCTTTGGATCATTCCGCAACGCTTGTGCAAGCACCTTGGCAGGCCAATCTTCTGCCGTCTCAACCTGAGCTTGAACACCTGCAACGTAGGCGACATCGAGCTTCAGAGGCATTGGACGGGCCTGAAGCAGATGCCAACCCATCAGCCCGAGCGCGAAGACATCACGACGAAATGGCGTACTGCCTTCCATGGCAGTGTCTTGGTCTTCGGGGAGCGCGATAGCACCGATGCTCAGCAAGGTACGTAAATCGCCGAGAGTACCGACAGGCTGGTAATAGGCGCTGATGAAGTTGGAAAGGGCGATCGATGACGATGGAGAGAACCACACACTGTGATCACCCAAATCACGGTGAGCAATGTTGAATCCGTGCAGTCCGGCAAATTGGGACAGCAGGATTTTAAAAAGCTGGACGCGCTCAAGCGCGGTCATCCGCTCCACAAAGCGGTTGATGAACTCGTTTAGGCGGTAATGCCCGTCCGGCATTTCAAGCAATTCTGCATATTGCTCAGTAACACTGTCTGGGCTGGCATTACGCTTAGGACGAGCACAACGATGCATCAACTCCTGATCGCGCAGGCGGAGGTAGACCATGACATCCCTCTCGCGCGAGAGGATTCGGTACCGTCCTTCAGCCGTTCGAGCACGGATGTCATCGAGCTTCGAAAAGTCCCAGAGCCGCACCATCGCATGGTCATCCTTGTTATGGATATTGACCGCGTCGTACTCTCGGTAGACTTCTGTAGGGTGTGAGAATACCGCTTGAGACTGCGCACGGTAGTCATCGACAACAAGCTCTTTGGGCTTAACCGTGCCTTCATTGATGATGTCATCGAAGAAGCCGAAATGCTCATTCAATCCGATATTCGAACGCGCGTTGAATCGGTCTTTAAAGCACTTAGGATCGGCCATTTCCAGAAAGTCATTTAGCAGCATGACATGCTGCATCTCGACCTCAGGAAGATTCAGAGTGCATTTTCCGGTGAGCACAATGCAGAAGTCGATCCAGGGCTCTTTCCCATTAGGCAGTTGAGACTTTAGGCCCTTGATTCGTTTCCTCAGCTCATAGGTTTTCCGACGGGTTTTGTCTACCGGCGAGACTTCTGTTTCCTTCCCGTCTTGATGCCATTTACCTCCGTGATTAGTGATCTCACCGCGCCAGTGCTTAAGCTCCACAACAAGAACGAGGCTATGGGTGACGATGACAAGATCGAACTCGCCATCTGAGCCCCGCGAATTCGCAAAACGAAAGCCGGCATAGCCGCGCCAAGGCCATACCCCATTGCCTGCCTCAGGCTTCTTCAATTGTTTCAGAACGTCAAACGACTTCCCTTTCGTGCAGCCTGACCCAGGTTCCGGTGGAAGCGATTTGGGCCCGAATGCTTTGGCCATCTTGTCGATAGCGTCGATCTCAAAAGAAAGGAGACCTCCTTCCCAATAGCGTACGTCCATGTGATCCCCGCAACATTTTTACAATGGAGTCAATCTGCCATACGTTAAGGTAAATAGCGGCGTATTGAAATCAGAGAACGGACGACTTAACAATTTAGGATTCTCTTTTTGAGATCTGCCCAACCCACCGTTTTCCATGCCGATGACGACGGCTAAACGCGCCACGATCCACTTTGTAGTGGTCTAATGAAACCGGACACCCATTTAGGCGAGCTGAGCGATCGCTAGGTGGGCCAGATAACCGCTCTACGGCCAGACTCTGCTCTTGAACAACTTTCGCCACCGCTTGCTTTGGGTTGAGCTAGTCGAGGAGATCCTTTGCACTGGTCAAGTCGAATGCAATGAGTGATCCGGTCGATGCAACTACTCAATTGATCTCGCGACCAATTGTTCCTGACCCGCACTGCCGACCTGCGTGATCAAAAAATAGGTCGTTAGCACGAAAGGTGCGGAGGTCCCAAGTTAAATCGGTGGCCATTGGCCGTTTGAAGGCGGCAGGATTCGCAGAAATATGATATCTGCTGACGCAAAAGTCGCTGCTGCGCAGTGGCAGCGTATCTCAGATAGATGCAGATAGCGGAAGCACCGCTTGGTGCGATCAGGCTAAGGTATGCGAGGTTGGTTGCAACGTATTACCTACAGGCATAGGCCAGGGTTAAAGATCGATGCGTCGCTTGAGTTCGTGGCTACCATCGTCCTTAAAACTGGACTCAAGAAGGTGAGTTCGCCGGACGCTCACCTTTAGAACGATCATCGTTGGCGAGCAACACGGAAGACATTTTTGCTTCTCGATGCGTCGTAACGAGGGAGTAGAAGTCGCCTAGTACGCCCTTTTAAGTAGGCAGCAGCTTCAGCTCCATCCTATCGATCAAAGCCATTTGAGCGGCCAACCTTGCTGCCTGATCTTCAACCGAGAGTTCTTCTGAATTGCCGAAGAAATTCGTCGCGAAAATATCGGCATGAAAATTCATGGTTTCGCTGGCAGTGTCATACACCTTGAAGGCTTGACTACCACAGTCATAGAACACTTCTCGGGCATCGCCAGTCCTGACAATCGCAATGCCCGCCGCTTTTTTCTTCCCGCGCGCACCTTTGCCCCGACCAGTGAAGCTGGTCGCACAAAAGCTCATCACGTGAGCTTCCCCAGACTCAACCTTACTCAACCGAGTAACTGACATCCCTTGTGCGTATGCATGAGCGACGGTGTCAGGAGAGAGAGTACCGTCTTCAAGCACGTGATAAGGATGACAAGCGCAGGATGCAACCATCTCATCGTTAAGGACGACGCCTGGCGAGTGAACGGTAGTCGAATGTGTCTCTGCATTGCACTCTGTGCATGTCAGTACCTTCGAAAGCTTAGCAGCTGCCGCTTGGCTTCCCAGCGAACTAGCGAAGACCGTATGGCAATTCGGACAAATGAGCTGTGACATCTTCCCTGAAACTCTCAGTCAGAAAAATTTGTAGTTCTTGAGGTAACTGGCTTACCAAGCAGTTCATGGCAAGAATCGGTTTACGGTTCACCAAGACGATAGCTGAATATTGATCGCTGCCTTTGAATTTTAAAGTAGCAAATCGCGATTCATCTTTCCATATCACAGAAACCGCGCCGTTATTACTCAAAGTCAAACTTGGCCTTGAAATAGAAAGCCCACGAACTTGATTCAATAAAAGCCTAACCGCTTGCACAGTACAGCCATCAGCAGGCTGACCACCCATCCCGTCCCAATCAGGCTCTTCATTTTCAAAATCATCAAGACGTACGAAAGCATTACCATAGTCGGGATAGCTACGCGCCCCTACTATCTGAGCATCAATAAGAAGAGCCGAAATTTTTGATACAACAGATTCATGGCTGAATCGAGCCATCTTCAACATGACTTGAACACTTGGCTCTTCTGTAGGAAAAGATGGCCAGTTATCCAAGACACTTCTTGCCTTAGTCAGAAATGCCACGGCTTCCCACGGGTAGCCACCAGAAAAACCGACGCCTCCAACGCATGGAAAAGATGGAAAAAGTCGGGTATTGAAAGCTCGCTCTTTAAAAGCTGCAACCGGCTGCAACTCCGAATGACTGTAAAAACAATCACGCTCAATATTGTCCTCTTTTGCCAAGCGGACGAGAAGAGCTTGATTGACAACAAAGTCCTGAGTACTAGGATGCATAACTGTCACCTTCTGGCACTAAGCCGAAAAACTCCCCAGCATCTTCGCTCAGGAGGGAGGCAACGATCATTTTATTCTTCTTATACAAATCATCATATGACTTGCGAAGTAGCTCAGTAGTAATCGGTGAGGGATCACCAAAAATCAAACGGTGCAAGCAGCTAATCACAAGCTTGTCTTTATCGTTATTCACTGGAGAGTGCAACAAGTTAAAGGTTGTTTTAATCGCCGTACCATTAGCGAACGGCTCATAAAATGAATGCTCAAACCGCCAATAAGAAGCACCCTTAAATATCGACATCGGTATCCAATCACTCTGATTATTCAAAATCTCATCAAAGCGAAGTTCGCGATCAAACTTAAAACTTGTCACAACCTTAAGCCCTATTGACTCCGGCGCAACCGTATTCAATAGTTCAGTAACTGCCGCCTTAGAAGTTTCAAGTGCACGATTACGACTAATTTCCCAGTCGGAATGCGCTACATCGTTTAGCAGAAACATGAATCCGTTTTCACGAATATTGAGTTCAATGGTTTTTGCCGTATCGACCGCATCAGCATCTTCCCCATCGTCTGCAATGATTTGAGTCAAATCTGTAGACTTTTTGAACGTAGCAAAATCAGACTGAGGATTATCAATCTCTTTCTCAGCAGACCTAATTTCGATGCACCGGGGGAGCTCGGCGATATCGCGAACGATGGTTGACAGGTTGGCCATGACGCCCTGATCCAACCCCGCTTCCCACTCAAATCCGAAAAGCAGGCGATCAATAGCATTCCGACCTCCGGAGAGATGGATATGCTTGGCAAGCCTCGATTCCAATTTAGACATTTAGCCTCTACGTACCTTCTTGTCCCGATTCCGTTCAACCGCGCATGTGCTGCGGTGGACCATGTGGGTGGTGCTTCTCACCACCTGGCGATAATCGCCAACCCGTATGACGCTTCCTGTTGCGTGTTGGTTCGCCTGCTTAGGCTCATTCGAGCAGGTTAGGTCATGTGTGACGCAATGCAACGGCATCAACTCAAAACACGATGATAACAGTTTAAATAAACGCCTCACTGGACCAACTGATAGACGTACGAGATGCGAATGCAATCACAATGATGCGTAAGCTAGCGTTTTGCTATCAAGCTGTAAACGCTAGTTTTGATGAAATTTTTAACACAACAGTCGAATGACATCACCCTCGCGCATCCTCACAGCCCCCTTGATTGGAACGCCTTTAACGTCGACTACAAATGCCGCCCGCTGCCTCACCTCTTCCCGCAGCTGCAATTGGAACTGAGCTTGGATCTCTGCGTAAAGCTGAGTCCGTTCTTTATCGCGGTCATCCACCTACATCACGGGAGATCTCATGGTTGTGAGTAGCATTGCTCGCTTTGTAGCCCTTGTGCATCTCGTCCGAGAAGGCGCTCTCTACCTCACTCGACAGAAAGGCATGATTGACGCGGCTCAAAGTCTTTTTATGACCCAGAATCCCCAAGATGATGGCTATGAGCCTTCATCATTTCTCGGTAATGTCTTTCTCATCGAAAAGTGCATCGCAACTCGTCGATCCAGCAAAGCGACCTGGCGAAGTCGCTCTCTCCGCAGAAGATTTGGAAAATGACTGAAGTAGAAAACCGTGGCCACATCTTCATTTCCTACGCATGGGGCAATGGATTTGAGAACAAGGAATGGGTACGCCAAAGGGTCCTTACCCAAATCAGTTGGAGCCATGACGTATTTTGGGATCGTGACAGCATTGCACTTGGTGACTCTATTGATGGAGTCATCGCCAAGGCACTGTGCAAGCGACCGATCCAAATCTTGTGCTTATGTGACCAGGACTATGTCAATGCAGCCCAAATAGAAGGTTCAGGACTGCACCGCGAGCTCAAAATGCTGAGCAAGATTGCCGATAATCCAGAAGTTCGAATTGTGCCGATTATCCTAGAAGCGGGGTGCGTCGCTAAGCTGCCGGAGCCACTAATAGGACGTCTTTACCTAAATCTGCAACCATTGCACGAACTGAACATTGATATTGGAACAGCGGTGATGGAAGTGGCCGAAGGCAGGACCGCCGCCCAAGTACAAAGTGGCGTCAACGCTCGACTGGCAGCTTTCAAGCTACGCGAGCGTGCCCTTAAATACTTTCAAAAACGACCGGTCGAGGTATGGGGCAACGGTAACACTCACGAAGTTACTGTCTACCGAGAAGGCCAAGCACCATATCTGCTCCTGCCCATGCCGTGGATGTGGGAAAGCAGCAATTGGAACTACATGCTCAATGATGATAGCCCAACGTTTTGTCCCACTGAGGGACGCTGGCACTGGGAGCTTTCCTCCTCCTCCATTGATATGCGGCCCTTGGCGACAGCCGTTCTATCGACATTCTTCGATCAACTGGATAGCAGAATCGTAGAGCCTTGGCTTAACCAGGGCGGCATCGTCCTGGCTAACACGTTTTTCAGAACGGTCATGGAAACGGAGGCGTTCAGTTTCGACGCGGAAGATGTCGTGGGTTTCCTAATGCGCCGCGACGAGGGCTATCAAGCCCTGGAGAAATTACTGAACGCTGCGGATGAAGGTAGCGATTCGAAGTAGTTTAATGTCTTAACCTAGTAGCCGTTCGGGGCTCTTCCGAACGGCTTGAAAAAGCCGGCTTACTGCGACCAGGTAGGAATCGAAATACGCAGTCGATTCCAACGAAGCTCCCGAAAAACCACGTTTGACTTCGCCTGGAGACGCGCTCAACATCAATCTGGGCGAACAACAGCGGTCGCTCCAAACACCTGACGACCCGGACTTTAAACGCTTTCCTATCAGGGTATTCGCTATGGATCTCGCTAGGCTACAGCAACTCTTCAGCGGGCAAGGTGAGATCATCAACGGGTGCGACCTGTCAGCAGAAGAAGCAATCAGCTTTGTCGAAAGCCATTTTGGCCAGCGTTCGTTTTGTTTGGTGCGGGACTGGACGCTGCTCGAACTCGAACCGTGCGGTACAGAGTATGACGCGGTACGCACCATGGGGTTAGAACCGGTATTGGTCTACGCGCGCAGCGTAGTGTTCGATAGTCGCGAGCGCTTTAACCCAGGTGACTGGGTGCGCAGCAGCTTCCAGCTGAGCCACGAACGCACAGGGTTCTTCTTCACACGAAACACCTTGTACGTCTTGCTCGGCACGGGCACGCGACAAAGAATTACGCTGGATGATCTACTGAGCCTCGGTTGAACGAGGGCGAGCACGGCGATTGGATCACCTATCGCAATCGAGGTTTGTTCAGATGCGAAGGCCCCTTTATTTCATGACAGCCTGCACAGTTCGCGCGAGCATAGGGTTACGCACACTCGCTGACGGCATTTCGGGTGAATGATATGAAGAACGACAGACAATGGTTTGTACAGGCTAGGGCCACCGAGGATGGCAGCGGCGACATCATCGTCGATCTACCTGATGCCTTGTTGGAGGAGATGGGCTTGGTGATCGGGGATGACCTGGCGATCACCGTCTCTGGTGACACAATTATCCTGACGCCAATCCGCGACCTTTCATCCGAGCCTCTCGGAATCGACCACGCCACACGCGCGCAAGCCGAGGATCGCTACCGAAACCGCATGCAGGTTTTGCTCAATATCCCCGTTGACGCAACGACTCAACAAATCCACGAAATGATCGTTGCTGGCTTTGAGGCAAATACCCTAGCGGCCATGCGAGAGTCAGGACTTATCGACTCTGCAACTCAGGACGCTGTAGTCCCTACCACAACACTCAATATGAAGCTGGCCATTGGAGAGCGTTTGACGACCAGTCAGAGCGATCATCTATTTCGTCTGGCGCACACTATCGCTTTATCTGAGTCTTTTTTTGGCGACGGTGCCAAGGCCATGCGCTGGCTGTCGAAACCGAAGAAAGCCTTCTTAGGCAAAAGCCCCATCGAGATGCTCTCCACTACAGTTGGGTCCCGCCAGGTCGACGAATTTCTGGTGCAAGCAACGGAAGGGATGTCGCTCTGATGTCGTTTGCCAAAGGGCTGAAGCGTGATCTGACTGAACGGACGCAGGCGCGTTTTAGCCGGGCGTGCTACGTCCAGTCAGAACGGAGGAAATTCGGTGTTTTAATGGGGCGGTGGGGGTTTAGCGCGTTGGCAGTTTGAGATCTTTCTCTCTCGCCTTTGCGAACCACGCCGGAACGTTAAGCGTGTTGCTGCTGATCCGTTTTGGAATCTTACGCCAGAATTCAATAACCGCGCCGGAGAAGTCCTCAAGCTGATGATCTGTCACCAACAGACTGGTGTGATCTATAAAAAGAGCCTCGAGATCATTTTGTTCAACAGACAGCCCGCGCAAGTACTCTGGATGGAGGGCTTTAAGTCTCTCCAAGGAACTCCCTTCGCCGTGCTTATAAACGTTTACAACATATCGACAAGCGCTCAGCTTATGAAGATACCCCGCGCCTGCCTGGGCAAGCCCACAACTCACCAGTAACTCCAAAATCTCTTCAAATGTTGCTTTCCATAGCGCCTCTGTAACGCTTGGACCTCTGTGCCAGTGCTGAATCTCGGACACAAGCCATCGACGTAGTTCCTTGTCCCAGGAGTGGTACATCCCGGCCACGATGCTGAGCCTGGTTTGATCACGGAGCTCACTCAGAAGCCTGTGATATTCAACGCCTTCCTGGTAGGCGTCTTCTTCGAAACTTCCGGGGTCATCTTGATCGGGGTCAAAGTGTTCACAGCGTTTTTCTAGCCATCGCTCAGCGGCCTCATGCGCTTCTGTCTCAATATTCTTGAATTGAGACAAGAGCTTAGTTTTCCCCTGCTCAACGTAGAAACGATGTTGCTCAATGACCGACCTTCGCCAAGGATTCCAAATGTCAAAGAAGGTAATGGGACGCCTTTCTACTTCTCTGTCATGGTCTTCAAGCCCGGTAGCCATAGATCGTTTCCCAAATAAAGGTTTAAGACCAGCTACGCTACGATCTACAGATCAAACGGGTTAGAAGAAGGCATCAGCTCGCGATTCGCCCCCTTCTAGATACCGATTACCAAACAACTACGAGCAACTTTCCTGATACCAATGGGCTGCCGCGAACGGTGTACTACCCTCGTGGGGAGCCCATCGTTCCTCCAGTCGACGTGACTGCCTGCCCATTCGCGCGGCATTTTTTGGGTTCTTCACCGTTTGTAAAAGCTTCTTAAACCCGAGAGTCACCTCGTTGGAACTGTCGCTTCCACAAAAATAATCAGCAACCACCATCACTAGCATGGACAGATAGTCCATCTGAGGCGTTGGAATGCGCACATCTCGAGTCGGCATATGGATATCTCTATCGATCACTATCCGACCCGGCTCTACCCTTGCCAATCGAACAATTTTCCCCTCTAGCGCTCCTAGGTCCAAATGGTTGTTTTTACCAAACTGGACATGAAACATAGGATGAAACGGAGATTGGTCAGCGTCAGGCTCGATATCGAAGTGCATGGCCTCCAACAACTTAAGCGTACACTGACCGGCTGAGTTCGTGACACTATAAACCTCTAAAGATGCGCCGCCTTTATCAAAGGTTTCATTCTTAAAATAAAAACTACCATCCATTACAATCGCTCGCTTGCTGGATGACTTGGACGAACCTCTCAGGGGCGCGTTCCAAATAATTGCCGGCTGTGCGAATCGCAACTTCGACCCTTCCTCCCCTGCGTCATCCATTATCAACTCGGGCCAAACCGCCTTTGTTTGCAGGCCTCGCTCAATAACGATGTCAGCAGCTTTCTGTATTTCTAAAACATGCCGCTTGAATAGTGCATACCCTTGCATAACTTCAGATTCCTGCTAAAGGACCAAGTTCGTCCAACACTTCCTCTTTGATTTTTGCTTCGGTCGCACCCGAAGGCACCCAATCTGGACTTGTCGCCGACTGGTCTTGAGTGATGGCCGCCCCAGTGATCATGCAGACAAAGGATGGATCACCGACATTGTCCGAATCTATCCGTCGCAGTGGTGCACCAGTGATCAACTCATGCGTTGCCAAGTCTCCATTGCATTCGTCAAGCAGAGCTATAAGACGTGTGCGCCAAAAGTACGGCTCCACTTGGTCAAAAGGGCCGCGATAATGAGCTCTGGTCATTAAAGAAGAAAAATCTTCCCTCTCCCCCAGTTCATCCGGGAGGACGTTGAGATAGGCGGCCGCCGCCGGCGCCGTCAAAATTGGGCCGGGAAAAGTAATAATATAGTTGTACAGCCAATAACCTAGCTGCGTCGCGTATCGTTGCTCTTTTGATATTTCCTGATCCCGAACTTCTTTCTCGGGCTTAGCAAAATAAACAAGATTCTGTGCAGCGTATCCAAGAAATTCGTAGGAAAGATCTGCATCTCCGAGCACGCTTGCTAAGACATCGGCAGGACTATGCCGATGCTTATCGTCCAGTAGATCAGGTTTTGCTTTCAGTACAGCAAGAATGTCCTTAAACCCTTTGCTAATCGCGATCAGACGTGGAACAAGTCCATTGATACGATCGCCACTCACGAAAGCTTTTGGGATCCAGATCGCCGATGCACCATCGCGAACGGTACGTTGCAACTGCTGCAGTCGCGCTAAGGGTGGCTCGGTACCACCTTTTTGATATCGACAAACCGGCATTCCCAGCTCACGCAACGCCGCTTTGTAGCTGGAATGAGGCTGTAATGAACGACCACGAGAAAGATCGGTGTCCAGCAATACCAAATCTATTTGATGTTGCTCAATCTGGGCTTTCAGAAGTTTGGCTAACTGTTCCTCGACAGACTCGTTTTCCTTTGGCACCCACCCGACCAGTCCGACATCTGCAGGTGATAGGAACGTAAGTTCACTGTCTTTAGATAAGAGCTGAAATTTTTCAATCGCAACTAACTCATCTTCAATTATCAATACCTTACACACAGAACCTCCTTAGTCCTTAGCCTCAACTGGAAATGCCACTCTGAAGGCAGTGACAAATCCGGGGGGAGATCTCTTCATGAGCTCAATTTTACCGCCTACACCGTCAACTACACGTTTGACTACGGGCAGCCCCAGGCCCAGGCCAGAATTTAGCGGGTTTTGGTCGTCTTGACCTTCCGTCGTCGTAAACAGCGGGTCCCAGATTCTATCCTGCACATACTCGGGAATACCGATACCGTTATCGGCGCAAACTAAGACGTGCTTGCTGTCAGCATTGATTGCATAGAGCTTGATTTTGCGATCATCGGTGCTGACCCGTGCGACAAGTGCTTTCATTGCATTGGAGACCAGATTGATGACCACGCCATGGTAGGCAGCCAACGGCACAGCCGGGCCCGGCAAGTTAGCGTCGATATCAATCTCAACTTCAATACCGTGTTCGATTGCAAGCGCTTCTAATGTTCGTATCGCAACCTTCACCTGAGACTTTGCTTTAAACGGAGTGACAGTGAGCTTGCGCGATACACCTACGTACAACCGCATATATTCGGCTTGCTGGCCTAGAATGACTTCGTTCTTCAGCACAAGCTCTGCGTCGTCCGCCAATTCTGGGTGGTCAACTGCCAAGCGCTGTAGAATACTGCCGACCGTGTGGATGCTCCCCAGAATCTTGTCGAACTCATGGGTCATGAATCCAGCCATCACTCCCATCATGGACATAAGTTCCAGCGACATCCGAACACTTTTGTCGTACTCCTCTGCAATGGTGAATTGCTGCTCCACCTCTTGCAGTTGACGAAGCATCGCCCGTTTGTGATCGGCGTTAATTTCGGAAGACGAACTGATCTGGGCAATGGCGGACGCAAGCCCGGTTCGTGCGTTCTTCCTCGCCTCAGCGTCCTTACGCTCTTCGTCTTTCAGCCGGAACGATCGGTCGAAGTGAGCTAAAGCCTCAACGGTGAATCTGACGAGGTGCCATAGCAGCCGATACGCACCATTCTCCCTAAGCTGCTCCCGGTCCATGTTCGGCTGCAGCCAGTCATCATCCTCTTTAATGTCAGCCGGGACCTTGCGCGTAGCTACATGCACACGGCCAATTAATTGAGACATGCGCGGCAACGCGAGCATGGGGTTTAGTCCCGGACTTCGCTTGGCCGTCGGGTCCATTGGATAGAAGAAAGGAGTAAATATCGACTGCCAATTGCGTTCGTTCGACGCTTTAGACGCCTCGATTGCAAGCCAATCGCTGTTTTCATCCGCATAGGCCGGCATAGCGAAACCATTGTCCACCACGGCTATACCAGATTTTTCTTTGACCCATTTCATTGCCTCCTTGCCATTGACTGGCAGGTCAGCGAACGTACCCTGGCGACTAGGAAAAAAGCGCAGGTCCATAAGCACGGGGCTATTGAAGCCACGGGCCAGTGGCAGGTAATCAACGTTTTTCAGCTCTTCAGGCAAGCCTCGCGCATCGACTTCCCCCGCCTGGGCTGACAACACTTTGGACGTGTAGGGCTTGGCCAGCTCGGCCAGTTGGAAGGTCTTTTTCTCTACAGGTTTCTTCAATCCTTTCCAATAAATTTGGAAGTCGACCTTGCCGCTCTCATCAACAGCGACCCGTGCCCTAGCGATATATTTCTCAAGAATCGAAGCGGCCAGATTTTCCTGCGCGCCATCTTCTTCGTCGCCTTGTGGAAAGGAAATCTGGAATCCGGGATCGGATTGAGATTGGGACTGACTGCTGGCAAAGTCTGGCTGCTCAAGACCGCCATCAGCCTTCACCAACCGTAGGACATCGGTGCGAACCTTTGAAACTGGGAGGTCCGCAACATTATCCCTCAGGGTACGAATCGACAGTTTCACTCCAGACGACTGGCCGTGCGCAGCGGGTCCAACGGTGTATTCAATGCTGATCTCAGACACATCGCGTTTGGCTGATATGTCTAGCCAGTTAAAAGTAGCTTTTAACGTCATCAAAGCATTGGAGCTCGCTTCGTGAGCGGTCGACTCGACTTCGAGGACAGTCCCAAGAAAGCGTGCAGAGAATCGACCAACGCCTTTCGATCCCGCCATCTGACGCTTGTACTTACGTGAATGCCTGGCCTTGGCCTTATTCGTACTGCTGACGGTCATCCAATTATTCAGGAACTCGTGTTCCGTCAGCCCATGGCCGTTATCAACCACCTCAATGAGGTCATCAGAAATCCTCACCGTGCAGGTTTCGGCATCAGCGTCGTAGCTATTTTTAATCAGCTCGGCGAGCGCGATCTCCGGTTTGCTGACTAAACGTTCGCCTAGCTCCTCAAACAGGGCTGCGCTGATATGGAAATGCGCAATTTTTTTACCTTTCTGGTCATCCATTGCCATGCGGTCGCGCTCATTGTGTTTAATGCTTCAACGTGGAAGCAAGTCGGCCAAAACGGCGTTCAATTGACGAACCTCAACTTTTTTGAGGCCGTTGGAATGATGCACCAATCGCCGTCGGAAATCATAGTCTCGCAATTTGGTAAGCATGATTTGCGGCAATTCAGGAGGTCCGTCCAGCAGGACGCCATATACAGATCCTACCGCCACTGCGCCGACCTGGTTCAGCAACGCTTTTGGCCCCTTTGAAGTGAAGCCAGAGGCTACAAGCAACGCGGGAGCTGGATGTGGACGATATCGCCACCAAATTTTGCGTAATGTACACGTACTGTACTTCTTCCAAGCATCATCGTTGGTATCGCTAAGATAGCGCCTCAATTCTGGTGAGTGATCATCCAAATCGCTTCTGATCAGCCAACAACGGGCACCCGCGCGTACGAAAAGTCGCTCAAACGTAGCCTCATCCAAGTGTTCCATCTCTTGATTGACGGACCGAAGAGATGTCACGCAGGGCCGGACATCAATGCCTCGTTTGAGGGAATGAAATAGACGTTCCTCTTCTGTGAGTACAAAGATTTCTTGGCCACCGGGGCTCAAGCCGCGTATTGCCTTACAGATGTCGGACCCGTTCGCATACGCAAGGACTTTTGAACGAGTGCCAGAGGCATGGTTTGATAACGTAACCGAGCCCGAACGGTTAATGGTCCCAAATTTCCATGTCCCAGCCGTACCTCGCTTATCGATTATCGTGATGGAGGCAGTGGTTAGGACTGTGGGGAAAATGTTTGAGTCAAATCGATACACATAAACATCCCATCCCTTTTCTTTAATGAACTCACGAAGTTCCGCAGCACTAGGCCGTGTCACCCATTCATAAGGTACGACTTGAGCGACAATCCCATCGTATTTTGTGCGCGTGAGTGCCTGAGTGAGAAACAAAATGAAAGCATTGGCTGTTTTCTTTAGGGAAGGCCCACCACTGGCTTCAATATTGCGCAGCGCCAAGTCCCGCCATTTAGCATCTAAACCGTGATGACGGATGTAAGGTGGATTACCTACACATATCTCATAATCTGATCCTTTCCACTGAAACGCGTCAGCTATGACTAAATTAGCGGAAGGAGGAAGTTTGACATTGAGCGTTTTGCTCTTATCCCTTTCAACACCAATATAAGATTGATACATACCTTCCACATGGCTAAAGCGTCCATCCCCGGCACCAAGATCCAATACAGAATCGAAAACTTGCCCAGGCCGCTGCGAGGAAATTAACGACCAAACCAACCGGACTACGTCAGGAGGCGTGGCAACTTGGCAGCGTGTTAAGTGAGCTTCTTTCATTTAAAGATAATACCAAATTCCGCTTAGACCAAATACAAAAAATAGCTGATTTTTAATTAATTTAACGCCAAGAATCACAATTACAATATACCAACAGCATTAACGCAAAATTTAATAACCCACGATATTTTGGCTCAACCTAGCGCTGGTATCAAAATCCTTCCGAGACTCAAATGACGGCACTAGATCCTATCGGACAATTTAGCACGATAGCTGCGAATTTTGATCATCAAGAGATCAGCCTTCAGCTACTTGGGGAAGCTTTTTGCGGGCCGAAACCTTCAAAACTCATTTTTGATTTGAGTTTTAACATCATCGCAGGTCGGGGACATTAGGTCTTAGCTCTCTGGAGCTTGTTGACTCAGAGCGCTCCTCCGAATCGGGGACAGGAGCCAAACCAAGCAAGGTAGGCAGTGCGCTTCTGACCCAGCTCATCAAGACGCCAGACAAAACCATCCGCTAGCACCATTTGCCAACTTGGTGAAGCACCGTTTTTGCAGGTAACGTACAGCCCCTCTGACGGAGCTTTAACCAAATCAGGACGATATGCGTGAGTCCAGCTAAGTCAGCCATCAAACAGTGACGAGCCTGATCCTCCTGAATATTCGGAGTTGTGAATTGTTCCATCGAATCAAGCGAGTTCCGCCACGCTTAAATCTGTGTACTACCAAAGATGGCGAAGCCATCAGTCACATCCGCAATGGCACGGTGGTGGTCTGGTCCTACGAACGCATCAAAAAAAACTTTGAAGCAGAAAGCATCCCACTGGTGGATGTCGTCTTTCGATTTCTAGACCGCAACGATATTCCCTCTGGCGTGACTCAAGCATCGATCGGCGTAAGCAGGTTAGGCAGCTTTCGCTTGGGGACAATTTGGCAAGGGGGGAAATGCATTGCCGAAACCGATCTGGGTAAAGACCAGGAGTTTTCCGCGGACTTCACTGAAGGTGCCTGGTCCTACGTCAGTATTCACGGCAATCATCAATCCGCTCCCTATTTCAAAACCGATTATCCGTTGCGAGGCCGGCCAACAGACGATGTAGTGACCGAGTTTCTCAGCTTCCCCCTGCCGGATGAAAAAAACCTGCTGATCCCCTGTATCGAGTTTCTCTACCGGTGTTATGGCAGCACATCGGACATGGCCAGAATCCTGACGACCTATCCTTGGCCAAAAGTGCAGAAGATTCTTTATGCCGACACCTCGAAAGATCCCAACAGCTGGATTGTCAGACCCCACCCCAACGTTCCTGACGATGATGGGCTATTTCTGGCTCACGCGTTATACAATGACTACACCGAAAAGGTGGCCAAGCTACTGTACGCTGAACTGGACAATGCTCACGGCAAGAATATGAAAGAGCTCGGCCTGCGGGTCAGGCCTTGGTTTCAAGGCCCTGCAAAGGTGCAGGCTCGCGGTCGCTGGATTAATAATCACAGTACATTTCTGTGCTACGAAGTAACAGGCATGAGTCAGCCTCAAGATCATTCCTATGAGATAAGCCGGGTCAAATACACCAGGGAAGATGCTGAACAGGATCAGACTCCTCAAGACACGATGCGGATCAAAGTTGAAGCGCCAAAATCGCAGGATCCTTTTTCGATCACAGACCATCAGGAACCGGATCAGGGCGCCTTACGTTGGTCCAAACCCGATCCGGGATTTGAAATCCTGGGGCCCAAATGTCCTCATACCTTGTCGTACGATGATCGATCGCTTTCGAAAAAACGCGTCCTCCCGATTCCACCGGGCACGCCCAAGGTATTCTCCACCGGAGACCCAAGAGGATCTAACAAGGGTGTCGGTAAGTTCACTGCGTTCGCGAAGCGCGTCCAGGGAGATGGAGGTGCAATTCAGGCTGTATGGACGGAGCTCCAGCGCTTAGAAGAAAAAAAACTATTATCGAGCGTGTCCTGGCTATCAGAAGGCGAAGGCTTCGTGCAAAGCGCAGACTTCAAATTGCTGGCACTTCCGACGTTTACTCTCTCCGAAGCGCCTTCAGATAAAAGCCGGATCTGGTTGGCGTACAAGGACAATGCTGTGAGGCGACGTGGGATATTGGTCATTCGTATCAAGATCGGTGACCGCTGCTTCTACATGTTCGAACTCCAGCGCAAGAAGGTTCGAAACGGCACTGTGTACAGCGAGCAGAAAATGTCCGGGCTTCTGATGGAGATCAACAATGAAGCCGAAGCGTTGGTCGAGATCTCCAGAATTTGCACTGAAATTCGCACTGCCAACGGGAATTTCCGAAAGCTGAGAACACGGTTTAAGCATCGGCATAACATTTTCCGCCATCACACGGAGGTCGGCACAACGGTTTTCTACGCCTTCTACCATCTAGGAATAAGGCTTGTCTGAGCGAGTCCCGGTGCTTGGTGTGACGGCGATATGTACTGAAATTAGGAAGTTTATCCTCCAGACATAAACTCCCTAATTTCAGTACAACTCGCGACACCCGAGATCTCATCTCACCACGGCCAAGCGCCCGCTGCTTGGACGGAACCATGCTTCAGATACATGCAGTCGGCTTTGCTCCATGGGCCCACCGAGCAGGGAACTCATCAGTGCGTAGGGCAGGATCACAACCCACGATCTCGAAACTCGCCAGCCTGTGAATATCGAACGGGTCTTCTGCGATTATTTTTTCGATGTCCGAGTTGTCGTCACCGAACGCCAGGATAAAGCCCCCTTGTTCATCTGCCAGAGGGCCGGCAAACAGCACAGTCGCTGACTGCATATATTTGATCAGCCAAGCTTTGCGAGCTTCCAGATGAGCCTTGATTTCATCTACGGGGCGAATGTAATGAAGCTTGATAGCACGGGCTTTTATTCAGCTTACGGGGATCACCCCGGTTGACTACAAATGCTGCTCTAAAGGACGATCCCTCGATGCTAATGAGTCAAGAACGCGTTCTTCGCAAACGTGAACTTCATTTGCGGCGGGCTGACGACTATTGCTGGTCGAAGCGACCAGCCAAATAGCCTGGTGCCGATGCCGGGCTTGGAACCCAGTAGTTTTTGGCATTGATCACAACGTTAAACCCAGCCGCGTTCTGCATGGCCATCGCGCTATATACGAGAGCCTTCTTGTTTACATTGCGCACACCATGTAACGCCATCAGGGCAGCCTTGATCCAACTGCGTTCGTAAGCCTCGCCTTCGCCGCCGACGGAGAGCAAAGCGAACAGTTGCGCTTCCAACTTATGGTTTTTTGCCCTGGCGACTGAGCGTTCATTGATTTCAGTAGAAAGACTCAGTCCATGAATGCGGTTCAGGTAACTGATAAAACCTTGTGCGGTCGCTCGTTGGCCAGGCGTATGGGTGAGATACGCCGTCACCGTCTTTTGCGGAGGCAACTTATCGAACTGCTCTGACGCAGAAGCCAGAACATTTTTTGCAGCACGCAAGGAGAGCCGAACAGAGCTGATCGACGTGCTCCCGTCGCCTTGCTTGAGCAATAGATACGTCCGGTATCCCAGCAGCGTATCCAAACCAACGCCCGCCGGCGTCGACTCGATCATCTCTTGAATTCTGCGTTTTTCCGAATGCTCCTTGCGCAGCTGCTCATCGGCCGTAATGCCATAGCGAGTATGCAGCCATAGCATCGGTGTCTGCATTCGGCGGAGCCCTTCGGCGCTGAAGTGCTCAAGCAGAAATACATACGAAGGCAATCCAACAGGATGCGCATCCAAGAAACTGAAAAAGGGTACGTAGTGTTTGAGTTTCAGCGCAGCCTTGTGAGCTCCCATCTGGTTTTTGAGCCACTGACAGAACTCATTGAATCGTTGACGCGTACTGGCATTATCAAACACCTCGACATGAATACGCGCGCGCCTATCGAGGCTCTTTTCCCAAGCGCAGTTCTCACATTCGTTTTTGCGTCCCGCCGGCATCAACCGGGTACAGGTGGCACACTGAACCTCGCCTTTTTCAGCGCACAATTTGCACCGCATGCAACCATCGTTGCACTGAACCAAGAAACGGTGATGCCGGCAATCCGGGCATGTTGCCGCGCCTTCTCTTGCGCATCGAGGACAGCAGCGAACATCGGGATCGATCGCAAGCACTCGGGTTAATTGCGTCGACATTCTGCCGCACCGTTCACACGGTTCAGGGTCGGAAAAGTGATGAGCACAGCTGGCACATGCCGGGCCGTAAGGCGTCATCACTCCAACCGGCTTTCCGATCCTCTTGCACCGTACACAAGGCGCTTTCGATTCGCAGCGGATGCATTTGGCGTCCTTTTCAAATATAGGTAGCCGGCCGAAATTGCCGCAGCCCGAACACAATCGGCGCTTGAACAGTCGGGCATAGCAGGTGTTGCAGAATCGCCGCCCCCTGTGGACCCGGTGAATCTTCGTCGCGATGCATTGGCATTCATCGCATTGCAGCGACAATTCCGAGGGCGTCATCGTTGAAACTTCCTGAGCAATCGTTGCCACCTCATCAACACGCTTTTGACAGAGCGCGGATTGTCGATTGAAGACCGGCGGTTGTTGAGGTGTCGCCTGCTTTTCAACACTGCACTCAGCCCGTTAAGTGAGGCCGGTAATTCACCCGCGCGCGGCAGCAGCAGCGACGGCCGGATGCGTTCGCGTTCGGCCACCGCCATCAATCGTTCGGGACCGACCTCCAGCATGCTCCACACGTTGACCAGAAGGCTTGCGCGGTCTGCGGGTGACAAGTACTCGAACGGCAGGCCTGTCGGTGGGGGTTCAAGTTCGGTCAGGTTGACACCAAGCTCACGGAAAAACATCTGCGTGCAGGGGCTGGGTGCACGCGCTGCAGTGCGCAATATACCAATCATCCAGCGCGATAGAGCAAGCCATTCCGTCAGCAGCAGAAGGTGATCGCCGTAACGCCGCGCATGTCGGAAAAATAGGCCATCGGTTTCACGTTGAAAACTTAGAGCACTGACCTGTGCAGCCTCAGTTGAGGCTAAGCGCAGCTCATACCCACACCGATGACACCGACCAAGCGTCTCTTGCGGCGGGGTTATCAACTGGGGGCACAACGGTGCCTGGCAGCATTCACAGCGATCCAGCAGTATCACCTGATGCACCGGGCACGTGCTGTGCCAGGCCAGCCGATCCTGCAGCACGTAATGGGGGATTTGTTCCATGAAGCACTTTGGGCAGTATTGAAGGCCACCGCATCGGCGTCGGTTTCGACTTCCCAGACAAAGAAACCAGGGAGCTATCCCTCTTGGAAAACTCGATATCCCCGTCATCGTATGGTACAGCGACTGTAGAGTGGCCGTCTGAAGCGCGGCTGCCTGTATGCCTGAAAGCCGACTTAAGCGATGGGCTTGCTCAATGGATAACTCCCTGTCCGGATCGCTGCACCAGAATCTCAGCCTTGGCCAGACCTCGCCTGTGAGCGTTGTTGCATCGCACCCCTGCGCCAAAGCACATCGCATCAACCAGGACGAGATGACCTCGTCCCGGAGAAGAGGTGGCACCAATGGCCACACGGCATTTACAGGACTCGCTCCCGCACCCCATCTGCACTGGTAGGACGCATCCATTGGTTTTTCTCGAGCAACCGACGGTCAATCACTTCCGAACCGTTTCGGATCGCCTCTTTTGCACACTCACGTAAAAGGTATTCGATGTTGCCCGTGTTGCCATTGGAGATCGCGTGAATGAGCGGGGTGAGCTCCGGCGAGTACAGTTTTGAAGCGGATTTGAGCGGGAGCACTGACTCAAAGCTTTTCAGGAAACGCTGGAATTCGGCATTGACCGACCAGTTGGGCAGCGAGACAACCTCAAAGCGACTTGAGTACTGCGAATCCAGCACCAGTAGCTGAAGTGCCGTTCGAGTGCCGACCAACACCAAAGGAATGTGGAGAATGTTCGAGAGCATCTTCAACTCGTTCATGACATCCATACGCTTGGCAGCCGATCCGTTATTAATCGTATGCACTTCGTCAAGGATGAGCATCCGAGTGCGCGCATCACGCAAGAGATGGATGGCCTGATGTCGAAGTTTTTCCAACGGCGCGACGGGGTTGTGAGGTGCCCAAAACTCTCGGAGGATGGCGTTATACAGCTCTCGCTCATCGGGCTTGTGAACTTCAGCGCAAATCACAGGCCGCACGCTCACCGCATCGTCGCTGATGTAGGGCTGCCCTGATAGCTCCTTGAACCGCGTGACCACCGTGGTTTTGCCAGTGTTGGATTCACCGACAAGCATGAGGTTTGGCATGCGAGGGCGCTCGGGCTTGCGTAGCAAGCCATTGAGGATATCCATTAGATTATTAGCTGCCTGGTAATCAACCCAGCGGGGCTCATCCAGAAATGCGAGCCGATCAAGATCGGTCTTTTGCATCACGTCTCTGAACTGGGGTGTGATATGAACGTAATCGGTCACCAGACTTCTCCGAAGGTGTCCACTTCATCAACCGACAACAGCTGCGGCGATTCAGGTAAACCAGTAGGTGGAAACTTAGGCTCGACGTGTGGCGTGGGACGTGCCGGCGTAGTTTGCTTTGTGTTGTTCGTACGCTTTTGAGCACTTTTGCGGGCCTGCTTGGTGCGCACGGCAGCCTCAGTCTCCTGCTGCTTGTTCTCGTCCAACATCCGTTCGATGACGTCGTGGTTGACCGCGTCGCGTCCTGCTTTCCTCGCTTTTTTCTTGGCGTTGACGTATTCACCAACCGTAACGCCGGCGTATCGACCGCGAATGATCGGCACCTCGAAGTGTTCTTTCAAAGCCGGGTCGTAAAACCAGATTCGGTTGATGTCCCGAGGGTCGCGGCGAAAAAGGAATTTTCGCGCCTTGCCTGTTTTGGGATCGGTTGCACCTATCCAGGGCCGAAGTGCTTCAGCGAAATACATCGCATCCATTTCCACACCGTAGGGATGGATGGTTCGCAGCGTCGAAGGCAGGAAGTCGAGTTGGAAACCCCAAGGATCTGCGACCCTGGGCGGTAGCGGCACAATTGGGTCGTGCTCTTTGTCTCCGAAGAACGCTAGATTCCATTTTTTGATCGGCGCCATGTCGATCTCTTCATGGAACTTGTTGTTGTACTTGATGAGGTTTCTGACCAACCGCTGCTCGTACTCTGCAAACGTGTAGATCGACTGCTTCTCAGAGTCATATTCACGACGCTCAGTAGGATTGCTGAAGGTGGCGCCCCGGTCTTTTTTATTGATGCCGGCGAACGTGCCCATCCAGCGCTCAATGTGTCCGCCCCATTGCGGGTTTTTCTTTGGCCTGAAGTCGCGACGAATATTGTGGTTCACACAGGACTGCACAAGACTGTTGGTCTTGAAGTCAGCGCCGTTATCACTGTGCAGGGTGCTCATTTTTCCCCATACCGGCCATTCAGCATCCACCCCATGAAGTCCCAACCACTTTTCCTTGGGCAGGATGGAATGGACAACACACATCGCCACCGAGACCGCAGAGGGAGCATCCATCGACAGGTAGTAGCCGGTCACCATTCGCGAGTACACGCAGATTGCCAGAGTCAGCCAAGGACGACCGATGGGGCGCCGGTGGACGTCGTCGACAATGATCATGTCCGCCGGCGTGTGGTCGATCTGTACGATCTGGAGCGGGTACTCCGTGTTGAGCCCGCCCGGACGCGGGTCATATTTATTGCCCGCGAGCTCTTTATCGCCGCGTCTTCGCAAACGCGTCCGATCAGGAATGTTCTTGATCCGCGCCTGCACCGTCGACACGGTTGGAGGAGACAGCTTCAAAGCCTTGCAACGTTTTCGGACTTCATAAACCGTCGAGGCAACATCAGGGCGTTGCTCGGTCAGGTAAAAATCGTCAATGGTCTCGGCAATAACCTTCTCGACGCCTTCAGAGATCCTGGAACGACCTTTGCCCCATCCACGCTTGAGCGGTATGAGTGCGGTCACTTCGCCTTGCTCTTTGTAACGGCGCAGCCATCGGTAAACCGTAACGGCGTCAACACCGGCATCCTTCGCACGTTGCTCTACCACGCTACGTGACTGACCGTCGATGCCCAGAAGGGGTGCAATGACGGCGTAGCGTTTCTGTGCAATGGCCCATTCCTCGGCACCGATGTCTTCCAAGTCGTAATCGGCATACGGCCCTTTGACCTTGTCTCCAAGAAAGGGCTTGAGCTCGCCGATTTGAAGCACCTTCGGTTGCCCGCTTTCGACATTGATCGCCAGCACGGACTGGAAATCCAATACCTGGGTGATCCGAAATACCTCTTTCTGGTAGCAGGCAAGCTCGCCCGGCACGATATTGACGAACGACCGGTCAATCTTCCCCCTCTGCGGCTGTCCACTCACAAATTCATTCATTCGGCCACCATGACCTCTAGCGAATCGCTCAGAGGCCCAGAAATGTCGCAATCCAGCTGACGGGTCGCGATGAGATGAAAAATGTGGGACTTGCCCAAGGCTTCAGCACCTTGAAAGTGCAGTGCCAGGAGATAGCTGACCGATGCAATGCCCTTGAAAGCGACCGTGCGAATAATGGCGTCCAGATCCTGATCCGCGTAATCCGCATTCTTGAATCGTTCCAAGTACTGGATGTTCTTCAGCGATTGGCCTCTGATCCGCGATTCGTCATAGATATGGAAGCGCCAGCCTCGCTCCTTCGCATACCGCAATGCTGCCTTCCATTTCGGTAACAGGTCGCGCCAGTTCTCACGCCAGTTTTCAGCCGGCTTGACCTCCACCAGCATGGGGAGCAGGTGGGTGTGGGAATGGAAATGGACAAGATAATCGGGGGTATAGGTGTAAGACCGGCCGCTGCGAGCAACGAAATTCAGTTGCACCGGCTGCGATACGACCGTCAGAACGTCCTTCCTGAAATCCATGCGACTGAGGAAGTCGCGTTCAAGCATGGACTCGAAAGCAACGCCCTGTCCGCGAAAAGCAAACACTCCAGAAAGGCTACGCGTCGTAGATTTTATGCGCCTCGCAACTGAGAACCGAGGCTGGTTGCAGCTATTGCTATCCATAATTTGGCCAGTTGCACCTATTGATAGGTTTGAATTGCATATTAATCCGGTAAATCATACGACATAATGCGGGTTGCAGCGTAGCTGCGTTGCATCTATTCCCATATGTCACAGCAGCTCAAAACCGCAACCTGGAGAAATCACCCTCGCCCATCACGGCGTGTTGTTCCTTGATGAATTGCCGGAGTTTGATCGCAAGGTGCTTGAGGTGCTGCGCGAGCCACTGGAGTCCGGGAACATCGTGATTGCCCGGGCCAAGGAGCGTGTACGCTTTCCGGCACGGTTTCAGTTGGTGGCGGCAATGAATCCTTGCCCCTGTGGATATCTTGGCGAACCCAGTGGCAAGTGTTCATGTACGCCGGACATGGTCCAGCGCTATCGCAACAAGCTGTCGGGCCCTCTATTGGACCGGATCGATTTGCACCTGACGGTAGCGCGAGAGGCGACGGCGTTGAACCCTGCGGTAAAGCCTGGAGAGGACAGCGCCAGCGCCGCCGCGTTGGTGGCCGAGGCCCGCGAACGTCAACAGAAACGCCAAGGGTGTGCCAATGCGTTTCTTGATCTGCCGGGGCTGCGCCGACACTGCAAGTTATCCACAGCCGATGAGACCTGGCTGGAATCAGCCTGTGAACGGCTGACCTTGTCACTGCGCTCGGCGCATCGGCTGCTCAAGGTCGCCAGGACGTTGGCGGATCTGGGCCAGGAACAAGACATCAGGCGCGAACATCTGGCAGAGGCGTTGCAATACCGACCGGCAACACAATAAGGACGGCAGGGCTTGTCGCAAACAGATTCGCGCCGAAAAATAAACCTCCGGGCACTGATGGCCATTAGCCGAGATGTGATATAACGGCGGCGCTCTTTTTTACTAGTTATCCGTCTATCGACAAGACATAGAGCATTTTGCAGCGTGGAAATGGAGGCGGGACATCATGGACAAGATTTCTATTGCTCACCGGGCAAAACCGTTAAATAAACCAGTGTAGTCACGACTCAAGCCATCTCTGGCTTGCATGCGTATGCCTGGTCGTTAACTTTAATATATATAACTACAAAGTCCTTGTCCGGCGTTATTGGTCAGCTTGATATTGACTTCAATTAAACAAATTTTAAAAGCACAACCTCATCATGAAAAATGTTTTTTTGATCAGTAACGTGGCTGATGGCGGCAAAACCTATCTTGAGTATCTGATTCCGGCGCTCAACTCGCTTCGGGGCAAGTATAACTGTATCGTGCTGAATACTGACCGTACCGGTTTAAGCAAAGAGGACGTCGAAGCCATCCTCGACTTCCCGGTCAAGCAGGTGGGCAATGATTACATTGCCGGTCTGAAATCGCAGATTGTCATCTCAAATGATGCCTATGCCGGACGCTTGCTGGATGATTCAAACTTTGCCATCTTCATCAGTCACGGCAATGTCGGAATGCCGACCAAAGACAAGTATTACTATGCAGAACTGACCTCGTACTGGGATGCGATCATCTCATCATCCCGGTCGGGCTTTGATTTGCTTACGGCGGGATTGCAGGCATACCGTCGCGACCGAAAGGCCCTGAAAACGATGCTGACCGATGGGTTGGCCTTGCGTTCGGATATGCGTAACACCAGCCCAGTGGCTACGCTGCCGGTGAAAATTCCCGGCATCTTCGAATCCGCACCGCCATCGAACAAAACCTCGGACGATTATGTTGTCGGGCTTCTGCCGACCCAGCTGGGTATCTGCCCGAACGGAGCGACACTGTATGAAAACCTGCAAACGGTGATCAATGCGGTCAAGTCGCAGATCCCCCACGCAAAATTCATCTTGCGCCCGTACATGGCCGAGCTTTCCCATCCCACAGTGAAAGCGCTGTGCCAGGAACTCGCCGCCTATGAATGGATAACCGTCGACGTGGCAGGCACCAGCAGCACGGTGTTCTACAAACAATGCGACACCATCATTACCGATGCATCCACCGGCGGTGTCTCGTTCATGCTTAATACCTGCAAGTTGCCGATCTACTACGTGCCTTTTACCGACGAAAGCAACCTCACGGTCGACGCCTGGTTAGCGCAAATGGAAAACATGTTGCCCATCGCCAGAAGTAGCGAGGAACTAAGAGATATGGCACTCGGGTTCAGCCTGCTAGGAAAAGAAGAGAGCCACTACATATACAATAAATTCTACCAGGCACAGTACAGTGACTTGCCCCAGTCTCAGGAAGTGTTCCATGACTTGATTGAGTACCGGCACGAGTCGAAGTTCTGTTCGCTCTCGATTGACTCTTTCGGGGACATTAACCAGCGCGACAAACATTAAAATAACGCACGCCTGACCTCATGCGAGGAAACAGCCTGCCGATACACTCGAATCGAACACAAGTCAGAACGCTATGAAATGTGAAGCTGGTGGACAGGTAATCTGGATTACGGGCCTTTCGGGAGCAGGCAAGTCAACGCTGGCCCGTGAGTTCGTCGCCAGACTGCGCACAGCAGGACAATCGGTGGTCATGCTCGATGGCGATGAATTGCGCGAGGTATTCGGCGCAGCCGCCGCCAACTCGCAAAACCATGGCCGTGAAGGGCGACTGGCACTGGCAATGCAGTATGCCCACTTGTGCCGGATGATCGCCGCGCAAGGCCAGACCGTGGTGATCGCAACGATTTCGCTGTTTCGCGAAGTCCATGCATGGAATCGCGCCCACCTGCCCGGCTATTTCGAAGTTTATTTGAAGGTCCCGGTCGAGGAGTTGCGGCGCCGCGATCCGAAAGGAATCTACCGTCGATTCGATGCGGGCGAACTGCACAACGTTGCCGGGCTTGATCTGACCATCGACGAGCCGCAAGCGGCAGACTGGCTTGTGGAGTTCGACCCTCAGCGCTCCAGGCAAAGCCTGGCAGAAGATTTGATCAACAAAATTTATAGAAGGAACTGAGTATGAAAACCGAATGGGACTACACCACCCTGGCTGATGCTTACCTGAAACGCCCTGACTACGCCGATGCTGCCATTGACGCCATGCTGTCGATCGCGGGTGCCGAGCAAGGCGACAAGTTCTGTGATGTCGGCGCCGGTGTTGCGCACTTGACCCTGATGCTGGCTGCCCGCGGTCTGGACGTCACGGCAGTGGAACCCAACGATGCGATGCGTGCCAATGGCATCAAGCGCACCGCCGAGCTGGCCAATGTCAAATGGCACGAAGGCACCGGTGAAGTGACCGGGCAAGCAGCGCAAGCATTCGACATGGTCACTTTCGGCAGTTCCTTCAATGTCTGCGACCGTCAGCAGGCGCTCAAGGAAACCGCGCGCATTCTCAAGCCACGTGGCTGGTTTGCCTGCATGTGGAACCACCGCAACCTGGAAGATCCGATTCAGGCGCGCATCGAAGCCATCATCAAAGAACGCGTAGCCGATTATGGCTACGGTACCCGCCGTGAAGACCAGACCGCCGTGATCGACGCCAGTGAGCTGTTTGGCCCGGTCGTGCATCTGGATGCGCGGGTCATCCACGAGCAATCCATCGCAGGGTGCCTGGAAGCCTGGCGCTCCCACGCCACGCTGGAGCGTCAGGCGGGCGCGAAGTTTCACGAAGTCATCAGCGCCATCGACGATTACCTGCAAAGCCTGCAGACGCCGTCGATCCAGATTCCGTACTCGACAAATATCTGGGTCGCTCAGCTGAGATAACGCCTGATGGCCCTGCATTTCTCTACCAAGGCCGGCACCCTGTCGCGCCTGCAAGGGCGGCTCGCGTCGGCACGTATTGCGCCACTGCTCGCGTTCACCGTGGCGCAGTGGCAAGCGGACCGGCGCGCCTGCATTCAGGATCTCCAGGGACGGCTGCCCGCTACCTCCTGGATCGTGCGCTCCAGCTGTGGCCGCGAAGACAGCGCCCAGGCTTCTTTCGCCGGTGCGTTTCTCTCGGTGCCAAATGTCGAGGAAGCAGGGCTTGAGTCGGCGGTTGAACAGGTTATCGCCAGTTATGGCGAGGCGCACCTGAGCGACGAGGTGCTGATTCAGCCCATGCTCGGTAACGTGATTCGCTCCGGCGTGGCATTTTCCCACGACCCGAATACCTGCGCGCCTTATCGAGTGATTAACTGGTCGGAAGGTGACGACACCGCATCGGTCACCGGCGGCATGGGCGGACGGCTCTGGCAGCAGGCGGCGCACAGTCCGGCTTCAGCGCCTGCGTCCCTCTCACCGATCATTGACTTGCTCGAGGATCTGCTGGACCTGTTTGGCAGTGGTCCCGTCGATTGCGAGTTCGCGGTGACGCGTGAAGCCGACGGCGAGATCTTGTGGCTATTGCAGGCGCGGCCGTTGATTCTGCCGGCACCGGCAGAGTCCGACGCAACGCAGGCTGCACGCCTGCAAAGCATCGAGCGCAAAGTCGCGCGTGGTATGCGCCCGCATCCGTTCCTGATCGGCCAGCGCACCGTCTACGGCGTAATGCCCGACTGGAACCCGGCAGAGATCATCGGTATCCGTCCCAAACCGCTGGCGCTGTCGCTGTATCGCGATCTGGTGACCGACTCCATCTGGGCTTACCAGCGTCACAACTATGGCTACCGCAACTTGCGCAGCTTCCCGCTGATGCCGCATTTTTTCGGTTTGCCGTATATCGATGTGCGTCTGTCATTCAACTCCTTCATCCCGGCCGACCTTGATGAAGGGCTGGCCGGACGGCTGGTCGATTACTACATCGATCGCCTGCTGGCGGAGCCGACCCTGCACGACAAGGTGGAGTTCGAGATCGTTTTCTCCTGCTACACACTGGACCTGTCGCAACAGCTCGAGCGTCTGGCCGATGCGGGCTTTAGCGACCTCGAACTGGAAGCCATCAGCTCCAGTCTGCGCAAGCTGACCAACCGCATCGTGCACCCCAAGGATGGTTTGTGGCGCAGTGACGCCAACAAACTCGACGTGCTCAATGCCCGCCGCGAAGAGCTGCTGGCCTCCAACGCCGACCCGCTCGAACGCATCTACTGGCTGCTGGAAGACGCAAAACGCTACGGCACCCTGCCCTTCGCCGGGCTCGCCCGTGCGGGCTTCGTTGCGGTGCAGATGCTCAGATCGCTGGTCAGCGTCGGGGTCTTCTCGCAGGCCGATTACGATGCGTTCATGGCTGGGGTTTCGACCGTCAGCGGTCAGTTGGCCCGTGATCGGGCGACGCTCGACAAGTCCGCTTTCCTGGCGCGCTATGGACATTTGCGTCCGGGCACCTACGACATTCTGTCGCCGCGCTACGATGAAGCACCGGAGCTCTATTTCGATTGGGACCAGCGGCCAGCCGCCCCCGAACCTCTGCAGCCGTTTTCGCTGACGCTGCCGCAGATGCGCGAGATCGTGAAACTGCTCGAGACCCATGGCCTGCAACCGGACCCGGTGGGACTGCTGGACTTCCTGCAAAACGGCATCGAGCTGCGTGAGCTGGCCAAGTTTCATTTCACCCGCAACCTCTCGGACGCCCTGGCGCTGATCGCGCAGGTCGGCGCCGAGTACGGCATCGACCGTGAAGAGCTGGCCTATTGCGATATCAGCGCCTTCCAGGAGCTGCACGTTGCCGCCGCCGATCCGCAAGACGTGCTGCTGCGCAGTATCGAACAGGGCAAGGCGCGCTACGCCGAAACGCTGAAGGTTTCGCTGCCGCCCGTGATCACCCGCCCGGAAGATGTCTGGAGCTTCGAGTGGCCGGAAACGGCCCCCAACTTCATCACGCAAAAACGTGTGACCGCGCCCGTGGTGCAATGCAATGACCGGGAAAAACTGGCCGGGGCGATTGTCTGCATCCCCAACGCGGATCCCGGGTTCGACTGGTTGTTCGCGTACCCGATTGCCGGGCTGATCACCGCGTGGGGCGGAGCCAATTCGCACATGGCGATCCGTGCCGGTGAGCTCGGCCTGCCGGCTGTCATTGGTGCTGGTGAAGTGCTTTACCGGCGCTGGTCGACGGCGGATATCCTGCATCTGGATTGCCCGGGGCGCCGGGTGGAGATGATGACATGACGCTTGTCGCTGTCAGTCAGCGCGTGGACCTGCACCCTGAGCGAGGCGAAACGCGCGATGCCCTGGATCAGCGTCTGGTCGGTTTCCTGCTGGCGGCGGGCTTCACTCCCGTGCCGGTACCGAACGGATTGGTCGGCGCCAGCCTCGATCATTGGCTGGCAGCCATAGCACCCCAGGCGTTGGTGTTGTCCGGCGGCAACGACATCGGCCAGTGCCCGGCTCGCGATCACACGGAGGCGTGCCTGCTCGATCACGCCCGCGCACGCAACCTGCCAGTGCTGGGTATCTGCCGCGGCATGCAGATGCTGGGGCATTGGTCTGGCAGCGAACTGAAAGCGGTCAGCGGGCATGTGCGTACCCGGCATCGGCTGTCTGGCCGGATCGTCGCTGACGTAAACAGTTATCACAGCCAGTCTCTCGCCGGTTGCCCGCAAGGCTTTGAAGTCCTGGCGCGCAGTGAGGACGGCGAAATCGAAGCGATCCGGCATCTGTTTCTGCCTTGGGAGGGCTGGATGTGGCACCCGGAGCGCGAGGCACAATTTGCATCGCACGACGTTCAGCGAATAAAGCTGTTGTTCGGCGAGGCCGACACCATTCAACAACCGTTGGGATAGCACTGCTGTGAAAGCCATTATTCTGGCTGCCGGACGTGGCAGCCGCATGAAAAGCCTCACCGATGAACGACCAAAGTGTCTGGTCGAATTGCGCGGCAAACCCTTGCTCGAATGGCAACTGCAATCGTTGCGCGCAGCGGGCATCAGTGAAATCGCCGTGGTAACCGGCTACAAGCGCGAATTGTTGGCCGACCGGGGCCTGAGCGAATTTCACAACCCTCGCTGGGCCGACACCAACATGGTGTCGTCGCTGGCCTGCGCCGAGTCCTGGCTTGAGGGCCAGCCATGCATCGTCAGTTATTCGGACATTTTTTACAGCCCGGACGCCGTCCGGTCGCTGATGGCCAGCGAAGCGTCGCTGGCCGTCACCTACGACCCCCATTGGCTGGCGTTGTGGACTCAGCGTTTTGGCGATCCACTGCTGGATGCCGAGACGTTCCGGCTCAATAGCGACAACACGCTGGCCGAAATCGGCAACAAACCGCATTCGGTGGAGGAAGTCGAAGGCCAGTACATGGGGCTGCTGCGCTTCACGCCCGCAGGTTGGGCAGAGGTCGTGCGGCTGCGGGGCGAATTAACCTCGGACCAGTGCGACAAGATGCACATGACCAATACCCTGCAGCGTGTCATCGACGCCGGTCGAGTCGCGATCGAGGCCGTTGCCTATTCAGGAGAATGGGGAGAGGTCGACTCCAGCGAAGACCTCTCCGCGTACCAGTAACCGGCACGCCGCATCAGCGGAAACGATCAACCTCGGAGCGCAGATCGGCGGCCAGCTTCTCCAGTTCCTTGGCGGTGACCGCCAGATTGGAAACCACTTCGCGCTGCTCACTGTTGGCCAGTGCGATGCTCTGCAAATTACTGCTGAGCAACGTCGCCGTGCTGCTCTGCTCCTGCGTCGCCGTGGTGATCGCCGCAAACTGCTGCCCTGCCGAACGGCTCTGCTCATCGATCCGCGCCAGCGCCGAGGCCACGTTGGCATTGCGCGACAGGCCTTCCTGCATCAGCAGATTGCCCTGCTCCATGGTGCTGATGGCGTTGCCGGTTTCCTGCTGGATGCTGTGGATCATCCCGGAGATTTCGTCGGTCGCCTGACGGGTACGCGACGCCAGGTTGCGCACCTCGTCAGCCACCACGGCAAAACCACGGCCCTGCTCACCGGCGCGGGCCGCTTCAATGGCCGCATTGAGGGCCAGCAGGTTGGTCTGTTCGGCAATCGAGGTGATCACACTGACGATGCCGCCGATTTCCTGGGAACGCTGACCGAGGGTGTTGATCACGCTAGCGGTGGTGTTCAGCGCGCCAGCAATTTGCTCCAGTGAGGACGAAGCTTCTTCCATCGAGGTGCGCCCGATCTGGGTCTGCTGGGCATTTTCCTGCGCCAGACGCTGGGTGTTGCCCATGTTGTCGGCGATGTTCAGCGAGGTGGCGCTGAACTCTTCCACCGCACCGGCCATGCTGGTGATCTCGCCCGACTGCTGCTCCATGCCCTCGTACGCGCCACCGGACAATCCGGACAGCGCCTGGGCACGGCTGTTGACCTCTTCCGAGGAGCGGCGAATATGCTCGACCATGGTCGACAGCGCCTGGCTCATCTGGTTGAACGCGCGGGACAACTGGCCGATTTCGTCGTTGCTCGACACATTCAGGCGCACGCTCAGGTCGCCGGCGCCCAAGGCTTCGGCCTGACGTACCAGATCGCCCAGCGGTTGCAGCTTGCTGCGCAGCAGCCACATCGCCGCGCCCACCGCGATCAGCATCGCCAGCAGACTGCCGATGGCCAGTTGCGTGCCGACACTCCAGGTCACGGCGCGAATCTCGGATTTCGGCATGCTCGCCACCACCGACCACGGCCCGCCGTCGAACGGTACGGCGATGCTGTAGAAGTCTTCGGCGGTGTCGCTCCAGAACTCGCCTTTACCCGGTTTCCTGGCCAGACCTTTGATCACCGGCACTGCCTGATCCAGTGCCTGCACACCCGCTGGCGCAACCAGCCATTTGTTTTGCTCATCCAACAGCGCCAGCGAGCCGCTCTGACCGATGCGGAAACGCTTGAGGTTGTCGAACTGGGCGTTCTGCGCATCGGTGTAGTCGAAACCGACGAACAACACCGCAATCACCTTGCCGCTGCCGTCGCGCACCGGGGTGTATTGGGTCATGTAGGAACGATCGAACAGCAAGGCGCGACCGACATAGCCCTGTCCCGCCATCAACTTCGCATAGGCCGGGTGCGCATGGTCGAGCAAGGTGCCAATGGCGCGCGTGCCATCCTGTTTGGTCAGCGAGGTGCTGACCCGCACGAAGTCTTCGCCGCTGCGCACAAACAGCGTGGCGACACCGGCGGTCATTTGCTTGAACTCGTCGACTTCCTTGAAGTTGTTGTTCAGCACTTCGCTGCCCAGATGCAGGCCCGGCGTCTGGGTACCGGCAACCGTCACCGGCTCATCCGCGTGAATGCTCAGGCCCGCGCTGAAGCGTTTCTCGAACAATCCGCTCAGGCGCTGCGTACTTTCGCGCAGCGTGCCGTGGAAGGTACTCAACTGATCGGCCAGCAGCCGCGCCTCACTGGCGAGGTGTTCTTCACGGGTGGCGAGGTTGGCGGTATCCAGCGAACGCAGGGCGAACACCGTACTGCCACTGATGACGATCGCAAGGATCACAGCGAGCGCGAGGCCCAGCTGCGAGGCGATCCGGGCGCGAGGTTGAGACATGGACAGCTCCTGGCCGAGCCACCGGATCCTCCCTGATCGCAGCATCTGCTCGGAAATTTTCTAATATGGGGGGTGAAATCGTGGAAACCGGCACGACGGTCCCACCTGCTCATTTTCGGCGGTAAAAGCGAATACTTGAGTAAACAGCGGGGTTATGGCGCAAGGCCGGCATTGTGGCGGCTCGAACGTTTCAGCTCAAGCGCTCGACCACCGGCAGCGCCATCGCGCGCACTTCGCCTTGCAGGAAGTCGCTGAGGCGGCGCAAACGCTCACCTCCCGGCCGGGTCTTCGGCCACACCAGGTAATAATTCAGCCCGCTGGCGACGGCGGTCGGCCACGGCAGGCTCAAGCGCCCTTGCGCCACATCCTCGGCAACCATCAGCAGATCGCCCATCGACACACCGTAACCGCGCGCCGCCGCGATCATCCCCAGTTCAAGGGTATCGAACACCTGCCCGCCCTTGAGCGAGACCTGATCGGACAGCCCCATGTGCTCCAGCCAACTGCGCCAGTCACGCCGATCCGGGGTCGGGTGCAGCAACTCGGTGGCAGCCAGGCGCGCGACATCCCAGGGTTGATCGTTCAGCAGGTTCGGTGCACCGACCGGAATCAGCTCTTCGGGAAACAGCAGGCTGGCCTCCCAGTCCGGCGGGAAATGCCCGTCACTGAGCAGCACCGCGCAGTCGAAAGGCTCGTTGTTGAAGTCGACCGAGTCCACGTCCATCCAGGCACTGGTCAGTTGCACCTCGTTGCCCGGTTGCAGATGACGGAAGCGGCTGAGCCGCGCCAGCAGCCAGCGCATGGTCAGGGTCGACGGTGCTTTCATGCGCAGGATGTCGTCTTCGGCGCGCAAGGTGTTGCAGGCGCGCTCAAGCGCAGCAAAGCCGTCGCGAATCCCCGGCAACAGCATCCGGGCGGACTCGGTGAGTTGCAGGTTGCGCCCGCTGCGGTGAAACAGCTTGCAGGCAAAATGCTCTTCAAGCGTACGAATGTGCCGACTCACCGCGCTCTGGGTGATCGACAGTTCCTCAGCGGCGCGGGTGAACGAACTGTGCCGCGCTGCCGCTTCGAATGCGCGCAGGGCATACAAGGGAGGAAGACGACGAGACATATACCAAGCTCCAGTAGCGGGATGCAGCCAACCTGGCAGAATCCTTTCATGATGAGTTTTAATCATGCCACCCATCCTTTTTATCCCTTTGTGCAAACGCTGCCAAGCGCCGAGAATCGACGGTCCCCTATTCCCTCTTTCAATGAGTGGTGATGACCATGCAGCATCCTGTGCGTACCGAACTCTGGGCCATCCTGCGGCTGGCGGGGCCGTTGATTGCTTCACAGTTGGCGCACATGCTGATGGTGCTGACCGACACCTTGATGATGGCGCGATTGAGCCCTGAAGCGTTGGCCGGTGGCGGGCTAGGGGCTGCGAGCTATTCGTTCGTGTCGATTTTCTGCATCGGCGTGATCGCGGCGGTCGGCACCCTGGTGGCGATTCGCAAGGGGGCCGGCGACATTATCGGCGCCGCACGCCTGACTCAGGCCGGGTTGTGGCTGGCGTGGCTGATGGCGCTCGGCGCTGCGCTGCTGCTGTGGAACCTCAAACCGGTGTTGCTGCTGTTCGGCCAGACCGAAACCAACGTCAACGCCGCCGGGCAGTTCCTGATTGCCCTGCCGTTCGCCCTGCCCGGCTACCTGAGCTTCATGGCCCTGCGCGGCTTCACCAGCGCGATTGGTCGGGCGACGCCGGTGATGGTCATCAGCCTTGGCGGCACCGTCGCCAACTTCCTGCTCAATTACGCGCTGATCACCGGCATGTTCGGCCTGCCGAAATTGGGCCTGACGGGCATCGGCCTGGTCACGGCGATTGTCGCCAACTGCATGGCGCTGGCGCTGGCCTGGCACATCCGTCGGCATCCGGCCTACGACGCTTATCCGTTGCGCGCGGGCCTGTCGAGGCCGAATCGCCAGTACCTCAAAGAGCTGTGGCGTCTCGGTCTGCCAATCGGCGGCACCTATGCAGTAGAAGTCGGCTTGTTCGCCTTCGCCGCGCTGTGCATGGGCACCATGGGCAGCACGCAATTGGGCGCACACCAGATCGCCCTGCAGATCGTTTCGGTGGCGTTCATGGTGCCGGCGGGGATGTCCTACGCGATCACCATGCGCGTTGGCCAGCATTACGGCGCCGGGCAACTGGGCGATGCGCGGATGTCCGGGCGGGTCGGCATCGTATTCGGCGCGGTGGTGATGTTGGGTTTTGCAATGGTGTTCTGGTTGCTGCCGAACCAGTTGGTCGGCCTGTTTCTGGACCATGACGACCCGGCGTTTGCCGAGGTGATTCGTCTGGCCGTGAGCCTGCTGGCCGTGGCGGCGTGGTTCGAGTTGTTCGACGGCACGCAGACCATCGCCATGGGTTGCATTCGCGGGCTCAAGGATGCCAAGACCACGTTCCTGGTCGGCCTTGGTTGCTATTGGCTGATCGGCGCGCCAGCGGCGTGGTGGATGGCGTTCCACTTGAACTGGGGGCCGACCGGCGTGTGGTGGGGGCTGGCGCTGGGCCTGGCGTGTGCGGCGGTGAGCCTGACGCTGGCGTTTGAATGGAAGATGAAGCGGATGATTCGGCTGGAGCCGGGAGCATCAAGTCCGTTCACGGTCCCTCAGACTGACTGAGGCCTCCATGTGGGAGCGGGCTTGCTCGCCAAAGCGCTGGGTCAGGCAGCATATGCTTTGACTGACACGACGCCTTCGCGAGCAAGCCCGCTCCCACAGGGGGAGTTATGTATCCACCGGAGAATATTGTGGTCAGCTCACGATTTCGAGGGCTGACTGTTGGCTTGAGCCGAAGGTGAGGTACTCCACCAGTTCCGCCAACGGCAACGGCCGGCTGATCAGATAGCCCTGCACCTGATCACAGCCAAAGCCGCGCAGTAGTTCCAGTTGCTCCGGCGTCTCGACCCCTTCCGCCACCACTTCCAGGTGCAGGTTGTGCGCGAGGTTGATCATCGCGTGCACCAGTTTGCGGTTCTCTTCGCGCTGTTCCATGCCACCAACGAAGCTCTTGTCGATCTTCAGCAAGGTGATCGGCAGGCTGTTGAGGTGCACGAACGATGAAAACCCGGTGCCGAAGTCGTCCAGCGAGAAACGCACGCCGAGGCGGCCGAGGGCGTCCATGGTCTGCTTGACCAGATCGCTGCGGCGCATCACGGCGGTCTCGGTCAGCTCGAACTCCAGCCACTGCGCCTCGACCCCTCGCTCAGCGATCAACCGGCTCAATGTCGGTAACAGCTGACTGTCCTGAAACTGGCGGAACGACAGGTTGATCGCCATGTGCAGCGCTGGCAGGCTTCGCTCGCGCAAGGCCTGCATGTCACGCAGGGCCCGGGAAATCACCCAGTAACCCAGCGGCACGATCAACCCGCTCTGTTCGGCCAGCGGCACGAATTCACTCGGCGGCAGCAGACCCCGCTCGCCATGACGCCAGCGCACCAGCGCTTCGAGGCCGACAATCTGGCCGTCCTCAAGATTAAGCCGTGGCTGGTAATGCAACTCCAGCTCATCGCGACGCAAAGCCCTGCGCAGCTCGCTTTCGAGGTCGGCCATGCTCCGCGCATTGCGGTTGATGCGTTCGTTGAAGATGTGGAAGGTGCAGCCCTGGGTGCTCTTGGCCTGCTGCATCGCGATGTGCGCATGCCACATCAGCGGGTCGGCGCCACCTTGTGCGCGGGCGTGGGCGATGCCAAGGCTGGAGCCGATCAACAGGCTTTCGCCATCGACCCAATACGGTTCGGACAAGGCTTCAGTGATGCGTTCGGCCATCCACTCGGCGCGTTGCGGCGCACGGCGGGTATCGATCAGCAGGGCAAACTCGTCGCTGCCCAGGCGCGCCAGTTGATCACCGGCCTCCAGCTGGCTTTTCAGCCGCGCAACGACCTGCAGGATCAGGCGATCGCCAGCCTGATGGCCAAGGGCATCGTTGGCATGCCGAAAGTTGTCGAGATCGAGATGCCCGAGGGCCAGGCCACGTCCGTCATTCTCTGCGAGGCGCGCTGTGAGCAAGGTCTGGAACCCCTGGCGATTGGCGATGCCGGTCAGCGGATCCTGTTCAGCGAGGCGTTGCAGGGTGTTTTCCAGCACGCCGCGCTCACGCACATGGCGCAGGCAACGACGCAGCATGCCGGCGTCGAGGGCATCGAACACCAGCCAGTCGCTGACGCCATCGGGCGCGGTGGCCGGTTCGTGATCCAGCAGCAACACTGTCGGCAGGCTGCAACGGCCCGGGGCCGGCTGCAACGCGGCAACGGTCAACAACACCGCATGGCGGTTGTCTTCGAACAGACTGCTGACCGACTCCCAGCTCGGCGCGCTGATCAGCACCGCCGCGCTCCCCATCGGAGCCAGACACTCGCGCAATAACGCTGTCCACGCTGGCTCTTCGGCCAGTAGCAGCAAACGCAAGGGTTCGACAGGCGTAGACAAGCTAGCTCCCTAGACTCTGCAATGATGTGGGCGGGGCATTATGCCGTTGCGATGTTCAATGACAACGATTATCAGAACGTTATTTTGTGTCACGAATGAGAACATTAGCCGCAAAATCACCGTGCATCCTCCGCGAAAGTAACAAAACCGGCAAATTTGAATCGCGCGGTGCGTCACAAGTCGGAGAGAGCAGCACAAATCGCTGAGCCTGTTAAAATGCCGGCCCATTTCGTCAACGACTCCCGAATTTTCGTATGTCCCGACTCAATCCCCGGCAGCAAGAAGCCGTGAACTACGTCGGCGGCCCTCTATTGGTGCTCGCCGGCGCTGGCTCCGGCAAGACCAGCGTGATCACGCGCAAAATCGCGCATCTGATCCAGAACTGCGGCATCCGCGCCCAGTACATCGTCGCCATGACCTTTACCAACAAGGCCGCGCGCGAGATGAAGGAGCGGGTCGGGACGCTGCTGCGCGCCGGCGAAGGTCGCGGCCTGACAGTCTGCACCTTCCACAACCTGGGCCTGAACATCATCCGCAAGGAACACGTGCGGCTGGGCTACAAACCCGGTTTCTCGATCTTTGACGAGACCGACGTCAAAGCGCTGATGACCGACATCATGCAGAAGGAATACGCGGGCGACGACGGTGTCGACGAGATCAAGAACATGATCGGCGCCTGGAAAAACGACCTGATCCTGCCGCCGCAGGCGCTGGAGAACGCGCGTAATCCGAAAGAGCAGACCGCCGCCATCGTCTACACCCACTACCAGCGCACGCTCAAGGCGTTCAACGCAGTGGACTTCGACGACCTGATCCTGCTGCCGGTAAAGCTCTTCGAAGAGCATGCCGACATTCTTGAAAAGTGGCAGAACAAGGTGCGTTACCTGCTGGTCGACGAATACCAGGACACCAACGCCAGCCAGTACCTGCTGGTGAAAATGCTCATCGGCAAACGCAACCAGTTCACCGTGGTGGGCGACGACGACCAGTCGATCTACGCCTGGCGCGGCGCGCGGCCGGAAAACCTGATGCTGCTCAAGGACGATTATCCGTCCCTGAAAGTGGTGATGCTGGAGCAGAACTACCGCTCCACCAGCCGCATCCTGCGTTGCGCCAACGTGCTGATCTCGAACAACCCGCACGAATTCGAAAAACAGCTGTGGAGTGAGATGGGCCACGGTGACGAGATCCGCGTGATCCGCTGCCGCAACGAGGACGCCGAAGCCGAGCGCGTGGCCATGGAAATCCTCAGCCTGCACTTGCGCACCGATCGCCCGTACAGCGATTTCGCGATCCTCTATCGCGGCAACTACCAGGCCAAGCTGATCGAGCTGAAACTGCAGCACCATCAGGTGCCGTACCGTCTGAGCGGCGGTAACAGCTTTTTCGGCCGTCAGGAAGTGAAGGACTTGATGGCCTACTTCCGCCTGATCGTGAACCCGGACGACGACAACGCCTTCCTGCGGGTGATCAACGTGCCGCGCCGGGAAATCGGTTCCACGACTTTGGAAAAACTCGGCAACTACGCCACCGAGCGCAAGATCTCGATGTACGCCGCCACCGACGAAATCGGTCTGGGCGAGCATCTGGACAGCCGCTTCACCGATCGCCTGTCGCGCTTCAAGCGCTTCATGGACAAGGTCCGTGAGCAGTGCGCCGGCGAAGACCCGATCTCGGCGCTGCGCAGCATGGTCATGGACATCGACTACGAGAACTGGCTGCGCACCAACAGCTCCAGCGACAAGGCTGCGGACTACCGGATGAGCAACGTCTGGTTCCTCATCGAAGCCTTGAAGAACACCCTGGAAAAAGACGAAGACGGCGAGATGACCGTCGAGGACGCCATCGGCAAACTGGTCCTGCGCGACATGCTGGAACGTCAGCAGGAAGAGGAAGACGGCGCCGAAGGCGTGCAGATGATGACCCTGCATGCGTCCAAGGGCCTGGAATTCCCCTACGTGTTCATCATGGGCATGGAAGAGGAAATTCTCCCGCACCGCTCCAGCATCGAAGCCGACACCATCGAAGAGGAGCGCCGCCTGGCCTACGTGGGCATCACCCGCGCGCGTCAGACCCTGGCGTTCACCTTCGCCGCCAAGCGCAAACAGTACGGCGAGATCATCGATTGCGCGCCAAGCCGCTTCCTCGATGAGCTGCCGCCGGACGATCTGGCGTGGGAAGGCAACGACGACACACCGACCGAAGTCAAAGCCGTGCGAGGCAATAGCGCACTGGCTGATATACGCGCGATGTTAAAGCGCTAGAATTGACCACTTTTTTAAAGCTTAGGGCGCACAAGCGCTGAACGAGGACAGCTTCATGGAAGCATTGCACCAGAAAATCCGCGAACAAGGCATCGTGCTTTCCGATCAGGTCCTGAAAGTCGACGCCTTTCTGAACCACCAGATCGACCCGGCCCTGATGAAGCTGATCGGCGACGAATTCGCCACGCTGTTCAAGGATTCCGGTATCACCAAGATCGTTACCATTGAGGCCTCGGGCATTGCTCCGGCGATCATGACCGGTCTGAACCTCGGCGTGCCGGTGATCTTCGCCCGCAAACACCAGTCCCTGACCCTGACGGAAAACCTGCTGTCGGCGACCGTTTACTCGTTCACCAAGCAGACCGAAAGCACCGTGGCCATCTCCCCGCGTCACCTGACCAGCAGCGATCGCGTGCTGATCATCGACGACTTCCTGGCCAACGGTAAGGCATCGCAGGCGCTGATCTCGATCATCAAGCAGGCTGGCGCCACCGTGGCCGGCCTGGGCATCGTGATCGAGAAGTCGTTCCAGGGCGGCCGTGCCGAGCTGGATTCGCAGGGCTATCGCGTTGAATCGCTGGCTCGCGTCAAATCGCTGAAGGATGGCGTTGTCACCTTCATCGAATAACGCCACAGCGCATTCCCCCTGTGGGAGCGGGCTTGCTCGCGAAGTCGTCGTGTCAGTCGACATATTCTTTGACTGACCGGGCGCTTTCGCGAGCAAGCCCGCTCCCACAGTTGTTTTTGGGTCAGGCCGTTAGTTCGCGCGGGTCTTCGGGGCGGATGGCTTCGATACCGTCACCGTTAACCCGCAACATCGCATTCCCCCTGTGGGAGCAGGCTTGCTCGCGAAGGCGTCGTGCCAGTCGACAAATTCTTTGACTGATCGGGCGCTTTCGCGAGCAAGCCCGCTCCCACAGTTGTTTTGGGTCAGGGCGTTAGTTCGCGGTGGTGTTCGGGGCGGATGGCTTCGATACCGTCACCGTTAACCCGCAACATCGCATTCCCCCTGTGGGAGCAGGCTTGCTCGCGAAGGCGTCGTGCCAGTCGACAAATTCTTTGACTGATCGGGCGCTTTCGCGAGCAAGCCCGCTCCCACAGTTGTTTTGGGTCAGGCCGATAGTTCGCGGTGGTGTTCGGCCCGCATGGCGCCGATACCGTCACCGTTAACCCGCAACATCGCATTCCCCCTGTGGGAGCAGGCTTGCTCGCGAAGGCGTCGTGCCAGTCGACAAATTCTTTGACTGATCGGGCGCTTTCGCGAGCAAGCCCGCTCCCACAGTTGTTTTGGGTCAGGCCGTTAGTTCGCGGTGGTGTTCGGGGCGGATGGCTTCGATACCGTCACCGTTAACCCGCAACAGCGCATTCCCCCTGTGGGAGCGGGCTTGCTCGCGAAGGCGTCGTGTCAGTCGACAAATTCTTTGACTGATCGGGCGCTTTCGCGAGCAAGCCCGCTCCCACAGTTGGTTTGGGTCAGGCCGTTAGTTCGCGGTGGTGTTCGGGGTGGATGGCTTCGATACCGTCACCGTTAACCCGCAACATCGCATTCCCCCTGTGGGAGCAGGCTTGCTCGCGAAGGCGTCGTGCCAGTCGACAAATTCTTTGACTGATCGGGCGCTTTCGCGAGCAAGCCCGCTCCCACAGTTGGTTTTGCGGTGGGTGGTTATTGGGCGGTGGCTTTGAGGCCGGTGAGGAGCAGGCGCTGGAAGAGGTCTTCTTTCAGGCCTTCCGGGTGTGTCAGTTGCATGCGTTCCAGGTGGTCGGGGAATGTCGAGGCATCGGGTGCGTCGAGGGCTGCTTTGCCAAGTTCCAGAATCTCGGTCAGCTTGAACTTGCTCTTCAGCCAGTTCAGCGCCCGCAGCAGATCCCGCTCGATCGCCGTGAAATCACAGCCCAACGGATACTCCGGAAACAGGTTCGGATGCCTCGCGGCAATCGCCTGTAAACGCTGCGGCGTGTTCTCGGCAAAGCGTGGATCGAGATGGAAATCCTTCGGCAGCTTGCCGACCTTCTGCGCCTGTTCGATCAGCCCCGGTTGAAAGCGTGAATCGCTGATATTGAGCAACGCCTCGATCACCACCGCATCGGATTTGCCGCGCAGATCGGCGATGCCGTACTCGGTAACCACGATGTCACGCAGATGCCGCGGGATCGTGCAGTGGCCGTATTCCCAGACAATATTCGAACTGACTTCGCCACCGGATTCGCGCCAGCTGCGCAGGATCAGAATCGAGCGCGCATCGTGCAGCGCGTGGCCCTGGGCAACGAAGTTGTACTGCCCGCCAACGCCGCTGAGCACCCGCCCGTCTTCCAGCTGATCGGCTACACCCGCGCCCATCAGCGTCATGGTGAACACGGTGTTGATGAACCGTGCATCGAGGCGCTGCAATCGCTTGAGTTCCTCCTGCCCGTACAGCTCGTTGATGTAGCTGATGCGGGTCATGTTGAATTCGAGGCGCTTGCTCTGCGGTAACTCGCGCAGGCGCTCGTAGAAACTGCGCGGGCCGAGGAAGAAACCGCCGTGCACCGAGATGCCATCGGTTTGCGCCGCTTCATCGAGGGTGCCGGCGTTGGCCTGTTCCTGAGTCTGTACGTCGGGGTAAACCTTGCGCCGGATGATCCCGGCGTCCGCCAGCACCAGCAGACCGTTGACGAACATTTCACTGCAGCCATACAGGCCTTTGGCGAAGGGTGCGGTGCCGCCTTCGCGCTCGATCAACTGCGCCCACTGGCTGAGGTTGAGGTCGTTGAGCAGGGCCTGATAACCGGCGTTATCCGCTTGCCGCGCGAGCAGCGCCGCGGTCAGCGCATCGCCCATCGAGCCGATGCCGATCTGCAAGGTGCCGCCGTCACGCACCAGGGTGCTGGCGTGCAGGCCGATGAAATGATCCTGAAATCCCACCGGCATGTTCGGCGTGGAAAACAGAGTGCTGCTGTCCTTCGCGTCGATCAGCAGGTCGAAGGTGTCGATATCAACTTCGGCATCGCCGGGCATGTACGGCAGCTCGGTGTGTACCTGACCGACCAGCAGAATGGTCTCCCCCGCATCGCGGCGCTTGGCGATCATCGGCAACAGGTCGAGAGTGATGTCCGGGTTGCAGCTCAGGCTCAACCGGTCGGGGTGTTCGCTGCTGCTGGCGAGCAACTGAGCCACCAGGTTCAGGCCGGCAGCGTTGATGTCGCGGGCGGCGTGGCTGTAGTTGCTGCTGACGTAATCCTGCTGGGCCGGCGCGCTATTGAGCAGGCTGCCGGGCTGCATGAAGAACTGTTCGATGCGGATGTTGGCGGGGAGGCTGTCACGCTGCAGGTCGGCGAGGAAATCGAATTCGGGGTAGTCACCGAATACGCGCTCGACAAAGGGTTCGATGAAGCGCTTCTGCAAACCGTCGCCCAGCGTCGGCCGCCCCAGACACAGCGCGGTGTAGATCGTCAGTTGCCGTTGGGGCAGGTCCTTGATGCGCCGGTACAGCGCGTTGACGAAATGATTGGGCTTGCCCAGCCCCAGCGGCATGCCCATGTGGATATGCGCCGGCAAGCGTGCGAGCACCTCGTCCACTGCCTGTTCGATCGAACACAACTGCACCATCTGAAGCCTCCTGCCCGTTCCGTGAATAGAGGTAGACCGAGCTTGCCCTGAGTTTGCTGCAAAGGACAGCCCACGCCGTGAATCGCGGGCACAAAAAAACCGTCCGAAGACGGTTTTTTTCGTCAGAAGCGTGGCTTATTTCAGGCCGGACATCTTCTGGATCGCGCCTTTCAACTCGTCATCCGAGCAATCGGCGCAGGTGCCTTTGGGCGGCATCGAGTTCAGGCCGGTGATGGCTTTGGCCAGCAGGCCGTCGAGGCCACCCTGGTGATCGGCGCGGTCTTTCCAGGCCGCCGCGTCACCGATTTTCGGTGCGCCCAACAGGCCCGTACCGTGGCAAGCGTTGCAATGTTTTGCAATCACTTCATCAGGCGTCTTCGCCCCGCCACCGCCGCCAGCGGAGGCTGCCACTTCCATACCCTTGCATTCCTGCCCCTGAACGCACACCTGGCCGACCGGCTCGAGGCGCTTGGCAATGTCGTCATTCGTCGCAGCTTGAGCGCTGACAGCCCAGAGGGCCAGTACGGTTGCTGGTGCGGCCAGCATTTTCATAATTAGGTTCACGCGTTCACCCTCAATGGTGGCTATTCACGCCTGCGGCCACGGTTCGCAGGCGGGCGCAAGTATAGCGGGTAGCCCGCCACACTGAAACAACCCCATAGTCGAAGGGGTTATACCGCGCAGTGGAAAAACTCTTCGGATGCCTTCGCCGTCACGGCTTGGCACCTCTCTTTTCAAAAATTCGCCGGCGTGGCTGCGCTGATTAGTCGCGCAGGCAAGTCGAACGGATTACGGAAACGATGCGGCTTGGTACTTTCAAAGTAGTAGCTGTCGCCGGCTTCGAGAATAAAAGTTTCCAGACCCACCACCAATTCCAGACGCCCTTCAACCAGAATCCCGGTTTCCTCGCCTTCATGGGTGAGCATTTCTTCGCCGGTATCTGCTCCCGGCGGGTAGATTTCGTTGAGGAACGCGATGGCCCGGCTCGGGTGCGCGCGACCGACCAGTTTCATGGTCACGGCGCCGTCGGAAATGTCGATCAGCTCGTTGGCCTTGTAGACGATCTGGGTCGGAATTTCCTGCAGGATTTCTTCGGAAAAGAACTCGACCATGGACATGGGGATGCCGCCCAGCACCTTTCTCAGCGAACTGATCGAAGGGCTGACGCTATTCTTTTCGATCATCGAAATGGTGCTGTTGGTGACGCCCGCGCGTTTGGCGAGTTCACGCTGGGAAAGCCCTTTGAGCTTGCGGATCGATTGCAGTCGTTCACCGACGTCCAAGGCGGGAGCCTCCTGATGTTGTAAGAATATTGAGCGTTATCATGGCGACAGCGTTCAGTATTTACAACACTTGGCCCCCGCAGCGGCCTCAACCCTCGGAATAGAGCCTTGGCACTCGACGCAGGTTGCAGAAGATCTGGTACGGAATGGTGTCGGCCCACTGCGCCACTTCGCTGGCGAGGATGTTTTTGCCCCACAGCTCAACGGTCGAACCCAGGTCGGCGTCCGGCACATCGGTAAGGTCGACGCAGAGCATGTCCATCGATACGCGACCGAGAATCCGGCTGCGCTTGCCGGCCACCAGCACCGGCGTGCCGGTCGGTGCCTGACGCGGGTAGCCATCGGCATACCCCATGGCGACCACGCCGATGCGCATCGGTTTGTCGGTGATGAACCTGGCGCCATAACCAATCGGCTCGCCGGCGGGCAGTTCACGTACGCAGATGACTTTCGATTCGAGGGTCATCACCGGTTGCAGGCGCTCGGCCACGGCGTTGGCTTCTTCGAACGGGGTCGCGCCGTAGAGCATGATGCCCGGGCGCACCCAGTCGCTGTGGATCTGCGGCCAGCCGAGCACGGCGGGCGAGTTGCGCAGGCTGACTTCGGCTGCCAGGCCCTGGCGCGCAGCCTCGAACACCGCGACCTGATCGACGCTGCTCTGTTCGTGTAGCTCATCGGCGCGGGCGAAATGGCTCATCAGCACGATCTTCGCCACTTTGCCGCTGGCCAGCAGACGCTGGTAGGCCGCCGCGTAATCCTTCGGATGCAGACCAACACGGTGCATGCCCGAATCGAGCTTGAGCCACACGGTGATCGGTTTGCTCAAGGCCGCCTGCTCAATCGCTTCGAGCTGCCACAGCGAATGCACCACACACCAGAAATCATGCTCGACGATCAGCGCCAGCTCATCGGCTTCGAAGATGCCTTCGAGCAACAACACCGGTGCCTTGATCCCGGCGGCGCGCAGCTCCAGCGCCTCTTCGATGCAGGCGACGGCAAATCCGTCGGCTTCGGCTTCCAGCGCCTGGGCGCAACGCACTGCGCCGTGACCGTAGGCATCAGCCTTGATCACCGCCAGCGCCTTGGCGCCGGTGACTTCGCGGGCAATTCGGTAGTTGTGGCGCAGGGCTTCTAGGTCGATCAGGGCACGGGCAGGACGCATGGCGGCAGACTTCTAGGCGGTCATGGGAAGAAAAACCGGCGCTGGCTGACGACGTGAACCACCAACAGCGCCGGGAGAGGGATCTTTAAACGGTTATGGCAGCGCGGCGACGATAGAGATTTCTACCAGAATGCTCGGCTTGGCCATCTTCGCTTCGACGGTGGCACGGGCCGGTGCAGCACCTTTGGGCAGCCACTCGTCCCACACCGAGTTCATCCCGGCAAAGTGCGCCTCGATGTCGTTCAGATAAATCGTCGCCGACAGCAGATGCTGCTTGTCAGTCCCGGCCAGATCCAGCAAACGCTCGATGTTGGCGAGCACGTCGCGGGTCTGCTGCTCAACCCCGGCGTTGAAGTCGTCGCCGACCTGGCCGGCCAGATACACGGTGCCGTTGTGACTGACGATCTGACTCATGCGCTCATTGGTGAGCTGGCGCTGGATTGCCATGTTTTGCGGACTCCTGAGGTTTGTTGCCGTAACGGGAAATATCGAGGCCTTCAGCGCTGATCTGTGGTTTTTTCTTCGCCATCAGATCGGCCAGCAAACGACCGGAACCGCACGCCATGGTCCAACCCAGGGTGCCGTGACCGGTGTTGAGGAACAGGTTCTTGAACGGCGTGGCGCCCACGATCGGCGTGCCGTCCGGGGTCGTCGGACGCAGACCGGTCCAGAAGCTTGCCTCGGCCAGATTGCCGCCCTGAGGATAAAGGTCGTTGACGATCATCTCCAGGGTTTCGCGCCGGCGCGGGTTCAGCGACAGGTCAAAACCGGCAATCTCCGCCATGCCGCCAACGCGGATACGGTTATCGAAACGGGTGATCGCGACCTTGTAGGTCTCATCGAGAATCGTCGAGGTCGGGGCCATGTCCGGGTTGGTGATCGGCACGGTCAGCGAGTAACCCTTGAGCGGATACACCGGGGCCTTGATGCCCAGCGGCTTGAGCAGTTGCGGCGAATAACTGCCGAGGGCCAGCACGTAGCGGTCGGCGGTTTCCAGCTTGCCGTCGATCCACACGCCGTTGATGCGATCACCCGCGTAGTCAAGGCGCTGGATGTCCTGACCGAAGCGGAATTCCACACCGAGCTTCACAGCCATTTCAGCCAGGCGCGTGGTGAACATCTGGCAGTCGCCGGTCTGGTCGTTCGGCAGACGCAGGGCACCGGCGAGGATGTCGGTGACATTGGCCAGGGCCGGTTCGACGCGGGCGATGCCGGCGCGGTCGAGGACTTCAAACGGGACACCGGACTCTTTCAGCACGGCGATGTCTTTGGCGGCGCCATCGAGCTGCGCCTGAGTGCGGAACAGTTGGGTGGTACCGAGGCTGCGGCCTTCGTAGGCGATGCCGGTTTCCGCACGCAGTTCGTCGAGGCAGTCGCGGCTGTACTCGGACAGACGCACCATGCGCTCCTTGTTCACCGCGTAACGGCTGGCGGTGCAGTTGCGCAGCATCTGCGCCATCCACAGGTACTGGTCGATGTCGGCGGTGGCCTTGATCGCCAGCGGCGCGTGGCGTTGCAGCAACCACTTGATGGCCTTGAGCGGCACGCCCGGGGCGGCCCACGGCGAGGCATAACCCGGCGACACCTGGCCGGCGTTGGCGAAGCTGGTCTCCATGGCCACGGCTGGCTGCCGGTCGACCACCACCACTTCAAACCCGGCACGGGCCAGATAGTAAGCACTGGCGGTCCCGATGACGCCGCTACCCAAGACCATTACGCGCATTTTTGTATCCCTCATCGCGGCAGGGCCGCGTACGTCTGTTGATAGAGCAATGATGCGCGCAGTGTAAAAAAGAATGGCCAGTGCTTTTCACTGTATAAGCGCCTATATTTGGCGACAATTCTCGGCAAAAACCCTTTTCACGGAGGCGCATCCCCTATGCGTACCAACACTCAGACCAAACGTGAGCTGGACAAGATCGACCGCAATATCTTGCGGATCCTGCAGGCGGACGGGCGGATATCGTTTACCGAACTCGGGGAGAAGGTCGGCCTTTCCACCACGCCGTGTACGGAGCGGGTGCGGCGGCTGGAGCGCGAGGGGATCATCATGGGCTATAACGCCCGGCTCAATCCGCAGCACTTGAAAGGTAGCCTGCTGGTGTTCGTCGAGATCAGCCTCGACTACAAATCCGGCGATACTTTCGAGGAGTTCCGGCGCGCGGTGCTGAAATTGCCGCATGTGCTTGAGTGTCACCTGGTGTCCGGGGATTTCGACTACCTGGTGAAGGCGCGGATTTCCGAGATGGCCTCCTACCGCAAGCTGCTGGGCGACATTCTGTTGAAGTTGCCGCATGTGCGCGAATCAAAAAGCTATATCGTGATGGAAGAAGTGAAAGAGAGCCTGAGCCTGCCGATTCCGGATTGAGGTTTGTGGCGCCCCCTTCGCGAGCAAGCTCGCTCCCACATTTGAAATGTATTTCCCTGTGGGAGCGGGCTTGCTCGCGAAGGGGGCGCCACGGTGCCGAGTGAACCCGCTAAACCAGCACCTGCCGATTCGAAGCCATGTACTCGAAGATCTGCTTTTCAACCCGCGGATGAATCAGCTCCACCGGCCCTCGCCCGTTCGGGCAAGGCAACGTCTTGGTCGTACCAAACAACCGGCAGATCAACGGCCGCTCTTCATACACCGTGCAGCCTTCCGGCCCCAGGTGCACACAATTCAACTCGTCCATTGCCGCATCCTGCTCGGCGCGGGTCTTGCGCGGCAGGCGCGACATTTCTTCCGGCGAGGTCGTCACCGGCCCACAGCAGTCATGGCAGCCCGGCACGCAGTCGAACGTGGGGATCTGCTGACGCAGGTCGCGGATTGTCTGGCGGTTGCAGCTCATCGAAACGGTAACCCACATGAAATAGGCGGCGATTGTGCCGCAAAAGCCGTGTTCCACACAGCAACGGCCGACCAGTGTTGCCCCGCTTCGGGCGTGCGGCTTATGCTCCGTCAAATTTTCTCGACACTCAGCCGTTGGACGATGCCCATGAATGCCCGCGCCCGAACCTTCGCGAGCCAACCCCACGTTGCCTCTTACTACGCCGCCAGCAGCCTGCCGCAGCCGGATCATTCGCAGTTGCGGGGTGAAGTGATCGCAGACGTGTGCGTGGTCGGCGGCGGGTTTTCCGGGCTCAACACCGCACTGGAACTGGCCGAGCGTGGCCTCAGCGTGGTGTTGCTGGAAGCGCACCGCATCGGCTGGGGCGCCAGTGGCCGCAACGGTGGGCAGTTGATTCGCGGGGTCGGCCACGGTCTCGATCAGTTCGCCAACGTCATCGGGGCCGACGGTGTTCGCCAGATGAAACTCATGGGCCTGGAAGCGGTGGAAATCGTCCGTCAGCGGGTCAACCGTTTCCAGATCCAGTGCGACCTGACCTGGGGCTACTGCGATCTCGCCAACAAGCCCGGCGACCTCGAAGGCTTTGCCGAAGACGCCGAAGAACTGCGCGGCCTCGGCTATCGCTACGAGACCCGCCTGCTGCAAGCCGACGAGATGCACACCGTGGTCGGCTCCAAACGCTATGTCGGCGGCCTGATCGACATGGGATCCGGGCATCTGCATCCGCTTAACCTGGCGCTGGGCGAAGCCGCTGCCGCGCAGCAGCTGGGGGTCAAACTGTTTGAGCAGTCAGCAGTCACCCGCATCGATTACGGCCCTGAAGTTCGCGTGCACACCGCGCAAGGCTCGGTGCGCGCCAAGACGCTGGTGCTCGGCTGCAACGCCTACCTCAATGACCTCAACCCGCAACTGAGCGGCAAAGTCCTGCCCGCCGGCAGTTACATCATCGCTACCGAGCCACTGAGCGAAGCCCAGGCCCACGCCCTGCTGCCGCAAAACATGGCGGTCTGCGATCAGCGGGTGGCGCTGGATTACTACCGGCTCTCGGCGGACCGGCGCCTGCTGTTCGGCGGCGCCTGCCATTATTCGGGGCGCGATCCGAAGGACATCGGTGCGTACATGCAGCCCAAGATGCTCGAAGTGTTTCCGCAATTGGCTTCAGTGAAGATCGACTATCAATGGGGTGGCATGATCGGCATCGGCGCCAATCGTCTGCCGCAGATCGGCCGGCTCAATGATCAGCCAAACGTGTATTACGCCCAGGCCTATTCCGGGCACGGGGTGAATGCCACACACCTGGCGGGCAAGTTGCTGGCCGAGGCAATCAGCGGCCAGCACAGCGGCGGGTTCGATCTGTTCGCCAGGGTGCCGCACCTCACCTTCCCGGGCGGCAAGCATTTGCGCTCGCCGTTGCTGGCGTTGGGGATGCTGTGGCATCGGCTCAAAGAGCTGGCCTGATAAATAGATGGCGCGATTTAAGACGCCTTCGCGAGCAGGCTCGCTCCCACATTGGAATGCATTTTCCTGTGGGAGCGAGCCTGCTCGCGAATGGGCCTCATGAGCTCCGAAGATTCAGATCCGCCAGAACGGCTTCAACCCCTCCTCCAGCGCCTGCTCGCGGGTCAACCCGACATCCTTGAGTTGCTCCGGCGTCAGGTTCAGCAACGCCTTGCGTGTGTGCAGACGATGCCAGAACAGGCCCCAGCGACTCAGGCCGGACGGTGCGTTGCGCAACATCTCATTGCGCGCACTGTCCCTCTGCCCCGCCTCCAGTTCCTGACTGTGTAACGTCAGCCGCACATCGCTCAAGCCGTTCATTTTTGTCGCTCCTGTTTACTTGGGTAGCCAGAGATTCCATGATGCGCGGGTCGGGAAAAGCATTACAGATTCAACACATCTGTATTAATCCCATACAGATTTGCCGTACCTGAGACTGAATCACCGATTTTTGCCGCATCTGTACTGGTTTAACGAATCACCTGCATCGAGGCAGTGCCATGACCCTGTATGTGAACCTCGCCGAGCTGCTCGGCACCCGCATCGAACAAGGCTTCTACCGTCCTGGCGATCGCCTGCCTTCGGTGCGCGCCTTGAGCGTAGAACACGGGGTTAGCCTCAGCACGGTGCAGCAGGCCTATCGCATGCTTGAAGACAGCGGTCTGGCCACACCGAAACCCAAGTCCGGCTACTTCGTGCCGGTGGGGCGCGAGCTGCCGGAACTGCCTGCGGTCGGGCGCCCGGCGCAGCGGCCGGTGGAGATTTCGCAGTGGGATCAGGTGCTGGAACTGATTCGCGCGGTGCCGCGCAAGGACGTGGTGCAACTGGGTCGCGGCATGCCCGATGTGACCACGCCAACCATGAAACCGCTGCTGCGCGGACTGGCGCGAATCAGCCGTCGCCAGGACATGCCCGGTCTGTATTACGACAACATCCACGGCACCCTCGAACTGCGCGAACAGATCGCCCGACTGATGCTCGATTCCGGCTGCCAGTTAAGCGCCAGCGATCTGGTGATCACCACCGGTTGCCACGAAGCCTTGTCCACCAGCATCCACGCGATCTGCGAGCCGGGTGACATCGTCGCGGTGGATTCGCCGAGCTTTCACGGCGCCATGCAAACGCTCAAAGGGCTGGGCATGAAAGCGCTGGAAATCCCCACCGACCCGCTGACCGGTATCAGCCTCGAAGCGCTGGAACTGGCGCTGGAACAATGGCCGATCAAGGTCATCCAGATCACCCCCAACTGCAACAACCCGCTGGGCTACATCATGCCGGAGTCGCGCAAGCGCGCTCTGCTCAACCTTGCGCAGCGCTTCGACGTGGCAATCATCGAGGACGATGTGTATGGCGAACTCGCCTACACCTACCCACGTCCACGCACGATCAAGTCCTTCGACGAGGACGGTCGGGTATTGCTCTGCAGTTCGTTTTCCAAAACCCTGGCGCCGGGGCTGCGCATCGGTTGGGTCGCGCCGGGACGTTATCTGGAGCGGGTGCTGCACATGAAATACATCAGCACCGGCTCCACCGCGCCACAGCCGCAGATCGCCATTGCCGAATTCCTCAAAGGTGGGTACTTCGAACCGCATTTGCGGCGGATGCGCACTCAATACCAGCGCAATCGCGACGTAATGATCGACTGGGTCACGCGTTATTTCCCGGCCGGCACCCGCGCCAGCCGCCCGCAGGGCAGTTTCATGTTGTGGGTCGAATTGCCCGAAGGTTTCGATACGCTGAAGCTCAATCGCGCGCTGCATGACCAAGGTGTACAGATTGCTGTCGGCAGCATCTTTTCCGCCTCGGGCAAGTACCGCAACTGCTTGCGGATGAACTACGCTGCCAAACCGACACCGCAAATCGAAGACGCGGTGCGCAAGGTCGGTGCAGCCGCGATCAAATTGCTGGCCGAAGCCGACTGACCTTTTTCGAGTGATCAGCGTCCATATGCCGACCTTTGCCGCCGACCGGAACGTTCCTACGTGAGCTTCAGACAGCCCCTACTCGCTTTGCTGATGTTCGCCTCGCTCCTGAGCGGCTGCGCCAGCCTCGACGTCCCGCGTGAGCCAAGCCAGGCCCTGCCGGCGTCAGACTCCAGCTTCGGCCGCTCGATTCAGGCACAGGCCGCGCCCTATCAGGGCCGCTCCGGTTTCCGCCTGCTGTCCAACAGCACCGAAGCATTCACCGCCCGCGCCGAGCTGATCCGCAACGCGCAGACCAGCCTCGACTTGCAGTACTACATCGTCCATGACGGCGTCAGCACACGGATGCTTGTGGAGGAACTGCTCAAGGCCGCCGACCGTGGCGTGCGCGTACGCATCCTGCTCGACGACACGACCAGCGACGGCCTCGACACGATCATCGCCACGCTGGCGGCGCATCCACAGATCCAGATTCGCCTGTTCAACCCGCTGCACCTGGGCCGCAGCACCGGCGTGACCCGCGCCGCCGGACGCTTGTTCAACCTGTCGCTGCAGCACCGGCGGATGCACAACAAACTGTTCCTGGCGGACAACAGCGTGGCCATCGTCGGCGGGCGCAATCTGGGTGACGAGTATTTCGATGCCGAGCCGAACCTGAATTTCACCGACATCGACATGCTCAGTGTGGGACCTGTGGCCGAGCAACTCGGGCACAGTTTCGACCAGTACTGGAACAGTGCGCTGAGCAAGCCGATCAACGAGTTCCTCTCCAGCAAACCGACCGCCAAGGACTTGCAGAACACTCGCACGCGCCTGGAAGAATCGCTGGATGAAACCCGCAAACAGAATCACGCGCTGTATCAACAGCTGATGACGTTCAAGACCGCACCGCGTATGGATGTCTGGCGCAAGGAACTGATCTGGGCCTGGAACCAGGCGCTGTGGGATGCGCCGAGCAAGGTGCTGGCCAAGGACGAACCGGACCCTCAACTGCTGCTGACCACGCAACTGGCGCCGGAGCTCAAAGGCGTCAACAAAGAGCTGATCATGATCTCGGCGTACTTCGTGCCCGGTCAGCCGGGGCTGGTGTACCTGACCGGGCGCGCCGACGCCGGGGTGTCGGTGAGCCTGCTGACCAACTCACTGGAAGCCACCGACGTGCCGGCGGTGCACGGCGGTTATGCGCCATACCGCAAGGCGCTGCTGGAACACGGGGTGAAGCTGTATGAACTGCGCCGTCAGCCTGGGGATAACTACGGCAGCGGCCCGCATCTGTTTTACAGCAAGTCGTTTCGTGGCTCGGATTCCAGCCTGCACAGCAAGGCGATGATTTTCGACCGGCAGAAGGCGTTTATCGGCTCGTTCAACTTCGACCCGCGCTCGGTGCTGTGGAACACCGAAGTCGGGGTCCTGGTCGACAGCCCGGAACTGGCCGAGCACGTGCGCGAACTGGCCCTGCAAGGCATGGCGCCAGCGCTGAGTTACGAGGCGAAACTGCAGGATGGCAAGATCGTCTGGGTGACCGAGGACAACGGCCAGACCCACACGCTGACCAAGGAACCGGGGAGCTGGTGGCGGCGGTTCAATGCGTGGTTCAGCACCGCCGTAGGCCTTGAGCGGATGCTGTAATCACGGTTGTCCCTTGTGGGAGCGGGCTTGCTCGCGAATGCGGTTTTACATTCAGTCAATGTGCTGACTGACACACCGCTTTCGCGAGCAAGCCCGCTCCCACAGGGAAGCATTCAAGCAGGCTGTGCTTCGGTGCCGAATGCACCTTGGCGCATCAGCAGTATCACCAGCCCAAATGCGCCGACCGCCATCAACAACGGCAACGCATGCCCGCTGATCCATTGGCTGCCCGCCCCCGCCATCAAAGGCCCGATCAGACACCCCACACCCCACAACTGCGCGATGTGCGCATTGGCCCGCACCAGCGCATCGTCGCGATAGCGCTCGCCGATCAGGATGAGTGACAAGGTGAACAAGCCGCCAGCGCTGGCACCGAACAATACCCACAACGGCCAGATCAGCAGCGTATCGATCAACAGCGGGATCGCCAGGCTCGACAACATCAGGATCACCGCGCAGCCGGTGAACAATGTGCGCCGCGAGAGATAATCCGCCAAGGCGCCAATCGGCAATTGCAGCAGGGCGTCACCGACCACCACGGTGCTGACCATCGCCAGCGCGATCTCGGCGGTGAAGCCCTGCTGCAGGCAATACACCGGCAGCAGGGTCAGGATCATCGCCTCGAATGCTGCAAACAACGATACCGCCCAGGCAATCGCCGGCAACTCGCGGGCAAAGCCCCACAGATCGCGGAAGGTCACGCTGCTGGCTTCACTGCTCGGCGCACCGCTGCGCCCCAGCAACAACAAGGGCGAAACCAGCAACAGCCCGACGCCCACCCAAAACCCGTAATCGTGCTCAGTGCCGAGCGCGCCCAGTAGCAGCGGACCAGACAGTTGGCTCAACGCATAGCTGCTGCCATACAGCGCCACCAGACGCCCGCGCCAGTTCTCCACCACCAGTTGGTTGATCCAGCTCTCGCCAAGGATAAACACGATGGTCAGGATCACCCCGATCATCAGACGCAGGACCAGCCAGATCGGATAACTCGGCAACAGCGCCAGCAACCCGATCGACAACGCCCCGGCCCACAGGCACAGGCGCATCAGGTTCGCCGTGCCGAAACGCGCCGCCAGATGGCTGGAAATCTTCGCCCCCAGCAACACGCCAATTGCCGGCATCGCCGCCATCACACCGATGGCGAAGGCGCCGTAACCCCAACCTTCCAGGCGCAACGACACCAACGGCATGCTGACCCCCAGGGCCAGACCGACACTCAAGACAGACGCCAACACGGCGAAATACGTCGCCCAACGCATGGTCCACGCTCCTGTGGATATTCTTGTATGCAGCACAAAACCACTGTGGGAGCGGGCTTGCTCGCGAATACGGTTTCACATTCAGCAAATGTGCTGACTGATACACCGCTTTCGCGAGCAAGCCCGCTCCCACAGGGGATCTCTGTATGTTCGGGAGCCTGAACGAGCCAGGCTCCCGCTAAAGGCTTACAGCTTGATCCACGTCGCCTTCAGCTCGGTGTACTTGTCGAAGGCGTGCAGCGACTTGTCACGACCGTTGCCCGACTGCTTGAAGCCACCGAACGGCGCAGTCATATCGCCGCCGTCGTATTGGTTGACCCACACGCTGCCGGCACGCAGGGCCTTGGCGGTGAGATGCGCCTTGGAGATGTCCTGGGTCCATACCGCAGCGGCCAGGCCATACGGCGTGTCGTTGGCGATCTGGATCGCTTCTTCGGCAGTGTCGAACGCGATGACCGACAGCACCGGGCCGAAGATCTCTTCCTGAGCGATCTTCATCGCGTTGCTTACGCCGTCAAAGATCGTCGGCTCAACGTAAGTGCCACCGGTTTCCTGCAGGATGCGCTTGCCGCCAGCCACCAGTTTGGCGCCATCGGTGTGGCCGGATTCGATGTACGACAGCACGGTGTTCATCTGCTGGGTATCGACCAGAGCACCGACGTTGGTCGCCGGATCCAGCGGGTTGCCCGGCTTCCAGGTTTTCAGCGCCTCGATCACCATCGGCAGGAATGTGTCCTTGATCGAACGCTCGACCAGCAGACGCGAACCGGCGGTGCAGACTTCGCCCTGATTGAAGGCGATAGCGCTGGCGGCGGATTCGGCAGCGGCCTGCAAGTCCGGCGCATCGGCAAACACGATGTTCGGGCTCTTGCCACCGGCTTCCAGCCACACGCGCTTCATGTTCGATTCGCCTGAGTAAATCATTAGCTGCTTGGCGATCTTGGTCGAACCGGTGAACACCAGAGTGTCGACGTCGTTATGCAGGGCCAGCGCCTTGCCAACGGTGTGACCGTAGCCCGGCAGCACGTTGAGCACGCCTTTTGGAATACCGGCTTCAACGGCCAGCGCAGCGATACGGATGGCGGTCAGCGGGGACTTTTCCGACGGCTTGAGGATCACCGAGTTACCGGTCGAAAGCGCAGGTCCCAGTTTCCAGCAGGCCATCATCAACGGGAAGTTCCACGGCACGATGGCGCCGACCACGCCCACTGGCTCGCGGGTGACCAGACCCAGTTGATCGTGCGGCGTGGCGGCGACTTCGTCGTAGATCTTGTCGATCGCCTCACCGCTCCAGCTCAGCGCTTGCGCCGCACCTGGCACGTCGATGTACAGCGAGTCACTGATCGGCTTGCCCATGTCGAGGGTTTCGAGCAGCGCCAGCTCCTCGGCGTGCTGCTTGAGCAGGCCGGCGAAACGAATCATGGTGGCTTTGCGTTTGGTCGGCGCCAGGCGCGACCAGACACCGGAATTGAACGTGGCGCGGGCGTTTTCCACGGCGCGCTGGGCGTCGGCGGCATCACAGCTGGCAATCTTGCCCAGCAGACGGCCATCGACCGGGCTGATGCACTCGAAGGTCTCGCCGGAGACGGCGTCGGTGTATTCGCCATTGAGGTAGGCGCGGCCTTCGATCTTCAGGTCGCGGGCGCGTTGTTCCCAATCGGCACGAGTCAGGGTGGTCATTCGAGTGTCCTCCTCTTGTTGAATAGAGCGCCGCGTTCTTCGCGGTCGTCTTCAGGAATGCTGCCCGGCCAGCCTGCTTTTCGGCCCAAGGCACCCGCCACCCTAAACCAGCGGCCGGGGTTGTTTCAATATATTTGACATAAGCGCGCTATACGGCCTTGCGGTGTTCATTTTAATAAACATAGACTTTGGCCCTTTCAAGCCAACGCGCCGTCATCACGGGAGAAAACAACAATGAACATCCAGAACGTCGTCGACATCAGCCTGACCAGCAGCGAAGCCGAACGCTATCGCCCGGACCCGGCCAAAGTGCTCAAAGGTGACCCTGAACAAGCGGTGTTCCATCAATACGAAAGCCCTTGTGGGCAAATGGGCGTTGGCGTGTGGGAAGGTGCGGTTGGCCAATGGACGGTGAATTACACCGAACATGAATATTGCGAAATCCTGCAGGGGGTTTCGGTGCTGCGTGACAGCGATGGCAATGCCAAGACGTTGCGTGTTGGCGATCGCTTTGTGATTCCGGCAGGGTTCCGCGGCACTTGGGAAGTGCTGGAGGCTTGCCGCAAGGTCTATGTGATCTTTGAACAGAAGGCCTGAGGATTTTCGCTGGCTGATCCGACCCTATCGCGAGCAGGCTCACTCCTACAGGTGACCGCATTCCACTGTAGGAGTGAGCCTGCTCGCGAAAGCGTCGCAACAGTCAGTACAAAACTCCAGGCAACAAAAAAGGCCCGTATCGTGAGATACGGGCCTTTTTTGTAAGTCGGGAAAAATCAATTACTTGATTTTGCCTTCCTTGTAGATCACGTGCTTGCGAACAACCGGATCATATTTCTTGATCTCGATTTTGTCCGGAGTAGTACGCTTGTTCTTGTCGGTAGTGTAGAAATGACCAGTACCGGCGCTCGAGATCAAACGAATCAATTCACGCATGATTAGCTCCCTTAAATCTTGCCATCGCGGCGAAGTTCGGCGAGCACGACACTGATGCCACGCTTGTCGATGATGCGCATGCCTTTGGCAGATACGCGCAGACGCACAAAACGTTTCTCTTCTTCAACCCAGAAGCGGTGATGCTGCAGGTTCGGCAGGAAACGACGACGGGTTTTGTTGTTTGCGTGGGAAATGTTATTCCCGGTTACCGGACCCTTACCGGTAACTTGACATACTCTCGACATGCCTCAGCCCTCTAAAACCACATGCCCAACCCGGCATGGGTTGGCCGCTTAATCTCTCAGTCATTTGGCGCCAGGCGCCGCGTTTCTTTAGAGGTCTTACCGGCTACACCTACAGTGAAGGAACCGGGCCCCTAGAAAAGAGCGCTGCTTTATACCAGAAAGACCGGGGTGCAACAACAATGGATGTGCAATCAACCGGCAAAAAGGCGCTTTTTCCCGCTGCGGACGCTTTGGATAAAGGCTGCCGCGAGTTTTGACCACTCGTCGCAGAAAACCGCTCTCCAGGGCGTTTCCGACTTTTCGCCACGCGCCGCGGTCTGAAAAACGCCACTGCGCTGCCCCGAAAATGCAAAAAGGGGATAGTCATTTGCAATCCAGCCCTCTAGGGTAACCCTTTTCCAGACTGCACCTGCAGATGGCCTTCGATCTGTAAAGGAAGCCGACCATGCGCCTCGCTGCCCTACCCCTGTTGCTCGCCCCGCTTCTGCTGAGCCCTCTGGCCCAGGCTGCCGCCCTGAGCGTCTGCACCGAGGCCAGCCCTGAAGGGTTCGACGTGGTGCAATACAACTCGCTGACCACCACCAATGCTTCGGCCGATGTACTGATGAACCGCCTCGTGGACTTCGACACTGCCAGCGGCAAAGTCGTGCCCAGCCTGGCCGACAGTTGGGAAGTCAGCACCGATGGCCTGAGCTACGTGTTCAAACTGCACCCGCAGGTGAAGTTTCACAGCACTGACTATTTCAAGCCGACCCGCACCCTGAGCGCCGAAGACGTCAAGTTCAGCTTCGACCGCATGCTTGATCCGGCCAACCCATGGCACAAAGTGGCGCAAAGCGGCTTCCCGCACGCCCAGTCCATGCAGTTGCCGGCGCTGATCAAGAAGATCGACGCACTCGACCCGTTGACCGTGCGCTTCACCCTCGACCACCCGGACTCGACGTTCCTCGCAACCCTGAGCATGGGCTTCGCCTCCATTTATTCCGCCGAATACGCCGACAAATTGCTCAAGGCCGACGCGACCGACAAGCTCAACAGCCAGCCGGTCGGCACCGGCCCGTTCGTGTTCACGCGCTTCCAGAAAGACGCCTCGGTACGCTACAAGGCCAACCCGGACTACTTCGGCGGCAAGCCTGCGGTCGACCCGCTGATCTTCGCCATCACCCCGGACGCCAACGTGCGCCTGCAAAAGCTGCGACGCAACGAGTGCCAGATCGCGCTTTCGCCAAAACCGCTGGACGTGAAGGCGGCGCAGCAAGAGCCGACGCTGAAAGTGGAAAAGACTGACGCCTTCATGACCGCCTTCGTCGGCATCAACAGCCAGCACCCACCGCTGGACAAGCCGGAAGTCCGCCAGGCGATCAATCTTGCCTTCGACAAGGCCAACTACGTCAAAGCCGTGTTCGAGGACACCGCAGAACCGGCCAGCGGCCCTTACCCGCCAAACACCTGGAGCTACGCGAAGAACCTGCCGGGCTATCCTCACGACGTGGCCAAGGCCAAGGCACTGATGGCCAAGGCCGGACTCAAGGACGGTTTTCAGACCACCATCTGGACCCGACCGTCCGGCAGCCTGCTCAACCCGAACCCGAGCCTGGGCGCCCAGCTACTGCAATCAGACTTGGCAGAAATCGGCATCCAGGCGGAAATCCGCGTGATCGAATGGGGCGAACTGATTCGCCGCGCCAAGGCCGGCGAGCATGACCTGTTGTTCATGGGCTGGGCCGGCGACAACGGCGACCCGGACAACTTCCTTACACCGCAGTTTTCCTGTGCGGCGGTCAAGTCCGGCACCAACTTCGCCCGCTACTGCAACGCCGACCTGGACAAGCTGATCAGCGCCGGCAAGACCACCAGCGAACAAGGTGTGCGCACCAAGCTGTACGAGCAGGCGCAGGCGCAGATTCAGCAGCAGGCGCTGTGGCTGCCGCTGGCGCATCCGACGGCGTATGCGCTGACGCGCAAGGACGTGCAGGGTTACTCCGTCAGCCCGTTTGGCCGTCAGGACTATTCCAGGGTCACCCTGAAATAACCCGCCACAACACAGCCCCCAGTGGGAGCGGGCTTGCTCGCGAATGCGTCGGATCAGCCAACATTTTTAATGACTGACCCACCGCCTTCGCGAGCAAGCCCGCTCCCATAGGGGTTGGCGTTTGTTCTTGAAAGCTACATCCAGCCACACTCCGCCATCGACAACGGCTCGCCATCGCCAACGATGAAGTGATCGAGCACCCGCACATCAATCAGCTCCAGCGCCTTCTGCAAACGCTTGGTCAGTTGCCTGTCCGCCTGACTGGGATCGGTATTGCCCGACGGATGGTTGTGGCAGAGGATCACGGCCGCGGCATTGTTCGCCAAGGCACGTTTCACCACTTCACGTGGATGCACACTGGTGTTGTCGATCGAGCCACGAAACAGTGCCTCGAACGTCAATACTTGATGCTTGGAGTCCAGAAACAGGCAACCAAACACCTCGTGCGGCTCGTGGCGTAGCATCGATTTCAGGTAATCCCGAACCGCCTGCGGATTCTCCAGCGCCGGCTCTCTGCGTGAGCGCTCAGCCAGATACCGCCGGTTCATTTCTTGAGCAGCCTGCAACTGTGCAAACTTTGCGGGCCCCAAACCTAACTGTTTGCTGAATGCTTCCTGATCGGCCTCAAGCAACAAACGCAGGCTGCCGAACTGATTCAACAAGTGTCGCGCCAAGTCCACTGCGCTTTTTCCAACAACTCCCGTGCGCAAAAAAATCGCCAGTAACTCGGCGTCCGAGAGGCTCGCAGAACCCTGTTCAAGTAACCTTTCCCGCGGCCGTTCCGCCGCAGGCCAATCGCGAATACTCATACACGTTCCTTGTCTGTGAGCGCCGCTGTTCCGTAGCGGTCGCTGTGATATCGTAGCCCATCTTTTTTGCGAGCGAAGTCACCCTGGGGAGGGGGTTTCGCCACGTATGTCACCCACGAAATGAAAGGCAGACCTATGCAGCGGCTGTATCGGAAACGCATCGTTCTGGGCGTCGGCGGCGGCATCGCGGCCTACAAGAGCGCCGATCTGGTTCGTCGCCTGATCGACCAGGGCGCCGAAGTGCGCGTGGTCATGACCCATGGCGGCGCCGAGTTCATCACCCCGCTGACCATGCAGGCCCTCTCCGGGCACCCGGTTCACCTGGATTTGCTCGACCCGGCCGCCGAAGCGGCGATGGGCCACATCGAGCTGGCCAAATGGGCCGATCTGGTGCTGATTGCCCCGGCCACTGCCGACCTGATCGCCCGCCTGGCCCAAGGCATCGCCAACGATTTGCTGACCACCCTGGTGCTGGCCACCGACGCTGTAGTGGCCGTCGCTCCGGCGATGAACCAGGCGATGTGGCGCGACCCGGCGACCCAGGCCAACCTGCAACTCCTGGAAAGCCGTGGCCTGAAGACCTTCGGCCCGGCCTCCGGCAGCCAGGCCTGCGGCGATGTCGGCATGGGCCGGATGATGGAGGCCACCGACCTGGCCCAATGCGCGGCGGATTGCTTCCAGCGTCAGGCGCTGACCGGCAAGCACGTGGTGATCACTGCCGGCCCGACCCAGGAAAACATCGACCCGGTGCGCTACATCACCAACCACAGCTCCGGCAAAATGGGCTTTGCCCTGGCCGAAGCCGCCGTGGAAGCCGGTGCCCGCGTGACGCTGATCAGCGGCCCGGTGCACCTGCCGACTCCGGATCGCGTTACGCGCATCGACGTGGTCAGCGCCCGCGACATGCTCGCGGCGTGCGAATCGGCCATCCCGTGTGACGTGTTCATCGCCTCGGCAGCGGTGGCGGACTACCGTCCGGAAGTCGTTGCCCCGCAAAAACTCAAGAAAGACCCTACAAGCGGCGACGGCTTCGTCCTGCAAATGGTGCGCAACCCGGACATCCTGGCCACCATCGCAACCCGCCCCGACCGTCCGTTCAGTGTCGGCTTCGCTGCCGAGACCGAACACCTGCTCGACTACGCTGCACGCAAGCTGAAAGACAAGAATCTCGATTTGATCGTCGCCAACGACGTCGCCAACCCGAGCATCGGTTTCAACAGCGAAGAAAACGCCTGCAGCGTGATTGACCGTGAGCTGCACGCCACGGTTTTCGCCCAGACCAGCAAGAGCAAGATCGCTCGCCAACTGGTCACTTTTATCGCCGAACGTCTGAACCAGGTTTAATTTACATGCACGCTTTGCAAGCCAAGATCCTCGACCCACGCATCGGTACCGAATTCCCGCTGCCGCAATACGCAACGCCAGGCTCCGCCGGCCTCGACCTGCGCGCCATGCTGGAACGGGACATCGTCATCAAGCCGGGTGAAACCGTGCTGATCCCGACCGGACTGTCGGTGTACATCGGCGACCCGAATCTCGCCGCGCTGATCCTGCCGCGCTCGGGCATGGGCCATAAGCACGGCATCGTGCTGGGCAACCTCGTCGGCCTGATCGACTCCGATTATCAAGGCCCGCTGATGGTGTCCTGCTGGAACCGTGGTCAGACCGACTTCACCATGACCGTCGGCGAACGCCTGGCGCAATTGGTGCTGGTGCCGGTGGTGCAGGCGCATTTCGAAATGGTCGAAGAGTTCGTTGAAACCGAACGCGGTACCGGCGGTTTCGGCCATACCGGCACTAAATAATCAGGTAGACAGCGGGCGTGGTGAGGGAGGCTCTTCCTCACCACAAATTGAAATTGTCATCTGCGCGGTTTAGCACCGAAAATCAAGGTTTTGGCGGACCAAAGCCACGCCCGACAAGGCGTCATGGCCCTTTCATACCACGAACTCTGCGTGGAAAACGCCGTCATACCCTTCAGTTTGAGCCTGCCGTCGAATGAATCGCCGGTGTGTCCCGCCACTTTCGAGATGGAGCATTTGTGCAGATGAGCACCCCAGCCAAGATCGCCCCGAAGCTTCCCGACAGCATCTTCCGCGCCTATGACATTCGCGGCACCGTGCCGGAATTCCTCAATGCCGAAACCGCTTACTGGATCGGCCGCGCCATCGGCTCGCAGAGCCTGGCCCAGGGCGAACCGAACGTGTCGGTCGGCCGCGACGGCCGACTGTCCGGCCCGGAACTGGTGGCCGAGCTGATCCGCGGTATCGCCGAAAGCGGCTGCCATGTCAGCGATGTCGGCCTGGTGCCGACCCCGGCGCTGTATTACGCGGCCAACGTACTGGCCGGCAAGTCGGGGGTGATGCTCACCGGCAGCCATAACCCGTCGAATTACAACGGTTTCAAGATCGTGATCGCAGGTGACACTCTCGCCAACGAACAGATCCAGGTGCTGCACGAGCGCATCAAGACCAATGACCTGACCAGCGGTCAGGGCAGCGTGACCCAGGTCGAGATCCTCGACCGCTACACCACCGAAATCGTCCAGGACGTCAAGCTGGCCCGACGCATGAAAGTCGTGGTCGACTGCGGTAACGGCGCAGCCGGCGTGATCGCCCCGCAACTGATCGAAGCATTGAACTGCGAAGTCATCCCGCTGTTCTGCGAAGTCGATGGCAACTTCCCCAACCATCACCCGGACCCTGGCAAGCCTGAAAACCTCGTCGACCTGATCGCCAAGGTCAAGGAAACCAACGCCGATATCGGCCTGGCTTTCGATGGCGACGGTGACCGTGTCGGCGTGGTGACCAACACCGGCAGCATCGTCTACCCGGATCGCCTGCTGATGCTGTTTGCCCGTGACGTGGTCGCGCGCAACCCGGACGCGGAAATCATCTTCGACGTCAAATGCACCCGCCGTCTGGTGCCGCTGATCAAGGAATACGGCGGTCGCCCGCTAATGTGGAAGACCGGTCACTCGTTGATCAAAAAGAAAATGAAACAATCCGGTGCTCTATTGGCCGGCGAGATGAGCGGGCACATCTTCTTCAAGGAGCGCTGGTTCGGTTTCGACGATGGCATCTACAGCGCCGCGCGCCTGCTGGAGATCCTCAGCAAGGAAAAATCCACCGCCGAGGAGCTGTTTGCGACCTTCCCGAACGATATTTCTACGCCGGAAATCAATATCCATGTGACCGAAGAGAGCAAATTCAGCATCATTGATGCACTGCACGACGCACAGTGGGGCCCAGGCGCTGACCTGACCACCATTGACGGCGTGCGGGTCGATTACGCCGAAGGCTGGGGCCTGGTGCGCGCATCCAACACCACGCCGGTGCTGGTGCTGCGCTTCGAGGCCGATGACGAGGCGCAATTGCAGCGCATCAAGGATGTGTTCCACGCCCAACTGAAACGCGTTGCACCTGATCTCCAACTACCGTTCTGATTCACCCGGAGCCCTGAATGACCCTTGAACGCGAAGCCGCCGCCCACACCGCCCAGGTCCTGTCCGAAGCGTTGCCTTACATCCGACGTTATGTCGGCAAGACCCTGGTGATCAAATACGGCGGCAACGCGATGGAAAGCGAGGAGCTGAAAACCGGCTTCGCCCGCGACATCGTCTTGATGAAAGCCGTGGGTATCAACCCGGTGGTGGTTCACGGCGGCGGCCCGCAGATCGGTGATCTGCTCAAGCGTCTGTCGATCGAAAGCCACTTTGTCGACGGCATGCGCGTCACCGACGCCGCGACCATGGACGTGGTGGAAATGGTCCTCGGCGGCCAGGTCAACAAAAGCATCGTCAACCTGATCAACCGCCACGGCGGCAGCGCCATCGGTCTGACCGGTAAAGACGCCGGGCTGATTCGCGCGAAGAAACTGACCGTCACCCGCCAGACCCCGGAGATGACCCAGCCGGAAATCATCGACATCGGTCAGGTGGGCGAAGTGGTCGGGATCAACACCGAACTGCTGAACCTGCTGGTCAAGGGCAACTTCATCCCGGTGATCGCGCCAATCGGCGTCGGTGAGAACGGCGAGTCGTACAACATCAACGCTGACCTGGTGGCCGGCAAGGTTGCCGAAGCGCTGAAAGCCGAAAAGCTGATGCTGCTGACCAACATCGCCGGCCTGATGGACAAGTCGGGCACGGTCCTGACCGGCCTGAGCACCCAGCAGGTCGATGACCTGATCGCCGACGGCACCATCTACGGCGGCATGCTGCCGAAGATCCGCTGCGCACTGGAAGCGGTTCAGGGCGGTGTGGGCAGCTCGTTGATCATCGACGGTCGCGTGCCGAACGCGATCCTGCTGGAAATCTTCACCGATACCGGTGTGGGCACGCTGATCAGCAATCGCAAGCGTCCGTAAGCGGTAGCGCAAACAAAAAGACCCCGCTCAGCCTGGCTGAGCGGGGTCTTTTTTATCACCGCAAATTTTGTGGGAGCGAGCTTGCTCGCGAAAGGGGTCTTTGCCTCACATCTATGTTGAATGTGAGGCCCTCTTCGCGAGCAGGCTCGCTACTACAATATTTTGCAGTTATACGCCGAACTGGGCGCGATAGGCTTCAACGGCTGGCAGGTGCTGCTTGAGCTGCGGGTCGTCTGCCAGGAATTCCAGTACCTGATTCAGCGAAACGATGCTGATCACCGGGATACCGAAATCACGCTCGACTTCCTGAATCGCCGACAATTCACCGTTGCCACGCTCCTGACGGTTCAGGGCGATCAGCACGCCGGCAGCCTTGGCGCCGTCCTGGGAAGCGATGATCTGCATCACTTCGCGGATCGCGGTGCCGGCGGTGATCACGTCGTCAATGATCAGCACGTCACCGGTCAGCGGCGCGCCGACCAGGCTGCCGCCCTCGCCGTGAGCCTTGGCTTCCTTGCGGTTGAAACACCATGGCAGGTCACGGTTATGGTGCTCGGACAGCGCCACGGCGGTGGTCGCCGCCAGCGGGATGCCTTTGTAGGCCGGGCCGAACAGCACGTCGAACGGAATTCCGCTCTCGGCGATGGCTGCGGCGTAGAAACGACCCAGCTGCGCCAGCGCGGAACCCGAGTTGAACAGGCCGGCGTTGAAGAAGTAAGGACTGGTGCGCCCGGACTTCAGGGTGAACTCACCGAAGCGCAAAACGCCGCGATCGATGGCAAAACGAATGAAATCGCGCTGATACGCTTGCATGAAAAAAACCCCAAATACCACGGATTTAGCTAATTAGCTTGACGCCGTGTATCATACACGCACGCGATTTTTGGGGCCATTTATGCGGATCATCAGTGTGAACGTCAATGGTATTCAGGCTGCAGTCGAGCGTGGTTTGCTCAGTTGGCTGCAGGCTCAGAATGCCGACGTCATCTGCCTGCAGGACACCCGTGCCTCCGCCTTTGAACTGGATGACCCAGCCTTCCAACTGGACGGCTACTTCCTTTATGCCTGCGATGCTGAAGTCCCTGCCCAAGGTGGCGTGGCTTTGTATTCGCGGTTGCAACCGAAGGCTGTCATCAGCGGTCTCGGTTTCGAGACGGCCGACCGCTACGGGCGCTACCTGCAAGCAGATTTCGACAAAGTCAGTATTGCCACCTTGCTGCTCCCTTCGGGGATGAACGGCGATGAGGACTTGAACCAGAAGTTCAAGCTCATGGACGACTTCGGCAAGTACCTGGACAAACAGCGGCGCAAACGTCGCGAGTACATTTATTGTGGCTCGCTGTACGTTGCGCAGCAGAAGCTCGACATCAAGAACTGGCGCGACAGCCAGCAATCTCCGGGCTTCCTGGCGCCAGAACGCGCCTGGATGGACGAGATTGTCGGCAACATGGGCTATGTCGATGCGTTGCGCGAAGTCAGCCGCGAAGGCGACCAGTACAGCTGGTGGCCGGACAACGAACAGGCCGAGATGCTTAACCTCGGCTGGCGTTTCGACTACCAGATCCTGACCCCGGGCCTGCGGCGCTTCGTGCGCAGTGCACGCCTGCCGCGTCAGCCACGGTTCTCGCAACACGCGCCGCTGATCGTCGACTACGACTGGACGCTGACCATCTAAGCGTCGATTCGTGGATGCAAAAAAGCCGACATCGCTGTCGGCTTTTTTGTGCGCGCTGATTTTTCTGTGTGAGCGGGCTGGCTCGCGAAGGCGTCGTGTCAGTCGATATTAATGCTGAATGACCCATCGCATTCGCGAGCAAGCCCGCTCCCACAAGGGGAAAACGTCGCTGGTTGTTATTTGATCAGGCGCCAGGTGAACGGGTAACGGTAGGGGAAGCCGTCATTGGCCTTCACCCCGGCAATGATCGTCAGCACCAGCGCGCCGATGGCCAGCAGACCCAGCAGGAAGAAGCCGATGATCAACACCATCAGCAGCAGACAGATCGCTGCCGCAATCGCCACGGTGATCTGAAAATTCAGCGCCTCCTTGCCTTGGGCATCGATGAACGGATCGGTCTCGCGCTTCATCTGCCAAAGGATCAGCGGCCCGATCAGGTTGCCGAACGGAATCCAGATCCCCAGCAAGGCGGACAAGTGACAAAACATCGCCCACTGACGAACTTCCTGGCTCGGTTTGGGCAGTAACTCTTGCTCATCACTCATCGCGTCCTCCTTGCGGGTTACGAACCTGCTCAGTCGGCCAGTGCAGCCTGTTGCAGTTCGAAGATTTCGTTCATGCCTTTCTTGGCCAGTTCCAGCATGGCGTTCAGCTCTTCAGGCTGGAACGGTGCGCCTTCGGCGGTGCCCTGCACTTCGATGAAGCCACCGGTGCTGGTCATCACCACATTGAGGTCGGTCTCGGCGGCAGAGTCTTCAAGATAGTCCAGATCCAGCACCGGCTCGCCCTGATACATGCCAACCGACACCGCGCCGATCATTTGCTTGAGCGGGTCGCCGCCTTTCAGGCCGCCGCGCTTCTTGATCACTTTCAGTGCATCGACCAGTGCCACCATGGCGCCGGTGATCGACGCGGTACGGGTGCCGCCGTCAGCCTGGATCACGTCGCAGTCGACGTACAGGGTCACGTCGCCCAGCTTGGACATGTCCAGCGCAGCGCGCAGGGAACGACCGATCAGGCGCTGGATTTCCAGGGTGCGGCCGCCCTGCTTGCCACGGCTGGCTTCACGCTGGTTACGCTCGCCGGTGGCGCGCGGCAGCATGCCGTATTCGGCAGTCAACCAGCCCTGGCCCTGGCCTTTGAGGAAACGCGGCACGCCGTTTTCGACGCTGACGGTGCAGATGACTTTGGTATCACCGAATTCGACCAGTACGGATCCCTCGGCGTGTTTGGTGTAGTTGCGGGTAATGCGGATCGAGCGGAGCTGATCGGCAACGCGACCACTTGGACGTTTCATAGGGAATACCTGTACTGGGGACGGAAAACTGCCGAGCATTATAGAGCGCTGCACCGTGCCTGGGCACGGGTTAAAAATTCCGGTCGTCGACCCAGGGCCCTGAAACGCGCATAACCGACGGCCTGCAGCCCTTTGTCACACCGTGTGTTTGGGCGCATCCGCTGCACTGCGCTACAATCCTGCGCCTTTGCTGCCAGTCGGCTTAAATTCATTGATATCGAGCTTGCGGGATGTTCTTGGCGAGCCGATCTGCATTGCGAGGTCACCGCCATGGTGCACAGCATGACCGCCTTCGCCCGCGTCGAGAAAGCCGGCGTCCAGGGCACCCTGAGCTGGGAACTGCGCTCGGTCAACAGCCGCTACCTGGAACCGCACCTGCGCCTGCCGGAGTCGTTCCGCGACCTCGAAGGCGCCGTGCGCGAAGCACTGCGCCAGGGGCTGTCGCGAGGCAAACTGGAATGCACCCTGCGCTTTACCGAAGAAAGCACCGGCAAACCACTGCAAGTTGATCGCGAGCGCGCCGCGCAACTGGTCGCCGCTGCCGAAACCGTTGCTGGCCTGATCAAGAACCCGGCGGCGCTGAATCCACTGGAAGTGCTGGCCTGGCCCGGCGTACTGGTGGCCGACGCGACCGATCCACAGGCGCTGAACGCCGAGGCCCTGGCACTGTTCAATCAAGGCCTCAAGGAACTCAAGGCCGGCCGCGAGCGCGAAGGCGCGGAGCTGGCTCGCCTGATCAACGAGCGCCTGACCTCGATTGAAGAAGACGTCGTGACCCTGCGCGAGCTGGTTCCGCAGATGCTCGCCACCCAGCGCCAGAAAGTCCTCGACCGCTTCGCCGACATGAAGGCCGAGCTGGACCCGCAGCGCCTGGAACAGGAAATGGTCATGCTCGCGCAAAAGAGCGATGTGGCCGAAGAACTGGATCGCCTGAGCACCCACATCATCGAAGTTCGCCGGGTGCTCAAGTCCGGCGGCGCAGCCGGGCGGCGCCTGGACTTCCTGATGCAGGAACTCAACCGCGAAGCCAACACACTGGGCTCCAAGGCCTTCGACCCGCGCAGCACCCAGGCCGCCGTCAACCTCAAGGTGTTGATCGAGCAGATGCGCGAACAAGTGCAGAATATTGAGTAAGGCAACAGACATGACCCACAGCACCGGCACCCTGTACATCATTTCCGCCCCATCGGGCGCAGGCAAGAGCAGCCTGGTCAAGGCTTTGACCGATGCCAACCCGGAGATCCGCGTCTCGATCTCCCACACCACCCGCGCCATGCGCCCGGGTGAAGTGGACGGCGTGAACTATCACTTCGTATCCCGCGAAGAATTCGTGAAGATGGGCGAGCACGGTGACTTCCTTGAGCGCGCCGAAGTCTTCGGCAACTTCTACGGCACCTCGCAAAGCCGCCTGCAGCAAACCCTGGACGAAGGTCACGACCTGATTCTGGAAATCGATTGGCAAGGCGCCGAGCAAGTGCGCAAGCTGATGCCGCAGGCCCGTTCGATCTTCATTCTGCCGCCGTCGTTGCAGGCCCTGCACCAGCGCCTGACCAACCGCGGTCAGGACAGCGACGAGATCATCGACGGTCGGATGCGCGAAGCGGTCAGCGAGATGAGTCACTATGTCGAGTACGACTACCTGATCATCAACGACGATTTCGCCCACGCGCTGGACGATCTGAAGGCGATTTTCCGCGCCAATCAGCTGCAACAGAAACGCCAGCAAGTGCGTTTCGGCAAATTGCTGGCCGAATTGCTCGGTTAATCAGCACTTCCCAAAACCGCTGCAAGCGCTTTACATTGGTGCTTGCAGCGCGTTGAAGGGTCTGGTCAAAAAATCAGCGCTTCCCTAATCGCTGGTGATTTTTTAAACTGTTGAGTCCGCTCGCCCAACCGGGCAGCGCGCATATTGCATTCGCTCCGAGGAATACCATGGCCCGCGTAACCGTTGAAGACTGCCTAGAACACGTGGAAAACCGCTTTGAGCTGGTCATGCTCTCTACCAAGCGTGCCCGTCAACTGGCCACCGGCGGCAAAGAGCCACTGGTCCAGTGGGAAAACGACAAGCCTACCGTTGTCGCCCTGCGTGAAATCGCTGAAGGCCTGATGAGCTACGAGTTCATCGCCGAGCAGGAAATCGTCCAGGATGAACCGCTCTTCGCTGCATTCGAGGACGAGTCCAACGAGGCCGTCTAAGCCTATGCCTGGTCGACGTAGCACGGCGCGGGAACACAGCCTACGGCAGGAGTCATCATGCCGAGCATAGACGCCCTCGCCGATCGCTTATCGACCTACCTCGGCAACGACCAGGTCAACCTGGTCCGCCGAGCGTATTTCTACGCCGAACAAGCCCATGACGGTCAGCGCCGTCGCAGCGGCGAGGCGTACGTCACGCATCCTCTTGCCGTGGCCAATATTCTTGCCGACATGCACATGGACCATCAGAGCCTGATGGCCGCGATGCTGCATGACGTGATCGAAGACACCGGTATCGCCAAGGAAGCGCTGCAGGCGCAGTTCGGTGAAACCGTGGCCGAACTGGTCGACGGGGTCAGCAAACTGACCCAGATGAACTTCGAGACCAAGGCCGAAGCCCAGGCCGAGAACTTCCAGAAAATGGCCATGGCCATGGCGCGCGACATTCGCGTGATCCTGGTCAAACTCGCCGACCGCCTGCACAACATGCGCACGCTGGAAGTGCTGTCCGGGGAAAAACGCCGCCGGATCGCCAAGGAAACCCTCGAGATCTATGCGCCCATCGCCAACCGCTTGGGCATGCACGCGATTCGTATCGAATTCGAAGACCTCGGTTTCAAGGCGATGCACCCGATGCGTTCCGCGCGGATCTACCAGGCGGTCAAGCGCGCCCGGGGCAATCGCAAGGAAATCGTCAACAAGATCGAAGAGTCCCTCGGCCACTGTCTCGCCATCGACGGTATTCAGGGCGAAGTCAGCGGTCGTCAGAAACACCTCTACGGCATCTACAAGAAAATGCGCGGCAAGCGTCGGGCCTTCAACGAGATCATGGACGTCTATGCGTTCCGGATCATCGTCGACAAGGTCGATACCTGCTACCGCGTGCTAGGCGCTGTACATAATTTGTACAAACCGCTGCCGGGGCGCTTCAAGGATTACATCGCGATCCCCAAGGCCAACGGCTATCAGTCGCTGCACACCACGCTGTTCGGCATGCACGGCGTACCGATCGAGATCCAGATCCGCACCCGCGAAATGGAAGAAATGGCCAACAACGGCATTGCCGCCCATTGGCTTTACAAATCCAGCGGTGACGAGCAGCCCAAAGGCACCCATGCCCGCGCCCGCCAGTGGGTCAAGGGCGTGCTGGAAATGCAGCAACGTGCCGGCAACTCGCTGGAATTCATCGAGAGCGTGAAGATCGACCTGTTCCCGGACGAGGTCTACGTGTTCACGCCCAAAGGCCGGATCATGGAGCTGCCCAAAGGCTCCACGGCGGTCGATTTTGCCTACGCGGTGCACACCGACGTTGGCAACAGCTGCATCGCCTGCCGGATCAACCGTCGCCTCGCACCGCTGTCCGAACCGCTGCAAAGCGGCTCCACGGTCGAGATCGTCAGCGCACCCGGGGCCCGGCCGAACCCGGCGTGGCTCAACTTCGTGGTCACCGGCAAGGCCCGTACGCACATCCGCCATGCGTTGAAACTGCAACGTCGTTCGGAATCCATCAGCCTGGGCGAACGCCTGCTGAACAAGGTCCTCAACGGTTTCGACAGCTCGCTGGAGAAGATCCCGGCCGAGCGCGTCAAGGCAATGCTCACCGAGTACCGCCTGGAACTGATCGAAGACCTGCTCGAGGACATTGGCCTGGGCAACCGCATGGCCTACGTCGTGGCACGTCGACTGCTCGGTGAAGGCGAACAGCTACCGAGTCCGGAAGGTCCGCTGGCGATTCGCGGCACCGAAGGCCTGGTCCTGAGCTACGCCAAGTGCTGCACGCCGATCCCGGGCGACCCGATTGTCGGTCACCTGTCGGCGGGCAAAGGCATGGTCGTGCACCTGGACAACTGCCGCAATATCAGCGAAATCCGCCACAACCCGGAAAAATGCATCCAGCTCTCGTGGGCCAAGGATGTCACCGGCGAATTCAACGTCGAACTGCGCGTCGAGCTGGAGCACCAGCGCGGCCTGATCGCCCTGCTGGCCAGCAGCGTCAACGCCGCCGACGGCAATATCGAGAAAATCAGCATGGACGAGCGCGATGGCCGCATCAGCGTCGTCCAACTGGTGGTCAGCGTCCACGACCGTGTGCACCTGGCCCGCGTGATCAAGAAACTGCGCGCCCTGACCGGGGTCATCCGCATCACCCGCATGCGTGCATAACTCAACCATTACAAGGAGTCATACATGACCAAGACTGTTATCACCAGCGACAAGGCCCCAGCCGCCATCGGCACTTACTCCCAGGCGATCAAGGCCGGCAATACCGTCTACATGTCGGGTCAGATTCCTCTGGACCCGAAGACCATGGAACTGGTTGAAGGCTTCGAAGCCCAGACCGTCCAGGTGTTCGAGAACCTGAAAGCCGTCGCCGAAGCAGCCGGTGGTTCGTTCAAGGACATCGTCAAGCTGAACATCTTCCTCACCGACCTGAGCCACTTCGCCAAGGTCAACGAGATCATGGGCAAATACTTCGACCAGCCGTACCCGGCCCGCGCCGCCATCGGCGTTGCTGCCCTGCCGAAGGGCTCGCAAGTCGAAATGGATGCCATCCTGGTCATCGAGTAATGCACACGGCGCAGCCTTCAACCGCTGCGCCGACTGCTCTGCGGTAAAGAAAAGGTTTTGAAAGGATTCCACCATGCGCAAAGCGCTTGCTCTCTCGCTACTCGCCGTTTTCCTCGGCGGCTGTGCCAGCGACCCCGCCGACCGTGACATCAGCGGCACCTGGATCAACCAGGTGGCGATCGATGCTGCTGCCAAGGGCGGCCCCCTGCGCGAAGCGCTTCAGGCCTATGGCCCGAACCTGGAGTGGGACGTCAACACCAAGGCCGGTCAGGCCCGCTACACCAACGGTTTCGAGAACGTCGAAGGACGGCTGCAAGGCGAACAGTCCGGCGCCTGGAAAGTCGACTTCTATGGCAGCTCCGGCAGCGAACTGAAACGTGCCGGAGGCCAGATGAAACAGGCCGCCACCGAGAACGAACCCGACCAGTTGTTCGATCGCGCGCAAATCCCCGTGCCGGAAGGCGCACCGATCGGTGCGAGCTTCGAACGGGCGCTGTATTCGGCGTACCTGGGCGGCAGCTGGAAGATTGCCAGCGGCGATGGCGAAGGCAACACCGTGCAGTTCCAGGCCGATGGCCAGGTCTCCGGCCTGCCCGGCGCGGATCGCTATGCCCTGTGCCTGGCAGGCGACTGTGCCTCGATGAACAGCGACCACGACAGCATGTGGCTGCAGCAGAACGGCCAGGGCAACAACTGGATCTTTGTGCGCAAGGGCAAGGAACTGGAAATCCTGCAGGCGGTGAACACGGCGCTGGCGGATGAACAACCGCAGTTCAGCCCCGGCGAACGCAAGTGGTTGCTCGAGAAGCAGTAAGCCTCACCGAGAGCCACACATAAACCTGTGGGAGCGGGCTTGCTCGCGAAAGCGGTGTGTCAGTCGACATCCATGTTGCCTGGCACGCCTTCTTCGCGAGCAAGCCCGCTCCCACAGTGTTTTGCGGGGTCAGAGAGTCAGCACTTACCTTCCAGAATTGCCGCGTAACCTTCGCGGTAACTCGGATACGTCGGCGTCCAGCCCAATGCCTTCGCCCGGGCATTGCTGCAGCGCTTGCTGCCGGTGCGGCGCACGCTGGCGTCGTCCGCCCATTCGGTAACTCCCAGATAGTCACGCAGCCACGCGACCACCTCGGCTAGCGGCGCCGGCGCGTCGTCCACACCGATATAGATGTCTTGCAACGACTCGCCCCGACGGTCCGCTTCCAGCAAAAAGGCCATCAAGCCGGCAGCATCATCGGCATGAATGCGATTGCCGTACAACGGCGGCTCGACCGCGACCCGATAACCGCGACGCACCTGGGTCAACAGCCACTCACGTCCCGGGCCATAGATACCGGTCAGACGCACGATGCTCGCCGGGATACCGCTGTTGAGCGCGACTTGCTCAGCCTCAAGCATCAGTCGTCCGGAATAGCCACTGGCTACCGTCTCTGAATGCTCGTCGACCCACTCCCCTTCCTGCTGGCCATACACGCTGCTGCTGGACACGAAGATCAGCCGCTCGGGCACCTGGCCATAGTCGCCCAGCCAGCTCAGCACATTCTGCAGACCCTGCACATACGCGGCGCGATAACCGGCCTCGTCGTGATCGGTGGCTGCCGCGCAATACACCAGGTAATCCACCGCGCCGAACGGCCAGGTCTCTGGGCAGTCTTCATTGAACAGATCACCGGCCACGCCAATGACCCCCTCAGGCAAGCGTGAAACATCACGGCGCAGACCGTGTACCTCCCAGTCGCCAGCCAGCAATTGCTTGGCCAGACGGCTACCGACATCACCGCAACCGGCGATCAGAACAGAGGGCGCAGACATCAAAAATCTCCCGTCATAAAGGGAAAGACTAGCCCCGCCATTGGACGAGTGGCTAGCAATCAAGGAAAAAAAGAAACTCTATTACTTTTGTTAACAAGAATTACTTGCAATAATGCACGTCACTTTTGTTCTCGGCCTCACGAGGCCTGGAAGAGCATTACCGTTTTTCTATCTCAGGTCCGGCCAGCATGACACGTAATCAATTCCCCGCTTCGCCAACCACACGACCTCGCGCCTGGAGCGCGGTGGCGGCCCTGCTGCTCAGCCTGATGCTGGCGCCGACCGCCGCTTTCGCTGACGCCCAGGCGCCAGCCGCTCCGGCAGCCGCCGAACAGCACGCACCTGCTGCCGCCGCTCCAGCCGCCACCGACCCGGTTCAGGCTGTGGACGCCAGCGAAGTGAACGTACCTGAAGTCCTCGAGCCGGATAACACCCTGGGCATGGCCCACGATCTGTCGCCATGGGGCATGTACCAGAACGCCGACATCATCGTGAAAATCGTGATGATCGGTCTGGCCATTGCCTCCATCATCACCTGGACCATCTGGATCGCCAAAGGCTTCGAGCTGATGGGCGCCAAGCGTCGTCTGCGTGGCGAAATCGCCGCCCTGAAAAAAGCCGCCACCCTCAAGGAAGCCAGCGCGACTGCAGCCAAAGAAGGCACCCTCGCCAACCTGCTGGTGCACGACGCCCTCGAAGAGATGCGCCTGTCGGTCAACAGCCGCGAGAAGGAAGGCATCAAGGAGCGCGTCAGCTTCCGCCTTGAACGCCTGGTGGCCGCCTGTGGCCGCAACATGAGCAGCGGCACCGGCGTCCTCGCCACCATCGGTTCCACCGCGCCGTTCGTCGGTCTGTTCGGTACCGTGTGGGGCATCATGAACTCCTTCATCGGCATCGCCAAAACCCAGACCACCAACCTTGCTGTCGTGGCGCCGGGTATCGCTGAAGCGCTGCTGGCAACGGCCCTAGGTCTGGTTGCAGCGATTCCGGCGGTGGTTATCTACAACGTATTCGCCCGCTCCATCGCCGGTTACAAGGCGCAGGTGTCCGATGCGTCGGCAGAAGTCCTGCTGCTGGTCAGCCGTGACCTCGACCACCAGCCTGAGCGCAGCTCGCAGCCGCACATGGTCAAAGTGGGGTAATCGGCCATGGGCCTGCATTTGAAAGAAGGCGCAGACGACGATCTGGCCGAGAACCACGAAATCAACGTCACGCCATTCATCGACGTGATGCTGGTACTGCTGATCATCTTTATGGTGGCCGCTCCATTGGCCACCGTGGACATCAAAGTCGACCTGCCTGCCTCGACCGCCAAACCGGCGCCGCGGCCTGAGAAACCGGTGTTCCTCAGCGTCAAGGCTGACCAGCGCCTGTTCATTGGCGAAGACGAAGTGAAGCCGGAAACACTCGGCGCCATCCTCGACGCCAAGACTCACGGCAAGAAAGACACCACCATCTTCTTCCAGGCCGACAAAGGCGTGGATTACGGTGACCTGATGAGCGTGATGGATAACCTGCGTGCCGCGGGTTACCTGAAGGTTGGTCTGGTGGGCCTTGAGAGCGCAGCCAAGAAATGATCACGACGCGCCATAAGCTGACGCGTTACAGCGGTAGCCTGGCCGTGGTGCTGGGCGTTCACGCGCTGGCCATCGCGCTGGCGCTGAACTGGACCGCCCGCGCGCCCATCGAATTGCCGCCCCAGGCAATGATGGTCGAGTTGGCACCGGTTCCAGCCCCGCCACCGCCTGCTCCGCCGAAAGTCGTCACACCGCCACAGCCACCGGCTCCGGTTGAAGAGTTGCCGATTCCGAAACTGGCCGAAGCACCGAAGGCTGAAATCGCGGTGCCGAAACCTAAACCGAAGCCAAAGCCTCAGCCGCCGAAGCCCGTCGAGAAGAAGCTGCCGGATCCGCCAAAGGAAAAACCTTCCGAGGAAAAACCGGCTGACACCCAACCGACCCAGGCACCAACGGAGAAATCCGCCCAGCCGGCACCAGGCCCGTCGCCAGCACAAATGGCCGCCAAGGCCAGTTGGCAAGGCACCCTGCTCGCGCATTTGGCGAAGTACAAAAAGTACCCGCAAAGCGCACAGGCTCGTGGCAAGGAAGGCTTGAACCGACTGCGTTTTGTAGTCGATGCCGAAGGTAATGTGTTGTCGTTCGAACTGGTGGGCCGCTCCGGCAACGCCGATCTGGACCGGGCCACCCTGGAAATGATCCGCCGCGCGCAACCGCTGCCCAAGCCCCCGGCCGATATGCTGAACAACGGCTCGATCGAAATTGTTGCGCCGTTTGTGTACTCCCTCGAGAGACGCCGCTGATCCAAGTGGGAGCGGGCTTGCTCGCGAAGGCGTCGTGTCAGTCGACATCAATGTATCTGACACGAAGCCTTCGCGAGCAAGCCCGCTCCCACAGGGGTTATGTGTCGACCAGATAAGCAAAAAGGCACCGAAAGGTGCCTTTTGCATATCTGGCAACGGCAAACTCACATTGCCCGGTGTCGCATTCCTCACTCAGTCTGATAACGTGCGTCTATCGATTGCAGCCGTTATGCTTGGCCCGCAACTTCATGGACGCTCGCTATGACTCTCACAGAATTACGCTACATCGTTACCCTCGCCCAAGAGCAGCACTTCGGCCACGCGGCCGAGCGTTGCCACGTCAGCCAGCCGACCCTCTCGGTGGGCGTGAAAAAGCTTGAAGACGAACTCGGTGTGCTGATTTTCGAGCGCAGCAAAAGCGCTGTGCGCCTGACCCCGGTCGGCGAGGGCATCGTTGCCCAGGCGCAGAAAGTGCTTGAGCAAGCGCAAGGCATCCGTGAACTGGCCCAGGCCGGCAAGAACCAACTGACTGCACCGCTGAAAGTCGGCGCGATCTACACCGTCGGGCCGTACCTGTTCCCGCACCTGATTCCGCAACTGCACCGGGTCGCCCCGCAGATGCCGTTGTACATCGAAGAAAACTTCACCCACGTGCTGCGGGACAAACTGCGCAACGGCGAGCTCGACGCGATCATCATCGCCCTGCCGTTCAACGAAGCCGACGTGCTGACGCTGCCGCTGTACGACGAGCCGTTCTACGTCTTGATGCCGGCTCAGCACCCGTGGACGCAAAAAGAAACCATCGACCCGGCCCTGCTGAACGACAAGAGCCTGCTGCTGCTCGGCGAAGGCCACTGCTTCCGCGACCAGGTGCTCGAAGCCTGCCCGACCCTGACCAAGGGCAACGACGGCGCCAAGCACACCACGGTCGAGTCCAGCTCGCTGGAAACCATCCGCCACATGGTCGCCTCCGGCCTGGGCATCTCGATCCTGCCGCTGTCAGCGGTGGACAGCCATCACTACGCCCCGGGTGTGATCGAAGTGCGGCCGCTGTCGGCGCCGGTACCGTTCCGCACCGTGGCGATTGCCTGGCGCGCCAGCTTCCCGCGGCCCAAAGCCATCGAAATCCTCGCCGACTCCGTTCGCCTGTGCTCGGTTGCCAAGCCCGCAGCGCCGGTTACGGCCGGTTAAGCGAGCGTCATGACTGAGCTGTCGCAAGTGTCGGTGACGGCACTCAAGGGTGTCGGCGAAGCCATGGCCGAGAAACTGGCCAAGGTCGGTCTGGAGAACCTCCAGGACGTGCTGTTTCACCTGCCGCTGCGTTATCAGGATCGCACCCGTGTAGTGCCGATCGGCCACTTGCGGCCGGGCCAGGACGCCGTGGTCGAAGGCACCGTCAGCGGCGCCGACGTGGTCATGGGCCGGCGCCGCAGCCTCGTCGTGCGCATGCAGGACGGCACCGGCGGCCTGAGCCTGCGCTTCTACCATTTCAGCAATGCGCAGAAAGAAGGCCTCAAGCGCGGCACGCGGATTCGCTGCTATGGCGAAGTGCGACCCGGCGCCTCGGGGCTGGAAATCTACCACCCGGAATACCGCGCCATCACCGGTGACGAACCGCCGCCAGTGGACGAAACCCTGACCCCGGTCTACCCGCTCACCGAAGGCCTGACCCAGCAGCGTCTGCGCCAGTTGTGCATGCAGACGTTAACCCTGCTCAAGCCCGCTACCCTGCCAGACTGGCTGCCGACCGAACTGGCCCGTGACTATCAACTGGCGCCGCTGGCTGATGCGATCCGCTATCTGCACAACCCACCCGCCGATGCCGACGTCGATGAACTCGCCCTCGGCCATCACTGGGCCCAGCATCGCCTCGCCTTCGAAGAGCTGCTGACCCATCAACTGTCGCAGCAACGCCTGCGTGAAAGCATGCGGTCACTGCGCGCGCCAGCGATGCCGAAAGCGACGAAGCTGCCGCCGAAATACCTGGCCAACCTCGGCTTCAACCCGACCGGTGCCCAGCAACGCGTTGGCAACGAAATCGCCTACGATCTCAGCCAGCACGAACCAATGCTGCGGCTGATTCAGGGCGACGTTGGCGCGGGTAAAACCGTGGTCGCCGCCCTTGCCGCGCTGCAAGCGCTGGAGGCCGGTTATCAGGTCGCGCTGATGGCGCCGACCGAGATCCTCGCCGAGCAGCACTTCATCACCTTCAAGCGCTGGCTCGAACCGCTGGGCATCGACGTCGCGTGGCTGGCCGGCAAGCTCAAGGGCAAGAACCGCGTCACCGCGCTGGAACAGATCGCCAGCGGCACACCGATGGTGGTCGGCACTCACGCGCTGTTCCAGGACGAAGTGCAGTTCAAGAACCTCGCGCTGGTGATCATCGACGAACAACACCGCTTCGGCGTGCAACAACGCCTGGCGCTGCGACAGAAAGGCGTCGGCGGGCGCATGTGCCCGCATCAACTGATCATGACCGCCACGCCGATTCCACGAACATTGGCGATGAGCGCCTACGCCGACCTCGATACCTCGATCCTCGACGAACTACCGCCCGGTCGCACCCCGGTCAACACCGTGCTGGTCACCGACACCCGCCGCGTCGAAGTCATCGAACGGGTGCGCAGCGCCTGCGCCGAGGGCCGTCAGGCCTATTGGGTGTGCACGCTGATCGAAGAGTCGGAAGAACTGACCTGTCAGGCCGCCGAAACCACCTTTGAAGACCTGACCGCCGCCCTCGGCGAGTTGAAAGTCGGGCTGATTCACGGGCGCATGAAGCCTGCCGAGAAAGCCGCCGTCATGGCTGAATTCAAGGCCGGCAACCTGCAACTGCTGGTCGCCACTACGGTGATCGAGGTCGGCGTCGACGTGCCCAACGCCAGCCTGATGATCATCGAAAACCCCGAGCGCCTCGGCCTCGCGCAACTGCACCAGTTGCGTGGTCGCGTCGGGCGGGGCAGCGCGGTCAGCCATTGCGTGCTGCTCTACCATCCGCCGCTGTCACAGATCGGTCGCCAGCGCCTGGGCATCATGCGCGAGACCAACGACGGTTTCGTCATCGCCGAAAAAGACCTCGAACTGCGTGGCCCCGGCGAAATGCTCGGCACCCGCCAGACCGGCCTGCTGCAATTCAAGGTCGCCGACCTGATGCGCGACGCCGACCTGCTACCCGCCGTGCGCGACGCCGCCCAAGCCCTGCTGGAACGTTGGCCGACGCACGTCAGCCCCTTGCTCGACCGCTGGCTGCGCCACGGGCAGCAATACGGCCAAGTGTGAGCACCGTCGCAGTTTCTGACAGCTCGTTCCGACAGAGCTGGTTATACTCCTGCCATTGTTTCAAAAACGGATACACACCATGACTGACGCAGCTCTCGCCCCCGAACTCCCGCACGCGCCGTCTGTAATTCGGCTGCTGCTCGGCAAGCTGGGTATCGCCTACGAAGAAGTGCTCGACCACCACGGCCTCAATGCCTCGCGCAAAGTACAAGCCGTGTTGCTGGACGATGCCGTCGGCGCGCTGATGGTGCTGTTTCCACAGAGCCAGCTGCTCGACCTCAACCGCCTCGCCGAACTGACTGGCCGTCGCCTGACCGCCGTGTCCACCGAGCGCCTGGAAAAGATGCTCGGCAAACACAGCCTGAGCCTGCTGCCGGGCCTGCCGGCGCTGACCAGCTCGCCGTGCCTCTACGAAGAAAGCCTGCTGCGCGAGCCAAAGTTGCTGATCAACTCCGGCGAGCCGGGCCTGTTGCTGGAAATCGCCAGCGAAGACTTCAAAACCATGCTGACCAAGGCCAGCGCCGCCAACTTTGGCGAAGCCCTGAGCAGCATCCGCCCGAACCTCGACCGCCCCGACGATGACCGCGAGGAAATCACCCAGGCCGTGCAAGCGTTCACCGCGCGCCGGATCCAGCAGCGCCTGGAAGCGACCATCGAGATTCCGCCGCTGGCCGAGACTGCGCAAAAAATCATCAAGCTGCGCGTCGACCCGAACGCCACCATCGACGACATCACCGGCGTCGTCGAAACCGACCCGGCGCTGGCTGCGCAGGTGGTGAGCTGGGCGGCGTCGCCGTACTACGCTTCGCCGGGCAAGATCCGTTCGGTGGAAGACGCGATCGTTCGCGTACTCGGCTTCGATCTGGTGATCAATTTGGCGCTGGGCCTGGCCCTCGGCAAGACCCTGAGCCTGCCCAAAGACCACCCGCAACACACCACGCCGTACTGGCAGCAATCGATCTACACCGCCGCCGTGATCGAAGGCCTGACCCGCGCGATGCCGCGTGCCCAGCGCCCAGAAGCCGGCCTGACCTACCTCGCCGGTCTGCTGCACAACTTCGGCTACCTGCTGCTGGCCCACGTGTTCCCGCCGCACTTCTCGCTGATCTGCCGCCACCTGGAGGTCAACCCGCACCTGTGCCACAGCTACATCGAGCAGCACCTGCTGGGCATCAGCCGCGAACAGATCGGCTCGTGGCTGATGCGCTACTGGGACATGCCGGATGAACTGGCCACCGCCCTGCGCTTCCAGCACGACCCAAGCTACGACGGCGCCTACGCCGAATACCCGAACCTCGTCTGCCTGGCCGTACGCCTGCTGCGCAGCCGCGGCATCGGCTCCGGCCCCGACGAAGACATTCCCGACGCCCTGCTCGACCGCGTCGGCCTGAGCCGCGACAAAGCCAACGACGTCGTCAGCAAAGTCCTCGAAGCCGAAGTTCTGCTGCGCGAACTGGCCTCGCAGTTCAGCCAGGCCTAAAAGCAAACAGGCCCGCTCCCCCAGGTTTTACACAACCCCTGTGGGAGCGAGCCTGCTCGCGAAAAATCCACCTCGATCCAACAGACCGCATCAAGCCTTCGGCTTGGCCTTCCTAGGCTTCAAATACTTCATCAACCCCTGAAACCACATCACCAGCGCCGGATTCCCCTTGAGCTGGATCGACTTGTCCTGAATCCCCTGCATAAACGCCAGTTGCTTGTTCTTCGCCTGCATCGTGGCAAAGGCATAACCCGCATCCTTGAACGCAATCGCAAACGCCGGCTCTGCCACCACGCCAGACTTGCTGGTGATGCGCTGATTCTTCACCACGAAATGCCGCGCCACTTTCCCGTCCAGCGTCTGCAGCTGAAACACCAGATCCTTGTCACCCAACTGCTGCTGGAACGCAGGATTTGTCCGACTGGCCTTACCCATCAACAAACCCATCATCCACAGAAGAAAACGAAATTTCATGCGCACAGCCTCAAAAGGAAAATGAACGGCCGGGGAAGTGTAAGGGATTCGGGAGATAACGCCACTATCTGACGATATTGGGAGATGATGCTGGCTATTTCCTGCACGATGACCGCCAAGTCACGCTTCTGCACCCAACGTCCTACACCTGTTGAAACATATACCTGTAGGAGGTGCCGAAGGCCGCGATCTTTTGATCTTCCAGCCTGCAAACCTATGGGAAATTTCCTGCAAAGTGCCGGGATACCCATGAACCAGGCAGGTTGGCAGTTCGTCGATAGCCTCTGTGTGTCGCCGCAAAATCGGCGACTCGGACGTGCAAGTCCGGTTCAGGTGCACATCCGTTGATGGCATTTCGCCGAGCGCGGTTGTCTAGCCACGCATTTCGCATAGCCGTCCGCAAGCTTGGCATCGAATGACAATGCCATCGGTTCGTCCAGTTCGGCCGAGGTATTGAGCAATACGCGTGTCGCGGGGGTGTATTTGACCCAGCCAATGGTCCCCGTGCCATCGGTGTCAAAGAACAGTTGGGCGCGCACCTTTTCTCCGTCATCCTCATCAATCAGCAGATTGACCTTGTCCTTGTCGACATACCGAAACGGGAAGTCGCTGCTCCTGACCATTTCAGTGAGGTAGCCGTAGCAACTGCTTTCACTGGCACTCGCCGGCAGGGCGAAAGGCAAAAGCAGCAGCACGCTCAGCAGGCTCGGAATTAAAAAACGGTTCATCCCATCATCCTTATTCAAGCGTCGGCGATTGCGCGTCGGTCATCGTCAGCAGGCGGAATTCGTTGTTCACAAATTCGTAGTAGCGATTCCGGTTGATGCTTTCCAGTGAATTGCCCTGAACGTCTTCTTCACCGTCGAGGGTGATTCCGGTGATGAAGATCAGGTGGCTGTCGGGTTGGTAGAGCATGGCGAACGTACTGCCGTCATAGGCATTCGGCAGCCCGCCGACGACTTCTCCGGTGCGCGCATCGAGCACCTCGGCGCAGATGGCGCCACCGCCGCAACCGAGCTGGTGAAGGATGAAATGGCCGGCGAAGTTGACCTTGCCTTTCAAGGCCTTCGCTCGTGCACTGTCCATCCCCGGGCTGCTGCTTTCCTGTGGCACGAGTTCATGGTGAGTGCCGCTGAAAACGCCTGAAACGCGGTAGTCGTTGAACACCGGTTCGGCAGCAAATGCCATGGTTGCCGAAACCGCCAAGAGACTAACCGCCGCCATCGACAGCCAACGCGTACACAACAACTGTCGCTTCACTTCATATCCTTTGAATTCATCAATTCCAGTTCACCATCCCGATACACCACCTCACACCCCACCCACGCCGGATCCACCTGCGGCATCACCGCCGACGGCTTGCGCAACTCGCGCAGCAACGTCGAGCCGTGAGACAACCGTCCACCCATCCGCGCAATCACCGCCCGCGCGGCCTGATAGTGCGCGTGACGGCCCGGATCGAGGGTGTCCTCCAGCAAGATGTCCTCGCCAAGTACACCTTGCACCTGCCCCGGATAAATCATGAATCCGATCGCCTGCTCAGCGCCTTCACAACCGTCCTGCCAGAAGCTGCCATCGCGGGTACGCACGTCCGGATGCGGCGCAAACCAGTGCTCGCGATCCGCCAGCGGCATGGCGTGGTGCAGGCGGAAGAAGATGCGCATCAGATTGTCGCGATACCACTCGCGCACTTGCAGGTAGTAGCCACGCAGGCCCGGCAGGCCAGCCGAGTGCGCGAGGCGGATCAACCCGGACCATTGCGGGAATGGCTGTAGCGGCAGTTCGCTCGACGCGGGTCGCGGGGTGGCCGGATCGGTTTCCCACGGCAATCGATGAGGACTGTTTTCCAGATTGTCGTACGCGGTCGGCGGGCGGCCCAGCCAGTCGCCGCCACTGCTGGCCAGCGCCGTGGCGATGCACAGGTTGCCTTGCACCACGAACACATAGAACCGCGTGAACCAATCTGCCAATTGCTGGCCATCGGCAGCTTGGGCGACGAGTTCGGCCAGTTCCTGATCGAAGCGCTGCAAGCCGTTTTCAAGGTTCAGCAAATGGCCGCGAGCATTGCGCTGCATGCGCAAAAACAGCGGCAGCGAACGCAGCATCTTCAATGGTTGCCAAGGCAAATGCGGCGTCGCGCCGCCGACTTCACCAGCGTAGTTACTGGCGCTGATGCCCCAGTCGGCGAGTCGGGCGAGAAACAGGTCATTGTTGATGTAGGACGCACCGCCGAACACTGCGGTAAACGGCTCGTTGTCCTGCAACACCCGCGCATCCCAGCGCGCCATGATCGCCGGGATACTCGCTGCCGCGCGGCGCTGGGCGTATTCCACCAGCACGCTCGGTTGCGGCGGCAGGATCTCCGCGATGTTGGCGGCTGTGAGGTGCCGGCGCCAGCCGTAATCGCTGATCGGCCGGTATTGCAGCAGCCACAGTTGCGCGCCGTCCCAGGCCCATTCGACGTCGCCGGGCACGTAGTGGAACACGCGCAACACGTCTTGCAGAAAGTCCCACAGCAGCGCTTCGGTCAAACCGTTGGACGCCGTGAACTTGCCGCTGCGCCACGCATTGCCGAGCCGCGAAAGTGTTGTCTGTGAAGGGCTGACGTGACCATCGGCCAGCGATTCGAGATGGCCTTCAACCCACTCCAGTTCTACCGAGAGATGGCGCAGGAAGGCGATCCCGGACACTACCGGCGTGATGAAGCGTTGCACCACCACTTCCTCGACGCCTTCGGCCGTCAGTTCGGCAATGCGTTTCGGCACATTGGCGGTCGGCTCGCGCAGATAGGTGGTACTCAAACCGGCATTCGCCGAATCGGCCTGATCCTCGCCATAACTGGAGGAGCGCACCGCCCAGGTCACGTCAGGTAGGGCGGCGAGAAACGCTGACAGACGCGGATCATCGCAATCATTAAGGGTCAGCGCCGCCGGCACCGGTTGCCGGGCAAGCTCCGCCAGACGCAAACGGCCGCCCTTGGTGTGCGCGACAAAACCACGCTCGCCGGACTCCAGCCACGCGGCAAATTCGGCCGGCGCGTCGATCCACGGGTAATGGCCCCAACCGGGTTTGAGACTGATAGTCAGATCAGCGCGGGCCAGAATCGCCGACCACGCCGCCGCCTGCTCGATGCCCAGCACGGCATCCTGATCGCCCCAAACCAGCTCGACCGGATCGGTGATCCACTCCAGCAGCGGCAGCGCAGTGTCGGCGCGAATCAGATCCCAGTGCGGCACAAACGCACGGCAGCGCGCATAACCGGCGCCCATGCGCTGGTACTGCGCAGGCGTCCACGTCTGGTTGGAAAACTTGCGCGCAAACAGCGTGGGTTTGTTCGACAGCAGCCAGTGAATGGTCTTGCGGATCGGCAGCGGCGACATCAGGGCAGGCAACCGCCGCTGCCACAAAAACGCCCCGACTGGTGCCAACAAAACGCTGCGGGAAAAGTGCCCGGGCCGACGTTGCAACGCATGCAGCACAAGCAAGGCATTGACCCCCACCGCCATGATCGCGCTGCCCTGCTGCGTCATCGCCAGCAAGGTATGCGCGTAGTCCGCGAGATCCTCGCAGGGCGGCTGCGGATTGGCGCCGAAGCCCGGCAACTCCAGCGGCACCACATCGTAGCGCTGGAAGTGCGGCAGCGCGTCATCCCACCAATCGGCGGCGCTGCCGTTGCCGGCCAGCAGGTACATCAAGGGCTTGCTCATGGGCGATCCTCAGGCCAGATCGCGCAGAGCGGCGTCGAGGGTTGGATAGCGGAACGTGTAGCCAGCCTCGGTCAAACGCTGCGGTACCACGCGCTGACCGTCGAAGAACAACTGCGCCATCTCTCCTGCTAAAGCTCGCACTGGCGCGGCGGGAATATGGAACCACACCGGACGCTTGAGGACCTTGCCGGCCTGCTCGGCGAACACTGCCTGACTGACCGTTTCCGGTGCCACCATGTTGTAGGTCCCGCGCAGACTGTCGTCGTTGAACGCCCGCGCGATCACCTTAAGCACATCGTCGCGGTGCACCCAACTCATGATCTGCTGACCGTCACCCATCCGACCACCGAAACCCAGGCGGAACGGCAGCAGCAACGGTGTCAACGCACCGCCGGGACCGAACACCACGCCGAGGCGTAGCACCACCTGACGCACACCAAACTCGGCGGCCGGTTGCGCGGAGGATTCCCAACGCGCGCAGAGTTCGGCCATGAAACCGTCGCCCTTGCTGGCGTGTTCGTCGAGGTTTTCGCAGGCATCGCGCACGCCGTAGAAACCGATGGCCGAGGCTTGAATCCATAGCTTTGGTTTGTGCTTGGTGTTTTTCAGCCAGGTCATCAGTGCTTCGGTGGTGCCGACTCGGCTGGCGAGCAGTTGCGCCTGACGTTCAGGAGTCCAGCGTGGGCCGGCGACGGGGGCGCCGGCGAGATTGATCACTGCGTCGAAGGCTTCGTCGCGGCTGAGTTCGCTGAGCGAGTGCACGCAGCGGACGCGGCCGTTGAACAAGGTGGCGGCGCTCAGCGGATCACGCGTTAGAACGCTAATTGAATGACCGGCATCGAGTAATTGGTGGACTAAAGCTTCACCTATAAACCCTGTGCCGCCGGTGATCAGTACGCGTTTGAAAACGCTGCCAACAAACGGGTTGGATGTGCTCGGAGTCTTTAATGAAGGGGATTTTCGGCGGTCATGGCGATACAGCCACATCAGCGGCGGCAACAACACCAGCAACGCAAAACCGTCGAGCCAAAGGTGCGACCAAACCTGTTGTTGCGCTGAGAGCCACATGTCCTGCGGCGCCCATAACAGGATGCCGGCGATCAACCAGCCCCACACTGCCGGGGTTTTCAAGCGATTGCCCAGGTGCACCAGCGCGAGCATGTACAGCGAATAACTTTGCAGCGTCGCGCCGAACAGCGCGAGCCACCAGACCTGCTGTTCGTGACCGGCGGAGGGGACTGCATCTGCGCCCCAGAACGACAGTTCGAGAACGTGCAGATAGCCGTCGAGTAAACCGGAATGCCCGGCCCAAGTCAGGGTGATGCCGGCGAGCACATGTACGATCGCGGCGGCATACAGCCAAAGCACCATCGCGGAGCGAAGAGAGAAAGAGGGGGCTGGCATTCCGTGTCCTGAGCGCATTCCTTGGGGGGTGGGGAGTTTAAAGGAAAATCGCGATCGTCAGATGCTCAGGTATTAAACGTTTGAGCGTGACGGACTCAGACTCAACACGTGCGGAAGCTCATCAAACATCACCCCGAACTTCAAATGCACTGACTGGCCTTGATCGGCTGCGATCCCAATCGCTTCACACTGTCGATGCTCGACTGATCACCTTTGTCAGCCGCCATCTGATAACAGGCTAACGCTCGGGATATATCCTTAGTTCCCAACTCGCCACCCTCAAAGGTAGAAGCCAGATAACTCATCGCGTCTGTGGAACCCATGGTGATCGCCCGAATGACCTGCTCTTTTGCCTGCTCGGGATGAAGGCAAGGGCCGTTATAGTCGGTGGAGTTTCCTGAACAAAGAAACGTGGCATAGCCCAAAGCCCCACTTGGTATTTTCGAGGCCGCTTTGAACAACGCCTCAACCTTGTTGGTTTCCAGCTGAGAGGCCATCTGCGAAAGGCTCAGGCGTGCCGCCGACAGGCTCGCCTTCGCATCACCCGACTCTGCAGCACATACATAATTTTCCAGAGACGCCTCAATCAACTCCACAGTCAGCGGATATTGCTCAAGAAATCCCAGCCCTCCTAAAGCTTCAGCACGTTGTTCACAGAAGTTCTCGGCGCGGCTCATGCCGGGATTACGTGTTGCGATAAGGTCCCTCTCACTGATCGACCAATCCTCAATCCCCTCAAGCACCCAACATGCCTGACGAGAGAAGTTGAAGACTTTCACATTGCTGTTGCCCGCTCGCTTATCCACCACATTGACGTGACTGTCGTCCACTTCTTCAATCTCGACTCCAGGAGTCTTGCCGGGCGTGATTGCAGCCATCAGCGGATAGGTGAAAGTAGCTCCACTGACACCCGAGGTCGAAGGCTCAAAGGTACTTCGATCCTTTCCCGCTACCGGTTTCAACACCATCGATTTGACCGTCATCGCCGTGAGACGGCGTTGAGATTCGCTGTTGGCGGAAAACGCCGTCAGGAAGGGAGCGAACTCCTCCGAAGGACACGCGCCGCTGGCCGGCGCCGTTGAAGTGCTCTTATCGGCTGCAAGAGCAGGGACAATCTTGTCCAGATACGCCGAACGCTCGCGGCTCATTCTGGCGACACACGAGTTGACGGCGAACACATGTGCCGGCATCCCGGTCTCGATCTCGAACGCCTCCAACGGACAGTTCGCATCACGCAATTTCAGCCACGCACGCTGCGACTCCTTGACCTTCGCCGCGTACTCCGCACCCAACGCCGGATCTGTTCGATAGTCAGACTCAAGCCGCGACATCAACTGCTTATAGCTGACATTCAACTGCGCATCTGCAGCCTTCTTCGCCACCTCCGAGCAGGGCACCATTTCCAGGCTTGAGGTGACATGGCTGCAGTCATCCTGCGCATACGCCACTGAAACCGGCAGCAGCATGGCCAGCAGGGTAAAAACGAAACGGTTCACTGTGTTCATCCTTGAGTCATTCAGGTTTTGCGCTTGGCGAACCGGGTGACGCATTGCTTGGGTAGGTTCATTTCCCAGTAAGTGCTGAGCAACGCTTTACGTTTTTTGTCGACGCGCAGGTTAACGAAGCCATCGCCGCAGTCCGGCTGCAACTCTTCGAACGTGCCGGTTTTGGCTTGATAAATGAACACCCGGTAGTAGTCGTAAGTGCCCATGCCGTCATCGAGCTGCCAGATCGCGAAATCCTTGGCGCCGTCAAAATTGAAATCATCGAACTGCGCATGGAGTTCGTTCTCGGTTTCAAAAGCGATTGTTCGCGACTCGCTGTGCGTTTCGGTTTTAACCGCGATGTTCAGCTTGGAGCCTTCGAGAACCAGCGTCGCGTCGACGCCTTTGGTTGGGCTGAACGTGGTGGTTTCGGCTAACGCCGGCATCGTCCACATCAGGCCGAGCAGTGACACCGCTAGAGTTTTGAATTGCATGTGCTCGCCCTACTCCCACCTGCATCCGGACTCTGGAGTGGAGTCAGCACTGGTGCTGACTTCGAAGCTGGATCCCTCAGGGACAGACCACGTTTTTTGACAATTACTGAAAAGTGGTCTGTGCCCAGTTCATTTATTAAACCTCTACTCTCCTGACCAGTACCAAATCGTATCGCCCCATCGCGAATCATCTACATTCGGCATAATTTCGCCCTGCTTGAAGTATCGGCGGGAGTTAGCTTGTGCAGGAGTAAACCAATAACCTTGTTTAGTACATGGCTGCCCCGAGTCAACTCGACCAATCTGCAAGATGCTCGAACCGGTATAATTTCTAGCATACTCAACCAAGTCCTTCGGATAAACCATATGATCTATTTTGCTATCGTCAATCCCATAAAGAAATGCAATAGCACCTGCTTCAAAGGCCCAGTACCCAAAGTAGCTACCATCATCACCATCAATACTTAAATGCGAGTCATGCCAACTCGCCCGGAGGTCACCAAAAGACTCATACCACTGACCGCAATACTCATTCAAAAGCTTAGAGGCCTCAGTTTTGCTAGAGGCATAAATTGACCTGATCAGCTTCGTATATACTGGGTGAAACCACTCATCTATATCAGCCCTTCCTGCTAAGTTTTTACGTAGCAAATCTTCGTAAAGAGTATCCTCACTATTAAAACCCGCTGCATCTGTCAAATGTACAAATCTGGCCAAAAGATCATTTCGATGCAAAAGTATGCACAGGCTGGCCACCTGGACAAACTCTTCAAAATCGGTTGGAGACTCTTCAAGATCCAGTGGCGATATATTAGGTACGCCCTCATAATCAGCCAAGGCCTTTTGATACATCTCGAAACTTCGCACGACTCTTTCAAGCGGCTCATACAACTCTGAAACCGGTTCACCAGCTGTATATTTTATTATCAAAGCGCCGAGAGAATCCTGTTTAACCTCAAAGGCTTTCAAAGATGCTTCCTGACCCGGAAAATCCTCTTCCAGATTGTGAGTACTCCAATAAGATTCCGAAGAATCATAAAAGCCAACAAGGTTTTTATAATACGCCTCTGTAATAAACGGCTGCCTTCTATTCATTTTCTATTTAAACCTCAAGCCGCAAAGAATCTAGTGCACCATGTTTTTTCGCCAGCGATTTTTTTCGCCTATTCACAGCTTGCTTTACCTCATCCTCACCATAGTGAAATGCGGCATGCTTCGCATGGCTGGATTCAGGAGATCCACTAAGAAGTGCTGTAGCATGCTCCTCCGGGCTTCCCGAAAGATGATACAACGGAGAAAAAAACAGATGCCTTGAGTAAGAATCAAGAATCTCTCTAGTCATCGTAACTCCCACAGCGTCCCTCAAATTTTTTGATATCCACTCTTTACTCATCTGAACCATCAAGTCGTTCTTTTGGGCTTTAGAGGGTTTCGTAGCCTTCTCAGATGTATTATCAGCGGATTTTTTACCAGATACCTTTGATCGATTTTTTCCGGCAGCTTTTCCCGTACGATCATTATCATCCTTGGCCTCTTCAATAGGCTCCAGAAGATTGCTCAATTGAGGTTCTCCGGAAACACCAAGTTTTGAATTAATGCTCGGCTTACGGGTATTATTTGGCTTCCTCAAAAATTTTGGAGCATCCTCGTTCTTGCTCGCTTTTGCCTCGATAATGGCAAATTTTCTTCCTGCGTTCGTCGCGGGATCTGCTCTCCACACTGCGTCGATGCCCGTGCCGTTAGCAGGGTCCGACAACTTATAAAGAATATTGTGACTTTTCGGGCTCCCACCTTTAGAGAGCTTACCCAGTTTACTTGCGCTTGGTTTCCCTTCTAGCCATTTTCCGTCAGCTCCCTTATCATGGCCATCCCAATCTTTACCCCAACCAAACTCCACTGCGCAAATGTAGTCGGCGATGTGTTCTCCGCTTACACCCAAGCCCTCGTTGGAGATGTGGTAACTCTTCTTTTCTGTTTTGTTTTTATCTATAGAGTTAGGTCGAGTTTCACTTGCGCCGCTCTTACCTTGCGTTGCAACTGCGGGATCTTTACCCGCTGGCTTATGACCTTTGGCCGACTTACTTGAGCCCGATGCCATAGCCGAACTATTGCGCTGCATCCCTTTCCACTTAAGCAAACGCTTCTCAACAATCCCTATCATCTCAGGCATATTGTCACGTGCAGTAGCAAGCACAGTAACGATAGTAGATTGAGTCCAAGCAGGGAAACTTTTATAAGTAGAGGACCCTTTCACTCCGCTGATAATATCGTCCAACTCTGCGCGCAACTTTGAGGCATCAAAAATTTGCTTTAGCAATTCTTCTGGACTTGTTTTTACACCACATTCATCTAACACGAAACGCAGGAGATCAAATAATACTGGCGCAAAACGCTGAGGGTCGCGATTGACTATACGCAAACTCTTCTTGAGTCCGTCACCCGGACCGGGAATCCAACCGATGACAGCCATCAGCAAATCAAACTTTGCGTCCTCTTTACTCTCTGCAGTTCCAGCATTGTAGAGATCAATGGAGGACTCCACGGTATCGTAAGCATCAATGGCTTGGCCTAGGAATGGCACTGCCCCCAAAGCAATCCCTTTTGCCAGTTCAACAGCGGCCTCTTGATAAGCGGCTTTACGATCTTCGTCTCCAGCAGCGTTCGTCGTTTTTAAATCCTCAGTCATTTCAGCCTCCCTGCGGCTTGCTCAATCAGTGCTTGTAAATCAACTTGAGCGGGATCCAGCCCAAGTTTTTGCAGGTCTGAATTGACCTTGTCATCGGAACTCTCAACTACCTTGACTGACTCACGATCAAAGGGCCTCGGGTCTTCACCGTAATAAACTTCAATCGGGCCAGGTGGCACGTCCTCCAACCGAGCGAACCCCTTGGTGTCCAGGATACCTTCACGGCTCGACCCATCTGAAAACTCGACTCGGTAAGAGGCTCCAGGAACAGGTTCAAGATTACTTTGGTGCAAATTCAACTCAAGCCAAGTCGGATTCGCCTTCCCCGCCTCCAGCACCGCTCCCGCTTTCGCTGCGTCAGCCAATCCGGGCAACCCCGGAACTTTGATACCAATTCCTGAACCAGTTCCAGCAGCACCACCCGCATTAATCTTCACCACCGGCCCAACCACCGTCACACCACCGCCATCCAGCTTGATGAAACTGCCGCCGCCGAGAATCGTCAGCTCAGTCCCCGCCTCAATGACAATCTTGTCCCCAGCCTTGATGTGTATCTCTTTCCCGGCACTGGTCAGTTGCGCAGTCCCGAGCTTCACATGCTGGCTCTCACCAATAGTCAGGTGGTCATCCATCCGTGCTTCGATCTTGCGGTCGCTGATGGTGGTTCGGTGTTCTTCAGCCTTCAGTTCGGTGTAGGTGTTCTTCACCACAGTGTCGTGGCGTTCATTGCCGACGCGGATTTTCTGGTCGTGTTCGACGTTTTCATCCCAGTCGCGCTGGGCGTGGATGAAGATTTGTTCGGCGCCTTTTTTGTCTTCGATGCGCAGTTCGTTGTAGCCACCGCCGCCCGGGGAGCTGAGGGTTTTGAAGACGCTGCGGGTCTTGTTCGCCGGGAGGGCGTACGGCACCGGGTTTTCCTTGTGGTACAGGCAGCCGGTGACCAGTGGTTGGTCGGGGTCGCCTTCGAGGAAGGTGACGAGGACTTCCATGCCGACGCGCGGGATGGAGATGGCGCCGTAGCGGTCGCCGGCCCAGGAGCTGGAGACGCGCAGCCAGCAACTGGTCTTGTCGTCGGCCAGGCCTTCGCGGTCCCAGTGGAATTGCACCTTGATGCGGCCGTATTGGTCGCAGTGGATTTCTTCGCCCTTGGGGCCGGTGACCATGGCGGTCTGGCTGCCGAGCACGCGCGGTTTCGGGTGTTCGAGGGCCGGGCGGTAGAACACGTCCCACGGGGTGGCGAGGAAGGTGTTGCGGTAACCCTGGTGGAAGTCGTCCTTGTTGTCGGTGGTGTCGCTGGTCACGCCTTCTTCGAGGACTTGCGGCTGTTTGCCTTCGTGGAAGATTTCGGTGAGCAGCCACAGGTCGTTCCACTCACTGCGCGGGTGGTCGGACATGGCCATGAAGTGGCCGCTGACCAGTTTGGTCTGGTCGCCGCGACCTTCGGCCTGGCGGTAGTCGGCGCGGTGGCGTTCGAGGGCGCGCTGGCTGAGGAACTTGCCGCGCGCGCGGTCGATGAAGCGGCCCGGGTAGTCGTAGTCTTCCAGATCCGGTTCGCTGTTTTCGCTGTCGCAAGCACCATCCGGTTTATACGCCGCTTCCATTTGCAGGCGCGGTTTTTCGAAGTCGTAGTCGCGGCGCGTGGTGCGGCTGGTGCGGGTTTCCAGGCGCAGTTTGAAACCTTTGATCACCGGTTCTTCAGCGACCATGCCGCTGCCTTGCACGTACGCGGTTGGCTGCCCGAGGTCGGGGAACACGGTCTGGTCGTCGCCGAACACCAGCAGATGAGCTTTTTCGCTGTGCTGGAAGTGGTAGTGAATGCCCTCCTCCTCGCACAGGCGCTGGACGAAGTGCAGATCGGTTTCGTCGTACTGCACGCAGTAGTCGCGATCCGGGCACGGCTGGCTCAGCTGGAAGCTGTAGGCGTTGCCCTTGATCCCGTGTTCGTCGAGGATCAGCGCGATGATTTTCGGCGCCGACATCTGCTGGTAGATGCGCTGGTTGGTGCGGTGATGCAGGTATTGCAGTTGCGGCACCAGCGAGACTTTGTAGCGGGTCAGGCGTTTGCCGGCATCGCCTTGGGCGACGCGGTAGATCTGGCCATGGATGCCTGAGCCCTGTGGATCGAATGCGAGAAACGCCTGCTTGTGCAGGAGTTTTTCCAGGTCCAGATCGGGGTTTTCGCTGACCAGTTCGAGGTCGAAACGAAACGGCTGGCTGATGCCTTCGGTGCCGGTGAACGACAGCACTTGCAGGTCGCCCACGTAGTCTTCGACCTTGAGGCTGAAGTGGGTTTCGTTAGCTGGGTTGAACATAAAGTGCTCCCTGTTCGAATGTCGTCCGTTACGCCCGAAGTCGCAACCGTTGCAGCCAGGACGAAGTGGCGCCCAAGGCGTCACGCAATTGATCGGCAGTGATGGTGCGATCTGCCGCATTGAAGCTCAGCGCGGTTTTCAGCGCTGGCCAGCCGTGTTTTGGCAGATTCGCCGGGGCTTGCAGCTCGCGCTCCAGGTGCTCGTCGCGGGCCTGGGTCGAGGGCAAGCGGCGGAACGGGTGTTTGCCGCTCGCCAGTTCATAAATCACGCAGGCCACGCCGTACACGTCCGCGCTGGCCGACAACGGTTGGCCCTCAAGCAGTTCGGGGGCGGCGTAGCCCGGGGTCCAGGCGTTGAAGCGTTCGCGGCTCAGGTGCGGCAGGCCGGGCAACACGCCCGCGTCTGCCTGGCCGAGACCGAAGTCGAACAGGCGCAGACCGTCTTCGCTGAGCATGACGTTGCTCGGTTTCATGTCTCCATGCAGCACGCCACGACGGTGGGCATAGGCCAGCGTATCGAGCAGCGGCAGCGCGATGTCGCGCGTTTCTTTCCACGGCAGGCCGAGGGGCCGCTCGCAGAGCAATTTGTCCAGGGTCAGGCCACGCATGTATTCCATGGTGATGAAGGCCCGCTGGCAGTCGGTGTCGACTTCAAAAGTGTGTGCACGCACGACATTGTCGTGGCGCAGGCGTCGGGTCAGGGCGAACTCGCTGTAGAGCAAGGCGCTGGCGTCCGGCGACTCGGCAAATTCTTCGCTGAGGATTTTCAGCGCGATGTAAGGATCGGGATCGCCGAACTGCTCGTGCAGCAGATCCCGCGCCCGGTAAACGGCGCCCATGCCGCCTGCCCCGAGCAGACGCTCGAGGTGGTAGCGGCCGGCGAGTACGTCCGGCAATGCACCGATGCTGGCCTTGGTGGGCGCCAGCAAAGGCTCGGCGTTGTTTGCCTTGGCGAAGGCGAAGTAGGTCAGGTTGTTGGCCTGATCTTCGCTCATCAGCAAGTCATCGACTGACGATTCGATTTCACTCATTGGCGGATCACCACGGCAGTCAGGTTGTCCCGGGCGGCGCCACGCAGGGCACCATCGAACAGACGCTCCAGCGCCACGTGCGGCGCACTCAGGCTGAGGGCGTTGCCAAGGGCATCGCTGCTCAGGCCCTGGTACAAACCATCGCTGCACAACAGGAACGCATCGCCCGGGTAGACCTCGAGTTCGAGGACATCCAGGGTCAGTTGTTCGGCCGCGCCGACCGCCCGGGTCAAGGCCTGGGCCGCTGGGTGCGCAGCGGCCTGTTCGACGCTCATCTGTTGCTCGTCGATCAGTTGCTGCTGCAGCGAATGGTCCTTGGACAGCTGATACAACCGCTGCCCACGCCACAGGTAGCAGCGGCTGTCGCCGGCCCAGATGCAGGCCGCGCGATTGCCTTCCACCAGCAGCGCCACGACGGTGCTGCCCATGATGCTGTCGTGACGCCCGGCGGTGACCGTCAACTCTTGCCCCAAACGCCGGTTCAGCCAGTGCAGGCACTGGCGGATGGCTTTGAGGCGTTCGTCGAAGTCCTCGTGCTGCGGCAGTTCAGCCAGGCTGGCGACGATCAACTGGCTGGCGATGTCGCCACCCTGATGACCGCCCATGCCGTCCGCGACCACCCACAGCCCCTGCTGCGGATTGTCGAGGAAGGCATCTTCGTTGCGCGCCCGCACCTTGCCCGGGTCGGTACGCGCCGCGCTGCGCCAGGGACTGGCCACCAGCATCAGAGCTGCACCGGCATACGGAAGGTGCGCAATACGCCCATGTCGAACGGGTTCGGCGTGCGCTGGCTGGTCAGCAGGTAGTTGGCGCGCAGGCCACCCACGTCGGCTTTCAGCACCAACACGTCGCGACCGGTCAGGTACTCGGTCTGCATCAGGTCGAACAGACGGAACAGCGACCATGGGCCGGAGTTCTTCTCGATACCGATCGGACGCCCCGCCATCTTGTCCATCACCAGGCTGGTACGACCGTCTTCAGCATCGGTCGGCCACTTGAACGTCATTGGCAGGATCGGACCGTGGCGGTATTCCATGGTCTTGTCGCCGAACTTGAACTCGGAACGGCTCACCGCCGGATCGAGGGTGTACGGCTCCAGTTTGAACTGCACGGTCGGCTCGGCCGGGTTGATCGAGAAGAAGCTCTGGCGAATCGTCAGGGCTGCCGCCATCTGGTCCAGATACATCTTCGACACCGGCAGGCTGTGGCCGTCGACGCTGCGCATCCGGTAGTTGCCCGGATCACCGCTGACGAACGGACGCATGTAGCTGTCGAAGAAGCGGTCGACGGTGCCTTGCGCCCGGAAGAACTCGCGGAAGTCGCTGATCGCCACGTCGCTGGTGCTGCTGGCGCTGAACGGATAACGCTTGCTGATGGTCTTGCCATACACGCTGTACAGCTCGTTCTGATAACGGCCGTTCAGGTATTGGTAGGCATCGTTGAGCACCAGGCGCCACGAGTCTTCGGCCAGCACGTTGAACCACACGCTCAGCGGACGCGGCAGGCGACCCGAGGCAGCACGCAGGTTGGTCAGCGCATCACGCTGGCCGCTCATGCGGGTTTTCGCCAGTTCGAACGCGGCTTGTTCCGGCGTACTGGAACGGGCCAGACCGGACAGTTGCAGTTGCAGGTCGTTGAGCGCACTGAGGGCCGGGGTCAGGTCAGCGGCCGGGCCGTTGTTGTCATCAAGCAACCGGTGCAGCGGCTCGAAACGACGTTGCAGCGACTTCTTCGCGGTGTCCGGCAGGTTCTTCGCCACGTTCATCGCCGAGGCTTTGTCCGCGACAGCCGAGGCCAGCTTGCCGACCTTGCCCAGTTTGCCCTTCTGCCCCGCCAGTGCATCAGCGGCATCACCGGCTTCATCCACCGGATCGGCAGCAGCCGGGAAGCGCGTGTTTTCGCGCACTTCAGTGAGCAACGCCAGCACCGGTGAGTTGGCCGAAGTCAGGCCCGCCAGTTGCTCGGCGCCTTCACCGGCGTCGCTGATCGGCGGCAACGCCACCTGGCCAACGGCTTCGCTCCAGTAGTTGGCGTAGTCGCGGAAGTACAGTTGCTCCAGCTCGACCATCAGGCGACGCAAGTCCATGTCGCTGATGCCCGCACCTTCGCCCAGCACCCAGTTGTCACGCAGGATGTCGGTGACCAGCGCCGAACCCTGCACCGAGAAATACTGCTGATAACCCTGCTGGGTGTAGAACCCCGGGATCACGTATTCGGTGCCGATGAACAGCGAGCCCTGCGGGCCGAGGTGCTGGCTGAAACGGTATTCCGGCAGGTTGCGCGCCTGCTCGCGGAGCATGCGGTAGACCACGGTGGCCAGCGATTCGGAACGCAGAACCTGACGTGCCTGAGTCACCAACTGATCGTTCAGCGGGTAGATGAACGGCTGCTTCAGCAGGCGCTCGAGGTGAGTGTTCAGACCGTTCTGCACCGCGGTGTTGCCGGTGTAGCGCTGCGACCAGTCAGTGGCGACCCAGTCCTTGAGCCACGCGGCGTCACGGCGGTCTTTCATGTTCAACATCAGGTACGCGCGCAGGCTGTTGAGCAGCTTTTCGCGGTCCTTCATGTTGGCGCGGATCTGCCCTTCGAGCATCGTCGCGACCCGTGGCAGCAGTTGCACTTCGAGTTCGTGCTCGTAGGCCTGCCTGACCACCGGATTGACGTCTTCGCCCTGATACAGACCGCCCCGCTCGTGGTACGAGACGTCGCCCTTTTTCGGGAACACCTGAGTCGCGGCGTAGCTGGTGTCGAGGGTTTTCAGCACGCCCATCGCGTCATCACGCGGGGTCAGCGCCGAACGCTGTTGAGTCCAGTTCTGCGCCAGTGCGCGCAGGTTTTCCAGACGCTCGTAGTTGGCCGAGAAACCACCGGCCCAGAGCATGCCGAACAGCGCCAGTGCAGCCAGTGCGCCGACGTACAACGCACGCTGACCCCAATGGATGCGGCTGCGCTCGCGCTTGTCGAGGCCGGCCAGATCGGACTCCGGGAAAATCACCCGGCTGAACAGATGATGGATGAAACGCGAACGGCCACTGCGCAGGGTTGGCAGCACGCCGGCATTCATGCCCAGATTGGCGCCGATGCCGGCGGTGGTCGCGTCCATTTCCTGAGTCAGGTGCGGAGCGCTGGTCAGGTAGAAACCACGCAGCAGCGTCGCGCGCTGGTAGCGGTTGCCGGTGAACGCCAGGTCGACGAACAGGCACAGATGCTCGCCGATCTGCCCCAGTTGATGCGGGAAGTCGAGGATGCGGCCACGGCGCTGCGTATCGCGCTCGGAGTGCATGCGCATGATCACCTGATTGTTCAGGCGACGCAGCAGCTCTTCGAACTCGCTGCGCAGTACCGCGACGTCGGTGCCGAGCTGATCCTTGCGGAAGCTGGTACCCAGCACTTGATCGCTTTCTTCGCGGGTCAGTTGATCGAAGAACTCGTCGAAACCGAGCAGCTTGTCAGCCTTGCTCAGCACCAGATACACCGGTACGTCGACGTGCAGCTTCTGATAGACATCTTGCAGGCGACCGCGTACCTGGCGCGCCAGGGCGTCGATGTCCTGCTCGCTGCCACCGATGAGCGATTCCACCGGAATGGTCACCAGCACACCGTTCAACGGACGCCCGCGACGACGCTTGCGCAACAGCTCGAGCAAGGTGGTCCAGGCACTGCCGTCGACTTCCGCGTCCGGCTGCGCGGTGTAGCGCCCGGCGGTGTCGATCAGCACACCGTGGTCGGCGAAGTACCAGTCGCAATGACGGGTGCCGAGGGTGTCGCGGGTCAGCTTGCGGTCGATCTTGTTGATCGGGAATTCGAGCCCGGAGAAGTCCAGCAGACTGGTCTTGCCGCAGGACTGCGGGCCGATCAGCAGGTACCACGGCAAATCGTTGCGCCAGCGTTCGCTGCGGCCGCGATACAGGCTCGAGGTCTTCAGGGTTTTCAGCGCGTCCTTGAACCGCGCCTTCAACTCTTTCTGCTCTTCTTCGATCAGATCGTCACGACGGATGCGATCCTGGCCGTCTTCGGTTTCTTCGACGGCTTTCTTGCGGATACCCGCGCGCCAGCTGACGAAGACCATGGTCAGGCCCCAGATCAGGAACAGCACGCTGATGGTCAGCAGACGCGAGGTCGCGCTTTCCCAGAACTTGTAGTCATCCACTGCCAACAACGGGCCAACGAACCACACCAGCAGTGCCACGAACAGCACCAGCAGCAGAGTCCAGACCCAGGTCTGGCGCAGGAAGGCGCCGACTTTCTTGAAAAACTTTTTCATCACACGTCCCTGTTACGGCTGCGACTGCGGTTGAACCGCGGCCGGATCAAGCGGCTGATATGGTTGCAGAACGGTGTCGCGCTGCTCGCCCAGGACCCAGGCGAAGCCCGAATACATCACCACCAGGCAGACGAAAGTGAACAGCACCACCATCCACGCCGGCACGATGCGCACCAGGTTGCGGCGCTGATCGTTGAGGCCTTCCCAGTGCGGCGACAACTCGCGCGGCACGTCGCCACGCAACTGACGGATCTGCCGGTACAGGGCGTCGCGGATGCCTTCGAGTTCGAGCATGCCACGCGCCTGCACGCGGTACTTGCCCTCGAAACCGAGGGACAGGCACAGGTACATCAACTCGAGCATCGGCAGGTGTTTGACCGGGTTCTTCGACAGGCGATCGAGCAACTGGAAGAACTTCTCGCCACCGAAGGTCTCGTTGTGGAAGCTGCTAAGCAGGCTCATCTGCGACCACTCGCTTTCGTTGCCCCACGGCGTGGTCACGACGGCTTCGTCGACCACGGTGCAGAGCACGTAACGAGCGGCCATCACCTGGCTGCTTTCGGCGCCGTTATGCAGGGCGCGCACTTCAAACAGCTTGAGCCCGGCGGTCAGGCGCTCGTTGAGCGCGTAAAGGTCTTCGCGGGTTTCGCTGTGCTTGAGACGCACCACTTCCGAAAGCAGTTCGGACGAGGCCGCCACCAGCGAATTGAGGCTGATGTTGAACGCCTCCGCCGGGCGCAGGCGCGCAGCGTAGATCATCCGTTCTTCCAGTTGCTCGAAGCGCGGTGGCGCAGCGAAGTCGGTCAGCGGACTCGACGCCGGGCCGTGGCCCTGACGGTCGAGCAGGACGGTTTTGTCGTCCTGGTTGTGTTCCATGTCCTTGATCATGTCGGTCAGTTCCTGATGGCCCAGAATTTCAGTTCAAGCTCGGCGAATTCGCCGGACACGTGGAACGCGAAGCCGCCGGAGCGCTCGAGTTGCGCCAGGTCTTCGGAACTGAGTTCGAGGATGAAGTAGGTTTTGTTCGAGTGGAACGCGATCTGCCGCGGGGCCACGGGCAAGGGTTTGACCTTGATCCCCGGCAGGTGCAGGTTGACCAGTTGGCGAATGCGCTCCACCGGGCCGACCTTGAGGTGCGCCGGCAAGCGTTGGCGCAGTTCTTCGGAGTCGCAGTTGGCACTCGCTGCCAGCACGAACGAAGCCGAGCCCAGCAGTTTGTGGTCGTGCAACGGCGACACGATGATGCCGTACTGACGCGCTTGCAGGATCAGCTCGATGGCGTGTTGCTCCAGCACCATCGACAGCACCTGACGAATCGCTTCCATCAGTTTGCGGAAGCTCGCGCCCTGATCGGCGTGGGAGTAGCGGCTGTCCAGGCGCGGGCGCTTGCTGTCGCTGGAGAAAGTCGCCAGATCGCCGAGCATGGTCAGCAGCGTGCGGTACAACTCTTCCGGGTGCACTTGCTCCAGGCCCAGGTAATGGCGCAGCAGCAGTTCGGTACGGTTGATCAGTTGCAGCATCATGAAGTCGCCAACCTCCGCGCCGCCGACCTTGCCGTTGGAGCGAATCCGCTCGGCAATCGTGTCGCCCCGGTGGTTGAGCATGCTGATGACTTCTTTGAGGCACGACAGCAGGTAGCTGGAAGCGTGGGCCTGAATGTAGGTCGGCACGAAATCCGGATCGAGGCTGATCACACCGTCCGGCGTGGTGTCGAGCACGTCGCAGATCTTCAGCTTCACGTAGGCCTGATCGCTCTGCTGCTCGCCGAGCAACAGTTTGAAGTCCGGGCGGCCGCAGCTGACCTGGCTCGCGGAGTCGTCGCCGGCGTTGGAGTCGGCCACTTCGGCGTCATACGCGGTGTAACGCGCCAGCACGTCGGACTGCTCCGGACGGCGCGCTTCGATGTGGTTACCAGTAACCAACGGCAGCGCCAGGTAAATCGGCGTGTTGCCGGTGTTCGGCGGCACGTCCAGCGCCAGCGGTTCGGTGTTGCCGCCGAGTTCGAACAGGCTGCCGTCCGGCAGGATCCCCGACGCGGCACTGATCACCAGCTTGCCCATGTTGAGGAACTGCAGGTCGATCTCCAGATTGAGGAAACCCCAGGTGTAGCCACCCAGCAACTGGGTGCGGGTTTTCATCTGGTGATCGTAATAGCGATCGTTGTGCTGGAAGTGCTGCGGGCGCAGCAACATGCCTTCCTGCCAAATGACTTTATGGGTATTCATGTTCAGTCATCCGCCTTGGCGAGCGCTTCATGGGTGTTGCGGATACCGGCCTGATCCAGGGTCAGATCGGCGTCGGTCAGCTCCAGCGGAGTGACCTGCACGGTGTAGCGCCACTTGGTTTCCGGCAGATCGCGATACGCGGCGAGAACGCCGACGTAGCGGCTGCCCTCCTCCACGCTGAGTTTCATTTCCACGGTTTCACCCGGGCGCAGTTCGAGTTCTTCGCTGGCCACCAGGTCCGGGTTGAGGGATTCCTTGGCGCGCTCGTAGAGGCTGAAGAAATCAGCGTTCTCGAAGGTCACCGGGTGCTTGAGTTCGAACAGGCGCACCACGATCGGCGAAGGACGGCCGTTGAGGTCCGGGTTGAGCTGATCGCTGCCAGTCAGTTTCAGGTTGATCTTGGTCACTTTCGAGTATGGCGACAGCGACGAGCAGCCGGCGAGCAGCACCAGCACGGTGAGCGCAGTCAGCGTCTTGAAAAAAGCGGTCGAGCGGCGAGACATGCGCATCATCCTTGGTGGTCGGTGTGGAGGGTGGAGATCAGGCGGATCTGTTCTTCGTAGGCCTGGGCGAAATCGCGGGCCAGCAGACGCTCGCTCCAGTCATCGTCCTGACGCAGTGCCTGGTGGTAACGGCCGAACGCTCTCCAGCGGCCGCCCGACGTGGCGATCAACGGCTTGTTGTCACGCTCGAAACGCAGGGTCAGCTGTTCCGGCGAGAAATGCTCCAGGGTGCCGCGTACGGCGGCGCGGCTCGCGGTAAGCAAGGCCACCTGATGCGCCTGCAGATCGCGGAACGCCCGAGAGATCGCCTGCTCGGCGGGCAGGTGCCCGGGCTTGTGCGGCTGCAACAGAATCTGCAGTGCTTCGCTCGGATCGACGGCGAATTTCAGCGGGTTCTTGTTGGTGCCTTGCACGGTGGTCTGGGCCAGACGCAGCTCGTTTTTCAGCTCCGAACGGGTGCGCAGGCTCTGCTGCAAGCCACCGATGCTCTGCCGCAGCAGACGCGCAGCGTTCAGTGCCAGTGCTTCGCGCTCGTCATGACTGAGGCTTTTGACATCGACGCCCAGCGCCGCACCGAAATGCTCCCAGAACCCTTCGCTCTGACGCTCGACGGCTTTCGGGGCCGGAGCAGGCTCGGGTTCAACCGGTGCGATCAGCTCCGGCACCATCAGGCTTTCCATGTCGATGCGCGCATAGTCGGCACGCTGACGGGAATCCTCGGGCTTGGCGGTCGGGGCCAACAGTTCGTCGATTTCCGAATAGACGCGCTCTTGCTGTTCGATCGCATTCAACGGATCAAGATCGAGAAACGCGTCGTCCGGAATGATGCTGCCGGCGGCACGCGGACGGCCGACTTCACCGTCGAAGGTCGCCGGGTCACGCACCAGTCGCGCGCGAATTTCGAAGTCGCCGAGCACGTAGGTGCTGCCGTGTTCGATGCGCACCGGTTCGCCCTTGTGCAAGCGTGCACCGCTGTCGCCGTCCTGAACCCCATTGCTGCTGGTGTCGGTGAGAAAAAACGTGCCTTCGCGGTAGCTGACAATCGCGTGGTGATTGGACAGATGACGCTTGCGGTCAGGAATGATCCAGTCGCAGTCCTCGCCCCGCCCGATCACGCCGCCGGCCTGTTTGAAGGTCTTCTGGCACAACTCGGTGGGCACGAACTGCTTGGTGTTCAGCATTTCGAAAACCAATTCCATGTTTGATGCTCCTTGCGGTCACTTGCCGCGATTGACCGCTTGCGGATCACCCAACGGGCGATAGTCGTTGTCGTTGAATTTGTAATTGCCGCTACAGCCGCCAAGGCCGCATAGAACGACGAGGGTCAGCAGGACAGCGTGCCAGTAACGAACAGACATCAGAGGGTCTCCAGGGGTAGACAAAGCACAAAGCGCCGACCCTTGCGGGCGGCGCTGAAATAAGTTTTTGAGGTGATCGCGAAGGCTCTACATCGCGGCCTTGAGCCTGACCACCGAGGCACACGAACTCCCTGCGGCGAGGGGACTTGGCTGACCACAAAGGCGGCGCCTGTTCCAGAAAACAGCCCTAGATCAACCATCGAAATCACCCAGGTTGATATTCAGGCGCCCGAGGCGGTACAGCAGCGTGCGGCGCGGCAAGCCCAGTTCGCGGGCGGCGAGGGTCTGGTTGCCGTCGTTCTTGCGCAGGCAATCGAGCAACAGCGTGCGTTCGACCTTTTCCAGGCGTTCGCGCAGATTCAGGCCGCTGTGGTCTTCGGGCATCGGCTCCATGCGCAGGGAGAAATGCTCGGCGAGCAATTCGCCGCCCTCGCACAACAGCACCGCGCGTTCGACCAGCGCCTTGAGTTCCCGCACGTTGCCGGGGAAGGTGTAACCGGACAGGTGTTCCAGCGCCGCGTCGGACCAGCGCACCGGATCACGTTGCAAGTACGCACAGGCCTTTTCGGCAAAGTGCCGGGCCAGATCGAGGATGTCGCCTTCGCGCTGACGCAAGGCCGGCAACTCGATCGGGAATTGCGCCAGGCGGTAGTACAAGTCCTCGCGGAACTTGCCTTCGCTGACCAGCACTGCCAGGTCGCGGTGCGTCGCGGCGATGATGCGCACGTCGATCTTGTGGGTGTCGTTGGAGCCCAGCGGACGGATCTCGCCTTCCTGCAACACACGCAGAATCTTCGCCTGCAGCGACAGCGGCATGTCGCCGATTTCATCCAGCAACAGCGTGCCGCCATTGGCCGCATCGAACAGCCCGGCGCGATCGCGGTCAGCGCCGGTAAAGGCGCCTTTGCGGTAGCCGAACAACTCGCTTTCCAGCAGGTTTTCCGGGAACGCCGCGCAGTTTTGCACGATGAATGCCTGGGAGCGACGCGGGCCACAATCGTGAATCGCCCGGGCGACCACTTCCTTGCCGGTACCGGTCTCGCCCCGCAGCAACACGGTGTACGGGCTGTGCAGGACTTTGCTGATCAGCGAGTGGGTCTGGCGCATCGCCGCGCTTTTGCCGATCAGGCCATAACCGTTGAGACTCGGCACGCTGCGGCTCACCGGCGCCTCCACCCCGACGGGCTGGCGCAGGCGTTGCAGCAAGTGCAACTGACCGAGTACGAACGAGCCGAGCTGGCCGAGGGAATCGGCGAAACCCTGCAGGTCGACGTGGCGGCGACTGGCACACAACAACAGGCCCTCCACTGCCTTCTGCTGATTGACCAACGGCACGCACAGCAGCGATTGCCAGGTGCCGGCGGTGGCCGGCAGGAAGCTGGTTTCGTGCAGGCTGGCACCCAGATCATCCAGGCACACCACGCGGTTCTGGCACAGGGCAAACTGCAGCAATTGCTCGCCGTTGTAATCCGCCGGCAGGCTGGTCGCGGCGCGCGGTTGCAGCGCGCCGTCGAGGCACTCGGCGTTCATCCCCAGGCAAGTGTGGGTGGCGTCGAGCAGGTACAACTGCGTCAGCTCGCAACCGCTCAGCTCGGCCAGGCCGCGCACGAAGTCACCCAGCAGCGCAGCCCCGTCCGCCGCGCGCGACAGGCTGGCGAACTGCGCCAGCAAGGCTTCGGCATAGACCAGTGGCTGCGGCACTTGAGTGAACATCACACCCACCTCAGGCGAACTCGCACGTCACGCTGGCGTTGCCGTCGAGCGTGGCATGTACCCGCTTGAGGCTTTCACCGGTGGCCATCGCATCAAGCAAGCGGTCGGCCACCAGCGGCAGTACGTGCTGATCCAGCAGATGATCGATCAGGCGCGCGCCGCTTTCGCTTTGGGTGCAACGCTCGGACAGGTGATCGACAAGGTTCTGGCACCAGCTGAAATCCAGCTGACGACGGTTCAAGCGCTCGCCCAGACGGCCGAGTTTGATCTCGATCAGCTCGCGCAACACTGGGCCGCCCACCGGGTAGTACGGCACCACTTTCATCCGCGCCAGCAGCGCCGGTTTGAAGTGTTTGCTCAGGACCGGGCGAATGGTTTCTTCGAGCAGCTCGGCAGTCGGGCGTGCACCGTCTTCGCAGAGGTCGCTGATCTTGTCGCTGCCGAGGTTCGAGGTCATCAGGATCAACGTATTGCGGAAGTCGATTTCGCGACCTTCACCGTCGTTGGCCACGCCTTTGTCGAAGATTTGGTAGAACAGGTTGAGCACGTCCGGATCGGCCTTCTCGACCTCATCGAGCAGCACCACCGAGTACGGCTTCTGGCGCACCGCTTCGGTGAGCATGCCGCCCTCGCCGTAACCGACGTAGCCCGGTGGCGCACCGATCAGGCGCGATACGGTGTGCTTCTCCTGGAACTCGGACATATTGATGGTGGTGATGAAACGATCGCCGCCATACAACAGGTCAGCGAGGGCCAGCGCGGTTTCGGTTTTGCCGACGCCGCTTGGACCGACCAGCAGGAACACGCCGACCGGTGCATCTGGCTTGTTCAGGCCAGCCGCTGTGGCGCGCATCGAACGATCGAGTGCGTGCACGGCTTGTTCCTGACCACGGATGCGCGTGCGCAGGTCGGTGGCGAAACTCGCGACCTTGGCGTTGTGCTCGCGAGCCAGTTGCGCCAGCGGCACGCCGGTCCAGGCGCTGATCACTTCAGCCACCAGACGCGGGCAGACTTCGAAGCTGACCAGACGCTCCTTGACCTGCGCGGCGGTCAAGGCGCTGTGGGTTTCGTTGAGCTGGGCTTCCAGCGCTTCGACGCTCTGGCCTTCCTCGATCTCGGCAACGAGGGTTTCGATCACGGTGCCTTCGGCGTCTTCTTCCACACTGACGGTCGGCTCGACGGCGGCAGTTTCGCGGGCCTTGGCCAGTTGCTGACGCAGTTCCAACAGGCGCTCGGCCAGTTGTTTCTGTTCAGTCCACAGGCTTTCCAGGGCGACCATTTCGCTTTCGGCTTCGTCCAGACGCGTTTCCAGTGCATCCAGGGCTTCGTGGTCAATCAGCAGACCGGCCTCGGCATCGCGACGCAGGGCCTGACGCTGACGACCACCTTCGGCCAGTTCGCCGCGCAGGCGCTCAAGGCTTTCCGGGGCGGCGGCGAGGCTGATGCGCACGCGGGCACACGCGGTATCGAGGACGTCGACGGCTTTGTCCGGCAGTTGGCGACCGGCCAGATAACGCGCGGACAGCTCAGCGGCGGACACCACCGCGTCATCACGCAGGTAGATGCCATGGCTCTTCTCGTAGACCTGCGCCAGACCACGCAAAATGGTCACCGCTTCGCTGACGGTCGGTTCGTGCAGTTGCACCGGCTGGAAACGCCGGGCCAGTGCCGGGTCTTTCTCGAAGTATTTCTTGTACTCGGCCCAGGTGGTGGCGGCGATGGTGCGCAGTTCGCCACGCGCCAGCGCAGGTTTCAGCAGGTTGGCCGCGTCGGAACCACCGGCGTTGCCACCAGCGCCGATCAGGGTGTGGGCTTCGTCGATGAACAGGATGATTGGTTTTGGCGAGGCTTTGACTTCGTCGATCACGCCTTTGAGACGACGTTCGAACTCACCTTTTACGCTGGCACCCGCCTGCAGCAGGCCCATGTCCAGCGACAACAGCTCCACGCCCTTGAGCACCTGCGGCACTTCACCGGCTGCGATGCGCGAGGCCAGGCCTTCGACGATGGCGGTCTTGCCGACACCGGCTTCACCAACCACGATCGGGTTGTTTTTGCGCCGACGGGCGAGGATGTCGACCATTTGACGGATCGCACCATCGCGGCACAGCACCGGGTCGAGTTTGCCGTCGCGGGCCTGTTGCGTCAGGTTGTGGGTGAAGCGCTGCAGCAGCGATTCGCCCTGAGCGGCCGGCTTGCCGTTGGCGGCCGGTTGCTCCTGTTGCGACAGGGCGAATTCTTTCAGGCGATCGATGTTCAACTTGGCGAGCAGCGGCTGATAACGGCTGCCGGCATAGCGCATCGGGTTGCGCAGCAGCGCGAGGATCAGTGCGGCATCTTCGACCTGGGTCTGGCCCAGTTCGAGGTTGGCCACCAGCAGCGCGTCTTGCAGCCATTGCACCAGTTCCGGGGCAAACACCGGGTTGCGCGAGGCACTGTGTTCAACGCGAGATTGCAGCGCGGCGCTCAGTTCGCCGGCGTCGACGTCTGCATCCTGCAGCGCACGTGACAGCAAGCCGTTCGGACGTTCCAGCAGACCCAGCAGCAGGTCTTCGACGAGGATCTTGCTGCCGCCACGGGCCACGCAACGTTCGGCCGAACGCTCCAGGTCACGGCGGGTTTCGGCGTCCAGCGCCTGGATGAGTTGTTGCAGGTCTACGTTGATCATGGCTCACGTCCTTAATGAATTTTGCTGCCCAGAGTCACCACGCCGTCTGCTTTCTCGCAGCCCAGCCAACTGGTCCACCCCAGGCGACAGTCGTTCTTTTCACCAATGCGCAATTCGCGGATTTCTTCCGGGCGCAGCACCAGGCGAATGTCGTAATCAAGCGGGTCACGCAGGGTGAACCGCACCAGCGCACAGAGCGGCTGGTAACCGAACCCGATCGGCAGGAATTCGTGGAATCGCTCCCAGTCGAGTTCGGTGATGTGAATGCGGAATTTGCCGCTGCGGTCGCGCACCTGCTCGCCCAGCACCAGGTCTTCACCGAGCAGGCTGTTGGCGCGACCGAGGCGGTTGCGCTGCTCGTCGAGGATCTCTACGCGACGCTCGATACACTGCTCGATGACCAGGTCTTCGTGCTTGAAGTAGTAACGCAGCACGGCCTCGATCAGCGCCGCCGAGTGCGCCCGCAAACTGAGCAGACCGAGGTACGGCAGCAAGCGTTTCCAGTTCAGCTCCTTGGCCTTGCGGATCTCTTCGCCGCCCAGGCCGATCAGCGCGAACAGCTGCGCCGAGAACGGATCGAGCGCACCACTCTGGAAGCTGGCGCGGTAACGGTACTTGCGCCAGATCGGCAGCATCAGCCGTTGCAGGCGATGATGGAACAGGTCGAGGAAGTTGCGCGTCGGGTTGCCGTCTTCGCTGTCGCCCAGCGCCTGCTCGCCGTAGAACGCCGGCAGTGGCGAGCCGGAACCGACCAGCCCGATCAGGTTGAAACGCATGCGCGCGCGCATCTGCCCGTGCTCTTCGAAAAACTCCACACGGTCGACGTCGCTGCGCGGGAAGCCCAGGCTCGGGTTGGCCTGGAACTCCACCTGGTCGTACAGATCGTCTTCGCTCAGGTACGGGTGTGCCTCGCGCAGCCGGTCGATCACCAGCAGCACGGCCTGAAACAGCGAGTACTCGCGTATTACCTTCGTCAGCCCGCTTAAAGCAGGGGCTGCAGGCCCATACGTGGTGTCCATTGGTACACCTCTCCCTGTGTGCTTTTTACCCGCAGCTCGTGGTACGAATTGAGACTGGCGTAAAGCGCGAAAAACTCGTTAAGAACCGAGGCGAAAACGAACAGGTCGCCTTCGCCGATATACCCTTCCGGGTCGATGGTCAGTTCGGTGCGCAGACCCCGCACCGGCAAGCCCCGGTGCAGCCGGTCGACGTGCTGGTGCTTGATGTGCTTGAGGCCGCCGAGCAGGCGTTTGCTGACCTTCTCCGCGTGCTGGTCGTAGTAGCGCGGCAGGTCGTAGGTTTCGAGAATCACCTTCAACGCGTTGACGTCGGCCAGCGACAGATAGTTGAGCGACATGTTGCTGATCAGCTTCCACAGGAAGTCACGGTTCAGCGGAGGCGCGAAACTCGACGTGGCAGGGGTGATGTTGCGGAAACTGAGGAACTCCGGCGTCTCTTCGCAGGCCATGCAGATGTCGCCGAGCTTGAGCTTGCGCGGCAGGTTCTGGTTGGTGCAGATCAGCTCGATCGACAGGGTTTCATGGGCTTCGGTGTGGCGGATACCGAAGCTCAGGTAGGTGTCGAGGCCGTCGTGCAGCAGCGACGAACGCTGGCGGATGCTGTAGTGCGGGCGGCTGTTGGGCACGTCGAAACTCGGGTCGTGCTCGAACGATTCGAACGGCACGTATTCCTGATAACCGAGGCCACCGGGCTTCCAGCCGGTCACGGTTTCGACCGAGAACACGCCGCAGTTTTCCAGATCGAATTCCGCCGGCAGCAACAGGTATTCATCCTGCTTGCCGTCGAGGCGGATCGGCAGTGCGTCGTGCGCGAACAGGTTGGCAATCGGCGTGCAGAACAGCTTCACGTTATCCAGCGTAGGACGCATGCGCATGATGCCGCTCTTGCGGATATCGAAGCGCAGTTCCAGGCCGCGCATCTGCTTGAGCGTGTCTTCGGGCAGCGCCTTGAGGATGTCCAGGCCGTTGACGTCGACGAACAGGAACTTGTCCTGGAAGGCGAAGTATTCCTGCAGGTAGCGATAGCCACGGAAGGTGTTCAGCGGATACGGGATCAACGCTTCTTCTTCGGCAAAACCCACCGGCTTGACCCGGTCACCGGGAATCTTGAACGCCATCGGCTTGCCGGCCACGCCATCGATTGGCTTGCCGGCGCCGTCGAGCGGGATCAGCTCGATGCCTTCAAGGTTGCGCAGCAGGCTCAGGTAGAGCATCTGGCTGATGTAGCGCTCACCGGCAAAGTGCAGGCGCAGTTTGCTCAGCTCCAGCTCACCGAGGTGGCCGTCGGCACTCATTTCCAGACGCAGGCTGAGCAGCGAACCGTCGCCCTTCACCGAGTAGTTCAGCGCAGCCAGATCCAGCGGCAGCACCTCGGTCGGGTAGCAGGTGCGGAAACGGCAGCGCACGTCTTCGATCGGCTTGCTTTCAATCGGCGTATCGCGCTCCACCAACAGCGCCGGCCCCGAACGCTTCAGCGGATCGAACTGCAAAATACTGAACGCCGGCAGCGGGCGCATGTAGTTCGGCCACAGCAGTTGCATCAGCGAATGGCTGAGCTCGGGCAACTCGTCATCGAGCTTCTGGCGCAGGCGTCCGGTGAGGAACGCAAAACCTTCCAGCAACCGCTCCACATCCGGATCCCGCCCGGCCTGGCCCAGGAACGGCGCCAACGCCGGACTACGCTCGGCGAAACGGCGACCGAGTTGGCGCAGTGCGGTGAGTTCGCTTTGGTAGTAGTGGTTAAAGGACACGGGGGGTTACCTGTTTGTCGTGTTTTGCAAAAAAAACAATGCTGTAGGCATTCGTCGATACGTACGTCATGGGCAAAAAGAGCGGTCAGCAATCGTCCAGGAGCTAACGTCGCCCTGCTTTAAAGAATCGACGTCTGCAATTGCAGCTCTAAGCGTCGGCGCATGAATGACCTTCGAACCATTTGCAGTACTGATCAGCAATTCGTAGTCATCGCCAATGCGCACCAGCGAATCCTTCTCGTACGAGAGGTAGCTGCCGATAATCTGTCGAGCACCGACCGGCGCGACATAGTCTCCAACCGCCGGGCCCCAGTTTGAAAAGTGCGATGCCTTCAATGTCAGGGGCACCGCGCAGACGTTCTGCAAGTAGATTTCCTTGCGATAAAGCTGCTGAGAGGTACAACCCGTCAGGGGAAATACCAGTACCGCAAATCCGATGTACTTGATCATCGAACTAATCCTGATCGAATTCATGGGCAAATCGACTCACAGCCGGTGAGAGCGACCGGCAGGCAGAAACCCAAAAACCTAATCATCGAATTCAACTCTGGCCAGCCATAGCAAGCTTTTGACGTCTTGCTCAGCTGCAGCAACTCGACTGAAAAAGTCACTTGAGCGATCACCGCTGTAGTAATTCATCACATCGATTTCACCAGTGGTTGGCTCGGGGTGATCAGGCTTGACGTTTTGTGTCAGCGTCGAAGAGTCCTTGTGAGTCCAGGAGTACATCGGGATGAGGCCACCGCCATACTTATTCAGGATGAAATGCCCGAACTCATGAGCGGCGGTGCATTTGAAATCTTCACCCGCCAATTTCGTCGCGTAGGAAACATTGGTTAAACCGTTTGATGCGCCGGTGATGTAGTAACCCATGTTGTGATGAATCTTGCGAAAAAACGCGAGACTGGTGGAACGGCCACCACCCTCAGATAAGTTGTCGACGAGAGGAAATTTACCGGCAGAAGGCTCAGCATTGACGTTGACCTTCACAGTGACTTTGTAGACACCTTTGCTGGTGGTGATTGCGCTGGAAATTCCATTCCCACGACTACCATCACGCGACCAGTAACGCTCGATCCCCTCTTTGGCAAATCCTTCCAGAGTCGCATAAGGCGTGCGCGGGGCGCCTTTCGCAGAACCGGTAGAACCGCCGTCAGAAAACTTCGGACGCAACGTCACTTCCACCGTCTTGGCATTGCGATCAACCCGCACATCCACCCAATCCACTTCTTCGGCAGAGCAATCAAGCTTCACTTCGGTGATTTGTTGCTCTCCCGCTTGAATCGCGGTCAGGCGTACTTTCAGGCCCGGGCTTTTCAGCACTCGGGTATCGAGGATGCCGGCGGTGTCGTAGCCGTCCCATTGCCACGGGTGCTCGCCAGATGGCAGGAACACTGCGGTATTGGCTTCGGTGTAGATCAGTTTTTCACCGTCCAGCACTTCCAGCTTTACGCTGTCGGCGGCGGCTTTGCGGTTCTCGACGAGGAAGTCGATCATCTCGCGGTTTTTCGAAGAGCCGGATTTCAGTTCAGCAAAATCCGGAATCTCCAGCGGCGTCAGAATCGAGTTGCCGCCAGACTTCAGTCCCACGCGATAATCCAGCTTCTTTTCATCGGCCGAGGCAGCTGGGATCACGGCGGCCACCATTGCGCTCACGACACTCGCAGCAATGCCCGAAAACGCCGCCGGCGAATGCGAATTCCCGATAATCACCGTCCCGGAACCCGCCGTTACCTTGTTCCCATGCGCCCCCACCGAACCCACGGTCGCGGCGGGTTTGCCATTGATCAAAACCGTGGTCGCCAGATCACCGACCAACGCACCACCACACGCCGAGGCATCGCCTTGGCGGGCGGCCGCGAGGCCGTCGAAGAACACGTCACCGGAACCGGCGGCGATCGGGTTGGTACCGTGGCCAGGAAGTGGGCAAGCGGTGGGGTCGGATACTCGTGCTGCGGGTTTGCCAGACATCGGGATTCTCCTTAGGTGACCTTCACTTGACCGCTGCCATCCAGGCGCGCGGAAAAACTGACCTGACGCTTGAAACCCTCGACTTCCAGCAGGCCTTCGATGCTGAAGGCCAGACGGAGCTGGTCGTGGTCACGCGGCAGGGAAATGACACGCACGTTGCTCAGGCGCGGCTCGTAGGCTTCGATGAAGCTTTCGATGGCCAGGCGGGCCTGACTCAGGGAGTCGTGCAGGCTCAGGCGCATGTCATTGAGATCGGGCAACCCGTAGTCGGACAGCGTTTGCACGCTGCCCGCCCGGGTGCTGAGCATTTTGGCCAGATGGGCAGCCACCGACGCCATGGCAGAAGCCTCGAGGCTCCTGCCCTTGCGTAGTTCCGCATCGCCGTTGAGGCGTTCGAAAAGGCTGCCGTATCCGTCCATGAGTCGCTCTTACTCTTTGTCCAGCTTGCCAACCAGCGACAGGGTGAAATCGGCACCCATGTACTTGAAGTGCGGACGCACGTTCAAGCTGACGCGGTACCAGCCCGGCTCGCCTTCAACGTCGCTGACGATCACTTGCGCAGCGCGCAGCGGACGACGGCCACGCACTTCGGCGCTCGGGTTTTCCTGGTCGGCCACGTACTGGCGGATCCACTTGTTCAGTTCCAGCTCGAGGTCGGTACGCTCTTTCCACGAACCGAGTTGCTCGCGCTGCAGCACTTTCAGGTAGTGAGCCAGGCGGTTGACGATCATCATGTACGGCAGTTGGGTGCCGAGCTTGTAGTTCAGCTCTGCAGCCTTGCCTTCTGCGCTGATGCCGAAGAACTTCGGCTTCTGCACCGAGCTTGCGGAGAAGAACGCCGCGTTGTCGGAGCCTTTACGCATGGTCAGGGAGATGAAGCCTTCCTCGGCCAGTTCGTATTCACGACGGTCGGAAACCAGAACTTCCGTAGGAATCTTGGTCTCGATTTCGCCCATGCTTTCGAAGTGGTGCAGAGGCAGGTCTTCAACCGCGCCGCCGCTCTGTGGGCCGATGATGTTCGGGCACCAGCGGAATTTGGCGAAGCTGTCGGTCAGCTTGGTGCCGAACGCGTATGCGGTGTTGCCCCACAGGTAGTGCTCGTGGCTGTTGGCAACGGTTTCCTTGTACACGAACGACTTGACCGGGTTTTCTTCCGGATCGTACGGGTTACGCAGCAGGAAACGCGGCACGGTCAGGCCAACGTAACGGGAGTCTTCCGAGGTACGGAAGCTCTGCCATTTGGCGAATTGCGGGCCTTCGAAGTGGTCTTTCAGATCTTTCAGATCCGGCAGGCCGGTGAAGCTTTCCAGACCGAAGAATTTCGGGCCGGCCGCGGCGATGAACGGCGCGTGGGACATGCACGATACGCTGGCCACGTACTGCATCAGCTTCACGTCTGGCGAGCTTGGCGACATGTAGTAGTTGGCGATGATCGCGCCAACCGGCTGACCACCGAACTGGCCGTATTCAGCGGTGTAGATGTGCTTGTACAGGCCCGACTGCATGACTTCCGGCGAATCTTCGAAATCGTCCAGCAGGTCTTCTTTGGAGACGTTGAGGATTTCGATCTTGATGTTTTCGCGGAAGTTGGTGCGATCGACCAGCAACTGCAGGCCACGCCACGACGATTCCAGAGCCTGGAAGTCCGGGTGGTGCAGGATTTCGTCCATCTGACGGCTGAGCTTGGCATCGATCTCGGCGATCATGCGGTCAACCATGGCCTTCTTGACCGGCTCACCGTTGTTCTGCGGCTTGAGCAGTTCTTCGATGAATGCCGACACGCCACGCTTGGCGATGTCGTAGGCTTCGTCGTCCGGAGTCAGACGGGTTTCGGCGATGATGCTGTCGAGAATGCTGTACTCGCCGTTCTCGGCGCTCTTCTCTTGTGCTGCGCTAGTGCTCATTGTGTTGGCTTCCTTGGCTACTGGAGTCTCAGGCGTCCGGGGCTGCGGCGTTCAGGCCCAGCTCACCGAGTACGCGACCGCGGGATTCGTCGTCGGCGAGCACGCCTTCGATCGCTTTACGGAACGCAGGTGCGTTACCCAGAGGGCCTTTGAGGGCCACCAGCGCATCGCGCAGTTCCATCAGTTTTTTCAGCTCAGGCACTTGCTCGACCAGGCTGGCCGGGTTGAAGTCCTTCATCGAATTGACGCGCAGTTGCACAGCCAGCTCGTCGGCCTCGCCATCTTCCTGCAGACGGTTCGGCACGCTCAGCGTCAGACCCAGCTCTTGCTTGGCCAACACTTCGTCGAAGGTCATCTTGTCGATGCTGATCGGCTTGCGATCTTCGATTTTGCGATCGTCCTTGCGGTGGGTGTAGTCACCGATTGCCAGCAGCTTCAGCGGCAGTTCAATCTCTTCCTGAGCACCGCCGGTGGCGGGTTTGAAGGTGACGTTGATGCGTTCCTTGGGGGCTACCGAGCCTTCTTTGGCCATGGCTTTTCTCCTTGCGGTTGTGGCCCTGGGGCCTATTCGAGTACCACTTCGAGATCGAGGTGGCACAGCCTGCGATAAATCTCTTCCTTGCGTTCACGCACTGCATGGTTCTGCGGCAACAACTCGCAGCAACTGTGCAGCAGGTGCAGCACTTCCAATGCAAGATCGGGCTCCCAGGCGTGCAGGCCTGAGTCCTGTAATGTCTGATCGAGGGTTTCGAGCTGGTTCTTGGCCAGTTCGTACTTCTTGGCCATGAAGCACAGCCGCGCGAGGGCGAACTGCCAGAAGAACCGCTCGCGTCCGCCGTGGGCCGATTGCAGCCCCTGCTTGAGCGTCTGCACGGCAGGCTTGAGGCCTTCCTTGCGCAGTAGCGGCAGCACTTCCTGCAGGGCTTTTTCCCAGGCAGGCTGGGTTTCGACGTCGTCGGTTTCGACCTTGCGTGGCGCGCTGGCGCTTTGCAGGTGCGGCATGACATTGCCGGCGATCCACGCCCGAGTGGACGGATCGGCAAACGGCGCGCCGTCATGGAAACGGCACTCGATGATGCCGGGCAGGCGCTGAACCAAAAGCGCGAAGTGGATTTCCACTTCGCGCATTGCCATCTCGGCGTTGAGGTTCTGGAGACATTCCCAGACCATCCTCTGGCCATCGAACCAGAACGGCGCCTTCGCCAGGCTCGCCTCCAGTTCCACCAGCAGGTCGGCATATTTGCCCTGATCGAAGCGATCCTGATACTGCTTGAGCTTGTCGACCGGCAGGCCGCGCAGCACGGTGATCTGCTCGGCGTTGCGCTCAGGCACCGCGTCGATCGGCAGCCAGAGCAAAGTGCGGTTTAGGCGCAGGGCGCGCAGGTCCGTGGCTTTCTGCTTGAGCCACCAGGCGCACAACGGGCGCGCGCTTTCCTGCTGGGCACGCAAGGCCTTGTAGGCGTCTTTCTCGTTGTCGATCGGTGCGCCGGGGGTGAGCAACTGGCTCGCGGCCTGCTTGACCTGCGCCACCGCTGCGCCCACCACACCGGGGGCCGGCTGATTGTCGGCTGCACGCTGGATCATGGTTTTCAGGCGACGTGACAGCGGCAACAGCAGCGGCGCATCGTCGCCCAGGTGCTCGGTGCACGCAGCATCGAGGCCGGCCAGATGCTCGGACAACTGCCGGAACATCGGCAGCTGTTCCTTGATCGCGATGTTTTCGGTGAGCACCTGCTCCAGACGCGGCACCAGCCAGCCGATGGCAGCAGCACGGGTGCGGGGTTTGAGCGGGTGAACGTCGGCCCAATTGTTTTCCGACAGATGGTGCAGGAAGCCGAGGCCGGCCAGCAGCCCGGGGAAGGATTCGCGCTGGTACAGCGACCAGGTCAGCCAGGCGCCAACGCGCAAATCCTTGGATTGGGTACGCAGCAGATTTTCGCTGTTTTCACGGATTTTCAGCCAGTCGATCTGCCCGCTTTCGTGCATCGACGAGGCTTTGGCCAGCTCGCTTTCCAGCGCCTCGAATTCGCTCGAGAAACGAACGTCTTCGCCCGCGAAATTCTCTTTGGAAACAGAGACTTTTGCGAGTTCGAGGTAATGGGCGGAAAGTTTGCTTGAGTAGGACATCCATGGCCTTTATTTAGGATTACAGTCATGCGCCTATTGGAATTGCCACGGCGCTGGACAGTATCGAAGAGCAGTAAAGCGACTCATCCAATTGAGATGTGCTCTTTCAAGTGGGCGCATCGTAATCACTATGATGGCCACTAGCAAGCATCTGGTTAAACAACAAGACGAAGTGTTCATTGAGCCGTGTAGGAGATCGCCCTATATGTGGCAGGGGAATCCCTGATAGCGATTTATATTGCATGCATTTGCCCTGCCCCCTCAGAAGCCCTGATCCAGAGCGGCCCGATTCCGATTGAGCGTATCGACCCGAACGTCCGTCCCATTACACGGCGGCAAGCATGACAACTCTCGAAGAAAATAGAAGTAGGACACTTCCGAAAATTCGCTGGATTTTATAAAAATCTACCGGAGACAGCGACCCACAATAAAAGTGCCATCAATTTGATGTCATTTCATTTTTTTGAAACTTTTACCGCTTCGAAAGAAACTGCACTTCAGTGCTAACTCACTAATTATCGAAGTGACTTCCTACAGTCATTTCCTTGAATTGGCGCAAAACTTTCAAGCCCGGAATGCTCTGACAAATCTCAGAGATAGTTCTTACATCAATTTATTTCCTGCATTGCTAGCGTGCCTTGGCAAATTCTTTTCGCGTGGCGATCAGGGACGATCGAACACCGCGCATCGACTCACTTTGCTTAAGGACAAGCGTATGTTCAGCACGGGCAGTTGCGCGCCTTTTACCCTGCAAATTCCCGGAGTTCGCCACGACTTCAAGGTGCTCGCATTCGATGGCGATGAAGCCATCAGCTGCCTGTACGCCATCCGCATCGAACTGGTCAGCGAACGAGCGGATATCGATCTGGAAGGCCTGCTCAGTCAGCCGGCGTTTCTGCAATTGGGGTTTAACGACGAAGGTATTCACGGACGCATTGAAGATGTACGGGTGGGTGAAAGCGGAAAACGCCTGACCCAATATGAGCTGACGCTGGTGCCTGCGTTGCACTATTTGCAGTTCAGTCATGACCAGCGGATTTTTCAGAATCTGACCGTTCCGCAAATCATCACGCAGGTCCTCCAGGGGCACGGCATCCAGACCGACGTATTCACCTTCCATGTCAGCACCAGCGCCGTACGTGAATACTGTATTCAATATGGGCAGTCGGACTTCGACTTCATCCAGCGTTTGTGCGCCGAGGACGGCCTTGCCTGGCATCACCAGCACTCGTCCGAGCAGCACACGCTGGTGTTCACCGACGATCAGGTGTTTTTCCCCAGGCTTGGGCCGACACCTTATCGACAAGACTCCGGCATGGTTGCCGAGCACCCGGTTATTGATCGTTTTACCCTGGCCTTCAAGACCCGCACCAGTACTGTCACCCGTCGCGACTATGACCTGAAGCGTCCCAGCCTGTTGCTCGAAAGTCGCTTCACCGCCGAATTCACGCCCGAATTGGAGGACTACCGTTACCCACTCTTGATGAAGAGCGAAAAGCAGGGCAAACAGCTCGCGCGCCAGGCTCTGGAGAGGCATCGCAGCGACTACCAGCGGGTCGAGGGCGCCAGCAATCAGCCGACGCTGCGCAGCGGCTACTTGTTCGACCTGAGCGAGCATCCGCGCAAGGATTGCAACGACATGTGGTTGCTGGTGAGCCTGCAACATAGAGGCAAATTCCCACAGGCTCTCGAGGAAGCCGCCGACAGCGCTACAACACCCGTCGACGGTTTCACTCAGGGCTATCGCAATACCTTCAGCGCCACACCCGCGGACGTGATTTACCGACCTCCGCTGCCCGCACAAAAGCCCTTGCTGGTCTGCCAGACCGCACGCGTCACCGGCCCGCCCGGTGAAGAGATCTTTTGCGATGAGTACGGTCGGGTATGCGTCGAGTTTCCCTGGGATCGGGCAGAACTCGGTAGCGACAAGAGCAGTTGCTGGATACGGGTTGCCTCCAATTGGGCGGGCGAAGGCTTCGGCGCAATGACCATTCCGCGCGTCGGAATGGAAGTGATCGTGACCTTCCAGGAAGGCGACCCGGATCAACCGCTGATTACCGGCTGCGTGCCCAACAAGGTCACCTCCCCCGCCCATCCATTACCGAATCACAAGACCCGAACGGTTCTGCGCAGTCAGAGTTCACCACGCAGCGGCGGCTACAACGAGCTGTCGATCGAAGACCGCACCGGGCAGGAGAAAATCTACCTGCGCGCCCAGCGCGACATTGAGCAACTGATCCTCAATGACAGCCGCAGTCAGATCAGCCATGACCGTTTTGAACAGGTGGGCAATGACAGCACCACCCTGATCGAAGGCAAAGAACTGCGCACCCAACAAGGCGTGCGCAGCACGGTGATCAATGCCGATGACCTGCTGACCATCAGCGGCACCAGTAGCCTGTCCGCAGGTTCGCTGGTGATTCAGGCCGGCCAGCAGGCCCGCGTCACCGCCAGCCATGTCGTGATCGATGCGGGTATGAGCCTGACGCTGACGGCGGGCGGTCATCACATCGTGATCGACGCCAGCGGAATCTTCAGCAGCGTGCCGATCGTACAGGGCGGCGCGCCTGTGCCGGGTATGGCGCCGCTGCAGGCGCTGCAAGCCCCGCCCGGCCGATCCATGGCAGACATCGCCAGCCCGGCATCCATCGTCGCCAGCGCCCGCCAACAGGCCGCGGACTACTGCCCGCTGTGCGAAGCCTGTCGCGCCGGCCAGTGCAGCATCACAGAGGTCGCATGAACACACTTGAACAATGGCTGCACGAGCAAGCGCAATCGAGTCGGGATCTGTTGCTGATGCTCGACTCGCTCGACCACCTCGAAGAGCGCATCGCGCTCAGCACCGAATTGGGTGCCGCTCACTACCGCAGTCTGTATGGCAGCACGGTGGCGAATTCGCTGGCACAAAACGGCCCGTTTCTCTTTCAGATCGGCACAGTCAGGCATCCACTGATCCAGACGCTGCTGAATACGCCCGGACGGCATTGGGGCTGGCTGGCGAGCGTCAGCCACGTTGACCTCGATGCGCTGACTGCGCACTGGCGGGCACGTGTGGTGACCGGCGAACCACCGAATCAGGCGCTGTATCGCGTGCACGACTGTCGCGTACTCGGTCGCACGCTTGCTCATCTGCCAGCGGAGCAGCACGCGCTCTTGCTCGGGCCGATGACCAGTGTCTGTTACTGGCACGACGGGCAATGGACGGTCACCAACAACCCTGACCCGGGTGAGCATCCGCTGCCGGCGGATCCGCCGTGGCTGCACACCCCGATTCCGGAGCGGATTTACGCCAACGTGCTGTTCGATAACGCCCGGCGCTATCTGGTCGGCGAACACACTGAAGCGATGGTGACGCTCGCCGAGCAATTCGATGTGGATGACTGGGTCTGGGGGCAAATTCAGCAGAGTCACCTGTGGGGCTGGCAACAGCCGCAACAGGTGCATTTCCTGCTGACCCAAAGCCTGAAGGCACCGGGCTTTCTACCACCGAAAATCTGGCTGCCCAAAACCGGCGAAGACCCGGCGACGCACTTTGAGCGGGTGTATCAGCAGACCTTGTATCTGCAGGAGAGCGGGGCCTTATGAGACGAGGACTTCGATGTCTGGCACTTGTCGGTTGCGTCGCCCTGAACCTGGGTTGCTCTGTTGCAGGCAAGTCGAACACTTTCACCTTTGTTCCTGACTTGCCGCCCAATTTCAAATACGACCTGACGGCCACCTACGTGCCCGCCAAAGATCAGACATGCTCGGTTCCCGGTGGAAAAAATACCCAGCTTGGATTCAATAAAACCAACATGGTCTACGAGCCCACTTCCCGAATCCCGCTTTACAGAACTGTGAGCAACTGCCCGCTGGCGCTGAATCATGTAGAGGTCAAGATCATCGGTGTTTTTGGCCCGGAGCGTAGTGATAGCAGTTATGACTATGCCTCATTTGCCGTACGTCCAGAGTTACTGGAGCGGCACATGGGGACTTTCGACGAAGTCGGTACAGGTGAGTTCTTCGGTGAATGCATGTGGTCTTTTCGTACGGTCGGGCCGAAGCGTTACCTGATCAAACTGCTTACCTGCAAAAAAATGGATGCGCAGGGCACTGTCGGCCGAAGTCGTCCGTTCACGGCTTACACGCTGACACAGCTCTCGGGGAAAACCATAAAGCTGAGGATCAGGTTGTCCGAAGAAGAGGAGCCCTACATGGGGGATACCTGGGTAAAGGTGCCTAACGGCTGGAAGCGTTGCATGGGGAAAGGTTTCGAAGATCAACATGCGTTTTGTTACGGCAACCACAAAGACTTCAGCACCTTCAGGATGGTGGATGAGCGGGTTTGCACCATTTATCCGGGCTGCACGGAAAACAAGGACGAGACCCCATGAGCATTGAACCGTTAGATCCGAGCGTCGCTGCCTTTATGCAAGGCAACATCCACGCCTGCCCAATGCGCGGACATTCGACGAGCCTTCAATTGGTGGACGAGTTTGGTGATGGCAAGCCCTATGCCGGGTTGATCTACGAAATCATCGATTATGAGGACACCGTTTACACGGGCAAGCTGGATGCAAAGGGCTCTGGAAAAGTCACAAACCATTTTCGTGGGCCAGTGGTACTTAAACTCAATCATTCATATCAAGGTCGAGATGATGACTACAGTGAGTTAATTCGAAGGAAGCACTACCCCCTCCCCATCACCGAACTCCAGGTTCGCGCCGAGAAAACCCGCTTCTTTACCAAATCAGGCGTGCGTACCCAGGCCAACCCAGCAAAAGACCTTGCCGGGACCAACGCCTATTACCAGGTTGAAGTGAGCGAACTGGTCAAACATGTGGCGCACTTGCCGCCTCTGGCAGAACGTCGTGATCCGCCGAATATAGTGGTGCACAAACTAATGCGCTCCACGCCCCAAACCCGAGCGTTCGCGCAGATTGATACCAATGCGCCGGACGGAGGAATGAGCGCGATCTTCAGTCAGGCCAGCATGGCCACGGTCGAGTTGGGCTTCGCCCCGCCACCGCCCAAACCCAAGGGCATTGCCCTGTTGCCGAACAAGCACCATGTACTGGAAGTACGCCCCATGCGAGCGCTACGTCCAATGCTGTCGACCGGCAATGAATTCTGCGCACTCAACCTCTATCAACTGTCATTGATGGCGACCCTGAGTTACACCGACTTCGGCCAGGAGCCGAACACGCAACCGGTCAAGACCGACTGTGTGAGTTTCCCCGTGCAGCCAAGCAGCGGTAATTGGCTCGGCCATGCACTGCCGCAGTTTGATGAGTTGTGGCAAGTCGATGCGTCACAAACGAAGAAGTACTACCCGTTGTATGAAGAAGTGCCTTACTCGAAACGGCTGGAGGTAGTGCCGTTCGATCCACAGCTCTACCCCGAGGTGAATGATCCAGCACTGGGGGATGAACAGGAACATCCGGCCAAGCTGCACTTTTTCGATGATCGCAGACAAGCCGACAGTACGGACACCCAGGCCTTTATTACGCATCACGACGAGGTGATATTGATCAGTGTCCGGGGAACCAATGAAACGTTACCCGATGGCCTGCGTGATGGAGACGCCTATCAGGTTCCTTTTCAAGAAGGAGAAGGCAAGGTGCACCGTGGCTTCTACGGTGGCGCCCAAGCGGTTTTCCCGCTTGTCGTGAGCTATCTGGAGAGGTTTTACAGTGGGCAAAAACTGCTGATTACCGGACACAGCCTGGGCGGGGCGATAGCACTGATCTTGTCCGAGATGCTGCGCCGGAATCAGCGCTACCAGCCGGATATCGTGCTCTACACCTACGGAGCCCCCCGCGCTGGCGACACGACCTTCATCAAAAGCGCCCAGCCACTGATCCACCATCGCATCGTCAACCAGAACGACCCCGTGCCCAGCGTACCCGCCACCTGGATGAACACCTTTGCCACCCCCAAGCCGATGTACATCGCAAACGGAGTGGTGCTGGTCCTTAACCCGGTCGCCGGTTTTTCCTTGCTGATCCTGGGGATGATCAACTTCTCGGGTGAGAATTACGGGCATCACGGTGCCTTGCGCCATTTCATGCCAGTGGTGTTCGACAAGGAACACCAGTCCTCCATTCTCTGGCAGCCGGGCTGCAGCCTCATCAACGATCACGGCTGCGCCGAAGCCTTGCAGAACATCAATGGCTTGCCCAAGCGCGGTTCATTGCTGAAGCAGCTTTTGGCGGCGGGCGATCACTCGATGGTCAGCAGTTACATCCCCGGCTGCTGGGCCAGCCTGCGCCGCTGGCAAGAGGCGCAGTTACTCAAACGCTCGCTGGTGACGCATCGGGAGTTCGAATGGGTCAGCGGTGCATTGGCAAACATCAAAGGCCAATTGCGCGCCATTGAACGCACTATTCAAAACCACCCCCACGCCTATGCCCGCCACCAGGAAAGCACCCAAAAAACCGATGCACTCAACAATGAAATCGACAAGATCACCACGACCCAGACTCGCCTGTTGGCCTTGAAGAACCAGCGAGTTACCGAAGCCGAGGTTTACGGCAGCTATGCCGAACAGCCCGAGTGGGTGCAGGAAAACCTGCTGCGTTGGAACGCCCATCCGGAAAACCTCGTTCAGGAACAACTGGCGATGATCCCTCCTGCAGCCCAGGACCACGATGCCGCCATCGCAGCGATGACCGGAGGGCATGCCGTGGGCACGCCGTTTCATCTGGATATTGACTCGATTGTTTAGTGTTTGTGGCTCACGCGACCCGGAGAGCTTTTCATTGGCTGAATCTACACGATGACACGCATCGCTTATGGTCGACCGCCCCCCTTGGGCGTTATCAGACAGGGAGTTCAACCAGATCATGGCTACTCGACAAAACAAAAGATGGATCATGGCCTTTGGGCGCTATTGGCTAGCCGCGCTGGCACTCGTCGCTAGCTCCAATGTTCGATCTGAGCTATTGAGCAGTAATGGCCACCCAGATTTCAGCCCCTCTTCAACAACTGGATATGGATTACTCATCACCACGGTAATACCGTTTATTACGACGACGGACGATTTTAAAGCGCTCTCCAAACAATACATCCAGGCAGTGAGGGACGATGCCGCCGCTTTCGTTGCTACTGACGGCGATTTCGATGGATCCATGCTGGAGTCTGCGTGGCGCGCGCACCTGGAGCAGCACGCGGATCTACAGTCAGGCAAGAAAGAGTTTGCCCACATGGTTCTGGGTACCCATGGCTGAACAAATCAATATTCACAACAAAGTGGGCCACATATCACGATCGATGTATCCATTTTGCACTTACGATTTCTCCTGTTTTTCAGGGAATGCGCCCCAATCTCGGATTGCCTCATGTCGGCCATCAAACGCAGCTTGGTCGCAAAAGATGAGGGACGATGATCAAGGATCACGGTGGCATGCTTAGTCGGATGGACTCGATTTGCTTCGCGGCGCCGACCTTCTTTCACCTGACCCGGTATTTCTTCTCGGCCTGATCCCAGTCATTCGTCAGCCACAAAAAATGGGCACCCGACCGCAATCTGTGTGCCCATTTTTTTATTGCGCTGCTCCCCGTCATTCAGGGAGTGCGCCGCCATTAAGGATTGACGCTGTCTTTCAAAGACTTGCCTGGCTTGAATGCCACGGTGTTGCTGGCCTTGATTTTGACCGGCTCGCCGGTTTGCGGGTTTTTGCCGGTGCGGGCGCCGCGGTGGCGTTGCAGGAAGGTGCCGAAGCCCACCAGCGTGACGCTGTCCTTGCGGTGCAGAGCGCCGGTGATTTCTTCGAGGACGGCGTTGAGAACGCGGTTGGCCTGTTCTTTGGTCAGATCCGCTTTTTCAGCGATTGCAGCGGCGAGTTCTGGTTTACGCATTAGTGAAGCCCCTTTGACGGTTTTTTGTTGTTATGTCCGTGCTGTTCTCGTTGGAACAGCGCCCAAGGCGCCGCAGGCTCTACTCTGCGGCAGACGGGAGTGAGGATGGCACGCGGATACCGGCTGCGCCAGTCTCCCCGCGACCTTTGTAGGGGCAAAAGCGGGGTGATTCCGACAGAACGACCGGTATTTACGCCAGCAGGGCCGGAAGCTGTTTGTTCAGGGCGAGTTTTTCCATCACCGCCGCGCCGGTCAGCGCGTAGCCGAGCAACTGGCCGTCGGCGCTGTGGCACAGGGCCTTGATGTCGGCGCCCTGCCCTTCAATGGTCCAGACCCCTTCGCTGCCCCGTGGCGGTGGCGAAACGACCAACGGGCACACCGGGGTTTTCACGGTGATCGGCATCGGGCCGTAGCTCACCGCCGTCGGATTGCCCGCCAGGGTTTGTGCCAGCGCACGCGCACAGCTCATGAGGGGCATCACGTACAACAGATTCAGCCCATCGACCTCGGCGCAGTCGCCCAAGGCGTAAATATTGGCGTGAGAGGTCTTCAGGTGGCGGTCAACGACGACGCCACGGTTGACCTGCACGCCGGCCGCCGCCGCCAGATCGATGCGCGGGCGCAGGCCGATCGCCGACACCACCACATCGCAGGCAATCACCTGACCGTCGGACAGATGCGCCTCCAGCCCATCCGCGACTTTTTGCAGACGAGTCAGCACCGGGCCGAGGTGGAAACGCGCCCCCAGGCTTTCCAGCCCGGCCTGCACGGCGGCCGCAGCGGCCGGGTGCAACAGCATCGGCATGACTTGCTCGCACGGCGCCACCAGTTGCACCTCGTAACCGCCGAGGATCAGGTCGTTGGCAAATTCGCAGCCGATCAGGCCGGCACCGAGCAGCAATATGCGACGCTTGCCCGCAGCGGCTGCACGAAAGCGCGCGTAGTCTTCGAGATCGTTGATCGGGAATACCAGCTCGGCGCCATCGCCCTCGATCGGCACACGCACGGTTTCCGCGCCCCAGGCGAGGATCAGGTCGCGGTAGTACACCGCTTCTTCGCCGATCCACAGGCGTTTGTGGCCGGCGTCGATGCCGCTGATGCGCGTGTGGGTGCGCACCTCGGCCTTCAACTGCTCGGCCATGGCGCCGGGTTCGGCCATGCTCAGGCCATCGGCGTCCTTGTTCTTGCCGAAACCGGTGGAGAGCATCGGCTTGGAGTAAGAGCGCCCGTCATCGGCGGTAATCAGCAGCAGCGGGGTTTCGCTGTCGAGTTTGCGAAACTCCCGGGCCAGGTTGTAGCCAGCAAGCCCGGTGCCGACGATTACGACAGGTGCGTTCATGCCTTACTCCTTTTCCGTATTAGCCGATTGCGTACATTTCGAAATCTTGCTTGCCGACACCGCAGTCCGGGCAAAGCCAGTCTTCCGGCACGTCTTCCCATTTAGTGCCTGGCGCGATGCCGTCATCCGGCCAACCCAATGCCTCGTCGTAAATCAGGCCACAGACAATACATTGCCACTTGTTCATTCAGGTACTTCCTCAGGATTCAGGCTTGTGTCGGCGCGAATGGTCGATGGAGCTGCGCTGCCATCCGGCTCAGGGCGTTTTGTACTGATGGTGCCGGGCAGATGCAAGCCTGTTCGGTGCAACGGCGCCCCGGATCCATCAAATTCGCAGCACGCCATGTTAAGCTCGCCGCCTCATTTGCGGCCAATAATGACTCATTGTGCACCATTCAAATGCCTGCCCGGCCCCGCTCTGGCTGACTCAAAGCCGACTGACGCCCCTTCCCGATTCGTTGACCCTCGACTGGTTGTTCGACGAAGGCTCGCTGACCCGCCGCCTGACGCGGCTGTCCAATGACGGCTTCAGCGTCACGCCGTTGTTCGAAGGCTGGGACACTCTGCGCAGTGACGAATGCGCGGCGCTGGAGCTGGCCGAAGGCAGCGAAGGCTGGGTGCGCGAGGTGTATCTGCGCGGTCACGGCGAGGCCTGGGTGTTTGCCCGCAGCGTGGCGTCGCGCGCCGCCCTGCAAGGCGACGGCTTGCACATGGACGAACTGGGGAGCCGCTCGCTGGGCGAACTGCTGTTTTGCGACCACGCCTTTCAGCGTCGCGCCATTGAGGTCTGCCACTACCCGCAAGGCTGGTTGCCGGCCGCCTGCCGTGCGCCTGAATTGTGGGCGCGCCGCTCGCGTTTCGACCGTGGCGCCTTGAGCGTGCTGGTGGCGGAGATTTTCCTGCCGACGTTGTGGAGCGCCGCCCGCGCCCATCCGGAGAACTGCTGATGTACCAGAGCCTGCTCAAGTCCCTGAACCGCTTGAATCCGCGCGCCTGGGATTTCATTCAGCTGACGCGCATGGACAAGCCGATCGGCATTTACCTGCTGCTGTGGCCAACGCTGTGGGCGCTGTGGATTGCCGGCAAAGGCTCGCCGTCGCTGGCCAACATCGCGATTTTCGTGCTCGGCGTGGTGCTGACCCGCGCCGGTGGCTGTGTGATCAACGACTGGGCCGACCGCAAGGTCAACGGCCACGTCAAACGCACCGCGCAACGACCGCTGGCCAGCGGCAAGATCAGTTCGAAAGAGGCGCTGGTATTCTTCGCGCTGCTGATGGGCGTGAGTTTCCTGCTGGTGCTGTGCACCAATGCGCCGACCATCTGGCTATCGCTGGGCGGCCTGGCGCTGGCGTTCACCTACCCGTTCATGAAGCGCTACACCTATTATCCGCAAGTGGTGCTCGGCGCGGCGTTCTCGTGGGGCATGCCGATGGCATTCACCGCCGAAACCGGTGAACTGCCCGCCGCCGCATGGCTGCTGTGGATCGCCAACCTGCTGTGGACGGTGGGTTACGACACTTATTACGCGATGACCGATCGTGACGACGACCTGAAGATCGGCGTGAAATCCACCGCGATTCTGTTCGGCGATGCGGATCGGGTGATCATCCTGACGCTGCAGGCGCTGTCATTGGCTTGCCTGCTGCTGGCCGGGTCGAAGTTCGAGCTGGGGACGTGGTTCCATCTCGGCCTGCTGGTAGCGGCGGGTTGTTACGCGTGGGAGTTCTGGTACACCCGTGACCGGGACCGCATGCGTTGTTTCAAGGCGTTTTTGCACAACCATTGGGCCGGGCTGGCGATTTTTGTCGGGATCGTGCTGGATTACGCGTTGCGTTGAGGTGCGTGACCTGTGGGAGCGGGCTTGCTCGCGAAGGCGGTGTATCAGTTGATACATACACTGACTGACACGACGCCTTCACGAGCAGGCCCGCTCCTACAGGGGATTTGCGTTTACTTGTGCTCGTGCATCACGTGCCAGACATCCTTCATGCCATCGCCCTTCATGTCACCGGGCTTTTCATCCTTCATGAAGGTATACAGCGGCTTACCGTCGTATGCGTACTGCATCATGCCGTCGTCACGCTTGATCACCGTCCATTTGCCTTCAGCCTTGGCACCCGCCGGCGCCATCATCGGTGGCCAGTTCTTCGCACAATCACCGTTGCACATCGACTTGCCGCCAGCGTCCTTGTCGAACGTGTAAACGGTCATGCCTTTGTGATCGACCATCATGCCGTCTTTCATCATGGCCGGTTCGGCCGCCATCGCCAGTCCGGGCAGAGTCAGCGCAGCAGCCATCAGCAGAGCTTTGAAAGAAGCAGTCATTTGAGTCATGGAAACCTTCTTTTGTGGTTGTCAGGATTCGGACTTAGAGCTTAGTCCAGGATCACGCCAACCGCCGGGCGACTAAAATACTGTCACACGACTGCAATAATTCCGTTATCTAATGCGGCGCAAGACAGTTAAATGACAAGAGGATTAAGGCATGGTTGGCAGGAGCATTCTGATCGTCGACGACGAAGCGCCCATTCGCGAAATGATCGCCGTTGCGTTGGAAATGGCCGGCTATGACTGCCTCGAGGCAGAGAACTCGCAGCAGGCACACGCCATTATCGTTGACCGCAAACCGGACCTGATCCTGCTCGACTGGATGCTGCCCGGCACCTCCGGCATCGAACTGGCCCGACGCCTCAAGCGCGACGAGCTGACCGGGGACATCCCGATCATCATGCTCACCGCCAAGGGTGAAGAGGACAACAAGATCCAGGGCCTTGAAGTCGGCGCCGACGATTACATCACCAAGCCATTCTCGCCACGCGAACTGGTTGCCCGCCTCAAGGCTGTGCTGCGCCGCGCCGGCCCGACCGATGGCGAAGCGCCGATCGAAGTCGGCGGCCTGCTGCTCGACCCGATCAGCCACCGCGTGACCATCGATGGCAAACCCGCCGAGATGGGCCCGACCGAATACCGTCTGCTGCAATTCTTCATGACCCACCAGGAACGCGCCTACACCCGCGGGCAGTTGCTGGATCAAGTCTGGGGCGGCAACGTCTATGTTGAAGAGCGCACCGTCGACGTGCACATCCGGCGCCTGCGCAAGGCCCTCGGCGACGCCTACGAAAATCTGGTACAAACCGTGCGCGGCACTGGCTACCGGTTTTCCACCAAGGCCTGACCCGACCGCCAGACTCGCTGACAAGGACCGTATTTTCCGTGAATCAAAACTGGCATGGCACCCTGATTCGCCACATGCTGTTGCTGGTCACCGCCTGTCTGGTGATCGGCCTGATCAGCGGCTATTACGGCTGGAGCCTCGCTGCAGGCCTGGGCCTGTACCTGGCCTGGACGCTCAAGCAATTGCTGCGCCTGCACGAATGGCTGCGCCTGCACCAACCCGATGAAGCACCGCCCGACGGCTACGGCCTGTGGGGCGAGGTGTTCGACAGCATCTACCACCTGCAACGTCGCGACCAACGGGTGCGCGGGCGTCTGCAAGCGGTGATCGACCGCGTGCAGGAGTCCACCGCCGCGCTGAAAGACGCGGTGATCATGCTCGACAGCGACGGCAACCTGGAATGGTGGAACCGCGCCGCCGAAACCCTGCTCGGCCTCAAGACCCCGCAGGACAGCGGCCAACCGGTGACCAACCTGGTACGCCATCCGCGCTTCAAGGAGTACTTCGAGCAGGAAAGCTACGCCGAGCCGCTGGAAATCCCTTCACCGACCAATGATCGCGTGCGCATTCAGCTGTACCTCACCCGCTACGGCAACAACGAGCATCTGATGCTGGTGCGCGACGTCACGCGCATCCATCAACTGGAACAGATGCGCAAAGACTTCATCGCCAACGTCTCCCACGAATTGCGCACGCCGCTGACGGTGATCTGCGGCTACCTGGAAACCCTGCTCGACAACGTCGAGGAGGTGAATCCGCGCTGGAGTCGTGCCCTGCAACAGATGCAACAACAGGGCGGACGCATGCAGACGCTGCTCAACGATCTGTTGCTGCTGGCGAAACTGGAAGCCACCGATTACCCGTCGGACAACCAGCCGGTGCAGGTCGATGCGCTGCTGCAATCGATCAAGAGCGATGCGCAGCAGTTGTCCGGACAGAAAAACCAGCGCATTACTCTCGAAGCTGACGCAAAGATCCTGCTCAAGGGCAGTGAGGCAGAACTGCGCAGCGCGTTTTCCAATTTGGTGTTCAACGCCGTGAAGTACACCCCGGCCGAGGGCAACATCCGCATTCGCTGGTGGGGCGACGATCAGGGCGCGCACTTGAGCGTGCAGGATTCCGGGATCGGCATCGACAGCAAACACCTGCCGCGCCTGACCGAACGCTTCTACCGCGTCGATTCCAGTCGCAATTCCAATACCGGCGGCACTGGCCTGGGCCTGGCGATCGTCAAACACGTGTTGCTGCGCCACCGCGCGCGGATGGAGATCAGCAGCGTGCCCGGTCACGGCAGCACGTTCACCTGCCATTTCGCCCCGGCCCAGGTCGCTCAGGCACGGGCAATCAGCGCCGCCGAGTGATGCCGGCCAGCACGCGCCACTAGGCAATCGCCATGTCAGCCGCTACATTGGCTGACTTGCGTCTGCCTTTCAGGCGCGATTTTTTCTCTCTTACGAATCACACGGAACCCGCAAAACTCCATCATGGACCCTTCCCCTGGCTTGTCCCTCGCAACAATATTCGCCGATTTCGGCATGATTCTTTTCGCTCTGATCCTGGTTTTGCTCAACGGCTTTTTCGTTGCGGCGGAATTCGCCATGGTCAAACTGCGCTCGACCCGGGTCGAGGCCATCGCCGACAAGAACGGCTGGCGCGGGCATATCCTGCGCACCGTACACAGTCAGCTCGATGCCTACCTCTCGGCGTGTCAGCTCGGTATCACCCTGGCCTCCCTTGGCCTGGGCTGGGTCGGTGAGCCGGCGTTCGCGCACATTCTCGAGCCGCTGCTGAGCGCGATCGGCGTGCAGTCGCCGGAAGTGGTCAAAGGCATTTCGTTCTTTACCGCGTTCTTCATCATTTCCTACCTGCACATCGTGGTCGGTGAGCTGGCGCCCAAGTCGTGGGCGATCCGCAAACCCGAGCTGCTCTCGCTGTGGACAGCGGTGCCGCTGTACCTGTTCTACTGGGCGATGTACCCGGCGATCTACCTGCTCAACGCCAGTGCCAACGCGATTTTGCGTATCGCCGGCCAAGGCGAGCCCGGCCCGCACCACGAACACCATTACAGCCGCGAAGAACTGAAACTGATCCTGCACTCCAGCCGTGGTCAGGACCCGAGCGACCAGGGCATGCGCGTGCTGGCCTCGGCGGTGGAAATGGGCGAGCTGGAAGTGGTCGACTGGGCCAACTCCCGGGAAGACCTGATCACCCTCGAATTCAATGCGCCGCTGAAAGAAATCCTGGCGATGTTCCGTCGCCACAAGTTCAGCCGTTACCCGGTGTACGACAGCGAGCGCCAGGAGTTCGTCGGCCTGCTGCACATCAAGGACCTGCTGCTGGAGCTGGCGGCGCTGGACCATATTCCCGAGTCGTTCAATCTCGCAGAACTGACTCGTCCGCTGGAGCGCGTGTCACGGCACATGCCGCTGTCGCAGTTGCTGGAGCAGTTCCGCAAGGGCGGCTCGCACTTCGCTGTGGTTGAAGAAGCCGACGGCAACATCATCGGCTACCTGACCATGGAAGACGTGCTGGAAGTGCTGGTCGGCGACATCCAGGACGAACACCGCAAGGCCGAACGCGGGATTCTCGCCTATCAGCCGGGCAAGCTGCTGGTACGCGGTGATACACCGTTGTTCAAGGTTGAGCGCCTGCTCGGCATTGATCTGGACCACATCGAAGCCGAAACCCTCGCCGGGCTGGTCTACGAGACTCTGAAACGGGTGCCGGAAGAGGAAGAAGTACTGGAAGTCGAAGGCCTGCGGATCATCATCAAGAAGATGAAAGGGCCGAAGATTGTGCTGGCGAAGGTGTTGATGCTGGATTGATCGGCTGATCCGGCACCACGCCGATCCTTTCGCGAGCAAGCCCGCTCCCACACTGGAATGCATTTCAACTGTGGGAGCGGGCTTGCTCGCGAATGGGCCTGCAGCGGCAACACATCACTGCTTGCCCAACGCAAAGTTGGGCAACGCCCCCAGCGGCTGGTTGAACTGATACGGAATCGACACCAGGCCCTGCCCGGTATTGCGCTGCACCACAAAGTGCAGGTGCGGGCCGCTGCTGTTGCCGGTGTTGCCGGACAGCGCCAGCGGGCTGCCGACCGTCACCCGCTGCCCCTCACGGACGCTCACCGAGCCTTGCTTGAGGTGCAGGTACACGCCCATCGTGCCGTCATCGTGCAGCACCCGGACGAAATTGCCCGAGGCATCATTGCCGCGCCCGCTCTGCGAGTCTTCGGTTTTCACCACCACCCCGGCCCGCGCCGCGATGATCTGTGTGCCGACCGGCATGGCGATGTCCATCGCGTATTTGTTCTTCGGCCCGTAGTGGCTGTATTGGCCGTTGGCACCCTGACTGAGGCGGAACGGCCCGCCCCGCCATGGCAACGGATAGCGATAGCTCTGAGCGGCTCCCGCAGGGTCACCCAGCGCATACTGGAACTGCGGCGTATACACCAACGGCTTGCTGCCGGTGATCGCCGTCAGCAGCGCCAGACGCGTATTACTGCGCGCCGGCAACACCCGGCGAATGGTCTGAGCCGGTGCGCCACGCACGTTACTCATTCCGGTAAATGCCAGTGCGACCTCGACCGGTGCGTACAGATCGTTGCGCACAAACACCACATCGGTGCCCTTCTGCTTCTTGATGTCGAGATACACCTGGCGCTCCAGGTGCTCGACCATACGGTCCTGAAACACGAACACCTGCGAGCCTTTGCTCGGTCGGTCGCTGTACGAGACCACGCCGTTGGCATCGGTGGATTTGTAGATCGTCATGGCCACAGCCGAGGTGGAGGCCATGAAAAGACCACAGAAAAACAGCAGGCGCGCGAGCATGGGCAAGAGTCTGTCGAAGGAAGGCCTGGGAATGAGCCTAGCAGGTGAGACAGACCAGGCTAGTCGACAGATGTTTCAAATTGGGCGGTCTGGGAGGTTGATCGTGCAAGTGATGGCCCCTTCGCGAGCAAGCCCGCTCCCACCTTTGAAATGCATTCCAATGTGGGAGCGAGCCTGCTCGCGAAAGCGGACTGTCAGGCGACGAAAATCACGCGCCCGGAACGAAGTGCTTCTGCGCCGTGCCGCGGGCGATCAGGCGGGAGATGTAGTCGAGCTTCTGCGCGTCCTGGTCGACGAAGCGGAAGGTCAGTTGCAGCCAGTCGCTGTCCGCTTTCTGCTCGTGGGCGACGATGGCATGCAGGTAACCGTTGAGACGGGCGATTTCAGCGTTGTCGCCCTGCTCCAGGTCGAGCACGGCGCTGTCGAGGATCTGCGGCAGGGTCTCGGTGCGCTTCACCACCAACAGCGCTTCCTTGATGCTCAGGGCCTTGATCACGCATTGCTGGTTGCCGCTCGGCAGGCGCAACTGGCCCTGACCACGACCACCGACGGGGGCTTTCGAGGCTGCCGGTGCCTGCACCGGCGGGCTGTTGAGCAAGCCACGCGATGGTGCAGCGGCAGGCGTTGGTGCAGCGACCGCAGGCTTGGCGAACGGGTTGACTGCAGCAGCTGCCGGAGCGCCACCCACCACGGCAGGCTTGCCGCCGGTCAACGCGCTCAGGGAGTCGTTGCCGAACGCCGAGTTCATCTTGGTCGGCGCGCTGTTCATCAGGGTGTCGAGCTTGCCGACCTTGTTCAGCGCCTGCTTGACCTTGGTCAGCAGTTGCTCGTTGGTGAACGGTTTGCTGACATAGCCAGAAACGCCAGCCTGAATCGCCTGCACCACGTTCTCTTTATCGCCACGGCTGGTGACCATGATGAACGGCATGGACTTGAGGTTGTCCTGCTGGCGGCACCAGGTCAGCAGTTCGAGACCGGACATTTCCGGCATTTCCCAGTCGCACAGCACCAGGTCGAACGCTTCCTTGGCCAGCATCGCCTGGGCCTTTTTGCCGTTGATGGCATCCTCGGTGCGAATCCCCGGGAAGTAGTTACGCAGGCACTTTTTCACCAGGTCGCGAATGAACGAAGCGTCGTCCACGACCAACACACTGATCTTGCTCATCCAACACCCCTATAAAAATCCCGGCAAGCATACCGCTTTTGCTGATGGCACATTGCCAACAATCTTCAGTCACGCCGGGACTTTTCGTTCGCGGGTGCTGCTTTTCAATTCGATTTCCTGACTCAAGCGCCATAAACAAAAACGCCCGGCCAAAGGGCCGGGCGTTTTTCTCAGGCAATCTTACTTATCGTCAGCATCGCCCGGAACATTAGCGGTTTCGCCGCTTGTGCCTTCAACTTCTTCTTTCATGCGCTTGAGGCCCATGTGCCGCACATCGGTCCCGCGCACCAGGTAGATCACCAGTTCCGAGATGTTGCGCGCGTGGTCGCCAATCCGCTCCAGCGAACGCAGCACCCAGATGATGCTCAGAACCCGCGAGATAGAGCGCGGATCTTCCATCATGTAGGTCGCCAGCTCACGCAGGGCCGTCTTGTATTCGCGGTCGATGATCTTGTCGTATTGCGCCACCGACAACGCCAGATCAGCGTCGAAACGGGCAAACGCGTCCAGCGCATCGCGCACCATGTTGCGCACCTGGTCGCCAATGTGGCGAACCTCGACGTAACCGCGCGGTGCTTCGCCTTCTTCGCACAGCTGAATCGCGCGGCGCGCGATCTTGGTCGCTTCGTCACCGATGCGTTCAAGGTCGATCACCGATTTGGAAATGCTGATGATCAGCCGCAGGTCGGACGCCGCCGGCTGCCGACGGGCGAGAATGCGCAGGCACTCTTCGTCGATGTTGCGTTCCATCTGGTTGATCTGGTCGTCGATCTCGCGCACCTGCTGGGCCAGGCCGGAGTCGGCCTCGATCAGCGCGGTGACTGCGTCGTTGACCTGCTTCTCGACCAGCCCACCCATGGCCAGGAGGTGGCTGCGCACTTCCTCGAGCTCGGCGTTGAACTGCGCGGAGATATGGTGGGTAAGACCTTCTTTGGAAATCATGCATTCGCTCCGAAAAAGCGTTTAACCAAGAGCTGCTAGCTACAAGCTGCAAGCTGTTATGTGGTGATCCATGCCGCTTCGCTTCTAACTCGCCGCTTGAAGCTTGCCGCTCGCAGCTGCTTCAATCAGCCGTAACGACCGGTGATGTAGTCTTCGGTCTGCTTCTTCGCCGGATTGGTGAACAGGGTATCGGTGTCGCCAAACTCCACCAGTTTGCCCATGTACATGAACGCCGTGTAGTCGGAAACCCGTGCGGCCTGCTGCATGTTGTGGGTCACGATGACGATGGTGAACTTGGACTTCAGCTCGTAGATCAGCTCTTCGACTTTCAGGGTCGAGATCGGGTCGAGGGCCGAGCATGGTTCGTCGAGCAGCAACACTTCCGGCTCAACCGCGATGGTGCGAGCGATCACCAGACGCTGCTGCTGACCACCGGACAGACCGAGTGCCGAATCATGCAGGCGATCCTTCACTTCGTCCCACAGCGCCGCGCCTTTCAACGCCCACTCGACCGCTTCGTCGAGGATGCGTTTCTTGTTGATGCCCTGGATGCGCAAGCCGTAGACCACGTTTTCGTAGATGGTCTTCGGGAACGGGTTCGGCTTCTGAAACACCATGCCGACGCGACGACGCAACTCGGCGACGTCTTCGCCCTTGCGATAGATGTTGTTGCCGTACAGGTTGATCGCGCCTTCGACGCGGCAGCCGTCAACCAGGTCGTTCATGCGGTTGAAGGTACGCAGCAGCGTCGACTTGCCGCAACCGGACGGGCCGATGAAGGCAGTCACGCGCTGTTTCGGGATGTTCATGCTGACGTCGAACAGCGCCTGCTTCTCGCCGTAGAACAGGCTCAGGCCCGGGACTTCGATGGCAACGGTTTCCTGCGCGAGGTTCAGGCTCTGTTTATCGCGACCCAGGGCGGACATGTTGATGCCGTGGGTATGTGTTTCGTGCTGCATGGGAGGCTCCCTGTGCTAACAAATTCGGTTCGGTTAGCCGCTTGGTGCGGCTGTACTCAATCTAGGGTGGGAGCGGGCTTGCTCGCGAAGCAGTCGGCACATTCAACCTCAATGTCGCCTGACCCACCGCCTTCGCGAGCAAGCCTGCTCCCACCGGGATATCAACTGTCCAAAGCTTTGTATTTTTCGCGCAGGTGGTTACGAATCCACACTGCCGACAGGTTCAACGTGGCGATCACCAGCACCAGCAGCAGCGCCGTGGCGTACACCAGTGGCCGTGCGGCTTCGACGTTCGGGCTCTGGAAGCCGACGTCATAAATGTGGAAGCCCAGGTGCATGATCTTCTGGTCCAGGTGCAGGTACGGGTAGTTGCCATCCACCGGCAGCGACGGCGCCAGCTTCACCACACCCACCAGCATCAGCGGCGCCACTTCACCGGCAGCACGGGCCACGGCGAGGATCATGCCGGTCATCATCGCCGGGCTGGCCATCGGCAGGACGATCTTCCACAGCGTTTCCGCCTTGGTCGCACCCAGTGCCAGCGAACCTTCGCGGACGGTGCGCGGGATACGCGCCAGACCTTCCTCAGTCGCCACGATCACCACCGGCACCGCCAGCAGCGCGAGGGTCAACGAAGCCCAGAGCAGGCCCGGCGTACCGAAGGTCGGTGCCGGCAGTGCTTCGGGGAAGAACAGACGGTCGACCGAGCCACCCAGCACGTAGACGAAGAAGCCCAGACCGAACACGCCGTAAACGATCGCCGGAACGCCAGCGAGGTTGTTCACCGCGATGCGGATGATCCGGGTCAAGGCGTTCTGCTTGGCGTATTCACGCAGGTACACCGCCGCCAGCACGCCAAACGGGGTGACGATCATCGCCATGATCAGGGTCATCATCACGGTGCCGAAGATCGCCGGGAAAATCCCGCCTTCGGTGTTCGCTTCACGCGGGTCGTCGGACAGGAACTCCCAGACCTTGCCGAAGTAGAAACCGATCTTGGCCATCGTGCCCATGGCATTCGGCTGGTAAGCGTGAACCACTTTGCCCAGGCCGATTTCGATCTCTTTGCCGTTGGCATCGCGGGCAGTCAAAGCGTCGCGGTTGAACTGTGCATGCAGATCGGCCAGACGTGCTTCGATGTCCTGATAACGAGCGTTCAGCTCGGCGCGCTCGGCGTCCATGTCCGCTTGCGCGGTGGCATCGAGTTTGCCGTCCAGTTCCAGTTTGCGGCCGTGCAGACGGATGCGTTCCAGACCTGAGTTGATCGCGCCGATGTCGGTCTTTTCCAGGGACTTGAGCTGCGCGGCGAGCTTGTTCACGCGGTCGATCCGCGCTTGCAGCTCGGGCCAGGCGGCTTCGCCCTCGGCGATCACCTTGCCGTCCTGTTTGACGTTGACCAGGTAGCCGTAGAAGTTGCCCCACTCGCGACGCTCGATCGTCATCAATTCTGGCGGCGTGGTCTGGTTGGTCAGCCACTCGCCGACGATCCAGGTGAAGTCGTTGCCATTCAAGTCACGGTTGCCGACCTTGATCAGCTCGCGAGTCATGAATTCCGGGCCCTGGTCGGGCACCGGCAAGCCGGCGCTTTTCAGGCGGGCGCGAGGCACTTCTTCTTTCTGTACCACTTCGCCGATGACCAGGTGATTGGCCTGGCCCGGTACGTCGTAGTTGGCGTGGATCAGGTCCGCCGGCCAGAAGTGACCGAGGCCGCGCACGGCGATCACCGCCAGCAGGCCAATGGTCATGATGACCGCGATGGACACCGCGCCACCGCTGATCCAGACGCCCGGGGCGCCGCTCTTGAACCATCCATTCAGGGAGTTCTGTTTCACAGACTTCTACCTTTCTTAAAGCGACGAGTATTTCTTGCGCAGACGCTGACGAATCAGTTCTGCCAGGGTGTTCATGACGAAGGTGAACAACAGCAGCACCAGCGCCGAGAGGAACAGCACGCGGTAGTGGCTGCCACCGACTTCCGACTCGGGCATTTCCACCGCGACGTTGGCGGCCAGGGTGCGCAGGCCTTCGAACAGGTTCATTTCCATGACCGGGGTGTTACCCGTGGCCATCAGCACGATCATGGTTTCCCCGACCGCGCGGCCCATGCCGATCATCAGCGCCGAGAAGATCCCCGGGCTGGCGGTGAGAATCACCACGCGGGTCATGGTCTGCCACGGCGTGGCACCGAGGGCCAGGGAGCCGAGGGTCAGGCCACGCGGCACACTGAACACGGCGTCTTCGGCGATCGAGTAGATGTTCGGGATCACCGCAAAACCCATGGCCAGACCGACCACCAGGGCGTTGCGCTGATCGTAGGTGATGCCCAGGTCGTGGGAGATCCACATGCGCATGTCACCGCCGAAGAACCAGTTCTCCATGAACGGACTCATGTACAGCGACAGCCAGCCCACGAACAGGATCACCGGAATCAGCAGCGCACTTTCCCAGCCGTCCGGCACCTTGAGGCGGATCGACTCAGGCAGACGGCTGAAGGTGAAACCGGCGACCAGAATGCCGATCGGCAGCAGCATCAGCAGACTGAAAATGCCCGGCAGATGCCCTTCCACATACGGCGCGAGGAACAGACCGGCGAAGAAGCCGAGGATCACCGTCGGCATCGCTTCCATCAACTCGATCACCGGTTTGACCTTGCGGCGCATGCCCGGGGCCATGAAATACGCGGTGTAGATCGCTGCGGCAACGGCCAGCGGCGCGGCCAGCAGCATCGCGTAGAACGCGGCTTTCAGCGTGCCGAAGGTCAGTGGCGAGAGGCTCAGTTTCGGTTCGAAGTCGGTGTTGGCTGCGGTCGATTGCCAGACGTATTTAGGCTCGTCGTAGTTCTCGTACCAGACCTTGCTCCACAGCGCGCTCCACGACACTTCCGGGTGCGGGTTGTCGAGCAGCAGCGGTTGCAGCTTGCCGCCGGCTTCGACGATCACCCGGTTGGCGCGTGGCGACAGACCGAACAGGCCCTGCCCTTCGGCCACCGGCTCGACCAGCAAGGTGCGGTGTGCGGTGCTGTGGAACACTCCGAGTTTGCCGGAAGCATCAAGGGCTACGAAGCCTTTGCGACGCTCTTCGGCAGTGATTTCCACGATTGGCGCAGTGCCCATCTGGAAGGTACGGATCTGTTTCAGGCGCAGCTCGCCATCGGTATCACGGGCCATGAACCACTGGGCCAGGCCGCCCTTGGAGTCACCGATGATCAGCGAGATACCACCGACCAGCTGCGTCGACGCGGTGACTTCAGCGTCGGCGTTTTCCAGCAGTTTGTAGCGACCGTTGAGGCTCTTGTCACGCAGGCTGAACACGTCGGCCTGGGCACGCCCGTTGACCACGTACAGCCATTGCTGGCGCGGGTCGACGAAGATGTTTTTCACCGGCTCGGTCATCTGCGGCAGATCGATACGCTTCTGCTCGTTGGTGACTTCGCCGGTCATCATGTTTTCTTCGCTGGTCAGCGACAACACATTGAGTTGCGAACCGGTCGAACCCACCAGCATCAGGGTCGAATCGGTGGCGTTGAGGCTCACGTGTTCCAGCGCCCCGCCGCTCTCGTTCACCGCGATCGGCGTGTTGCCGTATGGGTATTCGATGGCCGGGGTGATGGTTTTCTTGCCATCGGGGTAGCTGACTTTATAGGTGTGGCGGAACACCAGTGCCTGGCCGTTGGACAGGCCCACGGCCACCAGCGGATGACCTGGCTGATCTTCGCCGATGGACGTCACGCTGGTGCCTGCGGGGACTGGCAGATCGACGCGCTTCAATTCAGCGCCACTGTCGATGTCGAAGAACAGCGCCTGGCCTTTGTCGGAAACGCGCATCGCCACCTGATTCTGCTCTTCGAGCGAAATCATCAGCGGCTTGCCGGCGTCCTGCATCCAGGCCGGGGTAACGGCATCTTTCGCGGTCAGGCTGGCACCGTGGAATAACGGCGCAACGACGTAGGCGAGAAAGAAGAAGATCAGGGTGATGGCTGCCAGCACCGCCAGCCCGCCAACGAGGACGTACCAACGGGTGAAGCGATCCTTGAGCGCGCGAATGCGGCGCTTGCGTTGCAGCTCAGGCGTATTGAAATCAATGCGCTTGGGAGGGGAAGTCGTAGTCATTGGGGAATTGGCCAGATCATTCATGCGCTCACCCTAGCGATCCTGTATGACAGAAAGATGACAGTGCAGTGACGCAACAAATCCACCGCCAGCGGGGACTGGAGGAGGATCAAAGAATTCGAAGGGTGTGTGGGAGCGGGCTTGCTCGCCAAAGCGGTGACTCAGTCACTGAGGTGCTGAATCTGAAGGCCTCTTCGCGAGCAAGCCCGCTCCCACACTCGAGTCCGGAGGGGTTTATTCCGGACTCAGTTTGTTACTTTTTTGCGACTTCAGCGCCGCCTTCCTGCAGACCCAGGTCAGCCAGTGCTTTTGCAGCAACCTTGGCTGGCAGTGGGATGTAACCGTCCTTCACCACAACTTCCTGACCCTGTTTGGACAGAACCAGTTTCACGAACTCGGCTTCCAGCGGGGCCAGAGGCTTGTTCGGTGCCTTGTTCACGTAAACGTAGAGGAAGCGCGACAGCGGGTACTTGCCGTTCAGTGCGTTCTCTTCCGAATCTTCAATGAACTCGGTGCTGCCTTTCTTCGACAGTGCAACGGTTTTCACGCTGGCGGTTTTGTAACCGATGCCCGAGTAACCGATACCGTTCAGCGAGGAGCTGATCGACTGCACAACCGACGCCGAACCTGGTTGTTCGTTGACGTTAGGCTTGTAGTCGCCTTTGCACAGGGCTTCTTCCTTGAAGTAGCCGTAGGTGCCGGATACCGAGTTACGACCGAACAGCTGCACTGGCTTGTTGGCCAGGTCGCCGGTCACGCCCAGATCGCCCCAGGTTTTGACTTCGGCCTTGGCGCCGCACAGACGGGTGGACGAGAAGATCGCGTCAACCTGTTCCATGGTCAGGTGCTGGATCGGGTTGTCCTTGTGCACGAACACAGCCAGGGCGTCCACGGCAACCGGGATAGCGGTCGGCTTGTAGCCATACTTCTGCTCGAAGGCCGCCAGTTCGGTGTCCTTCATCTTGCGGCTCATCGGGCCCAGGTTGGAGGTGCCTTCAGTCAGCGCAGGTGGCGCAGTGGCGGAGCCAGCGGCCTGAATCTGGATGTTTACGTTCGGGTATTCTTTTTTGTAGTTCTCAGCCCACAGGGTCATGAGGTTGGCCAGAGTGTCGGAACCAACGCTGGACAAGTTGCCCGATACACCGGTGACCTTGGTGTAAGCCGGAATTGCCGGGTCAACGCCAGCGGCTACCGCGTGGGCAGTCGCAACGCCAGCGGCGACAAAAGTCATTGCCGCCATCAAACGCTTCAGTTTCATGCCTTACTCCTAGCAGATAGGGTGTGTTAAGTCGGGGCCAAGTATCAGCAGGCCGTGTGAACACTCTATGGCTGAAATATGACAATTGGATGAAAGGCCAGCATCGGGGTTTTACAAGATGATTCGAAGGTATTAGAGAACAACGCAGAACCAATGTGGGAGCGGGCTTGTTCGCGAAAAGGCCGTGTCATCCTATTCATATAGAGACTGACATACCGCATTCGCGAGCAAGCCCGCTCCCACTGGTGAAGATTTTTAGCGCCCCTTCTTCCACAGCCATGCGCCGACCAGAATCCCCATCGTGCAAAGGACGGCTACATAGTAAGCCGGCCCCATCGCACTTTCTTTAAGCAGCAGACTGACCACCATTGGCGTCAGGCCACCGAAGATCGCGTATGCCACGTTGTACGAGAACGACAACCCGCTGAAGCGCACCACTGGCGGGAACGCCTTGACCATCACGTACGGCACCGCACCGATGGTGCCGACCAGCAGGCCGGTCAGGGCATACAGCGGAAACAGCCAGTTCGGGTGATCGGCGAGGCTGTGATAGAAGGTCCAGGAGCTGATCAGCAGCCCCAGGCTACCGAAGACAAACACCCGGCCGGCGCCGAAACGATCCGCCAGGGCGCCGGAAATGATGCAGCCAACGCTCAGGAACACGATCGCCAGACTGTTCGATTGCAGTGCCACCGTCGGTGAGAAGTGATAGACCGTTTGCAGTACGGTCGGGGTCATCAGGATCACTACAACGATCCCGGCCGACAGCAACCAGGTCAGCAGCATCGAGACCGCAATCGCCCCGCGATGGTCACGCAGCACCGCTCGCAGCGGCACCTCTTCGGCCAGCGCCTTGCGCAGTTGCAGCTCGGCGAACACCGGCGTTTCGTGCAGCCAGCGGCGCAGGTAAACCGAGAACAGGCCGAACACGCCGCCGAGCAGGAACGGGATCCGCCAGGCGTAATCCGCAACTTCCAGTGGTGTGTAGAGGCTGTTGATCGCGGTAGCAACCAGCGACCCGAGGAGGATGCCCGCCGTCAGGCCGCTGGTCAGCGTGCCGCAGGCGTAGCCAATGTGCTTTTGCGGCACGTGTTCGGAAACGAAGACCCACGCCCCCGGCACTTCACCGCCAATCGCCGCGCCCTGGATCACCCGCATCAGCAACAGCAGAATCGGTGCCCACAGGCCGATCTGCGCGTAGGTCGGCAGCAGACCCATGATCAGCGTTGGCACGGCCATCATGAAAATGCTCAGGGTGAACATCTTCTTGCGTCCCAGCAGGTCGCCGAAGTGCGCCATGACGATGCCGCCCAGCGGCCGCGCCAGGTAACCGGCGGCGAAAATACCGAAGGTTTGCATCAGCCGCAGCCACTCGGGCATGTCGGCCGGGAAGAACAGCTTGCCGACCACAGTGGCGAAGAACACGAAGATGATGAAGTCGTAAAACTCCAGCGCACCGCCCAGGGCCGATAGCGACAGAGTCTTGTAGTCATTGCGGGTCAACGGTCGTGCGGGTTGCTCGGGCTGCGCGAGGCTCGAAGGCGCTGTGGTCATGGCAAGGGCTTCTCTTATAGTCGGATCTACCGCCACAACAACGCTGGCTGTGGCTTGGGCAGGTTCGGCACCATAGCAAATTGTTCGAAAAAGCACATAGAGGCGCGTATTTGACGGTCAAAATCAGAACCCGATGGTCGTCGCGGAGTCTACCGACCGATATACTCGCAACCTTGCTCCGGTTTGTAGGGGGTTGCTGTGCGAAAACGTCGTTGGTCGCCTTGGTGCGTGGATCCAGCCGCTTTCGCAGAGTTTCCCCTTTAGGCGCCTTATGGAAAACGTGACGAACGTAGTATGTTCGGTGCTGAATCGTTTTTCCTGAAGACGGCTACCACCAGCAATACCAACGAAGAGTCACGGGTCAGAGGCACCCCCGGCATGATAGAGCTCGAACAAGAAGATCCGATCCCGCAAGGCGACCTGGCCCTGCAAATTACCGCACTTCCCCGCGAAACCAACGGCTTCGGCGATATTTTCGGTGGCTGGCTGGTGGCGCAGATGGATCTGGCCGGTACCGCGATGGCCAGCCGCGTGGCAGGTGGTCGTGTAGCGACCGTAGCCATCGACCGCATGGCGTTTCTGGTGCCGGTCGCTGTCGGCGCGCAATTGTCCTTTTATACCCAGACCCTGGAAATCGGCCGCAGCTCGATCCAGATGATGGTCGAGGTGTGGAGCGACGATCCGCTGTCCAGCGAGTGGCGTAAAGTGACCGAAGCGGTATTCGTCTTCGTCGCCATCGATGGCAGCGGGCGCACCCGTTCGGTACCGCCGCGCGCGCGTTAAACCTCGCCGCGGTTTTGCGGTCGATAGTCGTCCCAAGTGTCTGATCGAGAGCTGTCCCATGAACACGCCCAACGTTGAAGCGGTGAAACTGGATGAACTGAACTGCTGGCGCATCCGCCACGGTCAGGCCGAAGTGCTGGTGGCCCAGCAAGGCGCGCACATCCTCAGTTATCAGATCGACGGCCAGCCGCCGATCATCTGGCTCAACGACAAGGCCGTGTTCAAGACCGGCAAAAGCATTCGCGCCGGCGTGCCGGTGTGCTGGCCGTGGTTCGGCGTCTTCGAGCGCAACCCGCAGAGCGTCAAAGCCATGCGCGTCAGCGACGAACCGGCGCCGGCTCACGGTTTTGTCCGGGCGATGGATTGGGAATTGGGCGGCATCGAAGCCGAAGGCGATGGCATCAAGGTCGAGTTCAAGCTGCCCTACCCTGAAGCGGGTTTCCCGGGCTGGCCGCATCAGGTCGAGCTGACCCTGACCCTGCATCTGAATGATCAGTTGCACATCAGCCTGACCAGTCATAACCGGGGCGCCGAAACAGTCAGCCTCAGCCAGGCTTTGCATACTTATTTCGCCGTCAGCGATGTGCGCAACGTGCATGTCGACGGTGTCGATGGTTTGAATTACATCGAGACCCTGGACAACTGGAATACCCACAGCCAGCAAGGCGAACTGCGCTTTGCCGGGGAAACCGACCGCATCTACCTCAATGCGCCGCCGCAACTGAGCATTGTCGACCCGGCCTGGGAACGGCGAATCGCCCTGACCGCCACTGGTTCGCGCACCGCGGTGATCTGGAACCCGTGGATCGACCGCGCGGCGGCGTTTAGCGACATGGACAACGATGGCTGGCAGCGCATGCTGTGCATCGAGACCGCGAATGTGATGGATGACGTGGTGAACCTGGCCTCGGGCGCCAGCCACACCATGGGCGTCAGCGTCGGCAGCAAACCGCTTTAAACCAAACAACAGAACGAACTGTGGGAGGGGGCTTGCTCCCGAAGGCGATGCTTCAGTCAACTGATCCATTGACTGACACACCGCCTTCGGGAGCACGCCCCCTCCCACAGTTGTTTTGCGCAGGTGTCAGAGATCGGACTCTTTCACCACCCGCACCTTGTCCGCCTCCAGCGCATACGCCGCGTCAGCCAGATCATTGCTGACCTTCTCGATCTTCAGCGTGCCGGTCACCCACAGCGGCGTGTAGATGTCATCCAGCTTCAAGCCCTTTGGATAACGTACCAGCACCAGTTGATTCGGCGGCGGTGGCGGCACGTGGATGCACGCGCCCGGGTACGGCACGAGGAAGAACAGCGTGCTACGCCCCTTGGCATCCGACTCCAGCGGCACCGGGTAGCCACCGATGCGGATGTGCTTGTCGTTCATCGACGCCACGGTTTTGGTCGAATACATCACCGCCGGCAGGCCCTTGGCCTGTTTCATGCCGCCCTTCTCGGTGAAGGTGCCGGTGGCTTCGGGGGAGTTGTGATCGATTTCGGGCATGGCCTCGAGGGCTTTCTGGTCCGACTTGGGCATCAGTTCCAGCCAGTCGGTTTCCGGCAGTTCGCCGGCGTGGGCCAGACCGCTGCCCAGCAAAAGGAGAGTCAACAAAAGACGGCGCATGGAAGTGCTCGGTAAAAGATGCTCGGATAAAGGAAGGACGTTGAATCGCCGAGCATTCTAGCCCTCCCTGCCGCGTTGGCAGAGAGGGCTTGGTCGCTTGGATCAGTTCTTTTTGATCAGGCCGTAGATCACCAGCAGCACGATCGCACCGACCAGCGCGCCAATGAAACCTGCGCCTTGACCGGCCTGATAGATACCCAGGGCCTGGCCGCCGTAAGTGGCCGCCAGCGAACCGCCGATACCGAGCAGGATGGTCATGATCCAGCCCATGCTGTCATCGCCCGGTTTGAGGAAGCGTGCCAGCAGGCCGACGATCAAGCCGATAAAAATGGTTCCGATAATTCCCATGACATTTCCCTCTGATTGATTGGCTATAGCCTAGCCAGACTTTGGCATCCTGCCATCAGAGAACGGCGGTTCCCGAAGGTTCCGCCGCTGCCAGATGAAACTGTCGTTACTCGGCGATCAGCGCTTCGACCTTGACGATCTGCGCCTGCAGCGTGGCCATGTCGGCGCAGCGCAGGTTGGCGTGGCCGACCTTGCGTCCGGCCTTGAACGCTTTGCCATAGTGGTGCAGATGGCAATCTTCGATGGCGACGACTTTCTCCACCGGCGGAACCACGCCGATGAAATTGAGCATCGCGCTCTCGCCGACCTTGGCCGTCGAACCCAGCGGCAGACCGGCCACGGCACGCAGATGGTTTTCGAACTGGCTGCACTCGGCGCCTTCGGTGGTCCAGTGCCCGGAGTTGTGTACGCGCGGAGCGATTTCGTTGGCCTTGAGGCCACCGTCGACTTCAAAGAACTCGAACGCCATCACGCCCACATAATCGAGCTGCTTGAGCACACGGCTGGAGTAGTCTTCGGCCAGGGCCTGCAACGGGTGATCGGTGCTGGCGACCGACAGCTTGAGGATGCCGCTGTCGTGGGTGTTGTGCACCAGTGGGTAGAACCTGGTTTCGCCATCACGGGCACGCACGGCGATCAGCGAGACCTCGCCGGTGAACGGCACGAAGCCTTCCAGCAGACAGGCAACGCTGCCCAGTTCGGCGAACGTGCCGACCACGTCTTCTGGCTTGCGCAGGACTTTCTGGCCCTTGCCGTCGTAACCCAGGGTGCGGGTTTTCAGCACGGCTGGCAGACCGATGGCAGCCACGGCGGCGTCCAGATCAGCTTGCGATTGAATGTCGGCAAAGGCCGGGGTCGGAATCCCCAGGTCTTTGAACATGCTCTTCTCGAACCAGCGGTCGCGAGCAATGCGCAAGGCTTCGGCGCTCGGGTACACCGGCACGAATTGCGAAAGGAACGCCACGGTTTCGGCCGGGACACTTTCAAATTCGAAGGTCACCAGATCGACTTCGTCGGCCAGTTGGCGCAGGTGATCCTGATCGCCGTAATCGGCCCGCAGGTGTTCGCCCAGTGCCGCGGCGCAAGCGTCCGGCGCAGGGTCGAGGAAAGCGAAGTTCATGCCCAGCGGAGTCCCCGCCAGCGCCAACATGCGGCCCAACTGGCCGCCACCGATTACACCGATCTTCATCTCAACAACCTCAGGCAATACGTGGGTCTGGATTGTCCAGGACGCTGTCTGTCTGCTCGGCACGGAAGGTTTTCAGTACCGCGTGGAACTGTGGATGCTTGGCGCCCAGGATGCTCGCCGAGAGCAGGGCTGCGTTGATCGCGCCGGCCTTGCCGATGGCCAGGGTGGCAACCGGAATGCCGGCTGGCATCTGCACGATCGACAGCAGCGAATCGACGCCCGAAAGCATCGACGACTGCACCGGCACGCCCAGCACCGGCAGGTGGGTCTTGGCCGCACACATGCCTGGCAGGTGGGCTGCGCCACCGGCACCGGCGATGATCACCTCGATGCCGCGGCCCTCAGCCTCTTCGGCGTACTGGAACAGCAGATCCGGGGTGCGGTGGGCGGAAACCACCTTGACCTCGTACGGGATGCCGAGCTTTTCCAGCATATCGGCGGTGTGGCTAAGGGTGGACCAATCGGACTTGGAGCCCATGATCACGCCAACCAGTGCACTCATCGTCGCGCCTCTTCTCTCTGGAGCGCCCGCAGGCGCGTCATAAAACAACAAGCCACGCAGGTTGCGTGGCTTGATTGTACGAAAAATGGCCGGACGTACCGGCCGAAGGCCGCGCAGTATACCGCAAAGAAGCCAATAAACAGCCCCCGATGCGACCATCTGTCAAATGAGCGAAAGGCCCGGTTTTATTGACTCAAAGGTCAGCGCTAGAACACCGCAAATCCCCCGGTGGGAGCAGGCTTGCTCGCGAAGGCGCCAGGTCGGCTACATGGATGTCGACTGACACGTCGCCTTCGCGAGCAAGCCCGCTCCCACACGTGGATCTACCGTGGTTCAGGAAGCCTGTGCAGCGCCGCCTTCGAGCTTGCGCCAGAGCAACCGAACGTTGGCCTTGCGCACCAGCGCGCAGCGGTACAGGCGAATCTCCAGCGGCACGTGCCATTGCGGGCCGCCGCAGACCACAAGCTCGCCACGGGCCAGCTCGGCACGCACGCTCAGTTGCGGCACCCAGGCGATGCCGAGGCCTTCCAGGGCCATGCTCTTGAGGCTGTCGGCCATGGCCGTTTCGTAGATGGTGGTGAAACGCAGCTGGCGCTGGCGCAACAAGCCGTTTACCGAACGCCCGAGAAACGCCCCGGCACTGTAGGCCAGCAACGGCACGCTGGCCTCGCCCTCCAGATCGAACAACGGCTTGCCATCGGCATCCGCCGCGCACACTGGCAGCATCTCGGTCTGGCCCAGGTGCAACGACGGAAAGATTTCCGGGTCCATCTGCATCGCTGCATCCGGGTCGTAGAACGCCAGCATCAGGTCACAACCGCCTTCGCGTAGCGCATGCACCGCGTCGCCGACGTTGGTCGCCACCAGTCGCGTGGCGATGTTCAGCCCTTCATTGCGCAGTTGTGCGATCCAGCGCGGGAAGAAGCCCAGTGCCAGCGAGTGCGCGGCAGCAACCTGCATCACCTCGCCCTGCCCGCCTTCCAGATGGTGCAGGTGACGCAGCACTTCCCCGAGCTGTTCGACCACGGTGCGCGCGGTCACCAGAAACAACTGCCCGGCCGCCGTCAGCTCGATCGGCGTGCGCGAACGGTTGACCAGCGTCAGCCCGAGCGCTGCTTCGAGGCTACGAATCCGTCGGCTGAACGCCGGCTGGGTCACGAAGCGCCGTTCGGCCGCCTGCGAGAAGCTGCGAGTGGCGGCCAGAGCACTGAAGTCCTCGAGCCATTTGCTTTCCAGATTCATCACGTCCTCCCGGGAACGCACCAAAACAGGTCACACGTCTGCCGCGCACGCGGCGTCACACGGGCATTATGCCGAATGTGCATAGGCCAGTGTTTAACAGCATTGGCCCAAAAAATCCCACAAGCCTAGCATTCGCAGCGTTCCGGCATAGACCGGGTCCATATCGAGATGATTTCTATCATGTCCTCCGCTGCATCTTTCCGCACAGAAAACGACCTGCTTGGCGCCCTCGAAGTACCGGCTCAAGCGTATTACGGCATCCAGACCCTGCGAGCGGTGAACAACTTCCGTCTCTCCGGCGTTCCGATTTCGCATTACCCGAAACTGGTTGTAGGTCTGGCGATGGTCAAACAGGCCGCCGCTGACGCCAACCGTGAATTGGGTCACCTGAGCGAAGCCAAGCACGCTGCCATCAGCGAAGCCTGTGCCCGATTGATCCGCGGTGATTTCCACGAAGAGTTCGTGGTCGACATGATTCAAGGTGGCGCCGGTACTTCCACCAACATGAACGCCAACGAAGTGATCGCCAACATTGCTCTGGAAGCAATGGGTCACCAGAAAGGCGAGTACCAGTACCTGCACCCGAACGACGACGTCAACATGGCGCAGTCGACCAACGATGCTTACCCGACCGCAATCCGCCTGGGTCTGCTGCTGGGTCACGACGCGCTGCTGGCCAGCCTCGACAGCCTGATTCAGGCCTTCGCCGCCAAGGGTGAAGAATTCAACCACGTCCTGAAGATGGGTCGTACCCAACTGCAAGACGCCGTGCCGATGACCTTGGGTCAAGAGTTCCGTGCATTCGCCACCACCATGGGCGAAGACCTGGCCCGTCTGAAGACGCTGGCCCCGGAACTGCTGACTGAAGTGAACCTGGGCGGCACCGCGATCGGCACCGGCATCAACGCCGACCCGCGTTATCAGGCGCTGGCCGTTCAGCGTCTGGCGCTGATCAGCGGTCAACCGCTGGTTCCAGCCGCCGACCTGATCGAAGCCACCTCCGACATGGGCGCGTTCGTGTTGTTCTCCGGCATGCTCAAGCGCACCGCGGTCAAGCTGTCGAAGATCTGCAACGACCTGCGCCTGCTGTCCAGCGGCCCACGTACCGGGATCAACGAAATCAACCTGCCGGCGCGCCAGCCAGGCAGCTCGATCATGCCTGGCAAGGTCAACCCGGTGATTCCGGAAGCCGTCAACCAGGTGGCCTTCCAGGTCATCGGTAACGATCTGGCGCTGACCATGGCAGCCGAAGGCGGCCAACTGCAGCTGAACGTGATGGAGCCGCTGATCGCCTTCAAGATCCTCGACTCGATCCGCCTGCTGCAACGCGCCATGGACATGCTGCGCGAGCACTGCATCGTCGGCATCACCGCCAACGAAGCCCGCTGCCGCGAACTGGTCGAACACTCGATCGGTCTGGTCACCGCGCTGAACCCGTACATCGGCTACAAAAACGCCACCCGCATCGCCCGTATCGCCCTTGAAAGCGGCCGTGGCGTGCTGGAACTGGTGCGCGAAGAAGGTCTGCTCGACGAAGCCATGCTCGCCGACATCCTGCGCCCGGAAAACATGATTGCTCCGCGTCTGGTTCCGCTCAAAGCCTGAGCCCGCGCGTAACTTGTAGCACCGCTCACCAGGTCGAGGGACTAGACACCTCTCACCTTTTGAGGGCTTGGGGATGATTCCCCAAGCCCTTTTTTTTAACTTTCTGATCCTGAGACCCGTATGTCTGGGGACTGATCAATGTGGGGGCGAGCCTGCTCGCGAATGTGCCTGTCAGTTGATGCATTGGTTGACTGATCCACCGCTTTCGCGAGCAGGCTCGCTCCCACAAAAGAGCAATCCCCGCACAAGCCCGGCGCCGGTAACGCCGGGTGTTTCAAAGCCTCGTTTCGTCGCTTGCACCACGACTGTGCAGACGGGCGCGTCACTGATCGGTATAGTGCCGCCCCTCTTCGCATGAGCGGTCGTCGGTAACGAGGCCACAACCCATGCGAAACCCGAACTAATAACAAACCCGCGATATGGAACCGGGACGAAACCTTCGCCTCACCCGTCGTGCCGTGCGCACACCGGTGTAACACGATGTTTCTTCCATCCAGCATTTGCTCACACAAAAAACAGCGAGGAAAAATCCATGCTCGAAGTCATTAACGACTTCCTCTCAGGGAAAGTACTGATCGTGCTCATTGTCGGGCTCGGTAGCTACTTCACGATTCGCTCGCGTTTCGTTCAATTGCGCCACTTCTTCCACATGTTTGCGGTGTTCCGCGACAGCCTCAAAGGCAGCGCCGGGCAGCTCAGCTCGTTCCAGGCCCTGATGCTCAGCCTTGCCGGCCGTGTCGGTGCAGGCAACATCGCCGGTGTCGGCATCGCCGTGACCCTCGGTGGGCCGGGTGCGGTGTTCTGGATGTGGGTGACCGCACTGGTCGGCATGTCCAGCAGCTTCTTCGAATGTACGCTGGCCCAGGTCTACAAGCGCGCCGATGGCGACGGCCTGTACCGTGGCGGTCCGGCTTACTACATCCAGCACGGCCTGAAACTCAAAGGCATGGCGGTGGTGTTTTCGATCCTGCTGCTGGTCACCTACGGCTTCGCCTTCATCGGCCTGCAGTCCTACACCGTGACCCACTCGCTGCAAAACGCCTTTGCCTTTGACCCGCAACACACCGGTATCGTCCTGGCGGTGCTGCTGGCCATCACCTTCATCGGCGGCATCAAGCGCATTGCCTCGGTTTCCGACCTGCTGGTACCGATCAAGACCCTGGCCTATATCGGCGTGACCCTGTACGTGATCGGCACCCAGATCGAACACGTGCCAGCCATGCTCGAAACCATCTTCAAGAGCGCCTTCGGTCTCGACCCGGCCTTCGGCGGCCTGCTCGGCAGCGCCATCGTCATGGGTGTGAAGCGCGGCGTGTTCGCCAACGAAGCGGGCCTGGGCAGTGCGCCAAACGTCGCCGCCGTGGCTGCCGTGAAGCACCCGGGCGCCCAAGGTGTGGTCCAGGCGTTCAGCGTGTTCCTCGACACCTTCGTGATCTGCACCTGCACCGCGCTGCTGATCCTGCTGTCGGGCTTCTACACCCCGGGCTTCGAAGGTGACGGCATCGTCCTGACCCAGAACTCGCTGGCCGCGGTGGTCGGTGACTGGGGTCGCATGTTCGTCAGCGTCGCGCTGTCGCTGTTCGTCTTCACCTGCATCCTCTACAACTACTACCTGGGCGAAAACAGCCTGCAGTTCCTCACCCGCAACCGCGCCGCGCTGATGATTTTCCGCGGTCTGGTGCTGGCGCTGGTGGTCTGGGGCTCGATGCAGGACCTGTCGACCGTGTTCGCCTTCGCCGACATCACCATGACCTGCCTGGCCTTCGTCAACCTGGTGGCCCTGGCCATGCTGTTCAAGGTCGGCATGCGCGTGATGCGCGACTACGACGGACAGCGCCGCGCCGGCGTCAAACAGCCCGTGTTCGACTCCAGCAAATTTACCGATCTGGACCTGGACCTGAAGGCCTGGCCGACCAGCCCGCAAGCCGCCGGCAAGACCGAAGTCGAGCCGCAAGGCGTCCCTGCAGCGCAACGCTGACAGGTGAATGACGGGCGCATCCCCTGCGCCCGTCAGTTACAGTGCAATGCATTACCTGTGAGAGCGGGCTTGCTCGCGAAGGCGGTGAATCAGTCAAATATCGTTAGCTGACCCACCGCCTTCGCGAGCAAGCCCGCTCCCACCTGTCATCTCTTGTGGAGACCCTCAGATGATTGCCAATTCCTTCCCCGCCGCCCAACACGTCATGGTGCTCTACACCGGTGGCACCATCGGCATGCAGGCCTGCGCCAATGGCCTGGCCCCGGCGTCCGGTTTCGAAGCCCGCATGCGCGACTACCTGCACAGCCAGCCTGAGTTGGTGGTGCCGCAGTGGCGCTTCCGGGAAATGTCGCCGCTGATCGACAGCGCCAACATGACCCCGGCCTATTGGCAGCAATTGCGTGAAGCGGTGGTCGATGCCGTTGACGTGCAGGGCTGCGACAGTGTGTTGATCCTGCATGGCACCGACACGCTGGCCTACAGCGCCGCCGCGATGAGTTTCCAGTTGCTCGGCCTGCATGCCCGCGTCTGCTTCACCGGCTCCATGCTGCCGGCGGGCGTCACTGACAGCGATGCCTGGGAAAACCTCGGCGGCGCACTGGTTGCCCTCGGCCAGGGCCTGGCGCCGGGCGTGCACCTGTACTTCCACGGCGAACTGCTGGCCCCGACCCGTTGCGCGAAAGTGCGCAGTTTCGGCCGTCATCCATTCAAACGCCTGGAGCGTCAAGGTGGCGGCGTGAAGGCCACGTCGATTCCTGCAGCGTTGAACTACAACCAGCCCAAGCAACTGGCGAATGTCGCAGTGCTGCCGCTGTTCCCCGGCATCAGCGCCGGGATTGTCGACGGCCTGCTCGACGGCGGCATCCAAGGCCTGGTGCTGGAGTGCTACGGCAGCGGCACCGGACCGAGCGACAATCCCGAGTTCCTCGAAAGCCTTGGCCGCGCGCGGGACAACGGTGTGGTGGTGGTCGCGGTCACGCAGTGCCACGAAGGCGGCGTCGAGCTGGATGTTTACGAAGCCGGCAGCCGGTTGCGTGGCGTTGGTGTGCTGTCCGGTGGCGGCATGACCCGCGAGGCGGCGTTCGGCAAGTTGCAGGCGTTGCTGGGTGCAGGCCTGGAATCGGCTGAAGTGCGCCGACTGATCGAACTGGACCTGTGTGGCGAGCTGATCTGACCCCACACACTCCCCCTGTAGGAGCGGGCTTGCGCGCGAAGGCGTCAGGTCAGACAGGCTGATGTCGACTGACACGACGCTTTCGCGAGCAAGCCCGCTCCCGCAATGGGATCTGCGTCCGGCATGTAACTTGCTGCGCTCCAGCCATCCCCAGGCTGGAAGATCGTATGCTGCACTCCCACCTCACCACCCTCAATGCCGTCTCGCTGATCCTCAACACCTTCAAGACCGAGGGCCTTTGCGGTGACGCGCTGCTGGCCGGCAGCGGCATCAGTGCCGCGGACCTGAACCGCGCCGACACGCGCATCACCACCAATCAGGAAATGCAGGTCTGCGCCAACGCGGTCGCGCTCAAGCACGACATCGGCCTTGAACTGGGCCGACGCATGCACGTGTCCTGCTACGGCATCCTCGGTTACGCGCTGCTGACCTGTGCCACCTTCGGTGACGCTTTGCGTCTGGCGATTCGTTATCCGGCGCTGTTGGGAACACTTTTCGAACTGAGCCTGGAAGACGATGGCGAGCGCATCTGGTTCGTCGCCGCCGATTACCGCGAGAGCCCGGCGATGGCAGTGTTCAACGCCGAGTTCTGCCTGGTGTCGCTGAAAGTGATTTGCGACGACCTGCTCGGCCATCCCCTGCCCCTGCTCGCCACGCGGTTCGAGCACGCGGCGCCGGATTACCGCGACAGCTACGCCGAACACTTCGACAGCCCGCTGCACTTCGCCGCCCGGGACAACGCGTTCGCCTTCGACCGCTGCTGGCTCGAACAGCCGCTGCCGCTGGCCGACGCCATCACCCATCAGGCCATGGCCGAGCGCTGCCGCAAGCAGAACCTCGAATTTACCGGCCGCCAGGCCTGGCTCGGGCGTATCCGCCAGTTGCTTAGCGCTCAACTGAATGCCGCGCCGGGGCTGGAAGGCCTGGCCCAGCAGATGAAATGCTCGCCGCGCACCCTGCGCCGCCACCTCAAAGACATGGGCAGCAGTTATCAGGAGCTGCTCGACGAACTGCGTTTCGAGCGCGCCAAGCAGATGCTGTGTGAGGATCAGTTGCCGATCTACCGCATCGCCGAGACGCTGGGCTTCAGCGAAACCGCGAGTTTCCGCCACGCGTTCGTACGCTGGAGCGGTGTGGCGCCGAGCCAGTTTCGCCCGCACTGATATCCCACATTGAAAGGCGGGCGCTCAGCGATTTGCTGTCATGCACGGAGTCCTGTGGGAGCGGGCTTGCTTGCGAAGGCGGCGTGTCAGTCGCCATCAATACATCTGACACACTGTATTCACGAGTAAGCCCGCTGCCACAGGGAACGCATTCCATACCTTGAATCGAGGCATGGCTGCATTGAAGGAGGGGCGAATTTCGGTCAGATCTTTTGGCCATATCGATCCCCTTTTGGCCTTTCCTGCCGTTCTCCGATTCGCCGCGCGCCGCAACACTGGGGACAACCGAATCAGCCCTGCGGAGAACAACAAATGCTGACGATCTACTCAGACGATCACCACCTGCACCATGGCCGCTGCGAACTCATCGACGGCCAGCTCAAGCCATGTTTCGAAATGCCCTCGCGCGCCGACCACGTGCTGCAGCGGGTCAGAAACCAGAACCTCGGCGCAGTCGAAGCGCCGAAGGATTTCGGCCTCGAGCCGATCGCACGGATCCACAGCCGCGACTACCTCGATTTCTTCAAGGGTGCCTGGCAGCGCTGGACCGAATTCAACACCGACGGCGACCTCCTGCCGTACACCTGGCCGGCACGTACGCTGCGGCAGATCAAACCGACCAGCCTGCACGGCGAGCTTGGCTATTACAGCTTCGACGGCGGTGCACCGATCACCGCCGGCACCTGGCAGGCGGCGTACAGCGCAGCGCAAGTGGCATTGACCGCCCAAGCGGAAATCCAGCGTGGCGCACGCAGTGCCTTCGCCCTGTGCCGTCCACCGGGACACCATGCCGCCAGCGATTTGATGGGCGGTTATTGCTACCTCAACAACGCCGCCATCGCCGCTCAGGCCTTCCTCGATCAGGGCCACAAAAAGATCGCGATCCTCGACGTCGACTACCACCATGGCAACGGCACGCAGTCGATTTTCTACGAGCGCAGTGATGTGCTGTTCACCTCGATCCACGGCCACCCGGAAGCCGAGTTTCCGTTCTTCCTCGGCTACGACGATGAGCACGGCGAAGGCGCCGGTGAAGGCTTCAACTTCAACTACCCGCTGCCTGCCGGCTCCGGCTGGGACGTGTGGAGTGCGGCGCTGGAGCAGGCCTGCAACGAAATCGACAGCTACGGCGCCGACATCATTGTCGTGTCGCTGGGCGTCGACACGTTCAAGGACGATCCGATCTCGCAATTCAAACTCGACAGCCCGGATTATCTGGCCATGGGCAAGCGCATTGCCGCGCTTGGCAAACCAACCCTGTTCGTCATGGAAGGCGGTTACGCGGTGGAAGAAATCGGCATCAACGCGGTGAACGTGCTGGAAGGGTTTGAACAATGAACCGCTTCAAGCAATTGATCGCGCCAGCCCTGTGCGCGGCGCTGCTGAGCAGCGCTGCCCACGCCGAAGAACGCACCTTGCGCGTCTACAACTGGTTCGACTACATCACGCCCAAGGCGCTGGAAGACTTCAAGGCACAGAACACCCAGACCAAACTGGTCTACGACATCTTCGACACCAACGAAGCCCTGGAAGCCAAGCTGCTGACCGGCAACTCCGGCTATGACGTGGTGGTACCGTCCAACGTGTTCCTCGCCAAGCAGATCGAAGCCGGGGTGTTCCAGCCATTGGATCGCAGCAAGTTGCCGAACTGGAACCACCTCGATCCGAAACTGATGAAGCTGATCGAAGCCAACGACCCGGGCAACCAGTTCGCCGTGCCGTACATGTACGGCACCATTCTGATCGGCTTCAACCCGGCAAAGGTCAAGGCCGCGCTGGGTGACAACGCACCGGTGGACAGCTGGGACCTGATCTTCAAGGAAGAGAACATCAGCAAGCTCAAGCAGTGCGGTGTCGCCCTGCTCGACTCGCCGTCGGAGATTCTGCCGCTGGCCCTGCAACACCTGGGCCTGGACCCCAACAGCAAAAACCCGGCGGACTACGCAAAAGCCGAAGCGCTGCTGATGAAGATCCGCCCGTACATCACCTACTTCCACTCCTCCAAGTACATGGCCGATATCGCCAACGGTGACATCTGCGTCGCGGTCGGCTATTCCGGCAGCTTCTCGCAGGCGGCCAACCGCGCCAAAGAAGCGAAGAACGGCGTGGTGGTCGACATGCGCCTGCCCAAGGAAGGCGCGCCGATCTGGTTCGACATGCTCGCGATTCCCAAGGGTGCGAAGAACACCGAGGACGCCTACACCTTTATCAACTACTTGCTGCAACCGGCAGTGATTGCCCCGGTCAGCGACTTCGTCGGCTACCCGAACCCGAACAAGGACGCCACCGGGCTGGTCGATCCGGCGATCCGCAACAACCCCAATCTGTACCCGACCGACGCGGCGATGAATACGCTGTACACCCTGCAGCCATTGCCCCGCGATGCCGAGCGGGCGCGAACCCGGGCCTGGACCAAAATCAAGTCCGGCACCTGAGCCGTATCACTTTCCCGCCGTCACCTGGACCTGCGCCTGCGCAGGTCTTTTTTTGCCTGCGATATCTATCTACCACCCTGAGCCCTCCGCCCGTCACTACCTTGCAACGGATCGCCCACCGCACCCGCCACGGTGCCTGTTGCTCCCACAAAGGATGTGACCATGTCAGAAACTTCCAGCCCCCCTGCCGAACCCGTGCTGTCCAACGCTCAGGATGCCCTGCTCACCCAACTGGTCGCCGGTCCCTCAATCAGGGAAGTCGCCACCCGCGCCCTGCAACCAGCGCTGAAAGCGCTGTACCCGCAATTGCAGATCGACCCCCGACTGGCGATGGTGATAACACCGCGATGGACCTTGCGCGACCAGCGCGTCGTGCCCGGGCCCACGCATGTCGAATCGCTGACCGACGCCTTGGTACACCATGGTGTTGCCAATACCCCGGTGACCTACCTGGATGGCGAGCACTACCTCACCTTGCAACCACTGGACGAGAGGCCGGTGCAACTGCCGGTCAACATCGAAGCCATCGCCAGGCTGCTCAACGAAATCGCGCCGCTGCTGTTTATCGCGTTCCAGGAACAGCAGGTCGAGTACTGGAACCAGTTCACCCGCGCCTCGTCCCCGCGCTGGCAAGAGTTGGCCCAGTCCCTGCGCGATCTGTGGAACGTCGAAACCAATCCTGAGTGGGACGACGACCAGCGCGCCATGGCCCGAGGTCTCTTCACTGATCCGCAGAAAAGTACCCGCAGCGCCAATGACCGCTATCAGTCGCGCGCCTGCCTGATCGATCTGGACACCACGCATAACGGGACTTCGAAACACATCGACGTGCTCGACATGGCGGTACTGGTCGGCAGCCTCGGCAGCCGCACGCTGATACTCACGCACACCCTCATTCACGGCTTTCAGGCCTTCGACTCGCTGCAGGAACTGGGGGCGTCACTGCAGGCGCAGATCGACGGACCTCCGCCTGCGAATCTGCTATGGCGGCTGATCGAACCGGATGGCAACTACTTCGATCACCTGGCCTGCAATCTGATTGCGCTGCAGGCCGAAGCGATTGGCGCACTGGCCACGCAGCCCGCAGCGACGAACCTGGCACCGCACATCAGCCGCACCACCAACGAGCTCGACCCGACAGACAGACAATCCTCCTCACGCTTCAACCAGGTCGAGCAGGCATTGCCGCAGTGGATGCTCGACGCCTCGCCCAGCGACTTGACTGCCTACAGCCGTCACCTGATGGATCTTGCGCAGGTGCAAAGCCAGAACGCCGAGCAATCCTTTGACGACGGCATCAAACCGATCCGCGAATATGCGCTGGAGCAACTGCACGCGGCCATGCTTCAGGAGCACGCGGATGCCGCACAACTGAACCTGGCCGATATTCAGATCGTGGTCGAGAGCGTGGTGGTCTGGGGCAGTTATACGCCGTTGCTGGAGCCCGAGCGCAACACCTTCAGCCTGGCCGACCTGGCGCTGCAAAACCTGATCGCGCTGCCGCTGGGCAACAAGACCGTGCGCAGTATCGGCAGCACCGTGGTGCCGGAGTGGATGACGGCCAATTACCTGCAGGCATTGATCGTCAGCGTCGACATCGGTCAGCACTATCCCGCGCTGATCAAACGCACGCTGCACGATGATCCGCTGGAAAGCCTGCGGCGGCAGAACCTGTTTACCAGTCGGCTGCGCGTCGAATTGCCGTTGCTGGCCCTGCAACAGAAAATCCGCGCGCAGGCCGGGATTGACGCGTTGGGCTATCGCTATGTCGCAGCCGCGGTTCAGGTCCTCGATGCCAACCGTTGGGTGGACGGTCAGGAGATCGTCATTCGGCCGCTGGCCTTCAATCCCTCGTGGCGCCCGGGCACAACCACGGACGAAGTCGTCAACATGTTCGTGATTGGTCCGCGGCAGATGGACAAGGGACCGTGCCTGCTTTACCGGCCACTGCTCGATCACTCGCTGGCCCAATACCCGTCGCCGGCCAACCTGGTGTATGCCATCAAACACTCTTCGAAACTGCGCCAATCGGTACTCGCCTGGTTGCCGGACCGTGTGCGGGCCAATTACGCCAACTACGTGTTCAGCGACGATCGGCCGTCGGTATGGACACTTTCACAATTGCTCGCCGATCCACTGACCTCCCTGCAAATGAGCGGCACACTGGCGTTGGGTACTCGGGTCGGCGCCGAGGATTACCTGACGTCCCTGTTCAAGGCCAGCGTCAGCGCCATGGTCGAACTGGCCGATCGGCAATCGCTGTCCAATGCCGAAAGTCGCTGGGAAAGCTTCAAGCGCACCGGCTGGTTGCTCCTCAACACGGCGCTGCCCTTTCTCGGTCGAACAGTCGGCACGGCCGCCTGGATCTGGCAGGTCCTGGACGATCTGCAACAAACCCTGGATGCCGCCGAAACCGGCGACACCGGGCAACAGAAAACCGCGATGACCGACCTGTTGCTGACCCTGTCCATGGTCCTCGCGCATCACGCCAGCACGCGCAACTCGCCGTCCCGCCACATGGCTGAAAAAGCGCCGGCGCCCCTTGCAGTCGAAACCAAGGAGCCCGCGCCACAGCCGTTGGTGAACATCGTTCAACGGCCTGATGTGATCGGCGAGCCCCCAGCGCGGCACCCGGTGGCGTTGCTGACCGACGCCGCCCTGAGCCTGGCCAAGACACTCGATCGCTTCGCGATCACTCGCCCCGAATCACTCATCCCGCCAGCCAGCGAAACCGGACCTTATCGCCACTTGTATCGCCAGGGCACCCGTTATTACGCACAGGTGGCTGAACGCTGGTTCGAGGTGACGGTCGGGGACGAGAGCGAAGTATCGATCTTCGACTCACGCGAGCAACCAGGACGCGAAGGACCTGCATTGATCGGCAATCGGCGCGGCGAATGGTTCGTCGATACGCGCCTGCGCCTGCGTGGCGGCGGTCTGTCGAGTCGACGCAAAGCCAAAAAACAGAAAAACCTCGAGCACATCGCCGAGCTCAGGAAACAACTGGCCGAATTCGATACCGAGCGCGAGCAGGCACGCAAAGAGCTGACAGCCGCGCACATCGCCATGAGGGCGGCCAGCGACGACACCCGGCCTGCCGAACAAGCGAAGTTTCTCGAGGCGCTGGAGCGCCGCACCGGGGAATACGTCATCCCCATCGACCAGCTCAAATCACTGAATCTGCTGGAGGCGGTTCCCAACTATCGCAGCGCCATGACCGAGATGCTCGGGACCCAGTTGTTTTTCAACCAGACCTGGCTCGATCAACGCAATCCCGCCTTCACTCAAACCCTCAAGGACACCCTGGTGCTGCTTGACGCCGAAGAGACGGCTGAAGGTTCCGGTGATCCTGCGACCTACCGCCAAATGTTCGATCTGACCGAGGAAGTGATCAACAAAGTCGAATTTGCTCAGTCGCGTTTTCAGGAAATGAGCCGACTGGGCAAAAGTGCCGCCGAAATCGCCAATACCTACCGTGCAAAATTGCCCGCGTTCAGCCTCAACGATCTCAAGGCACTGCAGGTTTCGCTGGGGCGCGATATCTGCCTGAAAGAGCAGGCCTCTGTTGCGCTGAGTCAGGCCAAGGGCGAGCTGCTTCAGCTGCTCGAAACGGCCGACCTGATCATCCAGACCTCGCAGGAACTGATGCTCGAACACCCGAACCTGGATGCCAACGAGCGAATCGAGGGCCTCAATGACATGCTCGAACAGTTTGCCGCCATCGACCAGACGCTTGAAGACTTCAGTCTCAACCATCAGGAGGTACTCCTCGATCAGCCGTTCGGACACTTGCGCTCACGCATCAGCGAATTCCAGCAGCAAACCGAAGAACACCTGGCGAACCTGCTGCTCGAACACCGGCCGGTGGAACCTCGCCCCGGCCCCTCGAGGTCCGCACCACCGTCACGCAAACGAGTGATCAAAACCCGCTTCAAGGGCACGGTGGTCGGTGAATTACGCCCAACGGCACCGGGGCAGCCGACTCTGCTGGACGTCAAAGCACCGTTGACCGGCAACGTGATCGCCACCTTTCATGAGAAAACCCCCGGCGTCTGGCTCGAGCGCGTTCAACCCCGACGTCGCCGCCCGAGCGCTCCGGCCCCGGACCTCGCGACCCAGATCACTCAAGGGCAGACGCTGCTCGACGGCGTGGAAAGCTTCGTGCGGAAAACCGAAGCGCATGCAAAAAAGCCCGGTCGTATCCCGGTGGAGATCGAGGAATTGTTCCAGCACAGGGCCGAGCAACTCGATGAGAGCGCCAGGAGCCTGGAGCAGGCCCGGCTGCGAGCGAACAGCATCGAGGAGCCTCCAGCGCTGATCGCGCAATTGCAGGAGGCGCGAAATCGTTTGTACGCCGAGGGTTACCGGGTACGGGTCGAGATGATCAAGCAACAGCCGCCCACTGCCGCCCGTGTCGAATGGCTATTGAGCAAGGATGAAATCGAGATTGTGGCGGGCGCTGATCGACGCCGCCTCAAAGGGCCGCGTCGGGATTACCTGCAGGAATACGAAATTCGCGAGCGGCGCACCGGGAAGACCTTGTGGTACGCCCACTTCCATTACGCCAGCCTCGACGCACCAGTCGATGCGTTCACCGCCGCCCACTTGAAACTGCAGGATCAACGACTGACCGGCACCTTCGATCTGAATGCCGCCAGCAGCAGCCCACAAGTGATCGCCATCTATCGCAGCGCCATCAGCCCACAGCTGGCGCGCTCGCTGTTTTTCTCATAAGCCCCGAACGTCAAAAAGGAAAATGACGATGACCGAGCACTCAGATGACACCGAAACCCAGGCTTTGCTGCAAAAGAGCCAGATCGTCCATCAGACCAGTCGTGGACCGACGATCGATGAAGTTGCCGCCAGCATACTGCGCCGGGCGCTGAAGCAGCTGTATCCGCACAAGGACATCGACCCTGACCAGGCGATGATCGGCACACCGCACTGGCAATGGCTCGACGGCGAGCCGGCCGCTCTGCCCACCCGGTTTGAATCGCTGACCCAGGCGCTGATCCGGCAATTTTTCAACAGCTCCCACGCCAACTACCTTGAGGGCCAACACTTTCTCACCTTGAATCCCCAGGCCTCGCCCGTGGTGCATCTGGACATCGATATCGAAGCCATTGCCGCGTTGCTGAACGACTACGCGCCTCTGCTGTTCATGGCCTTTGCAGAGCACCAACTGGGTTACTGGAACAGCACCCGGCACCAGATGCCGCACTGGCAGGAGCTATCCGATGCACTGCGCAAGGCGCTGAACGTTCGCAGCGCGCACGGCTGGGACGATGAACAGTGCCGAATCGCCCGGGCAGTCTCGCTGCACCCCGACAAGCAGGAGCGCCGCAACCATGACCAGACACTCTCGGCCATCCAGGTCTGCCTGATCGACATTGACGCTGTCGACGCCCAAGGCCACCGCCAGCACCTGACTCTGGGCGGGGCAGCCGTACTGACCGGCCGCTATGGGCTGCGTAATGTGGTGATGATGTACACCGTAGAAGACGGTTATGAATCGTTCGACTCCTTGGAGCAGTTGGGCGCGTCGTTGCCGCAACGTATCGACTTGCAGCCAGACGGACAGAACCTGCAGTGGCAATTGTTCGAACCGGCGGGCAATTTTTTCGACCACATGGCCTGGGCACTGATCGCCAATCAGCTCGATGCCATCCGGGCGATCACCCAGCAAAGTCTCGACACCGATGCCGAGGACGGCAGCAACTTCCCGCCGCTGATCGAGCAAGCCAGTGAGTCGCAGAAAAAAGCCCTGATTAGCCTGGACGATTCAATCCCCGAATGGCTGATCGGCGCTACGGCGTCCGACCTTGATCAGTACAGTCAATCGATCAACGCGCTGGGTCTGCTGTACCGCCAGGCAGACCCGGCACTGAAACCGGTTCTACCGATCAACACCTATGCACAGAACCGTATGCGTGAAGCGATCATCGCTGATCATGCGACGGCTGCCGGATTGCCACTGGACCGCCTGCATATCAACATCACCAACAGCTTCGAATCCGGCGGCTTGACCCTGCCCAACCCGCATGACACCCATACCGAAACCCTGGGTGAGTACGCCTTGCAGAACAACGCGCCGTATCGGGCCTCGCTGCAATTCAGCCCGCCACAAGCGCTGCCGTCATGGCTGACCGTCGCCTATCTGACGAAGATGGCAAGCCAGGTCAACATCGGTGAGGTGTACCCCGAACTGATCAAGAACAGCCTGATCGACGACCCGCTCCAGGCCCCTTTGCAACAACGTTTTTACATCAGTCAACTGCGTGCGCTACTGCCGTTGATTGCACTGGAGTGCAAGCTCCGTCGCCTCGGTGGTGTGGATGAACAAGGCTATCGCCGTGTCCTCGATTGGCTGAAACCGGCACCCGCTCAGCCGCCAACCGTGGTCATTCGTCCGCTGACCTTCGTCCATGCCGGGGAAACCCAGGGCGACACGGTCACCAACATGTTCATCATTGCCGCGCATCGGCCAGACGCCGGGCCATGCCTGTTGTATCGCCCGTTACTTGATCAGCCGTTGCTGCAATTCCCTTCCGCGCAAAACCTGCTGTACGCCTTGCATCAGCCAGGCGAACTGAGGGATTCGGTGCTGGCCTGGCTGCCAGACTCGGACACCAGTTTCAAATATGCCCAATACACCTTCCCCACTGGCCTGCCCAGCCCATGGCTGGGCGCGCAATTACTTTCCGAACCCTGGACTTCAGTGAACTGGGCCGGGCCGGTCAGGCTCTCCTCCAGAACGCTGAGCGGCGATGTGTTCCCGGTCCTGTTCAAGACCCATGCGCTGGCGATGGCCGAACTCGCTGACCGCCAGTCGCTGTCCAACGCGCAACGTCGCTGGACCTTGTTGCGTGATAGCGGCTGGGCGCTGTTCAACGTTGCCGCGAATTTCCTCTGCGGCCCGGCAGGCGCGGCGATCTGGGTCTGGCAAAGCATCAGTGAGGTCGACCAGGTGGTGGACGCCCATCAACGTGGGGATACGCAGGCTCAGTGGGGCGCCGTTGCCGACATGCTGCTGAACCTGGGGATGATCCTCGCCCATCATGCCGCCGTACGCCGCAAAACCGGCTCCCGCACGGTGCCGCGCAATGACAGGGGACTGTTGCCCCAACCTCAACTGCCCCCGGTGATAAAGCCTGCACTACCCAAGGTCACCCACCTCCCGACCTTGTTGCGCGACGAGTTGCCCTCCAGCCACTACACCTCGCTTGAGGCCAGCGGCTCGGTGCCTCGTCGCTCGCCTGCGGCATTGACCACGTTTCTGAACAGCCTGGCCGTACCGGCCCCGGATCTCACCGCAACGGCCATCGAAACCCTGCTGCGCGACAAGGCCAGCTTGTATCGCCTCGATTCCCGGACCTATGCGCAGGTAGGCGAACGCTGGTTTGAAGTGACGGAAAACGATGACCAGCAGGTCCAGATCGTCTATCCCGACGCGCCCTCGAAAACCGGGCCGTTATTGATTCACAACGCGCAGGGCCAGTGGTTCGTGGACACGCGCTTGCGCCTGCGCGGCGGTGCTGGCGGCACCAGCCTGCAAAGCCAGCTCAAGGCTCAGCGCAAGGAAAAGGAACTGCAAAGGCAACAACTGGGCACCGCTCTGCAGACATTCAGAAGCCGGGAAGCGGCCGGCCATGCCGAGCTGGAGAAAGCCCAGAAAGCCTTGCTCGGCAACACCGGGCATGCCTACGAAGAGGCAACCCGACGCTACCTCGAACAGGTCGAAAAGCAGATCGACGATTACCACGAGGCCTTGAAAACGCTTGGGCGGTGGCGCCTCAAGGGTGGGAGCGACGGCTATTTCATTGAGCTGCAACGCATGACCACGTTGCTGCAAAAAAACCTCAGCCTGTGGTTCGTCCTCAAACGGAACGCGTATTCGATACTGACCCGCAACCTGGCAGATAACCGCGTGATCGAATCAGAGCCGGCCCGGCACAGTTACGTCGAAGAAGTGCGCCAGGCCCTGGCCTTGAGCCAGGACATGATCGAGCGCCTGCAACTGTCGCAGACCTCGCTGGAGCCCCTCGACGCTAGCGGCAGCGCGGGCATGACCACCGCGCAGCGCTTGCGAAACCTGCTCCCGACATTCACCCCGTGGGACTTGAAATCCAATGCCATCGGCATGTCCCATGAGGTGTGCATGCGCGACACCGCCACCGAGGCGGCCCGCGAAGCGACCGGCCTGTTGATTATCGAAGCGGCAACCGCCACCCATCGGCATGCCGCCCTGATCAGAAGACCTGAAAACGCCGAATCCGCCGCTCAGCGCATCGATTGGCTGAGTCGGCTGCTCGATATCTATGTCGATGCCGACCAGCGTCTTGGCGACTTGCCAGGCGAACATCCCGGCATGGTCGAACCGGACGAACTGGCGCGGATAAGCGCCTTGATCGGCGAATTCAGGCAGCGCGCCCAGGAGCAGTTGAGCGACCTGCTGCCGGGAACCGGCACCAGCTCCCCGCCGCCCGCCGCCAAACCCGCCGTTGCCGGGCCTTCCCGACTGGTTGCCAAGGTCACCAAGAGCCGGCCACGCGACCCTGCGCCCGGCAAACCTTCGACCGCCGCTGAGTCGCCCCTGGAAGAAATGCTTCCCGTCAGACCCAAACCCTCGCCAGCGATGCAACTGGACGACATCGACATCATTGCCAACGCCCTGACGCAAAACGAGGACGTGCATGGATTCATTGAGCGAACTCGTCGCGACGCACTGAGGCCCAACCGGATTCCGGCGGACATGCAGGACCTGTTCGACCATCAGGCCCGCCGACTGGAGCAAAGCGCGATCAGTGTCGAGCAGGCCCGGGCGCGCTTGCTCGCCTCAGGCGGGACGCGACTTCCGGTGGGCGACCTGAGCGCCGAACTCAACAGCGCCGCCGTCCGCCTGCGCGCTCAAGGTGTCGCGGTGCGGGCCAGCCTGCTCAAGCAACGCCAGCCTCGACAGGCCTATGTGCAATGGCTGCTGGACAATCACCAGGTACGGATCGTCAGAAACGCCCAAGGCCGGATCAAGACCCAAAAGCGCAAGGATTACTTCCAGGAATATCAGGTGCTCGACATCACTGAGCAGGACCAACCGCTGTGGGTGGCACACTTTCACTATGACTCGCCTGAAGCACCGCCGGAGCAGTTCACGGCGGCGCACCTGAAAATCGCCGATGCACACCTCAAGAGCCTGAACGCAGAACGGCGTCAGGCGCTGACCAGCCTGACGCCGCTCGACTATGTACTGCGCCGGATTGGCGACCCGAGCCCGTTCCTGCAACTGGAAGCGCGACCTTGACCGGCGTCCGCTTCAGCGGTTGTGCCATACCGTACGCAATCGTTTGAGGGCCGCCTCGATCTCACGTTCGGGCACCGCAGCAAAACCCAGCACCAGACCGGCTCGTTGATCGACCGGGGTGCTGGAGTCCGGTAACCAATAGCTGCTCAACCCGTTGATCTCGACGTCGACGCTAAGCGCCAGATCGATCAGTTCGGTTTCGCGCGCCACGCTCTCGACCGGCACGGTCAGGTGCAGCCCGGCGGCGACACCGGGCAACGGGCCGACGCCCGCAATAGCCTGCGGCCAGCCATCGAGCAAAACATTACGCCGACTCAGCGCCGCGCGGCGCATGCGGCGGATGTGCCGCTGGAAGTGCCCGGCGGCCATGAACTCGGCCATCACCGCCTGGGTGCTGACTTCGGAATGGCGCACATCCACCGCGCGTCGCTGGGCAAAGGCATCGACCAACCCTGGCGGCAGCACCAGATACCCCAAGCGCAACGCCGGGAACGCGACCTTGCCGAACGTGCCGACATACAGCACCCGCCCCTGTCGATCAAGCGCGGCCAACGGCGCCAGCGGAGCCCCGCTGTAGCGGTACTCGCCATCGTAATCATCCTCGACGATCCAACCTTGCGTGCGCTCGGCCCACGCCAGCAGTTCGAGCCGCCGCGCCAGACTCATCACCACCCCCGTGGGGTACTGGTGGGAAGGCGTGACATAGGTCAGACGGCAATCGGCAAGTCCCGCCAATTGCTGGCAGTCGATGCCCTCACTGTCCACCGCCACCCCGTGCAACCGGGCACCGGCCACGGCGAAGGCATGACCGGCCGCGCGGTAGCCTGGATTCTCGATTGCCACGCCGTCCCCCGGCTCCACCAGCAACTGTGCACAAAGGCTGATCCCCTGCTGCGCGCCGCTGGTGATCACAATTTGCTCAGCCGTGCACTGCATGCCACGGGAGCTGCGCAAATAGGCCGCGATCATCCCGCGCAACCGTGCATCGCCGGCCGGGTCGCCATAACACAGCTGCTGCAAATCCGGTTTGCGCCAAAAAGCCGCATTCAGCTTGGCCCAGACGTCGAAAGGGAACAGATCGAAGGCCGGCACACCGACCCGAAAAGCCCGCGGCGGACCACTGGGAGGATGCGCCAAATGATTGTTTTTGACTCGAGTCAGCGGGTCGCTGTGGATAACTTTGCTGGATGGATCCACAGGTAAATCCAGCCAATTTGTGGATAAGGCTGTGGGTAAGCCTGTTGAAAACCCTGTGGATACTTTTGTGGATAGTTTTTTCGCCGGCAACACCGTTTGGGGCAATTGCGCAACGTAAGTGCCATCACCCACCCGCCCTTCAATGAACCCTTCGGCGTACAACTGATCGTAGGCGCGCACCACGCTGTTGCGCGAGATGGCCAGCGCCGCCGCCAGATCGCGACTGGCCGGCAACCGCGTACCGCTGGCCAGACGCCCGTCCAGCACACGCAGCCGCAGCGCTTGATACAACTGGCGACTCAAGCCCTGACGGCGGTCGAGTTCGATTCCCGCCGGATTGAACGGCATGGACAGTGTGGGCGATTCGGGCATGGCAATGGACCTATGAAATTGGTCATCAATGGCTCTTACAACAGACCAATAGCCTGCCTAGGATGCAGGCATTCGCCAAGGAAAATATCTCCATGTACACGCCGCGCGCCTTTGCCATCGATGAGCTGTCCCAACTGCACGAGTTGATCCTCGCCACCCGCCTCGCCATCCTCGTGACGCACGGTGAAAATGGTCTGCAAGCCAGCCATGTGCCAGTGCTGTTGCATTGCGAACAAGGCGAGTACGGCACGCTGTACGGACACTTGGCCAAGGCCAATCCACAGTGGAAAGATCTACGCGACGGCGCCGAAGCCCTGTTGATTTTTGCCGGCCCGGACGCCTACGTCAGCCCGGGCTTTTACCCCAGCAAGGCCGAACACGGCAAAGTCGTGCCGACCTGGAACTACGTCGCCGTGCACGCCTACGGCCACGCCGAAACCTTCAGCGATGGCGGTCGTCTGCTCGATATCGTCAGTACCCTCACCGACCGCCACGAAGCCGGCCGCGCAAAGCCCTGGTCGGTCGACGATGCCCCTGCCGACTATATCGACGGCATGCTCAAGGCCATCGTCGGTTTTGCCATTCCCATCGACCGCCTCGAAGGCAAGCGCAAGCTCAGTCAGAACCGCAGCGCCGAAGACATCGCCGGCGTGCGCGACGCTCTGGCCGCCAGTCCCGAAATCAATGATCAAACCCTCGCCCAATTGATGCGCTAAGGAAATCACCATGAGTCAGATCGACATCCGCCAGGTCAGCACCGCCGACCACGCCGCATGGCTGCCGCTGTGGCAGGCCTACCTGGGTTTCTACAACAGCGAACTGCCGGACGCGGTGACCGACAGCACCTGGCAGCGCTTTCTCGACCCGAGCGAACCGACCCACGCGGCCTTGGCCTGGGCCGATGGCAAAGCAGTAGGCATGGTGCATTACATCTATCATCGCTCGAACTGGAGCATCGAAAACTCCTGCTACTTGCAGGATTTGCTGGTGGCTGCGCAAACCCGTGGTACCGGCGTGGGCCGTCTGCTGATCGAACACGTTTACGCTACGGCCAAGGCTGACGGCTGCTGCAAAGTGCATTGGCTGACCCACGAAACCAATGCCACTGCGATCCAGCTCTACGAGCGCATCGCCGAGCGCCCGGGATTCATCCAGTTTCGCAAAGCCATTTAAGGAGCCACGTACATGACCACTTCACTTGCCGACTGGAAAGGCGTGCCCGCCCCCACCGCCATCTTGCTCGAAGGCCGCTTCATTCGTCTGGAAAGACTCGACCCGGCACGCCATGGCGACCAACTGTTCGCCGCACTCGAAGGTCCCGGTGCCGATCCGAAACTCTGGGATTACTTGCCTTATGGCCCGTTCCCGCAACGCAGTGCCTTCAACGATTGGCTGAACAACCACGCCGCCAGCAGTGACCCGTATTTCTTCAGCGTCATCGACCGTACCACCGGTCAGGTGCAAGGCATCCTCAGCCTGATGTCGATCGTCCCGGCGCAAGGCCGCATCGAAATCGGCCACGTCACCTTCGGCGCGCCGATGCAGCGCTCACCGAAAAGCACCGAGGCGGTGTACCTGCTTGCCAAGTACGCCTTCGAACTGGGCTACCGGCGCCTGGAGTGGAAATGCAACAACGGCAATGCCCGCTCCAAATATGCCGCCGAGCGTCTGGGCTTCAGCTTCGAAGGCGTGTTCCGCCAGCACATGGTGGTCAAGGGCCAGAACCGCGATACCGCGTGGTACTCGATTCTGGATTCGGAGTGGCCGGCGATAGCGCCGGGGTTCGAGCAATGGCTGAGCGATGAGAACCAGACGCCGACGGGGCAGGTGAAGGGGTTGGTCGAATGCCGTTCCTGAGTGTTTAAAGCAAACAGCCAGCAAACCTTCGCCGTGGGCTGATCGGGCAGTGGCTGATGGGTTTCTGATCATTACCAGCGGCTAGCGGCAGCACAACTTGTAGGAAAGGGCGACAGACCGGCAGGATGCAATCGGTACTTCTGCGCCGGGCTGCCCTTTTCCGCCGATCAAACCGACGTAGCCCGCAGCACCGTGCGATCCAGCTGACATCGGCGTCTGCCGGCGCAGACTTAGAGTTTGGCCTCCTTCCACCCGAGGCTGAACTCGATGCCCGTTCAATTCCACTATCGACCCAAACACCTGACACTGGCCATTGCCCTGGCACTGGGATGTGCTGATCTGTCCATGGCCCAGGAGGCACCGCTCGACTTTCAAGACACCTCGTCCGCCCCCCCAAAAACACTCAAATCACAGATCGATACCTTCGCCAGTCATCCAGATACCGTTCAACTCAAGGTCAACAAGGCTTACAAAGCGCAGGATGGCGTGGCTCTGGCGCTCGACGGGCGCAATGACCTCGTCACCGTTCAAACCCGAGGCAGTTTCGCCGGTCTGATTGACGGAGGCGACGGTGACAACCTGCTGCAACTCGACGCAGACAAGAAAGGGACGCTGGGTGAAACCCGTAACTTCAGCGCACTGGAGGTCAGGCGCGGGAGCTGGATACGCAGTGGGCCGGGAGACTTCAGCCTCGGTGTACTGGTTCATCCGAAGGCCTTGCTGGTCAATGACGGGCATATTCTTGGCACGGCAATGACCGAGGGCATCTTGATCAACAAAGGTGCAATCAGCGGCGGCGCTACTGTCCAGTCAGGAGGCGACCTGACCAACCAGGGCCTCATTGACGGCGTTGTGAATGTTCAGGAGAACGGTCACTTTGCCGGCAGTGGCGCGATGAACCATCTGAACGTGGACGGACGCATGAGCGTCGACGATGTGTACGGCGCGCCCAACGTCTCGGGAGACCTGAGCCTTTCTCGCACCGCCGTACTGGCTTATGCCGTGGATGCCTCCGGCAATAGCCCGACCGTCTTCGTCAAAGGCACTGCCCATCTGGGCGACGCCACCCTGAAACTGGTGACCACCGGCGATTATCCGCAAAGCAGCCAGCACACCATTCTTGAGGCGGGAAAGGTTGAGGGACAGTTCGGCACTGTCGAAAACGATCTGGCGTTCATGACTCCCACGCTGCATTACGAAGCACAACGCGTAGGTCTGCTGTACGCCCGTAACGACATACCACTTGAAAGCCTCGCGACCACGGAGAATAGCCAGGCGCTCGCTCAAAGCATCGACGAACCCTCCTCCTCACCTCAGCAACCTCAGCAACCTCAGCAACCTCAGCAACCTCAGCAACCTCAGCAACCTCAGCAACCTCAAAAGCCTGAGCCCTCTGGCGAGTCTGCGAAAGCCATTGGTTCTTCCGTTGCTCCCAGCATGGCTGTCACTGCCCTGCTGGGTGCCGACAAGCCAACAGCTAACATGGCACTGGAACAGTTGGCCGCCGGCAGCAACGCCAACCTCGCCAAAGCCACATTGAGCAGCGTCAGTCCGGTCAGCGCCAGCATGCTCTCGGCGATGCACCAGCTGGACAAACGCACGCCTGCGCAGGGGACGGGAAATGCGCCGCGCCTGGCGGCGGGCGATGGCGGATCCGCACGGGTCTGGCTGCAAGCGCTGGGGCATGGCGGCAAGGTCGACCGTGACGTCGACAGTGCGTTGAAACACTCCACACAAGGCCTGGTCCTGGGTGCCGACTGGCAACTCGCCGAGCAATGGCATGTCGGCCTGATGGGCGCAAAAGCGCTAACCCGCTTCGATGCCCGGCAGTTCGATGGCGACCTCGACAGCTGGCACCTCGGTGCCTACGCCCTGCGCCAGGATGGACCGCTCGCCCTGCGGCTGGGGGCCTCCTACGGCAGGCACGATGGCAGCGGCAAACGGCATGTCGACTTCAATGGTTTCAGCGACCGGCTCAAGAGTAACTACGACGCCAATACCCAGCAGCTGTTTGCCGAAGTCGGCTACAACCTGGGCCGTGGCAACGTCAGCATCGAACCGTTCGCCAGCGTTGGTTATCAGCGTTACCAGCGAGACGGATACACCGAAAAAGGTGGCGATGCGGCGCTGAGCGTTGAGGGGCAGACCCGAGCGAACCCAAGCAGCACCGTTGGCCTGCGTCTGGCGAAAACCAGTCACCTGTCCAATGGCATGCAACTCACGCCGCGTCTCAGCGCCAGCGTGAAGCACACCTACGGCGAGCTCGACAACGACACGCGTCAGCAATTGGTGAGGGGCGGGAAAAGCTTTGAGGTGACCGGTGCCGAGATGGATCGCAACAGCGCACTGCTCAATGCCGGTCTCGACCTCAGCCTGTCCGCGCGCAATACCCTGGGCGTCGGCATCACTGGCGAGGCCGGCAGCGACAGCCGCAGCTACGGCGTGATGGGCCAGTGGCGCATGGCCTTCTGATGCGTTGAGCCCCCTGTAGGAGTGAGCCTGCTCGCGATAGCGGTAGATCAGTCGACCTGTGTAGAGACCGATACCCTGCTATCGCGAGCAGGCTCACTCCTGCAGAGGGCCTCGCAGGCAAAAAAAAAGGGGAGCACATGCCCCCCCGAGGTTTAAAACGCTGGATCGCGGCAGTTATCTCAGCCTTCGATCTCGATCAGGATTTCACCCGGATTCACCCGGTCGCCTTTGGCGACATGAATCGCGGTGACCTTGCCGGCAATGGCTGCCTGGACTTCGGTTTCCATCTTCATCGCTTCGGTGATCAGCACGGCCTGACCGGCCTTGACCGTGTCGCCCTCCTTGACCAGCACATCGACGATGTTGCCTGGCATGGTGGTGCTGACGTGACCCGGTGCCGACGCTTGCTTGCGTTTGCTGCTGCCACCGCTGACAAATTCGTTGAGCGGTTCGAACACCACTTCTTCCGGCATGCCGTCGATGGACAGGTAGAAGTGACGCTTGCCTTCAGCCTTGACGCCCACACCGGTGATATCGACGCGGTAGGTTTCGCCGTGGACGTCGATGACGAACTCGGTCGGAACGCCTTCGCCGCCCGCCTTCGTCACACCACCCGCTTCAGGAATCGGCAGCAACACTTCCGGTGTCAGAGTGCCGGCGGCACGTTCTTCAAGGAACTTGCGGCCGATGTCCGGGAACATCGCAAAGGTCAGAACGTCTTCTTCAGACTTGGCCAGCGCGCCGATGTCGGCACGCAGCTTGGTCATTTCCGGCTTGAGCAGATCGGCCGGCCGCACGTCGATGACCTCTTCGCTGCCAATCGCCTGGCGACGCAGTTTTTCGTTCACTACGCCCGGCGCCTTGCCGTAACCGCCCTGCAAGTACAGCTTCACTTCGTTGGTGATGGTCTTGTAGCGCTCGCCGGCCAGCACGTTGAAGAACGCCTGAGTGCCGACGATCTGCGAAGTCGGGGTCACCAGCGGCGGGAAGCCGAGGTCTTCACGCACGCGCGGGATTTCCGCGAGGACTTCACCCATGCGGTTGAGAGCACCCTGCTCTTTCAACTGGTTGGCGAGGTTGGAGATCATCCCGCCCGGCACCTGGTTGACTTGTACGCGGGTGTCGACCGCAGTGAATTCGCTTTCGAACTGGTGGTACTTCTTGCGCACGGCGTAGAAGTACAGACCGATCTCTTGCAGCAGTTCGAGGTTCAGACCGGTGTCGAACTCGGTGCCCTTGAGCGCCGCGACCATCGACTCGGTGCCTGGGTGGCTGGTGCCCGAAGCGAAGCTGGAGATCGCGGTGTCGATGTGGTCGGCGCCGTTTTCGATGGCCTTGAGCTGGCACATGGTCGCCAGACCGGCAGTGTCGTGCGAGTGGATGAATACCGGCAGCGACTGCTCGGCCTTCAGTGCGCGAACCAGTTCGCCAGTGGCGTACGGGGTCAGCAGACCCGCCATGTCCTTGATCGCTACCGAGTCGCAGCCCATGGCTTCCATCTGCTTGGCCTGGGTGACGAAAGCGTCGATGGTGTGCACCGGGCTGGTGGTGTAGGCGATGGTGCCTTGGGCGTGTTTGCCGGCAGCCTTCACTGCTTCGATGGCCACGCGCAGGTTACGCACGTCGTTCATCGCGTCGAAGATGCGGAACACGTCGATGCCATTGACTGCAGCTTTGGCGACGAAGGCTTTGACCACATCGTCGCTGTAGTGGCGGTAGCCCAGCAGATTCTGCCCGCGCAGTAGCATTTGCAGGCGGGTGTTAGGCAACGCCGCGCGCAGTTGACGCAGGCGCTCCCACGGGTCTTCTTTCAGAAAGCGCACGCAGGCATCGAACGTCGCGCCGCCCCAGCACTCCAGCGACCAGTAGCCGACTTTGTCGAGCTTGTCGCAGATCGGCAGCATGTCCTCGGTACGCATGCGGGTAGCGAGCAGCGATTGGTGAGCGTCGCGCAGGATGGTATCGGTAACGAAGATCTTCTTAGTCATTGGTATCTCCTCATAGCGGCAAGCTTCAAGTTACGAGCTGCAAGAAAAAGCCGAGTCGCTCTCACTTGAAGCTTGTGGCTGACAGCTCGCAGCTGGATTTATAGGCCTGCGTGGGCGGCGATGGCGGCGGCGATGGCCAGGGCCAGCTCTTCGGGTTTGCGCTTGATCGAGTAGTTGGTCAGTTCAGGATGGCTTTCAACGAAGCTGGTATTGAACTGGCCGCTACGGAATTCCGGATTGCGCAGGATTTCCTGGTAATACGCGGCGGTGGTCTTCACGCCTTGCAGACGCATGTCGTCGAGGGCGCGCAGCCCACGGTCCATCGCCTCTTCCCAGGTCAGTGCCCAGACAACCAGCTTCAGGCACATCGAATCGTAGAACGGCGGAATGGTGTAACCGGTGTAGATCGCCGTGTCGGTGCGCACACCCGGACCGCCGGGGGCGTAGTAACGGGTGATCTTGCCGAAGCTCGGCAGAAAGTTGTTCTTCGGGTCTTCGGCGTTGATGCGGAACTGCAACGCGAAACCACGGTGCTGAATGTCTTCCTGCTTGACCGACAACGGCAGGCCGGAGGCGATACGGATCTGTTCGCGGACGATGTCGATCCCGGTGATTTCTTCGGTGATGGTGTGTTCCACCTGCACCCGCGTGTTCATCTCCATGAAGTACACCTCGCCCTCGGCGAGCAGGAACTCCACGGTGCCGGCGTTCTCGTAACCCACGGCCTTGGCTGCGCGCACCGACAGGTCACCGATATAGGCGCGCTGTTCCGGAGTCAGTTGCGGGCTCGGGGCGATCTCGATCAACTTCTGGTTGCGACGCTGGATCGAGCAGTCACGCTCGAACAGGTGCACCACGTTGCCAAAGCTGTCGCCGAGGATCTGCGCTTCGATGTGTTTCGGGTTAACGATGCATTTTTCCAGGAACACTTCGGCCGAACCGAAAGCCTTGGTGGCCTCGGAGATGACGCGAGGGAAATTCTGTTCAAGCTCTTCGCGGCTGTTGCAGCGACGGATGCCACGACCGCCGCCACCGGAGGTGGCCTTGAGCATCACCGGGTAACCGATGCGGTCGCCCTCGGCCAAGGCTTCTTCGATGTCGGCAACGTTGCCTTCGGTGCCCGGTGTCACCGGTACACCGGCCTTGATCATGCTGCGCCGGGCTTCGGTCTTGTCGCCCATGCGGCGAATGACTTCTGCCGACGGGCCGATGAATTTGATTCCGCGTTCGGCGCAGATGTCTGCCAGCTCAGCGTTTTCCGAAAGGAAGCCATAACCGGGGTGCAGTGCATCGCAACCGGTTTCCACCGCCAGGTTCACCAGCTTGCGCGGGTTCAGGTAACCGGCCAGTGGCTCGGCACCGATGCTGTGGGCTTCGTCCGCGCGCTTTACATGCAAGGCATGGCGGTCGGCGTCGGAAAAAATCGCAACCGAGCGAATGCCCATTTCGGCGCAGGCTCGCACGATTCGTACGGCAATCTCACCACGGTTGGCGATCAGGATCTTTGTTATCACTTGGAGGTTCCCTTGAGCCGGTGGCACCACGACCTGCTAGACCCAGGTCGACGCGTGACTAAATGTTTCAATTTAGTCGCAGCCCCACACTAGCGCTCGCAAGGGATTAACAAAAATGAATAAAAATTGGGTCAGGCATAAGCAAAGACTTATAGTTAAACCATCAGCCCGCCGTCAGAGCCCATAAGAAATGCGTAAGTCCTTGATGCGTATGACATTACGCCAATTGCAGATTTTCAACGAAGTGTGTGATTTGCGCTCCTACAGCCGCGCAGCCGATGAAATGTCTCTCACACAACCGGCCGTCAGCCTACAGATTCGTCAGCTCGAAGAGCTGATCGGCCAGCCATTATTCGATTATGTCGGCAAAAAACTCTACATGACCGAGGCTGCCGAAGCCCTGCAGCGGGCCAGCCGAGATATCTTCGGCCGCCTGGAAAACCTCGACATGCAGCTGTCGGACATGCAGGGCTCGCTGCAAGGCCAACTGAAGCTGGCAGTGGAATCCAGCGCCAAGTACTTCGTGCCACACCTGTTCGCCGCCTTCAAGCGCCAGCACCCGGAAGTGAACCTGCAACTGACGGTGGTCAACCGTGGCCAGGTGATCCGCCGCCTCTCGGACAACCGCGACGATCTGGTGATCATGTCGATGGTGCCGCAGGACATGGGCCTGGAGTTTCTGCCGTTTCTGAACAATCCGATTGTCGCCGTGGCGCGCCCGGACCATCCGTTGGCACACATGGGGCCGCTGCGCCTGCAGGATCTTGAGCCCTACACGCTGCTGATCCGCGAGCCGGGTTCAGGCACGCGACTGGCCTGCGAGGAATACTTCAAAGAGAAACGCGTGCACTTCACCCAGACTCAGGAAGTGGCCTCGGCCGAAGCCCAGCGCGAATGCGTGGTGGCGGGTCTGGGACTGGCGCTGTTGACGCGCCACGCCCTGAACCTGGAGCTGGCGACCGGCGGCCTGGTCGAGCTGCCGGTCGAAGAATTGCCGCTGTTTCGCAGCTGGTGCCTAGTGCAGGCCAAGGCCAAACGGCTGTCACCGGTGGCGCACGCCTTCCTGGCGTTTATCCGCAGCGAACGGGTGCAGATCAGCGCGCTGGTTGAGCGCTTCGACGGGAAGCTGCCGGTGCGGCCTGCCAGTAGTTGAGTTCGATGTCCTCAGGAAAATCGCTGATTTCGCTCTGAAGCTGACGGAGTTCGAAGCGATCTTCGATCGCGCGACGGAATTCCATGCGGCGTTGGTCTTCCTGTTGACGACGGGTTTTCGCGGCGCTGTTGCGTTCTTCGTAGGGCTGAGCCATTTCGAGTCTCCCAAGGCGAGTACGGGAGTTTCACGATAGGCGCCGGGGATGACGGTTTGGCTGCGCGGGGATGACAGTGCGATGAAGGTTTCATAGAGCTGTGGTGTTTTCGAGGCCGCCTTCGCGAGCAAGCCCGCTCCCACAGAGGATCTACGGTGACCACAAATTCTGTGTCTATCGAGATCAACTATGGGAGCGGGCTTGCTCGCGAACAAGGTCGCAATGACCTTGCTTAATCGTCCAGCGCCTTTACGGCCTTCGGCGACAAACGCAAGCTGCGCAGGCTGCGTTTCACGCTCTTGAGGTGATTGACCAGGCTCGGCCCGCGCGCCATGGCCACGCCCATCGCCAGCACATCGATCACCACCAGGTGGGCGATGCGCGAGGTCAGCGGGGTGTAGATTTCGGTGTCTTCATGCACATCGATCGCCAGGTTGACGGTCGACAGCTCAGCCAACGGTGTCTGACTCGGGCACAGGGTGATCAGCGAAGCGCCGCTCTCGCGAACAAGGTTGGCGGTGATCAGCAGGTCCTTCGAGCGGCCGGACTGGGAAATGCAGATCGCCACGTCGGTCGGCTTCAAAGTTACCGCTGACATCGCCTGCATGTGCGGATCGGAGTACGCCGCTGCGGTCAGCAGCAAACGGAAGAATTTGTGCTGCGCGTCCGCCGCCACCGCGCCGGACGCGCCGAAGCCATAGAACTCGACGCGCTGCGCCTGCGACATCAACGTCACCGCCCGCTGCAACTCCACCGGATCGAGCTTCTCGCGAACTTCCATCAGGGTGTGCAACGTGGTGTCGAAAATCTTCAGGCTGTAGTCGGCGACCGAATCGTCTTCGTGAATCGCGAACTGACCGAAGCTGGCCCCGGCAGCCAGGCTCTGCGCCAGCTTGAGCTTGAGATCCTGAAACCCGGAGCAGCCAATGGCCCGGCAGAAGCGCACGATGGTCGGCTCGCTGATGCCAACGCTGTGGGCCAGGTCGGCCATGGAACTGTGCATCACGGCCGCAGGGTCAAGCAGCACGTGGTCGGCGACCTTGAGCTCCGACTTGCGTAACAGGTGACGTGACTGGGCGATGTGTTGCAGCAGATTCAAGGGGCTGGACTCTTCTTATGGGCAAGGATGTAGCACGCTTGTAGTTATACTACATGAATTGGCTTTTTGCCTGCTCAATGCGTAACTCCATGTCCCCATATCAGGCGCGATGGGGTGCATGTAGCCCTTAAAACGGTTTTTCCTGTTCGCGCAAAAGCCCGGCCAGAGCGGCAGCCTCCACGGGGCGACTGATCAGATAGCCCTGCACTTCATCGCAATGCTCGACGCGTAAAAACTCCAGCTGCTCTTGCCGCTCGACACCTTCGGCTACCACCTTCAACGACAATCCATGGGCCATGGCAATGATCGCGCGGGTGATCGCCGCATCCTCACTGCTCTGCCCCAGTCCACGAATGAACGCCTGATCGATCTTCACGTAATCCACCGGGATGCGCTTGAGGTAGCTCAGCGACGAATAGCCGGTGCCAAAATCATCGATCGCCAGCTTCACGCCCAGATCGCGCAGTTGCTGGAAAGTGGCGATGATGTGTTCAACGCTGTCGAGCAACTGGCTTTCGGTGAGCTCCAGTTCCAGGTAGTGCGGCGCCAGCCCGGTTTCTTCCAGCACCTGGCGCACCAGACTGACCAGTTTGCCCTGACGCAGTTGATGCACCGACAGGTTCACCGACACGCGGATCGGTTCCAGACCCTGGCGCTGCCACTCGCACGCCTGCCAGCAAGCCTGGCGCAGGACGAATTCGCCGATCGGCCCGATCAGCCCGGTCTCCTCGGCCAGCCCGATGAAGTCCCCCGGCGGCACTCGACCCATGCTCGGATGGTCCCAGCGCACCAGCGCTTCCGCCGCATTCAGGCGCCCGGTTTGCAGGCACAGCTTCGGTTGATAGAACACTTTGAGCTGTTTGTCCTCGATGGCTTTGCGCAGCTGGTTTTCCAGTTGCAGCCGCTCCAGGGTGCTGGCCTGCAGGCTGTCGGTATAGAACTGGAAATTGTTGCCGCCCAAGTGCTTGGCGTGTTGCATGGCCATGTTCGACTGACTGACCAGCGCAGAAATTTCCCGGGCGTTGTCCGGTAGCATGCTGATGCCCATCGAAGCGCTGACCACCAACTCATGCCCCTCAACGGTCAGTGGCAGGCGCAGCTTGCTCGATAGTCGCGTGGCGACTCGCGCCAGACTCGACAAGTTGCCATAGGCATCGAACAGCACGGCAAATTCATCACCGGACAAGCGCGCGATGGTGTCAGCCTCCGGCAACGCGTTGACCAGTCGCCGGGACATTTTCTGCAGCAGTTGGTCCGCCACCTCGTGACCGAGGCTGTCGTTGAGCAATTTGAAGCGATCCAGGTTGATATGCAGCAATGCCAGACTGCGCCGTCCGCCCTGACGCACGCGCTGATGGGCTTCGTGCAGGCGCTCGCGGAACAGCGAGCGGTTGGCCAGCCCGGTGAGTTCATCGTAATGCGTCAGGTAGCGCATGCGTTCTTCGGATTCGCGCCGCGCGGACAGATCGGCGAAAAAGCCGACGATATGGCTCACATTTCCCCGACGGTCGCGCACCGCGTTGAGTTGCAGCCACTGCGGATACAGCTCGCCGTTCTTGCGGGTCTCGACCAGTTCGCCCTGCCAACTGCCGTGCTGCTCAAGCGCGTGACGGATCGCGACGTAATGGCGCCGCGCATCACGACTGCACGGCAGTTCGACGACATTGCGCCCGAGCATGTCTTCGATGTCATAACCGGTGACCCGGCTGAACGCCTGATTGATCGCGATCAGCGCGTAGTTCGGGTCGAGAATCACGATGCCTTCGCTGGCCGCTTCGAACACCGTGGCGGCCAGCCTTTGCTGCTCTTCAAGGCTTTTGCTGGCGCTGATGTCGCGCCGGGTGCCGACCATGCGGATCACCCGCCCACTGTCACTGCGCTCCACGGCGCGGCCGCGATCCTCGATCCACACCCAATGACCGTCGCCGTGACGTACGCGGTACTCGATCTGATAGTCCTCGGTGCGACCTTTCAGGTGCTCGATCAGCGCCTGCTTGAGCGACGGCACATCCTCGGGGTGCAGGCGTGGCTTGAGGTCGCGCAGGATCGCCGTGACGTATTCCGGTGCCAGGCCGAACAGCTCCTGGATCTGTGTGTGGTGAACTTCGTCGGTTTGCAGGTTCCAGTCCCACAGCCCCAGCTCGCTGGCCTTCAAAGCCAGAGCCAGACGGGCTTCGCTTTTGCTCAGCGCCTGATTGGCCGCGTCCAGTTCGCGGCTGCGCTGTGCCACGCGGTCTTCCAGTTCGACCTGCGCCTCACGCAATGCACCTTCGGCACAACGGCGCTGCTCGACCTCTTTGCCCAGTGCTTGATTGAGCTGTTCGCTACGGCTCTGCGCCTGCTGCAAATGCTCGATCAGGTGCTGATTCTGGAAGCGCCGCAGTAGCCCGCGATCGATCAACCGATTGACTTGCCACGCCACCACACTCAGCGAGCCGAGCAGGATCAGCCCCAGCCAGCCCCAGCCGCGCGCCTGTTCATCGCCGCCCCAGAACAGGTAACCGATCGCCGGCAGCAGGCACGGCAAGGTAAAGGACAGGAAGGCCGGCAGGCTGACCGCGTAGGCGACGCTGGCGGACAACGTCGCGGCGCCGATCAGGCCGAACACCCAGGCTTGCTGCATGAAGTTGTCGGCGGGCACCAGCGCAATACCGGCGCCGGCCAGGGTCAGACCGGTCATCGTCGAGCCCAGCAGGAACATGCGGAACCAGATCGGCTGGGCCTGACGGTCCGGGATCGCCGAATCGAACGCGGCGACCTGAATCACTCGCAGCGCCACCAGCGACAACAACCAGACCAGCCAGATGCTGACCACGAAATAGCGCTGCGGACTCCAGAGCAAACCGGCGCAGACCAGACCATTGAGTAACATGAACAACGTGGGCAGCAGTGAGCCCTGATAAAGCAGGCGCGTGCGTTCCACCGCCATTTCGGTGGCGTAATGCTTGCGGATGACCCGGGGTTCCACAGAGGGGCCCGACAGGTCTGAGCTGAGGGTCTTTTGCAATGTTTTTGTTCTTATAGGAGTGAGCATGGGCCCGAAACGTGGACGGAGCATACACAAGCCGATCCCGTTGCCAAACTGCTCCAGATCATAATTTGAGCGAAACTTTTCCCCGCCCGATCGCTGGCAAAACCCGCAGAGCGAGGCGGGCCAAAGCCTGTAGCCAGTGACCGACCGGTCGTCATTGGCGGCACTTTCATCGGCTAATGCAAAGCTCGGTTTGCCCGGGCCTGCGGCGCACCCTAGAATGCCCCGATGCGCGATGATCTCTCCCTTCTGCTGAACTCCCTCAACGATGCCCAACGCCAGGCCGTAGCAGCCCCCGTTGGCCGTCAGTTGGTCCTGGCCGGTGCCGGTTCCGGTAAAACCCGAGTGCTGGTGCACCGTATCGCCTGGTTGATCCAGGTCGAAAACGCCTCGCCCCACTCCATTCTGTCGGTGACCTTCACCAACAAGGCCGCTGCCGAGATGCGTCACCGCATCGAGCAGTTGCTGGGTATCAACCCGGCCGGCATGTGGGTCGGCACCTTCCACGGCCTGGCGCACCGCTTGCTGCGGGCGCACTGGCAGGAAGCGGGCTTGAGCCAGACCTTCCAGATTCTCGACAGCGACGACCAGCAAAGGCTGGTCAAGCGGGTGATCCGCGAGCTGGGGCTGGACGAACAACGCTGGCCGGCCCGTCAGGCCCAGTGGTTCATCAACGGGCAGAAAGACGAAGGTCTGCGTCCGCAACACATTCAGGCCAGCGGCGATTTGTACCTGGCCACCATGCGCGGCATCTATGAGGCCTACGAGGCCGCTTGCCAGCGCGCCGGCGTCATCGACTTCTCCGAACTGCTGCTGCGCGCCCTCGATCTGTGGCGCGATCACCCGGGCCTGCTGGCGCACTATCAGAAGCGCTTCCGGCACATTCTGGTGGACGAGTTCCAGGACACCAACGCCGTGCAGTACGCCTGGTTGCGTCTGCTGGGCAAGGGCGGCGACAGCCTGATGGTGGTCGGCGACGACGACCAGTCGATCTACGGCTGGCGTGGCGCGAAAATCGAGAACATTCATCAGTACTCGTCCGACTTCGCGGATTCGGTGACCATTCGTCTGGAGCAGAACTACCGCTCCACCGCCGGCATCCTCAAGGCCGCCAACGCCCTGATCGCCAACAACACCGGGCGTCTGGGTAAAGAGCTGTGGACCGATGGCGGCGACGGCGAAGCGATCAACCTGTACGCCGCGTTCAACGAGCACGACGAAGCACGCTACGTTGTCGAAACCATCGAAAGCGCGCTGAAAACCGGCCTGGCACGCAGCGATATCGCGATTCTCTACCGCTCCAACGCCCAATCACGCGTTCTCGAAGAAGCGTTGCTGCGCGAACGCATTCCGTACCGCATCTACGGCGGCCAGCGCTTCTTCGAGCGCGCGGAAATCAAGAACGCCATGGCCTACCTGCGTTTGCTCGAAGGGCGCGGCAACGATGCGGCGCTGGAGCGGGTGATCAACGTGCCGGCCCGTGGCATTGGCGAAAAAACCGTCGAAGCGATCCGCGACCATGCACGCCACAGCGACGTGTCGATGTGGGAAGCGATGCGCCAACTGGTGGCCAATAAAGGTCTGACCGGACGCGCTGCCGGTGCGCTGGGAGCGTTTATCGAGCTGATCGAAAACCTCGCCGCCAAGTGCATGGAGATGCCGCTGCACTTGATGACGCAAACTGTCATCGAGCAATCGGGCCTCATCGCCTATCACGAAGCGGAAAAAGGCGAGAAAGGCCAGGCCCGGGTGGAAAACCTTGAGGAACTGGTCAGCGCCGCGCGCAACTTCGAGAACACCGAAGAAGACGAAGAGCTGTCGCCTCTGGCGGCGTTCCTCGGCCACGCCTCGCTGGAAGCCGGCGACACCCAGGCCGACGAGCACGAAGACAGCATTCAGCTGATGACCCTGCACAGCGCCAAAGGTCTGGAATTCCCTTACGTGTTCCTGGTGGGCATGGAAGAAGGCCTGTTCCCGCACAAGATGAGCCTGGAAGAGCCTGGGCGTCTTGAGGAAGAACGACGCCTGGCCTACGTGGGCATCACCCGGGCCATGCAGAATCTGGTGATGACCTATGCTGAAACCCGACGCCTGTACGGCAGCGAAACCTACAACAAGGTCTCGCGCTTCGTCCGAGAAGTGCCGAAAGGCCTGATTCAGGAAGTGCGCCTGTCGAACAGCGTCAGCCGACCGTTCGGCGGCAACCAGTCGATGAGCGGCAGCAACCTGTTCAGCGGCAGCGAGATTCCGGAAACCGGCTTCAGCCTGGGCCAGACCGTACGCCATTCGATCTTTGGCGACGGTGTGATCCTGAACTTCGAAGGTGCCGGCGCGCAGGCGCGGGTGCAGGTGAATTTCAGCGAGGGCAGCAAGTGGCTGATGCTGGGTTACGCCAAGCTGGAAGCGATCTGAATACTGGTTTTGCGTTTCTGTGGGAGCGAGCCTGCTCGCGAATGAAATCACCACGGCTTATCTGATAAACCGCAGTGAAGCTTTCGCGAGCAGGCTCGCTCCCACAGGGTTTTGTGTAAACCTCGATTCGACACGGGAGCAATTCATGGGCTCAGGCTTCTTTTCTTCCTGGACATTCTGGGCCCTGCTCTCGGCGACTTTCGCCGCATTGACGGCGATCTTCGCCAAAGTCGGCATCGAAAACGTCAATTCCGACTTCGCCACCCTGCTGCGCACCATCGTGGTACTGGTCAGTCTGGCCTTGATTTTGTACGCCACGGGCCAATATCAGTCCTTGGGATCGATCTCCGCCAAGAGCTACTTGTTCCTGCTGTTGTCCGGTCTGGGTACGGGCGCATCATGGCTGTGCTACTTCCGCGCGCTGAAAGTCGGCCCGGCCTCGCTGGTCGCCCCGGTGGACAAGCTCAGCGTGGTGCTCGTGGCGGTGCTCGGCGTGATCCTGCTGGGCGAGAAACTCGACCTGCGCCAATGGGGCGGCATCGGTCTGATCACGGCGGGTGTGGTGATGCTGGCGTTTCGTCGCTAAGCAATTTCTCACTGAACCTATCCAGTTTTCCTACAGCCAAAAGTACATGGCCTGATTGCCTCGACCGAGCTGAACGTAACCTGTCAGGCAAAAGCCCGAAACACTCTCTCGCTAGCCAGTAACACTTCAGCTGTGCAACATGGCGCGCGTGTCTCCACAAACGGGAATTCCCTTTATGAAACGTTTTCTTAGCATCGCCATGGCGTTGTGCATCGGCCTGACGATGAGCCTCGACGCCAACGCCAAGCGCTTCGGTGGTGGCAAAAGCGCCGGCGCTGCGCCGACGCACCAGACCAGCCAGATGGCTCCTTCTTCTCCAGGCATGGGCGGCGCAGCAGCGACCGCTGGTGCTGCCGGTGCCGCTGGCGCCGCTGCCAAGGCCGGTGGCGCCTCGAAATGGCTCGGCCCTCTGGCCGGCATCGCCGCCGGTGGCCTGCTCGCTTCCATGTTCATGGGCGGCGGCTTCCAGGGCATGCAGATCTTCGACATCCTGATCATGGCCGTGATTGCGTTCGTGATCTTCCGCTTCATTGCCGCCCGTCGACGCAAGCAGCAGGAGCACCTGGCTCCGGCCGGCGCGCCGATGCAGCGTGAAGTGTTCGAGCAGAAGCCTGCTGCCATGGGTTCGATCTTCGGTGGCTCGGCCGCTCCGGTTGCCGCTCGTCCGGTGATCAACGCACCTGCCTGGTTCAACGAGCAGAACTTCCTTGCCGCCGCTCGTAGTCATTTCCAGTCGCTGCAGCAGCACTGGGACGCCAACGAAATGGACAAGATCGCCGAGTTCGTGACCCCGCAGATGCTCGACTTCCTCAAGCGTGAGCGTGCGGACCTGGGCGAAGGCTTCCAGTCGACCTACATCGACAACCTGCAAGTGCAGCTGGACGGCGTGGATGATCGTGCCGACAAGACCATCGCCACCCTGACCTTCAGCGGCGTGTCGAAGACCTCGCGTTTCGACCAGGGCGAAGTGTTCAGCGAAAGCTGGAACATGGAACGTCCGCAGGGCGACAACCAGCCTTGGCTGGTGGCCGGTATCCGCCAGAACGGCTGATCCCTCTGCGCTACGCATGTGGTAATAAAAACCCCAGCCTCGGCTGGGGTTTTCTATTTCGCGGTTGCATCTATAGCGAGCTACTGTATAAACCGGCCCATATAAACCGCGCCATTCAAGCAAGAGGATCCCGGACGTGGAAGAAATCATCGAACAACTGCGCGAAGCCAACGAACCCGTACCGGTTCCCCTGGAGTTGCCTGACGAAGACCAGTTGGTTGAAGTCGAAGAAGAACTCTTCATCAACATCCCATTTGTCTTCAAAGAGTTTTTGCTGACCGTCAGCGATGTGGTTTACGGCAGCCTTGAGCCGGTGACTGTCACCGACCCGCAATCGCACACCTACTTGCCGGACGTCGCAGCCAATGCGTGGGACATCGGTGTACCGCGCGACCTGATCCCGATCTGCCAGGACGGCGACAACTACTACTGCGTCGAAGAGGACGGCACCGTGGTGCTGTGGTCCGGCGAAGAAGAGTTGATCACCGAAGAGTCCTGGGAATCGGTCTGGCATTGGGCACGGGACGTCTGGCTGGAAAGCTGAGTGGCCAGACGCCCCGACTGATCAGTGCCCCGACGACTCCTTGTGGTTGTCGAGGGTTTCCAGCAGGGCCACCTGCATCCGCGTGTGCACGCGGATGAACCAGCGCCAGAGCATCGCCGCCACGGCGGCCGCGACCACGGCGATCAGCACCAGCAACTTGTTGGTCGGCAGGATACTGGCCGACAAGGCTGCCAGCAGCAGGAAGATCACCAGCAACGAGAGAATCGGGATCACCTCGGAGATTACCCGCCGCACTCGCTGGGTGTGCCGCCCGGCCATCTCCGGCTTCACGCCCATCTCCGCCAGCAGCATCGACAGCGCCTTGAGCTTGCGATAAGCGGCGATCAGAAACGGCAACGACAGCATCAGCGCCCCGCCCCAGATCAAGGCTTTCTGCCAGCTCGGATCGCCGATCCAGTCCTGCATCCACACCGACAGCCGTCCGGCAAAGAACGCACCGCTGAAGAAAATCGCGATCACCAGCGCCAGATTGACCCCGACCTGCAGCAGGATCCGCCGAATCATCGCCGCCAGCATCGCGCCCTCGCCTTGCGGCTGGATGCTGCGCAGCCATTCGCCGTACAGTCCGAACACCCGCCCGAGACGCTTGGGCACTGCGGCAGACAGCTTGATCGACAGCGGGTCGGCCGCGCGAATCAGGTACGGCGTCAGCAGCGTGGTAATCACCGAAACCGCCACCGCTACCGGATACAGGAAGTTGCTGGTGACCTGAAGTGTCATCCCGAGTGCAGCGATGATGAAGGAAAATTCGCCAATCTGTGACAGCCCCATACCGACGCGCAGTGAGGTGCGTCCGTCGTTGCCGGCGATAAACGCGCCGAGGCCGCAGGACAACATCTTGCCGAGCACAACAGCCACGGTAATCACCGCGATCGGCCACGCATATTGCAGCAGGATCATCGGATCGAGCATCAGACCGATCGCCACAAAGAAGATCGCACTGAACAAGTCGCGCACAGGCTCGATCAGGCGCTCGATTTTCAGCAACTGCCGCGACTCGGCCATGATCGCACCGATCAGGAAGGCGCCGAGCACCATGCTGTATTCGAGCTTGACCACCAGTAGGCAGAAGCCGAAGCACAGGCCCAGCACGGTGATCAGCAGCATTTCGTTGCTTTCGAATTTGGCGACGTACGCCAGCAGGCGCGGCACCAGCAGAATGCCGACCACCAGCGCGACGATCATGAACAGCGACAGCTTGCCGACCGTGGAAAATACTTCACCCGAGCTGACCGTACCGCTGACAGCGATGCTCGACAGCAAGGCGATGATGCCGATGCCAAGGATGTCCTCAACGATCAATACGCCGAAGATCAACTGGGCAAAGCGCTCGTTCTTCATCTTCAGGTCATTGAGCGCCTTGACGATGATGGTGGTCGAGGAAATCGCCAGGATCGCCCCCAGAAACAGCGAATCCATGGTGTTCCAGTCGAACCAGCGGCCGATTTCGTAGCCGATCCAGATCATCAGCACGATTTCGAGGAACGCCGCGATGAACGCCGTGGCGCCGACCTTGAACAACTTGCGCAGACTGAATTCGAGACCCAGACAGAACATCAGGAAGATCACCCCCAGTTCGGCGAGGGTCTTGATGGTTTCTTCGTCGTGGATCAGGCCGAACGGCGGCGTGTGCGGACCGATGATGAAACCGGCGACGATGTAGCCGAGCACCACCGGCTGCTTGAAGCGGTGAAACAGCACGGTGACCACACCTGCGACCAGCATGATCACTGCCAGGTCCTGAATAAAGCTGATGGCATGCATGGTGTGGGCTCCTTGTATGACGTGACCCGCGGTCAGACATCAGAAAGGTCTGAGCGAGCTGGGTAAAAATCCGCTTTTGGTGTGGGAATTGCCCTTGGACAGGGCCTTTTGCAGGTTAACACCGCGACTTCCGGCTGGAAGGCGGTGCAATATAAGGAAACAGATCGATACCGGCGTGACGGCAGCCAGTCGCCTGGCGTCCCGATAACGGTGCTTTTGAAAAAGCGACCAGGCACCCGCAGAGGTGCTTCCAGCAATCCAGCCTTGATCCGTGAGAACGTTATGGAACCCGGAAACGCCCAACTGTCGATGACGGTACTGATGACCCCCGACATGGCCAACTTCTCTGGCAATGTCCACGGCGGTACCCTGCTCAAATACCTCGACGAAGTGGCCTACGCCTGCGCGAGCCGCTATGCCGGCCGCTACGTGGTGACGCTGTCGGTGGATCAGGTGATTTTCCGCGAGCCGATCCATGTCGGCGAACTGGTGACTTTCCTCGCGTCGGTCAACTACACCGGCAACACCTCGATGGAAGTCGGCATCAAAGTGGTGACCGAGAACATCCGCGAGCGCTCGGTGCGCCACACCAACAGCTGCTTCTTCACCATGGTCGCGGTGGATGACCAGCGCAAACCGGCGGCAGTACCGCCGCTGCAACCGCAGAACAGCGAAGACAAGCGCCGCTACATGCAGGCTCAGCAGCGCCGGCAGATTCGCCAGGAGCTGGAGAAGCGTTATCAGGAGATCAAGGGCGACGCCTGATCAGCCCTTTGGAATGATGTCGCTTTACAGATAGCCTTCGCGAGCAAGCCCGCTCCCACATTTAATCGCCGTTCCCCCATGAGAACGCGGCCGAATGTGGGAGCGGGCTTGCTCGCGAATGGACGTAACGCGGTCTTACAGACTGATCGCCGTCGCCTCGAATTTCACCCGCGGATGCGCGATCCGGTCCTGCGCCCGTACCAGTTGCAGCTCATAGCTGGCACACGCCTGGGTCTCCAGCAGCACTTCATGCACCGCCGCTGCGGTGAACTCAAACGCCGCCACCAGACTGTCGCCCAACAGCACCCGCGCCAGGAACAGCCCCGACGTCAGATCGCCCACGCCCACCGGCTGACGCGGAAACGCCAGCAGCGGACGGCGCAGGTGCCAGCTTTCGTCAGCGGTCACCAACAACATCTCGAAACCATCTGCCGGCTTGCCCGGATAATCCAGATGCTTGACCAGCACTGCTTTGGGTCCGCGCGTCAGCAGCGCCCGAGCCATTGCCAGGCAATCGAACAGCGACTGCGGCTTGCGCCCGGAGAAGCTGTCCAGTTCCAGCTGGTTCGGGCACATGATGTCCGCCACTGCCGCTGCTTCCTCCAGCAGGAAGTCGCTGACTTCAGCCGGCACACTGCAGCCTTTTTCCGGGTGGCCCATGACTGGGTCGCACAAGTACAGCGCCTTCGGGTTGACCGCCTTGATGCGCGCAACGCCACTGAGAATCGCCCGGCCTTGCGCCGCGCTACCCAGGTAGCCGGAGAGCACCGCGTCGCAGTTGCCCAGCTCGCCAATGGCAGCGATGCCTTCGACCAGTTCGGGAATCTGCTGCGGCGCCAGCACTTCACCGGCCCATTGGCCGTACTGGGTGTGGTTGGAAAACTGCACGGTGTTGAGCGGCCAGACATTCACCCCGACCCGCTGCATCGGAAAAACCGCAGCGCTGTTGCCGGCATGGCCGAAGACCACATGGGACTGAATGGCGAGCAGATGAGGCGTACGTTTCATTCGGGTTATTCCGTAAAACGATTGAAATTCAAGCCGCGCAGTATGCGACGAAACACAGCCTGTACGACAGACCGGCGACGCAGTTAAGCTGGACCTATCTTTTGGAGTTTCCTGTTGATGCTGACCCTTGAAAACATCTTCGTGCTGATGCTGTTCGCCGCTGCCGGCGCATGGCTATGGCACAACCACGGCTTGCGCGAGCGGGCGCTGGAGCGGGTCAAGCAGCATTGCATCAACGTCGGCGTCGAGCTGCTGGACGGCAACGTGGCGTTGAAGAAAATCGGTTTGATCAAGGATGCCAGCGGTCGGCGGCGCCTGGCCCGGGTCTACAACTTCGAGTTCACCGTGACCGGCGAAACCCGGCACAACGGCACCATCACCCAGTTTGGCGCGCACAGCGCGCAGATCGAACTGGCGCCCTACCCGGCGCCGTTCGACGACACGCCGCCGGTGGTCGAAGTCACCCGCCCACGGGCCGAAGTGATCGAGCTGAGTCAGTGGCGCCAGGAACACAACAAGTGGAAGCCGTAAACTAATCCGCCCGAACCCGGCATCGCGCCAGGCCTGCCTGCAAAGCATCGATATGCTGCGAATCGGCGAAGATCAGTTCGATACGCGAATCCCGGCGCCATTCGCTCGGCTGCCAGTTGAGCTCAGCGTTATCCAGAGCATTGGCCGAAACCCAGCCCTCATCGCTGTGGATAACCAGCTTGGCCCGCCGCCAGTTCAGGGCCTGTAGCCATGCGCTCATGCGTTGCGTATCGAACGTCTGGCCCGGATGCCAACGCCAGCCGATGCTCCAGCCGCCCTCCTGCGCCTGGCTAAGGCAAATCGGCACTGCCGGATCGCTCCAGAGCGCCGGGATCGGCCCTGCCCCCTTGGGTACGGCGAAGTTATCCACACCCGCTACGGCTTGCGCAGTCACACCCGGTAGCTCAAGCAAAGGCAGTTGCGCCTGTTGTGTCCAGATCAGCCTGACCCGCGGCAAACGCTCGGCGATGGTCTGCCGCATGGCTTCATCCAGACTTTCGGCTTTGTTCAGTAACAGCAAACCGGCGCAGGCCAGCGCCTCCTGCTGAGCGGACGGCAAGGTTTTCCCGGCAGCTAGCGCCTGTGCATCCAGCACCAACACACAGGGCTGCACTGCGAGCACACCCCGCCATGGCGCCTCGCTCAATTGCTTGAGCAATTGCGCCGGATGCCCCAGACCGGACGGTTCGATGAACAGCCGATCCGGCCTGGCCTTGCGCAGTAAACGGCCGAGGCCGATCTGAAACGGCGCGCCGTTGACGCAACACAAACAGCCCCCGGCGACTTCACCCAGTGCGATACCATCGGCGTCGCGGGTCAGCAGCGCGGCATCGAGACCGATCTGGCCGAATTCATTGATCAGTACAGCCCAGCGCTCGTCGTCCGGCCGTTGCGCCATCAGTTGGCGAATCAGGCTGGTCTTGCCGGCGCCCAACGGGCCGGCGATGACATGGGTGGGAATGTTCTGCAACATGGCTGGGCGTTTTCTGAGAGGACTGGACATGCGTTGGATGGGATGGTCGTTGCTGTTGATGCTGGTGTCGAGCGAAGCCTTGGCTCAAGCCTGCGTTGTGCACAGCCAGGGTGAGCGGCTCGACGTCAAGGTCTGTCAGCAGAACCGCAATATTCCCGAGAAATTGTTCAGCGATGGTTTCTGCCAACCGACCCTGGCCGGGCAAAAAGTCGAGGTGCAGTACGTCGACCAGTGCCCGAGCGGCGCGTTCGGCGTGTGCAGCAACGCGCAAGTCGCCAATATGCCCTATCGCCAGGATATCCACTATTACGGTGTTGCCTCCGACGCGGCGTATTTAAAGCCGTACTGCGAAGGCCAAAGTCAGGGCAAGTGGCTCAAGCCTTGAGCCGTCAAGCGAGCCAGTCGAGGGTCAGCAGCAGCCGTCGTTCACCCAGTGCCGGTTGCGGGGAACGATGAATCAGGCCGAAGCCTTCATTGCCATGCCACTTCTCGCCTTTCAATAGCGCCACGTCCCCGCTCTGCAGTTGCTGGATCTGCGCCATGTCCTGCGGCTCGGCGTTCGCCTGGCCCAACTGCTCGCGATCCATCACCCCTTCCTTGAGCCACTGACTGCCGATTCCCGCGTACGTGGTGATCAGGCGCACCGGCACATGATCGACATGGAAGCGCGGGCACATGGCCTTGTCCAGCACCCGCAGGCGCAGGCCGACACGGCGTGCAACCAGCAAGCAGGCGAAGGCACTGACCAGCCATTGCAGATCAGCGATAAAACCTTCGTGGCCTTCCAGATCACGGAACCCGGCTGCCAGTCCGCTGAGATCGGGGTCAGCGTCTTCGTCCGGCAATTCGATGCAGAGCGACTCCGCCAAAGGCTCGTTGAGCGACAGCAGCAACGCTGCGAAATCGGCGATATGCAGCGGCATTTGGCGCTGCCAGACCGCGAGATTGACGTCATTTTCAAGGATTCGCGTTAGGGTTTTCGGCGTCGCCCCCTGATGCTGGCAGCGCGCCCGGTTCTGTTGCAGTTTGAGCGCAAGCATCAGGCAGCCTCGTCGTGCCAAGGGCCGAACGGATCCGGCAGCAGGCGCCAACCTTCGGCACCATCGGCCATTTCCTGATCCGTCAGCAAGCAGGCGTCGAGTTCAGCAGAGAGCTGTGGAAAATCGATGTTCTGACCAATGAACACCAACTCCTGACGGCAATCGCCGACACTCGGCGTCCAGTTTTTCATGATTGCAGCGGTGCTTTCCTGATCCTGCGGCCATTGGTTTTTGGGTACAAAACGCCACCAGCGTCCGGCAAAACCGTGGCGCATCAGGCCGCCCGCCTGCGACCAACTGCCCGCATCGGTGGCTTTACTGGCGAGCCAGAAGAAGCCTTTGGAGCGCAGCAATTTACCGTTCGTCCACGGACGGTCAATGAAGTTGTAGAAGCGCTGCGGATGAAACGGGCGACGCGCCCGGTAAGCGGTGGAGGCAATGCCGTACTCGGTGGTTTCCGGCACATGTTCACCGCGCAATTCCTGTAACCAACCCGGGGCCTGGGCGGCTTTTTCGAAATCGAAACGCCCGGTGTTGAGGATCTGCTCCAGCGGCACCTCGCCCATCACCATCGGGATGATTTGCGCTTGGGCGTTGAGGCGTTTGAGGATTGCCGTCAACTCGTCGCGCGCCTGGCGGCTGATAAGGTCGATCTTGCTGATCAGCAGGACGTCGGCGAACTCGATTTGCTCGATCAACAGATCGGTGATCGAGCGTTCGTCTTCCTCCCCCAATGTTTCGCCACGGGAAGCGAGACTCTCTGCAGCCTGGTAATCGATGAGGAAATTCATGCCGTCGACTACCGTAACCATGGTGTCGAGTCGCGCAACGTCGGCGAGGCTCTGGCCCTGCTCATCGCGGAAGGTAAACGTCTCGGCGACAGGCAGCGGTTCGGAAATTCCGGTGGATTCGATGAGCAGATAATCAAAACGACCTTCGCGGGCGAGTTTGCTGACCTCTTCAAGCAGGTCCTCGCGTAACGTACAGCAGATACAGCCGTTGCTCATCTCTACAAGTTTTTCTTCAGCGCGGTTCAGGCTGACATCGCGCTGGACTTCGCTGCCATCAATATTGATTTCGCTCATATCGTTAACGATGACAGCGACACGCAAGCCGTCTCGATTACGTAGTACGTAATTCAAAAGTGTACTTTTTCCGGCGCCAAGAAAGCCTGAAAGAACGGTCACGGGAAGCGGAGATGACATTGGATAATCCTCATCAGGTGGTGGCCGATGGGCGCTTATGCCGGGAAATGGCGTAACGCACCGCGTTCTCTGGCTTCAAAACAGCGTTGTGGCAGAAGCAGACGCTTTAAATCGGCGAGCTCAGGCTCAATTCAAATTTAATGTTATAGTATAACAATATGAATAAGCCAGACCCGCTCTTGCTCAAACCGACAAAGAGCAGGAAGCTGCACGCAATCTGCCCGTCCGGAACCGTGATGAAAAAAGCCCTGAAATGCTCACTGTTGAGCCTTGCATTGCTGTCGGGTGCGAACGCCTGGGGACAAACCCCAATGCTCGCCAACTGCACACGCAGCGCCAATCTGCTGGCCTGTGTCGATGCGCAAGGCAATGCTTACAGTGTGAATACCGTGGGCAGTACGATTTACCTGCGGGGCTTTGAAAAGGACGGCAAACGCTACTGGGCGCAGACCAACAGTCGTTTTGGCCAACTGACGTTTTTCACCGGAATCGCCTCTGACGGAGAAGCCTGGGTCGGCTACACCCGTCGAGTCGGCTGGACGACGATCAATCGCTTTTCCAGCTCGGGAGGCAGCAGTGCGAAATTCACCTGCAGCCGGATCACTGGCTGCTAGACCTGCGCTTTTCGCTGATCCAACTGCCAGGCGATGTAGCTGTCGATTGGCGGGTTCTTCTGAAAATAACGCTGCAATCCTTCGAACAAACCGTCAGCGATAGCCTGTTGGTGTCGGGTCGTCACCAGCCGCTGGCTATCACGCGCGTTGGAAATGAAGCCGGTTTCCACCAGAATCGACGGCACATCCGGCGACTTCAAGACAGCAAATCCCGCCTGTTCCACGCGCTTCTGATGCAGCGTGGTGATGCCTTGCAGACTGCCGAGTACAGTGCTGCCGAGTTGCAGGCTGGCGGCGATGGTGGCGTTCATCGACATGTCGAGGATCACGCCGGCGAGCATCGGATCCTTATCTTTGAGATTGAGCAGACTGGTAGCGCCGAGCAGGTCCGCGCCATTTTCGCGCTGCGCCATGAAGCGTGCTGTCGCTGACGTCGCGCCACCTTCGGACAGGCAATACACCGAAGCTCCCGAGGCCGTCAGACGCGGTGCTGCATCGGCATGCACGGAGATAAACATGTCGGCCTTGTGCTGACGAGCGATATCCACACGCTTGCGAAGTGGCACAAAAAAATCGTCATTACGCACCAGTTTGACGTCGAAACCTCTCTCTTTTTTCAGCCGTTTGGCGAGCAATTGCGCGATGGAAAGTACGACGTCTTTTTCTCGCTCGCCCTTGGCACCGACCGCGCCTGGGTCTTTTCCGCCGTGTCCAGGATCGACCACAACAATGATGTCGCGCTTGGCGTGAGGCTTATTGGTGGGTGTTTCACGTGGAACCATTGCCGTGTTCGGGGCCTGCTTGGCGCTCACCAGATCCAGCACCAAGCGGTGACCCTGGCCGTCCTGCGGCGCCAAAAGAAAGCTGTTCAACAGCACTGGATTGTTCAGATCGAGAACGATACGGGTATCTCCCTGACCAAAGTGCCCGGAGCGGATGGCGCGAATAGCCGTGTTCGCCAACACCAATTGACTGAAATCACCACTCAAACTTGCCCCGGACAGATCAATGATCAAGCGTTCCGGGGCACTCAGGGAGAAGGTTTTGTAGCGGATGGGGCCGCTTAAATCGAAGACCAATCGCAGCTTTTCATCAGAACGCCAGAGCCGCGCGTTGCGTACCTGAGCAGCTGACACACTGAACGGCAAGGCGAAGGCAGCGCTGGCCAGGAACAAATTGAGCAAATGGCGTCTGTGCATATGAAAACCCGTTCATGAAAAAGGCATCGTGATTTGAATTGTTATAATGTAACATTCAATTCAATCAACACGATGGTCCCGAACATGAATTCGCTGACACTTCCGGATATCGCCACTCAAGCCGCTCGCCAAGCACTACCGCTTGAGTGGGTGGGAATGCGCGGCATTGCCTTGCCCGTTTTATTCGAGGGCCAACGCCTGAGCGCGAAGGCTGATGCGGGCGTTAGTCTCGATGATGGCGAGGCACGCGGCATTCACATGTCACGGTTGTATCTGGCCCTGGCGACGCTTGAGCGGCAGAACCTTTCTCCACGGGTTTTGCGTCAGGTACTCGAGGATTTCCTGGATAGTCACCATGGTTTATCCAGTAACGCCTACCTGAGTATCCATAGCGAAGTTCTGTTGAAAAGGCCGGCGCTCGTCAGCCCATTGGCCGGCTGGAAAAGCTATCCAGTGAGCATTTGTGCCAGCTTGAAAAACAAAGTGTTCCACGTGGAACTGAAAATCGAAGTGCCCTACTCCTCAACTTGCCCGTGCTCGGCAGCACTAGCGCGGCAGTTGATCCAGCAGCAATTCATCGATGATTTTGCCAACAAGCCACTTCAGCACGCAGAGGTTCTGGCGTGGCTTGGATCAAGCCACGGCATCGTTGCCACGCCGCATAGCCAACGCAGCACCGCGCAATTGCACATGGACCTGGAGGAGTTCATCGACGAACTGCCTTTGAGCGTAATCATCAACGACGCCGAAGCCGCGCTCGGTACCGCCGTGCAAACCGCAGTTAAACGCGCCGACGAACAAGCTTTCGCTCTGGCCAATGGGCAAAACCTGATGTTCTGCGAAGACGCCGCGCGGCGACTCAATCTGGCCCTGCGCCGCTCGCCCGGCGTCAGCGGATTCCACCTGCGAGTGATTCATGCTGAAAGCCTGCACGCCCACGATGCCGTCGCCGAAAGTCATTGGCACCGGGAGCTTGCATGATCCGCTGCCATACCCTGAGCTGGGGCGCCCCGGGCCAACCGCTGACCTCCCCACTCACCATCGCGCTGGAAAGCGGCAGCCTGAGCGCTATCGTCGGCGCTAACGGCTGCGGCAAAAGCAGCCTGCTGAAAGTCATCGCGGGATTGCAGAAACCGTTATCCGGAAAAGTCGCGCTAGGCGTTCCACGCCAAGGTGGACTGTCGTTCCTGCCGCAACAGCAACACCTCGACCGACAGTTCCCCATCAGTCTTGAGGAACTGGTGGCCGCTGGTTTCTGGGGCCGCCGGCTATCGACACAACTGCGCGCACAACGCCTGACCAACGCACTCGAACACTGGCACTTGAACGGGCTCGAAAAGCGCCCACTGATGGCCCTCTCCGGCGGCGAACTGCAACGCGCGTTGCTCGCCCGTTTAAGCCTGGCTGACGCGCCGTTACTGCTTCTCGACGAACCCCACGCCGCACTCGATGAACTGGGTCAGCAATTGCTTTGGCAACACATCCACGCCTGGCACGCCGAAGGTCGAACATTGCTGGTGGTCTGCCACGACCTTGCGGCCGTTCGCCAACATATCCCGCAGACGCTGTTAATCAAAAACCGGGAATGCGCGTTCGGCGCCAGCGCCGAACTGATCCAGCAAACACCCAGCACGCAGGTGGCCTGATGCTCGCCGTCAGCCATTTCTGGCAACCGTTCAGCGAGTTCGTATTCATGCGCCGAGCGCTGTTGGGTGGATTGCTGCTGGCCTGCAGCACGGCGCCACTTGGCGTGTTCCTGATCCTGCGGCGTATGAGTCTGATCGGCGACGCGGTCGCCCACGGCATTCTGCCCGGTGCAGCATTGGGCTTCTGGTTCGCCGGCCTGAGTCTGCCCGCGTTGACCCTGGGTGGTCTGGGTGCCGGCCTGAGCATGGCAGGGCTTGCCGCCTGGATCACCCGACGCACTGGCCTGCGCGAAGACGCCAGTCTCGCCGCCATCTACCCGATCTCACTCGCCAGCGGTGTGTTGATTCTCGGCATCGCCGGCAAACGCCTCGACTTGCTGCACCTGTTGTTCGGCTCGGCACTCGCGGTCGACGGCCCTACACTTCACGGCATGTTATGGGTCTCGGCACTCAGCCTGATCGCCATGGCAGTCATCTACAAACCGCTGCTGCTCGACACCCTCGATCCCTTATTCCTGCAAACCGTCAGCCGTCTCGGCCCCCTCGCCCACGGCGTGTTCCTGACCCTCGTCGTGCTCAATCTGGTGATCGGTTTCCAGGCCATTGGTGCCTTGATGGTGGTCGGCCTGATGATGTTGCCAGCCGCCGCGGCCCGTTTCTGGAGCCGACGCCTGCCAGTGCTGATCGCCATTGCGGCGCTGATCGGTTGCCTGTCGGTGTGGCTCGGATTGCTGCTGTCGTTCGACTACTCGCTGCCCAGCGGGCCGGCCATCGTCCTGGTCGCCGGTGGCGCTTATCTGCTGTCCGTGGTGTTCGGGCCGGTCCACGGTCTGCTGCGCCGCCCACCTTCGCTTACATCCCAATGAGGTGTTTTCCGATGCGCGTTCTACTCGTGCTGTTCAGCTTGCTGCTGTCGATGTCGTTGTCGGCGGCGGAAAAATTGCCGGTGGTCACCAGCTTCAGCATCCTTGCCGACATGGTGCATCAGGTCGGTGGCGAGCATATTCAGATCACCAACATGGTCGGCCCGGACGCCGATGCACACACCTATGAGCCGACACCGGACGACGCCAAAGCGCTGCTCAAGGCCAAGTTGATCATCAAAAACGGGCTCGGCTTCGAACCATGGCTCGATCGCCTGGTAACCAGCACCGGCACCCAGGCTCCGCTCATCAGCGCCAGCCACGGTGTGATTCCGCGTTCGCTCGATGAAGACGGCGAGACCATTCCCGACCCGCATGCCTGGCACAACCTGGCCAACACCGAGTTGTACATCGCCAACATCACCAAGGCGCTGATCGCTGCCGACCCGGCGAACAAGGCCGACTACCAACGCAACAGCCAGACCTACCTGAAACAGATCTATGCCCTGCTTGCCGAAGCCAAGGCCAAGCTCGGTTCGCTACCGCCGGGCAATCGCAAGATCGTCACCAGCCACGATGCGTTCGGTTATCTCGGTCAGGCGTACGGTATCGACTTCATGGCCCCGCAAGGTCTCTCCACTGAGCGTGAACCTTCGGCTGCCGAAGTGGCCGCACTGATCACACAGATCCGCCAGGCCAAAGTCAAAGCGGTGTTCATGGAAAACATCAAGGACGCGCGCCTGCTCAAGCAGATCGCTGACGAAAGCGGCGCGCACATCGGCGGCACGTTGTACTCCGATGCCCTCGCCGCCAGTGGTCCGGCCAGCACCTTTGCCGGGCTTTTCGAATACAACCTCAACACCCTTTACAACGCACTGAGCCAACCATGATCCGCAAGAATCCTTCAGGTGATCTGCCGCAGATTGCCGAGTCGGCCTACGTCGACAAAACCGCGATCATCTGCGGCAAGGTGGTCATCGGCGAAAACGTGTTCGTCGGCCCCTACGCCGTGATTCGCGCGGATGAGGTGGACGCCTCAGGCGCGATGGAGCCGATTACCATCGGTGCCAATTCGAACATCCAGGACGGCGTGGTAATCCACTCCAAATCCGGCGCCGCCGTGACCATCGGCGAATTCACCTCGATCGCTCACCGCTCGATCGTGCATGGCCCCTGCGTGGTCGGCGACCGGGTATTCATCGGTTTCAACAGTGTGCTGTTCAATTGCGTGGTCGGTGACGGCTGCGTGGTGCGGCACAACTCGGTGGTCGATGGCCGCGATTTGCCGGACGCGTTTTACGTGCCCTCCACCACCCGCATCGGCCCCAACACCGACCTCTCGCAGTTCCCGCCGGTGAGTGTCAGCGCCTCGGAGTTTTCCGAAGACGTGGCGCGCACCAACGTCGATCTGGTGCGCGGGTACAAAGCCTTGCAGAACGAGTTCTGAACCATGAGCAGCGTGCTGATTCGCAACGCAAGACTGGTCAACGAAGGACGCGAATTCGATGGGGATCTGTTGGTCAGCCATGGCCGCATCGTCAAGATCGCGCGCACTATCGACGGCGAAAATGCACGGGTGGAGATCGACGCTCGTGGCCAGTGGCTGATGCCGGGCATGATCGATGACCAAGTGCATTTCCGCGAACCGGGAGCACCGGCAAAGGGCTGCATTCACACCGAGTCCCGAGCGGCGGTAGCCGGTGGCATCACCAGCTTCATGGACATGCCCAATACCCAGCCGGCCACCCTCACCCTCGAAGCGCTGGCCGACAAAAAGCGTCGGGCGGCGATCAACTCTGTGGCCAATTACGGCTTCCACTTCGGCGTGAGCCAGAACAACCTCGACACGGTCGCCGCGCTGAATCCCTGCGAAGTCGCCGGGGTCAAAGTGTTCATGGGTGCCTCCACCGGCAACATGCTGGTGGATGACCCGAAGATTCTCGAGCGCCTGTTCGCCGAAGTGCCAACGATTCTGTTGGCCCATTGCGAACACACGCCGAGCATCGAGGCCAACGCAGCCCGACTGCGCGAACGCCTTGGCGAACACTTGCCGGCCAATATTCATGCGCGGGTGCGCGATGCCGAGGCTTGCTACCGCTCATCTTCACTGGCGGTGGAACTGGCGAAACGGCACGGCACCCGTCTGCACGTCTTGCACCTGACCACCGCTCGCGAACTCGAGTTGTTCGCGGACAAGCCGCTCGTGCAGAAACACATCACGGCTGAAGTCTGCCTGCATCATCTGCTGTTCGATGACCGCGACTACCCGGCCCTGGGCAACCTGATCAAATGCAACCCGGCGATCAAGACCCGGGCCGACCGAGATGCCTTGCGCGCGGCGTTACTGACTAATCGACTGGATGTGATCGGCAGCGATCACGCACCGCACACTTGGGAGGAAAAGCAGCGCCCGTACGCCGAGGCACCTTGCGGTTTGCCGCTGGTGCAACAGGCTTTGCCGGCGCTGCTGGAACTGGTGGCCGACGGCGTGTTGCCGATCACCACGCTGGTGGCGAAGACCAGTCACCGGGTGGCAGATCTGTTTGCGATTCCCGATCGGGGTTATTTGCGTGAGGGCTATTGGGCGGATCTGGTGCTGGTTGAACCGACGGCTCTGGAAGTGTCTCGGCAACCGATTCTGTCGCAGTGCGGTTGGACGCCGTTTGCCAACAGAACCTTCCGGCACCGGGTGAATACTACGTTGGTGTCGGGGCAAATTGCGTGGGATGGCGGACGGATCAATGAAGGGTGTCAGGGCCTACCGTTGCGGTATATGCGCTGATCATCAAACGCTTTCGCGAGCAGGCTCGCCCCCACAGGGAAATGCATTCCAACTGTGGGAGCGGGCTTGCTCGCGAAGCTTTTACGTTCTTGGCTTAACAGTGCCGCAATCCTGACCCAACCACACCGCGCGGGTTTCCAGGCTGCCCTTCTGGTTAATGCCGATGGCATTGAACGTGCCGTTGGCCACGGTGGTGAACTCCCGATCACTGAGGAACGTGGCGACGCCAGTCCCCTGCGCTTTCGGGCAACTGAAACGGAACTTCCATTGATTGCCGGTGCGCTCGGTGATCTGCTGTTTACAGCCCGACTGCGGATCGGCCAGCGGGATATCGTTGGTCGCGACCTGCTGCGGCGTGAGGCACGCACGGATGCCCTTGCCGCCAATATTGATCCCGTTCTTCTCCAGCGCTGCCCGTTGTTGCGGGGTCATCTGACCTTGAAGCTGGCCGAGGATCGATTGCACATCCATTGGCTGGTCATCGACCTTGACGTTGCTCGAGGTCATCTCCCACAGCCCCGGCTGCAGCATCTGCGCCTGCGCCACCAACGGCATTGCCAAACCCAGGCCCAGCGCCAAACCCAGCAGACGAACGTTCATCGAAAAACTCCTGATCAGTAGTGGCCGTTAGACGTCGGCCGATGGCTTCGGTTCATGGGCCAATTAAATAGCGACAATCGCGCTGGAACATGGTCTGTTACGCATTGAATCTTCAGGAGCAAGGCTGCCCCATGGATTATTTTGGACCGCACATTTTCGGTTATCTGATCGCCCTGATACACAGCCTCGGCTTGATCGCCGCGATCCACGCGGTGCTGACCGTTCGCACCGCCCAAGGCTCGATCGCCTGGGCATTGTCGCTTATTTTCATTCCCTACCTGACGCTCATCCCCTATCTGGTGTTCGGCCGTAGCACCTTCGACGGTTACATCAAGGCGCGGCGCCAGGCCAACGAACAGATGCGTCAGGCAATTTCCGAGTTGAACTGGCGACCGTGGGTGGAAGAAGCCCTCACCGCCCGCGCCTCGAATGCCTACGCCTCCCTGCGCGCCATGCCCAAGTTGGGGCGCATGCCGTGTCTGGCGAACAACGAAGTGCAACTGTTGGTGAATGGCCACGCGACCTTTTCGGCGATTTTCCAGGCGATCGATCAAGCGCGTGAAGCCGTACTGATTCAGTTCTTCATCATCCATGACGACCGTCTTGGTCAAAGCCTGCGCGACCTGTTGCTGAAAAAAGCCGCCGAAGGCGTGGCGATTCATCTGCTCTACGACCGGATCGGCAGTCACGCCTTGCCCCACAGTTACGTGCAGGCGTTGCGCGATGGTGGTGTCGAGGTCAAAGCCTTTGCCACGCGCAGCGGCTGGCTCAATCGCTTTCAGGTGAATTTCCGCAACCACCGCAAAATCGTCGTGGTCGATGGCGTGCTCGGCTTTGTCGGCGGGCATAACGTCGGTGATGAATACCTGGGCGAGAAGCCGCCACTGGCGCCATGGCGCGATACCCATGTCCAGGTCCGTGGCCCAGTGGTGGCCTGCATGCAGGAGTCGTTTGCCGAGGACTGGTTCTGGGCCGCGCGCACGTTGCCGCCACTGATCCTGCCGGATGTCTACCCGGAGGACGGCGTGCTCTGCCAGTTGCTCGCGAGCGGTCCGGCCGACGCCTACGAAACCTGTTCGCTGTTCTTCGTCGAAGCAATCCATGCCGCGACGGAACGGGTGTGGATCACCAGCCCGTATTTCATTCCCGATGAGGCGGTATTCGCCGCATTGCGCCTGGCAGTGCTGCGCGGCGTCGACGTGCGCCTGCTGCTGCCTTCGCGCCCGGATCACCGCATCGTCTACGCCGCGTCCAGCCTCTACGCGTTCGAAGCGGTGCGCGCCGGCGTGCGGGTATTCCGCTACGAACCCGGATTCCTGCATCAGAAAGTGGTGTTGATCGACAGCGAAATCAGCGCCATCGGCAGCGCCAATCTGGATAACCGTTCATTCCGGCTGAATTTTGAAGTGATGCTACTGACCGTCGACAGCGAGTTCGCCGCCAGCGTGGAACACATGCTCAACGAGGACTTCGACCAGGCTTACGAAATCGCCAAAGAAGAAAGCCGGGAGGTCCACCGCCTGCAACAGCTCGGCATGCGGATCGCCCGGCTTATCTCACCGATTCTCTGAGAGGCTCATCCCCTCTCGACGAGAGAGGGGGATGGTTCAGGCCTCAAGGGTGATAGATGTCGTCGCGGGTCCAGGGCAGTTCATGGCTGCCGTCCGGATGCGCCTTCACCGCGAGAATCTGGTGCAGATTGATCCAGCCACGTGCGAAAGCGTAGGCGCAACCGGCCAGATACAGGCGCCAGATGCGCAATGCCTGATCCGGCACCAGTTTCCCGGCGGCTTCGAGGTTGTCCTCCAGACGCTCGCTCCAGTGATCAAGCGTGCGCGCGTAATGCAGGCGCAGGCTTTCGACGTCGACAATCTCCAACCCGGCTTCGCTGATCTCGGCCGAAATCATCGACAGGTGCGGCAGCTCACCGTTGGGGAATACATATTTTTCGATGAAGTCACCCGCACCGCGTCCCACCGGACGGCCATCAGTGTGCTTGGCGGTGATGCCGTGGTTCATCACCAGACCGCCCTCCTTCACCGCGCCGAACAGGACCTTGCAGTATTCGGCGAGGTTGGCATGGCCGACATGTTCGAACATACCGACGCTGACCACCTTGTCGAAGCGACTGTCCTGAGGCAGGTCGCGGTAGTCGAGCAGTTGCAGTTCGACCTGGTCTTCCAGGCCCTCGGCCTTGACCCGCTCCCGGGCCAGTTCCAGCTGTTCCTTGCTCAGGGTGATGCCGAACACCTTGGCCCCGAATTCCCGCGCGGCATAACGCGCCAGGCCTCCCCAGCCACAACCGACATCCAGCAGATAGTCGCCCGGCTGCAAACGCAGCTTGCGACACAGGTGACGGAATTTGGCCTGTTGCGCCTGCTCCAGGGTTTCACTGCCGGTTTCGAAATAGGCGCAGGAATACGCCATGTCACTGTCCAGCCACAGCTGGTAGAACGCGTTGGACAAGTCGTAGTGATAGGAAATGGCTTTGGCGTCGGTTTCCTTGTCGTGCACTGCACGCACTGGCTGGGCACCGTCGTCTTCATCGAGCAAGGCGCTGCTCAATTCGTCGCAGACCCGGATGACCTCGCTGATCGAGCCCTCCAGTTCAAGCTTGCCTTCGACAAACGCCGCCCCCAGCGCGTCGAGGCTTGGATGCGTGAACTGGGTGACCATCTGCGGGTCCTTGACCACGATGGTGACGCTGGGCGCCGGCCCCAGATTGAACTCATGGCCGTCCCAGAGCCGCAGGCGAAGCGGAAGCTGCAGTTTCTGTAAGGCCGGTGGAAGTTGCGCGAGCATGGAAAATCCCCCTTGTTTCAGACGTCAGATCTGAGGGTAGACCATCCTTGAAAAATAGCAGGCTATCGATTTGATAAGCCGAGCCTATCGTTCCAGACGCTCCAGCAGGCCGTCATGCACCCACTGCTTTAACCAGGTCACGGCCTGAAGTGGTGCGCCCTCACCATAGATGACTGCTAACTCGGCGCACAGTTCGGCGAAATTCCAACCCTCGTTGAACAGGCCGTTCAGGGCATTGGCCTCGGCCGGTTCCAGACTGCGGTAATTGCACAGCAGATCATTGCGCCAGACCAGGCATACCTGCGGGTCTTGAAGTGCCGAGCTGTCGGGGAAATCCGTCGCTTCCTTGACCGAACGCCACACAGCCAGACTGTTGAATCGCTGCTCAAGCCATTGCACCGAGGGCGTCGGCTTGAGCTGAAGTGCAGGCCATTCCTGGGCAGACAGCGCCGCCATCGCCTCAATCGTCAACGGCACACCGGGCAGCGCATCAAAAGCCAGCGTGAACGCCCACTCCAGCGCTGCCAGTTCACTCAACGGCGCGCTCTGCTCCGGCATCAGATACTCGCGGATAAACGCTTCAAAACCACGACCGAGCCAACGCAGGCTGTAGTGCGTCGACGGGTATCGGCGGATGTACGCACTGGCGAGCCCATCGAACTCCTCATCCCCCATCCAGTGATGGATAGCCGGGAAGTCGTTACGCAGCACTTCCAGCAAACGCGCCTTGTAGGCGTTGTGATAGATCGCCAGCCCGGTGTCGACATCCAGCGTCGGGCCGCCGATCAGGCTGGTAGTCAAGGCCGGGGGCGACGTCGTCGCGTCCTCCAGCAGAAAGGCCTCAAATGCCAATTGCCATTCGTTCAGGCGCATGGCTGTCTCCCGGCCAAAACCCGATCACCCAGTTCACGGGCCTTGTGCAGTTCGTCGAGCAGTTCTTCAAGCGGCGGGAAATGATCATCGCGCTCCAGCAGCGTCGCCACCGGGCCGAAGTGCTCCAGGGTGCGTTGATACAACGCCCAGACCGGATCGCTGACCGGATGATCGTGAGTGTCGATCACGTAGTCACCGTAATCGCTATGCCCGGCCAGATGCAGCTGGCGCACCTTGTCCTTGGGCAAACTCTGAATGAACGTCCACGGATCAAAGCCGTGATTGCGTGAGCTGACGTAGACGTTGTTGACGTCCAGCAGCAACTCGCAGCCGCTGACGCGACTCAGTGCCTGCAGAAATTCCCATTCGCTGAAGTCATCGCAGGCTGCGCGCACGTAACTGGAAACGTTCTCCAGCACCAACGGCCGCTGCAACACGTCCTGCACCTGCGTCACGCGTGCGGCGATGTACTCAAGGCTTTCTTCGGTGTACGGCAGCGGCAGCAAGTCATGCAACTGATGGGCATTGCCGCGGCTCCAGCACAGGTGATCGGAGATCCACGCCGGTTTGACCCGGTCGGCCAAGTGCTTGAGCTGTTTGAGATAGTCCGGATCGAGGTCATGCGGCCCGCCGATGGATAGGGACACGCCATGCATCACCACGGGATAGCGTTCGGCAATGGCGTCGAGAAAGTACAAGGCTTTGCCGCCCTGCACCATGAAGTTTTCCGAGACCACTTCAAACCAGTCCACGGCCGGCGACTGTTCGAGGATCTGCTGGTAATAGGCGCTGCGCAAACCTAGGCCATAGCCCAGGAAAGGAACGGAAGCTGACATGCCAGGACTCCTTTGCAAAGTGGCCGCAGCGGCATCACCCGCTGCGGCAGCACTCACAGGTGGCTTACTCGCCGACCTTGCCACCGGCTTTTTCGCAAGCCGACTGAGTCATCGCCTTGAAGCCCTGCCCCTTGCAGGAACCCATGCCTTTGCACGCATGGTCCTTGGTCTTGCAGTCGTTCTGGCCTTTGCAGGCGTTCACACCGTAGCAGTGAACCTGGGCATCGGCTGCCATCGCATTGGTAGCGACACCGGCAAACATTGTGGCAGCGGCCAAAGCGAGAGCGGCACCAGCAGCAGCGGTCTTGATAGTCATTTTTTTAATCCTCGGTAAGCGTCAGGGGTGTCGGCTGGAAGGTTGTTCAGTCCCGACATAGCACTAGAGAGGGCTGCCCCGACGGCGTTACAGATGTACAAAAAATAATTTCAACGATCGTCCTTGAGCTTGAGCAGCGGCTCCTGAAACCGCAGCAAACGCCCGGCATTGCCCAGCACCAGCAGCGTGCTGAGGTTATGCAGCAACGCAGCGATCATCGCCCCCGCCGCGCCGAGCCAGCCGAAGGCTGCGAACACCACGATCGCCAAGGTCCAGCCCAGACCGATGATGACGTTGACCTGCAAGGTCCGGCGGCATTGGCGACTGAGCCGCACACAAGTGCCGAGGCGGCGCAGGTCGCTGCCGATCAAGACGATGTCCGCCGAGGCCAGCGCAATGTCGGCACCGCCGGCGCCCATTGCGACCCCCACCACCCCGGCCTTGAGTGCCAGCGAATCATTGATGCCGTCACCCACCACCATCGGCCGGAAACCGTTGTCGATTTCCTTGAGCACGCGGTTGAGTTTGTCCTCGGGCAGCGCCTGCGCTTGTACCTCTTGCAGGCCCACTTCGCGAGCCAGGTTCTGCGCAACACTCTGGCGGTCGCCGGTCAGCAGCAACTGGCGCCCCAGACCCAGCTCGCGCAATTCGCCGAGGGCAAAGCGCGCTTCCGGTTTGACGCTGTCCGCCAGCAATAACCAGGCGACAAACTCACCGTTCAAGGCCAAGCCGGCAATCGGCCCGTCATGTTCGGGAACAGGCGTGGTGACAATGCCCAGTTGCGCGAACAACTCGGGCCGCCCCAACGCCGCCTCGCCTTGGGCGGTCATGGCAACCACGCCGAGGCCCTGACGCTCATGAATATCGGTCAATGGCAGGCTCTGCTCCTGACTGACCAGCCCGGCCAGCGCACGACTGACCGGGTGGCTGCTGGCCGCGCCGAGACTGGCGGCCAGTGCCATCACCGAGGCCTGATCCAGTCGCGGGCTGCTGATCGATTGCAAACGCAAGGTGCCGTAAGTCAGGGTGCCGGTCTTGTCGACCACCAGCGAGGTCAGGTCCGCCAGCTCTTCGAGGAAGGCCGAACTGCGGATCAGAATGCCGTGGCGCGCCGCCACCGCGACGCCGGCAATCGCCGTGGCCGGTGCCGACAACACCAGCGCGCAAGGACAGGCGGCGACCAATACCGCGAGCATCGCTTGCGCATCGTTGGTCACGAACCAGGTCACCGCCGCCAGCAGCAACACCAGCACCATGTAGCTGCCGGCATACCGCTCGAGCAGACGGGTGATCGGTGGCTTCGAGCGCTCGGCGTTTTGCATCAGCGCAATGACCTTGCCCAGCGTCGATTGGTCGCCGGTACGGGTCACTTCAATGCGCAGCAAGCCGTCGAGGTTGATCGCCCCACCGAATACCGTCATGCCCACTGCCGTTTCAACCGGGACCGACTCGCCGGTGATCGACGCCGTGTCGAGGCTGGCCTGGCCGAACAGCACCCGCCCATCCGCCGGCACCCGATCACCGGCGCGCACCTCTACGGTGTCTCCGGGTTTGAGCGTGCCGTTATCCACTTCGATGATCGAGCCGTCCGCTTGAATCTTGCGTGCGTGGCTGCGGGTCAACTGACCGAGGGCGTGAATCGCTTCCTGCGAACCGATCACGCTGCGCTCCTCCAGCACGTGGCCGAAGATCATGATGACCGGCAGCAACGCGGCGGTCAGCAGGTCGCCGGTCGCCCACGCACCGAGCATGGCCAGTGCAATCAGTTGATCAGTGATGCCGTGCAGGCTCGGATAACGCAGGCTGTACCACGCCGAACGCATCACCGGCACCGCCACCAATAAAGAAGCAAAACCCAGCAGCAACTGACTGACACCGGTTTGCTCCGGCACCAGCCAGCGCCAGATCAGACCGAGGCCAAGCAAGCCCAGGGCGAGCATGGCCAGGGTCAATTGCCGTGCGGCGCGGCGCTGTTCGGCCGAGGACAACAGGCTCGGTGCGGCAGTGGTCGCAGTCATTTACTGGCTCCCTGAATGATCAGGCGGGAATCGTCTTTCGGATCGACCGTAGTCACGGAACCGGCCTGGCCGAGAATTTTTGGCATACGTTCGCGATACAACCGCAGGAGCATCTGCGGATCGGTGCCCTGCTGTTGCGCCTTGGCCAGGCTCATTACCGTGGCGGTGTCGGCGGAGGCTTTCGCCAACCGTTCGCCGGCCTGCGCATGAGCCACTTGCAGAATGCGGTCGGCTTGTTCGTTGGCGGTCTGGGTAAGTTTTTCCGCCTCGGTGCGTGCGTTGGCGACCGCTTTGTCGGCTTGCTGGCTAGCAGTCAACACAGCATTGAAGGCGCTGACAGCCGGGTCTGGGAGACTCGACTGAACGTCGACTCGCGCCACTTCGATACCGATACCCTGCCCGCTCGCCTTGAGTTCTGCCAGGCGCTTGTTGATGCCTTGCACCAGATCACCGCGCAAACGTTCGCGGCGCTCAGCCGCCTGATTGTCGGCGCCGATCAACTCTGGCCGGGCTACCAGAATCGTGTCCAGATCACGAGCGGCGGTCAAAGCCACCGCACTGCGCGTGACCAGCCGATCCAATGCCGGCAGCACATGATCACCTTGCAATACGAAGTCATACGGATCGGTGACCTTGTAAAACACCCGCACATCCAGTTGAACGACACCAGCGTCGCCGGTCAGCAAATAGCCGGAACCGGCCAGCGCATCGCTCAGCGGAGTGGCAAAGGTCGCAACGCGATCAGCCTTGATCGCCTCACTGCTGCGCAGCAGGTTTTCTACTCGGCGCTCAATCACCCGATCCGCTGCAGGCAGCAACACCACCTGTTCGAAGGGCTGTGGCCAGGCCAGCAACAGGCCGGCATTCTGGATGCGATCCAGTGCACCAAAGTGCAAAACCACGGCGCGATTCTGCGGATCGATCTGCCGTACATTGGAAAACACCCACGCCAACGCGGCCAGAACAGTGACCGCATACAAAGCGAAAAACGCCAGGCGTCCGGCCTGAATCCACGGACTGCTCAACGAATGTGTTCCACGTGGAACTTCATCACTCATGGCTGCGATCCGGATTTGTTATCAACAGTCGGCGGACCGTCTACCAACACGCGGAATGGCGCGGCGTCGGTGCGCAGGATCAGCTTGGTGTCCGGTGTAACGATGGTGCCGAGCGTGTCCAGCGAGCGCAGCAGGTTGTACAGCTGCGGCGACCCGGCGTAGGCGCGGCCATAGATCTGAGCCGCTTCGACCCGGGATTGCGCTTCGATTTCTGCGGCTTTCACCGTGGCATCCGCCTGCACAATTCGCGCATCGCGCTCGGCAGCCGAGCGAATTTGCGCAGCTTCACGCTTGCCAATGGCCGTGCGTTCGGTGGCAATGGTTTCACGCTCGGCGCGCATTCTATCGACCGTGGCCGTGAGCGTTACCGAAGGCAAGGTCAGCCGTTCGATGCCAACCTGCACCACGCGCACACCATAAGTCGCGAGCAGTTGTTGATCGATCTGCTTGCGCAATTGAGCTTCGAAGTCGGCGATGCGCACCTGACTGGCATCGGTGTTGACCAGGTTCGCCAGGTCGAAACTGCTCGCGGTGGTTTCCAGTGCCGAGCCGACGAACGTGCGAATCTGCCGCGCCGCCTCATCCGGCTGGTTTTGCACCGCCCGCATGAAACGCTGCACGTTATCCGGGTCGCCCTGCACCTGCCACGCCACGTAAGCCTGAACGATGATGCGCAAACCATCGCGGGTGCCGACATCCTGCAAACCGCTGGAGGTGGTGCGCAGGCGCAGATCCACCGGGATCGCGGCTTCAAACGGCGCCGGCCAGCGCCAGCTCAAACCGGGCTCAAGCAACACCCGCGACGGATTGCCGAAACGGGTGATGACCGTAGCCTCGCCCGAGCGCACTTGCACCAGGCTCGCCGCAGCGATGGCAAACGCCACCAATAACACCGCCCAGCCCATGCGCCGCCACGGGAACGGTCCCGCCTCTTCCGGCGCACCGTGATGATGGTGATGATGCCCATGATGATGGTGATGCCCGGCGTGGCCGTGATCATGGCCGCTGTGGTCATGCGAATCGTGAGTGTGCGACTGGCTCAATGGGCAACTCCTGGTTGAGCGGTGGTGCGCGCGGGCGTCGGGTCAGCCGGCAGCGTGAACGTACGCAGGTCGATGGTCGGCGCATTGCTGCTACCGCCTAAACGGTGGTCGAGCACCAGCAGCCTGGCCTTGCTCAGGCCTTGGCTGAGCTGACTGAAATATTGCTCCAGCACGAACGCCTGGCCGGCGCTGGCATAGGCTTGTTGTTCAGCCTTGAACTTCAGATCCGCCGCCTGCGCGGTGGCGCTGACTTCACGCGCACTGGCACTGGCCTGATCCCGCACAAGACTGGCCTGCAACTGCGCCTGGTTACTGGCTTCAGCTGCAGCCCCGCGCTCACGGGAGATCAACGCCTGCGCGCCGATCTGCGCTGCCTGCACGCTGTGATAGGCATTGGCGGCACCGGCCGGTGGATGAATGGCTTCGACCACGGTGGCGAGAATCTCCACACCGCTGTCGAGCTTCTGCAGATCGCCCTGCACTGCGCGGCCGATTTCTTCTCCCAGCCCTACCCGGTCGGAACCGAGCAGACCGTCGAGGGTGCGCGAGGCAAAATCGTGAACCAGAATCCGGCTGGCGGTACTGCGAATCAGCGTCGGCACATCGGCATTGTTGTAGGTGGCGGCCAAGGCATCCTGATCCCGCAGGCCGATGCGATAGACGAAGCGCACGTCCATGTTGACGATCTGAAAGCTCTGTTGATCGCCTCGGCTGCTGGCAATCACCTGGGATTTATCGTTGACGTGACTGGCATCCCACAAGCGGTTGGCGGTCATCGGCGCCGGCCCTTCGGCGGGCTCGGCCTGGGTCGGGGCTTGCGCCGGTGCGGCGCTATCACCGACGCTGGTCGCCAACTCGTGCACCACGCCATTCTCGACACTCAGCACACGGCCCAGCGGCCACGGCAAACCGACGTGCAAGCCGGGGCCGAACACTTGCACCGGTTTGCCGAAACGCTCGTAGATGCCGCGCCCTTGCAGCGGAATTTCGTGGATCCCGGTCAGCAACCAGCCGACCGCAGCGACCAGCGCCAGCACCGGGATAAAGGCGCGACGCATGTAGCTGAAAGCCCAGATCTGTCGCAGATCGATGCCGAAACGGTTGTGCAATTCGTGCTGCAAGGCGAGCAGCGGCTGAGGCGGCCAACGCAGCATGTCAGCGACAAAACTACGCGCCAGCAGGGTCGGTTCCAGTTGTTCGCGATACGGGCTGAATATCGACAGAATCGCGCGCAGTAGCAACTCGATCGCGACCATTCCCGGCAAGATCCCGATCAACACCGCGACCCTGACGGGCCACACCGAAGCGTCGTTGGCAAACAACAGACACAAGGCGCCAAGCACCAGACTGATGATCGCCACCCGCGCCAATTGCGCAAGGGATCCGGCCTCCGGCCATTGCGCCGGAGGCTCCTGAGCCAGTTGGCGTTCCAGCACCAGCAAGCCGAAGCCCAGCAGCAACATCAGCACCGCGCCGACGGTGGCAGACACGCCGACCGCGCCGGCCGGCAAGGCAAGGTTCCACACTTGCTCGATGCTCAGCACCACCAACGCCGACCAACCGCCGAGCCACAACGTGGCCGCGCCGATTTGACCCAGCAGATGCAATCCGCGTTGACTCAGGCGCTCCAGCAGCCGTTCATACCAGCCGTCAGGCGTCGCGGGCTCAGCCTCCTCGGTCGGCGCCACCAGCGCCGGCGGGTTCATCACCCGTGCGCGCCACTGCGTCACCCACCACGCCGACTGCAGCCCGGCGACCAGCACCAGCAATGCCGCACTCAGATTCACCAGCAATGCTGGCCATAACGATTGCGCGGCAAACAGCCCGACAAAAAACGCCAGTACCCACCCTGCCCCGGCCAACCCGCCAAGGCCAATGGCCAGGCGGCGCAAACGTCGCCCCTGCACGGCTGCTTGTTGAAAGCGCGGCAACCCGGTCACTTGCGTGCCATCGAGATCCAGATCGACTTGCATATCACCCCAAAGCCATTGATTCACCCGTCTTATCGTTACGATATAACGAAAAGCGTGAAATATTCGTACACAAATACGCTTATCTAAAGATGCGCAACCTGTCGCTTGCCTGAAGCCTTGACCGAAATGTCCGGAAACGCACATATTACGTTCGTAATTTTATCGACCCACTACTTTTAGCGATCCGCATCCGTCAACGAGGAGCAAGAGCATGAGTCACTACGACGTGGTAATTCTGGGCGGCGGCCCCGGTGGTTATAACGCGGCGATCCGCGCCGGCCAACTGGGTCTGAAAGCCGCGTGCGTGGAAGGCCGCGCCACCTTGGGCGGCACCTGCCTGAACGTCGGCTGCATGCCGTCCAAGGCCTTGCTCCACGCCTCGGAGCTATACGACGCGGCCATGGGTGCGGAATTCGCCAACCTCGGCATCGAGGTCAAACCCACGCTCAACCTCGCGCAGATGATGAAACAGAAAGACGAGAGCGTGAGCGGCCTGACCAAAGGCATCGAGTTTCTGTTTCGCAAAAACAAGGTCGACTGGATCAAGGGCTGGGGCCACATCGATGGCCCGGGCAAAGTCAGCGTGACCGATGGGCAAGGCAACAAGACCGGGCTGAACGCCAAGGACATCATCATCGCCACCGGCTCCGAACCCACGCCTCTGCCCGGCGTCGAGATCGACAACCAACGCATCCTCGACTCCACAGGCGCACTGTCCCTGAGTGAAGTACCCAAGCATCTGGTGGTGATTGGCGCCGGAGTGATCGGCCTCGAACTCGGCTCGGTATGGCGCCGTCTCGGTGCCCAGGTGACCGTGGTCGAATACCTCGACCGCATCTGCCCCGGCGTCGATGGCGAGGCCGGCAAGACCCTGCAGCGCTCGCTGAGCAAACAAGGCATCAGTTTCAAGTTGAGTTCGAAAGTCACCAGCGCCACGACCTCGGCCACCGGTGTGCAGCTCAGCGTCGAACCCGCCGCCGGTGGCAGTGCCGAGCTGCTGGAAGCCGACTACGTGCTGGTCGCGATCGGCCGGCGTCCATACACCCAGGGCCTGGGTCTGGAGAACGTGGGCTTGGCCACCGACAAGCGCGGCATGCTCGCCAACCGCCAGCATCGCACCGAAGCGCCTGGCGTCTGGGTGATCGGCGACGTGACGTCCGGGCCGATGCTCGCGCACAAGGCCGAAGATGAGGCGATGGCCTGCGTGGAACAGATCGTCGGCAAGGCCGGCGAGGTCAATTACGAGTTGATTCCCAACGTCATCTACACCCGGCCGGAACTGGCCAGCGTCGGCAAGACCGAAGAGCAGCTCAAGGCCGAGGGCCGCGCCTATAAAGTCGGCAAGTTCCCGTTCACCGCCAACAGCCGGGCGAAGATCAACCACGAAACCGAAGGCTTCGCCAAAGTCCTCGCCGACGAACGCACGGACGAAATCCTCGGCGTGCACCTGGTCGGCCCGAGCGTCAGCGAAATGATCGGCGAATACTGCGTGGCCATGGAATTCAGCGCATCGGCCGAAGACATCGCGCTGACCTGCCACCCGCACCCGACACGCTCTGAAGCGTTGCGCCAGGCGGCGATGAATGTCGAGGGGATGGCGACGCAGATGTAGTCAGCAAAGCTATGGGTGACCGCTATCGCGAGCAGGCTTACTCCCACCTTTGATCGCATTCGAATGTGGGAGCGAGCCTGCTCGCGAAAGGAGCAGCTCGATCTCAATCCGGTAGATGCCCCAACGGCAATGCCCCCGGGGTCTTCACCGTGTGAATCGCAAAATTGCTGCGAATGTCACTGACCCCCGGCAGCTTCAGCAGGCAACCGCTGAGAAAGCGGTCGTACGCGCGCAGGTCCGGCACCACCACCTGCAACAGAAAGTCCGATTCGCCCGACACCAGAAACGCCGAGATCACCTCCGGCAGCGCCGTAACCGCCGCATAAAAGGCCTCGGCCTGTTCGTCGTTGTGGCGCTCGACCTTGACCCCGACAAACACCGTCAGCCCCAGCCCCACCTCGTCGCGATCCAGATTGGCCTGATAGCCGCGAATCACCCCGGCCTCTTCCAGCATCCGCACCCGGCGCAGGCACGGTGACGCCGACAACCCGATCTCGTCCGCCAGCTCGACGTTGCTCAGCCGTCCGTTGCGTTGCAGCGCGGCGAGAATCTTGCGATCAAAGGCGTCAAGTTTCATGGTTGGCAGATCCTGATGGTCAAGGCGCAAAAAGAAAGCAGGTTATGCCAATCCAATGAGTTTTTGAAGCTGACTACGCAAGCACCTGCCCCACCCTTCAGCCATAGACTGTGGTCACCGAATCGACAACGAAAGGGCTGCGACATGGCGAGTTTCTGGCTGTTTTTTCTGGCATTGGCGGTGGTCTATCTGTTGCCCGGCCCGGACATGATCCTGTTGCTGCAAACCGGCGCGCGGCAGGGTCGCGGTGCGGCACTGGCGACCGCTGTTGGCCTGGGGATTGCCCGGGGCTGTCACGTGGCGTTGGCGGCGCTGGGCCTGGCAGCGCTGTTCAAGGCAGCGCCGTGGACGTTCGATATGGTGCGCCTGGCCGGTGCGGCGTATTTGCTGTGGATCGGCATTCAGTGCCTGCGCAGCACGTTGCTGCCAAACCTCAATGCCCACCCTGACTCCGACGCTCACGGACAATGGCGCGAAGCGATTCGTCGCGGCTTGCTGACCAACCTGCTCAACCCCAAGGCCTTGCTGTTCTGCTCGGTGCTGTTGCCGCAGTTCATCGTCAATGATGGCGCACCGGTGCTGAGCCAATTTGCCACCCTCGGCGTGCTGCTGGTGGGCGTCGGGCTGCTGTTCGACAGCGCCTATGCCCTGACCGGTGCCGCGCTGGGCCGTTGGCTGCAACACAGTCCAACCGCCCAGCGGGTCCAGCAATGGCTGTTCGGCAGCCTGTTGATCGGCTTCGCCGTGCGTCTGACGTTTATCCAGCAGGCCTAGGGCTTGCGCGCCTTGCGGCGGCGGCTGAACAACGCCAACGCGCCAGCACTGATCAGCACCAGGACGCCGACCACAGGCCACTTGTACGGGCGCAACGTATTGCGCACGGCATCAGTGACCTGAGTCACGTAACGCTTGTCGGCGTTTTCGAAATCCGGGTACGGGCACTGATTGCCGAAGTCCACCGCCCAAGGCACGTACGGGCCTTCATTGACGTAGCGTCGATACAGCGCGCTCTGCTCTTGCAGACTGCTGTTGAAACCGGCGGCATTGCACAACACCGCCGCAAACGCCTGGCTGGTGTGCGGCAAGTTGTCGGCAGCTCGGCCGGCCAGTGCGGTGGCGACAAAGCGGTAGTGATAACGCTCATCCGGCTGCGCCTGACTGGCCTTCTGGCGCTGCACTTCGGCTTCGGCCACCAATGGCCCGACTTTCAGCTCGGTGTTTTCCAGGCTGTAGTTGCCGCCAAGCGTGGCGTAGTCCGGCGCCATCTCATAGCCGAGGATGTCCATACCCCATTCGCGCGCGGTCCATGCCGCGTTGTACAAGGCGCTGGCGCGTTTGGTCGGCCACCACGCGGCATCGGCCTTCAGGCGTTGCTCACCGTACAGGCGGGCCTTGTGCTGCAGATCGGGATTGTCGAAATAACCGACCGCCTGCTCGTAATGCCCCTCGCGCAGCAAGCGCCGTCCCAGCAGGTTACGCAGGCTGGCAGCGACCGGCAGCGGCACGTAGTTGTCGCGCTGCTGCTGGGTCAGCGCCGCAGGCGCCGGCACGTTGTCATCGACATATTGTTTGAGCTCGTCGACCGTCAGTACGCGCTCGGCCACCGTCGCGGCGTCGAACCAGTAGATGCTGTTGCTGCGATACAACTGCACGAACGCTTGCAGGTATTCGCCGCGCTGCAACGCGAGGATCGCGCTCTCGCCCTCGACCCGGCATTTGGGCTGCAGGGTTTCGAAGTCCCAGTCCGGGGTGCGTCGGTAGCCCCAGTCCTCGTTCTGCGGGAAGGCCTGCGCGGCTTTGGCATAGGCAGCAGCGGCCGCATTCTTGTCGCCGTCACGCACCGCCAGTTTGGCCCGCAGCCACCACGCCAGCCCACCGTCACCGGCGTTCTCGAGGAAGGCCTTGGCACTGGCGTAATCGCCCTGTTGGTAATTCATCGCCGCCAGTCGATCAGCGTTTTCCAGGCTGCCACGGGTGCTGTTCTGCAACAGTTTGATGAGTTTCTTTTCGTTCGGCGGTTGCTCGTCGAATGACCAGCCCATGCGGCTGATCAACGAGGCAGTGACCAGTTGCTGCACGGCCTTGCGCTCCAGCAGCTTGGCCAGTTCCGGCTCAGGCAGTTCGGCCAGCTCATTCATCAGTTGTTTCAGCGAGGTATTGCCCACCGCCGAGCCGTGCAGGTTCTGCGCTTCATACAGTTCGATGGCGCCATCCCAGTCGCCGGCGGTTCGCAGCACCCGCGCCTCTTCACCGAGGCTGGCCACCCCGAGCTCCAGCGGATCGCTGAAGCCGTCGATGCTCATCTGTCGGGTCTGGCGGAAGGCATCGCGCGCGTCCTCCAGCGCCTCGACGGCATCGCCGGCCTCGGCACTCATGGCAAACCAGGTTCGGCCCAGCGAATACGCCGCCCAGGTGCTGCGCAGCGGACGCTGATCGGCCGGCAGTGCCAGCACCTTGTTGAAGTACTCGACGGCCAATGGATGATCGCCCGTGGCAAACGCCACTGCGCCGGCCACGTACAGGCGGATTTCCGGCGGCAGACTGGCGCCCTGAGCCTCGACCTGACGTGCATCGGTCAGACCGCGCAATTGCTTGACCAAGGCTTGTTGCTCGGCACTCAGACCGACCTGCTCGGCTTTTTCGCGAACGGCAGCCGGTTCGTTCTCGTCACCGTACATATCGTTGGGATTGTGCGTCGCTGCGGTGACGTTCTTCAGCCCGGCAATGGTTTTACCGAGGCGGCTGATCTCGAAGTTGAAGTTGCCCTCCGGCAGCTCGGCCAGGGTTTGCCCGCGATTGTCGAGCAGGCGCATCGGGAAGTCCGGGCCGCAGGCCAGCGCCGAACCCAGCGGCAGGCTGAGGCTCAGGCAGAGCAGATGGCGGGGCCAGTTACGGGTCAACATGCGAACCTCCTTGATCAATAAATGCACAGCGCGCCCAACCGATGGCGCGTTGTCCGCCCGCCGGCAATCGGCCGTCACGCAGGCGGGTGAAGGTAAGCAGATCCGCGCTTTGTTGCAACGAGTAACCGGCGAGCGCGTCGGCGCCTTCACAGCCACGTGCCTTGACTCGCAACTGCGCAGGCCAGGCCGCATCGAGATTGCCCGGGTTGGAGAGGTGGATGTCATAGAGGCCGTCGTGCTCACTGAATGTCAGGCCGAGCCGGCTGCTCAACGCATCGCCGCTGGCCACGGCGCGCAACGTGGTCAGGCTCCAGGCCCGGCGGTCATTGGGCAATGGCAGGCGAAACCAGATCAGCCCGGCCAGATGCGCTGGCGGATCCTCGCGCAGGGACTTGGCGAGCGTGCTCAGTTGCAACGGATCGGCGAGCAGTTCCCGGCGCTGCCCATCGCGCTCGAGCGGTACTTCGCTCTCCACCACCGGGGCACCGCCAGCATCCGGCAGCAGCGCCACGCCATAGGCTGGCAGCGCCAGATAGAAAGGCTTGTCGGTGATCTTCCCCCAGTCACTGGCCCAGCGTCGCGCCTGCTCGGGTTCGAACAATCCGCGTCGCGGATCACTGACGGCATGCACCTGCAGCACGCTGCTGTCGACCGTGGCCAGCAAGGCAGGCAACTGTGAACTGCCGAGCCACGCCGGCAGCGCGGTGATGCTCAGCGGCAACGACGCGGGCAATGCCGAACGCAAATGCGTCAGGAACTCGATGTATTCGGTCAGGCGCGCGTTGCCTGAATCATGGTCGATCTCGACGCCGCTCAGGGTCAGCCCTTGCGCCTGCCAATCGGCGACAACCTGAAGAATCTGTGCGGTGACCTGCTGCTGATCGAGCGCCTTGAGCTGGCCGTCGAGGCGAATCACCGCAATCAATGGCCGGCCATCGTGCTTGAGCAATGGCGCATCGATTCGCGCGCGGTGCCAGCCGTCATTGGGAAACGCCTGCAAGGCCAGCACGCGCAATGTCGAAAAGCTCTCGCGGCTGTCGCCCAGCGCGGCGTCATGCGCCGACGTCCATTGACGTTGCCAGACATAGAGTTGCTGATCGAGGGCGGGGGCGTCATGCCGCTCGCAAGCAGCGAGCAACCCCATTGCCGCGATCAAAATCGAAAAGCCGAACCGCATGAAAGGCCTATTCCCTACTGATACAAACAGTCAGGGTACACAAATCCCTGTAGGAGTGAGCCTGCTCGCGATAGCGCAGTAACGTTCGACATCGATGTTGCCTGATACGCCGCTATCGCGAGCAGGCTCACTCCTACAGGGAAAGCGACTTATGGCTTGCGGGCAATGATCACCTGACTTTTTGCCACCACCGCATCCAGCGCCTGCTTGATCTGCGCGCCACGGGGCGAATCGAGCACCGCTTGCCAGGTGTCGGCCCAGTGATTGAGCAACGGGTGATCCGGGTTGCTGAAATCGACCTTGGCTTCCCAGAACAGCAGCATCCACATCGACCAGTAAAAGCCGTACTGGCTGTGGCTGATGATCTCGAGGCCGGCTTCGCTGACCATCGCCTTGAACTGTTCTTCGCTGATGATGCGAATGTGGTTGGGCTTCTGGAAATACTCCGGCGCCGCGATGTCTTTCTGCAAGTCTTCGGAACTGGGGTGCGGCACGCTCAGCAGGTACAGCGCACCCGACTGGCCGACCCGCACCAGTTCGGCAAGGAACTGCGCCGGGTCGTCGACGTGCTCGATGACTTCGGTGGACACCACGCGGGTGGCGGTACCGTCGGCAATCGGCAACGGGTCGCAGTCGGTGACGTGGCATTCGACGCTGCGCGCCGGGGTATCGCTCAGGCGTTGACGGGTGGCCTCGACCTTGGTCGCGTCGATGTCGGCAATGATGATTTTCGCTCCACGCATGCCGCAGAAATGCACGTTGCCACCGTCGCCACAGCCGACATCGAGCAAGGTGTCATCGGCGGTCACCGGGAAGCCCTTGAACAGCTCGTTGGTCTCCTGGTTGAACCAGCCGCTGAGCTTGGCATCGTAGAGGCCGAGCATGTACGGATCGACCTTGTCCGCCACCGACGCGACAGGTTGCGCGGGGGCCGGTGCAGGCGACGCCGCCGTGAGTTTTTTCAATAGGCTCAGCATGAGGTGGCTCCGGAGGTTGAAACGGCAGGTCGGGACGTATCAAGGCGCCGCACCAAAGCGGCACCGCGATTGCGCATCGGCATTTCGATGAATCGGTAGTTCAGCTCGCTGAGCAGCACGATCAGACCCAAGGCAATCAGCACAGTCAGAATCGGGTGCCCGGCAGGGCTCGGCAAACCCGCAGTCTGCAAGCGGAATATCAATTCACGCACCAGCAGATAGGCCGGGATGTGGATCAGGTAAATGCCGTAAGAACGACTGCCGATCCACGCCATCAGCCGTTGCACAGGGCCGGCCGGCAGCAGGTAATCGCGGTTGTACGAGGCAATCCACACCAGCAGCGCGCCGAGCACGGCAATCGAGCCGATGCGGTAAGGCGCGAAAGTGAAACGGTCGGTGGCCATGTAGCTCATCAGCAGCGCCACGCCAATCAACACTGACAGGCCGGCCCACGGACGCCGCAGAAACGTCGGTTGCCAGCGCCGGTAAGAAGGTTGCGCGCTCCACATCGCCAGCAGCACGCCCAGCGCCAGCGCGTCAGTGCGCACCACCATCAGCAACGGCGTGCGCAGGGTCAACAGTTGCACCGCGACCAGCGCCAGCAAGGCCCAGACCAAATGCTTGCGGCACAGCACAATCACCAGTGGGAACAGCAGGTAAAACTGCTCCTCCAGGGCCAGGCTCCAGTAGACGAAACTGCTGCCGTATTCGTATTGAAAGAAGCTGTCGGCAAAGCGCAAATTGGCGTACTGCAACACTCCCGCCAGCGTCGCCTGCAGGTTGGCGTGCAGGCTGCCAAAGGCACCGGAGCGGTTGAGAAACACGCACGCCAGCAGGATCAGCGCCAGCCATAGCCAGGCCGAGGGCAACAGGCGAAACACCCGACGCAGCCAGAAATTACGCGTCTGTTGCCAATATTCCTGACGCGTCGTGCAGGCGCGCAGCGCGGGGATCAGGCTGCGGGCGATAACAAATCCGGAGATGGCGAAGAACAGATCGACGCCCCACCACGGTTGCGCCCAGGCGTGGATGTTTTCCAGCAATGGCACCGTGTCGGTGAACAGGCTGCCCTGCAAGTGATGGAACAACACGCCGAGGACGGCGATGGCACGCAGCACCTCGATGTCCATGATCCGCTTGGCGCTCATGGCTGGCTCCCGGTGCGGGTTTCGCCCGCCAGCGGCTTGCGGGCGATGATCACCTGGCTCTTGGGCATGAAGCGGTCGAGCATTTGCTTGATGGCCAGGCCATCCGGCTGCGCCAGCAGGTCTTGCCAGGTACGCGACCAGCTCTCCATCAACGGCGGGTACGGGGCCTGAATCCGGTCGCGCACGGCGCCACCGAGGTCACGGCCGGCGGCGCGCTCACTGGCCCAGAAGAAGATCATGCCCATCACCCAGAAGAACCCGCTGGCCTGCCGATGCTCGATCACCAGCCCGGCGTTCTCCACCAGTTCGGCAAAGCGCTGCTCGGTGAAAATCTGCACGTGGTTCGGCGTCTGGTAATAACCGGCGGGGGCAATGCCTTGTTGCAGGTGCTCGCCGACCGGCGCCGGGACACTCAGCAGATACTGCGCGCCGGGACGCCCCATGCGCACCAGTTCGGCCATGAACGGTTCCGGTTGATCGATGTGCTCAAGCACTTCCATGCACACCACCTTGCTCGCACAACCGGCGGCCAGCGGCAACGGCAGGCTGTTGCTGACCAGGCCCAGATTCGTCTTGTTGCTCTGCGCCTCAACCTGCCGGGCCAGATCGCGGACCTTGTCATGTTCGCTGTCGGTGAAAATCACCGAGGCGCCCTGTCGCACGGCGAACAGCGTCGCCACGCCCTCGCCGCAACCGACGTCGAGCAAGGTATCGTCAGCCGTGATGGCGAAGCCCTTGAGCAACTCGCCACTGTCGGACAAGAACCAGCCATCGAGAATTGCGTCATGCAACCCCACGTCCCGTGGCGAGGCCTGGCCGATCGGCTCAGGTGCAGGTGCGACAGGCAACGGTGCCGGGCGCAAGCGTGCAAGCAGGCGCCGGATCATGCGCCCGAGGCTTCCACGGACAACGGCTTGATGGCCTCTGCGTGCTGGGCAAAAAACGTTCGCAGGCGGTCCTCTGCACTTGCCTGGCTGCAGAAGCGCTGCAGGTTGTGTACGGCATGCTCGGACATCCGCGCATAACGCTCGACATCGTTTTTGGCCACCTCATAACTGGCGCGATACGCCGCGCACAACGAGTCCCAATCAGTCATGTAGCGCAAGGTGCGGTAGGCCGCACGCGGGTCATGGGGCCAGGCCGTGAGCTCGTCGGTGGAGTCGACAATGAAGGCGTTGTCGCTGTCGACATAGTCGGCCATCGCCGTGTTCAGCGGCGCAATCGCCGGTTTGCCACAGGACATGAACTCCATCAGCGGCAAGCACTGCCCTTCGCCATAGGAACTGTTGACCACGTAACTGGTGGCCTGCACCAGTGCTTCATAATCGGCGTCCGCCAGATACCCATGGATCAGCACGATCCGGCACTGGTAGGACTGGTTCTTGTACAGGTGATGCAGCATGTCACTCAGGGCATTGGCGATGTCATGGTGCGTGAGTTTCAGCACCAGGGTGGCATCGGCGACGTCACGGAACGTGGTGCAGAACGCGCTGATCATGTCCTGCCAGTTCTTGCGCCCGTCGTAAGGGTTGAACACCGAGGTGTAGACCACGCCGTCCAGTTGCAACTGGCAGTCCTGCGGCGGCTCGGCGAACGACAGCGGCGTGCCTTCGCATAATCCCGGCGGACCGTACGCGCGCAGGTCTACCGTGCGGCTGTCGAGCAACAGGCCGCGCAGCTTCAACTGCACCGCCTCGACCACCGGCTGCTTGCGTAACTGCGCACCGCGCGCGGCGAAGCGGTCCCACACCGGTGCAGCAATCGCACAGATCGGGTAGTCCGCGCCCATCACGTCGCATACAGCGTTCACCGTGAAACTCGAATGGGTAATCGCCATGCCGCAGGCGTTCAACACCACGCGCCAGTCATGACGGGGCTCGCCGTGCCAACTCTCGGTGGGAATAGTGCTGAACTCCCAGGCAAACACCGGAATGGTCGGGCAGGCGTAATGAATCGGCGTGCGATGCGGCGGCGAGAACGACAGGAACACGCACGCCTCACCGCGACTCAGGCAATCGAAGTACAGCCGATCGACCAGTTCGTCCGGGTTGCTCACTTCAATCACTTGCCCCAGACGCTCGAGCACCGGGCGGAACTCCTTGAGCACAAAGTAGTAGCTGTACTCGGGACGCCCGAGGTTCTGCTGGATATTGCTCTTGTTGGTTTCCGAATGAATGATGATCAGCATGATGCAGTCCCCGCCTCGGCGATCAGCTGTGGGGTTGTTGCACTCGGCGTCAGCTGAAAAAATTGCGCCAGACGCTGCTGCACCGGGGCAAAACTGCAGTATTCGCGCATGCGCTCGTTCGCGGCCTGGGCCATCGCCTGATAGGCCGCCGGATCATGCCTGGCCATGGCGTAGCTGTCCTCGTAGGCCGTTTTCAACGACCCCCAATCCGGACGATGGCGCAGGGTGCGATAGAGGATCTGCACGTCATCCGGCCAGATCGTCGGCTCACGACTGGACTTGACGATGAAGCCGACACGCTCGTCGATGTAGTCGTGCATCGCCGTATGGTCTGGCGCAATCACCGGGCGGCCGCAGGACATGAACTCCATCAGCGGCAGGCACAAGCCCTCACAGCGGGACGCGTTGACATAGAAACTGGCGGCACCGTAAAGCCTGGCGAACTCCTCGTCCTGCAAGTAACCATGCATGACCACCACCCGGCAGGCGAACGGTGAAAGCTGCGACAACAGGGTGATCAGGTGCACGTAATAGGTCGCCAGATCGTTCTGCGTCATCTTCAGCACCAGCGTGGCATCTTCGACGTCGCGCATGGCCCAGCAGAAAGCAGTGATCAGGTGATGCCAGTTCTTGCGCCCGTCTTCGGGGTTGAAGACGCTCACAAACACCACGCCGCTGACCTCGGTCTGCACCGTGGCGCTGGTATCCGGCAGACTGGCCTGCGGATGCTCGGCCACCGCGGGCACAGGCACTTCACTGCCGCCAGGACCCGGCGGCAAGGGTTCGGCGGCAGGTGCGCGCAAGCGGAACAACTGACGGCGCAGGGCGATCGGCAGCAGATCGCGAACGGCTTCGCGATACCACAGCAGCAGATTGTGCTTGAGCAGAAATAACGGTTGGTGTTCGTTGGAAGTCGCCGTTGCCCGCCAGCCTTCGCGCAAGTAGTGCTTGGTGATGAACGCACGACGGCGCAGGGTCAGTTCCGGTGGCGGCGCAGGCTCGGACGGCGCAGCGACGTCGCCCGGCTCGCCGGGTTCCGATGCCGGCTCATTGGGCGTCGGTGCAATCAGCCCGTCGGCGGACAGGCCGAGAGTGCGGCTGTCGATAATGCAGCCCTTGATCTGCAACAGGGCTCCCGGGTTCACCGGCACAGCCGGGTATTGCTGGCGCACAGCGGCGAAGCCTTCCCACAACGGCGTCGGCAACACCAGCACAGGAAAGTCCTCGCCCATGGTCCGGCGAATGGCTTGTGCCGTGTGGCTGGACAACGTGATCGCCCGACCATGGCGCGCGAGGATCCGGCTCCAGTCATGGTGGACGTGTTCTTCGCGAGGGTCGACCGGGATCGAGTCGTACTCCCACGCGATCACGCAGACCACCGGACATTGCAGGTCGGTCGGGGTTTTGTGCGGAGGGGCAAACGAAAGAAAGAGGCTGTCCTGACCGGTCAGTTGCAACTGCCGATACAACGGGTCGACTTCGGCGGCCGACGACACCACGTGCACCTGCCCAAGGCTTTCCAGCACAGGACGGTAGGCCTTGAGCACGAAGTAATAGCTATATTCCGGACGGCCCAGACTCTGGCTGATGGAGCGGTCGTTGACGTCCGAGTAAAGAATGAAATTCATGGCATCCCACGGTGAAACCACCATCCCGGCAGCTTCACGCTATGACGGCCAAGCGCTGGATCGAGTCGGGATCACCGCTGCTCGTCCTTCGTCATGGAGCTCGTCTTCGTTCTTGTTTTAGTGGCTGGTTTCACCTTGTTGCGCAATGTCCCCCGGCTAACCTGAGGAGATGGCGACGAGGGCCATTCTAAACACATCCTTCGCAAATCCGGGAACCGCCGGACGAGAATAAATCAGGCTACGCTGACGAGAACTGACCGGTCACGGTTTGCCCTGTTGAAATTGCTGCGCATTTGGCACAGATTGGTAACAAACAACTACAACAATGACTTCGCCTGTCGTCTTGTCGGTCTTTTTCATCCGGCCTGACAGACTTCTCCTTAAAGCCTGTGGGAAAGTGGCGAAAGTTAAAGACCAAGGGGTCGCTGTTTGAAAAAGCGCTTGTTCGTCACGGGACTGAGTGGATTCGTGGGACAACATCTCCAGTCGCGTCTGGCGCAGCCTGATTCGACTTGGGAACTGCTGCCTGCCGCCGCACCCTACGATCTCACGGCATCGCAAAGCCTCGTCGACCTGTGGCCGCAATTGCCCGACGCGGTGATTCACCTGGCCGGCCAGACCTTCGTTCCCGAAGCCTTTCGCGATCCGGCCCGCACGCTCGAAATCAATCTGCTCGGTACCCTCAATCTGCTGCAAGCCCTCAAGGCACGCGGTTTTCAGGGGACCTTCCTGTATGTCAGCTCCGGCGATGTCTATGGACAAGTCGACGAACGCGCCCTGCCCATCACCGAACTCCAACCGCCCTGCCCGCGCAATCCGTACGCGGTGAGCAAGCTGTCAGCGGAGTTTCTCAGCCTGCAATGGGGCCTGAGCGAAGGCTGGCCGGTGCTGGTGGCGCGACCGTTCAACCACATCGGCAGCGGGCAGAAAGACAACTTTGTCATCGCCAGTGCTGCGCGCCAGATCAACCGCATCAAACAAGGCCTGCAAGCCCCGCAACTGGAGGTCGGCGACATTGACGTCACGCGGGACTTCCTCGATGTCGGCGATGTGATCTCGGCGTATTTCGCTCTGCTGGAGAAAGGCACGCCGGGGCAGGTCTACAACATCTGCTCGGGCCACGAGCACAGTATCCGTAGTTTGATCGAGCAGATGGGCGACCTCGCCGAGGTCGACCTGCAACTGGTCCAGGATCCGGCGCGCATGCGCCGTGCAGATCAGCGTCGCGTTTACGGCAGTCACGCAAGGCTGGCCCAGACCACGGGATGGACGCCTGAAATCACAACACAACAATCCCTGCGGGCGATCCTGTCCGACTGGGAGCAGCGAGTACGACAAGAATGAAAAGTGCACTGATCACAGGGATCACCGGCCAGGACGGCGCCTATCTGGCCCGACTGCTGCTCGACAAGGGTTACAAGGTTCACGGTCTGGTCGCACGGCGCAGCAGCGATTCGCGCTGGCGCCTGCGCGAGATGGGCGTCGAAGCCGACATCGTCTATCTGGACGGGGACATGGCCGACGCCTGCTCGGTGCAGCGTGCGGTCATCCAGTCGGCGCCGGACGAGGTCTATAACCTGGCCGCGCAAAGCTTTGTCGCCGCGTCCTGGAATCAACCGGTGACCACGGGCATCGTCGATGGCCTGGGCGTGACCCACCTGCTCGAAGCGATCCGCCAGTTCAGTCCGCACACCCGTTTCTATCAGGCGTCCACCAGCGAAATGTTCGGCCTGATCCAGGCTGAACAGCAAGACGAGAACACCCCGTTCTATCCACGCAGCCCCTACGGCGTGGCCAAACTCTATGGTCACTGGATCACCGTCAACTACCGCGAAAGTTTCGACCTGCATGCCAGCAGCGGCATCCTCTTCAACCACGAATCACCGCTGCGCGGCATCGAGTTCGTCACCCGCAAGGTCACCGACGCCGCCGCCCGCATCAAGCAGGGCAAGCAGCAGGAACTGGCCTTGGGCAACATCGACGCCAAGCGCGACTGGGGTTTTGCCGGTGACTACGTCGAAGCCATGTGGCTGATGCTGCAACAGGACAAGCCTGACGATTTCGTGGTCGCCACTGGCGTCACTACCACCGTGCGCGAGATGTGCCGCATCGCCTTCGATCACGTCGGTCTGAACTACCGCGACTACGTGAAGATCGACCCGGCGTTCTTCCGCCCGGCCGAAGTCGAAGTGCTGCTCGGCAATCCGGCGAAGGCGCAGCGCGTACTGGGCTGGAAACCGAAAACCGACCTCGACACCCTGATCCGCATGATGATGGATGCGGACATGAAACGCGTCGCCAAGGAGTAGGCCATGCTGATCCCCGTGATTCTGTCCGGCGGTGCCGGCACTCGTTTGTGGCCGGTGTCCCGCGAGGGCCATCCCAAGCCGTTCATGACCCTGCCCGACGGCCAGTCGTTGCTCGGCAAGACCTATCAGCGTGCCGCCGCATTGCTCGATGGCTGGGGCGACATCGTCACGGTGACCAACCGCGAGTACTACTTCCAGAGCAAAGATCACTATTGCGCGGCTCACGTGTCGCGCCACCGTGGGCACTTCCTGCTGGAGCCGACCGGGCGCAACACCGCCCCGGCAATCGCCGCCGCCGCCCTGTCACTGCAGGCGTTGCACGGTGACGATGCGATCATGGTGGTGATGCCCGCCGACCATTTGATCGTCAACCAGGAAGCACTCAAAAGCGCTGTCGAACACGCCGTCAATCTGGCGAAGGACGGTTACCTGGTGACCTTCGGCGTGGTGCCGAGCACTCCGGAAACCGGCTTCGGCTACATCGAGACCGGCGCACCGCTGGACGCCAGAGGCGCGGCGAAAGTGCAGCGCTTTGTCGAGAAACCCGACCTGCAGACCGCCACCCATTACCTGGAAAGTGGCGACTTCCTGTGGAACTCGGGCATGTTCTGCTTCACCACTGCCACCCTGATCAACGAGTTGCAACTGCATGCCCCGCAGTTGCTGGAACAGACCCGTGCCTGCATGGAGGCCAGCGCCCCGGTGGAAACCGTCGGCTGCCTGCAACAGGAACTGTCACCGGCACTTTTTGCGGAAATCACCGATATCTCCATCGATTACGCGTTGATGGAGCGCTCGGAAAAAGTCGTGGTGGTGCCCGCCGGTTTCGACTGGAGCGACATCGGCTCATGGGGTGCCGTGGCGGCGCTGGTGCCGGCCGATGCCGACAACAATCGCGCCAGCGGCGAAGCGATCTTCATCGACAGCCACAACAACTTCGTGCAGAGCGAAGGCCGACTGGTGGCCACTGTGGGTGTGGATAACCTGATCATCGTCGACACCGCCGACGCAGTGCTGGTCGCCCACGCCGACCGCGCCCAGGATGTGCGGCGGGTCGCCAAGCAGCTCAAGGACAAATCCCACGAAGCTTATCGCCTGCACCGTACGGTCAGTCGCCCGTGGGGCACCTACACCGTGCTCGAGGAAGGCCCGCGCTTCAAGATCAAGCGCATCGTGGTCAAGCCCGGCGGCAAGCTGTCGCTGCAAATGCACCATCACCGCAACGAACACTGGGTGGTGGTCGAAGGCATGGCCAAGGTCACCAACAACGGCACCGGCACTCATCTGGTGGCCAAGAACGAATCGACGTTCATTGCCGCCGGACACCGCCATCGCCTGGAAAACCCCGGCGTGATCGACCTGGTGATCATCGAGGTCCAAAGCGGCGAATACCTGGGTGAAGACGACATCGTGCGCTTCGAAGACCAATACGGCAGGACGGTTTGATGCTGCTTTCCCTGTACCGTTCGCTGCGCAGCTATCGCGGATTCGTCCTCGGCAGCGTCAAGCGGGAGTTTCAGGCGCGTTATCGCAATTCGCTGTTCGGCGCGCTGTGGACCGTGCTCAATCCGCTGTCGATGATCGTCGTGTACACGGTGATCTTTTCCCAGATCATGCGAGCGCGCCTGCCGGGTGTGGAGGATGGCCTGGCCTACAGCGTTTACCTGTGCGCGGGCCTGCTGACCTGGGGGCTGTTTGCGGAAATCACCTCGCGCAGCCAGAGCATGTTTCTGGAAAACGCCAACCTGCTGAAGAAAATCAGCTTCCCGCGCATCTGCCTGCCAGTGATTGCGCTGTTCAACGCCGGGATCAACTTCGCGATTATCCTGGCGCTGTTCTTCGGTTTTCTGCTGATCAGTGGACGCCTGCCCGGCATGGCCTTGCTGGCGCTGATCCCGCTATTGATCGTGCAGGTGATCTTCGCCGCCGGGCTGGGGATGATCCTCGGCATCCTCAACGTGTTCTTCCGCGATGTCGGGCAGATGTTCGGCATCTGCCTGCAGTTCTGGTTCTGGCTGACGCCAATCGTTTACCCGCTGTCGATCCTGCCGCCGGGTATCCAGCACCTGATCAGCCTCAACCCGATGACGCCGCTGATGACCAGCTACCAGAACGTGTTCCTCTATAACCAGTGGCCGAACTGGCCGTCGCTGATGCCACTGCTGATCATCGGCCTGCTGTTCTGCGCCATGGCCCTGCGCCTGTTCCGACAACGTGTCGGCGAAATGGTGGATGAACTCTGATGGGACATATACGCGTCAGCGGCCTGGGCAAGGCCTACAAGCAATACCCCAATCGCTGGAGCCGGTTGTTCGAGTGGCTGGTGCCATTCTCGGGCACCCGTCATCAGTTGCACTGGGTCCTGCAGGGCATCGATTTCGAGATTCAACCCGGTGAAGCCGTCGGCATCGTCGGAGTCAACGGCGCGGGCAAAAGCACGCTGCTGAAGATGATTACCGGCACCACGCAACCCAGCTGCGGGCACATACAACTGCAAGGCCGCGTTGCCGCCCTGCTGGAACTGGGCATGGGTTTCCACCCGGATTTCACCGGTCGCCAGAACGCCTTCATGGCCGGTCAGTTGCTGGGCATGCAAGTCGAAGAGATCGAAGCGCTGATGCCGCAAATCGAGAGCTTTGCCGAAATCGGCGAAGCCATCGACCACCCGGTGCGCACCTATTCCAGCGGCATGCAGATGCGCCTGGCCTTCAGCGTCGCCACCGCGCGCCGTCCGGACATCCTGATCGTCGATGAAGCGCTGTCGGTGGGTGACGCCTACTTCCAGCACAAAAGCTTCGAGCGCATCCGCAACTTCCGCAAGGCCGGCACCACCCTGCTGATTGTGTCCCATGACCGTTCGGCGATTCAGTCGATCTGCGACACCGCGATCCTGCTGGAGAACGGGCGTCTGGCCATGCGCGGCAAACCCGAAGAAGTCATGGACTACTACAACGCCATGCTCGCTCAGCGTGAAGGCCAGATCGTGCGCCAGGAAATGCTCGCCAACGGCCAGGTGCAAACCATTTCCGGCACCGGTGAGGCGGGGATTGTCAGCGTGCGCTTGCTCGACGCTCAGGGCCGCAGTCTGGAGGTGGCGGAAGTCGGCCAGCCAGTGGTGCTGGAAGTACAGGCCGAGGTGCGCGAGGACATCGAGCGCCTGGTGTTGGGCTTTCTGATCAAGGATCGCCTCGGCCAGGCGATCTACGGCATCAATACCCATCGTCAGGACATGGCGATCACCGACCTGAGTGCCGGTGAACAGGTGACCTTCCGCTTCGCCTTCGACATGCGCCTGGGCAAGGGCAGCTATTCGATAGCGCTGAGCCTGTCGCGCCTGGATTCGCACCTGGATCGCAACTTCGAATGGCGCGATTACGGCCTGGTCTTCCATGTCATCAATAATCGCCAGGAAGACTTCGTCGGCTGCTCGTGGCTGCAAGCCCGGACCGAAATCAGCCGCTCCAGTGAAAACACCGAGCAACTGCCTGATAGGGAAATCTCGCAATGACACGACTGTTGGTGGAGTGCACTTACGTCTTCGAACACCCGTCCGCCAATTCCGGCATCCAACGGGTTGTGCGCAACGTCATTCAACAGTTGCCCGACGCCGATGCTCAGCGCGAATGCATCCCGGTGGTGATGCTCGACGGGGCCCTGTATCAGGTGAAAAGCCTGGCGCCGATCAAAACGCCGAAAATCAATCTGACCAGCCTGCGAGTGAAGCTGGAGCAATGGGCCAACAACTTCTGGTTGCGGCATCGCGCCCTCGAACGACGCCGCCCTTTCAGCCAGTCGCATTTCGCCCGGCGGGTGCTGTACGTGCTTTGCCGGCTGACGGCGTTCGCCTGTTTCAGCCTGCCGATGCGCGTGCTCGCACGCCTGCTCAAGGGCAAACCCGTGCCCGAACGCTGCGTGCCGTTGCAACATCGGGCCGGCGATCAACTGGTGCTGCTCGATTCGTCCTGGCACGCCAACTTTTTCCCCTTGGCCGAACAACTCAAACGCGATGGCGTGGGCATCGTGTCGGTGATCTACGACCTGATCCCGCTGACCCATCCACAGTTTTGCGACGCGGGCCTGGTCAAGGTGTTCAACGACTGGTTCGACTGGATCGCGCGCACAGCCGACGGCTATGTCGCGATCTCGACCACCATCCGCGATCAGGTGCGCCAGGAAATGTTGCGCCGGATCGGCACGCAACAGGTTCAGCAGCGCTGGTTCGACTATTTCCACCTCGGTTCCGAGCTGGACCTGACTGACACCGCATCGGAAATCGATCGAAACCTTCTGCACATGTTCAAGAGCCCGGAGCCGGTGTTCCTGATGGTCAGCACCATCGAGCCGCGAAAGAACCACGCCTATCTGCTCGATGCCTTCGAGCGGGCCTGGGCTGCTGGTTCCAAGGCGCGGTTGTGCATTGCCGGGAAAATCGGCTGGAAGTGCGAGGCGCTGATCGAGCGGATCCGCCAGCACCCGCAACTGAACCGTCGTCTGTTCATGTTCAACACGCTCTCGGACAAAAGCCTCGAACACGCCTATTCCCACGCCACCGCACTGGTGTTCCCGTCGCATGTCGAGGGCTTCGGCCTGCCCCTGGTGGAAGCCATGCAACGCGGGCTGCCGGCGATGGCAAGCGACATTCCGGTGTTCCGCGAGATCGGCGGCGATTACATGGCTTACTTCGCGCTGGACAACCCGCAAAGCCTCACTGACCTTGTGACCGCCATGGAGCAGTCCGGGGTGTTTCCGGCAGCCATGAGCCTGGACCAATGGCGCTGGCTGAGCTGGCGCGAAGCCAGTGCGCAATTGGTCCAGCGCATCGAGCGCAACCTGAACCGCTCACTGCCCGCGCCCGAGAGTCAGCATGCGCATTGCTCTTAACGCGCGGATTCTTCAGGCGCCGCGCACTGGCATCGGCCATTACGTCGCCGAACTGGTCCGCGCCTTGCGCAGCACCACCGATGTCGAAGTGGCGCTGTTCCACGGCTGGGGCTGGAGCTCGACCCTGCCAGAGGCGGCCATGCCCGGCTACTCACGGCTGACGCCGCTGCTGCGGCAGATCCCCGGCGCCTATCAGGCGCGGCGCTGGCTGGAACAGAAACGCTTCGATCAGGGCCACACGCAAGACCTCGACCTGTATCACGAACCGAGCCTGTGGCCGCTGGCCTTCGATGGCCCGACCGTGATCACCCTGCACGACCTGACACATCTGCATTTCCCTGACACCCAACCGGCGGCGCGCCTCAAGGAAATCGAGCGACGCCTGGCCGCTGGGGTGCAACAGGCGCAGCGGATTTTGACCGACTCACAGGCGATTGCCGACGAGGCCCAGGCCTATTTCGGCCTGCCCGCCGAGCGCTTTGTGGTGGCGCCACTGGGTGTGGCCGAGCGCTTTCACCCACGGGAACCGCACACCATCGAGGCCGTGCTCAAGGCGCATGCCGTGGCCCCGCGCGAGTATTTCCTGTGTGTCGGCACCCTGGAGCCGCGCAAGAACCTGAGCCTGGCCCTGCGAGCCCATGCCCTGCTGCCGGAGGCCGTGCGCCAGCGCTTTCCACTGTTGATCGTCGGGATGGCCGGCTGGCAACAGACGCAGTTCAGCGACGAACTGCGCCAGGCCCTGGCGTCGGGGCACGTGTGCCTGCTCGGCTACCTGCCCGATGAACAGGTGGCGCAACTGCTGGCCGGCGCCCGCGCGCTGGTGTTTCCGTCGCTGTACGAAGGTTTCGGCCTGCCGGTACTGGAAGCCATGGCCAGCGGCACGCCGGTGATCCTGACCGGTTCTTCAGCCATGCCGGAAGTCGCCGGCCCGGCGGGCAACTACATTGAATCTGATGATGCACACGGCTTGCGCGATGCGCTCAATCGTCTGATCGACGATCAAGCGCATTGGCAGGCCTGCCGAGAAGCCGGATTGCACCGGACGCGGCTTTTTTCCTGGGAACGTTGCGCACAGGCCACAGCCGGTGCCTACCGCCAGGCCATGGGAGGCTGAATGCGAGTTCTTCATTTTTTCAAAACCTACTTGCCTGACTCGGTCGGCGGTATCGAGCAGGTGATCTTCCAGCTGTGCGAGAGCGGCGCGCATCACGGTATCGAGGGCCAGGTCCTGACCCTCAGCGCCGACCCGACACCGCCCGTGGTGCAACTGGGCCAGCACGAAGTGCACCGCGCCAGGCTCGACATTCAGTTCGCCTCCACCGGGTTCTCCTGGAGTGTGTTCAAACAGTTTCGCGAGTTGGCCGCCGAAGCGGATGTGATCAACTACCACTTCCCGTGGCCGTTCATGGACCTGGTGCATTTCGCCAGCGGCATGAACAAACCGAGTGTGGTCACCTACCACTCGGACATCATTCGCCAGAAGCATCTGCTCAAACTCTATCGGCCATTGATGAACCGCTTCCTCACCAGCGCCGACCGGATTGTCGCGGCGTCGCCGAACTACCTGCACACCAGTGACGTGTTGCAGCAGTTCCAGGACAAGACTCGGGTGATTCCGTACGGCTTGAACAAGGCCGGTTATCCACAGGCCGATAACGAGCGCATGAACCGCTGGCGCCAGCAGCTTGGGGATAAGTTTTTCCTGTTCGTCGGGGTCATGCGTTACTACAAGGGCCTGCACATTCTGCTCGACGCCTTGAAGGACGTGGACTATCCGGTGGTGATCGTCGGGGCCGGGCCACTTGAACTGGAACTGCACGCCCAGGCCGCTGCGCTGGGTCTGCGCAATATCCACTTCCTCGGACGCCTGGGCGATGAAGACAAGGTCGCCCTGCTGCAACTGAGCTACGCCATTGTGTTCCCCTCGCACCTGCGTTCCGAAGCGTTCGGTATTTCGCTGCTCGAAGGTGCGATGTACGGCAAGCCGATGATCTCCAGCGAAATCGGTACCGGCACCAGTTACATCAATATCCACAACGAGACCGGGCTGGTGGTGCCACCGAGCAATCCATTGGCGTTTCGCGAGGCGATGCGCACGTTGTGGGAAAACCCGGAGCGGGCGGCGGCCATGGGGGTCAAGGCCGAGGCGCGTTACCGGCAGTTGTTCACCGCCGATGAAATGGGCCGCAAGTGGACCGAGCTGTATCAGGAGTTGCTGGAGGAAAAAGACCTGTCCTACGCCTGACTTCAGTTGACGATTAACCCTGCGGGAGCGGGCTTGCTCCCACAGGGGGTTGCGGAGATCTCAAGTGAGCGGCGTTACAGATCCAGCACCAGCAGTTGCTCGCTCTGCGCCGGCACTGCGCAACAAATCAGCACCTGGCCCTCTTCCGGCGTCTCTGCCGGAGCCTGTGGATAATTCACCGCGCCGCTGATCAGGCGTGTCTTGCAGGTGCCGCAAGAACCACCCCGACAACTGAACTCGGGGCGTAGCCCACGGCTTTCCGCCAGCTCCAGCAGGCTGCCGCCGTACGGCTGCCAGCGGGCCTCTTTGGCAGAGCGTTCGAACATCACCGGTACCGATTCCGTGGCGGCCGGTGGCTGCGCAATGACAACGGCATCCGGATCCGGCTGGCGCTTGAGCGTCGAGGGTCCGAAGGTTTCGGCATGGATCCGTGCATCGCGAATGTCCAGATCGCGCAGGCTGTCGTACAGGCCTTGGGTGAAGCCGCCGGGGCCGCAGACAACAAAATCGATCTGGTCGTAATCCTCTATATCCAGCAGATCGCGCAGCAGTGCCCCATCGATGCGCCCGTGCAGGTCGAAGTCTTCGCCCTCAACCAGGTCGGCCTCCGGCTGGCTGAGCAGGCGCATTACCCGTACCGCATCACCCGTGTTGTCCAGCAGACGATCGAGTTCCTGGCGAAACGGTTGATCGGCGAGGCTGCGCGAACTCTGCAGCAACCACGTCGGCCGAATCCGCCGGGTGCGCTGGCCTTGATACACCACCTCGCGCAGCATCGACAGCAACGGCGTGATGCCGACACCCGCCGCCAGCAGCACCAGCGGGCGTTGCTCCAGCGGCGCCACCGTGAAGTGCCCTTGTGGCGCCCGTGCCTCCAGCACATCGCCGACGCGAATCTGCCGGTGCAGGTGCGTTGAAACCAGGCCCTCGCGCTTCACGCTGATGCGCAAGAAATCATCCGAGGGCGCACTCGACAGGCTGTAGGTACGGATATGCGTTTCACCGTCCACGGTGAAGCGCAGCGGCAGATGTTGCCCGGCCTGAAACACCGGCACCCCCGCGCCATCGTCCGGTTGCAGATAGATCGAGCGGATGTGCTGGCTCTCCCGTTCGATGCGGGTCACCCGCAATGGCCGCCAGCTGTTGCCCAGTGCCCTGGCCTGCAAACGTGCATCGGCCTGAGCCCAGGTGCCGGTCAGCAGGCTGGTCGGCGACATGCCGTCGAAGCGCCAGCGCAAGGCCAGCGCCGCCGGACGCCGCAGCAGTTTCTCCACCTCGAACGTCCACAAGCGCTCGGCTCCTTGAAACGCTTCGATCTGCGGCCCTTCAAGGATGATTTCGGTACGCCCGCTCAGTTGCAGCACATCGCCTGTGGAAAAGTCGATGAACAGCAGCCCCGCACGCGGGTTGAGCAGCAGGTTGCCGAGGGTATTGAAGTGCAGGTTGCCGGCAAAATCCGGAATGGTCAGGCGATTGCCCTCGACCCGGACGAAACCGGCCTGGCCGCCGCGATGGGAAACGTCCACCGCACGTTGCCCGTCGACATCGACGTAACTGGCGACAAAGAAGGTATCGGCGCTTTCGATCATGGCTCTGGCTGCGTCATCGAGCGTGTCGCGATGCAGAGCTGGGCGTGTCTGCGGATCGGTCAGCGGTACGCGCTGGAACTGGCGCAACTGAATGTACTGCGGGCAGTTGCCGAACGACTGATCCACCGTCACCGCAAAACCACCGGCATCGAGATTGTCCACATGGCCGTTGAGGCGGTTGCGTCGCCGGGTGTGCAGTTCGATGCCCAGCAAACCGATGGCCGCGCCGTTGTGCAACTGCGCCGGGTCATCGGTGGCCGGCAGACTGGACAGTTGCAGGCGCTGCGGGTCAGGCGAACCGGCAAACCCCGGCGCCCCTTCGAGCACACTGGCCCACGGACGACCGTCGGCATCGACCGCGCCGTACAGCATGAACGGCAATTGCGCATAAAACGCGCGGTGCTGATCCGGCATCCAGTCGCGAATGACCTTGCGACCAAAAGCCTCCATGCGTTCGGCAACGCCGACATGGGCCTGCAATTGCTGCTCGCCAGCGTGCCACGGTGAACGTTCCATCACGCCTCTCCCCGCGCCGCTGGCGCAATAGGGTGGCCCGGTCAGACCGGGCCGAGCCTTCAAGCAGTCTTTTGCAGACCAGCAACGGTACGTGGCATGCCGACAAAACCGGGCAAGGCTTCAACCCGCGCCAGCCAGGCCCGCACGTTGGCGTAGTCGTCCAGCGACACGTTGCCTTCCGGCGCATGGGCGATGTAGCTGTAGGCGGAAACGTCGGCGATGGTCGGCTCGCTGCCAGCCAGATACGGGGTCTTGCCCAGTTCCAGTTCCATCACCTTGAGCAGGTTGTGGGCACGGGTGATGAGTTCCTCAGCGTTCAGTTGCGCACCGAACACGGTGACCAGGCGTGCAGCAGCTGGCCCAAAGGCAATCGGTCCCGCCGCCACCGACAACCAGCGTTGCACCCGCGCAGCACCCAGCGGATCGGTCGGCAACCAACGGCCATTGCCGTATTTGAGCGCCAGATAAACCAGGATCGCGTTGGAATCGGCCAGCACCACGCCGCCATCATCGATCGCCGGCACCTGACCAAAACTGTTGATCGCCAGAAACGGCGCTTGCTTGTGTTCGCCCTTGGCCAAGTCGACCAGGATCAGTTCGCTCGGCAATTGCAGCAGGGACAACATCAGCTCCACCCGATGGGCGTGGCCGGAACGCGGGAAGTTGTAGAGTTTGATCGCTTGCATGGTCGACTCCGCTGGAGGTGGCGCCGCTTAGGGATGGCAGCGCCGCTGGACGCCATCTTCCACCTATCCTCAAAGCAACAGAATCACCAGCAATCGCAATCGATTATTTCGTCTGATGAAATAACGCTGCGTTCTGCAGCGCTGGATGCTCGCGCAACACCTTCACCGCGTAGTCGACAAAACTGCGCACCCGTGCCGGCGCCTTGCGCCCGCCCTGATACACCACGTGGATCGGCAGCGGCGGCAATTCGAATTCGGCGAGGACGATTTCCAGTTCGCCTGACGCGACCTTGCCAGCAACCTGATAAGACAACACCCTAGTCAGTCCCAAGCCCAGGCAGGCCGCGGCAATCGCCGCCTGATTGGCGGTAACCACCAGCCTGGGCTCGGGCCGCACGCTGATCACTTCGCCTTGATCGAGAAACGGCCAGCTCCGTAACTGGCCGATGGATGAGGTCGCCACCACCGGTGCACCCGCCAGAGCCTGTGGATGCGCGGGACGACCATGCTCTGCCAGATAGTCGGGTGAACCACAGATCACCCGCCGCACCTCGCCAACGCGGATCGCGTGCTGGTTGCTGTCCGGCAACTCACCGATGCGCACTGCGACATCGATGCCCTCCTCCACCATGCTGACCACCCGATCGACCAACAGCGCATTGATCGAGACGTCCGGGTATTGCGTCAGATAACCGGCCATCACCGGCGTGACAAACAGCTCGCCGAACAGCACCGGCGCCGTCACCGTCAATTGCCCACGGGGCTGGGTGTGACTGCCCGCGGCGGAGTCTTCCGCTTCCTGCACCTCGGCGAGAATTCTCCGACAGTCTTCCAGGTAACGCTGGCCCGCCTCGCTCAGGTGCACGCTGCGCGTGGTACGGATCAGCAATTGCGTACCAATGCGCTGCTCCAGCGCCGCGACCGCGCGGGTGACGCTGGCGGCCGACAACCCAAGGCGCCGCGCCGCAACGGCAAAGCCCTGCTCTTGAGCAACGACAGCGAAGACCTGCATTTCCTGGAAGCGATCCATGGTGTCCCCGAAGTGGATAAAAACATCGCGGCAATGGCTACTGCCGATCAGTCAAGCGAACTCAATGCTCAAAGCCACGAAGATCACTTGTGGGAGCGGGCTTGCTCGCGAAGACGTCGGCCCAGCAAACATTGATGTTGACTGCCCCACCGCTTTCGCGAGCAAGCCCGCTCCCACCAGGATCTGCGCTACTGATCGGCATTAGCGGCAATGGCTGCGATTTCTTGCGTGATGCCATCCAGCATCGCGGTGCCACAACCACTGCAACACCGCTGCCCATTATAGGCAGCACCCATCCCGCGTCGGGTATGGGTGAACGACCGTCGATCCAGAATTGATATTTTTATTTTCAGTTGTATTGATGAATGATTTATTTCGTGTCATTTATAGCCTCGCCGATCACAGGAATGATCCAGCGCGCCACTGCGGATGGCGGGCAACTGTTTCCCTAACGCCCTCCCAGGAGTCAACAAAATGAACAAGACAGAACTTCTAGGTGCTCTGGCGCTGTGCGCGCTCAGCTTCTTGGCACATGCCGAAGAAGACAGCCTGCGTATCGGTATCGAAGCCGCCTACCCACCCTTCTCTTTCAAGACACCTGAGGGCAATGTCAGCGGGTTCGACTACGACATCGGCAACGCCTTGTGCGAAGAAATGAAGGTCAAGTGCGAGTGGGTCATTCAGGAGTTCGACGGCATGATCCCGTCGCTCAAGGTGCGCAAGATCGACGCCGTGCTGTCGTCAATGTCGATCACTGAAGACCGGATGAAGTCGGTCGATTTCAGCAAAAAGTACTACCACACGCCGGGCAAGTTCGCGATGAAGGCCGGCAACGTGATCAACGACCCGTTGGTAGACCTCAAGGGCAAGAAACTCGGCGTGCAACGCTCATCGACCTATGACCGGTTCGCCACCGAGCAACTGGAACAGGCCGGTGTCGTCGTGGTGCGCTACGGCTCACAGAACGAAGCCTTCCTCGACCTCGCTTCGGGTCGCCTGGACGCCACCCTCGCCGACATCGTCAACACCGACGAAAGCTTCATCAAGACACCGGCCGGACAGGGTTTTGCGCTGACCGGGCCGGACATCAACGACCCGAAATACTTCGGGCGCGGTGCCGGGATTGCCGTGCGCAAGGGTGATGTCGCCAACGTTGCGCGCCTGAATGCGGCGATCGATGCGATCCGCGCCAACGGCAAGTACCAGCAAGTGATGGCCCGGTATTTCGCGTTCGATATCTACGGCGAATAAACCTTCGCCTCCGCTCGGCGCCGGCCTGCTGCGGGCGCTTTCAGCCTTGTCTTGCGCGCCTTGCGGCGCACGCTTGAGGAACTTCATCATGCTCCACGGCTACGGATCGAGCATTCTCGATGGTGCCTGGCTGACCATTAACCTGGCCCTGACTTCCATGTCCCTGGCCATTGCCCTGGGCCTGATCGGTGCGGCGTTTCGCCTGTCGCCGCTCAAATGGCTGGCCATGCTCGGGGAAGGCTACACCACCCTGATTCGCGGCATTCCCGATCTGGTACTGATCCTGCTGATCTTCTATGGCGGTCAGGATCTGGTGAACCGCATCGCACTGGCGTGCGGTAACACCCGCTACATCGACATCAATCCCTTCATCGCTGGCGTCTGCACCATGGGCTTCATTTTTGGTGCCTATCTCTCGGAAACCTTTCGCGGTGCCTTCATGGCCATCCCCAAAGGTCAGGCGGAAGCCGGTGCAGCCTATGGCATGCGCGGCACGCAAGTGTTCTGGCGGATTCTGGTGCCGCAGATGATTCGCTTCGCCATCCCGGGGTTCACCAACAACTGGCTGGTGCTGACCAAATCCACCGCGCTGATTTCGGTCATCGGCCTGCAAGACATGATGTTCAAGGCCAAGAACGCCGCCGACGCGACCCACGAGCCGTTCACCTTTTTCATTGCAGTGGCGGCGCTGTACCTGATGCTCACCAGCCTGTCGCTGCTGGTGCTGCGCGCTCTGGAAAAACACTATTCGGTCGGCATCAAAGCCGCCGAGTTGTGAGGAGAACCTGCCGATGATTCTCGACTACAACCTGATCTGGGAAAACCTGCCGCTGTATTTGAACGGCGCCTTGTTGACCCTCAAAGTCCTGTGCATTTCCCTGAGCCTGGGGCTGGTCCTGGCGGTGCCTCTGGCGCTGATGCGGGTGTCGCGCTCGCCGCTGATCAACTTCCCGGCGTGGCTCTACACCTACGTGATTCGCGGCACACCGATGCTGGTGCAACTGTTCCTGATCTATTACGGCCTGGCCCAGTTCGAAGCGGTGCGCCAAAGCATGTTCTGGCCTTATCTCTCCAGCGCCACGTTCTGTGCTTGCCTGGCGTTTGCCATCAATACCAGCGCCTACAGCGCAGAGCTGCTGGCGGGCAGCCTGAAGTCCACGGCCCACGGCGAGATCGAAGCCGCCAGGGCGATGGGCATGTCCCGCCTGACCCTGTACCGGCGCATTCTGCTGCCGTCGGCGTTGCGCCGGGCGTTGCCGCAGTACAGCAACGAAGTGTTGATGATGCTGCAAACCACCAGCCTGGCCTCGATCGTCACGCTGGTGGATATCACCGGCGCGGCGCGCACCGTCAGCTCGCGGTTCTATATGCCGTTCGAAGCGTTCATCACCGCGGGCCTCGTCTACCTCGCCCTGACTTTCATTCTGGTGCGCCTGTTCAAGCTGGCCGAGCGCCACTGGCTGGCCTACCTGGCACCGCGCAAGCACTAAGGAGCTGACATGGAAAAAATTCAATACCCGTTGCCGTGGAGCGCTTCGGGCACTGAACGGACACTTTCGGTGTTCCGTTTTGGCGCCGGCCCACGCAAGGCTTATATCCAGGCGTCGTTGCATGCCGACGAGCTGCCGGGCATGCGCGTGGCCGTCGAGCTCAAGCGCCGCCTGCTGGAACTGGAAGCACAAGGCCGCCTGAACGGTGTGATCGAACTGGTGCCGATGGCCAACCCGATTGGCATCGCCCAGATGTTCCAGGCCACGCATCAAGGTCGCTTCGAATTCGCCAGCGGCAAGAATTTCAATCGCGACTTTCCGGAGCTGGCTGAAGCCGTGGCGCCGTTGCTCAAGGGGCGGTTGGGCGATGACGCCGACACCAACGTCGCGCTGATCCGCCGTGCGTTGATTGACACCCTCGCCGACATGCCGCCACCGACCTCGGAACTCGATGGCCTGCGTCGCCTGTTGCTGCAACATGCCTGCGACGCCGAAGTGGTGCTCGATCTGCACTGCGATTTCGAGTCGGTGATGTTGCTCTACACCATGCCGCAGCACTGGGGGCGCCTGCGCTCATTGGCCGCACGCCTCGGTGCCGAGGTCACGCTGCTGGCCGAAGATGCCGGCGGCAGTGCGTTCGACGAGGCTTGCGCGATTCCGTGGCTGCGCCTGACCGAGCTGTTCCCGGAGGCCAACATTCCGCTGGCGTGTGCAGCCACCACCATCGAATTGCGCGGCATGGCCGACACTGAACGCGAACCCTGCGCTAACAGCGCGCAGGCGATTCTTGGCTACCTCGCCGAGCAGGGATTGATCCGCGGTGAATGGCCGCCAGCGCCGCCCAGTCACTGTGAGGCGATGCCATTTGCGGGTGCGCAATATGCTTACGCGCCGCATCCGGGTGTGGTCAGTTTCCTGCAACCGCTGGGCGCACGGGTCAAGGTCGGCGACCCGCTGTTCGAAGTTCTCGATCCGCTGAACGACCGCCACAGCATCGTGCGCGCCAGCACCGACGGCGTGCTCTATGCCCGCGAGCGCCTGCGCTTTGCCCAGCCCGGTCTGTGGCTGGCCAAGGTCGCCGGCTTCACCCCTATTCGCCAAGGCCGCTTGCTCAGCGACTGATGCCAGAGAGTTCACACCATGTACAAACTTGAAATTCAGGACCTGCACAAAAGCTACGGCGCCCACCAGGTACTCAAGGGCGTGTCCCTGCAGGCCCGGGCCGGCGACGTGATCAGCATCATTGGCTCCAGTGGCTCGGGCAAAAGCACCTTCCTGCGTTGCATCAACCTGCTGGAGCAGCCCAACGCCGGCAACATTGTGCTCAATGGCGAGCCGCTGAAACTGGTGACCAACAAACTGGGCGGCCTCAAGGCAGCCGAACCGCGACAGTTGCAACGCATGCGCTCACGGTTGTCGATGGTGTTTCAGCACTTCAATCTGTGGTCGCACATGAGCGCCCTGGAAAACGTCATGGAAGCCCCGGTGCATGTGCTGGGCGTTGGCAAGAAAGAGGCCCGGGAAAAGGCCGAGCACTATTTGAACAAAGTCGGCGTGGCACATCGCAAGGATGCCTGGCCGGCGCACATGTCAGGGGGCGAGCAGCAGCGGGTGGCAATTGCCCGCGCACTGGCGATGGAACCGGAGGTGATGCTGTTCGACGAGCCGACCTCGGCACTCGACCCCGAACTGGTGGGCGAAGTGCTCAAGGTCATGCAGGACCTCGCTCAAGAAGGCCGCACCATGGTGGTCGTGACCCACGAAATGGGCTTTGCCCGCGAGGTGTCCAACCAATTGGTGTTCTTGCACAAAGGGCAGGTCGAGGAGCGCGGCGACCCGCGTGATGTGCTGGTCAATCCGCAGTCCGAACGCCTGCAGCAGTTTCTGGCCGGGAGCCTGAAGTAAGCCCGGTGGCTCGCTCGGCGTTGTCCTGCAACGGTTGGCTTCGGATACACTCCAGCCAACCTTGTCAGGCGCAGCCCTTCTCTCACTTTCAGGAACTGTTGATCCGGATATGCCCAGCCCATCGAAAGACACCACGGTCTATGCCGCGCCGGTCATGCGCAAACTGGCGGAAATCGTTGCCGAGCTGCCGCCGTCGCTGCGCAAGGTGGCTGACTTCATCCTGCGTCATCCGCTCAAGGCCGCGACGCTGACCATCGAAGAAATGGCCCACGAAACATCGACCTCGCCGGCCGCCGTCAACCGTCTGGCAAAGGCGATGGATCTCGGTGGCTACATGGGCATGAAGGCTGAGTTGATGGCAACGCTGCAGCAGATGGTGTCGCCGGTCGACAAGCTGCGCAATGAACTGGCGCACCGTCCGGGCGGAGCCTTCGGCTTGCATGAGCAGATCGAAAGCGCCAGCAGCAACCTGTCCACCGCGGCGACCAGTAACGACGCGGCCGCGTTCGAAGCGTTCGTCACCCGGCTGACCACTGCGCGCAAGATCTACATCCTCGGCTTCGGCAACAGTGTCTACTTCGCCGGCCTCGCCGCCTCGACCCTGATGCCGTTCTGCGCCGATGCCACCGCCATCAGCATGGAGGGCGGCAACGAAAATGCTGCGTATCGACTGGCCGCGATCACCGATCAGGATGTGTTGCTGGCGATTTCCCTGCCGCGCTATTCCCTGGATACGCTGCAACTCGCCCGATTCGCCAACGAACGCGGCGCGTCGGTGCTGGCGATCACCGACTCACCGGCCTCGCCGCTCACCAGCATTGCCGAGCATGTGCTGTTTGCGCCTTGCGATCATCCGGTGTTGACCAGCTCCAACGTCGCCATGCTGGCGTTGATTGAAGGACTGGTCGCAGGGGTGATGGCGCGTAACAAGGAAGCGGTCAAACTGGCGACCGAGCTGACCGAAAGCGTGATGTCTTACCTGCACATCCCCAATGGCAGCAAGACGCCGAAGAAGTGATGCGTGAAGGGGACGCCGGAAATCCCGGACGCCCCTTCGATCAGATCAAGGCTGGGAAACCGGCTGATCGCTGGTCACCCGCGCAGCCTGTGCGGCCGCCGGTTTGACCCACGTCAGATAGGCCAGCACCAGCAACACGATCCAGACCACGCCGACAATCAACGCTGCCTGGGTGTCCGGGAAATAACCCAGCACGCCGAACACGAACAGCATGAAGGCAATCGCCGCCATCGGTGCATACGGCCAGAACGGTACCGGGAATTTCAATTGCGCCACCTGCTCGGCCGACATGGAACGACGCATGGCCACCTGGGTGAACAGAATCATCAGCCAGACCCACACCGTGGCGAAGGTCGCGATGGAAGCGATCAGCAGGAACACGTTTTCCGGGATCAGGTAATTCAGCAACACACCCAGCAGCAGCGCGCAGCTCATCACAATCACCGTCAGCCACGGCACGCCATTGCGCGACAGCTGAGCAAAACCTTTGGGTGCATGCCCTTGTTGAGCCAGGCCGTACATCATGCGCCCCGCACCGAAGATGTCGCTGTTGATCGCCGAGACCGCCGCCGAGATCACCACAATGTTCAGAATGGTGGCCGCCGAACTGATGCCCAAGTGGTCAAAAATCTGCACGAACGGGCTGCCCTGGCTGCCAATCTGCTGCCACGGGAAGATCGACATCAGCACCAGCATCGTCAGCACATAGAACAGCAGGATGCGCAGCGGCACGGCGTTGATCGCCTTGGGCAGCACACGGTGCGGGTCCTTGGCTTCACCGGCGGTCACACCGATGATTTCAATGCCGCCGAAGGCAAACATCACCACCGCAAACGAGGCGATCAGGCCGCCCACGCCGTTGGGCATGAAACCGCCCTGGGTCCACAGGTTGCTGATATCGGTAGCCTGACCGGGAGCGGTGCTGATGCCGAACAACATGATGCCGAAGCCGCCGAGGATCATCGCGACGATGGCCGCGACCTTGAGCAACGACAGCCAGAACTCCATTTCACCGAAGACTTTGACGTTGCACAGGTTCAGGCCGCCGACCACCGAAACAATGCCGAGCACCCAGATCCAGCGCGAGACTTCCGGAAACCAGAAGCCCATGTAGATGCCGAACGCCGTCACATCGGCCATGCCGACGATGACCATTTCGAAGGCGTAGGTCCAACCGAGAATGAAGCCCGCCATGGGGCCGAGATAGGTGCTTGCGTAATGCCCGAACGAACCGGCGACCGGGTTGTGCACCGCCATCTCGCCAAGGGCGCGCATGACCATGAACACCGCCGCGCCACCGATCAGGTAGGCGAGCAGAACGGCAGGGCCGGCCATCTGGATGGCCGAGGCAGAACCATAGAACAGCCCGGTACCGATCGCCGACCCCAGGGCCATGAAGCGAATATGTCGGGCCGAAAGCCCGCGTTTCAAACCTTTTGCTGGCTGCTGCATTTTTCGTCCTTATTTATTTTTATTCGACGCAAAATCGATTCGCGGGCAAGCCCGCTCCCACAGAGGTACACATTCCTACTGTGGGAGCGGGCTTGCCCGCGAAGAGGCCCTTACAGGCTAGGCAAAAGCTTGCCTGGAACCAGCTCGTTCAGACACCGCGAAGCCAGCAGCTCGGTCGCCGCATTGATGTCCGGGGCAAAGAAGCGGTCCTTCTCGTAGAACGGCACTTCGCGACGCAGAATCGCCCGGGCCTGTTCCAGTTTGGTCGAAGTCTTCAGGCCGTTGCGCAGGTCCAGACCTTGCGCCGCCGCCAGCCATTCCACCGCGAGAATCCCGCGGGTGTTTTCGGCCATTTCCCACAGCCGCTTGCCGGCCGCCGGGGCCATCGACACGTGGTCTTCCTGGTTGGCCGAGGTCGGCAGGCTGTCCACCGAATGCGGATGGGACAGTGCCTTGTTCTCGCTGGCCAGTGCCGCCGCGGTCACCTGGGCAATCATGAAACCGGAGTTCACGCCGCCATTGGCCACCAGGAACGGCGGCAGTTGCGACATGTGCTTGTCCATCATCAGCGAGATACGACGTTCGCTCAGGGAACCGATTTCAGCGATGGCCAGCGCCATGTTGTCAGCGGCCATGGCCACTGGTTCGGCGTGGAAGTTGCCGCCGGAAATCACATCGCCTTCAGCGGCGAATACCAATGGGTTATCCGACACGGCGTTGGCTTCGACCACCAGCACTTCGGCAGCCTGACGGAACTGGGTCAGGCAGGCGCCCATGACTTGCGGCTGGCAGCGCAGCGAGTACGGGTCCTGGACCTTTTCGCAGTTCTGGTGCGAATCGGAGACTTCGCTGCGCTCACCCAGCAGATCGCGATAGGCAGCAGCGGTGTCGATCTGGCCTTTCTGACCACGGGCGGCGTGGATGCGCGCATCGAACGGCGAGCGCGAGCCCAAAACGGCTTCAACGGTCAGGCCGCCCAGCGCCAGCGCGCCGGCAAACAGATCTTCACCTTCGAACAGACCGCGCAGCGCGAATGCGGTGGACACCTGCGTGCCGTTGAGCAGCGCCAGACCTTCCTTCGCCGCGAGGGTCAGCGGGGTCAGACCGGCGACTTTCAGCGCTTCGGTCGCTTCCATCCACTCGCCCTTGTAACGCGCCTTGCCTTCGCCCAGCAGCACCAGCGACATGTGCGCCAGCGGTGCCAAGTCACCGGACGCGCCGACCGAACCTTTCAACGGAATGTGCGGGTAAACCTCGGCATTGATCAGGGCGATCAGCGCGTCGATCACCACGCGACGAATGCCGGAGAAACCACGGCTGAGGCTGTTGACCTTGAGCACCATGATCAGGCGCACCAGCTCATCGCTGATCGGCTGGCCGACGCCGGCAGCGTGGGACAGCACCAGCGAACGCTGGAGGTTTTCCAGGTCTTCACTGGCGATGCGGGTCGAGGCCAGCAGGCCGAAACCGGTGTTGATGCCGTAGGCGGTACGGTTCTCGGCAAGGATCTGCTCGACGCAGGCGACGCTGGCTTCGATCTGCGCGGCGGCGCTGTAGTCGAGGCTCAGCTTGACCGGGTTCTGATAGACGTCACGCAGTTGGGACAGGCTCAGTTGGCCAGGGATCAGGTTCAATGCAGTCATGTTCAGGCTCCTTTAACCGAAGTAATCATTGGCAGGTTCAGGCCCTGCTCCTTGGCGCAGTCGATGGCGATCTGGTAACCGGCATCGGCGTGGCGCATGACGCCAGTGGCCGGGTCGTTGTGCAGCACGCGCGCAATACGCTCGGCCGCTTCGTCAGTACCGTCGCAGACGATCACCATGCCCGAGTGCTGGGAGAAACCCATGCCCACGCCACCGCCGTGGTGCAGCGAGACCCAGGTCGCGCCGCTCGCGGTGTTCAGCAGGGCGTTGAGCAGTGGCCAGTCGGAGACGGCATCGGAGCCGTCCTGCATCGATTCGGTTTCGCGGTTCGGGCTGGAGACCGAGCCGGAGTCGAGGTGGTCGCGACCGATCACGATCGGCGCCGACAGCTCGCCGCTACGGACCATTTCGTTGAACGCCAGACCGAGCTTGGCGCGCAGGCCCAAGCCGACCCAGCAGATACGTGCCGGCAAACCCTGGAAGCTGATGCGCTCGCGGGCCATGTCCAGCCAGTTGTGCAGGTGGGCGTCGTCCGGGATCAGTTCCTTGACCTTGGCGTCGGTCTTGTAGATGTCCTGCGGATCACCCGACAGCGCCGCCCAGCGGAACGGGCCGATGCCACGGCAGAACAGCGGACGGATGTAGGCCGGGACGAAACCCGGGAAGTCGAAAGCGTTCTCGACGCCCTCTTCCTGGGCCATCTGACGGATGTTGTTGCCGTAGTCGAAGGTCGGGATGCCTTGTTTCTGGAACGCCAGCATGGCTTTGACGTGCACCGCCATCGACTGCTTGGCGGCTTTGATCACAGCGGCCGGTTCGGTCTTGGCGCGGGCGCGGTATTCGTCCCAGGTCCAGCCCGCCGGCAGGTAGCCGTTGAGCGGGTCGTGGGCGCTGGTCTGGTCGGTGACCATGTCCGGACGCACGCCGCGACGGACCAGTTCCGGGAGGATTTCAGCAGCGTTGCCCAGCAGCGCGATGGAGATCGCCTTGCCTTCTTGGGTGTACTTCTCAATGCGCGCCAGGGCGTCGTCGAGGTCTTTGGCCTGCTCGTCGACGTAGCGGCTTTTCAGGCGGAAATCGATGCTCACCTGCTGGCATTCGATGTTCAGCGAGCAGGCACCGGCCAATGTTGCAGCCAGAGGCTGGGCGCCGCCCATGCCGCCGAGGCCGGCAGTCAGCACCCATTTGCCGGTGAGGTTGTCGTTGTAGTGCTGGCGACCGGCTTCAACGAAGGTTTCATAGGTGCCCTGGACGATGCCCTGGCTGCCGATGTAGATCCAGCTGCCGGCAGTCATCTGGCCGTACATGGCCAGGCCTTTGGCGTCGAGTTCGTTGAAGTGTTCCCAACTCGCCCAGTGCGGCACCAGGTTGGAGTTGGCGATCAGCACGCGTGGGGCGTTGGCGTGGGTCTTGAACACGCCGACCGGCTTGCCGGACTGCACCAGCAGGGTCTCGTCGTCGTTCAGATGGGTCAGGCTTTCGACGATCTTGTCGTAGCACTCCCAGTTGCGCGCCGCGCGACCGATACCACCGTAAACCACCAGCTCTTTCGGGTTCTCGGCCACTTCCGGGTCGAGGTTGTTCATCAGCATGCGCAGCGGCGCTTCGGTCAGCCAGCTCTTGGCGGTCAGCGTGTTGCCGCGCGATGCACGAATTTCGACGTCACGATACTTCGTAGGTTTCTGGGTATTGTCAGTCACGAAAAAGACTCCTCAGCGATCAATTCAAACCAACCCTGGCGGTGGGCAAGCGGCTTGTGCACCCCTTGGCGCGACAAGCGAATCAGTGGACGTAATGCGGCGTTTCTTTCGACTCGTATGCATACGTCTTTACTTGTACATACAAGCATATGCAATTGAACGGCCAACTTGCCGAGAAGTCCTCCAACAAGAACCGTGGACACGGCTGGAGAGCAACAAAATCAAGGGTTTTGGCGTGTTTCAGTTTTTTTGCGGGGGGTGTTTTGAGCGGCGGGAGACTGTTACAGAAGCGTGGCGTTGCGCCGCGCTGGGGTGTTCGGTAACAAAAAGTGGGGAACATGCCACAGCCTGGAGACCCCAACGGGCCTCCAGGCTGTGACTGATTATTGCAGGTTACCCGTGTGGATAAATTATTCCACCGTCACCGACTTCGCCAGATTGCGCGGCTGATCCACGTCGGTGCCCTTGAGCACAGCGACGTAGTACGACAGCAGTTGCAACGGAATGGTGTAGAGGATCGGCGAGAGGATGTCGTGGATGTGCGGCATCTGCACCACGTGGGTGCCTTCGCCGTTGGTCATCCCGGCCTTCTCGTCGGCGAACACGATCAGTTCGCCGCCGCGGGCGCGGACTTCCTGCAGGTTGGACTTGAGCTTCTCGAGCAGTTCGTTGTTCGGCGCCACGGTCACCACTGGCATGTCGTTATCCACAAGCGCCAGCGGGCCATGCTTCAGTTCGCCGGCCGGGTAGGCTTCGGCGTGGATGTAAGAGATTTCCTTGAGCTTCAAAGCCCCTTCCATCGCTACCGGGTATTGCGCACCACGACCGAGGAACAGGGTGTGGTTCTTGTCGGCGAACAGTTCGGCGATTTTTTCCACGGTGCTGTCCATGGCCAGCGCTTCGCCCAAGCGAGTTGGCAGGCGACGCAGTTCTTCGACCAGTCGGGCTTCAACGCCTTTTTCCAGAGTGCGACGCACCTGGCCCAGGGACAGGGTCAGCAGCAGCAGGCCGACCAGTTGCGTGGTGAACGCCTTAGTCGAGGCCACGCCGATTTCGCGACCGGCCTGGGTCAACAGGGTCAGGTCGGATTCACGCACCAGCGAACTGATGCCGACGTTGCAGATTGCCAGGCTGCCGAGGAAGCCCAGCTCCTTGGCGTTGCGCAGGGCCGCCAGGGTGTCAGCGGTTTCGCCGGACTGGGAGATGGTGACAAACAGCGTGTCCGGCTGCACCACCACCTTGCGGTAGCGGAATTCGCTGGCGACTTCGACCTGACACGGAATACCGGCCAGCTCTTCGAGCCAGTAACGGGCAACCATGCCTGCGTGATAACTGGTGCCGCACGCGACGATCTGCACATTGCGCACCTTGGCGAACAGCTCGGCGGCCTGCGGACCAAAGGCTTGTACCAAGACCTGATTCTCGCTCAGACGACCTTCGAGGGTGCGTTGAACCACGGCAGGCTGCTCGTGGATTTCCTTGAGCATGTAGTGGCGGAACTCGCCTTTGTCGGCGGCTTCGGCACCGTCGGTGTACTGCACGGTCTGGCGCTCGACGGCTTTGCCGGTCACGTCCCAGATCTGCACCTTGTCACGCTGGATTTCGGCGATATCGCCCTCTTCCAGGTACATGAAACGGTCAGTGACCTGACGCAGGGCAAGTTGATCGGAGGCGAGGAAGTTTTCGCCCAGGCCCAGGCCGATCACCAGCGGGCTGCCGCTGCGAGCCGCGACCAGACGATCCGGTTGCAGCGCATGGATGACCGCCAGACCGTAGGCGCCATGCAGTTCCTTGACGGTTGCCTTCAGCGCGTCGGACAGGTCCGGCAGCGCCTTGAGTTTTTCGGTCAGCAGGTGGGCGATGACTTCGGTGTCGGTGTCGGAAGAGAACACGTAACCCTGCGCCTTGAGTTGCTCACGCAGCGCATCATGGTTTTCGATGATGCCGTTGTGCACCACCGCGACGTTGCCGGAGAAATGCGGGTGGGCGTTGCGTTCGCTCGGCGCACCGTGAGTTGCCCAACGGGTGTGGGCGATACCGAGACGGCCAATCAGCGGATGTTCAGCCAGGGCTGCGTCCAGTTCACTGACCTTACCCACGCGACGGGTGCGTTCCAGCGTGCCGTCATTGGTGTACACCGCCACACCGGCACTGTCATAACCCCGGTATTCTAGGCGCTTGAGGCCTTCGACCAGGATGGCGGTGATATTACGTTCAGCTACCGCGCCGACAATTCCACACATGCTTATTTCTCCTGACTGACCGTCGCGCAAATCAAATTGATACCGCGAGCCTGAATCTGATCCCGTGCCTCCTGCGGCAGGCGATCATCGGTGATTAGGGTATGGACACTGCTCCACGGCAGCTCCAGGTTTGGAATCTTGCGGCCGATCTTGTCGGCCTCGACCATCACGATCACTTCCCGCGCCACTTCCGCCATCACCCGGCTCAGGCCGAGCAACTCATTGAAGGTCGTGGTGCCACGCACCAGATCGATGCCGTCGGCACCGATGAACAATTGATCGAAGTCGTAAGAGCGTAGTACCTGCTCGGCGACCTGGCCCTGAAAGGATTCCGAATGGGGATCCCAGGTGCCGCCGGTCATCAACAGCACCGGCTCGTGTTCGAGCTCGCTCAAGGCGTTGGCAACGTGCAGGGAGTTGGTCATGACCACCAGACCCGGTTGCTGGCCAAGTTCGGGGATCATGGCGGCGGTAGTGCTACCGCTGTCGATGATGATCCTGGCGTGCTCGCGAATGCGTTTGACGGCAGCGCGGGCAATTGCCTGTTTGTATTTGGAAACGTTCTGACTGACGTCGGCCACCAATTCCTGAGGCATGGTGATCGCCCCGCCATACCGACGCAGCAACAGACCGTGACTTTCCAACGCGGCCAAATCCTTGCGAATCGTCACTTCCGAGGTTTCGAAACGCTTGGCGAGTTCGTCGACACTCACTTCACCCTGCTCGGAGAGCAGAGCCAGAATGTTGTGGCGACGTTGGGGTGTATTGCGTTTCGACATGGCGCGATAAGTTTCGATTCGAAAGATAATGAAAGCAATCAAAACCTATCGAAGCAAAACCGTCAAGCCACCGATGAAAAAAAATCGCTGCCCGTGGGCAGCGATCTTTCAGATTGAAGCGCTGTGGATAACTCAGCTCTTCTTGATCTTCTCCGGCCGCTTCCAGCCATCGATATTTTTCTGCCGCGCCCGACCGACGGCCAACTGCGCTTTATCCACATTCTGCGTGATGGTCGAACCGGCTGCCGTCGTCGCACCGTCGGAGATATCCACAGGCGCCACCAACGAATTGTTGGAACCGATGAACACATCTTCGCCCAACACGGTTTTCCATTTGTTGGCGCCATCGTAATTGCAGGTGATGGTGCCGGCGCCGATGTTGGTGCGCGCACCGATTTCGGCGTCGCCCAGATAGGTCAGGTGTCCGGCCTTGGCACCCTCGCCCATGCGCGCGTTTTTCAGTTCGACGAAGTTACCCACATGCGCACGCGCTTCGAGCACGGTGCCCGGACGCAGACGGGCGAACGGACCGGCATCGCTGCCCTCGCCGAGAATCGCCCCTTCAATGTGGCTGTTGGCCTTGATCACCACACCTTTGCGCAGGGTGCTGTCCTTGATCACGCAGTTCGGACCGATCACCACGTCGTCCTCGATAACAACGTTGCCTTCGAAGATCACGTTGACGTCGATCAGCACATCGCGACCAACGGTCACTTCGCCGCGTACATCGAAACGCGCCGGGTCACGCAGGGTCACGCCCTGTGCCATCAACCGGCGACCAGCGCGCAACTGGTAATGGCGCTCCAGTTCCGACAGTTGCTTGCGATCGTTGGCGCCCTGCACTTCCATCGCGTCATGCGGTTGCTCGGTGGCAACCACCAGGCCGTCATTGACCGCCATTTCAATCACGTCGGTCAGGTAGTACTCGCCCTGTGCATTGTTGTTCGACAGGCGACTCATCCAGTCGGCCAGATGATTGGCCGGGACGGCGAGGATACCGGTGTTACCTTCGGTGATTGCGCGCTGGGCTTCGCTGGCGTCCTTGTGCTCGACAATCGCGGCAACCTTGCCGTCCGCGTCGCGCACGATACGGCCATAACCGGTCGGGTCTTCCAGCTCAACGGTCAACAGCCCCATTTGTCCCGGCACAACATGCTTGAGCAGGCGCTGCAGGGTTTCAACTTCGATCAGCGGCACGTCACCGTAGAGAATCAGCACGGTGTCGGCGGTGATGAACGGCACGGCCTGGGCGGTGGCGTGACCGGTACCCAGTTGCTTGTCTTGCAGTACAAAATTCAGATCATCAGCAGCCAGGCGCTCGCGCACCACATCCGCACCATGGCCAATGACCACATGGATACGCTGCGGATCAAGTTGGCGTGCGCTGTGGATAACATGACCAAGCATGGAATTGCCGGCAACCGGGTGCAAAACCTTCGGCAGCGCCGAACGCATACGGGTGCCTTGACCGGCCGCGAGAATAACGATTTCGAGAGACATGACTGGCTACCAATCCTGGGTGGTCAGCTACTGCGACCGGGTTTTGGGAATTCGGAAAAGAAAAAAGGGTAGCCGAGGCTACCCTTTTTTATCAATCGCACAACAAGTGGCTGACGGATTAACCGCCAAACTTCTTGCGGATCTGCTGGACGGTGCGCAGCTGAGCTGCAGCCTCGGCCAGACGTGCGGACGCAGCTCCGTAATCGAAATCTGCGCTCTTCTCATGCAGAGCAGCTTCGGCAGCCTTGAGAGCTGCTTGAGCCTGAGCTTCATCCAGGTCGGCGGCACGTTGCACGGTATCGGCAAGCACCTTGACCATGTTCGGCTGAACCTCGAGGAAACCACCGGAGATGTAGAACACCTCGGCTTCCCCGCCTTGCTTGATCAGGCGGATCGGACCTGGCTTCAGATTAGTGATCAGCGGCGCGTGACCCAGAGCGATACCAAGATCACCCAGTGCACCGTGCGCAATCACCATCTCGACCAGGCCGGAAAAGATTTCCCCTTCCGCGCTGACGATATCGCAATGGACTGTCATAGCCATCTGATTGCCTCAACCTAAATTAGCGCCCGTTGCCGGGCGCCGGGATTACAGTTTCTTGGCTTTCTCGATCGCTTCTTCGATGCCGCCAACCATGTAGAACGCTTGTTCTGGCAGGTGGTCGTAGTCACCGTTGAGGATGCCTTTGAAGCCAGCAATGGTGTCTTTCAGGGAAACGTATTTACCCGAAGCACCGGTGAAGACTTCAGCCACGAAGAACGGCTGCGACAAGAAGCGCTGGATCTTACGAGCACGGTTTACCAACTGCTTGTCGGCTTCCGACAGCTCGTCCATACCCAGGATCGCGATGATGTCCTTCAGCTCTTTGTAACGTTGCAGAACGTACTGAACGCCGCGAGCGGTGTCGTAGTGGTCCTGGCCGATTACGTTCGGGTCCAGCTGGCGCGAAGTCGAATCCAGTGGATCTACCGCTGGGTAGATACCCAGGGAAGCGATGTCACGGGACAGAACGACGGTGGCGTCCAAGTGGGCGAAGGTGGTCGCTGGCGACGGGTCGGTCAAGTCGTCCGCAGGTACGTATACCGCCTGGATCGAGGTGATCGAACCTTCTTTGGTCGAAGTGATACGTTCTTGCAGAACGCCCATCTCTTCAGCCAGAGTCGGCTGGTAACCTACTGCCGAAGGCATACGGCCCAGCAGTGCGGATACTTCAGTACCGGCCAGGGTGTAACGATAGATGTTGTCGACGAACAGCAGAACGTCGTTACCTTCGTCACGGAACTTCTCGGCCATGGTCAGGCCGGTCAGTGCTACGCGCAGACGGTTACCCGGCGGCTCGTTCATCTGACCGTAAACCAGTGCCACTTTGTCCAGAACGTTGGAGTCCTTCATCTCGTGGTAGAAGTCGTTACCCTCACGAGTACGCTCACCCACACCGGCGAACACGGAATAACCGCTGTGCTCGATGGCGATGTTACGGATCAGTTCCATCATGTTTACGGTTTTGCCTACACCGGCACCACCGAACAGACCGACTTTACCGCCTTTGGCAAACGGGCAAACCAGGTCGATAACCTTGATGCCGGTTTCCAGCAGGTCGTTGCCGCCTGCTTGCTCAGCGAACGAAGGCGCTGGACGGTGAATGCCCCAACGCTCTTCGGTGTCGATCGGACCCGCTTCGTCGATCGGGTTACCGAGGACGTCCATGATCCGGCCCAGGGTCGCTTTACCGACCGGTACGGAGATGGCTGCGCCAGAGTCGGTAACTTCCAGACCGCGCTTCAAGCCCTCGGTGGAACCCATCGCAATGGTGCGAACCACGCCGTCGCCCAGCTGCTGCTGAACTTCCAGAGTGGTTGCGGCCGCGCTTTGAACTGTCAGCGCGTTGTAGATGCTCGGTACGCTGTCGCGTGGAAATTCCACGTCGATAACGGCGCCGATGATTTGAACGATACGTCCGCTACTCATAGCTGGATCCTCTGAATATTTGAACCGTTAAACCGCGGCAGCGCCGCCGACGATTTCCGAGATCTCTTGGGTGATCGCAGCCTGACGCGCCTTGTTGTAGATCAGCTGCAAATCGCTGATCAAATCACCGGCGTTGTCGGTAGCGTTCTTCATCGCGATCATCCGCGCAGCTTGTTCAGCCGCGTTGTTCTCGACCACCGCCTGGTAGACCTGCGACTCAACGTAGCGGACCATCAAGCCGTCAAGCAGCTCTTTGGCATCCGGTTCGTAGAGATAGTCCCAGTGGTGCTTGAGATCCTGATCCGGGGTTGCCACCAGTGGAATCAATTGCTCCACGGTAGGCTGTTGCGTCATGGTGTTGATGAATTTGTTGGACACCACGGACAGGCGGTCAATACGGCCGTCCAGGTAGGCATCCAGCATCACCTTGACGCTGCCAATCAGATCATTGATCGACGGCTCTTCACCCAGGTGGCTGATAGCTGCAACGACGTTACCGCCGAAGTTGCGGAAAAAGGCCGCACCCTTGCTACCAACAACACACAGATCAATCTCGACGCCGTTTTCGCGGTTTACCGCCATGTCCTTGACCAGGGCCTTGAACAGGTTGGTATTCAAGCCGCCGCACAGACCACGGTCACTGCTCACAACGACATAACCCACACGCTTGATAGCGCGGTCGATCATGAACGGGTGGCGGTATTCCGGGTTGGCGTTGGCCAGATGCCCAATAACCTGGCGGATACGCTCCGCATAAGGACGGCTAGCAGCCATGCGCATTTGTGCCTTGCGCATTTTGCTGACCGCCACTTTTTCCATGGCGCTGGTAATCTTTTGCGTGCTTTTGATGCTCGCAATCTTACTGCGAATCTCTTTTGCGCCTGCCATGTAACACCTATCAGGTTAGCAAGCGGGAGCCTCGCGGCTCCCGCTGCGGCTTACCAGGTTTGGGTGGCCTTGAACTTCTCGATACCGGCTTTCATGCCAGCGTCGATTTCGTCATTGAAGTCACCTTTAACGTTGATCTTGGCCATCAAATCGGCGTGATCGCGGTTGAAGAAAGCAATCAGCGCTTGTTCGAAGCTGCCGATCTTGGCGATTTCAATGTCAGTCAGGAACCCACGCTCAGCGGCATACAGCGACAGCGCCATGTCAGCGATCGACATAGGTGCGTATTGCTTCTGCTTCATCAGCTCGGTAACGCGCTGACCATGCTCAAGTTGCTTACGGGTCGCTTCGTCCAGGTCAGAAGCGAACTGGGCGAATGCCGCCAGTTCACGGTACTGAGCCAGAGCGGTACGGATACCACCGGACAGCTTCTTGATGATCTTGGTCTGAGCGGCACCACCCACACGGGATACCGAAACACCGGCGTTCACTGCAGGGCGGATGCCCGAGTTGAACATGGCCGATTCCAGGAAGATCTGACCGTCGGTGATGGAAATCACGTTGGTCGGAACGAACGCGGAAACGTCGCCAGCCTGGGTTTCGATGATCGGCAGTGCGGTCAGGGAACCGGTTTTGCCGGTCACTGCGCCGTTGGTGAACTTCTCTACGTATTCTTCCGAAACGCGGGATGCGCGCTCCAGCAGACGGGAGTGGAGATAGAACACGTCGCCTGGGTAAGCTTCACGGCCTGGTGGACGGCGCAGCAGCAGGGAAATCTGGCGGTAAGCCACTGCTTGCTTGGACAGATCGTCATAAACGATCAGCGCGTCTTCACCGCGGTCGCGGAAGAATTCACCCATGGTGCAACCGGAGTACGGTGCCAGGAATTGCAGCGCAGGAGATTCCGAAGCACTGGCAGCCACGATGATCGTGTTGGCCAGAGCGCCGTTTTCTTCCAGCTTGCGAACCACGTTGGCGATGGTCGATTGTTTCTGACCGATTGCTACGTAGACGCAGAAAATGCCGCTGTCTTTCTGGTTGATGATCGCGTCGATCGCCAGAGCGGTTTTACCGATCTGACGGTCACCGATGATCAGCTCACGCTGGCCACGGCCGACAGGGATCATGGCATCGACAGCCTTGTAGCCAGTCTGTACAGGCTGGTCTACCGACTTACGCCAGATCACGCCCGGTGCAACTTTCTCGACCGCGTCGGTCTCGGTGTTGCCCAGTGGACCTTTGCCGTCAACAGGGTTACCCAGTGCGTCGACTACGCGACCCAGCAGTTCCTTACCCACCGGAACTTCGAGGATGCGGCCAGTGCACTTGGCGCTCATGCCTTCAGCCAGAGACTGGTAAGCGCCCAGTACAACGGCACCTACGGAGTCTTGCTCCAGGTTGAGGGCCATACCGTAGACGCCGCCCGGAAACTCGATCATCTCGCCGTACATGACGTCGGCCAGACCGTGAATCCGCACGATGCCGTCAGATACGCTGACGACAGTGCCTTCGTTACGGGCTTGGGAGGTCACATCGAGCTTGTCGATGCGGCCCTTGATAATTTCACTTATTTCGGAAGGATTGAGTTGCTGCATTGCTCTGCTGCCCCTTCAAACTCAAGATTTCAATGCTTCGGCAAGTTTCGCGATTTTGCCGCGAATCGAGCCATCGATAACCAGGTCGCCGGCGCGGATCACGACACCACCTATAAGGGCAGCATCCTCCGCAACTTGCAGGCGCACTTCCCGGTTGAGTCGTGCACTGAGAACCTTGGCGAGTTTGTCTTGCTGTTCTTGGTTCAATGCAAATGCACTGGTCACTTCAACGTCTACCGACTTCTCTTGTTCGGCCTTGTACAGGTCGAAAAGAGCGGCAATCTCCGGCAGAAGCGGGAGACGGTCGTTTTCGGCAACGACATTGATGAAGTTCTGTGCCTTGGCATCAAACTTGTCGCCGCACACGTCAATAAACGTGGCGGCCTTTTCTGCGCTCGTCAGTCGCGGGGCCTTGAGCACGCGCTGCATGGTGTCATCTTGTGACACCGCTGCAGCCAGGCCGAGCATGGCTGACCAATTGGCCAGTTGCTGGTGGGCCTGAGCGTGCTCGAAGGCCGCCTTAGCGTAAGGTCGGGCCAACGTGGTCAGTTCTGCCATGATCGCCCTCGCTTAGATTTCAGCAGCCAGTTGGTTAACCAGCTCTGCGTGCGCGTTTTGATCGATTGTGGCACCCAGGATCTTCTCGGCGCCGCCGACAGCCAGCAAGCCCACTTGGGCGCGCAGCTTGTCTTTGACACTGTTCAGTTCCTGTTCGATCTCGGCTTGAGCCTGAACCTTCACACGGTCAGCATCGACACGGGCCTTTTCAACGGCCTCTTCGACAATCTGGTTACCGCGTTTCTTGGCTTGCTCGATGATTTCAGCTGCCTGAGCTTTCGCTTCGCGCAGTTGCTGACCCGCTTTCTCTTGGGCCAACTCCAGGTCGCGAGCTGCACGGCTGGCAGCGTCCAGACCATCAGCGATCTTCTTTTGACGTTCGTGCAGAGCAGCGATGACCGGAGGCCATACGAACTTCATGCAGAACAGTACAAAAATCAGGAACGCAACGGACTGGCCAATCAGGGTCGCATTAATGTTCACGCCAACACCTCGCAGTTACGTTGTCCATCACATCAAATTACTCGGAAGAATCCGGGTAATTAGCCAGCGATCTGACCAACGAACGGGTTCGCAAAGGTGAAGAACAGAGCGATACCAACACCGATCATGGTTACGGCGTCGAGCAGACCGGCAACGATGAACATTTTAACTTGCAGCATTGGAACCATTTCTGGCTGACGCGCTGCGCCTTCCAGGAACTTGCCGCCCAGCAGGCCGAAACCAATTGCGGTACCCAGTGCGCCCAGGCCGATCAACAGTGCAACAGCGATAGCGGTTAGACCAACTACAGTTTCCATCTTTCCTCCCGACTTTTACGTCGTATGGTTTAGGTTTTTTAGATTAAAGCGGTAAAACAAATCGTTTCAGAGGCCCGGTTAAGAGCCCCCTCCCGTTTGACCGGGAGGGACATCAGATCAGCCGAGGCTGCTCTTAATGGTTTTCTTCGTGCGCCATCGACAGGTAGACGATGGTCAGCATCATGAAGATGAACGCCTGCAGGGTGATGATCAGGATGTGGAACACTGCCCACGCCCACTGCAGAACAACGCCCAGGCCGCTCAGCCAGAGCAGACCGCTGCCGAACATCACAGCGATCAGAATGAACACCAGCTCGCCGGCATACATGTTGCCGAACAGACGCAGAGCCAGGGAGATCGGCTTGGCGATCAGGGTCACGAATTCCAGCAGGAAGTTCACCGGGATCAGCAAGGCTTGAACGAAGATGTTCTTGCTGCCGAACGGGTGCAGGGTCAGTTCGCCGATGAAGCCGCCGAGGCCCTTGACCTTGATGCTATAGAAAATGATCAGAGCGAAAACCGAGAACGCCATGCCCAGGGTCGCGTTCGGGTCGGTAGTCGACACGGCGCGGAACGGGATGTGGTGGTCGCCGGTGATCAGGATGGCCAGCTGAGGAATCCAGTCGACCGGTACCAGGTCGACGGCGTTCATCAGGAACACCCAGACGAAGATGGTCAGTGCCAGCGGTGCAATCACCGGGCTACGGCCATGGAAGCTGTCTTTCACGCTGCCATCGACGAATTCGACCAGTACTTCAACGAAGTTCTGCAGGGCACCAGGTTGACCGGAAGTCGCCTTCTTTGCCGCCATGCGGAAAAGGAAAACGAAAATCAGGCCCAGTGCGACCGACCAGCCGAGGGTATCGACGTGGAAAGCCCAGAAGCCCATTTCCTTGGCTTCTGCTGCGGAATGGGCAAAGCCCCAGCCGCCGTTAGGTAGCTGACCGAAGGTCAGGTTCTGCAAGTGGTGCTGGATATAGCCCGAAGCGGTTGTTTCTGCCATGGTTGCCTCAAACGCCCTAAGGTCTCGAAAGTCTTGTTCTCATCAGCAGGGGAGCGAACCAGCTGACCGACTGAGTCAGCACGAAGGCACCGAATACTGCGATCGGCGCCAATGGCTTCACACCTGCAAACACCAGTGCAAACAGCACTGCCGTCAAAATCAGTTTGCCTGCCTCGCCGGCATAAAATGACCGGACGATGGACTGGGCTGCTCGGGCGCCGGAAAACCGAAATGCCTTGTGAGCGAAATAAACATTGGGCAGCAAGGCTATCAGGCCTCCGCAAAGTCCCGAGTATCCGGCAACGACTCCGTGCCATTGCCAGAGCGCCAAAGCGGCAATGAGCAAAATGACAAATTGAGCCATCAACACCGGAAAAACCGCCAGGCGATGGAACGGCAGGCGGTTTGGCTTGCGGGTTTCCATCACGATTGCTCTCCAATGGTCGGCTGCCAGAATTCAATAACTTGGCATAATTTGTGCCGACAAAATGCGCGCAGAGTATAGGGGCGGTTCTGCCCCTATTCAACTGTCAGGTAGTGATTTCCGACTGCGCGCTACATGAGGAAATGTTTCAGCGGATGTGTGCGAGCACACCCTGAAGCTCATCGAGGGAGTTGTAACCGATGACCAACTGGCCCTTTCCCTTCTTTCCGTGGCGAATCTGCACCGCAGAGCCTAGGCGCTCGGCCAGACGCTGCTCAAGGCGAGCGATATCCGGGTCGGGTTTGGCTGCTTCCACAGGCTCCGGTTTGCCGCTCAACCACTGGCGAACCAGTGCTTCAGTCTGGCGCACGGTCAGGCCGCGTGCGACAACATGTCGCGCCCCTTCCACCTGCTGATTGTCCGGCAAGCCGAGCAAAGCACGGGCGTGGCCCATTTCCAGGTCGCCGTGGGACAGCATGGTCTTGATGACTTCAGGCAGGGCAATAAGCCGTAACAGGTTAGCCACAGTCACGCGGGACTTACCCACAGCCTCGGCAACCTGTTGCTGAGTGAGCTGGAATTCCTGCTGCAGGCGCTGCAGGGCGACCGCTTCTTCGATCGGGTTCAGGTCTTCACGCTGGATGTTCTCGATCAGCGCAATGGCGATCGCGGTTTCATCCGGCACATCGCGGACCATGGCCGGGATGGTTTCCTGACCGGCCTGTTGGCTCGCGCGCCAGCGGCGCTCACCGGCGATGATTTCAAAGCGGCCACCGCCAATCGGGCGTACCACGATCGGCTGCATCACACCTTGAGACTTGATCGACTGCGCCAGCTCTTCGAGCGCCTGCGGATCCATGTCGCGGCGTGGCTGGTATTTGCCACGCTGCAGCAGGTCCAGCGGCAAGTGTTGCAGTTCACGGGTATCCGCCTGCGCAGCCTGTTCTTCCAGCGCGCTGACAGTCGGACCACTCAGCAGTGCATCCAGTCCACGTCCGAGACCTCGTTTCTTGACGGCCATGGGGATTCCTTAAGTTGGCTGAGCAGCGGCGATACGTGAATTTTTGCGCTGACGGCGAACCATCTCGCCCGCCAGGGCCAGGTAGGCCAGCGCGCCGCGCGATTGCTTGTCGTAGGCCAGTGCCGGCATACCGTAGCTTGGCGCTTCGGCCAGGCGGATATTGCGCGGGATCACTGTGTCGTAGAGTTGCTCGCCGAAGTGTTCCTTGAGCTGCGCCGAAACGTCGTTCATCAGGCTCAGGCGCGGGTCGTACATGGTGCGCAGCAAACCTTCGACCTTCAGGTTCGGGTTCAACAGTTCAGCGATGCGCTTGATGTTATCCACAAGGTCGCTCAAGCCTTCGAGCGCAAAGTATTCGCACTGCATGGGGATAATGACCCCATCAGCGGCAACCAGTGCGTTGAGCGTGAGCATCGACAGCGAGGGTGGGCAGTCGATCAAAATGTAATCGTAGTTCTCACGGATCGGCGCCAGCGCACTGCGCAGACGGCTTTCCTTCATCTGCATTTCCAGCAGGACCACTTCGGCAGCAGTCAGGTCGCGGTTGGCCGGCAGCAGTTGATAACCGCCGTGCTCGGAGTAGTGCATGGCCTGGGCCAGATCGCATTCGCCGATCAGCAGGTCGTACACCGAGTTTTCCAGGCCATGTTTATCCACACCGCTACCCATGGTGGCGTTGCCCTGTGGATCGAGATCGATCAACAGCACCCGGCGCTTGGTCGCGACCAGGGATGCTGCGAGGTTGATGCAGGTGGTGGTCTTGCCCACACCACCTTTCTGGTTCGCTATCGCGAATACCTTAGCCATTCTTGCTTGTGTTCCCAATCATGCCGTGCGGCGCAGTATCAGCAGATGGCGTTGGCCTTGGCAACCGGGTACGGCCAGGGCGTGTTCGCTATCGAGTTTGAAGTCTGCCGGCAATGCTACCAGCTCATCGGCCGGATGAACGCCCTTCATTGCCAGCCAGCGCGTATCGGCATCGCCGAGGTGGCGAGTCCAGTTGGTGAAGTTCTCCATGCTGCTGAATGCCCGGGAAATGATCCCGTTGAACGGTTGGGCAGGCTGGAAGGCTTCGACGCGACTGTGGATAACTTGCAGGTTGTCCAGTTTGAGTTCGAGTTTGACCTGGGTCAGGAAGCGGGTTTTCTTGCCGTTGCTGTCCAGGCAAGTCACTTGCGAGTCCGGATACAGGATCGCCAGAGGGATCCCCGGCATGCCGCCACCGCTGCCGACATCCAGCCAGCGGCCGTTTTCGATGAACGACATCACGCTCAGACTATCGAGCAAATGACGCGAGACCATTTCGTCAGGATCGCGCACCGCTGTCAGGTTGTAGGCCTGGTTCCATTTGATCAACAGGGCCAGGTAACCCAGCAGCAATTCGTGCTGGGTTGCGCTGAGATTGACACCGAGCTCGCGGGCTCCTGTGGATAACTCTTCGGCGTGTTGCGAAGTGACCTTAGAACTCAAGCGCTTTGCTCCAACTGACGGCCCGCGCCGCGTTTTTTCAAATGAATCATCAACAGCGAAATCGCTGCCGGCGTCACGCCCGGGATCCGCGAAGCCTGGCCAAGCGTCTCCGGACGCGTCGCACCGAGCTTGCTCTGGATCTCCTTGGAGAGACCGGAAATGTTGGTGTAATCGATATCCACAGGCAACTTCGTGTCTTCACTGGCGCGCAGACGGGCGATTTCGTCCTGCTGACGGTCGATGTAACCGGCGTATTTGGTCTTGATTTCGACCTGCTCGGCGACCTGGGGATCTTCGGCGCCGTTGCCGGTCACTTCGACCAGACCAGCGTAGTCGATTTCCGGACGACTCAAGAGGTTGAGCAAGTTGTATTCGTGAGTCAGCGGCGTGCCGAATTTCTCGGCAATCGCATCGCCCTGCTGCGTATTTGGGCGAACCCAGGTGCTTTTCAGGCGCTGTTCTTCCAGTTCGATGCTTTCGCGCTTCTTGCAGAACGCCGCCCAACGCGCGTCATCGACCAGGCCGAGTTCGCGACCTTTTTCGGTCAGACGCAGGTCGGCGTTGTCCTCACGCAGGATCAGGCGGTACTCGGCACGGGAAGTGAACATGCGGTACGGCTCTTGGGTACCGAGGGTGATCAGGTCATCGACCAACACGCCGATGTACGCTTCATCGCGACGCGGGCACCAGGCTTCTTTGCCCTTGGCGCGCAGTGCGGCGTTGGCCCCGGCCAGCAAACCCTGGGCGCCAGCTTCTTCGTAACCGGTGGTGCCGTTGATTTGCCCGGCGAAGAACAGACCGCCGATGACTTTGGTTTCCAGGCTGTATTTCAGGTCGCGCGGGTCGAAGTAGTCGTACTCGATCGCATAACCCGGACGCACGATGTGCGCGTTTTCCATGCCGCGGATCGATTGCACAATCTGCAATTGCACGTCGAACGGCAAGCTTGTGGATATCCCGTTTGGATACAGCTCATGGGTGGTCAGACCTTCCGGTTCGATGAACACCTGATGGCTTTCCTTGTCGGCAAAGCGGTGGATCTTGTCTTCGATCGACGGGCAGTAACGCGGACCGATGCCCTCGATTTCGCCGGCAGCGGAATACATCGGCGAACGATCAAGGTTCGCGGCAATGATTTCGTGAGTGCGGGCGTTGGTGTGGGTGATCCAGCAACTGACCTGCCGTGGATGCTGCTCTTTGTTACCCATGAACGACATCACCGGGATCGGCGTATCGCCTGGTTGCTCGGTCATCACCGAGAAATCCACAGACTTGCCATCGATACGCGGCGGCGTACCGGTTTTCAGGCGACCGACACGCAATGGCAGTTCACGCAGACGGTGAGCCAGTGCGATCGACGGCGGATCACCGGCACGACCGCCGGAAAAATTCTGCAAGCCGATGTGGATAAGTCCGCCGAGGAACGTCCCCGTGGTCAACACCACGGAATCAGCGAAGAACCGCAGACCCATTTGCGTGACAACACCGCGCACCTGTTCCTGCTCAACGATCAGATCGTCGGCGGCTTGTTGAAATATCCACAGGTTCGGCTGGTTCTCCAGAATTTCGCGGACAGCGGCCTTGTACAGAATCCGGTCGGCTTGCGCACGGGTGGCACGCACGGCCGGGCCTTTACGGCTGTTCAACACGCGAAACTGGATGCCGCCCAAATCGGTGGCGATGGCCATCGCGCCGCCGAGGGCATCGATTTCCTTGACCAGATGGCTTTTGCCAATGCCACCGATGGCCGGATTGCAGCTCATTGCACCGAGGGTTTCCACGTTATGCGTCAGCAACAGGGTTTTTGCCCCCATACGTGCTGAGGCCAGTGCTGCCTCGGTACCGGCATGACCGCCGCCGATGACGATCACTTCAAAACGGGAAGGGAAATCCACCACGCACCTCGTGCCTGCTTAAGTAGGTAATTCAGGAATAGTTTGAGATCAGGTTTCTGGACCTGGTCGACAAGTATAGGGACTTCGCCCTTCCTAAAGAACCCTTTGCACAAAATTTAACCAGCTGTGGAGAACTCGAAGTTAAAAGAATAAAAAAGAGAGAAATTTATAAAACCTTTGTTTTTATGTTTATTCTTACTGACCGACCTTTCTGTGGATAGATCGCTACAACCCTTGTTATTCAATGTGTACAGAGTTTCAAAACCCTGTTATCAGGTGCCAATGAGGCCCTTGGATAACCGGTTTAAGCCTGTGGATGAATGGGGTGGTTATCCACAGAGGCAGTTATATCCAGTTTTGAAGCCCTGTTATCAACTGACCTCATTGCCAGTTATTCACAGGGCTTAATCCACAGAAAAGGTCTGTGCGAGAAACACACGGGCACAAAACATCCGCTCAGGGAGAAGGAATCTGCCCGGCACTGGAAGAAGGTAGGGAGAAAAAGGGGGGGGGGCAGGCAGGCCGCGAACGGGCCTGCCTGTGTACAGCAGAAGAACTATTTACCGATGCAGAAGCTGGAGAAGATCCGGCCGAGCAGGTCATCGGAACTGAATGCCCCGGTGATTTCTCCCAGGGATTGCTGCGCCTGACGCAAATCTTCTGCCAGCAGCTCACCAGCGCCTGCCAACGTCAGCTGCGCGCGCCCATGTTCCAGCGCCGCACTGGCATGCCGCAGGGCCTCGAGATGCCGGCGTCGGGCACTGAAGCTGCTTTCCGACGTTTGCTCGTAGCCCATGCAGGCCTTGAGGTGTTCACGCAGCAATTCCAGACCGTCACCGGCCGATTTGGCGCTCAGGCTGATGGTGACATGGCCATCTTCGCTGACTTCCAGGGCAATCGCTTCACCCGTGAGGTCGGCCTTGTTGCGGATCAGGGTGACTTTGGCCGGATCTGGACGGGTGTCGAGGAATTCCGGCCACAGCGCAAACGGATCTGCTGCTTCAGGAGCGGTGGCATCGACCACTAACAGCACGCGATCCGCTTCAGTGATTGCTTTCAACGCGCGCTCAACGCCGATCTTTTCCACCTGATCGTCGGTATCGCGCAGACCAGCGGTATCCACCACGTGCAACGGCATGCCATCAATGTGGATATGTTCACGCAGGATGTCTCGGGTGGTGCCAGCAATCTCGGTAACGATCGCCGCTTCGCGTCCGGCCAGGGCGTTCAACAGGCTGGACTTGCCGGCATTCGGACGACCGGCAATCACCACAGTCATACCATCACGCAACAAGGCACCCTGCCCGGCCTCGCGAAGCACTGTGGACAGTTCATCGCGTACGTTGTCGAGCATGTTCAGCACATGACCATCGGCAAGAAAGTCGATTTCCTCTTCCGGAAAGTCGATGGCAGCTTCGACATAGATGCGCAGAGCGATCAATTGTTCGGTGAGGTGATGCACACGCAGGGAAAACGCGCCCTGCAGCGAGCGCAGGGCATTGCGCGCAGCCTGTGCAGAACTGGCCTCGATCAAGTCGGCAATCGCCTCGGCCTGAGCCAGGTCGAGTTTGTCGTTGAGGAACGCACGTTCGCTGAATTCGCCAGGACGCGCCAGCCGGCAGCCCAGTTCCAGACAACGTTTGAGCAACATATCCAGAACGATCGGGCCGCCGTGGCCCTGCAGTTCCAGTACGTCTTCGCCGGTGAACGAGTTCGGTCCCGGGAAATACAGGGCCAGACCTTCGTCCAGCACTTGTTGGTCATCACTGAAAAACGGGCCGTAATGAGCGTAACGCGGTTTCAGTTCGCGGCCGCTGATGGCTTTGGCTGCAACACTGGCCAACGGCCCGGAAATACGGACGATGCCGACACCGCCACGCCCTTGAGCGGTAGCGACAGCGGCGATGGTTTCACGAGGTGCGCTCATAAACCGGAATCCAGACAAAAGTGACAGATAGCAAAACGCCCCACTAGGGGGCGTTTTGAGTGGTGTTATCCACAGAGTAAGTTACGCCTCGGCTTTTTTCGTCGCCGCTTCGATCTTACGCGTGATGTACCACTGTTGGGCAATCGACAGGCAGTTGTTCACAACCCAGTACAGCACCAGACCTGCAGGGAACCACAGGAAGAAGAAGGTGAAGATGATTGGCATCATTTTCATGACCTTCGCCTGCATCGGATCCGGCGGAGTCGGGTTCAGACGCTGCTGAATGAACATGGTCGCGCCCATGATGATCGGCAGGATGAAGAACGGATCCTTGATCGACAGGTCGGTGATCCACAGCATGAACGGCGCCTGGCGCATTTCCACGCTTTCCAGCAGAACCCAGTACAGCGAAAGGAAAACCGGCATCTGCACGAGGATCGGCAAGCAGCCGCCCAGCGGATTGATCTTCTCTTTCTTGTACAGCTCCATCATGGCCTGCGACATTTTCTGCCGGTCATCGCCATGTTGCTCTTTCAGTGCAGCCAGTTTCGGAGCAACGGCACGCATACGCGCCATGGATTTGTAGCTGGCAGCCGACAGCGGGAAGAAGATCCCTTTGATCAGCATGGTCAGGAAGATGATCGACCAGCCCCAGTTACCCACAATCGCGTGGATGTGTTGCAGCAACCAGAAGATCGGCTGAGCGATGAACCACAGAATGCCGTAGTCGACCGTCAGTTCCAGACCTGGGGACAACTCTTTCAGTACAGCCTGGCTTTTTGGACCGGCGTACAGAATGGCGCTGGTTTCAACTTTTGCACCCGGTGCAGCGGTCAGCGAAGGGCCGGTGTAACCGATGATGTAGTTGCCTTTGCTGTCCTTACGCGTCTGAACGATGTTGTTTTCGCCTTTCGGCGCAACCCATGCAGTCACGAAGTAGTGTTGCAGCCAGGCTACCCAGCCACCGGTGACAGTTTCCTTGAGCTGACCTTTGTCCATGTCCTTCATGGACACTTTCTTGTACGGCTCGGAACTTGTCCACAGAGCAGCGCCCAGATAAGTCGCAGTACCTGTAGCAGTGGTCGACGAAGGGTCGGCACTGGCGTCGCGCTTCAACTGAGCGAACATCGAACCGGACCAGGGCTGAGCGCTCTGGTTATCCACAAGATAGGTCACGGTTACGTCATACAGGCCGCGTTTCAGGGTGAAACGCTTGATGTAGTTGACACCGTCCTTGCTGAACTTCAGGTCGACGACCAGTTGGTCCTGACCGTCAGCCAGTTGATAACTTTTCTTCTCCGAAGAGTAAACCGGACGACCGGCCGGGCTTGCGTCCGGACCGTTGGTGCCGATCAGGCCGCTTTGTGCCAGATAAGTGCGCTCGCCGCCGTTGTCGAACAGCTGGAACGGAACATCCGGACGGTCCTGGCGACGTGGATACAGTGGCAAGGTCAGTTGCGCAACGTCACCGCCCTGTGGATCGATCGCCAGATCGAGCACGTCGGTTTTGACCTGGATCAGATCCTTGCTGGCAGCGACCGGAGTTTCCACAGGTGCGCTGGTATCGCTGGCGGCACGCGGAATATCGTCACTGGCGGAAGCGTTATTGCCAGGAACGGTGTCCGGCAAACCGGATGCAGTCGTACTGGAAGCAACATTCTGAGTCGGCAGGGCAGCCTGGCCATAGTCCTGGTTCCATTTAAGAACCATAACGTAGGACACGATTGCCAGGGCGACGATCAGGATCGTGCGTTTGATATCCATGATTACTCGGCCATCGAAGAAGAACGGGAGGTAGGGATAGGTGGAACCGGGTCATAACCACCGGGATTCCACGGATGACAGCGACCTAAACGACGAAAGGTCAGCCAGCCACCGCGCAGAAGGCCATGATTTTCGATGGCTTCTAACGCGTAGCAGGAACAACTGGGGTAGAAACGACAGTGGTCAGCCATCAGGGGACTAATGGCATAGCGATAAAACTGGATCGGAACGAGGGCCAGTTTACGCATCTGGACTGTCTACCCCTACAGTTTCGGTTTTGACTGCTGGAACTGGCTTGTTACGGGCCAGGCGTTTCCAGAGTTTGCCGAAATGCTGAATCAATTCGGGGTTTTCTACATCGCCCAAACCTTTGCGCGCGACGATAACGATGTCCCAGCCGACCAGTGAATCCTGGTGCAGGCGAAACGATTCGCGCATAAGACGTTTGAGACGATTGCGCTCGACGGAGAGCTTTACGCTCTTTTTCCCGATAACCAGCCCGAGACGGGGGTGATCAAGGTCGTTGTTGCGCGCAAGGAGCAGGAGATTTTTCCCCGGAACCTTGCCGGTAGGGGAGTCAAAGACTGCCTTGAAATGCCGGGGGGTAAGCAGACGCTTTTCCCGACTGAAGTCCTGACTCACCTCCAGTACCGGATTATCAAACTGCCAGACGCGCACGACCTTTGGCGCGACGACGCGACAGGACAGCGCGACCGTTCTTGGTAGCCATGCGAGCACGGAAACCGTGGGTACGAGCGCGTTTGATAGTGCTTGGTTGGAAAGTACGTTTCATGTCGTGTTACCTGGTTCGTCCACAACGGGCCGGAATGGCCCCCGTTTTAAGAGACCGGGGATTCTAGAGAAAGCAAGCCTTCAGGTCAATTTCCAACCAGCGTTTCCTTATAAATAGATCTCTGGAGCTTCCAGAACCGAAATCCTGTTTGCCAGATATAAAAATAAAGAAGGGAATTATTTAAAGCTTTTCTGTAAAGCTTGTAAAAGCTAGGGCGGCCATCTTCTGTGGATAACTGGTTTGAGCCCTTATTCCGCTTGATGTACAGAGAATGACAACTACAGTGGAAAACCGTGTTCAGCCTGTGCTGCGCTGTCGGATAACCTGTGTGTGGAAACGGCAGTTATCCACAAGCTGGTTATCCACCGAGTTCTACCCCCAGTTGTCCAGTACCCTCAGAGGCGGTTATCCACAGAGCTTATTCACACACCGTTGGTCGCCTTTTTACCGGTTAACGCATTGATTAATCATGACCACCACACAACCTGCATGTGGATAAGTGGGCCGCTCGCCGCTACAATGGCCGCTTGTTTTTGCCTCACCGGCTTTCAACTTAGGGGATATCCGTGTCAGTGGAACTTTGGCAGCAGTGCGTGGAGCTTTTGCGCGAGGAGCTGCCTGCCCAACAATTCAACACCTGGATCCGTCCACTACAGGTCGAAGCCGAAGGCGACGAGTTGCGCGTCTACGCACCGAACCGTTTTGTGCTGGACTGGGTCAACGAAAAGTACCTGGGTCGCGTCCTTGAACTGCTGGATGAGCACGGCAACGGCATGGCGCCTGCGCTTTCCTTATTAATAGGCAGCAAACGCAGTTCGGCACCGCGTGCCGCGCCGAATGCACCGTTAGCTGCTGCGCAAGCGTCTCAGGCTCAGGCCAATGCCGCGCCAGCCAGTGCTCCGGCACCAGCCCCGACGGCTGCCCCCAGCAAGCGCTCGACGCACAAAGCCGAGGAAGTCAGTGAAGAGCCGTCCCGCGACAGCTTTGATCCGATGGCCGGTGCGGCCTCGCAACAGGCCCCGGTTCGCGCCGAACAGCGCACTGTTCAGGTTGAAGGCGCGCTCAAGCACACCAGTTACCTGAACCGCACCTTCACCTTCGAAAACTTCGTTGAAGGCAAGTCCAACCAGCTCGCCCGTGCGGCGGCCTGGCAGGTGGCGGATAATCCCAAGCACGGTTACAACCCGCTGTTCCTTTATGGGGGCGTCGGCCTGGGTAAAACCCACTTGATGCATGCTGTGGGTAACCACCTGTTAAAGAAGAACCCGAATGCCAAGGTCGTCTACCTGCATTCCGAGCGCTTCGTGGCTGACATGGTCAAGGCGCTGCAACTGAATGCGATCAACGAGTTCAAACGCTTCTACCGTTCGGTGGATGCTTTGCTGATCGACGATATCCAGTTCTTCGCCCGCAAGGAGCGCTCGCAGGAAGAGTTTTTCCACACCTTCAACGCCCTGCTTGAAGGTGGCCAGCAGGTCATTCTCACCAGTGACCGCTACCCGAAAGAAATCGAAGGCCTTGAAGAGCGACTCAAATCCCGCTTCGGCTGGGGCCTGACCGTTGCCGTCGAGCCTCCGGAACTGGAAACCCGCGTGGCGATCTTGATGAAGAAGGCCGACCAGGCCAAAGTCGAGTTGCCACACGATGCGGCGTTCTTCATTGCCCAGCGAATTCGCTCCAACGTCCGTGAGCTGGAAGGTGCGCTGAAACGCGTGATCGCCCACTCGCACTTCATGGGCCGCGACATCACCATCGAGCTGATTCGCGAATCCCTGAAAGACCTGTTGGCGTTGCAGGACAAACTGGTCTCTGTGGATAACATTCAGCGCACTGTCGCCGAGTACTACAAGATCAAGATCTCCGACCTGCTGTCCAAGCGCCGTTCGCGCTCGGTGGCTCGTCCCCGTCAGGTGGCCATGGCATTGTCCAAAGAGCTGACCAACCACAGCCTGCCGGAAATCGGCGATGTGTTTGGCGGACGCGATCACACGACGGTGTTGCACGCCTGCCGCAAGATCAACGAACTTAAGGAATCCGACGCGGACATCCGCGAGGACTACAAGAACCTGCTGCGTACACTGACCACTTGATGAACACCAGCGCAGCTTATTAAGGCAAGGGACTAGACCATGCATTTCACCATTCAACGCGAAGCCCTGTTGAAACCCCTGCAACTGGTCGCAGGCGTCGTCGAGCGCCGACAGACCTTGCCGGTACTCTCCAACGTGCTGTTGGTCGTCGATGGCCAGCAACTGTCGCTGACCGGTACCGACCTGGAAGTCGAGCTGGTGGGTCGCGTGCAACTTGAAGAGCCGGCCGAAACAGGTTCCATCACCGTGCCCGCGCGCAAGCTGATGGACATCTGCAAGAGCCTGCCCAACGACGCGCTGATCGACATCAAGGTCGACGAGCAGAAGCTGGTGGTGAAGGCCGGGCGTAGCCGCTTCACCCTGTCGACCCTGCCAGCCAATGATTTCCCGACGGTGGAAGAAGGCCCGGGTTCGCTGACCTGCAGCCTGGAGCAGAGCAAACTGCGTCGCCTGATCGAACGCACCAGCTTCGCCATGGCCCAGCAGGACGTGCGTTATTACCTCAACGGCATGTTGCTGGAAGTATCCGAAGGCATCATCCGTGCTGTGGCCACCGACGGTCACCGTCTGGCCATGTGCTCGATGAAAGCCGATATCGGCCAGCCTGATCGCCATCAGGTGATCGTGCCGCGTAAAGGTATCCTTGAACTGGCACGTCTGCTCACCGAGCCGGAAGGCAACGTCAGCATCGTCCTCGGTCAGCACCACATCCGCGCCACCACCGGTGAGTTCACCTTCACCTCGAAGCTGGTCGACGGCAAATTCCCGGACTACGAGCGCGTTCTGCCAAAAGGCGGTGACAAGCTGGTGCTCGGTGACCGTCAGGCACTGCGTGAAGCGTTCAGCCGTACCGCGATTCTGTCCAACGAGAAGTACCGTGGTATCCGTCTGCAACTGGCCAGCGGGCAGTTGAAGATCCAGGCCAACAACCCGGAGCAGGAAGAAGCGGAAGAAGAAGTAGGCGTTGAATACAACGGCGGTTCGCTGGAAATCGGCTTCAACGTGAGCTACTTGCTCGACGTGCTGGGCGTGATGACCACCGAGCAGGTTCGCCTGATCCTGTCCGACTCCAACAGCAGTGCGCTGGTGCAAGAGTCCGACAATGACGACTCGGCTTACGTTGTCATGCCGATGCGTCTGTAATCAGCTGACCCTGGATGTCCTTAAGTCGTGTTTCGGTCACCGCGGTGCGCAATCTGCATCCGGTGACCTTCTCCCCCTCCCCCCGCATCAACATTCTTTACGGCGCCAACGGCAGCGGCAAAACCAGTGTTCTGGAAGCCATTCATCTGCTGGGGCTTGCCCGTTCGTTTCGTAGCACGCGGCTGTTGCCGGTCATCCAGTACGAACAACTCGCCTGCACCGTGTTCGGTCAGGTCGAGTTGGCCGAGGGTGGGCACAGTGCGTTGGGGATATCTCGCGACCGTCAGGGCGAGTTCCAGATCCGCATCGACGGACAGAACGCCCGCAGCGCCGCGCAGCTGGCGGAAATCCTGCCGCTGCAGTTGATCAACCCCGACAGCTTCCGCCTGCTTGAAGGTGCGCCGAAGATTCGCCGGCAGTTCCTCGACTGGGGCGTTTTCCACGTCGAACCACGGTTCATGGCGACCTGGCAGCGTTTGCAGAAGGCCTTGCGCCAGAGAAACTCCTGGCTGCGGCATGGTACACTTGACGCCGTTTCGCAAGCGGTTTGGGACAGGGAACTGTGCCAGGCCAGCGCTGAAATCGATGAATACCGTCGCGCTTACATCAAAGCCTTGAAACCAGTCTTTGAACAAACCTTGAGCGAACTGGTTGAGCTCGAAGGTTTGACGCTCAGCTATTACCGAGGCTGGGACAAAGACCGGGAATTGAGCGCCGTATTGGCTGGCTCCGTGCAACGGGATCAGCAAATGGGTCATACCCAGGCTGGGCCACAACGGGCTGATTTGCGTCTTAGATTGGGCGCACACAACGCCGCGGACATCTTGTCCCGAGGTCAGCAGAAGCTGGTGGTCTGTGCGCTGCGTATTGCCCAAGGGCATCTGGTGAGCCAGGCCCGTCGCGGTCAGTGTATTTATCTGGTGGATGACTTGCCGTCCGAGCTGGACGAGAGCCACCGTCGCGCGCTGTGCCGTTTGCTGGAAGACTTACGCTGCCAGGTGTTCATCACCTGTGTAGATCACGAATTATTGAGGGAAGGCTGGCAGACGGAAACGCCAGTCGCTCTGTTCCACGTGGAACAGGGCCGTATCACCCAGACCCACGACCATCGGGAGTGAAGGCATTGAGCGAAGAAAATACGTACGACTCAACGAGCATTAAAGTGCTGAAAGGCCTGGATGCCGTACGCAAACGTCCCGGTATGTACATTGGTGACACCGACGATGGCAGCGGTCTGCACCACATGGTGTTCGAAGTGGTCGACAACTCGATCGACGAAGCCCTCGCCGGCCACTGCGACGACATCAGCATCATTATTCACCCGGATGAGTCCATCACCGTTAAAGACAACGGCCGTGGCATCCCGGTAGACGTGCACAAAGAGGAAGGCGTTTCCGCCGCCGAGGTCATCATGACCGTCCTCCACGCTGGCGGTAAGTTCGACGACAACTCCTACAAGGTATCCGGCGGCCTGCACGGTGTAGGTGTGTCGGTGGTGAACGCACTGTCCGAAGAGCTGGTGCTGACCGTTCGTCGCAGCGGCAAGATCTGGGAACAGACCTACGTCCACGGCGTACCTCAGGCTCCGATGGCCATCGTTGGCGACAGCGAAACCACTGGTACCCAGATTCACTTCAAGGCTTCCAGCGAAACCTTCAAGAACATTCACTTCAGCTGGGACATCCTGGCCAAGCGCATTCGTGAACTGTCCTTCCTCAACTCCGGTGTCGGTATCGTCCTCAAGGACGAGCGCAGCGGCAAGGAAGAACTGTTCAAGTACGAAGGCGGCCTGCGTGCGTTCGTTGAATACCTGAACACCAACAAGACTGCGGTCAACCAGGTGTTCCACTTCAACATCCAGCGTGAAGACGGCATCGGCGTGGAAATCGCCCTGCAGTGGAACGACAGCTTCAACGAGAACCTGTTGTGCTTCACCAACAACATTCCGCAGCGCGACGGCGGCACCCACCTGGTGGGCTTCCGTTCGGCCCTGACGCGTAACCTGAACAACTACATCGAGCAGGAAGGTCTGGCGAAGAAGCACAAAGTCGCCACCACCGGTGACGATGCCCGTGAAGGCCTGACCGCGATCATCTCGGTGAAAGTACCGGATCCGAAGTTCAGCTCGCAGACCAAAGACAAGCTGGTGTCCTCCGAAGTGAAGACAGCGGTCGAACAGGAAATGGGCAAGTACTTCTCCGACTTCCTGCTGGAAAACCCGAACGAAGCGAAGCTGGTCGTCGGCAAGATGATCGACGCTGCGCGTGCCCGTGAAGCGGCGCGTAAAGCCCGTGAGATGACCCGCCGCAAAGGCGCGCTGGACATCGCCGGTCTGCCGGGCAAGCTCGCTGACTGCCAGGAAAAAGACCCGGCACTGTCTGAACTGTACCTCGTGGAAGGTGACTCCGCGGGCGGCTCTGCCAAGCAGGGACGTAACCGCAAGACCCAGGCGATCCTGCCGTTGAAGGGCAAGATCCTCAACGTCGAAAAGGCCCGTTTCGACAAGATGATCTCGTCCCAGGAAGTGGGCACGCTGATCACCGCGCTGGGCTGCGGCATCGGTCGCGAAGAGTACAACATCGACAAGCTGCGTTATCACAACATCATCATCATGACCGATGCTGACGTCGACGGTTCGCACATCCGCACCCTGCTGCTGACCTTCTTCTTCCGTCAGTTGCCGGAGCTGATCGAGCGCGGCTACATCTACATCGCTCAGCCGCCGCTGTACAAGGTCAAGAAAGGCAAGCAAGAGCAATACATCAAAGACGACGACGCCATGGAAGAGTACATGACGCAGTCGGCCCTGGAAGATGCGAGCCTGCACCTGAACGAAGAGGCCCCGGGTATTTCCGGTGAAGCCCTGGAGCGTCTGGTAAATGACTTCCGCATGGTGATGAAGACCCTCAAGCGTCTGTCGCGCCTGTACCCGCAGGAGCTGACCGAGCACTTCATCTACCTGCCGGCTGTCAGCCTGGAAATGCTCGGCGACCATGCCAAGATGCAGGACTGGCTGGCCCAGTACGAAGTCCGTCTGCGCACCGTCGAGAAGTCGGGCCTGGTCTACAAGGCCAGCCTGCGTGAGGACCGTGAGCGTGGCGTTTGGCTGCCAGAGGTCGAACTGATCTCCCACGGCCTGTCGAACTACGTCACCTTCAACCGCGACTTCTTCGGCAGCAACGACTACAAGACTGTCGTCACCCTTGGCGCTCAACTGAGCACCCTGCTCGACGAAGGCGCGTACATCCAGCGTGGCGAGCGCAAGAAAGCGGTCACCGAGTTCAAGGAAGCTTTGGACTGGCTGATGGCTGAAAGCACCAAGCGTCACACCATCCAGCGATACAAAGGTCTGGGCGAAATGAACCCGGATCAGCTGTGGGAAACCACGATGGACCCAAGTGTGCGTCGCATGCTGAAAGTCACCATCGAAGACGCCATTGGCGCAGACCAGATCTTCAACACCCTGATGGGTGATGCGGTCGAACCTCGCCGTGACTTCATCGAGAGCAACGCTCTGGCGGTGTCCAACCTGGATTTCTGATCCCCGCCGACACCCCCCGAAAAAAGGCCAACGCATTAGCGTTGGCCTTTTTTTTGGGCGAGCACAAACAACGACGTCGTCTTGGCGACTTGCGTGTTTACTCGGACGCTGCCGCCACACTCTCCAACCGATACCCATACCCATAAATCGTCAACAGTTGCCAACCCCGATCCGCCGTCAGCCCCAGTTTGTTGCGCAGACGGTAGATGTGCGTGTCCAGCGGTCGCGACGAGACCACCTCTTCATGGGGCCAGAACCGCTCGTAAAGATACTCGCGTGACAACGGCCGGCCCAGATTGCTGAACAGGCAGCGCGCGAGGCGATATTCGCGTTCGGTCATGACGATGGGTTTGTGGTCGCGGGTGACGGTCAGTTCGGCGTCGTCAAAGGTCAGGTCATTGAAGCTCAGCACTTCGGAGGCGGTACTGCGTTGCTGGCTGTGCCGGCGCAGTACGGCAGCGACTCGGGCTTTGAGTTCGTTGGGGCGGAACGGTTTGCTGACGTAATCGTCGGCACCGGCGTTCAGGGCCTGGACGATATCGCTTTCGCCGTCACGGCTGGTCAGCATGATCGCGGCGGGCGGCGACTCCATGTGTTCGCGGGTCCAGCGTAGCAGCGCCAGGCCGGTCAGGTCGGGCAGTTGCCAGTCGAGAATCAGCAGGTCGAAAGTGTCCCGGCGCAGTTGGCGCAACAGGTCCTCTCCCCGCTCAAAGCTGTGCAGTGACCATGGCTGGTCGCCCGCGACCGCCATTTGCTGCAGGGTTTGCTCGACCCGGCGCAGTTCGGCAGGTTCATCGTCCAGTATCGCAACGCGCATACGCGTGGGTTCCTTGTTGCTTGGGCAGTGGCCGACAACCTTAACGGCCTGGCCTGTGCAGTGAAAGTAAGCCGTCCGCCGTCGGTCGACGTCCGCTATGATTCTTCGGATCTACGTCTTCAGACCTGTGACCCATGAAACCATTCACTGCCCACCGCCCCGTTTGCCATGAATAGCCCGCGTCGCCGTGAAAGTCGCGAGCCGAGTCAGGTCCAGCGCCTGTTTCGGCGGCTGGTGCGTGAGTGGTTGTGGATAAGTCTAGTGCTGTTGCCGCTGACTGCGCTGTTGTCGTATCGCGCCCAGATCAATCTGCACGACGCGGTACCGGGCTGGAGCGCGCTGCTCTCGGTGGGGCTGGTGGCGTGTGTCCTCGGTTTGCTGCTGTGGCGCCCGCGCTGGGCGATCTGGGTGACGCTGGGCGGGGTGGCGTGCGTGTTGCTGAGCAGCGCCGGGCTGGCGCAAGTCCGGCACTGGTGGTCACCGACCCCGGCGGCGCTCGGCATGTTGTTCGGCTATCTGATCTGGAACTGGCGACGCCTGAGTGTGGTGCTGACGTACTTTGGCTGGGAATTGGCGCGGCTGGACCGCGAGCCGAAAGTCTTCCCGGAACGTCGCCGCGCGCAATTCACCAGCGCTGACCAGTTGCAGGGGCAGATCATGGCCCTGGAACAAGCCATGAGCCGCACCCGCGATACCCGGCGTTTCATCGCCGACGGTCTGGAGTACCTGCCGGTAGCGACGCTGATCAGCGATCCCAAGGGGCAGATCCTGCTGGGCAACCGCAAGGCCCGCGTGTTGTTCGATCACCCGTTGGTGGGTGACGACGTGCTGGAGCAACTGGCCCGTCTCGGTTATCCGGAGTTGTCCACAGCGCCCCACCCGGCATTGTCCGCGCTGGCGCTGCTGGAGTTTCGTGATTACAAGGAACGCAGCCTGCGCCTGGAGCGTGCGGCATTGCTGCCGGTGGACGGTGACACGCCCATCGGCTGGCTACTGAGCCTCACCGACCTGAGTGCCGAACGCGCGGCTGAAGAACAGCGCGGTGTATTGCTGCGTTTTCTCTCCCACGATCTGCGTGCTCCACATTCGGCGATCCTTGCCCTGCTCGATGTGCATCGCCATCAGGCCGGTGCGGATTCACCGTTGTTCGAGCAGATCGAGCGCCAGGTTCGTCGCGCGCTGGAATTGACCGACGGTTTCGTATTGCTGGCGCGGGCGGAATCCGAGGCTTACCAGTTCCAGCCCAGCCTGTTTGCGATGCTGGTGCTGGACGTGTTGGATCAGGCCCTGCCCATCGCCCAGCAGAAAAACATCAAACTGCTGCACGTGATGGATGAGCCCTCTCAGGAGCGACTGATTCAGGCCGACCAAGGGCTGCTGACGCGCGCCTTGTTCAATCTGCTGGAAAACGCGATCAAGTACAGCCCGGCAGGCACCACGGTTCAGTTGAGCGCCAGTTGTCAGGGCGACTGGCTGCGTTGTGAACTGACCGATCAGGGCAAAGGCATTGCCGCCGAAGAACTGCCGGATCTGTTCACTCAATACCGACGTTTTTCATCGGCGCAGGGCATTGATGGCGTTGGCCTGGGGCTATCGATGGTCAAGGCGGTGGTCGATCATCATGGTGGCAGCATCGAATGTCACAGCGTCATCGATCAGGGCACAACGTTCCGGCTGCAGTTACCGCTGATTGCAGAGTGAGCAGGCACAAAAAAACCGGCTATATCAGCCGGTTTTTTTACTTCCGAAAAAAACTTATGCACGTTTTACGGTGTTTTATGAGCTTGAGAAATATATAAGTAAATCAATGATTTACTTTCAATATTCAGGCTTTTTCAACAAAACCGTACACAGGTTATCCACAAAATCTCAGACAGCCATCTGATCATTTGCCGCCGGTGTCTGGGGGGCCGGTGGCAGGGAACCCATTTCGCGCTGAGCCTGCTCGTTCCAGGCCTGGACCCGGTCGTTCAGATCGGCGATGGCACGTGGGCCAGTGCCCTCGGCGTACATCGGCTCACCGATGACCACGGTAATTACGCCCTGCTTCTTGCCCCAGCCGATTTTCGGCCAGAACTTGCCGGCATTGTGTGCAATCGGCAGTACCGGAAGCGCCGCATTCACAGCCAAAGCGCTGCCACTGCGGGAGAACTTGCCAATGGTGCCGTAGGGAACGCGGGTGCCTTCAGGGAAGATCAGTACCCAAACGTTGTCCTTGAGCAGCTCATCGCCTTTGGCTGCCACTTGCTTGAGCGCGGCTTTCGGGTTGTCGCGGTCGATCGCGATCGGCCGCAGCATGGCCATCGCCCAGCCGAAAAACGGCACGTAAAGCAATTCACGCTTGAGCACCTGGCTCAAGGGCGAGAAATAAGCGGAGAGAAAGAATGTCTCCCAAGTACTCTGGTGGTTCGACTGAATCACACAGGGCCGATCCGGCACATTTTCTGCGCCTTTGATTTCGTAACGGATACCGAGAAACACCTTGGTCAACCACAAGGCACAACGGCACCAGTACACGTTGATGAAACGATAACGCGCCTTGAATGGCAAAAAGGGCGCGATAAAAAAACTCAAACTGCACCACAGCAGCGAGGTGGTGCCCAGCAGCAGGTAAAAGAGAAAGATTCTGATGGCCCGCAGTATCGACATAGTGACGTTTACCGTTACGGGGCAATCCCCGGCTGTTCAAGCGCACTCCCGATCAATCCCTGGTCAGGAACTTCAGAAGTACTCTAGTTGTGGATAAGTTCTGCGGCAATCGCCGCCAGATCGTCAAAAATCAGAGTGCCAACCGGCAGGGTTTTGCCCTGAGTCTTTTCGCCTTTTCCGGTCTTTACCAAAACTGGCTGTGAATCGACGGCTTTGGCCGCTTCCAGGTCACCAAGGCTGTCGCCGACGAACCAGACATTCGCAAGCGCCACGTTGTAATGCCCGGCGATGGTTTTCAACATTCCCGGTTTCGGCTTGCGGCAATCGCAACCTTCGTCCGGGCCATGCGGGCAATAAACGATCAGCCCGACTTCACCGCCCTGCTCCGCTACCAGTTCGCGCAAGCGCGCGTGCATGGCGTCGAGGGTGGCGAGGTCGTAGTAGCCGCGAGCAATACCCGACTGGTTGGTGGCGACCGCCACCGTCCAGCCGGCCTTGCTCAACTGCGCAATCGCCTCGATCGAGCCGGGCAGCGGAATCCACTCCTCCACCGACTTGATGTAAGCGTCGGAGTCGTAATTGATCACTCCGTCCCGATCGAGAATCAGCAGTTTCAACAGCAATCCCTCAACCCAGCAGCGAAATGTCGGCAACACCCAGGAACAGGCCACGCAGGCGCGCCAGCAGCGCGTAGCGGTTGGCCCGTACATTGGCGTCTTCGGCATTGACCATCACTGCGTCAAAGAACGCGTCCACCGGCTCACGCAAGGCAGCCAGGCGCGCCAGCGATTCGTTGTACTGACGCGCCGCGGCCATTGGCTGTACAGCCTGATCCGCTTGCTGGATCGCCGAGTACAGCGAGAACTCGTTGGCATTGTCGAAGTATTTGGCCTGAACGTCGGTCGGCACGGAGCCCTCCACCTTGCTCAGCAGGTTCGACACACGCTTGTTGACCGCCGCCAGTGCCGCCGCTTCCGGCAGTTTGCGGAAGGCCTGAACCGCTTGCACACGCTGGTCGAAGTCCAGCGCCGAACCTGGCTTCAGGGCACGTACCGACAGGTAGGTCGCGACATCCACGCCTTCGTCTTCGTAACGCGCACGCAGACGGTCGAAGATGAATTCCAGCACTGCATCATTCAGGCCGGCAGCCTTGACCTTGGTACCGAACGCGGCCACGGCGAAAGCCACAGCATCGTTCAGATCGAGGTCGAGTTTCTTCTCGATCAGGATACGCAGCACACCGAGTGCCGCGCGACGCAGGGCATACGGGTCCTTGCTGCCGGTTGGCAGCATGCCGATACCGAAGATGCCGACCAGGGTGTCGAGCTTGTCGGCGATCGCGACAGCGGCACCGGTCAGGGTCGCTGGCAGTTCAGCACCGGCACCACGCGGCATGTACTGCTCGTTCAGCGCCAGCGCGACGTCTTCTGGCTCGCCATCATTGAGGGCGTAGTAGTAACCGGCGACACCTTGCATCTCCGGGAATTCGCCGACCATTTCGGTCGCCAGGTCGCATTTGGACAGCAGGCCTGCGCGGGCAGCCCACGAAGCATTGCCGCCGATACGTGCAGCGATGTAGGCCGCCAGTTTCGAAACGCGCTCGGCCTTGTCGTAGACGCTGCCAAGCTTTTCCTGGAACACCACGTTCTGCAGGCGATCGTTGAACGCTTCGAGCTTCTGCTTCTTGTCTTGCTTGAAGAAGAACTCGGCGTCGGTCAGACGTGGGCGAACCACCTTCTCGTTACCGTCGATGATCTGCTGCGGGTCTTTGCTTTCGATGTTGGCGACGGTGATGAACCGTGGCAGCAACTTGCCGTCGGCGTCCAGCAGGCAGAAGTACTTCTGGTTGTCCTGCATGGTGGTGATCAGTGCTTCCTGCGGCACGTCGAGGAAACGTTCCTCGAACGAGCACACCAGCGGCACCGGCCATTCGACCAGCGCGGTCACTTCGTCGAGCAGCGCCGGCGGCACGATTGCGGTGCCTTCCTGACGGGTTGCCAGTTCTTCGGTGCGCTTGCTGATGATCTCGCGACGCTCATTGGCGTCGGCCAGGACATAAGCGGCACGCAGGTCAGCGAGGTAGCTGGACGGCGAACCGATGCGCACGTTTTGCGGGTGGTGGAAGCGGTGACCACGGGAGTCACGGCCAGCCTTCTGCGCAAGGATGGTGCAGTCGATGACCTGGTCACCGAGCAACATCACCAGCCACTGGGTCGGACGCACGAACTCTTCCTTGCGCGCACCCCAACGCATGCGTTTCGGGATCGGCAGGTCGTTCAGCGAATCTTCGACGATGGTCGGCAGCAGACTTGCGGTCGGCTTGCCGGCGATGCTCTGGCTGTAGCGCAGTTTCGGACCGCTCTGGTCGATTTCGCTCAGCTCGACGCCGCACTTCTTGGCAAAACCCAGTGCCGCTTGGGTCGGATTGCCTTCGGCATCGAACGCAGCCTGACGCGGCGGGCCGTCGAGGTTGATGCTGCGATCCGGCTGCTGGGTCGCCAGCGCGGTAATCAGCACGGCCAGACGACGCGGCGCGGCGTAGACGGTTTTGCTTTCGTAGTTCAGGCCGGCGGCTTGCAGGCCCTTGTCGATACCGGCGAGAAACGCCTCAGCCAAGGTGTTCAGGGCTTTGGGTGGCAGTTCTTCGGTGCCCAGTTCAACCAGAAAATCTTGCGCACTCATTGTGCTGCCTCCAGCTTGGCCAGTACTTCGTCACGCAGGTCCGGGGTCGCCATCGGGAAGCCCAGCTTGGCGCGTGCCAGCAGGTAGGCTTGCGCAACGGAACGCGCCAGGGTGCGTACGCGCAGAATGTATTGCTGACGAGCGGTCACCGAGATTGCCCGGCGCGCATCCAGCAGGTTGAAGGTGTGCGAAGCCTTCAGGACCATTTCGTAGCTCGGCAACGGCAGCGGCTGGTCGAGTTCGATCAGGCGCTTGGCTTCGCTTTCATAGAAGTCGAACAGTTCGAACAGTTTGTCGACGTTGGCGTGTTCGAAGTTGTAGGTCGACTGCTCCACTTCGTTCTGGTGGAACACGTCGCCGTAGGTGACTTTGCCCATCGGGCCGTCAGCCCAGACCAGGTCGTAGACCGAGTCCACGCCTTGCAAGTACATGGCCAGACGCTCGAGACCGTAAGTGATCTCGCCGGTTACCGGGTAGCACTCGATGCCGCCAGCCTGCTGGAAGTAAGTGAACTGGGTCACTTCCATACCGTTCAGCCAGACTTCCCAGCCCAGACCCCAGGCGCCGAGGGTCGGCGATTCCCAGTTGTCTTCGACGAAGCGGATGTCGTGGACCAGCGGGTCCAGGCCGACGTGCTTGAGGGAGCCCAGGTACAGTTCCTGGAAGTTGTCCGGGTTCGGCTTCAGGACGACCTGAAACTGATAGTAGTGCTGCAGACGGTTCGGGTTTTCACCGTAGCGGCCGTCAGTCGGACGGCGGCTTGGCTGCACGTAAGCGGCGTTCCAGGTTTCCGGGCCGATGGCACGCAGGAATGTCGCGGTGTGGAAAGTGCCGGCGCCTACTTCCATATCGTAGGGCTGAAGTACCACACAACCTTGCTCGGCCCAGTATTGCTGGAGCGCGAGGATCAAGTCTTGGAAGGTACGCACGGCTGGCGTAGGCTGGCTCACGAAATTCACCTGTTTCTTGGGCTGCGATTTAAAGAGCGGGAGTATACCCGATTCAGTCGCACCTCCACCCCCTGGAGCCTTATGCCACGCTGCTTTTGGTGTACCGAAGATCCGCTGTACATGGCTTATCACGATCAGGAGTGGGGCACGCCGCTACGCGATGCGCAGGGTTTGTTCGAGTTGCTTTTGCTCGAAGGGTTCCAGGCCGGGCTTTCCTGGATCACCGTGCTGCGCAAACGCGAGCGTTATCGTGAGGTGTTGTTCGGCTTTGACGTGCAGCGCGTGGCACAGATGAGCGACGCCGAAATAGCCGAATTGATGCTCGATCCGGGGATCATCCGCAACCGCCTCAAACTCAATGCCGCCCGGCGCAATGCTCAGGCCTGGCTGGCGCTGGAAGACCCGGTGGCGTTCCTCTGGTCGTTCGTCGGCAACCAGCCGATCATCAATCATTTCAAGGATCGCAGCGAAGTCCCGGCGATCACCCCCGAAGCGCTGGCGATGAGCAAAGCCCTGAAAAAGGCCGGGTTCACGTTCGTCGGCCCGACCATTTGCTACGCGCTGATGCAAGCCTCGGGCATGGTCATGGATCACACCCGGGACTGCGACCGCTACGCGCAGCTGGTAAACGGCGGTTAGAATGGCCGCCTCGCGCACAGCACAAGATCAGGAGTGACCTGTGGAAAAGTTTAAAGGCGCCTTGCTGGTAGGCGCTCTGCGGCTGTTTGCCCTGCTGCCATGGCGGGCCGTGCAGGCCGTGGGTTCGACGATCGGCTGGATCATGTGGAAAACCCCCAACCGCTCCCGCGACGTGGTGCGGATCAACCTCGCCAAATGTTTTCCACAGATGGACCCGGCCGAGCGTGAGCGTCTGGTCGGCCAGAGCCTGAAAGACATCGGCAAATCGCTGACCGAAAGCGCCTGTGCATGGATCTGGCCGGCCCAGCGCTCGATCGATCTGGTACGTGAAGTCGAAGGCCTCGACATCCTCAAGGACGCATTGGCCTCGGGCAAAGGCGTGGTCGGCATCACCAGCCACCTGGGCAACTGGGAAGTGCTCAACCACTTCTATTGCAGCCAGTGCAAACCAATCATTTTCTACCGTCCACCGAAGCTCAAGGCTGTGGACGAATTGCTGCGCAAACAGCGCGTGCAGTTGGGCAACAAGGTGGCCGCCTCGACCAAGGAAGGCATCCTCAGCGTGATCAAGGAAGTGCGCAAAGGTGGTGCAGTGGGTATCCCCGCTGACCCGGAACCGGCCGAATCCGCCGGAATCTTCGTGCCGTTCTTCGCCACGCAGGCACTGACCAGCAAATTCGTGCCGAACATGCTCGCCGGTGGCAAAGCGGTCGGCGTGTTCCTGCATGCCCTGCGCCTGCCGGACGGTTCCGGCTACAAAGTAATCCTCGAGGCGGCGCCAGAGGCCATGTACAGCACCGATACCACTGAGTCCTGCGCGGCCATGAGTAAAGTGGTCGAGCGTTATGTGGCGGCGTATCCGAGCCAGTACATGTGGAGCATGAAGCGCTTCAAGAAGCGCCCGCCGGGCGAAGCGCGCTGGTACTGAGCTGGATTGACGAGATTGGCATGATCTGTGGATAACCTCACTGCCGAGGTTATGCACAACCGTTCACTCAAGGGCGCAAGAAGATGTCCGAACAGCGCAAATCGTTTCGCATCAAAATCACCCACGACAGCTTTGGCGAATGCCTGGGCCAGACGCGCAATCTGTCGCCCACCGGGGTGTATGTCCAGCACCCGCGCCTGGCGTCATTGCCCAAGGGCGCGGTGGTTTATGGCCAGGTGCAGGATTTGCCCACAGGGGCGCCGCGGGTGCGAATGGAAGTGGTGACGGTGGACGCCGAAGGCATCGGCCTGCGCTATTTGTGAGCGACGCCCGCTGACTTATTGCGCCTGACGATCGAGCTTCTTCAGAAACACCGTCATTTCCTTTTCGGCCTGCTTGTCGCCGTGGGCGCGGGCGGCTTTCAGACCCTGTTCCCATGCCTGACGTGCCGCGGCGTGATCGCCCAGTGCCAGATGCGCCTTGCCGAGGAGTTTCCAGGCAGCCGAATACTTTGGGTCGAAGCCTACGCAGCGCTGGAAATGCTCGGCAGCCTTGGCGTTTTCGCCCAGATCCAGGTAACCCTTGCCCAGACCAAAGCGCAGCAACGAGTTATCCACACCCTTGGCGAGCATTTTTTCCAGGGATTCGAGCATGGGTGATTCCTTGAATGGGTTGTGTCAGGGATGTGTATTTCTTAGGGATACCGCCTTCGCGAGCAGGCTCGCTCCCACAGGGGAATGTGGGAGCGAGCCTGCTCGCGAAGGGGCATGTGCCGTCAGCGCAAACCTCAGAAGAAGCTGAGGCCCACATGAAACAGCTTCTCCACATCGCGAATATGCTTTTTATCCACAAGGAACAGAATCACATGGTCGCCCGTTTCGATCACGGTATCGTCGTGGGCGATGATCACTTCTTCGTTGCGGATGATCGCGCCAATCGTGCTGCCCGGCGGCAGGCCGATTTTCTCGATGGGCCGGCCGATGACCTTGCTCGATTTCGCATCCCCGTGGGCAATCGCCTCGATGGCCTCTGCTGCACCGCGGCGCAGTGAGTGCACGCTGACGATATCGCCCCGCCGTACGTGGGCCAGCAACGTGCCGATGGTTGCCAGTTGCGGGCTGATGGCGATGTCGATGTCGCCGCCTTGAATCAGGTCGACGTAGGCCGGGTTGTTGATGATCGTCATCACTTTCTTCGCCCCCAGCCGTTTGGCCAGCAGCGACGACATGATGTTGGCTTCGTCATCGTTGGTCAGCGCAAGGAAGATGTCGGCGTCGGCAATGTTCTCTTCCAGCAGCAGGTCGCGGTCCGACGCGCTGCCCTGCAGCACCACGGTGCTGTCGAGGGTGTCGGAGAGATAGCGGCAGCGCGCCGGGTTCATCTCGATGATCTTCACCTGATAGCGGCTTTCGATGGCCTCGGCCAGACGCTCGCCGATCTGCCCGCCACCGGCGATGACGATGCGCTTGTAGGTTTCGTCGAGACGGCGCATTTCGCTCATCACTGCGCGAATGTTCTCACGGGCGGCGATGAAGAAGACTTCGTCGTCGGCCTCGATCACCGTGTCACCTTGCGGCAGGATCGGCCGGTCTCGGCGGAAGATCGCAGCCACGCGGGTTTCGACATTCGGCATGTGCTCGCGCAACTGGCGCAGTTGCTGACCCACCAGCGGCCCGCCGTAATAGGCGCGCACCGCCACCAGTTGCGCCTGGCCTTCGGCGAAGTCGATTACCTGCAAGGCGCCGGGATGCTGGATCAGGCGCTTGATGTAATTGGTCACCACCTGCTCGGGGCTGATCAGCACGTCGACCGGAATCGCTTCGTTCTGGAACAGCTGTTCCTCGCGATTGAGATAGGACGCTTCGCGCACCCGGGCGATTTTGGTCGGGGTGTGGAACAGGGTGTGGGCGACCTGGCAGGCGACCATGTTGGTCTCGTCGCTGTTGGTCACCGCCACCAGCATGTCGGCATCGTCGGCGCCGGCCTGGCGCAGCACCGACGGCAGCGAGCCACGGCCCTGAATGGTGCGGATGTCGAGACGGTCGCCGAGATCGCGCAGGCGCTCGCCGTCGGTGTCGACCACAGTGATGTCGTTGGCTTCGCTCGCCAGGTGTTCAGCCAGCGAACCGCCGACCTGCCCCGCACCGAGGATGATGATTTTCATCCAGTCACTCCGTTGAATCCATTTAGCCGCGCGCGGCAGCGATCTTGATCAGCTTGGCGTAGTAGAACCCGTCATGCCCGCCCTGCTGGGCCAGCAATTGGCGACCATGGGGCTGTTTGATTCCGGCCGTGGTCGCCAGATCCAGTTCACGGGCCCCCGGCGTGCGCTCAAGGAACGCGGCGATGACTTCGGTGTTCTCGGTCGGCAAGGTGGAGCAGGTGGCGTAAAGCAGAATGCCGCCCACCTCGAGCGTTTTCCACAGGGCGTCGAGCAGTTCGCCTTGCAGTTGCGCCAATGCAACGATGTCGTCCGGCTGACGGGTCAGTTTGATGTCCGGGTGACGACGGATCACCCCGGTAGCCGAGCACGGCGCGTCGAGCAGGATGCGCTGGAACGGCTTGCCGTCCCACCAGGTCGCGGTGTCACGGCCATCGGCGGCGATCAGGTCGGCGTTGAGGCCGAGGCGTTCGAGGTTTTCCTTCACCCGCACCAGACGCTTGGCTTCCAGATCCACCGCGACCACGCCGGCCAACGCCGGTTCGGCTTCGAGGATGTGGCAGGTCTTGCCGCCCGGGGCGCAACAGGCGTCGAGCACGCGTTGGCCCGGGGCCAGATCGAGCAGATCGGCGGCCAGTTGTGCCGCTTCGTCCTGCACGCTGATCCAGCCTTCGGCGAAGCCCGGCAGGCTGCGCACGTCGGCGGCGGCGTCGAGGACGATACCGTCACGGCTGTAAACGCATGGCGTCGCAGCGATACCCGCCTCAGTCAGCAGACCGAGATAGGCATCGCGGCTGTGATGGCGGCGGTTGACCCGCAGGATCATCGGCGGGTGCGCGTTGTTCGCCGCGCAAATGGCTTCCCACTGCTCAGGCCAGAAGGCTTTCAGGGACTTTTGCAGCCAGCGCGGGTGAGCGGTGCGCACCACTGGATCACGTTCCAGCTCGGCGAAAATCGTTTCGCTTTCGCGCTGGGCATTGCGCAGCACGGCATTGAGCAGGCCTTTGGCCCACGGCTTTTTCAGCTTGTCGGCGCAACCGACGGTTTCGCCGATGGCGGCGTGAGGCGGTACGCGGGTGTAAAGCAATTGGTAGAGACCGACCAGCAGCAGCGCTTCGACGTCAGCGTCCGCGGCCTTGAACGGCTTTTGCAGGAGCTTTTCGGCCAGTGCCGACAGCCGTGGCTGCCAGCGCGCGGTGCCGAACGCCAGATCCTGGGTGAAACCGCGATCGCGATCCTCGACCTTGTCCAGTTGTGTCGGCAGCGAACTGTTCAGCGAAGCCTTGCCGCTGAGGACGGCGGCGAGTGCCTTGGCGGCGGCCAGACGCGGGTTCATTGCGCATCCACCACGGCGCCGAGCACGGTACCGACGGCGAATTTCTCACGACGGCTGTTGAACAGGTCGCTGAAGTTCAGCGCCTTGCCGCCGGGCAATTGCAGGCGGGTCAAGCACAGCGCCTGCTCGCCGCAAGCGACGATCAGGCCGTCCTTGCTGGCGCTGAGGATTTGACCCGGCGTGCCTTTACCGTCGGCGAGTGTCGCGGCCAGTACTTTCAGCGCTTCACCGTTGAGGGTGCTGTGGGTGATTGGCCATGGGTTGAAGGCGCGCACCAGTCGCTCCAGCTCGACCGCCGGACGGCTCCAGTCGATGCGTGCCTCGTCCTTGTTCAGTTTGTGCGCGTAAGTGGCGAGCTCGTCGTTCTGCACTTCGCCTTCCAGGGTCCCGGCAGCCAAGCCGGCAATCGCCTGGACCACGGCGGGCGGACCCATTTCGGCGAGGCGGTCGTGCAGGCTGCCGCCGGTGTCGTCGGCGCTGATCGGGGTCACGACCTTGAGCAGCATCGGCCCGGTATCCAGGCCCGCTTCCATGCGCATCACGGTCACGCCGCTTTCGGCATCACCGTGTTCCACGGCGCGCTGGATCGGCGCCGCACCGCGCCAGCGTGGCAGCAGGGAGGCGTGGCTGTTGATGCAGCCCAGGCGTGGAATATCCAGCACCGCTTGCGGCAGGATCAGGCCATAGGCAACCACCACCAGCAAATCCGGCTGCAGTGCGGCCAGCTCGGACTGGGCGTCGGCGTTGCGCAAAGTCGGCGGCTGCAACACCTGGATATTATTTTCCAGCGCGAGCTGTTTGACCGGGCTCGGCATCAGTTTTTGCCCACGACCGGCCGGACGGTCCGGTTGGGTGTAGACCGCAACGATCTCGTAAGGGCTGTTCAGCAGGGCCTTGAGGTGTTCGGCGGCGAATTCCGGAGTGCCGGCAAAAACGATGCGCAGTGGCTCAGTCATGAAAGGAGTCTCATAAAAAGAAAAAGGCTTGCCGCAGCAAGCCTTTGAAGAGGGGCATCAAGCGTTCTGGCGATGGAGCTTTTCCAGTTTCTTCTTGATCCGGTCGCGTTTGAGCGTGGACAGGTAGTCGACGAACAACTTGCCGTTGAGGTGGTCGCATTCGTGCTGGATGCACACGGCGAGCAGGCCTTCGGCGATCAGTTCGTAAGGTTGGCCGTCGCGGTCCAGCGCCTTGATCCTGACCTTCTGCGGGCGGTCGACGTTTTCGTAGAAGCCCGGCACCGAGAGGCAGCCTTCCTGATACTGGTCCATTTCTTCGGTCAGCGATTCGAACTCGGGGTTGATGAACACCCGGGGTTCGGTGCGGTCTTCGGAAAGGTCCATCACGACGATACGTTGGTGCACGTTGACCTGGGTCGCGGCGAGGCCGATGCCCGGCGCTTCATACATTGTTTCAAACATGTCATCGACCAACTGACGCACTTCGTCGTCCACTACAGCCACAGGCTTGGCGATAGTACGCAGACGCGGGTCCGGGAATTCGAGGATGTTTAAAATGGCCATAGGCTGATTGCTGCACGTATTGAGTAAAGTCGGGTCGATGGCCTGGCAGGTCCGAAGATGCAGGCTACCGTTGTGAAGCGTAGCTAATGCAGTTTGCAGTAGCGAGCCACGGGGGCTCTGACGGTTCACGCGAACGCACATGATAAAGGGATTCGCTGCATGAGGAAAACACTACTCGCCCTGCTGCTTCTGGCCTCGGCCGGTGCTGCACAAGGGCAAGTGCAACTCAGGGATGGTTTTCCACAGCAATACACGGTGGTTTCGGGGGATACCCTCTGGGACATTTCCGGCAAATACCTGCGCGAGCCCTGGCAGTGGCCACAGCTGTGGCGGGCCAACCCGCAGATCGAAAACCCCAACCTGATCTACCCCGGCGACACGCTGACGCTCAGCTACGTCAACGGCCAGCCGCAACTGACCCTGAACCGTGGCGAGTCACGGGGCACGATCAAACTGTCGCCGCGCATCCGCACCAGCCCGGTGGCCGAGGCGATTCCGAGCATTCCACTCAAGTCGATCAACAGTTTTCTGTTGAGCAACCGCATCGTCGACAAAGTCGAGGATTTCGACAAGGCGCCGTACATCGTCGCCGGCGATGCCGAACGTGTGCTCAGCGGCACCGGCGACCGGATCTTCGCCCGTGGCCACTTCGACCCGAATCGGCCGGTGTACGGCATCTTCCGCCAGGGCAAGGTCTACACCGACCCGCAGACCAAGGAGTTCCTGGGGATCAACGCCGATGACATCGGCGGCGGCGAAATCGTCGCCACCGAAGGTGACGTCGCCACCCTCGCCCTGCAACGCACCACCCAGGAAGTGCGGCTGGGCGACCGCTTGTTCAGCGGCGAAGAGCGCTCGATCAACTCGACGTTCATGCCCAGTGCCCCGGCTGGCACCATCAACGGCCTGATCATCGACGTGCCGCGCGGCGTCACGCAGATTGGCGTGATGGACGTGGTCACCCTGAACAAAGGCAAGCGCGACGGCCTGGCCGAAGGCAATGTGCTGGTGGTGATGAAAACCGGGGAAACCGTGCGCGACCGGATCACTGGCCAGCCCCTGAAAATTCCGGACGAACGGGCCGGGCTGCTGATGGTGTTCCGTACCTACGACAAGCTCAGTTACGGCTTGGTCCTCAACGCTTCACGCTCGCTGGCGGTGCTCGACAAGGTGCGAAACCCTTAGCAGGCTTAACAAGTTACCAACAGAGTTATCCACAGCTTGTTCCGAATGGTTCGGGACTTATAACGATCAAGGATGATCCATGATGCTGTCTGCCTGTACGCCGGTTTCCCCTGCGGAACTGGAAGCGCGTTTGCGCCTGCACCGTTTGCCGGATGTCGGCCCGAAACGCTTTGCCAAATTGCTCGAAGCCTTCGGATCGGCGTCAAAAGCCATCAGTGCGCCGGCCAGTGCCTGGCGTGCGCTGGGATTGCCGGCGGCGTGTGCCGAGGCGCGGCGCAGCCCTGAAGTGCGCGACGGCGCCAGCCATGCATTACGCTGGCTAGAGCGTCCGCAGCAGCATTTGCTGATGTGGGATCAAGCGGATTATCCGGCGCTGCTGGCACAAATTCCCGACCCGCCGCCATTGCTGTTCGTGGCCGGTGATCCGCTGATTCTGGAAAAACCGCAGTTGGCGATGGTTGGCAGTCGCCGCGCTTCGCGCCCGGGAATGGACACCGCTGCGGCATTTTCCCGTAGCCTCGCCGGGGCCGGTTTTGTCATCACCAGCGGTCTGGCATTAGGCATTGATGCCGCTGCACATCAGGCCGCGCTGGATGTTGGCGGGCAAACCGTCGGTGTCCTCGGCACCGGCCTGGAAAAATTTTATCCACAGCGCAATCAACGCCTGGCCGACGCGATGATCGCCTCCGGCAGCGCGGTGCTGTCGGAGTTTCCCCTGGACGCCGGCCCGAGTGCGAGCAACTTCCCGCGGCGCAACCGAATCATCAGTGGTTTGTCCCTTGGGGTGCTGGTGGTCGAGGCAAGCGTTGCCAGCGGTTCGCTGATCACCGCACGGCTGGCGGCGGAACAGGGGCGCGAGGTGTATGCGATTCCCGGCTCGATTCATCACCCCGGCGCGCGCGGCTGCCACCAGTTGATTCGTGATGGTGCGGTGCTGGTGGAAACCATCGAACACATCCTCGAAGCCTTGCGCGGCTGGCAGCATCTGCCGTTATCCACAGACACGCCGAGCACCGATCAGCCCTTGCTCGACCTGCTGCATGCCGCGCCGCAGACCACTGAGGCGCTGGCCCACAGCAGCGGCTGGGCGCTGCCCAAAGTCCTGGCTGCACTGACCGAGCTGGAAATGGAGGGCCGGGCTGTGAATGAAAACGGCCGCTGGTTTGCGCGGGTGAGCTAGGTTTTACGGGGAAGATCGGTAAACTGCGCGAAACCTGTTTTCGGAGAGTTTTTTCATGGTCAACAGTTGGCGTGTGCAACAAGCCGCACGAGAGATTCGCGCCGGGGCGGTGATTGCCTATCCAACCGAAGCCGTCTGGGGGCTGGGTTGCGACCCGTGGAACGAAGAGGCGGTGGATCGGCTGTTGGCGATCAAGAACCGTTCGGTGGACAAGGGCCTGATCCTGGTCGCCGACAACATTCGCCAGTTCGACTTCCTGTTCGAAGATTTCCCGCAAGAGTGGATCGACCGCATGGCCAGCACCTGGCCGGGGCCGAACACCTGGCTGGTGCCGCATCAGAACCTGTTGCCGGAGTGGGTGACGGGCGTGCACGACACCGTGGCACTGCGGGTCAGCGATCATCCGCAGGTGCGGGATCTGTGCTCGATGGTCGGGCCGTTGATCTCGACTTCGGCCAACCCGCAGGGGCGCCCGGCGGCGCGCACGCGGTTGCGCGTCGAGCAGTATTTCCGTGGGCAGATCGATCTGATCCTCGGCGGGCAGTTGGGTGGGCGCAAGAACCCCAGCGTGATCCGTGATCTGGCAACCGGCAACGTCATTCGTCCTGACTGATTCGGCCTCAAACGTTGGTAATGTGAGTACTCCTCGGCTTGATGGCGAGGAGTACTACGCGTGCCTGCGATTTTTCCTGCAATAACGCTTTTTCTCGTGTCGGAAAAGTCGCCAAGTGCTCGGATTCATTGACTTTTCCCACCTGATTCTCAGACCACGTTCCGTGGCGCTATCGTCAAAAGCAACCATCCTTTCCCTGCACTAGAAACACTTCGATAAGTCAGGTCTGCGGAGAAAGAATGGACACTACGGATTTGCAACTCACGGATTACCTGCAGGCGCTTCAGGTGACGCTGAAAAGTCATCATGAAGGCTGCCGCATCGTGATGCTTGAAGCGGGGTCGGATACCCAGGAATTCGATCGGTTTATCGATCGGCAATTTCGGCTGCGGCTGCAGCATTACATGCTGACCTCGAGGGCGCGGATGCTCGAAACGCGACTGACGACAAGGTCACGCAGCACTCACTTTCTGTTGTATCGGCATGAGCAACTGCTGGCGGTATTGAGGGCGACTCCGGCACCGTTCGAATGGGCATCGCTGGCGCAGCAACATGTTTCGCCCACGGTGGCGTTATCACGCCATGTCGAGTTCAGCCGCTTGATCGCGCAATCGCACAACCAGCTGCCCATCGCGGTCAACGGCCTGCTGGCGGCCGCTGCCGAGTGGGCGATAAAACACGGCTACCAGGGTGTGACCGCGTTGTGCAGGTCGCCACAGCTGCGCCTTTACCAGCGTTTTGGCCTGATGCCGATCGCTTCCAATCCCTTGCATATTGAACAGCGCGCACGCGGTGAGTACTGGGCGTTGTCAGCCGAATGGCGGCAAATCCTTGCAGCGGTTCAGCAACCGGATCAGGTGGATGCGGGCCACTTGGTGCAAAAACCGTTGGCGTGTCATCCGCAGAGGTTCTGAACGCGCTCCAACAGTCTTGCCAGCCGTGGTTTGAAACCCGACTGGCAAGACGCCGAGCGAGGTGTCAGGGCAGCAGAATGGTCGAGCCAGTGGTGCGTCGCGCCGACAATTCGGTCTGCGCCTTCGCTGCATCAGCCAGCGGATAACGCTGGCTGATGTCGACCTTGATCCTGCCGCTGATGATCATCTCGAACAGCTCGTCAGCCATGCGTTGCAGATTTTCGGCGTTGTTGGCGTAGGTCGCCAGGGTCGGCCGGGTCACGTACAGCGAACCCTTGGCCGAGAGAATCCCCAGATTGACCCCGTCCACTGCGCCGGAGGCATTGCCGAAGCTCACCACCAGACCACGTGGCGACACGCTGTCGAGGGACGTCAGCCAGGTGTCCTTGCCGACGCCGTCGTAGACCACCGGGACTTTCTTGCCGTCGGTCAGCTCCAGCACCCGCTGCGCAACGTTTTCGTGGCTGTAGTCGATGGTTGCCCAAGCGCCGTTGGCCTTGGCCAGATCGGCCTTTTCCTTGGAACTGACGGTGCCGATCAGTTTCACGCCCAGTGCCTTGGCCCATTGGCAGGCCAGCGAACCGACGCCCCCGGCAGCGGCGTGGAACAGAATGGTTTCACCACCCTTGAGTTCATAGGTCTGGCGCAGCAGGTATTGCACGGTCAGACCCTTGAGCATGACCCCGGCGGCGGTTTCGCAGCTGATCTCGTCTGGCAGCTTCACCAGATTGGCCTCGGGCAGGACGTGCAACTCGCTGTAGGCGCCCAGCGGGCCACTGCCGTACGCGACGCGATCACCGACCTTGAACCGGGTGACGTCGCTGCCCACCGCATCAACGATGCCGGCGCCTTCAGCGCCCAGGCCGGACGGCAAGGCTGGCGGGGCATACAGACCGCTGCGGAAATAGGTGTCGATGAAGTTCAAGCCGATCGCCTTGTTCGCCACCCGTACCTGATTCGGGCCGGGCGCGGCGGGTTGATAGTCGACATACTCGAGCACTTCGGGACCGCCATGGGCGCGGAACTGGATACGCTTTGCCATCTGCCTGCTCTCCTTGGGTCGTTTGCGAGCCCCCTATCCAACTCCCCTGCTTGATCTTCGTCAACTGCGGCGCTCGGGTCTGCGGTGTTATGCTACGCGCCCATTTGCGCCGACCCCCGCCTGCGGGGCGCCCGCGTAGCTATGCCCTGATCCAAGGTGAAGCCATGACGACCCGCACCGACGCCGTAAAGGCCTATCTGCTCGACCTGCAAGACCGCATCTGCGCCGCACTGGAAACCGAGGACGGCGGCACGCGCTTCGTCGAAGACGCCTGGGCCCGGCCTGCCGGCGGTGGCGGTCGCACTCGCGTGATCGAAAACGGCACGGTGATCGAAAAGGGCGGCGTCAACTTTTCCCATGTGTTCGGCAGCGGTCTGCCACCCTCGGCCAGCGCCCATCGCCCGGAACTGGCCGGACGCGGCTTCGAAGCCCTTGGCGTGTCGCTGGTGATTCACCCGCACAACCCGCACGTGCCGACCTCCCACGCCAACGTGCGCTTTTTCATCGCCGAAAAGGAAGGTGAAGAGCCGGTCTGGTGGTTCGGCGGTGGCTTCGACCTGACCCCGTATTACGGCAACGAAGAAGACTGCATCCACTGGCACCGCGTCGCCGAGCAGGCCTGCGCGCCGTTCGGGCCGGATGTCTACCCACGTTACAAGGCCTGGTGCGACACCTACTTCCACATCAAGCATCGCCACGAACCACGCGGCATCGGCGGCCTGTTCTTCGATGACCTGAACGAGTGGGACTTCGACACCAGTTTCGCCTTCATGCGCGCCATCGGCGACGCCTACATCGACGCGTACCTGCCCATCGTGCAGCGCCGCAAGCATGATGCGTTCAGCGCCAAGCAGCGTGAATTCCAGGAGTTCCGCCGTGGCCGCTACGTCGAGTTCAACCTGGTTTATGACCGTGGCACATTGTTCGGCCTGCAGTCGGGTGGGCGTACCGAGTCGATCCTCATGTCGCTGCCGCCACAAGTGCGCTGGGCCTACGACTTCAAAGCCGAGCCCGGCAGCGAAGAGGCGCGCCTGACCGACTATTTCCTGCAAGACCGCGACTGGCTGGCCCAGGCCTGAGGACTGTTGATGGATCGTTACGTTGTTTTCGGTAACCCGATTGGCCACAGCAAGTCGCCGATGATTCATAAACTGTTCGCCGAGCAAACCGGGCAGAGCCTCGACTACAGCACTCTGCTGGCGCCACTCGACGATTTTACCGGCTGCGCCACGGCGTTCTTCCTGGAAGGTCGCGGCGCCAACGTCACCGTGCCGTTCAAGGAAGACGCCTACCGCCTGGCGAACAGCCTGACCGCCCGGGCGCAACGGGCCGGTGCGGTGAACACCTTGAGCAAACTGGCCGACGGTTCGTTGCTCGGTGACAACACCGACGGCGCCGGACTGGTGCGCGACCTGACGGTGAACGCCGGGTTCAGCCTGACCGGCAAACGCATCCTCCTGCTCGGTGCCGGTGGTGCGGTGCGCGGGGCATTGGAGCCGTTGCTGGCGGAAAAACCGGCGTCGGTGATCATCGCCAACCGCACGGTAGACAAGGCCGAGCTGCTGGCCGAGTTGTTCTGCGATCTGGGGCCGGTGTCGGCCAGTGGTTTCGACTGGCTGCGCGAACCGGTGGACGTGATCATCAACGCCACCTCCGCCAGCCTCAGCGGCGAGGTGCCGCCGATTGCACCGAGCCTGATCGAGCCGGGCCAGACCCTGTGCTACGACATGATGTACGGCAAAGAGCCGACCGCGTTCTGCCGCTGGGCCAGTGAGCATGGTGCGGCAGTGTCGATGGACGGCTTGGGGATGCTGGCCGAGCAGGCGGCCGAGGCGTTCTTTTTGTGGCGCGCGGTGCGTCCGGACACGGCGCCGGTACTGGCCGAGCTACGTCGCCAACTCGCCCAATAAATAGCCCTGTGGGAGCGAGCCTGCTCGCGAAGACGGCAGCACATCCAGCAATGATGTGTCAGACAGACCGCTTTCGCGAGCAGGCTCGCTCCCACCGGGTTGTGCAGTGTTTTGTTGAATCAATCCTCAAACCGGATCGGACATTTCTCAGCCCCTTCCAGCTTCCTCAACTCCTCCACCACCTGCGGCCGTGCGCGGCGCAGGGTCAGGCTGCGATCCTGGCGCAGCAGACGCCGGGCCTCCTGGTGCAGCATCTCCACTCCCGAATAATCGATGAAGTTGATCTGCTGCGCCTCGATCACCACCCGCGCGCCGTGCAGTCGTTGCAAACGCACTTGCAGGTAATGGCTGGCGCCGAAAAAGATCGAGCCGCCGACCCGCAGCACATCGTCCTCGCCATCGCGCCAATGTTGCACCCGTGGTTGCGAAGTACGCTTGAGGTAGAAGAACAGCGATGCCAGCACCCCGGCATAGATGGCCGTCTGCAATTCCAGCAACAGGGTCGCGAGGCACGTCAGCGCCATGACCACGAACTCGGCGCGGCTGACCCGCAGCAACGAGCGAATCCCGCGATGATCCACCAACCCCCAGGCGATCAACAGAATGCTGCCGGCCATGGCCGGAATCGGGATGTGCGCAATCAGTCCGGCGCCGAACATCGCGAATAAGGCGACCCAGATCGCCGAAAACACCCCGGCCAGCGGCGAACAGGCGCCTGCCTCATAACTCAGGCCTGAACGGGTGAACGAGCCGGCCGACAGCGATCCGGAAAAGAACGCCCCGAGGATATTCGATAAACCCTGCGCGCGAACCTCCTGATTGGCGTCGAGCAACTGCTGCGAACGCGCTGCAATCGAGCGGGCAATCGACAGGCTGGTGACCAGCCCGAGCATGCCCACCGCCACCGCGCTCGGCAGCAAACGCAGAATCAGATCCAGATCCAGCGGCAAGCCACTGAACGGCGGCAAACGCCCGACAAAGGCGCTGACCCGGTGCACGTGGCCGAACATCGACGGCCATAACCACACCACCGCACTGCCCAGCACCAGGGTTATCAACAGGGTCGGCCAGCGGGGCAGCAGTCGTCTCAATACCACACCGACCACCACCGTCGCGACGCCGAGTAGCAAAGAAGGTCTATCCACAGCTCGCAGGTGTTGCAGCAGATCCATCAGGCTGGCCAGTGCCGTGGCTTTCGCTGGCAGATCCAGCCCCAGCAGATTGGGCAACTGGCCGATGGCAATCACCACCGCCGCGCCGAGGGTGAACCCCAGCACCACTGAATGCGAGACGAAATTCACCAGGGCGCCGAAGCGCAGCAACCCCAGCAGCCACTGGAAGATCCCGGCAAGAAAGGTCAGCAGCAGAATGAGGGTGATGTAATCCTGGGAGGCCGGCACGGCCAAGGGGCTGACGCTGGCGTAGAGCACAATCGAAATCGCCGCCGTCGGGCCGCAGATCAGGTGCCACGACGATCCCCACAGGCAGGCGATCAACACCGGAATGATCGCGGCGTAGAGGCCGTATTCCGGTGGCAGGCCGGCGATCAGCGCGTAGGCGATCGACTGCGGTAACGCGAGAATTGCACCGCTGAGGCCAACGACAAGATCCCGTCCGACGCTGGCGCGGGTTTGCCGGGGTAGCCAGGTCAGGAAGGGCAAGAGTGAGCGGCGACTGGGCAGGGCCATGGGTCCTCGCGGTTGAGTTTTGCGAAAGCTTAACAGGGTAAAACTTGTGGGAGCGGGCTTGCTCGCGAATGCGGTGTATCAGTCATCAGTGATGTTGATGATCCACCGCATTCTTCGGAACGCCGCCCGGAGCAAGCCCGCTTCCACAGAGATATCTGTGAGGCGCTCCTCTTTGCTGGATCAGAGCTTGGCCTTCACCGCAGGCAACGCATCCTTGCCATCCACGGTCTTCACCCCGTCCAGCCACTTGTCCAGCACCGCCGGATTGGCCTTGATCCACGCCTTCGCCGCATCGGCATTGCTGACCTTTTTGTTCACCACCTCAGCCATGATGCTGTTCTCCATTTCCTGAGTGAACGCAAGATTGCTCAGCAACTTGCCCACATTCGGGCAGGCTTCGGCGTAGCCTTTGCGCGTTAACGTGAACACGCTGCCGGTGTCGCCAAAGTATTTCTCGCCGCCCTTCAGGTAATGCATCTTCAACTGCACGTTCATCGGGTGTGGGGTCCAGCCGAGGAAGGTGACGAATTTCTGTTTCTTAACGGCCCGCGAGACTTCGGCGAGCATCGCCTGTTCGCTGGACTCGATCAGCTTCCATTGTCCGAGGTCGAAGTCGTTCTTCTTGATGATCTCCTGCAGCGAGATGTTCGCTGGCGCACCCGAGCCGATGCCGTAGATCTTCTTCTCGAATTTATCGGCGTATTTGTTCAGGTCGGCAAAATCGTGCACGCCGGCGTCCCACACGTAGTCCGGTACCGCCAGAGTGAACTCGGTGCCGTCGAGGTTCTTCGCCAGTTGCGTCACGTCGCCAGTGGCGACGAACTTGTCGTAAAAGCCCTGCTGCGCCGGCATCCAGTTACCGAGGAACACATCCACCTGGCCGTCCTTCAAGCCGCCGAAGGTAATCGGTACCGCGAGGGTGTCGACCTTGGCCTTGTAGCCCATGCCGTCCAGCAAAAAACCGGCGATGGCGTTGGTCGCGGCGATGTCGCTCCAGCCCGGATCGGCCATCTTCACCGTTTCGCAGCTTTGCTCGGCGAAGGCCGAGGCACTGCCCAGGGCCAACAGGCCGATCGTCAGTGCTGTGGATAACTTGCGCATGGACTTCCCCTTAACATTATTGGTTTTGGCAGGGTTGTGGATAACGGGCCTTGCGCTCCAGATCGTCGAGGTCGATGTGGTTGCGCATGTACTGCTGACTGGCGTCTACCAGCGGCTGGTGGTCCCAGCTCTTCAGCTTGCCGAGGGTCAGCGCCTGGGCGACGAAGCGGCGGCGGCGCTGGCTGGCGAGCACATCGCGGTGGATTGCCGGAATGTCCCACTTGGCCCGTGCTTCGGCGAGAAAGTCGTCGAACAGCTGGCGATGTTGCGGCGACTGGCTGAGTTCTTCGAGCTCATGGGGATCGTTGTGCACATCGAAGAGTAGGCAAGGGTCGCTTTCGCTGTAGATAAATTTGTACGCGCCGCGACGGATCATCATCAGCGGGCTGACCGTGCCTTCGGCCATGTATTCGCCGAACACTTCGTTGTGGCCGCCCTGCCCTTGCAGATGCGTCACCAATGAACGCCCATCCAGCGGCAGGCCCGGTTCCAGGCTGCCGCCGGCCAGCTCGACGAAGGTCGGCAACAGGTCTGCGGTGGACACGGCAGCACTGATCCGCCCGGCAGCGAACTGACCTGGGGCACTTATCAACAGGGGCACGCGGGCCGCCATTTCGTACCAGTGCATTTTGTACCAAAGGCCTTTCTCGCCGAGCATGTCGCCGTGGTCGCCGGAGAAGACGATGATGGTGTCGTCGATCAGCCCGGTATCTTCGAGGGTTTGCAGGAGTTTGCCGACGTTGGCGTCGATATAGCTGCAAGCCCCGAAGTACGCTCGGCGTGCGTCGCGGATCTTGGCCACAGGCAGCGGCTTGTCCCACAGGTCGTAGACCTTGAGCAGACGTTGTGAGTGTGGATCGAGGGAATGTTGATCCGGGGTGGTCGGCAACGGGATGTCGCTGTCGTCGTACAAATCCCAGAACGCCTTGGGAATCGTGTACGGGTCGTGGGGGTGGGTCATCGACACGGTCAGACAGAACGGCTGGTCGCCGTCCTCGCGAATGTGGTCGAACAGGTACTGCTGGGCCTTGAACACCACCTCTTCATCGAAGTCGAGCTGGTTGGTGCGCACGCATGGCCCGGCCTGCAGCACCGAGGACATGTTGTGATACCAGCTCGGGCGCACGTCCGGTTCGTCCCAGTTCACCGCCCAGCCGTAGTCGGCCGGGTAGATGTCGCTGGTCAGGCGTTCTTCATAACCGTGCAGTTGATCCGGGCCGCAGAAATGCATCTTGCCCGACAGCGCCGTGCGATAGCCGAGGCGGCGCAGGTAGTGGGCGTAGGTGGGAATGTCGGCGGGGAAATCGGCGGCGTTGTCGTAGGCGCCGATCTTGCTCGGCAACTGGCCGCTGACCAGGGTGAAACGCGACGGCGCGCACAACGGGCTGTTGCAGTAGGCAGCATCGAACACCACGCCTTGGGCGGCGAGGCGCGAGAGATTCGGCAGTTTGATCGGCGACGGGCCGTAGATCGGCAACATTGGCGCGGCCATTTGATCGGCCATGATGAAAAGAATGTTCTTGCGCTTCATGTGATCGCGGCATTCCATAGTGAATATTTATGCGAAATTGCTGCGATCGAGCATGGAGCCCATGCCCAGTCCGGTAAAGCCCGCGCCGGACAATGACTAGGATAAGCACAGCTTATGTATGACGCCCTCGGAAACCTGTCGCTCGACCTGTTGCGCGCCTTCGAGGCGGCGGCGCGCCATCGCAGTTTTACTGCGGCGGCGGTAGAACTGGGCACCACGCAACCGGCCATCAGCCAACAGATCAAGCGTCTGGAAGAGCAATTGGGCGCGCGGCTGTTCGACCGAATCTACCGGGGCATTGAACTGACCGAGGGCGGGACAATTCTGTTCGAGCAGGTTCAGCTCGGTTTGCAGAATATCGATGCAGGATTGAGCGCAATCAGCACACAACAACAGCATGAGGTATTGCAGGTCGCCACCGACTTCGCCTTTGCCGCGTATTGGCTGATGCCGCGCTTGCACCGCTTTCATGAAGCCAATCCGCAGGTCGATGTCAGCCTGGTGACCAGCGAGCGCAACCACAACATGCTGCGCACCGACATCGATGTTGCGGTGCTGTTTGGCGACGGGCGCTTCAAACAGGGCGAAAGCCATTGGCTGTTCAGTGAGGAAGTGTTTCCTGTGTGCAGCCCGCAATTGCTCAAGAACCGGCCGCTGCCCCTGCCCGCCCAGGCGTTGCTGGAATTTCCGCTGCTGCACCTGCGCGGTGAAAACAGCAGCAACTGGTTCGACTGGAGCGGACTGTTTCGCGAACTGGGCATCACTACCCCGCCGGCACCGGGGCAATTGCGTTTCGACAATTACACGCTGTTGATTCAAGCAGCGATTGGCGGTCAGGGCGTCGCCATCGGCTGGCGTCACCTTGTGGATAACTTGCTGACTCAGGGGTTGCTGTGCCGGCCCATCGCCGAGACCACTCTGTCGCGTCTGGGTTATTACGTGGTGCTGCCGCAACGCAAACGCCGTGGTGCGTTGATTCAACAGTTTGTCGACTGGTTGATGGCCGAGCAGGCCAGCAGCGCCGAATCCCTGACAAGCGTGGCGTTGCCTTCGATTGCGATTTGAGAGGCTTTTTACGTACCCGAGGCGGCGACAAAATTCACATGCTGCCCCACATGCAGATTCAGCCGCAGCTCATCGGCAATCCCCACCGCGACCCGGTTCAACCGTTCCAGCGGCTCTGCCAGCCCCGGCTCAAGATTGCCGCCGACCTGGCTGAAATGCTCAATGGTCAGCCCCGCTACACCATGGGGCGCGTTCACCAGTGTCCATTGCAGTGGGCTGCTTTGCAGGGCTTCGTGGATTTCTTCGGCGGCGTGGCGTTGCAGGCCGTCGTCCAGATCCGGTTCATCGAGGACGGCAAAATTCCCCACCAGAAACAGCCGTGGCACGTTGGCCGCCTGCAAGCCGTCGACCAACGCATCGACCGCCAGCACCTGTTCCACTGGTCCGAGCACCACGGAGCGCTCCACATGGTCGCTGCTGAACGGTAAGCCCGGCGCGTCCAGCAGGCAAATCACCGCCGAGCTGCCCGCGACGCTTTGCTTGACCCGCTCGGCGTCGAACAGATCGCCGCTTTTGGTGCGCAGGCCGGGACGTGGCGCGAGCACGTTCAAATCGTCGAGAATCGCGATGACTTCGTGCTGCCTGCGCAGCAATTCAGCCATCAACGCGCCGCCGAGGCTGGCCATGGCACCATACAGCACCACTTTCACCGTCGGGGTTTCGGCATTTTTCATGGCTGAGCTCCTGTTCCTGTCATATGGCGTGTGACCCACAGGAAACGGCGAGGGTTCGAATCGATTCAGAGGCTTGCAACATGCACACGATCAAGGGCTACCACGCCCATATCTATTACGACGCCAGCACCATCGCCCAGGCCCGGGCCCTGTGCGAACAGGCCGCGCAGACATTTGCCTTGAAGATGGGCCGGATGCACGAACGCCCGGTCGGCCCGCACCCGGACTGGAGCTGCCAACTGGCCTTCGGCCCGGAGCTGATTGGCGAGGTGCTGCCGTGGCTGGCGCTCAATCGAAAGGGGCTGGTGGTGTTCCTGCACCCGGACACTGGCGATGATTTGCTCGACCACACCGAGCATGCGATCTGGATGGGCGCGATACGCCCGCTGGACCTGTCTGTTTTTTGATCAGGCTTTTGTAAACCTACAGGGTTTCTTGCGGTTCACCCGGCAGATGCTCGTCCAGGTGCAGCCACGGCAGTTGGCTGTCGGTCCAGATATGCCGCTCGGCCGCTGCGTGCTCCGGGTGATCCAGCGTGGCGATGGTCACATCGATGCTCTCGGGGCTGAGCAGGGTCACCAGCGCCAGCTGCGCGCCGCACTGCGAACAGAAGTAACGCGCGCAGCTGCTCGACGAGTCATAACGCGAAGGCGTCCCGGCCAGCCAGTGGAAGCTGGCCGCTGGCAGCGTGATCCACGTGGTGACGATGCCACCGCTGACCTTGCGGCAGATCGAACAATGGCAGTGGGCGATGTCACGTAAAGTCCCGCTGAACTGATAGCGAATGTGTCCGCAGTGGCAGCCACCGTTGTGCAATTCACCCATGTCTGCGCCCTCCCGTCCCCGAATTGATTGACTCTAGCCGCATCCGACGGCCGGTTGACCATTCGCCCCACGCTTTCTTCAGCGAAAGGTAGCTGAAAGGTTGCCCGATTAGGATCGCCGCCACTACCGGCAACAGACCGGTTGGCCGATGCGTGTGATTGCTCGCACGTCAGGCCCAATTAACAACAACAATGGTGATTCTGATGTCCTCTGTAACCCGCCTCCTCGCTCCAACTCCGCCCGTACGCCTCGTGCTTCCCGTTCTGCGCTGATCCCGTCCGATCCGCTCACTTCACTCGCCGCGCTACGCCTGGAGTATTCCCATGCTGACTTTCCTTGGCTTTGCCATGGTCATCACGTTCATGTTCCTGATCATGACCAAGCGCCTGTCTGCGCTGATCGCCCTGATCATCATCCCGATTCTGTTCGCCCTGTTCGGTGGCTTTGCACCGAAGATCGGCCCGATGATGCTCGAAGGCATCACCAAGCTCGCGCCGACCGGCGTGATGCTGATGTTCGCCATTCTGTACTTCGCCCTGATGATCGACTCCGGCCTGTTCGACCCGGCCGTGCGCAAGATCCTCAAACTGGTCAAAGGCGACCCGTTGAAAGTTTCGGTCGGTACCGCCGTGCTGGCGCTCGTCGTTTCCCTGGATGGTGACGGCGCGACCACTTACATGATCTGCGTGGCCGCCATGCTGCCGCTGTACAGCCGCATCGGCATGAGCCCGCGAATCATGGCCGGTCTGATCATCCTCGCCGGTGGCGTGATGAACATGACCCCCTGGGGCGGCCCGACCGCCCGTGCCGCCAGCGCGCTGCATGTCGATCCGTCGGACATCTTCGTGCCGATGATCCCGGCGATGGCCGCCGGTGTGGTGGCGATCCTGATCATTGCCTATTTCTACGGCAAACGTGAACGTGCGCGTCTGGGTGAGTTGCACCTGATCGGCGACGAGATCGACCACAGCGAAATCAGCGTGTCGCAGTTCCCGGATGCCCGTCGTCCGAAGCTGATCTGGTTCAACGGCCTGCTGACCCTGGCGCTGATGTGCACCCTGATCGCGGGCCTGTTGCCTCTGCCGGTGCTGTTCATGGTGGCGTTCAGCATCGCGATGATCGTCAACTACCCGTGCCTGCAAATGCAGAAGGACCGCGTTGCGGCCCACGCCGGCAGCGTGCTGTCGGTGGTCAGTCTGATCTTCGCTGCGGGCATCTTCACCGGTATCCTGTCCGGAACCGGCATGGTCGACGCCATGTCGAAAAGTCTGCTGGCGGTGATTCCGGACTTCCTCGGCCCGTACCTGGCGGTCATCACGGCGCTGGTGAGCATGCCGTTCACCTTCTTCATGTCGAACGACGCGTTCTACTACGGCGTGTTGCCGGTGCTCTCCGAAGCGGCCAGCCATTACGGCATCACCGCGGTGGAAATGGCCCGTGCCTCGATCGTCGGTCAGCCCGTCCACCTGCTGAGTCCACTGGTTCCGTCGACTTACCTGCTGGTGGCGTTGGCCGGTATCGAATTCGGTGATCACCAGCGGTTCACCCTGAAGTGGGCAGTGCTGGTCTGCCTGTGCATACTGGTGGCCGCCTTGCTGCTGGGGACTTTCCCGCTGTTCAGCACGTTGTAACGGCATTAACTCACCCTGACGCCAGCTGCTTGCTGGCGTCATGGTTTAACACTCGCTCAAAGGAATACACATGGATTGGCTGACCAACCCCGAAATCTGGGTTGCCTTCTTTACCCTGACCGCCCTGGAAATCGTTCTGGGCATCGATAACATCATCATGATTTCGATCCTGGTCAGCCGCATGCCCAAGCATATGCAGCAGCGCACGCGGATCTTCGGGCTTGGTCTGGCGATGATCACGCGGATCCTGTTGCTGCTGTCGATCACCTGGGTCATGCGCCTGACGGCCGACCTGTTCGTGGTGTTCGGCCAGGGCATTTCCGGTCGCGACCTGATCCTGTTCTTCGGTGGCCTGTTCCTGTTGTGGAAGAGCTCGCAGGAGATGTACCACGCGCTGGAAGGCGAAGACGAAAGTGGCGACGAGCCTTCGGGCAAGGGCGGCAACTTCCTCTACACCATCATCCAGATCGCGATCATCGACATCGTGTTCTCGCTGGACTCGGTGATTACCGCTGTCGGCATGGTTTCCCACGTGCCGGTGATGGTGGCGGCGATCGTCGTTGCGGTGCTGGTGATGATGCTGGCCTCGGGCAAGATCAGCGAATTCATCGACAAGCACCCGTCGCTGAAGATGCTGGCGCTGTCGTTCCTGCTGGTGGTCGGTACCGTGCTGATTGCCGAGTCGTTCGACGTGCATGTACCGAAGGGTTACGTCTACTTCGCCATGGCGTTCTCACTGGCGGTGGAAGCGATCAACATCAAGATGCGCACCGCGATCGCCAAGAAGAGAAAACAGCAAGACCCGGTGAAGCTGCGCAAGGACATCCCGGGGCAGTAATCCGGTAATCCGCAACACCCTTGTGGGAGCGGGCTTGCTCGCGAAGACGCGGGATCAGTCGACGATGAGGTTGACTGACCCACCGCTTTCGCGAGCAAGCCCGCTCCCACATTGTTTTGTGGTGTTGCCGGATCGGGTTCATTCCGGGTGTTCGGCTGAAGTGTTTTTCATGACACTTTTGTTTCAATCCACTGTTTAGCTGTGCAATGCTGGCGCCCAGACCGTTAGCCAACTACAGCTTAAGTATCAAAAACGTAGAAACCGCGCGGTACCGTCAACTTGCTCCTCTGGGGCGCTGCAACTACAGGGGGTCTGCATGCTCACCCTGCTCAATCTGCTTTCTGCCGTGGCCCTGCTGATCTGGGGCACGCACATCGTCCGAACCGGCATCCTGCGGGTGTACGGCACCAACCTGCGCCATGTGATTGGCCAGAATATGTCCAAACGCTGGCTCGCGTTCGTGGCCGGTATCGTCGTGACCGCGATGGTGCAGAGCAGCAACGCCACCGCCATGCTCGTCACCTCCTTCGTCGGCCAGGGCTTGATGGCGCTGACCCCGGCGCTGGCGACCATGCTCGGCGCCGACGTCGGTACTGCGCTGATGGCGCGGGTGCTGACGTTCGACCTGTCGTGGCTGTCGCCGCTGCTGATTTTTCTCGGGGTGATTTTCTTCCTGTCGCGCAAACAGACGCGGCTCGGCCAGATGGGCCGGGTGGCGATCGGTCTGGGGCTGATCATTCTCGCGCTGCAACTGATCGTCGAAGCCGCCGCACCGATCACCCACGCCCAAGGGGTGAAAGTCATCTTCGCCTCGCTGACCGGTGACATCCTGCTCGATGCCCTGGTGGGCGCGCTGTTCGCAATGATTTCCTACTCCAGCCTCGCCGCCGTGCTGCTGACCGCCACGCTGGCCGGCGCCAGTGTGATCAGCCTGCCGGTGGCGATCGGTCTGGTGATTGGCGCCAACATCGGCAGCGGCGTGCTGGCGTTCATGAGCACCAGCATGCAGAACGCGGCCGGGCGGCAAGTGGCGTTGGGCAGCCTGCTGTACAAACTGATCGGCCTGCTGTTGATCATTCCGGTACTCGATCCGCTGGTGCACTGGATCGACAGCCTCGATTTCAGCCCGCAGGAAATGGTCATCGGCTTCCACCTGCTCTACAACACCGCGCGTTGCCTGATCCTGTTGCCGAGTGTCGGGCCGATGGCGCGGCTGTGTGCCTGGCTGCTGCCGGAGCGTCCGGAGGTCAATGGCACCGCCAAACCCCGGCATCTGGACCCGACAGCGCTGGTCACACCGAGTCTGGCACTGGCAAACGCCGCTCGCGAGACCCTGCGCATGGGCGACCTGATCGACAACATGCTCGATGCCACGCTCGATGTGCTGCGCGGCAAGCAGACATCGGTCACCCTCGAAATGCGCCGCATGACCGATGATGTCGAAGCACTGTACAGCGCGATCAAGCTGTATCTGGCGCAAATGCCGCGCGAGGATCTCGGCGAGCAGGACAGTCGGCGCTGGGCAGAGACCATTGAGCTGGCGATCAACCTGAAACTGGCCAGCGACCTGATCGAACGCATGCTGCGCAAGGTGCAGCAGCAGAAAACCTCGCAACGGCGCTCGTTCTCCGAGGACGGCCTGGAGGAACTGGCCGGGCTGCATCAGCAACTGATCGCCAACCTGCGGCTGGGGCTGTCGGTGTTTCTCAGCGGCGACAAGGAAAGCGCCCGTCAGTTGCTGCGCGAAAAACGTCGCTTCCGCGCACAGGAACGCCGTTTGGCCCATGCCCATGTCAGCCGTTTGCAACGCAAGATCGTGCAGAGTCTGGAAACCAGTTCGCTGCACCTTGAGCTGATTGCGGATATGAAGCGCTTGAATTCGCTGTTTTGCAGCAGTGCTTATGTGGTGCTGGAAACGGCGGATACCGGGGCGCTGGAAGCGGATGATATTGCCGACATTACGCATTCGCCTTGAACGTCTGTGGCTGAGGTCAGTCAGTACCATTGATTCAGCCGCAAGATATTCGCGAGCAGGCTCGCTCCCACAGGGAATGAATTTCAAGGTGGGAGCGAGCCTGCTCGCGAAAGCGGTCTGAATAGCGACACGGATCTCCAAATCAGCCGTACGGAAGCCTGTTATGCGTTGCCTGTTGTTCGCCTGTCTGTTGCTCGGTTCCCTGCCCGTCTTCGCCGTTGATCGATTTCAGGTCGAAGGCTATGCGCTGCCCAACGGTTTGCAGCTATTGCTCAAGCCCGGCACCGAACGCGGGCATGTGGCGATCCGCCTGGTGGTGGGCGTCGGCCTCGACGATTTCGACTGCGATGAAAAAGAGCTGCCGCACCTGCTCGAGCACCTGCTGTTCAGCGGTGTCGATGCCACCGGCGAAGGCGGCCTTGAGGAGCGCATGCAGGCGTTGGGCGGCGAGTGGAACGCGTTCACCAGCAACGCCGACACCACGTTCGTCATCGAAGCCCCGGCGAAGAACCAGCGCAAGGTCCTCGACCTGCTGCTCGGCCTGCTGACCCAGACCCGCATCGACGACAATGCGATAAGCGCTGCCAAACGCGTGGTCGAGCGTGAGGACGGCGGCCATTACACGCGCCTGCAGCGCTTTCTCGACCGTCAGGATCTGGGTCACACCGCGAGCAACCAACTGGCGGTGGAGCTGGGCCTGAAATGCCCGCAACGGGCCGAGGTCGGTCACTTGACCCAGCAGCAACTGGAGAAGGTACGCAAGACCTGGTACGCGCCGAACAACATGACCCTGATCGTCGTCGGCGAGCTCGACAAACTACTGCCGGCCTATCTGGAACGCACCTGGGGCGCACTCGAAGCAGTCGACCCGGCCGAGCACCGTGAGCTGCCGGACATCCGCACCAGCGCGGCCCATGAACGCACCCTCACCCGTGGCTTCATCGGCGACAGCGCCAAGCTGCACTGGCTGGTGCCGGAGCCGATGCTGGACGATCAGTACGACGAGACTTTCGACATTCTCAAGGACTACCTCGACTGGGCGCTGTACCGACAGATCCGCCTGAACCACGGCTTGTCCTACGGGCCATGGGCCGAGCGCGAAGTGTTTGGCGGGGTCGGCTTCATGAGCCTCAATGCCGACGTGGATCGCGATGACCTTGCCGAAGCCAAGCAGGTGCTGGAAGACCTCAAGGCCGACCTGCTGAAAAACGGCCTCGACCCCGACACCTTCGCCCGGATCAAACAGGCCGCCATCGCCCATCAGGCCTGGGCGGTGCAAGGCAACAGCGCGATGGCCGATTACTACTGGAGCGCGCTGGGCGATTACGAAGATGGCCGCTTTGCCAACCCTGCCCGGGAGCTGCAAGGCGTGACGCTGGACACGGCGAACAAGGCCATGCGCGAGTTGCTGTTGCAGCCGGGGTATCTGCGGATCGAGAAGCCGTTGCTCAGTGATGATGAGGTGTTGTGGCTGGTGGCGGGCGGATTGGGCGTCGTGCTGCTCATCCTGGTGGGTTGGCGCCTGCACCGCCGCAAGCCAGCCAAACACTGAACCTGTGGAATCTGTGCTGACTTACTGACCGGGAGCCTCGCCACGTCGCCCGGCGGACGGTACTCTGTCGGGGTTTTTTCCTCTCCAGTCGTGAACCGTCCACATGCCGAAAATACCCCTCCTGATCCAGCGCATTCTCGAACTGATGAAGCGCTACCCCGGGGTCATTGCGCTTGGCGGTTTCATCTCCGGGGTCGGCAGTTTCATTCTGGTCGATCGCCAGCAAGGCCTGGCGAGCTGGATCACCATCATCATGCTGCTCAGCTGGCTCTGGCTGATGCTGGAAAACACCCTGACCGGGTTGTTCACGCGTATCTTCAAGCGGGAAATTCCGCAGCCGCTGCTGCGCTACGCGACGCAGATGATCCACCAGGAAAGCCTGTTTTTCGTTCTGCCGTTCTTCTTCATCACCACCACCTGGAACAGCGGGCAACTGATCTTCACCGGCCTGCTGTGCATCGCCGCGCTGATCTCGATTGTCGACCCGCTCTACTACAAATGGCTGGCGCCACGGCGCTGGGCGTTTCTCGCACTGCACACCCTGACCCTGTTCGCCGCCCTGCTCACCGCGTTGCCGGTGATCATGCACCTGACCACCGCGCAGAGTTTCAAATGGGCGCTGGGCACGGCGGTGGTGTTGTCGTTCCCGAGCCTGGCGTCAATCTTCCCGATCCGCACTGTGCGCAACGCGCTGGCGATCCTGTGCATCACCGTCGGTATCGGCGCGGTCGGCTGGACCCTGCGCTCGTGGGTGCCGCCGGCCACGCTATGGATGACCGACGTGGCAATCAGTACCCAGTTGCAGGACCGCACCCCCGGCGCCAGTCTCGACGAGGTCAGCGCCGAGCAGATCCGCAACGGCGGGCTGTACGCCTACACCGCAATCAACGCGCCGCGCGGGCTGGATGAGCGCATTTATCATGTGTGGCAGTTCAACGGTCAGGAAGTCGACCGCATCGCCCTCGATATCCATGGCGGGCGCAAGGAAGGCTACCGGGCCTGGACGCACAAGCAGAACTTCCCCGCCAATCCGGTGGGCAAGTGGCAGGTGCGAGTGCTGACCGAGGACGGCCAGGTGATTGGCGTGCTGCGATTCGAAGTGACGGACAGCACAGCGATCAAAGAAAAGTAATCCGGTTCGTGCTATTACGTATGCCTGCGTATTTAGCCGAACAAGCACGGAGCTTATGACCAGCAGCTCGATGACCGGTAATGCCCGACTGGACACGTCGCTCAGCCCTGCCCGCCTGCGGGTGTCCGGGGACTGGACGCTTGCCCATTACGCCGAACTCAAGCACCTGACCGAACAACTCCACGGCCAGTACGACGCCAATACCGTCGTTGACCTCAATAGTCTTGGTGCCCTCGATACCGCTGGCGCGTCCCTGCTGGTTGAGCTGCTCGGGTCCGAACGCCTGGGCAAATCCGCCGAACATCCCGACTGCTCGATCTCCCAGGCTGACCGCGCGTTGCTGCAAACCGTGTATCGCTCGCTGACTGACTTCTGCGTGCCGATCAAGGAGCCGGAAGTCAGCGTCAGTGTGCAACTGCTGACCCGCATCGGACGCGCGGTGGAAACGGTCTGGCAGGACACTCTGCAGGTGTTGGGTTTCATCGGCCTGATCCTCGAAACCATCGCCCGCAACCTGTTCCGGCCCAAGCGCTGGCGGGTCACGCCAGTCGTTGCGCACATCGAACAGACCGGCCTCGACGCTGCGCCGATTGTGGCGCTGCTGACCTTTCTGGTCGGCGCGGTGGTGGCGTTTCTCGGTGCGACGGTGCTGGCCAGCTTCGGCGCGACGATCTTTACCGTGGACCTGGTGGGCTTCTCGTTTCTGCGCGAGTTTGGCGTGTTGCTCACGGCGATCCTGATGGCTGGCCGCACTGCCAGCGCATTCACTGCGCAGATCGGCTCGATGAAGGCCAACGAGGAGATCGACGCGATCCGCACCCTGGGCCTCGACCCGATGGAGCTGCTGGTGGTGCCGCGCGTGTTGGCGATGCTCGTGGCGCTGCCGATGCTGACGTTTCTGGCGATGCTCTGCGGGATCATCGGCGGTGGCGTGGTGTGTGCGGTGTCGTTGGGGATTTCGCCGGCGATGTTCCTCTCGCTGCTGCAAAGCGACATCGGTATCCAGCACTTTCTGGTCGGCCTGGTGAAGGCGCCGATCTTTGCCTTCCTGATCGCGACGATTGGTTGCCTGGAGGGCTTCAAGGTCAGCGGCAGCGCCGAGTCGGTCGGCGCGCACACCACGTCCGCCGTGGTGCAGTCGATTTTCGTGGTGATCGTGCTCGATGCGGTGGCTGCGCTGTTCTTCATGGAGATGGGCTGGTGAGTCGTCCACCCCGCGCGCCCTCGGAGGCGGTGATCGAAGTCCGTGGCCTGTGCAATCGCTTTGGCAGCCAGAGCGTGCACGAGAACCTCGATCTTGACTTGTACAAAGGCGAAATCCTCGCCGTGGTCGGCGGCTCCGGCAGCGGCAAATCGGTGCTGCTGCGCAGCATTGTCGGTTTGCGTCGGCCCAGCGAAGGTAACGTAAAGGTGTTCGGCCAGAATCTGCCGAGCCTGTCCGAACACGAGCGCTCGCTGGTCGAGCGACGCTTCGGCGTGCTGTTCCAGAAAGGCGCGCTGTTCTCCTCGCTGACGGTGACCGAGAACGTCGCCCTGCCGCTGATCGAACACGCCGGCCTGAGCCGCAACGACGCCGAGCATCTGGCGGCGGTGAAACTGGCGCTGGCCGGGCTGCCGCTGTCGGCGGCCGACAAATACCCGGCCTCGCTGTCCGGCGGGATGATCAAGCGCGCTGCACTGGCCCGGGCGCTGGCGCTGGATCCGGACATCCTGTTTCTCGACGAACCCACCGCCGGCCTCGATCCGATTGGCGCGGCGGCGTTCGATCAACTGATCCTGACCCTGCGCGACGCGCTGGGCCTGAGCGTGTTTCTGGTGACCCACGACCTCGACACGCTCTACACCATCACCGACCGTGTGGCGGTGCTGGCGCAGAAGAAGGTGCTGGTCGCCGGTCCGATCGACGTGGTCTCGGAAACCGATGACGCGTGGATTCACGAATACTTCCACGGCCCGCGCGGCCGCTCGGCGCTGGACGCCGCCAAATTGCTCAACGAGGTCTGACATGGAAACCCGAGCCCATCATGTGTTGATCGGCCTGTTCTCAGTGATTGTCGTGGCGGGCGCCCTGCTCTTCGGCCTGTGGCTGGCCAAGTCCAGCGTCGACACCGAGTTCAAGGATTACGAAATCGTCTTCAACGAGGCGGTCAGCGGCCTGTCCAAGGGCAGCCCGGTGCAGTACAGCGGGATCAAGGTCGGCGACGTGGTCAGCCTGCGCCTCGATCCGAAGGACCCACGGCGGGTATTGGCGCGGATTCGTCTGGGCGGCGACACCCCGGTCAAGGAAGACACCCAGGCCAAACTGGCCTTGGCCGGGATCACCGGGACCTCGATCATCCAGCTCAGCGGCGGCACCCCGCAGAGCCCGAAACTGCGCGGGCATGACGGCGAACTGCCGACCATCGTCGCGGCACCTTCGCCGATCTCGCGCCTGCTCAACGACAGCAACGACTTGATGAGCGGCATCACCGCGCTGCTGAGCAACGCCAATCAGATGTTCTCCCCGGAGAACGTCGAGCGTGTGAGCAGCACCCTGGCGCATCTGGAGCAGACCACCGGCTCGATCAACGATCAGCGCGGCGACCTGCGCCAGGCCATGCAGCAACTGGCGAGCGTCGGCAAACAGGCCGGCAGCATGCTCGAACAGACATCGCTGCTGATGCGCAACGCCAACGGCCTGCTCAACGATCAAGGCAAACGGGCGCTGGGCAGTGCCGAGCAGGCGATGAAGTCGCTGGAGCAGAGCAGCGCCACCATCAACGGCCTGCTGAGCAAGAACCAGAACTCCCTCGACAACGGCATGCAGGGCCTCAACGGCCTGGCCCCGGCCATCCGCGAACTGCGCGAAACCCTGACCTCGCTGCGCGCCATTTCTCAACGCCTGGAGGCCAACCCCAGCGGTTACCTGCTGGGCAGTGACAAGAACAAGGAGTTCACGCCATGAAGCTGACTCGCCTCGCCCTCTTCGCCGCCAGCCTGACGTTGCTCTGCTCGTGCTCGATTCTGCCCAAGGCCGAGCCGTCGGATGTGTACCGCCTGCCATCGACTCAGGCGCCCGCCTCGGCCGGTTCGGCCGCGACTCAGCACTGGTCGCTGCGGTTGAACAAATTGCAGGCCAGCGAAGCGCTGAACCGGCCGAACATCGCGGTGATCGCACAGGGTGACGTGATCAGCAGCTACAAGGCGTCGCGCTGGAGCGATCCGGCGCCGGTGCTGGTACGCAATCGGCTGCTCGATGGCTTTGCGCGTGATGGCCGGGTGACGTTGCTCAGTACCGATGACAGCAATTTTGCGGCGGATCTGGAGCTGGGCGGCAGCTTGCAGGCGTTTCAGACCGAGTACCAGGGCAATCAGGCCAGCGTCGTGGTGCGGGTCGATGCGTTGTTGGTGCGCGGCTATGACCAGAAGATTCTCGCCAGCCAGCGCTTCGAAGAGCGCCAGCCACTGAGCGATGTGCAGGTGCCGGCGGTGGTTGCGGGGTTTGGACAGGCCAGTGATCGCCTTACTGCGAAAGTCGTGGCGTGGGCCGTTCAGCAAGGCCAGAAACTCGCCCCACAACCCAGACCTTAAACCTTATGCATAACCCCTGTGGGAGCGGGCTTGCTCGCGAAGGCGGTGTGTCAGGCAATGTATTGGTCGACTGACACGCCCTCTTCGCGAGCAAGCCCGCTCCCACATTTTGATTTGTGGTTAACCGAAGAACCAGTAGCAGACGCCAATCGCGCCGAGCACGCCGGCCAGCTCCGCCAGCAACGCACACCCCACCGCATGCCGCGCCCGCTGAATCCCTACTGCGCCGAAATACACCGCCAGCACATAGAACGTGGTTTCTGTACTGCCCTGAATCGTCGCCGCCACCAGCGACGGGAAACTGTCGACGCCCGAGGTCTTCATGGTCTCGATCAGCATTGCCCGCGCGGCGCTGCCGGAAAACGGTTTGACCATCGCCGTTGGCAACGCATCGACGAAGCGTGTGTCCCACCCGGCCCATTGCACCAGATGGCGGATACCATCCAGACCAAAGTCCAGCGCCCCGGAGGCGCGCAGCACGCCGATGGCGCAGAGCATCGCCACCAGATACGGCAGCAGGTTTTTGGCGACGTCGAAGCCCTCTTTGGCGCCCTCGACAAAGGCCTCGTAGACCTTGACCTTGCGTAACGCGCCAATCACCAGGAACAGCATGATCAGGCCGAACAGCGTGAGATTACCGAGGATCGACGACAGCCCGGCCAGCGCCGTGGCCGACATCGTCGCCAGCAGCGCCATGAAGCCGCCAAGGATCAGCGCTCCCGGGATCAGGTAGGCCAGCACCACCGGGTCCCAGATGCGCAGGCGCTGCATGAACGCCACCGAGAGGAAGCCGACGATGGTCGAGCAACTGGTCGCCAGCAGAATCGGCAGGAACACCAGGGTCGGGTCCGGCGCACCTTGCTGGGCGCGGTACATGAAGATCGTCACCGGCAGCAGGGTCAGCGACGAGGCGTTGAGCACCAGGAACAGGATTTGCGCGTTGCTGGCGATGGTCGCGCTGGGGTTGAGTTCCTGCAGCGCCTTCATCGCCTTGAGGCCGATCGGTGTGGCGGCGTTGTCCAGCCCGAGGCCATTGGCGGCGAAGTTGAGGGTGATCAGGCCCAGCGCCGGGTGCCCGGCCGGGACTTCCGGCATCAGCCGCAGGAACAGCGGCCCGAGGACCTTGGCCAGCCACTCGACGATCCCGGCTTTCTCGGCAATGCGCAGAAAGCCCAGCCACAGGGTCAGGGTGCCGAACAGCAGTACCATCACCTCGACCGACAGCTTGGCCATGGCAAAAATGCTTTCCACCATCGCCGCGAAAATCCCGGCGTTGCCGCCGACCAGCCACTGCACCAGCGCAGATATTGCTGCCACGACAAAGAAGCCAAGCCACAGGCCATTAAGCATCAGTCAAATCCCCCGGAAGATGCGGCGAATGATAGCGGTGTCGCCAGAAACGACAAACCCCGGATTTCTCCGGGGTTTGTCTATTCGGCATGCGCCGATCCAAAGTGGGAGCGGGCTTGCTCGCGAAAGCGGTGGGTCAATCAACAGGAATGTTGAATGTGCCGGCCTCTTCGCGAGCAAGCCCGCTCCCACAAGGGGGTTGCATTACTGCTTCGAGATTTCGCCAGCCGGCAGTTTTTCCTTGCTGCGCCAGTGCGGCAGGGAGTTCCAGTAGCGCTGGCCCTTGGCGTCGTCGTACATGCCTTCCCAACGCGCGATAACCAGTACTGCCAGAGCGTTGCCGATCACGTTCAGTGCGGTACGCGCCATGTCCATGATGCGGTCGACACCGGCGATGAACGCCAGACCTTCCAGTGGGATACCGACGCTGCCCAGCGTCGCCAGCAGCACCACGAAGGACACGCCCGGTACGCCGGCGATGCCTTTGGAGGTGACCATCAGAGTCAGCACCAGCAGCAGTTGCTGGCTGATCGACAGATCGATGCCGTACAACTGGGCAATGAAGATCGCTGCGATGGACTGGTACAGGGTCGAACCGTCGAGGTTGAACGAGTAACCGGTCGGTACCACGAAGCTGCAGATGGCTTTCGGTGCGCCGTAGGCTTCCATCTTCTCGATCACGCGTGGCAGCACGGTTTCCGAGGAGGCGGTGGAGTAGGCCAGGACCAGCTCATCCTTGAAGATGCGCATCAGCTTGATCACCGAGAAGCCGAACAGCCTGGCGATCAGGCCCAGCACCACGAAGGCGAAGAAGGCGATGGCGACGTAAACCAGGATCACCAGCTTGGCCAGCGGCAGCAGCGAGGCGAAGCCGAAGTTGGCGACGGTCACGGCGATCAGTGCGAATACGCCGATCGGGGCGTAGTTCATGATCATGTGGGTGACCTTGAACATGCTTTCCGAAACGCCCTGGAACATCTTCACCAGCGGCTCGCGCAGGTCCGACTGCAGGCTCGACAGGCCGAGACCGAACAGCACGGAGAAGAAGATGATCGGCAGCATTTCGCCGCGGGCCATGGCCGCGAAGATGTTCGACGGGATCAGGTTGAGGATGGTCTCGATGAACGCGTGTTCATGCTGTACTTCGGCAGCGGTCGCCTGGTACTTGGAGATATCCACCGTGCCCAGGGTGCTCATGTCGATGCCGGCGCCCGGGTGGAACACGTTCGCCAACACCAGACCGACGAGGATAGCGATGGTGGTGACGACTTCGAAGTAGATAATCGTCTTCAGGCCGATACGCCCGAGTTTCTTGGCGTCGCCCACGCCGGCAATGCCGACGATCAAGGAGGAGATGACGATCGGGATCACGATCATCTTGATCAGACGGATAAAGATATCGCCTGCCGGTTGCAGGACGTTACTGATCCACCAGGCTTTCTCGGCACTGAAATGGTTGAGCAACGCACCAATTGCAATCCCTAAAACCAGACCGATGAGGATCTGCCAGGCGAGGCTGAGTTTTGCCTTCTTCATTATCTTTACCCTTACTTGCGTTTGACTCAGGCACATGCAGGAACTGGAACGCTCTTTAGCGGAAAAGTCTGTGCATCTGCCTCCGTATAAGGTGCCCCGAAGCGCGTGTTTACGGCTCTTCGGCAGGCGAAAAAAGGCGCAACTATTCCGATGCAAGGTTGCGCCGTCTAATGCCGTAAACGCCTACCCTATGCCGAATCGGCATGAGCTTTTTTAAATGAAACTGGCGTCCCAACCGGTTCGATTACGACATTTCAGCCGGCATAAGTGCCGTGAACCGGCCATTACAGCTTAGGTTGGTTATTTTTTGAACGAGTGAATTCGGCGAAAAATTCAAGAAAAAGCCTGCATTTGCAGACTAGAAGTCCCACTGTTTGAAAGGACTCTTTCTCGATATACGGTCGACAGGAAACACGGCGAAATGTTTTCGCGCGCAGTCTGAACCATAAAAAGGCGAGCAGGACGCTCTGGATCAATGTTTTGTATCGCGAAAAGCTCAGCGCAAGTCCGTCGAGCCACTGGGGGCCGGCGAACCTGCGTCGCAGCTTTTACCCTGACCCGGCCCTTGCGCAGGCACTCCCTGTACCCGTAGGTCACTCCGACCCTGTAACAGTCAGAACGTCCCGGCCCCCTGGTCATGCGCCGACCTTCCTCGGGCGGGCGCAATAAAGGGCAGCGGGGCGCTGCCCTCATGTTCGAATCAGTACCAGTTCGGATCTTTCTTCAGCGTTTCCATCAACAGGTTCTGCATGCCCTGATTGGGTTTGCCGAGGAAGCGGTAGGTGGCATGTCGCGTAGGCGACTTGTCGGCCGGCAATCCTTCGGGCACATCAACGAGCATGGCGTAGGCATCTTTCTTGTCGAAGCTGAACGCTACGATCAATCGGTGGTTCAGGCACTTGTCTGCGGATTCACAGAGCGGCCCGACCAGATACTTGTCGCCATCTTCCGTCACGGCATTCATCTGCTGGTCTGGTGTCCCGGACAGGTTCATCACCCATTCCGGCAGGCGCTCTTCATGCTTTACCACGCCTTGCCAGGTTTCCCGGTATTGCGGGTCGGAGCTGAGCAGCTCGTTGACCCGCGCCTGGCCATCATTGGCCGCCATCGCCATGGCACTACCGCCCAGAAGCAGGGCGGCTGCCAGTGTCTTTAAACCAGTCATCGTTAACCTCGGCCGCGACGGCCAAAGAAGAAGGAAGCGATGAACATCACCAGGAACACGACAAAGAGAATCTTGGCGATACCCGTGGCGGTGCCCGCGATACCACCGAAGCCCAGTACGGCGGCGATGATGGCAATGATCAAGAATGTAATTGCCCAGCTCAACATGGTGATTCTCCTTACTTCTCTATTTAGGGGTGTTGCGTGTCCCGGCGCGATGCGCCCGAATTCGTCGGTTCGTCAGAAAACCCAGCGCTCTTCACGTGGCAGTTGATCGAGCGGCTGCGCCTGGTCGACTTCCATCATGCGCATCGAGGTGCTCTCGGCCTGGCTGCTGACGGCGCTGAAGTGCGTCTGCGTGCTGTGTTGAATCGAGATCAGCGGCTCAGGCTTCTGGCTGTTCTCCCAGCTCAGGTATTGCTGGCAGGCGATCAGGGTGATCAACAGAGCAAGTACGCCAAACAGACCTTGTTGGATATGCAGTGGCGAGATACGCACTTGGGCGGCACGTTGGCGAGTCATCCTGGGTTCCTCACTCTTATTCGGTTGGGGCAGTCGGATCTGCCCGGGCTGAATGAGTTATTGCAGCCTGCATGCCAGTTTTTTATTTGAAAAATATTCAATAAAATCAATGTGTTATGGCTGAATGAAAAATCTGCTTGGACGCATCCTGCACGATGAGTCATCTACGGTCGTGCGTAATGCACGATTATTTCGTAGCAGATTTCATTCTTATTGAATTGAGAGCACGTCTCGGAGGTCAGAAAAGTACGCGGGCAACCATCGGCAGGTCGGTAATTGTTTAGAAACTCAACAAAATCAATGGATTGGCTGTCAGGGCAGGAGAGAGCTACCCTGCTATGGCTGACATCGTTCAGAATCGACCATGCAACTTGCCCGATTTTTCCGGGACTAATCCAAGACCAATCACATAAGGAGCGTAGGAAAAATGGAATCTGCCACTGAGCATCAAGGCCGCATTCTGCTGGTGGACGATGAGTCCGCCATCCTGCGTACCTTCCGTTACTGCCTCGAAGACGAAGGCTATACGGTGGCCACTGCCAACAGCGCGGCGCAGGCCGACGCTTTGCTGCAACGCCAGGTCTTCGACCTGTGCTTCCTCGACTTGCGGCTGGGCGAAGACAACGGTCTCGACGTGCTGGCACAGATGCGTATCCAGGCGCCGTGGATGCGCGTGGTGATCGTCACCGCGCACTCGGCCGTCGACACCGCCGTGGACGCGATCCAGGCTGGCGCCGCCGACTATCTGGTCAAGCCGTGCAGCCCCGACCAGTTGCGTCTGGCCACCGCCAAGCAACTGGAAGTGCGTCAACTCTCGGCGCGTCTCGAAGCCCTCGAAGGCGAGATCCGCAAACCCAGGGACGGTCTGGATTCTCACAGTCCGGCGATGAAAGTCGTGCTGGAAACCGCACGCCAGGTTGCCAGCACCGACGCCAACATTCTTATTCTGGGCGAGTCCGGCACGGGTAAGGGCGAGTTGGCCCGGGCCATTCATGGCTGGAGCAAGCGCGAGAAAAAATCCTGCGTGACCATCAACTGCCCGTCGTTGACCGCCGAGCTGATGGAAAGCGAGCTGTTTGGCCACAGCCGCGGCGCATTTACCGGGGCCAGCGAAAGCACCTTGGGTCGCGTCAATCAGGCCGACGGTGGCACGCTGTTTCTCGACGAAATCGGCGATTTTCCCCTGACATTACAGCCAAAGTTGCTGCGTTTCATTCAAGACAAGGAATACGAACGGGTAGGGGATCCGGTGACTCGCCGCGCCGATGTGCGCATTCTTGCAGCGACCAACCTCAACCTTGAAGACATGGTGCGCGACGGGCGTTTCCGCGAGGACCTGTTGTACCGCCTGAACGTGATCACCCTGCATCTGCCGCCGCTGCGCGAGCGTGCCGAAGACATCCTGACCCTGGCCGATCGCTTCCTCGCCCGTTTCGTCAAAGAATATGCGCGTCCGGCTCGGGGCTTCAGCGACGAGGCACGTGAAGCGTTGCTGGGCTATCGCTGGCCGGGCAACATCCGTGAGCTGCGCAACGTGGTGGAGCGGGCAAGCATCATCTGCCCGCAGGAACGCGTGGAAATCAGTCACCTGGGCATGGCCGAACAACCGGCGAACAACGCACCACGGGTCGGCGCGGCACTGAGCCTCGATGAACTGGAAAAAGCCCACATCGGCGCGGTACTGGCGACGGCTGGCACCCTCGATCAAGCGGCCAAGACCCTCGGCATCGACGCCTCGACCCTCTACCGCAAGCGCAAGCAGTACAACCTGTGAGCGCGCGGCGATGAAACTGGCGATGAAGTTGCGCACGCGCTTGTTCCTGAGCATCTCCGCGTTGATCACGGTGGCGTTGCTCGGGCTGTTGCTCGGGCTGGTCAGTGTCATGCAGATGGCCGGGACTCAGGAAGCGCTGATCCGCAACAACTTCGTCACCCTCGATCTGGGACTCAAGCTGCGCCAGACCCTCGGCGATCAACTGATCATGATGCTTGCCGAAAAGCCCGATAACGCTGCGTTCGAAGCCTCGAAGCAGCATTATTTACAGCTTCTCGATCAAGGCATTGCCCAGGAGGAAGTCGGTGATGGTCGCCAATACAGCTTCAGTCAGGCCAAGGCCGATTACCAACGTTTCCTTCAGGCGTTCGATCAGGTACGTGACCCGGCCACTGCGTTGAGTGGCACCGGCGATTTGCGTGAGCGCTTCAACACGCTGCGCAACGGCCTGATTGCCGAACACAAGCATGCGCTCGACAACATCAACTCGGTGCAGCACGCCGCTCGCGACCGTGCGCTGTTGGTTGCCGGCCTGCTTGGACTGGTCGGGTTGGCCGTGTTGATCATCGGTTTTGTCACGGCGCATGCCATTGCCCGGCGCTTTGGTGCGCCGATCGAGGCGCTGGCCAAGGCCGCGGACAACATCGGCCAGGGTAATTTCGACGTGACCCTGCCGATTTCTTCGGCGATGGAAATGAACCAGCTGACCAAGCGCTTCGGCTTGATGGCCGAGGCGCTGCGTGAGCATCAGGCGACCAACGTCGACGAACTGCTGGCTGGCCAGCAGCGTTTGCAGGCGGTGCTCGACAGCATCGACGATGGCTTGCTGATGATCGATCGCGATGGGCGTCTGGAGCACCTCAATCCGGTTGCCCAGCGCCAACTGGGCTGGGACAGTGATCGCTTGGGGCAGGGCTTGGGCACAGCGCTTGAGCGACCGGAACTCGACGCGCAGCTGCAACTGGTGCTGCGCGGTGGCACGCTGGAGCGTGCCCCGGAAGATTTGAGCATCGAAGTCGACGGCGAATCGCGCCTGCTGACTTACAGCCTGACCCCGGTCAGCCACACCCAGGGGCATATCCTCGGCGCGGTGATGGTGCTGCACGACGTCACCGAACAACGTGCTTTCGAGCGAGTGCGCAGTGAGTTCGTGCTGCGGGCCTCTCATGAGTTGCGCACACCGGTCACCGGCATGCACATGGCCTTCGGCCTGTTTCGCGAACGTGCGAAGTTTCCCGCGGATTCCCGCGAGGCGGATCTGCTCGACACGGTCAACGAAGAGATGCAGCGCCTGATGCAGTTGATCAACGACCTGCTCAACTTCTCGCGCTATCAGAACGGTTTGCAGAAACTCACGCTGGCGCCATGTTCCATCGAAGACTTGCTGGCGCAGGCGCAATTGCGTTTTGCCGATTCGGCCGCGGGCAAAGGCATTGCCCTGAACGTCGAAGTGCAGGGACCGTTGCCGCGCTTGCAGGCCGATCAGACGCAACTCGACCGGGTGCTCGACAATTTGATCGACAACGCACTGCGCCATACTGCCCGCGACGGGCAGATTCGCCTGCAGGCGCGTCGGCATGGCGAACGGGTGATCATCAGCGTCGAGGACAACGGCGAAGGCATTGCCTACGGTCAGCAAGGACGGATCTTCGAGCCGTTCGTGCAGGTCGGGCGCAAGAAGGGCGGCGCCGGGCTCGGGTTGGCGCTGTGCAAGGAAATCGTCCAGTTGCACGGCGGGCGGATGGGCGTGTATTCGCGGCCGGGGCAGGGCACGCAGTTCTACATGGCGCTGGCGGTCTAGGCTTCGTCGTCCAGTCGACGGCCGGCAAGGCGCCGTCCACGGGTGATCAGCTCGATGAACTGCACCGCACTCAGGGCCTGGGCGAACAGCCATCCCTGACCGAATTTCACGCCTTCACTGCTGAGAAACACGGCTTGCGCTTCGTGCTCGATACCCTCGGCAATCACTTTCAGATCCAGTGCCTGCGCCATGTGGATGATGTGCGGCGCCACGCCGCTGCTGGCCGCGTCATGGCCGAGTGCGTCGATAAAGGCCTTGTCGATCTTCAGGCAATCCACCGGTAGCGTCTGCAGGTAGGCGAGGCTGCAATAGCCGGTGCCGAAGTCGTCGATCAGCACCTGATGGCCGACGTCGCGCAAGGCTTGCAGGTTCTCCCGTGCCACCACCACGTCGATCAACCCGCGCTCGGTGACTTCGAAGGCAATCTGCCGTGCCGCGACCCGGTGCAGGGTCAACAGTTTGGCCATGACCTGACCGATGCGCGGCACCATCACGTCGCATGCGGCGAGGTTGACCGAGATGTACAACTGCGGGTTGGCACGCAGCACCGGCCCCAGTTGCTCCAGCAGCCGCTGCAGGACGAAGTCGGTCATCTGGCGGATCTGTCCGGTGTTTTCCGCCATGGGAATGAACAGATCGGGGCTGGTCAGCGTGCCGTCCGGACGGCGCCAGCGCAGCAGGGCTTCGGCGCCCACGCAGTTGCGGCTGTCGAGATCGAAAATCGGTTGATACAGCACCTGCAGCTCGCCACGACGGATCGCGCCCTGGAGCTCGGCGTCCAGCGACTGGCGCTGACGCACCAGCAAAAACACGAAGAACCCGGAAAATGCTCCCAACAGCAGGCAGCCGGGGACCATCCACCACCACACCGTCGGAATGTGCATGCCACTGCGCGGGGTGATCAGCACCAACTGGTATTCCGGGTTGTTGGTGGGCATGCGGTAGATCAGCCGTGATTGAGTGACCTGCAGGGCCTCGCGGCTCTTCGGTGGCCAGACCTCGGTGGGTGGCCACGCCTGAGCAATGCCCAGCACCGGAATCGCCCGCTTGCCGTGATCCAGTACGACCAGCAGGCTGCTGTCCGGTGGCAGGTCGACCATGTCAGTCAAATGCCCGCGGGAGGTCGCTACTCGGAAATTGCCGCGGCCGAGCATCAGGGCGGCACGGTTTTCATCGGGTTCGGTGGTGGTGTTGAGCCAGTAGCTGTAGGTCGGACCTTTGATGTCCGGCGCACGGACGACCGACAGCCCCTCTTGCCGGGGGCGGTTGGAGCAGATTCGTGTGCCGTCCATGTAGGCCGCTTCATAGACGAAGCGATAATTGAAGGTGACCTGTTGCAGGGTGGCGATCATTTCGTCATCGCAACTGCGCAACGGCTGCGCTTCAAGGTCATCAAGGCTTTCGCGCAACTGCCCGAACAATTGTTCGAGGCGGGCCAGAAAACGCTCGCCCTGAGCGTTCATCTCCTGGCTTTCGTTTTGTTCTATCTGGCGCATGGCGAAGAACGTTCCGCCGGCGATCAACAGCGCAGCACTGAGGACAGCCGCGATCATCGCCAAAAACCAGGGGCGATAAAACCAGCTACGCAGCGTCTCTCGGGTAGCAACCATCATGGAATATCCGAAGAATTACCAATGAGTTATAGCTGCTGATTGCGTTTTCGCCCTGACCGTCGGGCGGGCGTCATTATTTTGTCTGGTTGAGTACCAGCAACAACGCGGCCGTTTGCGCGTCCGGCGTGCCGTCGAAGCGCGAAGGGCGGTAGTGCATCTGGAAGGCAGCCAGTACGTGGCGGGTCGCGACGTCCAGCTCGCCGGTTTGCGGGGTGTCGTAACCGACGCGCGCCAGTTGCGCCTGGAACCAGCTGATGCTCGGCAGCTCGGCGTTGAACTGCGCCTGCTGACGCGCCACCGCTTGTTCATTGGGCCAAACACCCAGGCCTTCGGCCGCCAGGCGTTTCCATGGGAACAATGGGCCCGGGTCGAGTTTGCGCAGCGGCGCGATGTCACTGTGGCCGATGATGTGGCGCGGGCTGATGCCCTGACGCTTGCTGATGTCCTTGAGCAGGACGATCAGCGATTGAATCTGCGCTTCGCTGTACGGGAACCACAGGCGCCCGGTCGGCGTGTCCTTGAAGCCCGGGTTGACGATTTCGATGCCGATCGAGCTGGAGTTGAGCCAGGTCCGGCCCTGCCATTCGCTCTCTCCGGCGTGCCACGCGCGCAGGTTTTCATCCATCAGTTGGTAGATGGTGCCGCTCTCGTCGTCGCCGATCAGGTAGTGGCTGCTGACTTCGCCGTGGGTCAGCAGTTGCAGCGAGCGGGCGAGGGAGGCGGAGGTGTAGTGCACGATCACGAACTGGACGCGGCTGTCGTGATTGGCCGAAGGATGGCTGGTGTCGTAACGCGGGCCGCTGGCACAACCGGCCAGGACGAGCAGCGACGCGAGGAGGGCAAAAAATTTCATGGCGGAAGGCAGTACACGCAAGACAATAATGCAACAGTGTAACGTACTGCCTTGCCTATCGACGGCCAACGGGCTGATTTAAACAAAATGGAACAATTGCTCAGCCCAGCTCGACCCGGTTGCGCCCGGCATTTTTCGCCCGATACAGCGCCTGATCGGCTCTTTTGAGCACCAGATCGCTGTGTTCTCCCGGCCGGAATGACGCCAGCCCCATGGAAATGGTGATCGTCACCCGTTCACCCTTGAAGTGAAACGGGCAGGCCTCGATTGCTGCGCGCAGGGTTTCCAGCAGTTTGGCGCCTACGGCAGGGGGGGTGGCCGGCAACAGCAAGACAAACTCCTCACCGCCAAAGCGGGCAATGAAGTCTGAGCCGCGCAGGCGTTTGCGCAACACCGTGGCGATGATCTTCAGCACCTTGTCACCGGCCAGATGACCGTAGTTGTCGTTGATCCGCTTGAAATGATCGAGGTCGAGCATCGCCAGGCTCAAGGTGTTGCCGTGTTGCTGCCACTGCTTGATCTCGTGTTCGAGCCGTTCGCTCCACGCGGCGCGGTTGGGCAGGCCGGTGAGCGGGTCGATCAAGGCTTTCTGGCGTTGTTCTTCCAGGTGCTCACGGAAACCCAGGGCTTCCTGCTCCATGTGCGCCACGCGCTCGGCCAGGCCCTTGAGGCGTGCAGCCACTTCCTGCTCGCGAGCATCGCGTTGTTTCTGGTGCTGGTCCATGGTGCCGAGCAGGCCTTCGAGATGGTTCTCCAGCACTTGCTTGAGGTCATCCAGATCGGCGGCTTCCTGCACGCTGGTCTGCAGGCCGTCGACCTGTTCGCGGATCTGCGTGTCCATCGCCCGTGCCGCCGAGCTGTTGTCGGCGTGGCCTTCACTGGCGGCCTGCAGATTGCTCTGGAATGCTTCGAGGCGTTCATTGAGCTGTTGCAGATAGACTTCGAATTCATGCTGGCCGCTGTCGGTGATTGCCAGCATCAACGTCGCAAGATCGTCGAGAATCGGCAGCAGTTCGTACCAGTTCAGACCATTTTTCAATCGATCGCGCATTGCCTCTGCCTGCGGGCGATGGCGCTCGGGCAGGGTCAGGTCGTCGAGTAACCCGATCAGTGTGTCTTCGATGTGCTTGGCCACCGAGCTGTACGACGGTTCGGGCGAGTCGGGCAGGGCGTAGAGGATGTCCTGCTCGGACTGCTCCGGATCGATGGCGGCCAGTGCCTGGGCAATAGGTTCGGGCAGAGGCAGGCTGTCGAGCAGCAGCGGTGTCGGGATCGGATGGTCTGCGGGGTGGATCAACTCGTCGGGATTGATCGCAGTCGCAGGGATTGGCGCTGCAATCGGGGCGGCTGGTGCTTCGGCCTCGGCTTCCGGCTCGGGTGCCGAGAGCGTGGGGGCGACAACGGGTTGGGTGACCGTCTCGACAGCAATGACCGGCGGCACGAAAGAAACAATGGGCGGTTCGGTGTGAGCTTGCTCGGCGGGCGCCTGCCGAGGGTTGGCCTCCGGCGTTTGCGCGACGGGGGCTGCCAGGTTCGGTGCGGGCGGAGTCGGCTCGAGGGGGGCTGTCTGCACAGTTTCGGGCGCCATGTGTTCAGCGCCGGTTGGTGTTGGCACAGGTGCTTGAGGCTGATCCGCTACCGGCGGCGTTTCTTGTGTTGCGGGAGTCTCTTCATTGTCGCGACTGCCGAACAAACGCTGCAGAAAACCCGGGCGATCTGGTTCGGCGGGCGTTTCCAGCTGGTGCAACGCCTTGCCCTGCAAACCACTGAGCTCGCTCAGCAGCAGTGGCATCTCCCGCGCCTGGCCGACCCGGCTGTCGAGTTGCTTGGCAAATTTTTTCAGCGGCTGCGCCACTTCTCGAGGCAATGGCAGGGCTTGCAGTTGGCTGACCAGCGCGGTCAGCGCGGTGCTGACCTGATCGATGCGGGTCTCGCGCCGCTGTTCGGAGTCGAGCACAGCCTTTTCCAAGCGCGGCAACAGGGCGGCGAGGCCGGCGTCCATGTCGTCCGTGCGCACCACATCGCGCATCTCTTTCATGCACTGATCGACGACCTTGTCGGTGCCTTCGGCTGCCAGGGTGCTGCGCACCAGGCCGCGACGCAGCAAGTCGAGCCTTGCGGCCCAGCGCCGTTCGAGCTTGTCCTGCTGTTCGATGCTTTTGAGGTATTTCTCTTTCCAGCGCTGGGCTTCGTCGCTCATTCAGGGGTTCCGCGAGGGGCAGGACTCAACGCGGGCAATGCATCGGCCGTGAGCGAACCCGGCAGACGAATCTCTACCGCGACCGGCAGGTGATCGGAAATCGGCTGCGCCAGCACTTCGACCTTTTCCAGGGTCAGGGTCGGGCTGAGCAGAATATGATCAAGGCAACGCTGCGGGCGCCAGCTGGGAAAGGTCGCTTCCAGCTGCGGGGCCAACAGGCCGAGATCGCGTAACGGTGACTGTTGTAGCAGATCGCTGGCATGGGTGTTCATGTCGCCCATCAATACCTGGTGCTTGTAGCCACTGATCAGGTCGCGAATGTAAGCCAGTTGCAGGCTGCGCACCCGGGCGCCGAGGGCCAGATGCATCATCACCACCACCAGCGCTTCCGGGCCTTCGCCGAAGCGCAGCAGGATGGCGCCGCGACCTTTCGGGCCGGGCAGCGGATGATCTTCGATCGCCCACGGCTTCAGGCGACTGAGCACGCCATTGCTGTGCTGGGCCAGTCGACCGAGGTTGCGATTGAGTTGTTGATACCAGTAGGGAAAGGCGCCGAGGTGGGCCAGATGTTCGACCTGATTGACGTAGCCTGAACGCAGGCTGCCGCCATCGGCTTCCTGCAGGGCGACCAGATCGAAGTCGCCAAGCAGGTCGCCGATCTTCTGCAGGTTGCCTGAGCGCCCGGTGTGCGGCAGCAGGTGCTGCCAGCTTCGGGTCAGGTAATGCCGATAGCGCTCGGTGCTGATGCCGACCTGGATGTTGAAGCTGAGCAGGCGCAGACGATGGTCTGCGGGCAGGCCCGTGGACTCCAGGTGATGCTCGTTGACCTGCGGATCATGCAGGCCAACGATGCGTTCGGTTCCCCAGCGGCGCATGGCGATTACCGCGCTTAGTTGGCAGCTGCCTTGTTGGCCGCTCGCTCTTTGGCGACCAGTTGGTCAGCCAGTTTCAAGGCTTCTTCGGCACCACCGGCAGAGCCGATGTCGAAGCGGTACTTGCCGTTGACGATCATGGTTGGCACGCCAGTGATTTCATACTTCTTGGCCAGCTCACGCGCCTTGACGATCTGACCCTTGATGGCGAACGAGTCGAAGGTGGCGAGGAACTTGTCCTTGTCCACGCCCTGAGTGGCGAGGAAGTCAGCCATCTCGTTCTTGTCGGTCAGGCGCTTGTGCTGCTTCTGGATGGCTTCAAACACGGCGGCGTGAACCTTGTGCTCGACACCCATCGCTTCGAGGGTCAGGAACATCTGGCCGTGAGCGTCCCACGGGCCGCCGAACATCGCAGGAATACGCACGAAGTTGACGTCGGATGGCAATTTCTCAACCCATGGATTGATCACCGGCTCGAATGCGTAGCAGTGTGGGCAGCCATACCAGAACAGCTCGACCACTTCGATCTTGCCAGGCTCTGCCACCGGCACCGGGTTGGCCAGCTCGACGTAAGGGGCGGCCGGTGCTTCAGCGGCCTGGGCGGTCACGCCGAACAGGCTGGCAGCGACGAGAGCGGCGCTGATGATCAGATTACGCATGCTTTACTCCTGGACAATTTTGGTCGCCTCGCGCGACCTGTTTTCAGACAGATCCTGGCGGGCATGAGTTCTATAGTGTAACGGCAGCGGCCACAAAAAAGGGCGGCCAAAGCCACCCTTTTTATACTTGCTGCGACGGATTAATCGAGCGTTAACGTTGCAGGAGATGTCCATCACCGGCAACGCTCGATTCAGGCTGCTTAGTGCAGGCCCTGGATGTAGCTGGAGACCGCGGCGATGTCTTCGTCGCTCAGACGCTTGGCGATCGTTTGCATGGTCATGGTGTCGCCGTCGTTATTGCGGCCGCCTTCTTCCTTGCGGAAATCGGTCAGTTGCTTGGCGATGTATTGAGCGTGTTGGCCACCCAGGTGCGGGAAGCCGGCGGCAGCGTTGCCGGCGCCATTGGGCGAGTGGCAGCCGGTGCAGGCTGGCAGGCCCTTGGCCAGATTACCGCCCCGGAACAGCGCCTCACCACGGGCGACTATTTTCGGATCAGCTGCGCCGACGCTGCCTTTCTGGCTGGCGAAGTAGGCGGCGATGTCGGCCAGGTCCTGATCGCTCAGGTTGGTCAGCAGGCCCGTCATTTCCAGAACGGTGCGCTTGCCCGACTTGATGTCGTGCAGTTGCTTGGTCAGGTAGCGTTCACCCTGGCCTGCCAGTTTCGGAAAGTTGGGTGCCATGCTGTTCCCGTCCGGGCCATGGCAGGCTCCACATACGGCGGCTTTTGCCTGGCCGGCTGCTGCATCACCTGCAGCATGGGCCATGCCGGAGATTCCCACGGTCAACAGCAGACTCACGATCAATTTGTTCATCAGCTAATCCAACTACGGCTAAGGGTTAAGAGTTATGGACCGGGTTTACTCTCGCTCATCCAAAGGATGATGGCCTGGTAATCCTCGGCACTGCAGTCCATGCACAAACCACGCGGCGGCATCGCCTTGAAACCCTGGGTCACGTGTTGCACCAGCGTCTCCATACCTTTCGCCAACCTCGGCGTCCAAGCTTCCTGATCGCCTCTTTCGGGCGCCATGGGTAGTTGGCCGGAATGACAGGCACCACAAACACGGTTGTACACGGCTTCCGGTTCCTGTGTAGCCTGTGCGCTGTAAAGCGGTATCAGGACTCCGGCAGCCAGCAGCCATTTCGTCATAAAACGACCTTTTCAGGGTTGAGAGCGTTCTGCGTTCTGATGCGCAATCAAGGTCTTTGGCTCTCGTGAACTTCATCCTTCGCTGGGACAAAGCACACACAAAATCTGCGGCATTATATACTGGCGTCACTGAAACGGAAGCGACACCGCGTTCCGCGCCCAATCCCGGCGCCGCCCACATCGGAAATCCCATGCAACTCAAGAATCCCATCCTCGGCCTGTGCCAACAGTCCACGTTCATGCTCAGTGCCGCCAAAGTCGATCAATGCCCTGACGACGAAGGCTTCGAAGTGGCGTTCGCCGGTCGTTCCAACGCCGGTAAATCCAGCGCACTGAACACCCTGACTCACGCCAGCCTGGCGCGCACCTCGAAAACCCCGGGTCGCACACAGCTGTTGAACTTCTTCAAGCTAGACGATGAACGGCGTCTGGTCGACCTTCCGGGCTACGGTTATGCAAAAGTACCGATCCCGCTCAAGCAACACTGGCAGCGTCACCTCGAGGCTTACCTCGGTGGCCGGGAGAGTTTGAAGGGTTTGATTCTGATGATGGACATCCGTCATCCAATGACCGACTTCGACCTGCTGATGCTCGACTGGGCCGTTGCCGCCGGCATGCCGATGCACATCCTGCTGACCAAGGCCGACAAACTGACCTACGGCGCAGCCAAGAACACGCTGCTGAAGGTGCAGTCGGAAATCCGCAAGGGCTGGGGTGATCTGGTGACGATCCAGCTGTTCTCGGCGCCAAAACGCATGGGCCTGGAAGAGGCCTACACTGTGCTGGCAGGCTGGATGGAACTGGCAGACAAAGGCACGGAAGTGCCGCCAGAGGCAGAGTAAGGGGATTTCAAAACTGTCTGTGGTGCTGTCAGGCAAGGCAAAAGTGCGGTTAAAAAGCAGAGTTCAGGGGGACCTGAATGAGCATTTTCAACTGCGCTTTTAACGCAGTCTGACGTCGCCACAGCGAGTTTTGAGGCAAAAAAAAGCCCCGGACTTCGTTTGGGGAGGGAGAAGTTCCGGGGTTCAAGTTCCGAACCGCTAGGGCGGGGTTCAGATATCTGCCAACACTTAACACAACATAGGAGCATCGAAGGGCTTCACCAGCCATTCAGTAACTCTGAGTAGTGAGCTGTCAGATTAGTTCAGATTTTTTTCAAAAAGCTTTGGAATAAGAGCAAGCGCGTTTCGAAATAAGCCCTCTTCAGGCGTTTGCCGCGACAGTGTGTCGCGGCAAACGCCCGGCCCAGACGCCTTAGTGCGCCTCATCCCAGTTGTTGCCGACGCCGACTTCCACCAGCAACGGCACGTCCAGCTTCGCCGCTTCGCTCATGTGCAGGCGGATTTCCTGGCTCACCTGATCGACCAGATCCTCGCGAACCTCCAGAACCAGTTCGTCGTGCACCTGCAGGATGACTTTGGCGTCCAGTGCGGACGATGCCAGCCAATTATCCACCGCCACCATGGCTTTCTTAATGATGTCTGCTGCAGTGCCCTGCATCGGCGCGTTGATCGCTGTGCGTTCAGCGGCGGCGCGCTCTTGCGGCTTGTTGGAGTTGATCTCCGGCAGGTACAGGCGGCGACCGAAGAACGTTTCGACGTAGCCCTGATCGGCAGCCTGCTTGCGGGTGCGCTCCATGTATTCGCGCACGCCGGGGTAGCGGGCGAAGTAGGTGTCGATGTAGGCCTTGGCGGTCTTGGTGTCGACGCCGATGTCCTTGCCGAGCTTCTGCGCGCCCATGCCGTAGATCAGGCCGAAGTTGATCGCCTTGGCGCCACGGCGCTGGTCGGAGGTCACTTCGTCGAGTTCGACCTTGAACACTTCGGCAGCGGTCGCGGTGTGCACGTCCAGGTTGTTGCGGAAGGCGTTCATCAGGCCTTCGTCCCTGGACAGGTGGGCCATGATCCGCAGTTCGATCTGCGAGTAGTCCGCCGCCAGCAGTTTGTAGCCTCTTGGTGCGACGAAGGCCTGACGGATGCGTCGGCCCTCAGCGGTACGCACCGGAATGTTCTGCAGGTTCGGATCGCTGGAAGACAGGCGACCGGTGGACGCCACAGCCTGATGGTACGAGGTGTGGATGCGCCCGGTGCGCGGGTTGATCTGCTCCGGCAGACGATCGGTGTAAGTGCTTTTCAGCTTGCTCATGGAGCGGTGCTCCATCAGCACTTTCGGCAAGCGGTGATCGTCCTCGGCGAGTTTCGCCAGCACTTCCTCGGCGGTCGATGGCTGGCCCTTGGCGGTTTTCTTCAGCACCGGCAGGCCGAGTTTTTCGTAGAGGATCACGCCCAGTTGTTTCGGCGAGCCGAGATTGAACTCTTCCCCGGCAATCTCGAACGCTTCGCGCTCCAGCGCAACCATCTTTTCGCCCAGTTCGATGCTCTGCACGCCCAGCAGTGCGGCGTCGACGAATGCGCCCTGGCGTTCGATGCGCGCCAGTACCGGCACCAGCGGGATTTCGATGTCGGTCAGCACACTGGCCAGGCTCGGGATCGCGCTGAGCTTTTCGAACAGGGTCTGGTGCAGACGCAAGGTGATGTCGGCATCTTCGGCGGCGTACGGCCCGGCCTGTTCCAGGGCGATCTGGTCGAAGGTCAGTTGCTTGGCGCCTTTGCCGGCGATGTCCTGGAAGCTCACGGTGGTGTGATCCAGATACTTCTGCGCGAGGCTGTCCATGTCGTGGCGGGTGGCAGTGGAGTTGAGCACGTAGGACTCAAGCATCGTATCGAAGGCGATGCCGCGCACGCTGATGCCGTTGTTCTGATCGCCGCCGATGGCGCAGTTGGCCAGGATGTTCATGTCGAACTTGGCGTGCTGGCCAACCTTGAGTTTGTTCGGATCTTCGAGAATCGGCTTCAGCGCGCGCAGCACGGTGTCGCGATCCAGTTGCTCGGGCACGCCGATGTAGGAGTGGGTCAGCGGGATATACGCCGCTTCGTTGGCCTGCACGGCGAACGACAGGCCGACCAGTTGCGCCTGTTGCGCGTCGATGCCGGTGGTTTCGGTGTCGAAGGCGAACAGCTTGGCGTTCTGCAGTTTTTCCAGCCAGACGTCGAAACGCGCCTGATCGAGGATGGTTTCATAAGCGGCTTCAGCGGGGGCGGCTGGCGTTTGGGCCGCAGGTGCGCTGAACAGATCGCCAGCCGGCGCAGGCTCGATGGCCGCGCTCAGTTCCTGGCGCTTGGCGTCGCGGTCGAGGTCATTCAGCCAGCTCTTGAATTCCAGCAGGGTGTAGAGCTCGTAGAGTTTGGCGGGATCTTCCGCGCCCATTTGCAGATCGTCGAGTTCGACGTCCAGCGGCACGTCGACCTTGATGGTCGCCAGTTGATAGGAGAGGAACGCCATCTCCTTGTGCTCTTCGAGCTTGGCCGGCAGGGTCTTGGCCCCACGAATGGGCAAGGTCGGGACGATGTCGAGCTGCGCATAGAGCTCGGTCAGGCCGCCGTTGACGCCCACCAGCAGGCCGGATGCGGTCTTCGGGCCGATACCGGGAACGCCGGGGATATTGTCGGAAGAGTCGCCCATCAGCGCCAGATAATCGATGATCTGCTCCGGAGCGACGCCGAATTTCTCCTTCACGCCCTCGACGTCCATCGAACTGCCGGACATGGTGTTGACCAAGGTAATGTGGCCGTCGACCAGTTGCGCCATGTCCTTGTCGCCGGTGGAGATGATCACCGGGCGATACGCCGCCGCGCTGCTGCGCGCCAGGGTGCCGATCACGTCGTCAGCCTCGACGCCTTCCACGCACAGCAGCGGAAAACCGAGGGCGATCACGCTCTGGTGCAGCGGCTCGATCTGCACGCGCATGTCGTCGGGCATGCTCGGCCGGTTGGCCTTGTATTCGGCGTACATCTCATCGCGAAACGTCCCGCCCTTGGCGTCGAAGACCACGGCGAACGGGCTGTCCGGGTACTGCTTGCGCAGACTCTTGAGCATGTTCAGCACACCTTTGACCGCGCCGGTCGGCAGGCCTTTGGAGGTGGTCAGTGGTGGCAGTGCGTGGAAAGCGCGGTACAGGTAAGACGAACCGTCCACCAGGACGAGGGGGGCTTGGCTCATGAGCAGAATCAACCTTTTCGGCGGGCCCGGCGCTAGAATAGCGGGACCGTTGACGACAAAGGGACAAGGTTATCATGCGTACGTTAAATCGCTTGCTGCTGGTCAGTTTGATTGCAATCTCACCGTTGGCGGCGATGGCCGCGGATGATGCGCCGTCGGCCGATCCGGAAGTTACCATCCGCACGGAAGGCGACAAGACCATTCAGGAATACCGCCAAAACGGTTTCCTGTATGCGATCAAGGTTACCCAGAAGGGATTTCCTCCCTATTTTCTGGTGCGTGCGGACGGTACCGATGCAAACTTCATCCGCTCGGATCAGCCGGATATGCTGATCCCGTCGTGGAAGATTTTCGAATGGAAGTAGTCTCTTAATTTTAATCGGCGCTGCTGTGCTGGCGGCGCCCGAACTGAGCAGTTTTTAACCATGTCTGTGTTCACCCCCCTGGCTCGGCCCGAGCTGGAAACCTTTCTCGCCCCTTACGGGCTCGGCCGTCTGCTTGATTTCCAGGGGATCGCCGCCGGCAGCGAAAACACCAATTTCTTTGTCAGCCTGGAGCAGGGCGAGTTCGTCCTGACCCTGGTCGAGCGCGGTCCGGTGCAGGAGATGCCGTTCTTCATCAACCTGCTCGATGTGCTGCACGAGGCCGATCTGCCGGTACCTTACGCACTGCGCACCACTGACGGTGTGGCGCTGCGTGAGCTCAAGGGCAAGCCGGCGCTGCTGCAACCGCGCCTGTCCGGCAAACACATCAAGGTCGCCAACGCCCAGCATTGCGCGCAGGTCGGTGAGTTGCAGGCGCATCTGCACCTGGCGACCCAGGGCGAGCGCATGATCAAGCGCAAGACCGATCGTGGCCTGGACTGGATGCTGGAGGAGGGCACGGAGTTTCTCTCGCACCTGAGCGACGAGCCGCGTGCGCTGTTGCACAAGGCGCTGGAGGAAATCACTGCGCAGAAAGACAGGATTCTTGCGTTGCCACGGGCCAACATCCATGCCGACCTGTTCCGCGACAACGCGATGTTCGAAGGCACGCACCTGACCGGGTTGATCGACTTCTACAACGCCTGCTCGGGGCCGATGCTCTACGACGTGGCGATTGCTTTGAACGACTGGTGTTCGGACGAGGACGGTTTGATCGATGGGCCGCGTGCCCGCGCATTTCTCGGCGCCTATGCCGCGTTGCGGCCGTTCACGGCAGCGGAGGCCGAGTTGTGGCCGACCATGTTGCGTGTGGCGTGTGTGCGGTTCTGGCTGTCGCGATTGATCGCCGCCGAGCAGTTTGCCGGGCAGGACGTGCTGATTCACGATCCGCGGGAGTTCGAGCAGCGATTGGCGCAGCGGCAGCAGGTGCATACACCGCTGCCGTTTGCCCTCTGAGTTAATTCTGGAGGCCACCACGAACCTGTGGGAGCGGGCTTGCTCGCGAATGGGGCGGCACATTCAGCATCTATGTTGACTGGCACACCGCTTTCGCGAGCAGGCTCGCTCCCACAGGAGTCGGGGGTTACAGCGATTCCAGGCACCCGGCCAGATCATTGCCCAGCTTCTCCAGCACCTGCTCATATCCCTGAGCCGTCGCTGGCGTGTAACCACCCAACGCATCCAGCTCCGCCAGCTTCACCGGCAGACCCGCTACCAGTGTCTCCGCCAGGCGCGGACGCAGCGGTGGCTCGCTGAACACACAGGTCTTGCCCACTTCCTGCAGGCGTTTGCGCATCGCCGCCACATGCTGCGCGCCCGGCTGCACTTCCGCCGCCACGCTGAACACGCCGGTGTGCTTCAGGCCGTAAGCGTCCTCGAAGTAATCGAAGGCTTCGTGAAACACGAAGTACGGTTTGCCTTCAATACCGGCCAGACGCTTCTTCAAGCGTGCATCCAGCGCATCCAGGCGCTCATCGAAGGCCTTGGCGTTGCTCTGATAGCGCTCGGCGTTGGCCGGATCGGCGGCGCTCAGGTCGGCAGCCATTTTGTCGGCAATCACCCGCGCATTCACCGGCGATAACCACAGATGCGCGTCCAGGGTGCCCGGGCGGTGGTCGTGGTCATGCTCGTCGGCGTCTTCGGCGTGGGAGTGGCTGTCTTCGGCAAAGCGGCGCAGTTTCATGTCCGGCAGATCTTGCACGGCCACGCTCGGCAGGGTCCGACCGTTGAGCACGCGCGGCAGGAAACCTTCCATGTCCGGACCGATCCAGTACAGCAAGTCCACCGATTGCACCTTGCGCACATCCGAGGGGCGCAGCGCGTAGTTGTGCGGCGAAGCGCCCGGCGGCAGCAACACTTCGGGAATCGCCACGCCGTCCTGCACCGCCGCTGCAATCAACTGCAACGGTTTGATGCTGGTGAGGACCTTGACCTCGGCCTGGGCCGAACCGATCAGCAGAAAACTGGCGACAAAAGCCACAAAAACAGAAAAAAGTCGGGACACGATGACCACTCAAGGAGGCGAGAACGGGTAACATAATAACGTCTCTATCAAAACTCGTCGCCGCCCATGCCTATTACACCGATTGCCAGCCGTCCCCACGACCACTCTCATTGCGTGCACAGCGCACTGACCGAGGCCGATGCCTTGTGCGCCCAGAAAGGCCTGCGCCTGACTGCGTTGCGCCGGCGGGTGCTGGAACTGGTGTGGCAGAGCCACAAGCCGTTGGGCGCCTATGACATTCTCGCGGTGCTGAGCGAGCAGGACGGCCGCCGCGCCGCGCCGCCAACCGTCTACCGCGCGCTGGATTTTCTCCTGGAAAACGGCCTGGTGCACCGCATCTCGTCGCTCAACGCCTTCGTCGGTTGCGTGCACCCCGAGCATGCGCACCAGGGCCAGTTCCTGATCTGCCGCGACTGCCACGCCGCCATCGAGCTGGAACAGAAAGCCATCAGCGACGCGATCATCAACAGCGCCAAAGACGTCGGTTTCATCGTCGAAGCGCAGACCGTTGAAGTGGTCGGCCTGTGCTCCGGTTGCCAGGGGGCTTGATGAGCAACCCGTTGATCCGTCTTCAGCACGTCGCCGTCACCTTTGCCGGGCAGACCGTGCTGGACAACATCGAGCTGAGCGTCGAGCCGGGGCAGATCGTCACGCTGATCGGCCCCAACGGCGCCGGCAAGACTACTCTGGTGCGCGCCGTGCTCGGGCTGTTGAAGCCGGACAGCGGCAGTGTCTGGCGCAAGCCGAAACTGCGCGTCGGCTACATGCCGCAAAAACTCCACGTCGATCCGACCTTGCCGCTGTCGGTGCTGCGCTTCCTGCGTCTGGTGCCCGGTGTAGACCGCCCGCGTGCATTGGCGGCGCTCAAGGAAGTCGGCGCCGAACACGTGATCGACAGCCCGGTGCAAAGCGTTTCCGGTGGTGAGATGCAGCGGGTGCTGCTGGCGCGGGCGCTGCTGCGCGAGCCGGAACTATTGGTGCTGGATGAGCCGGTGCAAGGCGTCGATGTCGCCGGGCAAGCCGAGCTGTACAGCCTGATTACCCGCCTGCGTGACCGTCACGGCTGCGGCGTGTTGATGGTTTCCCACGATTTGCACCTGGTGATGAGCACCACCGATCAGGTGGTGTGCCTGAACCGTCACGTCTGCTGCTCCGGGCATCCGGAGCAAGTCAGCGGCGATCCGGCGTTCGTCGAGCTGTTCGGCAAGAATGCGCCGAGTCTGGCGATCTATCACCACCATCACGACCACGCCCACGACCTGCACGGTTCGGTGGTCAAGGCGCCCGGCGCGGGCCACACCCACGTTCACGGAGACAACTGCAAGCATGGCTGATTTTCTGTTGTATGCCCTGCTTGCAGGTCTGGCACTGGCGGTGGTCGCCGGGCCGTTGGGCTCGTTTGTGGTCTGGCGACGGATGGCCTATTTCGGCGACACCCTGTCCCACGCTGCACTGCTTGGCGTGGCGCTGGGCTTTCTGCTGGATGTCAGCCCGACCGTTGCGGTCACGGTTGGCTGCCTGCTGCTGGCGGTGCTGCTGGTGACCCTGCAACAGCGTCAGCCGCTGGCCTCCGACACGCTGTTGGGAATTCTTGCACCGAGCACGCTCTCTCTCGGGCTGGTGGTACTAAGCTTCATGCATGAAGTGCGGATCGACCTGATGGCCTATCTGTTCGGCGACTTGCTGGCGATCAGCCCGACCGATCTGATGTGGATCCTCGGCGGCAGCGCGGCGGTGCTGGTGTTGCTGGTGACATTGTGGCGGCCGCTGCTGGCGATCACTGTGCATGAGGAATTGGCCAAGGTCGAAGGCCTGCCGGTGGCGGGCCTGCGCATGGCGCTGATGCTGTTGATCGCGGTGGTGATCGCGGTGGCGATGAAAATCGTCGGCGTGTTGCTGATTACCTCGCTGTTGATCATCCCGGCGGCTGCGGCACAACGTCACGCCCGCTCGCCGGAGCAGATGGCCTTGGGCGCGAGCCTGCTGGGCATGCTCGCGGTGTGTGGCGGGCTGACGCTGTCATGGTTCAAGGACACCCCGGCGGGGCCGTCAATCGTTGTGACGGCGGCCGCACTGTTTCTGCTGAGTTTTGTTCTGCCCCGTCGAGGGGTGTAGACTTGCTCGCTTTTTGCGCAATTAGAGAGTCGCAGGAATGAAGCCGTTCGCCTCCCGTTATCTGCTCCTTGTCGCATTTTCCGTGCTGCTGGGCGCCTGCCAAAGCACGCCGCCGGTGGCCGAAGCCCCCGACGCGCGGGCCACGGCCATCGCACAGCTGGAGCAAAGCCTGGCCAGCAGCGAACTGGCCACCGCCGAAGACCAGCTGGCGGCCTTGCAGACTGAAACTCCCAACGATCAGTCCCTGGAGCAATACCAGCGCCAGTTGGCCGAAGCCTACCTGCGTCGCAGCCAGATCGTGTTGCAAAAGGGTGATGTGAACGCCGCAGCCACCGCGCTGAGCCGTGCCCGCGCCCTGATGCCCAAAGCCCCGGCGCTGACCGGCGGGGTCAACGGCGCCATCACCGAAGCCCGTAAAGCCGAGCTGGAAAAAGCCGAAGCGGCGTTGCTGGCAGCTGAAGCCAAACCGAAAGCCAAGGTGATCGATCCGACCGCCGAGAGCACCACGGTGGCGCTGAACATCACCGATAGCCGCAAACTTCGCCGCCAACTGGATGCGATCGCCGCCGATGTGGTGAATTACGAATGTGCCGTGACCATTCAGGCGCCACGGACCAATGATTACCCTTGGCTGGCGACGTTGCTGACCAAGCGTGTGAAGAAACTGAATCCGGATTTCGATCTGCAGATCGAGAAGCAGATCGTGCGTACAGTCCCGGCGCAGATGGTTCTGATTCCTGCCAAGCCCTGAAAGCTTCTCGAGCAAGCCCGCTCCCACACTGGATCTGTGTCGTACACCAATCCAATAATGTGGGAGCGGGCTTGCTCGCGAAGGCATCCTGCCAGTCAGCGAAGACCTTTAGGCCGGAATGGCCTTGGCCTTAGGCTCCCGCGCCCACACCCGATGCTGCCCGATCGCGGCAAAGAACGGCTTGGTCAGCCCCGGCACATCCTTGCCCTGCAGCAACCCTGCATCCGCCTCCAGCTTCAACAGGTCCTGCAGCTGCTTGGCCTCGCCGTGCAGCGCAATCGCCTTCAGATGCTTATAGGCCTCCAGCAGGTAGTGCAACGCCACGCCGTCGCCGCTCAACGCCTTGATCGACGCCGCGCCACCCGGCACGAACACCGCATCGAAGATCACCGAAGGCATGCCCTCCATGGATGCATCCACCGCCAGGGTTTTGCCGTCGGCAGTCTTCACCGGCGCTGAGGTTGGCCCCAGCAGCTTGGCGTGCGCACCTTCAGCCGCCAACGCCTTCTTCATCGCCTCAATCGCAGCACCATCGACGCCGTTGGCTGCAAGAATCGCCACTTTGCGGGTTTTGATGTTTTCCGGCAGCAGATTGGCCTGACTCAGCGCCGGCGAATGATCGAACGAGGTTCGACGCACCTCGACCGTGCCTTTGGCTGGCGCCGGCAACCCCAGATTGACCGCGACACGCTTGGCCAGCTCCAGGTCGATGTTGGCCAGGATCTCGTTCACCTCCCGCGCGCGGATAAACTCACGTTCGACCTTGCCCAGCTCGAAGCTGTAGGCGGCGATGATGTGCTCCTTCTCGTGCTCACTCATGCTGTTGAAGAACAGCCGTGCCTGAGAGAAGTGGTCGCTGAACGACTCGCTGCGCTGGCGGATCTTGTTCGCATCAATGCGTTCAGGGTAGCTCTCGAAGCCGCCGTCTTTGGCCGCCGGAGGGGTTTCTTTCGGCCAGCCGCCATCAATCGAGTTCGGCTCATAAGAGGCGCGGCCCTTATCGATTACGGAGCGGTGCTGCGCATCACGCTGACCGTTGTGGAACGGCGCCACCGGGCGGTTGATTGGCAACTCATGAAAATTCGGTCCGCCGAGTCGGCTGATTTGCGTATCGGTGTAGGAAAACAGCCGACCTTGCAGCAGCGGGTCATTGGAGAAGTCGATGCCCGGCACGATATGACCGGGACAGAATGCGACCTGCTCGGTCTCGGCGAAGAAGTTGTCCGGGTTACGGTTGAGGGTCATCTTGCCCAGTGGGGTGATCGGCACGATTTCTTCGGGGATCAGTTTGGTCGGGTCGAGGATGTCGAAATCGAAGTCATGCTCGTTTTCCTCCTCGATGATCTGCACCCCCAGTTCCCACTCCGGATAGTCGCCCATTTCGATGGCTTCCCAGAGATCGCGGCGATGGTAGTCGGTGTCTTTACCCGCGAGCTTCTGCGCTTCGTCCCACACCAGCGAGCAGGTGCCGGCGGTCGGACGCCAGTGGAATTTGACGAAGCGCGATTTGCCCTCGGCGTTGATCAGGCGGAAGGTGTGGATGCCGAAGCCCTGCATGCTGCGCAGGCTTTTCGGGATCGCCCGGTCGGACATCGCCCAGATCACCATGTGCGCCGATTCCGGCACCAGCGAGACGAAGTCCCAGAACGTGTCGTGGGCCGAGCCGCCGGTGGGTATTTCGTTGTGCGGCTCGGGTTTAACCGCGTGGACGAAATCGGGAAACTTGATCGCATCCTGGATGAAAAACACCGGCATGTTGTTACCGACCAAGTCGAAGTTGCCTTCATCGGTGAAAAACTTCACGGCGAAACCGCGCACGTCGCGCACGGTATCACCAGAGCCGCGCGGCCCCTGCACTGTGGAAAAACGCACGAACACCGGAGTCTTTTTCCCCGGATCCTGCAGGAAACCGGCCTTGGTCAGCGCCGAATGGTTCTCGTACGCCTGAAAGAAGCCATGGGCGCCGGTGCCGCGCGCGTGAACGATGCGCTCCGGAATGCGTTCATGGTCAAAGTGCGTGATTTTCTCACGCATGATGAAGTCTTCCAGCAGCGACGGCCCGCGCGGGCCGGCCTTGAGGGTGTTCTGGTTATCGGCGACCTTGACTCCCTGATTGGTGCGCAGGGCCTGGCCAGTGGCGTCGGAGCGAAATTTCTCCAGGCTGTCGAGTTTGGCGTTGGTGTTGGCGCGATCCTGGGTATCGGTTCCGGCCATCTGGCTTTTGTCGGTCGTAGGTTTCTTGCTGCTCATCAGACGTAAACTCCTCGTTTGACCCCGATACGTGTCGGGGACTCTTGAGTGGTTCCCGGGCACGGTACCCAGGGTTTTCAAGTCGCTTACTTAGTGACTGATGAGGGTCTCGGGGCGTTCCTTTTTTATGACCTTTGATCTTGTTATTGCCAAATCGAAGGTTAATTGCGAAATAAATGCTAAGAACCTCTATACGGACAGGCTAAAATGCGCGCCCGGCTAACCGCTGATCCTTTTCTAACGCGCCCCACAAGGTTCGCTACGTGATCGAGTTTCAAAACGTCCACAAAACTTACCGCGTCGCCGGTAAGGACATTCCCGCCCTGCACCCGACCAGTCTTTCGATTGAAAACGGTCAGGTCTTCGGCCTGATCGGCCATTCCGGTGCGGGGAAAAGTACCCTGCTGCGTCTGATCAATCGCCTGGAAGACTCCAGCGGCGGCAAGATCATCGTCGACGGCGAAGAAGTCACCGCGCTGGACGCCAACGGCCTGCGCCGTTTCCGCCAGCAAGTCGGGATGATCTTCCAGCACTTCAACCTGCTCGCCTCCAAGACCGTGGCCGACAACGTCGCGCTGCCGCTGACCCTGGCCGGTGAACTGTCCACCAGCGAGATCAACCAGCGCGTCGCCGAGTTGCTGGCACGGGTCGGTCTGTCTGATCATGCCAAAAAGTACCCGGCACAATTGTCCGGCGGCCAGAAACAGCGCGTCGGCATCGCCCGCGCCCTGGCGACCAAGCCGAAGATTCTGCTGTGCGACGAGGCCACCAGCGCCCTCGACCCGCAGACCACCGCGTCGGTCCTGCAACTGCTGGCCGAGATCAACCGCGAACTGAAACTGACCATCGTCCTGATCACCCACGAGATGGACGTGATCCGTCGCGTCTGCGATCAGGTGGCCGTGATGGATGCCGGCGTGATCGTCGAGCAAGGTTCGGTGGCCGATGTGTTCCTGCATCCGAAGCACCCGACCACCAAGCGTTTTGTGCAGGAAAGCGAGCAGATCGACGAAAGCGAACAGCGCGATGACTTCGCTCACGTGCCGGGTCGCATCGTGCGTCTGACCTTTCAGGGCGAAGCGACCTACGCGCCGCTACTCGGTACTGTCGCCCGGGAAACCGGCGTCGACTACAGCATCCTCGCCGGTCGCATCGACCGGATCAAAGACATTCCTTACGGGCAACTGACCCTCGCCGTCACCGGTGGCGACATGGAAGCGGCCTTCGCCCGCTTCACCGCCGCTGACGTTCACATGGAGGTGTTGCGCTAATGGCAGACCTGATGAGTTTCTTCACCAATATCGACTGGTACGAAATCTGGCTGGCCACCGGCGACACGATGCTGATGCTCGGCGGTTCGCTGCTGTTCACCGTGCTGCTCGGTCTGCCGCTGGGTGTGTTGCTGTTTCTCTGCAGCCCGCGTCAGCTCCTGGAAAACCGTGGCCTCTACGCTTTCATGTCGCTGGCAGTGAACATACTGCGTTCGCTGCCGTTCATTATTCTGTTGATCGTGATGATCCCGTTCACCGTGCTGATCACTGGCACCTCGCTTGGCGTGGCCGGTGCGATCCCGCCGTTGGTGGTGGGGGCGACCCCGTTCTTCGCGCGTCTGGTGGAAACCGCGCTGCGTGAAGTCGATCGCGGCATCATCGAAGCGACCCAGTCGATGGGCGCGACCACCCGGCAGATCATCATGAACGCTTTGCTGCCAGAGGCCCGTCCCGGCATCTTCGCAGCGATTACGGTGACGGCGATTACACTGGTGTCCTACACGGCAATGGCCGGTGTGGTCGGCGCCGGTGGTCTGGGTGACCTGGCGATCCGTTTCGGCTATCAGCGTTTCCAGACCGACGTGATGATCGTCACCGTGGTGTTGCTGCTGATTCTGGTGCAAGTGCTGCAGATGGTGGGCGACCGCCTGGTCGTGCATTTCTCGCGCAAATAACCGGTTTTTTGTAATCAAGAGATGAGCCGGCCATTCGCTGGCAGGCGCCATACGGGCGCTTTGAAAAGGAGTTAGCTGAATGAAAAAACTGATCGCTGCTTTCGCTGCCGTAGCTGCTTTTTCGGCCCACGCTGAAACCCTGACCGTTGCTGCCACTCCGGTGCCGCACGCAGAAATCCTCGAATTCGTGAAGCCGGCTCTGGCCAAAGAAGGCGTGGATCTGAAGGTCAAGGTGTTCACCGACTACATTCAGCCGAACGTACAGGTCGCTGAAAAGCGTCTGGACGCCAACTTCTTCCAGCACCAGCCGTACCTTGATGAGTTCAACAAGGCCAAGGGCACCCATCTGGTCGCGGTGACCGGTGTGCACCTGGAGCCACTGGGTGCGTACTCGAACAAGATCAAAGACCTGAAGGACCTGCCAAGTGGCGCGAACGTGGTGATCCCGAACGACGCCACCAACGGCGGCCGTGCGCTGTTGCTGTTGGACAAGGCTGGCGTGATCAAGCTCAAGGACTCGAAGAACATCCTGTCGACTGTCAAAGACATCGCCGAGAACCCGAAAGACCTGAAAATCCGTGAACTGGAAGCTGCGACCATCCCGCGCGTGCTGACCCAGGTCGATCTGGCGCTGATCAACACCAACTACGCGCTGGAAGCCAAGCTCGATCCGTCCAAGGATGCGCTGGTGATCGAAGGCAACGACTCGCCGTACGTGAACATCCTGGTGTCCCGCGAGGACAACAAGGACAGCGACGCGATGCAGAAACTGGCTGCCGCCCTGCACAGCCCGGAAGTGAAGAAGTTCATCACCGAGAAGTACAAAGGCGCGGTATTGCCGGCGTTCTGATTCGGTTGGTTGTGTACAAAAAGGGAGCCCTGGCGGCTCCCTTTTTTTGGCCTGACACAAATCCCCTGTGGGAGCGGGCTTGCTCGCGAATGCGGTGTGTCAGTCGCCATATCTTTATCTGTCCCACCGCATTCGCGAGCAAGCCCGCTCCCACTTTGGGACAGCCTGCTCTTACTTGCGGTTGAGCATTACCGGGAGTTGCGCCACCAGTTTGGTGTTGTTCAACGGCGCCCGAATAAACCCGCGCTGCGTCCCGTCCGGCCCGATCACCGCGAGGTTGCCGCTGTGATCCACCGTGTAATTCGGCTTGCTGGTATCGGCCGGAATGAACGGAATACTCACCGCGTTCGCCACCTTCTGCAGTTCTTCGATCGACTTCGGCGTCAGGCCGATGAACTGCGGGTCGAAGTAGCCCAGGTACTGCTTCAACTGCTGCGGGCTATCGCGGTTCGGGTCGACGCTGACCAGCACGATCTGCAATTTATCCACAGCGTCTTTTGGCAACTCGCTCTTGATCTGCCGCAGTTGCGCGAGGGTAGTCGGGCAGATGTCCGGGCAGAAGGTGTAGCCGAAGAACAGCAGGCTCCACTTGCCTTTCAACTCGTCGATGGCGACCGGTTGGCCATCCTGATTGGTCATCGTCACGCCCGGCAGGGTACGGCTCTGCGGCAGCAGGATGATGCCGGCGTCGATCAGCGCGGTGGGGTCGCCCTGGCCTTTGCCACTCAGCACTTTGTTGACGGTAAGTCCCAGGATCAGCGCGATCACGGCGACGAGGATGAAGACGGTTTTCTGGGTTCGAGTCATAGGTTCAACAGTAAGTAGTGGTCTACGAGCAGGGCGATGAACAGCAGGAACAAGTAATAAATAGAGTACTTGAAGGTGTTGATCGCCGCGTGCGGCCGAGTGCCACGGTACAGCACCACGGCCCATTGCAGAAACCTTGCGCCGAGGGCGAGGGCGCAAATCAGGTAGAGCACGCCGCTCATGTGGATCACGTACGGCAGCAGGCTGACCGCCAGCAGGGCAAAGGCGTACAGCAGAATGTGCACTTTGGTGTAGTGCTCGCCGTGGGTGACCGGCAGCATCGGGATGTCGGCCTTGGCGTATTCCTCCTTGCGATGAATCGCCAGCGCCCAGAAGTGCGGCGGGGTCCAGGCGAAGATGATCAGTACCAGTAGCAACGGTTCGGCGCTGACATGGCCAGTGGCGGCGGTCCAGCCGAGCAGCGGTGGTGCTGCGCCGGCAAGGCCGCCGATGACGATGTTCTGCGGCGTCGCACGTTTGAGGAAGCCGGTGTAGATCACCGCGTAGCCGAGCAGGGAGGCGAGGGTCAGCCAGGCGGTCAGCGGATTGGTGAAGGTCAGCAGCAAGGCCTGCCCGAGCAGCGCCAATACCAGTGCAAAGGTCAGTGCCGCCGCGGGCGAAACACGGCCTTCGGCCAGCGGCCGTTTGTGCGTGCGCGCCATCACCGCGTCGATGCGCCGGTCGACCACATGATTGACCGCCGCCGCCCCGCCGGCACACAGCGCAATACCCAGATTGCCGAACACCAGCACCGCCCACGGCACCCCGGCGCGGGTCGCGAGGAACATGCCGACCAGCGAGGTGATGAGCATCAGCACCACCACTTTCGGCTTGGTCAGCTCCAGATAGTCACGCCACAGCGCTTGCGCGGGACGTTCGCCGATCAGAAGCGCCATGGCGTTTCTCCTTTTATCGTTATAGGCGCGGCCACGTGTTTGCGCGGGCTGAGGCGCCAGCGCGCGAGCACCGGCTGTTTGACCCGGACCAGACTGGTTCGCGCGTGGTAATTGACCAGCACCATGGTCAGCAGCAGTGCTGCGCCGCCGGCGTTGTGCGCCACGGCCACCGGCAGCGGCAGGTGAAACAGCACGTTGCTGATGCCAAGGGTGATTTGCGCGCCGAGGGCGACCAGCACCAGCCCGGCGAGCCGGGTCATGCCGACGCCCCTGAGTTGCCAGGCCAGACCGAGCAGCACCAGCGTGACCAACAGGGCGCCGATGCGGTGGGTCAGGTGAATGGCCGTGCGCGCATCGCTGTCGAGCTGGCCGCCGAGGTAATTCGGGCCGATGTGCTGGGTCAGGTGAAAGCCGTTGGCAAAATCAGCGGGCGGCAACCATTGACCGTGACAGGTCGGGAAGTCGATGCAGGCCACCGCCGCGTAGTTGGAGCTGACCCAGCCACCGAGGGCGATCTGGCCGATCACCAGCAACAGCCCGGCAGTCGCCCAATACTGCAAGCGCCTGGGCACGGTCAGCGCCGGCAACACGCCGGATAATCTCAAGGTCAGCAGGAACAGCAGGCTCAATGTCGCAAAGCCACCGAGCAAATGCCCGGTCACCACTTGCGGCCAGAGTTTGAGCGTCACCGTCCACATGCCGAACGCCGCCTGGGCGAACACCACGGCCAGCAGAAACAGCGGCAGCTTCAGCGGCTGTCCCGGATGCCGGCGATTGACCCAGGCGCGCCCGGCCAAAATCGAAATCAGCAGGCCGAGGGTGCCGGCGAAGTAGCGGTGGATCATCTCGTTCCAGCCCTTGTGCGCCACCACCGGCGAATCGGGGTAATGCAGTTCGGCATGGGCCAGCTGGGCTTCGCTTTTCGGCACGCTGATAAAGCCATAGCAACCTGGCCAGTCCGGACACCCAAGGCCGGCGTGTGTCAGGCGGGTGTAGGCGCCGAGCAGCACGACGATCAGTGCCAGCAGGGTGGCAAACAGCGCGAGGCGAAATCCAGGTTTGGCCATGACGATGCCCTTATCCGATGTTCGACAGTTTCAGCAGGTGGCGCAGGTCGTTGAGCAGATCCTTGCCTTTCACGCTCGGGTCGTAGCGCAGCACGAGATTGCCGTGCGGGTCGATGATCCACAGTTGTGGTGTGGCCTTGTCGCCGGTGGTCTTGCTGAAGGCTGCGGCGTCCAGCGGATAGCGTTGCAACTGCGGGTACTCGCGGCTCAGCTTGGCTTCGTAGTCGGCGTTCAGCGGTTGCGCGGCGGCGAGGGCGTGGCTGGCGCGCCCGGCATCGCGGCCGAGGCCGATCTGGATCTGCCGGGCGAGGTACACCAACTGCTGGCAATCAACCGCGCAGTCCTTGGGCGCGGTGACCAGCATCTGCCAGCGCTGTTCATCGGCCTGCACCCCGAGGTCGGCGCGGGACTGGCCATTGCCGATCAGTTCGCCGTGGTAGCTGCGGCCGTCCGGCACCCAGAACTGCAGTTTGTACATGCCGGTGGCGAGCATCATCGGGCCGACCACGCCAAGCAGAATCAGCAGCAGCTGGATCCGTCCACGGCGGCGGGTGGCGGCAGGTTTCGCCTCAGACATGCTGGGTGGATTCATGGCCGTTCCCATGGGTTTTCTCCTTTGCGTTGTGCAATCCAAGGTAGAGGTAGAGGCCGAGCAGGGCGGTGGCCATGGCGAACCACTGCACGGCGTAACCGAGGTGTTTTTCCGGGCCCATGGCGACGACCGGCCAGTCGGCCTCATAGCTGGCAGGGCCGGGTTCGGCGAGCAGTTCGTAGGCGAAGCCGTCGCGCTCAAGGGTTTTCCACAGCTTGGCGGGTTCGACGGCGGTGATGGTTTGCGGCCAGGTGCTGCTGGCCGGGTCGGCGTGCAACTGGAAGGTGGCGCCGGGGGCGACGTAGACCCAGGCGTCGAGACTCAGCGCGGCAGTCGGTGTGGTGAATTGCGGGGTTATGCGGCGGTCTGGCCACGGTAGCCAGCCACGATTGACCAGCAACCACAGGCCGCTGGCGCGGTCCTGAAACGGTTGCAGCAGTTCGATGCCGACCTTGCCGTTGCGCTGGCGGTTATCGAGCAACAGGCTGTGGGCGCCATCGAACTGGCCGTAAAGATGCACCCGGCGATAGGCCGGGTCGGCGCTGTGCAGCAATTCGCTGCTGGCCATCGGTTCGGCGGCGCGGCGTTCGGCGTAACTGGCGAGCAGGGCGGTTTTCTCCGCGCCCCGGCCCAGTTGCCAGAAGCCCAGCGACACCAGCAGCGGCAGCAACAACGCCACCACCAGCGTCGGCACGACGCCCGGCCGGAAGCGCTTCATGGCCGCGCCAGAAAAGCAGTGAATGCGACCGCTATACTTGATTGCATCGCCTGTACCCCCGGAGTCTTCCCATGCTCAAAGCAGCGATCGTCCTGATGCTGATTGCCACGGTGATCAGCCTGTTCAGCGGCCTGTTTTTCCTGGTCAAGGACGACAGCAGTTCAAATCGCCTGGTCGTCGCCTTGAGTGTTCGGGTGGCATTGGCCGCTTGCACCGTCGGCTTGATTGCCTGGGGTTTCTACAGCGGCCAATTGGTGTCGCACGCGCCCTGGTAGCTCTGTCCGATCCTCAGAGCACATAAACGAAGATGAACAAGCCGATCCACACCACATCGACGAAGTGCCAGTACCAGCTCGCCGCCTCGAAACCGAACTGATGCTCGGCATCGAAATGGCCCTTCATGATGCGCATCAGCATCACGAACAGAATGATCGTGCCGATGGTCACGTGGGCGCCGTGGAAACCGGTGAGCATGAAAAACGTCGCGCCGTAGATGCCTGAACCCAGGGTCAGCCCCAGTTCGTGGTAGGCGTGCATGTATTCCTCGGCCTGCAGGGCGAGGAAGCCGCAGCCCAGCAACACGGTGATCGCCAGCCAGATTTTCAGCGCACCGCGATGGCCCTTCTTCAAGGCATGGTGGGCGATGGTGATGGTCACGCTGGAGCTGACCAGCAGGATCGTGTTGATCAGTGGCAGGCCCCACGGGCTGATGACTTCCTTGGGCGGCGGGAACAGTTTCGGGTCAGGCGTGTGCAGCAGCGGCCAGGTGAACTGGAAGTTCGGCCAGAGCATGTGCGCGATGCCTTTCGGGCCTTCGCCACCCAGCGCCGGGCCGGAAATGTGCCGCACGTAGAACAGCGCGCCGAAGAAGGCGATGAAGAACATCACCTCGGAGAAGATGAACCAACTCATGCCCCAGCGGAACGAGCGATCGAGCTGCGGGCTGTACAGCCCGGCGCGGCTTTCCTTGATCACCGCACCGAACCAGCCGAACAGCATGTACGCCAGCAACAGCCCGCCGACGAAAAAGATGTACGGGCCGTGGGATTCCGGGCGCGCAGCCTTCAGATCGTTGAACCAGGTGGCCAGCCCATACACGGTGATGACCATGCCGAACGTGGCGATGATCGGCCATTTGCTCTGGGCCGGGACGTAATAGTGCTCATGACTTGCCATTTATTGTTCTCCTTATCGGGCACGCTTAACCGCCAGTGTTTGCAGCCACCGGAGGATGTCGGGCGGTGATATCGAACAGCGTGTAGGACAGCGTCAGGTGCTTCACGTCCTTGGGCATGTCGCGGTCAACGATGAAACGCACCGGCATTTCGATCTGCTGACCCGGCTGCAGCACCTGCTGGGTAAAGCAAAAGCATTCGGTCTTGTGGAAGTACGCCGCTGCTTCGCTGGGCGCGATACTCGGCACGGCCTGGGCGCTCATCGGTTTGTCGGTGGGGTTGCGCGCGATGAAGATCATCTCGTTGACGCCGCCGGGGTGGGTCACCAACTCCTCACCCTTGGGGTAGAACTCCCACGGCATGTCGGCGTTGTTCATCGACAGGAACTGCACGCGCACCTGGCGCGTGTTATCCACCACCTGCTCGCCCTCGTACTGCCCGGCGGTCTTGCCGTTGATGCCGAACGCCTTGCACATCACGTCGTAGATCGGCACCAGGGCGAAGCCGAAGACAAACATTGCGACGACGACGCCCAGCAGCCGGGTGACCAGTTTTTTCAGCGAGATCGAGTCAGCCATGATTCCAACCCTCTACACCACCCCCTGTAGGAGTGAGCCTGCTCGCGATGGCGGTGTGCCTGACACACCGCGTCCAGCTCATCGCGAGCAGGCTCACTCCTACAAAGGCCAGGCGTTTCATTTCACTTCCGGTGGCGTAGTAAAGGTGTGATACGGCGCCGGTGACGGCACGCTCCACTCCAGGCCTTCGGCGCCATCCCAGGGTTTGGCCGGGGCCGCCGGGCCGCCACGAATGGTCTTGATCACGATGAACAGGAAGAAGATCTGCGTGGCGCCGAACATGAACGCGCCAATCGAGGAGACCATGTTGAAGTCGGCGAACTGCAGGTTGTAGTCCGGAATCCGCCGTGGCATCCCCGCCAGTCCCACGAAGTGCATCGGGAAGAAGGTCATGTTCATGCCGACGAACGACAGCCAGAAGTGCAGCTTGCCGAGGGTTTCGTCGTACATGTGCCCGGTCCACTTCGGCAGCCAGTAATAGGCCGAGGCGAAGATTCCGAAGATCGCCCCCGGCACCAGCACGTAGTGGAAGTGCGCCACCACAAAGTAGGTGTCCTGGTACTGGAAGTCCGCCGGGGCAATGGCCAGCATCAGTCCGGAGAAACCACCGATCGAGAACAGGATCACGAACGCCACGGCAAACAGCATCGGCGTCTCGAAGGTCAGCGAGCCTTGCCACATGGTGCTCGCCCAGTTGAACACCTTCACCCCGGTCGGCACCGCGATCAGCATCGTCGCGTACATGAAGAACAGTTCGCCCACCAGCGGAATGCCCACTACGAACATGTGGTGCGCCCAGACGATGAACGACAGGAACGCGATGCTCGCCGTGGCGTAGACCATCGAGGTGTAGCCGAACAGCGGCTTGCGCGAGAAGGTCGGGATGATCTGGCTGACGGCGCCGAAGGCCGGCAGGATCATGATGTACACCTCGGGGTGGCCAAAGAACCAGAACACATGCTGGAACAACACCGGGTCACCGCCACCGGCGGCACTGAAGAAACTGGTGCCGAAGTGGATGTCCATCAGCATCATCGTCACGCACCCGGCCAGCACCGGCATCACTGCGATCAGCAGGAACGCGGTGATCAGCCAGGTCCAGACGAACAGCGGCATTTTCATCAGGGTCATGCCGGGGGCGCGCAGGTTGAGGATGGTGGCGATCACGTTGATCGCGCCCATGATCGAACTGATCCCCATCAGGTGGATGGCGAAGATGAAGTAGGTGACGCTTTCCGGCGCGTAGGTGGTGGACAACGGGGCGTAGAACGTCCAGCCGAAGTTCGGCCCGCCACCGGCGGTGAACAGGGTCGAGACCAGCAGCAGGAACGCCGCCGGCAGCAGCCAGAAGCTGAAGTTGTTCATCCGCGGCAGGGCCATGTCCGGCGCGCCGATCATCAACGGGATCATCCAGTTGGCGAGACCGACGAACGCCGGCATCACCGCCCCGAAGACCATCACCAGGCCGTGCATGGTGGTCATCTGGTTGAAGAACGCCGGTTCGACGATCTGCAGGCCGGGCTGGAACAGCTCCGCGCGGATCACCATGGCGAACGAGCCGCCGAGCAGGAACATGCAGAACGCAAACCACAGGTACAGCGTGCCGATGTCCTTGTGGTTGGTGGTCAGCACCCAGCGCATCAGGCCTTTGGCGGGGCCGTGGGCGTGGTCGGCATGACCGTGGTCATCGATTACAGCGCTCATGGCCGGTCTCCTTTACGTGAGTGGGCTGGGCTGGCCGGGGCGCGCTGCCCCGGCCGGTTCACGAAGTACGCGATGGACCGGCTCATTTGCTTTCCGCCTGTTTGAGCTCCAGCACTTCTTTTGGCGTGACCATGTCGCCCTTGTTGTTGCCCCAGGCATTACGTTCGTAGGTCACGACCGCTGCGATATCGACTTCCGACAACTGTTTGCCGAACGCCGCCATGGCGGTGCCGGGCTTGCCGAAGTACACGCGGTGCAGGTGGTCGGCTTTGGGGCCGGTGGCAATCGGCGAGCCTTTGAGCGCCGGGAACATCGGCGGCAGGCCCTGGCCTTCGGCCTGGTGACAGGCCACGCAGGTGGTGTGGTAGATCTTGTCGCCGCGCTCCTTGAGCTCGTCCAGTGTCCATTCCTTGCTGGTCAGCTCCTTGAGCTGCGCCGCTTCAGCCTTGCGGTCGGCCAGCCATTTTTCGTAGTCGGGCTTCTCCTTGACGTCGACCACGATCGGCATGAAACCGTGATCCTTGCCGCACAGCTCGGCGCACTGGCCACGGTAGATGCCGGGCTTGTCGATACGCGTCCAGGCCTCGTTGACGAACCCCGGGATCGCATCACGCTTGACCGCGAACGCCGGCACCCACCACGAGTGAATGACGTCGGCGGAGGTCACGAGAAAGCGCACCTTGGCGCCGACCGGCAGCACCAGCGGCTTGTCGACTTCGAGCAGGTAGTGCTCGCCCTTGGCTTCCTTGTTGTGAATCTGTTCGGCGGGGGTTGCCAGGTTGCTGAAGAACTCGACGTCCTGGCCCAGGTATTTGTAGTGCCACTTCCACTGGTAACCGGTGATCTGGATATCGATATCCGGCTCACTGGTGTCGTACATGCGGATCAGGGTGGCGGTCGCCGGAACGGCCATCGCCACCAGAATCAGCAGTGGCACGACGGTCCAGAGAATTTCGACGGTGGTACTTTCGTGGAATTTTGCGGCGACCTGCCCGGTGGAGCGGCGATGCACGATCATCGACCAGAACATGGCGCCGAAGACGATGATCCCGATCACCACACAGATCCAGAAAATGGTCATGTGCAGGTCGAATACTGCGTGACTGATTTCAGTCGCTCCAGGCGCCATATTCACAGTCCAGGCAGCGTTGGCCTGGCTGAAAATCGACCACAACAGGAGGCCCATCCAGACGTGTGGATGTCGCATCATTGCGGGTTCCCCTTATCGTTCTTGTTATCCCGCCGGCTTTCGCCTGCGGCAAGGGAGCGGCTGCATCAGACTACGAACTTGAATCGCCGGGCCTTGCTGCGGGTGCAGTCGGGCGTCATCAGCTAACTCCATTCAATGGCGAGTATAGACAGCCACCGGGAATTGCAACGCGATCGCGTAAATCATCTGAAACAGCTGGCACTTGCGTTCCGGACCACGAATGGAGAAGGATGCAGACGAGTGGTGGCAAACCGATATAACGCCGGTGCATCAAGGATGAAATAATTATGACAAATGCGTCTTAGCATTTTTCGTAAGCCAGCTAAGTTATGTCTTCCCTATTTCATTGCCTTGTACCCTGGAGTTTTCATGAACACCGCCGCATTGCGCGAGCAGATCCAAAAAGCCCGACAAACCGAAAACGAAACCGGACGGCTCAAGCGTCAGCTTGAAGCCAAGTTGCCTCATCTGCATTCGGCCATCCAGTTGCCGGACGCCAACCGCGAAGAAGCGTTGACGAGTTTCGTCACCGCTTATATCGACGAAGTACCAGACATGCTGGATGCAGCCAATGAAGTCGCCAGGGAAGCGGGAATCGAGTCGCAGATCAAACCGGTGCTGAAAATCGCCGAGCAGTACTTCCTCCAGCCGCCGGTCGGCCTGGACAGCCTGCTGGACGAAGCCTATCTGGCGCATCGCTTTGTCGAAGAGGTCAATGACCTGTACATCAAGCATCTCGGCCAGCCACTGATCCCCTTGGACATGACGGTCGCCAATCTGATTGCTCACCAATTGCTCGGTGAGGAATTTGCCAATCAACTGGACGAAGTCGTGCATCACACTATCGACGAGATGCTCGACGACGAGAGTTTTGCGCTGGAGTCGGTAGAGGCCTATCGCGACAAATTGAGTAGCCCCGATACCGGTGCCGCGTGGAAGCGCTGGCCGTGCATGGGCCGCCGCCTGGGTGTGGGCCTGGAGCTGGATCAACCCGCCGCTTGATTCAACGCCCGGTACAAATCCCAATTGTGGGAGGGGGCTTGCTCCCTCCCACAGGGTTTCTTTGCCAGCGCGGGATTTATCCGGCCGCGCCGATGCCGGTGTTAGTGCGAACCCTTCCTTCAAGCCGTCGCTTCAACCCACGCGACTCGATCAACAGCTTCGACCCCTTCGCCGCATTCGCCCGGCCCCACTCCTCCAGCAACTCCAGACACGAATGGTCGATGTAGCTCAGGTTATTGAGCGGCACATGCACCGTCGTACCTGCGGGAATGCTGCCCAGCACCTGGGTCAGTGCCGGAACCTTGAGAAAGGTCGCCGCACCGATCAGGCGCAACTCCATCTCGCCGTCCTGCGGCAGGTCGATCAGGCTGATCTTCAGGCGCGAAGCCTTGAACGCCAGTTTCACCAGGGTCAGACCGAAACCGATCAGCACACCGGTCAACAGGTCTGTGAAAATGATCGCCAGCGCCGTGGCGGCGTAGGTGAACATCGGCATCCGTCCGTAACGGCCCAGACCGCGAAAGGCCTTGAGGTCGACCAGTTTGAAGCCGGTATACACCAGCACCCCGGCCAGACTCGCCACCGGAATGCTTTGCAGCACGCTCGACAGCAGCAGCACGAACGCCAGCAGCCACAGGCCATGGAAGATTGTCGAGTAACGGGTGGTCGCACCGGCCTGAACGTTGGCCGAGCTGCGCACGATCACTCCGGTCATCGGCAGCGCACCGACCAGACCGCAGAGCATGTTGCCGACGCCCTGCGCCGACAGCTCGCGGTCGAAGTCCGAACGCACGCCGTTGTGCATGCGGTCCACCGCCGCCGCTGACAGCAGGGTTTCCGCACTGGCGATAAACGCCACGGCGAAAGCGGCGATCAGCAGTGTCGGATCGGCCAGGCTCAGCAAGTCCGCCGGTTTCAGCCAGTCGATGGCTTCGGCCAGATTCGCTGGCACCTCGACCCGTTTGACCTGCAACGCCAGCAGCAGGCTGGCACCTGTGGCCAGGCCGACGCCGAGCAACGCACCGGGAATGAAGCGCAGCGAGTGCGGACGAAATTTCTCCCACAGCCACATCACCGCGATGGTTGCCAGCCCGAGCAACCCGGCCTGCCAGCCGAACGACGGCAACGCTTGCGCCACCGCGCCGGGGAAGGCTGTGAGGTTATCCAGGCCGGAGGGCTGTGGCTTGGCATCGAGCATCACGTGCACTTGCGAGAGCACGATCAGTACACCGATGCCGGCAAGCATGCCGTACACCACCGCTGGCGCCGTCACCCGAAACCAGCATCCGAGCTTCAAACGTCCGGCCACCAGTTGCAGGAAACCGGCAAGCAACAGAATCGGCCCGAGCATCTCGATACCGTGCTGGCGCACCAGCTCGAACACCAGCACCGCCAGCCCCGCCGCCGGCCCGCTGACCTGCAACGGCGAGCCCGCCAGCCAACCCACCACCAGACCGCCGATGATCCCGGTGATCAGACCTTTGGCCGGAGGCAACCCTGAAGCAATCGCAATACCCATGCACAACGGCAGGGCGACCAGGAACACAACCACCGAAGCCAGCAGCTCCCGTGGCAGAACCGCTTTCAATTGAGCAGCACGCATGGTGACTCTCCCGACGTTTTCTTCAGGCATGGCTTCGCCGAACCGCTGAAACAGCGGCCGGCGTCAAACCACACAGATTTTTAGGAGGATTTAGAAGCGCGCTTTGGGCGTCGCCACCGGAATCGGATGGCTGCCATCGAGCGGCAGGAAGCGTCCCTGATCCGCGTCGTAAGCTTTGATTTCGCTGGTTTCGATGTTGTAGACCCAGCCATGGATGAACAGATGACCGTTCGCCATGCGCGAAGCTACCGAAGGATGGGTACGCAAGTGCTGCAGTTGGGCGATGACGTTCTCCTCGGTGAGGATCGGCATGCTCTCTTTTTCGTCGGTGCAGTTGCAGTTGTCATGCACCATGGTCTTCGCCACTTCCGCATGACGCAGCCAGGCTTTGACCGTCGGCATTTTTTCCAGGCTGTCCGGATTGAGCACTGCGCGCATGGCGCCGCAATCGGAGTGGCCGCAGATGATGATGTGCTGCACGCCCAGCGCCAGTACCGCGTACTCGATGGCGGTGGAAACGCCGCCGTTCATCTGGCCGTAAGGCGGTACAACGTTGCCGACGTTACGGGTCACGAACAGATCGCCCGGCGAACTCTGGGTGATCAGTTCCGGCACGATGCGCGAGTCGGCACAGGTGATGAACATCGCCTTTGGTGCCTGGGCTGTGGCGAGTTTCTTGAAGAGTTCTTCCTGCTGCGGGAAGACCTCATGATGGAAATGCAAAAAGCCGTCAACGATCTGTCGCAGCGCTGCATCGGCGGATTCCGCCCCAGGGACGGCTTGCGCCGACGCAGCCAACGGCTGTTTATCCTTGTCACTCATGATTCATCCTCTTTGGCGGATTCGGGGAGTCATTCCCGTGTATTCCGGTGTGAAGCCAGTGGCTGTTTAAAACATCCGGGTCATCCAGACCCATCAGTCACTCGATGAACAAGGTAGCCGCCGAAACTTAACTCAAACTGAATCAAGCGCTCTAGAACGTGTGTTCCAGGTCACAAAAAACGTGACTGGGACATTTCGACGGAAGGATTCCAACCCCTCAACCATAGGCTAATTGTCGCTAAATCAACGACATCTGGCGACCCGGCGGACAGAAGGCAGTGCAATTGAGCTCATAGCCCTCACGGTGGTTCAAGCCGAGGCGTTTAATGGCTTTGGCAAAACGTTGCGCCAGCAGGTCGGCGAACGGTCCTTCACCGCGCATGCGGGCGCCGAAACGGCTGTCGTAGAGCTCGCCGCCCCGGCTCTGGCGCACCAGGCTCAACACATGGGCCGCGCGCTGCGGGTAGTGCGCCTGCAGCCATTCTTCGAACAGCGGCGCCACCTCCAGCGGCAGGCGCAGCATCATGTAGGCGGCGCTTTGCGCACCGGCGGCATGCGCCTCGGTCAGCAGGCTTTCGATCTCGCTGTCGTTGATCATCGGGATCATCGGCGAACACAGCACCCCCACCGTAATCCCCGCTTCGCGCATCACCCGGATCGCCCGCAACCGGGCCTTGGGCGCTGCTGCGCGGGGTTCGAGGATGCGTTTGAGCTCGTCGTCCAGCGTCGTCAGGCTGATCATCACCGCCACCAGCCGTTGCTGCGCCAGTTCAGTGAGCAGGTCGAGGTCGCGCAAAATCAGTGAGCCTTTGGTGACGATGGTCACCGGGTGACGATAGCGCAGCAGCACTTCCAGGATTTGACGGGTGATTTTGTGTTCGCGTTCGATCGGCTGATACGGGTCGGTGTTGGAGCCGAGGTTGATCGGCGCGCACTGGTAGCCTTTTTTCCCAAGCTGTTCTTCCAGCACCTGGGCGGCGTTGGTCTTGGCGATCAGCCTGGTTTCGAAATCCAGTCCCGGCGACATGTCCCAATAGGCGTGGCTGGGCCGTGCATAGCAATAGATGCAACCGTGCTCGCAGCCGCGATAGGGATTGATCGAGCGATCGAAGGGCAGGTCCGGCGAGGTGTTGCGGGTGATGATGGTTTTCGCGGTTTCGATCATCACCTCGGTGTTCTGCGTCTCGGGTACTTCCTGATACCAGCCGTCATCCTCGGCCACCGAACGGTTTGGCGCGAAGCGGTTGTGCGGGTTGGTGGCGGTGCCGCGACCGCGTGGTGGCAAGGGCGTGTGCATCGCAGGTGTCCTTATGGCTGTATGCACATACAGTATCGCTGGCGCGAGTAAACAGCCAGTGCCGTTCGGCGACTCGGGGTGTCAGATACACGTCATTCCGGTTATTGATTGCAGTTTTTATTGCAACCCGGGGACACATCTTTCAAGTAGCAGTAAAACTCGCGATGTCGTTAGTATTCGCCCTGTTGCACTTCTGCTATTCAATATTTAAAAGGAATTAAATGTGTCGAACTTCAATCATCGTGGCATCTTTCTGCAGAAACTTGGCCCAACTCCGGTTGATCCAGATGAAGTGCTGGTGTCCATGCAGTTTGCCCTGAAACAATCTGGCTGGGATGCAGAGAATGCCGTACCGACTGAGTCCCTGCTGGATTCGCAGATCATCATTGCCGCTTCTTACGATGGTGGTAAAACCTTCGATATGCGCAATGAAAAGGATATCGATGGCGACGGTGATATTGATGCAGATGACAAGGCCAAGTTGCTGGCACTGGCCAAGGCTTATGTAAGTATCATGAATCCGTAATATAAATTCATGGCTGCACTGGTTGTGGCGTTAAATAAAAAGCCCTGTGCGAATTAATGCGCGCAGGGCTTTTTTAGTTAATGGCTGTGGGTGATCTGACCCAGATCATCTGCCGAGGTGGTCGTCATGTCGCTGGTGCGCAAATGACTGACCTCATCAGCCTTGACCGGCGCCCCTTTGTTACCCCAACTGCCACGGATGAAGCTCACCACGTCCGCCACTTCCTGATCCGACAGGCGCCAGGCAAAGCCCGGCATGGTGAAGGTCGATGGCGCTGTGTGTGTGGCGGGCAGGGTGCCGCCCTTGAGCACGATGTGAATCAGCGAGGTCGGGTCTTCCGATTGCAGCACCGGGTTACCCGCCAGCGCCGGGAACACTCGGGTGTAGCCGTGGCCGTCGGTGCGGTGACAGGCCGCGCAGTTGTCGATGTACACCGCTGCACCGCGTTGACTGTCGTCGCCATTCCACAGGGCTTTTGCCGCTTTCTCGTCGTACTGGTGCGGCTGATCGTCTGGATCGGTTGCCGGCAGCGATTTGAGGTAGCGAGCAATCGCGGTCAGGTCGGCGTCGGTGATGTATTGCATGCTGTGGGTGACCACATCGCTCATGCCCCCGAATACCGCGCTGCGGTCGCTGCGTCCGGTCTTGAGGAACTGCACCAGTTGCGCTTCGCTCCAGCCGCCGAGACCGTCCTTGTGATCACCGCGCAGGCTCTTGGCGATCCAGCCTTCGAGCGGCGCACTGCCGGCGAGGAAGGTTTTCCCGTCAGCCGCGCTCAGGGATTTTTCCTGCATGGTCAGGGCACGAGGCGTATGGCAGGCGCCGCAATGGCCGAGGCCTTCGACCAGATAGGCGCCGCGATCGATCACCGGATCATCCGAGGTTGCCTTGTAGTCTTCGACCTTCGGCGCGAACATCCAGCGCCAGCCCATCAGTGGCCAGCGCATGCTCAGTGGCCATGGAATGTCGCTGGCCTTGTTCTCCTGCGCGACGGGTTCGACGCCGTGCATGAAGTAGGCGTACAGCGCCTGCATGTCGCTTGCGCTGACACGGGCGTAGGACGGATACGGCATCGCCGGGTACAACGTACTGCCGTTTTTGGCGACGCCATGGCGCACCGCTTTGTCGAAATCCTCGAAGCTGTAATCACCGACGCCGGTTTTGTCCGGCGTGATGTTGGTCGAGTAGATCGTGCCGATCGGGGTTTCCATCGGCAGGCCGCCGGCGAACGGCTTGCCGCCCTTGGCCGTGTGGCAGGCCACGCAGTCACCGGCGCGGGCGAGGTATTGGCCTTGTTTGATCAACGCTTGATCAACTTCGGCCGCTTGAATTGAGGCGCTGCCGAGCAGGGCCAAGGTGGCGATAACGAGATTTTTCATGGTCATCGCTCCTTATGCCTGAACCAGCGGGCCGGGGTTTTTCAAATACTGCTCGCGGATCGCCTTGGCCGACCAATAGGTCAACGCGGCCACCAACCCGGTCGGGTTGTAACCCAGCCCTTGCGGGAACGCCGACGCGCCCGGAACGAAGACGTTATGCACATCCCAGCTCTGCAGGTAGCGGTTCAGCGCGCTCTTCTTCGGGTCGGTGCCCATGATTGCGCCACCATTGAGGTGGGTGGTCTGGTAGGCCGCAGTGTTGAAGTGATCACCGACCTGCTTGCCGATCACCGCGATGGCTTTGGGGCCCATGGCTTGGGCAACCTTGCCCATTTTCTCGACCATGAAGTGGTTCATTTTGATGTCGTTTTCCTGCCAGTCGAAGGTCATCCGCAGCAGCGGCAAGCCGTAGGCGTCGCGGTACACCGGATCGAGATCGAGGTAGTTGCCACGGTAGGACTGATGTGCGCCGTGGGCGTCCATCGAGACCTGGTGGGTGTAGTAATCGGCGGTCGCGCGTTTCCACGCGCTGCCCCAGGCCGGGGTGCCCGGCGGGTTCGAAGTGCCGGCAATCGGTCGGCTGCCGGCCTGGTTGACCCACATCGGCGAGCCACCGACGAAGCCGTGCGGGCCGTGGTCGAAGTTGTCGGCGTTGAAATCGTCCAGCGCCACGCCGTTGCCGCCGGCACCGATGAAGTTGTTGGTGTGGGTGTCCTTGTCGAAGAACGCCTTGATGGTCGCCATGTTCTGGTAGGCAAAGTTGCGCCCGACCACGCCTTCGCCAGTCATTGGGTCGTAGGGTTTGCCGATGCCCGACAGCAACATCAGGCGCACATTGTGCAGCTGGAACGCGCCGAGGATCACCAGATCCGCCGGTTGCTCGATCTCGCGGCCCTGAGCATCGATGTAGGTGACGCCGGTGGCTTTGCTTTTCGTGCTGTCGAGGTTGATCCGCAGCACATGGGCGTTGGCGCGCAGCTCGAAATTAGGCAGCGGTTTGAGCGCCGGCAGGATGTTCACGTTCGGCGAAGCCTTGGAGTACATGTAGCACACGTAGCCACTGCAGAATCCGCAGAAGTTGCACGGGCCCATCTGTGCGCCGTAGGGGTTGGTGTACGGGCCTGAAGTATTCGCGGAGGGCAGGTTGTAGGGTTTGTAACCGACCTCTGCCGCCGCTTTGCCGAACAGTTGTGCGGAAACGGTGTTCTTCTGTGCCTCCAGCGGGAACGGATTCGAGCGATCCGGTGCGTACGGGTTGCCGCCTTTGCCCTGACCAACCAGTTGGCCTTTCACGGTCCAGGCCTGACCGGAGGTGCCGAAGACTTTCTCGGCGAAATCGAAGAACGGCTCCAGCTCTTCATAGCTGACGCCGAAGTCCTGGATGGTCATGTCCTTGGGGATAAAGCTTTTGCCGTAGCGTTCTTCGTAATGGCTGCGCATGCGCAGCTCGATCGGATCGACACGAAAGTGCACGCCCGACCAGTGCAGTCCCGCACCGCCGACGCCATTGCCCGGCAGGAACGCACCTAACTGGCGGTTCGGCAGGGCGATGTCGTTGACGCTGTGGCGGATGGTGACGGTTTCTTTCGAGATGTCCTGAAAGAGTTTTTTGCGCACGCTGTAGGTGAGTTCGTCGATCACCTGCGGATAGTTGCCGTCGGGGTAGGTGTCCTGCATCGGCCCGCGCTCCAGCGCCAGCACGTTGAGCCCGGCTTCGGTCAGCTCTTTGGCCATGATCGCGCCGGTCCAGCCAAAACCGACGATCACGGCGTCGACCTTCTTCATTACCGTTGCCATGCTCAAGCCCTCTCGCCGCGAATCGACACTGCCGGGAAGGGGTATTGCTCGTTGCGTTCCACCCAATCCATGAAATCGGCGCGAGCGCCGGGGAAGCCGATCATGGTCCAGCCGACCATGCCTTTATTGCCGCCGTGGATCGGGTCGCAGAAGAACCCTTCCTTGGTGTTTTGCAGCAGCAGACTGAAGAAAATCTTTGCCGGAACAGCATCGAATTGCGGTTTTCCGGCTTCGAGTTGCTTGAGCAAATCGTCTCGGGTAGCGCTGTCTTGCTCGGCAAATACATTACCGTTGAGCGATTTTGCCCACTGATCCGTGGCGGCGATGCCCAGGCGATAGATCTCTTTGGGCACCAGTTTGCTCTGCCAGCCCATCTCCGGTGCAGCGTCGGCGTTGAACGGACCCTGCATGTACCAAAGGGCACCGGCGGCATATGGGGTGTTCATCTGACGGTCGATGTATTCCGGCACGCCGGCTTCGAGGGCGCCCGGGCCTTGGGCGTCGTTGGGGATCAACTGCGCCACGGCGGCGTTGATGAAGGCCCATTCCTCGGCGGTGAAATAGCTCGGCTGGTAGGCGCCGGTATCGGACTTCGCCGGGGTTGCGGCTGGCGCCGCCGGGGTGGCTTCAGGCGCCGCTTGCAAGACGCTGCTGCCCAGACCGGTGCCGGCCAGGGTGACCACGGGAATCAGGGTCAGAGATTTGCGCAAGAACTCACGCCGCGGGTTGTCTCGATCTGCATCAGACATGGGGGTGCACCTCATCAGGCATTGATGGTTGTCCGTTTCTGCGAACGGCTTGAGCATTTTTTCGTCGCGGCGCGAGGCCCGTTTGACCGGGAAAAGGGGGACGCCTGCAACATCGTGTGACAAATGGTAGCAGGCTACACATCGGGGTGAACCGATTCAGCTGAAAAAGCCGCAGTTTTTTTACCCCGCGCTCAATGAAATCGTGCGGATTCACGATTCTTTGACAAGTGGCTCACAGGGCTTTGACTGGCAGACGTGGAAGCTGCGAGGCCTTTCATTGATGAATCCCGATACGGTCAACCAGCATGTCCCGAGTGCGCCTGTTTCCTGCTTTGTGTTTGTCGCTTGTTGCCCTGCTGCACTTGATGCCGGCCCAGGCTGACGCCGCTGTGCCATCGCGTCCCCCTGAGTGGGCGCAACCGGTGGAAGTGCAGTACAACCTGTTCCAGATGTCGCCAACGCTCTACCGCAGTGCCCTGCCGAACAGCGGCGCGGTGCCATTGCTGAAGAATCTCAAAGTGGCGACGGTGATCAACTTCCTGCCGGAAGCTGACAGCAGCTGGCTGTCCGAGCCGGGCATCAATCAAGTGCAACTGCCTTATCGCACCAACCACGTCGATGACGCCGATGTGCTCAAGACCTTGCGCGCAATTCAGAGCGCCGAAGCCAATGGTCCGGTGTTGATGCATTGCAAGCATGGTTCCGACCGCACTGGCCTGATGGCGGCGATGTACCGGATTGTGGTGCAGGGCTGGAGCAAGGAAGACGCGCTGAATGAAATGACTCAGGGTGGTTTTGGTGAGAGCGGCCATTTCAAGGATGGTGTGCGCTATGTGATGCAGGCTGACGTCGACAAACTGCGCACCGCCCTGGCCAATGGCGATTGCAGCACCAGTGCCTTTGCCACCTGCTCGATGAAGAGCTGGTTCCAGTCGGTCAACCTCAAATAAGCCATACCCTCCACGGCATTGCGCCGTGGAGGGTTATTCGCCGGCTCAGTCTTCGGACTTTTTCTTCAGTTTCGGATTCGGGAAGAACTGTACGGCCTGGACGGTCTTGTCCGGCGCCGGCTTGAGCGCGCTGGTATTGACCCGCGTGCCCAGTTCCTTGGGAACCGATAACCCCTGCTCGTTGAGCGTATCCGAGTAACCGCAGGCCACACATTCTCGGTGCGGCACGCTGTCCTCGTTCCACATCATCAGTTTGTCCGGCTCGCTGCACGCCGGGCAGACGGCCCCGGCGATAAAGCGTTTCTTGGTAATCACAGGCCCCTCACTCATGCTGCCGCGTCCTCACTCAGGCCGCTGTGGCGCAAGAGTGCGTCAATCGATGGCTCGCGGCCACGGAAGTCGACGAACAGCACCATCGGTGCCTGCGAACCGCCACGCGCCAGAATCGCTTCGCGGAAGGCGCGACCGGTCTCGGCGTTGAGCACGCCGTCTTCTTCGAACTTCGAGAAGGCATCGGCCGACAGCACTTCCGCCCACTTGTAGCTGTAGTAACCCGCCGCGTAACCGCCGGCAAAGATGTGCGCAAAGCTGTTGGGGAAGCGGTTGTACGCCGGTGGACGCATCACCGACACCTCGTCCCGCACGCCCTCCAGCACTTGGGCAACGCTGCGACCGTCGCCGTGGGTGGCGTGCAGCTCGAAGTCGAACAATGAGAATTCCAGCTGGCGGACCATCATCAGCCCGGACTGGAAGTTCTTCGCCGCGAGCATTTTTTCCAGCAGGTCCTGCGGCAGTGGCTCGCCGGTTTCGTAGTGACCGGAAATCAGCGCGAGGCCTTCCGGCTCCCAGCACCAGTTTTCCATGAACTGGCTTGGCAACTCGACCGCATCCCAGGCCACGCCATTGATCCCCGACACACCCGCGTGATCAACGCGGGTCAGCAGGTGATGCAGGCCATGACCGAATTCGTGGAACAGGGTGGTCACTTCATCGTGGGTCAGCAGCGCAGGCTTGCCGCTGTCGGCCGGGGTGAAGTTGCACACCAGGTTGGCCACCGGGCTTTGCAGCACGCCGTCGACGGTGCGACGACGGTCGCGGGCGCCGTCCATCCAGGCACCGCCACGCTTGTTGGCGCGGGCGTAGAGGTCGAAGAAGAAGCGGCCGACGTGCTGGCCGTTTTCCTTGATCTCGAACAGGCGCACGTCCGGGTGCCAGGTATCGAAGCCTTTCAGTTCGGCGATTTCGATGCCGTAAAGACGCTGGACGATGGCGAACAGACCGCCGAGGACTTTATCGATCGGGAAGTAGGCGCGCAGGGTTTCCTGAGCGACGCTGTAACGCTGCTCGCGGAGTTTTTCCCCGTAGAAACCGCTGTCCCAGCTTTGCAGATCAGCGCAACCCTGCTCGGCGGCGTAGGCACGCAGCTGCTGCAGGTCCTGCGCGGCGAACGGCTTGCTGCGCTTGGCGAGGTCGCGCAGGAAACTCAGTACCTGATCGCTGGACTCGGCCATTTTGGTCGCCAGGCTCAGTTCGGAGAAGCTGGCGAAGCCCAGCAGTTTTGCCAGTTCCTGGCGCAGGTCGAGGATCTCTTCCATCACCGGGCCGTTGTCGTTCTGGCCGGCGTTCGGGCCCTGGTCCGAGGCGCGGGTGCAGTAGGCCGCGTAGACTTCTTCGCGCAGCGCGCGGTCCTGGGCGTAGGTCATCACCGCGTAGTAGCTCGGGAATTCCAGGGTGATCAGCCAGCCGTCGAGGCCTTTGGCCTGTGCGGCGGCGGCCATTTGTGCCTTGGCCGAATCGGTCAGGCCGGCGAGGGCGGCTTCGTCGCTGACGTGCTTGGTCCAGGCTTGGGTGGCGTCGAGCAGTTGATTGGAGAAGCGGCTGCCCAGTTCGGACAGTTTGCTCTGCACTTCGGCGTAGCGCTTTTGTTCGGCTTCCGGCAGATCAATACCCGACAGACGGAAGTCACGCAGGGCGTGTTCCAGAATAGTCTTTTGCGCCACGTCGAAGCCGGCGGCTTGCGGGCTATTGGCCAGGGCTTCATAGGCCTGGAACAGTTCGCGGTTCTGGCCCATTTCGGTGGAGTAGGCGCTCAGGGCCGGCAGGCACGACTCGTAGGCTTCGCGCAGCTCGGCGCTGTTGCACACGGCGTTGAGGTGGCTGACCGGGCTCCAGGCGGCGCCGAGGCGATCATTGAGCTCGTCCATGGCCAACACCAGGCCGGCCCAGGTCGGGTTCTGAACCTGGGTCTTGAGGATTTCGGCGATGGCGGCGCGGTTGTCGGCCAGGATCGTTTCAATGGCTGGCAGGACGTGTTCGGCACGGATCGTGGAGAACGGCGGCAGGTCGTAGGACTGCAGAAGAGGGTTGTTCACGCTCACGGTTGGCACCTTGGCTGGAAGAAACATGCGCCCATCTTAATTACAATCGACACTCACCGCAGCTATCGGCGACAGAGAGAGAAATTATCGTGCCCCTTCGCAAGTACCAGAATCACACCCCTCGCTTGAGCAAAGGCGCGTTTGTCGACGCCTCGGCGGTGGTGATCGGCGACGTCGAAATCGGCGATGACAGCTCCGTCTGGCCGCTGACCGTGATCCGCGGCGACATGCACCGCATCCGCATCGGCGCGCGCACCAGCGTGCAGGATGGCTGCGTGTTGCACATCACCCACGCCGGTCCGTTCAACCCGGACGGCTTCCCGTTGCTGATCGGCGATGACGTGACCATCGCCCACAAAGTCATGCTGCATGGCTGCACCGTCGGCAGCCGCGTGCTGATCGGCATGGGCAGCATCGTCATGGACGGCGCGGTGGTCGAGGATGACGTGATCATCGGCGCCGGCAGCCTGGTGCCGCCGGGCAAACGCCTGGAAAGCGGCTTCCTGTACGTGGGCAGCCCGGTGAAACAGATCCGCGCGCTGACCGACAAAGAGCGCGCCTTTTTCACCTACAGCGCGGCGAACTACGTGAAGCTCAAGGACCTGCATCTGGCCGAAGGCTACGACACACTCTGAATCGATTTGCGACTGCCCAGGAATTCCCATGCATTACCAGACCGTACTGTTCGACCTCGATGGCACCCTGACCGACCCGCGTGAGGGCATCACCCGTTCCATCCAGTTCGCCCTCGGCAAGCTTGGCATCGATGAGCCGGACCTGACGAAACTCGAGCATTTCATCGGCCCGCCGCTGCTGCAGGCGTTCATGCAGTTCTATGGCTTCGACGAGGCCAAGGCCTGGGACGCGGTGAACTTCTATCGCGAGCGCTTCAAGGTCACCGGCCTGTACGAGAACCGCGTGTTCGATGGCGTCACGCCATTGCTCGAGACGCTTGGCGGTCAGGGGCGGCAGCTGTATATCGCCACCTCGAAGCCATGGGAGTTTGCCCGCGAAATTGCCCGGCACTTCGACTTTGCCAAACACTTCAAGGTGATTTACGGCAGTGAGCTGGACGGTACGCGGACCAACAAGGTCGAGCTGATTGCGCACCTGATCGCCGAAGAAGGCCTGGACCCGGCCAACACCCTTATGATCGGTGACCGCAAGCATGACCTGATCGGTGCGCGCAGCAACGGGCTGGATGCGGCGGCGGTGGGTTATGGGTTTGGCAGTTTTGAAGAATTGAATGCCGAAGCGCCGGCTTATCACTTTGCAACACTGGCCGAGTTGCATCAGGCGTTTTTGCAGCGCTGATCAGATGGCTATCGCGAGCAGGCTCACTCCTACATTTGGAACGCTTCCCCCTGCAGGAGTGAGCCTGCTCGCGATGACGTCCTCCCAATCAACTCAACTGTTTGTATCTGCCAATATTTTCAAAGCCGCCTTACGCTCGGCCGTCGGCAGTTCACCCAGCTTCTCGACCTGCGCATAAAACCGCACCCAATCCCCTCCAACCTGCCTGAACAACGCCGCAAACGCCGGCACCCACTGGTCATACAGCCCAAACGGCAACAACCGTGCATTGTTCAGCGGCATATTCACCCAGGCGTCATAACGCTTGTCCCCGGCCCATTGGCTGTCGCGCATCAATCGATATTCGCGACGAAACTGCTCGAACGCCGCCGCTTTGCGCTCGCGCATCTGTTCGGTCGGCAGTGGCTGGGCGTAAAGCTTTTCCAGCCGTGAGCGCGTTTCCAGCACCAGCTCGATGAATTGGTCGCGCTGCTTGAGCCGCGAGTCAGCGTCCGGCGGCAGACCACGAAACGCCCGCCACTGTCGGGTGCCTTCCTGTTCGACAAACGTGGCGAAGGACTCGTTGAACTCGGTGTCGTCCTTTACATAGAAGCGCTGATGCGCCAGTTCATGAAAGATCAGCGTGGCCAGGCGCTCGTCGCCCCAGCCCATCATCGTGTTGATGATCGGGTCATTGAACCAGCCGAGGGTCGAATAGGCCTCGACGCCGCCAATCGACACATCCATGCCTTGCAGACGCTGGATTGCCGCTTCGCCCCGGGCGGCGCTCTGGCTGTAGTAGCCGCGATAGGCCACGCAGCCGGCAATCGGGAAGCAATGGTTCTGCGGGGTCAGGGAAAACTCCGGGGTGGCGAACACGTTCCACACCACGTACGGCCGGCCGATGTCGGCGTACAGGCGATAGCTCTGGTTGTCCGGCAGATGCAGTTGTTCGCTGGCGAACGCGCGGGCCTTCTGCGACTGGATCAGGTGCGTGCGTAATGTTGCATCGCGGCCGGGGTCGGCGATCACCTTGGCCACCGGCTCGCGCGCCCGCAGCAGTTGCAACTGACCGCTGGCCAACTGGCTGTAATAGCTGACGCTGGAGCAACCGTTGAGCAACAAAAACATCGCACCCGGAAACAAAATCCGAAAAACGCGATCAAGTAACCCATGGCTTGGAAGCGGCCTGATCAAAATAAAAATCCTTTGGAAAGTCTGCCCGCAAGACTATCCCGCCATTTGGAGCTTCGCTATGCGCATGTTGTTGATGACAGGAGGCCTGCTGACGCTGGCCGGTTGTGCCGGATTCGGAATGCCCGACCCTGACCCCTCGCAAGCCTGGATCGATCTCGATGCCCGGCAGCAGGACACGGCGCTGCAAGCGCTGCAGGTCGATAGCCGGACCACGGCCGACAAACGTTATTTCGAGGTGCAGCCCGGCAGCCATGAGCTGAAGGTGCGTTATCAGTTTGCGGTCGAAGCCACCAATATCGGCCCGGATGCCGAGCCGCTGTGGCGTGACTGCCAGTTGAATGTGAAATTCAACGACTTCAATGCCGGTCAGCGTTATCAGCTGCAGGCCGGCAGCATCGGTTTCCGGCCATGGGCGAAGCTCTACGACGAGCAACGCAAGGTGGTTGGCCAGGGCACACCGGCAGGCTGTCAGCGCACTTGATCGGCGCTATGCTTCAGGTCTGAATCCTTGGACGTCCATCATGCGCAAGTTGATGCTGTTGCTCGCGGTCGGCGCTATCGCCGGCTGCCAGACCCCGCTGCCCCCGGTCGATCCACAAATGGCCTGGGTCGATTTCTCGACCCCGACCCCCGGCGGCAAACTGCTCATGGCCGAGCGCCTGGATAACGTACGCCTGACGGATGGCAGGTTTTTCCAGGTCACGCCCGGCAGCCATGAGTTGCGGGTGCGTTTCGACTTCGAAGTGTTCGGCGGCGGTGGCAGTCTGATGACCGGCCCGGTCGAGCGTCTGTGTTACCTGTACATCCGCTACGACCATTTCGAAGCCGGCCAGCGTTATCTGCTGGAAGGGCGTTCGCTGGGGTTCACGCCGAGCGCGCGGCTGTACAACGCCAAACACGAAATCGTCGCCGAGGATCGTGACATGGACTGCCTTAGCTGAGGTGACTCAGTTGCTGTTCTTCTGATAGATGATCGCTTTGGTGCCGTTGTCGCAAGTGCCGACGACCATCGCCACGTCGTGTTTATCGGCCTCTTCCTTGCTGACGATTTCCAGCGTGTAGGAGGGCACGGCGTTGGCCTGGATCTTGACCTCGATCTCGTTCTTCAATTCTTCACAGTCTTTCGGTGCGGCAAGAACCGTTGTGGCCAATGCACTGCAAAGAATCGCCAAGCCAATACGTTTCATAGTTGAAGCTCCCTGGTGCAGCGCGCACGGGCGTGCGCTGAAGCTGCTGTCACTTATTCGACCATATTTTTGCAGAGTGGGTTCTGACTTCGCTCACATCTTCAGGTAGTGCGGTGCTTTTTTGGATCGCTTTCGCGAGCAGGCTCGCTCCCACCTTGGACGTGTTCACAACACACACACCCTGTGGGAGCGAGCCTGCTCGCGAATGGTTCAGTCAGCGCCGACTTAGCTGACCAGCGAAGCCTCGAGCGTAATCTTCGCATTCAACACCTTGGACACCGGGCAACCTTCCTTGGCCTTTTTGCTCAACTCGTCAAACTGCGCCTGGGTCGCCCCCGGGATTTTCGCCTTGAGAATCAGCTTCACCGCAGTGATGGCAAAGCCGCCGTCCACCTGGTCCAGGGTGACTTCGGCCTGAGTGTCGATGCTCTCGGCCTTAAGGCCTGCATCGCCGAGAATCATCGAAAACGCCATGGAAAAACAGCCGGCATGGGCGGCGCCGATCAGTTCTTCCGGGTTGGTGCCCTTGCCGCCTTCGAAGCGCGCCTTGAAACCGTAAGGGGCTTCTCTGAGGACGCCGGTTTCGGTAGAGATCGAGCCGATGCCGGTTTTCAGATCGCCTGCCCAATGCGCGGATGCTTTCTTCACGATAGCCATGTCTGCCTCCTCAAGATCTGGCGCGGAACGCCGCGCCGTCGTGGTTTTTGCTTGCAAGGCTTCTGAGGATAGACGCCGGGTCAAAGTTCAGCTCAGGTGAATCGTTGACTTTTTTAGTAGGATTTTTCCCTCAGCTATTGAAACTCGGGTATATGCCCTTATTGCACAGAACACGCTTATGAATTCGGCAGGTTTTCGTTCGCAAGAAAAAACCTGCAGACCACTCGGAGACGCAGGTTTATGAAGCAACTGTCCGACGTAAAGTTTTCCACCCTTGACCTGGTGCCGGTGCGCGAGAACGGCAGCCCGGCGCAATCGCTGCGCAACTCGCTGGACCTGGCGCAGCATGTCGAGAAATTCGGCTACACCCGCTTCTGGGTCGCCGAGCACCACAACATGGACGGTATCGCCAGCTCTGCCACCTCGGTGCTGCTGGGCTATCTGGCCGGTGGCACCTCGACGATTCGTGTCGGCTCAGGCGGGGTGATGTTGCCCAACCACGCGCCGCTGGTGATCGCCGAGCAGTTCGGCACCCTTGAGAGCCTGTATCCGGGGCGCATCGACCTTGGGCTGGGCCGTGCACCGGGCTCCGACCAGATGACCGCCCGCGCCCTGCGTCGCGAACGCTCCGGCAGTGCCGATGATTTCCCGGAAGACGTCGCCGAACTGGTGCGCTTCCTCGGCCCGCGTACCCCGGATCAACGGGTGATCGCCATGCCCGGCACCGGCACCAATGTGCCGATCTGGTTGCTCGGCTCCAGTCTGTTCAGTGCGCAACTGGCCGGTGAGCGCGGTTTGCCTTACGCCTTCGCCTCGCACTTCGCCCCGCGCTTCATGCATGAGGCGATTCGCGTCTATCGCAACCACTTCAAGCCGTCAGCGGTGCTCGACAAGCCGTACGTGATGCTCGGTGTGCCGCTGGTTGCAGCGGACACCGATGAGCAGGCGGATTACCTGGCGACTTCGGTGTATCAGCGCATTCTCGCGCTGATGCGTGGACAGAGTCTGGTGCAGCGTCCACCGGTGAAAAGCATGGACGGCCTGTGGCTGCCCCATGAGCGTGAGGCGGTGGGGGACTTCCTCGGCCTGGCGATGGTCGGCAGCCCGCAGAAGATCCGCGCGAAGCTGGAGGTACTGGTTGAGCAGACCCAGGCTGATGAGCTGATCTTCACCTGTGATCTGTATGAGCATGCCGATCGCCTGCATTCCTATGAGCTGCTGGCGCAGGTGATGAAGGGCTGAGACCGTGCATAAACTCCTGTGGGAGCGGGCTTGCTCGCGAAGGCGGACTTTCAGGCGCGAGTGATGTTGGCTGATACGCCGCCATCGCGAGCAGGCTCACTCCTGCAGAGGGAATGTATCGTCCACAAAAAAGCCGACGCCTTCGCGTCGGCTTTTGCGTTTCAGTCGCGATCAACCGCGCTTGTAGACGATTTTCCTGGCGCCGCCTTCACATTTGCCGACGACCTTGCCGCCAGCGGCTGCACCCTTGTCGACAATCTCCAGCGAATACCCGGAAACGCCCTTGGCATCCAGCTTCGCGGCAATTTCGCTTTTCAACTCTTCACAAGGCTTGCCAGCAGCAAACGCGCCACCCGCAAGGCTCAACAAACCTACTGCCAATATGAACTTCTTCATCGGTCGCACTCCCTGGTCGGATTAAAAGAGGCGGGCATCGGGTATCCCGATGCGCTCACCTTGTAGCGCTTTGCCATTCCTATGGCACTCGGCCAGCGCGCAAGTTCAGAAGCGTAGCCCAAACTCAGCTGCTGGCAATCCGGAAGCCGACTTTGAGCGTTACCTGGAAATGCGCAGCCTTGCCGTCCTTGATGTGGCCACGGGTGTCGACCACTTCAAACCATTCCAGATGCTTGATGCTCTTGTTCGCTTCAGCCAGCGCGTTGTTGATGGCGTCCTCGATGCTGCTGGCAGACGAGCCGACCAGCTCGACTTTCTTGTAGGTGTGATGGTCACTCATGGCGATCTCCTTGGCGTTTGGATTTGACGTATGGAATTGAGACTAGCAGTGAATCTGCACTGTTGATTTCGGTGGCCCGGCGCAAGTGAAGTTCAGATTTTCTGCACTTTCTCAAACCGCTGAAGTCCCAAACAACACACGCCACTCATCACCAATGCAGGAGAGCCACCATGGCCAACACCTCTTTACGTAAAGCCTCGTTGCAAAGCATGGAAGCCGAGATCGAGAGTCTGCTCAAGTCGTTGGAAAGCCTGAAGGACGACGCTTCGGACGAGTCGCGCAAGACCCTCAAGGCGCTCAAGGGCAACGCTGAAAGTGCGCTGAAACATTCGCGCAGCCTGCTCAGCGATGCTTATGAAGAAGTCAAAGTGAAAACCCGCGAGACCGGGATCGCCACCCGTGATTACGCTCAGGAACACCCTTGGACCACCGCCGGTGTGGCGGTGGGTGCGCTGGGTTTGCTGGCCGCTTACTTGCTGTTCAAGCGCGGCGAGTGATCCGCCTGGCGCAGCTCGTTCTTGAGCCACTGCGCCAGTTGCCGGGCGCGCCCGTCTGCGGCGCGCTTGGGTAGCCACAACGCCAGTTGCGCAGGGGTTTCGCAGAAGCCCCATGGCGCAACCAGGCGACCGGCCTTCAAATCCTCCGCTACCAGCGGCTGTGGCGCGATCGCCACGCCAAGTCCGGCGACTGCGGCTTCCAGCAAATAATACAAATGCTCAAAACCTTGCCCGAGCTTCAACGCCTTGGCGTCGAGGTGGTTTTGCTGTGCCCAGCTTGGCCAGGCTTGCGGGCGGGACGTGGTGTGCAGCAACGGTTCACTGAACAATGCTGAGGCCGGCGCGGTTTGCAGGCGCTGGAAACCGCTGAACAGCGGGCTCATCACTGGCCCGATGCGTTCTGCCGCCAGCTCGTAAACCTGCATGTCTGCCGGCCATGGCGGTTCGGCGAACAATAACAGGGCATCGAGTCCGGGGCGCCGTGGGTCGAGATCGCCTTCACCGGCGGACAAGTGCAGGCGCAAGTCTGGCAGGTCGGCATTCAAACGGCCCAAGCGTGGAATGAACCAGCGCGCCAGCAGACTGCCGGAGCAGCCGAGCACGAACGGTGCATCGGCGGTGTTTTGCGTCAGCTCGGCACACACACTGCGCAGCCGATCGAATGCCTCGCCGCTGGCGTCTCGCAGGCGAATCCCGGCATCTGTGAGTTTCAGGCCGCGCCCATCCTTGACGAACAGGCTTACGCCCAGATGCTCTTCGAGCACTTTGAGCTGACGACTGACCGCGCCGTGGGTGACGTGCAGCTGTTCGGCTGCCTGACTGACGCTGTTCAGTCGGGCGGTGGCTTCAAAGGCACGCAAGGCGTTCAGCGGGGGAAGGTCATGGCTCATGGTATCTGTGAGTTTTCCTGACAGGTTGTTGCGATCTTATCGGTTTTCAGCCTGGATCGTCAGGGGTAGAGTGGTCGTCATTGTCTTTTGACCCGAATTCACCTGGAGCGACTCATGACCCAGACTTCGAACACTTCCAATCTGCGCAACGGCCCGGACGATAACGGCCTGTTCGGTGCGTTCGGTGGCCGCTACGTAGCGGAAACCCTGATGCCGTTGATCCTCGATCTGGCCCGCGAATACGAAGCGGCCAAGGAAGATCCTGCATTCAAGGAAGAACTGGCCTATTTCCAGCGTGACTATGTCGGACGTCCGAGCCCGCTGTATTTTGCCGAGCGTCTGACCGAGTTCTGTGGTGGCGCCAAGATCTACCTCAAGCGCGAAGAGCTGAACCACACCGGCGCGCACAAGATTAATAACTGCATCGGCCAGATCCTGCTGGCGCGACGCATGGGCAAGAAACGCATCATCGCCGAGACCGGCGCCGGCATGCACGGCGTGGCCACCGCCACCGTTGCCGCGCGTTTCGGTCTGGACTGCGTGATCTACATGGGCACCACTGACATTGAGCGTCAGCAGGCCAACGTGTTCCGCATGAAGCTGCTGGGCGCTGAAGTGATTCCGGTGGTTGCCGGCACCGGCACTTTGAAAGATGCGATGAACGAAGCGCTGCGTGACTGGGTGACCAACGTCGACAGCACCTTCTACCTGATCGGCACCGTGGCCGGTCCGCACCCGTACCCGGCAATGGTTCGCGACTTCCAGGCCGTGATCGGCAAGGAAACCCGCGATCAGTTGCAGGCTCAGGAAGGTCGTCTGCCGGACAGCCTGGTGGCGTGCATCGGTGGCGGTTCCAACGCCATGGGCCTGTTCCACCCGTTCCTCGACGACAAGAGCGTCGAAATCATCGGGGTCGAAGCGGCCGGTTACGGCATCGAAACCGGCAAGCACGCGGCCAGCCTGAACGGCGGTGTACCGGGTGTGTTGCACGGCAACCGTACCTTCCTGCTGCAGGACGACGATGGTCAGATCATCGACGCCCACTCGATCTCCGCCGGCCTCGATTATCCAGGCATTGGTCCGGAACACGCCTGGTTGCATGACATCGGCCGCGTTCAATACACCTCGGTGACCGACGACGAAGCCCTCGACGCATTCCACAAATGCTGCCGCCTGGAAGGGATCATTCCTGCCCTGGAAAGCGCCCACGCGTTGGCTGAAGTATTCAAACGCGCGCCGAACCTGCCGAAGGAGCACCTGATGGTGGTCAACCTGTCGGGCCGTGGCGACAAAGACATGCAGACCGTCATGCACCATATGGAACAGTCCAAGCAGGAGAAACACTGATGAGCCGCCTGCAAACCCGCTTTGCCGACCTCAAAGAACAGAACCGCGCCGCGCTGGTGACCTTCGTCACCGCCGGTGATCCGGATTACGCCACTTCGCTGGCGATCCTCAAAGGTCTGCCGGGCGCTGGCGCCGATGTGATCGAATTGGGCATGCCGTTCACCGACCCGATGGCCGACGGCCCGGCGATTCAACTGGCGAACATCCGTGCGTTGGGTGCCAAGCAGAACCTGGTGAAAACCCTGCAGATGGTCCGCGAGTTCCGCGAAGGCAACAGCGACACGCCACTGGTGCTGATGGGCTACTTCAACCCGATCCACATGTATGGCGTGCCGCGCTTCATTGCCGATGCCAAGCAAGCCGGTGTCGATGGGCTGATCGTGGTCGACATGCCCCCGGAGCACAACGCCGAGCTCTGCGATCCGGCGCAGGCTGCCGGCCTGGACTTCATCCGCCTGACCACCCCGACCACTGACGATGCGCGTCTGCCGAAAGTGCTCAATGGCAGCTCGGGTTTTGTGTACTACGTGTCGGTGGCCGGTGTGACCGGTGCTGGCGCGGCAACACTGGAGCACGTCGAAGAGGCGGTAACGCGTCTGCGTCGGCATACCGACCTGCCGATCAGCATCGGTTTCGGCATCCGCACCCCGGAGCAGGCGGCTTCAATTGCGCGTCTGGCGGACGGTGTGGTGGTGGGCTCGGCACTGATCGACCACATCGCCAATGCGACCACGCCGGAGCAGGCCATCGACGGCGTGCTGAGCCTGTGCTCGGCACTGTCCGAAGGCGTGCGTCAGGCCCGCGTCAGCTAAAGGTAAAGTTCCTGATACAGAGGAATTAGCGCCTCACAACACAGCCTAATTGAGCAAGACCGAGGGATTCAGAACCACGTTCTGAATCCCTTTTTGCTGTTGGTGCAGTGAGGAAAGACCCGATGAAAATGCCGAAACGTCTGATTGCCGGATTGGGCGTACTGATGATCAGTGCGACACCGCTGCTGGCCAGCGCCGATCAGCGCGATGATCATGACCACGGTGGCCCGCAGCAGGGCCAGTACGACAACCATGGCAATGACCATCGCGACGATCATCGTGGCCCGCCAAACGATCATCGTGGCGGCCCGCCACCGCACGACTTCGGCCCGGTGCGCCAGACCATTCGCGATAACCACGGCTACTTCGTGCGCGGTGCACCACCGCCACCGGGTATCCATCTGGAGCGCGGCCGGCCGTTGCCGCACGGTTATTACGGCGAGCGGCTGGACGGTCGAGCGTTGAGCCGTTTGCCGGTGTATCCCGGTTATGAATGGCGCCGCACCGGGGGCGATATCGTGCTGATCGCGGTGGGCACCGGAATTGTTTACGAAATTCTGGATGGCGTTCTGAACTGATCAGCAGGCAATAAAAAAGATCGCAGCCCCAGGGCTGCGATCTTTTTTTCAGGGCAGCTCAAGCCCGCCGGATGCCTTGTGCAGTTTGCGCAGATGTTCACCAATCTGCTTCACATTGGCTTCGCTGGCGGCAATCTCGGCCGCACGCTTGGGTTCCAGCAACTTGCGCACCTCCTTGTCCAGATCGCCGCTCAGCGCCAGCAGTTGTTTCTGGCGTTGGCTGCTTTCGTCTTGCAGGCGCTTGAACTCGCTCGGCTGCGGCAGGCCGTAGCCACGGCTGTCGAGCAGTTCTGCCGGACGGCTGAGGAAGCCGCTGTTGGCGAGAATTTCCTGCAGGGTCGCGTTGGCCTTGTCCATGCCACCGTTTTCCAGCTCCCGGGCGCCGAGGTAGCGCTGCTTGACCTCATCCTGGGCCAGCAGCAACTGGCGGCGATAGCTCGCCTGTTCCAGCAGCAGCAACGCGGCACTGGTGCGCAGGTCCGCACGCTCGAACCATTGGCGGCGTTCTTCGGCAGACAATGACAGCCAGTCCTCGACGGTGGTTTGTTTGATCGGCAACTGCTTCTTCAACACATCGAACATCGCCTGATAGCGATCGCGGAACGAGTCGAAGCGATAGCCCAGGCGCAGGGCTTCCTTGGGGTTGTCCAGTACGCTGGTGTCGGCCAGTCCGCGGCCTTTCATCACTTCCAGCAGGCCGTTGGGCATGATGCTGTCCAGGCCGATAAGCTGCTTGTTGTTGCTGCCGCTGCGCAACAGCTTGAGGCTTTCCACGGCACAGTTGTTGGACAGGAAGAAGTAGTTGCCGTCGTAGCTCCAGTGCATCTCGGCGGCGTGTTCGACCACCTCTTCAATCTCGGTGCGCGACAGGTTCAGCGGCACTGACGCGAGGCTGCGCAGTTCAGTCTTGGTGTACTCGTCGATCACCTGGGCCAGCGGCAGCACGAACAGCCGCGACGGGTATTTGCCCACCAGCCCGTCCCAGCTCGACAGCTGCACGTCACCGACAAAGGCGCGATAGGACAGCACCAGGTGCTGATCCAGGTCGAGCCGGCAATCCGGGCCGCGTGGTCGACCCGGAGCACAGATCACCAGGCGCAACATGCTGTGGCCCCAGCGGCTGACCCAGTTCTGGTTGGCCTCGGCCAGCAAGTAGTCGACGGCATACACCCGCTCCGGATCGACCTGCCCCAGTGGTTGTTTGGCGAAGTCGTTGCCGGCATTGAGAAAGGCGAAGGTGTTGCTGCAGGTGTCCTTGACCGGAGGAGCCCAGCCGAAGCGTTCCTTGTAGTAGCGATAGAGCGCCGGACGGCGGCAGGCGTAGCTCGGGTCGAGGAGGAAATACTCCATGTTGACCGCGACGAACTCTTTCGGGCTGGAGATTTCGTACAGGTCGGGGCTGCGGGCCACTTGGCGGTTGTGCTGTTCACGTTCGCCCCGGCGCCCGACGTATTGTTGCCAACCGGCGAGGTCGAGCAGGCGCGGGTCATCGCTGAGGGTGAAGCGCCGTTCGGTCTGTCCGCGACATTCATCGGGAATGCCGACCAGGCCGGCGCTGTTGCTGCGACGGGTGCAGCGCTGGATCATCGTGCGTTCGGCGGCGGGCCACAGACGTGCGCGGTCATAAATGTGGGTGAGTTCGTGCAGCACCGTTGCCAGCAGTTCCTGGCGAACCGTGCCGTGGGGGCGATTGGTTTGCTCTTTGGCCGCGCTGCCGTCGGTGAGGCTGGCGAGCAGTTTGCGGTTCAGGTCGAGTTCGGCGACCAGGGTCGCCTGGCCGTAAGCATTGCCGGGCATGTCGTCGGTCCAGCCGACATCGATGCGCCGGTCCAGCTGTTCGACAAAGCTGGGAGGCAGCTTCTGCATCGCTTCATCGAGCAACGCCTGGCTGGCTTGCTGTTGAGCGGGGCTCAGGCCGTCGGTCTTGAGCTGCAATTGCAAGCTGGCGTGGGCGCTGTTGCCAAGCAGCAACAATGCCCCGGCCAGCAGCCAGGCGCCGATTGACTTCACAGTGCGAGGATGGCTTCGGCGAGCACCTGATCACTCGCATCGCGGGCTTCGGGTACACGCGTGCGCAAGGTATTGAGGGCGGCTTCCAGGTGCGCACCACGGATATCGCCGTTGGTGGCAACGAAGCTGGCCGCATCGTCGTGAGCTTCGCGGATGATTTTCGAATCGCGAATCGACGTGGTGGTATCGGAGGTGAAATCGATCGTGCGCTGGGAGGCACGAACGATGATGTTACTGGTGGCTACCAGGGTGTGCGCCTGGGCCACGTCGGCCAACAAAAACAGGCCAAGGGCGGCAGCAATCAGCGGGCTACGCATGGAACGACTCCGGAGGGGCAATGATAACGAAGGACTGGGATAACTATTGGACGAGAATTGCCTGTGCCAGTTCAAGGTCGCTGACATGAAGTTTTGGTCGGGATTTGCGCAGGTAATGCAGTGCGGATTCGAGCTGCGCGCCGCGCAATTGACCGTCACTGGCAACAAACGCCGCCGCATCATCGTGAGCGGCGAGGATCAGTTTACGGTCGAATGGTGCGGAAGACACCATGCCGGTGGCCCAAAGGCTGACGACGGTGTTTTGTGTGGTGACATCAAAGGCATCGACCGACGTCGCCCAGCAGGCGCTGATCAAGGCGGAAGGAATAAGCAGATTGGTCAGAAAACGCATGGGACTCGATAACGGTTAACGAGTCCCAAGGCTAGCGTAATGCCCGGGCCAGAGCCAGTGGCGAAACATCGGGACACGACTGGCGTGCCCCTTCCAGCAGCGTTGGATCAGATCGCCAGGATGGCTTGCGCAAACTGTGTGTCGGTTGCTTTCAGCTGCGGTGCCTGATGGCGGATGAGGTCTAGGGCACTTTCCAGTTTCACGCCACGGATCTGGCCTTCGCTGGCAACGAAGCTGGCAGCATCGTCACGGGCAGCGAGCACGACTTTGTTGTCACGCAGCGAAGAGCTGACGTCGGAAGTGGCGTCCGAAGAGGACTTCAGCGCGCCAACTACGGCGTCGGTGGTCACGATGAAACTGGAGGCACTGGCGTTGGCTGCCACGGCCAGCAAGGCGGCAGCGCTGAGCAGGCGAAGACGGGACATGGTGTATCTCCTGAAGGTAAACCGTATTGAGAGGTGGCTTGTGTCTGATGAGTCAGACGCGGGTTACAGAAGATTCGCCACGTTCTGCCGTGGATATTAGGCCGCCGCGCGCTGTTCGGACAGTGGGCAGAGTGCTAGCGCCAGAAGGGTTTCTCCAGTTCGTTGAGCCGATCGGCATGGCTGAGGCCCAGATCCGCGAGGTCGCGCTGATCAAGCTGAGCCAGCAGGCGTCGTGTCCTGGCGCGCTCCAGTGCGTGCCACACGCCACGCAGCAGACGCCGCAGCGGGTGCTGGCGAACGAGTGGCCGAATCGAAATTGCTGAAACATCCTGTAAGTCTTTCATGGCGTACTCCTTGAGCCGAGAGGGGTCAAGGACATGCTGCGCCGAATGCAATTTTGGAAGCAGATACACCGAGGGGAAATTGTACTGGTTCAGATTTGGTTATTCTAAAACTGTACCTGTTGTTCTGGCGAGTGGCTGTACGGGCCTTTTAAAACCCTGAAACGACAAGACCCGTCGCGGTTTCCCGCGACGGGTCTTGTGTGTTCAATTCGGGTTGCTGGCGGTGGGTCTGACGACCAGAGCCAGCGACGCTACTTAGCGCCAGAACGGCTTGCTCAGCTCTTCGTAGCGTTGTGCTTCGCTGATACCAGCGTCAGCCAGCAGACGCGAATCCAGACGAGCCAGTTGGTGGCGGCTGGAGATGCGGCGCTGCCACAACATCAGGTTGGCGATAACGCGCAGAGGCAGGGAAGCCTGGTTTTTTGCAGCTTTGTCTTCGAAGAACAGTTCGGAACTGAGTGTACGTTCCATGGTTGACATCCTTCCGCTTGTGGCGGGATCAGGTAGTGGTTTAACTGGTGCCCATGATCCTCTCGTTTGCCTAGTCTCTCTAGATACAGTTCAACTGTATTGTGAGTGACCAGTTAACTGTTTATAGGGGGTGTACGGGTCAAAATTGAGCAAACTGTACCTGTCTGCACTTAACTGGTGCGTTTTTACTCAATCCGAGGACAAGAGTAGGTAAATGCTGTAGGAAATGACCAGTACAGCAGTACAGTTTCTGCCAGATGAGGTGTGTGAAAAAAACCGCTGACACAAACTGTGTTTGCATCAGCGGTTCGACTGTGCGAATTACACCGCGAGCATGCGCCCGGTTTCTTCCAGGTTCATGTGCCAGCTCAGGGCTTCCCGCAGGATGTGCGGGGTATGACCACCGATGGCGCAGGCGGCAGCGAAGTAGTCATTCAGCGCCTGGCGGTAGTCGGGATGCACGCAGTTGTCGATGATCACCCGGGCGCGCTCGCGCGGTGCCAGCCCGCGCAGGTCAGCCAGACCGACTTCGGTCACCAGAATGTCGACATCATGTTCGGTGTGGTCGACGTGGCTGACCATCGGCACCACGCTGGAAATCGCCCCGCCCTTGGCGATCGACTTGGTCACGAACACCGCCAGGTGCGCGTTGCGCGCGAAGTCGCCGGAACCACCAATGCCATTCATCATCCGCGTGCCACAGACGTGGGTGGAGTTGACGTTGCCGTAGATATCGAACTCCAGCGCGGTATTGATGCCGATGATGCCGAGACGGCGCACCACTTCCGGATGGTTGGAGATCTCCTGCGGACGCAGCACCAATTTGTCCTTGTACTTTTCCAGGTTGCCGAACACGTCGCTGTTGCGCCGCTCCGACAGGGTGATCGAACTGCCCGAGGCAAAGCTCAGCTTGCCCGCATCGATCAGGTCGAAGGTCGAGTCCTGCAGCACTTCGGAGTACATGGTCAGGTCTTCGAACGGCGAATCGATCAGACCGCACATCACCGCGTTGGCGATGTTGCCGATCCCGGCCTGCAACGGGCCGAGCTTGTTGGTCATGCGTCCGGCATCGACCTCCTGCTTGAAGAACGTGATCAGGTGCTCGGCAATGGCGTTGGTGTCGACATCCGGAGTCGACACCGTGGACGGCGAATCTGCCTGTTGCGTGATGACGATGGCCACGATCTTTTCCGGTGGAATCGGAATCGCGGTGCTGCCGATGCGGTCGTCGACCTTTACCAACGGGATCGGCGTGCGGGTCGGGCGGTAGGTCGGGATATAGATGTCATGCAGGCCTTCGAGGTTGGCGTTGTGCGCCAGATTGATCTCGACGATCACTTGCTTGGCGAAAATCGCGAAGCTTGCCGAGTTGCCCACCGAAGTGGTCGGCACGATATGGCCCTGTTCGGTGATGGCCACGGCTTCGATTACCGCGATGTCCGGCAGTTTCAATTGCTGGTTGCGCAATTGTTCGACGGTTTCCGACAGGTGCTGGTCGATAAACATCACTTCGCCGGCGTTGATCGCCTTGCGCAAGGTGCTGTCGACCTGGAACGGCATGCGGCGCGACAGCACGCCGGCCTCGGTCAGTTGCTTGTCGAGGTCGTTGCCCAGGCTGGCGCCGGTCATCAGGCTGATTTTCAGCGGCGTGACCTTCGCTCGCTCGGCCAGTGCGTGAGGGACGGCCTTGGCTTCGCCGGCGCGGGTGAAGCCGCTCATGCCGACGGTCATGCCGTCTTCAATCAGCGCAGCAGCGTCGGCGGCGCTCATCACTTTATCCAACAACGAAGGCAGGCGAATACGGTCACGGTACATGGATTATTTTCTCGGGAAGCGAGTAGCAGGATGCGCAGTCTAGTGAATTTCGCGGGCGCCTGTCCCGCTACCAAGGTCGCAAACGAGGCGTCTATTTAGCGGGTTTGAAGTAAAACACCGTTACCGGTTCTGCAACAACGCGGCAAATTGTCCGACGCTTTGCACAAACAAAAACGCCCCGACAAGTCGGGGCGTCTGGTCCGGCTGCGATGGATTACTCGACAGCTTTGACCATGTCTTCGATGACTTTCTTCGCGTCGCCGAACACCATCATGGTCTTGTCCAGGTAGAACAGTTCGTTGTCCAGACCGGCATAGCCGCTGGCCATCGAGCGCTTGTTGACGATGATGGTCTTGGCCTTGAACGCTTCGAGAATCGGCATGCCGGCAATCGGCGATTTCGGATCGTTCTTCGCGGCCGGGTTGACCACGTCGTTCGCGCCGAGCACCAGCACCACGTCGGCCTGGCCGAACTCGGAGTTGATGTCTTCCATCTCGAACACCTGGTCGTAAGGCACTTCGGCCTCGGCGAGCAGGACGTTCATGTGCCCGGGCATACGACCGGCTACCGGGTGAATCGCGTACTTAACGGTCACGCCGCGGTGAGTCAGCTTCTCGGTCAACTCTTTCAATGCATGCTGCGCGCGGGCCACTGCCAGGCCGTAACCCGGGACGATGATCACGGTGTCGGCGTTGGTCAGCAGGAAGGTCGCGTCGTCGGCCGAACCGGATTTCACCGGACGGGCTTCTTTCGCACCGGCCGGGCCAGCGTCGGCTGTGTTGCCGAAACCGCCGAGCAGTACATTAAAGAAGGAACGGTTCATCGCCTTGCACATGATGTACGAGAGGATTGCACCGCTCGAACCCACCAGCGAACCGGCAATGATGAGCATCGAGTTGTTCAGCGAGAAACCGATACCTGCTGCTGCCCAACCCGAATAGCTGTTGAGCATCGACACCACTACCGGCATGTCCGCACCGCCGATCGGGATGATGATCAGCACGCCCATCACGAACGCCAGCGCCAGCATCAGCGCGAAAGCGCTGAGGTTGCCGGTGAACATGAAGGTCAGGCCGAGAGCCAGCGTTGCCAGGCCCAGTACGGCGTTCAGCTTGTGCTGACCGGCGAACTGTACCGGTGCGCCCTGGAACAGACGGAACTTGTACTTGCCCGACAACTTGCCGAAGGCGATCACCGAACCGGAGAAGGTGATTGCACCGATGGCTGCACCGAGGAACAGCTCCAGACGGTTGCCCGTCGGGATCGAGTCGCCCAGTTGCTTGACGATACCCAGCGACTGCGGTTCAACCACGGCAGCGATGGCAATGAACACTGCCGCGAGGCCGATCATGCTGTGCATGAAGGCGACCAGTTCCGGCATCTTGGTCATTTCAACGCGCTTGGCCATGATCGAACCGGCGGTGCCGCCGACCAGCAGGCCGACGATTACGTAACCGATACCGGCAGTGGCAAGCTCAGCACCCAACTTATAGATGAGACCGACAGTGGTCAGGATGGCCAAGGCCATACCGAGCATGCCGAACAGGTTGCCGCGCCGCGATGTGGTCGGGTGCGACAGGCCTTTGAGAGCCTGGATGAAGCAGATCGACGCGATCAGGTAGAGCGTCGTGACGAGATTCATGCTCATTACTTCGGCGCCTCTTCTTTTACTTTCGGGGCTTTCTTCTTGAACATCTCAAGCATGCGGCGGGTGACCAGGAAGCCACCGAACACGTTGACCGCCGCCAGCGCCACCGCGAGGGTGCCCATGGTTTTGCCCAGCGGCGTGACGGTCAGTGCGGCCGCGAGCATGGCGCCGACGATCACGATCGCCGAGATGGCGTTGGTCACGGCCATCAATGGCGTGTGCAGCGCAGGTGTAACGTTCCAGACCACGTGATAACCGACATAAATCGCCAGCACGAAGATGATCAGGTTGTAGATACCGGGGGAGATAAGCTCTTCCATCGTCTGAATCCCTGCTTAGGCGTTTTTACGGATGACTTGGCCGTCACGGCACATCAGGCACGCGGCGACGATGTCGTCTTCGAGGTTGACGTCGAACTGGCCTTCTTTGGTGAACACCAGCTTGAGGAAGTCCAGCAGGTTGCGTGCGTACAGCGCCGAGGCGTCTGCAGCGACTTCACCGGCCAGGTTAGTCGGACCGACGATGGTCACGCCGTTCTCGACCACGACTTGATCGGCCACGGTCAGCGGGCAGTTGCCGCCCTGGGCCGCCGCGAGGTCAATGACCACCGAGCCTGGCTTCATCTGCGCCACGGTGTCCGCGCTCAGCAGCGTCGGTGCCTTGCGGCCCGGTATCAGCGCGGTGGTGATAACGATGTCGGCCTGCTTGGCGCGTTCGTGCACGGCCTGGGCCTGACGCTGCATCCAGCTTGCCGGCATTGGCCGCGCGTAACCGCCGACACCGACTGCGCATTCGCGTTCTTCGTCGGTCTCGTAAGGGACGTCGACGAACTTGGCGCCGAGGGACTCGATCTGCTCCTTCACCGCCGGGCGTACGTCAGACGCTTCGATCACCGCACCCAGACGTTTCGCCGTGGCAATCGCCTGCAACCCGGCCACACCTGCGCCGAGAATCAGCACGCGCGCCGCTTTCACGGTGCCCGCAGCGGTCATCAACATTGGCATGAAGCGCGGATAGTAGTGAGCGGCCAGCAACACAGCCTTATATCCGGCAATGTTCGCCTGTGACGACAACACATCGAGACTCTGCGCGCGCGAGGTGCGCGGCGCCGCTTCAAGGGCGAACGCGGTAATGCCGCACTCGGCCATCTTCGCGATGGTTTCGTTGTTGAACGGATTGAGCATGCCCACCAGCACCGTGCCGCGCTTGATCAGCGCCAGTTCGGCGTCGCTGGGGGCGACCACTTTGAGAATCAGCTCGGCGCCGAACGCATCGTTGGCACTGCCAATGGTTGCGCCCGCCGCTTCATAGGCACTGTCGACAACACTGGCTTTTACGCCGGCGCCGGTTTGCACAGTGACCTTATGGCCTTGGCTGATCAGCTTCTTTATGGTTTCCGGGGTTGCAGCAACCCGTGTTTCACCGGTCTGGGTTTCGAGAGGAACACCAATGTGCACGTCAAATCTCCTGCGTGATCTTATTGAGTAAACCCAGGCACTGCGGATGGTGCGACTGGGGCGGCCGATCAGCACGATCCCGCCAAATCAGGGCGGGGCGCGGCATTTTGCAGGCGAACTTTATGCCCTTCAAGGGATTATGACGGGTGACGGAAAATTAACTACAAGTCATCCCGTGACCGAATGTCGCAGATGGCCGGCTGAATCCCTTGCAGGCCGTGCCTTGTAAGGATTCTGGCCGAATTTGAAAAAAATTCTCATCGGTGACGTGAATAGGCAGTAATGAGTCGTTGATAGAGGCTCAAAGCCACGTCCGCAGGCGCTTGTGGGACGTCTGTACGACTTTCGGATACAGTCTGCGATTTTGCGACAAATACTTATATCTGTAGGGCTTTCGTTTTCCTGACTACCGGGTTAGTAATCTCTGAAAGCCTTTACCCTTCTAGGCTGTAGCTGTTTGCCTGATTGACCAGCCAATCGCGAAATGCCTTGAGTGATGCCGATTCGACCTTGCGCTCCGGAATCATCAGGTAATACGCCTTGATGCTGGAGAGCGCATTCGGGTTGGCGATCACCAGGCGTTTCTCGGCCAGTTCGCGCTGGATCAGGAACGGTGGAATCAGCGCAATGCCCATGTCGTGCATGGCCGCTTGGGCCAACATGGAGAATAGCTCGTAGCGCGGGCCTGTCATGTCGCGGGGGATGTTCAGATGCTGCGAGTTGAACCATTGGCGCCAGGCATAGGGGCGGGTGGTCTGTTGCAGCAGCGGCAGCTCGGCGATCTCGTTGGGTGTCAGATGCGTCCTGCTGCCGAGTATGGCGGGGCTGCACACCGGCATCGGATTCTCGCCCATCAACCTGTGGGATTCGGTACCCGACCAATCGGCGTCGCCGAAGTAGATCGCCGCGTCGAAATCGGTGTCGGCAAACAGGAATGGTCGCGTGCGGTTGGTCAGGTTGACCGTGACCTCGGGGTGCTTGAGCTGGAAATCCTTGAGCCTTGGCAGCAGCCATTGCGTGCCGAAGGTCGGCACCACCGCCAGTTCGATTACGTTGGTGCCCTGCTGGCCCATGACCGAGAGCGTGTCGCGCTCGACAGCATCCAGTTGCGTGGCGACCCGACGGCTGTAGGAAAGACCGGCCTCGGTCAGCTTCACCCCGCGTCGCGAGCGTCGGAACAGTTCCACACTGAGGAAGTCCTCAAGGCTGGCGATCTGTCGGCAAATCGCGCCTTGGGTGAGGGAAAGTTCTTCGGCGGCTCTGGTAAAGCTCTCGTGGCGAGCGGCGGCCTCGAAGCTGATCAGGGCGGTGGTGCTGGGGATTTTCCTGCGCATGTACGTCAACCTCACTAATGCGCCGCATAAAAGGCATTCGGCGACGTTTCGGAGTGAGAAATTAGCACAACAGGATGCGAAATCCTCGTTTGCCGCGATGGCGAACGCGGCCTAGGATCAATGCCACGTTAATTCACCGATTTGCGAGGACACACTCATGGGCGGTAAAGCTAGCTTCAACTGGATCGATCCCCTCCTGCTGGATCAGCAGCTCACCGAAGAGGAGCGCATGATCCGCGACACCGCCGCCCAGTTCGCCCAACAGAGCCTGGCGCCACGTGTCCTCGAAGCTTTCCGCCATGAGAAAACCGACCCGGCGATCTTCCGCGAAATGGGCGAAGTCGGCCTGCTGGGCGCGACCATCCCTGAGCAATACGGTGGCAGCGGCCTGAACTACGTCAGCTACGGTCTGATCGCCCGCGAGGTGGAGCGTGTCGACTCCGGCTACCGTTCGATGATGAGCGTGCAGTCCTCCCTGGTGATGGTGCCGATCAATGAATTTGGCACTGAAGCGCAGAAACAGAAATACCTGCCGAAACTCGCATCCGGCGAATGGATCGGTTGCTTCGGTCTGACCGAGCCGAACCATGGCTCTGATCCGGGTGCGATGATCACCCGTGCGCGCAAGGTCGACGGCGGCTACAGCCTGACCGGCGCCAAGATGTGGATCACCAACAGCCCGATCGCCGACGTGTTCGTGGTCTGGGCCAAGGACGATGCCGGCGACATCCGTGGTTTCGTTCTGGAGAAGGGCTGGAAGGGGCTGAGCGCTCCGGCGATTCACGGCAAGGTTGGCCTGCGGGCGTCGATCACCGGCGAAATCGTCATGGACAACGTATTCGTGCCGGAAGAAAACATCTTCCCCGACGTGCGTGGCCTGAAAGGTCCGTTCACCTGCCTTAACTCCGCACGTTATGGCATCTCTTGGGGCGCATTGGGCGCTGCCGAGTTCTGCTGGCACACCGCGCGCCAGTACACGCTGGATCGTCAACAGTTCGGCCGCCCATTGGCTGCCACGCAACTGATCCAGAAGAAGCTGGCCGACATGCAGACCGAGATCACTCTGGCCCTGCAAGGCTGCCTGCGCCTGGGGCGTATGAAGGATGAAGGTACCGCTGCAGTCGAGATCACCTCGATCATGAAGCGCAATTCCTGCGGCAAGTCGCTGGATATCGCCCGTATGGCCCGTGACATGCTGGGCGGCAACGGTATCTCCGATGAGTTCGGCGTGGCCCGTCATCTGGTTAACCTGGAGGTGGTGAATACCTATGAAGGTACCCATGACGTCCACGCGCTGATCCTGGGTCGCGCACAAACCGGTCTGCAGGCGTTCTATTAACAGGAGAGCGACCATGGGCGCGCTGTCGCATCTGCGGGTACTGGATTTATCGCGAGTATTGGCCGGGCCGTGGGCCGGGCAGATACTCGCCGACCTTGGCGCCGAGGTGATCAAGGTCGAGCGCCCGGGCAACGGTGACGACACTCGCGCCTGGGGGCCGCCGTTCCTTAAGGACGCTTATGGGGAGAACACCAGCGAGGCGGCTTACTACTTGTCGGCCAACCGCAACAAGCAATCGGTGACCATCGACTTCACGCGTCCCGAAGGGCAGAAACTTGTGCGGGAATTGGCGGCGAAGTCGGACATCCTCATCGAGAACTTCAAGGTCGGTGGCCTGGCGGCGTACGGGCTGGACTACGGGTCGCTGAAGGCGATCAATCCGGACCTGATCTACTGCTCGATTACCGGATTCGGCCAGACCGGGCCGTACGCCAAGCGTGCGGGTTATGACTTCATGATCCAGGGGCTGGGTGGGCTGATGAGCCTGACTGGGCGTCCCGAGGGTGATGAAGGCGCTGGCCCGGTAAAAGTGGGGGTGGCGCTGACGGATATCCTGACCGGTCTGTATTCGACGGTGGCGATCCTGGCGGCTCTGGCGCATCGGGATCACGATGGCGGCGGCCAGCACATCGATATGGCGCTGCTGGATGTACAGGTTGCATGCCTGGCGAACCAGGCGATGAACTACCTGACCACTGGCAATGCTCCCAAACGGCTGGGCAATGCCCACCCGAACATTGTGCCTTATCAGGACTTTCCTACGGCCGACGGCGACTTCATCCTCACCGTGGGTAATGACGGGCAGTTCCGCAAGTTCGCCGAGGTGGCGGGTCAGCCGCAGTGGGCAGATGATCCGCGCTTTGCCACGAACAAGCTGCGGGTGGCGAACCGTGCCGAGCTGATTCCGCTGATTCGCCAGGCAACGGTGTTCAAGACTACCGCACAATGGGTCGCTCAGTTGGAGCAGGCGGGCGTGCCGTGTGGGCCGATCAATGATCTGGCGCAGGTATTTGAGGATCCGCAAGTGAAAGCACGCGGGCTGGCGATTGAGCTGCCCCATGCGTTGGCGGGCATGGTGCCGCAAGTGGCCAGTCCGATACGCCTCTCGCAAACCCCAGTTGAGTATCGTCGTGCACCGCCGTTGCTGGGTGAGCATACGCTGGAGGTTTTGCAGCGAGTACTGGGTTTGGGTGCTGGGGCGGTGGCTGCGCTGAAAGACGATGGAGTGCTCTGATCGTTCCTTCTATATAGAAGCGCGCTGATTCCCTCTTCTATATAGAGGGAGTCGAGTGTTAATTAGCCTGTCCGCAAGTTATTGAAAGAAAACTGAAATTAACAGTTGACGGCAGATTCTGGAGGTCTATAATTCGCCCCACTTCCGGCGCAGTCGAAACGGAAAACTCCTTGAGATTCAAAGAGTTACGCAGTTTTCGACAGCGGCTTGCTTCAGTTCATCGAAGCCTGGAAGGAGTTGAAAATGTCGGCATGTCTGGCGCTTTTAACGGTTCGATCTTCTCGGTCGAAAGCGGTGAAAAAAGGGTGTTGACAACAGCGAGTAACGCTGTAGAATTCGCCTCCCGCTAACGAGAGATCGGAAGCGCAAGTGGTTGAAGTTGTTGAAGAAATCTTCGAAAACTTCTGAAAATAATCACTTGACAGCAAATGAGGCTGCTGTAGAATGCGCGCCTCGGTTGAGACGAAAGATCTTAACCAACCGCTCTTTAACAACTGAATCAAGCAATTCGTGTGGGTGCTTGTGGAGTCAGACTGATAGTCAACAAGATTATCAGCATCACAAGTTACTCCGCGAGAAGTCAAAGATGTAACCAACGATTGCTGAGCCAAGTTTAGGGTTTCTTAAAAACCCAAAGATGTTTGAACTGAAGAGTTTGATCATGGCTCAGATTGAACGCTGGCGGCAGGCCTAACACATGCAAGTCGAGCGGATGACAGGAGCTTGCTCCTGAATTCAGCGGCGGACGGGTGAGTAATGCCTAGGAATCTGCCTGGTAGTGGGGGACAACGTTTCGAAAGGAACGCTAATACCGCATACGTCCTACGGGAGAAAGCAGGGGACCTTCGGGCCTTGCGCTATCAGATGAGCCTAGGTCGGATTAGCTAGTTGGTGAGGTAATGGCTCACCAAGGCGACGATCCGTAACTGGTCTGAGAGGATGATCAGTCACACTGGAACTGAGACACGGTCCAGACTCCTACGGGAGGCAGCAGTGGGGAATATTGGACAATGGGCGAAAGCCTGATCCAGCCATGCCGCGTGTGTGAAGAAGGTCTTCGGATTGTAAAGCACTTTAAGTTGGGAGGAAGGGCATTAACCTAATACGTTAGTGTTTTGACGTTACCGACAGAATAAGCACCGGCTAACTCTGTGCCAGCAGCCGCGGTAATACAGAGGGTGCAAGCGTTAATCGGAATTACTGGGCGTAAAGCGCGCGTAGGTGGTTCGTTAAGTTGAATGTGAAATCCCCGGGCTCAACCTGGGAACTGCATCCAAAACTGGCGAGCTAGAGTATGGTAGAGGGTGGTGGAATTTCCTGTGTAGCGGTGAAATGCGTAGATATAGGAAGGAACACCAGTGGCGAAGGCGACCACCTGGACTGATACTGACACTGAGGTGCGAAAGCGTGGGGAGCAAACAGGATTAGATACCCTGGTAGTCCACGCCGTAAACGATGTCAACTAGCCGTTGGGAGCCTTGAGCTCTTAGTGGCGCAGCTAACGCATTAAGTTGACCGCCTGGGGAGTACGGCCGCAAGGTTAAAACTCAAATGAATTGACGGGGGCCCGCACAAGCGGTGGAGCATGTGGTTTAATTCGAAGCAACGCGAAGAACCTTACCAGGCCTTGACATCCAATGAACTTTCCAGAGATGGATTGGTGCCTTCGGGAACATTGAGACAGGTGCTGCATGGCTGTCGTCAGCTCGTGTCGTGAGATGTTGGGTTAAGTCCCGTAACGAGCGCAACCCTTGTCCTTAGTTACCAGCACGTTATGGTGGGCACTCTAAGGAGACTGCCGGTGACAAACCGGAGGAAGGTGGGGATGACGTCAAGTCATCATGGCCCTTACGGCCTGGGCTACACACGTGCTACAATGGTCGGTACAGAGGGTTGCCAAGCCGCGAGGTGGAGCTAATCCCATAAAACCGATCGTAGTCCGGATCGCAGTCTGCAACTCGACTGCGTGAAGTCGGAATCGCTAGTAATCGCGAATCAGAATGTCGCGGTGAATACGTTCCCGGGCCTTGTACACACCGCCCGTCACACCATGGGAGTGGGTTGCACCAGAAGTAGCTAGTCTAACCTTCGGGAGGACGGTTACCACGGTGTGATTCATGACTGGGGTGAAGTCGTAACAAGGTAGCCGTAGGGGAACCTGCGGCTGGATCACCTCCTTAATCGACGACATCAGCTGCTCCATAAGTTCCCACACGAATTGCTTGATTCATTGAAGAAGACGATAGAAGCAGCTTTAAGCTCCAAGCTGATAGCTCTTAGCTAATCAGTTACGCGCTCGAAATTGGGTCTGTAGCTCAGTTGGTTAGAGCGCACCCCTGATAAGGGTGAGGTCGGCAGTTCGAATCTGCCCAGACCCACCAATTTTGTATGGGGCCATAGCTCAGCTGGGAGAGCGCCTGCCTTGCACGCAGGAGGTCAGCGGTTCGATCCCGCTTGGCTCCACCATTAACTGCTTCTGCTTGTTAGAGTTTAGAAATGAATATTCCAGTGTGAATATTGATTTCTAGTCTTTGATTAGATCGTTCTTTAAAAATTTGGGTATGTGATAGAAAGATAGACTGGATAGCACTTTCACTGGTGTTTATTCAGGCTAAGGTAAAATTTGTGAGTTTAATCGCGAATTTTCGGCGAATGTCGTCTTCACAGTATAACCAGATTGCTTGGGGTTATATGGTCAAGTGAAGAAGCGCATACGGTGGATGCCTTGGCAGTCAGAGGCGATGAAAGACGTGGTAGCCTGCGAAAAGCTTCGGGGAGTCGGCAAACAGACTTTGATCCGGAGATGTCTGAATGGGGGAACCCAGCCATCATAAGATGGTTATCTTGTACTGAATACATAGGTGCAAGAGGCGAACCAGGGGAACTGAAACATCTAAGTACCCTGAGGAAAAGAAATCAACCGAGATTCCCTTAGTAGTGGCGAGCGAACGGGGACTAGCCCTTAAGTGGCTTTGAGATTAGCGGAACGCTCTGGAAAGTGCGGCCATAGTGGGTGATAGCCCTGTACGCGAAAATCTCTTGGTCATGAAATCGAGTAGGACGGAGCACGAGAAACTTTGTCTGAATATGGGGGGACCATCCTCCAAGGCTAAATACTACTGACTGACCGATAGTGAACTAGTACCGTGAGGGAAAGGCGAAAAGAACCCCGGAGAGGGGAGTGAAATAGATCCTGAAACCGTATGCGTACAAGCAGTGGGAGCAGACTTTGTTCTGTGACTGCGTACCTTTTGTATAATGGGTCAGCGACTTATTTTCAGTGGCGAGCTTAACCGAATAGGGGAGGCGTAGCGAAAGCGAGTCTTAATAGGGCGTCTAGTCGCTGGGAATAGACCCGAAACCGGGCGATCTATCCATGGGCAGGTTGAAGGTTAGGTAACACTGACTGGAGGACCGAACCGACTACCGTTGAAAAGTTAGCGGATGACCTGTGGATCGGAGTGAAAGGCTAATCAAGCTCGGAGATAGCTGGTTCTCCTCGAAAGCTATTTAGGTAGCGCCTCATGTATCACTGTAGGGGGTAGAGCACTGTTTCGGCTAGGGGGTCATCCCGACTTACCAAACCGATGCAAACTCCGAATACCTACAAGTGCCGAGCATGGGAGACACACGGCGGGTGCTAACGTCCGTCGTGAAAAGGGAAACAACCCAGACCGTCAGCTAAGGTCCCAAAGTTATGGTTAAGTGGGAAACGATGTGGGAAGGCTTAGACAGCTAGGAGGTTGGCTTAGAAGCAGCCACCCTTTAAAGAAAGCGTAATAGCTCACTAGTCGAGTCGGCCTGCGCGGAAGATGTAACGGGGCTCAAACCATACACCGAAGCTACGGGTATCACGCAAGTGATGCGGTAGAGGAGCGTTCTGTAAGCCTGTGAAGGTGAGTTGAGAAGCTTGCTGGAGGTATCAGAAGTGCGAATGCTGACATGAGTAACGACAATGGGTGTGAAAAACACCCACGCCGAAAGACCAAGGTTTCCTGCGCAACGTTAATCGACGCAGGGTTAGTCGGTCCCTAAGGCGAGGCTGAAAAGCGTAGTCGATGGAAAACAGGTTAATATTCCTGTACTTCTGGTTATTGCGATGGAGGGACGGAGAAGGCTAGGCCAGCTTGGCGTTGGTTGTCCAAGTTTAAGGTGGTAGGCTGAGATCTTAGGTAAATCCGGGATCTTAAGGCCGAGAGCTGATGACGAGTTACCCTTTGGGTGACGAAGTGGTTGATGCCATGCTTCCAAGAAAAGCTTCTAAGCTTCAGGTAACCAGGAACCGTACCCCAAACCGACACAGGTGGTTGGGTAGAGAATACCAAGGCGCTTGAGAGAACTCGGGTGAAGGAACTAGGCAAAATGGCACCGTAACTTCGGGAGAAGGTGCGCCGGTGAGGGTGAAGGACTTGCTCCGTAAGCTCATGCCGGTCGAAGATACCAGGCCGCTGCGACTGTTTATTAAAAACACAGCACTCTGCAAACACGAAAGTGGACGTATAGGGTGTGACGCCTGCCCGGTGCCGGAAGGTTAATTGATGGGGTTAGCTAACGCGAAGCTCTTGATCGAAGCCCCGGTAAACGGCGGCCGTAACTATAACGGTCCTAAGGTAGCGAAATTCCTTGTCGGGTAAGTTCCGACCTGCACGAATGGCGTAACGATGGCGGCGCTGTCTCCACCCGAGACTCAGTGAAATTGAAATCGCTGTGAAGATGCAGTGTATCCGCGGCTAGACGGAAAGACCCCGTGAACCTTTACTATAGCTTTGCACTGGACTTTGAATTTGCTTGTGTAGGATAGGTGGGAGGCTTTGAAGCGTGGACGCCAGTTCGCGTGGAGCCATCCTTGAAATACCACCCTGGCAACTTTGAGGTTCTAACTCAGGTCCGTTATCCGGATCGAGGACAGTGTATGGTGGGTAGTTTGACTGGGGCGGTCTCCTCCTAAAGAGTAACGGAGGAGTACGAAGGTGCGCTCAGACCGGTCGGAAATCGGTCGTAGAGTATAAAGGCAAAAGCGCGCTTGACTGCGAGACAGACACGTCGAGCAGGTACGAAAGTAGGTCTTAGTGATCCGGTGGTTCTGTATGGAAGGGCCATCGCTCAACGGATAAAAGGTACTCCGGGGATAACAGGCTGATACCGCCCAAGAGTTCATATCGACGGCGGTGTTTGGCACCTCGATGTCGGCTCATCACATCCTGGGGCTGAAGCCGGTCCCAAGGGTATGGCTGTTCGCCATTTAAAGTGGTACGCGAGCTGGGTTTAGAACGTCGTGAGACAGTTCGGTCCCTATCTGCCGTGGACGTTTGAGATTTGAGAGGGGCTGCTCCTAGTACGAGAGGACCGGAGTGGACGAACCTCTGGTGTTCCGGTTGTCACGCCAGTGGCATTGCCGGGTAGCTATGTTCGGGAAAGATAACCGCTGAAAGCATCTAAGCGGGAAACTTGCCTCAAGATGAGATCTCACTGGAACCTTGAGTTCCCTGAAGGGCCGTCGAAGACTACGACGTTGATAGGTTGGGTGTGTAAGCGCTGTGAGGCGTTGAGCTAACCAATACTAATTGCCCGTGAGGCTTGACCATATAACACCCAAGCAATTTGCAGGCTTTGAGCTGAAAAGCGAAAGGTCACCAGATTGCGGTGTGTGAAGACGAAACGAACCGAAAGTTCGAGAGAAACACACAAACTATCGCATACCCAATTTGCTGAAGCGTCGAAAGACGAGTCGGCACACCGAATTTCTTGACGACCATAGAGCGTTGGAACCACCTGATCCCATCCCGAACTCAGAAGTGAAACGATGCATCGCCGATGGTAGTGTGGGGTTTCCCCATGTGAGAGTAGGTCATCGTCAAGATTAAATTCCGAAACCCCAATTGCGAAAGCAGTTGGGGTTTTGTTTTAGTAGAAGTTCCCATTTTTGCTGGCACGTTACCGTGTTGACGGGCCAGATACAGAATTTCTTGACGACCATAGAGCGTTGGAACCACCTGATCCCATCCCGAACTCAGAAGTGAAACGATGCATCGCCGATGGTAGTGTGGGGTTTCCCCATGTGAGAGTAGGTCATCGTCAAGATTAAATTCCAAAACCCCTGTTTGCTAACGCAGACAGGGGTTTTGTCGTTTCGGGCGTCCCGGAAATCCAGATTTCAGACTGCTTTGCGAGCCTTGCTGATGCGCCGAGCCCGCCACTTGCGCCACCAGATATAGACGCCAGTCCCTGACAGTCCCGCAATCAGAACACCCAACACCGCGATCATCACCTGCCCGCTAAAGCCAATGATCCGGCCGCCATGTATCGGCAGCTGCAATCGATAAAAGCGCTCTCCCAACGTCCCTTTTCCAGCGATTTCCTGCCCTATTAATCGCCCGTCGGTACCGTGAAGGAACAACCAGGATTTGCCATGGGCTTGAGTGTCGTGTTGCCCAAATCCTGCACCGTAGAAGTTGTACTCAAAGCTGTAATACAACTCGCCGATGGCGACTGTCAGCCCTAGTCTTTTCCCCTCCTGCGATGCTCTCTCGTACGCCTGTTGATAACTTAACTGCGTCCCCCCAAACTCGGAAGGAGGCATTCGTCCGCGAGCCTCATACACGCTCGGTTCAATGGGCGAAAACAACGACACTGCCGGTTTGAATACCTGACTCGGCAGGTTCATCGCGACACTGCTGATTGCAATCGGCAGGAGCAACAACCACAGCCACAGTCCTCCTGCCCGATGCAGGTCGAAATTGAGCCGATAAGCGTGGCCACCCTTGATCTTCCAGGCTGTCGACCACTTCTGCCAGAACGGCTTGCCCCGTGGAAGCGTCAGCCACAGTGCGATGAAGCAATCGATCACCCAAGCGATGGCCACCAGGCCCATCAGCCACAATCCCCAGTTCCCAGGCAACGTCAGGTTGTAGTGAAACTCGAGAATGAACGGGATGAAGTTCTCCCGCGAAAAGCAGCACTCGCCCCAGTAACGTTGCCCTTTCTGCTCGGCACTTACCGGATCCAGATAGAACACCTGATTGCGTGCATCAAACGGTTTGCCTGTCGCCGGATTATTGCGCGGGACAGCCGCCAATAACGCGGTATGCCCCGATTCGTCCGGATATTCCATGTACCAGACCTGCAGCCTCGGATGCGCCGTTTGCACAGCATCTACCAACGCCCCGGGAGGCAGTCGCTGACCCTCGGCAGAGGCTGCATAAAATTGCGGATTCAGCCACTCATCCAGCTCATGATTGAACGCCAGAATGCTTCCGGTGATTGCGGCCAGCAGCAAAAACACCGCTGTCGCGAGGCCGATATAGCGGTGCAATAAGATCAAAAGTGCGCGCATGAAAACTTCCCCACAGAGACGACAAAGCCAGCCCCCTGAACAATCAGGGGCTGGCTTTTTTATGCACAAGGCAAAGGCTTAGAACTGGTAGCTGACCGTGGCGGCGACGTTGCGCTCTTCACCCATGTAGCAGAAGTTCAGACTGGCGCAGGAGGCCACGTAAGACTCGTTGGTCAAGTTGTTCGCATTCAGGCGCACGTCGACGCCTTTCAAGCCGACCTTGCCCAGGTCATAGCCGATCGATGCGTCGAACAAAGTGTAGGACGGCACCTTCAGCGTGTTTTCCGCATCCGCCCAGCTGTAGCCGACATAGCGCACACCACCGCCCAGACGCAGGCCATCGAGTGCCGCGCTGTCGAACTTGTAGTCCGCCCACAACGACGCCATGTGACGCGGCGCCTGAGTGGGCGAATTGCCTTTGTTCTGGATCACGTCGGTCGGTGTGCTCAGGGTGCTGACCATCGACTTCGAGTACTCGATATCGGTGAAGGTATAGCTGCCGAGTACTTTCAGGTTGTCGGTCAACTGCATGTGCGCTTCCAGCTCCAGACCCTGCGAACGGACAGCGCCTACAGCTCGGTAGAAGTTTTCCTGCGGCAGTTTGGTCGCCAGGTTCTCCTGATCGATGTGAAACAGCGAAGCGGTGAACAGGTTGTCGGTGCCCGGTGGCTGATACTTCAGGCCGACTTCCCACTGCGCCCCATCGGTCGGCGGCAGCGGATTGCCGGCGCTATCGGCATACGAGTTCGGGTTAAACGACTCGGAGTAGCTGATGTACGGTGCCAGGCCGTTATCGAACAGGTACAGCGCGCCCGCGCGGCCGGTCAGCTTGGTGCGTCGGTCATTGATTTGCGTGCCCAGCGGGCGGCCTGCTTCGGCGATGCGGTTTTCATCGGAGGTCTCGACCCAGTCCTGACGCAGGCCCAGCGAGAAGCGCCATTGGTCCATCTCGATCAGGTCTTGCAGGTACACCCCGGTTTGTTCCAGACGCCGCAGGTAGCTGGTCTCGCCGTACATGTTGATCGCCGAGTTGCCATAGATCGGATTGAACGCATTGATCGGCGCCAGGCCGCCACTGGTCCAGTCGACCACCGTCTTGCGCCGCTGATAGTCCGCGCCCATCAACACGGTGTGCTTGGTGGCACCGGTGAAAAATTCGGCCTGCAGCATGTTATCGATGATGAACGCATGCAGGCGTTCATCACCGCCTGTGTAGTAGCGGTTCAGTTCGTTGCTGGTCGGCGTCGTCCAGCCGTAGGCGTAGACCTGATCCATGTTCACTTTGGAGTCCAGGTAACGGAAGTTCTGTCTTGCGGTGAAGACATCATTGAAGCGATGTTCGAACTGATAGCCGAACGACTGCTGATCCCGCGAATAGCCGTCAATCCCCGGCTCGCCCTCGAAGAAGTGCGGTGAGATACGGTTGCCATTGCGCTGATGAATCGTGCCATCCGCCGGCACGCCACCGTGGTAGCCGCCATCCGGATCGTGCTGCAGATAAGCCTGCAGCGTCAGCGAAGTGTCTTCAGAGAAATCGATGCTCAAGGTGGGTGCGAGGGCGAAGCGTTTTTCCTTGTTGTGGTCGAACTGTGTGTCGGACTGGTCCGTCAAACCGGTCAGACGATAGGCAATGCGCTTGTCGTCATCGACCGGGCCGCTGAAGTCAAAACCAACCCCGCGCTGACCTTGGGTGCCGACCGTGGCCTGGACCTGATGATAGGCCTCGTACAATGGCTTCTTGCTGGTCAGCGCCACCAGGCCACCGGGCGAGCTACGGCCGTACAACACCGACGATGGACCTTTGAGAATGTCCACGCGCTCGAGGAAATACGGATCGACCTGCATGGTGCTGTAGGTGCCGCTGTCGCCCATCGACTTGAGGCCGTCGAGGTAGATGTTGTCCACCGAACCGTCGTTGAAGCCGCGCATTGCCACGTAGTCGTAGCGGTGGGTTGCGCCGTAAGGGTTGGTCAGCACCCCGGGGGTATAGCGCATCGCCTGGGAGACGGTCTGTGAGCCTTGGTCGTCCATTTGCTGGCGAGTGACCACGGATACGCTTTGCGAGGTTTCCAGCAACGCAGTACTGGTCTTGGTGGCAATCTGGCTGTGGGTGGCGTTGTAGCCTTCCATGCTGCCCAGTGCGTTGCCGAGGGCAAAGCCTTTGATATCGGTGGTTGGCAGCGCCAGTGCGTTGCTGTCGCTGACAGAATGCAGAATGTAGCTGCTACCATCCTCGCTCACTGCTTCAAGGCCCGAGCCCCCGAGCAAATGGCGCAACGCCTGGTCGGTTGAATACTCGCCCTGCACGCCCGGAGACCGCCGCTCCTGCGTTTGCTGCGGGGTCATCGACAGGGTGATGCCAGCCTGGCGCGCAAACTGGTTCAGCGCCTCACCCAGCGGGCCGGCGGCGATGTTGTAGCGATGACTGCTCGCTTCACTGGTATTGGCGGCGAGGCTCAGGCCAGGCAGCACACCAGCGCCCAAAACTGTGGAGAGCAGGGCGGCGCGAATGGCGTGGCGCAGCAGGCCCGATTCGGCAGTGAAATTCAGAGGGTTCTTACAGGTGATGCGGACAGTCATTGTAGGTTTCCGTGGGAAGTCGCAAAGGCTGAGTTGAAGTGCTTACTGACCAAGCCGGACTTGTCGCGAAAACCCGCCAAAATAATTTCAGGCCACTGCTTCCAGCGTGACCCACCATCGGGTGCGATAACGCAATTGCACCGGCAGGGTCTGCGGCAGGATGGCCAGCAGCTTGTCGGTGTCCTCCAGGCGAAACACGCCGGACAGGCGCAAATCCGCCACGGCCGACGCACACGTCACGAAGCCCGGCCGATAACGTGCGACCTCGTTGAGAAAATCGCCCAGGCGCATATTGCGAGTCACGATCAAACCGTCGACCCACGCACCCGCGTCCATATCCGGTGGCGGTGCCAGGCGTACCCGGTGGTGCTCGATCAGGTAAGTCTGGCCGGCGAGCGCCTCAACCGAGGTGCCACCGCTGTGGATGGCCACGCGCCCGGTGGTGACGCTCAGCCGCGTGCAATCGCTTTCCTGGCGGAGGATGAAGCGGGCATCAGTCGGTTCATAGGTACCGTGACGACTTTGCACGCGAAGCGCTCGGTTGAAGGCCGCGCCTTGATCGTTGCCGCCGCAAGTGACGATGATTTCGCCGCGAGTGAGTTTGATCAGCCGTTGCTGCGCGGTGTAATCCAGATCCACCGCGCTCGCGGTATTGAGCTCGATCCGCGTGCCGTCGGGCAACTGGAAGCCGCGGCGTTCGCCGGTCGCCGTGGCGTAGTCGGCGCTCCATTGCTGCCAGGCCGAGGTGTCCTTGGCTACCCAGGCGGCGGAACCTGTCAGCAAGGCGCCGGACAACAGTTTCAAAGCCTGTCGCCGTCCGAGCCCCTGTGCACTGTTTTCCAGTGTATTGAATGCCACCTGAGTGCCAGGCACTGCGCGCAGGTTATGGCTCAACTCGGCCTGCAGCGACTGCACGCGCTGCCAGGCCAGTTCATGTTCATGATGTTCGGCGCGCCACGCCTCGCACTGGCTGCTCAGGCGAGCATTTCCATGGTTGTTGCGCAGCCGCAGCAGCCAGTGAATGGCTTGTTTGACCACCTGTTGCGGCGGTTCGGCACGGCGCCCTGCCGAGAGGTTATCCACAGGCATCAGCTTGCGTACCGCAACACGTAGCAGTTATACAGCGCATCGGCGACGTAACGTTCCACCGAGCGCAGCGACAAGCCCATCTGTTCGGCGATCTGCTTGTGGGTCAAGCCTTCGCACTGCGCCAGCAGAAACGCCTGTCGCACCTTCGGACGCAAGCCTTCAAGCATGCGCGCGATGCTTTCGAGCAATTCGATCACCAGGGCGCGGGCCTCGGCGCTCGGGATTTTGGCTTCGGGCAAATGGGCGATGGATTCGAGATAGGCGCGTTCGATTTCTTCACGGCGCCAATGGTCGATCACCAGACCACGGGCGATGGTGCGCAAAAAAGCGCGCGGGGCCTTGAGCTCCAGGCGTTCGGTGCGTTGCAACAGGCGCACGAAAGTATCCTGCGCCAGATCCGCCGCATCCGCGGCATTGCCCAGCCGCGTCCGCAGCCACGCGTTGAGCCAGCCGTGATGACTACTGTAAAGCGCCTGCACTGCAAACTCAGGTGAGGACATGAACGCGACAGCCCGAACGTCACAAATGATAATTAGTCGCATTTTTATCAAGGGCTGTGAATTTTGCAACCTCCTCTCGCATAACGTTCTTCAAAAACCTGACAGCGAGCGCTCTGGGACGCCGTTCGGCGGGAATCTGCCAGAAATGCCGTGCATTTCCCACACAGCCCTAAGATTTCTGCAAATGGTGCCGACAGACTGGTGAGACATGCGTGCACCAAAGTAGAGCGGCCATCAGAACGCTGCCTACCAGCTATTGGACATTTGGAGCTACATGGAATGTTGCATCCCGGAACGCATCCCCACTTTTGCATAAGAAGTCCCATGAAATGAATCTCAAGTTCAGCCATAAAATCCTGTTGGCCGCCTCGGGCGTCGTGGTCCTGGCTTTCGCTTTGTTCACCCTCTACAACGACTATCTGCAGCGAAACACCATTCGCCAGAACCTCCAGTCCTCCGTGCAGCAGGCCGGTGATCTGACCGCCAGCAGCGTGCAGAACTGGATGAGCGGGCGGATCCTGGTACTGGAAAACCTCGCGCAGAACGTTGCTCACCAGGGCAAGGACGCCGACTTCCCGGGGCTGGTCGATCAACCGGCCTTCACCTCGAACTTCCAGTTCACCTACGTCGGCCAGGCCAACGGTGTGTTCACCCAGCGCCCGGACGCGAAGATGCCGGACGGTTACGACCCACGTCAGCGCCCTTGGTACAAGCAAGCCGTTGCCGCCGATAAAACCATGCTGACTCCGCCGTACATGGCCGCAGTCGGTGGTCTGGTGGTGACCATCGCCATGCCGGTGAAAAAGAATGGTGAGCTGCTCGGTGTGGTCGGTGGTGACCTGAGCCTGGAAACCCTGGTGAAGATCATCAACTCGGTGGACTTCGGTGGCTTGGGTCATGCGTTCCTGGTCAGCGGCGACGGTCAGGTGATCGTCAGCCCGGACAAGGATCAGGTGATGAAGAACCTGAAGGACATCTACCCGAACTCCAGCGTGCGCATCGAGAAGGGCAACCAGAACGTGGTGCTCAACGGTCAGGAACGCATCCTGTCGTTCACCCCGGTCAGCGATTTGCCGAATGCCGAGTGGTACATCGGTCTGTCGATCGATCGCGACAAGGCCTACGCGGCGCTCAGCCAATTCCGTACCTCGGCGCTGATCGCCATGTTCGTGGCGGTCGCCGCCATCGCGCTGCTGCTGAGCCTGCTGATCAACGTCCTGATGCGTCCGCTGACCACCATGGGCCGTGCGATGCAGGACATCGCCCAGGGCGAAGGCGACCTGACCCGTCGTCTGGTCGTGGAAGGCAAGGATGAGTTCGCCGAACTGGGCAGCTCGTTCAACCAGTTCGTCGAGCGGATTCACGCGTCGATTTCCGAAGTGTCGTCGGCCACCCGTCACGTACATGATTTGTCGCAACGGGTGATGGCATCGTCCAACGCCTCGATCGTTGGTTCCGACGAGCAAAGTGCACGCACCAACAGCGTGGCTGCAGCGATCAATCAGTTGGGCGCCGCCACCCAGGAAATCGCCCGCAACGCCGCCGATGCTTCGCAACACGCCAGCGGCGCGAGCGAGCAGGCCGATGACGGCCGTCAGGTAGTTGAGCAAACCATCCAGGCGATGACCGAGCTGTCGCAGAAGATCAGCCTGTCGTGCACCCAGATCGAAACCCTGAATGCCAGCACTGACAACATCGGCCACATCCTCGACGTGATCAAAGGCATTTCGCAGCAGACCAATCTGCTGGCCCTCAACGCGGCCATTGAAGCGGCGCGTGCCGGGGAAGCCGGACGTGGTTTTGCGGTGGTGGCGGACGAAGTGCGCAACCTCGCCCATCGCACCCAGGAGTCGGCAGAAGAGATCCACAAGATGATCACCTCCTTGCAGGTCGGTTCACGCGAAGCCGTGACCACCATGAACGCCAGTCAGGCGTCCAGCGAAGAGAGCGTTGAAGTGGCGAACCAGGCCGGCCTGCGACTGGTCAGCGTGACTCAGCGCATCGGTGAGATCGACGGCATGAACCAGTCGGTGGCTGCCGCGACCGAAGAGCAGACCGCCGTGGTGGAAACCCTCAACGTCGACGTCAACCAGATCAACCTGTTGAACCAGCAGAGCGTCGCCAACCTCAACGAGACGTTGAAGGATTGTGATGCGTTGTCGCAGCAGGCCAACCGGTTGAAGCAGTTGGTGGACAGCTTCAAGATCTGATCGTCGGATTGAAGACCGCGTTAGCGTTCTTCGCGAGCAAGCCCGCTCCCACAGGTTGACCGTGTTTCCCTTGAAGGAATGCGATCAAAATGTGGGAGCAGGCTTGCTCGCGAAGGCGGTGGTTCATTCACTAAAGAACTGAAGCCTTACACAAACAGCTTCAGCACATTCCCCATCGCATCATCGGCAAACCCCTGCACGAAATCCTTGAACCCCGGCAGTGCTTCTTCTCCACCTGAAGCCGGCTCGGCAATGATCGTCCAGGTCGCCCGCGACTTACCCGTCCCCAGCGATTCCACATTCATCGCCGCCCACAGATTGGCCACCCCTAACGTGTTGTAGATCGTGGTCCAGGTCATGGCCCGCGCCTGTTCATCGCGGGAGTTGAGCTGTTCAACCACCACGTTGCCGTCCTTGAAGAATTTCTTGCGCAGCGAAGACACGCCTTCGCCGGTCATCTCGATGTGTGACAGCGCCGGAATAAAGCGCTCGAAACCGCCAAAATTGCCGACCACCGCCCAGACCTGCGCCGCGTCCGCCGGCACCTCCACCGAAGACATAACGTGGCAGCCGTGCGGGTTTTTGATCAGGGTGTCAGGTTGCAGATTGCTCATGGTGTTGCTCCTTTTGGTTGAACTAGATGAAGTTGATCTGTTTCAGGTAATCGCAGCCGCGACGCAGCAGTGCCGCGGATTTTTCCGGGTATTGCGCACCCATTTGCTGCACGACGGCCTCGGCGTTGGCATGACCGATCAGGGAGATGTCGCCGATGTCCTCCTCGAAGCCGTTGAGGTAGAAACCGAGCACGCCGAACAGCGCGTTGTCAGCATCGACCCGGCCCAGTTGCTGCTGCCAGTCGGCCACGCTGACCAGTGCGAATTCGCTGCCGGTTTCGCGGAACGAGGCGACGTAGGCATCCCAACTCAGCGGCTCGGGGTTGTGCAGGTTGAACACCGCACGCCCGGTCGAGTAACGGCTGGCGTGGAAGGCGATGAAGCGGGCGAGAAAGTCCACCGGCATCAGGTCGAAATTCAGCGCAAAGGCGGGGACCTGACCGAGCTGGATCGAGCCTTTGAGCATCAGCATCAAACGGTTCTTGTGCGGTTGGCAGACGCCGCTCAGGCTGTTGAAACTGATGTTGCCGGGGCGATACAGGTTGACCCACACCCCGCGCTCGCGGGCCCGTTCAAGGATGCGCTCGCCGACCCATTTCGACAGGTTGTAGCCGTTGCGGATGTAGATCGGCGGGGTCGCTGCAGCGGGCAATTCGAGTACGCGGCCTTCACCATCGACCGTGCTTGACGCCGACAGCGTCGAGACGAAGTTGAAGACCTTTTTGCTGCGCCCTTCGCACAGGCGCAGCAGCTCGAAGATCGGCTCGACGTTATCCGCTGCCAGCGACTCGTAATCGAGTACGTGATTGACGTTGGCAGCGTTGTGCACCAGTGCGCCGAACTCTCGATCCAGGCGCTGATAATCGTCGTCGGCCAAGCCCAGTTGCGGGCGAGTGATGTCTGCCGAATAGATTCGCACCCGACTCAAGTCCAGATGCTCGAGACGGTTCTCGCGCAACGCCTGGGCAAACCGCTGCGCCGCCGTTTGCCCGCCACCGTCACGCACCAGACACGCCACTTCGCTGGCGCCCCAGCCGAGCAGCGCTTCGACGATGTGCACGCCGACAAAGCTGTTGGCGCCGGTGACGATCACCTTGTGCACATCGCCCAGGCGGCTGATTGGCAGCGGTTCGATGTCCAGTGGGCGCTCGGCGTCGGCCATGGCCTGGGCGCTGAGCACCGCGCTGTCATCGGTACCGCGCACCAGCGTCGCGAGCTTGATGATGGTCGGTTGTTCGATGAAACGGTTGATCGAGATGCTGCGCCCGAACTCCTCACGCAAACGCAGCAACATGCGCGACAGCAGAATCGAGTGACCACCGAGGTTGAAGAAGCTTTCGTCGGTGGAAATATCGCTGCCGGGCAGCTCCAGCAGCTCCGCCCAGATCTCCAGCAACAGTGCTTCGTCGGCATTCGCCGGCAGGCACTTCGGGCCGCTGTCCTGCACGCTCACCGGCAGCTCCAGCAAGGCCTTGCGATCGACCTTGCCGTTGCTGGCGAACGGCATGTGCGGCAGCTCGGTCCACGCCACTGGTTGCATATAGTCCGGCAGAAACTGCTGGGCATGGGCCTTCAGTGCCTCGCGGGCAGCGTCTGATTGCGGCTGGGCGAGGAACGCCAGAATCCGCCGCTGACTGTCGATCACCACCGCCACCTGACGGTACAACTGGCTCTCGCGCAGGCAGCGCTCGATCTCTTCCGGCTCAACCCGGAAACCACGGATCTTCACCTGATTGTCGCGCCGCCCGCACAGCTCGATACCGTGCGCGCCCCACTTGGCCATGTCGCCGCTGCGGTAGACCCGCAATGTCTGGCCGTGCGGCAGTTGCAGGGTCAGGTAGCGCTCGGCGGTCTGCTGCGGATTGTTCAGATAGCCGAGGCAGACGCCGGGGCCGACGATGAACAATTCGCCGACGGTGTGTTCCGGCACCGGTTGCAGATCGTCGTCGAGAATCAGCACCTGACTGTTGGCAATCGGCGCGCCGAGGGTGCGGTTGCTGTCACCCGGCTTGAGTGGCCGGGCGGTGATCAGCACCGTGGCCTCGGTGGGGCCGTAGAGATTGTGCAGCTTGCCCTGACGGGTCAGTTGCTCGATGACAAAGGGCTCGCAGACGTCGCCGCCGGTCATCACTTCCACCCCTTGCAGTTGCTCCAGGGGCAGGATGCTCAGCAGCGCCGGCGGCAGAAACGCGTGGGTCAGTTGCCGACGGCGGATCAACGCCACCAGCTGCAGTGGATCGCGGCGTTGAGTGTCGTCGGGCACCACCAGTTCGGCGCCTTTGAGCAGCGTCGGAAAGATATCGATCAGCGAAGAATCGAAACTCAGCGACGAGAACTGCAAGACCCGACTTTCAGCGCGCAACTGCACGTAATCGGCGTACCACGCCGTGAAATGCGCGAGGTTCGCCTGGCTCAGCAGCACGCCCTTCGGATGGCCGGTGGTGCCAGAGGTGTAAAGCGCCATGCAGGGTGCGTCGAGTGGCGGGCGCTGGCGCATCAGCGGTTGGCTGAGATCCGCGTCCGCGCTGTCGATACGACTGACATCCAGCCCCGGCATCGACTCACCGAGCGGATGCTCACCGTCATGCAGCAACAACACCGCGCCGGCGTTGTGCAGGATGTATTGCTGGCGCTGCAACGGATGGCTCGGCTCCAGCGGCAGATACACCGCGCCACTGCCGAGCACGGCCAGAATCGAGGCGAACAGCGCCGGGCTTTTCGGCTGGCAAATGCCGACGACCCACGGCTGCGGATGTTGCTCGAGCAACGGCTGCAGACGTTGCTGGATCGCACGGCTGTGCGCGTGCAACTGGCGATAGCTGAGCGACTGCTCGGCCAGGTGCAGCGCCGGTCGCTCGGCATGTTCGATCAGGCTGCGTTGCAGGCGTTCGATCAGCGGCGTCTGCGCCTGTTGCAACAGCGCCGGATGCGCCGTGGCGTTGAGGCGATGGACGTAGGCCAGGCTGTCGAGAAACAGCAGGTCTTCCACCTGTTCGAAGTCCGGCGCCGTGGCGGGCGTCGCCTGCTGGAAATACTCGGCATCGCGGGAGAAGCGGCTGACCAGCAACGCGACTTCGTCAACCACATGCGTCAGCACCCGCTGACGCAGTGCCTGACCGTTGCCGGACGGCTCATCGCCAATCGGCACGCGGCTGATCAGTGACGAGCCGAGGAAACACAGCAGGTCGAGCGTCGGCAAGCCGCCAATGCTCGGCGCACCGATACCCAGGCGCAAATGCAGATGCGGGATAGCGCAGAAATCGCCGGCGCCGATGAAGCCGTCGTCGATGATCAGATCCACCGTCGATTGCGCCGCGCCGCTACGCAGCAAAGAGTGACCGTGTTGTTCGAGTTCCTGCGCCAGGTCGGTCATGGCCTGGCTGGCACCAATCAGCAAAATGTCGAGACGTCTCATGTCGGCCTCCTCATCAAACCAGATAGTCACGCAAGGCGTGCTGCACGCAGGGCGTGTCGAGCAGCGAGCTGTTGTGGAAAAACCGCACGATGTTGCCTACCAGCGGATGGTGGCGATTGATCGGAAATGCCAGCCCGGTCATCTCGTCTTTGAGCGAACGACGCACCGCATCGCTGACCGGCAAGGCGTCGATCAAGCGCAGATCGAACGACTTCTGAATGTCGTTGGTCAGGTAATGGCCGATGAACACCGGCAGGATCTGCGCGATGGTTTCTCGGTCGGCGTCACTGGCGGTGTGCCAATAGATACGCACCATCCGCGCCCAGAAGCTGGAGTGCCGGCCCTCATCCAGCAGGTGATCGGCCATCAGGCCCTTGATTGACGGCTTGACCGTGTCGTCCCGGGCGAACGCCGCGACGTCGCCGGTCACGGTGTTCTCGGCGATGGCCACGCAGATCAGTTCCACCGCGCTGCGCAGGTGCTCTGGCGCCAGTGCCACTGCGGCAGGAATCGCCCGGCTCAGTTCGATTTCATTGGGCAGTTCGATCGGCTCGATGCCGGTCATGGCCACGGTCTGTTGCATGAAATCCATCGCCACCAGCGCGTGGTAATCCTCGTCCACCACCACGGTCATGGCGTCGTAGCGACAGGCGAACGGGAACGCCACGGCGAAGCGATTCTTGGCGATGCTGCGCGCGGTCTTGTCGACGATCTCGGTTTCGAAAATCACCACATCGTTGATGAATTTGTACAGCGTCTGCACCAGCGCGAAATCCCGTTGTTGCGGGCATTCGCGCAGGAAGGTTTCGCTCAGCACCAGGGGCTGTCGGCTTAGCGGGTAGATCAGGCGTTCATCGTCTTCCAGCACGCGTCGTGGCCGGGTGCGGATGGTGGCGCGGCTTTCCCAGGCGTCGGCGAAGGATTGGTAATCGGCGGCATTCATTGGGCCACCTCCGCCAAGGGTTCGCGCATGCTCACGCGCAGGCCGTCCCACAGGGCGATTCGGCTTTCCACTGCAGCGATGGCGCTGGCGTAGACCTCGGCTTCACGCTGCGGATCACCATCGACCAGGCGCTCCAGCAGTTGCTCCGCCGCCGGACCATGATCCTCGGAGTCGACTTCGATGTGGCGTTCCAGGTAATAGCGAAAGGTCGGTGCCTGTTCGATGCCGATCCCCCAGTCATCGAGAATGCGCTGGAACATCGGCGGGATCACGCTCTCGCGGCCATGCAGAAAGGCGGCGGCAACGCTGTGGCCCGGTGCGTGCAGTGCGGTGAGCAGGGTCTCGCGGACAAATTTCGCCGCGGCCGGGTCGACCTCGACGCTTTGCAGAGCGACGTCATAGCTCACGCCTTCCTGTTGCAGCGCGACAAACCGTTCGACCGCCGTGGTGCTCGCACCGACTTCACGCATGGCGTCCAGGTACAGTTCGAAATGGCTGTAATGGCCGTGGGCGGGACGGTCGTCGGACTCCTCGCCCAGCACGATTTCATTGATCAGGCGTGCGGCATGCGGATCGCGCGGTGGTAGCCATGGCAGCCGCGTGCAAGTCAGTTCCTGTTGCAGGCGCTTGGTCAGCGACATGAAGTCCCATACGGCGAAGACGTGGGATTCCATGAACCGGCGCAGTACCGATAGCGAATCGATCTCAGTGAAGATCGGGTGAACGCTCAATTGAGCTTTTTTCAGGGCGAGTTGTTCTTTAGTTGGCATCATGGCGAACCTCGGTGTTATTGGAATAGAGGGAGTTGCTCGTTCAGTGCATCAACGCGGATTCAATAAGTCTGAAACATTTTCTATTGGCGAGCGCGGGCCTCAATCGGATGGATGAAAGTTTGAAAAGTGCTTGAAAGGCTCTGGGCCAAAGCCTGGCAATTATTTGCCGGTGTCGTAGCCTGACTGCTGAGCTGTGCCGTGTTTGCGGGGCTATCCCTGCTCGGCGAGGAAAAGCTAATACATCATTAAATAACTTAACAAGTTTATTTTTAATTATTTTTAGTTTGCTGTTTTTTAGATATGAGTCGGCCTGGTAAGACTTTTAATTTAAGTTTTACTTGGGCGTAGTTGCTCCTTTCGGCAAATAAAGGCCAAAATTGAATACAAGAGTGAATGCCTCACTCAAAGCAACTTTCAGATGCAGAGATTGAAGTGATGTATAGGAATGAAAGTTGGCCGGGAACGGCGCCGTAACTTCCTTTTTTCCCGTGGCAAGGCTCCTTCCGTAGGTTCCTGGTGCGGGGACTGCGCCGGCGGTGCGGTGCGTCGCCCGTTCTTCATGGGTTGGCCGTTAAAGAGTGCGGGTAAATTGGCGGGACGGCTATGACCGATTCGTCCGCGGCGAGGTGCACTGCCGGGTGAACCGGCGCAGGGAGGTTAGAGCGAACAGGGCGATCCGCCAGCCGGTTTGCGGCGCAGCGTCGAGAGGATTTGTAAGCGGGTTATTCGCCGGTCAGGCGCAAGGGCCCGAGACCGGCGTGGAGGGTGTCAGCGTATGGCCTTGCGGTTTTGTCCGGCAGGGCTGGCGAGGAAACGGGTGATCACGTCGACGCCACGGTTGAGGTGCTGCGTCAGCAGTTTCACCGACAGCTCGACATTGCGCTCGATCACGGCCTGGAGCATGGCGCGGTGATCTTCCTGGGACAGTTTGCCCAGGCCCATGGCCTCAAGGTTGAAACGCAGAAAGCGCTCCTCCTCGTTGAGCCCGTCTTCGACCAGGCGCAGCAGACGCTGGTTCGGCGCCTTGCTGTACAAGGCCATGTGGAACAGGCGATTGAGCCGACCGATTTCGGTGTAGTCGTGCTGGGTTTCGAGTTCTTCGATATAACTGGCGGCGCGCGCGTGATCGGCGCTGGTCAGTAGCGGGATCGACTGGCGCATGGCTTCGGATTCGAGGAGGATCCGCAACTCGTAGGTTTCGGTGGCGTCGCCCTGAATCAGCGGCGCAACCACGGCGCCCTTGTGGGTGGTGACGCTCAGCAGTTCCTGCGCTTCGAGTTGGCGCAGGGCCTCGCGCACCGGCATGCGACTGACCCCGAACAGGTCGGCCAGGTCCTGCTGACGCAGGGCAGTGCCGCACGGCAAGCGACCGTCAAGGATCGCCGAGCGCAGGGTTTCTTCAATGATCGAGCGGGCGAGGTGTGCGGGAATCGGCGCATCGACTTTGATGCTGTGCAGCGGTTTGGGCTTCTGTGTCACAACTACTCACCCTGAATGACCACGGAATTTGGATCCAAAGACACTAGTGATTGCTTTACAAGTTGTCAAACCATGTAAAGGATTGCTGTCCTGTGTGAAGTTTAGCGCGATGGCGATGATCTCAGGGTGCCATTGTTTTTTGCCGGGCTAAGCTTCACCATCAAACGCTTTCCCTCCTGCCCTCTGGAAACCTGCTGTGGCGGTACGTTTCGCGATCCCCCGGACTCTGCGCTGGCTAGGCTGCGCACTGCTGCTGGCCGGCGTCATGCTGGGCGGCCTGCATGCCGATTGGGATTTTTCCGCGATCAGCCGCAAGGCCACAGTGCTGTACGGGCCGCTGGGCGCCGGGCAGCAGCGGATCGATGCCTGGCAAAACCTGCTGGCCACGCAGAAACAGGTCAGCGAGATGGAAAAGCTCAAGGTGGTGAACCTGTTTTTCAACAAACAGATGCGCTATGTAGAGGATATCGATCTGTGGGGGCAGGTCGATTATTGGGAGACGCCCATCGAAGCGTTGTGGAAAGGCGCCGGCGATTGCGAAGACTACGCGATCGCCAAGTATTTCAGCCTGCGTCATCTCGGGGTCTCCAGTGACAAGCTGCGCATCACCTACGTCAAGGCACTGCGCCAGAATCGCGCGCACATGGTGCTGACTTACTACGCCACCCCCGATGCCATGCCGCTGGTGCTCGACAGCCTGATCGATCCGATCCAGCCGGCTTCCCAGCGGACCGACCTGCTGCCGGTCTACTCTTTCAATGCCGAAGGTCTGTACCTGCCGGGGGCCAAGGGCAACAAAAAGGTCAGTGACACCAAACGCCTGTCGCGCTGGCAGGATGTGCTGAAGAAAATGCAGGCCGAAGGTTTCCCGGTCGAAACGACTAACTAGGAGCACGCGCTCAGATGTCTTTGTTCAAACAGCTGTTGATCGCTATCTGTCTGTTCCTGGTGGTCGCCTTCACCGGCAGCTTCATGGTCAGTCTGGAGAGCTCGCGCACCCAGTACGTCAACCAGTTGCGTTCCCACGCCCAGGACGCCGCCACGGCGCTGGCGTTGTCGCTGACGCCGAATATCGACGACCCGGCGATGGTCGAGCTGCTGGTCAGTTCGATTTTCGACAGTGGTTATTACGCGAGCATCCGCGTGGTCGACCTGAAAACCGACAAGACCATCGTCGAGCGCAGTGGCATTCCCGCGGTGAGCAATGTGCCGGACTGGTTCGTCAAACTGATCGGCCTGGAACCGGCCGGTGGCGATGCCCTGGTCAGCCGTGGCTGGGAGCAGGCAGCGAGGGTCGAGGTGGTCAGCCACCCGATGTTCGCCGTGGCCAAGCTGTGGCAGAGCGCCTTGGGCAGTCTCGGCTGGCTGTTGCTGTGTGGCGCGGTCAGTGCGGTGCTGGGTGCGCTGCTGCTGCGCCGGCAATTGCGCCCGCTCGATTACATGGTCAAGCAGTCCCACGCCATCGCCCGGCGCGAATTCCTCAGCCTGCCGGAGCTGCCGCGCACCCCTGAACTGCGGCGCGTGGTGCAGGCGATGAACCAGATGGTCGAGAAGCTCAAGGCGCTGTTCCAGGAGCAGGCCGAGCGCAGTGAAAAACTGCGCGCCGAGTCGTATCAGGACAACCTCACCGGGCTTGCCAACCGACGCTATTTCGAGATGCAGCTGCACAACCGGGTGAGCAACCCCGAGCAGGCCAGCTCCGGTTACCTGCTGTTGTTGCGGGTCAAGGATCTGGCCGGGCTCAACCAGCGCCTGGGCGGGCAGCGCACCGATGAACTGTTGAAAGCAGTTGGCGAACAACTGTCCCGCGAATGCGCCAAATACCCGGAAACCCAGAACCTCGTCACGCGGATTCGCGGCGGTGAGTTCGCCGTACTGGCACCGGGGCTGGTGCGCGAAGAAGCGCTGCAACTGGCACAGAACCTCGACAGTGCGCTGAGCAGCCTGCACGCCACCGGTGCCACGGATGTGCCGGCCGTGGCCTCCATCGGCCTGGCGCCCTTCGCTCACGGTGACTCGCCGCAAGCGGTGTTGACCCTCGGCGATCAGGCGCTGGCGCAGGCCGAGGGGCAGGGCGAGCAGAACTGGGCGTGTATTGATCAGAGCCTGGTGGCGGATGTCGGCGACGATCATCATGCCTGGCATCGCTTGCTCGATCAGGCGCTGAATCAGCAGCGTTTCGAGCTGTACTTCCAACCGGTGGTGGCCGCCCAGGACACGCAACTGGTGCTGCATTACAAGGTGCTGTCGCGGCTGCTGGATGATCAGGGCCAGACCATTCCGGCCGGGCGTTTCCTGCCGTGGCTTGAGCGTTTCGGCTGGACGGCGCGGCTGGACCGCTTGATGCTCGAGCGCGTGCTGGAGCAGATGAAAGAGCATGAGGATTTGCTGGCGCTGAATCTGTCCTCGGCCACCCTGGCCGATCCGCAGGCGCTGAACAAAGTGTTCGAGATTTTGCGTACGCACTCCAACCTTGGTGAGCGCCTGACCCTGGAAATCGGTGAGGAGCAATTGCCGGAGCAAGCAGTGCTCGAGCAACTGACCCGGCGCCTGCGCGAGCTGGGCTTCTCACTGAGTCTGCAGCGCTTTGGCGGGCGCTTCAGCATGATCGGCAACCTGGCGCGGCTGGGGCTGGCGTACTTGAAGATCGATGGCAGCTACATTCGCGCGATCGATCAGGAGAGTGACAAGCGTCTGTTCATCGAAGCGATCCAGCGGGCGGCGCACAGCATTGACTTGCCGCTGATTGCCGAGCGGGTGGAGACCGAAGGGGAGTTGTCGGTGATTCGCGAGATGGGTTTGTACGGGGTGCAAGGGCAGTTGTTTGGTGAGCCGAAGCCCTGGAAGTAAACCCTGGAGCGTTGGTCTCAGTGATGCCGTCTTCGCGAGCAGGCTCGCTCCCACATTTGAAATGCATTCCAATGTGGGAGCGGGCTTGCTCGCGAAGGGGTCAGTCCAGTCGCCGAAGATCGCGGATCAGATCAGCCCGCTCTCATCTTCATCGATCAACTGGCTCAGCCCGCCCAGCGCTTCCCGCGCCTGGGTCCGATCCATCAACTTGGCCTGCGCCGCTGGCGGCAGGTCGGTGACCCGGATCACGCCTTTCTGGGTCAGCACCTGAATCAGGTCGTCGAGTACCCGAATCATTTCAAAGTCGCTCTGCTTGAGCTGTTTGAGGCTGTTTTCCACGGCCGCGTTGGCGAACCAGGCCTGGATTTCATGGTGGTCGGCCGGCAGCGTTTCCGTGGCCTCGGCGTAGGCCGCAGCTTCCACGCGAATCAACTGACCCTGCGCATCGCGTTGCACGTAAAACATTGAGCATCCCTCAGAAAGAACCAGCGTCATGCTGTCAGCAGCATAGGCCAACTGCACGCGAGTATGCGGTGCGGCGACGAAATCGTCACCGGTGCGATAGGCGCAAACGTGACGGCCGCCCCAGGGGGGCGGCCGTTTTGTTCACGCATCAGCTGTTGTTGTGGTCGACCTTGATGGTCGGGTCGCTGCCGGCAATCAGGTTGTGAATATTGGCGCTTGACCAGTTGTTGCCTTCCAGTTTGATCGTCACGTCCGGGGTGGCGGCTGCCGCGTCGCCGGAGTTGAACTTGCCGCCGGAGCTGACTTGCAGCGACGACACGCCGTCGACCGTGGTGATCTTCAGGAAGTTGTCGATGGTGCTGCCGGTCTCGCCCTGCAACAGGTCGCGCAGATCGATGCGGTCGCCTTCGCTGGCGTTGAAGTCCTTGATCACATCGTTGCCGGTGTCGCCCGCCTTCCAGACGAAGGTGTCGGCACCGGAACCACCAATCAGGATATCGTTGCCCTGGCCGCCGATCAGCGTGTCGTTGCCGGTGCCGCCGAGCAGGATGTCATTGCCTTTGCCGCCATCAAGCAGGTCATTGCCGCCAGAGCCGAACAGGATGTCATTGCCCCCGCCGCCCAACAGGGTGTCGTTGCCATCGTGCGAACCGGACACATCGAACGCCTGATAGTGCTCGGTGATGTACTGGTGCACGTTGCTGGTGGTGACTTTGCTGACATCGACGCCGGTCTGCTGCGCGACGAACGCCTGCATCGCCTGATAACCCTCGCCGGCAATGCCATTGAAGCTCACCAGGTCGCCGAACAGGATGTCGTTGCCGTCGCCACCGCTGACGGTGTCATTGCCCGGCATCGTCGCTTCGGTGTGGCCGATGATCGAGTTCGCCAGGTCCTTCGGATCGATGTTGGTCTGTGGCGAGTGATCCGAGTCATACGGTTTCAGGTCGTTGAGGCTGACACCGCTGTTGATACCGATGGCTTCGACGTTCGACAGGCCGCTGAGCAACGCGAAGCTGCTGTTGGCGTTATCGGTGGTGGCCGATGTGGTGCTGCTGCCGCTGCCCGCCAGGCTCGACAGCTCGTAAGTGCCATCGCCCTGAGCGTGGATGGTGCCAACGTTGCTCCAGCTCCAGCTGCCGTTCTTCAACGTTTGCAGGACGACGGCCCCGGCGCTGCTGATGGTCAGGTAGTGGGTGCTGTCGATATAGGTGCTGAACGTGTCGCCCGGCTTGTAGTTGGAGGTGGTCACGACGCTGTCGAGCTTCACACTGCCATACAGCGTCGGGTTGGTCTGCTCGCCGCTCTGGTAGTAGGTCGGCTGGCCGTCGGTGATGAAGTACGTGAGGTTCTTCGCCCCGGTGTTGGCCACTGCTTCGGTGCTCTGGAAGAAGTTGGCCGTGGTCTTGAACACGTCCTCGTAGTTGGTACCGCCGCCGGAGGTCATCGAATCGAGTACGGCTTTGAGCTTGGTCAGCGCGTTCGCGTCGTTGAGGTTCACCGACACCGATTTGTTGACCTGGGTATCGAAGTCCACCAGGAAGATGTTCACCGTGCCCGAGTTGCTGCCGCCCAGGCTCTGCTTGAGGGTGTTGAACACCGACGTCAGCGAGTCCTTGGCCGCGTTGATCGAGGCGGTGCTCATGCTGCCCGAGCTGTCGACCATGAACGCGATGTTGTAGTTGGTGCCCGGCACCACGGTCAGACCGCCGATGTCGGCAACCATGATGTCGTTGCCATCGGTGCCGCTGAAGGTGTCATCGCCAGAAGTACCGACCACGGCGTTGTACACCGCCGGCACCACGGTGACCGGAATGGTCGCGGTGCTGCTGGCCGAGCCGCCGACCTGTTCGGTGGAGGTCGAGGTCACGGTCAGGTTGAACTGGCCGTTGTAGTAGGTTGGCGGGGTCACGGTCAGGCTGCCGAGGTTCCAGCCGGTGACGTTGGCTTCACCGTTGCTCGCGGTCACGGTGAAGGTATGACCGTTACCGTCGGAGAGTACCGAGCCGACCGGCGCACCGCTGATCTTCACGCTCAGGGTTTCCGAGCCATCGGTGTCGGTCAGGGCGGTATTGATCGCCGACAGTTTCACTGTGGTGCCTTCGGCGCCGGTGTTGAGTTTGTAGCCGTCGTAATACCCTTCGCCGTTAGTGCCGTGCAGGTCGGAGACGGTCACGCCAGAGTTCAGCAGATCCTGCACGCCGGTGTAGATCGGCACGCCGCCGCTGCTCAGGTCGATTGGTGTGCTGCCGTTGACCGACAGGTTCACGTCATAGCTGCCCGGGCCGCTCTGGTTGTGGTGGTAGATGTCCAGCGTGTAGTAGCCGCTGGTGGTCGGGGTGAACGAACCGCTGATCGCGCCGCCCGCGCCCCAGGTACCCGAAGCCACGCTCTTGCCGCCGATGGTGATCAGCAGACTGTCGTCGGCCACGCCGCTGAAGCTGTAAGTCTTGCCGGCTTCCAGATAGATCAGGCCCGAGGTTTTCGATGCCGTACCCGCTGCGACGCTGCCGTCGGACTGGACGTTGGTCACGGTGCCGCTGGAGTTAGGGGTGCCTGCGCCGTCGATCACGTTTTTCAGCGTGGTCGAGTCTGCGCCGTTACCGCTGGTGCCAAGGCCCGGCAGGCCGGTCCAGACTTCCTTGACCAGCCCAGTGGATTTCACGCTGTTGTCAGCCACGCTCACGGTCGGTGCATCCGCCACTGGCGTGATGTCGATCTTCACGGTACCGGTGTTGCCGAGCAGTTGGCCGTCGGTTGGCTGGAATTTGATCTGCGCGTAATCAGCCTGATTGTTGCCCACGCCGGTGCCGCCGTAACCGTTGACGCCCGACTCGTTGGCATCCGGCATGAAGCGCAATTTGCCGGCGTCGATATCAGCCTTGCTGAAGGTCTGGTTGGTGGCGACGTCTTTCCAGGTCGAACCGTCCAGGTACTGCAGTTTGCCTTCGCCCGGCAGCTGGGTGATTTTCACGCCGAGGCTGCTGGCCGGGCTGTCGACATCGGTCACCCCGAAGGTCGAACCAGCCGAGGATCAGCGGGGTGTCTTCAGTACCCGTGACGTTGACCGGCGCGGCGACCGGCGCATCGTTGACCGCCACCACGTTGACCGTGGTGGTCGCGGTGTTGGAGTAGTTGCCGCCATCGGTCACGGTCACGGTGATGATCCGCGGCACGGTGCTCGGGTTTTCACTGCCGTTGGTGAAGGTGATGTTCTTGATCGCCTGCATGTAGTCGGCCAGCGTCGCGTTACCCGACAGCGTCAGGGTCACGGTGCCGTTGGTGCTGTTGGCATTGATGGTGATGCCATTGACGCTGTTGCCCAGGTTCAGCGCATCGCCGTCCTGACGGTTGGTCAGCACGATGGTCGCGCCGGTCAGCATGGTGCTGTCCGGGTCGGTGATCGTCAGGTCAGTGTCGGCAATTGACACGCCGGCGCCCGGGGTGTTTTCGGTGAACGTCACCTTGTAGTCGGCACCGGTGGCGCCGCTGGAGTTGTTGGCGTCCAGGTCGATGACCGGTGGCGCATCGTTGTCGATGATCGAGGTGCTGACGCTGCCATTGGTGCTGCTGACGGCCAGGTTTTCGAAGTTGCCGCCGGTGGCCGAGTCGATCTTGACCACGAAGTTCTCGGTGCCTTCGGTGATCTTGTCATCGATGGTCGCGACGTTGAACTGCGCACTGCTGGCGCCCGCCGGGATCTTCACGGTGTACACGCCGGTGAAGTCCGAACCGTCGGCAGCGGTGCCGCTGTAGACGATTTTCAGGGTCACGTCGGTTTGCGCAGGGTGCGTCAGGCTGACGGTGTAGCTGGCGGTCTGGCCTTCGGTTACCGAGGTGCTGCCGGTGATGCTGACAGTGGTGGTGTCGATGGTGTCGGTGACGCTGGTCACGGCTGGCGCGGTGTTGGTCACCAGGTTTTCGAAGCTGCCACCGCTGGCGTTGGTGATGGTGGCCTGCACGCTGCCGGCGTCCTTGTAGACGTCGTCGGCTGGCGCAGGAACGGTCACGGTGCCGGTGGTTTTGCCGGCGTCGATGGTGATTACCGAGCCGTTGCTCAGGGTCACGGTCACCGGCGAGCCGGCCGCATTGGTCAGGGTCGCGGTGTAGGTGATCTGACCGCCTTCGGCGACGGTGCCGGTCGCGGACAGCGACAGGTTGGTGGTGTCGATAGTGTCGGTCACGGTGGTGCTGACCGGGGTCTTGTCAGCGACGAGGTTTTCGTAGTTGCCGCCGGTCACGTTGCTGATCGAGTTGGTCAGTGGCGCATGACCGGTCAGCGCGTCGTTCGGCGCAGTGGTGGTCACGGTGCCGGTGGTTTTGCCGACTTCGATGGTGATGTTCTGACCATTCGCCAGGGTCACGACCACAGGCGAACCGGTCACTGGCGCGCCGACGGTCGCGGTGTAGGTGACAGTGCCACCTTCGGCAGCAGACTCGGTCGCGGTCAGTTTGACCGTGGTGGTGTCGATGGTGTCGGTGACGTTGGTCACGGCCGGCGTGGTGCTTGGCACCAGGCTTTCGAAACTGCCGCCGGTGGCGGACTTGATCGTGGCCTGGACAGTGCCGGCGTCCTTGTAGACGTCGTCAGCCGGAGCTGGAACGGTCACGGTGCCGGTGGTTTTGCCGGCGTCGATGGTGATCACAGCGCCGTTCGACAGAGTCACGGTCACTGGCGAACCCGCTGCGTTGGTCAGCGTCGCGGTGTAAACGATCGAGCCACCTTCGGCCACGGTGCCGGTCGCGGACAGCGACAGGTTGGTGGTGTCGATAGTGTCGGTCACGGTGGTGCTGACCGGGGTCTTGTCGGCGACGAGGTTTTCGTAGTTGCCGCCGGTCACGTTGCTGATCGAGTTGGTCAGTGGCGCATGACCGGTCAGCGCGTCGTTCGGCGCAGTGGTGGTCACGGTGCCGGTGGTTTTGCCGACTTCGATGGTGATGGTCTGGCCGTTGGACAGGGTCACGGTGACAGGCGAACCGGTGACTGGCGCGCCGACAGTCGCGGTGTAGACGACGTTACCGCCTTCCGCTGCGGTGCCAGTGGCCGTCAACTTCACCGAGGTGGTATCGATGGTGTCGGTGACGTTGGTCACGGCCGGCGTGGTGCTTGGCACCAGGCTTTCGAAACTGCCGCCGGTGGCGGACTTGATCGTGGCCTGGACAGTGCCGGCATCTTTATAGACGTCGTCAGCCGGAGCCGGAACAGTCACGGTGCCGGTGGTTTTTCCGGCGTCGATGGTGATCACGGCGCCGTTCGACAGAGTAACGGTCACTGGCGAACCAGCGGCGTTGGTCAGCGTCGCGGTGTAAACGATAGAGCCACCTTCGGCCACGGTGCCGGTCGCGGACAGCGACAGGTTGGTGGTGTCGATAGTGTCGGTCACGGTGGTGCTGACCGGGGTCTTGTCGGCGACGAGGTTTTCGTAGTTGCCGCCGGTCACGTTGCTGATCGAGTTGGTCAGTGGCGCATGACCGGTCAGCGCGTCGTTCGGCGCAGTGGTGGTCACGGTGCCGGTGGTTTTGCCGACTTCGATGGTGATGGTCTGGCCGTTGGACAGGGTCACGGTGACAGGCGAACCGGTGACTGGCGCGCCGACAGTCGCGGTGTAGACGACGTTACCGCCTTCCGCTGCGGTGCCAGTGGCCGTCAACTTCACCGAGGTGGTATCGATGGTGTCGGTGACGTTGGTCACGGCCGGCGTGGTGCTTGGCACCAGGCTTTCGAAACTGCCGCCGGTGGCGGACTTGATCGTGGCCTGGACAGTGCCGGCATCTTTATAGACGTCGTCAGCCGGAGCCGGAACAGTCACGGTGCCGGTGGTTTTTCCGGCGTCGATGGTGATCACGGCGCCGTTCGACAGAGTAACGGTCACTGGCGAACCAGCGGCGTTGGTCAGCGTCGCGGTGTAAACGATAGAGCCACCTTCGGCCACGGTGCCGGTCGCGGACAGCGACAGGTTGGTGGTGTCGATGGTGTCGGTGACGGTGGTGCTGACCGGGGTCTTGTCGGCGACGAGGTTTTCGTAGTTGCCGCCGGTCACGTTGCTGATCGAGTTGGTCAGTGGCGCATGACCGGTCAGCGCGTCGTTCGGCGCAGTGGTGGTCACGGTGCCCGTGGTCTTGCCCACTTCGATGGTGATGTTCTGGCCGTTGGCCAAAGTCACCACGACCGGCGAGCCGGTCACTGGTGCGCCGACAGTCGCGGTGTAGGTGACGGTGCCACCTTCAGCGGCGGACTCGGTCGCGGTCAGTTTGACCGTGGTGGTATCGATGGTATCGGTAACGTTGGTCACCGCCGGCACAGTGCTCGGCACCAGGTTTTCGAAGTTGCCACCCGTTGCGGTCGAAATGGTTGCTTCGACTTTGCCGGCGTCCTTGTAGACGTCGTCGGCTGGCGCAGGAACGGTCACGGTGCCGGTGGTTTTGCCGGCATCGATGGTGATCACGGCACCGTTGCTCAGGGTCACGGTGACTGGCGAGCCAGCGGCGTTGGTCAATGTCGCGGTGTAGATGATCGAACCGCCCTCGGCGACCGTGTTGGTGGCGCTCAGGGACAAGTTGGTCGTATCGACAGTGTCGGTCACGGTGGTGCTGACCGGTGTCTTGTCGGCCACGAGGTTCTCGTAGTTGCCGCCGCTGACATTGGTGATTGCGTTGGTCAGTGGCGCATGACCGGTCAGCGCATCGTTCGGTGCAGTGGTGGTCACGGTGCCGGTGGTTTTGCCGACTTCGATGGTGATGTTCTGGCCGTTGGCCAGGGTCACGGTGACTGGCGAACCGGTTACCGGTGCACCGACGGTCGCAGTGTAAGTGACGGTGCCACCTTCCGCAGCAGACTCGGTCGCGGTGAGCTTGACCGTGGTGGTATCGATGGTATCGGTAACGTTGGTCACCGCCGGCACAGTGCTCGGCACCAGGTTTTCGAAGTTGCCACCGGTAGCGGTCGAAATGGTTGCTTCGACTTTACCGGCGTCTTTGTACACGTCATCGGCGGGTGCAGGAACGGTCACGGTGCCGGTGGTTTTGCCGGCGTCGATGGTGATCACGGCGCCGTTGCTGAGGGTCACGGTCACTGGCGAGCCAGCGGCGTTGGTCAGCGTTGCGGTGTAGATAATCGAACCGCCCTCAGCGACCGAGTTGGTAGCGCTCAGCGACAGGTTGGTGGTGTCGATTGTGTCGGTCACGGTGGTGCTGACCGGAGTTTTGTCGGCAACCAGATTCTCGTAGTTGCCTCCGCTGACATTGGTGATCGAGTTGCTCAGCGGCTCATGGCCGTTCAACGCATCGTTCGGTGCGGTGGTGGTCACGGTGCCCGTGGTCTTGCCCACTTCGATGGTGATGTTCTGACCGTTGGCCAGGGTCACGGTGACCGGTGAGCCGGTCACAGGCGCACCGACAGTGGCGGTGTAGGTGACGGTGCCACCCTCGGCCGCTGTTTCGGAAGCCGTCAGCTTCACGGTGGTGGTGTCGATGGTATCGGTGACGTTGGTCACGGCCGGCACGGTGCTTGGCACCAGGTTTTCGAAGTTGCCACCGGTAGCGGTGGAAATGGTTGCTTCGACTTTACCGGCATCTTTGTAGACGTCGTCGGCTGGCGCCGGGACAGTCACGGTGCCGGTGGTTTTGCCGGCGTCGATAGTGATCACGGCGCCGTTGGACAGAGTCACGGTCACTGGCGAACCCGCTGCGTTGGTCAGCGTCGCGGTGTAGATGATCGAACCGCCCTCGGCCACGGTGCCGGTCGCGCTGAGCGACAGATTCGTGGTGTCGACGGTGTCGGTGACAGTGGTATTGACCGGGGTTTTGTCAGCCACGAGGTTTTCGTAGTTGCCGCCGCTGACGTTGGTGATCGAGTTGTTCAGCGGTTCGTGACCGTTCAACGCATCGTTCGGTGCGGTGGTGGTCACGGTACCGGTGGTTTTACCGACTTCGATGGTGATGTTCTGACCATTCGCCAGGGTCACGACCACAGGCGAACCGGTTACCGGTGCACCGACGGTCGCAGTGTAAGTGACGGTGCCACCTTCCGCAGCAGACTCGGTCGCGGTGAGCTTGACCGTGGTGGTATCGATGGTGTCGGTGACGTTGGTCACGGCCGGCGTGGTGCTTGGCACCAGGTTTTCGAAGTTGCCACCGGTGGCAGTCGAAATGGTTGCTTCGACTTTGCCTGCGTCTTTGTACACGTCATCGGCAGGCGCTGGGACAGTCACGGTGCCGGTGGTTTTACCGGCCTCGATGGTGATCACGGCGCCGTTGCTGAGGGTCACGGTCACTGGCGAGCCAGCGGCGTTGGTCAGCGTTGCGGTGTAAACAATCGAACCGCCCTCAGCGACCGAGTTGGTAGCGCTCAGCGACAGGTTGGTGGTGTCGACGGTGTCGGTCACGGTGGTATTGACCGGGGTTTTGTCAGCCACGAGGTTTTCGTAGTTGCCGCCGCTCACGTTGGTGATGGCGTTGGTCAACGGCGCATGACCGGTCAGCGCATCGTTCGGTGCGGTGGTGGTCACGGTGCCCGTGGTCTTGCCCACTTCGATGGTGATGTTCTGACCGTTGGCCAGGGTCACGGTGACTGGCGAACCGGTTACCGGTGCACCAACAGTGGCGGTGTAGGTGACGGTGCCACCCTCGGCCGCTGTTTCGGAAGCCGTCAGCTTCACGGTGGTGGTATCGATGGTATCGGTAACGTTGGTGACCGCAGGAACAGTGCTTGGCACCAGGTTTTCGAAGTTGCCACCCGTGGCGGTCGATATGGTTGCTTCGACTTTGCCCGCGTCTTTGTACACGTCATCGGCCGGTGCCGGAACGGTCACGGTGCCGCTGGTTTTACCGGCTTCGATAGTGATGACCGCGCCGTTGGACAGGGTCACGGTCACTGGTGTGCCAGCTGGGTTGGTCAGAGTGGCGGTGTAAACGATCGCACCACCTTCAGCGACGGTGCCAGTGGCAGTCAGCGACAGGTTAGTGGTGTCGACAGTGTCAGTGACGTTGGTCGAAACCGGCGTCTTGTCAGCGACCAGATTCTCGTAATTGCCACCGCTCACGCCGGTGATCGAGTTGCTCAGCGGCTCATGGCCGTTCAACGCATCGTTCGGCGCGGTGGTGGTCACGGTACCGGTGGTTTTACCGACTTCGATGGTGATGTTCTGACCATTCGCCAGGGTCACGACCACAGGCGAACCGGTCACTGGCGCGCCGACGGTCGCGGTGTAGGTGACGGTGCCACCTTCGGCAGCAGACTCGGTCGCGGTCAGTTTGACGGTGGTGGTATCGATGGTATCGGTAACGTTGGTCACGGCCGGCGTGGTGCTTGGCACCAGGTTTTCGAAGTTGCCACCGGTAGCGGTCGAAATGGTTGCTTCGACTTTGCCCGCGTCTTTGTACACGTCATCGGCAGGCGCTGGGACAGTCACGGTGCCGGTGGTTTTGCCGGCGTCGATGGTGATCACGGCGCCGTTGCTCAGAGTCACGGTCACTGGCGAGCCAGCGGCGTTGGTCAGCGTCGCGGTGTAAACGATCGAGCCACCTTCGGCCACGGTGCCGGTCGCGGACAGCGACAGGTTGGTGGTGTCGACGGTGTCGGTCACGGTGGTCGAGACCGGCGTCTTGTCAGCGACCAGATTCTCGTAATTGCCACCGGTTACACCGGTGATCGAGTTGCTCAGTGGCTCATGGCCGTTCAACGCATCGTTTGGCGCGGTGGTGGTCACGGTGCCCGTGGTCTTGCCCACTTCAATGGTGATGTTCTGACCATTCGCCAGGGTTACGACCACAGGCGAACCGGTCACTGGCGCGCCGACGGTCGCGGTGTAGGTGACAGTGCCGCCTTCGGCAGCAGACTCGGTCGCGGTCAGTTTGACCGTGGTGGTATCGATGGTGTCGGTGACGTTGGTCACGGCTGGCACAGTGCTCGGCACCAGGTTTTCGAAGTTGCCACCGGTAGCGGTGGAAATCGTCGCTTCGACTTTACCGGCATCTTTGTAGACGTCGTCGGCAGGCGCCGGGACAGTCACGGTGCCGGTGGTTTTACCGGCCTCGATGGTGATCACCGCGCCGTTGGACAGGGTCACGGTCACCGGGGTGCCGGCCGGGTTGGTCAGGGTCGCGGTGTAGACAATCAAACCACCTTCAGCCACCGAGTCGCTGGCGGTCAGGTTCAGGTTGGTGGTGTCGACGGTGTCAGAAACCGAGGTGTTCGCCGGTTTGCTGTCGGTCACCAGGTTTTCATAGTTGCCGCCAGTGGCCTTGTCGATGGTCACGCTCAGCGAGCTGCCGCCCGCCAGCGGGCTGTTCGGTGCAACGAAATTCACGCTGCCGGTGGTTTCTCCGACGGCGATGGTGATGGTCTGGCCGTTGGACAGGGTAACCACGACTGGCGCGCCGGTTACCGGCGCGGTCACGGTCGCGGTGTAGACCACGGTCTCGCCTTCGGCGACGTTGGCGGTGGCAGTCAGTGACACAGTGGAGGTGTCGATGGTGTCGTTGACGGTGGTCACGGCCGGTGTCGTGTTCGGCACCAGGTTTTCGAAGTCGCCACCGGTCGCGCCCTTGATGGTCGCCTCAACGGTGCCGGCGTCCTTGTAGACGTCATCCTTCGGTGCATCGACGGTCACGGTGCCGGTGGTCTTGCCGGCCTCGATGGTGATCACTGCGCCATTGCTCAACGTCACGGTCACCGGGGTGCCGGCCGCGTTGGTCAGGGTAGCGGTGTAAGTGATCTGGCCGCCTTCGTTCACCGTCGGGGTCGCGCTCAGCGACAGGTTGGTGGTGTCGACAGTGTCGGTCACGGTGGTGCTGACCGGGGTCTTGTCGGCGACGAGGTTTTCGTAGTTGCCGCCGCTGACGTTGGTGATCGAGTTGTTCAGCGGTTCGTGACCGTTCAACGCATCGTTCGGTGCGGTGGTGGTCACGGTGCCGGTGGTCTTGCCGACTTCGATGGTGATCGTCTGGCCGTTGGCCAGGGTCACGGTCACTGGCGAACCGGTCACAGGCGCGCCCACAGTGGCGGTGTAGGTGACAGTGCCGCCCTCGGCCACCGAGGTATCGGCAGTCAGTTTGACCGTCGAAGTATCAATGGTGTCGGTAACGTCGGTCACGGCCGGAACGGTGCTTGGCACCAGGTTCTCGAAATTGCCGCCCGCCGCATCCTTGATCGTGACTTCAACCTTGGCGGCATCTTTGTAGACGTCATCGGCAGGCGCTGGAACCGTTACGGTGCCAGTGGTTTTGCCAGCCTCGATAGTGATCACCGAGCCGTTGCTCAGGGTCACGGTCACCGGGGTACCGGCCGGATTGGTCAGGGTCGCGGTGTAGACGATCGAGCCGCCTTCGGCGACGGTGCCGGTCGCGCTCAACGTCAGGTTGGTGGTGTCGACGGTGTCGGTTACGGTGGTGCTGACCGGGGTTTTGTCGGCCACCAGATTCTCATAGTTGCCGCCCGTCACGCCGGTGATCGAGTTAGTCAGCGGCGCGTGACCGTTCAACGCGTCGTTCGGCGCGGTGGTGGTGACGGTGCCGGTGGTCTTGCCGACTTCAATGGTTATGTTCTGACCGTTGGCCAGGGTCACGACCACAGGCGAACCGGTCACGGGTGCACCGACGGTCGCGGTGTAGGTGACGGTGCCACCCTCGGCGGCCGATTCGGTTGCAGTCAGTTTGACCGAGGTGGTGTCGATTGTGTCGGTGACTTCGGTGACGGCCGGAACAGTGCTTGGCACCAGGTTCTCGAAGTTGCCGCCGGCTGCGTCCTTGATGGTCACTTCGACTTTACCGGCGTCTTTGTAGACGTCATCGGCAGGCGCTGGGACAGTCACGGTGCCGGTGGTCTTGCCGGCTTCGATGGTGATCACCGAACCGTTGGACAGAGTCACGGTGACTGGCGAGCCAGCAGCGTTGGTCAATGTCGCGGTGTAGGTGATCGAACCGCCCTCGGCGACCGAGTTGGTGGCGCTGAGCGACAGATTTGTCGTGTCCACGGTGTCCGTGACGGTGGTGCTGACCGGCGTCTTGTCGGCCACGAGGTTTTCGTAATTGCCGCCCGTCACACCGGTGATCGAGTTGGTCAGTGGTTCATGACCCGTCAACGCGTCGTTTGGCGCGGTGGTGGTGATGGTACCGGTGGTTTTGCCCACTTCGATGGTGATGTTCTGACCATTGGCCAGCGTGATCACGACCGGCGAGCCGGTGACCGGTGCGCCGACAGTGGCGGTGTAGGTGACGGTGCCACCTTCAGCCGCGGTTTCGGTTGCGGTCAGTTTGACCGAGGTGGTGTCGATGGTGTCGGTGACGTCAGTCACGGCCGGAACGGTGCTCGGCACCAGGTTCTCGAAGTTGCCGCCGGAAGCATCCTTGATGGTCACTTCAACCTTGCCGGCATCCTTGTAGACGTCATCGGCAGGCGCTGGAACCGTTACGGTGCCAGTGGTTTTGCCAGCCTCGATAGTGATCACCGAGCCGTTGCTCAGGGTCACGGTCACCGGGGTGCCGGCCGGATTGGTCAGGGTCGCGGTGTAGACGATCGAACCGCCCTCGGCGACGGTGCCGGTCGCGGTCAGCGACAGGTTGGTGGTGTCGACGGTATCGGTCACGGTGGTGCTGACCGGGGTCTTGTCGGCCACCAGATTTTCGTAGTTGCCACCGGTCACGCCGGTGATCGAGTTGCTCAGCGGCTCATGACCGTTCAACGCATCGTTCGGTGCAGTGGTGGTCACGGTGCCGGTGGTCTTGCCGACTTCGATGGTGATGGTCTGGCCGTTGGCCAGAGTCACGACCACAGGCGAACCGGTCACGGGTGCGCCCACAGTGGCGGTGTAGGTGACGGTGCCGCCTTCAGCCGCGGTTTCGGTTGCAGTCAGTTTGACCGAGGTGGTGTCGATGGTATCGGTGACGTCAGTCACGGCCGGAACGGTGCTTGGCACCAGGTTCTCGAAATTGCCGCCCGCTGCGTCCTTGATGGTCACTTCGACTTTGCCGGCATCCTTGTAAACGTCATCAGCCGGGGCCGGGACAGTAACGGTGCCGGTGGTTTTACCTGCTTCAATGGTGATGACGGAGCCGTTGCTCAACGTCACGGTCACCGGGGTGCCAGCTGGGTTGGTCAGAGTGGCGGTGTAGACGATCGAACCGCCTTCGGCCACGGTGCCGGTCGCGGTCAGCGACAGGTTGGTGGTGTCGACGGTGTCGGTCACGGTGGTGCTGACCGGGGTTTTGTCAGCCACGAGGTTTTCGTAGTTACCGCCGCTGACGTTGGTGATCGAGTTGTTCAGTGGTTCGTGACCGTTCAGCGCATCGTTCGGTGCGGTGGTGGTCACGGTGCCGGTGGTCTTGCCGACTTCGATGGTGATGGTCTGGCCGTTGGCCAAGGTCACGGTCACTGGCGAACCGGTCACAGGCGCGCCCACAGTGGCGGTGTACGTAACCGTGCCGCCCTCGGCCACCGAGGTATCGGCGGTCAGTTTGACGGTCGAGGTGTCGATGGTGTCAGTCACTTCGGTGACCGCAGGGACGGTGCTCGGAACGAGGTTCTCGAAGTTGCCGCCAGACGCATCCTTGATGGTCACTTCAACCTTGCCGGCGTCCTTGTAGACGTCATCGGCTGGCGCAGGGACGGTCACGGTGCCAGTGGTTTTGCCCGCTTCAATGGTAATGACCGAACCGTTGCTCAGGGTCACGGTCACCGGGGTGCCGGCTGGGTTGGTCAGAGTGGCGGTGTAGACGATCGAACCGCCTTCGGCCACGGTGCCGGTCGCGGTCAGCGACAGGTTGGTGGTGTCGACGGTGTCGGTCACGGTGGTGCTGACCGGGGTTTTGTCGGCGACGAGGTTTTCGTAGTTGCCGCCGCTGACGTTGGTGATCGAGTTGTTCAGCGGTTCGTGACCGTTCAACGCATCGTTCGGTGCGGTGGTGGTCACGGTGCCGGTGGTCTTGCCGACCTCGATGGTGATGGTCTGGCCGTTGGCCAAGGTCACGGTCACTGGCGAACCGGTCACAGGCGCGCCCACAGTGGCGGTGTACGTAACCGTGCCGCCCTCGGCCACCGAGGTATCGGCGGTCAGTTTGACGGTCGAGGTGTCGATGGTGTCAGTCACTTCGGTGACCGCAGGGGCGGTGCTCGGCACCAGGTTCTCGAAGTTGCCGCCGGAAGCATCCTTGATGGTCACTTCAACCTTGCCGGCATCCTTGTAGACGTCATCGGCAGGCGCTGGAACCGTTACGGTGCCAGTGGTTTTGCCAGCCTCGATAGTGATCACCGAGCCGTTGCTCAGGGTCACGGTCACCGGGGTGCCGGCCGGATTGGTCAGGGTCGCGGTGTAGACGATCGAACCGCCCTCGGCGACGGTGCCGGTCGCGGTCAGCGACAGGTTGGTGGTGTCGACGGTATCGGTCACGGTGGTGCTGACCGGGGTCTTGTCGGCCACCAGATTTTCGTAGTTGCCACCGGTCACGCCGGTGATCGAGTTGCTCAGCGGCTCATGACCGTTCAACGCATCGTTCGGTGCGGTGGTGGTCACGGTGCCGGTGGTCTTGCCGACTTCGATGGTGATGGTCTGGCCGTTGGCCAGAGTCACGACCACAGGCGAACCGGTCACAGGCGCGCCGACAGTGGCGGTGTAAGTGACAGTACCGCCTTCGGCGACAGAGGTATCAGCGGTCAGTTTGACGGTCGAGGTGTCGATGGTGTCAGTCACTTCGGTGACCGCAGGGGCGGTGCTCGGCACCAGGTTCTCGAAGTTGCCGCCCGCCGTATTGGTAATGCTGACTTCAACCTTGCCGGCATCTTTGTAGACGTCATCGGCTGGCGCAGGGACAGTCACGGTGCCAGTGGTTTTGCCCGCTTCAATGGTAATGACCGAGCCGTTGCTCAGGGTCACGGTCACCGGGGTGCCGGCCGGATTGGTCAGGGTCGCGGTGTAGACGATCGAACCGCCCTCGGCGACGGTGCCGGTCGCGGTCAGCGACAGGTTGGTGGTGTCGACGGTATCGGTCACGGTGGTGCTGACCGGGGTTTTGTCGGCGACGAGGTTTTCGTAGTTGCCACCGGTCACGCCGGTGATCGAGTTGCTCAGCGGCTCATGACCGTTCAACGCATCGTTCGGTGCGGTGGTGGTCACGGTGCCAGTGGTCTTGCCGACTTCGATGGTGATGGTCTGGCCGTTGGCCAGAGTCACGACCACAGGCGAACCGGTCACAGGCGCGCCGACAGTGGCGGTGTAAGTGACAGTGCCGCCTTCAGCCACCGATGTATCGGCGCTGAGCTTCACAGTCGAGGTATCGATGGTGTCGGTGACGTCGGTCACGGCTGGAACGGTGCTTGGCACCAGGTTCTCGAAATTGCCGCCGGTGGTGCCGGTGATGCTGACTTCGACCTTGCCGGCGTCCTTGTAAACGTCGTCAGCGGGGGCAGGAACGGTCACGGTGCCGGTGGTTTTGCCGGCCTCGATGGTGATCACCGCGCCATTGCTCAGGGTCACGGTGACAGGCGAGCCCGCCGCGTTGGTCAGGGTTGCGGTGTAAACGATCGAACCACCCTCGGCCACGGTGCCGGTCGCACTCAGCGACAGGTTGGTGGTGTCGACGGTATCGGTAACAGTTGTGGAAACCGGTGTTTTGTCGGCAACGAGGTTCTCGTAGTTACCGCCACTGACGTTGGTGATGGCGTTGGTCAGCGGTGGATTGCCGGTCAATGCATCGTTCGGCGCCGTGGTGGTGACGGTGCCGGTGGTTTTGCCGACTTCGATGGTGATCGTCTGACCGTTGGTCAATGTGACGGTGACTGGCGAGCCAGTCACCGGTGCACCGACGGTGGCGGTGTAAGTGACGGTACCGCCTTCTGCCACCGAAGTATCGGCGGTCAGTTTGACGGTCGAGGTGTCGATGGTATCGGTGACTTGGGTAACGGCCGGCACGGTGCTCGGCACCAGGTTCTCGAAATTGCCGCCGGTGGTGCCGGTGATGCTGACTTCGACTTTGCCGGCGTCTTTATAGACGTCATCGGCAGGCGCCGGAACAGTCACGGTGCCGGTGGTTTTACCCGCCTCGATGGTGATGACGGAGCCGTTGCTCAACGTCACGGTCACCGGGGTGCCCGCCGGGTTGGTCAGTGTCGCGGTGTAAACGATCGAGCCGCCTTCAGCCACGGTACCGGTGGCACTCAGCGACAGGTTGGTGGTGTCGATGGAGTCGGTGACGGTGGTGGTCGCTGGCGTCGTGTTCGGCACCAGGTTCTCGAAGTTGCCGCCGGTTGCACCGGTAATCGTGGTGCTGACGGTACCGCCGTTGTTGTAGACGTCGTTCGGCGCGGTTGGCACGTTGACGCTGCCGCTGGTCTTGCCGGCTTCGATGGTGATGGTCGAGCCGTTGGACAGGGTGACGGTCACCGGCGTCTGCGCCGGGTTGGTCAGGGTCGCGGTATAGGTGATCTGGCCACCTTCGACCACGGTGCCGGTGGCGGTCAGGGTCAGGCCGGTGGTGTCGCGCGAATCGACGATGTTCGTTACGGCTGGCGTCGTGTTCGGCACCAGGTTTTCGAAGTTGCCGCCAGTGGCACCGGTGATCGTGGTGCTGACAGTGCTGCCGTTGTTGTAGACGTCATTCGGCGCGGTCGGCACGTTGACGGTGCCCGTGGTCTGGCCGGCTTCGATGGTGATGGTCGAGCCATTGGACAGGGTGACGGTCACCGGCGTCTGGGCCGGGTTGGTCAGGGTCGCGGTGTAGATGATCTGGCCACCTTCGGTGACGCTGGTGCCAGCGGTCAGGGTGACGGTGGTGGTGTCGATGGTGTCGGTGACCTGGGTCGTCGCCGGCGTGGTCGGCGGGATCACGGTGATGCCGTTGCCGCCGGTGGTACCGGTGACGGTCACGTCGATCTGGGTCGGGTCGTTGTAGACGGTGTCGTTCGGAGCCAGCGGCACGTTGACAGTGCCGGTGGTGGAGCCGGCCGGAATCACGATCACCGAGCCATTGGACAGGGTGATGGTCAGGTCAGTCAGCGGCGCCTGGGTCAGGGTCGCGGTGTACACCAGCACGCCGCCGGCTTCGGTGATGGTCGGCGTGGCGCTGAGGCTCAGGGTCGACTCACGCAGGGCATTGGTGGTGGTGTCGGTGGTCTGGCCGCCGGTGATGTTCTGCGCCGCTTGTGCGCCGGAGTTGATGCCTGCGGTCGGGAAGCCGATGGTCGGATCGACGCGGCCAGCGGTGGCGTCGAGCATCACGAAACTGTGGCCGCCACCCGCCGCGCCGCCAGTCCCTGCGGCGGTGGCGCCGGCAGCGGTGGCTTCAAGGTCGGTGGTCGGGTCGGCACCGGCGGCGATGGCTTGCTGCAGCTCGGCTACAGACGGTGCGGCCTGCGCGGTGGCCTCGGCCAGGTCAGTGCTGGAGTCGGGCGCGTTGGCGCTCCACTGGGTTTCGCGGCCCAGGTCCAGAGTGCGGCCATCCGCCAGTTCCAGCGACACGGCGCCCGAGAGGCCGGTGTCAATCTGGTCGCCGACGAACAGGCGATCGCCTTCAACGAGTACGCGACGTACGCCCTCTGGGGACACCACGAATACCTGACCGACAATGCTTTTGACGATGGCAACAACACTGCTCATTGAAGACTCTCCGGGTGTCACGTTCAGTTGACTTCCATAGACCTGACGGCATCAGCGCCTATTCAGTCTGGACGTACTTTTAAAAATGGTTGAACAAAGTTTGACGCTGCTTTCGTCAATAATTTGGCTAGATTCTTTCGCTATTAACTTTATGCCAAACTATTGACCTTCTGGGTGCCATCCTAAACAATCGCCCCACTAATGTCACATTGATATTTCCGCGGCGACCTGTCCCTCAGCGTGTGATCCAGTTCCTATTTTGAACTTTCCGACATACGGTCATTCCGGTTGCCAATCATCCGACGCAGCAGCACGTTTAGCTGTGATTCAAGACAAGAAGTCCTGGGAAATCTTTACCATGCGTTTGTACCTGTTCAAGGCTCTACCGTTCGCTCTCGCCGCCTCTTTCGTCCAAGCACAATCCTTGCCGGAAGCCATGCAACAGGCATTGGATGTCCATCCGGAAATCCAGGCAGGGGTCAACAGTCGTTTGGCGGCGGATTATCAGTTAAAGGCTGCCAAAGGTGGATACCTGCCCAAGGTCAACCTGCTGGGCGGTTATGGCCGTGAAGGCACCGACAGCGTGACCACCCGCGCCAGTGGTGGGAGCAACCACTACGAAACCCTGAACCGTGGCGAGTCAAGTTTACGTCTCTCGCAAATGGTTTTTGACGGTTTTGCCACGTCCAGCGAGGTCGGGCGTCAACAAGCCACCGTCAACTCCCGCGCCTACTCGTTGCTGGGGACTTCCGAGCGCACCGCGCTGACTGTCGCTCAGGTCTATCTGGACGTGCTGACCCGCCGCGAATTCGTGCGTCTGGCCGAAGAAAACCTCAAGAGCCACCAGCGCATCTATGACCAGATCCAGCTGCGCACCCAGCGCGGCGTCGGCAGCGGTGCCGACCTCGATCAGGCCGAAGCGCGGATGGCCCAGGCCCGTAACAACCTGATCACCGAGCAGACCAACCTCGCCGACTCCGAGACCAACTTCCTCAGCGCCGTCGGCCAGATGCCTGACCAGCTGGAGCGTCCGGCACCGTTCATGGCGATGATGCCGGCCAACCTCAATGAAGCCCGTACGCAGATGCTGGAAAACAGCCCGATCCTGCGTTCGGCCGAGTCCGACATCGCCGCTGCCGAGAAGCAGTACGAGACCGCCAAGTCGACCTTCTACCCGCGTTTCGACGCCGAGCTGGGCCGCACTGCCGATAACGATCTGGACGGCCAGAACGGTCACAACAACGAATGGCAGGCCATGTTGCGCATGCGCTTCAACCTGTATTCGGGTGGCAGCAACAAGGCCGATCTGGAATCCAAGTCGTACCTGTCGAACCAGGCACTGGACATCCGCAACAACGCCCTGCGTCAGTTGAACGAAGAACTGGGCCTGGCCTGGAACGCCTTGAACAACGCCAATGCCCAAGTGCCGATCGCTCAGCAGTATGTTGATCACAGCACCGCGGTGCGTACTGCTTATCAGCGTCAGTTCAGCCTTGGCGAGCGGACCCTGCTCGATTTACTCGACAGTGAAAACGAGTTGTTCACCGCTTCGCGCCGTTTGGCTGAAATCAAGAACATTCAGTTATTTACTCAGTATCGAATCAAGGCGACCATGGGCGAGTTGCTCAGAAGCCAGGGAGTGGTCGCACCATTGGCATCCGTCGTGCAGAACGATGTGAAGCCGAAGGTCCAACTGCCCGGTATGAATTGAGCAGAACCTTCATTGTTCAATTGTTAGCCAAGAGTGCCGAGCGTGGAATCAGAAGTCAGTCGAGTTCAACTCATTCATGATCCGCGCGCGATGCACGATGATCCGTTATTGGATGGTCTGCTCGCTCTGTGCATGCTGCACCAGAAACCCGCCAGTGCGGCGATGCTGACCACCGGTCTACCGCTGCCCAAGCAACGCCTGAGTGTCGAGTTGCTGCCCCGCGCAGCGGCTCGCGCCGGGCTGCAGGGCCGGGTGTTGCAACGCAAGCTGGAAGAGATTCCGGCGATTGCCATGCCGGCGCTGTTGCTGCTCAAGGAAGGCCGCAGTGCCGTCCTGCTCGGCTGGCAAGGCGAGAACGAAGCCCGGGTGCTGCTCAGCGAAAGCGACGGCGGCGAATCGGTGGTCAGCCGTGAGCTGCTGGCCGACGACTACACCGGCAAAGTGTTCTTCGCCCAGCCGCAGCACAAATTCGACGTCAACCACGGCACGCTGATCCCGCGTGCGCGCTCGTGGTTTCGCGACACCCTCAAGCGTTCGCGCTGGCTGTATGCCGATGCGATCGCCGCCAGTTTTCTGATCAACATCATCGCCATGGCCGCGCCGCTGTTCGTGATGAACGTCTACGACCGCGTGGTGCCGAACCAGGCCGAAGCGACCCTGTGGGTGCTGGCGCTGGGCATCACTGGCGCTTACCTGTTCGACCTGATCCTCAAGAGCCTGCGCAGCCTGTGCCTGGATCTGGCCGGCAAGAAAACCGATCTGATCATTTCGGCGACGCTGTTTGAGCGCATCGTCGGCATGGCCATGAAGTACCGCCCCGCGCGGGTCGGCAGCTTTGCGCAGAACATCCATGAGTTCCAGAGTCTGCGCGACTTCCTCGCCTCGCTGACCCTGACCAGCCTGATCGACCTGCCGTTCACCCTCCTGATCTTCATCGTCATAGCTATTCTCGGCGGGCATCTGGTGTGGATTCCGGTGCTGGCATTCCCGATTGCGCTGTTGATCGGCTATGCGCTGCAGAAGCCGCTGGTAGCGACCATGGAACGCACCATGGCCCTCGGTGCCGAGCGTCAGTCGAGCCTGATCGAAACCCTCGCCGGCCTCGATGCGGTCAAGGTCAACAACGCCGAAAGTGAGCGTCAATACCAGTGGGAACAGACCATCGGCACCCTTAGCCGCCTCGAGCTGCGGGTGAAAATGCTCTCCGGCCTGGCGATGAACATCACCCTGCTGATCCAGCAACTCGCCGGGGTGATCATGATCGTCTTCGGCGTGTACCAGATCATCGCCGGCAACCTGAGCATGGGCGGCCTGATTGCCTGCTACATGCTCAGTGGCCGCGCGCTCAGCCCGCTGGCCTCGCTCTCGGGTCTGTTGACCCGCTACCAGCAGGCGCGGGTGACCATGACCTCGGTCGACCAGATGATGGAGCTGCCGCAGGAGCGCAATTTCGAAGAGCGTCCGCTGAGCCGCAAGGTGCTGCAGGGCGCAATCGAATGCCGTCAGCTGAACTTCACCTACCCGGAACAACAGAACCCGGCGCTGAAAAACATCAACCTGGTGATCCGTCCCGGCGAGAAGATCGGCATCATCGGCCGCAGCGGTTCGGGCAAGAGTTCGCTGGCGAAGTTGCTGGTGGGCCTGTATCAGCCGGACGACGGCGCGTTGTTGGTGGACGGTGTGGATATCCGCCAGATCGACGTCAGCGAGCTGCGCTACAACATCGGCTACGTGCCGCAGGACATCCAGCTGCTGGCCGGCACCCTGCGTGACAACCTGGTCTCCGGCGCGCGTTATGTCGAAGACGAGTTGGTGCTGCAAGCCGCGGAACTGGCCGGCGTCCACGAATTCGCCCGTCTGCACCCGCAGGGCTACGAGCTGCAAGTCGGCGAGCGTGGGCAGAACCTGTCCGGCGGCCAACGGCAAAACGTCGCGCTGGCCCGGGCGCTGTTGCTCAATCCGCCGATCCTGCTGCTCGACGAACCGACCAGCGCCATGGACAACACCGGCGAAGAACGCCTCAAGCAACGTCTGGCCGCCGTCGTTGAAAACAAGACCGTGGTGCTGGTGACGCACCGGGCCTCGCTGCTGTCGCTGGTCGACCGTCTGCTGGTGGTCGACCGTGGACAGATTCTCGCCGATGGCCCGAAAGCCGCCGTGATGGAAGCGTTGAAGAAGGGGCAGATCAGTGTTGCTTAAGTCGGGTGTCAAAGAGTCGATCCGTCGCTACTTCAAGGGTTCTGCGTCGCTGCAGGGCCAGCCGCTGCCGGAGGTCAACAAGGCACTGATCGAGGACGCCCCGCGCGTCGTGCGCCTGACCATCTGGGCGATCATCGGTTTCTTCGTGTTCCTGATGCTGTGGGCGCATTTCGCCGTGATCGACGAAGTGACCAAGGGCGACGGCAAGGCGATTCCGTCGTCCAAGATCCAGAAAATCCAGAACCTCGAGGGCGGGATCGTCTCCGAACTGTTCGTCAAGGAAGGCCAGATCGTCGAGGCCGGCGCACCGTTGATCCGCCTGGACGACACGCGATTTGCTTCCAACGTCGGTGAAACCGAGGCCGATCGACTGTCGATGCTGCTGCGCGTCGAGCGTCTGAGCGCCGAGGTCGATGACCGCCCGCTGAACTTCCCTGAGGACGTGCTCAAAGCCGTGCCGGGCCAGGCAAAAAGCGAAGAGTCGCTGTACATCAGCCGCCGCCAGCAACTGCACGATGAGATCGGTGGTTTGCAGGAACAGTTGATCCAGCGTCAGCAAGAGCTGCGCGAGTTCAGCTCCAAGCAGGCGCAGTACCGCCAGCAACTGGGCTTGCAGCGCCAGGAAATCAACATGTCCGAGCCGCTGGTAGCCCAAGGCGCGGTATCACCGGTGGAAGTGCTGCGGCTTAAACGTGCCGAAGTCGAAACCCGCGGCCAGCTCGACGCCACCACCCTGGCGATCCCGCGCGCCGAATCGGCAATCAAGGAAGTGCAGCGCAAGATCGACGAGACTCGCGGCAAATTCCGTAGCGATGCGCTGACCCAGCTCAACGAAGCCCGCACCGACCTGAACAAGGCCCAGGCCACCGGCAAGGCGCTGGAAGACCGGGTCAGCCGTACGCTGGTCACCTCGCCCGTGCGCGGCATCGTCAACAAGTTGCTGGTCAACACCATTGGCGGGGTGATCCAGCCCGGCAGCGACATGGTGGAAATCGTGCCGCTGGATGACACCTTGCTGGTCGAAGCCAAGATCCGTCCCCAGGACATTGCGTTCCTGCATCCGGGGCAGGAAGCGATCGTGAAGTTCACCGCGTATGACTACACCATTTACGGTGGGCTCAAAGCCAAGCTGGAGCAGATCGGTGCCGACACCATCACCGACGAAGACAAGAAAACCACCTACTACATCATCAAGGTGCGCACCGAGCGCAGCCACCTGGGCACCGATGACAAGCCGTTGCTGATCATTCCGGGGATGGTCGCGTCGGTGGATATCATCACCGGCAAGAAGTCGGTGTTGAGTTATCTGCTCAAGCCGATCATCCGGGCGCGGGCCGAGGCGTTGCACGAGCGGTAGGTCTTCGGCGCTGCACATGGCCCCTTCGCGAGCAAGCCCGCTCCCACATTGGATCTTCAGTGGACACAAGTTCTGTGTTCGACCGAAATCTCCTGTGGGAGCGGGCTTGCTCGCGAAGGGGCCAGCAAAATCACCACATCCCTGTCAGTAAGTGACACAAATCGTCACTCACCACTCAGTCCATTCCTCACCATCCGCCATATCGTTATTCAATAACGGTATTTAATTTCAGATTCTTATAGCGATAAAGTCATTCCCCTGCGTACCTGCCGACCAATCGGCGCGCCGCACGACCTGAACCAACACGCAATCCAGCGTGAGTTTCTGATCGACGTGCGCGCCCTTGAGCGCGCCGTGCGTGGGAGATTGAAAGATGTCCGCAGCTACTGCCACCCCAAGCGCCGCGACTGCCGCGCCGCAAACCTTTGAAATCCGCCCGTTCAGCGGTGCCGTCGGCGCCGAAATCATTGGCCTGGACCTGACCCGCCCGGTCAACGACCAGGACTTCGCCCGCATCCACCGCGCGCATCTGGATCACCACGTCGTGGTCTTCCGCGACCAGCGCATCACCCCGCAACAGCAGATCGATTTCAGCCGCCGCTTCGGCGTGTTGCAGATTCACGTGCTCAAGCAGTTCCTGCTGGCCAATCACCCGGAAATCCTCATCGTTTCCAACATCGTCGAGAACGGCCAGAACATCGGCCTCGGCGATGCCGGCAAATTCTGGCACTCCGACCTCTCCTATAAAGAGCTACCGAGCCTTGGCTCGATGCTGCATGCGCAGGAGTTGCCGTCCGAAGGTGGCGACACGCTGTTCGCCGACATGCACAAAGCGTGGGACAACCTGCCCGAAGCGTTGCGCAAAGCCGTCGAAGGCCGCTCGGCCGCGCATTCCTACACAGCGCGCTATAGCGAAACCAAGTTCGAAGGCAACTGGCGCCCGACCCTGACCCCGGAGCAACTGGCGCAGGTCGTCGAAGTGGTGCACCCGATCGTCCGTACCCACCCGGAAAACGGCCGCCAGGCGTTGTTCGTCAGCGAAGGCTTTACCACGCGCATCGTCGGTTTGCCGGAGGACGAGAGCAAACAACTGCTCGCCGAACTGTACGCCCACAGCGTGCTGCCGCAAAACATCTACCGCCACCCGTGGCAGCCCCACGACATGGTGTTCTGGGACAACCGGTCGCTGATCCACCTCGCCGCCGGCTGCCCCGCGCACCTGCGCCGCAAGCTGTATCGCACAACCATTCAGGGCGACGCGCCTTTCTGATTTGCCGGAGATTCGATCATGTCCAAACGTCTTCCATTCGCGCCGCTGGCCGCTGCCATCGGTCTGGGTTTCAGCCTGATTGCCGGCAGCCTGGTGGCGCCGACCGTGGCCCACGCCGAAGGTGAAATCCGCATCGCCGAACAGTTCGGGATTGTCTATTTATTGCTCAACGTGGTGCGCGATCAGGGCCTGATCGAGAAATACGGCAAGCAGGAAGGCCTCGACATCAAGGTCGACTGGACGCAGCTCTCGGGCGGCGCGGCGGTCAACGATGCGCTACTGTCCGGTTCCATCGACATTGCCGGTGCCGGGGTCGGCCCGTTGCTGACCATCTGGGATCGCACCCACGGCAAGCAGAACGTCAAGGCTGTGGCCTCGCTGGGCAACTTCCCGTACTACCTGGTGAGCAACAATCCCAAGGTCAAAACCATCGCCGACTTCACCGAGAAGGACCGCATTGCGGTGCCAGCGGTGGGCGTTTCTGTGCAGTCGCGCTTCCTGCAATACGCGGCGGCCAAGCAGTGGGGTGACAAGGAATTCAATCGCCTCGACAAATACACCATCGCCGTACCGCACCCGGACGCCACCGCCGCGTTGCTCGCCGGCGGCACCGAGCTGACCGGGCACTTCTCCAACCCGCCGTTCCAGGATCAGGCGCTGCAGAATCCGAACGTGCACGTGGTGCTCAACTCCTACGACATCCTCGGCCCGAACTCGCCGACGGTGCTGTTCGCCACCGAAAAATTCCGCAATGAGAATCCGAAGACCTACAAAGCCTTCGTCGAAGCACTGACCGAAGCTGCGCAATTCGCCCAGAACGATAAAGGCGCGGCGGCGGACACTTACATTCGCGTGACCAAGGCCAAAATCGATCGCGCCGAGCTGCTGAAAATCATCGACAACCCACAGTTCGAATTCAGCGTCACGCCGAAAAATACCTATCCACTGGCCGAATTCCTCTACCGCGTCGGCGCGATCAAGAACAAACCTGAATCGTGGAAGGACTACTTCTTCCAGGACGCCAAACCGCTGCAGGGGAGCTGATCGAGATGAACGCCCCCTTGCAAGGCCACGCGGCCAGCAACCCGATCGCCCGTACGCAAGCGCTGCTGGCGGTGGATAACGTCAGCCTCGAATACCGCACCCCGCAACGGGTGGTGCGGGCCACGCATCAGGTCAGTTTCGAAATCGATCCTGCGGACCGCTTCGTGCTGCTCGGCCCGTCCGGCTGCGGCAAGTCGACCTTGCTCAAGGCGGCCGCCGGGTTCATTGCACCGAGCGAAGGCGAGATTCGCCTGCAGGGTCAGCGTGTCGACGGACCGGGCCCGGACCGGATCGTGGTGTTTCAGGAGTTCGATCAGCTGCCGCCGTGGAAAACCGTCAAACAGAACGTGATGTTTCCGCTGCTCGCCTCGCGAACCTTGAACAACAAAGACGCCGAAGGGCGAGCGCTGCACTATCTCGAAAAGGTCGGGCTGGCAGCGTTCGCCGACGCTTATCCACACACCTTGTCCGGCGGCATGAAGGCGCGGGTGGCGATTGCCCGGGCGCTGGCGATGCAGCCGAAAATCCTGCTGATGGACGAGCCGTTCGCTGCGCTGGACGCGCTGACCCGCCGCAAGATGCAGGAAGAGTTGCTGCGGCTTTGGGAAGAAGTGCGCTTCACCCTGCTGTTTGTCACGCACTCGATCGAAGAGGCACTGGTGGTCGGCAATCGCATCCTGCTGTTGTCGCCACACCCGGGGCGGGTACGCGCCGAAGTGCACAGCCATCAATACGATCTGCAAAGCCTCGGTGGCGTGGCGTTTCAAGAGTCGGCGCGGCGCATTCACCGTTTGCTGTTCGATGAAGGCCAGTCGCCGGAAACCGAGCGAGACCATGACTTCAACGACATTCGCATCGCTTATTGAGCGTTCTGGAGGATTGCCCGATGAGCCAACCATCGTCCCTGCGACAAGAGTTTGAAACCGTCCTTGAACCGCTGACCAGCGTGCCGCTCGAGCGCGAATTGCCGCTGGGCCAACGTCTGTGGCAACAGGGCTGGCTGCGTAAAAGCCTGATCCTGATTCTGCTGGCGATCCTCTGGGAAGTGATCGCCCGGGTGCAGAACAACGACTTGCTGCTGCCCGGCTTCCTGCAGACCAGTCATGCGTTGTACGACGGTCTGCTCAGCGGCGAGCTGCTGGGCAAGGTGTGGATATCTCTGGTGGTGCTGATCAAGGGCTATCTGATCGGTATCGTGCTGGCGTTTGCCCTGACCACGCTGGCGGTCTCGACCCAGTTTGGCCGGGATCTGCTGAGCACCCTGACCTCGATGTTCAACCCGTTGCCGGCAATTGCTTTGCTGCCACTCGCCTTGCTCTGGTTCGGGCTGGGGCAGAACAGCCTGATCTTCGTGCTGGTGCATTCGGTGCTGTGGGCGCTGGCGCTGAATACCTACGCAGGTTTTCTCGGTGTCTCGGAAACCCTGCGCATGGCCGGGCGCAACTATGGGCTGAAGGGCATGCGTTTTGTGCTGTTCATCCTGATTCCGGCGGCGCTGCCGTCGATTCTCGCCGGGCTGAAAATCGGCTGGGCGTTTGCCTGGCGCACGCTGATCGCCGCCGAGTTGGTGTTTGGTGCGACCAGCGGCAAGGGCGGGCTGGGTTGGTACATTTTCCAGAACCGTAATGAGCTGTACACCGACAAGGTGTTTGCCGGGTTGGCGGTGGTGATCCTGATTGGTTTGCTGGTGGAGAACCTGGTGTTCGACACGCTGGAGCGGGTAACGGTGAAGCGCTGGGGCATGCAGCGCTGATTTGTCGCGCTCCGACCGGCCTCTTCGCGAGCAAGCCCGCTCCCACATTTGAACTGCATTTCCCTGTGGGAGCGGGCTTGCTCGCGAAGACGTCAGTTCATGCGCCACCGATTTCACGGATGTTTGCTAGCATTGCACCCGGATCAATCCAGATCAGCCACGAGTGCTCTACATGCAACTCCCGGACATGAATCTTCTGGTCGCCCTCGACGCCTTGCTCGACGAGGGCAGTGTGGTCGGTGCTGCGCGGCGCATGAACCTCAGCCCCGCCGCCATGAGTCGCACCCTGACGCGCATCCGTGAAGCCATCGGCGATCCGATCCTGGTGCGCGCCGGCCGTGGCCTGGTGCCCACCCCCAAAGCCCTCGAGCTGCGCGAACAAGTGCGTGATGTGGTTGAGCAAGCGGCGCTGTTGTTCCGGTCGGCCGACACCGTGGAACTGGGCACTTTGCGCCGGCGTTTCAGCATCCGCGCCAACGACTTTTTCATCGGCGTGTACGGCGGCAAGCTGTTCGATACCCTCGACCAGCTGGCGCCGCACTGCGAGTTGCGCTTCGTCCCGGAGGGCGATGGCGACGATGAAGCGTTGCGCGAAGGGCGCATCGATCTGAGCGTCAGCAACACCCGCCCGGTGACCCCTGAAGTCAAAGTGCAAAACCTGTTTTCCACGCATTTCGTGGGTCTGGTGCGTGAGGATCATCCGTTGCTCGACGGCGAAATCACCGCCGAGCGTTACGCCGGGTTCTCCCATATCAGCATGTCGCGCCGTGGCATTGCCCGTGGCCCCATCGACACCGCGTTGAACGCCTTGGGTCTGGAGCGGCGGGTGGCGGTGATCGCGCCGAGCTTCCACGCGGCGATGTTCGCCTTGCCCGATTCCGATCTGATTCTGCCGGTGCCCAAGGAAGCCTTGCTCAGCGTGCGCCGACTGGGTCTGAAACTGCGCTCGTTCGACCTGCCCATCCCGTTGCCGACGCTGATGCTGACCCAGGCCTGGCACCCGCGCTTCGACAAGGACCCGGCGCACCGCTGGCTGCGTGAAACGCTCAAGGCGTGTTGCGACGAAACGTGGTTGGCCGCGCAACCCTGATTCCACAAACCACACAAACCCCTGTAGGAGTGAGCCTGCTCGCGATGGCGGTGTGTCAGTCGCCGAAAATATCGACTGAAAAGGCGCCATCGCGAGCAGGCTCACTCCTACAAGAGAAATAATTGTGTCTGGCGCACTTATAACCTGCCGATAAGTCAATTTTCGTCAGCAGTAAGCCCGACTAAGATGCTCCGGTATTTTTCCCTCCGGAGTGTGCATTCATGACATCCCTGACGGTTCCGGCGCCCATCGCTGTGGCCAGTCCGGCGACGGCGGTCACGCCACCGGTATTCGGGGCGCGGATCATCACCGGCCTGGTCGGTGTGCTGTTGGCGGTGCTGGTCTCGGGCCTCAACGAGATGGTGACCAAGGTCGCGCTTGCCGACATCCGGGGCGCGTTGAACATCGGGTACGACGAAGGCACCTGGCTGGTCGCCTGCTATGCCGCGACCTCGGTGGCGGCGATGGCTTTCGCGCCGTGGTGCTCGGTGACCTTCTCGCTGCGCCGTTTCACCCTCTGCGCGATCAGCCTGTTCACGCTGCTCGGGGTGCTGTGCCCGTTTGCCCCGAACTACGAAAGCCTGTTGCTGATGCGCACCCTGCAAGGGCTGGCCGGCGGCGCGTTGCCGCCGATGCTGATGACCGTTGCGCTGCGCTTTCTGCCGGCCAATTTCAAACTCTATGGCCTGGCGGGTTACGCGCTGACCGCGACGTTCGGCCCCGGCCTCGGCACGCCACTGGCCGGCTTGTGGAGTGAATACGTCGGCTGGCAATGGACGTTCTGGCAAATCATCGTGCCGTGCCTGATTGCCATGGCAATGGTCGCCTGGGGCATTCCGCAGGACCCGCTGCGCCTGGAACGCCTCAAAACCTTCAACTGGAAGGGGCTGCTGCTGGGCTTTCCGGCGATCTGCATGCTGGTGATCGGTTTGCTGCAGGGCAACCGGCTGGATTGGTTCGAGTCGGACTTGATTTGCGCTCTGCTCGGTGCCGGCTCGCTGTTGCTGCTGGCGTTCCTGATCAACGAATGGTCGCAGCCGATCCCGTTTTTCAAGCTGCAGATGCTCGGCATCCGCAACCTGTCGTTCGCGCTGATGACCCTCGCCGGGGTGCTAGTGGTGTTGCAGGCAGTGGTGTTGATTCCGTCGAGCTATCTGGCGCAGGTCCAGGGTTATCGCCCGGTACAGACCGCGCCGATCATGCTGATCGCCGCATTGCCGCAGTTGATTGCGCTGCCGCTGGTGGCGGCGCTGTGCAACTTGCGCTGGGTCGATTGCCGCTGGGTGCTGGGCATCGGTTTGAGCATGTTGACGCTGTCCTGCCTGGGCGGCTCGCTGCTGACCTCGGAGTGGATTCGCGACAATTTCTACGTCCTGCAATGGCTGCAGATCTTCGGCCAGCCGATGTCGGTGCTGCCGCTGCTGATGTTGTCCACCGGCAGTATCCAGCCGCAGGACGGGCCGTTCGCCTCCGCCTGGTTCAACACGGTGAAAGGCCTGGCGGCGGTGGTCGCCACCGGGGTGATCGAAGCGCTGACCACCGCGCGCCTGCATTTCCATTCGAGCATGCTGATCGACAACCTTGGTAATTCACCGTTGGCCGATCGCAGCGATCCGGGCCTCGCCCATCGCCTGCACGAACAGGCCGTGGTGCTGACGTCTTCCGATCTTTATGTGTGCATGGCCGGCGTCGCGGTAACGCTGATCCTGCTGATTTTCTGGCTGCCGACGCGGATCTTTCCGCCGCGCGCGCCGACCTGATGGCTGTACTGAAACAGAAGGTTTTTATGACGACTCAAGCAAAGCAGAAACTCGCGGTGGCCGTGGCCGCCGCACTGGCGGTCGGTGTGCTGGTGTACCTGGCGATGCCCGGCCTGTTCGGCAAACGGACTCAGCAAACCACCAACGATGCGTTCGTCTCGGCCGACTACACCTTGGTGGTGCCGCGCGTGGCCGGGTTCATCAAGGAGGTGCTGGTGGAAGACAACCAGCAAGTGAAGGCCGGGCAGTTGCTGGCATTGATCGATGACCGTGACTTGCGCGCTGCGGCGCAAGCCGCCGATGCACAAACCCTGGTCGCCCGCGCGCAGCTGCAAAACGCCAGGGCGACGTTGGAGCGGCAGACGTCGGTGATCGCTCAGGCCCAGGCTACCGTCGTGTCGGCCAAGGCGGAAATGGCCTTCGCCCAGCAGGAATTGAATCGCTACAACCATTTGGCCGGCGTCGGTGCCGGCACTGTGCAGAACGCGCAGCAGGCGCGTACCCGCATTGATCAGGCGAGCGCACGGCTGGATACCGCCAGTGCGAAACTGGCGGCCGAGCGCAAGCAGGTGGAGATTCTGACGGCGCAGCGCGATGCCGCCGAAGGCAGTTTGAAGCATGCGCAGGCGGCGCTGGAAATCGCCAGTTTCGAGCTGTCCTATACGCGCATCACCGCGCCGCAGGATGGCATGGTCGGCGAGCGTGCGGTGCGCGTCGGCGCCTATGTCACGCCGGGCAGCAAACTGCTGGCGGTGGTGCCGTTGCGCCAGGCGTATGTGGTCGCCAACTTTCAGGAAACCCAACTGACCGATGTGCAGCCGGGGCAGGAGGTTGAAGTGCGGGTCGACAGCCTCGGCGGCGAGGCCTTGAGCGGTCGCGTCGAAAGCATCGCGCCGGCGACGGGGGTGACCTTTGCCGCCGTGAAACCGGACAACGCCACCGGCAACTTCACCAAGGTCGTGCAGCGGATTCCGGTGAAGATCCTGCTTGAGCCGGGTCAGCCATTGGCCGAGCGGCTGCGCGTCGGTATGTCGGTTGAGGCGCGCATTGATACCCGCCGTTCGGCGCCGGCGGTGCGTGAGGTGACTCAGCGATGATCAAGGTTGAATCGGCTGGCGCCTTCGCGAGCAAGCCCGCTCCCACAGGAGGAACGCATTCCAACGTGTGGGAGCGAGCCTGCTCGCGAAGAGGCCAGTGGCAGCAACTCACCCTCAGTGCCTTGCTCGCCCTTGGCCTCAGCGCCTGCACCGTCGGCCCGGATTTCCACAAACCCCAGGCCACGCAAATCGCCGACTGGGCCAAACCCGCCAGGTCCGCCCCAAGCCAGGCGGTCAGTCAGCCGCTGAACGAACGCTGGTGGGAGGTTTTCCATGATGCCCCGCTCTCGACGCTCACCCAGCGTGCCATGCAGAGCAACCTCGATTTGCAACTGGCCAGCAGCCGCTTGCAACAAAGCCGCGCCGCACGCCAGGTGATCAGCGCGGAGCGCTACCCGAACACCGCCGCGACCGGCAGCTACGCGCGCCAACGCAATAGCGGCAAAGGCTTGAGCGACCCGTCCGGGCACAACGGCGATTCGGCCTTCAACCTGTGGGACGGCGGTTTCTCCGCCTCCTGGGAACTGGATTTCTGGGGCCGCGTGCGCCGGGAAACCGAAGCTGCCGACGCCAACCTCGAAGTCGCTGAAAATGATCGTCGCGCGGTGTTGTTGGCGGTCCTTGCCGACACCGCGCAGAACTACATTCAGCTGCGCGGCGTGCAAAACACGCGTGCGGTCACCGAGCAGAACCTCGACGTCGCCCGGCACAGCCTCAAACTGTCGCAACTGCGCCTCAACGATGGTGTGGCGACCGATCTGGACGTCGCCGAAGCCGCCGCGCAGGTCGCCGCCATCGAATCGCGCCTGCCAGCGCTTGAGCAGCGTCAGTCGCAGCTGATCAACGCGATCAGCCTGTTGCTGGGCGAGCCGCCACAAGCCTTGGCCAAAGTGTTATCCATAGACGCCGCGGTGCCGCAGTCGCCGCTGCAAGTCGCCATTGGATTGCCGTCGCAACTGGCTGAACGCCGCCCGGACATCCGTCAGGCCGAGGCGCAGCTGCACGCGGCCACCGCGAACATCGGTGTGGCCAAGGGCGATTTCTATCCGCGCATCACCCTGTCCGGCAGCCTCGGCTCGCAGGCGATGCAACTGAGTGATTTCGGCTCTTGGGGTTCGCGCGCGTTCGGCATCGGCCCGCAATTCAGCCTGCCGTTGTTCGACGGCGGGCGCCTGCGCGGCATGTTGCAACTGCGCGAAGCCCAGCAACAGGAAGCCGCCATCGCCTACCAGCAAACCGTGCTGCGCGCCTGGCATGAAATCGACGATCAACTGACGGCCTACAACGCCAGCCAACGCCGCCGCGACAGCCTCGCCGAAGCCGTGCGCCAGAACCAGATCGCCCTGCGCACTGCGCAACAGCAATACGTCGAAGGTGTGGTCGATTTCGTCAACGTCCTCACCGTGCAAAGCGCGCTGCTCTCTACGCAGGAGCAGTGGGTGGAGAGTTCGACCGGGGTGTCACTGGCGATGGTCGGGTTGTACAAGGCGCTGGGTGGGGGATGGGAGTCGGTGTATCCGGTGGGGGAGATGGCGCAACGCTGAAACCGCGCGAACGTGAGCAAGTCAGCGAATTCGACGGGTTGACCATAGCGCTTCGGTCGGATTACAGAACGGGCAGCGAAGCAATGCTGGCCTTTCGCTTGACGCTAACCCCCGCTGTCGTAGACTCCGCTCATCCGTCAGGGAGTAGCGGTTATGCAGCGTTTTCGTGGTTGGGTTATTGGATTGACCTTTGTAACGTGTGCAGTTCAGGCGCAAACGCCCGGGCCAGACGATCCGCTGCTGGATAACGCAGCCCCTGCGGCAGCCACCGCCAGCAGTGAGGCGCGCGGGGTGTTGCGGGCGCGGGATCAGGCGGTGCTGGCCAGTGAGTTGTCGGGGCGCATTGTCGAGTTGCCGTTCAGCGAGGGCGAGTCGTTCAAGAAGGGCGATGTGCTGGCGAAGTTCGATTGCTCGGCGTATCAGGCTCAGCTCAATGCGGCGCAGGCCGCCAGTCGCGGTGCCGGTGAGGAGCTGGCACACAACAGGCAGTTGGCGGCACTCAATTCCGTCGGGCGTTTCGAAGTGGCACGGGCCGAGGCCAAGGTCAGCGAAACCCAGGCGCAATCCCAGGTGTATCAGGTTCAGGTCAAACGCTGCAGCGTGGTCGCGCCGTTCGACGGGCAAGTGGTCGAGCGCAAGGTGCAGCGCTTTGAAAGCGTGGCGGCCGGTGCGCCGCTGCTTGATGTGGTGGATAACCGCACCCTGGAAATCCATCTGTTGGTGCCGTCGCGCTGGATGGCCAGGCTCAAACCCGGGCAGACCTTCAGCTTTATCCCCGATGAAACCGGCCAGCCGATTGACGCTACGGTCAAACGGCTTGGTGCGCGTATTGATGAAGGCAGCCAGACGCTGTTGCTGGTCGCCACACTTCCCGAAGCCAAAGGCTTGCTCGCGGGCATGAGCGGTACGGCGCATTTCGCGGAGCTCAAATGAACGCCCCGGTGGCCGGCGGCGCCGAGCAGGTGTTCGCGCGGTTTCTTGACCTCGAACGCCAGACCCGCGCCGCCCGCGATGCCTCGCAACTGGCCTACAGCCTGGTCAACGACGGGCAGGCGCTGTTCGGCTTTCGCCATGCGGCGCTGTTGATCGCCGGCAAGGTGCAGGCGGTGACCGGGGTCAGTGCGGTGGAGCCGAATGCGCCGTTCGTGGCGTTCGTCGAGCAGGCCGTGGCGCAGTTGTTCAAACAGAATGTGCTGAAGCAGGCGCGAGTGATCACCGCGGATCTGCTGGCCGAGTCGATTCAGGCCGACTGGCGCTCGCTGTCGGCGGCGCAGGTGTTCTGGCTGCCGTTGATTGATCGCAAGGGCGAGGTGTTCGGCGGTCTGTGGCTGGCCCGCGACGTCCCGTGGAATCCTTCCGAACAAGTGCTGCTGGCGCAACTGGGCGACACCTACAGCCACGCCTGGCTGGCGCTGCAACCGCGCAAACCGTGGCGCCTGCGCTGGACGCGCAAACGTCAGGTGGCGCTGGTCGCTGTATTGTTGCTCGGGCTGTTGATCCCGGTGCGTCAATCGGTGCTGGCGCCGGCGGAAGTGGTGCCCCAGGGCGGACGCGTGGTGGCGGCGCCGCTGGACGGGGTGATCGCCGAGTTTCTGGTCAAACCCAATCAGTTGGTGAAGACCGGCGACCTGCTGCTGCGTTTTGAGAGCACCACGCTCAAGGCCCAGGCCGATGTCGCCGAACGCGCCTTGGGTGTGGCCGAAGCAGAACTGAAATCCAACTCGCAACGTTCGTTTGCCGATGCCGAGTCCAGCGCCAAGGTCGATTTGCTCGCCGCCCGTGCCGAGCAAAAACGCGCCGAGCGCGATTACGCCCGTGAGTTGCTGGCGCGCAGCGAAGTGCGCGCCGAACGTGACGGGATCGCGGTGTTCGCCGACGCCGAGCGCCTGACCGGCAAACCGGTGCAGACCGGTGAACGGCTGATGGAAATCGCTGACCCGAATCAGGCCGAACTGCGCATCGAACTGGCGGTGGGCGACGCGATTGCCCTGGCGCCGGGGGCCGAAGTCGCGTTGTTTCTCGACAGCGATCCGTTGCAGCGTCACCTCGCCACGCTGGAGCGTTCGGCCTACGAGGCGCAACCGACGGCGGGCGGGCAATTGGCGTATCGGCTGGACGCCAATTTCAGCGAGGCGCCGCCGCGCATCGGCCTGCGCGGCACGGCAAAAATCTTTGGTGAGCGCGCCCCGCTGGCCTTGTACCTGCTGCGTCGGCCACTGGCCGGCCTGCGTCAGAGCGTGGGCCTGTAAATGAACCTGCCGAGCCTGCGTGCCGACCTGCAACTGTCGCCCGCGGCGCCGGCTTTGGACGGTTCACCGCGCTGGACCTTGGCCGATCCGGTGCGCGGTCGCTATTTCAAGCTTGGAACGGCGGCGATGCGTCTGTTGCGGCACTGGTCGCTGGGCGATGCCGAGCAGGTGTTGCGCGCCGCCAATCGCGAGCCGGGTCTGGCGCTGGACAGCCGCGAGCTTGAGCAGTTGCTGGAGTTTCTGCGCGGTCATGATCTGATCAGCGCGATGGATGATCAACAGCGCGCCAGTTACCGGCTCAAGGCTCTGGCGCAGAAGCAGAGCCTGTGGAAAGTCCTGCTGCACCAATACCTGTTTTTCCGCATTCCATTGTGGCGCCCGGACGCCTTTCTCAACCGTGCCTGGCCGTGGCTGGAACGCTGCGGCCCACGCGTGCTGCGCTATGGTTTGCCGGCGACTCTGGGCCTCGGAGTGTTTCTGGTGTCGCGGGACTGGCAGCGCTTTGTCGGCACCTTCCCGCACCTGTTCAGCCTCGGCGGCGCGCTGGCGTTCGGCGTGGCATTGTTCTTCGCCAAGCTCTGTCACGAGTTCGGCCATGCGTTCATGGCCAAGCGGGCCGGGTGTCGGGTGCAGAGCATGGGTGTAGCGTTCATGGTGCTGCTGCCGATGTTCTACACCGATGTCAGCGATGCCTGGCGGGTCAATGATCGTCGCGCGCGCCTGCTGATCGGCGCCGGCGGGGTGTTGGCGGAATTGCTGCTGGCGTGCATCGCACTGCTGGCCTGGTCGCTGTTGCCCGACGGCCCGGGGCGCACGGCGGCGTTCATGCTCGCCAGCGCCACGTGGATCACCACGCTGGTGGTCAATCTCAACCCGTTCATGCGTTTCGATGGCTATTTTCTGCTCAGCGATCTGTGGGAGGTCGACAACCTGCAGGGCCGGGCCTTTGCCTTGTGCCGCTGGCGGTTGCGTGAATTTTTGTTCGGTTATGGCGCCCCGGCGCCGGAGCCGTGGTCGCCGAAGATGCAACGGCGTTTGCTGATCTGGGGGTATGGCTCGTGGTTGTGGCGTGCGGCGTTGTTTTTCGGGATCGCGTTAGCGGTCTATCACCTGTTCTTCAAGGTGTTGGGGATTTTCCTGATGCTGGTGGAGCTGGTGTGGTTCATCTTTTTGCCGATCATGAATGAGTGGCGCCAGTGGTGGAGCCGCCGCGAACAGGCCCACGGTCCGCGCGTGCTGCTGAGCAGTCTCGCGGTGCTCGGGCTGCTGCTGGTGCTGATCGTGCCGTGGCGCAGTGCGGTGGAATTGCCGACGATGCTCGAAGCCGGACGCGCCAGCGCCCTGCACGCGCCAGCGTCAGCACGGGTGAAAACGGTGAAGGTCACCGACGGGCAAACGGTTGCCCAAGGCGATGTGCTGATCGAACTGGAGTCCCCGGATCTTGACTCGAAACTGGCCATCGTCCGTCGGGAAATCCAGATCCAGCAATTGCTCATGCGCCGTCAGGCCGGACGCAGCGAAACCGCCGCCGACGCCAGTATCATCGAGCAGAAGCTGGCCGAAGCGGTGGCGCAATACCGTGGCCTGAGCGCGCAGCGTGAACGTCTGTTGTTGCGCGCCCCGCATGCCGGTCGCGTGCGTGATCTGCTGCCGAACCTGACGCCCGGGCGCTGGCTGTCGACCCATGATGCGCTGGCGCGAGTGGTCGAGGACGGCGCGCGGTTGCGCGGGTATCTGGCCGAGTCCGAATTGTGGCGAGTCAAACCGGGGGCCAGTGGGCGCTTTATCGCGGACGATCCGATGCACCCGGCGCTCGCCGTGCAACTCAACGAAATCGACAGCAACGGCGTGGCTTATGTCGATCAGGAGGCGCTGACCTCCGATCACCACGGGCCGATCGCCGTGCGCCGCGATCAACAGCAACGGGCAGAACCGGTGCAGGCACAGTACGGCGTGCGGCTGAGCACGGTCGATGCGGCGGCGACGCCGGTGCAGCCATTGCGCGGCGTGGTGGTGGTGCAGGGCAGCGGTGAGTCGGTGCTCGGTGTGGCCTGGCGCCGGTTGGCGGCGCTGGGGGTCAGGGAAAGCGGTTTCTAGGGGAGAGCACAATGGCGGACAGCGCAGCGATGGCAGCAGACGGATTGGTGGTGCGACCTTCGCGGGCCACCGACGGCCCGTTCCTGCAAAGCCTGTATCAGACGGCGCGGCCGGATCTGCAATGGATCGATGGCGAGCAGGAACAGGTGCAGCAAGTGGTCGCCCAGCAGTTTCAGGTGCAGGAGCAGGGCATGGGCGATAACTGTCCCAATGCGATGCACTACGTGGTGGAGAAACTCGGCACGGCGATCGGCGCCCTGAGCACTGATTTCGGCCCCAACGAGATTCGCTTGCTGTACCTGGCGTTCATTCCCCAGGCACGCGGCCAGGGCTATGGCCGCGCGGTGCTGCAAGGGGTGCAAAAAGCCGCGCAACAGGTGCGCTGCCCGGTGGCGACGGTGGTCTGGACCAGCAACCCGCATGCGCGCCGGCATTATCTGGCGCTGGGGTTTGCGGTGGAGCAGAGCAATCCGGCGGCGGAGCGGCTGGTCTGGTATCCACAGGGTTAGCCCTGCAGAAAAAACCTGTGGCAGCGAGCCTGCTCGCGAAGGCGTTGATTCATCCTGCATCGTTGTTGGCTGACAGGACGCTTTCGCGAGCAGGCTCGCTCCCACAGGGCGGGTGTACAGCAGTTGAAGATGAGGTTGCGCTAGATGATCGAGTCGATATCGAGCGTATGCGGCGCGCCGATCGTGTGCCCGTAAAGTGAGGCCAGCAACGCATCGTTGCTGGCGTTGTCCGGCGCCTGCGCCAGTTGTTCTTCCTTGAGGTTTTCCGGGTGCGCGCGCCAGCGTTGCAGGCTTTCGGCGAGCAGCTCCGGCTGTTCGGCGAGCAGGCCGTAGACGTCGCAGGCCCGGACCCGCTTATGCCGCAGAGCGCTCAGGCGCGCATGGGTGGTCTCGATGCCGCTGACTTCGTGGTTGATTGCCTCGATCGTGCGCTCCTGGGTGCGCACATAGGCCTCTGGCCGGGCCAGCAGGTCCTGGCGGGCGGCGCGCAATTGCCGGGTAATGCGCACCAGCGCTTGCTCCACCCATTCGAACTCGCTGTCAGTGACCCGTGTGCGACTCGTCTCATGGGCCTGCTGCCAACGGCGCAGGGCTGCCCAGCATGCCGGGACATAGCCGCCGACCACCGAGTGATGCCCGACATTGAAGAGCTGCCGCAACAAGACCGGACGATCCGGCAGGCCATTTTTCTGCTGCAGCGCGACGGTGCACGCGGCGTGCTGGGTGATGGTGTCGCAGCCCGGCTCCCATAGAATCGAAGACACCCGCTGACGCCCGAACTCCACCGGCATGGCGTGATGCAGGGTGCCATGGTGGTCGTAGGCTTCCCCCGTCCAGTTGGTAATGCCCGCGACGAACACCGACAGCCCGACCGGCACATTGGTAAACATCAACGCCGCGCCAGGCCCGTAAACCCCGATCTTGGTGTTCATCCAGCTACCCGGCACGCTGGGCACCGGGTCGTTGTGGTTGACCATGCGGTAATGCACCAGCGGGGCGGCGGCTTTGGTGAAGACCGTGTCGCCGGCGCGGGGGGCGCCGTAGGTGTAGAGCTGGATGTTGTAGCCTTCGGGGTTGCGACGAAGCATTTCCGAAAGCAACAAAGTGATTGCTCCACCCAAGCTGTGTCCACAGATCAGTAGTTTTTGACCTGCGTAGAATCGGTCCAGATAGCTCGCTACAAAAGCTTCTGCTTTTTTTGCAGCGTCATAAAATCCCCGATGAACCTGGCCTTCTCCCTCCTCGAACGGCACTTGCAGAGCGTCAGCATCCCGTAATCCGTCGGGAATAATCTCAAAGGTGCCACGCACGGCGATCAGGATCAGTTCGTCATTGTGGGTGATAAAGGCCTGGGTGTCGGTCGCGTCTTTCCCGAGGTGTCTGTCGTCGAGAAAGTGGACTTTCTCAGGGTGCTCCTGCTCCGCACCCAGAGCCGGGTTATTGACCTCATACAGTGCCGGATCGAACGGCACGATTTCCAGCCTTCTGGAATACGCCACGTCTTCATACAAGGGGTAATAGGCTTTGCTTTGCGCGGCGTCGACGCGCCACAACTCCTCTGATTTGGCCAAGGCATCGGCGAACCAGTTGCCCACACTGGGTTGCTCGGGGAAGGTCACCCGGTTTTCCCTGATCGGCGCGGTGGCGGGTTTCTGGCCAAAAGGGCAGTAACTCAGGGTGGCCATCAATGCCAGCTGGTAGAGGTTGAGTGCGCAGAACTCCGGCGCCGTCGACAGCATCGGGCGCAAGGCCCGCAACGCACGCACTTCCAGCACCGTGTGTTTGCGTGAGGCCAGGGCGACACCGACCTGTGCATGCTTGCCCATGATCGCGGACAGGCCGCTGTTGGCGGGGTAGTGGCGATAGACCTCGGGTGGCAGATGGGCGACATGCCTGACCAGATGGCGCACCTCCACCTGGATGTATTCGTCGCCGTCCGGAACGGGTTGTTCGCGGTTACGGGTGGCGTCCGGATTGCGGTAACGGGTATGTTCGGCGCGAACCTGGAGTTCGGTGATTTTCAGGGGGTAGTCGGTTCTAGCCTGCAAATAGTTATAGAACTTGTCTTGGCCTTCGTAAGCTTGATCGAAACATAAGGCAATCGGCCCGGCACAATAGCTGTCGACTTTGCCAATCCCGTTGATATCCAGATACCCACTGAATGCTTGCCCCTCTGAATCGACTGAAACATAGGCCAATCCCCCATAAGCCTCCCCTGAGCCAAACTCGTCGACCAGTTGAAAGCTGCTCCAGTTACCTTGTACCGGACAGCTCAGCAGGCGGCTGTTGAGCGGTGATTGCAAGTCCTTTTCAAGTGACGTCATGTGAAATACTCCTTATTCCGTGCAGCCGGGATAAATGGTGCAGATGCGGCCATCAACCATCTGGAAGGTGCTGAAATCGGTGTGGTTGCCGAAGCAGAAGGCGTACTGGTCTTCGAAGTTGTCGCCCATGCAGCGTTTCCAGCCGTCAGGGACTTTGACCCAGGTCTTGCCGATGGCAGGCCTTTCTTCCGCTGCCAAATCGATCTTCATCCGCACGGTTTTTCCCGGCAGTTGGTCGAGGGTGTAGGCGGCAAAAGGGCGACCTTGCGCTAGCGCGCCAAGCTCATCGGTTTTTTTGCAGTCGAGGAGTTTTCGCAGGATGCGTGGCTTGCCAATGGTGCGAAACAGCCATTGGCATTGGCCATAGAAAGTGCTTTCGCCAGAGCGGTCAAAAACACCCTTGTACTTCGCCTCCAAGTTATCGCGAAGGGCAATAACGGCACTGTCACCACTGGAGTCTCTTCGGCTTTTACCGTATGCAGCCCTAATCTCAATATCAATCTTCCAGATCACTAATGGGCAACCCTTAACCGTTCGGTGGATCGCAACTTCTGAAACTGGCTCGTAGTGTTCGCGCCACTTCAAGTTGTAGCCAACCGCAGTATTTCGCCCGTCCGGGACAGTGCAGCTTTCTCCTTTGGCGGGCACGTATTTGGCGATGGCTTCATAGGCGAACCCCGGCGGCAGATCAGCCGTAAAAGTGAAGCTGTTGGGCGGACTGCTCTTGCAGCCAGCCATAAGGGCGAAGCAACTCCCCAGCACCGCCGTGCATCGCAAACGAGGCCCGGTGAGGACGCTGTGCAACCCCTTTTCAAGTAACGTCATGTGGAACACTCCTTATTCCGTGCAGCCGGGGTAGATGGTGCAGATGCGCCCATCGACCATTTGGAAAGTGCTGAAATCGGTGTAATTGCCGTTGCAGTAGGCACGCTGGTCTTCAAAGCCGTTACCCATGCAGCGCTTCCAGCCGTTGGGTACCTTGACCCAGGTGTCTCCCCAACCCGGCCTTTCTTCCGCTGCCAAATCGATCTTCATCCGCACGGTTTTTCCCGGCAGTTGGTCGAGGGTGTAGGCGGCAAAAGGGCGACCTTGCGCTAGCGCGCCAAGCTCATCGGTTTTTTTGCAGTCGAGGAGTTTTCGCAGGATGCGTGGCTTGCCCGAAGTGCGAAACAGCCACTGACACTGGCCGTAAAACTTGCTTTCAGCCTCATCGTTAAAGGTGCCCTTGTATCGGGCTTCCAGTTCCTCGCGTACTGCGACCACTGCGCTGTCACCGTTGACGTCACTCCAGCCCTTGCCATATGCAGCCCTGATTTCAATATCGATCTTCCAGATCACCAACGGGCAACCCTTGACCGTTCGGTGGATCGCAATTTCTGAAACTGGCTCGTAGTGTTCGCGCCACTTGAAGTTGTAGCCAACCGCAGTATTTCGCCCGTCCGGAACGGTGCAGGTTTCTCCTTTTGCAGGCACGTATTTGGCGACCGCTTCATAAGCAAACCCCGGCGGCAGATCCGCAGTGAACGTGAAACTGTCGGGCGGACTCGCCACACACCCCAACAACATCCCCATGCAGCCCACCCCTGCGGCCTGTCGAAAAAATCGCTTCACTGCGCGGCGTCTCCACCCATCGTTTTCACCCAATGGCTCACCCGTTCGAAGTGTTCCTGCGGCGTTTCACCCGGACGCACTTGCCAGTGCGCATCGATGCCATGAGCGGGTGTTCGCAAGCTGTGGATCAGCAGAAACTCCAGCTGCTGCGCTGTCTGCCAACCCCACGCATCCGCCTGCTCGAGACGTTCACGCAGCCAGACTTCCGGTGGCTGTGTTCGCGCGAGGTCGGCGTAGGCCTGTTCGTGTTCGGCCAGCAGGTAGCGGTGAGCGTTGAGCTGGCGAATCTCGCGGGTTTGCTCAGCAGGCACGGGTGTTTGCAGCCACAGCGGCGACTCCGGCAATCGATAGCTGCCGGGCGCGGGGTTGTCGTTGCTTTCCCATTGCGAGCCCTGCCAGTAACACACGCTGAGCGTCGGGCCGAGGTAGCCCGGTATGGCTTCGGTGGGCAGATGTGCGAGTGTCCGGGTCAGCACGCGGTTGTCGTGAAAGCGGTACAGCGCCTGATGCGGACGGGCGCCGACGATCAGCCGTTGCTGCCAGTGTTCGACCCACGCGGACAGGGCGGTTTGGGGCAGGCTGAACAGCCAGCCCCAGTTGTCTTGCGGACAGGCGAGCAACGGCGCGATGCGTTTGTCGTCATACCGCTCAAGGGCAAAAACAAACGGCCCGTTGTCCGCCAGGTCGGCGGCGGGTGTGTCTTTGTAGAGGATGCGGTAATGCTCGAAGTCGCTGGTTTGCAGCAACAGCCGGCGAACTGCCTGTTGTTGCGAGTCGAGTAGCAGATACAGGTCATGCCCCGAAGCGAATTGGCGGTTCATCCAGTGGCGCGGGAATGCGTCGTTCATGCGGCGTTCTCCCGTGGCAGGCAGACGCCATCGCGGCAGGCTTCGCAAAGCGCGCAGAAAGTCGCTCCCATTGCGTTGTTGTCCGCCAGCAGCGCGAGTTGCGTGGACGCCAGCACGGCGGGCAATGGTGCTGGCGCGGTCAGGTCGTCGACGCCATCGGGCATCGCGGCCCGCGCTGACGCAACCGCTTTGGGATTGCCGCCGACCTGGATGGCACTGCTGCTGAAAATACCGCCGTGACCGATCACCAGGTGCTCGCCGCCGGCCGTGATGCTGATACTGTTGCCGGCGTTGAGTACCAGATGATCGCCGGCGTTGAGATGGATTTGCCGACCGGCCTCGATCGCCTGCAGATGATCGACACGGCTATGGCTGTCTCCGCTGACGTGCAAGTGGTCGCTGGCATGCAGCCGGGTCTTGCGGTCGCCGTGCACGGTGCGCTGGTCTTCTGCCTGCAACACGCTGATGCTGTGGCCCTTGATGGTTTCGTGACGCTGGTTGCCGACGTCCAGGCGGCTGTCGTTTTCCACCTTGTGTTCGAGGTCGCGCTGGGCACGCAGGTAGATCAGTTCGCGACCGGCGCGATCTTCCACGTGCAATTCGTTGAAGCCGCCGTTGTCCGGTGAACTGCGTGAGCGAAACACGCTGCGGGTCTTGTGCTCCGGCAGTTCATAGGGGGCCGGGTTGGCGCTGTTGATCAGGCAACCGCTGACGACCGGTTGGTCCGGGTCGCCCTCGAGAAAACTGACCAGCACTTCCATGCCGACCCGGGGCAGCGTCACGCTGCCATGTGCGCTCCCGGCCCAGTTCGAGGCCAGTCGCAGCCAGCAACTGCTGTGGTCGTCGTGGTTGCCTTCGCGATCCCAGTAGAACTGGACCTTGACCCGACCGAACGCGTCGCAATGAATCTCTTCGTTGACCGGACCGGTGACCACAGCGCTCTGGCTGCCGAAGATTCTCGGCTTCACGAATGAGTGTGGTGGGCGGTAGATCACCTCCCATGGCGTGGCGACAAACTCGTTCCGGTAGCCTTCAACGAAGCCGTCGTCAGTGGCGGCGCTCATCCCGCCCAGCGTCTCCTCCAGTGCTGCGGGCTGTTTGCCGCTGTGGATGACGTCGGTCAGCAGCCACAGCCCGTTGTTTTCCTCGCAGGGATGCTCGCTGATCGACAGGAAGTGACCGGCCACCAGGCTTGGCTGATCGCTGTGGCCGCGGGCCTGCAGGTAGTCGGCGCGATGACTTTCGAGGGCGCGGTGGGTCAGTTGCTTGCCCCGCGCGCCATCGGTGAAGCGCCCCGGATAGCGATAATCCTCAAGTGCCGGCCGGGCCGCGTCGCTGTTGGGCCGATGAGTCGCCTCCAGCAGAAAGCGGGTCTTGCGAAAGTCGTGATCGCGGCGCGCGGTCGCGGTGGGGCGGGTTTCCACCCGTACCTGCCATTGTTGGATCGTGGGTGTTTCGGCAACCATGCCGCTGTTTCGTCGATAGGGTGTCGGGCGATCCAGACGAGGGAACACCGTCTGATTGTCGCCCAGCACCAGCAGGTGTTTTTCCCGGCTGTGCTGGAAGTGGTAGTGAATGCCTTCCTCCTGACACAGGCGCTGGATGAAGTGCAGATCCGACTCCGACTGGACGCAGTAGTCGCGCGGCGGATAGTCGGCACCGAGATGAAACTGGTGCAGGTCACGATGAATGCCGTTGTCCGAGAGAATCCGGGTGATGATCTGTGGCACGTTCATCTGCTGGAAAATCCGCTGATTGAAGCGATGCTGCAGATACGACAGGCGCGGGACCAGTGTCAGGCTGTAGCGCGTCAGGCGTTTGCCGCTATCGCCACGGGCGACGCGATCGACCACGCCGTGGATGCCATGGCCGTCGAGATCGAAGGCCAGGAACGCCTGCTGGTGCATGAGGCTTTCAAGGCGCAGGTTCGCGCGTTCGCTGACCAGCTCAACCTCGAACGCGTAGGGCTGGCTGATGGATTCGTGGCCGGTGAAGGAGAGGACTTGCAGATCGTGTTTAACGTCGGTGAGCGAAAGGCTGAAGCGGGCACGGGTGGTCGACATCCTTTATTCCTTGTCCTGTGACGGGGCACAGGCTCTCGGACGTCGATGCACGGCTTGCGCGCAGACCTTCCCTGGTCTTGCGCGCAACAAACGTCTCGGAGCCAGTTTCGTGCAACGCTAACAAGGCCGCCGAAGAAATGATGTCAGACGCTTCCCAAATTGCAGTCACACATTAACCGGGGCGTGGAAACGCAGGATTTTTTCAGTTGAAGGTAATGTGAAAGTAAGCCAGCGCCGGGTCCCGACCCAGCGGTGGTACCCGCGATACGAAGATACCGTCCACTCGTCCCAGCTCCGGCAGCTCCAGTGCACATAATCCGTCGATGAATTCAGTCGGCTCCAGACTGCTCAACTCGACACTGAACGGTATGCGCTCGCTGTAGCGCATTTTCGCCAGGGGTTTTTCTTCGAACGCCCCGATGTGGATTTGCAGGGCACTGCCATCGGGCAGGTGCAGGGTGCCGATTCGGCCCTCAAGTGCCTGGAAATGTTGGCTTTTCACCGCTTGCAGCATGGTTACACTCCAGCCAGGTGGTGACCGGGGGAGAGAGCTCCCCCGGTGGTTGTTCAGTTGCGCGAAGGATACAAACCCTGCAGGGCGATGCTGAAGTTGAGTACCAGATAGGGGTTCATGATCGCCATCGGCAAGCCGTTGCCGGTGGGGCTGATCGTGCCGCTGATGGTAGTGGCTGCGCCTTTGAGGGGTACGGCCGAGGCGCCTTGGGCATCGGAAAAGATGTTCGCCAGACCGGGGCCGGTGCCCGAGGCGCCGAGGTAGGAATTGGTGGCGGTCGGGGCACCCACCGGGTTGCTGGCCGGGTTGGCCAGTTGCACGGTGGTGGTGGCGGTTACGCCGGCCAGCGTGTGCGTGTGGTTAGGCAGGTTGTTGAGGGTGGCGGTGACTTGTTCGGAGCCGGAGTTTTCACCCATGACGCGGGTTGTCAGGCCCGGCCCGCTACCCTGACAGATCGGCAGGCGGCTCTGCAGATTGGGCAGTCCGAACGTCTGGACGCCATTGCCGCCATAGGTGGTGCCGAGCAATGAAAACAGCGCCTGATACTGTGAAAGGTTCATCATCTGACCATTGCACAAAGCCCAGCCGCTGGGCGCATAGTTGAAGGCAAACGTCAGAACCGTACCCATGTAAACGTCCATAAAGTCCTCATCCTTTCTGATTGGTTGTCGGCGGGCCATTAAGGTGCGATGTCTCTTCCCGTTACGGCCAGGTCTCGCCAAGCCAGAGCGTAGACCCGGATTGACCGGGTTGCCGGATGTCGTGAAACCGCACACCGGCATCGACGGCTCTGCGGTGGCTGACCTAAAGTGACGGGCAGGTTCGGGGCCCTCCGTTCGCGATATTCCGGTACAGCAAGAGGATGCAATGGCGGCACACAGAGAAACGCCGGTTGGCGACACGCAGGATCCGCGCGCGGTCCCGGGGGCATGGCTGGTGGCCTTGCGCCTGATTCGCTGGGCCCGGGAGCATTGGCTGTTGCCGATCATGCTGCTGGCAGCCGTGGTGCGTTTTTACGACCTGACGGCGGCGGCGATCTGGTTCGATGAAGGTTCCAGCGTCCTGCTGAGCCAGTTTTCGCTGACTGAGATCTGGGGGCGTGCGGCCCATGACGTGCACCCGCCGCTGTATTTCCTGTTGCTGCACGGCTGGATCGGCCTGTTCGGTGACGGCATCCTGTCCATTCGCCTGATGAGTGCGTTACCGGGGATCATCACCGTCGGGCTCGGTGTGTGGCTGGTGGATCTGCTCGCCACCCGCCGCGCCGCGCTGCTGGCCGGGCTGCTGCTGGCACTGCTGCCCACGGCCGTGCGCTACAGCCAGGAAGTGCGCATGTATTCGCTGCTCGGCATGTGGCTGATCGGCGCGACGATCGCGCTGGTCTACTGGGTGCGCCAGCCGCGCCGGCATCGCTACCTGGTGGCCTATGCGTTGCTGATGACGGCGGCGTTCTACACCCATTACTTCACTGTGCTCTGCGTGATCAGCCATTGGCTGTACCTGGCAGCGGTGCGGGTGCAGCCGGGGTATCGGCTGCGGCATATCCAGCGCCCGGCCTGGTGGCTGGCCAACCTGAGCATCGCGCTGCTGTACCTGCCGTGGGTGCCCAATCTGCTTGATCTGCTGCAGCACGTCCCGGAACTCAAGGCCAGTAACGATATCGGTTGGGAAGATCCGGTGACCCTCGTTTCGTTGCCGTCGATGGTCTGGTCGTTGCTGATTCAGGACGACGGTTTGACCCTGCCGGCGTGGCTGTTCTGGCCGTTGCCATTGGCGCTGGTGGCAGTGATCGCCGTTGGCCTGCATTGTGATCGCAGTGTGTTTCGCGGCAGTCTGTTGCTGCTGTCTTACAGCGTGGTGCCGATTCTGCTGGTGTTTGGCGTGTCGTTCATCTCGCCGGTGTTCATCGAGCGTTATGTCACGGCCTACGCGTTGGGGCTGCCGATGCTGGTGGCGCTGGCGGTCGATCGCTTGTACACAGGCTCTCGCGTGCTGGCGCTGGCGATCCTGGTGTTGTTTGTCGGTGTCGAACTGGTGGGCGTGAAGAACAACGCCACGGTCGACAGCAATGATCAGTTCAGCGTGGTGGTCGACTACGTCAACCGCCACTTCACCGAGGGTGACCGGATCGTCACCAGCGACATGATGTGGTACCTGAGTTACATCTACTACAACCGCACCGACGCGCAAATTCGCCTGTACACGCCACCTGCAGCGGACGGGCACTCCACGCGCCCCAACGCTTACGGGTTCGGCACGCTGGTCAGCGAGGAGGTTTACCTTGATCGGCTCGCCGATTTGCCCAAGGGCAGCCATCGGGTATGGCTGATCGGCACACTGGATGAACCGAATGACTTCGCGGCGTTGCCCGAGGGCTGGCAGCGGCAGGGCGAAGTTCATGCGGGGGGCGCCTTTGCACGCTGGTATGGGGTGGCGCCAGGCGCCGATAAAACGGGGGGATGAGCGCTAAATCGATTCATCAGGCGAGTCATTCGATATTCCGAATTTTTCCACCTGAATAGTTTCGATTTGATATCAAAACACCACTAGTCGGATGGTCATTGTTCGACTAGGCTCTGTTGGACAAAAGGACTTCCGACTACGGTGAAGGGATTGCAGCAATTCCACTTTATCTCCGGCTTGCCGCGCTCAGGTTCGACCCTGCTTTCTGCGATTCTTTTGCAGAACCCGCGTTTTCATGCCGGGATGACCAGCCCGGTCGGCTCGCTGTTTTCCAGTGTCCTCGATCAATGCAGTGCCGGCAGCGAGTTCGGCGCGGTGATCGACACCGACATGCGCCGCCGTCTGCTGCGCGGCCTGTTTGAGTCCTTCTATGCCGACAAGGCCGACAAGCCGGTGGTGTTCGACACCAATCGGCAGTGGAGCTCACGGCTGCCGGCGCTCAGCGACCTGTTTCCCAAAGCCAGAGTCATCGCCTGCGTGCGCAACGTCGCCTGGGTGATGGACAGCCTTGAACGGCTGTACCGCGCCAATCCTTATGAAAACACCAAGCTGTTCGGCGATGCCGTCGAGCGCAACACCGTCTACAGCCGCTGCGAAACCCTGGCCCAGCGCAACCGCCTGGTGGGTTTTGCCTGGGCGGCGCTCAAGGAAGCCTATTACGGCGAACACGCCGATTCGCTGCTGATCGTCGACTACGACCTGCTGACCCAGGCCCCGGAACGGGTGCTGCGGCTGGTCTACGACTTTATCGGCGAACCGTGGTTCGAGCACGACTTCGATCACCTCGCCTACGACGCCCCGGAATTCGATCAAGGCCTTGGCGTGGCCGGCCTGCACAAGGTCAAACCCAAGGTCGCCTTGCAGTCGCGGCGCACCATTTTGCCGCCGGATCTGTTCAAGCAATACGCCGATTTGTCGTTTTGGCTCGATGGCTCAGCCAGCGCCGCCAATGTCATTCGTATGAAGTCCGACGCCGCGATCAGTTGATCGCGGCGTTTTTCATTGATGCGTCAACAACTGTGTTCGATTCCGGGTGAGCAGCATGTGGTGGAGCAAGAAACAAGCGCGGGTAACTGACGGTGCACGGTCGCTGGCCGCCCCCATGATCATGCCGCTGGAACCGCGCATGCTGTTCGACGGCGCGGTCGCTGCCACCGTGGCCGACACGGCCGCCCAGGCTGACAGCCACCCCGTTGCCGACGCCGCCAAGGCGCCGAACGCCGATCACCCGGTCGCCAGCAAGGACACCCACGGTCAGGCCGATGCCACGCCGGCTGCCAGCCCGGTCGCGGTGCCGGGGCAGAGCGTGGTGTTCGTCGATGCCCGGGTCAAGGATGCCGACAGCCTGCTCAAGGGCGTCGCCCCCGGCACCCAGGTGGTCAAGCTCGATGCGAGCAAGGATGGCTTGCAGCAGATCGCCGATTACCTCAATCAACATTCAAACGTCAGCACCGTGGAGATCATTGCCCACGGCAATGCCGGTGACCTGTGGCTGGGCGACAGTTATCTGTCTGCCGAGAACGTCGCAGCCCGCAGTGCGGTGCTGGCGCAAATCGGCAAGGACATGAACATTGGCGGCGATATCCTGATCTACGGCTGCTACACCGCCGAAGGTGATCGCGGGCTGAGCTTCGTCGACTCGCTGGCCAAAATGACCGGCCGCGACATTGCCGCCTCCAGCAACCGCACCGGCGTGGGCGGCGACTGGAATCTGGAAATCGCCACCGGCACTATCGAAAGCGCCAACGTGCTCTCGAGCAAAGCCATGAGCGAGTACCAGTGGGGCCTCGCCACCTGGACGGCGACCAATAACCTCAACACCGGCGTCGGCTCGTTGCGCGCGGCGCTGGCATCGGCGCAGAACGGCGACATTGTCACCTTCAGTTCCGGCATGACCGTGCAACTGACCTCTGAACTGCTGATCAACAAGAACATCACCGTTGACGGCGACCTGAACAACGACGGCATCGCCGACGTGACCCTCGACGGTCAATACAAGACGCGTGTGGTGGAAATCACCTCTACCAGCACCGTCACCCTCGATGGTCTGGTGATTACCCGGGGGCTGGTCGCCGGCAATGGCGGTAACGGTGGCGCCGCAGCGGCGGGCGCCATGGGCGGCGGGATTTTCAACGCCGGCATTCTTACCCTGAACAACGTGACAGTCACGGCCAACGCAGCCTCCGGTGGCGGCGGTGGCGGTGGTGTAACCGGCGGTTACGTGGGCGGTGGCGGCGGCGGTGGTGGCGGTATCGGCGGCCAGGTTGGCGGTCATGGTGGTTCGTCCGGCCCGGCCACCGGCACTTATGCCGGCTCGGCAGGCAGCGCCAACGCTGGCGGCTATGGCGGTGGTTACAGCGCAACCGACATGGGCGGCCGGGGCGGCACCAGCACCGGCGGCGTGGGCGGCAACGGCGCCGCCGGTTACAGCCATGGCGGCAACGGAGGCTCGGCGACCAACGGCACGCTGTCGATTGGCGGCGGCGGGGGTGGTTCGGGCTGGGACAAAGTCGGCGGCGTCGGCGGCAATGCGGCGGGCGGTATCTACAACGCTTCGACCGGTACGCTGAAAGTCATCGGCACCTCGGTGATCAGCAACAACATCGCGGCCGGTGGCGGCGGTGGCGGTGGCGGCGGTGTGGGCAGCAACGGCGCCAATGGTGGCGACGCGGGTCGTGGCGTCGGGGCGATCTGGAACAACGGCGGCGTGGTGCTGATGACCGCGAGCAACTTTGCGGCGATCAGCGGCAACGCCGCCGCCAGTGGCACCGGCGGTCTTTCCAGCGGTGGTTCGACGGGCACGACACCGAGTGCGCTGGTGGGAATCTACAACAACGGCGGCACGATCAACACGGCGTACGTGGAGCCACCCACTGCCACCATCGTGGTCGCTGACCCGGCCCTGAGCATCGGCGAAACGTCGCTGGTGACCATCACGTTCAGCCGCGCCGTGAGCGGCTTCACCAACGCTGACCTGACGATTGCCAACGGTACGTTGACCGCCGTTTCCAGTGCCGACGGCGGCATCACCTGGACGGCGACCTTCACCCCGACCAACAACCTGACCGACACCACCAACCTGATTACCCTGGACAACACCGGGGTGACGGCGGTTTCGGACGGCGCCGCCGGCGTGGGCACCACAAACTCGAACAATTACACGATCGATACCCAGCGTCCGACCGCGACCATCGCGATGACCGACTCGGCGCTCAAGATCGGTGACACCTCAACGGTGACCATCACCTTCAGCGAAGCAGTGAGCGGGTTTACCAACGCCGACCTGACCGTTGCCAACGGCACACTGACGGCGGTCAGCAGCAGCGATGGCGGCATCACCTGGACGGCGACCTTTACGCCGACGAGCAATATCACTGACGCGACCAACCTGATCACCCTGGACAACAGTGGTATTGCCGACCTGGCTGGCAACGCCGGCACCGGCACCACCAATTCGACCAATTACGCCATCGATACCCAGCGTCCCACCGCGACCATTGTGGTTGCCGACAATAACCTGGCCATCGGCGAAACCTCGTTGGTGACGATCACCTTCAGCGAAGCGGTGAGCGGTTTCACCAACGCCGACCTGAGCATTGCCAACGGCACATTGAGCGCCGTCAGCAGTGCGGATGGCGGGATCACCTGGACGGCGACCTTCACCCCGAACAGCAGCGTCAACGACGCCACCAACCTGATCACCCTGAACAACACCGGGGTGACTGACCTGGCCGGCAATGCCGGTACGGGCACCACCGACTCCAACAATTATGTGATCGATACGTTGCGGCCGACGGCGACCATCGTGGTGGCCGACAATGCGCTGAAAGTCGGTGAGACCTCGCTGGTGACCATCACCTTCAGCGAAGCGGTGAGCGGTTTCACCAACGCTGATCTGACCATCGCCAACGGTACGCTGACGGCAGTGAGCAGTGCCGATGGCGGCATCACCTGGACGGCAACGTTCACCCCGACCAACAACATCACCGACACCACCAACCTGATCACCCTGGACAACACCGGTGTCGCCGATCTTTCCGGTAACGCCGGCACCGGCACCACCGACTCGAACAATTACGCCATCGACACTCAACGCCCGACTGCAACCATCGTGTTCGCCCAAAGCGCCCTGAAAATCGGCGACACCTCGCTGGTGACCATCACCTTCAGCGAAGCAGTGACCGGTTTCACCAACGCCGATCTGACGATTGCCAACGGCGCCCTCACGGCGGTGAGCAGCAGCGACGGCGGCGTCACCTGGACGGCGACGTTTACCCCGAGCGCGAGCATCACCGACGCGACCAACGTGGTCAGCCTGAACAACACCGGGATTGCCGACCTCGCGGGTAACGCCGGCAGTGGCACCACCGACTCGAACAACTACACCATCGACACCCAGCGCCCGACCGCAACCATCGTGCTGGCCGACACCAGCCTGAGCGCTGGTGAAACGTCACTGGTGACCATCACTTTCTCGGAAGCCGTGAGCGGTTTTACCAACGCCGACCTGAGCATTCCCAACGGCACGCTGAGCGCGGTGAGCAGCAGCGACGGGGGCATTACCTGGACGGCGACGTACACGCCGAGCGTCGGTATCAATGACACCAGCAATGTGATCGCCCTGAGCAATGCCGGGGTTTCCGACCTGGCCGGCAACGCCGGCACCGGGGTCACCAACTCCGGCAACTTTGTGATCAACACCGTGTTGCCGACCGCGACCATCATCGTCGCCGACAACGCCCTGAACATCGGCGAGACCACCACGGTCACCATCACCTTCAGCGAGGCGGTCACCGGCTTCACCAATGCCGACCTGACGATTGCCAACGGTACGCTGAGCGCGGTGAGCAGCAGTGATGGCGGCATCACCTGGACGGCGACCTTCACCCCGGCCAACAATCTTGCCGACGCGACCAACCTGATCACCCTGGACAACAGCGGTGTACAGAACGCTGCCGGCAACGCGGGCAGTGGCACTACCAATTCGAACAACTACGCGATCGATACCCAGCGTCCGACCGCGACCATTGTGCTTGCCGATACAGCGCTGGGCGTCGGGCAGACCACCACCGTGACCATCACCTTCAGCGAGGCCGTGAACGGGTTGACTCTGGCTGACCTGACCGTGGACAACGGCACGCTCTCCGGGCTGAGCACCTCGGACAACATCACCTACACCGCGACTTTCACTCCGGCGGCCGGGATCACCGACACCAGCAACCTGATCGTTCTGGACAATACCGGCATCGTCGATACGGCGGGTAACGCCGGCAGCGGGACCACCAGTTCCGGCAACTACGTCATCGACAGTCAGCGCCCGACGGCGACCATCGTCCTGGCCGACACCAGCCTGAGCGCGGGGCAAACCTCGCTGGTGACCATCACCTTCAGCGAAGCCGTTACCGGTTTCGACAACAGCGACCTGTCGATCCCCAACGGCACATTGACTGCCGTGAGCAGCAGCGATGGCGGCATCACCTGGACGGCGACGTTCACGCCGAACACCGGGATCAACGACGCGACCAACCTGATCACCCTGAACAACACCGGCATCGCCGATCTTGCCGGCAACACGGGGACCGGCACGACCAACTCCGGCAATTTCACCATCGACACCGTATTGCCGACGGCAACCATCGTGGTGGCTGATCCGAGCCTTCGTGTGGGTGAAACTTCCCTGGTGACCATTACGTTCTCCGAGGCAGTTACCGGATTCAGCAACGCCGATCTGAGCATCGCCAACGGCACGTTGACTGCCGTGAGCAGCAGCGACGGCGGTATTACCTGGACGGCCACGTTCACACCGACGGCCAACATCACCGACGCGACCAATCTGATTACCCTCGATAACAGCGGCGTGCAGAATGCGGCCGGCAACGCGGGCAGCGGCACCACCGATTCCAACAACTTTGCCATCGACACCCAGCGTCCGACCGCGACCATTGTCGTCGCCGATCCGGCGCTGGGCGTCGGGCAGACCACGCAGGTGACCATCACGTTCAGCGAGGCGGTGAGCGGTTTCACCAACGCCGATCTGAGCATTGCCAACGGTACGTTGACGGCGGTGAGCAGCGTCGATGGCGGCATCACCTGGACGGCGACGTTTACCCCGACCGCAGGTATCACCGACACCAGCAATGTCATTACGCTGGACAACACGGGGGTCGCTGACCTGGCGGGCAATACCGGTAGCGGCAGCACGGACTCCAACAACTATGTGATCGACAGCCAACGCCCGACGGCGACCATTGTCATGTCCGACACGGACCTGCGCCCCGGCGAAACCGCGCAGGTGACCATCACCTTCAGCGAAGCGGTCACAGGCTTTGACAACGCCGACCTGAGCGTCGCCAACGGCACGCTGAGCAACGTTTCGTCGAGCGACGGCGGGATCACCTGGACGGCCACGTTCACCCCGACCATCGGCGTCAGCGACGCCACCAACCTGATCGTGCTGAACAACAATGGCATCAGCGATCTGGCCGGCAACGCCGGCACAGGCACGACCACCTCGGTCAACTACGCCGTGCAGACCGACGTGCCGACCGCCACCATTGTCGTCGCCGATACCGCGCTCAAGGCCGGTGAAACCACCACGGTGACCATCACCTTCAGCGAAGCGGTCAGCGGTTTTGACAATGCCGACCTGAGCATCGCCAACGGTACGCTGAGCAACGTCGCCAGCAGCGATGGCGGCATCACCTGGACGGCGACGTTTACCCCGACGGCGAATGTCACCGACACCAGCAACCTGATCGTCCTCAACAACGCCGGCGTGACCAACGCCTCGGGCAACAGCGGGGTCGGCACCACTGACTCCAACAACTTCGCCATCGACACCGCGTTGCCGACCGCCACCATTGTGGTCGCCGACAATCGTCTGGGCATCGGCGAAACCACCACGGTGACCATCACCTTCAGCGAGCAGGTCAGCGGCTTCGATCTGTCGGACCTCAGTGTCGCCAACGGCACGTTGTCGAACCTGCTCAGCAACGATGGCGGCAAGACCTGGACCGCCACCCTGACGCCAACGGCCGGGATCAACGACACCACCAACCTGATCGTACTCGACACCGGTAACGTGCAGGACCTGGCGGGCAACACCGGCGCGAGCATTGCGATCTCCAACAACTACGCGCTTGATGCGACCCGGCCGACGGTCACTATCGTGGTCGCCAACCCGCATCTGGGCATCGGCCAGACCACCCAGGTGACGTTTACCTTCAGCGAGGCGGTCAGCAACTTCGACCTCTCGGACCTCAGCGTCACCAACGGTGACTTGAGCCACTTGAGCAGCGCCGACGGCGGCAAGACCTGGACCGCGACATTCACCCCGACGGCCAATGTCACCGACCCGAGCAACTTCATCGCGCTGGACACCGGTAACGTTACCGATCTGGCGGGCAACACCGGCAGCACGGTGGCGGTGTCGAACAACTATGCGCTCGACAGTGAACGGCCAACCGCGACGGTGGTGGTGGCCAATCCGAATCTGGGCGTGGGCCAGACCTCGCAGGTGACCATCAGCTTCAATGAAGCGGTGACCGGGTTTGATCTCAGTGACATCAATGTCGGCAATGGCAGCCTGTCCAACCTGAGCAGCAGCGACGGCGGCAAGACCTGGACCGCGACGCTGACTCCGGGGGCCAATATCAATAGTGCGAACAACGCGATCAGCGTCAACAGTGCCGGGGTCAACGATCTGTCCGGCAACAGCGGCAGCGGTATCAGCAGTTCGAACAATTACGCGATCAACACCGCGCCGCCGGTGACGCCGACCACGCCGACCAACGCGGTCATCCCGGACCCGCTGTTCCGCAGCAGCGATCCGGTCGTGCCGCCTTCGGCCCCAACCGTACCGCTGCAGCCGTTCGTCTTCACGGCGCCGACCGGCAATCTCGGTTCACCGCTGACCTTCGCGCCGCTGTTCGAACAGCGCGTACTCGGCGACGGCATCCGGCCGCTGGGCGACATTTTCATCAATCACGGCGCCCTCAGCCCAAGCTTCATTGCTCAGGTGTTCGGCAGCAGCGACAGCGGCGGCGATGGTTCCGGCCATGGCTTCCTCGGTTTTGGTGGCGGTGACGGCGGGGTCTTCGCCAGCAGCACGCTGTCGAGCCTGTTCCACCAGAACAGCGGCGCCGAGCGGGATGCACTGAATGCCTTCGGCAGTCATTCGCTCAAGGCTGGTGACATTTCCCAGGGGCTGCGCGGGGTATTTGGCGCGCCGACCCTGGGGCAGCAACTGCAACAACTCAAGGACAGCGAGCAGCACCGGGTCGACGACCTGGCAGCGGCTTTGCGACAGGTCGGCGTCAGCGAAATGCAGGCCTGAACACCCAACTACTCAATACGGTGCGGCATCTAGGGGCGATCCAGGGATGAAGAAAAGTCAGAAGTTGTTCGGCGCCAGCCTGCTGGCGCTGGCGATCAGCGGATGTGCAGTAACCAGTGAACCGATCGAGCGCAGCGTCAGTGAACAGCGGGCCAAAAGCGACCTGCAAAGCATGTACAAGGATCAGGAGCCGCTGCGTGGCCCGCTGACCCTGCATCAGGCCATGGCCCGCGCGGTTAAGTACAACCTCGAAGGCCGGTTGAAGATCATGGAGGAAGCGCTGGCCAAGCGGCAGCTCGACCTCGCCAGTTTCGACATGCTGCCGCGCATGGCGCTGGATGCCGGATACGTCGGGCGCAACAACGTCAACGCCTCCAGCAGCCAGAGCGTACGCACCGGCACCCAGTCCCTGGAACCGTCGACCTCGCAGGACCGTGACCGTGATGTCGCCGACCTGACCATGGTCTGGAACGTCCTCGACTTCGGCGTCAGCTACATCAGCGCCAAGCAGCAGGGCGACCAGCGCCTGATCGTGCAGGAGCGCCGGCGCAAGGTGATCAACACCATCGTCCAGGACGTGCGGTCGGCCTATTGGCGAGCGATGGCGGCCGAGCGGCTGCTCAAGCAGATCGACAGCCTGATGGCGCGGGTCGATACCGCCCGGCGCGACAGTCAGAGCCTGAGTGATCAGCGCATCGGTGATCCGGTGCAGGCGCTGGGTTACAAGCGTTCGCTGATCGAAGCCACCCGGCAACTGGAAGAACAGCGGCGCGCCTTGTCGCTGGCGAAAACCGAGCTGGCAACGCTGATCAACCTGCCGCTGGGCACCAACCTGACCCTGGCAACCGACGACGGTTATCAGATTCCCGAGCTCAAGGTCGCCATGGCCAGGCTTGAGCAGGAAGCGCTGACCAGCCGTCCGGAGCTGCGCGAGCAGGACTACCAGAGCCGCATCAGCGCCGCCGAAACCCGCAAGGCCATGCTGCGCCTGCTGCCGGGCCTGGAGTTTTCCGCCGGCGGGCATTACGACAGCAACTCGTTCCTCGTCGAACAGGGCTGGGCCGATTACGGGGTGAAAGTCACCTGGAACCTGTTCAACGTGATCTCTGCTCCGGCGGCGATCGATGTCGCCAAGGCCGGTGAAGAAGTCGCCACCGCGCGGCGTCAGGCGATGTCGATTGCGGTGCTGGCGCAGCTGTATGTGGCCAACGCCAACTATCAAGAGGCGCTGCGTCAGTTCAAGACCAACCAGCAATTGTCTGACATCGACGGGCAAATCGTCGGTCAGCTGCGCAACCGGCATCAAGCCGCCGGCATTGGCGAACTCGAATTGATTCAGGGCGAACTGAACAATCTCCAGGCGGACTTGCGCCGTGACTTGTCGTACGCCGATCTTCGTAACGCCTACGGCCAGATCTTCGCCAGCGCCGGCCTCGATCCGTTGCCGGATCAGGTGCAGTCAACCGAGGTGCAATCGATCGCCACGGCACTGGCCAACCGCGAGTCTGCGTGGGCCTCGGGGGATATCTCGGTACCCGTGGTGGCGCATGCCACTGCCAAATAACCTGCTGGCGCCGGTCGCCAGCATCAGCCGCACGCAGCGCGAGGCCCGCAATGGCCATCGCGGTGCGGCGATTTTGCTGACCGGCCTGCCGGCGGCAGGCAAATCCACCCTGGCGCAAGCGCTGCACGCCGAGTTGTTCGCACGTGGTCTGCAGAGTGTGGTGCTTGATGGTGACGGCCTGCGGGTCGGGCTCAACCGTGACCTGGGTTTTACCGACGCCGATCGGCTGGAGAACATCCGCCGCGCCAGCGAGGTGGCGGCGTTGCTGGTGGAAAACGGGCAGATCGTGATTCTGGCGCTGATCGCGCCGCTGGTGGAGTTGCGTGAGGTATTGGCCCGGCGCTTGGGCGAGGACTATCGCGAGGTCTGGTGCAGCGCGTCGCTGGCGGTGTGCGAGCAGCGTGATCCGAAAGGTCATTACGCCCGCGCCCGGCGTGGCGAACTGGCTGCATTCACCGGGGTGTCGGCGCCCTACGAGCCGCCGCTGCAGGCTTCGCTGGTGCTCGACACTGGCGGGCAATCGGTCGAGGCGTGTCTGGACCGCTTGCTGACCTGGCTCGGTGAGTGTTCGGTGTTGCCCAGGGCATGAGCCGGCCACTTGCTTCGCGCCTGCCGGTGACGGTCGATCTGCCGCTGTTGTTGCAGGCGTTGGAGGCGATTGCCGAGGACGCCTGGCAAGGTCATTTCAATCGCGAGTATTTTTCCGGGGACTGGAGCGGCGTGGCGCTGATTTCGGCCGCGGATGCGTTGACCGAGTTGTCACCCGGGCGCGGGCAACCGCTGCCTCGTCTGCCTTGGCTGCGCGACGCACGCTGGCAGGGCGGGTTGCGCGATCTGTCGCTGGATATCGTCAGCGCGCGGTTGCTGCGGCTGGGGCCGGGCGGGCGGATTCATGAACACCGTGATTACGATCTCGACGGCCCGGACGCGGATCTGCGCCTGCACATTCCGCTGCTCAGTCCGCCCGCCGTGGACTTCTGGCTTGAGGGGCAGCGCATGCCGATGGCGGCGGGGGAGTGCTGGTTTCTCGACCTTGCCCGTGCGCATCGGGTGGATAACTTCGATACGTCGCCACGGGTGCATCTGGTGCTCGATTGCCGCCCCGGCAGCTGGCTGATGCAGATGATCGCTGATGGCTTGCCGGGCACGCCTGCACCCGGGTTGGCGGATACGGCGTTGCAGCGTTTTCAGCACCTAGTGACGACCGATGCTGAGTTGGCCGCGACGTTGAAGGCTTTGGCTGATCCTGAAGTGTTCATCAGCCGCACGCTTGAGCTGGCCGCAGCGCACGGCCTGCCGTTCTCTCGCGAAGAACTGCGCACCGCGATGCGCCACGGTCGTCGACAATGGAACGAGCAATGGCGCGGCTGAATTTCGACGGCTGGTTACCGATTCGGGTCTGGTCGGTGGCGGGGCTGTGGCAGGTCGATTGGTGCTGGTTCGGCGATACGCCCTTGCATCAGCCGTTTTTCCGCGATGTGGTCGAGGAGGCGCTGCGCCTGCCTTTCAATCAGGCTTTTCGGCGACTGACGCCGCTGTCGACGTTGACCGAGTGGCAGGTGCAAAGCCCCGGTCTGATCCCGAGCGCCTTCATCCTGCACGCCTCGCGTTGCGGTTCGACGCTGATCAGCCAGATGCTCGCCCGACTTGAAGATCACATCGTGGTGTCGGAGCCACCGGCGCTGGATGCGTTGTTACGCAGTGATTTGCCGGCGGCTGAGCGCCAGGCAGCCATTGCCGGTCTGCTCTCGGCCTATGGGCAACGCCTACGTGGTGTCGAGCAGCGGCTGGTGATCAAACTCGATGCGTGGAACATCGGCGAATGGCCGCTGTTGCGGGAATGTTTTCCCGACACGCCATGGCTGTTTGTGTATCGCGATCCGCTGGAAATCGCCGTATCGCACGTGCGCCGTCCGGGGATGCATATGGTGCCGGGGATGCTCGGTGATTGTGTGCTGGAAGATGGATTGCCGTTTGCAGGCAGCGAAGACTTCATCGCGCGACGGTTGGGACGATTGCTTGAGGCCGGGTGCATCCATTGCCGCGAGGGGGGTGGTCTGGCGGTGAACTACAGCGAATTGCCCGGAGCCATGACGGGGCGGCTGGCCGGATTTTTCCGGTTGAACGTCGAGCAGCGTCAGCAGGTGTTGGCGGCGACTGCGCAGCACGCCAAGCAGCCGTCGCAACGCTTTGTCGCTGATGGCGAAGACAAGCGTCGCGAGGCTTCGCCGCAGTTGCAGGCGCGGGTGCGAAGCTGCGCGGCTGCGCCCTATGCGGCCCTGGAGCGCTGGCGCGCGCTCAAGACTTGCCCGACAGATCCGCCATCCCCTTAAGCAGCTCGATCGGCAGCGGAAAGACAATGGTCGAGCTCTTGTCGCCGGCAATCGAACTCAAGGTCTGCATATAGCGCAGTTGCATCGCACCGGGCTGGCGGCCGAGCATTTCGGCAGCCTGCATGAGTTTTTCCGAGGCCTGCAGTTCGCCTTCGGCGTGGATCACCTTGGCCCGGCGCTCGCGTTCGGCTTCAGCCTGTTTGGCAATGGCACGCACCATCGACTCGTTGAGGTCGACGTGCTTGATCTCGACATTGGCGACCTTGATGCCCCACGCGTCGGTCTGGGCGTCGAGCACCTGCTGGATATCGATGTTCAACTGCTCACGCTCGGCCAGCAGTTCATCCAGTTCATGTTTGCCGAGCACCGCGCGCAGGGTGGTCTGTGCCAGTTGGCTGGTGGCCGAGAGAAAATCTTCGACCTGAATGATCGCCTTCTGCGGGTCGAGTACACGGAAATACAGCACCGCGTTGACCTTCACCGAGACGTTGTCGCGGGTGATCACATCCTGCGGCGGCACATCGAGGACGACGGTGCGCAGGTCGACCCGGACCATTTGCTGCACCACCGGAATCAGCAGGATCAGCCCCGGCCCCTTGACCTGCCAGAAGCGTCCGAGCTGGAACACCACGCCGCGCTCGTACTCACGCAGGATGCGGAACGTCGACCCGGCCAGGGCGATGACCAACAGCAGCAGTGCAACAAAACCGATTTGCAGACCCATGATCACTCTCCGTGTCGCACCGCGTCAGTCGCGGCGACTTTCAGCAATAAGCCATTACGCCCGACCACGCGCACTGCTTGTCCGGTGTGCAGCGGTGTCGCGCTGTGCACTTGCCAGTGTTCACCCTGCAATTGCACCCAGCCGTTGTGGGCGTTTTCCGCTTGCACGGTGGTCACTGCCGTCACGCTGCCGACCAGCCCGGCATCGCCGCTGACGGCATGGCGTGGCCGGGTCTTCAAGGCGCGCAGGATCAATGCGATCAGCAGCAAGGCGCTGATCAGGCCGAGGCCGATGATCATCGGCACCGGTAATTCGGCATTGCCCAGAATCAGTGCGCCGATCACGAACATGATGATCCCGCCGAGGCCGATTACCCCGTAGTTGGGCAGCGCGGCTTCGGCGATCAGAAAGGCAATGCCGAGCGTGATCAGCCACAGGCCGACCGGATTGACCGCGGTCAGCGGGACATCAGCCGCGAAGGTCGAGCCGCTGAGCAGCAGTAACAAGGCAAACGCACAACATCGGCTGTTCACGTGACCCTCCGGGAGAGTCTTGGGGTGGTTCTTTAAGTCTAGTTGAGCCTGGCGCTGGATGAATCTTGATCAATGAGCGGATGCGTCCAGTGAGCGGATTTCCCGTCGCCAGCGGCGTGCCGAACTAGACTCAGCAGAACAGCAACAACGTTCAGCGTGACACCGAGGTGCATCATGCGTATGGCAAAAAAGGTACAGAGCAGCCTGAACCGGGCGCACTGCGAATATGACGTCGTGGCCCACCGGCACTCGGCCAGCAGCCTGGAAACCGCACGGGTCAGCGGGGTACCCGCCGAACGGGTAGCCAAATCGGTGATCCTCGACGACCACCACGGGCATTACCTGATGGCCGTGCTGCCGGCCAGCCGGCATCTGGACTTGAGTAAAGTGCGCAACAGCGGCGAATGGCAGGTCACCCGGGAAAGCAATCTGGCGCACATCTTCGATGACTGCGAACGCGGCGCGGTGCCGCCGCTGGGTGATTCCTACGGCCTGGACATGGTCATTGACCCGCTGCTGACACGGCAGAAAGACATCTATCTGGAAGCCGGCAACCACAACTATCTACTGCACATGAGCATGCCCGAGTTCCTGAGAATGGTGCCGCATGCGCAGGTGCGGGAGTTGAGTCAATAGGGGTGTGGTGTTGTCACTGACGCCTTCGCGAGCAAGCCCGCTCCCACAGGTTCACCGCAATCCCCTGTGGGAGCGGGCTTACTCGCGAATCTTCCTCGCACCGATTTTTTGAAGGAGTCCTCCAATGGAGCAGCCAAGCCATAGCCTGCCGTCCCTGTTCGACCAACTCGGCCTGAGCAGCGACCCGACCAGCATCGAGCAATTCATCGCCACCCACTCGCCACTCAAACCCGAACTGCACCTGGCGGACGCGTTCTTCTGGACCCAAAGCCAGGCGGATTTTTTGCGCAGCGAGATTCTTGATGATGCAGATTGGGCGGAGGTGGTGGATCAGTTGAATGTGCTGCTGCGTAAGGGGCGCGATGCGTAAAGAGGTGCTGAAACGCCTGAGTGAAGATTTGTTTCAAAACTTGACTGAAATTCCCCGCCAATGCGATATTGATAGTTAGCAAACTAACAGTGTGCATTTCCCCGTGCCGAATTCCCTCGACGCTCTCCAGATGAACATCAGCAGTGCCATGGTGGTGGCCGCCAGGCATTGGCGCAAGATCTGCCAGACCACGCTGGTCAACTACGGCATCTCCGAAGCCTGCGCCGTGCCGTTGTTGATGATCGGGCGGTTGGGTGAGGGTGTGCGGCAGGTGCAGGTGGCGCAGGCGGCGGGCATGGAGAGTCCGTCGCTGGTGCGCCTGCTCGATCAGTTGTGTCATGCCGGGTATGTCTGTCGCACCGAAGATGCGCAGGATCGCCGGGCCAAATGCCTGAGCCTGACCGACACCGGCCGCGAGCTGGTGCAAGCGGTGGAAATCGAACTGGTACGTCTGCGTCATGAAGTGCTCGAAGGCATCGACCAGAGTGATCTGGAAGCTACGCTTCGGGTACTGAGAGCTTTTGAGGCGGCCAATCCGCCTGTGGTGATCAATTCTTGAACGGTTTTTTCTCCGGCATTCCTCCGGCCCGGGACTGGTTCTACGGGGTCCGTACCTTTGCAGCGTCGATGATCGCGCTGTACATCGCCTTGCTCATGCAAATGCCGCGTCCGTACTGGGCGATGGCCACGGTGTATATCGTCTCCAGTCCGTTTCTCGGGCCGACCAGTTCCAAGGCTTTGTACCGCGCCATCGGCACCTTTCTCGGGGCTGCAGCGGCGGTGCTGTTCGTGCCGATGTTCGTGCAGAGCCCTTACGTGCTAGTGGTGGTCATCGCCTTGTGGACGGGGATCTTGCTGTTCCTGTCGCTGCACTTGCGTACCGCCAATAACTACGCGCTGATGCTGGCCGGCTACACCTTGCCGCTGATTGCCTTGCCGACGGTGGATAACCCGCTGGCGGTGTGGGACGTGGCGGAGGCGCGGACCGAAGAGATTTTCCTTGGCATCGCCGTGGCGGCGGTGATCGGCGCGATGTTCTGGCCGCGCCGGCTGGCGCCGGTGTTCAACGACGCAGTGAGCAAGTGGTTCGCCGATGCCACGACATACAGCCTGAAATTTCTCAGCCGCGATGTGCAGCCGGAGCAAGTCACGGCCCTGCGCATGGCCATGGTCGCCAGTTTCAACAGCCTGGAATTGATGATCGGCCAGTTGCCTCACGAAGGTTCCCGGCCGCAAACCGTGCGCAACACCAAGGAGCTGCGTGGGCGGATGATTCACCTGTTACCGGTAATCGACGCCCTTGAAGACTCGCTCTACGCCCTTGAACGACGCACGCCGGAACTGGTGGAGAAATTCGCGCCGCTGCTGGCGGCAACCCGTGAATGGCTCGCTCATAAAGACGCCGATCTGGCGCGTTGGCAGGCCCTCAAGGATCAGCTTCAGGCCTTGCAACCGAACTGCGAAGCGTTGGAAGACCGCAAGCAATTGCTGTTCTCCAACTCGATTTATCGCCTCGGCGAATTCATCGATCTGTGGCAGGACTGCCGCAGCCTGCAGGACGCAATTCTGTGCGAACGGCAGGACAGCTGGCGTGCGGTCTACCGGCACTGGCGCCTCGGACGGCTGACGCCGTTTCTCGACCGCGGGATGATGCTGTATTCGGTGGCCTCGACCATCCTGGCGATCATCGTCGCCTCGACGTTGTGGATTCTGCTCGGCTGGCCGGACGGTGGCAGTGCGGTGATTCTGGCGGCGGTGGCCTGCAGTTTCTTCGCCTCGATGGACGACCCGGCGCCGCAGATCTACCGGTTCTTTTTCTGGACCGGGATGTCGGTGCTGTTCGCCAGCCTCTATCTGTTTCTGATTCTGCCGAACCTGCACGACTTTCCGATGCTGGTGCTGGCGTTTGCGATTCCGTTCATCTGTGTCGGCACCCTGACCGTGCAGCCGCGTTTCTACCTCGGCATGCTCCTGACGCTGGTCAACACCTCGTCGTTCATCAGCATTCAGGGCGCGTACGACGCGGACTTCTTCGCCTTTGTGAACTCCAACCTGGCCGGGCCGATGGGGCTGCTGTTTGCGTTCATCTGGACCCTGATTGCCCGTCCGTTCGGCGTCGAGCTGGCGGCCAAGCGTCTGACCCGCTTCAGCTGGAAAGACATCGTGCACATGACCGAGCCGGCCAACCTCGCCGAACACCGGCAGTTGGGCGTGCAGTTGCTCGACCGCCTGATGCAGCACCTGCCACGTCTGGCGATGACCGGTCAGGACACCGGTATCGCCATGCGTGAAGTGCGTGTCGGCTTGAACCTGCTGGATCTGCTGGCCTACACCCCGCGTGTCGAAGGCGCGCCGAAGGTCCTGCTGCAACAAGTCGTGGCTGAGGTCGGCGAGTATTTCCGCGCTTGCCTGAAGGCTGGCGAACGCTTGCCGGCACCGAGCCCCTTATTGATGACGATGGACCGCGCGCGCCGTGCGCTCAAAGGCCACGGCGACGAAGAAACCCGTCTAAACCTGTTGCATGCCCTGAGCGGTTTGCGCCTGGCGTTGTTGCCCGGCGTGGAATTTGTCAGCACGAGCGATGCCGAAGAACCGCTGCCCGATGGAGCGCCCCTATGATCGGTGATCTGGATATCAGCGGCATTTTCCTGCCGACCCTGCTGGTGCTGATGGGCATCACCTATGTGTTGTTTCTGCTGGTGCACGGCGTGCTTATACGTCTGCACTTTTACCGTCTGGTCTGGCACCGGGCATTGTTCAACGTGGCTCTCTACGCTGTGCTGTTGTACGGCGTGGACTCACTCAGTCGATACCTGATGACATGAAAAAACCGTTTCTGACCATCGGTCGCGTGGTACTGACCCTGCTGATCGTGACTTTCGCCGTCGTCCTCGTCTGGCGCATGGTGATGTATTACATGTTTGCGCCGTGGACCCGCGACGGCCACATTCGCGCCGACATCATCCAGATCGCTCCGGACGTGTCCGGGCTGATCCAGCAGGTCGAGGTCAAGGACAACCAGTTGATCAAGCGCGGCCAAGTGCTGTTCAGCATCGACCAGGACCGTTTCAAACTGGCCCTGCGTCAGGCCAAGGCCGCAGTCGCCGACCGCGAAGAAACCCTCGCCCAGGCGCAGCGCGAAGCCAAGCGTAACCGTGGCCTGGGCAACCTGGTGCCGGCCGAACAGCTGGAAGAAAGCCAGTCGAAGGTCGCCCGGGCGCAATCGGCCCTGGCCGAAGCGCTGGTGTCGGTGGACAGCGCTCAGCTCAACCTCGACCGCTCGGTGATCCGCAGCCCGGTGGACGGCTATGTCAACGACCGCGCGCCGCGTGTGCAGGAATTCGTCACCGCCGGGCGTCCGGTGTTGTCGGTGGTCGACAGCAATTCGTTCCACATCGACGGTTATTTCGAAGAAACCAAACTCGACGGCATTCATGTCGGCCAGTCCGTGGATATCCGCGTGATCGGTGACAAGGCCAAGCTGCGCGGGCATGTCGAAAGCATCGTCGCCGGTATCGAAGACCGCGACCGCACCAGCGGTAATAACCTGCTACCCAACGTCAATCCGGCATTCAGCTGGGTACGTCTGGCGCAGCGGATTCCGGTGCGCATCGCCTTTGACGATGTGCCGGAAGACTTCCGCATGATCGCCGGGCGTACTGCCACCGTGTCGATCATCGACGAGCAAAAGCAGGAGCCTGCGCAATGAACAGGCTCCTGATGATCGCCGGGTTGGGCGTGATGCTCTCGGCGTGTCAGATGGTCGGGCCGGACTATCACCTGCCCGCTGACGCGGCAGTCCAGCGCAAGGACTTTCAGGGTGAACTGGCGGTGGACGGCAAGCCGGTGGTGTCGGCGCCGGTGCCGGCGGACTGGTGGCGTTTGTACCGGGACCCGCGCCTGGACCAACTGGTGCAGCAGGCCATGGCGTCCAACACTGACTTGCGGGTGGCGGCGGCGAACCTGTCGCGGGCCCGCGCGCAGGTCGATGAAGCTGAAGCGGCCGGTGGCTGGAGCGGCGGCGTGAAGATGGGCGCGCAGCGCTTGCAGGAATCCGGTCAGGCGTTCCTGCTGCCGGAAAAAGTGCCGGTGGCCAACGTTGCTGACATCGGCATCAGTGCTTCTTATCAGTTCGACCTGTGGGGCACGTTGCAGCGCGGCATCGAAGCGGCAAAAGCCAACGCCGATGCCACGCAAGCGGCGGCCGATACCGCGCGCATCACCTTGGTGGCGGACGTGGTGCGGGCCTACACCCAAGTGTGTGCCGCCAATGAAGAGCGGGAAATCGCCCAGCACTCCCTCGACCTGCAATCGCAAAGCACCACCCTGATCCAGCGCCTGCGCGATGCCGGGCGTGGCGATGAAACCCAGGTCACCCGTTCGCAAACCCAATTCAAGTCGTTGCGCGCCGACATGCCGCGTTATGAAGCGTCGCGTCAGGCGGGTCTGTTCCGCCTGTCGATGCTGCTGGCCAAACCGGTCGATCAATTGCCGGCCGGCACCGCGAGTTGCGCCGAACTGCCGAAAATCGCTCAACTGGTGCCGGTTGGCGACGGTGCGGCACTGCTCAAGCGCCGGCCCGATGTGCGTCAGGCCGAACGTCGTCTGGCCGCCGCGACGGCCGGTATTGGCGTCGCCACTGGCGAGCTGTACCCGGACATCAGCATCGGCGCGACCATCGGCACCGTCGGCATCGTTTCCGATCTGGGCGATCCGTCGACCAACCGCTGGGGCTTCGGCCCGTCGCTGAGCTGGAAGGTGCCGACCAACGGCGCCCGCGCGCGTATCCGCGAAGCCGAAGCCAATACCCAGGGCGCGCTGGCGCATTTCGACGGCGTGGTACTCAATGCCATCCGCGAAACCCAGACCGGTCTGGCCCAGTACAGCGCGCTGCTGCAACGCCGCGACGCACTGGCCGACGCCGAGCAGTCGGCGAAACTGGCGGCAGACCAGACGCATCGCTTCTTCCAGGCGGGGCGTGAGTCGTTCCTCGCCGACCTGCAGGCGACCCGCACCTACACTGACGTCACCGCGCAACTGGCCGCCGCCAACACCCAGGTTGCCATGAGCCAGATCGATTTGTTCCTCGCGCTGGGCGGTGGTTGGGAAAGCGGACGAACGCAAGCCTCAAGCGCCAGCAAACCCTGAAGCCGTTGCTATGCTTTGAAGTGTTGGAAGGGCGCCCCGAGCAAGGCGCCCTTTCAGCGCACATTGCTAGCGCTGGTCTAGGGGAAACCAATAATGAAAAACCCTTACGCTCTCGGCTTCTGGTGCGCCCTGGTAGCGCTGGTGCTGCTATCGGCCACCTATTTCTACGGCATCATGCTGGCCCACCAGATCGACAAGGCCATGGTCTTCCTCGACAGCGCCACAGCGTTGATCGCGGTGATGGCAATCGTGGTGGTGGCCTGGGCGTCGATCCAGGTGCAGCGGGTCAAGAAAAGACAGCTTGAACAGGGCAAGACCCTGGTGCTGATCTGGGATACCAAAGTTGCCCTGCGTCGGGTTGAAACCGTGTTTGATCGCTACTTCTGGGGCAGCTACTGGCAACCGGGGCGCACTTTCGCCGAAGTCATGGGCGAACTCACCGGCACGCCGCTGGAAAAAAGCCTCGAAGCCCTGAAAAAGCAGTGCCTGGAACTCGACAAACAAATTGCCGATGAAGGCTGGCACTGGCTCAACAACGCCCGTGAACTGTCGGATGTCGCCACCGCGATGGCCCGCGAACGTTATCAACTGGACTTCTGCGACCCCCGGGCCGACGGGCCGGGCGGGGCGGTGATCGATCGCGACTTTGAAGTGCTGGTGTATACCTGGACGGCGCGGCTCAAGAGCTTTGATCATCAACTGGATGAGATCGAGGTCCAGTATTCCTGATGTGCATTGCCTTCACTGGCCTCTTCGCGAGCAGGCCCGCTCCCACAAGGACAACGCTGTATCTGTGGGAGCGGGCTTGCTCGCGAAAGCGTTTGCAATAACAGCGAAACTCTCCCTGCCTGTCGACTGTCCACACTCCCCATAGACACTCTTTAACCTTTAAACATTGGGCCGCCTCGCGCTGCCAGTGCTAATCTCCACCGCTAATTTCAGCGGAGTCGAGCCGCGACCCGGTCACGGGTTCAGGGAAGACGACCACACTTTCAGCCACGGACATTGATCAGGTCATTCATGAATAAATCAGCAGGCGTGCTTCTCGGGATTGTTGTTGCCATCGGTGCGATCAGCGCCGGCGGGGCCTGGTACACCGGGACCAAGATTGAAGGCGTGCTGAACAACGCCGTCACCAACGCCAACAAAGAGCTGCAGACCGCGATGGCCGGCTCCAATGGCAGCGCGTCGTTGGAACTGGTGTCGCTGGAGCGTCACACCTTCACCAGCACCGCGCACTACCGCCTCAAGGGTGAAGGCGAGATGTTCGGTGACAAGCCGGTCGAGTTGCTGTTCGTCGACCACATCGAGCACGGCCCGCTGCCGTTCTCGCGTCTGGTGTCGCTGAAGTGGCTGCCGGTCATGGCCACCAGCAACTACGAGCTGGAAAAGAGCCCGGCCACCGAAAAATGGTTTGCCGCCACCAGAGGCGCCGCGCCGCTCAAAGGCGTGACCAACATCGGCTACGACGAATCCACCACCAGCAGCGTCGAACTGCTGCCGCTGGAAACGGCGCTGGACGAGCAGTCGAGCCTGAAGTTCTCCGGCCTGACCATGAACATCTCCGCCAGTGCCCAGGCGCAGAAGGTCAAGGCTGACGGCTACATGGACAGCCTGAAACTCGTCACCGTGGCGCAAGACCAGGCGCCGGTGCAGGTTGAACTCAACGGTCTGACCCTGGCCAGCAACCTGACCAAGAGCAGCTACGGCTACTACACCGGGGAAAACACCCTGGAGCTGACCAACAGCAAAACCACTTTCGGTCCCAAGCAGTCGGTGCTCGGCGTGAAGAACTTCGAAATGAAGAACCTCACCGAAGAGAGCGGCAGCAACGCCTCCGGCCGTGCTGACTACCAGGTCGGCGAAGTGACCCTCAACGACAAGAAAATCGGTTCGGCCAGCATGGCCATGAGCCTGAAGAACCTCGACATCCCGTCGACCCTGTCGCTGATGCAGATCTACCAGACCAAATTGCAGCCGTACGAGAAGGACGCGGCAGCCGCTGCCGAAGCCGGCCTGCCGGCACCGGAGCTGAACCTGACCGAAGCCGAGTCGGCACAGGTCAAGGCTGATCTGCAGAAACTGCTGGGCGCCGGGCCGCAGATCGCGCTGGAAAACCTGTCGCTGAAGACCGCCAACGGTGAAAGCCGCGCCAGTCTGGTGATTGACCTGACCAAGCCGCAGTCGATGGATCTGCCACCGGATCAACTGGGCAAACAGCTGATCGCGTTGCTGGATCTGAATATTCAGGTGTCCAAGCCGATGCTGGTCGATCTGCTGAGCGTCCAGGCGCAACTCGACGGCCAGACTGACGCCAAAGGCATCGTCAACCAGGCGAGTGCCGGTGCCGACATGTTCTCCGGCATGGCGGTGGGTTCCCAGTTGGCGACGGTCGATGGCACCAATGTCGTGACCAAACTGCATTACGCCGCCAATCAGGTGGAATTCAACGGCCAGAAGATGACCGTCGAGCAGTTCGTCGGCTTCCTGATGAGCAAGTTCGCTGGCGTCACGCAAGTGCAGTAATACTGCGTTCTAAATAGCAACGCCCGGCCTCTGATCCCCAGACGCCGGGCGTTTTGCTGTCTGGTGTACGGGTTTTCGGCTGATCCGGCGCCACATTCTGAACAATTATTGTGTTCTGAATATTCGACTACGCTTGCATGCAAGACTGCCTGACTAAGCTTGGCCGAGTGCTATCTGACTTGGTCTCCGTTACGAATGGGCAAGGAGGGCATTGCGACCCGGCTGGCCATGTAAGGATGCTGACGAATGCCGCGTATTGATGTTCCTGTTTTACATCGTGGTCTACGCCCGTTGTTTCGCGTTGCGCTGTGCAGCCAGTTGCTTTGGCCGGCACTGGCGTTTGCCGATACCCCCTATGATCAGATGGTGCGTGATGCCCGTGCCGGGCAGACCACGCCGGCGCTGAATGTGCTGCGTCAGGTGCCGCCCGGTCAGTCGACCACCGGGCAGATCAGCGATCACCTGCAGATTGCCAGTTGGGCGGGTCTCGACGCTGAAGTGGTGCAGGTCTATGAAACCCAGGGCCGTGACCGGGTGCTGCCGGTGCAGGCGCTGACCGCCACCGCACGCGCCTACCGCAACCTCAAGCGCTGGGACCAGGCGACTCAGGTCTACAACAAGGCCCTGGCGCTGGAGCCGGACAACGCCGACCTGCAACTGGGGCTGGCCCTGACTCAGGCGGACTCGGGCAAACCCGACGAAGCCGTGACTCGCGCCAAGGCACTGGTCGCCGCCAAACCGGACGATCCCTCCCGTCGTCTCGCGCTGGGCTACGCCCTGACCCGCGCCGGCAAGCAGTACGACGCTCTGTTTGAATACGATCAGGCATTCATGCGCGCCGGCAGCAAGCCGGAAGTCGCCCGTGAATACGTGGTCGCCCTGCAAAAGGCGCGTCTGCCGGAACCGGCACTGCGCCTGGCCAATCAACGCCCCGGTCTGATCGACCCGGTCACCCTGCGTCGCCTCGAAGGCGATCTGGCCGCCGAACGCGTGCGTCTGGCCGAACTCGCTTCGCGCAGCGAAAAGGAACGCTACGTGATTGCCGACCGCGCGCTGGCCGATTACGACAAACTGCTTGCCACCTGGACCCCGGACGCCAGCGCCCACGATGACGTGATTCGCTGGCGCATCGATCGCATGGGCGCACTCAAGGCCCGAGCGCGCACTGCCGAGGTCATTACCGAATATCAAAAGCTGCAAGCCGAAGGCGTGAAGATTCCGACCTACGCCCTGCGTTGGGTGGCGGCGTCGTATCTGGATCAGCGCCAACCGGAGATCTCCACCGATCTGTATCGTCAGGTGCTGTCGGCGCCGGACGCCGATTTGGGTGATCGCCTCGAAGACACCACGGCGTTGTATTACTCGCTGCTGGAAAGCGACCGCGCCGAAGAGGCGCGCAAAGTCGCTGAGGATCTGGCCAAGAGCCAGAACCCGCGGGTCGAACTCAAGGGCCTGCCCATCGGCAACCCCAACGACGAATGGATGGACGCCCAGCAACTCGCGGCGCAGGCCGGCACCTACAGCTCCGACCTGCCGCACGGTGAGGAGCGCCTGCAGACGCTGGTCGATCAGGCGCCGGGCAATATCGGCCTGCGCCTGGCCCAGGCCGACTTGTATCTGGCCCGTCAGTGGCCCCGCCGCGCCGAAAACCAGCTCAAGGAAACCGAGAGCATGGTGCCCCGCGACATGGGCCTGGAAGTGGCCCAGGCGCGTACCGCGATGACCCTGCAGGAATGGCGGCAGATGGATGCGCTGACCGATGACGTGGTCGAGCGTTTCCCGGACAACCGTCAGGTGCAGCGCGCGGCCCGTGAGCGCGAAGTGCATGACATGTCCGAACTGCGCGTCGAAGCCTACGGTGGCAAGGCCAATGGAGGCGGCGGCAGTGGTGGTGCAGGCGCGGTCAGTGGCAGCCGCGATTTCGGTATCCAGAGCACCCTGTACAGCCCGCCGATCGATGAAGACTGGCGTGTGTTCGTCGGTGCCGGTTATGCCACCGGCGATTTCGCCGAAGGCACCGGCACCGACCGCTTCCAGCGCGTCGGCCTGGAGCGGCGTACCCGCGACATGAGCCTGGAAGCCGAGGTCTCCAACCACGATTACGGTTACGGCGCCAAGCAGGGCGCGCGCATCGCGATTGCCCGCGACATCAACGACAACTGGCAGTACGGCGGCAGCTTTGCCTATCTGTCGGCCGAGACACCGTTGCGTGCCCTCAACAGCGACATCAAGGCCAATGGCGGCAATGCGTTCATCCGCTGGCGCGCCAACGAGAGCCGCGAGTGGCGGCTGTCGGTCAGCCCGTCGCACTTCAGCGATGGCAACAATCGCGTCGAGGCGTTGCTGACCGGGCGCGAAGGCGTTTACAGCGCGCCGAACGTGCAGGTCGATGCCGGTCTGGAAGTCGGCACCAGCCACAACTCCAATTCCGAGGATGTGCCGTACTTCAACCCGAAGTCGGACTTCAGCGTCATGCCGACGGTCAACGTCAACCATGTGCTCTACCACCGTTACGAAACCTCGTGGAGCCAGCAGTTCCAGGCCGGTGCGGGTACGTACAGCCAGCGTGACCATGGCACTGGCGGCATGGCGATGCTCGGCTACGGCCAACGTTATGCCTGGAACGACGTGTTCGAGGTGGGCGGCTTGTTCAGTGTGATCAACCGGCCTTACGACGGTGATCGGGAGACCGATCTGCGTCTGCTCGTCGACCTCACTTTCCGCTTCTAGAAGAGTTTGAAGATGCCTTTGATTACGCGTTTCATCCTTCTGCTGGGAGTGCTGCTGGTCAGCGCCTGCGCCCAGCAAGCCCCGGCCTTCGCACCGCCGTCGCAGCGTCCGGTAGCGGCCAATGAAAAACCGTGGCCGAAAAACCATGTGCTGGGCATTGCCTATCACGACGTCGAAGACCGTGACCCCGATCAGGCGGTGGTGGCGGTACGCACCGAACGCATGATCGAGCAGCTCGCGTGGTTGCGCGAGAACGGCTACAAACCGGTCACCGTCGACCAGATCATGGCCGCGCGCAAGGGCGGCCCGGAACTGCCGCCCAAAGCCATCCTGCTCAGTTTCGACGACGGTTATGCGAGTTTCTACACCCGCGTGCTGCCGGTACTGCGCGCCTATAACTGGCATGCCTTGCTAGCGCCGGTCGGTGTCTGGATCGACACGCCGCTCAATCAACCGGTGGATTTCGCCGGTGCGCCGCGAGCGCGTTCGGACTTTCTGACCTGGGACCAGGTGCGGGAAATCTCGCAATCGGGGCTGGTGGAAATCGCCGCCCACACCGACGCCAGCCACAAAGGCATCCTTGCCAACCCGCAAGGCAACCTGCAGCCGGCGGCGGCGACTCGTCGCTACGATCCGGTCACCAAGCGCTACGAGTCCGAAGAAGATTTTCGTGCAAGGATCCGCACCGACGTCGTGACCATTTCGGAGAAGATTCGCAAGGTCACCGGCTACAAACCACGTATCTGGGTCTGGCCGTACGGTACCGCGGACGGTACTTCGCTGGCCGTGATCGGCGACCAAGGCTACGAAATGGCCCTGACCCTTGACGACGGTCTCGATGCCCTCGACAACCTGATGAGCAGCCCACGCTTCCTGGTGGCCTCCGACCCTGACGGCGAGCATTTCGCCAACAGCATCGTCGCGGCGCAGCAGGATTTCACCATGCGTGTGGTCCACGTCGATCTGGACAACGTCTATGACCCTGACCCGGCGCAGCAGGAAATCAACCTGGGCAAGCTGATCCAGCGCATGGCCGACATGGGCGCCAACACGGTGTTCCTGCAGGCCTTTGCCGATCCGAAAGGTGATGGCCTGGTGCACTCGCTGTACTTCCCCAACCGTCACCTGCCCGTACGCGCCGACATCTTTGACCGCGTCGCCTGGCAACTGCGCACCCGCGCCCATGTGAAGGTGTTCGCCTGGATGCCGGTGCTCAGTTTTGGCCTCGATGCGAAACTGCCGCGCGTGACGCGCTGGGATCCGCAGACCGGGACCACCGCGGTCGACCCGGATCAGTACCAGCGCCTCTCACCGTTCGATCCCGAGGTACGGCGGATCATCGGTGAAATCTACGAAGACGTGGCGCGCCTGACCTCGGTCGACGGCATTCTCTATCACGACGACGCCGTGCTTTCGGACTTCGAAGACGCCAGCCCCCAGGCCTTGAAGGCCTACGCAGCGCATGGCTTGCCGGGGTCGATTGCTGCCCTGCGTGACGATCCGACAGCGATGCAGCGCTGGACGCGGTTCAAGAGCCGTTACCTGATCGACTTCACCAATGAGCTGACCGCCAAGGTCCGGGCGATCCGTGGCCCGCAGGTGTTGACCGCGCGCAACATCTTCGCCGAACCGGTGCTCAACCCCGACAGCGAAGCCTGGTTTGCACAGAACCTCGACGACTTCCTCGTGACCTACGACTGGACGGCGCCGATGGCCATGCCATTGATGGAGAAACAGACCCAGGCGCAATCCGGCCCGTGGCTCGAAGAACTGGTGGCGAAAATCAAACAGCGCCCCGGTGCACTGGACCGCACGGTGTTCGAACTGCAGGCCCGGGACTGGACGAAAAAAGACCAGGCAGACATCGATGGCGCCCAACTGGCCGACTGGATGGGCCGGCTCAAGCGTCAGGGCGCGACCAGTTTCGGTTACTACCCGGACAACTTCCTCGACAACCTGCCGGACCTGAAAACCGTACGGCCTGCGCTCTCCAACAAATGGAATCCATGACATGCTGGATAGACTGTTAGCCCTGCTTGTTCTGGCGCTCGTCCTCGGCGTGCCGCTGGGATTGATCTTCCTGGTCACCGGGCAGTTCCTGATGGACTTCGTGTTCTTCTACCCGTTGTTCATGTCCGGCCTGTGGATTTCCGGCGGCCTGTATTTCTGGCTGCACTGGGAACGCCACTGGCCGTGGAAGGACGACACCCTGCCGCCGCCACTGGAAGGCGAGCCGCTGATTTCGATCCTGATCCCTTGCTACAACGAAGGCGACAATGCCGCCGACACCATCCACGCCGCGCTGGGTCAGCATTACCCGAACATCGAAGTCATTGCGATCAACGACGGCTCCAAGGACAACACCGCGCAAGTGCTGGACGCACTGGCCAAGGAAGACCCACGGCTGCGGGTCCTGCATCTGGCGGAAAACCAGGGCAAGGCCGTGGCCCTGCGCATGGGCGCGATTGCTGCGCGCAGCGAATATCTGGTGTGCATCGACGGTGATGCGCTGCTGGCGCCGAACACTGCGGCCTATCTGGTGGCGCCGATGCTCGACAACGCACGGCTTGGCGCGGTGACCGGCAACCCACGGATTCGCACACGCTCGACATTGGTCGGGCGGGTACAGGTCGGTGAATTCTCGTCGATCATCGGTCTGATCAAACGTACTCAGCGCGTATTCGGGCGGATCTTCACCGTCTCCGGAGTGATCGTCGCGTTCCGTCGCACGGCATTGAACCGGGTCGGCTACTGGAGCCCGGACATGATCACTGAAGACATCGACATCAGCTGGAAGCTGCAACTCGATCACTGGAGCATCTTCTACGAGCCGCGCGCCTTGTGCTGGATCCTGATGCCGGAAACCCTCGGCGGCCTGTGGAAGCAGCGCCTGCGCTGGGCGCAGGGCGGTGCCGAAGTGTTGTTCAAGAACATTCGCGGCATCTGGCAGTACCGTCATCGTTACCTGTGGCCGCTGCTGTTCGAATACTGCCTGTCGACCGGGTGGGCGTTCACCTTCCTGCTGTCGGTGATCTTCTGGGCGGTGGGCAAGTTCGTGGTCATGCCGGATGCGATCGCCGTTCACCATCTGATGCCGCCGGCGTTCACCGGGCTGTTGCTGGCGTTCGTCTGTCTGGTGCAGTTCGCTGTCAGCATCATCATTGACCGGCGCTACGAGCCGGGCCTGGGACGCACGATGTTCTGGGTGGTCTGGTATCCGTTGGTGTTCTGGTTCATCAGCCTGCTGACCACGCTGGTCAGTTTCCCCAAGGTGTTGTTCGGTCAGCATCAGAAGCGTGCGCGTTGGGTCAGCCCTGACCGGGGTATCAAACCGGTCGGAGACGACGAAGAGGAGGTCATCAAATGAAAATCATCCGGACCCGCCAGCGCCCCTTTCTGGTCGTGATCGATGTGATCCTCACCGTGCTGGCCTGGGTCGGCCTGCTGTTTCTGCTGGTGCGTGGGTTGTGGCCGCTGATCGACACCCATGCCGGTGGGCCGCGCATCGACAACTCGGCGTTCGACGCACTCGGTACTTTGCACGTCTACCTGTGGGTGGCGCTGATCAACGCGGTGATCCTGATTGCCTGGGCTCGCTATCAACAGCGCAAGAGCAGAAGCTTTGCCCAGCGCCGCTTGCCGGCGCCGGTGGTCGACGATGAAGGGCTGACCAAGAGCTTTCGCCTGTGCGATGACCGTTTGCAGAAGCTGCGCACGCCCGGGGTGATGACCATCCACAACGACCAGGACGGTGATATCAGCCATGTGGTGCTGAACTTCCGTCCGCTAGAGCCAGAGCAACTGCCATCACCGCTGGCGCCGCTGGAGCACCCTCGGGTGATCTTCCTGCACGCCGAGGACGACGACAATCGTGATCCTATGAATCGTCCTGGCTGAGCTCGCCAACCAGCCGCCATGCCTCTTCCATGGGCAGCGGCTGCTTCATTCGCTCGGCCAGCATCGCCATGGCCCGCTCTTGCTCGCAGGCCACGGCGGCGACCACCACGCCGTTGTCGCCGAACAGGCCGATAAAGGGCGGCTGTTCGGGTGTGCCCTTGAATTCGACTTCATCCCACTGGCTGGCATGGCCCAGGTAGTCGTAGTTTTTGCCGAAGTGCCAGGTCCAGAAAAACGGCACGTCCAGATAATGCTCATCAGCGCCCAGCATGTTGGCGGCAGCGATGCGCGCGTGCTGCTGGGCCAGGCGCCAGTGTTCGATGCGTTGCGGCTGGCCGTTCAGGGGGAACGTGGCGATGTCGCCAATCGCCCATAACCCTTCGCAGATGCGCAGGCCGGCATCGACGTGCAACGACTGGTCTTGCTCCCGAGGTAGCGATGCAAACGCCTCGGTGGCCGGATGCACACCGACCCCCGCCAGCACCAGATCCGCCGACAGGCGCAAGCCGTTGTCCAGCAACACCGCCTCGACGCTACCGTCGCCGGTGATTTCGCGGGCTTCGTGATCGGTGATGAATTTCACTCCGTGCGCTTCATGCAACGCACGGATCGCCTTGCCGACGGCTTCGCCGAACTGCGCGGCAAACGGAATCGCGTGGCGGGCGATCACTGTCACGTCGAGGCCGAACTGGCGCAGGGCCGAGGCGCATTCGAGGGCGATGAAGCTGTCGCCGATGATGACTGCGCGCTGTTCGGGTCTGGCCGCGCGCATGATCTGTTCGGCCTGGGCTTTCGAGCGCAGGACAAACACCTGCGGCAGGTTGGCACCGGGCAATGGCAGGGGGTTGGGCGCGCCGCCGGTGGCGAGCACTGCCGCGTCGTAGTGCAGGGACTGGCCGTCGTCCAACTGCAGGGTTTGCGCTGAGGCATCGAGGGCAGTGATTTCGCCTTGCCGGCGTTCGATGCGCTGCTCTCTATAAAATTTTTCATCACGCAGTGGCGGGGTGTCCTGCGCGGTCATCTCCCCGGCGAGGACAAATTTGCTCAGCACCGTGCGGTCGTAACCGGCGTCCGGTTCGCGGTCGATCATGATGAGCCGGCCACCAAAACCTTTCTCGCGCAGTGCCGCCGCACACGCGGTGCCGGCTGCACCTGCGCCGACAATCACGAAAGTGCGCGGATCATCCGCCGGCGGCGTGTGTGCATCCGGTAGCGGCTGATCGTCGACCCAGACCTCATCGCCACGTAACTCCAGCGGATAACGCTTGAGGCTGTCGAGGGCCGGTGGCTCGCACAACGCGCCGTCTTCGGCGCGAAACGCGGCCTTGTGCCACGGGCAGATCAGCCGTCCGTGACACAGCGCACCGTCAGCCAGCGGCGCGCCGGCGTGTGGGCATTCGCCCTGAAACGCCCGTAGTTGGCCGTTTGCGTGGAGCAGAACAATCTTGCAGTCGCCGATTTCGACTTGCAGGCCACGGTCTTCAGGGACATCGGCGACACGGGCGACACGGTGCAGGGACATGATCGGCTTCCTCGCGGGTATTTCTCTTACGAGTTTGCGGCACAGTGCGAGGTTCAGCCAATTGCTACTGCCACGGCATCAACGGTACAGCTATAGTTTGCAGGCCGACGAAGGCCCAACTGCACAAGGTGCTCCCGGAATGACCCGATTGACCTCTCTCAACCCTTGGCTGGCGGCCGTTGCCGTCGCCCTTTGCGTGCAGTTTCCGGCGCAGGCAGCCGAGCGCTTTACCCTCGACATCCCCGGTGTCTCGGACAACCGCCTGTTCACCTCGGCTGCTGCGAGCGATTCGGCCGGTTGCGGCGGCAAGAACCAGTCGCCGGCGCTGGCCTGGAACGCGGGCCCCAGCGCCACCCAGAGCTACGCGATCGTCATGCATGACCCGGACGGCCAGAAGGGCATGGGCGTCGATCACTGGATTCACTACGGCATCAAGGCCACCACTCGGCAGATCCCGGCCGGTGTCGGTGCCAAATCCAACCTCGAAGGCGTTGGCGGTACCAACAGCAAAGGCACCACCCATTACATCGGGCCTTGCCCACCGGTTGGCGACAGCGCCCACCACTACATCATCCAGATCTACGCCCTGGACCTCGCCCCGGACGCTTTGCCGGCCGGTCTGACCCGCGCCGAACTGATGGACAAGATCAAAGGCCACGTCCTGCGTAACAGCAGTGTGGTGCGGCGTTATCACCGCTGAAAATAATTTCAGTGGCGTTTAACCCGAACTGAAGGGGCTGCCCGTCTCAGTGGATGAATGGATCACTTTCATCCCGAGGTCAGCCCCCATGTCCCTTTCTCTGCCTTTTCTGCGACCTGCTGCGGTCGGTGTGTTGTTGGCCGTCGCCGGTTGCGGCGTGTCTTCCAATCCGGAGTCGGCCGCCGTCCCGGCGCCGGCCCAGCCGCAGGCTTCGATTCAGCACGAAGCGGTTATGGCCGATGTCGCCATGGCCAAACGCAGTGCGCGTCCGGCGTCGATGGCCAGTTTCGCGGCGATGCCGGCCCCTGAAAGTTATCCACAAGGCTATCGCGCCGCGCAGCGCGAGCAATATCAAACGCTGGCTGACAACCCGATCCATAGCGTCGCCGAGTCCCCGGTCTCGACCTTCAGCGCCGACGTCGACACCGGCGCCTATGCCAACGTCCGGCGTTTGCTCAATCAGGGGCGTCTGCCGCCAGAAGGCGCGGTGCGACTGGAGGAAATGGTCAATTACTTTCCCTACGACTATGCGTTGCCAACCGATGATTCGCCATTTGGCGTGACCACCGAACTGGCCGCCACCCCGTGGAATCCGCACACCCGCCTGCTGCGCATCGGCATCAAGGCCTCTGACCGCGCCGTGGCCGAGCTGGCGCCGGCGAATCTGGTGTTTCTGGTGGACGTGTCCGGATCGATGGATCGCCGCGAAGGACTGCCACTGGTCAAAAGCACGCTGAAATTGCTGGTCGATCAGTTGCGCGAGCAGGACCGGGTGTCGCTGGTGGTGTATGCCGGCGAATCCCGCGTGGTACTTGAGCCAACGTCTGGGCGGGAGAAAGCGAAAATTCGTACAGCCATCGAGCAATTGACCGCAGGCGGTTCAACCGCTGGCGCGTCGGGCATCGAACTGGCCTATCAAATGGCGCAGCAGGCATTCATCCCCAAAGGCATCAACCGCATCCTGTTGGCCACCGACGGTGACTTCAACGTTGGCGTCAGCGACTTCGACAGCCTCAAGCAAATGGCTGTGGATAAACGCAAAACCGGAATTTCCCTGACCGCCCTGGGTTTTGGTGTGGATAACTACAATGAACACTTGATGGAACAACTGGCCGACGCCGGCGATGGCAATTACGCCTACATCGACAACCTGCGCGAGGCGCGCAAAGTGCTGGTGGATCAACTCGGCTCGACCCTGGCGGTGGTGGCGAGAAACGTCAAACTGCAGGTGGAATTCAACCCGGCGCAGGTCAGTGAATATCGCCTGCTGGGCTACGAAAACCGCGCGCTCAAGCGTGAGGATTTCAGCAACGACAAGGTCGATGCCGGTGAAGTCGGCGCAGGACATACGGTGACTGCGCTGTATGAAATTGTCCCGGCAGGTGAGCAGGGCTGGCTGGAACCGCTGCGCTACGGTAAATCGGAGGTGGCGGTTGCGGCGAAGAACGGGGAATTGGCGATGCTGCGTGTGCGTTATCAACAGCCTGAAGGTGTGAAAAGCCTGCTGATCGAGCGGCCGATTGCCAGTCAGGTCGCACCGGCCAGCGAGGATCTGCGTTTCGCGGCGGCGGTTGCGGCATTTTCCCAGCAGCTCAAGGACGCTCGCTACACCGGCGATTTCAGCCTGAAGGACACCGAGATACTGGCCCGTGGCGCGCGCGGCGATGACCGTTTCGGCTTGCGCAACGAGTTTGTGCAACTGGTGGAACTGGCGCAAAGCCTGCGCACCTCAACCGCATCGAATGCGATGCCCACTGAGCGACGGATTGAATAGTGAGCCGCCTCAAAGGCTTCATCACACAGCTGTTTGCCTCCGCCGACAGCCTTGAGGCCAGCAGCGACGAATCGCTGCTGGCTCGTTATCGCGAGGGCGACAGCGTGGCGTTCGAGATTCTGTACGCCCGCCATCGTCAGGGTTTGTACGGCTTTCTGCTGGGATTGAGCGGCAAACCGGAACTGGCTGACGAAGTATTTCAGGACACCTGGCTGAGCCTGATTCGCAGTGCCAGTCAGCCACAGGGGCGGGCGACGTTTCGTACGTGGCTGTTCCAGATTGCGCGCAATCGCCTGATCGATCACTGGCGCAAACACGGTGCTCATCAGCCGCTGCATGACAGCTACGACGAACAGCTGCATGCGGTTGGCGACGAGACCAACGATCCCGAACAACTGCTGAACCTCAGCCGCGACAGCCAGCGCCTGGAAAGCGCCTTGCAGACCCTGCCCGCCGATCAGCGCGAAGTGTTCCTGCTACGTGCCCACGGCGACCTCGACCTGGCGCAAATCGCCAGCCTCACCGAAACACCGCTGGAAACCGTCAAGAGCCGCTTGCGCTACGCCCAGCAAAAACTGCGTCGGCTGCTGGCCGAGGAGGTACTGACATGACTGACGCCCGCCAGACACCCGAAGAACAACTGCTCAAGCATTACCGCGAGCAACACACCGGTGAACCGCCAGAGCACCTCGATGTGCTGATTCTCGCCGCTGCCCAGCGCGCCGCCCCGGCACTGAAGCCAAGCCTGTGGCAACGTTGGCTGCAAGCCTGCCAGAAACCCCGTTGGCAGGTCGCGTTCGCCAGCCTGGTCGGCGTGGCCCTGATGCTGTCGCTGGTGCAACGTGCACCGGAGCCGCAACCTCGATTCGACTTCGCCCCGGCCGCCAAACCCGCCGCACCACTGTCGCGCAAACAAGCCCCCGAAGCGCAGTCGCTGGCAGCCCCCGCTGGCGCCATGCCCGCGCCGGCACCGATGATGGAAATGGCGGCACCGATGCAAAGCGATGCCATCAGCGCCGACGAAGCCAAAGTCGGCAAACGTGCCGCTGCCCCGGCCAACGGCCTCGATACGCAACTGCGCGAAGTCCTGCGCCTGCGCGAATCCGGCCAGTCGCAAGCCGCTGATGCGTTGTACAACAACCTGCACAAACGATACCCCGGCGTGGACCTCGACCTGCGACTGGAACAAATCCGCCAAAATTGACCGCCTGTTCGCCCAGCCATTTGGCATTGCCCCGCAAAAACGCGCACTATCGGGCCATAGCTGAACGCTGGAGAACACCGTGGCACCAAAAATCGACCGCATCGCCCAACTCCTCAACTGCCCGGAAAAGGGCGAGGAGATGCGGCGCGCGATTACCGAGGCTCGCAAGGAGTTTCTGCTGAACCAGTCGGAAGAAGACGTCGTGGAAGAAGACGAGGTTTTTGAGGAGGTTGGGGAGGAAGACGATGACGAGGACGACGATTACGATGAGTTTGACTGGACGACGGAGTGACCGCCGTCGCATGAAAAACCAGCGCCCACAAAAAAGCCCCGGACCATCACAGTCCGGGGCTTTCTCGTTTAAATCAGTGGTGCACCAGGCGGGATTCGAACCCACGACCCCTGCCTTCGGAGGGCAGTACTCTATCCAGCTGAGCTACTGGTGCAGCGGGCGACATCATACCTAGGTCGGCTCGGGGCGTCCATGCCGGGTTTTGGCGGGTTTTGTCAGGGCGCGTGTCGGGAGAAATCGCTGCATTCCTTAAAGCTGTAACGTCCTGCAAAACCCTCGCTTGGCGCTTTTGCCGGGCTGATCTATGGTTTGGTTGCGGCCGGGGCTTTTGGCTCGTTGATCTGAAAATTTCCACAAACACGCCGTTTTTGTTCTTTTTTTCGAACGACCTATTGTCCTTTAACCCCTTTGATCCTACGATCCGTTTGAGATTTCAAACGCTCTTTGATTGGGTGTTGAAGCGCAGGTGCTGTGAATAACGCACTATCGCTGCGCCTCACCCGGTAGATGATTTCCCTGACGGCAGCCTTGCGAGGCGCCTTTCTACAATCATAATTTTGCTCCGCGCAGGCCGCGGTGCTGTTAAGGAAAGCCGACATGCAGCTTAAAGACACCCTGTTGTTCCGCCAGCAAGCCTTCATTGATGGCGCTTGGGTCGATGCGGACAACGGTCAGACGATCAAGGTCAACAACCCGGCCACCGGCGAGATTCTGGGCACCGTGCCGAAAATGGGCGCTGCCGAAACCCGCCGCGCGATCGAAGCCGCTGATAAAGCGCTGCCGGCCTGGCGTGCACTGACCGCCAAGGAGCGTGCAGGCAAGCTGCGTCGCTGGTTCGAACTGATGATCGAAAACCAGGACGACCTCGCGCGCCTGATGACCCTCGAACAGGGCAAGCCGCTGGCCGAAGCCAAGGGCGAAATCGTTTACGCCGCTTCGTTCATCGAGTGGTTCGCCGAAGAAGCCAAACGCATCTACGGTGACGTGATTCCGGGCCACCAGCCAGACAAGCGCCTGATCGTGATCAAGCAGCCGATCGGCGTGACCGCCGCGATCACCCCGTGGAACTTCCCGGCGGCGATGATCACCCGTAAAGCCGGCCCTGCGCTGGCCGCCGGTTGCACCATGGTGCTCAAGCCGGCTTCGCAAACCCCATTCTCCGCGTTCGCCCTGGCTGAACTGGCGCAGCGTGCCGGCATTCCGAAAGGCGTGTTCAGCGTGGTCTCCGGCAGCGCCGGCGACATCGGCAGCGAGCTGACCAGCAACCCGATCGTGCGCAAGCTGTCCTTCACCGGTTCGACCGAAATCGGTCGCCAGCTGATGTCGGAATGCGCCAAGGACATCAAGAAAGTCTCGCTGGAACTGGGCGGCAACGCGCCGTTTATCGTGTTCGACGACGCGGACCTGGATAAGGCTGTCGAAGGCGCGATCATTTCCAAGTACCGCAACAACGGTCAGACCTGCGTTTGCGCCAACCGCCTGTACATTCAGGATTCGGTCTACGACGCGTTTGCCGAGAAGCTGAAAGTGGCCGTGGCCAAGCTGAAGATCGGCAACGGTCTGGAAGAGGGCACCACCACTGGCCCGCTGATCGACGAAAAAGCCGTGGCCAAGGTGCAAGAGCACATCGCTGACGCCGTGGCCAAAGGCGCCACCGTGCTGGCCGGCGGCAAGCCGATGGAAGGCAACTTCTTCGAACCGACCATCCTGACCAACGTGCCGAAAGACGCCGCCGTGGCCAAGGAAGAAACCTTCGGCCCGTTGGCGCCGCTGTTCCGCTTCAAAGACGAAGCCGAAGTGATCGCGATGTCCAACGACACCGAGTTCGGTCTGGCTTCCTACTTCTACGCTCGCGACCTGGGCCGCGTGTTCCGTGTGGCTGAGGCCCTGGAATACGGCATGGTCGGCGTCAACACCGGGCTGATCTCCAACGAAGTCGCGCCGTTCGGCGGCATCAAGGCCTCGGGCCTGGGCCGTGAAGGCTCCAAGTACGGCATCGAAGATTACCTGGAAATCAAATACCTCTGCCTGGGCATCTAAGCCGGGAAAGGGATCGCTGCAAACGCAAAGGGCACGAGAGCGCTGTCCCTTTGCGTCGTTTCAAACCGGAATTTTCTCTGCGGCCAGGAACGCCGTGGCAGTCGATCATCGCATGCTGCCACCGCCGATTTCTCCCGCTTAATCCTTGAGCCACGCCGCCCGATGAGCGGTGAATGAGGACTGTAATGAGTAAGACTAACGCTGAACTGATGGCCCGCCGTACCGCTGCCGTACCCCGTGGTGTTGGCCAGATTCACCCGATCTTCGCTGAATCGGCAAAGAACGCTACCGTGACTGACGTCGAGGGTCGTGAATTCATCGACTTCGCCGGCGGTATCGCTGTGCTGAACACCGGCCACGTGCACCCGAAAATCATCGCGGCCGTGACCGAACAGTTGAACAAGCTGACCCACACCTGCTTCCAGGTGCTGGCTTACGAGCCGTACGTTGAGCTGTGCGAAAAGATCAACGCCAAGGTGCCAGGTGATTTCGCCAAGAAAACCCTGTTGGTCACCACCGGTTCCGAAGCCGTGGAAAACGCCGTGAAAATCGCTCGCGCCGCCACTGGCCGTGCCGGCGTGATCGCCTTCACCGGCGCTTACCACGGTCGCACCATGATGACCCTGGGCCTGACCGGTAAAGTCGTGCCTTACTCGGCCGGCATGGGCCTGATGCCAGGCGGCATCTTCCGCGCGCTGTACCCGAACGAACTGCACGGCGTGAGCATCGACGATTCGATCGCTTCCATCGAACGCATCTTCAAGAACGACGCCGAGCCGAAAGACATCGCCGCGATCATCATCGAGCCTGTGCAGGGTGAAGGTGGTTTCTACGTCGCGCCGAAAGAATTCATGAAGCGTCTGCGTGCACTGTGCGACCAGCACGGCATCCTGTTGATCGCTGACGAAGTGCAGACCGGCGCTGGCCGTACCGGCACCTTCTTCGCCATGGAACAGATGGGCGTTGCTGCCGACCTGACCACCTTCGCCAAATCCATCGCGGGCGGCTTCCCGCTGGCCGGTGTCTGCGGCAAGGCCGAATACATGGACGCCATTGCCCCAGGCGGCCTGGGCGGCACCTACGCCGGTAGCCCGATTGCTTGCGCTGCGGCCCTGGCCGTGATGGAAGTGTTCGAAGAAGAGCAACTGCTGGACCGCTGCAAGGCAGTCGGCGAGCGTCTGGTCACTGGTCTGAAGGCCATCCAGGCCAAGTACCCGGTGATCGGCGAAGTGCGTGCCCTGGGCGCGATGATCGCGGTCGAGCTGTTCGAAAACGGCGACAGCCACAAGCCAAACCCGACGGCCGTTGCAGCTGTGGTGGCCAAGGCGCGTGACAAGGGCCTGATCCTGCTGTCCTGCGGCACCTACGGCAACGTTCTGCGTGTACTCGTGCCGCTGACCTCGCCGGACGAGCAACTGGACAAAGGCCTGGCGATCATCGAAGAGTGCTTCTCGGAGCTGTAAGCCCCGGCACTGTGTGATCGGTTCGACAAAAAACCCGCTTCGGCGGGTTTTTTTACGCCCCTTGAAACACATCCGGTGCTTTTGCGCTGTATCGAAAGGCCAGCATTGGCTAAGGTTCAGGCATTGCAAGGGAGAGCGCGCATGACTGCCGTTGATTTACCCGCCGTACCTCGAGTGCTGATTGCCGAGGCCGATCCGTGGTCCCGGGACCTGCTCAAACAAGTGTTGCTCAACGTCCGTTGCGATGCACGGCTGGACCTGTGTGCCGATGGCCAACAAGCTCTGTCATTGCTCAGCGAAGTGCCGTATGACCTGGCGATCGTCGACTGGGAGTTGCCGGGCATCGATGGCTTGAGCGTGCTGCGCAGCGTGCGTCAGCGCAAACGCAATCCACCACTGCCGTTCATCCTGATGAGCAGCCGCAACGACAGCGCCAGCGTGCGCGAAGCCATCCCGCTGGCTCCCACGGCTTACCTGACCAAACCGTTGAACATGGAAAGCCTGACCGAACGCCTGCAGGGTTTGCTGCTCAATGCCGGCGAAGAAGTGTTCTGCGAGGTGCCGACGCTGGCGCCCGGCATGACCCTGGCCGTGTTCCTTGAGCGGCGCCGCGAGCGCGCCGATGGTGCGCCGTTGATGACCGATGTGCAGGTGGCGGTGAAGCGCAGCCTGAACCCCAGTGGCCTCGACCTGAAGTTGCTGGAAGATGAAATTCGCACTGATCCGCAAATCACTGCGGTACTGATCGCGGCGGCCAACAGTGCGGCGCAGCATCATGGCGCGGCGGTGCAGACCCTGGGGCAAGCGCTGCATCGGCTCGGCACCGGGCAGAGCATGAACCTGATTCTTGGTCTGGCGCTCAAGCGCAGTGCCAGACTCAGCGACCCGTGCCTGGCGGACTACGCCGAGCGCTATTGGGGGCTGTCGCTGCACACCGCGGAATACGCCCGCACCCTGGCACGCCTGCTCGATCTGGATCAGGAGCGCTGCTATTGCGCCGGCATGCTGCATCGCCTTGGCGATCTGGCGTTGCTGCGTTGTTTGCAGGAGTGGAAACAGGCCGGCGGAGAGCTGGATGAGTGGGAGGAGGTGGGCGACGCGCTGGCGGAGTTCGGCGCGGCCTACGGTTCGGCGCTACGCACGCGCTGGCGCTTGCCGCTGGAGCTGCGCGAGTTGATTGCGTCGGTCTATCAGCTCGGTGGCGGGGTTTATTCTCGCGAGGCGCTGGTGATGAACATGGCGGCACAAATGGCCCGCCTGACCGAGCATGAGGGCGTAGAGGAACTGGCCAGGAGTCGCACGGCGCGGCTGCTGAAGATCGGGTTGCCGGAATTGATGAGGATGCGTAAATAACCGGGGTTTTCACCCAACCCTGTGGGAGCGGGCTTGCTCGCGAAGGCGGTGTATCAGGCAACACAATTGCTGAATGACACACCGCCTTCGCGAGCAAGCCCGCTCCCACATCGGAGCTCTGGATGGCGCAAATCCGGGTTCAGGCAGTAATGATCCGATTCTTGCCCTGGCGCTTGGCCTCGTACATCGCCGCATCTGCCCGGGCGAACAGGCTGTCGAGGCTGTCGTCCTCTGGGTTGAGGCTGGTCAGGCCCTGGCTGACGGTGATACCGAACGTCTGCCCGTCATGGCTGAAACTCAAGCGCTGAATTTCCTGTTGCAGCCGTTCTGCCACTTGCATCGCCATGTCCGATGCACAACCGGGGAACACCGCTGCGAACTCTTCTCCGCCAATGCGCCCGAACAGATCACCCCGGCGTAAAGAGCCGCGCCCGCATTCGGCGATGCGCTGCAGCACGCTATCGCCCTCGGGGTGGCCGTAGCTGTCGTTGATCAGCTTGAAGTCGTCGATGTCCAGCAGCAGAAACGCCAGTGGCGCACCTTGCAGGCGTGCCTCTTCGAATTCGCGGTTGGCGCATTCGAAGAAATGGCGGCGATTGCTGCTTTGGGTCAGCACGTCGGTGGTCGCCAGGCGTTGCAGCTCGGTTTCCATGTGCTTCTTGTCGGTGATGTCCTCGGCGATGCCGACAATGATCACCGGTTGTCCGGGCTCGTCCTGACGGTTGATGAAGCATTTGTCGCTCAGCCAGCGAACCTGGCCGTCGGCGGCGATGATCCGGTATTCGCGGTCTTCCACCGCGCCCTTGTGCAGGACTTCGGCAAGGCTGCGTTCGGCGTAATCCAGATCGTCGGGGTAGATACTGTCGCGCCACTGGTTGTAGTCGGCGAGCAAGAGCCCTGCGGAGCGCCCGAAAATCCGTTCATACGCGGGGCTGACGTACAGCACCTGACGGGTTTCCCAGTTGAACGCCCAAAGCACCGCGTTGACGCTCACCAGCAGTGAGCTGAACAGCTGTTCGCGCTCGCTCAGCCGAGCAACTTCGCCCTGGGCGTGCATCAGCGCCATCAGGGTTTGCGCGGCCTCGGGCCACTGCGCAAGGGATGAGTCTTTTTGATTGTTGTTGACCATCGGCACATATCTCAAAGGGCGTGCCGCAATTTCGACAACGGCCACAGTACAGCCCGCCGGGGTGGCGAAGTGTCTTTGAGATAGGGGATTTTGTGCTTAGTTCCGAAGGGTGCACCCGGGAGCCCGGGCGCACCGATCAACGGCATCAGACCGCTGCAGGACGCAACGAGTAGGTTTTCAACTGGTCGGCGAATTCACGCAGGGACTGAATACCACTGGCCTCGGCCTCGTGCACCCATTCCTTGATGGCGGCGAGCATGTCGTGGCCATTGGCGCTGGTCTTGACCCAGATCTGCTGCAGGGCCAGGCGTTTTTCGTAAATTACCTTCAGCGCCTGACTGTGCTCGAGCATGTTCTGGATGCGCAAGTGATGACGGTCTTCCAACAGGCTGGTTTCCCGCGACAGCAGGCGTTTGGCCCGATGGAATTGATGGCGTACCGAATGATCGACCTTGTCCAGCTCCTGCTTGACCAGCGGGCCGATCACCAATTTGCGGTACTGGGCCATGATCTGGAAGCGATTGTTGAGGATCGCCATGGCGGTATCCATGTCCAGGTTGCCCTTGCCTTCGACGCGGTGGGCGATCGGCGCCACACGCTGCACCTTGGCCAGACCGAGGAAGCTGAAGACCTTGATCCACGCCCAGCCGAGGTCGAACTCCCACTTCTTCACCGACAGCTTGGCCGAGTTGGGGTAGGTGTGGTGGTTGTTGTGCAGCTCTTCGCCGCCGATCAGGATGCCCCACGGCACCAGATTGGTTGCCGCGTCGCGGCATTCGAAGTTGCGGTAGCCGATGGCGTGCCCCAGACCGTTGACCACGCCGGCGGCCCAGACCGGAATCCACATCATCTGGATTGCCCAGATGGTGATGCCGATGGTGCCGAACAGCAGCAGGTCGATGACGCCCATGATTGCCACGCCCAGCAGCGGATAGCGGCTGTAGAGATTGCGTTCGATCCAGTCTTCGGGGCAGTTCTTGCCGTAGATGCGCAGGGTCTCCGGGTTCTCGGCTTCGGCGCGATACAGCTCGGCGCCTTTGCGCAGCACGGTGGACAGACCCTTGATGACCGGACTGTGCGGGTCATCTTCGGTTTCGCATTTGGCGTGGTGCTTACGGTGGATGGCGGTCCACTCGCGGGTGTTCTGCGCCGTGGTCAGCCACAGCCAGAAGCGGAAAAAATGTTTCAGGCCGGCATTCAGCTCAAGCGAGCGATGGGCCGAATAACGGTGCAGATAGACCGTGACGGCGACAATTGTCACGTGGGTCATCAGCAGGGTGACCGCGACCAGTGACCAGGCCGACAAGCCAAGAAAACCTTCGTACCACATAGGCTATAGGGCCCTCGATAAAGATAAAAACAGCCGTTGCATTATCACCAAGCACACAGATAAAACCAGTCGCCCTTTCAGATAAGAGTCGCTGGATGTTTCTTGACCTATAATTCCAACCTTTTTGTAGGGACATGGACAGCCGAATGTCTGCCACTTATCGCGATGCCTTGCGTGCAGCGCTGCTTTATCTCGTGCTTGCGGCCGTCTGGCTGCAAGGGACTGGTTATTTATTAAACAATTTCTTCGATGAGTCCGTCGATCAACTGCGTTGGCAACTGATCAACGGTTACGTCTGGGCGGCGCTGAGTGCCGGGCTGATCTTCCTGGCCCGCGTGCGTTTGTGTGAGTTTCTCGGCATTGGTGCGCGGTTGCGCGAGCGTCAGGCCGACCGTGAGCGCCTGCGTCAGGCGGCTGCGGTGTTCGACTGCACCCGCGAAGGGGTGCTGGTCACCAATCGCGAGGGCCTGATCGTGCACGTCAACCGCGCGTTCATGGAGATCACCGGCTACCAGCGTGAAGAAGTCCTCGGTCATCAACCGAGCTTGTTCAAGTCCGGCCACCATCCACCAGACTTCTATCAGGCGATGTTTGCCACGCTGCAGGCACACGGCGAATGGAGCGGGGAAATCTGGAACCGGCGCAAGAGCGGTGAGATTTACCCACAGTGGCAGACCATCCGCGTGATTCACGATGATCAGGGACGCCTCAGCCACTATGTGGCGGTGTTTTCCGACATCAGTGCGATCAAGGATTCCGAGCACGAACTCAAGCACCTCGCGCACCACGATCCACTGACCGACCTGCCCAACCGTCTGCTGTTCAGCGACCGCGCCGAACAGGCGCTGACATCGGCGCAACTGCACAAGCGCGGCTGCGCCTTGCTGATGATCGATCTGGATCACTTCAAGATGATCAACGACAGCCTCGGGCATAACGTTGGCGATCGCTTGCTCAAAGCGGTGGCGGCACGCCTGCAGGATCTGTTCGGCCCCGGGATGACCCTGGCGCGGCTCGGCGGTGATGAATTCGCGGTGCTGGCGGAAAGTTGTCCACAGCTGGTACAGGCTGCGGCGCTGGCGCAACGCATTCTCGATGCGCTGAAGGAGCCGTTCGCCATCGACCGGCATGAGTTGTTCATCAACGCCAGTATCGGTATCAGCCTGTTCCCCAGCGACGCGCTGAGTGCCGATCAGCTGTTGCGCAATGCCGATGCCGCATTGTTCAAGGCCAAGAGCAGCGGGCGTAACGGATACGCGTTGTACACCGAAGAGCTGACGGCACATGCCCAGCAACGGGTCGAGATCGCCTTCGAATTGCGCCGCGCGCTGGAGCAGCAGGAACTGCGGGTCTACTACCAACCGGTTCACGATTTGCACAGCAGTCGCCTGATCGGCGTCGAAGCGCTGGTGCGTTGGCAGCATCCACAACGAGGGCTGGTGTCGCCGGCGGAATTCATTCCGATTGCCGAGCGCACCGGGATGATTGCCGAAATCGATGCCTGGGTGATGCGCCAGGCGTGTTCGCAGATGTGCCAATGGCAACAGGCGGGAGTTGTCCTGTCGTTCGTCGCAGTCAACGTCTCGTCGCGGCTGTTCGCCCGGCGCGAGCTGTATCAGCAGGTGGCGCAGGTGCTGCACGAGACCGGGCTGGATCCGGCCTATCTGGAGCTGGAAGTCACCGAAAGTGCGGTGATGGACGACCCTGAAGTGGCGCTGGAGCAGATGCATCGGTTACGCGAGTTGGGCATTCGCCTGGCCATCGACGATTTTGGCACCGGCTATTCATCTCTCTTGCGGCTCAAGCGTCTGCCGGTGCAGAAGCTCAAGATCGATCAGGGTTTTGTGGCCGGGCTGCCGTCTGACGAGGACGATGTGGCGATCGTTCGCGTGATCATCGCCCTGGCCCGCAGCATGGGCATGCAGGTGCACGCCGAAGGGATCGAGCAGGCGGAGCAGGCGGCGTTTCTGTTGGATCAGGAATGTGATCTGGGCCAGGGCTACTGGTTTGGGCGGCCGGTGCCGGCGGGAGAAATTGATTGGGCGAAGGCTCCTGTTATCGGCTGAATCCAGTCTCTGTGGTGAGTACAAAACCTGTCGCGAGTGAATTTATCCCCGTCGGGTTGCGAAGCGACCCTGAAAATTTTGCGACTGCTGCGCAGTCCAGCGGGGATAAATCCCCTCACCACAGGGTTATCTGTCGGTCCCGAATCTGCGCAAACCCTTGCCCCGACAGATAATGTTTTCTAGTTATATAAACATTCTTAAATAGTCTTTTTAAGAATATCTGCGCCTCTCTTATATTGCTCCCACGCCGAACGCAGTGCCGCCCACTGCCAGGCATATCCCATTCAAAGGAGCAGCACCATGAGCGCATCCCTTCGCAGCGTTGACGGTCAGGACGAAACCACCATCTTGCGTGAAATCCAGAGCGCCCTGCGCGATCTGCGTTTCGGTGCGGTGGAGATCACTGTGCACAACGCCCAGGTCGTACAGATCGAACGCAAAGAGAAATTCCGTTTGCAGCAACCGGGCAACAAGCCGAGCTGAAAAAGATCGCCGCCTGCGGCAGCTTCTGCAGGGGGCTGTGCGCAAGAGCTGTCGCAGGCGGCGATCTTTGAATGAGCAACCCGACTCCAGCAACACATAAGAAAAAGCCACCACCCAGAATTCCAGGAGCTTTCACCATGTCGTCGATTCGCCGTTACGCTTTGGCCGCCTTGGCCAGCGCTGTGTTTGCCGGTTCCGCGGTTGCCAAGGATTACGAACTGCTCAACGTGTCGTACGACCCGACCCGTGAGCTGTATCAGGACTACAACGCCGAATTCATCAAGTTCTGGCAGCAGGACCATGCCGGCGACACCGTGAAAATCCAGCAATCCCACGGCGGTTCGGGCAAGCAGGGCCGCGCGGTGATCGACGGTCTGCGCGCTGACGTCGTGACCCTGGCACTGGCCGGCGACATCGACGAAATCGCCAAGCTCGGCAAGACCCTGCCGGCCGACTGGCAGAAGCGTCTGCCGGACGCCAGCACCCCGTATACCTCGACCATTGTGTTCCTGGTGCGCAAGGGCAACCCGAAAGGCATCAAGGACTGGGGCGACCTGGTCAAGAACGATGTCTCGGTGATCACCCCGAACCCGAAAACCTCGGGTGGCGCACGCTGGAACTTCCTCGCTGCGTGGGCTTACGGCCTGAAAGCCAACGGCGGTAGCGAAGCAAAAGCCAAAGAGTACGTACAGACCCTGTTCAAGCACGTTCCGGTATTGGACACCGGCGCCCGCGGCTCGACCATTACCTTCGTCAACAACGGTCAGGGTGACGTGTTGCTGGCCTGGGAAAACGAAGCGTTCCTGGCGTTGAAAGAAGACGGTGGCGCCGACAAGTTCGACATCGTCGTGCCGTCGCTGTCGATCCTCGCCGAACCGCCGGTGGCTGTGGTCGACAAGAATGCCGAGAAGAAGGGCAACGAGCAGATCGCCGAAGCCTATCTGAAGCACCTGTACAGCCCGGCCGGTCAGGAGATCGCCGCGAAGAACTTCTACCGCCCGCGTGACAAGGACGTGGCGGCGAAGTACGCCCAGCAGTTCCCGAAACTGGAACTGGTAACCATCGACAAGGACTTCGGCGGCTGGAAATCCGCGCAGCCGAAATTCTTCAACGACGGTGGCGTGTTCGACCAGATCTATCAGGCGCAGTAATCTCAAATGAAACGAGCCTGATGTTCAGGCACAAAACATGTGGGAGCGGGCTTGCTCGCGAAGACGGTGTGTCAGACGACATAAATGTTGAATGATAGGGCCCATTCGCGAGCAAGCCCGCTCCCACATTGATGCGTTTTCAACCAAGGACTTTTATGTCGCGTCGTATCTCCCCCGTCATACCCGGCTTCGGGCTGACGCTGGGTTACACCTTGGTGTACCTCAGCCTGATTGTGCTTATCCCGCTGGCGGCGATGTTCGTCCATGCCGCCCAACTCACCTGGGATCAGTTCTGGACGATCATCTCCGCGCCCCGCGTTCTCGCTGCACTGAAGCTGAGCTTCGGCACTGCGCTGTGCGCCGCGATCATCAACGGCATCATCGGCACGTTGCTGGCCTGGGTGCTGGTGCGCTACACGTTCCCGGGGCGCAAGGTGATCGACGCGATGATCGATCTGCCGTTCGCGTTGCCGACCGCGGTGGCCGGTATTGCACTGACAGCGCTGTACACCCCGACCGGGCTGGTCGGGCAGTTCGCCGCCGACCTCGGTTTCAAGATCGCCTACACCCCGCTCGGGATCACGCTGGCGTTGACCTTCGTGACCCTGCCGTTCGTGGTGCGCACGGTGCAGCCGGTGCTGGCGGACATTCCGCGTGAAGTCGAAGAAGCCGCCGCCTGCCTCGGGGCGAAGCCACTGCAGGTGTTCCGCCACATCCTGTTGCCGGCGCTGTTGCCCGCCTGGCTGACCGGTTTTGCTCTGGCGTTCGCGCGGGGCGTCGGCGAGTACGGTTCGGTGATTTTCATTGCCGGCAACATGCCGATGAAAACCGAAATTCTGCCGCTGCTGATCATGGTCAAACTCGACCAGTACGACTACACCGGCGCCACTTCCATCGGCGTGCTGATGCTGGTGGTTTCCTTCGTCCTGTTGCTGCTGATCAACTTGCTGCAGCGGCGTATCGAAACCCCATAAGGAGGCGCGAACCATGTCCCAATCGTCTATTGCGGCCGCTTCCTCGGCCAACGCTGCGCGCCGTGGCAGCGCCACTTCGCGCAGAGTGCTGATCGGTCTCGGCTGGCTGATCTTTTTTCTGTTCCTGGTGTTGCCGCTGTTCATCGTGGTGTCCCAAGGTTTGAAGAACGGCCTCGGTGCATTCTTCACCGCGATCTTTGAACCCGATGCCTTGTCGGCGCTGAAACTCACGGTGATCGCGGTGCTGATTTCGGTGCCGCTGAACCTGGTGTTCGGCGTCAGCGCCGCGTGGTGCGTGAGCAAGTACTCGTTCCGCGGCAAGAGCATGCTGGTGACGCTGATCGACCTGCCGTTCTCGGTATCGCCGGTGATCGCAGGTCTGGTCTACGTGCTGATGTTCGGCGCCCAGGGCCTGTTCGGGCCGTGGCTGCAGGATCACGACATCCAGATCGTCTTCGCCCTGCCGGGCATCGTGCTGGCGACGATCTTCGTCACCGTGCCGTTCGTGGCCCGTGAACTGATTCCGCTGATGCAGGAACAAGGCACGCAGGAAGAGGAGGCCGCGCGCCTGCTCGGCGCCAACGGCTGGCAGATGTTCTGGCACGTCACCGTCCCCAACATCAAATGGGGCCTGATCTATGGCGTGGTGCTGTGCACCGCGCGGGCCATGGGTGAGTTCGGTGCGGTGTCGGTGGTTTCCGGGCACATTCGCGGGGTGACCAACACCTTGCCGCTGCACGTCGAGATCCTCTACAACGAATACAACCACGTGGCCGCGTTCGCCGTGGCGAGCCTGTTGCTGATCCTGGCGCTCTTCATCCTGCTGCTCAAGCAGTGGAGCGAAAACCGTATCAACCGCCTGCGCGCCAGCGCCGCGGAGGAATAACTCATGTCGATCGAAGTGCGTAACGTCAGCAAGAATTTCAATGCGTTCAAGGCGCTGGACAACATCAGCCTGGACATCCATAGCGGTGAACTGGTGGCGTTGCTCGGCCCGTCCGGTTGCGGCAAGACCACGCTGCTGCGGATTATTGCCGGCCTGGAAACCCCGGATCAGGGCAACATCGTCTTCCACGGTGAAGACGTCTCCGGCCACGATGTGCGTGATCGCAACGTCGGTTTCGTGTTCCAGCACTACGCGCTGTTCCGCCACATGACGGTGTTCGACAACGTCGCGTTCGGCCTGCGCATGAAGCCGAAAAACCAGCGCCCGAGCGAAAGCCAGATCGCGACCAAGGTCCACGAACTGCTGAACATGGTGCAACTGGACTGGTTGTCGGATCGTTACCCGGAGCAATTGTCTGGCGGCCAGCGTCAGCGTATCGCCCTGGCCCGCGCGTTGGCGGTGGAACCGAAGGTGCTACTGCTCGATGAGCCGTTCGGCGCCCTCGACGCCAAGGTGCGCAAAGAGCTGCGCCGCTGGTTGGCGCGGCTGCACGAAGACATCAACCTGACCTCGGTGTTCGTGACTCACGACCAGGAAGAAGCGATGGAAGTCGCTGACCGTATCGTGGTGATGAACAAGGGCGTGATCGAGCAGATCGGCTCACCGGGCGATGTCTACGAAAACCCGGCCAGCGATTTCGTCTATCACTTCCTCGGCGACTCGAACCGCTTGCTGCTCAGTGACGACAACCACGTGCTGTTCCGCCCGCACGAAGTGTCGCTGTCCAAGCATGAACTGGAAGATCACCACGCCGCTGAAGTGCGCGATATCCGCCCGTTGGGCGCAACCACGCGGGTGACGTTGAAGGTGGAAGGGCAGACGGACCTGATCGAGGCCGAAGTGGTGAAAGACCATGACAGCCTGATTGGTCTGGCCAAAGGTGAAACGCTGTTCTTCAAACCGAAGGTCTGGCAGAAAGTCGCAGGCCTCTGACGTCAAAAGCTTCGTCGGATCGCCGCCCCGAGCAAGCTCGCTCCCACACTTGGAATGCGTTTCCCTGTGGGAGCGGGCTTGCTCGCGAATGCGATCTACACAGCCGCCCGATTCGGATTGACCCGTACCACGCCCGCCCGCGCCTCGATCTGCTCTTTCAGCGCCTGTCGCATGCCGAGCATGAACGCCAGTTCCGCCACCACAAACAACGGCCCGACAATCAACCCGCTCACGTCATCGACAAACGCCGGTTTGCGTCCTTCATAATGGTGCCCGACAAACTGGATCACCCAGCCGATCACAAACATTGCCAGGCCGCTGCTGAGCCAGACCATGGTGCTCTGCTGCGCCAGTACATGCCCGGCCCAGACCGACAACGCCATCAGCACCGTCATCAGAACGCCCAGCTTCACTTCCAGGCGCAGGTAGAACCACGCCGAGGCCAACGCCAGCAACACCGCCGGCGATAGCCACAAACTGCCCAGCGCCCATTCTGGCCGCGACAACAACACCGCCACGGCCACTACGATCAGCGGAATGCCGATAAAGTGGCTGGCGATGTTGCGCGGGTCGCGGTGATACGCGGCGTATTGACTCAAATGATCGACGAGGCTTTTCATTGTTGTTCCTCCTGTAGGGTGAGAGCAGCATGCCCCGGGTTCGGCGTTCGCTCTGTCAGGCAGGCGACAATTGGGAGTGTTCATGGATAAGCGTTCACAGCTGATGACCGGACAATGGTTCAGTCATCTGCCAGCATCCTTTCAGGATAGTCTGCTGGCGGCGGCCCGGGAGCGGCGGCTGACGGCGGGGCAGCGGCTGTTTCAGCGCGGCGATGCGCCGTGCGGATTGTATGCGGTGCTCGACGGCGCGATCCGTATCGGAGCGGTGAGCGAGCAGGGCAAGGAGGCGTTGCTGAGCCTGGTGGAAGCGCCGCACTGGTTCGGCGAAATCTGCCTGTTCGATGGCCAGCCGCGCACCCATGACGCCTACGCTGTCGGGCCTTGCACCTTGCTGAACATCGCGCAAAACACCCTGCTGACAATCCTCGACGAGCAGCCGCTGTACTGGCGGCATCTGGCGTTGCTGATGAGCCAGAAATTGCGCCTGACCTTCATCAATCTTGAACAGTTGAGTTTGCTCCCGGCCCCGGCACGCCTGGCCCATCGCCTGTTGATGATCGCCGAAGGCTACGGCGAACTCGACCCGCCGCGCCGTGTGCTGCAACTGCCGCAGGAGCAATTGGCGTCGATGCTGTCGCTGTCACGGCAGACCACCAACCAGATCCTCAAGGATTTACAGGGGCAGGGGATTATCGGGCTGGGGTACGGCGAGATCGAAATTCTTGATGCCGTTCGATTGCGGGCGCTGGCCACACTCTGAAGAACACGGGTTTCCCCTGTGGGAGCGGGCTTGCTCGCGAAGGCGGTGCATCAGCTAACACATCATGAACTGACACACCGCCTTCGCGAGCAAGCCCGCTCCCACATTGGATCAATGTTGTTTCTACGAGCCGCGATAGGTCGAGAAGCCATAAGGGCTGAGCAGCAACGGGATGTGGTAGTGCTGGTCAGTCTGCTGCACCTGGAAAATCACCGGGATCTCCGGGAAGAACGTCTGGCGCTTGTTCTTCTCGAAATACTCGCCGGTCTTGAACACCACGCGGTATTCGCCCGCCTCGAAAGGCTGTTTGGCCGGGAACAGTTCGGCGATGCGTCCCTGTTCGTTGGTGGTGCCCTGGGCCAGTGGCTGCCAGTCCTGGCCGACATGTTTTTCCAGGGTCACGTTGATCCCGGGGGACGGCAGGCCGTTTTCCAGATTGAGCACGTGCACGCTCAGTGGGTTGCCGGCGGCCAGCGTCAGGCCTGAAACAGCGCTCAGGCCGACTGCGGCGAAGGTCATGCGCAGGGGGGTCATGGTCAGTCTCCTTATGGGGAACGGATGAGGGTCAGGCCGGCCTTTTCGGCGGCCTTGATGGCACAGTTTTCGTCTTGTTCGCCGCCGCCGGATCCGGCCACGCCCATGGCGCCCACCAGCTCATTGCCGGCGAACAACGGGATACCGCCGCCGAGCAACAGCAGCTCATCGAGGGTGTTGAGATTGGCGGTCTGCGGGTTGCTGCGGGCGTGCTCGGCAAACAGCCGGGTCGGGGTTTTCGTCGACAGCGCGGTGTAGGCCTTGCGCTGGCTGGCGGCGGTGTTGTGCGGGCCGATGCCATCGCCGCGCAGAGTCACCAGCAGGTTGCCGCCACGGTCGAGCACTGACACCGTGCCGGTGCAATTGCTCAGCGCCGAATCGGCCAGCAAGCGTGCGGTTTTCAGATCGAGGTCGGCGTGACGTGGCAGTTCCGGGCTGGCAACCGCGCTGGCGCTCAGGCCGATGGCGAGGCTCGCGACAAGATATTTGAAGGTCATGAACAGGCTCCGAAAGCGAAGGTCGCCACCATAGCCGGCGCTCTTCGTCAGAACCTCGTCAGTCGGATTACAAGTTTGTAATGGGCAACCGGACCGAAGGCGCCTAGCCTGTGTGCCTGATCAATCGAGGTGTGCCATGCGTTTGCTGGTCGTAGAAGATGAAGCCAAAACCGCGAATTTCCTTGCCAAAGGGCTGGGCGAGTCGGGTTTTGCCGTGGACGTGGCACTCAATGGCCTCGATGGGCGCTATTTCATCGAGCAGCAGGCATACGACCTGATCATCCTCGACGTGATGCTGCCGGGCCTCAATGGTTGGCAGTTGCTGCAACTGATCCGCCAGCGCGGCGCCACGCCGGTGCTGTTCCTGACCGCCAAGGACGCTATCGAAGACCGCGTGCGCGGACTGGAACTGGGCGCCGACGATTACTTGCTCAAACCCTTTGCCTTCGCCGAATTGCTCGCGCGGGTGCGCACGCTGCTGCGGCGTGGGCCGATGCGCGAGGCCGAGTCCTACTGCATCGCTGACCTTGAGATTGATGTGCTGCGGCGTCGGGTCAGTCGCGGCGGTCAGCGCATTGCCCTGACCAACAAGGAATTTGCCCTGTTGCAATTGCTCGCCAGTCGTCAGGGCGAAGTGTTGTCACGCACGCTGATCGCCTCCCAGGTGTGGAACCTGAATTTCGACAGCGACACCAACATGGTCGAAGTCGCGGTGCGCCGCTTGCGGGCCAAAGTCGATGACCCGTTCATGCCAAAACTGATCCACACCGTGCGCGGCGTCGGCTATCAGCTGGAAGCGCCCGACGATGCGCGCTAGGTCGATCGCCTGGCGTCTGGCGCTGGCGTTTGCCGTGGTCTGCGCGTTGGTGCTGAGTGCGATTGGCGTGTTTCTCTATCGCTCGCTGGCGTCGGAGATCGCTTACCGCGATGACCTGGCCCTGCTCGGCCGACTTGAGCAGGTGCGCGCGCTGCTCGCCGACAGCGACAGCCTTGACGCCTTGCAGGCGCGCCCGCGTCTCTATCAGAACATGCTCGGTAACCTCGACAGTCTGCTGTTGGTGCGGCGTGCCGACGGATCGAGCGTGATCGGCATCAACCCTCGTCAGCGCGAGTTGCCGGCGCTGAACGCCATCCCCCGCGAGCAGACGCCACAGCGTCACGACGTGCTGACCTGGCAGGCGCCGGACGGTGCCGAGCTGGCGTTGTTGTCCGGTGAAGCCCAAGGGCCGAACGGCGAGCCGCTGACGGTGATTGCCGGCAAGGTGCTCAGTGAACGTGAGCAGATGCTTGGCAGTTATCGTTTGCGCCTGTACCTGGCGGTCGGGCTCGGCGCGTTGCTCGCGTTTGCGCTGGGCCTGGTCCTGCTGCGCCGGGGTTTGCAACCGTTGCGGCAGTTGAGCGAGGCGGTGCGCGGAATTGATCTGCGCAGCCTTGATCAACGGTTATCGGCGAGCGGTACGCCGGCAGAGCTGCTCGAACCGGTGCAGGCGCTCAACGGCATGCTCGCCCGGCTGGACGACAGCGTGCAGCGGTTGTCGCAGTTTTCCGCTGACCTTGCGCACGAAATCCGCACGCCGTTGCACACCTTGCTGGCGAGCAACGGCCAGGCGCTGAATCACCCGCGCAGCACTGCGGAGTATCAGGAGCTGCTGGCCTCGAACATGGAAGAATTCGAACGCCTCAAGCGCATGGCCGAAAACCTGATGTTCCTCGCCCGCGCCGAACAGGCAGAACGGGCGCTCGAACGGCGGACGCTGGATCTGCACAGCGTCGGCAGTGAGCTCTGCGATTACTTTGAAGCGTTGGCCGATGACCGCGAGTTGCGCCTGAATAACCAGTTGCACGGCGAACTGCTGGCCGACCAGCAACTGCTGCAACGCGCCCTTGGTAACCTGTTGGCCAATGCGGTGCGGCACGCGGATGCAGGCACGCTGATCAGTCTTTGCCGCCGTGATGAACCTGGCATGTGCTGGTTGCAGGTGCACAACCTCGGCCCGGCCGTCGCGCCACAGCACCTGGGCAAATTGTTTGATCGCTTTTACCGGGTCGATCCGTCACGGGCGGAACCGGGGGATTCAGGTGGGTTGGGGCTGGCGATTGTGCAGTCGATCATGCAGTTGCATGGGGGGCGGGTGCGGGTGAGCAGTGATGCCACTGGTACCGTGTTTGAGTTGGGCTTTGAGGTGTTCTGACTGACGCCTTCGCGAGCAAGCCCGCTCCCACTTTGAAATACGTTCCCCTGTGGGAGCGAGCCTGCTCGCGAAGAGGCCCGTGAATTCCCCACAAATATTGGTTAGCGCAACTGATCGCGAAACTGCCCCGGCGTCATCCCGGTCCAGCGCTTGAACGCCCGACTGAAACTGCTGGTATCAGCAAACCCCAGCAGATAACTGACCTCGCTCAACGAACACTGCGGATCGCGCAGGTGCAGCAGCGCGAGGTTTTCGCGGCTCTCGTTGAGCAACGTGTCGAAGCGACACCCTTCATCCGCCAGATGCCGTTGCAGGCTGCGCAGGCTCAGGTGCAACGCCTGGGCGATGCGCTCGGCACCGGGCTCACCTTCGGGCAGTTGTTCTTCGATGGCGTCGCGCACCTTGCGCTCCCAGGTCAGCGGTTTGAGCTGGGCCAGGGTGCGCTTGAGCACCGCTTCGTTGTGTTCGGCCAATTCCGGGTTGGCGTCGTCAAGGTGGCTGTCGAAGTCGGCGAGGGCGAACTCCAGGCGGTCCTCGGCGGAGGAGAAATGCACCGGCGCGCGAAATACCTTGTGCCATTGGTGCGCATCGGACGGTTCCGGGCGGCGCAAGTACACCGCCAGCGGCGCGTAGTCGCGGCCCAGACGATTTCGACAAGTGCGCACGTAGATCGCGGCAAAGGCATCGATGGCCTCGAAGGCCGGCGCCGGATTACCTGACGGAATGTTCAGACGAAACAGATAACGGTCGTCGCTGCGGCTCAGTTCCAGCTCCAGCGCATCGCTGACCACCGGGTGATAACGCACGATGCGCTCGAACACTTCACGCAGGCTGCCGCTGGCCACCAGAGCATAACCGAGCGCATGGAACGTGGTCGGGCTGACGAACCGCGAGACCCGCAGGCCGATCGCCGGATCACCGCTGAACTGCACTGCCAGCTCCCACAGGCGTGTGGTGCCGGATAACGGGTAACGCGCGTTCGGGTCATCCATCAACTGCGGATCGAGGCCGGCCTGTTGGCACAGGCCGATACTGTCCAGCCCCAGCGCATCGAGTTGCTTGCGCAAGGCACGGGTCCAGCTGGCGAGGGAGGTCGGTTCCTTCATGCTGATTGGCGCTTCCGGTCAACAGGTTGGCGTTCTCGGCTAGCGTGTTCTGCAAATGCACAGGGCAGGATGCGAACATCGATAACCAGAGGATGGAAGCATGGACCGTACTTCTGCAAGCCCCCAGCGACACAATGCTGCCCAGCGATCAGCGCATATTCGCGAAGTGGTGCTGGCCAAGGGTGTCGAGTTGCGAGAGCGCTACCCGATTCTGCTGCATCAGGATGCGCTGGGCGCCGGGATTCTGGCCTTTGCCCTGGTCGGGATGATCGGTTCGGCAGCGCTCTACATCACTGGCCACATGGCGTGGTGGGTGTGCTTGCTGCTCAATGCGTTTTTCGCCTCGTTGACCCATGAGCTGGAGCACGACCTGATCCACAGCATGTACTTCCGCAAACAGCGCGTGCCGCACAATCTGATGATGGGCCTGGTGTGGCTGGCGCGGCCCAGCACGATCAACCCGTGGATTCGCCGGCACTTGCATCTCAATCATCACAAGGTCTCCGGCACTGAAACCGACATGGAAGAACGCGCGATCACCAACGGTGAACCGTGGGGCTTTGCGCGGTTGCTGATGGTCGGCGACAACGTGATGTCGGCGTTCATCCGCATGCTGCGGGCCAAGACCTGGGCGCACAAAATCAGCATCATCAAACGCAGCTTGAAGGTTTACGCGCCGCTGGCGCTGGTGCATTGGGGCGCGTGGTACGTGTTTCTCGGCTTCCATGCGGCGAATGGCATCGCCTATCTCGTGGGGTCGCCGATTGAATGGTCGGCGACCACGCTGTCGGTCATGCAAGTGATCGACATCGCGGCGGTGGTGATCATCGGCCCGAACGTGCTGCGCACGTTTTGCCTGCACTTCATCAGTTCGAACATGCATTACTACGGTGACGTCGAGCCAGGCAATGTGCTGCAGCAATGCCAGGTGCTGAATCCGTGGTGGTTGTGGCCGCTGCAGGCCTTTTGCTTCAACTTCGGCAGCAGCCACGGGATTCACCATTTCGTGGTCAAGGAACCGTTCTACATTCGCCAGATGACGGTGCCGGTGGCGCATGAAGTGATGCGTGAGATGGGGGTGCGGTTCAATGATTTCGGCACGTTTGGGCGGGCGAACCGGTTTGTTCGTCGGGATGAAGTGGTGCAGGAAGAGGTGCGCACTGCCAGGGCTTGATGAGTGAGTTTGCGGGCCTCTTCGCGAGCAAGCCCGCTCCCACAGGGGAACGCATTCCAACTGTGGGAGCGGGCTTGCTCGCGAAGGCGTCAGATCAGGCAACCTCAATCCGGCTGGAACGGCGAAGCACTGAGAATCACCCCGGTCTCCTCCCACAGGGGAACGCATTCCAACTGTAGGAGCGGGCTTGCTCGCGAAGGCGTCAGATCAGGCAACCTCAATCCGGCTGGAACGGCGAAGCACCGAGAATCACCCCGGTCTCCTCCCACAGGGGAACGCATTCCAACTGTGGGAGCGGGCTTGCTCGCGAAGGCGTCAGATCAGGCAACCTCAATCCGGCTGAAACGGCGAAGCACCGAGAGTCACCCCGGTCTCCTCCCACAGGGGAACGCGTTCCAACTGTGGGAGCGGGCTTGCTCGCGAAGGCGTCAGATCAGGCAACCTCAATCCGGTTGAAATGGCGAAGCACTGAGAATCACCCCGGTCTCCTCCACATACTGCTGCCAATGTCCGATCAAGCTGCTGAGCCGATCCGGCTGACTCAACGCCAGATCATGAATCTCCCCCGGATCACTCGCCAGATCATAAAGCTGCCAGGTCGCCGGCCCCACCGGCCCGGGGATCCACACCGCTTTCCACGACCCTTGCCGAATCGCCCGCCGTCCAAACAATTCCCAACCGGTGACGGTGTGCTCGTCATGCACCTGCGCCGTCTCGCCGGACAAAAAGCCCAGCCACGATTTGCCGCGTAACGGCGCCACCGGTTTGCCGTGCCATTGCTTGCCCGGGTGGCGTACGCCGGCCAGGTCGAGGATGGTCGGAGTGATGTCCATCACCGTGCCGAAGCCGTGGCTGATCTGCCCTTTGATTGGCAGTTGCGGGTAGTGCAGCAGCGCCGGCACACGAATCCCGCCCTCGGTGGTAAAGGCCTTGAACAGCCGTGACGGCGCGGTGGCCACCTGTGCCCAGTTTGGTCCGTACCAGACGTAGGAATTGGCCCGGCCGATGTTGTCCAGGCTGTTGTCGTAGTGCTGGTTCAGATAGGTCATCAACTCCGGGCCGAACTTGGGGAAGGCTTCCAGCAGCGCGCCTTCGGCTCCGTTGTCGGACATGAACAGAATGAAGGTGTTGTCCAGTTGCCCTTGCTGGCGCAGGTAATCGACCACCCGGCCGATGTTCCAGTCCATGCGCTCGACCATTGCTGCGTAGACCTCCATCGCCCGTGCGGAAATCTGTTTTTGCTCAGCGCTCAGCGCATCCCATTGCGCGCTCAGCTGGATCAGCGGGTGCGGTTCGACGTCGGGCTCGATCAGCCCGAGGGTTTTGAGTTTTTCCAGGCGTTCCAGGCGCAGCACCTCGGGACCTGAGTCGTAGCGGCCACGGTATTTCTCGACGATATCGGCCGGCGCCTGCAACGGCCAGTGCGGTGCGGAGAAGGGCAAATAGGCGAAGAACGGCCGGCTCTGATCACGCTCCTTGAGGTACTGCAGCAGCTTGTCGCCGAAGGCGTCCGACGAGTAAAAGTCCTTGGGTAATTCGTCGAGGAATGTGTCGTCTTCGATGTACAGCGCCGGGGTCGATTTCAGCAGGCCCGGGGTGTGCTCATCGTAAGTCGGCTCGAAACCGTAGTGGTTGGCCGCTCCCGGCAGCAGCGAGAACGAGCGCTCGAAACCACGGGCCTGCGGCGCCTGTTCAGCCTTCAAGCCCAAGTGCCATTTGCCGCTCATCAACGTCTGGTAACCGGCCTCGCGCAGCAGCTCGGGCAGGGCGACAACGCGGTCGTTCAAGTAGCCCTCGTAACCCGGTTTGCCGATCAGCTCCGGGGTCAGGGTTTCCGCCATGGTGCCGATGCCGGCGATGTGGTGATCGGTGCCGGTCAACAGCATCGAGCGAGTTGGCGAACAGGTTGGCGCGGTGTGGAAATCGGTCAATCGCAGGCCGTTGCTGGCCAGGGCATCAAGGTTCGGCGTGGCGATTTCGCCGCCGAAGGCACCGAGGTCGGAGAAGCCGAGATCGTCGGCCAGGATCACCAGAAAATTGGGACGTTGCGGCATCGATAAAGCTCCTCTCAACAGGCAATGAACGACAGCGGCAGATCGCGGATCTGCACCGGTACGCTCGGTTGGTAATGGTCGTCACTGGTCAGCTCGTGCAGCAGCTCTTCGCGCAGCTGATGGAAGTCGAAACTGCTGCGCTGGCGCGGATGCGGCAGGGCAATCTCGACCACTTGCTTGATCCGTCCCGGACGCGGCTCCATCACCACCACGCGGTCGGCCAGAAAGATCGCTTCCTCGACGTCGTGGGTGACCAGAATCGTGGTGATTTTCGCCCGGGCACGAATCGCCAGCAGCTCGTCCTGCATCTGCTGGCGGGTCAGTGCGTCGAGCGCGCCGAAGGGTTCGTCGAGCAACAGGATCCTTGGGCTGGCGACCAGCCCGCGAGCAATCGCCACGCGCTGCGCCATGCCGCCAGAGAGCTGGTGTGGATAGGCGCGGGTGAAGTCACGCAGGCCGACCAGCTCGATGAAATCGTTGATGCGCCGCTGCTTTTCGGCGGCAGCCAGTGGCTCGTTGACCAGGCCCAGGCCGATGTTGTCGGCCACGGTCAACCACGGAAACAAACGGTGTTCCTGAAACACGATGCCGCGTTCGCCGCCAATGCCGCTGACGGCTTTGCCATCCACCGTGATCTGCCCGCGAAACTGCGTGTCGAGGCCCACCAGCAAACGCAGCAAGGTGGATTTGCCGCAACCGCTGGAGCCGACAATGGCGACGAATTCGCCCTCGGCGATGTCCAGGTTGAATTCGCGAATCGCCTCCAGTTCGAAACCGTCGACGTCGAAGGATTTGCCTACGTGGGTGAAGCTGACAATCGGTGCGTTCATGCGTGTCTCCAGCGGGTGGCGCGAATTTCCAGGCGTTGGCCAACAAGGTTGAGCAGGGCGCCGGTCAGCCCGACCAGGAGCATTCCGGCCATGATCAGGTCCATGCGCAGCAGCTGTTGGGCGCCGATCATCTGGCTGCCGATGCCGCCGTTGGACGGCATGAAATATTCGGCGCCGATGGTGCCGAGCCAGGCGTAGATCAGGCTCAGGCGCAGCCCGGCGAAAATTCCCGGCGCCGCCCCCGGCAACACCAGTCGGCGCAAGCGCTGACCGAGGTTCAGGCGTAGCACCTGCGCGGCTTCGTTGAGTTGTGGCGAGAGGTTGGCGACGCTGCGTTGGGTGGCGATGAACAGCGGGAAGAACGCGGCGAGGGCGACGAATATCCACTTCGCCAGTTCACCGAGACCGAACCACGCGGTAAGCAGCGGCACCCAGGCAAAAATCGCAATCTGCCGCAGGGCGGCGAGTGTCGGGCCGAGCAACCGTTCGCTGGTGCGCGACAGGCCCAGCAGCAGGCCGAGGGCGAAACCGAGCCCGCCACCCAACAACAATCCACCGACGGTGCGGCCGAGGCTCAAGGCCATGCCGCTGATCAACGTGCCGTCGAGCAGGCCGTTTTTAGTCGTTTCCAGCACTGCCACCGGGCTGACCAGAATGTTCGCGTCGATCCATTGCTGATCGCTCGCCACTTGCCACACGCCAATCAGGCCCAGCGGCAACAGCCACGGTTGCAGACGTTGCCAGCCTTCATAGCGCGGGCCGCGGCGGATTTCTGCGGTGGCCGGGTGCGGCCAGTGCACCAGTTTGCGGTCGAGCAAGCCGATGCCGCGATCCATCGCCACGCCGAGCAGGCCGATGACTACGATGCACACGAACACGATGTCGAGCATGAACAGTTGCCGCGCCCAGACCATCAGGTAGCCGATGCCTTCGCTGGACGCCAGCAGCTCCACCGCCAGCAATGAAGTCCAGCCAGCGGCCAGTGCCAGGCGCACGCCGGCCATGAACGCCGGCAGCGCGGCGGGCAGCACCAGACGGCGGATCAGCAGGTATGGAGGCAGGCGCAAGACGGCGGCGGCTTCGCGCAGTTTCGGTTGTGCATCACGGACGCCGACCAGTGTGTGCAGGGTCACCGGGACCACGATGGCTTTGATCAGCACCACCAGTTTCAGCACTTCGCCGATACCGAAAAACACCATGAACAGCGGAATCCACGCCAGCGTCGGCACCTGTGCCAGACCGGCGAACGTCGGAAAGACCAGCCGTTCGAGGCGCCGGCTGAAACCCAGCGCGGCACCCAGAACTGCCCCAGTGGATATGCCTGCCAGCAAACCCCAGAGCAGGCGTTGCAGGCTGATCCACAGATGACTCCACAACTCGCCCTGGGACAGCTCGATGGCGCTGTTCCACACCAGTGATGGCGCCGGCAGGATCTGTTCGCTCATCCATTGATTGCGCGCCGCCAGCCACCACAGGGCGAACAGGCTGATCGGCAGCAGCCAGGGCAACAGACGCTGGTTGAGACGTGGCCACGCCCGCCAACGTTTGAGCGGCGGCGCAGGCAGCGACAGGCTGAGCAGGGAATCACGGGCCATGGGTGACCTCCGTTGTCGGGTTGCATGGCTGACCGCTGTGCGGGTGTGGGCTAGCTCACGAAGGTGGAGTGTCAGGCGCCAGTGATGGTGGATGACACGGTCTCTTCGCGAGCAAGCCTGCTCCCGCAGCGGGTTAGCGGTGTATGCAAAATTGGTCTAATAAAATTCAAATCAATTCTATTAAGAGATAAGCAAGACCATTTAAGGCCTCCAGCGCGATGCGCATCCAATGCATTCGAAGAATATTTTCGATGCTGTTAATGCATAGGCCGCTGCAAGCCGCGTTTTTGCTCGCTTAGCGTAAAAAGATATAAAAATGTGCATTTATAGTATTTAAGCGAAGGTCCTGCTTCGGCCTACTTTCGGCTCCTCAACGCCCGTCGTGATCAAGGAGCCGCACCCATGAACCTTCCCTTCAAACGTGTCTTCAGCCTGTTGACCATCCCGGCGCTGGCGGGGCTGCTGGCCTTTACCGCGCACGCCGACGAACTCAAGGAAATCAGGATCGCCGTGCCCGACTTGAGCGCCGGCACCCAGCACAGCGGTGGCGGCGTGGTGGACGTGCTGCGCGATCGGCAGATCTTCGAAAAGGCCTTTGCCGATCAGGGCATCAAGATTCAGTGGAGTTTCTTCAAGGGTGCCGGGCCGGTGATCAATGAGGCGTTCGCCAACGGGCAGGTCGATCTGGCGTATCTGGGCGATCTGGCGGCGATCATCGGCAAGTCCAACGGTCTCGATACGCGTCTGCTCAGCGCCAGTGCGCGCGGGGTGAAGCAGTATCTGGGCGTGGTGCCGGGTTCGGGGATCAAGACCTTGCAGGATCTCAAGGGCAAGCGCGTGGCGATCTTCCGTGGCACCGCCACGCAGTTGTCGTTTGACGCGGCACTGGCCAGCCAGGGTTTGAGCGAGAAGGACTTGAAGGTGATCAACCTCGACTTCAGCGGCGCGGTCGCGGCACTGGCGGCCAAACAGATCGACGCGTCGTGGGGCAGTTCAGGGCTGACGGCGCTGCAAGCCAAGGGGCTGGCGGAATTGCCACTGAACACCAAAGACCTGGGCGGCGCCGGCAGCGTGCAGTCGGTGCTGGTGGGGGCCGGCAAGTTTGTCGACGGGCATCCGGAAGTCGTGGCGAAACTGCTCAAGGCGCAGCAGCAGGCGGTGGAGTGGTTGACCCAGGACAGCAACAAGGAGGCCTATGTGCAACTAGTGTCGGGGCTGGCAAGTTATCCACCGGTGATCCTGTCGCAGGATCTGCAGGATCAGAAACTCAGCGAAGTGTTCCCGTCGACGCTGGACCCGGTGTTCCTCGGCAAATTGCAGGACTCGGTGGACTTGGCGGCGCAGCAGAAGCTGATTCGCAAGCCGTTCAAGGTCAGCGATTGGGTGGCGCCTGAGTTGGCGGCGGCCAAGCTCTGAATCTCCGTCGTCTGGTCGGGCCTCTTCGCGAGCAAGCCCGCTCCCACCTGGAAATGCATTCCAACTGTGGGAGCGGGCTTGCTCGCGAAAGGGTCCTAAACCGCGACGCTGACCTCCTGCTTATCCACCGCCACCAACGTCTCGATCATCGCCCGCGCCGCCGGCGACAGCCTGAATCCGGTGCGACTGACAATCCCGCAGCGTGCATTCATGCTCTCCAGATTCTGCGGCAGGTTGCGCCAGTGCAGCAGCGCCAGCGAACCCTGGGCAATGTCCTCGACGAACGCCTCTTCCGTGCCCACGCCAATCGCATTCGATTGCAGCACCACTTTCACCAGTGCCGGGAAATGCTCGGTCTCGATGGTCGGCGAAAAATCGATCCTGCCACTGAGGTTCGCCAGCAGTTTGCGGATGCCCGGCGGGATCAGCGTGGTCGCCAGCGGGTAATCGAACATGTCGTTGGTCGACAGACTTTCCTTGGCCAGCAACGGATGCCCCGGGCGGCAGAAAAATACCCCGCGCTTGGGCGTCAGGGCCTGGGTCTGGAAGTTTGGGTCGGCCTCGAAATGGCGGATGTCGGCGATGAAGAATTCGATTTCCTCGCGGCTCAGCGCGCGGCTGAGTTTTTCCCAGTTATCCACCTGAAAACAGGTGCGCACTTTCGGGTGTGCATTGATGAATTGCGCGACTGCATCCGGTACCAACTTCACCGCCGGCGCCGGGCCGCAACCGAAGTGCAGTTCACCGGCATCGAGCTTGGTCATCTGCGTCACCTCGGCACTGAGCAGCGCGGCGCCCTGCACCAGGCTCAGGGCGTGTTGCAGTACCACCTGGCCCTCGGGCGTGGGGCGCAGATCCTTGTTGCCGCGATCCACCAGCACGCAACCGAACTCCTGCTCCAGCCCCTGAATGCTACGGCTGAACGCCGGTTGGGTGATGCCCATCGCGTCCGCCGCACGGACAAAACTGCGGTGTTCGTTGAGGGCGATGAAGTAACGCAACTGGCGAAGATCCATATGCTTTTTCGGCATCCTAAAAATAGCTCGAAGGCATTTGCGACGAGGGTTGCTTGAGGTTTTAAATGCAAGCTCTTATTCCGTCAACGAAGCATGTGAATATCTATTAGATGTAAATGGAATATAGATAGAGCGATGTTTCGCTGCCGCCCAACCGCAAGCAGTCGATGAGGGTCTACCCATGAGCAATGCCGCACTCGCTGTAAAACCCGCTGTCCACGCGCTGGAAATCCATCCGGTGGCCGGTCGTATCGGCGCCGAGATTCGTGGCGTGCACCTGTCCGGTGAGCTGGACGCCGCTACGGTCGAAGCCATTCAGCAGGCGTTGATCCAGTACAAGGTCGTGTTCTTCCGCGAGCAGACCCAACTCGACGATCAGCGCCAGGAAGCCTTCGCCCATCTGCTCGGCGAACCTGTGGCGCATCCAACTGTGCCGGTGCGTGAGGGCACGCGTTATCTGCTGGAACTGGACGGTGCCGAGGGCCAGCGCGCCAACTCCTGGCACACCGACGTGACGTTCGTCGACGCCTACCCGAAAGCCTCGATCCTGCGCTCGGTGGTCGCCCCGGCCTTCGGTGGCGACACCCTGTGGGCCAACACTGCGACCGCTTACAGCGAACTGCCAAGCGAGCTGCGTGAACTGGCGGACAAACTGGTTGCTGTGCACAGTAACGAATACGACTACGCCGGTGCCAAGCCGGACGTGTCGGCGGAGAAGCTCGAGCGCTATCGCAAAATCTTCACCTCGACCGTCTACGAGACCGAGCATCCGGTGGTGCGTGTGCATCCGATCAGTGGCGAAAAAAGCTTGCTGCTGGGGCATTTCGTCAAACGCATCAAGGGTTACTCGCAGGCTGATTCGGCGCACCTGTTCGCGTTGTTGCAGAGCCACGTGATTCGTCAGGAAAACACCGTGCGCTGGCGCTGGAAGGCCGGTGACGTGGCGATCTGGGATAACCGTTCGACCCAGCATTACGCGATTGATGATTACGGCACCCAGGATCGCATCGTGCGGCGGGTGACGCTCAAGGGTGAAGTGCCGGTTGGGGCTTCGGGGCAGCGCAGTCAAACGATCAAAGGTGCCGAGCTCGTCGGCGTCTGATCGGGCCTCTTCGCGAGCTAGCCCGCTCCCACAGTGGAAATGTGTGGAACGCAATGGATGTGAACGACACATAACCCTGTGGGAGCGGGCTTGCTCGCGAAGCTTTTAATCACCAGACACCGATCTGTACCACCTTCTCGCTCTCCGGCTCTCCATATCGAAACCGCTGCCCGCGCAAATCAATCTCCTGATGACTGATCGTGGTGCGCCGCTTCAACCCACGCACCCATTCAAACAAATACCCCGCATGCTCCTCGCGCACCACCGCATACGCCGGATCTTCGCCCAAATCACGCAGCTCCTGCGGATCATTCAGCAGGTCAAACAACTGTGGCCGGAAGCCGTCGTACGCCAGGTATTTCCAGCGTTCGCTGCGCACCATGGTCATGCGGCAACGGTCGATCGGCTGGCCGAGTCGCTCACGTGCCGGGGCTTGAAAGGCGTAGTCGTATTCGCTGATTGCATAGCGGCGCCATTCAGGATTTTCGCCGTGCAACAGCGGGATCAGCGAGCGCCCTTCCAGTCGATGTTCGGCCTTTGGCAAACCCAATGCCTGCAGAAACGTCGGCAACGCGTCGATGGTTTCCGCCAGGCGCTCATCCACCGTGCCCCGAGTGATGTCTGCCGCCGCGCGAGGATCGCGCACGATCAGCGGCACGCCCACCGCCTGCTCCAGCAAAAACTCCTTCTCGCCCAGCCAGTGATCACCGAGAAAGTCGCCGTGATCGCTGGTGAACACGATCAGCGTGTCCTCCCAGCGGCCGTTGCTCTGCAGAAAATCGAACAGCCGCCCGAGCTGATCATCCACTTGCTTGATCAGGCCCATGTAGGTGGGGATTACGTTCAATCGTACTGAGTCACGGGAGAAGTTGAGACTTTCCTCATGCTGGCGAAACGCCGTGTATACGGGGTGTTTGCTGGCTTCGGAGGGCGTCGCGCGGACCGGTTCGAGAATCGATTTCGTACTGTACAAGGTGTGGTATGGCGCCGGTACGATGTAGGGCCAGTGCGGTTTGATGTAGGACAGGTGCAAACACCAGGATTTGTCACCTTGCTCACCGATGAAGTCGATGGCTCGATTTGTAGTGTAGACAGTCTCTGAAAATTGCTCGGGAATTCGCGCTGGCAAATGCGCATGACGCATCTGCCAGCCGCTGAGGATTTCGCCGTTCTCGCCTTCGGCGGCGTTGGCCCAGTCGTGCCAGGGGTTGCGCCCGTCGAAGCCCTGCTCGCGCAGGTAATGGGTGTAGGGCGCGGATTCGCGTTTGGCGTCGAACAGCGGGTCGTCGGGGAAGATCCCGTCGTGGCGAAAGTACGGTTCGAAGCCGACCTCGTTGAGCACCTCGGCCTGCGCGCTGTCCGGGTTGATCGCCAGCCGCTGCAGCGCGTCGACATTGGCCGTGGCGTGGGTCTTGCCGACCAGCGCGGTGCGGATGCCGTGGGGGCGCAGGTAGTCGCCGATCGTCAGTTCTTCCAGCGGTAACGGCACGGCGTTCCACGCCACTTGGTGGCTGCTGACATAGCGCCCGGTGTAGGCCGACATTCGCGATGGCCCGCAGATCGTGCCTTGGGTGTAGGCACGGCTGAAGCGCACGCCGGCGGCGGCCAGGCGATCGATGTTCGGCGTGTGCAGATGCGGGTGGCCGTAGCAGGACAGGTAATCGCGGCGCAGTTGATCGCACATGATGTACAGCACGTTGCGCACGGGGTTTGGCGGGTTGGACATGGGGTTCACCGGTCAGAGAGACAGGCGAGGGTTTTCGCTTTCGGCGGGGTGTTCGGCAAGTGCATTTTGGGAATGGGTTTTATGCAGTGGATGCATCGGTGTCTGTGACGACGCCTTCGCGAGCAAGCCCGCTCCCACAGGCGTACGCACATCCAGATGTGGGAGCGGGCTTGCTCGCGAAGGCGGTCGCTCAGACGGCAAAATTCTCCAGCGAACACACCTCATCATCCACCGCATCAATCGCCTTGATCTGCTCAATCATCGCCTCCGCCAGCGGCGACAACCGATACCCCGCGCGGCTGACAATCCCATAACGGGTGTACAGCTCCTCCAGATCATCCGCCAGGCCCTCGATCTTCAAGCACACCAACTCACCTTTGGCCTGATGCAGAGCATCGGAGTACGCGCCAACGATCCCGATCGCGTCCGAACGCAAAACAACGCTGAGCAGGCTGGAACTGTTTTCGCATTCCACATTGGGCGTGAAGTCCGGGCGGCCGCTGAGATCGACGATGACCTTGCGCAGGTTCGGCGGACGGATGCTCACCGCCAGTGGATAACTCATCAGTTGCTCGGCCGTGACCCGTTCACAAGTGGCCAGCGGATGCCCGGCACGACAACAGAAATGCCATTTGCGCGGACGTAATCGATAGGTCAGGTAATCCGGATCGGCCTCGAAGTACCGGGTGTCGGCGACAAAGAATTCGAACTCCTCGTTGAGCAGGCGTTTGCTCAGGCTCTGCCAGTCATCGACCTGAAACTGCACCCGCGCCTTCGGATAACGCCCGATGAACGCGCCGATCGCTCGCGGGATCAATCCGGCCGCTGGCGCCGGGCCGCAACCGAAGCGCAGCTCACCGGCCTCCAGGCCATTGAACTGATTGATCTCGTTGGCCATTTGCTGCGCACCGCTGACCAGTCGCCGTGCATGTTCGAGCAGCACCTGGCCTTGTTTCGTTGGCGGCAAATCCTTGCGCCCGCGATCGACCAACTGGCAGCCGACGCTGTGCTCCAGTGCCTGAATACTGCGGCTGAACGCCGATTGCGACAGGTTCACCGCCTGCGCGCCAGCGACGAAGCTGCGTTGTTCGGCGAGGGCGATGAAGTGTCGTAACTGGCGCAAGTCGATATGCATTTTTCACATAAAAAATATCCGGGAAATGCATTGGATATGCATTAGGTCGACTCCTTATAAAGGCAATCTCTTATGCAGTAAATATTTGTAAATCCATAAATAAATAACTGAAAAGAATATGCAGCGCTGAAGATGTCTGTGTGTTTTTTGACCAGGAGCCGCGCCATGAGTCCGTTGAACCTTGCGTCACCCTTAACGCCACGACGGCTCAAACGCCTGCCTCTGGCCTTGTTGCTGGCGGGCAGCGCCAGCTGGACATACAGCTACGCCGCCGACGCTGAAACTTCGCCATCGGCGCCGGCCGGCAAGCCGGCGGCCAACAGTTCGCAACTGGAAACCGTGACGGTCACCACCCGCCGTCGCGAAGAAAGTTCGCAAGACGTGCCGACGCCGATGAGCGTGGTCAGTGGCCAGACCCTGGAGACGCAGCGGGTCTACCGGATTCAGGATTTGCAGCAGCTGGTGCCCAGCGTCAACGTCGCCTACATGCACGCCCGCCAGTCCAGCGTGTCGATTCGCGGCTTGGGCAACAACCCGGCCAGTGACGGGCTGGAAGGCAGCGTCGGCCTGTACATCGACAACGTGTATCTGGGTCGCCCGGGAATGGCGGTGTTCGACCTGATGGACATCGAACAGCTCGAAGTCCTGCGCGGGCCGCAGGGCACGCTGTTCGGCAAGAACACCACCGCCGGGGTGATCAACATCAGCACCCGCGCGCCGACATTCACGCCGGAACGCAGCATCGAAACCTCGGTCGGCGAGGATGGCTATTTCCAGACCAAGGGCACGATTTCCGGGCCGCTCAACGATCAGTTGGCCGGACGCTTTTCGGCCTATCGCACCCGCAGCGACGGCGACATCAAGAACGAGTACAACGGCCATGATCTGAATGGCGGATCGCGCGACGGTTTCCGTGCGCAGTTGCTGTTCAAGCCCAACGAAGATTTCAATCTGCGCTGGATCGGTGACTACAACGAAGAGGATTCCAGCGCCGGTACCCGCGTGCTGTACAACACCGGGCCGACCATCAACGGCGTCAACCTCTATCAATCGCGGGCCAACGCCGCCGGTGCGACGCTGGTCAACGGTTCGCACCGCAAGGTCAATCTGGACAACGACCAGCACGTCACCGTGCATCAGGGCGGCACGTCGGTAGAAGCCAACTGGACGTTGCCCAGCGACTTCACCCTGACCTCGATCAGCTCCTACCGCTTCTGGAATTTCACCCCGGCCAACGACGATGGCCTCAACGTCGCGGCGACCTATAACGCCGGTGTCTCGGTGGAAGACAAACAGTACTCGCAGGAATTTCGCCTCGCTTCGCCCAAGGGCGAGTTCTTCGATTATGTGGTCGGCGCGTACTACTTCGGCTCGGATCTGGACAACAAATCCTTCGCCTATTACGGGCCGCAGGCCGACATCTGGAATGGCACGCCGCGCGGTGCTCTGGCCAATGTCGGCAGCGTCGGCAACGGCCACATCAAGACTGACAGTTTCGCGCTGTTTGCCCAAGGCACCTGGCACCTTACCGAGCGTCTGGATTTTACCGCCGGGGTGCGCGGCACCTATGAAGAGAAGAACGCCTGGGTCACCCGCGATGCACCCGTCGGTGGCGCTGCTGTCAGCGGCGCAGCGGCCACCGCACGACGCGGCCGTGCCGGTGCCTACGATTCCGGCGATCTCAATCAGTACAGCTCCAGCCCGTCCGGGTTGCTCAACCTCAGCTATCGCATCACCGATGATCTGCTCGGTTACGCCACCCTGTCCCACGGTGAAAAATCCGGCGGGGTGAACCTTGCCGTGGGGTCTGCGCCAACTGCCGGCGCCGACTCGCTGCTGATCGGCACCGAGCGCGCCAACAACGCCGAACTCGGCTTCAAGAGCACCCTGTGGGACCGCCGTCTGCAGCTTAACGCCAACCTGTTCTGGACCCAGGTCAACGCTTACCAGACCAACGCCTACGACGACGTCAATCGTGTGCAGTACCTGACCAACGCCGGCTCCGTGCGCTCGCGCGGCGTCGAGTTTGAAAGCACGGTGATCCCGCTGCGCGGCCTGACCTTGAACTTCAACGGTTCGTACAACGACGTCAGCTACCTCTCGTACAAGGATGCACCATGCCCACCTGAAGTCAGCCAGGCACCGGGTGCACCGGCCTCTTGCGACCTCAGCGGTCACCAGGTCGTCGGTGCCTCGAAATGGATTGGCAATGCCAACGGCAAATACGAATGGAATCTGGCCAACGGCCTGCAACCTTACGTCACCGGCAGCTACGCATTCCGCTCCAAAGCAGTGGGCACGGTCGAGGATTCCGACTACGGGCAGATCCCGAGTTACGCGGTGGTCAATCTCTCCACCGGCCTGCGCGGTGATTTCCATCAGGGACAGTGGGACGTCTCGCTGTGGCTGAAAAACGCCTTCGACAAAACCTATTACACGACCCTGTGGACTGGCGGCAATGGCGGCTACGAAGGCCTGCTCGGCACGCCGCGCACTCTGGGCGTGACCGGTCGCTACGACTTCTGATTTGATCGTTCAAGGAGCTGCATCATGTTGCCAGGCAAAACCGCTTTAGCGCTGTTGGTGTCCGGCGCGGTACTCAGTAGCGGGGCGTTTGCCGCGCCCAGCGTGTACCCGACCGGCGTTACCCGCTACGACCCGAACAAGGCGTTTAATCAGTACGTGATCTTCAGTGGCGCCGACAAGCAGACGCACCTGATCGACATGAATGGCAACGAGGTTAAAACCTGGCCGCAGGCGGGGTTTCCGTCGGCAATCATCGACCCGCAACTGGTCGGTGGCGAGCGCGGGCATGTGCTGCTGCAACTGAGCGACAAGGATCCGGGCAAGCTCGGTTCGGCCGGCAACGGCCTGGGCAACCAGAGCGTCGGCGAGCTGGACTGGAGCGGCAAAGTTATCTGGCAGTGGGGCGACAAGGCCCCTGGTGGCGCGGCGCAACAACATCATGATCAACGTCGTTTGAGCAACGGCAACACCGTCGTGCTGGCGAACAAGGTGCACCAGGTCAAGGGCTTCAAAGTACCCGAGGTGATCGACGATGCGATCTATGAAGTCAGCCCTGACGGTGCGGTGAAATGGCAATGGTTGGCCTCGGAACACCTGAGCGAATTCGGCTTCACCCCGGAGCAACTGAAACTGGTGCGCGCCAGTGACAATCCGGATTACCTGCACATCAACAACCTCAGTGTGGTCGGGCCGAACAAGTGGTTCGATGCCGGCGATAAACGCTTCAATCCGGACAACCTGCTGCTCGATTCGCGCAACGCCAACTTCATTGCGATCATCGACAAACACAGCGGCAAAGTGGTCTGGCGCCTCGGTCCGAACCTGCCGCTGATCAACCCGAAAACCGCGCAAAAACTGCCGCGTCCGGTGGACCAGTTTGTCGGTCAGCATGATGCGCACATCATCCCGGCAGGACTGCCCGGCGCCGGCAATCTGCTGGTGTTCGACAACCAGGGTTCGGCGGGGTATCCGAACGTCACCCTCGGGCTGATTTCCGGGTCGCGAGTGCTGGAAATCGATCCGCAGAAAAACCAGATCGTCTGGCAGTACAGCGCCGCCAATTCGAAGCAGCCGGGGTGGGCGTTCTACAGCTCGTTCATCAGCAGCGCGCGACGTTTGCCCAACGGCAATACGCTGATTGACGAAGGCATGAACGGGCGGTTTTTCCAGGTGACGGCCAACGGCGAAAACGTCTGGGAATACGTCAGCCCTTACCTGGGCAAGGCGCCAGGCAGCGATGCAATCAGCAACTGGGTCTATCGCGCCTTGCCGGTGAGTTACGACTGGGTGCCGGCGGGCACGCCGCGCTCTGAGAGCGCCGTCATTGCTCCGGCATCGGCCGTGCAACAGACAAGCGCCAGTCGTTAGTTGAAAAGGAATTAATGCTCGAATGAATGGCAATAAGTTATGTGTGATTTGGGCAGCGCTTATTGCAATTTCGTTGAAAAGTCGCGTGGACAATAAGTGAATGCCGAACCATCCTGATTGTCGTGAGTTTCCAGGAGGAAACTTGCTCTCATCGGAAGACACTTATCCAACGATAAAGGAAATCTCGTTATGTCGAGCATTAATGGCAACTATATAAACGCTAACGCTGGCGCCAAACTGACGATTACCGATGGCAACGACTCCAACGGCACCTTCAGCGGCAAGTTCAGCCAGAACGGCGTGAACTACGACATCGCTTACGGGCATTACCATTTCCAGAACAGCACCGGGCAGCCTACGATCATCACGTTCACGGCTCTGAATGATGGCACTGGCTATCAGTCCTGGACATTGTTCTCACCCGATCACAATTACTCGAAAGTGCGTGCGGTGGGTTCACGCAATAATTTTGATGGTGATGTTGTTGGTCTGGCAGGAGAGTTTATTAAACAGTAATCTTGTGTAAAAAAGCCGCCCAACTATTTAAGCTGGGCGGCTTTTTTCTTACATGAAATAAGTCGTTTTCATGTCGGTCGTGCTTCCAGTGGATGACAGAGTTTACTCATGCTTGATTCTAAGCTCACTGTGAACTTAATCATTCGATCAGGACGCTTTAGATGCAAAACGCACTTTATTCCAACACTCACAATGGTCCCTCTCTGACGATTGTCGACTCCGATGATCGCACCGGAATCTTCGCCGGCACGCTGCATCACCAAGGCATCAACTACGGCATCGTCGATGGCCGTTATGCCAGCCTCAACGGCTATCAGCCACCGACGGTGGTCACGCTCATTGCGGCTCATCAGGATCATGGCTACTTCGCCTTGACGCTGTTTTCACCCAGCCGTGGCACCCACGAACTGACAGGGCATTGCGTGCACGTCACTTACGACGGTGCGGTCAGCAGTCTGCCGGGTGACTTCGTTCGAAATGCCTGAGCGCCGCCTGCTTCAGGCCTCGCCCTTCAAACTAAACCCAGCAAGGATGCTACACATGTCCACGATCAACGGCGTTTATCGCCACGAGCCTTCCGAAACGACCCTGACCCTGACCGAGGGCGATGATCGCACCGGCAGTTTCACCGGCACTCTGTCTGTGTCCGGGATCGATTACCCACTTGCATTCGGCAACTTTCATTTCAGGCATGGTTTTTCAACGAGCGCGGTTGCCATCACGTTCAGCACGTTGATGGCCGATGGTACGGGGCAAGCGTGGGTGATGTTCTCGCCTGACCAGTCCTATGCACGCCTGCGGGCAATGGGCAGCGCTGCCGACCTGGCCGGAGAGGTCGCGTTGACCGGCCTTGAGTTTGTCCGACAAGCACCCTGAAAAAGCCCGGATTAAACGGTTTTCGCATGCCTTGGCCGAATATTTTTCATGCTTGAAAAGCATTGTAAATTTGCGTTGCGGCGCAAGCCCTTGCAGGCCGTGGCCTCGCGGGGATCGCTGAGAATTTATATTCAAAAAACGTCTAAACACATCAATAAAAGTTACTTTCGGAGATAAGTGATTGCTCCAATGATTCACCCAACGACCGGTCGCACGGGGGATACAGGTGGCGGCCGGTCGGGTACTTCGCAAAAGAGACCGCAGGGAGTGAATCAATGGGCAATGTCCAGACCGCCGCCAGCGCACAGGAATTGCTGTGGCGCCAGGCACCGAGTGGCGAATTGGTCGATCTTGGCCGGCCTCATCGTGTGCCGTTGGGGCAGTTGCGTTTGCAGCGTGCGCCCAAGGGCATTCTGAGCCGACGCGAAGCGATCCTGCTCGGGGTGCTGGCGCTGCTAGTGCACGCTGCGGTGATCTACTGGATCAACCAGCAGCCAACGCCGGTGCTGCCAATCGTGCCGCCGGAAATTCCGCCGATGACCATCGAGTTCTCGCGGCCGGCGCCGCCTGCACCACCCGTGGTTGAACCGCCGCCACCGGCTCCGGTGGTCGAGCCGCCACCACCGGTTGAAGACGAGTTGGCCGTGAAGCCGCCACCGCCCAAACCGATCCCCAAACCCAAGCCGAAACCGGTGGCCAAACCGGTGCCGAAGCCGGCACCCAAAGCCGTGGAGCAACCCCCCGCGCCGCCGCAACCGGCAGCCCCGGTCGCTGCGCCAGCGCCAGCGCCACCCGCACCACCGGCCCCGGCGCCGGTGACACCGGCCTCGGCCAACGCCGCGTATTTGAAGAACCCGGCGCCGGAATATCCGTCGCTGGCCCAGCGTCGCGGTTGGGAAGGCACGGTGATGCTGAGGGTGCACGTGTTGGCCAATGGCAAACCGGGCGAGATCCAGATTCAGAAAAGCAGCGGTCGGCAGCAACTCGACGATGCGGCGCTAAGCGCGGTCAAGCAGTGGAGTTTCGTCCCGGCCAAGCAGGGTGATGTTGCCCAGGACGGCTGGGTCAGCGTGCCCATCGATTTCAAGATTCATTAATTGGTAATCAGCCGGCTTTATTCTCGCGGTGTGTCTGGAACCGTCATCGCGAGCAAGCCTGGCTCCCACACACGAGGGAACACATCATGACGTTACTGGCATCTCCACTGGAATCCATCGAAAGCGCGGTGATCTGGCTGTTGGTGGTTTTTTCCGTCGCCACTTGGGGGCTGGCGCTGCTCAAAGCTGTGCAGTTTGGTCGTCTGAAGGCGCAGGATCGCAAGTTTCATAAACGCTTCTGGGCGGCGTCGAGTCTGGATTCCGCCGCCGAGTTGAGCGAAACCCAGCCTGGCGCTGCAGCCCGGGTGGCGCAGGCCGGTTACGCGGCGATCCAGGTCGGCGAAGCACCGCAGGCCAATGACCTGAGCCAGGCGATCAACCATCAGGATCGACTGGAGCGCGCCTTGCGTCAGCAGATCGTGCGCGAACGCCGTTCGCTGGAAACCGGTCTGGCGGTGGTCGCGAGTATTGGCAGTACCTCGCCGTTCATAGGTCTGTTCGGCACGGTGTGGGGGATCATGGAAGCGTTGAAAGGCATCAGTGCAGCCGGCTCGGCGAGCCTGGAAACCGTGGCCGGCCCGATTGGCGCGGCACTGGTCGCAACCGGTGTGGGGATCGCCGTCGCGGTGCCGGCGGTGCTGGTTTACAACTACTTTTTGCGGCGTCTGAAACTGACCGCCGCGGATCTGGATGACTTCGCCCACGACTTCTACAGCCTGGCGCAGAAGAGTGCGTTCCGCGTGCTGATCCACCCGACTGCAAACAAGGTGGCGGCACCTGGCAACGCGGCAAAAGTGAAGGAGGCGTCCTGATATGGCCTTCTCCACGCAAGACAGCGACGAGGTGCTGAGCGAGATCAACGTGACGCCGTTGGTGGATGTGATGCTGGTGCTGCTGGTGGTGTTCATCGTCACCGCGCCGCTGCTGACCAACGCGATTCCGATCAACCTGCCCAAGACCGAAGCGGTAGCACCGGTGGAGCAGAAAGATCCGCTGGTGGTGAGCATCGACGGCGCCGGCAAACTGTTTATCAACAAGGATGAAATTCAGCCGGATCTGCTGGAATTCAACCTTAAGTCAGCCAAGGCGAAAGACCCGGAAGTGCGCGTGCAACTGCAGGCCGACGATGGCGTGAACTACGGCGAAGTGGCACGGGCCATGGCTTCGATTGAACGGGCGGGGATTACCAAGCTGTCGGTGATCACTGCGCGGTGAAAAGATTTTCGTTTTTCCGGGGCCGTCTCCTTGGCAGGGTGCGGCCCTTTTTTTATCCCGCAAAAAGACCTTCACCACCCAGCGACTGTGGGAGCGAGCCTGCTCGCGAAGGCGTTTTGTCAGTTGCAGTCAAATTGACTGATCCGCCGCTTTCGCGAGCAAGCCCGCTCCCACAGGTTGGGCGTTACATATGCATTATGAGTCTTAACAAATAGCTTCTTATTCCTTAACGAATATAAATCCCGTCCCTATACTCGATCAGGAACAGACACGACGCAGGAGAGCTCCCCCATGCGCAACGAATCAATCCGCTATCTGATTGTGCCGGGCTGGCAAGGATCGCCAGAAGATCATTGGCAAACCCACTGGCAAAACAGCCTGCCCAACAGTGCTCGGGTGGAGCAGGCCGACTGGCTGACGCCGCGCCGTGAGGACTGGGTTGCCGCGCTGGCCGAGGCGATTGCCGCCGACAGCGCGCCAGTGATCCTGATCGCCCACAGCCTGGGTTGCGTCACCGTTGCGCATTGGGCTGCCACCGCGCCCGTGCAATACCTGCGTCAGGTGCGCGGTGCGTTGCTGGTCGCGCCTGCGGATGTCGAGCGCCCGACCTGCGTGCCGGCGCTGCGCAATTTCGCACCGATCCCGAGCGATCTGCTGCCGTTCCCCAGCCAGGTCGTGGCCTCCGACAACGACGCCGCCGTCAGCGCCCCGCGCGCGTTGGAACTGGCGCGTCACTGGGGCGCCGAGGCGGGGATTCTTGCCGGGGCCGGGCACATCAACGTCAAGTCCGGGCATCAGCGTTGGGAGCAGGGGTTCGCTTATCTCTATCGCCTGCAAAACCGCCTGGAACACCACGCCCGGCGTCGCGCTTGAGTTGTATTTTTTCTTTTTGATCGCCCCCGTCTCCCGGCGGTTCTGGGCGGGAGTCTGCCATGAGTGTTGAAACGTTCGGTCAGCCGTTGCTGACCTTTCCCGATGCGGAAAAAAGTCCCCTGAGCATCCGCGCCAAGGCGCTGGTCTTCGTCGATCCACGTTCGCGCCAGTTGCGCGAGGAGCTGGAGCACCTGGCGCCGCGAGCAATCTCGGTGTTGATCCGTGGCGAGACCGGTACCGGTAAAGAGTTGCTCGCCCGCCACATCCACCGCGCCAGTGATCGCAGCGGGCTGTTCGTCTCGGTCAATTGCGGCGCGATCAGCCCGACTTACGCCGATGCCGAACTGTTTGGCTATGCTGCCGGCAGTTACACAGGCTCGGCCAGCAGCCGCGCCGGCTGGTTCGGTTCGGCCAATGGCGGCACCCTGTATCTGGACGAGATTGGCGACCTGCCGCTGCCGATCCAGATCAAATTGCTAGCCGCCCTGGAAAACCACGAAGTCACCCGCGTTGGGGCCCATCAGCCGAGCCCGGTGGATGTGCGGCTGGTGGCGGCGACCAGTATCGATCTGGCGCAAGCGGTGGACGCAGGGAAATTCCACGAACGGCTTTACCATTACCTCAGCGAAGGGCAACTGGAACTGCCGGCGCTGCGCGAGCGGATCGGCGACATCCTGTCGCTGGCCGAATATTTCCTCGGCATCTACAGCCAGCGCCTCGACCTGCCTGTGCCGTTGATCAGCGAGGCGGCGCAACACCTGCTGGAGCGCCACAGCTGGCCGGGCAATACCCGCGAGCTGGAAAACGTCATTCACTTTGCATTGTTGGTCAGTACCGGCGATGAAATCCTCCCGGAACACCTGAACCTGCCCGAAGCGTCTGGCCCGCACCTGCAGATCGAACGACTGGTGGCGCAGACGAACATCGGCGGCAGCGTTGATGAGCGTAAGGCCTTGAAAGATTTGCTGATTGAATTAAGCCAGCGGTTGTAGCCGTTTTGATCTGTATGAACAAAATGGAATATCAACGTGAATAAACGTTATTGTCCGGGAATAAAAAATCCCGGTATTGTCCGCTTCACGCCAGAGATAGCACTTCACTGGCACTCGTATTAATAGCCGTCGCCATCCGCGATCGTGATTCTCGATAAGGACACTGCATGAAAAAGGTTCTGTTGTTTACCGCATTGGCGGCTGCTCTGACTGCTGGTCTGGCCCAGGCTGGCGAGAAACTGGTGGTCGCGGCGACCCCGGTACCGCACGCTGAAATTCTTGAGCTGATCAAACCGACCCTCGCCAAAGAAGGCGTGGATCTGGAAATCAAAGTCTTCACTGACTACGTGCAGCCAAACGTACAGGTGGGCGAGAAGCGTCTGGACGCCAACTACTTCCAGACCCTGCCGTACCTGAACAGCTTCAACCAGGGCAAATACAAGGATGACAAATCCAAGTATCTGGTGACCGTGCAGGGCGTCCACGTTGAACCGTTCGGTGGCTACTCGAAAAAGTACAAAACCCTGGCTGAACTGCCGGACGGCGCCACCATCGCCATCCCGAACGAAGGCAGCAACAGCGGTCGTGCCCTGATCCTGCTGCAGAAGGCTGGCCTGATCGAGCTCAAAGACCCGAAAAACGCTCTTGCCACCCCGAAAGACATCGCCAAGAACCCGCACAACTTCAAGTTCAAGGAACTGGAATCGGCGCTGCTGCCACGCGTTCTGAACGAAGTTGACCTGGACATGATCAACACCAACTACGCGCTGGAAGCCAAGCTGAACCCGACCAAGGATGCGCTGGTGATCGAAGGCGCTGACTCGCCTTACGTGAACTTCCTGGTGGCCCGTGAGGACAACAAGAACAGCGACGCGATCCAGAAACTGGCCAAAGCCCTGACCAGCCCTGAAGTCAAAGCGTTCATCGAGAAGAAGTACAACGGCGCGGTATTGCCGGCGTTCTGATTCGACGCTTGAACCACCCCTTCAAGGTATGAAAACGCCGATGGCCAGTGATGGTCATCGGCGTTTTTGTACTTGTTCGATTTGGGGCATATGAATGCTTTTGTGGTGAGGGGGCAAGCCCCCTCGCCACACCTGTGCCTCGCTCCAGGCTCAGGCCACTTGAGTCTTCAAAGCCCGGCGCAACGCCACGAGCAATTTCACGATGTCCTGCGGATCCAGTCGCTGCGGCACTTTTACGTCCATGTTGTCTTCCTTGTAATGGTCTGGCCGGGAGAGTCTGGCCAAAAGCTGTTCGTCCTTGGAGGGCTTTCATGCAAAAAAGATCCTTCCTACAGCGCAGGGGAAAATAGCCTTCTTATTCCTTCCCGGCAAACCCACAAGATAGTTTTTTGGGTGATATCAATATGCTTTATCGGTATTTAAATTCTTGTTTTTATACCTATAAAGTCAGCACCTGCCGGACAGTTACCCGCTGTCCATGGACTGCATGACCGTCGCTTACCGAGCGGCGTCCAGGATGCTTCATGACTTTCGATTACGCATTTATCCTCAGCACGCTGCCGGCGTTTCTCAAAGCCGTGGGCGTGACGCTGCAGGTCGGATTCATTGCCATTGGCACTTCACTGCTGGTGGCGCTGCTCAACGCGACGATTCTGGTGTTTCGCACGCCTTACCTGCAGCGCGCCGTCGGCCTGTATGTGGAGCTGGCGCGCAACACGCCGCTGCTGATCCAGCTGTTCTTCGTCTACTTCGCCTTGCCGGCCCTCGGTATCAAGGTTTCCGGCTTCACCGCCGCAATCGTCACCATGACCTTTCTCGGCGGCGCCTACCTCACCGAAGTGCTGCGTGCGGGCGTCGATGCCGTGCCGCAGGCACAACTGGAGTCGGGGCGCTCCATCGGTCTGTCGCACGGCCAGTTGCTGCGCTACGTGATCCTGCCGCAAGCGGGGATCCTCAGCCTGCCGTCGCTGTTCGCCAATTTCATTTTCCTGCTCAAGGAAACCACCGTGGTCTCGGCGGTCGCGGTGCCGGAAATCCTCTACACCACCAAGAGCTACATCGCGCTCTACTACAAAACCTACGAAATGCTCGCCGTGCTGACGCTGATCTGTGTGCTGTTGTTCTTGCCGCTGTCGCTGCTGCTCAGCCGTCTGGAAAGGAGGCTCCAGCATGGCCAGTTCGGGTCTTGAACTGCTCTGGGTGTCGCTGCCGCAACTGGCAAAAGGCGCTGGGCAAACCCTGTCGATCTCGTTCCTGAGCATCGCCATCAGCACCGTTGGCGGCGTGCTCTATGGCGTGCTGCGTACGCTCAATGTGACGTGGTTGAACGCGATCCTGCGGGTCTATCTGGAGTTGTTCCGGGCGATTCCGGTGCTGGTCTGGCTGTACCTGCTGTTTTTCGGTCTGCCGATTTTCTTCGGCCTGAGCCTGCCGAGTTTCTGGTGTGCGGTGCTGGTGCTGTCGCTGTGGGGCGCCAGTGAGGTTGGTGAGGTGGCGCGCGGTGCGCTGCATTCTTTGCCGCGCGGGCAGCGTGAAGCGGGGCTGTCGATCGGCCTGAACGTTGCGCAGCTCTACGGCTACGTGCTGCTGCCGCAAGCGCTGAAACGCATGACGCCACCGACCATCAACGTCTACACGCGAATCATCAAGACCAGTTCGCTGGCGGTGCTGATCGGCGTGGTCGATGTGATCAAGGTCGGACAGCAGATCATCGAGCGCACCTACGAATCAGTGCTGATCTACGGCGCGCTGTTCCTGTTTTTCTTCTTTATCTGCTACCCGCTGTCGGCCGCCTCGCGCGTGCTGGAGCGGCGCTGGACGCAAGCATGAGCGCATTGATCGAGTTTCAGGGCTTCAACAAATTCTACGGCGAGCAGCAGGTGCTCAAGGGCATTGACCTGCAAGTGCGCAGCGGCGAAGTGATCGTCATTCTCGGCCCCAGCGGCTGCGGCAAAAGCACCTTGCTGCGCTGCCTCAACGGCCTGGAACAGGCGCACGGTGGCAGCCTGAAATTTGTCGGTCGTGAACTGTTGGACAAGGCCACTGACTGGCGTGAAGTGCGCCAGCAGATCGGCATGGTGTTCCAGAGTTATCACCTGTTCCCGCACATGAGCGTGCTCGACAACCTGCTGCTCGGCCCGCTCAAAGTGCAGAAACGCCAGCGCCGCGAAGCGCAGCAACAAGCCGAAGCCTTGCTTGAACGCGTGGGCCTGGCGGACAAGCGCGACGCCTATCCCCGCCAGCTCTCCGGCGGCCAGCAGCAACGTATCGCCATCGTCCGTTCGCTGTGCATGAACCCGCGAGTGATGCTCTTCGATGAAGTCACTGCGGCCCTCGACCCGGAGATGGTCAAGGAAGTGCTGCAAGTGATTCAGGGCCTGGCCCGCGAGGGCATGACCCTGCTGATCGTCACCCACGAAATGGCCTTCGCTCGCGCGGTGGCCGATCGCATCGTGTTCATGGATGCCGGGCGCATCCTTGAACAGAACCCGCCCGAGATTTTCTTTACGAACCCGCAGACCGCACGCGCGCAGCAGTTCCTGGAGAAGTTCTCCTTCGTTGCAACACTGCCCGAAACGAATCCGACAAAGGAACTGGAACTGCTATGAAAACTGCCAAGTCATCCCTGTTTTTACTGCCACTGCTCGGTCTTGCGCTGCTCGCCGGCTGCAACAAATCGGAAGAACCGGCCAAGCCGAAAGTCGCCAGTGAAAGTACCGCGCCGGCCGGTTATCTGGACAAGATCAAGGCCCGCGACAAATTGATCGTCGGCGTGTTTACCGACAAGCCGCCGTTTGGTTTCGTCGATGAGGCCGGGCGCTATGTCGGCTTCGACACCGACATCGGTCGGCGCTTCGCCAAGGATTTGCTGGGCGATGAAAACAAAGTCGAGTTTGTTGCCGTGGAGCCGGCGAGCCGCATTCCATTCCTGCAAAGTGACAAGGTCGACCTGATCCTCGCCAACATGACCGTGACCCCGGAGCGCAAGGAAGCGGTGGAATTCACCAACCCGAACCTCAAGGTCGCGGTGCAGGCGTTGGTGCCGCAAAGCAGCTCGGTGAAAAACCTTGATGACCTGGCAACTCGCACCACCATCGTCACCACCGGTACTACGGCAGACATCTGGCTGACCAAAAATCATCCGGACTGGAAACTGCTGAAATTCGAGAAAAACTCCGAGTCGCTGCAAGCCCTGGCCAACGGCCGTGGCGATGCCTACGCGCAGGACAACCTGGTGTTGTTCAGCTGGGCCAAGCAGAACCCGGGCTACCGCGTGCTGGATGAAAAACTCGGCGCCGAAGCACCGATTGCACCGGCAGTGAAGAAAGGCAACGTCGAGTTGCGGGACTGGGTGAATACCGAGTTGGCGAAGCTGGGTGAAGAGAAATATCTGCTCAAGCTGTACGACCAATATGTGCGCAAAGAGCTGAGCGATGACACCAAACCCGAGAGCGTGATTGTCGAAGGCGGCAAGTGGCAGGGATGATTCATTGACTCAGCGGTGACGCTGAAATTGCCTTCGCGAGCAAGCCCGCTCCCACAGGAGTACGAGACCAACTGTGGGAGCGAGCCTGCTCGCGAATCTGTGTCGCGCCGCTCAATCCGGCCAGTTCCACGCCGGTTCATCCAGCACCCGCTGCCCGACAATCCCGGTCTGCCCCAGCGTCTTCTCCAGCACGATGCAATTGCATTCAGGATCTTCCTGCAACGCTGATATCAACCTGCGCGCGTGCGACACCACCCAAACCTGACACTCCTGTGAGGCACGAATGATCAACCGCGCCAGCGCCGGCAGCAGATCCGGGTGCAGGCTGGTTTCCGGTTCGTTCAGCACCATCAACGTCGGTGGCCGCGGCGTCAGCAAGGCCGCGACCAGCAGCAGATAACGCAACGTCCCGTCCGATAGCTCCGCCGCCGACAATGGCCGCAGCAGTCCTTCCTGAAAGAACTCGATGGCAAAGCGTCCGCCGGCCAGAGGCGCGATGCTCAGCCGTGCGCCGGGAAACGCATCGCTGATCGCCGCCTGCAACGCCTCGGGGTCGCCGATTTCATTGATGGTCTGCAAGGCTGCGGCGAGGTCGCGACCGTCGTGGTGCAGCACTGGCGTGCGGGTGCCCAGTTGCGGCTGGCGCACCGGGGCGTCCGCGTCGCTGCGAAAGTGATCGTAGAAGCGCCAGCGGCGGATGAACTCGCGCATCTGAAACACTTCCGGTGAACTGCGCAGGCTGCCGACCTGATCGAACAGGCTGTCGAAGTTCGGCGTGTGCTGTGCCAGCACGTCCCAGCCGCGGCCTTCGCGAGCGCGGATCATCGGGCCGTGGCGATCCACCAGCAGGCTGGCCGGGCGATAGAACGGGCCGGCCCAGATGCATTCTTTCTTGATCTCCGGGTCGAGGGAGAAGAACGAACGGCTCGGTTCCGGCAAACCGAGGGCGATCGCGTAGCTGAAGTCTTCCCCGGCAAAACCCAGACGCAGACGCTTGACGCCCTGACGCACCGTCGGCTCGACCGCCACTTCGCCGCTGCGCATGCGTCGGCTGATGGTTTCCGGGCCGGCCCAGAACGTCGAATCCAGCCCGCCTTCGCGGGCCAGCGCATTCACCACGCCGCCCTGAGCGGTCTCTGCCAGCAGGCGCAAGGCCCGGTACAGATTGGATTTGCCGCTGCCGTTGGGGCCGGTGATCAGGTTCAGCCGGCCCAGTGGAATCACCAGTTTGTTGATCGAGCGGTAATTGGCCACCGCCAGTGTCTTGAGCATGACTGCATCCTTGTACCGGACGGCTGTTTGCCGTGCGTCTGGTTGGGTGGCGGGCGTGTTTGCCGACCCCGGAAATCATTGTTGAAAAATGCGTTATTCCCGCGAGCGAACGTTGAACCCTGTTCTAAGCTCACAGTCGTATCGTCACTTGCACGTTCGTACACAGGAAGGAGTCTGCATGGCGAGTCCCGGATTGAAAACAGTTGTCGTGCTGAGCCTGCTCACGTTGCTGACCGCTTGCGGCAAGAAAGAAGCGCCGGCGGAGTACCTGCCACGGGTCTTTGTGCAAGAGGTCAAGCCAGCCGACTACGCCGCTGCGGTGACCCTCACCGGTGATGTGCAGGCGCGGGTGCAGACCGAACTGTCGTTCCGGGTCGGTGGCAAGATCATCCAGCGCATGGTCGATGTCGGCGACCGGGTCAGCGCCAAACAGGTGCTGGCCAAACTCGATCCCAAGGATCTGCAGACCAACGTCGATTCTGCTCAAGCCCAGGTTATCGCCGAACAGGCGCGGGTCAAACAGAGTGCGGCGGCGTTCGTGCGCCAGCAGAAATTGCTGCCCAAAAGCTACACCAGCCAGAGCGAATACGATTCCGCGCAAGCCGCATTGCGCAGCAGCCAGAGCGCCCTGAGTGCGGCGCAGGCGCAATTGGCCAACGCCAAGGACCAGTTGAGCTACACCGCGCTGATCGCTGATGCTCCCGGGGTGATCACCCAGCGGCAGGCCGAAGTCGGTCAAGTGGTGCAGGCCACCGCGCCGATTTTCTCGCTGGCCCGCGATGGCGACCGTGACGCCGTGTTCAACGTTTACGAATCGCTGCTGGCCGAGCGTCCTTCGGATCGCTCGATTGTCGTCAGCCTGCTCGATAATCCCGCCATCAAGACCACCGGCACGGTGCGTGAAATCACCCCGGCGGTGTCGGCGCAGTCCGGCACGGTGCAAGTCAAAGTCAGCCTCGACAGCCTGCCGCAGGGCATGCAGCTGGGCTCAGTGGTCAGCGCGACCGCCAAGGGCAGCGGCAAGTCGGCGGTGGAATTGCCGTGGTCGGCACTGACCAAAAACATCAGCGATCCGGCCGTGTGGATGGTCGACGACAAGGGTGAAGCGCAGCTGCACAACGTCACCGTCAGCCGCTATCTGATCGGCAAGGTCATCATCAGCGACGGCCTCAAGGGCGGGGAAAAAGTCATTGTCGCCGGTGGGCAGTTGCTGCACCCGGGCATGAAAGTCGAGATTGCCGAAAACACCTATAAAGATCTGCAATCGGGAGCACAGCCATGAAGCGTCTGGGGCTGTTATCCATCGGTGTGCTGCTGGCAGCCTGCTCGAAAAGCGAGCCACCACCGGAGCCGGTACGGCCGGTGCTGTCGATCAAGGTACAAGCGCTGAACGAGGAAACCCTTGGGCGTTTCGCCGGCAGCATTCAGGCGCGTTACGAGAGCAACACCGGGTTCCGCGTCGGCGGGCGCATCGCCAGCCGTAACGTCGATGTCGGCGCCGAGGTGCAAAAGGGCACGCTGCTTGCCACCCTCGACCCGTCCGATCAACAGAACCAGTTGCGTTCGGCCCAGGGCGATCTGGCCAAGGTCCAGGCGCAGCTGATCAACGCCCAGGCCAACGCCCGGCGGCAGCAGGCGCTGTTCGATCGCGGGGTTGGCGCGCAGGCGAACCTGGACATCGCCAACACCGACCTGAAAACCACTCAGGCCTCGCTCGATCAGGCGCGGGCAGCGGTCAATCAAAGCAAGGATCAACTCGGTTACACCGAACTGCGCTCCGACCACAAAGCAGTCGTGACCGCGTGGAACGCCGAAGCCGGGCAAGTGGTGACGGCCGGTCAACAGGTGGTGACTCTGGCGCAACCGGACATCAAGGAAGCGGTGATCGATCTGCCGGACACGCTGGTCGATCAGATCCCTTCCGACGTGGTGTTTCTGGTGGCCGGGCAACTCGATCCGAGCATCAATACCACGGCGACCATTCGCGAAATCGAACCACAGGCCCAAAGCGCCACGCGCACCCGCCGCGCGCGGTTGACGCTGGCCAATACCCCCGATGGCTTTCGACTCGGCACGGCAATCAGTGTGACCCTCAGCTCGGCGATCAAGCCGCGGATCGAATTGCCTGCTACCGCCCTGCAGGAAGCCGACGGCAAGACCCGCATCTGGGTGATCGATACACAGAGCAAGACCGTAGCCCCGCGTGATGTCAGCGTTATCAGCCGCACTGACGGCACCGTGGTGCTGGCCGGCGGGGTCAAGTCCGGCGAGCGGGTGGTCAGTGCAGGCGTCAACAGTCTCAAACCCGGACAAGCCGTGAAACTCGACGAGGACAGTCAATGAAAGGCTCTTTCAACCTATCCGAATGGGCCCTCAAGCATCAGTCGTTCGTCTGGTATCTGATGTTCGTCGCGTTGTTGATGGGGGTGTTTTCGTACTTCAATCTGGGGCGCGAAGAAGACCCCTCGTTCACCATCAAGACCATGGTAATCCAGACCAAATGGCCGGGCGCGACCCAGGAGGAAACCCTCAAACAGGTCACCGACCGCATCGAGAAAAAACTTGAGGAACTCGATTCCCTCGATTACGTGAAAAGTTACACGCGTCCCGGCGAATCGACGGTGTACGTGTACCTGCGCGACACCACCAGTGCCAAGGACATCCCGGAAATCTGGTACCAGGTGCGCAAGAAGATCGACGACATTCGCGGCCAGTTTCCCCAGGGCATTCAAGGCCCCGGGTTCAACGACGAGTTCGGCGATGTGTACGGTTCGGTCTACGCGTTTACCGCCGACGGCCTGACCATGCGCCAGTTGCGCGACTACGTGGAGCAGGCACGCGCCGAGATCCGCAACGTACCGGGGTTGGGCAAGATCGAGATGATCGGCCAGCAGGACGAAGTGATCTACCTGAACTTCTCCACCCGCAAACTCGCCGCCCTGGGCATCGACCAGCGCCAAGTGGTGCAGAGCCTGCAATCGCAGAACGCCGTGACTCCGGCGGGGGTCATCGAGGCCGGTCCGGAGCGCATTTCGGTGCGCACCTCGGGGCAGTTCGCTTCGGAAAAAGACCTGGCCGAGGTCAATCTCAAGCTCAATGACCGTTTTTACCGGTTAGCGGACATCGCTGACATCAGTCGCGGTTACGTCGACCCCGCCACGCCGGAATTTCGTTTCGACGGCAAGCCGGCAATCGGTCTGGCGATTGCCATGCAGAAGGGCGGCAACGTTCAGGAGTTCGGCAAGGCGTTGCACGCGCGTATCGACCAGGTTACCGCTGACCTGCCGGTGGGCGTCGGCGTGCACACCGTGTCCGATCAGGCGGTGGTGGTGGAAGAGGCGGTCGGCGGTTTCACCAGTGCGCTGTTCGAAGCGGTGGTGATCGTGCTGGTGGTCAGCTTTATCAGCCTCGGCGTGCGTGCCGGGTTGGTAGTGGCATGCTCGATTCCGCTGGTGCTGGCGATGGTGTTCTTGTTCATGGAATACAGTGGCATCACCATGCAGCGGATTTCCCTCGGCGCGCTGATCATCGCCCTCGGCCTGCTGGTGGACGACGCGATGATCACCGTGGAGATGATGGTCACGCGCCTGGAAATGGGCGAGAGCAAGGAGCAGGCGGCCACGTTCGCCTACACCTCCACGGCGTTCCCGATGCTCACCGGTACGCTGGTGACCGTGGCCGGTTTCGTGCCCATCGGCCTCAACGCCAGCTCCGCCGGCGAGTACACCTTCACCCTTTTTGCGGTGATCGCAGTGGCGATGCTGGTGTCGTGGGTGGTGGCGGTGTTCTTTGCCCCGGTCATCGGCGTGCACATTCTCAGCACCAACGTGAAACCCCATGAAGCCGAGCCGGGCCGTGTCGGTCGGGCTTTCAACGGCGGTTTGCTGTGGTGCATGCGCAATCGCTGGTGGGCCATCGGCATCACCGTGCTGCTGTTTGTGCTGGCGGTGTTCTGCATGCGTTTTGTGCAGAACCAGTTCTTCCCGTCGTCGGATCGCCCAGAAATCCTCGTCGACCTGAACCTGCCGCAAAACGCCTCCATCGACGAAACCCGCAAGGCTGTCGACAAGCTCGAAGCCACGCTCAAGGGTGACCCGGACATCGTGCGCTGGAGCACTTACATCGGTCAGGGCGCGATCCGTTTCTACTTGCCTCTCGACCAGCAACTGCAGAACCCGTACTACGCGCAACTGGTGATCGTCAGCAAGAACTTCGAGGCCCGCGAGGCCCTGAGCCAGCGCCTGCGTGAGCGCTTGCACAAGGACTTCGTCGGCATCGGCAGTTACGTGCAAGCACTGGAAATGGGCCCGCCGGTAGGCCGTCCGATCCAGTACCGGGTCAGCGGCAAGGACATCGATCAGGTGCGCAAACACGCCATCGACCTGGCGACCGAACTGGACAAGAACGAGCACATCGGCGAGATCATTTACGACTGGAACGAGCCGGGCAAAGTCCTGCGCATCGACATCGCGCAGGACAAGGCGCGCCAGCTCGGGCTGTCGTCCGAAGACGTGGCGAAACTGATGAACAGCATCGTCAGTGGTTCGCCGCTGACCCAGGTCAACGATGACATCTACCTGATCAACGTGGTCGGCCGCGCGGTGAGCTCCGAACGCGGTACGCCGGAAACCCTGCAGAACCTGCAGATCGTCACGCCCAACGGCACGTCGATCCCGCTGCTGGCGTTCGCCACCGTGCGTTATGAGCTGGAGCAGCCGCTGGTGTGGCGTCGCGACCGCTTGCCGACCATCACCATCAAGGCCTCGGTGCGTGACGAGATTCAGCCGACCGACCTGGTGAAAATCCTCAAGCCGTCGATTGACGCTTTCGCCGCCAAGCTACCAGTGGGCTACAAGGTCGCCACTGGCGGTACGGTCGAGGAAAGCGGCAAGGCCCAGGGGCCGATTGCCAAGGTGCTGCCATTGATGCTGTTTTTGATGGCGACCTTCCTGATGATCCAGTTGCACAGCGTGCAGAAAATGTTCCTGGTGGCGAGTGTCGCGCCGCTGGGGCTGATCGGCGTGGTGCTGGCGCTGGTGCCGACAGGCACGCCGATGGGGTTCGTGGCGATCCTCGGGATTCTGGCGCTGATCGGCATCATCATCCGTAACTCGGTGATTCTCGTGACGCAGATCGATGAGTTCGAGCGCAACGGCTCCGCGCCGTGGGATGCGGTGGTGGAGGCGACCGAGCACCGGCGCCGGCCGATCCTGCTGACGGCGGCGGCGGCGAGCATGGGCATGATCCCGATTGCCCGGGAAGTGTTCTGGGGGCCGATGGCGTACGCGATGATTGGCGGGATCGTAGTGGCGACGCTGCTGACACTGCTGTTTTTGCCGGCGCTGTATGTGGCCTGGTACAAGATTCGCGAGCCGCAGAAAGAGACCCGCTAAAAGCGAGTGCTGCGCACTCTGTTCGCGAGCAGGCTCACTCCTGCAGGGAGAGTCACTCCAACTGTGGGAGCGGGCTTGCTCGCGAAGGCGTCAGAACGGTCTACGCAACTTTACGCCAAACGCTGGCCAACCAAGGTTGTTGCTCCCGCGGCAACCCGGCCGGCCGGTAGTAATGCTCAAGCTCGACAAACCCCGCCGCCGTCAGCAACCCGCGCCACGCCTCCAGGTCGTGATACGAGCCATACCGTGGCCCGTTCCAGCCCTCACGGTTATCCCCACGCGGATTGGAACTGAACAACACCCCGCCCGGTTTCAGCGTGCCGTGCAGTTGCTTGAGCACTCGCGGCAACTCCTGCAGCGGCACATGAAACAGCACCGCATTGGCGAAGATGCCGTCGAAGCGCTCGGCCGGCAGATCGAGTTTCAGAAAGTCCTGGCACCACACTTCGCAGCCGCTGTCTGCCCGCGCCATCTGCGCAAATTTTTCTGCGCCATCGAGGCCGATCGCGACGTGGCCCATGCGGGTGAACGTTTGCAGATCGCGGCCGGGGCCGCAGCCGAAATCGAGAACCGTGAACGGCGCCGTGCCGTGGATGTGCCGCAGCAGCGCGTCGATGTTCTGGCTGACATCGTGATCGCGGGTGCCTTCGCGAAAGTCTTCGGCCACCGAGTTGTAATGGCCGAGGGTGGTGGCGGTGATCTGTTGCAGATCGGTGGGGGTTTGCTTCATGGTCGAGGGCTGCGCGGGCAATGAGGATTTGCCGAATATACGCCATCAGGTCCGGGGCTGCTGCGCAGCCATTCGCGAGCAGGCTCGCTCCCACAGGGGAACGCATTCCAAATGTGGGAGCGAGCCTGCTCGCGAAAGCGGTTTCAAAAGCGTCGAATGAGCCCTGCTGAAATCAGCGCTTGTTCAAGCCACGCGCCAAGCGATCGCCACCCAATTGAATCACCGCCACCAACGCCACCAGCAACACAATCACCGTCAGCATGATCTGGCTGTCAAACCGCTGATAGCCATAGCGGTAAGCAATGTCGCCCAAGCCACCGGCACCAATCGCCCCGGCCATGGCTGACGAGTTGATCATCGTCACCAGCGTAATCGTGAACCCGCCGACAATCCCCGGCAGCGCTTCAGGCAGCAGCACATGCCAGACGATGTGCCAGCGTCGGCAACCCATGGCTTGCGCGGCCTCGATCAGACCGTGGTCTACCTCGCGCAGACTGACCTCGGCAATCCGCGCAAAAAATGGCGTCGCGGCGATCGTCAGCGGTACCACTGCCGCCCAGACACCGTACGTGGTGCCGACAATCAGTCGGGTGAACGGAATCAGCGCGACCATCAGAATCAGGAACGGGATCGAACGAAACAGGTTCACGAACGCGCCCAGCGCTTTGTTGAGCACTGGCGCTTGATAGATCCCGCCCTTGTCGCTGGTGACCAGAATCACCGCCATCGGAATCCCCACCAGCAAGGCGATCAGCGACGACACGCCGACCATCAGAAAGGTGTCGATGAAACCCTGCAGCAAACGATCAAACCACATAACCCAACACCTCCACCCGTTGCGCCCATTGCCCGGCGCGCTCGCGCAATTGTTCGGCACTCGCCGCCGAGCCGCTTACGGCCAGCAGCAGTTGCCCGAGCGCATGACCCTGTATCCGTTCCACACCGCCCTGCAGCAACTTCACCCGGCCGCCGAGCGCTGCAAAAAGTGCTGCCAGATCCGGCTCGTCACTGGCACTGCCGGTGAACTGCAAGCGCAGCACCACCGCCGCCTCGGAGGAGGGCGGTGAGGCATGCAACCGGCTTTGCAGCTCTTCGGGCAAGGCGTGTTGCAGCGGCGCGAGCAAGGTCTGGCTGACTTCGTGCTGCGGGTTGCCGAACACTTCCCAGACCGGGCCTTGCTCGACGATCCGCCCGTGTTCCAGCACCACCACGCGGTCGCAGATTTCGCGGATCACCGCCATTTCGTGGGTAATCAGCACGATGGTCAGGTTCAGACGCTGGTTGATTTCGCGCAGCAGGCCGAGGATCGACTGGGTGGTCTCCGGATCCAGCGCCGACGTGGCTTCGTCACACAGCAGAATATCCGGGTCATGCACCAGCGCGCGGGCGATGCCGACACGCTGTTTCTGCCCGCCGGACAGTTGCGCCGGATAAGCCTTGTGCTTGGCTTGCAGGCCGACCAGTTCCAGCAGTTCGCGGACTTTTTTGTCGCGCTGCACTTTCGGCACGCCAGCGACTTTCAACGGCAGTTCGACGTTCTGCCAAACCGTCTTGGCCGACATCAGGTTGAAGTGCTGGAAGATCATGCCGATGCGTCGGCGCAGGGCGACCAGGCGGTCTTCATCGAACTCGCCGATGTCGACCTGATCGATCAGCACCCGCCCCGCAGTCGGTTGCTCCAGACGATTGATCGTGCGGATCAGCGACGACTTGCCGGCGCCGCTGCGGCCGATGATGCCGAACACCTCGCCGTGCCGGATTGCCAGGTCGATGCCTTGCAGCGCCGCGACCGGGCCTTGCCGGCCGTCGTAGGTTTTACCCAGGCCGATGAAGCGTACATGGGCGCGATTCAACTCGGGGTGCAGTTCGGTTCTTTCAGCATTCTTGGGCTCTGGAGTCTCCAGTCGCCGTTGGATCGCGGCCGTCACCCTCAGCTTTCCCAACCGGCCTGGTACAGCTTGCCGTGGGCCTTGTCCAGCGCCGCGCGAACGGCCGGCGAATGCTGATAGATGTCGACGAACTTGATCAGACGCGGATCGTCCTTGCTCTTCGGCTGGATCACGAACTGGATTACGTATTCCTTGTGGTCGAGACCGTCGAACAGCAGTGCGGAGCCGGCATCGAAGGTCTTCGCCAGACGGATGTAGGCCGGGTAGCCCTGGACCAGATCGGCGTCGTCATAGGCGCGCACCAGTTGCACGGCTTCGACCTGGAGAATTTTGATCTTCTTCGGGTTGGCGATGATGTCGTCTTCGGTAGCCTTGTAGCCGACGCCCGGTTTCAGCGTGATCAGCCCGGCCTTGGCCAGCAGTTGCAGGCCGCGCCCGCTGTTGATCGGGTCGTTGGCGATGGCGACGCTGGCACCCTCGGGCAGCTCGTCGAAGCTTTTGTATTTTTTCGAGTAGAGACCGACGTTGTTGATGATCCCCGGGGCAAATGGCACCAGGTCAAAACCGGCGGCGGCCTTGGCGTTTTCGAGGAACGGGATGTGCTGGAAGTAGTTCACGTCGATGTCGCCGGCAGCGAGGCTGACGTTCGGCGCGATCCAGTCGGTGAACTCCACCAGCTCGACTTTCAGGCCTTGTCTGGAAGCCTCTTCGACGGCGGCTTCCAGCGGAATGGCGAACGCGGCGGTGGTGCCGATTTTCAGTGGAGCGTCGGCGGCGAATACCGCCGAACTGAACAGGCCGAAGGCCAGGGCCAGTGCTTTGACTGGGTGGGTCAGGAATTTCTGGGTCATGGTGTGGTTTCCAGTCAGTGCAAAAAATTGTGGTGTCTGGTCGGGCCTCTTCGCGAGCAGGGGATGCGCATTCCAAATGTGGGAGCGAGCCTGCTCGCGAAGCTTTTAACGCCGGTACGAAGAACCGGTGTGTTGCTGCGGAAGCTGCGCCTCGGCGTGAAACAGCTTTTCGCGCAAGCTGCCGCTGTCATACGCCGTCTTGTACGATCCACGCCGCTGCAATTCCGGAATCACCCGTTCAATGAAATCGACATAGCTTTCCGGGGTAACGATGCGGGTCAGGTTGAAGCCATCGAGGCCGGTTTCGGCGATCCACGACTCCAGTTCGTCAGCCACTTGCTCGGCTGAGCCGACCACGGTGATGTAGCGGCCGCCGAGGGCGTGCTGGTCGAGCAATTTGCGCCGGGTCCAGTCGTTGTTCTGCAGGTTTTTGGTGGCGGACTGGATGGCGTTGCTCTTGACGTACTGGATCGGTTCGTCGATTTCGTACTGGGAAAAGTCGATGCCGGTGGACGCGGAAAAGTGCGCGACGCCAGCCTCGGCACTGGCGTAGCTCAGGTACTCGGCGTGCTTGGCCCATGCGGCTTCTTCAGTGGCGCCGACAATCACGTTGAGGCCCATGAACACCTTGATATCCTCGGGGTTGCGCCCGGCCTCGACGGCGCTGGCGCGCACCTTGTCGACCTGAGCCCTGGTCGACGGTTTGTTCTGGCCGCTGATGAATACGCATTCGGCGTGACGCCCGGCGAACAGCAGGCCGCGATCGGAGCTGCCGGCCTGGAACAGCACCGGCGTACGCTGCGGTGACGGCTCGCAGAGGTGATAACCCTCGACTTGATAGAACTCGCCCTTGTGCTCGACCTTGTGCACTTTCTCCGGTTGCGCATAGATCCGCTGCTCACGGTCATTGAGCACTGCGCCGTTTTCCCAACTGCCCTCCCAGAGTTTGTAGAGCACCTCCAGGTACTCGTCGGCCTGATCGTAGCGACGGTCATGCTCGACCTGCTCACTCAGGCCCATGGCCTTGGCGGCGCTGTCGAGGTAACCGGTGACGATGTTCCAGCCCACGCGGCCACGGCTCAAATGATCGAGCGTCGACATGCGCCGGGCGAACAGATACGGCGGTTCGTAGGTGAGGTTGGCGGTCAAGCCGAAACCGAGGTTCCTGGTTACGGCAGCCATGGCCGAGACCAGCAGCAGCGGATCGTTGACTGGTAACTGGATCGACTCTTTCAGCGTGACATCCACCGAGTTCTGATAGACGTCGTACACGCCGACGATGTCGGCAATGAACAGCCCGTCGAACAGTCCGCGTTCCAGCAACTGCGCCAGTTCGGTCCAGTATTCAAGGGTGTTGTAACGAGTGGAGGTGTCGCGCGGATGCGTCCACAAGCCATGGTTGATGTGCCCGATGCAGTTCATGTTGAACGCGTTGAGCAGAATTTTTTTCTTCGCCATCAGATGGTCCCCCGCAGCGGCGGGTTTTCATCGTTGAGGTAGTAATTGCCCACCGCGTGATACTTCCAGCGCACCGGGTCGTGCAGGGTGTGCACGCGGGCGTTGCGCCAGTGGCGGTCGAGGCCGTGCTCGATCAACGTGGCCTGGCTGCCGGCCAGCTCGAACAGCGTGCTGCCGGCGGCCAGGGATATCTCGGTGCTGATCGCCCGCGCTTCGGCGACGGCGATCGAGGCGGCGGCGACGGTTTCGGCATTCAGTTCGGCTTGTGCGGTGTCGAGGAATTCGCCGGCGCGTTCGAGCAGGGCTTCGGTGGCGTGCAGGCGGATGCTCAAGTGGCCGAAGCTCTTCAAGGTCAGCGGATCTTCGGTGGCCTTGTCGTTGCCGGAGTCGATCCACGGGCGGGTCTTGCTGCGCACGAAGTGCAAGGCATCTTCATACGCGGCGCGGGCGATGCCGGTATCGATGGCGGCGTGAAGGATCTGCGCCAGCGGACCGACCGTGGTCGGACGCTCGAAGGCACTCTGGAACGGGATCACGTCTGCGGCGGCGACATACACGTCTTCGAACACCACCGAACCGCTGCCGGTGGTGCGCTGGCCGAAGCCGCTCCAGTCGTCGATCACGGTCAGGCCTCGGCTGTCACGCGGGACGAACGCCAGTTGTTGCACGCCGCTTTCATCGATCACCGAGGTCGGGATGCGTTGCGCGTAGATCGCTCCGGTTGCATAAAACTTGCGACCGTTGATGCGGTAGCCATCGCCGTCACGCTTGAGGCTGGTGACACGGTCGTGGGCGGTTTTGGTGCCCAGTTCCGCCAGGGCGTTGCCGAAGCGCTGGCCGGCCAGCACCTCGGCGTACAGGCGTTGTTTCTGCTCGTGGCTGCCGTTCACTCGCAGCACTTCGAGGGCGTAAAAATGGTTCTGCGGAATCTGCCCCAGCGAGCCGTCGGCCTGAGCGATCAGGGCGATGACTTTGGCCAGGGTCACGTTGGACACACCGGCGCCGCCGTACTCCTTGGGCACGCTGATGCCCCACAGGCCGGAGCGGGAAAACACGTCGAGTTCGGGCAGCGGCAGGCGCCGTTCACGGTCGCGTACAGCGCTGTCGCGTTTGAAATCTTCGGCCAGGTCGCTGGCGACGATCAGGGCTTGCTCGTCGCTGGTGATGACCGCGACGGGATGGGAAAAGGTCATAGGTTTTCTCCAGGCTCTTGAGAAAGTGTGCGGTCGTCAGATCCAGGAGTGGCGGGCCGGCAACGTGCCATTGAGGCGATAGGCGCCGACCGCGTGATATTTCCAGCGCACCGGGTCGTGCAAGGTGTGCACCCGGGCGTTGCGCCAGTGACGGTCGAGGTTGAATTCGGCGAGGGTCGCGCGGCTGCCGGCCAGTTCGAAAAGTTTTTCGCTGGCCTGCAGCGAAATCTCGGTGGTCAGCACTTTGGCTTCGGCTACGGCAATCGAGGCGCGGGCGGCGGAGTTGGCGGTCAGCGGCGCGGCGTGTACCTGATCGAGTACCTGCCCGGCCTTGCGCAGCAGTGCTTCGGCAGCGTGCAGCTCGATTTTCAGTTTGCCGATGTCGGCGATCACGTAGAGGTCATCGCTGGCGCGTTCGACCTTGGCGTCGACCCATGGCCGCGCGCGGGTTTTGACGAACTCGATGGCATCGTCGATAGCGCCACGGGCGATGCCGGCGTCGATGGCGGCCTGAATCAGCTGCGACACCGCACCTTGGGTATTCGGGGTTTCGTTGATCTTCCAGTTGTCGACCACCAGGCTCGACTCGACCCGCACGTTGTTCAGCAAAATCGTGCCGCTGGCGGTGGTGCGCTGGCCGAAGCCCGACCAGTCATCAACGATGCGTAATCCCGGCGTGCCACGGCGCACGAAGGCCAGTACTTGCTTGCCGTCGTCGTTGAGCGCCTTGACGGCGACCCAGTGCGCGAACAGCGCGCCGGTGGAGTAGAACTTCTGGCCGTTGATCACGTAATCATCACCATCCGCGGTGATGCGCGCTTTCAATTCCAGGGTGTTTTTGGTGCCGCGCTCAGGGCCCGCGTTGCCGATGCGCCAGCCTTGCAGAACGCTCTGGAACAGCTGCTGTTTCTGCGCTTGCGTGGCACTGCCAAGCACCAGGTTGATAATGCCGAACTGGTTCTGCGGGATCTGTCCCAGCGCTGGGTCAGCGGCGGAAATGATCGCAAACACCTCGGCCAGGGTGACGAACGAAACCTGTGGGCCACCGTACTCACGCGGGATGGCAATGCTGCCCAGGCCGCTACGAGTGAACTGTTCGATTTCCGACCATGGCAGCTTGCGCTGGCGGTCGCGCCTGGCGGCCTGCACGCGGGCGACTTGCGCCAGCTCATGGGCGGCCCTGATGGCTTGGGCGTCGTTGCGCAACACCTGCGCGGGCAACAACAGTGGGGCGATGTCCAGATCCGACTGGACGTTTGCGTCTGCCAGACTGGACATCAATGCCGCTCCTTGGCTGCACGCAATGCCCTGGCGATCTGCACTGGGGTGATTGTGTTCCGGACCATACTACCTACCTCACATCTCATGAAAAACGCCGCAAAAGTGCGGCGAACGAAAGAATGTCCGGTGGTCCGGTTCATATACCCTAAGCGCGTATAAATATTAAATAAACTAACTTTTAGGAATATGCATAGAAGGGTGTGTGGCCCGTTTGGTTAACAGTCCCATGGTCAGCTTCCGGTTGATTCGGCCACCTTCAACTCCGGCCGCAGCGGCACCTTCAGATACGGGTTCACACAGCCAATCTTCAGCGTCCGTGGCGGTGCCCAGCGGGAGTTGTTACCCACCCAGTCGATGACGCAATAGGTCACGTCCAGGCGCAGATCTTCTCCGCCCTCGACGATGATCGCTGGGGGTACCCAGACATTGATCGGCTGGCCGACATCTGCAGCGGTGATCCTCGGCAGGTCCATGCGCACATCACCCCAGCGCAAGGTGATTTCGTCGTCCTCGGCCATGTTCAGGTAGGGCTCGATGGTCAGCGGAACGCCGCGCTTGATCTGATTCGGGTTCACCCCCTGACGGCGGATGGTGTCGGGCAGCGTGACCGGTGCCAGTTGCTGATTCTCGTCAGCGCATAATGTCGAGGGCTGGCCGCCCGGGCAGTCGAGCTTGACCTGAACCCGGGTTGCCGCGGACAGCGCTGGGCCCTGTCCGACCTGCATGACCCGGTAATGAAGGCGTGCGGTGCCACTGCTGATGAAGCTCTCCGGAATCCGCAGACTGACCGAGGCACCGAGGTCTGCGCTGGTCAAAACCCGGGAGGCGACGTAGCAGTTGTTCCAGAACAGTTCGATCAGATCACCGGCGTCCATGCCGGGGTAGGGCAGGACGTCAATCAGCAAATGCGCGGCAGCGGCCAGGTTGATGGCGTTTTTTTGCGCGGATGCCAGGGTCGGCGCTGCCAGTTCGGGGGTAGGCGAAGTGCGGGTCATCGGGTTCTCTCCTTGAAGTCTTGCGGCGAATTCCGTTTCTTGAAAAAACAAAAGGTGTGATGAATCGGTAATACAACCGTGAACTTTTGTTCAGGCTGAGAATGGAATAATTCAACTAAGTGGTGCCGGGTGGCGACTAGATAAGAGTGTGCGGTAAAGCGTGTCAATGGCCGGGCTTAGTTAATCCGTGAATTACGAATTAATCAGACGCTTCCTACGCTTGAGAGGCAAGCTGCCTAACTGAATTGACGAATGGAACTACGGTTTTTCCGGATATTCAGTGTTTTTCGGCAAGCCCGTTTAAACCGTTGTGCAGGCGATCAGGTACGCCCTGGATGGCGCGCATCTGTTGCAGAACATATATAAGTGTGTTTGAACGACTTGTTGTGAGGGGGCGTGTCGCGGCAGGGGAGATACATGTAACTTCCATCCATGGAAGTTAAATGGTCGTGCGTAAAGTTTATCAGGCGTGATTCAGAAACTTGCTGAGAAACTGTCTGGTGCGTTCTTCTTTAGGGTTGGCAAACAGCGCCTTGGCTTCGCCTTGTTCAACGATCACGCCTTTGTCGAAAAACACCACACGGTTGGCCACGTCGCGGGCAAAACCCATCTCGTGGGTAACGATGACCATGGTGCGTTTTTCTTCGGCGAGGCCGCGAATGGTTGCCAGTACTTCGCCGACCAGCTCCGGGTCGAGGGCCGAAGTCGGCTCGTCGAACAGGATCACTTCCGGTTCCATCGCCAGCGCCCGGGCAATCGCCACGCGCTGTTGCTGACCACCGGACAGACGACGCGGATAAGCGTCCTCCTTGCCTGCCAGACCGACCTTTGCCATGAGCTTCTTGCCCAAGGCAATGGCTTGCTCGCGCGGCATCTTCTTGACCACGATCGGGCCTTCGATGACGTTTTCCAGCGCGGTGCGATGAGGGAACAGATTGAAGTTCTGGAACACGAAGCCGACGTGCTGGCGCAGATTGCGCACCAGCGCTTGCTGTTGGTTCAGCGGGCGACTGGTATCGATTTCGATATCGCCGACCTTGATCCGGCCACTGGTGGGTTGTTCAAGGAAGTTCAGGCAGCGCAGGAACGTGGTTTTACCCGAACCGCTGGGGCCGATGATGGCCACGACCTCGCCTTCTTTCACCTCAAGATCAATGCCCTTGAGCACCTCTTGACCCTTGAACTGCTTTGTCAGTTTTTCCACGACAATCATGGGGTCAGGACTCCTGGTCGTGCCGATTGACCCGCTCTTCCAACTTGTTCTGGAAGTGCGAAAGCACTGTGGCCAGAATCCAGTAGATCAGCGCGGCGGCAAGATACATGGTGAAGACTTCGAAAGTCCGGGCGGTAATCAGCTGCGCCTGACGGAACAGTTCCGGCACCTGAATGGTGGCGGCCAGTGCCGTGTCCTTGACCAGCGAAATGAAGCTGTTGCCCAGTGGCGGCAACGCCGTGCGCATCGCTTGCGGCAGGATCGCCCGGCGCAAGGTTTGCGCGCGGGTCATACCGATGCTCGCAGCCGCTTCCCACTGGCCACGCTCGATCGAACCGATCGCGGCGCGCAGGATTTCACAGGCATAAGCGGCCATGTTCAGCGAGAAGCCGATCAGGGCCGCCGGCAGCGGATCGAGTTCCAGACCCATCTGCGGCAAGCCGTAATAGATCACGAACAGCTGGACCAGTAACGGCGTGCCGCGAAAGAACGACACGTAGATGCGGGCCAGCCAGCTGACCGATTTGAACCGCGACAGGCGCATCAGCGCCAGGCCAAAGCCCAGCAGCAAGCCGAAGAACATGCCGCCGAGGCTGAGGATGACCGTGTAGTACGCGCCCTTGAGCAGAAAGGGCGCGGAGTCCAGTGCGAGTTGGAAAGCTTCTTCCATTATTTAGTGACGTCAGCGTTGAAGTATTTCTTGGACAGCTTCTCGAGGGTCCCGTCGGCACGCAGCTCGTCGAGGGCCTTGTTCAAAGCAGCCAGCAACTCAGGCTCGCCTTTGCGCAGGGCAATACCGGATTCCTGACGGGAGAAGGCTTGACCGGCCGCCACGGTTTTCGGGGCTTTCTTGGCGTATTCAAGTGCGGCCAGACGGTCGATCAGGATGGCGTCGGTACGGCCATTGTTCAGGTCGGCGAACTTGGTCGGATCATCGTCGTAGGTGCGCACGTCAGCGCCCGGAACGTTGGCGCGGACCCATTGTTCGTAGTTGGTGCCCAGACCCACACCGACTTTCTTGCCGGACAGGTCGGCAGCGGTCTTGATGTTCAACGCGGCTTCCTTGCTCTTCAGCACCAGCGCCTGAATCCCGGAGATGGTGTACGGCTCGGAGAAGTCATACTTCTTCTTGCGCTCGTCGGAGATGGTCACCTGGTTGACTACAACGTCCAGACGCTTGGATTCCAGCGCGGCGAGAATACCGTCCCATTTGGTCGGTTGAATCTTGGCTTTGACGCCCAGCTTCTGCGCGAGTGCTTCGGAGAGTTCGACTTCGAAGCCGGACAGTTTGCCGTTCTCGTCAACGAAGCTGAACGGTGGGTAAGTGCCTTCCAGGCCGACGTTGATAACGCCTTTGTCCTTGATCTGCTGCAACTGCTCACCGGCAGTCGCCTGGCTGATCAGGCCGGCGCTCAGTGCAAGGCCCAGCGAACCTACCAGCAGATTGCGACGTAGTGCGGAAAAATTCATGACAAGCCCCTGTGTTTTCTTATGGAAGACGCTTAAGGAAAGTTGGCGAATTCGGGATTTGAACGACTGCGTTATCGTGCCCTAAAGCAGCTTATGCGTCTTGCGCGAAATTCGCCTGCGGCGAGACTATAAGATGTCTGCTTTAGACTTGAAAATACTTAATATGAAATTTGATATTCGAAAATAGAATATCAGGGTAATCCTTTGTGGTGAGGGGATAAATCCCCTCACCACAGAGTTTCTTCGCCTCGAACTCAGCTCGACAGTGAGTCTTTATAGGCAAACAACGCGGGCGCCCCGCCGGTATGCAGGAAAATGATCGGCCCTTCATCAAAGCGCTGACGGCCGATCCCGTCGAGCAACCCTGCCATGGCCTTGCCGGTGTACACCGGATCAAGCAGCACCGCGTCCTGACTCGCCAGCAGTTTCACCGCTGCCAGTGTCCCGGCATTCGGTTCGCCATAGCGCGGGCCGAAGTATTCGTCCCACAACTCGACCTTGAAGTTCACGGGCAATTTCACGCCCAACAGGTCCGCCGTGCGTTCGGCCAGCCCTTGCACTTTCGGGCGCTGATCTTCTTCGCTGCGCGAGACGGTCACGCCGATCACCGGCAGTTGCGGCAGGGCTTCGCTCAGGGCAAGTGCCAGGCCGCTGTGGGTCCCGGCGCTGCCCGAGGCCAGCACCACGGCGGCGAAATCGAGGCCGGTGTCCTTGATTTGCTCGGCCAACTCCAGACCGGCACGCACGTAGCCCAACGCACCGAGGGCATTGGAGCCACCAATCGGCACCAGGTACGGCTTCTTGCCGTTGCTGCGCAGGCGCACGGCGAGGGCGGCAAGTTGTTCGTCGGCGTTATCGAGGTTGTCGACCAGTTCGACCTTGGTGTCGAACAGGTCCAGCAGCAGGCGATTGCCGTTGCCGGTGTAATTGCTGTCGTCGGTGCCCAGCGGATTTTCCAGCAGCGCCACGCAGCCGAGGCCGAGCTTGGCCGCCAGTGCGGCGGTCTGGCGGACGTGGTTCGATTGCAAGGCGCCGGCGGTGATCATCGTGTCGGCGCCTTGAGCGAGGGCGTCGGCAGCGAGGTATTCGAGTTTGCGCAGCTTGTTGCCGCCCATCGCCAGCGGCGTCAGGTCATCGCGCTTGATGTACACCTCGCGACCGAGCCAGGCGGACAGACGTTCGAGTTTTTCCAGCGGCGTGGGTTGTCCGAGCAGGTCGAGACGGTTAAAGCGTTCCAGCTGTTGTTTGATCATGAGCCCGTACTGGCGGAGAAAGATGAAAGGACTATAGGCACGCGGTTTTCTTGGGGCAACCGTCAATCGCTTATAGCCAAATGTGCTTAGGCCAGCACTATCGGTTCTTAATTCGCCCTCGCGGGCATGCCGTAAAGTAGTCGCCGTTAACGCGGCCAGACCGTCCGGCCGCCCTGAGGAGTCTTTACCGTGAGCGAGCGTTCCAGCCATTGGCAACTGCAGACCATCGTCAGCCAACTGCGCACTGCGCGGGATCAGTGGCGTGCACAAAATGGCCGGGCCACCGGCGAGCAGGGCGGGCGCGAGTTGCCGTCCCGCGCGGCGATGGCGGAAATTCTCGAAGCCTTGTGTGGCGCCTTGTTCCCGATGCGTCTGGGGCCGGTGGATTTGCGTGAGGAAAGTGAAGACTTCTATGTCGGTCACACCCTCGACACGGCGCTGAATGCCTTGCTGGCGCAGGCCAGACTTGAGTTGCGCTACGTCGCCCGGCACAGCGCGCAGGACAACGGCGACGTCGAGAAGCAGGCGATCCGCATCATCCAGGACTTCGCCCTGGCGTTGCCGGGCCTGCGCAGCCTGCTCGACACCGACGTGTTGGCGGCCTACCACGGTGACCCCGCGGCGCGCAGCGTCGATGAAGTGCTGCTGTGCTATCCGGGGGTTCTGGCGGTGATCCACCATCGTCTGGCGCACCATCTGTATCGCGCCGGGCTGCCATTGCTGGCGCGGATCAGCGCAGAAATCGCGCATTCGGCGACGGGCATCGATATTCACCCGGGCGCGCAGATCGGTCGCAGCTTCTTCATCGACCACGGTACCGGTGTGGTGATCGGCGAGACCACGATCATCGGTGAGCGCGTGCGCATCTATCAGACCGTGACCCTGGGCGCCAAGCGCTTCCCGGCAGACGAGGACGGGCAGTTGCAGAAGGGCCATCCACGCCATCCGATTGTCGAGGACGACGTGGTGATCTATGCCGGGGCGACGATTCTCGGGCGGATCACCATCGGCCAGGGGTCGACCATCGGCGGCAATGTCTGGCTGACGCGCAGCGTGCCGGCGGGGAGCAACCTGACTCAGGCCAATCTGCAGCATGATGACGGGACGCAGAAGTAAGGCGCTGAATCTGCGTTGCTGTAGCGGGCCGCTTCGCGAGCAGGCTCGCTCCCACAGGGGACGGGTGTCGATCACAGATCCAATGTGGGAGCGAGCCTGCTCGCGAATGGTTTTCAGGTCGAATCGAGATAATGGCATTCAGCCAATTGTGCAGTGAACGAATTGCCTCTGATCCGCGTCATACCCCCTCCTTGGGCTACTGTAGGAAAACTACCGCCTAGCCCTGCGATTAGTCCTTACCACCCTATCCATGTTTAACTTGAACGTTCATTCAAGTTAAACCGGTGGTTCGCTGCCCGCTCACAACAGGAGGCTTGCCTTTGCTGAGTCCGATCATTTCAGCCACGTTTCAACCCCTCGAGGTGCACCGTCCATGAGTGCATCGTCCACCCCCGCCAGCGGTCTGGTACGCATGAATCCGCCGGTGTTCTACTTCGCCGCGACGGTCATTCTGCTGTTTGGTCTCGTTGTCATCGCCATGCCGGAGCAGGCTGGAGCCTGGTTGCTGGCTGCACAAAACTGGGCGGCCAATACGGTCGGCTGGTACTACATGCTCGCGATGACGCTGTATCTGGTCTTCGTGGTGGTCACCGCGTTATCGGGCTACGGCAAGATAAAACTCGGTGCCGACCACGACGAACCCGAATTCAGTTACCTGTCCTGGGCCGGCATGCTGTTCGCTGCCGGGATCAGCATCACCCTGTTTTTCTTCTGCGTGTCCGAGCCACTGACGCATCTGGCCCAACCACCACAAGGCGAAGCCGGCACCGCCGATGCGGCGCGCCAGGCGATGCAGATCCTGTTTCTGCACTGGGGCCTGCACGGCTGGGGCGTGTTCGCCTTCGTCGGCATGGCCCTGGCCTACTTCGCCTACCGGCATAACCTGCCGCTGGCCCTGCGTTCGGCGCTGTATCCGCTGATCGGCAAACGCATCAACGGCCCCATCGGTTACGCGGTGGATGGCTTCGGCATCATTGCCACGGTGTTCGGCCTCGGTGCGGACATGGGCTTCGGCGTGCTGCACCTCAACTCCGGCCTGGATTACCTGTTCGGCATTGCCCACACCCAGTGGATTCAGGTCGGCCTGATCACATTGATGATGGGCGCGGCGATCATCGTCGCCGTGTCGGGTGTGGATAAGGGCGTGCGTGTGATGTCCGACATCAACATGCTGCTGGCCTGTGCGCTGCTGCTGTTCGTGTTGTTCGCCGGCCCCACCCAGCACCTGCTCAACACCTTGATCCAGAACCTCGGCGACTACCTCGGCGCCTTGCCGATGAAGAGTTTCGACCTCTACGCCTACGACAAACCGAGCGACTGGCTCGGTGGTTGGACGGTGTTCTATTGGGCCTGGTGGATCGCGTGGTCGCCGTTCGTGGGCCTGTTCATTGCGCGGATTTCCCGTGGCCGGACCATCCGTGAATTCGTCTTCGGCGTGTTGCTGATCCCGCTCGGTTTCACCCTGGCGTGGATGTCGATCTTCGGCAACAGTGCCATCGATCAGGTGCTCAACCACGGCATGTCGGCGCTGGGCATGTCGGCTCTCGACAATCCGTCGATGAGCCTTTATCTGCTGCTGGAAACCTATCCATGGAGCAAGACTGTCATCGCCGTGACGGTGTTCATCAGCTTCGTGTTCTTCGTCACCTCGGCCGACTCCGGCACCGTGGTGCTCTCGACCCTCTCGGCCAAGGGTGGCAACCCGGACGAAGACGGGCCGAAATGGCTGCGGGTGTTCTGGGGCGCGATGACCGCGCTGGTGACCAGTGCGCTGCTGTTCTCCGGCAGTATCGATGCGCTGAAGTCGGCGGTGGTGCTGACCTCGTTGCCGTTCTCGCTGATTTTGTTGCTGATGATGTGGGGCCTGCACAAGGCGTTCTATCTGGAGTCGCAGAAACAGATCGCGCAACTGCATTCGCTGGCCCCGGTGTCCGGTTCACGTCGTGGCAAGGGTGGCTGGCGTCAGCGCCTGAGTCAGGCCGTGCATTTCCCGTCACGCGACGAGGTGTATCGCTTCATGGACACCACCGTGCGTCCGGCGATCGAAGAGGTGACGGCGGTATTCGTCGAAAAAGGCCTGAACGTGGTCACCCAGCCGGACCCGGCGCATGACAGCGTCAGCCTGGAAATCGGCCATGGCGAGTTGCATCCGTTTATCTACCAGGTGCAGATGCGCGGCTATTTCACGCCGTCGTTTGCGCGCGGTGGCATGGGTTCCAAGCAACTCAACAACCGCCGCTATTACCGCGCTGAAGTGCATTTGAGCGAGGGCAGTCAGGACTACGATCTGGTGGGCTACACCAAGGAACAGATCATCAACGACATCCTCGACCAGTACGAACGCCACATGCAGTTCCTGCATCTGGTGCGTTGATCGGCCGCTGGGCGTCGGGACGTTTTACGACTCGGCGCTCAGCACCATGAACAACACCATCGCCGCCATCGGCACCCCGAACACCGCACTGCCCACCGCAATTTCCGACCCCAGCGGCTGCCCGGCATGCACCACTCCCACCGCGCCATTGATCACCGTCAACGCCAACCACAGCGCGGCGAAGCTGTAGGCCAAAGTCTGCCGACTGAAGCCGACTCGCTCGCCGATGTAGAGCATCAGGGCGAGCAGAACCAGGCCGAAGAAGATGATGATGGCGGTATGCATGGGTGTGCCTGCTGGATATGCGGTGCTTGATCGGCCGTCTTCGCGGGCAAGCCCGCTCCCACAGTTTTTTGTGTTGGATACAGAGCCTGTAAACGACGCGAAACCCTGTGGGAGCGGGCTTGCCCGCGAAGGGGCCATCTCGGTTTCATTTAGAGCATAGCCAATCCAGCCCACGCCATATTCGTCAGGTACTTTCCCGCTCTATGACCGTGCACTGCAGCAGATTCAATCGCTGCACCTCATTGCTCGACAACACCCCAAGGCTTTCCAGCACCCGCGTTGCTGCCAGCACGCCAATCTCCAGTGCGGGCGGTTTGATCGTGCTCAGGCTGGGCAGCAGCATCTCGGCGAACGGGTAATCGCCGAAGCCGAGTACGGCGCAGTCTTCGGGGATGTTGAGGCCGGCGCGTTGCCCGGCGAGCAGGGCGCCGGCGGCGAGGTTGTCGTTGGCGAAGATGATAGCGTCAGGGCGCGGCGAGGCGTTCATCAACGCTTCCATCGCTTGCTTGCCCGCCTCGAACGGGGTGCGATCGGCGTCCGGTGCGAACACCCAGGGCTCCAGACCGAGTTCACGCACGGTCGCGGCGTAACCGTCACGGCGCTCCAGTGCGCTGAAGTCGCCGGGTGCGCTGTTCTGCACAAATGCGATTCGCCGATAGCCCTTGTCGTGTAGAAAACGGGCGGCGCTGACACCTACCTCGAAGTGCGAAAAACCGATCTGCATCGGCTCGCGCTCCGGCTGGTAATCCCAGGTTTCGATCACCGGGATATCTGCTTCGGCCAGCATTTTTTCCGTGCCCGCGCTGTGAAAGTGACTGGTGACCACCAGCGCCGCCGGCGACCAGCCGAGGAAGGCCCGCACCGCGTTTTCTTCCTGTTCAGTGCTGAAGTAACTCGAGGCCAGCAGCAACTGATAACCGTGGCGGCTGAGGGTGTCGCTGAAGCCTTGAATGGTGTTGGCAAAGATCGGCCCGGAGATGTTCGGGATCACCATGCCGACGATTTTTCCCCGTGCTGAAGCCAGCCCGCCGGCCACCAGGTTCGGCACGTAGCCCAACTCGGCCACCACCGCCGCAATTCGCTCACGGCGTTCGGGCGAGACCTGTTCCGGTTGATTGAAATAACGCGATACGGTGATCGCCGATACGCCAGCCTGGCGTGCTACCGCATTGAGGGTCACACGTCCGGCGCCACGGCGTTTGCGGGGCTTTTCCTGGCTCAAGTCTCGATCCTTGTTAAAAACAAAAACGCATATAAAAGTAATTTTTCAGTATTGGACGGTCTATGTGCAGCTTGCCAATACTGGGGATGTTAGCGCTAACAATGCGCGTTGTCTGCTACTCGCTCGAGCGAATGCCCAAGACATCGATTCAGGCGCTGTCGTCGCAGAACGGCAGCGATTCAGGGCCAATTTCGAGCGGGCAAACATGCACAACATTCCTGGGGCGACACCTAAACTGGCGCAATCGATTTGCGCTGCCGGCTGGATTTTTACCGGGCTGGCGGCGTTGCCGCTGGCCGACGCTTTTGCAGCTGACAGCAGCGATCAGGAGCCGACCCTCAAGTCGGTGACGGTCACCGCCACCCGCCGCGAAGAGTCGCTGCAAAAGGTCCCGGTGGCGGTCTCGGTGATCGACGGTGAACAGCTGGAGCGCGACAACCGCAATGGTGTGGCAAGCATCGTCCAGCAAGTACCGTCGCTGAATTTCCGCACCGGCGCGTCGAACAAGGACACCTCGTTGTTCGTGCGTGGCGTCGGCACGATTTCTACCTCACCCGGTGTCGAACCCACAGTGGCCACGGTGATTGACGGCGTGGTCTATGCGCGTCCCGGCCAGTCGACCCTCGATCTGTTGGATCTGGAGCGTGTCGAAGTACTGCGCGGCCCGCAGGGCACTCTGTTCGGCAAGAACGCCTCGGCCGGTGTGCTCAACATCACCAGCAAGGCGCCGACCAACGAGACCCACGGTTACATCGATCAGTCGTACTACAGCGGCAACGAAAGCCGCACTCGCTTCGGCATCGGCGGCAGCCTGATTCCGGACACGCTCAAGGGTTCGATCAGCACCTTGTTCGGTACTTACGACGGCAATGTCGACAACAAACACAACGGCCAGGAGGTCAACGGTTACAACCACCGCGGCGTGCGCGGCAAACTCGAATTCACCCCGAACGATGACGTCACCTTCACCCTGATCGCCGACTACATGCAGTCCCACGACGACGGCCCCAACGGCGTGGTCAGCAAGTCGCTGACGCCGGCCTTCGCCAACGCGCTGAGCCCGGTTTACGCCAGCAGCCATAACCGCGACATCAACACCGACACCCGCACTCACGTCGAGGACACCAACAAAGGTCTGTCCGGCCAGCTCGACTGGCAATTGGGCGATTACACCCTGACGTCGATCACCGCGTGGCGCGGCTGGGACAACACGCAGTATCAGGACGGCGATCGGCTGAGTACGATCACTGCAGCGTTCCCCGGCACCGCCGACAAGGGCGATCTGGCCTTCGACCAGTATTCGCAGGAGCTGCGTCTGGCCTCGCCGAAAGGCCAATTCCTCGAATATGTCGGCGGCCTGTTCTACATGCACGGCAAGGATGACGAGACCTATCAGCGCACCTTGACCACCACCACACGCACCGACCGTGGCGTCGCCGATTACAGCACCACCAGCGACAGCTACGCCGCGTTCGGCGAAGCCACGCTGAACTTCACCTCGGACTTTCGTGGTATCGCCGGCCTGCGCTACACCCACGACGAACTGGAATACGATCACCGCCGCATCTCGACGTCGGCGACCACGGTCAGCGGCATTCAACCGGCGACCAGCAGCTCCGGCTCGGTGGACGAGGACGGCTGGTCCGGCCGCCTCGGTGTCCAGTACGACCTCAGCGATGCAGTCACCACCTATCTGACCTACTCGCGCGGCTACAAAGGCCCGGCCTACAACGTGTTCTTCAACATGCAGCCGCGTGACACCGAGGCGCTCAAACCGGAAACCTCCAACACCTGGGAAGCGGGGATCAAGGCCACGAGCTGGAACAACCGGCTGACCACCAACCTCGCGGTGTTCCACAGCGACTACGACAACTATCAGGCGAACTTTTTCGACACCGTCGCCGGGCAAGTGGTGACGCGCCTGATCAACGCCGGCAGCGTCAGCACCGAAGGCGTCGAACTCGATTACGCCTTGCAGGCGACCCGGCAACTGAAGTTCTCCGGGGCGCTGGCCTACACCCGCGCACGCATCGATCAATTCAGTTGCCCGGCGGGCGCTGCGGCGTCGTGCAACGTCAATGGCAAGCCGCTGCCGTTCAGCCCGGACTGGAAAAGCTACGTGCGCGCCGACTACAGCATTCCGTTGGACAACGGTCTGGATATCGAACTTGGCACCGACTACAGCTGGCAAAGCGAAGTGCAGTACGACATCAGCCAGAACGCCGACACCAAGCAAGGCGCCTACGGCATCTGGAACGCCAGCGTCGCTCTCGCCGACTACACCAACGGCTGGCGCGTGGCGCTGCTGGGCAAGAACCTCGCGGACAAGTCCTATTCGCCACTGCTGGCCAGTGGCGGCAACTACATCTACCGCGCCGTGCCACGGGATGACGAGCGCTACTTTGGCGTGCAACTGCGCAAGGATTTCTGAGATGAGCAGACAATTGAAACTGGGCGCGTTTCTCATGGCCACCGGGCACCACGTCGCCGCGTGGCGTCACCCGCAGGTGCCAGCCAATGCCGGTCTGGATTTCGCCCACTACAAGCGTCTGGCGCAGATTGTCGAGGCAGCAAAATTCGACACGCTGTTCATCGCCGATAGTGTGGCCGCGCCGACCCAGGACATCGCCAGCCGCATGGCGCGCTCCGATCACTTCGAACCACTGACCTTGCTCTCGGCGTTGAGTGCGGTCACCGAACACATCGGCCTGATCGCCACGGCGACCACCAGCTACAACGAGCCTTACCACGTAGCGCGCAAATTCGCCTCGCTCGATCACCTGTCCGGTGGGCGCGCCGGGTGGAATCTGGTGACCTCGGACAACGCCGCCGAAGCGCTGAATTTTGGTCGCGAGGAGCACATCGGCCACGCCGACCGTTACCGCCGCGCCCGTGAGTTTCATCAGGTGGTCACCGGGCTTTGGGACAGTTGGGAGGACGATGCCTTCGTGCGTGACAAGGCCAGCGGCGCGTATTACGACCCGTCGAAGCTGCACGTGCTGGATCACGTCGGCGAGCACTTTCGGGTGAAAGGCCCGCTGAACGTGGCGCGCTCACCGCAGGGGCAACCGGTGGTCGTGCAGGCGGGTTCTTCCGAAACCGGGCGGGAATTGGCAGCGCAGACCGCTGAAGTGGTGTTCACCGCGCAAACCTCGCTGGCCAGTGCTCAGGCGTTTTACGCCGACCTCAAGGGCCGCCTGCCGAAATACGGGCGCAGTGCCGATTCGCTGAAAATCATGCCAGGGGTGTTTGTCGTCGTCGGGCAGACGGAGGCCGCAGCGCAGGAAAAATGTGAAACGTTTCAGCAATTGGTCGAACCGGAGGTTGGCGTCGCCTTGCTTGGGCGTATGCTGGGCAACTTCGACTTGTCGAAGTACCCGCTGGACGGACCGTTGCCCGAGTTGCCGCTGACCGACAGCGGCCAGCAGAGCCGGCAGAAATTGCTGACTGAACTGGCGGGACGGGAGAATCTTTCGCTCGCCGAGTTGGGGCGCAAGATTGCCGGCGGGCGTGGGCATTACAGCTTGATCGGGACCCCGGTGCAGATCGCTGACCGCTTGCAGGAATGGTTCGAACAGGGTGCGGCGGATGGCTTTAACGTGCTGGTGCCGCACCTGCCCGGTGGGCTCGAAGACTTCGCCCATGGCGTGGTCCCGGAACTGCAGCGGCGTGGGCTGTTCAGAACCGAGTATGAGGGTCGGACATTGCGCGAGAACCTCGGTCTCGCCCGGCCTGGCAACAGATTTGTGTAACACCCTTCGCGAGCAGGCTCGCTCCCACATGGGCGTGCATTCCAAATGTGGGAGCGAGCCTGCTCGCGAAGAAGTCGACACCCATTGAAGACAGACAAGAGAGGATTCGATGACTTACACCGCTGCCGAAAACCGCTACGACTCCATCCCTTACCGCCGCGTCGGCCGCAGTGGTCTGGTGTTACCCGCGCTGTCGCTGGGCCTGTGGCACAACTTTGGCGACAGCACGCCGATCGACACCCAGCGCGCCTTGCTGCGTACCGCGTTCGACCTGGGCATCAACCACTTCGACCTCGCCAACAACTACGGCCCGCCGTACGGCAGCGCCGAGATCAATTTCGGTCGCCTGCTGCGTGAAGACTTCAAACAGTACCGCGATGAGCTGATCATCTCCAGCAAGGCCGGCTGGGACATGTGGCCCGGCCCTTATGGCCAGGGCGGCGGCTCGCGCAAATACGTGTTGGCCAGCCTCGATCAGAGCCTGCGGCGCCTGGGCCTGGACTATGTGGATATCTTTTATTCGCACCGCTTCGACCCGGACACCCCGCTGGAAGAAACCGCCAGCGCCCTCGCCACTGCGGTGCAGCAGGGCAAGGCGTTGTACATCGGCATCTCGTCGTATTCCGGGGTGAAAACCCGCGAGATCGCTGCGCTGCTCAAAGAGTGGAAAGTGCCGCTGCTGATTCATCAGCCGGCGTACAACCTGCTCAATCGCTGGGTGGAAAAGGACCTGCTCGACACCACCGATGAGCTCGGCACTGGCGTGATTGCGTTTACCCCGTTGGCGCAAGGTCTGTTGACCGACAAGTACCTCAACGGCGTACCGGCGGATGCGCGGGTCAATCGTCCGGGTGGCGGTTCGCTGCAGGCTTCGCACTTGTCCGAAGCGAACATTGCGCACGTGCGCGCGTTGAACGAGATTGCCAAGCGTCGCGGCCAGAGCCTGGCGCAACTGGCATTGGCCTGGACCCTGCGTGATCCACGGGTGACCTCGGCGCTGATCGGCGCGAGCCGGCCGGAGCAGATTGTCGAGAACGTCGGGGCGTTGAAGAACCTGAGCTTCAGTGCTGAAGAGTTGGCGGAGATTGACCGGTTTGCCCAAGAGGGCGGGATCAATCTTTGGGAGAAGCCTTCGACGGCGGAGTAACGTTCAAGCTGCAAAAAGCTTTCGCGAGCAGGCTCGCTCCCACAGGGAAACGCGTTCCAATGTGGGAGCGAGCCTGCTCGCGAAGGGGCCGCTTCAGTTACTGAAGATCTCGATACTCAGCGAAAGAAAGGCACATCCCCCAACACCGTAGCCCGCTGCATCACCCGCCGCGCCGGCCGGTAATCATCCACCGCGTAATGCTGCGTCACGCGGTTGTCCCAGAACGCAATGTCGTCCTTCTGCCAGCGCCAGCGAATGGTGAATTCCGGTCGCGTCGCGTGGGCGAACAGAAACTTCAGTATCGCTTCGCTTTCGGTTTCCGACAGCTCGTTGATCTTCGACGTGAAGCCTTCGTTGACGAACAACGAGCGGCGTCCGCTCACCGGGTGGGTGCGGATCACCGGATGCGACAGCGGCGGATTCTTGCGCCGTGCCTCTTCCCATTGCGCCAGTGCGTCGGGCGTGTTGCCGTAGCGTTCCAGCGGAAACGAACGGGTGAAATCGTGAGTCGCGGTCAGCCCTTCGAGCAAGGCTTTCACAGGCGCCGACAGGGCCTCATACGCAGCAATCCCGCTGGCCCACAAGGTGTCGCCGCCAAACTCCGGCAGCAGCTTGGCGCTGAGTACCGCGCCCATCGCCGGGGTCGGCAGGAAGGTCACGTCGGTGTGCCAGATTGCGTTGTCGCGCACGTCGGTGACAGCGGTGTCGAGGATCAGCACTTCAGGCTGCTCCGGCACATTGGGGTAGATCGGGTGAATGTGCAGGTCGCCGAAGTACGCCGCAAAACGCGCCTGTTGTGGCGGCTCGATCGGCTGGTTGCGGAAGAACAGCACTTGATACTTGAGCAGTGCCTGCTCGATGGCGTCGCGCTGTTCCAGGTTCAGCGGCTGGCTGATATCGACGCCACTGATCTGTGCGCCGAGGGCCGAGCTTAAGGGGGTGATGGTCAGGCTGCTCATGGTCTTACTCTTCGAATTCGGGGGATAGAGCTTTTGTAGGAGTGAGCCTGCTCGCGATTGCAGGCTGGCAGTCAATGCTGTGGTGAATGACACACCGCAATCGCGAGCAGGCTCACTCCTACAGGGGATTCACAAAAAATATTTCAGTGCGCCTGGCCGTGCCACGGCACCAGTTTGCGCTGCAGGGCGCGCAGGCCCATTTCCATGGCAAAGGCGATCAGGGCAATCACCAGAATCCCCAGCACCACCACATCGGTGACGAGGAACTGCGCGGCCGACTGCACCATGAAGCCCAAACCGCTGGTGGCAGCGATCAGTTCAGCGGCGACCAATGTCGACCAGCCAACACCCAGACCAATGCGCACACCGGTGAGAATGTCCGGCAGGGCGCTGGGCAAAATCACATGGCGGATCAGTTGAGCGCGAGTGGCGCCCAACGACTGCGCGGCGCGCAGTTTGGCCGGATCTACGGTGCGAACGCCGGTGGCGGTAGCAATGGCAATCGGCGCGAAAATCGCCAGGTAGATCAGCAGCACTTTCGACAACTCGCCGATGCCGCACCAGATCACGATCAGCGGCAGATAGGCCAGGGGCGGAATCGGCCGATAGAACTCGATCAGCGGATCGAGCACGCCACGGGCGATACGGTTGGCGCCGATGGCGATACCCACCGGCACCGCCGTCAGAATCGCAAAACCAAGGCCCAGGCCAATGCGGCTCAAGCTCGCGCCCAAGTGCTGCCACAGGGTCGAATCCATATAGCCCGTGGTCGCCAGCAACCAGCCTTTTTGCAGCACGGCGGACGGCGGTGGCAGGAACAGGGGTTCGATCAGGCCGGTGGCTGTTACGGCCCACCAGATCACCAGCAAAGCGAGCAAGGTCAGCAGGCTGATCCAGCGCGTGCTAAGGCTGCGGCGCACAGGAATCACCACCGATGGGGTTTTTACCGCCGGGGCGGAAACGTCGTAACTGCTCATGCGCGCTCCTGCCGCTGAACGGCGCTGCGTTGCGAGAACACTTTGCTCAGCACGTGCTCGCGGGTTTCGATAAAACGCGGGTCGGATTTGATTGCCCGTGCCGACTCGCCGGCGGCGTAACGCTGACCGAAATCCAGGTGCAGGCGCTCGACGATCTGCCCCGGATTCGGCGCGAGCAAAATCAGGTCAGTGGCGAGGAACACCGCTTCTTCAATGTCATGGGTAATCAGGAAAACCGGCTTGGCGGTGCGCTGCCAGACTTGCAGCAACAGCTCCTGCATCTGTTCGCGGGTGAACGCGTCGAGGGCGCCGAAGGGTTCGTCCATCAGCAGCACGCGCGGGTCGGCAGCGAGGGCGCGGGCCAGGCCAACGCGCTGTTTCTGGCCGCCGGAGAGCTGCCAGATACGGCGGCTTTCAAAACCGGAAAGATCGACCAGCGCAAGCATTTCGCGGGCGATCCTCTCGCGTTTCTCCTTGGCGACACCGGCCAGTTCCAGACCAAACGCCACGTTGGCCAATACGTCCTGCCATGGCAACAAAGCATCGTCCTGGAACACCACGCCACGTTCGGCGCTCGGGCCTTTGACCGGCACGCCGTCGAGGGTGATGCGCCCGGCGCTGGGTTCGACGAAGCCGGCAATCAGGTTCAACAGCGAAGTCTTGCCACTGCCGGACGGGCCGAGGGCGACCAGCAACTGCTGAGGCCCGAGGGTCAGGGAAATGTCCGCCAGCACCGGTGCAGGGCTGCCGGGATACTGTGCGCTGATGCGCTCCAGCTGTAGCAAGGCCATCGCGGTTAACTCCCGATCAGTTGGTGATGTATTTGGCGCTGACGTACGGCGCGTAGTCCGGCAGTACGGCTTCGACCTTGCCTTGCTCCTTGAGGAACGCGGCGGTGTCGGTGATGGCCTTGGTGGTCGGCGCGCCGAGGGTGATCACTTGATCAGCCGCCAGCGGGTAGACGTTGCCTTGCAGCAGCAAAGGAATGTCGTTGGCCTTGGCGCCTGAGAGCTTCACCAGTTTGTCGACGTTGGATTGGTCGGCGAGCCAGGCTTTCGGGTCTTTGCGGTAATCGGCGTAGGCGTCGAGGGTGACCTTGGCGAACGCGGTGACGATGTCCGGGTGCTTCTCGGCGAAGTCCTTGCGTACGATCCACGCATCGAAAGTCGGTGCACCGAACTTGGCCAGCTCGCCGGAGGTGATCAGCACCTTGCCGTTCTCCTTGGCCACGCCGAGTGCCGGATCCCACACGTAAGTGGCGTCGATGTCACCGCGTTTCCAAGCGGCGATGATCGCTGGGGGCGCGAGGTTGAGCACGGTGACTTTCGACGGGTCGATGTTCCAGTGCTTCAGCGCCGCGAGCAGGCTGTAGTGACCGGTAGACACGAACGGCACGGCGATTTTCTTGCCGACCAGATCCTGCGGAGTGTTGATCCCGGAACCGTCGCGAGCGACCAGTGCTTCGGCGGCGCCGATCTGGGTAGCGATGAGGAAGGTTTCCACCGGAACCTTGCGGGTGATCGCGGCGGTCAGCGGGCTCGAACCCAGGTAACCGATCTGCACGTCACCGGAGGCGATGGCGGCAATGATGTCGGCGCCGTTGTCGAACTTGCGCCAGCTGATGTCGGCCTTGGTGGCTTTTTCGTAAGCGCCGTCGGCCTGTGCGACTTTCGCCGGGTCAACGGTGGTCTGGTACGCGACGGTGAGGTCGGCGGCCTGCGCCAGAAAGCTCGCAGCAGCCAGAGAGGCTACGGCCAGCAGGCGAAGCGGGACATTCAGTTTCATTGAAGAGCTCCATATCAGGCGACCGAGGATCGGCGTGAAAGGAGACTAAATGATCTAAGAAACTAAAAATAAATAACTTTTTAGACTTAGCTTATGAGCGGAAAAATCTAAGCCTAGCCGCTGTGCGGTCATTCGCGAGCAGGCTCGCTCCCACAGGAGATTGCAATCCAATGTGGGAGCGAGCCTGCTCGCGAAAAGGTTCGAAGAACCTTCTGATGTCAGTTGCTGATCGCCAGAATACTCGCCTGATACGACCCGACAAACACATCGAAATCGCCAACCTCGTTCTGCTCCAGCTCAGCCTGTTGCGCCAGCGAAGACCGCGCCAGTTCTTCAAACTTCGCCTGTTCCTCAGCTGCCAACGGCTCGCTGCGGAAGAACTCGGCATGCGCCTGGCTCTGACGCAACGAGAACTGCGCAAAGCTTTCCTTATGCTCAGCCATCGCCGCCAGCACCTGCGCGGATGGCGTCAGGGACGGGTCGCTGACCTTGGCCAGTTGTGCATCCAGCGCCTTGCTGTGTGCATCGCCGCCATGGCTCTGATCCAGCAGTGCTGCCAGTGGCGCAATTTGCTCCAGCAGTTCTGCCGCCCAGGCTTTCATTTCGACCGGCTGGCCGTCACGCTGCAATTGCAGGCCCGGCCGGCGACCTTCCTTGACCACGCTGAGGAAGTTCGAGGTGGCATTGCCGCACGAAGTGTTGGTCAGCAGCGGGCTGTCATTCAGCGCGCAGTACAGCAGGAACGCGTCGAGGAAGCGCGACTCGGTGACGTCGATCCCCATTGGCAGGAACGGATTGATGTCCAGGCAGCGCACTTCGACGTACTGGATGCCACGGGCCATCAGGGCCTGGATCGGCCGCTCGCCGGTGTAGGTCACGCGTTTCGGGCGGATGTTGGAGTAGTACTCGTTTTCGATCTGCAGGATGTTGGTGTTGAGTTGCACCCACTCGCCATCCTTGTGCGTGCCGACTTCAACGTACGGCGCGTACGGTGTAGCCACGGCTTTGCGCAGGCTGTCGGTGTAGCTCGCCAGATCGTTGTAGCACGGCGTCAGACCGGCCTGGGCGTTGCTCTGATAACCGAGGTCGCTCATGCGCAGGCTGGTGGCGTACGGCAGGTACAGGGTGTCCGGATCCAGTTGTTCCAGCTGGTGCGAACGGCCACGCAGGAAACCTGCGTCCAGCGCCGGCGAGGCACCGAACAGGTACATCAGCAGCCAGCTGTAGCGACGGAAGTTGCGGATCAGCGCGATGTAGGACGACGACTGGAAGTCGCGGTCGGTGCCGACGAAACCCTCGGCTTCGCGCAGCAGCGGCCAGAGCTTTTCCGGCAGGGAAAAGTTGTAGTGAATCCCGGCGATGCACTGCATGGTCTTGCCGTACCGCAGGGCCAGGCCCTTGCGGTAGACGTACTTGAGCTGACCGATGTTGGAGGTGCCGTAATAGGCGATCGGGATGTCTTCCTCGGCCGGCAACGGGCACGGCATCGATGGACTCCACAGGTACTCGTCGCCGAGCTTGCTGTAGGCAAAGCGATGAATCTTGTCCAGGCTCGCCAGGGTGTCAGCCGGGTCGGGCAGGGCGGGCGTGATGAATTCCAGCAGCGACTCGGAATAGTCAGTGGTGATCTGTTCGTTGGTCAGCGCGGAACCCAAGGCTTCGGGGTGCGGCGTTTGCGCCAGACGACCTTCGCTGGTCACGCGCAGGCATTCACGTTCGATACCGTGGAGGCACTGTTCGAGCAGAGAGAGGTTGGCGCGCTCGCCGAGCAGAGCCAGGCGGCGGTTGAGAAGTTCGCTCAATTTGGATTCCTTCACGCGTCAGTCGCCCCAATATGGGGGTGGGCAGGACGGTCTACAAGGGTGAAGTTGAAACTGGCGTTTTCGCCTGGTTTTTTGGGCTCACGAAGCCCCTTTCGAACCGCCGACTTCAATCCCTGAATCTGGCAGATGCACGCGAAGATCATGCCGTTCCTGTGGGAGCGGGCTTGCTCGCGAAGGCGTCGTGTCAGGCGACCTGATGCTGCCTGACACTCCCTCTTCGCGAGCAAGCTCGCTCGCACAGAAAAGCTCGACGCTGCGATCACAGCGCCGAAATTAACTCAAATTGATGACGACAAGCTACAGGACAGCGAACGTGCCTTGCGCTTTTGCGACCAGTTTGTCGCCCTGCATCACGTCGGCTTCGACCACCAGCGTGCGGCGGCCCGGGTGGATCACCCGCGCCGTGCACAGCACCTCGCCGTCGGAAACGGCGCGGATGTAGTTGATCTTGCACTCGATGGTCGCGCTCTGCTGATCGAAGCCGTGGGAGCTGGAACAGGCCAGCCCCATGGCGATGTCGACCAGACTGAACAGCGCGCCACCGTGCAATTTGCCGCCGCGGTTGCGCAGTTCCGGTTCCAGCACCAGGGCGACTTGCGCCACCCCGGTTTCCAGGCTGTGCAGGCGGCAACCCAACAGCTTGAAAAACGCGCTCTCGACGAGCCCGGCCGGAATCTCCATCAGCGTTTCTTCAACTGCTTGGCGTTGGCGAACAGCGAGGCCATCGCATTGTTCACCGGCGCTGCGGTTGCGGTTTCCTTGCGTGGCGTGTTGTTCGATGGCTGGCGCTGGGCCGAGCCCGGACGCGAGCCACGGGCACCGTCGATCTTCTCGCCCGGGGTGTCGCCCATGCGCATCGACAGGCCGACGCGTTTGCGCGGGATGTCGACTTCCATGACCTTCACTTTCACCACGTCACCGGCTTTCACGGCTTCGCGCGGGTCCTTGATGAACTTCTCCGACAGCGCCGAGATGTGCACCAGACCGTCCTGATGCACGCCGATGTCGACGAATGCGCCGAACGCGGTCACGTTGGTGACGACACCTTCGAGGATCATCCCCAGTTGCAGGTCTTTGAGGTCTTCGACGCCTTCCTGGAACTCGGCGGTCTTGAACTCCGGACGCGGGTCGCGGCCCGGTTTCTCCAGTTCCTGGATGATGTCGGTGACGGTTGGCAGGCCGAAGGTCTCGTCGGTGAATTTCTTCGGATCCAGACGTTTGAGGAACCCGGCATCGCCGATCAACGAGCGAATGTCGCGGTCGGTTTCAGCGGCAATGCGTTGCACCAGCGGATAGGCTTCCGGGTGAACGGCCGAGGAATCCAGCGGGTTGTCGCCGTTCATCACACGCAGGAAGCCTGCAGCCTGTTCGAAGGTTTTCTCGCCCAGACGCGCGACTTTCTTCAGTGCTGCACGGGTTTTGAACGCGCCGTGTTCGTCGCGGTGAGCGACGATGTTTTGCGCCAGCGTTGCGTTGAGGCCGGAGATCCGCGCCAACAGCGCCACGGACGCGGTGTTCACATCGACGCCGACGGCGTTCACGCAGTCCTCGACCACGGCATCCAGGCCACGCGCCAGTTTCAGTTGCGAGACGTCATGCTGGTACTGACCGACACCGATGGATTTCGGATCGATTTTCACCAGTTCAGCCAGTGGATCCTGCAGGCGACGAGCAATGGACACCGCGCCACGGATCGACACGTCCAGGTCCGGGAATTCCTTGGCCGCCAGTTCGGATGCCGAGTACACCGATGCACCGGCTTCGGAAACCATGACCTTGGTCATCTTCATCGCTGGATATTTTTTGATCAGTTCGATCGCCAGTTTGTCGGTTTCGCGGCTGGCGGTGCCGTTGCCGATGGCGATCAGGTCAACCGAGTGCTTGGCGCACAGGGCGGCCAGGATGGCGATGGTCTGATCCCACTTGTTGTGTGGCACGTGCGGGTAAACCGTGGCGTGATCCAGCAGTTTGCCGGTGGAATCGACCACCGCGACCTTGCAGCCGGTACGCAAGCCCGGGTCGAGGCCCAGGGTCGCGCGCGGGCCGGCCGGAGCGGCCAGCAGCAGGTCGTGCAGGTTGTGGGCAAAGACGTTGATCGCCTCGGTTTCGGCGCCGTCGCGCAGTTCGCCGAGGAGGTCGGTTTCCAGGTGGGTGTAGAGCTTGACCTTCCAGGTCCAGCGCACCACTTCGCCGAGCCATTTGTCCGCCGGGCGGTTCTGGTTCTGGATGCCGAATTGCTGGCCGATCATGCCCTCGCACGGGTGCATGGTACCCGGCAGTTCGTCGCCGACTTTCAGCGCGGAGCTGAGGATGCCTTCGTTGCGGCCACGGAAAATGGCGAGCGCGCGGTGCGACGGCATGCTTTTCAGCGGTTCGTCGTGTTCGAAGTAGTCGCGGAACTTGGCGCCTTCTTCTTCCTTGCCGGCGATCACGCGGGCACTGATGGTCGCTTCCTGCTTGAGGTAGTTACGCAGTTTTTCCAGCAGGCTGGCGTCTTCGGCGAAACGTTCCATCAGGATGTACTTGGCGCCTTCGAGCGCAGCTTTCACATCGGCCACGCCTTTTTCGGCGTCGACGAAGCGTGCGGCTTCGGCTTCAGGAGCCAGGTTCGGGTCATTGAACAGACCGTCGGCCAGTTCGCCGAGGCCAGCTTCCAGGGCGATCTGGCCCTTGGTGCGGCGCTTCTGCTTGTACGGCAGGTACAAGTCTTCGAGGCGGGTCTTGGTGTCGGCGAGCTTGATGTCGCGCTCAAGGGCCGGAGTGAGTTTGCCTTGCTCCTCGATGCTGGCGAGGATGCTGATGCGCCGTTCGTCGAGTTCTCGCAGGTAGCGCAGACGCTCTTCCAGATGACGCAGCTGGGTGTCATCAAGGCTGCCGGTGACTTCTTTCCGGTAACGGGCGATGAAGGGAACGGTAGAGCCTTCATCGAGTAGCGCTACGGCCGCTTCGACCTGTTGCGGGCGTACGCCGAGTTCCTCGGCGATGCGGCTGTTGATGCTGTCCATAAAACCACCTGACATATTGTGAAAGCAGGCTCGCAGGCACGGAAATAAAGGCCCGGAGTCTGGTTGAGCGGCTAGAAAATTGCCGCTGCCTGGGTCAAAAGGCACCCCATTGACCCGTGAAATCGAACAATTACTGCGCAGCTCCGGAAAAAATCGCGGCCACCTGCGGTAACGATTCAGACGTTGCCTGGCACAAAACGCCGCGCATTATAACCAGCGTTCTGTCATTCGGGGGTGTAGCAGTCTGTAGGCATAAACCCCGGTTTTCTGGCAGTGAAGGAAAAATCTGCTAACAATGCACACGGTGCGTATAACGGCAGCTACGCCATAATGCGCGCCGAGCTAAAAGGAGCATCCAATGAGCAGCACTGCAAACAATGCTGAAGGCGAAAAAATTCTTATTGTTGACGACGATCCGGGGCTGAGCAGCCTGCTGGAACGCTTTTTCGTCAGCAAGGGCTACCGCGCCCGTGCCGTACCGAACACCGAGCAAATGGACCGTCTGCTGTCGCGTGAAGTGTTCAACCTGGTCGTCCTCGACCTGATGTTGCCGGGCGAAGACGGTCTGACCGCGTGCCGTCGCCTGCGGGCCGCAAACAACCAGATCCCGATCATCATGCTCACCGCCAAGGGCGATGAGATGAGCCGCATCAAGGGCCTGGAACTGGGCGCCGATGACTACCTGGCCAAGCCGTTCAACCCGGACGAGTTGATGGCCCGGGTCAAGGCTGTTCTGCGTCGCCAGGCCGCTCCGGTGCCGGGTGCGCCGGGCAGCGAGGACGAAAACGTCACCTTCGGTGACTACGTGCTGTCGCTGGCGACCCGCGAACTGAAGCGAGGCGACGAAGTGCACATGCTCACTACCGGTGAGTTTGCGGTACTCAAGGCCTTGGTGATGAATGCGCGTCAGCCGCTGACCCGCGACAAACTGATGAACCTGGCCCGTGGCCGCGAGTGGGATGCGCTGGAGCGTTCCATCGACGTGCAGATTTCCCGTCTGCGCCGGATGATCGAACCCGATCCGTCGAAACCGCGCTACATCCAGACTGTCTGGGGCGTGGGCTACGTGTTCGTACCGGATGGCGCCGCTACCAAGTGATCGGCGATTTGTAGGAGCGGGTCTGCGCAGGTCGGGTTGATCGACCCTCTACGCAGACTCGCAATCCGCAATATGCGAGCATGGCTCGCTCCTGCAAGTGTTTAACGGTTATCGATGAAAACCCCCGTCTGGTTCCCCCAAAGTTTTTTCTCCCGCACCCTTTGGCTGGTGCTAATCGTCGTGCTGTTTTCCAAGGCGCTGACCCTGGTTTATCTGTTGATGAACGAGGACGTGCTGGTGGATCGCCAATACAGCCACGGCGTCGCCCTGACGCTGCGCGCCTATTGGGCTGCCGATGAAGAAAACCGCGCGAAGATCGCCGATGCTGCAACCCTCATCCGGGTGGTCGGCGCCGGTGTGCCGGAAGGCGAACAGCACTGGCCGTACAGTGAAATCTATCAGCGGCAGATGCAGGCGGAGCTGGGGGCCGATACTGAAGTGCGTTTGCGCATGCACTCGCCGCCGGCGCTGTGGGTGCGTGCGCCAAGCCTCGGTGATGGCTGGCTGAAAGTACCGCTGTACCCGCATCCGCTGCGGGGCCAGAAAATCTGGAACGTGCTCGGCTGGTTCCTCGCCATCGGCTTGCTGTCTACCGCCTCGGCGTGGATTTTCGTCAGTCAGCTCAACCAGCCGTTGAAACGCTTGGTGTATGCCGCGCGGCAACTCGGCCAAGGCCGCAGCGTGCGCCTGCCGATCAGCGACACACCGAGCGAGATGACCGAGGTCTATCGCGCCTTCAACCAGATGGCTGAAGACGTCGAACAGGCCGGTCGCGAGCGCGAGCTGATGCTGGCGGGGGTGTCCCATGACTTGCGTACGCCGCTGACCCGCTTGCGCCTGTCGCTGGAGCTGATGGGCGATCGCAATGACCTGACCGATGACATGGTGCGCGACATTGAAGACATGGACGCGATTCTCGACCAGTTCCTCGCGTTCATTCGTGACGGTCGCGACGAGTCGGTGGAAGAGGTGGACCTGAGCGATCTGGTGCGTGAGGTGGCAGCGCCGTACAACCAGAACGAAGAGAAAGTGCGCCTGCGTCTGGAACCGATCCAGCCATTTCCACTGCGTCGGGTGTCGATGAAGCGGTTGCTGAACAACCTGATCGGCAACGCCTTGAATCATGCCGGCAGCGGGGTCGAGGTTGCGGCCTATGTGTCCGGTGACACCAGCGCGCCCTATGTGGTGCTGAGTGTGATGGACCGTGGCGCGGGGATCGATCCTTCGGAGCTTGAGGCGATCTTCAACCCGTTTACCCGTGGTGATCGTGCGCGGGGCGGCAAGGGCACAGGTTTAGGGTTGGCGATCGTGAAGCGGATTGCTTCCATGCATGGCGGCAATGTTGAACTGCGCAACCGCTCCGGCGGCGGATTGGAAGCGCGGGTACGGTTGCCGCTTGGGTTGATGCTTCCGCGAGATGCGGTTTAACAGCTGAAATTTTCGCTGAGGCTGATGGCCCCATCGCGAGCAAGCCCGCTCCCACAGTTGGAATGCATTCCCCTGTGGGAGCGGGCTTGCTCGCGAAGGCGGCCTCCCTGGCGCCACATCTCTAACGGATTAGCCCTTGCCTTTGGTCCGGGTCATGTTCGGCCCGCCATTCTTCTCCAGGTGCTCGATGATGATCCCCGCCACGTTCTTGCCGGTGGTGGTCTCGATCCCTTCCAGTCCCGGCGACGAGTTAACTTCCATTACCAGCGGCCCGTGATTGGAACGCAGGATATCCACACCTGCCACCGCCAGGCCCATGACCTTGGCCGCACGCAATGCCGTCATGCGTTCTTCCGGGGTGATCTTGATCAGGCTGGCGCTGCCGCCGCGATGCAGGTTGGAGCGGAACTCACCCGGTTTGGCCTGACGCTTCATCGCCGCGATCACCTTGTCGCCGACCACGAAGCAACGGATATCCGCACCGCCAGCTTCCTTGATGTATTCCTGGACCATGATGTTCTGCTTCAGGCCCATGAACGCCTCGATCACCGACTCCGCCGCCGTCGCGGTTTCGCACAGTACGACGCCGATGCCCTGGGTGCCTTCCAGTACCTTGATCACCAGCGGCGCGCCGTTGACCATGTCGATCAGGTCGGGAATGTCGTCCGGTGAGTGGGCGAACCCGGTTACCGGCAGACCGATGCCGCGACGCGACAACAGTTGCAGCGAACGCAGTTTGTCTCGCGAACGGGCGATGGCCACCGATTCGTTGAGCGGAAACACCCCCATCATTTCGAACTGGCGCAACACCGCGCAACCATAGAACGTCACCGACGCGCCGATCCTCGGGATCACCGCATCGAAGCCTTCCAGTGGCTTGCCGCGATAGTGGATCTGCGGCTTGTGGCTGGCGATGTTCATGTAGGCGCGCAAGGTGTCGATCACTACCATTTCATGCCCGCGTTCGGTGCCGGCTTCGACCAGGCGACGGGTGGAATACAGACGCGGATTCCGCGACAGCACAGCGATCTTCATGCAACACCTGTGGAGGAGGTAGATACCGGGAACACCGGCTTGTCTTGTACATATTTGATGCCCGGATTGACCACCAGCTGGCCATCGATCAGGGCTTTGGAACCGAGCAACAGGCGATAACGCATGGACTTGCGGCAGGCGAGGGTGAACTCGACCGCCCACACCCGATCACCGAGGGCCAGGGTGGTGCTGATCACGTAGCGCACCTGAGCCTGGCCGTTGGAGCTTTTAATGGTCTTGCGCGTGACCAGCGGTGCTTCGCAGCGCCGGTGACGCAACTGCACCACCGTGCCCAGGTGCGCGGTGAAGCGCACCCACTTCTCGCCGTCGCGCTCGAACGGCTCGATGTCGGTGGCGTGCAGGCTGGAGGTGCTCGCGCCGGTGTCGATTTTCGCCCGCAGGCCCGCGACTCCCAGATCAGGGAGCGCCACCCACTCGCGCAGACCAACAACGGTCAAATGGTCAAATGTCTTCAAAAAAGTGCTCAACCGTGGCAACCGCTCAGCCCGCACGGGGCCGGATTCGCGGTATTCACGCAGAATAAGGGTTAAAAGGCGACAGATATCTACAGCCCGGATCGCCGACGCCTCAAGCAGGTGTCGGGTGGTGCGCATTGTAATCCGGGATGGTGCAATTCATGGCACGACAGAAACGGTAGTACAGTTCACCAATATTTCAGAATGAGGAAATTCCATGGCACAAAAAAGCGAAGAGTACGACAAGGTCCGTCTCGACAAGTGGTTGTGGGCGGCGCGTTTCTATAAAACCCGGGCCTTGGCCAAAGCGGCCATCGAGAGTGGCAAGGTGCATTGCCGAGGGGAGCGCTGCAAGCCTGGCAAAGAGCCACGCATTGGTGATGAGTTCGAGATTCGCACCGGGTTTGAAGCGCGCACGGTGAAGGTTGAAGCCTTGTCGATCGTGCGTCGCGGCGCACCCGAGGCGCAGGCGCTGTATACCGAGACCGAGGCCAGTGTTGCCAAACGTGAAGCGGCCGCAGCGATGCGCAAGGCCGGGGCGTTGGGCGTGAGCACCGACGGCAAGCCGAGCAAGAAACAGCGGCGGGATCTGTTCAAGTTTCGTGGCAGCAGTAACGAGGCGTGAGAGCGACGTTTCTGCGTTGTTCAGGCCGGCCCCTTCGCGAGCAAGCCCGCTCCCACAGTGGATCCGGTTCCTTCAGCAGGAAAACGGTCAAGGGTGGGGGTAGCGGCGGGATCTGTTCAAGTTTCGTGGCAGCAGTAACGAGGCGTGAGGGCGACGTTTTTGCGTTGTTCAGGCCGGCCCCTTCGCGAGCAAGCCCGCTCCCACAGTGGATCCGGTTCCTTCAGCAGGAAAACGGTCAAGGGTGGGAGCGGGCTTGCTTGCGAATCGAGTGCGCAGCACTCGCCGGAGTCAACGTGGTATCAGGCGCTACGCACCACACTCATCCGCGAAACCATCGGCAACTTGCCCAGTAGCGCAAAGATCGGAGCGGTCGCTTTCAGCCAGAAATTCGCCGCGTGATAAGCAAACGGCGTGTAATAACCCCAGCCCAGCGCCCACACCGCCAGCAGCATGCCGCCGATGTAGTCGTCCTGGCCCCAATGCGCGCCGGCCACCAGACGCGGCAGCATGAACAGCAACGCCAGGCCCCAGACGGCGAGGAACTGACCGACTGTGCGACTGAACACGCCCATGAACAGCGCCCAGATCAACAGCACCGAAGCATGGTCACCGGGGAAACTCTGGCTCGAGCGATCCTTCAGCTCCCAGGCCTTTTCCAGGTGCGGGAAGTAGTCGCTGAGGTGCACCGCGCCTTCAAGTACCATCGACGGGCTGCTGTGCTGCCAGTCCATGTAGTCGGCGAATTTGGAAAACAATGCGCGGATGATCACCATCAGCAGCAGAATCGAGAAAAAACCGAAGAACGCGCGGCGTACGTCAATCGCCTTGAACACCCAGTCGCCCTTGATCAGCAGCGTCAGCAGGATCAACCCGACGACGATGTCGAAGGGACGCAGACTTGCAATTGCCCAGATGTGGAGCCATATGGGGTTGCTGGCCAGCGGTGCATTGAGTGAGCGGAATAGCCACTCGTCGAAAATCACACACAGCATCTGACCCGTAGGCCATAACCAGAAAGCCAGTAGCGCCAATGGCACTACGTTACACAGAACCAGCCGGCCGAGGTTCCACCTTGATTGGAACAAACCCGGATTGTTCATAAAATGCCTCCCGTGGCTGAACATTTCGCACCAAATGGGTGCGGAGAAGCGCGGGATTTTCATCTTTTGTAACCATTTTGTCATCAATTCAGATACCCAGACCTATGACCGATCTCCCGGATACCGACTACACCCAACGCTTCATCTTCGATGACAGCGACACTCGCGGCGAACTGGTTGCGCTGGAACGCAGCTACGCCGAAGTCCTCGCCAAGCACCCGTACCCGGAGCCGGTCGCGCAATTGCTGGGCGAACTGATGGCGGCGGCCTCGTTGCTGGTGGGCACCCTGAAGTTCGACGGCTTGCTGATTCTGCAGGCGCGCTCCGAAGGCCCGATCCCGATGCTGATGATCGAGTGCTCGAGCGAACGTGAAATCCGTGGCCTGGCGCGTTATCACGCGGATCAGATCGCAGCCGATGCAACCCTCGCCGACCTGATGCCGAACGGCGTGCTGGCCCTGACCGTCGACCCGACTGTCGGCCAGCGCTATCAGGGCATCGTCGACCTTGATGGCGAAAACCTGTCCGAGTGCTTCACCAACTACTTCGTCATGTCGCAACAGGTCGGCACGCGTTTCTGGCTCTACGCCGATGGTCGACGTGCCCGTGGCCTGCTGCTGCAACAGCTGCCGGCCGATCGCCTGAAAGACGAAGAAGAACGCGCCGCCAGTTGGCAGCACATCACCGCGCTCGGCAGCACGCTGACCGCCGATGAGTTGTTGAGCCTGGACAACGAAACCGTGTTGCACCGCCTCTACCATGAAGAGCAAGTGCGCCTGTTCGATGTGCAGAACCTGCGCTTCCGTTGCAGTTGCTCGCGGGAACGCTCGGGCAACGCGCTGGTCAGCCTGGGTCTGGAAGACGCGCAGGCGCTGGTGGCCGAACAGGGTGGCAAAATCGAGATCGATTGCCAGTTCTGCAACGAACGCTACCTGTTCGATGCAGCCGATATCGCTCAATTGTTCGCTGGCGCGGGTGTCGACACGCCGTCAGATACCCGGCACTAAAACGGTTCAGCGCAGGTAAATTCACTGCTCAACGACGGAATATCGCCGTTACGACGGGAGGACCCTACTCTTTTTGGGCTTTTCTGGCATAATCCGGCCCACTTTTTTCGCGGTAGTAGTGCACGACTTTCTACTACAAAACGTTTGGAGCACACTCGGCCACTGGCCGACGGGGAACCTCATGACGCAAGCCAATAACGCCGTGTACACCGATCTGAGTGTTGATGATCTGGTAAAAGAAGCCTTGAACCGCGGTGAAGGCGAGCTTGCCGATACCGGCGCTCTGGTAGTCCGCACCGGTCATCGCACCGGCCGTTCGCCAGTCGACCGTTTCATCGTTGAAGAGCCTTCCACCCAGGCCGCTATCGCCTGGGGCCCGATCAACCGCAAGTTCCCGGCCGACAAGTTCGACGCGCTGTGGGCTCGTGTCGAGGCGTTCAACAACGCGCAAGAGCACTTTGTTTCCCACGTGCATGTAGGCGCGGCTGAAGATCACTACCTGGCCGTGAAAATGACCACCCAGACTGCCTGGCAGAACCTGTTCGGTCGTTGCCTGTTCATCAACCCGGCCCAGTACAACCCGGCTGGTCGTGAAGAGTGGCAAGTGCTCAACGTTGCCAACTTCGAGTGCGTGCCTGAGCGTGACGGCACCAACTCCGATGGTTGCGTGATCCTCAACTTTGCCCAGAAGAAAGTGCTGATCGCTGGCATGCGTTACGCCGGTGAAATGAAGAAAGCCATGTTCTCCGTGCAGAACTTCCTGCTGCCGGCCGCTGACGTGCTGCCTATGCACTGCGCTGCCAACATCGGCGAAGAAGGCGACGTGACCCTGTTCTTCGGTCTGTCGGGTACCGGTAAAACCACTCTGTCGGCCGATGAAAGCCGTTACCTGATCGGTGACGACGAACACGGCTGGGGCGAAGGCGTGGTGTTCAACATCGAAGGCGGTTGCTATGCCAAGTGCATCGACCTGTCCGAGAAGAACGAGCCGGTCATCTGGAAAGCCATCAAGCACGGCGCAGTGCTGGAAAACGTGGTCATCGACGACGCCAAGCACGCCGACTACGCCGATGTCAGCCTGACCCAGAACAGCCGCGCGGCCTACCCGCTGGAGCACGTTGCCAAGCGTTCCGAGAAGAACCTGGGCGGCGAGCCAAACGCAGTGATTTTCCTGACGTGCGACCTGACCGGTGTACTGCCGCCAGTGTCGATCCTCAACGAAGAACAAGCGGCCTACCACTTCCTGTCCGGCTACACCGCGCTGGTGGGCTCGACTGAAATGGGTTCGGGCAGCGGCATCAAGTCGACCTTCTCCACCTGCTTCGGCGCGCCGTTCTTCCCGCGTCCGGCTGGCGAATACGCAGAGCTGCTGATCAAGCGCATCCGCGGCTTCGGCTCCAAGGTCTACCTGGTCAACACCGGCTGGACCGGCGGCGGCTACGGCGTTGGCAAACGCTTCAACATCCCGACCACCCGCGCCGTGATCGCAGCGATCCAGAGCGGCGCGCTGATCGGTGCCGCCACCGAGCACCTCGACACCATCAACCTCGACGTGCCACTGGCCGTACCGGGCGTTGAAACCAACCTGCTCAACCCACGCAACACCTGGGCTGACAAGGCTGCGTACGACGAGGCTGCCAAGGCATTGGCCGGTCTGTTCATCGAGAACTTCAAGAAGTTCGAAGTGAGCGACGCGATCAAGGCTGCGGGTCCGAAGTTGTAAGATCGGTTTGCAGCAATGAAAAAGCCGCCCCTTGGGGCGGCTTTTTTGTGGGCGTCCAGACACAGCCACCATTAAGCGTGCAGGCATTTGAATTGCCGGCAGCATACAACGGACGCGTTTATGTCCCATTGGGTGACCAAGCCCGAGCCGCTGATTAGCAGCGTCAGTTAGCGGGTGGTGATAGGCGACAAGTTGTCTGTACTTGCAGGAACGGGACGAACATCCGATAGGCAATTGCTGTAGGTTTTTTCGCGTTACACCGATCAACACCCACCGTCTTCAACGAATATGCCGATACGCCGCCAGATCCAGCACGCTGGTGGTCAGCCCGGTATCCGGTGCATAGATCGCGCCCTTTACCGACGAGAACGGCACGCCTTTGCTACCCAGCGATACGTAGCGCTCGCCTTGATCCAGTTCGGTGAACCAGGTGTAGGAGGACTTTTCCATGGCCTTGTATTTCGCCGCGTCCTTGACCATTGCGTCGGCGCATTGCTTCAGGGAGGCATCGGTCAGGTTCAGGGTTTTGGTCAGCGAAGTGCCCCAGCGCTTGAGGCAGGTTTCGGCGAAGTGGCGCACGAACTGGCCGGGCTCGGCGAGCATTTTCGGGCCGGTGACGCCATCGGTGGAGGCATTGCCGACCAGGGTGGCGTGGCGACCGGGGATCGGGAAGATGTGAGTCCGGGTGCCGGTGGCGGTTTGCGGGATGACGCAGCTGAAGCCTTTCGAGCGTTCATCGCGGGCGTAGAAGCCGATGTACTCTTTGACGTTGGTGTTGAGTTTGACTCGATGTTCCTGGAAGTTGCCGATGCCGGGGACCGGATCAATGGCGAAAATATTCACCGGTATGCTCTTTAACGCACTGTCGTTGAACATGGCGTTGGCCAACATGTGGCAGCTGATACCGCCGCGGCTCCAGCCGACCAAGTTGACTTTGGTCGGAATAATACCGTCCTTGCGGAAGGTTTTAATGATCTGCTCCTGCAACTTCTGTTGGGTCACGCTGCGTTCGCCGTAGTTGTAGTTGCGCCAGAACCAGGAATCCTCGGCTTTTACATCTTCAATGGGAATGCCGGCGGCTTTGAGTCGGTTGTATTCTGCTTCAGTCAGTTGCTTGCGTTGCCAGTCGCACTTGCCTTTGATGATGTTCATCGCGTGCAGTACGTTTTCTTCCCAGCCCTTGCCGAACAGCGTGCCGCTCATGCCGTAGTCGGCGGATTTGGTGAACAGCTCGTCGGCCTGCAGGTTGCTGGTGCCGGGGCCATCGACCACGATCCATTCGGCGAATTCACGGCCGGCATGGTGCGAGGCGAGGGTGGACACCAGTTCACCATCCCAATAGTTGGCGTTGCTGGTATCGAACTTGGTGGAGCCGGTGCCGCAAAAGAAAATAGTTAATGTTGTCATGAGGTTGCTCTTTATTGATGTGAGAGCAAGCAGGCTAGTTTTTAATGTTGTTGGTTTGTAGTGTTTAGTTGTTGCTTTATTTGTGGTTGTGCTTTTTATGCGGGGTTTGTTAGTTGCAGTCTTGCTACGTCAAGAAGTTCGCAGCCGTCTTGGGTCAATAGATACAGTGCATTGACAATGTTGGGGATGTCTTTGACGTCGGCTTGTTTGAAACACAAACAGTAAAGAGTCTCCAGCAAGTCGCTGGCGGCGCGCAGACGCTGATGGGCGGCGTCGAGCAGATCGCCATGGCTGGCCTGAGTATCGATGGTCAGCACCGGATGATCGCTGTAGTTGCTTTTGAGGGGGTGATAACGAGGGGCCTGCGGGTCGTGCATGTTCATGGTGAGACGTGTCCTGTACGAAGTCGCTCCAGTGGTTTCAGCCGCGCTGGCCACTATAGAAGTGCCAGGCAAGTCGTCACAAGAGCGCCACGATGGACAGAGTTCGTAGGGGTTTTTCCGGGCATCAGGCATCTGCCCTACAAGGTTTCGCTGCTTTTTCACGGTGAAACCCTTAGCGCAGAAATTTCCCACGGGATTCGCAGGCGTTTCTTGGGAAACCTCTGTATGGTGCGCGCCAGAATCCGTAGGGCGTTTCCAAATGTCCGATACGCGCTTAAAGGGAATTGAGTATGCAGTGGCTACGAATGGCCTTGATTTTGTTGCTGTGGGTCAGTGGTTGCCGGTTGACCCTGGCGTCTGATGGGGGCAGTGGATGGATATTCGCCGACCTTGAACGCACCGGCTGGCCCGATGCGCTCTCGAGCCAGCCCGCTATCGATACTGCCTCACGTGCCGAGGTGTTGATGTTCGGCAAGGCCTTGCTGGCCAGTGAAGCGCTGGACGAGGTGGGACTCGAGCAGCGGCTGGGTGTGCCACATGTGCAGCTCAAGTCGATCAGGCAGGTGCGTGAAGGTCTGTGGGATCGTTTGTTGAGTACCTATCGTAACGCCAGCCAGGACTGTGACGGGCAACCGTTCTGTCCTCGCGTGCGCAGTGTCGCGGAGTTGCGGCAGTTGGCGGCGGCCTTCACCGGTGACATCAGTCCGGCCCATGCCTTGTGGGCGAGCAAGAGCCAGGGTGTGCACGAGCAGGTGCTCAACGAGCAACTGCGGGTGGCGGTTCTGCGGCCCTGAGTGGTGTGTTTTTGTGTTGGTCTGAAAGGCCTCTTCGTGAGCAGGCGCGCTGCCACAGGGCACCGAGTGGATTGCACCATTCGCTGTATCATCCCGTATTGAATTGACCCCGGCCTTTTCTCGACTCGCTGCGACCGCCCGCTAGGCTGTTGGCATCACAGCGGTCAACGGAGTGACAGCGCATGCACAACACCCTGGAACAGGTTTTCGGTTATCCACAGTTTCGACCTGGACAGGCGGCGGCGATCAGCGCCGTGCTGGCCGGGCGCTCGGCAGCGGCGATTTTCCCCACCGGTTCCGGCAAGTCGCTTTGCTATCAGGTTCCAGCGCTGTTGCTGCCGCACCTGACCCTGGTGGTCTCGCCGCTGTTGGCGTTGATGCAGGACCAACTGGCGTTCCTCAAGCGTCACGGTATCAGTGCCGGCAGCATCGATTCGGCACAAAGCCGCGATGACGCCAATGATGTGATGGCCCGCGCCCGCTCGGGTGAATTGAAGATTCTGATGATCTCGGTGGAGCGCCTGAAGAATGAGCGTTTCCGCAACTTTTTGCAGCAGGTGCCGATCTCGCTGCTGGTGGTCGACGAGGCGCATTGCATCTCCGAATGGGGTCACAACTTCCGCCCCGACTACCTGAAACTGCCGGACTACCAGCGCCAGTTCAATATCCCGCAAACCCTTCTGCTGACAGCCACGGCAACACCGCAAGTGATTGCCGACATGCAGGCCAAATTCGCCATCGCTGAAGCAGATGTGGTGACTACCGGTTTTTACCGGCCCAACCTCAATCTGCTGGTCGAACCGGTGCGCGGTCAGGACAAGCGTCGGCGTCTGGTGGAGTGGATGAGCGAGCGTGCGGGACAGCCGAGCATCGTCTACGTCACCCTGCAGAAAACCGCCGAGCACATTGCCGAGCATCTTGGGCGAAACGGCATTCAGGCCGAGGCCTATCACGCCGGATTACCACACGATCAACGCGAGGGCATACAGAAGCGCTTCATGGCCGGACAGTCCAATTGCATCGTCGCGACCATTGCGTTCGGCATGGGTATCGACAAGAGCGACATCCGCAATGTGGTGCATTTCGACCTGCCCAAATCCATCGAGAACTACAGTCAGGAGATCGGTCGTGCCGGACGTGACGGGCAGCCCTCGGACTGTCTGGTGCTGGCCAATCGCGACAGCCTCAACGTGCTGGAAAACTTCGTCTACGGCGACACCCCGGAGCGCGAGGGGATTCGTTGTGTGCTGGAGGAATTGCAGGCTGCGGCGCCCGAAGGCCAGTGGGAGTTTCTGCTCGGGCCGCTGGCCGATCAGAGCAACATTCGCTCGCTGCCGCTGAAGACGCTGCTGGTGCAGCTGGAGCTGCGTGGCCTGATCGCGCCGCGCTATGCGTATTACGCCGAGTACCGTTTCAAGTACCTGCTGGAACCGGAAGCGCTGCTGGAACGTTTCGAGGGTGAACGCAGGGATTTTGTCGCGGCGATCATTCAGACCTCCAGTCGCGCACGCACCTGGGCCACGGTGAATTTCGACGCGATGTACACCCAGTATTCGGCGGAGCGCAATCGGGTGGTGACGGCGCTGGACTACTTCCAGGAGAAGGGCTGGGTCGAGCTTGAGAGCAAGCAGATGACCGAGGTCTACAACGTGTTGCACAGCGATTTCGACAGCGCTGTTCTGAGCGGTGAATTACACGGATATTTCACCCGGCATGAGCAGGCTGAGATCGCCCGGATTCACGCGATGCTCGAGCTGTTTGCCACCGAGCGTTGCCTGGGATATCGCCTGGCCGAATATTTCGGTGACCACAACGCGCCCGAGCATTGCGGGCACTGTTCGGTGTGTCATGGGGATGTTGCGCGGCTACCACCACCACCGGAACTGCCGGCGCTTGTGGATAAAAACTTTGTGGCGCTGTGCGGTGATTTTATCCACAGGCACGAACAGCACACTGGCAGTGTGCCGACGGCGGAGCGGCTGACACGGTTTCTGTGCGGGATCAGTGTGCCGCTATTCACCAGGCTCAAGGCGCGAACGATTTCCGGGTATGCGGCGTTGGAGGAGTATCCGTACGCCGAAGTCCGCCGCTGGGCTGACAGTCATTTGCCCGAATGAACGCATAATCTTGTGGGAGCGAGCCTGCTCGCGAAGGCGCAAGGTCAGCCAACACTTGATTTGAATGTGCTGGCCTGTTCGCGAGCAGGCTCGCTCCCACATGGGAATGCTGCATCCATGCGCTGAATGTCGCTCATCACGGTAATAAACTTCAAAAACACCCGGTGCCTGACTATGGTGAAGGCTGTCTTCGGATCGCCAACAAGAGAACAACATGAGCCAGACATCCTTCGATATTCAGCAGGCCGCCGTGATCGGCGCGGGCACCATGGGCCGCGGCATTGTGATGTGCCTGGCCAATGCCGGTATCGCCGTGCAGTGGTTCGATAACAATCCGCAGATGCTTGAGCAGGCGCTGGGCGCGGTAGCGGACACTTATGCACACAACGTGCGGCAGGGCCGAATTGACCAGACTGAGGCGGACGCACGTTTCGCCCGGATCAGCGCTGCCGCGGATTACCCGGCGATCCGTAATGTCGATCTGGTGATCGAGGCGGTGTACGAGAACCTCGAACTCAAGCAGAAGATCTTTCGCGAGCTGGATGGCCTGCTCAAGCCTGCAGCGTTGTTGGCGAGCAACACGTCGGCGCTGGATATCGATGCGATTGCCGCGGCGACAAAGCGTCCGCATCAGGTGCTCGGCCTGCATTTCTTCAGCCCTGCGCACATCATGAAACTGCTGGAAATCGTCCGCGGTGCGCAGACGTCAGCGGCGGTATTGGCAGCCGCACTGGCTTTAGGCAAGCGCATGGGCAAGGTCAGTGTGGTGTCGGGCAATTGCCATGGATTTATCGGCAATCGGATGTTGCATCCGTATGTGCTGGAGGCGCGCAAGATGCTGCTCGAAGGCGCTTATCCACAGCAGGTGGACGCGGCACTGCAGGGATTCGGCTTCGCCATGGGACCGTTCCGCATGTATGACGTGGTGGGTATCGACCTGGAATGGCGCGCTCGCGAACTGGCCGGCAAGGGCCAGGATGCGCCGCAGGTTCAGGTCGATAACCGCTTGTGCGAGATGGGCCGCTTCGGGCAGAAATCCGGCAACGGTTATTACCACTATGAGCCGGGCAGTCGGCAGGCCGAGCAGGATCCTGAGGTCGATGCGCTGGTGCTGCGGGTCAGCGAAAGTCTGGGTTTTCAGCGCCGCGAGATCGGCCCGGAGGAAATTCTGGAGCGTTGCTTGCTGGCGTTGGTCAACGAGGGCGCCAGGATTCTTCAGGAAGGCATTGCCGGGTCAGCCCATGACATTGATCTGGTATATCTGAACGGCTACGGCTTCCCGGCCGACAAGGGCGGGCCGATGGCCTGGGCGGATCAGCAGGGGCTGGCGGATATTCATCAGCGGCTGCTGGCGCTGCAGACGCGTCAGGGCGATCAGTGGCAGCCGGCGCGGTTGATTGGCGAGCTGGCGGCGCAGGGGAAGGGTTTTGCCGAGCGCTGAGGGATGGAGGGCTGTGAGGACGCCTTCGTCGGAACGCCGCCCGGAGCAAGGGAGAGCGCATTCCAATGTGGGAGCGAGCCTGCTCGCGAAGGGAGCGAGGCGGTTTTACATTAGACTGACCCATTAATTTCAGGGATTGCTGATCGATGTCCAACCCGATGCCCCAACGCACCGACTACCCGCACTTCCAGCCCGTCACCACACGCTGGCACGACAACGATGCCTACGGGCATGTGAATAACGTCACCTATTACAGCTTCTTCGACACGGCCGTGAATACCTACCTGATCCAGGTCGGCGGGCTGGATATTCATGACGGTGAGGTGGTGGGGTTCGTGGTCAGTTCGGCTTGTGACTACTTTGCCTCGATTGCTTTTCCGGACCTGATCGAGATCGGTCTGCGGGTCGGCAAGCTGGGCAACAGTTCGGTGCAATACGAATTGGCGGTGTTCAAGGTCGGTGAAAGCGAGGCGTGTGCAGCGGGGCGTTTTGTCCATGTCTTCGTGGATCGGGCGACCAACCAGCCGGTGCCGATTCCAGGCAGGTTGCGTGAAGCGTTGGAGCGTCTGGTGATTTGAACCAGAACAAAAAAAATCGCAGCCCTCGGGTTGCGATTTTTTGTTTTCCGCTTAACCAGACGCGTTAGTCGCGGTAGTAGCGGTGATGCTTGCGGTGGCCGTAGGCGTGGCCGCGACCACGATGTTCGTCGCGGTAGTAGCGACGGTCGTCACGACCGCGATCGTAATGACGACCCTCGTCATTGCTCTGGTTGCCCATGTAGTTACCCAGCGCGCCACCGGCGCCGCCACCTGCTGCGGCGCCGATCAGGCTGCCGGTGGTGCCGCCCATGCTGCGGCCGACCACGTTACCGCCGGCTGCGCCCAACGCACCGCCAATGGCTGCTTCGCCGCGGCTGTGTTTGTTGGCACCCACCGCGCTACCACCCGCGCCGCCCAGGGCGGCGCCAATGGTTGAACCTGTACTGCCGCCTAACGACTGACCGACGACCGAGCCAAGAACCCCGCCCAATGCGCCGCCCACACCTGCTTCGGTGGTGCCTCCGGCAGAAGCGAAGCCACTGACCAGGCCAAGGGACAACAAGAGAATCGAGGAGAACTTCATAGAGGAGCCTCAAAGGGATGACGGCGCGATCCTGAGGCTGTGTAACAAGGCTGACAATCGAAATCCGACGAATAACACGACGTGTATACAATTTTGCAAGTTGCTGTTTTTTCTGCGGAACTTAGGCTTTTTTTGCCGGTCTTTAGCTACTTCGGACAGGCCGCTTTGTGAAAAAGCGGCCTTTTTTGTGGGCGTTTGAAAGGTGCAGGGTACAAAGATTTGCGTTGAATCGGCTACCGCTATCGCGAGCAGGCTCACTCCTACAGTTGAACGTGTTCTATCTGTAGGAGTGAGCCTGCTCGCGATAGCAAGGGTGCTGACACCGCTTTACGCGGATTTGGCCATGATCAGCCCAGTCTCACTCGCCGCCTCAAGACGGATCGCGATGAACTTCGACGTCGGCGTATGGCTGCCATCCCCTGTGCTTTCGAGCGGCACCAGCGGATTCACTTCCGGGTAATACGCCGCCGCCTGCCCCGCTGGAATATCAAACGCCAGCAAGGTGAAGCCCTTCACCCGACGCTCGCGACCATCGTCCCACAGCGACACGATGTCGGCCTTCTGCCCTGGTCGGAAGCCCAGGCGAATGATGTCGGCCTCGTTGGCGAACAGCACATCGCGCTGGCCTTTTACCCCACGGTAACGGTCGTCAAGGCCATAGATCGTGGTGTTGTACTGGTCGTGGGAGCGCATCGATTGCAGAATCAGGTCCGGCAGTTGCCCGGTGGCGCGGGTGCGCTCGTGCACCAGGTCTTTGGGCAGCATGTTCGCGCGGAAATTGGCCCGGCCCGACGGAGTGTTCCACTTGCGCGCGCCGGCACTGTTGCCGAGGTAGAACCCGCCCGGGTTCTTGACCTTTTCGTTGAAGTCCCTGAAGCCTGGAATGGTGTCGGCGATCAGGTCGCGAATACGCCCGTAATCGGCCACCAGCCAGTTCCAGTCCACCGGTTTGCTGCCCAGCGTGGCGGCGGCAATGCCGGCGATGATCGCCGGTTCCGAGCGCATCTGGTTCGACAGCGGCTGCAACTGGCCGTTGGAGGCGTGAACCATGCTGAAGGAGTCTTCCACGGTAACCGCTTGCGGGCCTTCGGTCTGGATATCGATGTCGGTACGACCCAGGCACGGCAGGATCAAGGCGTCTTTGCCGTGGGCCAGATGGCTGCGGTTGAGCTTGGTGCTGATCTGCACGGTCAGGTCGCAGTTGCTCAGCGCCGCGAAGGTACGCGGGCTGTCTGGCGTGGCCTGGGCGAAGTTGCCACCCAGACCGATGAAGACCTTGGCGCGGCCCTCGGCCATGGCGTGGATCGCTTCGACCACGTTGTGACCGTTGTCACGTGGCACCTTGAACTGGAAGCGGCGTTCGAGGGAATCGAGGAACGCCACCGGCGGACGCTCGTTGATGCCCATGGTGCGGTCGCCCTGCACGTTACTGTGGCCGCGTACCGGGCACAGGCCAGCGCCGGGCTTGCCGATGTTGCCGCGCAGCAGCATCAGGTTGGCGATTTCCTGGATGGTCGGTACCGAATGGCGATGCTGGGTGATGCCCATCGCCCAGCACATGATCACGTTCTTGCCCTTGGCGTACATGCGCGCCGCTTGCTCGATCTCGACCAGGGTCAGGCCGGATTGAGCAACGATCTGCTCCCACGGCGTATCGTCGACCACGCCCAGATACTCCAGCACGTTGGCGCTGTGGGCATTGAGGAAATCGTGATCAAACACCGCCGGGGCGCCAGCCTTCTGCGCATCGCGCTCCCATTGCAGAAGGAATTTGGCCATGCCGCGCAGCAGCGCCATGTCGCCGCCCAGCGCTGGCCGGAAATACGCAGTGTTGGTCGGCTTGTCACCGTTGGTGAGCATTTCGATCGGGTGCTGCGGGTGCTGGAAACGTTCCAGGCCACGTTCCTTCAGCGGGTTGACGCACACCACTTGCGCGCCGCGTTTCACCGCTTCACGCAGTGGTTCAAGCATCCGTGGATGGTTGGTGCCGGGGTTCTGGCCCCAGACGAAAATCGCGTCAGCGTGTTCGAAGTCATCGAAGGTCACGGTGCCCTTGCCGACGCCAACGCTCTGCGCCAACGCCACACCGCTGGCCTCGTGGCACATGTTCGAGCAGTCGGGGAAGTTGTTGGTGCCGTAGGCGCGCACGAACAGTTGGTACAGGTACGCCGCTTCGTTGCTGGCCCGGCCCGAGGTGTAGAACTCGGCCTGATCCGGGCTCGACAGCGCTTGCAGGTGCTTGCCGATCAGAGCAAAGGCGTCGTCCCAGGCGATGGGTTTGTAGCGGTCGGTCTGAGCGTCGTAGACCATCGGCTCGGTCAGACGGCCCTGGTATTCGAGCCAGTAGTCGCTCTGCTCCAGCAGCGAGGTCACGCTGTGTTTGGCGAAGAACTTGCTGTCCACCCGACGCTTGGTCGCTTCCCAGTTCACCGCTTTGGCGCCGTTCTCGCAGAACTTGACCATGCCGCTTTCCGGCGAATCGCCCCACGCGCAGCCCGGGCAGTCGAAGCCGCCGTTCTGGTTGGTCTTGAGCATCATGCGCAGGTTCTTCAGCGCGTTATCGCTGGTCAACCAGGCCTGGGCCACACTGATCAGGGCACCCCAGCCACCGGCGGCACCCTTGTAGGGTTTGTAGCGCGGGACGGGTTTCTGGTCGGCTTGATGATGTTGGCTCACGCTTGATTCTCCATCGCTGGGCTGTAGACCCGCGGCGCATTCTTCTGCGGCAGGTGGATGAGATTGAGGTTGTGGCGACGGGCCCATTGCACGGCAAGGCCCGTGGGTGCGGACAGGCTGACCAGGGTCTGGATGCCGGCGCGCAGGACTTTCTGGATCAATTCGAGGCTGCAACGACTGGTGACAATCGCCACGCCGCCGTCTGTGGATATCTTCTGGCGGATCAGGCCGCCGATCAGCTTGTCGAGGGCGTTGTGCCGGCCGATGTCTTCGCGGCCCAGCAGCAATTCACCGCTGGCGTTCATGAACACCGCCGCGTGTACGGCGCCGCAGTGCTGACCGAGTGGCTGGAACGCGCCGATGCGCTGGCGCAGGCCATCGAGCCATGCCGCAGGCGGCAACGGTGCGCCGGGCAACACCTTGAGGTCGGGCAATGCCTGCTCCACCGCCTCGACGCCGCACAGCCCGCAACCACTGGTGCCGGCCAGTTGCCGACGCTGTTGCTTGAGATTCCAGAACGCGCGATTGGCGATGGTCACTTGCGCGTATTGCGCCGAGCCCGCGCCGGTCAGTTGCAGGTCATAAATGTCAGTGGCGTCTTCGATGATGCCACTGCCGAGACTGAAGCCGACAATGAAGTCTTCCAGATCCGTTGGCGTCACCAGCATCACCGCCTGGCTGATGCCGTTGTAGGCAATCGCCAGCGCGACTTCCTCGGCGAGCGCGGTGCTGGCCGATTCCACGAGGGGCAGGTCACTGTAGCTGTAAGTCTGGCTGGCGGCGGGCGCGGGCGTTTCGAGTGCAGGCGCCGCGCAGGCTGGGCGCTTGGCGTTCATGGCATCACCGACGGATTGATCAACGCTAAGACTAGGCGCGGCAACTTGTCGCGTCTAATCGCTACTGTCGATCTATTGATAGATGCCGTCGATCAAGCGGCTGTCGATACCCGCTGCGGCCAACACTGAATAGGGGCGCGACGACGCAGGATCAGGCCCGGTGGCGCGAGGCTTTGGGCGTTCTCGATCGGTTGCAGGCGCCGGGGATAGATGCGTTTTTCCGGACCACCGTGCACAGCTTGTAACAATTGATCCGCGGCAACAGCGGCTGTGGGGCAGGCCCCGCAGGCAGGTGCGTCATTGGTCGGTCAGGAACCGCGTTTGTTTGGCGTGGTCTAGGCTTGGGCGTCTGGAACCCAAATCAAGGAGTGTGCGCTATGAGTATTTTCAGCTTTGTGAAAGAAGCCGGCGAAAAATTGATCGACCTGCTGACCCCGGGCAACGCCAATGCCAGCGAGCAGTTGAAGGAACATATCAGCAAGGTCGGGTTGGGCAATCCGAATGTTCAGGCGACTGTGGACGGCGACAAGGTCACGGTTACCGGTGAAGTCGCGAGCCAGGAGGAGAAGGAAAAGATTCTGCTGGCGGTGGGTAATATTGAAGGCGTGGGCAGCGTTGATGATCAGATCACCGTGTCGGGTCCGGTGGTGGCTGCGGCACGTTTTGTCGTGGTTAAAAAGGGCGACACCCTCAGCGCGATTTCCCTGGCGGTGTATGGCAATGCCAACCAGTACAACAAGATTTTCGAAGCCAACAAACCGATGCTCAAGGATGTGAACAAGATCTATCCTGGGCAGACACTGCGTATTCCTGAATAAGCCTCGAAACCGCTTCGCGAGCAGGCTCGCTCCCACATCGGACGGCATTTCAATGTGGGATCGAGCCTGCTCGCAAAGGGGCCAACCCGGTCTCAGAGCCCGATAATCAACTCCCGATAATCCTCGACCGCCGCAAACTCGGCAGTGTCCTTCGGCCCTTTGCGGCTGTCCGGCTCTTTGACCGCCAGCAGATGCCCCACACCGAAATGCCGCGCACTGCGCAGGATCGGCAACGTGTCGTCGATGAACAGGCTGCGCACCGGATCAAAATCGATATCTGCCTGCAAGGCATCCCAGAACTGCGGATTCTCCTTGGGGAAACCGTAATCATGGGAGCTGATCAACCGCTCGAAGTACGGCGCCAGTTCGATCCGCTCCAGTTTCAGCGACAGCGAGTCACGGTGCGCGTTGGTGATCATGATCACCCGTTTGCCTGCCTGTTTGATCGCTTGCAGAAACGTGTCGGCATCAGGACGCAGGGCGATCAGGTGCGCGGTTTCCAGTTTCAGTTCACGCACCGAGAGTTTCAGCTCGGTGCTCCAGAAATCCAGGCAATACCACTGCAACTGACCGGCATGGCGCTCGAACAGTGGCTGCAACTCCATGTCGGCCATGGCCCGACTGACACCGTGCAGCTCGGCGTAGCGTTGGGGCAGGTGTTCCAGCCAGAAATGGTTGTCGAAGTGCAGGTCCAGCAGCGTACCGTCCATGTCCAGCAGGACGGTATCGATGTCAGACCAGGGTAAAGAAGGCATGGCAACGTCTCGAGCGGTAGAAAGATATCCGACACAAACAATCGGGAAAGCCGCGTTATAGTAGCGCGTTCACGCCAAGGAGCTTTGCATGCGCCAGAAACCCACTGTACTCGCCCGCGAGATCGTCGCCACCAGTCGCCTGTTTTGCGTCGAAGAACTGAAGCTGCGTTTTTCCAACGGCGTGGAGCGCACCTACGAGCGGCTGGTCGGCAAAGGCGCGGGTTATGGCGCGGTGATGATCGTGGCGATGCTCGACAGCGATCACGCAGTGCTGGTCGAGGAATACTGCGGCGGCACTGATGAATACGAGCTGTCCCTGCCCAAAGGCTTGATCGAGCCGGGTGAGGATGTGTTGGCAGCGGCCGAGCGCGAGCTCAAGGAAGAGGCCGGTTTTGGCGCCCGCCAACTGGAGCATCTGACCGAGCTGTCGCTGTCGCCCGGTTACATGAGCCAGAAAATCCAGGTGGTGCTGGCCACCGACCTGTATGAAGAACGTCTGGAGGGCGACGAGCCCGAGCCGATGCGGGTCGACAAGGTCAACCTGCGCGATCTTTCGGCGCTGGCGCAAAATCCGCAATTTACTGAAGGTCGTGCCTTGGCGGCACTGTATCTGGCCCGTGATCTGCTGACGCAACGCGGGTTCTTTCAGGCATGAGAGAGACGTCGATGAATTTTCCCCATCCGTTGATGGCGCCGGTGATTGAGCTGGCATTGCAGGCTGGCGAGGCGATCCTGCCGTTTTGGCGCGCCGGTGTTGAAGTCACCGCGAAGTCCGATGATTCACCGGTGACGGCGGCGGATATCGCCGCGCACCATGTGATCGTGGCCGGACTTACCGCGCTGGATTCCAGCATCCCGATTCTTTCCGAGGAAGACGCCGACATCCCGCAGAGCGTGCGTGCCGGGTGGCAGCGCTGGTGGCTGGTAGATCCGCTGGATGGCACCAAGGAGTTCATCAGCGGCAGTGAAGAATTCACCGTCAACATCGCGCTGATCGAAAACGGTCGAGTGGTGTTTGGTGTGGTGTCGATGCCAACCAATGGCCGGTTCTATGTGGGCGGTGCCGGACTCGGCGCCTGGCGCGGCGACAAGGGCGCAACGCCGGTCGCGATTCAGGTGCGTGATGTGCTTGCGCCGGGTGAAGCGTTCACCGTGGTCGCCAGCCGTCGGCATTCCAGCCCGGAGCAGGAGCGTCTGCTCGCGGGTCTCGGTGCCAGCCTGGGCGAACTGCAATTGGCGAACATTGGCAGCTCGCTGAAGTTCTGCCTGCTGGCTGAAGGTGCCGCCGATTGTTATCCGCGACTGGCGCCGACTTCGCAATGGGACACTGCGGCCGCCCAGGGCGTGCTGGAGGGTGCGGGTGGTGAAGTGGTGGATCTGCGGGGCGAAGCGTTCTGTTATCCGCCGCGTGAGTCGTTGCGCAATGAGTTCTTTCTGGCGTTGCCAGCGAAGGCGGCGTGGCGCGCAAGACTGTTGGAGCTGGCCCGAGGTTAAGCAGGCTGGCGCTCGGTTCCCCTCACCCCAACCCTCTCCAAGGGAGAGGGTTGGGGGCTGTTGACCGTCAGCGGTGCAGAACGTACTGCCCGCTGAATGTCACCGCATCTTCATCACTCCCGGCATTGACGATCCGCGTATGGAGCGTCAATCGCGCCCGCCCGTAGCGCTGATACATCGCCAGAAACTTCTTCCACACTGCCGCCTCCGGTGCCGGGCAAATGGCCGTGGCGTCGCCGGTCACTGGCAGTGGATAACTGATCTGCCCTTCCTGGATCACAATGTGCCCGTCTGCGATGCCTGCTTCCTTGAGGCGCAAATGCAGCCAGCCCCAACCCGCCAGCACCGCGCCGCAGTAGAGGCTGCCGCCGAACATGGTGCTCTTGTGATTGACGTTCGGCTCCAGCGGCAAGTGCAGGCTCAGTTGATGCTCACGCCAGTCGAGTACCTTGAGGCCCATCTCGCGGGTCAGCGGAATGTCGTGATGCAGCACGGACTCCAGATAGCGAGTGTCGCGGTTCATTCGGCTTCATCTCCCTGGGCGCCACTGTCGGCAAAGTTCAAGCCGTGCTTGCGCAGCTTGTCGTGCAGGGTCTTGCGCGGAATGCCCAGGGCTTCGGCGAGGCTGCGTACCGAACTGTGGGAACGCGCCAACTCGGCGGCGATCAATGATTTCTCGAAATTTTCCACTTGCTCGCTCAGGCCACCGCTGATGACTTCAACGCTGGTGCCGCTGCCCTCGGCGCCACTGTTATCCAGCGCCAGTTCCAGACCGAGGGCGAAACGCTCGGCAGCGTTCTGCAGTTCGCGCACGTTGCCCGGCCAGGTGTGGCGCAGTAACAGGGCGCGCTGTGCCGGTTGCAGTTCATGAGGCGGCAAGCCATGCCGGGCGCTGGCTTCATCGGCGTAATGCTGGAACAGCACCAGCGCGTCTTCGCCGCGTTCGCGCAGCGGCGGAATGCGCAGCGGCGCAACGTTCAATCGGTAGTACAAGTCGGCGCGGAAGCGGCCCTGGTCGGCGGCCTGACGCAGGTCTTCCTTGGTCGCGGCGATGACGCGGATGTCCAGCGGGATCAGTTGATTGCCGCCCAGCCGTTCGACGACGCGCTCTTGCAGCATGCGCAGCAGTTTTACCTGTACGTCCATGCTCATGCTTTCGATTTCGTCGAGAAACAGCGTGCCGCCGTTGGCGAATTCGAACTTGCCGATCCGGCGTTTCTGCGCACCGGTGAAGGCGCCTGGCTCATGTCCGAACAGCTCGCTTTCGACCACCGATTCAGCCAGTGCCCCGGCGTTGATCGCCACGAACGGGCCGTTGCGCCGGCTCGACAAATCGTGCAGCGCACGGGCCACGACTTCTTTGCCGGCGCCGGTTTCACCGAGGATCAACACGTCTGCCTTGGTCGCGGCCAACGCCCCGATCTGCTCGCGCAGGCGCAACATCGGCGCCGAATGGCCGACCAGTCGTGCGCTCAATTCGTTGCGATCGCTGAGGGCCAGACGCAGGCTGCGATTGTCCAGCACCAGCCGGCGCAGGGCCAGGGCGCGGCGCACGCTGTCGAGCAGCGCATCGCTGGCGAACGGTTTTTCCAGAAAATCGTAGGCGCCGGCACGCATCGCTTGCACCGCCAGCGGCACATCACCGTGACCGGTGATCAGCAGCACTGGCAGCTCGGGATCCTGCGCGTGCAGTTCGCTCAACAGCTCCAGACCGTCCATGCCCGGCATGCGGATGTCGCTGACCACCACACCGGGCCAGTCACGCTCCAGTTGCCCGGCCAGGCCTTTGGCCTCGGACAGCGGGAGGATTTTCAGGCCGGCCAGGTCCAGGGTCTGGCCGAGGGCCTGACGCAGGTGCGGATCGTCGTCGATCAACACCACCTGAATGCGATTGTCGATGGTCATGCACTTCGATCCTCGGACGGTTGCAGGCTGACCCCGGGTGCGCCAGCGCGCAGCCGCAGGGTGATCAAGGCGCCGCCTTGCTTGTGGTTGGCGAACGACAGTTCACCACCGAAGGCGCGCATCAGGGTTTCACAGATGGCCAGCCCCAGCCCGAGGCCCTGGGTGCGGGTCTTGGTGGTGTAGAAGGGCTCGCTCGCGCGGCCAAGGGCTTCCATGCAGAACCCCGGGCCGTTGTCGCGAATGTACAGATTGACGCCTTCGGCGGTGGATTCGGCACTCAGCCAGAGTTTGCGCGGCGGGCCTTTTTCGGTCAGCGCATCGAGGGCGTTGGCCAGCAGGTTGCCGAGCACCTGGCGCAGACGGGTTTCTCCGGCTTCGACCCACAGGGTGGCGGCGGGCAGGTCGCGGATCAGTTCGACCTCCATGCTCCGGCGCCGCTTGGCCAACAACGCCAGCGCATCGTCCAGCGCCGGTTGCAGGGCGACGCTTTCCGGGGCATGGCGGTCGCGGCGGGCGAAAGCGCGCAAGTGGGCGATGATCGAGGCCATGCGCCCGGTCAGTTCACTGATCAGTTTGAGGTTGCCACGGGCGTCGTCGGTGCGTTGATGATCGAGCAGCACTTCGGCGTTTTCGGCGTAGCTGCGAATCGCCGCCAGTGGCTGATTGAGTTCGTGGCTGATGCTCGCCGACATGGTGCCCAGCGCCGACAGTTTGCCGGCCTGGACCAGATCGTCCTGGGCGCGCACCAGTTCCTGCTGGGCCTGCTCGCGCTCCAGCACTTCCTGCTTGAGGCGGCGGTTGAGGCCTTCCAGATCGCTGGTCCGCTCGGCGACCCGGCCTTCCAGTTCGCGACGGGCCTTGGCTTCGAACGCGATACGCTCCAGGTAATGCCGACGGCGCTGCATCATCAATCCGAGCAACAGCATCACGACCAACAGCGTGGCGCCGCCAATCGCCACAACGGTGCGCACCGGACGGTCGATCAACGTGCGGGGGGCGAGAATGCTGACGCTCCAGCCGGTTTCGGCGATGTTCACGGTCTGCGTCAGCCAGGCGTTGGGGCTGAGGTTCAGCGGGCGCGGCTCGCGGGTTGGATAGGGCTGGATGGCGGTGATTGCCGAACGCTCGGTGTCGCTCAGGGTGCGGGTCGAACGGAAGCGCCATTCCGGGCGCGAGGTGAGAATGACCACGCCGTTGTGGTCGGTCACCAGCAGTTGTTCCGGGGTTTTGCCCCACAGGCTTTCGGTGTGGTCGAGGTCGACTTTGATCACCAGCACGCCGATGATTTTTTCGCCGTTGCGCACCGCTGCGGCGAAGAAGTAACCGCGCTTGGCCGAGGTGGTACCGAGGCCGAAGAAGCGTCCCAGGCGTCCGGCCATGGCTTCGCTGAAGTATGGACGGAAGGCGAAGTTGCGCCCGACGAAGCTGTCGTGTTTATCCCAGTTCGACGCCGCAAGGGTCTGGCCGCTGGTGTCCATCAGGTACATGACTTCGGCACCGGTCTGCGCGGCGATGTTTTTCAGCAGGCGGTTGGCATTGCCTTGGGTGACGCCGTCGTCGGGTGCGCCGAGTACGGCGCGCAGGGCCGGCAGATCGCCGAGAATCTGCGGCAACACTTCATAGCGATGCAGGGTGCCCAGCAGGTTGGCGACGTAGAGGTCGAGGGTCTGGCGGTTTTGCCCGGCCAGTTCACTGCGGTAATAGCGCTCGGCCAGATGTTCCAGCGGCCACAGCAACGGCGCCAGGCACAGGGCCAGCAGGGCGAGGCTGCGCCAGCGGGGTCTGCGGGGAAGAGTAGGTTTCATGAGCCGGATGCGCCTGAGTGAACAGGCGCATTATGCCTAGGCTCAGGCGAAGACGTCAGCGTCCTTGAGCAGTGCTCCAGCCTGGTCCTTGGCCGACAGCTTCGGCGCTTCGTCCAGTTGCCAGTCAATGCCCAAAGCGGGATCGTCCCAGCGAATGCTGCGCTCGGACGATGGATCGTAGTAGTTAGTGGTCTTGTAGAGGAATTCGGCGAACTCGCTCAGCACCACGAAACCATGGGCGAAACCTTCCGGGACCCACAGTTGACGGTGGTTTTCGGCGGAGAGGCGCACGGCAACCCATTTGCCGAAGTGCGGCGAGCTGCGGCGGATATCCACGGCCACATCCAGCACTTCACCTGCGGTTACCCGGACCAGTTTGCCCTGGGTGTTCTGCAGTTGGTAATGCAGGCCGCGCAACACGCCTTTTTGCGAGCGCGAATGGTTGTCCTGGACGAATTGAGTGTCCAGACCGGTTGCATCCTGGAATGCCTTGGCGTTGAAGCTCTCGTAGAAGAAGCCGCGCTCGTCACCAAATACCTTGGGTTCGATGATCAGAACACCGGGCAGATCGGTGGTGATTACATTCATGAGATTTTTCCAGATAGGTATGAATGGCCGACATTCTTGCGCAAAGCGCTGGCGGATGCGAGTGCTTGAATAACCGTGATCGGGGGTTGCGCATCCTCTGCAGCAATGGCGATATAGACGCCTAATAAAATTTCAGGGGTCGTTTCATGCCGCTCGCCACGTTGATTCATCGCGCCAGCTTGCCCAGTCCACAGGTCTGCGAGGCGTTGGCCCGGCAGTGGTTGGCGGAGCATTACGGACTCAGTGGCACGTTGCAGGCGCTGGGCAGTCAGCAGGATCTCAATTATCGGGTCGACAGTGAGCGTGGGCGCTTTGTCCTGAAAATCTGCCGCGGCGATTACGCGCTGGTGGAACTGCAGGCCCAGCATGCGGGCCTCAAATACCTCACCGAACACTCGTCGGTGCACGTACCCAAGGTGATCCCGGCCCATAACGGCGACGACCTGCTGTCGCTGCAGGCCAACGGTGAGCCGGTACACGTGCGGTTGCTGGACTACATCGAAGGCCAGCCGCTGACCCATCTTGAGTATCTGGGTCACGAGGTGGTGGCCGGTTTCGGTCAACTGTGTGGCGAGATGGATCTGGCGCTGGCCGGCTTCGACCATCCGGGTCTTGAGCGCACCCTGCAGTGGGATGCACGCCACGCCAGTGCGCTGATCAACCATCTGCTGCCGGTGATTCAGGACGAGCGCCAGCGCGCATTGATCGCTGACGCCGCCGAACAGGCCGAGCGCCGCTTGCAGCCATTGCTGGACAAGCTGCCGGTGCAGGCGATTCACATGGACATCACTGACGATAACGCCGTCTGGCAACGGGATGCGCGACGCCACTGGCAGTTGCAGGGGGTGATCGATTTCGGTGATCTGGTGCGCACCTGGCGCATCACCGACCTGTCGGTGACGTGCGCGGCGCTGCTGCACCATGCCGGCGGTGATCCGTTCGTGATTCTGCCGGCGGTGCAGGCCTATCACGCGGTCAATCCGCTGCAACATGAAGAGTTGCAGGCACTGTGGCCGTTGATCGTGGCGCGGGCGGCGGTGCTGGTACTCAGTGGCGAGCAGCAAGTCAGCATCGATCCGGGCAACACCTACAGTCGCGACAACCTCGGCCACGAGTGGGAGATCTTCCACGTGGCCACTTCGGTGCCACTGGCGTTGATGGAAGCGGCGATCCTCACGTCAGTCGGCCAGCGTCTGCCGGCCATCGGCAGTGAAGGTTTTGCGCCGCTGTTGCCAGAGCTGGTCGGACGTGAGTTCGCGTTGATCGACCTGGGTGTGCTCAGTCCGCATTTCGAGGCGGGCAACTGGGAGCAGGACGGCATCGATCAGCGGCTGCTGACGGAAGCCGCCGCCGCGCATGGCCTGGCGGCGAGTCGTTACGGGCAATACCGCTTGTCGCAGACGCGAGCGGACAGTGCGGTCGAACCGGACACCTTCCCGTTGCACGTTGAATTGCGTGTGCCGCAAGGCTCGGCGGTGGAAGCGCCGTTTGCCGGTGTTCTGCATCACGCGGCGGACGGTGTGCTGCAACTCGATGGGCCACAGCTCAGCGTGCGCTTGTGGGGCGTGAACGCCTCGCTGCACAGCGGCGCGGCGCTGGTCAAAGGTCAGGTGCTGGGTTTGGTCGGTGGGCCGTTGAAGGTGCAGTTGAGCCGTGTAGCCGCGCTGGATGCGCCTTTGTTCTGCAGTCCGGCGCGCGCGGCTGCGTGGCAGGCGTTGTGCCCCTCGCCAGCGGCGCTGCTGGGCCTGGCCTGCGATGCCGAGCCGGAGCTGGACGCCAAAACCTTGCTGGAACGGCGTGACGCCAGCTTCGCCCGCACGCAAAAACACTACTACGTTGATCCGCCGCGTATCGAACGCGGCTGGCGCAATCACCTGATCGACATGCAGGGCCGCTCCTACCTCGACATGCTCAACAACGTCGCAGTACTCGGTCACGGTCATCCGCGCATGGCACAGGTGGCGGCACGGCAATGGTCGCTGCTCAACACCAACTCGCGGTTCAACTATGCGGCGGTGGCGGAGTTCTCCGAGCGCTTGCTGAAACTGGCGCCGGAAGGCATGGACCGAGTATTTCTGGTCAACAGTGGCAGCGAGGCCAACGACTTGGCGATCCGTCTGGCGTGGGCCTACAGCGGCGGGCGCGACATGCTCAGCGTGCTGGAGGCTTACCACGGCTGGACGGTCGGCGCCGATGCGGTGTCGACGTCGGTTGCCGACAACCCGCGAGCGCTGGAAAGTCGTCCTGACTGGGTGCATCCGGTGACCGCGCCGAATACCTATCGCGGTGAATTTCGCGGTCTTGATTCTGCGCCGGATTATGTGCGCAGCGTCGAAACACGGCTGGCACATATCGCGGCGCAAGAGCGCCAATTGGCCGGGTTCATCTGCGAACCGGTGTACGGCAATGCCGGTGGTATTTCTCTGCCGCCGACGTATCTGAAACAGGTCTATGCGTTGGTGCGTGCACAAGGCGGGGTGTGCATTGCCGATGAAGTGCAGGTCGGTTACGGGCGTATGGGCCACTTTTTCTGGGGCTTCGAAGAGCAGGGTGTGGTGCCGGATATCATCACGATGGCCAAGGGCATGGGCAACGGCCAGCCGCTCGGCGCGGTGATCACGCGCCGGGAAATCGCCGAGGCGCTGGAGGCCGAAGGCTACTTCTTCTCGTCCGCCGGTGGCAGTCCGGTGAGCTGCCAGATCGGCATGGCGGTCCTGGATGTGATGGAAGAAGAGAAGCTCTGGGAAAACGCGCAAGTGGTCGGCGGTCACTTCAAGGCGCGTCTGCAAGCGTTGATCGATAAACATCCGCTGGTGGGCGCGGTGCATGGTTCCGGCTTCTATCTGGGCGTGGAGTTGATCCGCAATCGCGAGACCCTGGAGCCGGCCACTGCAGAGACCAGCCTGTTGTGTGATCGCCTGCGCGAACTGGGGATTTTCATGCAGCCGACCGGGGATGACCTGAACATTCTCAAGATCAAACCGCCGATGGTCACGTCGCGCCGCAGCGTGGACTTCTTTGTCGACATGCTGGATCGGGTGCTCGAAGAGGGCCTGTAAACGCTGCTTTTTGTGGGCGCGGGCTTGCTCGCGAATGCGATTTTTCATTCAAAAGTGATATCGACTGCTATGCCGCCTTCACGAGCAAGCCCGCTCCCACAGGAATTAAGTGTTAATTCGATTTGTATCGGGATTAGTATGGGTTTTTTAGTCTTTCTGCGTGTTCAAGCATTTAAAATACGATATTTATCGGTTATAAAGTCGCCATTGCTTTGAAAACCCTCGACGGTGCCCTGGAGTTCAGATCCCGATGACCACTTTGAAAAGTACCCCGCGTGACGATGGCTTCTACATGCCGGCCGAGTGGGCGCCGCAGACCCAGACCTGGATGATCTGGCCCGAGCGCCCGGACAACTGGCGCCTGGGCGGCAAGCCGGCGCAAGCTGCGCATGTCGCAGTGGCCAAGGCTATCGCGCGTTTCGAACCGGTGACCGTTGCCGTGTCGGCCGGCCAGTACGAAAACGCCCGTGCGCGCCTCGATGTGCCGAATATCCGCGTGGTCGAGATGTCCAGCGATGACGCCTGGGTGCGTGATACCGGGCCGACGTTTGTCATCAACAACAGCGGCGAAGTGCGCGGGGTGAACTGGGACTTCAATTCCTGGGGGGGCTTTGAAGGCGGCCTGTACTCGCCGTGGAACCGTGACTCGCAGGTCGGCGGCAAGATTCTCGAAATCGAACGCAGCCCGCGTTATCGCACTGAAGGTTTCGTGCTCGAAGGCGGCTCGATTCACGTTGACGGCGAAGGCACGCTGATTACCACCGAAGAGTGCTTGCTCAACCACAATCGCAACCCGCACCTGGGCCGCGAAGAGATTGAAGCGGTGCTTCGCGACAATCTGTCGGTGGATAAAATCATCTGGCTGCCGGATGGCCTGTTCAACGACGAAACCGACGGCCATGTGGATAACTTCTGCTGCTACGTGCGCCCGGGCGAAGTGCTGCTGGCGTGGACCGACGATCCGCAGGATCCGAACTACCCACGCTGCCAGGCTGCGATGAAAGTGCTGCAAGGCAGCACCGACGCCAAGGGTCGCCCGTTCACGGTGCACAAGATGCCGATTCCGGGGCCGCTGTACGCCACTGAAGAAGAGTGTGCCGGTGTCGATCCGGTCGACGGTACGCAGGAGCGCGATCCTTCCGTGCGCCTGGCCGGTTCCTACGTGAACTTCCTGATCGTCAACGGCGGCATCATCGCGCCAAGCTTCGACGATCCTATGGATGCCCCGGCCCGGGACATCCTGCAGAAGCTGTTCCCGCAGCACGAAGTGGTGATGGTGCCGGGCCGTGAACTGTTACTGGGCGGCGGCAATATCCACTGCCTTACCCAACAGCAACCAGCGCCGCACAAAGAATGAGTTGAGACGTAACAGCTTGAGTTGACTCATAAATCGGCGATGCGACGATTAGCTCGCTATCCATGCAAAGAAGCCCGCGGCCCTGTTGGACCGCGGGCTTTTTTGTATCCGCTTGTCGACAAATCGGAAACCTTGGCATAGCTCTTGTATCGGACAAAGGGCACTAGGGAGAGGGAGGAACTTCAACAGTTCTGTCATAAACCTTGGATAACTTAGCCGCTCACGAACGGGGAGAGAGCGCTGAAATGAACGCCGAAGTGAACGTAGTCAGCGAGCGGACGTTGCATCCCATGGCCGTAAACGGCGAATCGCTCCAGATTGTCGCGCACTTTTTGAAATCCAACGGAACGCGTCAGATCAGGGAACCTGATCCGCGCCGGATGATGATCGAGCGCTACCCCGCTGGCCTGTTCAGCGAGGCCGAACTGGAAGCATTATGGGCTGTGATGGAAGGATAAGAAGAACAACAGGGATTGGTAAAAGCGCTGCCGGGATGGCGGCGCTTTTTTTTGCACAGAACAAAACCACTGCGAACATTGCACCTGTGGGAGGGGGCTTGCTCCCGAATGCGATAAGTCAGTGACGATGATGTTGCCTGACTCGACGCCTTCGGGAGCAAGCCCCCGCCCACAGGTTTTGTGCTGATCAGAAACTGTAGGTGCCAGTCATCACTACGCTGCGCGGTGCACCTGGCTGAATCTGATTCTTGCTGGTCGCCGAGGCGTAGTACTCACGGTCGGTGATGTTGTTCAGTGCTGCGCGCAGATCCCAATCCTTGAAGCGGTAGCCTGCCAGCGCGTCCCAGCGACCGTAGCCCGGCAGCACCGTGGTGTTGTCGTTGTCGGCATAACGCTGGCCGACCAGGGTCAGGCCGGTTTCGCCGTACCAGCCCATCTCCGGTTTCCAGGTCAGGAACAGACTGCCGTTGTGCTTGGCCACGTTGTTGACGCGCTTGCCTTCGAGACCGTTGTTGTCCTTCTCGATGGTCGTGTCCTGTACGCCGACGCCACCGCGCATGTACCAGTTGCCGACGAGCTTGCCGGTTGCGGTCAGTTCGATGCCGCGCGAACGTTGCAGACCGGTCATGACCGTCAGGGTCGGATCATTCGGATCGCTGGTGCGGCGGTTGTAGAGTTCCAGGTCATAGACCGCCAGCGTGGTGCTCAGGCGATCATCGAGCCAGTCGCTTTTCACGCCGATTTCTTTCTGTTTGGTCAGCTCGGGGCTCAAGTCGTTGGTATTGCCGGCAGCGCCTGGCGTGATGCCGATCAAACCGCCGCCCGCGGGCGAGAAGGTCTTGGACCATGAAGCATAAAACGAATGATTCTGCAGTGGCGTCCAGACAACCCCCAAGCGCGGGCTGGTGCTGTGGCTGTCGCGATCTTCGGCAATGTTCTTGAGCTTGTTGGTCGACTCGATATCGAACGTGTCGTAGCGCAGGCCGGCCAGCAACTGCCATTGATCATTCAGGCGTAATTGGTCCTGCACGTAGACCGCGCGGCTTTCGACTTCGGTGTGGCTGTCACTGAATACCTGCATGCTGCCGGTGTGGCGCAGCTCGCGGTTGGGGTTGAACAGGTCAAGTGACGGCACTGGCTGCGCGCCCGGGGTCTTGCCGGTTGCAGCGTTGTACAGCTTGGGATCGCGGCGCTGGCTACCGATCTCGATGCCGGTCAACAGGCGATGCTCCAGACCAAACGTGTCGAAACCGCCTTCCAGCTCGATGTTGTTGTAGACGTTGCGGGTGGTCAGATCCTGCTGCCAGTGCTGACGGACAACCTTGTTGGTTTTGGGATCGAAGTTGGTCAGGTAGGTGTTGTCGAAATCGCTGTCGAGCTTGAACACGCCGAGGGTCTGGCGCAGTTGCCAGTTATCGTTGATCTCGTAGGTGAGTTTCGAGCGCAGGGACTGCGCCTTGTCGTCGATGAAATCGTGATCGTTGCCGTACGTGGTGTCGCGTCCGACGTCGGCCGGGCGGCCGTTCACCCCCGGAATGCCGCGATCCGGTGTGCGGTTGTAGCGGCTGTATTCATATTGCACCAGCCAGTTCAGGTCCGGGGTCAGTTGCCAGCTCATCGACGGCGCGAACAACTGGCGGTTGCCACTGACGCCGTCGCGGAAGCTGTTTTCATCCATATTGCCCATGTTCAGGCGCAGGCTGAGGTTTTCGCTGGGGTCGGTGCTGAGGTCGGCGTAAAGGCTACGCAAGTCTTCGCTGCCGCCTTGGGCTTCGATGGTCGAGCGCCGGCCGAACTCGGGCATTTTGCTCACGCGGTTGACGATCCCGCCCTGACTGCCACGGCCATAGAGCACCGCCGCCGGGCCTTTGAGCACTTCGACCCGCTCGATATTGTGCAGGTCGCGCTTGTATTGGCTGTCGTCGCGAATGCCGTCCAGATAGAAGTCGTTGCTGGCATCGAAGCCACGAATGCGCAGGCTGTCGAAGCGGGTGTCGGCGCTGCTGCTGACGTTGGGAATGCCGCTCAAGGCGTCGCCGATGTCATTGGTGCCGTAGTTGGCGACGTTCGAGGTCTTGATCGAGTCGATCGCTTGCGGCACATAACGCACCGGTGTCGAGGTGCGGGTGGCAGTGTTGCTGATCTTGACGCGTGGATCTTCGGCTTGTTCTTCAGCGCTGATCGCGGTGGCGGGTAACTCGGTGGCGGAATAAGCAAAACCGCTGGACAGAAAGGCAGACAATCCAAGGGTGACAGGCGTGAGGCGGAACGGGGCAGGCATTGAAGAGCGCATCCGAAAGGGTAGGGGAATTCAAACGCGCGAATGGTAATGCTTTGCATTTGCTTCCGTAATTTATTCCTGAGAAGTTCCCCTGACAGATTGTTTCAATTTATGTCGATCTGGATACAACCTGACCGTTCGGTCCATTCGACCGATTCGCGAAACAGTCTGAAAGCCATTCCGGCGTTTTTCGCCCATGCGTGAAGGAATAGTCTGCCGGCATCGACTTTTCCCACTTTTCTGCCGGAGTTCTCCCATGATCCTTCACTACATCTATGACCCATTGTGTGGCTGGTGCTACGGCGCCAAACCGTTGGTGCAAGCGGCGCAACAGGTGCTGCCGGTCGTGGCTCATGCGGGCGGGATGATGAGCGGCGCGAACCGCCAGCAGGTCTCACCGCAACTGCGCAATTACGTCATGCCTCACGATCGGCGCATTGCCGAGTACACCGGGCAGCCCTTTGGCGAGGCGTATTTCGAAGGGCTGCTGCGTGATCACTCGGCGGTTTTCGACTCGACGCCACCCATCGCGGCGGTGATGGCTGCAGAGGCTATAGACGGCCGTGGCCTGCAGATGCTCGGGCGTTTGCAGACCGCGCATTACGTCGAAGGGCAACGGATTGCCGATGAGGCTGTGCTGTTCGAAATCGCGGCTCAGATGGATTACGCGCAAGAAGCTTTCGTGGCAGCGTTTAAAAGCGTTGATACCCAGGCGCATGTAAAAGCCAGTCGCGCGTTGCTGGCCCAACTCGGTGGGCAGGGCTTCCCGACGTTGGCGCTGGAACAGGACGGGCAATTCACGTTGATCGACATCAGCCCTTGGCTGGGTAAACCGCAGGCCTTCGCTGACTGGTTGGGGCAAGCGATTGTGGCTGATGAAGTGGCTCAATCCCCCGCGCAATGTGGTCTCGACGGCTGCGCATAATCGCGCTGGATTCACTGGTTAAGCGCATTTCCGAGCAATGGGCTATCGCAAAATTTACGATTCTTAGACGATTTTTACCTATTTAAAGACGATTCTTGAAATTGACACATTATTGAGGGCGCGGCTACGATTCGGCCCAACGCCTGTGGCCAACCGCCATGACTCAAGAATAATAAGCAGGCCCGCCATGACCTTGTCGTGGGCGGGTCTTTTTGTTTCGGGGTGAAAAAAGAGTGCATTAGCGCCGTTTCAGCCGTTCGACACAGCGCGTTTCAACCCGTAATAAGGAAAACAAAATGTTGAACAAGCGTATCAGTCTGATCGCACTGGGGATGTTGAGTGCCACACAGGCCATGGCTGACGGCCAGGCCGAATCGAAGGGTTTTGTAGAAGACAGCAGCCTCAAAGTGCTGCTGCGCAATGCCTACATCAATCGTGATTACAAAGACGGCAACAAAGACAAATCCGAGTGGGGCCAAGCCGCCATCGGTACGTTCTCGTCCGGCTTCACCCAAGGCACCGTTGGTGTGGGTGTGGATGCTTTCGGCCTGTATGCCCTGAACCTGGAGCGCAGCGAAGATCGCAGCGGCGCCGGCGGTATCGATTTCTTCAAGCGTGGCGACAGTGGCAAGCCTGCCAACGACCTGTCCAAGGGCGGCGCAGCGGTCAAATTCCGTCTGTCCAACACCGTGCTGACCTACGGTGACCAGATGCCGGCCCTGCCGGTGCTGAACTACGACAACTCGCGTCTGCTGCCGGAAAGCTACACCGGTACCTTGATCACTTCCAAAGAGATCAAAGGCCTTGAGCTGAACGCCGGTCGTTTCACCGCCGAATCGCGCAAGAGCGCTGAAGGCCGTGACAGCGGTGGTCTGAAGTCGATCAACGTGTTGGGCGGTAGCTACCAGTTCACCGAACAGTTCAAGGCTGCGCTGTACGCCTCCGACGTTGAGGATGTGCTGAAGAAGCAATATGTGAACGCCAACTACGTGTTCCCGATCGACAAGGATCAGTCGCTGACCCTGGACTTCAACGGCTATCGCACCAAGCTGGACGACTCCTACGTTCGCCAGAGCGGCGCTACCGGTGACGACAACAAGATCTGGAGCCTGGCAGCGACTTTCGCCACCGGCCCGCACTCGTTCACCGTGGCGCATCAGCGTTCCACCGGCGACAGCAACCTGGGCTACGCCTACGGTGGCTATCAGAAAGAGCAAGGTCGTGTCGGTGACGGTGGCAACACCATCTACTTGGCCAACTCCTACTGGTCGGACTTCAACGCTGAAGACGAGCGCAGCTGGCAGTTGGGCTACGGCCTGGACTTCGGCGCGTTTGGCGTACCGGGTCTGAGCTACAACTTCGCTTACGTGCGTGGCGACAACATCACCACCTCCACCAGCGAAGGCGGCACCGAGCGCGAAATTTTCAACCAGGTCAAATACGTCGTGCAAAGTGGCCCGGCCAAAGACCTGAGCGTGAAACTGCGTAGCTCGATCCTGCGCGTTTCGCAGAAATCCAGCGAGTACAACGTCAGCGGCAACGAACTGCGTGTGTTCGTGGACTACCCGATCAACATCTTCTGATGATCGTTCAGGTATAGATGCATGAGAAAACCCCGACGTGTTCGGGGTTTTTTTTCGAGGCCTTTTCGGTAAAAACCGTAAAAAACCCGTGTTTTTGTCATGTAAAAGTTGTTTTAAGAGCACTTCAAACGCCGTTTCAAGCAGGGCTTTAAATGCCTGAAATTCTTTCTCATGGACGCAAATTCTCCACCTAATAGATTAGGCCGCTCAACGCAGCGGAGAATTTGGTAATGATCGTTTTGAACAGAGAAGTGGGCGAATCGCTACGGCGCGACAAATATGTCAACGTCCAGGGTGGTGACTTCAATCTCTACGGTCATTTTGCCGACTTCGTCAGACTGACCAAAAGTTGGGAAAACATGGAGCCAGACAGTTACTACGGTCAGGCCGAAGCCGGCATGCGTTACCGTCGTTACAGCGACTTTGAGTACAACCCGAAAACCCGTGAACTCAAGCAACTCGAGCATCGCGCGTACGTGCAGTCGAAAGAGAACAACGCCTATGTGGGCGGTGTTGTGCGGCACTTCCAGGACTTCTCCGATGAAGTGATCACTTCACCGGTGATGCGCAGCCTGATCGACACCGATTTCGAAGTGTACAAAAGCGTGTTGCCGGAAGAACTGCACGATGAAATCTGGCAGTGCCAGATCCATCAGATCCGCATCGAGATCAAACCCGGCAAGCAACTGGAAATCACTCCTGAAGGGATTCACTGCGACGGCTATCCGTTCAGCGGTGTGCACTTCTGGGGGCGCAACAATGTCGAGGGGGCGGAAAGCCGTTTGTACGATGTGCACGAGCATCAACTGGCGTCGACCACCTACAAGGAAATCCTCGATACCACGTACTTCCTTGACCGCGACATGCGCCACTACGTGACCCCGGCGCGCAACACCCACACGCATGCCATGGCGTACCGGCAGATTCTGGCGATTTCCTTCTCGCGGCCCGGGACCGCTTTCGACATTGTTCGCTAATCAGATCACCCCAATCGATGGCGTCGAATGCTCGACGCCGGTGGTGCTGCGACGCGCCACCGCCAAAGATGCGCAGCGCATGGAGCGTTTCTTCCGCCAGTTCGACGAAGTGTCGTTCTGCGAGTGGCAGGACGCCAAATGCCTGCGTGGTGTATTGATCCAGAAAACCACCACGGCCTATCTGGCCTTCGACGTGGAAGGCGAAATCGTCGGCGCGGTGCTCGGCGGCATGCTCGGCAGTCGTGGCACTATCAACCATCTCGCCGTCAGCCCACGCTATCGCAGCCAGGGCGTCGGCCAGCGGCTGGTGGAAGCGGCGTCGTCTGACATGAAACGGGTCGGTGTATTACGGATGTTTCTGTTCGTCGACGATGCTAACCTCGCGGGCAAGCGATTCTGGACTGCCCAGGGTTTTTGCGAACCCCATGGCGAGCGGACATTTGAGAGGGATCTATGAATGAAACGTCCGGCAGTGCGCCGCTGATGGCTGCCCATCAGCCATCGCGCACGTTTGCCGAAGCCAGCCCGGTGGTGGCCGGTTATTTCACGGTGTCATTCGTGTTCGGGCTGATGGCCGTCAATGCCGGGCTGCCGATGTGGCTGCCGGTGGCGATGTGCTTGTTCGTCTACGCCGGCGCTTCGCAATTCGCCGCGCTGGCGCTGATCTCCAGCGGTGCTTCGCTGACCACCATCGTGCTGACCACCTTCCTGATCAATGCGCGGCACATGCTGATGTCGGTGTACATGGCCAAGGCCCTGCGCGCACTGGGGCTCAGCCGCATGGAGCGCTGGGCCTACGCTGGTGGGCTGACCGACGAATCCTTCGCGTTTCACAGCGTGAAATTGGGTACCGGCGCGCCGGTCAATATCCGTTACCTGATCGGCTTCAACCTGTTCTGCCACACCTCCTGGGTGCTGGGCGGATTGCTGGGCGCTGTTTGTGCGCAATACGCGTCGCACCTGATCAAATACCAGCTCGACTACGCACTGACCGCGATGATGCTCTACGTGCTGGTGTCGCTGTGCAACACCCGTAACAAACTCATCGCCGCAGCGGCCGCTGTGGCCTGCATGGGCGCGCTGAGCCTGGTCGGCACCTCGCCGTTCAACGTATTCATCGCCACGTTTGTGGGCTGCGGAGTGGGTGTATGCCTGACCAAACGTTCCTGATCCTGGTGGTCGCGCTGATGATGGCCGTGACCTTCCTGCCACGCGCGCTGCCGCTGCAGGTCAACACCGAGCACTGGCCGCCGTTCGTTGCGCGGGCGCTGGAATACCTGCCAGTGGCGATCGTCGCTGCTATCAGCCTGACACCCTTGTTGATCAAGGATCAGCACATACAGCTCGATCGCCCGGAATTTTATGCAGCCATTCCGACGCTGTTATGTGCGTATTTCAGCAAAAACCTCTTTCTCAGTGTGGCGGTTGGGACGGCTGCGTACATTGCGCTCGGCTCGTTCATGTAGCGGCAGATCGACCACGTCGTTCAAGGCCTGGCCTGAAAGATTCGGGTTGTTCACCGCGAGCCGCACTTCGAGGAAATCCTCGAAACCGGGGAAAATCGTCAGGCCGTTCTTTTGCGCGGCCTCGCGAGAAACCATGCCGACCGCGTCCATTTGCGTGATCAACGACAGCGTCAGGGTTTCGCTGCAGGAATAGACCATGCGCTGACCGTTCTCGTGATTGCCCAGACCCGCGTCGAGAAAACGCAGGAAGCTGTGGGAATACGGACAATCTTCCGCAGGACGCACCTGAAACTTGTTGCCCAGCAACGTCAGCGGATCGTTTTCCTGCCCGCAATGGGCACCGACCACCTGCACCTGCACATCCGGCAGGACGATGCTCGGCAAACCCGGACGCTGCGGGCCAATCAGCACCGCGAGGTCAAAGTCTTCGTTCTTCAGCTTGCTGAGGTTTTCCATCGACTCGGCGTAGCTGAATTCCATCTGGTAATCGGGAAACACCTCGATCAGGCGTCCGATCATTCGTCGGTTGAAGTCAGACGACAACGTGTTGTTCAACGCGACCTTCAATGTGCGCTGGCCAGGCACCTTGAGCGCCTCGACCTTTTCTTCCATCTGTCGCGTGGCAATCAGCACTTTGTCCATGTAGGGCGTCAGCTCAGTGCCTTGCGGCGTCAGCGTCAGCCCTTTGTTGGAACGACGAAACAAGCGGAAACCGAACTGCTCTTCGACCTTGTTCAACTGCGCGGCCAGGGCCTGCACAGTCAGGCACGAATGCTCGGCTGCGGCCGACAAGGAGCCGGTCTGCACGATGCGCATGAGGTTGCGTAAGGTTCTGCTATCCATGGGTAATGCCCTCTGAAGTGGGCTGGGTATTGTTGTTTACGAGACTGCCGATCCGGCGTCATATGCCGGCTATATTCCAGCACCTGAGCATAGTTGTCGCGGGTTTAGTAGCGAATTGATGTCCCTGCCGATGGCTGGAAGCTGACACAGGATCGGGATTTTTGATGACGTGGGGGTGATTGGGGTCAAGAAAAGTGCCCGACTCGGACGAGTCGGGCACTTTTTTATGCCTTGGGATTACAGCATTTTTGAGTGTTTCCCACACCGAAACGCCGCTGTTTTGCACCGTTGTCGGAAGCCTCCTATAGAAAAGAGCGAACGGGCTGATTTACCGCCAATGCCCAAGTGGCTGAAATATCAGGTAGTTATTTTCGGGACTTTTAGTCCGAGGTCATGGATTTCCAGGCAATGCCGGCATCCGCGAAGCTAGCGAGTCGATGCCATGAGTTTGCAGGGGAGCAGAGCGTTACCCGACCAAAAAAACTGGAAAGATCTGGGCTTGCCGGATATTCGCGATATTGAACCCGGGCTTCTGATTGATGCGGTTAGAGAGCTTCCGGGTGCATCGAGCCTCAATGCAGCGTGGGAGCAGGTTGCCAGCGGTTTCGGACTTGATCAGGGTCTGGATGCTGTTCTGATCGAAACGCCATATGGGCCGATTTTGGTGAAACGCGAGCATTTGCTTCATACGGTGGAAAAGCGCCCGAATGCCCGTGAGCGGTTTACCGAATTTGCGCGAGATACTCTAACGAGGCCATTAGAGATATGGCGGGTTTCCTACGATGACGCCTCGTTTCGACTCTCCTTCATCGGTGCCTACAACGCGAGATACCAGATGCTGGTGGTAATCCATGTTGAGCGTGGCAACGTACTCTGGAATTTCATGAACTGTGACAAGAAGGGCCTGAACAAGCATCGGCATGGTGATCTGTTATATCGGCGTTACCGATAGCACAAACAAAAAAGGCAGCCTTCTCAGGCTGCCCTTCACATGAATGTCGCTTGATATTGTGCTCCCTCAAGCAGGGGAGAAGAGGTCTCACCCGGGCGCTGATTTTCAGGTCATCAACGGGGTTCCTAACGCCGACTATCGCCACCTGAAGGCAGTCGGTTTCGCGCTCTTGGCCAGATTCTCTGCCACGGAACATTGCAGTGTCAACCCGGGAATTCAAGGGGCTCTATTCGTATACGAATAACTTTATGGAAAATATTCATATCTGTACTAAGCTCAGTTTGCATGGCAGCTACGAAGGACAAACATGCTCACCTCCCCCCCAGCCCTCACCCCGCGTGAACAACTCGACGTCCCCGAAGCCGGGCGCGTCGCGCTGAAGTTTTTCTTCAACCTCATGGAGCGCTGGGGCTGCAACGCCGAGCAGCAACGCACTTTGCTGGGTGGCGTCGGCAACACCACGTTCTACAAGTACAAACACCTGCCGCCGAACATTCGCCTGCCGCACGACACGCTAGAGCGCATCTCGTACCTGATGGGCATTCACAAGGCGTTGAGCATCATCTTCAGCAACAGCCGCGAGCGCGCCTACACGTGGGTCAGCAGCCCCAATACGGCTGCGCCATTCAATGGCCGAACGGCGCTGGATTACATGCTTGCCGGGAGGGTGGTCAACATCGCTGACGTTCGCCGTTACCTCGACGGGGTGCGCGGGTGAAGGCTCCGCCGCTGGCCAAGCCGCAATGGCCGAAAGCCTATCGGATCGTCAACAGCAGCTTCCCGCCGATTGCGCTGTTCGAAGACGTGCTCGACCCCGAAGACCTGGAAATCGCCTACGCGCTGGAAGCGCTGACCAACGATCGCCTGATCGAACAGGCCGGCGTCCTCGCCCGCGTGCGCCCCGAAGACCGACTCTCCGGCCCCGGTTCAACGCCGGTGATGGCGGCATTTACCCACATCGGCAAAAGCAGCCGCTTCACCGACGGCACCTTCGGCGTCTACTACGCCGCCAGCAGCCAGGCCGCGGCCATCGCCGAAACCTGCTATCACCAGGAACGTTTCCTCGCGGCCACCCACGAAGCGGATCTTGAGCTGACCATGCGGACTTACGTCAATCGCGTGGTTAAGCCACTGCACGATGTTCGTCACGACTTTCCCGACTTGCATCAGCCCGATCCGGGCGCCTATGGCCCGTCTCAGGCGTTTGCCCGACAACTGCGCGAGTCTGAATCCTGGGGGCTGCTCTATAACAGCGTGCGCCTCCCGGGCCATGAATGTGTCGCCGCGTTCCGGCCGCCGGCGGTGTCGATTCCGAAGCAGGGCAAACATCTGCGTTATGTGTGGAGTGCGAGCCAGTGCAGGATTTCGTTTGTGTTTGAGATTAGTCAGGTGTGAAAAGCGAGGCGGCATACGTGTCATTATTCGACAACCTGCGCAGCCGTTCTTAAGCAACTGAAGGATGAAAATCAGCGATGGTCAATGAGCTGGAGCAATTCCAGAAGGGCTTGCTGGACTCTGTACGTCAGATGAAGGCCGGGCAGACTGCACGTGTCACGGAAGTGCTTTGCTCTGCACCGGCAGACACAAGTGCCTCGCTGACGAGCCATTCAGATTAACAACTATTTTTGATTATCCGGCCGTTAAAGCCAATGTGGACGTCATGTGGACGTTCCAAAAACAACAAAGCCCCAGCATTTCTGCAGGGGCTTTGTTTTGTATGGTGGCACCAGGAGTCGAAAAATATAATAAGCATATGTTTTCTATAGATTTTATTTTTTGTATCACGAGATTCTATCTCTAAAACTATCCTCAGACACTCACCTGACCTTTCCTGCGCGCAAGATGAGTTAAGCCAGGATCTATCTTTCAGAAGTATGGCAGCCTGTAATATTTGCACGATAAGTAGCATGAGTCCCCCACTGCGGAGAACGCAGCAATCGACCGATTGCGACTGTTGCCAGCGGAATTTGCGGGCCGATAGAGGTGGATCAACCACATCAACCACACCGTAGTCGCTGCCGAAGTCGCCTCGAGTCCTAATTTTTACTGGAGGCCTCAACATGTCTGAGGCCGTGCATAGCTTCGTGACAGAGGATAAAGGAGGCATGCCGCAGGTGCTGCGTTAGGGGAGGTTGTCATTTCTGAGCTAAGGCTTTACCATGACCTCATGTCAGTGACTAGGGGTATCCTCCAGTCATCAAGCTGACCTCTAGAGGCCTTGATCCATGTTACATTTGTATGGCTTCCCTCCTCGTTCATCATTTGAGTTGGGAAGCCATGCAGACTGTAAAATCCCGTCTCATATCGCGTATCGATCCTCTCCGCTCGTCAGACCCGACCCGCCCGACCCGCCCGACCCGCACCCGCACCCGCTGATTTCCTTCTCCTTCCTATGTATCGTCATTTTTTGCTCCCCTATGGCTCGGCTGCGCAAAAAACGGACTAGTATGTATAATTTAGAGTTTGTTAACCTTCCTCGTCAGCATCAGAATCGCTGTGGCTGAATCTATTCAGAGATAAATCTAGTGGCTAGTAGAGACTTTAAATCAGCATTTGAAGCTATGTATCATGGAAAGCATGATTTTGAAGACTTTAAATCTGGAGATGTCTCTTCAAAATACCGCACATTTGTATTTAATAAGAAAGATGTCTACGAGGCAGGGGCTGAGCTTAAGGTTTATCACAAGTTCTTGAATTTATTTATATTCCAGTGGTTAGAATTCAATGAGCGCTGTGTATATTCCTATAGAAAAGGAATGAATGTAGTTGATGCGGTCAAAAAGCACGCGGGCAGTAAGCATTTCTTTCAAACCGACTTAAATAACTTTTTTGGAAGTGTATCTGGCAAGCTAGTTAGAGAGTGCATTCTTAGAAGTTTAGAGAGAGTGCCAATTTCTGATGCTGGCCTTTATATAGATAGAATTGTTGAGCTTGTTACGGTCGAAGATAAGCTGCCGATGGGGTTTTCAACCTCCCCATCGATAAGTAATGCATGCTTGCTGCCGTTTGATAATGCTGTAGAGAAATACTGCGAAGAGCAGGGGCTGATTTATACACGCTACTCGGATGATGTAATCATTTCAGGTAGTGATAATAAGCTCTACGGTACAGAAAAAGTCATTGAGTCTATTCTTGAGGAGTTGTTCCAAAGAGAAATTACACTTAATGCGTCTAAAACGAAATTCAGCTCAGTAGGGAATAAGCTGAAAGTTTTAGGTATGATGATTTTGCCTAATGGCTCTATAACTATTGATACAAAGCTGAAGTCTGACATTGAAGTTATGTTGTATTTCTTTATAAAGGACAAGCATAGATTTATAGATAAAGTAGATGCTGAAGGTACTGCGGCGGCTCTGGCAAAAGTTTCGGGCTATTTGAACTATATTAACACTACGGATCAAGTGTATCTTAATAAGCTTCGTAAGAAATACGGCGCTTCCGTGGTGGATATGTTTATTCGCGGGTCAGTGAAGTCCCTATGAAAATAAACATCGAAATTAATAATATACAGCATGTGTCAATGCTGAAATTTGATATTGATCTGGGTCTGAACAAGCTTACTTGCCTGGTGGGTAAAAATGGAATTGGTAAAACCACACTCGTAAAGGCGATCCAGAATTTGAGATTTGCTGACACTTTTACTCAGACTTCTCAGCCTGGAATATTCCGTGAGGATAGCGCCATAAAGTATCAGGTCGATACGGCGCCATATGTTTTTTCCTATGATCCTGATATTCGTAGTCTGAACTCAAAAGATATTATTCCGGATGTCGTTAAGGGTAATATTGATGTGGAGTTGCCAATGCCATATGGCCAGCGATTCAGTTTCTTCCAAACGCTAGCCAAGGCAGATCCTGATATTCGCAGTAACATAGTAATGGAAGCATATGAAAGTCCTGTCGAACTGATTGAGTTTTTGAGCTACATATACTCGACCGATAAATTTAAGAACCTTGTTAAGGTAAAGGTTAGGCGTGATGAGTATTACTGCATCTTGCTAGAAGATAGCAGATATATTCGAGAGGATTATCTTAGCTCTGGAGAATACCTGCTTATAAGTGTTTACAGGAAAATTAAAGGTGGCTGCAGACTCATTGTAATCGATGAAATTGACATGTCCTTGGATGCTGCGGCTCAGACTCGACTGGCGAAAAGGCTACGTGAGTTTTGCGCGCTTTATAATGTAAATATTTTGTTTACGACGCATTCATTGGCTTTGATGAAAACGCTAGAAGATCATGAGATTTTCTATTTGCTTGATGAGGTTGCAGGTGTACATCCCATACCTGCATCGTATAGTTATGTTAAGAGCGTGCTTTTTGGGTTCAAGGGCTGGGATAGGTATATCCTTACAGAGGATGATGTACTTCAAAATCTTATAGGCTATGTGCTGAAAAAGTACCATCCGGTTGCGCACTTCCAGTATAAGATTATTTATATTGGAGGTGGAAGTGGCGTAGTTGACTTGATGGCGCGAAATGCGAAAGAGGAATTTTTTGCAGGCAAAGAGAATGTCATATCCATCCTGGATGGTGATCAGGCTGGGCAAAAGCATGTAAAAAACTTTAGTAATGTGCATTGCATACCATTTCCGAGTGTCGAAAAGCAGCTTCATGCAGATTACTATGGTGGGTCAGCCTACTTGAGTGGGAAGCTTGGGCAGGTTCAGCAGCTTGATAATAAAGCTTTTTATAAGCACGTTACAAGGAGCAAACTCATGAGTGAAGCTGAGATTATCGAGTATATATGCGATACTCATGCGGCTGAGACTCAAGCTTTTGCTAAAATTTTCGATACTTTCTTGTATCCAACCATTTAGTTTGTGTAGGGTAGGGATTGTAATAGTTCAGGTAACTTGGCTATGCCGCACTTCTGTTGGCGGCCCATTCACACGCGTTAGGCGCCGCCATTGTTCATAAGCTGCTACTCCTTCGTTAGGGGCAGCATAGCCTTATATCTTCCCAGTGAGGTGCGGCAAACTGAAATTTTTCTAGATTATTTTCTTGGTTTTCATCCATGAAATAAAATTAGAAAGACTTTGGGGTTCTGGAATTTTCGCTGCGCTAAGCATACGGTGAATTCGTTGCTCATATTTTATAGGGTCAGAAGGAAGATTTTTCCACTTTTCGTTTTTGCTTGACAGGCTACGAAGTCTATTCTCCATTATTTCTTCGCTTTTTGATGCCACACTTAACGCTGCGTCAAAAGTACAGATCAGTTTTCGCGCAATCGTTCCAAATATCACGCAGTCCCTGAGGTCCAAATTTATCTTTTTATTTAGTTCCTGAGGCGGGAGTGTAAAATTGTTTTTGAAGGGGGAGGGGTGCGTACTCTGCAAAGAGATAATTTTTGCATGCGAATCTAGTATTGATTGCGTGCATAGACCATCAGAGTGGATTATCGAATTGCGGCATTTTTTGAAGTAGCTATATGCGGTCAGGTGTGCATCTATTTGGCTCCAGCAATTAAGCTTCGATAGCTTAAGAGTAGGTAGTAATTCCTTCTCCATGATAGATGAGATATTGCTGTTGGCATCAGTTATAACTGCTTTGTATCCGGGATTGTCAGTATTTTCAAAATTGAATTGAAGATTTTTCGCATGTCTATCTCTTTTGCTTTTAGGGAATAGATCGTGACAAACTTTTTCAGCCCATCCTTCATACAGTGTACAGCATTCAAATAAAAGCCATTTCGAAAACTCCTGCTCATGAACACGCCATTCCGCTTTTAGAAAAGCTTGGTTAAAATCTATTCCCCCTGGCATTGGTAGCCCAGATAAGAATTTTTTCTCAACTTCCTTTATATGCAGCTCCGGAAACTGATCCTTAAAACCTCTTACTTGCCACCAGAGCTCTCTCAAACCGGCGTAGTTTGCCCAGATAAAGGTAAATGCCGCCCCGAGACGATCGTCGACGCTCTGAGTGGCCGAAAAAAAGAACGTAGGTTTAGTTGAGGCCACAGTTTTTCCTTGGTAATAAATATAATGTACTGAATAACATGGTCGGGCTAATTATTCAAGTAACTTGATTCGGGTAAATCGCTATCAACACTAGTCTTACAGGTAACTTTCTGCAGCGTCTGAACACGGTAAACTCAACACTATGCAAGCGAGAAATTGGCATTGGGCCAAGTGGTTGCGACCATGGGGAATTATCGGTCGATTCCTGTCGGTTTTGACCATCAGAACCAGTTCCCACTCAGAGATTGAAAACCCATGACGTTTCTAGACGCCGACACAACAGTCGAACAGTAAGCAGATAGTGATATCGCGTAACTTCATTGCGGCAGGCGAGACGATGCTCTAGAAACCAAACCAAGTGCTTTCTCTGCCAGGCCCAGGGTGTTGTTCGTTGCCAACGCCCGGCAATTTCATGCTGGATAGTTTTCGCCTGCCGCAAATGTCGTTGCCGCGTGGCCTGCGACCCGGTCAGCACTCCAGCCAAGAACAGCTCCATATCGAATGGCTTGCTCATGCCCGCCCCCCAATGTAGGCAGCGACTACGTCAATTCGACCGTGCCCCAGCTCATAGCTGATTTGCCACCGGGCATCACGATCAAGGCGCCGATCTATTTGGCGACATTCTTTGCCGTTGATAGGTGCGCGGTGCTGGGTGATTTGCTCAAAGCGCTCACACGCGAACGCCGCTCGTAGCTCATGAAAGCCTTTGAGGTTGTGTCTATGAAGGATGCCCCGTGCCGGGCGGACAACTTCCTGTAGAACGCTTCGGTAGTTTTCACCTGGAGCTATCAGGTTGTGGCTACCAGCAGGCGACACCTGCTCTGCAAATTCAAGCGCGCGACTAATATGCTCATTCACCGTAATCCAGCGGGGTGCCGATGCCCCGGCGCGGCCGCCCTTGGTGCCGTCCTGGATGTTGATCTTGCCTAAGTGTTCAGCCTCACGACTTAACCGTGGCAGATCCGCCAAAATGGCCTCACGCAAGCGCATGCCGGTTGCTCGCGTCAGCAGAACGATCGCTGCAGCGCGTAGCTGATGAAGGCTGCAAAGCGCATCGACGATCTGCTTCACCTGTTCGCGGTCTTGGCCTTGCGGAACCGAGTGACGAACCCCGGTGCGCTGCATACCCAACGCCTTGCTCGGACTGGGCAACTTCACGTACTGATCGCCGCGAAGCGCTGCCATGGTCCTGTTAACGCTGGATAGCCGATTATGTGCGGTGCTGACGGCGAGGTCACCGCGCCCAATCATGTCGCGCAGATACGCCGCATAGTCGGCCAACACCTTCCGATCAATCTGCCGTGCATCATTGATACCGGGCCCCTGTTCGGATCGGCACCACTTCACGAACGCTAACCACCGATCACAGTGCGCCTTGACCGTGCCGTAATGGCCACCGCCGAACATGTCTTTCAGCGCCTGCGGCCCTGCGTAGCTCAATTGCCTGCCGTAACCGAAATTGCGGCCGTCGCGCCTACCCACTAATGCCATGACGGTTACCTCATCTTGGTTCTCCGATCCTCGCCCCACGTCATCCCGCCAAGAATGCTGAGTGTTATCAGGGATCAAGGCCCCTGCGACCTGTGGGGATGTCCTCTAACGCGGGACTGGCGACTCCTTACGACCGGGAGCAAGGGCATCTCATGATCTGGCCTCCTGAGCACCGTTACCGGTGGGCGGGTGGAGGCTGCATTGGCTGACGAGACCAGTGCCGCGAGATCCTGAGCCAGGTGCAAGCAGCAATGCGATGACCGGGGCATGCCTGACTGTCAGTCAGGTGCAGTCCATTCCTTGGTCTGCGGCACCATCATCTGCATGGCTGTTGCTGGTGACATCGGCGTTTGTCACGCCGATTGTCACGAGGGGGAATGCCGCAAAGCCTTGTGCGATCAGGGCTGCAGCAGTGGTAGAAGTGCCCGTCTCTTTCCAGAAGAAAGAGACGGGCACAGGTTGGCGCAAATTTTCGGCCAAGCGGATAGGTTGCTGCAGGGCAGCGAGGTACGGAGTATCTGGCGCACGAGCGCTATATGTGTAAGAGCATTCATCACATGGGTAGTGACCGGGCGAGCTGCCGAATGCTAATCGCCCTTGGGGAGAACCACCGCGAGAGCGGCGTGGCCTTGAAGGTTCGAGCCACCTGGGGTGCTGTCATCGACAGCGCTTGCAACTCCCGGTCTACGCCTGTGGACAATATTCGTCAAGCAAAGCGATTTCAGGTATTTAGCGCCTGTGGATAAAACTATCCCCCGGTGGACATCAGTGGTTTTCCACAGACGTACTCTGTGCCAGCAGTTTTTTCTAAGGTATGGTCCATTCAAACGGGGCGGCTATGCAGCCCCGTTTGAATGGACCCGCGCGGAGGAGCTTCATGCGGTGCTGTGGGTAACTTCACAGCGAGTTGAGGTGGTGGTGCGGCGGGTTACTCGGTCCTCTTGGCACTGCGAAGGCGCGTGACGTTCTCGCCCGTCTGCTTGGCAAACTCATGCGGCGTCACATGCTCCTCGCGGTTCGCCTCTAGAAACCGACTCCACCAGGTCATGATCATCCGGCGCTCTTCGAGGAACTCGGCCTTGTGGGTATAGGCGGCGCGCACGTTGTTGCGCTCCTTGTGGCTCATCTGCCGCTCGATAGCCGTCTCCGACCACAACCCGGACTCGACCAGCGCGCTGCACGCCATGGCTCGGAACCCGTGGCCGCAGATATCCACCTTGGTGTCATAGCCCATCGTCCTTAGCGCGGCGTTCACCGTGTTCTCGGACATCGGCTTCCACGGTTTGGCATCCCCCGCGAACACCAGCTCGAACTCGCCGGTGATCGCGTGGATCTGCTCAAGCAAGGCCACTGCCTGCGGCGATAAGGGTACAACGTGGATATCCCCGGCCATTTTTGTACCCCTTGTGGAAAAGGGTACTCCGTCCAGCGCCGGGCGGGTGTCGGGGATCTCCCAGATGCCACGCTTGAGGTCAAACTCGTTCCAACGGGCGAAGCGCAGTTCACTGGAGCGCACGAACACGTGCAGCGATAGCATCACCGTGAGGCGCGTGAGCGGGCGACCTTTGTAGCCGTCGATACGCGCCTGTAGCTCAGGCAACCGCGATAAGGGTAGTGCGGGTCGATGTGTAACCCGTGGCGTTTTGATCGAGCCATCGAGATCGTGAGCTGGGTTCGCCGTGATCAGTCGCAGCCGTTTGGCTTCGCGCATGATGCTTTGCAGGTAGTTTTTGATCCTGAGCGCCACGTCGATGGTGCCGCGCTTCGTCACGGCTTCCAGTGGCTGCATGAGGTCGTGGGTGTCGAGTTCAACGATTGCCCTGGCACCGAGCAAAGGGAATACATGAGTCTTCAACCGGCTGAGCACAGTCTTGGCATGGCCCGGCGCCCACTTCGGCACCATCCCGGCATACCAATCGAGCGCAACGCTTTCGAAGGTGCGGCCATTGATCACGGCTTGCACCTTGGCCTGCTGCTTGGACTGTATAGGGTCAATGCCGTTGGCGAGCTGCTGTTTGAGCTCGAAGCGCTTGTGGCGAGCGTCAGCCAGCCCAACCACTGGATAATTGCCAAGTGAGGTCAGGCCCTCGCGGCCATCGGGCTTCACATACCTGAGCCGCCAGCCTTTACGACCATTGGGCTTCACGAGCAGGTAAAGGCCATCTCCGTCAAAAAGCTTGTACTCACGTTCGCGAGCCTTTGCAGTGCGGCAGGCGTTGTCGGTAAGGGGTGCCGTTGTGCGAGCCATAAGGGTACTTTCCAATATCGAATTGGTAGGTATCCTTTAAAGTACCCTTATTAGCGCTGGCTGCCCTCGGAATCCGACGGAACGCCAAAACGAAAAAACCCGCCGGAAGGCGGGTTTTTCGGGGGTTCCAGAGATTTTGAAAGCTTTCTATGGAACCTTGAATGGTGCCGGCACCAGGAATCGAACCCGGGACCTACTGATTACAAGTCAGTTGCTCTACCAACTGAGCTATACCGGCGTGTGGGCGACGATTATAGCGATTGGGTTGGTTCTGTAAACCCCTGAATTCAGACTATTTTTACGCAGGCGCTGGATCAGGCGTGGCTTGGGCTGTGTCGTCGGGTTTTCAGCCGCAAAACCGGGCTTCCTGGCGGCCAATCCAGCCTGAGCGTGAGGGCAGAATTTTTGCACTGCTCAAGCACCCATTTCACCCGTTTATGTCCTTTTGATTGGAAGCTTATGCACAACGGATCGGCGCGATGGGGGTATTGCGAGGGATTTTGTGGACACGTTCTCATTTTGCTCGCAACGCCCTGTTTTACAGGTTTTTTATCTATATGAACAAAAAATGACCAATGCTGTTGCGGTCGCGTAACGGCGATGGATATTGGATCCACGGGAAAACCATCAACAGAGTTATCCACAGGCTGGAAAGGATTTAACTGCGTTCGGCCAGCAGCAGAAAATTACGTGGGGTCAGTGGGGTGTCGCAGAAGGTGCCGAGGCGTACGACATATCCCTGCTCTACGAGGAAAAGTACCCGGTCCAGATTCAGCCAAAGCTCCAGCGGTCGTCGGAACAGTCCGCGCAGCAATTCCAGGTTGCGAACTTCGGCCAAGCGCTGCCAACCAGCGACTTCCAGCGCCTGCCAATCGGGCGTGCCGATTGTGGATAACTTCTTCAATGCGGCCAGATCGCGACAGTAATCAGCGAAGGGTTTTTCCAGCCAGGCGCTGGGCAGGGACGGAGTTGGAAGGTATTCGTCGACGCCGCGCAGTTGCCGTTGCAGCAGATCAAACGCCAGGCGTCGGGCCATGGAGGTGTCGCGCTGACGTCGGACTCTTGCACCGGCGGTGACGGTTTCACTCATGGGCAGTGCAAGATCTTCGAGTGACAGCTGTAGGGCGGATCGCAAGCCCGCGCAGGACAATGCCCGGTACTCGCTGCGATTGATCCGGTTGTAACAGCATGGGGCAATGGCCATCTGCTGACATCCGGCTGCGCTCGCCAATTGCATCAAGCGCACATGTAGGTCACCGCAGGCGTGCAGGGCGACGGGAGTGTGTTGAGCGCTCAACACGGTTGCGGCGTTCGATGCCAGTACATCCTGCTCGACATGCAGAGCGTGCAGATGATGTCGCTGACTCAGCGCCTGACCGCTGGCAACCAGCGCCGGATCATATTCGACACAAGTCAGTTGTTGTCCCGCAACCAACAGGCGTCGGCCCAAATGCCCCTTGCCAGAACACCAGTCCAGCCAATGCGTTGGCTGCGAGGCGAAAGACAAACGACTGGCGAACGCCTCGATCTGCTGCCACTTGCGCCCCGGCACATCGACGTTCAAGCGATGGCCTGCTGTTTCAAGCGCATGCCCCGGCAACTCACCGACCGCGCTCAGCGCAGCCGACAACGCCGCCAGGGAAGCGAACGGCTCCGGCGCATCGAGGAGATCGGCAGGATGGTTATGCACCCGCTCTGCATCTTCCAGTGATCGTCCGCGTAGCCACGAAGCCAATTCGGGGTAGGCGCTTTCCCACGGAAGCGAAAGATGGGTGAACGGACGAGGTTTCCACAGCACCTGATGCTCGATCAAAAAAGCATCCAGCGCGGTGAAGCGGGCGAGTAGGTCCTCGCCCGTCAGCACGTAGGAAGGATCAACGCCCTTGGCAGGCATCGACGCGCAACCAGCGCTCCAGCAGCTTGAAGCCGCGCACCAGCACGTAGGACATCAGCAGATAGAACACGCCGGCGGCGAAGAAGATTTCCACCGGCAGGTAGGTGCGGGCGATGATCGTGCGGGCCATGCCGGTCAGTTCCAGCAGGGTCACGGTGCTCGCCAGCGCACTGGCCTTGAGCATCAGGATCACTTCGTTGCTGTAGGCCGGCAGACCGATGCGCGCCGCACGCGGCAGCATGATGTAGAACATCGCCTTGGGTTTGGACATGCCCAGCGCCCGCGCCGCTTCGATTTCCCCCGGTGGAATCGCCTGGATCGCGCCGCGCAGGATCTCGGCGATGTAAGCCGCGGTGTGCAGGGTCATGGTCGCGGTGGTACACCAGAACGGATCGCGCAGGTAAGGCCACATCGCGCTGTTACGGACCGCGTCGAACTGCGCCAGGCCGTAGTAGACGAGGAACAGTTGCACCAGTAACGGCGTGCCACGGAAAAAGAAGATGTAGGCGTAGGGCAAAGCGCGCACGTACCACAGCTTCGAAGAGCGGGCGATGCCCAGGGGAATTGCCAGCAGCAGGCCGGCAATCACTGCAATGGCTACCAGCTCCAGGGTCAGGGTCGCGCCCTGCGCCAGTTTCGGCAGCCACTTGATGATCACTTCCCAATTCATGAAGCGCTCCTCGCAAAGCCGCGAGCGGCGCGTTTTTCCAGGAAGTGCATGCCGGTCATCGCCAGCACCGTGAGGCCCAGGTACATGACTGCGGCCACCAGATAGAAGGTGAACGGTTGTTTCGAGACGGTCACGCCGATCTGCGCGTGACGCATGATTTCTTCCAGGCCGATCACCGAGACCAGCGCGGTGTCTTTCATCAGGATCATGAACAGATTGCCCAGGCCCGGCAGGGCAATGCGCCACATCTGCGGCATGATCAGCCTGGTGAAGATCCGCCATTTCGACAGGCCCAGTGCCACGCCGGCTTCACGGTGGCCCTTGGGAATGGCGAGAATCGCGCCGCGGAACACTTCCGTGGCATAGGCGCCAAAGCACAGGCCCAGCGCAATGACGCCGGCGGCGAAGGCACTGAGTTGCAGATCGGGATTGCCGAAAAACTCACCAAGGCTGCGCATCAGGTTGACTGTACCGAAGTAGATCAACAGCACCCAGAGCAATTCCGGGACGCCACGCACCAAGGTCGAATAAGTGCCGCCAAGCCACTGAAGCGGCTTGTACGGGGAAGTCTTGGCCAAGGCGCCGAGCAGACCGAGCACCAGTCCAAGACACAGGGCGGTGAGAGCCAGTTTGACGGTCATCAGCGCGCCGGCGGCGAGGGCCGGGCCGAATCCGTAGAGGTCGATAATCATGGATTTCTGTTCAAATTGCGGCAGGCAAAGTCGGGAGCCGACGCCGTTGAGTCACGGCGCCAGTCCCACAGGTCAGGATCAATAGATGCTGAACGGGAAGTACTTGTCGTTGATCTTCTTGTAGGTACCGTCGGCGACGATTTCCTTCAGTGCGGCGTTCAGCTTCTCGCGCAGCGGATCGCCTTTACGTACAGCGATGCCGATCTTGTCGCTTTCCACGACCGGGTCGCCTTTGAACTCGTAGTTCTTGCCGGCGTCGCTTTTCAGCCAGTCATAGTTGGCGTACTTGTCGGCGAGGATGGCGTCGACACGACCGGAAGTCAGATCCAGGTAGGCGTTTTCCTGGGTGTCGTAGAGGCTGACCTTGATGTCATCACCGTAGGTGTCTTCCAGCCAGGTACCGGCCAGCGTCGCACGCTGCGTACCGATGGTTTTGCCTTTGAGCGAATCCTTGTCGGTTTTGAAGTCGACGTTTTTCGGCGCAATGAACTGCAGCTTGTTCGAGTAGTACGGGTCGGTGAAGTCCACCGCGCCCTTGCGCTCTTCGGTGATCGACAGCGAGGACACCAGGAAGTCGAACTTCTTGGCGTTCAGCGCAGGGATGATGCCGTCCCAGTCGGATGTGACGACGGTGCACTCGACTTTCATCTTGGCGCACAGGGCGTCGCCGATGTCTTTGTCGAAGCCGACCACGTTGCCGCTCGCGTCTTTGTTATTGAACGGCGGGTACGCCGCTTCGATGCCCATCTTCAGGGTCTCGGCCATGGCACCGGCGCTGAATGCGAGGGTGACGGCGGCAGCCAGGAAGACCTTCTTGAAATTCTGCATGCATGTTGCTCCGTTAGCGGTTGCTGGACATGAATTGTTTGCAGCGCGCCGAAAGCGGGTTTTCGAACACCTGCTGAGGCGATCCTTGCTCTTCCACCAACCCCTGGTGGAGGAATACCACTTCGCTGGAGACCTGACGGGCAAAGCCCATTTCGTGAGTCACCAACAGCATGGTGCGGCCTTCTTCGGCCAATGCGCGGATGACACTAAGTACTTCCTGAACCATTTCCGGGTCAAGGGCGGAGGTGGGCTCGTCGAACAGAATCACCTTCGGTTGCATCGCCAGGGTGCGGGCGATGGCCGCGCGTTGTTGCTGACCACCGGACAATTGCGCCGGGTAGGCGTGGCGTTTGTCGGCGATGCCGACCTTGGCCAGCAGCGCTTCGGCCACTTCGATGGCTTCGGCCTTGCTCTGGCCTAGCACCCGACGCGGAGCTTCGATGATGTTGTCGAGTACGCTCATGTGCGGCCACAGATTAAAGTTTTGAAACACAAAACCAATCTCGGAGCGCAGGCGGTTGATCTGTTTGCCGTCGGCGGCAACCAGTTCGCCATTCTTGGCGGCCTTGAGCTTGAGCTCTTCACCGGCCACCAGGATCTGGCCCTGGTGCGGATTTTCCAACAGATTGATGCAACGCAGGAACGTGGACTTGCCGGAACCGGAGGAACCGAGGATCGAGATCACATCGCCGTCGCGGGCGGTCAGCGAGATGCCTTTGAGCACCTCAAGCTGTCCGTAGCGTTTGTGCAAGTTGCGGATTTCAAGCGCGGGCGTGGCCTCAGCCATGTGCGTTCCTCATATATGTTGCGCTCCTGCTGTTGGCTGGCCTTCCTGGCGAGGCGGCCAAGCTAGCATAGCGTTTCAATGGCAGCCAACAGCGCTACGGGCGGTAAGCGGATGGCGTGTGGCAGGTTGTCGCATCGGCACAGCAGACTGTCGCCCCATCAACAACCGAACGGGTGTTTGATCGTGCAAACCCGTGGGCGTCGCGTAAAAAAAGGCGCGATGTTGCCAGCTTTGGCGGGGTGTTGGAAGCGCTATCCGGCCGAACGTTCCTGAATTGCCCTTTTATTGTGCATCCCACACTTTTTCAGTGTGTTTCTGGTGCGCTCGTTCGTTTGAAAAGTGAGTCGCAGGGTAACGCTCTGGCGAATTGCCATTAATTTTAAGGACTTGCGATGACTGTCCGGTCGCGTTCAAAGCCGCGGGCCAGAAGAGTTTGAAACATTTTGGCGCATTTATTGCGTGCAGAATCCGGAACGCCCCGTTGGTTTCTTTTTACGAGAAGGAAAGCCAGACGGGACGGACGCAATCGCTTTCCTTGCAAAGGTAGTTTCGATGAGCAGTACCCCAAGCTCCAATGGCCTCGAACAGGGGCTCAAACCGCGTCATGTGACCATGTTGTCGATCGCCGGTGTGATCGGCGCCGGTCTGTTCGTTGGCTCCGGCCACGCTATCGCTGCCGCCGGCCCTGCCGTGCTGTTGGCCTACGCCGCCGCCGGTACCCTGGTGGTGCTGGTGATGCGCATGCTCGGTGAGATGGCTGTGGCCTCGCCCGACACCGGCTCGTTCTCGACTTACGCCGACCGTGCCATCGGGCACTGGGCCGGTTTCACCATCGGCTGGCTCTACTGGTGGTTCTGGGTCCTGGTGATCCCGCTGGAGGCCAACGCCGCCGCGACCATCTTGCACGCATGGTTCCCGAGTGTAGGCATTTGGGCGTTTGCGTTGATCATTACCCTGCTGCTCACCGTGACCAACCTGTTCAGCGTGAAAAACTACGGTGAATTCGAATTCTGGTTTGCCCTGATCAAAGTGCTGGCGATCATCGGCTTCATCATCCTCGGTCTGGCGGCCATCTTCGGCTTCCTGCCAAACAGCCAGGTCAGCGGCGTTTCGCACCTGTTCGACTCCGGCGGCTTCCTGCCAAACGGCATGGGCGCAGTACTGGGCGCGATCCTGACCACCATGTTCTCGTTCATGGGCACCGAAATCGTGACCATCGCGGCCGCGGAATCGAAGAACCCGGGCAAGCAAATCTCCAAGGCCACCAACTCTGTAATCTGGCGGATCGGCCTGTTCTATCTCGTCTCGATCTTCATCGTCGTGGCCTTGGTGCCGTGGAACGATCCGACCCTGGCCAACCTCGGTTCCTATCAGACCGTGCTTGAGCGCATGGGCATTCCGAACGCGAAAATGATCGTCGACATCGTGGTACTGGTCGCGGTGACCAGCTGCCTGAACTCGGCGCTGTACACCTCGTCGCGCATGCTGTTCTCCCTGGGCAAGCGCGGTGACGCGCCAGCCATGTCGACCCGCACCAACAAAAGCGGCACGCCTTACTGGGCGGTGATGCTGTCCACTGGCGCGGCGTTCCTCTGCACCTTTGCCAACTACGTGGCGCCGGCTGCGGTGTTCGAGTTCCTGTTGGCCAGCTCCGGCGCCATCGCGCTGCTGGTGTACCTGGTGATCGCGCTCTCGCAACTGCGCATGCGCAAACAGCGCATGGCCCGCGGCGAGAAAATCGTCTTCAGCATGTGGCTGTTCCCGGGCCTGACCTACGCGGTGATCATCTTCATCGTCGCGGCCCTGACCATCATGCTGTTCCAGGAAGCCCACCGCGTGGAAATCCTCGCGACCGGCTTGCTGAGCCTGTTGGTGGTGGCTGCCGGCCTGCTGGTAGCACGCCGTCGCAAGCTGGAAAAACGTGGTGCGGTGGTGCTCAACTGATCCGTAGCGCGTAATGCAAAACGGCCGCTGTCAGTGATGACGAGCGGCCGTTTTTGTTTGGGAACGGTGGATTATTCAGGGTGCACCCAATCTTCTGTGCGCAATCCGGAAACACGTTCAAATTCCCGTACATTGTTCGTCACCACAATAAGGCCTTGTGAGCGCGCGTGACCGGCGATCATTTGGTCATAGGGGCCAATAGGTGTTCCTGCTCTAGCCAGCTCAGATCGAATCATTCCGGCCTGCGCTGCTGCGTCATTGTCAAAAGCCAAGACTTCCAGTCGAGCAACGAATCCTTCGACAACCGAAAGATTCTTTTCGGGGGCCGCCGACTTTTCAGCGCCGTAGATAAGCTCCATGAGCGTGATAGCGCTGATGCACAATTGTCCGGAATGTCGGTTGAACGCTTCTCGGACAATTTGTGGTTTGTTCTTGATGGTGAAAATACAGACGTTGGTATCCAGCATGTATTTGATCATCAGAACGACTCACGCTCCTGATCATTGGGTTGCTCACGGTCAACCATGAAATCGGCGGAAACGTTATCGCCATCGAACCAGCTATCCCAGCTTTCTCCGGCAGGTGTGATGACGCGTGTTCTGCCGATGGCGATCACTTCAACGCGTTTGACATCGCTGGGCATTGCGACTGCCTTGGGCAGTCGAACGGCTTGGCTTCTATTGCTCATGAAAATTGTGGTTTGTTCCATGTTCGGCCTCCAATGTCCGCGTCTGCAATGAAGCAAGAATAGGTTGCGGTTGGGATATGTCAATGGGATATACATTGCGCTCGGACGGAGGGCTTTCGAATCGGCCAAATAAAAAAACGGCCGCTGTCAGTGATGACGAGCGGCCGCTTTTGTTTCGGAGCGGGGTTTATTCGCTCTTTTCTTCCTGCGTATCCATCGACTTGCCATAGGTATCCAGCGCAACTCCGAAGTCGGTGATGAACTGCGGCTCGCTCAGCCAGGCCTGGGCGGTTTCGATGTCCATGCCGTCGGCCCACATGCGGTAGTCGATCAGCATGTCGGCGGCCAGGTGGGTGGCGGCCATGCCTTCGTTTTCGGCGTTTTCCATGTCCAGCAGCTCAGGATGGTCAACGATGATGAACGCCAGCTCACGCAGCAACGTCAGCAGCATGTCGTTGCGGCTGACGGCTTCGGCGTCGCGCATTTTGCTGAACATTGCCAGGGTGTATTCCGGGATCGGCTCGGCCAGATGCCCGAGATCGTCGTCCTGGTCCAGCGGCTTACGGCCGACCATACGGATCTGCTTGGCCTTGGCGCGTTTGGCGCGTTTCTGTTGCTTGTTCAGGGATGCCATGGGAACTCAGTTCTTCTGTTGGGTTTGTGCGGCGATCGCGTCGGACGCCGCCACATAGTCGGCCTGGAAGGCCGGGGATTCGATCCAGGCCAGCGCGCCGGCTTCGTCGGTCTCTTTCGACCACTGGCGATACTCGATCAGTGCGGCGAGGATGAAGTCCATCGCACCTTCTTCGCCCTCTTGCTCGTAGACCAACTCGAGCAACGGGTCTTCGAGGAACGCGGTGCACAGCGCTTGCTGGCTGATCTTCTCGGCGTCGATCATTTTCTTGAACAATTCGGTCAGGTCCACCGACTCGAAATCGATGCGGTCATCGTTCGGATCCAGTTCGACCGGCGCCTCGGGGCGTTTGGTGCGGTTCTGCTTGGCCTTGGTCTTGGCCCGGGCGGCGCGTTTTTGCTGCTTGTTGGCGGAGGCCATGGTGTGTTCCGTCGTGCGTTGAAAGGGCTCAGCTGCGCGGCACTGTCCGCCCGGGTGAGTCGGGGGCCAGCTCGCCGGTTTGCAGCCAGGTCAGAGCGATGGGCCATAGTGTGGCTTGGTATGCGCTGCGAAAAAAGGCGAAATGTCCGACTTGTTGTTCGCCGATGTCGTGCGGCTCGATGCGCAGGTGGGTTTTGTGCGCATGGCTGAAGTAGCAGAGCAGGCGTTCGATGGCTGCGACGGTGCCGTAGGGGTCGTCGCTTATGCTGATCGCCAGGGTCTTGGCGCGGACGTTGGCGAAGGGCAGTCGACCGGAAGCCTTCAGCAGTCTGCGGCCGCTCGGGCGTTGCTCATATCGCGCTGTAGGCGTGCTCCAGTCGCGTACGACGCCGGCGGGCGTGTCCTCCAGCCAGCCGAGGCGCTTGCCGGGGAAATAGCCACAGAAGCGCGTCAGCAGCGGCATCAGCAGATGCCATTTGCCGAACATGCGCCAGCGCTGTTCCGACGCATAGTCGCGCCAGTAAGCGAACTGCGCGCCGACCGTCACCAGCCGACGAATGACCTGTCCCGACTCGCCAAGCCCAGCTGCGCAGCCGCCGAAACTGTGACCGACCACGTCGATGGGCTGACCGGGGAATTCCCGTTGTGCGCGTTTTAGCATCGCCTCGAAATCCAGCGCACCCCAATCGGTCCATGAGGCCTCGAGGCCTTTCAGGGTTGCCGGGCGGGATTCGCCGATACCCCGGTAGTCATAGGTGATCACGTCGAAACCGTTGGTGAACAGATAATCGGCGAAGCGCGAGTAATGTCGGCAGCGTACCGAGGTGGCAGCGTTGATGATGACCACCGGGCGTTGTTCATCGGGCACGGTGTGCCGCCAGATGAAACCGCCGAGCACAACGCTATCGGCGGCGACTTCCTTGAAAGCCTCGCCGTGTTTATCAGTCAAAGCCGGCGACTTTGACTGCGTGTCTTGCGTTGCTGGCGCATCCTGACAGCTCATCGCTTTCGACCTATTCGAGGAGCTGCCAACAATAGTCTTAGCGCCATCCGGGAACAATCCGCAGTTGCTATTCCGAGGATTGAAGGCGCAGGCGTTCTTCGATCAAGGTCTGTTCCCGATTGAGTTCGGCGCGCAGTTCTTCCTCACTCGGCAGTATCGTCTTGTAACTGCTGGCAAAGAGTTGCTCATTGCCCTTGAGCATCGAGTAACGCGCGACCGAGTCGTTGCTCTCGGCACACAGAATGATCCCGACGGTCGGCTTGTCGCCCTCACTGCGCTTGAGTTCGTCGTACATGCGCACGTACATGTCCATTTGCCCGACGTCGCCGGCGCTGAGCCGTCCGCGTTTGAGATCAATGATCACGAAGCATTTGAGCAAGTAGTTGTAGAACACCAGATCGATGTAAAGATCGTCACCATCGGTACTGATACGTTGTTGCCGAGCGACAAAGGAAAAGCCTTTACCCAGTTCCAGGAGAAAGCCCTGCAGATGGTCGATGAGGGCCTGCTCAAGACGGCTTTCCCTGACCTTGCCGGCCGACGGTAGCCCAAGAAATTCGAGTATGACGGGGTCGCGAATGAACTCGCGCGGATGGGGTTTCATGGCTGCAATGTTGGTGCTGGCTTCTTCGATCACATCGGCTTTGTCTCGACTCATCAGCAGTCGCTCGTAGTAGAGCGTATTGATCTGGCGATCAAGGGCGCGGCTGGACCAGTTCAGATTGGCGGTTTCTTCCACGTACCACTGGCGCGCTTTCGCGCTTTCGACCCGCAGCAGCCTGCGATAGTGAGTCCAGCTCAATTCGGAACGCACTGCGTTCCAAATTGGAAACAACTGATAAAAACTCCGCATATACCGCAGATTGCGATCATCAAACCCCTTCCCGAACTGCACCGTCAGATCCTCCGCCAACAAGGCCAGCAGCTGCTTGCCATACCCCGCACGCTGGGCGCCTTGCTGCTCGAACTCGACAATATGCCGGCCGATCTGCCAACAGGTCTGCACTTGGATCGTATCAACCGCACGCAGCACTTTTTGCCGCGCCTGACGAATCAGTTCGCCCAATTCCCCCAGCAATGAATCGATTTTCGGGTCTTGCGCGTCAGTCGGTTTTACCTGGTTCATCGAGTCTTCCGCATCATTGGAAACAGACGCAAAGCATGCCAAGTGTCGCCGGCCGGCGATGTCGGGCGAGCCTGTGAAGGCAGCAGGAAGACGGGATGGGTATTGCAGGACGTTGCCGACAAAAGGCGTGGTTGCGAGCAATGATCTGTAGTCCATTTCGTACACACGCCAAGTTCCAATCAATCTAAAACAAGCCTCGCGGGGTCAAATCTAAAAAAGGGTAACGGTTGGGTTCCTCTGAACCCGGGAGTCGCCATCATGAAAAACATTCGTTCATTCATGCTGCCGTTCGCCGCTGTCGGTTGGCTGCTGTTGCCTGTCATATCGCAGGCCGCCAACCTGGAACCGGTCGACAGTGCCGGTGTGCAAGTCCAGCAACAACAGCAAAACGGCATCAACTACCTGTCCGGCGGGATCGGCCTGGACGAGTCAAAAGCCATTCAGCAAACCCCCGGCTACAACCTGCACATGACCTATTCGGTCGGCATGCAAAACGAGTACGCCGCCAACGTCAACGTGACGATTGAAAAAGCCTCGGGGCAACCTGTGCTGACGCTCAATCAGGCGGGGCCGCTGGTGTATGTGCAATTGCCGCCAGGCAAGTACATCGTGCGAGCCACGCTCAATGGTCAGGAGCGGCGCGACGTGACTGACGTCGGCAGCGGCACGGCGCGCAATCTGGTGTTTCACTGGAGTTGAAGTGACTGGCGATTGATGCGGTCGTAAAGCAAGGGCGCGGGTACAATCCCGCGCCTTGTGTTTGGTGGCGAAGGAAGTGCGGGTTTGAAAGGGATTTTGCGTGTTGGCTCAGCGGTGAGCCTGGCTTTGTTGTTGGCCGGTTGTGGAACGATGATGGGGCGCATGAACGGTGCTTCTGAAGAGCCGTATTACAAAGGCGTCGATGGCAACTTGCACTTGCTCGGTGTGAGAGGGGGAGACGGCATGCCGTCCGCGGTCATTTGTTACATGATGATCGTTTGTCCGCTGATTACCGTCGTCTCCCTGCCGGTAGACGCTGCGCTCGACACGGTCTTGCTGCCGGTCGATTACGTCAACACCCTCTGAAGGGAATCTTCACTTATCGCCGTGTGCGTTTGGCCTTCGGCTTGTCGGTCGGCTCGTGCGCCATTCGGTAAATCCATAATCCGATCCAGCTGATGGCCACCAGGAATACGGTGCCGATGCACTGCGACACGATCTCGAACCAATACATTCGGGGTTGTAGCGCGAGGGTGTAGGTATGGCGTGGGCCTGATCGGTTCCATGTGGTGATGGAGCCGCTGATCAAACTGTGGATGATCAGATAGATCGATGCGCCGATGACGAAGGCGATCAGCACGCCGACGAGTACCGTCAACCAGAACGCTACCCGGCTCTGGCGATAGGGCGGCGGATGGGGCAGGGGCACGCGGGTTCTTTTCTGGTTCATCGAGTGGATGACCCTCTTCCTTAAGGTGCGGCCAAAGTAGCGCGGATCGCCATTCGCCGAAACCCGTCGAGGTTGAAAACTCAATGAGCAATGACAGATTTGCGTTGAGCGGGTCGATGCCCTGCCGATCGTCTGAAACGACAAAACCCGCGACGCCTGTGAAGGGCTCGCGGGTTTTTTCCGGGCTGCGCAAAAGGACTGATTGAGCCGTCATCAAATCGCAGGCATAAAAAAACCCTGAATCTTGCGATTCAGGGTTTTCGGTATTTGGTGCCAGAGACGGAATCGAACAATCGCCTACAGGTCAAGTATTTAAAGGGTTTATCTTTGGTCGATATATAAATCTACTCACAAATCTACTCTCTTTTTAAAATGCGGCTCTGTTTTGAACCTGCTGGCGGCGATCGAAACCGTGCTGATTTCCTCTGCCGATCCCCGACGAACGGTGACGCCATCGTGATAAACCCGTCGCCGGTGCAAAGGTGTGGTCATCATCACCACTCCTTGGATGGATCAGTCCAAAAGTGGCCCGATTACCTCGTTCCTCACTTTTGAGGAAATAGTGATAGCGCGGTGTGGCACTCTCGACACACAGAGGCGCTCTTGCCATTCCCCCGCTTCAGCAACACCCCGGATCAGGGTAGTGCCTTTCCTTTCCCTCGCTCTGTGGAAATCCTTATCGTTTGAATTTATGCTGGCCTTTAGCCAATAAGGAGTGCTGAGTTATGCCCAAGGGAATGCCTACCGCAGCCCAGTTGTGGGAGGGGGACGTCTCCTTCTTCTCATTGGACACTGATCTCATCCAACGCGCCGGATACAATTTCGCTGAGGGCGCACTGAAGCAGTTACCGAAGCAGCTTCCGGACACAATGGCCCTGTATCTGTCTGATGTAGTTGTTCGCGAAATTGTGGCTCATCGGATGATCAAAGTAATGGAGGCTGTAGGTAGCTTTAAAACGGCCTCGGGCAGTTTAAAGCGCCTAGCCACGGCACCGATGGAGCATATCGATGCATTGTTCGACGGGCTGGACGTAGAACGAACGGCTTCGCAAGCCTTTCGCGATGAAGTTGAAGCATACGCAAGTAGCTGCGGCGGTGGTGATGTGTTACCGGTTGCAGGCAATGACCTAGCAAAGCAGATGTTTAACCTATATTTCGCTGGCGAACCACCCTTTGCAAAGCGGAAGGAAAAGAAATCAGAATTTCCGGATGCGGCTTCCCTGTTGTTGCTCGAAGGGCATGCAGAGGATAAGCACACGATGGGAATTGTTGCGTCAGGCGACGAAGGCTGGAGCGCATTTGCAGATGAGTCGGATTATCTCTACTGCGTGAGGTCTATTGAAGAGCTTGCGGCTTTATTTGCTGCAACAGATGAGCACGCTCAGACAGTAGAGCAGAAAGTCATAGATGCTGTGAAAACAGATGGCTCCCCAGTCAAAGATGCAGTTAATGACGCACTTGTCGAGCATGTGGGGAACGCTTCATGGAGCGCGGATAATGTGGTTAGCGGGACCGTGTCACGTGTGGAGGCAGAAGTTAACGATGCGCAGCTCCGATCTTTTGAAATCGACGCTGCTGAAGTTTGGTCGTTAAGCGATGATAAGGCAACATGGGTTATCGAGTTGGCGATTAAGGCTGATGTCGAACTATCAGTATATGTCGATTTCTTAGTTTGGGATTCCATCGATCGTGATGAGATTTCTATTGGCTCAGATTCATTTGCATCATCTGTAGTCATTGACGTCCAAGCTTATCTGACATGTTCTGGCGTGCAAGGCGACTCTTCTCCGGAAGACTGGGATATCGAAATTGATATTGCTCAAGGCAGCTACGACTGTGAGCCCATGGATGTCGAACCTGATTTTTTCGATTAAGTGATTTGACCCTTCCCCCTCCAGCTATAGCACGCGGTCATTGATGTGTGGTTGATGCAGGCGCCGGCACGAAGTTTGGCCGGGCGACCTGCAGATGTTACCAGCGGAGCTTGAGCGGCTACCTGGAAGCCGGGGCTGGCAAAGGTGGTAAGCCGACCGTGTTCGGCTCCCAGGGTGAGCAACTCGTTCACCGCCAGCTCCGACCTGTTGTCAGGTCGCTGGAAGACCCGGAAAATACTTGACGAGCATCAAGCACCAGCAGGCCAACTTCAACGCTGGCGGTGGCGTGCTGCTTGGGCTGCGGGCAGTTTGCCAGTGGTCTGTCGGCGAAAATTCGTCTAGGGCCTGTCTAGTATTTTTGGCGCGCTCGGCCCGTCTGCGACGTGGGTGCGTCAGCCTGTCCATCTACCGTTCACCCTTGACGGCCGTGGTTTTGAATTCTTGACGAGGCGAGCGCCTACGGGGTCGCGCGAATCGCCGCAGGCCTTGCTGTGCGCGGGTTTGCCGTGCCCGGTCGTGTTCTGCCTTGAGGGATACCGTCAAGACCTGTCAGAAGTTTGGTCAAGGCCCCGTCAAGGATGGTCAAGGATTTGGGCGTCTCTTGCCCATCCGTTCTGGACGCCTCCGCTATCGCCGCCAGCATTCCGAGCTGGCCCGGCCTTGATGGCCGTAGCGCCCGCCAACCACCAATCAAAATGCGCCCGGTAAATCCGTCCAGATCCTGTCCAGAATCCGTCAGGGGTCTGTCAGTGGTGTGAGACGGTCAATCTCCCCACTTTGACGTGGCCAAGGCGGAACAAGCCCCTGACGCCCACCGGCCTTGGATTCCGTCTCACACCTGTCTCACATTCCGTCAAAGCGTGGTCAAAGCAAAGCAGAACGAGCTAACCGGTCCCAATAATAAGCCCCGCTCAAGGCGGGGCTTATATTAGGAGCTTTGCCCCTTCATCGCGTCAGTAGTAGCTTTGATGATTTCCTTAGCTGCCTCAACACTGATTGGCAAGGGCGCTTGCATATCATCCTGTTCAGGCTTTGGTCTGTGGTGGAAATACCTGAGAAGCGCGATCAACAACAGCGTCGGAACAGTGGATAGAGAGACGATTATGGGGATGTCTCCTGTCGTATGGGGCCTCACCGACGTGAAGAAATACCAAGCTCCGACCGTTATACGAATGTTGCCGAAAAAAACGAACCCCAGCAGCGACAAATAGAAAATGATGATGAGGCTGACGGTAACGGTGGTCAGGCGCTTTTCCCACCGGAATCGCCAGGCTTCTTTTCTAAGAAAATCGCTGATCAAGCCAGGATTATCAGCTTCGCCGAGGGATAGATCATCGCTCGAATCCGTCATAGCAACCCAATCGCTTTGAGTCGGAACTCCATCGCCGCCGTAGAGACTCCAAATGTTTGCGCCAATCGCGACAGATCTGTGATCCTTTGCTCAAGCACCATGTGCTTGATCAGTGGGGCAGGCATCAGCAAAGCCGCGGCGAATCGATTAGCCGCTATCTCTCTAGGGTCTCTAGCGCGAGCACTGAATTGCTCAGTGGTGTCTCGTGGAGCATCAAGGTCGCCGTGTACGTGATGCCCGATTTCATGGGCAATAGTGAATCGTTGGCGAACGGGCGCATCCAAGAAGTTATAGGTGATGAGTGGCTGCCCGTCGCGAAAAGAGTAGTGTCCGCTTTCGTTAGGTCGCCACGTTTCTGGCTCAAAGGGAGTGAGAGCCTTTACTTCAATACCCATAGCGCTTGCGATAGCTTGAGGGTTAATTGGCAACCGACCATCCCAATGCGCCTGAAGGACGTCTGCTGCAGTGCGATACACCATATCGGCCTCCCCGAATGAGCTGGATGAGTTTATTAAAAATGAGGCGGGATTCTGCCTAAGTCAAGGACTTTGGTCAAATTCTAGTTGACACATTTGACTTGACTCGTTCTCAATGACCAAAGTTTATTGGCTGTTTATTTATACAGTATTTTTGGTTTTCCCGGATAGCGTTTTTAGATGTCAGCGTAGCCGTGGTGTACTTGCTCTCACTGATTACAAATTGACCGCAAAAGGTCTCCGGGCGGGGCGGTTCGCGCGCAATGGTGGTTGCGAACCAGGTGCGAACTTGCCGGCGGCTGCCGGTGCCAGGTGCGTACCGATCGTGCTTACCTGGCTGCGTATCAACGCCAAACAGTTCGCTCCCACAGGTGTTTCCAGCTCCCCGTGTGCGTGAAGACACTGCGTGAAGGGTGCGTGAAAACCTGCTGGGAGATGGCTTCGCGCATTGACCAGGTGCGCGACCGACGTGCGCTACGAATTGCGCGAAACACGTCGGCCGGAACTGGGCGCCAGCCTTCCGTGGGGCGTTTCGGCAAGGGGGATATGGTGCGTCGGTGACCAAGGGCTAGCGGTCACCATTGGTGGTCACCGCATATAGTCACCCCAAGGTATCCACGTCGGATCTAACTAAACCGTGGATACCGACATGGATACCATGTCTTGACCGTGCGGAGCGATATGAAGACGCGGCAATCTTTTGCGTACCCTCAAGCTTGGAAACTGCGCTGCTCGCCGGATTTTGATGGTTTCGAAGGTGCCTTCAGCTGAGTCGTCGTTGCTGCGCCTCGGCCGCCCATACGCGTTAGCGTATTCTAAATACTTACTTATTCGAGGTTTCGACCGAACCATGAAAGAGACTTGTTATACGGCAAAAACGATGAGTTTTGGACGTCGGTGTATTTGATAACTATTTCCGTATGAGATAGCGCATGCCTGGCGAGTTCGCGAGAAATTCTAAAGTCTGTTTCCCCTGGCTCTGAAGTCAATTCCACAAGAACTATCTCATCTCCTGGGAGAAGGGCTCGACCGTCAATGACCCCTGCAAAATTTGTCCAGTGCCTACCTGGAAGGTTAGGCATACAGTCGATTAACGATGCACGTGTTTTTCCATGAAGTGTTGCGACGAGAGACGTCACTAGCAATGGTCCAGCTCCGTGATTCTTGAGCTTAACCCGCAAGGAGTTTTCGTAGTCACCAACCATCACTTCTGGAATGGGTTTAACGGTCAGCGTGTTATGACGCTGTTGCTGTTCCGCCGACTTCGCTGAAACTCGTACTGCATAGATTGAAACCAATACCGCAATGATGGCCGCCAGTGCACTTGCAATCGCTGACACGGCGGAAGCGATATTTTGATTTTTTTCCAAAAACTCAAATAGAGTTGCAAGTATATCCATGAAATTTCATCTCCTTTTTCAAATTGCAATACGGGGATTGATCTTCGGCTCATAAGCCAAAATCCATTGCGCTACGTCTCTGTCTTTTGACATCCACTTGGTTCTTGCTAAGCGCCTTTGAACCCTGGTAACCCCTGAGCTGCTCGCCACCCTTTGACGGTTTCCAAAATGCCCTTCGGCGAGTCGTCCTCGCCGTTTTCTGGGTAGTAAATCCAGTCAGAGGCGGCGACGTTGCCAGTTACTTCGATGAAGTTTTCCAGCAACTCGTCCTGATAGTCTTCGGTGCCAGCGGCGCTGCAAATTTCTTTGATCAGTGCGAGAAACTCGGTCTCCGTGTATTCGGAAAGGCTGCTTTTGAGTGCGATCATTTCGAGCTCCGGTGGGTATCAATATGGTGTTTGGGTGTCATGGCGCTGAGGTTGTCGACGTCGTAAACCTCGCCACCTTCAGAAACTGGAACTCCGTGATGAAGCTCAAAGGATCGGCGCTTGCCTACGGTATCAATTGCCCGGGCGCGAGGCGCCATACCTTCAAGCATTCGGGCTTTGTTGCTGTCGTTGAATTGGCTGGCGAGCTCCGCATCTTTCCCTACCGCGATCCAGAATGCCTTTCTGAAAGCATCGAAGCTGCTGAAGCTTTTTCCCCTGAGCTGATCTGCGATTCGCGTCGGCACAGGCGACCCCAGACCGACGCTGGCGCCGGCGAGCCAGATGCCTGTCACGTCTTTTCCCTGCCCGGTAACGGTGCCTGGGTTGAGGCGCACATTCATCACAATGTACAGCGGCTGCATACCTGAATCAGCCGGGAATACGAGAATGAAGTCTTTGTATTGGTCGGGGTAGATCGGGCTGACGATAATGCTATCGGCCTGTTCGGTAGGCGGGTAAATCCAGATCTGCGGCGCTTGAGGTGCGCCCTCTAATGGCGGGATACCAGAGGTGCTCGAGGGATCAACCGCCGGCGTCCAGATGAGGGTTACGCCGTCGCCGAAGTCGGCAACCTGCTGAGATCCCTGCTGGACGAATTGCACGACAGGAACCATTTCCCAGTCACTGCGCTTCTGGGTGTTGTACCCGTACCCCTTCAGTGTTCCGTCAGCCTGCTCCTCAACATGGAGGCGGACGCGAGTACGGGCCTCCTCCAGCGACTGAAGTTGGTCTTCCGTGTAGAGGGAGCTGTCACCAAGGTTCGACGGCCACAGTAGAGCGACTATCCCCGCCAATGTACCAGCGGCCACTCCGGCTGTGAGAACGCCGGTACCACCAGTAGCCCCCGTTGCGGCAGAGCCAATTGCAACACTTGCGCCTCCAGCAGCTCCAGCCGTACACAGCCCGCCACAAGAGGCAGCCGCAGCGCCCGCGCCACCCAATAGGAGAGTTCCTAGGGTGGCGGGTAAGGCATTCCCGGTGATTTTTTTCAGTGGGATATTTCCCGCGGCATCAGTCTCGCGACCGCCGAGGAGGGAGAACTCTCCGTAGTTGGCCAGGCTCTCGACGGGGATAAATCCGGCAGGCTTTTTGTGATCGATCACACCGTCCGCGAGATCGCAGCTCTTGGCGAATACACAGCCTTTGCTGGCAGGTTTCGTCTCGTTCCTCGTCGGGAGGTCTTTGTATTCAGCCCAGCGCTGGGCGTGTATATCGACGGGCTCGGTGCCGCTATTGCGGTAACCCTTCGGTGGGTTGGGGACGTATCCGCTCATTCCTTGATTCCTGAATCTTTTTCATCCTGAAACCAGCGCGCCGCTGGCGTGGAGCAATTTTGAGAAGGGAGGATAACCGGTCAGGGAGGAGTGTCGAGTGGTGGCGGATCGCCAGATGTCAGGGAGCGATCGGGCATTTCGAGAACCTGAAAAAACCTGACATCGCACGGACTTCGTCACTGGTACCGGCAGACCTGCGAGGCGCTGCTGGGGATGGTTCCCAATGGTGGTTACCACGCTTGGTTACCAATTTGATGAAGGTGGCGGGCGGCTCAATCCTGGAGCCGCCCAGATGCTGCAATCGGGTCAGAAGGAACTGGGGCGGATATCGGTACCGTTTTGCGTACCAGACACCCTGAACTTCTGAACATCTCCGGCGCCGACCTGCGTGGCCGTCTCTTTCACCGGCTGACCGATCTGTAGCGCGCATACGCCGTTACCGTTGTCGTCACCCGCTATTCCGATGATGTGACGGCCAGGTTGGACCTGGAACGCCACAATCTCACCCGTGTCGATACGCGCGGCTTTCCTTCCATCGACCAACACCGTTGCAAAGCATCCACCGGACGCCCAAAAACCACTGTCTCGACTCACCACCAGCTTGGCGCCGCCCGGAACGTCTGACTGAAACGCAAACGCTCTGGCTGCTGGCACTTTCTTCGCCGACGCTTGGTCGACCGGTGTGCTGGAGCAGCCGGCCAGCACGCCGGCGGCAATGAACGCGAGAAAAATCCTGTGCATTTGGTTCGTCCTCAAAAGTGAATTGTGACCTTACAACACCACACCTACATTTTGTCTTCGGCATAGATCGATGCGGAGATGATCATCCCGCCCCACCGACGGTGGCCGATGCAAATAGGGACCGGGTTGCCGCTGGCCGTGGTGTTCTTGGCGCTGCCGAAGGCGTAGGACGGGGCGTTTTCTGGTCCGGCGCTCTGCCTTAGGCCTGAGGCCTGCGGGCTGAGCATCTGGATCACGCCGCCGGCGGCGAGGGCTATACCCGGCGCGAGTGTGGCGCCGTTCGTGAACGGACTGAGCACGATCAGCACCGCCCCCAACACTGTCTGCAATAGTCCCGCCCGCTTACTCCCTTGAATGACTGGGACGATGCGGATCTCGTTTGCTCGCCCCATCCCGAGCTCCTTCTCGCCGATATTTCGCCGGTTTCGAAAAATGGCGAACTCCAGGCCGCGGGCCTTTGCGTCGGCAAGGTATTTGGCAAATCCCGGGTGATTCACGTCTACCGCCTTAACCGCCTCGCGGACATCCCCCGTTGAGAGTTCGTAGAGGTGTTTGCGGCCAAAAAGCTTGCCAGCGCTGCCGCCCAGTAGGATCAAGGTTTTGTTGCCGTAGTCGGTTGCCATTGCCATCTCTTACTCCTGGGCGCCCTGGGCGCTGTGTTTGGGGATTTCGATGCCGAGCTGGCCAGCGAGGATCATGCGGGCGGCCATTGCGTCGTTTCGAATTGCGATCTCGCGTTTCACGTCTGGATTCCAGGCCGAGCAGTGAGTCGACTTGTACGCCCGAGCTCCCCGGTATTCGATGCGCATCAGTTCGGCGGAGATCCTGGCCTCCTCCTCGGTGTAGAAAGGCCCCTCAATCTCCACCCGCTGGCCGCCACGCAGGTGCTCTACCGTCCAGACGATGTACCCGCCGATCGTGCCGGGGTCAGTGGTGAAATCTGTGTCCTTACACGCTTCGGCGAAGCGTATGTGGTGTGACATGTATTGCCTCCTTCGACGCCGTGGCGCCATTGATGGGCGGATGCCCGGTTGTGTTGCTCCGTGTCGCGACACGTTTTCGTGATTCGCAAATCGTGTCGCGTAATTGGGTCTCTACTTGCCGACGATGCTTAAGGTGGGCGGCAACTTCGGGCCGAAGGGAGCGCTAGGCGCGAACGGATCGGGCAACTGGTCTTCTGGGCATTCCCTGATGAACCGGATCATGGCGGCATGGCAGGCGCGATATAGAGGGCCGCCGACGCCCCACTCCTCACTATTGCGATCGGCGCTGTCCTCCAGTTGGGAGAGGTAGGCCAAACCGCGAAGGCTGGTATTTCCGTCTGCTCTGGCTTGTTGGCGATGTACCGGGTTGATGCCCAGCAGGTCGCACATCCGATCGAATCCCAACGTCTGCGCCAGCCCTTCCCGGTCGAACATCAGCGATTGGCCGAACCCGGCGAGCGCTTCTTGTGCTCCGGTGCGAATAGCCTCCAGGTGTTCCCGGGCCCTTTCCTCCAGATCCTCGATCGCTTGCCGCGTGAATGGCAGGAACGCTTTCAACTTGCCGGCCTCGCGGCGAATGGCTCGACGTTCGGCGCGGATCGCGTCGAGCTGGTCAGCAATGGCGCGGCAGATCCGCCGTGTAGTGATGAGCTGCGTGTTGGCGCTGATGCCGGGCTTCAAAGCGATGTTGCACAAGTGGGTGATAAGGCTTGGCGTCATTGGTGCGCCTCCATGGGCGTGTTGTCATAGCTGGCGCGCAGGTCGGCGCCGACGCAGCAATAGCGGGCGGCGGGCGCGTAGCAGGAACGGCAAACCATGATGTGGTTGAGGTACTGGTCGCGGGCCTGTCGCCACTCAGGTGTGGCAGTGGCGGCGTTGGCATGGGGGCCAGGAACGAACAGGGCAGGGCGCTCAATACGGTTCGCCAGCACTAGGCGGGGGCGAGGTTGAGGACGACTCCACACTTTTGCGGAGTCAGCGCCAGGAATGGCCGGCGGCGTGTGATCGAGCAGGGAGGACAGGAGGCTCATAACGCCCCCTCGCCCTGATTGCTTGTAATCCAATGTTTCTGTGATTTCAAAAACACCGGCAACAGCGGCAACAATGGCAACAGCCCTGTGAACCGTGGGCTCCAGGTGTTGCCGATGCTTCCAAATTGTTGCCACCGGATTTTTACCGGCAACGGTGATAACCAAACTGAGGGGGCGAACCAGCCTCTTGTGTTGAAAATGAGGTGTGTGTTGCCAGTCGTTGCCACTTTTTTTATAGGGTGGCAACGGCTACAAGCCGCGCCCCACAAGCCCGTTGCCGGCGTTGCCACTGTTGCCAGTGATTCTAGGTTCCTGTGAACTTGGGCAATTCGGGTAGGTGACGTTTTGGTGCCGTTCATGCGCCACCCCCTTCGCGGTCCATTGCCTCAGGATCGACCACGTACAGGCGCGCCTGGCCACCGCCGGGGAGCCGGTAATTCTTGGTTTTGCGTTCGTTGTCGCGGCGGGCGAGGATGTTCGCGCCTTCCAGCGCTTTGATGATGCGAGACAGGCCGTAGCCGTGAGCGGCTTCGATCAGTGCCGGCTTGTTGAACAGGTACAGGCGGTTATTGCCCGTCAGCTCCCAATAGCCAGCGCGGTTGAATACCTTGGTGTCAGGCGTCACGTCATCGACATCGGAAAAGCGGCTGCTGCCATGGCGATCGATGAAGTCGAGAATGCCGGCGAGGATCTGCCGGTCTTCGGCGTTCCCGCTGCCAACCCGGCTCAGCCATTCGCCATAGAGCAAACGGCAGTCGGCGAGGGCGGTGCCCGGCTTCCACGGGAGCAGGCCGTAGGCGATCGCCATCTCACCCGCCAGCGCGATCACGGCGAACCGATCAGCCACGCGTCCGGCTTGGGCGTTGTCCTCCACAAAGCTGGCGCGCACGCCGGCGAAGTCTTCGAGTAATCCTGCGCGGTCGTCACTGGCGAGCAGCTTCTCGACGAACGCTGGTCCGAGGTGGCCATGGTGGGCGCCGACGGCCACGGTGAGCTGGCGGTGGAAGTCCGCGCCCTCAAGCCCGTGCAATTCATCAAAGGCGCGATGGGTGCGGGTGCCGGCGTTCACATCGACCATGCGGAGTTCGGCGCCAGCATGGGCAGCGTTGCCGGATATGGCCGCGTGCTCGGAGAGCGAGCGCTCGCCGCTGGAAAGGGTCAACAGGCGCCAGCTCAATTTGGCGCGGCCTTCACGTTCACGGGTCATGGTGCCTTTACCCTGGCCGTTGGCGAGGGAGTAGGCCATTTCCTGTACCCGCTTCGGATCGGCGCGCTTGATCTCGTCCAGAGGCAGGATGGTGTCGTTACGGCTCGACGCTTCGATCTCAAGGCCGCCCTTGGTCATGTCCCAACTGGCGGCGAACACGCCCGGGTCACCCCACACCGACGAGCCGATCAACTGCGCCAGCGACTTGCCGCTCGAGCTGTCACCCACCAGGTGAACACCACCGCCCAACACGCCGACCAGGCTTAGCAGCGGCCCGGCCAGCGAACAGCCGATCGCCAGCGTCAGTACCGGGTTGCCGGCGCACTTCGCGGCCACTTCCGTTTGCCATAGCGCCAACTCGCCGCGGCGGCTGAAAAGCACCTGAGCCTTGTTGCTGGCCTGATACCGCACCTTGTCGCTTCCGATCGTTCGCCCGGGCAGCACAAACGCGCCCGATTCATGCCAGCCCGGCCGGCTGGTGGTGGCGAACACTTCTGCAGGATGCTGGTCGAGCAGGTACTCCATGAACGTGCCGCGTTTCTTGAGGGCGATAATGACGCCCATGCCGAACAAGGCGCGCCGGGCGTCCTCGCCGCTGCCGCCGAACACCTCCATGGCGATTATCCACTCCTTGATGCCGCCCTCGGTCACCAGGCGCAGCAATCGACCTTCGCTGCCATCGTCGCTGTTTGTGGTGCGAGCGACGACTGTGACGGGGCTGGATATCCACTCATCGGTGATAGGCCGGTCGCCGGTATCGCTCTCGGCGTCGTCCTGGTCAGCGGCAGCGCGCTTGAAGCTATGCCAGTAAACGCCTGGGCGAAGCTTTCGGCCCTTCTCGTTGATCACCCAATGCTCATACACCGCCCAGCAGGGGCGATCTGGCGCAATGGTCGCGGCGTCCGGCCGAAGGTTGATCACGTTTGTGTCAGGCTTGGACATGGGCGAGCTTCCAGTTGGCGAGGTCGTTGAAGTCGGTGAGGTCGTCAGGGGCGCCCTCTGGCCATTCCGGAAAAGCCACTTGGCCGCCCACAGCCGCTGCCGCGGCATTCGCCGCTTTGCGTCCGGGGTTACCGTCGGTGAGCCGATCGTCGTCGCCGGCGATCACGATGGCCTGCCCCGGATAGCGGGAGCGCAGGCCCATCGCCGCCGGGATCAAGTTGCCGGCGTTCATAGCGGCGGCGACGACGTAGCCGCCGTGCTGGTGGAGGCTGGCGGCCGTCGCCCACCCCTCGCAGATGCAGAGGACAGAGCCGGGTTCGATGATGCCCAGCGGCGAATAGGTGCCCTTCACGCGACCACCGGGCAAGAAGCGCTTGGTGCCGTCCGGGGCAATTCGTTGCAGGTTGACCAAGCACCCATCCAGGTACAGCGGGACAAGGAGGTCAGGGCCACGCTGGCGCAAGCCGTAGGAGCGAACTCCTTTGGCGACCAGATACGGGTGATCCGGGGCGGCGCGGCGCGCATTCCGCCACCAGCGGTTGGCTAACTTGGTGGCCTGCTGCTGGCGCTGGTGCTGTTCGGCCTCGCGCTGGCGCCGGGCCTGATCCACTCGTTCACGGACCTGCGCTGCTTCCCGTGTGTCCACCGGCTCGCGACTACACCAGGTGCTGGCGCCGCCGGCTTTCCAACTGCCGAACGCGCCAGAGGCGATACCGTCCAGGTACAGCACATACCAGCCGTTGAGAGTGCCGGGCTTGTCGTCAGGGACGTGGAAGCGATGAATCTCGGCATCGGCCACAGGCAGCCAGTCGAGCAGCCCATACACGGACTGGAGCACATCACGGAAAAGGATCGTGGGGTCAGTCATGCGGCCCCCTTCGGCGGGGTGAACCGCTTGGCCAGGCTCTCCAGTTGCTGTGTGAGCCGCTCCAGCTCATCGCAGTGACAGCCTTTGTCGCCTTCGGCGATGCGCAGCTCCAGGAAGCCAATCAAGGTTTCCACCAGCAGCGCATAGCTGGCGCTGTCGATGTGCGCGGTCTCGCGGGGGGGCCCGCCGCATTCTTTGCGCTTTATCGGGGTGACGTTACTCATGGTCTGCCCCCTGGTGATCAGCACCAGCAAAGGCCCGGCAGACCTGGCCGTTATTCACGCCGTGCCAGTGAGTGAGCTCGTCCACAAAGTCGACCAGGCAGGCCGTCACCTGGGCGCCAGCACTACGCATAACTACGCGGCCGCACTCGGCGTCGGCATCCGTCAAGAACGGGCCCAACAGCGCCTTGGGCACATTCGGATGCGTGACGTAAAACAGTTCGGTGGCTTTCTTCGGGCAAGCCGATCCCGTCGACGCAAATGCGCCGTTTTGAATTTTCATGTTTTAAATCTCTTCGAAGTCTTTCGGTTCGAACCTTGCTGCGCCGCCGCGAATCACGCGCAAACCCAGTACCGCAGCACGTGCCACGCGATCTATAAATCCGAGTTCAAGATTGGTGGTGCGCCCGCCCATTCCGGCAATGGCAAACTGAATAGCGTTGAACGCCTCAGTTTCATCGTGGGCGGCCAGCTCGAATACTTCGCTTTCGAAGAACTCGATACCCTTCTGCCAGTCGGCCGCTACGCCGGGATTATTCCGAGGCCAGTTGATCAGTCGTCCTTCCGGATCGCGTTTCGTGAAACTCAGGTGCTCCCGTGATCGGATAGAGGCGTTCATTTGGCCACCTCCGCGGCATCCAGCGCCTTCTGCATCTGTTCGACTTCGCTGTCGACATAGTTCGCCCAGTCGTACCCGAGGAAGCTGCCAAGGCTGGCCAGCTCTTCGATATCGTGCGACTTGCCGTGCTTCAGGTCCTTTGTGATCGCGTTGAACAACACCCGCATATTGCTGATGCGTTCGTGTGTGGCGCGCAGCAGCTCAAGGGCTTCGTCGGCGAGGCGAGCGATTGGCTGGCTCATTGCACGCCCCCTGAGGTTTCCAGTGTACGGACGATGGCCATGTGGGCGTTGTAGCGGGCGAGTCGAACGGAGAGGGACGAGTTTGCGCGCAGAGCACTCAGGGCCATACGGCGGTGAGCAAGGGCGCGAATTGCGGACGGAATGAGGGCCGGCATCTGTAAAGCTCCTTCTGCTAACGAGGAGCTGCCACGATCCTTCCTACGGGATTGGGTGGCAGCTGTGCGCGGGGTAGGAATACCGGGGCAAAAGGAGCCCGGCCAGGCCGAAGCCTGCCCGCACACAGCCGCCATAACACGGAACTGAAAGCGAAAAAAAACGCCTGCAGAAGTGATCTGGGCGCTGTTGCGCCTTTTGCTTCTCGGGTTCCTACGCCCGGTCGCTGAATTTGCAGCGACAGCCAAACCATACCGAGGGGCGCGACTACTGGCAAGAAAAGTTATCGACCGTTCATCGTCGATCGTGAGCATAGCGGTCATGCCGCCACCTTCGCGCCTGGCTCAGCGATAAGTGTGTAAACAGCAACACCGCGGTGGATGCGTCCCCATTCATCCGTCATGGTGATGCGGTTGGTAATGATCTTGTAGCCGGCATTACGCAAGTCGCAGATACGGGCACCAGGACGGCAGATGTTCAGCTCGCGCATGATGGTGAAGGTGTCAGCAGGCCCCTCGCGAAGACGCGGAACAAGCCGTACTAGTTGGGCGTGGTTACTGGTATCGTAGAGGTGAGTTTTTTCTGGGCTGGCCTTATTGGGTTGGCCTTTTTTTTGGTCGGCCATTTATGCGGCCTCCACTCGCAGAGCGACCAACGAGTCGCACCAAGCAATAACTTCTGCCTCGATCCAGACGGCGGACTTGGGCCCCAGCATTACTTGCTTAGGGAAGCGCCCTGCGGCGATACGGCGATAGATCTCTGACGTGGAGAGGGTGGTCAGGGCCTTGACCTCGCCCAGCTTGATGAAGCGCCGAGGCTGTTCAACTGCGGGGAGGGATTGTTCGGATTTGCGAATAGGGTGGGCTTGAGTTGCCATCGTCTGCGCCTCCTGGGGCGTTGTTGGTAATCGACGATGGCAAGTTAATGAGGAAGGTAGGTGTGACGGTAGTCCGGTCTGCCAACAGACTGTACGGTGTGCGCGCACACCGTAAGAGTGTCACGCACTAAATTTCGTCCCGTTCTTCCTTGTCATGATTGGCAATCCAATCGTAGAGGGTTCGATACTTTATTCCTTTGAGGTCACTCATGATTCGAACAAAATCTGCCCTACTTTCGTATTCAGCACCATTTTTGATCCAATCGTCTATTAGCTCGGCCTTCCTAGCATTCATATGCTGATGACGCTTTTTTGCGCGTTCAGCAGCTAAATTGCTGAACTCTTGGAGCTTTTCGCGTTTCCCCAGCAGTTTCTGTATTTCAAAAAGGTCTGCTGAAATATGCAATATTCGCGTGATGTTTTTGGCTCTTGTAGCTGCTATCAGGCGGTCTAATTGATACACCGCCAGCCCTTCCAAAGTAATTTCATCGTCTTGCTCGTAATCTGGGTCTAAAAATAGCTCGCCAGACACAGCTGCGTAAAAACGCTCCTCTTTGCGCGCGACTCTCGCGAATCGATGCGCTTCCTCGGCCCAGTCTAAATACATCTGCATCTGAATTAGGCTGTCTTCTACGGCCTCTTGAATCGCTGCTGAATTTTTCTCGGAGCCGTCCAGTGTGATACCAAATCGATTTGCTACTCGCTGGACGGCATCTAGAACAGCTTCCTCTAGAGGTTCGGGGACATACTCCATTCCTCCGGGCCATATGACTTCATCAAACCTAATGCAGGTGATACTCCGCGGAAAGTAGCTCACGCTTTCACACTCCTGATTGATACCACTTTTGCTCCCGCGCACAGCGCATCAATTGAGTCGGCCCAAGCCTGCATCATTTCGCGGCGCTGCTCTACATAGGCCGCATGGTTGTAGGTGCCGCGTATCTCGTCACTATCACCGTGGGCTAATTGACGTTCGATCCAATCCTTGTTGTACCCGCGTCCATTAAGTTCCGTGCTGAGTAGGTGACGGAAACCGTGGCCGGTTTGCTGACCTTCGTAGCCCATCACTCGCAACGCTTTGTTCACGGTGTTTTCGCTCATGGGCCGATCGGGATTGGCGCCAGCAAAGACCAGTGCATAGCGTCCAGTGATCTCGTGAAGCTGGCGAAGAATGGCAACGGCCTGGCGGGGTAGGGGGACAATGTGAGGGCGACGAGCTTTCATGCGTTCTGCTGGAATTGTCCAGGTTGCGCATTCCAAGTCGAACTCTGCCCAGGGGGCGCGGCGAAGCTCGCCCGGGCGAACAGCTGTTAGCGTCAGCAGGCGGATGGCGTGCCGGGTAAGCAAGTGGATATTCGCAGCCTCGCTCTTGGCCAGCAGTTCTGGGAGTTCAGCAAAGGTGACGTGCGGATGATGGCGGGCAGCTTTCGGTGGTGCTGCTACCACACTCAGATCCGTGGCTGGGTTGGCGTCAACGACACCCTTTGCCAGCCCGTACCGAAATATCTGGTGTAACCATTGGCGGATCTTGCCGGCGGCATTGAGTGTGCCCCTCGCTTCGACCTTGCGCACCAGCTCCACCAGATCGGGCCGGGTGATCGCTTTCAACGGGCGGGCGCCGATACCCGGAATCAAATCATTCTCTAAGTACAACTTGGCTTTGTAAGTTGTGCTTTCTGCCCAGCGGGGGGCGTTGTAGGCAAACCACTCTCGCGCTAGCGTTTCGAAAGTCAGACCCTCGACCTTCTGTGCTTGTTTGGCAGTTTTCTTCTGCTCGGCAGGGTCGGTTCCCTCAATCAGTAGCTGACGCGCTCCATCGCGAAGCTGGCGGGCTTTCAGAAGGGTGACAGCAGGGTATGCGCCGAGCGCCAACATCTTCGCGCTGCCATTGAAGCGATACCGATAGCGCCACAGCTTGGAGCCGGTCGTGGTCACTTCAAGGCATAGACCGTTGGCGTCGGTCAGTCGATAGAGCTTGGCCTTCGGCTTGGCGGTACGGATGGTGGTATCTGAGAGTGGCACGCAGCCTCCTTGCAGGCCGTACCAGGCGGGTATCTTGCCGCCATGGTGTGAGTAGATTTGTAGACCGAACTGGATCTACTCACGAATCTACTCACATATGTTTGGGCTTACAAGGGAACGGTTGGGAACCGTGGAAAGCAAAAAGCCCGCACTAGGCGGGCTTCTTGTGTGCTTTCAGGTGTGCTTGGCATCACCTGAAAACGAAAGGTGGTGCCCAGAGACGGAATCGAACCGCCGACACGGGGATTTTCAATCCCCTGCTCTACCGACTGAGCTATCTGGGCAACGGGGCGCATTAAAAGGGTTTTTCGGATTTACGTCAACGACTTTTTTAAAAATTCTTAAATTAATTCCGTCGCTTACGATCCGACCCCCGATTTGCGGGGTTTACTCTGCAGGCGGAACGTAGCCTTCGGCTTGAGCGTATTCCTCGCCGGAGAAGTACTTGTCCATTTCGCCCTGAAGAAATTTGCGATCTTCGGCGTTCATCATGTTCAGACGCTTTTCGTTGATCAGCAGGGTCTGGTGTTTCTGCCAATCAGCCCAGGCCTTGGCGGAGACGTGGTCGAAAATGTCCTGACCTTTGGCACCCGGGTACGGAGGGCGTTCCAGTCCTGGCAATTGTTCTTTGTACTTACGGCACATTACGGTGCGGGTCATGACGACTCTCCTGCATTCAAGACGGCGGCCGCGCGTTCGAGCAAGGTTTTGACCGGGGCAGCAAGGCCCAGGCGCGGCGGGGTGGCGAGGTTATACCAGAGCCAGTCGGCCTCGGCCACGTGATGGGCGGCCTCCTGTACCTGAACCAGCCAGGGTTCGATGGACAGCTGGAAATGGCTGAACGTGTGGACAAGGCTCGGCAGCGCCTGCTGTTCGCCCATCGTCAGCGAGTGCTGATCGGCGAGGTGTTGCAGGTCGTCGAGGTCTTCGAGTTCCGGCAGGCTCCACAAACCGCCCCACAGGCCGCTGGAAGGGCGGCGATAAAGCAGAATCGCGCCTTCGCCATTGGCCAGCATCGGCATCAGTGTGCGTTTCTGCGGGATGGCCTTGCGCGGCTTGGGGATCGGGTAGCGCGTCTCCAGGCCGAGCATGTGTGCTTCGCAGCCCTTTTCCAACGGGCACAGCAGGCAGCTCGGTTTGCTGCGAGTGCACAGCGTGGCGCCGAGGTCCATCATCGCCTGGGTGTAGGCGTTGACCCGATCGTGCGGGGTGAAACGCTCTGCGTTGGCCCACAGTTGCTTTGCGACCTTAGGCTCGCCTGGGTAACCCTCCTGCGCAGTGAATCGCGCCAGAACGCGTTTTACGTTGCCGTCGAGGATCGGCGCGCGCAGGCCCATGCTGATGCTGGCAATGGCTCCGGCGGTGGACAGGCCGATACCCGGCAGATCCGTAAGCTTTTCGACGTCACGCGGAAATTCGCCGCCGTACTGGCTGACGACGATCTTCGCGGTCTTCTGCAGATTGCGCGCGCGGGTGTAGTAACCCAGCCCGGTCCACAGGTGCAGCACTTCGTCCTCCGGCGCCTCGGCCAGCGCTTGAACCGTCGGCAGCGCGGCCATGAAGCGGTCGAAGTAATTGAGCACGGTGCTGACTTGGGTCTGCTGCAACATGATCTCCGAGACCCACACCCGATACGGATTGATGTCTTGCTGCCAAGGCAAATCGTGGCGGCCGTGGCGGTCGAACCATTCCAGCACCGCCGTGGAAAACTGCTCCGCTCTCATCGCTTGAACAGCCCCTTCAATGCGTTTTTCAGTTCCGGGCTGACTTTGTCGCCCAGTTTCTCGTCGATCTTCTCGCTGAGCTTGTCGCCGGCCATTTTGGTCGCGACCTGACCCAGGCGTTCGTTGTCCACGCGGCAGGCCTTGGCGCCCAGTTCCAGCGGGCCGCGGCAGCGCAGCGGCCATTCGATGCCGACGAATTTCTCGCCGACCTGACAGGCCGGGTCCGGCATGGCGCTGGTGTCGCCTTCGACGATGATGCCGACGCGGTAATCCATGCCCAGCACCCGCAGGTCGATGTCGCCGTCACCGTTTACGGTCATGCCCGGGATGCGCACTTTCAGGTCCGGGTTGCTGGCGACGCCGTTGCGCAAGGTCAGGTTGCCCTTGAGCTCCTGGAATGGCGTGTCCTTGCCTCGCGGCTCGCCGCTGAGGGTTTTGCGGTTGAGGGTGGCGATGCCTTTGCACAGTTGCTGTTCAAGGTTGGCGTTGAGCAGCACGCCGTTGTTGATCACGAAACTGGCGTTGCCGTTGAGGGTTTCGATCAGCGCCTGTTGGCTGTTGCCGCTGCCGGTGATGCTGCTGGTCAGGGTAACCAGACCTTTGGCCGGCGGGTTCTTGCCCTGGCTTTCGAGGATTTTCTCGACCGGCACGCGGTTGATACGGGTCTGCAGATTCAGCACTGGCGCGCTCGGGCGCACGTCGAGGGTGCCCTTGGCTTCGAAGTCGCCGTTGTACAGGCCGCCGCGCAGGTTCTCCAGCGTCAGCAGGCCGCCCTGGCCGTTGGCCTTGAGTGCGGCGTTCTGGATCGGCAGCTTGTCGAGGGTCAGTTGGCCGAAGCTCAGGTCGGCGTCGACATCGAGTTTGGCCAGGCGCTCGACCGGCAACAGACGCTCGGTGCTCCAGGCGCTTTTGCTCGGTTTGTCCGGCAGCGGTGTGGAGCCGGCACCGGCCATGGCATCGGCTTCGGTACTGGCGACTTCGGCCTGACGCACCTGTGTGGCATTTTTGGCCTTGTCCGATTTCGGCGGCAGGTAACGGTCGACGTCGAAGGTGTCAGCCTTGAGGGTCGCCCGCAGCGACTGTTTGGCGAAGTCTTCAACGGCAATGCGCCCGCTGAAGCTGCTGTCGTCGAGTTTCAGGTTGATGTTGTCGAGGGCGATGCTGGTCGGCGTGGCGGCCACGCGGCTGACCAGTTCGACCTTGCTCAGGCTGCCGGGCGCCATCGCCGGCAGCGTCTGGCCGATGCTGTCGACGAATTTCGCCAGATCGAACTGGGCGATCGAGAGGCCGCCAGTGATCTGCGGGGTCTTGTCGAGATCGTTGGCTTTCAGCTCGCCCAGGGCGCGCAACTGGTTGGCAGAAATCTTGATCCCGGTCCATTCGGCGACGTTCGCGGCTTTGTCCAGCAGTACCTGGCCTTGCGCAGAGAAGGTCATGGTCTTGCCTTGCAGCGGATCGCCAGTCAGTTCGCCGGACAGTTTCATGTCTTCGAACTTGTAGCGTTGCAGGGCGCGCTCGATGCGCAACTCGCCGTTGAGCTCGGTACGCACCCGCAGCACCGGCTGATTGGTGCTGAGGAACGCCGTGGCTTTCAGCGGAATATTGGTCGAATCGTGTACCGCGCCGGTGCTTAGCTGGATGCTTTCGGCGCTGTACTGCTTGCCGGTCTGCTCGTCGTTGTATTCAACGCGGGCGTTGTTGACGGTCAGGCTGTCGATGTCGAGCCGGATTGGTTGCGGCGGTTTTTCCGGCTGGGCGGCGGCCTCAGCAGCGGGAGCGCTGGCTGGCGCCGGGCTGCCGGCAGGCGTGGCGGGAGGTGGCAGTTTGCCGATGTCTTCCCAGTTGCCGTGGCCGTTCTTGTCGCGTTTGAGGCGCAGGTTCAAGCCTTCGACACGCACGTCGCTCATCTGCACTTCGCGGCGCAACAGCGGCAGCACGCGCACGGACAGACCGAGCATCTGCAGATCGGCATACGGTTCGGTCGGATTGATCAGGGTGGCGACGCTGGCCTCATGCAGTTCCAGGCCGAGCCACGGGAACAGGCTCCAGCCGATATCGCCATTGAGCGTCAGCTCGATGTGGGCCTTGTCGCGGGCTATCTGGCGGATCTCGTCTTTGTAGTCGTTGGGATCAAAGAGGTGGGTCAGGGCGAAGCCCGCCGCCACAATGATCAGCAACAGCCCGAGAAGTACCAGACCCAGGATTTTGCCGAACGCTTTCATGGGCGAGTCCTTGTAATTTAGTCGAATTCGTAATTTAGCCGGGGAGTATAGCGCTGCATCCGCCCGGTTCGGGGCGCAGTCATGTAGCGATTACTTCTAGCGGCACTTGCAGTTTGGCGGCCAGCGCCTGCGCTTCAAGGTGTCCGGCAGGGGCTAGCAAGCGCAGTTGTGCACCCGCTTGCGACGCCATTTTTTGCGCTTGGTTCACCAGCCGCTCGGCCACCCCACGGCGTCGGGTAACTTTTCTCACACATAAATGGGACAAGTACCAAACAGTGTCGTGCCTTGTCAGACGCGCCGCACCGAGCAGGCGATCATTGAAACGTCCTGCAATCAAAGACCCGTCAGCCAGGCTGCTTTCGATCAGCCGGGCGTCCCCGCAATACGGTGCGAACAGCCATTGCGGGGCGTCACGATAGATTTTCTGCAAGTCCTGTTGATCCTGATAGCTGGCATCGTTCAGCGCTTGGACAACGATCGGCATGGCTTTTTCCTGAGAGGGAGGAGATCAGATGACACGAAAAAGGTGATATCAGTTTGGTTTTTCTGTCACGTGCAAATGGTAACCTTCGCCGGTTCGTCCGTCCTTCTGCGACGTAACGTCGCGCCTCAAGGAGCTTCACCTTAAAAAACGGTCATGCCTGCGTGCATTAAGGCCGAGGGTGAACAGTGGCTGGCGAACCATACTAATAATTGGGGGATACACAATGAGCACGAGCATCACGGCGGGCGGCCTGCAAGCCGACCAGCCTGCGTTCCTGTCCAAGGAGCGCATTATCGCCAAGCCCGGTTTCAACCGCTGGCTGGTTCCACCGGCCGCGCTGGCCATTCACCTGTGCATCGGCATGGCCTACGGCTTCTCGGTGTTCTGGTTGCCGCTGTCCAAGGCGCTGGGCGTTACTGCTCCAGTGGCTTGCGCACCGGACATGAGTTTCATCGCACAAGTATTTTCCTCGCAATGCGACTGGCCGATCTCGATGCTCGGCTGGATCTACACCTTGTTCTTCATCTTCCTCGGTTGCTCGGCAGCCATCTGGGGTGGCTGGCTGGAACACGCAGGCCCGCGCAAGGCTGGCGTTGTGTCGGCACTGTGCTGGTGCGGCGGTCTGCTGATCTCGGCGCTGGGCATCTATACCCACCAGATCTGGCTGATGTGGATTGGCTCCGGGGTGATCGGCGGTATCGGTCTGGGTCTGGGCTACATTTCGCCGGTATCGACCCTGATCAAGTGGTTCCCGGACAAACGCGGCATGGCCACTGGCATGGCGATCATGGGCTTTGGTGGCGGCGCGATGGTCGGTGCACCACTGGCTGCAGCGCTGATGGGCCACTTCGCTTCGCCAACCAGCGTCGGCGTGTGGCAGAGCTTTCTGGTGATGGCTGCGATTTACTTCGTGTTCATGATCGGTGGCGCGTTGTCCTACCGCGTTCCGCCAACCGGCTGGAAGCCTGAAGGCTGGACTGCGCCGGCGAAAAAAGCCTCGAACTCGATGATCACCCACCGTCACGTGCACGTGAACGTGGCGTGGAAAACCCCGCAATTCCGTCTGGTGTGGCTGGTGCTGTGCCTGAACGTGTCCGCCGGTATCGGCATTCTGGGCATGGCCTCGCCACTGCTGCAGGAAGTGTTCGGCGGCAAGCTGCTGGGCGTTGACGTGCCGTTCGGTCAACTGGACGCCGGGCAACTGGCTTCGATTGCCGCCATCGCGGCCGGCTTCACCGGTCTGCTGAGCCTGTTCAACATTGGTGGCCGGTTCTTCTGGGCTTCGTTCTCGGACTACCTGGGTCGCAAAAACACTTACTTCGTGTTCTTCGCCCTTGGTTTTGCCCTGTACGCGTTGATCCCGAACATGGGCCATCTGGGCAACGTTGCGCTGTTCGTGGCGGCGTTCTGCATCATCCTGTCGATGTACGGCGGTGGTTTTGCGACTGTTCCGGCGTATCTGGCCGACCTGTTCGGTACGCAAATGGTCGGTGCGATCCACGGTCGCCTGCTGACTGCCTGGGCGGCGGCCGGCGTGCTCGGTCCGGTGCTGGTGAACTACCTGCGTGAGTATCAACTGAGCATCGGCGTTGAGCGCGCGGCCGCTTACGACATCACCTTGTACATCCTCGCCGGCCTGCTGGTGCTGGGTTTCCTGTGCAACCTGCTGGTGCGTCCGGTGGACGACAAGTACTTCATGACTGACGCCGAACTGGCTGCAGAGCAGGCGCTGGGCCACGACAAAGGTGCCGACGCCAGTACGGTTCTGGAGTGGAAAGCCGCACCGGGCAGCAAGCCGCTGGCGATCGCCGCGTGGCTGGTGGTGGGGATTCCGTTGGCGTGGGGTGTGTGGGTGACCCTGCAGAAGACGGCGGTACTGTTTCACTAAGTGAACGGTAAAACGCAGTACCCCTGTGGGAGCGGGCTTGCTCGCGAATACGGAGTGTCAGTCGACATCAATGTTGGCTGACCCACCGCTTTCGCGAGCAGGCTCGCTCCCACATTTGTTTTTGGGGTGCCTGTAATGGCTTGTATGGACATGTCTACCCGCGACAGCCGGGGCTTCTGTCCGTCAGGCATATTGCGTCTCGTGTTTCTGTTTCGGCCCCGCGTGCCTATAATGGCTGCCTTTTTCGCCCAATGATTTTGCGGAGCTGGTGATGGCCGAACGTAAGGCGTCTGTCGAGCGCGACACTCTGGAAACCCAGATCAAAGCCTCGATCAACCTTGATGGCACCGGAAAGGCCCGATTCGATATCGGTGTACCTTTTCTTGAGCACATGCTGGATCAGATCGCCCGTCACGGGTTGATCGACCTGGATATTGAATGCAAGGGCGATCTGCATATCGACGACCACCATACCGTGGAAGACGTTGGTATCACCCTCGGCCAGGCCTTCGCCAAAGCCATCGGCGACAAGAAAGGCATCCGTCGCTACGGCCATGCCTACGTGCCGCTCGATGAAGCGCTGTCGCGCGTGGTCATCGACTTCTCCGGCCGCCCAGGCCTGCAGATGCACGTGCCTTACACCCGCGCTACCGTTGGCGGCTTCGACGTTGACCTGTTCCAGGAATTCTTCCAGGGCTTCGTCAACCACGCACTGGTCAGCCTGCACATCGACAACCTGCGTGGCACCAACACGCACCACCAGATCGAAACCGTGTTCAAGGCTTTCGGCCGCGCCCTGCGCATGGCCGTCGAGCTGGATGAGCGCATGGCCGGGCAAATGCCATCGACCAAAGGCGTTCTGTAATGCAGACGGTTGCAGTTATCGACTACGGCATGGGCAACCTGCACTCGGTGGCCAAGGCTCTGGAGCACGTCGGTGCCGGCAAGGTGCTGATCACCAGCGACGCGGACGTGATCCGCGAAGCCGATCGCGTGGTATTCCCCGGTGTTGGCGCAATTCGCGACTGCATGGCGGAGATCCGTCGCCTCGGTTTCGATTCGCTGGTGCGTGAAGTCAGTCAGGATCGTCCGTTCCTCGGCATCTGTGTCGGCATGCAAGCCTTGCTCGACACCAGTGAAGAGAACGATGGCGTCGATTGCATCGGCCTGTTCCCGGGGGCGGTGAAGTTCTTCGGCAAAGATCTGCACGAAGACGGCGAGCACCTGAAAGTCCCGCACATGGGTTGGAACGAAGTGAAGCAGAAGGTCAGCCACCCGCTGTGGCATGACATTCCGGACATGGCGCGTTTCTACTTTGTGCACAGCTACTACATCGCCGCTGCCAACGCGCGGCAGGTGGTGGGTGGCGGTCATTACGGCGTCGATTTCGCTGCGGCGCTGGCCGATGGCTCGCGTTTCGCCGTGCAGTTCCACCCGGAGAAGAGCCATACCCATGGCCTGCAATTGCTGCAGAACTTCGCCGCGTGGGACGGTCGCTGGTAAATGGCTGTCAAGAAGTCCAAACCGCCGATCCTGACCCTCACTCCCGAACAGGAGAACGAGGCCAATCGCAAGATTCAGCGGTTCATGGAAGACCGTTTCGAACTGGACCTGGGTTCGTTCGAGGCGGCGGAAATTCTTGAGCTGTTTACCCGCGAAATTGCTCCGCACTATTACAACAGGGCGATTTTCGATGTGCAGACCCACCTCAAAGAGCGGTTTGAAAGCATCGAAAGCGACCTGTGGGCGCTCGAGAAAAACTGATTTCCGAGCCAAGCTGAACATTCAAATTTGAAGGTTTGCCAGATGCTGATTATTCCCGCTATCGATCTCAAAGACGGTGCCTGCGTACGTCTGCGCCAGGGCCGCATGGAAGATTCCACAGTGTTCTCCGATGACCCGGTGAGCATGGCTGCCAAGTGGGTGGAGGGCGGTTGCCGCCGTCTGCATCTGGTCGATCTGAACGGCGCTTTCGAAGGTCAGCCGGTCAACGGCGAAGTGGTCACCGCCATCGCCAAGCGCTACCCGACTCTGCCGATCCAGATCGGCGGCGGCATTCGCTCGCTGGAAACCATCGAACACTACGTCAAGGCGGGCGTCAGCTACGTGATCATCGGCACCAAAGCCGTTAAAGATCCGGCCTTCGTCGCTGAAGCCTGCCGCGCGTTCCCGGGCAAGATCATCGTCGGTCTGGATGCCAAGGACGGTTTTGTCGCCACCGATGGCTGGGCTGAAATCAGCACCGTGCAAGTCATTGATCTGGCCAAGCAGTTCGAGGCCGACGGCGTGTCCTCGATCGTTTATACCGACATCGCCAAAGACGGCATGATGCAGGGCTGCAACGTACCGTTCACCGCAGCCCTGGCCGCTGCCACGAAGATCCCGGTGATCGCGTCCGGCGGCATTCACAACCTGGGTGACATCAAGTCGCTGCTCGACGCCAAGGCGCCGGGCATCATCGGCGCAATCACCGGCCGGGCGATCTACGAAGGCACTCTCGACGTCGCCGAAGCGCAAGCTTTCTGCGACTCGTACCAAGGCTGAGGACTGACCATGGCGCTGGCCAAACGCATCATCCCTTGCCTGGACGTGGACAACGGCCGGGTCGTCAAAGGTGTGAAGTTCGAGAACATCCGCGACGCCGGTGACCCAGTGGAAATCGCCCGTCGTTATGACGAGCAGGGTGCCGACGAGATTACCTTTCTCGACATCACTGCCAGCGTCGATGGCCGCGACACCACGCTGCATACCGTCGAGCGCATGGCCAGCCAGGTGTTCATCCCGCTGACCGTCGGCGGTGGCGTGCGGACCGTGCAGGACATCCGCAACCTGCTCAATGCCGGTGCGGACAAGGTGTCGATCAACACCGCCGCAGTGTTCAACCCTGAGTTTGTCGGCGAAGCCGCGCAGCATTTCGGCTCGCAGTGCATCGTCGTCGCTATCGACGCGAAGAAGGTTTCCGGCCCGGGCGAAACTCCGCGTTGGGAAATCTTCACCCACGGCGGACGCAAGCCGACCGGTCTCGATGCGGTCGAGTGGGCGAAGAAGATGGAGGGCCTGGGAGCCGGTGAGATTCTGCTGACCAGCATGGATCAGGACGGCATGAAGAACGGCTTCGACCTAGGTGTGACCCGCGCTATCAGCGATGCGCTGGGCATTCCGGTAATCGCTTCTGGCGGTGTCGGCAACCTGCAGCACCTGGCTGACGGCATCCTCGAAGGTCACGCCAGCGCAGTGCTCGCCGCAAGTATTTTTCACTTCGGCGAATACACCGTGCAGGAAGCGAAAGCGTATATGGCCAAACGCGGCATCGTGATGCGCTAATCCGTACAGGCCAGTGGACAGCATGGCGTACCCAAGGCACTCTTGGGCACGCCATGGATTCCGGTAGCCCGACATGATCAAACGCCTGCTTCTTGTTCTCGCCAGTGCTTCTTTGCTGTTGCTCAACGCAGCGCGGGCCGAAAACAGTCCCGACACCGATCTGGTGCTCCTCACCGAAAACTTCCCGCCCTACAACATGGCGAAAGACGGCAAGAACTTCGCCAAGGGTGAGAACATCAATGGCATCGCCACCGACATCGTGCGCGAGATGTTCAAGCGTGCGGGGCTCACCTACAGCCTGACATTGCGTTTTCCATGGGAGCGGGTCTACAAGCTGGCGCTGGAAAACCCCGGCTACGGCGCATTCGTGATGGCGCGCCTGCCGGATCGCGAGAATCTATTCAAATGGGTCGGCCCGATCGGTCCCGACGACTGGATCATGTTGGCCAGGGCCGACAGCAAGATCACTCTCGAAACCCTCAACGATGCACGCAAATACAAGATCGGCGCCTATAAGGGCGATGCGATTGCCGAGACGCTGGCCAAGCAAGGTTTGAAGCCGCTGGTTGTCCTGCGTGATCAGGACAACGCGAAAAAACTGGTCAACGGCCAGATCGACCTGTGGGCCACTGGCGATCCTGCCGGGCGTTATCTGGCGCGGCAGGATGGAGTCACCGGTCTCAAGACCGTGTTGCGCTTCAACAGCGCCGAACTGTTCCTGGCCCTGAACAAAGACGTGCCGGACGCTGTGGTCGCCAAGTTGCAGGCGGCGCTGGATCAGATGCGCAAGGACGGCGTTGTCGACGACATCATGTCGCGCTATCTGTAACGGTTGCTATCTGTAGCTCAGGTTGTGCAGCGGTGACTGGCTCATCCGTTTCATTGGCGATCGTGGTGAGTGGCGCTGCCATCGCCTGCAGCGAAGGGGCGAGGACCTGAGGCTCCTCGGGCGTGTGCTCACTGATATGCAGACTGGTGCCATCGGTATAGCTGAGACCGCTGGTGACTGTTGTGCCATCTGCACGCAGCAGACTGTAATCACATTGAATCAGGTAGACCGCCACCGTTCTGTTTTTCGGCGCGAACGCGATAATTTCCATGGGAGTGGAATTGAACCACTCGTTTGAGTGGGATTTGCTCTGAGTAAAAACAACTTCAAGCTGCGCCGAGAATGCCATCGCCGTTGGCATGCTGGATTTCCATTGACCTTCAAACGCTACCGAAGTCGCTCTAGCGAAAATCAAGAGGCTGGCAGGAGCCTGTACGCGTGGCGCCGTCCACCTGAACGTCCTGCTCGCTGACGCTGGATTATGTTGATGGCCGACAAGCAGATACCGGTCAGTTCTTTGCAGAAGATAAAAGGGCGATGAGCGTAGTTGTTCGAGAGGCGTGAGCAACGGGTCTTTTATGGTGAACCAAGGCAGTTTGGCGGTATGGGTGGACGTGTCCGGTTCGCTTGGTGGTATGGGGCCGCTCAATGTTGGCGCCACTGGGCGGGCGTTCATCTCCAGCGGGATCGGCATGCGCAATGAATAGGCTGGAGAATTCTCGGGCGTGGCGTAGCCGTTTTCACTTATCGCGATACCGGGTGCAAGGTGAATTTCACCGGGCGCAGCCACCGGAGGCGCGATGCTCCAAACGCTGACACTTTGTTTTGCGCCACTGCCCCTGTCGTTCCAGATCAGCTCATTGACGTTCGAGGCAATGACCAGGTCGGCGCGGACGCAGCGAACGGCGTTAAGTGAAGGTTTTTCGTGATCATTGGAGCAGACAGAACCCAAAGCCACGTAGCCCTCCGGAGCAATGGGTCTCCAGATAGCCCCGTCCTTTCTGGATTTTGTGCCTGTGTCTTTCCAGATCAACTCGAAGTCGTCCGGTCGACTCAATGCCTTGCCCTTGGCGGGATCCGAGCTGGCGATCTCCGCCTCGCAAACCACGACAGCCACAGCGCCGGCGTGATTGATGTTGTCGAATCCGGCAGCGATCACATCGCCCAACGGAAAATAGCCCGGCAACACATCCGGTGCTGGGGTCGGGCGCCAGAAGGCAGCGGGTTTCGCCCGTGAGCCGGCGCTGTCCCAGATCCGGTGAAATTCCGTGGTGAAGTTGATCAGCAAATTATCATGCTTGATGGCCTGCATTTGCCCGGTCGGGCTAGCGGCGTTGTCGTGAATAGTCATCGTCAGTCCTGATAGTGAAAGGCGACTCATGGGAGTCGCGACCCGTTGCAGGTCTTACTATCCGGATGTGTGTCAGGCTTCTGGCGGTAACTATGTAATCAATGTCGTGACACGGTATTACCGATATACACCGTCTTTTCCATGACCAGCCATGGCGCGATTGCTGCGCACGCTGATCATCTGCTTGATGTCGATCCACTCGATGCCCTGGGCCTTGAGCTTCGGCAATTCGCGCTCCAGCACGGCCAGCGTCTGCGGGTACGGGTGGCCGATCATCACTGCCGAACCTTGCTTGCGCGCCAGGCTGATTGCCGTCTGCAACTGGGTGTAGATTGCCGCTTCAGTGCGCTCGTCATCGAGGAAGACGTCCCGCGAGACACTCGCCAGATCGATCTTCTGGGCCTGCTGCGCGGCGACGGTTTGTGCGCTGGTGCGGCTGTCGACGAAGAATTTGTGGCGGCGCTGCAACTCGCCCATCAGCCAGGCCATCGCCACCGGTTGCGCGGTCATGCGGCTGCCCATGTGGTTATTGATGCCGGCGGTGTAGGGGACTTTTTTGAACGCCGCATCGAGGCGTTTTTCCAGCTCTTCGAGGGGCAGGTCGGGGTGCCAGGCGTACGGGCCAGTGGCCGGGTCCATGGGCATGTGCAGGATTACGATCTTGCTGGCACGATGAGCCTCGCGGGCGAATTCGGTGGCGTGCGGGGTGTCGGGCATGATCGCCGTGGTCACCGGGCCGGGCAGGGCCAGCACGCGGCGATCCCGGGGCAGGTTCTGCCCCAGGTCATCGATGATCAGTGTCAGGTAGGCTTTGTGCGGCGTTGAGCCGGCGGGTTCTGCATGAGCAGCACCCGCCAGACAGCACAGCAGGACGAAGAGCCAACGCAAAGGCATCCTCAACGGCCGGAGGTGATGCTCAGGCCTTTGAGCAGGCTCAGGGCCTGGGCCAGCTGGTAATCGTCATCCTGCGGCATGGCCTTGGCCTTGGCGCCGGAACCGGACGGCTTGTCCGCGCCGCCGTTGCCGTTGCCGAGGTGACCTTGCAGATCGGCTTCCTTGAAGTAGTCGCCGTCCGCCTCGTTGGTGATCTTGGCCTTGCGCACTTCGATGTCCGGGACGATGCCCTGGGCCTGGATCGAGCGGCCATTGGGCGTGAAATACAGCGCCGTGGTGATCTTCAGCGCGCGGTCGTTGTTCAGCGGCAGCACGGTTTGCACCGAGCCTTTGCCGAAACTGGTGGTGCCCATGACCACGGCGCGTTTCTGATCCTGCAGGGCGCCGGCGACGATTTCCGAAGCCGAGGCGCTGCCACCGTTGATCAGCACGACCATCGGCACCGCTTCGCTTTCGTCCTTGCCGGTGGCAGAGAAGCGCAGCTCGGAGTTGGCGATCCGGCCTTTGGTGTAGACGATCAGGCCTTTCTTGATGAAGTGGTCGACCACTTCCACCGCCGCTTGCAGCACCCCGCCCGGGTTGTTGCGCAGGTCGAGAATGATGCCGTTGAGTTTCTTGCCGTTGTCCTTGCGCAGCTTGGCCAGGGCCTTGGAGACTTCTTCGCCGGTCTTGACCTGGAACTGGGTGATGCGGATGTAGCCATAGCCCGATTCCAGCAGCTGTGCCTTGACGCTCTTCACTTGAATCACGGCGCGAGCCAGGGTCACGTCGAACGGCGTTCCGCCGTCACGGACCAGGGTCAGGGTGATTTTCTGGCCGATCTTGCCGCGCATCTTGTCCACGGCTTCGGTCATGGTCTGGCCACGAGTCGGTTGGCCGTTGATCTTGACGATGAAGTCACCGGCCTGGATGCCGGCCTTCGATGCAGGCGTGTCGTCGATCGGCGACACGACTTTGATGAAGCCGTCTTCGGAACCGACTTCAATGCCCAGACCGCCGAATTCGCCGCTGGTGCTTTCCTGCAGCTCGGTGAAATCTTCAGGGCCCAGGTACGCGGAGTGCGGGTCGAGGTTGCTGAGCATGCCCTTGATTGCGTTTTCCAGCAGGGTCTTGTCGTCCACCGGCTCGACATAGGCGGCCTTGATCCGATCCATCACCTCGGCAAAGGTGCGCAACTCTTCCAGCGGCAGCGGTGCCTTGGCGGTCGCGGCAGTGCCTGCCGGAGCGACAGCCGGGGCCGGTTGAGCAGCGAACGCCAGAGGCGCGCCGATCACCAGGGCGATCGTCAGGGCCAGCGAGGTAAGGCGGGACAAATGCAGCATGTCGAACGAACTCCTGAATTAGGCGACGCGCTTATCCTTGCGCGTGACACCATTGCGCCGGATCACTCGGGTGACCCTGCTGACGAATTGCGAAATACAGCGCTGGTGTGTCCTGACCGCCACTGTTACCCACAGTGGAAATCGACTCACCGGCTTTTACTACGTCACCGGCCGACTTGAGCAGCGTCTGGTTGTGACCGTAAAGACTCAGATAACCATTGCCGTGATCGAGGATCACCAGCAGCCCGGCACCGCGCAACCAGTCGGCGAACACCACACGCCCGCCGTGTACGGCATGCACCTGGCTGCCGGCGGCGGCGCTGATCATCACGCCATCCCACTTGGTGCGGGCGTCGTCGCCACGGCTTTCGCCGAAGCGTGCCAGCAGTCGACCATCAACCGGCCACGGAAGTTTTCCCCGGGTTGCAGCAAAAGGGCCACCAAAGGTCTCGCCGCTGCTGGACACCAGCGCGCCTGGCGTTGATCTGACCGGTTTTCGTGGGGCGTCGCTGGTATCAGCCTGCGCCTCACGCAAGCGCTTTTTTTCCGCTTCCTGCTGGGCGATCAGCGCTTTCTGCCGCGCTTCTTCTGCCTCACGGGCCTGGCGGGCCAGGGTTTCTTCAATGGTTTTAAGGACTTTAGACAGGTCTGCCTGATCCTGCTCGCGGGCGGCCAGTTTCTGGTCGCGGGCTTTCACGTCATCGTTGAGCTTGGCGAGGACCTGCTGGCGCTCCTTGCGGACTTTTTCCAGCTCGTCGCGCTGGGTGTCGAGGCTGCTTTTCTGTACCAGCAATTGCGCTTGTTGCATGGCGATGTCTTTTTCGACATTGGCCAGTTGGCGCAGGGTCTCGTTGAAGTTCTTCAACTGCTCCAGGCGGGCCTGGCTCAGGTAATCGTAATAGGTGAGGGTGCGGGCGAATTTCTCGGGATTCTGCTGGTTGAGCAGCAGCTTGAGGTATTCCTGACGGCCGTTCTGGTAGGCCGCGCGGGCCTGGATGGCGATCAGTCGCTGTTGTTCAGTGCGCGCGCTCTGGAGTTTTTTTTTCTCTGCATCGAGCCGCTGTAGCTCGGATTCGCTTTTCTTCAGCTCTTTTTGCAGGGCATCGACCTGCTTCTCGAGCTTGCCCATCTCGGTTTCAGTGCCCTTGAGCTCTTTCTGCACGCCGGACTTTTCTTCCTGCAGCTTGCCCAGCAGCTTTTTCAGCTCGGCAATGTCCTGACGCGTGGCATCCAACTGCTGTTGGGTTTGCGCGCGCTCGTCAGCGAAGGCCGGTTGGAGCAGGCAGGTCAGAGCGAGGGCGATCAGGACGCGGAGCATAGAGGCGGGCGGCACCAGGGTAAGGGACGGGCCTAGTATGCCCGCCCGACGCTGCAAAAAAAACGCCCAATTGGGCTTGTGTGATAACTGGAGCAGATTTGGTAATAAAAATAGCGCAAAACCAATGTGGGAGCGGGCTTGCTCGCGAATGCGGGGGTGTCAGTCAACATCAACGTTGCTGATACTCCGCATTCGCGAGCACGCCCGCTCCCACAGGGTTTTGCGGTGATTTGGCGATTCGGGGGTTACACCAGAATCGAGGTGCCGGTCATTTCCGCCGGTTTTTCCAGGCCCAGCAGCATCAGCATGGTCGGAGCCACGTCCGCCAGTACGCCGCCTTCACGGACCTTGAGGTCACGCTTGCCGACATAAATGAACGGCACCGGCTCGGTGGTGTGCGCGGTGTGCGCCTGGCCGGTGGAGGCGTCGGACATTTGCTCGACGTTGCCGTGGTCAGCGGTGATGAGCGCTTCGCCGCCGACCTTTTCCAGGGCCTCGACGATGCGCCCGACGCAGGTGTCCAGGCATTCCACGGCCTTCACCGCAGCGTCGAACACGCCGCTGTGGCCGACCATGTCGCCGTTGGCGTAGTTGACCACGATCACGTCGTAGCGCTGGTTTTCGATGGCATCGACGATGCGGTCGGTGACTTGCGGTGCGCTCATTTCCGGTTGCAGGTCGTAGGTGGCGACTTTTGGCGATGGGATCAGGATGCGCTCTTCGCCCGGGAACGGTTCTTCACGGCCGCCGGAGAAGAAGAAGGTCACGTGGGCGTACTTCTCGGTTTCAGCAATGCGCAGCTGAGTCTTGCCGTTCTTCGCCAGGTAGTCGCCGAGCACGTTTTCCAGGCTGCCGGCGGCGAAGGCCGATGGCGCCGGGATGCTGGCGGCGTATTGGGTCAGCATGACGAAACCGGCCAGTTTTGGCTGGCGCGCACGCTCGAACTCCTTGAAACCGTCTTCGACGAACGCGCGGGTCAGCTCGCGGGCGCGGTCGGCGCGGAAGTTCATGAACACCACGGCGTCGCCGTCTTCAACCTTGACCGGCTCGCCGATGGTGGTGGCTTTGACGAATTCGTCGCTCTCGCCACGGGCGTAGGCGGCGTCGAGGCCTTCCTGCGCAGTCGCGGCGTTGAACTCGGCGTTGCCGTCGACGATCAGGTTGTAGGCCTGGGATACGCGGTCCCAGCGGTTGTCACGGTCCATCGCGTAGTAGCGGCCGACGATGCTGGCGATGCGGCCCTTACCGAGTGCCTGGAAGGTCGCATCGAGCAGTTCGATCGACGAAGTGGCGCTTTTCGGCGGGGTGTCGCGGCCGTCAAGGAAGGCGTGCAGGTAGATTTTTTCGGCGCCGCGCTTGAACGCCAGCTCGGCCATGGCGATCAGGTGATCCTGGTGGCTGTGCACGCCGCCATCCGACAGCAGGCCCATGAAATGTACCGCTTTGCCGGCAGCCACGGCTTTATCCACAGCGGCGCATATGGTCGGGTTCTCGAAGAACTCGCCGTCGCGGATCGCTTTGGTCACGCGAGTGAAGTCCTGATACACCACGCGACCGGCGCCAAGGTTCATGTGGCCGACTTCGGAGTTGCCCATCTGGCCGTCCGGCAGGCCGACGTCCATGCCGCTGCCCGAGATCAAGCCGTTCGGCACGCTGGCCCACAGGCGATCGAGTACGGGCTTGTTCGCCGCATACACGGCATTGGATTCGTGGCTGTCACTGTGACCGAAGCCGTCGAGAATCATCAGGACCAAAGGTTTAGGCGTGGTAGTCATGGAATCCACTCGTGGCTAATAAAGAAGAGGGCGATGGAAAAGGGAGTGGCAGTTTAATGCGAAGTTCCTGCGGCGTCACCGCCGGACGGGGTTTGGCCCACCATGGCTGCTGTGTATACTGGCCGACATTTTAACGCCCTGGAACCTCCTTCGATGGTTGCTCACCTGATTGAATTTGCCACTAACCACTACATTCTTGTCGGTATCTTCGTCGTACTGCTGGCTCTGTTGCTTGCCCACACGATGCAGGTCGGGGGTAAAAGCCTGAGCACCGGCGAGCTGACCGCACTGGTCAACAAAGAAGCAGGCGTGGTGGTGGACATCCGTCCAACGAAGGATTTCGCTGCCGGCCACATCGTTGGCGCGGTGAACATTCCCCAGGACAAACTGGCTGCGCGCATCGGCGAGCTGGAAAAACACAAGGCCAAGACCATCATTCTGGTCGATGCCCTGGGCCAGACCGCCGGCACCCACGCCCGCGAACTGATGAAATCCGGCTTCACCGCCGCCAAGCTGTCCGGCGGGATCTCCAGCTGGAAAGGCGACAACCTGCCACTGGTGAAGTGATATGAGCGAAGTCATCGTCTACTCCAGCGATTACTGCCCTTACTGCTCGCGAGCCAAATACCTGCTCGAGAACAAAGGCGTGGCCTTCAAAGAGATCAAGGTCGATGGCAAGCCGCAGGTGCGCGCCGAAATGACCCAGAAAGCCGGGCGCACGTCCGTGCCGCAGATCTGGATCGGCAGCCAGCACATTGGCGGTTGTGATGATTTGTATGCCCTGGAGCGCGCCGGCAAGCTCGACGCGCTGCTCAAGGCCTGAACGGCTGCACCCACGTACAGCAATCCCTAAAAGACCCAAGATCAGAAAGGATCTGAGATGACTGACCAACAGAACACTGCAGCCAGCGAAGAAGAAACCGCACCGCAATTCTCCTTGCAGCGCATCTACGTTCGCGACCTGTCCTTCGAAGCCCCGAAAAGCCCGGCGATCTTCCGCCAGCAGTGGGACCCGACCGTCGGTCTGGATCTGAACACCCGCCAGAAAGAACTGGAAGGCGATTTCTACGAAGTCGTGCTGACCCTGTCCGTTACCGTGAAAAACGGCGACGAAGTGGCCTTCATCGCTGAAGTGCAACAGGCCGGTATCTTCCTGATCAAGAACCTGGACGCGGCTTCGATGAGCCACACTCTGGGGGCGTTCTGCCCGAACATCCTGTTCCCGTACGCTCGCGAAACCCTGGACAGCCTGGTGACCCGTGGTTCGTTCCCGGCCCTGATGCTGGCACCGGTGAACTTCGACGCCCTGTACGCGCAAGAGCTGCAGCGCATGCAGGCTGCTGGCGAGACGCCGACCGTTCAGTAAATGATCTGAGCGTTGACGCAAGTCCAATGTGGGAGCGGGCTTGCTCGCGAAGGCGGTGTGTCAGGCGACATCAATGTCATCTGATACGCCGCCTTCGCGAGCAAGCCCGCTCCCACATTTGTTATGCGGCGTTATTTGAAGTCGTTCTGCCGCCACGCTTCGTACACGGCCACCGCCACGGTGTTGGACAGGTTCAGGCTGCGGCAGCCTTCACGCATCGGCAAGCGCAGGCGCTGTTCTGCCGGCAGGGCGTCCAGTACCTCCGGCGGCAGGCCACGGCTTTCCGGGCCGAAGATGAACGCATCGCCAGGGACGAACGCGGCATCGTGAAACGGCCGCGAGCCCTTGGTGGTAAAGGCGAATAAGCGTGGGTTGCCCAGGCTTTCCAGGCAACTGGCGAGATCGGCATGGCGTTGCAGCGTGGCATATTCGTGGTAGTCGAGACCGGCCCGGCGCAAGCGCTTGTCGTCCATCTCGAAACCCAGTGGTTCGATCAAATGCAGGTGGCAGCCACTGTTGGCGCACAGCCTGATAACGTTGCCGGTGTTCGGCGGAATTTCTGGTTGAAAAAGGATGACGTGAAACATGCACGGCTCCGAAGGTAAAGATGACGCGCATTCTACGCCGCAAGCGGACCCGCGTTCGAAACTATTCCCGCGGGTGATCGGTTCGCTGGCGATAGTCGGTTTGATGATCGGGTTGATGATCGGTCGCCTGACCACACCGGATCCGAGCGTGCTGCAGCAGGTCGAAGTGACGCAAGACGGCCTGGTGGTCTGGTTCAACAACGAACCGAAGCTGCACGGTGAGATCATCGATGGCACCGTGGCGCTGCTGTTCCAGGCTGAAGGCCGCGCGCAAAAGGGCCAGCTCAAGCTCAACGGCAAGGACGTGAACTGGCGGACGCGAGTGAGTGATGGCGGGTTGTTGCTGACGGTGCTGGCGGCGCGGCCGCTGCAGGGTGACTGGGCCGCCAGCAAGGTCGATGACCGCTGGCGGCTGGAGATCCATCTCCGCGAGCAATAAAAGCGGGAATCCCCGGCCTGCCTGTACCAGGGTTCCCAAAACGGGGTGGACTTCGCTTTGCAGCGTCGGTCCGGTGTAAAGAGGGAACCCCCGGCCTGCCTGTACCAAGGATCCCAAAAGGGTGGGCGCATCGCGTTGTGCCGAGCGCCCGGTGTAAAGAGGGGAATCCCCGGCCTGCCTGTACCAAGGTCCCCGAAACGGGTGGTGAATCGAATCACCTGTAAGAGCTATTGCAGGGGGCGTGCCAGGTTTTTATCTGGTGAAACAAAAAATTTGATCAGAAACGCGAAAGCCCCGTTATCCGGGGCTTTCGTGTTTTTGATGCTGAGGTTTTTCAGCGTTTTTTTCTTGTGATCAGAACTGTAGGTTGTGCTCGGTTGCGGTTCAAAGTGCATTAAGGTGGTGCACAGAGAGCTAACTGTGAGAGCGGGCTTGCTCGCGAAGGCGTCGTGTCAGTCACCATCCCGTGCAATGACACAGCGCTTTCGCGAGCAAGCCCGCTCCCACACTGGATCTTTGGTTTCACGTCATTTGTGTCTCACCGCAGACCTATAGGCTGTTTAGCCCTCATCCCCCTCATCATCATCCCCGCCATCGACCTTCATTCCCAATTCCTTGATCTTGCGCGTCAGGGTGTTGCGCCCCCAACCCAGCAACACCGCCGCATCACGCCGGCGTCCGGCCGTATGTTTCAGGGCCGTCTCGATCATGATCCGCTCAAACGCCGGCACCGCGCTGTCGAGCAAACTCGACTGACCGCGCGCCAAGGCCTGGTCAGCCCACTGGCGCAGGGCCTGCTCCCAGTTGGTCACTGGCGCCGAGTCCTGTGGCAGGCTCAGCAGTTCCGGTGGCAGGTCACTGATGTGCACCTCGCGTCCGGAGGCCATTACGGTGATCCAGCGACAAGTGTTCTCCAGCTGCCGCACGTTGCCCGGCCATGGCAGGTTCTTCAGGTATTCCTCGGTCTCGCTCTTGAGCAGCTTCGGCTCCACCGCCAGCTCTTGCGCGGCGCGGCTGAGGAAATGCTTGGCCAGGGTCGGAATGTCTTCACGCCGGTCCGACAGGCGTGGAATGTGGATGCGGATCACGTTGAGGCGGTGGAACAAGTCCTCACGGAATTTCCCGGCGTGCACCAGGGTTTCCAGATTCTGGTGGGTCGCGGCGATGATTCGCACGTCGACCTTGACCGGCACGTGCCCGCCAACGCGGTAGAACTCGCCGTCGGCCAGTACCCGCAGCAACCGGGTTTGCGTATCCGCCGGCATGTCGCCGATTTCATCGAGGAACAGTGTGCCGCCGTCAGCCTGTTCGAAACGTCCGCGCCGCAGGTTGGCCGCGCCGGTGAACGCGCCTTTCTCGTGGCCGAACAGCTCGGATTCCATCAGGTCCTTGGGAATCGCCGCCATGTTCAGCGCAATGAACGGCGAGGCCGCGCGCGGGCTGTGGCGGTGCAGGGCGTGGGCCACCAGCTCTTTACCGGTACCGGACTCGCCGTTGATCAGCACAGTGATGTTGGAGTGGCTCAAGCGGCCGATGGCGCGAAACACTTCCTGCATCGCCGGCGCTTCGCCGATGATCTCCGGAGTGCGGGTCAGTGCCGGCACCACTTCCAGGCCTTGCTGTTCCTGTGCGTGCTGATTGGCGCGCTTGACCAGCGATACCGCCTCGTCGACGTCGAAAGGCTTGGGCAGGTATTCGAAGGCACCGCCCTGATACGAGGCCACCGCGCTGTCCAGGTCGGAGTGAGCGGTCATGATGATCACTGGCAACCGTGGGTGCTGCTCGCGAATGCGCGCCAGCAGGTCGAGGCCACTGGCGCCTGGCATGCGGATATCGGAAATGATCACATCAGGCTGCTGACGGGCCAGACGACTCATCACGCCATCGGCGCTGTCGAAGCTCTGGGTGGTCATGCCTTCCTGCTGCAAGGCTTTTTCCAGAACCCAACGGATAGAACGGTCGTCATCGACGATCCACACGGTTTCACTACGGCTCATGTCGATGTGGCTCCTTGTTCCAGTGGCAGAAAGATCGAGAACGTGGTGTGGCCGGGGTGGCTGTCACACTCGATCAGGCCCTGGTGCTGGCTGATGATGTTCTGGGTGATGGCCAGGCCCAGCCCGGTACCGTCCGGGCGGCCGCTGACCATGGGAAAGAAGATGGTTTCCTGTAGTTCCGCCGGGATCCCGGGGCCGTTGTCGATGATTTCGATCTTGGTCACCAGGCGATGGCGGACGTGGCCGATGGTGAACTGGCGCATGGTCCGGGTGCGCAGGCTGATGCGGCCCAGGCGCAGCTCGTTCTGGCTGCTGATCGCCTGCATCGCGTTACGCACGATGTTCAGCACGGCCTGAATCATTTGTTCGCGGTCGATCAATACGTCAGGAATGCTCGGGTCGTAATCGCGCACCAAGGTGATGCAGCCCTGACTTTCCGCTTCGACCAGTTGGCAGACACGTTCGAGCACTTCGTGGACGTTGCACAGGGCCAGCGAAGGCAGTTTGTTCGAACCGAGCATGCGGTCGACCAGATTGCGCAGGCGGTCGGCCTCTTCAATGATCACGTTGGTGTAGTCGCGCAGACTGTCTTCCGGCAGCTCGCGGGCCAGTAATTGCGCGGCGCCACGGATGCCGCCCAAGGGGTTCTTGATCTCGTGGGCGAGGCCGCGCACCAGCATCTTGCTGGTTTCCTGTTTGGACAGCTGCGCCTCCTCCTTGGTGATTCGCAGCAGGCGATCACGCGGGTGCACCTCCAGCAGGAGCATGGTCGCGCCGTTGCTGAGGATCGGCGTCACCGCGTAGTCCACGGTCAGGGTCTGGCCGGTGAGGGCGGTGAGCATCGCTTCGCGCTTGGTGAACGGGTGCGCCTGTTCGACCGCCTGGCGCAGCGAGTTGAGCGCCTCGGTGGATTCGGTGAACAGCTCACTGATGAACTGCCCATGGCTGCGCTGACCGCTGATGGCCAGCAGCATCTCGGCCGCCGGGTTCATGTACTCAAGGCGCAGTTCGGCGTCGAGCAGGATGGTGGCGGTGGTCAGGTTGTCGAGCAGCAAACGGTGGATTGCGTCGCTTATGGTCATCTGGACCCCTTTTGGAGCAAGGCGTGCGCGAGAACTAAGCGCTGATGCGAGGAAAATGCAAAAACCAAACCAAGGCTCCGAAAAGAAGCGCTCAACCCCTGAAACAGGCGTTTGACGCTCGTTTGCGTGGCGTCCTGCCAGAGCTGGCGGGTACTTTCGAACCAAAATGGGTTGAAATGTGGGTACGGTGCAGTCTGTTGCACCAATATAGTGCGCAAAGCTGAACGGCGTTAGAAGAAACGCAGGAAGGGGTTTTTCGGCTCGGGCGGTTTGTCTTTCAGCGGACATTCCGGGCGCACGCCGTAGTCCTCGCTGACGCAGGGTTTGACCTGGCGCTTCTGTGCCAGCGAGATGCGCAGCATATGGAACGGCTGGTTGGCGGTGCGTTCGACGGTGCGACCCTGCTCATCAACGATTTCCACCGACAGGTTGTGGCTGCCCCGGTCGATGTTGCTCAGCGGGAATACCGGGCTCAGGCCCGGCTCGCCAGTGGCCTGGCCATCCAGTAGCAGGCGATAGCGATGGCCGTGTTGCAGGCCCGGCTCGCTGGTGACGCTGACGATCAATTCACCGGCGCTGCTGCGGATGGTCGCGTCGGGTTCGGGGATCAAAAGGCGCAGCATGTCGTAGTGAAACAGCGGTTGTTCCGGGGATTTCTTTGCGGTGGTGATCGGCCGGGCAGCAGTTGGATTGGCCGGCATGCGATTGCTGGTCGCCAGCGGCACCCGTTTGGCGTTGCCGCGCGGCTGGTCGGTGTAGACGCGGTTGCCTTGAGCATCGATGTAGGTGAAGACCTCTGCTGAAACGGGCAGGGCCAGCAGGCACAGGATTAGCCAGACACCTCTCATGGCTTGTGCACCCGCTGCACGGTAAAGACCACCGCCGGACTCTGCTGGATGATCGCCTCACCGTCGATGACCTGCACGGCAAGTCGATGCTCGCCACGGTCGACATTCACCAATTGCAGGATCGGCACGTTGCTCGGCTGGCCGTAGGGTTCGTCGTCCAGCACCAGTCTTAACTGATGCGGCGCTTGCAGGCGCGGCTTGATCAGCACGTTGACCGTGAAGGTGCCGTTGTTGGCGCGCAGGGCTTCTTCAGTGGGCAGGCCGGCGAGCTCCAGCACTTCATAGGCATTGCGCGCAGGCGCCGGGCTGGCCGTGTCCGAGGACGGCGCACTCGGCGCCTGAGGCTGAACGCTGTTAAGCGGGGGCAACTCCATTGGCTGCGCCTGGACCCCGTCCGGCGCATGATCGCTGTAGACCGTGTTGCCGCTGGCGTCGTTGTACTTGTAGATCTGTGCGCTGGCGGGCAGGGCGATCAGTAGCAGAATGAATAGAGCACAACGATCCATGAAGTCGGCCGGAAGCGAGGGTGTCGGGTAGCAGCATAGGTCAGGGAGGCGGTTGTTGTGAAATTGCCGTCCTCAATCATTTGCATGATTCAGTTATCAATCGATCAGGATGCTTTCAGGCACGGTTCGATCACTTTGCGTAATCCGCTGTCATCCTCCGGCAAGAAAAACTCGGCGGTCAGCGGTTCATCATTCTCAATGGTTGAGGGCAGCGTTAGCGTTACACGTTGACCATGGGCGGACTCGGTGAGCCAGTAACGCATCTCCGGTATATCTGCAGTCGCACCAAACCCAGATATCCAGCCATCTTCCTGACGGCTTCTTGCAGAGATCCAGCCTGAGACCCGGTAGCTGACCGGTGCGCGATGGCCGGTGATCATGCGCAGCGGCCCGCTTTTCGAGGCATCAGGGCCTTCATAGTCATTGGTATTGAAGTCGAGTCTGTGCGCGGGGACTTCCAGTGCAAAGGGTATGCGAGTACGCGTGGGAGAATCGAAAACGCAGCCGATTTCCAGACGTGCTTCGCCGGATTTACTGTTGTAGTACGTATTTCCACCCAGAACGGCTGTCAGGACCTCGCTATGTTCGTAGGGTTTTTCCACCTGCCAGACCTTGGTCTGATGATGAGGAGGGGCGCTATCGGCTGCTGCCCAGCCAGTAGTGAGTACCGCAAAGAGCAGGGAGAGAAAATAAAGAGAGGCATGGCCGAATTTCATCACTTACGCCTTCTGAAAGGAGGCGGGACAGTAAATGAAGTTTTTTGGATAGGCTCATTGAGTCTGTTTCAAGAAGATGCGATCGCTCTGCTTTAACCGCGTAGCCCATAAAAAAGGCCTCCCGAAGGAGGCCTCTTTTTGTCACGCCGCGTGCTGCAGCGCTACCGGATCAGCAGCTGTAGTACAGCTCATATTCCAGTGGGTGTACGAAGGTGCGGACCTTGATTTCTTCTTCGGATTTCAGCGCGATGTAAGCGTCGATGAAGTCGTCGGAGAACACGCCGCCCTTGGTCAGGAACGCACGGCCCTTGTCCAGCTCTTCCAGGGCTTCTTTCAGGCTGCCGCAAACTTGTGGGATCTCTTTCGCCTCTTCAGGCGGCAGGTCGTACAGGTTTTTGTCAGCGGCATCGCCTGGGTGGATCTTGTTCTGGATACCGTCCAGGCCGGCCATCAGCAGTGCTGCGAAAGCCAGGTACGGGTTGGCAGCCGGATCCGGGAAGCGTGCTTCGATACGACGGCCGCGTGGGCTGTTGACGTAAGGAATGCGGATCGAGGCGGAACGGTTGCGAGCCGAGTAGGCCAGCATTACCGGCGCTTCGAAACCTGGCACCAGACGCTTGTAGGAGTTGGTGGCCGGGTTGGTGAAGCCGTTCAGGGCCTTACCGTGCTTGATGATACCGCCGATGAAGTACAGGGCGGTTTCGGACAGGCCGGCATAGCCTTCACCCGCGAAGGTGTTCTTGCCGTCTTTGGCGATGGACATGTGCACGTGCATGCCCGAGCCGTTGTCGCCGTACAGTGGCTTCGGCATGAAGGTCGCAGTGCGGCCGTAAGCGTCGGCAACGTTGTGTACAACGTATTTCAGAGTCTGAACTTCGTCAGCTTTCTTCACCAGGGTGTTGAACTTGACACCAATTTCGTTCTGACCGGCAGTCGCCACTTCGTGGTGGTGAACTTCAACGGTCTGGCCCATCTCTTCCAGTGCGTTGCACATGGCAGTACGGATTTCGTGATCGTGGTCGAACGGCGGAACCGGGAAGTAGCCGCCTTTGATACCAGGACGGTGGCCTTTGTTGCCGCCTTCGATGTCCTGGTCGGACATCCACGAGCCTTGTTCGGAGTAGATCTTGAACATCGAGCCGGAGATATCCGACTTGAACTTCACTTCGTCGAAGATGAAGAATTCTGGTTCTGGACCGGCGAAGACGGTGTCACCGATACCGGTGGTCTTCAGGTATTCCTCGGCGCGGTGAGCGATGGCGCGCGGGTCGCGATCGTAACCTTGCATGGTCGACGGTTCGATGATGTCGCAGACCAGGATCAGGGTCGCGTCTTCGGTGAACGGATCGAGCACGGCAGTATCGTCGTCCGGCAGCAGGATCATGTCGGAGGCTTCGATGCCTTTCCAGCCAGCGATGGAGGAACCGTCGAACATCTTGCCGACTTCGAAGAAGTCGTCTTCCAGCGCATCGCGAGCCGGCATGGTCACGTGGTGCTGAGTGCCTTTGGTGTCCGTGAAGCGCAGATCAATCCACTTGACGTCATGATCTTTGATGAGTTGAACCGACTTCGACATAGTGTCCTCCGGGTGGCTTAGGGCTTGGTAGTGGATGCCCTTAATATGGGTGATGCCGGCGCAGATACTCTGCCAAGGCAACCTGCCTCACAAGGGAGCAAATTGCATGCCAGTGCCCCACCATGGGTTTTTTGCCCCAAATTCACGCTTGCAGCGGTGCAAAGCGCAATAAAGGGGAAAATCTCGCCCCTTAATGTAGCGTGCAAATCTGAAAATGACCCGTTTTGGTGCATGACAAACCTTCTGCATATTAACTGGTTAAACCTTGAGCAATTTCCGCTATAATCCGCGCCCCCCTTTTTCGGCTGGCCCTGCGCGCGCTGTTTTCATGAAACTAATCGTAAAAGTCTTCCCCGAGATCACCATCAAAAGCCGCCCTGTCCGGATGCGTTTCATCCGCCAGTTGGCCAAGAACATCCGCGCCGTGCTCCGCGATCTGGACCCGGCCGTGGTGGTGAACGGTGTGTGGGACAATCTCGAGCTGGAAACCCGCGTTACCGACCCCAAAGCCTTGAAAGAGATGGGCGAGCGCCTGGTCTGCACCCCGGGCGTTGCGCATTTTCTGCAGATCGACGAGTACCCGCTGGGTGACTTCGACGACATCACCGAGAAGTGCAAACAGCACTACGGCGATGAGCTGGCCGGGAAGATTTTCTCGGTGCGCTGCAAGCGTGCAGGCAAGCACCCGTTCAGCTCGATGGACGTTGAAAAATACGTCGGCAGCAAGCTGCGTCGTGAGTGCGGGGCGGCCGGAATCGACCTCAAGGCACCGGAAATCGAAGTTCGCATCGAAGTTCGCGACCAACGGTTGTTTGTCATCCACAGCCAGCACAACGGCATCGGCGGTTACCCGCTCGGTGCCCTGGAGCAGACGCTGGTATTGATGTCCGGCGGCTTTGACTCGACGGTTGCCGCCTACCAGATCATGCGCCGCGGCCTGATGGCGCATTTCTGCTTCTTCAATCTGGGCGGTCGTGCCCATGAATTGGGCGTGATGGAAGTCGCGCATTTCATCTGGAAGAAGTACGGCAGCTCGCAACGCGTGCTATTTGTCAGTGTTCCGTTCGAAGAAGTGTTGGGCGAAATTCTCGGCAAAGTCGATAACAGTCATATGGGCGTCGTATTGAAGCGTATGATGTTGCGCGCGTCCTCCGCCATTGCCGACCGCCTGCACATCGATGCGCTGGTGACTGGTGAGGCGATCTCCCAGGTGTCGAGCCAGACCTTGCCGAACCTGTCGGTGATCGACTGCGTGACCGACAAGCTGGTCCTGCGCCCGCTGATCGTCGCGCACAAGCAGGACATCATCGACACGGCCAACGAGATCGGCACCGCCGATTTCGCCCGGCACATGCCGGAATATTGCGGGGTCATTTCGGTCAATCCGAAGACTGCCGCCAAACGCTACCGCGTTGAGCACGAAGAGAAAGAATTCGACATGGCGGTTCTCGAGCGTGCGCTCGAAAACGCCAAACTGGTGCCGATCGATCGGGTGATCGACGAATTGGGCCAGGACTTGCAGATCGAAGAAGTCGGCGAAGCACTGGCCGGTCAGATCGTCATCGACATCCGTCACCCGGATGCGGCCGAGGATGACCCGCTGGAGCTTGCCGGCATAGAAGTACAGACGATGCCGTTCTACGCAGTGAACGCTCGTTTCAAGGAGCTGGATCCGACTCGCCAGTACCTGCTGTATTGCGACAAAGGCGTGATGAGTCGCCTGCATGCTCACCATTTGCTCAGTGAGGGGCATGCCAATGTGCGCGTTTATCGACCGAGCTAAGTGCCCGGGGCTGTTTGCCTGTGGCCTGCGTCACCGGCCCCCCGACACCGCCGTCAAGCTGTAACGGCCATGCCGGACACTACTGTTAATCGCTGCCAAGACTTGTCAGCAAACCGAATCCTCTGATCGAGATACACAAGTGATCGAAAATCTACGTAACATCGCCATCATTGCCCACGTTGACCATGGTAAGACCACCCTGGTAGACAAACTCCTGCGTCAATCCGGCACCCTGGAGCGCAACGAGCTCAACGACGAGCGCGTGATGGACTCCAACGACCAGGAAAAAGAGCGCGGTATTACCATTCTGGCGAAAAACACCGCCATCAACTGGAACGGCTACCACATCAACATCGTGGACACCCCGGGCCACGCCGACTTCGGCGGCGAAGTTGAACGCGTAATGTCGATGGTTGACTCCGTTCTGCTGCTGGTTGACGCTCAAGACGGCCCTATGCCGCAAACCCGTTTCGTGACCAAGAAGGCTTTCGAAGCCGGCCTGCGTCCAATCGTGGTCATCAACAAGGTTGACCGTCCAGGCGCGCGTCCGGACTGGGTTCTGGACCAGATCTTCGACCTGTTCGACAACCTCGGTGCAACCGAAGAACAACTGGACTTCCAGGTTGTTTACGCCTCGGCCCTGAACGGCATTGCCGGTCTGGATCACACCGCAATGGCTGAAGACATGACCCCGCTGTACCAAGCGGTAGTCGACCACGTTCCGCCTCCGGCCGTTGACCGTGACGGTCCGTTCCAGATGCAGATCTCCGCTCTGGACTACAACAGCTTCCTGGGTGTTATCGGCGTTGGCCGTATCGCTCGTGGTCGCGTCAAGCCGAACACCCCGGTTGTCGCTATCAGCGCCGACGGCAAGCGCCGCAACGGTCGTATCCTGAAGCTGATGGGTCACCACGGTCTGCACCGCATCGACGTTGAAGAAGCAGCGGCCGGCGACATCGTCTGCATCAGCGGTTTCGACGAGCTGTTCATCTCCGACACCCTGTGCGACATCAACACCGTCGAGGCGATGAAGCCTCTGACCGTTGACGAGCCAACCGTTTCCATGACCTTCCAGGTAAACGACTCGCCATTCTGCGGTAAAGAAGGCAAGTTCGTGACCTCCCGCAACATCAAGGATCGTCTGGACAAAGAGCTGCTGTACAACGTTGCACTGCGCGTTGAAGAAGGCGACTCGGCTGACAAGTTCAAGGTTTCCGGCCGTGGTGAGCTGCACCTCTCGGTACTGATCGAAACCATGCGTCGCGAAGGCTTCGAGCTGGCCCTGGGCCGTCCTGAAGTGATCATCCGTGAAGTTGACGGCGTGAAGCAGGAACCGTTCGAAAACGTGACCATCGACATCCCTGAAGAATCGCAGGGCAAGGTCATGGAAGAGATGGGTCTGCGTAAAGGCGACCTGAGCAACATGGTGCCGGATGGCAAGGGCCGTGTTCGTCTGGAATACAACATCCCTGCTCGCGGTCTGATCGGTTTCCGTAACCAGTTCCTGACCCTGACCAACGGTGCTGGCATCCTGACCTCGATCTTCGACCGTTACGCTCCAGTGAAGTCGGGCCACATGTCCGGCCGTCAGAACGGCGTTCTGGTTTCGGTTGAAACCGGCAAGGCACTGACCTACTCCCTGGAAACCCTGCAGGCTCGTGGCAAGCTGTTCGTAGAACACGGCCAGGAGATCTACAACGGTCAGATCGTTGGTCAGAACAGCCGCGACAACGACCTGGGTGTAAACCCGACCAAAGGCAAGAAGCTCGACAACATGCGTGCTTCGGGTAAAGACGAAACCATCGCTCTGGTCCCACCTGTTCGCTTCACCCTGGAACAGGCTCTGGAATACATCCAGGAAGACGAGCTGTGCGAAGTTACGCCTAAGTCCATCCGTCTTCGCAAGAAGATCCTGGACGAAAGCGAGCGTACCCGCGCTGCCAAGAAAGCCAAGGCGTAATTTAGCCCGAGCTTGAAAAAACGCCCCCGGTCGCGAGACCGGGGGCGTTTTTGTTTGTCTGGGGTTTAACTGAGGTTTGTGCGGTGTTTGTGCTGGCCTCTTCGCGAGCAAGCCCGCTCCCACAAGAGTTCGATGGCATACACAAGATTTGTGTTCACCGAGAATCTACTGTGGGAGCGAGCCTGCTCGCGAAGGCGGCCGATCAGCCGCCGAAAATCTCAAGGCAGATCAAAACTTCTCGATTGCCCGGAAATTCTGCACACGCTCGACTTCTTTCGGCTTGTACGCGCAATACCCCGGGCGCGGCCCGATCTTGGGGTGATTGCGGCAGGTGTCCGGGCGCTTGTCATAAATGGTGCACAGGCGGCTCTTACGATCCAGGTAGTAGCAATCGTTGTTGCTCATGCGCTGCAGGGTGAAGATCCCCGACTTCTGATTGAAACGCTCGACCAGTCCTTCCTTTTGCAGGCGTTTGGCGATGTTCTTCGGCGGGTCGCCCAGCTCGAACTCGTCGACCACACCGATGCGCACCAGGTCCTTGATCTTGACCTCGACCGGCAGCGTGCAGCAGCTCGACATGCAGGAACCGCACATCGGGGCCGAATATTTGGCCCACGTATCGAGACGGTCGATCTCGGCAGCGGCAATCAGGTTGGGCTTCATCATCGGGAGTTACCAGGCGTGTGTGCATCAGGGCGCGCGATCATACCGGGACTGGTGGATTTTTGAACAACCTTTCGCCAGATTTTTGCAAATGTCGCTCAACTGGCCGGCAGTACGGCACGGCCCCTGCATTCATTAGCCCACTCGCCAAGGTAATGCCGGGCGATCTCACCGTCTCAGGAAAAACTGCCGAACCTGCGCCTCTACCGTCGGTCAGACCGTCTAGGCTCAGACAATTCCCCGCTCGCTCGAGGTCCTATCGATGACTCAAGAACCACTAGTTCGCGAAGCAGAGGTGGCCGCATTCCGCGACGCCGTCCTGACCAAACTCACCTACGCGGTGGGCAAAGACCCGGATCACGCCTTCGACCATGACTGGTTCGAGGCCATCGCCCTGGCGGCGCGTGATCACATGGTCGAACACTGGATGGATCACACCCGGCAGATCTACCGCAAAGGCCAGAAGCGGGTGTATTACCTCTCGCTGGAATTTCTCATCGGCCGCTTGCTCTACGACAGCCTGAGCAACCTCGGCCTGCTCGACGTCGCCCGTGAAGCGCTGACCGAGCTGGGTGTCGATCTGGAGCGCATCCGCTTATTGGAGCCGGATGCGGCACTGGGCAACGGTGGCCTCGGGCGTCTGGCGGCGTGCTTCATGGAAAGCATGTCGACCCTCGGCATCGCCGGTCACGGCTACGGCATTCGTTATGAACACGGGCTGTTCCGCCAGGCCATCGTCGATGGCTGGCAGCAGGAACAGACCGAACACTGGCTGGATTTCGGCAACCCTTGGGAATTCGAGCGGCCGGAAGTCGTTTACACCATCGGTTTCGGCGGCAGTGTCGAAACCGTCACCGACGTTTCCGGCAAATCCAAACAAGTCTGGTCGCCGGCTGAAACCGTGCGGGCGATTGCCTACGACACGCCAGTCGTCGGTTGGCGCGGGGCCAGCGTCAACACCTTGCGCCTCTGGCGGGCGCGGGCCATGGAAGACCTGCACCTGGAACGCTTCAACGCCGGTGACCACTTGGGTGCCGTCGCCGAAGTGGCCCGGGCCGAAAGTATTTCCCGCGTGCTTTACCCGGCGGATAGCACCGAGGCCGGGCAGGAGCTGCGCCTGCGGCAGGAATACTTCTTTGTCGCCGCTTCCCTGCAGGACTTGCTGCGTCGTCATCGCAACATGCACACCTCGGTGCTGACCCTGGGCGACCATGCGGCGATCCAGCTCAACGACACCCACCCCTCGATTGCCGTCGCCGAGCTGATGCGACAACTGGTCGATGTCTACGACGTGGCCTGGGATGCCGCGTGGCAAGTCACCGTCGATACCTTGTCGTACACCAACCACACGCTGCTGCCCGAAGCACTGGAAACCTGGCCGGTCGGCCTGATGGAACGCATGCTGCCGCGGCACATGCAGATCATCTATCTGATCAACGCCCAGCACATCGATTCGCTGCGGGCCAAGGGTATTCATGACTTCGACGTATTGCGCGCGGTGTCGCTGATCGAAGAGGACAACGGTCGTCGGGTACGCATGGGCAACCTCGCGTTTCTCGGTTCGCACAGCGTCAACGGCGTGTCCGGGCTGCACACGCAACTGATGCGCAAGACTGTATTTGCCGAACTGCACAAGCTCTACCCGGAGCGGATCAACAACAAAACCAACGGCATCACCTTCCGGCGCTGGCTGTATCAGGCGAACTCTGAGTTGACCTCGATGCTGGTCGATGCGCTGGGGCCGGACTTGCTGGACAACCCCGAAGAGCGCTTGCTCGATCTGCAGCCGTTCGCCGAGAAACCCGCGTTCCGCAAAGCCTTCGCCGAGCAGCGCCTGCACAGCAAAAAGGCTCTGGCCTATCTGATTCACGAGCGGCTGGGGATCGCGGTCAATCCGGCTGCGATGTTTGATGTGCAGGTCAAACGGATCCACGAATACAAGCGTCAGTTACTTAACCTGATGCACACCGTGGCGCTGTATCAGGCGATTCGCGCCGAACCTGAGGTCGACTGGGTGCCCCGGGTGAAGATCTTCGCCGGCAAGGCGGCTGCCAGTTATCACCAGGCCAAACTGATCATCAAACTGACGAACGACATTGCTCGGGTGGTGAATAACGACCCGACCGTGCGCGGCCTGCTCAAAGTGGTGTTTTTGCCCAACTACAACGTCAGCCTGGCCGAGAGCATCATTCCGGCGGCGGACTTGTCCGAGCAGATTTCCACTGCCGGGTTCGAAGCCTCGGGCACCAGCAACATGAAGTTCGGCCTCAACGGCGCGCTGACTATTGGCACCCTCGATGGCGCCAACGTGGAAATGTGTGAGCGCATCGGTGCGGAACACATGTTCATTTTCGGTCTCAGCGCGCAGCAGGTTGAAGCGCGCAAGCAGAACCACGAATTCAGCGCCGCGCCGGATATCGCCGCGTCTCATCGTCTGAACGATGTGCTGCAAGCGATTCGCAGCGGCGTGTTCTCGCCGGACGATACGTCGCGTTATACCGGGCTGATCGATTCGTTGGTGGACTACGACCGCTTCCTGGTCTGCGCCGACTTTGACTCCTACTGGGAAGCGCAAAAACGCGTCGACGCGCACTGGCACGACTCCAACAATTGGTGGCGCTCGGCAGTGCTCAACACGGCGCGGATGGGCTGGTTCTCCTCCGACCGGACCATTCGCGAGTACGCCACCGACATCTGGAAGGCACTGGAGTAATTTTCTGCAACAAATGTGCGCAAGGCCCAACGTTTGTTGGGCCGGATCGATATACTGAGCGCCGGTTACCGGCAGCCTCAGTCACCGCCATTCCAATGTAGGAGTGAGCCTAGACTGAAGCAACTGCCGGGATTGCCCCGCCTCGGGGCTGCTCAGGGATATCGACCATGCAATGGATGTTCATGTTGATCGGGCTGCTGCTCGGCTGGCTGCTCGATGAGTCGTTCAGCGCCGCGCTGCTGGGTGCATTGCTCGGACTGGCGATCGGGCAAACGCTGCGCATCGCCCGGCTTGGCTCGCAGGCGGCGGAGCAACAGCGCCAACTTGAACAGACGAAGCTGGCCTTGCAGGGCGTCGCGCAGCGCCTGTATCTGCTGGAAGGCTCCCCCTCTCACGCGGTGCCACCGGCAGATGCGGAACCGCTCAGCGAGCCCGTCGACATCGCCGAAGCTGCCGCAGCGCCGGAATTGGTCTGGGAACTGCCACCCGAACTCGAACCGATCTCCACCGTCGCCAGCGAAACCAGTCAGCCGCTACCGGCCGATGTCTGGCATCTGGACGCAATCGCTGACGAGCCTGCAAAACCTGCGCAACCCGCCGAACCCCGTGGCCCGAACCTCATCGAGCGTGGTATCCGCGCCGCGCGCAGCTGGCTGTTCGGCGGCAATACTGTGTTGCGGGTCGGCGTGGTGCTGTTGTTCTTCGGTCTGGCCTTCCTGTTGCGCTACGCCACTGAAGGCATGGTGGTGCCGATCGAATTGCGTTATGCCGGTGTCGCGGCCGCGGCGTTGGCCCTGCTGGCGCTGGGCTGGTGGCTGCGTCGACGCAACAGCAGTTATGCGCTGATTTTGCAGGGCACCGGGATCGCGGTGCTGTACCTGACGGTGTTTGCGGCGATGCGCCTGCACCCGTTGCTCGACCCGTCCGCCGCGCTGGGACTGTTGGTGGCCGTGACGGTGTTTTCGGCGATCCTTGCCATCACTCAGGATGCGCTGGGGCTGGCCGCTGCTGCGGCATTGGGCGGTTTCGCCGCGCCGATCCTGACCTCGACGGGGGAGGGCAACCATGTCGCGCTGTTCAGCTATTTCGCGCTGCTCAACGCCGGCATTCTTGCCATTGCCTGGTTCAAGGCCTGGCGCCTGCTCAACCTGATCGGCTTCGTCGGCACTTTCGGTATCGGTTTCGCCTGGGGCCTGCGTTCGTATGCGCCTGAGCTGTTGTGGAGCACCGAGCCGTTCCTGATTCTGTTCTTCCTGATGTACCTGGCCATCGGCCTGCTGTTCGCCCGGCGCAAGTTGCTCGACATGCCCGACGCGCCGGCGGACGGCGACCGCGAGGCGCTGCTGCACTGGTCAGCACGCAAGGGCGATTACGTCGACGGCACGATGCTGTTCGCGCCACCGATCGTGGGTTTCGGTCTGCAGTTTGCGCTGGTGCAGCATCTGGAGTTCGCCGCCGCATTCAGCGCACTGGCGCTGGGCGTGATCTACATGGGCCTGGCCCGTTTACTGATGGGCGGTCGTGCCTTGTTGCTGGGCGAAACCTGTCTGGCGCTGGGAGTGATTTTCGCCAGCCTGGCGATCCCGCTCGGCCTCGATGCGCGCTGGACGTCAGCGGCCTGGGCGGTGGAAGGCGCGGGGATCTTCTGGCTCGGCCTGCGTCAGCAGCGGCCGTTCGCCCGGGCGTTTGCCTTGCTGCTGCAACTGGGTTCGGCACTGGCGTTTCTCAGTCAGTTGCGCGTCGGCGAAAGCAGTCTGCTCGATGGCGCACCGTTGGGCGCATTGATGCTCGGCATCGCGTTGCTGTTCAGTTTCTATCAACTGCGCAAGGCCGCGCCGGAGCAAGCTTCGCCGTGGGAGCGCCAAGGCCTTCCGGTGCTGGCGGCTTTGGGCCTGACCTTCCTGTACCTGCTGGCGCCGCTGTTCTTCTTTGTTCAGGCCACGGCGATCAGTTGGGCGCTGGCCGGGCTGGTGACGTTGTTCGCCGGCCTGCACCTGCAATCACGCACGTTCCTGTTCACCGCGTTCGCCGTGCAACTGCTGGGTGGTGCGTTGTTCCTGCTTCGCCTGCAAGGCGCGGGTGAAGATTCGGCAGCAGTGTTCAGCGCCGGCTGGAGCGGCTTGCTCAGCGCCTCGTTGATTGGCCTGGCGCTGATCGCCGGCATGCTGCTGGCGGCGCGTGACGAAATGGTGCGCGGCGATGTGCGTCTGCTGCGTGGTTTGTCGGTGGTGCTGTTGGCAGGCTTGGTGCTGATCAATCTGGCGGTGCTGTTCGTGTTGCCGTGGCAAACCGCGAGCGCGGTGTGGGCGGCCAGCGGGTTGTTGATCATCTGGCTGAGCCTGTACCTCAAGCAGCGCGTGAGTTTTGTCTTCGGCTTGTTGTTGCAGTTGATCGGCGGCGCGGCGTTTTTGCTCGCCGGTCCCGAGTTGCTCGGGCCGCTGTCCAGCGAAGGTCTGCGCCCGCTCGCCCATGGCGGCTTCTGGACGCCGCTGGTGCTGGGGCTGGCCGCCATGATCGGCGCCTGGCGCCTGCAACGGGGCAATCATGCCTCGGCCTTCGATGTGCTGGGTTTGCAGCGCCTGTCTGAAGTGCTGCTGGTGTGGGGGGCCGGATGGTGGGCGCTGGCGTGGATCAGCGAGGTGCTGCGATTTGCGCCACTGAACTTGCAGGCGACGCTGTTGCTGCTGGTCGCCGCATTGAGCGTGGCGTTGTGGACACTGCTGTCGCTGCGCCTGAAATGGCCGGCGCTGGGTCTGCTGTGCACCTTGCTGATTCCGGCAGCGGGCCTGGTGCTGCTGGCGGCGTGGCATCCGCGTTATCACCCGGCGGCGAATGTCGGCTGGCTGGCGTGGGCACTGGTGTTTGTCGTGCACTTCTTCAGCTTGCGGCGACTGACGCCGATGCTGCCGGCACGGGCCTTGAGCGCGGCGCATGTGCTCGGCTGCTGGCTGCTGATCGGCGTGCTGGCGCTGGAGTTGCGCTACGGCCTGCTGCTGTTGTCCGAGCAATACAACGCCTGGCGCTGGCTGGGCTGGGCGATCTTGCCGAGCCTGTATCTGTTGCTGGCGGCGGCTCCACGCAACTGGCCGTGGCCGGTGGCAGCGTTCCCTCGCGAATATCGCTTGTACGCCGCAGCGCCCTTGGCGGTGCTGATGCTGGCGTGGTACTGGCTGGCCAACGGCGTCAGCGACGGCAACGCCGAACCGCTGCCGTACGTGCCGTTGATCAACCCGCTGGAATTGGGCCTGCTGTTCGCCCTGTTCGGGGTATATGTGTGGTCACGCCATGCCGTGACGCAGTTTGCGCTGCGCAAGGATTACGCCGAGTACGCCACGCAGTTGGTTGCCGGGGTTTCGCTGTTCGCCTTGTGCACCGCGCTGGTGACCCGCGCCGCGCACCATTGGGCGGGGATTCCGTTCGAGCTGGATCTGCTGCTCGAATCGATGCTGGTGCAGGCCGGGTTATCCATCGTCTGGACGCTGATGGCGCTGGGCCTGATGATTGGCGGGCATTTGCGTCATCGGCGCGAGGTGTGGCTGATCGGCGCGGCGCTGATTGCGCTGGTGGTGGCGAAACTGGTTTTTGTCGAATTGAGCAACCGTGGCGGCCTCGCCCGGATCGTCTCGTTTATCGGCGTCGGCGTGTTGCTGCTGGTGGTGGGCTACTTTGCGCCGCTGCCGCCCAAACGCGTCGAAGCCGGACCGGCGGCGGACAAGCCCGTCCCGGACACCGAAGGAGTTTCATCTTGAGTCGCATGCTGAATCTGGGGTGGTTGGCGCTGGGCGTGGTGATGGCTGCCGGCGCCCAGGAAAAACCGACGGACTTCGCCACGCAGGTGCCGCTGGCGGTGAGTGGCAATGGCCCCTGGTATCGCCTCGAACTGCCATTGAGCGCGCAATTGCAGGCACGCCAGACCGATCTGAGCGACCTGCGGGTGTTCAACGCCGCCGGCGAACCGCAAGCCTACGCCCTGGCCCGCGAATCGGCGCAGACCCGCGACGACGGTCAGTTGCATGAGGTGAAGTGGTTCCCGCTGTACAACGCCGCCGACGCCAGCGAGCGCGCGCCGAACGTACGCGTGCAATCGACCACCACCGGCACGCTGGTGGAAGTGCAGCCGTCCAGCCAACTGGAGGCTGGTGAAGAAGTGCTGCGTGGCTGGCTGCTCGACGCCAGTGCAATCAAGGCGCCGTTGCAGCAGTTGATCCTCGACTGGACCAGCGAGCGCGATGGCTTCCAGCGCTTCAGCATCGAGGCCAGTGATGACTTGCAGCACTGGCAGGCGTGGGGCGAAGGGCAGGTTGCGCGGCTGACCTTTTCCGATGAGCGTATCGAACAGCACGAAGTGGCGCTGCCGGGGCAACCGGCGCGGTATCTGCGTCTGCTGTGGGATGCGCCGACGTCGGCGCCGACCCTGACGTCGGCACAACTGAAAAGCAGTGATCCGCGCAACGTGCCGCTGCCGTTGGTCTGGTCGCAAGCGCTGGCCGGCAGCAGCACCAAGGCCGGCGAATACACCTGGCAGTTGCCGATGGGGCTGAACGTCGAGCGGGTGCAGGTTGAACTCACGCAACCGAACAGCCTGGCCCCGGTTACTCTCGCAGGCCGGCGCGAGAGCAGCCTGCCGTGGCAGACCCTGAGCAACGGTTTGCTGTATCGCCTGACCCAGAATGGTCAGGACGTGGTGCAGAACGAATTGCAGTTGTACGGGCAGACCGTGCAGCAGCTGAAACTGAGCGTGGATGAGCGCGGCGGTGGCCTGGGCGAGCAGGCACCTGGCCTGAAATACGCGGTGCGGGCGACGCAGGTGATTTTCCTCGCGCGCGGCGAAGGGCCTTACAGCCTGGCGTTGGGCAACCCGAGTGTGAAAACGGCTAACCTGCCGCTGACCACGCTGATTCCGGATTTCAAACCGGAGAAACTCGCAACGCTGGGCAAGGCGACAGTGCAGGGTGAAGTGGTTGCCACGCAGGCTGCGCCGGCAACCACGACGGCGGTGGCCGAGACCAACTGGAAGAAAATCGGGTTGTGGGCGGTGTTGTTGGTGAGCGTGGTGTTCCTCGGGGCGATGGCGGCGAGCCTGTTGCGCAAGCCCCCTGCCAAGTCCTGAGAAGGGCTGGCGCTGCGCGCCATTCGTGAGCAAGCCCGCTCCCACAGGAGATCTTCAGTGGGCATAAGGTTTGTGTTCAATCGAGATCCCCTGTGGGAGCGGGCTTGCTCGCGAAGGTGTCCGGTCAGGCAACAAAAATTCTGACCGGGCGCAGGGCGCCATGCACCACCCGTCCCGATTCGAACTACGCTGAATCCGGTGCCTGAACTCTCCAGGCCTGATCACGTCTGATAGAGGCAATTGCGCCCCAATGCACGTTACCGGGCGTCATCGCTCGCTACGTTTTCAGACTCCCTGTAAACTGCGCGGGTTTTTAGCCCCCCATTCCACCGGAGCCGTCCATGTCCCGCGTTACCCTGAGTCGCTATTTGATTGAGCAGACCCGCAGCAATAACACTCCTGCCGATCTGCGCTTCCTGATCGAAGTGGTGGCGCGTGCCTGCAAAGAGATCAGCCACGCCGTGTCCAAAGGCGCCCTGGGTGGTGTTCTGGGCAGCATGGGCACTGAAAACGTCCAAGGCGAAGTGCAGAAGAAGCTCGACGTCCTGTCGAACGAAATCCTGCTCGAAGCCAACGAATGGGGCGGTCACCTGGCCGGCATGGCGTCCGAAGAAATGGACAATGCCTACCAGATCCCGGGCAAATACCCGAAAGGCGCTTACCTGCTGGTTTTCGACCCACTGGACGGCTCGTCGAACATCGACATCAACGCCCCGGTCGGCACCATTTTCTCGGTACTGCGTTGCCCGAACGAATACCTGAGCCAGAACGAGCCGCTGAACGAAAAAGCCTTCCTGCAGCCAGGCACCCAGCAAGTGGCTGCCGGTTACGCGATCTACGGCCCACAGACCATGCTGGTGCTGACCCTCGGTGACGGCGTCAAAGGCTTCACCCTGGACCGCGAAATGGGCAGCTTCGTCCTGACCCACGAAGACATCACCATTCCTGAATCGACTCAGGAATTTGCGATCAACATGTCCAACCAGCGCCACTGGGAAGCCCCGGTACAACGCTACGTCAGCGAACTGCTGGCCGGCGAAGAGGGTCCGCTGAAAAAGAACTACAACATGCGTTGGGTTGCCGCGATGGTGGCCGACGTGCACCGCATCCTGACCCGTGGCGGTCTGTTCATGTACCCACGTGACAGCCGCGAGCCCTCCAAGCCGGGCAAACTGCGTCTGATGTACGAAGCCAACCCGATGTCGTTCCTTGTGGAACAAGCGGGCGGCGCGTCCACCGACGGTCACCAGCGCATCCTCGACATTCAGCCTGAAGGCCTGCACCAGCGCGTAGCGGTGTTCCTTGGTTCGAAAGAAGAAGTCGCTCGCGCTACGGCCTACCACAAGGAATAAACCATGAACGCGCCTTGGCAGCCGTTGCTCGACTGGTGGTTCGGACACGCCGAATCACCCGACGAGATATCGGCTGACAAGGGCAAGTTGTGGTTCGGTAAGCGAGACAGCCAAGACCTCGAAGCGCGTGAGCGTTTCGGGGTCTTTGTCGATCAGGCCCTGGCCGGCGAATTGACCGAGTGGACGCAATGTCCCGAAGGTTGGCTGGCCGTGGTGCTTCTGCTCGATCAACTGCCGCGAATGATCTTTCGCGACTCTCCCAAAGCGTTTTCCGGTGATCTGCGCGCGCAGAAGCTCGTCGCGCAAGGCATTGCTGCGGACTTCGACCGGCAATTGAAGCCGATCCAGCGCGTATTCATTTATCTGGTGTTCGAACACTGCGAAAACCTCGCGGTGCAGAACGAGGCGGTGTCCAGATTTATCGAGCTGGTGGCTGAGCAGCCGGAAGGGGAGAGGGCGGTGTTTGCCGACAATCTGGACTATGCCGAGCGGCATCAGAGAGTGATTGCGCGATTTGGCAGGTTTCCGCATCGCAATGCGGTGTTGGGGCGGGAGTCTACGGCTGAGGAGTTGGTGTTTCTTTCCGAACCGGGTTCCAGGTTCTAAGTTTTCATTGCGGCATCCCTCTTCGAGCAGGCTCGCTCCCACTTTGAAATGCATTTCACTTGTGGGAGCGAGCCTGCTCGCGAAGGGGTCAGTGGCTGCGCCTTAAATCCTGAAACTGCCCACCAACTGCTTCAACCGCGCCGCCTGCTGCTCCAGATCCGAGCATGCGCGCAAGGTCGCCTGCAGGTTCTCCACGCCTTCCTGATTCAGCGTGTTGATCTCGTTGATATCGACGTTGATCGACTCGACCACAGCGGTCTGCTCTTCGGTCGCAGTGGCCACAGACTGGTTCATCCCGTCGATCTCGCCAATGCGCTGGGTCACGCTGCCCAAGCGCTCGCCCGCCTGGTTGGCGATGCCGACGCTGCTTTCGCTCTCGCGTTGGCTCTCGGTCATGATGCTTACCGCCTGTCGTGCGCCGACCTGCAGTTCTTCGATCATCTTCTGCACTTGCTGGGCCGAGTCCTGGGTACGGTGTGCGAGGTTGCGCACTTCGTCAGCGACCACGGCGAAACCACGCCCGGCTTCACCGGCACGTGCTGCTTCAATCGCGGCGTTGAGTGCTAGCAGGTTGGTCTGTTGCGAGATGCTGGTGATCACTTCCAGAATCTGGCCGATGTTCACCGTGTTGCTGTTGAGGGTTTCGATGTTGCCGCAGGAGTCGCTGATTTTTGCCGACAACTGCTGCATGGCGTGGATGGTTTTATCCACAACCTGCTGACCGTCGACTGCCAGGCTGCGCGCATCGCTTGAGTGTTGCGAGGCAAGGGCGGCGTTCTGGGCGATTTCCTGGGCGGCGGCGCCGAGCTGGTTGATCGCCGCGGCCACGCTATTGGTGCGGCTGGCCTGCTGGTCGGAGTTGTACATCGACGAGTTCGAGGCCGCGACCACGCGCAGGGCCACTTCGTTGACCTGGCCGGTGGCCGAGGACACCTCGCGGATCGAGGTGTGAATGCGCTCGACGAAGCGGTTGAACGACAGGCCCAGCGCACCGAACTCGTCGTGGCCGTGAATCACCAGACGTTTGGTCAGATCGCCTTCACCTTCAGCGATGTCGTGCATGGCGCGACCCATGGTGAGCAGCGGTTGCATCAGCACGCGGATCAGCATGCCGAGCAGGGCGATGATGATCACTACGGCAATCACCATGGCGATCAGCGCCGAGGTGCGGAATTCGCTGAGCATCGAGAATGCGGTGTCTTTATCCAGCACCAGCGCCACATACCAGTCAGCCGATGGCACGCCGTTGACGCGGGTGAACGAGACCAGTTGGGTCTTGCCGTCGAACTCGACTTCTTTCAAACCGGGGCTGACTTTCGGCGCGCCGTTCGGGTAGGCCTCGGCGAGGGTCTTGAGCACCAGTTTGCTGTCCGGGTGGATCAGGATCTTGCCCTCGCTGCTGACAATGAACGCGTGGCCGTGGCCGCCGAAGTTCAGCGAGTTGATAATCGCGCTGACACTGGTCAGGTCGATGTCCGCACCGGCCACACCAATCATCTGGCCCTGGCGCTGTACTGGGGTGGCGACGGTGATCACCAGTTTGCCCGACGAGGCGGCGATGTAGGGTTCGGTGACGATGGTCTGCTGGGCGCTGTTGGCCGCCTTGTACCAGCCGCGCGCACGCGGGTCATAGTCCGGCGCGCGGTTGCCGGCGGGCACCGAGAACATCACGCCGTCGGCTCCACCGAAGTAGCTGAGCTGGAAATTGCCGGTGTAGGCGGGCAGGTCGATGATGCGTTTCAGGCTGGCGGGTGCGCTGCCGTCGGCGGCGACTTGCTGTGACAGCGACTGCAGCAACTGGATGCGGCTCTCCAGCCAGGTCTGGATGTTGCTGGTGGTCAGGCTGCCCAGTTCCTGCATCGAAGCTTCAGTGCTGCTGCTCAGGGCTTCGCGTTGTCGATAGTCGTTGAAGAAAATGAAACAGGCGAACGCAACGGCCACCACGAGGGCGGCAGCCAACAAGATCTTGTGGCTGAATTTCATGTTTCTGGTCATCGAATGAACTACCGCGAAGGGGCTGGTCGAGAAAGGGCGGCAATTTGCCACACTCGGGGGCTTTGCGCTGCTCTTATTTCGACCGCGGCGCGCCAAAGATTAGGCGGTTTTTGTGAAATGCGACGAAATGCTCAATAGCGGCAAAAAGTCGCTGATTTGCCGGTAAATGCCAGACGAGCGGAGCAATAAATAGCCACCCGCGTGGGGAACCAGACAGGGGTTTTCTCTTCTAAGCTTCTGGTTGGCGCCATGCCATCCCCCTTCCGCTCCAGGAGTTACTTCATGTCGCTGCGATCTATCGCCCTTCTGACCTTTTGCGTGTTGTTGGCCGCGTGCAGCAAGGTCAATCAGGAAAACTATTCCAGGCTTTCGGCCGGCATGGCCAAGGCCGAAGTTGAGACGCTGCTCGGCAAACCCACCGACTGTTCGGGTGCGCTCGGCATGTCCAGTTGTACCTGGGGCGACCAGAAAAGCTTTATCAGCGTGCAGTACGCCGGTGACAAAGTGTTGATGTTTTCCGGCCAAGGCCTGAAGTAAACCGGGGCTACGCGCCCACGGGAGAAAAATAATGAAGCGGTTATTGTTTGTCTTTTTTGCCGGCCTGGTACTGGCCGGCTGCGCCACACACGGTGAAGATCCGCTGGCGCCCAAGACAGCTCACAGCGTCAACCTCAAGCGTTACCAGGGCACCTGGTACGAACTGGCGCGCCTGCCGATGTACTTCCAGCGCGATTGTGCGCAATCCGAAGCGCATTACTCGCTCAAGCCGGATGGCAACGTCGATGTGCTCAATCGCTGCCTGACTGCGGACTGGCAATGGGAAGAGGTCAAGGGCACGGCTTATCCACAAGTGCCGGGCAAGACCGACAAGTTGTGGGTCGAGTTCGATACCTGGTTCTCGCGGCTGATTCCGGGTGTGGCGAAAGGCGAATACTGGGTGTTGTACGTCAGCGATGACTACAAGACCGCCATTGTCGGCGACCCGAGCCGCAAGTACATGTGGTTGCTGTCGCGCACGCCGACCGTCAACGGTGTGGTGCGTGAAGAGCTGCTGAGCAAGGCCCGGCAGCAAGGTTACGACACCACGCGACTGATCTGGCGGGCGTCGGATCGGCAGATGGCCAAGACCTCGAACTAAGCATCGCCACAAATCAAAAATGTGGGAGCGGGCCTGCTCGCGAAGGGTGTGTCAGTTAACGAAAATGTTGACTGATACACCGCTTTCGCGAGCAGGCTCGCTCCCACATTTTGTTTTGGGTCAGCTCAAAAGTGCGCGCAGAACCTGGGTGAAGGCGCGGGCGCTGTCCTCTTCGCCAGCATGTCGGCCATCGCGCACCACCCACTGGCCGTTGACCAACACATCGCGCACCTGACGATCACCACCGGCAAACAACCAGCGATTCAAAATCCCGTCACCATTGGCTGTCGCCAGATACGGATCATTACCATCGAGCACGATCCAGTCCGCGCGCTTGCCGACTTCCAGCGCGCCAATCGGCTGCCCCAGTGCCTGGGCGCCGCCCTCCAGCGCCGCGTCATACAGCGTGCGCCCGACCATCGGCTGATCCGCGCCATACAAGCGATTGCGCCGCTGATCGCGCAGACGCTGACCGTATTCCAGCCAGCGCAATTCCTCGACCACGCTGAGCGACACATGACTGTCGGAACCGATACCCATGCGCCCGCCCTGCGCGAGGAAATCCACCGCCGGGAAAATCCCGTCGCCAAGATTGGCTTCGGTGGTCAGGCACAGGCCGGCGATGGCGCGACTCCTGGCCATCAGCGTGACTTCTTCCGGGTTGGCGTGCGTGGCGTGAACCAGGCACCAGCGCTGATCGACCTCGGTGTTTTCGTAGAGCCATTGCAACGGACGGCGACCGCTCCAGCTCAGGCAGTCATCGACTTCCTTCTGTTGTTCGGCGATGTGAATGTGCACCGGGCACTGTTTGTCGCTGGCCGCGAGCACTTCGCTGATCTGCTGCGGGGTGACCGCGCGCAACGAGTGGAAGCACAGTCCCAGCGATTGCGCCTTTTGCTGCGCCAGTAGCGGTTGCAGGCGCGATTGCAGCTTCAGGTAGTTTTCGGTGCTGTTGATGAAGCGGCGCTGCCCTTCATTCGGCGTCTGGCCGCCAAAACCCGAGTGGCTGTAGAGCACCGGCAGCAGGGTCAGACCAATGCCGCTGTCACTCGCGGCCTGGCTGATGCGCAGCGCCAGTTCAGCCGGGTCAGCGTAGGGCTGGCCGTTGTGGTCGTGATGCACGTAATGGAATTCGGCAACCGAGGTGTATCCAGCCTTGAGCATCTCGATGTACAGCTGACGGGCGATCACGCCGAGCTGCTCCGGGCTGATTTTTCCGACGAGCCGATACATCAGGTCGCGCCAGGTCCAGAAACTGTCATTGGGGTTGCCGGCCACTTCGGCCAGGCCCGCCATCGCGCGCTGGAAGGCGTGAGAGTGCAGATTGGGCATGCCCGGCAGCAGCGGACCGCTCAGCCGTTCGGCGCCGTCTGCGGTGGAATCGGCCTGGATGTGGGTCAACACGCCATCGGCGCTGACCTCAAGACGTACATTGTTGGCCCATCCGTTAGGCAGCAGCGCGCGTTCGGCAAAGAAGGCGGACATGGTTCAGCACCCCATCGTGTGTTATTTGTATATACATATACAGACGTTTGCCTGCCCGGTAAACTCCGGCAAGCTAGCAACCTTCATCCAGAAAACAGGGATCAACCGTGCCGACTCCGCCTCCAGTCTCCCCGTTGGCCGCGAACATGGGCGACAGTCCGGCGCCCTTGTACGCTCGCGTCAAGCAGATGATCACCCAGCAGATCGACAGTGGTAACTGGCCGCCGCACTATCGCGTGCCGTCGGAAAGCGAGCTGGTCAATCAACTCGGTTTCAGTCGCATGACCATCAACCGGGCCTTGCGCGAGATGACCGCCGACGGCCTGCTGGTGCGCATGCAGGGCGTCGGTACGTTCGTCGCCGAACCAAAAAGCCAGTCTGCGCTGTTCGAGGTGCACAACATCGCCGACGAAATCGCCTCCCGTGGTCATCGCCACACCTGTCAGGTGATCACCCTCGAAGAAGAGGCTGCCGGTTCCGAGCGCGCACTGGCGCTGGACATGCGCGAAGGGCAGAAGGTGTTCCACTCGCTGATCGTGCATTACGAGAACGACATTCCGGTGCAAATCGAAGACCGTTTCGTCAACGCGCTGGTCGCCCCGGAATACCTCAAGCAGGACTTCACCCTGCAGACTCCATACGCCTATCTGAACCAGGTGGCGCCGCTGACCGAAGGCGAGCATGTGGTCGAAGCGATCCTCGCCGAGCCGTCCGAGTGCAAGTTGCTGCAGATTGAAAAAGGCGAGCCGTGCCTGTTGATCCGCCGTCGTACCTGGTCGGGGCGTCAGCCGGTGACCGCTGCGCGTCTGATCCACCCCGGTTCCCGTCATCGTCTGGAAGGTCGGTTCCACAAATGAAAGAGTTGAAGGTTTTACGCGCCGAAGGCTACCCACGCATGCCGTGGAAAAACGGCGGCGGCAGCACCGAAGAAATCACCCGTGACGCGGGCGCCGGCCTTGATGGTTTCGGTTGGCGCCTGTCGATTGCCGACATCGCCGAGTCCGGCGGCTTTTCGACCTTTGCCGGGTATCAGCGAGTGATCACAGTGTTGCAGGGCGATGGCATGACCCTGTGCGTCGACGGTGATGACACGCGCCCGCTGTTACCTCTGGACCCGTTTGCGTTCAGCGGCGAGAGCCAGGTGTCCTGCACCTTGCTCGGTGGGGCGATCCGCGATTTCAACCTGATCTATGCGCCGCAGCGTTACAGCGCACGGTTGCAGTGGCTGGAGGGTGAGCAACGGTTTTTCAGCTCGGCGGGGACGCTGCTGGTGTTCAGTGTCGGTGAGCTGCTGCATGTGCAGGTCGACGACAGCACTGCACAGCTCGGTCGGCATGATTGTGTGCAACTGGACGGTAATGCCGGATTGGTTGAAGTCTCCACCAATGCCGCATGCTGCGTGATCGAGCTGACTGCACGCTGATTTTTTTCTGCAAAAGCCTGTGGCGAGGAAGCAAGCGCCCTCGCCACAATGGCATTCACACTGACTGTTTCCCTTCTCGCACCAACTTGTTACCGAACGCCCCAGCGTGGCGCAAAACCACGCTTTCGTAGCCGTTGTTCACATCCTTCATGCACCCCCGCGAAAATTTTCATCAGCGCCACAACCCTTGTGTCAGGCGGTCTTCAGCCCTGCCCGCAATTTATCCCGGAGCGCTCTTCAACAAGTTGGCCGCGCGAT